>NZ_CP053661.1 GCF_013177315.1 Thermoleptolyngbya sichuanensis A183 | reverse complement strand
CTAGACTTATGCCGCCGACCACCAAGCCCCGCGCCTCTGTGCAGGACGCGCTGCCCCTAGCCAACCAGCCCGACCCCGCCCAGCTAGACAGCATCAAGGCTCAGCTTGACCTAGTGCTGCTGGCGCTGGAGGCACTGGCGGGTATTGGCTCCGACGCGATGCTCCAGGCAGCAGACACGCTCGGCTTGACGGAAGCCATTGCCGATCGGGTGGCGCTGTGGCGGCTGCGACAATCCAGCCCGCTGCGGAAGGGGCAAGGGCGCAAGCGTATGGACGTGGACGAAGCGCGATCGCTCGTGCTGATCATCTGCCACCTGGCCCAGCAGCACCAGGAACTCATCCGTCGGGCTGTCACGCTGCTGGAGCAACTCACCGAGCAGGGCCGCGAACCGCACCAAACCGCGCTCCTGGGCGACTACCTCGACACCTTCCACAACACTTATCAGGAGCGGATGGACGACGATGCAGCAACCCCCGACCAGCTCACCTACCTCGCCCTCAAACTGCTGATCGACCTGCTGTTTTATGGCACCCCGCATGGGGCCCGGCGGCTGTGGATGGCGCTGATTGACCGAGCCAAGTGAACCTCAGAGCCGTCCCTGATTTTCCTGCGAACCCTTGATCCCTCACTTCCAACGCCTAACATGCCACCTGCTGTTCTCCGACGATACACCCCCCCGACCTGCACGCTAGAAGTGCGGGCCACTGGGTCGGCGCTGTCGCGCTGGACTGATCAGACGGTCATGAAAAACGTGCGGTTCAATCTGCGGTTTGACGATCCGCGTCGCCCGACGGAGCAGCAAGTAGAGGTTCAGGGCGATCGCCGTCAGCTAGAAGCGCTACACGCAACCGTCAGCGAATACGTGGCGCGTCTGCTGGGTTCCGATGCAGGGTTGGCAGATGAGGCGCTGCTGCGGCTGGCCCCAGAGCGATCGCCCCTCGTCGCAGCGGTCGCCCAAGGCCTGCCGGAGGACAAGACCCCAGCCCAGGGCCTTGAAATCGTCAATCGCGACGGGGTAGACCTGCGGGTTGGTGCAGAAGACATCCAGCTAAAGCCGCTAGGTCTGCTGGCCCATGAACTGCATCTAGGGACGCTGGCGGCGGGCGCAGCGGTAGACACGGTTCGCCTCAGCACGACGCAGTTGGTGGATCTGGCAGAGGCGCTAGATGCCTATACGGCCGAAGCGATGGCGGTGGATTTGCCCTATGCTGCGGGAACGAGGCGATCGCCCGAATGGCTGCGGGTGGCTGCGGTAGCTGTGCTGGCCGTCGGGGTAACGGGCAGCATTGCCAAGTTTGTGATGGACGTGAACGCACCGCCCAGCGCGACGGTTGCCACAGAAAACGCAGAGCCATCGGAACTGAGCGCAAACCAGCCTGCGCCAGAAGCCTACAGCACCACAACGCTCCCTGAAGCAACCGCGCAGGTTCCCAGCCCGGCCGCGCTGCCCAGCCCGCCGCCGATTCCCACCATTCCGCCAGGAGACACCCTGCCGCTGCCCACTCCGCCTGCCGGAGCCGCTCCCGGACAAGCCACCCTCCCGCAGCCCGTGCCCGCGCCCCAGGCAGCCCCAGTCCGCCCGCCAGCAATCCCAGCCGCGCCGCCCCAGGCAATTCCCCAGCCACCTGCCCAGCGTCCGGCGGCGGCTCCTGCTCCAGTGCTGCTTCCCGAAGATCCCGCTGCAATGGCGCGAACCGGGGACTCGCCTGCCCCAACCGTGATGGGGCTACCGGGAGAACATGCAGAAACCGCTGGCGGCTCCTTTGCTGCCGACTCGATCCAACCCGACGCAGCGGTGCGTTCTGCCCCGTCCCGTCTGACCACAGGCAGCATTCCCCAGGTTGGCGAAGCGCAGCAATACTTTCAGTCTCGCTGGCAGCCGCCAGAAAATCTGAACCGAGCGCTGGAATATCGCGTGATTGTCGCTGCAAACGGCGTGGTGCAGCAAGTTGTTCCTCTGGGCGAAGCAGCGGGCATTTACGTCGATCGCTCTGGAATGCCGCTGATGGGCGAAACGTTGGTGTCACCCCTGCCCACAGGCCGCCGCGCCACGCTGCGGGTGGTGCTGTATCCCGATGGGCGAGTGCAGACCTTGCTGGAAGGTATAGAGTAGGGGGCGACAGCAGGGGCAGCAAGCAACAAGAACGCGAGGGAGAAGACACACAATTCCACTCGTCGTATTTGTCCCGCTCTAAATTAGGTATCTCAATAGGTGAGCATGGTTAATAAGCCCTGCTGCCCCAGGAGCAGTTCGCGGAGCAGGCTAAAAATGCCAACCCAGATGATGGGGGAAATATCAACCCCTCCAAAGGGTTTGACGATTTTTCGGGTGGGCGCAAGGAAGGGTTCCGTTGGCAGCGCCACTAGCTTAAACGGCATTTGGGTCAGGTCGATCTGGGGATACCAGGTGAGGACAATGCGAAAAACGCAGAGGAGAATCATCAGCCCCAACCCCAGGCTCAATGCCAAAGAAGCGATCGCCACCGAAGTCATAGCTCAACCCACCCGTATTTGCTAAACGGCTAACCAGGATTTCTGAGAGACAGGCTCCCAAACCTCAAATTCCTGAGAAAAGTTCAGACAAAACTGTTACATTTAGCAACCCTCTCGCCTCTCATTTTACGTTGAGCCTGTGCCCGTTGGCCGACTGTCTTACTGTCATTTTGAGGGCGTTCGCCCTCCCGTCAGCAGCCTCACCAAAAATCCTTTCCCGCGAAACGCTTCTCAAGCGGTTAACCGACCGATAGAATTGTTTATAACAAAGTCGCCAAACTTTAAGGTTAAACACCTATGACTCCCTCTTTGATGAACTTCTTCTACAGCCTGCTGGCTGGTCTCCTGATTGTGGTTGTTCCTGCAACCGTGGGTCTCATCTTTATCAGTCAAAAAGATAAAATTCAGCGCTCCTAGGGCAATTCGGGCAACTCTATGATTTGGGAAACTCTGAGGCTATCCCTGAGACTGCCGATGGGTTCCCTGTGACAAGTTCTGCTTGTACGCTCCTAACTCAGAACAGTGCAGAATCAAAAGGCTTCTGGGCGAGCAAGTCTCGCCCAAATCTGTTTAATGGGGCTAGCATAAAAGTTAAACGTTTTAGACAAGCGTTTTAGACAAGCTGGTTAAGGCAAGCTAGGTGAGCGCCTTGAACATGGTTGCTCATGGGCGCAGTGATAGGTGCAGTGGTACTTTTCTTGACAAATCGTTAGGATGAGAGTCGCTAGGGTTAGGGCAGATTAAGGGAGAAACTATAAATGTTGGTGGATTTCGGACACGCTGCGACGGGGATGGCCAGCGCCGCCTGGATGCAGCCCCAGCCCGTTCTGGCACAGGTGGTGTTTGGCGGCAATCCGGCTGCCTTTCTGGGAATTGCTCTGGCAGTCGGTGGTGCTGGACTCTACTTCTTGCGAAACTTTCGCCCGCAGGTTGCCCGCGATCAGGATATTGCGCTGTCCGCTGTGTCGCTCTTGTGTGGAACGATCCTGATGTTCCAGGGCTGGCGACTCGACCCAATTCTGACCTTCGGCTTTTACTTGATGGCCGGTGCAGCCACGGCTTTTGCACTGGAAACGCTGCGCCTGCGGGGGGCGACGACCGAGCAAGCCAAGCGCTTTGGCGGAGGCGGGCAAATTGTGGATGATGAACGTCCGGTTAGCCGCGTCTATCGCGCTGAGCTAGACGAATTGGGCGCAGTGGATGAGCGTCCGTCCAGCCGACGCATCCGAGCCAGCCGCGACTATCGCACTGAGCCAACGGAAGATTACGGCAGCAGCAGCCGTCGCCCCGCCATTCGCGGCAGTGCCGATCGCTCCAGTGCTTCTGGCCGTCGCCGCCGCAGTCCCGGAGAGACTCGCCCACCCGTCCGCTCAGAGCGCGATGCCTGGGATGACGACTATAGCGCTTCGTCCTATGGGCGCGATCGCTCTTGGGAAGAGCCGTCTACCGATTACAGCAGCGATTACAGCGGCAATTATTCTTCTGACTACGCTTCCGGCTATTCTGCCAGCGACTACGGCAGTGACTATGCTTCGAGCCGCAGCAGTTCTCGGTCGAGCAGTCGAGACTCTGGCTCCCGCCCCCGCCGTCCTCGCTCGGTAGAGGATGTCAATGCTCGCTGGGACGATGATGAGCCTGCACGCCCCTCGGCTGATTATGTCGATTATCAGCCGGTGGATTATTCCGATGACGAGGCAGATAACACTTCTAACTTTGATTAGGGCTTGGATTAAGGCTTGGATTAAGGCTTGGACTGGGGCCTGCCGCTGGAGTTGGCACTGGGGCTGGCGCAAGTTCTGGAAGTCGCTGCGTCTTAGCTGGGCGGGGTTCATACTCCTGGAGCGGTCACTGGGCTGGAAATTTTGTCAGATCACATCCCGATTGCGGCTTTTTTATCAGGCGATCGCCCGCCGTGCTGCCGCTCGCTCCGTGCTTTCGGTTCTGGCGCTGCTTCTGCTGGGTCTGAACACAGCTTGCAGTCGGGCGATCGCTGTCCAGCCAGAGCGCTCTGAACCTCCCGTGCCACTCAATAGCCGCTATACCGACGAACAGCCCGCCCTCAGCGGCAATGGGCAGTATGTGGCCTTTGTCTCGAACCGCAAGGGCGATCGCGGCATCTTGCTCTACGACCTGAAGCGGCAGCAGTTTGTCGATTTGCCCCGGCTCAATCGCTGGGATGCCGTCGCCGAACATCCTAGCCTCAGCAACACCGCCCGCTACATTGTCTACGTTGCCAGTGGCAGCGGCCGCCCAGAGGTGGAGCTATACGATCGCGTCACCAAACAGGCTCAGGTACTAACCTCTGGCTATCGGGGCTGGGTGCGAAACCCCAGCATTAGCCCCGACGGGCGCTACGTCGCTTTTGAGCTAGGCCGCGACGGCAAATGGACGATTCAGGTGCTAGATCGGGGCCCCGGCATCGAGCCAGACTTGCCGGACGACTGACCGTGCTATGCGGACTCCTTGCCCCTGGCTGAATTCGCTCCGATGTGCGCTAGAACTGGAACAATGGAACTAGACGCAGCAGGGCAAGGCCCATTGCAGCGGCCAATGTTCGATAAGCCTGGGTTGATGTTGTGAGATACCTCCGATGGGTGCTGGCGATCGCCCTCCTGTTGCTGCTGGGCGGCTGCACCTACCCCCACCTGCTGAACCTACCGTCCGATGCCAGCGGGCAGACCCTCAACAGTCCCTTTGCCCAGCAGGAACCGCAGCTATCGGGAGATTATCTCGTCTTCGTTTCCGACCGCAACGGCAGCCAGGATGTCTATCTCTACGACCTGCCGCATCGTCGCTTGGTGGATCTGCCCGGCCTCAACGCCATCGACATGGCCGCAGAACATCCCAGCGTTTCGGCAGATGGACGGTTTATCGTGTTTGCGGCCAGTCGCCAGGGGCGACAAGATATTTATCTCTACGATCGCCAGATTCAATATCGCCGCAATCTGACAGACGGACTCAATGCCAGCGTCCGCAACCCCAGCATCAGCGCCGATGGGCAGCGCATTGCCTACGAATCCAACGCCAGCGGACACTGGGACATCGTGCTGTGCGATCGCGCTGGCAAGCCCCTCGATTTATCTGCGACTCCTCTGGATACAGCCTCACCGGATGAAAAATCGCCGGGTGAAAAATTGCCGGGTGGAAAATCGCTAAGTGGAAAATCGCCGGGTGAGAAGCTTACTAAAGCAAACCCGGAGCGTGAGGTATCGCCCGCTTTTCCGCTGCCCCTTGAGCCGCCACCCACAAATGCCCCGGCGGTTGACTCGTCCATGCCAAATTTCGCTCCATCAGCCGCAGAGCCGCAAGCGTCTGATGCCGCGCCGCAAGCGTCTGATGAGGCTGCGCCCAGTCCGGCGATCGCCCCGCCACCCCCGCTCTCTCCAAACTCTCAATCTCCACGCTCTCAAATCGACGCGCCTGTAACGTTTCCTGAAGCCGTTGAGTTAACCGGACAACAGTCTGAAGCCGCTGAAGAATGGGACAATAAAGCACCCCACAAGGGCGATCGCCCCCAGTCCGCAGGGACAACTCTGCTTCCCTCATCCCAGACATCTTCTATGCTTTTGCCGTTTCCAGATGACGAGTTCGCGGGTTGTTGTCAAAATGGGAACCATAGCCAGTAGAACCCTGGCAAGGGCGATCGCCAAATTCTGAGTCGCCAAATTCTAAGTCGCCAGATCTTGAGTCGCCAGACCCCTGTTCAGATCTGCACCATCACGCAGCGTCATCGACGCACCGCGCTGATAGCCTGGATGGTTCCTGCCATCGGTCTTCACGCCGAATGGACTTCACCACCGCTTGAAGCGGCTTAAAACACTGTCTGCTTTGTCTGCTTTTGCACTGCATTTCCTCTCCTCACCATGAGCTATTTCTTGTTGCGCCAAGTCACCTCTGGTCTGCTCGCCTTCGGCACCTTGGGTAGCGTCTTGCTGGCTGATGTAATCGTTCCTGCTCCTGCTAGATTGGGAACTCGCGGGGTTGCCCAGGCGCAAGACATCGAAGAAGTCAACGTCCGGGTCTATCGACAGGCTAGCCCTGCGGTCGTCTCCATCCAGACGCAAACTGGCACAGGCAGCGGCAGCATCATTAGCCCAGACGGATTGATTCTCACAAATGCCCATGTGGTGAGCAATGCTCGGCAGGTGCGCGTGATTTTGGCAGACGGGCGGCGGCTCGATGGCGAAGTTATTGCGTTTGCAGAGGGCGGGCTGGATTTGGCGGCGGTGCGCGTGCGGGCGCAAAATTTGCCGACGGTTCCCCTGGCCACTCCTGGCTCTGTAGAAGTCGGGCAGCGGGCCTTTGCGATTGGCACCCCCTTCGGGCAGTTTCAGGGCACCTTTACAACGGGCATCGTCAGCCGTTTGGATACCAATCGGGGACTAATTCAGACGGATGCCGCGATTAATCCTGGCAACTCTGGTGGGCCCTTGCTCAACAGCCAGGGGCAAATGATTGGAGTCAACTCGGCAATTTTTTCGCCACGAGGCACATCGGGCAATACGGGCATTGGATTCGCAATCTCGATGGATCGGGTGCAGCCGTTTTTGGTGGCCGTGCGGGAAGGCCGGGCCCCCCGCACCGCGCAGCAGGCTCCCCAACTGGGCGGCGGCCCAACTGCCCGACGGATTACGCTGAATGGCGCTCCGGTTCAGGGGGTATTGTCATCGAGCAGCGGTGTGTTGTCTTCCGACAGCAGCTTCTTCAACGCCTACACGTTTCAAGGACAGGCGGGGCAGGAAGTGACGATTGAAATGACGAGCCGCGAGGTGAATCCGTATTTGATTTTGCTGCGCCCTGATGGCAGCGACCTGGCTCAAGATAATGACAGCGGGGGCGATCGCAACGCCCGGTTAACCGCTGTCCTGCCGGAAACGGGGCTATACACCATCCTGGCGAACACCTTTGAAGCCGGGGAAACGGGTCGCTATCGCCTCAGTGCGATTACCAGCGCTGGCTCAGGCACAGCCACCACGCCCCCCAGTCCCAATACCCGTGTCCTGCTCCGGGTTGAGGGTTCCCTGGGCCCCAACTCGCTGGTTTGGGCAGAAGACAATAGCCTGTATCAGGAGTATGCGCTGGATGGACAGGCCGGACAAACCGTGACTATCACGATGGAGAGCATTGAGTTTGACACGTACCTGATCCTGCTAGATGCCAACGGCCGAGTCGTCGGGCAAAACGATGACGAATCTCCCAGCAGCACAAACTCTCGCCTGACGGTAACGCTGCCGCGCACAGGCACCTATCGCATCATTGCCAATGCTTACGATCGCAACGGGCAGGGACGCTACGTGCTGACGGTTCGCTAAGGATTTGCCCCAGGGATCAGCGCAGCCCAATCCACGTAAAAAAGTCTTGCCGAGTAAATAGCTCCAGCAGCAGCAGCGCCACAAAGCCAATCATGGCAAAGCGGCCGTTGATCTGCTCGGCATAGCGCGTCCAGCCAAACGCTGGCTCTGGCTGCGGCACTGGGTCGAGTGCGGGTGGATTGGGCTTGGGGGTTTCAGTTGTCATAGCGAATTCAAAGCACAAGAAAGCAAAAGAAATAAGTAGGTGGACATTAATAAATGGACATTAATAAATATAAAACCCAAAGACCCTGCGCTGCCCGCGCAGCGGGCGGCGCAGGGTTCAGGATCTGTTTTTTAATCTGGTCTATCTACTTAGTTCAAAAAACGGCAGGACTTACGCACTTGCGATAAGTTTTCTGGGTTTTGGACGATTTCTCCAGGTCGCAGCCCACGAGAAGCCGCCCAACTGCGTGAGTCCTAAACGGTTCAAGAATAGTTCAAGAATAGAACGAGTGGCAGGCTTGGATTCAGGCTTGGATTCAGACAGGCCTAACTCTGAGGCGAGCGACTGGGTGTAGAGGCGGATTCGATAGCCTGAACTGCTTCGATGAGCGATCGCACTTCGCCCGCACCCTCCGACGGCTCGAACCGCAGCGGCAATTTGCCCCGCACCAGCATCCGCAGCCCCAGCGGGCCAAGGCTGGCCAGCCCTTGCAGATCGCGGAACGAGTTGCCGACTACCTCCAGTCCAAAGCGTCGTTCATCAATCCAGCCGCCCTGTTTCACCAAATCCACAAGCACCTTGCGATGGCGCACCGATCGGCTGGCGCTCGCATCCTTTCGATCGAGAATTTCCTGCTTAATCTTGCTGATCTGATCCAGCGGCGCAACCTCCATCGGGCAGACGGAATTGCAGTAATAGCAGCGGGTGCAGGCCCACACGCCAGATTCGGGCTGGTTGTAGTCCTCTAGCCGGGCTTCGGTTTGGGCATCGCGAGAGTCGGCCACCATGCGATAGGCCTTGGCTAGGGCGTGGGGCCCTACAAAGTCTGGGTTGACCTCGCGGGCATTACACTCGGAATAGCACGCGCCACAGAGAATGCAATTTCCTGTTTGATTGAGGCGATCGCGCTCCTCTGGCGTTTGCAAAAACTCGCGTTCAGGAACCTGCCGTCCCGCCGTGCTGACATAGGGATCGACCGCCTCCAGCCCGTCCCAAAAGCCCCGCATATCCACAACGAGATCCTTAATCACAGGCATATTGCCCATCGGCGCAATGTGAAACGTAGGGATGTCCTCTGGCGCTGCCGTTGCCTGGTTTTCATGACCCTTTTGCTCAGCAGGGCGATTGGCGAAGCGATCCCTGTGGGAATCGCCCATAGCCGCAATTGCTTGCAGCCGAGCTATCTCGCCGCCGACACTCTCCTTGCAGGCCAGGGCCGAGCGTCCGTTGATTCGCATCGAGCAACTGCCACAGATCGTATTTCGACAGTTTTTGCGGAAGGCAAGCCCTCCATCCTGTTCCCACTTAATGCGGTTCAGGCAGTCAAGAATCGTATTGCCGGGGTCTACCTCTAGCTCGTAGGTGGCACTGTAGGGAGCCGAGTTTTCGTTTTGTCGCAGAATTTTGAATTGAACGCGCATGGGCTGTGAGTTGCGAGTAAGCGGGGAAATAGCGTCAGTCAAATCCTAGAAATTACCAGAAATTACCAAACGACATGGAGTAGCGAAGGAGTTGCGAACGAAAGGTGCCAACGGCAGCAGTTCGATACTTTCAGGCATGTAATTGCAGGGATGCAGAAGGAACCAACGGGAGCGTTTTGCCTACGGGCTATCCTGCTCAGAAATTTAGAGAACGTGTCTTAGTTCTCCTGCCACTATCCTAGTCTGGAACGAGAGATCGTGACTGAGCTAAAGCCGGACTTAAGGTCTGCCTCAGGTTTACTCCAATCCCTGCTCAATACCCACCTGCTCTATGAATGCATCTCAATCAACCGCCGAGGGCAAAGGGGGACAGCACTACACCAACGGGTCAAGAATGCAGGCAGAAAATACAGACGATCGCCTAATTTCCCCTGCTTTCAGCACTCAGGGATACCAATTATTAAACCGATCCGCTGCTAGGTTGATGAAACTTAGGGACAGGTTCAAATGCCACGTTGGGGAATCACTCTGCTGCTGAGGAGGGTAGGTAATACTTGTAGAAAAATTGCGACCTAATCCGGGCGATCGCCCAGATACTCGCCCAACCTAGTTCATATTTACTTGGTGTTTTCTTAGTCTTCATCATTTGTCAATCCTGCAAATAGGCTATCTCGTCAATGCCAGCAGTCTTTGATCAGCATAAGGACTTTCCAATATTTCTTGATTTCCAGGGATTCGACGGCATTCACAGGTGAATTCCGCATTGTTTGGGTTGATTGGGCAATGATTGAGCAATGCTAGATCACGAGATTTAGTTCACAAGGCAAGCTGCACTTTACCTCAATCCAAAATTCTAGTAAATTGAAAAACTGAGAGTTCTGCCTATATCAATCTGGTTCTAAGCTCGTAAAGCAGTCCCGGAATTTTTTATAAAACCTTGACCTTTTATTAATGCTTTAAATTGGGTAAAGCTTAAGGCTATAATTTGGGATATGTAGCTCAAGCCAAGCTCCCATTTTGTTTTGATGTTTTTCATGTTTGGTTTGGTCTGAAGCGTTGGGAGGCTAGATCGAGTGTCGTAATCCTAAATTAATGGCTCTGAGCAGATAGTTCTCAGGTAATTCTCAGGAGCTCGTTGCCCAGAGTAGTTTGATGAGATCAGCCCTTAGGATGCAGGTCAAGATAGGTTCAGTCTTCTCCAGCGATCAAGGAAATTGCTCGATCTCTATCAGGCTGAATCTTCTGGGTTCTGGATGGTACACAGGATAGCTTGTATCCTCAATGCTTTGGTGGTCAAGCTTGTGAAAATGTCGTCAAGCAAAGTGCGTCTGGCTCTAGCTACAACGCCATTGAGAGCTTTCAAGCCTGATACGGAGTCCCTTTCAATCTGTGCTTGAAAACCTCTCTACCGCCAGATCTTTCCTAGAGCGTTTTGGTTGGTTGGGGTGCGTTGGCCTGGGTTCAAAATTTCAGATCTGCGCCACTCTAAACCCACTCTAAACAAAGCGTCTCCACAAAATTTCTCAAGGGCGATCGCCCACGGCAGGTTTAAGTCCATCTCATGTGCGAGCCGTTTTTGAACATAGTCGTCTTGGAATAGAGGATGCTCTAAACGCAATGACAGAAATCGCGACATCTCCATTGACTGGAAAGGCGCTGCTTCAGAAGCTAAAAGAAATTTCGCATCTCAAGGCGCGAGAAAAAGCTATTCAGTGCGGCTATCAGACCGTCGGCAAAAATCAGCAAACTCGTGTCAACATGGCGGCTTTTTATGAGGCTCTGCTGGCAGCTCGAGGAATTTCCCTAGAAACCGGATCAGATCGAGACGGGCGCGGGCGGGAGCCGACCTATCGCGTCAGTGTCCACAAAAATGGACAGATTGTCATCGGTTCCACTTACACCGACAAAATGGGTCTGAAGCCCGGTGATGAGTTTGAAATTAAGCTGGGTTACAAGCACATTCATCTCATTCAAATCGACCGCGACAAGGACGGCGAAGACTCGGATGAAGAATAGTGCTGCTTATGTTTTTTGATCTCAAATTTGATGTCGAACTGTTGGCGCTGCTGAACTTTGGTGAGGCGGCGCTCTTTTTTGCAGTGTGGATAGGATTGGGGCTGCCGATTTTGCTGCCGATGGCGATCGCCCTCCAGTGGTGGCCCGGTAAACCGATTGCACCCGCCCAAAAAATTCCGCTGCTGCTGGGGCTATACCTGCTGGCTCCGGCAGCGCTGTGGGCCGTTGGGCAGGTAAGTCCTCGACTTTCGACCCGCAGCGGCTTCGGCATCTATGGTCTGGCCTGGAGCGAACCATTGTGGCAAGGGCTAGGACTGGGGTTATTGGTGGCGATCGCAGGAGTTGGACTATGGCTGGGGGTGCAGGTGGTGACGGGCTGGGGCTGCTGGCAAACCAAGCCGCTGAGCCGCAGCGCCAGCCGATCTCTAATTGCCGTGGCGCTGCTGGGGCTGGCCGTGGGGCTGGTGGAGGAACTGGTCTTTCGAGGATTTTTGCCGCTGGTGCTGGGCTTTGATCTGGAACCGCTGGCGGCTGTGGCGATCGCCAACCTGCTGTTTGCCCTGCTGCATCTCGTTTGGGACGGACGGGCAACCGTGCCGCAACTGCCTGGGCTGCTGGTCATGGGGCTCGTCCTCAGCGGAGCCTGCTGGGTCGCTGGAGGCAACCTGGGACTGGCGTGGGGGCTACATGCAGGCTGGATCATGGCGATCGCCAGCCTGGAGATTCTAGGCGCTCTAGAACCGACCGGACGAGTTCCTGCCTGGATCACGGGGCTGGATGGCAAACCGCTGGCCGGGGCGCTGGGACTGCTGCTGGTGCTAGGAACGGCGATCGCCCTTGCGGTCATCTTCCAGAACCCAGTTACGGATGGTTAACTGCAATACATTTGTCAAAACAGGCTGACTTTAATATTCGCTTCATATCAGGATGCTGACCCCTGTATCGTCGGCTGTGTGTCATCGTCATCAGCCCGCGCAGGTGTTTAACAAGAGCAGCCCTGAATCTTGCTGAGTCTTTTCCTGCCTCCTCACAAGCCTCCGGTTCCTCTGGCTAATCTTCACCAATTGCTGTTGCTAGTTATATTTCTTTCATTGCGAGCTATTTTCATTTTCAATAGCCTGCCGTTGACTCGTAACTCCACCTCCTAACCCATGTCACCCGAAGCACAAGAATTCCTCGGAACATTTGCCTCAGAGACGTTTTACTACTGGGCATCTGTGTTTATGCTGCTGATCCACGCCGGATTCCTCGCCTACGAGGGCGGCGCATCGCGCACCAAAAACGTCCTGGCCACGATGGTCAAAAACCTGCTGACGCTTGCCAGCGTTGGGCTTGCCTTTTTCTTCTTTGGCTGGTGGGTGTATAACGCCTTCCCATTGTTCCCCGTGACGGGCGGCATTCTCGGCCCCTGGACAAACCCTGAGCAAAGCGAAACGATCCAGTCCGCAATGGAACTGGTCGAAGCGTCCTACCCCTGGTCACCAGCCCTAGCTCCCAACACTGGAGACCATCTGACAGGGGTCTTCTTCTTTGCTTTTGCGCTATTCGCCATGACCACAGCCTCCATCTTGTCAGGAGCGCTGATCGAGCGGGTCAAGGTGGGCGCGTACCTGGTGCTGTCCGTCGTGTTGGGCGCGTTTACCTGGGTGGTCGGGGCGGCCTGGGGCTGGAACCCCTTCGGCTGGTTTGTGACCAACCTCGGCTATCACGATTTCGGCTGCTCGGCGATCGTCCACGGTATTTCGGGCTTCTTTGCTCTGGGCGTGCTGATTAACCTGGGGCCGCGGGTCGGCAAGTATGACGAAGCGGGCAACCCACGCCCCATCTTGCCCCACAACCTGCCGCTGACGATGGTCGGGCTGATGCTGATTTTTGTGGGGTTCTATGCATTTTTGGCGGCTTGCGTCATCTTTTTGCCCGGATACACAGGCGAGACGACCATCTACGGCACGCCGATGACGCTGGCCTCGATCGGCGTGAACACTACCTTGGCGCTGGCCGCAGGACTGGTGGGAGCCTACATTTCCTCTAAGAGTGAGCCTTTCTTCACGATCTCCGGCGGACTGGCAGGCATCATTACCGTGGGTGCAGGGCTGGATCTGTACCACCCGGCGCTGGTGATTGTGCTGGCTTTCGCGGGCGCATTTCTGATGCCCAAGGTAATTGTGGCAATCGAGAAGGCAGGCATCGACGATGCCGTGGGCGCAGTCGGGGTTCACGGCGTTTGCGGGCTGCTGGGAGCGGTGCTGACGGGCATCTTTGCGGCGGGCTATCCCCAAGGAGCCGACATTCCGCCCATTAATTTTGTTGGACAACTGATCGGAGCGCTGGTGTCTGTGGTGCTGCTGGGCTTTATCCCAGGCTACGGCGTAAGCTGGCTGCTGAAGCGGTTTAACCTGTTGCGGGTGTCGCGGGAAGAAGAGGTGATGGGTCTAGACATTGCCGATCTGGGCATTGAAGGCTATCCCGAATATCCCACCATGACGCTGATTTCCAACATTACTAAGGGGGTTGGGGGCAATGGCATATCCCAGGCTCCGACCTCTTCTGAGTTGGCGATGGATTAGGTTTAGACAGGAGATACACCCCATGAGCAGCCCGTTTTCTACATTTGAAGAGTTTTCCGCCGCAAAGGGCCCAATCTACACCTTTGCCAATAGTCCCGGCGTGATCACGTTTCTCATTTTGCTGAGCGCATTGATTTCGCTCTATTTTCTCTACGCCTCCTTTGGCATGAAGAATGAGTTTGCCAAGCCGACGGACGAGACGGGGGCGATCGCCCTGCTGATTGCCACGGGTGTCTCGGCCCTGCTGAGCCTCGTGCCGGGATATAGCCCCAGCCAGCGCCTTGAGGCGAATGACTTGCGCCCGACGGCTGCCAGGGCTCACGTCAGTCCAAGAGCCACGCTGCCCGGCGTGCTGATGGGACTGGTCAGCATGACAGGTCTGGCGACCGGTCGGAACAGGCAGCGCCCCAGACGGCGGCCGGCTCGGTCGATGCGTCGCCGCCAGGGTTAATCGATAGGCGGTCTCTGGGTTGAAATCCTGCCAGGTTGTGACGAACTTGGCAGGATTTTGGCTGGCGAGGCGGACTAAGATAGAAGGGCGCTTGGGCGAGTTTGAACGATTGACGGGTTTGAACGATTTAAACGAATCCTTGAACGAATAACGATTTGAACGAATAGCGGTGGTGAGGGCGAGACGCGAATCGCTGGGAACAGTGGGCACAGAGGGACAGTGGGCGATCGCCCGCAGTTTCATGATGCTGTGCTTTGCGGCGGCGGGGCTGCTGGTGTTGACCTATCAGCCGTCGCGCAGCCGCTCTCCCCGCGCTGCCCATCGCTCATCTGCCCCGCAGCCGTCTGCAACGGTTTCTCCCTTGCCGCCCGTCTCTCCTTCGGGCGACCTGCCGAGTCGTCCCGGTGGGTGGCAGCCAGGGGCGATCGCGCCGATTGTGCCCGTTGCTCCCCAGGCAGCAATGCCACCTGCTTCCCAGACAGGCTCAACCCCTTCACCCCAGCCTGCTCCCGCAGCAGTTCCTTCGCCAACGCCGCCGTCTCCCTCGTCTCGCCCTGCACCCTCTCCTTTGTCTGCGGCATCCCAATCGCCAGCTTTGGTGCGGGTGGGTTCTGCGTCTCGTTCCGGATCTCTAGCCCAGGAGCAGGCGGTTTCAGCGTCATCCAGGAATTCGAACCGATCTGCTCCTGAACGAGCGATTTCCGCAGAGATTGCTTCGCGAATCGCCGCCCTCGCCACGGGCATCCTGCCGCCCACTCCTTCGCAGGCTGCTCCTCGTGTCCAGTCCCGTCCAGCGGCGGATTCTCCCCCTCTGCAAGCCTCTGGATTTATCCCGGTGCAGTCTGCTCACAAGGTGCTGACGACGCTCCCGCTGCACACGCCCCGGCTCGTGGTGGATCTGAGCGATCGCCAGGTGTACTTTTACCACGGCGATCAGATCAAGGCCAGCTACCCCGTTGCTATTGGACAAGACGGCTGGGAAACGCCGCAGGGCACATTTCGCGTCATCGATCGCCAGACCTATCCCCTGTGGGAGCATCCCATCACCAAGGAGCTCATTGGCAACGACCTGCGCAACCCACTGGGGACGCGGTGGATTAGCTTCTGGACAGACGGAGTTCACTCGATCGGTTTTCACGGCACCAACCGCGATGACTCGGTGGGGCAGGCAGTGTCTCACGGCTGTCTGCGGATGCGAAATGCCGATATCGAAGCGCTCTACGATTCAGTCGCCTTGGGAACACCAGTTCTGGTTCGGGAATAACGCCCTAACGTCTTATTTGTCGCTTTTTCCTCGGAGAGAAAATCAATCATCCGGCTAAAGGACTGTAACCGACGTGTTCAACAGTGTAGTCACAAGTTGTAGAGACTCTGTGATTGACCTCTAAGGATGAAACTCGAAGATATTGCGGCGATTGAGCAACAGTTATACTACACCTTTGAAACAAAGGAATTCCTGATTCGAGCGCTAACTCGCAAAGCCTTTGCTCAAGAGCAAATCCAGCAGGGTGTAGCCTGCCAAGATCAGGAGCTTGATCGAATCCTCGGTGACGCAATTCTCAAGGCGATCTTGGTTGAGATGCTGATTCAGCAGGGCTGCAAGAGCCGCGAAGCCGTCACAACTGAAAAGAGCAGGCTGGAAAGCCGGGAGAATTTAGGAAAGGTTCTCGAAGCGATGAAGATTCAGCAATTTATTCGTCTCGGAAAAGGCGAAAAAAAGCAGGGGATTGGGAATCAGTCTTCGGTCTTAGGCGAAACCTTCGAGGCACTAGTTGCGGCAATTTATCTAGACAGCAACAGTTACGAAAAAACAAAAGAACTAGTCATAGATCTTTTTTCAAGAACCGCAGCAGCAGCGAGTTTGTAATCACGCTGATGGAACTGAGCGCCATCAGCCCGCCCGCCGCCGACGGACTGAGAATCAGACCCAGCGTGGGCAGCAGCACGCCCGCCGCCACGGGAATACCCAACAGGTTATAGGCAAAGGCCCAGAACAGGTTTTGGCGAATCTTGTTGAAGGTGGCGCGGCTAAGGCGCAAGGCGGCGCTGATGTCCGTCAGGCGATCGCCCATCAGCACAATCTCCGAGGCCTCGATTGCGGCATCCGTGCCAGAGTGCAGGGAAATGCTGACATCTGCCTGGGCCAGCGCGGGCGCGTCGTTGATGCCGTCACCCACCATGCCCACCCGCCGTCCCTGGGCCTGAAGCTGGGCGATCACCGCTACTTTTTCTTGGGGCAACAGGCCCGCCTGCACGTCTTCGGGCGCAAAGCCCAACATCTGGGCGATCGCTCTAGCGGCTGCAGGCTGGTCACCCGTCAAGAGGCGCAGCCTCAGCCCAGCGTCTCGAAGTTGCTGCACTGCACGAAGGGCATCGGGCCGCAGCGGATCTTGCATCGCCATGAAGCCCACGCACTGTTGCTCTACGCCAACGTAGACAACGGTTTTGCCCGTCGTGGCGTTTGCGCTAGTGTTGCGGAGCAGTATCGCCTGCGCCTGCTCGCAAACCGCCTCTTCTAGCGAAACGTCATTCTGCCGCAGCCAGTTTGCTGTGCCCAGGTAGACTCGTGCGCCCTCCACCCGTGCAGATACGCCCAGTCCGGGCTGCGTCTGGAATTCGGCAGCGGGCAACAGGGACAACGCCTGCTGATGCGCGGCTTGGCGAATCGCCGCAGCAAGCGGGTGAGTGGTTCCGGCTTCAACCGTTGCCGCCAGTTGCAGCAGCCGCGCTGCCGTCCAGCCCGCCGCCAACGGTACGCAGTCCGTCACCACCGGGCGGCCCTGGGTCAGCGTGCCCGTCTTGTCGAAAACGAGGGTGTCCAAAGCCTGCGCCTTTTCCAGCACATCGCCACCGCGAATCAGCAGGCCCCGCTCTGCCCCCAGGCTAGAGCCAACCAGAATGGCGGTCGGCGTGGCCAGGCCCAATGCACAGGGACAGGCAATTACCAAAACGGCGATCGCCAGCTTCAGGCTCAGCAACAGCGGCGACGGCATGGCGGCGTGCATCATGGCCGAGTCGCCAGTCATCCCCGTGTGGGCGAGGTGGGCGGTGTGGGCCGTGCCCAGCCCAATTTCATGAATACCCAGCGCGGCAATGGGGTCGTGCCAGAGGGGTAGCCCCACAAAATACCAGAACAGAAACGTCAGCAGCGCCAGCGTCAGCACGCCATAGGTAAAGTAGCCTGCCACACTATCCGCCAGCCGCTGAATCGGCGCTTTGCGGGTTTGGGCCGCTTCTACCAAGGCGATGATTTGCGCCAGGGTCGTGTCTTTTCCGGTGCGCGTGGTGCGGAGGGCGATCGCCCCGGTCTGGTTCACCGTGCCCGCTGCCACCCGATCGCCCGTCTGCTTCAGCACGGGACTCGATTCGCCCGTCAGCATCGACTCATCGACCGTCGTCTGGCCGACCGTCACCTCACCATCCACCGGAATTTTTTCCCCCGGCAGCACCAGCAGCCAGTCTCCCACCCGCACCTGCTCCGTTGCCAGCGTCACCGACTCCTCGCCCGTCAGCGTGGCCGTCGCAGCAGGAATCCGGCGAGACGTGCTAGGCTGCATCGCCGCCAGGGATTGCAGGGATGCGGTCGCCTTGCTGCGGGCCTGCTGTTCTAGCGTGCGCCCTAGCAAGATAAAGCCCACTAGCATCACGGGTTCATCAAAAAAGCACTCCCAGCCCAGCGCCGGAACCAGCAGCGCCACCAGGCTAACGCTGTAGGCCGTCAGCGTGCCCAGGCTGACCAGCGTATTCATGTTGGGTGCGCCGCGCCGCAGCCCACGCCAGCCGTCGATCACCATGCTGCGGCCGGGAAACAGCAGCGCCAGCGTTGCCAGCCCTGCATGAAACCAAATGTTGCTCAACCCTTGCAGCGTCAGTCCAAAGGCGCTGAGGTGGCCCAAAAACGAGAGAGCCAGCAGCGTACAGGCGATCGCCAGTTGCCCCATCCGTTCTCGCGTCTTGTGCTGCTGGCGTTCGGCGGGCGTTTCTGTCGCCCCATTCGCCGCCGAATCACCGCGCAGTTGGGAAGGGAACCCAGCCTCCGTAAGGGCGATCGCCAGCGCTGCTCCCTCCACGCCCGGTTCTGCCTCCACCAGCGCCATCTCCGTCACCAAGTTCACCGTCGCCGCCACCACACCCGGCTGCTGCAACAGTTCCGTCTCCACGGCCTTCACACAGCCCGCACACTTCATGCCGCCTACATCCAGCGTCAGGGTTTGGCACTCAGAAGATGGCACAGCGAGGGCTTGCGGTTTGGGAATCAGTTGCATCGGCAAATTTTACAGGCGCTAAGGATACTCACTCTACAAACTTACAAAGGGCGGCTTGGAAGGACTGAGGATAAGGGAAAATTTGCAAAATCAGGACACACCCAGTCGCCTTATCCACCAGAGGCCTCAAAAGCTCACAATTCTTCCCTTTTCTCTTTTCGTTCTTCCCTCTTCGTTCTTCCCTTTTCCCTCTTCCCTCTTCAAACCTCGCTGCTCAGCACCTACCGCAGGAGCCGTCCGCTCCAATAGCGATAGGCCAGATACGCGCAAGCCCCCGCCTGAACCGGCAGGACAACCAGCAGGCTCTTGGCAACAAAAGCGCTGTCTAGCGTGGAAAGAGAGCCAAAATAGACGGCCGCTAGGGGAACTAGAGCCACCATCAGCGCCAGTTTAGAAGACTTCACGGCAGAGTTTCAGTACAGAGGTAACGGAAGAACAGCAGCGGCAAAAGAGCAGCGGCGTGAAACCGCTTTCTCTATCCTAAAACCTGCGATCGCCAACTGGATGTCAGAAATCGCCAGCGGAATCCCAGAAGCCGAATCCTGAAAGCCGAATTCTGAAAGCCGAATCCTAGAAACTATCGGTGATGCCTGCTCCTTCGTCAGCGATACCCGAGTTGGAAAGCCCCATGACCTCCTGATAGGCGATCGCCACCGCACAGGCCGACAGGGGAATCGTCACCAAAGCACCCACCCCAAATAGCAGAAATCCAACAAAGTTCAGCAAAGCCAGCACAATCAGGAAAATGAACCAGGAAAACCAGTTTCTGGAAATCACTTTGCGACTCGACTCCATCGCATCCCAAAAATCAAACTTACGATCGACAATGAACGGGGTCGTAAACATCCAGGCGACCGCCAAGTAGATGCCTGGAAGCACGAACAAGGCAAAGCCAATTAATGTCAAAATACCCGTTACCAGGCTAGCCAGAAATAGTGGCAGAAAATGGTTAAACCCCCGGAAGAAATCGCTAAAGGTGGTGGCTCTCTGCTTCATCAGCTTGAAAGCCACGATGTAGAAACCCGCACCCAGTGGCCCAGACAACACGCTGCTGGCAATGCTGCCCAAAGGCTTGATACGCTCCGGCAAGACTTGCGGAATTATCGAAACCAATAACATAATCAGCGTAAACCCGAAAAAGCCGCCTGCGTTTTTCTTAAACAGTTCCCAGCCTTCGCCCAGGTACTTGCCAATGTCAACCGAATAGCCCGTTTGAACAACATCTGGAACGCTGCGCGCGCCGTTTGTAAACATGAACTTTCTCCTACTGGTTTCAGGTGAATCTATCAGGTGAATCTGGATAGGCGATCGCCCCTCAATAAAAAATTGCTGCTAAAAAATTACCGAAAACGATGACGCAAAACCATTGCTATAAACTGCGCCCATCATAGCCTAAGGTCAGATACCAACCAGCCTTTGTTTCTCAATGTTGCAGGCTTTTCTGTAGCTTGTGTTGCGGCTTAAGCGAAAATATTTCCTGCCCCACCCTCAGAGCCGCGTCCATCGCGCTCCCAAGGTTCTGGCAACGGTTGAAAACAGACGCTCAATCCGCCTTTGGCAGACTATGATTTAATAGATCGTTACCTGTGCCCATAAAAGCGACAAAGCTTTTGATTTCAAGCATTTAGCAAGGCCTCCATGCCCGATCGACTTGGCCCCCGCGAATCTCGCGATGCCGCGCTGATTCGCAGTGCCCCGTTTTTTGAAGGATTACCCGAAGAAGCCGTGGAAAACGCCACGGTTCACGTTGTCACGCGCAGCCATCCACCCGGACAGGTTCTGCTCCTCGAAAACGACTGGGGCAGTTCGGTCTATTTCATTCTGGAAGGCTGGGTCAAGATTCGCACCTACAACCTCGACGGCAAAGAGGTGACGCTGAATATTTTGGGCAAGGGTGAGCTGTTTGGCGAAATGGCTCCACTGGATGAAGTCCCCCGCTCGACGGACGTGCTGACGCTTGTGCCCACGGTGATCGGCAACATGCCCGCCCAAGACTTTGTGAAGCTGCTGAAGACGGAGCCAGAAGCGGGCATTCGGCTGGCGCAACTGATGGCCCGGCGGCTGCGGCAGGTAAACCGACGACTGCGGCTGCGCGAGTCAGATAGCCAGTCGCGGGTCGCGGATATCATCCTGTTTTTGGCAGATGGTCAGGGCAAAAAGGCCGAGGGCGGCATCGAAATTCCCAACTTGCCGCACCGAGAGCTAAGCAGCCTCAGCGGACTGGCAAGAGAAACCGTGACGCGCGTGCTGAGCAAGCTAGAGCGTAAGGGACTGATTGCCCGCGATCGCGACACGCTGCGAATTCCCGACATCGATGCGCTAGAGCGAATGCTCATGACCTAGCTCGTCGCATGAACCCTCTGTTGCGGCGTTTCTGTTGCGGCGTTTGTTACAAACCGTGGCTCCAAGCCTTGCTGATCGTTACAAGACTTGATCGAACAATCGCCTTGCGCGTAGGCTATCCATTACGATGAAATCCTGCGGATCCTTCAGATTGCCGCCCCATCTTCATTAACCATGCACAATTTTCTGCCGATCGCGTATTTCCGAAACCAGTTCGTTCCGTTTGCCGAGGCCAACGTTTCGATTGCGACCCACGCACTCCACTACGGAACGGGCGCTTTTGGGGGAATGCGCGGGCTTCCCGATCCGCAGAATCCTGGGCAGATCCTGCTGTTTCGGCTGGATCGCCACAGCCAGCGCCTTAGCCAGAGCGCCCGCTTCATGCACTACGACCTGCCCCCCGACAAAATCCAGCAGGTGATCATCGACTTTGTAAAAAAGAATAGCCCCACGACCTCTTTCTATATCCGTCCTTTTGTCTACACGTCCGATCTGGGGATTTCGCCCCGGCTCCACAGCGTTGAAAAGGATTTCTTTGTCTACGGGCTGGAACTGGGCGACTACCTTTCGCCCGAAGGCGTGAGCTGCCGTATTAGCTCCTGGCACCGCCAAGAAGACCGCAGCCTGCCCCTGCGTGGCAAGATTAGCGGAGCCTATATCACCTCATCGCTAGCCAAGACAGAGGCCGTGGAGTCGGGCTTCGACGAGGCGATTTTGCTCAATTCTCAGGGCAAAGTCAGCGAAGCATCGGGCATGAATATTTTCATCGTGCGGAATGGCAAGCTGATCACGCCGGGGTTTGACCAAGACATTCTGGAAGGCATTACCCGCGACAGCGTCATCACCGTTGCCCGGTCGCTGGGGATTGAGGTGATCGAGCGTCCGGTGGACAAGTCGGAACTGTTCATCGCTGATGAAGTGTTTCTCAGCGGCACGGCGGCCCGCGTCACGCCCGTTCGTCGCGTCGAAAACTACGAGTATTCTCCTCAGCGCCCCGTGACCGACCAACTGCGGGACAAGCTGACCGCCATCACCGAAAACCGCGATCCGGAGTTCCGCGACTGGGTGTTTGCAATTCCGCTGAATGCGTGATGGGTGGGTCGGAGGGTACGGAGAGTGCGCTCATCCCACGGCCCCCTGATCCTGCTGTGTTGGGCTGGCGATCGCCTCCTGGCACTGAGTACACAGCCCATAAAACTCCAGCATGTGGTAGTAAATCTTGAACCGGTAGGACTGATTGAGCTGCTCCTCTAGCTCATGCACCGGGCACTCGTCGATGGGGAGAGAGCTACCGCAGCGCAGGCAGGTCAGGTGGTGGCGATCTTCTTGCGTGGAACTGTAGAGCGCTTCACCTGTGCTGATTTGGCGGCTTTGCACCACGCCCTCTAGCTTCAGCGCTTCCAGCGACCGATAGACCGTCGCCAGCCCGATATTATGCCCCTCCTTTCGCAGTTCCAGAAAAATTTCCTGCGCTGAAACGGCCCGATTCAAGGTCTTGAGCAGGGTGAGAATTCGCTCTTGGTTGCGGGTGCGGCGCGTTCTCATGGTGGTTTCAGGGGGGATTGGGCAGTGCGGCAGCGTAAATGCGTAAATGATCGAGTTGAAGGATCGAGTTGAAGGATCGAGTTGCGATTCCGTCGGATCGTGCGTCCCGTTCTGTCTCATCATAATCGCGATCGCCCGTCCACTTGTGGAGAAACCTGCGGGGCGATCGCGCTCTAGGCGGCACCAGCGCTACAAAGCGCGATAAGCGCTATAAAATGAGGTGCGGGTTTGGCACGCTTCTGGGCTGAATCCCCGCCACTCTGCCGCATTGCATCCGCCCCCTCCCATGAGTCAGACCTACCAGGCTAAGGTATACGTCACCCTGCGTCCCTCCGTTCTCGATCCGGCTGGAACCGCTGTGCAGTCGGGACTCCAGCACCTTGGGTATGACAATGTGGGTCCGGTTCGCATTGGCAAGTATGTAGAGCTGACCCTCACCGCCGCCGACGAAAGCGATGCCCGCACCCAGCTTGACCGGATGTGCGACCAGCTTTTGGCCAATCCGGTGATTGAGAATTATCGGTTTGAGCTAACCCCTAACCCCTAAACCCCCATGAAAACTGGTGTCATCGTCTTCCCTGGCTCCAATTGCGATCGCGACGCGGCAATGGTGACCCGCGATTTGCTGGGGCTGCCGACGCGGATGGTGTGGCATGAGGAGAGTGACCTATCGGGGCTGGATCTGGTGATTGTGCCCGGTGGGTTCAGCTATGGCGACTATTTGCGCTGTGGGGCGATCGCTCGATTTTCGCCCGCCATGCAGGCCGTGGTGCAGCACGCCGAGCGGGGCGGTTTGGTGCTGGGCATTTGCAATGGCTTTCAGGTGTTGACAGAGGCAGGGCTGCTGCCGGGGGCGCTGGTGCGAAATCGGGATTTGCACTTTATTTGCGATCGCGTTTCGCTGCGCGTCGAGCGGGTCGATTTGCCCTGGACCCAGCGCTATGCCCCCCAGCAGGTGATTACGCTGCCGATTGCTCACGGCGAAGGCTGCTACTATGCCGATGCAGACACGCTGGCGGCTCTGGAAGACCATCAGCAAATTCTGTTCCGCTATTGCGCGGCAGACGGTTCCCTAACGGAAGCCAGCAACCCCAACGGATCTCTGGGCCACATTGCAGGCATCTGCAACCGCCGGGGCAATGTGCTGGGCATGATGCCCCACCCAGAACGAGCCGCCGACCCCGCCCTGGGCAACACCGACGGGCTGAAGCTCTTTGAAGGGGTGCTGGCGGCGCTGAGTGTAGGGGTGTAGGAGAGATCGCGGGACGCGGTTAAAACTGGCGGCGAGAAAAGATGACCGTGGCGATCGCCAGCAGCAGCGCCGTATACAGCACCCCGTAGGCTGCGTTGGCCCACAGTTCTGATGCAGGAGGCAGAGCCGCCAAGCCATACACTGCCTGGTTTTTCAAATTGAGCCGAGCCAGGTCAGGTAGCAGCAGGTAGAGTCCCTGCGTTATCCGCTCCATCACCGGATTCTGGCTGAGATTGCCCAGGCTGACCAGATCACGGCTAAAGTGACCCATGAGGTAAATGCCCACCGTAAGGGCGATCGCCAGCAGGGAACTGGTGAACACGCCAAACAAAATCGCCACCGCCACCATCAGCGAGAGTTCCAAAAACTGGAACAGCGCCGCAATCAAGATGCTCGCCAGCGGAAAGGGCGCTCGATAAAAGCTCACCACTGCCACGAAAATCAGCGTCATGGCGGTCACCAGCACAGCCAGCACGGCTGATAGACCCAAATGCTTGCCCAGAATGAATTCTGCCTTGCTAACGGGTTTGGCAATCAGCACATAAACCGTGCGCTTCTCGATTTCTTTGTTCACCAGGCCCGTGCCGACGAAAATGGCAATCACCAGCCCTGTCAGACCGATAGCCGCCAGCCCCACGTCTAGCAAAATCTTTAGCTCCGTGCCCGCCGCCACTTCGGGCAGCAGCGCGGCGATCGACACCAGCGCGATCGCAAACACGCCCAGCAAATACAGAATGCGATCGCGAATCACCTCACGAAACACATTCACGGCAATCACCCACACGCGACCGAGATTCACCGTCTCCTTACTCCCTTACGTCCCAAGCCCACTCGCCTGTCGTCTGCAAGCGTATCACCCATCAACCCCACCGGCAGTTCGCGCCGCATTCCGATTTTACGGCGGTTGCGCCAGCGAAATGCGCCGAAAGGGATTGCATTCCACCCGCGTCAGCGGCGCACCCGCTACCACTTCGCCTGCACCTAGCGGCGGCGTAACCTGAGAAATCAGGCAAGCCTTTTCATAGACATAGGGAAAATTGGTGCTGGTCGGGCCCGTCCAGAGCATCCGCAGCCGCAGGGTATATTCCGGCTCGCCCGGAGGCACCACCGCGCTAAATCGCCAGAGCGCATCCTCCGGCAATCCCCTGGTTGCGGATGGGTTTGCCCATGCAAAGACCTGCCTTTGCAGTTCTGGAATTTGCTGATCCAGCGCAATTAGCCAGCGCTCGGTGTCGCTCCAGGGAATTCCTTCCAGCGATCCCCTGATATAGCCCTCCACCAGATTCATCAGTAGTTCCGCACGGGGTACGCTGCGGCTGGGGTCGTGCTGCTCCTCGTCCAACCGCACCACAAAGGCACTCCGCCGAAAATCGTCCGACAACAGGGTCGGATAGTCGCGCAGCCAATCCTGCACCACAAAATGAAACTGAATCCAGCAGCTCATGGTGCCCGCCAGCACTGCCCGCAAGATCAGGTCTTGCCGCACCTTGGGGTCGGGGATGCTGAAGGTAAACCGGGGAAAAAAGTGGGGCACTGCCGCTGAAATTGCCGAAAAGATTGGCCAACTGACCCACGCCACGCGCCCCAAATCGCCCACCCATCCCGCAAACAGCACCACACAAGCCAGCGCCCCCGTGATCCACGGGCCAGTTTGGATTTCCAGTCCCAGGATATTCAGCTTGTTGCCCGACAGCGCCCAGCCAACCCCGACCGTCAGAAACAGCCAGCCAAACCGCGACAGCAAATCCTTGAGAATCAGCGTTTCAACCAGAATAGACAGCGCCCAGGAAAACAGGCTCAGTAGCACCAGCGTTTGCCAGGAAAACGTCCGGGGCGGTCGCAACTGATTCCAGAGTTCGTCGAGCAGTTCTTTCACAGAGAAACGGCCGTTGCCAATGGGTAAAATCGGTAGCTCTGGCACGGTGAGAGACAAACGGTGAGAAACAAAGGGTGAGAAACAATGTGCCAAGCCCTTCTATGCTACTGAGTTTCCATCCACAGCAGACACTTTTGCAGTTGTTTGGCCATCGTCGAGCGATCGCCCTGAGAGCTAATTTATGAAGCAAATCTTAAGAAGCCTGAAACTCTTGGCATGTGTGGCTTTGAGGTCATGTTTGCCCAGGAAAAGCGGTTTCTCGGAAATCCTTGATTAACAAGGCTTTCAGGCTCCTTTACAAATTAGCTCTGATAGCGGCGAGCAGGGGCTAGATCAAAAACTAAGTAGGTGGACATCAATAAATATAAAACCCAAAATATAAAACCCAAAGACCCTGCGCCGCCCGCGCAGCGGGCGGCGCAGGGTTCAGGATCTGTTTTTTAATCTGGTCTATCTACTTAGAGCGAATTAGAGAGTGTTAAGAGTTGGGGCGATCGCCCTTTGCCAGCTTGTTCTCGTAGAAGCGAACTGCGGCGTATCCCAATCCGTAGAGGAGTGAGGCATTGCTCCCAATGCTGACGGCTGGCCCGGCAAAGGGAATGGCTTCCACCAGGCTGACTCCCGCCTTCACCACGCCAGAACTGCTGCTCGACACGCCCCACAGTGTCATCACCTCGCCCCGCCGCGCCGGATCTTCTAGCTCAAAGCCATAGACAGCGGCGATTCGGTAAATCATACCTGCCTGGAGGGCGCTGATCGCCGCAATCTCAATGCCTAAAAGACCCAACGCAATTGGGGGTGCGATGTTGGTCGCCAAACCAATGCCCGCTGCTTTCATGGCCGTATCGGAGATGATGCGTCGCGCCAACTGTCGGGGCGTTTCGGCAGGATACTGCTGCTGGAGGGCGGCAACATCCGTCCGCACTTCCGTCAGGCTAACCTGCCCCAAGGATGCCAGCAGCCACTTTAGCCCCGGCACTTGGGTCGCGCCCTTAATCAGCGGATTTTCCGCAATCGGCGTGGCAATGCGGCCAACCGTTTCCGTACCCCGTTCAACCCAGTTGTGGGCATCAGGCACAACCGTTCTCACGGCCGCTTCCGCCGTGCTGACTGCGGTATCAGCAACGGTAGCAGCGACGGTACTGGCTGAAGAGACTGCGCTGGCGATCGCCTCGCTCACATTGTGAACCACATCTTGAACACAAAACCGGGAGTTCCCTGGCTCGGTCATACTTTTCCCTGGAGATTTTTCTCTTGAGAGCTATACTCTCAAGCTTAGGGGCGATCGCTCAATGCAGCATCCATCCTAAGACGCGAGCGCCACCTCGACTTTTTGCTGAAGTTCGCCCTGCTGGTATAGCTCGATCATCACGTCCGAGCCGCCAATAAATTCCCCATTGATATATACCTGGGGAATCGTCGGCCAGCTCGAATATTCCTTGATGCCCTGCCGAATCTCATAGTCTTCCAGCACATCTACCGTTTCGTAGGGCACACCGAGGGAATTCAAAATTTGCACAACGTTGTTAGAAAAGCCGCACTGGGGCATCAGCTTATTGCCCTTCATGAAAACCAGAATCTTGTTTTGGGCAATCAGGTCGTCAATTTTTGCTTTGAGTTCTGGAGTCATGGTCTTGTGTAGAAAAAGTTTTGAAGAGTTGGGAAGGATACAGAGTTCAAATGCGTGGCTTTCTCAAGTTCCGCATCCTGCTAACCACCCTGCTAGCTAACCATCCTGCTAACAGTGTAGCGGGGAGGCTCAACTCTGCGAACCTCCCCGCGCTCATTTCGGCTGGGTTATGAAGCCTGCCCTGCGGCCCAGGATTCGGGCGTATAGGTCTTCAGCGAGAGAGCGTGAATGGCTTCCGATGCCATCGCCGGGCCAACCGCACGATACACCAACTGGTGCTGCTGAATCAGGCTCTTACCCTCAAATGCTGAAGACACCACAATCGCTTGATAGTGGTCGCCACCGCCCGTCAAGTCTTGAATCTGCACCTGCGCGTCGGGCATCGCTTCCTTAATCATTGCCTCTACTTGGCTGGGACTAATCATCTCCGCGCTCCTTACTGTGCTGTCTAAAGCATTGTGCTGCCTTAAAGCATTGTGCGTCCTAAAGCCAAGCGACCCCATAGGCAGTCTCAAACGCTGCCTCAAGAGCCGCTCCAAGAAACTGCTGATCCTGCCTTCCAACCACCTTCCTACTGACGAGGCGCAGTGGAGGTCGAAGCCGGATCTTGGCTGCGCGGGAAGGGCGAATCAACAAAGCCCAGTTCATAAAGCTGGCGATAGGCCCGCTGCCCTAAATCGCGAGTGGGATTTTGGCTACGAACGATTTGCACCAGCAGCGGCACGGCCAGGTCAGGCTTGTTTTGGGCGCGGTGAACCAGGGCAAGCTGATAGGTGGCTTCATCCCGCAGTTGAGCTGTTTCCAGAGCGCTGCGGCGCTGGCTGTCAGCGATGCGGTTATCAATCGCTGTAAAGCTGCTATGTAGCTCTTGGTAGAAGTTAGACAGTTGGTTAAAGACCTGACGGGCTTCTTGCAGTCGCCGCACGGCCAGATCATAGTTTTGCACGGCTACCGCAGCGCGGGCTTCTTCCATCATCCGTTGGCCCGCCCGCACGCTCAACAGGCTGCCATCCTGAGCCAGCGGGCGCAGGTCATCGGGGTTTCTAGGCGTAACATTGGGAGCCGGAAGGCTGGGGTTTGCAGGGGTAACCGGCTCAAGCTGCTGCAAGCCCGCATCGGGGTCAGCAGGGCTGGGCGTTTGGGCGACACCGACGCTTGGAACGAGCGCAGTCGCAACTGCGGCGGGCATCGCCAAAAGCCAGGTCAAAGAGCGTGGACAAAGGGCGTTGAAAGATACCATGGGCCTCTGCGTAGACTTGAGAAGTTTGAAGAGAATAGACGTGAGCCTGACCAAATGCACCTGCGAATGCACAGAGTAAATACTACCACTCGGATGCTTTGTCTATTTATTTTTGCTTAAACTTCGTGACCAAAAAGCACCGAAGTCACCCAGTTGTGCTATGTACTGGAGGTTCGCTGTTATCTTGCGCTGCCTTAATTAAATCTGCCGTAAATCTGCCGTTTAAGTTCCGTTTAAGTTTGCCGTTGTTGTTGAAGTTAGGTAAACCCCTATGACTGGATTTGTGCCACCCGATCGCCCGTCTTCCGGTTTATCGCCGAGGGGTGGGGCCGATTTTCAGGCAGAAGGCAATCCGGTAGACGCGATGCCGCCTGCCTCTGGCGTGTTGGCAGAGCAGGAGGGCATGATTTTGCAGCGGGGCGGCGAGGAACTGCGCCTGCAAAAGCTGGGCGATCGCTTTACGTTTCGCCCGACCGCAGACGCACCCGCCGAGATCACCCTGGAGGACTGGGTTCAGCAACTAGACGTAGAATCCCTGCGTCCGGTTCCCGGGGTGGACTTGATCGAGGTGAAAACGGCAGCGGGGCAGGCAGATGCCGGGATCGACCGGGCCAGGGCGCATCGGTACGTTGCCTTTGCCAGCCATGTCTATCAACTGGCGCAAAATCCCCAAACGCGGGTCTATCTGACCGATGAGCTAACGGTGCAGTTTGCTAATAGCGTGACGACGGAAGCTATGGGGGCGATCGCCCTCGAATTGGGCCTCAAGCCCGCCCAGCCCGTCGTCGGCATTCCCCAGACCTACGTGTTTGAGGTAACCCCGCAAGCCAGGGCAAACCCGATCAAGCTGGCCAACCAACTCATGCGCCGCCCGGATGTGCTGCTGGCGGAACCCAACATCGTCATCCGCGCCCAGCAGCTTTATCGCCCCCAGGAGCCAGAATATCCCCGCCAGTGGTATCTGCAAACCCAGGGCAGCTCCCAGATTGCGCCGACGGCCCACATTTCCGTCGAACCTGCCTGGGACGTGACGCGGGGCAGTCGGGCCGTCGTCGTGGCTGTCACCGACGACGGGTTTGATCTGAACCATCCCGACTTTCAGGGGCCAGGAAAAATCGTGCAGCCGCGAGACTTTAAGCTGCAAACCAATCTGCCGCTGCCAGAAGCATCCCACGAAAACCACGGCACGGCCTGCGCGGGCGTGGCGATCGCCGAAGAAAACCAGTTTGGCATCGTTGGCGTTGCCCCTGGATGCAGCCTGATGCCCCTCCGCACCACAGGGTTTCTAGACGACCAGGCGATCGAGTCGCTGTTTGACTGGGCCCTGCAAAAAGGGGCCGCAGTGGTTTCCTGTAGCTGGGGGGCCAGCGCGGCCTACTTTCCCCTGTCGCTGCGGCAGCGGGCGGCGATCAACCGGGCGGCGACCCAAGGGCGCGGCGGCAAGGGCTGCGTCGTCGTCTTTGCAGCAGGCAACGCCAACCGCCCCACCAGCGGCATCGTCAACGAGCAGGGCTGGGTGAACAACGTCCTGCGGGGCAACACCCAGTGGCTCAACGGATTTGCAGTGCATCCCGACGTAATCGCCGTGGCAGCTAGCACCAGCCTCGACAAAAAAGCCGCCTATAGCAACTGGGGCGACGCGATTTCCGTGACAGCCCCCAGCAACAACGCACCCCCAGGGATGTGGCTGCCCCAAACGGGCTATACCTACACGGGCCCACAAATTCGGGCGGCCCTGCCGGGGGTAGGCGTGTTCACCACCGATCGCCTGGGGGCAGCGGGCTACGATCCGGGCAGCTTTACCAACACCTTTGGCGGCACGTCGAGCGCCTGCCCGGTGGTGGCGGGGGTGGCGGCGCTGGTGCTGTCGGTCAATCCAGACCTGACGGCGCGAGAGGTGAAGCAGATTTTGCAGGAAACCGCCGACAAAATCGTGGACCCCGATCCCGACCCCCAACTGGGATTGCGCTTTGGCACCTATGATGCCAGCGGCCATTCCAAGTGGTTTGGCTATGGCAAGGTAAATGCGGCGCGGGCAGTGGAGGCGGCGCGGCGCAGGCTGTCAGCGGCGATCGCCCCCAGCGAATGGCAGTCACTTTCCAACACCACGCCCGTCGCCATCCCCGACGACACCCCCCGCGGCGCAACCAGCATTTTGCAAGTGCAGGGCGATTCCCGTGGGGAGCGCGCGGATCGCCCCCTGCGCGACCTGCGGATCACGGTAGACGTGGAACACAGCTATCTGGGCGACCTAGAAATTATGCTGCTGCCGCCCCAGGGCGACCCCATTCTGCTGCAAAGCCGCACCCTCGGCCGCCGCACCCGCCTGCAAACCACCTACACACTGCAAACCACGCCACTCCTGCGGACAGTGCTAAACCGCTCGGCCCGGGGCGTGTGGCAACTGCGGCTGGTGGACTGTGCGCCGCAGCACGTTGGGCGGCTGCTGAGCTGGCAGTTAAATTTGGGCTTTTAGGCACATTTAGGTACATTTAGGCACATTTAGGCACATTTAGGCACATTGCTAAACAGCCGTCGCTTTCGGCGATTTCCAGAGACGGTGCAAATTGCGGGGGGCGATCGCTATAAGATAAGGAATGTTGCAGGACATCGCGCTCTGTGAAGCCGCTGCCCGCCCAGGTTTCGTTTTTACTAGAACTCAGATTTTCATCCTCACAAAACAACAATGGATATCGTCGAATTTTTTGAACAGAGCAGCGGCAAATGGTTCTCTCAGCGCACTAGCCATCACCTGGCGTTCAAGCAAACCGAGAGCGGCAAGTCCGACATCGTCATCGACTTGCTGAGCAAGGATGACCCGGCTGTCATTGCGCTGTGCCAGCAATACGAAATCGACCCGGCCTTGGCGCTGTGTGGGGCCCGCGTCACCTGGGACGGCACGATGGAATGGGACAAAGAAAAGCATGAAGGCTCCACCGTGATTGTGCCTGTCGCTGATGCCGAGCAGCCCAACGAAGGCAAAATGCTGCGCGAACAGGGATACGCCGAAAAGGCCCCCGTGGCCGGCCGCTACGTCATGGGCGACGACAACTCCCTAACGCTCATCACCGAATACGAAACCATGTATTCCGAAGAGCGCCTCTGGTTTGCGAGCCCCAACCTGCGCCTGCGAACTAGCATCCTCAAGCGCTTCGGCGGCTTTAGCATGGCCACCTTCTGCTCCGAAATTCGCATGGGCGGCGCAAAATAGCCTGCCTGAATTCCCGTCTTTAATCTCTAAACCTGACCCCTAACCCCGAATGACCAACGCACTCGACGACAAAACCATCGTCCGGGACTATTTCAACGCGACCGGATTTGACCGCTGGCGACGCATCTACGGCGACGGTGAGGTCAACAAAGTCCAGCTTGATATCCGCAAAGGCCACCAGCAAACCGTAGATACCGTACTGGGCTGGATCAGAGAAGACGACAACGCCAGCGCCCTGACGATCTGCGATGCTGGCTGCGGCGTGGGCAGCCTCAGCATTCCTCTGGCGCAGATGGGCGCAACGGTCTTCTCTAGCGACATTTCTGAAAAGATGGTGGGCGAAGCAAAGCAGCGAGCCGAGGCGCTGGGGCTGTCGGGCAATCCCACCTTTGCCGTGCAAGATCTGGAGTCGCTCAGCGGCAAGTATCATACGGTGGTTTGCCTGGACGTGCTGATCCACTATCCTCAGGAAGACGCAGCGCGCATGATTGCCCACCTGGGTTCCCTAGCAGAGTCGCGGCTGATGCTCAGCTTTGCGCCCAAGACGCTGGCCTACAGTCTGCTCAAGAAAATTGGCGACTTTTTCCCCGGCCCCAGTAAGGCCACCCGCGCCTACCTGCACCGCGAGGCGGATGTGGTTGCCGTGCTGGAAAGCCAGGGTTGGATCGTGAAGCGCAACGCCATGGCCAAAACGCAGTTCTATTTTTCGCGGCTGCTGGAGGCCGTTCGCTAAGCGCTGGCCATCGCTTTTGCCTTGCCACGGGGTTTCCTAAGCGGCTGATTCAGGGCATTCTACGGGTGCATTGCTCATCTATATCGTTTGCGATATTCACCCGGCCTATGAAACTTCTTCGTCAAATAGCCTCTGGTGTGCTGCTCAGCCTGAGTCTGCTGTTTCTGATGGTGGCGGCGCTTGCGCCATTTGATGAAAGCGAACCCCCTGAAGAACGACGAGACATGGTGCTGGGTGGGCTGATGCTGGGGGTGCCGATGATGCTTGGGGGTGGCTGGCTGCTGTGGGGGTTGCACCGAGATTGGCGAGAGGAGGAGAGCGATCGCCTCCGCAGTCTTTTCTTTGAAACGGCGCGGGCCTATAACGGCTGCTTCAGTGTGATGCAGTTTGCCATGGCCGCCAACATATCGGGCAACATGGCCAAGCAATACCTGGACGAGCGGGCAAAGGAGTTTGAGGCCAACTTTGAAGTAGATGAGCAAGGCGGGGTGTTTTATCGCTTTCCGCTGCGTCAGTTCGAGCCGCCCCAAGACCTGTCTTGACTACCTGTCTTGACTATAGGTTCAGCCGACAGAGCGTAAGAATTTTTAACAAAAACTCTCATCAAATCAGACTACTGTAACAATTTAGGTGCTCTTTGCAACGGTTTAGTGCCGATTCGAGAGGAAACACGCCATTACCCGATGCAGTCCTTCAGCGCTGGCGTGTTGGGTTTATGTTGGGCGCAAGTCGGGCGTAAGGATCGGGAAACCAGAGCAAAAGTCTGGGTTTCCTGCCCCGGAGCGTCGAGTTGTGTCGATTAAGCTGGTTAAGAAAGCTGTCAAAATGCGCTGGAAAAGGCACCTAAACCGCTAGTGGATTTTCGCTAGTAGACGCATTTAGTTGGGATATTTAGCAGGACATTTAGCATGAGCAGCAATTTAGCATCCAAACTCCGCGAGGGAACCAAAAAGTCTCACTCTATGGCGGAGAATACGGGCTTTGTCGCCTGTTTTCTGAAGGGCACGGTAGAACCCACCTCCTATCGCAAGCTGGTGGCGAATCTCTATTTTGTCTATTCTGCGATGGAAGAAGAAATGCAGCGCCACCGTGAGCATCCGCTGCTCTCTCATCTCTATTTTCCAGAGCTAAACCGCAAAGCCAGCCTAGAAAAGGACCTGACCTATTACTTCGGTTCCAATTGGAGGGATCAGGTTGCGCCCTCGACCGCCGCGCAAGACTATGTGGCTCGCATTCGGGAGGTGTCGAACGAGTCTCCCGAACTGCTGATCTCCCATCTCTACACCCGCTATCTGGGCGACCTCTCTGGGGGGCAAATTCTCAAGAAAATTGCTCAGAACGCGATGAATCTGTCGGAGGGTCAGGGCACTAACTTCTACGAGTTTGAGCAGATTCCCGACGAGAAGGCGTTTAAGGTGATGTACCGCGATCGCCTCGACAGCCTGCCCGTGGATGAAGCCACCGCCGACCGCATCGTGGACGAAGCCAACGCTGCCTTTGGCATGAATATGTCCATGTTCAAAGAGCTAGAAGGCAACCTGATCAAGGCGATCGGCATTCAGCTCTTTAATCTGCTCACTCGCCGCACCCGTCGCGGCAGCACCGAACTGGCAACGGCAGAGTAGGGATCAGAGGATCAGAGATTCAAATTTAGGGATTGCAACTTGGGGACTCATTTGGGGTTCTCATGCGGCATTCCGACAAATCGGGTGAGTCTTTTGGGTTGGAGCGTTCGCGTTGAAGCCGAGCGTTTTGGACAAAAGGATTGACCCGATTGTTTTTTACAACATGGTTTTTGCACAGCCAGGACTTGTACAGCCAGGACTTGTACAGCTAGGACTTGTGCAGCCAGGAGTTACGCTGTTTTTTGCCGATGTAGGGCGATCGCCCGACCTCACCCTAATTCCTGTAACCGACCCTGAACCGCATCCCTAAACCCTGGGCCCCGATTCGGCGTAAAATTCAAAACACTGGCTAGTCAATCCCTGGCCGTTGATTCCTTGCGCCGGGCCTTACGAGATGCGTTTTGAAAAGATTCTGATTGCCAACCGTGGTGAGATTGCCCTCCGCATTTTGCGGACTTGCGAAGAGATGGGCATTGCCACTGTGGCAGTGCATTCTACTATTGACCGCAATGCGCTGCATGTGCAGCTTGCGGATGAGGCGGTGTGTATTGGCGAGCCGCCCAGCAGCAAGAGCTATTTGAACATTCCCAATATCATCGCGGCAGCGCTCACCCGCAACGTCAGCGCGATTCATCCCGGCTACGGTTTTTTGGCAGAAAATGCCCGCTTCGCGGAGATCTGCGCCGATCACCAAATTGCCTTTATCGGGCCCTCTCCGTCTGCGATGCGGGCGATGGGCGACAAGTCTACGGCCAAGGAAACGATGCAGCGAATCGGCGTGCCCACTGTGCCGGGGAGCGATGGGCTGTTGACCGATGAGAAAGAAGCACTGGCGATCGCCCGCAAAATTGGCTATCCCGTCATCATCAAAGCCACAGCGGGTGGCGGCGGCCGGGGAATGCGGCTGGTTCGCAGCGAAGCGGATTTGGTCAAGTCTTTTCTGGCGGCCCAGGGCGAGGCCGAAGCAGCCTTTGGCAATCCCGGTGTGTATCTAGAGAAATTTATCGAGCGGCCCCGCCACATCGAGTTTCAGATTCTCGCCGACGGCTATGGCAACGTGATTCACTTGGGCGAACGCGACTGCTCGATTCAGCGCCGCCACCAAAAGCTGCTCGAAGAAGCGCCCAGCCCCGCCCTCACGCCGGAACTGCGGGAAAAAATGGGGTCAGCGGCGGTGCGCGTGGCCCAGGCGATCAACTACCTCGGCACGGGCACGATCGAGTTTCTGCTGGATGCCTCCGGTCAGTTCTATTTCATGGAAATGAACACGCGCATCCAGGTCGAGCATCCCGTTACGGAGATGATTACTGGCATGGACTTGATCGCGGAGCAGATTCGCGTGGCCCAGGGCGATCGCCTCCGACTCACTCAAGAGCAGGTGCAGTTGCGCGGCCACGCCATCGAATGCCGGATCAATGCCGAAGACCCAGATCAGAACTTTCGCCCTGCCCCCGGACGCATCAGCGGCTATCTGCCCCCCGGCGGCAACGGCGTTCGCATTGATTCCCACGTCTACACGGACTATGAAATTCCGCCCTACTACGACTCGCTGATCGGCAAGCTGATCGTTTGGGGGAGCGATCGCCCCACGGCTATTCGCCGCATGAAGCGGGCCCTGCGCGAGTTCGCCATCACGGGGCTGCCCACCACCATCGGCTTCCACCAGCGGATTCTGGAAACGCAGGATTTTGCAGACGGGCGTGTTTACACCAATTTTGTGGAGCAGATCATGCAACGGTAGGCGCGGGTTGATCAAAAGCCTGGGGGATGGAAGCCTCATCCCCAACCTCATACCAAACCTCATCCCCAACTTCACACCCAACCTCATACACCACCTCCTCCCCTCAACCGCTCAATCAACGCCTGCCGCATGACCTCGACCGGAACCTCCTGCCCCAGCCACAAACGCAGGGCAGCGGCTCCCTGCTGCACCAGCATTTCCAGACCGCTGATGGGCATTGCGCCGAGGGCAGTGGCCTGCTGCAAAAAGCGGGTGGGGTTGGGGGTATAGATCAGGTCGTAGGCGATCGCCCCTGGTTTCATCGTCAGCCCTGGCTCTGCACCCAGCGGCGAAGCCTGAGTATGGGGTTGCATCCCGATGGGCGTGGTGTTGACCAGCAGAGTTGCCCCAGGGAGGAGATTCGGCAAATCCTCCCACGGATGCACCGAGAGCGTGGCAATCGGCGAGTTTCGCCAGCTTTGCTGAAAGGCTTTGAGCTTGTTTAGGTCGCGCCCGACGACGTGGATTTGCGCCAGTCCCAGTTGGGAACAGCCAGCGACGACGGCCCGCGCCGCGCCGCCGTTTCCCAAAATCACTGCCGTACTCTGGCTCCAGTCGGGCGATCGCTCTGGGGGCAGGGTCAACAGCGGCGACAGAAATCCCTCCACATCAGTATTGGTGCCGGCCCAGCCCGTTTCTGTTCGCCAGATTGTGTTGACCGCGCCCACCGATTGGGCAATCTCTGAAATATGATTCAGAAACGGTATCACAGCCTGCTTGTGGGGAATCGTGACGTTGAAGCCGCGCAGACCGATGGCGGCAAACCCGGCGATCGCCTGGGGCAGGTCTTCCGGCGCAACGGGCAGCGGCAGGTATACATAATCCACACCGAGATGGGCGATCGCGGCGTTGTGCATCACAGGCGAGAGCGAGTGGGAAACGGGATGCCCAATCACGCCCAAAAGTTTCGTAGTGCCAGTAATCCCGGTCATCATAGGTGCTTCAGCGGTGCAAATGGGATGCAAATGGGATGCATTAATGATGCATTAGTGCAAATTGAGGGAGCAGGTTGAGGGAGTGGGTTGAGGGAGCGGGTCGGGGTCAGGAATCGAACCTTTGTATCAGGGATGTGTGTCAGAATCATTACATCTATTGAGCACTGAGCAACGAATTGTCCATGCTGGGGACTGTGCTTGGCGGGCGTTATCGCATTATTACTATTTTGGGGGCAGGTGGCTTTGGACAAACCTACCTGGCCGAAGATGAGCAGCAGCCGCGTCGATGCGTGGTCAAGCAGTTCAAGCCCGTCAGCCAAGATTTGCACCTGCTGGTGGTGGCGCGTCGTCTGTTCGACACCGAGGTAGAAACGCTGCGTCGCCTGGGACAGCACGACCAGATTCCCGAACTCTACGACTCGTTTCAGGAGGGCGAAGAGTTTTATCTGGTTCAGGAATTTATCGAAGGGCACGCGCTGAGCGAAGAGTTTGCGGGCGGACGGCAGTTTTCGGAACCTGAGGCGATCGCCCTCTTGCACGACGTTCTCAACGTGCTGAGCTTCGTCCACCAAAATCAGGTCATCCACCGCGACATCAAACCCGCCAACCTGATCCGCCGAAAATCCGACGGCAAGCTGGTGCTGATTGACTTTGGCGCAGTGAAAGAAATTCAGACGCGGCTGACGGGCATTTCTGGACAGACGGAAGTGACCGTGGGCATTGGCACCCAGGGCTATACACCCAGCGAACAACTGATGGGGCGGCCCCGCTATTGCAGCGACCTCTACGCGCTGGGCATGACGGTGGTGCAGGCGGTGACGGGCTGCCCGCCGTCGCAACTGCCAGAAGACCCAGAAACCCTGGATGTCCTCTGGCAGCATCAGGCGGAGCTTAGCCCCGGTCTGATGCTGATTCTCGACTATCTGGTGCGCTATGACTTTAGCCAGCGCTATCAGTCGGTGGCAGAGGTGCAGCACGCCCTAGCGCAACTGGCAGACCTGCCCACCGATCTCCCAGACACGCCCACGTCGCTGCTGCCGCCTGCGGTGGCCCATCGCGCACAGCCCTTGCCGCCACTCTCCTGGCGCGATCGCCTGCGGATGGGCTGGCGGGGACTGGCGATCGCCACGGCCACCGCCGCCGCCCTGTCCCTGGGGCTAAAACACCTCGGCTGGACGGAACCCCTGGAGCGTCTCGCCTACGATCAGATGACCCGGCTGCAACCCGCCCTGCCGCCAGACGATCGCCTGCTGATTGTGGGCATTTCTGAGGCAGATTTGCAAGCGCTGGGTCGGGCGACCCCCTCAGATGCCGATGTGGCCAAGGTGCTGCGAATCCTGCAACAGGCAGAGCCACGGGTCATCGGGCTGGGGCTGTGGCGCGATTTGCCTCAGGAACCGGGCCGGGCGGCGCTGCTGGAAGAACTGCGATCGCCCAAGGTCATCACCTTCATGCAGTTGGGCAGCGTCACCACGCCCCAAATTCCGCCGCCGCCTGGGGTTCCGCCTGTGCAGGTGGGCTTTAGCGATTTGCTGGTGGATGCCGATCGGGTCGTGCGGCGGGGGCTGATTTTTGGCGGTGAGTTTCATTCCTTTGCCGTGCGGCTGGCGCAAAAGTATCTGGCGAGTGAAAACGTAGGACTCCGCACCAGTTCCACCAATCCTGGCATCACTGAACTAGGCGACATTCCGCTGCCCCCGCTCGAATCGACTGCGGGCGGCTATCAGCGGCTCGATGCAGGCGGCTATCAGCTTTTGCTGCGCTATCGATCGCCCGACGCGCCTGCGCCCGTGGTGGCGTTTGCCGATGTGCTGAACGGGCGCGTGGCGGCGGATCAGGTGCGCGATCGCATTGTGCTAATTGGCACCACTGCCCCCAGCGGCAAAGACCTGTACTACACGCCCTTCAGCGCCGGCCAGCAGACCGAACACCAGATGCCCGGCGTGGTCATTCATGCCCAAATCACCAGCCAGTTGTTGAGCCTGGTGCAAGACGGGCGGCGGCTGATGGGCTATTGGCCCGATTGGGCAGAGGGGCTGTGGATCGTCGGCTGGGTCGCAGTGGGCAGCGGGCTGGGCTGGTTTTTGCGACATCCGGCCAGGCTGGGCGCGGGCAGCGTGGCGGCAATCGGCATTCTCATCGGCAGCAGCATTTGGCTATTTGGGCAGCAGGTGTGGATTCCGGTGGCCACGCCGGCGATCGCCCTCACGCTGGCCACGGTAGGAACTGCGGCCCACCGCATTTATCGGGAGTCGAAGCTGGACACCGACCTCACCCAAATAGTATGGGACAAAACGCTGATCACCGATCTCGGCCGTCGGGGGCATTCGCCATGACCCCTGCTCCTTCTTCCAAGGACAAGGACATCGCCAACCCGCTGCCTGGAATCCGGCTCAACCGTCAGCAGCGCAAAGCATTGCGCGAACTGGAGAAGTTTACCCGCAGCAGCGAAAAACTCTATCTGCTGACGGGCTACGCGGGCACAGGCAAAACCACGCTGCTGCAAGCCCTGATCTGCCGCCTGCGCGACAAGGGCGATTGCCGCCGCATCGTCCTCACTGCTTTTAGCAACAAAGCGACCAAGGTGCTAGAGCGCATGGCCGACGAGTGGCGGCTAGAGATCGACTGCATGACCTGCTGCAAACTGCTGGGGCTGCGGCCGGAAATTGATTCGGTTTCAGGCACGCAGGTCTTTAAGCCCGACCGCGACAGCGAAAACCACTTCGACCGCTATCATCTCGTCGTGGTAGATGAAGCCTCGATGATCAACGCGGAAATGTGGGGACTGCTCACCAACGCCGTCAATAGCCTCCTCAGCCAGACGCAGATTCTATTCGTCGGCGACATTGCCCAACTGCCGCCCATCGGCGAGCCAGAATCGCTGGTGTTCAGCCAGATTCACCACCGTTCCGACCTGACCGAAGTGGTGCGCTATGGGGGGGCGATCGCCCTCCTGGCCGAATCCATCCGCAACAACCTCACCCGCCCCGACCTGCCCAACTTTGAGACGGATGCCAATGGCGATCGCACCGAAGGCGTAATCGTCACCCGCCGCATGGACTGGGAACGCCTGCTGATCCGCGCCTTCCAGAGCGAGTCCTATCAAGCAGACCCCGATTACGTCCGCGCCCTCGCCTACACCAACCAGCGCGTCCGGGAGCTAAACCACAAGATCCGCCGCGCCATCCACGGCGACAAAACGCCGCGCTTTGTGGAGGGCGATCGCCTCGTTGCCAACACGCCCTACATCGTCGGCGATGCCGTGATTCTGCAAACCTCCAGCGAGTGCGAAGTCCTGTCCGTCGAAACCACCACCGAGGGCGACTGGCATATCTGGCGGCTCCACGTCCTCACCGACGACGGCAAAAACCGCAGCCTCAGCGTCCTCCATGAACTCAGCCAGGGACAATACGCCCACCTGCTGGATGCCTACGCCAAAGACAAGCGCTGGAGCGAGTTCTGGCAGCTCAAAAGCGCCTTTGCCGATGTCCACTACGCCTACTGCCTGACCATTCACAAGTCCCAGGGGTCAACCTTCCAAAACGTGTTTGTAGATGTGCCCAACGCCCTAATCAACCGCAACATCCGAGAGTGCAACCAGCTCCTCTACGTCGCCGTCACCCGCGCCGCTCAGCGCCTCTTCCTATTTCAATAACTGCGATCGCTCCGCCGACTGTACAGCCGCCTAGAATAGTAGTACACATAGCAGTACATATGGCAGTACATATGGCAGTACACACAGCTTAGTCCCGACGCTCTGGGTCTCGACGCTCAACGTCTGACCTCTCCCCCCGGATCATATGGAATAGCTGGAAAGCTGACCGTGTATCAGATTAATGCATCAGATTGGCAATCCAAAATCGTCAATCTAAAATCCAAAATCAACCCGCCCCATCTCTATCCCCCCCTTGTCCTGCGTGCCCTCATTGCCTCCTCTCACGCCCCTACTTAAAGACCCCGAACGCCTAGAAGCGCGGCTCAAGGAAATTCCCCAGGAGCCAGGGGTCTACTTTATGCGCGATGCTGCCGACAACATTGTTTACATCGGCAAATCCAAGAGCTTGCGGAGCCGCGTGCGGTCCTACTTTCGGGAAGACCCGTACCGGGAATATCGGATCGCCTGCATGACCAAGCAGGTAGCAGAAATCGAGTTCATCGTTACGGATACCGAAGCTGAAGCGCTGGCGCTGGAAGCCAATCTGATTAAGCAGCACCAGCCCCATTTCAACGTGCTGCTGAAGGACGACAAGAAATATCCGTTTCTCTGCATCACCTGGAGCGAGGAGTATCCGCGCATCTTCATCACCCGCAAGCGCAAGCTCAACAGCAAGGATCGCTACTACGGCCCCTACGTCGATGTAGGGCTGCTGCGACGGACGCTGAACTTGGTCAAGCGCGTGTTTCCCCTGCGCCAGCGGCCGCAGCCGCTCTTCAAAGATCGCCCTTGCCTGAACTACGACATTGGGCGCTGTCCGGGTGTATGTCAGCGGCTGATTAGCCCGGAGGACTATCGCAAGACGCTGCAAAAGGTGGCGATGATCTTCCAAGGACGCACCCAGGAGCTAGAGGCCATCCTGACGACGGCAATGGAAAAGGCGGCCGAAGATCTGAACTTTGAGTATGCGGCACGGCTGCGGGATCAGATTCGCGGGATTCAGTCGCTGGGGGCAGACCAGAAGGTGCAATCGCCAGACGATACCGTGTCACGAGATGCGATCGCCCTGGCAGCCGACGAACACCACGCCTGTATCCAGCTTTTTCAAATTCGAGCGGGGCGGCTGGTGGGGCGGCTGGGCTTTGTGGCGGATGCTCAGTCGGGCACGCCGGGAGCCATCTTGCAGCGAGTGCTGGAGGAGCATTATCAAACCGTAGAGGCGATCGAGATTCCGTCGGAAATCCTGGTGCAGCACGAGTTGCCCGATGGCGACATTCTGGCGGAGTTTCTCACCCAGCGGCGCGGCCGCAAGGTACACATCTTTTTGCCACAGCGCCAGACCAAAGCCGACCTGATCGACATGGTAGAGCGCAACGCAGGTTATGAACTGGCTCGCACCCAGCGCTTTGCCGATCGCAACAACCAGGCCATGCTCGACCTGGCAGAAATCCTCGACCTGCCCGACCTGCCCCACCGCATCGAGGGCTACGACATTTCCCATATTCAGGGGTCGGATGCCGTCGCGTCCCAGGTCGTATTTATCGACGGAATGCCCGCCAAGCAGCACTATCGCCGCTACAAAATCAAAAATCCCACCGTGAAGTCGGGGCATTCTGATGACTTTGCCAGCATGGCGGAGGTGATTCAGCGTCGCTTTCGTCGCTATGCCCAAGACCCAAACCTCCAGCGAGTGGGCAATCCTGATTTTCCTGACCTAGTGATGATCGATGGCGGCAAGGGGCAGCTTTCGGCGGTGGTAGCCGTGCTGCGGGAGATGAATCTGCTAGAAGACGTGAAGGTGGTTAGCCTGGCCAAGCAGCGCGAAGAGATTTTTCTGCCGGGGGAGTCTCTGCCGCTGACAACGGAGGCCGAGCAGCCGGGGGTGCAGCTTTTGAGGCGACTGCGCGACGAGGCGCACCGCTTTGCCGTCAGCTTTCACCGACAGCAGCGGAGCGATCGCATGAGGCGCTCTCGCCTAGAAGATATTCCGGGTCTGGGGCATCACCGTCAAAAGCAGCTCCTTGCCCACTTCCGCTCGATCGACTATCTGCGCGAAGCCACTCCCCAGCAAATCACCGAAGTCCCCGGCATCGGCCCCAAAATGGCGCAGCAGATTTACGACTACTTTCATCCGCAGCAGGATCGGGAAGATGAACTGCAAGCGGAATCAGCATCATCCTAATGGCTAATTAATGGCTAATCATCCACGGGCGACCCCCAGTGTGATTTTTGACCCTTGGGGGCGATCGCTCTTCTGTGCGCTGAATCAGTTTGGGTTCCTTCGCTTCCTGCTTGAGGCGGAGCGAGCCTGATAGGATGGCCGGCGGCGAGAAAATGCGCTGGGCTGGCTGCTGACAGGTGGGACATTCAGCAGGGAGGTTGCGCTCATCGAGCGATCGCCACTGATCAAAAACGCCACACTCCGGACAGCGAAATTCGTACAACGGCATAGTTGTTCTGCGTCCTGCAATTTTGGTTCATACTTTTAGTTCTTACCCTTAGCTCCTTCTCTGCGATACCTAAAAAAGGTAGCGGGGCAAAAAGGTAGCGGGGCGAGGCAGTAGGACAAAAGGGCGATCGCTAAACAGGTAAGATATTTTGATCAAAAATTTCTGTCGGAATCGCCAGCGTCGCGCAGGCATTTGGAATGTCTACAATGCCACTCACCCGCCCTTCCACCGGGGCACAACTGAGCAATAGATAAGCCTGTTCGCCCGTATAGCCAAATTTCTTCAAATACTCAATCGCATTCAAACAGGCCCGCCGATACGCAATGTGGACATCCATGTAATATTGCTTGCCCGTGAATTCATCGACCGAAATTCCCTCAAAAACCAGGTATTCCGAATATCTAGGTTCAACAGGGCCCGGCTTAAAGATAGGATTCACCATGCCATACTTCTCCATGCCGCCCTTGATGATGTCCACATGCAGATCGATATAGCCCGACATTTCGATCGCACCGCAGAACGAAATTTCTCCATCCCCTTGGGAGAAGTGAATATCCCCCATCGAAAGCTTTGCGCCTTCGACGTAAACCGGAAAGTAAATGCGCGTGCCCTTCGAGAGGTTCTTAATGTCGCAGTTGCCTCCATGTTCTCGCGGTGGCACGGTTCGCGCCGCTTCGGCCGCAACTCGCCCATACTCAGAAGCCGGAAGCGTACCCAGAATAGCGTTCGTCGGGTTCGGCAAGGCCGCCAAGACGGGTGCATCGCCCGAAAGCCCCGCTCCGTAGGTTCGCAAATCGGGCGCAGTCTGCACGAGTTCTGCTTCGCGCTGGTTCCAGGTTGCGAGCAATTCATGGGATGGAGCGCAGCCGATCAGTCCAGGGTGAATAATGCCTGCAAACCGCACTCCTGGAATGTGCCTTGAAGTGGTGTAAATACCTTGAAAATCCCAAATTGCCTTCGCAGAATCTGGGAAATGATCGGTTAAAAAGCCGCCCCCATTTTTCTTATCAAAAATCCCCGTAAAGCCCCATTCATCCCCCTGCAATGCCCCAATATCGAGCAGATCCACCACCAGAATATCTCCCGGCTGGGCCCCATTGACCCAGATTGGCCCGCTGAGGACATGCACCACGGTCAAATCCACATCGCGGATATCGTCAGGACTGTCGTTGTTCTTGATTTGCCCATCAGTCCAGTCCTTACATTCAATCCGAAAGATGTCCCCCGGATTGACAGATACGACGGCAGGAATTTCTGGATGCCAGCGATTGTGCCCAGGCAATTCCTGCTCGTTCATTGGTTTGGTCAAATCTACCTTAAATAGTGTTTTTGGCATAGGAAGTCTCCCCAATTGTTTGGGATTGATGAATCATTTCTTGCTTGAGTTATTTCGTTTTTATAGAATTGCAAATCGGCAGCGTTGCATAACCCAGGAGCGCAGGTAAAAGCCTGTATAGCCCTTCCGGTATTGACTCTTTGATTGACTCTTTGATTGACTCTTTGATTGACTCTTTATATGCCTCAACATATATGCCTCAACATTTGAAATCAGGTTAAAAGCTGTTTGGCAATTTCGTATCGTATGTTCAGGCACTCATATAAACTGTCAAATTGACTACTGAAAGACGTGGCTTCCCTGCTGCAAAAAGGCAAATTCAGGGCGATCGCCCTACCCCAAAAGTTTCATCATTTGCAATCTTTTTTATAACTTCATTTAACGCAACACAAAAACAAAAATTAAAACCATCTCCCCAGGAATCCTGAAGCGCTTTAATCCTCCCGCTTCAATCATCTGGAAAGATGGTTTCTGTCGTGTAATTCCTTTCTCGCAAGCCCCTTCTAGGAAAGGCTTAAGAAAACTATCGAGGGCCGAATTCAAACCCCAGCTTGCCTAACTGGCCTAATCAGAACAACTTACAGGCAAGCAATCTATCGCAGCATTTCGTCCGGCTTCAGCGGTGCAGTTGTTTTACGCCAGGAGGTCGATTCTTGAGTCGCGTTAGCCTGACTGGTTCGCGATGCGGCTGTGCGTTTGCTGCGACGAACTCCATCTGTGAGTCGAGAGGTTTGGGGCGGGGTGGTTTGTCCTGTGGGCAGGGCGATCGCCATCATCCGACTCGCTTGCAGATACAGTTCACCATCGGGCGTAAAGCGTGCCAGAGCAGCCTGGAGCGACGTATCTAGCTTTTCTACTTCTGCCTTAAAGTTTTCAGGTTGATTGACCGGATCAAAGGTTGCCAAAAACGTCACATTGGTATCCGGATTGAAAATCACATTCGCATCTTGCTGGCTCAATTGCCAGGCTTCCTGAAACTTTCCATCTGGCGCAATCTGCCACAGGTTTAGCTCCGCCTGCCAGTTTCCTTGTCCGACTTCAGCAATCTGACGATCCAGAATGGCGTAGGGAATATCGGTTTCGCTATTGGTTTCAGGGTTTGCGCCTTCGACCAAATATCGAACCGCAGAAACCGTGATTTTGGTCTTGCTGGGCAGGGAGGTCGTGCCCGAAACCGTATACGTACCACCGCCTTCGTCCTGGATTTCGCGAATAGATAAGTTAAGTGGGGTGCCGGAGTTGGTCAGACCACGCAAGTTCGTAGGGGCAGACGAGCAGCTCAGAGAACCAACTGCCATAACCGAAATCAGCCCTAAGAGAACCAGTCTTTTGAAGATCAAATTAGTCGTTTGACGAGTTGTGTTGGACAGGGTTCGGGACATAGTGCTGAAGGCTATTTTTCGAGCTTGGTTTTGCGCTTGAATGAGGGCGATTTGGCTAGCTTGGCGTAGGAACGACAACATGAGAACCGATAAGGGGGGTGAGTAATGTTTAGGAATGGACAATTTTCAGAATCTGAACCGGATCTACCGATGGGGACAATGTACAGTGGACGGGATGGGTTAATCGATGAACCAGATTTTGATTGACGATCGGTACAAGTCGAGTCTAAACATGAGTTGGGCGATCGCACGAAATCCACAAAGTTTGAACGTAAATCCGCCTCAAACTTCATCTAACCTACATAAGGTTGCCCCCAACCCTTAAAACCTTCATCATGATGCGGAAGTGATTCATGGCTTGGATATTAACCAGTTTGCTCAAGAGTATCTCGCTCAATAGCCGATCCACCTCCAGTTCTGCGCTGGTCTGGCTAGGATTGGGACTCGTGCTTGCCAACACTGCCACAGGATCTGCCTCTGCTAATGTGCCGGCTCAGCCCCCTTCCGATTCCAATTTCCTGTCACAGAGCGCGACTCCAGAGATTCCGACAAACTCAGCCAGCGGGGGGGGTGCCCATGAACCAGTAGCGGTGAGCAAAAATTTATCTGAGGCTCTGCGTCCGGCGATCGCCCAACATAATCCACCTGCCGCGCCAATTGCTTCCGACCCGACTACTTCCGACCCGACTGCTTCCAACATAAGTAGTGCAGACCCCAATAGTGCAAACCCCGAAATGACCCGTGCGATCGCAGCGGCCGAGTCCGCAGCGGCAAATGCAGCAGGGGTCTCAATCAACCCAAACAGTTTTATCAGGATCGGGGTGGCTGTTGAACCTGCCCCCCCGGCATCAGCCTCAACCATCCCTACGGCTGCACCTTCAACCCTATCTTCAGAACTTCCAGGGTCGATCGCGGGTTCCTCTACTCCCTTCGCGTTTTACCCCGTCACCCCGGGCGCTCCAGTCGGCGGTACGGCTGCTATCCCTCCAATGCCCGTCCAGATGACTGGGCAAATGCCTGGACTGCTTCCCGGAACCCCAAGCTCTCCCCTCCCAACCGCCTACGGCACACCACAGTCTGGAATGGCTGGTGCATTGCCACAGGGCCCAAGCCCCAGTTCCTCGGCTCCCTTCGTATTCTATATGCCAGCTCAGCCAGGTTATCCAGTCCAGCCTGTGCCCAGCGCTGGTAACGGTTTTAGTAATGGACTGAGCAACAATGGACAGGGCAACATTGCAGGCGGCCCAGCCACTTATCCAGCCACCGTCATCGGCTATCTGCCCAACGGCACGCCTGTCCCCGTCGTCGTGCAGATGCCCGTAGCAGGCTATGGCTACCCCAGCGGATCGGCCATCGGCTATGCCAATCCCTACGCACCCGTCTCGGCTCCCGGACAAGCCTTTCCCGGACAAGCCTTGAATCCGAATGCAAGCTTTGTCTTTCAACCACCCATGCCCCAGGGCGTGGCTCTATCGATACCCGGTGGAATGCCAGGATATGGCTACGGCAGTCAGCCACTGGCCAGCCCGATGGGCCTCACACCTGGTGGGGTTCCCAGCATTCCTGGCTACGGTATGGCTCCGGGCTATGCCACACCCTACAGCGCTCCAGGTAGCGTTGCTACAGGGCGGCCAAACTATGGCTCAAACTATGGCTACATGGGACAGCCCAGCATAGGACAGCCCAGCTATGTCCATGGCGAATATGGCCATGGCTATGCAACCCAAAGTGGCATGAGCGCCAGCGCTCCGATCCTACCGATGGGCATGTCTGGGAGTGCGATGCAGTCCCAAACTCCGGGGTGGCCGATGCCGACCTGGCAAGGGCCCGCCGCAGTCCCCACAGTTCCACCGCTGGAGTTTGCGCCGCTGAGCGTCCCTGCTGCGCCTTCTAGAACCGGCAACCCCTCTACGCCGCTGCCGCCGCCGCCTTACCAAAGCCAGACCGTTCCTACTGGGGGTGCAGCGTCAATGGGCCCTGTGCTAGCACAGACTCTACCACCGACCTTTGTGCCAAACACCCAGCCTATCCAGCCTGCGCCGCTGCCGACGCAAAATCCAGGCTTTGGCTTGCAGCAACCGGGATTTCAGCAGCCAGGGATTCAAACGATTCCCGTTGCGCCACCGGGTACGGCAAACCAGCTTGCGCCCGTTCCCAGTGCGCCCGTGTTGGGTCAGCCCTTTCCCGCAACCACGGGGCAGGAGACTCTGCCAGGACGACGCGAAGCCCTGACTCAACCCGTCCTGCAATTTCAAGCAGGGGCAATTTACCAAGCCGACGAATTTTCGGCACGAGGACGGCTGAGCGGCATCTATCCGTTCTCTCCCAATTTCCTAGTGGGAGGCTCACTGGATTTGGCAACAGGTGAGGCGTTTACGGACGATGACGGTCTGAACCTAAATGAGCTTTACATCGCGGCATCTCTGCCTGATATCCCCAGTCTGCGTCTGGTGGCGGGGCAGATGGATTTGACATCTTATTTTGACCGCAATAGCTTTGCCAAAGACTCGCTGACGCACTTTTTCAATCCTGTGTTTCAGACCAACCCGGCACTGGCAGCAGCGGCGATTGGTTCTCGTCCTGGTATTTTGCTGAACTGGAGCATTACTGACAACTTAGAAGCAAAGGTTGCGACCTTCTCTTCGGGTCGGAGTATTGATGACTTTGCGCTGAATGCGTTTGCGGGCGAAATCGGGTTCCGAGTCGGCAACCTGATCCTGCGAGGGACGTATACGTCGTCGATCGACGGCGGCAAAAATGACGGCTTCCGCGAGTCGGGTAGCGCCCCACGGGGAGACGGGACGTTTGGGATTGATTCGGATGATCGGGAAAGCGCTTATGGCGTGAATGCTGAACTGTTCATTCCTGAACTCAATTTGGGTTTGTTTGGGCGCTACGGTCAGTATTACAACCGGGATCTGGATGAGTCGGGCGATACCTATGGCTTTGGATTCAACTTGTTTGACCTGTTCCGGGATGGCGATCGCCTCGGTTTGGGCTACGGTCAGGCACTTTCCAACGCGGGTCTACGTCAAAGTGCCGGGGCCCGCCGTCCCGATGTGCTAGAGGTCTTCTATGACCTGCCTGTGGCTCGCAATATCCGCATGGGCTTTACGTTCCAGCAGCTCAATGAATTTTCGGAATCCATTGCTGGGGTTCGCCTGAGGGCTGATTTCGATGTCCTGCCGCGCAGCAGTTTCTAAGTCGCTGTCGCGTCGCCCCCCGTTCAGTCCCCCCTGTTTGGTTCCTCCCCTGTTTGGTCACGCGGCTGGAGTTGAGTATTCAACGGGCGTGGTTCATCTGCGCCCACCAGATGACTAGAGGATGACTAAAGTTAGGTCACCTCGATTAATTGCCTTACTGAGAATTTTAGGAGCCTGAAACCCTAGTTTTTTCGTAGCCATTCTCAAGAGGATCTGAATTTTTCGAGGTGCCCGTTAGCAACCCAGAATCATTCCAGCTTGGAACGGTTTTGGGCAGCGCGTAATTTTGATGAGATGCCGCCCGTTGAGGCAATCCATAGGGGCGATCGCCTAGGGCGGAAACCCCATTATGACAACCCCATTTTGAGGCAGATTGGCAGACTGATGAAACAGTTGCAAACACAAATCGGTTGTTTGGCTGGGCTGGCGCTGTTGAGCAGTTCTCTGCTGGGAACGCTGACACTAACCGCGCCACCTGCCCTAGCCCAAGCGGTTCCGTCGGAAGTGCGTCGGGGCTATACGCTGCTCAACCAAGGGCTGGTGGATCAGGCGATTCGCGTTTTTCAACAAGTACTCCGCTCTAATTCGCAATCGCTGGAGGCGCAGTTGGGTTTGGCGATCGCCCTTCGTCGGGCTGGGCGCGATGCCGATGCGTTCAATGCCTATCGCCGCGTGCTGGAGTTAGACCCCAACAATCGGCTGGCGCTGTTGACGGTGGGCGTGCTGGGCGGATTTCGTCCCGAATGGCAGGCGCAAGGGATCGAAGCGCTAAACCGATTGCTCACGATTAACCCCAACGACAACGAAGCGCGGGCCCAGCGGGCGCTGTTGCTGGGCTATCAGGGGCGCTTTGCCGAGTCGCTGGCAGACTATGCCATTGTGCTGCAAAACAACCCAACCCCCGAAGCGGTGCTGGGTGCGGCAGAAATCCACGCCTACGCCGGAGAATATCAGCGCAGTCTGGACTTGTTTAACCGCTATCGGGCGACGGGCCGACCCATTCGGGATGGACAGGCGATTGCCTATGCCCTGGCTCTGCGAGAAACGGGGAGTGCGGGCCAGGCGGTAGAAGTGCTGGAGGCAGAACTGCGGCGATCGCGCACCCTCGACAGCATCACGATTCAAATCCGCTCGGCGCTGGCATCGGCCTATGCCGCCAATGGCCAGGTCAACCAGGCGGCTTCGGTGATCACGCCGCTGCGAGGTCGCCAGGATTCTCGCCTGGCCCTGGCGCGGGCGCTGAACGATATTGCCCGCTACAGCAGCAGTCCCGCCTATGCTCAGGAGGCGATCGCCCTGTATCGAGAGGTGCTTCAGTCGCCCCAGCTCACGGTGGGCATGGCGCGAGAGGTGGCAGACGTGCTGAGCGGCTATCCGTCGGAGCAGGGCCTTGCGCTGGAAGTCTATCGCCAACTGTCCCAGCAGCAGCCGACCGACGTGGGCTTGCAGGTGCAGGTGGCCGTTCTAGAACGCCAGGTCGGGCTGATTACAAACCAAACATTCCAGCAGCGGCTCCAGACCTATTTTCAGCCGCTCCCTCCCGATCCGGCACAACTCAGGGCGATTGCCCAGGCCCTCATCCGACTTGATTCCCCCAGCATTGAGCTACTGCCCTACTACCAGGCCTTGGTAAATTCTGGGGTGAACGAGCCATTTCTGAACTTCCGCATCGCCCAAATCCACATTCGACGAGGAGATTTAGCCTCTGCCCGCAGTGCGCTGGTGGCCTATTCCGCCACCTCAGCAGGTCAGCAAGACCCCTTCGCAATTCAACTGCTGCTGGCAGAAATCGACCGCCGCGAGGGCAATCCCGAAGCCGCCGCCCAGCGCTACCAGTCCATCCTGGTCAGCAATCCGGGCGATCGCGGCGTGGTGATTGGAGCGCTGCAAGGGCTGGCAGGCATCCGCCAATCCCAGGGGCGCACGGCCGAAGCGCTGACGATCTACGACCAGATTGTCGCCCTCGACCCAACGGACTACGCCAAGGTACTGGGGCGCACCAGCCTCGCCTATCAGGCAGGGTTCCTAGGCGTTGGGGAAGCCGAAGCCGTGCTGAATGCGTGGCTGGCCAGCCGCCCGCTGACCGACACCCCGCCAGAACTGTACAGCCTGGCCGGGGCCTTGCCCGCCAACCCCCAGCGAGAGCCGTTGTACAATGCACTGCTCCAGGCAGATCCGGAGAATATTCCGGTGCGGATTCGCCAACTCCAGGTTGTGTCGGTTCGCAATCCCCAGCTTGCCCAGGCGCAGATCCGCCAGATTATCGCCCGCGACCCAGACAACCTCGGCGCTTATTTTGTACAGGCGCAGTTGGCTCAGGAGCAGGGCAATTTGGGACTATCGGCCCAAGCCTATGAGGAAATTTTGCGGCGATCGCCCGGCAATATCGATGCCCTATCAGCTCTGGGCGGCGTGCGATTCCAGCAGCGTCGCTATAACTCAGCATCGATGATCTACAGCGAGGTGCTAGCTATTCAGCCGAACAACCCAGCGGCACAGAGTGCGCTCTTGGGATTAACCGCTGCCCAGGGCAACAAGCTCGAAGCGCTGGCGCAAATTGCAGCCATGCAGTCTCAAGCGGCGCAGATGGGCGGCATGAATCAGGTTCTTGTCCGCCAGGCCCAGCAAATCGAAGAAAGCTTTTTGCAACAGCGCGGATTTCAGCCCTATTGGGAGCGTTTCTGAGGCTGGGAGCCTGTCTAAAAAGTCACCCAATTCTCGACTTTCATAGCCTCAACACCGACCGTCTAGCAGACTATTTTCAATGCTGAACGGTCGGTGTTATTTTTGCGGATTCAGTCTTCCTACTGAAGCATTTTTACTAATTTATACCCGTCTCGAATCACTCTATTTGGACTGTTGGGGTCGGGGCTAAGGCCCCCCGTGGTCAAAGGCTTTAAGGGTAGCAGGCACAAGATCTTTCAGGCATTTCTATAGTATTTCCATAGTATTTCCACAGCATTTCCAGGTGTTTTATTGCGGTGACTAGATTAGGGAAATGGCGATCGCCCAGTAGATTTACAGCCTGAATATAAATCTTTAGTCAAATGTGAATCTTCCGTAAGGCGCAGCGTTTTTCGTTGGATGTGCGGATGATTTTGGATTGTCATGGATGAAGGAATCGTTCTAGTTTTTCTTGCCTTCTTTATCTCGCTGAGAGTTTTTTGAGATTCCTGCTGAGACTTCCTGAAAAGAGCGCACTTTGAACGCTGGTCTATGCAACTTTTTCAACTCGCCGCCTCCAGCCTGAGACCGTTGGCGATCGCCCTGGCGCTAGTGTTTGGCTCAACCCTGGCGGGCTGCAACGACTCCGGGCTATCCCAGGGGACACCCCCCGATACAACCGTCGTGTCCCAAACAGGCGCCCCCCCTGAGCCAATCCCAGGGGCGATCGTCTCCAAGCAACTCCTCCTCGCCGAAAGCTGGAGTGCCTACCGAGAAAGATTTATCCAGCAAGACGGCCGCGTCATCGACTGGGAAGCCGACGAACGAACTACCTCCGAAGGGCAGGCCTACGCCATGCTCCGCGCCGTCTTTATGGACGACCCAGAAACCTTCGCTCAAACCCTGAACTGGGCCGAGGAAAATCTCCAGCGGATGGATGCAAACGGCAAGCGCCGAGACAACCTCTGGGCCTGGAAGTGGGGAAAAGACGCAGACGGCAATTGGACGATTCTGGACGAGAATTTCGCCAGCGATGCTGATATCGACGCAGTAACCGCCCTCATCCTCGCCGCCCGCCGCTGGAACCGTCCGGATTATCTCCAGCTAGCGCGTATAAAGCTGAGAGATCTTTGGACTCTCTCAACAGTGGCTGTCCCTCCCCACTCCGCTCGTGCCTCCGATTCCCAGTCAGCCAGCGAGCAGCGCTATCTGCTGCCGGGGCCCAAGGAAGCGTTTCAGCCCCAGCCAGACCTGCTTCACCTCAATCCCTCCTATCTCGCACCCTACGCCTTCCGCCTGTTTGCCCAGATAGATGGCGATCGCAACTGGCTGAGCCTAGTAGACAGCAGCTACAAGATCCTGCGCGAATCCTCCCAGCTTTCATCCGCCAAACTGCCCAGCGATTGGGTCGCCCTCAACACCACCACAAACAGCTATATTCCGTTGCGTCCCCCCAGCCCGATCCGCAGCATCTATGGATTCGATGCGTATCGAGTTTGGTGGCGGGTTGGAATTGATGCCCAGTGGTTTAACGAGCCTGCCGCCTGGGAATACTTGCAGCAGCACTTGCCGTCGCTGGAATCCAAATGGAAAGCCCAGCAAAAGATTCCAGCACAGATTGACCTGCAAGGTCAGCCGCTCGTGCCCTACGAATCTACATCCCAATACGGCATGTTGTTTGCGGCATTTCAATTAACAAACCCTCAAATTGCTGAGCAAATTTATCAGCAAAAGCTTCTTCCTGCTTATCAAAACGGCTTTTGGGATAACGACTCTGCGTACTACGCACAAAATCTGGCTTGGTTTGGGCTACTTGCATCTACTGATGTGGCTGTGAATTGGCTTCAGCCTTAGACCGACCCGTAAACCCCCTTTACTAGTAGAGAGACAGGTCTATGTTTCGTTCGCTGCGTCAATGGTTTCTTACGTTTAATCGAGACCACTCACCCAACGCCTCTCCCGCTGGTCGGACACGCCGGAAGCGTGTCAAACGAAACCAAATCCTGGCAATTCTGCTCGTTCTATTGGGTCTAGGAGCGGGCCTGAGCCTGCTGCCCAGCGCATCCGCGCAAACCAGCGTGCAGCAGCGAGAAAACACGCTGATCCGGGAGTTGTCCTTGCCAAATCGGCCAGCGACTCCGCCAAACTTTCAGCCTGCGCCCCGCCCCGCCCCTGCCGTGCGCCGGGCCGCGCCTGCCCAGCCGCCCAGCCAGCCGTCTCGTCCGGCCGCTCGTCCTGCGGCCCCGGCCAGCCCAACCCGGCCAGCCGCCACCCCCCAGCCAGCGAACCCGCCCGCTGCCACCGCGTCGCCCGCCGCGCCCAAGCCAGAACCCACCTACCAGCATGTGATTGAGTTCAACCGCAGCCCGGTGGTGGGCAATCGCCTCCGCATGGAAGGCGTATACCCAACGGCTCGACTTGGGTTTAACCGTCCCCGTCAGTGGGATGTCAAAACTGCCAAGCTCGTACTGCGGTTCCAGCACTCGCCGTCGCTGCTGTCTGATCGCTCAAGCCTGACGGTTCGGGTAAACGATACCAGCGTGGGCAGCGTGCCGCTGAATCGTCCCAATTCTCAGATTGGTCAGGTGGTCTTCGAGGTGCCGTCCAATCTAATTCAGGACTACAACGAGATTTCAATTCTGGCAGAGCAGCAGACGAATGAAGACTGCACCGTTGCCACCGACCCGACCTTGTGGACCGAGATTCTACCCGATTCCAAGGTCATTCTGGACTATGCGTTAGAGTCTGTTCCACTGGATTTCAGCCGCTATCCGTTCCCGTTCATTGACACCCTCAGTCTCGATACCAATCAGATTACGTATCTACGGCCTCGCGCTTACAGCGACACCTGGCTTAATGCAGCAGCCATCTTTCAGGCTGAGGCAGGGCGGATCGTGGACTTTCGCCCGCTCAACACTCGGCTAGTGGGCAGTTTGGATAACCTCCAGTGGAACGATCGCGTGGTCATTCTGGGGACTCCAGCAGAGCAGCCTGTTCTGTCAGACTTATCGCTGCCGCTGCCGATTCGCAACGGTCAGTTGTTGGACGGCAACAACACGCCGCTGCCCGGCGATACAGGCGTTTTAATGTTGACCACACTGGAAGACAACGGTTTACCCGTTCTCGTAGCAACGGGAAATTCAGCAGCAGGTGTGCAGAAGGCGGTGCAGTTCCTAGTGCAGACCAAAGAGGCGCAGATTGGTACGGGTCAGGTGTTGACGGTGACCAATCTGGTGAATGAGCCGTCGCCTGCGCCCCGCGAGTGGCCGGGCTATCTGCCCACGCGCAATAGCTTTACCCTGCGTGATTTAACCACGCTCGGCGGACAGAACTTTGAAGACATTACAGTGCATGGCACGAATGCACCACCCATTGAAATTCCGTTCCGGGCGCTGCCCGATGACCGCTTTTCGCGGGGCAGCCGCATGAGGGTGGATTATAGCTACAGCGCTCAGGTTGATCCACGCACTTCGACGGTGGAGGTACGGCTGGATGATGTGACGATTGGCTCTAAGCGGCTGAATTCTGCAAGGGGCGGTCGCGATTCGCTGGATGTGGATTTGCCCGCAGCGCTGATTCAGCCAGATTCGCAGTTGAATGTGGTGTTTAACCTAAATCCGCGCTCTGCTGAGGTCTGTGGTTTATCCAGAGATCAATCCCTCTGGGGAACGCTGCATGGCGACACGGACTTTAATCTGAAGCGAGACATTTTCACTCGGATGCCGGATTTGAGGCTATTGCAATTTGGCTATCCGTTTACCGCACCGCAGGATTTGTCGGAGACGGCGTTTGTGGTGCCGAGTGCCCCACGGGATGCAGATGTGCGAACCATGCTGGCGGTGAGTGAGCGGCTGGGTCGGCTGAGCCGCGCCAATTCGGTGAACCTGCAAGTTTACACGGGTGGCAATCTGCCTGCTGAGGCGCGGGGTATGAACTTGGTGGGAATTGGGACGCGCGATCGCTTCCCATTGCCCGAAGTGATGGAGTCTGGTGGTTTTGAACTCCGCAATCTGTTTTCGCGGGGCTGGCGCGGTAGCCGGGTGCAGGCTTTGCCCGATGGTCAGGGTGTGGTGAAGCTGATGGTGTCGCCGAATAATGGCGATCGCGCGGTGCTGGCCATCACCGGACAGAGCGAACAGGGCCTCACCGACGCGGCAGAGGTGTTCAAGCGCGACCCGCTGTTTTCTCAACTCAACGGCGACACGGTGCTGATTAGCCGAAACAAGCCCAATCCATCGCCCAATGACCCCTACGCCTACAAGCTCGATATCCTGCGGGAGGAACCGCTCCAGCAGGTGCAAAGAACCGGCTTCCTGAGCCGAATCTCCATCTTTATTCAAGACAACTGGTTCCTGCTGCCGACGGGCATTCTGTTAATCTCACTGCTGCTGTATGGCATTTCTCAGCTCTACGTTAATCGGCTCGCCAAGTCAGGAGAGGTAAAATGACGAGTTCCATGTCTCAAGCCCCCGTCGAACCCGTCTCTCGTCAGCAGCCGTGGATTGCGCGGTGGCTGCTGCGAGTGCCGAACTGGTTTGACCGCTTTTTTCCTAGGGCACGCAGCACGCAGCTCTTTTGGCTGGTCATTGGTCTGATGGTGCTGTCTGCGCCGCTAATCGTTACGCCGCTAAAAATCTGGCAGCAGGGCGTTGTGGCAGTATTCTTGATCTTGCTGGGCTGGGCTGTGGTGAAGCTAGAGCAGTGGCAAACCCAGCGCCAAGCAAGCGAGTATCTGCATTTGTTCCTGGCCTGGCTGAGTATCGTCACGACGATGCGGTACCTCTATTACCGCACGAGCTATACGCTGAACCTGGATGGCTGGCTCAATGCAACCTTCAGTATTGTGTTGTTCATGGCGGAGCTATATGCGATCGCCACGCTGTTTCTGTCCTATTTTCAGACGCTAAAACTGCGCGATCGCCAGCCCGTTGATCTGTCCGGCATTCCCCAAAGTCAATGGTTCAACGTTGACGTATACATTCCCACCTACAACGAGGATGTCGAGATCGTCCGCAAGACGGCCCTCGCGGCTCTGGCGCTGGACTACCCCGAAGAGAAAAAGCGAGTCTATGTGCTAGACGACGGACGGAAATTTCCCGATCGTCGGGAAAAGCTGCGCCGCATGTGCGAAGAGATCGGCTGCACCATGCTGACGCGGGACAACAACGACCACGCCAAAGCAGGCAATATCAATACTGCCATGCGCCGCACGCGAGGCGACCTAGTGCTAATCCTCGACTGCGACCACATTCCATCGCGGCAGTTTCTTCAGGAAACGGTCGGCTTTTTCTACAACGCCAAGGTCGCACTCGTCCAAACCCCGCACTGGTTTTACAACCCCGATCCCTTCGAGCGCAACCTGCTGACTCAGGGGCGAGTCCCCGTCGGCAACGAGCTGTTCTACAAGGTGGTGCAAAAGGGCAACGACTTTTGGAACGCCACCTTCTTCTGCGGTTCTGCGGCAGTGATTCGACGGGACTACGTACTGCGGATCGGCGGCATCGCGGTGGAAACCGTGACCGAAGACTGCCACACCTCGCTGCGGCTACACTCCCTGGGCTATGAGTCGGTCTACTACGACAAAATCATGGTGGCGGGGTTGGCACCAGAGAAATTCTCCTCCTACGTAGGGCAGCAGGTGCGCTGGGCACGAGGCATGGCACAAATCCTGCGGCTAGAGAATCCACTGTTTAACCGCAAACTCAAGCTCACGCTGCCGCAGCGGTTGTGCTACACCTCCGCCACCACCCACTTTTTCTTTGGGTTTCCGCGCATCATGTATGCACTATCGCCAGTGCTGTACCTGCTGTTTGGTATTAACCTGATTCGCGGTCTGGGTGTGGAAACGCTGGTGTATGCATTACCTCACATTGCCCTGGCGCTAAATGCCAACTACATCACCGCCAAAGAAGTCCGCTTTTCGTTCTGGAACGAAGTGTTTGAGTACGCGATGGCGTTTCAGGATGGCATTGTGACCTTTATGGCGCTGATTAACCCCAAGCTAGGCAGCTTCAACGTGACCGACAAGGGCGTAAAGGTCACAAAACGCAGCTTCGATTACGAATCTGCCAAAGCCTCCCTGATTGTTGTGTCGCTACTGGTGCTGTCGCTGCTGGCCGTCCCTTTCTGGCTGGTGCTTCAGCCCGAAGCAAAAGAAGCCGTCATCATCAACGCTGCTTGGTGTGTGTTTAACCTAGTGCTGCTGGTGGCGGCGCTGCTGGTAGCCTATGAACAGCCGCAACTGCGGCGGGCACACCGTCTGGAACGCAAGCTGGGTGCAGTCATCTACGGCAACAACAACGAAACCCTGTCTGGCAAGACGCTGGATGTCAGCGAGAACGGGGCGCGGATTGTGCTGGATAGCTGGCCGAACCTGCCCGATGCGGTTGAAATCGAACTCACTGGCGACTTTGGCAAGCGAGCGTTTTTGGATGCGCGGGTGATTCGAGTTGACCCGATTAGCGAAGACCAAGTCGTTGTGGCAGTGGACTTTGTGAACCTGTCGCAGTCTCAAAATGATGCGCTGGTGCTGGTGCTGTATTCCGACGTGGAGGAATGGTACGCGCAGAAGCGTACCGAAATCGACCGTCCATTCCAATCGCTGGCGTTTTTGGCGACGGGCTTGCTGCGGGCCTTCCGCGATCCCAAACCCGCCGTACCGACTGAAATTCGCAAGCAAATCCACGCTGCTGCTCAGATTTATTGGGAGGGACAGTTTTATCCTGGCATTGCCAAGGAGATTAGTTCGCGCAGCCTGCGGATTGAAATGGACGGCAACCTGCTGCCCAACATCGAGATGTTGCAGCAAGCTCAGCCGCCTGTGGGTTTGCTGCTGAGCCAGCATACGACAGATGACAATCCGAAGCGTCTGGTGGGGCAGATCGAAGACGTGCGGGTTTCCAATGCCCAGTCATCTGACGGTGTGGTGTTTTTGGTGAATCGCTCGGCAGGCGGCGTGACGGCGGATGTCGAGGTCTCTTTTCCTGCACACCTGGATGCACGGCAAGGTTCCAAGATTCGCCAACTGCTGCGCGATTTGGAGTAGGCGTTCTCGCATCAGCCCTGTCTAGAGTTTAGGTTCTAAGAGACTGGCAGAGTTTACGAGTAGGATTTACGCCCTTGCGATAAGCTCTTTGGGTTTTAGACCATTTCTTGCGGGCGCAGCCCGCGAGAAATGGTCTAACTGCGTAAGTCCTAACGAGTTTGAAAACGTTTGAAGACGTTTGAAGACAAAGATGCGCTCCGAACTGCTTCGGGGCGCATCTTTTTGAGGGTATAAATCTACCTTTAGTTTGGACTAATGGTGAAGAGGAAGGCAGTCAATGAGAAGCACCGACTGCCGTAAGGTCAATGAAGTACAACCAACATTGACCCCATGATTTTCAACGAACTTCAGCAATTTCGCCAAACGTTGTATGCCAGCTTGGGAAACGCCAGAGATGCCCTGTTTGATCTGATGGATGCCGTGTTAGTGAGTGCGTGCATCGTGTCGTTTGTGAGGCTATCGCAGAGTCCTGTCTTTCGTCGCCAGTGGTCGAGCACCTATGAAGCGTTGCGCGATAGCCGCCTACCCCGATCAAAGGTGCTGAAGCTGTTGGTGCAGCAGATACCGACTCAGCAGCAACCGTTGTTGGCAGGTGATGCGAGTCGGTGGAACCGTCCTGCTGCCAGGCGTTTGAAAGACCGCACCTTATCAGGCAGAACAGGACATGCCCCGATAGCCGGACAAAACTACAGTACCTTAGCCTGGATTGCTGAAGACAGGGGCAGTTGGGCATTACCATTGCGGCATGAGCGCATCACCAGCTTTGAAACACCCGCCAGTAAAGCGGCATTCCAACTCAAACAAGTGACTCGGCAGTTAGCGGTGCGTCCGTTGGCGATCTACGACCGAGGGTACGGCAATGCCAGTTTTGTCAACCAAACGGCAGGGATTGAGGCAGACTTGCTGCTGCGGGTTACATCCAATCGATGTGTCTATGGCGCGCCCCCAGCGTATCGAGGGCGAGGCGCACCTGCCAAGCATGGACATAAGATGAAACTCAATGACCCTGACACTTGGAGTGTCCCGGTCGAAACCGTTGAAGTCGATGATCCCAACTGGGGACGAGTGCGGGTCAGTCGTTGGAGTGCATACCATTTCCGCAAATCCCCCAAACGGGCAATGGAAGTGTTGCGCGTGGAGGTGCTGGAGACACAGAGCAGCACGCGACGCTTGGCTCCTTTGTGGTTAGTTTGGCTGGGTGAGCAGATGCCTCCGTTAGAAACCCTGTGGTTGCACTACCTCCGTCGCTTTGCCATTGAACACTGGTATCGCTTTGCCAAGCAGAGGCTATATTGGACACATCCCCAGTTCAGTTCTGTATCGGCAACCGAACAGTGGAGCAGCCTGATGCCGTTGCTCAGTTGGCAGTTGTGGTTAGCGCGAAAGGACTGTACTGACCACCCCTTGCCCTGGCAGGCACCGCAAGAAACGTTGACTCCGGGTCGGGTCGCACAAGCGTTTGCAGGCATTTTGGCAGCGATTGGCACCCCTGCTCCTGCGCCTAAACCTCGTGGTAAATCGCCAGGACGAGGCAAGGGGCACAAGCCAACTCCTCGTCCCTGCTATCCGATGGTCAAAAAACGAGCCTCGAAACGCAAGACATCCGAACAATCCCTGAACAGTCCGGTTGCAACAGCAGCTTAACTGCGAGCAGGATTGTATCCAATTCCTTAAGTTCAACTGTTATGAACGGTTGAGCAGATTCTTTATGGCATCCTGTTGAGCATTATTGTGATGCCAGTTAGTCCAAACTAAAGATCTACCTAAACCGTTAGAATCCAGGCATTTCGGGTTTCGGCACTGACAAAGGAAGCGGGGACAGGCTGAATATCTACGCCGAGAGATTGAATTGCTGCCCGAATCAGGGTCGCGTGGCTGGCCTCGGTCGAGCCGATGCTGGCTCCAGCGGTGATCAGCGCGGGCGTTTTGAGCATAGCGATTTCCTGGCTATAGGCGATCGCCGCGTCGGTTTCCAGCGCCAGCGCCAGCTTTGCAATATTCACGTCCGAATCCAGGTTTCCTTCGCCCCGCTGGAGATAGGAGGACAAATCGTAGCTGGTCTCTGCCTGAACGGGCGTGCCGCCCAGACTGCGGATGACATTCGCCAGGGCATCGCGGTGCTGCATGTGATCTGCCTGGTTCGCGAGGGCGATCGCCTTTACGGCATTACCCACGTTAGAACCCGTCAGCTTGCCCGCAGCGGCACCGTAGGCCCAGATAGCAGCGTGTTCATAAAACAGGGCCTTGTTGAGGATCTCAATATCATTGCGGCGATCGCTCTCCGTCGAGGCATCGGCCGTTCCTGCAATGAGCGGCACGCTCAGCACACTCGCCGCACCCACGATAGCCCCACCTGTCAGCATTTGGCGACGAGACAAGCCCTGCGCCCGTCGAGCGCGACCCAGCCATTCAGATTTGCGTCGGTTCATTGTTCGAGTTCTCCTACAAAAGTTCTGCAAAAAGGCACCACAAAGCAGCGACCCGTGCCAGTTCAGTCCCAGCCAACTCTGTGCCAAACACCGCACCAGAGTTGCGAGTCCTGAAACTTGCTCAAATCGCCGGATGACTCCAATTCAACCCAAGCACTCCAATGCTTTGGAGCGCAAATTAATGGATGAACTGCGCCCGTCTAGAGGAATATACGGACGTGCCCATTCGCCGGATTTTCATAGGGGAAAAGTTTTTTAGAGAAATCGGTCGCCTCTAGCATCCAACTGGGCCTGCTGCCAGGTCTGCAACTGGGACTGAAACTGGGACGCACAGAGCGCAACCAGAGCCGACTAGCTCAATTCCCACCAGCCCAGACTGGGACCAATAAACCGAACCACGACCCAATACACCACCAACAGGGCGATCCCAATCCACGCGCCCCGCGTTGTGATTTGCGAAAACAGCTTTGCCTGGCTGGGCTTGATGGGAATACCCGGCAGAATGTTGTCTTCCTGCCCGTATTTTTCGCCCAGAGATTCCTTGCGTCGCTTCGAGTCTCCCATTGCGCTTTCCCTCATCAAAATCAAGTCTCAAGACCAAATCAGGACTGACGCACTTTCAATAAGCTTTCTGAGCTTTGGACAATTTCTCGCGGACTGCGCCCGCGAGAAATTGTCCAAATGCGTCAGTCCTACAAATATCAAGATCAAAGACTACAGTCACGGGGCCTAAAAAGCTGATTAACCGTTCCCAACCTGCACGTTAAAACTACACGTTAAAGCGGAACAGCATGACATCCCCTTCCTGCACCAAGTATTCCTTGCCTTCGCTGCGAACCAATCCCTTTTCCTTCGCCGCCGCCATAGAACCTGTGGCTACCAAATCATCATAGGCCACCGTTTCTGCGCGAATGAAGCCGCGCTCGAAGTCAGTGTGAATCACACCTGCTGCCTGGGGAGCCAGCATCCCAGCACGAATCGTCCAGGCGCGAGTTTCCTTGGGGCCCGTGGTGAAGTAGGTGCGGAGTCCCAGCAGATCGTAGGTTGCGCGAATCAGGGATTTCAGCCCGCCTTCTTGCACCCCCAGCGATTCCAGAAAATCGGCCCGCTCCTCCTCCGAAAGTTCGATGAGTTCCGATTCGACCTGGGCTGATACTACGACGACTTGGGCATTTTCTGCGGCGGCGATCGCCCGCACCTGTTCCACCCACTCATTGCCCGTCGCCAGGTCATCTTCCGACACGTTTGCCGCATAGATTACGGGCTTGCGCGTCAGCAGCCCTAGCGGTTTTATAATGGCCTCCTCCTCATCCGTCAGTTCCACCAGTCGCGCCGACTTGCCCTCGTTCAGCACCACCAGCAGTTTGTCTAACACGGCCAACTCTGCCTGAGCATCTTTGCTAGTTTTTGCCTGCTTGCGAGTGCGATCGGCCCGCTTTTCGAGTTGCGACAAATCCGCCAGCGCCAGTTCCAGGTTGATTACCTCAATGTCGCGCACCGGATCGACCGATCCGGCAACATGAATAATATCGTCGTTTTCAAAACAGCGCACGACATGGACGATCGCATCCACCTCGCGGATATTTGCCAGAAACTGATTGCCCAGCCCCTCGCCCTTGCTAGCCCCTTTGACTAGCCCAGCAATATCCACAAACTCTACCCGCGCCGGAATGATTTCGGCAGAGTTGGAAATCTTTGCCAGCACTGCCAGCCGTTCGTCGGGCACGGCGACGACCCCCGTATTAGGTTCAATCGTACAAAAGGGAAAGTTGGCCGCCTGCGCTTTGGCATTGGCCACCACCGCGTTAAAGAGGGTCGATTTGCCCACGTTGGGCAGTCCGACAATTCCAGCTTGAAGCATAGAGCGATTGGGTAAAGGAGGAGAGATAAGCAGGCAGATCTGGGCGCTGGGGCGTGGCGATCGCCAACGGCCGCGCGTTGCGGGAAGCTGACCATCTATCAGCCTATCAACATTCCGCAATATATCAGCGTAGCAGACCAGCCGCGCCGCCGACCGACCTAGCCGCTAGCCTTCCTCTGCGCCTAGCTCTCTCAGGCGCGATCGCAGTCTTTCGACCTCAGCTTCTAGCGCCTGCGCTCGTAGTTCAGATTCCGCCGCCCGCGCTTCAGCGTCCTGGCGGGCCTGGGCCTCGGTTCTCAGGGCTTGCGCCAGTTCGCCGGGAATCAGCAACTTTTCGCCCGTATCTTCGCGATAAAAGGCGATCAGGTGTCCATCTACTTCCAGCCGCAGTTTGAGCGGGTCGCTGCGGCCGTCGGTGATGGGTTCGTAGGTATCGTTGTGCAGCCGATAGCCCTGGAGTTGCCCGTCGATCCATTCCCCACGCGGGTCAAACAGCCAATATTCACGCACACCCAGTTGCTCATATAGTGTTCGTTTGAAGACCTGATCCTGAGCCTGCGTGCTTTTCGAGGTCATCTCAAAAATGACAGCTGGCACCTGCCCTTCTTCCCAAATTTTGTAATAGTCGCGCCCGCCCGGAGCTACGTCAAAAATCACCATCACATCTGGGGCAACTCGCAGCCTGGGGTAGCCCTGGGCGTAGTAGAGAAATTGGTTAGACAGCACGGTTGCCTGCTGACCTTCTAGATATTGGCGCAGCACTTCCAAGGTGACGAGCATGGCGTAGAGATGAACATAGGTTTCTGCCACGGGTTCACCATCAGAAGAGGGGTAGAAAATTTCGGTAGGCGAGGCCGTGGGGAGGAGGGAGGTCATGGGTGGCGGAGGGCTGGAAGATTCGAAGGGTTGGGTGCATTTTAGCGCGATCGCCCCTTGCCAATTTTCCGCAATCCGGGACAGGAGTTTGGATCGTTCATCAAAGCTGCCCAACAAAAAACGCCAGCTCATGCCAATGCGGTCTGAGATGGCGTAATAGAGTTCAAGCTGCGTTCAAACTTGGAGGGACGATAAACTTGAGTGGGGCGATCAAGCAGGTCACCTAGCATTGCAATGCGGGTGGCGCACTAGGCCAGAGTTTCGGGGCAATAGCCCAGCCCTTGCACAAACTGCTGACGAAACGCTTCGATTTCTTCGCCATCAGGGCTGCCGTGAGACACCACTGCCACTTGGTAGCGGCGCATCACATCCACGGGCGACTGGCCAGTTTCCAGCCCCCACAGCGCCATCCGTACTCGGATATCCGGTTCGTAGGCAATGCCCAACTCATTCAAAAAAGCGCGAAAGTCACCGTCTCGATCGGCATCCAGGCAGCGCTCCAGTTTAACCTTCACTACCCAACCGTCGATCTGATGAATGACCGTCATGAAGCGAACGGGGAGCCAGGGCGTGTTGTGAAGATATTCAACCACCCGAAGCGTTAAACTGGCATTCGCGAGGTAATAGATGTATTCCATGCGTCCAACCCCAGCAAATGCAATTTCAACTACAGTTTTATTTTCGTAATAAACTCTGACGTTTCATAGGGGAAAGACCCCCTACCTTGGAGGGTGTTTCTCCCCAATCTGCCTGGATTTAGTGGATTTAGTTGAGCATGTCTTTGAATCCGTTGCCGCATGATCACCCTGAGCCATCCCCTTTCCCTCAGGACTCTCCGCCAAGCTCAGAAGAGCCAACTTCCCTCGACCTGCGGCTGGCATCCTATGACTATTATTTGCCTGCTGAGCGCATTGCTCAAAATCCGGTCGTACCGCGCGATCGCGCTCGGCTGCTGGTGGTGGATTCGCCAAGCTCCCATCAGCACTGCATCTTTCGGGATTTGCCTGCGCTGCTGCGGACGGGCGATTTGCTGGTGTTGAACAATACCCGCGTGCTGCCTGCGCGACTGTTTGGGCGCAAGGTAGGCGGCGCAAAGGTAGAGGTGCTGCTGCTGGAAGAGCAGTCGGAAAATCGCTGGCTGGCGCTGGTGCGACCTGGGCGACGGCTGAAGGTGGGCGCAATGATTGAATTTTTTCAGCCGGATCAGCCGGAAGGCGGGAAACCCCTGCTGACGGCGACTGTGCTGGCGGTGGATGCAGCCACTTCTGGCAGGATTCTGGAATTTCAGGTTGCAGAAAACAAGCCCTTTTTGTCGGTGCTGCACCTGTTGGGTCAGGTGCCCCTGCCGCCCTATATCGAGAATTCCCACGCCGATCCAGAGCAGTATCAAACGGTGTATGGCGATCGCCCCGGGTCGGCTGCTGCCCCCACTGCCGGACTGCACTTTACCCCAGAGTTGCTCGATCGCTTGGAAGAGCAGGGCATCCGACGCACCTTTATTACGCTGCATGTAGGCGTAGGCACCTTTCGCCCGGTCGAGGCGGAAACCATCACCGATCACAAAATGCACGGCGAATGGCTAGAAGTGTCGTCGGAAACCGTCGAGGCGATCGCCACAACCCAAGCCAGCGGCGGCCGAGTAATTGCCGTCGGCACCACCGTAACCCGCGCCCTCGAAGGCGCATCCCACAGCGGGCAACTCCAGCCCTACTGCGGCAAAACAGAGCTATTTATTTATCCCGGCTATCGGTGGCGCGTGGTGGATGGGCTGATCACCAACTTCCATTTGCCCAGGTCCAGCCTAATGATGCTGGTCAGCGCCCTCACGGGACGAGAACGGCTGCTGGCGCTGTATCAAGAGGCGATCGCCCAGGGATATCGCTTCTATTCCTTCGGCGATGCCATGCTGATTTTGCCGGAGGCAAAGGTTGAGGCGACAGCAGGGGAGGAGGAGCAGGTTGCTGCTGATTTGTAATCCCTACTGATTGGTGATCCCTACTTCAGATCAATTCCCAGATAGGTTTTGCTGAGAAACTGGGCCAGACGCTTCACCTGAGACTGCACTTTGCCGGGGCTGTTGGTAAACGAGGTTCCCAAAATCCGGGCAAACTCTTCGTCCGACAGGGTGCCATCTTGGTGTTGCTGAAAGGCGCTGACCACAGCGATTAGCTCATCGGCAGAGAACTGGAAGCCGTTTTGAGCCGCGAAGGCCGCCACATCTGGAGCGCGATCGCCCGTCAGAGCCGCAGTTTCGGCGGGGTCTAGCTCCGCTTCGCTGCTGATGTTGCCATCGCCCACACCGAGCAGGGCTTCTAGCTGTTGCCGCAGGGTATCGTCGGCGGCAGTGCGATGCATAAATTCCAGCACAGTTGCAGTAGTCATGGTCGGATGAACTCAGCTCGCCACTTCGGCTCAAATCATAACAAGCGCTAATTGCTGACCCGGCTTGGCTTAATGAAAACTGAAGCTTGCGGTAAGCTGGGATGGGAAATTTAGCGCCAGGGACAGCGCAAGGGGCATTTGTGGAAAACTCGGCAGCCCAAGCGGGAGAGATTCGCCTGCTAGTAGTGGATCTGGACGGGACGGTGGTGGGTGTATCGAACCAAATTTCGGCACGAGTAAAGCAGGCCGTGCAGGCGGTGCAGGCGCAGGGCATTCCCGTGGCGATCGCCACCGGGCGGATGTATCAATCAGCCCGCCGGTTTCATGCCGATCTTGGCTCTACCCTGCCGCTGATGAGCTATCAGGGCGCACTGATCAAAGACCCCGCCGATGACACGCTGCATCGCCACTGGCACCTACCCAGGGTCTACGCGCAGCAACTTCTGGAGTTTTACGAACAGCCTTCAATCCGGGGCGAAGTATCGGTGCATTTCTACATCAATGACCAGCTCTACGTCCGCGAGATCACTGCTGAAACCGAAGCCTATGCAGAACGCTCTAGCATTGAGCCGATTGCCGTTGGCGACCTGCGAACCCTGCTCGATGCCGACCTGACCAAAATCCTCGCCCAAAGCAGCAACGTGGCACTGATTGACGATCTGCTAGAAAAACTGCGGCAACGCTACGCCCCAACCGAGCTATACCTGACCAAATCCGTGGATATTTTCCTGGAAGCAACCCATCCAGAGGTGAATAAGGGCAACGCGGTTCGCTACCTAGCAGAGAACATTTTGGGACTCCGCGCCGACCAAGTGATGGCAATCGGCGATAACTTCAATGACTTTGAGATGCTGCAATATGCAGGTATTGGCGTGGCCATGGGCAACGCGCCGGAGGGCGTGCAGGCGATCGCCAATTGGGTTGCCCCTTCCGTAGAAGAAGACGGAGCGGCGATCGCCATCGAAAAGTTCATCCTGGGATAGGGCGCGATCTCCGCAGCATGGGGTAATACAGGCCGCCTATCCTTACCCCAAGCACCAGCGCAACGCAGCGCGACCCACAAGTCACAAATTACAAGCAAAAATCACCAAGCTGAGATTGCCTCTGAGAAGAGAGATAACAAGAGGCATCGCTCGGTGATATCCAAACTATTCAAAATTCCAAAAGCCTTAGCAGGTAATATCGAGCTTCTCATCTAGAGAAGCTGAAGCTTAGAAATCAGGAAGGGCACCGGCGACTGACCGTGTTTCGTCTCGATGCCCTTGCTGGTTCGCTCCTCACACTGAAGAAAATATATCAGACCCTTCCCGGTCTTGTCAGCGCCTCAGTGCCAATGATTAACAATTCCTATGATTGTCACAGTCTACACTTTCCTTTCTACAAAAAAATCCCTACAGGGAGGGTGGAGCCGCTACCTGCAACGGCCTTTCCAGCAGCCAGCGCAACGTCTGCTGTGCGGCTCGCACCAGCCCCAGCCGCGCCTGCGCCAGTTCTAGTTGGTGAACCGCTACGTCGCCAAAGATGCGGCAGCTTGCATCAAAGTCATACACGCAGCGGCTGAGGGACTGAGCCAGGGCGATCGCCGAACCATGCTGGATTGAACCCAGCGCATCTACGCTGTCCAGCAAGTGCCCGATTAGCCGCTGCTCGGCGGGCGCTTGGGTGCGGAGCGTTCCTTCCGCCGTGAGCCAGGGCATGGACATGGGCCACGCCAGTTCACCCTCGATTGCTCCTGACACCTCAAAGCGAACCAGTCCGACCCGCTCTGCCAGGGCCAAGAGGTTGCAGCATCGGGCATGGGCCGCCTGCATTTCAAAACATTGGTCTTGAGGCAATTTGTCTTGAAGAAATTGGGCTTGAGGCCTTTCGTCTTGAAGTCTTTCGTCTTGAAACCGTCCTGGAGACCGTTGGACATGGGTCAGCGGGGCTGAGTTCCAGATAGCGAGGTCTGCCTCAGGCTCAGGGAAAGGCTTGGGCGGCTGGCACTCGGCAGGTCTAGTAAATTGCTGCAACCATGCTGCCAGCAGGCGATCGCCCAGGTGAACCTGCACCAGATGCTTTTGGACAACCCGGAGCGGGCTATCGGCCCAGTCTGCCATGTCCGCAGTCGATGCTGGCCAGCTTTGAGCCAGCCGGATGGCAAGGTCTTCGGCCGGAATGCCCAGGTTCGCCGCCAGTCGGGGGGCGATCGCCGAACTGTAGACCACCCCCATCGGCGCGTCTACCCGGCGCAGGGCGATTTGGCTCTGCAAGTCCGGCACATTGGGAAGCGCGGGGTGGACAATTGCTGCTTGCCAACAGGTCGCTAGCGCAGTTTCTAGGCGCGATCGCACACTCCACATGCCCGCCAGCCCAGTCTGCCCCTGGTTCAATTCATGCTGCATGGCACATTCTATCTGGCACATTCTATTCAGCTAACCCATGTAGCTAAATATGTGGCTAATCTGGGTCTTGTTTGCCGCGTCGGGGAAACCGGCGATCGCCCGCGTTGGCCTGGGCTTGATACCACTGCCGCCACTCTGCCGTGCTGCGAATCGCCAGCCACAGCAACAGCAGCGCAATCAGCCCCCCTTGGCGCGGCGCATCAAAGGCAAATAGCACCAGCAGCACACAGAGAAAATCTTGCAGAAAAATGGCCCAGAGCGGCAGCCCCCGCAGCCGATAAAACCAGCCCACCTGCACCAACTGAAACACCAGCGCCAGCAGCCCGCTAACCAGCGCCGCCACGGGCACTAGCTCTTGGCTCGTTTGCATGAGGCGGGCGACTGTTATTCCGGCGATCGCCCCCACCACCGGGCTACACGCCAGTTCCACAATTTGCAACAGTCGTTGGGCAAGTCGGTCTTTAGAAAACAGCAGTTCCACAAGCGACCAGCTCACCAAAACTCCCAACACCAGCGGCGGTGGCACCTGCGACAGCAGCGGCACCGATGACCAGAGCGACTCGCGCTGCAACAGCCCAATCAACAGCAGCGGCAACGCAATCCGCATCCCTGTGGCGGCTGAAATCGAAAGGATAGCCAAAACTTCAAGCATGACGAGCCATCACAGGCATTGAATCGCGTTGAGTCGCGTTGAGTCGGGTGGGCATACGTTGAATTGTTACGTAGTTCTCTCGTTCGCACAATTGCCATGCTAGCGCTGTGCGGATGCGTAAGCCCTGGGAAGGGCGATCGCCCACAGATTTGTGAACTTTGTGAACGCTGGCCTGAGAACCAAGCTATGAAGTCGGATTTCAACAAAACCAACTTTATACAGCCAGTCTGTACGCAGATTACATAGTGGTTTTGTTTTGAAGTTTGAGTCTAATCGCAAGAAAGTGTGATTGCCGTATAAAAAGGAACCTTATCTGCCTCAAAATACAGACAATGAAATTGTGCTAGATGCATATTTGAAGAGTCTTTAAAGACCGTTTAAAGACTCTCTAAAGAATCATCCTGGAGAAAAAACTGGTTTATCAATTCCTCCTATCAGTTTAGGTTTGTTGTCCTTCAAAAAATTAATCAAGACATTACAATCAACACCTGTAAATAACCCGGATCTCGCTCTGAAAGGCAAACCCAATCTGGCTGTCCATGAATTCACGAACTGCTATGTGTGACTCCAAAACTATGTCTAAAGCGGTATAAGTCAGAAACTTACTGAATCGAGAGCTTCACTATCCCTTACAAAAAAGGAGAGAATTTCAGATTCTAGACAAAGTTTCCATAAAGTTCTCAGTGAAGGCTAGAAGCCCGTCCGTAATTTGACTATGATTTCGAGCAACACAGTATAAAGCTCCGTGATTTCACATAGTTTTAGACTGGGATTGGTTTTGGCTTGCGAGTTTTTCTCACAAAGTTTTTGCATCGCGCTTAAGGCGTGCGCTTGAGCAGTTTCCGAATCTTTCGGATGGGTGTTGGGGCAGATCGCCAAGTCTTTAGGCAAGCGTTTTTAGAGCGGGCGATCGCCAGGGAATCAGTCTGCACTAAGTTCACAGCACTCGTTCATGCATTGCCAGTTCCCGACGGTGGGCAGTAGCTTTCGTTATCTGCTCTCGGTTTCCCAAGGCTGGGCACGTCTTCGCCTGATTTCAGTTCATTAGTTGTGCATTGTTTTGTCGGAGGATAGTGTGAAAACTCCCGTAGTTGCGATTGGATTAGATGCTGCTGACCCAGTGGTTCTCGAGGAGTGGATGTCTCAGGGGCATCTCAAGAATCTCAGTCGTGTCCGTGAGCAGGGGGTCTACGGTCGCCTAGAAAACATGGTGAACTATTGCGGTGTGCCGACACCCGCTGCTTCGACTGAGCGGCTGTGGGCGATGACCTGGACAGGCTGTATGCCTGACAAGACAGGCTTTTGGGGCACGTCCAAGTTTTATCCCGAAAGCTACGGCATTGACCGAGACATTCTCAAGGTCGGCTGCGATTTTGAGCAGAATCCTCCCTTTTATGCCCTTGGCGAAGACTATCGCGTATTCGTGCTAGACCCGCCGACTTCGGGACTGTCGAGCCAGGTCAACGGGCTTCAGGTTCTCGCATGGGGCGGACATTATCCCTTTACTCCCAGTGTGTCTGTTCCCGCAGAGGTGCTGCCGGAAATGAATCGGGAATATGGGGAAAATCCGGTTCTCTACAAAGACGATGGCATCTGGTGGGACAAGGCTTACGAAAAGTGGGTTCCCGGCGCAATTCAAGAGAGCGTAGAGAAGCGTGCCCAGGTTTGCCGCGACTATCTCAAGAAAGAGGATTGGGATTTCTTCTTTGTTGGGTTTGGAGAAGCGCATACCGCTGGGCATGACCTCTGGTATACCCATCCCGATCATCCCGTATACGAATTCCACGGCAAGCCTGCGGGCCTGCTGATGCTGGAGGCGTTTGAGCATATCGACCGGGCAGTCGGCGAGATTTTGGATGCTGCACCAGAAAATGCTTACATTACGCTCTTTTCGCCCCACGGCATGGGCGCAAACTACACGGACTTGCTAAGCATGGCCGTGCTGCCGGAGATGATGTATCGCTTTAACTTTGGCAAGGCGGCGATCGCCCCAGGAAACCCCAGCGAAGAGCCAGGCCCAATCATCAGCCATCCGTTCCGCAAGTCTTGGATGGGTGAAATGTGGGCGCGGAACCATGAGCAAAATCCGCTTAAGCGGGCGCTGCGTCCTTATCTGCCCAGCAAGCTTCTGCGCGATCGCCTGAATGGGTTGGAATCGCCCTACGTGCTAATGGAGCAAAACGCGCCGCTGTTCTGGATGCCGGCCATGTGGTATCGCCCGCTGTGGTCGCAGATGCGGGCCTTCGCGCTGCCCTACTTTGCCGATGGCCACGTTCGCATCAACGTCCAGGGGCGCGAGGGCAGTGGCATTGTGCCGCCGTCTGAATATGATGCCGTCTGTGAAGAGGTGATCGAAAAGCTGTGGAAGCTCAAAGATGCCAGAACCGGCAAGTCCATCGTGCGGCAAATTTCTCGCACTCGCCGCACGCCGTTTGACGAGGGCAATCTCTCGGATGCAGATATTGTGGTGGTCTGGGAAGAAGTGATTACCGATGTGGTAGACAGCCCCGACTTTGGGCGAATTGGCCCCATTCCCCACTTCCGGGCAGGTGGGCATCGGTCTAGAGGATTCTTCATGGCTCAGGGGCCGGGTATTGCTCCTAATTCCAGCATTGAGCGCGGTCAGGCACTCGATATTGCGCCGACGATTTTGGGTCTGCTGGGTGCGCCCATTCCCGATCGCCTGGATGGAACGCCGCTGCTGGAAGTGTCCTCCGTCCGATCAGCGGCTATTCGGTAACAGGCTTCCATCATCCAGACTTCCACATTCATGAATCGAGGCGCGGGCTGTGGAGGCGATATCGTCGCACTTGCAGCCCGTTCTGCCTCATAAGCAATCGATTTTGCAGATCTACCCCAGTGCTTCCTATGAATCCCGAAGTCTCTGTTATCATCCCTGCTTACAACACTGAGGCGTATATCGCACGGGCGATCGCCTCAGCCCTCGACCAAACCTTGCACAACATCGAGGTTCTCGTAGTAGACGATGCCTCGACCGATAGCACAGCAGAGGTCGCCAGACGCTTTCAAGATGAGCGGGTTCGGGTCTTTGTGAATGACCGAAATATGGGGGCAGCGGGCGCTCGCAATCGCGCTTTGCGAGAAGCCCGAGGCAACTGGATCGCCGTGCTAGACTCTGATGATTGGTACGCCCCGGAGCGCCTAGAACGTCTTCTCCAGGTTGCCCAAGCAGAGCAGGCAGATATGGTAGCCGACGATCTTTACTATGTGCAGGATGGCAGTGACACCCCTTTAAGCACGCTAATTCAAGGAAGCGGACACACAATTACAGACATCCGCCGAGTTGATCCAGTTTTCTTTGTGGAAACCGATGTCTACGGACAGCAGGGGCTACATCTAGGCTTGAGCAAGCCACTCATGCGCCGTCAGTTCTTGATTAAACACGGCATTGAGTATGACCTCTCGCTGCGCCTTGGGCAAGACTTCTGGCTGTATATGAACTGCCTGATCAATGGCGCACGCTATTTTCTCGTGCCAGAGCCATATTACTATTACCGCTTCCGCCCCAACTCCTTGGTCAAGCAGAGCAAAATTGCTCGACTAGACGGCTACTGCCGCGCAGCACAAAGCTTCTTGCAAAAGGAGCAGGTCAGGAGTAATCCTCGTCTTGTGCGATCGCTCTCTCACAATCTTGCTGTCTTCAAGCGCAACCGAGCCTACTATCGGGTCGTTGAACCACTGAAGCAACAGCAGTATTTCAAAGCCTTGCTTGCCGCAGTGCAAAATCCCTATTTCTTTGTGCATTTTGCAGGGCAGATTAGCAACATTCTGCAAAGACGCTGGCGCTACTATTTCCAAAAAAATACGCTGGCCTACGAAACTCGCTTATCCAATCAATAGTTCTCAATAATTCTCAATAGTTTCAATCACTCAGCCAATCGCGATCCTGGCCAAAGCCTTCTATCTAAGGAATCTCAGTAGGGAGATTGGAAGGGCGATCGCAGCAAAGATTCGATTTCGATATATCCAAAAGAGGATCGCTCTTGATGATGGGAAAGCGACTGCTTGGGAATTCATTCTCCATTTTCGTCACGCGCCTAACTCAAAGTATTACAACGTTCGCGCTCAGCGCTTTCATTGCCCGTTTATTAGGTGCATACGAGCTGGGTCAATACCTCCTTGCTTTTGGATACTATTTTATCTTCATGAGCCTCGCCTCGCAGGGGGTCAAAGTTTTATTCACGCGAGAGCTTTCTCGCCATCCAGAACAAACGCCTACCTACCTAGTTAGCGGCACGCTCCTGCAACTTTTATTCAGCACCATTGCCTACGCGGTTTTGGTGCTCATTGTGTATTTTCTGCCCTATCAAGACAACACAACGCTGGTGTGTTACGTCATGGGGCTAACCATTTTCCCATTCTCTTTGTCAAACATATCAGAGGCTATCTTCCAGTCCAAAGAGAAGATGTATCTGATTACTGCTACTACGGTTCCGGTTTACATTTTGCGGCTGCCCGTGATGATTTGGGCAATGCAGGCAGGGTACGGGGTTGTTGGGCTGAGCTTGGTGATGTTTTTCTCGGAAATACTCATCTTATTTTTTCAGTGGGGGTTGTTGCTGAGATCGGTCATGCCCTGCTGGAAGATTGATCGAGCATTTATCCGACAATCGGTGCAGTCGGTGCGGACGTTTGTTGCAATTGAAGGCGTTTCAGTGATCAACGCTCGGATGCAAATCCTGATTCTTTCGGTGCTAGGCGGAGAGGTTATCGTTGGTCTTTACGGGGCCATTATGCAATTAATGCAGCCCTTCGATATTTTATCGACTAGCCTCACGGTCGGCGTTTTTCCGAGCATATCAAAGGCGGTGGATCTTGGGCAACACAAGCAGCGACAGCTTGCTGAAATGAGCATGGAGATGCTGCTGATGGTGTCTTTGCCCTTGGTCACGGCGCTGATCTTTTTTGGCAAAGAGTTGCTAAACCTGGTTTATCACAGACCTGATTTTGGAAATGCTGCAGTTCCCCTAGCTATTGTTTCGCTGGGGCTGATTGCATCTTCATATATTCGCCCTCTGAGCTATCTTCTGGTTGCCAATCGCCTCGAACATATCAATATGCGCGAGGTGATGGTAACCACCACGCTAACAGGTATCACGGGCATTATTTTGATTTCCCAGTTTCAACTAATGGGGGCGGCAGTTTGCGTTTTGCTCATGCGATTCATCAGTCTTGGACAGTATGTCTATGGCGTTTCGTTTAACTTATTCTCAGTTCGATTTTGGAAGTCCCTCAAGCGTCCCCTTTTGATTACAGCGCTGATGACGCTAGTATTTTGGGTTCTCGAAAGCCATGTTCAAGAAATTTTGAAGATTACCACTATTTCAACTGTGGTTTATCTTTTGCTCGTGGGTGCGATGGTGACGTTTCAGGCGGGTGGAGTCAGAGTAGTTTACACAAAGCTGTTGCAGAAATAGGCAGGGTCACTGATGAAGGTTGTTCTATTACACTTTTGTTTTACGGAATATACCGTTGGGCTGGCCAATGGATTGGCGAATTATGTTGATTTAACGTTGATTCATCCAGAAAAGATTTCTGCGGACTGTCGAAAAGCGCTCGATCCGCGCGTCAAGGTGCGGACGTTTGCCAAGCCTCGGATTCGCAATCCGCGCAATGTGTTTGCAATGGCGGAGATGATGCGGCTGATTCGGGAGGCTCAACCCGATGTGCTGCATGTGCAGGAGACAAACGACTTTTGGTATGACCTGACGCTGTTCTTCAACTCGATGCCGCCGCTGGTGACCACGATTCACGATGTGTTTCGACATCCGGGCGATCGCGACAATGTGTGGGGGTCTGAACATACCCGCCGCATCGCGTTCTACAAGTCGCAGGCGCTGATCGTCCATGCCAATCCGCTCAAAGAAGCCTTGGTGAACCAGTTTCGAGTGCCGGGCGATCGCATCTCGGTATTGCCCCACGGCGAGATTGGCAGCTTTTTCCAAAAATGGGCGGATGGCGTGCATCTGCCGCGCGAACCCTACACCCTGCTGTTTTTTGGTCGCATCTGGCCTTATAAGGGCTTGAAGTATCTGGTGGAAGCCATGCCGCTGGTGGCAGAGCGTTTCCCCGATGTGCGGCTGATTGTTGCGGGGCGGGGGGAAAACCTGAGCCAGTATTTTTCTGGGGAACCGGACCCCCGCCAGTTTGAAATTTTGAACGAGTTTATTCCCCTCAAGGCGGTGGCAGGGCTATTTCAGCGCAGCACTGTGGCGGTTTTGCCCTATGTCGAGTCTTCCCAAAGTGGCGTGGCGGCTGTGGCGTTTGCGATGGGAACCCCTGTGATCGCCTCTAATATTGGCGGGCTGGCAGAAATGGTCAACCAGGGGCAAGACGGGCTGCTGGTTCCCCCCGGAGACAGCCGCGCCCTAGCAGACGCAATTATTCGCCTGTTGGGCGATCGCGCATTACAAGAGCGCTTTGCCACCGCCGGTCTGGCCCGCTGCCAGGCTGACCTGAACTGGTCCAATATTGCGGCAAGCACCGTGGAAATCTATCAACGGGCGATCGCCGCAAAACGATAGACCAATAGACTACACTCAACAGCCCCGAAACTAGTGTTCTCAGTGCTTTTCTAGAGACTGACCTCACACACGCTATCGGGTCGTTTTTCTCCCAATTGCGAAAGCTCTGGATTCTGCAAACCCTTGTAAAATCTCTCTACCGAAACCATCATGGCTCGTCATCGAACTCCATCGGTTCCACGCTGGCGGTTTGTCAGCAAGTCCCTTCCCAAATGGCTCATTGCGCTGGGGCTGGCGCTGCTGTTTCTCTTCTTCAGCGCAACGGTTGCCTACTCTGCCTACAAAGCACACCGCCGTCGCCCACCTGATCAGGTGCATCTCGCTTGGATTAAAGATCCAGCGACGACCATGACCATCGTTTGGCGCACCTACCGGGGCTACACCCCCTCCTACGTGCAATATCGTCCAAAGGGCACTGAGGCATGGCAAGAGTGGGTAGGAGTCCACCGTCCTTCTGGCACAGGGGGCACGTTGCACGAAGTTACCCTTGAAGACCTTTCCCCCAACACCGAATACGAATACCGAGTGAAAGGTGACTACTGGTCAGTCTGGAGCGACCCCTACACGTTCCGAACCGCTCCAGCGGGGGGCGCAAGTGAGTTTGACGTAGTATACGTTGCCGACACGGGGCTGGTGGGGCGCAAAGACGGACTCTCGACCGGAACCCAGCAGATTATCGACGAAATTGCCAAGCTGAATCCTTTGCTTGTGCTGGGTGGCGGTGATTACGCCTACTACGATGGCGACAAACGCTATCGGCCGCTCGATCGGGCGATCGATGCCTGGTTTAACCAAATGATGCCTGTGGCCAGCAAAGCAGCGCTGATGCCAACCTATGGCAATCACGAAGCCATGTTGCAGGAAAGCGTCGATCTTTGGTCGCAGCGCTTTCCCACGCCCGCTGGGTTTGACCACAACCTCAACTACTCTTTTGATGTGGGCAACGTCCACTTTATCTCTCTGTTCACGATTTTTGAGGAGCAGGGCGTTTCCAACGGAACCCTGAAGTGGCTGGAGGAAGACATTCAGGCCGCGCAAGCCGCGGGCAAACGGTGGATTATTCCGTTTACCCATGTGTCGGCCTTTGCCGAGGGCAAGAGCCACCCATCCAACCTGGCGCTGCGGGCGCAGCTTGGGCCACTGCTGGAAAAGTACGGCGTGAAGCTGATTGTCTCTTCCCATGACCAGGCCTATGAGCGAACCTACCCGCTGGTCAATGTGCCCCAGTCCATCACCGCAACCTCTACTTCCAAATCTTGCTACACCCTGGAAGATGGCGTGACTTGGCTAAAGGTCAGTCCTGGAGGCAAAGAGAGCAACAAGAGCGGTTCGTTTTCAATCTTTCAAAGCGACACTGCGCCCCCCTGGACTGCCTACCGCAACAACACGATGCATGTGTTTACGCAGCTTCACTTTACGCCGGATCAGCGATTGCAGGTCAAGACTTACGGCTTGAAAGGCGATGGAAAGCCGCCCGTGGTGCTGGATGCGTTTGAGTACACGACGGGGCGCTGTGGCGCGTGATGGTTTAGCGGTCTATTTAGCTATCTAAGTAGATAGACCAGATTAAAAAACAGATCCTGAACCCTGCGCCGCCCGCGCAGCGAGCGGCGCAGGGTCTTTGGGTTTTATGTTTATTAATGTCCACCTACTTAACTCTGTTTTAGCTGTCTACACTGTTGGCGCTGGATTCGCGAGGTCTATTGCTGTCGCTTGCGGCGCAGGCCAACCCCCAACACGCCTGCGCCGACCAGCCCCAGCAGGCTGGAGGGTTCAGGAGTAGGGGCGATCGCCACGTCCAGATCCTTAAAGGACACGCGAGTCTGCCCCAGTCCATCGACTCCAGAGAAGCCCTCCGCTCCCAGCCCCTTGGTTAGGGCAACGCCGTAGGTCGGGTCGGATTCTAGGCTGGTGCCCGTGGCCATGGTGCTGGTGCTGCCAAACAGGGCGATCGCCGTGTTGGTAAAGGCTCGCTGGTTGGTCCAGTTGCCCAGATCGTCGTCAAAATAGCTAAAGGCGTTTTCCGTGTTGGGAATTTCGCCCGGAACCTCGCTGCCCTTGAGCGAGGTTTTGCCGCCAAAGGTTGCCGTTTTCATCAGCGGGTCGTAGGTGTCGCCTTCAGTTAGGTAGGTGGCTTTTACGCCAGAAATCGTCCAGTTGCCGCTCTTCTCATCCGGCTCCGCGCCAGTCAGGTTAGCAATGAACACGCCATTCTGACCCAGTGCAATTGACATCCTCCATGTCGGTGTCTGTCACCACCAGCGCTGTGTTTTCGTCCACCCCAAAGGCAGTGTCAATCAGCGTTTATGCGTTGGCGTGGGTGTCGCGGATAGCGGTGATGACATCGTGGGGCTGCCCAGCCAGCGGTAACGCTAGCACAAAAGTCGTCTGCCCCGAGGCGCTCTTGACCGACAACTGTCCGCCGATGAGAACAGCCAGTTTTCGAGCCAGCGCCAGGCCCAGCCCCGTGCCGCCATATTTCCAGGGGTCGTTGTTGGGAATGCGATAGAACTTTTCAAAGATGCGATCGCGCTCCTCGGCAGGAATTTCTACCCCCGTATTCGTCACGCAAATCCGCAGTTGCCTGGGAACCGATATCGCTTCAGCCCCGCCCCCAGTCTGTTCAGCTTTAATATCCTCAATATCCTGTTCGATGCGGACTTGAATCTCGCCGCCCGCAGGCGTGTACTTGCAGGCATTGTGCAGCAGTTCCGAAAGAATGCGCTCTAGGTAGCTGAGGTCGGTGGTCAATGGCTTCAGGTCGTTTGGAACCTGAATTTCCAGGTGTTGCTGCTGGTTGTGGACATATTGCAGAAATGGCTCCGCAATGTGAGGCAGAATATCCCGCAGGTTTACCGTCGTCCACAGAAGCGGCTCCGTTTCTGAGTCTACGCGGGCCAGTTCAAGCAGATCGTTAATTAAACTAGTCTCCCGGAGGCTTTCTTCTTTCAGAATTTGCACAAAGGGGGCGGCGTGTTGGAGCAGTTGCACGGCTAGCGGCTCGGTCACGCTGTTGGTCATGTCGCGCAAGGTGATTTCGAGCATCTGCGTCGCCATCGAGATATTCGACAAGGGCGTTCGCAGCTCATGAGACACCGTATTGAGAAAGTCGTCCTTAAGCTGGTTGAGGCGTTCTAGCTCGGTGACCTGAGCTTGGGCAGCCTGAAACAGACGGGCCTGACGAATGGCGATCGCACACTGAATGGCGACCTGTTCTGCCAGACGGATGTCTTGCTCCGTAAACACACGCTCCGCCGGACACACCAGCGTCAAAATGCCCAGGTTGCCCTGCTCATCGGCAATGGGGCAGCGAAACAGGCCGACCCAGTCCGCCAGCGGGTGCTGGCCGCAGATATGGGTATAGGATTGGGCATCGATGCAAGCCTGTAGGTCGTGATGGTCTTCGCAGCGAAACTCTAGACCTCGAACCGGGGGCAAATGAATCGGAAACTCGTAGGCGATCTGATAGGTTTTATCATCATCACTAAAGAAGCCGACTTCACAGCTAGACAGATGAAGTTGCTCGGCGAGTTCTTGCACCGCCGTTTGCAAAATCTGATGCTCGTCGAGGCTGTCGCGCAGGCGATCGCTAATGCGGCGCAGCATGGCTTCATAGTTGAGCGATCGCTCCAGTTCTGCCGTGCGCTGCTGCACCTTGTCTTCCAGGTTCAGGTTTAGCTGCCGCACCTGGTTATAAAGTTCTGCCTGCTGGAGGGCGATCGCCAACTGATCAGCAATATGCTGGAGCAGATCTGCCTCGCTGGTCTGCCACTGGCGATGCGTCTCGCAGCTATGCACAATCAGCAGCCCCCAGAGCATGGGCATCTCTGGAACATTGCCTGCATCGCCAACACCCTCAGCCGCATTTCCACCATTGGTTGTCTGATCTGGGGACTGGAGAGAGCGGCGCTGCAAAATCGCCGCCACCATTTTGGACTTGACGCGAAACTGCTGCATATAGTCCGCCAGACACCCAGCCCAGGCATCCTGATACACATCGGGAACCAACCGCGTCTTGTGCTGCTGATAAAAGGCACGACAACTGCCCCCAAAGCACCGATCTTCCAGCTTCATCTCTAGGGTCAGCGGATAGGCCGGATTTACCGATTCCTGGATCACTACGCCCGCTTCAGCGCTGATCAGCCGAAAGATCAGCGCTCGATCAACCCGTAGCACCCGCCGCACCTCCTCTACGGCCGTAGACAAGATCGTTTCCACACTCAGCGATTGGCGGATGCGCTGAGTAATGTCCCGCAGGACGCGTTCGCGCTGGGCTTGCTGGCGCAGCAGTTCCTCTATCTGCTGGCAGTTTTCAGGAAAATTCGCCCCGGCGTGACCGACTTCGCGCAGTGTGACCAAGCTTAGGTCGGGCAGCGCATGACTTGCGATTCCGTAGGCCACCTGTCGAGCGGTGCCGTCTTCGGCAAACAGATCCAGCTTGCCCTGGAGCGGTTCCGTCGAAGCCTGTCGGGACGCTTGACTCCGCTGCAAATCGAGGCATAGAGAGGCAGGCAGCACGTTTGCAGCAGGTTGCCCGACCAACATCTCGCGCGATCGCCCCAACAGCCCGCAAGCCGATGCATTGCAGCCCACGACACAGCCCGTGGCATCAATCGCCACAACCCCGTCTAGAGACTCATCAAACAGGGCCCAAAAGGGCTGAACATCAAATGGCATAAGCGCGTTAACAACCATCTTGCAGCCAGAACCCCTCAGGAGCAGGCTTGCTTTAATGAATTCGAAAAGATCCCAAAAAGCCCGAAAACGTTACCCTCGCCGAGAAGGTCAATACTTTTAGTAACTTTTTAAAGATTAGTAACTTTTTGGAAGAATAAAGTAAAAAATGCTGTAGCCCTGAAAATTCTGGACATGTCTGGCATGAAGTCCTCTTCGTAAAGCTTGTAGAGTCTATATAGATTAAGACTGATGGAGTCTATGGCTGATAGAGCCTAAAGCTTATAAAGTTGGATAGAGTTTGTGTTTCCAATCCTATCTCAGGAGAGGAAGTGTCTATGGGGTGCGTCTGTGTGTCTCAATCCTATTAAGCGCCTGATCTAAATAGATCTAAACAGGCTAAGTAGTGTCGCTCTGGATCGCCCTAGCGATCGCCCCTGCTAATGTGGCAGCACAATGCACGCGCCCTCTTCCCAAACCACCCCACAGGCATCGCCCTCAGCCGGGGCGACTTGTCCTCCAAGCTGCGTCGCCATCAGGGGCCCCAGCGGCGTGTCTAGCCTGCATTCCCAGACCTGGCCGATGTAGGTGACCTGGCGAATCGTCGCGGCGATCGCCCCCGGTGCATCCGTCGCCACCAGTCGCACCCGCTCTGGCCGCAGCATGATAGTCGCCGCATCGCCCACGGTCAGCCCGGTTCCGGTGACCAGCGCTCGAAGCGGAAAGCCATTGAGGGCGATCGCCGCTTGGTCGCCCTCGATCGCCTGCACCATGCCTTGCAGAAAATTTGCCTTGCCAATGAACTGCGCCACAAAATGCGAGGCGGGTCGATTGTAAATGTCCTTTGGGCTGCCCAACTGCTGCACCTGGCCGCTGTGCATCACGGCGATGCGATCGCTCAGGGCCAGCGCCTCTTCCTGGTCATGCGTCACGTAGATAAACGTCAGCCCCGTCTCGCGCTGAAGCTCCCGCAGTTCTTGCCGCACCTCCTCTCGGATCTTGGCATCCAGCGCCGACAGCGGCTCATCTAGCAGCAGCACCTTGGGCCGGCTAATCAGCGCCCGCGCCAGCGCCACCCGCTGCTGTTGCCCGCCCGAAAGCTGCGACGGACGGCGATCGCCCAGCCCCTCAATCCGAAACATCCGCATCGCCTCTGCCACTCGCGGTTCTGCCTCCGCCCGCGCCACGCTTGCAATTTGCAGCGGATAGGCAATATTCTCCGCCACCGTCATGTGGGGAAACAGCGCATAGCTCTGAAACACCGTATGCACGGCCCGTCGGTAGGGCGGCAGGGTGGTCACGTCCTCGCCACCGAGGCAAACCTGCCCATACTCCGGAATCTCGAACCCGCCAATCAGCCGCAGCGTTGTCGTTTTGCCCGACCCGCTCGACCCCAGCAGCGAAAAAAACTCCCCCGGCTGCACCGCCAGCGTCACGTCTTTCACCGCGTAGACTTCCTTTTGTCCACTGCCGTAGATTTTGCTGACGCGATCGAGAGACACAATGGGTTGGGAAGGCATGGAGAGGGGTTAGGCATGGAGGAGTTGAAGAGTTGGAAAGGGAACGGGCTGCTGGGGATCAGGGTTGCTGGGGATCAGGGTTGCTGGGGAGATAGACGGCTGCTTCACGCCATCACCCGTCCCGCTGCGCTTGTTGACTCAGCAGCACCAGGACGGTACTCACCGTGAGGATCAGTGTGGCGATCGCCGCAATTTCTGGCGTGATGTTGGTGCGGAGGCGACCCCAAATCTCCATCGGCAGGGTGTTGTCGCGGCCGGTGAGGAAAATGGTGACGACGACTTCATCAAAGGATAGCGTGAAGGCGAGCAAGGCTCCGGCAACCACAGCGCTGCGAAGGTAGGGAAATAGCACGTCTCGAAACACCTGAACGGGCGTGGCTCCCAGGTCGTAGGCGGCTTCTTCCAGGCTGCGGGGAAACTGGCCCAGGCGCGTTAGCATCGGCCCCAACGCTACAGGCAGCCCAAAGATGGCATGTCCCAAAATCACGGTCCACAGCGACAGCGGCAGGCCGAGATCCGAGAAATAGGCCAGCATTGCCACACCCGTCACGATTCCCGGCAGCAAGATGGGCAGATTCAGCGCGATGCGAAAGGCGTTTTTGCCCCAAAACTGGTAGCGATAGATGGCAAAGGCCGCCAGCAGCGCAAAGATAGATGCCAGCACCGTCGCCACCGCCGCCACCCGAATCGAGTTGCCCAGCGCCACGCGCATCGCTGCATCTTCCAGGGCCATGCGATACCAGCGCAGGGTAAAGCCCTGAAACGGCAGCGATAGGATGCGCGAGTTGTTGAAGCTCATCAGCACCAGCACGCCGATGGGCAAGTACAAAAAGCCAAACACTAGCATTGCCCACAGCCCCAAGGCCCAAGGGCGGCGCTGCGTTTGGCGGGGGGCGATCGCCCCGGTATCTATCGCCCCGGTATCCATTGCTCCAGTATCCATCAACGGGTCGTCAAGTGCTATAACGTGAGTGCCATCACCATTCGCGCCATACCAAACTTATATTGATTTTGGATTTTGGATTGGCAATTTTAGATTGGCGATTTTGGATTACGGGTCGAGTCTCTGTGAGGCGTGCAGCGTTTTCACCTGTAGCGCGGTTTGCGGGAATGAGATTAGCCCTGTGCTAACCTTAGCGCCCTATTCATAAGGCTGTATGACTACAGCTACGTCATTATTATTGTTGGCGCTTGGCACTGTGTTACTAGCGCCGGACTATTAGCGACGGATTACTAGCGCCAGACTAAGTGTCGGAGTGCTAGCCCCAGATAGCTCAGTTGTCCGTAAGCGTAGACCAAATTATCGAACCGCAGGGCGGGGTCATTGCCGTATCGCAGCGAGTGGTATAGTCCCCGCAGGAGGCGATCGCCCCCCCGCCGCACCTGCCCCAGTCCGGCTTTTCCGGTCAGGCGTTCCCGCTGATATTCGCTCACGCCCTGCCACCAGCTTCGTTCCAGAAACCACCCCTGGTGGCGGCGTTCGGGCGCGACCCGGTGAGTAACTTCGGCATCGGGCAAGTATTGAACCGTTCTGCCCTGACGCAGCGCCAGTTCTGTCAGGTGCAGTTCTTCGTTGGATAGGAGCGTGTTGCCCACGCGCCCAAGCTGCTCCGAAAAGCCGCCGACTGATTCCCAAAAGTCGCGCCGGAGGGCATAGTTCACGCCGCGTGGCGTTTGCCCCGGCTGCTGAATCTTGACTGGCGCATTGCCCAGGTCGTATGCGCCGAGGCTGCTGGCCAGGTTTGCCGAAAGCCAGCGGGGGGGCAGCCGCCCTTCCCAATCCAGCAAGACGCGCCCGCCTGCGATCGCCAGGTTCTCGTCTGCCTGAAACGCTTCGGACAGCACTCGCAGCCATTGTGGAGAGGCGATCGCATCGTCATCCAAATAGGCCAGCAGGGGCGCGGCGGCGTGGGTGGCTCCAGTGTTGCGGGCGACGGATAGCCCCAGCGTCGGCTCTGGCACATAGCGCAGCCGAGAATCCTGCAAAAACGGCTCCACTATAGTCCGCGTGTCATCGGTGGAGGCGTTGTCTACCACCAAAACCTCGTAGGGTTCTCTGAACTCCTGACGCAGCAGACTGGCGATCGCCCCAGCCAAATAACCAGCCCGATTATGCGTACAGATAATGGCAGAAATACGCGGCGACATTTGGCAAACCTCAAAAGCACGTTCCAAGGCTCCAAGACAGGTTTCGTTCAATTCTGCGAGGACTGACGCAGTTGGATGATTTCTCGCGGGCGCAGCCCGCGAGAAATCATCCAAAACCTAGAAAACTGATCGCAAGTGCGTAGGCCCTGTCTGCGTTTAACCCTGCATCTAGCCATGCGCCCGACTATGGCTGGGGGCAACCTTTGCGAACGACTCCGATCAATGTAGATACCGTAACGCATCGTTTCATCTGGAGGTTGTTCTGCCGGATCAGCGTCACCCGCCCCAATTGCCCAAGGACTCGACCCTGATGATTAAACTGAACGCGATACAACCCACCCGTTTGATACAGCGTCATTTCTGTGGGATGAAGCTGAATACTGGGGTCGAGGTCGCGCCACAAAATCTGTTCAATGGGGGTGTTGATCGGATGGGCAGCAACTTGCACAAAGCCGTAGGAGTCTGTCCGCAGGCTGACCTGCCAGGTGGAACGGGTCTGCTCTGCCCGAAACTGGGCCAGCCGCATGGTTTGAAAGATTTCATCCTGGGCTGCGTTGAGACTGCGGGCGCTAAAGAAAGTAATCCAGCTAGGGGCGGCGATCGCCATCAGAACCGCAACGATCGCCACGACCGCAATTTTCTCGATCAGCGTAAACCCCATCGCCACGTCGCGCTCGAACCGGAGGGGCAAAGACTCTGCCCCAAAACGAGTTAAAGCTTTCATAGAGATTTATCAGAGTGTGAGAGATGCACCAGCCAACCTGTGCTTAAAATAAAATTCCCTACGGTGGCGATCGCCTATCGACACATTCCCTCTGATGCGCCCTCCCAGGAGAAAACCATCAGGGCCGACCCGTTGGGGCATAATAATCAGCGGTGGTTTTGAGGAAACATGCTCAACATGCCTGACGTAATCGACGCGCTGCCAGACAATCTGCAACCTGCAATGGCAGACGTGCTGGGGCTGCCGATTCACCTGCTGCCGGACTATGGCGACTGGCTGCTGGCGCAACTCGCACAGGGCAATCGCGGCGTGCATGTGGTCACGCTAAATGCCGAAATGGCCATGCAGGCAGAGCAAAACGACGCGCTGGCAGCAGTAATCCGGCAAGCAGAATTGGTGATTCCCGATGGTGCAGGCGTGGTGCTGTATCTGCGCTTGCGGGGATATCGCGTCAACCGCTGTCCGGGCATTGAGCTATCGGAGTGCGTGATTCGAGCGTCTGCCGACCCAGCCTTGCCCGGCGCGCCCTACTCGCTATTTTTCTTTGGCGGTGCGCCTGGGGTCGCAGATGAAGCGGCGCGGGTGTGGCAAGAAAACGTGCCAGGACTGGCGATCGCCGGGGTGCAGCACGGCTACCTCCCGCCCGAAGAGCAAGCCCCGCTGCTGGAACGGCTCCGAGAACTCCAGCCGCGCCTAATTTTGGTGGGGTTGGGGGTTCCTCGACAAGAATTTTGGATTGCCCAACACCGCCATGTTTGCCCCAATGCAATTTGGATCGGCGTGGGCGGCAGCTTCGATATCTGGTCGGGCACCAAAACCCGCGCCCCGGGCTGGCTCCGCAACAACAACCTAGAGTGGGTCTATCGACTCTATCAAGAACCGTGGCGCTGGCGACGAATGCTGGCGCTGCCGCAGTTTGCATGGCGGGCAGTGGTGTATAGAGGGTGACGGGGAAAGGGGGAAATCGGCAGAGCGCTGCGGGTTTGTTGCAGGTTCACTGCCGGATCACTGCTACCTCTGAACAGTTGCCTCTTAGCGCCTTTTAGTGATGGCGGCAATAACCCGCGACTCCAAGAGTTTGCGATTTCCGCATCTTTGTATACAGTATGCATATGAGAACCGATTTATGCTGGATAACTTGGGGGGTGTGCTGATTCGCCGATCTTCCAGGACGCAACGCCACCGACAGGATCAAACCTGGGATGGAAATTCGCCTCAGTGACCCGTGTTGACGCTGAAATCACAGAAAATCAATGTTTGGGGGATGGAATGGTAGTTCTTTCTAAACAGCTTGCAGTCAATGGCGATCGCCTCATGCAGTCCATTGATCGACTGGCCAAAATCGGACGGCAGCCCAACGGCGACATCTGCCGCCTGGCCTTCTCGCCAGAAGATTTGCAGGCCCGCTATCTGGTGCAGCAGTGGATGATCGAGGCTGGTATGACCGTGCGGACGGACGCTGCCGGAAACCTGATCGGCCGCTACGAGGGCACCGACCCCAACGCACCCGCCCTGGCCACGGGTTCCCACATCGACACCGTGCCCTCTGGCGGCCCGTTTGATGGTGCGCTGGGCGTGCTGGGCGGCATTGAAGTCGTGCGGACGCTGAAGGAGAACGGCCTGCGGCTGCGGCATCCCATTGAGGTCATTGTATTTACCGATGAGGAGAGCAGCATGATCGGCGGGCAGGCGATCGCCGGGACGGTGTTGCTAGATCAGCCAGAGCGCTATTTGCCCAAGATCGACCAGCCGATTGAGTCGTGCCTAGAGAAAATTGGCGGCGACTGGAGCCAACTGCCCAGCGCCCGCCGCACCCGCGCCGACATTGCCGCCTTTGTGGAACTGCATGTGGAGCAGGGCTGCGTGCTGGAGCGCAAGGGCCAGGCGATTGGCGTGGTGCAGGGCGTAGTGGGGATGCAGCGGCATCTGATCACGATTCATGGCCAGCCCAACCATGCAGGCACCACCCCCATGGACATGCGCCAAGACGCGCTGATTGCCGCCGCAAAGGTCATTCTGTCGGTGCAGGCGATCGCTCTAGAGCAGCCCAGCCAGCCCGTCGCCACTGTCGGCTATCTCACCGTCGCCCCCAACGCGATGAACATTGTGCCGGGAACCGTAGAACTGTCGGTCGATATGCGCGACCTGTCGCAGGTGGTGCTAGAACAAATGCTGGAGAAGCTGAAGCAGACCCTGTGCGAGATTGCGATCGCCACCCACACCCGCATCGACATCGCGCCCGTCCTTACGGTGGAGCCGACGCTGGCCTCTCTCAATGTCCAGGCAGCGATTGAAGCCGTCTCGCAAGACCTTAACCTGAGCTACCTCTACATGCCCAGCCGCGCCGGCCACGACGCAATGGAGATGGGCCGCTTTACCGACATGGGCATGATCTTCGTGCCCAGCCAAGAGGGACTCAGCCACTCCGGCATGGAATACACCTCGCCAGAGCAATGCACCCAGGGCGCGGACGTGCTGCTGCATACGCTGATCAAGCTCGACCCGATCTATGCCTAAAAGGCCTCAAAAAGGCCTATAGAGAGCCTTAGTAGAACCCGTTCAGCGGCCGTGGAAAGTCTTTCGCGGCCATTTTTGCAGGCCCAATTGGGATAAAGAGTCGCAAACCACCGGAAAATTCAATGAAATTCCAGGAATCGACATTTTTCTAAAATTTTCCATGACTTGCGCCTAAAAGCTCTAGGGTTTGCGGAGGGTTATGAATGTAGCGTCAGATACAACGTGTAGATCTTTAAAGCCTTTTGATAGATGACATTCCTTCGGCATTAAGGCATCTGGCATCTGAATTGCAAATCTGAACCACAGGGCCGCCAAGTGCAAAGCCGCCAAGTGCGACTTTAATCCCGTAGAACCTTTCAGATAAATCCTTTCAGAATCGCTTGCTGAATCCGGGGGATCACCTGACTCACGTCGCCGCCGTCCAGGCTGCAAGGCTTTTTCAAGGCTTTTTGGGGATGTTTTAATGACTCACTCATCTGTCTCAGCGTCAGCTTCGCCGACCGTCGATGGGGGCGGAGTTGCACCAATTCCCTATGACATTCCATCCACGACCGTAGGCGTATCTCTCCGCTCGGTCACCAAAAAATACGGCCCCGTGACGGCAGTTGAAAATATTACCCTCGACATCCCGCCCGGTTCCTACTGCTGTTTGCTGGGGCCGAGCGGCTGCGGCAAAACCACCACGATGCGAATGATTGCAGGGCATGAGGACATTACTCAGGGCGACGTATACATTGGCGACCTGCGGGTGAATGACCTGCCGCCTGCCCAGCGCAGCACCGCCATGATGTTCCAAAACTACGCCCTGTTCCCCCACAAGACGGTCTGGCAAAACGTCGAGTTTGGGCTGCGGATGCGCGATATTCCCAAGCCCGAACGCGACCAGCGCGTCGGCGAAATCCTGGAAATCGTCGGGCTGAGCCAGTTTGCCAGCCGCAAACCCGCCCAGTTGAGCGGTGGACAGCAGCAGCGGGTGGCCCTAGCGCGATCGCTCGTCACTCGTCCCCAGGTGCTAATGCTAGACGAACCCCTCAGCGCCCTCGATGAAAACCTGCGGGTAAAAACGCGGGGCGAACTGCGCCGTCTGCAAAAGCAGTTTGGCATGACCTTCATCCAGGTAACGCACAATCAGGACGAAGCCTATTCCCTATCAGACATGATCGTGGTCATGGATCACGGGCGGATTGATCAGGTAGGCACGCCCCAGGAAATCTTCGTCAAGCCAATTTCCCAGTTCGTTGCAAAATTCACAGGCGACAACAACATCTTCAAAGGAACCGTCTGCCGCGCCGACCAAGATGCCGAGGGCTATCGGGTGCAGATGGAGGTGCCAAAGCTGGGAACGCTCCTCTGCCGGGGCGACTATGCCCAGGTTGGCGCAGAGGCCGCTTGCTCGGTGCGGGCAGACCGGGTGAAGGTGGAGCCGCTGTCGGCTGCGGACACGTCGCCCCGCGCTCTGGTGAATCAGGTGACGGCACGAATTGTAGCCATTGAATTCACAGGCTATGTCACTCGCGTCACCCTGGCGCTAGAGAAAACCGGACAGGAGGTGCTGTACAAAGTCCGCAGCACCGATTGGGTGAGCCAAGCGCTCCAGGAAGGGCAAGTCGTGGCGCTAAGCTGGCTGGCTGATGACTGTGTGTTCTTGTCGCATTAACGTCGCGTTAGCAGCGAGTCAAACAGCACCGCAACGTTTACCTACTATTTTCTACACATCTAGGCACTATGGCTAAAATCTCTCGTCGTCAGGTCATCCGCACTGGACTCGCCGCCGGAGCCGCGCTGGCTGCGACCCGCTGCGCCCGCAGCGAAGCCCCCGTCGGCACCCCCAACAACCCGGCTACGGGCCCAGAGGTGAACATTAACCAGACCAAGGACGTGACTCTGCGGCTAATTGGTACTGGCGTATCGCAAATCAATGAAATTCGCGATAAAGCCCAGCAAGATCTCGGCTTTAAGCTGGACATGCGCGCCCTCAGCACCGAAGAAAACAACCAGATTGCCATTACCCAACCCAGGCAGTACGACATCTTTGACGGGGAATATTTCAGCCTGCCGCTGGTGGTGCCGTCGGGCAACCTCCAGCCCATCGATGTCAACAAAGTGAAAGACTACGACAAGATTGTGCCCTTCTTTACTCAGGGCAAGTTTGAGGGAATGCCCGTAGAGCAGTCCCAAGGCACTGCGCCCTACAAGGTGCAATACGTCACCGGGCCCGACTCCAAGGAGTTTTCACCAACCCCCACCGACTACGCCACGCTAATTCCGTTCCAGTACAACGCAGACACGCTGGGCTACCGTCCTGACCTCGTGGGCCGCAAGATCGAAACCTGGGGCGAACTGTTTAATCCTGAATTCAAAGGCAAGACCTCGATTCTGGACATTCCCCAAATCGGCATTATGGACGCGGCGATGGTGGCCGAGTCGCTGGGGCTGATGAAATTTGCCGACAAGGGCAACATGACCCGCGAAGAAATCGACCAGATTACCAACATTCTTAAGGAACAGAAGCGGGCGGGTCAGTTCCGGGCTTTCTGGAAGACCTTTGATGAATCGGTGAACCTGATGAATGCGGGCGAGGTGGTGCTGCAATCTATGTGGTCGCCTGCGGTGACGGCGGTGAAGGCCAAGGGAACGCAGTGTATCTATGCGCCGCTGAAGGAGGGCTATCGCGGCTGGGGCGGCGGCATCGGCCTGTCCAAGAATCTGTCGGGCATTCAGCTTGACGCAGCCTACGAATACATCAACTGGATGCTGGAGGGCTGGGTCGGTTCCTTCCTGGGTCGCCAGGGCTACTACAGCGCTGCACCAGAAAACGCCAAGAAGTACATGTCTCAGGCAGAGTGGGACTTCTGGTATGAAGGCAAGCCCGCCGCCGAAGACATGGTAGACCCCTTCGGCAAGACGCTAGAGAAGAAGGGCGCAGTGCGGGATGGCGGCTCCTTCAAGGATCGCTTCGGCAACATTGTGTGCTGGAACTCCACAATGAAGGAGAACGTGTACCTGGTGCAAAAGTGGAATGAGTTTATTGCGTCGTAGCGATCGCCCCCTTATCTCGTCCCGTTCCCATTCATGCTCTAACCATTGCGGCTTTTTGAGCGCCAATCCCCTCAAAAAGCCGCGCCTATTCAGGTAACTTGCAATGCTGAAATCCTGGAAAAGCATTCAGCCCTACGCACTGGTGACCCCCCAAACGTTCGTGCTGCTGCTATTTTTGGTGCTGCCAATCCTCATGATCTTTATTGTCAGCTTTTGGCAGTTCGACGGCATTCAGATGATTCCCGGCTTTACGCTGGATAACTACAAAAGTATCTTCACGTCCGATGTGACGCTGAGAACCTACCTGAACACGTTCAAGTATGTGTTCCTGGTGTGGTTCTTTTGCCTGGCGATCGCCTTTCCCGTGGCATACTTTCTAGCGTTCTTCATCGAAGACCAAAAGTGGCAAATCATCCTCTTCTTAGTGTGTACAGTGCCATTCTGGACTTCAAACATTATCCGGATGATTTCCTGGGTGCCCGTGCTGGGGCGGGAGGGTCTGGTAAACAGCACGCTGATGCGCCTGGGGCTAATCAATCAACCGCTGGAGTGGCTGCTGTTTTCAGATTTTGCCATCGTGCTGGGCATGGTGCATTTGTACAACTTTTTTATGATTGCGCCTATTTTCAATAGCCTCATGCGGATCGATCGCAGCTTGATCACTGCCGCACGAGACATGGGCGCATCCGGGTTTCAAATTCTCAAAGAAATCATTCTGCCGCTAGCGGCTCCGGGTATTGCCATCGGCTCTATTTTTGTGGTGACGCTGGTGATGGGCGAGTTCGTCACTGTGCGGATGATGGGCGGCGGGCAGGCGGCCTCCGTCGGCAAGATGATTCAGACCCAAATCGGCAGCTTGCAGTATCCGCTGGCGGCGGCAAACGCGGTGATTTTGCTGCTGGTGACGCTGCTGCTGGTCATGGCAATTTTGCGCGTGGTCGATATCCGCAAGGAGTTGTGATGCAACAGAAACGCTCCCTGACTTACTACCTGCTGGCAGGCTTCTTTGGGCTATTTGTCCTGTTTCTCTACGGCCCCATGCTGGCGATCTTTATCCTGTCGCTGCAAGGCGAAGAGGGCACGCTGACGTTTCCGATGAAAGGCTTTAGCTTCTACTGGCTGGGGCAGGTCTTCCAGGAACAGCGCGTGGGCAACTTTACGGATGCCTTCTGGCGATCGCTCCTGTTGGGGCTGCTGGTGACCCTGCTGTCGGTGATTGTCACGGTCATGTCTGCCCTGGCTTTCCGGCAGCGGTTCAAAGGGGCTGGGACCCTGTTCTATCTGACGATTGCCAGCCTGATCGTGCCCAGCGTGCTGATCTCTCTAGGCATCGGCATTGTGTTTCAGGTGCTGGATCTGGAAACGAACTGGTTCTCGTCGGGTCTGGGCGCACACCTGACCTGGACGGTTCCCTTTGCCTTTCTGATCATGCTGGGCATTTTCAACCGATTTAACCCGTCCTACGAAGAGGCCTCCCGCGACCTAGGCGCAAACGACACCAAAACCTTCTGGGAGATTGTGTTTCCGCTGATTCTGCCCGCGCTGATCGGCATTGGGCTATTGGGCTTTACGCTGTCCTATGACGAATTTACGCGCACGTCGCTGGTGTCGGGGCAAAAGAACACGCTGCCGCTGGAAATCTTCGGCATGACCACCAACGTTACCTCGCCTGCGCTCTATGCCTTGGGCACGCTGACGACGTTGTTTTCCTTTGCCATGATTCTGCTAGCGATCGCCGCCTACAACTACACCTCGCGCCGCCAGTCGCAGTGAGGCGCTAACCAATTACCCGCTTCAGGAACGAGATGAGTTCATTCCAGGCAGCATCAGTGGCGGCGGGGTCGTAGCGGGGGCCATCGTCGCGCATGAATGTGTGGTCGGCCTCGTAGATCAAGATCTGATGCCTTACGCCAGTCTTTTCCAGGGTTTGGGCGAGGGTGTGGCGATCGGGTTCTTTCACATGCGGGTCGAGCGTGCCAAAGACGAGCAGCAGCTCACCGTGGATTTCGCCCGTGCGCTGGAGCGTGTCAGCCACGCCTTTGCCCAGTTTGCCGATGGGGATGCCCGTGGGATAGCAACTGACGGTGGCTTTCACCTCTGGCTGGAAGGCAGCGCGGTAGGCAAGGTGTCCGCCGATGCAAAAGCCCATGCTGCCCAGTTTGTTGGGCAACACGCTGCTTTCAGACTTGAGAAAATCGAGGACGGCACGGGTGTCGGCATCGTAGTGGGCGATCGCCGTTCGTCGAGCATCATCATTCCCCTGCATCCGTCCCAGGTCGCTAGGTTCGATCACCGTGCCCACAGGTTCCAGCCGATGAAAAATTTCTGGCGCGGCCACCACATAGCCATAGCCTGCCAGCCGATCCGCCAGCCGCGTAATCGGGCCACCCAGTTGATAAATATCTGAAAAGAAGACGATGCCGGGATATCGACCCTCTGGCTTGGGCGCGGCCACGTACACCCGCATCAGGCTATCGTCCACCCGCAGTTCCACATTCCGCTTGATAATTTGCATCTGCCCATCCTGCCATGCTGTTTGCCCCTAGAGTAGCCATCCCGCCAAGGGGATTCAAGCTTGCTGAGACACCTCACCGGGCCGTAATCTTGGACGATAGAGCCAGAACGCCAACCCTGAGTTTCAGCCCTGAGAGTCTATGGAACAGCCCAGCCCGACCGAGACCCGTGCTGCCAAACGAGGGCGATCGCCCTGGAAAGCGCCCTGGAGAGTCGCCAGTATCGCAGGCACGGTTTTGGCCGCAGTTCTAGCCGCATCGTCCACGCTGATTCCGGCGTTCAGCGGCTGGCTCTCGCACACGCTGCTGGTGCTGGCGGCCACCCTCAGCATTACCAAAGATCTGCTGCTGGTGGGCGGCATCGCGGTCTTGGTTGCCAGTTTGCTGGCCCCGCTGGAGGCCCTGGGCTGGTGGGCAGGCTGGTATGGTGAGGATCTGCAAACCCTGGAAGCACCGGGAACACTGGCAGAACCGCTGCCCGAACCCGGCACCATCACTCGCTACGTCATTTATCTGGATGGCATTGCCCAGGGAAAGTATACCTACCTGCCCGACGTAGAGGAATTCCTGGCCACGCTGGCAGCCGACATGCCCGATGACATCGTGCTGATCCAGGGCATCATGTCCTACTCCGTGATGAATCGATCGCTCACCGAACGGCGGATGCTGGCATTTTTCTGGCGCATCGTCGATCGGCTGCAAATGTCGCCCTCCAGCGGCATCTTTGGGCTGTTGCTCTCGTTTTTGATTAACATCCGCAACGTGCTGGTAGTCGCCGTGACTGCCGATCAGCGCTACGGCCCGATTTACGGCCAGGGCACAGCGCAGGTCATCTTCAACAGCCTGACCCACTACGGCTATCAGCCTAATAGCGGGGTTCCGGTGACGCTGCTGGGCTATAGCGGCGGGGCGCAGGTGGCGCTGCGGGCGGCGCTGACGCTAAAGCAACTGCTGAAAGCGCCCATCGACGTGATCTCGCTAGCGGGCGTGGTCAGCGGCAATCACAACCTGTTGGAACTGGAGCATCTCTATCATCTGGTGGGCGATCGCGACTGGGTTGAAAAAGAAGGTGCAGTCCTGTTTCCCCAGCGCTGGCGGCTGTTTCCGCTGTCGCCCTGGAACCGCGCCCGCCAGCGCCGCAAGATCACCATTTCTTCCCTCGGCTCGATGGGGCACAACGGAGCCGACGGCCCCTACAGCGTCACTAAGCGCTTGCCCGACGGCCGCACGCACCTAGAGGCAACCGTCCGCGCTGTGTCCGATATTTTGCAGGGCAAGTCGGCGCTGGTGAGCAAAATGCAAGTCGCCAAACCTAGCAACTACGAGCGCTATTGGCAAGCCGAGTTTAACCGACCCGACTATTATCCGCTGGATCAAACCGTAGACTCAGGCCTGTATCGGGCGATCGCCCCCTGGATGGGCCGGCTGATCTTGCCCAAACCGAACGAGCGGCGGCAGGTGCGCGGCGTGTGGTTTGAGGTGCATCACGCGCCGCCAGAATATGCCCATCTGGTGGGTCAGGTGGCTGTGCTGCGCTGGCAGCAAACGCCGGGGATTCAGTTCTTTTTGCAGCAGACCACCCGCGATGTCTTTTTTAGCGAAGAGACGGAATACAGCATTTGCCAGGGCTTGGTGCATCCGCTGCGAATTGACCGCTGGCAGCGGGTCGATCCGCTAGAGTCGCTGGCAGGCAGCCGCCCCTACGACGATGTGCTGGTGATGCTGGACGAGCCGCAGGTGAAAGATGTCCAGATCGGCGGCGAAGGGCGATCGCTCCTCGCCATCACGCGAGAACCTGTGCAGATCACGGGTCGCTATTATGCCTTGGCCAGGCTTCTGGAACCCGTCGATGCCGAGGGATTGCCCCTGCCCGCTTCCGACGAGTCTGCGCCAGAATTTTTCCGCATTCAGCATTTCAACCGCGCCACGCGCCAGTTTGACGGGCCCACAGAAATTGCGCGGTTTCCCCCGGTTATTCCCGATGCAAACAACCTGCCGCCTGCCGGGAATCGGGGACTGGAGCTGTCTCCTGCGGGGCGCGATGGCTGGTATCTCTATGGCGCAAAGGACGCAGCGGGTCGGTTTGTGGTGCAGGCGATCGCCCCCCGTGCGCTCCTGCGCTTGCAGCCGGATCAAACCATTGGCGATCGCCGCGAGGCGGGGCAGTTCCTCCGGCGCGGTATCTGGGAAGACATTGCCACGCTGAAGGGCAACGTCCGCTCGACGCTGCTCCTAAATGCCCTAAACGAGAACTTGGCTGATTCTCCGAATGCTCCCCCGGATGCCCCTGCGCCCGCCAATGCCCCACCCTTTGCCGAAGGCTCCCGGGCGCTGGTGATTCACCTCTACGGCGGCATCGGCGGCGCAATGGCAGAACCCCAGGCGCAGGGCCCGCTATACTTTGGGCATTTTGCCTACGGCGTGGCGACCGTGGTGCGCGAACCACTGGCCGACGAGCTAATCTTCGACATTCACTACCACCAGGTCTATACCCACAACACCGACGGGGTGATTGCGGGAACGCTATCCTGGCAGCGATTTTTGGGCGATCGCCAGTTTGGCTGGCTGGGTGTGCGACCAGTGTGCGACCTACTGATTCAATACGATCCGTTCACCAGCCCCTTCGACTTTGGCGGCGTAAAAGCCTCGGCGCTAGACGGACTCGTGACCCAGCTTGAAATCATGACCGCCCGCTACCGCATTGGCGACGGCACAGGCGGAACCTACGTCGGCCCAGCCCACAACTGTTCGCAAGACTCCAATCAGGCCTTCTACGCAGCGGTGAAAAATCTGGGCGACGCGCTCAACCGGATGCCGGAACTCAAAGCCTGGCTGGATGAACAGCCCGACCAAGCAGCCCGGTTTGACCAACTGGTGCAGTTGGGGCGCTTTATTAAACGCGAGATGCTGCCGCTGGGCACGGCCCGCGCCGACTGGAAAACGAACGACAGCACTCTCGGCGTTAGCCCCGAAAGCGAAATTCTCTATAATCTCACCGTCGGGCTGATTAGCTGGCGGACGCTGCTGCCCCGCCTCGCCTGCGAAACCATTGCCCGCCAGTTTCTCAACCAGGGCGCACAGATTTGGGTGCTGCAAACTTGCCAGGTGGGGGGCGATCGCCCAGAGATTGCGCCCGTCGCGCCAACGCCGTTGGGCTGGTGAACGAAAAACGAAGAGGGAAGAACGAAGAGGGAAGAACGAAGAGAATGCTTTTATTCTGGTGCGTCACTCGCGGGAGTATCACCTGTCGGGTTGTAGAGGACGGCGTTTTCTTGCTCGTTGGGGTCGTTGCGGGAAACTAGGGCGCGGGCGGGTTCGGTCTGGCTGAGGTTGTGAGGCTGGTGGGGAACGCCAGGGGGAATAAATAGGAAATCGCCTGTTTCGTTGATGACCGACTGCCGAAGTCCCAGCCCATAGCGGGTTTCGACGCGCCCCTCTAGGATGTAGATGGCGGTTTCGTAGTCGCGGTGGAAATGCGGCTCGGCAGAGGCTCCCGGCGGAATAATCACCAGGTTCATGGAGATGCCCTGCGTCCCTGCGGTGTTGCCAGAAATGCCGACGAAATAGGGCAACCGCTGGCGCGTCAGGGTTTCTGCATCGGGACGCACGGTAATGATTTCGCCGTCGTTGGGCTGGGGAGCGGTGGTGTCTGCCCCGCTCATGCCCTCATCGCTCACCTGCTCTGCCTGGGCTGCTTGGCGTGAATCTTGTTGCAATGCCATCGAACCGTGTCCTCCGAGCCAGCATCTAAATTTCTCTATCTTCATCCTAATCGGCAGATTTGCACCTGACCCTGCGAACGACGCTTGCGCCGCCATCTCAGCCGATAATGGAACCAGCAGTTGGAAACCTTGCAAGTCAACGTTGCAGACAAGGCACGGAGTGCGATCGTCATGAATTATGTTGTAGCAATTCTTCCTGACCGCATTCAGGCAGAGGCGGCCTATTCGGCGCTGGAGGCGGCAAACCTACCCATGAGCCAGGTCAGCATTTTGGGGCGCGGCTACAAAAGTGCCGACGAATATGGCTTCCTCGACCCTAAAAAGCCTGCCCGCAAGCAGGCGTTGCTCATGGCGACGTGGCTGGTGCCGTTTGGCTTTATTGCAGGGGTGGCGTTTAACCTGGCGACCGCGTATCAACTGGTGCCCTCGGCGGGCGTGCTGGGCAATCAGATCATCGGTGGCGTTTTGGGGGCGATCGCCGGAGCAATGGGCAGCTTCTTTGTTGGCGGCGGCACGGGGCTGGTCTTTGGCGGGGGCGATGCCCTCCCCTATCGGAATCGCCTCAAGGCGGGGAAGTATCTGGTCGTGGTGAAGGGACAGCCCAACCTGACGAATCAGGCCACGAAGATTTTGAAACAATTTGACCCAGAAAATATCCAGGGCTATGTCGAGCCAGATTGAGCCTTGCCAGGTTGAGCCTTGCCAGATTCAGTCTTGCCAGGTTGAGCCTTGCCAGGTTGAGCCTTGCCAGATTAAGCCTTAACAGGCTGGTTGTGTCGCCAAGGGCGGTCTGGAACGGGCAGGTTCCGTAATTTTTCTTAACGTGCCTGAATCGTTTGCAAGTCCATTATGAAACCCAGAGATTGCACCCTTGGTCAGTCCAGATCCGTGCCGCTATCCGGATAGATCTTCACACAATCGTTAAATGGGGTTGGTGCAGTTGTGGAATTCCGGGGCACACTAAACCAGATGGGTATAAGCCTAGTGGACTCCAGTGACCCGTTCCGTTTTGCCGTGAAGATTTGAGGGCAACATGAGCATTGAGAAAATCGTCGAGCAAGCGCTTCAAGATGGCTACCTCACCCCCGCGATGGAAGCTGAGGTTGGGCGCATTTGCGATACGGCTTCCGAATTGTCTATCGAAGAGTATATGGCCCTCGATCGGCTCATGGGGGCGCTATTGACCGGCGAGGTGGTCGCGGTGCCCCGCAAGCAGTTCATCAACGTGATGGAAGAAATGGTGCTGACAGAGGCGATCGCCCGCGTTGCCGAAATCGAAGCCACCAGCGATTGCACGCTAGATTTGGGCGACATTGCTGCCTATGCGCTGAACCGACTGCCGCCCATGTATGCCACGACTGAGGAAGGCGCAGACTATCAGCGCAGCCGTGCCCGCGAAGACCTGCAACCGCTGATTGCAGAACAGGTTGCAGAGGCGATCGCCCGCAGCGTCAACCGCCCCGACTTCTATCCCGAACGCCAGGCCTTGGGCAAGAGCGCCAGCGACGAGGTGTTGGGTCAGGTCAGTACGCTGCTCAAAGCCTACGCCCACAAGTTTGAAGCACACGCCTAGAGACACACGCCTAGAAAAGGGTGAAAATTGGCGATCGGGGAATCGGCTTGCTCTCAATTCTCGATTTTGGCTTTGTGATTTGGCTTTGTGATTTGGGTCTGCGCTTTGGGTTGGCCTATGCAGTGAACTCAGGGCTTCCTGTGAAAGTTGCAAGCCAGCCCTGAGCGGTCACCCGGTGCTGCTGTGGGCGCTGTAGCGCAACACCCCCTTAACCCTCAACTGCCAAGCCCCAACCCCTCGCGCCCTGATGCGTCAAAAAAGCCGCCGTGCCGTGGGGAACACACACCACGTCTGGGCTGAGCCGGATGCCCGGTTGCAGGTCGATTTTTGCACCCGTGCTGAGCAGGTGTCCGAGGGTGGGGCGATCGCCCGTCTGCATTTGCAGCAAATGCTCGTCACTGAGGTATAGAAGTGCTGCGATTTCGCTGCTGGGCTGGGGCTTTGCCCGCAGAGATGCGTCAAAGGCAAGCAAATAGTAGGTCTGCGGACTGCTGGCCAGGCTGCCGTAGCTGGAGTGGGCCCGCTTTTCTAAAATCAGCCGGGGGCGCAGGCCCGATTCCAGCAGGCGCACCGTGATCACGTCCCCTTCAGCACTCAGAAAATAGGTCTGCTCGGCGCTGTGAATCGCAGAAACCACCGCGCCGATTTCTTCAGCGCTTTCTCGCAGGGCGCAGTCTGTCCAAGACTCGTCGGGCGATCGCCGCTTGCCGCCTACCCCAAAAAACCGCAGGCGATCGCCGCCGTGAGTCAGTTCTCTCCGGGGAATCGAAAAGACGTGATACCCCTCCCACCGCAGAAACAGTGCCGCGCCCGTAGGGGTCGTTCGAGAGATGAAATCAGACAGTGAAATGAGCATTGACCGACTCAGAACTATCAAAACAGAACGATCAAAAAGGGAGACAAAATGGAGACGTTTGCAGGGAGTTGCGTTCAGGAAGCGATAGCCACCAGCGCCTCCCCTATTTAAGCCTGCAAAAAGTTAAGACAGGGTAAAGCGACACAAAACGATCCCTCTTTGGGGATCACCACCGATTTATTCGTCAGGATTACGAAGCAAAATTACGATAAGACTTACGCAGTTGGACGATTTCTCGCGGGTGCAGCCCGCGAGAAATCGTCCAAAACCCAAAAAGTTTAATTGCAAGTGCGTAAGTCCTATTACGAATCGGAGTGGGGCGGAGGATTAACCGACGGATTGACTGAGGGATGAACCGAGGAGTTGACCGTGGCAGCTTCTACTGCTCCCTCTCGGAGGGCGACAACGACTGGGCTAGACCCTGCAAATTTTGCTGCCAGCTCATGGCGCTGATTCACCAGATACACGCTTACCAGCGTCAGCACTACACCAATCCATTCTTGTCGGGTCAACTGTTCCCCTAGCGTCAGATTGCTAAAGAGAAGAGCAAAAACAGGGGTCAGGAAAATCAACGCGCTGACGCTGGTGACATTGCCCGTCGCCGCCAGGTAGAAAAACATGCCGTAAGTAATCGCCGTGCCGAAAATCGTCGTGTAGCCCAGTCCGGCCCAGTCGCCCAGATTCAGCCCCGACACCTGACCTGCCTCAGTCAGCGCTGACAAGAGCAGCAGGGGAACCGCGCCGATAATCATGTGCCAGCCTGTGCCCACAATGGGATCGGCGTGTTTGCGGACGTAGGTGACGATGATTGTGCCAAAGGACATGGCCAGCGCCGCTAGGATCATCAGCAGTTCGCCACTTTGCATCAGCGTCGCCCAGCTAAAGGCTCCGCTTGGCAGGCTGAGGTTGCCCTGGAGGGTGGACTGGATCGCCGCCTCTGGTAGACCGCACAGCGCTACGCCCAGCACCCCGATCGCCAGCCCAATCCAGCCCCAAAGCCCAATCACGTCGTTCAGAAGGAACCGCGACAGCACTGCCACAATCATCGGCTGCGCGTCGATTAGCACGGCTCCCAGGCCTGCGCCCGTATGCACCAGCCCTTCGCTCAGGAAGCCCTGAAACAGTGCGCCATCCACTAGACCGAACAGCGCAATCCAACTCCACGCTTTCCAGCCCTGAGGCTGCGGCAGTTTGGCGATCGCCCCCACCAGCAGCACCAGCAGCCCCGCAGGCAGGAGCCGAAATCCTGCTAGAAACAGCGGCGTGGTGTGGGGCAGAACAAATTTCATCACCACCATCGCCGTCCCCAAAAAGAAGAAGGGTGCAACCAGGACAATGGGCGATTTGGCGAGGGCGGGCGTAGATGGGTTGAAAGACATTAGGACACGAGGGGGTGACAGGGTGGCAGAGGGACGGAATCGTAAACGCGAACGCTAAAGAGGGTTGGCGGACTGGCGGAGGGATGCGGAGAGCGATCGCCCTGTGCCGCCGCGCCGCACCAGGATTAGCTCAGCGGCGATGCTGACGGCAATCTCTTCTGGAGTGAGGGCACCGATGTCTAGCCCAATGGGGGCGTAGATGGTTTGCAATTTGCCAGGATCAATGCCGCGCTGGGCGATCGCCTGATAGACCTGGCGCACACGCTTTTCGCTGCCAATCATACCCAGGTAGAAACAGGGCAAATTGCGGCTTAGCAAACAGTCCAGCGCCTCTAGGTCATATTGGTAGCCGCGAGTCAACAGGGCGGCATAAAGCTGGGGATAAGGCTCTAGCTGGCGCAGAGCGCTGGCAATCGGCTCGGCAAAGATGCGCGTCGCCTGGGGGTAGCGGTCGGCGTTGGCCCACTCCGGGCGATCGTCCTGCACCATGACCTGAAAGCCAATGAGAGCAGCGACTTTGGCCAACTGTTCGCCAACGTGACCTGCACCGACGATGAGCAGAGCAGGTGGCGGCTGTAGCGTTTCGACAAAGGCAGATTCGCTGAGGGCGATCGCCTGTCCATTCCCCAACTCATCGGCCAGGTAGGGCGACTGATCAGGAGCAAGGTCAGTAGCAGGGTCCATAGCAAGGGGCGTGACCAGGGTGGCGGGCTGTCCCGACTGGAGGCGATCGCAGATGGACTGGGCCAGGGCGATCGCTCCCTCCCCCTGCCAGCGCTCCACCCAAACCTGCATCCAGCCGCCGCACACGCCCTGAATTTCGCGGTTTGGCGCACCCGACAGGTCAATCTGCACCCGCTGCTTTTCGCCCGATTTCAGGACGGCTTGCGCGGCGCGAATCACCTTTGCCTCACCCGCCCCGCCGCCAATCGTGCCCCAGAGTTGTCCATCTCCCCAAACCAGCATCCGCGCCCCCACCTCCCGTGGCACCGATCCCCGCACCTGGATGACCGTTGCCAGGACAACCGGATGATGCTGTAAAAGGATCGCGAGTTGAGAAAAGCATTGGATAGACATCGGAGCAGTGCTGGAAGGGGTGGAGTCATGGAGTCATGGAGTCACCGGGGGCTAGGGAGTGCTAGAAAGCCATCGTCCCACTCCCCCTTCGCCCATTCCTCCATCACCCGATTACTCCGCTGAGCCAAAGCGCAGCGTCATGAAGATAAACCGTGCTACGAAAACCGCCGCCAAAATCCAGGTGGCCAGGCTCACTTCATGGGCTTTGCCCTGGAAGGTCTTGGCCAGGGGATAGGCAATGAAGCCCAGGGAAAGGCCCGTGGCAATGGAGAAGGACAGCGGGATGAAGAAGATCGTGAGGAAGGCGGGAACGGCTTCGGCAGGGTCGGCCCAGCGAATGTCTGCCGCGCCTGCCATCATCAGCACACCCGTAATCACCAGGGCCGGAGTCGTGGCGTAGGCAGGAATCGCCTCAAACAGCGGCACCAGGAAAATCGCCAGGGCAAACAGAAGACCCGTCACCAGGGCCGTAAAGCCCGTACGGCCACCTTCGGCCACACCTGCCGCCGATTCCACGTAGCTGGTGACGGTCGAAGTGCCGACGATCGCCCCGGCCGTTGTGCCCACGGCATCCGCCAATAGCGCCTGATTTGTGCGGGGCAGTTCGCCAGTCTCTGTCAAGAAGCCAGCCCGCTTGCCCACGCCCGACAGCGTGCCTACGGTGTCAAACATATCCACAAATAGAAACACCAGCAGCACCGCCAGGAAATCAATCCAGTTGTTGCCCGTGACCATGCCCAGCCCGCTAAATGCCTTACCGAACAGATCGACGGGAAACTGGGGTGCGCCAACGATGCCCTTGGGCCAGGGAGACACGCCCAAAATCCAGCCCAGCACCGCCGTTGCCAAAATGCCCCAGAGCAGTGCCCCGCGTACCCGCCGCACCAGGAAGGCCGTCGTCAGGGCAATGCCAAACAGAGCCAGCAGTGCATTGGGATTGCCCAGGGTACCCAGCGTGGTTTTGGTGACGGGACTGGCAGCGATCAGCCCTGCGCCGCCCGTGGCCGGGTCGCCGGCTAGCCCAATGTAGGCGATAAAAAAGCCGATGCCCACAGAGGTCGCTGTTTTCAGCGTCATCGGGATAGCATCGACAATCTGCTTGCGGATGTTGGTAAAGGTCAGAATGATAAAGATGATGCCTTCCACTAGCACTGCCGCCAGGGCCAGCCGCCAGTCAAAACCCAGCGTCAGCACGACGGAGTAGGCAAAGAAGGCGTTCAGACCCATGCCAGGAGCCAGGGCAAAGGGATAGTTGGCCACCAGCGCCATGACTAGCGTGGCGATCGCCGCTGAGATTGCCGTTGCAAACACCTGTTCGCCAAACAGATCTCGCGGTTCTTGCAGGAAAATCGCGTCCGACAGGATCAGCGGGTTGACGACCAGGATGTAGGCCATGGTCATAAAAATGGTGAACCCCGCCAGCGTCTCAGTCCGAAAATTCGTGCCGTATTGGTCGAACCGAAAAAAGTTTGCCAGTTTTGCCCATATGCCGCTGTATTGCGGTGTGGGCAGTCTGGGTTCCGACTGGAGAACCTCAGGCTCCATAGTTGATACTCCCTATCGTTAACGATGTGCTAATTGGTTGCAATTTCGCCGGTTGAGAAATTGGTTGGATAGCGCAAGGGTGAAGGAGAAACGGAGAGGCGATCGCCCCATAGAACCTCACAGAAGAGCCTCCTAGAAAGTGAAGGAATCGAGAGAAAGCGCACGTGCCTCAGCCCCTTCACTTCAGCTCATTGCGTTCAGCCCAGAACCAAGCTCAGACAAAACGTGCCCTATGCTACAAATAGGGCTGCTTCAAAATCACGAATGCTGGCAAAAAGCCTTGCGCTAATCCGGGTCATGAAGCCCTCATGCTAAAGTTGTCGCCCAGGGTTCATTGTGATTTATAATACATTTTTACTTTTTTTTAGTCTGCCAAGAGTTTTGGTTTGCCTTGGGATTATTGCGCTTTATCGATTCCTGTCCCTTGAGCGATCCCATCTTGACTTGAGCTGCTGAAAAGGGCGTAGCTGGAGAGTCGCTGATTGAGGGCGCGGTGTGGTTTCTCTGCGATTTTTCTCGCAGGCGGTGCTAGCAAACTGGGGGAACAGGGCATACTGAATCAGTAGTGAATCATTAGTCGTGATCCATTACTCGTTATCCATCTATAGCCGCTGGGGAAGGTGCAAATCTTGGCTAGATCCTAGCGATCGCCCAGCCTGCTATCCCCACGCTGCTGGTTTGCAACGCTTCACCTGCTAACTATTGAGACTCCAAGGACGATTTGAGCATGTCCATCGAGACCCTTCAACCTGCAAATCCTCGCGACGTGAACGTGTACGCACCCTACTATCAGGGCCGCAAGCGCAACGCCCTGCCCCTCGCCATCAGCCTTTATCAAAAGGGCAGCCTCGAAGGGTCTCGCAAGATCGAGGGAGGAGAGAGCATTCCGTTTGTGGCCAGCTGGAGCGTGTCGTCGCTGCCTGCTGACCTAACGCGCTGCCGGATGCAGTTCGATGGCAACGCCGAGCTAAGCTATGAAGTCACGCTGGCAAACTTTGAGTTTGTCGATTTTTTAATCGATGTCATTTTTTACTTCAAATCCAACCGGATAGCAGACTTTTCGCAGGGTTTCTACCGCAAGCTGCTGCGTTTGGATGAATAAGCAGGGTTTCTGAACTCGCCTCCCCCCCTTGTGAAAGCAGAGACCTCCTCTACAATGAGGAGAAGTCCGCAGCGGCGGATGGGTCTTGCAGAATACCTGTGTCTTTCAAAATAAGGTGGGTGGGTGAGTCTGTGCAGTATTTACTCGTTGGGTCTCCCGAAGCGTATAGTGGCAAATCTGCGATTATTCTGGGGCTGGCGCACCTGTTTCAAGAGAAAGGGGTAGATATTGCCTACGGCAAGCCAATGGGGACTTGCCTGAGCGAGTCTGAGGCAGACACGTTAGATGAAGACGTGCGGTTTATTGCCGCGACGCTGAACCTGCCAGAAAGCCGATTGCGCCCCACGCTGCTCTCGCTCGATCCCAATACCATCGCCCGCCGCATTAAGGGTGAAGACTCTACCCACTATCAGCAGGCGCTGGCCGCCTACGGACGAATGCAGGGTGGCAGTTTGGCGCTGCTGGAGGGGCCAGGAACGCTGGACGAAGGCTCTTTGTTTGACCTGACGCTGCCGCAGATGGCGGAGGTGCTGGGTGCGCCTGTGCTGCTGGTGTCTCGCTATCACTCTGACCTGGTGGTGGATTCGCTGCTGGCCTCGAAGCGGGTGCTGGGCGATCGCCTCCAGGGGGTGCTGCTAAACGACGTGCCGCTGGATCAGGTAGACGCAGTAGATGCCAACGTCCGCTCATTTCTGGAAAGCAAGGGAATTCCAGTGCTGGCGGTGTTGCCCCGGAGCGACTTGCTGCGGAGCGTCAGCGTGGCGGAACTGGTGCATCAGCTGAATGCGGAAGTGCTATGTCGCCCGGATCGGCTGGATCTAATGGTGGAAAGCTTGAAGATCGGCGCGATGAACGTCAACGCTGCGCTGAAATATTTCCGCAAGTCGCGCAATATGGCGGTGGTCACTGGGGGCGATCGCCCGGATATTCAGCTTGCAGCGCTAGAAACCTCGACCCACTGCCTGATCCTGACGGGGCAAATTCCGCCCACGCCTGCCGTCCTCAGCCGTGCCGAAGACCTAGAGGTGCCCATTCTCTCGGTGGATCTGGACACGCTGACCACGGTGGAAATTATCGATCGCACCTTTGGCCAGGTGCGCCTGCACGAATCCATCAAGGTGCAGCATATTCGCCAGTTGATGCAGAGCCACTTTGATCTGGAGCGGCTGATGCGATCGCTCGGTCTGGAGCCAGTAGCCACGGCCTAGGGATTCCCGCCACATCCGGTTTGCCCTGGTTCGATGCAGCCAGTCCTGCTCCGAAAGCTTTACACAGCTTTACAATGGAAGCAGGATTGAGGGAATCGCTATGGCAGAAAAAATCGTCAAGTCTGACGCTGAGTGGAAAGCGCAGCTTACGCCGGAGCAGTATCACGTCACTCGCAAAAAGGGCACCGAACGCGCCTTTACCGGGGCCTATCACAACAACAAGGCTCCCGGCATTTACAAGTGCGTCTGCTGTGGCACGCCGCTGTTTAGCTCCGAAACCAAGTTTGACTCTGGCACGGGCTGGCCGAGCTATTGGGCCCCACTGGCGGCCGAAAACGTAGGCTACGAAGAAGACAACAGCTTCTTTATGCGCCGGGTCGAGGTCCACTGCGAAACCTGTGGCGCACATCTCGGCCATGTCTTCAACGACGGCCCCGCGCCCACGGGAATGCGCTATTGCATCAACTCCGCTTCGCTGACCTTTGAAGAAAAGCCGGAGTAGGTTCGCGGCGTGGGAATGGGGAACCGCGGAATTGAGGGGGATTGCATCACTCCATGCCCGCCCCCGCTTTGACCAAGATCCCCGGCTCCCGCAAATCCCGCAATGCAGCGCTGCCCGTGCAAAGTAGGACGGTGTTGAGTTCTGCAATCAGGGCTTTGATCAGTTCATCTAAGGCTGCGTCGGAGTCGGCGGCGGCTTGCAGGAAGGGGAGGGCAAGTCCGCCCAGGTCTGCCCCCAGAGCGATCGCTTTGGCTACGTCCAGCCCGTTTCGCAGGCCGCCAGAGGCGATCAGGGGAACCTGGGGGGCGATCGCCCGGATTGAGGTAATGCAGTCGGCGGTGGGGATGCCCCAGTTTGCAAAGGTATTGCCCAGCCGCCGCTGGAGCGGGTCTTGGGCGCGTTCGCTCTCCACCCGGGCCCAAGAGGTTCCTCCTGCCCCCGCCACGTCGATTGCCCCAACGCCACAGTCCACAAGCCGTTGCGCCATTCGCGCAGAGATGCCGTTGCCCACTTCTTTGGCAATCACGGGCACGGGCAGGGCGTTGCACAGCGCCGCGATTTTGTCGAACAGGCCCCGAAAGTTGCGATCGCCCCGCGTTTGCACACACTCTTGCAGCGGGTTCAGGTGTAGCACCAGCGCGTCTGCCCGGAGCCAGTCCACCACGCGCAGACACTCCTCCACACCATAGGTATAGTTCAACTGCACCGCGCCCAAGTTGGCAAATAGCAGAATATCCGGCGCGACGGAGCGCACGGCAAAGGTAGACACCACCTCTGGATTTTCGATGGCCACGCGCTGCGACCCCACGCCCATCGCCAGCCCGTGCCGCTGTGCCGCCGCCGCCAGCCGCAGGTTGATCACTCGCGCCAGATCCGTGCCGCCCGTCATGGAGGAAATCAGCAGCGGAGCCGCCAGCGCTTTGCCCAAAAAGGTTGTATGCAAGTTCAAATCAGCCGGAGCCAGTTCTGGCAAACAGCAGTGGGTAAACCGATAGCGCTCTAGCCCCGTGGTGAGGTGCGACTGGACGTTTTCCTCTAGGCAGACGCGGATGTGTTCGGCTTTGCGGGCTTGAGTGGCGATCGCTTGCTCGGAAGGGGCACTGAGGGCTTGGGCAGGGGCAGGAGAAAGGGAATCAATCGGTCGCGTCATGCTGAATGGAATGCGGCTTTTGCATTAGCTTTTGCATTAGCTACAGACACTAGTGTGCCATGCGATCGCCCTTCCACTGGCATCTTCATGAAAAACGAAATATGATCGCTCGCTGGGTAAGAAACTGCTCTGGGGGCATCGATTGAGACGGACTGTTTTGTTTACAGCGTTTGTCTACGGCTCTCAGACGGCTTCTCACACAAGGAGCTATTCCTATGCCCCGGTTTTCGCTAAAGCGGGCGATCGCTCTCTGGCTGATCGTACCAGCCGCCCTCCTAGCGCTCACGCTCAGCTAATCTCCCTACAGCGGTCAATATGTCAAGTCAATATGTCAATACGTAGACTCCTCGGCATTGTTGAGATTCAACCCAGCGCTGGCCAGACCCTTTATTTGCATCACCGCATTTTCGACTGTATTGAGATAAGACATCTGTATTGAGACACCGACCCAGTTTCATTGCGAGGATTGATGCAGCACAATGCTCAAATTGCGGTTCGTTCGCCAAACAAGACCCGACCCAGCCGGATGATGGTAGCTCCGGCTTCGACCGCTAGGGGATAGTCTTCTGACATTCCCATCGACAGTTCTTCCATTCGGATCGTTTTGAGGGTTTGATGGCGAATTTTTTCGGCCAGTTCGCGAGTTTGCAAAAACACCGATTTTGTCACGTCTGGATTGAGTCCGTAGGGCGGAATTGTCATCAGCCCCACGATGTCCAAATGCTGACAGTCGTCGAGCAGGGGCAAGTCAGCCAGCAGTTCTGGAACTGTCCAGCCAAATTTATTAGGGTCAGGGAGAATTTTAACCTGGAGGCAGACACGCGGGCGGGTGGGGCGATCGCCCGCTAGCTGATTGAGGCGCTGGGCCAGCTTGAGGCTGTCTACGGAGTGAATCCAGTGAAAATGGTCGAGGACTTTGGCGGCTTTGTTGCTTTGCAAATGCCCGATGAGGTGCCAGGTTACATCGCTCAGGTCTTGCAGTTCGGCTTGTTTGGCGATCGCCTCTTGCAGCCGACTTTCGCCAAAGTCGCGGATGCCTGCGGCATAGGCCGCCCGCATTGCATCGGGAGACACTTGCTTGGTAACTGCCATCAGCCGCACCCGATCGGGCAGCGTTTGACGAATTTGATGAATCGTTTGGGCGATCGCCTCAGGCGCAGCAGCACTCATGCCCATCTCTTCTAACGTGGACTCAAGGAATCATCAAATCTGCAAATTTGCAGGGGTTCCGCACAGGGTTAACGGAGCGAATTACTGAAAGGTCTGTTTATAAACCAGTTGCAATGCCGCATACTCCGCTTCACTGCCGCTGCGTCGCAGCCCCCGCAGACGATTCTCCAGCAAAATGCGGGCATCTGAGCGACCTATCGGCTCAAACTGTAAGCCCTCTGACGAGGCTGTCACCAAAAAGAACAGCCGCTGCGCGTAGAGCGTCGCGAACAGATCTTGGTTTGCGGTAACTTCGCAAACTTGATAGAGCAGCCCAAAGGTTGGGTGATTCAGGTAGGATTCGCGACTCATTCGAGTTGCATTGGCTCCTGATGGCGGGGCGGATAGCGATTGAGCGAATTTCATAAATTGTTAAATGATGACAGCAGAGTAGCAGAGTGCGGAACGACAGAGAAGCGCAACTTTCAGGAGGTTTTGGATGGCTGCTAAGAGCCTTGGCTGAGAGTCTTGGCTAAGACTTTTAGCTTAAGGGATTCGGTAAAAATCCTGCCTCAAACGCTCAACCGAAAAGCCTCATCAACAGTCTTGTCTTACAGGTGATGCAGACAGCAGGTGATGCAGACAGCCCAACTGCACGGTTTCGCTGCTGACGACAAGACCCAAGTGAAGACTTTTGGCTCAGTAAACCCGCCCAGGTAATGTTAACCAGGTAGCGTTGACCCGATGCCCCTTATTTCGCCCTATGGCCCAGAAACATTGCCGTGGCGATCGCATACTCTCCATCATGGCTCAGGCTGAGTTGCCAGTTGCCGCCACCCACACAAGCCGCCCATTGGGCTGCCGTGCCGTGTAGACAAACCGTTGGCGCACCGTTTCCTTGCCGCTGAATTTCGACATCGGTATAGCGAATTCCTCGCCAGCCCGTGCCCATTGCTTTGACGACTGCCTCTTTTGCTGCCCATCGTCCCGCCAGTCTGGCAATGCCAACCTGATTTTCGATGGCTTGGGCGCAGGCTTGCCAATAGTCTTGCTGCTCGATAGCAGTGTAGACCTTCTTCAAAAAGCGATCGCCAAAACGGTCAATTAACGCCCTGATTCGAGGAATATGGACAATGTCCGTCCCTAGAGAGATGTTTGGAGAGATGTTCAATCGTGCCTCAAAATGCATTCACAGTAATACTGTATGCTAGTTTGTATAATGCTGCTACAAAAACAAGTTTTCTTTAAGTTTTTATCGGCAGGTTAAGACATTTCTCACGGGGTTAGCAAACGGGATCGCAAGAGCTTGGCGACCTGTCTTAACGTTTCGGCGCTCTGCCCCTGTTAGCTGCCCCCGTTAGCTGCCCCAGCGGATGCGGGCAAAGATAAATAGCACCAACGCAGCGATCGCCAGCCAGTCGAGCCAAAACACGCGAAACTGATGCCACTTCACCTGATGGCGGTTGGGACTGGTAAAGCCTCGCACCTGCATGGCGCTGGCAATCTGCGTAGCGCGAACCAGCAGGTTGTCCACTAGGCGTTCTGCGACGGTGAGGGCGACTTGGGAACTGCCCCGAAACCCCAGCTTTCGCCAGTTGATGGCGCGGGTTCGCACGGAGCGGATTAGGTTTTGAATTTCCTCTAGCACCAGCGGAATAAAGCGCAGCGAGAGCGTCAGCGTCAGCACGATTTCGGTGACGGGAATGCCAAACCGCCCTAGCGGTCTTAGCAAACTCTCCAGCCCAGCGGTAATTTCTTCTGGCGCGGTGGTCAGCAAAAATAGATTCGTACTGACCAGCAGCGTGAAGACCAGCGTGCCGACTCGGATGCCCAAATTGAGCGATCGCCGCGTGACGCGCAGCGGCCCTGCCTGAAGCAGCACATACTGATAGCCATTGCCCAGGTTCAGCGTTATAGGGGCATCCTCCCCGACGGACGGAGTTGCAGATGAGGGCGACGGAGGCACCGTGATGCTTAGCTCGTCCGCAGGGGTGCGCGGCTGATGAGTAACCGTCAACCCGTCAGGCACGACCAGCGTCACCAAAAACAGCAGCAGGCTAAATCCCGCCGCCAGCCCGACCTGTCGCTTCCAGACGCGCAGCGGCAGCAGCGTACTCACCATCAGCGCCAGCAGCCAGCCCACCAGCGATAGCCGCCAGTAGGGGGTCGCGGCGATCGGGGTTAGCACAAACGCCATCAGCCAGGCCGCCTTGACACGGGGATCAAGCCGATGCAGCCAGGTGACGGGTTGCTCCAGATATAGCCCGATGGGGAGCGATCGCAGCAGATCCATAGCCGTTCCGCTTACACCTTCGTCGCTCTGTTTGCAGAGCCGCGCTCCACTTCTCGCAGCTTTTTGCCTCGCCAAAAGAAGCGAACTGGCGTACCCACAAAGCCGAGCGACTGGCGAAACTGGCGCTCGATATAGCGGCGATAGTTGTCGTTAAACAGGTTGGGATCGTTGACAAACAGGGCGATCGCCGGAGGTTGCGTACTCACCTGCGTACCGTAGTAAATCTTGCCCTGGCGACCCTGGCGCGTGGTCGGCGGCGAGTGCCAGTTGCCCGCTTCCTCCAGCACTTCGTTAATCACCGAGGTCGAAACGCGGCGGCGATGCTGCTCGGCAGCCCGGTTCACCAGTTCCAAAATCTTCTCCACCCGCTGCCCGGTCATCGCGCTGACAAAAATCGTCTCTGCCCAGTTGGTAAAGTGCAGCCGATCTTCCAGGTGCCGCTGGTATTCGTAAATCGTGTGGGAATCTTTTTCGATCGCGTCCCATTTGTTGATCACTACAACGCAGGCTCGCCCATCATCGGCAATGCGTCCAGCCAGTTTCTGATCCTGCTCGGTCACGCCGTCGATTGCGTCGATTACCAGCAGCACCACATCTGCCCGCCGAATTGCCTTAAAGGCCCGGTTGATCCCAAAGAATTCTGGGCCATATTCCACCTGCTTTTTCTTGCGGATGCCTGCGGTGTCGATGAGTCGATAGCGCTGTCCGTTGCGCTCGACCTGCATGTCGATCGCGTCGCGAGTGGTGCCTGAAATGGGGCTGACGATCGCCCGCTTTTCTCCCACAAATGCATTCAGCAGACTGGATTTGCCGACATTTGGCCGCCCCACAATCGCCACCCGAATCTCATCGGTTTCTTCAATCTGCTCCGTCGGCGGCAAAAAAGTAATGAGTTTATCCAGCAGATCCCCCGTGCCGCTGCCATGAATCGCCGACACAGGATGAGGCTCGCCCAGCCCCAGGCTCCAAAATTCCGCTGCCTGAATCAGCCCTTGCTCCACCGACTCGCATTTGTTGACCGCCAGCAGCACAGGAACGGACTGTTGCCGTAGCCAGGTGGCGATCGCTTCGTCGGCCGCCGTCACGCCTGCCTGCCCGTCTACCACCATCACCGCCACGCTCGCTTCGGCCAGCGCCGCCATGGCCTGCTCTCGAATCAGCGGCAAAAATTCTGTATCATCATCAAACACCAGCCCGCCGGTATCCACCACCAGAAAATCGCGGTCATTCCAAAAGGCTGGCTTGTACGTGCGATCGCGCGTTACTCCTGGCTCATCATGCACAATCGCATCCCGCACCTCCGCCAGTCGGTTGACAAAGGTAGACTTGCCCACATTTGGGCGGCCAATAATGGCGACAATCGGGAGTGACATGGGAAGGAGCAGGGTTGGCAGTTAGGGACTGGTTCAGCCTTGATCCCGCAACCCAAATTGACACAGCTTTTCTATTGTGACGCACAACCGGGGGATCAGGGGTCAGGACTTACGGACTTGAAACCGATCGACCCGAAACCAGACTCAAGGGGGAACTCTGGGGGTTCCTGATTTTTGCTTTTACCCAATTCGCTTTGCTGCTGCCTGCGCGTCCCGCTTCAGCCCTTTGGCAATCCGAAATAATTCCTTACCCGTGTGCAAATACTGCTCGTTGTAGCTAGTGACAAATCGCTCTAGCTCGTCGATGCCGTCGCCCACCTGGCTCAGGCAATAGAACAAATCAGCGGCGACCTTTGCCGTGCTGGGCGGGTTCGACATAGATTTAAACGTAGTCTGCGCCTTGTGCAGCAAGTCGCGGGATTCGTCCAGATACGCCTGAAATGCCTCTAGCAATTCGTCATCAAACGGATCATAGGCAAGATCATCCAGTTGCTCTTTAAGCGGATTCAAAATTTTAGATAATAGCCGATTGATGGGCTGATAAACCCGGTGGAGCCATTGCTTAATCTGCTCGTCATCGTCTTGCCCGGTCTGGCGCTGTTGATAGCGGCGCTGGGCCTCGGCGGTGCGCTGTTGGCGACTGCTTGTCGATTCTTCATAAACGTCAAAACCCGCCGCTTTCAGCCGTTCTGCATCGTGCAACTGCTGATCGTAGGTGCGGCGACGCTGGGGATCACCCAGCACTTCGTAGGCGGCATTGATGGTTGCAATCTGATCGTGTCCGTCTAGTTCGGGATTGTGATCCGGATGAAACTGTTTTACCAGACGGCGATAGGACTGCTTGATCTCAGCCTGGGTCGCCGTCTGGTGAACGTCCAGAGTTTTATAGTGGTCTTGCTGCTGCATACGCCTATTGTAAGGCGTGTATAAGGCGTGTCCTTGAGCGACTTAGGTAGAGACTCAGGCGCTCAGTGAACCAGACGCAACCAGTTCTGGATCTTGGAAGAGGGGGGTGCTGAGATAGCGCTCACCAAAGCTGGGCTGAATCACCACAATGAGCTTGTTGGCGTTTTCGGGACGCTGACCCACTTTGATTGCGGCCGCCAGCGCTGCGCCGCTGGAAATCCCAGAGAGCAATCCTTCCTCGCGGGCCAGCCGACGACCATAGGCGATCGCCTCTTCATCCGTTACGGTCACCACTTCATCGATGATTCCTGTATTCAACACCTGCGGCACAAAGCCCGCGCCAATGCCCTGGATCTTGTGGGGGCCGGGGCGACCGCCCGACAGCACCGGACTGTTGGCGGGTTCAACGGCGATCGCCCGAAATCCTGGCTTCTTCTCTTTCAGCACCTCGGCCACACCCGTCAGCGTACCGCCCGTCCCGACACCAGAGACTAGAATATCCACCGCACCATCGGTGTCCTGCCAGATTTCTAGCGCCGTCGTGTCTCGATGAATTTGGGGATTCGCCGGATTGCTAAACTGTTGCAGCATATAGGCATCCGGCAACATGGCGACGATCTGCTGCGCCCGCTGGATGCAGCCACTCATACCCTCGATTCCGGGCGTCAGCTCCAGTTCCGCCCCAAACGCCCGCAGCATCGCCCGCCGCTCAGAACTCATAGTGTCCGGCATCGTTAGGATCAGCCGATAGCCCTTTGCCGCCGCCGCCATTGCCAGCGCAATCCCCGTATTCCCGGAGGTCGGCTCCACCAAAACGGTCTTGCCCGGCTCAATCTTGCCTGCCTGTTCCGCCGCCTCGATCATGCTGATGCCGATGCGATCTTTGACTGAAGCAGACGGATTCATGCCCTCTAGCTTCACCACAATCTGCGCGACACACCCTTCCGCCTGAGGAATCCGGTTCAACCGCACTAGCGGCGTACCACCAATCAACTGAGTAACGTTCTGAGCAATTCGCATGGTTAGATTCAGTCCAAGTTTTAGATGGATTAAATGAGATGGATTAGATGTAGTACATAATGTCTAAACGGCGGCGAGCCTCGCGCTTGTCAGCCAGATCCTGCAAGGTCTGTTTTTGCAACACTGCATCGGCAGCCTGCCCCGCCTCCTGCCACACCTCCCAAATCACCATTCCCTCGACGGTTTTTGTATCACGTCTTGCATCGGTGGTCTGTGCGTCCTGTCCCTCAATGCAGTTCACCACTTCCAGTAAGCTAATCTTCCAGGGTTCTCGTGCTAGCACATAACCGCCCTTCGCTCCCCGCTGGCTCCGCACCAGCCCCCCACGCCTCAGCGTGGCCAGCAGTTGCTCTAGATAGCGGTCTGGAATGTTTTGCTCTGCGGCAATTTGGCGAATTTGCAGCGGCTCTCCACTGCTGTAGTGATTCGTCAATTCCAGCAGTGCCAGCAGGGCATACTCAGTTTTACAGGAAAGTTCCACGAGCTAATCAAGAATCAGTATTCCCTTCAGTATACCCCGGTTCTCCACCGGGGTTTTGGCTTTTCCAGATTCAATTACGCAAAATAAAAGGCTCCACCAAGGTGGAACCTTTCAGATAGTTATACAAGCGATGTATCAGAGATTACTCTCTGATGAAGCTCAGACTCTAGAATCGGAAGGAAGTCCGCAGCACTGGAATGACGGCATCATCACCAGTGTCAGCGATGTTGCTGACAAAAATCACACCAGGAGTCAGAGAGATGTTGTCAGATACCGGGAAGCGATAGAACACCTCAGCATGGAACGAGGTGCCAGTATTGAAGGGAGAGAAGTTACCCAAGGTAGAATTGCCGAAAGAACCCTGGTAAGGAGGCACGCCAGCAATGATACCCAGCAAGCTACCCTCTACACCCAAATCGCCAACGCCCAAGGTCAGAGCATAGGACCAAGCTTCACCATCCCCTCGGAAAGCTAGAGGGCCAGCAAAGGTGCGAGTATCGACGTACATACCCCAGCCGCCGATGGTGAAGGTATCCGACAGACCAAACTCAAAGCTAATGCCATAGCCGTTATAAACAGAGGGCGAGAAATCACCCAGGCTATTCGGCTCAGAGATGTAGCTGTTGACGTAGGTCAGCGCCACCGTCAGGTCGCCAGGCGAGAAGGTCAACTGACCGAAAGCGGTGTAATCGCCATTGAATAAACCAGCACCATTCGAGGGGTTGTTTCCTTCGCCTGTCAGGTACCCCAGACCCAGTTGGAAGGCATCGCTCAAGTCAAAGGTCAAGCCAAAACCGATGTTCTGAGCGGCACCACCCAGGTCATAAATCGGGTTGTAGCCAAAGTAGGACAGCGAACCCTGCTCACCATCATCAAAAGAACTGACCGAGGTCACGATGTCAGAAATGCCTTGGTTACGGGCACCCAGATAGACAGTCGCAGGGCCAAGTGGGAAGTAGTACTCCAAGCGATTGACGGACACAGCAAAGTTACCGCCACTGTCAAAAGAGAAGTCAGTCTGCTCGGTAAAGTCTTGGCTAACCGGAGAAATCTGAGCAGAAGGAACTGCGTTAAAGTCAACAAAGTTTCCACCTTGAAGACGAGTTCTCAGACGATCTCTGCCCGTAAAGCTAGTGTCAAAGTTCAAACGAACGCGGCTTTGGAATACCGTGTTGTTTGCGTCTTCAATCGAGCTGCTGCCAAAGATGTCCGAGAAGGCAAAAACTGCTCGACCGTTCAAGCGGGTGGTGGTGGAGAACTGGTTGGCTTGCAGTTCTTCGACCGCTGCTTCCAGGGCATCCACGCGACCGCGCAGCACTGCTAGCTCAGCCGCAAACTCACGCTGAAGCGCTTCAATCCGGGCCAGCGCTTCCGGGTCGAGGCTTTCCAGACGACCCACCACTGCATCCAAACAGGAGGCCAGACCCGCAGCGAACTCAAAACGGGTCATTGCCCGACCACCGCGATAGGTGCCATCGGGGTACCCTTCCAAGCAGTCCAGACCACCTTGCGCTTCGGAGTTCGCTAGGTAGGCTAGCGCTTCATAGGCCCAATCTCCAGGGCTGACATCAGAAAACTCGGTCACCGAGGTCACCTGGGCCAGAGAGCCACTGCTGCGACCTTCGTTGCTGTACTGCATCACTTGATCGAGGGTTGCCACGGAAGGCTCAGACTGAACCTGAGCGCTGGCAGGGGCGATCGAAGAGACCAGTGCAGCTCCCAAAACTGCTGGAGTAACCAGCAAAGAGTTCCAAAGAACCTTTGACAGCATTGCTTGTGTCCTCACACCTAAAATAAAGAACTCGCAATCAATAATCGTTATAACATCGACTGCTCAAGACTTCTACCCGAACAACACGGAGAAATCTGCGTAGCCAGTGAGAAATCTTTTACAACGACAATTGCTAACCTTACAGATTGCACTCACTCAAACACCATTCAGTGTAGCAGGTCATCTCCGGTTTGGCTTGGGTAGATGGGTTAAGGAACGATGAAGGTGAACGACTAGAACGAGGGCTGTGGTTCTGAAGGGCTTATGCGAGGAAGATGTTGGGGTTTGGATTTCGGAGTTAGAGGTTGGCGATTTGTGTGGCGAGGTCAAAGTCTTTTTGAGTCAGTCCGCCCGCGTCGTGGGTGGTGAGGGTGACGATGACACGGTTATAGGAAATGGCAATGTCAGGGTGGTGGCCAGCGGCTTCGGCGGGTTCGACCAATTTATTCACGAAGGCGATCGCTTCTACGAAATCTTTGAACCGATAGGTGCGTTGGAGGCGATCGCCCTCCAATGTCCAGTCGGGCACTTGCGCCAGTTGCGTCTGAATCTCAGCGTCGGTTAGTTTTTGGGACATGGTGAACTTCCTCCAGAGGTGCGCTTGTCGGGTTGACTCAACATGTTTAACTAAGTGTCTTAAAAAACTATCCGCCCCTGCTGGGCAGTGCCTTCGGTCGAAACCAAAACACCAGTAGCAAGGGCGGTCTAGCGGGTCTTCAAATTGACCTAGACTGCCGGGAGGAACTCTGAACAAACTCAGACTCTCCCAGAAAACTTGATTCTGATTGAAGCTGGGTCAAGCTACAAGAGAACAGCCCCGGCGCACAGCCAGTACATCTCAACCTGACGACCCATACGTTTACTGCTGTCCTGCATGGGCAACACCTCCTGTTCTTTCAATAGTATTGACTGCATTAGCGCCGCATTTGAAAAGCCAGGCTTTTCCCTGTGGCTTACCTCAGAATATAGCACAGCCAACGGCTGAGCATCTGAGATAGCAGGGACTTCAGAAGATTTTCCTAAAGAAGTACAGGACTTACGCATTTGCGATAAATTCCCTGGATTTTGGACAATTTCTCGCGGGCGCAGCCCGCGAGAAATTGCCCAACTGCGTAAGTCCTAAAGTAGTTGAGCATCAGGTTCAAAAAAACGCCCCCACAAAACTGTGAAGGCGTGAAGAATAGTCATGGAATTGTCAAAAAATCAGCTAAAGATTGAAATCTTCGCTGAAATCCCCTACAGCGCATTACCGCGAGGCAGTACCTCTTCAGGGAACACAAAGTTTTCGTGAGGCTGGTCTTGCGGAGCCATCCAGGCGCGGATGCCCTCGTTCAGCAGAATGTTCTTGGTGTAGAACGTCTCAAACTCCGGGTCTTCCGCCGCGCGAATCTCCTGCGACACAAAGTCATACGCCCGCAGGTTCAGCGCCAAGCCCGCAATCCCAATGCTCGCCATCCACAGACCCGTGACCGGCACAAACAGCATGAAGAAGTGCAGCCAGCGCTTGTTGGAAAACGCAATCCCGAAAATCTGAGACCAGAAGCGGTTGGCGGTCACCATCGAGTAGGTCTCTTCTGCCTGTGTCGGGTTGAAGGCGCGGAAGGTGTTCGCCTTGTCGCCGTCTTCGTACAGGGTGTTCTCCACGGTCGCTCCGTGGATGGCGCACAACAGCGCACCCCCCAGGATGCCGGCCACGCCCATCATGTGGAACGGGTTCAGGGTGAAGTTGTGGAAGCCTTGCACGAATAGGATGAATCGGAAGATGGCGGCAACGCCAAAGCTGGGGGCAAAGAACCAGCCCGATTGTCCTAGCGGGTACAGCAGAAATACGCTGACAAACACGGCGATGGGACCGGAGAATGCCAGGGCGTTGTACGGACGGATGCCCACTAGACGGGCAATCTCAAACTGTCGCAGCATGAAGCCGATCAGTCCGAATGCGCCGTGCAGAGCGACAAAGGTCCACAAGCCGCCTAGTTGACACCAGCGGGTGAAGTTCCACTGGGCTTCGGGGCCCCACAAAAACAACAGGCTGTGTCCCAGGCTGTTGGGCGGGGTGGATACGGCGGCGGTCAAAAAGTTGCAGCCCTCTAGGTAGGAACTGGCGATGCCGTGGGTGTACCAGGAGGTGACGAAGGTGGTGCCGGTCAGCCAGCCTCCCAGCGCCAGGTAGGCGCAGGGGAATAGCAGAATGCCTGACCATCCTACGAAGACAAATCGGTCGCGCTTTAGCCAGTCGTCGAGAACGTCAAACCATCCTCGCTGGGCTTGCGCTCTTCCCATTGCTATGGTCATAGCGCGGATCTCCAATGAATTAAGTACGAGTACTGAAAGGCTCTGCCTATACCTGTGAGCGATCGTGCAACAAAGCTGCACAAATCGACAACGGAGTATGAGCAGAGTTTACGTTTCTTTACTTTCCCCCTCATTATACAGATAGTTTTTGGGAAAGCTATCGGTGAGATCGGATTAGCTTAAGGATTGGTGAGGAGGAGTTGGATTTTGGATTTTGGGGATTTAGGCGTGAGACGGCTTTGTGTCCTTTCCCCTGAAATCAGGTCTGTCTGAGATACTGAAGAGGTAGCGTTTGTTTCTGTGCGTAAAGGTCTGGATTTAGATGTTTATTGTTGACATTGTGCTGAAAAATACGCCGTCGATGCTGTCGATTCAGCGGAAGACCGCAGAAGATGCGGAGGCGGTGTATCAAGAGATTTTGAACGCGGTTCGGTCGGGCAATCCAGTGGCGCTGGAGCTGACCTGTGAGAAGCAGCCGGACAAGAAGTTGGGCGTGCTGGTGAGCGAGATTTCGGCGGTGCAGGTGTCGGAGAAAGCTGGAGCCAGCGGCACGGCTCGTCCGCCGGGATTTTTTGCACTGACGGAGCCGTCCTGACAGTAGGCAGGCGGATTTTCTGAATGCTCTCGGGGGCTGCTCCTGTGATTGAAGGTGGATTAGATGAGTGAGTGGGCGATCGCCATTGAGTCTGTGAGCTTTTCCTGGTCGGCGCAATCGCCAGTGTTGCAGAACTGTTCGCTGCATGTCCCCAAGGGGCAATTTTGGATGCTGTTGGGGACGAACGGCAGCGGCAAGTCTACGCTGCTAAAGCTGATGACAGGGTTACTGGCTCCCCAGTCGGGGCAGGTCAACCTCGTGCAGCCCGTCGGGTTTGTATTTCAGAATCCCGATCATCAACTAGTGATGCCGACCGTGGGGGCAGATGTGGCCTTTGGGCTGGTGGCAGAAAACTTGTCTACGGCTGAAACTCGACAGCGGGTGCAAGAGGCGCTCGCGGCGGTGAACCTGCTGCATTTGCAGCGACGGCCCATTTACGCGCTGAGCGGCGGACAAAAGCAGCGGGTGGCCATTGCAGGGGCGATCGCCCGCCATTGTGAGGTGCTGCTGCTAGATGAACCCACTGCCCTGCTCGACCCCGACAGCCAGCTTGATCTGGTCGATCAAGTCCGGCAACTGGTGAAAACACGCGGCATGACGGCGCTCTGGGTGACGCATCGCCTAGACGAACTGAACTACGCCGACGGAGCCTTTTTTATGGAGGCAGGTCGGATTGTGGAGTCGGGCGATCCGCAGCGGTTAAAGCAGCGCATGATGGCCGGCGCAGTGAGGGGTTAGGAACCCAGAAATTGCAGAAGCTTGGGTTGCTCAGACTTCCTTCATGGTGTTGAAAAAGTCGAAATGGGCGATCGCCTCCACAATGCCCAGCGCGTGGGCCTGCTTGGCGTAGTAAATGCGCTCCCCATCCATCAGGTGCGACAGTTCCTCATGGTGACGATTAGCCACCACGACTGCCAGCGGATTGCCACGCATCATGTCTTCATCGGCTCCAGAACCGCCCGCCACCAGGATATGCTCTAGCGGAATGCCCCAGCGATCGGCAACGTAGCGCAACGCCTGCCCCTTGGAGGCGCGGATGGGCAAGATGTCGAGATACTGCCCAAAGGAGAAGATCACATTCACTGCCAAATCTTCTTGATAGAGCAGGCTCTTGATTTCTTGAATCGCGGGCGCGACCTCCGCATCATAGAAGTAGCTGATTTTAAACTGGCTCTGATGGATGCTGGGCTGCAACTCCAGACCTGGCAGATCGGCTAAAACACGCCGCACCTCCCCAGGTGTCCAGCGGTGGTCGATATGCCGCTTCCACCAGGTATCTTCTGTAAAATCTGGACGATAGTGAATCACCGTGCCGCTGCTGCTGATTAGCACATCGGGTTCGGGAATGTGATACTGGCGCATCACCTTCAGGGCAGACTCTAGTGTCCGCCCGGTGGCCACAGCGAACGCCGTGGATTTGCGATTCTCGCGCAGCACTTCGATAAAGTAGGGAATATCAATCGGGTTGCCCAGCAGGTTTTGATCAAGGCTGGTGACGATCGCCCGATCGTTGTAGACCATAGCACGGCGTGACAGCGGCACTCGCTCCACTACCTGGGTCTTGTCGAGCAGCGGTCGAATCACCTCCAGGTAGCTGGATGCGTGGGCTTCCCAGGAATAGTGTTCGCGCACGCCCCGCAGCCCGTTTTCAACAGCAAGCTGCCGTTTTTCTGGGTGTTCTAGCAGCGTCAGCAACGCGGCAACGATTGTATCACTGTCTAGCGGATCGATCAGGATGCCGTTGTTGCAGTTGCCGATGATGTCGCGCGGGCCGCCGTCTTCCGTTGCCACAATCGGCAAACCGCTGGCCGCTGCCTCGATGAGCGTCAGCCCAAAGGGTTCTGTCAGGGCTGGATTGACAAACACACCGCCAGATAGGGCCGCCAGTCGGTAAATATAGGGCACTTCGTCGGCTTTGTGGCGCTTGGGATAGGCAACGCGACCGTAGAGGTCATAATAATCAAACGCCAGGAATAGCTCTGTCAGCACTTCCTGAGCGCCTGCGTCCATATCTTTAACATTGTTCCGGCTGCCCGCCACGATCAGCAGGTTGGCCAATTCCTGGAGGCGGGGGGAATTGCCATAGGCCTCCACTAGTGCCCCAATGTTTTTTCGGGCATCGGGACGAGACAGCGCCAGGATCAGCGGCTTTTGGGGTTCGCGCAAAAAGCGGCAAATATCCTGGGCGATCGCCGTTTCCCACTCATCCCCCTGGGGCGGGTAGAACAGTGTCAGGTCTGTGCCAGGGGGAATCACGCGCATCCGCTCCGGCTGGTAGCAGTCGTACAGTTCGTACTGTTCTTCCACCTCCTGGCGCGTGCTGGTGATAATTAACTCAGCGCTTGCCAGGGTTAGCTCTTCTGCCTCGATCCGGCGCAGCATGTTGTAGCGCTGGTCAATATCCTGCGACGACAGCCCGTTGGCCAAGAGCCGCGTCCGCTTGACCCGCCCCAGCGAGTGCCCAGTATGCACCAGCGGCACATTTAGGAAGTTTGCTAGGCGACTGCCCACATAGCCCGCATCGGCATAGTGGCTATGGATCAGGTCTGGCACGCGATCGCTCGTGCGAAAAAACGCCAGCATATTGTCCACAAAGCTGTCCAGGTGATCCCACAGTTGCTCCTTGGGGATGTATTCCTCTGGCGGGCCCGCCACAATTCGCACAATCCGGGCCTTGCCGCCCAGCGGCTCAATGTCCTCGCCATAGTCTTGATCCACATCAGGCGAAGCAATCAGCCGGGTAAACAAATCGACCGCTGCCACGCCGGGTTGCTGGGCCAGGGCGCGGGCCAACTCCACCACGTACTTCACCTGGCCGCCTGTGTCAGAATCGCGCCCTAGCTCCATATTCTGACCCCGAATCAAGCCATGCACACTGATCAGCGCAATATACAGACCGTTGTGACTGTGGTTGGGCATATTTTTTTGGGAAGAGGGGGTTAGGGTCTTGGCGGAATGGGGATTGGCTTAATGGGACTGACGTAATAGGGATTAGCGTAATGAGCGGTCTAGCTGATGTGTAACTTACTGCAATCTGAGGATGCTGCGACACTCTCTTTCGGCTAGTATTTCGTCACCTTATCACTCCTAAACCGGTTTGGCGGCAATCGCCCTTACCCTCATCTCCCCCCAATCCGCCAAGGACTTGAGCAACCACGTTAAGATCATCGCAACTCATCGCAACTTGCCATACACTTGCACGATGTCATGCTGGAAACGCCACGACCCAGTTTGATTAAATATCCCGAAACCGACGGCCAGCCTATGACCGAGAGTGATGCAACTCGTGCCTACCTGATTTATTGCATCAGCGCGTTGCGGCTGTTTTTTCAGAGCCGCCCCCAGGTATACGTTTCTGGAAATCTGTTTATCTACTACGAAGAGGGAAAGCCACAAAAGAGTATCTCGCCGGATGTGTTCGTCATTTTTGGCGTAAACAAGCGAGAACGACGCAGCTATAAAACCTGGCAGGAAGGCGGCAAACTGCCGTCTTTTGTGCTAGAGATCACCTCCCTTTCCACTCAGAAACAAGACGAGGAAATCAAGCCTAAACTCTACGCCAGCCTGGAAATTCCAGAATATTTTCAATATGACCCCACCGGCGACTATCTGCCCTCGCAGCTAAAGGGACAGCGCTTGGTCAATGGGCAATATGAGCCGATCGCCCCTGAAACCCTGGCAGATGGAAGCCTGTCGCTGCATAGCCAGAAGCTGGGGTTAGACCTGCGCCTGTTGCCCCCTCAGGCCCCACTCGCGATTGCCCATCTGCTGCCTATTGCCCGTGAACTGCGCCTGTTTGATCCCCAGTCGGGCGCACAACTGCTGACCTATGAGGAAGCGGAGCAGGCTCGACTAAACGCAGAACAAAAGATTGCCGATTTGCAAACCCAGTCCGCAGAGGCACAGGCTCAGCAGAAAGCGGCCGAGCAGCAGCTTGCAGAGTTGCGAGACAAGCTGCGATCGCACGGCATCGACCCAGATACGCTCTAGGCGTTTCCTGCGTCTCACTTGAGGCTTGAAGAGTTCTGCGTGAATTTCCTGCCCGAAAGCATTGTGGCCAAGCTGCCTCTGGCAGAATCGTACTTTGTAAAAAACGCCTGACATTTTCCAACCCGCGCCAGCATTCACAGTAGGCTGAAGTGAGCTACATTCAGCTAAAACGTCCTGAACGGTCAAGCATTTGGGGTAGGCATGAAACTGGCAGCACGGGTAGAGAACGTATCACCGTCGATGACGCTGATTATTGACGCAAAGGCCAAAGCCATGAAGGCGGACGGCATTGACGTATGCAGCTTTAGCGCTGGAGAGCCAGATTTCAACACGCCCAAGCACATTGTGGAAGCTGCTAAAGCCGCGCTAGAGGAGGGCAAGACGCGCTATGGCCCGGCCGCGGGGGAACCCCGACTGCGAGAGGCGATCGCCCAAAAGCTCCAGCGCGACAACGGGCTGTGCTATAGCGCAGAGAACGTTCTGGTCACCAACGGCGGCAAGCAGTCGATCTTTAACCTGATGCTGGCGATGATTGAACCGGGGGATGAGGTGATTATCCCTGCGCCCTTTTGGGTCAGTTATCCCGAAATGGTGAAGCTGGCCGAGGGCACACCCGTCATCCTGCCCACGACGGTCGAAACCCAGTTCAAAGTCTCGCCAGAGCAGATCCGGCAGGCGATTACGCCCAAGACCAGGCTACTGGTTTTGAACACGCCTTCCAACCCAACGGGCATGGTCTACACGCCAGACGAAGTGAGGGCGATCGCCCAAGTGGCCGTCGAGGCCGACCTTTGGATACTGTCGGACGAAATCTACGAAAAAATTCTTTACGACGGCGCTCAGCATCTCAGCATTGGCGCAGCTAGCCCAGAAGCCTACGAACGCTCCGTCGTGTGCAGCGGATTTGCCAAGACCTACGCCATGACGGGCTGGCGCGTTGGCTTCTTGGCAGGGCCAGTGCCCCTGGTAAAAGCGGCAACCAAAATCCAGGGCCACAGCACCTCCAATGTCTGTACCTTTGCCCAATATGGGGCGATCGCCGCCTACGAAAGTCCCCAAGACTGCGTGCAGGAAATGCTAGCCGCCTTTGCCGAGCGCCGCCGCTATATGCTGGATGCCCTAAACGCCATGCCAGGGCTAGAGTGTCCCAAACCCGATGGCGCATTCTATATGTTCCCCAGCATTGCCAAAACGGGACGGTCTTCCCTCGATTTTTGCAGCGAACTGCTAGATCAGCATCAGGTTGCCACAGTCCCAGGCGCGGCTTTTGGCGCAGACGACTGCATCCGGCTGTCCTATGCCACCGATCTAGACACCATCAAGCGCGGCATGGAGCGGCTAGAAAAATTCCTACACGGAATTCTATAGGCGACCCAATCGACTCAAGCGATCCCCACAACGCGCTGAGTGCCCAAATGTAACTCACTATTAAGACTCTGGCTGCTGAAGCAGACGAGTTCGCTGTGGTAAGATTTCCATTGACATTGAAGGCGAAGGACTTATTAGGCATGTCAGCAGCCGCACAAGTTACAGATTCCACTTTTAAGCAAGAAGTTCTTGATAGCGATGTCCCCGTTCTGGTAGATTTCTGGGCCCCTTGGTGTGGCCCCTGCCGGATGGTTGCTCCTGTAGTCGATGAGATTGCCGAGCAATACGCGGGACAGGTAAAGGTCGTAAAAGTGAATACCGACGAGAACCCCAGCGTTGCCACTCAGTATGGCATCCGCAGCATCCCCACGCTGATGATTTTCAAGGGCGGTCAGCGTGTAGACATGGTGGTCGGCGCGGTTCCCAAGACGACCCTCGCCAGCACGCTTGAAAAGCATCTGTAGCTTTCAAAAGCCGGCCAGTCACAAAATACTTTGACTGCTAGCGTATGGCGGTATTTTTTAGTTAGTAATTTTCCTGGAATTCAGTTTTCTGAGGTTCAGTCGTCCCTACCTTATCCACAGGTGGGGATTTTGCGCTTGCTAGAGGGCGGGTCTTTTTGTTAGCACTGTAGCATTCGACCAGCTTCCTCCAAGGCTGGATGACAAGCTCTACAGAGGCAAACAAAACAAGCAGTATGTCAGGAACTTTAGTTTGGACTAACTGGCATCACAATAATGCTCAACAGGATGCCATAAAGAATCTGCTCAACCGTTCATAACAGTTGAACTTAAGGAATTGGATACAATCCTGCTCGCAGTTAAGCTGCTGTTGCAACCGGACTGTTCAGGGATTGTTCGGATGTCTTGCGTTTCGAGGCTCGTTTTTTGACCATCGGATAGCAGGGACGAGGAGTTGGCTTGTGCCCCTTGCCTCGTCCTGGCGATTTACCACGAGGTTTAGGCGCAGGAGCAGGGGTGCCAATCGCTGCCAAAATGCCTGCAAACGCTTGTGCGACCCGACCCGGAGTCAACGTTTCTTGCGGTGCCTGCCAGGGCAAGGGGTGGTCAGTACAGTCCTTTCGCGCTAACCACAACTGCCAACTGAGCAACGGCATCAGGCTGCTCCACTGTTCGGTTGCCGATACAGAACTGAACTGGGGATGTGTCCAATATAGCCTCTGCTTGGCAAAGCGATACCAGTGTTCAATGGCAAAGCGACGGAGGTAGTGCAACCACAGGGTTTCTAACGGAGGCATCTGCTCACCCAGCCAAACTAACCACAAAGGAGCCAAGCGTCGCGTGCTGCTCTGTGTCTCCAGCACCTCCACGCGCAACACTTCCATTGCCCGTTTGGGGGATTTGCGGAAATGGTATGCACTCCAACGACTGACCCGCACTCGTCCCCAGTTGGGATCATCGACTTCAACGGTTTCGACCGGGACACTCCAAGTGTCAGGGTCATTGAGTTTCATCTTATGTCCATGCTTGGCAGGTGCGCCTCGCCCTCGATACGCTGGGGGCGCGCCATAGACACATCGATTGGATGTAACCCGCAGCAGCAAGTCTGCCTCAATCCCTGCCGTTTGGTTGACAAAACTGGCATTGCCGTACCCTCGGTCGTAGATCGCCAACGGACGCACCGCTAACTGCCGAGTCACTTGTTTGAGTTGGAATGCCGCTTTACTGGCGGGTGTTTCAAAGCTGGTGATGCGCTCATGCCGCAATGGTAATGCCCAACTGCCCCTGTCTTCAGCAATCCAGGCTAAGGTACTGTAGTTTTGTCCGGCTATCGGGGCATGTCCTGTTCTGCCTGATAAGGTGCGGTCTTTCAAACGCCTGGCAGCAGGACGGTTCCACCGACTCGCATCACCTGCCAACAACGGTTGCTGCTGAGTCGGTATCTGCTGCACCAACAGCTTCAGCACCTTTGATCGGGGTAGGCGGCTATCGCGCAACGCTTCATAGGTGCTCGACCACTGGCGACGAAAGACAGGACTCTGCGATAGCCTCACAAACGACACGATGCACGCACTCACTAACACGGCATCCATCAGATCAAACAGGGCATCTCTGGCGTTTCCCAAGCTGGCATACAACGTTTGGCGAAATTGCTGAAGTTCGTTGAAAATCATGGGGTCAATGTTGGTTGTACTTCATTGACCTTACGGCAGTCGGTGCTTCTCATTGACTGCCTTCCTCTTCACCATTAGTCCAAACTAAAGTTGATTAACAAGGCTTTCAGGCTCCTTTACAAATTAGCTCTAAGCGGCCAGAGGCTAGGGCAAAATCCAAAACCCAAGATCTCTTAGTCCATACAAGTCCCCTAGTCCATACAATAGCGATTGCGCCCCTGGGCTTTAGCCCGATACAACGCCCGGTCGGACTGGTCGAGCAGCTTTAGCGGCGAACTGAGGGACGACGGAATGACGCTGACGATGCCAAAGCTGAGGGTGGACGGGGTGCGAGTGACGGGGGAGGGCGGTAGGCTCGTGAGGTTTCGGAGTTCCTTCTGAATCCGCTGCACCACGCGCACCGCGCCCAAACGGTTTGTGTTGGGCAGCACGATGGCAAATTCTTCGCCGCCATAGCGAGCCACAAAATCTGCCGGACGGTGCAAGGCCCGCCCAATCGCAGTGGCAATCTCCATCAGACACTCATCCCCTGCTAAATGTCCGTGGGTGTCGTTGTATTGCTTGAAATAATCCACATCACACAGCACCAGCGACAGCGGCGTGCCCTCACGGGCGGCCCGGTTCCACTCCTGCTGGAGATAGTCGTCGAGATAGCGGCGATTGGCAACGCGAGTAAGCTGATCGTGGGTTGCCAAGTAGGCTAGCTCCTGGTTGGCATACTGCAACTGGCGATATAGCTCCGACTGCTGGATCGCAATGCCCACCTGGGAAGCAAGCTGCTGGATCAGGTCGATTTCGGCACGTTCCCAGGTGCGCGGCTGATGGCACTGCTGCACCGAAAGCAGCCCCCAGAGGCGATCGCCCTGCAATAGCCCCACCGTCAGCGCTGCCTGCACCTGAAATTGCCGCCAGTAGGCGATCGCCTCCGCAGAGAGGTTTGCTCGCTCCAGACAATCAATCGCTTTGGCATGACCCCGAACATAAAACTTGAGCCAATCTTCCCCTGGCTCCGGAGTGATGTTAGCGCCTAGCATTGGGGAACGTCCTGGCTCAACGGACTCGACCGCGATGCCGCAGCGCCAGTCTTCACCAAACTGCCCAATTAGCACCCGGTCAACTTGAAAGAACTGCCGGACTTCATGAACCGTTGTGCTGAGAATCGCATCTAAATCCAGCGATTGGCGGATGCGCTGGGTCATAGAGGCCAGGAGTCGCTGCTGCTGCACCTGCGATCGCAGCAATTGCTCAAGCTGTTTTTGCTCGGTAATGTCTTGGGCCGTGCCAAATAGCTTGGTCACGGTGCCATCTGAGGACTGTCGGGCCCGGCCGCGGGCTTCGATATGACGAATTGAGCCGTCGGGCCGGATAATGCGGGCCTGAAACCGAAAGGGCTGCCCAGTAGCGATCGCCTTTGACAAAATCCGCCGTAGCCGGGGCCGATCTTCTGGGTGATATTGCTGCTCATTTTCTGCCAAGGTCGGAGCGGGCTGCGTGGGATCAAGCCCAAAAACGTGAAACACTTCGGTAGACCAAGTGACGGTCTGAGTCGCTACATCTAGTTCCCAGCTACCCATGTGCGTGAGCGCCTGGGCTTCTCTGAGCAAGGCCTCGCTGCTGGCGAGGGCATCGGTCAGCGCTTGTCGCCGCCGAATTTCCTGGTGCAATGCGTCGTTCTTTTGGGTGACGGTCGATTGCAGCGCCCGAATCACCTCGCACAGTTCCAGCGGATCGAGCATGTGAACAACGCTGGTTTGCGTCAAAATCCCCACCAGTTCTCCCCGGCTACCCACCACCACCAGCCGCCGAATCCGGTTCTCCTGCATTTGCTGATAGGCGCTCCACAGGGATTGCTGCGGGCTGGTTTGCAGCAGGGGTGTACTCATCACTTCCCCCGCGTAGGTCTGGGCAAGGTTCAGTCCGTCTGCCTGGAATCGCACAATGTCTTGCTCTGTCACAATGCCCAGGGGAGCGACATCGCCCTGGGAACCGTCGGTCAGATCGGATTTGGCAGCCTGGTTTTCGGGTGCGTCGGGCAATTGGGGCAAGGTCGGCACAATCACCACACAACTCACCCGATGCTGCGTCATTTGGTGGGCCAGATCTGTGACGGAGGTGCTGGGCAGAGCCGAGACCACGCGGCTAACCATGACATCCGACACCTGGCGAAATTTCAGCAGGTCGCTGGGCTGGAGCAGATTGCGAATCGAATTCGGGGTCATGACTCCTAGCACTTCGCCCTGGCTGCCAAGAATGGGCAAGTGGCGAATTTGGTGTTGCCGAAAGATTTGCAGCACTGCTAGCAAGTCATCCAGGTCTGTTTCAGCCAGCGTGATTACGGGAGACACCATCACAGTGGCGATCGCCTCGGCGGGCTGGAGCGAACCCCTGGCGATCGCCCGCACCACATCTCGTTCGGTAAAGATTCCTACTAGTTGCCCTGCCCGAAGCACCAGCGCAAAGCTGCTGCGGGTTTCGCTCATGGTGCGGATGACTTGGGCGATCGCCGTGTCAGATTCTACGCTGAGAAACTGGTGGAGAACCCCCTCTGCAAAAAGCTGCTGTCGAGAAATTTGAACCTGAGCCACCTTGCCCTTGAATCTTTTTCAGATGGAACGTTCAGACGAAACGCCAACAGAAACACCAAAACACCCAAAAAAGCCGCTAAGCGCGATTTTATCCGTTTTCGTAAATATGAAGAACCGGGCAAGACGAAATTTACTCATCTCACCCTAAAAGTTCTCTAAAGTTTTTGGTGACGGGCTTGGATTGCCCCGGCTGCCTTCTCGAAGAAGCTTGAAGAAGCCCGTAGAGCTATTGGAGCCACTCAAAGAATCTGGCGCTGACCGACCGCTAGTAGGCGACTAGGCGACAGTCAGCGCAGGCAGCCTACTCATTGACCGACGTTTTGGAGCGCTTGATGGGCTTCGGCTTGGGCCCGCTGCTATAGTCGCTGCGAGGACGACTCTCTTCCACGGGCAAGTCGTCGGAGTAGGCATGGTCGCCACGCATCCAAGCGGGGCGCGTCTGGTCGTAGGCCATCTGCAAGGCCGCAGCGGCGATCGCCCGCATGTCGTACTCCTCACTCAATTGCGTCACAATCGGCAGGAAGGAGGCGAGGCGATCGCCCACCAGCGCTTCCCGCAGTTGCCCCTGGAGCTTCTCCAGATAGCGGGCTTCGATCTGGGCGCGGGTCGGGATTGTGCCCGCTTGCAACTGCTGGCGGATGTGCCGCTCAATGTCCCGCAGCTTGCGCTTGTCTAGCGGCTGAATCAGCGTAATCGCCGTGCCCTCTTTGCCCGCACGACCCGTGCGACCAATCCGGTGGACGTAGCTTTCCACGCTGTCGGGCAGGTCGTAGTTGATCACATGGCTCAAATCGTCCACATGCAGACCGCGAGCGGCAATGTCTGTCGCCACTACCCAGCGCACCTGACGCTGCCGGAAGCGCAGTAGCAGCCGTTCCCGCTGAGACTGGCTGAGGTCGCCATGATACTCATCGACGCTGTGCCCGGCGGCTTGCAGTTGGCGGGTCAGGTCTGCGGCGGCTTTGCGCGTGCGGACGAAGATCAGTGCCGATTCGGGATCTTCCAGTTCCAAAATGGGCTGGAGGGCGCGGGCTTTCGTCCAACCCCGCGGCACCATGTACACCACCTGATTAATCCGCGTCGGGGCGGCCTTGGGCTGCTCGATGCTGACGGTGACGGGCGATCGCAAAAACTTGGCCGCCAGTTCGCGAATCGACGGATCCATCGTGGCAGAGAAAAACGCGGTCTGCCGCTCTGGAGGCGACTGGCTCAGGATTTTTTCCACGTCTTGAATAAAGCCCATGTTCAGCATCTCATCGGCTTCATCCAGCACCAGCCAGCCCAGCTTGTTCAACTTCAGGTCGCCTCGCTTCAGCAAGTCCAGCACGCGACCGGGCGTGCCCACGATAATTTGCACGCCCCGCTGGAGGCGGTTGATTTGCAGATCGATGGACTGTCCGCCGTAGGTCGGCAAAATTTTCAGGCGGCGATCGTCCGTCAGTGTCCGAATCGACTGATAGACCTGGATCGCTAGCTCGCGGGTCGGCGTTAGGATGAGCGCCTGCACCGCGTTGTTGTTGACATCAATTTGTTCCAAAATGGGCAGCGAAAAGGCCGCCGTTTTGCCCGTTCCTGTCTGGGCCAGACCCACCACGTCGCGCCCCGACAGCAGATGGGGAATTGCCTGCGCCTGAATCGGTGTTGGTGCGGTAAATCCAGCTTTTTCTAGATGGCGCGCCCGCGCCTCAGACAAACCCAGACTAGTGAATGAAAGCGTCATTAGTTCTCCTTAAAGAGTTCAGTTTGCTGAGACACGGCTGAGCGCGCCTCTGAGTTGGGTGCGGGCATCGGCAATCTGCCCGTAGAGGTCATACACGTCGGCTCCGGTGATTTCTACCGTGGCCATTGATCCCAGCCGAGCATCGCCTTGGACATAGACCAGCCCGTCCACTTCGGGAGAGAAGCGGGCCGATCGCCCTACCAGTTCGTTTGTTTCGGGATTTTCCTGTTCGATGAGAACGTCTACCACACGCCCTACCTGAGCCTGGTTGCGCCGCAGGGAAATCGGCTGCTGCACCTGCATGAGGCGATCGCGCCGGTCATCCATCACGGCTTGCGGCAGTTGGTTAGGCAGGTTAAAGGCGGGGGTTCCCTCTTCAGCAGAAAAGGTAAACACCCCCACATGGTCAAACTCGTGCCGCTGCACAAACGCCAGCAGGTGCTGAAAATGCTCCTCCGTTTCGCCAGGGAAGCCGACGATAAACGTGGTTCGCAGCACGGCATCGGGGATTGCGGTTTTAATCCGCTCGATGATGCCGTCGTTGACCTGACCCTGCCAGGGACGATTCATCGCCCGCAGCACCTCCGGATGGGAATGCTGCAACGGCAAATCTAGATAGGGCAGCACGTTGGGCGTTTCTTGAATCGCCGCGATCACCTTGGGGGTCAGCCCTGTCGGGTAGGCGTAGTGCATCCGAATCCAGGGCACTTCCACCTCACCCAGCGCCCGCAGCAGTTCCGCCAGCCGGGGTTCGCCGTACAGATCCACGCCATAGTTGGTGGTGATCTGGGAAATCAGGATAATTTCCTGAACGCCCTCAACCGCGAGCTGTTTCGCTTCGGCGACGATGGACTCGATCGAGCGCGATCGCTGGTTGCCGCGCAGGTGAGGAATAATGCAAAACGCACAGCGATAGTCGCAGCCCTCGGCGATGCGGAGATAGGCTACGCCTTCAGTGGTTGTGCGATAGCGGGGCGTGGTTTCATCTGCGATGTAAACTGGCTCCGCAGACACTTCCTGAACCCGCTCACCCGCCTCCGCTCGCTGAATCACCTCCACAATCTTGTGGTAGTCCCCAGTGCCCACCACTGCTACCGCTTCGGGGATCTCGTCCAGCAGTTCTTTCTGGAAGTGCTGCGCCATGCAGCCTGTAATTACAATCTTCTTGTTAGCCTCAGCTAGCTCGACCAGAGTTCGCACCGACTCTTCGCGGGCCGCCTGGATAAAGCTACAGGTGTTGACGATGACGTAATCGGCTAACTCTTCGTTGGAATCAACCTGATAGCCAGACTGCACTAGCAGCCCCAGCATATGCTCCGTGTCGATTCGATTCTTCTCACAGCCTAGGTGAGAAACTGCAATAACTGGCTTAATGCTCATTCAAAACTTGGGTAATGTGCGGGTTGAACGGAAGTTAAGCGGTAAACAGAACGAATATGCAGCGATCGCCCGTTACAGTGAAATCCTCACCGCCTTCATCCCCAGCCCTTTCAAGCTACGCAGCCTCGTAACATAATTGAGGTGTGGGGAATACCGTTAAACGCAATCGCACTAATCTAAACTGATCCCTACTATAGCCTAAAACATTACATAACTATACATTTCAGGCACGCTTCATCAAAATACCTATCAAAAGATAGAGTCAGACGACATCTTGTGGTAATGCCAGACACATTAGCCAGATCTACTGAACCAGACCCACGAGTCTCTGTCGGAAGGCTATCGGAACTCTGGGGCTGAATCTATGCTGAACCTGACTTGCTGAACCTGACTTGCTAAACCTGACTTCGATCTCGTACTTGGCGGAGGATGGTCATCTGCAACTGCGTACTGATCAGCTTCCAGTGTAGACAATTCTCAGCGGCCTTGGGGTTGCCGTCATCGTGCCCTTGTTGCTGTAAAGTTGAACGTATGCGGGTGGACTGTGTGCAGTTCGCTCGTTGCTCAGCAGGTTCGCCAACTCGTAGATTAGTCAGGGATTTAAGCGACTTTTCTATCGCCAACCCATAGCGAACGTTTTAGAACTGGCTTCGTCAATTATCTAGCCGCGTGGACTTAACGCAGATTTTCAAAACAAAGCATCCGGTGATTGGGGTTGTGCATCTGTTGCCACTGCCCACATCGCCACGTTGGGGAAACAGCCTCAAAGCCGTCATTGCGCGGGCCGAGCAGGAAGCAACCGCGCTGGCATCCGGCGGCGTGGATGGGCTAATCGTTGAAAACTTTTTTGATGCGCCCTTTACAAAGGACTCTGTTGATCCCGCAGTGGTCAGCGCCATGAGCCTAGTGGTGCAACGGCTGATGAACCTGGTGACGCTGCCGATCGGCGTGAACGTGCTGCGGAACGACGCTCGAAGCGCAATGGCGATCGCCACCTGCACCCGCGCCCACTTTATCCGGGTCAACGTGCTGACGGGCGTGATGGCGACCGATCAGGGATTAATCGAAGGTCGCGCCCACGAGCTATTGCGCTATCGCCGCGAACTGGGCAGCGAGGTCAAGATTTTTGCCGACGTGCTGGTGAAACACGCCCGCCCGCTAGGGTCGCCCAACCTAACGACTGCTGTGCAGGAAACGATCGAGCGGGGATTGGCGGATGCGGTGATTCTGTCTGGTTGGGCCACAGGCAGCCCGCCCAGCCTGGAAGACTTGGAACTGGCCAGCGCCGCAGCAGGCGACACGCCCGTATTCATCGGCAGCGGAGCCAGTTGGGAAAATATTCCTCGCCTGATCCAGGCAGCAGATGGTGTGATCGTGTCCAGTTCGCTGAAGCGCCACGGACAGATCGAGCAGCCTATCGACCCGATCCGCGTCAGTCAGTTTGTGGAAGCGATGCAGCGTAGCCTCTCGGAGAAAGCAGAAAAAGCAGCCAATCTGCCGACTCAATCCGCAGCGCCGGAACGACTGGCAGCCCGCGAAGGGTAGGAAGCGTGGGTAATGCGGCGGCTGTGCAGAGCAGAAATTTTCTGGAGCATAGTGGGCGATCACTATGATACGCTAGAGAAGTTGTCTAAATTCGCACATCCGGGCTTTCGGGTGTTCTGAAGACCCAGGTATCAAGGCTTTCAAAGAATTCGCAGCAGGTTTAGTGTTGCGCTGCGCTTCTCCCTGATCACCTGTTCAGGATGCTCCCGGATGAAGGAATAACCCGAAAGGAGATTAAATTCATGCCAGTTGTTTCATTGGCTCAGTTGCTTGAGTCAGGGGTTCACTTTGGGCACCAAACTCGCCGCTGGAACCCCAAGATGTCGCCCTACATCTACACCTCGCGCAACGGGGTACACATCATTGACCTGGTGCAGACTGCCCAGTACATGGATGAAGCTTACAGCTACGTCCGTACCGAAGCCGAAAAGGGCAGCAAGTTTTTGTTCATTGGAACCAAGCGTCAGGCTGCGGGCATTGTGGCTCAAGAAGCGCTGCGCTGCGGCTCCTACTTCGTAAACCAGCGCTGGCTGGGCGGCATGTTGACGAACTGGGCCACGATTAAAACCCGCGTCGATCGCCTGAAGGAACTGGAGCGTCGCCAAGAGACGGGGCAGCTTGACCTGCTTCCCAAGAAGGAAGCCGCGATGCTGCGCCGCGAACTAGAGAAACTCCAGAAATATCTGGGCGGCATCAAAGCAATGCGGAAGATTCCCGATGTTGTGGTGATTGTTGACCAGCGCCGGGAATATAACGCCGTGCAGGAGTGCCAAAAGCTCGGTATTCCCATCGTTTCGCTGCTGGATACCAACTGTGATCCCGACCTGGTAGACGTGCCGATTCCTGCCAACGACGATGCGATTCGCTCAATCAAACTCATCGTCGGTCGTCTAGCGGATGCCATCTACGAGGGTCGCCACGGCCAGTTGGATGCAGAAGAAGAGTACGACTACGAGGGCGCTGAAGAAGAGTACGACTACGAAGATGCCGAATTCGCAGACGATGAAGAAGGCGAAGAAAACTAGGCATTAGGGGTGAAGGGAGCAGGAGTCAGCAGGTCGGGTTCGGGCTTGAGCAAGCACCTGACACCTGGCCCCTGATCCCTGTAACCTAAGACCTGGATAGCAACAGTTCAACCACTTGCACACGGGGACTCAACGAACATGGCGGAGATTTCGGCAAAGCTCGTCAAGGAACTGCGCGACAAGACTGGCGCAGGGATGCTGGATTGCAAAAAAGCCCTTGCAGAATCCGATGGCGACATTGAAAAAGCGGTGGAATGGCTGCGGAAGCGAGGCATCACCAAAGCGGAAAAAGCGCTGAGCAAGACGACGGCAGAGGGCCTAGTTGGAAGTTATATTCATACGGGCGGCCGGGTTGGTGTGCTGGTTGAGGTCAACTGCCAGACTGACTTTGTGGCGCGGAACGAATCGTTCCAGCAGTTGGTGCGCGATGTGGCGATGCAGATTGCGGCTAGCCCCAACGTAGAATACGTGAAGGTGGCTGATATTCCTGAGGATGTGATTGCGAAGGAAAAGGAAATTGAGGCGGGCAAGGATGACCTGTCCAACAAGCCGGAAGCCGTCCGCGCCAAGATTGTGGAAGGCCGCATTGAGAAGCGCCTGAAGGAACTGTCGCTGCTGGATCAGTCCTACATCAAAGACCAGAGCATTACCGTTGAGGAGCATATCAAGAATGTGATTGCCAACCTGGGCGAAAACATTCAGGTACGCCGCTTTGTGCGGTTTGTGATGGGTGAAGGCATTGAGAAGGAGGAGACCGACTTCGCCGCAGAAGTGGCTGCCCAAACTGGCGCTAAGGAAGAACCCAAGGCTGAAGCTCAAAAGGAAGAACCCAAGGCTGAAGCTCAAAAGGAAGAACCCAAGGCTGAGCCTAAGGCTGCGCCCAAGGCTGAGGTGAAAGAAGAGAAGAAGAAAAAGAAGAAGTAGGATCAGAGCAGGGCTGGATTTTGAGAGCTTGAGTTCAGTTTCTCGGATTCCAGCGCTTTGTCTGTTCGTCTAATCGATTCGGGCGAGAGGCTTTGTCAAGAGGCTTTGTCGAACGCTGAAAGAGGCTAGGGTGTGAAAGCAGCAGGCTGAAAGGTCTGAGTTGCTTTTATGCTCTAGTCTTTTGGCATTGCATGAGGGACGGCTATGGCAAAAACGGTTGAGCAAATTGAGCAAGATTTGGCGGCGCTGGTGGGGGCGATCGCCAAATTGCAGCAAGAATTTGAGCAGGTCTATCGCGGCTATCTGACGGAGCTAGGAACGACGACCCGCCAGCAGTTGATCATGGCCAGCTACCACCTCTGCACGCAGGGCTATCCCGACGCATTTCTGAGCCTTTCGATGAGCCAGCGCGAGGCATTGCAGCGATCGCTCCGTCAGGTCGCCCAGGCGGCCCAAGATCGCCTGTTGCGGGCGCTGGACGAAGATGAGTGCTGGGACTCTGATGCAGAGCCAGCACCCGGTGCGCCGGAGGAGTCTAGGGGGCTGATCCTGTCGCAAGCTGAGGCGGAAGAACTGAGAGCCGCGTTAAACGAGAAGGTTGGACTGACAGAAGTGGAGTTCGACGATGACTCCTATGAGGATTCGTATTTTGACGAGCCACCGGAGAACCTGGGCGAGGATTCGGAATCTAACAGGGAAGGCGTGGCGGCGGGCGATTTGGGAAGCGATCCCTACGGGAGTCGCCCCCAGGATGCCCCTAATTCTTCAACTCAGGAGCTTGCCATCACAGATGCGCTGAATGCTTCTCCGGAAGACCTGCTCGAAGCGGCCGCAGCGTCTCTCTCGCGGGCAGCCTCCGAGGCAGCCGCCAAAGCCAAGGCTAAAGGCGCTTCCAGTTCCAATCGAGCGCCGTCGCCGATAGATAGTCTGGTGCGGTGGCAAGCGAAAATTGAGCGACGGATTGCCGCAGTGCTGCGCGACCAGTCCCAGGCGGCGAATCGCCTGCTGCACCAGGTCAACATTTTGCCCAACCAGATCCCGGCACCGATTATGGAAGTGGCGGCCAAGGCGGGTGCATCTGACTCGACGCTCGGCCTGCCCAACCTGTTGAACTTGATGATCGAAGCGCAGGGCGACAAGCCAGATCAGGTATCGATTACTCGAATCGTGGCAATTCGCCTGCGGCTGTCGGAGCTAGAGTTTGGGTCGCCGCTGTTGGCCAACTGGCGCTCAAAGCTGCGCGGGTTAAACGCCCGCCTCAAGCAGCTTGGCCAAGAATATGAGAAAAAGTCTCGCGAACGGGCGATCGCCCAGGCAGAGCAGGCGTGGCGTTCGACATGGCACGAAGATTGAGGCTGGCCAAACCCAATAATTCACTTTAGAATTCCAGCATGGACTGGCTGCGACTGCAAAAGGCACTGGCAATCGAGGCGGAGCGGGGTTTCAATGACCTGGAGGGCAACCAGCACCGCTTTAGCGAGTTTTTGGCGCTAACGCTGCGAGAGCCGCCGACCGAGTTGCCGATTGTGGAACAGGAACGGCTGCGGGCGATCGCCCGTGAGTTTTCTCGCTATTCTGACCTCACCTTTGCCCAGCGGCAGCATCTCGTCGCTGATACGCGCCGAGTGCTGTACCAGACGAAACGCTCAGCAGAAGATCGGGCGCAAGCGGAGGAATCTGAAGGGGCGTTAGCGAAGGTTTCTGAAGGAATCGCCCAAGATTCAGACAACACCGCCGCGACGGCTGCAACCCCGACCCGCACCGCCCCAAAAACGAAAGTTCCCAAAGCCATTCCTCTGGTTGAAAAAAGCAGTCGGTTGACGCTTGACCAGTCCGTGACCTATCTCCCTGGGGTGGGCGCAAAAAACGCCGAACGTCTGGCCAAACTTGGGCTACACACGGTTCGCGACCTGCTTTACTACTACCCCCGCGACCACATCGACTACGCCCGCCAGGTGAATATCCGCGACCTAGAGCCAGGGGAAACCGTGACGCTGATTGGCACAGTAAAAAACTGCACCGTCTTCAACAGTCCGCGCAACCCCAAGCTGGCCATTTTTGAGATGACCGTGCGCGACCACACCGGGCAAATTAAGCTCAGCCGATTTTACGCCGGGGCGCGGTTTCGCAGTCGCGGCTGGCAAGAGCAGCAAAAGCGGCTGTATCCGCCAGGGGCAGTGGTGGCTGCGTCGGGACTGGTGAAACAGGGCAAAGCAGGCAAAACGCTGGATGACCCGCAGATCGAGGTGATCGACCATATTGGCGGGTCGATCGAGTCGATGAAGGTGGGGCGCGTGGTGCCGGTGTATCCGCTGACGGAGGGCGTGCAGGCAGACGTGGTGCGAAAAGCAGTGCTGGGGGCGCTGCCTGCTGTGAGCCAGTTGCAGGAGGCGTTGCCCAACGGCCTGCGCGAAAAGTATGGACTGGTGGGCATTCAGGAGGCGATCGCCCACATTCACTTTCCACCAGAGGGCGAATCCCTCGCCGCCGCCCGTCGCCGCCTGGTGTTTGACGAATTTTTCTACCTGCAACTGGGCCTGCTCAAGCGCCGCCAGACCCAGCGCCAGGAACAGACCAGCGCCGTCCTCGCGCCGACGGGCAAGCTCATCGACGAGTTCTACAACATCCTGCCATTCCAACTGACAAACGCCCAGCAGCGCGTCGTCAACGACATTCTCAACGACCTGCAACAGACCGCACCAATGAATCGCCTGGTGCAGGGCGACGTGGGTTCTGGGAAAACGGTGGTGGCCGTGGTGGCAATTTTGGCGGCGATCCAGGCGGGCTTTCAGGCGGCGCTGATGGCTCCCACCGAAGTTCTAGCCGAGCAACACTATCGCAAACTGGTGGGCTGGTTCAACCCGCTGCACCTTTCTGTAGAACTGCTGACCGGATCGACCAAAGCTGCCAAGCGTCGCCAAATTCACGACGACCTGGCCACGGGCGCACTGCCGCTGCTGGTGGGCACTCATGCGCTGATCGAAGATCCGGTGCAGTTCTCGCGCCTGGGGCTGGTGGTGATCGACGAGCAGCATCGCTTTGGAGTGCAGCAGCGGGCGCGGCTCCAGCAAAAAGGCGACCATCCCCATGTGCTGACCATGACCGCCACGCCGATTCCCCGGACGCTGGCGCTGACGCTGCACGGCGATCTGGACGTGAGCCAGATTGACGAACTGCCGCCGGGTCGCAAGGCGATTCAGACCAATGTGCTGACGGCCAAAGAGCGATCGCACGCCTACGACCTCATGCGCCGCGAAATCGCCCAGGGTCGGCAGGTCTATATCGTGCTGCCGCTGGTGGAGGAGTCGGAAAAGCTGGATCTCAAATCAGCGATTGAGGAGTATCAGCGGCTCCGAGATGTGATCTTTCCCGAATTTCAAATCGGCCTGCTGCACGGGCGCATGACCTCCGCCGAAAAAGACGAGGCCATTTCTCAATTTCGTGAGGGGCAAACCCAAATTCTGGTTTCAACGACGGTGGTGGAGGTCGGCGTGGATGTGCCCAACGCCACGGTCATGCTGATCGAACACGCGGAACGGTTTGGCCTGTCGCAGCTTCATCAGCTCCGGGGGCGGGTCGGACGGGGCGCGGCTCAGTCCTTTTGCCTGCTAATGAGCAGCACCAAGTCGGAAACTGCCCGCCAGCGGCTGAAAGTGCTGGAGCAGTCCCAAGACGGCTTTTTCATTTCAGAAATGGACATGCGCTTTCGCGGGCCGGGCGAAGTGCTGGGGACACGCCAATCGGGATTGCCCGACTTTGCCCTGGCCAGCTTGGTGGAAGATCAGGACGTGCTGAACCTAGCCCGCGAGGCTGCTGAAACCGCCATGACCAAAGACCCCACGCTCGATCGCTGGCCGCTGATGAAGTCTGAACTGACCTATCGCTATCGCAAGCTCATGGGCGGCACGATTCTAACGTAATCCGAGTTTGGAGAATCGGAGGTGGGTCAGCAGGCGGGAGAAAGCCCCCCGTTTCGACTCCCAACCCCGGCCCCGCATTGCTGTAAAGTGACAATATGTACGACAATGACGACCTTTCTGTGCTGGCGGCGGAGCTAGATCTTGACCTGGAAAGTCCGCTAGACAAGCTCGACGAGTCCGACAGCGAGACAGAAGCCCCCAAGCCTGATCCCGATGAAATGTTGGCGCTGCTGGAGTCGCCCCAACCTCAGCAGCGAATGCTGGCTGCACGTGCGTTTTGCGAATTGGAAGATGCGCGGGCCGTGCCGCATCTGATTCGGCTTCTGAGTGAAGCTTGTCCGCTGGTGCGGGTGAGTGCGGCCTATGCGCTGGGACGAAACCCCAGCAGCGAGGCCGTGGAGCCACTGATCGCGCAGTTTCAAAAAGACTGGAACGGCTACGTGCGAAAGGGTATCGTGTGGGCGCTGGGGAATAGCCGCGATCGCCGCGTGTTGGAGCCTCTGTTAGTGGCGCTAAAAACCGACATTCCGGCAGTCCGCCTGTGGGCCGCTAGCGCCCTGGCGCAAATGTCCTCTGTGGGATACGACGAAATCATCGCCGCCATTCCGCCGCTGATCGAAGCGCTGCGCCGCGACCCGATCGCCGCCGTGCGGAGCAACTGTGCCTGGTCGGTGGGTCAGCTTTGCCGCGAGTTGCCGTCGAATGTGGTCTATGCCACAGCGATTGATGCGCTGATCGAGGCGTTTGCCGAAGACGAAGAAATGGGTGTTCGCGAAGATGCCAAACTGTCGATGCTGAAGCTGGGCGATCCGCGTGGGCTTCAGGTGATTGAAGAACTGGAGCAGGAAGGGTTTTAGGCAGGGTGTATCCCACTTTTGTAGCCCTCACCCTAAATCCCTCTCCCAAAGCGGGAGAGGGACTTCCAATCCGGCTCCCCTTCTCTCTTTTTGGGAGAAGGGGCTGGGGGATGAAGGCAAACTTGCAGAACTGGGATGCGCCCTTTAGGCAGGACTGATGCACTTGTAGAGTAACGGATTGGCAATTCAAAATCGGCAATCCAAAATCCAAAATCCTGCTCATTATCCAAAACCCTACTCCCCATAAAACTCATCGATGCGCTCCACATAATCCAACTGCGCCAAGTTTAGGAGCGTCTCGCGCCAGTTTGGGCTGTGGGTTTCACCCATGCAGAGGATTTGTGCTGCGCTGCACCGGATGCGCCCCGGACTGTGGGGATAGAACTCAATCGCCGGGTTGAGAGCTTGGACTTCTGCCTGATGCTTGGCGCCGCTGCGCTGGGCAATATGGCAGGCGGCGCGGTTAACGTTGAGAGCTTGGACTTCTGCCTGATGCTTGGCGCTGCGGGGAATGCAAAACTCGTAGCGGAGCGATCGCCCTCCATCCGCTGGCCCCACCAATCCCTCCGGCGAAACCTGAGACAGGTCAAAGCTGATTTTGCTCAGGCTGGCTAGCGCAGGTGAACAGGACAAAAGGGCGATCGCTCCTACTCCGAAAATCCCCACAACCCGCATTAGGCGGAGTTTTTTACCCATCGCCGCAAATCCAAACTCGCACATCCAAAATCAAGCACCCACGCAAGAATCAAGCACCCACTCAAGCAGCCCAACTTCGAGGCACAGGGTGCGTAAAAATTGGGCTGCGGCTAGAACCCTACAGCAGTTCGATGTTCGACAGGGTAAACTCCGTCGTGGTCTGCGTATCGCCCTGGGTCGAGTGAATCACCTGGCGCGTCAGCAGATAATAGCCGCCGAAGTTTTCGTAGGTGCTGTCTACGCGGTTCTCGCGCACAACTTCACCCGTTTCGGCGTTGCGGAAGGTCACGTCGTAGCCCGTCGAGATGTAGCCCGCGCCCGTGTCGAGGCTGCTGTGGTGGTTAATCACAAAGGCGTTACCCCCCATGACGCGGCTCACCTGGCAGATCTCGTTGTTCCGCAGCTTGTAGTTTGACCCCATCGCGTCGCCGCTGACGAGGATTTCAACCGCACCCGTCTCATCGGTGTTGCCCAGCGAGAAGCGGTTTTTGCCGTGGGCCTGCTCAAAGCTGCTGCGCTTGCGGTGGGTCACGATTTCCCAGAGCATTCCCTGGAGCGACTCGCGCACTGCCTCATCCGACAGTTCGACGACCTCATAGCTCAGGTCAGCGTTTACCCGCACCTTGCCTGTATAGGTTTCGCCGCCCTGAGTCAGGGTCACGTCAGCCGTAAAGCCTGGAAAATGCTCATCCCAGGTATAGCGATTCTCGTAGGCCGCCCGAAAAAGCGATTGAGCGTCTAGCGTGGTTTGCGTCATGAGGAAAGCTCCTAAGCCGTTTCATTTAGGATCTTAGCGGCTGCGGCCACGCCTGCGCCGGGGGTTACGCCGTCGTACCCCAACTCAATCAGCGTGGCTTCTAGCGCACCCACGGCCGTCAAAATGTCGCGATCGCACACAAAGCCCAAGTGCCCCACGCGGAAAATCTTGCCCTTCAGGTCGTCCTGTCCGCCAGCCAGCGCAATGTCGAATTTCTTCTTCATTACCGAGCGGATTTTCTCGGACTCTACGCCCACCGGAGCCACGGCAGTAATCGCAGGGCTGGACGTGCCATCGGCGGCAAACAGCGGCAGCCCCAAGGCTTTCATGGCAGCGCGGGTGGCGTTCATCTGGCGATGGTGTCGCGCAAAGATATTTTCCAGCCCCTCTGCCTGCATCATTTTCAGCGCCACTTGCAGCGCAAAGAACATATTCACAGGTGGCGTGAAGGGCGTGGTGTTTTTTGCCGCGTCTTTGCGATATTTGCCCAGATCAAGGTAAAAGCGGGGAATCTTGGCCGTGGCGTAGGCTTCCCAGGCTTTGGGGCCAACCGCAACAAAGCCCAATCCTGGCGGCAGCATGAAGCCCTTTTGGGAACCCGACGCAACCACATCCAGCCCCCATTCGTCGATGGGCACGTTGGTTGCGCCCAGGCTGGTGACAGCATCTACGATAATCAGCGCCCCGTGGGCCTTGACGTGCCGATTGATGGTTTCCAGGTCGTTCAGCACGCCCGTCGAGGTTTCGCTGTGGGTGACGATGACAGCCTTGATGTCTTTGGCAGTGTCGGCTTCTAGGCGGGTGCGAAAGTCTTCGGGGTCTAGTGCTTTGCCCCATTCGGCGGTGACGCGCTCCACGTTTAGCCCAAAGCCCTCCGCAAGCTGGGCCCAGCGATCGCCAAATTTGCCGTTTGTGCCCACCAACACGCGATCGCCCGGACTCAAAAAGTTAATGATCCCCGCTTCCATTGCGCCCGTGCCGCTGGCCGTCAGGATCAGCACGTCGTTCTCGGTCTGGTGCAGCCACTTTAGCCCCGCAGTCACCTCCGCCATGATCGTGCCAAACTCGCCGCTGCGGTGGCCAATCGGGTGCTTTGCCAGCGCCAACAGCACCGACTCCGGCACAGGTGTCGGGCCGGGAATCATCAACATCAGCTTATTGTCCATTGCTCTGTCCTGCCTCTGAACTCAGGGGAATTTAGATTTTGCGTCGATCTAATATTTTGGGGCATTTTTGGAGTATCTATCAGAATGCCACATTCTGGAGAGCGCAGGCGTTGGGATGGAAAGACCCAAGGTTGGGCCTTCTGCACGTTAGATTCGTTAGATTTTGGATTGGGAATCGAGGAATTTGGGACTGAGAATTTTGGATTTTGGATTGACAGACTAAGAGCTAATTTATGAAGCAAATCTTAAGAAGCCTGAAACTCTTGGCATGTGTGGCTTTGAGGTCATGCTTGCCCAGGAAAAGCGGTTTCTCGGAAATCCTTGATTAACAAGGCTTTCAGGCTCCTTTACAAATTAGCTCTAAGCCGCCAAAATCCAAAACCCAAAACCCAAAATCGCCCTTATCTGTTCTTACTCGTTTGCGCTAGGGTTGCTGCGGATTTCACGGTGGAGGTAGCGCAGCACTTCGCCGGGGCGACCGTCGAGGACGATGCCGTGGGGTGGGAAATCCAGGGCGTTTGTCCACTCGAAGCGTTCGGCGTAGCGGAGCAGGTGCAGACGGTCAATCGCCATCTGCGCGTCTTCGGGGAGGCCGATGATGTAGTGGCGCAGGCGGCGACGGTGGGGCAATTCGCAGGTGAGCGGGGGCAGCGAAAACTGGGTCGCCTCCGAGATTGGGGACGACCAGGTGTATTGAATTGTCAGCATTTGGGGTTTCCTCCAGGAAACGAGGGGGTAGGAAACCCCGAAATGTTGGCCGCCCACGGACGTGAAGCGCTGGGACAGGGCGGCCTACAATGGACGCAGCCCTGAGACAGGCGGTGACTGTCGAGGGGTCAGGCGTTGGTGGGTGCTGCTAACACCTGCCAATGCCGTAGATGACTAAACGACCAAAATTTCGGGGGGAAAGTGGGCTGCGTCGAAGGGAACCAACGAGCAGCTTGATGGACGATTGTACTGGATGCGTTTCACTGACGCAAGAGAATTTTAGATAGGACTTACGCAGTTAGACAATTTCTCGCGGGCGCAGCCCGCGAGAAATTGTCCAAAACCCAAAGAGATGATCGCGAGTGCGTCAGTCCTGTTGGATTTTGGATTGGGGCGGGACGGGGCTGGCAGCGGGGGCATGGAGGGCGATCGCCCTTCGTCAACGCCAGAGTTTCCCCAACCAGAGTTACCTAAATAAGCTTCCCCAACCAGAGTTATCCCAGCTAGAGTTTCCCAAACGAGCTTCCCATGCAAGCTTCCCTAACAAGACGCTCTCCCGGTGCTGCAATAGGCTGTCGAGAGAGCGTCTTGTGGAGGCGCAAATTCGGCGGGATGCCAGCGCTATGCCGCTACTTCCTGAGCGTCTTCCTCCATCTCTATCGGGACGACCTCAGCCGCCACACTGGCGATGAGTTGCAGATAGAGTTGCCCCAGGCGCGATGCAACGCTGTCCCAGCTAAAGCCGAGTTCTACGCGCTGGCGACCCGCATGGCCCAGCTTGTCTCGCCAAGCAGGGTTTTTGAGGATGCGGGCGATCGCCCTGGCAAAGGCCTCAGCATCTTTGGGCGGCACCAGCAGCCCTGTGACTTCGGGGACAACGGTATATTGCAGCCCACCCACATTGCTGGCCACTACAGGCGTATGGCTGGCCATTGCCTCAATGGGCACCAGGCCAAAGGGTTCATAGTGGCTGGGCACCACGCACACATCCGCCGCCGCGTAATAGAGATGCAAGTTGGTGTCACCCAGGCGGCCGGGGAATTGGGTTATGGCGGTCAACCCCAGCGCTTGCACAATGCCTTCAATGCGATCGCGCTCCAGTCCATCACTTTTGCCGGGGCGACTGCCGCCGCCAATCACCAGCTTCAGATTGGGCAGATGCCGCAAATCAGACTCTCCTACAGCCCGAACCAGCGTTTCGATGCCCTTGCGCGGGTCAAATCGCCCCACATACAGCACGATCTTATCTTCGGGAGCAAAGCCGAGCTGCTGGCGGGCTTCGGCGCGGGTGACTTGGCCAAAGCGGCTAATGTCCGTGCCGCAGGGAATCATGTCGATGCGCCCCTGGGTGGAGACGAGCGATCGCATGTGTTCTCGCTCTTGGGGACTGGTCGCCACCACCGAATCCACCGTTTCCAGGCAGTCTTTTTCGACCATCAGGCGTTTCGCGCCAATCGGCGGCAAATCGCCCAGTGTGCGATACTTCACTGCGCCCAGCGAGTGGTAGGTATGCACCTGCACCAGCGACGGCATCTGACGCTTTAGCCGCATCCCCACCCACGACGAGAGCCAGTAGTGGGTGTGAACGAGCGAATACTCAACCCCTTCCTGCGTTTGAAAGGCGAGAAACTGCTCAACAAACTCCGGCAAATAGTCGAACAGCACATCGCGGCTCATAAACTCTGCCGGGCCAGCCACCAGCCGAATCGTCCGGCAATGGGGCTGGTGTTCCACGATCATCGGCTGCTCTGGGTCGCTGCGGCGCGTAAACATATCTACCTGCCAACCCTGCGCGGCCAGTGTTTCACCAACCTGGCGCACGTAGACATTTTGCCCGCCTGCCTCTTCCTGTCCAATCTCAGCCGCCGGATCTCCGTCCACCGAAATCAGAGCAACACGATGCTTCTGCTTCAGAAACATGCTTTTCACCTCATGGTTAACGCCTGCCAGCTCGCGAACCAGAGGTGCTCTCTTAGAAGTAAAAGATTCCCTCAGCGATCGCGGGCCAGCACATCTCAGCAATCGATACGTACTAGCGATGAACACCGACGAGAATCAGGACACACCAACCAAGCCAGCCGCTCCGTCACTTAGGGCGTGCTTTAAAACCTTTTGATCCCCCCTTTAGCCCCCCTTGAGCAAGATCAGGGGGATTCAAGGGGGATCGACTCAGGGCAATCAACGACCTAGAAGGTTTTAAGACACTGCCCACACAAACCGTTATCGGCTCGGAAGTCGTGAGGGTAGAAATCCCCTTTAGGTCAGCTCTCAATCCAGACTCAGCCACTTAGCTGATACAAGATTCAAAAGCTACCGCAGACTTGCTGAACTTTTGTTTGTCTAGGCTCCAGTGCTTTCTAAATCACTAATGATCTTGGAAGCACTAAATTAGGCTGGCTTATCATTTAACTGAGAAGATATCTCATTTCAAATTGTTTCGTCAACGTTGTACGCTGCCAAATCTTCACGCTAGGGTCTAGTCGTGGTAAGGCTTTTGACTGCTCAGAAAAGCAGCTTGTAAATTGTAAGCTTGGCTACAAAACGCTACAAAACTGTGATCTGAACTGTAGTCTGAACAAAAGACTCTGAAGACTTTCCCTGCTTTTCTGCCTGGAAATGTGGGAGATGAGATGATAAGACTTAAGATACTAATAGGGCTTAATTCCTATCGGGATACCGGAAATATTCGCCGAGGGCATCTCATCTAGCGTTAAGCTCTCAACTGTGCGTCGAAATTCCTTGGCGATCGCGCCGATCCTTATTTACCCGCCATTCTCCAGCCAGTCTATGTCTCCTACTTCCACACCCGCCGCTCCCAAAGTTTCCAAGGTCGAAGGCATCAAAGAGCGCAGCCACGGGCTGAGGGAACCCGTCGCCACCGAGCTGCGGCAAGACACCACCCACTTCACCGAAGATGCGGTGCAGATCCTCAAGTTTCACGGCTCCTATCAGCAAGACAACCGCGACAACCGGGTCAAAGGCCAGGAGAAAGACTATCAGTTTATGCTGCGGACGCGCAGCCCCGGCGGCATGATTCCTGCCCAGCTTTATCTGGCGCTGGACACGCTCTCGGAGCAATATGGCAACCACACGCTGCGGGCGACAACGCGGCAAGGCTTCCAGATTCACGGCATCCTCAAAAAGAACCTGAAAACGGTGATGGCCACTATCGTCCGCAATCTGGGGTCTACGCTTGGGGCTTGCGGCGATCTGAATCGCAACGTTATGGCCCCACCCGCCCCGTTCAAGGATCGCCCCGAATATGCGCTGGCGTGGGAGTATGCAAACAACATCGCTGACCTGCTCACGCCGCAGACGGGAGCCTATTATGAAATTTGGCTGGATGGCGAAAAGGTAATTTCTGCTGAGGAGCATCCCGACGTGGTGGCGGCCCGCCAGCGCAACGGCAACCGCACCATCTTTCACGACCACGAAGAGCCGATCTACGGTACGCAGTACATGCCCCGCAAGTTCAAGGCCTGCGTGACCGTTCCTGGCGACAACTCAGTTGATCTGTTTTCCCAAGATCTGGGGCTGGTGGTGATTACTGACGACCAGGGTAATCTGGAGGGCTTCAACATTTACGCGGGCGGCGGGCTAGGGCGGACGCACAACAAGGAGGAAACCTTTGCGCGGGTGGCTGACCCGATTGGCTATGTCGATAAAGCCGATATTTACGATGCGGTGAAGGCGATCGTGGCGACGCAGCGGGACTATGGCGATCGCGCTGAGCGCCGCCATGCCCGTATGAAGTATCTGATTCACGACTGGGGCGTGGATAAGTTTCGCAGCATGGTGGAGAGCTATCTGGGCAAGCCGCTGCAACCGCTGAGGCCCCTGCCGCCGTTTGAGTATAAGGATTTTCTGGGCTGGCATGAGCAGGGCGATGGCAAACTGTTTTTGGGTATTTCGGTGGAAAATGGCCGCGTCAAGGATGAGGGCGCGTTTCAGCTTAAAACTGCTCTGCGCGAGATTGAGCAAACCTTCGCGCTGCCCATGCGCCTGACCCCGCATCAGAACATTCTGCTGCACGACATCGCACCGGGCGATCGCCCAAAAATTCAAGCCATCCTGACCCGCTGCGGCATCCAGGCAGAAACCGACATCGATACGCTGGTGCGCTATTCCATGGCCTGTCCGGCGTTGCCCACCTGCGGGCTGGCGATCGCCGAATCTGAACGCGCCCTGCCCACCGTGCTGGAGCGGATTCGCGCCCTGCTGGATCGCGTAGGTTTGCCCGATGAGCATTTCGTCGTGCGGATGACGGGCTGCCCCAATGGCTGCGCTCGCCCCTACCTGGCGGAAATTGGCTTCGTTGGCCAAGCGCCCGATGCCTATCAGCTTTGGCTGGGAGCCGATCCGCACCAGACTCGTCTTGGCCTGGTCTACATGGACAAGATGCCGATTCAAGATCTGGAAAAAACGCTAGAGCCGCTGTTCGTCTTTTTCAAACAAAAGCGCAACGCCAACGAGAGCTTTGGGGATTTTGCCCACCGCGTTGGTCTGGAGGCTTTGCGTCAGTTTGCAGCGACGTACAAGCCTGGCCAGGTCGCCAAACCCGCCCGCCCCGGCAAGGCCCGCTACCGCATCGGCATCCGCGATGAGGTGTATGAAAAGCTGAAGGCGATCGCCACTGACAAGGGCCTCTCCATGACCGACATCACTACCCAGGCGCTAGAGGAATACCTGAAGCAGTTTGGCCGCTAGCCGCAGGTCAAGCGCTCTGGCCAAGCGCTCTGGCCAAGCACTCTGGGCAAGCACTCTGGGCAAGTTAGACCGAATCTTTGGGACAGTTGCCATGACCCAAGCTCTACAGCCTTCCATCGAGCAGCGATTCGTCCAGACGGGCGTAAGCTAGAGGCTGCGGCTCTGCTTTGCGTCGGCTTACGATGTATTTCTTGATGATGTATTTCTTGATGAGGTCAGCACCGTTGATTGCGATTTCAGCGAGTCCGTCTACCCGCTATCCTGCTTGGTGACTGAGGACAGTTCACTGACGGTTTGCTGACGGTTTGCTGACGATTTACTGACGGTTTACTGACGGTTTACTGTTACTGACGGCTTACCAAGGACAAAAGGCGGCGCAGGATTCATAAATTTTATGTGAGGAGATAAAGTCCATGCAACGGCTCTACCATTTGCCTGTGATGTCGCTGAGCGTGCTGACAAAGATCGCAGGAACGATCAGCGTGGTGTTGATGTCTGCGCTGTCTGTCCAGGCAACTCCAGAACTCTTAAAAACTCATCAGGATACGCTTCATCTCCAGCAGGACGGAGCCGATGTTGCAGGACTTGCACTGCTGGCCCAGGCAAGGCAACTGCCCGAATCGCTGGAGCAGCTTGAAGCAGAGGCGACGCGCAGCCAGGGGCGGGGTCTGTCTGGTGTTCAGCCGTCTGCGCCGGAGCCAGAAACCGTCGTCGCGCCCACGCCAGACGCTTCGACCCGCGCTGAGGATTTGTGGGTCGAAGAGACGCTGGAGGTCGAGCCGACGTTTTCCCCCCAAAATGCACCGGATGGGGGTGAAGCGCCCGTCCTTGTGCCCGCTCAGCAGCAATCCTCTCTGACCGCGCTAGATTCGGAGGCGATCGCCCAAATTCCCGCCCTATACGACTTTGAGCAGGGCAATGTGCTCCGCTTTCAGCTTGCAAGTGATCTGCCCGATCCCACGGCGCTGCAAAGTCCCCTGCGACGGCGCGTGGTGCGGACGACGATCCAAAGCACGGGGCTGTCAGCGGTGGCCAGCCTGCGACAACCCCTCAGCGCAGACAGCTACATTCACCTGGCGGTGGTGGGCGGCACTACGGCGCTGGGAGCCGACCTGGGCGCGGTGTTTGGCAACTTTGGCGCGAATGTGTTTAGCCAGCGATCGCACTTGGGCGCGTTCAAAGGGGGCGATCGCGACGTAGACCTGCCCACAGGCGATACGCCCTGGATTCACCGACTGGGCGGCGGCGTGGAATATACCTTTTCCATTGGCAATGAAATCGAGTCGGCGCTAGGCGTGACCTATCAGCGAGTGTCGGTGCGCGACGATTTCTTTTCAGACAATATTTTCCCCAGAGACGAAGACGGCAATCGCTTCACCGTAGAAAATAATGGGATTGACGATCTAGTCAGCGTGGACTTTGTGGCAGCGGTCGATCGCCGCAACGATGGAGCCTATTCTACTGAAGGCTCTCTGCTGCGGTTTGGGGCAAGCCAGGGCTTTCTAATCGACACGGACGATGCCTTTACCCGGTTCACTGGCTCCTATACCCACTACCTGCCATTGAACCTGTTCGGCTTTGATCGGGGGCCTCGGACGCTGGTGTTAAACGTGCAGGCGGGCACAACCCTGGGCGATGTGCCGCCCTATATTGGCTTTAACCTGGGCGGCAACAACTCGGTGCGGGGCTTTTCGGGCGGCGGCATCAGCACCAGCAGCAGCTTTATCCAAGCCACTGCGGAATATCGCTTTCCGGTTGCCCGGTTGAACCTGTTTAACCGCGATATCGACCTGCGCGGCATCCTGTTCATCGACTACGCCAATGACCTGGGCACGGCCGATGACGTGATCGGCGAACCCGCCATCGCCCGCGACAAACCCGGCGAGGGTTTTGGCTTTGGGGCAGGGTTGCAAGCCCGCACGCCGCTGGGCTTTGGTCGGCTAGAGTTTGGCTTTACCGACACGGGCGAGAGCAGGCTGATTGCCACCTTTGGCGATCGCTTCTAGCCCATGACGGGAGAAGAGAGGAAAAAGAAAGAACGAAGAAGTTTCGTTCTTCCTTCTTCCTTCTTCCCTCTTCCCTCAATGCTGCCACACCCGCACCGTATTGTCTGAACTGCCGCTGGCGAGATAGCGACCATTGCCGCTGAGGGCGATCGCATTCACGCTATCGCCATGCCCCACCAGGGTATCGATCAGCCGCCCGCTGGCCACGTCCCACAGCTTGATCGTGGCATCGCTGCTGCCGCTAAAGAGAATCTTGCCGTCGGGACTGAACGCCAGGGCATTCACCTCGCGGGTGTGGTCGGTGAGGTTGTGCAGCAGTTCGCTGGTTTGCAGATTCCAGATCTTGACGCTCTTGTCGCGGCTGCCGCTGGCCAGCGTCAGGCTGTCGGGATGGAAGGCGAGGGCATTCACCGCGCTGACGTGGCCTGAGAGCAGGCGAAGCTGTTCGCCCGTTTGCAGGCTCCAGATCCGCACCTTGTTGTCTAGCCCGCCGCTGGCAAAGGTGCGCCCATCGCGACCGATGGCGATCGCCTTGATCATGCTCAACACCCCCGGCAGCACCTTGACCACCGCGCCATTGGCCAGGCTCCACAGGCGAATCGTCCGGTCTTCGCCGCCGCTGATTAGCAGCTGCCCATCGGGGCTAATGGCCAGGGCATTCACATCGCGGCTGTGGCCGGATAAGTTTCGCAGGGGCGCACCCGTGGGCAAATACCAGGCTTTAATCAAACAGTCATCGCCCGCGCTCAGCAAGGTGCGCCCGTCGGGGCTGACGGCTACGGCGTTGACATCGCGGCTATGGCCCGCCAGGTTAAACAGCAGGTTGCCCTGGGTTAGGTTCCACACCTTTACCGTGTCGTCTAGGCTGCCGCTGACCACGACCGACCCCGCTTCGTCCACTGCCACGCTCGTGACCCAGGAGCCATGCCCTACCAGAGTATGAATACAGCGCCAGCCAGAGATTTGCGGCACCGTTGGGCGCACCAGCGGCGGGCGCGAGGTGGGCGGCGCAGAGGTGGGTGGGTTGGACGGGCGGGCAGGCGAGGCGACCGGAGATGCGGCTCGCTGAGGGGCGGCGGCCTGGGGTGAAGCTGCTGCACGGGGTGATGGAGCGGCAGAGGGCTCGGCAGAGGGCTGAGGAGCGGGCGATCGCCCCGGTCGGCTCGTCGGCAGGAAATAGTCAGCATTCAAATCGCGCATCACCTCATCGGCCGACTGGTAGCGCTCCGACACCAGATCCTTCAGCATTTGGTTGAGCATGTGCGCCAGTTGCTCGCTGACCAGCGTGCCCTTTTCTGCTAGATATTCTCGCCAGGTCCAGCGGCCCTCCAGCGGGTCATAGAGATTATCTGGCCGCACCTGCGTCATCAGATGAATACAGGTCGCCCCTAGGCTGTAGAGGTCGCTGGCGGGGTAGGCGCGACCGCTGCGAAACTGCTCGATCGGCGCATAGCCCTCTGTGCCGATTCGGGTTCCCGTGGCGACGGGCGCATCGCCAAGCTGCTTGGCTACGCCGAAGTCGATTAGCACCAGACGGCGATCGCCCTGTCGCCGCAGGATATTGGTCGGCGTAATGTCACGGTGGATCACCTGGCGCTGATGCACAAACCGCAGCACCGGCAGAATATCCGCCAGCACCTCTCGAATCTGGCGCTCTCCAAACGCCCCGGTCTGCCTCATTTCCTGGAGTAGGCTTTGTCCCTCGACAAACTGCTGCACCAGATAGAGGTAGCTGTCCTGCTCAAAATAGGCCAGCAGCGTGGGAATTTGTGGATGCTCGCCCAGTTCATCCAGCCGCACCGCCTCCTGGTTGAACAGCCGCACCGCCTTTTCCAGCGACTTTGTGCCCTGCACCTGCGGCGAAAACTGCTTCACCACGCAGCGCGTCCCCAATCGATCCTCATCCAGTGCCAGATAGGTGCGCCCAAATCCACCCTGTCCGATGGGGTGCTGGGGTCGATATCGTCCCCGCAGGAGTGGCGTTAGCGTGGCTCCACAACTCTGACACACCTTTGCATCGTCAGGGTTCTGGGGGCTTTTACACTTGGGATTTAGGCAACAAGTCATGGTGGTAGCGCACTGAGGCTCGTATGGTTCATTGTCCCCCGGATCGGAACGGAGCGAACAAGACAACGACTCCGCTGCCTCCAGAGATTTCCTCGATTCCCTGACCCGGCTGGTATTGCTGGCTGGAAACCCCACCGTCAAAAAGCTCGTCAAACAGCTTTAGATGCTTTAGACATTAAAGCTTTTAGACATAAAGCCTTTAGACATAGCCTTTAGACATAGAGCTTAGGCATGGGCAGCAATACCCGCGCCTTCCTGCTCAAGATAGATCGTTTGGTTCCGTTTGGTTTAGTGCGGCGGCAAAAAGCAGTCTGGCGATCGCGCTCCGTTCACGCTTCAAAGCAACACCCTTCGCTAATGCTAACCCCAAGCCCGCCGAACGGAAAAATTTGGTTAGGATTTCGGGACGTGGGCTGAGGAATCTTGCCCCAGATCGGGCGATCGCCGCTGCACAATGCCCTGTCGAAAGCCCAACACCACCAGCACATTCGCCAGGGTCAAAAATGCCTCTGCGCTGCCGTGTAGCCAGTCCACATTAGCCAGCGACTCACCCACCACCCGCTCCGCATAAATCCCCGCCGGAATCGTCACCGCCACAAACACCAGCGTCATATAAAACCCCACCAGCGCCAGTCGGGGCGTATTGCCTGCCTTCGTCAAAAACCACAAAAAGCCGAGGTAGGGAAAGAGAGAGAGGGCAAAGAGGGTTTCTTTGGAAAACATTGCAGAGAGCAGGGTGGGAGTTTTGCAAACTAGACTGGAGATCGGGAAGAGGAGGCGACGGCGGTTGCGGATGTTGAGGAGTTGCAGTTGCGGCTCTGGTGGCATCTGAGGAAAGTCCGGGCTCCCGAAAGACCAGACCTGCTTGGTAACGCCAAGTGCGCGTGAGCGTGAGGATAGTGCCACAGAAACATACCGCCCAGGCGATTTGAGATTGGCGATTGGCGATTTTGGAGGCAGTCCTAAGTCCTAAATCCAAAATCTAAAATCAAGATCCCAACCCTGGGTAAGGGTGCAAAGGTGCGGTAAGAGCGCACCAGCAGCGTCGAGAGGCGCTGGCTCGGTAAACCCCGGTCGGGAGCAAGGTCGAAGGAGCAACGGTTGGTCTTTTACCGGCTCCGAGGTGCAGTATATGCTGCATCTGCCAATCCGCTAGAGGTGTCTGGCGACAGACATCCCAGATAGATAACTGCCCTCGGCTGGCTTGCCAGTGCGAGAACAGAACCCGGCTTATGTCCGCCTCTTCCCTCCCATTTTCTCTAACAGGGCTTACACACTTGCGGTCAGTTTTCTGGACTTCGAAGGGTTTCTCGTGAGATGCGCCGCAAAAAAATCCTTCAACTGCGTAAGTCCTATCTGATTCACCTGCGTAACTTCTATCTAAATTGTGGGGGCGATCGCCCGTTTGACTGCCAGACTCGCAGGAAGACTCGCAGGAAGACCCGCAGTTTGCCAGGTCTTGCAGACCACTAGAAGAGCGATCGCCCCCTAAATCGTCGCTTCAGCCGCGACAGACACTCGCGACACACTCACCGTCGCAATCGCTGCACGGTCATTGGCTCAGACTTAAATCAGCAGCACGGTGCCGTTTTCGTCAACCGACAGGTTAATGGTGCCCGAATCGTCCGAAAGCTGTTCGCTGACAATCACCTGAATCACGTTACCTTCCACCAGCACGTCTACGCTCAGCCCGATGTTTGTGCCCAGCGGATAGACCAGCAGATTAATCGGCAGCGGCAGAAAGCTGGTTGTCGTGGTGCCAAAGGCGGTCTGGCTGTTGGGGGCGATTTGTCGCTCGGCGGAGGCGGGCTGCGTCAGGGCGGCGGCAATGGTAGCCCGACCGCCGTTGATGATTTCAATCCGAATGGGACGCGCCGGGTTGACGCGGCCGACCCGCTCTTCGCTGATTTGGGCAATTCGCGAAGCGCTGCCTACGGGAATCGCCTTTGGTGCGAGGGACGTTGCCGTCTGGGCCTGGGCCGGGGCATCCAGCGGCAGCCCAATCGCTCCAACGAGGGCGATCGCGCTTCCCAGCATTAATTTCAAGGTTTGGTTCAAGGTCGTGCTCAAGGTCATGTTCAAGCTTGGGTTTGCGTTCCGGCTCTGGGTCGAGGTCATGCTCAATTTCATAGAGTTTTGAAGTCCTGATTAAAAATTTAATTCTGCTAGTTTCTGCTAGCTTCTGCTGGGTTTTGCTGAAGTTTGTGAACTCAGCGTTTCAGGCTGAAGCAGGCGATTCAACGGCGGCCCTCCATTCTGAGCAACGTAGCATCTGCCCAGATTTTTTGAGGATTTTCGGCGCTACATCGGATTTTTGGTAAACCATGCAATAATGCTAATTGATTGAAGGGGAGTAGCTACCCGGCGCGTTCCGGGAACCTGAATCAACACACTGGGGATGACCCTGGTTCAGGTGATGCACCTGGCATTTGCGGAAAGCGCCTGCCAAGCATTCAGTGAGACCTTCACTAAGTCCACACGTTGAGTGGGCTTGGTGGAGTGCGCTGCCTCTCATCGAGTCCACTCAGGTTTTGCTGCTGATCCTGAGGAGAGACAAGAACATGAGCGGAGCGGGTTTTTTACATCAGCTATATCAGCCCAGTTTGTTTGAAGCGTTTGTGGCAGGGCTGCTGCTGATTACGGTTTCAGAACTGGGCGACAAGACGTTTTTCATTGGCGTGATCTTGGCAACGCGACATCGGCGATCGCTCGTTTTCATTGGCGTAGTGAGTGCGCTGGCGGCGATGACGCTGATTTCGGTGATGATGGGGCGCGTGGTGTCGCTGTTTTCCCCTACTGTTGTGCATTACGCTGAAATTGCACTGTTACTGGCGTTTGGCAGCCAGCTTTTGCTCAAGGGCTGGCGCATGGCCGACGAACCCTGCGCCGAGGCCTGCGAAGAGGCGATGGAAACCATCACGCAGTCGGAACAGGTGCTCATCAAGCGGCCGACCAATCTGGCAGTGGTTTTGCAGGCCTTTGGGCTGACATTTTTGGCAGAATGGGGCGATCGCACGCAAATTGCCACCATCGGTCTGGCGGCAGCCAAAAATCCCATCGGAGTATCGGTAGGCGCAATTTTGGGGCACGCCATCTGCGCGGCGATCGCCGTCATTGGGGGCAGGCTGATCGCAGGTCGCCTGTCGGAAAAAACGCTGACTCTGCTCGGTGGTGCGCTGTTTCTGGTCTTCGCGGCGACCGCTACGGCAAACGGCGTGTAGCCCCTGCCCCGCTCTGAATCCCCGATTTCTGCATGAAGCTCACCACTCGCGGACACTACAGCGTCAAAGCCTTGCTGGATCTGGCCCTGCAACCTGGCGGCGGGCCGGCCTCGGTGCGGGCGATCGCCACTCGGCAACAGCTTCCCGCGCCCTATTTGGAAAAGCTGCTAATCGAGCTGCGTCAGGCGGGATTGGTGAAATCTGTGCGCGGTGTACAGGGCGGCTATCAACTGGCGCGGCCGCCCGCCCAAATTTCGCTGGGGCAAATTCTGGAAGCCGTCGGCGAACAGGTCGATCCGCTGCCGCGCCATAGCCCCGACGCAGACCAGGCAGAAGACTGGGTGACGCTGACGCTGTGGCATCGCCTGCACGACAAACTGCGCGATGCCCTGCACAGCATCTCCCTCGAAGACCTGTATTTCGATGCCAAGAGCCGCCAAGCGACACAGGGGGAAACGCCCCACTTTATCGTCTAAAAACTGCTGAAAAACCGCCAAAAACCGTTGGAAAACCTTACGATTCCTCTTCGTCCTTGGGGCCGACGGCCATTTGCACGACGAAGGGGACACCGCCCTCTCTGTGGTAGCGATCGCCCCATTCCCGTAGCACCTGATCCAGATCGGTTAGCGCGTCTTCAATGCGGTCTTCAGGAATGTCCAACTCTTCCAACACTCGCAATACGCGGGGCTGATACTCGGCCCAGTCGCGCATCAGGCGGAAGTAGCGGGCAGTGTCTTCCACCATGATGTAGGTGCGCTCTTCGCGGTCGGCCGGCGAATAGAAGGCGCGAGTGAGCGCGTAGAACGGCATTCCCCACGGCGAATCTACCCGCGTCACCGTACCGGAGTAGAGCAGGCGGCGCTTGATATGCTCAGACAGCGCTTCGCTCATAGGCAGGCGGCGGTCTTCGGGCAGGTCTTCCTGCGATCGCTCGTGCAGAAACTCGATGATGTCCATGAACTGGAACGAGTTGATCAACTGCGCGTCGGGCAGGTTGGGCGGCAGTTTCTCTTCGATCTGGCGCTTTTCTTCCATCGTCAGGCTGCTGCCCGCAATGCGCGATCGCCCTGGCTGCCAGGGAAACTGCTCCATCCACACGTAGGGCAACTGGATCAAGTAGCGCGGCTCCTGAGAACCCAGCATCTTCAGCAGCTTGCCTTCGGTGAGGGCCTGACGCACCTCTTCGACAATAACCTTCACCCGCTTGGGTTCGATGTGGTGCAAATGCCCCGTCATCCGCAGGTTTTGATCCTGCTCTAAGTAGGTCATATAAATCGCGCACTTGGCGGCGGTGGCCGCTGCGTCTAGAAATGCACCGTGGCGATGTCCGCCCGTCCGCATTGCGCTAAATGCCAGGTAGAGCATGATCTGATCCATCGCACTCGGACTCAGGCGCTTGATCAGATCCAAATCAGTAGTCATCTTGTTAGGAAGAGCCGTTGCAATAAGTGGGTATCAGAATGATTGCAGACTGTACGATTGGCAACGTACAATCCTTCCGAAAATACCCCTAGCTTAAACCATATCGCCAAATTCTGAACAGAGCTTTAGCGGGTCTAAGGCTGGAGGCTGCAAGGTTTGCAAGTCGTGCAGGCAATCTTGCAAACGGGTGGCGATCGCCGCTCCACAGGTTCCCCTGCGAACAGCCGATTCGTCAATCAGACAGGTGAAATCAGACAGATGGAATCAGACAGGTGGCAGATCTCCTTTCAAACGGTCTGGTCAAACGGTCGGGCGATCGCCCAATCCCGGCTGAGCCTGGGTCAAAATTTTGGGGCAAATCGGCGAACTTTCGCTTCGTAAACTTGGAAACCGTAGTTTCAGGGCTTATAGACGGTTGCTAATCGGAATGTTTTGTACAGGAGAATGATTTCTGCTGATTTGACAAACTACTGATTTGACAAACTGCGTTTGGGCGAACAAACCTGGTTTTGTTATACCAGGCGTTTCCTGAGCGATTCACCGGGCATTTGCCGGATATTTGCCGGATATTTGCCGAGTTTTGGCGGAATTTTTGCCACGAGCCGTCCGGAAATTGGCTGGGGCGCTGGTTAGAGGCTGGTGCGCTAGAGGTTGGCAGGGAGTGATGCGATATCGCTATATTCAGATATTTAGTTTTCGGGCAATTCAGTGTTCAGGATTTCGTTTTCGGGCGATTCGGTTGCTTAAACGGTTGCATGAGCAGGTGAGGCTTCTCAAGGTTCTAGCGGCAAGCAAGGCAGGGCTGATCAGGAGCAAGTCGTCGTGCAACGTCCGCTGCCTCGGTGGAACTGATCGCCAGCAGGGGGCGTAGTGCTCGTTGCCACTTGGCCATAAACCGACCGAGAGAAGGAAGTCGAGGTTAGATTTGCATCAGCCAGAGTGCTAACGAGCGCTGGCAGCGCAACAAACAGGATTAATAAGTTGGCAGTCAGCATGAGAGCATCCGTGTAAAGGTTTCTACTCTCTGTTACGGAGACTCCTCAAACTGATCAGGAAAACTCGTTAAAAGAGTTACGTTTTCTGCTAGAAACCAGCCGCCTGAGCAATTCACTTTCCCCGAAAGACTTGCCCACTGTGGTGTCTGGAGTTGCCGAAGCTGCGCGTCTATATCTGCATCTAGTGTCACTAATGTTAACGACACGGCAGCGGAGGGAGTGCCGCGTGGGGCTTGGGCCGGCCGCAGGCAGGCGATCGCCCCTTCCGTGAGCATCAGTGTGTAGGACTGCGGCGCGACAGGATGAATTAGCCCCCGCACGGCGGACGAGTCGGGCAAACTGGACTGGGGCGATCGCGGTTCTGCACCCACCACGGGCGATCGCCCTGGCACATTGCCATCGGCCGGATACTGGTCGGGATGATCCAGGTAATGGCGCTGCCAGTGCAGCCAGTCGGGATGATCTGGCGGCAGGTTAAACAGCGGCACCACGGCAGCCGGCGCCGTAGGATCGGTCAGCAGCGCCTCTTGCAACTCGCGCACGGGCAGGTTGTGGGGGGAGCAGCCTCGCTCGATGCACAGCGCGGCCGCCATGCCCGCTGCCTGTCCCAGCCCCAGAACGACGGGCTGTAGCCGGGTTGCGCCATTGGCAATGTGCGATACGGAGATATTCTTCTCGCACACCAAAAACCCTTCAACCGTTTCTGGCACCAGGCAATCGTAGGGCAGGGAAAACAGCGTCCCTGTCCAGCGACCGCCCCAGCGCAGCGACTTCGGATGCAGCGGAAACTCGTAGCCGGGATAGTGGTGATCGTTGGGATAGTTGCCGAGGGCGATCGCCGCTGGTTCGCCCTGCGCATTCACGGGCAGCGCGGCCACCTGTCCCCCTGGCAGCGGCAGAATCTCTGGCTCCGTGACGAGCGATCGCCCCCGGAGCCGCCGACTCTCGCGGTAGTAGGGATGCAGCGCAAAGGCACTGCTGCCCATGCTGCGCGGAGCTGCCGGAAAAGTCTTGCTTGCCAGCCCATAGCGTCGCCCCAGTTCGGTCTGGATAAAGCGGGCAAAGCCTTGGGCGTGGTTGCGGGCTGCCTGAGTAAACTCGCGCCGCGTCTCCGCAGACTGCACCAAGCGGTTCAAGTTGTGCCCATAGTCATTGCCGTGATGGGGCCAGTTGATCATGAAGCGATCGCCCGGCAGTCGCCCATAGTTGAGAAATTTCTCCGGCCCATAGCCATCCCACGCGCCCTCAAAACAGGTCGGGTCATAGTCTGGTGGGGGCGGAATTTCGGGAGCCTCCGCTTCGCCAAAATCTTGCAGCACTACGACCCAGGTGGGTGCTTGCACAGGATATTGCTCCGTCATCGGGGTCGGCTGAACCGGAGCGCTCGGCTCGTTCCACGCTGGCTGAAACTCCCAGCCCCAGCGGTGAGGCACGTCGCCCAGCGCCAGCAAGTCGCCGAGTTCCGTGCCGTCGAGGGTAATCTGCGCGTGGATAGTGAACGCCTGAAAGCGCACGCCCGCAATGCGATCGCCCTCGCGAAGCACTGCCAGCGGCGTTTGCCCTGTGATCCAGCGCAGATTGGGGAGCGCCTGCACCCACTCGGCAAAAATGGCCGCCCCAACGCCTGGATCATAGGTAAAGAAGCTGACCCAGGCGTGATCCAGTCCACCGGGCTGACGCGCCGAGAGCGATCTCAAAAATGCGCCCCAGAGTCCAGTCTGGAGCGATCGCAGTTCATTGCCATCGGGAGCGCTAACGCCCGCACTCGTGAGCATTCCCCCCAGCCAAGAGAACTCACTCACCAGCACCACTGACGCACCGCGCCGCGCCGCCTGGATCGCTGCTGCTGTGCCGCCTGTGCCACCGCCAACGACTAAAACATCTGTGGTCAGACTATCCAGACTGCTATTCCTCGTCTTCTAGCTCGTCATAGTCTTCATCGTCCGCATCCGGCGGCGCAACCGAGTTCGCAGACACGACCGCACCCATCTCCAGCTTTTGCCGCACGAGCTGATCCACCTCTTTGGCAAAGTCGGGATTTTCCTCCATGTATTTGATGGCGTTGTCGCGGCCCTGGCTAATATTCTCGCCGTTGTAGCTGTACCACGCCCCTTTGCGAGTCACCACGCCAGTCTCCTCCGCCAGATCCATCAAACAGCCGTAGGTGGAAATGCCCTGCCCAAAAATCACGTCAAACTCCGCTACGCGAAACGGCGGCGCGACCTTGTTTTTGGCGACCTTGACCTTGGCGCGGATGCCGTATTCTTCGGTTCCTTTTTTCAGCGTTTGAATCCGGCGAATGTCCAGTCGCACTGAGGCGTAGAACTTCAGCGCGTTGCCGCCCGTGGTGGTTTCGGGGTTGCCGTAGGAGATGCCGATTTTTTGCCGGAGCTGGTTCAAGAAAATGACGCTACAGCCTGTTTTGCCAATGTTCCCCGTAATTTTGCGAAGCGCCTGACTCATCAGCCGCGCCTGCAAGCCGACATGAGTATCGCCCATTTCGCCCTCGATTTCCGCGCGGGGCACCAGCGCCGCCACCGAGTCCACCACGACCAAATCGATGGCGGTGGAGCGCACTAGTTGATCCACAATTTCGAGCGCCGCCTCACCTGTGTCGGGCTGGGATACCAGCAGATTGTCGATATCTACGCCCAGGTTTGCTGAATAGGTCGGATCAAGCGCGTGTTCGGCATCTACAAAGGCAGCCGTGCCGCCAGATTTCTGCACTTCGGCGATCGCATGGAGCGCCAGCGTGGTTTTCCCAGAACTCTCTGGCCCGTAAATTTCAATCACCCGTCCCTTGGGCAGCCCGCCGCCCAGCGCCAGATCGAGCGTCAACGCGCCCGTGGGAATGGTTTCCACCTTCATGCGGCTGGCATCCCCCAGTCGCATAATCGTGCCTTTGCCAAAGTTGCGGTCGATTTGGGACATCACCATGTCCAGCGCTTTCCGCTTTTCGGCGCTTTCTTTGGATTCTTTGGGTTCCGATACTTTGCTATTGTCAGTCGCCTTAGCCATTAGGGCCTCTTCTAGATGCAGGAGGGGTACAGATGCGGGAGGAGTGAGCAAGAGGAGTGAATTGTTTGTGAAAGCAAATTTATGAAAGCAAACAGCCTAGAAGGCCAAGTAGTCTGTAAAGGGGGCACCTTGTTCCAAAGCCAGAGATGAATGAATCAATCTCAGCGATGAATCTAATGAACTTTTAGTTTAAATCTCTCGTTGGATTCGGAAACGCCACTTTTGAGTCTAAATCTGATCCTGTCTCAATTTGATTTCTTGATTGATTGTGATTCGATGTTTCGATTTATTGTGGTTCAATTTGCGATCGCCCTCTGAGGACGCTTTAGAAGCGTAATGCGCTGGGCGCATCCTAGTTCTGCAAGTTTGCCCTCATTCCCCCGCCCCTTCTCCCAAAGCGGGAGAAGGGGAGCCGGATTGGAAGTCCCTCTCCCAAAGCGGGAGAAGGATTCAGGGTGAGGGCTACAAAAGTGGGATGCATCCAATGCGCTAATCTTGAAGATTCAGATACGTCTGTACTATTCTAGTACAAGAACTTTGTCCCTGCTAGTCGGCCAAGTCGCTGATCGTCGCTGATCGTGAAGTTTATTGCTGAGTCAGCGTTTAGACCCAAGTGTGCCCAGTTTTGAACCTTAGCCCCCAAGCCTCATTGTGTCTTCTTCTCTGCGCTATCCCAATACAGCCCTGTCGGTAGGGGGGCTGACCCACTACATCCAGTCCTTACTGGAAGACGATGAGCAGCTTCAGCAGGTGTGGGTGACGGGCGAAGTATCGAGCGTGAATCCTCACCGCAGCGGCTTATTTTTGACGCTGCAAGACCCGGATGAGCAGGCGGCCATCAACGCGGTGGTGTGGAATAGTCAGCTTGATCGGCTGGCGGTGATGCCCGTTCGGGGAGAACAGGTGATTGTGCTGGGGCAAATCAAGGTGTATCCAGCGCGGGGCAGCTATCAACTGACGATCTGGCAGGTGCTGCCTGCGGGTGAAGGGCTGCGATCGCTCCGTCATCGGCAACTGCGGAATCGGCTGGAGGCGGAGGGACTGTTTGACCCAGACCGCAAGCGCCCGCTTCCGCCCCATCCCCGCGTGGTGGCCGTGGTTACTTCGCCGCAAGCCGCTGCTTGGGGCGATATCCAGCGCACCCTATCTCATCGCTATTCGGGGCTGCGGGTGTTGCTGTCGCCTGCGATGGTGCAGGGAGAACTGGCTCCCTCGTCGATTGCTCAGGCGATTCGTCGGGTTGAGCAGGACGGGCGGGCAGACGTGCTGATCCTGTCGCGGGGCGGCGGCGCAGCGGAAGATTTGGACTGTTTCAATGACGAGCGCGTGGTGCGGGCTGTGGCGGAATGTTCTATTCCGGTAATCACGGGCATTGGGCATCAGCGGGATGAGTCGCTGGCTGACTTGGCGGCCGACCTGTGCGCCCACACGCCAACGGCGGCAGCTGAGGCGGTGGTTCCCATTTTGGATGATCTGGTGGAAGAGCATCAGCAGCGGTGTTTGGCGCTCTACCGCGTTGCCGCCGAGCGGGTTGAGCAGGAGCAGCGGCATGTTGCACGACTGCGCGATCGCCTTTCCCGACTGCGGCTCGATCGCCAGGTGCATCAGCGCATCCAGGTCGTTGCGTCCCTGCGCCAGCGGCTCATCCGCAGCACTCAGCAGCGGCTCCAGCAGACCCAGCAGCATACGCTTTACCTGCGCCAAACCCTGCAAACCCTCGACCCGGCCCTTGTTCTCCGGCGGGGCTATGCGGTGGTGCGCCAGGAAGATGGGGCGATCGCCCGCTCTGCTGGAACTCTCCGCCCCGGCGACAGGTTGACCATTACCTTGGCTCAGGGCGAACTGGTTGCCGAAGTGAAAAGCATCCCATAAACCACAATATGTACCTATGCAAAGAATAATAAATGCCTGCCTCTTGCCCCAAAATTTGGAGCGACAATAGGAGTATCAATATTAATACTCAACTAGCAAGGGCTAGGAGAGGTCGATACATGAATACTCAGGAAGCGGAGGAATCCTCATTATCTCCATCAGAAGGATTATCTCCATCAGAAGGGTTTACTCGAGTTGCGCTCTTGACCAGCTACCCCCTCTACTGGCGCACGAATGACAGGGATGCAACCGACCACGCACGAGCAGTTCACAAACTGATTCAAGTGTTCTTAGACATACCAGCGGCAAGCTTGGGCGTATCTGGGGAGGGCAAATCTTGGAATTGGCTGGATCCTCAGGCGGCTCAGCAGTGGAACGATGAAATGCAAAGAGAGTTTGAAGATCACGCTGTTCAACTTCAAACTGCGTCGTCCGAGTCTCGGTTTCTAGGCGCTTTTAACAAACGCCAGTGCATGTTTTTTGCGCCGCTTTATCCCCAAAACTTTTTGGCAGCCCTAAAAAAACACTTAGATGAAACACTTCGCGGGGAACAACTTTGTCTCGACATTGAGCAAATCCTAAGTTCTATCGATTGGTCTTCTTGCTCTATCTTCTGGTCACTTTCATTCTTCTGGTCACTTTCATTAGTTGAATTCGCTGACAGCCAAAGTTGCATAATCTACAAACCGATATTGGCTTTGTGGAGCAGCTACCCGACAGGTGGCTATTGGGCCCCGCCACCGTCCAATGATCTGCAATCTCAACCCGCTGCCGTTCCCAATTTGTCTGTGGATGAGGCAAGCTTCTTGCTGCAAGACGTGATGTGGGACAAGTTGGAAAGAGTCTTTGCCAAGATCAGATCTTTCTGCGGCTTGGGCATAGCACAGCCAGAATTTGCAAAAGACCGAAAAGCAATATCCCCTGTTTTTTACTTTGCTCAATATGTGAATCCACCCTCCTGCCCAGAAGAGTTAGCAGCTAAGAAATCGGATAGCTTGTATCCCCTAGTCAAAACCTGTCTTGGGTCGGACGATCCCTTTGCAAAAGAAGTAAGCGGGGGTGTATTAGAAGGAGACTTCTTGACACTGCGGCATGCCCAAATTGGCAGAGGTGTCTATTATCCCCGATACTTGATTTTTCCACTTCGTAAAGGGAAAATGTTCACTGAACAAGAATTAGAAAGAGATTTATATTTTATTGCTAATCAACTCAGCTACCTGGAGTTTTCAATCGCGCATGAATCACGCCTGATTTCTACTGATTATGAGCCTTTGTCATCTCGACAGCCTAGGTGGGGTGGAACTCTGGATGGGTTGAGTGAGTTGGTTAACAATGCCATCAGTTTTTTGCCAACTATCAGCGGCGGGCTTTTGAAAAAAGTTTACCTGGAGATGGAAAAACTCTCACTTACATTGCGACAAGTTCAATCTTCACTAGAGAAAGTAAGTAGTGATGTCGCTCAATTAAAGCGGCAATTCGGCGGCTATCAAGATGGAATAGAAGACTTTTGGGATCGAAAGTTGACTTATTCCTCTTGCCCTAATACTCAGCTAAGTGATTTGCGAGAAGCACTGCTAGATGCCTACCCTTATCACTACTGGAAACAGCCTCTGCGAACTTTGAAGGAATGGGATGAACAATTATTAGGGAGTGTTGGACGCTCCGTAGAAACCGTGAATTCGATGCTACAACAAGCCGACCGAATGACGCAGGAAAGCTTGGAGGTATGGACTCGTCGCCTTGGCATTATTGCAGCACTTGCAGCTCCCGTTTTAGCACTTCCCAATTTCATTGATCTAAAGCTCGATTCAGCGAGCCTTCCACAGACCTTATTTGGCAAGGTCTTTCACGAAGTGCAAGATTTGCAGACAGTAGTAGGCTACCTACTAAGTCTTGCTTTGGCAGCCCTCTTTGTTTCATCGGCAGCATTTCTCGTTTCCTTGCTTTGGGGCTTGGTTTCCAAGAAGAAATCAGAACAGTTTGTGACTGGTATTCGCTCCTTTAGAGATTTGGTAGAACGGTCAAATTTTCCTCTCGACGACCATAGAAAACTAGATCAACTGGATACAGAAGCCTGTCAAATTCTCTCTTCGCTGTGGACTGAGGCACACGGGTTGCAGGCCTTCGGTAATCAGCGTAGCTTTGCGGACTGGCTCCTAAACGCCGAAAATGCTCTTAAAAAGCGGTTGAGAATTGTGAAGCTTAGAAGCAGGCGGTCAGGACGCCCTTTGCATTGGCTTGCGGTTAAGGGTCTGAGTATTTGGCTCTGGTGTCTGATGAAGGTGGAGCATTGCCTTGAGCAATCCGAGTCGCGGGAGATTTATGACTGGCTCCGTCAAAGCCGACGCTTTCGATATCTCGTTTATCTTTTTGACCTCATGCCAACCTGCATTCCCCTACCCCGCGCCCTTTGCATCTATCGTTACAAAGCCCATGACTTGATTTCCAGAACAACAATTTCTGATTGGGATTTTGAGAGATCCCTCAGAATCGCGGGTTGCCCTTTAGATATGATTCCTTCTTTGGAAAAATGGCTTCAAGGGCTATATGATGCAGGCGAGCTTGGAGCATTAATCAGCATTGATCGCTTTGTGGCTTGCCTGGAGGAGCGAGGGGTGCGAGCTTATCCTGATCCAAAGGCCGTTGAGAAGTGGCAAGGTTCCCTGAGTTGACGCAAAAACGTCCGATCCCCAGAACTATTGCCTAAAACGGTTTGTCCAATTCCTTGACTGCTAAAGCCTAGCTTCTAAACTGGTATGCCCCCTAAGAAAACTCCCGATTGGCACTACGAAACGGCGATCGCCCAGGTTGAAGACATCATCGAACAGATTGAGACGGGCGATCTGGATCTGGCGGCGGTGTTCAGTCAGTTTGCGATCGCCGTTGAGCAATTGAACCAGTGTGATGCGTTTTTGGCACAGCAGCAGGCGCAGATGTCGCTGCTGATCGAAACGCTGACGGACGATCGAGCCGGAGACGAAGAAGATGAGGATTTTAAGAAACATCCAAAATCGACTACCGTCTAACGTAGGACACCAGCGACACGCCCAAAATCACCAGCGCCACACCCGCGATACGAGTTGGGTTGGCGGCATAGCGAGTGAGGCCGAGTGCCCCATAGTGATCCAGAAACAGCGCAGCAATCAGTTGACCTGCGATAGTCAGCGAAAGCGCCAGCGCTGCCCCAATTCGGGGTGTGGTGAAAATCGTAGACCAGACGTAGAGCGTGCCCAAGCAGCCGCCCACCCACATCCACCAAGACGTTTGCGCCAGCGAGGTCGCCGCAGGGAGGGGGTAGCGGGCCACCAGACAAATCGCCAGCGAAGCCAGCGTCCCCGCCAGGTAGGAAATGAACGTCACCTGCATTGGCTCCCCTACATATCGACGCAGCAGCGTGTTAATTGCGACTTGAACAGGCAAAATTGCGCCCCCAGCAAGGGCGGCCAATAGAAAAATCGTGCGTCCATTCATATTTGCAGCTCCCTGGTAATTTATCTCGATACCAAGATACTTGACATCAAGAATATAGTAATTATCTTAATATCAAGATTGTTGACATCGTCATAAAATAATGCAGGCAACTGGAGTCTGTGCTGGGCAGGGCAGCCGTGCCGCCTCTCTGGCAACAGCGGCACCGCAACAGATCGACATAATTCTGGTGCAATTCTGGTGCAGTGCGGGCGATATGCTAGGTTTCAGCCAATCCTGAAAAAGGAAAAAGCCATGAGCATTGACCCTTCACAAGTCCCGCCTCCTATTACTCCTATTAATGGAGCGTTGGGCCGTTTGCCGGAGCATTCCTCGGATCACCCCGACGTTCAGGTAGACACGTCCGTTTTGAATCCTGCTCTGTTTCCAAGCCTGCGATCGCCCGTCAACACCACCCTCTATTCCGGCAGCACCCCACCCGCGCCGCCCCCAGTCAATACCTCAATCCTGGGCAGTGATGTCATTTCCTCTGTGGCAACCCCCCGCGTTTCGGTGCTGCCTGGTCACACGCTCTCCAGCGTTCCCACGCCCACGCAATCGCTGCTGAAAGACGGTGTGCTGCCCTCCATCCCGCCGCCCAAAATGCCGAATCTGGTAGGGTCACAAACCCTGAAGAAAAAATAGGAGTTGGGTGTCCAAGCCCACTCCAAAATCCAAGCTCTACAGGACTTACGCAATTGCGATAAGCTCTCTGGATTTTGAGCGATTTTTCGCAGGCTTAGCCCGCGAAAAATCGCTCAACTGCGTAAGTCTTAACTCCAAAACCCAAAATTTCCAACCAGACTGGTGTCGAGCAATCCTCCTAGATCGCCTACTCCCACGTAGACACTGCCCGGAGCGGATCGGGAATCGGGGTGTTTGGCGGAAACTCTAGCAGGGTTTCGCGCAGACCCAAATAGCCCGACTCGGCAAAGGACAGCAAGAGGCGTTGCAGAGCGACCCACACCTCCGGGTCAAATTCCCAATCGCGGGCATAGGGGGCATGGGCGGCGATCGCCTTTAGCGCCCAAAAGTAAGTATTTCGCACCTGCGACCCCGTTTTCTTGTAAGGTGGCACATCGTCGCAGTGGAGGAAGAGGAGGTTGTTTTCTAGTCGGGCACGCATGATGGAAAGTAGTTCATTTGAACTATGCTAGCGCCCTAGCTAGAAATTTTGCAAGCCTCAGCGACAGCCGAGACTGTCTCGCGTAGCCACGCCCGTCACCGGGTTTATGCCCTCAGCGCGATCGCACAGCTTGGAAATTTCGTAGCGGTCGAGGATGGCGTTGGTAAAGTCTGCTCCCGTCACGGTCACGTCTTCAAAACTGGTGCGGGTCATGGTGGCATCTTCCAAAATGGCGTTGGTTAGGTCTGCGCCCACCAGAAAGACCCGATCCACCAGCGCGGCGGTCAGGTTGGCATCCCGCAGGTTAGCCCGCAGCATCACTGCTTTGGTAAGAATAGCGTTGCTCAGGTCAGAGCCTTCCAGGTTGATGTCGCGCATCTCTGCAGAGACAAACGCCTTGCCAGATAGATCTGTGTGCGAAAAGTCCTGCCCTTTCAGGTCGGCGTTGTTGTAGTTCACCGTATCCACAGCGGCGATCGCCGGAACTGCGCTCAGCATCACCCATAAGCAGGCCAACCCCACAGCTAGGAGCAACCCCAGCCCGCGTGCCACAACCGATTTCACAGGATGCTTGACCATCTCACCGAACCCAAACGCATCGCAGCAGCGTCGTTGTTTCACATTGTTTCACGGTTTCACAGTTTCACGGTTTCACGGTTTTACACCGTCCGTCATCGTCGCTTGCCAATGTGTTGGTCAACAGATCTGCCAACGTTATTTTCTCATGGTTCCTCTTCTCATGGTTCCTTCGGAACCGCATCCGCCCTTGCTGGAGGGTTGACTGGTGCGGGTTGGCTGAGCAACAGGGCAAAACGGGGTAAGCACTTAGTTCACAACATGCTCCTGACTGCTAGCGGCTCGCTCCACCCAGTCGGTGCCGATCCGGATCGTCAGGTCAGATTCCAGATCGCCAATAGAGGCCGACACCACCTCGCCCACGCCGAGCGATCGCTGCACGATTGCTGCCCCCTCTAGGTCGCCTCGCTGAGCAATCACCTGGGTTTCGCCTTCCCAGACCGACCAATCTGGAATGACGTAAACGTTGTAGAACCCCTGCTCGCGCAGATAGCGCACCAACCGGAGCGTTGCTCGCCCGTCGCCGCTGGCATTTTGCACGGCAATGCGGAGGGAACTGGGGTCGGCGCTGCGGGCTAGCTGTACATCCATCCCTGGCACCTGGAAATAGTCCCGCATGATGCGATCGCGCTCACGACGGTTTAAGATCCAGTAGCTAGCGATCGACTCGTCGGGCCGGCTAAACCGACCGGGCAGCATCACCATCCGCAGGTCACTCCGCTCCATCGTCAGCGCAAAGTTGCCCAGCGCCAGCATTTCCTCTAGTGTCAGGTTGGTATCGACATACTCCTGCATCAGCGCGATAATTTGCGGCAGTTTGGTTACGGTTGCCGGGCTGGCCAATCGATCCTTGAGCGCTCTCAAAAGCTGCTGCTGGCGCTGCACCCGCCCAATATCCCCCTGCCCATCGTTGCGGTAGCGGGCAAATTGCTCTGCTTGGTCGCCGTTTAGCCATTGATGGCCTTCTTCTAGGTCAATTTTTAGCTTTTGGGTTACATCTTCGTATTCCATTCGGAAGGGAACGTAGACCTCAATGCCGCCCAGCAAATCGACCAGTGCCCGAAATGAATCGGTGCTGACGCGCACGTAGCGATCGATCGGCACACCGTCCAGGTTGTAGCTGACGGTCTGGGCGGCAAGGGCTGCGCCCCCTTCCTGGTTTGCGTGATTAATTTTGGCAACACCATAGCCTGGAATTTCCACCCGTGTATCGCGAGGGATGGACAGGATGCTGGCGGTAGTGGTGGCTGGATCGACGCGCACCAGCAGCATGACATCGCTGCGTCCGCCCAGCACGATGTCTTCGGCATCTTCGGGAGCATCTACAAAGTGATCGACCCCCATGACCAGAATGTTGACCGGGCGCGTCACTCGATAGCCAAAACTGTTGGCCATTACCGTGCCTACGCGCTGCCGCAGGTCGCTCTGCGAGTCGCGATCACCCCTTTCTGGCATCAAAATCGTCAGCGCTGCCCCCAGCGTTGCGGAAACCGTCGCCGTAGAAACAAAGGCCAGAACCCACAGAAACTTGTTCAAAACGCTGCGTCCCTTTGGCGGGGCGGTTGGAGCGATCGCCCGCTTTGAGAAACTAGGGGAAACCCCAGCCGCAGAGGCTCGCGGAGAAGACGAGTTTACGGGGACTTGACCAGGCTGTTCGGGTTTAGAAAGCTCAATTTCAGACTCAGGATTGGACTGTCTCACTCGGACTCACACCTCGTAACTGCGTTGTCGGACTCACACCTCGTAACTGCGTTGGCTGCAACTCGTATCCAAACTCTTTGCTGCTTCCGAAATGCCCCCTGTGAAATTCTTAGCAGCAGTTCTAGCCCTCCACCAGTTTATCCAAATGTGTCGTTTTGTATATGATCCCCTTGGATCACTCGACAAGACGACCCGCTCTCCCGCTGGACATAACTCTACCAAACCCCAAGCGATCGCATCGTAGGCTGCGTGACGGTTTTGCAAAGCGACCTTAGAGCTAATTTATGAAGCAAATCTTAAGAAGCCTGAAACTCTTGGCATGTGTGGCTTTGAGGTCATGTTTGCCCAGGAAAAGCGGTTTCTCGGAAATCCTTGATTAACAAGGCTTTCAGGCTCCTTTACAAATTAGCTCTTAACCTAAAGCCGCTGCAACCTTAACCTAAAGCTGCTCTCAGCAGTCTCCTGACTTTCTAGATTCATGACTTCCGCACTTGCGATCATCTCTTTGAACTTTGGACAGAATTTTGAACGATTTCTCGCGAGCGCAGCCCGCGAGAAATTGTCCAGCTACGTAAGTCCTGTAGATAAAAATCCGGTAAAGTCGGCCGTTTTGGGAACCCTAGGCAGGAGAAAAGTTTTGTACGATAGGGCGGGATTGGGTAAACGCAGCGGCATAAACGTGGAGGGGCAAGCAGCATGATTCCAGTGATTCTGGCAGGCGGCAAGGGCGAACGGTTTTGGCCCCTCAGCCGCAAGGCGCGTCCCAAGCAGTTTCTCAGTCTCGACGGCAGCGGCAGAAGTTTGCTCCAGGCGACGGGCGATCGCCTCCTCGACCTTGCGGGCGGATGGGACGGGCTGTGGGTGATCACAGCAGCGCACCTGGCCGATGGCGTGCGAGAGCAGATGCCCGATCTGCCAGACGCGAACCTCTTGGTGGAAAGCGAGGGACGAGACACGGCTCCAGCGGTGGCCTGGGCGACGCTAGAAATTGCCCGCCGCTATGGAGAGGAAGCAATCGTCGGCTTTTTCCCGGCAGATCACTGGATTGGCGACCTGCCCACCTTTCACAAGACGCTGCGGGCTGCGGCAGATCTGGCGCGAGAACAGGGGGCGATCGCCACGCTGGGCATTGCGCCGAGCTTCCCCTCCACGGGCTATGGCTACATCGAGCAGGGCGACCCCGCAGGCACGTATCTCGACTGCGCCGCTTACCGGGTCAGCCGCTTTACCGAAAAGCCCGACCGCGCCACGGCGGAGGCATTCCTCGCCAGCGGCCGCTTTAGTTGGAACAGCGGTATGTTCATCTTTCAGGCGGGGGTCATGCTGGCGGAACTGGAAACCCACGCGCCTTACGTGATGCAGCCACTGATGAAAGACGGCCCAGCGGCCTATCCCAAGCTGCCCAAGCAGAGCATTGACTATGCCGTGATGGAAAAGACCGACCGCGCCTACGTGCTGCCTGTCGCCTTTAGCTGGGATGACCTGGGCGACTGGAACGCGATTGAGCGGCTGCTAAAGGGCGACAATCCCAACGTAGAACTGGCGCGTCATGTCGGGCTGGACACCCAGGGCGCACTGTTTTATGCCACCGACGACGAAGATCTGATTGTCACCATCGGACTAGAAGATACGGTGATCGTGCGCGACCACAAAGTGACGCTGGTGGTGAAAAAAGACCGCACCCAGGAAATCAAGCAAGTCCTCAAGGCGCTGCAAGACGATCCGCAGTACCACCATTTGCTGTAGACCCGTAGATCCGACCGCGTGGGGGCTTTACCGCTTGACCACAGGGGCGATTTGCGAAGCGGTTCCTACGGGAATCGCCGCTGTCAGGGCTTCTTCTAGCTCGGCGCGGCCAAGCCGCTGTTCCAAAATCCGCATCACCTCGCGCCCAAAGTCGTTGGGGTTTTGCCGCCACGCTTGCAGGCACACCTCACCAAAGAAGGAGCCGAGCGGTTCCGGGTTCCACAGCAGCTTTTTCGCCACCCAGGGCAGGTGGATCGCCAGCGGGTCATAGCCCTTTTTCAAAATGCCGTGGTCAAAGGCGTATTGCTCTAGGTGTGTGTGGGGCTGGAGGCCGATGAAGAAAATGGCGGGTTCTACCTTGTCTGCGCCAAAGATGTCTTCTAGAGCGCGATGGTAGGCGATGGTTTGGCGAATCGTGTCAAAGGTTTCGTCGATCACGTTAAAGGAATAGTTGACCGATACCAAGCTGTTAAACCCGGCTGCCTTCAAATCGCGGCAGTTTTGCAGCACCGTCCGCAGGTTATAGCCCATCCGCATTTTGCGGACGAGTTCCTGAGAGCCGCTGGTGATGCCGATTTCAAAGTAGTTCATGCCCGTCTGCACCATTAGCTCGCAGAGGCGTGGGGTCAGGTTGTCGGCGCGAATGTAGGCGGCCCAGTGGATATCGGTCATGCCCGCATCGACGATTTTTTGCAGCAGTTCCTCCGCGTCGTCGATGAATTTGCGAGCAGGAATAAACTGCGCGTCGGTAAACCAGAAGTTGCGAACGCCGCGCCGATAGAGCTGCTGCATTTCTGCCACCACTTCATCCGCCGGGTTAATCCGCACCTGCTTGCCTTCGACGACGGTGTAGATGCAATAGCAACAGTTGTGGGGGCAGCCGCGCTTGGTCTGCACGCCCACGTAAAAATCCTGGTCTTGCAGGTAGTAGCTAAATTCGGGCCAAATCTCGGCGATGTAGTCGTAGTCGCACGCGCCTTTTTCCAGGGGAGCAGGCTGTTCGTGAATCAGGCGATCGCGCGGTTTCGTTTCGCCTACCACGTAGCACCGCTCATCCGAAAAATCCTGCCCCCGCAGCAGCTTTTCTAGCAGCGCCTCACCCTCCCCCACGGAGATAATGCTGCCTTTGGGAAGCATATTGCCCAACTGTTCATAAAACACGCTGACGGCCCCGCCGCCCACCACCAGTCGAACCTCTGGGCAGTAGCGCCGTGCCCGCTTTAGCCCGCGCTTGATCAGACCTTCGTTGCGCCAGAGTTCTGTGAGATAGGACGTGGCCATGCGGAGTCCACCGAGCGCTCCCCGCAGCTTGACCAGCGGGTTGCGAGCATAGTAGAACTCGAAAGCATTTTGCAACGGGTTGCCGCCGCGCCCGCCAACCGGGGCGTAGATTTGAATGTCGCGCCAGGAAAACACCAGCAGCGTTGGGCGAAACTCGTCGATGCAGCGGTCGAGCGCGGGGCCAAAATCCAGCGGTGGCACGGCTCCTAGGTCAAAAATGCGCTGCTGCACGTCGGGAAAGACTTTGTGGACGTGGTCAGACAGGTAGACGACACCGATGGGGAAGATGGGATTGCACGGAAGGCGCACATAAAGTACCCGCTCAGACGAGAGGCGATCGCGGCGGGTGAGCGGTGTCGGTGGAGACATCAACTGCGCTGTCATGCTGATTGATTCCGGTAAATCTGGGGTCGGAAAGCGTCGATTTGTCGGTCTGTCGATCCGTCGATCTGTCGGTCTGGCGATCGCTCTATAAGAAACCACATTTTGGCGAGTACAGGTTGACGCGACCTATATCGATCTGTCGGTCTGGCGATCGCTCTATAAGAAACAGCCCTATAGAAACCGCTCTATACAAACCGATAGAAGGAGAAACCGATAAGAGGCGGGTATCGAATCTGAGACAACTGTTTATATGTCTTTACAATACCATCGACTTTCTTGGCGTGCATCGAAGTTTCGTATCCAGAGAGATTGAAAGCCCCAAAAACACGATAGCCTTCCTGAAGAGCGGTTCTGTTGGCCTGGTTTTATCGAAGGTTTGCGTGGGTTGACGCGACCTCACTCTATACCTGGATGTTCGACGAATATCCGATGGTAGAGCGCTAGCCTGCCAGAATGCTGAAACAGAGCCAGAGGCAGCGTTGGCAGCCGTTGACTTCATGCGGGGATCACACTCCCGTGAATTTTTGCGTACAGATCGTTGGTAGTTGAGTTTACAGCCTTTGGGATCGTGGGATGTTAGGGTTAAAACACCCACGCAATTACACGAGGCTCCTCACGGCTATGGCGCAAATTATCGATCCCGTCCCCACCGATAAGTTGGTTCACATTCTCTGCTGCTACGTGAACGCGACAAGCAAAATCCAGATTGCTCGCATCACCAACGTTCCTGGCTGGTATTTTGAGCGCGTGGTGTTTCCGGGGCAACGGCTCATTTTTGAGGCTGTGCCCGACGCAATGCTAGAAATCCACTGCGGCATGATGGCCAGTGCCATTCTGTCTGACACGATCCCGTGCGATCGCCTCCTGATTGAAGACGAGCTAGACGCGACGTTTGAATCTTCGGAAGCTGGGTTTAACAGCGTTCAAGTTCGCCAAGCCTTCGCAGCGGCCACGTCTGCAGAATAGCTCGGCTGCGTTCGAGCGCTCGGTTGCGGGTTTGATCTCCGAGATTGAGAAGCAAGTTAGGAGGGAGCGCAGACGCTCCCTTTTTTTGCGTCGGGTTTTGTATTCCTGAATGACTGAACCGTTACACCGAACTGTTACAGCGTCAGCGATTGCGCGTCGGTTTCGATCAGCTTGGCCAGGTCTTGGAGGAACGCTGCGGCGTGGGCACCGTAGATAATCCGGTGATCGGCAGTCAGGTTGACCTGCATTTGCGTCCGCACGCCGAATAGTCCGTCTGCGGTCGCCACCACCTGCGGGCGGGATGTGCCGATCGCCAGAATCGCGCCCTGGCCGGGCGGCAAGATAGCATCAAAGCGATCAACGCCGAACATTCCCAGGTTGGAGAGCGTAAACGTTCCTGTGCTGTATTCTGCAGGCTGGAGCTGCTTCGAGCGGGCGCGATCGACCAAGTCCTTCCAGGTGCGCGACAGGGTGTAGATATCCATTTGGTCAGCGGCTTGCAGAACGGGCGTAATCAGTCCGCCATCGTCCATCGCCACCGCCACCGCCACATTGATGCCGCTGTTGTACTGAATGCCTTGGTCGGTGTAGGCCGCGTAGAGTAGCGGATGCTTCTTCAGGGTCACGGCAATTGCCTTAGCCAGCAGTGCTGTCATCGTTACGCCCTTGGATTTGATCTGCTTGTAGAGTTTGTCCAGGTTGTCGGTGGTGATGGTATAGCCGACGTGGAAGGTGGGCACCTCTAGGCTGGCGACCATGTTCCGCACAACGGCATTTTGCAGCGTGGTCAGGGGCACGACCTGGCCGGGTGTGACGGGGGCCGCCGGAGCCGGGGTGGGTTTAGGAGTTGCCGCAGCCGGAGCCGGAGCAGACGCAGCCACCGGAGCAGCAACCGCAGCCGGAGCCGGAGTCACAGCCGGAGTTGCAGGCTCAGACACTCTGCCAACAGCGGCTTCCACATCTTCGGCGACGATGCGTCCGTGGGGACCACTGCCTTTGAGCGTGGCTAGGTCAACCTTGAGTTCTTTGGCCAGCTTGCGAGCGCGGGGCGACACGACGAGCCGCCCAGAACTGCCGTTGCTGCTGGCGATCGCCTCTTCCACGGTCGCAGCGACGGGTTCCGGTTCGGTAGTAGCAGGCGCAGGAGTCGGGGCAGCCGGAGCGGGAGCCGAGGCGCTGGCAGCCTTCTGCTTTGCGGTCTCGATCTCTGCCTCAGTTTCGGCAATCAGGGCGATCGCCTCGCCCACCGGAGCCGTGCTGCCTGCGTCCACAATAATCGTTGCCAAATAGCCTTCATAGAACGACTCCACGTCCATGTCTGCCTTATCGGACTCCACCACCACCACGGTTTCGCCCTTTTCGATTTTGTCGCCCGGTGCTTTTACCCAGGAAACGATTTTTCCCTCGGTCATCGTAGAACTGAGCGCAGGCATGAAAACTTCGTGGATCATGGAGCGGCTTCCCAAATCGTGAGTAAAGGTGAAATGCAGGCTGGGTCGTTCAGTAAACCGTTATGGATTGACTGCTATGAACAGTGACTATCAGTGACTATCGACCCTCAGATCTTTGCAGCCAAGCCCAACCCCAAAACAATGGAGACTCAGCAGATCGAATTGTAACGCGATACGAAGCAGATTTTTGGCGAGGGGGTTAGGGTTTGGAGATGAGGAGGCAGGAATCGATTTTTGGGTTTTGGGTTTTGGATTTTGGGTTTTGGATTTTGGGGAGCATCGGGTCGCTGCCCTCATGCTCCAACTCTCCACCCCGCCTGTCTAAAGCTCTCCCCGAATTTCCTCCACGATGCCGTCCCGCAGCAGCACCTCGATCTGCATTTTGCGGATTAGGTTATCGCCCATTTCGACGCGACAGAAACCTTCCACCAGCCCTTCGCTGACTTCTTGATCCATGTCCAAAAGCTGCACCTGCTGGAGTTGCAGCAACACCTGATTACGCCGCTCCAGGATTTCGCTTTTGCGCTGGTTGACCTGGAGTTGGAAGTTGTTCATTTGCTGGGCGATCGCTGGGTCGTCAGGGCGAATAATTTGCTTTCGCATTTCCGCCATCATGCGCTGCTCTTGGGTTTCAAGCTGCTGCTTTTGTTCATCAAGCTGGTCGATCTGGAGTTGGAGCTGCTGCTGTTTCTCTTCTTTCCAGCGGGGGGTGACCACAGCCTTGACGTTCACAGCGCGTTTGAGGAGCAAATAGGATTGGGAGGGGTCCATGAGGAAGTTGAAATCGTCCATTGAATAAAGGTTTGAAGTGTTTGTGCCACGATCTGGTGCAACACTCTGGCGATCGCCCTCACGCCGCCCCCGAACCATACAACATGCGGGAACGGCCTCAGGCAAACATCGATTCGATCATACTGCTATAGCGTTCCATCACAACGTTGCGGCGCACTTTTAGCGTCTGGGTCAGCAACCCATTGTCCACCGTAAACGGCTCGCTGAGGATGCGGAACGGCCCAACCCGCTCATCGGGGCGGAAGCCCGGTCGATTTTGCACTGCCTGGGTCAATTCCTGACGAATCAAGTCCTGCACGGGCTTCGACCCTAGGTTGATCGTGCCGTCAGCGTTTCGCACCCCATCGCCCTGCGTCGCCGCCCAAGACTCCAGCGTTTCTAGGTTAGGCACCACCAGCGCCCCAATCATCCGCTGATCCTGTCCCACCAGCATCACCTGGTCGATATACACGCTGCGAATGATGGCGTTTTCAATGGGCTGCGGCTCAATGTTTTCGCCATTCGTGAGAACGATCGTGTCCTTGGCGCGGCCGGTAATAATCAGGTCGCCCCACTGCGTCATCCAGCCCAGGTCGCCCGTGTCAAACCAGCCGTCCGGGTCGATTGCCTTGCGGGTGGCTTCGGGGTTCTTGTAATAGCCCTGCATCACCTGGGGACCGCGAATCAGGATCAAGCCTTGCTGTCCCTGGGGCAAATCCTGGCGAGTTTCCGGGTTGACGATGCGCGTCTCGGTGTAGGGTAGCGCCTGCCCATCGGCTCCGCGCATATTATGCCGGACGCGGCGGACATGGGTAATGGGCGAGGTTTCCGTCAGTCCGTAGCCGCCCAAGATTTGAATGCCTGCCATCTCAAAGAAGTCTTCCAGATGCTCGGCAATAGAACCGCCGCCACTGACGACGAACTTGATCTGTCCGCCGATGCCGTCGCGCACCTTTTGGAACACCAGCCGATCCGCCAGCAGGTAGACCGGGGAGGTGATTGCCACTTCGCCCATGGCCTTCAGCTTGTCCAAGGGCGAGGGGTTGAGGTTGTCTAGGTTCAGCCCTTGCAGGGTGCGGTTTGCTTTGACGTAGCGATCGCTCTGCTTGAGCAAGAAATTCACCAGCTTTTGCTTTTTCTCTGGCTGGTCGCGGAACTGTTTCTGAATCCCTTCGTAAATCGACTCCCACAGGCGCGGCACGCCCACCATAAACTGCGGGCGAAACTCCTTCAGGTCTTTCTTAACGAAGCGAATATTGGTGTAAACCTGCGTGCAGCCGTGGGCGAAGATAAAGTATTCAAACGTGCGCTCGTAGCAGTGCCAGATCGGGAGAATGCTGAGGACGCGATCGCCCGGTTGCGGTTCGACCACTGTCGCCGCGCCTTCGACCTGCGACAGCAAGTTGCCGTGGCTCAGCATCACGCCCTTGGGCACGCCAGAAGTTCCTGAGGTATACATCAGCGTGGCCAGTGTGTCACGGGTGCGGTGGGTGGGCGGCTGCACGGCGCGGTTTTTGCCCATCTCCAGCACTTGCGAAAAGTTAAGAATCTTTAGCCCCGGCGCGTCCAGCGTTTCGTCCGTTAGCAGGATCACCGTTTGCAGCGGCAGGTCATCCAGATTGGGCGAGACTTTCTTGAGCGTGGCCGCATCTTCGGTAATCAGCGCCACGGCTTCGCTGTTGTCGAGAATAAACCGCAGCTCGCCCCGGTCTGCCTGGGAGCCACGCACTGCGTCGATGGCCCCGGCGGTCATGATGCCCTGGTCGGCAATCAGCCAGCGGGGGCGATTATCGGAAAACAAGGCGACGCGATCGCCCTCTTGGATGCCCAGCGCCTGCAACCCTGCGGCAAATTGCAATATCTGCTGATATAGCTCGGCGTAGGTCAGCTTGATCTCCGGCGTGCTGTGGGGATCATGCACAGCAGTTAGATTAGCAATCTCCGGTCGCTGGGCGCAGCGGGCAAACAGTTCAGGAACCGCTTGCATCTGGCTAAAGGGCGATTTGCTCAGTGGGGCAGCAGTAGACACGGCAGCAGTCATAGGGGTTCCCTCAGCGCTAGACGGCTCAACAAACGCCCAAAAAACGCCCAATGGGTGTCTCTGGCGTTTTGTTTCTGGCTCTAGTTTATGCAGCATCGTGCCGCGCGACACCCCTCTCCCTGCCACTCGCGCCAAAATCGCTAACTGTCCGCCTCCCTGCCCCCAACCCCTGCCTTGCTTTCAGGTGAATCTTGTGCCGATCTTTAAGATTGGTAAGCTCACGCGCTAGAATTGGCGGTTGGGACTCTTTTACGAGAGTTTCTTTTACAAGAGTTACGAGTTACAGTTCAGGATTTCAGCGTTCCCCAGTTTTCGGCATTATGCTCAGTACTAGTTTTCATTGAAGGTGGAATTCCATCAAAGCCCCGCATCATCAAAGCCCCGCACGGTTTAAGTTATCTGCCCAACTTAGCCCAATTTAACTGCCCGATTCTTAGAGCTAATTTATGAGGCAAATCTTAAGAAGCCTGAAACTCTTGGCACGTGTGGCTTTGAGGTCATGCTTGCCCAGGAAAAGCGGTTTCTCGGAAATCCTTGATTAACAAGGCTTTCAGGCTCCTTTACAAATTAGCTCTTAGCTGCTCGTTCTTCAGCGATCTGTACAACTCCTTGTCAGGTATTAACAGGTATTCATCAGGACAAACCCATGCCCAAAGCAACTTGGAACGGAGCCGTGCTAGCCGAGAGCGATCGCTGCGTGGTGGTCGAAGGCAACCAATACTTCCCGCCCGATGCCATCCAGTCTGAATATTTCCAGCCCAGCGACACCCACACAACCTGCCCTTGGAAAGGCGTTGCCAGCTACTACAACATCGTGGTTGATGGCCGGGTCAACAAAGATGCCGCCTGGTATTACCCGGCGCCGAAGGATGCTGCTAAAGAAATTACAGGGCATATTGCCTTTTGGCGCGGCGTGAAGGTCGAAGTTTAAGTCGAAGCTTAAAATGCGGGCAACCTAAAGTCGAATCCTCCAGTCATAAAGTTCTGGTTGTATCGGTTTGCCCCGATCAATCTGTCCGTCCGAATTTGGGAACCAAAGCGCTGACAGATTGGCGTTTGGGGCAGCCGCAGATGAGTTCACCGCACGAGAAGTAATGCAAGTACCGTAATGCAAGTACAAACCCCGCCCGACCAATCCATTCCCCCTATCTTGGGAACCCTGCCTGACATTGAGGTTCCCGGTGAAACCGTTCCCCGGCGGGCGCGGGTGCAGCTCGACTTGCTGCTGCTGGCGATCGAAGCGCTGGACCTGGGCGGCTCCGAAGCGCTGCTGATCACCGCCAGCGACCTGAATCTGCAAAGCATCGTGAAAAATCGCGTCGGGCTGTGGCGGCTCCGCAGCGCCAACCCGCTGCGACGCTATGGCAGCCAGCGCAAAACGTTGACCCAGGCAGAGGGCAAGGCAATGGTTCTGGTGATTTGCAACCTGGCACGGCGGCTGACGGGCGTGATTCGGCAGCTTCTGCTGGCGCACCAGCAATTGAGCGATCGCAACCTTTCGGTGGAGCATCACTTCCGCTTATCGGAATACCTGGAGCGCTTTCGGGCCCACTTTCGCTCTCGCATGAACCCGCGCCGCGCCGCTGTGCTGCTCTACGACACCGACGAAAAGCTGAATGACCTGGCGCTGGGGCTGCTGCGTCAGCTTCTCTTCTGCACGGGCACGGCTGGCCCCCAGCGACTTTGGACGAGCTTGTTTGATGGAGAAGTGGCATGACGATTCAGCGGCAATATACCCTGCCCAACTGCAAGCTGGTGGTTGAAGGACTGAGCGACGGGGCGACTGCCACAGCACCGCGTCCCGTCGTGTCGATGGTGACCAATGCCGAGTGCCACTTTGCCGGCCAGCCAAAACCAATTAGCGGCGGCCGGGCGTTTTTGGAAGATCTGGCGATTACAGCCAGCAACTATGCCCAGGGGATTCTCAGCGGCGTGCCCCATCCCCACACCCAACCCGGCCAAGGGGAATTGGTGTCTTTGGAGCGAGTTGAGCCGGATCTGCATCGGCTGACGGTCAAGCCAGATTCGTTTGTGGGCGAGGCAAACGGCGGCGGGTCTGCGGCTCCCGTGCAGATTGATTTGCGGACGGTGCAGCTTTTTGACCTAGTGGAGGCGATTGACCAGTTTTTGGCCGATAGTCAGACCTTGCCAGAGTTTGCTCCCCAGCTTGCGCCCGTGTCGCGCCGCTATGCAGTGACCCATGAACCCATGACCAAGCAGGTTGTGCCCGCTGCGATTGGGCTGGTGGGTCTAGCGGCGGCGGCGGCGGCGCTGTTCTTCTTGCCCATTCCGGAGCGTCGTCCTGAGGCTGCGGCTGAGGACGCGACCACGCCCGCACCTTTGGTCAGCCCTGCGTCTCCCGCAGCTAGCCCGCCGACGGATTCGCCCACGCCGCTGGCTTCGCCCAGCCCGGTCGCCAGTCCCAGCCCGGTTCAAAGTCCAGACACCACGGTTTCGGAAAGCCCTACTGCTGAAGATCCCAGCCCTGCCGCTAGCCCTGAAAATGCTCCTCCGGAGACGGGTGGCTCAGTAGGCGAAGCCCTGGTTAATGCAAATGAGATTACCGAGCCAGAGCAACTGGATCGGCTGAAGACCCAACTGCGCGATCGCCTCGATGCTGCCTGGTCGCAGCGGCCAACCTTTACCGAAGATTTGGTTTATCAAGTCTCGGTGGCAGAGAACGGCGACATCTTGGGCTTCCGCTATATGAACAATGCCGCTGTGCAAAACGCCAACCAAACGCCGCTGCCTGACCTGCAATATCAGCAGGCCGATCGCTCCGCAGAACCCAACGCCCTCTTTCGCGTGGTGTTTACGCCGGGCGGCGTGGTGCAGGTGAGTCCCTGGCACGGACGGCCGCCCGAATAGGGTCGTGGCGCTTGATTGGCGCTTGATTGGCGATTAACTGGCGGTTGATAGAGATAACCGCTGGAGCAGTAGAGCCGACTCCTGATCCGCGTTACAGCTTCGGCTTCATGTAGACGATTGCGCTGCGCCAGATGACCGTTTGCTGGTCGTAATGATCGACCACGCAAATGCAGTGCTGATCCTGCCAGCGCATTTTGCCTGTGATCAGGTCATTGGTAATCAGTTTGAGTTCTACTTCGCGCTCTTCGCGGATTAGGGTTTGGATCTGACGGACGCTGGGCAGACCAGTTTCTAGTTCGATGCTCATGGGTTAAAGTCTCAGGGTTTTGGATTTTGGATTTTGGGGTGATTCAGGAAGCGAACAATCCAGACGCGGCGGGTTCTTTCAGTTTAGGCCTCTAGTTTAGGAGATGTCCGGCGGCGATGGGGGCGATCGCCCGCTCCGATAGTCTGTAACAGCTCGCAGCAGCCTGCGACGGTTCGCAAGCGACTGCGATATCTGCGATATTCAGAATGCCCAATCGGAGCCTATGATGATTCAAGCAAGCGGCTCAAAGCATCTTCCCAAGTCCTTGGGTTACTGGCACTGAGTTATTGGCACTGAGTCCCCGTTAGACCTCTCTGACACATCACAACTATGGCGATCGCATTTACGAAATATCACGGGCTGGGCAACGACTTTATCCTGGTAGACAATCGGCAGCAGGCAGAGCCGTGCATTACCCCAGAGCAAGCGGTGGACTGGTGCGATCGCCACTTTGGGATTGGTGCAGACGGCGTGATCTTCGCGCTGCCAGGGCAAGACGGCACCGACTACACTATGCGGATTTTCAACTCTGACGGGTCAGAGCCGGAGATGTGTGGCAATGGCATCCGCTGCCTGGCCCGCTTTATTGCCGACCTAGAAGCTGCCGAAACCGGATCGCCGCGCCCAGTCTACAAAATTCACACGCTAGCGGGACTGATCACGCCACGCCTAGAGGCAGACGGACAGATCACGGTCGATATGGGGCTGCCCCGGCTGCTGGCGGGCGAAATTCCCACAACGCTGGCCGCTCCAGAGGAAAAAGTCGTGAACCTGCCGCTGGAGGTGGCTGGGCAAACCTGGCAGGTCACCTGCGTCAGCATGGGCAATCCCCACTGCATCACGTTTGTAGAGGATGTGGCGACGATTCCGCTGGCGGCGATTGGGCCCCAGTTCGAGCATCATCCCGCTTTCCCCAAGCGGATTAATGCTGAGTTCATTCAGGTGGTGCGCCCGGACTATCTGAAGATGCGGGTGTGGGAGCGGGGCGCGGGTATTACGCTGGCCTGCGGCACAGGGGCCTGTGCGTCGCTGGTGGCGGCGGTGCTAAACGGCAAGAGCGATCGCCGTGCGACGGTGGAGCTTCCTGGCGGGCCGCTGCTGATCGAGTGGTCAGAGGCCGATCGGCACCTCTATATGACCGGGCCCGCGCAGAAAGTGTTTAGCGGCACGGCGCTATAGCGTCTTGGATTAACCTCTCAAAACCTTGAAAATAGGGGCACTGACCCGGCTCACCCAATTTTGCGGCGATCCCTTATCCTTGAGGTTCAACCGCGTAGTGATGGTTTGGCATGAAGCTACTGTGTCTGAGCAATGGTCATGGAGAAGATGCGATCGCCCTCCGCATTCTCCGGGCCCTGCGGCATCGGGCAGACCTAGAAGGCCGTGTGGCAGATATCGTGGCGCTGCCGCTGGTGGGCGAAGGTCATGCCTATTCCCAGAGCGGCATCCCGGTGATTGGCCCAGTCAAACAGCTTCCCTCCGGTGGCTTTGTCTATATGGACGGTCGGCAGTTTGCCAAGGATCTGCGCGGCGGGCTGCTGCAACTCACCCTCAGCCAGCTTCGCGTGGTGCGCGAGTGGGCCAAGCAGGGCGACCTGATTTTGGCCGTGGGTGACTTGGTGCCGCTGCTGTTTGCCTGGTGGAGCGGTGCGCCCTACGCCTTTGTGGGCACGGCCAAATCGGAATATTACTTGCGCGATGAAGCCGGACTCTTGCCCCGCGCCTCCTGGTTTGAGCAGCTAGAAAGCTGGTCAGGATCGGTCTATTTGCCCTGGGAGCGCTGGCTAATGGGGCGGCGGCGCTGTCGGGCGGTGTTTCCTCGCGACAGCCTCACCAGCGAGGTGCTAAGCCGCTGGAAGCTGCCCGTGTATGACCTGGGCAACCCGATGATGGATGATCTGGAACCGATGGGGATTGACTTTGCGATTCCCGACGAGGCGCTGGTGGCCACGCTGCTGCCGGGGTCGCGGGTGCCCGAAGCCTATCGAAATTGGGAAACGCTGCTGGATGCGGCGCAATCGCTGGTGACGGGACTCGATCGCCCCGTGACCTTTCTGGCGGCGATCGCCCCCTATCTTGATTTAGCCTTGCTGCACCAAGCATTGCAGGCTCGCGGCTGGCAGTTGACCAATCCTGCTCCCGTGCCGCCCCTGGCCTATCGCCAAGACCAGGCGACGCTGCTGCTGACCACGGCCTTTAACGGCTGCGTCAACCGGGGCGACGTGGCGATGGCGATGGCGGGCACGGCTACGGAACAGGTGGTGGGATTGGGCAAGCCCGCGCTGATCTTTCCGGGCGAAGGGCCACAGTTTACCTACGCCTTTGCCGAAGCCCAAACGCGCCTGCTGGGGCCGTCGGTGATCCTGGTCGAACAGCCCGACCAGGCAGCCAAAGTCGTGCGATCGCTGCTGAAAGACCCCGATCGCCTGCAAATCATTGCCGAAAACGGTCGCCGCCGCATGGGACTACCTGGTGCGAGCGATCGCATTGCCGCCTGTCTGCTGAGTCAGGGGTGATGTTAGATGTTGGATTTTAGATTTTGGGCAGAAAGTCTATCAATCCTCACCAATCCAAAGTCAAAAATTTCTAGATTTCTAGCTCAATCACCACCAGGCAATGGTCAGACGCTTTGGGATAGCTGCTGCCTACGCCGTTGAACCGCTGGATTGCGGTGCGTTCGGCTCGTTTGGGCAAACCGCGCCGCTCGATGTAGGGAAGCGCTTGGGGATTGGCTTCGGCGAGCGATCGCGACAGCAGGATGTAGTCCAACTGGTGATATTCCTCGCCCCGCGAAAAGAAATGCGTCCAGCGCTGATCAGGACGCAGCCGTTCGATCACGTTCTCCAGCCAGGGCTGGCCGAGCAGCGGCTCTAGCCCCAGCGACGGCAGATAGTCGTTGAAATCGCCCAAAATTACCCAGGTTGCCGCACCCGGATCGGCTCCAAACCGCTCATGCAAAATCTGCACAACGCGCTGGGTCTGGATCTTGCGGATATGCATGGTTTCCTCGCGCCCCTCATGCATAGATTTGAAATGATTAACAAACACCGTCAGCGGCTTGCCGTCGGGCAGTTCGAGGTCTACCTCTAGGCAGTCGCGGGAAAAGATCAGGTGGCCGCTGGGAGCGCGATCGAACTGGTGCGTGCGGATGTGGCGAAAGGGAAAGCGGCTGAGCAATCCCACGTCGATCAATCGGCGATCGTTGCCGTCGATGACCAGCTTGTAGGGATAGTCGGGCATCAGCGAACGAAACTGGCGCACAAACTGCTTCAGCGTGTCCATACTCTCGACTTCTTGCAGTCCGAGAGTATCTGCCCGCAGCGCCCCGATGGCTTCCGCCGTGATCCGATCTTTCCCTTCCGAAAACGGAATGCACTGCGTCACGCTGGCAGTCCACTTTTCGGGAAGCTCATCGTAGGGAAGGTCTTCCTTAAACTGAAACCGGGCAAACAGGTTTTCAGCATTGAACGTACCGATGCGGACGCGCATAAGCCAGGCCAGAGCGACAACCCTGAGACCATTGCAGCGTCGGGGTGACGCAGCAACGTGTCCCTATCATATCGACATAATATCGACTGAGAGGAGCCGCCACAGATCGCGTCCAATACCTGTAGATAAAATCTCGATGATCGGTTCCCAAGATCAGTTCCCAAGATCAGTTCCAAGCGACCTGATCTCGGTTTCCTCGGTTGTCCCGCTTGTCCCGCCTCAATCGCCCAGGAGTGCCTGAAACTCCGGACTATGGCGCACATTGTCAAAGCTGGTATCCGTCTGCGCCATCACGCGGTAGAGATTGGGGCTGAGAACCACGGCCCGATGCAGATTTCTCAGGGTGCGCTCCAGATCGCCCTGGAGGCTGCGGGCGCAGGCTTTGCCATACCAGGCTTCGGGATTGTCGTCTTTGCATTGCAGCGATTGGTCGAAACTGGCGATCGCCTCTTCAAACCGCTCCAGCTTGACCAGAATAATACCGCGATAGCTCCAGGCATAATGGCAGGTGGGCTTAATGGTCACCGCCGTCTCTAGGCTGGTCAGTGCTTCCTCGTAGCGGCGCAGCGCCCCCAGGGCCAGACCCCGGTTATACCAGGCGCGGTAGTTGTTGGGGCGCAGTTCCACCACTTTGTCAAAACTGGCGATCGCCTCTCGATAGCGATACAGCCGATTTTGGGCGTAGCCCCGGTTATACCAGGCCTTGGCATCGGCGGGGTCAAACTTCACCGCTTTGTCAAAACTGGCGATTGCCTCTTCGTAGCGCTCCAGCCGGGCCAGCGCAATGCCCTTGCCGTGCCAGGCCAGCGCGTTTTTGGGCTTGAGCTTCAGGGCCCGCTCAAAACTAGCGATCGCCTCTTCGTCATACTCCAGCGCGTGCAGCGCAAAGCCCCGCTTCATCCACGCCTCCGGATGGTCGGGCTGCTGTTGCAATAAACGGTCAAATCGAGCTACTGCACCCTCATACCGGCCAACCCCGTAGAGTGCCATGCCCTGGTCGAGCCAGGTGCTTAAATCTTGTGTATGCTCTTGAGCCTGATCTGGAATCTCTGGGTCTTGCACTCGGTCTTGAATGTAATCAATCTGATCTTTTGTCTGACTCTCTTTTGTCTGACTCATAGCACTACTTAGTCATCGCGCCACCTGGCAGAGAAGCGAATGAAAAAGCAAAAACCCTGCTTTCTCTAAGTTAATCGAGAATGCAGAACTAGCCACTTATCAACATCCCGTGAGATAGGCGTTTAGTTTCCCGGAGTGTTTCATTCATAATGATGAAGTCCCAATCTCGCCATGCACCCTCCTGAAAGCTAGTATGCCCAGGTTGAATAGGGGTTTCATAGCGGGAAATTACGTGAAACGACGGGTGATATGGCGGATTTTCGGATAGAGCGCGACTCGATGGGAGAAAAGCAGATTCCCAACGCGGTGTATTACGGGATTCAAACCCTGCGGGCGGTCGAAAATTTCCCCATCAGCGGGCTAAAGCCATTGCCAACCTATGTCGATGCTTGCCTGCTGATTAAAAAAGCAACGGCGATCGCCAATGGAGAACTGGGCTGCATTTCTGAAGACCTCAGTCGGGCGATTGTGCAGGCAGCAGACGAGATTCTGGCGGGCAGCCTGCGGGATCAGTTTGTGGTGGATGTGTATCAGGCGGGCGCAGGCACGTCGCACCACATGAACGTGAACGAAGTGTTGGCCAATCGGGCGCTGGAAATTTTGGGCGATGAAAAGGGCAATTACAGCCGCGTCAGCCCGAATGATCACGTCAACTATGGGCAATCGACCAATGATGTGATTCCGACCGCCATTCGCATCGGCGGGCTGCTGGCGCTGGAGCGGACGCTGTATCCTGCCCTGAAGGGGGCGATCGCCGCGCTCCAGGCAAAGGCCGGGGAATATCAAGATGTGGTGAAATCCGGTCGGACGCACCTGCAAGATGCCGTCCCGGTTCGCATGGGCGACACCTTTGGCGCATGGGCGCAGATCTTGGCAGATCATCTAGCGCGGCTCCAGTTTGCCGAAAAAGACCTGACAGTGCTGGGGCTGGGCGGCAGCGCGGCGGGCACAGGTATGAACACGCATCCCAAATACCGCTTCCGGGCAGCAGAGATTCTCTCCACGCTGATCGATAAGCCGCTCACCTCTGCCCCGCATCTGATGGCGGCTATGCAGAGTATGGCTCCTTTTGTGGCAGTCTCCAGCGCAATTCGCAACCTGGCCCAAGACTTGGTGAAGATTTCCCACGACCTGCGGCTGATGGATTCTGGCCCCAAGACGGGGTTCAATGAAATCCAACTTCCGCCGGTGCAGCCCGGTTCCTCCATCATGCCGGGGAAATACAACCCCGTGATGGCGGAGATGATTTCCCAGGTCTGTTTTCAGGTGATGGGCTACGACGCGGCGATCGCCCTGGCCGCCCAGGCAGGACAGCTTGAACTGAACGTGATGATGCCGATGATTGCCTACAGCCTGATCCAGAGCCTTGAAATCTTGGGAAATGCGATCGCCGCGCTGACGGAAAAGGGGCTGAAGGGCATCGTGGTGAATGGCGATCGCTGTCGGCAATACGCTGAAGGCAGCCTCGCCCTGGTAACGGCGCTCAACCCGCACATCGGCTATCTCAACGCGGCAGCGGTGGCCAAAGAATCGCTAGAAACCGGAAAATCCCTGCGGCAAATCGTGCTGGAGAAGGGATTGATGAGCGAAGCAGATCTGGCGAACGTCCTCAATCTGGAGCAAATGAGCGCCATGACCCCGGCCCAGACCGAAGGGTAGCAGTGGGAATTAGCCGTGGGAAGTAGTAGAAAGTAGCAGCGGGAAGCAGCAGGAAGTAGCAGCAGTGGGAAGCTGCTGCGGGAAGTAGCTGTGGGAAGTAGCTGTGGGAAGTAGCTGTGGGAAATGGACGAATTTTTAGTCTTGCCAGGAAAACCGGGCGGGCGATCGCTCACCTAAAGTCTTGAGAAGATTCCTTAAAATCGCGTACCCATTTCCCAGAAACCATCGCAATATTGAAGCATTCGCGCCTTTCGAGACGCAGATTCACCGAACGCCCGCGCACACCCGCATCCCCACTACTGGAAGGTCATGGAATATCAAGAATCCCTCTACACCCAGCTCACGTTTCACTACGTCAACGGCACCAGCGAATCCTTCAACCTGTATGCCCCGATTGAAAGCGATGGCACGCACCAAACCACCCAACTCGAAGTGCGCCATCTGCTGAAAAAAGACTGGTGGATCGTCAACCTGCCAGAGCAAACCGTGTTCATCAACGTAGACAACGTGCTGAAAATGGAGATGAAACCTGCTCTGTCCCAGCTTCAGGGCGAAGATGTCTTCTCCAACGCAGAGCGCGTGACGGCTCTCAATCGTTCTCGATAGCGTTCTCGATAGCGGGTTGAATGCGGTGATGGAGTTGCCAATATTCGACGCTCTGCCACCTTCGTCCTCCCGTCATTTCTGTTCCCATGTCGCTTGGTTCTTCCCCTTCATGACCCTTGAACTCTACCTGATTCGTCACGGACTGGCGGGCGAGCATGGCAGCTATGCCAACGACGACGAACGCCCGCTGACCGAAGAAGGTCAGCGAAAAACCCGGCAGGTGGCCGATCGGCTGCACAAGCTGGACATTCGGTTTGACCATGTGCTGACCAGTCCGCTGGTGCGGGCGCGGCAGACGGCGGAGATTCTCTGTGCTGCAGGGCTGAGCCAGTCGCTCGAAGCGTCGCGCCATCTCGCGTTTGATGGGTCGCTGCTCGACTGGCTGCCCTGGTTTGATCAGTGGCGGCAGACGGGAGCCAAGACGCTGGCGCTGGTGGGGCACGAACCCTGTCTGAGTGAATGGACGGAACGCCTAGTGTGGGGCGATGTGAAGCACCATGTCGTTTTCAAGAAGGCGGGTGTGGTGGGGCTGCTGGTGCCCCAGAGCGGAACGCCCGTGGGCAATAGTCAGATTTTCTGGCTAACGCCGCCGCGATTTTTGATTTAGTGGACTCTATCGCAGCGGGATCTGACTAGGACTGTCGGCGGGCGATCGCCCCTTGCAGCAGCCACAGCAGCCCCAAGCTCAGCGCCCCGCTCAGCAGCCCGAAGCTCACCTGCGGCTTTCCCAAAAACACGCACACCCCGCCCGCGCCCGCCAGCACAATGCCTAGCCCACGCCCCAGATTCAGCATTGTGGCGATGGTTTCTGTGGCGTGCGTATATCTGGCAATCACGTCACCATCGGCGGTCAGCGGCGCAGAGGCTTCTACCAAGTGCTGGAGCGACTGATACTTCGCCAGATCTAGCTGATAATACGTGCCCAATTCGGCATCGCGCAGGCTAGGAACCGAATGTAGCCCAAAATGCTTGGCATGGGCGATCGCCGCTCGAATTTGCCGCTGCGTTGCCACGGGTCCCAGCGCCTCAAAGAGAGAAGCTCGGTAGACCCCCGTTTTGCCCATGTCCAGGATTCGCTGGCTCAGTTCCGCCACCGAAAGCCGCCGGGCGATTTCAGGGCTAGCGCCATGACGAGTTGCGCTTGTCTTTTGCCTTGTCTCTTGCATAGATCTGCCGAAATTGCCAGAATCGAGTTTCTCAGGCAATCCCCAGCATAATACAAGCGAACCAAAGCCGCTGGAATCAGACGCAAACTTTTTGATACTTCGTCCAAGTTCACCCTTCAGCCAGGCTGATTGAAGTCTGTTGTTCCAGGGTCTACTCTTCTGGGCGAGGCACCAGCAGCGTGGCGACGGAAGGCAGCAGGGCCGCAGCGCGATCGCTCGTTTCTCTGGCGATCGCCCCCCAAGCGGCGCTGACCAGGCGACCCGGCTGGAAGTCGTGTTTTACCAGTTCCCAGAGGCGCTGTACGTCGTCGGTGTGGAGGCGATCGTCTTCTGTGAGGGCAAGGATGATTTCGCGGCGGAGAAACGCGCCCTCGTCCGACATGAGGTATTGCAGACCCAGTTGGGCGGTGGGCAGCAGGTCAAAGTTGTTGTCACTGCGGGCGATCGCAATCAGGTTTTCCAGCCGCTTCCAGTTCAGCTTGCCGTCTTTGAACAGAACTTCGAGCAGGCGGCGGCGCAGGGCAGGCGTTTCTCCCTTCAGCAAACGCTGTGCCACGTAGGGATAGGCCACTTCCACAATCTTGAAATCGGGATTGAGGCTGAGAGCCAGCCCTTCTTGGGTAATCAGCGATCGGATAATCAGCGCAAACTTGGCAGGTAGCCGGAACGGATACTCGTACATCAGCGCCGAAAACTCGTCGGTGACGGTTCTAAAGTTAAAGTTGCCCACGCTCGCGCCGACGGCGTTTTGAAACACCGCTTGCAGCGCCGGAATAATCGGGCGGATGTCAGTATCAGGCGTGAGGAACCCCAGCTTTACAAAGTCCCGCGCCATCTCTGCATAGTCTTCGTTGATCAGATGCACCACGGAATCCACCAGCGTTTCCTTAGTGGACTGATCCAGCTGATCCATCATGCCAAAGTCGATATAAGCCATCCGCCCATCGGCCATGGCAAACAGGTTGCCGGGGTGGGGGTCGGCATGGAAAAAGCCAAACTCCAGCAATTGGCGCAGACCCGACGTAACCCCGATTTTGATTACAGCGTCGGGGTCAAGGCTCATGGCGCATAGCCCCGCCTCGTCGTTGAGCTTGCAGCCGTCGATCCACTCCAGCGTCAGCACATGCGGGCTGCTATAACGCCAGTAAATTGAGGGCACTTTGACCGTAGGATCGTCCTGAAAATTGGCGGCAAAGGCTTCGGCGTTGCGCCCTTCGTTGAGGTAGTCGATTTCCTCAAACAGCTTTGTCCCAAATTCATCCACAATCAGCGTCAGATCGTGCCCCAGATTCAGCGGCAGAAACGGCTCCATCCAGCTGGCGGCCCAGCGCATCAGGTACAGATCCAGCGTGATTACGGGCATCAGGCGGGGGCGCTGCACTTTTACTGCAACGGTTTCGCCTGTATAAAGTTTGGCCTTGTAAACCTGACCGAGGCTGGCGGCGGCGACAGGTTCTGACGAGATCTCTTGATACAGCTCGGAAACCGGGCGCTCTAGCTCAGACTCAATGATGCTAAAGGCGATGTCGTTGGAAAACGGCGGCAGCTTGTCTTGCAGCTTGACCAGTTCATCCAGGAAGTCTTTGCGGATCAGGTCAGGGCGAGTCGAGAGGGCCTGTCCAACTTTGATAAAGGTGGGGCCGAGGCGGGTCAAAATGTGGCGAAGCTGGGCGGCACGCCGGGGTTGATGATCCCCAGCCTGTCCACGCCACTGGTCTATTTGCAGACCCAGAAGAAACCCGGCAAACATCCAGACGATGGAAACAGCACGCCAAAGGGACTGCCAGGGGCGAGTGCGGTAATGTTGAGCGATCGCCTCTGGGTCGTAGCGCCGCATCTGACCCAGAGAAGGCTGACGAGAAAGCTGACTCACGCTTGCGTATCCTCTCAAACCAAAGGAGTGCGACTCAAAACCTGCCATTGCCTGCCAGCAACAGGGTTTGGGTGTGAGGTCGCAGGGGGAAGTGGAAAACCCCAACTTCCCAACGGTAGCACTCAGGCAGGTCTGGGCGGGTTTGAGATGGTTCGGGATTAGGATTCCCGATAGAGCATCTAAGGCTGCTCTATTTACCATCGTATAAGAAACTACATCGAATGAAATGGCGATCGCCCATCTCAGTAAACTTTCTGAATATTTTATTCCAATACATTAAATAGATGTTATCGATTTGTAATTCTGAAACCTGCTATTCTCAGCACTTCACGCTGCGTTAAGTGAATGTTAAGCCTTGCGGCTCAAGTGTAAAGAATTTCAAACAGAGTACATACTTCTTAATGAATTTGCGAGGCGTGGGATCAACCCTGGGAGGGGGCGATCGCCCTTCTTGGTACAGTTCAGGCTAAGGGCGATCGCCCTCTATGCATCCTGGCAAAGCTCTTAACCAAACCCTAACCCGCCTAGGGCAAGCCAGCACCGGGCTAAATCTCTAGATTTTTCAAAGGCATTTGATCCAAAGCCTTAACGAAGGCATTACAGACTCTTAATCCAAACTCTGTAGATTTTTAAGCTATGTCAGTTATTTCCTCAGTTTCTCCTCATCCAACGCGCCCTAGTCTGGTTCGCTTGTGTCCCAAGCTCATACTGAATTTCTGATTGATTTCTGACTAGCTGGACTTGACTCGATGGCTCTAGTTTGACGGTTCTAACTTGTCTTAGAAGGGGCGCGATGGAGCAGGCGAGGCTGAGCATACAAACAACTCTGACGATCCAACGCACTTTTTGAGAGAACACTACTGAAATATGAGTCTCAAACGCAGACACTTTCTGATGTTTATGGGTGCAAGTGCTGGCTCTCTGGCGCTGCAACCCTTGGTGCAAAATGGGCAAAAGCTGTCTCCCGCGCTGGAAGGTACGCCCGCCTCAGCGCAGACTGCAACGCTCCCCTTTACCCCGGTCAAGGGGCCTATGCCTGTCGAAACGGACGGCGTTTCGCTGACGAACCAGATCTCCCAATACAGCACCTTCGCTGTGAAAGATGACGTGGTGCTGCCTCCTGGCTATACCTATGACGTGGTAGCTGCCTGGGGCGATCGCGTAGGCGATTCTCGCTTTGGTTACAACAACGACTACATTTCGCTGATCGAGACGGCACCGGGCGAAGGCTTTTTGGTAGTCAACCACGAGTACATTAGCTCTGTGCCCTGGAACGAAACCTTCCAGCAGGTTATTGGCAAGCCTCTGCCCGTTGCAGAAATTCAAGCGGCTCTGGCATCCGCCGGGGATGCTGGCATTAACGCCTTCGCGCTGCCAGATGGCGAACCCCTAAAGGCAACTATTGCTCAGTACTGCGAAGAGGCCATGATTGACCTGGGCATGTCGGTTCTTTCGGTACGGCGAGATGCTAGTGGCAAGTGGGTTCGCACCAACTCTCGCAATGATCGCCGCATCACGGGCGTGTCTGGTCTAAAAGATGGTCGCTACCTGAAGACGACTGGCCCCGCTGTAGCCATTTTCCGGAAGCGCAGCGGACAGGGCTATGTGGATACTCTGGGCGACAAGGTGATCGGCACGTTTAACAACTGCTCCGGTGGAACCACTCCCTGGGGTACGGTATTTAGCGGCGAAGAAAACATTCAGGACTTCGTGCCTGAGGCCGTCTTCGCGGATGGCACTTCTTTTGACCCTGGCAAGAAGGCTTTCATTGTCAATAGCGAGGGCGTAGACGGCACAGGCAATGTGTTTGGACTAGCCGGCAACAAATATGGTTGGGCAGTTGAAGTAGACCCGTCTAACCCCAACGACTATGGCACCAAGCACACTTGGTTGGGTCGCTATCGCCATGAGGGCTTTGGCATCCGGGCTGTTGCAGGACAAAAGCTGGCGGTTTACTCGGGCTGCGATCGCCGGGGTGGACATCTCTACAAGTTTGTAAGTGACGGCACCGTGCGTGATCCCAAGAGCAAGTCCAACTCGCGCCTGATGGAAAACGGGATGCTCTATGCCGCTAAGTTTAACCCCGATGGCACTGGCCGCTGGATTGCGCTGAAGGCAGATACGCCCGTTGATCCCGAACTGCCCAGCGTCCATGTGGGTGGCATGATTAACCTGCCGAATCGTCCTGATGGTGGATTTAGCAAGGTGACCGATGATGGGGCGATCGCCGCTTACAAGTCCCGGTTTAAAACGCTGGGCGACTTATACGTTGGAAATGCCGAGGAAAAGCAGGGTGCAATCCTGATTGACGCACACTATGCTGCCAATGCTGCTGGAGCCACCTGCACCGCTCGTCCCGAAGATACAGATTTGGCCGCCGACGGCACGTTGTTTATCGCCTTCACCTCTGGTTCACCCAGCGGTAGCGATGGCAGCCCCAACAAGTTTGTCTTCAAGGCACCCGCTGGGGAATCTCAGTGGGAGTACGGCTGGATCGTTAAGCTAATGGAAGACGGCAACAACACTGCTTCGATGACGTTCAAGTGGGATGTGATGGCCCTGGGTGGAGAACCCGCTGACGGTGGATTTGGCTTCGCCAACCCCGACAACCTGGAGTTCGATGCGAAGGGCAATCTGTGGATGGTCACGGACATGTCCACCGACAAACACAACAAAGAGGTTGCCAGCCGCATCAAGTCCGATGGTTCCAAAGTGAGCCAGTCTGACCTGCGGGGTCTATACGGCAACAACTCGGTTTGGTACTTCCCCATGTCGGGAGCAAACGTTGGGGAAGCCTATATGTTTGCTTACGGTCCAGTGGAGTGTGAAATGACCGGGCCCTTCGTAACCTCGGATATGAAGAGCTTCTTCCTGTCGGTTCAGCACCCTGGAGAAATTGGAGGGGTTCGTAAGCAAATGAAGTCTGAGACTCGCAGGTTTGCAATGCGAACCACCGATGGTAAGGAGTTTGAGCAAACTCGCGAAGTGCCCATCGGTTCCAATTGGCCGGGAAAACAGCCCAACGATCCGCCCAAGCCCAGTGTGATTGCAATCCGTCGCATCAGTGACGCACCGCTCGTATAGGTTAGGTTCTGAGTTGGCTTGAGTGATCAGAACGCCCCCTCACCTTGACTTTGTTGAGACTCTGTTGAGGTGGGGGGTGTTTTTATGCTCAGCGCTTACTTACTCATTTGCCAGAAGAAGAACTGCTGGGTGGGCTGAATGGCCGCGCCTTTGACTGTATTTTGCACGAAGATGTAGTCCTTGTTCTGCCACAGGGGAATGTAGGGCACATCTTCGACCAGCAGGGTTTGCAGGTCTTTGAACATCTTGGCGCGGGCAGCAGGGTCTTGCTCAGCCCGTTGCTTGGTCACAAGTTCGTTGGCCTTGGGGCTGTAGTAGAAAGATCCATTGCCCTGGCTAGCCCCTCGCTGGCAGAGGGTTTCGGGAGAACCCTGGTCGCAACTTAGGAACGGATGTACAAAGTTGTCGGGATCAAAGAAGTCGGGATACCAGTTCAGCAGCACTGTTTGGTATAGCCCGTTGTCCACGCCCTGGGATAAGGTAGCGCGTTCGGCGCTGTTGACGGTGACGGTGACGAGGCCTGGCAGACCGCGCTCGATGGACTGCTTCATGGTGTTGGCAACGTTGGCGCGGATGGTAGAGGCAGAGGGATACCAGACCTCGAAGTTCAGCGGATTTGCCTCGGAATAGCCAGCGGCGGTGAGGAACTCGCGGGCTTTGTCGAAGTTGCCGTCGCCGTAGGCCTCTTTGAATACGGGGACAGAATCTTCAAAGGCAGGGGGAATGATGGTGTAGAGCGGGGCGGCCTGACCTTGAAAGACGCGCTCGTTGATCAGGTTACGGTCGATCATGGCGGCGATCGCCTTCCGCACGTTCAGATTATTGGTCGGCTCCACCTTCTGATTCAGCGTCATGTAGTTAACGACGGTCGTGCCCGCTTCGATCACTTCCCAGCCGCCGCTGCTGGTTTCCCGCTTGAGGCTGGTAATTTGTTCAGGATCAAGCGTTTGATAGGCGACATCCAGCCCTTTGGTGCGGAAGGTGTTGTAGAGGTTAGCAGGGCTGGCGTAGATCTGGATGTCGATGCCGTCGTTGGCGGGCTTTTCGCCCCAGTAATCGGGGTTTACGTCCAGCTTGATGGAGTCGGGCGTGAGCGAGGCCACTTTGTAGGGGCCGCTGCCGATGAAGCTATCGGGCTTGAATTTGCCTTCTCCAATTTCATAGCTGCTGGGGGAGACGGGCGTGACACCCCAGAATGTGAGCAGGGCGGGAAAGGCGGCAAAAGGCGACTTGAGCTTGATGGTGAGTTCGTAGTCGCCGCTGGCAGTGACAGACTCGACTTGATCGGACAACAGGAAAGACGGGCCGCCGCCATTTTGCATGAAGCGATCGATGGAAAATTTCATCACTTCGGCGTTGAAGTCGGTGCCGTCGTGCAGCTTTACGCCTTGGCGCAGGGGGATTACGTAGGTTAGCCCGTCTTCGCTGACGGTGGGCATTTCGGTAGCAAGCTGGGGCACGATGTCGGTGGTGCCTGGTTCGTAGGTGTAGAGGCGATCGCCCAGGTTATACAGCAAAATGCCGCCGAAAATCGTGTAGGCATCGGCGGGATCGAGGGTTTCGATCTTTTGCGTTGTGCCCATTGCGATGCGGCCACCGGACGTAGAACCCGTCGTCCCTGTTGCGTCGGGAGCGGGTGCGTTGCCCGTCTGCGAGCCACCGCAGCCGACAATGAGCGCCACGCACAGACAAAATAGTGCGGCAAATTGGGCGATTCGCATCCTGCCCCGCTCTGGCATTGTCCATTGCCCGCGACCCCGTTTTACCAATCCCTTCATCATGCGTCCCATTGCGTCCTAAATCTCTCTACTCTTTCAGCAAGCCCGCTTAGCGAGCCGCCAATCGCATTAAAGCCGATCGCATTAAAACTGTAATACACCACCTGCCTTCTTGGCGCAGCAGTCAGAGTTTGAGGATGAATTTGAGGGTGAATTTGGAGGGTGGATTTGAGGGCAGGGCGATCGCCCCTTCGATCCACGCTCTGCCAACGATCTGGTTTTGCCCGTCTTTGCCTCGTTTCATCAAGCAAAAATAAACCCTGTCTCAGTAATATTGCGGATTTCTGGCACTTATGCTTTGCTGAGGATACTCCGTAGATTCACAGAGTTTTAGACCAAAATTTAGACGGGGTTTAACAGGAGTCTGAAGGTATGACTGAGGCGGATTTGGCTTTGGCGAAGGCTTTCCTGCTGTTTTCGGTGGCAGGGTATACGATCACGGCGGTCAATGCTCATCCCCAGCCCTGCTCCGTTTCGCAGGTGGTGGCGGGTTGGGCAGATGCGATGGTGATAGGCATGACGGGCGATCGCACAACCGAGGCTCTGTCATCGGCTACATCATCGATGCCGACCAACCCGCATGGCGATGTTTCCTTATCGTTTCCGCTATACCTGAGTCAGCGCCCTACGCTGTTCTCAGATCGTGTAAGTTTGGCCAGTCCTCCCAAAACGAGTCCGGCAGTCTGGCAGAATGCTGCCCAGTTCACCCAGGGTTTTTCTGGTCTTCGCTCCGACCAGCCGCTGACCTTGCCGCCTGTGCTAACGGAGGCCGGGTTTCAGTTTCAGCTTTAGTACCCCTGGGTTCAGGGCGAACGTTCCGCCGATCTCCCGTGAACGTAAAGGTTTAGACCCCAGGCTAAATCGAGTAATACAAGGGAAATGCCTTGGCATCCTTGGGTTTGACGTAGACGCGCTGGTTGGGCTGAAGCTGTAGCTCATCGAAGCGATCGCGCGTTAGGTGGGCCGTCAGCACTTGCCCGTCGTCCAGCGTCAGTTCTGCCTGAATCTCCCAGCCCAGATGAATGATCCGGCTAACGCGGGCGGGAACCGTCGTGCCATTGGGCTGCACCTCCACCATCACGTCCTGCGGTCGCAGAAACACTTCTGGATGGGGTGAATCGAAGCCGTTGCCCTGAAAAATGTGGGAGGTGCTGGGCAGCACGTTCACCGGGCCGATAAAGCTCATTACAAAGGCGCTGGCGGGATGGTCGTAGATTTCCGCAGGCGTGCCCATCTGCTCTACCCGTCCCTGATTCATGACCACGATTTCATCAGAGACTTCCATCGCCTCTTCCTGGTCGTGCGTGACGAAGACCGTAGTGACGTGAACCTCGTCGTGGAGCCGCCGCAGCCAAGCCCGCAGGTCTTTCCGCACCTTGGCATCCAGTGCCCCAAAAGGCTCATCAAGTAATAGCACCTTGGGTTCCACCGCTAGGGCCCGGGCCAGGGCGACGCGCTGCCGCTGTCCGCCTGAAAGCTGAGATGGGTAGCGATCGCCCAGCCCGTTTAACTGCACCAGATCCAGCAGTTCCTCAACCCGCTTTTTCACCTTGTCTTTGGGGACTTTTTGGAGTTCTAGCCCAAAGGCAATATTCTTCCGCACCGTCATGTGCTTGAACAGAGCGTAGTGCTGAAACACAAAGCCAATGTTGCGGTCCTGCACGCTGGCATAGGTAGCATCTTTGCCCGTTAGCAAGATGCGCCCCGTATCGGGCATTTCCAATCCTGAAATCAGCCGCAGCAGCGTGGACTTCCCAGACCCCGACGGCCCCAGCAGCGCCACCAGCGATCCCGTCTTGATCTCCAAGCTGACCTGATCGACCGCGCAAAAGCTGCCAAAGCGCTTTGATACGTTTTCAACAACAATCCCCATTGTTCAGAAATCCCCAAGAACTGGTGAAGCGGAGTGCAGCCGGGTGGTAGGTTAAGGACGCTGGGCGATCGCCCCATAACTCGTCAGAATATCACCCTAAACGGTGCTTCGGTGAACGTAACTCAATGCTCAACTCAACACTCCTCAACTCAACACCCAATAACGAATGAAAGACGGATGAAAGTCCGGTTTTCAGATGTACTTTCTGTAGATTACAGCACTCCCCGAAAGACTGCAACGATTTTAGGGTGCGATCCCAGCGCAACGGTTCGGTAGACTATATGAACTTTATGAACTTTTCTCGATGGAAAACCGTCTAGGGAAAGCCTGAAAAAATTTTGGGGAGAATCGAATGAACGGATTAAAAATGAACGGATTAAAAATGAACGGACTGAAAAGGATTTTGCGACAGATTCCTTTGGGGGGAATTGCATCTGCCGCGCTGTTGGTAGGGTTGGCAAGTTGCTCAGGTGGGGCTGATCCAACGAATACAGCCCGTGCGCCCGAAGTGGCCGCTGCGGAGGGGCAACCTGCCGCTTCATCGGACTCTAGCCTGACGACCGCTGCCGCATCAGGGCAGGATCTGACAGTTTTGTTTAGTCGGGTGTGGCGGATGACGCAAGCCCCGTCAGAACCTGCACTAGGCAGCATCTATGTATTTCTGGCAAACGGCACCTTTTTGCAGACCTCCTGTGTCGAAACCTATGCCCTGTCGGGCTGGACGATTGATAAAGACGCGCCGAATGTGCTGCGGGTGAGCGAGAATGGACAGGTCGCCCTAACTGCCGAAATCTTGGAACTGACGGACACGACCTTGAGGCTGCGGCAAACCCTGGTTCGCAGTGGAGACACGCAGGAGGTGACGCTGAGTGCGCTGGAGGACGAGTTTATCTGTCCCGATTTGCCCCGATAGCGTCCAAGGGCGATCGCCCCACGATTTAGTCTGGGGCTATGTTTTCTGGGGCTATGTTTTCTGGGGCGACGTTTTCTGGAGCGACGTTTTCTGGGGCGACGTTTTCGGCATTTTCTCAAACCAACCCATGACAAGAGGATTGCTGTGGCTGCCGCTGCTGGCGGTGTTTTGCTGGCTGGCGTGGGCTGGCTGGAATGAGTATCAAAAACTGGAAGCCTACCGCCAGTGGGCGGCTCAGTTTGAGCGAGCAAAGTATGACATTCTGGCGGCCCTGGGGCAGCGGGGCGATGAACTGGTGTGGGGCAAGCCGACGCGCCGGGGCCCCGTGGCGCTGCAAACGGTGAAGCTGAGCGACGTGAGGGCGATCGCCCTACAAGTTGATGACAAGACCCTGCCGCTGGATGCGCCCCCCGAAACGGGACGAAACCTGGCGATCGCCCTGGAATTGCCCAACAGCAAAGTCGCCATTCCCTTTACCGATTTGTCCCTGGCCGTGGAATGGGGACGGTTCCTCCAGCGCCATCAGCAAACCCTGCTGGAGCAATAATCCAGCGCATTCGCCTACCCTGGCTGGCGCTGACCCATTCTCTTAGGCAAATGCGCTGAGACGAATGTGCTGCTCAGAATAGTCTCCATAAAGCCTTAATCTCGTCTTGAGATCCTGTGGCAATTTTGCAAAAACAGGATATACCAGGGAAAGCAGCGGGGTGTATCCCACTTTTGTAACCCTCACCCTAAATCCCTCTCCCAAAGCGGGAGAGGGACTGCCAATCCGGCTCCCCTTCTCCCGCTTTGGGAGAAGGGGTTGGGGGATGAGGGCAAACTTGCATAACTGGGATGCGCCCAAGCAGCGGGGCTTTGCCTGGAATCGGTCTTCATCGGCAGGCCTCAAGTTCAGTGAATTAAGTTTAAGTGAATTAAGTGGCAGGGGTTCACGACCAAGATTCATGGCGGATATTGTTTCAGTCTCACGGACAGAGCTAGCCAATCGGCGCAGGCGGCTGCGGCAACAGCGGCGCTGGCGGGCGTTGCAGGGAATCTGGCGGCTGTCGATGGTGGTGGGCATGGCGGGCGGCGCGGTGTGGCTGCTGAGGCATCCTGCCTGGGTTATCGCGTCACCCCAGCAGGTAGAGGTGGAAGGGAATCGGCTGCTGTCGGATGATACGGTGAAGTCGATGCTGGAGATTGACTATCCCAAAGCGCTGTGGCAGCTTAGCTCCGAGGCGATCGCCCGCCAGCTAGAGTCCCAGGGCATTATTGCTCAGGCATCGGTGACGCGCCACCTGTTTCCGCCCAGCCTGACGCTTGCTGTGCAGGAGCGTGACCCCGTGGCGATCGCCATCTTGGCTCCCCCTATCGCCGGAAACGAGACTGCGATCCCCCATGATTCCACCGCGAACGCACCCAGCCCCTCGCCCACTACTGGGCTGCTGGATGCCACAGGTTTCCTCGTGCCGATGGATGAATACACTGCGCTAGAGGCAGGGCTAACGCTGCCTACGTTGCGGGTCATCGGCTTTCGCGCTGAACAGCAGTTGGAATGGGCCAGCTTCTACCGGGATCTGAGCCAGCACCAGCAGCAGACCCCAGGGTCGATCGCCATTCAGGAAATCAACTGGAGCAACCCATCCAACCTCATCCTCACCACCGAACTGGGATCGGTTCACCTGGGCGGCTACAGTTCTCGCTTTCCGGCCCAACTCCGCGCCCTCGACCAGCTTCGACAACTGCCCACCAAGCTCGATCTCAGCCAGGTCGTCTATATTGATCTGCAAAATCCCGACAATCCCCTCATCCAAACGCGAGACATGCGCCTCCCTAGTCCGTCATCATCCAATCCCGACGATGAGGCTGGCTGGGATCAAGAGACTGGGGCTGGGTCAAACGCTGAGACAGGGAGCTTGACCGATCCGACCAGTCCTGACGCAATTTCCGATCCGGCGATCGCCCCACCCGCCGCCTGGTAGAGTCAGCGCCCCTGCCCCAGTCGGTTCAAATCGGCTCAACGCTCTCACCCAGAACTTTCGTTTGTTTTCCAATCAAGTTGCACTATATTTAGTTAGAATTAGGCCTCACATTCCCTCCTGAGAAATCGTCTAGAAATCTCTTGGATCACGCTAACGGATCACGCTAATAGAACGCCGATAGCGATTGGCTCTGATTTCCACTGGTTTTGAGCGTTCGGCTGGTTTGGGTTTCCATCATGAATAATCGGGGTGTTCTGCGATCGCTCTCGAATGACCAGAGCCACTGCTCATAGCCCCACTCCCAGTCCCGGTCAATTGGATCGTGTCCAAGTTGATAGTTCCAGTCGACCGTTTCAGTGAACCGTTCCAATGAACCGTTCAAGTTGACCGTTCAAACTAAATGTCCAAATCCGCCGAGCCTGAGGCTGCATCAGGCATTTCCGCTGCTCCGTAGCCTCTTTGCGTTAGCGAACGTTAGAGAATTGCCATCAAAGGTGGAATTTGGAGATGTGGATGCGGACTGCGCGTGTAGTATTGATGTAAATATAATGCCTGGGCTTTCCTGCCTGGTTAACGAATTAAGCCACTTTTTTGACCAATGAATAATGCGAACCCTTTTGCCAATGCAGGCGCGAACTCTGGGCTTCATCTAAGCCAGAGCCACGACACGAAACCGTCCCTCTCAGACGACTCTGGATATAGCGACATCGTGCCGAGCAGCCTGGCCCGGATTAAGGTCATTGGCGTAGGGGGAGGCGGCTGCAACGCGATTAACCGCATGATTGCCAGCCAAGTCTCTGGAGTCGAGTTTTGGTCGGTCAATACCGATGCTCAGGCGTTGACCAATGCCGCCACGCCGAACCGCCTCCAGGTTGGCAAGAAGCTGACCCGTGGGCTGGGGGCAGGCGGGCACCCGCCAGTGGGTGAAAAGGCTGCCGAAGAATCGCGGGATGAAATCGCCACCGCGCTGGAAGGCGCTGACCTCGTATTTATCACCGCAGGCATGGGCGGCGGCACGGGCACGGGCGCGGCTCCCATCGTGGCGGAAGTCGCGAAGGAAGTCGGCGCTCTGACGGTCGGCGTAGTGACTCGCCCCTTTACCTTTGAGGGCAAGCGCCGCACCTCCCAGGCAGAAGAGGGCATCGGGGCGTTGCAAAGCCGGGTAGACACGCTCATCGTCATCCCCAATGACAAGCTTTTAACCGTTATCTCAGCCGAAACGCCTGTACAAGATGCCTTTCGTGTAGCAGACGACATCCTGCGCCAGGGCGTTCAGGGCATTTCCGACATCATCACCATTCCCGGTTTAGTGAATGTGGACTTTGCAGACGTGCGGGCGGTGATGGCCGATGCGGGGTCTGCCCTAATGGGCATCGGCATCGGCACGGGCAAGTCGCGGGCGCGGGAGGCGGCTACGGCTGCCATTTCGTCACCGCTGCTGGAGTCCTCCATCGATGGCGCACGCGGCGTAGTGTTCAATATTCGCGGCGGCTCTGACCTGACGCTGCATGAGGTGAATGCGGCGGCCGAAATCATCTACGAAGCGGTTGATCCCAATGCCAACATCATCTTTGGCGCGGTGATTGACGATCGCCTCCAGGGAGAAGTTCAGATTACGGTCATCGCGACGGGCTTTGCGCCAGGGGAAGTGGCGGCATTGCAGTCTAGCCGGGTGGCTCCGCTCAAGCGCACGGTCACTGCTCCACCCATCGGCACGATGCCCACTGCGCCTTCCGCTGATCCGCGCCTGCGGCCGGGGCTGGATATTCCCGAATTCCTACAACGTCGCCGTCCGCCGACCCGCTAGATTTTTGGGGTTCATTTTTGGGTTCACTCATTTTTGGGTTCACTCAATGGACTGTTCTTGGAGCGATCGCCAGCCTGCCTGCCAGAGCGATCGCTCCTTGAGCTGTTTTGCATTAATCCAAAACCGCACGCTGAGATCACACGATGCCACCATTTCAGCGAATACCCACTCGCCTTCATTCTTGCGGTTGACCACCTGAAAATGTCGCCAACCCCAAGTGGTTTGCAGCGAAGTCCACTTAGACCCTACTAAATGGGGAAACTTTTGCTTTTTGGGCATGGCCACCTCCCATGTCGATTCTCGATTTTGGATTTGCGATTTTGGATTTGCTGCGATTTTGGATTGCCCGTCGAGCGTCTACAGGCTTCCAGCAATTCTATTCGCCGCTTTACCCGCTGCTTTATTCGCCGCTTCGCCTCGGAGCATGGATCTCACACCCAAGCAGTCGTCCAAAGCAATTCTGTGGCGCAATTTCTGTGAAAAAACGTTGATATGATAATCCAGATTGCAGACTTGCATCCCTTTTGCTCCGGCCGATGAAATCAAGCAAGCCGATCAGGAATACTCCGTTTCGGAGCTTTTTGAACCATCGATCACGCTCTTTCTGCTGTTCTTTTAGCTGCTCTTTTAACTGTAAACCGCCTGTACCCTGCTGCTAGCATTGCACCTGACCGATGAGCCAAATCTAAAATCTACACCAAGACGCTGCGATCGCCCCTTCTTCCGTAAACCCCCTCTTCCGTAAATACCTGAAAGTCAAGACTAGAAGCCAGACCAAGCCTCAGATCGCCAGGATTGCCAATCTAAAACCGCCAATCCAAAATCCATAGGACTTACGCAGTTGGACGATTTCTCGCGGGCGCAGCCCGCGAGAAATCGTCCAGAACCCAAAGCGCCTATCGCAAGTGCGTAAGTCCTGATCCAAAATCGATACAACTCTAACCCCCAACCCCCCATGTCCCTGACCCTCCGCGTTTACGTCCCCTCCCATCCGCTCATCAAGCACTGGCTCTCGGTTGCCCGCGACGAATCTACGCCTACGGTTCTGTTTCGCAGCGCCATGACCGAGTTGGGGCGCTGGCTAACCTACGAAGCCACCCGCGACTGGCTGCCCACCACTGAAAGCGAAGTGCAAACGCCTCTGGCTCCCTGCCCTGCTACTTTTATTGACCCAGAAGTGCCGATTGTGGTGGTGCCAATTTTGCGGGCGGGTCTGGCGCTGCTGGATGGAGCGCAGGCGTTGCTGCCGCTGGCCTCGATTTATCATGTGGGGCTGGTGCGAAATGAAGAGACCCTGGAAGCCAGTTGCTACCTGAACAAGCTACCAGAACAGATGCCGCCGGGGACGCGGGTGCTGGTGACAGACCCGATGCTGGCCACGGGTGGCTCTAGTCATTCGCTGCTGAAGCTGCTGGTGGAGCGGGGAGTTGACCCAGCGCTGATTCGGATTGTGGCGGTGGTGGCGGCTCCCCAAGCCCTGCAACTGCTGGGGGCAGACTTCCCGGCGCTGTCAATCTTCACGGCGGCCATTGACGAAGGGCTGAACGATCGGGGCTACATTGTGCCGGGGCTGGGCGATGCGGGCGATCGCACGTTTGGCACTTGAGGACGGGCACTGAAAAAACAGTGCTGAAAAAGGGGCGCGTGAGATGGGGACTTGAGAAACCCACAGAGCGATCACACGCCCACGAATCGACTTAACGGTAGACTAAAGGGTATCTGAAATAACCGCTCGTGGCGATCGCGGAGAGAAAGGGTATGAGTCAGCAAGATAACTTCTTTGGCGGGTTTTGGGTCGGCGCAATTGTGGGCGGCGTAGTAGGCGGCGTGCTGGGCGTGCTGGTTGCGCCCCGCCTCTCGCGGCAAGACTCGCTAGAGAGCAAAAAGGGAGACCGTCACTTGCCCCTGTCTGAGCAAAACAGCGAGGATTCTCGTCGGGGGCTAGAGGACAAAATTGCCCAACTCAACGACGCGATCGATGATGTGCGCCAGCAGTTGGGCGGGGTGAACGGCGGCAACCGAGTCGAAGGGATGGAACGGGTGCGGGGCGATCGCCCTTACTAGCCCCCTTGGAAAGCTTGTGAAAAGCCCATCTCTGAAAGGCCCATCTCTGAAAAGCCCCCTCAAAGCCTCATTCAAACTAGCCTCATCCTGTAGAAATCCTGGAAGTCGTTAAGCGCCCGCTGGCTTCCAGGTCGTGTAGGTTAAACTGAGTGTTAAATGAGTTTAGTTCGCCATTATTCATCCAAACGCCCATGAGTGGTTCTACTATGCTGGTTGCCCAGTCCCTCTCCACCTTCATCTCGATCTACACGACAATCCTGATCATCCGCATCCTGCTTACCTGGTTTCCCAGCGTCAACTGGTATAGCCAGCCCTTCGCCGCCCTCAGCCAAATCACCGACCCCTACCTCGACATCTTTCGTCGCGTGATTCCGCCACTGGGGGGCTTTGATTTTTCGCCGATCTTGGCAATTTTTCTCCTGCAATTTTTGGGACGCTTTCTGGAAAGCGCCGCCTATGCCGCCTTCTAAGCCTTCTAAACGGTGACCCAAGCGGCTATCGGCGGACAGTCCCTGCAAATCCTGCTGCCTTGAACTGCTCCAGCTTTAGCGGCGTGGGCTGGTTTTCGGACACGCTGATGCGGAGTTCAAAATCGCTAACACCGGGCGGAACTTCGTCGATTGATCCCAGTCGAGTCCGGTTTTGCATCACCGGATTATCGTTGGCATCGTAAATACGACCGAAAATGTCGGCGTTGTAGATGTCCTTGTTGGTTGGATTTTCGGCTTTGCCCGTAATGATGTAGCAACTCGCGGGCATACTCGTGCCGCCAGGGGTGACAGCGCCTTCGCCCAGTTCTTCTGGGCAGACTTGATAGGACAGGTCAAATAACCGAATCTGCACGAGCGCTAGGGCTGTGGGCGCGTAGAACCAAGGGGCGATCGCCATACAGACGGCCAGGAAAATTACGAAAACGCGCTGGAGGCGGAAGTTAAACCAGTTCATCATTGCAGGGAGTAGCGTAGACAGTAGCAGAATCCAGGTCGAAATCTGGGGAGTAGGCATGGAAAAATTGCTACCCTCAGCGTACCTGAATCTGGGGGCACAGGGGGTTAGCCAGCCTATTTTTCTAGATGACTTCGCAGATGACTCTACAGATGTAGTGGCATAATGCAAAGTTAACTTGCAGAGTTAACGGTTGCGAAGCAGAGTGAACCGCGCATGACCCCTGCCGAGATTGAAGCTGCTTTGAGGGTCGCTTTCGATGCCTGTGATGCCGAAGGCTATCCTCTGAGTTTGGAACAGCAGAGCCTGTTGTTGCAGCTTGTGGCGCAACAGTTAGACAACGGAGATGCATGGTCTACGTCCTACTCTGCTGTCTCTGATAGAGACAAGCCAAGGGACAAGCCAGAGGATAGCCTGAACAATCCGCTGGAGGCGCTCACGATAGATCAGCGGCGGGCGTTTTTGGACTATGTGCAGGAGGCTCAAGCGAGCGGGCGATCGTGGAAGGCGCAGTTGCTCAATGACTGGCTGCGAGGAAATGATTCTGGCCCGGTGCAGTTTGTCCGCGATCAGTTTGGGCTGAATTGGTTAGAACAGGTGCGTCCTATGCATCTGGCGGCCTATGCAGAGGCAGCGCTGCGGCTGAAGGCGGGCGATCGCATCGAGGTGGCGAATAGCCTCTGGGAATGGGTGCAAGACGACGGCCCATGCAGCCGCGAGTGGTTTCCCTGTACCGTTATCTCCGTTAATGAACCAGCCCCGCGAGAATCCGCCAATAGCGAATCTGCCAGCAGTGAACCAGAAACCACAGGCACGTCAGAGGCTTCCGAAACCCGACAGGCAAGCTGCTGCGTCCGATTTGACAACGGCATGGAATACGAAATTCAGGGTATTTATGAGTGGAATCGCTATAACTGGCGCTGGGCTGCAGAAGAATCCCGGTTCTGAGTAGTTTTGACGAAAATCCCGCCCATTCTCCTGCTTTAAGGCGTTCCCGTTATAGAAATCTAAAAGATTTGTGAAGCCTAAGTGGGTATTATTCTCAATAAGCAGGTTTTCTTGCAAATACTCGATTTATTGTGTATCCTTCTCAATAAAGCAACCTTATTGAAAAGGTGCCTATGACTGCCTACACTGCGACCTCACTAAAGGCTGAACTTAACGAGCGGGGCTGGCGTTTGACCCCTCAGCGCGAGACGATCCTGACGATCTTTCAGAACTTGCCCAAGGGCAATCATCTCAGCGCTGAGGACTTGTATAACCTGTTGAACGAGGAGGGGCATCATATTAGCCTCTCGACGATTTATCGCACGCTCAAGCTGATGGCCCGCATGGGCATTCTGCGGGAGCTAGAGCTGGCCGAGGGTCATAAGCACTACGAAATCAACCAGCCCGCGCCTTATCATCACCATCACCTGATCTGCGTCCGCTGCAACAAGACGATTGAGTTCAAGAACGACTCAATCCTGAAAACGGGCAGCCGCACGGCTCAGAAAGAAGGCTATCACCTGCTCGACTGTCAGCTTATTATTCACGCCGTTTGCCCAACCTGTCAGCGATCGCTCCTTCCGATTTAGCTTCTTCTTCGATTTGGTTCAGGGCGGACTGATCTGCCGGTTTTGACGGCTTCTGCTATAGCTCTCCTGATTTAGCTCTCATAAAAGCCAAAAAGCCCAGAGTTGAAAGACTCCGGGCTTTCCTGTTAACGGCTATCGGCGTGACAGATCAGGCTAGAGATTGGACGAAATCTCAGGAGCCTTGAGCAACGCCTGCTTTGAAAGCGTCGCGGTTTCTTTCTCCGCAGCGGCGATCGCAAAGGATTCCTGAAGCTGGGCTGTCACCTGCTCAGTCGTAGAATCATACATCTGCGTAATCAGCTTGGGATAGAACCCGATGCCAATAATCGGGATCAGCAGCGACGCAATGATAAACACTTCGCGAGGTTCGGCATCCACCAGCACCTCATGCTCTACGAGTTCCTGGTTTTCTGGGCCATAGAAAATCTCCCGAAGCATGGACAGCAGATAGATCGGTGTCAGGATCACGCCCACCGCCATTAGCGTAATCACGATAATTTTGAACGTCTGGTCATAGGCATCGCTGGTGGCAAAGCCCACAAATACCATCAGTTCTGCGACGAATCCGCTCATTCCCGGCAGGGCCAGCGAGGCCATCGAGCAGGCTGTAAACATGGCGAAGATCTTGGGCATTTTTTTGCCTACGCCGCCCATCTCGTCCAGGATGAGGGTGTGTGTCCGGTCATAGGTTGCGCCTACTAGGAAGAACAGGCTGGCTCCAATCAGCCCGTGGGACACCATTTGCAGCATGGCTCCGCTCAGGCCCAGGTTGGTGAAGGAGGCTAAGCCAATTAGCACGAAGCCCATGTGGGAAATCGAGGAGTAGGCAATTTTTCGCTTCAGGTTTCGCTGGGCAAAGGAGGTCAGCGCGGCGTAGATAATATTAACCACGCCCAAAATTACCAGAATCGGCGCAAAACGGACATGGGCATCCGGCAGCATCTGCACATTCATCCGCAGCAGCGCGTAGCCGCCCATTTTTAGCAGAATGCCCGCCAGCAGCATGTGAACCGGAGCCGTCGCCTCGCCGTGGGCATCGGGCAGCCAGGTATGGAGCGGAAAAATCGGCAGCTTGACGGCGTAGGCGATCAGGAAGCCTGCGTAGACCAAAAGCTGGAACTTCAGCGGGAAGTCCTTATCCATGAGCGATCGCATGTCAAAGGTGACCGTATCGCCATAGAATGCCATCGCCAGCGCCGCCACCAGGATGAACAGCGACCCACCCGCCGTATACAGAATGAACTTAGTGGCTGCGTAGAGCCGCTTCTTGCCGCCCCAAATAGACAGCAGCAAGTACACCGGGATTAGCTCCAGTTCCCACACCAGGAAGAACAGCAGCATATCCTGCACGGCAAACACCGCAATCTGTCCGCCGTACATCGCCAGCATCAGAAAGTAAAACAGGCGCGGCTTCAGCGTTACGGGCCAGGATGCCAGAATCGCCAGCGTGGTGATAAAGCTGGTCAGTAGAATTAGCGGCATCGAGAGTCCGTCTGCCCCCACTGACCAGCGCAGGTCTAGCGAAGACACCCAGGAATAGCTCTCGACCAGTTGCAACTCAGAACGGCTGAAGTCGTATTGGGTATAGAAGGCGTAGACCGTCAGCGCAAAGTCGATCAGTCCGATGATGAGGGCGTACCAGCGGACGGTTTTTCCGTCTTTATCGGGAAGAACCGGGATCGCTAGTGATGCGAGGACAGGCAATAGGATGATGGTTGTTAGCCAGGGAAATTCAGCAGTATTCATGTAGAAATTTAGATTTCAAACGTTCGGAGCAGGTTTCTGAGTAAGTTTCCTGGAAAAATCTGAAAGAATCTGAAAGGATTAGCTTTTAACTTGCAATCTCGCTTGCAACCCAACTGCGATTAATGATCGAAGATTGGACGATTCACTCAAGTAACTTGGGCGGCTCACTCAGGCGGCAGATTTCCCAAAAAGGGATAAGGCAGAAGCGGAGAGCGATCGCCCTCCGCCCTGTGTCAACTTCAGGTAATCCCGGAAACCAGCACTAGCCCCAGCACCGCGCCAAAGACGATCAGCGCGTAGAACTGCACCCTGCCGCTTTCCAGATATTTCAGCGCTTCGCCCGTGACCAGCGTGACAAAGCCCGTCAGGTTTACCAGCCCATCCACAATCCGCACGTCTACTTCTAGCACCTGCCGGGCCAGACGACGGCTGCCCTGCACGAACACAGCGTTGTAGATGTCGTCGATGTACCACTTATTGAGTGAAAGCTGATAGAGCGGCTGGATCTTGTCGGCGATCGCCGATGGGTCGATTTTCTTGAGCAGGTACATGGCTGTCGCTAGGGCAATGCCGCCGAGGGCGATCGCCACTGAGCTACCGCCCATCGTCAGAAATTCGCCCCAGTCCACTGCCTCGGCTTCGTGGATCACCTCACCAGGGGCATGGATGAATTCCTCGAAGTAATTCTTGAACGGCGTGCCTACCAGCCCGATCAGCATCGACGGAATGGCCAGCACCATCAGCGGCAGCGTCATCGTAATTGGCGACTCGTGCGGCTCGCTGGCGTGGTGTCCGTGGTCGTCGTGAGCCTCGTGATCTTCGGCATGAGTCTCCGCCGTTAGCTCCAGCGGGTTCATTGCACCGGGGCCAAAAGCCAGACCCAGCTTTTGAAGCTGCTCGTTTTTTAGCTTGCGCTTGATCTCCGTGCTAGTACCGCGAAACTCGCCCTCAAAGGTGCTGAAGTACATGCGGAACATGTAGAACGCTGTGATCCCCGCCGTCAGAAATCCAACGGCCCACAGCGCCGGGTTTGCCCGGAAGGTGGCTCCTAGAATTTCGTCCTTTGACCAGAAGCCAGCCAACGGGGGAATTCCGGCGATCGCCAGCGTGCCAATCAAGAAGGTCGTGGCGGTAATCGGCATATACTTCCGCAGACCGCCCATCAGTCGCATATCCTGCGCCAGCACGGGGTCGTGTCCTACCACCCCCTCCATGCCGTGGATCACAGAACCAGAGCCGAGGAACAGCATTGCTTTGAAGTAGGCATGGGTCATCAGGTGAAAGAGTCCGGCTGTGTAGGCTCCCACGCCCATGCCCATGACCATATAGCCAAGCTGGGACATCGTGGAATAAGCCAGACCCTTCTTGATATCGTTTTGCGTGATGGCGATGCTGGCTCCTAAAAATGCCGTGACTGCGCCCGTATAGGCAATCACGTTCATGGCGGTGGGGATATGCTCAAACACGGGGAACATGCGAGCAATCAGGAAGACACCCGCCGCCACCATCGTTGCTGCGTGGATCAGTGCCGAAATGGGGGTGGGGCCTTCCATCGCGTCCGGCAGCCAAACGTGCAGCGGAAACTGGGCCGACTTTGCCACTGGGCCAAGGAACACCAGCACCGCAAACAGCGCTGCGATCGCCCCGCTGAGCGCACCCGACTGGACGAGATCCTGGAGGCGATCGCCAATCACCTCAAACTCAAAGCTGCCTGTCGCCCAGTATAAGCCCAGTATCCCCAGCAGCAGCCCAAAGTCGCCCACCCGGTTCGTCACAAACGCCTTCTGGCAGGCATCGGCAGCCGCTTTACGGTCATACCAGAAGCCGATCAGCAGGTAGGAACACATCCCCACCAGCTCCCAGAAGATGTAAATCTGCACCAAGTTTGGGCTAATCACCAGCCCCAGCATCGACGAGCTAAACAGGCTGAGGTAGGCATAGAACCGGACATAGCCTGGATCATGAGCCATATAGCCATCGGTGTAGATCATCACCAAAAAGGCCACCGTCGTCACAATCACCAGCATCAGCGCCGTCAGGTGATCAACGATATAGCCCATCGATAGGTGAAAATCGCCCGCCGATGCCCACTCAATCGAGCGTTCGTAGGTCGGGTGTCCTTGAATCTGGCTCCACAGCAGGGCAAAGGAGAGAACCATTGCAGTGCCCGTCAGCGAGACAATGAACACCGAACTGGGCTTGCGAAACTGCTTGGCGAAACCGCTGGAAGAAATTAGACCTAGCCCCAAAATCATCGCCCCTGCCAGGGGCAACACTGGGATAAGCCAGGCATATGCGTAGAGGGATTCCATGATGAAGCCTACTTCAAGCTTTTTTTCAAATCGGGCAAAACCGCTTACATTTTGACACAGACTGGCGGAGTGGAGGTGTTTCTGAAGGTTTTGTCAAGAATGGGGCTGCGATGGTGTCAGACTCGATTCCTCACCCAATTCCGAATGAGCTACCTGACTTCGCATCATCCACTGCATTCAGTCACAGTTGCATTCAGTTAATCTCTCGGATAGTCTGTCCAGATCACCTGTCAGAACCTAATCGTCATAGATCACATACTGCCCCATTCTTCCCTGTATTGTTCGACACGCTATTAAAATTTCTCCCGTTTTTATTCGACAGCCGTACGACTTGATGAAGACTGGCTGAAACCTTGCTATAGACGACTCAGAATTGCGAGCGATACAGCGCATTAGGGCAAATTTACAGGTTGGCATGGAATTTTAGGGGCGATCGCCCGTCTGCACGCGCTCAGGCTTCGTTAAATTTCCTCAAAGGATGCTGGAAGATCGGGGGGAACTAGGGTTAAAGTAGCGGAAACCCAGTATATTTGGTGCGGAATATTTGGTGCGGATATATTTTTTCCATTGCGTCTGGTAAATGCATTCGGCTAGGTGGGTCTGAGTCTTCTAAATATGCTCAGTATTCGGTGCTTCTACCCGTTTTGTGCAGGAGTATTAATGAAAACTGTACTGTTCTGAGGCAGGTTTCTCTGAGGTAGGGTGGTTGCAGGACTGGCGCGATCTTAGGGTTGTTGTGTTCTTTGCAACCGACGGCTCTAAGGGCGATCGCCCATGTTGATTTGGAAATTTCTTCAGGTGAGGGCGCATCTGACATAATCTACTGCGTACAAGGTTGTGTGCGTGGCGGGTTGTGTCTAAAAGTTGTATTCAAAACCGCATGGGCTGTGTTTTGTGCATATCGTTGGCACTGACTCAGGGATAGCTTGGCTCGGTGCCTGATTTACTGAAGCTATCTAGTGATTTTTGTTACTCCCAAAATTTTCCAAACGAGCTACCTTTAGATAGATGAAGAAATGGCTTAAATCGTCTACAGCCACTATCCTCGACAGGACTCTGGACTGGGAGCAACTGGATGTATGCAGTGGTATGAGGCAATGCGGTTCGGGGCTGGCTGCCGTCGCCTGCAACCGCAGTCTCGATGAACCCGTCTATAGGGTTTGCCCAAGAAGTTATGGAGGGAGCAGCGTTTTCTGTTTCACCATTCCTGTTTCGCCCTTGTTTTACCCAGGTATTCAACAGGGCACCTCGAAAGATTCAGATCCTCTTGAGAATGGCTACGAGAAAACAAGGGTTTCAGGCTCCTAAAGTTCTCAATAAGGCAATTAATCGAGGTGCCCAACCGTTTGTTCCGGAGGTTTAAGCATCTGTGGTTTAAGCATCTGTCCTGTCTAAGCCAGTCCCAAGCTAAGCCAGACTCCAAACTAAACCAGGCTTCAAAACTGAATTAGCACACGCATCCTGCCGTGCTGGCGAATCCAGCGTGTGGCCGCGTATTGAATCCCTACGCTTTCCTGTCCCCCTCTATCCCGGTTACTGCCCATGCGCCGCTTTTTCAACCGCTCTCGTTTGCTCAATGCCGCTCTTTTTGGTGGAACTGTTGCCGCAGCCGCTACGGTTTCGCTGCTGACCCCCGTGTTCAGTTCGGCTGTGAACGCTACGCTTCAGGACAGCCCCAAGGCCCTGCTTGATGAGGCGTGGCAAATCGTGAATCGGGAGTATGTAGACAGCACGTTTAACCAGGTGGACTGGCTGGCAGTGCGCCACGAACTGCTCAGCGCCTCCTACAGTTCGCGGGAAGAGGCTTACAATGCATTGCGCCGCGCCCTCCAGCGACTACGAGATCCCTATACCCGTTTCATGGACCCGCGCCAGTTTGAAGTGCTAACGAGTCAGACCTCTGGAGAACTGTCAGGTGTGGGCATTCGGCTTCAGGCAGACGAGCAAACGGGCGCGATTACTGTGGTAGAGCCAATCCCCAACTCTCCGGCGGCGCGAGCGGGCATACAGGTGGGCGATCGCATTTTGTCGATTGATGGCGTTTCGACCGAGGGGATGACGCTGGAAGAAGCCTCGAATCGCATTCGGGGTGAGGTCGGCACGCGCATCGTTTTGCGGCTGCAACGACAGTCGGAAGAGGCGACCGACCTGACGCTAACGCGGGCCCGCATTGAGCTTCCCAATGTCCACTACACCTTGAAACAAGAGCAGGGCACTCGCGTAGGGTATATCCGCCTGACTGAATTCAGCGCCCACTCGGCAGAACAAATGCATCGGGCGATTGAGGACTTGCTGAGCCAGCAGGTGCAGGGCTTTGTGCTGGATCTGCGGGGCAATCCAGGAGGGTTGCTGCAGGCCAGTATCGACATCTCGCGTCAGTGGTTGGGCAATGGACTGATTGTCCGCACGGTGGATCGGTACGGGGCGAACGAGCGGATTCGGGCCAATCGCACGGCGCTGACGGACTTGCCGCTGGTCGTGTTGGTGGACGGCAGTTCTGCCAGTTCCAGCGAAATCCTGACGGGGGCGCTGATGGACAATCGGCGGGCCACGATCGTCGGCACCAAGACCTTTGGCAAAGCGCTGGTGCAGTCGGTGCATTCGCTGTCGGATGGGTCTGGTCTGGCGGTGACGATCGCCCATTACTACACCCCCAACGGCACGGACATCAGCCAGCGCGGGATCACGCCCAATGTGCAGGTCAACCTGACCGATAGCCAGCGCCAGCAGCTTGCCGCAAACCCCACCTCGGTTGGCAGCCAGAGCGATCCCCAGTATGTGCGGGCGATCGCCGTTCTCCGGTCTACGATTGCAGCCCAGCCTGCCCGTCCGATTCCCGCTCAGCGGGCCAGTGCCCCCCGCGCCCCCCGCATGAGCAACTAAACGCAGCACCTCGCAAATGCAAAAGGCACGGCGCATCGCGCCGTGCCTCTTATGCGCTTTTATAGGCTGGCTTCAGACCCGCATCAAGCGAACGTCTCTGCGGTCGCAAACGTGGTCACAAAGTCGGTGCGGTTGAGCGCACTGGCTCGCACGCCTAGCAACTCCGCCAGCAGGTCATTACCAGCCCGGATCTGAACACCGCGAGTGGTATCGGTAAAGCGCAGATTGCCGAAGCGCAAATTGCCCGACAGACCGATCTTGTCTACGCCGTCTTTGTAGTCCACGATTGTGTCGAACCCAGCGCCGCGCGTCAGCACAAAGGTATCTGCGCCCGCTCCGCCAATGCAGGTATCGCGGCCTAGCCCGCCAACCAGCACATCTTTGCCAGGGCCACCGTTGAGGCGATCGCCCCCACGTCCACCCTCCAACAAATCGTCGCCCTGCCGCCCGTTTAGCACGTCGGCTCCACCCAGCCCTTGCAGCAGGTCGTTGGCAAATCTGCCGACAAGACGGTTGCGGCCGTTGGTGCCCACAAGCTGAACCCCAAACACGTTGTCGCCTCGAACGCCGAGGTTCTGAATGCGGCGATCGCGCTCTGCGGGCGTGTCTGCCTTGGTAAACGTGCCGCTCTGAGCCAGAAACTCTGCAAACGCATCTTGCTCACTACCTGCATCTGTAAACGTCGCCACCCCATCCGGCAGGCTCACTGGTCCGTCGATCACGCCATTCCGGTTCAGGTCAATACTCGTCTCGCCTAATAAATCCACCCGATTCGCCAGGGTTGGGTTTTCTCGCACAAACCGGAAGAACGGATAGCCATCCCCGCTGGAATCTAGCGAACTCGTTCCCAGCAAAAAGCTGAGCGTCACCAATCGGAAGGTGCGGTTCGGATCGCCCACAAGCTGACCGTTCCGAACAATGATTTGCGTAAAGTTGCCATTGGCATCCGTCAGCGCCGCCGACTGGATGCGCTCTCCGGCCGTGGTCACGGTGCCATCGCTCGCGAGTCGCTGGGCCGTCTTGCTGGCATCGAAGCTAAAGGAGATGCCGCCAATTTGAGGAAACGCGCCAGGGGTTCGTCCCGGCCCAACGCCCGAAACACCATGCTCTAGCACTTCCTTCAACTGTGCCGCTGTGACGGTAATCAGGCTCAAGCCATTGTTAAAGCGCAGCGAATTTTCGATGTCCAGTTGCGACAAATCCCCTTCTTGTTTATTTGCCTCCGGGTTAGCTGGTGGAGGGAGAGTCACGATATCGCTGGGGTCGGTTGCGCCCGGAGTGGGGGACACTGCGCCGATGTTGTCGCGGATGCCGCCGCCATTCTTCAGCGAGATCACCACAGAGGAATCCACCTGCCTTGCTACGAACAAGTTGGCATCCGCCGTCAGGTTGCCCAGGTTCGTCTCCTCCGTCCGCACCGAATTGCGCGTGCCGTTGAGAAATACTGTAGTCTTCCCAAAAATATTGCTGTCTTTGGTGTTGATGATGGTTCGTAGCTTGCCAAGCAAATCCACCACTTCTGGATCGGGTTCACCGGGGTTGACGGCCGTCAGCGCAGCCACGCTGGCTGTATCTGTGGCATAGGCCCCATTGACATTGGGATCGAGCTTTGACAGGTCAATTTTGCCGTCGTTGTCAAATTCCACCACCAGCCGCCCGACATACTTCCAGTTGCTGTCGGTGTTGACCACCAGCACAGGCCCAGTTGGAGAGTCCTCCACCAAGGGGTAAATGCCGCCTGCCGTATCGCCAGGGCGCAGTCGGTCGGTGCTGTCTGCCAGCAGGGTGTGGGAACCCCCCGCAATAATCACGTCTACATCGCGCAGCCGTCTGGCCAGTTCCCGCTCGATGAACAACTGCTGCATGTGCGCCACAATCACAATCTTGTTAATGCCAGCAGCAGTCAACCCATCGACCGATTTTTGAATTTCTACGGCGAGGGCATCTAGCTCAGCCGCACTGGGGTTTGCGCCAAAGGGCTGCGGCAGAATTTCAACATTTGGGCCGGGTGAGGAGATGACCCCTAATGTCGGAGTCGTTGCGCCGACAACCCCAATCCGTTCGCCGTTGACTGTCAACACGGTGCTTTTTGCAATGCTGTTGGGGGCTGCGGGCTGTCCATCCGCAACGACCAAATCTTCTAGCACAAAGTCTTGGCTGGGAGTGCCATCGTCTCCCGGATTGGGATCGGTGAAGTTCAGGTTGCTGCTGAGGTAGGGAAAAACCGTGCCCCGATATTCGCGATCGCGCCGAATTAGAGATACAACGGTCGATTCACCCAGGTCAAATTCGTGGTTGCCCAAGGCAGAAGCCTGAAATCCCATCTGGTTGAGGATTTCAATATCGACGCGCCCGACTCCCTCGCGGAACGTATAGTCATCGCCGGGAGCAGGGGATGAGGTGGTTTTTCGGAGAGCGCGATCGCTCCCAGAAGAGAAGAAGGGGCCAGGAATGTAGTTATCACCCGAAGACAAGATTATGGTGTTGGTGTAGTCATCCTTCAGCGCGTTAATCACTGTAGAGAAATTAACCGCATCGGTGAAAGCCGGGAGACCGCTTTCCATGTCGGAAGCGTGCAGAATTTGCAGTTGAAAAGCCATAGGTTTTGTTGAAGCGATTTGGAGGCGCTCGATGATAAATGAATGCCTCACAAACGATCCCACGGCGAGATTAAGCGAGTTTAATCTCGTTATTAACGTCTCGTAATTGGATGATTAACCTTCCTTAAGGTGACCCTAGACACGACATCTGGGCTTTTTCCTAACAGCCTGTGGGCGACTGTTCGCACGCGCCAATGCTGACCCAACTGGTGGAGCCGTCTGCCCAGTGTTCCTTTTTCCAGATGGGGGCGTTGTGTTTCAGCGTGTCGATGGCGTACTGGCAGGCGGCGAAGGCTTCGGCACGATGGGGACAGCCCACGGCAACCAGCACGCTGATTTCGCCAACGACCAGCTTGCCTGTGCGGTGATGGATGATGACATGACTCACATCGGGCCAGGTGGCGCGAATTTCGGCGGCGATTTGCTGAAACACCTTCAGCGCCATCGGCTCATAGGCCTGGTATTCCAGCGCGATGACGGGCTTACCGTCGGTTTCCTGACGCACCATGCCGCTCATGACCACCACTGCGCCATTGGCCGGGTCATCGGCCAGGTCATAAATCTCTGGCAGCGACAGGGGCGCAAACGTAATTGCGAAGTGGTCGCTGGGGTGGGGAGCGGCGGGGCGGCTGGCAAAGGCACTGGCAGAAGGGGCGATCGCACTCATATTGGCGCACTCATTCAGAAAAGTCACTCAGAAAAGTCGTTTTAGGACAGCCGCCTCAAGAAATTGCAAGCATTACTCGCTATTATGCCGTGGGGCGTTCGCGTCGGGATACATCGCAAACTGGGCGGCGTTTTTGCCCCTGTGCTTAACCTGATACATAAGCTGGTCAGCATAGTGAATCAGCATGGTCTGGGAAGAGGGCGGCTGGGTACAAACTACAACGCCAATACTAACGGTGATAGGGCTTTGCTCTGCCTGCATGGTGATTGCAAGCTGTGTCTGAATTCGGGAAATGGCAGTCTTGGCAGCGCTGAGATCGGTTTCAGGAAGCAGCAGGGCAAATTCGTCCCCGCCGAGTCTGGCAAGCAGGTCGGTCTTGCGGATGCTGTCTCGAACCACCTGAGACACGAGCTTTAGAATGCGATCGCCCTCCAGATGCCCCCCCTGATCGTTGACCTGCTTGAAGTTATCCAGATCGAGATAGGCAATGGCGAACGGGCGAGCATAGCGGCGCGATCGCTCGATTTTCTGCGCCAGCTTCTCGGTAAACACGCGAACATTGATTGCATGGGTTAGCTCGTCCATGCTAGACAGCCAGCGGAGCCGATCCTGTGTTTTGCGAAGTTTCGTGATCAGCGTGCTGGTGACAAGAAAAAACCCGAGTTCCGTGACGCTCCGCCAGAGGGAACTAATTGTTTCAGTGTAGACAAATCCACTGGAATACTCGGCTACAAGGAAGATTACCAGAAAACTAAGTAACGTGGTATAGAGAGCAACGGGTTGCGGCGAACACCAAGCTGCCCAGGCGATGGGAATTAGGTAGAACAGGGACAGCACGATATCTGAACCCAGGAGATGATCTAGCCGACCAATCGTCAGCACGGTCAGCGTGTAAACTGCAACCTGAACCCAGATTGGTTGATGCGCGATCTGCTCAATCCAATTGCCCTGCTCAATTCTCATGGGTTGAGATGTTTTCTGGAGTCATTGTCAAGTCTTTAAGGCAAGTCTCTAAAGCTAGTCCACCGAGTTCAGTTCGGTCAGCAAAGGCGGTCAAGAATGCAAGCAGCTTTCGATTCAACGCATTTAGAACTGTAGGTGGCCACTTCTGTCATCTGGTGTTCGTCGGGTCGTTGCCCTATTGGATCGAGTATTATCTCATTCGGTCAGAGCCTATGCAGAGTAAGTTTGCAATTCCAATTGTGGTGCTGAGCGTGTTGGGAGCGATCGCCTTTGCGGCCCAGTGGACGATCGAGCGGCAGCGGGTCTATTCGCTCACCATTGCCACGGGCAACGCAGACGGAGAATACTACGCCTTTGCTACGGCGCTGTCGAGCGTGGTCGCTGCCCACGAACCCAAGATTCAGATTCGCGTGCTGGAAACCGACGGCTCCCTGCAAAATGCGAAACTGCTGGCTGAGAGCGAAGCGGATTTAGGCATTATCCAAGGCGACACGTCGCTAGACCCGTCTGTGCAGGCGATCGCCTACCTGTTTCCCGAAATCTGCCACCTAATTGCCGCGCCCAGCGCCAACATTCGCCAGTTCACCGACCTGCGCGGCAAGCGGGTCGCTGTTCCGCCCCAGGGCAGCGGCTCCTACCCCATCTTCAAGCACTTCCAGACCCACTACAACCTTATGGACAGCGACTTTCGCCCGCTGCCCATGACTACCGCCGAATCTTACGAAAAGCTGCAAGCGGGCGAGATCGACGCGCTGTTTCGTGTGATTGCATTGGGTAGCCCTTCGGTGCGGGGTCTGCTCCAGCGCACCCAGGCGCAGCTCGTGCCGATCGACCAGGCGGAATCCATGCGGCTGACGCTGCCCGTGCTGGAAGCCAGCGAAATTCCCAAAGGCACCTACGACGGGGCGCTGCCGATTCCTGACGAAGATATTCCCGCTGTGGGGCTGCGAGCGATTTTGGTAACGCGGCGGGATCTGGAACCAGCGATCGCCAAAGTGATTACCCAAACCCTGTTTGAATTTCGCAACGAACTGGTCAGCCAGTATCCCCGTGCTGCGCTCATGCGCCTGCCCGATGCCCGCGAAAATCTGGGTCTGTCGCTGCATCCTGGCGCTCGCGATTATTACAACCAGGACGAACCCGCCTTTTTGGTGGAATATGCCGAGGTCATGGGCTTTCTGCTGTCCTTTGCGGTGCTAGCTGCGTCTAGTCTGTGGCAATTTCGCCGCTGGCTGGATGAACGCCAGAAAAATCGTGCTGATATGTACAACCTCAAGGTGCTGGCGCTGCTCGAAAAAGTAGAACAGGCAAGCACCCCGGAGGAACTGGAATCTCTGCGCCAGGCTCTATTTGAAATGTTTCACAAAGTCGTGACCGACCTTGACACCGACCGCATCTCCCAGGCTTCGTTTCAGTCTTTTACCTTTCCCTGGGATGTGGTCCTCAGCACGATTCGCCATCGAGAATTGTTGATGAGTCGTGCGATGGATTACAAAGATCAGAAACCAGAAATGCGACGATGATAGATTTGGGTGGGAGCGAAGAGCGAAGAACGAAAAAAGAAGAACGAAGAACGAAAAAAGAAGAACGAAGAACGAAAAAAGAAGAACGAAAAAAGAAGAACGAAGAGCGATAAAAGAGACTCTGATGAATACTTTTCGTGTTGGTATTGCTGGCCCTGTGGGTTCTGGAAAGACGGCTTTGGTTGATCGCTTGTGTAAGGCGATGCGGGAGACGTATAGCCTAGCGGTGGTGACGAATGATATCTATACGAAGGAAGACGCGCAGTTTTTGGTGCGGAGTGAGGCGCTGACGGGCGATCGCATCGTGGGCGTGGAAACGGGCGGCTGTCCCCACACGGCGATTCGCGAAGATGCCTCGATTAACTTGGTGGCGATCGAACAGCTAGAGCGGCAGTTTCAGCCTGATTTAATCTTTGTGGAAAGCGGCGGCGACAACCTCGCGTCTACCTTCAGCCCGGAACTGGTGGATTTGACGATCTACGTGATCGATGTGGCCGCTGGGGACAAGATTCCCCGAAAGGGCGGCCCGGGCATTACGAAATCTGACCTGCTGGTGATTAACAAAATCGACCTAGCTCCGCTGGTGGGGGCAGACTTGGGCGTGATGGAGCGCGATGCCCGCAAGATGCGCGGCAACAAGCCGTTTGTCTTTACAAATCTGAAGATCAATCAGGAGCTAGAAACTATTGTGCAGTTTATTGAGCTGCACATGGGCAAACCGTCTTTGCAACCGTCGGCTTGAACGGAATGAGGATGAGGGCGATCGCTCCCCAAGAACGGAATTTGAACCAGAATTCCGCAATAATAGCAACAAGCAGAAGGCACTGTATCTCGAACGCAAGCAAGAACGTGGTGACAAGTCTCAAAGCAGATCTCAAAAACTCGCAAAAAGATGCGCTCCGGTAAACCAGCGAAATTCCTATCAGCGATCTGCGGAATCCTTCTGGCGATGACAGGGATGACCTGTTCCACCCAGCCGCCAGAGCAACTGCCAGCGACGATCGTTCAGCAAGAGGCAACGCTTCAACCCGTCTTTCTAAATCCTGAGAAAATCATCGACGGACAGACGGTTTATGTTCCGGTCTATTCGCACATCTATCATCATAACAACCCGCGCAATGCGGTCAACCTGTCGGCCACGCTGAGCATTCGCAATACCGATGCAGAACACGCCATTATCATTACTGCCGTGCGCTACTTCGACTCTGAGGGTGAGATGATTCGTCAGGATATTACGGAGCCATCGAAACTGGGGCCGCTGGCTTCGGTCAGCTTTTTTGTGGCAGCAAACGATGTGAGCGGCGGCGCGGGCGCAAACTTTTTGGTGGACTGGGTAGCAGAAACGGCTGTTTCAGAACCCGTGATTGAAGCGGTCATGATCAGCACTTCGTCTTCTCAGGGCATTTCTTTTGTCAGCCCTGGGCGAGTGGTGAAACAGCGGGACGTTGCGCCGTAGTGCTAATTCGGCTGCCGCAATGCTGCATCAAACGAAGCCGTTTCTTCTTAAGATTATCTTTGGGATTGATGAGACTTACGCACTTGCAATAAGCTTTCTGGGGTCTGGACAATTTCTCGCGGGCTACGCCCGCGAGAAATTGTCCAACTGCGTAAGTCCTAATTAAGAATGCCCTAGAATCGATAGCGTTCCTCAATCAAGCGCATGGGCAACCCAAACCGTATCCTTGATCTTGTTTGGGCGATCGCCGCCATGCCTACGAACTCATCCGCAACAGCGTAGACGTGATCCAGCGGGAAACCTTTAGCTCCGCACTAGATCTGGGTGTAGAAGCGCTCAAACTGATGGGCGTGCGCTCCTATCGGGCGCATCGGACCGCGAAAATTTTCAAACAGCACGATGAAGAGGTGCTGCGTGATGTAGCTGCGATGGAAGACGATGACACCGCTCTGATTGCGCGATCGCGCCAGTTGGCCCAAGACCTGGAGCGCATTTTGCAGGCAGACGCAGAAGATCGACGAGCCGAGGGCGATCGCGCCTGGGACATTTCCAACCTTAGAAAAGAAGCGGTCGAAAAAGACGCATAAAGCTGGCTAGAACTAGACTAAAGCGGTCTAAAGAGGTCTAGAGAGGCAAAGCTCGCCGCGCCAACTCAGCCAAACGCCAACTCAGCCAAACGACAGGGATGACTCCGCCAAAGTGCAGAAATAAGGTCTGAAAGCAGATTTATAAAAACTTAAGAACTTTAGTTTTGTAGCCTAAAGCACAAATGACAAGGGTCTACAGACCTAACATCACACCCTAGTATGATTAATCGTTCATTTCGCCCCCTCGCGATGAGGAGACGTGTTGCATGACAAGGCTATTTGGTCGTCGGAAATTTATGGTCTATGGCTCCGCCGCACTCGGAGCTAGCATGTTGCTCAAGGCCTGTGCTCCCTCTACTACCACTACGGCAAGTTCCCCTGCTGCGGATGCATCTTCGCCAACGACTCCTGCTTCAGGGGATGGCATCAAGGTGGGTGTCCTCCACTCGCTCAGCGGCACGATGGCCATCTCTGAGAAGTCGGTGGTCGATTCTACGCTGCTTGCCATCGATGAAATTAACGCATCAGGCGGCGTGCTGGGTAAGCAGATTATCCCTATCGTTGAAGACGGCGCGTCGGATTGGCCCACCTTTGCCGAAAAAGCCCGCAAGCTGATTGATCAAGATCAGGTCGTCGTTATCTTTGGCTGCTGGACTTCTGCTAGCCGCAAAGCGGTGCTGCCCGTGTTTGAAGAAAAGAACCACATGCTGTTCTACCCGGTGCAGTATGAAGGGCAGGAATGCTCCAAGAACATTTTCTATACGGGTGCTGCGCCTAACCAGCAAATCGAGCCGTCGGTGGACTGGCTGCTGGAAAACAAGGGCAAGGAATTCTATCTGGTCGGCTCGGACTACGTGTTCCCCCGTACCGCCAACACGATTATCAAAGCCCAAGTGGCTGCCAAGGGCGGCACGGTGGTTGGCGAAGACTACCTACCCCTGGGCAACACTGAAGTTGCGCCGATTATCGCCAAGATTCGTTCGGCTCTGCCCAACGGCGGTGTCATCTACAACACGCTGAACGGCGACAGCAACGTGGCCTTCTTCAAGCAACTGCAAGGCGCAGGCCTCACACCGGACAAGTATCCCACCATGTCGGTGAGTATCGCAGAAGAAGAAGTGCAGGCCATCGGCAAGGAATACTTGCTTGGCCATGCTGCTGCCTGGAACTACTTTATGACGGTCGATTCGCCCGAAAACAAGAAGTTTGTGGATGCCTTCAAAGCCAAGTATGGCGACAATCGTGTGACCAACGACCCGATGGAAGCGGGCTACATCTCTGTCAACATCTGGAAGCAGGCAGTTGAAAAAGCTGGCGCAGAGGGCACACCGACTGACCTAGAAGCAGTGCGCTCTGCTGCCTACGGTCAAGAATTTGCCGCGCCCCACGGCCCGGTGAAGATGTTCCCCAATCACCACATTTCCAAGACGGTTCGGATTGGTGAAGTGCGGGATGACGGCCTGTTTGAAATTGTCTATTCCACGCCCGCCCCGGTCGATCCGGTGCCTTGGAACCAATACGTTGCAGAAACCAAGGGCTTTGCCTGCGATTGGACGAGAACCGATGTCAGCGATCCGGGCAAGTTCCAGATCTAGAGATAGGTCACTGGTTTCTTAGATTTCTCGCGGGCGTGGCCCGCGAGAGTTTCTTTACCTAGCTCGGCTATAGCTGAGCTATAGGTAACGGGTTGCCTATTGCTGACTCATTGGGAGAGGGCCTGTGGTTGCGAGTATTTTGGACGGTATTTTTAACGGAGTCAGCATTGGCTCGATCCTGCTGCTGGCGGCGCTGGGGCTGGCAATCGTGTTTGGCTTGATGGGCGTGATCAACATGGCCCACGGCGAGCTGATGATGCTTGGCGCTTATACGACCTTCGTGGTGCAGAATGCGTTCAGGGCAATCGGTGGGCCGCTGTTTGAGGCTTATATCTTTTTTGCGCTGATAGCGGCGTTTATTGTCGCGGCGCTGGTGGGGCTGCTGCTGGAGCGGGGCGTGATTCGCTATCTCTACGGGCGACCGCTAGAAACGCTCCTGGCAACTTGGGGCGTGAGCCTGATTTTGCAGCAGTTCGTCCGCAGTGTGAACTGGGTACTGGTGTTTGGTCTAATTCTGTTTTGTGTTTTGTATTTTGGCGGACAGTGGATTGCCAAGCGTCGTCCTGATTTTGAGCGGATTCAGGGCTGGGCAACGGCTCTGCTGCTGGCGCTGTCGGGGGCGATCGCCCTTGTCGCGAGCAACCTCCTTGCCAGAACCTACGGGCTAGCCGTGACACAACCCTGGTTTGGCGCACAAAACAAAGACGTGACCGCACCCGCTTGGCTGCGCGGTGGTATTCCCCTGGGCAACTACCAGCTTCCCTACACACGCCTATTCATCATGGTGCTGACGGTGCTGTGTGTGCTGGGGGTCTACTGGTTTCTGAACCGCACGGCTTGGGGGCTGCGGATTCGCGCTGTCACCCAAAACCGCAACATGAGCGCCTGTCTGGGCATTCCCACCCGCACTGTGGACGCGCTCACGTTTGCCTTGGGGTCGGGGCTGGCGGGTATCGCTGGGTGCGCCCTCAGCCTGCTGGGTTCTGTTGGCCCCAACACGGGGCAAAACTACATCGTGAATACGTTCATGGTGGTGGTTGTGGGCGGCGTAGGCAAGCTGATTGGCACGATTGTCGGCGCGATGGCAATTGGCATTACGGACTACATTATTGGCACGGGGATGCTGGCAAACTTGACCAATATCCCGTTTATCAAGGACTTTTTCACCTTTTTCGCCACCACCAGCATGGCAAAGGTAATGGTGTTTGCGCTAATCGTCCTGTTTCTCCAGTTTCGTCCGGCAGGGATGTTCCCGCAGAAAGGACGCACGGTGGATGCCTAGCCATGCAATCTGGTCTGGCTCTGCACCAATTCTCGTTGCCGTTACCTGAGCAATGTTTGTCTGCCTCTGCACCGATTCTTGTTGCCGTTACCTGAGCAATCCTCATGGCCGTTGACACTTTTGTTCCCAATCGCACCGTAAACCTGGCAAAGCGGCGATCGCTCTTGATAGAAATTGCCATCGTCGCGGCGATCGCCCTGTTCCTCATCTTCGCGCTGCCGTGGATGATTTCTGCCTTTCGCCTTAACCTGATGGGTCGATTCTTGGCGCTGGCGATTGTTGCCCTCGGTATTGACCTAATCTGGGGCTTCACCGGGCTGCTCAGCTTGGGTCACGGCATTTTCTTCACGCTGGGCGGCTATGCCCTGGCCATGCACCTAAAGCTGCCCCAGCCGCCAGGAAGCGGGCTTCCAGATTTCATGTCGCTTTACGGAGTCAGCGAGTTGCCCTGGTTCTGGCGACCGTTTTACTCTGCGCCTTTTTCCATGATGGCGATCGCCGTCATTCCCGCCATCATTGCCGGACTGCTGGGCTACGTCATCTTCCGAAACCGGATTCGCGGCGTGTATTTTTCCATCCTGACGCAAGCCGCCACGATTATCTTTTTCAACTTCTTCAACGGTCAGCAAAAGCTGTTCAACGGAACCAACGGCTTGACCGATTTTCGGTCGGTTTTTGGATTGCCTGTGAAGGACAACCGGACGCAGTACATTCTCTACATCATCACCATCCTGTTCGTTGTGGCGGCCTACGCCCTGTGTCGATGGCTGACCAGCGGCCGGTTTGGTCGCCTTCTGGTGGCCATCCGTGACGATGAAAGTCGCGTTCGATTTACGGGCTATAACCCAACGGGGTTCAAGATCCTGGTGTTTGCTGTGTCTGGTGCGCTGGCCGGAATCGCGGGTGCTCTGTTCACGCTGCAATCGGGCATTGTGTCGCCAAACACGATGAACATTGCCTTCTCGATTGAAATGGTGATTTGGGTCGCAGTCGGCGGCCGCGCAACGCTGGTGGGCGCAATTTTGGGCGCAGTGGTTGTGAACCTAGCCAAAAGCCTGCTGAGCGAAAAGTTTCCCGATTTTTGGCTATTTTTCCAGGGCGGTTTGTTTTTGCTGGTGGTGCTGCTGTTGCCCAGCGGCATTATCGGCTGGCTCCGCACCAGCGGCGTGAACCTTTACAAGCAGCTCACCGGGCAAACTCGCCTATCTACCTACCCAAGCCTAGAGGAAGACCCAGAGGTTGAATATGAACGAAAAAATCTTGGAGATTGACGACCTTACCGTTAGCTTCGACGGCTTTAAGGCACTCAATCATCTTAACTTCAGCCTCGACAAGGGCGAACTGCGCGTCATCATCGGCCCTAACGGTGCAGGCAAGACGACCTTTCTCGACATCATTACGGGAAAAACCAAGCCCACCGAAGGACAGGTGCGCTTCAAAGGTCGGAATCTGCGTCCCTACGCTGAGCATGAAATCGCGCAAATGGGCGTGGGGCGGAAGTTTCAAACGCCACGAGTGTACCTGAACCTGTCCACCCGCGAAAACCTAGAGCTAGCCGCCAACCGCCAAAAGTCCGTCATTCACACCCTGTTTCGCAAGACGCTAAACGTTGAGCGGCGAACGGTCGCGGAACTGCTGGAAACCATTGGCCTGTCACACAAAGCGGATATGAAAGCGAATCTGCTGTCGCACGGCGAAAAGCAGTGGCTAGAAATTGGCATGTTGGTGGCTCAATCCCCCGATTTGCTGCTAGTAGACGAACCCGTGGCCGGGCTGACGGACGAAGAAACGGAACGCACGGGTGAACTGCTGCTGTCCTTGGCCGAGAGCCATTCGATCATCGTAATCGAACATGACATGGAATTCGTTCGCCAAATTGCCAGAGGCACAGTCACCGTGCTGCACCAGGGTTCCGTCCTCTGTGAAGGCACCATCGACGAAGTGCAGTCTGACCCCCGCGTGATCGAAGTTTATCTGGGTCAAGAAATCCATGCCGATGGCCCCATCAGCCTGCAAGACACCGAAGAACTGCTAGAAGTCGTCGAAGGCGTGTAGGGCAGGAATCAGGCCTCCGAAGTCAGAAATGCGGCTCGGAATCTGCCCTGTTCCACCACACCAATCCGCCATCGCGCCAATACTCCCTTATCCCTTTCCCTCTGCCATCATGAGCCAAACCAACTCTGCTGTCGCCTACGAAGCGCCTGCCGTTTCCGATGACGCTATGCTCCGCGTATCGGGGCTGAATGTGTATTATGGCGAGAGCCACATCTTGCGGAATGTGGATCTCACCGTGCCACGGGGACAGATGGTGTGCTTGATTGGGCGCAACGGCGTGGGCAAGACGACCCTGCTGAAGACCATCATGGGCCTGCTAAAGCCGCGCAGTGGGAATATCACATTCGATGGGCGATCGCTCTTAGAACGGACTCCTGACCAGCGGGCGCGACTGGGCATTGGCTACGTTCCGCAGGGGCGCGAGGTGATTCCCCGGTTGACGGTGCAGGAAAACCTGCTGCTGGGGCGCGAAGCAAGGGCAGAAAAAGCTGGGCGCAGTACCAACCAGGTTCCCGACTATATCTACGATCTGTTTCCTGTGCTAAAGACCATGCTGGATCGGATGGGCGGCGACCTGTCAGGCGGGCAGCAGCAACAGTTGGCGATCGCCCGCGCCCTCATGGGTAAGCCCAAACTCCTGGTGCTGGACGAACCCACCGAAGGCATTCAGCCCTCTATCATCCTGGATATCGAAAACGCCGTGCGCCAGATCGTTGCCTCCACAGGGATTTCGGTTCTTTTAGTGGAGCAGCATTTGCATTTTGTGCGTCAGGCCGACCGCTACTACGCCATGCAAAAGGGCGGCATCGTCGCCTCTGGCCCGACTAGCGAACTGAGCAACGACGTGATCCAGCAATTCCTGGCCGTGTAATGGCGTGTCGTGTCACGGCGCGATGTCTAACGTTCAATCTGCCGCCATCCCCCAACCCCTGCTCCCAGGTCGGGAGGCGGGGAGCAAGAGGGGCTGGAAGTCCCTACGCAAACCCAAACGCTCAGCGGCTAATCGACTCGCTCTAGCTGCCAGAGAATCTGGTTCCCTTCGCGGCGCACGCGAGAGACGACCCAGTTGCGCCAGACCCAGTGATCGCCCCGCCCGGTAACAGCGCTGGCGTTGACATCCATCAGGTCGGCCAGTTCGGCGCTGGTAATCAGATATCCACTGCTGGCGATCGCATCGGCCATTTGCAGCGTTTCGACAGTATTGCGAAGCTGAGCAACCCGCACCTCGCGGGGCAAATTGTCGCTGGTATCTACGCTGGAGGAAATCGACGAAAGATTAGAGTCCACGGTGAGTTCAGCGGAATGCGTTAGGACAGCCAACATGCACAGCAAAGCAACAGTTCAATTCACAGCACAACAGTTCAATTCACAGCAATTCACAGATTCATTAAAGCACTCTCCTAGAAAAACAGATTGCAAACTGTAATGCAATGTTGAGTTTCGCTGCGAATCTAGAATACAAACCTTCAGAAAAGCGTCCCATCTAGAGAAAGCATCCCATCCAGAGCCACACATCGAGCGATTTCGAGCCAAAAAGCAGATGCCAGATTCCTTTACACTCCGTAGCAAATTTCTGCTTGCGCCGATCAGGGGTATCCACTACAATCGCCCATCAAGCTGTGATTTTTCCAACTTCCGCAGCTTGCTTCACTCCCCGAAAATTTGGCCGGTTCGTCGTTTACGGCATTGGTAGATGTTGACGCACCTACCAACGCCTGACCCCAGGACAGTAGGGGCTGTCTCAGGGCTTTGCCTATTGTATGGCCGCCTTGAAACCTGCTTTGCGTCGTTTGGGCGGCCATCTTTTCGGGGTTTCCCTACCTCGTTTCCTGGAGGAAACCCCAAATGCTGACAATTCAATACACCTGGTCGTCCCCATTCTCGGAGGCGACCCAGTTTTCGCTGCCCCCGCTCACCTGCGAACTGCCCCACCGTCGCCGTCTGCGCCACTGCATCATCGGCCTGCCCGAAGATGCCCAGATGGCGATTGACCGTCTGCACCTGCTCCGCTACGCCGAACGCTTCGAGTGGACTCGTGCCCTCGACCTTCCACCCCACGGCATCGTCCTCGACGGTCGCCCCGGCGAAGTGCTGCGCTACCTCCACCGTGAAGTACGGAGCAATTCTGGCGCAAACGAGTAAGAACAGGTAAGGAGGATTTTGGGTTTTGGATTTTAGCAGGGTATCTCCTCAATCCAAAATCCAAAATCCCCAATCTAAAATTCCCCCATTCGATGGCGCGATGGATCTAATAAGCCTAATAAGCGTCCATCGGCAGGCAGGAGCAGACTAAGTTGCGATCGCCATAGGCGTTGTCAATCCGTCCTACTGCGGGCCAGAACTTGTTCTCCCGTGTCCAGGCGGTGGGGTAGGCAGCCCGCTCCCGCGAGTAGGGGCGGTTCCATTCGTCGCTGAGCAAGATGGCAGCGGGGTGGGGCGCGTTTTTCAGCAGGTTATTGTCTTGGGGAACCTTGCCGTCTTCAATCTCGCGGATTTCTTCGCGGATAGCGATCATCGCATCGCAGAAGCGATCCAGTTCCGCCAGCGACTCGCTCTCGGTCGGCTCTACCATGATCGTCCCCCCCACGGGCCAGGACATGGTGGGCGGGTGAAACCCGTAGTCGATCAGCCGCTTGGCAACGTCTTCCACCTCCACGCCAGCCGTCTTCTTGAACTGGCGCAGGTCAAGGATGCACTCGTGGGCCACCAGCCCGTTTTCGCCCTTATACAGCACGGAGTAATGTCCCTCCAGCCGCTTGGCGATGTAGTTGGCGCTGAGGATGGCGACCTGGGTGGCGCGAGTCAAGCCAGCCGTGCCCATCAGGCGGATATAGACCCAGGAAATGGGCAGGATGCTGCTGCTGCCCCAGGGTGCGGCGGAAACCGAACCGACGCTGCTGGAGCCACCCATCGGCACGACGGGATGGCTGGGCAAGAAAGGAACCAGATGCGCCGCTACGCCAATCGGGCCCATGCCGGGGCCGCCGCCGCCGTGGGGAATGCAGAAGGTCTTGTGCAGGTTCAAATGGCATACGTCTGCGCCAAAGTCGGCTGGACGGCACAATCCCACCTGGGCGTTCATGTTGGCTCCGTCCATGTAGACCTGGCCGCCGTAGGCATGAACAATGTCGCAGATTTCCCGAATCGCCGCCTCAAAGACCCCGTGGGTAGAGGGATACGTCACCATCAGCGCTGCCAGATCGGCCTGGTGCTTCTCTGCCTTGGTTCGCAAATCCGCCACGTCGATGTTGCCTTCGCTGTCGCAGGCGACGGGCACCACCTTCATGCCAGACATGACGGCGCTGGCGGGGTTGGTGCCGTGGGCCGATTCGGGAATCAGGCAGACCGTGCGATGTGCATCTCCCCGGCTGAGGTGATATTGGCGAATGACTAGCAGCCCTGCATATTCGCCTTGGGACCCAGCGTTGGGCTGGAGTGAGATGCCCGCAAAACCCGTAATTTCCTTGAGCATGTCCTCAAGCTGCTGGAACAGGACTTGATAGCCCTGGGCCTGATCCAGCGGCACAAAGGGATGAAGCTGGCCAAACTCCGCCCAGGTGACGGGCAGCATTTCGGAGGTGGCGTTCAGCTTCATGGTGCAGGAGCCGAGGGGAATCATCGCCGTGGCTAGGGACAAGTCCTTGAGCTGGAGGCGATACATATAACGGAGGAGTTCGGTTTCGGAGTGGTAGCGGTGGAAAACGGGATGGGTGAGGTAAGGGCTGGTGCGGGAGAGGGGGCTGGGGATCTGAGGGTTTTGCTCCGCAGCGCTGACGTGAGGGGGATTCGGCAGGGAAGGTGTTGGGGAACTGGGGGCGAAGACTTGGAGGAGATCCTGGAGGTCGGCGGGGGTGGTGGTTTCGTCGAGGCTGATGCCGAGGGTGGTGGGGTCGATGCGGCGGAGGTTAATCCGGTGGGCGATCGCCCTTTCCAGAATCACTCCAGCATCCGGCACCGTCACCCGCAGCGTGTCGAAAAAGGGTTCGCTGCCCAGTTCATAGCCCTGTGCTTTCAGACCTTCTGCTAACGCAGCGGTGAACTGGTGAATGCGCGTGGCGATACGCTTCAGTCCGTCGGGGCCGTGGTAGACGGCGTACATGCTGGCAATGATGGCCAGCAGCACTTGGGCAGTGCAGATGTTGCTGGTGGCTTTGTCGCGGCGGATATGCTGCTCGCGGGTTTGCAGGGCGAGACGCAGGGCGGGCTGGCCCGTCGCGTCTTTGGATACGCCGACGAGACGACCCGGAATCTGCCGCTTGAAGGCTTCTTTGGTGGCGAAGTAGGCCGCGTGGGGGCCGCCATAGCCGAGGGGCACACCAAAGCGCTGGGTGCTGCCGACGGCGATATCTGCGCCAAATTCTCCCGGCGGTTTCAGCAGCGTCAGGCTGAGCAGGTCGGCGGCCACAGTGGCGATCGCCCCTTCTGCGTGGGCCCGCTCAATAAACGCTGTGTAGTCGTAAATCGCGCCGTCCGTCGCCGGATATTGCAGCAGCACGCCAAAGACGGGTGTGGAGAAATCGAACGTGCGGTGGTCGCCCACCAAAACGTCGATGCCCAGCGGCCGGGCGCGGGTCTGCACCACTTCAATCGTCTGGGGATGGCAGGCTTGCGACACCCAAAATGTCTTGCTCTTGCCCTTGTGCTGCCCATAGCTGAGGGTCATCGCCTCGGCAGCGGCCGTGCCCTCATCCAGCAGCGAGGCATTGGCAATTTCCAGCCCCGTCAGGTCGATCACCATTGTCTGAAAGTTCAGCAGCGCCTCCAGGCGACCCTGGGCAATTTCGGGCTGGTAGGGCGTGTATTGCGTATACCAGCCGGGGTTTTCCAGAATATTGCGCTGAATGACTGGCGGCGTGATGGTGTTGGCATAGCCCATGCCGATGAAGGAGCGGAAAAGCTGATTTTGAGCGGCGATCGCCCTCAGTTCCTTTAGCAACTCGTACTCGCTCTGCCCTGCGCCCAGGTTCAGCGGCTGCTGGAGCCGGATAGCTGTGGGTACGGCCCGATCGATTAGTTCTTCCAAAGACCCCAAGCCCAGCGTCGCCAGCATGGATTGCACCTCTGTGTCCGACGGCCCAATATGCCGCTGCACAAAGTCATCCGCAGCCGTAAACCCATCGACCTCTGCGTTCCCCGCACGATTCGCGAAGCGATCCCTGCGGAAATCGCCCGATTGCCCGCCATCTGCCTCTGCTCTGTTCTCAATCCCTGTGGACAGAGTTCCGGCGACCTCGCCGTTGGAAATTGAGCCAGCGTTATCCATCGACACTTGAGAATTGGTCAAAGTTTCAGGCGACATAGACAGCAGCAGAGGGTGAGTTTGAGGATAAAAATCGAAGAGAGCTTGGGAAAACAGACTAGATAAACAGACCGACAGACCTTACCGATTCGTTCAGGAGGATTCAGAAGCGCCGCCTCATGGATAGACAGTCGATAGATAGTCGCCCGAAGACAGTTGCCTAGAGACAGCCGCCTAGAGACAGTCGCCTAAAGACAGTCACCTGAAGACAGCCGCCCAAACAGACGAGGCACTGGGGTTATGACGCTGCTACTTATGACGCTGCTACTCCTGAGTTCCCATTTCTCTAAGACGTATTCTAGTAATCTTAAGGGATGTTAAGAAAATCGCCCATCGCTCCGTCGGGTCGCGGCCTGGTTCATCCGGCCTCTGGCTCTGGGTCATCCGATCGGATGATGTATTTTTCCTGGACTTGCCGATTAAATCGGTTTGGGTGAACATAGGAAGAATTCATAGGAAGAACTCACAACCTCAAGTCAGGAAAGCCGAACTCTGGCTGGCTCTTTCTAGTCGGCTGATATCACATAGGCTGATATCGTACTGGCTGATGTCGCATTGGTCGATGTCGCACCAAAGCAGCAGACATAAGGGCCCGTCAGCACTAGGTTATGAGGCACTTGGAGCAAACTGTGAACATGGCAAGTGAACATGGCAAATAGACGGGCAAGCGGGCAATTCCCCCAGGCATGGCTTCGCGAATCGCACTGGATGGGTGTTGGTGCAAAAGCAGGGTTGAGCGTGGGTCTGGTTGCAGGGTTGATGGGTGGGGCGATCGCCGTCCATGCAGTTCCCCAGTCCGACGCGCCCGCAGCAACCCGCACAGCAGCGGCCGCCTCCGACGACATGACCCGTCTGCTGCTGAGCGAACCCCCGGATTTATCGCTAGCGCAACCGGGCGCGATTTTGCCCGATCCGGAAATGATTACCGCAAACACCATTTCCCAAGAAGGACTGACGCTGCCTAGCCTGTGGTGGGTGCGTGACCAGTTTGGAGAACAGCTTTTGGAAACTTGGTTGGTCTATCCTGCCCGCGAAGACTCGCCCCAGCGAGTGGAGCTAGTCGTTAACCCGCAAGTGTGGAGCATCTATAACTATATGGAGCGCTACACGTTTGTAAACCAATTTGGCGCGTCTGCCAGCACCTATGGCTACAGCACCCGCGTCTTTGACCGCCAGGGTAACCTGCTGGCGGCTTATCTGTGCGATTTTTCGGGTGTGGCATTGGGCCAGGCAGAGGGACGGCGAGACTGCGACATCATGCTGCGCTCCGACGGGATTGCTGGGCTGACGGGTCGGCCCACGCCTGCCGCGGCAACGCCGACCACGCCTGCCGAAATTGGGCAGCGCTAGCGGGCGACAGCGGCAAGAGAAATTCGCTTTTCTGCAAAATGGACTCGGCAGGCAGCCGTAGCTCACGGTTTCGCAAGTCCGCAGGCAAGTCCGACGCATCTAGCGCAAAAATGGGCGATGCAGCGGCCGTTTGCAGCGACAGGCGGGTTGCGGTTTCTGGCTGCCAGCAAAAGTCGATCCACTGGGCCAGTGCAGATTCGGCGATCGCCCCCGGATCGGACTCTGTGGAGGGCGATCGCGCCGGACGCACCCACAAATCGCTAAACAGCATCGTGCCCGACGCGGGAATCACCGCCCCAATGCGCGGGTCGCCCTGCATCACGGGCAGAATGTCGGTCGTCCAGCCCACGGCGGCCCAGGTGTCGTCGATCAGCAGCGGCTGCAAATAATCGGTAGAACTGTAGAACTTGGTCTGGTCATCGAGGGCAGCCAGTTCATTCTGCAAATTCGGAACAGCCGCTAGGTTTGCTTCATTGACCGATCGACCCAGTTTCTTTAGCACCAGCCCCAGCACCGTGCGGGGGCTATCGGGCAGCGACAGCATTCCGGCTAGCTCTGGCCGCCATAGGTCTGCCCAGTCTCGCGGTTGCCAGCCCAGGGGGTCTAGCTTGTCCCTGCGAAAGGCGATCGCCACGCTGCCCCAGCGGTAGGGCGCACCCCACACCAGACCCGCAGCGCTCAGCGCACCCTGGCGATCGCGGGTTACCAAATCCTGCCAGGGCTTGGGCACTCGCTCCCAGCCAGGAATGGACGACACCTCCAGCGGCTGAATCAGCTTTTGCTGAATGGCCTCCGTCAGCCACGCATCACCCAGCGTCACCAGGTCGGCCGTCTGCGGCGACTCCGCCGTTTGCCAGGTTTCCAACTGCTCAACAATGCTGGCAAGCTGGGGGCGCGGCACAAAGCTCAGCGGTAGGGGCTGGCTGAGGGCGCTGCGGAATGCCTTCAAGACCTGCGGCGGCACCGAGTCTTCGAGAAACAACACCCGCAGCCCGTTGTCGCGGCGGCGGCATCCGCCCACTAGGGCCGCAAGCGCTACACTGCTGGAGCCAATGAGGAGCGATCGCCGCTTCATGCTAATCAGGGGTAAGAGGATAGAGAGAGGGTTGGACTCAGGGTACCAGTTGTTTCAGGATGTTAGCAGAATGTTAGGTCTCGTCGCTTCTCCACAAGTCAGAGAGCGATCGCCCCTTTTATCGTGTTGAGCAAGGATTGCAGCCCACCGCTGCCAATGTAGCGTTCCGAGTAGCGTTCCGACAGCGCTAATTCTTATAAATCTGGTTATGAATCTGGCAGAATCTTGCAGGCAATTCTTAGACATCAGGTGGACTGCAAAACACAAGTCAGATCAATCCTCCCGATTGCGCCAATAGATAAAATAGAAAGGAGTAGGGAATAAGAAAAGGACAGTCTTGAATTTCGGAGGAATGCCTGCGTCCTCTAAACCAACTGGCGTACCTTTTACTTATACGTTTCATAAGATTTCCATCCTTCTATTCTCTTGCGTTAGATGGATGATTCGTAGACGATTGCGGCCTTTCATTTCGGGAACAAAATGTAAGTTTATTCGTCTTTTGGTAAGACTTTTAAGCTGTCAGTTTTAGTTGTTTATATCTTTGAATAGATGCACCTAACTGATGGTCGCAAGGCTTGGAAGCTAATTTTCGTTTGGCGATCGCGCTCAGACTTGTGACAGTTTAATTAGCGAAACATAGATGGGGCGATCGCTCATTTTCTGGTTTTATAACTAAGATAGTTCAGACGCTAAAGGATTCTTTCTAAGTCTAAGGAACTTTTAAGACACAGACGAATTCTTTAAACCAGAACCTGCAATTCACCTGCTCTTGATGCCATCAGACTGAGATTGAAAGAGGTACAAAAGCGCCTTTTTGAGAAATCTTTCATCTCACGTTCTATGGTCGAGCATGAAGCGACTCTGATTCGATTACCTGGTCTGAATTCACCATAAGTGCAGTTTGCATTTATGCCGGATTGTTGCGCTCTCTTGTACGTTTTTGGGATGGAAAAACCTATGAAACTCTCTCTGAAATCGATTGCTACCGTTTCTGCTCTGTCGGCTGTTGCTGCGGTTCCCATGCTGCTCTCTGCCAGCCCTGCTTCGGCCCAAATGGCTGGCAACTACATCGGCGCGGGTATTGCTGCGGGCGTGACCGAAGATGCCGCTGGCGACACCTCCTTCGGGGCAAACGTTCAAGGACGCTTTGACGTGCCTGTAGCGCCTATCTCGGTGCGTGGTGCAGCGCTGATCAGTGATTCTGTGGCGCTCATGCCCCTGGTGACGTATGACATCGGCATTGCTCCTGGCGCTAACCTCTACGTCGGCGGCGGCTACTCTTTCGTGACGGATGAGGGCCGGTCTACCCCGCTGGGCGATCGCAGCGCTCCGGTGGCCACGGTGGGCGTGGAAGCCGCGATTCGTCGCAACATCGTCCTCTACGGTGACGCGAAGGTAGGCTTTGATGCATATCGAAACAGCAATGACGCTGCTGTCAGCCTGCAAGTTGGTGCAGCTTATCGGTTCTAGACTGCTGCATCGGGCACCGCTTGATTTGTAGCGTTGCAGCGACTAAGGCTAGAAACCATGACGCAGTGTGATGTTTAGGTTGAGATCTTAAGGTTGAGATCTAGTTGAGATCTAGCGGGATAGCTAGCAGTATTAGCGAACCGTGTCTGGTCGGGATCTCGCCTGAAGCTGAACTAAATCCTCCGGATATCCCCCCGAATTCCTATCGCACTGGGAAACGGGGGAATTTTCTTAATCATTGACACCCTCTCCGGCTTAAGTAAAGATCAAAAGGGTGTTCGTAAATCTTTGTGAAGGCTTCCCTCATGTCGCTTGAGCTGTTATCGCTAGAGGCCCTGGAAAATCTTGCACATGAGTATGGCTATTGGGTCGTGTTTTTGGGCATCATGCTCGAAAATACAGGTGTGCCGCTGCCAGGGGAGACAATTACGCTGGTGGGCGGGTTTTTGGCAGGCAGCGATGAGCTAAATTACTGGCTGGTCTTGGCCAGCGCAACGGCCGGGGCTGTGCTAGGCGACAATTTTGGCTACTGGATTGGATATTTTGGGGGCTGGCCGCTGCTGGTGCGGGCGGGTCGCGTGTTTCGCATTGAGGAATCCAGGCTGCTAGCAGTCCGCACGCAGTTTAGCGAGAATGCCGCTAGAGCCGTGATCTTTGGGCGATTTCTGGCGCTGCTGCGAATTTTTGCCGGGCCCCTAGCAGGCATTGCACAAATGCCCTATCCCCAGTTTTTGCTGTGCAACCTGATCGGGGCGCTGTCCTGGGCTTCGGTGATGGTGACGCTGGCTTTCTTTGTGGGGAAGCTGATTCCCCTGGAGCAATTGGTAACCATAGTGGGGCAGTTTGCGGTGGTGGCGCTGCTGCTGTTCTGTGCGGCGATCGCCCTCCCCATCTGGCTAGAACACCGCGCCAACCAGGAGCTTGAAGGCTAAGCCCAATCCATTCAGCCAGGTTTGGATTAGACAAGCCTGGATTAGACAAGTTTGGATCAGACAAGCCTGGATTAGACAAGCCTGGGTTAAAACAGTCTGGATTAGACATGCCTGAAGCTAGCTTGCAGAGCCGACGCTTTGCCGCGCCCAGGCCGACTGGACTAGCGACATCAGCACATCGGCCGTCAGCGGTTTAACCAGAAACCCATCAAAGCCCGGATTTTCTTCTTGATGTAGCCAACTGGGTGCGTGGTGATCGGTCAGCGTGACGATGGTGGTGTGGCGGGCGTTGGCGTTGTTGCGGAGTTGTTTCACCAACACTTCAGACCAGCGGCGATCGCCCCCCACCAAAATCACCAGAGACGGCGGCGATTGGCTGACCCGTAGCATCATCTGCACGGCTGAGTTCGTCACCACAACGGGACAGTGCAACCGAGCAAGCTGAGATTCCAGTCTGCGGAGTTCGTCGGACGGCTTATCCAACACCAAGACATAGCTCTGGTTGAGTTGCAGTTGCATGATTTTCCTCGGATACCCAAGCTTGGGATATCGGGTGTTGTCAAGTAACTATACTCCAGACTACAGTTCACGCAAAATCAGGCTCAAGCTCTTACCAGCAGGACGATGTAGTGATTAGTTTCTATCAGCGGCCTTCAATTTTTTTTAGGCTTTGACAATAGAAACTTGGCGATAGTTTTCAAGCCTTAACACAGCATTATCAAAAGACTTACAAGTTAACACCGATTTGACTACAGCGTTTTTGAAGCTAGTGAGGCATGAGATGGGGCAAAAGTCCTCGCCTGTCTGAGTTAGCACAGGCCTCACATCGCAAGAAAATGCTGTAACGGAGCTTTGAAGGGGATTAGATGAACGTCTTAGAGAGAATTTTAGGCGCTTTTTGTCTTGTTTCAAAGAGAGTTTCCTTAAAGGAAAATAGCAAAAGAAAAATGGTAATGATTCCTTCGCAATATTCTCCAAGAGTTGAATGATTTCTCACCCGTTTTATGGCGTTAGCCCCTTAGACGATTTCTCGCGAGACGATTTCTCGCGGACGCAGCCCAGGAGAAATCGTCTAGAACCCAGAGAGGTTATTGCAAGTGCGTATTGCAAGTTCGTATTGCAAGTGCGTAAGTCCCGGCCCGTTTTAATGACAAGCGTGCTTGGGCTCAGAGGGCGGCACGTCCAGCGCTGGGTTGCAATCAAAAAAGCCGACGGGCTTTAGCATAAAGCCAGAGTAGGCCGTGGGCATGACGGGCCAATCTTCAGGGCGGGGAATGTGGTGGTGTCCAAAGTTATACCAAACCACCACGTCGGTATTTTCGATCGAGCGATTGGCCTGCGTCCATTGGGGCAAGCCCTGGCTGCCGGGGTGCTGGTTGGGATAGTCGCCAGCGGGATAGCGCTCGGCCGGGTCGTAGGGCGTGACCCACAGGTGCTTGCCCATAAAGCCAGCCCGCTTCATGATAGGCGAGTCAGGATGGGCAAAGGGCAGCACGTTTTCTCCGGGCGCAAGCTTAAAGCCGACGGGTTGCCCCAGGCGGTTTGTGACGTTGGGGTTCACCACTTTCCAGTAGCGGGCAGTGAAGGGGTCGATCAGGCGTTGGGCCTGCTGCTCGGTTGCCAGCAGCGTTGAGACAGCATAGAACGCATTGCCCATTGGATTTTCGGGGCCCATCGGCTCGGCTTCGGTGTTGACTTCGTAAACAGAGTTGGCTGTGCCATCCAGGTCAAAGTCCAGCCGCATACAGAAAAAGTGCTGATGGTTGGTAGCGTTTAGCTCTGGGGCAACCAGCGTGCCATATTTCGGGGTATTCGCCAGCGCCGCGCAAAGCAGAATGCCCGTTAGCTTGACCTCAAACTGAATGCTGCCGTCCTGATAGAAGTACCAGAAAAAGGCGTATTCGTAGTTGTCTACCGTGGCGATGAAGGAAATGGCCAGACGGCGCGATCGCCGCACTTCCACGCTCTCCCTCCGCCAGTCGGTATGCTTCCAGAGCATTCCAAAGTCTTCTTCGTGCAAGCAGATGGCGTTTTCAATCACCGACACCTCGCCCCGGCTATTGGTCAGCACGCCGTCAAAATAGTAAATCTCGCCCACACAGTCGCAGCCCAGCTTGAGGGAATTGGCCAGCAGTCCCACGCCATGTTCGCCCACGTCAAAGGCGTTTTTGCGATAGTGCTGCGGGCGCGGGTCGCCATAGGGCACAACCATTTCTGCCATCGAAGCGCGATGGAGAATCGGCCGCAGCCGCCCCTGATCTTCGTAGCTGACGCAATACAGCACCAGCCCCTCGCGGGGGGTAAAGCCAATGCGAAAGTCCCATTTTTGCCAGCGGATGTGGTGCCCGTTGACCTGAAAGCTGGGCCCTTCGGGCTGAGTAATGTGCAGCGGCTTAATATCTTTGCGAAACTCTGGCATGAAGCGGGCTTCGTATTCCCCCGGCTCTGGCGGCACAGACACCACGCCCAGATCCTCGATGCGGATTAGCGCCATCTTGTTCAAATCCACCACGGGAATTAGCCCATCGATGGGGCGGGCGTAGGCATTGCTGTCGGGTGTGGCGCGGAGATAGCAGATGCAGCGTGAAAAGCGGATGCCCTTTTCGTGTTCAAAGCCAAAGTTGCCCGGTGCCCACGGATCGACCATCACCAGATCCAAGTCAGTGATGCCCCGCTTTGCCAGCGCTGCGTGAAAGTCGGGATGGGCCTTGACCACCGCTTCGCACTCCACCAGTTCGTCGGCCATGATGTTAGGCTGCACTCCCGGCACCTGCCTCCAGGAGGTGACATGCCCCTGGGTGAGGGAAACGATGGCCTCGTAGGTTTGCCCCGTGGCATTGTCCAGCAAGATAACGGCGACTTCTCGCTCAAAGCGATCGCCCGGTTGATAGGCCTGCACCAACGCCTTGGGCGGTTCATGTAGCGTCACCGAGGGAAACCGAAAACCGTCGCCCACGTTTTTTTGCTGCCGAAGCAGGGAAACCGCCTGGTTAATTTCAGCAGCGGTCAGCGGTTCTAAGGGATGCAATGCCCCTGCCTGAGGGTTAGGAGAAGTCAGCGTTTCGCGGGTTGTCGTCATACAAAGTTTGAAAGGGATTGAGAGTTCTAGATAGGGCTTTTCGCCTGAGCAAGCCATTGCTCGATAGCTCTATGGAAAGAAAGCGGCGGAAAGGACGCGCCTGGATGGCTATGCTCAATCTCTGAAGATAGCGAATCTGATTGAACCTTGTGGTGTGCGTTGTTGCGGAGCAGGGGGAGGTTTTGGGTTGGGGTCAATTCTTGAGCCACACGCCCCATACCCTCCAAAATTGCCAATCCAAACTCTAAAATCCAAAATCTAAAATCCCTCCAATGCGGCGGACAAAAATGCAAAAGAGCCAGACTGATGCAGGTCAACTGGCTCTTTTCGGAAGGTGAGGAATTGCTGAGTCTGGCTATCGGCTTCGCTTTTCGCGGTCTTGGCGACGGCGATCGCGCCATTCCACAGCCGTCAAATAAATCACCCCGCCCGTCACGCCGACCAGCAGCAGCGCCGCTAGCACCGCCAACACATTTAGCGGGGACAAACTCAGGGCAGACAGATCAAGCGTATCAAGGGTCATTGCAAAAATTGCAAAAATTGTGAATCTGGACGGAAGTCCTGGTCAATCCGGTTAGACCAGTTAGAAACCGTTGCGCCCCCAAACCACCAGCGAGATTGAAAACGTGAATAGAACCAGCAAAGAAACCCATCCCAACGTCAAAATATCCATAGCAAAATCTCAAACACAGCGGGTGCAAATGATTTCAAGCTCCTATTTTACGGCAAAAGGCCAGCATTCCTGAAGCCCCCTGCCAGCCAGGATGCAATCGGAAATTGGGGCGGTAACGGTCTGAACAGCGATTCCCCGTTCTCGATCGTGCTGCGTGATCTAGAAAAATTGGGTATTTCTGCGGAAAAAAGCCGTCAGATCGGCCGCATCCTGTGGTTTGATTACAGTAACTCGCAGATTTACAGGGCTTGCGCCTGGGCGGGGTGAGGAGCAGCATGAGCCGACTAAGGCGCTATCGGTCGCGGGTGATGACGCGCCAACGCAAGCATTTGGTCTTATACGTCACGGCGGCGGCGGCGTTTCATGCGGGTGCGGTGACCGCAGGCTGGGTCGCGTGGCAACTGCCGGAGCCGCCACAGGTCGAGCCGCCCAGCCCTGCCCAGCCGATCGAGTTTGTTTACCTGGATGCTCCTGAAACGGGAGCGGTAGAAGCTGCGCTGCGCCGCGCCCAAGTGTCTCAGAAAGCGACTGGCGAAAAGGTGGACGTTTTACCTACCAATGCGGGCAAGGCTGTGGAGTTTCAGAAGGATGCGGTGACGCTGGCAGGCAGCAAGGGGACTGCGCTGGATGAAGGAACTGCGGCGATCGCCCCCGCGGAAGATCAGTCCGAAAAAGCCCTGCTGCAACCCGCTGCCCATGCCAGCCGCCCAGCGATCGCTCCTGCCGCGCCTGCCCCGGCTCCCAGCCCGATTCGTGAAGCGATCCCTGCGGAAATTGCCCCATCCGCTGCTCCGGCTCCCCGCCCGCCCACCCCTCCCCCGCCCGTTGCCTCTCCCAGCCCTGCGGCTACGCCAGTGGCGGCGACTCCGGCGGCTCCGCCCCCCAACGGTTTGCCCGCGCTGAGTCCGGCTCCCTTTGTGCCGCCAGAACCGATTCCCGCGCCCCTGGCCCGGCCGCCATTGCCGCCACCCCAGCCGCTCTGGGAAGCCGCACTGCCGCCCCCGCCAGACTTTTCGCCTGTCTCGCCTCAGCCGCCCCAGCCCTTGCCGGAAGTGGTCGTTGCTGGCAACCCTGCGGCTGCACCGCCTCCACCAGGTCAGGGACTAGACGGCATCGCCAACCCAGACCGCACGACGGCCAATCCGCTTGCCAATCCGCCCGGACTCTCCGCCCAGCGCGACCCTGCGTGGGGCGAGTACGTTAACCAACTCAACCGGGACGTGCAGGAAGTTTGGCAGCAAGTGCCCATCGATCGCCCCTACCGCGTGATTGTTCGGCTCACCCTAGATCGCGCAGGCAACCTGCTCGACTTGCAGCTTGCGGAACCCTCTGGCTTTGCCGATGCCGATGCTGCTGCGATCGCCGCTGTGCAGCAGTCCGCCCCGTTTGAGCCGTTTCCTGTCACCGCCACGCGCGATCGCATCCGCGTCAACCTCACGTTTAACTACAATTTGGTGGAACCAGGAGCGGCGGCCCGCGATCCAGGCGCTAAAGAATGAGTCTATTTGCCGCCTGAAGCCCGAAAGCCGCCGCCTAAAAACCTAAAAACCTGACACTCGCTAAGATTCAAAGCATGAATCCTAAATCGCTGCGGGTGACGACCGCGATTAAATCCGAGCATCTGGAAGGGGCGATCGCCGATCTGGCGGGGCGCTATTTGCGGGCGACCAAAAGTGGGGCGCGAGTGGTGACGCAGCCGACGGAGTTTCCCGTTTCGTCCTACTGTGTGCCACTGTTGGACGATTGGCACAGCGGCAAGGTGGGCTATACGCCAGGCAGCATCACGCTGGTCTTTAGCGGCGGAAGGCTAGACGAGGCAGCCGACCTGCTGATTTACAAGCCGGAGGGGGGCGATCGCCTGCTCTATGGCAACCCGTCTGCCAGCCGCCGCGAGTCGCAATTGCCGCTGCCACTGGGCAGTGTGACTGACAACCCCGCACAAGCCAGTGCAGGAAAGGGCGATCGCCCCCGATCGGGAGCAGCCTCCGATGACCTGGGACGGCAAGTGCAGGCCCTCAGCGATATTTTGGTGGAATTGACCGAACATCAGCGGGCGGTAGAAAGTCGCTTGCGGGAGAGGGCAGGCAGCGTCGTAGACAGCGCTTCAAACAGTGCTTCAAACAGTGCTTCAAACAGTGTTTCAAACAGCGCTTCAAACGGTTCCGCCGACGGACTTTCTGCCTCGCAAATTCAAAAACTGCTGGAGGCCCAGGCAGCCAGCTTTGCCCAGATGCTTGCTAGCCAGATAGCCGCCACCACGCGCCACATTGGGCAACGGCTCGACCAGATTCAGACGCAGCTTGAGCAAATCCAGGCCCAGCTTGACCTGCCCGAAGAGTTGGCCGACCCGCAGACCGAGGCAGACTGGCAGCAGCGCATCCAGGTGACTTGGGGCACAGTGGGTGACTATGAGCAATACAGCGCTAGCCACCGTGAAGCCAACGCCGAAACGCCCCTGTTCCACACGCCGGATTGGGTAGCGTTGTGCGAGTTGGACTGGGCTCGGCGGCTGCATCCCGTGTTGGCACAACTGCACCAGATGATCCACGGTGAGGAGGGCATTGGCTATGCTGGGGCGGACGTGTTGCAGCAGTTTGGCTGTCATGTTGATGCACGCACGGGCGATCGCTATTACATCTACAAGCTGGGCGGGTTCAGCGCCTACGACGCGCTCTGGCAAACGGCGACACACCCCCAGCAATCCTGGCTGCCCGCATTGCAGCGCCTCCGCAAAAAAGCCGCCCGCTTCCCCGATGTGTTTCACTTGTTTGGCTGGGAACCAGAGGCGATCGCCGCCCTCGATACCGTGGTCGAGCGGCTGTTGCGAGAAAAACAGTCGGCGGGGCAACACTCGGCCGGTTCGAGCTATGGCAGTCCCAACTATGCCAAGCGCCCCGGCAACACGATTCCTGACTATTTAGCGCTGCTGAATCTGGGCCCGTTTACGCCGCTCACCCCCGAATCGCTCAAACGCGCCTACAAACAGGCGATGAAAACGGCACACCCCGACACGGGGGGCAGCAAGGAACTGGCCCAGCGGGTGAATGAAGCCTACGAAGCGGTGCTGCGGCATTACTTTCCTAGTGCTTGAACCCGGTGTTAGAGGTATTTACCTGTTGCATTCGGAGTGCCCGTTGGGAGAATTGGCCTGGCTCCGTTGGGCGAAATTGCTGACACGCTCTAGATCCTTGATAATTGGGAATAGTCTCCAGCCCTGAGCCGCAATTGATCCAAGCTGAAACCCTCAATCTGTTGGAATGGCCGCGCCTGTGCCAGCATCTCGCCACCTTTGCGGCGACGAAGTTGGGCGCGAGAGTCGCGCAAGATCTGCGAATTCCCGATACCCTGGTCGAGAGTGAGGCGCTGCTGGCGCAAACCCGCGAGGTCTATCAGCTTGAAACCACGCTGCCAGTTTCGCTCAGCTTTGAGGGCATTCAGGACATTGGCGACGCGCTGGAGCGGGCTGCACTGCAAGGCATCTTGAGCGGAGACGACTTGTTGGCGATCGCCACTACGCTTTCTGGCGCACGCACCCTCCGCCGCACGATTGACCAATATCCCGACCTGACCACGCTCAATGCCCTGGTTGCAGACCTCCGCACCTATCCCGAACTGGAGCAGGACATCCACCGCTGCATCGACGAGCGCGGCCGGGTTATGGACCGCGCCAGTGCCAAATTGGGCGGCATCCGCGAGCAGCTTAAGCAGCAGCGCGATCGCATTTATCAAATCTTGCAAGGCATTTTGCAGCGCCACGGCAACGCCGTGCAGGAAGCGCTGATTACTCAGCGGGGCGATCGCTTTGTGCTGCCTGTCAAATCCTCCCACAAGGACATCATCCCCGGCATCGTCCACGACACCTCCACCAGCGGCGCAACGCTTTATGTAGAGCCAAACGCCATCGTCAGCCACGGCAACCAGCTTCGGCAGCTTCTTAAACAAGAGCAGGTGGAAGAAGAAGCCGTCCGCCGCGCCCTCAGCGAACAGGTTGCAGACGTTCACGAAGATTTAGAAAGACTGCTGGCGATCGCCACCACCCTTGACCTGGCCACCGCCCGCACCCGCTATTCCCTCTGGCTCGGCGCAAATCCCCCGCGTTTTGTGGAATTCGGGAGCCAGGAATCTGGGGCCTCCGCCAACGGCTCTGCGTCTGCGGTTGCCCCAATTACCCTCCGCCAACTCCGCCACCCGCTCCTCATCTGGCAGCATCAGCACGAGCAGGGGCCGGCCGTCGTGCCGATCGATCTGGTCATTCAGCCCCAGATCCGCGTCGTCGCCATCACCGGCCCCAACACGGGCGGCAAAACCGTGACGCTGAAAACGCTCGGACTGGCGGCGCTGATGGCAAAAGTGGGGCTATTCGTTCCTGCCCGCGAACCCGTGGAATTGCCCTGGTTTCACCAAGTCTTGGCCGACATCGGCGACGAACAATCGCTTCAGCAGAGCCTTTCGACCTTTTCCGGACACATTCGCCGGATTGGGCGGATTCTGGCGGCGTTGCAGCAGGATGAGGCGGAGAGCGATGGTGGGATAACGCCGTTGAGTGAGGACGAGCCGTTCCCCCATGCCCCAACGCCCTCCCTCGTCCTCCTCGACGAAGTGGGCGCAGGGACTGACCCCTCAGAAGGCAGCGCGCTGGCGATCGCCCTCCTCCGCTACTTAGCCGATCACGCCGCCTTAACCGTTGCCACGACCCACTACGGCGAACTGAAGGCGCTGAAGTATCAAGACGAGCGCTTCGAGAATGCCTCGGTGGAATTTGACGATGTGACGCTATCTCCCACCTATCGGCTGCTGTGGGGCATTCCTGGTCGTTCAAATGCACTGGCGATCGCCCAGCGGCTCGGCCTCAACCCGGCAATCGTGGAGGCGGCCCGGGCGCAGATCGGCGCAGGCTCCGAGAGCGACGTAAACCGCGTGATTGCCGGACTGGAGCAGCAGCGCCGCCAGCAGGAGGAAAAGACCCAATCCGCAGAGCAACTGATTCGGGAAACCGAGCGGCTGCACCAGGAGATCTTGCGGCGGGCGGAGACGCTGCGGCAGCGCGAACGGGAACTGCAACAGCAGCAGGAAGAGGCAGTGCAGGCGGCGATCGCCCAGGCTAAAGCTGAAATTGCTAGGGTAATTCGCCAACTCCAGCGCGGCCCCGAAACGGCCCAGACCGCCCAGCAGGCCACCGAAGCCCTGAACGAGCTGGCCGAGCGTCACTTGCCCTCGCGTCAGGCCCCGCCCAAGCCGAAGCCTGGGTTTCGCCCCAAGGTGGGCGATCGCGTCCGCATTCCCCGGTTGGGCCAGGTTGCCGAAGTGCTGACCCATCCCGACGACAGCGGCGAATTCACCGTCCGCTTTGGGCTGATGAAGATGACCGTTTCTCTGGCGGATGTGGAATCGCTGCAAGGGGAAAAAGCAGAACTGCCCGCCAGGGAGCAGGGGGCGGCCGCCAAGGCCCAGAGCGCAGAAAAGAAGCGACCGCCAGAGAAATCTGCGGAAGAAAAGCCGACCGAAGCCCCCGCGATTCGCACGTCAAAGAACACCCTCGACCTGCGGGGCAGCCGGGTGGCAGATGCAGAAATTGAGCTAGAACGGGCGATCGCCAGCGCCCAGCCGGGCCCCCTGTGGATTATCCACGGCCACGGCACGGGCAAGCTGCGGCAGGGGGTTCATGCATTTCTGAAAGAGCATCCCCAGGTGTCGCGCTTTGAGGCGGCAGAGCAGGCAGACGGCGGCTCTGGCGTGACGGTCGCCTATATAGAATGAAGACGAGCCTGGAACTCACTGAACGCCAAGGAGTTGCCGATGTCTCTGACGGTGAAAGACCTAGAAGCCTTACAAGCCAAACTGGGCAGTGACTATCGGATGGAGCTTGTAGACGGGAAGATTACGGTCATGAGTCCGTCGGGCTATGAGTCGGATGAAGTTGCCTTTCGGTTTGGTCGTCGTCTGGCAGATTGGGTAGAGCCAAATCGCCTAGGTCGGGTGACGGGTTCTAGCGCTGGGTTTACGCTGCCCGATTCCAACACCCGCGCCCCGGATGTGTCGTTTGTCAGGGCTGAGCGACTGCGCCGTGCCCCGCGCAACTTTGCCCCGGTTGCCCCTGACCTAATGGTAGAGGTCAAGTCACCCAGCGATACGGTGGAAGAGTTGGAACGTAAGATTGCAAATTTTTTGGCCCAGGGAACGCAGGTTGGAATTTTGATTAACCCTGAAGACTCGACGGTGAGGGTGTTTCAGTCTGGCAAGGAGCCGATAATCCTGCGGAATGGAGATGTGCTGACGCTGCCAGATTTGCTGCCGGGATGGTCGGTGGCGATCGCCGAACTCTGGTCGCCCGTGTTTGACGAGGAACCGTAGCGGTGCCGATTTTGCTAATATGACCCAATGCGATCGCCCTTTGCCTTGCTACAACACCTTTTCCAGCCCATAGACCAGTGACTTCAACTCCAGCACCTTGCGGATACAGAGCAGCACACCGGGCATATAGGACGCGCGATCGCTCGTGTCGTGGCGCAGGGTATAAAGCTGGCCGGGTGCGCCAAAGATGACTTCTTGATGGGCAATTAAACCGGGGAGCCGGACGCTGTGGATGCGGATGCCGTCTTCGGTTTGACTGCCGCGTGCGCCGGGCAGTTTCTCGGTTTCATCAACAGTTGGCGGATTGAAGGCTTTGCCAAATTCTGCTAAAAGCTGCGCCGTTTGAATCGCTGTGCCGCTGGGCGCGTCGGCTTTTTGGTTGTGATGCAGCTCGATAATTTCCACATGGTCGAAATAGCGCGATGCCTGCACGGCCGCCTGCTGCATCAGCACCACCCCAATCGAGAAATTGGGAATCACCAGACAGCCGATGCTGGCTTTGTCGGCAAAGTCTGCCAGATCGTTAAGTTGCTCCACGCTCAGCCCCGTCGTGCCAATTACCGGACGCACCCCGTAGGCGATCGCCGCCCGCGCATTTTCGTACACCACATCAGGATGGGTAAAATCCACCATCACAGCGGGCTGCTTTTCCTGCGATGCCAGTGCCAGCGTCCCCTGCATGTCGTTGAGAATTGGCACCTCCAGCGGGCCGCAGCCTGCCACCTCGCCCACGTCCTGCCCAATCCGGTCTGGGTTGCGGGCCAGCGCCCCCACCAGGGTCATGTCTTTGCTAGCGGCGATCGCCTTGATGGTTTCGCGCCCCATCTTGCCCGTCGCGCCATTTACCACGACCGGAATCGGAGCCTGTGTCATCGGAGCCTGCGTCATAGCCAAACGGTTCTCTGCTCAACATTTGGCATTGTATAGCGGTTAGGGATTTCTCGCTGCGGTGCGCGTTGACTCTGGGGCAACGAATGACTGTCTTAGCGGAATCTGAATTAAGAAAGTTGTGCCCTGCCCTGTGTCGGACTGGCAAATCAGTTGCCCACGATGTTTTTCTGTGACGATTTGATGGCTAATGGCCAACCCCAGTCCGGTTCCTTTGCCGAGTGGCTTGGTGGTATAAAACGCTTCATAAATTTGGGCTTGCACCGCTTTGGGAATGCCGGGGCCATTGTCCGCAATGCAGATTTCAACCTGCTTCGCAGCATTGTCCGGTTCAATCAGGCGTGTGCAGATCTTGATGACAGGTGCTTTGTCTTGAAGCGTTCGCTCTAGCGTGCTTGATTGATTGGCTTGATGAGTCTCATAGACTTCTTCTAGCGCGTCGATTGCGTTGCTCAAGATGTTCATAAACACTTGATTGAGCTGTCCCGCATAGCATTCCACTTTGGGCAGATCGCCATACTCGCGCACCACCTGAATGCAGGGGCGATCGCCCTTTGGTTTGAGGCGATGCTGCAAGATCATCAGCGTACTGTCGATGCCGTCGTGAAGATTCACGGGCTTCATTTCCGCTTCGTCTACGCGAGAAAAGTTCCGCAGCGACAGCACAATCTGGCGAATCCGGTCTGCGCCAATCTGCATCGAGGAAAGGGTCTTGGGCAGGTCGCCCTCGATAAACTCCAGATCGCTCTCGGCTAAGACCTCTGCCACAGCGGGCGCAGGTTGGGGAACCGTTTCTCGATACAGCGCCAGCAAATTGAGCAATTCCTGCGTATAGCTGCTGACGTGATTGATGTTGCCGTAGATAAAATTAACGGGATTGTTGATTTCGTGAGCAATGCCCGACACAAGCTGTCCGAGGTTAGAAAGCTTTTCCGCCTGGATGAGGCGCGACTGGGTACTCTGAAGCTCTCGCAGCGCCCGTTCTAGCTCTCGATTCGCCGCTTCTAGCTTGGCTGGACTGGGCAGCGCCAACGCCTGAGGAATCAGCGGCACTAGCTCTATCGCCGTATAAATCGAAATGATAGCCGTGAACGCTTTCACCACACCCGACAGCCAGTAGTTTGGATGCCAAATCGTCCAGATATCCATCAGATGTCCTATGCCGCAAGCGATGATGAACGCTCCAAACAACACAAACATCCAGTTAAACGGAACATCTCTGCGCTTGGCGATGAAGTAAAGGAGCAAGGCGGGAATCGAGAAATAAGCTAGGGCGATCGCCGCATTCGACGCAACATGTAACCACACCAGCCAGGGTTGCCACAGATAACAGTGCCCGTGGGGAATATAGCCCTGCGAACCGAAAAGCGTATGCATCAGGTTGGTCATACGTTTGGATGATTGGGTCAGGTGAGAGGCGAAGTTTGAAGCAATCTTCAAGAGCGCTACTTGAGAATGCCCACCCCTCCATCTGAGCTAACATCCTGTCGTTATCAGGGCAAAACATGAATTTACCCTGTCTGAGAGGGATTTCTGCTTTGGGATTGCACTGCTTTGGGATTGCACGGAGGGGGCGATCGCCATCTCAAAAGCAAGGCTACAAAACACGACTGGTTGCAGAATTGCGCTCGTGACCTACAGGAACCTCATTGAAAGAGGGTCGGAGTTGTGACTCACCCCCGACCCTCTAGTTCAAGCTTGTGATCTCCTAGGCCCTGTTTTAAAGCTTTTTAGGTCATTGATTGCTCTGAGTCGATCCCCCTCCTTAAAAAGGGGGACTTCCGGAGTGGCTCGGTTCGGTTCCCCCCTTGTTAAGGGGGGCTAGGGGGGATCAAAGGGTTTTAAAACTGGGTCTGGAAGACTCTCTGTACGATGTCTGGGAGCCTCCGACCCTCCAGTTCAAGCGTGTGATCTCCTAGCTCATCTCTCTTAGCGCATCTGTAGATCACCTGCTGTGCGTATCCTCTACTCGCTGGTCGACTTTTAATCGGCGACCCGGAGCAAGCCCATTTGCAGGCGATCCAGCACGATGCGGATATGACGGAGATCTTCCATGCCCAGATACAGATCCGACATCATCACCTGATGCAGCATTTGCTCGTCTTCACGGGTGATTTTGCCCGTCGCCACAATCCGGTTGGCAACATCCCCAATCCCATGTTCTGTGGAGAACCCTGCTTGCGTCTTCATGGAAACTCAACAAAAGTAACTACATTTAGGGTCATAAATTTACAAAGGTTTCGCCATCCCCCGATGGCATCACCCAATGGTTCCAGCGTTCAACCGCTGGACTGAATTCGGCCTGCAAGTCGCAAAACCCGAATCTGGATGTCCATCGGCGGTGTATCGTGCCATTTCGCTCCTAAATCGCTGCGGAAAATGCGGAATCAAACACCTGGTTCAGCGCTCTATGAGGGGCGATCGCCCAAGTTTCGCATCCGGTTTCGAGGGCTGTCAAAGGCGTGCCAAATCAAGCGTTTTGGCAAAAAGCTGCTTTTAGCTTTCCCAGAAACTTAAAGGAAATATAAAAATCTCATAAAAATTTCATGACATTTCTGCGGACTGGAAAAAGCACTGAAAAAGCTCAGTATCCTTACACAGGAGGTTTCTGCGCTCAGTCCATCCTGTTTCTGACTTGCCTTACTCTGGCTTGCCGTACTGTGATGAGTTCGATGAATTCCATGAATTCGTATGTCCAATGTCATCGGATTGCTGCCTGCTGGCGGACAGGCGACCCGGCTTTCGCCCCTGCCGATGAGTAAAGAGCTTTACCCTTTGGGCTTTCGCACAAGTGCCGATGGGCGCACTGTTCCCAAAGTCGTCAGCCACTATCTGCTGGAGAAAATGCAGCGGGCGGGGATTGCCAAAGCCTTTTTTATCTTGCGGCCGGGCAAGTGGGATATTCCCGCCTACTATGGCGACGGCGCACTGGTGCAGATGCGTCTGGGCTATCTGACGGTGCATGTGCCCTACGGCGTGCCCTACACGCTGGATCAGGCTTACCCGTTTTTGCAGGGGGCAACCGTGGCGATTGGGTTTCCCGACATCCTGTTTCAGCCGGAAAACGCCTACGCCGCACTGCTAGAGCGGCTGGCGCGAGGGGGCGCGGATGTGGTGCTGGGGCTATTTCCGACCAAAAACTTTCGCAAAGCGGGCATGGTGCAGTTTGATGAAATCGGGCGTGTGCAGCAAATTGTTGAAAAACCCCAGCAGACAGACTTGACCTATATGTGGGCGATCGCCGTTTGGTCGCCCCGCTTTACCGAGTTTTTGCACGAGTTCGCCAGCGGCCCCATTCCCGAAACAGAAGTTCCCATCGGCGATGTAATCCAGGCTGGAATCAATGCGGGGTTGCGAGTGGAAGCAGAAGCCTTTCCCGACGGCTCCTATCTGGATGTCGGCACGCCAGACGACTTGGCACGGGCGATTCGGCAACTTACGCCGCCGGAGGGATAGTGCTGAAGATGGAAGACGGAAGATGGAAGATTGAAGATGGAAAACTGAAGACTGAAGGCTAGAGAGCATTGGGGTCAATGCCGAGTGATCGTAGGCGCTCTGCCAGTTTTTCGGCCCGTTCGCGTTTCGACTCAGCTCGTTCGCGTTCGGCTTCGGCTTGCTGCTGCACTTGCTGGAGTTGCTCTTGCGTGAGGGCGATCGCCCCCACACGCTGTCCCCCCGTGACGCTGCTCCCACAATCCTTGTATCCTGTGAAATGCCACAGCAAGTAAAAAATACGGCGGGGAAAAACGGTGCTGGATATCAAGCAAATTCGGGAGAATCCGGAGCAGGTGCAGGCAAAGCTGGATCTGCGGGGCGGCGGGTATGACCTGAAACCAATTTTGGCGCTAGACCAGCAGCAGCGTGAGCTAGAAGTGGGGCGATCGCAGCTTCAGGCCCGCAGCAACGAAATCGGCAAGCTAGTCGGGCAAAAGATGAAATCGGGAGCCAAGCCTGATGATTCTGAAGTGCTGGCGCTCAAGGAAGAGGGCAACCAGATCAAGGCGCAACTGAGCGATTTGGAGCCGAAAGAGAAGGAGATCAAAGAACAACTGCAAGCGCTCTTGCTCACGTTTCCTAACCTGCCCAGCGAGGAAACCCCGATTGGCAAAAGCGAAGATGAAAACGTCGAAATTCGCCGCTGGGGAGACGAGTATATTCCCACCAATCCCGACATTCTGCCGCACTATGAAATTGGCGAGAAGCTAGGGATTTTGAACTTTGAGCGATCGGTGAAAATTGCCCAGAGTCGCTTTGTGACGTTGCTGGGAGCGGGCGCAGCGCTGGAGCGGGCGCTAATCCAGTTCATGCTCGATCGCCACACCCAGGCGGGCTTTGTGGAGGTGCTGCCGCCGATTTTGATTAACACGGCCTCGCTGACGGCTTCGGGGCAACTGCCGAAGTTTGCGGATGAAAGCTTTAAGTGCGATCGCGACGATCTCTGGCTCACGCCCACGGCCGAAGTGCCCATCACCAGCCTCTATCGCGACGAAATCCTAGAAGCCGACGCACTGCCGATTTATCACTGTGCCTACACGCCCTGCTTCCGACGCGAGGCAGGCAGCTACGGGCGAGATACACGGGGGCTAATCCGCCTGCACCAGTTCAACAAGGTGGAAATGTTCAAGTTTGTGCATCCAGATACCTCGATGGATGAACTGGAGAGCCTCACCCAGGCGGCCGAGGGGGTGCTGCAAGCGCTGAAGCTGCCCTATCGCGTGATTGCCCTCTGCACGGGCGATCTGGGCTTTGCCTCGGTAAAAACCTACGATCTGGAAGTGTGGCTGCCCAGCCAGGGCAAATATCGGGAAATCTCAAGCTGCTCAAACTGCACCGATTTTCAGGCTCGTCGTGCCAGCCTCCGCTTCAAAGAAGCCGGTAAGAAAGGAACCCAGTTTCTCCACACGTTGAACGGCTCTGGGCTTGCCGTGGGGCGCACCATGGCTGCCATTCTGGAAAACTATCAGCAGCCGGATGGAACCGTTGCCATTCCCGAAGCGCTGCGACCTTATCTAGGACGCGACGTGCTGTAGCGCAAATCGCTGCCCTATATCAGCCCTATATCAGTCCTACATCAGCCCTGATCTCTGGCTCTGGGCAATCGGGGCTGGGAACTCAGTGCTGGAAACTCAGGACTGGAGATTTTTCAGGCTGGAGTTTCAGATTTGCAGTCAACTTGTGGCTAAGCTCTGGCTAAATTCTTCAGATTTGCAGTCAACTTGTGGCTAAATTCTTCAGATTTGCAGTCAACTTGTGGCTAAACTCTGGCTAAATTCTCCTGATGGGCGGGCGATCGCCTGCAAGTAGGAAAAAGGTACTGTGCAGGATGATTGAGCCATGAGTGAGTTGCTGTTGCTGGCGGCAGGGCTACTGAGTCGAGCAAATGCGGGATCGCTGCCCACTGCAAACCTGCTGCCCGTGCTGCCACCGCCTGCCGATGCGGCAGGAGTGCCCGACGCAAAAGCCGCTGTTGTTCCCGTGCAGGCTGCGACAGATCAGGTGGTGCAGCCAGAATTTAGCCAGCCTTCGCAGCGGGCCTCGGCGGAAAACCTGCGGACTGCTGAAACGGGGGGAGCCTGGACGGGCAGACGGCGATCGCTCCGAATCTCGCGCCTGCCCCGGCTCCAGCGGACAGCCCAGGCGCAGCCTGTTACTGCACAGCCTGTTACCGCACAGCCTTCCACCCCAGCGCCCAGGTTCAACACGCTGCAAACCACTGCTCAGAACGCTGCTTCCCAGAGCGATGGGTCTCAAGCCCGCCCACCCCAAGCCAGCGCCGTTCGGAGCATGACAGCAGGGCGATCGCCCGTACAGGTTGCCGTTGCGTCATCCTCTGCGCCTGCGCCAACGCTGACAGCCCCAACACTGACAGCCCCAGTCCTGACAGACGTTGTGCCGACTAGCCGCGTCCGTCCCCAAAGCGGGGCCCAGCAGTATCAGCAGCGGTGGGCGGCGCTGCGGCAGGGGCGAACCTACACGCGCATTGCGGCCGACAGTTTTGCAGAGCAGTGGATCAACGCGACCGAACAGCCAACCTATGAACAGTGGGTCACTCTGCTGGGCTACGAAGCGCGGGCGATGGCCGCAGGCCAGGGCAACAACCGACTGTCGGTGCTGGTGGGCGATTCCATTAGCCAGTGGTTTCCCGTAGAGCAACTCAGCCGCGATCGCTTCTGGCTGAATCAGGGAATTTCGGGCGACACCACGGCGGGCGTGCTGCGGCGGCTGTCGCTGTTTCAAGACACGCGCCCAGCAGATATTCATGTGATGGTCGGTATCAACGACCTGCGGCGCGGCGTGTCCAATGCCGAGGTGTTGAATAACCTTAGCCAAATTATGCAAAACCTCCGCCAGACGCACCCCCAGGCCCGCATTTGGATTTATTCCATCTTGCCGACGCGGCTGCCTGCCCTGCCGCCAGAGCGAATCTTTGCGCTAAACCAAAACCTGGAGGCGATCGCCCGCCAGCAACAAGTCGCCTATGTTGATCTCCAGCGCTTCTTTGCCGAGGAGCCTTCGGGCATTTTGCGCCGCGACCTGACCACCGACGGCATTCACCTCAGCCGCACGGGCTACGCGCTCTGGCAGTGGGCGATTGGCTATTTGATTTGATTGATTTGAGGCATGAGCGTCCGCTGCTGTACAACTGCTGCAAAACGTCGAGGTTAGCCGTCAGCACTCCGATTCTGTCAGCTTTTAAGCTAAGTGAGCGATCGCCCAAGATGCCTGTGCCGTGGGGAATAAGAACGCTCGCTGGAAAATAAGGGCGATCGCCCCTCAGGAAGCAAGTTAGTGATCTGGTGATCAGTGATCTAGTGATTTAAGACTTTATCTTAGCTCGTCCAGTAGACAAGATCTGATTGTAATACGCTTCTAGCATTGGGTTATCGCCTCGCAGCCCGTTGATGATTTTTTCTGTCCAGTCTAGATATTCCAGTCGTCGTTCCAGCGTCCAATGGGTTGGCGGTGTTTCGGTGACAGAGCGGACGTTGGAGATTTTGTCGGCAATCTTGACCTGCTTGGCCCGCTCGGAAAGGTACGGCGCGCGTTCAATCTGGCGCTGTTTGCGTTCCGGCTTGGGCAGTTGTCGGTCATCGGTGACTTCTTCCACGACCTGCCGCACTTCTACGCCAAAGGCTGCGTCCAGTTCTGCTGGCGTGGTTTCAGTATCTTCCAGCGTGTCGTGCAGGATTGCCGCTTGCAGGGTAATTACGTCGCTCACGCCGCCAACCCGTGCCAAAATTTCTGCCACTTCGATCGGGTGGTTGATGTAGGGCGAAGTGTCCACGTCTTTACGGCGCTGATCGCGGTGCTTATTTGCCGCAAAGTGGATTGCTGAGAGCAGCGCGGCCGCTGGGTTTTGTTCTTTCATCTACAAGTCTCCCTGGTTGTAATCAGTCACGGTCAATTAGTCACGGTCAGTCAGTCACGGTCAATCAGTCACGGTCAATCAGTCACGGTCAATCAGTCACGGTCAATTAGTCACGGTCAATCAGTCAGAGTAAAACACGCTTCCTTCCACAGAATGCCCAGCTTTTTGGGTCAGGCTGCATGGGCATCAGGGCGATCGCCCAACGGCTCAACTCAGCGAAACCAGGCATCCTGCATGACTCGTTACTTGGCAGCGCCGTGTTCAGTCGGTATTATTTCCTCACTAGAACACTTCACTGGAACACTTCGCCAGGATTGCTCGGGTTTGGGCGAGATTTAAACTACGGTTCTTCGGTCGGGTTTGTGGACAATTCGGCAAGATTCCCGGTATTCTGGAGAATTGGGAGGGAAAATGTCAACCAGGTTTCTGCAAACTGCGCGGCGATTTAGTAAACTCTCACTTTAACGAATAGGACTTACGCAGTTGGACGATTTCTCGCGGCCTGCGCCCGCGAGAAATCGTCCAAAACCCAGAAACCCTATCGCAAGTGCGTAAATCCTGCGAAAGTCAAAAAGCTAAAGTGAGGGCGCTTTGAGTGCCTTGCAGCCGAACCGATCCCCCTGAAGTTCCCTTAATAAGGGGGGACTGCCGGACAGTAGAGACTTCATTTCCGTTCAAGAGTGCTATGAACCTTGCCGATCGCCCACTTCATCTTGCCCCTGAGTCCGTTGAACCCTCATTTCTATACTTTGCCTACGGCTCTTGCATGTGTCCGGTGGACTTGAAGCGATCGCTTGGTGAGCCGACGCACGCCTACGTCATGGGTCATGCCACGCTGCGGGGCTATCGACTGGGCTTTTTCTGCTATTCCAAGTTTCGCGACTGCGGCGTGCTGGATGTTGTACCCGATGAGCAGTCGTCGGTCGAAGGCGTGCTGTATCGGCTGCCGCTGCGGTTGAGCGATCGCCTCGATGCCCGCGAGGTCAGCTATCGCCACGAAATCATCACCGTGCAGGCTAACGGGCGCACCTACGACAACGTTCGCACCTACACCGCGCTGCACAAGCTGCCCGAAGAAAAAGCCCCCAACGACTGGTACTTTAATGTAGTGCTGCGCGGAGCCGTGACCTGTCGCCTGCCCGAAGCGTACTGCTGGCACCTCTGCCACCACATGCACCAGCTTCAGGAATTTGGACGGGGCGATCGCCTCAAAACGGCCTAATCTCGCTGCTAAAAAGTCTGGTCAGAACTGTTTTCAAAAGCCCCGTCTAAAACGCTCCAAAAGTCAAGAAAACTGAGCACCAAATTCCACCTTTATGGGCAAATAAAAATGGCTCAACCTTGAGGAAATAGTATGGAAACCCTAGAGTTTATCAAAAGCTTTTAGGGTTTCTTCGTGGTTTGCATTTTGTCCCCATGTTTCTGTAGGCTTAAGAGTAGACGTGATGGGTGTCGTGTTTGTAATTCAGCACCTCACCTAAGCCAACACATCACTTCAGATACACTGATAGGCAAAATAAGCTGACTCAAACTATCAGTCGAGAGTCATCTTAGAGTTTGCCTGTCCTCTTTGAAGGCTTCAGATTCTGTATCCTTCGGAGATTTTTAATCAAGTATGAAGGTGGACTGAATATGCCATTCACAATTGATTCCGCTCGTGGGATCTTCTCAAATACCCTGGCCGCTGATGTCGTTCCGGCAACCATTGCCCGATTCAATCAGCTCAGCACCGAAGACCAGCTTGCCTGGATCTGGTTTGCCTATTTGGAAATGGGAAAAACCGTCACCGTTGCGGCTCCTGGTGCTGCCCGGATGCAGTTTGCAGAACCAACCCTGAATGAGATTCGCCAGATGAGTTTTGCAGAGCAAACTCAGGTGATGTTCGATCTGGCAAATCATGCAGATACGCCAATCTGCCGCACCTATGCATCCTGGTCGCCCAACATCAAGCTGGGTTTTTGGTATCAGTTGGGTGAGTGGATGGAGCAGGGCGTGGTTGCCCCGATTCCGCCTAATTATGAGTTGTCGGCTAACGCATCAGCAGTGCTGCAAACGCTACGAGAACTCGATTCGGGACAGCAAATTACCATTCTGCGAAATGCAGTGGTGGATATGGGCTTTGATCCCAATAAATTGGGAGAGTACGAGCGGGTTGCTGAACCCCTAGAGGTTCCCAAAGAAGCATCTCAACGCACCAAAGTCAGCATTGAGGGCGTTGACAACCCGACCGTTCTTGCTTATATGGACAACCTGAATGCGAATGATTTTGGGTCGCTGATTGCGCTGTTTGTTCCCGATGGTGCGTTGCAGCCGCCATTCCAGCGTCCGATTGTAGGCCGAGATGCAATTCTGCGGTTCTTTCGAGAAGAATGCCAAAACCTGGTTCTGATGCCAGAGCGGGGTATTTCTGAACCTGCCGAAGACGGCTATACCCAGGTCAAAGTGACGGGCAAAGTGCAAACGCCTTGGTTTGGTGCGAGCGTCGGTATGAATATTGCATGGCGCTTTTTGCTGAATCCTGAAAACAAGATTTTCTTCGTGGCGATTGATCTTTTGGCTTCTCCAAAAGAGTTGCTCAATCTCGCTCGATGAGTCTATCTAGGTGAAATGGGTTCATGGAACAGGGTTAGTTTGCACTGAGTGGACAGAGCGCATCCCAGTTCTGCAAATTTGCCCTCATCCCCCAGCCCCTTCTCCCAAAGAGGGAGAAGGGGAGCCGGATCGGAAGGGAAGCATCCCACTTTCGCGAAAACAGTGCGAAGGGTGAGAATGGGAGGGTAGCCCCAGGGATGACTCACCATGACACCTGAAGACCAAAAGCGATTGGAAGCTTGTACAGCAGAGATCGCCGAGATTTTGTATCGCAATAGCAACCGAGAGGGCTCGATAGTCTAGAAGGCATCGAGCAGACTGTACGACGGCAAATGCTAGAGGAGGTGAGCCCTCGAGTTGCCCTTTTTTTGTCAACCAGAAAGCCTACCCCGCCCGAGGCCGGGTTCGCCGATTGAAGAGTTTGGTAGGGGTCCTTGAGATTCGTCAAAGTCAGGCAGAACGGTTAGGCGTAAAGGCTTACAGCCGTCTCAGTGGTGGCCTAGAGAAAGCCAACCTACGCTTAAGTGCCAACGAATCGTTTCAAGATGCAGAGGATGACATCGTAGCCCTGACCGGGATGCGGGTCGGGCACTCGACCCAACAACGTCTGGTGGGGCGTCAGTCGTTCGAGTCTGCCGAGGCTAAACAAGGCGTCAGTGAGGTCAGCATTGATGGCGGCAAAGTCCGTCTGCGTGACCTGCTAGAGTCCGATAGCCCGTGGCGAGACTACAAAGCGGTGCGGGTGGAGGGGATTGATTACAACGCCTTCTTCCAAGACAATGACAGCTTGATTGATTATCTCAGCGCTCAACGCTTGCTCTCCCCACTGGTCTGTCTGGGCGATGGTCACGCTGGGGTGTGGAATCTGTTTGCTCAACTCACCACCGTTGAGACCCGTTGGGAAATCCTCGATTGGTACCATCTCAAAGAAAACCTCTACAAAGTCGGTGGGTCGCTCAAGCGCTTAGCAGCGGCGGAAATGCTGTTATGGCAAGGTCAAGTGGAAGCCGCCAGGGCCCTCTTTGCCGACTGTCGGCGCAAGCAAGCCCGCAATTTTGAAGCCTATCTGAGCACCCATCGCTCTCGCATCGTGAATTATGGGTTCTACCAGGCTGAGCAACTCTGTTCTATTGGATCAGGAGCCGTAGAATCGGCTGTCAAACAGATTGGGCGACGCCTCCAAATTTCGGGTGCTCGCTGGAATACGGCCTCCGTTAATGCCATGTTGAGTCTGCGCTGTGCCTACCTCAATGGACAGCTCGCCAGTTGACTGTTTCATCGAAAGTGGGATGCTCCTGATCGGAAGTCTCTCTCCCAAGGCGGGAGAGGAATTTAGGGTGAGGGTTACAAAAGTGGGATGCATCTAGTGGATAGGCATCATTAAACGGCTCTGAGCCTGCGATTTTTAGTGCGCTCTCTTCGACAGAGGGCGCTTTTCGGTATGGGCGATTTTTAGAGTGGTTATCGCACTGTGACTGGGATATTTCTTGCGGCTGTGATTTTCGCAGGCTGGGTCGTCAGTTTGCTTTTGTTTCTATCAGTAGACTCTGCCAGTTTTTCGGTTTCCGGCGTTATTTTCGCAGTTCTCCTTCGCACGTTTTTGCACACGGGTCTGTTTGTAATTGGCCACGATGCCATGCATCAGAATCTGCTGCCCAATCACCGACGCATCAATCACTGGATAGGGGCGATCGCCGTTGGGTTATACGCCGCTATTTCCTACTCAAGCTGCTGTGCAAATCATCATCAGCATCATCGCTATCCCGAACAAACACGCGATCCTGACTTTCATGACGGTACGCACACCCATCCCTTCTGCTGGTATGTGAAATTTATTCGGGAATATATCGCGGTTTCGTCGATTTTGGGATTGCTGGGCGGCTGGGGACTGCTGCTTTGGGGGATGAGCCAAGTGGTTCCGATGGCTTGGAGCTGGGTCGTTCTGTTCGTGCTGCTGCCGTTTGTGCTGAGTTCGGTGCAACTGTTCGTATTTGGCACCTATCTTCCCCATCGTGGCAAGCTGGGGCCTCAAGTGCCGGAGTTGCTGCGGCCGGGCGATCGCACTCTCAATCCTTCACAAACCCAGTGGGGGCAGTGGCTCTGGTCGTTTTTCACCTGCTATCACTTTGGGCAGTATCACCCACGACATCATCGGTTTCCCAGGGTTCCGTGGTATCGGTTGCCAAGCTTCAGAGAAAAATGCTGATCTCAACCTAATGGAACCTAATGGATGAAATTTTGGCAAACTGCCTCCCCGAATTCTGAGAATTTATGAGATTATACGTACCATAGGTTTACATTATGATACGTGTCGCATTAAGAATTGCTGCATAGGTTCTTGCTGCTGCGGGGGGTTTGGCTTTTAAGATGCAAGCTACTGATATCCAATGGTCTAAGGCTGAGAAAGAGATAGCGCGGGCAGCCTTCGAGCGAGCCTATGAGCGTGAAATTCAGGCGTTGGTGAAGGAAGTGCGAGAGCGGGCCCACAGGGTCGGCGAAGTGGATGACCTGTGGACGCTTCATGACTTCCTCAGTGCGCGACGACACGCCCTGGAAGGGAAGTATGACTATCGGTATTCAGTGTTGATTTTTGTGTTTGCCCAGTTGGTTCAAGAGGGTTGGCTAGAACTGCACGAGCTAGAAGGGCTTGCGACAGACAAGTTGACCAAAGTTTCAGCGCTAACGCGAATGGGCTGTCATTTCTAAGCTGTCATTTCTAAACGGGTTGCAAAAAACCAAGAGGCGGGTAAGCGGTCACTTCTCAGATTTCATACTGCTGCCACTCGTTTCTCATTTATGTCTCATTTATGGGACGGATGTGGAACTGTTATGGGGCTGGAATGAGGCGATAGCGCTAGACGGGATGGGTGAGTTGGCGTTTCTCGTCTGCTGTTTCGTCGAGCCATCATTTGGTTACTCTATGCTTTGCACAAAGTCGTAGAGCCGATGCGCCATTAGGAGTTTGCTGCATGGCGCGATCGCCCTTTTTCTGCCCGTCTTATCCAGAAACACGGCCTGATTGTGGTCGCTGCCAAAGCCGCTATCTGGCAGATCGATGGGGTTAGCGACGATCGCATCTAACCGCTTGCGCTCCAGTTTTTCGACCGCTGGGGTTACGATGTCACCCGTTTGCGCGGCGAACCCAATCAATCGCTGGCTGGGCTGTTTGCGCTGGCCCAGGTCGGCGGCGATGTCGGGCGCGGGAACCAGGGGCAGGGCAGCGGGCAAGTCGGCTTTGGGCAGTTTGTGGGGATAGGTGGTGGCGGGCTGCACATCGGCAACGGCGGCAGACAGCAGAATCCAGTCGGCGGTGGGCAGTTCTTGCAGCATGACCTGGTGCATTTCGGCGGCGCTGGTGACGGCAATGCGGCGATCGCCCGCATCTAGCTTCAGCAAATCCGCGCTCATTGGCCCATGAACCAGCGTCACCGTTGCGCCCCGATGCTGAGCCGCTTGGGCCAGCGCCAGCCCCATTTTTCCCGTCGAGGGATTGCCGATAAACCGCACCGGATCAAGAAATTCCCGCGTGCCGCCCGTGTTGATTAGCACCTGCTTTCCTGCCAGGTCGCGCTGTCCCTGGGTATGCCGCAGCGATTCCAACTGAGCGACCAGATCGGGGGGTTCCGCCATGCGCCCCGCACCTAAGCGATCGCACGCCAGTCTTCCTGCCCCTGGCCCCGCCGTGTGAAATCGTGAGTCTTCCTGCACCAAGCGCCAGTTGCGCTGCACAGACGGCTGCTCCCACATGTCGGTATTCATTGCCGGAGCTAGCAGCACGGGACAGGTCGAGGCCAGCACCGTGTTGGTGAGCAAATTGTCCGCCAGTCCGTAGGCTAGCTTGCCCAGCGTGTTGGCCGTCAGTGGCGCAATCAGCATCACATCGGCCCATTCGCCTAGTTCGATATGCAAGGGTCGTCCGTGGCTGGGCTGCCAAAAGTCGGCATCGGTGTAGGCGGCATGGCGGGCCAAGGTTGCAAAAGTAAGCGGTGTCACAAACTGCTGTGCGCCGTCCGTCAGCACCACGCGCACCGCCGCGCCAGATTTTGCCAGCGTGGACACCACCTCGCACACTTTGTAGGCTGCAATGCCGCCGCCTATGCCAATGAGAATTTTGGGAGCGTCCATCTATCGATTTTGGATTTTGGATTTGCGATTTTGGATTTTGGATTTGCGGTTTTGGGCAACTCGTCAGGCGGTTGGAGAGCTTCCAGCGCGTTGATTCATCGTGGCACTCAGGAGATGGTGGCACTCAGGAGGCTTGAGATAGCCGCTGATAGGCTTGGGCGACGGCGGTGCGATCGCCCACGTTGCCGGGAAACAGCACCACGGGCAGATTGGGAAACTGGGGATGGTCGGGCGGGGTGCGAACTACGGACACACCGGGGAGAATCTGGCCTAGGAGGCGGGCGCTAGTGAGGGCAAGGCCGTCGCTCAGCGTGTCGTTGGAGGTGATGCCGCCCTTGCTGATCAAGAAGCCCACGTCGGCGGGCAGCCCCCGTACAATGTCCATCAGCAGCCGCGACACCGCCATGCCAAAGTCTAGCCGGGTCTGCGCGTCGGCGAAGGTCAACTCTTGGCGACTGGTGAACACAACGGGGGTCTGTCCTGCTGTGTGGGCTGCGTGAACTTGGTGCAGCAGGTTGGCCAGCAGCACGTCGCGGGACATTGGGGAATCGGGCAATAACTTGGCGACATCCACCTCGACGGGCACAACTCCCGGCGCTTGCAGCAACACCTCAAGCTGCTCTGTCGTTTTTTTCACATGGGAGCCAACGATGATTGCGCCGGGTTTGCCGTCGCGCACGTAGGTTGCCATGTCTGCCGGGGCAACGGGCTGGGGCGGCAGGTTGGCCAGGGCCGTCAGCAAACTGGCCGCGCTGCGAAACAGGAAGCGTTTGCCCTGGGAGGCAGCCGCCAGCACATCTGCCGCAAAGCGGTTCAAGTCGTCCTGGGTTTCGGCATCCACCACGCCGCAGGTGTTTCCGCTCAGCGCCAGCAGCCGCGCCGCCACGCCCGCCCGCACGTCCGCCAGCAAGAACCGCTCGACCTGTTCGGCGGCAATCCGCCCCTGGGTCTTTTCTTCGACGTAATCGGGCAGGTAGCTGTGGTGATAGGCAAACACCGAATCGCGGGCAAATTCCGTTTCGTGAACGGGAGTGGGCACGCCGTTGATGACCAGATAGTGAACGCTGTCGCGGGTGAAGCGGCCGCCCTCGAAAAAAGCAGGCGTAAGGAAGTGGGCATCGAAGGGGCCCAACACTTCGGCGATCGCATCGGTTTCCACGGGATAATGCCCGCGCAGCGTCGAGTCCGAACGGCTGACGATGAGAAAATCCTGAAGGCCCTCTAGGGCGATCGCCTGTTTTAGATTGCGACACACCTCCCGCGTCACCGCATCCGCTTGGGTCGGTGTCAGGGCGCGGGTGTTGGTTAGCACAAAGAAAATGGGCGACTCGTCCGCCAGCCCCAGCCTCAGCGTGTCTACGTCCCATCGCGTCAGCAGCAGACAGGAGTGAACCGTTTGCGACCCGGTGGGGTCGTCGTCGAGGACGATGATCTTGGGCTGCATGGGGGATTGGAAATTTGGGGTCAGGGGATGATTTTCTCAGATTTTGGTGCGCGATCGCCCTGCTGCGGGTACACTCAATCAGGCCGAATTCATACGCATTTCTCCAGAGCGATCGCCCCTTTTTACAGCACTTTCGTAAAATTTGGGCTAACCTCTGAGAGCAGGGCAGTGCATCGTAGCCGCCATCTTACCAAGCCTGGGGTCGCAAACCGATGGGGGAATTGGAACATCAGCCTGATCAGGGCAGCGAAATGTCAAACACCGAGACCAACCCTGGAAACGGAACGCCTCATTCCAAAGGGGTGGAACAGATTTTGCAGGACGTGACGCAGGATTTGCGATCGCTCCAGCAGGATGTGGTGTCTAGCCTGAGTCAGGATATTTCGCGTCTCCAGGCAGAGCGATCGCGCCTGCAAAACGAAATTGAAAAGCTGCAAAGCCAGCAGCAAACCCTGCAAAGCCAGCACCAGATTTTCTTGACCCAGCAGCAGATCGCTCAGCAAAAACTCTGGGCCAAGCAGCTTGCCCAAACAATGGCGGGCTATCTCTATAACCTGCTGGCTCAACGGCTTAGCCAGCTTCCGGGCGAGGCGGCCGCCCCCAACTTGCCGCCTGCTGCCCAATCTGCTAACTCGCAGCAGGCCTTGTCCCTGCTCGACGCGACGCTGAGCCAAACGCTAGCCTCACTGCAAAGCGACTTAAATGTCTATCACAGCGGGCTGTTGCAGCAAATCGACCGGATGCAAACCCTGGAGCAGCAAGGCGAGGCGCTGCTTGAGGCCCTAGTCAGCCGCCTGAATCAGCAGCTTCAAGCCGTGGGAACCGTTTCGCCGAGCCAGCCTGCTGCCTATTCCACGCTCACGTCGGAACCCGTTGCGCCGCCTGCCCGCCCAGGCTTGCCAGAACCGAGCCTGTTCAGTCCACCCGCTCCATCCCCCAGCGGCTCGACGGCTACGGGTGGCGAGTCTGCTCCGAATGGTTATGCTAGGCGAGGGTTCGAGCCGCCAGCGCCGCTGAATGTATCGCCTGATCCTGTATCGCTTGATAACGGTTCTCCCCCGACTGCGCCGACTCCCCGGCCCACGCCAACGGTTACCGTTTCGTCAAGTTCCTTTAGCGTCTCGACGCTGGCAGGGATTGTGCTGGCAGGGCTGCTGATTTTGGCGGGTGTGGCCATGCTGGGCAAGCTGATTGCGGCGCTGCTGGGCGGCGGCACGGGACTGTCGGTGGGAACCATGCCGCTGCTGCTGTTGACGCTGGCGGCGGGGCTGTCCTACTGGGTCTGGCAACAGGGCAGAGCGCCCCGACGACTTTCTGGACGAGCTGCTGGGCGATTTTCAAAGGGATCGCTACGCGAATCGCCCGCGTCTGGTTCTCCCGCAGGCGGACTGCCCAATCTGGCACAGCCGCAGGTGGGGCTGGTGCTAATTTTGCTCTCAACGCTTGCCCTGTCTCTACACAACGTGGTGGTGGGCATCATCGGCGGACAGACTAGTATTTTTGGGCTATTTAGCCTGCCGCGCTCGATCACGCTGGACAGCTTCAACGACTCGCTGCTGGTGTTGTGGCTGCGGATGGTGGTGGTGGTGCCTGTGATGGTGGCGATCGCCCGCTGGCTCTATCCCAACGCCTGGCGCGATATTCGCAGCTTTGCCCTGAGCCGCGATCGCGCTCTGCAAGGCTATGTTGTGGGTAGCGGAGCCTGTCTGTTTCTCTCGCAGGTGTTTATCTACATTGCGATCGCCGCGACGGGGCCAGGGGTCGCCGTGACGATTTTGTTCATGTATCCGCTGATCCTAGTGCCGCTGGCGTGGCTGCTATTCCGCGATCGCCCCACGCCGCTGCGGTGGGTGGTGTTGTTTGGGATTTTGTCGGGGGTCGTGCTGACGGCGCTGCCTCGGTTGATGCAGGCTACCAACGTGTCCACCAATGGCATTTTCTTTGCCATTTTGTCGGGCATCTTTTTCGCGCTGTACCTGATTACGATGCAGATCAGCTTTGGCAAAAAGCTCCATCCAGTGCCCGTCAGTGTCGTGCAGTTCTTCACGATCTTTGTGCTGGCGAATATCATGCTGCTGATGATGGGCGTTGAGGAGCCGCCGGATCATCTGATGGGGCTGCTGCTGGGCGGGCTGGTGCTGGGCACGCTCACGCTGCTGGGGTATCTGCTCAATAACCTGGGTGTGCGCCTGCTGGGGGCCGCCCGCGCCTCGATTATTTCTGCCAGCGGCCCGGTGGTGACGGCGCTGCTGGCCTATCTGATTACGCCGAGCGAACGCACCCAGCTTCAGCCTGTGCAGTGGATTGGCATTGTGGTCGTGACGCTGGGCGTGCTGGGCCTCAGCTTCGAGCGGATGCGGATGCAGAATAAAACCACCTCCGCTGCGAAGTAGCGCTCAGCGGCAGGAAGCCAGATGCCAGAAGCCCAAATAGCCAAAGAATTAAGGACTGAGAGCTAATTTGTAAAGGAGCCTGAAAGCCTTGTTAATCAAGGATTTCCGAGAAACCGCTTTTCCTGGGCAAGCATGACCTCAAAGCCACACATGCCAAGAGTTTCAGGCTTCTTAAGATTTGCTTCATAAATTAGCTCTGAGGCCGAGTAATTCGGATTCAACCACGGAGAACGGAGAGAGAGGGATTCGAACCCTCGTTAGAGTTACCCCTAAACAGCATTTCCAGTGCTGCGCCTTCAACCACTCGGCCATCTCTCCATACGCTTGCTGATTCGGCTTACTTGCTGCCAAGTCTCAACATAATTTTCAGCCCAACGGCCGCCAGTGATGAATGGAGAATTCATCCACAGAATCTCTATATTACCAGACCTTGGCACCAGTTAATCCCGAAACATGATTCTAACCCGACGAACTGCCTGATTCCTGCGACCCAATCCCTACCCGAATCTTTGGCAAGGAGGGGGCGATCGCCGTATGATCTCCAAGGCAGTCGCGTCCTACTTCCATCACCCAATATGCCTCGTTCCCATACGGTTCACATCTGCGATCGCCAGACTGGCACCCAGCACACCGTCGAAGTGCCTGAAGATCGCTACATCCTGCACACCGCCGAACAGCAAGGCGTACGTCTGCCCTTTGCCTGCCGCAACGGAGCCTGCACCACCTGCGCCGTCCGCGTGCGATCGGGCGATATCTACCAGCCCGAAGCAATGGGCCTGTCGCCCGAACTCCGCGCCCAGGGCTACGCGCTCCTCTGCGTCAGCTATCCCCTCACCGATCTGGAAGTGGAAACCCAGGATGAAGATGAGGTCTATGAACTCCAGTTCGGTCGCTACTTTGGCAAAGGTCGCGTCCGCCGCGCCCTGCCGCTAGAGGAGGACTAGGGTCTGGCTTGCAACGCCTGCTGTGCTAGCCTGACACCCTCGAAAAACTCGAAACATTCGTGCTTTCGGCTCTTTCGGCTCTTTCGGTTCGGCTCTTTCGGTTCGGCGCTTTCGGCTAGTTTTGAAGCCAGCGCTGACCCCCTGCCCTTTCAATTCCTAATCTCCAACATGCCTGACCTCCAACTGTTTCTCGACATCGCCACCGAAGCCGCCCTCGCAGCCGGAGCCGTCCTCCAAAGCTACTGGGGCAAGCTGGATTCGGTGCAGGAAAAGGGGCGACCCGGCGACCTGTTGACCGAGGCAGACAAGGCTTCGGAGGCGGTGGTGCTGGAGATTTTGACGCGGCATTTTCCGAATCACGGCATTCTGGCGGAAGAGTCGGGAAACGTCGGCCTGAGCGAAAGCGAGTTTCTCTGGGCGATCGACCCGCTGGACGGCACGACCAACTATGCCCATCAATACCCCATGTATTCAGTCTCCATTGGGCTACTGATCCAGGGACAGCCGCAGGTCGGCGTGGTCTATTGCCCTTTCTTTAACGAACTGTTTCGGGCGGCGAAAGGACTGGGGGCAACGCGCGATCGCCAGCCCATTCGCGTTTCCCACACAGCGGAACTGTCAAAAAGCCTCCTGGTCACAGGCTTTGCCTACGATCGCCGCGAAACCATCGACACCAACTACGCCGAGTTTTGCCAACTGACCCATCTCACCCAGGGCGTGCGTCGGGGCGGTTCTGCCTCGGTCGATCTGGCCTATGTCGCCTGCGGACGACTGGATGGCTACTGGGAGCGGGGGCTGAGTCCGTGGGATTTGGCAGCGGGCATCGTGCTAGTGGAAGAAGCGGGCGGACGGGTGACCGCCTACGACGGTGGCCCTTTCGACTTTGCCAGCGGGCGAATCCTGGCGACCAACGGACGGGTTCACACGGCCCTCAGTCAGGCCTTGCAAACCGTTCGCCCCCTACCAGAATTTGACCCGGCCACCTGGCAGGCTTAGCCGTTTTCTTGCAAACAATTTCCTTGCAAACATCTGGTAAACCATGACCCACCTGGAGAGCAATGCAGCTACACTAGAGGGAACTTTGGCTAGGGAATGAGTTGAGAAGCGCTGATGTCGTTTAACCTCGAATCGGGCTTGTTTGGCTTGGGTTGCTCAGATTACCACGCGGTGCTGGGTGTACCTGTGGATGCTGACCCAAAAGACATTCGCAAAAAGTACCTGCGGCTGGCGCAGCGCCTCCACCCAGATAGCTCAGGTCGCGAGTCAGAGGAGGATCGCAAACGAGCGGCAGAGTTTTTGTCCAAGCTGGTGAATCCAGCCTACGAAGAGCTTTCAAAAGAAAAGAAGTTCAACGAGCATTTGGTGGTGCTGAAGCTGAAGGGGCAGCAGGCGCTGAACCAGCAGGAAACGATCTTGCTGCAAAGTGACGCGGCCCGCAGCCTGGCCAGCGCCTACGGTGAATTAGACAGTGCCTATCGTCAGGCAATCAAGCGGCTGGCCGACGAGCAATACGCCCATCTGGATAAAACTGAAGAGATCACTGGGCAGATTAGTGAGCTAAATCTGGTGTATTTAATGCGGAAGGCAGGCAAGGGCGAGTTCCCCACGCCCGCCACCAGTCCAGCAAAATCTGCGGCAGCCAGCACCCCCGCAGCCAGCCCCACCCCCGCAGCCAGCTCTACCCCCGCTACGGGCGCTCGTCCGACCCCGACACCTCCCGCCGCCAAAGCGCCGCCCAGTCGGGAATCGGTCTTGGCCTCCTATTTGCGACGGGCGGAGGAGTTTGAAACCAAGCAAGATTATCCCAGCGCGGTCAAAGAGTTGCGGGATGCGCTCCAGATTGCCCCGAAGAACGGCAGCATTCACAGCCGACTGGGGGCAGTGTATCTGCGGGCAAACCAGCCCACGATGGCCAAGATTCATTTCCGCAAGGCGCTGGAGCTAAATCCAAAAGATGCCGCAGCGGAGGAGGGGTTGCGCCGAGTGGACCCTGCGTTTGCCGCTGCGAACGCCCAAGCTGCAAAAGCCGATGCCAAAGCCGCCAAGCCCACGCCGGGCAAGCCTGCGCCCAAGGGCAAGCCTGCTCCCAAGGGCAAGCCTGAGTCGGGCGGCGGGTTGTTTGGTCTGTTTGGTGGTAAGAAGAAATAGGCGGCAACCGGGATTTGACCCAGATGTTCCGCCGATCACCCACTCATTACAAATTCATCGATGGTGTACCAACCCCCCACAGGAGCCAGGGATCTGTTTCCGCTGGACGTGGCTCAGAAGCGCTGGATTGAGGATCGGGTGCAGCAGGTGTTTCACCGCTGGGGCTATCATCGCATCATTACCTCGACCCTGGAACGAATCGACACGCTGATGGCAGGCGGCGCGGTGCAGCGTTCGACCGTGATTTTGGTGCAGGATCGCGACGAGGAAGAACTGGGACTGCGCCCAGAGTTAACGGCCTCCATTGCCCGTGCTGCGGCCACGCGCCTAGCCGGAATGACCTATCCGCAGCGGCTCTACTACAATGCCAATGTCTTTCGGCGATCGCCCCGCAGCGGCATGGGCAGCCAGCACGAGTTCTATCAGGCAGGTGTGGAACTGCTGGGGGCAGGCGGTAGCGCAGCGGATGCTGAGGTGCTGCTGCTGCTGAGTGACTGCGTTGCCAATTTGGGACTGACAGACTGGCACCTGATCCTGGGCGAGGCGGGGCTGACGCGATCGCTCCTTTCGGTGTTTCCAGACTCCGTGCGAGAATCGGTGCGACGGGCGATCGCCTATCTCGACCGACTCCAACTGGAGTCTCTACCCCTCAGCCCAGACCTGCGGGAGCGGGCGCTGCTGCTGCTAGATCTGCGGGGCCGGCCTGCGGACGTGATTCAGCGGGTGTCTGCGCTGGATCTGGACAACCAGCAGCGCGATACCGTGAACGCGCTCAAGTCCTTGCTGGAACTGCTGCACGACAGCTTTAGCCGCGAACACCGCTCGCCCCCCAATCTGGTGCTAGACCTCAGCCTGGTGCAGACCTTTGACTATTACACGGGCATCGTGTTTGAAGTCGTCAGCAGCGGCGACAGCGGCCAGCGGGTGCTGGGGCAGGGCGGCCGCTATGACCAACTGTTGTCGCTTTATCATCCCCAGCAGCAGACCTGCCCGGGTATTGGCTTCACCTTCAACATCGAAGACCTGCATCAAGTCCTATTGCCCACTGGGCAACTGCCCGCCCAAACGCCGCCCAGCGATTGGCTCGTTGTGCCCAAAACTCCAGAGGCGATCGCCGCTGCCTTTGCCTATGCCCAGATGATCCGCGACTCGACCCATCTGGTGCGCGTGGAGGTAGACCTGATGCCCCGCGACAGCCTGGAGGCAACCCGCCACTATGCCCGCGATCGCCGCATTGGGCAAATCGCCTGGATCGCCGCCGACGGCACGCCAGAGGTTGAGCCGCTATTGGGGCGATCGCCCTAAAAACAACCTGATAGGCCTTACGCAGTTGGACACTTTCTCGCGGGCGCAACCCGTGAGAAAGTGTCCAAAACCCACAAAGCTGATCGCAAGTGCGTAAGTCCTGCCTGAGAAATAACCTGTACAATGGTGCTGTAAAGTCTTGCCAGATCTGGCTTTCATGACCTGGGATGAATTCCCTGAATCAGCCAAAGCGAGATCATAAAGGCGAGATTGTAATTCTATTGGGCCACTCAGTTAGACCTAAATGCTAGCCTCAAGCCCACCTGCCTGCGATCTGTCTGAGAGGAGAACACTGTGCCGCATACGATTGTGACCCACGTCTGCGAAGGCGTTGCTGACTGTGTAGATGCCTGCCCTGTTGCCTGCATCAACCCTGGCCCCGGCAAAAACAACAAGGGAACTGAATGGTACTGGATTGACTTTAGTACCTGCATCGACTGCGGCATTTGTCTGCAAGTGTGCCCCGTGGAAGGGGCAATCGTGCCTGAAGAAAGGCCCGATCTCCAGGAAACTCCTTGATTCTCCCCTGGTTCCCTTGATGTTTGCGTTGCAGCGTCTTAAACGCTAACCCCCAAGAAAACAAAAAAACAAGCCCCATGTCCACGGCTCCCTTGCTCACCGTCGAATCGGTCTATGCAGGCTACATCCAGGATCTCGATATTCTCCAGGGCGTAAATTTTCGTGTATACCCTGGCGAAATCGTGGTGGTCGTGGGCCCCAACGGCGCAGGCAAATCGACCCTAGCAAAGGCCATCTTTGGGCTGCTAACGCCCCATAGCGGTCGGATTCACTTTCGCAACGAAGACATCACTGGGCTGAAATCGGATCAGATTGTGCAACGTGGCATGTGCTACGTGCCGCAAATCGCCAATGTGTTTCCGTCGCTGACGATTGAGGAAAACCTGGAGATGGGCGCGTTCACGCGCTCCGGCTCGGTGCAAAACCTGAAGCAGAAAATTTTTGACGCATTCCCCAGGCTGGCTGAGCGGCGGCGACAACGGGCAGGAACGCTATCGGGTGGAGAACGGCAAATGCTGGCGATGGGGCGGGCGCTGATGCTCGATCCGGAGCTGCTGATCTTGGATGAGCCGTCGGCGGCGCTCTCGCCTATTCTGGTGAATGACGTGTTTGAGCGCATTCGGCAGATTAACCAAATGGGCATGGCGATTATGCTGGTGGAGCAAAATGCCCGCAAAGCCCTGGCAATGGCCCATCGGGGTTACGTGCTGGATACTGGGCGCGATCGCATCGAAGGACCGGGTCCCGAACTGCTCAATAATCCTCGTGTCAGCGAACTCTATCTCGGCGTGCGCCCCGCGTCCTGAACCGATCTGCAACCGTTATCTGTCTGAAAACTTCTCGCGGAGGAAATCTCATGGCCCCGAAACCCGGCATCCTGCTCACTACGGCCAGCCAAATCGGTGACCTCCAGATTGTCGATCATCTCGGCATTGTCAGCGGGGAGGCCATTTTGGGCGCGAATATCTTCAAGGACTTCTTTGCGGGCATCCGCGACATTGTGGGTGGGCGATCGGCCGCCTACGAGCGATCGCTCCGCGAAGCCAAAGACACCGCTATGCGCGAAATGGTGGAACAGGCTGAGCGCTTGGGTGCAAACGCCGTGATCGCCATTGATATCGACTACGAAACCATCGCCATCAGCAACGGTGGCAGTATGCTGATGGTCGCCGTCAGCGGCACAGCCGTCCGCTACGTCTAGTTAACGCCCAGCAGCCTGCGGCCTCAGTCAATTTGGCAACGCGCCCCCCCATGATGAAACGTCGCGTTGTCAAGGACGACCCACTGCCCAGAGCGCAGTTGGGGAATCTAGCAGGTTGCGAGCCAAACTGCAAACACGGTTCGATTGCACGCCCCTTCAATCGTGTTCTTGAGCTGGTTGCCTGACACAAGTCCCGAAAGCCCAGAAAATTCGTTGTCTTGGGATCGAAGCCCATAGCTCCTGAGTTGGAGCCGGAGGGCTTGGTCAGAGGAGCTTTTGGGCCAGCGTCCCCTACGAGAAATCAGGGGTTTCCAGAGATGTGTCAGGCAGTCAGGTTCTTGAGTCCATTCAGATCGATCGGCTGCATCACTTTTTACCGAAAGTCATCGCTGCAAGGTTTAGCCATTGTATTGCCAGGGGAAGACGCATCAGCATTTCTCTAGGCTATGTCTTAACCTGCCCGAATGCAGCTATGACACCAGCGCAATCTGCTGCTATTCTCGCAAACCTAGGACTTACGCAGTTGGACGATTTCTCGCGAGCGCAGCCCGCGAGAAATCGTTCAAAACCCAGAAAACTTGTTGCAAGTACACAAGTCCTGAAACCGTTCAAGATTGCTATTGCAAGAGAAATAAAGAGAGCTTAAAGAAGTATTAGTTGTATTTAAAGAGATTGAGTTTAAAGAGGTCGAATCTAGGCAGGTTCAATGGTTGGCTGACTCTGTAATTTAACGTAAAGCCTAAGCTGTTTTTTCTCTGCCTTTACTAGAGCTTTATTAGAAGTTCAGAAAACCAGGGAGGCACTGTTAAGACGCGATAAAGATAGATATTTTTACTAGCGTAATTGCCACAAGCCAATGAATTATGAGGATATTCAGAGGTGGGGTGAGAGTTTCCGGACGGCTTGGATGAGGCTTGGTTAAAGTCAGTCTCCTGAGCATCTACAGGTGAGCTTTAGGCAAGCTCTAGCAGACTCGAAAGGGTGAGTGTCGCGCCCCTGATGTCTGGTTTCTGAGGAATAGATGCTCTCTGACAGCAGGTGACTTTGCGCTCAGCGGACATTTAGGAGTGGGACGGTTTCTAGTCAGAACTTCGGTCTTTGTAGAAGGTACTTTTTTATGTCTCTAGCTTCCCAAGACTATTACGAGGAAATAGATTTTCAGAAGTATTGGAACGTGTTGAAACGGCGCTGGCTGCCAGCGACCACTGTGTTCCTGACGCTTACTGCGCTGTCTACGGCGATCGCCCTACGTCAAAAACCTTCCTACGAGGCCGAGACCTTGCTTCAAGTCCGGTCGAGCGCCGCCTCAAGGCTGACAGGCGTGGGCGAAGGGCTGGGCGAACTGGAAAGGTTGACCCTACAGAGCAACCCGGTCGATAGTCAGGCGCAAATTATCCAATCTGCTCCCATCGTTTCTGAGGTTATTCAGTCGCTCGACCTCCGCGACGAAAACGGGGACCCCATGCTGGTCAAAGACGTGGTCAGCAAATTGACTGCCCGATCAATCCCAGCGACCGATCTGTTGCGAGTCACCTATGCTTCTGATGACCCCGAGGAGGCCGCAGCCGTACTCAACCGCTTGGTCGAGGTTTATACCAAGAACAACGTTCTGGTGAACCGTGCTGAGGCAGCCGCCGCTCGAGAATTTATCGCCAAAGAGCTACCCAAAACCGAAGCTGCTGTGAGGGCTGCCGACTCTGACCTGCGTCGCTTTAAGGAAGAGAATGGGGTAGTGTTGCTGGAAAGCGAGGCACAAGAAGCTGTCAATATCATCTCCAAGCTTGAAGATCAGGTGACCCAGGCGCGGGCTGAACTCTCGGACACTTCTGCGCGTCTTGCCCAGTTGCAGGGGCGCGTCGGCGCAGATCCCCGCCGAGCAACCGTAATTGCTGCTCTAAGCCAGTCTGCCGGTGTCCAGGAAGCACTGACTCAGTTGCAGGCGGCTCAGCAAGAATTGGCTGTTGAGCGGACTCGCTACACCGAAGACCACCCGGCGATCGCCAATCTCCAGCGCCGGGTGCAATCCCTGGAAGAGCTATTAAGGAATCGAGCCGTCAGTGTTGCTCGATCCGACTGGAATAACATTCGGAATGATCTCCAGGCAGGGGCACTTCAGCAGGATTTGATTGGTGAACTAGTCAGACTGGAAGTGCAGCGCCAGGGGATTGTGCTTCGCCTAGAAACTCTGGCACAAGCCAGCAATGCTTATCGGCAACGAGCAGGGGCACTGCCTCGCCTAGAGCAGCAGCAGCGTGAGCTAGAGCGTCGCCTCAATGCTGCCCAAACGACCTACGAAGCCCTATTGGTCAGGCTCCAAGAAATTCAGGTTGCAGAGAACCAGAATGTCGGCAATGTCCGCGTTGTGTCATCTGCTACCATACCCGACGAGCCACTTCCCTCCAAGAAGAAGCTTTTCCTGGTTGCCGGCGCGCTCTCAGGAATGCTCTTAGGAGTTGCGACGGCCTTCGGCATCGACCTATTTGATCGCTCAATCAAGACCGTGAAGGAGGCCAGAGAAGCCCTTGGCTATACCCTCCTGGGCGTGATTCCTGTCTTTCCCCGATCTGGCAAGTCCAGTTCAGCCCTGGGTGCTTTGGATCATCCTGCACCCCGCGTTGTGGTTCAGGATATGCCGCAGTCTCCAATTGCTGCGTCCTACCAAATGCTGCAAGCCAATCTCAAGTTTTTGAGTTCTGACAAAGCAGTGCGATCGTTCGTCATTACTAGCTCAGTCGCTCAAGAAGGGAAATCCGAAATCGCGGCCAATCTGGCAGCAACGCTGGCTCAGCTAGGTCGCAAGGTACTTTTGGTCGATGCTGACCTGCGCCGACCTGCACAGCACCATACCTGGAATCTAGTCAATGCTGCGGGCTTGAGTAATCTCCTGGTTGATCAGGTTTCCAGCGATTCGGTGATTCAGGAAGTCATGCCGAATCTATATGTCCTGCCCAGCGGCGTTGTACCTCCTAACCCAGTTGCGCTATTAGACTCCAAACGTATGGCCGCCCTGGTTGACGACTTCCTCAAAGAGTATGACTTTGTTCTCTTTGACACGCCTCCCCTTGCAGGCATCGCCGATGCAGCAGTTCTTGGGAAGATGACTGATGGCATGGTTTTAGTCGTTCGCCCAGGAGTTGTCGATTCATCGCGTGCCCTTGCAGCCAGGGAATTTCTGAAGCAGTCTGGTCAGCAAGTTTTGGGCATGGTACTCAACTGCGTTGATGTTCGCAATGAGCCTGATAGCTACTTCTACTATGCAGGCAGCCAGTACCACTTCAGCACTTCTTCTACGGCTCTATCTGGAGCTACCCAGATCGGCGCTGGAGTTGGATCTTCCTCTGCAAAGTCGCAATAAAGTTGAAAAAGCGTCTATCTTATTTGATTCATTGAGATAGACGCTCTTCGGGATGTTGCTAGCCAGTTATCTGGTTGCCTTTATTTATCGCCCGTGTTTATAGAATTTACATCAGGAGTGGTTGAAGCAATGCAATACCATATCGTACTTAGTGGGACGCGCTGGGCACAGACCAATGAAGAGATAAAGCTCGGCAAGCGTCCGCGAAACTACATTGCGCTGCTTCAGGAAGAACTGGGTGCCTGTATAGACATGCCTAATGTAGAAGCAAGCAGTGCAGATAAAGTGCGATCGAAGCTATTCGCAGGGCGGCCAGAAAACTGGGCTTTGGCCAGACAGCTTGTTAAACAGCTCACTTCTGATGATGTTGTCTTCTGCAGTGCCGAAGATTCATCCATACCCTTCTCTGCTTACTGTGTTGGCAAGAAGGATCGCCCTAAGGTTGTTTCGCTGTTTCAGAACTTTGATCGCCCACGGAACCGGCTCACAGCTAGATGGCTGAGGATTGCTAAATCTACAGATCTGTTTGTAGTCGGTTCTAAGTTCCAGCAGGATCTGGTTTGCAGGGATCTCAATCTCCCGAAATCTAGAGTGCTGTATCTGCCACAGTTCGTGGATACAAACTTCTTCACGCCGGGACTCCCTTCTCCAGATAAGAAACGTCCTATTATCGCCAGTGCAGGTCTAGAAAATCGAGATTATCGCCTGGTTGCGGCAGCAACTCAGGATATGGATTTAGATGTCAAGGTGTGTGATGCGTCTCGGTTTGCAAAGCGCTTGAAGAAGTCTTTCCCAGATGTGGTTCCTGCCAACATGGAATTTCGCTATTACGAGATGGGAGAGTTGGTTCAGCTTTATCGAGATGCAGATATTTTTGTAATGAGCGTGTTTGAGAGCGATTATCATGCTGGCTCTACCTCATTGATTGAGGCAATGGCCTGCAAGCGCCCCATCATTGCAACTGCCACAAAAGGACTGTCTTCTTATCTCGATCCAGATGCAATCCTCACAGTCCGTCCGGGCGACGCTGAAGGTTTGCGGAACGCAATATCCTATTTATTCAACAACCCCGACGAAGCAAAGAAACGAGCGGAGCGAGCCTATCAGATTGTGATGGAGCGCCATTCTTTGGAAGTCTATGCAAACACAATTGCTGCCCGCATGAGGGAACTTGGAGGGGGCGATCGCCCTGATGAAAGCATCATCATCGAGCCTGCAAGGCAGCCTGCAAACTTGGTGTAGACAGTGTTGTTCGCCTAAAGGACTCTCAACGCAGAATCAGGCTCAAGGTTTCTACTGGATGTAAGCGGCATAGACATGAAACATCGACGTAAGCTACTCAGCAACTCAGCCTCAATGCTCGTTAATCGAGTTGTGCAAAGTGTTGCGACTTTTGTGCTATCTGCATCCATTTCGCGATTTCTGGGTGCTGATGAACTAGGAAGATATCTGCTTGCCTTCAGCTTTTACTACATTTTTGTCGGGATTGCATCTCACGGACTAAAAAACCTGATGATCCGGATGATTGCTCAAGGAGCAGAGTCCACCAGAAATGAGTCATTTTATTTGCTGAACTGCACGATTCTTCAGCTAATCATTAGCATCTTGGGCTATATTTGCCTGCTTGCAATTGTCACCATCCTTCCATACGAGCCTGGAACGAAACTGACCTGTTACATCATTGGTGCCGCTGTTATCCCCTTCTCTCTTTCCAACATGACTGAGGCCTTCTTTCAGTCACAAGAAAGAATGCATCTAATTGCTACTGCAAACGTACCTGTTTACGTTTCTCGCATCTTGGCAATGATTGCGGCAATGCAGCAGGGCTATGGAGTGAACACGATTGCTTTGCTGTTTGTAGTTTCAGAAACGCTGATTTTTCTGATTCAGTGGGTTCTGTTGACACGAGAGATGCAGATGGACTGGAGGCTTGACCCAAGTTTCATGGTTGCAAAGTTCAAGTCTGCTGCCAGCTTCTTCGCAATTGATAGTCTGGGAATTGTTAACGCCAAGCTCGAATTCTTGATTCTATCTGTGGCAGGGAGTGAGCTTCTCGTCGGGCTGTATGGTGGTATTATCCAGCTCATGCAGCCTTTTTTAATTATGACAGATAGCCTGATGCAGGCGGCCTATCCAGGCATGGTCAAGTCTGTTCAGGAGGGGACAGATAAGCAGCGCAAGATTGCTCAAAGTATGGTTGGAATTCTCCTGTCAATTGCGCTGCCAACCTGTGTCGGCTTCTTCTTTTTTGGAGGAGATTTGCTACAGTTCGTCTACGGTGACGAGCGATTTCGAGATGCAGCTATCATCCTGACTGTGTATTCCTTTTCAAGAGTCTTGGCATCGTTTAACCGACCGTTTGGATTTGTCTTGATGGCAAACGGATTGGAAAGAATCAATATGCGCGAGGGTTCTGTAACAATGGCTGTCAAAGCCTTGTTTGGATTTTTCCTGGTGCCAAGATACCAACTCGCTGGCGCAGTTTCGGTTGCGCTCTTGGTCAGTGTTTCGACATTCTTACAATTTCTGTTTGCTCTTCGTCGTTTGTTCTCAATCAACTTTCTGGAAGTGTTCTATTATCCAGGCTTGATTTGCGCCCTGATGATTCCTATTTTCGTAGGTCTTCAAAGGCTCAATCCAGGCTTCATGATTGTGCTAACCGTCTCTACGCTGATCTATTTCATTATTGTGGGACTGCTTGGTGTCTACGCACTGGGAGGACCAAGGTACGTTTGGTCTAAAGTCGCCAACCGCAGTTCTGGCTAGCTAGTCCCCCGCAGGATGTGTCTATAGACTGATCGTTTTACATTCTGACTCGAATCTTGACGAAGGAGTAAGTGCTGTGAAGGGGCTGTGGCGATTCCTTGAGCTTGCATTTGTTATCGCTTATCTAACTCTTTATGCTGGCGGCATTCTTGCGCTTTTCCTGTCGGGAGGCTTTAGCGAGGGGGATGCAGGTTCTCTGAGGGATGTCGATTTTGCCTTGATTCGACAATTGCTTCTTGTAAACTATGGCATTTCCTTCCTGCTTTTACTATGGCGATGGAAGTATGTTGTTCAACGGCTATTTAGGAGTCCGTTCCTCCTGATTCTCCTGGGGCTTGTGGTGTGTTCAGTTCTCTGGTCTGCTCAGCCAAGCCTTACGCAGACAAGGGCGATCGCGCTTCTTGGCACCACGCTATTTGGAGTCTATTTTGGAACGCGATTTAGTCCGAAAGAGCAACTCAACCTTTTAGCAATTACATTTGGCATCATTTTATTTCTGAACCTTGCCTTTGTGATAGCCCTTCCTCAATATGGCAGGATGAGTGGTATTCATGCGGGCGCATGGCGGGGAGTTTTTATTCATAAAAATCCCTTCGGCCAAATGATGGTTTTGAGTTCTCTGATCTTTCTATCTCTATCTTCTACAAAAGGTAGAAACTCGTGGATGCCAATGCTGGGGCTTGCTGTTTCAGCGCTCATGATTGTCATGTCTGCCTCTAGCTCCTCACTGATTAACTTTGTTACGTTAATCCTGATTTTTATGGTCATCAAGGTCGCGCTTTGGCCAGACCGAATCATGATTCCGGTCATTTGCACTCTTTCGGCGGTCGGTTCTTTAGCTTCCCTCTTCTTGGTAGATTTGCTGGAACTAGTCGTTGGTTCTGTGGGCAAGGATCTAACCCTGACTGGGCGAGCAGATATTTGGCCAATTGTCATTCGTCAGGGTTTGCAACAACCGATCTTGGGCTATGGGTATAGCGGATTTTGGGGGGACTGGAATAGTCCTGGTGCAGCCGTCTGGAAGGATTATGGATGGCTTGCTCCCAATGCCCACAATGGATTCATTGATCTCTGGATTCAGCTTGGATTTGTGGGTGCCGCAATTTTCTTGGTTTGTTTCTTGCAAATGTTTGTACGAGGCGTTCAGCTATCTAGAGGTGCGGAACCCTCGCTGTACTTGTGGTCAGTTATTTATCTTATCTTTACATGCTTGATTAATTCTACGGAATCATCGTTGATGGTCAATAACAGCTTAAATTGGGTTCTTTTTGTCTCACTTAACATGTCTCTACAGCCCAACAGGTTGCGATCGCGACAAACTGAAGAACCTGTTGAGGTTTATATGGGAGCGCTAACACCTTCTGTTGAATAGCTAAGTATTCTGGTGGGATCATTGGGGGAGCATAATTATGAAGATTCTAATGCTGGGAGAAGGACTTTCGAGGAAGGGAGGAATAGTCTCAGTCCAGCAGTTGATCTTGGAGCAGGCTGATGATTCGGGCGTAGAGATTGAGCATATTGCAACGCTGGTTGACGGTTCTTCAATAGAGAAGCTTCGAGCATTTTTCAAAGCTCTCTTTGACTTATCAGGTAGGCTACTTTTTGGCAATATTGACCTGATCCATATTCATGTTTCTGAAAGAGGTAGTGCCTTTCGACAGTCCGTCACCACACTAGTATCCAAGTTATTTGGAAAGCCCGTGGTGATGCATACTCATGGCTCGGAGTTTCATGAGTTTTATGATCATTTACCCATCTTTTTAAGAGCCGCTCTAGGTTGGGTTTATCGTCAGTGCGATCGCTTCATTGTGCTGTCTGAAAGTTGGCAGCAATTTTATGTGGAAGCGCTGAATCTTAAGGAGCAGAACGTATCGGTACTGCCCAACGCAGTCAGAATTCCCAATCAAGTTCCTCGGCGAACTGACGGTCAGGAGGGAGAGGTTCTATTCGTCTTCTTTGGACGTATTGGCCAGCGGAAAGGTGCGTTTGATTTGGTGCGATCGCTGCTTCATCTTTCTGAGCGCGATCGCACTCGATTGCGGCTCGTAATGGCTGGTGATGGCGAAACAGAAAAACTACGTGAGCTTGTTTCAGAACTTGGGCTAGATCACATTGTCACTGTCAGAGATTGGGTCAGCCCTCAAGAACGCGAAGCCCTTTCCAGAGAAGCCAGCGTTTTTATCCTCCCTTCCTATAACGAGGGTCTGCCTATGGCCTTGCTGGAGGCTATGAGCTGGGGACTGGCAATCATTACTACCCCTGTAGGGGGTATTCCTGGACTCATCAAGCATAAAGAGAACGGAATTTTAGTGGAACCTGGAGATATCTATCAAATTGCGGATGCAATTCGGTTGCTGATTGAGAATAACGCCCTCCGAACTAGCCTTGGACATGCTGCTCGCGAGAGTGTGCTTCCATTTGGCGCAGATAGCTATTGGAAAGCGCTAACCGATATTTATTCGTCTACTGCCACAAAGCGTACTGCCACAAAGCGGTGATCATCATGGTTCTTAGCAATACTCTATTCGAGGAGATTCGCATCTTCGGCACAAAGTTTCACAAGATTACAGTTTGTGATCTTCTCAACTCCATTGTTGAATATGCAAAGCAAGATAGGAAGACGGTCATTGGCAACGTTAATACTCGTGGTATGAATTTTGCCTATGACCTGCCTTGGTATCGTGATTTTATTAATCGTTCAGAGCTGGTTTTTTGCGATGGATTTGGGGTTCTTTTAGGCGCAAAGATGCTGGGCTATTCTGTTAAGAGCAGTCACCGCATGACTTGTCCAGACTATATCGAAAGCCTGGTTCTTTTGTGTGAACAGCACAATCTTTCGCTGTATCTTCTTGCAGGAAAGCCAGGGGTAGTGGACAAGGCGATGGCTCAGATGAAGGCGATCGCCCCCAACCTCCGAGTTGCAGGTCATCATGGGCACTTTGCGAAGACTGGCCCAGAAAATGATGCAGTCATTGCAGACATCAACCGATTCCAGCCAGACGTGTTTTATGTGGGCTTCGGAATGCCGCTGCAAGAGAGATGGATTGTAGATAACTTTGACCGCATCGATGCGCGAGTTTTCTTACCGTTGGGAGCCTGTCTGGACTTCTATACGGGAACCGTCTATCGAGGCCCTCAATGGATGACCGATCGCGGGCTGGAATGGCTATCTAGGCTGCTGGTGGAACCGGGGCGGTTGTGGAGGCGATACATTGTAGGCAACCCACTGTTCTTTTACCGAATCTTCAAGCAGCGCATCCAGCAACGTTTCAAGGCTCTGAAACGGTAGCGTTGACCTTTCAGCCCTAGGGAATTATGGCAATAGGGAATTATGGCAATACAATCCCGGCTCGGTCGTCGCCGATTGCTGCAAATCGGAATTGGGGCAGCGATTGCGGGCTGTTCGTCGATTCGGCAAAGGAGTCGCCAGGGCTTTGGCTCTCACAGTCTATCGCCCAGCGCTTTGGCTACAGCAGGCTTCAACTCTCTGGCACAGGTTGCATCCCGGAAAGGGTTTTTCTATGGAGCAGCTTCAGACTATGCCATGCTGTCCTCGGATGCTCAGTTTGCTGCGAGATATGTTGAGAATTGCAGAATTCTTGTTCCAGAAAATGGTCTGAAGTGGCGAGCTTTGCGTCCTTCTCCAACTGAGTTTGACTTTACTAAAACCGACTGGCTATTTGATTTTGCAGTAAAATACAGCTTACAAATGCGTGGCCATACATTGGTATGGCACTTGTCTCTGCCTCGATGGTTTTCAGAAACGGTGAATTCGCGCAATGCGGAGCGCCATCTGGTTCATCATATCGAGTCTGTTGCCGGCCGCTATGCCGGAAAGGTGCATTCTTGGGATGTGGTGAATGAGGCAATCGAAGTTCCAGACGGCCGCCCCGATGGGCTTCGCAAGAGTCCGTGGCTTGAGTTCTTAGGCGAAGAATATATCGATCTGTCATTTCGTGTTGCGGCCCAAGCCGACCCAGAGGCTTTACGGGTCTACAACGATTATGGGCTACAGTATGACACGTCTAGCCATGCGGCAAAACGTCACGCTGCCTTGCGCTTGCTAGAACGGCTACAGGCAAAAGGGACACCGATTCAAGCATTTGGTATTCAGTCTCATTTACGAGCGAGTGAAACTCGATTTAACGCCGAAAAGCTAAGGCAATTTTTGCGGGATATTGCCAGTATGGGCCTTAAAATCCTGATCACAGAACTAGACGTGAGCGATCAGGGTTTGCCTGCTGATATTGAACAGCGCGATCGCCTAGTGGCGGATGCCTATCGAGAATATCTGGATGTGGTGCTGGATGAACCAGCCGTCATTGCAGTGCTGACTTGGGGGCTGAGCGATCGCTATACCTGGCTGTCGGAGTTCAAGCCCCGCGAAGACGGGCTACCTGTCCGTCCTCTACCGCTGGACGAAAACCTGGAGCGCAAGCCTGCATGGTGGGCGATCGCCCAAGCCTTTGATAATGCTCCCCTTCGCTAGATCCTGCCCGCTACTAGCGAGGTATCTCGCAGCGAGGCACTTCATAGTGACTTCATAGCTACACTTCCTTCATAGCTAAACTTCGTAGCTATCGATGATGAACATAGCTATCGGTGACGAATATATTCGTACACACCCAAGTAGGCCGCGCCTGGATCTTTCCACGAGTAATCATAGGCCATGCCTTGCAGGACGAGCTTCTCAAACTCTTCAGGATAATAGCGCCACAGCCCGATCGCCCGATCCATCGCCGACTCTAGCGCCTGAAAATCGGTATGTTGAAAAACGTAGCCGTTGCGCTTTTCGGGCGGGTGGTTTTCGTCATAGTCCCGGTCAAACACGGTGTTCACCAAGCCACCCACGCCGCGCACAATGGGAACCGTGCCGTACTTCAGACCAATCATCTGGGTCAGCCCACAGGGTTCAAAGTTGCTGGGAACGACGATCATGTCTGCCCCTGCGTAGATGAGGTGAGAGAGTTCTTCGTTAAAGCCAAGCTCCAGGTGAGCGTCTGGATTGCTGTAGAGGAAGTTCTTTTCGTGCCAGAACCAGTCGTTGATACCGCGCTCGGTGGCCGACCCCAGCAGCACAAACTGGACACCCCGCAGCAGCGCATGATAAATCGCATGGTGAACTAGATGCACGCCCTTTTGCTCATCCAGCCGACCAATGTAGCAGATGAGGGGCTTTTCAGGGTCATGGCGCAAACCCAGGCGATCGCGCAGTGCTTTTTTATTCTTAACCTTGTTCTCTAGCGTTTCGGCGGTATATTTTGCCGGAATGTATTTGTCAATTTCTGGGTTCCAAATGTCGTAATCCACACCGTTTAGGATGCCACTGAACTTGTAGCTGTGGGTGTGCAGCGTGTGTCCCAAACCATAGCCCTCGCTGCCATAGTGGGCTTCCCAGGCATGGTGAGGCGAAACCGTGTTGACATGATTGGCGTAGACGATGCCACCCTTCATGAAGTTGAGGACGAAAGGATTGAAGTTATCTTGCAGGCGATCGTACTGAAAGTAATATTCCTCGTTGTTTAGCCCCGTCGCCCAGAGAATATCTACGCCGCCAATGCCCTGGTGCTTAAAGTTGTGGATGGTGAACAGCACGCGCTGATTAGCCATGCCGTGCCATTTGTAAATCTCATACAGCATGACGGGCACTAGCCCAGTCTGCCAGTCGTGACAGTGAATCACGTCGGGGCGCTTGTTGGTGCGAAGCAGAAATTCCAGCGCTGCCTTGCTAAAGAAGGCAAAGCGCATGTTGTCATCCGATGCACCGTAGTAAATGCCCCGGTTGAAAAAATTATCCTGGGATTTGGGCTGAATGAAGAAGCAGAGGCGACCATGCACCCAGCCGCAAAACACATCGCACCTGATCGCTGCGCCGTACCAGGGCACCGACAAATCTCGATAGGCCTCGTGCAGCCCCCAGATGTGGTCGTACCTCATGCAGTCATACATGGGCAGGATGATTTCGACCGTGTTGCCGCGAATCTCTAGCTCGCGGCTCAGCCCGTAGACCACATCGCCCAGTCCCCCAGCTTTGATCACTGGCGCACACTCAGAGGCAACTTGCACAATATACATGGACGGCTCCTTGCTGAAGGGAAACTGGCTAATGGCTACGTTGGACGCTGGGCTGGATGCCCCTCAGAAACGCTCTGAGAAACATCTAAAAGCACTTTGAAGGCACTTTCAGAAGAGACACATCAAGAGAGAGCAGCTTAGCTAACGCTTCACATGCGATGCTTCACAAAAGTATAAAACCATATTTTGGGGGACTCGTGGGTAGTCTGGGGCGATCGCCCTCAAGAGATTTTCCCAAAGCCAGACTCGACCGTCAGCCTGACTCTTCTTTTTGAGCAGCGTCCCGCCAGAAACCCTTTGATCGCTCTTGTGACCAAGACTTTCGTAATGTAGGTGTAATTGTAGTGTAGGTGTAATGCAGGGCTGATGCCGTCAGACGCACGCTCGCCCATCAGGAATGAAGCGAAGGAGACAGACTACAGACGAGCAGCAGCAGCCCGAACAGATCGGCGTTCATATTGGGCAAAGCGCGGCGAGACGATCGGGGACAGGCCGCCCGTTCCAAATCTTGCTCAGCGGCATGGGCTAGCTCAGTGGCCACGCGAGCAGCATAGGGGCGAATAAACGACCAGATCAGCGGCGACAGCCAGCCCTTGAGCGTGACAGAATAGGACACTCGCGTACCGCAGAGCGTAGATTCAACGCGATAGGTGACTCGCTCCTCTATCCCCGGCAGCGCTAGGATACGGACGCTCAGCAACTCGCGGGGCGACACCCGCTCAACAAAAATCCGAATCGGAATCGGCAGAAACAGGCGCGAAACCGCTTGATAAATCAGTCCTGGTTTGGGGATGAGTCCTTTGGGAACGTTGGTGCGGGCAATTAGCGGATGCCAGGAAACGTCAGCCAGGTTAATGACTCGCTGCCAGAGAGCATCCACCGAAGCAGAGCTAAGGGCCTGATAGGTTTCCACGAGGGGCTGCACCCATTCTTCCGCACCACGGCGTGAATGCCGACCCCAAAAATCCAACATTTTTCGTCTCCTCGAACACCGAGTCGTTGATCAAACTAAACCAATTTTCGGACTAAATTTTGACCTCATCTAGGGGCTTGCTTCGCGCTAAGCCAGCCTCTAAAAATCTACGAATTCAACGAGGCTCCGGTTCTATCCGCCATTTTTAGTTTTATACCAGGGTTTATCCATCGCTTTATGTAGTCCTGATCCATTCTAAAGGTCTGCTTTTCGTTTCGTTTGTTAAGCCTGGTTTACAAAAAAGCTGGGAGAGCATTCCGCCTGATCGCAAACCGCCCAATAGGACTCTAACGGGACTCTAAAGGCGGCCCTGGGGCAAAAAATGGCGTATTGGGGCGTATTGACCAGTATTGACCAGTTCAACAGGAGATCAGCAGGATATCGTCCCTAGCAGAAACCCGCCAGCAACCCATCAGCAACCCATCAGCGCTAGAGTTAGATAGGAGACACTCGGTTCCACAAATAGCAATGCAGCAGGCTGATCGGAAAGGCACGCAGGAATGGTTTCAGAGGAACCATTGGTTGGAGATACTCTGGTTAGAGATACTCCGACCCGTCGTAACTCGGTGGCGGGTGGCCGGGTGGGTGGTGGTTGGATGCTGGATTGGGGCGATCGCGCTGCTGCCGCAAGGGGCGATCGCCGGGCCTGTTGATCCCTATGTGGCGCGGTTTCTGGATGCCTCCGAGCCAGTGGAACTGCCGCTCGATGCAGACACGACTCGACCGTTCTCGGCGATCGACCTGACCGCAGGCAAGCGCCTGTTTGAAGAAAACTGCAAAAACTGTCATGTCGGCGGTTCGACCCTGCCCAACCCGACCGTGCCGCTGTCTCTTGCAGCGCTGAAGGGCGCAACCCCGCCCCGCGATACCATTAATCGCCTGGTTGCCTTTCTGAGGGCCCCTACAACCTACGACGGCTCTGAAGAGGCGCTGGAGTGTCGTCGCGTTTCGGAGGACTGGATGAACCAGACGCAGGTCGAAAACCTATCCGCCTTCATTCTGCGATCGGCTCAGAAAGCACCTGGCTGGGGCACGGCTGACTTCTAGCCGCTTCCTAAACGTTGCTCTAGGGTTCGACCGGATGAGCTGACTGCCTGACGGAAATGGGCGAAAGCTTAGAGGCTAACCTGTTGCCACGCGCCATTAACGTGTATCAAACGAGCGTACCAAACGAGCATGGAGGGATTCGAACCCCCGACCCTCAGAACCGGAATCTGATGCTCTATCCACTGAGCTACATGCCCTCGGCTTTCTAGCGAACTCTTAAGCAGACTCTTAGAGTAGTAAACTTTAGAGCGATCGCCAATCACCACTCAGAGAGTATAGCACTTTAAACCTGGAACTGGAGACATGCCCTACAAGCTGCTGTTTGTTTGCCTTGGCAACATCTGTCGATCGCCCTCTGCGGAAAATATTATGAACCTGCTGATCCGACAAAACGGGCTAGACGGGCAGATTATTTGCGATTCGGCGGGTACGGGTGCATGGCACATTGGCAACCCGCCCGATCGCCGCATGAACGCCGCTGCTCAGGCGAAGCTGGGCATTACGCTAGAGGGAACCGCCCGCCAGTTTCATCCCGATGATTTTGAGGAATTTGACCTGATCCTGGCAATGGACAAAGAGAATTACGAAAATATTCTGCGCCTCGACCGCAGCGGGCAATATCGCCACAAGGTCAAGCTGATGTGCGACTATTGCCAAACCTATGGCGATCGCGAAGTGCCCGACCCCTACTACGGCGGCACAGAGGGATTTAACTACGTGATTGACCTGCTGATGGATGCCTGCGGCGGATTGCTGACAGAGTTGAAGGCGAGTGGGGCGATCGCCCAATAGAGGCCAGGTTGCCGTTCTCCGCTCACCTGCCTTCTCTCCCGCTCTCTCTCCCGCCTTCTGCAAGGTTGGATGCAAGTTGAAGAATGCGAGTTGAATGTGATGTTGAATGCGACGGAGGCACTCCGCAGGGTGCTTATTCTGGCTGAAGCGGCAGCGTGACGGTGAATTGCACCTGTCCGTCAGCACAGTCTAGCTCCAGCGTCCCTTGCAGACACATCACCAGCTTTTTCACCAGCGCCAGCCCTAGCCCCGTGCCGCCATATTTCCAGGGGTCGTTGTTGGGAATGCGGTAGAACTTTTCAAAAATGCGATCGCGCTCAACGAGCGGGATTTCAGTGCCCGTATTGATGACGCGAATCTGGAGCTTTGGAATGACAAGACCTTGGAAAGGAGGCTCTTCCCTGTCCTCCCACCCAACTCCGTTCTCCTGCCCTTGCCCCCCAGCCTCCAGCCGCCTCTTTCGTTCTTCCCTCTTCGTTCTTCCCTCTTCGTTCTTCCCTCTTCGTTCTTCGTTCTTCCCTCTTCCCTCTTCCCCCTCCTCCTGCCTTTGCCCCCCCGCTTCCAGCCGCTTCACCTCGACCCAGATTTCGCCGCCCGCAGGGGTGTATTTGCAGGCATTGGTCAGCAGTTCTGTAACCACGCGCTCTAGCTTGGCCAAGTCGGTGATCAGAGGTGGCAGACTGTCTGCGTCTAGGCGAATTTGCAGGGATTGCTGGTGATTGCGGGTGCGTTCCTCAAACGGGCGCAGCAGCGGAATCAGCCAGCCTGCTAGGTTAATGCTGCTGAGGTGTAGCGCATCTGCGCCCGCGTCGAGCCGCGACAGGTCAAGCAGGTCGTTGATCAGGCTGATTTCGCGCTGAGACTCTTCCCGCAGGATTTTGAAGTATCGGTTGACCCGGTTTGGCTCTGGCTCGGTGGTGCTGTCTAAAATGCCCGTCTGCCGGAGGATTAGCTCTAGCATTTGAATGGCCATTTTGATGTTGGACATGGGCGTTCGCAGCTCGTGGGAGACGGTGCTGAGGAAGTCGTCTTTGAGCTGGTTGAGTTTTTCCAGCTCTCGTACCTGGGCCTGGGCAGCTTGAAACAGCCGGGCCTGGCGGAGGGCGATCGCACACTGGTTGGCCACCTGCTGCGCCATGCGCAAGTCCTGTTCGCCAAAGGCATAGAAGGCGTGGTTGATCATCCACAAATCGCCCAGCACGCCCTGGTCGTCCATAATGGGCGTTGCCAGCATGGACACGCGCCCGCGCACCGGGTTGGGCACCAGAGAACAGAATTGTAGACTCTGCCCGTTGAGCAATGGGCCGTAGATCTCTGGGAAGGCCGCTAGATCGGCGGTGCGTCCTTGGTAAGGCGAGACGGTGGTGGTGTATTCATAGCGGACGGTGGAAGTGCCCTCTTCCAGGTCATAGAGGGCGGCATTGCAGCAGCTAATCTCGGTGGCGATCGCCAATTCCTGCACTGCCGTTTGCAAAATCTGATCTTCGTCGAGGCTGTCGCGCACCTTGTCGGTAATGCGTTTGAGCGTCGCTTCAAAGTTCGACGCTAGCCGCAGTTCGGCCGTGCGGGCCTGAATCTGCCGCTCCAGATCAACATTCAGGCGCTGCACCTGCTGATAAAGTTCCGATTGGGCAATAGCCAGGTCTAACTGACCCGCAAGTTGGGTAATCAGGTCAATTTCCCACTTCTGCCAGGTGCGATCGCCCAAACACTGATGCACCACCAACCAGCCCCACAGCCTATCCTGCTGCATCATCGGCACGACCAGCATGGCGCGAACGCCCAGCCGTCGCAAAACACTGCGAGAATGCTCTGAAAGGGATTCCGTTTCTAGGCTGCTGAGGCTGTAGACCCAGCCTGCGCTGCTAGTCGAGCGATCGGCAATCGGGAAGATGCTCTCTGGCGGCGGATGCCCGGAAATCGTGGGACACCCTTCGGCGAGTGCATCCACGATGATGCTGCCTGTGCCATTTTCAAACAGGCGGTAGATCAGCACCCGATCTGCCTGAAAGATTTGCTGAACCTGATCTACAGCCGTATTCAGGATGTCTTTCAAATCCAAAGACTGACTCAGCATCCGGGCAAAGTGGGTGGCTTGTTTGGAAACCAGCCCCATCTGCTGCTCGACCAAGGACGTTGGCTGGGCGGTAGAGTCTGTTTGCTTTTGGTGGGTAATATCAGTCAAAAGGCCCAACCGCTGCCAGGGCAGTCCATCGGGCGTGTGAGACAACAGGCGATCGCGCGATCGCAGCCAGCGCCACTCGCCGTTGCTCTGCCGCAGACGAAATTCCACCTCATGCTCATCGCTCGACTCGCCCAACATCTGAGCCAGATACGTCTGCACCCGTGCCCAGTCTTCTGAATGAACCCGTGCAGAGAGGGCGGCGATACTAGGCGACTGTAGTCCCTCTAGGCAATCCCCCAACACTGCCACTATCTGATCGTCGTTGATCAGCATGAGGCGGTGCGCCACCCGGTCATAGACATAAACCAGGTCAGAAATCAGCGTGAGCAGCGGTTGAATGAACGGCAGCAGCGCATCTGAGAAATCCGCCAGGCTGCTAGCTTTCAGGCTGCTAGCTTCCAGGCTGCTAATTTCCAGGCTGTCAAACTTGAGCAGGGATTGAGCGATTGCAGACGATGAAGCAGCGGAACCGTCGATCGGTGGCGCAGGAGAAGAGTGCGATCGCGCATGACTGTTGCTCAAATGGGAACCGCCTGACAAAGATTCGGGCCCAGTGCTGTGTCTATTCTCGCAGTTCCGTTCAGAATTCTCCGCCGACTGACAAGAAGATGCCGGAGCAGGGCGCTCGGAAAGGGGCGCATTTCCCGACTGCGGTTCCTCCGAGTTGGATTGGGGCGGGGTCTTTTTCGACCGAGATTTTAGGCTCATGGGCGGGCTTCCTGACAAGCAATGCGGCTTGCCGCTGATCAAGACACCGAATTTGCCTAATCCATCGAACCAAAACGAACACAAGGGCATGAGGGGTTTAACAGTCTCACACGACGCATCCTCAATCTGCCTCACGGTAGGCGTGATCTCTGCGCTCAGTCATTTTTGCAGCTAATCTCTCAATTGACTTTTGTGATAGACATCTATGCTGTGAACCCCTGAGGCAAGATGGGCGATCGCCCTTTTATGTTTTGCTTCGGAAAGTTAGGTTACTTCACGGCTCTAAACAGATGGCTTTGCACCTGATTCAACTCGTGTATTAACTCAAGCGAGTGGTTTTAAGATGCCCACAATCTGGGACAGTCTCACGGTTCGTTCAAAATTCGTGAGTTGTTTGAGTCTCCTAAACTGGAACTTCCCAAATTGATCATTCGCAGCGCACCCGACGCTCCCCAGAAATCACGAGAACAAACCCCAGAACAGCAATAGGATTCAACCCTTGCTGAAACTCAAACCCTGGGCAATTTCTGGTGCGTTCTGGGCACTTTTGCGGTCAAAAATCCGTCCTGCTGAACCAAACTCTAATAGTCCGGCTTCGCGGGTTAAGTTTTCTCACGTTTGTTTGGCAAATCTTCATGATTAATTGTCAGGCTTGGTGTTGATTTAACCCAGCAGTTCGCAATCTCCGCAACGATCCCCCCCACTCACCTTTCACGGTTCCATCCATGCTGCTTAAACCAGGAAGATTTTGCAAAATCTGCGAATTTTCTCTCAAATAAGCCCTTTCCGAAATCGTAGTACCATAAGCTGTATCGCTTATGAGTAAACCCTTGTAGAGCTTGGCGATCGCCCCTCTCGTTCCTTCGTCCTCTCATTTATCCATCCCCGCAATCATTCACCCCCCGATTACCTGCCCCAAATCACCTTAGGACTGACGCAATTGGACGATTTCTCGCGGGTTGCGCCCGCAAGAAATCGTCCAAAACCCAGAAAACTCATCGCAAGTGTGTCAGTCCTGCACCTGTAAGAAATCCTGTAAAACAAAGGTCACACCGCTATGGAATCCCTCGCCTATCTCCACACCGCCCTCCTCTACGAAAGCACCGAGCCAGCGCCCGAATTGCGCGACCTGAGCGAGCTATTGCCCTCGCCCACCAGCGCAGCGTGGCTCTCGGCGCAGATCTTGGCAGCGGCTCTGGTTGTCGGCACGGCGGGGTCTGCAATGGCCGCTACGGGCACTGTGCAGACCAATGGCAACCCGTTGAACGTCCGCAGCACCCCAGGCGGACCAGTGGTCAGCAGCTTGCCCAACGGCGCACGGGTTGAGCTAACGGGTCGCCGCAGCGGCAACTATCTAGAACTGGCCAACGGCACCTGGGTTTCCGCCGACTGGGTTGCGGTGGGCAATACCAGCCCGACCCAGCCCCCCAGCGGCACCGACCGAGCAGTAGGCTTTGTGAATACTTCGGGAGAGCCGTTGAATGTCCGCAGTGCGCCTGGTGGGGCAATTGTAGGCACGCTGCCCAACGGCACGCGAGTCGAACTGACGGGTCGTTCCAGCAACGGCTTTTTGGAACGCACCAACAGCACCTGGGTCGATGGCCGCTACATTACCTACAGCCAGCCGCCCGTCACGACTCCTCCGCCCAGCCCCACCCCCAGCCCCGGTGTGGGCGCAGGTAGCAGCACCGCCTTTGTGCGGACTAATGGCAGCCCGCTGAACGTGCGAAATGCCCCCGGCGGCGCAGTTGTTGGATCAATCGCCAACGGCAGCCGGGTGGATCTGACGGGTCGGCGCAGCGGTGAATGGGCTGAGCGCACCAACGGCACCTGGATTTCGAGTAATTGGATTACGACCAATCCGGGAACTACGCCCCAGCCGCCCACGCCGCAACCCCCTACCCCGCAGCCGCCCATCGGAGGCGATCAGGGTACTAAATTTGTCGCAACCAACGGCAGCCCGCTGAATGTCCGCAATGCGCCCGGCGGCACCATTATTGGGGCGATCGCCAACGGCAGTCGGGTCGAACTCACAGGTCGCCGCAGCGGCGAATGGGTTGAGCGCACCAACGGCACCTGGGTATCTAATAATTGGCTGGTTGATAATCCCTCTGGAAATGTGGGCGGCGATATTTCCTTCGGGCGAGTCCGCACCAACGGCAGCTCGCTGAATGTCCGCAATAGCCCCGGTGGGCAGGTCGTGGGAACGATTCCTAACGGTAGCCGGGTAGCGCTGACGGGGCGACGTAGCGGCGGCTGGGTGCAGCTAGAGCGGGGCGAGTGGGTGTCGGGCGATTGGATTGTGATGGAATAGTCCGATTTTGGATTTTAGATTGGTGATTTTAGATTGCCAGTCTAAAACTAGTCGCAAACATCCAGTCGCAAAGTTAGTGCTAGGCGGCGCAGATCCACTCGACGGCGGCGGCCAGGTTTTCGGCCACATAGTCGGGTTGGGTCTGGTGCTGGTAGGCTCCGGCCAGGACGCGATCGCCATAGCCCGTTTGCACCAGAATGCCTTTGCACCCGGCATTGTGGGCCAGATCTACGTCCGTCGCCTTGTCGCCCACCATGAAGCTGCGGCGAATGTCCAGATGATGCTCCCAGGCGGCGGCGACGAGCATTCCGGTATTGGGCTTGCGCCAGGTTGTCCAGCGGGAAAATTCGGCAACCGTGCCGCCTTCGGGCGGGCTGAGGTCAGGGCAATAGTAAATTGCGTCGAGCCATGCGCCCGCCTCTTCGTGTAGTAGGCGACAGAGGCGTTCGTGCAAGTTATCAACGTGCGATCGGGGATAGTAGCCCCGCGCCGGGCCCGACTGGTTGGACACTAGACAGCAGAACAGACCGCGATCGTTCAGCCGCCGCACTGCCTGCGCCACGCCGGGAATCAGGTTCAGGTTTTCCAGTTTGTAAATGTAGCCCGCTTCGATATTCAGCACGCCGTCGCGGTCGAGGAACACGGCCGGGTGACCATGTTGCAGATCGTTTTGCAGATCGCGCTGTGGGTTTTGCGGTGGATTCTGATCCAAGTTCATGGCGCTTGCTCCCCGTTGCTAAGGTTCCCATGCTACAGGCCCCAAAACCGAATGCGATCGCCCAGCCAGCCCGTTTCCCTAAGCCGCAGGACGGTCTGATTTACCCGCTGCCGCAGGCTCTGATAGCGATGTCCCCTCGGCATGGCGATCGCCAGCGGTTCCCCCGATAGCCGCTCTGGTAAGACCTGGTAATTGGGGTTGCCCTGGGCCCAGCCAATCAGAACGCTGGCATCGGCGGCAAAGGCAGCGACCTGGCCTGCTTCCATGAGCGTCAGCGCCTCTTGATAGGAACTTACGCCGACCAACTGTGCCTGGGGCAAGCGCGATCGCACGACGGCAATCGTGCTGGAATGGGCAAGAACGGCGATCGCCCGACGGCGCAGGTGGGCCATGCGCTGAATCGTGCTGTCGCGGGTGATCAGCGCGGTTCCATCCAGATAATAGATCTCGCTGAAGTCCACCAGCCGTGCCCGCGAGGCCGTCAGCGTCATGCGGGCGATGACCAGATCCACGTCATCTGCCAGCAGCGCCGCCACTCGCTCTTGATTTGCCACAGGGCGCAGTTCCACCGCGTCGGGACGGCCCAGCAACTCCGTTGCAAGCTGTCGCGCTAGGTCAATTTCCAGCCCTTGCAGCGTGCCTGACGGGTCCTGAAAGCCCAGCGGCGGCAGGTTGTCCTTCACCGCCACAATTAAGTAGCCGCGCCGCCGAATCGTGTCCAGATCCGCCCCATGAGCGAACGGGGGCACAGCACACTGCACCCCCGCCCAAATTCCTAAGATCAAACTCGCAACTCGCAGCTTGATCAAGCGCTTACCTAACCCTTTGCTTTGCTTGCCACTTCGATGACCTTGCCAAAGCCCGCCGGATCGAGAATCGCCATCTGCGCCAGCATCTTGCGGTTGATTTCGATGTTGGCTTTGTGCAGGCTGCCGATGAGCTGGCTATAGCTCATGCCGTGCTGACGGGCGGCGGCGTTGATGCGGGTGATCCAGAGGCGGCGAAAATCGCGCTTCCGCTTGCGGCGATCGCGGTAGGCGTTCCGCAGTGCCTTCATCACCTGTTGGTTTGCAGTGCGAAACAGGGTGGAGTGTGACCCCCGAAAGCCCTTCGCCAGCTTCAAAATCTTCTTCCGGCGCTTCCGCGCCACGTTTCCGCGCTTTACACGAGTCATAATTCAGTCCCTACACTTGGTTAAAAGTTGAGTCGGTCATTGGGCAGCCGCAGGCGGTAGGTGATTCCAGGCCATGCGCCCAACCCTTTGAAAAGAAGCCCAGGTGAAAAGAAGCCCAAGAATAGTGAGTCTCAGGAGATTTGCAAAGTTGGGCGATCGCCCAATTTACCCTCCATCCTTTCTATTCCCTGGCGTTCCATTCCTTAGAGATAAGGCAGCATCAGTTCCACATTTTCTGCGTCGCGCTCATGCACGTCGGCCTTTTGACCTAGGCGGCGCTTGCGGGTTGCGGTCTTGTGCTGCAACAGGTGATTGCGATAGGCCTTGCGGCGGCGGATCTTGCCGCTGCCAGTGCGCTCAAAGCGCTTAGCAGCCGCTTTCCGAGTTTTTAGCTTGGGCATGGTCGTCCTGCCATAAATTTCACACAGTCTACAATTCTACACGGCGAAGCCACCCACTCGCAATTTTTGAGCGTGTTTCGATCCAAAACACATTGCTTCAAGCATTGCGCTTCAAGCATCGTCTACGATCCTGCAATGGTTCAAACGCCGCAAAGTCTCGTTTCCCAGAACCGAAATTCCGCGATACGCTACGCTATTTACTAGGACTTACACTAGGACATCTAAGTTTAAAGTCTAAATAAGGGTGTCATACGGCAGTTCGTAGCTTCATACCCAACTCTTCCAGTCGCGATTGTGTGAATCCCATGAGCCAGACTGTTACCCCGCCCCAGCCCAATCTGGAGAGGTTGCGCCCGAATGGAGGCGCAGCGGCGATCGCCCCTGCCTCTTCCCCGCTCAGCGACTTTCTTCAAGAAACGACCGCGTTGACCAAGCGGCTGTTTATCCAGCTCCAGCGCCGCCCCACAACGCTAATCGCCGGATTGATTCAGCCCGTCATGTGGCTGGTGCTATTTGGGGCGCTGTTTCAAAACGTGCCGCCGGGTCTGTTTGGCGGCAGCGCAAACTATGGGCAGTTCCTTGGTGCAGGCGTAATGGTGTTTACTGCCTTTGGGGGAGCGCTGAATGCGGGCTTGCCCGTCATGTTCGACCGGGAGTTTGGCTTTCTGAATCGGCTGCTGGTGGCTCCGTTGGTGTCGCGGTTTTCCATTGTGGCGGCCTCCGCCATCTTCATCACCACGCTGAGCGTACTGCAAACGGCAGTCATTATCGCCATGAGTGCGTTTCTGGGCGCGGGTTTCCCTGGTGTGGGCGGGCTGGCGCTGGTGGCGGCGATTATCCTGCTGCTGGTGGTGGCGGTGACGGCAATTAGCCTGGGGTTGGCCTTTGCGCTACCGGGGCATATTGAACTAATTGCTGTAATCTTTGTAACCAATCTGCCGCTGCTGTTTGCCAGCACGGCCCTCGCGCCGCTCAGCTTTATGCCGCGCTGGTTGCAGTGGGTGGCTTCGCTAAACCCGCTGAGCTACGCTATCGAACCCATTCGCTACGTGTATAACCACGCGGACTGGTCGCTGGGCAGCGTGGTGATGAATGCGCCGTTTGGCGATGTGACGATGGGCGGAGCGCTGCTAGTGCTGGCGGGCTTTGGCGTGGTGGCGTTGCTGGGCGTGCGATCGCTCCTCAGCCGCAGCTTTGCCTGAGCAGGATGAGGTTCAGCGATACTGTTGATCCTGGTTACGTTAATTCCGGTTAGGGTTTGTTATGATGCCAGGGAGCATTTTCGCCAGGTGTTGCGTCTGAAGTATTCAGTTCTTGAAGGTTTGGTTCTAGAGACGCATCCGAAACCATTGAAAGAAACCATCGAACGAAGACCTATCACCCGCAGGTGTGAAATCTGGAGTAGCAAGTCATGAATTCATTCGTCACCCGCTTAATCTGGCAAGCCGCCTTGGGAACCGCTAGCGCAGCCGTTGTGGTGGCACTGGGCACGAGTCTTGCGTCTGCTCAATCCACTGCTGGCGATCTTGTCACGCCGTCGCAGACTGAAAGCCGAGATCTCTTTTCAGATCGCAACGACAATCCGATGAGCGGTATTCACGACCTGATTCATCAGCTTAACTACGGCTCGATTCGCTCTCCAGAGGAGTTTCGTCGTCAGCAGCAGCAAAATATCAACTCCGCCGCTGAGCAATTTCGGGCACGCCAGCGAGCTATTTTAGAACAGCAGCAGCAACAAGCCCAGCCAGACGCTTTGCCTCCTGCGCCCGCTGCCGCCGAAACGCCAGTTCCTTAGCTGCGGCGTGTGCCCTGGCTGAGCATCTCATTCGCTAGTTTCCCAACTCCAGTCACAGAAGCTTCATAGCAGGTCAATCGCGTGTGAAAGTTCTGTAGGGGCGAGTCCGACAGGCTTTTGGGCGAAAAGAAAACTGAGAACATGAAACTATCCTGACGCACAGACATAGCTTTGATACAGCCGTGTGTGGGTAATTTGCGTATTCTCTGGCATTCCAACCTCGCCGTTTATCGCCTTCTATATGAATCCTGCTGCGGAATCCTGCTATGGCTCGCACTGACGTGCTGGCACGGGGAGTCAACCTGGCCAACTGGTTCTGGTATCCCGATCGAGCGAACCCCAATCCCTATGGCAAGCGCGACTTCGCCCTAATGAGGCGGATGGGTATCACCTACGTGCGGATTCCCATCGACTTTTCGGTGCTGTATAGCGACACCGCACCCAATCGGCTCAATCCTCAGGCTCTCATCCGGCTGAATCGGGCGATCGCCCAGGCGCAGGCGCAAAAGCTCGGCGTAGTGGTCGATTTGCACAGCACGCCGCTGATCGACGGCAGCCAGAATAATTACTCCGCCAGTTTAGAAAATCCGCAATTTCGGCGGATGTTTACGGCATTTTGGCGATCGCTCGCCGCCCATCTACACAAGACGACGAATCCTGACCTGACGTTCATCCAGCCGATGAACGAACCCGTCTTTCGCAGCGATCCCAAAGCCTGGGAGCTGATTCAGCAGGCCCTCTTTCGCAGCATCCGCGAGGTCGCCCCCCAGCACACGCTGATTGCCGTCAGCGCCTTCTGGCAAAATATCTCGACGCTGGTGCAGTTGCAGCCGCTGCCCGACCCAAACGTCATTTACGACTTCCACTTCTACGAGCCATTTATCTTCACGCATCAGGGTGCATCGTGGATTGGCGATGCCTTTGAGAGCAGACTGCGGAATGTCCCCTATCCCGCCAGCCCCAATACCGTGCAATTCCTAGCACAGCAGGTCGGCGACCCGGTAGCGCGGGCGGCGATTTTGGACTATGGGCAACAGCAGTGGGATATTCACAAACTGCGATCGCGCATTGGCGAAGCCGCGCAGTGGGCCCGGCAGAACGGCGTGACGCTGATTTGCACCGAGTTTGGCGTATACGCCGCCAACGTGTCTGCCCTGGATCGCACACGCTGGCTGCGAGACACGCGCACCGTGCTGGAGGAATTTGGCATCGGCTGGGCCTCCTGGGGCTACGTAGACAGCAACTTTGGCTTTGCGGAATGGCAGGGCAACCAGCCGATTCTCGATCGAGAAATCGTCAGAGCCTTGAGCTTGCGGCTGCCGCCTCGTCTGGCAAAAACCGACGTGCTGCTGGGCACTCGATTGGGCAACGTGCTGGTGGGCGACTTCCGCAGCAATCGACTGGACGGGCGCGGCGGCAACGATATCCTGAACGGCATAGGCGACAGCACCGGGCGCAACAGCGTAGACGTGCTGATTGGCGGAACCGGGCGCGATCGCTTTTGGCTAGGCGATGCCACGATGGCGTTTTATGACGACGGCAAGCCCGACCAGCCAGGACTGAGGGACTACGCCCTGCTCAAAGATTTCAAACCTGGCGAAGATACGATCCAACTCCACGGCAACCGTAGCCAATATCTGCTGGGCGCGTCGCCGATTCGCCGCTTTCGGGGCACGGGCATCTTTTTGGACACCAACGGCAACGGTGCGCTGGATCGCCAGGACGAGTTAATTGCTATTGTGGAGGGAACGCAACGGCTCAATTTGGGAGCCAGCTACTTCAGCTACACCGGAACAGGATGACGACAGTTCCCCACGTTTCGCAAATTTTCATCTATCCGATTAAGTCCCTGGATGGCGTGGGCATTCAGTCTGCGGAGGTGCTGAGGAGTGGCGCGTTGAAGGGCGATCGCCAGTTTGCCCTGTTCGACCAAGCAGGGCAGTTTGTGAACGGCAAGCGACACGCAAAAATACACGCTCTCCGGGCCGAGTTTGACCTTGCTGCGAACACGGTTTCGTTCCGAAACTCGGATACAGCATTGAACGGAAATATCTCGTCCAGCACCTTCCCGCTTGAACCAGAGCAGAAAGATCTAGAAGCATGGCTGAGTGAATACTTTGGCTTTCCGGTTTACCTCCGCCAAAACCTGGAGATGGGTTTTCCAGACGATACGCAGTCGCCGGGCCCAACGATTGTGAGTCTGGCCACGCTGGAGGCGATCGCCACTTGGTATCCCGCCTTAACCCCCGCCCTAACCGTAGAGGAAGTTCGCGCCCGCTTCCGCACCAATCTTGAAATTGCAGGTGTGCCCGCCTTTTGGGAAGATCGGCTCTTTGCCCAGGCCGATCAGGCTGTCGCGTTTCAGATTGGCAGCATCCGGCTGCTGGGGGTAAACCCGTGCCAGCGCTGCGTAGTGCCCACGCGCAACTCCAAAACAGGCATTGCCGATCCCGGCTTTCAAAAAATCTTTGTGGCAAAGCGGCAAGAAACGCTGCCAGCCTGGGCCGAGCGATCGCGCTTCAACCATTTCTATCGGCTGACTGTCAACACCCGACTTGCGGAGCCTCACACCGGGGGCGCTGTCTTCACTGGAGATCTGGTTTCACTCGGATAGTGACCTGCATCAGTGACCCGCATCAATGGCTGCTTGCCCTGCGCTAGCGGCTATTTTCCAAAGTTCTGCATCAGACAAGGTACTGCATCATCCATGTCAACTGCATCATCAGTATCAGAAGATAGTCTCTAGATGATCGAGGGCATCCTAGTTGAGGTATGTCCAGCGATGTTTCTGTAGTCAGTCTGTAATTAAGGCATGGCAAAAAGAAAGGTGTAATGAGTTGAGGTGTAATGCTTGACTGATTGATCACATCTGAGATTTCCTCTGAACTTCCCTACCCCAAGCTCTATCCCGGTTCCTCTGCTCCCGTCCTACTACGACGGGGGCGGGGCGAGGGACTTTGTACCCCGGCTCTCAGTCTAGAGTTCTTTTCCCCTGCTGGGAGAAGAAACTTAGGGATAAAGGAAAAAGACTAGTCAATCAGCCAAGCATGTTGAAGAAAGTATATGTTGCACACATTCCGAGCGTGTTTGGCACTGCTCACGAGCGAGAATGAGCAAATGTTGCTAAATCAAATGCTGAATCTAGGTTTCCGCTCTGCCCAGTCTCATCACTGCGCTTGATTACTAAACGTGGAATCTCGTACAGCATTTTCTTGCAAGGCGAGGCATGTGCTAGCTCGAAAAGACAAGGGCTTTTTGTCCCATCTCATCCCTCCTCACTAGCTTCAAAAAATGCGGTATCCAGGCTAAACCCTTACAGCAACTTCAAAAGAATTTTGGCAAGATTTTGGCAGAAACTTTGGCGCTCACTGGCGCTCACTGGCGCTCACTGGCGCTCAATGAAATCTCACATCTAGGCTAAACCCTCACAGCATCAAACCTCCACTATGCCCACACGCTTGTCAAAGTTCTCGATTGCTGGCCAAGGCCGCCGTCAAGGGATTCCCCTAAAGCTCGTGCTAGTCTTGCCCTTTGTGCTGCAAACTTGTGGCGCTGCTGTGCTCATCGGCTACATTGCGCTTAGAAATGAGCAACAGACGGTCAGCAACTTGGTAGCGCAGGTTGCAAACCAAGTTAGTCAGAATGTCGATGCTCAGCTCAGCAGGTACCTCTCTACACCGATGCGGTTGATGCAGATTAACGCACGGGCGATCGCCAACGGTGAGGTTCGGCTAGACGACCCTGCTGCTAGCGGGCGCTACTTTTGGCGACAGGCAAAGACGTTTCCCTCGATTCTCTACACCGGTTTTGCCCGTCTCGATGGTAGCGAGATTGGCGTGAGGCGCTCTGGGCAGGCATTGCTGCTCTATGAAAACAGCCCCCAAGGAACCGCGGCTTTCTACACAGTAGATCTTCAGGGCAACCGCGCTATGCAATTGCAGCAGATGCAATTTAACCCGTTACGCAAGTCTTGGTATTTAGAGGCGATCGCTGCCGGAAAGCCCGTCTGGAGCGGCATCGATTATGCAGACGATCATCCCCTCCCTCTGGACGCTACCGCCGACCAATCTCTTGACGATGAAGCTAACCAAGCCTTTGATCAAAGGGTCAGTTCTCAAGCTCATGAGAAAAACCATTATCCTGCTATGAGTTTAAGCGCGCCTGTATATGATGACAGCCGCAACTTGCTGGGAGTCGCTCACATCGATCTAGACTTAGCGGGAATCAGCGAATTCCTTGGAAGCATCAAGGCCAGTCCATCGGGCCAAATCTTCGTCGTAGAGCGAAACGGTCTGCTAATTGGAAGTTCTAGCCAGGCTCCCATCTTATTAACTAACGGTAGTCAGCCACCACGGCGCATCAATAGCCTAAGCAGTCCAGATCCGAAGATTCGGGCAGTGAGCCAGGCCATCCAGTCACAGCTTGGCAATCTATATGCCATCCGTTCAGCAACTCAAATTGAAGTTGTTGACAACCAGCGCCAGTTTGTCTACGTCAGACCCTGGAGCAATGCCCACGGGCTAGATTGGCTGATGGTGATCGTCCTGCCAAAGTCTGACTTTATGGCAGAAATCAATGCCGAAACTCAACGCAACATTTTTATATGCACCGTTGTACTGTTCATTTCATTGATAATGGGGCTATTAACTTCTCGCTGGATTGCTCGCCCTATTGACTGCCTCAGTCAGGCTAGCCAGCGCATGGCGAGAGGCGATCTCTCCCACCAAGTCGATGCCACCAGCTCGATTTCGATTCAAGAGTTCACCGCGCTGGGTGAGTCGTTTAACTACATGACCAAGCAGATTGCTTCTCTAGTTGGTCATTTAGAACATGCTAATGCGGAACTAGAGTGCATTAACGCTGATCTTGAAAATCGGGTAGAAGAGCGCACCGCAGCGCTTCAGCAAACGCTGGCCGAACTGGAGCAAACCCAGGCACAGGTGGTGCAAAGCGAAAAGATGTCTAGCCTAGGGCAGTTGGTGGCTGGCGTGGCCCATGAGATCAATAATCCGGTGAATTTTATCCACGGCAACCTGTCGCCGCTCAAAGAATCGGTTAGCGACCTGCTGAACCTAGTTCAGCTTTACCAGCGTCACTACCCCACGCCACCCCGCGAAATTCAAGAAACCTCCGACGCAATCGACCTAGAATTTTTGCAGCAGGATTTGCCCAACCTGCTGGTCTCTTTGCGGGTTGGGACAGACCGGATTCGGCAGATTGTCCTGTCTTTGCGGAATTTTGCCCGCATGGACGAAGCAGAGTTCAAAACGGTGGATATCCATGAGGGCATTGACAGCACGCTGTTGATTTTGGAGCATCGCCTCAAGGCAAAGGGAAATCGACCCGCCATCCAGGTGATCAAGCATTATGCCGACTTGCCAGATGTGGAATGCTATCCAGGTTCCTTGAATCAGGTCTTAATGAATATTTTGGCGAACGCCATTGATGCTCTAGAAGCCAAGGATGCAGACCGGACAAAGGAAGAAATACAGCAAGATCCTAGCCGTATTGAGGTTTCTACGGCGCTGGTCGATGCTGACTGGGTGGAAATTGCGATCGCCGATAATGGCGACGGCATTCCTCAGGAGGTTCAGCGCCAGATTTTTGATCCGTTTTTTACGACCAAGCCTGTGGGCAAAGGAACTGGGATGGGCCTATCGATTAGCTATCAGATCATTACCGGAAAGCACCGGGGCGCACTGGAATGCTTCTCGACTCCGGGGGAAGGCACTCGCTTTGTGATTCGCATTCCCCGTTCTCAGCAAAGCCCTGAACCGAACGGCTCAGCAGGGATGCTGCAAGCCGAGCCAGTGGCAGGATAGGGAAGAATGGCGGCTGCTCAATAATGCTTGCGCCTGCATGATTTCCTGCGTCTATAGGATGAATTCCTGGGTCTATATGCCAAATTACCTACCCGACGACAACAGGGAGTAAAAATGCCCGACAGGCCCCTGCCCGTGCCCGATGCGGAGGGAGTGCTGGAGCGCATGGGTGACATAATCCTTTGCGTGCTGCACAGCAGAAAACAGGTCACGACCGAGGGCAAGATTTGCGGCGATCGCCGCCGATAGGGTGCAGCCTGTACCGTGGGTGTCGGTGGTGTGGACGGTCTGGGTTTGCAGCACCGCCAACTGCGTCCCGTCGGCAAACACATCCACACCGCGCAACTCGCCCGTCATGCCGCCGCCCTTGACCAGCACTGCACCGGGCTGGTGCGTTTGCAAGATGCGCTCGGCGGCCTGCTTCATATCGTCCAGCGTGTGAATTTCCAGGTCGGCCAGAATTTGCGCTTCGTAGCGGTTGGGCGTGGTCAGGCGGGCTTTGGGCAAGAGGTCGGTGCAAAGAAGGGCGATCGCCTCGTCGGCAATCAACTGCGCCCCCGTGCGAGACACCATCACCGGATCGACCACCAGATTCGGCAATGGCAACTCTTCGGCTTGCTGCGCTACGGCGGCAATGATCTCGCGGTTCAGCAGCATCCCCGTTTTCACAGCCTGTACACCAATATCCCCCGCTACTGCGGCAATTTGGGCGACCACAGCCTCCGGAGGCAGCGCGTCCACCCGCGTCACGCCCTGCGTATTTTGGGCCGTGATGCAGGTCAAGGCGCTGGTGCCGTGGACTTGGTGGAACGCGAAGGTTCGTAAATCAGCCTGAATTCCTGCGCCGCCCCCGCTGTCTGAGCCAGCAATCGTCAGGGCAATGGGGATGGAGAGATCGGGGACTGTAGACATTCGAGACGTAAGTCGAAGACGATTGGGAGGAACTGTAGGAGCAAATTGCTGGGGCAGCCTCTGTTACCTCACTGCCCCGCGACTTTCTCGCCTCATCCCATCATCTCATTCTCTCCCGCACCCTGCGATAGATCAGTATCGAACCAACACCTGCGCTGCTGCCTGGTTTACACAGCAGATTGCAAATTTATCGACCCAGCCGCCTGCTCAAGATCCCTCATAAAAAGATCCCTCATAAAATGGGGGAAATCGAGTGTTAAGCCCTATGCCTGCGGACTTTACTGATCCTTCTGCTCACCGCGCCTCAGACCGTTCCCCCTCAGACCGATCCCCTTCAGACGCTTCTCTAGACAGCGCCATGCCGCTCCACGCCGACCCCGATGTCATCTGGGTGGTCACAGAAGCGCCTGCCTCGCCTAATATCCAAACCGACGGGCAGCGCGGCGGCTGGGGCAACAATCCCTTTGGCGAACCTGGTTTTGCAGGACGCACTCAGCGCACGCCCGTTTCCACAGACGCGCTGGAGCAAAATATGTCGAGCTTCTTGTCGCGTATGGGGCGCGTGCTGAGTCGGGCCCGCCAGAGCGCAACAGAGGTGGCAGGCATGGAGCTAGAGGAAATTGTGCTGTCGGTGGAGGTGAGTGGCGAGGGCCAGGTGAACCTGCTGGGCACGGGTGGACGGCTGGGTACTAGCGGCGGCATCACGCTGACCTTTCGAGCAAAGCTCTCTGCCTGAGATTTGCCGGACTTGGCTGAACGGGTCGGGTTTGGATTGGGCGGACGAAGGGCGATTGCCCCAATCATCCCGCTAAACTGCACGCCAATCAAAACTGCGGCCAAAAATTTCTGGAATCTCTAAGATTCGCTATGTTATCTACAAGGGATCTTGCGACCAGTTTGAAGCCCGGAAGCAGCCATCAGAGATCAAAAAAGTAGGGCTATGGGGCTATTTGGGGCTGATTTGCGGCTTCATCGGCGGGCATATCCTGAGTTTCGATTTTTGCTTTTGACTCAATTCGCCTTGGTTTTTCTCTAGTCTTTCAAGCTAGTCTTTCAAGGTTCTCCGGAGTTCGCCTTTCTCCCGCTCATCCTTTTATAACTGCGTTGCTCTGTCAGGAACGTCAACGTGACTCAATCGCCGCCGCCCACACCACCCAAGACCCTGCTCACGACGATTACGCGGGCAGTGCAGCAAGCTAGGGTGAATTTTTCTCGGCTGAAGCTGAAGCCCAATGCGCGAGTGCCGGAACTGTGGGTGCAAGACCCAGAGAGCGGCAGCCCTAATCCTGAGACCTATCCTCTGCTGGGCGATCGCTACCTGCTGGGGCGCAGTTCTCGTTCTTGCGACATAGTGGTGCGAAACCCGGTCGTCAGCCAGATGCACCTGTCCCTGACCCGCGACAGCCGCCGGGGCAAATATGCCTTCGTGCTGAAGGATGAAAACTCCACCAACGGCATCTATCGGGGCAAGCGACGGCTGACGAAGATACCCCTACGGCATGGCGATGTGTTTACGCTGGGGCCGCCAGATCTAGCCGCTGCGGTGCGGATTCAGTATGTCGATCCGCCGCCTGTCTATGTCAAAGCAGCCCGCTACGGCATGTATGGCTTTACAGGGCTAACGGCGCTGACGGCGCTGTGGATTGGGCTGGAGTGGCAGAAGTTTTCGGTGCGTCCATTGCCTGCCTCGGTGCAGGGGCCGGTCATGGTGATGGCTCGCGATGGGGTAACACCGCTCACGCCGACTCGCGCCCGCGCCCACACGACGGGCGATCGCCTCTCCGATTTTTCACGCTATCTGCCCGACGCGCTCATCGCTTCCGAAGATAGCCGCTATTACTGGCATCTGGGCATCGACCCAATCGGCATCCTGCGGGCCCTGGTCACCAACATCCTCGGCGGCGGCATCCGCGAAGGCGGCAGCACCCTCACCCAGCAGCTTGCCCGCAATATCTTTCGGGATTACGTCGGCACGTCCGATTCTGCCGGACGCAAGCTGCGGGAAGCTGTCGTCGCCCTCAAGCTGGAGACGTTCTACAGCAAAGACTTTTTGATGCTGGAATATCTCAACCGGGTCTATCTGGGCAACGGCACCTACGGCTTTGAAGATGCCTCACAGTATTACTTTGGTAAGCCCGCCAAGGAACTGACGCTTTCGGAAGCGGCGACGCTGGTAGGGATCTTGCCCGCGCCAAACAGCTTTAACCCAGTGCAGGACTACGAAACGGCGGTGCAATTGCGCGATCGCGTCATCAACCGCATGGCCGCCCAAGGCAAAATCAGCCTAGAAGAGGCAGAACGGGCCCGGCGATCGCGCATCGAAATCAACCCCGAAACCCTGGAAGAACTTCGCAGCAGTATCGCCCCCTACTTTACCAGCTATGTCTTCAGCGAGCTAGAGGAACTCCTCGGCAGCCAGTTGGCCCAGGAGGGCAACTTTGTGGTCGAAAGCAGCCTCGATCCGGGCTATCAGCGCGAAGCCGAACGGCTCCTCCGCAGCACGGTCGAATCCGTTGGCGCAGGCTCCGGCTTTTCCCAGGGCGCACTGGTTACGCTGGACAGCCGCACGGGCGAAGTGCTGGCGCTGGTGGGCGGTGTAGACTTTCAAGAGAGCCAGTTCAACCGAGCCACCCAGGCGCTACGACAGCCAGGGTCTACCTTCAAAGCCTTCGCCTATACCGCCGCCCTGGAGCAAGGCATTTCGCCCTACACCGCCTTTTCTTGCGAACCGATGACCTGGCAGGGGCAATCCTTTCGCGGCTGCGAACGCACCAGCAGCGGCAGTGCGGACATGTATACGGGCATGGCGCTGTCGGAAAATGTGATCGCGCTGCGGGTGGGGCGCGAGGCCGGACTGAATAACATCGTGGAGACGGCCCGCCGCATGGGCATCACCTCGCCGCTGAACCCTGTGCCTGGCCTGGTGCTGGGGCAGAGCGAAGTGACGCTCCTGGAGCTAACTGGGGCCTACGCTGTGCTGGCAAATCAGGGCGTTCGCAATCGCCCCCATGCGGTGCAGCGCATCCTCGACAGTAGCGATTGCACTGATCCCAACGATGTGCAAAGCTGCCGCGTGATTTACGATGCCAGCAAAACGCCCCAGACGAATACAGCCGTGCTGCCTGCCGACATTGCTCGCACCATGACCGACCTGCTGCAAGGCGTGGTGTCCAACGGCACGGGTCGTGCGGCCTATCTGGGACTGGGCGAAGCGGGGAAAACGGGCACAAACAACGACAACCGCGACCTCTGGTTTGTGGGCTATGTGCCCAGCCGCCAGATCACCACCGGAATTTGGTTTGGCAACGACGACAACTCGCCTACCGGGGGCAGCAGCGGTCAGGCCGCCCAGCTTTGGGGTGACTATATGGGGCGGATTATTCGATAGGCAGGAGTCGAGTCCGCCTGCTGGGGGCAAAAAGCTGGATATCCTGGTAATGGAGACCAGCGAGGACGCAGCTATGACAGAGGAAGGGCAGGGGAGCGCATCGGGAATGCCTGAGACGCTCACGATCGCCGTGGTGGGAGATGTGCATGACCAGTGGGACGCGCAGGACGAGCGGGCGCTGCGGCGGCTGGGGGTGGATCTGGTGCTGCTGGTGGGGGATTTTGGCAACGAGGCGGTGGGCATTGTGCGGGCGATCGCCGCGATGTCGATTCCCAAAGCCGTCATCCTCGGCAACCACGATGCCTGGTACACCGCCACCGACTGGGGCCGCAGCAAGTGCCCCTACGATCCTAAGGTAGAAGACCGCGTGCAGCAGCAGCTAGACCTGCTGGGCGAAACCCATGTGGGCTACGGCTATTTGGACTTTCCTGGGCTGGGGCTATCGGTCGTCGGCGGGCGACCCTTTAGCTGGGGCGGTTCCCAGTGGAAAAATGAAGATTTCTATGCCAGCCGCTACGGGGTTCGCAGTTTCCAGGAATCTACCGAGCGCATTGTTGCTGCGGCGCAGGCTGCGGCCCATGACACCATTCTGTTCATTGGTCACTGTGGCCCTCTGGGATTGGGCAGCGCCCCAGAAGATCCCTGCGGCAAAGACTGGAAACCCATCGGCGGCGACCACGGTGATCCGGATCTGGCAGCGGCGATCGCCCACACCCGCACCCTCGGCAAGTCCGTTCCCTTGGTCGCCTTTGGGCACATGCACCACTCCCTGCGCCACACCAAAACCCAGCTTCGCCGCCCGCTGCATGTTGACCCGGCTGGCACGGTCTACCTGAATGCCGCCTGCGTGCCCCGGATCGTGTCTACAGAAGAGGATTGCCTGCGAAACTTTTCGCTGGTTACGCTGCGGCGCGGCGAAGTCTTCCAGACCTCGCTAGTTTGGCTCAATCAGGACTGCGCGATTCATTCTAAGCAGGTGTTTTATCAGCAAAACGCCCCTGCCATTGAAGAACGAGAAGAATCGGAGGCGATCGCCTGACGGCCCAAACCCCGCTCACCTGGCCCCTCAAGAGAAAGATTTCAGCCCTGAAACTGGACTCCTGAACCCTGATTTCTAAACCTCTATGTCTCGCGCTCAGCCCATCCCCACCGACCAAATCTGGCGCTTTAGCCGCAGCGGCCTTGCCCAGGTTCAATCGATCGATCGCCAAATCGAGATACAGGTGGGCGATCGCTGGATTCAGCACCAGGCGCATCAAAATCGCTATCGCGGTCGGGTGATGGTGCGGTTTGCCAGTGCAGATGGCGCAAAAGCGGCGATCGCCCCGGCGATTGGACTGGTGCTAGAAGACGCGTTTCCGGTGCGTGGTTCAGTGCTATCGCAACTGCCAGACCCCAATCCCGACTTCGCGGGCGGCATTTTGGTGCAGCTAGAGGTGCCCGTGGTGGCCTGGGGCCAGGCGATCGCCCCCGATCATCACCTGCTCGTTACTTGGTACGTCTCCGAAGACCCCGCCTATCGCACCAATCCGCTCTACCAGATCTTTCTCCAGGCAAATCACGAAGCCACCGCCCAGAGTCAAGATCTCCTGCGCCCCCGCCCCCGTCCACCCGCCTGCGAAGGCTGCATCCACTACCACGGCTATGCCTACGAGGGCAGCACAGGCATCCACTGGCTCTGCTGCGGTCTGCATCCCAGCGGGCCAGCGGGTGGGGTGTGTGGGGATTGGTGTGGGGACAAGGGGAAAGAGGGCGTGAAGGCGTGAGATCAGTGGGAGACCGGTTGCGCTGTTGTCCCATCACGCCCGCGGCGGCTGAAACTGGTACAAATCCTCAATGACCCGTGTCCAACTTTGCACCAGAGATTCCAGGATGCGATCGCCCTTTTCCCGCGTCGCAGCGGTGGGGTCGCCGAGGGTACCGCTCTGGCTGAGGTCGCGAGTGACCCAAGAAAAGGGGAGGTCGCCCTCCATGCTCAGCAGGCTGTTTTGGGGTAAATTGGCAGGGTATTCCGGCACCGCCCGGTCAAGCTGCACCTGGTCAGGCAACAGCGACAGCAGCAGGCTGGTTTCGGCATCGCCCGCGTGAATGCCGTATTCCAACTCCTTGGGCGTGAGCAGGTCGGGCGCAACATTAGGCACCCGCCAGACAAACAGGGGAAACACCCAAAAGTCGCCATACTTCTGGTGTAGATCCCGCGCCACGATCTCGATGACCTGGGGCTGCCCGCCGTGGGCATTGACGATCGCCCATTTACGGAAGCCTGCCCGATACACACTCTCGCCGACCTCCGTCAGCACGGCAATCAGCGTTTGGGCGCTGAGGGTGATCGTGCCCGGAAAGTGCCAGTGTTCGTTAGACTTGCCATAATAGAGAGTCGGCAGTGCATAGGCTGGAATGCTGGGCGACAGTTGCGAAAGCGCCTTGCCCACAACGGCAGTGGCGATCGCTGCATCCACCACTAGCGGCAAATGCGGTCCGTGCTGCTCGATCGCCCCAATTGGCTGCAAAATCACCGCTTGCTCTGGATGGGGCATTTGCTGAATATCTGTCCAGGTGAGGTATGGGAAAAAGCGGTCTGGCGGAATGTAGCTATGCATAGGAGTCAAGTTGCAGAGTCAAGTTGCAGAATCAAGTTGCAGAATTAGGAGTCAATAGATTCCGTCTAGGATAAAAAGATACGTACTGAAGGAAAAAGCCCCAGAGAATCCACAGGTGGGCGATCGCCCATTTGCCTGAAATCAGGCAAACCCGATTGAATGGTGTAAAAGCGATTTTAGGAAAAGCGATTTCAGGATCAGTGCCGCCGATCAGAGTTGGTTTTCAGAGCCAGTTTTTTAGAGCCAGTCTTTCAAAACGCACTCTGCAACTTACGGAAGTCTCTCTGCAATCTATAAAGCCGACATCGACGGTTGATCTAAGATTGCCTTAAATTAGGTTAAGTCGGGGGCATCTTCAGTCATCTCTACACTCTCAACCCATTTGCCCTCGAGGTAAATTTGCGCCAAACGTCTCAGATGCTAGGTCGGGCGATGTCTCCGGCAGTTAAAAACTTCGTCAGACCAGTGAGCCTGCGCGTAAAGCTACTGGTGGGTTTTAGCGTGGTGTTTAGCCTGGTGTTTGCTGGAGCCTTCTACTGGTTCTATTCCTACACAACCGAAAAGGTCGTTGCTCGCCTGCGGGCCGACATGCGCTCTACGCTCATCGGGGCCCTATCGGGCGTAAACCCAGATGACTTGCTGGGCCTCTACGCCGAGGGAGAGCGCAATGCTGAGGGCTTTTCGGACGACCCCCGCTACCTAAGCCAGCTTGCCTGGTTTGAGACAGTTCAAAATATCGAGCCGAGGGTCTGGCTCTACTCTTACATTATTGGCAATGCCGACACCAATCGCCGCGTTGGCCTACCCGCCGTTGGCCCTGGCGAGAGAGAAATTATTTATCTGGTAGACCTCTGGGCGCTGAATGACCCCACCAAGGCAGCCAAGTTTCTAGAATCTGACCACGTAGGGCTACTGGCTCGGCGTATCGAGCTGCAAGGCGGCATTCAGGAAAGCGACAAAATCTACACCGACCGATGGGGCACCTGGATTTCTGCTGCTGCCCCGGTCAAGAGCCAGCAGAACGACGTGATTGTCGTTGTAGGGCTAGATATCGACGCTCAATACGTCCGGCTGCTGCAACAGGCCATTCGCAACCGCATGTTATTTGCCTTTATCATCACCTATGCAGTCTTTTTTGTGCTGATTTACATGCTGTCGGGCATATTGACTCGGCAACTGGCTAGCCTGACCCAGTCTGCCCAGCAAATTGCCAGCGGCGACTATAGCCTAGACCTGTCCTTTGCCGAAAAAAATCCTTTTCCCGATGAGATGACGACGCTGGCGGAAGTGTTCAAAAGCATGGTGAACAGCATCCGCATCCGCGAACAGATGATTCGGGAAGGCAAGCGCACCGAAGATGAAATTCGACTGGCGCTCAAAGAAGAGCGAGAGCTGAGTGAGCTAAAGTCGCGATTTGTGTCGATGGTGTCGCACGAACTGCGAACGCCCCTCACCGTCTTACGTACGTCGCTGGAACTGCTGGAACGATACGGGCATGTTGCGCCTGAGGAAAAGCGCGAGAAATATTTCCAGCGGAGCCGTGCCGCCATTACCACAATGAATCAACTGATTGAGGATGTGTTGGTTAGCGCCAAGGCGGAGGCCGGTCGGCTGGAGTTTAGCCCCAGTTGGATCGATCTGAAGTTGTTTTGTCACGATGTCGTGGAAGAGATGCGGATGAGCATTGGCGCATCCCATAAGATCGTGCTGAATTGCTACGGCTCCTGCGAACTGGTGTATCTCGATCCCAAGCTCCTCAGATCCATTCTGAGCAATTTGATCTCCAACGCGGTGAAATATTCCCTGGCGGGCGGAGTGGTGGAATTTGACCTGTCCTGTTTTGATCAGGTGGCGACGTTTGAAATTCGTGACTATGGCATTGGCATCCCAGATGAAGATCAGCCCCGCTTGTTTCGGCTGTTTCACCGGGCCAGCAATGTGAACGCCATTCGCGGCACGGGTCTGGGGCTGGCGATTGTGTATCAATGTGTGTTGCAGCACCAGGGCGAAATCTACTTTACCAGTTGCGAGGGCGTGGGCACGTCGTTTGTGGTGAAGCTGCCGTTGACGCTGGGCAGCCGCACCGAGCACCTGTCGCCGGAGTCGGTATAGCGAATGTTTGAGTGATGCAAACCAAGCCAGACCTGCGATCGCCCGCTAATCGTGCCCTAGACCTGTCTCGCGCCTTTTGGTGGGTGGGCTTGCTGAGTGTGCTGCTGCAAATGGGGTTGGGTGCGGCGGCGGTGGCGGCACTGGTGTCTGCGTCCCGGTCTAATCTGGTGCTGGATGAGCCGCCCGTGCGGGGCATTGGTATTGGCATTTTTTGGGCGGTGTGTGGCTGTGTGCTGCTGCTGGTGGCGATCGCCAATGCCTTTCGCTACATTCGCATTTCCCAGCGTCTCCGCCGACTCGACCTGGAACAACACCCCAAAACCATTACCCTAGTCAGACTGCTGCGTGTGGGCATTGTGCTGGGCTTGGTCGGAGCGCTGGTCACGCTGGTTGGCGCAGAGGTCAGCATCGCAACGCTGATGACCCAGGCTGAAACCTCATCTGCTTTGGCAAACACTCAGGGATTTGTGCGAATCCTCAACCTGCAAGTAGTAGCGGCAAACCTGCACCTAGTCGCCGCCCATTTTGCCGGGCTGACCCTCTCCCTAGGACTCTACGACTGGTTCCGGCGACAGTAGATCCGGACAGGGTAGGTTTCGGATGCAGTAGATTCGGACAGAAGAATCTACTAACCAATCGTCACCAATAACCAATCGTCACCCAAATCTGCTGGTGCAAACGCCTAATGTAGGCCTAATACAAATCCGCCTCAATACAAATCCGCCTCAAGCTGTCCTACAGGAATAAAGCACTCCTGCGGCAACAGAATGGGCTTCCCAGAAAAAATCAGCTTGCCCCGGTGCGTAAAGCGGTCAATCGCAATGCCAATCGGACGCTGCACCTGATCGGGATGCACTTCGTAGTAGGTGCGATAGATGTGGCGGGCGGCTTGCAGCAGCGAAGGGTCGAGCAGTGCCGAAAAGTCAATCTGTTCGGGGCGATCGGCAACCCGCGTGTCTACAAAAGGCGTGCTAGAAGGCGTGCTGCGAGTAGAGGACTGTTGCGACGTGTACACCAAAACTTTCTCCCGGTGGTTTTCTGAATTTTCCCTGAGCAGTGGGCAAGCTAAAAGCGAATAGGACGGGAACAGGTGGATTGAACCAATGGCTTATCACGGTTCATCACGGCTTATTACGGACAGCTTGATATGGGTTCAATATAGTTCACCTATATTACCTTGAGCAAGGGAGGAACTGCGTGCCCATTGTGCTACTTGCGTGCCCATTGCGTGCCCATAAGGATAGCGAAAAATCTTTGAACACGACGCACTGAATAAAACTCGATAAAACGCGCTCTGCTGAATGTGCTGATTTTGAATGTGCTGATTTCCGTCGCGCTTGGTTGCTGCAATAGAAATTTACGCAGCCCCCGACGGAGGATCACCGGAATATCCCTTCATCGCAATGTAGTCAGTTCCAGAACCCAGGGTGTGAATCGTTTCCTCAGCTACCATTCCTTTTGGACACAGTTTTGGTCGGATGATAGTCCCGGTTGCTGCTTGACTGACAAAACAGGTTAAAGCTGGAACGAAAGCCATGCGGGAAGCAGAGCATGATTTAGGCTGAGAAGTAACCACACAAACCAGTCAAATCAATGTCACCGACTTCCCGTCTTTATGATGCGTTGAATGATTTTCTGCGTCAATGCGACATTCAGTGGCAGGATGCTCGCCATCTGCAAACACTGTGCTGGATGATCATTGGCATGATTGGAAGCCAAAACGTTCATCTCAATGGATTTGGGGTGTATGTGAGGAGTCGCGCTCAAATGGCTCAATCCCACCAACGCCGGTTTCGCCGCTGGTTGTCGAATCGGCGGATCAATGTCGCGTCCGCTCATCATGCGCTGATTGGGCAGGCTCTGTCCAACTGGCAGACCCAACGACTCTACTTAAGCCTCGATACAACGGTCGTATGGAATTGTTTCTGCATCGTCTGGGTCGCAGTGGTGTACCGAGGAAGAACGGTTCCGGTCGCTTGGAAAGTGGTGGCGCAATCAAGCAGCACCGTCAGGTTGTGGACGATTCAACGGGTACTGCGGCAAGCGCAACGGCTGATGCCCGAGGGTGTCGCGATTGTCCTTTTGGCAGACCGAGGGTTTGCCGATGGCAAGTTGATGAAATACCTCCGGGAGAATCTGGGTTGGCATTTCCGCATCCGCATCAAACGCTCCTTCCAATTTCAGCACCAAGGGCAGTGGCGCCAGGTATCGTCGGTTCAATTGCAACCAGGACAAGCTTACTTTACGCCTGCAGTGTCGGTGGGTAGAACAAAGCCCTACGACAATGTTTACCTTGCCTTTGCCCACGACAAACTCAGCAGGGAGAATTGGACAATTGTGAGTGATGAGCCGACGAACTTGCAGACGTTTGCCCAATATCGACTGAGATTTCAGGTGGAGGAGTCGTTTTTGGATTTGAAGTCCAACGGGTTTAATCTCGAAGCCTCCAGACTCAGAGACAAGGTTGCCCTTTCCCAGTTGTGTGGGGTAATCGCCTTGACGATGCTGTTCTTAGTTCTCCAAGGGGTGCAAGTGGTCGCATCCGGCAAGCGTCGCCAAGTCGATGCTCACTGGAAGCGCGGCATGAGTTATCTCAAGCTGGGCTGGAATTGGATTCGGCTGGCTATCACTCACCAGTGGAAGATTCACGTTTATCAGTTCCTCTCCTGTTCACCTGACCCTCAACCTGCCATCGCATCAAGGCGACAACACGATGACTCCCTAAAGCGTGAATTCACTGTCCTCAGCCGTATTCCAGCTTCTTAGTTTTGTCAGTCAAGCAGGTCCCGGTTGTTGTGCGATGTTATGCAATCGCCTCGAAACCGCTCTACTCGCTTCGCAAGGGGTTACTGAAGGTTTCTTAGGTTTCTTTCCAGGGATGGAGTGTTCTGGATATCTCTCAGGTCTGCAACCCAGCCATCAGCAGCAAGAATAGGTAAACCGCTTGGGTCAATAGGGCTTTATAAGCTCCTACAGCCACGCAATGGACTTCATGTGCATCGGCTCAATCCCTCAGTCAAGATTTCTAGTTAACACTTCTGGCGATTAAAGTCTTCAAGGTTTTTGGCTTTAAACCATCTCTTGCTTCGCAGTTTCTCGCCTTGCAATTTCTCACTTCACAGTTTTTCCGGAGAGCTTAACCTATGCCGTTTATTATCTTAGCGCTGCTGTTCCTTGGTGCGATTTTAAGTATTGTTGGTGGACTTTGGGGATTGGTGTTGGCGTTCAGCGATCATTTTCTCTGGGGACTTGCTTATCTGCTCGTGCCGTTTGCGTCGCTGGCGTTTTTCATCATGCGCTGGGGGCGAAAGTCGGTTCGGCAGGCCTTTTGGCTATGGTTGTCCGGGTTTGGCATGGTGCTGCTGAGCCTATTGCTGAGTGCCCTGATTGGGCAAAGCCTGCCGTCTCCAACCTCATCTGGATTTGGCGATGATCTATCGCAACTGCCGGAGGGCACTGTACCTGAAGCAGCAACAGGACAGCCCTCAGCCGCTCTGGAACCCTCTGGTGTCCTCCGCCCTCAAAATGGCGAATAGAGTACCGAGAAGTAGATGCCGCTTTCCTGGAGCGAGTCGCCTGACCCGGATAGCTCCACCAGCGGAATGCCCCAATCGACTCTGACAGACAGGCGATCGCCCTGTTGCCACAGCAGCCCAAGCCCAACGCCGACCAGTGTATCTGGCTGATTGTCGTTGCGCTGGCTGCTGTCGGCGTTCCAGACCGTGCCCGCATCGATAAAGGGAGCCAATTGCAGCAGTCCGTCAATTTCGGGAACCCGCAGAATCGGTAGCCGCACCTCCGCCGACAGTAGCGCTCCGCTATCGGTCAGCAGGGCATCCTGGCGATAGCCGCGCACACTCTCGGCTCCGCCCAGCCCAAACTGTTCCAGCGCAAGCAGCGAGTCGCCTGTCAACTGCACATCGCCCCGCAGCAAGAACAGGGTATCGGTCGCCAGCAGCCGCACCCACTGCCCCTGGCCGCGCCAGGCAAAAAATCGACTATCGGGTTCGCCGTCGTTTACCGTTGCGTCCAGCCAATCCAGCCCCAGGCTGAACTGTGAGCGAGCAGCGAGAACCTGCTGGCGATTGCGCCGGGTCCATTCCTGCACAAACCGGAGGGCAGTGACGCGGGTGCGCCCCTGATCATCGGCTCCGGGCGAGGGAAAGCCCTGCTCGTCAGGAATTTCAAAGGTGGTGCGGCTGCGCTGGTGGGAGAGGGTAAGGCCGAGGGCAAATTCTTCGTTGGGCGATCGCCCCACAGGCTGTCGTAGCGAAAGTTCGGCATAGGGCGATCGCGAGGCAATATTCAGTTGATCAAACGGCTCCTCGACCACGTCGCTGCGGGTGGTTCCGGCGGCGATTCGCAGTGTGCCGTCCTGCGGGTTTAGCGGAATCGTATAGCTGCCCGAAAATTCGTTACTGCCGCTGGTGCGCGTATAGCCCACACTCAGCCCATCGCCATAGCCCAGAAAATTGGCGTGGTTGAACTGCGCCCGCTGCCGAAAGCTGCCCACGCTGGGCGATCGCCCATTATCCAGCGTCAAGTCCAGGCTTACCGGGTCGGCTTCTTGCACGACGACTTGCAGCACATTGGTTCCGGTGCGCGTCCCCGCTTGCAGATCAGCAGACACGCTGCGAATCAGTGGGTCAAGCTGGAGCAGTTGCAGCCCCTCCAGCAGACTGTTGACGTTGAGCGGAGTGCCCGCCGCCCGCCGCAGCCGACTGCGGACGTAGCCCGCATCCAGCCGAGCTAGCCCCGCCACGTTGATGGCTTCTAGGCGACCCTCGATGACCTGAATCGTAACCACGTAGCCGTCGGGCGTTTGCGGCAAGACCTGATCTGCCGGGACGATCGCCCCCGAACTGATATAGCCACAGTCGATGTAAAGCTGGGTGATGGCCGCCCGCGCCTGAAGCACCTGGGCAAAAGTGAGCGGTTGTGCGATTAAAACATCCGGCGAGTCTACACTGCGGGAACAGCGATCGCCCCCATTCTCTGCCACAGTTCCCGACACGCCGCCCACCACAGACTGCTTCGCCACCGTCGCCAGCTTTTCGGCGCTAAACGCCGTGCCGCCCTGCACCACAAATCGGGCGATCGGCAGCGCCTCAGGGATTTCCGCAGGCAGGTCTTGCGATGGCGGCTCTAGATCGACTGGCGGCAGCAGTTCTTCTGGCGGCGGCAGGGGCCGCAGCGGCTCCGCGGGCAACGGTGGCTGGGGCGGCGCAGGCGGCTGAGGCAGCAGCTCCGCTGGCAGGCGTGGCACCGGCGGCTGGGGGCGACGAGGGTCAAGCGACTGGGCGATCGCCCCTGGCATCTTAAAATAGCCGCCCAATAAAGACAGCCCCAGTCCCAGCAGTAGCGTCCCTACACGATCCATCGGATACTTTCCCAGAGCCTCCCCCGGCTGAAAAAGTTGGTAGCATCCTACCACTCAGCCCTCCAGCTTGGGGAATTCCCCCTCAGGGGGATTAAATCAGGGGGATTAAACCAGACACCAGATCCCAAAACGGCTCAGCACTAACCTCACAAAACAACTCACCCACCCGAAACACTACGTTTTTCCTTCTTCGTTCTTCCCTTTTCCCAAAGCAAATCGCCCAGCAGAAACACTACCGGGCGATCGCACTTTATTTGTCTAAGCCGTAAAAAAGAAATTAGAACCTAGTAGGTCTCAACGTGCCAGCGTTCCTTAATTGAGCGCTGATAGTCCTTCCAGGTCACGCCTTCCTTCGCCGCAGCCTCGGCCATTGCAGCATCAATGCCGTCCTCCATGCCCTTCAGACCGCAGATGTAGACATGGGTCTTCTCATCCTTGACCAATGCCCAGATTTCATCTGCATGTTCTGCCACCCGATCCTGGATATACATCCGGCCGCCTTTCGCGTTCTGCTGCTCACGGCTGATGGCGTAGGTCAGGCGGAAGTTCTCAGGATACTTGGCCTGGATTTCCTCCAGTTCTTCCTTATAAAGAATGTTCGGGGTCACCGGAATCCCAAAGATCAGCCAGGCCAGCCCCTTGAACTGGTAGTCTGGGTTCGCCGCCCGCTCGTTGTCCTTGAACATGCGCCACAGGAACGCCCGGAACGGCGCAATGCCTGTACCCGTCGCCATCATGATGATTTTGGCATCAGGGTCGTCCGGCAGCAGCATTTCCTTGCCAACGGGGCCGGTGATCTTCACATCTGCACCCGGCTCTAGATTGCACAGATAAGTGGAGCAAACGCCGTAAACCGTTTCACCCGTTTCGGGATGCTTGTATTCCAACTGGCGGACGCACAGCGACACAGTCTTGTCGTCCATGTTGTCGCCGTGGCGGGTTGAAGCAATGGAATATAGGCGAAGCTTGTGGGGCTTGCCTTTGTCATCTGTGCCTTCAGGGATAATGCCGATGCTCTGACCTTCCAAATAGTGCAGGTCGCCACCCGACAGATCAAACGTGATGTGATTCACCGTGCCAATGCCGCCCTCGCGCACCAGCTTTTCGTTTGAAATGCACTTGCCAATAAACGGGGCATTGGGACGGTAAATGTTAACCGGAATCGTAGACTTTTCTTTTTCTTTAGCCTGGGTCATGGGTTTCTTCCCTTCCGCTTCAGGAGTTGGCGACTCGGCCACAGCAGCAGGGGTCGCTGCGGCGGGAGGGGCTTCAGGGGCAGGAGCGGCCTTGCCGTTGGTCTTGCCATCAATAGTCAGGGGACGAATGCTAACAATCTTGCCCCCCAAGCGGGTAATCCGCTGCATTTCCTGATTCATGCGAGAGTAGGGCACGGTGATAAACACGCTGCCGCTCCGACGAATAGGAAAGTCTTGTCTATCGGTTTCTTGATTTTGGCGTAGACCTTCGACCTCATAGAGGAAAAGGCGACTCCCGGATGGTGAGTTGGCAGCGCCACCTGCTGCGCTAGGGTTATACATCGTTATGTCAATGCTCTCTGAACCAACAATGGATGAGGAACGTTGAGCGCGAGCGCGGATGAGCGTTGACGATCTGGCGGTTGCTTCCAGGCTTGTCAATTCCGGCATCTGCGAACCCGCATCCCAGGCGATTCCCAGTTTGCTATATAGCGTAGCATTGCAGGGGTTGCCTCGCTCACTGAAGCCCCAGACAGGAATAGACCCTGTCCGATCTGCTCTAACCATAGACGAGCCGCCCAGATGCAGATTGTTAAGGCCGTTTCAATTTCACAGCAATTTCATATTCCCAGGTGTCCCCATTCCCCTTAGCATAGAGATTAGGAACTTGGGCATAACCCGCTTACCTTGTAGGTTGCGGGGATTCTCTGGTAAGATTTCTAGTATCGCTAGTAGTAAATACTTAGTTGGCGACTAGTTAGCGCTTGAGAGCCGGGTATCCAACTGGATGTTTCACCGGTCTGGTGTGCCATCAGTATTCAGCGGGCGCATGGTGCCAGCGGTCTTGCTAGCGGCGTAATGTGCTTGAACAGGCGACGTGCCTGAGAAGTCATGTGCAGTCATTCTACAGGTGTTACTTAAACTCAGAACCTATGGTGCTTGTTAGGCGGACAGGTGCTTTTAGCGTTTTGGGTATTGCCTGGAGTGATTGAGCCGGACTTGTAGGCAGGTGGGAGTCGTGGGCAGTTAAGAGGACAGTTAAGAGGACGTTTGTTTTAGAGGAAAGCTATGACCAATAAGCCAGACCGTGTAGTTTTAATTGGCGTTGCCGGTGATTCTGGGTGCGGCAAATCCACCTTTTTGCGCCGCTTAGCAGATCTTTTCGGCGAACACATGATGACCGTCATCTGCTTAGACGACTATCACAGTCTGGATCGTAAGCAGCGTAAAGAAGTGGGCGTGACGGCGCTGAACCCCAAGGCGAATAACTTCGACTTGATGTACGAGCAGATTAAGGCTCTGAAGGAAGGCAAGTCGATTGAGAAGCCGATTTATAACCATGAAACGGGGATGATTGACCCGCCGGAGACGGTTCATCCCAACCATATTGTGGTGATTGAGGGGCTGCACCCGATGTATGATGAGCGAGTGCGATCGCTCCTCGATTTCAGCGTCTATCTCGACATCGACGACGAGGTGAAAATTGCCTGGAAAATCCAGCGCGACATGGCAGAGCGCGGCCACACTTACGAAGACGTGCTGGCTGCCATCAACTCCCGCCGTCCCGACTTTGAAGCTTACATCGACCCGCAAAAGCAGTACGCCGATGTGGTCATTCAGATCCTGCCGACCAAGCTCATCCCCAACGACACGGAGCGTAAGGTGCTACGGGTTCGTCTGGTTCAGAAGGAAGGTGTGGAAGGATTTGAGCCTGCCTATCTGTTTGATGAAGGCTCGACCATCGACTGGATTCCCTGCGGCCGCAAGCTGACCTGCTCCTATCCGGGGATTCGCCTGTTCTACGGCCCCGATAGCTACTACGGCAATCCGGTGTCGGTGCTGGAGGTGGATGGCCAGTTTGATCGCCTAGATGAGGTGATCTACATCGAAAGCCACCTGAGCAATCTGTCCACCAAATATTACGGGGAACTGACTGAACTGCTGCTGAAGCACCGCGAGTATCCGGGGTCGGCAAACGGCAGCGGTCTGTTCCAGGTGTTGGTAGGGCTGAAGATGCGGGCCACCTACGAGAAGCTGACCTCGCCCGATGCGATGCTGGCGGCAAAAGCTGGCTCCAATTAGGCGATGAGGCTTGACTTTTGAGTTTAGCGGTTGGCGTTCCTAGACTGAGGTCTAGGGACGCTGATTTTTTGGAGTTCGGGATTTTGGATTTTGGAGCGACTATGGCGCTGGCAGAAACGCTGTGGCAGGAAAACCAGGATTTGGCGATCGCCTGTTTGAACCATCCTTTTGTGCAGGGCATTGGCGACGGCTCTCTAGACAAGGCAAAATTTAGCTATTACGTTGGGCAGGATGCCTTTTTTCTAGAAGCCTTTGCCCGCGCCTACAGCATTGCTGCTGCCAAAGCCCCTGACTGGCAGGGATTTCAGGTATTTCACACTCTGGCGGGCGGTGTGTTGCATGAGTTAAACTTACACGAAAGCTATGCAATACAGTGGGGAGTGGATTTGCGGTCGGTGCAGCCGGGAGCCGCCACGCGACGCTATACCGACTTTTTGCTGGCCACGGCCTGGAGCCAAACGGTCGGGGTTACAGCGGTGGCTATGCTGCCCTGCATGAAGCTCTACGCATTTTTGGGGCAGGCACTAGCAGCGTCGGGCATTCCCACCCATGCCTATGCCGACTGGATTCGCACCTACAGTAGTGCTGAGTTTGAGCCGCTGACGGAGCAGCTTGCCGACTTGTCGGAGCAATATGCCACGCTTACGCCGCTCGTGCAGACCACCTACCGTTATGCGATGCAGTGTGAGCTAGATTTCTTTGAATCAGCTTGGGCAGACCACTAGGCTTGCTGAGATTAGGAACATCAAAGTCTATGGAAATTGTTTTAACAAGGGCAGTTTGGGGCATCTTAAAATTCTAGGTAGGTTTATGTTATGCCTAAGTTATGACTGTTGACGGAGTGGCAGCAAGAGACTGCGTTGGGTTACGGGTAACTTAGGGGGCAGTCGTCCTGAATCTGGTCACTGCATCTGTTAACGCATCTGTCGGTAAGCGTCATCCGGTTAACTGTATGCTGTCCCAACCCTCTGATGATTTTCCCCACGTTGACTTGTCGGACAATGAGGTCTGTCGGGATAAGTCGCTACTGCCCCAGCCGCTCATCTCTCAGGCTGGTGGGCTGAGATCGCGCGATCGCCCTGCCCTAGAGAACGAAATAGAAGACGAAACGACCGCATTATCCTACCTCCGCGCCTTCTTTGAGGAGGTGGTGGACGCAATGGCGATCGCCGACGACAGCGGCCACTACATTGATGCTAATCCCGCTGCCTGTGAGTTATTTGGTGTTTCTTTAGACGATTTGCTCGGTCGCTGCATTGCCGATTTTTCCCAAATCGAGTTTGATTTTCCAAGCGCCTGGCAGCAGTTTCTAGAAAAGGGGCGGGAGCGGGGAGAATTTACCCTGGTGCGTCCCGATGGTACGGTGCGCGAGGTGGAATACGCCGCCACCGCCCACTTTGTGCCTCATCGACATTTATCGGTGCTGCGGGATATGACCGAGCGTCGCCAGCTAGAGCGCCAGGTGCAAGCCCTGAACCAAGATCTGGAGCAACAGGTTCAACAGCGCACGGCAGACTTGCTGGCAGCCAACGCCATGCTGCAAGCCACCAATCAACGACTGCAAGCCGAGATCCGACAGCGAGAGCGGGCAGAAATTGCGCTGGAGTGCGCTGAAGACGGCGTGTGGGACTGGCATATTCCAACTGGAACGTTGTGGTTGTCTGGCGCATGGAAGCAGATGCTGGGCTACGATGACAGAACAGACGAAATTGGGGATCGCTTGCAGGAATGGAGTCGTCGGCTCCATCCTGACGATCGAAACCGGGTTCTGTGGGAAACGGAAATTCATCTGGCTGGGCACACGCCTCTGTTCCGCAGCGAATATCGACTGCGGGATAAACATGGAGCTTGGAGATGGATTCTCGACCGGGGGAAGGTGGTGGAGCGCGATGCGACGGGTGCGCCATTGCGGATGATCGGCACCCATGTAGACATTACCGAGCGTAAGCACTTAGAAGAATCCCTCCGAGAGAGCCAGCAGAAGTATCAAACCCTGTTTGAAATCTTGCCTGTGGGGGTATCGATTACCGATGCAGCGGGCAGGGTGATTGAGGTGAATCCTGCCTCTGAGAAAATTTTGGGGATTTCGGCTAGAGAACATACGCGACGGACTTGTGATGGAACGACATGGAACGTTCTTCACGCCGACGGCAGCCCAATGCCGCCGGACAGGTATGCTTCGGTCAAAGCGTTGCGAGAAGGACAAACCATCCTGGGGCAAGAGCAGGGAGTTCGGCGGCCGGATGGATCGGTGTGCTGGGTAAGTGTCAGCGCTGCGCCGATTCCGCTGGAGCATTATGGAGTGGCGATCGCCTACGTCGATATCAGCAATCGCAAAGCCGCCGAAATTGCCCTCCGCCAAAGCGAACTGCGGCTTCTAGAAATTTCCAACTCGTCCCCTGCCAATATCTATATTTTGGTGCTGCGACAGGATGGCTCCTTGTATATAGAACACATGAGTCGGGCAATTGAAGAGATTCTTGAGTATTCCGTGGCTGAGGTGATTGCAAACCCCAACCTGCTCGTCGAATGCATTCACCCTGATGATCGAGCAACGTATGAAGCCGCTGTGCAGCGTAGTCTTGTTGGGCTAGAACCATTCTATTGCGAGTGGCGCGTTATGACTCCTTCGGGTCAGGTGAAATGGCTGAAGGGCAGTTCTCGCCCCAAGCAGCGCGACAATGGGGACGTTGCCTGGTATGGCGTGGTGCTGGATATTAGCGATCTCAAAGCCGCCGAAACTGCCCTCCAGCGCCAAGCTTATCAAGAGCGAATGCTCAGTGAGGTGGTGCGGGCGATTCGCAGTTCCCTCGACTTGAACACGATTTTCACAATTTCTGCTGCCCATATTGCTGAGTTTTTGCAGGGAGAAGTGGCAATTGTGCAATATCTGCCCGCAGAACGCTGCTGGCGACATCTGGTGGTTCACAATCAGCTACCCAATACCCCCGACAAGCTGGCGTTTGACATTCCGGATACGGATAATCCCTTTGCGGAACAGCTCAAGCGCTTGCAGATAGTGCAGATTGACAACACGACAACGATTCAAGATCCGATAAATCGACGGCTAGCAGAGGTGTTTCCGGGAGCATGGCTGCTAGTGCCCATCAGTGCAAATGGCGAAGTTTGGGGCAGTTTGACCCTATCTAGGGCGGGTTCTGAGGTGGCTTGGCAGGCTGAGGAAAAGAAATTGGCAAAGCGTGTTGCTGATCAGTTGGCGATCGCCATTCAGCAATCTAACTTGCATCAGCAGGTGCAGCGATGGGCCGCCACGCTAGAACAGCAGGTGCGGGAGCGCACCGCCGAACTCCAGCAAGCGCTAGAGTTTGAGGCGGTGCTCAAGCGCATTACAGACAAAGTGCGCGATAGCCTGGACGAACGCAAGATTTTGCAAGCCGTGGTTCAAGAACTGGGGCAAACGCTGCGGGTGCTGTGCTGCGACACAGCCCTTTATGATTTGGAGCATCGCACATCTACCATCTATTGCGAATATGCAGCGGCAGATCAGTCGGCAGCCGGCCTGGTTCTCCCGATGGAGGATCATCCTCAACTTTACACACAGCTTTTGCAGGGTGTGGGTCAGCAGTTTTGCCACCGCTGCCTCGAGGTTCAAGTCAGTCGGCAGTTGATGCATGATTCAGCGATTCTCACACAGCCGATTCGAGATGATCAGGGCAGTTTGGGCGATATCTGGCTGCTGCGGCCGCGCGAGCAGTGGTTTAGCGAACCCGAAATTCGGCTGGTGCAGCAGGTGGCTAATCAGTGCGCGATCGCCCTCCGCCAGTCTCGGCTCTACCAAGCTGCCCAAGCCCAAGTGACAGAGCTACAGCGACTGAATCGACTCAAAGATGATTTTCTCAGCACCGTGTCCCACGAACTCCGCACGCCCATGGCCAGCATCAAGCTAGCCACCGACTTGCTCGAAGTTTACCTCCGGCAATTGGGGCTGTTGCCAGAGCCAGGCCAATCTACCCCCACGCTACTGTCCCAATATTTTCAAATCCTCGAGGACGAGGGCCAGCGCGAGATTAGCCTAATTAATGACCTGCTTGATCTAACCCGCCTCGATGCAGACGCAGAACCACTGATCCTCAGTCCCCTCACTCTGCAAGATTGGTTGCCCCATGTGCTGGAGCCGTTTTGGGAGCGGGCCCAGCGCCAACAGCAGCAGCTAACCCTGTCTATAACGCCCGATTTGCCACCGATTGTCACCGATGCGTCGCTGCTCCAGCGGGTGCTGCGCGAACTGCTGACCAATGCCTGCAAATATACACCCACAGGCGAGGCAATTGAGGTTTCAGCTACGGCGACAGCGACGCTCCTGAACCTGTGCGTGGCGAATACGGGGGTAGACGTGCCTGCGACCGAGTGCGATCGCATCTTTGATCGGTTCTACCGCATTCCTAACCTCGATCCCTGGAAACACGGCGGCACGGGGCTGGGGCTGGCGTTGGTCAAAAAACGGGTGGAATATCTGGGCGGCATGATTTGGGCCGAATGCGAGTCTCGGCGGCTTAGCCTGAGGATTCAACTGCCCCTAGAGCGATCGCCCCAATGCCAAAACCCCCAAGCCCTGCGCGAAAACTTCCAGGACTGATGCACTGAAGACGCTCTCTCGCGTTTAGATTTCAGGTTAAGCTTTCAGGCTTAGCTTTCGGGCTTAGCTTTCGGAGGCTTCGTCCTCGGCATCTGGGTCTTCCGCTTCACCAGAGGGCGGCACCAGCGCCACATCGGCGATCGCATCGTCCTCATCCAATCGCTGCACACGCACCCCCGTCGCCGCCCGCGACTGACAGGAAATCGCATTCACCACCTGGCGGATGATAATGCCACGGCTCGTCACCAAAATCATTTCATCATCTTCGTTTACCACGCGCAGCGCCGCCAGTTCATCGCCCGCCTTGCGGAAGCGAATTGCCCGCAGCCCCATGCCAGCCCGCTTTTGCAGCCGGAACTGATTTACCGGAACGCGCTTGCCCAGCCCACCTGTGGTGATGACCAGCACCCACGGCCCTTGCGCCGTGCTGCACTCCTCCTCTGCCAGATCGCCATCGCTATCGGTGTCGTCGCCCTCGGCAATGGTTTGCACCACCTGGCTGGGTAAGATATCCATGCTCATCAGCTCATCGCCCTCGCGCAGGCTCATGGCCCGCACGCCGCGGGTTGGGCGACCCAGGGGACGCAGTTGCTCATGATCCGTGCGGAAATGGATTGTCATGCCCTTGCGAGAGCCGATGATGATGCTGTCGTCTGCGGTGGTCAGTCGTACCCAGCGCAACTGGTCGCCGTCTTCCAGAGAGATCGCAATCAGCCCGTTGGTGCGGATGTTGCCGAAGGCCGAAAGCTGCGTCTTTTTAATGAAGCCCTTCTGGGTCAACATCACCAGATAAAGATCATCGGTGAATTCGGTCACCGCAACGACCGAGGTAATCTTCTCCTCCACAGGAATCGGCAGCAGTTGCACGATGGGCACACCGCGAGACGTGCGGGACCCCGTGGGCACCTGATAGGCCCGCAGACAATAGGCCACGCCGCGATCGCTAAAAAATAAGATATTGTCGTGGTCGTTGCAGGTCAGGAAGTGATCAATGCCATCATCTTCCTTCATGCGAGTGCCGGACTTTCCCCGCGTCGCCCGGTTTTGCGCCTCGAAAGTGCTAACAGGCATCCGCTTGATGTAGCCCTGCTCCGTTACGAGAATGATGGCCCGTTCGTTAGCAATTAGGTCAATATCGCCCAATTCACCATCGAGGGGTTCGATTACTGTGCGACGCGGGGTGGCGTGGGCCGCTTTTAGCTCCACTGCTTCGTCCCGAATAATTTGTAAAATGCGCTCCCGGTTGGCCAGGATGTCTTGCAGGTCGGCAATTTTGACTTGCAGTTCATCGTGTTCTGCCTGAATTTTGCCCGCCTCTAGCGCGGTGAGGCGGCGCAGTTGCATTTGCAGAATCGCGTCGGCCTGCGCTTCTGACAAGCTGTAGCGCTCCATCAGCTCTTGCTTTGCAGTAGGCGTGTCCGCTGCGCCCCGAATGAGCGCGATGATCTCATCCAGATTCGCCAGGGCAATCAGATAGCCCTGCAAAATGTGATCGCGTTCCTCTGCTTTTCGCAGCTCATAGCGCGTGCGGCGCGTAATCGTTTCAATGCGAAAATCGAGGAACACTTGGAGGGATTCTTTTAATCCCAAAAGCTGCGGTTCGCCGTTCACCAGAGCGAGGGTGTTGACTCCAAAATTGGCTTGCAGCGGCGTTTGTTTGTAGAGGTTATTGAGGACGACGCGGGGATAGGCATCGCGGCGTAATTCAATCACGATTCGCATTCCGTCGCGATCGCTCTCATCGCGGATATCGGCAATACCTTCCAGCCTGCGCTCGTTCACCATTTCGGCGATTTTCTCGATCAGCGCGGCCTTGTTGGTTTGGTAGGGCAATTCGGTAATGATGATGGCTTCGCGATCCGGTGCGCCGCGCCGCTCGATGGTTTCAATGGTGGCCACGCCGCGCATGGTGATGGAACCACGCCCGGTGGCGTAGGCTTCGCGGATGCCGCTGGTGCCCAGGATGATGCCGCCTGTGGGAAAGTCGGGGCCGGGGATGATTTGCATCAGTTCGGCATCGGTCATGTCTGGGTTAGCGATTAGCGCCACCAGCCCGTCTAGCAGTTCACCCAGGTTGTGGGGTGGGATGTTGGTGGCCATGCCGACTGCGATGCCGGAGGAGCCGTTGAGCAGCAATTGGGGGATACGAGCAGGCAGCACCAAGGGTTCCTGCTGCGACCCGTCGTAGTTGGGGACAAAGTCTACTGTTTCCGACTCGATGTCTTGCAGCAGCGCGTTGGTGGTGATGGCCCGCAGACGACACTCGGTATATCGCATGGCGGCGGGCGGGTCGTTGTCCACAGAACCGAAGTTGCCGTGCCCATCGACGAGGGGCGATCGCATCGAAAAATCTTGCGCCATTCGCACCAGCGCGTCATACACTGCCGTATCGCCGTGGGGATGGTATTTACCAATCACGTCGCCCACCACGCGGGCGCATTTGCGAAAGGGGCGATCGGGCGCGAGGCCCAGTTCGTGCATAGCGTAGAGAATACGACGATGAACAGGTTTAAGACCGTCTCGCGCATCGGGAAGCGCCCGCCCTACGATCACGCTCATGGCGTATTCCAGGTATGACCGGGACATTTCCGTGCGGAGGTCTGTGGGCACGATCCGGTCTTGGGGCGACTCCGAGGAGAAGGTCATAGATTGAAATGCTCCGAAAAGGGTGAGAAGGGGACTAGAAGCCGAGCTTTACGACCTGCGCTCTGCATTACCGTTGTGGATTGCAGTTTTGCATTGCAGTCTAGATCAAGTTCTGGGTTGATACCGTCAACCCGCGTCTAGAGAGATAAGCCTACATATTTCTTTACAGACACAGCATCGCTCTGCTTCCGACCGCATCAAACAGGCTGACTTGATTCTAAATGAGGACTTGAAAAGTACCCAAAAAGCTTGAAAATCAAGCATTTCAGCATATCAAATTATAGCACACCCCCTCGTCTTGCCGGAGCCTGAGCTGGGGCACTGGGCGATCGCCCCAAAGCCCTGCCCTCCAACCTGTTCACCCAATTCCCTGCGCCAGATTGCCCCGCTCTGCTAGCCAGATTGCCCCGCTCTGCCAGGAATCCCTCCGGGAGGGATTTGTTGCAAATCGACACTTTTTTATTTGGCATCTCCGGAGAAAATTGTGACACCACTGTAGTCACCTGTGCCAGTTGCCCAAAGCGTTCTGCATCCCCCGCAGACGCTTGCTCCGGGTAAAAGCTGTCCGAGCGCAGCATAGACGATATAGGACGATATAGACGCTGCAAGCGGTTCAGCAAGTTTTCTGGGGTCGCGGCTGGCATCCAACACCTGTCATCACAAAGGGCGCAACTATGGCGATTATTCAGCTAACCGCGAAAGTTCGAGATTTTCGAGCTGACCATCCCGATTTTGAAAATAAGCGGACACCGCTAGAAACAGGACTGGTGCTGCCCATTTTAGGTGAGGATAATAAGCCCGTCTTTAATGAAGGGCGATCGCCCCGCAGTCATACTATTACCAGCAAAAATACCTTTGACCAATGGTTTCGCAGCGTTCCGGGTGTGAACGCCGAAACTGAGATTCCGCTAGAGCTAGACAACGGCGTTGGGCAACCCGGCGGCAACTATCGCTATCATCGCGAAAGCTTTTTCCCAATCGACGATCGGCTGTTTGGCAATCTGGATAAGGAACTTTTTCTCCTCGATCAAAACGGGATGCCGGGTAATACGCTGTCTCCCATTGGCGAACGCCTAAGAGCCAAAAAGAACCAGAATTCCAATCCTGACGATCGATTTAACCTGACCACGCCCGGAGCCTATCGCCACCCCGACGATGGCAAGTTTCATAACTACCACTTCACGCTAGAAACTTCGGCCAAGTTTACCTACCAGGGCACAGAGGAGTTTGTTTTTGAAGGCGACGATGACCTGTGGGTGTTCATTGGCAATCAGTCCATCGGCGGTGGCCGCACCGGAGCCTTGCTCGCTATTGATATCGGCGGGGTGCATGGCAAAGAGCGCCGCAAGCTCGACCTCCGCCTCAACAATCCCCAAAATCAGGCCGCCGACCCCAGCCGCCATCTGAAGCTCAACCTGCGTCAGCATTTGGGGCTGAACCTCAGCGATGCCTACGCGCCGCTGAATCTGGAGCTAACCGTCGGCGAAACCTACGAGTTTTTCTTCTTTTTTGCCGAACGCCATACCCATCGCTGCACCTTTCGGATTGAAACGTCGCTGCTGCTCAAGCCGCTGCCCCGTGTCCGAATTGAGGCGACTCAGCCCAATGCAGTAGAGCCGACTCCCTACGCGGCGGCTGTGCCCGGACAGTTTCGCATCAGCTTGGTCGATGGGGCAACGGCTCCGGCCGGTGGGCTGTGGGTGCGCTATCGGCTGAAGGATCTGCCTGCGCCGCGCATGGCGATCGCCCATCAAGACTTTGTCCTCTCGTCGCCGGCCATGCCGCCCAGCAGCGATCGCGTGCTGATTCCCGCCGGGCAAACCAGCGTGCTGCTGACCGTCACGCCGCTGGACGACAACAACCCCGACGAGGGCCGCGAAGAGGTATGCGTAGAGCTATTGGGCTACGAAAACGGTGGCTATCAATTGGGCGATCGCACGGAAGATACCGTGTTCATTGCCAACTACGCGCCGCCCCTCGCCACCGTACAAAAGCTGCGAGATGCCGTGGAGCCGCGCCCCGGCGAAACCATGACCGAAACCCATGTTGGTTTGTTTGAAATCTCGCTAGCGGGCGACCTGCCGCTGGAAAATACGCCCGTGCGCTATCGGGTCATCGAAACACCGGGCCTGCCCGCCGCCACCCCAGGCTCGGACTATGAACCCCTCAGCGGCACGGTGACGATCAATCGCGCCACTCGCACAGCCCAAATTCGCGTTGTTGCCAGAGCCGATGTCGCGGGTAACGAAGGGGTGGAATACGTCTCTATTGAGCTATTGCCCCAGGTCGATTACCGCCTTCCCGCCGTAGGCGCAGCCGGACGCAGTGCCATGCTGTCGATTACAGACCCAGCGTTGCCGCCGCCGCCGCCCCCCCTCGTCCGCATTTACGCCGTGCGCGAGGCGCTCGAACCCCGCCCCAGTGAAGCCCTGACCGAATTCCATGTGGGATTGTTTGAGGTCAGCCTGGAAGGACCGATTTTGCAAGACCAGACAACGGTGCGCTATCGAGTGGTCATGCCTGCCGACGTGCGAAACGCCACGCCCGGTCAGGATTATGAACCCTTGAGCGGGGTCGTGACGGTGAACCGCGCTGCTGGCAATGCCCAGATTCGCGTCGTCGCTAGGGCCGATGTCGCGGGTGATGAAGTAAACCCGCAGGAGCATGTGGTGCTGGAACTGGTGCCAGATGTCACCTATCGTCTGCCCGCTGTGGGTGAACCAGGTCGCAGCGCCCGCATCCGCATTCTCGATCGCCCAGTGCCGCCGCCGCTGCCCATTGCCCGGATTCGCACCCTGCGAAATGCCAGGGAACCCTTACCCGGAGAGGCGATCGCCGAGAGACATACCGCCCTATTCGAGGTCAGCTTAGAAGACGTGGCTCCCCAGGGACAAACCACCGTTCGCTATCGCGTCATCACGCCGCCCGGTCTACATCACGCCACCTTTGGTCAGGATTATGACCCCCTGAGCGGTGTTGTGCAGATCGATCCCAGCAGCCGCAAAGCCCATATCCCCGTGTTCGCCCGTGCAGATGTTCCCGGCGACGAAGCCGCTACGCCAGAGCATGTCGTTCTGGAACTGCTGCCCGATGCGGCCTATCGAGTGCCCAATCCGGGTGAACCCGGACGCACGGCAGCCATTGTGATTACGGATATGCCAATCGCCACGCTCCAAGCCACCCAGCGCTGGACGAAGGAACCCAAGGATGCTCAGGCGCAGAGAACCATGCGCCCTGCGGACAAGGGCAAGTTTGTGGTCACGATGCGCCCCAAACCGCCCGCGCCAATGTTTGTGAACTATGTGGTGAATCGCAATGCCCGCAAAGCCGCGCAGCCCCGGGACTATACCCTCGACCCGCCGCAGCGCGTCCGCATCGATCCCCAAACGGGTCAGGGCATTATCTGGGTCACCCCCCATGCTGATAACCAAGACGAGGACAACGAGCGCGTGGTGCTGCAACTGCGTCCGGGCGACGGCTACCTTCCCCATTGGGAATTACCCCAAATCACTGATGTGGTGGTGATTCAGGATACCCGCCCCCGCAACCCAGTAGACTCCAACCCTGATCCGGGCGATATTTTCTTCCCGCAGCCCACCTAGTTTGCTGATCCCCCATTCTTCAGAAATCATGCATCTTCCTTTCCCCAAAACGCTTCCTGCTCTGAAATTCAGCGGTCTGCTGCTGGCAACGATCGGACTGGTGGCCCAGCCCAAAGGGGCGATCGCCCAATCTACTCTCCCAGAAGGCGACCCGATGGCCCAGGTCACTTCCGTCAGCGAGTTTGCCGACGTTAGCCCAGGCGACTGGGCCTACGAAGCGTTGGCTTATCTGGCGAATAGTGAACAGCAGGGCGGATTGGACTGTTTAGAGGGCTACCCAGACGGCTCTTTTCGCGGGCGACAAGCCCTAACCCGCTACGAATTTGCCGCAGGTCTGGCTTCCTGTCTGGATGCCGTCGTTGGGCGGCTGGAGAATCTTGACCCGGAAGCCCTAGCGCGAATCGAAGCCTTGCAGCGAGAATTTGCCCGCGAGTTGGCGGATTTGCGGGGTCGCGTGGATTTGCTGGAAGACCGGACAGCGGAACTGGAAGCCAACCAGTTTTCGACCACGACGCGGCTGGCAGGCGAGGGGATCTTCGACATCAACGATCTATTCGGCGATCAGCTGGAGGCAGTGGGCAACACTACGGTGTTTCAATATCGCGCCCGCTTGAATTTTCAAACCAGCTTCAGCGGCGATGATTTGCTGCAAACTCGGCTGACCGCAGGCAACCGAACCCCCCGCACAGTCGTCAGCAGTTTGGGTCGTTCCAACCTGGTTCCAAACGTTGTGCCCCGTGGCACCGCAGAAGGACTGCTGATTACGGCCCTTGGGGGCGACACCAGCAACAATGTCCAGGTGGATCGATTGACCTATGGCTTTAACCTGGGTCAGCGCCTCAGTGCCTACGTCGCGGCGATTGGCGGCACGCATCAAGCCTACGTCCACAGCACCCTCAGCCCCTTCTTCAACGATGCCGATGGCGGCAATGGTTCCCTGTCGCCCTTCAGCCAATACAGCCCGATCTATCGCATCGGCGGCGGCACGGGGTTTGGGTTCAACTATCGCTTTGACAACGAGGGCACGCTGGCGCTGTCGCTTGGCTACCTGGCCGACAACGCCGCCAATCCTGGCGAAGACAGCGGCTTTTTTAACGGTGACTATGCCGCGCTGGGACAACTCACCTTCGCCCCCCGTCAGGATTTCAACATCGGACTAACCTATGTCCACGGCTACCATACGGAAGTTGCCACGAGCGGCATTTCCACACCCAACGCCATCTTTGATCTGGGGCTGGGCAGCAGCCGGTTTTTTACAGGCACGGTTCCTGCCAACGCGCTGCACGGGGCGCTGGGCGTGCCCGCTGTCACCAATTCCTATGGTCTAGAACTGTCGTGGCGCATCAGTTCCGGCATCAGCCTCAGTGCTTTTGGTGGCTATACCAACCTGACACTGCTGGAAACCGGGCGCGGCGATATCTGGTATTACGGGCTGGGGCTGGCTTTTCCTGACCTGTTTGGCGCAGGAAACTTGGGCGGTATTATGGTGGGCGTGGAACCCTACCTGACCGGGTTAAGAGGTCAATATACCCTTGCCAGTCTGGAGCTAGAGAATGATACCTCGCTGCATATCGAGGCTTTCTACCGCATTCGCGTCACGGATAATATTTCGATTACCCCCGGCGTGATTGTGGTTACGGCCCCAGAGCAAAACCGCGATTTGTTTGATGCGTTTGTCATCGGCACGCTGCGGACGACGTTTCAGTTCTAAGTAGGTGGACATAAATAAACATAAAATCAAGAACCCTGCGCCGCCCGCCGCGCGGGCGGCGCAGGGTTTGGAATCTGTTTTTTAATTTGGTCTACCTACTTATTGGTCTACCTACTTAGAAGAAGCGGATGAACGATATAGAAAACCTAAATCCGCCTGCGGTGCTGGCGGCAATCTTGGCAGACACGAGCGCACTCGATTTTCAGATGCTCTCGGAACCCCTGACGGGGGCCCTGCTGCGATCGCTCTGTGCCAGCAAACCGGGCGGGCGCTTTCTGGAACTGGGCACGGGCACGGGTGCGGCGACGGCCTGGATGTTGGACGGCATGGATGCCCAGTCTACGCTGTGGACGGTGGATTGCGAGGCAGGGCTGGTGGCGATCGCCCAGGCTCACCTTGCCGCCGATCCGCGTGTGTCTTTTTTCGTGCAAGACGGGGGTCAATTTCTAGAATCACTGGCGCAGCAGGGCGAGTCCTTTGACCTGATCTTTGCCGACACCTGGCCTGGCAAATACACCCATCTGGATCTGGCGCTTTCGCTGGTGAAACCGGGCGGGCTGTACCTCATCGACGATATGCTGCCCCAGGCAAACTGGCCCGAGGGGCACGCCCCCAAAGTAGACGCGCTGATTGCCGATTTGGAACAGCGGAGCGAGTGGGCGATCGCCAAACTGGCCTGGGCTAGTGGTATCCTCCTAGCGACTCGCCGCTCGCGTTTGTCAGTCAATCCCTAGCGGTGTTGAGATAGAGCTTACGTGCGTGCGATCAGTTTTCTGAATTTTGGATAATTTCTCGCGAGTGCAGCCCATGAGGAGTCATCCAACTGTGTAAGTCCTACGCGATTTAGGTGTTTTTCAACTGCACAAAAACCGCGCCACGCTGGACTTTGGTATCGCTGCCGTAGCTGGTGATGGTCAGCGATCGCAGATGGTCGAAAAACGGCTTGCCCACCAGTTCTGCCAGCTTGAGGGCGGGGATGCGCTGCTCCAGCGGCTTGCGGACGCTCTCCCAGTCGAGATAGAGATAGCCATCGTTGTAGGGCGCGAGGGGGGCGATCGCCTCCTGAAACGATTGGGCAGTCCTCAGCGACTTCTGGGGATGCTTCAGAATTTCGTCCATCGCCTCGACCGAAGTTGTGAAAATTTCGTACTTATCGAGCATGGTGTGAGCGCCCTGCACATTGGCCTGGAGTTCTGCGCCCCGCCGTTTGCTGCTGGGCAAAAGCTGCGTCCAAGTGTAGACACGGCGATCCTCCAGAGTAATCGGGCCGACCGTGAGGCCGCGTCGTTGGGCGATCGCATTCAGCTTCTCGATCCCCGCAGCGGTTTCCGGCGATTTCTCTGCCACAAAGACCCACTCCGGTTCGCGGCCCGGCGGCGACACCAGCCCCAGCGCAAACTCCCGGTTTACCCAGGGCACGAGGTCTTCCTCAAAAGTCACGCCCCACTGATCTTCTAGAGCGGCGATCGGCTGCCCCAGCAGGGCCGACAGCACACCATAGTCCTGCAAGCCTTCGGTCAGTTGCCCCCAAAGCTGGCTCAAGTCCGTCCCCGATGCGGAAAAAGGCGTAGCAGGGGGAATAAACTGCAACGCGCCGACGGGTTCCGTCAGGGCTGGCTTGTGAGCCGTCAGCGGTTGCCCCGGAGCCGCCAGCAGCGCCGTCTCTGCCAAAAGTCCCTGCCGCGCCAGTTCAATACCCGCCACCAGGCTCTCAAATTGGCGATTCTTGTCGCTGCTCAGCCTGCCCAGCGGACTCTGACTGCCTAGCCACGCGCCCAGTTGCGGCAGGTTCACAAACGTCAGCCCGATCTGGCTCTCTGGCAGGGCCGCCAGCGCATCCTGATATTTTTGGCTGCTTTTCAGGCTTAGGTCTGGCGCTTGCACGTTGTTGATGGCATCGCGCAGAACTTTGGGATAGTTGGCAAACAATACGAAGCGATCGCCCACCACTGCGCTAGCCAGCGTCGGGGTCGGCGTGCCTGTGTCTGCCGATGTTGCCCCTGTCCCCTGCTCGTAAATAACTTTGACACCGGAATATTGCTCAAATACCAAATTGCTGCCGGCGATCGCCCGCTTCTGCCAAAAAAGCTGCACAAACTCCTTCGCTTGCTGCGGGTTTTCGGTTTCCAGCGCCAGCAAGTAGCCCGGTTGCTGCCCGTTGGCGGGGGTGCGGTCGATGTCGGGACTGGTAACCGCCAGGGTGATTTCGCTCCCCAGCCAGGGCTTAATATCCGCGTCGTAGCTCAGTCCGCGACTGGTCAGCAGCGTCCGCTCCAGCGCCTCCAGTTCCTCCCGCGCTTTGCGGCGATCGCCCAGCGACGATACCGCCAGCCGAAACGCCCGCAGTTGCTCCGGTTTCACCAGCAGCGACACCATTGCCGGAGCCTGTTTAGGCACAAACATCGCCGCCTCCGGACTCGCAACTCGTCCCCCTTGCAGCAGCCGCAGCGGACTTTGCCCCACCAGCCAGTAAAAGCCTGCGATCGCCAGCAGCAGCAGCGTCAGCGCCACCGAACCCAGCGCCAGGTAAAACGAGCGAGCCTTCATGAACCCATACCAGCGAAAGTTTTGCCAAAAGTCATGCCAAAACTTAGTGTAGTACCGCAGGGGGATCGCGGATTGGCGAATCCTGGGAAAGTCGCCCCTGAACAGCTTTTCCCGCACAAAATCGCCACAATTTCTGTTGAACTCTCTCGTGAACTTGCCTAAATTCCAACCTCAATGACAGAATCAATGCCCCTTTCAGACAACGCCAAACCCTCCAGTCCAGGCGACATTGGCGACGGCGATATGGCAAACGTTGACATGGCAAACAGTGACAGCACAGATATTGGCATCGCGAACAGTGACATGGCAAACACTGACACCACGGATATTGACACCACAGATGTTGCAGACATTGCGATTGATATTGCGATTGTCGGCGCTGGGTTATCCGGCCTCGTCTGCACCCAGCGCTTGCATCGGGCAGGCTATCAGGCTGTGGTTCTAGAAAAATCGCGGGGACTGGGCGGGCGTATGGCGACGCGGCGATTGCCCGACACTTGCGCTGACCACGGGCTGCGCTGGCTAGAAGCCCAGGGGCCCCAGTCGCAGCAGTTGATTCAGGCGATGCTGGGGCGTGGATTGGAGCCGTGGGCAGGGACGGTGTATCGCTGGCAGCCCGACGAGTTCATTCCTCTGCCTGCCCCTCCCCGCTATGTGGCAGCCGACGGCATCACCGCTGTCGCAAAACAGCTAGGTGCGGGGCTGGAGATCTGGCGGGGGCAGCGGGTAGTGGCGATTTCTTCAGCCTCCCAGGGCTGGGCACTGACCCTTGAGTCGCTGGCGGGCGATCGGCAAGCGCTGTCTGCAAAAGCCTTGGTGATGGCGATCCCGGCTCCCCAGGCGCTCGATTTGCTGCAACCGCTCGGTTCCGTTCTGGAGGCAGACTTGCTAGAAGCGCTGGCTGCGGTGCAGTTTCATCCCTGCATCACGGCGATCGCCTGCTTTTCGGAGGCTGAGCGGGCGCTGTTTGAAGCGTTACCCTGGGCGGCGGTGCAGTGTCCTCCAGAGGCTCCCGCAGTCTGGATTTCGCAGGAAAGTTCTAAGGGGCGTAATCCTGATTGTCCCGCGCTGGTGGTTCAGAGCAGCGCTGCCTTTGCCACAGCACACCTTGATGAGACTGACCTGACAGCCGCAGGAACGGCGCTGCTGGACTATGCAAAAATGCACCTGCTGTCGGGACTGCCTGCGCCGCAGATCCTGCCCCAAGTCTTGCAAGTGCATCGCTGGCGATATGCAACCGTGCGATCGCCCTACTCCCAAACTTATTTGTCGGCATCCCAACCCGCGCCCTTGGTGCTGGCGGGCGACTGGTGTAGCCCTGACAAAACCCCGAACCCTGGCATTGAGCAGGCGCTAGAGTCCGGCATTGCGGCTGCCGACGCGATTAATGCCCTGCTAGACAGCCGCCCATTGCCAGGGGTGGACTATTCTGCGCCTTCTTCTGCGCCCGTGCCGCTCCGGTTTTGATCGGTTTCTTCATCCATCTGAGATCCGCCAAAGCCCGGACGACGACGACCAAAGCGTCCGGTATTGGTGCGCTTGCGGAACTTGCGGGCATAGGCCTGGTTGCGGAGAGCTTTTTCTTTTTTCTGGTTGCGGCGCTTAGCCATTCTTGACCTCGTTTTGTAAGGATTGACTGAGTTCAGTGATCAGGAGCGGATTGTGAAAAAATCTGACCTGTGGGCAAAGTCAGGCGCAGCGCAATGCAAAATAATAGCCTCTCTGCAATGCGCAATTCCTGAGATGCTAAATGCACAGAATCTCAATTCTATCATGCTTAGGAGTCAGGCAACCTCTGCAATGAGATAGTCGAGCGATCGCTGCATATGGCGCTGGACTTGTTCGTAGCAGGCATTGACATAGGCGCGATCGCCCGCTGCTTCTGCTCCATATCGCGGAAACCAGACGGGTTTGCACACCCGCGTATGAATCGTCATCGGGAGTGGTAGGTTTGGCAACGGCCCCAGCCCCACACCCCACGGCAGCCCCAGGTAAACCGGAAATACGCCCGGATTTACGCCATTGATCCAGGGAAATAGCCCCCACCGATGCAACTGTTCCACCAGCGGATAGGCATCACCCAGCACGATCAGCGTGTCGTGGGCCCCGTGAGAAATGACCGGGATAATCGGCAACTCGTAGCGCAGCGCCAGCTTGACAAACGCCTGGTTGTTGAACAAACAAATGCGATCGCGCAAATGATGGGGACGAAATAAATCCCGCACGCCGCCGGGATAGACCAATACACTGGCGCCCTGATCTAAAGCGGCGATCGCCATTTTGGGATGAGCCACCACTGCGCCCAGCTTTGCTGCCGATTCCGACAAAGATGGGTGCAACTTCCACGCATTGGCATCCATCAGCCCATAGGCAGGACGCTCCACACCAAATCGCCGAAACCAGTCCAGCATCATCATGAACATATCGGGCGCTGCGAACCCGCCGTTGTGTGCCCCTACTATCAACACCTGCCCAGATGCGGGAATATGTTCCCAGCCGGCGGTCTGCACCCGAAAGTAATGGTGATAGGCCCACTCCCACCAGGGCAAACAGGCGCGAATAAAGCCGGGATCGCGCCTGCTCAGACACCAGCCTGGGGAAGAGGGCGGCACGGGGTTTTTGTCAGACTCATCGGAGGTCGAGCCAGGATTGTGTTGGGGATGGGCGATCGCGTCGGTTAAACCTGCTTCGGTCGAACTAGCTTCGGTCGAACTAGCTTCGGTCGAACTAGCTTCGGTCGAACTAGTCGAGGTAATCGGGCGTTGGGACATACAACTGCCAGGGTGACTGCCAAAGTGCTAAGAAACGCCCGTCGCATAGTTTTCCAGAACGCATCGCAGATGGGCTGAACTTCACCCTATCATTGCTGGCTGTATTATTGCTGGCTGCAAATGCCTATCGCCCGACTGCCCATAAAATCCGCCTAAACCCTCCCCACGCGAAAAAGCGCCCCCCGCAGGAGGCGCTCAGAGACTAGCTAATCAGACAGACTCAGCAAACGCTAAGCAGACGCCAAGGCACAGCCAGAATTAGCCATTGATTTGGGGCGCAACCAGAGCCACAGGAGCAGCTTCGCCAGCAGCCAAGTCGAGGGGGAAGTTGTGAGCGTTGCGCTCGTGCATCACTTCCATACCCAGGTTGGCGCGGTTCAGGATGTCTGCCCAGGTGTTCACCACGCGACCCTGAGAGTCGATGATGGACTGGTTGAAGTTGAACCCGTTCAGGTTGAACGCCATCGTGCTGATGCCCAGCGCCGTGAACCAGATGCCGATCACAGGCCATGCACCCAGGAAGAAGTGCAGCGAGCGGCTGTTGTTGAAGCTGGCGTATTGGAAGATCAACCGACCAAAGTAGCCGTGGGCAGCAACGATGTTGTAGGTTTCTTCTTCTTGTCCGAACTTGTAGCCGTAGTTCTGCGATTCAACTTCGGTGGTCTCGCGCACTAGGGAGGAAGTCACCAACGAACCGTGCATGGCGGAGAACAGGGAGCCGCCGAACACGCCTGCTACGCCCAGCATGTGGAAGGGGTGCATCAGGATGTTGTGCTCTGCTTGGAACACGAACATGAAGTTGAAGGTGCCGGAGATGCCCAGGGGCATACCGTCGGAGAAGGAACCTTGTCCGATGGGGTAGATCAGGAACACTGCGGTCGCAGCGGCTACGGGGGCGCTGTAGGCGACGCAGATCCAGGGACGCATACCCAGGCGGTAGCTCAGTTCCCATTCACGTCCCATGTAGCAGAATACGCCGATCAGGAAGTGGAAGACGACGAGCTGGTAGGGACCACCGTTGTACAGCCACTCGTCTAGAGAGGCGGCTTCCCAGATGGGGTAGAAGTGCAGACCGATGGCGTTGCTGGAGGGAACCACTGCGCCGGTGATGATGTTGTTGCCGTACAGCAGGGAGCCTGCGACGGGTTCACGGATGCCGTCGATGTCCACGGGGGGAGCAGCGATGAAGGCGATGATGAAGCAAGCGGTGGCAGTCAGCAGGGTGGGGATCATCAGTACGCCGAACCAGCCTACGTACAGGCGGTTCTCGGTGCTGGTTACCCAGTTGCAAAACTGTTCCCATACGCTTGCACGTTCGGTGCGTTGTAGGGTCGTTGTCATTGCTAATGAGTCCGTAAAACTACAAGTGTGTTTGTAGAAAATGAAACGGCTAGGTTTGATTGCCTAACCTGTGTATAATCCTAAACTTTTGGTTGCGTTTTGTAAAGCAGATCTTGGATTTACTTAAGATTTCTAACGGCGAAGACGGGGTATCGCGCTTTTGTTAGGACGATTATGACGCAATATCAAGGGTTTCAAGAATCTGGGTGGGCGATCGCCCTCAATCTCGGTCTGTTACAAACCTTCGTTACATTGTCTGGAAGCGCCTCAAACTGCCCGTCACTGGCAGATCTACCGGGCGGCCGCGAGTTGATAGACTTTTGGATGAGCCGTGGTCGTCACTACGGGAGATAACAAAAACTAGGCGTTTGGCGGATTTTGACTGTCTGCGCCAGATGAGAAACTTTTGGGAGGATTATGAACATTGCGGTGGTGGGCCTGAGTCATAAAACAGCCCCAGTAGAAGTTCGAGAAAAGCTGAGCATCCCCACGCCCCAAACCGAAGCGGCGATCGCCCAGCTTTGCAGCTATCCTCACGTCGAAGAGGTGGCCATCCTCAGCACCTGCAATCGGCTGGAAATCTACATCGTTGCCAGCGAAACCGATAACGGCATCCGCGAGGTCACTCAGTTTCTATCGGAATACGGCAAGGTTCCCCTGCAACATCTGCGCCAGCATTTGTTTGTGTTGCTGCACCAAGACGCGGTGATGCACCTGATGCGGGTGTCGTCGGGGCTGGATAGCCTGGTGCTGGGCGAGGGGCAGATTTTGTCGCAAGTAAAGCACACCCACAAGCTGGGGCAGCAGTGCAACGGCATTGGGCGCGTGCTGAATCATCTATTCAAAAAGTCGGTGGAGGCGGGCAAGCGCGTCCGCAGCGAAACCAGCATTGGTACAGGCGCGGTATCCATCAGTTCCGCCGCGGTTGAACTGGCGCAGATCAAAGCGCAAAACCTGGCCGCCAGCCGAGTTGCGATTCTGGGCGCAGGCAAAATGGCGCGACTGCTGGTGCAGCATCTGCTGTCCAAAGGGGCACATCGAATCGCCATTGTGAACCGTTCGCTGGCAGGCGCGGAAGAGTTGGCTAAGCAATTCCCCGATGCACACCTGCAACTGCATACGCTCGATCAAATGGGCGCAGTAATTGCCGACTCTGACATTGTGTTCACCAGCACGGCCGCCACAGAACCCCTGCTAGATCGCGCCAAGCTAGAAGCGATCTTGCAACCGGGTCAGCATTTGATGCTGTTCGACATTTCCGTGCCGCGCAATGTGGATTCAGATGTCAACGATTTGCCCCATGTCCATGTCTTTAATGTGGACGACCTGAAGGCAGTGGTGGCGCAAAATCAGGAAAGCCGCCGTCAGATGGCGCTGGAAGCTGAAGCGCTGCTGGACGAGGAGATTGAAGCCTTTAATAACTGGGTGCGATCGCTCGAAACCGTTTCCACCATCAAGTGCCTGCAAGACAAGATGGAGAGCATCCGCACCCAGGAGCTTGAGAAGGCGCTGTCTCGCTTAGGCCCAGAGTTTGCCGACAAGCACCAGGGCATTATTGAGGCATTGACTAAAGGGATTGTTAACAAAATCCTGCATGACCCAATGGTGCAACTGCGGGCGCAGCAAGACATTGAGGCGCGGCGGCGGGCTATGGAAACCCTCTGCACTCTGTTCAACTTGGAGTCGGAAGGGCAGTCGAGCCAGCAGTTTAGCTAAGCGCCCTTCACTAGGGCCAGTCGCCCGGAGTGCCGCCCAAGTTGCGGGCGATCGCCCTAGTATTGGCCACCATCATGTCTATATAGCTGTCTGCGCCGCTGCCCGGCCCGCCAATGGAGTCGGCGTAGAGTTCTGCGTCTGCCAGGGGCACGCCTGCCTCCTCTGCAACGGTATTGATCAGCCGGGGATTAATCGCAGTCTCAGCAAAAATCGCGGGCACGTTTGCCGCTTTTACTGCGTCTGCCAGCCGTTGCAAGGTTTGGGCGCTGGGCTGTTCTTCGGTGCTGATGCCGATTAGCGTGCCCAGCACCGTCAGCCCGTAGGCTCTGGCGTAATACTGAAAGGCATCGTGCGTCGTCACGAGCTGGCGCTGGCTGGGCGGAATGGTCTGGATTTGCTGCGTGATCCAGCCGTCCAGTCGTTCCAGCGTAGCAACCAGATCGGCGGCATTTTGCGTAAAGGTGGCTGCGTCCTCCGGCGACAGGCGAATTAGCTCATCTCGAATCGCGTTCACCATGTGGATGGCATTTTGTGCGTCGCCCCAAACGTGCGGATCGGGTACGGTGCTGCCTTCTTCCGCTAGCTCCAGCGGGGGCACGACTTCGCCCACTGCAACCCTACGCCCCCGCACGCCGACCGACTCCGCCAGCCGGATCAGCCCCGGTTCCAGGTTATAGCCGTTGTATAAAATCAAGTCTGCGTCTTCTAGCCGCTGCGTGTCGAGGGGCACGGGTTCGTAAACATGGGGATCATCTCCGGGCTTGAGGATGCTGACTAGGGCGATCGCCTCGCCGCCGACCTGCTGCGTCAAATCTGCCAGGATCGTGTTGGTCGCCACAACGGTTGGTTTTTCAGAATTCCCCGTTTGCACTGGGGTCGTGCGGCAACTGTTTGCCAGCCAGCCGAGGGCGATCGCCCCCAAAACGGTCGCCGCTGCCCGCCGCCCCAGTGTCCAGGAAAAAATCTGCGTCCCAGAGTTTTGCATCACTCGCTACAGTGCTTTCATAGTCTTTTCATTTTTCACTCTACCCAATTTCATAATTGATTCATAATTTCGGGTATGATGGTTCCAGAGACTTTTCATAATTGCCTCATAATTTCGTATCTAATACGGGATGTGCAACTTTGCCGCTCTCCCTCACCCTTTTCCTGCTGGTGTGCCGAGGGCTTCAAGCCCTTTCCCGCTCTCGGATAGGAACTTCAAACCTCTCTTGCTCCCCTTCTCCCGGCTTGGGCTACCGTGTACACACATTTCGATGGTTTGCGTCAGGCTCCGAAAGATCCCCCTAAATCCCCCTTGATAAGGGGGACTTCCGAGCCAGTTCTCCCTGCTTCGCTTCTCCCGGCTTAGGCTACTGTGTGTAGACCTCTCGATGGTTTGCGTCAGGCTCCGAAAGATCCCCCTAAATCCCCCTTGATAAGGGGGACTTCCGAGCCAGTTCTCCCTGCTTCGCTTCTCCCGGCTTGGGCTACCGTGTACACACATTTCGATGGTTTGCGTCAGGCTCCGAAAGATCCCCCTAAATCCCCCTTGATAAGGGGGACTTCCGAGCCAGTTCTCCCTGCTTCGCTTCTCCCGGCTTAGGCTACTGTGTGTAGACCTCTCGATGGTTTGCGTCAGGCTCCGAAAGATCCCCCTAAATCCCCCTTGATAAGGGGGACTTCCGAGCCAGTTCTCCCTGCTTTGGGTCACTCCGGGATCAGTTCCCCCCTTGTTTAAGGGGGGCAGGGGGGATTACCCCCCTTGTTCAAGGGGGGTTAAGGGGGGATCACAGCATCGCTGCTCAAGCCTAGAAGATTTTGTCGTACACAGTAGCCCGACTTGGGAGAAGGGTTCGGGGATGAGGGCAGATGGAAAATCGCACATCGCGTATTCATCCCTTTCGGGAATATTTGCCCAAATTGCCCAAATTACCCAAGTCTATGAACCCTTCAAACTCCAACTCCTGACTCCTATGACTCGCCTCACCATCGACCATCTCACCGTGAACTACCGCGACACCCAGGCCTTGCGGAACATCAACTTGACGCTGGAATCGGGGCAACTGGTAGGCATCTTTGGCCCCAACGGCGCGGGCAAAAGTACGTTCATCAAAGCTGCGCTGGGGCTGATTCCGACGGTCACCGGGCGCGTGCTGTGGGGCGATTCGAGTAGCGATGCTTCTGGGAATCGCCCGCTCACCCACCAGCTCGATCGTGTCGCCTACGTGCCGCAGCGATCGCAGATCGACTGGAGCTTTCCGGCGACAGTGTGGGACGTGGTGATGATGGGCCGAACCCAAAAAACGGGCTGGTTTCAGCGCTATTCTGCGGTTAGCCGCCGCATTGCTGCCGCTGCACTGGAGCGCGTGGGCATGGCCGCCTATGGCGATCGCCGAATCGGATCTCTTTCCGGTGGGCAACAGCAGCGCGTGTTTCTGGCAAGAGCGCTGGCCCAAGAAGCCGACCTATTTTGCTTCGACGAACCCTTCGTCGGCGTGGATCAAACGACGGAAGCAGTGCTGTTCCGCATCTTTGGCGAACTTGCAGCCGACAGTAAGCTTGTCCTAGTGGTCAACCATGACCTGGGCGAATCGATCGCAAACTTTGACCAACTCGTCCTGCTCAACCGTGACCTGATCGCCGCCGGCCCGCGATCGCACGTCCTCACCCCCGAAAATATGCGCCGCGCCTACGGAACCTCGGTTCAGTTCTTCTCGCAAGCCGCATAATTGGCCCCATCATCGTGTGCTGCATCTGCCTTGCGATCTCGCCGTTACGCACGAGATGCCGTTACGCACGAGCGATGGATGCGTCTTCACTCCTAAACCCCATCACCTGCCCCCTTTCACCTGCCCCCTTTCAAATGTGGGATCTCCTGCTCGACCCGCTCAGCTATAGCTTCATGCAGCGATCGCTCTTGGTGGCGGTCATCGTCGGGGTCATTTGCTCGGTGGTGGGCAGCTACCTGATGGTGCAGCGGCTGTCGCTGTTGGGCGATGCCATTAGCCACTCGCTGTTGCCCGGATTGGCGATCGCCTTTTGGCTAGGCATGAACATCTATGTGGGTGCGTTTGTGGCAGGAGTGCTGAGTACGGTGCTGATTGCCTGGATTCATCGGCGATCGCCCATCAAAGAAGACGCAGCGATGGGAATCGTCCTATCGTCCTTTTTTGCGCTCGGCATCACGCTGATTACGCTAATCCAAAAAGAAAACAAGATTGACTTAAACCATTTTCTATTTGGCAATATTCTCAGCGTTACGCCAGGAGAAGTCCGCGACACAGCCCTGATAGCCGTGCTAGTGCTGGCCTGCGTGGTGCTGCTTTACAAAGAGCTACTGTTCTACAGCTTTGACCCCCTGGGGGCGCAGGCGGCAGGACTGCCTGTTAACTTGCTCAACCTGGGGCTGATGCTGCTGATCGCGCTGACGGTGGTAGCCAGCATGAAGGCCGTCGGCGTAGTGCTGGTGCTGGCGCTGCTGATCACACCAGGGGCGACGGCCTATCTCCTCGTACCGCGATTTCATCAGGTCATGGGGCTGGGCGCTGTGCTGGGCGTTGTTTCCAGCATCAGCGGCATGTACCTCAGCTACTATTTCAACCTGCCCTCTGGCCCGGCGATTGTGCTGGTGGCCTCGGTGCTGTTTTTCCTGGCGCTGCTATTTAGCCCCAGCCAGGGCATTTTCACCCGGCCGCGAACGGGGACAGGGGGCGAGTCGGGCCTGTGGCGTGAGATAAAAGCACTGTGGAGTGGGCTAAAGTCTCGATAATTAGCAACCTCGATAATTAGCAGCACTAGTTATCAGTACGTCTGTTCATCCAGTTCGGGCAACTGACTCCTGGCTTTCAGCCCAAACCGCAGATCCAGCCTAGAAAATTGGTGAAAATTGGTGCTGCGGATCGGTTTTTCCCAAGACAGTTTTGGAAAGTGTCTGGCTGGATAAAATCTGCTGCATCAGCCCTCTTACGATGCTGTTCAAGAACCTGAATCGTAAGGAGAGAACAGCAATGACGAAGGCAAAGGATTTGATGGTTTCCCCCACGCACAGTTCTGCCTGGGTGGTTCAAACGTGGGCAGCATTTATCATCTCGCTGGGAGCGACGAGTCTGGGGATTTGCTACTTACCTGTCAATGGCTGGGTGAAGGCCTACTTTGGCATGGGGTTGGCCTTTACGGTCGGGTCTACCATCAGCCTGTCGAAAACGACCCGCGATATTCACGAAGCGCAAAAACTGGCGGCACGGGTCGATGAGGCACGGGTAGAGCGGCTGCTGGCGGAGCATCATCCGCTGAAATAATCCGTCAGGAACTGTCTGCTCGGTGAAAGGCAAACTGGGTGAAAGGCAAACTGGGCGAAAAGCAACCCACAAGTGTAAAGCCCGGAGCGAGGCGAAAGGATCTTGCTCCGGGCTAGATTTTTGTCTTGATAGGCAATTTCGATGATTCGCGGACTATTCGCGGCCGATTCCGATAATCCAGGTGCCAATGTAGCGACGGAGAGGCACGTCTCCAGTTGCTCGAACCAGCGCGTTGAAATAGAACGTGCCGCCGTTTCGGGGATTTCGCACGTTTGACAGAACAATCTCGACGCGGGAACCCGCCGGAACTGGCTCGGTGGGGTAAATCGTAATTTCACGAGTTTCGCGATTCCAGATCACTTCGTTCAGCGGAACCGAGTTTCCTCGCACCCGTAGTTCAATCCGATTCTCGTCGAACGTGCCCTGGTAGGTATCGGGATAGGTCACCGTAAACTCGTACACGTCTGAGCGCATCTTTTGGCGAGAAATCCGCAGGCGGTATCGATCCGTCTGAAAGGGTCTGCCATTAAAGTCCAACCGATAGTTCAGTTGATTTTCACGCTCTACACCGCTGAAAATCACCAGGCCCGGCAGTCCTTGGGCGTGAACCACAGGAGCTAGTCCCGCTGCTACACATCCAGACACCGCCACTGCCGAAAGCATTCGGAGAATTGAGGACTTAGACACCATAGCTCTGCGTTTGAGTAACATGATTTCTCGAACCATCACTAAACTTTACCGTTTAATGCTCCTCTCAGGATACACTACGCTTCTCGGATTCAGAGGCGGAGGCATCAGGATGCAGGGCATCAGGCAGTGTGGACGAACCAGTTCCTAAAAAGTGCCCTGGCAAAGGAGGCGCGTTATTTCTTAGGACAATAGGTTTTCAGGAGGGGTTTAGCTGGTTGCCTGACACAAGTTCCAAAAGCCGCGAAAATGCGCTGTCTTGGAGTCGAAATCCCTGGATTGGAGCCAGAGGGGTTGGACGAAGGAGCTTTTGGGCCAGCGTTCTCTACGAGAAATCGGGGGTTCGCAGAGATGTGTCAGGCAGCTTAGTATCAGGCAGTCAGGTGTCAGGCTTCTTTGCAAATCAGCTCTGTAAGGTTGTTTTTTCGTTTTTCGCTTTTTGTTCCTTCCCAAGCGTTTCAGTCCCCTTGCGGGGAAATGGGTTTGAAAGTTGATGCAAGATCGGCCGCAGGGGTAGCCGATCTTGCATTGTTTCAGTCCCCTTGCGGGGAAATGGGTTTGAAAGTCTCTATGTCACCGATGTAGAGGGAAATCAGACCGATGGGATGTTTCAGTCTCCTTGCGGGGAAATGGGTTTGAAAGCGGCAGATTGGTGGAAACACAAACTGCGCGGGTTCAGTTTGTTTCAGTCCCCTTGCGGGGAAATGGGTTTGAAAGACGGCGAGATCATTGGTTTAGATCCTCGCACCAACTCCCGTTTCAGTCCCCTTGCGGGGAAATGGGTTTGAAAGCTGTTCGAGGATGGCGGAGTGAGCAAGCTGACGATGGATGAAGTCGTTTCAGTCCCCTTGCGGGGAAATGGGTTTGAAAGTGGGAGGAACTGCGGTTTGAAGTAGTTTTAAGTGAGGTTTCAGTCCCCTTGCGGGGAAATGGGTTTGAAAGGCTGGAGCCCAGCTCCAGAACCAAATTTTGAAACTCTCTAGTTTCAGTCCCCTTGCGGGGAAATGGGTTTGAAAGAGTGGCAAATGGATTCCGGATAACAGGTTCCATCACCGTAAGTTTCAGTCCCCTTGCGGGGAAATGGGTTTGAAAGAATACCGGTATCTGTCTGCATACGCTCGGCGCGTTTCAGTCCCCTTGCGGGGAAATGGGTTTGAAAGAGTACAACACCCGCTTCTGCTCAGCACAGGGAGGTTTCAGTCCCCTTGCGGGGAAATGGGTTTGAAAGTTTGTAGCTTCCATACTCCTCTGTATCTTTAATTTCCCGGTTTCAGTCCCCTTGCGGGGAAATGGGTTTGAAAGTCTAGACGAAAAGCTGCCCCTGATACTAGCTCAGGCGGGTTTCAGTCCCCTTGCGGGGAAATGGGTTTGAAAGTGGCTTCATCTGCCGACTCTTTGCCAATGTCACAAGGTTTCAGTCCCCTTGCGGGGAAATGGGTTTGAAAGGTAATTTCGTTTGAAGGCAAACCAAAGTGTGTAATCTGTTTCAGTCCCCTTGCGGGGAAATGGGTTTGAAAGCGGACAAACCCATCGGAGGCAGTCCAGATTGACTGCACCCAAAGTTTCAGTCCCCTTGCGGGGAAATGGGTTTGAAAGCGACTTCACGAAGCGGTAGCGCCCCGTCACGCCACGAAGTTTCAGTCCCCTTGCGGGGAAATGGGTTTGAAAGTTGAACCGCCGGAGATGCGGCATTTTAGGTATTTGGGGTTCAGTCCCCTTGCGGGGAAATGGGTTTGAAAGAGTGCTGTCTGAAACCCGCTCCTGGCAATGGCTCGTAAGCGAAAATCGACGGTAATCATTTTGGAACCCCAAAAATGATTTTTCTCCCTTAAAACCTTGAATCTCTAGCGCCTGAAGTACCTACTGAATAAGGCATCGACACGATTCAACGGAATTATGCGGCTTTCAAGGTTTGGACAGATCGTGGAGGTGGCTTATCTCTGGGTATAGGATAGAAGACCTGCGCCAAAGAAGTCAATGGAAGAAAAAGTTAAGGGGAAGAGGGGAGAGGGAAGAGGGGAGAGGGAAGAGAGAAGAGAGAAGAGGGAAGGGGGGAGGGGGGAGGGGGTTGGTTGTCTGACGAAAGTTCTGAAAGCTTTGAAATGCGTTGTTTTGGGGTTGAAGCTTGTAGTCTTTGGGTTGGAGTTTGGAGGGGTTGGCTGAAGGGTTTTGGGTCAGCGTCCTCTAGGAGAAACTAGGGGGTTCCCAGAGATGTGTCAGGTGGTTAGGGGGTTTAGGGTATGCTTTGGGCGATCGCCCTCGACTGACTTCCTAAATATTGTTTAATCCAGATATGTTCAAATTTTTCAAAAAATATTTCAAAATACATCCAGATGTTTACATTCTTTCCGGAACCCCTGGAGTTTTTATAGGCTAGAGGGTGAGTGCTTCTTGGCGATTGTGTTTGGGTTGATGATTTGAGTAATCACAAACTGAGTAATCACGAACATTGAGTCATTCTTATGAGGGGAAAATTTCATCGTTCATAAGCGATCCATAAATTAACCTGAAGATGAGCCAGTTCTAGTTCAGAAGCTTGTAGGATGCGAATTGAAGCTTGGTGAGTTGCGAGTCAGTAAGTTTGTCAGTAAGTTTTAGGGCACTAGACTCATTGCAAAACGCTAAAAGTGCTAGTTGCCAAGCTGCTAGTTGAAAGGTGCCAATCGAAAGTCCCCAATCGAAAGGTGTCCGTTTGTGGATATAAGGTCGGTACAGTCCTGATTAGGTGCTGCCAAGCTGTTCGGAGTGGCGCAGCACAATTTCAGGTTGAGCAAGGGATTGAGGCGATCCAAACTACCTGTACAAAACTACCTGTACAGCGTTATCTTTGCAATGTTTATGAACTGTGTAGTTTGTGTGGATTGCCTTGTTGCTGTTAGAGTTTGTGTCCCAAGTTTTAAGTCATGCTTCCAGTCTTGAAGTCTGATTAAAAACCAGTCATTAAAATTACAGAATTTCATTCTGAAAATTGCAGTCTGATTGCACGGAGGGGTTGCGTCTGAGTTTTTAATTCAGCGCATTTTTTGTGAGGTTTTCAGAATAAACAGTGGTTACTGAATCGTGTCATCCAGGAGAATGAATGAAGATAGCAGTTGCAAAGGAAATTGAAGTTGGAGAACGTCGAGTTGCGCTTGTGCCCGATGTGGTTGGGAAACTGGTGAAACAGGGCTTGGAAGTGTGGGTCGAAGCGGGAGCAGGCGACCTATCTTATTTTTCTGATGCAGCCTATGAGTCTGCCGGAGCGCAGGTTTTGAACGATGGGGCGCGGCTGTGGGGCGAAGCAGACGTGGTGCTAAAGGTGAGTCCGCCGCGAGAGCGAGAAGATGGACAATCCGAAATCGACCGATTGCGTCCGGGTGCAGTGCTGATTAGCTTTTTGAACCCGTTGGGGGAGCCGTCCCGCATTCAGCGGCTTGCTGAGCGAGGGGTCACAGCAATCAGTATGGAGATGATCCCCCGCACAAGCCGTGCCCAGAGTATGGATGCGCTGTCGTCGCAGGCGGGTGTGGCGGGGTATCAGGCGGCGCTGCTGGGTGCGGCGGCGCTACCCAAGTTTTTCCCGATGCTGACGACGGCGGCGGGGACGATTCCACCCGCGAAGGTGTTTGTGATGGGGGCGGGCGTAGCAGGTTTGCAGGCGATCGCCACCTGTCGCCGTCTGGGTGCTGTGGTAGAAGCCTTCGACATTCGTCCAGCGGTGAAGGAAGAAGTGCAAAGCCTGGGGGCGAAGTTCGTTGAGGTGAATCTGGAAGAGGATACCGTGGCCGAGGGCGGCTATGCCAAGGAGATTTCGGAAGCGGCCAAAGCGCGATCGCGCCAGATCATCACCGAACACGTTAAACAAGCTGATGTGATTATCACCACGGCTCAAGTGCCGGGTAAAGCTGCGCCCATCCTGCTGACCGAAGAAATGGTCGCCCAGATGAAACCTGGCTCCGTAGTGGTCGATCTGGCTGCTGAGCAGGGCGGCAACTGCGCCTGCACCGAACCGGGCAAAGACGTGGTGAAAAACGGCGTGACCATTATGGGCCCAATTAACCTGCCGTCGTCGCTGCCCATTCACGCCAGCCAGATGTATGCCAAAAACCTCACCTCGCTGTTGCAACTGATTGTGAAGGACGGCGAACTGGCGCTCAACTTTGAGGACGATATCATTGCCAGCGCCTGCGTTGCCCACGGGGGCGAGATTCGCAATGAGCGCGTGAAGGCAGCGCTGGCGGCGGCGTGTGAGGGCGTAAGGGGATGAGGGGGGAGGGGACGGCAGAAAGAAGAAAGAAGAACGAAAAACGAAAAACGGAACCTCTTCCCTCTTCGTTCTTCCCTCTTCGTTCTTCGCTCTTATTTCTTCCCTCTTCTCTCGCTCTGAAGATTTTTTAATACGGGAGAAAAACATGGCAGACAGTCTCATTATTGGACTGGTGGTGTTTGTGTTGGCTTCGTTTGTCGGGTTTGAAGTGATTAATAAAGTGCCGCCGACGCTGCACACGCCGCTGATGTCGGGTTCCAACGCGATTTCTGGCATTGCGGTGGTGGGGGCGCTGCTGGTGGCGGGCAGCGGCAACGGAACGGTGACGACGGTGCTGGGGGTGGTGGCGATCGCCCTGGCCACCGTCAACGTGGTCGGCGGGTTTCTGGTGACCGACCGGATGCTGCAAATGTTCAAGAAAAAAGAGGCACGGAGCTAATGAACAACACCCTCGATAGCTTATTGCTCAATGGCATCCAGCTTGCTTATTTAGCAGCCGCCTCGCTGTTTATTGTGGGTTTGAAACAACTGGGATCGCCCGCCACAGCCCGACGGGGGAATGTGCTGGCGGCGGTGGGGATGCTGGTGGCGATCGCCGCCACGCTTCTAGATCGCGGCATTATCGACTACACGCTGATTGCAGTGGGCATCCTGATCGGCTCGGCCGTGGGCGTGGTGATGGCGCAGAAGGTAGAAATGACCGCCATGCCCCAGATGGTGGGCTTGCTCAACGGCCTGGGCGGTGGCGCATCGACCTTGGTGGCGATCGCAGAATTTTGGCGACTGACGGGCACAGGCCAGGCGCTGCCGTTGGGAAGCGTGCTGACGATTATCCTTAGCGTCTTTATCGGTGGCATCACGCTCACGGGCAGCTTGGTCGCTTTTGCCAAGCTGCAAGAGTTGTTGAGCGGCGTGCCGATTATCTTTCCGCTCCAGCGGTTTGTCAGCCTGGGCCTAATTGGTCTGTTTTTGGTGGGTAGCGTGCTGCTGATTGCAGAACCAAACGATCCCACAATCTTTTTGGTGCTGGTCGCCATTTCGCTGATTCTGGGCGTGCTGTTTGCAATTCCCATCGGCGGCGCAGATATGCCCGTGGCAATCTCGCTGTTGAACTCCTTTTCGGGGCTGGCCGCCAGCGCGGCTGGGTTCGTTTTGTTCAACAACATGCTGATCATCTCTGGCGCACTGGTGGGCGCGTCGGGGATCATCCTGACGCAGATTATGTGCAAAGCAATGAACCGATCGCTGCCCAACGTCCTCTTCAGCGCCTTTAGCAAGGCAAAGGAAAAAGCGGCGGGTGGTGCAGCAGGGGCGATCGCCGACAAGACGGTTCACTCGGTCGATACCGAAGAAGCGGCGATGATGCTGGGCTATGCGCGATCGGTCGTCATCGTTCCTGGCTATGGCATGGCGGTGGCCCAGGCGCAGCACGCCGTTCGGGAACTGGCTGACCAGCTAGAGCGGCTGGGCGTGGATGTAAAATATGCCATTCACCCCGTTGCCGGACGGATGCCCGGTCACATGAACGTGCTGCTGGCAGAGGCCAATGTGCCCTATCCCCAGCTTTACGACATGGACGCGATCAACCCTGAATTCGAGCATACCGACGTGGCCCTGGTGATCGGCGCGAACGACGTGGTGAACCCCGCCGCTGCCCACGACACGGAAAGCCCAATTTACGGAATGCCGATTTTGGAAGTGGAAAAGGCAAACCACACCATCGTGATCAAACGCGGCATGAATAAAGGGTTCGCGGGTGTCGAAAACGAACTGTTTTATCAAGACAAAACGCTAATGCTGTTTGGCAGCGCAAAGGATGTCGTGACGCAACTCGTTGCTGGGGTAAAGGAACTCTAGTTAGGGCTGTAGGGCCAGGGACTCAGGTCTTGGAAAGCTGAGAGTGGCTATGTTTTAGCCTGTCGCCCTTTGCTTTTGTCTTGAATCACTCAACCCAGTGTGGGAAGCTAAACCACGGCCCTCCCACATTTTTATTTGCTCTATAACTACTTTTCTTGCGCTACAACCTTTTTGCTCTATAACCGCTGCTAGCCAGCCCAATTGCCTCGATGCCCTTTAGCCTTGATCGCTTTTACAACGCGCTTCCGGCGATCGCCCATGCCAACGTTTCCAGTCCCCCAGACCTAGCGGGGCTGAACGTCCAGGTCTACGAGGTGCTGGATTCCACGAACCGGGCCGCTTGGGCGCATCTGGCCCAGCATCCCGCAGATGAGGTCGTGGTCATTGCCGAACAGCAGCGGGCAGGGCGGGGACAGTGGGGGCGGCAGTGGCAGTCGCATCTGGGTGGCTTGTATCTGTCCTGGGGCTTTCGTCCGTCGCTGCGGGCAGAACACGCGCCCCAGATTACCCTGTGGAGCGCTTGGGGTGTGGCGATCGCCCTGCGTCAGGCGGGTGTACCTGTTCAGCTTAAGTGGCTGAATGACTTGGTGGTGTTGGGTTGCAAGCTGGGGGGCGTGCTGACGGAAACGCGGGTGCAGCAGGGGCACATTAGGCAGGCTGTGGTGGGCGTGGGGCTGAATTGGGCGAATCCTGTACCGGAACCGGGTATTAATCTGAACACGCTGCAAGACCAGGGATATGCCCTGAAAATTTCGTCCCTAGAAGATCTGGGGGCGATCGCCCTGCAAGGGCTGCGGTTAGGATACGCATCCTGGCAGCAGCGTGGCATCGAGGCACTGCGAATAGAATACGAAGCGCTGCTGAGCAACTGCGGGCAGACAATTACCCTGGTGGGGGATGCTGAAACCCCTGGCGAAACTGTAGAAATCGTAGGGATTGGCTTAGATGGGCAACTGCGCGTCCAAGCGAACCACGCCTCTGGGCTTTCAGAGCATCTCTTGCCCCCTGGCAGCATCCGGTTGGGCTATCCAGCGGGAACTTGTTCTGAAGGCTGACGGTCTAAGGCGGCGGGGTGATTCCCGCAGGGATCGCTTCGCGCATCGCCCGACTTTTCCTGAGCAATTGCTCTGGCGGGTGAAGAATCTCCAGGATGCCGTGGCTTTGGCGGTCTTCAGCGGTGATTCGCGCCGCTTATCAGATAGATGTTTATTAGAAAAGTGAGCAACCTGTATAGGCGGCACTGGGAAATTACATAGATTTCGCTGTGGGGATTGGCGGAGTGAAGCAATCTGAAGCTGGGTCAGGCAATACGCAGGAATTCTGGCACGCCCAGCCGTCTGTAAAGCATCCCGACGACAGCCAGTCTGCTCTGCTCTATGTTAAGAAAGGACAATATTGGTTTCCTTGATGCGAAATTTATATGAATTGATGAAGTCGTCATCAAGCTCAGTTTTACTTCCATGAGGATCACGGATTGTTGGTTAGGATTGTTTACGAAGTCGTGCAGAGAACCGCAGGTTTAGACTGCTGAGCGTCGCCCTCGCGCACCACGGCGCAAAAATTGGCGGAAACTGCTGATTTCTCAAGGCTTGTTTTGTCAGGACTCGGTTGGCGCGGAATCAGCGGAATCATTTGTCAGGACTCGCATTTGTCAGGACTCGTTTGTTAGGAATGGTGATGACTCAGAATCGGAACACTACCTCTGCAAAGAACTCTTCCGCGAAAGTGGATAGCGTGCGCCGCTCCCTGTCGGTGGTTTTAGGACTAAGCATTATGGGCAGCACCGGAATCTTGCCAAGCGCAGTGGCGATCGCCCAAACGGCAGACAGTGCCGATGAGGTTCCCAGCGCCCAAGAGTTGCTCTCGCCGCCCCCGCCCCCGGCTTCACCAGAGTCCGCCTCGCCCGCCCGCGTTCCCCGGCTGAATCGAGAAACGCCCGCGCCCCAGTCTCCGGTTGCCCAGCCTGCGCCGCTGCCCCAGCCCGTGGTTGAGCGCCCCGCTCCAGAGCGATCGCCCGCCCCGGTTCTGCCCCGCGCCACTGGCACAAGCGATGCTAGCAGCGAATCGCCCGTTAGCGCCGAGAGTCGGCCTGCGGCGAACCAGCCCTCCCTCAATCCACAGGATTACACCAACGTTTACATCGACAACACGCCATACGACCTTGGTTCGACCCGCAGTGGACAAGCGCCCGTCGTCCTCTCGGAGCGGTCTACGGGCTGCCAGGTCGTGCTGCAACCCGGCGCAGGCGTACCCAACAGCGTGTGCGCTCCTGGCATGGGTGCAAGCGGGGTCACAACTGTCCAAATTGACCCAGAGACGGGCAAACCGATTGTGGGCACAGAGGTGATCGCCCCTGGTAGTGTCCCTGGAACTGTGGCAGCCAGTGCCCCCACGGGCGGCGGTCGCGCCCTCAGCCTGTCGGTTGCCTCGCTGCAATCCTTCTACAACCGCACGATTCGTCCCCTGGCGCTGCGCGGCAATGGCAACACCAGCCTGATGTTCCCATTGTCTATTCCTGCCGCCATTTCCTCAGCCTTTGGCTGGCGGGTGCATCCGGTCATGGGAGATGCACGCTTCCACTACGGCACCGACCTGGCCGCCCCGACGGGAACTCCGGTGCTGGCTGCCTTTTCGGGGCGCGTGGAAACGGCTGATTATTTGCGCGGCTATGGCCTGACGGTTGTGCTGAATCACAACAACGGTCGTGAGCAGACGCTCTATGCCCACATGTCGGAACTCTTCGTCCGGGCGGGGCAAACGGTCGAGCAGGGCGAAGTGATTGGCCGGGTTGGCAGCACGGGCCTATCCACCGGGCCGCACCTCCACTTCGAGTTCCGCGAGCTGACCCCGCAGGGCTGGGTGGCGCTGGATGCGGGCCAGGTGCTGCAAGCGGCGCTGAATAACTTGTTTAACGGCGTTCAGCTTGCTCTGGCGGCTCCGGCAACCAAGGTTGAAAAGTCGGAGTCCGAATTTTCGGTAAAGGGACTCCAGGATTTTGGCAAGCTGGCGGAACGGGCCACGCCCCAGGTTGAGGCCGCAGCGGCATCCAATGCGCCTGAGGATCAGGCAGCGTTGCCGACTGTTACGGTTCCTAAGCAAGCGCCGGGAGCAGAATAGCTCCTGTTAGTCCGCTAAGTGGTGCAGTTAAGGGTTACGAAGGGGCCGTTGGCGAATAACCCTAACCCTTGCTACATCGGCTGAATTAGCTGAACTATAGGTACTCGTGGCTGAGGAAAGGCAGTGGAACCAGTGTCCCCACTACGTCGCTTGCTTGCACTGTCCCCAACCCTGCCTCGATTGCCTTCGTGCGGATGTAGGCCAGCCCCAGTGCCCCCGACTCGGTTTCTACCACGCTAGTCACATGCCCCACTTTATCTTCGCCGGAGGTTAGCACCGTCTCCTGCGGCGTGGCGGCACTGAATTGTACGCCCCATAATTGCTGCTTGACCCCGCGATAGGTGTGCAGACGGGCAATGGTTTCCTGCCCAATGTAGCAGCCTTTATTCAGCGAAATGGTGTGCCAAAGTCCTGCTTCTAGCGGGTTGTAGTCTTCCGTCAGTTCGTGGTCGGGCATCGGCCGTCCCTGCTCGATTCGCAGTCGCTCCCAGGCAGCCGCTTCTATCTGCGTCGCGCCTGCCGCCTGTACCGCTGCCCGGAGAGGCTCTGCTGCTGCGACTGGAGCCATGAGCGTGTAGCCTGGTAGCCCCAGCCCGCTGCCTACCGCCACCCGCACCGCTGCTCCTGCGATGGGATAGAGGGCATGGCTACCGTAGGGCTGTCCCGCGCGATCGCCCGCTCCCAGCGCTTCAATCAGGCGATCGCTCTCTGGGCCAATCAGCACCAGTGCGGTAGTCTCTGCGGTCACGTCCGCCAGCTTCACCTTGTCAGCAAAGAAAATAAACCGATCTAGCCAATCCATCAAAAACTCGCGGCGGATAGGCGACACCAGCAGCAGCACGGAATCATCTTGCACGTAGGCTGTTGCCAGATCGATTGTCCGCCCCGTCGAGGTGACAAACACGGTATCGCAGCCCTCTCCTGGCTGACGAGTCTGGAAGGTGTTCGTCGTCTGATTGTGCAAAAATCGCAGGCGATCGCCATCTGACACCACAATGCGCCCCCACTCCGAGGCATCGTATACTACGACGCTGCTGCGGGCTGCCGTTACTTGGTCGCCAATCGAAACCTGAGTTGAATCAAACCCCGCACTCATTCCAAACCCCGTCCTGTCAAATGTTTACTGAATACCCTTGTTTATTCAATACTCTACGTCGGAATTCGGTCAGTCGGAATTCGGTCGAAGTCTTCGGAATTCGAGGTTAGTGCTTCACTCCTGCTTCCCGTCCGCTAGCGCTGCGGAGCCATTCCCAAATCCCTGCCCCTTGTTCCCTTACAATAAATTGCAATGCTTCAAAATGCGATCGCCCATGACTCATTCGACCGACCTCACCGCCCTGGCCCGCTGGATGGCTGCCGACTTTAGCAACCAAGAACAAGCCTTCGAGAACCCGCCTTTTTTTGCCCATATCCGGGTCTGTATGCGGCCGCTGCCCGTGGAACTGCTGTCGGGCATTAGCCTGTTTGTGGAGCAAGCCTACGACTATGCGCTAAATGATCCCTATCGGCTGCGGGTGCTGAAGCTAGTGAACGCAGGCGACCATATCGAGATTGAAAACTACACCGTCAAGGACGAGACAGAGTTTTATGGTGCATCTCGCGACCTGACTCAGTTGAGCAAGCTGACGGGCGATCGCCTAGAAAAACTACCAGGCTGCAACATGATTGTGGAATGGACGGGGCACAGCTTTCGCGGCAAGGTGGAACCTGGCAAAGGCTGCATGGTGACTCGTCGTGGCAAGGAAACCTATCTAGACAGCGAGTTTGAAATCGACGACCAGATTTTTATCAGCCTCGATCGGGGCCGCGATCCCGAAACAGACGAGCATATCTGGGGTTCCGTCGCGGGGCCGTTTCACTTTGTGCGCTGGGCTAGCTTCGCGGATGAGATCCGCGCCTAGATCGCTATTCCAATCACGCTTCCAATCGTGCTTTCGGCGGTAGCGATTGCGCCAAAGCTGCAACTTGCGCTGACAAGGCAGGCAGGTGAGCCGCTTGAACCCCGGTGTGAAACTTGGGCTGGGAGGCGATCGCCGCTACGATAGCTTCTAGATCGGCGTTGCCCGCCCGCGCTCCCAGCCCATTCACCGAACATTCCACCTGGCGCACACCGACCGTCAGGGCCGCCAAGGAGTTTTCGTCCGCCAGCCCCAGGTCATTGTGACAGTGAACCGCCAGCGTTGCCTGGTCAATATTCGGAACGCGATCGCCCACAGATTTGACCAACGCGACAAACTCAGATGGCCTTGCCACTCCCATACTGTCGGGAATCGTGATGATGCTGGCTCCGCTGCAAATGGCCGTTTCCACCGCGCGACACACCACGTCGAGAGGGCAGCGCGTCGCGTCAAACGCAGACCATTCCACCTCTCCGCTATAGCGTCTGGCTAGGGACACCCCCTGCCGAATAGCGGCGATCGCCTCTGACTCAGCCCCCGCCGACGGGACGCGAATCGGCGTGAACACATTGATCCGGCTCCGCTCAGCGGGTTTCAGCGCTGCTGCCACCGCCTCAATTTCTTCCGGCTGACTGCTGGCAAGTCCGCAGATCGTTGCCTGCTTGACCTGGGCTGCCACCTCCAGCAGGTCGTCCCTATCTTTGCGAAACGCGCCCGGATAGCCCACTTCGATCACGTCTACACCCGCCGCCTCCAGCATCAGCGCCAGTTGCAGCTTTTGAGCAAGGGTAAATTTTTGCGTCAGCGCCAGTTCACCGTCGCGCAGCGTCGTGTCAAAGATGGTAGCTTGAACCGTTTCATCTGGCTGCCTCATCGCTCTACGCTCCCTTCCGCCAGATATTCCACCAAATATCGGGTAAACGCCACGCCGTTAAAATCCACCGCTTCAGTGTCGTATAGACGGAAGCCGAATTTCTGAAACAGCCCCAGGCTAAACTCGCTGGCTTCTGCATAGAGCCGCGTGACAGGTTTCGCGGCTGCGTCGTCCAAAAGCGCTTGCAGCAGCATAGACCCGATACCCTGATGGAGGCGATCGCCCCGCACATAGGTCGAGCGAATGTGGCCATTGATCTCGATACCTGCAAATCCCACAATTCCGGTTTCATCAGTCGCCACATAGGTCGTCGCGTCAAATATAAAGTGGCGAAAGAGGTCCAGATTTTCGGCAAAGGATGCCCAAGTCTGCGTTTGAACGAGGCTGTAATGCTGCGGCCCGTGCTGCAAGACGGTGTGCTGATACAGCGCCGCCAGTTCAGCCAGATCTGATTCTTCATCGAGTCGAATATTCATAGTCCCTATCCCGCCGCTTCCACTCCCTGAACTTTGCCCATCTCTTTTTTTCTCATCTCATCTCTTTAAGGGTCGCGAAACCTGTAAAAGATTTTTTCACGATGCTGATTTTATGCGTTATCCTAGACAAGGCACAAATCTCTAACACAGCTTGCAGATTGTCTTTGAAAGTTCTGTCTGCAACTTGCTAGACAGCTTGTGTTGATTGGTTTATAATTTGAAATTGTCGCCAAAATCGGGCCGTGCGTGTTTACGAGTGCCTTCCCGGCAGGAATAGTGCCCGGAAGCCCTTACGGATACTGGGTGGTTGATCTGCTCAAGTCCCGGCGACTCAGGCAGAAGCCATTTATTTGAGCTAGTAAGTCTGTCTGCAAGATTGTAGAACATCTGTGAATCTGTGCGCCTTTGGGCTGACAGCAGATTGATTATGTTCGACAGAAACAGCTTGGTGTCTTATGAAGTTTGCGAGGCAAATTTTGTCTGGCACTCTTGCAGCGTGTAAATAGGGGGACGATTAACCGTGTCTGTTGGAATTCTTGGCACCAAACTGGGGATGACCCAGGTTTTTGATGAGGCAGGGAAGGCTATTCCTGTAACCGTCGTCCAGGCTGGCCCCTGCACAGTCACGCAAATTAAAACAGCAGAGGTGGATGGCTACAGTGCTGTCCAAGTTGGCTTTGGCGAGGTTACCGAAAAGGCGTTGAACAAGCCTGAACTCGGACACCTCAAAAAAGCTGAAGCGTCTCCCCTCCGCCACTTAAAGGAATATCGCCTCGACAGTCCTGCTGATTATCAGTTAGGGCAGCAGTTGACGGCGGATATCTTTACGCCAGGGCAGCAGGTGGACGTAATTGGAACGAGCATCGGACGCGGCTTTGCGGGCTACCAAAAGCGCCACAACTTCAAGCGGGGGCCGATGGCTCACGGTTCCAAGAACCACCGTCTTCCCGGTTCTACGGGTGCAGGCACTACGCCAGGTCGCGTTTATCCTGGCAAGCGCATGGCAGGTCGTCTGGGTGGCACGAGAACCACGATCAAGAAGCTGACAATTGTGCGGGTGGATGGCGATCGCAACTTGCTCCTGATCAAAGGGGCAATCCCTGGAAAGCCGGGTGCCTTGGTCAATATTGTTCCTGCCAAACAGGTCGGAAAAACGAACTAAAAATTTGCTGAGCGTTTGGATTTTGCGATTTTGGTGATTGGAGCAGTGAGCCAGCACCCCGACGAGGAGAAACAGACCCATGGTTGAGTGTGTAGTTAAAAATTGGCAGGGTGAAAGCGCTGGCACCGCCTCGCTAGATCTGCGCGTCGCTAACGAAGACAATGCGCCCCATATCGTTCATCGGGCCTTGGTGCGCCAGTTGAATAATGCTCGACAGGGCACTGCCTCTACCAAGACTCGTTCTGAGGTTAGAGGTGGTGGACGTAAGCCTTGGCGGCAAAAGGGCACAGGTCGCGCCCGTGCGGGTTCGATTCGCTCTCCCCTATGGCGCGGCGGCGGCGTTATCTTTGGCCCCAAACCCAGGGACTACTCCGTCAAGATGAACCGCAAGGAGAGGCGCTTGGCGCTCAGAACCGCGCTGCAAAGCCGTGCTGAAGACCTGATTGTGGTTCAAGATTTCGCAAATGAGTTGCCCCGTCCCAAAACCAAGGAACTGGCGCAGGCGCTGACTCGCTGGGGTGTAGGGGAAAACGAAACGGCTCTCCTAATTGTTTCTGAGCGAGACGAGATGGTTTATCTGTCGGCTCGAAACATTAGCTCCATCAAGCTAATTTCTGCTGGCAATCTCAACATCTTTGATTTGCTGGCGGCTGACAAGATCGTGGCAACTGCGTCTGCCCTAGAAAAAGTGCAGGAGGTATACGGTGACTAAGTTTGATTCGCGCAACCTGGCAGATCTGATTCGCCGTCCCCTAGTGACTGAAAAGGCAACTCAGCTTCTTGAGGAAAACAAGTACGTCTTTGAAGTGGTTCCCAGCGCAACAAAGCCGCAGATCAAGGCAGCTATTGAATCTTTGTTTGAGGTGAAGGTGGTTGGTGTGAACACCAGCAAGCCCCCGAAGAAGCATCGTCGAGTCGGTCGATTTGCTGGACACAAGCCCCAATACAAGCGGGCAGTTGTGACCCTGGCAACAGGTGATTCCATCGTCCTGTTCCCCGAAGTGTAACGTCTGAAAGCCATCCCCTTAAGAGATTGAAGCCATGGGCATTCGTACATACCGACCTTATACACCTGGCACGCGAGAGCGCTCCGTTGCTGACTTTGCTGAGATCACTCGTAGTGAACCAGAAAAGTCCCTGACTCGCTCGGTGCATCGTCCCAAGGGACGCAACAATCGGGGCGTAATCACCTGTCGCCATCGGGGTGGCGGGCACAAGCGACTGTATCGGATAATTGACTTTCGCCGCGACAAGCGAAACATTCCCGCTAAAGTAGCAGCAATCGAGTATGATCCCAACCGCAACGCCCGGATTGCGCTTCTATATTATCAGGATGGCGAGAAGCGCTACATCCTTTGTCCGGCTGGCTTGACGGTCGGTACAACTGTGATCGCAGGTGAAGACTCTCCTTTTGAGGTCGGAAACGCTTTACCACTGGGCAGTATGCCGCTAGGTACGACGGTTCACAATGTGGAATTAGTCCCTGGCAAGGGTGGACAGATTGTTCGCGCAGCAGGCGCTTCGGCGCAAATTGTAGCGAAAGAGGGTGATTTTGTGACACTCCGCCTGCCATCCACAGAGGTGCGGATGGTTCGCCGCGAGTGCTATGCCACGATTGGTGCGGTGGGTAATGCCGAGTCTCGCAACATTAGCCTAGGCAAGGCAGGACGCAAGCGTTGGTTGGGCCGTCGTCCGGAAGTTCGCGGTAGTGTCATGAACCCAGTCGATCACCCCCACGGCGGCGGTGAAGGACGTGCGCCGATCGGTCGTTCTGGCCCTGTGACCCCCTGGGGTAAGCCAGCCTTGGGCATGAAGACTCGGAAGAAGAAGAAGGCAAGTAATGCGTTGATTGTTCGTCGCCGCCGCCGCACGTCCAAGCGCGGTCGCGGAGGTCGTGAGTCTTAAGGTTCCGAATCTTTTTACAGGGTTTATGGTTCGTTGACTATCACACGTTTGGTCAATTGGTAGAGGTAAGTCGGTTATGTCTCGCTCACTCAAAAAAGGTCCTTTCGTGGCTGATCACCTTCTAAAAAAGGTTGAAGCGTTGAATGTGAAGGGCGATAAGCAGGTAATCAAAACCTGGTCTCGTGCCTCAACGATTCTGCCTCAGATGATTGGACATACGATTGCCGTTCATAACGGTCGTCAGCATGTTCCGGTTTATGTAACGGAGCAAATGGTGGGACACAAGTTGGGTGAGTTTGCGCCGACTCGTACCTTCCGGGGACATGCCAAGAGCGACAAGAAGTCTCGTCGTTAGGTTGAGTCAGGTTTATTTCAGGACGTTCGCAGTAGTTCACAGATACTTGGATTTAGTGCTTGCTGTTGCTCAAACTCTAAAAGCTCTCTGCAAGACACTTGAGAGGAAATCATCATGGCAGTTACGACCGCAGACGAAGTAAAAGCTGTTGCCCGTTATATCCGCATGTCGCCCCACAAGGTGCGTCGGGTTCTGGATCAGATCCGGGGGCGTTCTTACCGAGAGGCACTGATTATCCTGGAGTTTATGCCCTACCGCGCTTGCGATCCTGTGCTTAAGGTGCTGCGGTCTGCGGTTGCCAATGCTGAGCATAACGAGGGCTACGCCCCTGCTGATCTCGTAGTGACGACTGCCTATGCTGATCAGGGCCCCGTGCTGAAGCGGTTTCGTCCCCGCGCTCAGGGTCGGGCCTATCAAATCCGCAAACCGACTTGTCACATCACGATTGCGGTTGCGCTGGGTGCTGAAGACTAAGTTACGACCCTGTTTGGGCGTTTTGAATGGCGATCGCTCCTTGTTTTATACCCTTCACTCAAATTTTTGCCTTTTCTGAGGACGCATTGTGGGACAGAAGATTCATCCAGTTGGTTTCCGCCTCGGCATCACCCAGGAGCATCGCTCTCTCTGGTTTGCTGACTCCAGCCGCTATCCCAAGCTGCTGCAAGAGGACTACAAAATCCGCAAATATGTTGCCAAAGAGTTGAGCAGTGCAGGTATCTCTGAGGTTCGCATTGAGCGCAAGGCCGATCAAATCGACCTCCAAGTTCTGACGGCCCGCCCTGGCGTGGTTGTGGGTCGTGGCGGCGCGGGGATCGAAAAGCTGCGCGAGGGTCTTCAAAAAGAGTTGGGAGACACCAGCCGTCAGATTCGGATCAACGTGGTTGAGGTTGCTCGTGTGGATGCTGATGCTGCGCTGATTGCTGAATACGTGCAGCAGCAGCTCGAAAAGCGGGTTTCGTTCCGTCGGGTTGTGCGTCAGGCGATTACTCGCGCTCAGAAATCAGGGGTGCAGGGTATCAAAATCCAGGTGAGTGGTCGGCTAAACGGCGCAGAAATTGCCCGTACTGAATACACTCGCGAAGGCAAGGTGCCGCTCCACACGCTGCGGGCAGATATTGACTATGCCTACACCACTGCCCAGACGATCTACGGCATTTTGGGGATCAAGGTGTGGGTGTTCAAAGGCGAGATTATTCCTGGGCAGGAACGAGTAACGCAAGAAGCCGCTCCCAATAATGTGCCGCCCCGTCGCCGTCAGCAGCGCCGCCGCCAGTTTGAGGATCGTTCTAACGAAGGATAGGGAAGGCGGGCTGAAGGGCGAAAGCTGAATCAGACCAGTGCTTCCATCCCCACCCTGACCCTAGCTTCAATTTCAAGGTAGTGAGCCATGTTAAGTCCAAGACGAACTAAATTCCGCAAGCAGCAGCGCGGCCGCATGAAAGGGCGGGCAACTCGCGGCAACAATATTGACTTTGGTGATTTTGGGCTTCAGGCAATGGAGCCGTCCTGGATTACCTCCCGTCAGATTGAGGCTAGCCGTCGAGCCATGACTCGATACATCCGTCGGGGTGGCAAGATCTGGATTCGTATTTTCCCGGATAAGCCTGTTACCATGCGTCCAGCCGAAACCCGGATGGGTTCGGGTAAGGGCAACCCTGAGTTTTGGGTGGCAGTGGTAAAGCCGGGTCGAATCTTGTTTGAGATTGCTGGAGTACCGGAAGAGACAGCCCGCGAGGCAATGCGACTGGCGCAGTACAAACTCCCAATCAAGACCAAGTTCATTGTTAAGGAACAACAAGAGCAAGCAGTGGAGGAGTCGTAGAGATGGCTCTGCCTAAGATTTCAGAGATTCGTGATCTCAGTGATCAAGAACTCAGTGAGCAGATTGTAGCTGCCAAGAAGCAGTTATTTGACTTGCGCTTCCAAAAGGCGACGCGGCAACTGGATAAGACGCATCAGTTTGGGCATGTCCGCCACCGGCTGGCGCAACTGATGACTGTGGAGCGGGAGCGACAATTGGCAGCTGCACAAGCGGATGCAGAGAAGGAGTAAGGGGCAATGGCAGTCAAAGAGCGAGTTGGAGTCGTGGTGAGCGACAAGATGGAAAAGACGGTCGTCGTCGCGGTGGAGAACCGTGCCCCTCACCCGAAGTATCGCAAGATTATGGTGCGAACCAAGCGTTATAAGGTTCACGACGAAGAAAACAAGTGCAAAACGGGCGATCGCGTTCGGATTCAAGAAACCCGTCCGCTCAGCCGCACAAAGCGTTGGATCGTTGTGGACATCCTAAATCAGACTTCAGAGAGCTAGTCCACCCCGGAGGAGAGACACCATGATTCAACAGGAAACTTATCTCAGCGTGGCGGACAACAGCGGCGCTCGCAAGCTGATGTGCATTCGAGTGTTGGGTGGCAACCGCCGCTATGCCGGTGTGGGGGATGTGATCATCGCTGTGGTTAAGGATGCCATTCCGAATATGGCAGTCAAGAAGTCTGATGTGGTACGGGCAGTGGTTGTGCGAACCAAGAAGGGTCTGCGCCGAGACAGCGGCATGAGCATTCGGTTTGACGATAATGCCGCTGTGATCATCAACAACGATGGCAACCCTAGAGGAACTCGCGTGTTTGGCCCGGTTGCGCGGGAGTTGCGCGATAAGAACTTTACTAAGATTGTCTCGCTGGCTCCGGAGGTGCTGTGATGGGCAAGCTGCGCTACAAAATGCATGTGAAGAAGGGCGACACCGTCCAGGTTATTTCAGGAAGCGATAAGGGCAAAGTCGGCGAGATCTTGCGTGTTTATCCTGAAACCAGCAAGGTGGTGGTCAAGGGCGTTAACGTGCGGACGAAGCATGTTAAGCCTCAGCAAGAAGGGGAGTCTGGTCAGATTCAGACCTTTGAGGCTCCGATTCATAGCTCCAATGTCCTTCCCTACTCTACCAAGCAGAAGGTTGCGAGCCGAATTTCTTATACCTTCAATGCGGATGGCCGAAAAGTCAGAATGCTGAAGAAAACCGGTGAGATTATCGACTAGCGTTTCAGATTCACGTTTCATGTTTCATTCCTGACCAAGCCCAGGAATATATCAGGAGAGTGTTATGGCAAGTCCCAGGTTAAAAACCTACTATCAGGAGACCGTAGTTCCGAAGCTGGTTGAGCAGTTTAACTACGAAAACGTTCATCAGGTTCCTAAAGTGGTCAAGGTGACCGTGAACCGGGGGATGGGCGAAGCGGCTCAGAATGCAAAAGCGCTGGAGGCTTCTCTGGCAGAGATTGCGGTAATCACTGGACAAAAGCCAGTGGTGACGAGGGCTAAGAAGGCGATCGCCGGTTTCAAGATCCGTAAAGGAATGCCAGTGGGTATCATGGTCACCCTGCGCTCGGAGCGCATGTATGCCTTTCTGGATCGCCTTATAAACTTGGTGCTGCCTCGGATTCGAGATTTTCGCGGCATCAGCCCCAAGAGCTTTGATGGTCGTGGCAACTATACTCTGGGGCTTCGTGAACAGCTCATTTTCCCCGAAATCGAGTACGACAACATTGATCAAATTCGGGGCATGGACATTTCGATCATCACCACGGCAACCACAGATGAAGAGGGACGTGCCCTGTTAAAGGAACTGGGAATGCCCTTTCGCGATAACTGAGGCAGGCTGACAAAGAGGAAATTATGGCGTCTAACGACACAATTGCAGACATGCTGACCCGCATTCGCAACGCGAATCTCGCCCGGCATCAAACGACCGAAGTCCCGTCTACCAAGATGACGCGCAACATCGCTCGTGTGCTCTTGGAAGAAGGATTCATTAGCGAGTTTTCTGAGACAGGCGAAGGAGCGCAGAAGCGACTGGTAATTGCTCTGAAATATAAGGGCAAAGGCCGCCGTCCGATTATCAATGCGCTACAGCGGGTCAGCAAACCTGGACTGCGAGTTTACTCAAACTGCCGCGATCTGCCTCGCGTGTTGGGTGGCATTGGAATTGCCATTGTTTCAACCTCCAGCGGCATCATGACGGATCGGGATGCCCGTCGTCAGGGTGTGGGAGGAGAAGTTCTCTGCTACGTCTGGTAAGGATTTTTCTCGATCTGGCTTTGTCTGAGCGGATGGCTGCTTGGGTCAAAGCTAAATCTAGCCTTTCATTTTATTTGTGTTTGCTTTGTGTTTGCCTGGTGGCGCTTGTGTCGTAAGCGCATCGCTTGAAGGCCAGCAAGATCGTCCAGGAGTGACTTGTCATGTCTCGCATTGGAAAACGTCCTATTAGTGTTCCTCAGAAGGTGACCGTTACCCTTGACGGTCAAACTCTGGTTGTTAAAGGCCCCAAGGGAGAACTCTCGCGCACGCTTCCGCCAGAGGTTGAGGTTCTGCAAGAGGGCGATACGTTAACGGTGAATCGTCGCAACGAGTCCCGTGCTGCCCGTCAGCGCCACGGGTTGTGCCGAACGCTGGTTGCCAATATGGTGGAGGGCGTATCTCAGGGATTCCAGCGCAAGCTTGAAATCCAGGGGGTGGGTTATCGGGCTCAGATTCAAGGGCGAAATCTGAACCTGATTGTAGGCTATAGCCATCCAGTTTTGATCGAGCCGCCTGATGGAGTTCAATTTGCTGTTGAGAATAACACCAACATTCTGGTCAGCGGAATTGATAAAGAAATTGTCGGTAATATTGCGGCTCAGGTTCGCGCAGTTCGTCCGCCAGAACCCTACAAGGGCAAGGGCATTCGCTATGCTGGCGAGGTTGTCAGACGTAAGGCCGGTAAGGCAGGGAAGAAATAACCTATGAAACTGACTCGTAAAGAAGCGACTCAGCGTCGTCACGTCCGCATCCGCCAGACAGTTTCTGGCACGTCTGAACGTCCTCGTCTGGCTATATTTCGCTCTAATCAGCATATCTACGCCCAGGTCATTGATGACACGCAGCATCGAACGCTTGCTGCTGCATCGACGCTAGAGCCTGCGCTGCGCGAAAAGCTCACTTCAGGTGCTAACTGCGATGCGTCTGTAGAAGTCGGTAAGCTGATCGCAGCGCGATCGCTCGAAAAGGGGATTACGCAAGTCGTGTTTGACCGGGGCGGCAAGCTGTATCACGGCCGCGTCAAGGCTTTGGCAGATGCCGCTCGTGAAGGTGGTCTAAGCTTCTAGCCTTTCAGATTCATCTTTAGGACAAGCACACTATCCAGGACAAGCAAGCTATGGCGAAGAAAACCAAGACAAGTCGCGTCAAAGAAAAAGAAACTGAGTGGCAGGAGCGTGTTGTTCAAATCCGCCGCGTTACCAAAGTGGTTAAGGGGGGTAAGAAGCTTAGCTTCCGGGCGATCGTGATCGTCGGCAACGAACGGGGTCAGGTTGGGGTTGGGGTTGGCAAGGCCGCTGACGTAATCGGTGCAGTGAAGAAAGGCGTTGCTGACGGCAAGAAGCACTTGGTCGAGGTTCCCCTGACTAAATCTGACTCCATTCCTCACCCAACCAACGGCGCAGGCGGCGGCGCGAAGGTGATGATTCGTCCTGCAGCTCCGGGAACTGGTGTAATTGCAGGTGGTTCCGTGCGTACCGTGCTAGAACTGGCGGGTGTGAAGAACGTTCTGGCGAAACAGTTGGGTTCGGGTAACCCGCTCAATAATGCCAGGGCCGCTGCAAATGCACTTTCTGCCCTCCGCACCTTCTCTGAGGTAGCAGAAGAACGCGATGTTCCCATTGAAAAACTCTATTCTTGACGAACTATGAGACTTTCAGACACATTTCCAAAACCGGGTTCTCAGAAGCGTCGTCGCCGGGTTGGCCGGGGCATTTCCGCCGGGCAGGGTGCAAGCGGCGGCTTCGGAATGCGGGGACAAAAGTCGCGCTCTGGACGCAGCACCCGACCGGGTTTTGAGGGTGGGCAGTTGCCTCTCTATCGCCGGATTCCGAAGCTGAAGCATTTTCCGCTGATCAACCGGATGTCCTACACCATCGTGAACGTCGGAGACTTGGCTGAACTGCCTAAGGGGACAGAGGTCAGCCTCGATTCGCTGATGGAATTGGGAATTGTGACGCAAAACGATGGCCCGTTGAAGATTTTGGGCGACGGTGAACTGAGTGTTGCGCTTCAAGTGACGGCTGCGGCCTTTACTGAATCGGCGAAGCGTAAGATTGAGGGCGCAGGCGGAAGCTTCAACCTGCTAGATTAAGATATGGAGCGACTTTGCAGCAAGGCAGAGCGGTGAGTGGTTGGCTCTCCTGCTCTGCTTAGTTTTATAGAGGGAGAGGTACTGAGACTATGGTGCGCGATAAGACACCCACGGCGCAGGAAACTTTCTTGCAGATGGCCCAAGCGGCCGGACTGCGAGGACGACTTTTGCTGACTTTGGGAATGTTGATTCTGGTACGGTTGGGTGTCTTTATCCCGATCCCTGGCATTAATCGACAGGCCTTTCAGGCGGCCACAGAGACCGGCGCTTTATCGGCCATCATTGGCTTTTTAGATGTGTTTACGGGTCGAGGACTTTCGACGCTGGGTATTTTTGCACTGGGTATTTTGCCTTATATTAATGCGTCTATTATTCTGCAACTGCTGACGGCTGCGCTCCCCAGTCTTGAGAAGCTGCAAAAAGAAGAGGGAGAAGCGGGACGCCGAAAGATTGCTCAAATTACGCGCTACGTTGCACTGGGTTGGGGCATTATTCAAAGCCTGGGTCTAGCGATTTTTGTGAACCAGTTTGCTGAGTCGCCGGGGCCGCTGTTCATTGCACAGATGGTGCTGGCTCTAACGGCTGGCTCGATGTTTGTGATGTGGGTGGGTGAGCTGATTACGGAGCGGGGTGTGGGCAATGGTGCGTCGCTGCTAATTTTCGTCAGCATTGTGTCAACTTTGCCGCGATCGCTCGGACAAACTATCGACCTTGCCCAGAGTGGCGATCGCAGCGTGGTTAGCGGCGTGATCATTCTGCTTCTAGTGTTCCTGGCAATGATCGTCGGCATCGTCTTTGTTCAAGAGGGAACCCGGCGTATTCCCATCATCTCTGCCCGTCGCCAGGTCGGGCGCAGGCTCTACCTTGAGAAGAGCAGCTATCTGCCGCTGCGCCTCAATCAGGGCGGCGTAATGCCGATTATTTTTGCTACAGCGGTTCTGTCTCTCCCGATCTACCTCTCGCAGTTTTTTGGGGATAACGAGATGGTGACGCGGGTGCTGTCTTATCTGCGTCCGGGCACTTGGGTCTACGTGCTGCTGCTGCTGCTGCTGATCTTGTTTTTCAGCTACTTCTATGCCTCGCTAGTGGTCAATCCAGTAGACATGTCCCAGAACCTGAAGAAGATGGGCGCAAGCGTGCCGGGGATTCGTCCTGGTAAGGCAACGAGTGACTATCTTGAGCGGGTGCTGAACCGACTGACCTTTTTGGGTGCGATTTTTCTGGGATTGGTTGCGATTGTTCCGGCTGCCGTTGAAGGCGCGACCCGCGTGACGACCTTTCAGGGCTTGGGTGCTACGTCACTGCTAATTCTAGTGGGCGTCGCAATCGACACGGCAAAGCAGATTCAGACCTATGTAATTTCGCAGCGCTATGAAGGGATGGTGAAGCAATAGTGGCACGACTGATATTTTTAGGACCGCCCGGAGCGGGCAAAGGAACTCAGGCGGCCGAACTAGCGGCTAGCTCTTCGATTCCTCATGTTTCTACAGGAGATATTTTGCGGGCTGCTGTGGCAAGCGGAACCGAGCTTGGGCAAAAGGCTCAGTCCTACATGGATCGCGGGGAACTGGTGCCGGATGCTTTGATTCTGGACTTGGTGCGCGATCGCCTCAGCCAGCCAGATGCCCAAGGAGGCTGGATTTTGGACGGCTTTCCTCGCAATGTTGAGCAGGCCAAGTTTCTCGATGAGCTATTGGCAGAAATTGAACAGTCCTGCGATTGTGTCGTTAATTTGGAAGTGCCCGATGAGGTTTTGGTGGCCCGCCTCCTGGGTCGAGGGCGGACAGACGATAACGAGGAAGTGATTCGTACTCGTCTGGCGGTATACCGCAATCAAACTGCGCCGCTGATTGACTTTTATCGCGATCGCCAGCAGCTTGTTTCAATCGATGGCAATCAATCCATTGAACATGTGGGGGCGGCGCTACGCCAGTTGATTAGCAGCTAAGCAGCGTAGCTTGGCTTGAAAAAAACATGTATAGATAGACCGTCCCAAGCTCATTGGTCGTGCCGCGGATAACAACACACGCAGGTTCTTGGAGTATTTGTTAATCTAATAGATGGCGCATTTTTTATAGATGGCGCATTTTTTAGGTGTTTAGGGTACTCAACGGTTCCCTGGGGTATGAAAGCGGTTTGCTTCAAGACCCTTTGTGATGGATATGTTTGGAATACCCGCTTGGAACATCAGAGAGGCAGGATCGCTCTAGGCTGTAAATTGGCACGCTGCAAAGCGCTATGGGGTCTGGATCAATGGTCTGAGTCACTGGTTTGAATCGTTTGTAGTTTAGGAGGATGCATTGTCTAAACAGGATCTGATTGAAATGGAAGGAACGGTAACGGATTCGTTGCCCAACGCCATGTTTCGCGTGGACTTAGACAACGGATTTAACGTCTTGGCCCATATTTCGGGCAAGATTCGCCGAAATTACATCAAAATTTTGCCGGGCGATCGCGTCAAGGTTGAGCTAACACCCTACGACCTGACAAAAGGGCGAATTACCTATCGCCTCCGAAATAAGAAGTAGGAGACGCACTGCATTCAAGTGTTAGTAGCTGTTAATGGCGTTTAGCGCGATCGCCTGCCCACAGGCGGCATATTTAATCTGAGACTTTTCCTTGACATTCTATCTAAAAAGTTGATAAGATACTGGGTTTGTAGTCAGTACTCAAATTTGGGACATTTCGGGGCATGAAAGTCCGAGCATCCGTCAAGAAAATCTGTGAGAAGTGTCGCGTCATCCGTCGCCGCGGCCGAGTTATGGTGATTTGTTCTAACCCCAAGCATAAGCAACGGCAGGGTTAGTACGTTGAGTGGTTGAATCGACCTAATCTTAGGTCAGTTTGAAGTTGAGTTCATTGCTGAGCGGCAGAAGTAGGAGTACAAAGCGTGGCACGAATTGCCGGAGTGGATCTTCCTCGCGATAAGCGTGTTGAAATCGGTTTGACCTATATCTATGGCATCGGGCTGACCCGATCCAAAGCAATCCTTGCGAAGACGGGTGTGAACCCCGATACTCGCGTTAAGGATCTGAGCGACGCAGATGTTGCAGCCCTGCGCGAAACGGTGGAGTCTGACTATGAGGTCGAGGGTGACCTCAGACGTTTGGAATCCCTGAACATTAAGCGCCTGATGGACATCGGCACCTACCGCGGCCGGCGGCACCGGATGGGTCTACCCGTTCGCGGACAGCGGACTCGCACGAATGCTCGAACCCGTCGCGGCGGTCGGCGCACGGTGGCTGGCAAGAAGAAGGCTCCTGGCAAGAAGTAGACGATAGGTTGAGGGTGGTGCTAGCGGACTTGTGTGAACCAGTGCGTGGTTCTTTGTCAGGCCGCTTTTGCCAGAAGTGAATTAGCGCGTTGGTTTTGTTCCCTCTTTGGTGTGGTTGTATCTGATTGCTTGACCTACTTGCCTCAGCGATCGAGATAGTTGCGGGCGGGAAGGCTTTTAGTCCTGGCTCTAAGGCTGTTTGAGTGCGATCGCCCTTCTACTTTCCTCTCAAGTGCTGCCAGTCCAATCTTCCACGCCTATTCACCCCATCCCTCTGAATCTATTTCCCTGTCCTAACAGTTTGACTACCCTTGGTTTGACAAAGTAAACCCTATTCCTAGACTTAGCGAAGAGAAATGGCTCGACAACCCACGAAACGAACTGGCCCCAAGAAGCAAAAGAAGAACATCCCCAGCGGCGTTGCCCATATCCAGTCCACATTCAACAACACGATCGTGACGATCACGGACGCAAACGGAGAGGCGATTTCTTGGGCCTCTGCTGGCTCCAGCGGCTTCAAAGGGGCCAAGAAAGGAACCCCTTTTGCGGCTCAGACTGCTGCTGAAAATGCGGCTCGTCGTGCCATGGATCAGGGAATGCGTCAGATTGAGGTGATGGTCAGTGGGCCCGGGTCAGGACGGGAGACTGCCATTCGAGCGCTCCAGGGCGCTGGACTGGAAATCACACTAATCCGCGACGTAACGCCTATCCCACACAACGGCTGTCGTCCTCCCAAGCGGCGTCGAGTCTAGTTTTTCCTGCTTTGTTGGGGCAAGGACTGCCGGAAGCTCAGCAAGCAGGGAGTCGAGCGGATTCAGTTGAGGGATAAAGCGCTGGTTTTTGTTTCGACGGTTGATATCTTTGCTAGGCTGACCAGTCAGGTTTTGTTTCTCCAGAGCAAGGGGATAGAGCGCTGGCAGACGAGAACATTGAAAACATAAGAAGGTTGCCTGCCTTCTGTGGCTAAGGAGAAGAGAGGTTGGTCTATGGCACATTTCAAGGTTGAGTGCATAGAGTCCGAAACAGGGAAAAACCAGAGTCTATACAGCAAGTTTGTTCTTGAGCCTTTGGAGCGGGGTCAGGGTACGACGGTCGGAAATGCACTCCGACGTGTGCTGCTGTCGAACCTAGAGGGGGCTGCGGTTACGGCAGTCCGCATTGCAGGGGTGACGCATGAGTTTATGACCGTGCCGGGTGTGAAAGAGGATGCCCTCGACATCCTGCTGAACATGAAGGAAGTCGTGCTGAAGAGTTACTCTTCTCAGCCCCAGATTGGACGGCTTCGGGTGGAGGGCCCGCTGGAGGTCACCTCTGCTTACTTCGATCTTCCATCTGATGTCGAAGTGGTGGATGAGACTCAGCACATCGCGACAGTTTCCGCAGGTTCTGTGCTGGAGATGGAGTTTAAGATCGAGAAGGGCATCGGCTATCGAGCCATTGATCGGAGCCGGGATGACTCTTCGGCGGTTGATTATTTGCAGATCGACTCAATTTTCATGCCTGTGCGTAAGGTGAATTACACCGTTGAGGATGCACGGGTTGGCGGATCTCTAGAAAAAGATCGCCTAATCATGGAAGTGTGGACGAATGGTAGCATCACTCCTCAAGATGCCCTGAGTCAGGCTGCCAGTATTCTGGTGGATCTATTTACCCCGCTGAAAGACATCACGATTGATGACATTGGGCCCATCTTCCCGGATGATGAAGATCCCCACAACCAGATCTTGATTGAGGAACTGAATCTTTCGGTTCGCGCCTACAACTGTCTGAAACGGGCCCAGATCAATACAGTGGCGGATTTACTGGAGTACTCCCAAGAAGATTTGTTAGAAATCAAAAACTTTGGTGCTAAGTCTGCCGAAGAGGTGATCGAGGCGCTTCAAACTCGCATGGGGATTACCTTGCCCCATGAAAAGCCTGCCAAGACTGGTTAAGGTCGTTGGGGTTCTAGCTTGCTGTGCCGTATTGGGGCTGGGCAAGGGTTAAGGACTTTGGGTGGGGACTTTACCGTGCTGCTTTCGTTTTGCTGTTTAGTTTAATTTCTAAGTGATATGCGTCACCGTCGTCGTGTTCCACAACTGGGTAAGCCCGCAGATCAGCGGCGCGCTCTCCTCAGAGCGCTGACTACCGAGCTCATTCGTCACGGTCGCATCACAACGACCAAGGTGCGGGCCAAGGCAGTTCGTTCCGAAGCAGAGCGAATGATTACGCTTGCAAAGGACGGCTCTCTGGCTGCTCGACGTGAGGTTCTGGGCTACCTTTATGACAAGCAGCTTGTTCACGCCCTGTTTGAGGGTGCGAAGGAGCGCTATGGCGATCGCAATGGGGGCTACACTCGCATTCAGCGAACCGTAAGCCGCCGGGGCGATAATGCTGAAATGGCGATTATCGAACTGACTTGAGGATGTAGGCATCTGGCTATGGCGATCGCGCTGCCAACGCTAAAGGAGTCTGCTAGTTCAGGGGAAGCCTGCTCGGTAGACTCACAACGGGTTGCCTTGGTCATTCAATACCTAGGCACTCGGTTTCACGGCTGGCAGCGGCAGGCGCAGCATCGCACCGTCCAGGAAGAAATTGAGCGGGCGATCGCCGCTGTGCTGGGGCATTCTGTGACGCTGCATGGCGCAGGGCGAACCGATTCTGGCGTTCACGCAGCCGCTCAGGTGGCTCATTTTGATGCGGCGACCCTGATACCGCCCTACCGCTGGCGCGATATTCTCAATAGCCGCCTGCCAGAAGACGTGCTGATTCGGGCTTCGGCCCCGGTGGATCGTTCCTGGCACGCTCGGTTTTCAGCGATTTGGCGACGCTATCGCTATACGCTCTACACCGACGCTTGCCCCAATTTGTTTGTCCGCCCCTTTAGTTGGCACTATTACCATGCGCCGCTGGATGTTGAAGCCATGCAGAAAGCGCTGACCCCATTGCTGGGGCGACAGCATTTGGCGGCATTTCACCGGGCTGGCTCGAAGCGGGCTCATTCCTGGGTCGATGTGCAGGCGGTAGAGTGCGTCCGACGCGGGCCCTTTGTGCAGCTAGAGATTCAGGCGAGTGGGTTCCTCTACGGCATGGTGCGTCTGCTGGTGGGAATGCTGGTTGACGTGGGACGGGGAGAGCGATCGCCCACCGAGTTTACCCGCCTCTGGCAAGAGCAGCGCCGGGACGAGGTAAAGTATGCCGCTCCGCCGCAGGGACTCTGCTTGCTGCGCGTAGGCTATCCTGATTCGCCCTTTGAGCCGAGCCTCTGGTATGACACGCAGCCCCAGTTCCTCTTGCCGCTGACCGAGCCAGCGATCGCCGTTGCCTCGTCTAGCTAGTGCGTCGTCAAGCCTTTTTCCTCTTTTGCCTAAGCCTCCTACTCTGAGCCTCCTACGAGCCTTTCCTGACCCTTTGACCCTCCTGGAACCCGATAGAACATCATGAACAAGACCTATCTTCCTCCCACAACCGAAATTGAGCGTAAGTGGTACGTCGTCGATGCGACCGATCAGCGCCTCGGACGGCTGGCCAGCGAAGTCGCCAATGTGCTGCGCGGCAAAAACAAGCCGGCCTTTACGCCGCATCTGGACACGGGTGATTTCGTAATCATCGTGAATGCTGAGAAAGTAGACGTGACGGGCAAAAAGCGCACTCAAAAGCTCTACCGTCGTCATTCTGGGCGGCCCGGCGGCATGAAGGTGGAGAACTTTACCAAGCTCCAGTCTCGCCTGCCAGAACGGATTGTAGAACAAGCCGTGAAGGGGATGTTGCCGAAGAACTCTTTGGGTCGCCAGTTGTTTACTAAGCTCAAGGTCTACGCGGGTCCGACCCATCCTCATGCGGCTCAGCAGCCCGAAGTTTTGACAATTAAAACGATTCCTGGAGAGAATTAAGAATGCAAGCTACTGAGAAGTCTGGTCGTGTTGTGTATTGGGGGACGGGTCGTCGCAAGTCGGCGATCGCCCGCGTTCGGCTGGTGCCTGGTACGGGTAAGCTGATCGTGAATGGCCGCCCCGGAGAAGAGTATCTCCAGTTCAACCCATCCTATTTGGCGATCGCCAAAGCGCCGCTGGAAACCCTGGGACTGGAAAATGAATACGACGTGTTGGTGAATGCAACGGGTGGCGGACTGACCGGACAGGCAGACTCAATCCGCCTGGGTGTAGCGCGAGCGCTCTGCGAGCTAGACCCTGAGAACCGCAAGCCGCTGAAAATTGAAGGCTACTTGACCCGCGATCCCCGTGCTAAGGAGCGGAAGAAGTACGGTCTGCACAAGGCCCGCAAGGCTCCCCAATACTCGAAGCGCTAGACTGGCTGTAGGGGCGATGTAGGCTGCACCTTGCCCGATTGCCTGCATTGACCGTTTGACAATCCTTGACAACCCTTGAAAAGCAACAGACTTGAGACTGCTATGCCGAAGCCTGACATCCATCCTACTTGGTATCCTGAAGCCAAGGTCTACTGCAACGGTGAATTGGTCACGACCGTTGGTTCCACTAAGCCCGAACTGCACGTCGATGTGTGGTCTGGAAACCATCCCTTCTACACGGGCACTCAGAAGATTATCGACACTGAGGGTCGCGTGGAGCGCTTCTTGCGGAAGTATGGGATGACCGACTCGCGCACAGGCGATGGCGCAGCGGCGGATAAGAAGAAGTAGCGATAGGAAAATTGGCGATCGCCTCCATTTTCTGAATTTTGACCCTCACGGGTGGCGAACCCTTCGCCTCACCTATCGTTCTTTCCCACTCCCACCGTTATGGCAGAAGCCTATCTTCTCGACAAGCTGAATTCTGTAGAGCAAACCTTTCACGAACTGACGCGGCGGCTAGCTGATCCCGATATTGCAACCGATCCCACGGAGTTCCAGAAGCTTGCTAAAACTCGGTCGTCACTAGAAGAAACGGTGACGACCTTTGACGCATGGAAAAAAGCCCAAAGCGACCTAGAAGGGGCGCGACAGATTCTGAAAGACGCGGGTGGCGACGCAGAACTGCGGGAAATGGCGGCGCTGGAAGTGGACGAGCTAGAAGAAAAAATCGCGCACCTGGAAAATCGGCTAAAGGTGCTGCTGCTGCCGCGAGATCCCAACGATGACAAGAACATCATGCTGGAGATCCGGGCGGGTGCAGGTGGCGACGAGGCTAGCATTTGGGCGGGTGACCTGCTGCGAATGTATTCCCGATACGCCGAAAGCCAAAACTGGCGGGTCAAGATGGTCAGCGAGTCGCTGGCGGATATGGGCGGCTTTAAAGAAGCCATTTTGGAAATTCAGGGCGACCAGGTATACAGCAAGCTCAAGTTCGAGGCTGGCGTTCATCGAGTGCAGCGAGTCCCCGTGACGGAAGCAGGCGGGCGGGTTCACACCTCGACGGCGACGGTCGCTATCATGCCGGAAGTCGATGATGTGGAAGTGGAAATCGATCCAAAGGATATTGAGCTAAAAACAGCGCGATCGGGTGGCGCAGGCGGGCAGAACGTGAACAAGGTGGAAACCGCTGTTGACCTGATCCACAAGCCAACAGGCATTCGCGTATTTTGCACCGAAGAGCGATCGCAGCTTCAAAACCGCGAACGTGCCATGCAAATCTTGCGAGCCAAGCTCTACGAAATCAAGCTGCGAGAACAGCAAGAAGCCGTCACCTCAATGCGCCGCTCTCAGGTTGGTACGGGTGAACGCTCCGAAAAAATTCGGACTTACAACTACAAGGACAATCGTGTCACCGACCATCGCTTAAACCAAAACTTTAGTCTCAACGCCGTCCTTGAAGGCGATTTAGAAGACCTGATTCAATCTTGCATTTCCAAAGACCAGCAAGAGCGACTGGAGGAAATGGCTGCGTCTTCTTGATGCAAGCCCGGCCGATGCATGTCAAGCCTGCATCAAGTCTTCGTGAAGCTCGATACCTCTACTCCGTCCGTTTTAGCAGGACACTAGAGTCAAGAGAGGCCTATTACTCTTTGGGCGGATTTAGGGGATGCTGACTGGGTGGTGGAGCATTAGGATCGATTAATTCGCTCAGGGCTTCGGTCAGTGCCTTCGGGTCCATGAACACAATTTTGGAGTTTGGGCTGTCGCCGAGTCGATAGCTGGCATCGACGTATCGTTGTGCGACCAGATATTTCATAATCTCCCGGCTATTGGGCTGAGACTTTAGCGCATCCGCAATCATCTTCATGGACTGCACTGCACCCTCGGCTTCTTCAATTGCCGCCTGTTTTTTGCCCTGCGCTTCAGAAATAGCCGCCTTCTTTTTACTTTCGGCAGCACGTTCTAGCTCCATTGCCCGCAGCACATCTGGGGCAGGCTCAATGCTCTGCACCTCCACCCGCGTCACCTTCACGCCCCAGGTTGCAGTTGCTTCGTCAAGCTGGTGCAGCAAGGCCTGGTTGATCTCGTTTCTAGAGGAAAAAGTCTGAGCCAGACTCATTCGCCCAATTTCGGAACGGAGCGTCGTCGTCACTAGGCTCTCCAGCGCTTCCTCAATATTTTCCACGGCATAGAACGTGCGCTCTAGCTGCAAAATTCGCCAGTAGACTACCGCGTCTACGTCAGCCGATACGTTGTCCCCGGTAATCGCCTTTTGCTTGTCGATATCCAGCACGCGCTCCCGGGTGGATTCTTCTAGAACAATCGTGTCGAGGAACGGCACCACAAAATTCAGCCCTGCCGTGAGCTTGCGGTGAAACTTCCCGAGTCGCTCTACTAGCGCCTCGGTGCCCTGATTGATGATTCTGACGGAGCCGACAGTGTAACCCACAATTAGGAGAGCAAGGGCAGCAACGATGGACTCCATAGGGTGCGATTCTCCAAAGCAGCGTTAGAGAGAAGAGAGTAGGGAGAAAGACTATAGAGAAGAGACTGTTCCTCTAATGTATCCTTTGTGGCGGGATTTGGTACGGATGAACCGTGATAGGGTGATGAGGTGATGGAGGCGGCCAGTAGAACCTTTTCTTAACAACTCTTTATTATGAGGTTAACCTCTACCATTGTCTGTCTCCATGCTGAGCCAAATTAAAGATCTTGCTGCGAGCCTTGCCCCCCGACTGGTTGAAATTCGCCGCCATCTGCATAGCCATCCTGAACTGAGCGGACAGGAATACCAGACGGCTGCTTATGTTTCAGGTGTGGTGTCGTCTTGTGGACTGCATGTGCAGGAACTAGTCGGCAAGACAGGCGTAGTGGCAGAACTGCGCGGCACAGACAGAGACTCCCGAATGTTGGCAATTCGCACGGATATGGATGCGCTGCCAATTCAGGAGCGTACAGGCCTGGAATTTGCTTCGCGGCAGCCGGGAATTATGCACGCCTGCGGTCATGATGTGCATACCACTGTGGGGCTGGGGACAGCGATGGTGCTGGCGCAGTTGGGGATTCAGTTTCCAGGCACGATTCGGTTCTTGTTTCAGCCTGCGGAGGAAACGGCGCAGGGCGCAGGCTGGATGATTCGTGATGGGGTGATGGAGGGCGTGACGGCTATCTTTGGGGTTCACACGTTTCCGACGATTCCGGGGGGATCGGTGGGGATTCGCTATGGGGCGCTGACGGCGGCGGCGGACGATTTGGAACTGGTGATTATGGGCGAATCGGGGCATGGGGCGCGACCGCATGAGGCGATCGACGCGATCTGGATTGCATCGCAGGTGGTGACGACGCTGCAACAGGCGATTAGTAGGACGCAAAACCCGCTGCGGCCAGTGGTGCTAACGATTGGGCAAATCCAGGGCGGGCGGGCACCGAATGTGATTGCGGATCAGGTGCGGATGCTGGGGACTGTGCGATCGCTCCATCCTGAAACCAGCGCCAGTCTGCCGGTCTGGATCGAGCAAATCGTGGCGAATGTCTGTCAGAGCTATGGGGCAAAGTACACGATGAACTATCGCCGGGGTGTGCCTTCGGTACAAAATGACCCAGCGTTGACGCAGATTATGGAGTCGGCGGCATCGGAAGCTTGGGGGGGCGATCGCGTCCAAATTCTTTTAGAACCCTCCCTCGGTGCTGAGGACTTCTCACTGTATCTGCAACATGCTCCTGGCACTATGTTTCGCCTGGGTGTAGCCTTTGCTGACAAGCCCAACTATCCGCTGCACCATCCCCAGTTTCATGTAGACGAAACGGCGATCGTGACGGGTGTGGTGACGATGGCCTACGCAGCGTATAAATATTGGCAGCAGTAATCGGAGGGTTGGGGCGTGGAGGATAAGAGCCGCCCTGGACTTGCTGCGGCACACTTGCTCTTGCTGGCAGTAATCGGAGGGTTGGGGTGTGGAGGATGAGGGCAGGATCGCTGGGCCATTCCATTACAAATGTCCATCATAAATGTCCCCCACAAATTTCCGTACCTGGGTGTCTAGAAATCCCACCCGGTTAACCACCTCGCTAAACCGCTATGCTGAATAGTATTGACCACTGGAAAAACGCCAGACGGCTGCGTAGTCTTTCGGCAATACTCGGAAAGATTTCACGTACTTTTGTGCGTTTGTCTGGTTAACTTCTAACGCAATATTGCAATGTTGAAACTTCGTGATATTGCAACATTTGCAACATCTAGACCCTTGGCAGAGGAGCCACATCGCTATGGCAGGCTTTGGAGATCTGGTTCAAAAGGCATTTTATCTGGGAGTTGGACTAGCATCCTACGCGGGTGAAAAAGCGGGCAGCACGCTGGCAGATTTGCGGGTGCAGGTGCAAAAGCTGGCAGATGAAATGGTTGCTCGTGGCGAAATCAGCGCCGAAGAAGCCCGCCGCATGGTGGAAGAGATGATGAACCGCGCTCAGCAGCCTGCGGGGGGTGAACCTGAAAAACCCGCAGAGCCGCGTCGCATCGAAATTCTGACGGATGAGGAAGAGCCGACGCAATCTGCTGGCCAGCCGACCGCCGAAAGCTCTGCAACATCGAGCCAGTCGCCTAGCCAGCCAACGGCAGATGATCTGCGTCAGCAAGTTGCCAAGCTGCAAGAGGAACTGAGACGGCTGAAACGGGATTAGGGACTGGGGATTCGGAATTGGGGATGAGGAGCGGTAGAGTGTCTGCTTGACAGGGCTGCGATCGCGCTGATTCTAGGTTCCGTATTGATCCCAACCTTTGCCCTTGGTATTGCTGCTCGACCCCGACCTTTAAAACTTGATCCCCAACCCCTGAGACCTATGTTTGAGACGATCGCCCAGCAAGTAGAACAGTTCCTGGAAGAGATTAACCGCGATGTGAATGAGGCGGTGGATGCAATTTTTGAATGGTCGGACGAAGTAGCAGAGCGGCTGAATGAGGCGATCGCCCCTGATCTCGATCAGATTGATCGCCAGATGGAAGAATGGCTGGCTCCCTTTATCAATGCGGTGACGGGCGTAGAAAGCACCATCCAGGAAACCGTACAGCCCTTTAACCAAACCGTTGACCCCATTCTCAACCGTCATCCCGCCTGCGTCGGCTGCCGCAACTACCACGGCCAGGTCTACGGCGGCACGATGCTGGTCTGCGGAATGCACCCGTTTGGCTGGGAAGGGGAGCATTGCCCCGATTTTGAGTCGGTCTGGAAAGGTGGAGATAAAGTCTAAAGTAAATGCCTAAAGTAAACGCTGGCATCCTTGTTGACTGTTTACTGCTGATTGTTTACCTTTACGTTCGGCCTTTCCGTTTACTCTCGCTACTCTAGCTCTCGCCTGCCCTCTAGCGCTCGCGCCAGCGTCACCTCGTCGGCGTATTCCAGGTCGCCCCCCATCGGCAGCCCAAAAGCAATGCGGGTGACCTTGGTAAACGGCTTTAGCAGTTGCCCAACATAAAGCGTGGTGGTGTCGCCTTCTACACTTGGGCTGATGGCCATGATGACTTCCTCAACGCCCTGCTGGGCTACGCGCTTAACCAGGGGCGAAATATGGAGATGGTCGGGGCCGATGCCTTCCATCGGAGAAATCAAGCCGCCCAAAACGTGGTATTTGCCCTTGTATTCGCGAGTTTTTTCTAGGGCGATGACATCGCGAGAATCGGCCACCACGCAGATGAGCTGCGGATCGCGGCTGGGATTTTTGCAAATGTCGCAGACGGGTTCGGCCGACAGGTGAAAACAAACGGAACACAGTCCGACTTGCTGTTTTGCCTCTAGCAGCGCCTGTGCTAAGGCTTTCACTTCTTCTTCTGGCCGCTTAAGAATGTGCAGCGCCAGCCGCTGAGCCGATTTGGGCCCAACGCCAGGAAGCCGTTGTAACTGTTCAATAAGGCGGGCGAGGGGACGAGTGTAGACCAGGGTTCCTCCAGGGGCCGCGAGGCGCAAAAGGGGTATAGATTTTCGATCATAGAGGATGGTTGCAGGATTAGGGCTGCTCAGCAGTTGCATCCTGGCTACGAATTTGAGGACACCTGCGATTCCGCTTTAGAATCGTAGAATTGAGCGTAATTTTTGTTAGTTAGAAAACCTATGGTGAGGCTCTTTAAGCCGTCGTTTCGCAAGCAGATTGCCCGGATTGAGGTGGCGGGGGCGATCGCCAGTGACACTCGTAAGCGCGTTCTGGAAGCCCTCAAGCAAGTCGAGGAGCGGAAGTTTCCTGCACTGTTGCTACGAATCGACAGCCCTGGTGGAACGGTGGGCGATTCTCAGGAAATCTATCAAGCGCTAAAGCGGCTGGGTGAAAAAATCAAAATCGTCGCCAGCTTTGGCAATATCTCAGCCTCTGGCGGTGTTTATATTGGCATGGGCGCACAGCATATTGTGGCAAACCCTGGCACGGTGACGGGCAGTATTGGTGTCATTCTGCGGGGCAATAATCTGGAGCGCCTGCTGGAGCGAATTGGCGTGTCCTTCAAGGTGATTAAATCTGGCCCGTATAAAGACATTCTGGCCTTTGACCGAGAACTGACAGAGCCAGAGCAACATATTCTGCAAGAGCTGATTGACACGAGCTACGGTCAGTTTGTGCAAACGGTGGCTGAAGCTAGGAACCTAGCGGTTGAAACCGTCCGGGGCTTTGCCGATGGACGGATTTTCACTGGGCAACAAGCGCTGGAACTGGGTGTGGTGGATCGCCTGGGGACTGAGGAAGATGCCCGTCGCTGGACCTGCGAACTGGCTGGCCTCGATCCAGAAAAGACTCGCACGTTTAACATCGAGGAGAAAAAGAGCTTGCTCCGTCGATTGCGAACGGGGAGTGAAATGCAGGGCGATCGCCTTGGCAGTTTGCTTGCCCACAGGCTATCTTCGGCTACAGACTGGATCGAGTTTGAACTGGCGACGAGCGGCGTGCCGCTGTGGATGTATCGGCCATAGGCGGTGTGATGGAGTCACGAAGTGATGGCATGGCGGGGCAGTAACCCTTCTCCCAATCCCAATCCTTCTACGCTCCATTCCCCAAATACTCAAAACGGGAGGACAAATCTGTGGGTTGGCGAGTTCGGGCAATTCGGGGCGCAACGACGGTTGCAGAGAATACAGAAGGGGCGATCGCCGAAGCGGTAATCGAGTTATTGGAAGAATTAGAACGGCTCAACCCCGGAGTCCTCGACCCGGACGAAATCGTGAACCTGATTTTCTCCGTTACGCCAGACCTGGATGCTGTCTTTCCGGCCAAAATTGCCCGCCAGCGCCCTGGTTGGAACGATGTGCCGCTGCTGGATTTGCAGCAAATGGCAGTGAAAGGGAGCCTACCGCGCTGCATCCGCCTGCTGCTGCAAATCAACTTACCCGCTGAGGTGCGCGTCCGCCATGCCTACCTGCGAGAGGCGGCAGAGCTGCGTCCGGATTGGCAGTATGCGCCGATGACGCTCCAGTAGGAGCATTACTTCACCGCGCCTTCCCATAGCCAGCCCAATTGCAAAACCAGCCCTGGCAGAACGGGTTCACCGGACAGGCTGGCGGGCGCGTCTAGCACTTCTACGGGCTGGTCGGGTCGATAAATTTCGGCTTGCTGTTCCTCTGGATTCAGCATCCAACCGAGCTTTACGCCACAGGAAAGGTATTCCTGCATCTTGGCGCGAATGGTTTGGGGATTGTCGCTGGGGGAGAGAAGCTCCAGCACAAAGTCGGGGCAAATGGGCGGAAACTTGCGACGGAAATCGGGCGGCAGGGCTTCCCAGCGAGCCTTTTCAACCCAGGCTACGTCAGGAGAGCGATCGCCCCCACCCGGCAACCGAAAACAGGTAGACGAATCGAACACAACGCCTAGATCTGTACTTTCATTCCAGATAACGAAGCGAGCAGTCAATTTTGCATTATCTTTTCCAGTTTCTCCGCCGCTGGGAGCCATGATGACGAGTTCTCCGTTGGGGGTGCGCTCAAACTTGATGTCGGGATTGTTGGCACAGAGCGCGTCAAACTGAGCTTCAGTCAGCACAGTAATGGCACTCAGATCAATAGTGAAGTGGGTCATTGGACGGTGGCTCCTTGCGCCGACGTTAACTCTAGAATAGGCTCTATGGCAAGGATTGGAGGTCAAGGAGTAGAGTTCAGGGCTGAACGCTAGAAAATTTTGAGACTTTGAGATACGAGATTTTGAAACATGAGACTTTGAGATATGAAATTTTGAGACTATTTACAGACTCGAAGATGTCCCAAAGATCTTGATGCGCCATTTGCCTGCTATACACTGAAATGTGTGGCCGAGTAGCAATTCAAATGTTCTACTCTAAGATTCTAGCCCCTGATAGTTGAGCCATCAGGGTGATCCATACTTTGATCCCCATATATTTTGATCTCCATATCTTGATCCAGGTGTTCTCTTTGCCCCTCCTATGTTAATTTCTCTCAACATTGAGAACTTTGCCCTGGTCGATCGCCTAGAGATTCGGTTTGGCCAAGGCTTGAATGTGCTGACGGGGGAAACGGGCGCGGGTAAATCGATTATTCTCGACGCGCTGGATGCGGCACTGGGCGGCAAGGTATCGGGGCGGGCGGTGCGAACAGGGGCGGATTCGGCGCGAATCGAGGCGACTTTTGCGATGGAGCCTGTGCTGCAAGACTGGCTGGCGGCGCAGGATCTTGAGCCGCTAGAGGATGAAACGCTAGTGTGTAGCCGCGAGATGACGCTGGGGCAGGGCAGCGTCCGCAGCCGTTCGCGGGTGAATGGGGTGGTGGTGAACAAGCAGCAGATGGAAGACCTGCGCGATCGCCTCGTGGAAATTACCGCCCAGGGGCAAACCGTGCAACTAGGGCAGCCCAGCCTCCAGCGCGACTGGCTCGATAGCTTTGGTGGCGCTGCCCTAATGCAGCAGCGAGAAGTCGTCGCAGCCGCCTATGCCGCGTTTCAGCAGGCGGCACAAGCGCTAGAAAAACGCCGCCAGATGGAGCAACAACGCCAGCAGCAGCTTGATTTGTTTGAATATCAGGCAAAGGAACTGTCGGCGGCAAATCTCAGCGATCCGCAAGAGTTGGAGCAGTTGGAGCAGGAACGCCAGCGCCTCAGCCATACGGTGGAGCTACAGCAACAGAGCTATCAGGTGTATCAGGCGCTTTACCAGAACGACACGGGCGGCAATGCAGCGGCAGATCTGTTGGGCAAAGCGGAAAATTGGTTGACGGATATGGTGCGCTATGACCGAGATCTGGAGCCAGTGTTGGATATGGTGGCGGAAGCGTTGGCGCGGGTACAGGAGGCGGGTCGGCAAATCAACACCTACGGTGAGGGGTTGGAAACGGACCCGGAGCGCCTGGAAGCCGTGGAGCAGCGAATTATTCAGCTTAAGCAGATTTGCAAGAAGTATGGCCCGACTCTTGCCGAGGCGATCGCCTACGCGCAGCGGGTGCAGGCGGATGTGGACGCGCTCAGCGATGGCGGACAATCGCTAGAAGCGCTGGAAGCCCAGTATGCCCAGCGTCAGCAAGAACTCGCCGCCGCCTGTGCCCAGCTTACGGAACTGCGTCGCGCTGCCGCCCACACGCTGGAAGCTCGAATAATTGAGGAACTGAAGCCACTGGCAATGGAAAAGGTGCAGTTTCAGGTGGAGATTATGCCGGTGAATCCAACAGCGGCCGGGGGCGATCGCATCACGTTTCTGTTTAGCCCCAATCCTGGCGAACCGCTGCAACCGCTGACGGCGATCGCCTCTGGTGGGGAAATGAGCCGCTTTTTGCTGGCGCTGAAGGTGTGCTTTTCGCAGGTCGATCCGATCGGCACAATGGTCTTTGACGAAATTGACGTGGGGGTGTCGGGGCGCGTGGCCCAGGCGATTGCCGATAAGCTGCACCAGCTTGGCAGCCGCCATCAGGTACTCTGCGTGACGCACCAGCCGCTCGTTGCCGCCATGGCCCATACCCACTTTCGGGTCGATAAGCAGGTGATTGACCCAGCCGCAGAATCCACCAGCAAAAATGACCGCAGGAAGGCTAAAGCAACCCCTGAGCCAGTAGATCCTGAGCCAGTAGATACAGATTTGCTGGAGGGATCTGAAGACGTGCGAACGGTGGTGCGCGTATCCCAACTGAGCGATGAGCAGCGCCGCCATGAGCTGGCTCAGCTCGTGGGTGGGAATGAAGAGGCGATCGCCTTTGCCGATTCGCTGCTGACTCAGGCCGCATCCCGTCAGCAGGACTCTGGAACTAAAACTGTAGCCAAGCCTAGGCGAAATCGGGGTTGAAGGCTTGCAAAAACTGTATCTTTGGGCTACCTGCAAGAATGACAACTGTCATGAGCTTGCAAGAATGACAACTGCCCTGAGCAGCCCTATCCTCTTTCGACTTTAGTTTGGACTAACTGGCATCACAATAATGCTCAACAGGATGCCATAAAGAATCTGCTCAACCGTTCATAACAGTTGAACTTAAGGAATTGGATACAATCCTGCTCGCAGTTAAGCTGCTGTTGCAACCGGACTGTTCAGGGATTGTTCGGATGTCTTGCGTTTCGAGGCTCGTTTTTTGACCATCGGATAGCAGGGACGAGGAGTTGGCTTGTGCCCCTTGCCTCGTCCTGGCGATTTACCACGAGGTTTAGGCGCAGGAGCAGGGGTGCCAATCGCTGCCAAAATGCCTGCAAACGCTTGTGCGACCCGACCCGGAGTCAACGTTTCTTGCGGTGCCTGCCAGGGCAAGGGGTGGTCAGTACAGTCCTTTCGCGCTAACCACAACTGCCAACTGAGCAACGGCATCAGGCTGCTCCACTGTTCGGTTGCCGATACAGAACTGAACTGGGGATGTGTCCAATATAGCCTCTGCTTGGCAAAGCGATACCAGTGTTCAATGGCAAAGCGACGGAGGTAGTGCAACCACAGGGTTTCTAACGGAGGCATCTGCTCACCCAGCCAAACTAACCACAAAGGAGCCAAGCGTCGCGTGCTGCTCTGTGTCTCCAGCACCTCCACGCGCAACACTTCCATTGCCCGTTTGGGGGATTTGCGGAAATGGTATGCACTCCAACGACTGACCCGCACTCGTCCCCAGTTGGGATCATCGACTTCAACGGTTTCGACCGGGACACTCCAAGTGTCAGGGTCATTGAGTTTCATCTTATGTCCATGCTTGGCAGGTGCGCCTCGCCCTCGATACGCTGGGGGCGCGCCATAGACACATCGATTGGATGTAACCCGCAGCAGCAAGTCTGCCTCAATCCCTGCCGTTTGGTTGACAAAACTGGCATTGCCGTACCCTCGGTCGTAGATCGCCAACGGACGCACCGCTAACTGCCGAGTCACTTGTTTGAGTTGGAATGCCGCTTTACTGGCGGGTGTTTCAAAGCTGGTGATGCGCTCATGCCGCAATGGTAATGCCCAACTGCCCCTGTCTTCAGCAATCCAGGCTAAGGTACTGTAGTTTTGTCCGGCTATCGGGGCATGTCCTGTTCTGCCTGATAAGGTGCGGTCTTTCAAACGCCTGGCAGCAGGACGGTTCCACCGACTCGCATCACCTGCCAACAACGGTTGCTGCTGAGTCGGTATCTGCTGCACCAACAGCTTCAGCACCTTTGATCGGGGTAGGCGGCTATCGCGCAACGCTTCATAGGTGCTCGACCACTGGCGACGAAAGACAGGACTCTGCGATAGCCTCACAAACGACACGATGCACGCACTCACTAACACGGCATCCATCAGATCAAACAGGGCATCTCTGGCGTTTCCCAAGCTGGCATACAACGTTTGGCGAAATTGCTGAAGTTCGTTGAAAATCATGGGGTCAATGTTGGTTGTACTTCATTGACCTTACGGCAGTCGGTGCTTCTCATTGACTGCCTTCCTCTTCACCATTAGTCCAAACTAAAGTTTCGAGGAATTCTTCCAGAAATAACTTCCCCAGCCTTCCTAATTAAGACAATAAGAAAAAATTTTTTCAGATGTCTTCATTAAGCAGACTGGGGAGATCAAAATGGAATCCACCAGTGCTTTAATTTGATGAGCCTGGGAGTCAGCAGGCTTGCTACGCAGAGAGCGTCCGACGCTTGGTGATCAGGCGATAGACTTCAATGATGTCACCTTCCTGCCAATCCTTGAAGTTGTCTACGCCGATGCCGCATTCGTAGCCTGCGCTGACTTCCTTCGCGTCTTCCTTCATCCGCTTCAGCGAGTCGAGGTTGCCCTCGAAGATGACCTCGCCGCCGCGACGCACGCGCAGTTTGCTGTTGCGGATGACCTTGCCTTCCTTGACATAGCAGCCTGCAACGGCTCCCTTGCCCACGGTAAACACAGCGCGGACTTCTACCTGGCCCAGCGGCTCTTCCACCAGTTCAGGTTCCAGCAGACCTTCCATTGCGCCTTGGATGTCATCCAGCAAAGCATAAATCACGGTATAGTCGCGCACATCTACATCGGCCTGGTCGGCTGCCTGACGCGCCCCACTTGCAAAGGTTGTGTTGAACCCGATGATTACGGCGCTGCTGGCGGCCGCTAGGTCTACGTCAGTTTCGGTGATCTCGCCCGGAGCCGCCAGCAGCACCCGCACCTGCACTTCTTTTTGGGGAAGCTGTTGCAGCGCTGCCAGAATAGCTTCGACCGAACCCTGTACGTCTGCCTTCAGAATCAGGTTCAGCTCCTTCAGGTCGCCCTCTTGGGCCTGGCTGGAAATCGTATTCAGGCTGACGCGACGAGAGGACATGGCCTGCTGCAAGCGAGAGAGACGCTGCTGATCAGTGCGGTTGCTGGCGATCGCCCGCGCTTCTTTCTCATCCAGATAGACATCGAACTCGTCACCCGCAGCGGGCACATCGCTCAGACCCAGCACCTCGACCGCAAAGGATGGCTTACCCTCTTCCACCCGCTTGCCGCGATCGTCCACCATTGCGCGGACTTTGCCGAAGACCGAGCCGGCCACCAGGATATCGCCAACACGCAGCGTGCCGTTCTGAATAAGCAGCGTCGCCACCGGGCCTTTCGCCTTGTCCAGATGTGCTTCGATCACTGTACCCTTGGCAGGGCGATCGGGGTTGGCGTAGAGGTCTTCCACCTCAGACACCAGCAGGATCATTTCCAGCAGGGTGTCCAGGTTCTCTCCTGTCAGAGCGCTAACGGGCACCATAATGGTGTCGCCGCCCCACTCTTCAGCCACCAGCCCATATTCAGTTAGCTCTTGCTTCACGCGATCGGGCTGGGCTTCTTCCTTGTCTACTTTGTTAATGGCGACCACGATGGGAACTTCAGCCGCCTTGGCGTGGCTAATTGCCTCGATGGTTTGGGGACGCACCCCGTCATCCGCCGCCACCACCAAAATAGCGATATCCGTCACCCGCGCACCCCGTGCCCGCATGGCGGTAAAGGCTTCGTGACCCGGCGTATCCAGGAAAACGACCTGCTGCGTCTCGCCGTTATGTTCCACATCAACGTGATACGCGCCGATGTGCTGCGTGATGCCCCCTGCCTCGCCCTGAGCCACCTTGGTCTTGCGGATCGAGTCGAGTAGGGTCGTCTTGCCGTGGTCTACGTGACCCATGATGGTCACCACAGGCGGACGGCGCTGGAGATTTTCTAGATCTCCCGCATCCAGCATTTCTGTGACTTTCTTCGCCTCTGCTTCAGGCGCTTCGGTATCCACCAGAATGCCCATCTCTTCCGCCACCATTGTCGCGGTGGGGATGTCGAGAACCTGGTTTACCGTGGTCATGATGCCCTTCATAAACAGGGCGCGGATGACTTCGGTTTCGGGAACAACCAGCATATCAGCGAGTTCTGCCACCGTCAGGCTGCCCGTGAGGGTAATGATTTCGGGGCGCTGGCGAGTTTCCTGCTGTTCGCGGCGATCGCGCCGACTAAAGCGCTCGTTGCTAGAACCCCCGCGCCGCCGCTGCGTCGGTGCAGCCACCGCCACGGGCTTTGCTGGAGCTTTTTGGCTCTTGGGCTTGGGCGGGCGCATCAGCGAAATACTGAGGGCGGTCGGGGCCGAATCATCTCCGTCGGCTCCATCCAGCACCTCATCCAGATCGATGTCTTCGTCGTCGTCCAAAACGTTGGGCGATCGCCGCTTGGACTTCACACCGGCCTTAGCCACCTTGTTGGGATTTTCCTCGTCTTCCTCCTCCCAATCCTTGCCGCGCTTTGCCACCTTGGTTGGTGGCGTGGGCTTTGGCTTGAGCGTGGGTGGCTCTGCCAGGATAGGCATACCGCCTGCGCTGCGGGTGTCGGCTGCGCCAGACTCTTCGGATGCGCTCGGAGCCATCGGACGAACGGGCTTGCGACGTAGCTCCAGCACTGGCTTGGCGCGCAGTACAGGTGGTTCAGAAGTTTCTGTAATACCAATGCGGCGGGGGGCAGACTCACTGGCTTCTCCAGAGCGGGACTCTGGGCGAGCAGCGGTGGGCGATCGCCGAAGCCCTTGGTCATCGCCTCCCACTCGCATGACCACCTGATCACTGCGATCGCTCGCCTTCTTCAGAACTGGGCGGCTCACGGAACTCACAGACTCTGTCTGCACAGGCTTAGAAGGCGGCCCCATTAAAGAGGGCTGTTCTTCGGGCAATGGTGCAGACTCAGCCACTTCAGGGCGCACAGGAGGCGGCTGGGGCGCGTCAACTGGAGGAGACTCTACTTCTTTAGGTGCTTGCGACTTGGGTGCTTCCGAAACGGGAGTCGCAGGCTTTTGCACAGCAGGAGGAGTGGCAATTGGCCGAGGCTCAACTGTCCGTACCTCAGCAGGCTCTGCTGCTGGACGATCCGGACGCACCGGCGCAGATGAGGTGGGCTGCGGGGCTGGAGCAGGCTGAGCTTCTGGCCGCTTAGGTGGCTCTACCGCAGGGCGATGGCGACGGACTTCAAGAATTTGCTGCTTTTTAACAGGCGGCTGCACGGCGCTCTGTTTTCGTTGAGGCATAGAAGAAGGCGTTGAAGTAGGCCGGTGAACAGGAGGGGTATGGGATGCAGAAGGGCTATGGGCAAGCCGCTCGGCCGCTGAGCGGATGCGGGCTGCCTCAGCTTCGGAAATAGTGCTGCTGTGGCTCTTGACCGGAATATTCAATTGTTCGCAAACGTCCAAAATCTCTCTATTATCCAGATTCAATTCCTTTGACAACTCGTAAATTCTCACCTTACCGTTCATCCACTCTCCCCTTCTTAGCCAACTGAGATTTTCACATAATGTTGCTTCGCTTTCCTAACGAGACGACGTGACAAGACGACGTTTACAATGCTCGACAGTTAAAGCCCAGACAAAAACAGCTTTAGGCTTGCTGCGTTGACTTTTGTTTCTAGTCCTTGTTCTAGCACTAAGGCTTCGAGAATTCACTGCCCATCAGGTTGAGGTTCTACAAATGTCTCTTGCCGCATCTGCAATGAAACCCCGAACTAGAGCAGAACACAAAACTAAAACAAAGCTCTCCTGGGTTGAAGGCACGCCCTTATCTGGCCGAGGCTGCCCAAAATGCTTAGTGGTTGAAGGCTCGTTCTCCCTTAAAGTCAACACAACGTAGAGTCTGGCACCTAAAGTCTGGCATCCAGCCGATTTGATCAGTTGTAAGTGTCTCCGTGTCGGTCATTGAATCTCTGTGGCTTTTACCTGGCCCATACCTAACTTGAGCGTCTGACAATGGGATTGCGACAGACCACTCCCCTAGAGTAACAACTCTCAGAAAGTTCCCAGGACAATCATTGGGTTTGCCCCAGCGAGTCTAGCTCCTGAGTGGAGTCCACAGCGATACGCTGCCGCAGCGTTTGATAAACGGCTTCAGGTACAGACACTTTTAATGACTTCCCTAGCCTATCTTTCCTTTGGGCTGCCTGCAAGCAGCTAGCCGTCGGGCACAGGTAAGCCGATCGACCCATCCCATAATCTAATTGTATCGTCTGAGACGGATATACCCGCACGATTCGCCAGAACTCTGTCTTGGGTGCAAGTCTTCGGCAACTGAGACAGCGACGATAGTTAGGCGGTGACATGACCGTTTTCAGAAAATGGCTCAGGCGGGATTTGAACCTGCGACCTTGGGCTTATGAGTCCCCTGCTCTAACCACTGAGCTACTGAGCCAGCAAAGCTGCAACTGAACGCCTTGAGCCAGTTTTAACTAGCAAGCTTGATTCTACCTGCTTGGTTTTACCAGACTGATAGCGTTCTAAATTTTAGCCTTTATTAAGATAGCATATCTGACTGGTGGATTAGGGCGATCGCCCGCTAGAAAATTTCTGCAATTTGCTCGGAACCCACAGCAGAACTGGGGCGATCGCCCATCCTGCGCCGCTTAAAACTCTCCCTCTAGGGCGGGAATGCAGCGTTCGCAGAGCAGCGGATGCTCAGCAGACTCGCCAACGTGAGTGGAATAATTCCAGCAGCGATCGCACTTTTTGCCTTCGGCATCGACTACGCCAATGCTGAGGCTGCCTGCTTCGGCGCTATATTTCAGATCGGCCAAGATGCCAGGGGAATCGAGCAAGTCCACCTGAGAAGCCAGGAAAAGATAACGCAACTCGTCTACGCCGTTGCCGCTGAGGCTGCTGGTGGGGTTGAGCGCCTCAAGCTGTTGCCGAAAATCGACATCTGCTGCGTAGAGCAGCACCTTGGCCTCCAGCGACGAGCCGATTGCCTTGTCGTTCCGGGCTTGCTCCAGCACCTTGTTCACTTCGGTTCTCAAATCACGCAATTTTTCCCACTTCATCGCCAGTTCGGGATTTTCCCAAGATGCTTCCAGCTTGACCCAGCCGGACTCAAAGACGGACAGGTAGGGGGTTTTGTAGGGCAGAAATTGCCAGATGTCCTCCGCTAGGTGAGAGAGGACGGGGGCGATCGCCCGTGCCAGATTTTCGATTGCGACGGCCAGCACGGTCTGGCAACTGCAGCGGCGGGGCGCATCGGCGGCGCTGATGTAGAGCCGATCCTTGGCAATGTCGAGGTAAAAATTCGACAAGTCCACTACGCAGAAGTTCTGCACCGTCTGGAAAAAGCGGAAAAACTCGTAGGTCTTGAAGGCATCCGTGATGTCGGCAAACACTTCCGTCATTCGGTGCAGCATATAGCGATCGAGTTCGGGAAGCTCGTCATAGGGCACGGCATGAGTCGCTGGGTCAAAGTCATGCAGGTTGCCCAACAGGAATCGGGCCGTGTTGCGGATCTTGCGATACACGTCTGCCATCTGCTTCAGGATGTTTTTGCCCAGCGGCACATCCGAGGTATAGTCTACCGACGACACCCACAGCCGCAGCACATCCGCGCCATAGGCTGGCTCCTCCTTCTGGTTTTTGCCGCCTTCAATGACGATGGCCGGATCGACCACGTTTCCTAGAGATTTGCTCATCTTGCGCCCCTGTTCGTCTAGCGCAAAGCCGTGGGTCAGCACGGTCTTGTAGGGCGCGTGACCATTCACAGCAACGCTGGTCAAAAGGCTGGACTGAAACCAGCCCCGGTGCTGGTCTGAGCCTTCTAGGTACATTTCCACGGGATAGTGCAAACCCTCTCGCTGCTGGGCCACTGCTGCCCAAGACGAGCCAGAGTCAAACCACACGTCCATCGTGTCGAAGCCCTTGCGGTAGCTGCGCCCGTTGCTGCGATAGGGTTCAGGCAGCAACTCTTCGACCGACATCTCCCACCAGGCATCGGAACCGTGTTCAGCAAAGATTTTCTGCACATGGCTGATGGTGTCGGCATTCAGCAGCGGCTCGTTGGTTTCCTCGTCATAGAAAACGGGGATTGGCACGCCCCAACTGCGCTGGCGCGAGATGCACCAATCCGAGCGATCGCCCACCATCGCCGTAATCCGGTTTTCGCCCTGTGCAGGAATCCACTCCACTTCTTTGATAGCCCGCAGCGCCTCTTCGCGGAAGCCTTCGACCGACGCAAACCACTGCTCCGTTGCCCGGAAGATTGTCGGCTTCTTGGTGCGCCAATCGTAGGGATAGCGGTGGCCGTAATCCTCTTCCTTCAGCAGGGCCCCAGCCTCCCGCAGCGCCTTGATCACGGCAGCATTGGCATCGCCCAGCACGTTCAACCCAGCAAAGGGCCCCGCCTCCGCCGTAAAGTTGCCCTCGTCGTCCACAGGTGACAGCACGGGCAGCCCATAGCGCTGTCCCACGATAAAGTCATCCTGACCGTGCCCCGGAGCCGTATGCACCAGCCCCGTGCCGGATTCTGTAGTGACGTAATCGCCGCCAATGACAATCGGACTCTCCCGATCAAACAGCGGATGGCGATAGGTGGAAACCTCCAGCGCCTTGCCCGAAATTTCTGCCTGCACGCTCAGCGATGTGCCCAGCACTTGCGTCAGTCGCTCCACCAGATCCTTGGCCACGATGAGGTGTGCAAAGGGGGTTCCCAGTTCACCCTTGAGCTTGCTGCCCTCATCTTTGACGACAGCGTAGGTCAGTTCGGGGTTAACGGCTACGGCCAGATTTGCGGGAATTGTCCAGGGCGTGGTCGTCCACACCGCAACACCCAGGTCGCTCAAATAAGGTTGCAGTGCCGTTGCCCCATCGCCCAAGCTGATCACCGGAAAGGCGGCATAGATGCTGCGAGAAACGTGGCCTTCGGGATATTCCAACTCGGCTTCGGCCAGCGCAGTGCGGGAACTGGGACTCCAGTGGACAGGCTTGAAGCCGCGATAGATATAGCCTTTCAGCACCATCTGCCCAAACACGCCGATCTGCGCGGCTTCGTAGTCGGGGGTGAGGGTCAGATAGGGATGCTCCCAGTCACCCCATACGCCGTAGCGCATAAAGCTGGCGCATTGCTGCTGCTGTTGTTCTAGGGCCCAGGCTTTGGCGCGGCGACGCAGTTCAATCGGGGTCAAGCTGCGCCGCTCTTCGGGCTTCATTGCTTGCAAGACTTTGACCTCAATGGGCAGCCCGTGACAGTCCCAACCAGGGATATAGCGAACTTTTCGCCCGTTCAGGAGCTGGAACTTGTTGATGGTGTCCTTCAAAATTTTGTTCATGGCGTGCCCGATGTGCAGCGCCCCGTTGGAGTAAGGCGGGCCATCATGCAGCACAAAGGGTTCGCCGGGGTTGGATTGCGACAGCTTTTCGTAAATTCGGTTGTCGGCCCAAAATTTCTGAATTTCTGGCTCACGCTTGGTGGCGTTGGCCCGCATGTCGAATTGGGTTTTGGGTAGGCTGACCGTATCTTTGTAGCTTCCGGGTTCTGTCGCTGTCACGGCGGTTGCAGGGTGAAAAGAACTGTGGTTTATCGAAACTATTATCAACCAGGGTTGAGCAACTGGGGGGCATTTTTGCAAATCTCCCCTGGCCGGGTAAGGAGGGATGGAGGGCGATAGAGTGCTTCTCGGTAAATTTCACGGGATTGGGCTATCTTACAAGGCATATCCTCAGGCTTGCATCTGCGATCGCCCCTATGGACGGCTTTTTCCCGACCTCTTCGCTATTGGGCAAGCGCCCGTCCACGGTTGGACTTCCTGCTGGAGGGTCAGCTTTCCTGGCAGGAAGTGCTTTAGGGCGATCGCCCTCGTCTCAGCCATTGTCTCAGGGCCGTTCTATCCGGGATCGTCCAATCAAACTCCGAGCATCGTTGGGGATGGTCAACCCCGGCGGGGGGAGTCCTGGGGTCATCAGTCCCGATGTGCGCCTGCCGAGGCGATCGCAGCTGAACCAACCCCCCGCGCCGCCCCTAAAGCTCAACGACACGGTACGAGGCCACCTCACCCTGCAAGATTGGCGAAATCTGCTGCGAGGCGGTCGCTTTGCCAAGGACTTTGTGATTGTGGGTGGCAAGACCGAGCGGCGCGTGGAGATTCGGCTGCGATCCCAGGCGTTTGATGCTTACCTGGAGCTAATCAGCGATCGCACGGGCCAGCCTCTTCTATTTGGCGACGACCTGAGTACGCGCAACACCAATGCTCGTATGGTGTTTACCCCGAAGGCGGGCGATCGCTACCGGGTGCGCGTAAGCAGCGCGTCTGGTGGGGCAGTGGGTGGCTATACGCTGATCAGCACAGTGACCAGCCGCACGCCGTCTGCGGACGGATTCAACTTCTACTATGGCTATGGCCGGGTGAACGCAGCGGTGGCGGTCGCGCGGGTCTTGGGGGCGTTGCCAGGGGCGGTGAAGCGGGAGGGCGATCGCCCCTGGCTCACCCCCAGCTACAGTCCCACCGCAGGCAACCAAAACATTCTGGGACAGGGCATCACGGTTGCCGTGATTGACGACGGGGTGGATTTGTCTCACCCGGCACTGGCAGACAATCGCTGGGCAAATCCGGGCGAAATTGCCGACAACGGCATCGACGACGACGGCAACGGGCTAGTTGATGATGTCTCTGGCTGGAGCTTTGTGGAGGGCAACAGCCAGTTTGCCCGCTATAGTGGCGAACCCCCTGGATTGGACCATAGCGAACACGGCACCCACGTCGCCGGAATTATCGCCGCCAAGGGAGATGGGGGTGCTATTTCTGGTGTTGCCCCGGCTGCAAAAATTATGGCGCTGCGGGCGATCGCCAGCCACACCAACACGGGCAGTCCCCAGTTTGACGACTCCATTGCCGCCAGCATCATCTATGCCGTCAACCACGGCGCACGAGTGATCAACCTCAGCCTGGGCAATTACATTGGTGATCCTGTCATGAGCAAAACGGTTGCGGCGCTGCGGTTTGCTGCTCAGCAGGGCGTGGTCGTGATTGCGGCGGCGGGCAATGAGCGCGAAACCCTGGGTGCTGTGCTGCCGATCGAACCCGCGCTGTATGCCAGAGAGGGACTGGCGATCGCCGTGGGGGCGCTGGCGGGCGATCGCCGCATGGCCACCTTCTCGAACCCAGCGGGCGATCGCCCTTATCCGTTTTTGGTCGCTCCCGGTGCAAATATCTACTCCACCGGGCTGAGAGGCGGGTATGTCTACAAATCCGGCACATCAATGGCGGCTCCCTATGTCGCGGGCGTAGCGGCACTCATGCTCAGCGCCAACCCCAGCCTGACTCCCGCATCAGTAGCGGCAATTCTAGCGGAAACGGCTGATGCGTCAGGAATTGAAGTCGTTTAAAGCCCGACTTACTCCAGCAAATCTGGCTCTTCCCACACGATTTTGTCATAGAGCGACTGGAAGCAAAACCAGCCCATAAAATGCGTCCCGACCTGGCTGTAGGTGAGGCTGGCGACTTCGTGGGGAATAGCGACAGGTTTGCCGACGGCTTCGGCCATCAGTTGCGCCTGACAGGTGCGATCCATCGTGATGAACCACCACGCCGCTTCATCGACCGAGTGCCCAACGGTCAGCAGCCCGTGGTTGCGGAGAATCACCGCTTTGCGATCGCCCAGCACTCGCCCAATCCGCTGCCCTTCCGACAAGTCCAGCACCACGCCCGTATAGTCATCAAACAGCGCATGGTCGTCATAAAACGAGCAGGCATCCTGCGTCAGCGGGTCGAGCAGGCGGCCAAGGGAGGCCCAGGCCTTGCCATAGAGCGAATGGGCATGGGCAGCAGCCACCACATCAGGACGTGCCTGATGAACCTGCGAGTGAATCGCAAAGGCGGCCGCGTTGACAGGGCGGCTTCCCTCTACCACCTCGCCCTTATGGTTCACCAGCAGCAGATCCGATACGCGAATGTGCCCGAAATACATCCCAAATGGATTCACCCAGAAGTGATCGGGATGCTCCGGATCGCGGGCAGTAATGTGTCCTGCCACGCCCTCATCGAAGCCGTAGCGGGCAAACAGACGAAAGGCGGCCGCGAGGCGCTGCTTGCGGTGTAGGCGTTCGTCCTCAACACGCTCGAATGTAGGCGGCTGCGGCAGGTTGGGTTGGATCATGGTCAGGCATTTGAATTCAGAATTTCCCTTCCCAGTATGCCTAAAGGTCGGATACGTGGCCCTGTGCTGTCAATTGGGCTTAGGATAACGCCTAAAACCACGCCTAAAACCACGCCTTAAAACGCTGTAAATAGCTGCTGTAAATAGCTATAGCGGTAATCACAAGCGGTCATCATAATCAATAAAGCGAGCCTGTGGCACGGTTCTCCCTACCCCCAAGCTCGCTACTGTGTTCTATTGCGTAACCTGCCTAAACTGCTGTGACCCCCGCCATCGCAGCTTAGGTCGTTACATCAAACGCTCACACCACCACGAAATCGCGTCCTAGCAGCACATTGGTCGTATCGCGTACCACCGCAATCAGGTCGTTGCCACGATAGATCAGCGTGTCTAGGGCTGCCCCACCTTCCAGGCTGCGGGTCTTGTCCAGTCGATACTGGCTCAGCGCACCCTTGACCTGGAACTTGTCCAACTGGAACGCGCTGAAGTCGGTGATGCTGGCGTAGGAGTTGCCCACCGTGTTCAGATAGTAGGAACCCGCGCTGTTGCCCAGTTCAAACGTGTCTGCCCCCAATCCACCGGTCATGATGTCCCGTTCACCTGCATTGTTAGCCGTCGTACCGCCGCGCAGTCGATCGTTGCCGTCGCCGCCCAGCAGCGTATCCGACCCAGATCCGCCTACTAGGGTATCGTTGCCGCCCAGACCGCTCAGCACGTTATTGCCGCTGTTGCCGTTGATCACGTTGTCTCGGAAATTGCCTGTGCCGTTGATATTGGCAACACCACTCAGGTTCAGGTTCTCAAGGTTGGCAGAGAGCGTGTGGCTGACGGAGGCAATCACTAGGTCGATACCGCCTGCCACCTCAGCCGCCACGTCGCCCAGTGAATCGACGATGTAGGTGTCGTCGCCAAAGCCGCCGTTCATGGTGTCATTCCCCAGACCACCACTCAGCAAGTCGTTACCATCCCCACCGTTGAGCGTGTCGTTACCTGCCAGACCAAACAGGAAGTTGTTGCCAGCGTTGCCGTTGATCACGTTGTTCAGATCATTGCCCGTGCCGTTGATATTGGCAGCACCCAGCAGCGTTAGGTTTTCGACGTTGGCAGACAGGGTATGGCTGACGAAGGAGCGGACTTCATCAATCCCTTGCCCGGCCAGTTCAACCACCACGTCTGAGGCAGAATCGACGATGTAGGTGTCGTTGCCAGCGCCGCCGCGCAAGGTGTCGATGCCCACACCGCCATCGAGATAGTCGTTGCCAGCGCCGCCGTTGATGATGTCGTTGCCTGCCAGACCAAACAGGAAGTTGTTTCCTGCGTTGCCGTTGATGATGTTATTCAGTGTGTTGCCCGTGCCGTTGATATTGGCAGCACCCAGCAGCGTCAGGTTTTCAACGTTGGCAGAGAGGGTATGGCTGACGAAGGAGCGGACTTCATCAATCCCTTGCCCGGCGAGTTCAACCACCACGTCTGAGGCAGAATCGACAATGTAGGTGTCGTTGCCAGCGCCGCCGCGCAAGGTGTCGATGCCCGCGCCGCCATCGAGATAGTCGTTGCCAGCGCCGCCGTTGATGGTGTCATTGCCTGCCAGACCAAACAGGAAGTTGTTGCCTGCGTTGCCGTTGATGATGTTATCTTTGGCGTTGCCTGTGCCGTTGATATTCGCAACACCACTCAGGTTCAGGTTTTCCAGGTTGAGGGAGAGCGTATGGCTGACGGAGGCAATCACTAGGTCGATACCGCCCGCCACTTCACCCGCCACGTCGCCTGCCGAGTCTACGATGTAGGTGTCATCTCCAAAACCACCATTCATCGTGTCATTACCTGTCCCGCCATCGAGGTAGTCATTCCCATCGCCGCCGTTGAGTGTGTCGTTGCCTGCTAGGCCAAACAGGAAGTTGTTGCCGCTGTTGCCGTTGATGACGTTGTTCAGGGCGTTGCCTGTGCCGTTGATGTTGGCAGTGCCCAGCAGCATCAGGTTTTCGACGTTTAGGGGGAGGGTGTAGCTAATAGAGGAGCGGACTTCATCAATGCCTTGTCCGGCTAATTCAATCACAACATCGCCGGGCGCATCGACGATGTAGGTATCATTTCCAATACCGCCGCGCATGGTGTCGTTGCCTGTGCCGCCGTCGAGTAGATCGTTACCTGCAAGTCCTTCTAAGATATCGTTGCCTGCTAATCCAAAGATGGAATCGTTAAGTAGGGTGCCGACTAAACGCCGTCTGAAAATTAGAGGAATCCCGTTGACGGTGTCGTTGTCATTGAATTGAGAGCCGATGATAGTGGCCATGTTGAAATTCTCCTTTTGAGGACGCAATATCCGGGCGTCTTTGGTATGGGAGGTTTGGCTGTGGGGTGAAGCCCCCTGTTTAACCTCTGAGGAGTTATCGGAGTGGGTGCGGGGAATTACGCAGGTTGTGCGAATTTTTACAAAAAGAAATCCCTCGCTTGAGTGAAACGAGGGATGAGTGATTCAGATTAAGTATTGAGAGACGAGGTGTTCGAGCTATTCTAGTCCTAATTCTCGCTTGAGCAAACTGATGGATTTTTCACCAATGTAGTTTTCACAGCATTCGATTTTGGGTGGACGAATGATGTGGTCGCGGGAAAGCTGGATGGCGGCTTTGACGCTGGGCAGGCTGGCCTGGTCGCAGATGATGACCTGGGCGCTGCGAACCATTGCGCCCAGCTTGTAAGCATCGTCTGCCTTGGCGGTCATGATCAGCAGTTCTTCGCCCCGCAGGCTGTGAATGATGACTTCGGCTGCTCGCAGAATGCCGGAACTAAGGCTGACGAAGCCGATGCAGGTGTCTTTTGGGAGTCCTTTCATCAGCTTTAGCTCTTTGCCGTAGTCGTAGATATCGACCGGGATGACGCGGACGGATTTGGGAGAGGCGATCGCCTCTGCTTCGCCAATGAAATAGCGACTGGTGACCACTGTGCCGCCCCGCGCCTGATCCAGCACACTTGCCAACTCCTCCATCGGCACCAGTTGGACAGGGATTTGCAGCGCCTGCTGGAGTTCGCGCACCATGAGTTCCCCCGCGCCGATGTCGTAGCCCGGAGCCGTGACCAGCACCCGCGCACTGCACCGCAGCCGCCAGTCGATTTCTGCCAGAAATAGCTCCCGCGCCTGACTGAGGGAACAGCCCTGGTTGAGCAGTTCATCCAGGCTTTTTTGCACCAGCTTGTAGGCCTGGGGATGTTTGGCTAGCACGGGCGATTGGTTGCCTTTGGTGTGGCCTTCGTCGCCTTGGGATTTAACAAAGATGCCCGCACCCGCCTTGGCATCTACAATGCCGTCGTCCTCCAGCATCCGGTAGACCTTGCTGATGGTGTTGCGGTGTAGCCCGGTCTGCATGGCCAGGGCGCGGGTGCTGGGGAGCCGCTGTCCGGGGGGAAACTGGCGGGAGGCGATCGCAAAGCGGATCTGGTTGTAAAGCTGGGTAGAGGCGGGGATTTCGCCGTCGGGCTGGATATGAAACTCGACCATAACCATCTCCAGGGGAGTGTTGAGAGGCTTGAGACAGAGGCAGGGGCGATCGCACCAAGACGTGCACTCGAATACACGCTCAGCAACTTTAGCAAAACAGGCTTAGAAAACAGGCCTAAGAAAAGGCTCAGGAAGCCGCTTTAGAATCGCGCCTGTTAAACATGCCATTGAGACCTGTCTAATCTACGTTACGAAAAGTGTCTACATACCGGATGTGACAGTTTCCAGAATACACAGCCTGAGAAAGTTTGAACCTTTTGCCAAATATTTTTTGAGGGAGCCGCTTCAAAGAGATGCCCCAAGCAGCGCATGAATCCCTCGCCGCCTCTATGAACACGCATCCCAGGCTTGCCGCTAATCGGAGATAGCTGCCCATCGAAGACAATAGAAGGAATGCGCTAGGCTAGGTCGCAAGCCTGGGCACCTTCCATCTGGGTCAACCTCCTTGCCATGTTGCCGCTGCTGACTGTCACGCTGTTTGTCATTTGTGGTTCTGCGCTTTGTTCTTGCACCGAGGCAGCCCTGCTGTCGATGCCGATCCTCAAAGTGCGGCAACTGGCGCAGTCTTCTAACCGGGCTTCTGCCAAGGCGCTGCTGGCGATTCGAGAGAAGATGAATCGGCCGATCGCCACGCTGGTGATTTTCAACAACCTGTTCAACATTCTGGGAAGCATCGTCATCGGCTCACTGGCTGCGTCTGTGCTGAACAGCGCAATGATTGGCGTTTTTTCTGGCGTTTTAACGTTTCTGATCATCATTTTTGGGGAAATCTTGCCGAAAACCATCGGCGAGCGCAACGCCGAAAGCATTTCCCTGCTGGTTGCCATTCCGCTCACCTTGCTGACGCGCGTGTTTACGCCCGTGGTGCTGCTGCTGGAGAAGGTGACGGCTCCGTTTGTCAGTGGCAACCATCGCCCCACAACCAATGAAGCGGAAATTCAGCTTTTGACCACCATTGGCCGCGACGAAGGCGTGATCGAAGACGACGAAGCCGAGATGATTCGCCGTGTGTTTGCGCTCAATGATGCCACGGCGGGCAAGCTGATGACCCCCCGCGTGGCGATTACGTATCTGGAAGGAGAGCAGACGCTCGAAGCCTGTAAGCCCGATATTATTGACTCGCAGCACAACCGTCTGCTGGTGATTGGGGAGACGATTGACGATGTGCTGGGGATTGCGCTGCGGCATGAACTGCTGACGGCGCTGATTGAGGGGCGGGGCGATCGCCCCATTTCTTCCTTTGTCCGCAAAGCCTGGTTTGTGCCGACGAGCCTGCGGGCCGATCGCCTGCTGCGGTCATTTCAAACCAGCCGCGAACATCTGGCCGTGGTGGTCGATGAATATGGGGGCGTGGCGGGCGTGATTACGCTGGAAGATGTGCTGGAAGTCATTACGGGTGAAATCGTGGATGAAACCGATTACATCATCGACATGCAAGATGTGGCCCGTCGCCGCCGCGCCCGCATTTTGAATGAAAATCCGAGCCTGCTAGACTGATGCGCCGACTGCTGTTGCCGTGGAAAACGTTGTGAATACTGGGCTGGAGCAGATTCGCATTGTGCTGGTGGAACCCGCCGGGCCGCTGAATGTGGGGGCGATCGCCCGCGTCATGAAAAACTTTGGGCTGCGGCAGTTGGTGCTGGTCAACCCCCAGTGCGACCCACTCAGCGCCGAAGCGCGGTTGCTGGCTGTCCACGCGGCCGACGTGCTGGAAGCCGCCCAACAGGTTGCAACGCTATCGGAAGCGCTGACGGGCTGCCAGCGAGCAGTTGCCACGACCGGGCGCGATCGCACCACGCTGCCCATTCGCCTGGAATCTCCCCAAGACTGCCTGCCCTGGCTGCGATCGCCCCTAGCTGACGGCACTTTGCCCGCCGCCGCCCTCATCTTCGGCCGCGAAGACTCTGGACTCACCAACGCCGAACTTAACCTGGCCCAGCGCTTCGTGCAAATTCCCACCAGCGAAGCCTATGCCTCCATGAACCTGGCCCAGGCCGTCGCCGTCTGCTGTTATGAACTGGCCGCAGGTCAACAGTCCGCCGCCCGCCGCCCGCAGGCAGGCTGTGACCACGGAACCGATCAAGTCATCGATCAAGTCACCGATCAAGCTATCGATCAAGCCATCGACAAAATCGACAAAGCAGAGGTAAGCAGGCGCAACCCCCACTCCTCCGCTACTCCTATCGCCTCCCTCGACACCCTAGAAGCCTACTTTAACCAGCTCGAAGCATTGCTGCTCGACATTGGCTACCTCTACCCGCACACCGCCGCCAGCCGCATGGAAAAATTTCGCCGCCTGTTCCTGCGGGCCCAGCTTTCAGAGCCAGAGGTGGCGATGCTGCGGGGCGTGCTGAGCCAGATGAAGTGGGCGATTGGGCGGGGGAGTGGTGAAGTTAGGGAATAAAGTTAGGGAGTCGGAGAAACGGGTTCTACGATTCCAACCGGCTGTCACTTGGTTCCCCGCTGCTTTGCCCTTGATCCTTGTTGATGCAGCCAGGGCGCTTGGCATACTGACAGACGCGAGTCCAGAGGGTGGCGCGAGTGCCCGGTGGGCCAGCAGAAAACAGGACGCGATCGCCCGTGATGCCGCCGGGGGCAATCTTGACCCCGCAGGCAGGACAAACTTTCAACCCAGATGATTCAGCAGACGTAGACATAGAAACGGCTCCTCATGCGAAGGGGGATAACTTACCTTTCAGCGCGACGGGCCTAATTTACTCAGGTCGATAGAAAACGTTAACTTTGGAGGTTGCTGCTTATCAGTAACCGCTCCAGCGTCAAGATGTGCTGCGGTGTGTGCCACATCCGGAGTAATTGACGAAGTGGCTGACAACAGTGGTCGCAGAAGTGCAGGTGGCAATTAACAATGCTGAAAAATAAACATTTTCAGCGGTTTCACGGAATGTTTTATGCATGGTGTGGGCTATTAATGAAAGCGTGGAATCAGATCGGGTGCCTCGTTCTAGCAGATCTGGTCATGTTCGTAGCCATTTTCTCTGTCAGGATCTTCCACCCATTCTTTTAATCAGGGTTTCTGAAAGATCGCTCACTGGACTTCTCTGCTGTCCGCTCTAGACTGCATTTCTTAGATATTTCTTGGGGTGTTATTTACGCAGTCTACTCGTCTTCCTTATCCCCTAGTCCAGACTTTTGGGTGCTTTTTGACTCGTTTCTTGAATACTTCTTGCATCGTAAAACAAGACGAAGTTCGTATCCTATTTCATATTTCGAGCAGTCAAGAATTACCGTTTAATCGTGAGTTCTTGAACCATTACTCTGCGTCTATGGCTTCATCCAGAATTCCCGTCTCAGTATTTTCACGGTAATTTTTGCAGGATCTTGATTGAGTTGGACGGGGCGATCGCCATCGAGTGCATCCCACTTTTGGAACCCTCACCCTAAATCCCTCTCCCGCTTTGGGGAAGGGACTGCCAATCCGGCTCTCCTTCTCCCTTTTTGGGAGAAGGGGCTGGGGGATGAGGGCAAACTTGCAGAACTAGGATGCGCCCTCGCCATCTCGTTTTATCGTGAACAAAATCCTGCACTTTGCGTCTACTCAATTAACCCAATTACGTTCTAAAACCTGACTTGATGCAACTTGATTTCCTGCAATCGAAAGAACCTAATCTGGAATGAGAAATGTTTCTTTTTTTGTTTGCAAAAGCGATGATTTTGCCATCCCTGTGTCAGGGGTAAAAAGGTTCGGCGTTAATGCAAGTCTTCCTTCATTGGAGAGAATATAAAGCAAGTAAATTGACCGTCTTCTAGATGAGCATTGACGTTCTAGTAAGGTGAATTACAGCCTGCATCATTGCGTCCGTTTTGCCCCCCTTTTTTGCCCTTTTCGCGTATTCCGTTTCGGCTGATTAGCTTCCATAAACACTTATGAATTCATCTGCTGAGCGTTTGCTTTAGCGTTCCTCAGGACGATTTCTAGCGTGTCAACCTCTGGTTGCACCCTTTCCAGCTAACCATCAGAAAGGAAACATTCATGTCTACAATCATCACGGTGACAACGACCGCTGACAGCGGTGCAGGATCTTTGCGGGCGGCGATCGCCCAAGCCACCAACGGAGCCACCATCCGCTTTGCCGCCAGCCTCCAGGGAAAGACCATCACCCTGACCAGTGGCCAACTCACCCTCAACCGCTCAATTACGATAGACGGCTCGACCGCCCCCGGCATCACCCTCAGCGGCAACCGCAGCAGCCGCATTCTGCAAGTTGGGGACAATGCCAAAGTGACCCTACGGGAGCTGACCCTGAGACACGGGCGGGTCACGGGCAACACCGAACAGTCGGGCGGCGGCGGCGCAATCTTGACCGGAAACAGCAGCGAGCTGACGGTGATCCGGTGCCGTTTCCAGGAAAACGCGGCTGGGTTTGGTGGGGCAATCTACACCGGATTTCGCGGGCGGACGCTCGTGCAGGGCAGCACGTTCATCGCCAATGACGGCACGCTTGCCCAAAACGAACGAGGCGGAGGAGCGATCGGCACCAAGAGCGGCGGCGTGCTGACCGTCCGCAATAGCCGATTCCTCCGCAATCGCGGCATCAACGGCGGCGCAATCAATAGCCTGCTGGGTGAGCTAACGGTTGAGAATTCGATCTTTCGTGGCAACGACTCCACGCCAGGCGCGTCTCAACGGGGGGTGAGCGGCTACGGCGGCGCAATCTACACCGACGGAGCCAATGCATCGGGCCCCAACAGCAGCTATGGCCCCATTGGCGGCCAAATCACCCTCCGCAACAGCCGCTTTGAAAACAATCGCGGTGCGGCCCAGGGCGGCGGGCTGTTTCTCTTTGCCTATCCGCCCGACAAGGTGCTGATTGAAAACTGTGCGATCGTCGGCAATACTGTGATTCGCGGCGCTGACGGTGAGGCGCTGGGCGGCGGGCTGCGCCACGGCAATGCCGAACTGACCCTGCGGAACAGCACGCTGGCCAACAACACGGCTCAGGGGCAGGGCGGCGGATTGTGGATTGGCGAATCGTCGCCGACTACTATCGTGAACACAACGTTTTCGGGCAACCGGGCCGACGATGGCAACGGCGGCGGGCTGGGCGGCGCAATCACCTTTGGCAACCGTACCACGTCTGCTGCAACGCTGACCAATGTCACCGTTGCCTACAATCACGCCGGATTCCAGGGCGGCGCGTTTTGGATGGGCGACCAGTCAATTACGCTCAAAAACTCCATCGTTGCGTTCAATACTGCTAGCAATCCCTGGAAGACTCGCGTTCAAACGCGCAGACCGCTCATTGACGGTGGCGGCAATATCGAATTTCCAGGGCTGCAAAGTAAAGATGATCCGCGCGTTGTGGCTAACTCTCGCATCATCGACCCCAAGCTCGATCCACTCCAGGCAAACGGCGGATTGGGGCAGACCCATGCGCTGCTAGCCGGCAGCCCCGCCATCAACACAGGAACGGGCGCAGGCGCACCTCCGATAGACCAGCGGGGGCTGAGCCGGGATGCTCAGCCTGATGTCGGCGCGGTCGAGTTTGGGCGGGGGCTGCGGTGGGAAGGCAGCGCCGGGGATGACTGGCTGGTGGGCAGCACGGGTGGCGACACGCTGTTGGGCAGTGGCGGCAACGATCTGCTGTGGGGCGGCGCAGGCAGCGACACGCTGACGGGCGGCGCGGGGGCGGATACGTTTGTCTACGTTGGCGCAACGCTGAAATCGGCTCTGGCTCACTCGCGGCTGTCGAGCCTGGATCGCATCACGGATTTCAACCCTGCTCAGGGCGATCGCCTCCTGATCGAAGTCAACGGCGAATCAGTGTTGCCCAAGGGTTTGTTCCATGCGGGAACCGTGCAGGGCAGCACCCTGAGGGGGGCGATCGCCGCTGCCTACGCCGACAAAAACCAGCAGCAGGCAGGCAAGCAAGTCCTAGCGATTGGTGAAGCGGTGCTGTTTTCCTGGGGCAGTCGCACGCTGCTCTCGATCAACGCAGAGGGTGCTGGCTTTAGTGCGGCCCAGGATGGCGTGATCGACGTGACGGGGATTGCGCTGTCGCCGCGCCAGCAGCGGGCGGGCGTGCTGCCTGTGCAGACAGTTTTCACTTAGGTGAAAAAATCATGAACCCGTTGGAATGTTTCCTGAAGGAATTTTGGCGTTCCCGGAAAGTCGATCAGGGTCATGCGACTTCGTTCGGTTTTGTGTTTCCTCGACTCGGTTGCTTTGGTTCCGTGTGCATCTACTAATCTCTCCGGAAAGCGTTTAATCTCACGTTCTGTGGCTTGATTTCTAACGTGTTGATAGTTGCTTTATTTCCTGTGCATTTCTTGTGCATTTCCTGTATATTTCTCCTGCATTTCCTACAGCTAACCATCAGATAGGGAACACTCATGTCCACAATCATTACGGTGACGACGACCGCCGACAGCGGTGCTGGATCATTGCGGGCGGCGATCGCCCAAGCCACCAGCGGCAGCACGATTCGCTTTGCCAGCAGCCTGGCCGGGCAAACCATTACCCTCACCAGCGGCCAGATCAATATTCCCGCAGGCAAAAATCTAACTATCGACGGCAGCACTGCGCCGGGGCTAAAAATTAGCGGCAACAACAAGTCGCGCATTTTTAACCTGCAATCGACCTCGGTGCAGCCCACCAGCCTGTCGGTGAAAAATCTGACGCTGATCAACGGCTTCACCACCGAGCGCGGCGGGGCGATCGCCACGGAACACCAGGGCAAGCTAACGCTGGAAAACGTTGTTTTCACCAACAATGTCGCCAACAAGGGCGGCGGCGCGGTGTTCAGCGCCTTTGAAGGCTCCCTGACGGTGACGGGCAGCAAGTTCACAGGCAACCGGGCCACGGCGGGCAATGACGAACGGGGGGCAGGGGCGATCGCCTTTTGGGGCCCCGGCCCGCTGACGGTAAGAAACAGCGAGTTTGTCAACAACCAGGGCATCAACGGTGGCGCGATCAACAGCCTCAACGGCAAGCTCACCATCGAAAATTCCAAGTTTCTCAACAACAGCACGACGGCTGCTTTTTACGACACAGGCAAGCCCAACCCGTTTTTGCGGGGCTTTGGCGGCGCAATCTACACCGACCGCGCCAGTTCCACCAGCGAAGCGTCCGGCTTTATCCGCATTGTCAACAGCGTGTTTGAGGGCAACAAGGGCAAGGGCGAAGGCGGCGCGGCCTACCTCTATACAGGCAAGCAAGATAGCGTCACTATTACGGGCAGCCTGTTCAAAGACAACGCGGTGACGGCACTGCCCCAGGGCAACGGGGGCAACGGCGGGGCGATCGTGGTCATGAGCAACGACCTGAACCGGGGGCTGACCATTAGCAACACGGCGTTTGTCGGCAACAGCGCCACAGGTCAGGGCGGCGGCATCTGGACGATGAAGGCTCCTGCCACGATTACCAACAGCACCTTTTCTGGAAACTCGGTCACTGGCCGCGGACCGAGCAATGTGGGCGGCGGCATGGCGCTCTACAACAACGCCACGATTGTCAACACCACGATTGCCCTCAATACCGCAGGCTGGGTCGGCGGCGGCGTTTCGGTGGCAGGTGGCAGCACTGCGACGCTACGAAACACTGTCTTTTTCAACAACACCGCAGCCAACGGCGGCAACACCTGGAATATCCAGCAGCAGAGCAGCGGCACGTTTGCCAATGGCGGCGGCAACCTGCAATTTTCCACCTTTGCGGGCGGTGCAAACAGCAGCAATCTGGTGTTTTCTGGCATTCGCATTGCCGATCCGAAACTGGGCGGTTTGCAGCAGATGAGTGACGGTTTTCTGCTGTTTCATCCGCTTCTGGAGGGCAGCGCTGCGATTAACGCAGGCGTTAGCTCCGGCGCACCCACGACAGACAAGCTAGGCCGCACCCGCGACAGCAAAATCGACATTGGCGCAGTGGAGTTTGGCGCAACGGGCACAGTGGTCAACCCGCCCACCGAAATCACGGGCACGGCGGCAGACGACATCCTGCTGGGCACTGCGGGTGCGGACGTGTTGCGGGGCGAAGGCGGCAATGACATCCTGCTGGGTAGGGCAGGCGGCGATACGCTGGTCGGCGGCGCGGGAGCAGACTGGTTTGTCTATAGCGCGGGTCGGCAGGGCAAGGCGCTCAGGCAATCGCTGGTCACTGCGCCCGATCGCATTTTAGATTTGAATGTGCTGGAGGGCGATCGCCTCGTGTTCGACTTTGACAACAACCTGACCACGCTGAACCGCCCCAAAGCGCTGTTCAACGCAGGCAACATTAGGGCAAAAACCCTAGAAGATGCCGTCAAGCTGGCCTACGCCGACAAAAATCAGAAGCGAGGCGGCCGTCAGGCGCTCAAGGCAAACGAAGCAGTCATGTTTCGCTGGAAGCAAGAGCTATACCTCTCCGCCAACAACGGCACTGCCAGCTTCAATGCCAAGGATGACCTTGTAGTCAACCTCACGACCGCAACCCTCGCAGAGGGCCACGCCACCCTGGGCGCACTGCCCGTTGCTACCTACTTTGCCTGATCCGACCTATAGCAAAGCGTTTTTGAAGCTAGTGAGGCATAAGACTAAGACACAAGCCCTCGCCTTTCCTATCTAGCGCATGCCTCACCTCGCATAAAAATGCTGTACCCCCGCTTGTAGCAATAGTTGGGGACTTTACCAAAGCGCTGCGCGATAACGACTCCTCGCGCAGCGCTTTTTGGGTATCAGTAAACGCTGTTTGGTAAACGTTCGATATTGCCAGAAGTTTTAATGACAGCGCTTCTTAATCGCTTTTTAGTAATTAGTAAGGCGAGAATGTATAAACCAAACCCAGCGTTGCGCCCACATCGAAGCTATCAAACAGCCCGACGTTGATGCCCGTCGTCAGTGCCAGAAAAGCCGTGAGGGGGATATCAAGACCGCCCGTCAGCAGCAGGTCTAACCCGCTGTCATCGCCAAAGGAGAAGGCAATTCCTGCCCCAACGTAGGGAGCCAGCGTTGTGTATCCCGTCCGAATTGGCTCCAGGTCAAAGGTGACAGGCAGTAGCACTTCTACGTCGTCCTCGATCAGCAGACCTGGGCGAATCGACAGCGTGCGGTTCAGGGCAAACTTGCTCAGGATGGCGAAGCTGGTGTTGCCCAGCGCAGAGTCGCCGCCGATGCCCAGGTTCGCCCCAGCGCCAATAAAGCTGGGGTTGATGCGGGATCTGCGGCCAAGCGTATCAGCCGTGCCGCCGACCGCATCCTGCACATCGGCGATCGTGGGACGACGCACCACCGCCCGACGAGCGCTAAAGGTGTAGCCCAGACCCAGCAGAATGCCAAAGTCTACTTCACGGCCAAAGGGCGCAAGGTTGGCTGATGCTGTGGCCACTAGTGAACTGTTGATCGGAAAATCTAGCCCGCCTGTCAGCAAGAAGTCTACGTTGTTGTCATTGCCTGTGGAAAACGTGAGGCCCAGGCCGGCAAATGGCGCAATGCCCGTGCCTGGCCCGGCAATGCCAAAGTCGTAGGTCACAGGAACGAGAATGCTCACATCGTCTTCGATCAGCAGGCTGGGACGCAGGGAGAGGTAGGGATTGAGGGCAATTTTGCTGAGGACAGCAAAGCTGGTGTCGCCGATGGCGGCATCGCCCGCAATGCCCAAGTTGACCCCCACGCCGATGTAGCTGAAGACATAGCGGACTTCGCGAGGGCCTGTTTGAGCAATTTCGATGGGGGCGGGAACTGAGAAGCTGGGATCGGATAGGTCTGGATCAAGCTCTGTATCAGTATTGGCGATCGCCGGATTGGTTGGCATTGGCTCTAGATCTGCGGCCGTGCCCATCGGAATCTCGATTTCAGCGGCTTCGACTTCATCTGACCCAACCTCAGCGCTCTCGATGCTGGGTGTTGTAGTTAGCCCTGTGGTGCTTTCAGAGTCCGGCTCTGCGTCTGGAACAACCACGACGGGTTCGGGAGCAACGGCTGCTTCGGGAGCCACCTCGACAGATTCCAGTGGTTCGACAAGCAAAGGTTCGACACTCAGTGAGCGAATCGGTGAAAGCGGGGGAATCGTGCTGCGAACTGAGCCAGATTTGGTCGTTGATTCTGCGGCAATCGATTCTGCGGCCGCTGCTTCTGCAACGATTGCTTCTGAAGCAACGGCCGCCTGTCCCCCGACAATGACCGTAGACACCAACACGCTGCCCGACAGCAAGAGGCACTGCCATTGGCGGGTAGATTGCAAATCGGATTTCATGGACTCACTCCTCAAAAGATTTCCTCAAATTTCCTCAACACCAGATGCGATCGCAGCACTACCAAAATAAAGGCGCACCAGCATGTAAACCATTGGAAACTCAGTGGTAATAACGGTAATAACCACGTCAATGTATTGCCTATGAAATACTGCCAGGGTCAAGAGATACCGGAAGGAATGACTCAACCCTGCTTAAAAATGGATGGCGATCAGCCGTCCTGCGCCTTTTTTCGGTAAGTGCTTGCTAATGTCGCTATTTTGTAGGATTTTACAAGGTGATACGTGTCTTTGCTAGATATACCCGATACTTTACTGTCGATCTCATTTACACTACGGGTGTGCTTGAAGTGACGCTAAGGGTATTTTCTCGTAGAGCTAGACCGTTTTGAGTCTTCGGTTTGGAAATTTAGGCTAGAAGTTTTTAGTCCAGGAATTTCTTGAAAATTGACTAGCTCCAGGTTGCAAATTCCAAATTCAAAGGCTTGTGTTTGAATTTCTTAAGGGTGCCTCGATTAATTGCCTTATTGAGAATTTTGGGAGCCTGAAACTCTCGTTTTCTCGTAGCTATTATCAAGAAGATCTGAATTTTTCGAGGTGCCCTTAACAGAGTTGATTTTTTTAACAGAGTTGATTGAGAAACCTATGAGGCATGGCGTTTGGGATGTTCGAGGATTGCGAAATTGGGCGATCGCCCGGTTCTTGCGACTGCGGCAGATGTTTCATCGTCCTTATCGTCCGTCTGTAAAACTAGGCGTAGGACTGGGTTTGGGGCTGCTGCTGAGCCTGCTGCTCAACCTGCTGATGGCTCATCGCGTCAGCGCTGCCCAAACGGTGATTCTTCAGTTTCGGGATCAGCGGCTCTCAGTTCCCTATGCCGAATTGGCGACCTTTGCAGCGCAGAAAACCCTTTCAGAACCAACCCAGGCATTGTTGATTGCCGCAGAGATTGAGCCAGACGCAATGCACCACTGGCTGACGCAGGCGATCGCCCTGCCCAATTTGGACGCACTGCCAGAGCGCCAATTTATCCTTCTCCAGATCAATAAAACCGTGGGCGATCCCCTCGGCAGTGAGCGGCTCGACGAGGTGGAAACGGCCCTTCGCCGCGCCCTCCGAGATGACGGCACGTTTTCTGTGCTGGAACTGCTGCAACAGTATCCCCAACCTGCCGTGCGGCTGGAAGTGGGACGACTGGAGCAAGCCTATACGGATGTGGAACTGGTGGTGAATCGGCTGCTGCCCGTGCTGCGGACGGTGCAGACGCTGCTGCCGGAGTTGGTGTGCGACTGCGCTGCAACGCTTGAAGCCACTCGTCTCAACGTCCAGCCTGGTGACCAAGCTCAAACGGCCGCGGCTGGGTGGACTGAAGCCGCTGCGGCGATCGCCCCTGCCATACACTCGCCCCCCATCGAGTCGTCTGTTCAAACCACTGCTCTCACGGGGGCGATCGCCAGCGCAAAAAACCGCCTGATCGCAAACACAGGCATTCTTGCCGACCCCAGCGCCAGCCCAAAACAGACCGCCAGCCCAAAACAGACCGCCAGCGCTCAGGCTGTGCCCCCGCTGCCAGACTTTGCCAATCGGCGACTGGTGATTGCCTTGGGCCCGCTGCGCCCGTCTATCAGCATTGGCGAACTGACCACCTTTGCCGAAACGGGCTACCTTTCACCCGGATGGCGATCGATGCTACGGATTGCCAAAATTGCGCCTGATCAGTTTCGGGAGGCTTTGAACGACTCCATTAGAGCCAACGCAGTTAACTTAGATGAAGATCTGAATTCCATATTGGGAGAATACGCGCTATTTAAGATTGGCGAGGTGATTCAAACCCCATCCAATCGGGCAAATATCCAGGCGCTGCGGTCTACGCTGGTGCTGTCTGCGGCGGGCGACGGGCAGTTCACCCTGCTGGAACTGTTGCAACGCTATCCGACTTCACAGATTGTGCTAGACGGGTCGCGGCTAATTCGCTTGGGGCAGTTGGTCAATCGCGCACCTTCAACGGCCGACGGGGCGATCGCCTTTGAATCGTGGCTGCTAAACCTGCAAGCCTCCGCCGCCGAAACCGTCTGCGATTGCAATATAGCAACCCCAGGATCACCCGCGCCTAAAGTGGCGATCGCCCCCGAAAAAGTCGCTGAATTCCTGCCCGCCAATTGGCAGCCCGTCCCCGCCCACCGAGAAGAGCGCGGCTTAATCAAAATCGTCTGGCTAGCAGGAACCCCCTACGACATGGGCTATCAGCACGGTACCCTACTGCATGATGAAATCGCCAGCATTGGCGAACGGCCGCTGCGGATCGCTCGGCTGGCAGGTGTAGGGCTGGGGCTAGGGCGACTGGCCAAAAACCGAGCCTTCCCAGAGCTACTAGAAGAATGCCGGGGATTGGCCGATGCGACCAGCGATATCGGCATTGATATGGACGTTTGCATGATGATGTCCTACGCGGACGTGTTCCAAGAAATCCTCGGCTACACGCTGCCGCGAGAGCTGTTTTGGGAAGGCTGTAACCAGTTTGTGGCAACCAACGCCGCAACCAGAGACGGCTATCTCTACCACGGCAGCAGCGTCGATAACAACGAAAAACCCGTCGATTACGTCGTCTACAACCCCATCCTGTTTATCCGGCAGCCGCTTGACGGCCTGCCCCATGTGTTTGTCACCTATCCCGGTGTAATCTGGCCAAACTCTGGGGTGAATGTGGCAGGCATTTCGCTGGGCCTGGATACGGCCCACGCGGCGGATATCACCGAACTGTCGCGGGAAGGGCGCAGCAATGTGCAACTTATGGGGCAAATCTTGAAAACGGCCACTAGCTTTGCCGAAGCCCGCAGCCTCATGGAAACGCAGCCTCGCGTGCGGGGCAACATCATTATGATTACTGATGGCAAGTCGCGGGAAGCAGGCGTATTCGAGTTTACGGGGCGGCACTTGGGCGTGCGTCCCCTCCAAGACAACGGCGTGCTTTACGCGACCAATCATTTCGTCCTGCCGGAGATGTTTGAGCGCCAGCCGCTGCCAATTGACCTTTCGAGTGATCTCCGGTTTCAGCGCTTGGGGCAGCTTTTGGAGCCAGATGGTATCAGTTCTCGCTATGGCGAAATCGACCCGACGGTGGTAGCAGACATTTTGCGCGATCGCACTCATCCCATCACGCTGGAAGCCAGCCCGTTTGATGTGTTTGACGACGATGCTAGTCCCGGCGGCAATGGCGCGTTGCGACAGGCAATTTATGACCCGATGCGGCTCAAGGTGTGGATTGCGGCAGGCGATCCGCCTGTGCCCCAAAATCCGTTTCGCTGCTTTGCCGTTGGGCAACTGCTAGGGTTCCCTGATGCAGCGGGCTGCAACGCCCCGATCATCCCCTAGACGGAAGCCTTGCAGGCGGCTTTGCACCGCCTAAGAAATTGCAACCGCGAATGTACGCAGGAAACCTACACAAAAAGCGTTGTTTTCCAGTATCCTGCTGTAATGCATACGGAAATTACTGAGATTTTTTGAAAGCTCCTTCCGGCGTGGTTGGATCGGTTCTCAGAAAACGGGTTGTTTTACAAAGCTGTTTTCTGGGGCGCAACTCGAAGAAACGATTGAGGAAACAGTTATGGTGCAACAATATTTCTCAGAAGAGGAGTGGGCAGTTTTAACGCAAGCGCCTATGCAGGCAATTATTGCGCTGACGCTGGCTGATAAGACCGATCCTGTCTCTTTTATGAAAGAAGTGCAGGCGGGTGTCAAAATCCTGGCTGTTGAGCAGCAGCGTCAAGATCTTCCGCCCGATGGGTTGGTGAGTTCGGTAGTCTCAGCGCTGAATGAAGTTGACCTGGCGGATAGTACTCCGGCTGATTCACTTTTGCTTAAGAAGGAGTTTCAAATTCTCCGCTATATTCGTGATTTGAAAAACGCATCTGAAGGACGAAATGCGGCGATCGCCCATTTTGATAAAGTCAAATCGGTGCTGGCGGCGAAGGTAACGGGGGTGCAAGCCAATGAGTACAGGGGCTGGCTATTGGCGATCGCCACCAAGGTCGCCGAAGCCGTGAAAGAAGGCGGCTTTCTGGGGATTGGCGGCGAGAAGATCAGCCAAGCCGAAGCCTCGGTTCTCCGCAAGCTTGAAGATGCCTTAACACCCTAGTCTAGCCTTGGTTCACCATTAATTTTGGTGCTAATCATCAGTGCAAAGGTCTGACGGTTTCAACTAGAAAGAACGGCTTCTTTCGCAGTGCTATAGGGACTTAAGAATAGAAAGACTGCTCCCTTTTACCGAGCCAGATCGTTTTAACGTTGATTGCATGAATCGTCCTAACCTGTTGTTTGATCTCGCTGATTGGTTTTTAAGTAGTTAACTTTGGAGGAGTGGCTATGATTGGACTTTTAATTTCGATTTTGGTGTTGGCAATTAGCCTGCTGATTATCTCTAAACTCCCTCTGGGAATTGACATTGACAATCCCGGTGCGGCCCTGTTTGCGGGTGCCATTATTGGGGTGCTGAATGGCATTTGGTACGCCTTTCCGCAGTTTATTCGCACGGCCTCCTGGCTGTTTACCCTGGGCATTGTGCCGCTGCTGGGTTCGGTCATTGTGTTTGGTCTGGCGGCCCTGCTGACTCAGGGCTTCCGCCTGCGCTGGGGCATCGGCAGCGCCATTTTGGGGGCGATCGCCCTAGCCTTCGTTAGCTCGATTTTGAACTATATCCTGTCGGCAACGGGTCTGCTGCCTGCGGGTGCGGTGTAGGTTACCCCGATTCAGCCGGTTTCACGACGCGATAAAGCCCATCACAAGATAAAGCCCGTCACAAACAGCGATGCCAGTCCTGCCACGATCATCAGCAGGGCTGGCATTGGCTTTCGGGTTTTAATCCAGCGCATAATAAAAACGACCACCAGTGTCCCAGTGATCAGCGCGGCCAGCCCCCGCGCCCAGGGTATGCCCGCTGCTTGCAAGATCCCTGACAAAAGGAGCAGCGCGCCGCTGATGCCGCCGGAGATGAGCGAGGCCCGGCTGCTCGCCTGCCGATAGCCAATGATGCCGCCGACCAGCGCCAGTAAGCCATAGGCGATCGCCGCAATTGCGCTGGGAGTAGGCACCATTGGAGAAGTTCATGTCTAAAAAACTTTGGCGAGCAATAAGCAACTGGCGATCGCACGCTCCCCAGCTCGATCTCCAACTGCTTACTGCCTGCTTAACAGTATTACAGCGTTTGGTGACAAATCCCTGCGCTCTGTAACGCTTGTTTATTACGATTTACCACCGTAAAAGAAAGCGATTTCTTTATCCTTCAGCGGGGCAAAGTCGGCCGCAATCAACATCTGATTTAGCTCGTCCTGAGGAATGTGCTTTGCGCCGATGCGGACGATGCGCGATCGCATGGTGTTGCTTACGCCGCTGCGCTGCCGACCCGCCTCCAGCCCCATCACTCGACTGTAGAGGTCTAATTTGGCTTGGGGAATGGGCGACCCGTCAAAATCAATGCCACGGGCGATCGCCTCGTCCACTGCGTCAGCCCCTCCATAATTAGGCATTTCTGTTGGTGTTTCTGAATTAGACATTTCCGGGCTAGCCATAGAAAAGCGTGTAGTTTTGGTCATCTGGGAGCATTTTATCAATCGATGTCGCCTCCTCTCAGGAGGCTGGGCACTCTGAGCTTAGAGAATTCAGGAGATAGCCAACGCAGGGCCTTGGAGCGGTGCTATATTCCAGTCTCTAAGTAGTCCAGCCTCTAACTTTGTTTTGCCCTGCGTCCGAGTCTTCTCAATTCAGGTTCCCAGAGTATTTAGAAACCTTGCACCGCTGTTTTTCAAACCGCACGTTTACATGCGAGTTCCGCTTCCAGTTAGCATCTTCTTGATTCTTGGAGGAATCACAACCCTGCTGTTTGCTGGCTCATCAACGATTCTGCTCAACAGCGCCCGTCAGGTCGAAAGGCTGACCCTGACGAGAAACTTGGATCAGGTTGAGCGAGCACTTCAAAATCAAATCGACATTCTGGGCAATGCCGCTACAGACTATGCCATTTGGGACGAGACCTACGCCTATGCCCAGGGTCAAAAGCCAGACTACATCAGCAATTCGATTGGCGACGTTACCTTCACATCGACTCAGGCAGACTGGATGGCGATCGCCCGCGACCCCCAAACCCTACTCTATAGCGCCGCCTACGACTATTCCAGTGGACAAATCAACAGCCCTGCTGATGAAGTCTTTCAGGATGCGCTGATGGCGCTGCCCAAGCTGTTTCAGGTAGGGCGAGAACCGTCAAATCCTCAGGGCATCGTGCTGATTTCTGGACAGCTAACGCTGCTCGTTAGTCGCCCTATTCTGAGAAGTAACGGCAGTGGCCCCGCTGTCGGCAGCTTTATTTTTGGACAAACGCTAGATGCCGATAAGCTTGCTAAGCTCTCCGAATCGACCCAACTGTCGCTATCGCTGCATCCACTCACAGGCCCCACCCATCAGCAAGCCCTAACTCAGCTAAAAACAGGGCAATCGGAGATAGTCATTCCGCTTACAGCGCAGGCGATCGCCGCTTACCGCCTTATCTATGACCTGCACCGCCGGCCCGTCATGTTGCTGCGGATCGATGCGCCCCGACCTGTCTATCAGCAGATGTTGCTGGGTCTGCGCTATTTGGGGTTGTCGCTGATGGGCGCAGGAGCCGTGTCGGGGCTGATTATCTGGCGGCTGCTAGAGCGATCGCTCCGATACCTGCGAGAGCGCGATCGCATCCAGCAAGCCCTCCAGCAAGAAGCCGCCCTGCGTCAGTCAGAACTGCGCTACCGCGAAAAAGCTGAAGAACTCGAACGCACCCTCCAGGAACTTCGCAAAACCCAGGCCCAACTGCTCCACAGCGAAAAAATGTCCGGCTTAGGGCAACTCGTCGCAGGCATCGCCCACGAAATCAACAACCCCATCGGCTTCATCTACGGCAACATCACCCACGCTCGCCAATATGCCCATGCTCTGCTCGACCTAATCGCTCTTTATCAGCAGCACATTCCCCATCCCCCACAACCCGTGCAAGAGGCGCAAGCCAGCATAGATCTACCGTTCATCACTGCCGATCTGCCCAAACTGCTCAACTCCATGCGGGTCGGAGCCGAGCGCATCCGTACTATCGTCCTCTCACTCCGCACCTTTTCCCACATGGATGAGGCAGGACTGAAGCGAGTCGAAATTCATAACGGCATCGACAGCACACTGCTAGTCTTGCAGCATCGGCTTCAAACGTCTGCCAGCGGTTCTGCTATTCAAGTTACAACTGACTACAGCGATTTGCCTCTTGTAGAGTGCTACCCCAGCCAAATCAACCAGGTGGTTCTGAACATCCTCAACAATGCCATTGATGCTCTTCAGACTCCGCGAATTCCCAGCGGATTCCTATCAGATTCCTCCCCTCCCCTGATCCATATTCAGACTCGATATCTGGAGGACAGGGAGGGCAAAGGAGGCAAAGCGGGTAAGGAGGGAAGCACTGATGGACACATCCAAATCCGCATCGCCAACAACGGCCCCCCAATCCCCGAAGATCTCCAATCCCGCCTGTTCGATCCCTTCTTCACCACCAAGCCCGTCGGCCAGGGCACAGGCCTCGGACTCGCCATGTGCTACCAAATCATCGTCGAAACCCACCACGGCATCCTCCGTTGTAATTCTGCCCCAGGACACCACACCGAATTCATCATTCAAATTCCTGTATCCCAGACAACCAAACGGTTTAAGGCATAAAGAAAATCTTTGATGAACTGCCCTTTCTGAAAAACTTGTCTACTCTGATAAGGAACAGACAGTCCCAAAAATCTATATAAAGCCTTGGGGTCGTGTGGGCTTTGCCTGCATTCGTCCTCTGTGAAGCACTTTGGAATTTGGTTCGGCGTTGTCCAGCAGTAAGCAAGTAGGCAGAATCTATGGCACAGAGCTTTGGTCTCATTGGTTTGGCCGTGATGGGCGAAAACCTCGCACTCAACATCGAGCGCAACGGCTATTCAATGGCGGTCTACAACCGCACTGGTTCGGTTACAGAAGAATTTATGAGAACGCGGGCCGCAGGGAAAAACTTCGTCGCCTCCTACACCCTGCCTGAGTTTGTGCAATCCCTAGAGCGCCCTCGCAAAATCCTGATCATGGTCAAGGCTGGTGCCCCTGTTGATGCTGTAATCGAACAGCTTAAGCCCCTGCTTGAACCCGGCGACATGATCATCGACGGCGGCAACTCCCTCTACGAAGACACCGAGCGTCGCGTCAAGGATTTAGAATCCACCGGATTACGCTTTATTGGCATGGGCGTGAGCGGTGGCGAAGAAGGCGCGCTGAACGGGCCCAGCCTCATGCCCGGTGGCACCGAAGCCGCCTATCGCGAAATCGAACCCATTGTCACCAAAATTGCCGCCCAAGTAGACGACGGCCCCTGCGTCACCTACATTGGCCCCGGCGGCTCCGGGCACTACGTCAAGATGGTTCATAACGGCATTGAGTACGGTGACATGCAGCTCATTGCCGAAGCCTACGACCTGCTGAAAAATGCAGGCGGACTGACCAACGAGCAACTCCACGCCGCCTTCGCCGAGTGGAACACCACCGACGAACTCAACTCGTTCCTGATCGAAATTACCGCCGACATCTTCCAGAAGATTGACCCCGACACAGGCAAGCACCTGGTGGATTTCATCCTGGATGCGGCTGGGCAAAAAGGCACGGGTCGCTGGACGGTAATGAGCGCCCTAGAACTGGGTGTCAGCATTCCCACTATCATCGCAGCGGTGAATGCTCGAATCATCTCCTCCATCAAAGAAGAGCGGGTTGCAGCATCCAAGGAACTGACGGGGCCCAGCGGACTCTATGAAGGCGACCAGCAAACTTTTATTAACATGGTGCGGGATGCGCTCTACTGTTCCAAGATTTGCTCCTACGCCCAAGGCATGGCGCTGCTGGCCAAGGCTTCGCAAGAGTTTAACTACAACCTTAACCTGGGCGAAATGGCCCGCATCTGGAAGGGTGGCTGCATTATCCGTGCGGGCTTCTTGAACAAAATCAAGAAAGCCTACGACGAGAACCCTGCTCTCCCTAACCTGCTGCTGGCTCCAGAGTTCAAGCAGACCATTCTGGATCGTCAGGCGGCCTGGCGTGAAGTTATTATGACCGCTGCTAAGGTTGGCATTCCGGTGCCCGCCTTCAGCGCCTCGTTGGACTATTTCGACAGCTACCGCCGCGCCACCCTGCCGCAAAACCTCACCCAGGCTCAGCGCGACTACTTTGGGGCGCACACCTACCAGCGCATCGACAAAGCAGGCACGTTCCACACTGAATGGGCCCCCGAAGCACCCGCACTGGCTAGTGTCAGCTAAGGGTTAGAAGCGCTTTTCCTGCAAGAAACCGCCGCTTGGGTTGCCAGGCGACGGTTTCTTAATTCTCAAAACTTTTTAGTTCTAAAAATTTTGAGGTTTGCAGCGCAGCACTCAGAGATTCGTAACAGACTGGCAGCAGTCAGAACTATCAAAAATTCTGGAAGCTTTGACCAAGCTAACTGAACAAGCTAACTGTCGTCCAAAGCTCCTGCCGTCCACCATCCGGCTATTCCACCACACCCAAGACCGGTGCTTTGGCGCTGGAAACAACTCCATCAAGCAATCCACCCGCATAGGTTGAGGAATGCGTGAGTGCAAATTGCTGATAAGACGTTTGCATTTGAGCATTCACGGCAACAGTCTTGGCATCATACATCTGCATGGCAGGCTTGGGATATAGCCCGATCGCCACAATCAGCGCTAAGAAGCAAACGGCGATAAATAATTCTCGTGGTTTAGCATCCTCAAATTTCGCATCTGCTGGCAACACGCAGTTGGTGCCAAAGCAGGCAGCTTCCTCATTGCCCTGACGCTTCATTTCAAAATCGCCCAGGTCACAGGACGGAACTACGTCGCACATTAGCTCGGCGCTCGTGCCAAAAAAGACCTGACGTAGCATTGACAGTAAATAGATTGGCGTAAGGATTAGGCCGACTGCGGAGAGAAACACCGTTACCGTGCGGAAGGTAGAACCGTAGACATCGCTCGTCGTCATGCCCATGAACACGGCGATTTCTCCAGCAAATCCGCTCATTCCGGGCAGCGCCAGCGAAGCCATTGCGCCAGCCGTGAATAGGGCAAACACGCGAGGCATCACCTGTCCGATGCCGCCCATCTTGTCCATCATCATGGTGTGGGTGCGGTCGTAGGTTACGCCGGCCAGGAAGAACAGCATCGAAGCAATCAGCCCGTGGGAAATCATTTGCAGCATTGCGCCGCTCACGCCGATATCGGTGAAGGAAGCAATGCCTAGCAACACAAAGCCCATGTGGGAAATGGAGGAGTAGGCGAGGCGACGTTTCATGTTCGTCTGCCCGAAGGAATTGAGCGCACCGTAGACGATGTTGACTGCACCAAGGATAGCCAGAACCGGAGCGAAATAGACGTGAGCGTTGGGCAGAAGCTCCATATTCAAACGGATTAGCCCATAGCCACCCATTTTCAGCAGCACACCTGCCAGGATCATCGATACTGGGGAGGAAGCTTCGCCGTGAGCATCGGGGAGCCAGGTGTGCATCGGGAAGATGGCCAGCTTAACGCCGAAGGAGATTAGCAGCCCTGCGTAGAGCAGCAGTTCCATTGGCAGGGAGAAGTCCTTGAGGCGGAGGGCGGCAATGTCAAACGTAGTAGTGTCGCCGGAGAAAGCCATCGCCAGACCGGCCACTAGAATAAAGATAGAGGCGATCGCCGTGTACATTAGAAACTTCATCGCCGCGTAGCGACGGTTTTGCCCGCCCCAGATGCACACCAGCAGGTACACGGGAATTAGCTCCACTTCCCACATGATGAAAAACAGCAGGAGATCCTGAGCAACAAACACGCCCACCTGCGCCGCGTATAGCACCAGCATCAGCGCGTAGAACAGGCGCGGTCGCCGATCGACACCCCAAGCGGCAAACATCGACAGCGTGGTCACAAAGCCAGCCAGCAGCACCAGCGGCACCGACAAGCCATCCACCGAAACCGTCCAGCTTAGCCCAAGCTGCGACATCCACCGGAAGGTTTCCACCATCTGAAAGTCTGCGACAGTGGGGTCATAGTGAGTCCAGAAGGCGAAACACATCAGCACAAAGTCCGCCAACCCCACAGCGAGGGCGTACCAACGGACAATTCTGCCGTCTTTGTCCGGCAGCAAGGGAATTAGGAGCGCAGCCGCCAGGGGCAGCAGAACGATGGAGGTTAACCAGGGAAAGTCGGTCATGGCGATGAAGCGAATGTAATGAGAATAAATACCTATTGGTCTTGTAAAGTTATTTTACTAAACTTTTCGACTTGCACACACCAATTTTTTCAAGGCGAATCAGTATTAGATTTTGGGTCAACCTTAGAGAGAACTCTGGGTTTTTGTCAGAACCGGAGAATTTCTCTCTCAAAACATTCCTCACCCAAACATTCCTCAGATCGTCCTCAAATGCCCCAAATGGGATGAAATTTAGGCAGAGACAGCCTATTTCATGAAGCTTTTATGTAAAACCAGTGCAGTTGTCCCCTGTTCTGGGCATTCTGAGCCAAGATCAGGATAGATAGTGAACCTCCGAGCTATGGCTTTTTCTGACCCTTCTCACCAAATTTCGTCCGAGCAGACCGCCAGCCGCACGCCCGACCGCTTTCGCCCGGCGACCGATTTCCCCAGAGACGTGTCCCAACTTCAGCGGGCAGAGCTAGAGCGCACCTACCTGGAAATGCGAGAGTGCCTAGTTTTTACTAATCGCAGCCGGGGGCAACTGCTTCGCCGCAACGAGGAGCATAAGCAAACGTCGCTGCAACTCAGAGCAGATGTTGCCAAGCTGCAAGTGTCTATCCAGAAGCTAGCGCAGGAAAAACAGCAGCTTGCTGCTTCGAGCCAAGAGCTGCTGCGAGGAATGGAGCAAGAACTGATGGCGATGGGCAGTCGCCTAGAAACGCTGTCATCGGCTTTCGATGCGGTGGCGGATGTGGAAACGGCAGACCGGATGCAGTGGAGCTTTTTGACGCTGCCGCAGCGGTTTTTGAATTTCCTGAATGCGGTTCGCGGTATTGTGAACTGGTGGCGCGAGGAGCAGGGCATCGAACCTACGCCGCCACAGCCTGTGCTGCCTTCTGCGGAGCCAAAGCTGACCCCAGAAGAGGAGGCGCAGAAGCGGAAGGATGATTCGCAAATGTACACAGACCAAGCTTCTGTAGGGCGATCGCTCCTTGATCGATAACTCTCATGGGCAAGAAGCGCATCAACCAACTGCTGAACCAGCTCAAGGAAAACCAGCAGGCCGAACTCCGCAACGCCGCCGCGATTTACTCTGTGGCACAGATTGCAGTGGATGAACTGGAGGCGATCGCCACCACTGGTTTACCCAAGCCAGAACGGGCGATTCGCGAAGCGATCCCTGCGGGAATCGCCCCTGCGACTCCAGCGCCTGCCTTGCCTGCGGCTGTGCCAACCCAACTCACTCAAGCGGAACTGCTGCAACGCTACGGTTCGTATAACGGCTGTCGCAGCGCGGCCAAAGCGCTGGGCATCCATTTTCCTAAAAATCCTAGTTGGCCCCAGCTCATCGCTGCATTTTCCTACATCGATACGTTTCGCCAACTCATCCACGACTACGCCCAACAGCAGGAGATTCGCAATCTTGCTGGTGTCTGGTTCACAGTCACGCTGAGGTAAGCCAAAGTAACCAAGCTGAGTCCTCAGGGTATGTATAGTGCATGTATAAAGTAAACTCTTTAGCCTAATAGCTATCCGGATTTCTGCGGTTCGCATTTGTTTCTCTCTATATCGAGTCGCTGAGGCAGACAGGCAGAAAATGGACAGATTAATCGTAAAGCTGATCGGGCTGGCGCTTTTAGTAGGCGGAATCTACTTCCTGGGCAAGAACGTGTTTTTTGCAACTAGCCTGGCCTTTTATTGGCGCAATCTTCCGGCGACGGGTTCGCTGCTCTGTCTGATGGGCGGCGTGGTCTCGCTGATTTTTTTCCCTCGGCAAACCGGGAGTTTGGGCTGGGGTCTGCTGGCTGTGGGCATTTTGCTGGTCTTTTTGAGTGGGGGTGCATACTTGCTGCCCACCAGCCTGTGGCACTTTGTGGTGTCTTTTGGGGCGATCGCCGCTGGTTTCAAGCTCTTCACCGAGGAGCGCATCCGGTTTTAGAACTCCTGTCTTTCGGGGCCAATCGAGGTTCAGCTATCGCTAACTCAGCGAAAAAACAGGCAAAAAACAGCAGTGGGGAAAGAAACTGGCTTTCTCACCCCACTGCTTAAAATTTATTTGCCAAAACTTATGTGCCATGCATACATCACACGTACACATGAAGTATTAAACTGAGCCTTCGCCTTAAACCTGCGATGCAAAGACTTGCTGCAAAGACATATCGAGGCTTAACACTAAACTCGTAGCTGATCACCAAACCTAACGGAAACGGCGCTTCCGACGAGCCATAATCGCCTTGCGCTTGCGCTTTTCCAGAGGAGTCTCGAAGTGACGGTGGCTCTTCACATCGGCCAAGATTCCCGCCTTGGAAACCTGACGCTTGAACCGTCGCAGTGCCGACTCAATCCCTTCGTTTTCTCCTAAGACCACCTGGGTCATGCAAAACACTCCTTAACTGATTGCAGAAAATGGTTTAGTCACTTTTCTAAGAATACCGCGTTTTATCCATCCTATGCTACCCTTACCGCGCAGTTTGAAAGGTTAGCATGGGAAGGCGCTTATGAAGAACTGAACAAAGCCGGAAACCCGGCAGCGTTGTGATTTGAGGGCAAGTGATTTGAAGTTAAGTGGGTTGAGGTCTAGAAATTAAGTTAAGAAGGACAAATCGACGGAGCCAAAATTAACGCTGAGCGCTACGTTTAGATTTTCCAGCGCCTCAATGAGCCAGCTCACTGCATCACGAGAACAAGATTCGTAATGGCTGAATAAAATTGAGAAGCGCCGTTCCAGGGCGGGCTTGACCTTGCGACACAGCAGCACAATCTTGAGCAGTAGTCCTGTCGTCAGCATCGGGCCAAGATTCGTCAATAGATCTACGAAGACAAAATGCTTAGGGTGCTGAGCGCTGTCTACCACCAGGAAATTCAGCAGATGACTACAGGTGCGAACGAGCAAGAAGTCGTTAAGGCGCTGGTCGTCGCTGTCGGGCATGATGTCCTTTAGATAGCCGTAGAGTTGGTTGTTGAACTGTCTGCGCCCATACTCCGGATCGACGGACGACGTGATGTATTCGTACAGGTCGTTCTTAAAATCGGCGAAACAGTGCGTGTAGTTGCTCTGGGCCAGAAAATTTTGAGCCAAATCTTTGTAGCTGCGGCTTCCTTCGATTTTGCCGGTGTAGTGGCGCACCACGCGATTCAAGTCTTGATCTTCTAAGAGGGTGGGGTTAGAGACTGGGTGAATCAGTCGAGGAGTCGAAGGCGTGGCGATCGCCCCCACAAAGGCATTTTCGGCCGCCCGATCTTGACGCACCTGATAGGTCAGATATTGCGACAGGTCAACCTCAAACTTGTGCTGCCGCGATGCCCGTACTTGGCGAACCGTGTTCTGCTGCTCACGGGTGCAGTCTTCGCTGATCAGGCAATGCTCGTATAGGTAGGGATAGCGCGGAATCAAAGTGCCCAGGGGGCGTTGTCCGTTGCCCTGCTGCGCCTCGGCGGCCTCGCTCAACACTTGGGCCAGGCGACGCAGCGTCAAATATTGCTCGGTTTCGGTGAATTGGCGAGTCAACTCCCGGAGGCGGCGGAGCGATCGCGAGCGGTGGATGCTGATCTGGCTCTGGGCTTGGGCAGCATTGTTTTCAAACAGTTCAATTAGCTTGGGGATGGCCAACTGAGACTGCGATCGCGCCTGCCAGCGGTTAATCAAGATGTGGCAACAGCGGTTTAAGACATAGCGAAATTCTTCGGACGCAAGGCGAGAGGCTGTGACCTTATCAAGCGCCGCCACGATATCGGGATCACTATAGCGAGAGCCATCAATAAACAGCGCATGAAAGCGATCGACCATCTGCTCTGGCGTTTCATGCTCAATCCAGTGCAGGAGATGGTCGTAGATCGTCTGCTCTTCCAGACTAATTTGCCGATAATAGTGATCAACTTGCGTGGTTACCACAACCTAATGCTCCCTTGTCAAACCAAGCCTCAAACTCAGCTTCCGAACCCGCTAAAGCGAACTGTGATAGTAGACAAACCCCAGTGATCAAGCAGCGACTCAGCGGCTAGAACTCAAATGTGAAACCCGAAGTGCAAATTGAGAGCTGCGCTGAGAGCAATACCGAAAGCAACACATTCCTGGCGTTGAGCCTTGCCGTCGATCTCTGCGTAACTTGCTGCTTAACCTTTGCATGTATTTACCCGATTGCATTAAATGCTATCAGAGGCTTTTACGCCTTCGGTGTGACTGAAGTCACGCCAAGCTTAAAGCTTTGATGAACTTCATTGGCGAGATCCTGACATCTGTCAAGGAACCCCATGCGTCTTATATCTACGCTTTGCGTGGGGGTTATGCAAAAACACCAGCCCTCGAATACTGAATTCTCCTGTCGATGTTTGTGTATCAAGTTTTAGAGCAAGGTTCCGTAATAATCTGTATTTTTTAAAGCTTTTGTCAAGTTTTCAAGTTGAACTGTAACCCAAGTCGGCAAGTTCTGTATAGAGGGGACGAATGTTTTAGCAGAATAGATTCCACTTAAACCTACAGCTTTGGTCTATCTTGATGGATTCATCTGCCGCGCAGACAGGCGGCATCTAACACTGTCCATTCCTCAACTTGCAAAACCTGGCAGCGGTTGATGCGTCTCGCCAGGATGGGTTTTGCGGTTTGCAGATTAGCCTGGGCTTCGGTCAGTGCCTCCGGATATTGGCGAAACTTGAGCGCTTGCAGCGTGCCGAGACGAAACGTGGCGCGGGAGATCAGCCAGAAGTCGATGCTGTAGCGGTCGATCGTGGCTCGCAGCAGCGCCGGATCGAGGGTGTATTGGGCGCGAATCAGGTCGATCGCCCGCTGGCGCATCTGCTGTCCGTAGGCTTTGTGGTAGGGAATGGCGTACTCCCGTCCAAACAGGATCGAGCGACTGGAAAAGACCGGAATAAAGTCGGCTTCGTCTTCTAGAGAAGCAATCACAATATCTTTAGGCTGCTGGGCAAAGAACTCATACAGGGCGGGGGCACGACCCACCCGAAACTCGTCGGCGGGAAAGGGCGTAATGTAGCGCGGATAGAACCAAACGCTGGCGGCGATCGCCCCGATTCCCCCAAGCAGCACCACCGCAGGCAGCCACCGAACTTGTGCCCTATGCAGCCAGCGTAGCCCCGCATCCAGGAACAGCGTCAGGGCGATCGCCGCCGCAAAGCACAGCACAAACCGCAGCGTGTAGCCCGTATAGCGACTGGGCAGGTGCAGCCGAAACAGCAGCGCATGGGCCGCAACAAACAGCACCAGTGCGGCCGCCACAATCCGCAGCAGCAGCCCCAGATGCTTGACCTGGCGCACCAGTGGCGTGGGCAGCTTCCACAGCAGCAGCGGCAAAAACACGCCCAGCCCCATGAGCGGCGGCTTGAAGGTGGGAAACAGACCGCTGCGATGTCCCGACAGCCAGAACATAGTGGCATCGTCTAGAAAGAAGCGGCCGCGCCCGTCGCCCAGAAATTCCGGGTCATCCAGCACGTCGGCTGCGGTCAGCGCCGGGCCGTAGGGATTGGCCGCCAGCAGGTAGGGCAGCAGCGTCGCCACTGTGATCCCCAGTCCGATGCCCAAAAACACCCAATCGGCGCGGCGGTGCGTCAGATCCATCTGTCCCTTTTGCCACTGCACCAGCGAGAACGCCAGCACGCCGCCGCACACCAGCGCGTATTGCGGGTAGAACAGGCCCATGAGGGCGATCGCCAGCCAGCAGCCCCAGTGTCGCCGCAGCAGCGTGTACAGAAACGCCAGAAACAGCGGAATCATAAAGGCGCGGGGCGTGGCCGAAGCCAGATCATCGTGGGACCAAAACACCAGGTTTAGCAGCACCGCCGCAAAGAAGCCGCCGATGGGCACCGGGAGGAATTGCATTGCCACGCCAAAGCCAAAACCCGTCGCCACCAGCGCCAGCACGGGCGGCAGCAGTTTGCTGAGCAGCAGCGGGTCAATGCCCAAGGCGGCAAATAGCCGATAGAAAGTGGTAAACCCCCAGGGCGCAACGGACTGAAAATAGTCGGCAATCAGGTCATTAGCAAACAAGTCGGGGTCTAAAAACCGCTGCATCCAAAACAAGTGCTGCCGCGCATCATCCTGCACCACGTATTCGGCGCGAAAGGCCCGTTGCAGCACTAGGCTGCTGTAGGCGATCGCCACCAGCAAGCTTGCGCCCAGCCAAAACCATCGACTGCGGCGCGTGTTTGCCAGAAGCGGGTGAGCATTGGATTGGTGCGTCACGCCGGGTTCCTCCGCAGGCGGTTCAGCGTCAGCACACAGTTAGCGTCGATTATTTGATAGGTCTGATCTTCGTAGCCAATGCAGCGTCGGGGAATGCGCGAGAGCGCCGGAACGATACCACTTTCAATCTGGGCGAGCAAGTCGCCAATGCGGTCGGCGTATTCCACCAGCGACGGATTGATCCGGAAATATCCGGGACGAAAGGCGTTGCGCTGGAGTAGCCAGAAATCTACCTCCTGCTGCTGGATGAACTGCTGGAGTGTGTCCAGGCTGGGGGTGTATTGCGCCTGGATCAGCGCGAGCGATCGCCCCACGACTTCGTTGTAGTAGCCCAGGTGGTAAGGAATGGCGTAGCCCCTGCCGCCCGCCACGAGCGATCGCCGTGTAAAGCTGGGCAAATTGTTCATCTCTGGCGCAATCGAGGCAATGCGCGTGTCCTTGGGCTGCGCCGCCAAAAATTCATACAGTTCCGGTTGCGCTGTGCCGATTACGTAATCCGTGATGGGGTAAGCATTTTCGTTGATTCGCAAAAACAGCGGATAGCCCAGCAGCAGCGCCGTCAGCAGACCCGCCAGCCCCAGCGGAGCCAGCCGCACCCGCGCCGATTGCACCCACCGCAGCAGCGCATCGAAAATTAGCGCCAGCCCAATTCCCGCCGCCAGAATCGCCACCACGCGAAAGGTATGCTCGGTATAGCGGTTGGGCAGGTGCAGCTTGAAGCGAACCAGGTAGGCCAGGACGTAGAGCGCTACTGAAGCGGCGATCGCCTGTCCAAATACATGGGCGTTGCCATTGACCCAACGGGCCAGCGGAAACCGTCGGGGCAGCCGCAGCAGCAGGGGCAGCAGCAGCGCAAAAATCACCTGTGGTAGCCCAAACCGCACCCGGCTGAGGTGAATAGGCGGCTGGGTGGGGTCGCCGTTGTCGGGATAGAGCCAGTTCAGCGGGCCATAATCGACCGAACACCAGTCGCCGGGGAGCATTCCCGCTCGTTTGCCGCAGAGCCAGTAGCGGAGGTAGTACTCAAACGGGTCAGAGAGATAAAACTCTGACCAGTTCGGCTCCCAGAAGGTGGGCATTTGCAGCGACTCGGCGGCGGAAACGGTTGGGCCAAAGCCGTGGTTTCGCAGCACGTAGGGCAATAGGACAAAGAAGGCAACGATCAGTCCGGCGATCGCCCTGCGATAGTGTTGACGGTCATAGGTCAGACCCGGTCGCCAGCCGTCAAACCGCAGCAGCCGTACCAGCAAAATGCCGCAATAGACAAACAAGACTTGTGGGTAAAACAATCCCTGTAGCGCAATGATTCCTAGCAGGGGCAGCAATTTTTGCCGCAATAAGAAATAGAGGAACGCAAAGAAAAACGGGTAAACGAAGGCGACAGGAGTCGCCGACACAATATCATCCCGCATCCAAAAGCCCTGGTTGAGCAGCAGCGCCGACAGGAACCCGGCAAAGGGCACGGGCAAAATTTCTAGCACAGTGATGAAACACAGCGCCGTCGTCGCCAGCGCCAGCACGGGCGGCAGCAGCTTGTGCAGCAGCAGCGGATCAACACCAAGCTGGGCAAAGACCCAGTAGAGCGTGGTGTAACCCTTAGGCGCAACCGCCTGGAAATAGTCGGCGTGAATATCGTTGGGGAACAGATCTGGATCGACAAAGCGCAGCATCCAGGTGACATGCTGCCGCGCATCGTCCTGCACCACGTAGGCATGACTCAACACCTGAATCAGCGCAGGCAGATAGTAGAGCAGCGACACCAGCAGGCTTAGCCCTAGCCAAAACCAAACGTGTGGTTCCCACAGGGATTGCTTCGCGAATTTCGGCATTTTATCAGTTGCCGTCGCTAGAGCAGATGGGTAAAACCAGGGGCGGGAACGTGACATGGCAGAGCGAGGTTACAAAACTTTGCGGACGCGACCCAGAGTAGTGTAATAGTACCTTAGGTTTTGACGGTCGCCATGAGTACCCTCGGCAAGGATTTTCAGAGAAAGTTTGGAAAGCAGATTCGAGCCCCCCTCGCAGCAGTTGCATCGCTCTGGCTGCCTGTGCTGCTGCTGGTAGGGCTGGTCAGCCTGCGGTGTCTCTTGGCTGGCAACATGGGCCAGGTGAATGAAACGAACATCCTCCCCTTTGCCCGCCAGCAGGCTAATCCAAACTGGCTTCCCCAGGACTGGTATCTGAATCAGCCCCCTGGCTATCGCGTTCCGTTTATTGCGATCTTTGGACGCATGGCGGATGCGTGGGGGTTCCTGCCTACCTCGATCATTGGCAGACTGCTGGGCTACACAGGGTTATCGGCAGGGCTGGTCTTCCTCAGCCGTCGCATTGGGCTGAGCCTGCCGCTGCTGCTGCTGTCGATGATTCTGTTCCTCTATGTCAATACGGGCCTGAGCGGCGCGTCGGGGGCACAGGGCACGGTTTCCCGCGAGTGGCTATTTGGCGGCATCGAGCCGAAAATTCCGGCCTACACCTGCATTTTGTTTGCCCTTGGGCTGCTGCTGGAGGGGCGCATCGTGCTGGCGGGGCTGCTGCTGGGCGTGGCGACTTCGTTTCATACGCTGGTGGGCGGCTGGGCCTTCCTGGTGGCGATCGCCTGGCTGGGGCTGTGGCGGCGTGATCTGCTCCGCAATCTGGGCAATGTCCTCAAAATGCTGGCTCTGTACGCGGTGGGCGCGGTGTTTTCGATTCGCCCCGTGCTGCAACAGTTGACCACGCAAACGCCGGAGGGACGCTTTTCAGAATCCTTCGTTTACGTGTTTATCCGCACGCCGCATCACCTGAACCCGCTGTCCTGGGACGGGGGCTGGTGGCTGAAGCCAGTGATGCTGTTGGCGATCGCCCTCGGAAGTGCCGTTTTACTGCACCGCATCGCCAAACAGCGGCGACAGTTGCACACCCCCCATTACCAGGCGCGGATGGGCCTCACTGCGTTTCTGCTGTGCAGCCTGATTCCCTTTGTGGCTGGACTGCTGGCCGCGCCCTTCGACACCGAAGGCAAGTTCTTGCAATACTACCCGTTTCGGTTTGGCGATATTATGCTGCCGCTGAATGCCTGCCTGCTGGGGTGCTGTGCGCTGGAGCAGGCCATGAGCGGGCGATCGCCCGTTGGATCGTTCAGTCAATTGCACGGTGAATTACCCAATAGATTGCCCAGTGAATTACCCAATAGTGGTGCAAGTGCAACTGGGCAAGCAGCAAAACGACTGCGGCGCGTGAGTTTGTGGATTGTGGCGGCAGTCTGTGCAGCGCAGGCGGTTGTGTTTGTGCAGCAGGCGATCGCCCTGCAAGACTTCCCCAGTCGCGCCCAGCGCATCGACCGGGCCGGCAAGGAATTGTGTGAATGGATTCAGCAAAACACGCCCCGCGATGCCATCTTCGTGACACCGCCCGTGGAGTTGGACAACTTTCACTGGCTGGCAGAGCGGGCAACGATTGCTAAATTTAAGCTCGTGCCACCCGCTTCAGTCGGGATTGCCGAATGGATTGACCGTTTAACTCGCTTGAGTGGCAGTGTCGATCCGTGGGTGGGGATTCAGCGCGATCGCAACAACAGTCTGGACATTCAGCGGCGGATGACACAAGGCTATCGCAACCTGACCACCGAGCAGGCGATCGTTCTGATGCAGACCTACAGCGCCGCCTATTTTCTATCCAAAGGGTCACCCAAACTCGATCTTCCCGTCCTGTACCAAAACGAAGACTACACGCTCTATGCAGCACCCAATGCGGCTGCCCAACAAGGCGCTCAGGTTCCGCCGCCGTAGGATCTTCGGCTGATCGCCACTCCATCAGGGTCTCTATGCACACTATCGAAACGCCAGGTTCTGTCAGTCAACTCCTATGCCCAAAGGTTCCGACTTGGCTCCGCTATGCCGTCATTGCGCTACTCATCGCGGGCATTTTCTTCCGCTTCATCAACCTCAGCCAGAAGGTGTATTGGACAGACGAAGCGCTGACCTCGCTGCGATCGTCGGGGCATACCAAAGTGGAGTTTGTGGAGGAGCAGTTTACGGGTGCAGTAATTTCGCCCGAAACGGTGATGCGCTATCAAAGCCTGGAGCCAGAAAACGGCTGGGGGCACACGCTGGCGGCGCTGATGGGCAATGCAGAACACACGCCGCTGTACTTTTTGGGCGTGCGCGGATGGATGCAGTGGTTCGGCAGCGGGTCGGGGGCGGTGCGGGGGCTGTCGGCGGTGTTTGGCGTGCTGGCCTTGCCGTGTGTGTTCTGGCTGGCGCTGGAGTTGTTTCAGTCGCAGGTGGCTGCGTGGGTTAGCTTGGGGCTATTTGCCATCACGCCGCTGCATATTTTGTATGCTCAGGAGGCGCGGCCCTATAGCCTGTGGACGCTGTGCATTGTGCTGTCGAGTGCGGCGCTGCTGCGGGCGATGCGGGTGCGAAGCTGGCAAAGCTGGTCGATTTACGGGCTGAGCGTGGCGCTGGGGTTGTATACACAGCTTTTGTTTGCCCTGGTGGCGATCGCCCATGCGCTCTACATCCTTGGTGTTGAGCAGGTTCTGCAAAAGCGGCGGCTGACGGACACTGCTCGTGCCTACGCGCTATCGGCAGGCGGGGCGCTGCTGTCGCTATTGCCGTGGATGGTGCTGCTGGTGGTGCGGGCCGACCGCATTCGCGACACGACGGCTTCTCTCAACGAGGTGACCTCGTTTGACCATTTGATTAACCGTTGGTTTTTGGGCCTCAGCCGCTCTTTGGTCGGCATCGACTTGGCCGCCGCGAATCTGCTGCTGGTGCTGCTCGTGGGGTGGGCGCTGGTGGTGCTGTGTCGCCAGACGGTGCCGCGCTGCTGGCTGCTGGTGCTGCTGCTGGTGGCGGTGCCGTTTTTGGGGTTGGCGCTGCCGGATGTGCTGTTGGGCGGCAGGCGCACGGTTCGCATTCGCTACCTGATCCCGTCTTACGTTGGGCTGCAACTGGCGCTGGTGTATCTCTTTACTAGGGCGATCGTTACCCAGGCGAGCGGGCAGTTGCATCGCTGGCAACCCTGGCTCTGGCGCGGCGTGCTGGGTGCAATGGTGGCGATCGCCCTCAGCAACACCCTCGACAGCGCCAACTCCGATCTGTGGTGGAATAAGAGCATTTCCCGCAGCGCCTACTATCTTCCCGTGGCAGAAATGATTAACCGCGAGGCCAAGCCGCTGGTGATTGCCGATCGTCATCCCAGCGCCATCCTAGCCTTTAGCCGTCGGCTCGATTCCCATGTGCGGCTGCAACTGGTGGGCGATCGCGCTCGCTTTCAGGTGGCACGGGGCTATAAACCCGTCTTTTTGCTCAATCCCTCCGAAAAATTGCGAACCGTTCTGGAACGCCAGGGCTATTGCCTCAAGATGGTCTACCGCGATCCCCATGCTCCCGATGCCGAGGCCGACCGGCTCTGGCGCATTCAGCGACCCGCCAAGGCGCAGCCCCTCCAGCAAAAACCCGCCTCAGCCCCGGCGGATCTCCCGCGCAACGCTGAGGTATTGTCCGAGGAAGGGTAGGCCGGCGATCGCCGGAATGAAGTAACGCGATGTACACAGCACCCCCAGCGCCGCCGCCGTTGCCGCATTGAAATAGGGTGCATAGAACAAAATGAGCGCTGCATCCCGCGTGCCCACGCCCGCAAACGTCAGCGGCAGCAGCCCCGCCAAAATCGCCAGCGGCGACAGCGCCAGGTTCGTGACAAACGGCACCCACGCCCTCAGCGCCAGAATGAAAAACCAGATTTGCAGCAGGTGCAAAAACCAGATGAAAATTGACATCGCCGAGATTTTTGCAAGCCGGGGGCGATCGCCCCAAAAATAATCGTGCATCTCCTGCCAAGAATGGCTTAGCGTCACCAGCTTTTTGCCCATCTTTTTCGGCGCAATCCGCTCTGCCTGTCGGAAGAAAAACTGGGCAAAGCGCGGCCAGCCCAGCAGCAGCAGCCCCAGCACCAGCCCACTCAGCACGCTCACCGTCATCACCCAAAACAGCCAGTCCTTTTGGGGATAGAGCAGCAGCCCAAACACGCACCACAGCAGCAGCGACAGCATATCGCAGGCTTTTTCAAACACTACCAGCGACAGCGCCAGGAAACCTGTCAAATGCCCGCGATCGCGCATGAAATAGGCCTTGGCAATATCCCCCATCTTCGACGGCAGCACCATGTTCAGTGAACTTGCCGCCAGAATCAGTTGGTTTGCTTCCCAAAAGCTGAGGCGGGCGGGATCAGGTTTCAAATCCCAGGGATCGGGGATCAACTCAGGCTCTGGCTCATAACCCCTACCCCCCGTCCCAGGCATCAGCATTTGCAGCCGTCCCGCCGTTAGCATCGCCAGCGGAATCACCATGCCCAGGCTGATGGCCATCCACGGGCGATCGCACTCGCGGAACACTCGGATCAGCCCAGAAAAGTCAATCTTCCAGTAAATCAGCAGCAGAATCACGCCGCTGACGAGAATCGAAACCAGTCTTTTCATGCGTGCCTTATCATGCCTTGTCTAGCGGCAGCGTCTTGGGCGCTGATGCGACGAAGTTCAGTCATACCGCAGCGCTCAGGCCCGCTTGATCCCGCTTGATTATGACATGAGCAGTTATCAGGTTTTGCGCGCGCATTTTGCACACGCACCGCCACGACTGGGAAACCGTCAGAATCCTATGGCTTGCTGGGCTAAGCGGCGATCGCCCTTGCTAACAACTCGTTAGTTAAGGCAGCTTGCTGGAGTTGAGGCAGCTTGCTGGGCTAAGCGGCAATCGCCCTTGCGCCAATAAAGCTGGAAAACTTATCCATCAGGTCAGGATTGCGCCACCCTTTCGCCGTTTCTTCCATCATGATCTTCAGCGCCTCTTCGGGTGAAAAGGCTGATTTATAGGGACGCTCGCTGGTCAGCGCGTCGTAGATATCGATCAACTGGAAAATCTGAGCCAGGTAGGGAATCTCATTGCCCTTCAGTCCGTCTGGATACCCCGACCCGTCCCAGCGTTCATGATGATGGCGGATAATGGGAACCACTCCCTGCATCGTTCGCAGCGGTTGGCAGATGCGCTCACCAATCAGCACATGCTGGCGCATGATAATCCATTCTTCGGGAGAAAGCTGACCCACCTTAAGCAGCACTGCATCCGGAATCCCGACCTTGCCAATGTCGTGCAGATAGCCGCCCCACATCAGGTCGCGCACTTCCGTCCGCGAGAGGCCCAGAAACTCGCCAAACGCCTTGCCCAGTTGCACTAGCCGCTCGCAGTGGTCGCCCGTGTTGGGATCTCGACTCTCAATCGTGCGGGCAATCGAAAATAGCACCTGCCCCGCATGATCCAGATCCTCATTCAGCCGCTTTTGGCGCACCAAAGAATTCACGCGGGCCGAGAGTTCTAGCTGATCAAACGGCTTCGACAAAAAATCATCGCCACCGGCCTCAATGCCTCGCAAGCGGGCGCGGCGATCGTTTAGTGCAGTGACAAAGACGACCGGAATCAGGCGTGTATGCTCATCCTGCTTGAGCTGGCGGCAAACTTCGTAGCCGTCCATTCCTGGCATCATCACGTCCAGCAGAATCAGGTCTGGATTAGCCTGCGCCACGCAGTCCAGCGCGGCAGTGCCGCTGTCTGCCTCTAGCACGTCGTAGCCTTCCACTGACAAAAGCGCAACCGCTGTCATGCGGCTTGATGGGTGATCATCTACGACAAGGATTTTAGGCTTTTCAGAATCAGAGTAGTTCACAGGAAGATCTCGCTTTCGCTCGCTGGAGGGGCTAGGAAGATTTTGGAGCGCAGATTTTCTATGTGTCGATCTTGAGGAGGGCGCTCGAATAGCTCATAATTACTTCAGTATGTTGAATGACTGAACACCAGAGATCAGGCTTTTTACGGAGATTTTCTGCATTTAAGGCTTAACAATCCCGCCGGGGAGGTAACAGAACTTATAGTCTTAGACTGGAGAGTTAGACCAAGCCTAAATGTAGTCTATACAACGCTGAATTTTCCCAAATCAGAGGATTAAAGGGTTTTCGGGGTTTACTGCAACACCAGGAAACAGCCGAGAGGCGCTCCCTCTCTCTGGAATTAATTAAAAAACTGACAGGATTTACGCACTTGTGGTAGGTTTCCTGGGTTTTGGACGATTTCTCGCGGGCTGCGCCCGCGAGAAATCGTCCAATTGCGTAAGTCCTAACTGATTAAAAAACCAAATGAAAGCGGCGAGAACGGCAAGAATAGCAAATCAATGTATCGCAGTCTTGAATGACTTCTAAACCACGAATCTTCATTCGCTTTTCTAGCTGGAATCGTTTTTAATGCCTCAGGATGACCAGAGGTTAGTGAGAGATTAACCACTTGTATTTTAGAGATTTCTTCCAAGTATCTGTAGCGGTGACCAGTGGTAGCGGATTTGTGGCGGATATGCTGGTGGCATCGGCAACTGGGGCGATGCTCTACGCCCGTTTCGCTTTACCTGTGCCCTGCCTACAGCCCAATGTACCCACACCTAGTCCGTGCCCAACCGAATTTACCTTAACCAGAAAATATACCTTGAATGGCTGAAGAGATTTCACGAAAGATTTCACAAGAGATTTCACCCGACCCCGTTCCTAGCCCTGCTGCTGTCGTGACCGCAGACTGGCTGCTGGCTCATCTGGATGATCCGAGCGTGGCGATCGCCGACTGTCGGTTCTCGCTGATGGAGCCAGACTTGGGGCGGCAGCAGTATTACCAAGGCCACATTCCGGGTGCGGTGTATTTTGACCTGAATGCTGACCTGTCGGGGCCCGTGCAGCGCCACGGCGGCCGCCATCCCCTGCCCCACCCAGACGCTCTGGCGCAAACCCTGGCGGCAGCGGGCATTACCCGCGGCGAAACCTGGGTGATTGCCTATGATGACTCCCGTTTGGGCTTTGCGTCTCGGTTTTGGTGGCTGTTGCGGTATCTGGGGCATGATCGGGTGGCGGTGCTAGACGGTGGCTTCGCGCACTGGCAGGCGGCAGGATATCCTGTGACAGCGGCGACTGCGCCCAGCACCCCACGGCAGGCAGGGCAGTTTGTGCCTGCGTTACGCCCAGAGATGGTAGTGGATATTGAAACGGTGAAGCGGCGCAAAGATCGAGCAGGCGTGGTGCTGGTGGATTCGCGGGAGGGCGATCGCTATCGAGGAGAGCGCGAACCCATCGATCCGATCGCGGGGCATATTCCTGGCGCGGTCAACTATCCCTGGCAGGGCGTGACAGACGATCGGGGCAGGGTACTCTCCGTTGAGGTGCAGCGTCAGCGCTGGCAGGATTTATCCAAGACCAAGACTAATGCCGATACCAATGCTGATACCAATACCGATACCAACGAGATTGATGAAGTGGAGGAGATTATTGTCTACTGCGGCTCTGGCGTGACGGCTTGTGTCAACCTGCTGTCGCTGGAGATGGCAGGGCGGGGCAGCCAGAGCAAGCTTTATGCTGGAAGCTGGAGTGACTGGTGTTCGTATTTAGTTGATGAATCGGGAACGCCACCGGGGTAGAAGCGGGAGAGCGGGCGATCGCCCCCGTAGCTCCGCTGTCATCGCCTCCAGCAGTTGCATCCCCCGTGCAGCTTGAGCTTGTCTCTGTGTCTCAGGGCTGAATCTTGGCGCAAAGCTTGAGGAATCAAGTGATTCTGCCAAATAGCTGAAAAGACCGTGGGATGAGCCTTTCTGGAGGCTGACCGCAACCGTAAAGCTGATTCAGCACAGGACATTCCTGTGCGTTGAAAAACAGCGACGCTGGGCGCAGTTGCTATACTGAGAGCATTTATCAGCCCCTAGTTCTCCAAAAGTTTCTAAATTTATGCCGCTCAGGAATCTCCGCCGGAGTAGATTGTGCCTGCTTTGTGCGATGCCTGACTTACGTTAAGCAATAGACTCTAATTCTCTAAGCTCCCTAATTTTTAGGTTCTAACTTCTATGTCATCTGTTAGCCGCCTTTCGATTTTTGTTGATGGGAACAATATGTTCTACGCTCAACAAAAAAATGGCTGGTTCTTCGACCCGCGACGAGTCCTGGATTATTTCACAAACGACCCCGACGTTGAGTTGATCAACGCTTTCTGGTACACGGGGCTGAAAGATCCGCAGGATCAGCGTGGGTTTCGAGATGCGCTAATTAGCCTGGGATACACCGTGCGAACTAAAATTTTGAAGGAGTATTACGACGACAACTCCGGGCGCTATTCCCAGAAAGCAAACCTGGATGTGGAAATCGTGATCGATATGTTCAATACGGTCGATCAGTATGACCGGGTGATCCTGTTTAGCGGCGATGGCGACTTTGAGCGGGCGATTGAACTGCTACGCTCTAAAAGCACCCATATTACAGTTGTGTCTACTGAGGGCATGATTGCCCGCGAACTGCGAAATGTGACGGATAAATACATTGACCTCAACGATATCCGCGACCAAATCGAAAAAGTGGATGGCTGATCAAAGTGGACCATTGCACCAGTTGAAGCCTTCTCTGGTTGTGGGTTCTGGGCGATCGCAGACTCGACGGAACCTCCAGATCAAGTCCCTCCGGCAGGGATCTTGAACAGCCTTCTTGAACAGCCTTCTTGAACAAAACTATTGAACAGACGGGCACCTCGAAAAATTCAGATCCTCTTGAGAATAGCTACGAGAAAACAAGGGTTTCAGGCTCCTAAGATTCTCAATAAGGCAATTAATCGAGGTGCCCAGACTTCTTAAACAAACCCCTTTAATAGCGTGTGAGGCGTGGTGCAATGGATCGATCTAAAGTGGTAGCGGTGATTACAGGGGCGATCGCCATTTTGCTGAGCATTGCCTACCTGCTGATCGTGCAACTGCTCGACTGGCGAGGCGAGATGATCCCTGCACCCGTCGATCTCTCAGCCCTACCGTTCGCCCACAGCAGCGGCTGGGTGGCGCGGATGATCTCCTGGACGGCTTCGTTGGGTGGACGGCTCCTATGACGGCTCAGCCTGCGAATTTTTCTGCGGAAAGCGTGTCTGCTGCAAGCCTGCCCAAGCCAGTACCCCTTCGACCGACCGTGAATCTGACAGTGTTGGGGGCTGGAGCTTGGGGCGGCACTCTGGCCACGCTAGCAGAGCGTAATGGGCATCGGGTGCGGCGCTGGTCGCGGCGGTTTCATGCGCCCATCGAAGACAGCCTAATCGGGGCTGAAATTTTGGTGTCTGCGATGTCGATTAAGGGCGTGGTGGAATTGGCACCGCGTTTGGGACAAATCGGAATAGACCCGGCGACTATCCTAGTCAGCGCCACCAAAGGGCTTGATCCAGAAACCGGGCGCACGCCTACCCAACTCTGGCGGGATGCCCTGCCGCAGCAGGCGATCGCCGTCCTCTCGGGCCCCAACCTGGCCAAGGAAATCATGCAAGACCTCCCGGCGGCAACGGTGGTGTCCAGCAGCGACGCGGCGGCGGCGCAGTTTGTGCAGCGGGTGTTTGCCTCCGAGCGCTTCCGGGTCTATACGAATACCGATCCACTGGGCACTGAACTGGGCGGCACGCTAAAAAACGTGATTGCGATCGCCGTGGGCGTGTGCGACGGGCTGAAACTGGGCACGAATGCCAAATCTGCCCTGATTACCCGCGCCCTGGCAGAAATCATTCGCGTGGGCACCTATCTGGGCGGCGAAACCGATACATTTTTTGGACTGTCGGGACTGGGCGACCTGCTGGCCACCTGCAATAGTCCCCTCAGCCGCAACTATCAGGTCGGCTATCAGCTTGCCCAGGGGCTTTCTCTGTCGCGGGTGCTGGCAGACCTGGAAGGCACGGCCGAAGGCGTGAATACGGCCAATGTCCTCTTTGATGTGGCCCAGCGGGAGCAAATCCCCATGCCCATCGCTCACCAAGTCTATCTGCTGTTAAATGAGCAAATCACGCCGCAGCAGGCAGTGGAAGCGCTCATGGAGCGGGATTTAAAGTCGGAAGATTAGTGCAAAGAGCAAAGACAGGGAGGGTGACCCATGCCAACGTCAGTCGTTCGTCAGCTTGTGGTGCAGCCCATTTCGGTAGAGGCGTTTCGGCCGTTTGGGCAGGTGATTTTTGCCAGTCCTGATGGGGCGCGGTTTGGCCCCGATGATGCTCAGCTTTGTTTGGATCGGGGCATTCCTCGGTTTTACATCATGCGGCTGCACCAGCGAGGCCGGCAGTTTTCTCGGATTACGCGCCATCGGCAGTGTACCCAATGTCTGGGGTCGCTGGAGGGCAAGGATTGGCTGATTGCGGTTGCGCCGCCGTCGGAATTGGATCAGCCGGAACTGGAGGCGATCGCCGCCTTCCACATTCCGGGCACCTGCTTTATCAAGCTGAACCTGGGCACCTGGCACGCTGGCCCCTACTTCGACCAGGACACGGTGGATTTTTATAACCTGGAACTCAGCGATACCAACCTCATCGACCACCAGACCCACGACTTTCGCCAGAGCCACGGCATTCAGTTTGAATTGGTGGGCTAATTTCTCGATTTTGGATTTGCGATTTTGGATTTCCGATTGTGTGATTTGCGGTTCACAGTGACGTAAATCACGCGATCGCCCTGTCACAATCACCCAGTCGGGTTTGCCCATGTCACTGGCTGGAAGGGTTGCACCCCGCATACTAGACGGTATAGACACCTAGCTAACAACCAAGCTCCTCGCCTAGCCAGAACGTCTATAAACCTCCTGAATATGCTCCTCAAAGCCACGCCGCAAGGGTGGCTTTTTTGTTGGTGGTTTGTTAGCACTCCGTTGCTGGCTTTCCAAACGGGTACATCCCACTTTGGGAACCCTCACCCTAAATTCCTCTCTCAGAGCGGGAGAGGGACTTTGAATCCGGCTCCCCTTCTCCCAAAACGGGAGAAGGGGTCGGGGGATGAGGGCGAATTTGCATCACTGGGATACATCCTTCCAAAGCCGCATATCCAAAATCAAGAACCTACGCTACGTTCCAAACCGTCCCGGACTCAGACCCTCCAGCAGTGGATCGGGCTGTTCCACCAGGTGGCGGGCATAGCGGCGGGCCAGGGGCGGCATGATCGCAAAGGGATTGCTAAACCCAGAGAAAAGATGCATCCCCTCCGCACCGGGAACCGGCCCCACCAGCGGCAGGCGATCGCCACTAAACGCCACAGGACAGCGACTCCAGGTTCCCGGAACCTCCTTGAGGCTGGGCAAGAACCGCCCCACGGCCTGGCGTAGCGCAGACTCGCTGGCCGCCGCATCAACCTCCGGCTCCAAGCTGCTAATCATGCGCGTCACCTGACCAATCCGAATCCGCCCGTCTTTGAACTGGATCACGCCCTCGTCCAGAATGGGCGGCACGACTTCCTGATTGGGCTGATTCCACCGCGCATCTGCTGCACCGGCCGCGGCCTCCTGCTCAAAGCGTTTTAGCGCAGCAGGCATAATCAGCGTGTGCGTCTGAGTCGGCGTATTTGGCGGTGTTTCAATTAGCTCTGCCTGAGAAAAGTAGATCCGCACAGACAGCCCCGCCTGCCGCAGTAGGATGCGACTCCATCCCCCCGCGCTGACAATGACTCCGGTCGCGCTCAGCGTTCCTGTTGGGGTTGTGATGCCCGTCGTGCGATCGCCCTCCCGCACAAAACCCGTCACCTGCGCCAGCCGCATCTCGCCGCCTAGCCGCCGAAATGCCTGCTGATAGGCCAGGGTTGTTGCTTCAGGGCTGACGTGGCCGTGCGTGGTGTGCAGCGCCCCACCCAAAGCCGCCGGGTTCAGCAGTGGCTCCAGTTCGCAGGCAAATTCTACGCTGATGGGCTGCGGCGGAATCCAGCACGAGCGATAGGACTGGGCGATCGCCCCCACATCTTCCCCTGGCTCGATCACCAGCACCAGGTCTAGTTCACGAAACTGCGTGTCTCCCTCCAGCTCGTCCGACAACTGGCGATGAATCTCAATTCCTTCCTGGCAAAGCTGCTGAGCCAGGGGAGTATTACCCGACCAGTAGGCAATCCCACCATAGCTATAGCGTGTTCCATTCTTGGGCGCAGCAAACTGCTCTAGCAGCAGCACAGAACTCCCCAGTTTGACTAACTCGTAGGCCAGTGCCGATCCAGCAACCCCGCCCCCAACCACAATCCAGTCATACGTTGTCATGTGCAGTCCTGATCTTTCCTAATCTTTCCTAATCTTTGTAGAGTCCTGGTAGCGTCCGTTGAATCCACATTCTGGCTTTTCAGAGTAGCGCGAGTTTCTCCAAACGCAAAATTCAACGCGCAAAACTCAACGCGCAAAATCAGGATGCAACCCGATGAGTTCAAAGGGATACGTTCTACTTTTGCGGAAATTCTGTATCTGTGCTTAGCACAATCATTATTTTTGCATAGCACAACATTCAGGATATGACAGGAAAAACAGTGTTTCTGAAATAAAGCGTTACGCCATCCTGCGGGCACGGCCAGAGCAGCATCAGCATCCGCAAATTCTGGATGCAATTTCTAACAAATCGCAGAGATCACCTGACTGTTAATTCGTACAACTCGATACCAGTTTTGCGTCTTAAATGATACAAATTTTATCGCCTGAGCAATCTATTTTTGCCTATGACTTGCAAATGCCAGATTTTAGTCACAGCGCAGAGAGCAGACACTCCAAACTCTATACAAAATATTTAAATCTCGCCTTGACAGAAGCAAATCAAGAAGCAAATTAATTGATGTTCAAAGCGTAAACTCTCACGACGAAGCTTGTAACATTTTCTTTAGAAGTCTTGCACGTCCATTAATTATGTTCAACAATGATAAGTGGAGGACAAGACTAAGCATTATCTTGCGTGATTGATTCTTTGGTTGACTCTTTGGTTAATTGTGAGATTGATCTCGATTGAACTAAACCGTATTTTTATCTGTCAATCAGCCGTCTATCAACTAGCCTTCTATCGGCCAGCTAAGTCGAGTCATTCTGAAAAACTTCTATCCTTCATCCTTTCTTATCCTTTTTCATCTTCATTGGAAATAGTCTGATTCTGGAATAGTTCAAGTCTAGGAAGTCAAATTTTTCTGACTAAGACTGCGAAATTAAGAACGCAAGACTAAGCTTGTGAGTCTTGGACTGCTGGGGTTCGGCTAGAGAGGGCAGTAATTCGTGTTCTTTAGAATCTTCCTCAGGGACGACCTCTGAAAATTCGATCGTGTTCCTCTAGAAACTTTTCAGGTTTTTGTTGAACGCTAGACTTAAAGAGAAGGTTTTAGAAACATGCCGTTAAACACATAACACATATTTAGACGCATTAGACGCATTTCTTTATCGACCTAACCGATTGAAGTAATGCTCGGCGAGAGCTAAAGAAACTTACTCGGATAGCTTCTTCAGGCAGATCTGAATCCTGCATTCCTCGTTGTCTGTATTTCTCGCTTCATAATCAAGCGCTCCTTATAAAGCCATGAACCTTTGCCCTTGCTGCTCTGAGCCTTTGTTGCGCCATGCGCGACACAATCGTGTCTACTGGTTTTGTACGCACTGCTGGCAAGAAATGCCAAACCTCGCAGATGTAATTCAGGCGCGGCAGCAAGTTCAGCTTGCTGCACCTGTGGCGTTGAGCCTGCGAACCAACCGCGTGCTTCAGTCGGTGTAGCCCAATCTGTGTCATGTTGCGTTGTGCCTGTCGTAATTCTGCGTCGCAATCTGCATGACTATCTGCACCACAGTCCGCGTTATCAGCGGCGGCGACGAGTTTGATGTATCATGCCGAAAAACTACGATTAAACTAATAGGCGGGCTTCCGGTTTTGGGGGCCCGCTTTTGGTTGGGGCTTTTTGATAGACGCTTGGTTTTTAATTTAGAGCGATCGCCCATTGGGGCAGGGTGAGGGGTTGCGCGATGAGTCTGCCGATCATTTTTGATATTACGCTTGGGGTTATTTTCCTATTTCTTATCCTCAGTTTGCTGGCTTCAGAACTTCAGGAACTCCTCGCAACGCTGCTGCAATGGCGGGCCGACCATCTCAAAAAGTCCATCGAGATTTTGCTCACGGGTAATGCAGAAGAAGTCAGCACTTATCAAACCTTTATCGACAATTTGTACAGCAGCCCGTTGATGCGATCGCTCAACCAGGAAGCAAAAGGAACCCTGCCCCGATTGTTTCGCCGGGTGTCTCGCAATATCGGGGCGCTCTATCGCAGCGTCACGGGCGCTCGCAATGTGTTTGGCAACCAGTTCAGCGGCCCTTCCTACATTCCATCCAAGACGTTTGCCGATGCGCTCCTCCAGCAGTTGGATGTCGAACGCCTGACTCAAAAAATTAGCGACTACACCATGTGCCGATTGGGCGAAGAAAAGCTGGCGCTGGTAGAAGATATCCTCAAATCGCTCCGCAACAGCGTCGGCGACGACTCGCTTCTAGAAGCGGAATTTGAAGGGCTGCGGCAGCGACTCCGAAACATTCGCGACGACTTTCGCAGCAACCGGATTTCGCTGTCTCGAAGTATGGATCTGGCGACGGAGCAGATTCGCCTGTTTATCGACAGCACCGAGGCGTACCTAAAGAACAACCACCATTGTCAAGACATCATCCTGGGGCGGCTGCCCTACCTGAAACAGGCCGTGCAAATGAAAAAACTGGAGCCGACCATTGGCGAGGTGATGGCGCTTGTCCTGAACAATCGCAGCAATTTGCCTGCCGAGCTAGAGGATGCAGTGATTCAGGTGCGATCGCGCATCAGCCAGCTTCCTCCCCATCTCAAGCAAAACCTGATCATCCTGGCAAACCAGGCGCAAATGCGGTCAGACGGACTCCAGGACGGGCTACGCAAACTGGAGCAAGAAGTAGAGAACTGGTTCAACCGTTCGATGGATCGAGCATCCGGCGTTTACAGACGCAATGCCAAAGGGGTGGCGATTATTTTGGGCATTTTGCTGGCAGCGGCGACCAATGCAGACACGTTTCTTGTGGTCGATCGCCTGTCGCGAGATTCGGCGATTCGGGCTGCGGTGTCCGAAAGCGCCAACCAACTCCTGAGCCAGTCGCCCCAAGCGCCCACCCGGTTTCGTGAAGCCTTCTCCACCACTGGACAGCCATTGCCAATTCCAAATTCTCCCAGTTTTGGCGAGTCCAGTTTTGGCGAGTCCAGTTTTGGCACGCTGGAACCCAGCGCATTGCCGCCGGATACAACGCCCATTTCACCTAGCGCAGCAGCGCCCAACCTTCAGCAAGAACTGGCAGACGTTCGCGATGCGGTCGATACGGTGCTGGACGATATCCCTTTACCCATCGGCTGGAACCGGCGCAACCGCTTGCAACAGTTTCCGCCCAATACCAGTCTGTTTATTTCGATTCCCAAGCGGATTTTGGGCTGGCTGATTACAGGAATTGCGATTTCAATGGGGTCATCTTTCTGGTTTGACCTGCTGAGCAAGGTGGTGCGTGTCCGCAACGCTGGCACACCATCTTTCCCAAATGACCATCGTGTTGAATAATCTTCACAGAGTACCTTGTCGCGTATTTTGTAAAGCGTACTCCGTAACTTTTTGTCTAGGCGTGTTGTCTAGGTAGATTGTCTAGGCTTGCAGCCAGGTTGCCTTCAGGATGCCCGAGGTGGTATGACGACTTCTTTTTCTTCGCAAGATCCGAAATTGATGCATCCAGTTGATGGGCATCCGGTGGATACGCATCCGGTTGAGGGGCGACTAGAGGGGCAGCTAAGGGAGCAGCTAAATGGGGCAGAGAGCCATACCGCTGCACCAGCCCTCTCGGTGGTGGTGCCGATTTACAACGAAGTGGAGAGCCTGCCCCGGCTGATCGAGGCGATCGCCTCCACGCTCCAAGCCAGCGGGATGGACTACGAAATCGTCTGCGTTGATGACGGCTCCAAAGACGGCTCCACTGCCCTGCTGAAGCAACTAGCACAACAGCGCACCGACTTGCGGGCCGTGCTGCTGCGGCGAAATTATGGCCAGACAGCCGCCATGGCCGCGGGCTTTAACCATGCGCGGGGCGCGGTGATCGTGACGCTGGATGGCGACTTGCAAAACGACCCGGCCGATATTCCCATGCTCGTGGCCAAGCTCAACGAGGGCTATGACCTGGTAAGCGGCTGGCGCAAACATCGGCAGGACGCAGCGCTGACCCGGCTGCTGCCGTCTAAAATAGCCAACGCGCTGATCGGCTCCGTCACGGGCGTAAAGCTGCATGACTACGGCTGTTCCCTCAAAGCCTATCGGACAGAGGTGGTGGAAGACATGAACCTCTACGGCGAACTGCACCGCTTTTTGCCTGCCCTTGCCTACATCGAAGGGGCGCGAATTACTGAAGTGCCCGTGCGTCATCATGCCCGCCAGTTTGGCAAGAGTAAGTATGGGCTGGGGCGCACGGTTCGCGTGGTGATGGATCTGTTCACCATTGCCTTCATGAAAAAGTTTCTGACCCGCCCGATGCATGTGTTTGGGCTGTGGGGGCTGGTGTTGATGGGTACCAGCACGCTTGTGGGACTGTATCTGGGCTTTCTCAAGTTTGTGCGGGGGCAAGACATTGGCGATCGCCCCCTGCTGATCCTCGCGGTTGTTCTTTTCTTGGCTGGGGTGCAGTTGTTTTGCTTTGGGCTGCTGGCAGAGCTGCTGATGCGAACTTACCATGAGTCCCAAGGACGACCCATCTACCGAGTGCGCGAGGTGGCCGGGCCAGGGTCATCGCCTCCTCTGCGACAGCCGCCGAACTAAACCCAGACGTGCTGCATTCAAGCCTCTCTCACAGCCTGTCTAAAGCCTGTCTTTAGAAGATAATCCCGGTGGAGTAGATGAGTTCCTTCAATCATGCATCTGTCCCAGAGCAGAATAGCAGCTACGTTCAACCCAATCTGCTGGGGTTAGTCAGCAAGCTGTCGCTCTATGCCCGCAAGCGAATGGTGCGATCGCTCCTCGATCTGGCCCGGCCCACCCCCGACACTACAGTACTCGATGTCGGCGTAACGCTCGATCGCCGCGAAGACTGCAACTTTTTTGAAAAGGCCTATCCCTATCCAGACCGCATCACCGCCGTTGGGCTAGAGGATGCATCCTTCCTTGAACAGGAGTTTCCGGGCCTAAAGTTTGTCCAGGCAAACGCCCTAGATTTGCCCTTTGCCGATCAGAGCTTTGACCTGGTGGTGAGCTTTGCCGTCATTGAACACGTCGGCAGTCGGGCACAGCAGCGAGCCTTCGTTCAGGAACTCTGCCGCGTCGGAAAACAAGTCTATATCGCCACGCCCAACCGCTGGTATCCGGTGGAATTTCACACCATCTTGCCGCTGATTCACTGGCTGCCGGCCCGCTGGTTTCGGCGAATTTTGCGGCTTTTGGGACACGATTTTTGGGCAAAAGAAGCCAACCTCAACCTGCTGACGCTCTCGGAGTTTAAGCAACTGTTCCCGCCCGACCTGACGCTCTACTATCGCCCGACCCGGCTGCTGGGCTGGGTGTCGAACCTGTCGCTGTTCGCCGTTCGCCGTTGATTTGGCTCAGTCAGTGTCTCAAACCATACGCACAAGCCCTGGCAACCCTCCAACTGCCCCTTCATCCCTTAAGGAGACGGCGCGGGCGTTTTGAGCTTGGGCGTTTTGAGCTTGGGCGTTTTGAGCCTATAGGGAGCCATCAAATATTTACTCACCTGAATCGGCTCGCCGACTTTCACCAAACACAGTCCAAACTGCTGCATTTCCCTGGGAAATGGATCGTCGGCAGCGCTCACCGCCTCCAGCCACTTTCCCTTGACTGCATAAATCGTCGGTGCAGCGAGGGCACGCCGAGTGCAGCGGGGACAGCGGGGACGGGAAATTCTGGTCAATCGCTCCTGAGAATTGCTGAGCGGGGAGTCTGCATCGCAGGCGGCTTTCCAGTTGACACTTGCGGGAGTACAGTCCAGGTTTGCGGGGTCAACCGCGCAAAACAGATAAGGCCCCCCAGGCTGGGCGATAAAGGCGGCGGGTGCAAGCGTCTGAAGTGGCTGTAGGCGAGCGATGGTGGAGGGCGGGCGCTTGAATGACAGCACGTTTGGCAGCGTTAGGCTGGATACCAGCGCCGTGCCCAGCAGCAGCAGCCCCAAGCGGCGAAACCAGGGGCCGCTGAGGGGCTGCAAAAAACTGAGCGCTGCTAGCCACAGCAGCAGATAGACGGGCACAAAATATCGCAGGCTGACGCGATTGTGATAGACCCAGGCGAGGCAGAGGAGCGCGGCAAAGCTGAGAACTGCGGCAGCAAGGAAGTAGGAGAACCAGGGCGAGAGTCGGAGGGCGTGCGATCGCCCCTTCATCCACAGGTACCCCATCGTTGCCACGCTGCCCAACACCAGAACGGCATGAACCCCCAGCAGCGGCCCGTGCTGAAAGGTAAGGGTTTCCCAGGCGGCGATCGCCAGGTGCGTTGTGGCGGCCCAGATCTGGTCGGGACTGCTCAGGGTGCCATAGTTCTCATTGCGGCGCATTGCCTGACTCTTGGCAAAGGCGATAAACCCAATGCCGGCCAGCGAAGTCAGCCCCAAGGCCAGCAGGTCGAGCCGGGATAGCCCCATACGCTGCCAGAAGGTTTGGTTAGCAGTTTGGTCAGCAGTTTGGCTAGCAGTTTGGTCAGCAGATGTGGGGCGATCGCCCAGCCGGATCAGCACCAGCACAACGGCCAGACAAAAAAAGATCAGCGCTGAAAAGTCGGAAATCCAAATCGCCAGAAACGCGCAGAGGGCGATCGCCGCCAGGGTCAACGGATGATTTAATGCTTCGCCGGGTCTGGACTTGGTTAGCAACTGGCGGCCCAACAGCAGCGCAGCGCCAACCATCAGAAACTGCGCCCTGTAGGGATGGGCGGGCAGCACCAATTCGACAAAAGAGTCGAGCGGCAAAAACCAGACCAGCGCCAGGATGATGCTGATGAGTGGCTGTTTGAAGAATCGGGCAAACATCCAAAAGCCCGCGATCAAAATCGCATACTGAACGATTGAAATCGCCACTACCGGGCGCAGCGGCAGCAGGGTCAGCAAACCGTGCGCCAGGATAGGTTCCAGGCTGCCGAGGCGATCTTGTCCCCAGTAGTAAAAATCGGCGGGCAGTTGCAGATCCTCTGCCATCAGCACATGGATTGCCTGATCAGAGTTAAGACTGGGCGAATAGTATGCCGAAAAGTTCAGACCCGACAGGATGGCAATCAGCGTGCAGAGGGCGATCGCCCAGAGCCACTGGGTTTTGAGGGTCCAGAATTGTGCGAGTCGGGGGGTTGAGCGGGGTATCGAGCGCTGCATCGAGGATTGCGTTGGGAAACAGGTTTTGAGCGCCAAACTAGGGCAGATCTGATTTTCGCACCAGCTTTTTAGCTACGGTAGTCAGTATGAGTCAAACTGTAGGCCAAAACTTGAGGCAGGTTGCCCTAGACGCGCTGCGGGATGTAGAGCGGGGCGCATTTGCCGATGCGGCGCTGGACAAACGGCTGCACCGGGGTGATCTGTCGGAGCGCGATTGCCGCTTGGCCACCGAACTGGTCTACGGCTGTGTGCGGCGACAGCGCACCCTCGATGCCCTAATTAGCCAACTGGCCACAAAACCCGCCGACCAGCAGCCGCCCAATCTGCGACTCATCTTGCATTTGGGACTTTATCAACTGCGCTATCTCAGCCACATTCCCCCCTCGGCGGCAGTCGATACAACCGTAGACCTGGCCAAGGGCAACGGCTTTGCAGGGCTGGCGGGTTTCGTGAACGGGCTGCTGCGGGGGTATATTCGACAAGCCGCAGAGCGCGAGGCGGGTGACCCGCTGAACCTGCCAGCCGACCCGGTTTCGCGCATCGGCATTGCACACAGTATGCCCGACTGGATCGTGCAGCAGTGGATCGCCCAATTTGGCGAAACTGATGCTGAGCAACTCTGCAACTGGTTTAATCAGCCGCCCAGTATTGACCTGCGGGTAAATCCCCTGCGGGCTTCGGTAGAACAGGTGGAGGCCGCCATGCAGGCGGCGGACGTAGCCGTGGAACGGTTGACGGGCTTTCCCCAAGCGCTGCGGCTGCGAAACCATCGGGGCGCAATTCCAGCGCTACCGGGCTATGCAGAGGGCTGGTGGTCGGTGCAGGATGCCAGCGCCCAGCTTGTGGGGATGCTGCTCGACCCGCAGCCTGGGGAAACGGTGATCGATGCCTGCGCTGCGCCGGGCGGCAAGACGACGCACCTGGCAGAACTGATGGGCGATCGCGGCGTGGTTTGGGCGGGCGATCGCAGCGCCAACCGCCTCAAAAAAGTGCTGCAAAATGCCGAACGACTGCAACTCACCAGCATCCAACTCTGTCCTGGCGACAGCCGCACCCTCACCCAGTTCCCCAAGCAGGCAGACCGGGTGCTGCTGGATGCGCCCTGTTCGGGACTGGGCACGCTGCACCGCCATGCCGATGCCCGCTGGCGGCAAACCCCCGACTCTGTGCAGGAGCTTTCCCAGCTACAGGCTGAACTGCTGCACCGCGTCGCTACCTGGGTCAAACCGGGCGGTACGCTGGTCTATGCTACCTGCACGCTGCATCCTGACGAAAACGAGCGCGTTGTGCAGGATTTTCTGGCCGCCCAGCCTCAGTGGAAAATCGACCTGCTGCCCACCGATCATCCCGCTATCCAGTTTCAACAGCCGCAGGGCTGGCTTCGCATTTTGCCCCATCAGCACGACCTGGATGGCTTTTTTATGGCAAGACTGATTTCCAGCGACCGCACCCTGCCTGCTGGCAATCCAGATCAGGGGGATATGGCAAAATAACGTCGATCTCGGTGCGAATCTCGGTTGCGTTTGACCTGCACTGTTACGATTAACAGATAGTGAATGATTGTTGCGGCAGGGTATAGCTGAGCGTTATGGTTGAACGTCCTATCAAAAAATCTGAGCGTCAGACCCAGGAAGCGTCTGAGACTACTTCTAGCACTCCATCCGGCGGCAACAAGCCGCGCCCGGTTAAAAAAGGCGAACGTACAGGTGGAGATGAGTCGCCGCGTGAGCGATCGGATGATTCCCGATCGGGCGATCGCCAGCGTCGCAAGGGCAAAGGCGGGCGTGATCGAGACGATCGCCCCTCGCCCTCGGTTAGCCCTGCCCTGATGCGCGGGCCCAAGCCAAGCCAGAAAAAAACCGTTGAAGAGCCGCCGCCAGAGGAAATCGCAGCCGAGGACGCAGCACTAGAAGCAGCAACAGCAGAAGTTGTCGCCGAAGAAGCTGTCCCAGAGGAAGTCGTTGCAGAGGTGGCTGAAGCGCCTGCACCTGAGCCTGCTGCGGAACCGGAACCTGCACCGGAACCCGCTGCCGAAGCGCCTGCACCGGAACCCGAACCCGCTGCCGAAGCACCCGCGCCCGAACCAGAATCCGCTGCTGATCCGGAACCCGCTGCCGAAGCGCCTGCACCGGAACCCGAACCTGTTGCCGAAGCACCCGCGCCCGAACCAGAATCCGCTGCTGATCCGGAACCCGCTGCCGAAGCGCCTGCACCGGAACCCGAACCCGCTGCCGAAGCACCCGCGCCAGAGCCGGAACCTGAACCTATGCCGGAACCTGCGGCCGAAGCACCCGCGCCAGAGCCGGAACCCGAACCTATGCCGGAACCTGCGGCCGAAGCACCTGCGCCCGAACCCGAACCTATGCCGGAACCTGTGGCAGAAGCGCCTGTTGATGAAGAAACTGCGGAGCCTGAGGCCGCTGCCGAACCGGAAACCTCTAAGGCATAGTTAGGGATTAGCTTAGGGATTGGCCAGAGTTATGACGGATTCTAAGGCGATCGCCCTCACCTGCGACCAGGCCCATCGCCTGCTCAAGCAGTTCGATTGTCAGACTGCTGCGTCTGTGCAGTCGGCTGAAGAAAAAGCGAGTCTCCGTGAAGCGCTGAGGCTGGTCGCACAGCACTCGGATTACCAAATGCTAGGGGTTTGCGCCAGTTCTCAGGCAGAAGGTTGGGCTGCTCTAGAACAATATGCGATCGCCCTTGGCTATGCACCCCAGCCGCCAGCGGTTTCGCTGGAAGGCCCGGTCTATCTCAAGTTCAATCCCAAATCAAGCCTGTGCTACGTAGACACTTATCCTGGTGAGCATCGCGGCGTGCTAGTTTCCTGTCAGTCTGCTGATCCCGACGACATCAACGACCTCTATGGGCATCTACCCCTAGATTTGTGGGATTAGGGTTAGGACTTACGCAGTTGGACGATTTCTCGCGGGCTGCACCCGCGAGAAATCGTCCAAAATCCTAGAAAACTTATCGTGCGTAAGTCCTGAAGGTTTGGGGTTGAGGGTTGGGTCTACCAGTTAACCCTGCCCTCTGATTCCCCTGACTCTTGCCCAAAAAAAGCCTCGGCGGAGAATTATGCCGAGGCTTTTCTATTCAACGGGTCAAATCAGCCTGTGAGCTTGACTAGACGATCCAGCCAGGGCAGCCGCATAAGCCGCATAGACCGACCGCCCTAACTCCCAAGCCCTACTGCCCGGTTCCTACTGCCCAGTCAGATACGAGGGCGACAGGCTAGACCAGGATTGCTTCACCAGGTCGGCATCAGCCGTCACGCTGCCCAGGTAGTTGCCCGCGGGCAAGGACGGGAAGCGCTTGTAGGGCACCACATCTTCGCCAAAGTAGCGCGAGTATTCGGCGCTTTCCACCATCGCGTCTACGGCTGCTTTCAGACCGCTATCGGCCAGCAGCTTGTTGTATTCGCGAATCTCTGCTTGGGTGGCCGGGGCCCGTCCCAGCAGATGGCGGAACAGAAACTCGATCACCTTGGTATTGGGATAGGGCGTGTAGAACCGCTTGCGGTAGATATCCGAACCCGCCAGCGTCTTCACAAACTCGCGCACGGAGATTTCGCTATTCCGCAGCTTGCTTTCCAGGTCGCTGCGGCGGAACTCTGCCGGGACTTGTCCGCTGAACACGTCCATCACCTGCACGTAGATGGCATCAATCACCAGTTCCGTCTCGCCCCGCGTCATGCTGGGGTTCATGCGGAAGATCCGAGCAGGCTTGCGGCGAGAGGTTCCTACCCCAATCTCAACGGATTGCCCCTGACCTTCCGCCAGGAAGGAGCGGCCCAGTTCCACAAACTTGGGCTTGGTGGGGTCAGGCTGACGAGCTTGGGCGGATAGATTGGCGATCGCCAGCCCGGTCAGCGGCAGCTTAGTCGGATCTAGCTTCGACTTCACTGGCTCAAAGCTCGGCACCACCAGCGTCTTGTTCTGCTTGGTCAGCGTGTTGTATAAGCGCTGCGTATTGGGGAAGTTGGCAGCGGGCAGCGTCAGGAAGCGGTTGTAGGGAACTGTATCCTCGCCAAAGGCCTGCGCGTATTCAGCGCTGTTGACCATCGCGTTGATAAAGCCCTTCAAACCCTGCGATGCCAGGATCTGGTTATACTTGCGAATCTCCGCCTGATCCAGCGGCGCACGACCCAGGAAGTGCTTCGTACCCAACTCAATCACTTTGGTATTGGGATAGGGCGTGTAGAACTCCTTGATATAGAGGTTCGAGGTTCCCAGACCTTCGATGAACTCCTTCAGGTTGATTTCGCCGTTGCCCAGCTTGCTCTCCAGCGCGGTGAACTCGTTCTGAACAATATAAGGCGCGATATCCCGCTCGAAGATTTGGCGATAGGCTGCACCAATCACCGTCTTCAGTTGCGCCACGTCAGCCGCAGCAGTCAGCTTGAAGACCTTTGTCTGTTCCCGCTTCTTCGACACGCCCTGGCTAGAGCGGAACTGCACATCCGGCTCTGTGCGAACTTCCCTCACCGCGCCCAAGCTCACAAAGCTCGGCGTTTCTTCAGCCACGGGTTTCAGCATACCCTTATCGACAATGCTGCCGACTCGGTTGGTTCGCAGCGACAAGCCCGCTGGCGTGAGATAGCGCTCGTAAGGCACCGTATCTTCGCCAAAGGCTTCGCTGTATTCCATACTGTCGATCATGGCATCGACCACCGCATAGAAGCCCTTCTTCGCTGCAATGTCAAAGTAGGCGTTGATCTCTTTGCGGCCGTAGGTGGGTCGGCCCAATAGGCGGCGGTGGATATACTCGATCGCCTTCGTGACGTACAGCGGAGTCCAGTAGAGGCTGCGGAACAGGTCAGACTTCGCCAAAATCCGCACAAACTCGCGCACCGTAATCTCGCCGTTCTCCAGCTTGATTTCGGCAACCTTCTGGCGCTGCCCCTCATACACATCGCGTCCAATCACTTGCAGGTAAATGGCGCGAATGACCGCCTGCGTGGAGCTTTCGGAATACTTGACGCTGATGCCCTTGGTGTCGCCGCCCTTCTTGCTGAAGGTGCCCGTATAGCTGGGAACCTGATCCAGCTTGAACACTTTGGGGCCGAGAGTTCCAGGAGCAACACCGCGTGCGCCCGGATTGCTCAACTGGTTGTTGATACCGGGGCCACGATTGATCAGAATCCGACGGGTGTCCTTGCCAAAGGGCGCAGGACTGGTGCTGGGGTTGCGCGTCTGTTTCGGGAAGATCGCGCCAAACTGGATTTCCAGCGGGTCGTTGCCAGAACCATACACATGCTGATCGGGCAGCGGCTGATTGTACTTGGCAAAGGTGGTGATGAAGTGCGGCACCTTGCGGAAAGGAGCGCTGTACTTAAACAGGTCTTGCTGCGGGCCCCAGTTGCGACACTCTTGGGCCTCTTGTCCCAAACCGCGCAGGTAAGGCACGGTTTCTTCGCCAAAGTAGTCAGAATATTCCTGAGAATCGACTAGGGCATCCACCAGCGCCGACAGCCCACCCTTAGAAACGATGCTGAAATACTTTTGCACCTCTTCGCGAGAGCTGGGCCCGCGACCCAGGATGTGGCGGAATGCCAGTTCCAGAGCGCGGCTGTTGATATACGGCTCGTAGAAGTTCTTGCGATACAGCGGCGACTTGGCCAGGCGGCGGATAAACTCCTTCATGGAGATTTCGCCGTTCTTCACCTTGGATTCCAGATCAGAAATGCCTAGGGAATAGGCGCGGGTGATGTCCCGCTCAAACACTTGGCGGTAGGCAGCCTTCACCACGTCGTTTTTCTCGCTAGCCGATAGCCCCGGCTTCATGGCGTACTTGGGACGACGCTCTGCCGCGTTGAAGTAAATCTGAGGCAGTTGCAGACCTTGCTGGTCGCCAGAGGGCCGCTGACGCAGTTTGTTGGAGGGGCTGGGGGCAACGAACTCGTTGATCAGCACTTCAAAATATTGCGTCACGATCAGCGCAGCGTCGGCATCATTGCGGAACAGCGTCAGGGCCCCGACCCGCATTTCTTGCAGCGCTACGATGGTGGCTTCGCCGGAGCAGGCATTCTCGATGATTTCCCGCAGACCGCGCACGTTCACCGAGATGATGTTGGGGTCGCCCGCGACGATGGCATAGGTGACGTAGCGCAGAAACCAGCTTAGATCCCGCAGAGACTTCTGCATGTTGGCAGGGCCGTAGCGGGCGACGTTGATGGGGCGGAAGCCAGGAGGAATGGGACCGGCACTGGGCGTAGTAAACAGGTTCCGTAATCCTTCCAGCAAGCCACCGCTGCTGCCAGAAACGTAGGTCACGGTGCCTAGCTTCATGGCTTCTTCGGTGTCGAGGGCAACGCCGCCCATCGTCATCATGACAGGGACTTCTTCGGGGGGCTTTTCGAGAAAGGCCATGGGGGAGCCGCCGACAAAGATGCGGTTGGCGGCCCGAGAGACGATGAGTTCGGAGTTTCTGGTGATGGCATCGGCGATCGCCAATCGCTTGAGTCCAGAAGAGAAGAAACTGGTTAATTCGGCGAGTTCACCCCGCCCCAGGAATCGGTCTTGCTGCTCCGCCTGGGAAATGGTTGAGACGGGTAGGGTTTGATAAAGGTTTGGACGCGCAACAGAGCTTCCACCGCTTGCCGTAACACTCATTGGATTTCAAAAGCTCCCTTAATAAACAACTGCCTCAGGTGAGAAGTAGACGTTCCCAGTACGAAATTCAGAACGGCTTGAATAACGACACCCTCCGATGGGCACAGGAGAAATTGTCGCAAGCGATACTAAACAAGCGTTCTGGGGTCTTACAGATTAACTTTTAGATTAGAACGTTTAGGCCCCGCCATGCGGAATGTTAAAAAGCATGTCGAGAACTCTCTCTAGAGTGTCCCAAAAAACCTGATTCTGTGGATGGAATCAGGCTGAGAGAAGTGATAAGTTTTGTTGCAAAACAAAGAGGGCGGGGAGATGGGGCGGAGCGGGGATAAGGGGGTGAGCAATTCTCTCACCCGGTTCACTCCTCCTCCGGTCATTTCTCGGCGTGTCAATCTCAGTGCGCCAGCTCATTTATCAGTGCGTCAATGCTGCATCACTCTAACACTGGCTGGAGCAGCATTTCATAAAGCTGGTAGCGCGAGGCTGGGTCGAGATGCTGGAGGCGTGTTTGGTTCCAGTTCGCCAAAATTTGCTGCTGGTTGGATTGCACCATTTGCCGCAGTTCTAATAGCTCCGTGCCTTTGGGCAGCACGTCGGATAGCAGCTCCAGCAGCACCTGAATATCTTGCAAGCTACCAAGGCTGTCTTGTAGCGACTTTAGCCCAGCGATCCAGGCTTTGAACTGAGCGCCATAGAAGCTGACGAAAAACTCTGCCTGGTAACGAACGTGCTTGCAGGCTTTGCGGAGGTCGTGCAGCGTTGGGGCGGTGTCTTCGGTCAACGCTTCGGTGGCAATGAGCCAGCCGGGGTGTAGCAGCGAGGTCGATAGCAACGGGCTGAGCAGGTCGGGCAGAACGGTCACAATGGGGATTTGAGCCAGTGGCGTGAACCGGGGAGCGCTGAGCCAGGTTTCGTAGGCGGTTTTCAGGTCTTGATAGCGGCTCTGGCTGAGGATGTCGCGGGTGCCTGCAAGGGTTTTGCGGCGCTTTTGCTGGAGTGCGGCGATCACCGTTTCGAGATACGCCTGCTCTGGCTGGCTCAGATGGGGATGATAGTCTGTCTGGAGCGTGGCGATTTGCACGTCCAGATCCCGCAGTTTGCCCAGTGCCTTGGTGAGCGATCGCACGCGCTTGGAATGTGCCGCCTTGGGCAAATCGATGGCGGCTCCGAATACTTGCAGTGCCGTATAGAGCCGACGGCTATGAACGCGCATTTGGTGGAGATGCTCCGGGTCGGTATCTGCCAGGACGTGCTTTTCGTGCTTCACCATCTGGCGATACTGCTCGTCCACGATGCGATGGGCATACTCTCCCAAGGTCAAGGGTTGAGGCGTTGGCTGTTCCTTGGGTTGCCTGATTTGCTTGCTTTGCCTGGGTTGCTTGCCCTTGCTCCGCTGCTCGGTTTTCATAGGAAATTTACCAATTTTTAGTCTTATCTTAACTTACGGCTTTTGCAGCCTATGGCTGGAAAACGACCTGGCCCTGCCGCAAAACGAGCCAGCCTTGATCCGTCCATTTCACCACCGTTGAGGGGGTTCCAGAACCCGCATAGGTGGCAGACACCGAGAGCGATCGCCCCAGTTCGTCCAGTGCTGCTTCGGTCAGCGTATAAACATCGGGAAACTGTGCGTTAATGTCTGACAGATTTTGCAACGCGGGTTCTCCAGAGCGGTTAACGCTGGTGGTGGCCAATGGGCCTGTCTGCGCCAGCAGATGTCGGGCTAGGGCATGGTCGGGTACACGGATGCCGATGGTCGTTGGGTCGGTCGGGTTCATGGCGCGGGGGAGGCGATCGCCCGCAGGCAGCACCAGCGTCACCGCCCCCGGAAAGTAGCGCTCTGCCGCCGCCTGCCACTGCGCCTTTGCCGCTCTATCCCCTGCCACAAACGCCCACAAATCTTCCACACTGCCGCCCATCAAAATCAGCGGCTTGCGCTCGTCCCGCTGCTTGGCGGCATAGATCAGCCCCGCCGCATCTGGTCGCGTTGCCAGCGCGGGCACGGTATCCGTCGGGAAGCTAATCAGCCCAGCACCCCGCCGAGCGACATCAACCAGTTCAGCCAGAGACACTTGCGGCATAGCAGAGAGGTATCACAGACACCACAATAAGTTAGGTGGACATTAATAAACATAAAGCCCAAAGACCCTGTGCCGCCCGCTGCGCGGGCGGCGCAGGGTTCAGGATCTGTTTTTTAATCTGGTCTATCTACTTAGAAAACACAGGGGATTTTAGCTAATCTGAAACTCGCGCTATTCTACGGATTGCAAAGGGTTAAGGCAACGGTTCAATGCCAAATTTCCCCGTTGTGCCGCGCCTCGACTGCGGTACGCTACCCACCGAAACCCTGCTCACCACTATCGCTCACCTCACCACTGCGTAATTCTCCCAAGGTAATTCTCCCAATAAATTCTCCTAATATGGATAATCCGCTCAGCCCAGACCCAACGCCCGTGCAGCAGCAGTGTGCCAGCCTACTCAAAACCTTTTGGCAAGCCAAATACGCCGCCTATCAAAGCGGAGAAGATGCGACTGAGGAAATGCCGCTGCGTCAGAATGCGATCGGTGGCATCGGCATTGCAAGCACGCCTCCCCTGCCCGCCAGTGTCCAGGCTGCCTACGATTTTTACGATGAACACGTGATGCAGCACGACTGGGGTTCGGTGTCTGTTTCTCAAGTGCCGATGGAGGGCGCACCCAACGGCGCGGTGTATGCCGTGGTGACGACGACCGATGGCGATGACGGCTGGCTGGAACTCTTTGACCTAGACGGCAATCCGCTGGGCGCAGCCCGCACGTATCTGGAACTGGTGTCCTGGGGTGATCCAGAGGCGCTGCGGGAACAGGTGCATACGGGCGAGTTTCCCGAAGAGTTGCGGGCGCGGATGGACACGACGCTGTGGGGAAAGTGAGAGGGAAGAACGAAGAGGGAAGAACGAAGAACGAAAAGAGGGAAGAGCGAAGAAGGGAAAGAGGGAAGAGCAGGTTTTCGCTTTTCTATTTTCGTTCTTCCTTTTTCCCTCTTCCTTCAAGTCCCTATTGCCTATCACCTTCTCACGCTGACGGCAAATCGCTCGATTCCGGCCAGGTCGGGATGAATCTGAACCGTGGCGTATTGCCCCGTGTTGCTGAGGAGTTGGGCGACGGCTGGGGCCTGACCGGCCATCATTTCCAGCAGCAAGAGTCCGCCCGGTTTCAGGTAGTGGGGGGCCGTGTGGACAATGTGGCGAATGCAGTCTAGCCCGTCGGGGCCGCCGTCGAGCGCGGCGTGGGGTTCGTGGCGAGCTACCTCTGGGTCTAGGTGGGTTAAATCACTGGTGGGAATGTAGGGCGGGTTTGAGACGATGCCCTGTAGCTGTCCGGCAAGGAAGGCTAGCGGCTCGAACCAGGAGCCTTGGTGAAACTGGATGCGATCGCCCAAGCCAGCAGCATCAGCATTTTGTCGGGCGATCGCCAGGGCGGGTTCACTCCAGTCAACCGCGTGAACCGTAGCCAGCGGAAAGACCGAGGCCAGCCCAAGGGCGATCGCCCCGCTGCCCGTTCCCAGGTCGGCCCAACGGCTGACTTCCTGAACCGGCCAGCCATATTGCAAGGCCGCTGAGTTTGCCAGGTCGATCAGCAGTTCTGTCTCTGGACGGGGAATCAGAACCGCTGGCGACACAGCCAGGTCAAACTCTCGCCAGGGAACTCGACCGACCAGATATTGCACGGGCACTCGGTCACGCAGCCGCGCCTGCCAAAGCCGGGTCAGGTCAGCCAAGGAACGGCTGAGCGAAATTTCTGGTGGAAACGGTGGACCCAGCTTCAGCAGCAGCGGCTCCACGTCGGCCCCCTGTTGCAGTAGCCAATCGACCTCTGCTGGACTGACCTGATGGGCGATCGCCGCCTGACGCGCCAATTGTCGCCACTGCCAGAGGCGATCGCCCGCTACCGTTTCCTTCACCACAGCTTCAACAGCAGGGACTAGCGGGTTCTGCCGCCGCTATTGCGACCGCCCCCGGCTGGTGCTGTGCCGCCATTGGGCTGCAACGTCCGGATATACTCCAGCGTCTCGCGAGGCGGCACCAGCACCACCTGATTCAAATCAGGATCATCGCTGCTTTGGAAAATCTGGATCAGCGTTTCCAAACTGGTCACTTGAACCCGCGTCCGACCTGCCAAACTCGGCTCTTGTTGGGTAATCCGGGTCACCATTGCCTGCAAGTCTTGCTGCGTAAAGAAAATCGGAATCACCCGCTGGTTCCCCTGCTGAATGGTGAGATAGCCACCGCCCTCCTGGGTCGATTCCAGGAAAAACAGCGGAACACCCTCGAAATTCTCAGGATTTTGCCGATTTTGCTGGAGTACCGTGCGGGCCGACTCGACCTGCTGACGCATGGGCACGAAGTAGAACCGCAGGGCATCATCGTCGTTTTGCTGGCGCACCGCCAGTTCAAAAATTTCCGCCAGCGAAACGGTTGTCACTTGCACCGAGTTGCCAAGCTGGGGATTGCGAGATTTCAGTCCCTCGACAAACTGCTGCGCGTCTTGACGGCTGATGAAGACCCCTGCGACGGGGGTGGCGTTATCTCCTTCCCCAGTTGTGGCAACGAGCGGGGTGCCATCGGCATCGGTAACTGCAAACACAGGGATGGGGCGGAGACGTTCCATGACTTGCTCGGTGGTCAACGCCAAGACGCGCAGCCCACCCGCTAATAGACCAGTCAACGCGATGCCGCTTGCTACTGCGATCGCCGCACTCCGTTGAAATAGTGACCTCATAACGACTTAATACTCCTTAATTACAGGCCCAAACGGACGTTGATTTGGGGCTTGTTTGGGTCATCGGGGGAAAGTTTAGACGGTTGCAGCAACGCCGCTCGTCAGAGATTTTTTCCCTGGCACCACCAGCGCCGAAAGTTGGATTCATTCTACAGGCAAGTGGGTCGAGTTAGCAGACTGCTTGTGCCAAAGGCAAGTTCCGCCGCTAAGAGGCACGTCTATTCTTCAAGAGGCAGATCTTTAAGAGGCAGATCTGAGGAGACAGGGTGATTGGCGGGGTGGAGTGGGGTTAAACGGTTGAAGTCAGTCACTCACCCTCACATTTCCTGCTTATCTAGCCCCTTGTTTATTTTTCCTTTTTCCTTTTTCCCTTTTCCTTTTCCCAATGTTTCTTGGAATTGACCTCGGCACCAGTTCCCTAAAAGCGCTGCTGATGAGCGCTGATGGAACCGTCATCGCTGAAGCTTCCCATCCGTATCCGGTGAATGCGCCCCATCCGGGCTGGGCCGAAAGCGACCCGCAGGACTGGTGGAACGCAGGGGCGATCGCCGTTCGGAAGGTGGTTCAGTCCTATGCTGCGCAGGTGCAAGCCATCGGGCTGTCGGGGCAAATGCATGGCGTGGTGGTGTGTGATGGGGCGGGAAACCCGCTGCGGTCGGCGATTCTCTGGGCCGATGGGCGATCGCACTATGAGCTAGAACACTATCGGGCGCTGGGAACTGAGGCGCTGCGGCCGCTGGCCAACCCGCTGACCGTGGGCATGGCGGGGCCGAGCCTGCTGTGGCTGCGGCAGGGAGAACCGGAGGTATATCGGATGGCCCGTTGGGCGCTGCAACCCAAAGACTGGCTGCGGCTGCGGCTAACGGGACAGGCGGCGACGGAACCCTCGGACGCTTCGGGTACGCTGATGGCGGATGTGGCAGCGGGAACCTGGGCGATCGCCCTGCTGGAGGCCCTGCACCTGCGAACCGACTGGCTGCCGCCAATTGTGGCTTCGAGGGCGATCGCCGGAACCCTGACCCGCAGCGCCGCCGAGCATCTAGGGTTGCCTGCCGATCTGCCCGTAGTGGCCGGAGCCGCCGATACTGCCGCCGCGCTGCTGGGGAGCGGACTAACTACGGCTGGAGATTGCCAGCTCACTGTCGGCACGGGTGCACAAATTACGCTGGTGGGCGATCGCCCCACCCTCGACCCGCACGGCTGCACCCACCTGTTTCATGCGGCCCTCCCGAATCAGTGGTATACCCTCGCCGCCATGCAAAATGCGGGGCTGGCGCTAGAGTGGGTGCGGCAACTGCTGGGCCTAAGCTGGGCCGACCTCTACGACCAGGCGTTTACCGTGGAACCGGGCTGCGACGGGCTGGTGTGCTTGCCCTACCTCACCGGAGAACGCACCCCCCACCTGGATCCCACCCCCACCGGGGCCTGGATTGGGCTGGGGCTGCACCACACCCGCGCCCACCTGGCCCGCGCCACGCTAGAGGGCGTTGCCTTTGCTATTGCTCAGGGCTTTGCGGCACTCCAGGCAACCGGGGCAAATCCCGATACCCTGTATCTGGCGGGCGGCGGCAGCCTGCATCCCCAGTGGCGACAACTTTTGGCCGATGTGCTTCAGCGTCCGCTACACAGCGTCGAAACCCAATCGGCCTCGGCCAAAGGAGCCGCTCTGCTGGCGCGGCTGGGAATCGGGCAAGATAGACAAATAGGAGAACCCTGGAAAGAGAAGCAGGCGATTCCTGGAGGGAGCGCGACGCAAATTGCCCCCGCCCCGCAGATCACCATTCCTAACTCCCCTTCCCCTGCCCTAGAAACCGCCCATCAGCGCTTTGCTCAACTTTATCCGGCAGTGCGATCGCAGCTTTGAAAGAAGGGTCAGGAGACAGAAGGCAGGGATTCAGGACGCACGCTCTGCCCGCTTTACTTTTCCCCCTGCCCATCCACAACCCAATCCTCTCCCATGCTCACCCCCGTCACCACCTGGTATCTGGAAATGCTCAGCCCAGAGTGGCTGCGCCCCACCCTATCCAGCCGTGCCGATCTAGTGGTCATGCAGGCCGAGGTTCCGTCGCCAGAGTTTAGCCGCTTTCTCTATACGGCAGTCGGGGGCGACTGGTATTGGCTCCAGCGGTTGTCTTGGAGCTATGAGCAGTGGTTGCGCTATCTCGATCGCCCGCAGGTGCAAACCTGGGTAGCCTATGTGTCGGGTACGCCAGCAGGCTATGTAGAACTGGAGGCGCAGCCCGATGAGAATGTGGAAATTGCCTACTTTGGGCTATTGGGGCAGTTCATGGGGCAAGGGCTGGGTGGACACTTGCTGACCGTGGGCACGCAGCAAGCCTGGAACATGGGGGCAAAGCGGGTGTGGGTGCATACATGCAGCCTGGATGGCCCCTACGCGCTGAAAAACTACCAGTCTCGCGGGTTCAAACTGTATGACCAGCAGGTACATTCCGAAGAGCTGCCGGAGCAGCCACCGGGTCCCTGGGGTTGAGGGTTCAGGGGTTAGCTTTCTTTGGTGGCGGCGATGGGGGCGATTTCTGGCTTGGCGGCTGGTTCTGGAGTGTGAGGATTTTCCTCGTCGTTAATGATTGATTCCAGCAGCGCGGGCGGCTCTTGGCTCAGCCGGCCCAGTTGCACCAGCTCGTAGTAGGCGTTGGACTCTACAGCCAGCAGTTCTTTCCGCAGGGTTTCGATGCCCAACTCAGCCAGGGATGGGTTTTGCTGACAAAGGGACTGGCTCTGCTGCTGCAACTTGTGCAATTCTGCTTCGATGGTGGACTGTTCGGCGCGAAACGCAGCGGGGTCGATGCCTGCGCGAGTGCCTGGCTGCTGCATATAGTCCAGCACTTTTTGCAGAGCGGTTTCCCGCGAGATGAGTTCTAGATACTGCTGCTGGATTGGGTTTGCCTGGATCAGGTCGAGCGCCTGCAACAGCGGCTTGACCGTGATGCCCTGCACCAGGATGGTGAAAAACACCGTGCCAAACACCACCGCGATTAGGGCATCTCGCTGGGGCACGGTTTCGGGCACGCTGAGGGCCAGCGCCAGCGCAACGCCACCCCGCAGCCCGCTCCAGCACAGCATGGTCTGGAGGTTCCAGCCGATATCGACAGTGGTGATGCGGTTGCTGATGGCCGTGAGCAGGGCGATCGCCACGACGCGAGTCACCAAAACAGCGGCGATCGCCACGGCAATGCCCGCCAAGCCCGACCACACCGAGTCGATCAGCAATTGGTCGCCAATCAGGAAAAACAGGATGGAATTAAAGAAAAAGGCGATAAATTCCCAAAACTCGCTGACCACCACCCGCGTCCGGGGGTTCATGCCCACCCGCGACCCAAAGTTGCCCATGATCAGCCCGACGGTGACGGTGCCGATCACGCCCGATCCGCCCAGGTTTTCGCCAATCAGATAGGCGGCGTAGGCTCCCACCAGCGTCAAGGACTGCTCTACTAGCGGCAGGTCAAATTGTTTGGTGATTAGCGAAATGCCAAAGCCCACCAGCAGCCCCACGCCCACGCCAATGCCTACGACCGAGGCAAATTCCACAATCAGGTTTTGCAGATCGAAGGTTTCTGTGCCCGTCGCCAGCCCCAGCAGCAGGCTAAAGGCGACCACGGCCGTGCCGTCGTTGAACATGCTCTCGCCTTCTACCAGCACCTTGAGCCGCGAGGGTGCGCCCAGTTCGCGTAGCAGCGTGCTGACTGCCACTGGGTCGGTCGCCGATAGACACGCGCCCGTCAGCAGTGCCACCGGCCAGAGAAAATCGGCCCACTGCGCCAGCGCAAACGCAATGCCCAGGATCGTCACCACTACGCCCAGCGTGGCATAGAGCGCGATGGGAACCAGGTTGCGGCGGAGTTCGCGCCATCGAATGTTCCACGCTGCCTCAAACAGCAGCGGCGGCAGGAAGATCCACAGAATTAGCTCTGGCGATGGCGAAAAGAAATGAATATCCAGCAGCGCTAGCCCCATGCCCGCGATCACCAGCAGCACGGTGTAGGGCAGCTTCCGCATCCAGGGGATACTCTGCGGCAGTACGGCGATAATCAGCGCCGCCGAGATCACCAGCAAAAACTGCTTTAAGTTTTCTTCAATCGAGACAGGTTCAATTAGGGATTCCATAGCGCAAACACATGAACCGACAAATGCAGTTTAGTGTAGCGTCTTTTCTCTGAAAGCCCGGTACTACAGGCCTCACTAACGCTCTAGTTGGGGTTTTCCAGGGTGTTGGGCGAGTTGGGGCGATCGCCCGCCCAGCCCCGTCATCAGCCGCAGTGCCAGAAACCGCAGCGGCCACAGCCCGGCCATCAGCCGCAGCGCCAGCCGTCGCGCCATCACCAGCGGACGCCAGCGGTTGGAGAAGGTGCGATCCAGCAGGTCGGTAAAGCCCAGAATTGTTAAGTTCTCTAGCTTTCGCCAGCGCTCGTAGCGCTTCAGCACGGGCAAGGTGCCCAAGTCTTTGCCTGTGGCGTGTGCCTGGGTTAGCACCTCTGCCAGCGCCGCTGCATCCCGAATGCCCAGATTCAGCCCCTGACCGCCGACGGGATGGCAACAGTGTGCCGCGTCGCCCACCAGCGCCAGCCGGGGCTGCACGTAGCGATCGCTCTGCATCAGCCGCACCGGGAACAACGCGCGATCGCCCACCAGTTCCAGCCGCCCCAACTGCCCGCCATAGCGTCGCTCTAGCTCTACCAGAAATGCCGATTCTTCTGTCTCTAGCAGCGCCCTGGCTTCTTCATGGGGAGCCGTCAGCACGATCTGGCAGCGGTTGTCGGGCAGCGGCAGCGTGGCAAAGGGACCACTCGTCCAGAAGTGTTCGCGGGCTACGTTGCCGTGGTCTTTTTCGGGGCGAATCACCGCCGTCACACAGGACTGCCAGTATTGCCAGCCGTGGGTGCCGATGCCCGCCGATTCTCGCAGGGGCGATCGCGCTCCGTCCGCCGCCACTAGCAGTTGCGTGGTGAATTGCCGCCGTTCGCTCTCCTGCTCCAAATGCAGAGTGACGTGATCGGATTTATAGTCCACCGCCACCAGCGTTGCGGGGCAGTGCCAAGTGAGGTTGGGCGTGTTGTCTAGGGCTTCGTAGAGCGATCGCAGCAAGACGTGATGTTCGCCCACATAGCCTAGTTCCGCTGTGCCTAGGTCTTGGGGCTGGAGCGTCACCACGGCGGGCGAGTCTTCGTCTGCCAGCCGGATCTGGCGAAAGGTGGCAATTTGCGGCAGAATTTTGTCCCATAGCCCCAGCCCTGCAAGAATGCGCCCCGTCATCAGGGTTAGCGCGTAGGCTCGCCGCCAGGAAAAGCCCGCCTCGATGGGCTTCGCCTCAATCACCGCCACCCGCAGCCCGGAATGTTTCAACGCGCAGGCCAGAGTTAGCCCGACGATGCCCCCTCCGGCGATCGCCACGTCATAATCCAGCCGATGGGTAAAACTGTCTACCGGAGAGGGTTGGGAAACGCTCTGCTGATTTGAAATTTCTAAAACCGAGCCAGCGTGGTCAACCAAAGAACGCGAATCTAAAACCATGTCGGAGCGCAAAAGGCAGATGAATAAGGGAAATTAAAAGTGTTAAGTAATTTAACTAATTCTATTGTGACGCGATCGCCCGCTTCCTTTCAAGCCAGCGAACCGAAATCGCATGGGCAGACCCAGCGTTCTCCAAACTTTCACCCCGCTACGACCTCGACGGAGGGGATGGAAATGGTGAGAAATGCAAGGAGTCTTCCCAGTAAAATAAGAGCTTTGCGGATGCCGAAATTACAAAACCCTTACAAAGCCTCACGCGCCACGCCGACCTCAACCCTATACGCTCAAATAAGACGCTTAAAGATAGACGCTTAAAGACGCTCTCAATTCAACGCTCTAGCTCACTATGCAGCCACTCAGCCCCACCGAACGCCTGATCAAAGCCTACGTAGACCTGGGCAACACGCTCTATCGCCAGGGCGACTTTGCCCAATCGCTGTCCTATTTTCAGCAGGCGCTCGACGCTGCGCCAGACCTGAGCGCGTTTCAGAAGGCGCGGCTGCTCTACAACATCGGCGTGTCGTATCTGAATATGGGGGAGCGCGATCGCGCCATTGGCTACTTTCAGCAGGCGCTCGAACTCTGTCCTGACCTGGCCCCAGCCCGCGCCGAATTGCAGCGGATTGCATACCAGGATGACGTTCAAGCCAAGGGCTATGAGTTTACTCAGGACTGGTTTAGCCGCAACGTCTGGCTCTGGCAGGAACAGCTTCAGGCATTGGCGGGGCGGGAAAACCTAAATGCGCTGGAGATTGGCAGTTGGGAGGGGCGATCGGCCTGTTGGCTGCTGGAAAATGTGCTGACCCATCCCACGGCGCGGCTGACCTGCGTCGATACCTTTGCGGGCAGTTCCGAAAATCTGTCGCTGGATCACGACACCGAGGGCATCGAAGCCCGGTTTGATGCGAACATTGCCCGCACTGGGGCTGCCGAGAAAGTGACCAAGCGAGTCGGGGTATCCAAGGATGTCGTGCGATCGCTCCCCCTGGATTCTTTCGACTTTATCTATGTCGATGGCTCTCACCACGCGCCCGACGTGATGACCGACGGCCTGCTAAGCTGGCTCGTCCTCAAACCCGGCGGCATCCTCATCTTCGACGACTACGACTTTGGGCTAACGGGCTACGGCACCAAAGAGGCGATCGATGCCTTTCTCGCCACCTTCAAGAGTCAGCTTGAGCTATTGCACCAGTCACACCAGGTCGCCGTGCGAAAGAAGGCGTGATGGGTCGGCTGAGAGCCAGGTTAAACTTCCACCTCTACGCTATCTAGCACGCGCCAGACTTCCTGAAGCAGCGCCTCCAGACCCACTCGGGCCACCGCAGAAATCTGGAACACGGGTAGACCGCTGAGGCGGTGCAGTTCAGCGGCGATCGCCTCCGCCCGTTTCCGCTCACCCCCCAGCGCATCGACCTTATTCAGTGCCAAAATTTGCGGGCGATTGGGCAGGCCGCGGCCATAGGCTTCCAGTTCGTCCTGAATCACCTGGTAAGCGGCGATCGGGTCGTCTTGTGTCGCGTCAATTAGGTGCAGCAGCACGCGCGTCCGCTCGATGTGTCGCAAAAAGTCGTGCCCCAGTCCTGTGCCCAGGTGTGCTCCCTCGATCAGCCCTGGAATGTCGGCAAACACTGTGCCGTCGCCCGTGGGCTTGCGGACGACCCCCAGGTTGGGCACCAGCGTTGTGAAGGGATAGTCGGCAATTTTGGGTCGCGCCGCCGACAGCGCCGAAATCAGCGTAGACTTGCCCGCATTGGGCAGACCAATAATGCCCACCTCTGCCAGCAGCTTTAGCTCCAGACGAATGAGGCGCTGTTCACCCGGAAGCCCTGGCAGGGCCTTCTCTGGGGCGCGGTTAAAGTTATTGAGAAAATGCTTGTTGCCCAGCCCGCCCTTGCCACCCTTGGCGACAACAAGCCGCTGGCCGGGCTGCACCAAATCGCCGAGCTGTTCGCCGGTTTCGGCATCGTAAACCATCGTGCCGCAGGGGACGCGAATCAGGCGATCGCTCCCCGAAGCCCCGGTCATATTCTTCGGGCCGCCGCGCTGCCCGTCTTCTGCCTTAAACTTGCGGGCATAGCGAAAGTCGAGCAGCGTCTGCAAATCCGTCGCTGCTTCTAAAATCACCGAGCCGCCGTGCCCGCCGTTGCCGCCCGACGGCCCGCCCGCAGGCACGTATTTCTCCCGGTGAAAGGCCACCAGCCCATCGCCGCCTTTTCCGGCCTCAACTTCGACTTCCGCCTGATCGATAAATTGCATTCCCACTCTTGCCAATCCGCTTTTCTGATGGTATCTGAATCCTTGCAAGTCAAACACCTCGGCGAACAGGGCCTGCTCCGTCGCATTCAGACCTTTTGCCCGGCGGGGATGGTTGGCGACGACGCGGCCCTGCTGACGGTTTCGCCGGGGCGATCGCTCGTCGTCACCGAAGATTTGCTAGTGGATGGCGTTCACTTCAGCGTCGGGCTGGCCTCGCCGGGCGTGATCACCACGTCGCCTGCGGATGCGGGCTGGCGGGCCGTAGCGGCGAACCTGTCGGATCTGGCGGCGATGGGCGCTGCGCCGTTGGGCATTACCGTGGGGCTGGGGCTGCCCGGTGATCTGCCTGTGGACTGGATCGAGCAGCTTTATCAAGGCATGACCGACTGTCTGAGCCAATTCAACACGCCGATTGTCGGCGGGGATCTCTGCCGATCGCCCGTGTTTACCGTGGCGATCGCCGCCTTTGGCGAAGTAGACCCAGGCCATGTCCTGCGTCGCGCTACGGCCCGACCGGGCGACGTAATTTGGGTCACGGGCCCCCACGGAGCCTCTCGCGCTGGTCTGGAGTTGTTGATTCATCCTGAGCAAGGCGAGGGCCTCACCGAGGGCGATCGCGCTGCCCTGATCCGCGCCCATCAGCGTCCTTTGCCCCGGCTGGATGTGATGCCGCTGTTGCGGGCCTGCGGGGCCGCAGGAGAGGGGGAGACTGACGGGAAAGGGCGCTTCAACCCCCCAACTGCCCCGCTCACTGCAATGGACAGCAGCGATGGACTCGCCGACGCGGTGCTGCAAATCTGCCGGGCCAGCGGCGTGGGCGCGGTGCTGCATCGCCGCCAGATTCCGCTCCCCGTGGGGCTGGTGGACTGGGTGGGAGAACCGCAGGCGATCGCCTGGGCGCTGTATGGCGGCGAAGACTTTGAACTGGTGATGTGCCTGCCGGGGGCGATCGCCCAAGCGCTCCAGGCTCAGTTGCCGGGTTCCGCCATTGTCGGCGACATTGTTGCCGGCCACGATGTGATCTTGCGAGACGAAACGGGCGAAACCCCCGATGAGTCTCTCCGTCTCGACCAGGGGTTTCAGCATTTTGGAGATTAGGGGTCAGCCCCTGCTCTCTTTATCCTGCGTAGCGTGCCTCGATCCAGCGCCGCATTTCGTCTTCAGAATCGGTCGAAAAGTGGCGATCGCGCTCTGGGTCATAGGCGTGCCAGTCCACCTGCCCGCTGGCATGTCGGGTCTGCCAGACGCGCAGTTCTGGCGCTTGGGTCAACCAACGAACAAATCCCTGCCATGCATTGCGCTGGCGCTGAGCGGAATCCGCCGTGGGAGTAAACTGAGTCGTCGCGGCTGCTTTGAACTGTTCAAGCTGCTTCAGACTCAACGTGAGTTGAGTAGCGAGGTCATCGGATGGCTGCGTCGTGCGTTGCGATGACACGGACTGAGTTTTCCCACGGAACAGAACCTCAAAGCCATGAGCAATCGGCGTAAAGAGATTGATCGATTTCATAAATTCAACCTCCAAACTGAACTCAACAGAACTTATGCACTTTCGATAAGCTCGGTTTTTGGACAATTTCTTGCGGGCGCAGCCCGCGAGAAACTGTCCAACTGCGTAAGTCCTACTCAAATTAGGAATATCCATCCGTGGAATGCCTTCTATATCTAGAATAGAAGGTGGATTTGGGAATGCACAGCCTGAATCAAAGGTGGAACCGCTTAATAAACTTAAAAACGAAGCAGTTTTTGCCCTATGAGCTTGGAAATAGAAAGGCTCCTAGATGACACAGGCTGGGCGCTGCTGCGATCGCTCCAAGACGATGCGCGGCTGTCCTACAGCGAACTGGGGCGGCGCGTTGGGCTGTCGGCTCCGGCGGTGGTCGATCGCATCCGCCGCATGGAGGAGTTGGGCATCATTACGGGCTATCGCGTCGAACTGGATTTGTCTAAACTGGGCTATAGCATCATCGCGTTTATGCGAATCGAGTCGTTTCCGGGCGAGTTTGCCCGCCTGAGCGATCGCCTCCAGTCCATGCCCGAAGTGCTGGAGTGCCACCGCGTCACGGGCAGCGACGATTACATTGCTAAGGTTGCCGTGGCCTCCGTGGCCCATCTAGAATCCCTGATCGACCGATTTACCAATAGCCAGGTGACAACGCTCATCGTCCTCTCGTCCCCCGTCACCCGCCGCACCATCGATCACGGTCCCCGCCATCCCTGACTCTTTTACTTGATGAACTTGCTAGGACACATTCATGGCTAAAGGAGAGTTTATAAGCTCGGCAGTGGCTCAACCGACGGTCAAGCTGGGGCTACCCACCATGTTTCGGCTGGGTCTGTTTCAGATGGGCCTGGGCATTATGTCGCTGCTGACGCTGGGCGTGCTGAACCGCGTCATGATCAAAGAACTGGCCCTGCCCGCAACCATCGTAGCGGCGACCATCGCCATGAACCAGTTTGTTGCGCCATCGCGGGTGTGGTTTGGGCAACTGTCCGATTCCAAACCGCTGGGCCAGAGCCACCGCACCGGCTACGTCTGGCTGGGGGCGGCGCTGTTTACCACGGCTTCGTTTCTGGCGGTTCAGGTGGTGTGGCGGCTAAACAACAGCATCCAAGCAGCGGGCTGGGGCTTTGCGACCTATGCGTGGATTGCGCTGCTGGCGCTGGTGTTTGCGCTGTATGGGCTGGCCATTAGCGCCAGTTCTACGCCTTTTACGGCGCTGCTGGTGGATGTGTCGGATGAAGACAACCGTCCGAAGCTGGTGGGCATTGTCTGGTCGATGCTGATGGTGGGGATTATTGTGGGGGCGATCGCCTCTAGCGGGCTGCTGCGACAGATCGACTCGGACGCTCCCCTAGAACTGGTGCGGGCTTCGATTAACCGGATCTTTCTAATCATTCCAGCAATCGTGTTTGGGCTGACGCTAATTGCCACCTGGGGCGTTGAAAAGACCTTTTCGCGCTATCGATCGCGCTCGATGATTGCCGACCGGGAAGACAGCATTACCCTGGGGCGATCGCTCAAGGTGCTAACCGCTAGCCGCCAGACGGGGCTATTCTTCAGCTTTTTGATGATGATGACCCTCAGCCTGTTTTTGCAGGAGTCGGTGCTGGAACCTTACGGCGGCGAGGTGTTTGGTATGTCTATTGCCGAATCCACCCGGCTCAACGCCTTTTGGGGACTGGGCACGCTGATCGGCATTGCCACGACGGGCTTTCTGATCGTGCCGCGCATTGGCAAACACCGCACCGCAAAACTGGGCTGCTATGCTGTCGCCGCCAGCTTTGTGCTGATCATCCTGGCGGGCTTTTCGGCCAATCCTCGGATGCTGAACCTGGCGATGCTGATTTTTGGACTAGCCTCCGGCGTGACGACCAACGGCGCAATTAGCCTGATGCTGGATTTGACTGCGGCAGAAACGGCGGGTACGTTCGTCGGCGCGTGGGGGCTGGCGCAGGCCATGTCGCGGGCGGTGGCGGCGGTGCTGGGCGGTGCGGCGCTGGATGCGGGGCGGGTGCTGTTTGGGTCGCCCGTCCTCGCCTACAGCTTTGTGTTTGCCCTGCCCATTTTGGGAATGCTATTTGCCGTGCGCCTGCTGGATCGGGTGAACGTGCAGGAGTTTCAGCTCAAAGCCAAAGAGGCGATCGCCGCTGTGCTTCAGCAAGAGCTGGATTAGGCTCTATGAGGCTTCAATCCATGCCCCAATTCCCCATCGTCTGGATCGTCATGGGTGTCGCAGGTTCCGGCAAGACCGTCGTGGGGCGGCGGCTGGCGCAGTGGCTAGAGTGCGATTTTCTGGAGGGCGATCGCCGCCATTCCCCAGCCAATATCGCCAAAATGCAAGCCCAGATTCCGCTCGACGAGGGCGATCGCCGCCAGTGGTTGCTGGATATGCAGGACGACATTCAGCGGGCGATCGCCCTCCGCCGCGAAACCGTAATCACCTGCTCTGCCCTCAAGCGGGCCTACCGTACCCAACTCGCCGCGCCCGGTGGGGTGCAGTTGGTTTGGCTGGATGTGCCCCCAGCAGAGCTAGAGCGGCGGCTATCCAATCGCCTGAACCACTACATGAAGCTGGAAATGCTAAATAGCCAGCTTGCCGCCTTTGAACCTGTGTCTGCCGAAGAGGCCGTCATCCGAATCGACGGCAGTTTGCCCCCCGATGCCATCGTGGCAGACTGGCTCCGTCAGGCAACCCAGCAGTTTCCGGCTCTCAATCTCCCCTGGTGGCAGCGCCTCCACCCAGAGAGTCCCAAACGCGACCCATAGAGATTTCCTATGAACCGGAAAAGTCTGCGAGAATCGAAGCAAGAAGTCTTGCACCACCGCCAATCGCCAGGATGCTAACCGGATCAATCTTGCAACAGTTGAGGGATGCTCACCAAGGCAGCCAGTCTCAGGGCAAGCGCCCGCTCAACTTTGGAGTTTATTACAAAAACACGCTCGTCGCCCTATGCCACGCGCTAGAAGACTCGATTTTGGAGCATGACTACTCGCCGCTGATGATTACGGCATTTCAGCGGGGCAAGTGGTATTTGCAGGAAGCCGACCGCTATGGGCAGATCGCCGAAAAGTCTCCGCAGATCGTGATTCTGGCAGCAGACGATGCGGGCTTTGCCGAACACCCCACCAGCCAGCGGGACAACGTGGCGCTGGTCAGCCTGGAGGATGCCGACCCGGTGGCGCAGGAGTGGCATTTGATTATCGTTTCGCCAGACTATACGGCAATGGTGCTGTGCCAGGAGTTGGCGGAAGCAGACTATCTCAAAGCAGGCGTGCCGACCCATGACCTAGAGCGCAAGTTCTACGGACTATGGACCTTTGAGCCGTCGCTGGTGCTGGAAACGGCGGAACTGGCGATCGCCCACATTGGCCGCTATAACCCCCAGCTTCAGCAGCAGTTGACCCAGCAACTCAGCGCGATCGCCGCCCAAGTCCAGCAGGTCGACGCGCTCTGCAGCTCCCCCACAGCCGACAACCTGGGCGACATCGTGACGCGGGTGGTGGACTATCTGCAAACCCATCAGGCGGCAGACCCCCAGGCAGAGTTTCGCGATCGCTTCTCGGTCAACGACAACCTGATTTCCAACGAGCTGCAAGCCTATTTGCGAATTGCCCAACTGATCGACCTGACAGACCTCAGCAACCCGATGGCCGCCGCCGAAGTGGCGACGCTCACCGAGGCGATGGGGAATTTGCTCGACCTCCCTGCTTGGCAACTTCATCGGCTCCAGTTGGCCAGCCTGCTGCACCGCATTGCGCGGATCGAGTCGGGGGGGCCCGTGCTAAGTCCGGGCGCGTCGTCTCGGTATGACGAAGACGCGACGGTGCCCCTGGCCTGTCCGCTGATTCCGGGAACCCAATTGCTGCGGCGGATGAACCGTCTGAAGGCGATCGCCACCATTCTCGCTCACCACACCGAACGCTGGGATGGGCGTGGCTATCCGGCCGGGCTACGCGGCGATGAAATTCCCCTAGAGTCGAGAATCCTGGGGCTGGCGATCGCCTTTCAAGCCCACGTCACCCATCTCAATGCCCAGCCCAGCGCCGACCCCCTGCAAAACCTGACCATCGCCCTCGACCAGTGCAAAGCCGAACAGGGCCAGCAATGGGATCCCAAGCTGGTGGAAACACTGTCGCTGCTGATTGCCGGAATCCAGCAAGGACTCAGCCTGCCTGCGGCATTGCCCAAAATCGCCTCTGGACTGTGGCTACTCGACTCCCACTCGGAGGAGGATGTGCTGGGGCTGTCGCAACTTTCCAGTCCTGTCGAAGCGCCTTAGCATCCTGGTTTGCACAGGGTTCTGGTTTGCACAGTGCCCAATTTGCATAGTGTCTAATTTACATAGTGCCCCGGTTTGCATCCTGTCCCCCTTTGCATCACGTCCCGGTTTGAACGCTCTGAACCGCCCATGAACATTAAAGAAATCCACGCCGGAACCCTAAAGCAGCTTGCAGGAGCCGACCTGCAAGACGAAGACCTGGCAGGCGCAGACCTGTCGCGGGTAAACTTGGCCGGAGCCAACCTCACCGGAGCCAGCCTCACTGTCGCCAAACTGAGCGGGGCGCGGCTCGACGGGGCAAACCTGATGGGCTGCGACCTCAGCCGCGCCGACCTGCGGGCCAATTTTCTCGGCGCAAACCTGATGCAGACCAACCTCAGCGAGGCCGACCTGCGCGGCAGCAACCTGCGCGGCGCAAACCTGATGCAGGCAAATCTCACCCGTGCCGTGTTCACGGGCGCATTCCTCAGCGGTGCCAACCTGATGGGCGTGAACCTGAGCGGGGTCGATCTGCGCGGGGCAGACCTGCGCGGCGCAAACCTCAGCAACGCCAATTTGCAACACGCCAACCTGCGGCAGGCAAACCTGCAAGGCGCAGTGTTAACCGAAGCGAACCTGGAATCTGCCGACCTCCAGGACGCGAACCTGGCTGGAGCCAACGCGGTCGGCGCAAACCTGCTCTGCGCTGAACTAGAAGGCGCGAACCTGGACGGGGCAAATCTGTCGGGGGCCTGCGTGCGGGGGACGAGGCTGGATGGGAAGAACGAAGAGGGGAGAGGGAAGAACGAAGAGGGGAGAGGGAAGAACGAAGAGGGGAGAGGGAAGAACGAAGAGGGAAGCGTGACAAATGGTTCTCCATCCTTCTCGTGAAACGAAACTGCGTGGGTTGATGCAAAAGCTGGGTCTGTCTGCAATGGCTCCGGTGGACTTGGGGCTGCTGGATCAGGCGCTGACCCATGCGACGGCTTCGGCTAGCAAGAACTATGAGCGCCTGGAGTTTGTGGGCGATGCGGTGGTGAAGCTGGCGGCGGCGGAACTGCTATATGAGCTATATCCTAAGCTGCCGGAGGGAGAACTGTCGGCGTTTCGGGGCATCATGGTGAGCGATCGCACGTTGGCTACCATCGCTGATCAGTACAACCTGGAGCGCTACTTGCTGATGGGAGCCGCTGCCTATGCAAATCCGGTGGGCAGAGAAACCCGTCTGGCAGACGCGCTAGAGGCAATGGTGGCGGCGTTTTACCTCAGCACCCAGGATCTCAGCCTAATTCGCCCGTGGCTAGATGGCCACTTCCGGGCGATCGCCGCTGACATTGCCCAAGACCCCACCCGCCAAAATCACAAAGGCGCACTGCAAGAAATTACCCAAAGTCGCTATCGCGCCCTGCCAGAATATCGCGTGACCGAAGTAGGGCAAGACTACGGCGATCCGGAGCGCTTTGTCGCAGAGGTTTGGATTCAGGATCAGTGTGTGGGAATCGGGAAGGGCCAGTCTAAAAAAGCAGCGGAGCAGGCGGCGGCACAACAGGCCTATCTCAAGCTAAGCCAACAGCCTCCGCTTTAGCTGGATGAGACCCATCGCATTCAGCCAGAGGCATAACCCTTCTGCCTGCACTCAATAGGTGCTTGAAACTTGCGCCGCAGGTTTCGAGAATTTTGATTTGGAGGAAGTGGTATGAATCCGATTCGCCAGGGTGATGTGATTTTGACCCCTGTGGAGTCCAGCGAGTTGGCACAGCGGCAACCCGCCCTGTTAGACCGAGCGCAAAGACTGAACCATTTGACGCTGGCAGAAGGAGAGGTGACTGGACATCGACACCGCATTGCGGACGGCGAGGCGGAGCTATACGAACGCAATGGCACGTTGTATCTCAGTGTCCGGTCGGAGTCTGCCCGATTAGTCCACGAAGAACACAAGCCGATTGATATTCCAAGGGGCCTTTGGCAGGTTCGGATTCAGCGCGAGTATGTGGGAACGGAACAGCAGCAGGTCGTTTTTCGTTCTGTGGAAGATTAGCCGAGCGAGAGGATTCCAGCCATGACCGATCTGCGGACTCCGCTTACGCCTGAACAGCGATCGCGCTTGCAAGCTTGCCGCCAAAAGTGGGTTGACCTGGCCCATACAACGCAACCCGTCGATGCCAAGCAGGTGACAGAGCGCGTGCTGGAGTTTTATGCGGCGTTTGGGCAGCCAGCCCCTAATGTTGTGGTGTGCCCAGGGGTGATCAGCGCGATGACCGATGCGCTGACCTATCGCCCACTGGGCCAGCGATTGCAAAAAATGCGCTCTAACTGGGAAGAGTGGGTATCAACAATAGGGGTGGCAATCGTCGTCGGCACAATCTGGGGCGGCGGGGCGGTGGTGTTTATCAGGTGTCTGCTGACTGCTGCGGTGTCTGAACTTGAAGGAAAAGCGGTGGATGATTCTCTCAGGCTGCTGACCCGCATTACCCTATGGGGAACGCTGCCTGCTGGAATTGCCGCAATGTTTTTGTTGGGCGTTTTGTGTTCGTCTGTGAGCGCTCTGGTGACCACAGTCTGCGATCGCCATTTTCTGAAATGTACCGAGCGCTCCGTCTATCAGTCGGGGTTCCGCAGCCCCAGGGCGCAAGCCGACCCCAAATGGCGGCAAGTGGCTGATTGGGTTGGCACGGACTGGCGATCGCCCCTGCACGGGATTAACTTCTGGCAAGTCTGGATACTGTGGGAATTTCAGAGGCTCCACTGGCAGTTTCCGGAGTCGATGTTGCGAGCCGTCTGGCAGATCTGCATTAATAGCGATCGCCCCCAGGATGAACTTTATAGCTCGCACTTCGCCAGAGACTTTTTGAATCGTCGTGATTTTGAGGACTGGCAGGCGCAGGCTCGACGAGCTGATCAACGCCTGTGGACGGAGGCTCAATGGCAATTTGTGCTATCCAACGGCTCATGGCGTAACGCTCAGTTGCTAGCACGATTCTCGCTGGAAATTAGCCTGCTGGCTCCCTATTTCACGATGCTGGATTTTTGCGAGGCGGAACTGGGCTATCAGCCTGACCCGGTTCGCTGGAAGGCGCTGCGCCACCTGATGCAATCCACGGGCTATGTGATCGCAGGGGGACGAACCTGCTGGGTGGGCGATCGCCCCATCTGCCTCAAGTGCGATCGCCAGGGCCGCTTCCACGCAGACGGACAGCCTGCCCTCGCCTTTGCCGATGGCGCACGCCTCTATGCACATCACGGGGTTTTCCTGCCGCCCAAGTATGGACAGACTCCCATTGCCCACTGGCAGCCCCGCTGGCTCCTCCAAGAAACCAACGCAACCCTGCGCCAGATTTTGATTCAAGGCATTGGCTATGAGCGCATCGCCCGCACACTCCAGTCTCGCAGCGTCGATTGCTGGCGCGAGTACGTGCTTTGCCGCATCCCGACCCATCCAGACGTGGAGCCGTTTTTGCTGCTCCAGATGACCTGTCCCAGCACCCGGCAAATTCACGTCCTTCGAGTGCCGCCGACCCTGCGAACCGCCCGCGAAGCTGCCCGCTGGGTCAACTGGGACATCGACCCAACCGACTTTGCCATTGAAGCCTGAGCCACCGATCGCAAAATGGCGATCGCAGTGTAAAAAACATCCAAAAGTTTACTGAAGCATCTCCCAAAATTTACGGAAGTTTTTCACGGAATCCCCTGGCAAATGCCTGAATGGATCAGTGGAGTTCTGTAGATGTGCAGGTGCAATCATGCCTTATCGAAAATCCTCGATCGGGTTTCTGGAACGGGTTTCGGGTCAGGTTTTCGGGCAAATTTTGGGACGAGTTTTCGGGCAAATTTTCGGGCTGCGGCGGCGCTTCGTGTCGAGCCTGCTGATCGGGTTTTGGGTGGTGCTGGTGATGGGGGCAGTGGCGCAGGTATCGGAGGCGCAGACCAGCGTCACGCGCGGCACCATTACAGAAGTGCTGGACGGCAATCAGGTGTTTATTCAAAATCGGCAGGCGCGGGTCAACGATGTGGCCAACCGAGGGCAGCAGGTGCGGACGGGTCGGGCCCGTGCCCAGGTCAATTTTAATACTGGGGCTGTGGCGCGGCTGTCCAATAACTCGGTGCTGACGGTGGGGCAATGCGCTCAGCTTCAGCGTGGTGTGCTGCTGGTGAATGGCGCGGTAAACGGCTGTACGTCGTCTGTAACGGCGGGGGTGCGCGGCACGACCTACATTCTGGAGGTGGACGACGACGGGCGAGAGGAAATCAAGGTGCTGGAAGGTGAGGTCGTGGTGACGAAGAACGAGGCTGGCTTTATAGAACCCAGTTCCCTGATGGAGCGACTAGAAGGGCGATCGCGCTTTCGGCGAGGCACTAAACAGCTTTCGCTGCCTCGCAGACCCAGCCTGGGGATTCCGTCCACCCGGCCCAGCCCTAGCCCCTCGCCCAGTCCCTTGCCCAGTCCGTTGCCCAGTCCGGTTACAGAGTCAGCCGATCCAGAGAATACGGTTGTGCTGTCGGCGGGGCAAAAGGTCGCCACGCGGCGCGGCTCGCCCCTGGGCCCGGTCGAAGACATCACGCTAGAAGAAATTAACGCCATTCTGTCGGGCAGCCTGTTCAACGGCTATTTGCAATCGCTGCCGGGGTACGCTGCGATTCAGAGTACGCTTCAGCGGATCTATCCAGGGCTGTCGCTGCCAGGAGTGCCGGGGCTGCCTGTGCCGGGGCTGCGGATACCGTTTTTCTAAGTCTGGTTTTCTAGGTCTGGGCTGCAACGAGCGCTTTGAGTTCGTGCAGGGTGCGGATGTGATGGGTCGCAAGATTGGTGGGGGCCACGCCAGGACGGAGGATTTGCACTGTGGGGATGCCAAGGCGATCGCCCGCGGCCAGTTCCGAGTCAGGATTGTCCCCTACCACCAGCGCCTCAGCAGGGCAGAACTGATGGGCGTTTAGGATGGCTTGAAAAATGTCCTGCTTGCTAGTGCGGTTGGGGTCATCAACTGCATCGATGTAGATCCCGGTAAACCACTGCTCGAAAGGCTGCTCCATGCTCAGCGCCTTAATCTTGCTGTCCTGAAGCGGGCGAAAGCCCGACGTAACCAGAAACAGCATCGGCAGTGGGTCACCCCGCAGTTCTGCTAGGACGTGCAGATCGCCGTAGCCCCGCATCGGCGTGCTAACGCGAGTTTGCGAAATCACGGCCTGCCCCGCCGCCAGCATCTCGTCTGAGAAGTCGTGTTTTTTGGCCACAAAGTCGAGCGCATGATACCAGCAGTCGCCCAGCGCGGCTTCCAGAACGTCGTCGGGCAAGGTTCCCTGATTGGCTTGCCGAATTGCGTCAAATACAGGCTCTAGGAGTTCGGCTCCGGGTTCATCAGCCGCACTGAGGCAGTTATCCAGGTCAAAAATGATGGCTTTGATCATGCGGATGATTCTGCTGGGTGTCCTTCGTTTGGCAAATGGCGATCGCACGGCACGAGGCCGCTCTCATTCTACGGTTAAGGGTGATTCACCATGTTTTTCAAACCACTGCGCCGCGTTCGACCCTTGCCCGCGCTGCGTTCCGAAACGACCCCGGCAGACCAAGCACCCCTAGCGCAATCGCCCTGGCAGGTGTTGGGCTATGGGCTAATTGGCCTGTGGGCGGTGACGGGGGCGATCGCCACGGGCGTTGACCTGGGCACGGTGCAGTGGATGGAGCGACAGGCGCAGGTGTTGTTCTTTCGGCTGCGGGGCCAGGTAGAGCCACCTGCCAATATCGTAATTCTGGCGATCGACCAGGAATCGCTGGCGCGGGGAGCAGACGTGCAGGCAGACCCCGACCGCTATCCCGAACTGGCTCCGATTGAGATTTGGCCCTGGCAGCGGGCAGCCTATGCCCAAGTGATCGATCGGCTGCTAGACAACGGAGCGCGGGCGGTGTCTGTCGATCTGGTGCTGACCGATCCCAGCCTGTATGGTCCAGCGGACGATCGCCAGCTTGCGGCGGTGCTCCGGCGGCATCCGGGGCGGGCGGTGCTGGCGGCAAACTATGAGGTGTTTGGCACGCCCGACGGCGGCGAACAGAGCCAGATCGTGATGCCCAATCCCGACTTTGGTGCGGCGATGACGCAAATTGGGCTGATTAACTTTTTGCGCGATGCCGACAAGCGGGTGTACCAGTTGTCAGACAATCTGATTGCCGAAGTGCTGCAACCCCAGGGCATAGGCGAGGGGCTGGATTCCTTTGCGGTGGCGACGCTGCGGGCGGCCCAGCTTGAAATTCCGGCGGTGACCACGGGCGACATTTTCTACTACGGGCCGCCGACGACGTTTCGGCGGGTTCCCTTCTGGCATGTCCTCGACCCCACAAACTGGGCCGTTCACCAGCGCCAGGGGACGTTTCAGGATGCAATTGTGCTAATTGGGCCGCTGTCCAACGATGTCGGCAATGACTTTATTCCCACGCCCTTTTCGGAAACGATGCCGGGGGTGGAAATTCACGCCAATGCCATCGCCACGCTGATGCAAGACCGCGTGATTCAGAGTGCCTTGCCGACGGCGCAGGAGCGGGGCTGGTTTGTGCTGGCGCTGGTGGGGGGCGGCGGGCTGGCGCTCATGGCGCTGATTCGGCAGCCCGTGATGCAGATGAGTCTGGCGGTGGGGGCGATCGCCCTCTGGGGCACGATCGGCTACCTCAGCTTCACCGCAGGACAGCAGATCTGGCCCGTAGCCGTGCCCTGCTTGGGCCTCTTCCTCAGCGGCGCAACCTGCCTCACCACGGGCACGATCCATACCCAGCTTGAGCGTCGTCGCCTGCGAACCACCCTAGAGCGCTACGTCGCCGCGCCCATCGTGCAGGAAATTTTGACACACCATTCCAGCGATTTTCAGTCCCTCCTGAAAGGGCGGCGGGTGCAGGCGGCGGTGATGTTTTGCGACATTCGCAGCTTCACCACGCTCTCGCTGGAGCTAGAGCCAGAAGCATTGCTTGAGCAGCTTAACGAATACCTGAATGCAATGGTGGAGGCAATCCTGGCAGCAGGTGGCACGATTGACAAGTTCATCGGCGACGCGATTATGGCGGAGTTTGGCTCGCCCATTTCCCACGGTGCAGAAACCGATGCGCTGAACGCGATTCGGGCGGCGCTGGCGATGCGGCGATCGCTCTCCGTTCTGCAAGCCGAGTGGCAGCGGGCAGGCAAACCGATCCTGTTCAACGGCGTGGGGATCAACTTTGGCGAGGCGATCGCTGGAGACATCGGCTCCATCCGCCGCCGCGAATTTGCCCTGATTGGCGATGCCGTGAACATTGCCAGCCGCGTCGAAGCCCTCACCCGCAACTTCTGGACTGACATCCTGATCACCGACTCCCTCTACGCCCTGGTGCAAGATCAGGTGGAAGTCGTTCCCATTGGCGCACAGGAACTCAAAGGGCGCAAAGACGAAAAGGTAATGCTCTACAGCCTCGTCGGCTTCAAAGGCGACGACCCAACGCTGTATCACACCGTCCACGAACGGCTGCGGGCGTTCAAAGGGTTTGAGGAGATGCGGAGTTAAGGGGGGGAAGGGATGATGAGATGATGGAACGAAAGCCAAAAAACGAAGAACGAAGAACGAAAACCAAAAAACGAAAACCCATTCTTCCCTCTTCGTTCTTCCCTCTTCCCTCTTCGTTCTTCCCTCTTCCCTCTTCGTTCTTCCCCAATGCCATCTATAAACCTCCGCCCCAAAGATTTCCTCCGCTGGGCCATTTTCGGCGGGGCGCTGTTCTTTTTGGCGCAGGCGGTGCGGCGACACTGGGCAGAGGTCGCGCAGATTCGGATCGAGGGGGCGGGCTGGAGGCTGCTGGCGATCGCCCTGCTGATCACCCTCATCGCCCATCTCTGGACGGGTTGGGTCTGGGGCTGGATTTTGGGCGATTTGGCTCAGCCCGTTCCGGCGCTCTGGGCCACGCGCACCTACCTGAAAACCAACATTGCCAAGTATCTGCCGGGAAACGTCTGGCATCTCTATGGGCGGGTGGTCGCGTCGCAGAAGCGCGGCATTTCCCTGGGTGCGGCGACCCTCAGCGTGCTGCTGGAACCGCTGCTGATGGCGGCGGCGGCCCTGATGCTGGGGCTAGTGGGAATTCGGCAGGCAAACTGGAGCGTGCAGGCGCTGAGTCTGGTCATCGTGCTGGCAGGCGTGCATCCCCGCGTGCTAAATCCAGTGCTGTCCGTGCTGCGGCGGCTCAAGGGCAGGGGCAAAAAGACGGCTGATGCCGCCGCAGATTTGGCAGATTCCGCGCCGTCTTCTGCGCCGTCTTCTGTGCCATCTGAGGCTAAACCCTGGCAGCTCAAGCGCTATCCCCTGCGGCCGCTGCTGGGAGAACTCCTGTTTGTGGCGCTGCGGGGGCTGGGGTTCGTGGCGATCGCCCTGGCCTTGCAGCCCGTTGCGCCGGCCCAATGGCTGCCGCTGATCAGCGGGTTCAGCTTTGCGTGGCTGCTGGGACTGGTGATTCCTGGCGCACCGGGCGGCATTGGCGTGTTCGAGGCAACGGCGATTGCCCTCCTGGGCAACCAGCTTGCGCCCGCCATTCTGCTCAGCGTTGTCGCCCTCTATCGGCTGATCAGCACGCTGGCAGAGGCCATCGGCGCGGCGCTGGCATGGCGAGAACTGGGAGTCCAGCGTCCACACTAGCAGGGCAACCCACACGGGCGATCGCTTGGTAATCATCTTTCAACCCCAGCAGCAGCCAGAATTGTTTCGCCAAGACAACTGGATGCAAGCGGGAGCGTGCTATGGGCAGCGGCGACCCTGTGCATCCAGCACCACGCACCGACCGTTGTTCACGCTGATGCGGCTATTGGCACCCGCCGTGTCATAGATGGGAACAACGGGCGTAAAGTAAGGCTCATCCTCGATCGGCGTGGCGGAAAGTGGCTCTTCGTTGAGCAACAAGTCCGGGTCGCGGCCCGTCGGAGTCGTGCTACCGCCATTACTGCCAGGATTGTTAAGAGAGGGCGGACGAGACATCGGACTGACTGGATAGGGCGCAGCAGCCGGAGGACGAGTCGAGTTGCCACACAGTCGATTCAGATCCAGCACTTGCCCGCTGCTGGTTTCCATATAGCAAGACAGGTCGCGGTTATCAAGCGGATTGCTGAGGGTGGCTTGCGGAAGAAGGGCGATCGCCCCAGCACCAGACAGCACCAACAGGATGTATTTCAGCATAGGAGTTTGCTCAGAATTTACTCACGATGAAATTGCAGTCACGTTCTCAAAAATCCGGTCAAACAATCGTCAAAATAAGTAGATGGATCAGATTAAAAAACAGATCCTGAACCCTGCGCCGCCCGCGCAGCCGGCGGCGCAGGATCTTTGGGGTTTATGTTTATTAATGTCTACCTACTTAATCTACGGAAATCGCCAGTCCAAAATCCAAAATCGCCAATCCAAAATCCAAAATCACCCTCACAGCACCTCACAGCAATAGTTGCGTAAGCGCCTTAAGCGAAATCCCCACGCCCAGCAGCGTAATGCCCGCCGCGCTAACCAAGGGTAAGATATGCGTCCACCGCTGGGGCGTAGGCACTCGCCAAAACCAGTGCTTGGCCCGCACCAGCAGCAGCCCCAACCCCGTCAGCACGCCTGCCAGCCCCAGGCTAAAAGCCAGCACCAGCACTAGCCCAAACCCAGTTTTACCCAGGGCGATCGCGCTCAGCAGCAGCACCAGCGCCGCCGGACAGGGCACCAGCCCTCCCGAAACGCCAAGCGCTACCAGACTGCGCCAAGTCACAGGTTCACCATCCGCTCCGGGCGGCAGATGAGAATGCCCCTGAGAGTGTTCATGAGAATGTCCGCGGGAGTGTTCATGAGAATGTCCGCGGGAGTGTTCATGAGAATGTCCGCGGGAGTGTTCATGAGAATGCTCCTGGGAGTATTTATGGGAATGCCTCTGGGAATGTCCGTGGGAGTATTCATGAGAATGCTCACGGGAATGCTTGTGAGAGGACTCCTGCGAATGCTCATGAGAAGGCTGGCAAACAGGCTCATTCGGGTACTCAAGACTATCCTCGCGAGAAGATTTATGGAAATTCTCATACGGATGTCTATGAGAATGTTCATGGGAATTTCCATAGGCATGGCTATTAGGATGCTTATGAGAATCTCCTCGATCGTCCTGAGAAGCACAGTGGGAATGTTCAGGAGAACGGCTATGGGGAAGCCCACGCGGATTTTTTTGCAGCCTGTAGGAATCGTGAGCACGAACCAGGGCAGGCACATGAACCAAATTCTGTGAATGATAATGATCTTCTGAATACACTTGATTAGGCTCGGCAGACTTATGAGATTTATGAGGCTGAGGATGTGAATGGAAATGACTGCTAGACGGTGATTTGGAACTCAAGCTGGAATGCAGATTATGATGTACTAGGTCATGCTGATGCGAATCGGGTTTTGAACGTAGCCGACGATGCAGCAGATTCAGACCAATCCCAACCACCATCGCGCCCGATGCCAGACTTAGCCAGGGATAAAGCTGCTCTGGAAGCACGTACTGAGCCGCGAACAGCGTCGCTAGCCCCAGCGCAAACACGCCGAGGGTATGGGTGATGGTGGTCGTCAGCGCTAGGAATACTGCATGTTTGGGCGTGGCGCGTTCGCCTACCAGATAAGCGCCGACGATCGTTTTGCCGTGCCCTGGCGACATGGAGTGAATCGCGCCCCAGAGAAACGCTCCGGCGATCGCCAGCAGCAGTTCCCCTGTGCCGAGTCCGGGCAGTCCTGGCGCAAGGGCCAGGGTTTGTTGCCTTGGGGTAAACAGAAACGTCCGCAGCCGCCCGTTTTGTAGAATTGTGGTCAGGCAGCTTGCCGTGGGCACATCGGGCAGGAACAGGCCGTAGTGAATTTGCACCCCCTGAACAGGCTGGGGCCAGGCAAAGGTAAGGCGTAGCGTGCTGTGGGTGGTGTTTGGCGCGAGGCGGACGCTGTTAGGCAAAGGTGCATTGGCTTCCAGCGGTTCCAGGGTGAGCGTACCGGGGCGGCGATCGCCATCCAGCATCCGAATCTGGCTGCCCAAAAACGCCTGTAGCGTGGTGGCATGGTCGCGCACTTCCTGGGGAGAGAGTTGACCGTTGCGATCGCCATCGGCAAACGCCGTTAGCCCGGTTGGATAGGTGAGCATCATTTCCACAGTGGATTCTGCCACGCGCACTTCCGCAACGGACAAATCTGCCCAGTGGGCCTGCCCAGGAGCCGCCAGTCCCAGCCACAGCATCACTGTGACGACTCCAGAGAACAACGCCCAGTATCGAGAGCGACCTGGTTTACGCATGAGTTTATCCATAGATCAATGCATGAATCCATGCAGTAGAAGAGAATAGAACTGATCCGCAAATACAAACGATGAATGTCATTTCGCTAGCCGCCCAAGCCTATGCCTAGACCAGCGGCATGACGTGCGTTTTGATCAAATTGGGGATCGATCTCAAGCATTTGCTGGCGATAGGCGGCGGCCTGCGCTGGGTTGCCCAGGGCTTCCTCGATTTGGGCGGCGCGATCGCACAGGGCTGCATCACGAGTGCCCAGGGCGATCGCCGCTTGAACCACCTCCCTAGCCTCCTGCCAGCGCCCCATCTGTGCCAGCGCCCAGGCGTAGGTATCGAGCGTGTCTGCGTCGCGCCGCTGCTTGACCTCCGCTTCCATCAGCGCCAGCGCCTCGGCGGTGTCTTCTGGGCGGCCCCGCTCCAGCAGCAATCGCGCCAGGTCACGCCGATGCCCAAAGCCAAAGGCGCTAGAATCCGCCGATGTCTCTGCCAGCGTTTGCCGCAGTTGCAGTTCGGCGTTTGCCCAGTGGATTTCTGCCTGGGCGGGCTGGTGTTGCAGGGGCTTCAGTCGGGCCTGTCCCCGCTGCACCAGCGGTTCGTAAACTGTCGCGGCGCTGCCCATGTCCTCGACCTGGCGATAGTATTGTGCCGCCAGCCCATAGCGCCCCTGCCGCAGCGCCAACTGGGCCAGGTTCAGGCGGGCGGGCAGGTAACTCGGCAAAATTCGCAGCGCCTCATGATACAGACCCCGCGCCAAATCAAGCTGTCCCCGTTCGTAATAGAACCGGCCGAGCAGCGTGCGCGTGCGGGCGGCACTGCCGAGATCGCCTGCTTCCTCAACCTCTAGGGCGTATTGGAAACTTTGCAATGCGCCCTCATCGTCTCCTTGGGCTGCCCGCACTAGCGCTTGTTGGGTAAAGGCGGCTGGACTCAGGGTTTGATCAACGAGGCGATCGCCCGCCTCAGCCGCTGCTACCAGGTTGCCTCTTGCCAGATGCACCGCTGCCTGGACGCTCAGCGCCTCTTTCGACCCATCCAGTTGTACTGCCAGCGCCAGTGCTTGATCAAAGTCGTGCCGTGCCTCTGCCACCCGTGCCAACACGGCGATCGCCTCTGGGTGTTCTGGCATGGACCTTAGCGCCTCCTGCGCCGTCTGGTCTGCCAGCAGATACCAGTGGCTTTGCCCTGTCAGCCGCGCCATTTTCAAATAGCCCAGCGCCAGCGCCGACTGCTCCAGTCCTTGCGCTACGCTCTGGGCAGGCATCTGCCGGACGCGCTCCTGAAAATGGGCAATTTCCTGCTCTAGTCGTGCCGTTGCGCTGCCGGAGGTGCTAACGAAAAACGGGTAGCGGTAGGGGGCATCGAGATGGCGAGAAGGGCGATCGCCCAGTCGATTTAGTGCCGGCCCGCCTGCCTGCGTGAACCACAGCACGGCACTGGTGGCCGACAATCCCACCGCCGCCAGCAGCCATCCCCGCCTGCTGGAACTCAAACTATTCAGCGTGTTCATGACAATTCCTTTAGCTTGAAAAGCTGCCCTGGTTTAGGCACTAACAGACTTGAGACAGCAAACTTACTGCCCTCATCCCCCAACCCCTTCTCCCAAGCGGGGAGAAGGGGAGCTAGATATGGGGTTGAAGTCCCTCGCCCGCTCTGGGAGAGGGATTTAAGGTGAGGGCTGAAATTGCTGCGTGAAGTATATTAGTGCCCTGGTTCAGGGGTTGGGGAATCTTGCCCGGTGAGAACAGGAATCGAAGCCTATCAGGAGAAACACCTTAACTCCCTGATCTGGCGCTGAGAGAGAAACTCTCACCCTCACCCCTAACCTCTACAGGACTGATCGCAACTGCGTCAGTCCTACCCTAATTGGGTGGTGCTAAATAGGGGAAAGTGGTCGCCAGCGGCTGATGCCCCTGCGCCGGATTGCCGGGTGTGCCGTTGTAGGAAACATTGTCGGTGGTAATAGCCCCGTTGGTTACGATGTTTAGCGACGCATCTACCACGTCATCCAGCAGCCGCCGGCCTGCTGCCGGGGAACCCAGCGCATTGAACTTGTTGCCATAGCCGCTGGGGACCGTGGTGTCAATCCGCATTACGTCTGGCAGCAGCGCCCGCACCAGCGCGTTTGCCCGCGTGTCGTTGTTGCCCACCAGTTTCAGAACGGCTGTGATGTTGTTTCGAATTACGGTGCTGTCGGATGAGTTAAACCGGGCAGGCTGCGTCCGGTTATAGGTTTCGTAGATGGTTTGGGAGCCAGTGGTCAGCAGTTCGTTGATGCCGGGCCGGGCAATCTGCTCCACCTGGGTAAATTGACCTGTGCGGGGGTCGCGGATGTTGATCGTGCCCCAGAGGTCGAAGGTGTTGACCGCTCTGCCGCCTGCTAGGAGCTGCTGCGGCACCCGCACGACGATAGTGTTGACGTTGTACCCTTTGGTAAAGTCGAGGGCGGTGTCGGGCGAACGGAAGCTCGCTGCTGGGCCAAAGCCTGCGACCGCCGCCCGCACGCGGAAGTAGGCCTCCACGTCAAAAAAGAAGGGATCTTCGCGCAACCCCGCAAAAACCGTGAGATTAGCGCCCCGCACCCGCACGGTATTGAGCCGAGGGGCCGCATCGGTGATGGACGTGGTGAGAATGCGGCCGCCGCTGGTGGTGGTATTGGTGCTGCTGGTCTGCCCGCTGCTGTCGATGGTGGTCAGGGTGACGACCTGGCGATTGCCTTTATTGGGAGGCGAGAAGGTGAACCGCAGCGTCAGATCGGGCTGAGGTACGGGGGCATTGTTGACATTGGCAACTCGCGCAATCTTGATGTCGTACTGAGCGTTGCTGCTGAAGTAGTATTGCTGGCGAGCGAGCGATCGCGGGTTCGTGTTTAGCACCAAGATCAGGTCGCCCGCACGGGCCGCCGTGTTTTGGTCAATTTCCCGAAAGACGTAGAGATCGGTCAGGCTGAGGGCGCGGCTGCGAACGTCGATATCGCCGTCATCGTGGTCAGAGGCCTGTAGCGGTGCAGGCTGCAAGCCACTCGTCAGACCCAGTGCGGTGATCGAAAGGCAGCCTGCGAGAGTGCTGAGGGCGATCGCCCGCCTTAGCCCAGATCGGCGGGGGATAAGCCGCTGTAAGAAAGTACAAACTGCGATCTCGGAGGGGGGTTCCATAGTTTAATTGACTCCTAATGTGCCTAGAGCAAGGCTTATAAAAACGCCTATCCGGGGAAGGGGGTTGGCGCTCTAGACACAAATACGGAGGTCAAATCAGAATGGATCTCACGAACCAAAATTTCCTGATTTTTAGAATGCCATTTAGAATCTCACCGTCAGGCAACGTTTGCAGAAACGTTCGCAGCCTTCAGCATGTGATAAGTAATCAGCAGTTGAGTAATGGCGAGTGGATAGCTTTGCAGCGTCTCTCCAGTGGTGCCAATCAGCTTGCCAATTCCAGGATTGCCCTCCAGACTGCAAAACTGACCCAAGTAGGGCACCTCCTGGCACAGGCTGCGCTCCAGATCTCGCACCTGCTCTGCTGTAGCGTGGGCATCGATCTCCATTACGTCCACAGGCTTGCCCATGTCGCGGTCTAGCCCCAGCCGCACCGCACCGCCTGCATGTTCTCCGTCGCCAATAATGCTGCTGAAATCTGGATGGGGAATCGTGGGACGCAGCACCAGCCGCACCGCCAGCAGCAGTTCATCCTGCGTTAAGTTATCGCTGGGCGGATAGAAGCTCACTACGACATCCGCCCACTGCCGCTGCGGCCGAATAAAGGCTTCTGAGTCCGACTCGCGCTGCTGGATTTGCTTGATGACCTGCTCACGGGTATAGCCACGCTTGCGGGTATCGCGGTTTATCTTCCAGGTGTGGCGCAGGTCTTCCGGCGGAGCCAAATAAACTTTAACATCGTAGCTGTCGCGCATTCCTCGCGTGGCATAGCCCAGCAGCCCTTCCACAATTACAAATCGCTTAGGTTTGATATACTCTGGCGGGTCGAAGGTGCCGCTGCTGTGGTTATAAATCGGCTTTAAAATGGGCTGTCCCGTCCGCAGCAGCGAGAGGTGCTGCTGAATAATGTCGAGATAATTGCAGTCGGGATGTAGGGCAGAAATTCCCAGCTCAGCCCGCTGTTTGCGGTCGTAGCGGTGATAGTCGTCGGTGCAGATGACGGTCACATCGTTTTCGCCGAGCACCTGCGCGATGCCGCGAGTCAACGTCGTCTTTCCGGCGGCACTATCGCCAACAATGCCAAGGATGATAGGTCGGTGGGACATGGAGCCTCCTAAAAGCGCAATCACCAGCCCCCACCAACGCTTTGCGCCAGTGACCGAAGCTAGGCGATCGAGTTCACGAATAGCCCCAATTATTAGCGTCTGGGGGACTCAGCGCAAGGCTTCTGCAGAGATAGGTAAGATTTTGCAACGTTCCTCTTGAGAGGTAGCGTGAACGGTAGCAAATGTACAAAATTGCTGTAACCTAGCCGTAACCTAATAGAAAATACCTGCGAAACGTTGATCCCGCAGAGACACTGACCCACAGAAGCGTATTGCATCGTTGCGGATGTTTCCCGGCTGCTCTAGGCCTGTTTTTTACGGCCGCGAGTCGAGGTTGTAGAAGTGGTCTTCGTCTTGGTCGAAGTGCGGGGAGACTTGGTTTTGGCGGCGGTGGTGCTGCGCGTGCTGCTGGTGCGGGGGCCGCGCTTTTTGGGGGTGGCAGCGGGTTCTTCGGACGCGGCAGGTTCGACCTCTGGCAGCGCGGCAGCGGCCTCGGTCACGGCTTTTTTCTGAACGGCGGTGCTGCGGCGGCGGCGAGTTTTGCCTGCAGTGCCCGATTTGTCCTTTTTGGTGGAAGCCAGATAGCGTTTGAGGGAAGAGACGCTGATTTTGATGTTCTTATCGGCTAGCAGCGCAGCAATTTCCTCATGGCTATAGCCACGGTCGAGCGCGGTTGAAATGGAGTCTTGCAGCAGCTCGATGGCTTCCCGCAGAGACCAAACTTCTTTGGGCTTTTCGGGGAGTTGTTCCAGCAGGCTGGTGGCCTGTTCGATGGATTCTTGCTGAACCAGGACAGTGCCGGGAAGGCGTTTTTTGGTGGTAGTCATAGTGGTAAAGGTTGGGTCAATGAGCGAGTGTTTCTGCGGTCAGGCTGAGGGTCAGAGGTGATCAGAATCGATTCGCCGCTCTATTCAGCGGTTCTATTCGTACGCTATTCGTACGCTGTTCTTGGAGTCGGCGATTCCCAATTGAGCAGGTTGCAGTGGGGGTTGCAAAGTGGATAACTTAGTGTATCCAAAAGCGAACAATTTCTATCAATTTTCCTGATCCAATCTTGATTGATTTGCTTTTTGCCGTGTCAACTCCGCCTCTTCTTCACAGTCTCGCTGCTGAGGCAAGGCTATTCCTTTGGCAGGGAACGGGATATTTGAGGGACGCTGTGACCCGTTCGCGCCCGCGTTCAGCAAAACGGTAACAAGGTTATCTCTTTCGCTTTTTGCGTTTTTGCTCGGAGGTTGACGACTTCTGAGTTGGAGCGATATCGGTTGCTCTTAGCGGGGGTGTTTCGGGTTTATCGAGCAGGTAGGCGATGACATTTTCGACAGAACGGTTTGAGGCGGAGTGATTTGCAGGGGGGCGGTTTGCAGGGGCTTCTGCGGGGGGTGTGGGGTCTGGGGGTGAGATCGCAGGTGCGGCGGGGGCGATCGCACGGGCCTGCTGTTTGGGTTTCTGTCCAGCGGGCCTGGAGCGCACGGGCGCAGTCCGAGATGCAGCCGACTGCTTGAGCCGGGTCAGGTAATAGCGCAAAGACGACGGGGAGACGGGAATTCCTGCCTGGTTGAGCAGCGCAGCCACATCTTCCTGGCTATAGCCTTTGTCGAGGGCGGCGAGGATCACGTCTTGCAGCAAGGCGATCGCCTCTCGAATTGACCACTCCTTTGCCGGTTCGGGGGGGGTGTCGGGGAGCGCAGTCAACGCCTGACTCGCCCGCTTGAGCGATCGCCGAGGCACCGCAGCCGGAGAGGTTGCGCTGCTCGAAGACGACTTACGGGTTGACTTGGTTTTTCGAGTCACGCCGAAACCCAGAGACACGGGGGAGAAACTGCCCCTTACGTTAACGCTGAATCCTGAAATTGTGAGAGCTTAAGGGGGGTTATTTGCAATTCTCAATAATGTTGTCGGAATATTTCGAGGTCAGGCATTGCACCGATTCTTGATTGGGACTTACGCAGTTGGACGATTTCTTGCAGGCGTAGCCCGCGAGAAATCGTCCAAAGTCCAGAAAACTTATCGAAAGTGCGTAAGTCCTGTGGATTTGGGATTCTTGATTTTGGATGGGCGATTTTGGACGGGGGTCGGGCATCTGCGGGGCTTCCAGTCATCTCATTCTTAGCGAGACTCAGAAGAATTGATGCTGGAAAGTCTGTGAGGAGTGATTGACCGCCTATAGACAGCCGTCTTGTCATTGTTAAGCCATTAAGCCGTTAAGCCATTAAGCCATTAAGCCGTAGCGTGGAGCGCAAGCAGCGTGATTTGGATTGTGATTGCCAGTGGATTAGCCCTGTACGTTGCCTGGAACCTGGGCGCGAACGATGTGGCGAATTCAATGGGCACGTCGGTTGGATCGGGAGCGGTGTCGCTGCGGCAGGCATTGGCGATCGCCGGAGTGCTGGAGTTTGCAGGAGCAGTGCTGTTTGGGCGGCGAGTGGTGGACACGTTGGCCAGCGACGTGGTCAGTCCAGATCAGTTCACCGATACGCCCCAGGTTTTGGTGCTGGGCATGGTGTCTGTGCTGCTGACTTGCGGGCTGTGGCTTAATCTGGCCACGCGGCTGGGGCTGCCCGTCGCGTCGTCTCATGCCGTTGTGGGGGCGATCGCCGGGTTTGGCTGGGCGGCATCCGGTCTGCATTCCGTGAACGGGTCCCTGCTGGGTCAAATTTCCCTCACTTGGCTGGTCACGCCGCTAATTAGCGGGGCGATCGCCGCTGGGGTTTATACCGTTCTGCGGCGCGGCATCTTGCAGGCTCCGCAGCCGCTCCAGCAGACCTATGAATGGCTACCCTGGCTGAGTTTGGTGCTGGTCAGCGGGTTTGGGCTGATTGTGCTGCCTGGGCTGCAACCTGCCATTTCAGCCCAAATTAACCTACCGCCCCACACGCTGGCGCTGGCCACCGGGGCGATCGCCACTCTGGGCCTTAGCGCGATCGCCGCTCGTCCTGTGGCGTTGTCTGATGCGCCAAATCCTACCGAAGAAAATGGGGAGGGGATTGCCGTCAAGCTGGTCAATCCTGTCGAGCAGATCATGGCGCGATTCCAGTTGATCAGCGCGTGCTTTGTCGCCTTTGCCCACGGCTCAAACGATGTCGGCAATGCGATCGCGCCCTTGGCGACAATTGTCCACCTGACGCAGCCTGCCGGGGATGAGGCAATCCTACCGCTGTGGATTTTGGGGCTGGGGGCGCTGGGCATGGTGGGTGGGCTGGCGGTGTGGGGGGGGCGCGTCATCGCCACCATCGGCGAAGGCATTGTCGCGCTGCGACCCAGCAGCGGCCTCTGTGCAGAACTGGCCACCGCCGCGACCGTGCTGATCGCCTCGCGGGTGGGACTGCCCGTGTCTACGTCCCACGCGCTGGTCGGCGCAGTCGTGGGGATTGGTCTGTCCCAGCGCAACAGCCAGATTCACTGGAGCATGGTGCGTCAGATCGGTCTGGCGTGGGTGGGCACGATTCCGCTTTGTGGCGGACTGGCCGCTGCAATTTTTTGGGGATTAATCAGCCTAACGCATTGATGCAGCTTTTTCACCCTCATTCTAAATCCCGCTCTCAGAGCGGAAGAGGGATTTCGATCCGGCTTCTCGCGTGACGGATCTGACTCCCCTGCTTCTTCAACTACTCACCTTTACTCACCTTGCAACTATTCACCTTGCAACTACTCACCTTGATAAACGTCGGGCAGGTCGTCAAATCCGCCCAGCAGGTAGTCGGGAAACAGGGTCGGCGTGGTGTCGGGGCGATCGCCCTGCGATTCTAGCGGCGTGAGGTCGGTGGGTGGGCGATCGCTGCTCCAGGCCCACCAGGCCGTCCCGCAGGCGCAGTGATAAAATTCCTGCCACTTGCGGCGATGGTCATGGGTAAAGACGGGCGATCGCCGATTAATCCACACTTGCTGCGCTTCGGAGCAGGACAAGCGGCAGCTTGGACAACAAAACTCAACGGCGTGAACTGCCGCCTCTGTCCAGTCGGGCGGCACGAGAGCAAAAGCGTCCATGAGCAGGTGTGGGAAAGGAATATCCCTATCCTATCCGACTCGTCAAGCGGCTGGATTTTCAGTGAACCCACACAGAAATTTTTATCCCTTTCCCCCCGTCTTATGTAAAATCCAAAGCGAGGCCGTCAGCAAGTTGCCCCATTTGGAATTGCGCGACCCACCGTGCGACCCACTGCGCGAGCAGGTCGTCCTATCGATTCTTCAGTTTGTGACCGAGCGGGTGATTGAGCGGGTGGTTTAGCGCAGTCTAGCGCGATGTGCAACTTTCAATCAGCCCTCCTGCTCCAAACTCTCCTCCCCAGTCGGGAGCAGGGGAGCAAGCGAGGCTTGAAGTCTCTCTCCTGCTCTGGGAGAGGGATGCAGGGTGGGGGGAATCGGCAAAGTTGCACATTGCGTCAGTCTAAATAGCTGCCTAAATAGCTGCATGTAGCCGCATGACCATGACGACCCGGATATCTCTCAGAGAGGACAACCTCAAATGTCGATTCTGAACTTAATCTCCTTCATTGGAATTTTCGGGCTGTGTGCAGTCGCGTGGCTGTTTTCCGAAAACCGCAATCCCAAATATTTCCCCTGGCGAGTGGTCATCTGGGGCATCTTGCTTCAGTTGATTCTAGGCTTTTTGGTGTTTGCCTTTCCGATTACGCAGCTTTTTCTGCAATGGTTTACCGATTTGCTGAACGTGATTTTTGACGCAGCCGACGCAGGCGCACGGTTTGTGTTTGGCAATCGGTTCGTGCCGCTGCCAGGTCAGGAGCCGCTGGTGCTGTCGCCCCTGCCTGCATCGGGCACCTGTGCGCCAGCGCAGCCGGGAGAGGTGCTGCCGGGGCTGTGTGGCATTCAGTTGGGGTATATTTTTGCGTTTCGAGCGCTGCCAGCGGTCATTTTCTTTTCGGGGCTGATGGCACTGCTCTATAACCTGGGGATCATCCAGGTTGTTACGAACTTTTTTGCTCGGATTTTCTATCGCGCGATGCGGCTGAGCGGGGCAGAATCCCTGAGCGGCGCGGCGAATATTTTTGTGGGCATTGAGGCGGCGATCGTGGTGAAGCCGTTTCTGGCCAGCATGACCCGCAGCGAGCTACTGGCGATTCTGGCCTGCTGCTTTGGCACGGCGGCCTCGTCTACGCTGGCCATTTACGTGAGCTTCCTGAAGCCTGTGTTTCCCAATATCCTGGGGCATCTGGTGTCAGCCTCGGTGATGGCGATTCCGGCATGTTTTGTGCTGTCGAAGATTTTGCTGCCGGAAAGGACCGTGCCCGTGACCGCAGGCGGCATCCCCGATGAGCGATCGCTCGATCAGGCGCTGAACGAAGAAGTGGAAGACTTTGAAGCAGGCGTGGCGCGGACGGAACCCGTGCATCAAGAAACCGTCGCGGGGGAACCGATTGAGCGGGTCAGTCCGCTGGATGCCGCCATTGTGGGCGCACTAGACGGGGTGAAAATGGCCGTGGCGATCGCCGCTGTGCTGATTCTGATCCTGGGTTTGGTGTATCTAGTCAACCAATTTTTTGGGGCATTGGCCAGTATTCCTGGCCCCATTGGCAACGTCTTTCAGGTGATTACGCTGCAAAACATCCTGGGGGCGCTGTTTTTGCCGCTGACAGTGCTAACGGGCGTATCGCTCGACTGGAGCGAACTCTGGGCTTCGTCGGTGATTATCGGTCGTCGCCTGTTTGAGACAGCGATTCCGCCCTACCAATCGCTGGCGGCTGCTTCGCGGGATGGCGTGTTGAGCGATCGCGCTTTGTTAATCGTCAGCTATGCCCTCTCTGGCTTCGCGCACCTGGCCTCGGTCGGCATCTTTGTCGGCGGCACCACAGCGCTGATTCCCTCTCGCCGCAAAGACATTTCCGAACTGGGCTGGAAGGCGCTGTTTGTGGGCACGCTGGCCACCATGATGATTGCCTGCGTGGCGGGCGTATTCGACACGGGCAACCCTAGCATCCTGGGCACACCCGACGAACCCGCGCCGCAGGCTACCCCCGCCAGCCCTGCCGCACCCAGTCCGGCGGCTCCCGCGCAGACCATCCCTGCGCCCCTTCCTGCTAGCCCCTCACCAACCACGCCCTAAAAGAACAGGACTTCCGCACTTGCGATAAGTGTTCTGGGTTTTTGGGAAGCTTTGACTTGATTTCCAGCCAAGCGGAGGCCAAGTCACAGGTTTTACGTCAGATATTTTGCCCACTGGCTTACGATTTCCGGCGAGCCGTACCAGAGCCGCCCCGGTCGCGGCGAATGAACGACATCCGGCAGGGTAATATTTTCCGCGCCTTCCAGGTGGGCTGCTTCGATGGGCGTAATGCCGTCGCCCCAGCAGCCGCCCACGCCGCAGGTCATTTCGTAGCTGCTGTGGGCAAACCAGGTTCCTGGTCGCCGCTGCCCATACACGGCCTTGCCCGCCACGCAGACATAGCGCACCTGCGGATAGAACGCGCCGGGATAGTGCGTTTTCACAAAGTCCAGGTTGCGCCGTGTCCAGCGCTCCCGGCTGATGTGGGGCGTGCCCAGCGTCACCAGTGTTGCCACCGAGGGATGCGCTTTCCAGAGGCAGGTCTTGCCCGCATCGCTGGGATGAATCTGGTACGGCACATCACCCAGATAGATCCGGGCAATCCATCCGCCTGCGGAATGACCAACCAAATTGAGGCGATCGCCCCCCGTTTCGGCCTGCACCAAGCGCACCGTCGTATCCAGCTTTTCCAAAATTGGAGTCATCGAGCGGCCGCCCAGCGTTGGCACCCAGTCTCGTCGCCGCAGGGGAACGGTCTTGGCCCAAATGCCCAGCCCTTCGAGCGCCCGTTCCATCTCCCGATAGGGCGCAGCATCGGCAAAGTACCCCGGCAAAATGACCGTCGGCAAACTCATCCCCGGTTCCCCGCGCTCAACCAGTCCAGCACCAGCCGATTCACCGTGTCGGGGCACTCGTCGTGGGGACAGTGGCCGGCCCCCGCGATAGGCGTGTACTGGACGCGATCGGGTTCGGCGGCCGCCAGTTCTCGGTAGATTTTGGAGCCTGTAATCGGAGTCCAGGGGTCGGCATCGCCCCACAGCACCAGGATGGGCTGATGCACGCGGGGCAGCAGTTCCGTAGGGCTGGGGCCGGGCGGAGCCGTGAGAATTGAGGCGAAGACCTTCTGTGCGCCGGGGTCGCAGGAGGGTTCGTAGATCAGTTCCACCAGTTCATCGGTGATGGCGGTGTGGTCGCGGTAGACTTGCATCAGAGTGCGGCGGATGCGCGGCTTTTTGCGGACTTGCTCAAACAAAAACGGCCCCACTAGTTCCGAACTCACCAGTTGGGTAAACACGCCCATCACTAGCCGCAGCAGTGGGTTTAGCTCCTCTGGGCGATGGTTTAGCCCGCCCGCTGCATTGAGCAAAACGACGCGCTGTACTAGATCGGGATAGTCGGCGGCCATCATCAGGCTAAGCAATGCGCCGATGGAGTTGCCGACAAACACAGCCGGTGCGCCAATGTGGGCGGCCCAGAAGTCTTTGAGCAGGGCTTGCCAGAGTTCCAAACTGTAGGCGATCGCCGGCTTACTCGATCCGCCAAAGCCTAGCAGATCCAGCGCAAACACGCGATAGCCCGCCGCCGCCAGCACGGGGATATTGTTGCGCCAGTGCCCAATTGCTGCGCCAAAGCCATGAATCAGCACCATCGGCTGACCCGCGCCCTGCACAGTGTAGCGGATAGTGTGGCCCTGCCAGTCCCAGTTGAGCCGTTCGAGGGGTTGGGGTGCGGTGAGTTGAGAAGTCACAGATAAGAGGCTACGGAGAATATTGAAGTTTTCTTAACTTCTTCTATCATAAAGGCTTTATCGCCTAGCCCGTGTCCTCACCCGCTTCTGCAACCTTCCCTCTTCTTTTTTCCTTCTTCCCTCTTCTTTTTTCCTTCTTCCCTCTTCTTTTTTCCTTCTTCCCTCTTCTTTATTGCCCCGCCCACTTCCTCACCAGCTTCTGCAACTCTACTGCCCAAAAGCCGATCGTGCTGACCCCCACGCAGGCCCACAACTCAACGCCTGTGAGCGGCTGAGTTTCAAACCAGCGCTGGAGGACTGGCAGCGTCATCACTAGCATTTGTAGCCCAAAGGTGAGCAGCACCGCGCCCAGCATTGGCTTGTTGCTGAGCAGCCCAATTCGCGCTAGCAGGCGCTGTTCCGACCGCATCGCCAGGGCCAGCCAGATCCGAGAAAACGCCAGCGTCGCAAACACCATTGTTTGCCAGTTGGGGCGGCCCGTAGACCAGGCCCAATAGCCAAAGCCGAGGAAGGTAATGCCCATGAGGATGCCGATCCACACAATATCGCGCCCCACGCCCCGACTAAATACACTTTCGCCCGGCGGATAGGGCGGACGCTGCATCACGTTTTTCTCGGCAGGTTCCACGCTCAACGCCAGGGCCAGCAGCCCGTCTGCCAGCAGGTTGATCCAGAGAATCTGAATGGGTCGCAGGGGCAGGGGCATGGCAATCAGCGGAGCCAGCAGCATCAGCACCACGCCGCTGACATTGCCCGTCAGGTTGTAGCGGATGAACTTGCGGATGTTGTCGTAGATGACGCGCCCCTCTTCGACCGCTGCGACGATGGTGGAAAAGTTGTCATTCAGCAGCACCATGTCTGCCGCTTCTTTGGCGACATCGGTGCCCGTAATGCCCATTGCCACGCCGATGTCTGCCTTGCGCAGGGCCGGCGCATCGTTTACCCCGTCGCCCGTCATGGAGACAATTTCGCCGCGATTTTTCAGGGCTTCCACAATCTTTAGCTTTTGCTGGGGCGAGACGCGGGCATAGACCGACACCTCGCCCACCTGCTGCTCTAGTTCCTCCGTGGAAAGCTGGTTAAGCTGCTGCCCGGTCAGGTATTTGTCGTTGGTGGCAATTTCCAGATCGCGGGCGATGGTGCGGGCCATTAGGGGATGGTCGCCTGTGATCATGACCGTGCGGATGCCTGCTGCGTTGCAGGTTTGCACGGCGGTTTTGGCTTCGGGCCGCGCCGGATCGAGCATTCCCACTAGCCCCACCATCACCAAGTCTTGCTCGACTTCTAGTTCTCGACCCGGAGGCGGCAGTTCGTCTAGCAAGCGAAAGGCCACACCGAGGACGCGAGTGCCCATGCTGGCCAGCCGGTCGTTATCTTGCAAAATGCGATCGCGCATGTTGGCATCAAGCGGCTTTTGCCCGTTGTCCCAAATGCGGGTAGACACCTCTAGCATTCCGTCGATCGCCCCTTTGGTGAAGGCAATGTAGGGCGCATTGGGCAGCTTGACCAGGCTCAGCACCAGCTTGCCCACATTGGAAGACTCCCACCCCTGGCGATCGCCCCACTGGTGGATCGTCGTCATCCGTTTGCGGTCGGAGTCGAACGGTGCTTCGGCAACGCGAGGCAGTAGCACTTCTAGTTCTTCTTTGCTCAGGCCCAGACGATCGGCTGCGACCACCAGGGCGATTTCCGTCGGGTCGCCCAGCGCCTTGTCTTTGCCGTCCTCATCTTCTTTGACCAGCGCGTTGTTGCAGAGGGCACTGCCTCCCAGCGTCAGGGCGATCGGCGCACTCAGCGGCACGCCGTCTCCGGGGCGAAAGATGGACTTGTTGCCATCTAGCCGGGAGGTAATTTCGGCAAAGGATTCGCGCAGTTCCACCTGTTCGCCTGCCAGCGCCAGGATTTTCACCGTCATGCGGTTTTCCGTCAGCGTGCCCGTTTTGTCGGAGCAAATTGTGGTGACGGAGCCGAGGGTTTCCACCGCAGGCAGCTTGCGGATCAGGGCTTGCCGCTTCAGCATCCGCCGCGAGCCGATGGCCAGGGCGATCGTCACCACAGCGGGCAACCCTTCGGGAATAATCGCCACGGCCAGACTGACCGCCGTCAGGAACAGATCTTCTACATTGCCTCCCCGCGCCAGACCAATAGCAAACATGAGGGCCACCAGCGCAAGAGCGGCGATCGCCAGCCGCTTGCCCAGTTGATCGAGGCGCTTTTGCAGGGGCGTTTGCTCCGATTCCACAGACTGGATCGAGTCGGCAATTTTGCCCAGTTCTGTGTCCATGCCCGTCGCAACCACCAGCCCACGCCCGCGTCCGTAGGTGACAACCGTGCCCATGTAGACCATGTTGCGGCGATCGCCCAGCGACAGATCTTGCCCGTCGATCTTGGCCACCTGCTTTTCTACCGACTCCGACTCGCCCGTGAAGGCGGCTTCCTGAGTCCGCAGGTTGGTGCTTTCTAGCAGGCGACAGTCTGCTGGAACCTGGTCACCGTCCTCTAGCTGGACGATGTCGCCCACGACCACTTCTCGCGCCAAGATCTGCTGCCACTCGCCATCGCGCAGCACCCGCGCCTTGGGAACCGCCATTTTTCTCAGCGCTGCAAACTCTTTGCCAGCCCGATATTCCTGCGTAAAGCCCAGCACCGCGTTGAACACCACGATCGCTAGAATCGCCAGCGCGTCTTCAAAATCGCCCAGCAGCGCCGAGGCGATCGCCGCCACAATCAGCACCACCACAGTCGTTGCGGTGATCTGTTCCCACAGCATCCGCAGCACGCTTTTGGGCGGCGGCTCGGCCAGTTCATTTGCGCCATCTTGAGAGAGGCGATCGCTCGCTACAGCCTGACTCAGCCCTTTGCGCGGGTCGGTTCCGATCTGGCTCAGTGCCTCCTGCGGCTCTAGTGCATACCACCGTGTCCCGTCTCCCGTTCCCCTTCGCGTCAGCGCATAGTCCGGTCGATTGCCTCTACTCATAGCAAGCCTGCACCATTTGCCCGATGGGCCTAAAAGTCAATTTCGAGAATTCAAGAACACAGATTTCACAACACAAATTTCACAACAGAAATTTCACAACACAAATTTCACAACACAAAAACCAGGTACGACCGGATACGAAGAATTACGAAGAATCATAGAGAACGGGATCGTCTGACCCGGCCATGCCACGCAGTTTGACAGCCGTACCGTCTGACGCACCGCACTGACCGCTGATAGGAGTTCCCCCAATGGCGCTACGGATGAGATGGCTGAAAGCCCCGCAGATGCCCGACCCGCCATCCAAAATTACCCATCCAAAATCGCAAATCCAAAATCCAAAATCGGCATAACATCCATATCTCATAGCACCAATCAGCATTCATAGCATCAATCGACAGATTGAGAGAGTATTTGACAAATCATGTTCTGAATCGTTGGTGTGAAGGACTGGGCGTGAAGGACTGGGCGTGAAGGACTGGGCGTGAACGAATGGGAGTATTCGGTGAGAAGGGATTCAAACAATTCCTTATTCAAACAATCCCTTAACTGCGTGCAAAGGGTGCAGGAAGCGTGAACCTCATGGGCTGCGCGTAGGTGGGATGCAAAAACGTGAGATGGTGAGCGTGCAGGCAATAGCCACAGTCGCCAGGAACGGGCAGTTTTTCATCAGACGCTTCGGTCGTTTCGGCTTCCATGTCAAAGGTGCGGGGCGTGCCGCCAGGAGCGTAGAGCGGGTCACCCAGCAAGGGATAGCCCACCGCCGCTAGGTGAATGCGAATCTGGTGGGGGCGGCCGGTGAGGATGGTCATCTCGACGAGGGTGCGATCGCCCTGCCGCTGCAAAACCTGTCCTTCGCTGTAGGCAGGCAAACCGTTAGGCGCAGCACCATACACGTAGCCGAGAACCGGATGGGACAACTTGCCGATGGGCTGAGTAATGGTAAAGCGATCAGGCAGATCGCTAGGGCCGACTAGCGCAAGATAGGTTTTTCGTAAGGGGCGATCGCCCAGATTCTCAGATTGGAGAATATCCGGGGTATACCAACCAGAATTCAGGTGTGAACGCCGGGGCGAACCAGAGGGAGAACTGGAGGGCGAACCGGGAGGAGAACTAGAGGGCGAACATAAATCCGCAATGAACTGTAACAAGATCTCTGCCTGTCGCGTCTGGTCGCGCATCTGCTGGCTGAGGCGAGATTTTGCGGCGGGCGATCGCCCCAGCAGCACCAAACCAGAAGTCCCCCGTCCCAGACGATGGACGGGCGTTGGCGGGTTCTGCGGGTAGCGCTGCTGCAACTGCCCCAGCAGTGTATGTTGCAAAAAAACGCCCCCCGGCAGCACAGGCAACCCCGACGGCTTCGCCACCACCAGCACGTCCGCATCTTCATGCAAAATGTCAAACGCCAGCGGTACGTCGGGTTCCTGCCATGGGGGACGATGGTATGCAAGCTGCTGCCCCAGGCACAGCACATAGTCTGCCGAAACTGGCTGACCATTCACCAAAACCTGCCCCTGGGCAATGCGGCTTTGCCACTCGTCGCGGCTGGAGTGCGGATAGCGCTGGCTGTAATAATCCAGGAGCGATCGCCCCACGTCGCGCCGCGCCACCTGCTCTCGATAGACCCAGCCCTGGTTCATAAGCTGCGTAGCAACAATAAAGCAAACAGCGCCAGATCACCAGGCAAGGGATGACACCATGCCAAACACCCCGCATCCCAGCAAAATACAGACCGCCAGTGGCCATTTGCACAGCGCTCCGCCCACCACCGCCAGTGTTGTCAAAATCGTTGCCACTGTTTCAGATGGTTGGCTCACCAATCCCATTACACTCGCCACCGCCATTGCCAAAATCACCGCCAGCGGCAGGTAAGCCAGCCATCGGGTGGGAACCCACGCTTCGGGTAGCCACACGCCCGCTGTTCGCATGAGAAACGTGCCAATGCCTGCAAGGAGGATGAGGACGGTGAGGGACATAACGGTGAGATATTGAAGACCGAGATGGGGGATGGGGTTGATTTTGGATTTTGGATTGGTGATTTTGGATGGCCAGTCCGAGTGGCTACGAGGCTTGCAGCGATTTATTGACAGCAGCGTTTGGGAGAACTGGCACGAGGCGCAAGGCCAGCGCTCTGCTCATCATCCTATTACCTTTAGGACTCACGCGGTCTTCCACCCAAAATCCAAAATCCAAAATCGCTCACTCCCTCCATCAATTGACCCGCTCCACATACGCCCGCCAGCCGCCATACTCTGTGATCTCCCGTTCCCCTTCGCACAGGTACGGTTCTCCCAGCACGCCCAGCACGTTTTCACCGTCGTCTAGTATGAGGCGGCCGATGCAGAGGCCGGGGGGTTCTTGCAGCAGGAGTAGGCCCAATCCGTCCGGGGGAACGTCCCAAACTTCGACGGCGATCGCCCGCCCCCCGTCGCGCACCCGCAGCATGGCCGGATGGCGATCGCCAATGCTCCACAGGCGATAGGCAGGCTCCGTTTTGGCCTCGCGGACGAAGGTAGCCCCCACTGCAAGCAGATTGCCATTGAGCGCCAGCCCCCGCATCAGCGTTCCATTGACCGCAAGAGGAATTCGTTGCATAGATACGGCTCTCTTCAAGGTTTTCTTTACAATCCCAGCATTTATCCAGGCTTACGGATTTTTTGTTGCAGAATAGCAGACTGACCTCTCAAACTTTTAGCAGAACTTTTGGCAGAACTTTTGGCAGAATAAGGCTGACGGGGATTATCCCCACGCGCATTTGTTCTGGAGGATGGCGATCGCCCCCATCGACCCGGCTCACCCTTCACCCAGTTCCTGCTCATTGACCGAATCAATGGGGTTGTCGAAACCTTTGCGACCTGAAACGCACTAGTCATCGGAACCGATTCATTAAATGCAGACTTTTTTATCATCGTCGATTCTGCTGATGGCGCTGTTGGGCGTGGGGGCCTTCTCCGAAAGCAGCACTGCTGAGGCGCGGGTTTTCCAAAATGCTGCGCCACCTTCCGTCTTGGACTCGTCTGCGCTATCCCGTCCAGCCTTCGATCCGCCTGTTCAGATCGCGCAGCTAGGATTTAGCGTGCGGCAGTCTCGCCCCGTCCGCAATCGCATTGGCGGCATCACGCGGGGCGGACAGGCGTGCAGCCCAGATGGAGCAACGGGGGTGCGGCTGCTGCCCCTGGTGCCGCCCACCGACCCGACTGCTGCCGAGCAGGGCAAGATCAACGTTGAGCCAACGGTTTCCGAGCAGCCGATGGTGTTTGTATATGTGCCGCAAACGGTGGCTCGGCAGGCGCAATTTTCGCTGGCGATCGCCACAGACACCCCTTCCGGACGCACCGTAGAGGAAGCGCTCTACGAATATCGCCTGCCGCTACCCCAAGAGCCTAGTATTATTGGCATTCCGCTGCGGCCGCTGGACGAGGGACGGCTCTATCACTGGGTGTTTCAGCTCCAGTGCGACCCGTCGGGCGATCGCTCTGGAGACGCGCTGACGGACGGCTGGCTCCAGCGGGTCGTCCCCAACAGCAGCCTCTCGCTGCGGCTCAACCGCGCCACGCCCCAAGAACTGCCCGCCCTCTATGCCCGGTCGGGCCTGTGGCAAGACACCGTAACCAGCCTGGGAACCCTGCGAGCCGCCACGCCCGATGATGCAGCGCTGATCGCCGACTGGGACAGCCTGTTGTCCTCCGTCAACCTGGACGACCTGGCCAACGTGCCGCTGCTGTTTCCCCCCGTGGAATACCGCTCCCTGCAAGAATAAGAGATACAGAACTGTCGTCATTTATGCTTGCTTAGGGCGTGCTTGAAAACCCTTTGATCCCCCCTTAGTCCCCCCTTAACAAGGGGGGAACTGGGCCAAACCGATCCGGAAGTCCCCCTTTTTAAGGGGGATTTAGGGGGATCGACTCAGGGCAATCCCGGAAGTCCCCCTTTTTAAGGGGGATTTAGGGGGATCGACTCAGGGCAATCAACGACCTAGAAAGTTTTAAAACAATGCCTAGTCATCTGCGTTGATCGCAGGCGTAAAAGAGATAAAAGTTCTACCCCTCTGCTCTACCCTTTTCGACACCTAACATGTCCCCCATTCTCACGATCACGGCCGACCAGATCAATCGCCTGGATCTCTCGCCTGCCACAGCGGCGATCGCCCCTTGGCTGGCTCAGCAGACCAGCGCCACGGCCCAGCCCAGCCTCCAACTCCAGTTCAAGATCGACATTCCCCGCGATCCCGACGACCCGCGAGAACTGTCGGAAATTCCCGAAGTGCGGCTGTGGTTTGTGCGGCTGGATGCGTGCTATCCCTGGCTGCCGCTGGTGCTGGATTGGGAAGCGGGTGAACTGGGGCGCTATGCGGCGATGCTGGTGCCGCACGAGTTTAGCCGGACGGAGGGCATCCGGTTCAACCCGGAGGCGCTGGAGCTATTTGTGATGAGCAAGATCTTTGCCGTGGCAGACTGGATGCAGCAGCACGGCGGCATCAGCCCCACCCGGCTCAAGTTCATGACCCAACTGCTGGGCTACGAGCTAGACGACGGCTTCTTTGAACTACTTTGAGTCCGGCAATCTACACTCCACAGCAAAACACTCCACAGCAAAACTTGGCTTGCACCGATTACAAAGTTTTGCTTGCGCCCATCCAATCTATCGACTATAGTCATCCATCAAGCTGTGAAATTTCCCTTGACCGCAGCTTTCTCCCCGAAAATTTGGCCGTTTCGTCGTTTACGGCATTGGCAGGTGTTCGCACCACCCACCAACGCCTGACCCATAGACAGTACGGAGCTGTCTCAGGGCTTTGCCGATTGTATAGCCGCCTTGAAACCTGCTTTGCGTCTTCCGCTGACGTGCGAATTGCCCCAGCGTCGGAGTCTGCGCCACTATATCGTCGGCCAGCCCGCAGACGCGCAACAGGCTATCGATCGCCTGCACTTGCTGCACTATGCCGAGCGCTTTGAGTGGACTCGTGCCCTAGATCTTCCGCAAAACGGCATTGTGATCAACGCGCTCTATCCGGGCGAAGTGCTGCGCTATCTGCGGCGCGATGTGCGGGCGTGAAAACGAGTCAGCAAAGCCCCTCAGACCGACCATTGCCTCAGTGAGGATGTTGCCCCTTCTGGATGGCGGCCCGCTCCTTGGCCAGCCGATCTACCGTTTCGCCTAGGGCGGCCGTCAGGCTCTTGCGGGTCTGGTCGTGGTCGGTCTGCTCGGCCCGCAGCGCTTGGGCCAGGCGATCGCACTCTACCAGGGCTTGCGCTAGGGCTTGCTGCAAGGATTCCAGCGTATCCAGGCTGGCGATTTTTTGGGCGATCGCCGGGGGCACGTCGCCCATTAGCTTGGGCAAAGGGCTGCTCTGGGTCATTTGCAGGCGCTCTTTCAAGTCGGCGATCGCCCGCTGCGACAAGTTAGTTTCGGTGCGCCGCTGCTGAGCTTCTGTTTCGTATAGCCGCCGCCAGTTGGCCGCACTGCTCAGCGCCTCGTCTCGCTCTTTATAGGCGCTCTCCAGCTTATGCTGCAAATGCTTAATTTCAGCTAACCACTGCCGGACATCCTGACTCATGACTCAACGGCTCCTCCAACCTGAGTGGTAATGGGTGGACAAAAAATACGAAGACGAACATCGCCTTGTTTAATCAACGGGCAGTGCAGCATCAAAACCGCAAAGAACTAAAATTAACTAGAGTACATCAATCGTCTATCCGGCGATACCCAAAAGCTGGGACAGAACGGGCGGCGGCGGCAGCAGGATAATGACCAGTAGTGTCAATGCAGCCAACCCCAGAAAGTCGCGCAGGTTGTCCAATTCGCTCACATCATTAAGCGTTGGTGCATCCACCGCAGGTAGTAAAAATAACAGCACTGCCCACAGCAGGAGTTCTTGCTGCACCAGCGACAACAGCAGCACCAGCAGCCGCGCTACCTGCCCGATCAACGCTCCCATCCGCTGACCAAACATGGCGTGAACAATCTGCCCGCCATCCAGTTGTCCCACAGGCATCAGGTTGAGCGCTGTGATCACGATCCCAATGCACCCCGCCACGGCCACCGGATGCAGCCGCAGCGCCGTGTCTGCTGTAAACGCGCTACCCAGCGCCAGCTTGCTCAGCACCGCTAGCAGCAGCGAACCGTGGGGATTAAACGACTCGAACCGGAAAAGACCCGACTCGGCAGTGCGCTGAATCGGCTGCGACTGCGCCAGCCCCCACAGCAAGATCGGCAGGCTAATCAAAAAGCTGACCATTGAACCCGTTAGCCCGATGTCGAACAGGGCGCGACGATGGGGAACGGGCGATCGCCGCTGGAGCAGCGCCCCAAACGTGCCGAAGGGAAACACCGCCATCGGCGGCACGGGGATGAAGTAGGGATAGGACACGCGCAGCCCATAGCGACGCGCCACCCAGAAGTTTGCCAGTTCCCGCCCGCCCAAAATCAGCAAAATGGCGATCGCATAGGGCAGCCCCGTCAACAGCGTCGGCAGGTTAAAGCTGAGAGTGCTGGCTAGTGGCTCATCTGCTGCCACGCCTGCGGTAAAGCGCTCTGTCAGAATTGCCCCGCCTAGGCAGGTGGTGAGCAAAGTGGCCGCAAACAATCCGAGCGATCGCCCTAGTCGTCGTTCGGGTTTTCCGTCCGCCTGGTCTGCTTGGTCGCGCTGGGCCTGGGCATTGGGCACGAGGGCAAAGAAGGGTTTGCCGTTCAGCCCTTCTTGAAACAACACCAGGAAGCGATCGCCAAACTGGGCTTCAATATTTTCGCGAATCGTGCGATAGGCCACCTCCGGCGAACTCCGCAGTTGCCCGCGACAGATCAGCGCCTGCGGCCGATATTCCAAATTCTGCAAATAATAGACCGACCAGGGAAAGCAATTTTGCAACGTGGCTTCTTCCTGTCGATCGATCGGGCGCAGCGGCGCTTTGGGGTCTGGCTCTGGCTTTTGCGGCGATGGCTCGGCACCGGCCTCGTCCGCGGCGGGTCGAGGCGGGCGGCCCCACTGCACCAGCAGCCAGTACAGCACCGGGCTAATCAAAAATGGCCCAAACAGCAGCGTTGCGGGAATTCGAGCATCTGGCCCATTCAGCAAAATCCATCCCGTCCAGATTAGCGCAGGCAGCATCATCGCCAGCCACAGCAGCCAAATGGGGGTGCGCGTGATGCTGGACACGCTTCTCTGCACGATGTAGTAGGTAAATAGCCCAGTGATGCTGAGCAGCAGCAGCCAGAAAATCATAATGGGCTTCTCAGAAGCAGTTGAAAAAACGCCTATGAGCTTTCAAAGCTCTGGTAAACTAGGTGGTTTAACTTGCGGTTTTCACGGGTAGATCTCCAGGATACTCTGGATTCCTCGGTCTCGTGAAACACGATTGGAGTCACGCCAGGGTCAGCAAAAGGCTACCAGGCACACACCAGTCTTCCGTATTATTGAGCGGCGATGCGTTGATCCCCCCTAACCCCCCTTGAGCAAGGGGGGAACCGAACCCTAAGCACCCGAAGCAGGTCAGGACTGGCTCGGAAGTCCCCCTTACTAAGGGGGATTTAAGGGGGATCGAGTGGAGCCTTCCGCCTTGATAAGCTACTGTGTACACACCAGTCTTCCGTATTATTGAGCGGCGATGCGTTGATCCCCCCTAACCCCCCTTGAGCAAGGGGGGAACCGAACCCTAAGCACCCGAAGCAGGTCAGGACTGGCTCGGAAGTCCCCCTTACTAAGGGGGATTTAAGGGGGATCGAGTGGAGCCTTCCGCCTTGATAAGCTACTGTGTACACACCAGTCTTCCGTATTATTGAGCGGCGATGCGTTGATCCCCCCTAACCCCCCTTGAGCAAGGGGGGAACCGAACCCGAAGCGCCCGAAGCAGGTCAGGACTGGCTCGGAAGTCTCCCTTACTAAGGGGGATTTAAGGGGGATCGAGTGGAGCCTTCCGTCTTGATAAGCTACTGTGTACACGCAAGTCTTCTATTCTTGAGCGGCGATGCGTTGATCCCCCCTTAACCCCCCTTGAGCAAGGGGGGAACCGAACCCGAAGCGCCCGAAGCAGGTCAGGACTGGCTCGGAAGTCTCCCTTACTAAGGGGGATTTAGGGGGATCGAGTGGAGCCTTCTGCAAAGAACCGAAAGATACGTAAGAGATGCGTCAGAGATGCGTATAAAACAGTTCATAAAAAGTAAGCGCTCTGTCCTTAGGTTTCCCAGAAGAACGGCCTAAAGACCTAAGGATAGCTCCCTTGTCGCTTCACTGCACCCTTATCTTCAATCCAATCTACTCATCCACCGCGTTTAACCCATCGCTTCTGCCCTATGTCTGTTGCTGTTCGTCCTGCTGCCACCAAGCCGCCGCGCCCTGTGTTGCCAGGAGTGTGGGCTTTTGCGCCAAATCGGGATGCCCTCGGCGGCACGGCCTATCTGCTGCAAGCGCCTGACGGCAACCTGCTGATCGATTGCCCTACATGGGACGATACTACTTGCCAAGCCCTGGCAGAATGGGGCGGCGTGCGCTGGCTGGTGCTAACCCATCGGGGGGCGATCGCCCATGTCTCTGACTTCCACAAAAGCTACGGCTGCGAAATCCTGATCCAGGAACAAGAAGCCTACCTGCTGCCGGGGCTTCCCGTCACGACGTTTCACCAGGAGCATGAGATCAGCCCTGCCGTTCAAATCCTCTGGACACCTGGTCATTCCCCTGGTTCCGCCTGTGTGTACACCCCGATGCAGGGCGGCGTGCTGTTTTCCGGTCGGCATCTACTGCCCGATCGCCAGGGCAATCCTGTGCCGCTGCGCCTGTCCAAGACCTTCCACTGGCCGCGCCAGCTTCGCAGTGTTGCAAAATTGCGCGATCGCTTTTCACCCGACACGCTCCAGCATCTCTGTCCGGGCGCAAACCTCGGCTTCCTGCGCGGCCAGCCCACCGTGACCCCTGCCTACGAAAAGCTCGCTGCCCTCGATTTGGAGGCTCTCCGTACCCAGCCTCCTGGACTGTAGACCCACCTGACCCTCGCCCCCAAGTTCTGACAGGGCGCATCCCTAGCTTTGATCTGACAAGTGGGGGAAATTTTGAGCGGGCGATCGCCCCTTATGCTGAACTCGGCAAGCGCTACGCAGGCAGCCATCCGGGAAACGCGCCGGCAAACTGCGCCAGGGAGATCAGGTGAATTTGTGGGTCTTGCTGGGCGGTGTCGCGCTCGGCGGCGGTGTTGTAGCCCCAGTCTGCCAGAAATAGCTGGACGGCTGCTAAATCGGGCTGGGGCTGAATCGCTTGCAGCGTCTTCAGGCGATCTTCTACAAACCAGATGGCGGGCGGTGTGCCGTCTTGCGTGTGCTGTTGGAGCAGGTCGCGCAGGGTTTGCGCCTTGGGCTGGCGGATCTCTTTGCCAATTAGGCGATCGCCCGGAAAGTCCACCCCCTGCTGCGCCAAAAGCTGCCGAATAAAGCGCGATTCCTTGGTGCTGATGATATACACATCCACGTCACTGCGAAGCACCTGCGCCACCCGTTCCACCACGCCCGGATAAAAGCGATGCTGGGCTAGCCAGGTGTCCAGATCGGCGGCGATCCACTCGTCGCGGCTGCCATCTAGGGCGGCGCTGAGGTCGGCCGGATTTAGCCCTTCCCGCTCGATCTGCTGCTTGGCCAGCGTGCCCCAGTGTGCCAGAATCTCGGCTTCGGAGATGCCCTGCAAGAGCGATCGCACGATCAGCGGCATTTCCCAGCCTGTTTCCACCACGGGCCGCGTGCGATAAAACGATTCTGCCAGTCCCGCAGGCGGCGTTTTCTCCTCTGGTGACCAGATGCGGCAATAGCCCCGCCACGCCGTTTGAAAATATTCAACCATGCCGTCGCACAGCACCCCGTCAAAGTCGAGCGCCAACAGCGTCGGCATGGCATCAGCTAGCACTGCATTGGACATAGAGCATACTGGGTAGGGCGTACTGGGTAAGGCTGACTAGATAGGGCCTACTAGGTAGGGCTTTCCGAAAACACGACGGGTTGCAGCAGCCTGCGCCTGCGAGCGGCAGCCCTGTGCGAAGGTCGCAGCAAACCTGGAAGCGGCCAGATGCAAACTCAAGCGTCAGTCTATCGCAGATGAAATTGGGCATTGCGTAGTCAGGCAAACTGTAGTTGAGCCAAAACTCATGGCAAAGTAGGAGGAATTCGTCGATTTTGGGCTAAACGGGTGTGAGATCGAGGTCAATTTTGATTTAAGCATCGACATTAGGGATGAGTAAGGATCAGGATTGAGGGTCAATCAGGGTGCTGTGTGCAAAGGCTGCGAAAGCGGGCAGTTCGGGGCGGCTGAGGGCTGTCGGACACCGAGCGATCGCCCCAGAGCCACAAGAACAGTTCGCGGTTCTTCAGAGCTGCAAGCGCAGCGCAAAGCCTCAGAACCTTGCAAAACGCTGTAAAATCTGAAGTCTTCGCTTTGAATTCTGGAGTGACGCAGCCAGAGCTTGTAGATTAGAAGGTTATTCGGAATTATCGAAACGTGGTCGAATAATTGCCGGAGGTTTGGCAAACAAACCCCTCTCTGCGCTATGGTTTCTGGGCTTGACTATCTTCGGGCACTGCGAGACTGCTGCCAAGACGAGGCCGCCTTTGATCGGTTAAAGGTGCTGCTCAACTTGGCAGATGACGCTGCACAGTCATTTGCTGCACAGTCATCTGTAGACGCTCATTCTGCGGAACAGCGCTACCGCGCCATGCTGGATGCCATTCCCGATCTCATGTTTCGGCTCGATCGCCAGGGATATTACCTGGATTTTGAGGGCAAACAGGTGGTAACGCTGCCCCGCGAGGCAATGCTTGGTAAGCACGTTACCGAAATTCTGCCACCGGATGTGGCGGAGGTTTGTCTGGCGGCGATTCGGCGGACGCTGGAAACTGGGCAACTCCAGACCTGCGCTTACCAGCTTTGGGTGGATGGAGCATTACGAGACTATGAGGCGCGGCTAGTGGTGAGTGGGAAGGACGAGGTGCTGTCGGTGGTGCAAGATGTGACCGATCGCCAGCGGGTAGAGTCAGACTTGCAGGCGAGTGAAGAGCGGCTCCGCTGCTTTTTTGAAGCGACATTTGAGGCGGTGATCATTCACAACTTTCAGCAGATTTTGGACGTGAACCCGGCGGCGGTGAAACTGCTGGGGTACTCAGCAGAAGAACTGATTGGGATGCCCGTGATTGATCTGATCGCGCCAGAGTCGCAGGAGATGGTGCGCGAAAAGTGGCGATCGCTCACCCGTCCTGAAGATTCCTACAGCTACGAAGCCACGGGTATCCGCAAAGATGGCAGTCGCTTCTTTGGCGTGGTGTTTGCTAAGGGCATTGAGTATCAGGGTCAGCGAGTGCGAGTTGCCAGTATCCGCAACATCACCGCCCGCAAGCAGGCCGAGCTGCGCTATCAAGCAATGCTGAATGCCATTCCAGATCTAATGTTTCGGATTAATCTAGACGGCATTTATCTGGACAGCAAGGCAGAGCGTGATAGCGACCTGTTGGTGCCTGCCAAAGATCTGGTGGGCCGGTCAATTTACGACGTGCTGCCCCATGATGTGGCAGAACAGCGGATGGAGTTTGTGCGGCGGGCGATCGCCACGGGCGAAATCCAGGTCTTTGAATACCAACTGCGGCTCAAGCATCCGTCGAAATATGCAGCCGACCAAAAGGACTGCGACCCCTATCTACGCGACTATGAAGCGCGAGTCGTGGTCAGCGGCGAAGACGAAGCGCTGGTGATCGTGCGCGACATCAGCGAACGCAAACGAGCTGAAGCCGCTCTCCGCCTGTCGGAAGAAAAATTCTCCAAGGCCTGGCGCTCTAGCCCCAACCCCATGAGCATCGCCACGCTGCTGGGTGGGCACATGATCGACTGCAACGACGGCTTTTTGGAGGTGATGGGCTATCGCCGCGATGAAGTGATCGGGCGACAGGTGCATGACCTGAAACTGTGGGCTCGACCGGGCGATCGCAACAAAGTCGTGGCGATGCTCCAGCGCGATGGCTCGGTGCATAACATCGAACACTACTTCTGCACCCGCAGTGGCGAAGTCCGCGAGGGGCTGTTTTCCGCTGAAATTATTGAAATCAACGGCGAACAATGCCTGATCGACACCATCGTAGACATTACTGAACTGAAGCAGGCCCAGGCGCAACTGCTGGCCACCACCGAGCGCGATCGCCTGCTGGGAGAAATCGCCCTCCGCATTCGCCAGTCGCTCGACCTGGAGCAAATCTTGAACACCACCGTAGAAGAAGTGCGGCGCGTGCTAAAGGCCGATCGCGTTACCATCGGGCTGGATCTGGACGATCGGCGCGGGCAGATCGTTGCAGAATCGGTCGATTCCTGCTGGCGCTCCATGAAGGGGCTAATCATCGAAGACATGGAGTATCTGGAGGAAACGCGGCAGGGCTTCACCAAGCACGAGGTCGAAGTGGTGAACGATGTGGCCGCCAGTCATCATCCCCGCGCAACTAGGGCGCTAACCGAGTTTCAGGTGCAGGCGTGGCTGGCCGTGCCGATTACGCTTGAGAAAGATCTGTTTGGGCTGCTGGTGGTGGATCAATGTGACGGTCCGCGCCAGTGGCGCACCGAAGAAATCGAGTTTCTAGCACAACTGGGCACCCAGGTCAGCATTGCCGTTCAGCAGTCTAGGCTCTACGAGCAGGTGCGCGAACTCAACACCGGCTTGGAGCAAAAGGTGCGCGAGCGGACGCTGGAGTTGCAGCAGAAAAACGAAGAACTGCTGGAGCTAAACGCGCTCAAGGATGAGTTTTTGAACGCCTTTTCTCACGACCTGCGAACGCCAGTGATGGGCATTTCGCTGGTGATTAACAACCTGCTAAACCAGCCAGGAGACACGATTCCCCTCAGCCGCGCCATGCTGGAGCGAATGCTGCAAAGCAACGATTATCAGCTTCAGTTGATTAAATCGCTGCTGGAGGCACACTCAGCCGAAACGCGGGGCGTGTCACTGAATTACGAACTGGTGCAACTAAGCCTGCTCATTCAGGTCATTGTGGAGGATTTGGAGCCGCTGGTGGCCAAAAACCACGCCACCCTGCGAAACGACGTGCCACCAGACTTACCGCTGGTCAATGCCGACTCGATGCAGATTCGGCGCGTGTTTGAAAACCTGATTACCAACGCGCTGAACCATAATCCCCCCGGAATTTGCATCACCATCAACGCCACGGTCGAGGGCGACTTGGTTCGCTTTACGATTCAGGACGACGGCGTGGGCATGGCTCCCGAAACGTGCGATCGCCTCTTTACTCGCTACAGCCGGGGGCCAAACTCGCGTCATTCTACGGGTGTTGGGTTAGGGCTATACCTGGCGCGGCAAATCATCACTGCCCACGGCGGACAGATCGGCGTGACCAGCACCCCCGGCAGCGGCGCAACCTTCTGGCTGACGCTGCCGCTGGCCATTCCCCCCGGCGCAAACCCAACCCCAGAAGATGAATTAGATGAGTTAGATGAGTTAGCGTGACCTACGCTCGCTCGGTCATGCGCGTGGTGCGGAAAGTGACATTCACGCCTTCATTGGATTGCTCCAGCACCAGCAGCGGCGTGGGTTTTGCTTTTTGATCCCAGTGAATCGAAGCAATGCGCCCTTGAATCGTCGGCTGCCAGTTGTCATCAGCCTGCTGGCTCATGTAGGTTTGCAGACATTCGATAATCTGGTTAATCGTGACCGAGGTGGGCTGGGTGGGCAGTTTCGCCAGCTTGATCTGGATGCGGAACAGCACGCCTTTTTTGCCGCCGGGAATGTCCGTCAGATCGTATTGAACATCGAAGATTTCATCCACCTGGCGCGGGGTGCTAGCAATGCCCAACGTTCCTTGCTCTGCTTGGGGCGGGCGCAGGGCAACGGTAATTTTTTCCTTGATCTTGATCTTGATCTGGTTGACGATGGCGAAATGGAATTGTTCTTCTTCCATTCGCAGCCGCAGATAGTCCAGGTTGAACTCGCGGGAATGCACCAGGTCGGGGTTTTTCTCCATCTTGCTGATGGTGTTGAGCGCCAGCTTCAGCTTTTTCTGAAGCTCCCGATTTTTGTATTCCTCGAAGCGCTTTTCTTTGCTGATCTTGTCGTAGGTAAACTTGCTGTAAGCCCCTAGCCCCAGCAAGAGCAGCAGCAGCCCACCGGACGTATACATCCAGAACTGTCCGGGCTGAGACGGCTGTGCGCTAGCTTGGGCAAGCGTCGGCTGAATGACGATAGACTGGGCTGAAACGTGGGCTGACATGGCAGGGCTAAATACAGGGCGTAAGGGATATGTATCGTGTCCTATTGGTTAGAGTGCCCCCTGATTCTGGCGATCGCGCTATCAAGCATCTCTCTTCAAGCGTCTACATCTTCAAGCTTCAGATATCAAGCTATCAGATATATTGAAAGCTTCTACTAGGCTTAGAGTGCCCAGCTTTGGCTCAGAACCTTACAGCGGGCGATCGCCAGATAAAGTCCATTGAATCAGTTGATTGAATCAATTGAACTTACGGATTAGTCTCAGTATGGATTAAAGGGAACCCGGTTCGCAATGCCACATCCCCACTCCCCTGCGCCAACTGCCATTTCGTCTCCGCCTCAGCCCTTTTCGTTGCAATATACCCACGCCCACGGACAGATTTATCAGGGCAATTCGGTGGTCTGGCTGACCTCGCTGGCGGCGGAAAGCATAGATTTGGTGTTTGCCGACCCGCCCTACAATGTCAAAAAGGCGGATTGGGATAACTTTGCCAGCCAGGAAGACTACATCGCCTGGTCGCTGGAGTGGATCGCGCAGGCGGCGCGGGTGCTAAAGCCCACCGGATCGCTTTACATCTGCGGCTTTTCGGAAATTTTGGCAGATTTGAAACACCCCGCCTCGCGCTATTTTGCGGGCTGTCGCTGGCTGGTGTGGCATTACAAAAACAAAGCAAACCTGGGACGAGACTGGGGGCGATCGCACGAAAGCATCATTCACTTTCGCAAAAGCAGCCGCTTTCGGCTCAACCTGGACGACATTCGCATTCCCTACGGCGCACACACGCTCAAATACCCTGCCCATCCCCAGGCCGACAGCAGCGCCTACGGCCGCAAGGTCGATCAGACGGGCAAGTCCCGCGCCTGGTTGCCCCACCCCAGCGGCGCAAAGCCCAAAGACGTGATCGAACTGCCCACCACCTGCAACGGCATGGGCGAAACCACCCCCCACCCCACCCAAAAGCCAGAGGAACTGTTGCGGAAGCTGGTGCTGGCGGCATCGAGTCCGGGCGATATCGTCCTTGACCCGTTTTCGGGATCGGGCACAACGCTGGTGGCCGCAGAGCAGCTTGACCGCCGCTGGCTCGGCTGCGACCTGAATGCAGAATACAACCAGTGGGCGATTCGCCGCCTCGAAGCGGTGGACTGCCGATCGCCCCAAATCTGGATCGAGCGCGATCGCAAAACCGCCGAACGCCGCGCCTCCATCCGCTAGCCCCCGACCTGATATGACCTTACACAACCTGATGCACGGTCCACATCGGGATCGGCCAACTCCCGATAAACAAACAGCGCACCGCATGGCGATCGCCGCCAACCCGCTTCACACTCCGTAGCAAAATTTTGCTTGCGCTGAGCGATCCTCTCTACTACAATCGTCCATCAAGCTGTGATTTTTCCAACTTCCGCAGCTTGCTTCACTCCCCGAAAATTTGGCCGGTTCGTCGTTTACGGCATTGGTAGATGCGCCAACACCTACCAACGCCTGACCCCAGGACAGTAGGGGCTGTCTCAGGGCTTTGCCTATTGTATGGCCGCCTTGAAACCTGCTTTGCGTCGTTTGGGCGGCCATCTTTTCGGGGTTTCCTACCCCACTCGTTTCCTGGAGGAAACCCCAAATGCTGACAGTTCAATAAACCTGGTCGTCCCCATTCTCGGAGGCGACCCAGTTTTCGCTGCCCCCGCTCACCTGCGAACTGCCCCACCACCGCCGCCTGCGCCACTGCATCATTGGCCTGCCTGAAGATGCCCAGATGGCGATTGACCGTCTGCACCTGCTCCGCTACGCCGAACGCTTCGAGTGGACTCGTGCCCTCGACCTTCCACCCTACGGCATCATCCTCGATGGTCGCCCCGGCGAAGTGCTGCGCTACCTCCATCGTGAAATCCGCAGCAACCCTAGCGCAAACGAGTAAGAACAGGTAAGGAGGATTTTGGGTTTTGGATTTTAGCAGGGCATCCCCTCAATCCAAAATCCAAAATCCCCACTCCAAAATCCACAACCTTGCAGCCGCGCCATCCAAAGCCTTTGTGAACCCATCTGCCCAACTCCGCAAAACAGGGGTATTATGCAGATTAGCGTCAGCCTAACTCCCCAAATTGGGATCTTAGACAGATCTGAATCAGCCTAATCCCCCGAATTGGGATCTTAGACAGACAAATTTCAGCCTAATTGCCCTTATGGAGGTAGATAGGCAGACACGATCAGTCTAATTACTAGTTGGGCGGCAAGTGACCTAGCCCCCGATTCATCTAAGCTCTGTTACATGGCGTATCTATCTGCTTGCCGCCATCTGCTTAGCTCGGGCTAACAGTTTTGCAGTATCCTCATTGAGTATTTGTTCTTGGGATTCTAGTTCCTGTACACGGGCGCGTAAGACTTCAATTTTTTTCTCAGGTGACAAGCCTTGCAAGAAATCTACCGGGATAACATTAGACTCACCATTAAGCCAGAAAAGAACTCTCTGAAGCATTTCCCTTGTCTTAGACTGGATTCTCGGATTTTCCAATCTTTTTTCTACTGCTACTTTTACATCAGGAGCAGCGTACTCATTTAATCCAGTACTTCTAGACTTGGCATCAAGATCCTTAAAGATTTGTCTAATCATGTAATCAGAGAGTCCAAAAGCCTGTAAGTGGAGTTTGGTAAGCTTCTCAATATCACTACCCATTGGAACCTCCTTGATTTTTCCCAGATACTTGCTTTAGTAAATCTGCTATGTATGTAGCCTGTGCATCAATTGTAGCTTTTAGCGTGGGAACCACCTGTGTAGCGTAGAAGCTTTGGACACTGGTCAGTTGATCAACCAGGCTAGCAATCATCTCCTTCTGTTGATTACTGACTCTTTTCTGTGCCCCAAGTTCACGATTGCGTTGTAGGAGTGCTGGGCCTGCATAGCGAATCATACAGGCAATGATTTCATCCCTAGTAGTTACTTCATCCTGAGAAGCCTCAATAGCGCGTTTAATATCTGCTTGTGTCCAACCAAACTCATTTGCGACTTGTTTAATTAGTGTGGTGCTAGCCATGTTTCAAGATTACTCCAAGTAAAGAAAGCTCAAGAAAAATCAACGATTTTTGTTCCGATTGCAAGATTACAGCCAGGATGTAGCAATTTGAAGTTTTCAGGTCTGTTAGCAGAAGAACCAAAATCTTTTAATGGAAGGACATGATGTACAACTGCATCAGCAAAACGTAGCGGTTCGTTGCAAGCTGCACATTTACCTTCTTGAAATTCAAACTGCTTATTCTTCCAAGATTTTCCAGTTTTTGTTTGAAGCCATCTATTAAATTCTTTACGAGGATCAATAACAGCTTTAGCTTTTTCCAACTTCCTTTGCGTTTCTTTACGTAGTTCCTCTTCCTGCTTTAGTAGGACTAAAAGCTCACTATAAAGTAGATTCAGGTTTTGAGCTGATTTGTCAGATGCCATAGATTCTTCCTCGGATCCTCTTTAGGCATAGCAGTTGAGAAACGTTATGCCTATCAACTAGTATTCCCATGAATCTCGAAAGCCAAACTAAAACTTCTGGGTTGCCGCCCAACATAGGCCCTGAGGGAGACGGAGTCAACAGTCAACCGTGAAAAGGTACTGAGTAAATTGATGCACAGACTCTAAACGCAGCAAACCATAAGCCAGCCCGAGGTTGGCTACATTGCATTAAATGTTTCATTCCTAAATACGTTCCATTTGTTGAACTGTCATGTGTCTTTTAGCGTGACTTAAACCATAGAATTGCCGCACTTATCTGCTGTAGTAGTCATTTCAACTGGGCTTTGGACTAGCATCGCCGCTAGCGGCGACTTCTTCCGCTGGAGCGCCGCCAGATAGCGGTCTTCGTCATAGGGCACTCGGTCTTGCCAGCAGCGCCAGAGAATCCGTCCCCACTTATACGCCAGAGCGCGAATCGCTTTGGGATGACTTTTGCCCGATCGCCGGTGCTGCTGATAGAACGCATTGGCCCACGATGAGTGCCGCCGCGACTGGTCAGCCCACTCTACAAAGGACTGCCGCAAGAACTTTGGACAACTCCAGCGCCAATGCGTCCAGCGTTTCTTGCCACTCTCCTCTTTGACGGGTGCAATGCCGATATAGCTCATAAACGCCTGGGCGCTGCCGAAGCGACTGCGGTCATCGCCAAACGCAATCAGTAGCCGGGGCGCAAGATGGGGTCCTGCTCCGGGTAAAGCATCGAAAAACGCCGCATCTGGCAAAGACTGAAACAATTGCTCAATCGTTTGATTTAACTCATCGAGTCGATGCAACAGCGCCTTGAGCTGAATCACCAGCGTTTGCACCAGCCATTGCATCGGTTCAACCATCCCTGGGTCTTCTGTCAGGGGGATGCCAGCGGTTTGGATTTGGTGAATGCGCCGCTCAATGGCGCTCCGGCGGATGACTCGATGAGACTGGAAGAACAGAGTCAATTCCTCAGCCGAAACCGCTTGGGCAGAGTGGAGGTCAGGGTATTGAGTGATAAAGTCACAAAACACTTGAGTATCTTTATCCTCAAACCACTCCAGCACTTGAGGATAAAAGTTCTTCAAAGCAGCGGTGATGCGATTGGTCAGTCGTACCTTCTCTCCCACCAGCATGCGGCGGGATTCACTCCACTGCCGCAACGCTCGCAGTTCACAAGATGCGGCTTGCCACGGGGGGATCTTGTCTGGGTGCTTGAGCAGCAGCTCAATCAAAATCTGGGCATCTACGGGGTCTGATTTTGCTCGTGAGGGCTGAAAGGCTCGTCGATAGTTAGAAACCGTGCGCGGATTGATGGGAAACAGCACTAGGTTGTCGTACTGGCACAGCGCGTAAATCAGGGGTCCTCGCTTTTGCTCCAGGCAGATGGCAATTGGGCTGTTGCCGTATCGCTGTTGCAAGGTCGCAACCCAGTTGGCAATCTCTTGCGGTTGAGCGCCAATCACGCTGTATTCTCGCTGTGCGCTCTCGGGGTCGTACAGACAGATGTCGTGTTTGCGATCTGACCAGTCAATGCCGATGTAGGCGACAAAGGTTCTTTCCATCAGCTAAGTTGGGGATAGTTTGTTGTCTGGAACTGGGCTGCCTGCTTCTGAGCGAAGAGATTATGGAAGGTGTCTGTCACCACTCCCTGAGAATTCGTTGAAGGAAGCTGGTCAAGGTTGAGGCGATGCAATATGTTAGTAGACATCGAGATGTCTGACGTTGGATGGTCGTCCTCAATCCCTAGCCCAGTTCCTTTTCCTATTACCATTTCTCTGGCTCTTAGTGAGCTGTATGAGAGGAGCGAAGCGATATGTTAGTAGACATCTGACTGTCGCTCAATGCATGGTCGTCTCCTCTCTGTTGCGGTTCTGTCTCCCCATAAACCGTGTTGCAGCAGACGAGTAGAATATGCGAGTAGTGATGAAAACGTTATCTGTCGCTGCTGAACACGAACGTTAGCCCTCAGCGCCTTGGTTCTGTCAGCTTCCGGTGGGGTCGGCGATTCGCCCCCCAATTGCAGAGGCTCGGTTCTTCGAGATCTGGGTCAAGCCGCATACTCTCAGCCGCTTTCGGGTCAGCCGCAGAGGTTGAGTAGCGATAGATTTCGGTCAGTGTGCAACGTCCCAAAAGGTATCCGGGGGGCGATCGCCCAAAGGTGTCGGTGCTGGGAAATGAAGGGCGATCGCCACAAGGTGTCGGTGCTGCCAGATGAGGGCGATCGCCCAAAGATGTCGGTACTGGGAGATGAAGGGCGATCGCCGAAAGGTACGGGTGCAATGAGATGAAGGGCGATCGCCACAAGGTGTCGGTGCTGCCAGATGAGGGCGATCGCCCAAAGATGTCGGTGCTGCCAGATGAGGGCGATCGCCCAAAGATGTCGGTGCTGGCAGATGAAAATCGCGTTTCTGAAGGGCAACTCCTGGCGTATATGGACGACTCGAATCTCCAAGGCGAGCTGGTGCAGGTGCAGGGGCAACTCGATGCAGTCCAGGCCCGACTCGCGCGATCGCAGACGGGTAACCGCCCCCAGGAAATTGCATAGGCCAAGGCCAGACTCCGCAGCGCCGAAGCCAGCTTGTGCCAGGCCAAAGAAGACCTATGCCAATATCATCTGCTATGTGACAAAGGGCGACACTATGAAAGTGACTCTGGCTATAACCAGCGCAACTTGGGGCAGATGTATCACCTGATCCGCACGATCAACCGCCTCAGCGCAACCCCGCCCGAAAAATCCCGCCCAGAGCAAAAGTAGACTAGTTCCCGCTAGAACCCGCGAGCCGACTGACCGAGCCGCTGCCGCGAGGTGTTGCCCGGAACCGCCACATCACCAGATGGATCGTAGGTTCTAGAACTGCCCGGTTCGCAGCGTTCTTCTAGTACGCAGATGGCGTAGAGCAGGGCCCCGCGTTGGCGTTCGTGATGGTCGGCAATCCAGCCAACGCGATCGCCCGTGCTGCCTGTTGTTGCAGCTTCTACGCCGTCGCGATAGTGTCCCAGATCGGTCAGGTCGTCGATGTCCTGGGCGCTGCGATCGCGCGTGGCTCGGTCAACACGTTCCCAATAGTCCCTTACGGCTTGCTGCTGGTCGTAGGCTTCGCGGCCGCGCCGGGCCCAGTCCCAATAGCGATCGCCCTGGGCTGTGAAAAATCCAGGCAAGGGCAGGGCGGCTGCCAGCGTCACCGGATTGCTGGCGGCGCGGCGTGGCGCATGGGTAAAGGCCCAGCCCTGATTTTGCACCTCAAACTGTTCCGTTTGGGCGCGATTGGCAGGGTTGGGGCGAGTCAGGCGCACGGATTGAAAGGCGTAGGCAACCAGTTGCGGATCGGTGGGGTGGGGGCGGGGTGCAATGCGGTCGTCGTAGACCACTTCGCTGCGATACCCCTGGCTATCCGTGACGGATGTAATCCGCCCTAGCGTGTCTCGCGTGATGGTATATCGATCGGGTAGCGCAAACTGAACCTTGGTGCGGCTATAGCCCGACGGGTTATAGCGGACAAACAGCCCGCTGGGATGCATCGACCAGCGGCCGGTTGGAACCTCGCGACTCCCCTCGCCCATGCCAACCTCGCCCACCAGCACAGCGATGCGCTCCATCTCGGCATAGGACGCATTGCCGCGTGTGAGGAGCGATCGCAGGTTCGCCTCTGCCTGCACGACTTGGCGCACCGCAGGCGGCAGTTCGGCAAAAATGCGGCGCTGCACCTCTGGCGGAATGTTGCCCAGTGCGCCGCCATTCAGGTCGTTGATATCTTCGCGGGTGAGCAGCCGTCGCCCTGCTGCCTGTAGGTCGCTGGACAGGTCATTAAACCGGGTCCGCGATAGAATTGCCCACAGCAGCAGTTGGATATCCCGCTGGGGAATGTCGGGATGGGCAACGGAGTTTTGCAACACCCGCCGCACGATGGTTTCTCGCTTGCCCAGCAGCGGCGCATACAGATAGCCGTCGCCTTGCCCCGGCCCGTGCGTCCCTGCATGTAGGCAATAGCTCTGCGCCTCGTATTCATACACACCGGGCACGACGACAAAGCTGCCGTGTTCGCCGCGCCGCAGTTGGCTGGCGGGTGCAACACGCTGGGGATTGTATGTATCCAGCAGGGCCAGTTCCGTTTTCGCATCTTCCAGGCTGGTGGAGACAGGGGGGCGATCGCCCATCAGTTCTCCCAGTCCTGGCACGGGCGGAATCGGCACACCACCGGGCAACCCGGGAATATTTGGCAGCCGCAACTGCGCCATCACCGGAACCGGAGCCATTGCCACCAGCCCTACTCCAACTGCCATTAAAATACGCCGCATATCCATGTCTCCAAACACACCAAGCCAAACTAAGAGTTGTAACGCTGATTGTTGATTCACACCAACGTTTGATTCACACCAATGTTTGATTCACACTAACAGTTGATTCACACCAACAGTTGATTCACACCAAGACAGCGTCGATCCGGGATACTGAATCCAGACTGTATGCAAGATCGCCTCAATTCTGGCAGAGCGATCGCCCCCGCCGCCACAGTTGATTCTAAATGTAACGGACATTACAAAAACAAAGCCGAGGCAGTTTCCCAGAACCGCACCCCCGCCTCGACGCTCGATTCACCCGGATCAGGAAAATTCATGGTTTTAGCATCCCACCTAGCGCAAGTCATCGAACCGGAAACGAAAGGCCTGGGCGGCTTTCAGGCACGGCGCGTATTGCCGAGCGACACCTGCACGATGGTCGGCCCGTTTATCTTTTTCGACCACCTCGGCCCCGCTGTTTTTCCACCAGGCAAGGGGCTGGACGTGCGCCCCCATCCCCACATCAACCTGGCCACATTGACGTACCTGTTTGAAGGCGTGATTTTGCACCGCGATAGCCTGGGCAGCGTCCAGGAAATTCACCCCGGCGCGGTGAACTGGATGACGGCTGGACGCGGAATTACGCATTCCGAGCGATCGCCCGCCTGGGCCCGCCCCATCGAATCGACGCTGCACGGCATCCAGACCTGGATCGCGCTGCCCGATGCCCACGAGGAAACCGATCCCTGGTTTCGCCACTATGCTGCCGCAGAAATGCCGTCCTGGGAAACGGGCGGTGCATCAATCAAGCTGATTGCCGGACAATTGGGCGATCGCACCTCGCCTGTAAGAACCTTCTCGCCCATTCTCTACCTGGATGTAAAGCTTGCAGATAACGCTGAGTTTACGCTGCCTGCACTGTATTCCGAACAAGCCGTCTATGCCGTCACACCCGGAATCGTGCTGAACCAGGAACCGATGACCGTCCACACGATGGCGCTGCTGAAATCGGGGGAATCCGTCACCCTTTCGACGGATCAGCCCGCCCGCTGCATTGTGATTGGGGGCGAACCCGTGGGGCCGCGCCAAAAGTGGTGGAATTTTGTCTCCAGTCGCCCAGAACGCATCGAGCAGGCCAAGCGAGATTGGCAAGACTGGAAGTTTCCAGAAGTTCCAGAAGAAACGGAGTTTATTCCGCTCCCCGAAGCATAGGGTTAAGTCCTGGGGTCGAGAAAATGCCGACAAAAAATCAGGGGTCGGAAACCCTCCGACCCCTGATCTGATGCCTGATTTTCTAGTAAGTCAGCTTTAGTCGGTTAGCCTCGTAGGTTAGCCTCAATAGATCAGCCTCAGTATGTCATCAGCCTCAATAGGTCAGCCATTCTTCTACAGCTTCCTCCTTAGTGTTGGTGCGGCGATCAAGCGTTTCGCGGGTGAACTTCATGTGAATGTTGCGGGTTTGTTCGCCATCGGCCGCAACCGCCATAATTGGGTAGTCAATCAGCCCGTCCTGGAAGGACATCTGGAAGCGGAAGGTGCCGTCGGGATTGAGCTTGATGGGCTGGCCGCCGATGGTAACAGTGGCATCGGGTTCCGTTGCGCCGTAGACAATCAGTTCAGCATCGGCAATTAGCCAGAACTTGCGGGGACGAATGGGCGGCGCGGAGGCAGAGAAGCCGATCCCGCTGCCCGATGCCGTGTAGGCCAGTCCCGCGCCCGATGCCATATAGCCCACGCCCGATGCCATATAGCCCACGCCCGATGCCGTGTATCCCACGCCAGACATGGTGTAACCCATGCCCACGCCCGATGCCGTGATTCCCGACATTGTGGGCACGGCCCACAATCCCGCACCCGACGGGAATACATAGGAACTGACGGCTTTTTCGGCCATGTGAACCGAGCCAAATAGCGATCCTGCAACGTTCGGCACTGCGCCCATCATCGACGCATCGACTCGCTGCCCACCGACCATCGCCTCGCCGAAGAGTTGGTCGTAGATCGAGTCGGCGGCCGCACCCCGCTTGCTGGGGGGCACCAGTTCCAAGAACTGCTTGCCGACCAGTTCCTCGTCCCAGTTCACAGTGATGAACTGATCATCGACCCAATCCGATGGATAGACCGGGGGGACGCGCACCGGAGCAGACCGGGCCAGCACCAGCCAGCGACCATCGGTGCAGACGTAGCCAATTTCAACCAGATAGTCCCGATCGCTCACGGGGACGGGCAAGTACCACTCCCGCGCCAATTCGTCACACTCGTACTGCTGGAGGCTGTGGGGACGCTGCACTGCTAGGTTAATATCCGTCACGTCGTAGAACCGCAGCGCCAAGCGTGAGCCACCCTGCCGACGCAACTCCTCTTTTTGGCTATTGGGAATGTCCCAGTAGGCGTAGACCCACTGCGGGTCGCGGGGCATCAACACAATGCGGCTCTCGCCGTAGCCATCGGGGAGATCGCTGAGGGGTTCATCCACTTCTGCCAGGGACATGGGAGCGCGATCGCTCTGCCCGACATCAAACTTGGCTGCTTCGACCTCCGCCTGTGCTTCCACCAGACGAGAGGAGGCAGGCGCATAGCCCGCAGCCCGCTGAGCGCTCAAAATTGCGGCAACAAGCTGCTCCTTTCTCATGCGGCTATAGCGTGAGACGTTAAACTCGCTAGCCACGCGGCGCAACTGCCGGAGCGTCATCTCTTCCAGGGGTGGGCGTTCCTGTGCCATGATTTTCCTCCAGTAAAGGGATGAAGAAGTGGGTAAAGGAATGACGAATTGACACCCTGCCCAAACGGACGCCAGCCATGTTGCCTACGGGGATCACCAACGGAGCTTATAAACCTTTTGGGATCACGGGGATCGAATCGTTAAGACCTATAGTGCGTAAAAATTCCTATTCGGTCAAGGGGTAGAAAGTGTTGAATCATAGGGACTTCACGAGATTACAGGTTTTGTTGGGATCGTATTGTCAGGAAAACATGACTTTTTGCTGAGTTGGGATCGTCAGTGAAATCGCCTCATTGTCAGGACTTCATGACTTGCTTTGTGCGGGTTAAGGGCAAAATTTAGGCACAAGAAAAGGGGAGCGATCGCCCCCCTTTATTCCGGTTAAATCAGGTTTTAGAACCGTACCAAACCGTTCTTGTTGCAGCCTCAGTTCTACTTGGTTTCCGAGAATTCTGCATCGATCACGTCGTCGTCGCCGCTGCTAGAAGGCGTTCCCGCATCTCCACCCGGAGGCGTTGCGCCGCCGTCGCCACCATCGCCGCTCTGATAGAGGTTGCTGCTGAGGCTATAGAGGGCCTGTTGCAGCTCGCTCATCAGCGACTTGATGCTGTCCATGTTCTCCTGGGCGATCGCATTCCGCAGATCCTTTGCCAGTCCTTCCACCTTGGTTTTGTCGGCTTCAGGCACTTTGTCGCCTTGGTCAGTCAGCAGCTTTTCTGCCTGATAGGCTAGCGAGTCGGCCTGGTTCTTCAGTTCAATCTTTTCACGGCGCTCTTTGTCGGCGGCGGCGTTGCGCTCGGCCTCGTTCACCATCCGCTCCACTTCATCCTTGGGCAGGGTCGAAGCGCCCGTGATGCTGATGGACTGCTCTTTGCCCGTGCCCTTATCCTTGGCGCGGACGTTTAGAATGCCGTTGGCATCGATGTCGAAGGTCACTTCGATTTGCGGCACGCCACGGGGCGCGGGGGGAATGCCGTCCAGCCGGAAGGTTCCCAGGCTCTTGTTGTCCGAAGCCATTTCGCGCTCCCCTTGCAGGACGTGGATTTCCACATTGGTCTGCCCGTCAGCAGCCGTTGAAAACACTTCCGACTTTTTGGTGGGGATCGTCGTGTTGCGCGGGATAATCTTGGTCATCACGCCACCCAGCGTTTCCACACCCAGCGATAGGGGGGTCACGTCGAGCAGCAGAATGTCCTTCACTTCGCCGGCCAGCACGCCCGCCTGAATCGCAGCGCCCACAGCCACGACTTCATCCGGGTTCACTGTCTGGTTAGGTTCCTTGCCCAGCACGCGCTTCACCACTTCCTGCACCGCAGGAATCCGGGTGGAACCACCCACCAGTACCACTTCGTCGATATTGTCCTTCGACAGCTTCGAGTCGCGTAGGGCGGCTTCGACAGGTACGCGGCAGCGGTCGATTAGGTCGGCACAGAGTTCTTCAAACTTGGCGCGGGTCAGCGTTACGTCGAGGTGCTTCGGCCCGTCCTGAGTCGCGGTGATAAAGGGCAGGTTGATTTCGGCCTGGGTAACGCTGGACAGCTCGATCTTGGCTTTCTCAGCCGCTTCTGTTAGGCGTTGCAGAGCTTGTTTGTCTTTGCGGAGGTCGATGCCCTCGTTGCGCTTGAACTCTTCGGCCAAGTAATCCACGATCTTCTTGTCGAAGTCGTCGCCGCCTAGGTGAGTGTCGCCGGCGGTTGCCAGCACTTCAAACACGCCGTCGCCCACTTCCAGAATCGATACGTCAAACGTACCACCGCCCAGGTCAAACACCAGGATGGTTTCGTTGCTCTTTTTGTCCAAACCGTAGGCGAGAGAGGCGGCCGTCGGCTCGTTGATAATCCGCAGCACTTCCAGACCTGCGATCTTGCCTGCGTCCTTTGTGGCCTGCCGCTGGGAGTCGTTAAAGTAGGCGGGAACGGTGATCACCGCCTGGGTCACTTCTTCGCCTAGATACTTCGTGGCATCTTCTTTGAGCTTCCGCAGCACCAGCGCCGAGATTTCTTCAGGGGCAAACTGCTTGCCTTCGGCGGGGCAGTCGAGCTTGACGTTGCCGTTGACGTTTAGCACCTTGTAGGGCACTTCAGTCGTTTCATGGGTCACTTCGTCAAACTTGCGACCGATGAAGCGCTTCACCGAGTAAAACGTATTTTCGGGGTTAATCACGGCCTGCCGCTTCGCAATCTGCCCCACGCGACGTTCTTTGGTCTTGGGGTCAAACGCGACCACGGAGGGCGTTGTGCGGAACCCTTCTGCGTTCGCGATGACCGTGGGCTTGCCGCCTTCCATCACTGCCACGCAGGAGTTAGTGGTTCCCAGGTCAATTCCAACAACTTTTGCCATAGATAGTCTCCGGTTCAGATACAGTTCCAAGTCTTGATTAACCGATGTGTGCGATCGCCCTTCTACCCGTTTTCAAGCTCAATGCAAGCTGAGTCCTAAATGCGATCGCCCGGCCCAGCGGTCTGGGCGCTATTTGTGAACTACGTCTCACAAGTAACGTGTTTCACCAGTGACGTGTTTCACCAGTAACGCAGCGTTTGGGTTACGTACCCTCTCAAGCTGCACACTCTCTGAGGATAGAGTGCCTTCAGCCAGCTCTAGCCAAACCCGTGGGCGGCAGTGGTTCCCAATCTATATACTGCGTACCTTTTCCGAGTTCGATGAAGTCGTATTTCCCGAACCTGGGGTAGGGCGGTTGTGAATTCGCCACCGGTTTGCAGTCTGGGGAGCGATCGCCGCCTTGCGTGCAAACCTGCCTGACAACAGATGCACACTGATCAACCTCACGCTGAATCGATGCATCAATGCAGGCGGAAATTGCCTCTAGAGGGACGATTTCCTGCTCTGTTTGTTTGAGTCGAATGTTGTTGATGTTCCTAAGGGCTTGGTTATGCTGCATGTTTTTAGTGTAAAAAGCAGGCGCGATTAGGATTGACGGTGAACCGTAATCCGCTGGGGCGTGTTTACCGTCTGTCGCTGCCTCCTTTTGGGTTGCTGCTATGATTGGCTTAGAAACATTGGGTCGTCCCAATTCACCCCTGGGGCTGTAGCTCAGTTGGATAGAGCGATCGCCTCCTAAGCGATAGGTCGCGCGTTCGAGCCGCGCCAGTCCCGTTAGCCTCAAAAGCACTGGTAGTAAAGGGTTTAGCCGTTTTTGCGTAATTCCTGACAAAGCCTGAAGTGGCGCAGATGCGTTGGCAATTTCCGGTAATGTGGTCATAGTTTGGGTCATGGATAGCCACAGCTTTGCTGAAGCAGCGATTTTGTGGGCAGTGCAGCGGCGATCGCACTCACACAAATAGGAGTAACTGCAAAAACTGGCTCATCTGACTAACCTATGGCGACTTCCAAGATTGAATAGACGCATGACGCGGTAAGCCAGCGGCTTAAAGATGGGCGCGTCAAGGTGTCGGTAGAGCAGATAGGTGGGATGCTGGCACTGCGGGCCAAATTGCCGCCTAAACCTGGCAGCGATCGCCCCAAGCCCTACCGACAGCGCATATTCCTGAATTCGATGCTGTCACGATGGTGCGATTCTTTGACGGCGTGACCGGGCAGGCGACCGACACCAGCAAATTAGTGGCGATCGCCGATCTCGCCCTCAATACCGTTGCCAGCGCGATGGATCAGAAATTGCGGTCAAGCACAGAATTCGTTGCAGAAAACACTGAGCGAATTTTAGTTGCCAGCGCGATGGATCAGAAATTGCGGTCAAGACGCTGGGCATCGAGGGACAAGGCAGCCTGCGCGAGTGCTTCACCTTTATTCGCAGGCGTGGCTTCGTCGAAGACCATGTGCGACGGCTGAAAGATGAGGCGATCGCTCGGTGGGTGCAGCAGCAGCCCTTCCCCTGGATGGTAGAGGATTCCAGAGGCGACGCGCCTGCTAGTGTGGCTCACCCGCAAGACAGATCAGGGCAAGACCCCACCCACACCATCACGGGCTTTATCTCTTCATACCCTGGCTGCAAGGAGCTGAGAAACCAGCGTCGTAAGCGTTGCCACACTCTGCGCCTGCTGCTCCGCTAGGCGAATATGCCCCTCTAGCGCCCGGTTCTGGCTTTCCAGCGTAATCGCAATGCGGTCAAGTCTGTCGTCAATGGCGACGGTTCGCTGCTGGGTCTGGTCAACAAATGTGGCGATCGCCTCGGATAATCGATCTAGCTTGGCATTGAGCGACGCATCCCGCTGGGCGGCCTCTTCGGATAATCGATCCAGCTTGGCATTGAGCGACGCATCCCGCTGGGCGGCCTCTTCGGATAATCGATCCAGCTTGGCATTGAGCGATGCATCCCGCTGGGCGGCCTCTTCGGATAATCGATCCAGCTTGGCATTGAGCGACGCATCCCGCTGGGCGGCCTCTTCGGATAATCGATCCAGCTTGGCATTGAGCGATGCATCCCGCTGGGCGGCCTCTTCGGATAATCGATCCAGCTTGGCATTGAGCGACGCATCCCGCTGGGCGGCCTCTTCAGATAATCGATCCAGCTTGGCATTGAGCGATGCATCCCGCTGGGCGGCCTCTTCAGATAATCGATCCAGCTTGGCATTGAGCGATGCATCCCGTTGGGCGGCCTCTTCAGATAATCGATCCAGCTTGGCATTGAGCGATGCATCCCGTTGGGCGGCCTGTTGTCCATTAGTAACAATTAGCTCTGACAGATAGGCGATTTGCTGGGTCGAGGTTTCTAGCAACACTGCCACACGGTCGAGGCGTTCATCGATGGTCGGTTGATTCTCACTCATGACGCTATTCCGCTGCGAATAGTTGAATAATATTCCCACGGCGCAACTCATAGCGGGATTCTGAAAATTCGGGCAGCCACTTAACGGACTCGTCAAACGTCGTGTGGGGGATTGGAGCGCTGAATCATGGCGATTTCCTACTTGATTGAAGACCGACAGATTGAAGACCTACTAGAGTAACATTTCAGCCGGGATGCTCAGGTCTGGAAATGCCAGATCGAGTCTTGGCTCTGACCCATCCCTCAGCGTAGTGGGAGCCGCAGGGCACACCTGAGCGCGATTCCCGTAGGGATCGCTTCGCGAATCGCCCAATCGCTTTATCAGGACTGCCGCGCCATGTCCATGAGAATTTGTTGGGCACTTTGCACTGCGTCTGGGGATGCAGGATGGCGCTGGCGATAGCTACCGTCGGGCTGAAGCTCCCATGCCTGGCGGTTGTCGGCCAGCAAGATGCCGAGAATTTCCTGCAAATCTTTGGCGATCGCCCTATCGTCCACTGGCGTAACGGCCTCCACGCGCCGATCCAGGTTGCGCGGCATCCAGTCGGCACTGCCGATGTATACGTCCTCCGCGCCGTCATTGTGAAAATAAAAAATGCGGGAATGCTCCAAAAACCGGCCCACAATGCTGATGACCCGAATGCGATCGCTCACCCCTGCCAGCCCCGGCCGCAGACAGCAAATGCCCCGCACAATCAGGTCGATCTGCACACCCGCCTGCGACGCTTCGTATAGTGCCCCAATCAGCGGCGGATCGACCAGTGCATTCATCTTGGTGACAATCCGGGCATGGCGACCCGCACGGGCAATCTCGCGCTCTCGGTGAATCAGGTCAAGCAGGCGATCGCGCAAATTGGTCGGAGCCACCAGCAGCTTGCGATAGTTTTTTTGCCGCGAGTAGCCCGTCAGCGCGTTAAACAACTCCGTCACGTCTGCACCCAGATCCTCCCGACAGGTCAGCAAGCCCAGATCGGTGTAGAGCCGCGCCGTTTTGGGGTTGTAATTACCCGTGCCAATGTGGACATAGCGACGCAGGCGATCGCCCTCCTGCCGCACCACCAGCATCAGCTTGGTATGCGTTTTCAGCCCCACCAGCCCATAAACGACGTGAACCCCTACCTGCTCTAGCTTCCGCGCCCACTGAATATTATTCTCTTCGTCAAAGCGTGCCTTTAGCTCCACCAGCACCGCCACCTGCTTACCGTTCTCGGCGGCATCGATCAGCGCGTCCACAATCGGCGAATCGCCCGACGTGCGATAGAGCGTCATCTTAATCGTCAGCACGTCGGGATCTTGGGCTGCCCGCTGAAGAAACGCCTGCACCGACGACGAAAACGATTGAAACGGATGATGCACCAGCAAATCTTGCTTCCGGATCAGGGCAAAAAAATCCTCATCCGTGGAATATTCAGACTCCATCAGTCGGCGCAGTCGGGGATGGCTCACAGGCTTCCAGGGCGCATCCTTGAGATGGGGCAACGGCAGATCCACCAGCGCCATTAGGTCGCGCCCGCCCAACAGCCCCACCACCGGATACACATCTGCGTTGCTCAGCCCCATCTCCGCCATCAGCGTTTGGCGAATTTCATCCGGCATGGATTCGTGAACTTCTAGCCGCACCACAGACCCCGCAAACCGCCGCTTGCGAAGCTCCTGCTCGATTGCCTGGAGCAGGTCATCTGCTTCGTCCTCCTGCACTTCCAGGTCAGCATTGCGGGTCACCCGAAACACATGGCAGGCGACGACCTCCATGCCTGGAAACAGCTTGTCCAGATTGTGGGCAACGATTTGCTCGATTGGCACGCCCATCCAGACTGGCGTTTGCTTGCGCCGCTGCAACTCTAGCGGCAACAAGACGAATCGGGGCAGTGAACTGGGCACTTTGAGGCGGGCAAAATGGCTGGTTCCTTCGGGCGATCGCACCACCACCGCCAGATTCAAGCTGAGGTTAGAAATGTGCGGAAAGGGATGCCCCGGATCGACCGCCAGCGGCGTTAGCACGGGAAAAATCCGCTCTTCAAAATACTCCCGCAAATGGCGCTGCTGGGCCTGGTTGAGCGCTGCATAGTCCAGCAGGAAAACGCCGTGGCTCGCAAGCTGCGGCCGCAAGACCGACTGCACATGCTGGTGCTGCTTTGCGACTAGGGGCAAAAGCTTTTGGCAAATGGCTTCGAGCTGTTCCTGTGGCGTGCGACCATCGAGCGATCGCCGATCCACCTGTGCCTGCACCTGGCGCTTGATGCCCGCCACCCGCACCATAAAAAACTCATCCAGATTGCTGCTAAAAATCGCCGCAAACTTCAAGCGCTCCAGCAAGGGCGTGCGCTCGTCCATCGCCTCATGCAGCACCCGCGCATTAAACTCGATCCAGCTCAGTTCGCGGCTGAAGTAGTATTGCGGATCTGACCAGTTGGGTTGGGGCGGCTGGGTAGAAGACACGATAGGAGAATCGGGGGGCTAGAGCTAGGAAATCTGAAGCGAACGCTGAGCAGCCGATCATATCAGATCATTATCCCCCTATTCTCGAACTGAGGATACTCAAAACACCTCATCTTCGCGGCCGACCCACCATTCCCCAAGCTGCATCAGGTCGTGATGCACATCCGCCAACGCCCGGAGATACTCCTCGTTAGACAGGCTTGCTCGCTGCTCTTGCAATTTTTTGAGCCGCAGTTGTGCCAGGAGCCACGGCTGATGGAGGCGATCGCTCTCGGCCATGTAACGTGCCAAGTCTTCACTATTCATAGGAACTATCCACCAGAACTACCTATAGGAACTATCCACTGGAACTACCCACCGGCACTATTCATAGGAAACCGCTTACAAAGCAAGAGTGGATAAAGCGATTTTGCACTCTATCCACTCGCGGCAGCTTCATAACTTACAAAACTGAACCATGCGCTTTATCAAGCTAGAAAAAGCCTCAGAAAAAGCGCCAGCGTCAGCCAAAACCGGGTTGTACCTAGGCGGCAGCCAAGTTCTCAGCGACAAAATCCCAGTTCACCAGCTTATCCAAAAAGTTCTGGATAAAAGCAGGGCGGGCATTGCGGAAGTCGATGTAGTAGGCATGTTCCCACACATCAAGGGTCAGCAGCGCTTTTTGCCCATGTGCTAGGGGGTTTTCGGCGTTGGGAGTCTTGGTCACTTTCAGCGTGCCGTTGTCATCGATCAGCCAGGCCCAACCGCTGCCAAACTGGGTCGCAGCGGCGTTGGCAAAGGCTTCGCGAAACTTGTCGTAGCTGCCGAAAGAAGCGTCGATCTTGGCGGCCAGGTCACCCGTCGGCGCACCGCCGCCACCGGGCTTCAGGCTGTTCCAGAAGAAGGTGTGGTTCCAGACCTGAGCGGCGTTGTTGAACACGCCAGCTTTGGCAGAGTCGCCAAAAGTCGCCACGATGATTTCTTCCAGAGACTTGCCTGCCAGGGAAGAATCGCTCTCGATCGCCTTGTTCAGGTTATCGACGTAAGCTTTGTGATGCTTGCCGTAGTGATATTCAAACGTCTCAGCCTTCATGCCATAGGGTTCTAAAGCATCCATCGCAAAAGGCAGGGGCGGCTGTTCGATAGGCATAGTGTTCATCCTCTATTAACTGCGCTGTGTTCAGTTTGAGTCTAGAAGAGCTAGTTGCCCCTACGCATGATCCGCCAGACGTAGCTAGGGCGGAGCGCGTCCTCAAACTATTGATAGAATTTTATATCAAAAATTGGCCCGGCCGTGTCTTACACAGCACCGAACGCAGCCCGACTGCCGAGGCTTGGTTCAAGGCTGTGTTCAAGGCTGTGTTTTAGCTGCGCGGCTCGTTCTTGCACGATCGCCCATTCCCCATTTTTCACGGCCGCCTTGGGAAATAACTGCCCCGCCAGCCCAACGGCGATCGCCCCTGCCTCCAGCATGGTTCGCGCATTCTCCAGCGTGACCCCGCCCGTGGGCACTAGCGGAATCTCGCCCAGCGGTTCTCGCACGGCCCGCAAATAGTCTGCGCCGCCGACACACTGAATCGGGAACACCTTCACCGCCGCTGCGCCCGCCTGCCATGCGGTCATGATTTCCGTCGGCGTGAGGGCCCCCGCCACAAAGGGAATCTCGAGTTCGGCCGCCTGCTGAATCAGCGCCCGGTTTGTGTGCGGGCTAAACAAAAACTGGGCTCCGCTGGCGATCGCCGCACTCACCTGCTGGGGAGTAGTAATCGTGCCCGCGCCAATCAGACAGTCGGGCAAGCGCTGCCGCAGTTGATGCACCAGGGTTTCAGGGCGATCGCTGTTCCAGGTAACTTCGATCAGCCGCATTCCACCCGCCGCCACTGCCCGCGCCATGGCCTCGCCGGTCGCCAGGTTGGGCGCACGAATGACGGCGATCGCCCGCTCGGTTTGCAGCCAATGCAGCCATCGATCGTTGAAGGAAACCGCCTGAGAATGGGAAGAAATCACAGTTCACTTACCAGACTTTCTAGGAGCGCGGGTGACGGAGCAGACGGATTGCCATAAAATGAGAAGAATATGAAAAACATTGGTGACTGCCCGTGAGCCTGGTTTCCCCCGACTCGATTCTATCTTCACCCGTTTTGACCGCTGAGCGCCCAGTCCCCCCTTCGATTCAGCCGCTTGCTGCGTCGTCTGACGGGGCTGCCGACTCAACCCAGCCTGCGCCGACTGCTCAGCCGCTCCGTCTGCGAGACGAATTCGGCATTTTCTTCTCGACTTTTATCACGATTTTCCTGGCAGAAATTGGCGACAAAACCCAAATGACGGTGCTGCTTATGAGTGCCCAGTCCAAAGCGCCGTGGGTGGTGTTTTTGGGAGCGGGTTCAGCGCTAATCGCCACGAGTCTTTGTGGGGTGCTGCTGGGCAAGTGGCTCTCGACCCGCATTTCGCCCCGACTGCTCGACAAAGCAGCAGCCGTGTTGCTGCTGGTTGTGGCGGGAATGCTGGTGTGGGATGTAATTCAGGGATAGAGCAAAAATGGACTGGAATTTGCTGGGACTGGCGTTTGTCACGGTGTTTGTGTCGGAACTGGGGGACAAAAGCCAGCTTGCGGCGATCGCCCTCGGCAGCAGCGGCAAGTCTGTTCGGGCTGTGTTTTTGGGGACGGCAGTAGCGCTGGTGCTGGCCAGTTTTTTGGGCGTGATGCTGGGCGGCGGCGTGGCTCAGGTTGTGCCGACCCGCTGGATCAAGGCGATCGCCGCGATTGGGTTTGTCGTCATGGCTATGCGTCTGCTGCTGGGTGCGGCGGATGAGTTGCCAGACGAGCCGCTGGATGAGTCATTGGACGGTAACGAACCTGCCTAAACAAACCCACCTAGCGTCCCGCTTCCAGCCGCTCGCCCAAAAACCGCCGACCCACCGCGACCAGCAGCGCTGCACTCAGCCCTAGCTTAACCAGTTCCAAAACCCAGTAAATTCCGTGCATTTGCGCCATGCTGCCAGGAATGCTGGCTTCACTCGTCAGCCAGTTCAGCGGCATCGCTAGACCGCTCATCACGGGAGTCATCACGTAGGTCAATACAAAGGTCACGCCCAACAGGAGCCAGACCGCAGCGATTGCCCAGCCCGCAACTTTGTGCTGCCGCAAAAGCGAGAGAAGCCCCACGAAGGCGATCGCCACACACAACAGCCCCAGACGGTTGAAAACCCAGAACATGCTGTAGCCTGCGCTGGCAAAACCGGGCTGCGTCATCATGCCGCTGGCGTACATGGCAGGCATCACGACCAGATCCAGCAGCAGGCTGCCGCTGAGCCAAAACCCTACCGCCAGTAAAACCGCCGACTGCCAGACAGAGCGACCCGGCAGCAGATTAAATTTAGTAGAAGTCATCATGGGTATAAGACATTCTTAACTCTTACCTCCAGCCTATCGGATTCGGCTCAATCCAGTCATGAACAATCGTTTCGAGTCATAACTAGATTTGTCTGAATCGAGCTTCAACAAATCATTAATGAATTCTTGCTGACTTAACGTAAGTGATTACGCTGGTTCGCGCTATTCTCAGACTAGGAAAATTCAGTATATTCTCGGATAGTTCCTTGAATTTGGGTTGCTCAGTTCTGCTGGTTTTCCAGAGCGTTCAGGAAATTCTTGGTTTTAGTTTGTCTCATGTAGCCGTCTAGGGCGATCGCTCTCGATCCTACGGAGCAATTCTCTCAGCGCAGCTTGATCCCGCTTGGTGCGCTCGAAAGCACGGGTCGCTGATAAGCGTTGTAAGGCGCTAAGGCTTGACTAGCCAGGTTGGCCCAAGCTGACAGAGCTTTCCGGCACTCGCTTTCGTCCTTTTGCTTCAGGTCTTGGTGCTGTTTGTCAAATTTGGTGCTTCGCAGCATACGCGGACTCGAACAGTCTCAACGAATTCCCAACGAATATAGAAAAACCAGTCACCTGTATGAATAGTGCTTGCTTAACAGACTTTTATCGCGGTTGGATGATTGAGGTTGTGCCTCAGGGAATCGGTTATACCAGCGTTTGCTATTCCCCCTCTCGGCAGCGGATCGATGACGACGTAATCTACTCGCGCGACTTTCTGGCGCTAAACGCAGGCAAGGCACTGGTTGATCTTTATCTCGCCTGCCAGCAGTTTTCCGGTGTGCTGCGCGAACTGTACGAATCGGACAAGCTGGAGTACGAAGAGTGGCGATCGCTCAGCCAGTCCATTACTGATGCCATCGGCGTGTCTCGCTAAAGTATTCCCGGCCGTTCCTCGTGAAGAGTTTTGGGGAATTCTTTGGGGCGATCGCACCCGATGCTGCCCATTCCCGCTATCTGCCATCCCAAGGTTCCCGGCTCGTTCGCTATTGGATATAGTCCGGGTCAATGCCGAGGGCCCGCAGGCATTCGGCAAGTCGTTCTGCGCGGCGCTCTGCACGCTCAGCCCGCTGCTGGGCCTGTTCGGCCTGCTGCTGGGCCTGAAGTCGTAGCGTCTCTAGTTCTACAAACGTCAGAAAAGGCTGCCCATCTGGGCGGAAAATCTGCAAGCCCGACTCGCTGGGTTCAAACCGAATCTGCAAGCGCGGACTGACCCAGCCGTCCATCTCCTCGATCACGTCGAGCCGTCCAGCGGGCGATCGCGCTCCAAAAGTGCCGGAGTTGCCCAACCTGCGCCGAAATGTTCCGCTCAGGTGGCCAAGTGGCGTTTCATAATGCGTCCAAGGATTGCCATTCCCTGCTCAATTACCTCTGCATCAAAGGAAAAATTCAGCCGCATTGCCGGGTAGCCCTGCAAATTTGGGAAAAATGCAGAACCGGGTGTGACCAAAATGCCCTCGGACGCTGCCTCGCTGCATACCAACTGCATCGGCAGGCGATCTGGCAGCTTCACCCAGAGAAACAGCCCCCCAGTAGGCACTGTCCAGGAAGCCTCGGCAGGAAAGTATTGCTCCAATGCCTGCAGCATGACACCACGCCCCTGAAGATTGCGCGTACACAACTGCGCCAAATGGCGGCGATAGTAGCCCGTCGCCAAATACTCGCTGACAATCGCCTGCGAAGCCGTAGACACACACAGGTCATGCAGCATCTTGCGCTCTCGCAGCCGTCCATAGTCGTCCCCCGTCGCGACCAGATAGCCCACCCGCAGACCGGGCATCAGCGTTTTGGTAAACGTCCCTGCGTAAATCACAAAGTCGTCTTGATCCAGCGCCTTGATGGGGGGCGGCACGGGGTCAAAGTTCAGCCCTTCGTAGGCGTTGTCTTCCAGAATGCGGCAATCGTAGCGGCGGGCCAGATCGAGCAACTGCTGGCGATGGGCGAGGTCAGTGGTAATGCCCGTTGGGTTGTGCAGCGTGCTGATGGTATAAATCAGCCGGGGGCGATGGCTGTGGAGGTATTGCGCCAGCAGGTCGAGGTTCATGCCGTCGCGAGTCATGGGAATGCCGATCACCCGTGCACCAAGCTGCTGAAGAACCGCCAACGCGCCGTGAAAAGTCGGGCTTTCTACAATGACCCAGTCACCGGGCTGCACAATTTCCTGCATCACCAGCGACAGTCCCTGCATAGACCCATTGGTGACAATCAACTGGTCGGGCGAGGCATCTAGCCCCTTTTGCACCAGCAGTTGAGCAATTTGCTTTCGCAAGGGATATTGTCCCTGCGGCAGGTCATAGTTAAACAGCAGCGCCCCCATCTCCTTAAAGGCGCGACGAGCCACCCGCTGGAGAATGTCTGTGTCGTGGGGGTGGGGAAAGCCGGAACTGAAGACCGTCACGCCATCCTGATGCAGCGCTGACACAGAGGCCATGTAAATGTCGAAGTAAGACATTTCGCCCTGGTCAGGAATAATGACCTCCTGAGAGGGGGCAAAGCGGGACGGCGGAATCGGCGAGGTGACGGACGGTTCGCTAACGAAATAGCCAGAGCCAGGGCGGGCGTAGATCAGTCCGTCTGCTTCTAGCACGCTGTAGGCTTCGATAACCGTGAGCTTGTTGACCTGGGCTGCTTCGGCCAGGCTGCGGATGGAGGGCAGGCGATCGCCCGGTTGCAGCGTTCCCGACTGAATCAGGCGATGGATGCGCTGGCGAATTTGCAGGTAGACGGGCTGGGGCGATCGCCGATCGAGGGGAATTTTCACAGGCGCAGAGCGGCGCAAAACAACCGCTACGAAAGCACTATAGATGCACTATAGGCGATCGCCCCCGTTTTCACCCGGTACAGTTTGGCTCAAAACAGGTAGTACAGTTTCTAGTCTTCAATAACTGTACTAGTTAAAGTTTGAAAATCTGTACCTTATCAAATGGCTTTGAATTAGCGAAGCTTGGAACTGTGAACCCCTTTCCCTCCTCCAAGCCGTATGAATGTTTCTGAAGTTTCTCCCACTTCCTCATCCCAGGCTCCTTCGGTCAGCGCCGCATCTCATCTCGAAAACCCGAATCATTCAACTCAAAATCGTTGGTTAGAACTGGTTTTAAGTTGGGTCAATCATTTATCAGGAAGCTCAGAGCCAATCATCCGAGAAATTCCGCAAAGGACTGGCTCAAGCCTTTGGCAAATCTACGATCCACACACTCAATCTAAAATCACTTGCACTTCCGAACGCGAAGTCAGAATTTGGATAGAGCAGCACTATTCTTCGAGATAGCTGCCAGCTATCAACACCTCCTAGCTAACAAAAAACTATGAAGGGAAGGCTGAATCCATTCTCCCTTAGAAGACTCTGTTCCATGCATCTAGAATGCTGAGCATTCGCTTATCGCCTAGCTTCTCGACCCGTTTGACTACATCCGAAAATGAGGTGAAGGGCGCTTTGGCACGAGCTTTTTCAATGTTTTTGATGAGTGTGTCAGCCGTTTTACCTCGAATACCAGCGCTCGCCAGCTTCTGCATCAGGGTTGCTGGAGGGGCGGTGTTGAAGGTTTCCAGCGGCTCTACCTTCTGAGGAATCTGCTGCTGGAGTGCCTGGAGGTGTTGTTCTAATCGCTGTATGTCTCGCTGCTGGGTTTGTTTCATGTCTTGAATTGCAGCATCCAGTCGCGATTCTAGATTAGTGACTCGTTGATCCATATAGCTAAGAGGGGCAAGGGTAGGCGTTTGCGTGTCGGGGCTGGGCACTGAAGGCGGAGACGGATGCAGCGCTCTAGATTGTTCAAATTGTTCAACCGCAGCGTCTGACACATCCTCCGGCACCACAAACGCATTCACCATCTCGGCTTCGCGGGGGTTGATTTCTCGGGCCCGCACGGCAGCATAATACTCGCGATCGCCCGCCAGCACCTCATAGCTTTCTGCCCCCGTCTGCTTCAGCAGAATGGGAGACAGCAAACCACCCGCCGCCAAAATGCTCTTAGCCAGCGCTTCGATTTCATTTACAGCAAACTGAGAGCGGGGCACCTTCGAGGTAATACTTTTGACATCCACCAGATAATATTCGCTCATTCCCTAGGCCCCAATTTTTTGCATCACTTCGTAGGAAAGGTTCCTGAACTCCTTCACCGACTCGGAATCTGCATCAAATTCAAAAATAGACTTGGGGTCTGGAATCTCCAGGTTTCCCATCGTCAAGGTGTTGTTCACGCAGTTAGACAAGGCAATCCGCTCATAGATGACGGTATCCAGCAGCGGCAGCCCATACCGCTGCACCACTGCTTCTCGCTGCCGGGGAAAGACATGCTCCAGGTAACGATTATTCGTTAACACCTTAGAAGGCAAAACTCCTAAGACATTGAGTGGCTTCTTGCCGATGCTAGACCGTGTTTCATTTACCTCACTGACGAAGTTCTTGACATTGCTCAAGCCCTGGTTCGCAAAGGGCTTCAAATCAGACGGAATAATCAAATAATCGGCCGCAATTAGCGCAATTTCTGCGTAGAGATCACGGGAGGGCGGCGCATCAATAATCACAATGTCGTAGTCGTCTTCTACTTGCTGGAGCTTCATATTCAGGCGGAGGCGACTAGCGGCAATGCGAGTCAGGCGCTGTTGTTCATCGATTAGCGTAATGTGCGAGGGGATGACATCGATTTCTGGCGTGTTGAACCCATTGGAGCGACGGACAATTTCCGGAATGAAGTTGAAATCCCCGGCACTAATGATGTGAAAAATATTTCGGTCTTTGAGGTTGTCCTCTTCTTCAAACTGAAACTTGATCAGGCCCGTTGCAAAGGTGGAATTGGCTTGGGCATCAATATCCACCAGCAATACCTTCTTGCCCTTATTGGTAAAGGCAGCAGCCAGGTTGACAGCCGTGGTGGTTTTTCCGACTCCACCTTTGTTGTGGTAAATGGCGATCGCTTTCATCAGGGCTACATCCCGCTAAAAAAAATCCCTCGTTTATTCAAGCACAAGTATTCAAGCACAAGAATTACCATCAGGATTCTAAACAAATCATCCAGATCCACAGGAATCTAGTAAAGATTTAAGTCTTGTTCTACGGGGTACTTGCTTGATGCAGACGGATAAACTGTCAGATACCCGCTCGCTGCTTCACCAATCGGGCTGATGTCCGAGGGGGGCTGTTGTAAGGAGTCGCTCATGCTTCTTCCGGATGCGCGATCGCCCTGGTGGAAGTTGAGATATTTGGACGGATGTCCGATTCAACCTTCTCAAAGCTTCTGGATGAGCGTGGCATGAAAAAAGCAATCTATTCCCTGACGATGGTGGCTCCGGCTCTGGCCGTGGGGGCGCTGGGCGAGGCGGCAGAGGCGGCACAGTCGCCTGTCAACCTGCGGGCTGAGGAACTGTATCGCAACCTGCAACTGTCGGTGTGCAGCAACGACTGGAACGGGGCACTCAGGGCGATCGCCCCTCTTATCGCCTCGGCAGGCATCACGCCAGAATCGCGTCAGCAATTGGTCGAATATCGCCACCAGCTTGAAGATTTGCGGGCCGTGCGGGCGGTCTACGCCAACCTGCCCAGTTGCCAGAGCAGCGCCCAGCCCATCTGGTCGGATCAGCCCGCTGAGCGCACCATCGTCTTTGCGCCCGAAGCCCAAGACATTAGCTTTGAACAGCTCTATGCCGCGTTTCAGGGGTCGATTTGCAGCAACGACTGGGCCGAGGCACTGCGAGTGATTGGCCCGATGATTGGCTCTCCCAGCATTTCGCCAGAATATCGCGCCCAGTTGGTGCAATATCGCCGTCAGCTTGAGACATGGCGGGCCTCGCAGGCGGTGTTTTCCGGGATGGAGGGATGTGGTGGGGGTGGGGTGGTTTGGAGTTGAGGGGGGAAGAGGGAAGAGGGAAGAACGAAGAGGGAAGAGGGAAGAACGAAGAACGAAGGGGGAAGAAGGAAGGGGGATGATGCGATGATGGGAATGGGAGGGTGAATTATTGCTGCCTCCGGTTGTTGTTTGCTTGCTTGAGTGTTCATGAATCAGTCTGCGCTGAACCTGATCGCGGTTACGGTCTTTGCGTTTACGATGCTGAGCCTGCTGGGGCCGGTGATCCATGTGTCGCCGCTGGTGACGGCGATCGCCGCTGGAGGGCTGCTGGGTGCGGCGACGCTGGACACGCTGACCTGGCAGGGACGGGGCGGGACGCTTCTGCTGGACTGGGTAGCGGGCTTTTCGCCAGAACACCGGGCGCGGGTGCTGCGGCATGAGGCGGGGCATTTTCTGGTGGCGCACCATCTCGACATTCCCATCACGGGCTATACGCTGAGCGCCTGGGAAGCGCTGCGGCAGGGGCAACCCGGCGCGGGCGGCGTGAGCTTTGATACGACCCAGCTAGACGCAGAACTGTTGCAGGGTAAACTGTCGGCCCAGCAAATCGATCGCTACTGTACCGTCTGGATGGCGGGGATTGCGGCGGAAACGCTGGTCTATGGCAATGCCGAGGGCGGCGGCAACGATCGCCAGACGCTTTACGCATTGTGGAATGCCTTGCGGCGATCGCCCGCCGAAGCGGCCCTCAAGGAGCGCTGGGCCACGCTCCAGGCAAAAAATATGCTGGAAACTCACCGCGCTGCCTACGACCGTCTGGTGGCCGCGATGGAGCGCCGAGACAGCGTAGAAGCCTGTCGCGCCGTTTTAAGCAGCCCTGCCGATGCCTCAGCGCCCCCTGCTGTCTGAACTTAGCGTGTCGCTGGTGGTCAGCGACTGGTCGGGGGGCGGGGCAGTGCGAGCGTTGTTGCTGGCGCAGGTGTTGCAAACCCTGGGCTGTGGCGTGCAGTTGGTCGGCTTCCGGTTTGGCGAGGCGCTGTATACAGAGCCGCCTGCGGGGATGGAGGTGCTGGCGTTTCCGGGGGCAAGCTATCCCGCGATCTTGGGCACGGCGCGGCGGGTTTTGTCCCACCTGACGGGCGATGTCCTTTATGCCGTGAAGCCCAAGCCCACTAGCTTTGGACTGGGGCTGCTGCGACGGCTGCAAGTGCGGCGGCCGCTGCTGCTGGACATGGACGACTGGGAGCTAAGCTGGCACGGTGGCGACGACTGGCGCTATCGACCTGGCCCCCAGCAATTGGCGCGAGATCTGCTGAAACCGGGTGGAGCGTTGCGATCGCCCGATCATCCCTTTTACCTTCGCTGGCTAGAGCGGGCCGTGCCCTGGGCCGACGGACTGACGGTGGACACCACCTTTTTGCAGCGGCGGTTTGGCGGCGTATATCTGCCCAACGGCAAAGATACGTCCTTGTTTGACCCAGCGCGACAGGATGCGGCGGCCAGCCGTCGGCGGCTCGGACTGTCGGACGTTTGGGTGCTGATGTTTCCCGGTGCGCCGCGTCCGCACAAAGGGCTAGAAGACTTGCTCCTGGCGCTAGAAGAATTGAACCACCCTGCGGCGCGGCTGGTAATCGTGGGCGGCAACCCTTATGACGACTATGATGAGCAGCTGCGATCGCGCTGGGGTCGGTGGATTATCTCGCTGCCCAAAACGCCTTTAGCGGAAATGCCCGCCGTGCTAGCGGCCGCCGATGTGGTCGTCGTGCCCCAGCGCGACACGGCGATCGCCCGCGCCCAGTTTCCGCTGAAGCTGACCGACGGCATGGCGATGGGCAAACCCGTCCTCGCGACTCGCGTTGGCGATATTCCCAATATCCTGGGCGACACGGGCTATCTGGCAGACCCCGACTCGCCTGCCCAGCTTGCTGCCCAGCTTCGGCACATCCTGGCCCATCCCGATGAAGCAACGCACAAGGGACAGCGGGCCCGCGATCGCTGCGTAGCCCGGTATAGCCTCGACCCAATGGCGATCGCGCTGCGGGCAGTGCTGGAGCGAGTGACGGGGTGATAAGGCGGTGGGGCTGAAGTCCCTCGCCCTTTGGGAAAGGGAGTCAGGGTGAGGGCTACTGAGTGGGGTGAAAGTCCCTCGCCCTTTGGGAAAGGGAGTCAGGGTGAGGGCTACAAACGCAGGATGCACGCCGTCCCCCCACCCTTGTTTAAACTACGGGCATCGCTACGGGCATCGCACGAAGTTGATACCAATGCCACCTGTTCCGGTTTCAGCGACCCAGCCGAGGTTCGTTGTGCCGCGATAATAGACGCGCTGCCAGATACGTCCATCAGCCGTTGTTTGACGCTGAACGGGATTGGTGCCGTAAATGCGATCGCCACTCAACACGCTAGACAGAATCGTGTCGTAGGGAGCCGAGCGCACCACCAGTTCGGGCTGCGTCACCTGATAGCACTGGCCCACAGGGTCAACGGGGGGACGCGCGTCGCAGTTGGTCAGCAGCGTCGCCGAACGCACCCAGCCCACCGCAGGTTCACGAATCTGGGCGACCCCATCCCCCAGCACGCCCGTCAGCGTAATGCGGGTGTAGGGCTGAAGCTGTCGGACGACGGTGCCTTGGGCAGTGCTGGTGTAAACGGCTAACGTACTCGCGCCGCTGTTGCGACAGGTGTTGACGTAGCTGGGCCGCTCGAAAACCTGGACATCAGCTGCCTGAGCGATTGGGGCTTGAGCCAGCAGACCTGCCGATTCCTTCAGACCAGATTCATCCAAGGAGTCGGTTGATGGGGCGATCGCCTGAGCCGCCAGGGGAGCGAAGACGCTTGCGCCCAGCAGCCCTGCTACCCCTGCAACCAATCCGCCGTAGCTGAGAAGCTTGTCCGTCCGCGTTACTCGTTGCACCATGCCGTTCCACTCCTCGATGTCAAGAGTTCTTTTCGCTGAGGAATTTAGCACATTGGGCAATGCTGGAAACTAGCTGTACACAATGTTTTCAGGTTTCCGTAATGCTTGCACATACGCGCTCCCAATTTGCCCGGGACTAGCCCAACTGGGGGAAGTGGCCGCCTGAGGATTCAGCGGACAATGCGACATTTAAGGTTGCTATCTGTCCATGCGCCATGAACCGTCGATGACCCGCGAAAGGCAGAATGTAGCGTTGCTGGCGCTGTGTCAGGCCCTCGCCATGACTAGCATGACTGTGCTGTTTACCGTGGCAGCGCTGGTGGGCAGGGCGCTGGTAGCCGATGCCTCGCTGGCGACGCTGCCGCTGGCGGTGATGCAGGTGGCGGTGATGCTGGCGACGATTCCCGCATCGATGTTGATGCAGCGGCGGGGCAGGCGCTTTGGGTTTGCAGTGGGCACGCTGATTGGCATCGTCGGGATTGGGCTGGCGGTGGCGGCGGTGCTGATCCAAAGCTTTCCGCTGTTTTGTGCGGGAACTGTTTTGATGGGCGTGTTTAGCGGGTTTTCGGGGTTCTATCGGTTTGCGGCAGCAGAGGCCGCCAGCGAGTCATTTCGGGCGCAGGCGATTTCGCTGGTGGTGGCGGGCGGCGTAATTGCGGCGGTGCTGGGCCCCAACCTTGCCAGCGTGGCAAAGGATGCGATCGCCCAGGCAGAATTTGCCGGATCGCTGCTGTCAATTGTGGGTCTACAAGTCCTAATCCTACTGCTGCTGATCGGCATCAGGCTCCCAGTTATGCAACGTCCGGTCATGCACAAAGAAATTGCAGCAGCAGGGCGATCGCCCTCAAGTCCCGAAGGCCGAAGCCTTTCACAGATTTTGCGACAGCCTGTGTTCATCGTCGCAGCCTTGGGCAGCAGCGTCGGCTATGGGGTGATGGCGCTGCTAATGACGGCCACACCGCTTGCCATGACAGGGATGAATCATTCGTTCCATTCAGCGGCCTCCGTCATTCAGTGGCACGTCCTGGGTATGTTCGCGCCGTCGTTCTTCACTGGATTCCTAATCGCGAGATTTGGCGTTCTCAATATTATCCTTGCAGGAGTCGCGCTGAATCTTGCTAGCGTGGCGATCGCCCTCTCCGGCGTGACGCTCCCCCATTTCCTGATTGCGCTCACGGTGCTGGGGCTGGGCTGGAATTTCATGTTTGTCGGCTCCACCACGCTGCTCACCGAAACCTACACGCCCGCCGAAAAAGCAAAAATGCAAGCCGCCCACGATTTCCTAATGTTTGGTGCGGTGGCAGGCTTTACGTTCCTATCAGGACACCTGCTCAACGGCTTCGGCTGGGACGTGGTGAACTATGCCGCGCTGCCGCTGCTGCTGGTGACGCTGGGTGCGATGCTGTGGCTAAAGCTGAGGAGCAAAGAGGGTGCGGGAAAGCGGGGAATCGTGGGCTGATGGAGCGGCCCTCCAGCATTCCGTCACTTCCCAAACCGTGCTAGGAGCGATCGCAGCCTGGGGCCGCGCTGGTGGGGATAGAGCCAGCGGGCAGGCAGCAGTCGGCGCAGTGCTACGGCCAGCCGCAAGTCCTGATGGGAGCGGACTGGCAGCGTTCCGCCCAATAGTCGCAGCGGTTCCTCAATCAGGGCTTCCTGACTTGAAAACTGCACCAGCGGGGCGATCGCTCGAAACAGGTCATATTCTCCAGCCTCCAGGGTTGTGTCGAGTAAGAAATAAAGGCTGCGCTGGCAGTCGGGAAGCAGGTCGGGATAGCGATCGCCCACCCAGCGAAATAGCGCTGCGTAGGACTGCCTCAGTATCCTGGCGTTTTGCGTCAGGTTTGCCCCATGCTGTCGATAAAACGCCGCCACCATCGGCACGTACACCAACCGCGCCCCGTCCCGCAGCAGCGCTAGCCCAAAGGCTCGATCCTCGCAGGCCTGCAGGGTTTCGTCAAATGAGAACTGAGCCAGCACCGACCGATGCAGCAGCATGGCCTGTTGCAGCAGCGGAAAGGGGATGTCGGCCAGGCGATCGGGGCAAATCAGCAATCGCCGCGCCAGGGCTTCTGGAGGCTGTGAGCCAATTTCACAGCGCTGGCGCAGTCCCGATCGCTCCACCCGCTCATAGTCGGAGTAAATTACCAGCCGATCGGGGTGCTTCCCGTCCACCGCCGCAAGCTGGCGCGATAGCTTATCCGACGCAAGCCAGTCGTCCCCATCCAAAAACTGCACCCACTCGCCACGGGCACACCGCGCCCCCAGGTTGCGAGCCGCCGATACGCCGCCGTTGGGCTGCGACTGGTAATGAACTCGCGTATCTTGCTGCATCAGCCCTTGGGCGATCGCCTCTGTGCTATCGGTCGAGCCATCGTTGATAATCCAGCACTCGATATTGTCATAATCCTGCCGCAGCACGCTGTTCACGGCATCTTCCAGAAACCGCGCCTGGTTAAAGGCAGTGACGACGACCGAAACCAGCGGAGGCATGAGAAAAGAAAAATAAGATAACTTACCGAGTTGAACCGTTGACCCTGGAATGGTTGTCTAGATAAGTTTGGCAAGTTTAAGTTTGATAAGTTTGGTAAGTTTGGGTTTGCCCCGTTTGAGATTGCCCCGTTTGAGATTGCCCCGTTTGAGTGTGCGCCGTTTGATTCGTTTGCGACACGCTCGCGTCTGGCTTGGCGGCTGATAAGCCCTCTGACGGGAAGTTTGCCCGCAGCACCCAGTCCTCGATCGCCATTCGCAGCCAGCCAGGACAGCGGCGATCGCCACACAGCGTCAACAGCCGCTCTTCCAAACTCCCGTCCTGCACCGATAGCCGCGCTGGAATCTGCCGATTCTTAATCACCCATCGCCAGATCGACCTAATGCTGGGGTCATCCGCCGCCAGCCCCCATTTCCGCACCGCATGGGCAAAGTTTCGCGCCGTGTAGCCCTCACTCCATTTGAATCGGTAAAACGGCAAGTCCGTTGCGTCAAACTGGGGCAGTAGCTCCGGGTTCAAAAAAATCACGCGGGCAGACGGTTCCAGAATATGCCTGCCGCCCAGCGCTGCCACCTGAAAGGATACATCCGTGTGGCTGGCGAGGCTGTCGAACTGTTCATCCAGCCGCACCCGTTGCAGCACATCCCAGCGCACCATCAGGCAGTGAAACTCGGCTGAATCCACCTCCTGTCGCCGCAGTTGAGGTTCTGCCTGAGCGAGCGGCACGCCCGCCATCAGTTGCTTTTGCTCGAACCAGCGCTTGCCCCAGCGACGGGGATGAAACCGGGTGGCAATACCCGCGACGTGAATCTCTAGCCTGTCGGAATGGGGATCGCCTTGCAAAATGAGCGGCGCAGTGATGGCAGCGTGTTCTGCCTCGGCCGCCAAAACGAGCGATCGCAACCATCCTGGCTGCACCACCACGTCGTTATCCAGAAACACGACGTATCCTGGACGCTCCACCCACGGCAGCGCTAGGTTTCGCGCCTCGTTCGACCGCAAGTATCGCTCCCGAAGAATCAGCGTCATCCAGGGATAGGTAGCGGCCTGGCGTTCCAGGTAGTGGCGCACCGGGGTAGGCGAGTTGCCGTCTACATAAATCAGCCGAAACGGGTAATCGCCATAGCTGGCTAGCAGGCTGTCCAACGATACCTGGCTGGGGCTAAATCGCTCACGCTGCGTCACGATGAGGGTGACTGGTGGCATGGGGACGGATGATGCGTGGGGCACAGCGCCAAAACCCTCGGAATGACGGAAACGATAAACCTACACCCAGAGCTTAGCAGAAGCAACCCATTGGCCTGTTGCCGATCCGCCATAGGGCGGTCTGGAACAGGGGATATCTTGCGTTGGGCGATCGCCCAATCCAGCCTGTAACTCAATCCTCAATCCAGTCCCCAATCCAGCCCGAAACTCAGTCCCCAATCCAATTCCTGTCCAGTTCCTATCCACTTTAGTTTGGACTAACTGGCATCACAATAATGCTCAACAGGATGCCATAAAGAATCTGCTCAACCGTTCATAACAGTTGAACTTAAGGAATTGGATACAATCCTGCTCGCAGTTAAGCTGCTGTTGCAACCGGACTGTTCAGGGATTGTTCGGATGTCTTGCGTTTCGAGGCTCGTTTTTTGACCATCGGATAGCAGGGACGAGGAGTTGGCTTGTGCCCCTTGCCTCGTCCTGGCGATTTACCACGAGGTTTAGGCGCAGGAGCAGGGGTGCCAATCGCTGCCAAAATGCCTGCAAACGCTTGTGCGACCCGACCCGGAGTCAACGTTTCTTGCGGTGCCTGCCAGGGCAAGGGGTGGTCAGTACAGTCCTTTCGCGCTAACCACAACTGCCAACTGAGCAACGGCATCAGGCTGCTCCACTGTTCGGTTGCCGATACAGAACTGAACTGGGGATGTGTCCAATATAGCCTCTGCTTGGCAAAGCGATACCAGTGTTCAATGGCAAAGCGACGGAGGTAGTGCAACCACAGGGTTTCTAACGGAGGCATCTGCTCACCCAGCCAAACTAACCACAAAGGAGCCAAGCGTCGCGTGCTGCTCTGTGTCTCCAGCACCTCCACGCGCAACACTTCCATTGCCCGTTTGGGGGATTTGCGGAAATGGTATGCACTCCAACGACTGACCCGCACTCGTCCCCAGTTGGGATCATCGACTTCAACGGTTTCGACCGGGACACTCCAAGTGTCAGGGTCATTGAGTTTCATCTTATGTCCATGCTTGGCAGGTGCGCCTCGCCCTCGATACGCTGGGGGCGCGCCATAGACACATCGATTGGATGTAACCCGCAGCAGCAAGTCTGCCTCAATCCCTGCCGTTTGGTTGACAAAACTGGCATTGCCGTACCCTCGGTCGTAGATCGCCAACGGACGCACCGCTAACTGCCGAGTCACTTGTTTGAGTTGGAATGCCGCTTTACTGGCGGGTGTTTCAAAGCTGGTGATGCGCTCATGCCGCAATGGTAATGCCCAACTGCCCCTGTCTTCAGCAATCCAGGCTAAGGTACTGTAGTTTTGTCCGGCTATCGGGGCATGTCCTGTTCTGCCTGATAAGGTGCGGTCTTTCAAACGCCTGGCAGCAGGACGGTTCCACCGACTCGCATCACCTGCCAACAACGGTTGCTGCTGAGTCGGTATCTGCTGCACCAACAGCTTCAGCACCTTTGATCGGGGTAGGCGGCTATCGCGCAACGCTTCATAGGTGCTCGACCACTGGCGACGAAAGACAGGACTCTGCGATAGCCTCACAAACGACACGATGCACGCACTCACTAACACGGCATCCATCAGATCAAACAGGGCATCTCTGGCGTTTCCCAAGCTGGCATACAACGTTTGGCGAAATTGCTGAAGTTCGTTGAAAATCATGGGGTCAATGTTGGTTGTACTTCATTGACCTTACGGCAGTCGGTGCTTCTCATTGACTGCCTTCCTCTTCACCATTAGTCCAAACTAAAGTATCCAGAGCTGACTTTTCTGACTTTAGCGTCTAATCGACCAGCATCACGCGGCCGGCTTGCAACTCGTCAAACACGCGGCTAATGTGATATCGCTCCGCTTGGGTTAACCGCTGATCGGACAGGATCGTGGCGGCAAGCTGGAGATGCTCTTTGCGGGTCATTTGCCCCGAAGACAAAATTCGATCGACCAGCGCTTGCGTAGAGACGCTGGCGCGACCAGGAAGCGCCCAAACCATGTAGTGAACCTCTGCTGCTGAATTCTGACCAGATCCGTGTGACAGGAACGGTTTTCCTAGCCTTAGTAAACCCAAGATCCCGCCCCTATGGATCGATCTTCTGGCGAAAACAGGGGATCGGGGGCAAAGCTTCTGTAATGGCGGGTGTCAGGACTGTGAAGATTCTGCGTAGCAGCGGGGTTGGGCGCAGCGCTTGGGGTTCAGGAGAGGCCGTCGATTTCTGCCAGGATGCGAATGGCTTCGGCGCAGAGGGCTTCGTGGCAGCAACCGTTGGAGGCCATCAGTCCGCCCCACTGGTTGACATCGCCCGTGTTATATCGCAAGGGTTCGCCGCTGAAGTGGGTGAATTTGCCGCCTGCCTCGGTGAGGATGAGTTCCGGGGCGGCCATGTCCCAATCCTTGGGGGCAGACTTGCCGGAGAGCGAGATGTAGAGGTCGGCTCGGCGATCGACCAGCGCGGCGATTTTGCCGCCGACGCTGCCAACGGAGAGCTGGTTTTGGCAGGGCAGCTTTTGCAGCAGGGCATTCAGCCGTCCGTCGCGGTGGGTGCGGCTGACCACCACGACCAGATCGGCAGGGCGATCGCACGCCGACACCTGCAACCGCTCCACCTTTCCATCGGGCGTTTCCACAAATGCCCCACCGCCAAGGGTGGCGAAATACTGCCGCTCTAGCTCTGGGCAGGTGACCACCGATAGCACCGGGCGACCGCGATAGGCCAGCGCCAGGTGAAAGGCATATTCCCCCGTTTTGTCAATGAAATCTCGCGTGCCGTCGAGCGGATCGAGAATCCACACCCAGTCTTGAGGGAACGGCGCGGCGGAAGCTTGGGATTTGTAGGTTTCTTCGCTGAGATAGCCGAACTGCTCATCGCCCAGCAAATCGTGCAGTCTGCCGAGTACGAAGCTGTTCACTGCCAGATCGGCTGCAGTCACCGGGCCGTCTTTTTCATTCTGGATATCGAGATTGCGGGCCGTGCCATCCTGAAACGGTTCCCCCCGATAATACGCCCGCAGAATTTTCGCTGCACCCCAGCCCAACGCACGGGCGATCGCCAATAGGTCTTCTAGGGGATGGCCATCTATCAATTCCGCAGGGTTTGCTTGGATCACAACGTTTCCTTTCACGTTTTTTGGGCACAGGCGAGCATCTTTGCCCCTACTGCAAGCCGCTGTAGTATCAGTCACCACAGTATCAGTCACCACAGTATCGGTCACTATAGTATCAGTCACTATCGCCCTAGCATAGAACGGCTGGTCAATTATAGGGCACGGGTTCGACCAATTCTGAACTAAAGCTTAAGCAGGCGTTATCAGACATAAAGCAAGATTATATACAAAACCTCTTTTCATGAATTGAGTTTATATCTAGTCTGGGGAGAAGACGCGATGGTGACTGGTGTTTTTCGCGTCTTCCCTCACTCGCGCTGCCTTCTTTTTACCAACTACCAAAGGTGAATGGCATGAAGAAACTGCCCGATCAAGTGACAGATGGAGGATGGTCGGTTCAAGTGTACAGTGGCGATCGCCGCCTGCTGTGTTCGCTAGACCCGTCTCATATTTGGATGCTGATGCTGGGAATCTTTTTGGGGCTGGTAATGGGCATCTCTTGGGTGCGGGTGTCGCCGCCCGCAGAATCGGAATGGAGTGAATCCAGCGCACCGCCTATCTTAAATGTAGATTAGTCTCAGGCAGTCTTTTTGCGATCAGTCCTTTGCCATCAGTCCGGTTTGGGGAAGCGGGGGTTCTCCTCGTGCGGCGGTGCTTTCATCCAGCGGCGCGGACCAAAGGATTGGCAGGCGCGGGCAGCGACTTGGGCTGCTTGGGCGATCGCCGCCTCGAATCCCAGTTGCAAAATAAAGTGGCAGAATGCGCCGTGAAAGATGTCGCCCGCGCCCAGCGTGTCTACTGGGGAAATGGTGGGAACCGCCACTCGCTCCGCGTGTTCGCCCTTGAGATATTCTACGGGCTGAGAACCGTGTGTCCGTGCGACTTGGGCAACGCCGAGCGATCGCAGGTAGGGCAGCACATCCGCCGAGTCGCACCCTGGCGGCAAAAAGTTGGCCGAGCAGATGGCATAGTCCGTGTGGCGCAAGACTGCCTCAAAGCCCGGTTTCCAACTGCCGCCATCGACTACCACGGGAATGCCCAAGGCTCTTGACTGCTGGGCGATCGCCTCGCTAATTGCCATCTGGTGTCCGTCGATCAGCACCACGTCAAACCTGCGCTCTTTCAGGGCTTGCATCAGGTCGGCTGGAAGGCGATCGCCCGCCACCTGTGCCCCCACGGCATTCCGCGATACCACCGCGCGATCGCCCGTCGCCGCTGTCACCAAAATGGACGACACCGCTGGCGAGGCCTGCCGCTCTGGGTCAAGGTCGCGGTGCTGCACACCCCAAGTTGCCAAGTCTGCCCGAATTGACCCCGCTATTGGGTGCTGTCCCAAACTGCTCAGCAGCAGCGCGTCTCCGCCCAAGTGGGCAAAGGTTACGGCTGCGTTGGTTGCGGGGCCTCCAGCGGCGATCGCCACATCCTGGGCCACGACTTTCTGATTGCTGGCGGGCACGGCCTCGACCTGGTAAATCAGATCGAGCGTCGTTAGACCCACAAATACCCCCCGCCCTCTTGAAGACTCTCCCATGTTCATCGCTCTGTTTTGGATTTTGGTAGGACCTACGCAGTTGGATGATTTCTCGCGGGCGCAGCCCGCGAGAAATCGTCCAGAACCCAGCAAACTTATCGCAAGTACGTAAATCTTGTTTGGATTTTGGATTTTCGATTGCCGTTTGGAAACGCGCATTGGGAACGCACAGGGTTCCGGTCAGATTCAGTGCCCTCTCGTCCTGCGAAACCCTTCCCACTCGTCCCCTTGTGGTTTATAGTGCTTTACCGGAGCCAGTGTTCAGTCTATCGGGATGTTGCGACTATCCCGCCATTGGCTGATGTATTCTGGGGTAATCCGTTGGCAAATGTTGGGCAAGTAATAGAGTGAGATCTATGAAAAAGTGGTATCGAAGCGTCCTCAGTTTGGTGTTGGTGGCGATCGCCGTCTTGTCCATTGGCTGTAGCAGCGCCCCTGTTGCCAAAGGGCCACTTTATTCACCTGAACAACTGGCGCAAATTGAAAAATACGTGAGCGATGTGGACGCACTGCGGGTGCGGATGCAGGAAATTCCCCCGCTGGTGCAAAAGAAGCAGTGGGTGGACGTGCAGACCTTCATTCACGGGCCGCTGGGTGAACTGCGGACGAAGATGACCCGTCTGGCCCGGCTGCTGGAACCCAAGAAAGCTCAGCCCGCCGCGCTGGATGCCGCCAAGGCCGTGTTTGGGCACCTAATCGCCATCGACGAAGCGACCCAGACGGGCGATTCTCAAAAGGCGCTGCTGAACTATAACGAGGCGCTGCGCGATTTTCAGGTGTTTCTGGATCTGATGCCAACGACGCAGGACGGTTAGGATAATCCAGCTAACCCCCCAGAGGCAGGTAGGATTGTGCCAACCGACGGAAGCCGCGTGGTGATCGTGGGCTGCGGAGTGGTGGGGGCGGCGATCGCCTACGAGCTAAGCCAGGTGAATGGTCTGGCGATTACCGTAGTCGATCGTCAGCCTCCGGCCCGCGCCTCGACAGGGGCCGCGCTGGGCGTGCTGATGGGCGCGATCAGCCAGAAAACTAGGGGCCGCGCCTGGAACCTGCGACAAACCAGCCTCCGCCGTTATCAGCAGTGGCTCCCTGAGCTAGAGGAATTGACCGGGCAGCGAGTGTCCGTGAATCGGCAGGGCATTTTGCTCCTGTCCTATGAAGCAGATTTATCGAAATGGGACGCGCTGATCCGCCTCCGCCGGGAGCAGGGCTGGACGCTGGAGCATTGGGCCCCGGCTCAGGTGGGCGATCGCTGTCCTCAGGTTTCTCTGAATGCAGTCACAGCGGGCATCTACTCGCCACAGGACTGCCAGATTGATCCGACGGCCTTGACCCGTGCGCTGGTGGCAGGGGCCGCACAGCGCGGCGTGCAGTTTGATTTTTCGAGTCCGGTTGCATCGCTAGAATTTGCCGATGCGACGGGGCAGCGCTGCGTGGGTGTGCGAACCGTGCAGGGCGATCGCCTCTTGGCCGATTGGGTGGTGATCGCCTCCGGGCTGGGAACTACACCGCTACTCGACGCGCTGCCCCTCCCCCAGATCGACATCCGCCCCGTTTTGGGACAGGCAATGCGGGTGAAACTGGGGGAACCAATGGGCGATCGCACGTTTCAGCCTGTGATTACAGGCAACGATATTCACGTCGTGCCGCTGGGCCAGGGAGAATACTGGATTGGCGCAACGGTCGAGTTTCCAGAATTTGCAGAAGGGGAGTCTGCGTCGAGTTTTAGTCAGGCAAATGGTTTAGGGGCGATCGCCGCCAGCCCCGCCGCGCTAAAAACGGTCTGGGAGGGGGCGATCGCCCTCTGTCCTGCCCTCGCCCAAGCCGAGGTGCAACACACTTGGTCGGGTCTGCGCCCTCGCCCCGCCAACCGCCCCGCGCCTGTGCTGGAGCGTCTGAGCGCCTGCCCAAACGTCATTCTGTCCACAGGGCACTACCGCAACGGCGTGCTGCTGGCTCCCGCCACTGCTGTGTGGGTGCGGGGAGAGATTGAAGATACGAAGGGGAAGATACAGGGTTAGGCTTCGGCTAAAGGCTAAATGCCCGTGTTTCCAGTTCCGCTGAAGTTAGACAAGTCGCCAGCCAGGTTGTTTGGCGTATTCAGCGGCGAATTATTAAAGATCGAATTATTCACCGCCAAAACACCACCTGATGCGATGAAAATCCCGCCGCCGCCCATACCAATATTGCTCGCCTGATTGCCGACAAAATTGGCAAAGTTGATATTGGACGTTCCAGCATTGTACAAGCCACCGCCTGACGAGTTCTGGGCAACATTACCAGAAAACAGAATTCGCTGACCTGCAGTTCCTGTCACATTCAGGGTGCCGCCAGAATCGTTGGAAACCCCGCCACCGATGCTAGCCGCTGCGTTGTTCACGATTTGGCTACTGCCCTGGATGTTAACCGTACCGCTCTGGTTGCTGATGCCGCCGCCCGCGCCGCTCGTCCCACTGCCGGCAGTATTATTCCTTATGATTGTGTTTAGCAGCGTCGTTGTACCGCCTTGGTTGAAGATGCCACCGCCGAGCTGCGCCTGGCTATTCTGCACGACCAGGTTTTCCAGGTTCAGCGTACCGCCCAAGTTGGCGATGCCGCCCCCATTTCCCGTGGCCACGTTTCCACCGGAGATTGTTAGCCCTTCAATCGTTGCTGTGATAGCTGGCTGGAGAGTAAAGATTCTGAAGTTTGTTGCTGCGGCTGAATCCCGCGAAATGGTGAGCGTCCCAGCCCCAGGCCCGTCAATCGTCATATTGCGCGACAAGTCAGGCAGCGCTGAGGCAAGCTGAATCGTGCCGCTTACCGATGACGCAAAGGTAATCGTTGGGTTGGCAATCGAGTTGGCATTATTGGCGGCAATAATCGCCTGGCGCAGCGACCCCGCTCCAGAGTCGTTTGTGTTGGTGACGATGCCGTCATCGTTGAGGATCGTGCTGATCTGCGGGGCTGTCGTGCCGATGGTATAGCCAGACCCGCTAGCGAGCGTCAGGCTAATGGTCTCGTCTGGTTCAATCGTGCCTAGATCCGCAACAGGCTTAATCCGCAAAACAGCCGTGGTCGCCCCAGGTGCAAACGTAATCGTGCCCGCTGTGGGGTTAAAGCTGGCTGCGCCTTCGACCGTGTAGTCATTGCCGCCTGCACCAAACGTCGCCGTACCGCCTACCGCAAAGTTTACCGTCAGCGCACGAGTCGTTGCGCCTACTCGCGTGAAGGTGTAGACAATTTCCTGTCCGCTGTCTTCCAAAACATTGTCGGGCGAAACCGTTAGCGTCACGATTGCGTCGTCGTCTTCGATGATGCCGGAAACTGGTGTCGTGCTGACGGGCGTGTAGCCTGTCCCCGGTTGCAGGGTCAGCGTCACCAGTTCATTCGGCTCTAGGCTGGAGTCTGCAACGGGCTTCACAAGGATCGTCTTGGTCGATTCGCCAGCGGCAAACTGCACCGTTCCCCCCAGCGCCGTGTAGGTAAAGGTTGTGCCTACGGGCGCAGACACCGTGTAGTCGGTGCTGAAGGTTGCTGTGCCACCCACGCCAAAGTTGACCGTAATTGGGCGATCGAGGAACGCTGTACGGGTGAAGGTAAAGACCAGATCTTCGCCGCTATCTTCTAGCACGCTGCTGGGCGATACGGAAAGCTGGATGCTAGAGTCATCATTTTGAATCGTGCCTATGGCAGTGCTGGGTGAACCGACTACATACCCCGTGCCAGTTGCCACCCCAATCACAACAGTTTCACTGGGTTCCACCACGTTGTCGCTGGTGGGCGTGACGGTGATCGTCTTTGTAGTTTCTCCGACCGCAAAGTTAATGGTGCCCTTTCCACCCGTGACCGTTGCGCTTGTGATGGTGTAATCCGAACTTGGCCCGCCTAAGGTTGCCGTGCCGCCGACTGTAAAGTTTACGGTGATTGCGTTGCCTGTGAATCCGTTTCGGGTAAAGGTGTAGACCATCCCCGTGCCGCTATCTTCGAGAACAGCACTAGGCGAAACCGCAACACTTACGGAGCTATCGTCATTTACGATGGTTCCAATCACTGGAGTCATCGTGGCTCGAACGTAGCCGACACCATTGTTAAGCGTCAAAGCCACGGTTTCGTCAGGCTCAACCACTGTGTCTGCGTTGGGGCGGATACGCAGCGTTTTGGTGCTTTCCCCTGCCGCAAAGGTAATCGTGCCCGCCGATGCGCCATAGGTAAATGTTGTTCCTAGCGGTGCGTTTACGGTGTAGTCGCTGGTTGCGCCAAAGCCTGCGGTGCCGCCCACTCCAAAACTCACCGTGATGCTGCGGTTTAGAAATCCTGTCCGAGTGAAGGTGTAAACCAGCTCACTGCCGCTGTCTTCTAGAACGCTAGCAGGAGACACAGATAGTGCGATCTGGCTTTCATCGTCGATGATAGTGCCTGTGGCGCTGCTGGCAGAAGCGAGACTGTAGCCAGCACCAGGGGCCAGCGCTACGATGACCGTTTCGTTTGGCTCGATCAGGTTATCTGCAATGGGGGTGACTTGGATCGTGGCAGTGCTGGCGTTGGGGGCAAAGATAATCGTGCCCGTGCTGCCTGTAATGCTGGCTCCCGTCACGTTATAGTCGGTGCCGCGCGTGGCGGTGCCGCCTAGGGTGAAGTTGACAGTCAGGGCATTGCGGATGAAGGTGGTGCGGGTGAAGGTGTAGACCAGAGTGCCGCCGCTGTCCTCGACCACGTTAGCAGGCGAGACGGCAACGCTGACAGGCACGATGGGAATGGGCACGCTGACATTGAAACTGCCAAGCGTCGCCGCAGGGGCTGCGTTGCCGCTGGTGTCGAAGATTTGCCCGGCTTGCAGCGAAACCTGGTAGGTGCCGTTGTCGTTGGCATCCCAAGTGCCGCCGGGGGCTGTGATTTGATAGGTCACGGTGCGGGAGGTGCCGTTGCCGACGGGAGTAAAGCCGACCAACTGCGCCCCCTGCACAAAGCCATTGGGGCCCGTGATGAGCAGGTTGCCATTGCGGAAGCTGAGGCTATTGAGCTGAACCGCATCGGCATATTGAATAGTGAAGGTCTGGGTGGTTCCTCCCGCAACAGTGATATTGGGATTGGCGATGACTAGGTTGGCAGCGCTGGGCGGCGTGGTGTCGCGGGGGGGCAGCGGGAAGGCGGCTACGTTGGTGCGGGTGAGGCGGCTGACGTTCACATTGCGGACGATCGCCAGAAATTCACCCGTCTGACGGTTGCGAATGATGACGTTGTTGCGGTTGTTGCCTGTGCCCTGGACGATGCTGAGGTTATTGAAGCGCAGGTCGCCTGCTAGACCAATGCGGTCTTGATTGGGGTTGAAATCGGTGATGACGTTGGCGTTTCTTCGTTGGCTACCGCCTGTGCCATTGGCCAGGACGAACACATCGCGGCCGGGGCCACCGGTCATGACATCTCGCCCGCCAGTGCCCGCGACCAGTGTATCGGCTCCTTGTCCACCATTTAGTCGGTTGAGGCCGCTGTCAGCATAGATCAGGTCGTCGCCGTCGCCGCCGTTGAGAGTGTCATTGCCGATGCCGCCGGAGAGGGTGTCGTTGCCAGCGCCGCCATCTATCAGATCGTTGCCTGCATTGCCCTGGAGCAGGTCGTTACCATTGCCACCGTTAATTTGGTCGTTGCCAGCAGCGCCAAGGAGGTAATCATCTCCATCCTCGCCAAAAATGAGATCAGCATCGGGAGTGCCAAGCAAAAAGTCCGGGCCGGGGGTTCCAATCAGAGTAGCCATTAACTGTTTTCCTAACGAACTTGAACAGCGGGAGGAAGTACGGAGGGGGGACAGGGATTCTGCGTTGCCAGATTGGGAATTTCGGAGTTTTTTCGGAGTTCTATTTCATGCTTCTGAGAGCATTTCTGAGAACTCCTGGGAAGGTCGAGAAAGGGAGGCGGGACATGACCTTGCTAGAAGGTTGAACCCAATATCTCCTGATATCTAACGTCTGAAACAAAAGTGATAAAGCAAGGTTGCCCAATCTGGAGCGATGAAATTAACATGTCAATTGATTAATTTGACTAACCTAGTATCCTTTTTGACATAAAACTGAATCCGTAGGCGATCGCCCTATAATTTGCCCTCAGAGAAAGCGTTAAGGCAGCTTTGAAACTGGAGTTTGGCGTGTGGGTAAGCCATCTGAAAAACCGTGCTGTATCCGCACAAGCCACGCTGAAACATGCTTTTCAGAGCGCTACAAAAATTGCTCTGAAAAACGGCTTAATGATAGCAACCCCTGTTTCAGTCAGGACAATTTTTTTAGCCTGAAGCTGGGATTGGAGCTTAGTGCGTCTCTGTCTCAAATCGGGGCAGGGCTTACGCACTTGCGCTCAGTTTTCTGAATTTTGGACGATTTCTCGCGAGCGCAGCCCGCGAGAAATCGTCCAACTGTGAAGTCCTATGGGGATTCAAGCTCAAAGGTGGGCTGGGGTGTGGTTTTGCCTTTGAGAAACAAATCACCGATGGGCGTGCAGGGATAGTGGGGGGCGATCGCCCGATACACCGATTCCGTCAGCAAAATTTGTCCACTGCTGGCAAGGGTCATCAGGCGGGCGGCCGTGTTCACGGGGTCCCCCAGGATATTAAACTCGCGGCGGGCACGGGGCGAGCCGATTTCGGCGGCAAACACTGGGCCCTGGTCGAGGCCGATGCGACAGGCGATGTCCACAGGCTGACCCGCAGACCGTGGTGGTGCAAGCTGGTGGACAATTTGGCGAACCTCCAGAGCCATGTCTGCTGCCCGCAGCGCATCTTCGGGGTGGCTGCCCAGCGCTCCGAAGTAGACCAGCATGTCGGAACCGAGGGAATGATAGGTCACCTTTTGCAAAATGCCGCCGCGCGATCGCACGCTGGCGTGGATCAGCGCAAACGCTTGCGAATAGCGGCGCACCAGCAGATCCACTTCATCAGGCGAGGCCAGGTCTACGGCTTCCGGCAGCCCCATCAGGTTGACAAAGACCACCGTTGGGGTTGGGAAGGCCGGCGGAATCTGACGCTGAGCAGCGCATTCCACCAGCAGGTTCAGAATCGGCGCGGGCAAGTAGCTGGCCAGTGGCTCTACCAGACCTACCGACTTTTGAATTTCCTCACTCAGGCCGGGGATGCTGCGATCCATCAGCATCGATGAAGCCATGCGGCGACGGGGCAGCGTGATGTCATATTCTCCTAGTTCCTCCGGGCTAAGCTGGTCAATCACCAGGCTGTGCTGGGCATCGAGCGGCTGGAGCGGAAATTCTTGACCGAGGCGATCGCCCACTTCCCGACTCACGCACACCCGCCCCACAGCACTAGCTGACTCTGCCCGCTTCGCCTGCTGCACTGTCTTTCCCAGCAGCACCCGCCCCATTCGCTCTGGCGTGCCAATATCCGCCGTCAGAAACCGTCCAGAATGAATGCCCACCCGCATCTCCAGCGAAAACTGACCCTGGGGCATGTCCAGCGCGGTGAATTGGGTCATCGCCCGCTGCATTCGCAGGCCCGCCCGCACCGCCTGCGCCGCATCGCTGCCATCTCGCCCTGGCAAAAACTGCACCAGCATGGCATCGCCCGTAAACTCCAGCAGGTCGCCCCCCGACTTGCTGATAATTTCAATCATGCTGGAGAAATATTGGTTAATCAGCGTCAACAGCGCCGCCGCGCCCTCCGACCCCGCATCCGCATTTGCCTCTAGCAGGGGCGTAAAGCCCGCCAGATCGGTAAACAGCAGCGTCCCCTCCTGCCAGCCATGGCGCAGTTCTCCTGGCAGGGGCGGCGCTTCGGACACCTGGCGGGGCATGTAGTCATGCAACACCTGCTGCATTGTGCGTAGGTGCTGAAACACCTGCATCAGCGTGTCGGCAGTGGGATCGACCCACAGCGCGGCATAGAGGCTGGCGGGCAGAAGCGGGCGCATTCGCTGCTCTAGGTCAACCAGCGGCTTTGGGAGTGAGTCGGGCGAAGAAGGAGACAGCATCAGCGACTAACGAAATGGGCCCAACTTAGACGCGCACCCCTTGAGAGGACGCAACAATGAGAGGCGCAAAACTTGAGGGATGCAAAAATTTTCTAGCCCTGAGAAAAACATAGGCGAAATTGGCGAGAAATTGGTGGCAAATTTGCAGCGCGTGGCTTGGACGATTGCGCGATTTTGGAGTACAGTTAAAGACTGTGAGTAAGTCAGCAGTCATCCCTCATGCTGATTTGCCTGTTCCCCCCACGCGGATGTGGCGGAATTGGTATACGCGCACGTTTGAGGGGCGTGTGGCTTTGCCTTGCGAGTTCGAGTCTCGCCATCCGCATTGAGTCTAGTGTATTGCTCCATTCATCCTTCTACGCTAGGTCGAGGGCAGCCTCAGGCTAGTTTGAGGGGGTGACTGTGAGTGGGTGTCATGGCGAGAAATGTTCGCGGGCGATCGCCCAATACACGACCGCACAGTTGTAGTAAAAAGCGTCTTTTTCATAGGTCATGCCGAGTTTTTGCATGACACGCTGTGAGGCGTGGTTTTCGGGCCGGGCGATCGCCACGATTCGCTCCAGCCCTAAGGTATCAAACCCAAACTGGAGGCTGGCCCGCGCCGCTTCGGTAGCCAGCCCACGTCCCCAAAAGGGGCAACCCAGCACATACCCCACTTCGATTTCTGGCGTGCTGTCCAGATAAATCAGCCCGGCCCGCCCAACAAAAGCCCCTGTCTCGTTTTCCACCAGCTTCCACATGCCAAAGCCGTGCGCCTGCCAATGATCAATCATGCGATGCAGCCCGATTTGAGTTTCTGCTCGCGTACGGACACCTTTTCCCACGTAGCGCATCACGTCTGGATTGGCTGATAGCGCTGCCAGCGCGTCGAGGTCGTCTGGCTGAAACTGTTGCAGATAAAGTCGCTGCGTTTCTAGTTCAGGTGTGGAGTGGAGCATTGGGGTTGTCGATTAGGTGGATATGCGACCCTAAAGCGGTTATTGAGCAACAGCAGTCTGAATCAGCGCTTGCAGGCACGCCGCCGCCGTGGTGAACACCTGAGACCCCGATGCCGAATGCCACCAGCCCGTCGTCGTGTGGGGCGATCGCCACAGATCCAGATGCGCCACGGCGGGTTCTGCATAAAAGCGGCTTCCCCTAGCGCTCACCGCTGGCCCATCTAGCAAGGCCGAACTCCAGTCGGTAAAGCGATCGTGGCTGAGTCGATGGATGGGGAAAGGGCCGCTCAGGGGCATACCCCAGCCGTCTAGCGCAATCAGCCCCAGCACGGTTCCGCCGAGCGCTTGCCAGAGGGGGGCGATCGCCGCCAACCCTACCACACCTGCACTAAAGCCGAGAAACAAGACCGGCGGGGCGGCCCAGGGTGCGCCCAGCCGATGCTGCAACACCTTCAGCCCGTACAGCGGCGAATAAACGGGCTGGCGATCGCCCGGTATGACGCAAATTTGCATCGTGTCCAGCCGATCCAGCGCTACTGCCGCTAGAAAAGATTCTGTAAGCCGGGGCGAATGCATCCCCGGACACACCACCAGTACCGTCGCCAAGTCTCTGCCCTCTGTCTTTTCAGGACTTACGCACTTGCAATAACTTGCAATCAGTTGGATTTTGGAGGATTTCTTGTGGACTGCGCCCGCGAGAAATCCGGCCACTGCATCAGTCCTCTGTTCGTGTCCCAGCTTGAGGGCGATCGCCCCTGATCCCCATCATAGGGCGGGCATTGCGACCCCAGAGTTCGGTTCTAGAGCTAGGCTCTCTGGAGGTTTATCGATATCGTCTTATATAGGAGCATGAGGTGATTCATGAGGTGATTAGTGATAAGGCGCGATCGCTGTGCATTGGCCCAGATGGTGCCAGGCAAGTGTGCCAGGTAAGTGTGCCAGAGAGATGTACCAGAGAGATGTGCCAGGGCTGAATGCCTGTGGGTATACTGCCTCTGTAGAACCTCTCTAGGGGCAATGGCAGCCGCGTTTTACCTCACTGCTCTGCACTCATCGATATTGGAACCGTTTGTTTCCAGGACGCGCAGCCGTGCATAAGTGGTATCTACCCACCCTCAGTGAAGTCGTTGCCCAGGCAGAAAGCCCGGTGCGGCAGCCTGGCCCTGTGGCCCGGCAGCAGCTTAAGGCTGAGCGCGAATGGTGGGGGGCGATCGCCGCGCTGAACCATCTACTTTTGGAAACGCTCCCCCTTGACCCCAAACCTCGATCTTCCAAAGCAAAAGCCCAGGCTTTGGTGCTATCGGGGCCGCTGCCCGTGCTAGAAGCACCCGATGTGGTCGCACGAGTTGCCACCTGGAATTTCACGGTAAATGCGCTAGAAACCGCGTCGTGGCTTCCGTTCCGGCTGTTGCCCTCGGCCCAGCACAACGCCCCGCACGGCTCTACGGCGGCCACGGTGCCCCTCATGCCCAATGATCCGCTGGCGGCGGAGCAGTTTTGCCTGGTGCTAACGCCCACCTTTGGGCTGGTGATGGTGCTAGGGGAAGATCTGGAAGGCACGCCTGCGTTTATGCTGTCCTTTGACCCGGTGGTGGTGCGGGCGGCGTGGCAGGCGCTGCGGGCACGGCTGCTGTTCGCAGGGGCGGGGATCTTGGGACAGATCGAGCCACTGGTTATCCAGTTCATGCCGCTCGATCCCAATCGTCCCGACGATCGCCCCACCGCATTGCCCGACTATCGACTGGTTTCCCGGTTCAATCGGCTGATGCTCGACTTTTTGCCAGAGCCGCTGGAGTGGGAAGCCCATCCCAACTCGCTGCCGACTGTGGGCGATCGCTCCAGTGTCCCAGAAGAAGCGGCCGAGGTCGTTGAGGTGTCGCCCTTGCACTGGCTCCATGATGGCGAGGCGATCGCCCTGGGCTTGCAGCAGTCAAGCTCGACCAATGGAAACAATGCTAGCCGCAAGGGCCAGGCAGAGGCAGATAATCTGCTGAGCGCCAAGAGCGAACACCTGGATATGGAACTCTTGCAGGCGATCGCCCACGAAGTCCGCACGCCGCTGACCACCATCCGCACCCTGACGCGGCTCCTGCTCAAGCGCAAAGACCTCAGCCCCGACGTGCTAAAGCGCCTGCAAGTCATCGACCAAGAATGCACCGAACAAATCGATCGGTTTAACCTGATTTTCCGCGCCGCAGAACTAGAAACGGCTCCGGTCAAGCATCCGCTGATGCCCCTGGCCCCGGTGTCCCTGGCGCAGGTGTTCGAGCAAAACGTGTCCCGGTGGAAGCAGCTTGCCAGCCAGCGCAGTTTGACGCTCCAGGTCGAACTGCCCCAAAAGCTGCCGAACGTCGTCACCGACCCCAACCTGTTTGATCAGGTTTTGACCGGGCTGATCGACCGACTCACGCAGACCCTTGCGCCAGGGAGCGAAATTCGCCTCCAGGTGGAGCTAGCCGGACACCAGCTCAAGCTCCAATTTGAGGCAGAACAACCAGCCGCCGACCCAGCCGGAGCTAATCTGGGCTTTGTGCCACCGCTAAAATCGCTGGGGCAACTGCTGATGTTCCAGCCCGAAACGGGTAGCCTCAGCCTTAGCCTAGCGGTAACCAAAAATCTGTTCCAGGCGCTAGGCGGTAAGCTAATCGTGAAACAACGACCCCAGCGAGGCGAAGTGCTGACGGTGTTTCTGCCGCTGGAGTCGAGGTAGCCAAAAGCCTGGAATAGCTAAAAGCTCAATAAATCCGTGGCTTCATAATCCAAAATCGGCAATCTAAAATCGGCAATCTAAAATCCCCAATCCCTACAGCCCCGCGCACCCCATCGCGCCCACATCAGCAACAATCCATATCAGCGACAAAAAGAGGGACGTGCGGTAGGCACATCCCCTCAGGGAGTCAAGATATATCTCCAGAGTATGTAACTCGATCCAGGGGTGTCCTCTGTCTCAGGAGGTAAATGTGGGGCGCAGCTTTTCAGGAGCCAGCTTTCTGAATCAGCTTTAGGACTTACGCAGTTGGACGATTTCTCGCGGGCTGTGTCCGCAAGAAATCGTCCAACACCCAGCACACTTGTCACCAGTGCATAAGTCCTACAGCTTTCTGAATCGAAAATAAGGGCTAGAGCCGGATGTGCTTTAGTCCACTACGGGGGTCAAACGTCCGGCTATCGCGGATTTTTTCGTAGTATTCGCGCTCAGCAGGGCTGAGATCCTTAGGAGGCACGATGACGATTTTCACCAACTGATCGCCACGCCCGCCTTTAGGATTCACCCAGCCCTTACCTCGCAGCCGCAGCGTTTGGCCGGAGCGGATTCCAGCGGGCACGTTCATGGTCACGAGACCGTCTGGCGTAGGCACGTCGATGGCGGTTCCCAGCACGGCTTCATCAGGGGCGATCGCCACTTCACACACCAGATTGTCCTCTTCAAATCGGAAAAACGGGTGGGGCTGGATGTCGATTTTGAGATACAAATCTCCTCGCTGACGGGTATAGGGATTCATCTGTCCTTTGCCCCGCACGCGAATCTTGCTGCCCGGTTTGGCCCCCGCCGGAATCCGCACCTCGATTTCTTCGCTGCCCAAAATTAGTCGTTTTTGCACACCCTTAAACGCCTCCGATAGGGTCATGCTGAGGTTGGCTTCCAAATCGCCGCCCGCGCTGGTCGGAGGTTCGCCAAACCCACCAAACCCCCCAAAGCCCCCCGGTGGAGTGCCCGGACGATAGCCATAGCTGCGATCGCCACCCGGAACGCCGCCCGCAAACCGGCCCAGCAGCTCATTGATAAAATCATCGAAGCTGCCGTATTGGCTAAAGTCAAATCCGCCAAAGTCGCCCGGAGCGCCGCCGCCAAAGCCTTCTGCCTGTTTCCAATATTGCCCAAACTGGTCATATTTGCGGCGCTTGTCTGGGTCAGACAGCACTTCGTAGGCTTCGTTGATTTCCTTAAAGCGAGCCTCGGCTGCCGCGTTGCCAGGATTCATGTCAGGGTGATATTGCCGCGCCAGTTTGCGGTAGGCCCGCTTGAGTTCGTCGGCGCTGGCGCTTTTGCTGATTCCAAGGATGGCGTAGTAGTCTTTGAAGTCCTGAGCAGCCATCGGGTCATCACCTACTCTGAATTGACTGAATTGACTGAATTGACTGAATTACTTGACTTGCTGAATTGCTTGAATCGCTTGAATGGCTCAGATTCCTCGAATCGATCAAGCTACTTGAGCCAATGGGTTAGGCATACCAACTGGGGGGTGGCGACAACGCCCCTATTCCAACCCTATCAAAGCTTCAAGAGAATTGGGGGTGTGGTTTCCCAAACCGAGCCGAATCCCAGGTTGTAGGGTCTGGACAAAAGGCTGGCGGCAGGTGAATCAAGGTATCGAAGCCGTCGCTGAGGCTGGGTGGGGCTGTGGAGAGGCGGCAATGCATCTGCTCGATGATGGGTTCAGGAACCTGGCGATCGCGCTTTCGGTTTCGCTCCAAACACAGGCTCAGCGGCACATCTAGCCATAGCCCCGTAATGTGTGAAAAGCCACAGCGCCGCCCCAGTTGCACGACCTCCCGCCGCTGCCGCCGTGCTGCATTGGTCGCGTCGTAGAGCGTATGAGAGATTTCGTGAGACGGGGTGCGCGTAAGCGGCTTTGCAGCGTCAGACCGTCGCTTCAGAACGATTTGATTTGGACGAACGCCCGTCACCGCTCGAAAAGCCTGCTCGACTTCCTGCCAGATCAGCGGCCAGGGGCCCTGCGTCGCCTCGTCGCCAAACAGTCGCCCCCGGATCGCGTCTGTAGACACTAGCCGACAGCCATAGTTATTGACTAAAACCTGCGCCAGCGTGGACTTTCCGCTTCCCGGCAGACCAATCAGAACAATCAGATGAAAAACCGTTGGCGTTGGGGCAGCAGTGCGTTGATCCACAGCAGCAGAGTCTTGCCCTCCAGAACCAAACCCTAAGGTCTGAATCCTCAGATCACGGTTCCATCTGGAATCGTTGCCCCCTTGAGAACCACCACGATTCCGTTGCGGATATAGAAGCCGTATTCTTCGCGGGCAGCTTCTTCGACGTGATCCTTGTTCAAAATTTTGACATCGCAGCCGATGCAGGCGTTCTTGTCGATAATTGCCCCGCGAATCGTGGTGTTCGCGCCGATGCCGAGGGGCACTTTGCCATCATCGCAACTGTTCGAGCGCTCGACCAGGGGCTGATAAAAGTCTGACCCCATGATCAGCGTGTCTTGCACTACGCAGCCCGACTCGATGCGCGTGCGGATGCCCAGAACAGAGTGATGCACCTGACAGTTTTTTAGAATGCAGCCCTCGCCGATCATCGACTCGGTAATGGTGCAGTCGAGCAGCTTGCTGGGCGGGAGCGATCGCCCGCGGGTATAGATGGGAGCCTTTTCGTCGTAGAAGCTAAAGGGCGGATGGGGCTGTTGCGTCAGCGCTAGGTTGGCATCGTAGAACGAGCGGATTGTCCCAATGTCTTCCCAGTAGCCGTTATACAAATAGGCCTGCAGGTTGTAGTCTTTGGCAGAGGAGGGAATGATTTCCTTGCCAAAGTCGGTCTGTTCGGGCGATCGCCGCAGCAGGTCAAACATCACCTGCTTTTCAAACACATAGATGCCCATCGACGCAATGTAAGGCTTGAGCTTTGCCTCTTCGGGGGTCAGCCCTAGCACAGTAGTATCCACCTGCATCTGCTTCAGGGCCTCGCCCTTGGGCTTCTCGTAAAAGTCAATGATGCGTCCATCCTCATTGATCTTCATCAGACCAAAATCTGAGGACCGCTCATTGTCCATCGGCAGCACCGAAATCGTAATGTCGGCCTTGGTTTCGCGGTGGCGCTCCACAAAATCGCTATAGTCCATGCGATAGAGGTGGTCGCCAGACAGGATTAGATACTGATCTACGTCGTAGTCCTGGAACATCCAGAGATATTGCCGCACCGCGTCAGCCGTGCCCTGAAACCAGTTGGGATTTTCGGGAGTTTGCTGTGCTGCCAGCACTTCCACAAATCCTTCGTGGAACCCCGAAAAGCTATAGGTACGGGAGATATGGCGATTGAGCGACGCTGAGTTGAACTGCGTCAGGACGAAGATCTTGTAAATGTCGGAATTGATGCAGTTGCTAACCGGAATATCAATCAAGCGATACTTGCCCGCCAGCGGCACGGCTGGCTTGGCTCTCAGCTTTGTGAGTGGATACAGGCGGGTGCCTGCACCGCCGCCCAGAATAATCGCTAATACCCTTTTCACAATGACCTCTTAACCGCCGTTTAACGCCTGTTTGATCCCCACGTTTAGTGTGATGCGACATGTGATCCTTTGCAAGGGGATCGGGGTAAAGAATCGAGACTTTTTTATCCTCCAAAAGGCGGATGTTTCTGGAAAAAAAGTGCTGAAGAAATATATTGATCTCCGAATCTGCTGAGAGAGTCACCGTGAGGTCTGCCCAGAGGGCCGCAGTGAGAGAACCTGGGTCAAATGACGGTTCTCAGCAGGAAGGGCAGGATCGCTTCATTCACCTTGTCGAACCAGTCGATTTGCGGATAGTGCCCCACGTCCGGCAGTTGGATCAGTTCTGCTTCAGGAGTGGCTTGCACAAATGCCTCGGCCAGGCTGAAAGGCAGCCAGCGATCGCGCATTCCCCAGCCCACCAAAACGGGCTTCGTCCAGGCTTGAAACCCCTGCTCAATCTCGGCAGTAGCCTGCGGCAGGCGCAGGTTTTGCACGGCGGCAAACAGGGCCCGACCCGCATCCGAGCTTTTCAAAAAGGGGCGGCGATATACATCCAGATCTTCGTCTTTCACCACATAGCCCCCGCCGCCTTCGAGCGTCCGATCCACCAGCAGCGGGTCTTGGGTGAACATTTCGCCCGCCAGCGGCAGCCCCAACTGCTGCATCTTCCAGGGAAGTTTGGCGCGGCTCGTCACCGGGGCATTCAGGATGACCAGCCGCTCGATCTGGTCGGGATGGCGCAGAGCATATTGCAGCCCCACAGAGCCGATGAATCCCTGCACAATCAGCGAGCAGCGATCGATCCCCAAGGTGGTCAGAAACGTTTCCAGTGCAGTGGCGTAGGCATCGGGCGTGTAGGCAAAGGTGCGGCGGTCGGGTTTTGCCGAGGAACCAAAACCAATCCAGTCGGGGGCGATCGCCCCAAACCCCCACTCCTCCAGCGCCAACATCACACCGCGCCAGCTATAGCCCGCAGCAGGCAGCCCGTGCAGCAGCACGACAGGCACTCGGTTGCTCGCTGTATCTCCTTCTACTGCTCGATAAAACCATTCGAGCTGCCCACAGGTCAGCGTTTTCTCCTGCACCGCCATGACGTTCTCCTTCGTTCCAGAACAGCAGGTGGGATGAGCTTACCGCTGCGGGGGATCAGAGGACAAGCGAAAGCCACAGGAGAAACAGGACAGACGCATCCTATGGCGACCGAAGCCCTGCTTTACCCGCCGGGAGCAGCGCTTGCTGGACTGCCTATTCTATATCGCTCATGTTGCTGAGATAGGCTTTGCGCTTGGGATTGGCGATTTCCGGCAGGCGAGTGCCTCAGGGCAGGATAGAACAACGGAATCACTTCTGCCTCTCTTCCCTCCTTGCGTCCTGAGTAGGCGTTTGCCCTGCTCTATCACCCATTAGCCTCTGGTCGTTTGCGAGAAGGATGTTAAACTGTAGACTGACGTAGCGCTAAAGGGTTGCAAGCCGTTGAAACTCCTTTCTGCTGGAAGTCGCCTCTGGCTTCTCTTCTGGTACTTGGGAATGAATCTACAGCGAATTCGGCTTTCCGATCCTGCATTATCCTGGGCAGACCGCTGCGAAGGGCCCAGTATGCGCTGATCGACCTGCAACTTTAGGTTTGTTTTTATCCATCTGCCTGGGGCCTCCTGAATTGGGGTCGGCTTCTTACAGAAGGTTGAGCAAACTGGGTCGATCTGCACTCCATATCAAAGTTTTTGAACGGCTAACCGCTGGATTTCGCAAAACGGGCGATCGCGCTGCTTCTTCCACGAGGCGCTCGATCACTTGCGGCAGTGCGACAGGGTCTCCGGCGATCTGCTCAGGCAACAGGGTCATCCTGTTCTGGAAGGCTTCTGCCTGCACTTCTGCCAGTGCCCCTGACGAGCTTGCAATCTGTTCGAGATTCCCTGTTTTGAGGAACCCTGAGGGGGTTCTCGCTGTCCTGCCGCGCCGATGAGGTCTTTGAGACAAAATATTTCACCCGCCCTGCGTAACCGCACCCCGTTCAACTCTCTCTTCTGAGCCGACTGGTTTTCGCCGACTGGTGTTCACAAGTTTTCTGCTCTAGTTCTACATCTGACTGCCTGACACATCTCTGGAAACCCCTGATTTCTCGTAGGGGACGCTGGCCCAAAAGCTCCTCTGACCAAGCCCTCCGGCTCCAACTCAGGAGCTATGGGCTTCGATCCCAAGACAACGAATTTTCTGGGCTTTCGGGACTTGTGTCAGGCAACCAGGTTCTACATTCACAATTCACGCCGGATCTTATTGGGAAAAAGCCATGACCAAACTGCTTAGTCGTCAAATTTCGCCTGCGCCGCTGTCTGCCAATATCGGCATCACTGACCTAATTGATACCTACTTCACGGCTTACAACTCAGCCCGTCTGCGCGAAGCCTGTCATCTGCTCAGCCGTGACATCATGCAACCGGGCGTGACGGTTGCCCTCAGCCTATCCGGTGCGCTCACACCTGCGGGGTTGGGGGTATCCGTCCTGTCGCCGCTGATGCGCCACGGGTTTGTAGATTGGATCATCAGCACGGGCGCAAATCTGTATCACGACTTGCACTACGGGCTGGGGATGGAGCTTTATGCCAGCAACCCCTTTGTAGACGACGTGAAGCTGCGCCAGGAAGGGCGAATTCGCATCTACGACATTGTGTTTGGCTATGACGTGCTGCTGGAAACGGATGCGTTTATCCGGGAACTGCTGCGCTCCGAGCCATTCCAAAAGCGCATGGGCACAGCAGAATTTCACCACCTGTTGGGCAAATACATCAACGCGATGGAAAAACAGCTTGGTGTGAAAAATCCCTGCCTGCTGTCTACGGCCTATGAGTGTGGCGTGCCGATCTACACCTCTTCTCCGGGCGATAGCTCCATCGGCATGAACGTCGCAGCCCTAGCGCTGGAAGGCTCGAAGCTGGTGATCGACCCATCGCAGGATGTGAACGAAACAGCGGCGATCGCCTATGCAGCCCGCAACTCTGGCATTCCTGATGTAGAAGGCAAGAGTGCTGCACTCATCCTCGGCGGCGGCAGTCCCAAAAACTTCCTGCTGCAAACCCAGCCCCAACTGCATGAGGTGCTGGGGCTAGAGGAGCGCGGGCATGATTACTTTGTGCAAATTACCGACGCTCGTCCCGACACGGGTGGACTTTCCGGCGCAACCCCCAGCGAAGCCGTGAGCTGGGGCAAGGTTGACCCAGAAGAATTGCCCAGTACCATTGTTTGCTATACCGACAGCACCATCGCTCTGCCGCTGATAGGAGCCTACGTGATCAACCAGTGCGAACCGCGTCCGCTGAAGCGCCTCTATGATCGCCGCGAGGAAATGCTGGCGACGCTGCAACGGGACTATCTGGCAGCCCGTGCGGAACGAACTGAGGAAAAGGTAGCCGCTGCCATTCCCAACGCTAAGCCTGTGCCCAAACCCGAACGGGAGCCTGTGGCCACCTATCCCTGCGGCACGCCCATCCGTCGCTAGGCGGGTTCAGGGCTGGCTGAAAAGGTATAGAAAAGGTTGGCTTTTCGGGCGTTTCGACCTCGAAAAGTCAACCTTCTTCTACGCATCACCCTTCCACGCAAAATCTAGGGCATGTTTTAGAACTCTTCGATTCCCCCTAGCCCCCCTTAAAAAGGGGGGAGCCGAACCACTCCGGAAGTCCCCCTTATTTCTAGCGAAGCGGCGCGTAAGCGCGGGGATTTAGGGGGATCGACTCAAGGCAATCAACGACCTAGAAAGTTTTAAGACACTGCCTAGTGGGTTGCGCTGCCTACAGGCTGATTTTCGGGATGGGGGGTGGAAAGCTGTCCCCCTGGCTCATGCTCGACTACGAACACATTGGAGTAAAGGTTAGCAATGATCTGTTGCCCCTGCTGCGTCAGTGAAAGATACTTCAGACCATCTTTCACATAGGGATAGACTCCGTTCCAATAGAACTTAGGATAGTTTGCCCGCAGGTCACCCGGATGGCGATAGCCCAGCGCCTTGTTCACGCCTGTTTCTTCAAATTCGTAGTAAAGTGCCCCAATTTTTTTGAGATAGCGGGGATCGCTCAACTGGCCAATTAAATCCGCAGCCCGCACCAGCCCTGGATAGTGTATCGTATCTTGGTGGTCGTCGTCGTGGGGCACCGGGAAGCGGGTCAGCTCGATGTTGCGCTTTACAATAGCGGAGTCGATCTTTTGGTTGCCGCCAAACCGCTCGTCGATGAAGAGCTTGGCACGATCGACGTGGTAGGGCGTTAGGGCTGCATCGGATGAGCCTGGTGGCAGGCTGATCATTTCGCCGTTTTGCCCGGTGGCATACCAGCCTTCGCGATCGCTCCGACAGACCCCTTTCACGTAGCCAATATCGTGGCACACCAGCGACACGATGAAATGCAGCCAGTCATCGGGTGAAACACCACCCTCGCGGATGTGTTTGCCACGCAGGATTTCCTGACCCACCAGCGTCACCAAGATTGTGTGTTCGACGTTGTGATAAAGTGCGTCGCTGTTGGCAATGTTCTCCAGCGCCATTGCCCCGACCCAGCCGATAATATCTTCATAGCCAGCATTGAGACCGCCATAGGTATGGTGATATCCCTCTTTGAGCTTGGTCACAAAATCAGAGATTAGGAGTTCAGTAGCGTTAAACATTGCGAATCGCTCACAGCGCTACAAGACAGCAGGAAGAAGGGCAACAGCGATAAAGACAACAGAACACTAAGTATTCGGAAAGTATTCGGACAGGAGGCAACCTAGAAACTGTTAGATTCAGAGTACCCACTTCTACGATATAGATACCGTAGCGTACCTAGCGGCAGATGGGGGGTGAGATGGAGCATCTGGGGCGATCGCCCGCATCACTGGCATTGTGATCTGAGATCACATCTTGCAGATGAGAGGTCGCACCCCTTAATCTGCGCCTGTTTCAATCCCTCCATTCCCCGATATTCAATAGCAGCAAGCAGAGATAGCATCAAGCGAAGATAGTAGCAAGCAAAGATATTGCTCCCGTTTCCATTGATCAACCCTTCATTCAAAATAGACGAATAGAGCGGGTTAAGGGAGTAAATATCAGCTGATTTTTAATTTTTTTAAAATGGGAAGAATTCCCTTGGAAAATAGCCGTAGTCCGCTCTATTTAATTTAAATCAGACTGAATTTGTGATGATTTGTTGCATGGGCGATCGCTCATTTTGATAGCACTCGTTCATATAAACTTATCCATAAACTACCTCCCCCATCGCACGATCAGTGTTCAGGATGCTATCCTAGAAGTCTCCAAAAATGCGGGTGTAGTTCAGTGGTAGAACGTCAGCTTCCCAAGCTGAATGTCGTGGGTTCGAGTCCCATCACCCGCTTTCAATCGCATCATCACATCTATATAGCCCATCCGATACTCTGCTGGGATGCGATAGATTAGGGGTTGGGCCACCCTTCAATATCCGTAGCTTCCGAGAACCTGTACCTTTGTTATGAATCAAACTGCCGAACAAGAGTTGCGTCCTGAGGCGATCGCGCTCCGCAATGAATACGCCGCTCTAGATGACAAGCTGTCCAATCGCTACATTGAGCTAGATCCCCAGGGCTATTTCATTATTTATGTGGATCGGGATGCCAAGCTGATTTGTGCAGACCATTTTTCTAACGTTATCAACGACAAAGGACTGGCCTGCGATCCCGAAACTGGGGAGCCGCTGCCTTGTAGCGGCTCTCTAAAGAGATTGCCCACGGCAACCTTTCGCGGGCGCACCGCCAAGGAACTCTGCATCGAAATTTTTGAAAAAGCGCAGCCTTGCCCCATCAGCCATCTTGACCACGCTGCCTATTTGGGGCGTGAATTTGTGCGGGCAGAGATAGCGCTGCTGTCCGGGCAGGACTATGTGCAAGATTAGTGCGAGATTAGCTGATCAGAGCGATTGATCCCAATCAATTGATCCCAATTGACTCTGGGAATCTGGGAATCCGGCAAGCTAACCTACCTGCTCCACCGCCAGCATCTTATCCAAGCTGTCGGGCTTGTAGGAATCGGGCGGATAGCGATCGAGGTGGCGATACAGCGTCTTGGTTCCAGAAATCCGACAGGAAAACAGTTCTACGGCTGCGTGTCCATCGGGATAGAGGCGCACCTTGGGCGACAGGTCTTTGGGGATCTCGGTTCGCCACTGCCAGTTATATTTGGCAGGGATGCCCTCGATGAGGTGGTGGTAGGCCCAGTTGCGGCGATCGCCCAACACGCCCAATTCCTGAAGCTCTCGTCGCAAGATCGATGCCAGCACAAACGAAGCCGCCGAGCGATCGCCCTCAATGGCTTCCATGACGTGGCCGAGCGCTCCTTCTGGCCGGGGAACTTGAGCAATGTTGTGTTTCTCTTTCACGGCCTTTTCAAGCTGGGCTGTGGTGCCAAATTCTTCTGGCACAGCCCACACCACCCCAACCCCACTGCCCTCTGCTGAGCGATACAGATAGCTCACCAGGCGAAACCCTGGCTTTAGCCACAGCCCCGGCATTTTGATCAGCGGGGCAGCAGGGTTTACCGTGCTGATAAACCACTGTTCTTGCAGAATCGGCGAAAGGGTTGTGACGATGGGCGTTCCCGAAGAAAATAGCCCGCTCAGGTCATCGATGGATTCCGGCTCTGGCAAGTCGTCTAGTGTTTCTACCACCTTTGCCTGCTGCTCGGCATCAGGCAACGCCAGGGTCGTCTGCATGTATCGCCTGATTTTGAGGAGCGTGGCTAGGGGGAATTTTTGAATCGACATGATCCAGGGGCACCATTCCAAAGAGAGCAGGGGTGACCTGTTAGGCGGCTGAAGCTGTACCTAGCCCATCATAATCAACCCAAATCGACATCTAACTCCGGGCAAATCGGTAGACGCAGGGATTCAGCGTAACCCGGATTGATAATCTCCGTAAAAACTAGCACCCTTAAACAGCCCTTGAACTTGGCTCCCCTCGTGGCAGCGCGATCGCCCTCTAGCCAATTCCAGAGGCTACCACCCCAGAGGGGCGACCGATGCCTGACTCGGCACAGCGACCGGAGCCTGAGCGGGTGCAGGATTAGAAACCATATTGGTCGGAGAAGCGTCTGGCTGGCTGGGCGCAGGTGGGGGAACGGGTGTTGTGTCTGGCGGCGTGACGGGCAAAACAGGGTTGGCTGGGTTTGCGACGCTTGTGGGAGCGGCAGCAGGGGTAGGGGCGATCGCCGCGTCTGGAGTGGGCTTTACCCAGACGACCGGACGTTGGCCAATGCCAATGCGGCCGGTTTCTTCCTGCATCACGCTGCGGGCTTGCCCTGCATCAAACTGGCGGGCAAAGGTTTCCTGGAGTCGATCCACGCGCTGCTCTAGTACCGTCACATCTGACTGGAGCTTGTTGAGTTTGTGCTGTTGGCTGATGTTTTGGGGCAGCAGCCGGACAATCGAGGCGATCGCCACCATCCCTACCACGACATTCACGGCTAGCCGAAGGCTGGCTTCAACCGCAACCGACTGATGGGGATTACGCCGCTGCCGGAGCCTGCGTCTTGGGCGGGGAGCCTGCTTGCGAACTGGCTCGATAGGGTAAAGCGGCGGGCGGGAGGGTTGAATCGCATTCATGCTAGCAGTTCATATAAAAAACGGGGCGATTTGACCGGTAGCCCGGAATCTACCCCAATATAATCGCTATGCGAAGCTCTGGCACCTCTCGCGCCGAAACTTAAGACCTAAATTTGGCAATTTAAATCTGGCGACCTAAATTTGGCAACCCAAACTTGGCGATCTAGGCGATCTATAATTAAGCCTGAAATCTGCTATTTAAGCCTGAAATCTGCAAGTCTGAGATCCCGGCAGGCTTGTGAGAGGTTTGAGTGAAACCTGAGAGGGCTGAGTCGCCGAGCAGCAGTGCCCAGCAGAGACTCAGCCCCCAACAGACTGATGACTTACTTATACAGCTCGGTCGAAAGCCGAAATGCCAGCACCGCAGGCAGCAGAGCAATCACCAGCGCTGTAAGAATTTGAGTATCTGACAAGGCCATTTTGTAACACTCCTAATAACAAACAACACGCCAATAAGCGTGCTACTGTCCATCACTTTCGGCTAAATCGGGAGCATCGGGAACATCTTGTCACACAGTTTAATAATCTGTGATGCCGTTTGCAGGGGTTGCCCAGGAGATTGGGGCGAGAGATTGGAGCGAGAGATTGGGGCGAGAAATTGGGGCGAGAGATTGGAGCGAGAAATTGGGGCGAGAGATTAGGGCGATCGCCCATTCACCGTCTTGCCCAGTCGTTCGCTGTTTCTGCATATAGCTTCAATGACATTGCCTCAGTGCATTGCCTCAGGACATTGCCTCAGTGCATTGCCTCAGTGCATTGCCTCACCTGATGAATAAGGTGGAAGCATGAACTGAATAAATTGGAAACATGAACGCTGCTGACTGTTTCCGTGCAGGGGCAAGCGAGTTGGCCTGTAGCAGGATGCATAACTAGGGTGCGTGATCCGGAGCGCCAGATCAAGGCAGCCTGTTTCTACCAAGCACACCATTGCTTAACATTTCGTCTTAATCGCTTGATGGAGCGTTCATAAAAAGCTTCACGAAGACTTTAAAAACATGGGCTACTTTCGGGCTTCTGCAAAGATTCCGTGAAGACGTTTCTGCTGAACCTTTGATCCATAAGCGCTTGCTATATATTCCTGCACGAAAGGGTTTTTACGTATTTATGCGGTCTTCTTCCAGCAGGGTTGTTACTTCAAAAAGGGTTACTACTAATGTCTCGCTATGCATCTCCAGATTCGCTCCAAGACTCACTTAGCTCCGTTTCAATAGCGCCCGCTCTGCACGTACAAACACCTGATCGCCTGCCCCACCCCTCTGTAAATCACTGGTTCAAGCGATCGCTCGATATTCTTGGCAGCCTAGTTGGGCTACTGGTCTTAGCAATTATCTTTGTGCCCGTGGCGATCGCCATCCGGCTCGATAGCCCCGGCCCCATCTTCTACAGTCAGCAGCGCTGTGGCCTATTAGGGCGCTGCTTCACGATTTACAAATTCCGCACGATGGTTCAAGGTGCCGATCGGATGCAGGAGCAGCCGGATAGTCTCTCCGATGCGGCAAAGGGAAAACCTTTTAACTTCAAGCGTGGCCGCGACCCGCGGATAACTCGCGTCGGCTGGTTTCTCAGAAAAACGAGCATCGACGAGTTTCCTCAGTTTCTCAACGTCCTCAAAGGCGAGATGAGCTTGGTAGGCACTCGCCCGCCCACTCTGGATGAGGTCGCCAACTATGCCGACCATCACTGGCTGCGACTGAATGTAAAGCCTGGGATTACGGGCGAGTGGCAGGTGAGCGGACGGTCGAGAATCGATGATTTTGAAGAAATTGTCAAGCTCGATTTGCGGTATCAGGCGCTCTGGCACCCGCTCTACGACCTGTCGCTGATTCTGAAAACCATCCGCGCCGTGCTATTTGGCGTGGGCGCAATGTAGGGCAGGGGCGATCGCCCGTTTGCCCGCGCCCTTTAGGGCCGATAGACTGGGAGCGTAAAGTGGAAGCAGCTTCCGGCTCCCAGTTCTGAATCGACCCAGATTTGCCCGTAGTGCGCCCGCACGATGCGCTGACAAACCGCCAGCCCAATCCCATAGCCGTCTTGCGTGGTATCTCGCTCCAGCCGATAGCTGTCTTCAAAGATGCGATCGCGATTTTCAGCCGGGATACCTGGCCCATCGTCGCAGATGCTCACCTGCACCTTTTGCGTTGTGCGATGCAAGGCCGAAACTTGGATATGACTGCCATTGGGCGTGTATTTCACGGCGTTGTCTAGCAGATTTACCAAAACTTGCCGCACCCGATCGGGGTCAGCATATACCGCAGGCAAATCGCTGGGGATATCTGTAGAAATACTCTGCGCCTTGATTTGCAGCTTGGTCTGAAAATCATCTACCAGACTGAGGCACAGCTTGCCCAGGTCAAACTTGCGAGGCTGCACGTTGAGCTTGCCGCCAGTGCTGTTGGCGGCGTGGAGCGTGTCTGTAATCAGACGGTCAATCGTCTTCGCCTGCGTGCGGGCATGTTTGATGAGCTGACTCATGGTTTCTGGGGTCAGCCGCGACTCGGCGTAGATTTCTCGCATACTGCTGCCCAGTTCCAGCGTTTCCAGCGCAATGGAAACCGCCGTGAGGGGATTTCGCAGGTCGTGGGCCAGCATTGCTATGAGTCGGTCTTTGAATCGAAGCTGTTCCTGTAGTTCCTCTTTTTCCTGATTCAGCCGAAAAATCTCATCCGACAGGCGAATTAGCTCAGCCGAATAGGTGACGGAATTGGGAACTGGCAGCGACTCTATCGCCATTGGCAAGGGCGACGTGGAACCGAGGCTGATCCGGTTTTCCTGGGCAGACTGTTTCCAGCGCGACCACCAGCTATCGATTTGGGCGATCAGGTTGCTGCCAGCCAAGGTTTGGCGAGGCTCTGGGTAAATTTTGATAATGGCCGGCGTGGCAATCAGGCGAAAATGCTCGGCTAGGTGCGGTTGCTCCCCCACATCTACCACTTGCAGGTCGAATGGATAGTCTGCCGCTAGCTCTTTGAGGCGACTGCGAATCTGCCGAATCTTTTCGACGGAGCTAGGGCGCTTGTCTACAAACAACAGCAGTTGCAGAGACGGTTCGGCGCGGTCGGGTGGAGTGGATAAGGCCTCCATATCGGCTACATCACAACGGATGGGATCGGGCGAGCAAACGGAACGTCGGTAGCGCTGTGTTTCAAGTAGGCTGGCTGGAGTTTGAGGAAGGCAGTCGTAAGCTGAGTGCAGGGTTAGAGTGACTTTGGGGGCGATCGCCAGGATAACCTTCTGGCACAGTTCACAGCTTAGGCATGACTAAGAATTGTCAGGGGAGGACACGCCATAAATGCAGCCCGCACGCCTTGTGCAATGCAGCATACACCAAATTACTAAATATTTTAACCTTTTGCAGGGCGGCTTAGGGATTGATTTTCAGCTAACTGTTCGCGCGAACTCTTGCGGGGCAGGACATTTCGAGGCTTTACTGGGTGAGGTTTCTTGAATGGCGACTTGATTTTTAGCTGGCACAGGTCATGGGAACAGAAATTGCAAATCGAGGATATTTGGCACTGCCGTCGGGCGGCTCTGGACCGGGGGTAGTGGTGCTGCAAGAGTGGTGGGGATTGGTTCCCCATATCAAAACGGTGACGGATCGCTTCGCCGAAGCGGGGTTTGTGGCGATCGCCCCCGATCTGTACGATGGCGAAACGACCACCTCACCCGATGAAGCGGGGCGGCTGTTTATGGCGCTAAACATTGAGCAAACGGCTCGTAAGCTCGAAGAAACCCTCCAATATTTGCAGGAGCATCCGGCAGTAACGGGCGATCGCTTGGGCGTGGTGGGCTTTTGCATGGGCGGCCAGTTGGCGCTGCTGGCGGCAACCCTGAGCCAGCGCGTGGGCGCAGTGGTCGATTTCTACGGCATCCATCCCAACGTGCAGCCCGATTTCTCGAAGCTGCGTGCGCCTGTGCTGGGCATTTTTGGGGAAAACGACGGGTTTGTGACTCCAGAGGCGGTGCGATCGCTAGAGGCAGCCATTCAACAGGCGGGTGGCTCCATCGAAACCCACACCTATACTGGAGCCGACCATGCCTTTTTCAACGACACCCGCCCGGAGGTCTATCAACCCGATGCCGCCGCTGATGCCTGGGATAAGACGCTGAGCTTTTTGCGGCGAGAACTGGCGACAGCCTAGCAGAGAGCAAGGGGTCGCCTGGAAAAGCACATTCAGGACTTACGCAGTTGGACGATTTCTCGCGGGCGCAGCCCGCGAGAAATCGTCCAAAACCCAGGAAACTTATCGTAAGTGCGTAGATCCTGACATTAAAAAGCACATTAAAAAGCCGAGTCCTCCAGAGCTGAGCCTGGGGCGCTCGGCTGTTTGATTGGTTCAGGGTGTGCCAAAAGACGGGCTAGGACACAGAGACGGCGATCGCCACGAGACCGCCCACCAGCACCAGTGCGCCGATGCCAGCAATGAGATAAATCGTCTGCTGCTTTTTGCTGGGTGGCTCAGCGGTATACATTTTCGGCTCAACTGCAAAGTTGTTCAGGCGACCGCCATCTTCTGTGGTGTAGCGCATACACTCAATCCTTTTTCCTAGATATTTGTTAATTTTAGCAACTAGTTATGTCCATACTCCCGGCATTCCTTTAGGGAAGTTTAAACATTGGATGGAGTTTAATAAGCCTAAAAGCGCCACACCTAAAAGCGCCACAAGAGATACCCTGCGGCGCTTTGACTAGAGTGTTGGACGGACGGGGTGGGGGAGATCGCCCGTTGCTAAACGTCTCCCACTTTGGGAAAAAACTACATTTCCGTCACCCGGATGGGCTGAGGAATCACCTTGGTCAGCACCGCGTAGAGAATCGCCGCCGCAATAATCCCATTTAGCGGGCCAATGCCGATGCCCGCAGTGCCCGTAAAGTAGGCAATGAGCGCAGCAGCAATATACGAAATCACGCCAGCCCAGTTGAACGCAGGCAGGGGAGTATCCAGCGAGGGAAACTGACCCCGGTGGCGCAGCCAAAAGTCGGTCATGATGATGCCCCCAATTGGCGGGATCAGCGTGCCCAACAGCAGCAGATAAGTAATCAGGTTTTCATAGATGCCCGTCAGCGCCAGCAGCAGCGCAAACAGTGCCCCGCCCAGCACAAAGGCATGGCGCTTGGTAGTGCGGAAAAAGTTGGTTCCCGCCACCGAGAAGGCATAGATGGTGTTGTCTTGGGTCGTCCACACGTTGAGGATCAGCAGAACCAGGCTACCCAGCAGCAGGCCTTGCTTGGCCATCGCCGCGATCAGGTCTTCGCTGCCATAGACCAGGGTGGTAAAGGCTCCCGTAAACACCAGCAGCCCGTTGATAAAGAAAAACGCCAGAAAGGTACTCCAGATGGCGTTTTTGGGCGTGTCGGCAAAGCGGCTCCAGTTGGTGGATTGGGTGCCGCCGGAGATAAAGGTAGACATCACCGTGGCGATCGCCACCCCAACCCCCATCTGCTGGGCGGGCTGTAAGCTGGCCAGGTCGCCTGCATCGCCAAATCCTCGAATCAGGCTAATCGCCATCAGGATCAGCATTGCGGGCACAGCGATACGGCTAAGCCAGTCCATCGCCGTATAGCCGATATAGGCAGTGACGCAAAAAGCGAAGGTAAAGAACACTGTCAGGAAGACCTTCATTCCGTCTGACAGTCCAAACTGCTTCGTGAGCGCATCGGCGATAAAGGCGTTGGTCACGGCATACCAGCCGATTTGCGTAAAGCCCAGCACAAAATCGACCCAGCGAGAGCCGATATTGCCAAAGCTGAAGCGCGACATGAGAACGGTCGTCAGCCCGCTCCGCTGGGCGATGTAGCCCATTGCAGCGCAGTAGGTTCCCAAAAGTAGGTTGCCAATTAGCACAATAGCCAGCATGGTGGAAAAGGGAAATGCTGAGCCAACTAGCCCACCGGCAAACAGCGTGGTAGAGGTGAGCGCAAACCCCATTAGCAGCGGGGCCAGCGACCAAATGGGCTTGCGGGCCTCGAAGGGCACCGCCGAAAGCGGATAGTCTTCCCCGGCCTGACTGCGATCCACGTATTGTGAATCTGACGAAATACTCATACGACTTCAATTCCTCCCCGCGTAGACTCTATATTTATAAAGCTTTTATGGCGGTATTCTCGGTTCTGTGTTCAGGAAGAGAGGTATTGTAGGTTACAAATTCACTTCCAAGGCGATCGCACTCATGATTCCTAGCGACATCACGACGCTTTTGATGACCCTGTTTGGCCCTGCGGTGCAGGCTGCCGAGCCAGAATCCTGGCAAGTCGAGATCGGCAACTTGCGCCTGCTGGTGCTGCTTTCGGAAGACCAGAGCTGGCTGCGATCGCTCGTTTCGATTGATTCGGCGCAGGCGGCTGCCCCCTATCTTGCCCAACTTCTGGAGGCAAATTTCGATGAAACCCAGGAAGTGCGCTATGCCCTCTATCAGGGCGTGCTGTGGGGGGTCTATCAACATGCCCTGGCCAGCCTGACGGTGGAAGATTTTCGAGTGGCGATCGCCCGTCTGGTGTCTCTGCAAGAGCGCGGGCTAACCCCCAGCTTCGACCGTTTGGCCGAAGCCCAAATTCGCCAGATCATTCGCGCTGCCAAGCAGCAAGGGCAGTCGATGGAGACCACGCTGCAAACCCTAGAACGCTTCTATGCTGAGGGCATGATGGGCAGCCTGGAGGCGGGGGCTGCCGAGCGTGACCAAACGCTGGGCGCGTGGCGCTATCAGCTAGAGCGGCTGTGGGACGAAGAATAGCGGAAAGCACCTGGGGCAATGAGTGCCAGCATGGGTCGTAATGTGTCGTATTGTTAAGGAGTAATCACTGACGCAACCGTGACTCACACCAGAGGCGCAACCAACGATGGGACAGCTTGAACGCCTGCTGCTGATGGCAGAAGATGAACTGACGCAATACAGCACCGATGCCCGCAAGATGGAAAAGCTGCGGCAGAAGATTGCCCTGTCGGTGTCGCGGGCTGAGCAGCAGCAGATTAAGGAAACCTTGCTGGCAGAAATGCCTACGGGCGGCCTTGCCAAGCTTGTGGAAACTCAGCGTCAGGCCGTGGCGCTGCCGCTGTGGGGCATTGCAGGGCTGGGCCTGCTGTTGGGCATTTCGTTTATGCAGCCTGTCGATTTTTTGGCGACGATTGTTGGCGGGGCGGGGGCGATCGCCGTTCAAAAGTGGGGCTGGTCGCTGCAAGCTAAGCGCCTGCTGATCAACACGCTGGAAGAGTTGGAGCAACGGATGAAAGGCGGTTAAGGGGGCTAGGGCAGGGAGATCTGCTGGAGCTTGGATTTTAGAGTTGGCAAAGGGGGCGATCGCATCGGGAATTGCCCCAGATGCTGCTGTAGTTAACCACACTGACGAAACCGCTTTCGTGAATAAGGTACTGGAAAGACTGGTCTAGTGAGTAGCCAAGTGTGGCCGCTCTCCTGCTCGGTTGCTCGGTTGTTGGCTGCCAAACTGGCCGCGTCAGTCAGGGATCGCATCATACCCTGCCAGAGTGGAGTGAACGCTGTTCTGGCAGGCTCGACTGACGAACCCAATTGTTTTTATAAAAACTTGACCCAAACGCCGCGCCGCTGCTCGGTGACAGAGCCACGCAACGATTCTCGGACTTACGCAGTTGGACAATTTCTCGCGGGCGCAGCCCACGAGAAATTGTCCAAAATCCAGAAAGCTTATTGCAAGCGCGTCAGTCCTGGATTTTTGAAACTGGAATCGAGCCTGAGCCGAGTCCAGTCCTCAGAGCCTCGTGGAGGCGGCAGGAATCGATGAATAGTTTGTGCCACCCGGAGCCACCAAAGCTCTGGTGAAGCCAGTGTTTATCGCTCCTGCTAGCCCCTCGCGTCAGCGTTGTAAAGCAATTCTCCGCATCGGACGAACGCGCAAAGGGTCTTTATTCTCCCTGGTGGAGAGGAGAAATGACCATGCAAAATTCAGCGTCATCGGAACGCTATCCCCAGCTTTTCGCAGGTTTAGTGGCCCTCTCGCTGGCCCTGGTGGGCAGCACGTTTATCGGCGCAACGGCCCTGCGCGACGTGAAATCCAGCAATGATGTGATGGTGGTGACGGGGTCTGCCAAGCGGCCTATCCGCTCCGACTACATCATCTGGCGACTGTCCGTATCCAGCCAGCAGCCAACGGCTCAGGCTGCCTATCAGGATTTGAAGCGACAGACTGAGCGAGTGCAGGCTTATCTGCGCGAAAACCAGGTGCCTGCCGAAGCAGTCACCCTCAGCGCGATTGAATCTTACTCGATTCCGGAGGTTGCACCCAACGGACGCGAGACTGGGCAAACCCTGGCCTATCGGCTGACGCAGCGGTTTGAGGTGCGCTCGACGGAGGTCGATCAATACACCACGCTGTCGCAGCAATCGACCGATTTGATCAACGAGGGGATTAATCTGGTGTCGGAGTCGCCGCAGTATCTTTATACCGAGCTGAGCAAGCTGCGGATTGAGATGGTGGCCGAGGCGACCAAGGATGCCAAGGCCCGAGCAGAGGCGATCGCCCAGAGCGCAGGCAACCGCGTTGGCGCAGTCCGCAGTGCCGAAACGGGCGTGTTTCAAATCACCTCGCGCAACTCCACCGAGGTCAGCGACTACGGCATGTATGACACGTCCTCAATTGAGAAGGACATTACAGCCGTGGTTTCGGTGACCTTTGGGATTGAGTAGGTCGGCGTGTGAATCCAGGGGTTGGGCTAATCAGGGGCATCTGCCAGCGCCCGGAGGATAGCAAAAACGATGCGCGTCCCCAGGTCGAGGTCATGGCGATCGCGGTTGGCCAGTGCCACTACCGTCGTTGGCTGCCCCTGCACATTCGACAGGTAAAACGCGCCCGTGACGTAGCCAGGCCCTGCGCCATTGTGCCCTGCGACCTTGCCGTAGGGCGACTCCAACCCCAGACACAGCCCTAAGCCATAGCCAATTTTGCCGATCTGGGGATGCTCGAAATCGAACACCTGGATCGGCTCTAGCATTTCGCAAACGCGCTCTGGCTCCAGCAGCCTGCCTGCAAACAGCGCGTCCATGATTTTGCCCAGCTCGGCAGCGGTGGAGATCACGACCCCATGCGACACCCAGCCGGGATGATAGAGCAGCGCGACGTTTTGCAATTCGTCTCCAGTGTCGTCCCCAGTCAAGAACTGGCTGTAGCCGGGGGTTAATCCATGCGCTTGTTCCAGCGTTTCGGGAACGAAGGTGTGTCGCAGCCCTAGCGGGCGAAAAATCCACTCGTGCAGGTATTGCGGCATTGAAAGCCCTGTTTCCTGGGTCAAGATCAGCCGCAGCAGCATGTAGCCAATATTGGAATAGGCCCAGCCTGCGCCAGGTGAAAAAAGCTGTCCCTGGTCTTGCGCTACCCGGAGAAACGTCTCCGTCGTCCAGGCCTGCTGGGGATGCGCCTGCAAATCTTGCACATAGGCGCTGCCATCGCCATAGCCAGGGATGCCGCCTGTGTGGCTCAGCAGTTGCCGCAAGGTCACGGGAGATTCAACGGTGTAGGGGATTTGGGCGAACTGCGGCGCTAGCGATGTGTCCAGATCCAGCCGCCCCGCCTGCACCAGATTCATTGCCACCGTCGCCAGCAGCGGTTTAGTAATACTGTAAATATAGAAGCGGGCATCGCTGGGCAGGGGAATTTGCTGCTGGAGGTCGGCATAGCCTACGCCCGTTGCCAGAAGGATTTCGCCGTTGCGGAGGAGGGCGATCGCCGCTCCCGGTGTCTCTGCCTCTTGCAGTTCCCTCTCGACCGTTGCTCTGACCCGTGCTTCAAGGTTTTGATGGGTCATTCCATACCCCCCGTCCTCACTGTGCCTGCCCCCCTTGAACCTCCCTTGAACCTCCCTTGAACCTCCCAACCTCTGCAATGCTAACTTCTACCGACTTTCGCGGACTGCTGGGCGATCGCTTCTACAAAAACTTCTTCCCCATTCCCGCTACCAATCAGTTTGTCACGGGTAGCCTCGCGCCGCCGTTTGAGCTGCTGGATGTGAAGAGCGATCGCAAGGTGCGCCTGTCGGACTATACGGGCAACCGCAAGCTCAATGAACAGGCGTGGAACCGCCCGGTGCTGCTCTATTTCACACGGATTTTTACGGAAAGGCAGTATTGCCCGCTCTGCTATCCGCATATTCTGGAGATGAACGAGAAGTACGAGGCGTTCACCCAGCGCGGCGCAGAGGTGCTGATGATCACCAGCACGGACGAGCGACAGAGCAAAATCGTGCTGCAAGACTTGGGGCTAAAAATGCCGCTGCTGAGCGATCCTGAATGTCGCGTGTTTCGCCGCTACCAAACCGGGCAGGCATTAGGCGCACCACTCCCCGCTCAGTTTTGGGTTGACCCCGCCGGAAAAATCCGCTTCCGTCACCTGTTCTCGTTTTTGGAGCCAAACGCCAGCGTCGAGCGACTGCTGGTGGCGCTGGAGCGGCTGAAGGAGCCGGAATCCTAGACGACTTTTGGCAGACAGCGCTCTAGATGAACTTGCTAGAAGCTTTTCAGATGCTTGGACTAGCAATCTAAAATCGCCAATCTAACTAAAATCGCCAATCTAAAATCTAGAATCCAGAATTAATCTACCTCCCTCGTGACCCTTAAAACCCTTGCCACATGTCCACTCCCGCAGTTCCGCTCTCGATTGGCGACTCGGCTCTTTGGGCCGCCCTCCCTTCAACTGCCCATCCGCAGCACTACGGCGATTATCTGAATGGCGATCGCACGGTGCTGTTTTTCTACGGTGCTGTTTTTCTTGGGTAGCGCCAGTAGCCCAGAGACTTCGGCAGCGCTAATGGAATTTGTGTCCCTACAAGCCCAGTTGCAGGCGCTGGGGGTATCGGTTTTGGGGGTGAGCATTGATCCACAAGACCAGGCTCTGGGTGAACTGGTTGGGCGATCGCCCCATCTTAATCTTCTGTGGGATTTTGACGGACAACTCAGCACTCTCTACGGCGTGCGCCAGATTGATAGCAACGGCAGCATTGTCTACGATCCCACGACCTTTGTACTGGATGAGAACTTGCGGATTGTTGCTATTATCCCGCTCGATCGCCAGGGGAGTCATGCAGCAAGAGTGATGGAGCAGTTGTCGCAATTGCCGCCGCTCTCGCCGCCAACTCTGGTGACGGGACAGGCTCTGGTGCTGCTGGTTCCTCGCGTCCTAGAGCCAGCGTTTTGTCAATTGCTGATGGATCGCTACGAGTCAGAGGGCAGCGTCGATTCTGGCTTTATGCAGCAGATTGGCGATCAGACGGTGGAAGTGCTGAACCCGTCCATCAAGCGACGGCGGGATCTGCGAATTACTGGCCCTAGCCTGATTGGGCAAATTAATCAGCGCATCTGGCGGCGGATTGTCCCAGAAATTGAGAAGGCATTCTATTACCGTGTGACCAATTTCGAGCGCTATCTGGTGGGCTGCTACGATGACCAAACGCAAGGTTTTTTCAAGCCGCACCGCGACAATACAACCGCGACAATACAAATGTCGGTTCTTTGCATCGTCGCTTTGCCATGACGTTAAATAAATCTTAACGAGGGCTATGAAGGGGGATATCTCAGGTTTCCAGAATATGGCTCTCAGCTTTATCGCCCGGCCCCCGGCGAAGCAGTCATCTTTTCCTGCTTGCTGCTGCATGAAGCAACGCCCGTGACGCAGGGACGACGATTTACGCTGCTGGCATTTTTCTACAACCAGCACGATGCCAAGCTGCGGGAAGCCAACAAGCAGCATGTCGTTTTGCGATCGCCCGCTGTTGCCCCCTCCCCAGCAGCACCCACCGCTGACAAGCCAAGTGGGTTTGGGGCGGCTAATCCGCGAAAAAAACGCTAGCGTCTACACACATCTGAGTAGATGGATATCAGTAAACATAAAACCCAAAGCCCCTGCGCTTTTTCACAGAGTCTTTGAGGTTTCATAAATTCATAGCGTTCTTCCGCAGAGTTGCTACCGCCCAGATTGCGGCATTGACAGTGACCTAAGCCACGGGCTGCGGCTGCGGCTGGAACTGGAACAGCGAGTAGACCACGTTCCGGCGGATGTCGGTCATCATATTTAGGAATAGCTCGTAGCCTTCGCTCTTGTATTCGATCAGCGGGTCTTTTTGACCATAGCCGCGCAGGCCGATGGCTTCGCGCAGGGCTTCCATCTGTTGCAGGTGTTCGCGCCAGAGCGTGTCGATCTGCTGGAGGATGAAGAAGCGCTCGGCCTGGCGCATCAGCCCTGGAGAGGCGGCATCGACCTGGCCTTCTTTAATGTCGTAGGCGATGCGAGCCTGTTCGTGCAGGAAGGTCTTGATTTCCCCCGCAGAGAGGTCTTCAAGCTGGCTCGGCTCCAAGTCCGCCAATAGGTAGACGAACTCTTTGACTTTGGCCACGACCTTATCTAGCTCCCATTCTTCCGGCGGCAGTTCGGGGTTGATGTAGGCATCCACGATGTCGTCCATCGTCAGTTCGGCATACTTAATCACCTGCTCCTTCAGGTCTTGCCCTTCTAGCACGCGGCGGCGCTCGGCGTAGATGGCGCGGCGCTGATTGTTCATCACCTCGTCATATTCAAAAACCTGCTTGCGGATGTCGTAGTAGTAGGTTTCGACTTTCTTCTGTGCGCCTTCGAGCGATCGCGTCAACATGCCCGACTCGATGGGCATGTCCTCTTCCACGCGGAACATATTCATTAGACCTGCGACGCGCTCTCCGCCAAAGATCCGCAGCAGGTTGTCTTCCAGGCTGAGGAAAAACTTGGTGGAACCGGGGTCGCCCTGCCGACCCGCACGGCCACGAAGCTGGTTGTCAATCCGGCGCGACTCGTGGCGCTCTGTGCCAATGACGTGCAGCCCGCCGAGCTTCACCACCTCGTCATGCTCGGCAGACGTGTGGGCTTCGTACTCGCGCTTCACCAGGTTATAGGCTTCGCGCAGTTTCAGGATGACCGGATCGCTGCTGGGCGCTTTTTCCGATGCAGTCGCTAGCTTGTCTTCGGCCTCTAGCTCAGAGAGCGATCGCTCGCCATACTGCTGCACTGCAAAGTCCACCGCTTCTTTAAGCAGCCGCTCAGCTTCCTTGGAAATCGGCACCGGGAACAGATCCGCCGCCACCTTCCAGGTTTTCTGCTTTTTGCCAGGGGCAAAGCCCTGTCCACCCGATCGACCGCCGCCTGCCCCGGCTCCACTGATGGCAAAGGCGGCCTCATCTTCTGGCTGCACAATGCGCGGCATCAGGTATTCCCGCACCTTGAGCCGTGCCATATAGTCGGCATTGCCCCCCAGAATGATGTCCGTACCGCGTCCTGCCATGTTAGTGGCGATCGTCACCGTGCCTTTGCGACCGGCCTGGGCGATAATTTCCGACTCGCGCTCTACGTTTTCGGGTTTCGCATTCAGCAGGTTGTGGGGCACACTTAGCTGCGACAGATAGCTCGACAGTAGCTCCGATTTTTCCACGCTGGTCGTCCCCACTAGCACCGGGCGACCCATCTGGTGCATCTCGGCGCATTCCTGCGCCACGGCTCGCCATTTGGCGTTTTCGTTTTTGTACACCACGTCCGACAGGTCAACCCGACCCGTGGGGCGATTGGTGGGCACGACTGTCACTTCTAGCTTGTAGATTTTCTCAAACTCGGCCTCTTCGGTCTTTGCCGTGCCCGTCATGCCTGCCAGCTTGGGGTAGAGCAAGAAGAAGTTCTGGTAGGTAATCGTTGCCAGGGTTTGGGTTTCTGGCTGAATTTCCACACCCTCCTTGGCTTCGATCGCTTGGTGCAAGCCATCGCTCCAGCGGCGGCCCGGCATCACCCGTCCGGTAAATTCGTCCACAATCACAATTTCACCATTGCGAACGATGTAGTTCACGTCGCGAATAAAGAGTTCGTAGGACTTCAGCGCCCCAAAGATAAAGTGCGCCCAGGGATCTTTGGGGTCGAACAAGTCCTTCACGCCGAGGCGCTGTTCTACCACCTCAAAGCCCTCGTCGCTCAGCAGCACGTTGCGCTGCTTTTCGTCTACTTCGTAATAGCGATCGAGTTCTTCCTTGAGCCGATCGAGTTCGCGGTTAAGCTGGTTGGCTTCGGCTTTGTTGCCTTCTTGCAGAGCAGCGGCGATCGCCTCCTCCACTTTCTCGATTTGCCGCTTCACGCCCTGACGAACTTGCCACAGCTCCCGCGCCACCTCCGACGCGCGGGTATATTTCTCGTTGGGGCGATCCACTTGCCCCGAAATAATCAGCGGTGTCCGCGCTTCGTCAATCAGCACCGAATCCACTTCGTCGATGATGCAGAAGTTAAACGGGCGCTGCACCACCTCCTGCATCGACGTGGCCATGTTGTCGCGCAAATAGTCAAACCCCAGTTCGCTGTTGGTGCCGTAGGTAATGTCGCAGTCGTAGTTGCGCTTGCGCTCGATCGGGTTCATCCCCGACTGGATCAGCCCGACTGACAGCCCCAAGAAGCGATGCACCTGCCCCATCCACTCCGCGTCCCGGCGGGCTAGGTAGTCGTTTACCGTAATCACATGCACGCCCTTGCCCGACAGCGCGTTGAGATAGGCAGGCGAGGTAGCCACGAGGGTCTTTCCTTCGCCCGTCTTCATCTCGGCAATCTGTCCATCATGCAGCACCATGCCGCCGAGGAGCTGCACGTCAAAGTGGCGCATTCCCAGCACCCGCTTGCCCGCTTCCCGCACCACTGCAAACGCCTCTGGCAGCAGGTCGTCCAGGCTTTCTCCTTTTTCAATTCGCTGCTTAAACTCCGCCGTCTTGCCCCGCAGCTCATCATCCGACAGCGCCTCCATTTCTGGCTCTAGCAGCTTAATTTCTGCTAGATCAGGCTGATATTTCTTGAGCTTACGGGCGTTGGGGTCTCCCAGCAGGGCTTTCAGCATGGTGTCAATGGGCGATAGTGAAGAAACTTAGGGTTCTAAGGCCTAACGTTCATTGTAGCGAACTAGGGAATGAGCGAGATGTTTGGACGACTGCCCCCTGCCGTGCGGGGTCTAGAGATCTAGACTCGGTATCTGGGGGGCAGTGCGGTGGTTCGGGATTAGGTTATAGAATGCGGACACCCGTTCCAAGGTTAACTTCCCTCACCTCATACGCCATACTGACGATCTCCTGCTCATGACCTTTGATTTTGATCTGTTTAACCTCGATGCCTGGAATGCCCTGTTGCTGCAACTGCAATCTCTGGGCGTAGACTTTGGGCTGCGACTGCTGGGCGCAGCGATTATTCTAGTCGTGGGTCGCTGGCTGGCCAAGCAACTCCGCCGCCTGATCAAGCGACTGATGACCCCGACCACGATTGACCCTAACCTCGTTGCATTTACCGGCAATCTGGCTGAATACGGACTGACGGCCTTTGTGATTTTGGCGGCGCTGGGGCAACTGGGCATCCAAACCACGTCGCTGGTGGCGGTGCTGGGGGCGGCGGGTCTGGCAATTGGGCTGGCGCTGCAAGGGTCGCTGTCCAACTTTGCAGCAGGGCTGCTGATTGTCTTTTTTCATCCGTTTCGTGTTGGCGACTGGATCGAGGGCGGCGGCGAATCGGGCTTTGTGGAAGATATTCAGCTTTTTACAACGGTGCTGCGGCGGTTGGATAACAAGACGGTCGTCATTCCCAATAACAGCCTTACCGGCGGCAATATCATTAACTATTCCACAAAGGGCATTCTGCGGGTGGATCTGGTGGTGGGCGTTGCCTACCACGAAGACATTGACCGGGTGAAGCGGGCGATCGCCGAAGCGCTAGCCCAAGATGAACGAATTCTCAGCGATCCGCCGCCGATGATTGGCGTTTTGGAACTGGCGGAAAGCAGCGTAGACTTTGCCGTGCGCCCCTGGACCCACACCGAACACTACTGGCCCGTCTATTTTGCCGCCTACGAAAACATTAAGAAAAAGCTGGATGCCGCCGGGATTACCATTCCCTTTCCCCAGCGCGATGTGCATCTCTACCCCGCACCCAAGGCTGAAGCCTTATGATCAGAGGCCCGTCCCCCATTGTCGCTGCGGAGCAAAAGCCCAAGCTCTCGACCCTGCGGCGATTTCTGCAATATTTCGCGCCCTATCGTCAGGAAATTCCCATCGCGCTCCTGCTGGTGATGCTCGGCGCAACCACGCAGTCCATTGGCCCCCTGTTGATTGGCTGGGCAATCGACCACCTCATCTTGCAGGGCAACTGGCCGGGGCTGGCGCGGCTGCTGGTGCTGCTGGTGGTGATTTACGTGCTGGGCGTGGTGGCGATTCGGGGACAAATCTGGCGCATTGGCAACATGATGCAGCGGGTGCTGGGGCAACTGCGGCAGGACTTGTTTACCAAGGTGCAGAGTCTTCCGGTCAGCTTTTTTGACCGCAGCGAGGCGGGCGACCTAATGAGCCGCCTGCTGAATGATGTGAACACGGTGAATCAGGCCTTTGGGCTGACGGTGCCGCAAATGCTGGGGCAGGCGTTTAGCCTGGTCGGCATCATCATCGCCATGCTGTCAATGAACCTGCAACTGGGGCTGCTGAGCAATCTGGTGGTGCCCGTGATGATTTTCACGACCGGGTTCTTTTCGCGCTGGGCACGGCGGCGGTTTCGCGTGGCGCGGGAGACCATTGGCGAACTGTCGGCCAAGCTGGAGGAGGACATTAGCAGCGTGCGCGAGGCGCAGGCGTTTAACCGGACGCAACTGAATATTCAGGAATTTGATAGCCTGAACGAGGCCAATCGCCGGGCCAATGTGCAGGCTGTGGCCGTGACCTCTGCCTTTTTGCCGTCGATTGATTTTCTGAACACGCTGGCGACGGCGGGTGTGATGGCCTATGGTGGCTATCTGGCAGTGACGGGGGCGATGTCTGTGGGCGTGGTGACGGCGTTTCTGCTGTATGTGCAGCAGTTCTTTCGCCCCATTCAAATTCTCAGCCAGTTTTATACGCAGGCGCAGTCTGGACTGGCGGGATTAGACCGAATCTTTTTGCTGCTGGATGAGCCTGTGACGTTGCAGGATGCACCCAATGCGACTGAGATGCCGCCGATTCGCGGAGAGGTGCGGTTCGAGTCGGTGTCTTTTGGCTATACGGAAAATCAGCGCGTGCTGCAAGAGGTGAGCTTGGTGGCAGAACCAGGACAGATGGTGGCGCTGGTAGGGCCGACGGGCGCAGGCAAAAGCACGATCATTAACCTGATCCTGCGGTTTTATGATGTGACGGAGGGCGCAGTGAAAATCGACGGCATCGACGTGCGCCGCGTTACCCAAAGCAGCCTGCGCCGCCAGATTGGGATTGTGCTGCAAGATAACTTACTTTTTAGCGGTACGGTGGCGGAGAATATTGCCTTTGGTGCGCCCAATACCAGTCAGGCAGAGATTGAGGCGGCTGCCCAGACTGCAAATGTGCATGAATTTATCACCTCGCTGCCGCAGGGATATAGCACGCTGCTGGGGGAGCGGGGCGCACCGCTGAGCCAGGGACAGCGGCAGTTGGTTAGTATTGCGCGGGCGGTGCTGATTAATCCAAAAATTTTGATCCTGGACGAGGCGACCAGCAGTATTGACACGCGCACTGAAGCATTGGTGCAAGAGGCGATCGCCCGGTTGCTCCAGAACCGCACCAGCTTTGTGATTGCCCATCGCCTCAGCACCGTGACCCAAGCCGATCAGGTTCTCGTGGTTCAGCAGGGGCAGATCGCGGAACGGGGAACCCACGCTGAGCTAATTGCCCAAAAAGGAATTTACGCAAACCTGTATGCGATCCAACTGGGCGCAAGTTAGCGCAGCAGGGCCCGCTGGCGAACGGAAATTGTCGGGCGGGCAGGTTGCTGGGCATTGTAGGCCTGCCAGAGCGAATCAGCCAGTTTCTTGGAGAACTGCTCCAGGTTGAAGCGCTGCTCGGCCAAAAGGCGGGCGCGGCGACCCATTTCGCGGGTTTCTTTGGGATTATCCAACAGATAGGCGATCGCCCTTTGCCAGCCATCCACATCGCCTTCCTCGACCCACAGCCCAATTCCTTCTCGCTCCAGATCCACACCCACATAGTCGCTGCGCGTCATGGCGATCGCCTTCCCCATTGCCATCGCCTCCGTCAGCACCGTCAGACCAATCGCATTTTTGAACCTGGCTTTTTCCTCCACAACAGGAATCGCCACCGCATACGCCTGCTGATAGAGACGAATAAAATCTCGCCAGTCAATCATGTCTTGCAGGATGGATACATTACTGGGCAAATGCGCCTCGGCACTGCCGACCGCTCGCTGCTTTAGATGCTTGAGATCAAGCTGACCAGCCCCACAAATCGTTAAGCCACAGTCCAAGTTTTCAAACGCTTTGACCAGGGTTGGATAGTCTCGATAAGACTTTCCAGGGCTGAGAATAAACCTCTCCCTGGCAGCTTGTTCAGCCGTTGATTCACTTAGATTGACAGGCTGATAAAATCTCAAATCTGCACCCCACTCAATCAAATCTAGCTTCTGCCTGGGAACTCCAAAATCTTCCAGATCCCTCAGCAAAGATTCACTCAAACACAGAATCTTGTTATTGCCTTCAATAAACGTTTTCACAAACAGCTTCCAATGAAACGCTTTTGTGCGAGGAGCCTGATATCCAATCGCCACAATTGGCTTTTTCAGAAGCCCCAGAATGCTCAGAAAAGAAAGAAGTGTTGTGGTTAAATAATGCGCCGAATAGATTACATCATAGCGACGACAGTTTGCCAACAATCTAAGCTGCTGATCCAAATCTCCAAAAATCTTCAGCTTGCCACTGATTTTTTTGAGAAAGGCACTCCCTTGAAAGGGGAGAATATCAACTCCAATATCATGACGAGTCAACGAGTCATAGCCCCAAAGATGCTGAGACGGAGCGTTTCCATGTTCCTCTTGGAGCAAGTTCAAGATTCCGAGCAGGTCATAGTTGTTGACTAAAATTGCCTTCATGATACTCTCAACAAGTGTTAGCAGTCGCGTTCATTAACAAATCCTCGAATAGACAATGGACGAGTGTGGTCATGTCCAGTTGCCAAATAGAGAGTTTTAGGGGTGTTGTGATAGAGATGTCGAGTTGCTAGCCTTGAAAGATGCTTTAGCTGCATGGAGAAACCTCCAAGAACTTCGATTAATACACTTTTGAAAATTTAATTTTTGAATAAGAGAAGACTTAACTCACATTTGAAAGCTGTCGCTGTCCTGTCTGTGGAGTAGCCAAAGCTGGTTGAGTGATTCCAGCAAAAGCTAGCGTCCACTCAAAGCGCCGCTGCAACCATTCCTCTTGAGTATTTTGTTTTGCAAATTCAACAGCTTGGACTGCCATGTCCGCTAGCAAATCTCTATTCTTGCTGTAGTATGCAATCTTTTGAGACATTTCTTCTATGGACGGCCAGGCAACTGTATCAACCGCACCAGTGGCTGAAAGATCTCTGTAGTAGTAGGTATCAAATGCAAGGATTGGAATCCCTGCTGCCATCGCATCTAGGGCGCTGCGAGGCGTGTCTTCATTGAGCGGTGCTGCTAACAGCAGGTGATATGAGTAAAGCTTCTCAAAAAAGTCCTGGTTAAATGGAAGTGCGCCGTGGAAAATGACTCTTTCGATAATTTTCAAAGATTGTGCCAGACGCTTCAGTTCTTCTAGCTGCTCACCGCTACCAATGACGTGAAATACGACATCGCATCCGAACTGGTGATGGGCGATCGCCACTGCGTGAAGGCACCGATCAACTCCCTTGTAGGGCGTTAACCGTCCGAAGTAAACCACTTCTAGAGGCCGCCCTTGATCTTCTAGATTTAGCAACTTTTGAGCCAGCCGATCTCTTCTAATAATGTGATGCCTGCTATGCGCCGCATCCAAGAAGTTCTTCACATTCGGCTTACCTCTGCCAAAATCACGGCAGAGCTTTTCGCCTTTTAGCAAAATTAGTGAGCAGATTTTGGACGCGCAGTAAACTTGCAGTGCCCGAAAGCTGTCGTAGATATATTTGCAAAGTAGATAACTCTTGAGTGACCAAGTCCCTGTTTCATAGCTCATCTGAGCCGTGTTTCTGAAGTCAATGTCTACGACGTAAACTGTCGGTTTCTTAAGAATTCGACCCAGCAGTGTCGCAATAAACTCCATTGGAAACCAGATGTTTGCAGCCAAGCCAGTATGCAACAGATCGCATTGCGAAATCAGACTTTTTAATCTGTTTGCAACCCGAAATAGCTGAAAAAACTGCTGAGCTTTGGAAGATAAATCTTGAACTCTATACAGCGACTTGAATCGAATTCCTGCTTCAGATTCATCCACAACTGATAGCCATTGCTTCCTATGAGAATACTCCTCATCACTCATTTCAACCAGCCCAACCACAAGATGATTAAAGATGGGTGAAATCTTTTCTCTTAGCAGCATCAAGTGCTTCACAAACGCACTCTCTAATGCAACGGTTTGGGAATCGAGCCTGTAATAGTAAACAGGCAAAACCATCAAATAGGTTTTGGAATCAGAGTTTCTCATCCGTTCAAGGTTCCTAAAGCGTTTAACCGCCAACTTTCTGAGCGATTTTTTCTTGAGATTTGTAGGCTTGATGCGAGAGTGCAGAAAGGTGGGGAGAGCGATAGAGATTCAGCTTTTGCTTGAGGACGAGCCAAAAGAAGGGAAGTCCCTCAATCAGATAGCGTCGCCATAGCCGCCGGGGTTCAGACAGCAGACGATGGAGCCATTCCAGGCCCGCCTCGCTAATCCAACGGGGCGATCGCTGCTTATAGCCCGCCTCAAAGTCAATGGCTGCGCCGATTGCCAGAAAAATACGAACATTTGGGAGCTGATGTTTGTATTTAGCAATCCACTTTTCTTGCTTGGGGGCCCCTACGCCAACGGCCAAGACCGTTGCGCCGGAGCGATTAATCATGTCAATGATCTCGGCGCACTCTGTCTCATCTCGCTCAAAGCCAAACGAAGGCGAGTAGGCTCCCACAACAATGTCTCTGCCTGCTTTGGCATTCATCCGCTGCTGCGCTCGATAGGCAACGCCTTCACGGGCACCCAGCAGAAAGATCCTGATATCTTCGTTGTCTTTGTGGTGCTGACAAAAATCCGGTAATAGTTCAGAGCCAGAGATCTTTTCTCTAATCGGCACTCCCAAGAAGTGAGATACATAATATAAAATTTTGCTGTCACAAACTCGATAGTCCGCCTCTTGATAAACCCGATAGAAATCAAAATCTCGTTCTAGTTTAATGAGGTGATCGACGTTGGGAGTAAACACAACGCCAGAGTCTAACAATTCTAGGAACTCCTGCTTAGAGAAATTGTGTATTGAAATGCCCAGGATTTTAATTTCCCTTAGGGCACCAAACCCGTTACCAAGTTTCATGGCTAGTGATCCTGACGCTTAATGAATGACCAGTGTGAGTGCCTATCGGCTGGATCAATCAACACGCTTGAAGTCGATCAATGAATCAACTTGACAGTGTTTCAAGACGAGCTAATAAGGTGAATAAACCACAAATTAATTGGGCTTGTAAGTATTGATCGTAACCTTGTGACGAGATTTTTCAGGAGAAATTCTATAGCTATAGTTATTTCGGGCGATCGCTCTAAAAATGATTGTTAAATCAAACAAAAAGTATTGGCTGGAAGGATGATTCAGAAATGCAAACCCTGATGATTGAGAGATGAGCGATAACTGCAAACTAACAGCGAGTGGTCTGAAAAAGATCTGAAAATTCGGCAGATGTGTAAGGCAGGGTAAGCTTCTTCGACAACAGCGGTTGCCACCAGAAAGGGTGCGCGAGATACCATTCCACGGTGCGCCGAAGCCCCGTCTGCCAGGTTTCCGCAGGTGTCCAGCCGAGCTGGGCTTTGATTTTGGTTGCGTCAATTGCATAGCGGCGATCGTGCCCTGGACGATCTTTGACAAAGGTGATTAAGTTGCGACTGGGGCGCACTGGCAGTTGGGGCGCAAGTTCATCCATCAGGTCGCAGAGTGCTTGCACTAAGTCCAGGTTCTTGACCTCGTTATTGCCGCCGATGTTGTAGACCTCTCCGGGGATGCCGCGGGTCAGTACTGCTTCTAGAGCGCTGCAATGGTCGCCGACATAGAGCCAATCGCGAACATTTTGCCCATCGCCATACACAGGCAGCGGCCTGCCCAGCAGAATGTTGATGCACATCAGCGGGATCAGCTTTTCTGGGAATTGATACGGGCCGTAGTTATTCGAGCAGTTGGTAATCAGCGTTGGCAGTCCGTAGGTGTGGTGATAAGCTCGCACAAGGTGATCACTGCCTGCCTTCGATGCGGAGTAGGGGCTATTGGGGGCGTAGGGCGTAGTTTCTGAAAAAGCCGGGTCGTTGGGGCCGAGACTGCCATAGACCTCATCCGTGGAGACATGGTGAAAGCGGTAGTGATCGGGCTGCTGCTGCTCGTTCCAATGATCCCGGAAGGCTTCTAGAAGCGTGAACGTGCCGAGGACATTGGTCTGCACGAATGCCGCAGGACCAAAGATTGACCGATCGACATGGGATTCTGCTGCAAAGTGGACGAGAGTGTCAATCGCTTCTTCTCGCAACAGTGAATCAAGCGAGGGGCGATCGCAGATGTCTCCCTGCACGAATCGGATATTTTCTTCTTCAAGGAGTGACTCTAAATTTTGCAGGTTGCCTGCATAGGTCAGGGCATCGAGAATGACTAGACGATCGCCCGGATAGGCCCTGTGCCAATGATGCACAAAGTTCGCCCCAATGAATCCTGCGCCACCTGTAATTAGCAGACGACGAGTAGCTGGTAGATGCACGTTATCCTGAATGGCTTGACTCATTTTTTAACCTTGATATTTCATCTCGACATCTGAACAAAAGAAGTCATTAACAAAATCGGTGTTTTCCCCATTCAAATCCTCTGCGTTACCCATGCCGTGCTACTGGCAAAGCTCGATATGACAGTCGTCGCCCACCATGAACCGGAGGGCCTTTGGGCGTTGCGGTGCGGCTTTGATCTGAACCCGTTGACCGATTACGCTATCTACAATGCGCTGGTGAATTCCAACAACCGCAGCGCCTTCCAAGACAACGCTGTGTTCTAAATCGGCATCGACTAATTTGACGCGATCGCCAATGCTGCTGTACGGGCCAATGAAGCAATTTTCCAGGTAGCAATCCCGACCGATTACAACCGGGCCGCGGATGGTGCAGTTAATCACCTGAGAGTCTGGTGCAATCTGGACACGACCGCTAATTTTGCTGGCGTTGTCGATGTTGCCCTCTAGCTGCGTACAGAGGCAGTCGTCCAGGATAATCTGATTTGCCTCCAGCAGGTCGTCTTTTTTCCCGGTATCCAGCCACCAGCCCTGGATTTGCAGCGCTTCGACCTGCTTTTGCTGATCGATTAAGAATTGAATTGCGTCGGTAATTTCCAGTTCGCCCCGGGCAGAGGGCTGAATGCTGGCGATCGCCTCATGAATCCGTGGCGAGAAGAAGTAAATCCCCACCAGCGCTAGGTTAGACGGGGGATGCTTGGGCTTCTCGACCAGCCGCAGCACGCGCCCTTGCTCATCGACCTCAGCGACCCCAAAAGCGCTGGGGTTTGGTACGCTGCACAGCAGGGTCAATGCGTCCAGTCCCCTCGCTTGGAAGCATTCCAGAAACAGGCCCAGTTCCCCCTGTACTAGGTTGTCTCCCAGATACAAGACAAACGGTGAAGCTTCTAGAAAGGGCTGCGCTGTCTTAACCGCGTGGGCCAGGCCGGCGGGCTGTTCTTGGAGGATGTAGGTAATGCGGACCCCGAAGCGGCTACCGTCGCCCGTCTTCGCCCTTACCTCTGCGCCCGTTTCTGGGCTGATGACGATGCCGATGTCGGTAATGCCCGCAGCGGCGATCGCCTCAATCCCGTACCAGAGAATGGGCTTGTTGGCCACGGGCACCAACTGTTTTGCACCAGTGTAGGTGAGTGGACGCAGGCGCGTTCCTTTACCGCCGGAGAGAATAAGCGCTTTCATAGGAGTGGGTATAAAGTTCAGCCAGCATCTTTTTCAACGATTGCCGCCAGTGGGGGGGATAGCCACCCAGCGCCGCAGCGGTTTTTTTGAGCGACAAGACCGAGTAGGCAGGACGTTGCGCGGGCGTAGGATACTCCGCCGTGGAAATTGGCACAATCCGCTGCACTTGGAGGGGAAACCCAAGCTGACTCGCAATTTCAAAAATGGCCACCGAAAAGTCGTACCAGCTTGCAACGCCGCTATTCGTAAAGTGGTAGGTTCCCCAGAGCGATTCCTGGGAACTGCCATTGACAGGGGAACTGCTCTGCACCAGCAACCCATTCGGCAAGCCCTGATGCACCCGATCCGAAGTCGCACCAGAGCGCGATATCAAAATGGCGATCGCCTGGGCCAGGTCTGCCGCCCAGGTAGGAGCGCCTACCTGATCCGCGACTACGCGAATCTCTGGGCGATCGCCCCCCAGCCGCAGCATGGTTTTTACAAAATTGCTCTTGCCCCAAGTGCTGTAGACCCAGGACGTGCGGAGAATGATGTGGCGATCGCAGGCCTGCCGAATGCCGATCTCCCCTGCCAGCTTGGAGCGTCCATAGGCGCTAATGGGCCCGGTCAAAGCAGCCTCCTGATAGGGCGTGTGGGACTGCCCATCAAACACGTAGTCCGTTGAGACATGAACCAGCGATGCGCCAATGCGGCTTGCAATCTCCGCCAGCGTTGTGGGCGCTTCCGCATTAATGGCGTGGGCGAGTTCTGGTTCGCGTTCTGCCTGATCAACGGCTGTGTAGGCGGCCGCGTTCACGATCACGTCCGGCTTGCATTCATAAACGGCCTGATAGATCCGGTCAGTTTGTGTGAGATCTAGGCAGCGTCGATCCAGGCTTTTAACGGTTCCAATGCAGGGTAACTTTCGCTGCAATTCCTGTCCCAGTTGCCCTGCGGCACCGATTAACAAAATTGAGGTCATGGGTATACCTCCGCCATTCTCAATGGCTGTCCTGCTTCATCTTTTGCAGACAGGATCGGCGACGACTGGAGCGGCCAGGCGATCGCCAAATCGGGATCATCCCAGCGAATGCATCGCTCGTGCTGCGGCGCGTAATAGTCCGTCGTTTTATACAGCACCTCTGCCGCTTCCGACAGCACCACAAAACCGTGGGCAAAACCAGGCGGAACCCAAATCTGGCGGCGGTTTTCGGCGCTTATCTCCCAACCCACCCACTGTGCGAAAGTGGGCGATTGTCGGCGCAAATCGACCGCAACGTCAAAGATGGCACCCTGGATGACCCGTACCAGCTTCCCTTGGGGTTGCTGAATCTGATAGTGCAGCCCGCGCAGCACGTTTTGCATTGAGCGAGAATGGTTGTCCTGGACAAACTGCGCGTCCACACCCGTCTTATCTCCAAAAACCTTCTGATTAAAACTTTCGTAAAAGAAGCCCCGGCTGTCGCCAAATAGACGAGGCTCAAGAATTAAAACATCTGAAATTTCAGCCTGGGTAATTTGCATAGTGCTGCGCCCTGCTTGCCTGTCGATAACGGTCGTGACCGGCCCACTCTTTCTAGGTAAAGGTTGTAGATAAAAAACTCTGACACAGCGTTTACGATTAACGCTTGCTTGAAGCTCCATGCTGCTAATCTTCAGCAGTACGAAGCATCTCGCGGTCAGTGCGAATCCATTTGGTTTGCGGACGGAACAGAAATGTGACGTAGAGCGGAATCTTCCAAAGAATGTAAAACGGAACAGCAAGGATCGCGCTCAAGGGCACGAGCGATCGCCCGAATCGATACCACCCCAACAGCACAGCGACTAATAAAAACGCGCCCGCCAGTGCCGAAATCACTAGAGGTAAGATCGTTCCGCCCACGGCAAAACCCGCCATGGCAGCCAAAACCGACGCTGTCCAAAGCAGCACCAGCAGCGCTAGTGGCGGAACGCCCAGGTCTAGTGCCAGCATCAAGAGATCGAGCCGCTGCTGATGGATCGCTGCCTGCAACAGGCGGGGTACCTGCGTCTTCAAAGTTTGCAAATGACCATGCTCCCATCGCGTCCGCTGCTGCTTGGCAGACGTGCGCTGAGACGGTAGACAGCCTCCAATTTCTGCATCTGCACACAAGAGGGGGGCAGAACCCGCGATCGCCAAGTCAACCGACATCTGCATATCCTCAACCAAGTTTCCGCTGGACAGCGACACCTGGCGAATCACTGACCACGGAAAAGCCATGCCCGTACCTGTCAGCCAGCAGGGAAGCCCAAGCTGCGCCATCCCTACGGGACGAACCAAATTCTTGAACAAGAAGGCTAGAGCAGAAATCAGATCTCGTTGACTCGGAGCTTCAGGAGTCCGCATCAGATAGACTGCCTGAACAGGACGATTTTCTTGGAACGCCAACTGAACAATACGCTGAATGCTACCCGAACGTGCTACGCAATCTGCATCTACTAGAACGACAACATCTGGACGCACAGCTTCGAGATGCCTCAGACCATAGTCCAGTGCATAGCCCTTACCAAGCCGAGCCGGGTTTTGGCGCTCAATCACATCCACTCCAAAGGAACGAGCGATCGCCGCTGTTTGATCCGTGCAGTTATCCGCTACGACTAAGACCTGCTCAGGAGAATCAACCTCGCGGATGAGGTGATGCAAGCAGTCCGAAATGCCAAGCTCCTCGTTGTGAGCAGGCATAAGAACCATAAACCGGAACGAGCGATCGCCCGCTTCTACATCATTTCGTATACTAGACCACGAATCCTCTTCTGAACACAAACGAGGCAGTCTGCCTGATGACTTCTGCGAAATCCGTAACGCCATTACACACTCAGTGAGTAGAACGGCGCAAGGAACTAGAACGACTCCAGACAGCAGAAGCAAGACCCAATCAGTGATGACCATAACTGCAACCCTGGAGCAACAGAAGAGCTTCAGTGAATACACTTAGCTCTGCTCGAATTTATTCTTTAGGCAACACCTGATTTTCGCAATATCTATACCTCAGATTCACGTAAACTTCATATTCAAGAATTGACGACTATGACGCAGGCGATTGCCTCTTTCCAAGACGGATCGGGCTAACATCCCATGAATTCAAGCGTCTTGTGGGCTAGAAATGTTTCCGTGAATACACCGAAGACACTGCTGCATGGCTTTGTTCTAGATCATCAGCTTTACAGTTTCTACGTTTCAAGTTCATGTGAACTTCATAATTCCAAAAAGCTCCGTGCCAGGTCAAATCCCAACACCCCGTCTTTATCTCGCTCTGAACTGTTCATATAAAACATAATTTTGAAATACACAGAACTTGCACAGTCGGCTAACTTCTCACCTTAGTGTTGTCCGGGACATAAATGCAGTGCTGCAATGTGTCACAATCTTTTGAAATTCATTTTTCTCTGAGTGCATCGCTGCTATGAAGATTGCTTACCTGATGAATCAGCATCCCTATGCAAGCTGCACATTCATCCGTCGAGAAATTCTGGAACTGGAAACGCAGGGAATTGACGTAACCCGTTTCTCGATTCGCAAACCAGAACTGGCGCTGACTGACGCGGCGGATCAGCAAGAGTTTCAAAAAACACGGTTTATTCTAGGCTCTAAATTTGACCTGCTGCTGAATGCGGTTCGCGGGGTGATGAGCCGCCCTCAACGATTTCTCGCTGCGCTGCGACTAGCGCTCAAAACGGGCTGGAAATCGGATCGGGGGCTGCTGGTGAACCTAGTTTACCTAGCTGAGGCCTGTGGATTGCTGCGCGGCTGCATAGAAATGGGCATCGACCACGTACACGCGCACTTTGGCACGAATGCAACCGCAGTGGCGATGCTGTGTCATGCGCTAGGCGGGCCGTCCTATAGCTTCACGGTTCACGGCCCCCACGAGTTTGACAAGCCAGAGGCGATCGCCCTCTCTGAAAAAATTCGCCACGCTGCCTTTGTCGTCGCCATCAGTTCCTTTACCGAAAGTCAGCTTTTTCGCTGGTGCGACTATCCGCAGTGGTCAAAGATTCACATCATCCACTGCGGCGTAGATGACTTATTCTTATTGCAGCCGTCTGTACCGTTGCCGCAGGAGTCTCGCTTTGTCTGCGTGGGGCGGTTGGGGGAGCAAAAGGGCCACCTGCTGCTGCTGGAAGCGGTGAGCCAGCTTGCAGCAGAGGGATTAAGGTTTAAGGTCGTCTTGGTGGGCGATGGGCCGCTACGGGCGCAGATTGAACAGCGTATCAAGGCGCTGAATCTGCACGACTATCTAGAAATCACGGGCTGGGCGACCAATGCGGAAGTGCAACAGCAGATTTTGGCGGCGCAGGTGATGGTGCTGCCTAGCTTTGCCGAGGGGCTGCCCGTGGTGCTGATGGAGTCGCTGGCGCTGGGGCGACCCGTGCTAAGTACCTATATTGCCGGGATTCCTGAACTGGTGGAGCCGGGAGTCTGCGGCTGGCTGGTGCCCTCGGGTTCCGTAACGACGCTGGCGGCGGCGATGCGCCAGGTCTTGCAGACACCGCTGGCAGATTTGGAGCGCATGGGGCAGGCTGGCGCAGCGCGAGTGGCTCAGTTCCACAGCGCCAGGGTAGAAGCGGCGCGGCTGGCGGCGTTATTCCAGCGCTACGTGACGCATCCAGGACTTGCAGACATGGCAGACTCTGTACAGGAACGGGACTCTAAGGAACGGGACTCAGGGGCGATCGCCCTCCCTCGCAATCTCGAAAAAGTTCCTAGTCAGATTTCAAGTCAGATCTCATCTTGAGAATACACCAAACCCCACTGGCGACGCATCTCGTCCATTGCTTTTTGAATGGCCAGCGTCTCGTCTAGTGGCATGATCCTGCTCTCGATCTCGCCGCTGCGAAGACACCGCATCACCTCGGCGGCTTCATAGCCGTAGCCATTCCCCGCGTATGGCTCCAGGATGGTTTTGGTTGGCTGACGGAGTCGCTTGAGGAACGGATCGCCGAATTGCAGATAGAGGCGTTGCAGAAGGGAATTGTCTCGAACAGCGGATGCTACGATTTGTTTCAGGCTAGACGGACGATTCCCGCCTGAGGCTTGGCTTGAGCCATCGCCCGCTGCCGCAAACGTCCTCACCGAGAGCTGATGCGGCTTATAAAACGGTGCATGAATGCGAATTTGTCCGCGAGTGCCTGTAATCACAGCTTCGTTGCTGGCGTAGGTTCGCAGATTTGCCGACAGCATCGCCAGTTGCCCGCCCTCATATTTCAGCAAATAGCTGGACTGTTCATCAACGCCTGTGGTGGCGATCGCCGCCTGACTGACCACGCTCTCCGGTTCCCCCAGCAAAAAGTACGCCAGCGACAGCGGATACACGCCCCGATCCAGCAGCGCCCCGCCCCCCAGTTCCCGGTTAAACAAGCGGCTCGACGGGTCAAACGCAGCCGGATAGCCAAACTCCGCCGTCAGCGTACACACTTCGCCAATCGCCCCGCTTTGAACCATCTGCCGGACTCGCTGCACCAGCGGCAAGAAGCGCATCCACATCGCCTCCATGCAAAAGAGATGCTGCTTGCGAGCAAACTCAATGACCTCGCTGGCTTCTCGCGCATTCATTGCAAAGGGCTTTTCGCACAACACAGGCTTGCCCGCCCCCAGACACAGCAGGCAGTCGTCGTGGTGGCGACTGTTGGGCGTGCCGATATAAACCACATCTACTTCGGCATCTTGCACTAGTTCCTCATAGCTGCCGTAAGCCTTCGTCACGCCAAACTCGCGGGCAAACTGCTGGGCGTTCGACAGCGTGCGAGAGGCGATCGCCACCAGTTGCGCCCCCGGCAGCGGCCGTAGCCCCTCGGCAAACGCCCTGGAAATATAGCCCGTGCCCAAAATACCCCAGCGAATTGTGCGCGATGGTGTTTGCATCTCAGAAACTTAGCGCGAGAAATTGAGTGCGAATTCAGTGCGGATCTTACTGCGGAACCTTAGCGTGAGAAACTGAGTGCGAATTCAGTGCGGGATTCTAGTGCGAGATTCGAGTACGGGACTTCACTGCGGGATTCTAGATGTTAAAGCTGCGACTTTCGCCGTGGACATTGGCTCCAATTGGGGCTGTTCCCTCGTCTCTACCCCATCGCTGGCCCAGGGCATTGGCGCAATTGGCTCAAAGGTTGTGGTGAGCCGATAGGTTCGGCTGGTTTCCATTGCGTTTTGAATCGCCAGCACGATTTCGTTGTTGTGCAGCGAAAAGCGGGGCGACAGGCGACAGGGACGACCTTCGGCGATCGCCGCTGCCATTTCTGCCACGCCACGGGCGAAGTCCATCTGCTGAGAACCCTTATAGTTAAACCGTTTGCCCCCTTTTCTCAGCAGCGGGTAGCGCTGTTTGATTGGACTCATAAAGGCTTTGCGGCGCAGGGTCACCATCCGCTGGATGTATACCGGATCTTCGTAATACCAGCAGTCGTGAATGCCCAACACGCCGTCGTCGCCAATGATTCGCAGCCCGTGGTCATGCGGGGCCACAATGCCGCAGGTGAGCCGCGCCACCACGCCAGAGGCAAACTTGATGCAGGCAACGGAGAAATCGGGCGCATTCACCGCCAGCGGCACGTTCGTTTCCTTGTCGGGAATCAGGCAGGAGGAAAACGCCGTCACCGATTCTGCCGGGCCAAAAAATGCCGTGAGCCACGTCACGTAATAGCCTGCATGTTCCAGCGTGCAGCCCACTTCAAATTCGTCCTTGTAGGGCCAGGGCACGCCCGATTCGCTGACCCATTTTTGGTAGGGCATTTTGTGAACCAGTCCGTCGTCCATTTCGGCATAGACCAGGCGCACCTTGCCGATGCGATTTTCCCGCAGCGCCCGCCACACCGTCTGCGCCGTTTCGCCCAGCACGCTACAGGGCGCTGAAGCAATTAGCAAGCCGCGACGTTCAGCCAGTTCAACCAGTTCAGTTGCGTCTGCCATGTCCATCGCCAGCGGTTTTTCAGAATAGACGTGTTTGCCAGCGGCCAGGCAATCTCTGGAAACCTGGTAATGGCTGCGGGGATTGGTGAGATTGAGGACAATATCCACGTCGGGATCTTTTAACAGATCGTCGAACGTGTCATACCGAGGGACGGAATGGTATTCGGAAAAGCGCTCGGCACGTTCTGGAACGCGATCCATCACGCCCATCAGCTTGAGTTCTGGATGCCGCTGCAAGGTTTTGAGATAGTAGTCTGCAACGAATCCACAACCAACAATCGCAATCCGCATTACACCCTCCGCAGCTAAGAATTGAAGTTGAATATCTCAGTCAGATTCCAATTAAAGTCCTATGTTGAAACGTCGAAGCCTGATATTGAACCAGTGATATGAAACCCGTGATGAATGCTGTTGGGATGGGCTGGAATGCGTGCAGACGCTCTGAATAACCACGCCTAATCACACCTAATCCATGCAAAAAACCAGCTTTTTTGAACCGTATCTAGCTTCTGGAATGATGAGAACCATTACCGCCGTTGGAACTACCAGAACTGCCATTCAGCAGGGCGCGGGCGGGTTCCTCCACCATGCGGGCCTGTCGCCGCAGCGGGCGCGGATGGGTGTTGTAGTAGCCCAGAGAGGCGATCGCCCTGGGGTTTGGATGATTGGCAACCACACCTAGACTCGGTAGGCGATGGACGCTCAGGGATTGCAGAGCTTGCATAACGTGCGATTTCTTAGCCTGACAAACGCTCACCACCATGAGAATGCCGTCGGTATTTGCGGAGATGAACTCCGCATCCGTCAATCCCAACAGGTGGGGTGCGTCGTAGATCACCAGGTCGTAGGTCTGATGCAGCCTGAACATGGCGGTCTGCATGTGTTCTGATGCCAGCAGCCGGACGGCTTCTAGCGAGGGTTGCCCAGCGGTCAGCGCGAACAGATTGCGGACGCTGGTGGGTTGGATCAAGTCATCAGGCTGCACCTCACGCAGCAGCATATCGCTCAAGCCCGTCTCGTTCTCCAGCCGCAGCCGTCGATGCAAGTCGGCATGGCGGAGATTGCTGTCTACCAGCAGCACCCGCTTGCCCATGCTGGCAACGACCTGGGCCAGGTGCAGGGCGATCGTGGTTTTGCCCTCGCTGGGCGAGGCAGAGCAAACGGTGATCGAGCGAATTGGCGCACCGTCCGACATAAAGCAGAGATTGGCATAGAGCGAACTGAAGGCTTCCTTAAACAGAGAAGAATCGAGGCGATCGCCCGTTGCGGTCGGCGGAACCTCCGCTTGCAGATGGGCAGCGCCAGCGTCGTAGGGCACCACCCCAATGACCGGCAGATCGATCGCGTCTTGAATGTCCTCTGTTCTAAAGAAAACGTTGCGGAACTGGTCAAGTAAGATAGCCGCCAGCAGCCCCAGCAAAATCGAAGCGCCGATCGCCCCCAGCAGTTCTCGGTTGCTCTTGGCAAAGGGAATCGGGCGACCCTGCCCGTCTTTCGGCAGCGTCGGGGGCGACACCAGTTCCCACGGCACCTCCGTCTGGGCCGATTCAATCTGAAAGTTTTCGCGCTGGGTGAGCAGTTGATCCAGGCTGCGGTTGGAAATCTCAAGCTGCCGCAGGATTTCGCTGTATCGCCGCGAGACAGCAGGAAGCTCCTGAAAGCGGTTTTGTACCTGTGCCTGAATGCCTGCAATTTCGGCGCTGCGGGCCTGCAACACGCGAATCTGGTTGATAGCCGCTACCATTTCTTCGATTAGCTTGAGCCGAACAGAGTTCTGGAATGCCTGCACGCGGGGATTGCCCGTGCCCTGCCCCAGATTTTGCCCCAAGATGCGCTGTGCCTCCTGCGCCATCAGGCTCGAAAGATTGCGCTGCTTTGCACGCAGATCCAGTATAATCGGGCTTTCTTCGCTAAACTGTGCCGACTGAGTGGCAATTTCGGCTTCTAGCTGCTGCATCTGCTCTTGCAGCTTCAGATAGCCCGGTTCTTCGCTGAGGGCAGACGCGGCGATCGCCTCCTCCGGGGTCAGGTTCAACTGTTGCCGCAGCGAGTTATACAGCGTTACCTGTTCCCGCAAGAGTTTGCGCGTTTCCCGCGCCTCTGCCGCAATCTGGCTCACCTCTCCCGACAGCAGTGTTCCCTGCTCCTTGGGGTCAACCAGGTTATATTCCTCTTGCAGCGCTTGCAGTTGGTCTTGCAGCGAGTTCACCCGATTTTGCAGTTCTGGCAAGCGGTCTTCAACGAATTTAATGCCTTCGCTGTAGCGGGTCTTGCGGTCTTCCAGGCTGTATTGCAAATAGCGATTCGACGTTTCCCGCAGCACCATCGCCACCAGTTCGGGGTCGGAGTGGACATAGCTGACGCGAAGAATTTTGGTCATATCCGTATTCGTCTGCCCTTTCCGCTCCACCGTCAGCCCCCGTTGCAGCATCCCCACGTTGAAGTCTGGATAAGACTTTTGCACTTCCTGCACGATCGACTCCAGCATTCCGGGGCTTTGCAGCACGGCAATCTGGCTGGGATAATCCAGCCCGCCAAAGGAATGCTCGGTCGGCACGTTATTGCTCGTTCGCGTGACTGCCAGTGGATCGACTACCCGCGCCTGTGTATTCAGCGGCTCCACCAAAAGCTGAAACTCGCCCAAGTAGGTGGGGGGCGTGGTGGCATATCGCAACGCAGCCAGACTGCTGACCAACCCCACAATGCTCGCCGTTAGCCAGAAATTTCGGAAGATGCTGCGCCGATACGTACCAATGTTCAGCCCCTTTCGCATCAGGCGGGCAAACTCATCGGCATCGCTAGCAGAATTTTGGCTGAGCAACTGGCTGATCAGCTGGTTACTACTCTCCAGGCGGAGCGGCTCGTGACGATTTTCTGGGTTCATACCTGACTCAACTGACGATTGGAGGAGTTACAGAAGACTGGCACAACACACGGATAAAAATACGAAGAAAACATGAACAGCTTGCTGAACGCTATCAATGCAACAGGAATGCGACTCAAAGAATAGGAACGGGCGATCGCCCCACACTCTCATTCACGCTCACTCACACACGCTCACTCACAGTTTGGGAACGCCATCGAACCCTGTACCAAGCTAATTCCCGCCAAAAATTCGGAGGATGCTAAACACCCCCACAAACGGATTAATCGGTCCCAATAGCGTATTCAAAAAGTCTCCGGTTCGCGCCAGCCCAGAGCGACCCACCACCACAATGTCGTTGTTTCTCAGGGCCGGATTAGTGGCTTCGTTGACCTCGGCGGAGAGATCTACCTGAATTTCTCGACGGACGGCCGAACCATCTGGGTTGATGCGGATTAACTGCACTTCGCTGGTGCGGGCACGAGTCAGGTCAAACCCGCCCGCCGCCAGAATTGCCTGATTTAACGAAGTGTTGGACTGTAGCGCCAGCGTTCCGGGAGACTTCACTTCGCCAACGACGTTAATTCTGACCGTTTCGGGCGAAAAGTTTGCGGCAGCCAACTGGACGGCTTCGCGGGGGTCGAGGGCGCTGACTGTCGGCACGATCAGCGTGTCGCCATCTCGCAGGGGAATGTCCTGATCCAGTTCGCCCGCCTGCAAAAATGCCCACAGGTCAACCCGAATCACCTCCTGGCGATTTCCCAACTGCGGCCGGCGAATCTCGATGTTGCGGATATCGGCTAATTGAGTGATGCCGCCTGCGGCCTGGATGGCCTGCGTCACGGTGCGAATGGGAGCGGCTGCCCCATCACCCTCGATTGTGCCGCCCGCCGATTGCCCGGTGGTGTATGCGCCGGGGCGATTTACCTCGCCCACCACGCCGATGCGAACTGGGCGCGGGCTGACCAAGCTGACGGTAATTGACGGTCGGTGGATATAGCGGCGATAGCGCTGCACCAGGGTTTCTGAAGCCTGTTCGGTCGTCAATCCCTGCAAAACCACCTTTCCGACCCAGGGCAAGGTCAGGGAGCCGTCGGACAACAGGGTATACGTTGTGCCGCTGAGATCGGCGACACCAAAAACATCGACCCGCACCTGATCGCCCGCCCCCAGCGTGTACTCGGTGCTGGCTGCTTCTGCCGGAATCGCTGCCGCCGCACGAGAGGGCACCCGTCCGCTAGGTTCGTAGGGCATAGATTCAGGTAAGGTCTGGGCGGTGGATGGCAGCGCAAGGGCGATCGCCCCCATCCAGCAACCCAGTCCTAGTCCTGCTAGCCCAAGACCTGCGTTCCAAACACGCCCTAAAAAATTTCTGGATTCTCCTCCAGACTCATTCCTAACCCCAATAGCAAAGTCCCCACTTCGGGCGTAAATGCGTTCCTGATAATCCGACATAAGGCACGCTCCTTGCGACTGATGCCCTGTCATTAACCTGGCTTTAATAAGTTCTGTGAATCGAAGCAAACAGATAATACCAAACCTGTTCCGGGGCAAACGGTATCATTACGCCTAATCCCGTAAATTTTGGGCGATCGCCCAAAAACAGAACTGCTCGGCAACAGCGATGAAATCCAGAACTGGCAAGGACTACGGGTTTCCTCAGAAAAGGTATCCAGAATTTTATGAAGTTTTGATGAAGGGCCGTGAAATTACTGACAAGCCCCCAGCTTCACCGATATAAGTTAGCTATACAAAAAGAAACAACTGGCAAACTGGCGTTATTTTGAGTCTGATTGAGTCTGAGTCCAATTGAGTCGGCAGACTTTACAAGCTCTGCTAAAGGGGGATTAGAGGGCGATCGCTCCCCGATTTTTACATCGATTTTTCTGCTTAAAGTAGATCTTCTACTCTTCCTTTTAATCTTCTAAGAGTCGTTTTAAGAATACTTTCGGAGTGGCTCTCAAGTTATTTTCAAGTTATTTCCAAATTATTGTTAGAAACACATATCCAAACAGGCAACTGTATCGCAGCGAACTAGCAGTATCTGATGGAATGCGACGAAACTGGTGGATGAATTTGGACGGGTTTGGATTAGCAAAGTTGTTTAGGCAGGGTCATGGCATCTATTAAACAGTTGGCAATTCGCGGGACGGCCTGGGTTGTCCTCACCTACGGCATTTCCCTGGCGCTGCGAATTGGCAGCAACTTGATTCTGACCCGTCTGCTCAACCCCGAAATGTTCGGGAAAGTCAGCTTGGTCTGGGTATTCTTGGGTGCGCTAGTTTTGTTTTCGGACTTAGGAGTTGCTCCTAGCATTATTCAAAGCAAGCGCGGCGATGATCCCGATTTTCTAAACACAGCCTGGACTATTCAGGTGATTCGGGGGTTCATTTTGTGGGCAGGCAGTTTGCTAATTGCGTGGCCCGTTGCCAGTTTTTATGGACAGCCTGAACTGGTCTTATTGCTACCGTTTATGGGGCTTTTTCTGGTCATTGATGGGTTCAACCCGACCAAGCGAATCACGCTCAATCGCCAGCTTTCAATGCGGCATATTTCCACCCTTGAAATCAGCGCTCAAGTGGTTTCGGGTGTTATCTTGATTATTTGGGCCTGGATGAGTCCATCAATTTGGGCGATCGCCTCTGCGGGAGTTATTTCTGCAGTTATCACGCTGATCCTGAACATTTGGAGCATTCCTGGCCCGCTAAATAGGTTTGCCTGGGATAAGTCAGCCGTTCGAGAAATCTTGAACTTTGGCAAGTGGATTTTTGCATCCAGCGCGATGCATTTTCTGGCGACCCAGACCGATCGATTGGTGCTTGGAAAGCTCATCACCCTCTCGATGTTTGGGATTTACAATCTTGCCCTGGGAATCGCAATTTTACCCTCTACGCTGATCGAAAAGGTCGGCGGCACGGTGATCTTTCCGTCTCTAGCCAAGCTGATTCATCTAGAGCGGACTGAACTGCGGGCCAAGATTCTCAAAAACCGGGGATTGGTATTGGCAGCAATTGGAATATTGCTTGCTCTGCTGATTAGCACCGGAGACATTATTATCTCCATCATGTATGACGAACGCTACCGTCAGGCAGGGTGGATGCTATCAGTCCTCTCCTTAGGAATTTGGCCCCTGGCACTGACGAATACAGTGGGCCCTGTCCTTCTGGCGCTGGGACAATCTCAATATTCGGCATTCGGCAAGTTTTTGAGTTTTCTGTTTCTAATTCTGGGAATTCCCTTGGGCGCTCATCTGGCAGGCGATTTTGGAGCAGTGGTTGCGGTTCCAATCAGCAACATCCCCATCTATGCGGCAAACCTTTATGGACTCTGGAAAGAGCGCCTGCTTTGTATCGGACAAGACCTCAAACTAACGCTTGTTTTTTTGGCTATTCTGGCTTTATTTCTGACCGGTCGAGCCATCTTTGGGGTAGATTTTCCAGCACTTACCTCTTGACTCTTAACTTCTGACCCTTAACCCTGAGTCTCAGAGCTAATTTATGAAGCAAATCTTAAGAAGCCTGAAACTCTTGGCATGTGTGGCTTTGAGGTCATGCTTGCCCAGGAAAAGCGGTTTCTCGGAAATCCTTGATTAACAAGGCTTTCAGGCTCCTTTACAAATTAGCTCTCAATACCTGGAACGAAAAGCTCATAACATCGATGATCATTCCTCCTGCTCCCGCACTGCTTGCATGGGTTCCGATCGTGGTTAATTTGTTTCGACAGTTGTCGATTCAATGGGCGATCGTCGTGAGCTTCGTGACAGGGTTTCTCTATCTGTCTCAGTTTGAATTTGAGCTTCCGCTTCTGATTCCGGGGACTCGAATGGCGTTCACAACTTATGCAGTTTTCTTAGGAATCATCCTGTTTAATGCGGAAGCAAAGCGCTTGTTTTCCTTTCGCCTAAGCTGGTTTGATTTGCCGATGATCGTTTGGTGGATCTGCCCGTTCCTTTCGTCTATCTCGAACGACTTGGGCATTTTTGACGGCTTGAAGGAGCTAGGCGCTCAAAGCGTAAATTGGGTCTTGCCCTATCTATTAGGCAGAGTTTATCTCCGTGATTTGGAGGGACTGAGAAAGCTCTGTCTGGGCATTGTTGTGGGGACGCTGAGCTATATTCCACTTTGCTGGATTGAGATGCGTCTCAGCCCGATCTTGCACCAGACCATCTACGGATTTGACGGCTCAGGGGGCCGGATTGGTCAAAACGTGATTGAAGGCGTTGGCTATCGACCGATTGTGTTTCAGGCGCACGGCCTGGTTGTGGGTGCTTGGTTTATGTCTGCTGCTGTAATTTCAGTATGGCTTTGGAAAAGCGGCTCAATCAATCGTCTGTTTGGGCTTCCCTTTAAGTGGCTGGCGCTCGCCATCGTGGTTCAGTCTTTCCTGACGCGATCGCTGGCGGCGACGGTGTTTTTCTGTGTCGGCGTGTTCATCTTTTTTGTCAGCAGATATTTGAGAAACTTTTTGCCGCTGCTAGCAATTTCGTTCTGTATTTTGATTTATTTGCACAACGGCATCTCAGGTTCCCTGGCAAAAGATGGCATTACCGCAGCCGTTAGCGGCGTGACTTCTGAAAGCAAGACGGAATCCCTGCAATTTCGGCTCAATTCTGAAGATGTTCTAGTGGACAAGGCCAATCAGCGAATGTGGTTTGGCTGGGGGGGGTATGGGCGAAATCGCGTGATTGATCACAGGGGCTATGAGTACATCACCGATAGTTTGTGGATTATCGTGTATGGCACTCGCGGACTGGTGGGATTGGTGAGCCTTACGCTCGTTTTTTTGTTGCCCAGTCTGGTGCTAATCTTTTATTTCCCCACAGGCGCTTGGCATCATCGCAGGCTTGCGCCCGTGGCGGCCCTATCCGTCGTACTCGCGCTCAACATGGCAGACGCTCTGCTGAATGCCTTTCCCCATCCGCTGCTGACGATTTCAGCCGGGGGCATTTTGGGCTTGTTTGCCGACCACACCGAGTCCAAAACGCTTGGCATTTCGCTGAAAGCAATCGAAAGTCCCGTTTCTGCAAGCTCGGCGATCGCCCCCTTCTCCCAACGCAGCAGCGTGAAATAGGGCGATCGCTTTTCGAGCCAGTACAGCGCCGTGCTGCAAGCCCATCCAGAAGTTGTGATGGCTCATGCAGAGGTCGTATCGCTTCTATCTGCACACGCCGCCTGATTTTGCGTTCTGGTAACCATTCGCCAAGACTGAGCGCCCCAAAACTGTCGCCCAAGATTCGCCACGCCTCCTGTCTTCCCTTCTACAATGGCTGGCGATATCTGTTGGAATTTGTTGGAATTCTTGCCATAGGGCAAGTGAAATAGGGCAAGTTGCTAGACGCAAACAACCAAAACCAGATGAAGCTATCCCAGCTCCGCATTCTCGTTGCCGTGGCGGAGCAGGGCAGTTTTAGCGAGGCAGCGCTGCACCTGGAAATGTCGCAGTCTGCCGTCAGTCATGCGATCGCCGCTCTAGAAAACTTTCTGGGTGTTGTATTGTTTAGCCGGGGGCGACATGGGGCACGGCTTACGCCAGTGGGCGAAGCAGTACTTGTCCATGCCCGCGAAATTGTGGTGCGGGCGGATGCGATCGCCCAGACAGCGGAAGAGGCCAGAGGCTTGAAACGGGGACAGGTGCGGGTTGCTTCTTTTCGCAGCGTTGCGACTAACCTGCTGCCGTCTGTGATTGCCCAATTTCACCAGCAGCACCCCAGCATCACCATCAACCTGTCGGAACACGACAACTATCCCCACGTCGAGCAGGCCCTCCGCGAAGGGCAGTCCGACGTGGGGTTTACGTTTATGCCCACCACCGAAGAGTTTGAAGTCTGGCGAGTCTTTCAGGATGAATTTATTGCGCTGCTGCCGTCTTCGTTTCAGCCTGCGGGTCCACAGCTAACCTGGGCAGAACTGTTGCAGCACTCGCTGATTATGCCGCCCAGAGATTACCTCATGATGCGCCCCGTCTACGACCATGCCAAAGCCTTGGGGCATTCGCTCAAGGCTGACTATGAGGTGGAAACCGATGCCACGATCGTCAGCCTTGTGGCGGAAGGCTTGGGTGCTGCGATCTTGCCGCGACTTGCTGCGGAACCTATTCCTGCGGGCGTGAAAACCTACAGCCTGCCTACGCCCCTAGAGCGATTGATCGGAGTCGTGACGCTGGCAAATGCCTTGCTGCCACCCAGTGTCTATGCGTTTCTGGACGTGCTGAAGAAACAGTAGCAGTCTTGATAACCGTCTGAACGTCACGAGACACCTGACCCGCTAGCAGGGTTCTGAAGGGTTCTGGCATCGCTATAGCCAGCGATTAGACGGTGGGATTAGACAGTGGGATCAGATGGTGGGGTCAGACAGTGAGATTAGACAGTGAGATTAGACGTTGGGATTAGAGAGTGGCATCAGACAGTGAGATTAGACATTGGGGAACTGGGTGTTTGGGAATATCGCGCTTCCAGCCAGACTCGCAAATCCGCCTCCGAAACGCAATTCACTGACTTTCCGGTTTTTGGATCATAGGCATTCCACAAAACATCCCCGTGCTCATCCCGCGATCGCCACACGCGCGGCTCATCCGATACATCCAGAGCGGCGATCGCCCTTTCCCACAGTCCGTTCAGCCTCGTATTCCAGTTGCGTTTGGCGGTTGCCGTCCGCTGAAAGATGCGCTCCAGAGTTTCAACATGGTGTCGATTTTGGTGCCAGTTCAGACGCGATTGGGATTCGGACTGAAATCGTTGCTGAGGGTTTGCCGGAAATTCTGATTGCCCGTGCCCTAATTGCCATTTCATAAGCATCTACCTCCTTTTTGATATCTCCAGTCTAAAAAACAGTATCTTAAGATACAAAAAGTAGGCTCCATAGCTTCCATGAATAGGTTTGATAGAGTCTCTGAAGGGCTAGAACCTGGATGAATGCGCTGAGGGATGGTGATAGGCTCGGTTCAGCCAGATATTGAAAACACGCCCCAGGCTTGAGACGGGTGAAAGCATGGACGACGCAACCAGCGCCAATGTAGCGGTTCAACCTGCCAACGCCAGTCTCTTGCTGTTGGGGACGGGCTGGTTTCCCAAAACGCCAGGGGGCATGGAGCGATATGTCTATGAGTTGGCAACTCAGCTCGCCAGGGGCGATCGCCTGGAGTTGGGCGGGGTCGGTCTACCCGACGGTTTAGAACGCGGCTCTCTTCGTTTGACGAATTTGTCTGAACCCGATCGCCCGTTGCCCCAACGGCTTTGGGAGGTGCGTCGTCGGTTTGCCCAGCGCACCAGGCAAGCCGATTTTTGGGACATCGACGCAGTAAACCTCCACTTTGCTCTCTATAGCTTGCCGCTGCTCGACCTACTGCCGCCAGATGTGCCTGTCACTTTTACCTTTCACGGGCCCTGGGCGCTCGAAAGCCGCCAGGAAGGAGCCAGCAAGCCAAGCGTGGTGCTAAAGCAATGGGTCGAGCAGCGCGTTTTTTCCCGGTGCGATCGCTTCTTGGTCTTGAGCAAAGCCTTTGGCGCGATCCTGCACGAGTCCTACAGCGTTCCCTGGAGCCAGATCCGCGTCGTTCCTGGCGGGGTAGACACGCACCACTTTGCCCCCACGCAGTCGCGTTCCGAGGCCCGGGCGGTGCTGGGCTGGCCGGGCGATCGCCCCATTCTGTTCACGACTCGCCGGCTGGTGCAGCGCATGGGGCTAGACCGTCTGCTGCAAGCGCTAGTCTCGGTAAAATCTGCCGTGCCAGAGGTATGGCTGGCGATCGCAGGCAAGGGCCCCCTCCGCCAAGCCCTAAAGCAGCAGGCAGATGAACTGGGGCTGCAAGACCACGTCCAGTTTCTCGGCTTTTTGCCCGAAGCAGACTTGCCCCTCGCCTATCAAGCGGCCGACCTGACCGTGATGCCCAGCCTGAGCCTAGAAGGATTCGGCCTGGTGCTGCTGGAGTCGCTTGCGTCTGGAACGCCTGCCCTCTGCACACCCGTCGGCGGAATGCCAGAAATTCTCACGCCTTTTTGCCCAGACCTTGTGACAGACTCGACCGAACCAGCAGCGATCGCCCAGCGGCTGATTGCGCTCCTGACGGGAGAATGCCCCTTACCCGGTCGCGGCCTCTGCCGCCAATATGCCGTTGACCAGTTTGACTGGCAGAGGATTGCGCGACAGGTGCGGCAAGTCTTGCTCCAGCCCAAGAAAATCCGGTAGAAGGTCTACCTGTCCTGTAGTATTTTTTGTTTAAGGAAACCCTATGAGGGATGACCGAGCAGACAGGAAGGGCGATCGCCTCCGTTTCGGCAAAGTCACCTAAGTAATATAGAACACGATACGGATCTCGCAGAGGCCCCCATGAGCAGGGTTCCACCCCAGAGCCAGCCGGGAATTTCGTAGCCTGGAATAGGATTCTCTAGCCATTTCTTTATTGCCCCTGCCCTCCGTAAAGACCCGAAAGTTTAAAGTGACAACTGTAACGCTGGGTGATGTTTATAGTGATGTTTACCCGGAGCGCTTTCTGGGAAAACTTGGAGAAATCCTAAGATTTTCGGGGAGCTTTATAGACTCAACCGTGGTCGTGCGGTTACCTCAGCTTGAAAGTCCATTTAGGCTAGAAAGTGGATACGCGCACGGGTCGGTTTCTTCAGTCAACTGGGGATGACACCCAAGGTTGATCTTGTGTTGATCCTGGGGCATTGCTCCAGTCTTGGAGGCACAGTGGCAGAGTGTGCAGGTCGCCGCGCTCACCACGCTCCCCTCTCGGCGAGGCTCCTCCGCTTCTTAACCGCCAAAGCTGAATCGATGGATGAAGCCAGACCCAGCAAACTATCGTAAGCAACGCAGGCAATAGGTGTCCAAGTCTCAGTTTTAGAGCGATGGCTTTGCCTCTACTGGCTTGCGGCTGGTTTCTGGTTAGATTGCCCAAATCTTCTGTTTTGTCAGTTGTTTATGATTAACCTCAACACCCTGACCGCCTTTCCTGCCGACTCACTAGAAACTGCTTCTGATCACGCTCTACAGCAGCGTTTGGGGCTTTATCGCGTGTTTCTCAAGCTCTACGAGCACAATCGCGAACTGCTCGATGAAATTCTTAATCTAGAAAACTCTGGCAATAAGTCGCTAACGGGCGTTGCGCTTCCCTACGTTCAAGGGCTTGTGCTGGGCGATCGCGTTCACCTTGTCACCAATTTGCTGAAAGGCGCAACCCAGTCACTGTCTCAGCCCCAAAACATTTGGACGATTGGGCGCGACTCTCGGCGCGTGGTGCTGCCGATTCAAGACAAGCGCCTCTCCCGCTGCCACGCCGCCATCGTGTATGACGAAGGGGGATTTCGCCTCGTTGATCTCAACAGCAGCAACGGTTCCTACCTCAACGGCGAACTGATCCGCCATTCTGTGCGCCTCAAAGATGGCGATCGCATTCGATTAGGCAGCCTTACCTTCTCGTTTTTTGTCTGCAATACGGCTCAGGTGTTGCCGCCTGTTTCTGAAGAACTGCTGTCGCAGGTGCGGGCGTTGTCGGCTGCGTCTGAACCCAAGCGGGCGATCGCCCATCCCACGGCCCCTAGCGCCAGCCAGCCCTCCCCGCTTTCCGCCTCCCCCATACAGCCTGCATTCTCGTCGCCCCTGACAAAGAATTGGGAAGAATCTGTGTCCGAAAGCGATTCAGAGACTTGTCTGCAAAGCCCGGAGGATGCGCTCCCTGCCCAAGTCAACCCGCTAGAAGATACGCTCATGTTTATGCGGTCTTCCCACTAGAACGAGTCGCGCATCGGACAAGTCGCGCCAGAGTTACTGACACCTGATAGAATAACTCCGTTGTTCAGCCTGTGTGTGATCGTTGAGCCAGTCGATCGACCTACCCAAAATTGATGACTTCCTACAGGAGCTAGCCACGATCCAGCAGACTGGATCGAAACGCATCGCCCTGTTGGGGTCGCGCCATGTTCCTATTACGCATCAGCATTTGATCGAGATGATGAGCTATGCGCTGGTGCTGGCAGGCAATCGCCTGCTGACCTCTGGCGCAACCGGAACCAATTCTGCGGCAATTCGGGGGGCCATGCGGGCCGACCCTAATTTGCTCACGGTGATCCTGCCCCAAAGTCTGGCTCGCCAGCCCCGCGAGTCGCGAGAGCAGCTAGAGCAGGTCATGCATCTGGTGGAAAATCCTGCTAATGACCCGCTTTCCTTAGCAGAAGCCAGTGCCCTGTGCAATCAGGAAATTATTTCGCGCTGTCAGCAGCTAATCTGCTTTGCGTTTCACGATAGCCATACGCTTCTGAAGACCTGTCGCGATGCCGAGGATCAGCGCAAGCTCGTGACGTTGTTTTATTTTGACTAGGTTTTTTCGACCAGGAGAAAGCAGCGTGATTGCAAGTTTGGAGCAGCTTCCTAGCCCTATGGTTCTGCTGTATGCCATTGTGGCGGCGGCGATCTTGGTCTATGTCCCGTTTGGGGCGGTGGCGCTGGGCCGGGTGCAGGCTGGCTATGACATGGCCGCCCCCCGTGCCCTGTTTGACAAGCTGCCCCCCTATGCACAGCGGGCGACCTGGGCCCATCAAAACTCTTTCGAGTCGTTCACGATCTTTTCGGCGGCTGCTCTGATGGCCTACGTCACGCAGCAGAGCGGCGGCTGGGTGAATCTGGCGGCGATCGCCTACGTCGCGGCACGGTTGTTTTATTCCATCTTTTACATTCAGAATATCCCCCTTGGGCGATCGCTCATGTTTGGCATCGGCAGCGCCAGCATCGCGACCCTGTTTCTCCTCAGCCTGATGAGTTTGAACGCCTGAACGCGCCTTTCAGAAAATCGCTAAGCGAAAACTTTAAACCAGCCTACAGCCCATTTGAAATTCATGATTTAGCTATGGCTTCAGCATTCTCCTTTGACATTGTGAGCGACTTCGATCGGCAGGAATTGGTAAATGCAATCGACCAAACTATGCGCGAGGTGCAAAGTCGCTATGACCTGAAAGATACCAACACCACGCTGGAGCTAGGCGAGTCGGCAATCACGGTCAACACCGACAGCGAGTTTACGCTGCAAGCGGTTCACACCATCCTGCAAACCAAGGCCGCCAAACGAAACCTCTCTCTTAAGATTTTTGATTATGGCAAGATCGAACCTGCCAGCGGCAACCGAGTCCGCCAGGAAATTAAGCTGCAAAAGGGCATCAGCGCTGAATTGGGCAAGCAAATCTCTAAGCTGATTCGAGACGAATTTAAAAAGGTGCAGGCTTCAATTCAAGGGGATGCAGTGCGGGTTTCTGCAAAGTCTAAGGATGAGTTGCAGGCGGTAATTCAGCGGCTCAAGCAGGAAGATTACCCTGTTGCCCTCCAGTTCACAAACTATCGCTAGGTTTGCAGGTGCTAGGCTCTTGCAGATTCGCTGCTACCCAGCTTTTGATCGCCTTTCTGATCTAACAGCTTCCGAACCCAGAGGGGTGCTTTTCTTGCAGATTCGCTGCTACCCAGCTTTTGATCGCTCCTGAAGCGCCCAAGGGCTAGTCCACAACTCGAAGGCGACCGTTTCGCAGTGCATCGAATAGGAGATTTATCTGAGTTTGTTCCTTTTCACTCAAAGAGGACTTAGACAAAAAGATCGCCATGAATCGCTTTTGATCTGCTCGCGTGATACGTCGATCTGCCAGAATATCGCGAATGAGTTGGTCAATTGACGTTTCCGAAGGAGAGGGTTGGGCCCCTGGTAGATGTATGGGCGCTTGCATATACTTAACGATTCAGTGCGTGTTCTTATACCCATAATCATCTGCGTAGCCTTCAGCGTAAACCGTGAATTCTGGCAATTTAATAGGGTTTTTAGACAGTCTTTAAGCTGTGATATGAAATCTTTCTATCGTATCAATTTGCTTGTCCTGGCACTTTTGCAGAAGTTTTGAGTTTATTCGAGTAAAACGTCATACTTCAGATAGAAATTAGCCCCGCAGCGCTGCCTGGCCTTACGCCTTCAGAAATACCAGAAATTGCTGTAGCCCCTGGTATCGGTCGCTGAGAAATCGCCGCCTGTTTCCAGCCCTGCAAGATGACTCTGCGCTTGCAGCAACAGCGTGGGGCGATCGCCCTGTTTTTCCCACAGCTTTACTGTCAGCTTGCCCTGGGTGGTGTCCTGGCAGGCAAAGACCATGCCCTGCGCCGTCGGCACACGGATGGGCGTGGGAGGGCGATCGCACGTCCCCAGCAGTTCCACCATATGACCTGCGTTTTCTGCCTGCATCTGCCAGTATCCCCAGGGCTGCACTCGCCAGCGCACGGTTCCATTCCAGGGCACAAACTCGTAGAACCGCCGCCGGTGGTGAATCCCCACCATGCCTACTGATTCCATCCAGCCCAGCACGCGCCGCCGCCCGCCGCCTGCCGTCAGCGTCAGATCCGCCTCGCTGTCAAACGCATTGCACTGAATCCAAAACCATTGCTGGGGGAAAGCCCCGCCCCAGTTTTTTTCTGCATAGGCGGGCGCTTGGCTAAAGCAGTAGCGGGTTCCGTTCCACTCCACCCAGCCCGTTGCCAGTCCGTGGGCCATTAAAATCTGCCAGCCCGGTTCAAAAATTTGGAACTGCGATAGCCAGCCTGCTGTGGACTGTTGGGGGCGATCGCAATTGCCCCAGCCATAGACGGGTTGAATGCTATAATACCAGCGAGCAGAATGCCGACCGGGTTCGCTGAGAATGCCCTGATGATATGTGGCAGTAAGCTGATAACCTTCACTTGAGAATAGACTAGAGTCTTCAGCCAAGACGGTTTGAGGATGCTTAGAGGAACTCGGAATGGAACAGTCAGAGGAATGCTCTGAGGAATCATTGGAGGAACCGCATTTATCCCCCTTAGGTTCCCTTGGGAAGAAGGGAAATCCGGCAGTCTGCTTATTCAGCTTATTCGAGGTGTGGGGGGATTGGCGCGAGTGGCGGAGGGCAAAGGCGTGGCGATCGCCCCAAAACAGGCGCACATCGGGAAACGTGCGGCAGAGGTACTCGTGGCGCGGGCCGAGGATTTGGGCTGTGCCGCCGCTGTAGGGCGTGCCACCCTGTGGGTCTTCGATGGAATACATAAAGGCGAAGCTTTCGCCCAACTCTGGCAGCGTCAGCCGCAGATACCAGCCCTCAAAAAAGCGGCTGCTTGCCCTCGTTCCGGGATGCCTCCAGTGATAACCGCTGTGGGGAGTTTGCAAACCCATCAAGCTCATTCCGCTGTGGCATCCAGGCAAAAGCTGCGGCACATGACCACGGGCGAATCGGGGCGGCGATACATGGGGCAGTCGAAGTTGGCGCAGGCGGTGCAGTCGGCTTCGGCGTGGATGGCGACGGGCTGCTGGGTGGTGTAGACGCTGATGCCCTGGCTGATGAAGCCCCGTGCCTCCAGTTCCGTGAGGCGATCGCCAATGATCAGCGCCTTTTGGATGCCCATCTGGTGCCGAAATAAGTTAATCCGCTCGATGGTGCGTCGGAAGGTCTGGGCGGGGGTTTTGATTTCCACCAGCACTTTTTGACCCTGCGTGCTAAAGGAGGGCGGCTTGTCCTGGGCAAAGTGGTCGCGATATTGCAGCGTGAAGGTTCCGTCGGGATAGCGCAGCGGCCGCATCAGCCGCAAAAAAGGCACGGTAAAATGCCCCACCTCATCCAGCGCATACCACCAGGACTTGTGCCATGCTTCATTGGGTAAGTTAATGATTTCGTCTACCTGCTTGGGGGGAAAGCCTGCGTGAGAGAGGCGGGCGATCGCCTGTGCCAGCGTCAGGTTGTTGCCCAGAGTGTGCAGTTCCGATTCGCAGCGAGTCAGCTTGGCGTATTCTCGATCCAGCTTTTTGGGGTCAATATTGGCGGCAACTTGGCGGCTGATTTCTTCCGGCGAGCTAGCCAGCACGCAGGTAATATCTTCAAAACTGAGAATGCCGTCAATCGCCTGCCGTGAATCGACGGGCACGCCCACCTGCGACGACACCGAGCCGAGGCGATGGGGCTGGGCGATGGGCGGTGTGCAGCGGATCAGCAGCGATTTTAGGGTAGACTCATCGGCGATCGCCAGCGCAATTTGCAACTGGTCGCGGGCGGCGGTCGCGCTGTGGGTGGGCGGCAGGGGATGAGTCAGGGCGGAGGCCGTCATAGTGCAAAACCCTAACTAAGGAGCAAGTTTGGGGGAGCAAGTTTGGGGGAGCGAGTTTGGGGAACCAAGTCGGTTCTGGGATTCCCCCTCGTTTGACCTCCATTGTGCGGGCTTTTGGAAATCCGGCAACGGTTTCTCACTTTCTTTTAACGCAAGGCGACCCAACGTAACGCCACGTTGCAAACTGCATGACAAAGCTTTACAGAGCATTACAGAGTTTGTGGCTCTTTAAAGCTTGATGCCAAGCCGTATCGAACTTCGATCAAACTTCAATCCACTTCAATCCAACCGGAAACATATCCCATACGGTTGCCCGTCAAGCCGTGAATTGCCGTGAGTTGATGTTGTGAATTGATGTCGATAGAGACTCGATGTGCGATCGCCCAGCGTCTCCGGATGTATCTCCGGGGCGTATCCCACTTTTGTAACCTTTACCCTAAATCTCTCTCCCAAAGCTGGAGAGGGACTTCCAATCCGGCTCCCCTTCTCCTTTTTTGGGAGAAGGGGCTGGGGGATGAGGGCAAACTCGCATATCTGGGATGCGCTCTATCTCCTGGCATATAAGGATGATCCTAAGCATTGTATCCATACCCTCGACCTCTCCAGGTATCCATACCCTCGACCTCTCCAGGCATTGCATACTTTTTCAGGGCCATATCGCCGGAAAAGTAACTGTGTTTAAGAATACTTTTAAGAATCTTTCCTGAAGAAATATAAAAATATCTATCTTTGGGAATAGCATCATGATAACTTGACATTCAGGATCGCATTTTCAGAGTAAGCATCCTGCTTCGCGATATTCAATTCAGCCAGCTATGCCTCTGCTCCAGGTTTCCTTTGCTCCAGATTTCTCTTGGGTTACGTGTTGAGCTGTAATCTTGGGCATCTAAGTTGAACGGCTACGGTTTCACTCCTCAGTAGTTTGAGGAGCAATCATGGCTTTTTGTTAGGCTTGCATAATCGAATAACTTTTGCCTGATTACTGCTGAGTAAGCTTTTGAGAAGCCTCTCCAAAAGCTCGATCTGCAATTCGAGAACCGTCATCGCAAGTAAGTAAGTTCTGCTCAATGCTTGAGTTCGTTTTTGACCGCCTCCTTATCCAGAAGGAGGTCAGGTTTTACCGTGTTTGAACCACACTTTAGGAGCTGAATTAAGATGGCTACTTTCAACGGAACGATTAATGCTGAAGTCATTTTCGGCACGGATGCAGGCGATGTGATTAATGGGAACGGCAGCCTTGGGGGGTACGATCAATTGTTTGGCAACAGCGGCAACGATACCATTTCTGGCAGTGCCGATGAAGAAGACATCTACGGCGGCGAGGGAGACGACGTTATCTACGGCAATGGCGCAGTGAACAACACAGAGCCAAGCAGTTTTAACGGGGTTGCTGCCTACGATATCCTGCACGGAGACGGTGGCAATGACAAAATCTACGGTGGTGCCGGAACCGACTCTATTCGGGGGGGCACTGGTAATGACACAATTTACGGCAACGGTGGCCTTGACGTGCTGTGGGGAGATGATGGGGATGACCTGATCTACGGCGGCTCTCAGAGGGATCAGATCTTCGGCGGCAATGGTAAAGACACAATCTATGGCAATGGAGGCAGCGACCTGATTGATGGTGGAGCAGGTGCAGACGTGATCTGGCTGGGCAGCGGGGATGCAACGGTCGTCCTCACCGCTGGCCAGGGGCCCGATACGATCAACAACTTCCAACTAGGCAAGACCAAGTTTGATGTGGGTAATATCGGCGCTCTGAGCTTCCAGAACGTTGCAGGTGGTGCCCAGATTAAAGAGGGGGCTAACGTGCTGGGGGTTGTGAGTTGGACGCAGGCTAGCGTTCTACAAAGCAACGTCGGCAGCATCTTTGTTTAGGCTTAAATTAGCTTTCCCTAGAAACTATAAATGGCTTGAACGAGTCCGTTTGACTTGTTTAGGACTTACGCAATTGGACAATTTCTCGCGGGCTACGCTCGGGAGAAATTGTCTAAAACCCAGAAAACTGATCGTAAGTGCGTAAGTTCTGCTGTTTTCTTAGGTTTTTGGATGGAGTTGGGTTAGTGTCCTTAGTTTTTCGCCACCTCGATCTGGCAACTGCTGAAACCCTTACAGCATGGTTGTTCTTGATTGGTCATTTTGAGGGTGGCGAATAAATCGGGACACTAACGAGTTGGCAATCGGTTTAACTCATCTCTAGACTGACGTATAGCAATTTCTAGCCTAGTGAGGCGTATTTTGATATAATCTATTCAGTGAATTTACTTTACCCTTAACTCAAATGCGACCCTACTCACTAGATCTTAGACAAAAAATTATTGATGTCTACATTGAAGGGAATACGTCGCAACGTCAAATCGCTCAACAATTTCGAGTTGCTTACAGTTTCGTGCGAAAGCTGATCAAACAATATCGGGAAACAGGTGAGATTGCCCCCAAACGCCGCACTGAGCAAACGCCAACCAAATTAAGTAATGAGCAACTAGAGATCCTAAAAACGATTGCTGAATCAAATCATGACGCGACATTGGCAGAGTTGTGTGACTTGCTGGAACAAAGGGTCGGTGTTTGGATTGGCGTTTCGACGATGTTTCGTATGTTAGAGAAACTGAACTTAACCCTTAAAAAAAACGCTGTATCCCGACAAAAAGGAAACTGAACGGGTGCAAATCGAACGAGTCAAATTTTGGCAACTGGTTCGAGGATTCCTGGCTCAAGACTTAATCTTTATTGACGAATCAGGAGTGAACCTGGCTTTGGCTCGACTCCGGGCACGTGCCCCGAAAGGAAAACGAGCCCATGGTAAGCGTCCCAGCAAACGAGGGAAACGGGTCTCGATTCTTGGTGCAATTAGCCTTAAAAAGGTAATTACCTATTCCAATCTCATCGGTTCAGTCGATGGACTTACCTTTGAAGCCTTCATTTCCCAGAGACTCGTTCCTAAGTTGTGGAAAGGGGCATGTGTCATCATGGATAACTGCGGGTGCATCCCAGTTATGCAATGAGTAGAAGTGCTTAGTGCAGATTAAGGGCAGACGCCGTAGGCTCAGAGCAGTTGCTCTAAGGATAGTTGAAGCGATGGATGCCACCAAGGAAGCCCAAATCAAAGCCCATGCACTGGCGTTAGCGGAGTTGCTTTACGACGAGACAGACCCTGAACAAGTCAAAACATTGGCCGGGATCGAAGTCGCCGTTCGTGACCACCTACTGGAGTATGTGGGGCCTGAGATCGGAAATTTTTTATCTGCACAAGCAGCGGCACAAGCTCTGGGCGAAAGCGGCACATCCAGAGTATCGTCGGACGCTTAAGTCTGAGTCAGCGCCAGAGCCAGCGGCTTAAGGTCAAGGCCCGCACCCAGTGGAGTCCTCAGGTTGAGACGTGCTGCTTGCTGCTGAGTGCCAACGAAGCCTATGCGCGAGCTGCCGACGATATCGCTGTGCTCACCGGGGTGTGCGTGTCAGGGAGTACCCAGCAACGGCTGGTGCATCGTCAAGACCTAGAGCCACCAGCGGTGGACAGCGGGGTTAAGGAAATGAGCTTAGACGGGGGCAAAGTCCGTCTGCGGACTCCTCAGGGGCAGCCCTGCCAGTGGCGCGATTACAAGGGGGTAAACCTGCATCAGTGCAGCATTAGCGCCTTCTACAAAGACAACGACAGCTTGGTCAACTGGCTCAACCAGCAGCCCTTAGCGCATCCCCTCGTTTGTCTTGGGGATGGTCACGACGGCATCTGGAACCTGTTTTCACAGATCGGGCATCGCAGCGAGCGCCTTGAGATCTTGGACTGGTACCACCTGATGGAGAATTTGGGTAACGTGGGTGGGTCTCAACAGCGTCTTGATGCCGTCGAAGCCTGCTTGTGGCAAGGGGATGTGGATGGGGCGGTTAGGCTATTCGACGACTGGTCCCATGAGCGGGTAGACCAGTTTATCGGCTATCTGGCTAAGCATCGGCTCCGTATCGTTAACTACAGCTACTACCAAGCTGAGGGGATTTCAATTGGCTCGGGTGCCGTGGAGTCGACTATCAAGCAAATTGGTAGGCGGGTGAAAATTTCAGGCGCTCAGTGGAAGGAAGACAACGTTCCACAAGTCCTTCGCCATCGCTGCGCTTATCTCAATGGTCAATTCTCATCCTGAGTCTTGTAAGACTGGGATGCACCCGATAACTGCTCGATTCATCTTGGTGAAGAAGTTAGGAGGTTGATTGAGGATGCAGGTGCTAAACTGATGTTTCTACCGCCGTACTCGCCGGACTTTTCACCCATCGAGAATTGCTTTTCAAAGATTAAGAGTATTCTGCGCTCCCTTGGGGCACGGAGCTATCTTGATCTAGACAAAGCCATTGAGGAGTCCTTCTCCCAAGTGTCATTGAATGACCTACAGAATTGGTTCTCCCATTGCTGTTACTATGCCTCGCCAGAATGAAAAACGCTATATAACTTACGTATAAATGATGGGGTTTGCAGATCTTTCAATGACTTCTCGGAGACTTTTTGGTGAGAAGTTGGTGATGAATTGATGAGAACTTACTGAGCTGCGTAAGCACTATCACGGATGAGGGTTATGGACTGCTGCACAGTCAGTTTGTATCCCTCGTTTTTTTGTCCTATTTTTTCTCCTGATGAAGTGGCTGCCTGCGATGCAATAGGCGAGATAGCGGATGCTTATTGTCGATTATTCATCTAGCAAAATCTGTTAAGTCCCTGGTTGAAACGGGCACTCTAGCCACAGCGAGTGTATCCCACTTTTGTAGCCCTCACCCTAAATCCCTCTCCCGCTTTGGGAGAGGGACTTCCAATCCGGCTCCCCTTCTCCTGCTCTGGGAGAAGGGGCTGGGGGATGAGGGCAAACTTGCAGAACTGGGATGCGCCCAGCCACAGCATTGTTGCAGGGGGTAATGGGAAAAGGATGTAGGGGGTTGCTCGCAACGCTGGTGCGAATGGGGTTGAAATTAATCTGACTCGGATTTGCAGGCTTTTTGGGCAGACTTTCTGATATCGCTTTACCTTTCCCCTCAACTATGACGAGGGGTCTTTCTTCCGCTGACGCTCAGCCATAAAAAACTAGAGTATCCATGCACGGAACGATTGAGATTTTAGGTTATCAGTCTCTAGACTTGGTTCACGAAGGCGTGAATACGGTGCTGTATCGGGCGGTTTCCCAGATTACCCAGCAGCCGTTCATTCTCAAGGTGTTGCGGGCGGAGCATCCTACCCTGGAGCAGATTACCCGGCTAAAGCACGAGTATCAGGTGGCGGCTAATCTCGATTTGCCCGGTGTGGTGCGGGTATACGGGCTGGAAACGCATGGGCATCGGGCCGTGCTGGTGTTGGAGGACTTTGGGGGGCGATCGCTCAAGCAGGTTTTGGCCAACCGCAAGTGCAAGATCCTCGATCCGGCGCGGGTGTTGAATATCGCGATTCAGTTGACTCAAGCGCTGGCCTCGCTTCAGCAGGCTCGCATTATTCACAAAGACATTAAGCCTTCTAACATCCTCCTCAACGAGGAAACAGGTGAAGTAAAGCTCACGGACTTTAGCATTGCCTCGCGCTTGGGCGAAGAGCTGACCCTGCCGCAGGAGCTAAACCAGCTTGAGGGAACGCTGGTCTATATGTCGCCGGAGCAGACGGGGCGGATGAACCGGACGCTGGACTATCGCAGCGACTTCTATTCCCTGGGCATTACGCTGTACGAACTGCTGACGGGGCGGCTGCCGTTTCGAGGAGACGACCCGCTGGAACTGGTGCATTGCCACATCGCCAAAGCGCCGCCGCCGCTGCGGAGTTTGAACCCGGACGTGCCGGGGGCGATCGCCGCCATTGTTCACAAGCTCATGGCCAAAAATGCGGAAGATCGCTACCAGAGCGCGGCGGGGCTGCTAGCTGACTTGGAGCGATGCCGCGATGCTCTGATGGAGAGCAAGACGATTCCTGACTTTACGCCCGGAGAGCGCGATCGCTCGTCCCAACTGCTGATTCCCAAAACCCTCTACGGCCGCGAGTCGGAGGTGGCGGCGCTGCTGGCGGCGTTTGATCGGGTGGCGGCCAATACCAGCCCGCTGCTGACGCTGGGCGGCGAGGCAAGCGGCCGCGGCGAACTGATGCTAGTGTCGGGCTATTCGGGGATTGGCAAATCTTCTCTGGTTAACGAAATCCACAAGCCCGTTGTGCGGCAGCGGGGCTACTTTATTAGCGGCAAGTTTGACCAGTACAAGCGGAATGTGCCCTATGCCTCGATTATTCAGGCGTTTCAATCCCTGACGCAGCAAGTGCTGACGGAAAGTGGCGATCGCCTAGAGATCTGGCGCGAAAAGCTGCTCGATGCGCTAGGCTCCAATGGGCAAGTGCTAATTGACGTGATTCCCCAGATGGAGTTAATTCTGGGTTCCCAGCCGCCCGTACCCGAACTGGGCGCAACGGAAGCACAGAACCGCTTTCTCCAGGTGTTTCAATCGCTGGTGGGGGTCTTTGCCCAGCCGACTCATCCGCTGGTGCTGTTTCTGGACGATTTGCAGTGGGCCGATTCGGCCTCGCTAAAGCTGATTCAGGCGTTGATGTCCAACCCAGATAGCCGCCACTTGCTGATGATTGGCGCATATCGGGATAATGAGGTCAGCCCGGTTCACCCGCTGATGAAGACCGTGGAGGAAATTCAGCAGGCGGGCGGCGTGGTGACCCCAATCGTGCTGAAGCCGCTACCGCTGGAGTCTGTGCAACGGCTGGTGCAAGACGCGCTAACGGGCAAGCGGGCCTCTCGGAGCCGGAGAGCCGAAGAACAGCCCTCAGAATACTTGTACCCGCTGGCAGAAATGCTGTTTGCCAAAACTCAGGGCAATCCCTTCTTTTTGACGCAACTGCTGAAGACGCTGTATCAGGAGAAACTGCTCACCTTTGATTTTGCCACGGGGGGTTGGCGGTGGGATGTGCAGGCGATTCAAGAGACGGGCATTGCCGACCTGTCGGTGGTGGATCTGGTGGCGGGTAATTTGGTGAAGCTGCCGCCAGAGACGCAGACCGTGCTGAAGCTGGCGGCCTGTGTGGGCGATCGCTTTACGCTGCCAACGCTAGTGGCGATCAGCGGACTCAGCCTGTCGGCGCTGGCACGGGCCTTGCAACCTGCGCTAGAGGAGCGGTTTATCTTGCCCCTCAGCCAGGATTACAAAATTCCCCTGCTGTTTTCTGAAGAGGAGTTGGGTCAATTCCTGGCTGACACCGCCCAAACGGGAGGCCAGCAGCCCTTTACCTACCGCTTTTTGCATGACCGGGTGCAGCAGGCGGCCTATTCGCTGATCGCTGAGGGCGATCGCCCGGCCACGCACCTGCAAATCGGTCGGCTGCTGCTGCAAACGATTCCCGCTGCGGATCGCGCCACGGGCCAGTTTGAAGGGCTATTTGAAATCGTCAACGCGCTGAACTATGGGACTGACCTGATTAACGAGCCGCAGGAGCGGATAGAACTGGTGCGGCTGAACCTGGCGGCGGGGCGGCGGGCCAAGGCAGCGGCGGCTTATGAAACAGCGGACAACTTTTTACGACAGGGGCGATCGCTCCTCCCCGAAAACGCCTGGACCGCGCACTATGACCTGACGCTGGCCCTCCATGCCGAAGCGGCCCAGGCGGCTTACTTGGTGACGCGGTATGACGAAGCCGAGGCGATCGCCAATACCCTAGAGCAACAGGCCGCCAGTGTTCTTGATGCGGTGCAGTCCTACGAGCTAAAGATCCAGATTTACATTGCCCAACTGCAAATGTGGCGATCGCTCACGGCTGCCTTCGACGGGCTGATGCTGCTGGGCTTTACCATCGCCAGCCCGCTGAACCACGATCATTTCCAAATTTCCCTGCCTGCGCTGGATGGGCTGGATGCCGTACCCGAACTGACCGATCCCGAAAAGCTTGCAGCCTTGAGGATCTTGAACGCGGTGACGGGCACAGCGTATCAAACTCAGCCAGAGGTGTTTCGCTGGGTTGCCACTACGCAGCTTGAACTCTGTGTCCGTTATGGACATTCGCCCTTAGCCGCCCCCAGCTACGCCACCTACGCCTGGTATTGCAGTACGATTCCTGCCGCAGACCGCGCCTACGAGGCGGGGCAAATTGCCATGAAGCTGCTGGAGCGCTATCAGTGTCGCGAGTGGCAATGCAGCATTGTGCAACTGTTTGAGTGCTTCGTACGGCACCACAAGGAACACATCCGAAATACCTTTGTGCCGCTGGTAGACGGCATCCACGTCGGGCTGGAAACGGGCGACCTGGGCTATGTCAGCTATTCGATCATGAACTATTGCGATCACCGATTTTTTAGCGGCGAGGTGCTGGAAAGTCACTACGAAAACCAGGTGCAGTATGGAGCGCTGCTGCTTCAGCTCAAGCAGCATTTTCAACTCTCTGCGGCTCGCATGTGGCAACAGGTAACGCTCAACCTGCTGGGACGATCGGACAATCCCACGCTGCTGGTGGGTGAGGCGTTTGATGAAATTGAGATGCTGCCCCGCTGGGAAGAGTCGCAAAATTTCCAGGCGCTCTTTGTGTTTCACCTGGCCAAGCTGATGCTGCACTACTGGTTTGGCGAATATGAGGCGGCGATCGCCTTTGCCAAGCGCGGGGAATCATACGCGGGCTGCGGCGCGGGGCTGATGGCCACGCCCGTCTACTGGTTCTACTACGGGCTGGCGCTGCTGGCTGCCTATCCCCACGGCACGCCCGCCCAACAAGCGGAGTGGATGCCGCAGGTGCTCACCTGCCAGACGACCGTGCAGCAGTGGGCCGCGTCTGCGCCGATGAACCACCAGCACAAGGCCGACCTGCTGGCAGCGGAGTTGGCCCAGATTCGGGGCGATCGCCAGACGGCGATGGATTGCTACGATCGCGCCATTGCCCGCGCCACCGAAGAGGGCTTTATTCACGAAGCGGCTGTGGCCTGCGAACGGGCTGCCCAGTTTTACGCGGCGTTGGGCAAGCCCCGCATTTCCCAGAATTATCTCATCGATGCCTACTACGGCTATATCCAGTGGGGGGCGATCGCCAAAGTTCATGCGCTCACTGCCGAGCATCCTCTGCTACTCCAGCAGGACGAAGCCAGCAGCGCTCCAGCCGTCGATGCCACCATCACCGCTACTGCGACCACCACCTGCTCCACCCGCAGCACCAGCAGCCAGCGCGATTCCCTCGATTTGTCTACGGTGATGAAAGCCGCCGAGGCGATCGCCAGCGAACTGCATCTCGACGCGCTGCTCAGCCGCATTCTCTCGATCATCCTGGAAAATGCAGGCGCACAAAAGGGCTGCCTGATTTTGGAAAAGGCGGGTCAGTTGCGAATCGAGGCGATCGACACAAACCCAGACCAGATGGCTGTGGTGCTGCAATCGACCCCGCTGGAGGGCAGCCGCGATGTGCCCGTGTCGATGATCCACTTGGTATGGCGAACGCAGCAGCCGCTGGTGCTGTCAGATGCAGCCAACGATGCGCGATTTGAGGGCGATCGCTATCTCCAGCAGCACCAGCCCAAGTCTGTCCTATGTGCCCCGATTCTCTATCAGGGCAAGCGGACGGGCGTGGTGTATCTGGAAAACCCGCTGACGGCCAACGCCTTTCCACCGTCGCGGCTAGAACTACTGAAACTGCTGACGACCCAAGCGGCGATCGCCCTAGAAAATGCTCAACTCTACGCCCGCGAACAGGACAAATCCCAGTGCCTCCAAGACTCGCTGCAAAAGCTCCAGCAAACCCAGGCGCAACTCGTGCAAACTGAAAAAATCTCCCAACTGGGGCAACTAGTGGCCGGGGTCGCCCACGAGGTCAACAATCCCGTCAGCTTTATCGCAGGCAACCTGGCCCACGCCACCCGCTATATCGAAGATCTGGTGGAACATCTAACCCTGTATCAGCAGCACTACGCCCCACCTATCGCGGCGATTCAAGACCACGCTGAGGAGATAGACCTGGAATTTTTGCTCGATGATCTGCCCAAAATGGTGAACTCCATGAAGCTAGGCACGGATCGCATTCGGGATATCATGCAATCGCTGCGAACCTACTCCCGCGCCGACGGCAGCGAAAAGCGCCCCGCCGATCTGCACGCAGGTCTAGACACCACGCTGCTCATCCTGTCCCATCGGCTCAAGGCAAAGCCAGATCGCCCCGCCATCCGCATCATCAAGAACTACGGCACGCTGCCGCCCGTCGAGTGCTACAGCGGGCAAATCAACCAGGTGTTTATGAACCTGATTGCCAACGCCATCGACGCGATGGAAGAGGGCAACGCCGGGAAATCTCTCTCGGAGCTAGAGCAACACCCCAATACGATTACGATTTCCACAACCGCCACCGACCATGCCGTCACAATCCGCATCGCCGACAATGGGCCGGGCATGAGCGAAGCCGTCCGGCAAAAGCTGTTTGATGCCTTTTTCACCACCAAGCCAGAGGGCAAGGGAACCGGACTGGGGCTATCCATCAGCTACCAGATCGTGGCAGAAAATCATGGCGGAACCCTAGAATGCCACAGTTCGCCAGGTCAGGGCGCAGAGTTTGTGGTGCAAATTCCAGTTCAGTCTGGGGTGTCTGCCCAAGTTCTGGTTAGCTCCTAGATCTGGCTTTCTGGAGGAGGGGCTGAAACGGCGGCTATCGTAGAAAATCCCCCACTGCTGTTGCAGTTGCAAGCCTGCAATTTCCTAAGCATGTATCAAGCCCCTTACAAGCCCTACACAGACCCCACATAAAACCCGTAGAAGACCCACAATGGCTAGGCGACGGCCAATTCTGGCATCAGCGTCAGCACATCCACTCCCGTCGCCGTCACCGCAACCGTGTGCTCAAACTGGGCAGAAAGCTGCCGATCTTTCGTCACCGCAGTCCATTTATCCGATAAAACTTCCACTTCCCAAGTGCCGACATTGATCATCGGCTCAATCGTGAAGACCATGCCGGGGCGTAGCTTTTTGCCCTTGCCGCGCTTGCCATAGTGGGGAATTTGGGGAGCCGTGTGGAAGATGCGACCAACGCCGTGCCCCACAAAATCTTGCACCACCGAGAAGCCCTGGGACTCGGCATATTCCTGAATCGCTGCACCAATGTCGCCGATGCGGGCCCCTGGCTTTACCTCGCGAATGCCGCGCCACATACACTCTTCCGTCACTTCCACCAGCTTGCGGGCAATAGGCGATGGCTCTCCCACAAAGAACATGCGCGAGGTGTCGCCGTGGTATCCATCCAGAATCGGCGTTACGTCGATATTGATAATGTCGCCGTCGCGCAGGATTTGTTTGGCATTGGGGATGCCGTGGCACACTACTTCATTGACGCTGGTGCAGATCGATTTGGGAAAGTCGTGGTAGCCCAAGGGGGCGCTTTTGGCTCCGTGCTTTTGGGTCCATTCCTCTGCGGCATCGTTTAGCTCCAGCGTGCTGACCCCTGGCTTCACCATCGGCTCTAGGTAGGCAAGAAGCTGGGCAGCAAGCTGTCCGGCCTGGCGCATCTTCTCGATTTCGCGCTGTGACATGAGGGTGATGGTTTCGTTGGACATTTTGGAGGGAGCTAGACGCTAAACGTTGGAGGTTCGAGGCTGCTGTTAAAGCTAGCTGTTAAAGCTACTGTGTAGAATCACTAGGACTGCTGCTGGAGAGGCGAGTCTACAAAGCTGACGTTTCTAATTTAATTTCTACTTTAATCGGCGGAGGGAGTCTGGATCGAGGGTGGCGTTCCACGGGGTTCGGACGGCGTTGATCAGCAAAATCCGGGTGCAGCGGGAGAGATCTGCGAGTTGCACGATGCGCTCTTTTATTTTGCCCTGTTCCAGCAAAAAGGAGCGATAGATACCGGGCAGCAAGCCGCAGCGGACGGGTGGAGTCACCCATTCGCCATCCAGTTCTAGCACGAGGTTGGCAATACAGGTTTCGGTGAGTTCGCCGCGCTCGTTCCATAGCAGGGTGTCGTTGGCTTCGGGGTGTGCCTGTCGTGCCTGCGTGTAGACGGGGCGATGGGTGGTTTTGTGATACAGAAATGGATCGCCGGAGTCGATGGGCGTTTGGGCGAGCGCCACTCGATAGACACTGGGCAAGGGGGCGATCGCCTGGGCTTCGACCGTGGGCGGCTGGGCTGGCGGCACGATCAGCCGCAGCTTGTGGGGCTGGGGGGGGAGGGTGGCGAGGCGCTGCTGAATGGCGTTTTCAACCGCGTCCCAGGCTACCGTAAAGCCGAAATAGTCTGCGGAGGCGCGGAGTCGGGCGAGGTGGCGATCGCCCCAGGCAATTCCTGCCTCTGGAGTCCACAGCATCGACTCCAGCAGAGAAAAGTCAGGACGCACTTGGGTCAATACCTGCGCCTTGGTGCGGCATTCCTGAAACTCGGAGTCGGCCGTGGAATCCCAAACGATGCCGCCGCCGACCCCATATTCCGCCTGCCCTGTGGGGCGATGCACCAGCACCGTGCGAATTGCCACGTTAAATTGCGCCTGAACAGATGCCTGCGGGTCGGGGCAAATGTACCCAATCGTGCCCGTGTAGACCCGTCGGGGGGCCGTTTCTATCTCGGCAATGAGAGACATGGTGCGGGCTTTGGGCGCTCCGGTAATAGAAGCAGGCGGAAACAGGGCTTGAAAAATGGCTGGTAGGCTGGCTGAGGTTTCTGCCTGAACAGTGCTGGTCATCTGCCAGACGGTGGGATAGCGCTCCAGGGCAAACAGGCGGGACACCTGAACGCTGCCCAACCGCGCTACCCGCGCCAGGTCGTTTCGCACCATGTCCACGATCATTACGTTCTCGGCACGGTTCTTGTCCGAGTGGTACAGATCCTCAGCCTGCTGGCGATCGCCCGCTGCCCACAATCCCCGCGCCGTTGTTCCCTTCATCGGCTTGGATGTCAGTGTGTTGCCCTTCCGTGAAAAAAATAGCTCCGGCGACGCGCTGCACACAGCCCATTCCGGCAGATGGATAAACGCGCCATAGCCTAGCGGCTGTGCCCGAATCATCTGACACCAGAGGGCCCACGGATCACGCACATTCTCTGCTTGCAGCCGAAAGGTATAGTTGACCTGATACGTGTCGCCTGCGTGGATGTGATGCTTAATGCGGGCGATCGCCGCCTGAAACTCGCTGACCGACAGGTTGGGCCGCCAGTCCAGCGGGGGCAGGCTTGCCGCTGCCGTCAGCCGGATCAGGTCTTGCTGCGACAGGATTTGCGGCGCTGGATACAGCCCAAATGCCAGCAGCGGGAAACGGTCAGGTGCAGATGGGGCTGTGTCTCGTACCGTCAGGGTGGGATCAAACGCGGGCGCAGCCTCGTAGCTCACAAACCCCACCGCCCACAGGTGCTCCTGCTCTACCCGCGCTTCGATCTCCGCCAGCGCAGGCAGCACGTCCGCTGGGTCATACACCTCATAGGTCGCCACCGGATTCTGGAACCCCAGCCAGCGATCGCGCTCTGCCTCTCGCACCAGCGCTCCCCATTCCCCCACGCCCTGCCATTCCAGGTCTTCCAACTTGCTCAATCGCCTGCCCCAATGCTCGTTTCCTCACGCTAGCACGGCTTTTCAGGCTGGGGCAGATGGCTGCACAGCGGTCTGCAACTAATCTGACTAATCTGTAATTTCTGACTAATCTGTAATTAATCTGCATGGCACTTACGCAGTTGGACGATTTCTCGTGGGCTGCGCCCGCCAGAAATCGCCTAAAACCCAGAAGACTGAATCGCAGGTGCGGAAATCCTGCTGCAATTAAACCGCGAGAGAATCTGTGCGGCCCACCTCCGCAAAATCTGTGCTATTGGATGTTGCATGAGGGGGTGCTGCGAAATCCGGTGCTGCCATTCCATCGGTTTTTGCACCACTTTTCAATTTTTTGGGCATCTTAGAAGAAGGATAGATATGATCTGAGTCTAAAGGCGGGATGGATTAGCGCTTTGGAGACGGGGTCGAACCTCGAAGTTTTAGATTTCTGAGGCTTTGGGGTTGGATGAGAGGTTGGAGTTTATGCTGAGCTTGGCAACTTCCCTTGAGTAGTCTCTTAGGTGCGGTTGAAAGCTGAACATCTTTTTTGGGAAACTGCTTGGGGTGTCTGAAACGATGACAAACTACTGGGCGATCGCCATCGGCATTAATCAGTATCCGCAGTTGCAGCCCCTCGTCTATGCCGAGCGGGATGCCCAGTCCTTGATTCAAAGTTTGATTAACGACGCAGGGTTTCTGCCCGACTCTTGTGTGCGGTTGACCGATAACTCGCCCCCGGCAGCCTGGGGAGCCACCACCCCCGACCGCGCTGGCATCCAAACGGCGATCGCCCAAGTGTGCCAGCGGCTCAAGCCCAACGATTGCCTCTGGCTATTTTTCAGCGGCTACGGGATGCACTATCAAGGAAAAGACTATTTAATGCCTCAAGATAGCGACCCCACCCAGCCTGCCCAGACGGGGCTTTCGGTCGAATTTCTCTATTCCTTGTTGCAGGCAGCGCCGACGAAAAACCTGCTCGTGCTGCTGGACATGAACCGGAGCCAGGGCGTGCTGTCGGGGGTCAGCGCAGGCACCCATACCGCAGCCCTGGCCGAACAATATGGCATTCCCACGCTGCTGTCATGCCGTCAAAACCAGCTTTCTCACGAAACCATTGCCTTGCGCCACGGATTGTTTACGGCTGCGGTGCTGGAGGGGCTAAAGCGTCCGGGCTGCGTCACGCTGGAGCATCTGGTGCAGTTTTTGCAAACGCGCCTGCCAGAGCTAAGCGACCACCACTGGCGACCCCGCCAAGAGCCGCTGGCCATCATTCCAGATAGCCTGCGCTATCAGCTAATCGTGCCCGGAAAGGAAACGATGTCGCCCTCTCTGCCATCTTTTGCGCCTGTGGACGCTCCGGATCGGGTGCAGCCTGTTCCTCATCGGGATGAACCGCCTCGTCGGTCAGGGTCGGAGTGGCAGCCCTCCCAAAGTCCTGGATCCCACCCCGACTGGCGACACTCCAGCCCGCAAAATCCCAGCTTGCAAACCCCTGCAATTCGGCAGGATCGCCCCGTCGAGCGAGTTACGCCACCTCCGCCTCCGATTCCGGTTGTGTCGGAGGCAGAACCCCGTCGTGAGCCAGCAGACACGCCGCTCCCGCCGTTTTCATCACTCCCTGCGCCGCCCCCGCCCCCACCCCACCGTACGCCCGTGGCGATCGCCTCTGATGCTTCTGAAGAGCGCTCTTGGTGGCAACTGGTGCGCTGGGGGGGCGGGCTTTTGTCGCTGTTGATGGCGGCGGTGATTGTCCGAAATGTGGGCACGGTCTTGCGATCGCCCTCCGACGGTCAGACCATTGCCGTGCAGCCCAGTCCAGGTGTAGTTGCCTCGCCTGCTGGAACCTCGCTGCCAAACCCCGCCGCCAACTCGATTACTTCCACCGCCCCGTCGCCTGCACCGCTGCCCACTCCGGTTCCGGTGGCAAACCCAGCAGCCAATTCGCTGAACCTCCCTGCCCAATCTCCTGCATCGTCTGTGCCGGATACCCGCCCTGTGAGCGAGCCTGCGCCGCCCCTGTCAGATCGTGACATCATGAATGCGGCGATGGCAAACCTGACCAAGGTGCGGGCCGAATCGTCGAGCAATCAGGTATCGGAAATTTCAGAGTCGATTCGACTGCTGCGGCAAATCCGCCCCGATCAGCCGCTGTATAAAGACGCGCAGCAGGCGATTGATCGCTGGAGCCAGGTGATTTTGGATATGGCATCGGGTCGAGCCATGCAGCGCAACGGAGGCGACCTGTGGCTGGCGGCCAACAACTATCGGGCGGCGATCGCCGCTGCCCAACTCGTGCCCAGCGATCGCGCCAATACCTATCAAGCGGCTCAGCAGGCGATCGCCGGATGGAGTCAGCAAATTTTGAACTTGGCGAATATCCACGCCCAGTCAGGCGCTCTGGCCCAGGCGGTGCAGGTGGCTCAACTGGTGCCGCCCGGTACGGCTGCCTACGATGCGGCTCAAGGGGCGATCGCCACCTGGCAAAATCAGCTAGCTCCCGGCATTGGTGCTGTGCCACAAGACCAACCGCTGGCATTCTAAAGTTGCAACCTAACGATGCAACGGCTTACGCCGAGGCTGAGAGATTTTTAACCTGTTTTGGGAATACTGACAGTACTCAAGCCCCAAAGCACGGATTTCACATTCTCTTTTTCATTACAGTTCTACGTGATTTGGGTTTGATTGCGCCGATTGCGCCTCAGAGCAGAATTCTTGCTTCTGCTAGGGACAAGGGCGATCGCTAGTTACCAGTTCTCGTTATTGCCATGCAGAGTCTTTGCAAGCCCCCTGCAAGCCTCTCGCAAGCTTCTTGCAAACCTCTTTCAGGCTCCTTTCAAACCTTCTACAAGCCCTTTTTACAAGCCCTTTAAAGACCTTTTTCAGACCTTCCGCAATTCCGCCATAATTCCTCCGTAATTTCTCGGTTTGGCTTCACCTGAATTAGTGCCACTTTTATCTTGGAATTATATGGATAGGACTTACGCACTTGCGATTAAATTTTCTGGGTTTTGGACGATTTCTCGCGGGCGCAGCCCGCGAGAAATCGTCCGACTGCGTAAGTTCTAATGGAAATCTCCTGAAATTCCCCCCTTGGCGCAACCATCTTCAACCAGTAACCGCCCGAAAATCCTCCTGCTGACCAGCCTGAGATTTTGCCAAAGACATCTGCGCCGTCCTGTCTCCAGTTTCGCGTTCTGGCAGTTTGCAAAAGAGATGCACCACTCATGGCAAATCATGAACATCTAGCTCTGCTGAAACAGGGCGCAAACGCCTGGAACCAATGGCGCGAAACCCATGCTGAAATTCATCCGAACCTCAGCTACGCTGCACTCAACCAGGCCAACTTGCGCGAAGTGACCCTCAACCAGGCTGATTTGCGAGAAGGCATCTTGAGTCGAGCCGATTTCTGCATGGCGAGTTTGCAGCAGGCCGATCTGAGTCGGGCAGACCTACGCGAGGCAATTCTCTACACAACCGATCTGCGCGAAGCCAACCTGAGCGAAGCCAACTTAATTGGTGCCGACCTGCGAGAAGCCAATCTGAGTAGCGCCAACCTGTCGCTGGCTAGCCTTTGCACCGCAACTCTGTGTACCGCAGACCTGCGACGGGCAAATCTGCGCGAAGCCCTTCTACAGGGTGCAAATCTAAGCCATGCTTCGCTGAATCAGGCAGATTTATGCCTGTCTAACTTGCGCGAAGCCGACCTGAGCCGGGCTGATTTGCGGGGCGCACGGCTGTATACCGCCAATCTCTCCCACAGCAATCTCTACGGGGCGAACCTGAGTCAGGCCGATCTGCGCGAGTCTACGCTGAGTCAAGCCAATCTGCGGGAAGCAGATTTGCGACAGGCAAACCTCGGCATGTCAATCATTTGTCTGGCAAACCTGGTTGGCGCAACCCTGTATCAGGCTAATTTGACGCGAGCAAACCTCAGCATGTCGAACCTGTGTATGGCGAACCTGAGTCATGCAAGCCTGGGCGACTCCATTCTGATTGGCACGAATCTAATTGGCGCAAATCTCTACACCGCAGACCTGAGGGCGAGCGTCATGACGGAAGCTGACCTGCGCGAAGCCGCGCTTAATGAAGCAAATTTATCTAACACGAGTCTTTTTCGGGCCGACTTGAGCATGGCGAATCTAAGCCATGCCAACTTGTGTAGGGCAGATTTGCGACAGGCAAACTTACGACATTCAAACCTTTGGGAAGCCCAGCTTGATGGGGCGAACTTGAGCGGGGCGACGATGCCCGACGGACAAATTCATCCATAGTGGCGTTTAGGAGGTGCAGCTTCAGGCGATTTCGCTGGAAACAAGAGGCGGCCTCCCTATACTGAAAGTCGTCTGAGTGGTGAAATGGAAGGGAGAGACTGGTTTACAGAGGTGTGCCGCCTGACCAGAGACTGCCGAACCATCCAGATATTTCGTGGGCGATCGCCCCAACTGGTTACGTTTCTGATATTTGTATAAAACTTGCACAAATAAATCATGCTTTGGCGGTATGCTTTGGGCGACGCAGTGACTTCAGTATGAACCTGACGTAAACCCTGATTGCATGAACAGTGTACGAACGATGAAACCTCTAAAACTCTGCACGAGTCTTGCGTGGCTTTGGGGACATTACCATTTAAGACCCTATCCAAACTTTAGTTAGCCACTGACTCAAGCTGTTAATAGCAGCGTGCTTTTTATCACACTTTGTAAAAAACTTAATATTCGGTTGCTTGCTGAAGCATATTTTATACATGTCTTAGTGAAACTACTGGTATTTTCAACTAGCTCAAACCATCGTTAGTTAAATGCCCTGATTGAGAAGCCCCTTGTCATAAGCCACTATTGAGTCACGACTGAATCACGGCCGCATCTACCAGGAAACTATGGATATCATTACGCTTACCGCTGTTCTGCTGACTTCCCTCACTTCATTTTTTGCTAGCGAAAACGTGTCCTATCTGCAAGATTTGCAGGTTAAAAACCCGCCCTGTGAAGCTATCTACGCAGAGTGTCGATAGACACATCGTGTATTAATTGACTCTCTGGTTTATGCCTGTGTTCCTCTGTTGTTTCGTCGGTAATGTTTTATCACTTAGGGCTTTTGCGTGAGTGGAACTGTAATGACATGAATGAAAAGGGCGACTCTCTCGATTGGAGGTCGCCCTTTTTGCTGGATATTCAAGCTGGATTGAACGCCTTAGAGAGCAGGGGCGATCGCCTGCCAAGCCCCAAAGCGATCGCCATAGTATTGCAAAATTCGCTCGACCTGCTGCTGTGCGGCGGTGGTCGCCTCCTCGTCATCAATTTCTAAACCACCCACCTGGCTTTGCCGATAGTCAAACTCAGTGGATGTTTGGGGCAGTAGGCCAACTGACACGCCAGGAACCTGGCGCAGGTGAGCAGCCACCTCTCGGTAAACCGCAAGCGGGAGTTGAGGCAAGCAGATTTGCCGCTTCATAGCGCTACTTCGTTTACAGCATCAACAACGTCATTCACTGAGTCAGTATCCCCTGAGTCAGCATTCCCTGAGTCGAGATTGACCGATTCAGCCCCTATTTCCGCAGCCACATCATCCCCTGCTTCAGTCATCACTTCCGCAGATTCAGATACTTCAGATTGGAGTGCTGTATCAGGCGGGGGACTAGACGCTTTGGGAATTGCCCCATTCGTGGGCAGCACGCAGCAGTTCACCTCATCCAGACAGACCTTTCCCCACTGCAACGCCCAACGCACCAGTGCTACGCGGTTGCCCGTTGCGGTTTTGGTCAGAATATTGCTGATGTGGTTATCGACTGTGCGCTTGCTAATCTCTAGCTTCTCGGCAATCTCCTGGTTGGTTAAGCCTGCTGCCACTAGTTCAACAATTTGCAGTTCCCGATCGGAAAGAGAACTAGAGTTTTGAGACTCGTCAACCCCCATAGTCTGCACTGTCACGTATATGTACCTACTCGATACTTCAATTTTAGGCGGATGTTTTGCAAAACTGTTGTTAAATCTATCTGTGAATCAAGTTCTGATGGCCTAATGGGTCAGATTAGGCAAGAGGGCTGGGCTATTCTGAAAGAAGTGAAATTTGACCGATGCTGAGATTGCGCCGTAGAACAGGTTGGCAAGAGCGGGCTGGACGGAGGGGGCGATCGCTCGTCGCACTGCTGCTGGGCTGCCTAGTCGGCCTGCTGCTGATGGGTGCGGCGGCGGGGAATGCGGCCGAGCTTGCGCCCCAAGCAGGAACGCCTGCACCCATTGACCAACCCCTGCCGCCGACCAGCCTGAGCGCAGAAGATATTTCTACTGAGAAGGTTCACCAGTTTGTGCAGGCCTATCTCAAGGTGTTGAAACTCGTGGAAAGCCGCGAGGGCGAGCTACAGGCTGCGGAAACTCAGCTAGAATCCCAACGGGTGCAGCAAGAGGTGGAATTGGAGGCGCTGCGCCTGATCGAGGCGGCAGGGCTGACCCAGCGAGAATATCTACAATTGTTGGGGCTGGCAAATACCGACTTGGAGTTTCGGGAACGGATGGTTGCTCAACTACAGGAAATGATGGATTAGCAAGATGACACAGCCGCGTGTGCTTTGTTTGGGTGAGGTGTTGCTGGATTATCTAGCCGATCAGCCAGGGAAACCGATGGAGCAGGTGATGTCTTGGACTGCGTATCCGGGCGGTGCGCCAGCAAATGTAGCCTGCGCTCTGGCAAAGCTGGGTACGCCGTCTGGCTTTGTGGGCTGTGTGGGCAGCGATGAGTCGGGGGATGCGCTGGTGAAGCTGCTGCTGGCCTCCGGGGTGGACGGAACGGGCATTCAGCGGCACGACACTGCGCCGACGCGGGGGGTGTATGTGGTGCGGGATGAAGCGGGCGATCGCCATTTTGCCGGATTTGGCGGGCTGCCCTCCGATGCCTTTGCCGATACGCGCCTGCAAGCCGAGGCTTTGCCCGAAGATCTGTTTGCCAATGCCGATTTTTTGGTGCTGGGTACGCTGGAGTTGGCCTATCCAGAGTCGGCTGGGGCGATCGCCCGCGCTTTGGAATTGGCAGAGCAATACTTTGTCAAAATTTTGGTGGATGTCAACTGGCGGCCCGTGTTTTGGGCCGATCCCGAAGCGGCTCGGCAGCCGATTCATGCTTTGATCAAACGGGTCGATTTTCTGAAGCTCTCCGCCGAAGAGGCCGACTGGCTGTTTGAAACCCGCGACCCCGCCATCATTGCCCATCGCCTGGATAATTTGGAAGGGGTGCTGATTACCGATGGCGACAAGGGCTGTGCCTATTGCCTCAGCGGTAACGACGGGCGCGTCCCGGCCTTCCCGGTCGAAGTGGAAGACACGACGGGCGCAGGCGATGCCTTCGTTGCTGGATTTTTGCACCAAATTTGTCAGCAGGGAATCGCTGCCCTGGCCAATCCTGAGTTGGCCCGGCAAATCGTGACCTATGCCTCGGCAGTGGGGGGTCTGACGACCACGCGCCCAGGGGCGATCGCCGCCCAGCCCAGCCCCGCAGAAGTGGGGGCGTTTTTGTATATGCAGCAGCAGGGCTAGAGGGTGGCTCCGCTACCGAATCCCGGCTACGCGGCTATACCAGCGCAGCAGGATGCGGGCGAGGCGATCGCTGTCGTGGCGCACCAGGCCCGTCTCGACTTCTTCGTCGATGACGTTAGCGATGACTACGCGGCGACCCGTTTGCATCACGCCTTCTCGGTCAAAGTAAACCGGATTTGAGCCTTCCTGGGCGTAGCGGATGAGTGAGTGGGCAGAGGGCATTTTCTTTTGCACCAGAACTGCGTCAAACAGGCGCTTGCCCTGCGTCACCTGGTCGATGGCGCGGATATGGTCGGACACTGCATAGCCATCGGTTTCGCCGGGCTGGGTCATGACGTTGCACACATAAATCCGAGGCACCTGGCGCTGGGCGATCGCCTCTACGATTTCTGGCACCAGCAGATTGGGAATAATGCTGGTGTACAAGCTGCCGGGGCCGATGATGATATAGTCCGCCTCCTCAATGGCGGCCAGGGCGCGGGGCAACGCGGGCGGATTTGCGGGCGTGCAGCCAATTCGCACAATTTTGCCCTGGGCTTCGGTAATGTTTGATTCGCCCTCGATGTGGCGGCCGTCTTCCAAATCGGCCCAGAGGCGCACGTCGCTCAGGGTTGCAGGCAACACCTGCCCCCGCACAGCAAGAACCTTGGAACTGGCGGCGATCGCCTGCTCCAAATCGCCCGCCACCTCGCTCATCGCTGTCAAAAATAAATTGCCAAAGCTATGGCCCACTAGCCCATCGCCCGCCTGAAAGCGATATTTGAATAGCTCCGTCAGCAGCTTTTCCTCATCGGCCAGCGCCGCCAGACAGTTGCGGATGTCTCCTGGCGGCAACACGCCAATCTCCCGCCGCAGTCGCCCCGACGACCCGCCATCATCCGCCACCGTCACAATCGCCGTAATATTGGCGCTATAGTGCTTCAGCCCCCGCAGCAGCGTAGACAGACCCGTGCCGCCGCCTAGCACTACAATTCGCGGTCCCCGATTCAGACGGCGATGGGCCATCAGCCGATCCACCAGTTCTTCTTCTTCTCCCGGCATCAGCACTTCAGTAATCGACCCCAAACTGCGCGTCTGCCCCCAAAACACCAGCAGCACGCCCGCCAGCATCACAAGCGGCCCGCTGATATAGTTCGGCACAATCCGCGTGATGACCTCCAGCACATCCCCAATTAGCTGCCCCAAGCGAAAAATTGGCGTTTGACGCGACCAAATCGCAATCCCCAGCAGCAGCAGCAGACAGCCCCCAACGGTGATAAACAGCCACCGCTTGACCGATAGCCCTGGCGATAGCCATTTGAACCATTGATTCACCCGATGGGGTGTGCGATGGCGGCTTGCGGCTCTGGGTGCAGGCTTTTTGGGTAGGTTGGCCCGGCGGAGGCGCGGCTCAGGCTTGATGGCCTGGAGGGCGTGCTTTAGGAGTCCGTTTGACATGGTGACCTGGCTAAGGCAAAAGGGCAGCGACGCTGCGTATCAGTTTATACTCTGGAAATCGGACTGGGCTTTGCAAACCTTATCACGCTCTGATAATGCTCTAGCCGCGTGGCATTTCACAAGTGAAGTCGTAACCGGATGACGCTGCAATGTCACCCATCTTAGTCACCCATCTTAGTTACCCATCAAACTAGTCATAAACTAGGACTGTGGGATGCGCTTGTGTAAAGTCTTGATGAATTCGTGATGAAGTTTCGGAAGCTTCCCCGTGATTGCATATTCCTACCTGCACGTTCCTGCTTACACTTTCCTACTTGCATGTTCCTGCTTACGCCACTGCTTACGCCACTGTTGTTCAGGGTCAAATTTGGTCTACTTCCGCTGCAAGGATATTAGCCTATCTCGATCGAATCCACGGTTGATTGTTTGAAAGAGCCAGCCTTCGCGTGCCTGGGGCGGATAGCCCCTTTCACTCTGCAACTACTGCGGCTTTGCGAGACTGGTCTTATCATTTGGGTAGCCGGAGGGATGCCAGTTGGTAGGATGCTAGTCGGCGGGATACTAGTCGGCGGGATACTAGTCGGCGGGATATATGTACGAAGCGAACGTGCGGATGCAAGAAGAGGGCACACTGGAAGCAGTTACACCGGGGGAAGGCACGCTGGAAGCAAGCACACTGGAAGCAGACACACTGGAAGCAAGCACCCTGGGGGAAGGCACACTGGAAGCAAGCACACAGGCGCAAAGCATGGGCGAACCGTTGATTGAATTGCGCGGTGTGAGCAAGGCCTTTGGCGATCGCATCGTGCTAGACGAAGTGGATTTAGCCATTTACCCCAATGAGGCAGTGGGCATCATCGGTCCTTCGGGCACTGGAAAATCAACCATCCTTCGCCTGATTGCGGGGCTGATTGCGCCGGATGCAGGCGAGATTTATCTGAAAGGGCAGCGCCGCACGGGGCTGGTAGACGAGGGTAAAGATCCCTTTGGCGTGGGTATGGTGTTTCAGCGGGCGGCCCTGTTCGATTCGCTGACGGTGGATGAAAACGTTGGCTTTTTGCTGTATCAGCACTCTCGGTTGCCGCGTCACCAAATTCGTCAGCAGGTGGAGCGGGTGCTGGAAATGGTGGGGTTGCCAGGAACGGGCGATCGCTATCCGTCGGAACTCTCTGGCGGGATGCGCCAGCGGGTTAGCTTTGCCCGCGCTATCCTAAAAAACCCCGACAATCCGGCGGATAATCCTGAACTGCTGCTCTATGACGAACCAACTGCCGGGCTAGACCCAATCGCCTCCACCGTAATTGAAGACCTGATCCGCAAGCTGCAATGCACTGAGGATGGCTGCACCACCTACGCCATTGTGACCCACCAGCACAGCACCATTCGCCGCACTGCTGACCGCATCGTTTTTCTGCATGAGGGCAAAGTGCAGTGGGAAGGGCGAGTGGAGGAGATCGACACGACGGACAATCCAGCCATGCGGCAGTTTTTTACAGGCAGCGTGGACGGGCCGATACGGGTGGCTGGTTGATGGGAAACAAGCGGATAAGGCGATGACGAGAAATGCTTCAGAAATGCTTCAGAAAGCTCCTCGTCCTTGCCCCCGCTCCCTAGCGCTCTCCTGAGGTCAACTCCAAGCTGGGCAGCGTAACGGTAAAGCAGGTTTCTCCCCGGCTGTCTTCGGTGTGGCTGCTTTCAACGGCGATCGCCCCGCCCAGTCGTTCTACCAGCCGCTTGACCAGCGCCAGCCCCAGTCCTGTGCCGCCATAGCGCCAGGGATCGTTGCTGGGAATGCGATAAAACCGCTCAAAAATGCGATCGCGCTCTGCTTCAGGGATTTCAACTCCTGTGTTGGTAACGCAGATTTGGAAGAGGGTAGGCGCGTTGGGGTAGGCTGGCTCGGTTGGGTCGGCGAAAGATTGGCCACTCTGATGGTGGTTGCGCGATCGGTTCCACGGTCTGGCTTCGACGGTGATGCGCTCTCCAGCGGGGGTATACTTGCAGGCGTTGGTCAGCAGTTCCGTCAAGATGCGCTCCAGGTAGGACGAGTCGGTGATGAGCGGGGGCAGGTTTGCTGCAACGTTAATGAACAACTGCTGCTGATTGTCGCGGGTCTGCTCGATAAACGCTTCGGCGATGTGCGGCACCCAGAGATCGAGGCGGATTTCGCTAGGCAGCAGCGGATCGACCTCGGCATCAAGATGCGACAGGTCAAGCAGGTTGTTGATCAGGTCTGATTCGCGCTGGCACTCGTCTTGCAAGATTTGGAAGTAGCGCGTAATGGGGTTGCTGCGATTCCCGTAGGGATCGCTTCGCGAATCGCCCAAAATGCCCAGCCGATTCAGGTGAATTTCCAAAAGCTGAATCGACATCTTGATGCCTGCAATGGGGGTGCGTAGCTCATGGGACACCGTGCTGAGAAAGTCGTCCTTCAGGCGATTGAGCCGCTCTAGCTCTTCGACCTGAGACAGCGATGTGTAATAAAGTCGGGCCTGCCGGATGGCAATCGCACATTGCGTTGCGACCTGCTGCACTAGGCGAATCTCCGCATCGTTAAACCACTGCTGGCGCTCTCGAAATAGCCAGATATCGCCCAAAATCCCCTGATCGTCAAACACCGGAAATGCTAGAACTGCCAGAGATTCTTGCACTTGGGGCAAGGGATCAGGAGCCATTTGGCAAAACTGAAAAGGCAGTCCCGCCAGCAATTGTCGATACAGATCTGGCTTGTCGGAAAACAGCACGGCCTGCCCCTCGGCGCTGGGCAGCCAGGTCGTGTACTCATAGCTGATGATGCTGCTTTGCAGGTCAGGACTGTAGGTTGCAGTCCGGCAACACAAGATACCGGGCAATCCTTGCCCAACCTCCTCCACCACGCCCTGCAAAATCTGGGCTTCGTCCAGGCTGTCGCGCACTTTGTCAGTAATTCGCTTTAGCAGTGCCTCGAACTCTAGCGCCTGCTGCAATTGGGCAGTGCGATGGGCGACCTGATGTTCTAAATCATCATTTAGCCGCTGCACCGACTGATACAGGCTCAACTGCTGAATGGCGATCGCCAATTGATCAACCACCGCCTGCACCGTTTCCAACTCCCAGCTTTGCCACTGCCGCGACGGTTGCTGATAGTTCAGCGATAGCGACCCCCAAACCCGCCGCTCTGCCGCCTCCGTTTCGGCTATGCTAATTCGGGGAATCGGAACCAGCATCCACGCACCTGGAAAATGCTCCGCAAAGGATTGACTAATGGGGTCGGGTTCATCGGCCAAACTGCTTACGTGCATGACTTGGAGTTGCTTTAGCCCGGCTGCGATTGGATTGCCTTCATCGGGAATGACCACCCCGTTGGCATCAGGCAATTCTGGGCGGTTGCGATAGCTGCATACGTTGATCCAGCAGCCTTGTTCAGGCTGATAGCGCACCAGTTCCGCCCGGTCGAGCCGCAGCATTTCCCCGATTGCAGTCGTGGCGTTGGCGAAAACCGTTTGCAAATCCAGAGAATTGCGAACAGCTTGGACAAGCTGGTTCACAAGCTGTTCTTTTTGGGCTTGCTGTTGGGTTTGTCGATACAGTTCGGCTTGGGAAATGCCAATCGCCAGTTGGGTGCTGAGCTGTTGCAGCAGGTCTTCGCTGAGGGCATCCCACTGGTGCGGCGCGGTGCAATGGTGAGACACCAGCAGTCCCCACAGCCGATCTTGTACGACGATGGGAATGATCAGCACCGCCTGCACCTGAAGCTGGGTCAACATCTCTCGATAGCAGTCCGACAAATCATCACGCTGCACATCGTTGACGCGATGGATGCGACCACTCACGTAGGGATGCGAGTCGGGGAGGGACAAGGATGCCGCGAAGCAGGGATCTTCGATGACTCGATCGAGCAGTGATAAAGGGTCGCGGGCGACCGACTCGGCGACGACTTTGCCGCTCCAGTCGGGCTGAAACTGGTAGATCAGCACCCGATCCACCTTGAGGAAGTGTCGCACCTGTTCCACTGTGGCGTGTAGCATGGTCTGCAAATCGAGCGACTGGCGGATGGTTTGTGCTAGCCGGGTGATGAAGCGCTCTCGCTCAATTGCCTGCTGTTCGGTTGCGAGGGTCTGCTGCATGTCAGCCAGCGATCGCCCCTCCAGGTTTTCAGCCTCTTTGTTAGCCCCTTTGTCAGCCTCTTTGTTAGCCTCTCGTTCAGGGTCGTTTTCAGAATCATGGGCATCGCCCAGATCTCGCAAAATTGTCAGGTGAAGATCTGGAGCAAGGCCGGCGGCGAGGGTGCATCCCAGTTATGCAATGAGTAGAAGTGCTTAGTGCAGATTAAGGGCAGACGCCGTAGGCTCAGAGCAGTTGCTCTAAGGATAGTTGAAGCGATGGATGCCACCAAGGAAGCCCAAATCAAAGCCCATGCACTGGCGTTAGCGGAGTTGCTTTACGACGAGACAGACCCTGAACAAGTCAAAACATTGGCCGGGATCGAAGTCGCCGTTCGTGACCACCTACTGGAGTATGTGGGGCCTGAGATCGGAAATTTTTTATCTGCACAAGCAGCGGCACAAGCTCTGGGCGAAAGCGGCACATCCAGAGTATCGTCGGACGCTTAAGTCTGAGTCAGCGCCAGAGCCAGCGGCTTAAGGTCAAGGCCCGCACCCAGTGGAGTCCTCAGGTTGAGACGTGCTGCTTGCTGCTGAGTGCCAACGAAGCCTATGCGCGAGCTGCCGACGATATCGCTGTGCTCACCGGGGTGTGCGTGTCAGGGAGTACCCAGCAACGGCTGGTGCATCGTCAAGACCTAGAGCCACCAGCGGTGGACAGCGGGGTTAAGGAAATGAGCTTAGACGGGGGCAAAGTCCGTCTGCGGACTCCTCAGGGGCAGCCCTGCCAGTGGCGCGATTACAAGGGGGTAAACCTGCATCAGTGCAGCATTAGCGCCTTCTACAAAGACAACGACAGCTTGGTCAACTGGCTCAACCAGCAGCCCTTAGCGCATCCCCTCGTTTGTCTTGGGGATGGTCACGACGGCATCTGGAACCTGTTTTCACAGATCGGGCATCGCAGCGAGCGCCTTGAGATCTTGGACTGGTACCACCTGATGGAGAATTTGGGTAACGTGGGTGGGTCTCAACAGCGTCTTGATGCCGTCGAAGCCTGCTTGTGGCAAGGGGATGTGGATGGGGCGGTTAGGCTATTCGACGACTGGTCCCATGAGCGGGTAGACCAGTTTATCGGCTATCTGGCTAAGCATCGGCTCCGTATCGTTAACTACAGCTACTACCAAGCTGAGGGGATTTCAATTGGCTCGGGTGCCGTGGAGTCGACTATCAAGCAAATTGGTAGGCGGGTGAAAATTTCAGGCGCTCAGTGGAAGGAAGACAACGTTCCACAAGTCCTTCGCCATCGCTGCGCTTATCTCAATGGTCAATTCTCATCCTGAGTCTTGTAAGACTGGGATGCACCCGGCGGCGATCGCCCGATAGGCGACCCAGCGCAAGCGGCCGTCGGCTTTTAGAATTAGCGTTTGTCCAGACTGTTGGCGATCGCGCAAAAAGTGTGCCCAAGCAGCCTCAGACTGGTACTCTAGCGGCACAAAATCCTGGAGTCGCCGCTGACACAGCGCGTCCACAGGCAATGCCAGAAGATTGCTGGCCGCTGGGTTGGCAGCCCGACAATAACCCGCATCGTCAAACGCCAGCACTGCGTCAAAAGACAGCCCAAAGAGGACTTGCAAGACGGGGTTTGCTTCAAGATCGGTGAGTGGCCTGGCGGCTGGGTTTCCGATGCGCTCATCGTAGATGGACGGACGGATGGGAAAACCCGTAACAGCGTCGCCAGACTCTGGAGGCGGAAGAGACTGTTCAGGGTTCATGTCCCTAGTCAAACTATGGCTGATGCTATAAATGCAGCGATTGGTGCCAACCAAGGATGGCAAATCGTTGCTTGCTTAGTAACTTTAGTTTGGACTAATGGTGAAGAGGAAGGCAGTCAATGAGAAGCACCGACTGCCGTAAGGTCAATGAAGTACAACCAACATTGACCCCATGATTTTCAACGAACTTCAGCAATTTCGCCAAACGTTGTATGCCAGCTTGGGAAACGCCAGAGATGCCCTGTTTGATCTGATGGATGCCGTGTTAGTGAGTGCGTGCATCGTGTCGTTTGTGAGGCTATCGCAGAGTCCTGTCTTTCGTCGCCAGTGGTCGAGCACCTATGAAGCGTTGCGCGATAGCCGCCTACCCCGATCAAAGGTGCTGAAGCTGTTGGTGCAGCAGATACCGACTCAGCAGCAACCGTTGTTGGCAGGTGATGCGAGTCGGTGGAACCGTCCTGCTGCCAGGCGTTTGAAAGACCGCACCTTATCAGGCAGAACAGGACATGCCCCGATAGCCGGACAAAACTACAGTACCTTAGCCTGGATTGCTGAAGACAGGGGCAGTTGGGCATTACCATTGCGGCATGAGCGCATCACCAGCTTTGAAACACCCGCCAGTAAAGCGGCATTCCAACTCAAACAAGTGACTCGGCAGTTAGCGGTGCGTCCGTTGGCGATCTACGACCGAGGGTACGGCAATGCCAGTTTTGTCAACCAAACGGCAGGGATTGAGGCAGACTTGCTGCTGCGGGTTACATCCAATCGATGTGTCTATGGCGCGCCCCCAGCGTATCGAGGGCGAGGCGCACCTGCCAAGCATGGACATAAGATGAAACTCAATGACCCTGACACTTGGAGTGTCCCGGTCGAAACCGTTGAAGTCGATGATCCCAACTGGGGACGAGTGCGGGTCAGTCGTTGGAGTGCATACCATTTCCGCAAATCCCCCAAACGGGCAATGGAAGTGTTGCGCGTGGAGGTGCTGGAGACACAGAGCAGCACGCGACGCTTGGCTCCTTTGTGGTTAGTTTGGCTGGGTGAGCAGATGCCTCCGTTAGAAACCCTGTGGTTGCACTACCTCCGTCGCTTTGCCATTGAACACTGGTATCGCTTTGCCAAGCAGAGGCTATATTGGACACATCCCCAGTTCAGTTCTGTATCGGCAACCGAACAGTGGAGCAGCCTGATGCCGTTGCTCAGTTGGCAGTTGTGGTTAGCGCGAAAGGACTGTACTGACCACCCCTTGCCCTGGCAGGCACCGCAAGAAACGTTGACTCCGGGTCGGGTCGCACAAGCGTTTGCAGGCATTTTGGCAGCGATTGGCACCCCTGCTCCTGCGCCTAAACCTCGTGGTAAATCGCCAGGACGAGGCAAGGGGCACAAGCCAACTCCTCGTCCCTGCTATCCGATGGTCAAAAAACGAGCCTCGAAACGCAAGACATCCGAACAATCCCTGAACAGTCCGGTTGCAACAGCAGCTTAACTGCGAGCAGGATTGTATCCAATTCCTTAAGTTCAACTGTTATGAACGGTTGAGCAGATTCTTTATGGCATCCTGTTGAGCATTATTGTGATGCCAGTTAGTCCAAACTAAAGTTAGTAATTGAAAATAGAGAAAACTCGGAGCAGCTAGACTTAGTTGCCGGGATGCCGGAGCGCCTGATGGCACACTAGAAGGAGAACTTCACCCTGAGCCATTCGAAAATCGAATTATATCTGCAAACGTTACCGAGTAGCTGTCGGGTGAACGTCCCTCTTAAGCCGCTTCGACCGTCATTTTGGGGCTGTCGGTCTCGACGCAGCGTCTATCAAAAACTAGCGCTGGGAATAAGACCCTTATTTGCGATTGGTTGGGAGAAAACATTCAGGGAACGGATTGGGTGAACCGATATATTGGGTGAGTTGAAAGGTTTGAGTCTTCTAGTGTAAGAAGCAGCACTTTACAGGCCATCGACAAAATTAGAGAACTTTCTTGGAAACGAGGGCGATCGCCCGCTGTAATTGGGTGTTTTTACGATTACACTCTCGGCACAAAAACATCAAATCAGGGCACAAATCAGGGCACGCTGTGGGTTGCTGCGGCTGGAATTTGAGAAAGAGAAAAACTATTGCTCATCCTGAGCCTCTTCAGTCTCATCTTCGCCGGGCAAGAGGGCGGGAATGAGGGTAGTAATGGACTCGGTTTTGGCAAGCTTGAGCAGTTTTTCGCCGCTCGTCGTGCCGCTGGGGAAGGACTCGGCAGGAAGGCGGGCGAGGCGATCGCCACTGGTCAGCACAGTTACCATCGTCCCGTCGTAGGCCGGCACCAGCCCCACCACCGCATCCGTCTTGGCCACAAACTGGAGCGCCTGACCCAAGTCCCCACGATTCGCCAGACGCAGGCTCCGCACGGGCAGCCGCTTGCCCATGCCCTGGCGCGAAATCAGCAGGATCTCGTCGTCCGCCGTCAGCGCAACGCAGCCCGCCAGGGTTTCCTGCTTGCCCAAGCGAATAGCCTGCAAGCCTTGTGCAGTGCGGCTTTGCACCGGAAGCTGGTCTTCGTTGATTTCAAACCGCAGCATCCGTCCGCCTGCGGTCGCTAGCACAAGCTGTTCGCCCTCAGCCGCCAGCAGCGCGATTTGCAGCGTGTCGCCGTCTTTCAGCTTCAGGGCCGTCAGCCCTCGCCCAGTTAGGTTCGTAAACTCCGCCAGCGGCACCCGCTTGATCCGCCCCTGGGCCGTCAGCATCACCAAATCTAGGCTTTCCAAAAACTCTGGAGCCAGCACAAACTGCGCCACAATCGCATCGTCTCCGGTCTGCGCTCCCGGCGGCAGCAGCGTCACCAAGGGCGTTCCTCGCGACTGGCGCGAGGTGGGGGGAATATCGCCCACCTTAAGCGTGTAGGCCTTGCCGCTGCGAGTCAGCACGAGCAATTCTTGGGTGGTCAGGGCCGACTCGGTTTGCAGGGCGGGGTCTTCGCTGTCGATCAGCGTTTTGGGCGGAGTGTCTTCTTGTTTAGCCTGCTGACGCTCAAAGGCTTTGGGTGTGAAGCGGCGCACGTAGCCGCGCTGGGTAAACTCCAGCACCACTTCTTCCTCAATCACTTCTTCAGCAATTTCGGCCAGGGTTTCGGCTTCCTCGGCCCGCTCGGTTTCGGTTTGCAGGCGGGTGCGGCGCGGGTCGGCAAACTTTTTCTTGAGGGTCCGCAGGTCTTTTTTCAGAGATTTCATCAGCTCCCGGCGGTTGCTCAGGAGGGTGCGGAGTTCCTGCATTCGGGCGGCGGTTTCGTCGTACTCGGTCTGGAGTTTTTGCTGTTCTAGCCCGGTGAGGCGACGCAGCGGCATAGAGAGGATGGCATCACACTGGCGATCGCTAAAGTCGAACTCTTCTCGAAACTGGATCTTGGCCGCGCCGCCGTCGGGCGCGTTTCGCAAAATTTCAATCACCCGATCCAAATTTGCCAGCGCCCGCAGCAGCCCTTCTAGGATGTGAATGTGGCTTTCTGCCTTGTCTAGCTCATAGCTGTATTGGCGGGTGAGGGTTTCTTCGCGGAAGGCGAGGAACTGTTGCAATAGCTCCCGCAGCGGCATCTGGCGCGGTTGCCCGTCGGCCAGCGCCAGAAAAATTGCGCCAAAGTTGCTTTGCAGTGGGGTCATCTTATAAAGCTGGTTCAGCACCCGCTGGGGGTTGGCTTCGCGCTTGAGTTCAATGACCACGCGCATCCCGTCGCGATCGCTCTCGTCGCGAATGTCTTGAATGCCCTCGATCCGCGTCTGGTTCACCAAATCGGCAATTTTCTCGATCCAGGCGGCTTTGTTGACTTGGAAGGGCAGTTCTGTGACGACGATGGCGGTGCGGCGATGGCGACCCCGTCCCGGCTGAATTTCTTCAAACTGGGCAATGCCGCGCATGGCGATGCTGCCGCGCCCGGTGGTGTAGGCATCGCGGATTCCCTCCGTGCCCACGATTTCGCCGCCTGTGGGAAAGTCGGGGCCAGGAATCAGCGCAAAAAGCTGGTCATCGGGCAGGTCGGGGTTGTCGATCAGCGCCACTAGCCCGTCCACCACTTCGCCCAGGTTATGGGGCGGGATGTTGGTCGCCATGCCCACGGCGATGCCAGACGACCCATTCAGCAGCAGCGTCGGCAACTGGGCTGGCAGCACGACGGGTTCCTGCTGCGAGTTGTCGAAGTTGGGGATGAAATCGACCGTGGCTTCGCCAATTTCCGTCAGCAGCGCCTCGTGGCTGATAGCGGCAAGGCGCGTTTCGGTGTAGCGCATGGCGGCGGGCGGGTCGTCGTCTACGGAGCCAAAGTTGCCGTGGCCGCCCAGTAGCGGATAGCGACTGGAAAAATCCTGCACCATCCGCACCAGCGCGTCATACACCGCCTGGTCGCCGTGGGGGTGATATTTACCCAGTACGTCCCCCACCACGCGGGCGCACTTGCGGAAGGGGCGATCGGGCGTTAGTCCCAGTTCGTGCATGGCGTAGAGGATGCGGCGATGCACAGGCTTTAGCCCGTCGCGCACGTCCGGCAGCGCCCGCCCCACGATGACGCTCATCGCGTATTCGAGATAGGATTGCTGCACTTCGGTATGCAGCGCTGTGGCCACCACTTGGCCGGCGGAGAGGTTGAGCTGTCTAGCCATGAGCGTGTTTAAGGACTAAAAGGCAGGTGAAACGAGCGAGAGAACAGGGGCGTAAGCGATGCCCGAAACCCAACCATAGCGCTAATTTCGCATTTATCAGCAGCATTACTGAATTGCAGAGAATCTGCAAGTAGAGCGCAGGCTTGGGGGCGATGGGGGAATCTGCTGGAGCGAATTAACCGAGGGGGATGGGAAGACGGGGCGATCGCCATCATTGCCAGCTAGACTTTTGTGAAATGCTTTGTGAGATGCTATGTTCAGGTTTTATCACTCTTTTATAGTTCTTCATCATGTTTCCTTAACTGCTGGGGTAGGAGATATTTCATGCTTTTGGGTAAGGGTGAATAACGGGGAGTTAGACAATTGGTATGAAGACCGTTCTAATTGTTGAAGACGATTTAATTAACGCTCGTGTCTTTTCCAAGATTTTGACCAAGCGGGGCGGGCTAGAAGTTCGCCATACCGAGAATGTGGATGAGGTCATGGAGATTGCCACGGCGCGAGCGGCGGACATCATTTTGATGGACGTGTCGCTGTCGCACAGCGTCTATCAAGGCAAGCCCGTGGACGGCATTAAGATTACCCAAATGCTGAAGGCTGATCCCAAAACGGCGGATTTGCCGATTATCCTGGTTACGGCTCATGCGATGGAGGGCGATCGCGAGAATTTCCTGAAGCAGAGCGGAGCCGACGACTATATCTCCAAGCCCGTGGTGGATCACCAGCGGTTTGTTGAGCAAATCATGTCGCTGCTGCCCCAAGAGTAATTTGATTCTAGTACATTTGTATGAACTTGCCGCTCCCGCATTCGCAGAGGCGGCTTTTTGTGGGGCGGGGTTCTGCGGCAGGTAGCGCTTTCCAAGCCAGCAATCCTTGGGGGATGCTTTTCCCAAAAATCCCCGCTTGGGGGATTGAAGCGCGTCCCCCAAACCCCCTCCGACTTGGCGATCGGCGGTGAAACTGAGAAACAGCGCAGCAGGTGCGGTCGGCGGATCGCTCAGATTGCCGCCCTGATTACCCCCTAGAGGATGTTTGTGCTGAAAGGGGCAACTTGTCGTGGGAACTTCTGTTTGAGTAGAGAAATCCTAAAATCTATCTGCAAAGCCAATCAAGAAAGTCAATCCCACGACAAATCGTGAAATTTCGACAGTTCTACTCCGCTTTCCTGCAATCAACTCCTTTTTCGGTCTTTCCTGCCAGCGTTTTCACAGCTTTTCAACGGCGGACGTTTCGCTCCTGGCGCACGAGGCTAACCGCGCTGGGCCTGGCGCTGTCTATGCTGCTTCACTTGCCGCTGGGCGGGATGGCCCAGGCTGCGCTGCCCACCACGGAACTGCGGGGCGTTTGGCTTACTAACATCGACAGCGATGTGCTGTTTTCGAGCGATCGCCTCTCGGAGGGACTCCGCCGCCTTTCCCGCCTCCACTTCAACACGATCTATCCCACTGTCTGGAACTGGGGCTACACGCTGTATCCCAGCGCCACGGCCGAGCGCGTCATTGGGCGACGGGTAGACCCCCACTCCGGGTTGCAGCAACGCGATATGCTCGCTGAAGCCGTGCAGCAGGGACATCGCCTGGGCATGGCCGTGGTTCCCTGGTTCGAGTTTGGCTTTATGGCCCCGGCAGATTCGGAACTGGCGCGACGGCATCCCGACTGGCTGACGCAGCGGCGCGACGGCTCTCAGGTGGTCATGGAAGGGATCTGGCCCCGCGTCTGGATGAACCCATTCCATCCGCAGGTGCAGGAATTCATCTTGAGCTTAATTGCCGAACTCGCCGCCAACTATGAAATCGATGGGCTGCAACTGGACGATCACTTTGGGCTGCCCGCCGAACTGGGCTATGACCCCTACACCATCCGGCTCTACCAGCAGGAGCATCAGGGCCAGTCGCCGCCCGCCAATCCCTACGATGCTGAGTGGACACGTTGGCGAGCCAGCCGCATCTCTGCCATCATGGTGCGCCTGTTTGAAACCGTGAAATCCTACCGCCCCGACTGCCTGGTGGCCCTGTCGCCCAACACCCAGGACTACGCCTATCGCCACTATCTGCAAGACTGGAAGACCTGGGAGCGGCGCGGCTATGTAGAAGAACTGATCATTCAAATCTATCGGGATAACCTGTCCAGCTTTGCAGCCGAACTCAGCCGCCCCGAAATCGTCGAAGCCCGGAGCCACATCCCCGTTGCCATTGGCATCCTAGCCGGACTCAAAGATCGTCCTGCCCGCCCAGAGGTAATCCGCCAGCAGGTCTTTGCCGTTCGGCAGCAGGGCTTTGCGGGTGTGTCGTTCTTCTTCTACGAAATGCTACATGGGCGCGATCGCACGCTCCGCACGCTATTTCCCAGACCCGCTCAGCGGCCGAGGGTGGGGTGATGGGGGAGAGGCGAAAAAATGAAGAACGAAGAACGAAAAATGAAGAACGAAAAACGGACTCTCTTCGTTCTTCGTTCTTCCCTCTTCGTTCTTCCCTCTTTTCCCTCTCCGTCGCCCTAACCTCCCGACTGCCGAATCTGCGCCAGCGTCTCGCGCATCCGGGGAAGCTGGAGGAATCGTCGGGTTTGCTCAATCAGGCGATCGCCCCACAGGTTTTCCCGCAAAAAGTCGATCTCGGCGTAGCGATCGTCCAGGTTGAGGGCGGCTTCGCCCATCGCCAGCGCTTCTTCCTGCTTGCCCTGCACAAACAGCGCCACAGCGACCGCGAGTTGCGGCTCGGCTTGCGTTCCGTCGATGGCGATCGCCTCGCGCCATTTTTCCAGCGCCCCGTCGATGTCGCCCATTTCATACAGCACCAGCCCGATGTTGTTGATGGACGGCCAAAAATCTTCCTGAAGCTCGACCGACTTTTCGTAGCTCTCGATCGCGTCGGCGTAGCGCTTTTGCATATAGTAGGCATTGCCCAGGTCAAACCAGGCACCGGGTTCGTCTGCCTTCAGCGCCAGCCCTTTTCGCAGGTATTCGGCGGAGCGGGCATAGTTCTCGGCGCGAAAATAGGCCGTGCCCAGGGCAAACAAGATCGCCGGGTCTTCTCGGCTAAGGGACTCAGCCTTGAGTAGGGGGGCGATCGCCTTGTCGCCCTGGCCCACTTGCAGATACAGACTGCCCAGCAGCGCCCACACCTGCCCATTTTGCGGCACAAGCTGCGTCGCCAACTGCGCCCGAATCAGCGCCAGTTCATACTGCTGAAACTGCGCGAGTTGCGCCGCTTCCTGCGCCAGACTCAGCCCCTGCTGCTCCATGCGGGCATAGTCCAACTGGGGCACATGGGGAATCAACGCCTGGGCGATCGCCGGACGCGCCCAAAACCCTGCACCCAACACAAACGGCAGAGCCAAGAGAGGAAAACGCTTCAACACCATCAATTTCAGCTTCAGCAAGGTTAATTCCAGCACTATCGTTAAATACTGAGCATAGCTTAGACGATGACTCGACAGATCGCCAAAAGAAATCACTAAAAGAAATCGCCGAAATCACGCCTTATCATTTCGATATTTTGGCGCTCAGTTTCAGTGCATACGCTCCTTGCAGTCAATAGTCCGGACAATTGCTCCCGCATGAGAGGCGACAAGTGGAGTCGGCCCTGCGGGAGCAATGCCTTTTAATTAACTTAATTAACTTAATTAACGGACTTAATTGACGGATTGCAGCACTGGCACATCCTGGCGGCGAACGCGGATCTGTCCGTCGTCGTCCAGATCAACAATAGCTGTGTCGCCTGCGCGGATTTCGCCCGTCAGCATTCCCTCCGCCAGCGCGTCCTCCAGCAGGCGGGTGACGGCTCGGCGCATGGGTCGCGCTCCGTAGGCAGGGTCATAGCCCTCCGCCAGCAGCCGTTCTTTGACGGCATCGGTGACGATGAGCGCCATGCCCTGTTCGCTGAGACGCTGATTCACCTCGCGGATCATCAGGTCGGCCACCTGCGTCACCTCGTCGCGAGTGAGCGGGCGGAAGACGATGATTTCGTCCAATCGGTTCAGCAACTCAGGGCGGAAGGACTGCTTTAGCTCGTCGTTGATGCGATCGCGCATCCGGGTATACTGCGAGTCGCCTTCGCCCAGATCAAAGCCCAGCCCGCTGCCGCCTTTTTGGATGGCGCGAGAACCGATGTTGGAGGTGAAGATGATCAGCGTGTTCTTAAAGCTGACCGTGCGCCCCTTAGAATCCGTCAGGCGACCGTCTTCCAGCAGTTGCAGCAGGATGTTGAATACGTCGGGATGGGCCTTTTCGATTTCATCGAACAGCACCACCGTATAGGGCTTGCGGCGGACGGCTTCCGTCAGTTGACCGCCTTCGTCGTAGCCCACGTAGCCTGGGGGCGAACCGACCAGCTTCGACACCGTATGCGGCTCCATAAATTCCGACATATCCAGTCGGATCATCGCCTCCTCTGACCCGAAGATGGCCGCCGCCAGCGCCTTGGTTAGCTCTGTCTTGCCCACGCCTGTCGGCCCAGAGAAGAACAGGCTGGCAATGGGCCGATCCAGATCCTTCAGCCCCACGCGCGATCGCCGGATGGCCCGTGCTGCGGCCTTCACCGCCTCATCTTGCCCAATGACTCGCTCGTGCAGCCGTTCCTCCAGATGCAGCAGCGAGATAGATTCCGATTCCGTCAGCTTGTTTACCGGAACGCCTGTCCAGGATTCGACCACCTGGGCAATATCCTCGGCAGTGACCGTTGGCGAGGGGGCAGGAAGAGCAGGGGAACCAGGAAGAGAGGAGGGTTCAATCATCCCCACCGCCTGATCCCGGACTCCTGCACCCTGCCCCCTGATCTGTGCCTCTAGCTCGCGCTGGCGATCGCGCAGTTGGGTGGCTTTGTCAAAGTCCTGCTCTTGCACAGCGGCGTTTTTCTCAGCGAGGACGCGGCGTAGCTCCTGCTTCAGCTCCCGCGTAGGAGCCTGGGCCGAATAGCGGAAGCGGACACGGGAGCCAGCCTCATCGATCAGGTCGATGGCCTTGTCCGGCAGGAAGCGATCGGTAATGTAGCGATCGCTCAGGGTGGCCGCTGCGGCCAGCGCTTCGTCCGAAATCAGCAGGTTGTGATGCTGCTCGTAGCGCTGGCGCAGACCCCGCAAAATCTCCACCGTTTCCAGCACCGTTGGCGGTTCTACCATCACAGGCTGAAAGCGGCGTTCGAGCGCAGCATCCCGCTCGATATGCTTGCGATATTCGTCTAGCGTAGTGGCACCGATGCACTGCAACTCGCCCCGCGCCAAGGCAGGCTTCAGCAGGTTGGCCGCGTCCATGCCGCCCTCTAGCGAACCTGCGCCCACCAGGGTATGAATTTCATCGATCACCAGGATGACGTTTCCTGCCTCGCGCACCTCCTGCATGATTTGCTTGAGGCGTTCTTCAAAGTCGCCCCGGAAGCGGGTTCCTGCCAGCAGCGTGCCCATGTCTAGGCTGATCACCTGGCGCTCTAGCAGCAGGTCGGGAACGTCTTGATTCACGATGCGCTGGGCCAGCCCCTCGGCGATCGCCGTTTTGCCCACACCTGGCTCCCCAATTAGCACCGGATTATTCTTGCTGCGGCGACCGAGAATTTGCACCACCCGCTCCACTTCTTTTTGGCGGCCCACCATCGGGTCGAGCTTGCCCTCGGCGGCTAGCTCTGTCAAGTTGGTGCCAAACTCTTGCAGCATTTTGGGCTTGCGGTTGTTGCGGCTGGAGCGCTTGGTCGTGCTGCCCACGGGCACTTCGGCCACTTCGCCCACAGCGCGAATCACCGTGGTTCGCAGTTGATCCAAATTGACACCCAGGTTTTCTAGCACCTTTGCAGCGACGCTTTCCTGTTCCTGGGCCAGGCTCAGCAGCAGATGCTCAGTCCCCACATGGCGCTGGTCGAGGCGGCGAGACTCCTGAAACGCTTGCTCAAAGACTCGTTTTGACTTGGGGGTAAAGGGAATTTCGGGCGGCACGAAGCCAGACCCGCGCCCAATAATATTTTCGACCTCGTGGCGGGCGGCCTCCACGGTCACGCCCAAATCGGTCAGCACGTCTGCTGCAATGTGGTCTTTTACCAGCAGTAGCCCCAGCAGGATTTGCTCTGTGCCAACGAAGTTATGTCCCAGCCGACGAGCTTCTTCCTGGGCTGCCATCACCACAGCGATCGCTTTTTCAGTGAAATACTCAAACATCCTCAGAACCTTGAATGAGGTTTGCCCGGTTTGCCAACTGGCTCCCCGTCAGAAGCACATGCCGCGAGTATTCAGCGGTTCATGCAGTCCCAATACTGGTGCATATGAATTTTTATGTACTCCGTAGTTCCAATGTATCCGCATTCTCGCCTCGATAGCAGGGAGGATAACCGTATCTACCCGGAGGAGTAGGGGGTTAAGGAGTTGCTTGCCCTGAAATGCGATGCCCAGCGAGATGCCCAGCGAGATGCCCAGCGAGATGCCCAGCGAGATGTCCAGCGAGTCGGAAGAGAGTTGGAGATCTAGATACTGTTTCGGTCGTCAAGGTGCAGGACAAGGGCGTGTTTTAATACCCTTCGATCCCCCTTAGCCCCCCTTAACAAGGGGGGGAACCGAGCCGAACCACTCTGAAAGTCCCCCTTAATGAGGGGGATTTAGGGGGATCGACTCAAGGCAACCAGCGACTTAGAAAGTTTTAAGACACTGCCTAGGACCTGACTGCCTGACACATCTCTGGAAACCCCTGATTTCTCGTAGGGGACGCTGGCCCAAAAGCTCCTCTGACCAAGCCCTCCGGCTCCAACTCAGGAGCTATGGGCTTCGATCCCAAGACAACGAATTTTCTGGGCTTTCGGGACTTGTGTCAGGCAACCAGGCCTAGGACTCTTTCGGAACTATTCAACCTTGTGAATCGTACTGAAGTAAAAGGGGGCACAAAACCTCCCTTTGGATAGAAATCGGGTGCGGTAGACCGTCCGTGGCGCGGTGCGGTCTGGGTTCGGTCTGCGGGAAACCCATCCAATTTGGGCAACATTCCACACCTGCAAAACCCTCGTCATGCCTGGGCTAGGGCTAGATACTGTTATTCATTCACTATTCACTTGTGATTCATTCGCGATTCATTCGCGAGTTGCGATCGCCTAAGACTGGGGCCAATGCTCGACAATTCCAATCCTGTCCGCTGACTTTTTCTGATCTCTCTGACATCTTTTGCTGACATCTTTTCTCCTATCTATCTCCGAGGCTCTCATCATGTTCCAACCCACCCATCTACTGGTTTCGCGCTCTCGCAAAACCCCCGTCCAACTCATACCCGGTGCCAATGGGCTAATGCTGCTCACCGAGACGGAATTTAACGCCGGAACGGAGGCAGCGTTTGAAATGCGCCCTCGTCTGGGGATCTTTTGTAAAGGTGTGCCCCTGGTGGGCTATAGCCTGCAACCCATGCCTGCGTCTGTGCCTGCTGCGCCCAGCGCGTCTGCGGTTAGCCCCGCCTGCTAGGGACAGCAATCGGATCGATTCTGGATTGTGGATTTGAGATTTTGGATTGCCCGCAAAGCGTCTGCGGGGCTGTCAGCAATTTCATTCATAGCTCTGGCCAGGAAAATTAACATCGGGGCATGGACTAAGCTTGACTGGCTGGGTCTATCTTTCATAGACTATGCCAACCCAAAGCCCCCTAAAGTGTGCGCTGTGAGCAATATGCCTGTGATGCCACCGCAAGTTGGATTGTCTCTAGTTTCTCTGCTGCTTGGCCTGCTGGTTGGTACAGTGGCGATTCCCACAGGGATCGCCTCGCGAATCGCCCAAACCCCGGCTCCAGAGGTTTCCCCAGAGACTACGCCGGATGCTACACCAGAATTGCCATCGGAATCGTCACCCGATCTACCGCCCGAACTGCCCCCCGACGACCCCCAGGCCCAGGCCTCCGTCAGCGGCGCGGTCGTCTCGCTCCAGCGCAGCGCCCTCCCAACCAATGCCATTCTTAGCGTGCAACTGCTGGATCTGACGCGGGCCAGTGCGTCTACTGTGGTGCTAGCAGAGCAGACGATTCGCACCAACGGGCGACAGATGCCGCTGAATTTTGAAATTCTCTACGATCCAGCGCTGATTCAGGACAATCACCGCTACGCCGTTCGCGCCCGCGTTCTGATCGATGGGGCGCTCGCCCTGACCAGTCCCCAGACCTATCCCGTCATCACCGGGGGCAATCCGAGTCGGGTCGAGGTGCGGGTAGAGCCAGTAAGGTGAGGGAAAAGGGAAAAGGGAAAAAAAGAAAAACGAAAATCGAAGAACGAAAACCGAAACCTCTTCCTTCTTCGTTCTTCCTTTTTTCCCTACGTGTTCATCCGCTCGTAGATTGCCGAAGCCGAGGGCGAGTAGCGCGTCAGGTAGGAGAAAATCCAGAACTTGATGCAGGAATCAATAAACACGGGCACTGTGGCGATAAAGCCGTTGATAAAGACCTTGCTTTCGGGCAGGCCAAAGTGATGAAACACGCCTTCGAGGATGACTTCCCAGCCCTCGGCAGAGTGGAACCCGACGAAAATATCCGTTACCAGGATAAACAGGAACACTTTCGCGGGGTCGCTGAGGGTGAGGAAGGTGCGGTTGGTAAAGTTGCCCAATAGCCGGAGGCGATCGCGCCCAAAGTAGACCAACCCCATTAGCACCAAAATCGAGGTTAGGTCGGCCAGCACGTTTTTGAGGCCGTCAAGCTGCTTTTCGCGGGCTTCGCGCCATAGCTCGACGGCTTTTTCTTGCAGCGCCTGTTGATATTCACGAGCTTCCTCCTCGAGATCGGTGCGGAGTTCGGGCAAGTTGGGCAGGTCAGTTGTCACGATGATGCCACGCGATGGGCTGCCGTGGGCCATCCCTGGAGCTATGCCGGGCGATCGCCCATCGAGCTGGTGGGCAGGCTCGGTCGGTGGCCGTCTAGAGGCAACGGTCAACACATCAGCAGAGGAGCGCATTAGGGTTTTATCTTCAATCGCTTGGTTGAAAAAGGAGCGGTTGCGTTGCCAAAAAGGAGCCTGCGATTGTTCTGCGACAGGTGGCTGATAGTTTTTCAGCAAGTGCCGAATTTCTAGGGCTTCTCGATATTCACTAAATTTAGCGAGAAATTCTTCTTCGATTTCTGTGCTGAGTTCGACGGCAGAGGGATGGCGATCGCTGTAACTACCTAGCAGTGGTTCAAATATCAAATTTTTGGTTAGTACCTGCGTCAGCAGGGGTAGCAGCAACAACACCGCTAGCCAGCGCAGGGCGATACGGTTTTGCTTGCGGCGCAGGCGCAGTTCGGTGACAATTTCCTGCTCCGAGGGTGGGCTTAGTTCTTTGCTCAATTCCTTACCGATAGAAGACAGCCGATTCAGGATTGAGTCAGAACTGTCTGTTTCGCCAGAGTGCATAGGCGGCAGCGGTTTGGACCCAGAGACTTTACCGCGGCTAGTTCGCAAATCTTTGGTCAGCTTGCCGGGTTCTGGAGCGGCAATAGTCGTATCAGCCATTGTTTCATCCCCCGCTTCTGCCGCTATTTGATCAAGCATGTTGTCCAAATCGCGATATTTGCCGATAACTCGCTCGATAAAGCCCAGTTTTTCCAAAATTTGCTGTTCCTGAGCAGTCGGTACAGCAGATTCGGGGGTGACATCGGTATTTTGCAAAAAGCTGCTCAGGCGAAATCGGGTAAGGTTTGCCCGCACGCGCAGCAGTTGGCGATCGCGCTTTGTTTTGACGTAATCAAACACCGTCTTGCTGAGGTCGGCGCGAAAAGCGATGCGATCGCCCCCAAAGTATTGACGTTCTAGCTCCTGAATTTGCAGCGCGCCGCGATAGGCCTCATCGAGCGATCGCAGTTGGTTTTGCACCAGCCAGCGGTTGATCTGATTGGCTCCCGCAGCCCACCATTGCTTGTCATTACTCATCCGCGAATGCTTGTCTACTTATCTAGGTGATTTTCAAAACTGATTCACAAACTGGCTAATGTTGGCCCACAAGCTTGTTTATAGGCCGGTTTACAGGCTGGTTTTGCGACTTTGCAATCCTGCCTGCATTCCATCAATCTGCCATCCAATTTTGAAAAAGTCTGTTCACACCCGCAAAGACTTCATAATTTAGCCTGCTCATGTGGTCTGCCCTGGTCTAACCTGATAAAAAGCGTTCCGCAGGTGTGATCACCCTTTACACTTTCAAATAAGCAGAAATCGAGATGCGAAATCGCAAATGTGCTGTTTGGGAGGCTTGGCGGAATGAAGTTGGTGGAACTGCTGCGGGCGCTGCCGGAAAGCCTGCAACTGCCGGAACATGGGGCGCTGAACGCTGAGGTAACAGGGCTGGCGACGAATTCTCACGCCTGCAAGCCTGGTGATCTGTTCATTGGGATGCCGGGGACGCGGGTGGACGGGGGCGAATTTTGGCAGAGTGCGCTGGCGGCAGGGGCGATCGCCGCTGTGGTGTCCGAAAACGCTGTGCAGAAAAAACCGCCCACCGCCGACGACTGCATCATTCCCGTGGCGAACGTGGCGCGGGCATCGGCGCGGCTGGCGGCGGCGTTCTACGGCTACCCGGCTCAGGCGATGAAGCTGATCGGCGTGACGGGCACCAACGGCAAAACCACCACCACCCACCTGATCGAGCATTTTCTGGCGCAGGCGCAGTTGCCCGTAGCGCTGTTGGGTACGCTTTACACCCGCTGGCGGGGGCATCAGCAGACGGCGCTGCACACCACGCCCTTTGCGCTGGAACTTCAGGGACAACTGGCGGCGGCAAGGGCGGCGGGGTCGGAATATGCCGTGATGGAAGTCAGTTCCCACGCGCTGGCCCAGGGGCGCGTGCTGGAGTGTCCCTTTGAGGTGGCAGTGTTTACCAACCTGACGCAGGATCACCTCGACTATCACAAAGATATGGAGGACTATTTCTCCAGCAAGGCGCTGCTGTTTAGCCCCGGCTATCTGCAAGGGCGGGCCGTGGTGAATCTGGACGACCCCTACGGGAAGCGGCTGGCGGCAGGGCTGGCGGGTCAGTCGGTTTGGACCTATAGCACGCAAGATTCTAGTTCAGATCTGTGGACGAGCGATCTGGTGTATGAGCCTGCGGGCGTGCGGGGCTTGCTGCATACGCCGCTGGGCGACGTGCCGTTTGCCTCGCCGCTGGTGGGCCAGTTTAACCTGGCAAATTTGCTGGCGGCGGTGGGTGCGGGGCTGCATCTGGGTCTGGATTTAGAGGCGATCGCCCAGTCCCTTTCCACTTTCCCCGGTGTGCCCGGCCGCGTCGAGCAGGTGCAGGTGTCCCCCTCGCAGGATATCAGCGTGATTGTGGACTATGCCCACACTCCGGACAGTTTGGAGAACTTGCTGAAAGCGTCGCGTCCGTTTATCCAGGGGCGGATGATCTGCGTGTTTGGCTGCGGCGGCGATCGTGATCGCACCAAGCGGCCCAAAATGGGGGCGATCGCCGCTGAGCTGGCGGATTGGGTCGTGGTCACCTCGGACAATCCCCGCACCGAAGACCCAGAGCGGATCTTGCAAGATGTGGTGGCGGGCATTCCGGCCAGCGTGAGTCCAACGGTGATGGGCGATCGCGCTGCCGCCATCCGCAAAGCCATTCTGGAGGCGCAGCCCGGTGACGGCGTGCTAATTGCAGGCAAGGGTCATGAGGATTACCAGATTCTTGGCACAGAAAAAGTTCACTTTGACGACCGCGAACAGGCTCGTGTAGCCCTGATGGAGCGGCTTTCGCTCAATCCTGCCTAGCCCTGAAAAATTCAGCCCGAAAAATTCAGCCCAAAAAATCTAGCCTAAATTAGCCCCAAAAATCTAACGCAAGAGGGTCGCCAAGCCATGTTCTAACCCCCATACTCCTGATCATCAGCCTTTTCTTTAATAAACTGGAAATTAGCCAGAGCCATTGACTTAGGACTTACGCAGTTGGATGATTTCTCGCGGGCGCAGCCCGCGAGAAATCATCCAAAACCCAAAACGTTTAATCGCAAGTGCGTACGTCCTATGACTTATTCGCGATTGACTAGTTCAACGTCAGGGAATTTAGACTGTGGGGCGCTGCTGCTCCGCTCTGCTTGGAGACGACTCCGATCTGGTTGGAGATGCTCCAATGCATCTAGTGCTTACCCCATAGAATTTCACCCCCATGAAATCGCCACGCTCCTCCGAAGCCTCGCTCTATGAACTAGCCCTCAGTTCTGAGCGTCCTCTGCATCCGCTCCAGGTTAGCCCCACGACGTTCAAGTCGATGCTGACGGCCATTCTCGATCTGCTGATCGAAGAACATTTGCCCGCGACGCTCTGGCTCAAGTTTCCCAAGGGCGACACCTGGGAGTCGGAAATTACTCGCTATTGCACGGCGGCGACCGCGCCCTATACGCTCTATACCCTCGGCAATAGCCAGGGCGATTTGGCAGAGGCCGCAACGCCAGCATCGTCTGGGCACCTGTCGCACCTGGATCAGGTGTCTGATCTGACGGCTGCCGAACTGGCGGGCCTGGTAGACAGCCCCGCTGCGGATTCTCCAGTTTTGACGCATCAGCCGCAACCGACCTCGCTGAATGTGGCGGCCCAGTCTCAGCGCGTTGTTCTGCCGCTGGGAACCGAGAGCCAGTTTAAGCGGGAGTATCTGCTGCTAGTGATGACGGAGGAGTTTTGCGGACTGATTCTGGCCCATCGGCCGCGCTCGGTGCGCCCGTCCAAGCCAGATAGTAGCCCGCCGGAGCGGCCGCTCTGGCTCGAAGAGTTATCCCCCAACTCTGATGAAGACATAGAGCGGCGACATCCGCTGCTGGCGATTTATACGTTTGAATCGGACACGATTTGCCGGGTGCTAGAGGGCATTCATCAGGCGATCGCCCCTGCCGAGGCTCCTGAGGCGGTTCGGGCTGATTTGGAGTCCCTGGTGAAGCACTGGGAGGAGTGGGTGCTAACGGCTGCTAACATTACGCCGAATACCCGAATTGTTGGGCAACTGCTGGCCAAGCAACTGCAAATTCAAGAAGAAATGTGGCACAGCACCGCGATTTATCGGCGACAGGCAGAAATCGCCACCGGGCTGCAAATGGAGAATGAGGAACTGCAAAACGCGATTCGCCTGAAGGACGAGTTTTTGAAAACCGTCGGGCAAGAACTGCGAACGCCGCTGGCCACGATGAAAACTGCGCTGAGCTTGCTCAATTCCCCCAGCCTGAAGCCGCCGCAGCGCCAGCGCTATATGGACATGCTGACCCACGAGTGCGATCGTCAGAGTTCGCTAATTACCAGCGTGCTAGAGCTGGTGCAACTGGAAAATATGGACGATACAGCGGTGACGCAGCCGCTGCGCCTGTCGGATGTAGTTCCGGGCATCGTCAGCACCTACCAGCCCCTCGCCCAGGAAAAGGGCATTTTGCTGGCTTACACGGTTCCGCAGGATCTGCCTGCTGTGTCCTGTACGGTTCCCTGGCTGCGGCAAATTTTGATTAACCTGCTGCACAACGGGATCAAATTTACCCCAAAGGGTGGCCGAGTGTGGGTGTTGGCAAAGCTGCAAGGCGACTATGTGCAAATTGAAGTGCGCGATACGGGCATTGGCATTGCTGCCGCCGACATTCCCAAAATCTTTGACCGCTTTTATCGGGTGCGGCAGGCGGGCAGCGGCGAGGACTCTGGCGGTGCAGGGCTGGGTCTGTCTATTGTGCAGCAGCTTTTGCTCAAGTGCGGCGGCTCGATCTCTGTGAAAAGTAAGCCCGGTGAAGGGTCTACTTTCAATGTGTTGCTTCCGGTTTATCGATAGCTATGAATAGCTGTGAATAGCCGTCAATCGCTGTCAATCAAGCTGTCAATCATCAATAGCTGTCAATCGCTGTCAATCAAATTTGGGAATGAATCGGGAACCCATCCGCTTTGTGTCCGTCTATACTGCTAGACCCTACTAGACCCTAGCTTCTGAGATCCGGCCATGGTGACGAAACTCCGATTTTCTAGCTTGAAACTCCCGATTGGCGGGCGATCGCCCCGATGGATTGGGCTGTTGGTTCTGGGTGTAGCGCTGCTGACGGGCGTGGGGGCGTTTGCCCAGACCGCAAACTTTGGCTCTGCGACCTTGGCTCCTGGCTTTAGCGCAGATGCAGGGACTCTGCGCGGACGGACAGGCGGCAGCAGTTCCCTTCCAGGCATCGTCGCCAACCGCGATAAAGACGGCAACCTCTGCCTTGGCTTTGGGTCATCTACTCCGGATCACCTGATTACGCTCCAAGGCAACTTTTCTGCTCTGACGCTGCAAGTCAATAGCAACCGCGCCGTTTCTACGCTGGTTGTGCAGGGGCCCGGCAACGTTGTCCGCTGCGCCAGCGGCAACAATCGCGCCCCAAATGCCACGCTGTCGGGAACAGATTGGGCTGGTGGCACTTATCGCGTGTGGGTCGGCTCCAATGTTTCTGGGGAACAGTTTAACTACACGCTGACGATTCGGGAGTAGGGTTTGAGGGCAGTAGGAGAAGGTTGGGGTGTTGGAGGGCTAAGCTAGGCTAGGTGCGCTATCCCTCCATCGCGTTCTTGAACCTTAAACCTAATGGCTCCTTGGCGATCGCCCCTTTCCCGCGCTCTGCATCTCAATCGTTCGCTCGTCTATGCCCGCTATGTGCAGCTTGCCACGGTGCGGCCAGACGGTCGCCCCGCCAATCGCACGGTGGTCTTTCGCGGATTTCTAGACCCCACCAATCAGCTCAAGTTCATCACCGACACACGCAGCGCCAAACCAGAGCAAATCGCTCACCAGCCCTGGGGGGAGGTCTGCTGGTATTTTCCCAAAAGCCGCGAACAATTTCGCCTGCTGGGACGGCTAACGCTGATCGATGAAATCCATCCTGATGAAGGTTTGCAACACGCCCGCCAGCAGCAGTGGCAGGCTCTCTCGGATGCAGCCCGCCTGCAATTTGCCTGGCCCCATCCCGCCCAACCACGCCGCCCCGTGGCCGAGTTTTCGCCGCCACCGCCTGACCCCACCGTGCCGCTGCCGACCTTTTGCCTGCTGCTGCTGGCTCCTGCCGAAGTGGATCACCTGCAACTGCGGGGCGACCCCCAAAGCCGCGATCGCTATTTTGAAACCAGCGACGGCTGGCAGATGGAATCGGTCAACCCCTAGCCGCTCCCAATCCCTAGCTGCTTCCCTGGATCGCTGCTCCCCTAGATCACTGCGTCTACCAATCCAGCCGCAGGCCTTGCTCAATCATGTACTGTTGCAGTTGCGGCATTTTTCCTTGAGGGACGATCTGGGCAGGCTGCAAATCGGGTTGATCGACCAGCCAGCCGGCCGTCACCCCCGCCGCCGAGCCAATGGTCCATTCGCCGTGGTGAACACGGGTCATGGCCGTGGCGATGTGCGTGGCGGCGATCGCCTTTCCGCCCACCAGCAGATTCTCCACGCCCTGCGGAATCAGGCTTTCGAGGGGAATCTGCACGGGGCGAATGTAATATTCTTTCACCGAAGCTTTAACTGCCTCGCCCGTCGGCTCCCAGTTGCGATAGCGACAGCCGTGAATGTCAATATCGTAATGGGTCACACCTACCGCAGTTGCCCGAAAGTCTCGTCCTTCCATGTCTTCCCGCAGGTCAGCCTCGCGCAGCATAAACTCCGTCTGTCCGTAGGCCGATCGCCCCAGGATTCGCCGCCCCTCGCGGATGTAGGGCAACATGCTTAGCCCAGAAACCGTCCCCATAGGGGAATCGGCCCCCGCTAGGTAGGCCAACGGCAGCGCTGGATCGGGCGGCTGCTCCAGGAGCCAATGGGCAAACATCAGCGCGTGATTTTCTGCATGGCGCATAGACCGCAGCGACACGCCGCCCATCCAGTTTTGATACTGCCCGGTTTGCATGAGCTTTTCGGGTGTCAGGATTAGCGGCGGATTCATCCAGTTCCAGTCGTTGCCCTGCGTCCAGTTGACCAGCGTAATGTCGTTGAGGACGGGGCTGCCAAAGAAGGGGTCGCTGCGATTCAGGCTGACGATCCGCCGATAGTTAAAAAAGCTGCGCCCGTGAAACATCGGCACGCCTTCTAGCGTGTAGACCCGCATATGCTCGGCGCGAGGATAAAACGACTGGACGTATTCCAGGGTCTTGATGCTCTGGCCGCCATCGGCGCGGATGCCCATTGCAAAGGGGAAGGTAAACGCCTGGGTGCATTCTGGATTGTCGAAATCGGCGGCGTTGGTTTCCCCCGTGGTGTTGCGCGAGTCGGAACCAATGCGTAGCGGCACCTTGGCCCAGCCCACCACTTCGCCCGTATCCGTTGCGTCAATCACGATCATCCGCTTTCCGGGCGGTGGCTGGAGCTTGATCGGGGTTTTGCGGAAGGTGGCATCTTCTTCCCAGGCATACCAAGTGGCTAGCTCCACCGACGGGCGGCCCTGGGGCACATAGCCAGATTCCCGGGGCGATCGCCGCACGGCATAAATCGCGGTGATAAACCGTCCTGTTTCGTCAAACTCTGCGCCCTTGAAGGCAGTAAACGCGCTCCACTTGCTGCTTGTGGAATATTGCGCCGCCCGCTTGAGCCACTCCTGCGATACCACAGCCCCCACCTGCGGCGGAAAACACAGCCGCCCAACCCAGCAGCTATTAATCTGGGCGACCGTGAGGGGCGCAGTGATACCCGTCCAGGCAGGCAGCGTGACGGGCTGCTGCAAGATAAAGTCCTTGAAGCTCTGCCAGCTTGGCGAAAAGTTATTCCGCTCCAGCATGTTTCTGGACTCGTCTACCGCAGACACCCCCTGGGAGCTGATCTGTCCGCCCATCCACGGCGTTAGCTCAATGAGGCAGGTCTTCGCGCCCGTCCGCATGGCATGAGAGGCGGCCGCCACCCCACCCAGCGACCCGCCCACCACTGCTACTTCACATTCCCAGGTTTCGGCTGGCGCAGGGAGCGGCGACAAACTTGGGCGACCATTGGGCAGCAAAAAAGAGTTGTCCGATCCGCTTTTTGTGGGGTCAGATTGCTCAGAAGAATTCAGGGTTTGAGCATTTTCTGCTCCGTCATTGGGGTTGACTGTTTCGGCATCCGGCACAGAGTCTTGGGCAAAAGAAGGCTCTGCTGCGGATAGTTTTCCATCGGTCGTTTCGGCCTGGGTATATTGCTCAATAGTGCTGACTAGTACAGCAGAACTAGCCCCTGCCAGCAGGCTTGCAACGGGAATGATCCATGCTAAACGACGAGAGAAGAAAAACCGTTTCATGCTCGAAACCCGAATGATATGCTAGTAGAAATAATGCTCCTCTGACTGCGGCGGAGCCTGGTTTGTGGCATCTTCACTTTTAGCCCACCTGTCCTATTTTTAGGGTTCCGAAATCCATTCGGCTCACAGTGTAGCTAAATCCAGAAGTATCGGCACATTTAGCCCCTCAAGATTGTCTGATATTTTTTATCTCTGCTCCAGTGCAAACTTTGCATCCGCAGAGGTTCGACCTTGCACTCAGGTCGCATCGAGATTGAGGTGTGTCCTGAACGGTTGTCAGTTTTAGCAGGGGCCTCCCCGAAAAAATTCGCAGCCGCTAAATTTTGTAGTCACGAATGAGCAATCCTCCTATGAAGCCCAACTTTTTTTTCCAGACGCTTTCTGCTTTTAAAGCTTTCAGGTCATGCTCAAACATTGCCGGACAAATTCAAGCTCGCCAAGCCCAAGTTCGTCAAGTGACCCGCTCGATGCTGTGGAAGGTGGCAGGGATGGCGATTGCCTCCTCTGTCTTGCTCACGGGGGGCGAAGCGCTAGCCCAAGTTTACAGCTTTGGCAGCCAGGGATCAGATGTCGCCGCAATTCAGTCGGCGCTGGGCATCTTCGCCGATGGTGTATACGGTCTTGAAACAGAAAACGCAGTTATCGCATTTCAAAGACGAAACGGGTTGATGGTAGATGGGCAGGCCGGCCCAGAAACGCTGCGGGCCCTAGGGCTGGGCTATCTCGTGTCGGGTGGCGGCATCGGCGGCCCGTCGCAGCCCGTTCCGCCGGGGAACTGGTTGGGCCGCGAGGCGATCGTCCGCACCAATAGCGGAATTGGCGTAAACGTGCGTAATCGTCCTGATGGGCAGGTAATTGCAGGCATCGATGATGGGGTGCGCGTGCGCCTGTCTGGACGGCAGGAATTTTCCGGTGGTTTGACCTGGGTTGAACTGGCGGGCACGGGCGGCTGGATTGCCTCTGAGTACCTAGTACCTGCCAACATCGGCGGCCCGACCGACCCAGGGTTTCCGGGCCATTACGGCGGTCCCTACCGGGTTGCCATACCGGGGAGCAGCGATGAGCTACTATTCCAGGTGCGTCGCTTTGTGCGCGATGCCTACCGCGACTCGGACTCGCTGCGGGGGCCATTCATCAATGCAGGCTCTTTCCGCGATTACTCTGCCGCGGCGGCTGTGAATCAGCAGCTCCGGAGAGAAGGGTTTGACGCGCGAGTGGTCTATGACTAGGTTGTATGACTAGGTTGCCTGTGACCGTACTGCCAGCGCGGGATGTTTTCTAGCGGGTGCAGTCAGGCGGGTTGCCCTAGCTGAAACCGTACAAGTCATCGGAAGATCGCTGTGCAGTTAGGCTGTGCAGCGATTTTTACTGATGAAAAACGAACGGACTCGTCACTGACTTTAGTTTGGACTAATGGTGAAGAGGAAGGCAGTCAATGAGAAGCACCGACTGCCGTAAGGTCAATGAAGTACAACCAACATTGACCCCATGATTTTCAACGAACTTCAGCAATTTCGCCAAACGTTGTATGCCAGCTTGGGAAACGCCAGAGATGCCCTGTTTGATCTGATGGATGCCGTGTTAGTGAGTGCGTGCATCGTGTCGTTTGTGAGGCTATCGCAGAGTCCTGTCTTTCGTCGCCAGTGGTCGAGCACCTATGAAGCGTTGCGCGATAGCCGCCTACCCCGATCAAAGGTGCTGAAGCTGTTGGTGCAGCAGATACCGACTCAGCAGCAACCGTTGTTGGCAGGTGATGCGAGTCGGTGGAACCGTCCTGCTGCCAGGCGTTTGAAAGACCGCACCTTATCAGGCAGAACAGGACATGCCCCGATAGCCGGACAAAACTACAGTACCTTAGCCTGGATTGCTGAAGACAGGGGCAGTTGGGCATTACCATTGCGGCATGAGCGCATCACCAGCTTTGAAACACCCGCCAGTAAAGCGGCATTCCAACTCAAACAAGTGACTCGGCAGTTAGCGGTGCGTCCGTTGGCGATCTACGACCGAGGGTACGGCAATGCCAGTTTTGTCAACCAAACGGCAGGGATTGAGGCAGACTTGCTGCTGCGGGTTACATCCAATCGATGTGTCTATGGCGCGCCCCCAGCGTATCGAGGGCGAGGCGCACCTGCCAAGCATGGACATAAGATGAAACTCAATGACCCTGACACTTGGAGTGTCCCGGTCGAAACCGTTGAAGTCGATGATCCCAACTGGGGACGAGTGCGGGTCAGTCGTTGGAGTGCATACCATTTCCGCAAATCCCCCAAACGGGCAATGGAAGTGTTGCGCGTGGAGGTGCTGGAGACACAGAGCAGCACGCGACGCTTGGCTCCTTTGTGGTTAGTTTGGCTGGGTGAGCAGATGCCTCCGTTAGAAACCCTGTGGTTGCACTACCTCCGTCGCTTTGCCATTGAACACTGGTATCGCTTTGCCAAGCAGAGGCTATATTGGACACATCCCCAGTTCAGTTCTGTATCGGCAACCGAACAGTGGAGCAGCCTGATGCCGTTGCTCAGTTGGCAGTTGTGGTTAGCGCGAAAGGACTGTACTGACCACCCCTTGCCCTGGCAGGCACCGCAAGAAACGTTGACTCCGGGTCGGGTCGCACAAGCGTTTGCAGGCATTTTGGCAGCGATTGGCACCCCTGCTCCTGCGCCTAAACCTCGTGGTAAATCGCCAGGACGAGGCAAGGGGCACAAGCCAACTCCTCGTCCCTGCTATCCGATGGTCAAAAAACGAGCCTCGAAACGCAAGACATCCGAACAATCCCTGAACAGTCCGGTTGCAACAGCAGCTTAACTGCGAGCAGGATTGTATCCAATTCCTTAAGTTCAACTGTTATGAACGGTTGAGCAGATTCTTTATGGCATCCTGTTGAGCATTATTGTGATGCCAGTTAGTCCAAACTAAAGTCACTGAAGCATGTGACAAAAATCACAACTGGAGATGATCGCGATCGCGCTTTAGTTCTCTCTGCATCGGCATACTTAAGGAGACTCAACTCTAGCCGAGTCATCAACAGGGAACACACTATAATCCGGCAGACTCAATTCGGGACTGTCGGATTTTTTTGTGGGTGTGACATTACGAGTGTCATAAAATTCTCTGTGCTTCCGTGAATACCGACATCATGGTGTGGAGTTTGCCGGGTAACGCTGACGCTTAAGACCGTTCAGCCGGAGGTTCAGAATGAAGCGGAGACTGCTGCCGAATTTTGCCGCTGACTTGTAATGCTGACTTGTAATGCTGAATTTTGCTGTTAATGCTGAATTTTGCTCTGCTGAATTTTAACGCATTGCACCCATTGTGCTTTTCCAGGAAAGCTCTCGGCAGAGAATTTCTAGCGCCCGCTGGTCTGGGCCAGAAAAAAGGCGGCTATCGACCAGTTCTTGCAGCGTTTGTTGGGTCAGGGCGGGCGCAAAGTTGCCGCCGCAGCGCAGCAGGTGGCTATAGTAGCAAAACTGGGGGCTGCCTGCTTGGTTGAGGTGAAAGCGGTAAATTTCGTCCTGGGTCATGACCGATACGGGCGTGTTGACAGGGACGACCACGCGGGGGATGCCGTGGATGCCGTAGGGCTGCCCGTTGTCCTGCGCCATCCAGCCCACCAGCACTACGCCCAGCAGCGTGCGGGTTTCGGTGATTAAATCTGGCGTAAACAGCGGGTCGGGTTCGCTCGACAGGCGCGGCCCGTTGCTCATAAACATCGGGTTCATCAGCAGCGAGTTGTAGATTAGCCCGACGGCCCAGTGGCGATCGCCCGGTTCCTCCAGCTTTACAAAGCTGCCAAAGCCGTAGTCGTCGGCCTGTGGCGGGTTGTCTACGTCCATGCTGTCATCGACTTGAACCACGTAGTCACAGTGGGAGTTGGATTTGACGACTTTGCCGAGACGCATAGGGGATGGGGGGATTTTGGATTTTGGGTTTTGGATTTTGGGAGCGAGTCGCGGAGTGTTGGGAGGGCGATCGCTCTTCATCATGATGCCCCAAAAGGCGGAAAGTGGTGAACACTTGTACGATTTTCAGCGGTGGGATGTTCGAGTGCGCTGCATCAATTCCTCTCAAGAAGCGCTTTTCTGAGAAAAGGTGAAAGTCTTGCATAACCTGGATTTGCAATCCAAAATCGCCAATCCAAAATCCAAAATTATCCGATCACCCAATCTCGCTACAAAAAACGGTTCCCCGCAGGTGCAGGAATGCTACTTGGTGCAACACTTCTGCCCGCCACAGGGAACAAAGGCTGATATTAAACTTTTTCGATTACACGCCTTCGATCGCACGCCACTGGAAAGCAAAGCTAGGACATGGCCTGGATGATGTAGTCGAAGTAGGGGGCGGCTTCGGCAGCGTCTTCGTCGCTGAGCAGCGCCAGGGATGCCCGCTTGAGGCAGCGGATCGACTCCACCATGCCGGGAACGGGAACGCCCAGAGAGTTGTACATTTCGCGCACGCCGATCAGGCCGATGCTTTCGATGGGCTGCTTGTCGCCCGCCAGCACGCCATAGGTAATCAGGCGCAGATACCAGCCGTAGTCGCGCAGGCAGAGGGCCCGCTGGCGATCGCCGTAGGCATTGCCACCCGGAGAGATAAAGTCGGGGCGCTTTTGCCAGAGTTGCTTGCTGGCTTCTTGCACAATTTTCTTTTCATTCTCCGCCAAGATATTGGCGATACGCACGCGCTGTTCTCCGGTTTGAAAGAACTCGCTGATGCTCTTGAGTTCTCCACTGCTAGGGTAGCGGAGTTCGTCGTCGGCGTTGAGGATGACCTGGCTAACTACACTCATAATATGGCGGTGATGTCAGAGCAAAGATGAATATCGGTCTGTATTGTAACGAGTTGCGGGGACTGAAGAAAAGTCTATCAAAGACCGGATCGATACATTTGCAACAAGGCTTTTAAGTTTTGAACGGTTCCTTGCAGGCTTTGCCCGAGAATTTCCCTCACTGCACCAATCTTAAAGGACTTAATAAAAGTTAGCAAATACGCCCAGGTTGTTAATTTTCTACGCCGACGAGTGTTTTCGACAGGTGCCAACAGTCTTGGGCGATCGCCCAATCTTCCTGAGTGTGGATAATCAGCACGCGCACTGTGGAATCAGCAGCGGCGATGTCCTGATCGTCGGGGTTGCGGCTGAGCTTGGCAGGGTCGAGCCGCAGTCCCAGAAATTGGAACGGTTCGCAGGCGGCTTGCCAGATGTTGGGCGCGTTTTCGCCGACACCAGCCGTGAACACGATCGCCTCCAGCCCGCCCAGACTCGCTAGCATACTGCCCATGAGCGACCGCAGGCGGTGAACGTAGACATCGATTGCGAGCTTCGCCCGCTCGTTGCCCTGGGCGATCGCCTCCAGCACAAGCCGCATATCGTTCGACACGCCCGACACGCCCTCCAGCCCCGACTCCCGGTTTAGCATAGTGTCTACCTGATCCGGCGTATAGCCCAGGTCGCGGATGAGGTACAGCAAAATGCCCGGATCGACCGAACCCGAACGGCTGCCCATCATCAGCCCCTCCAGCGGCGTAAAGCCCATTGTGGTATCTACACACTGGCCGTGGCTTACCGCCGACAGCGATGCGCCGTTTCCCAAATGGCAGATCATCAGCCGCAGATCAGCCAGCGGCCGTCCCAGCAGTTGGGCTGCCCGCTGAGCGCAATAGCCGTGACTGGTGCCGTGAAAGCCGTAGCGCCGGATGCCCTGTTCTAGCCATGCATAGGGCCCCGGATAGACGTAGGCCGCAGGCGGCAGCGTGCTGTGAAAGGCCGTGTCGAATACGGCAACCTGGGGGACGCTGCTGCCCAAAATTTGCTCCAGGGTTTCAATCCCTTCTAGATTGACCGGGTTGTGTACGGGGGCAAACTTGGCTAGGCGGGCGATCGCCGCTTTCACCTCCGCCGTTACAAACACGCTAGCCCGATAGTCCTCTCCGCCATGCACGACGCGATGCCCCACCATGTCAATTTCACCGGGGCGATCGATCACTCTTGTATCCCCTGTCCACAGGGTTTCCAGCAGGTGATGAGTGGCCTCAACCCGCGACGAGGTGGGATAACTCTCCGTTTTTTTCACGCCGGCCGCCGTTTTCACCTTAATTTCTGCCACGCCTTCGGCATGGGTCAGGTCGATTTGCGCTTCCCACAGCGGCTCTGGCGGATGCTCTGGCAGCGCCGCCTCCGGCAATTCGTACAGGCAGGACTTTTGGCTGCTGGAGCCAGCGTTCATGACCAAAATTTTCATAGCCACTTGCATTGAGAGGACAGGAGGCAACAGCGCTCACCCTCAGTTTGCCGGAAAGTGCCCAGACCTCAAGGTATGGGAGATGTCATCTCTGGAAAGTTTTGGGCAGGGAATAGGAATCAGGAAATTGCGGGGCAGTGATTTTCTGACCCTGCCGGAGCATCGCGTCATAGAATAGATAGAACGCATTCGCAGGATTCTTGCGAAGCTTTACTCATTGGGTGCGGCCTAACAGTCGGGGGTATGGCGGAATGGTAGACGCTGCGGACTTAAAATCCGTTGACCTTAACAGTCGTGTGGGTTCAAGTCCCACTACCCCCATTTAAAGAAAGAAGAGAGAAAAAAGAAGAAAGAAAAAAAGCGAGAGAACTCCAGTCTTCGTTCTTCGTTCTTCGTTCTTCCCTCTTCGTTCTTCCCTCTTCCCTCTTCTCTAGGGTTTTAGAATTTTGCTATTTCAAGACTTTCAGCCGATTGCGGCGATCGCCCCCACTCCCCTTGCTGTGAAATCGCTGCGAGCACTGGCAGAGGGCGGTGAGGTGACGCTCTGGGTTCCGGCAGACCTAGCGACGGACGAGTTGCCCTGTGAGGTGTACCAAACCACGCTGCGGGAATTGGTCAACACGCTCTGGCAAACGCATCGGGCTTTGGTGTTTGGGCTGGCGACGGGGGCGGTGGTGCGGCTGATTGGCCCGCTGCTGCAAGATAAGATGACTGACCCGGCGGTGCTGGTGGTGGATGGCGCGGGCAAGGGGGTGATCAGCCTGTGCGGGGGGCATCAGGGCGGGGCCGATTGGCTGGCGCGGGCGATCGCCCTCCGGCTCAATGCCACCCCCATTCTGACGGGCGGGGCCAATGCCCTGGCTCTGCCGGGAATCGATGTGCTGGGGGAACCGTTTGGCTGGCGCAAGGGCAGCGGCGACTGGACGGGGGTGAGTGGGGCGATCGCTCGTCAGCAGCCTGTGCAGGTGATTCAGGAAGCCGGGTCAACGCTGTGGCAAGACCATTTGCCGCCCGATCATCCCTTTGTCTTTGGCTGGGACGACCCGACAGCGGCGCAGCCAAATCTGCCTAAACCCGCCGCCCGCGTATGGATTAGCCCAATTCAGCGGCGCTTTGCGGATGGGGCAGAGGTTCCCTCTGACTGTCCCAAGGTGCAGTGGCATCCCCGCGTGCTGTGGGTGGGCATGGGCTGCGAACGGGGTACGCCGCGAGGGGTGATCGAAGCTGCCGTTGCTGATACGCTGCGGCGGCATCACCTGGCAGAGGGGGCGATCGCCGGCCTGGCCAGCCTCGACCTCAAGGCAGATGAAGCGGGACTGCTGGAATTTTGTGGCGATCGCCATCTCCCCCTGCTCACTTTCTCTGCCGAAACCCTCCGCGCCGTCCCCGTCCCCACCCCTTCCGCCGTCGTCGAGTCGGAAGTGGGCACGCCCAGCGTCGCCGAAGCCGCCGCGATTCTGGCGGCCAGCCGGACGTGCCAGCGTGACCGCCAACCCCAAACCTTTGCCCCCCTTCGTGTTTCCAAGCAAATCTTCCGCCTCCCCGACCATCCCGGCGCAGTGACCATTGCCGTGGCCCAGGCAGAGCAGGAATATACCGGGCGCATTGGAAGGCTGTGGCTGGTGGGCACGGGGCCGGGACGACTGGAGCAAATCACGCCTGCGGCCCAGGCGGCGATCGCCTCTGCCGATGTGGTGATTGGCTATTCGCTGTATATGAACCTGGTGGCGGCGCTGCTGCATCCGGGGCAAATCGTTGAGGCGCTGCCCATTACTCAGGAGCGACAGCGGGCCGAGCGGGCGATCGCCCTGGCCCAGTGGGGGCTGACGGTGGCGGTCATTTCCTCTGGCGACTGCGGCATCTATGGCATGGCGGGGCTAGTGCTGGAACAACTCCAGGCCCAGGGCTGGGACGGCCAAACGCCCGCAGTTCAGGTGTTTCCTGGCATTTCGGCCTTGCAGGCGGCGGCATCGCGGGTGGGTGCGCCGCTGATGCACGACTTTTGCGCCATCAGCCTCAGCGACCTGCTTACGCCCTGGCCCGTCATCGAGCGGCGACTGGCAGCGGCGGCCGCGGCCGATTTTGTGACCGCGCTATACAATCCCAAATCGCAAACGCGGACAGAGCAAATTGCGATCGCCCAGCGCATTTTTCTAGACCATCGCGCCGTCGATACGCCTGTGGCCCTGGTTCGCGCCGCCTATCGCAATGAAGAACAGATTACGCTGACCACCCTGGGGCAACTGCTCGACTGCCCCATCGACATGCTCACTACCGTCGTCATCGGCAACCAAAGCACCCGCTTCCATGAAGGCTGGATGATCACCCCACGAGGCTATTTGGGCTTTGAGAAGGGAACCTGAAAGCGCCTTGGGCGATCGCCTCAAGTTTTTCAGAAAATATCTGAATACCTGTTCATATGTTATTCTTGTTTTTAGAGACGCGCAGGGACACTGCCCTCGCTCAATCGCAAAACCTCGTTTGATAAGTTGACTGATTATTTGACGAAAGGAGAAACCCGGTCATGACTACAACTGTGACTCAAATGAAATGTGCCTGTGAATCTTGCCTGTGCATCGTCAGCCTGGAAGAGGCCATTCAAAAAGACGGCAAGTATTATTGCAGCGAAGCCTGTGCCGATGGACACCCCAACGGGCATGGCGACTGTGGCCACGCGGGCTGCGGCTGCTAGGCTGAGCTTGCCCTGAGCTAAGTTTTCTGAGGCTTGGGGTTGCTAACTCGCTGCATCCGAATATTTGCGGAAACCGTCGTGCAGGCTGCTGTGCGGCGGCTTTACGTTAGAGCGAGAGGGGCAAGCCGCGGTCAAGAACCGGATTCGCTCTAGAGAGAGTTTTAAAGCTTTAGTAAAGAAAAGCAGGTTTCTGTAAATTTCGTCCGGCTAAAAACCGAGTTTTCCCGGAGATTGAACTGTCGTGGTGACAAACTCTCCAGGGTCGCTTATGAAGCCTGAACGACATATGAAACTCTGCTATTTGCTGTTTCGCGCTGGCATAACGGGCGATCGCCCGCAGGATTCGGGGTTCACGCTGATCGAGCTGCTGGTTGTTTTGGTCATTGCTGGCATCTTGTCGGCGATCGCCCTGCCCTCGTTTGTCAGCCAGGTCAACAATGCCCGCCATGCTGAGGCCCGCACCTACGTCGGCTCGATCAATCGGGCGCAGCAAGCCTATTTCCTGGAAAAAAGCGCGTTTGCCACGCTCTCACAATTGGAACTGAGTATTTCCAATTCCAAAAACTACATATATAGCTCTGCACCCAACGGTAGCGGCATGGCATCCAAAGCCATCACCCTGGCCCTACCCGTTGGCCAGGCGCGGGGATTTGCAGGTAAAGTGTGGCTCATGCCTGACCTAGACGGAAACGCCAACACCGTCTCCAGTATTTGTGAAGGGCCGCCGGGTGAAATGCCCGACTTGGCCAGCCCGACCTGTGCAGGATCATAAGGCTGGGGCCGGAGGACTGGATCGATTCTGGATTAGCGATTTTAGATTGGCGATTTTGGATTGCTAGTCGAGCGTTACAGGGCTTCCAGCCATCTCATTCATAGTGCCCCTGAGGAGAACGGGTTAACCCATCCCTCCTGTTTCAAGGCGCTTGTTCCAACGCTAAACCCCCCTGTACAGGTGCTAGCCATAGAGACACTAGCCATACAGGGGGGGGCTAGGCGGTAGCCAGTCTAGGTGTTCAAAAGCCGCAGCAAGCAGCGGGGCGCTATTTCTTGGGAGACAGCAGCATGGTCATGTTGCGGCCTTCCTGCTTGGGTTCTTGCTGCACCTCGGCAACGGTTTGTAAATCGGTTGCCAACTTCTTGAGCAGCGTTTCTGCGAGATCCTTATGCTGAATCTCCCGACCCTGAAAGCGAATCGTTGCCTTTACCTTGTCGCCCGATTGCAAAAAGCGCTCTGCCCGATTGACGCACACACGATAGTCGTGTTCTTCAATCTTATAGCGCATCTTCAGCTCTTTCACGTCGGACGTGTGCTGCTTTTTGCGGGCCTCGCGTGCCTTTTTTTCCTGCTCAAACTTGAACTTGCCATAGTCCATAATCCGACACACGGGCGGGTCGGCTTTGTCGCTCAGCATCACTAAGTCAAGCTCTTTTTCTTCGGCCAGCTTGAGCGCGTCGCGGGGGGTCATAATCCCCAACTGACCGCCATCGGTGTCAATGACTCGAATTTTTGGGAAACGAATGCGTTCGTTAATCGTGGGCAAATCGCGAGTGGGTTTGTTCAGCGCCATGGGCAAGTGAATTTTAAAGATGCTATCGACTCATCAGCTAAAGGTGGACATCCTCATAGTAAGTCGGGCGGCTTGGGGTGGAACCAGAAATTTATTAATTGTCACTGACTAAATCGTTGCAATTCGTTGCAACTTGCAATTCATTGCAAAAAGAAGTCTGCTGCTACATTGCGGCTGGCCCACTGCCGACTCGTTTTCTCTATGGAGGGATTACTAGCATAACGCATCCCCTAGGCTCGACAAATTTCTGTTTGCAAAGTCTTTAGGTTGGGCAAGGTTCTGGATCCGCCCAGCGGGAATTCTAAATGGAGGAATCATTTAGGACTGACGTAGTTGGACAATTTCTCGTAGACTGCGCCCGCGAGAAATTGTCCAAAATCCAAAGAGCTTATTGCAAGTGCGTAAGTCCTGTCATAGTTGGGTCTGAGTTGGGTCTGAACTCTTGGTTGAGCCTGAATGCTTTTGATTCCCGCGATTTTTGCTGAGACGGATGAATGAATTTGCTCCAGCCCTTGTTGAATTTGGTTTTGCAGCCCTGTTGTCCGATGTGCGGACGCACAGATGGGCGATCGCCCGCGCCTCCGTTGTGCATTGACTGCGATCGCCGCCTGACGCACTGCCAAATACCTCAGCCCACAACCGAATGGCGGCCGCCGCTGCCTGTGTTTTCCTGGGGCAAGTATCAGGGCACGCTCAAGCAGGCGATCGCCACGCTGAAATACAACAACCATCCCGAACTGGCGCGGCCGCTCGGTCACGCAATGGGTCGCGCCTGGCTGCATTCCGTACATGGAAAAACGCCGCTGATCGTGGTGCCGATTCCAATGCACGCCGACAAGCAAAAGCAGCGCGGGTTTAACCAAGCAGAACTGCTGGCTGCATCCTTTTGTCAGATCACCCGGCTGCCGCTGGAGCGTCGCGGGCTGGTGCGCGTGCGGGCGACGACCCCACAGTTTGGGCTGAGCGTGGAGGAGCGATCGCAAAATGTGGCTGGTGCGTTTCAGGTGGGCCCTGCTTTTGGGCGATCGCCCCGCCGCCCGGTGCTGCTGCTCGACGATATCTACACCACCGGAGCCACGGCGCGGAACGCTGCTGCCTGCCTGGAAGCACGAGGCATTCGCGTGTATGGGCTGGTGGCGCTGGCTTCTCCGCGATTTGGCGACGACTGATATCGATAGGACTTACGCAGTTGGGCGATTTCTCGCGGGCGCAGCCCGCGAGAAATCGCCCAAAACCCAGCAAACTTATCGCAAGTGCGTAAGTCCTGTGCGATTTTGGATTTGCGATTTTGGTTGGACAGTCAAGCGTTTGCAAGGTTTCCAGCAGTTCTGGAAATATTGGCGATTTGACAATTTTTGACAATTTGACAATTTTTTAGAGTTTGGACAGCCAACTCAACGCGATGTAAGACTTTCCATCATTTCATGGGTAGCCTTGTTATGTAAGAGAGATGAGATCAGTCGAGATCCAGGCTCACTTTTCCTCCTGAACCTGACCTCTAACCCCTGCAATAAAATAGACGAATCCTTTGAATTCCCGTGAGCTGCCGCAATGGTGACTGATCGCTGGCTCCACCTACCTTCAAGCGCTGAGCTGCCCTGCTCAGACGATACGCCCGTGGATAACGAAGATCAGAATCTCATTCCCAATATCCTGCTGTTTTTGCTCAAGTTCATTTGGGCAGAGCGGAACGACTGGTTCTTTGGGGTAGACATGGGGATCTACCACACGACGGGGGTTTCGCCGCTGGTACCCGTCGTGCCGGACGGGTTTCTCAGCCTCGGCGTGGAACGCCATAAAGCGGGGGAATCTCGCAAAAGCTATGTGGTGTGGGAAGAGGCAGGCGTTGTCCCGATGCTGGCGCTGGAGGTGGTGTCGCTGACTCCAGGTGGAGAATACGATGCGAAAATGGCGACCTATGCCCGGCTGGGCGTGTTGTATTACGTCATCTATAACCCCCAATACTGGCGACGCGACCAGCACCAGCCGTTTGAGGTGTATAAATTGCAGGACGGCGCTTACCAGTTGCAAATTGGTGAACCCTACTGGATGCCGGAGGTGGGGTTGGGAATAGGCCGCAGCCCTTACCAGGATGGAACGGTCGTGCGGGAAGCGCTGTATTGGTATAGCGAACAGGGAAGACGGTATCTAACCCCAGAGGAACAACTGGAACGCTATCGCCAGCGGTTTGGCGAGTTGCTAGACGAATAAAGGCTGCAAGACGGTCGCCCATCTGAGAGAATTGCTCGTCGTCCACCCTTCTCATTCACCCAATGTTCACTGAATACTTCACTGAATACTATGTCCACCGATACTGAAGTAGAGCTAGAGCGACTTTTGCAAGCCCGCAACCAATACCCTGATCGCGCGGCTGACATCGATGCCCAGATTCGCGCCCGGTTTATGGAAACCCACGCGATTTTGGTGCTGGATTCTTCTGGGTTTTCGCGCTTGTCGCAGGAGCAGGGTATTATTGCCGCGCTGGCTGAAATTGAGCGGATGCGTGGCATTGTTGCGCCGATTGTGGAAGCACACCAGGGCAGCCCGTTTAAGCTAGAGGCGGATAATGTATATGCGGTGTTCCCCAGTGTGGAGAGGGCGATCGCCGCGTCTCGTGAAATGATGCGCCAGCTTGCCCTGATTAACAAACACGTCAGCATTGGCATTGGCTACGGCGACCTGATCATGATCTCCGATGGGTCGTGCTATCAAGATGTCTACGGCGAAGAGATGAACCTCGCTTCCAAGCTAGGCGAAGACCTGGCAGAAACCGATGAGGTGCTGCTCACCGAAGCCGCCGTTCACCAACTCTGCACCGAGCGCCCCAGAGAACACCTGCCCGTTTCTCCACCCACCGCAATGACCATCTCCAACCTCACGCTCCAGGTCTATCGCCTCACCCCAAATCCCTAATCCCTTGCCACCGCTGCCCAGACTAAAGCAACTTCGTATTGTTGAAACATCGAATCTGCACTAACCAGCATCAGGTCTTCTAGCTGTGCTTGGGCAATCAGCATTCGGTCAAACGGATCACAATGATGAAGCGGCAGCATGGATGCCTGCACCGCATGGGCGGCTGTAATTTCTAATGACCTTGCTCCAAGCTGAGTCATGCGTGTAGAGACATAATCACCAACAGGCTCTGGTAGCAGCAGCTTGCCGATGGAAACCTTAACAGCCATTTCCCAAACACTGGTGACGGAGAACCATAATTCATTTCTTAACCTTAAACCATCCTTTCTTAACCTTAAACCATCCTTCAAAATGCCTCGCTCCAAATCCGACCTGCCCAGCAAACTCTGTCCGGTATGCCAGCGGCCATTTACATGGCGCAAAAAGTGGGAAGATTGCTGGGATGAGGTCAAGTATTGCTCCGAACGCTGCCGTCGTCGTCGCGCTCAGGCGAAATCGGGGGATGACGAAACGCCGCAGCGTCGGCAGTAGCGTTTTGCGGGCTTCATTCACTGTGGACTACTGGAGAAGGGCTTTCTATGCTGATGGGTCAGGTTCAACCCAAGCTAATCATTCATGGCGGGGCGGGCAGTTCGCTCCGGAGTAAGGGTGGGGCGGATGCCGTGCGGCTGTCGCTTTACCGGGTGATCGAAGAAGTGTATGGAATGCTGCTGGCGGGAGCGAGTGCCCAAGCAGCAGTGGTGCGTGGCTGCCAGATGCTAGAGGACGATCCCAGGTTCAACGCGGGTACGGGGTCGGTGCTGCAATCGGACGGGCAAATTCGCATGAGCGCATCGCTGATGAATGGCTCGGCACAGCGGTTTAGCGGCGTGATCAACACTTCGCGGGTGCAGCACCCGATTGATTTGGCGCTGTTTTTGCAGGATGGGAGCGATCGCGTTTTATCCGACTATGGTTCCCTGGAACTGATGCGGGAACTGGGCGTGCCGTCCTACGACCCGCTGACGGAAATTCGCCTGAAGGAATGGATTCAGGAGCGCGACCATAATTTTTCTAAAGAAATGGCGGGCGTGGTGGCCGAGAAAGAGCTAGTGTCGGAGGCGGGTCGCGGCACGATTGGTGTGGTGGCGCTGGATGGCGAAGGTCAGCTTGCGGTGGGTACGTCTACGGGCGGCAAAGGCTTTGAGCGGATTGGGCGGGTCAGCGATTCCGCGATGCCAGCGGGCAACTACGCCACCCACCACGCGGCTGTAAGCTGTACGGGCATTGGCGAAGACATTATCGACGAGTGTCTGGCGGCGCGGATCGTGGTGCGCGTGATTGATGGGCAAACGCTGCTGCAAGCCTTTGAGCGGTCGTTTATCGAGGCGGAGCAAAATCGGCGCGATTTTGGGGCCATTGGGCTAGACCGCACGGGGGCGATCGCCTGGGGCAAGACCTGCCCTACCCTGCTGGCGGCCTATCATGACGGCACGCGCATGGGTGATACGCTCGATCTGCCCGAAGAGATGGTGACGGGTGGCATCGCGTCGCCTGCCCACGCCTAGCAGGAGGTGGCTGGTGTATCTGCTGATTCCTGCCGCTGGCTCTGGCAAACGCATGGGCGCAAGCCGAAACAAGCTGCTGCTGCCGCTGTTTGGCAAACCGATCATTGCCTGGACGCTGCTGGCGGCTAAAGCTGCGCCGTCGATTCACTGGATCGGCATCGTCGCCCAGCCCGAAGAGTGGCAAGACTTTCGGGACATTGCCGCAGGGCTGGGCATGGGGCGGACGGTGCGCCTGATTCCTGGTGGCAAAACCCGGCAAGAGTCAGTCTATAACGGCTTACAAGAGCTTCCTGCCGTTGCGGAGCGGGTGCTGATACACGACGGGGCGCGGTGTTTGGCTACGCCGGAATTGTTTGATCGATGCAGCGAGGCGCTGCTGCACTGCGCGGGTCTAATCGCTGCGATTCCCGTCAAAGACACGATCAAGATCGTTGCGCCGGGAACCGAAATTATCCAGTCTACACCCGATCGCAGTCAACTCTGGGCCGCCCAAACGCCCCAGGGGTTTGATGTGGAAACGCTGAAACGCTGCCACGAGACGGGTCGTGAGATGGGTTGGGAAGTGACCGACGACGCGGCGCTATTTGAACACTGCGGACTGGCGGTGCGGATTGTGCAGGGCGAAGAGACGAACCTGAAGGTGACGACTCCGGTGGATCTGGCGATCGCCGAATTTATCCTGCGCGATCGCCAAAAGTCTGCCACTTCCTGAACTTAAGTTACTCCAGCCTACAACAGCTACTATCGCCACTTGCGCCGTAACACCGCTTTCAGCATTTCCAGGGTTACGCACAGACCTGCCGCAAAATTTACAGCCCCATCCACTCGATCGGCGGCATCTGGTCAAACGCCTGACGCAGCGAAATCTCCCACTGCTTGCGGATTTCTACCAGATAGGGATCGTCTTGCCCTAGCCGGAGGCGATCGCCAACCTTAAAAGAATCTGTCCGATACATCACCAAATCGATCGGCGGGCCGACGGAAATATTCGACTTCATAGTGGAATCGATCGACAGCAGCGCACACTTGGCCGCGTCTTCTACGCTGGTGTCGTAGCTTAGGATGCGATCCAGAATCGGCTTGCCATACTTCGTTTCACCAATTTGCAAAAACGGGGTTTCAGGCGTGGCCTGGATGCAGTTGCCCTGGCGATAGATGAGATAAAGCTCTGGCGGCTCGCCCTGAAACTGTCCTGCTAGCAGGCAGTTGCAGGAAAAGTCGATCTTGTCGCGCTCCAGCCAAGGGCGTTCTCGCTCCTGAATATGTCGAATTTTTTCGCCCACATAGCAGGCCGCATCATACAGCGTGGGCAGTGTGTGGAAGCTCTCGCACTCGCCCAGTTTCAGGTCGCGGTTGAGCATATTCACCACGGCTTGGGTAATGGCCAGGTTGCCAGAGGTGCAGAGCAAAATCACCCGCTGTCCGGGTTCCGAAAAATCGAACAGCTTCTGATAGGTGGAAATGTAGTCCACGCCTGCGTTTGTACGCGAATCTGCTGCCACCACAAAGCCGGATTGGGTGACAATGCCGAGGCAGTAGGTCATGGGGTAAGAAATGTTGAAGCTAAAACACTAGGACTGACTCAGCGTATCAGAAAGGTAGTCCGCTGTGGTTTCCAGCAGGGCGATCGCATTTTCGTACATCATGCGCGTCGGGCCCAGCATTCCCAAACTACCGACGGGCACACTGCCCCGATGGTAGGTGGTGGAAATCAGCGTGCAGCCGCGCATCGGTTCTAGCGGGTTTTCGGAACCGATGCGAACCATCACGCGGCGATCGCCCCCCTCCGAATCAGCCTCAAAAATCAGCGGCCAGAGCTGGTCTTGCTCTGCTTCCAGCACATGCAAAATCGTCTGCACCTGGTGTAGTTCGGAAAACTCCGGATGTCGCCGCAGCACCTCAGCTACACCGCTGATGAAAATTTGGGTAGACACGGGCGACTGGGTGCGCCGCTCCAAGTCTGCCAGCGACCCCCGCAGCACGTTGGCATATTGCTCAAACTCGCGCCCCAATTCTGACCAGTCCAGCGAGGCCACATCACCGAGCGATCGCCCCCTTAAATGAGCATTCAAAAAGTTCGACAAAACCTGTAGCTCCCGCTCCAGCAGTTCTGGATCATCTGGAGATTGGGCAGAATCGGCAGGCGCTTTGGGCAGATCCACCACCACCGACTGCGTTTTGTAAGAATCCAGCACCACAATCAGCATCAGCCGTCCCGGATCAATCTGCACCAGTTGCAAATGGCGCACCTGAGCCACTGTGCTTTGGGGCATCGTCACCAGCGCAATATAGCCGCTGAGCGTCGAGAGAATCTGCGCTGCGCCATGCAGCACGGCTTCTAGGCTCCAGCCTTCGGCATCAAGCTGTTGCGCCAGCACGCGATCGACCCGGCGGGCAGCCTCCTCCGATGGGATCATCAGCTGATCCACATACACCCGATAGCCCGAATCGGACGGCACGCGCCCCGCTGAGGTGTGGGGCTGATAGAGCAGACCCTCGCGCTCCAGATAGCCCATCACATTGCGAATCGTCGCCGAACTGACGCGGGGATTAAATTCTTCCACCAGCGCCTCAGAGCCAACGGGTCGAGCCGTGACAATATACTGACGCACCGTAGCGCTGAGTACCTGCTGCTGGCGATTATTAAGCTTGACTGGAGTAGCCATCTCAGCCTGATTTCTTATGGATTTCTTAACGTATTGATGTGATCGTAATTTAGCGCCTCCGAGATTGTCTATGCGTAGCCAGACATACTAAGCCAGAGATCCGCAGAAGAAAAGGCAGAAGCGGGAAGGAATCCCCAAAGATCTGACAAAAACAAAATTGCCTCTCGACGGTGTGGCACAATACCTGTCTAATTGGGCCCTAGAATCCATCTTTTAAAGCGCAATGTGCAACTTTCAAGCCCTCATCCCCCAACCCCTTCTCCCAGGTCGGGAGAAGGGGAGCAAGAGAGGCTTGAAGCCCCTCTCCCAGAGCGGGGGAGGGGCTGAGGCCTTCGGCATACCAGAAAAGGGTGAGGGGGATCGGTAAAGTTGCATATCCCGTTCTTTATCTCAAGGTTGCTGAGGCAGTCTGGGTCGGCCGATCTATTGCTTTGCGACTCCAAACCTCTTCTGAACTTCTTCCCAATATTGCTCTAAGTGCTTATGTCTACCCCTTATCCCCGCGACCTGATCGGCTATGGCCGCCACACGCCCGATCCACGCTGGCCCAATCAGGCCCGTGTGGCGGTGCAGTTTGTAATTAATTACGAAGAGGGCGGCGAAAACTGCATTCTGCACGGCGATGCGGCATCGGAAGCGTTCTTATCAGAAATTGTGGGTGCGTCGCCGCTGCTGGGGGTGCGCCACATGAATATGGAATCGATTTATGAATATGGCAGTCGGGCGGGTTTTTGGCGGCTGCATCGGCTGTTTACCCAGCGGCAACTGCCTGTGACGGTCTATGGCATTGCAATGGCGCTGGAACGTAATCCAGAGGCAGCGGCGGCAATGGTGGAAGCTGGATGGGAAATTGCCAGCCACGGCTATCGATGGATCGACTATCAATATGTCAGCGAAGAGGTGGAGCGGGAACACATCCAAAAGGCGATCGCCATCCAGACCCAGGTCACAGGCAGCCGGCCCCTCGGCTTTTACCAGGGGCGCATGAGTCCTAACACGCGGCGACTGGTGGTGGAAGAGGGGGGCTTTCTCTACGATGCCGACAGCTATGCCGACGATTTGCCCTATTGGGTGCATGACTATGGTCGCCCCCACTTGGTGATTCCCTATACCCTCGACAACAACGACATGCGGTTTGCCACTGCCCAGGGTTTTAACTCTGGCGACCAGTTTTTTGCCTACCTGCGCGATGCCTTCGATGTGCTGTATGCCGAGGGAGCCGACGCGCCCAAGATGATGAGCATTGGCCTGCACTGTCGGCTGGTGGGCCGCCCTGGACGCGCCGCCGCCCTGGCCCGCTTCCTTGACTATGTGATGCAGCATGATCGGGTGTGGGTCTGTCGCCGGATTGATATTGCGCGGCACTGGCACGAGCATCATGCGCCCGTCTCTCTGTAAACCGATCTCTGTAAACCGATCTCTGTAAACCGATCTCTATGTAAACCTGTTTCTGGATAAACCTGTTTCTGGGTAAAACGGTTGCAGAGTTAACAGCTTGTCTCCAGGTATAAGCAATTCCGGGTTGAAGTTGAGTTTTTCATTACGAATCCAATTCGACCTGAGGGGCGATCGCGGTTGCAGGGCAAAAGTTTTCCCGTAGTATCAGAAATAGGGTTAGCCCGTAGGCAATTATTGCTATCGGATTCTAGAACTGGGCGACCCCCTACTGCCGTTTCAAGTATTTTGAGAGGACTGTTGCATGGCAACCTACAAGGTTACGCTGATCAACGAAGCCGAAGGGCTGAATACCACGATCGAAGTGCCCGATGATGAATACATCCTCGATGCGGCGGAAGAGCAAGGCATCGACCTGCCCTACTCCTGCCGTGCGGGTGCTTGCTCGACCTGCGCTGGAAAAATCAAAGAAGGCACCGTAGACCAGTCTGACCAGTCTTTCCTGGACGACGACCAAATCGAAGCAGGCTACGTGCTGACCTGCGTTGCCTACCCCACGTCTGACGTAGTGATTCTGACCCATCAGGAAGAAGAGCTGTACTAAGCTGCTGGCTGTTTTTGAATTGGTTTTTGAACTTAAAACGGGCTGTCTTTTCGAGCAATTAGCTCTGTGAAAAGGCGGCCCTTTTGGTTTTAATTGGGCTGGGTTGGCGGTTTAACTTCGGAACAGGAGTTGTCAAAACGAACTCATAACGAGTATGATTTAGAAAGATTGTATCGAGAAGGTTGCATTCGGGATGGTTCAGGATCACTGGGTCAGGATCTCTGGGGGCGATCGCCCTTCCTAGACTGCCTGCCAGCAGCGACTACCTGCCAGTAACGACTGCCTGCCAGCAACGCAATGAAGCGGTTTCTGGTCGGTCAACTGACGCGAGGTAGAGCCGTAACCCCTGGCAAACGTCTCTTTGGAAGGATGAAGATCTCATGAAAGTGCTGGAAACTAGAATCAACTGAAGATTTTGGAGCAGTGCGGTTGGGTTGTGAGTGTGTTGGCTCTGGGGGGTTGATTTGTGAGGGGAGGGGTTCTTCATTGAGAAGATGCCTTTGTATCCCTGAGCCGCTGCCGGACTGCTCTGTGTCGCTCTATCAGTGACTAGCTAAGGGTTCTGGATCATTGCTTGAGTTGCTGAACGTTTGGACTGAATTTGGATAATCGTTAACTAGCGAGGTTTGCGTATGACAACGACACTAGAGGCTCGTCAAACTGCTTTGGTTAAGGCGCTGAATCGCGAGCAAGCGAATACGCTGGTCGCCTATTTGAACTACAAAAAGTATCACTGGATGACCTACGGGCCGCTGTTCCGTGACCTGCACTTGCTGTTTGAAGAACATGGCAACGAGATTTTTGCCATGCTAGACGAGCTAGCTGAGCGGAGCTTGATGCTGGATGGCACGCCGATTGCCGATCCCGCAGACTATCTGCCTGCGGCTACTGTGAAGCCGTCTAAGGGCAAGCTAAAGGTGCGGGAGATGGTGGAAGAGGCGATCGCCACTCACGAACATATCATCACGGAAATGCATGAAGATGCTGAACTAGCGGATGATGCGGGCGATATTGGCACTGCCGACTTGCTGACCCGTCTGGTGCAGGTTCACCAAAAGCATCGCTGGTTCCTGAAGGAGATCTTGAAGCAGGGCGATGGCCTGCTGGATAACTAGATCCGTATTTTGGGTTGACTTTTGATTGTTGACTTTTGATTAGTGCGATCGCCCAGATAGCTTGCCAAGCAGCAGGTTCGTCTGGGCGATCGCGCTTTTTTGCGAACCCTTGTGCGCCTTTTTCTCGCATTTCTACGGAGGGCGATCGGATCTTTTTTGAAAAAAGGGCGATCGCCTCCGAAATTCTACGAAGCCCTGGTGAAGTTAATCCCTGCGAGGCACGATAGCTTCGCAGCATACACAGCCGTTACGTTTTCGATACGCATACCTTACGCATACCTTACGCATATCTTACGCATGGGCTACGCATAAGCCGCGTACTGTCTACGCAACGTCAAACTTACCCATACAAAAGTACCCATACATAGGATAAGGAGTCTGCACCTTATGGTGACTATTCAAGAAAAGCGCGAATTGGTGAACCAAACCCGCGAAACCAACCGTGCCGTTCAGGTTTACGACTATGCCGACCTCAGTGGCGTGGCGATCAACCTGCCTTCTAGTCAGCGCGTGAAGCTGACGGGGATCGTCGGCGACGGACGGGCCCAAATCAAAGAGCCTGTGATTGGCTGGGTCAACGCGACTTTCCTCAGAGTCCCCACCGAGATCCGCAAGGGCGCACGCTATCGGGTTCGGATGACCAGCGCACCCAACGGGCTGCTGGCCTACTGGGAGCCGGGCAAAGCCCAAAACGACGGCCCCGCAGGTGGCGCAACGGTATTCCTGACGGAGCCGCAGGATAGCTACGTCGAGGGTGGCCGCAGGTTTGTTCGCGTGTTTTATACGGGCAAAGCCAATAATGAGCGCATTGGCTATGTCTCTCAGGGGCCCATCGGCAGCACCTTGGGACAGCCCAACAGCAACTTTGAGGGGCCGCTGTAGGCGCTCGCCTTTGCCCATCAAAGTTTGATCGGAAGTTCAACTGATTTAACTCATCCAGTTCGGTAGCGCCGTTGGGTCTTGCTCTCTCAGACTCCGACGGCGCTTTCTTTTGGAACTTATGCAGTTGGAAGAATCTCTCGCCTAATTAAACCTAAAATTTAATGAACTCGCGTCAATTTGCGTGATGGATTCCTCACTTGTGGGAGATTCGGCGCTATAGTCAGGCGGGGGAGAATGGTATAGGGTTTAGATCAAATAGCATGGCACGCAAGCGAGTTAAGCCGCAAAGACGTTTTACTGCGTCGAGTAGGGCATGGGAGAAAAGCAATATGGACAACCAGACCGACACGAAAACCACCTCCACCCTGGAGCGAACCGACGCATCAGCACCGGATCCCGTGGCAGAAAAAGGCGCTGAGACGGCGAGTGCTGAGGCGGCGAGTGCTGAGATGGAGCGTGGGGCGATCGCCCCTGAACCTGCCCCGGAACCCGCCCCTGAACCTGCTCCCAATGCAGTGCCCGATCTGCAAGCTGCCCTGGAAGCCTCGCAGGCCAACGAAGCCATTCTCCAGCGCAAGATTGCAGCCCTAGAGACCGAGCTAGCCGCCCAGCAGGCTCAGATCGACCAGCTTAAAGCAGAAGCCGCTGCTGCCGCCCAACTCAAGACTGAACTGGATGAAACCAAGCGCGTCATCGTGCAACTGACAGAGCTAAACGCCAAACTCAGCGAAGAAGCCAAAGCTGCTGCCGCTCTCCAGCCCCTTGCCGCCGCCGCCGCCCAGCCCGCGCCTCAATCCGCGCCCAAACCTGCCGAACAATCTGCGCCTGCTCCTCCAGTCTCTGCCCCCCGCAAAGAGGTGCATCCGGGACACGAACCGTCGCAAACCTCCCAGCTAGAGCTACGGCGCACGCTGCAATCGCCCCCGCCGCTGCCTGGCCCCGTCGCTCCATCTATCAGCAATGACGAAATTGGCTGGGTGGACTAAAACCCATCGGTTGGTGACGAAGGCGGGTTGGCTTGCCCTACTGCATTCGGTCAATAGTGCGGTACTGAATTGCTTCGGCAACGTGAGCAGTTTGCAACCCCTCTTCGCCCGCCAGATCGGCAATCGTGCGGGCAACTTTTAGGATGCGATCGGTGGCGCGGGCCGACAGCCCCAGCTTGCGAATCGCCCCTTCCAGCAGGGCTTGCGTGGTGTCGTCCAACTGACACCATTTCCGCAGGTGGCGGCTCTGCATCTCAGCATTGCAGCGCAGCCCTTGGCTTTGGAGCCGCGCCTGGGAGCGACTCCGCGCCTGCTGCACCCGCTGGCGCACCGTCTGAGAATCTTCGCCTTTAGGCTGCTGGATCATTTCCTCAGGCTTCAGTCGATTCACCGCCACTTGCAGGTCAATCCGATCCATCAGCGGCCCCGACAGCTTGGCCCAATACTGCTCGCGGCTGCGGGGAGAGCAAGTACAGACCTGCACCGTGTCGCCAAAATAGCCGCAGGGGCAGGGGTTGGTGCTGGCGACCAGAGTGAACTGGGCAGGAAAAGCGACGGACTGGCGCGTGCGGGAGATGGTGACGCAGCCATCCTCAAGCGGCTGTCGCAGAAACTCTAGGACATCCCGCTTAAATTCTGTGAGTTCGTCCAAAAAAAGCACGCCTCTATGGGCAAGGGAGATTTCTCCGGGGCGAGGGAAACTGCCGCCGCCGACCAGCGACGGGCCCGAAGCAGAGTGGTGGGGACTGCGAAAGGGGCGATCGCACACCAGGCTGCCTCTTTCCTTCAGCAGGCCGGCGACGGAGTGGATTTGCGTCACCTCCAGCGCTTCCTCAAAGCTCAGCGGCGGCAAAATGCCGGGAAGCCGTCGGGCCAGCATGGTTTTGCCACTACCCGGCGGGCCCACGAATACCAGATTATGCCCCCCAGCGGCGGCGATTTCTAGGGCGCGGCGGGCCTGGGCCTGACCTTTCACGTCTTTGAGGTCTAGACCCGTAAAGGGCGATCGCGCGAGTTCTTCCGTCGCATTCACCTGGAGCGGCTGATAGCGATCGGGATGGTTTAGAAAATCTGCCACCTCCGACAAATGCTGGAAGCCGTATACGTCGATGCCCTGCACCAGGGCAGCTTCGCGGGCATTGTCGGCGGGCACCACGATGCCGCGCATTCCCAGTTGCTTGGCCGTAGCGGCGATCGCCAGCACCCCCGCCACAGCCCGCAGCGACCCATCCAGCGACACCTCCCCCAGCAGGATAAACTGCTCTAACAACTGCACATTCACTTGCTCTGATGCCGCCAAAATGCCCATGCTAATCGGCAAATCGAAGCTGGGCCCCTCTTTTCGCAAATCCGCCGGGGTCAGGTTAACCACCACCCGCCGCATCGGAAAAGCATAGCCTGCGTTCTTCAATGCCGCCTTAACGCGCTCTTTGGACTCCTGCACGGCTGTATCGGGTAGCCCCACCACCACGATCGCAGGTAGCCCCCCAGCGATATCCACCTCCACGCCTACCTTCATCGCGTTGATGCCGATCAGCGAAGCGCTCCAAACTCTTGCTAGCATGATCCACCCTGTTGTCTTCAGTCCTCAGAATTCCCGAAAGGGTAGGTCGGGGAACAGGGGTGATGACTCCGTAGCGCCAGCGCCAGAGAGGTTGGGGGTTGCCCAGCGCTGAGTCTTTTGGCTGGGGCGATCCTCTTCCTTCAGTCCCAATTCGCCAAGCCCACGATCCAGATGAAATCGCTGGAAGCCCTGCAGGCCATTGGACGCGGAATCCAAAATCGCCCATCTAAAATCCAAAATCGATCCAACGGTGGGTTGTTTATGATGGTTGAGACATGCCCTCTGAGAAATGCTTTCTCTCCGATTCCCTATGAGCCGCTCTGTTCGATTGTCCAAGCGTTTTCAATCCAAGCGTTTTCAATCCAAGCGTTTCCAACCTGCTGCGTCGTCCTCCTCGCTGCCGTGGTACGGGCTGGGGCTGGCGGGCATTTTTGGGGTGTCGCTGGCGCTGCGGCTGTGGGGGCTGGGGCGGTTCAATACGCTGGTGTTCGACGAGGTGTATTACGCCAAGTTTGCGGCGGCGTTTTTGCAGGGACAGCAGGAGTTTGGCGGCCACCCGCCCCTCAGCACGTACCTGATCGCGGGCGGCATCTGGCTGTCGGAGCGACTGGGCTGGGGCGGCCCAGAAACCTACAACGGCCTCAGCGGGCTGTATGTTTCAACCATTAGCTATCGCTGGCTGAACGCAGTGACCGGGGCGGTGATTCCGCTGGTGTTGGGGGCGATCGCCCACCTGCTGACGGGGCGAAAGGCGATCGCCCTGCTGACGGCGCTGTTGGCAGCCTGCGAAGGGTTCTTACTGGTCGAATCGCGCTATGCGTTGAATAATGTCTATCTAATCTTATTTGGGCTATTGGGCTGGTGGTGTTTGCTGCGATCGCTCCACAGGCTGCATTCCGCCAACAAACTCACCCCCGTTGTCTGGCTGAATCTGGTGCTGGCGGGCATAGGCTTCGGCGCGTCGGTGGGGATCAAGTGGAACGGCGTAGCGTTTCTGGCGGGGGCGTACCTGCTGTGGATAGTGGCATGGGGAATGCAGCGGTTGCAGCAGCACGGATTGCCCAGCCTGCCCTTTGCCCCGCCGCTGTCGAGCCTGTCTCACTTAAATGCGGGCGTGTGGGCGCTGAGCATGGCGGGAATTCCTTTTCTGACTTACTACCTGAGCTGGCTGCCCTATATTCAACTCGACCCCAGCACCAGCTTTGCAGGCTGGCAAAACCGCATTTTGGACTACCACAGCCGCGTCGGTGGCATGGACGCTCACCCCTACTGTTCGCCTTGGTATACCTGGCCGCTGATGCTGCGTCCGGTTGCCTACTTTTACAAAACAGCGGTGCCGGGCGATCCCGTCCCTGTGGTCGGGCCCGATGCGCCCACGGCGGCTGGAGACTTGATTTACGACGTTCACGCGATGGGCACGCCGACCCTGTGGTGGCTCTCGACGCTGGCTGTGGCGCTGCTGGCGGGTGCGGTGGGCTACTGGCTGTGGCACTGGGGGCGATCGCTCTGGGCTGCCCGGTCGGGCCAGACCGAACCACTCCTGCTGCCACCAGCGACGCAAGGATATCTCAGCGCTGCGGCGTTTGTGGTGGGCAACTGGGCCGTGCAGTGGCTGATGTGGATGCGGGTCACGCGCTGCACGTTTCTCTACCACTACATGAGCGCGGAACTGTTCACGGTGCTGGGGCTGGCGCTGGTGCTGGATCGCTGGCTGCGGAATGCTCAGTCTGGGTCGCGTTGGCTGGCGCGGGGGGCGATCGCCCTCGTGCTTCTCGGCTTTATCTTCTGGATGCCATTGTTTCTGGGACTGCCCCTCTCTGCGGACGGGCTACAGATGCGCCGCTGGCTGCCGTCATGGATTTGAAACTAAACGCTCTACCCCTCTTCCCTCTTCATTCTTCGTTCTTCGTTCTTCCCTCTTCCCTCTTCATTCTTCTTCTGCACCTCTGATAAACAGAGCGCGAAACACAGGTTCCCGTCGAGCAAGGGTGGACGACTCACGCTCGGTGGCAACGGGCAGCGGGTTGTCGGGGAGCCATTCGGCCGATTGGCGCTGAAATGCGGGATGTTCCTGGAAGCGATCGCACATTTCCGCCGCCACTGCTTCGACATCCGATTGCAGAAACACCACACTGCCGGAGGGCATATGGTTCGCCAGCGTTCGCACCATGCTGGGCTGCACAACGCGCCGCTTTTGGTGTCGCTTTTTGAACCAGGGGTCGGGAAACTGGATGCTGACGCGCTGGAGGCTGCTGGGTGGGAGCGATCGCAGCAGGGGTTCCAGCGAGTTGCTGGCGTTGCAAAAGAGATAGTGCAGGTTTCCCAACGCCTCCTCGTCGCGCCATTTCAGCGCTTGCTCGACCAGCGGCTCACGAATCTCCAGCCCCAGGAAATTCCAGTCTGGCTCGATTTGCGCCATTTTTAGCAAAAACACGCCCCGCCCACAGCCAATGTCCAGATGCAGCGGTCGAGCTGGGTGAGTGAAGACTTGCGACCAGTCTGGCGGCTGGATGGGCTGCTGGTACTTTTGGCTGAGCGGGTTGACGTGCTGGCGAACGCGGACAACGGGCATGGGAAAGGATGCCGATCTTGGATTTTGGGATTTTGGATTTTAGAGTTTGGGCGGCGGCAGGGTGAGGGATTGAGCAGGGATTGAGCAACGATATACGCCTTATACGCCTGCATGGCCGATGGCCAGCGCGGCGACCAGCATCCCCAACACCAAAAACGGCTGGGCGCTGGCTTGATATTTCACGTCGTTTTTCAGCGGGTCGCGCAGAAAGTACATATCCTGAAACACGATTTGCGGAATCACCAGCAAAATCAGCAGCACGGCGTAGAGATTTTGCCCGATGCTCATCAGGTACGCCGCGATGCCGCCCTGAAATACGTCAATCATCAGGACGCAAATCCACGCTGCTGTGCCGATACCAAACATCACGGGCAGCGACTTTAGACCAAGCTGGCGATCGCCCTCCACGCTTTTGAAATCGTTGACCACGGCGATGCCCAAGCCTGCCAGACTATAGAACAGCGTCAGCACCATCACCGTCGGCGACAGTCCTCCAAATAGCGCCTGGCCCGCCCACCAGGGTAGCGCGATATAGCTAGCCCCCAGCGCATAGTTGCCCAGCCAGCCGTTTTTCTTTAGCTTCAGCGGTGGCGCGGAGTAGATATAGCTGAGGAAGGAGCCAAAGAGGGCGATCGCCGTGATTTGCGGAAACTCGTGCCCGGCCCATTGGTCGAGTGCGTAGGCGATCGCCAGCCCTGCAAACAGCAGCACCAGAATTTGCGCCTTTACCTGCGGCACCGAAATTGCGCCAGAGGGAATCGGACGGTAGGGTTCGTTAATCGCGTCGATGTCGCGGTCGTAGTAATCATTAATGGTTTGCGTGTAGCCTGCCAGCAGCGGCCCCGAAAGCAGCATACAGGCCGCCGAAATCAGCACATTCTCCAGCGTCCAGGTGTAGTTGCCCGACGCGGCCGCACCGCACACCACACCCCAGATCAGCGGAATCCAGGTAATCGGCTTCATCAACTGGAGGCGGATCTTCCAGATATTCGTCTCGCCCGACTTTGCGCCCTTCATGCCCAAAAGCTGACGCGCCGCCGAACCCGCCTCGCTAGCGACTTCTGATGCACCGTTCGATGCCCCATCTGCTGCTGCTTCCATCGGCGACATCGGGGCTTCAGATTCGGGAATCGAAGAAGGGGTTGTGGACTCGGACATAAGGGTTTATTGGGTTAGGGATTCAGAGGTCAGAATTCGGGAAGCGGGCTGCAAAACTGGCATCCTGCACCCGATACTTTACCCGACACTTCATAATATTGCGTTTAGATTGCGTTTAGTTCACCGATTGGGCGTTTTCAGGTAGCCCACTGTCTCCATCGTCTATTGTGAAGCTATCCCCGCCGCTTTGCCAGCGCTCGGCCGAAATTTTGCCTGCCGACTCTCATCTCTCAACCCCTCACCCCTCGACCCCTCAACCCATGCAGTCTGAACGTTCCACCCCAAGGGCGATCGCCCCTGCTGCGTTCACCGTCCACCTGCCCCCGTCGCTGCCCATGACCGACGAGCAGTTTTTTGAGTTTTGCCAGGTCAATCGCGACTTGCGAATCGAACAAAATGCAGATGGAGATCTAGTGATTATGTCGCCTGTTGGTTCTGGCACTGGCAATCGCGAAGCAGGCATTATTGGTCAGCTTTATGTTTGGAACGAGCAAACTGGGCAGGACGTTGTGTTTAGCTCCAGCGCGGGGTTCAAGCTGTCTACCGGGGCAAAGCGATCGCCCGATGCGGCGTGGATTCGGCTGGATCGGTGGAACGCGCTGACCCCAGAACAGCAGGAGCAATTTGCGCCGATTTGTCCCGATGTGGTGATTGAGCTGCGATCGCCCAGCGACAGCCTGGAAACCCTGTAAGCCAAAATGCGCGAATATCAGCACTTTAGTTTGGACTAATGGTGAAGAGGAAGGCAGTCAATGAGAAGCACCGACTGCCGTAAGGTCAATGAAGTACAACCAACATTGACCCCATGATTTTCAACGAACTTCAGCAATTTCGCCAAACGTTGTATGCCAGCTTGGGAAACGCCAGAGATGCCCTGTTTGATCTGATGGATGCCGTGTTAGTGAGTGCGTGCATCGTGTCGTTTGTGAGGCTATCGCAGAGTCCTGTCTTTCGTCGCCAGTGGTCGAGCACCTATGAAGCGTTGCGCGATAGCCGCCTACCCCGATCAAAGGTGCTGAAGCTGTTGGTGCAGCAGATACCGACTCAGCAGCAACCGTTGTTGGCAGGTGATGCGAGTCGGTGGAACCGTCCTGCTGCCAGGCGTTTGAAAGACCGCACCTTATCAGGCAGAACAGGACATGCCCCGATAGCCGGACAAAACTACAGTACCTTAGCCTGGATTGCTGAAGACAGGGGCAGTTGGGCATTACCATTGCGGCATGAGCGCATCACCAGCTTTGAAACACCCGCCAGTAAAGCGGCATTCCAACTCAAACAAGTGACTCGGCAGTTAGCGGTGCGTCCGTTGGCGATCTACGACCGAGGGTACGGCAATGCCAGTTTTGTCAACCAAACGGCAGGGATTGAGGCAGACTTGCTGCTGCGGGTTACATCCAATCGATGTGTCTATGGCGCGCCCCCAGCGTATCGAGGGCGAGGCGCACCTGCCAAGCATGGACATAAGATGAAACTCAATGACCCTGACACTTGGAGTGTCCCGGTCGAAACCGTTGAAGTCGATGATCCCAACTGGGGACGAGTGCGGGTCAGTCGTTGGAGTGCATACCATTTCCGCAAATCCCCCAAACGGGCAATGGAAGTGTTGCGCGTGGAGGTGCTGGAGACACAGAGCAGCACGCGACGCTTGGCTCCTTTGTGGTTAGTTTGGCTGGGTGAGCAGATGCCTCCGTTAGAAACCCTGTGGTTGCACTACCTCCGTCGCTTTGCCATTGAACACTGGTATCGCTTTGCCAAGCAGAGGCTATATTGGACACATCCCCAGTTCAGTTCTGTATCGGCAACCGAACAGTGGAGCAGCCTGATGCCGTTGCTCAGTTGGCAGTTGTGGTTAGCGCGAAAGGACTGTACTGACCACCCCTTGCCCTGGCAGGCACCGCAAGAAACGTTGACTCCGGGTCGGGTCGCACAAGCGTTTGCAGGCATTTTGGCAGCGATTGGCACCCCTGCTCCTGCGCCTAAACCTCGTGGTAAATCGCCAGGACGAGGCAAGGGGCACAAGCCAACTCCTCGTCCCTGCTATCCGATGGTCAAAAAACGAGCCTCGAAACGCAAGACATCCGAACAATCCCTGAACAGTCCGGTTGCAACAGCAGCTTAACTGCGAGCAGGATTGTATCCAATTCCTTAAGTTCAACTGTTATGAACGGTTGAGCAGATTCTTTATGGCATCCTGTTGAGCATTATTGTGATGCCAGTTAGTCCAAACTAAAGTCAGCAGGAACCGGGCTTTCAGTTGGGCTGGCTGCTGGATCGGGGCGATCGCCGCGCCTATATCTACCGCCCCAGTGAGTCGGTGCAGATTCTAGAAAACCCCGACTCCCTCAGCGGCGACCCCGTGCTGACAGGGTTCCGGCTGGACTTGAGCAAGGTTTGGGGATGAGCTGAACAATGCACAATAGTTAATAGTTAATGCGGCTAGAGAAGACCAGCCAAAGCTTTTTTCAGCCTTTCTCCAGACAGATCAAGCCAGTTTGTTTACTGTACTTGCAACGCTTTGTGAATACTCTCAACAAGCCTCTCAATAAAGTCAACCGCATCACCAACTAGCACCTCATCAATATTCCATCGACTGCCAATATTAAAAGTTGGGTCAATGTCAGCTTCATGAGCAATTTTATTTCTTCGATCAACGATCGAATTTAACTCTTGTTTGATATCTTTTGCAGGCTTACTCATTTGAATAGCTACTTCGTCCCACAATTTTTTATCTGAAATGTACCTGATAGCTTCAGCAATTTTGTCTGCTTGCTGAAAGCTTTGATATCCTAAACGCTCTCTAATTTCACTTTCTAGCCAAGACGTATTATTCAACTTATTAAGAATACTGCTTGATATTATGGGAATCAAATCTGAAATTGTATGAGACTTCTGGAGAAACTCATACCCCTGAATTTGCTGCATTTCAGCCTCAAGCCAAGAAGCAATATCAATTGCTGTCAATCGATCTTGACGCGCACCACCCAGCGAGACTTGAAAGCGTGAGAACGCTGATTGAGCAGTGTTTGCCGAAGGTGCTGGCTCAGAGCGATTTCCTCGATGAATTTCTAGCATTCCCAACGTCACAACTTCATGCACGTAGTAGTCTAATGCGCTTACAGCAAGAACGAGCGCAGCACGCAACATATCTGATATATCAAGTGCGCCAGTGGCTTGAGCCTTGATAGAGTTATGAAGCGCAATCAGGTCTCGAACGCGGTTAATGCTGATGCGAAACTGATCAAGCGCTGACTGCATACGTGAAGCTTTCGGAGCTTAGTGCAATAACTTTGTCTGCTAAATCTGAAAAGGTTTTCCTAAACTCTTCCTGCTTTTGCTGATTCTTCTCCAAGACCACACCTGTTTGTCTTAACTGCTCAGGGGTTAGGTCATAGACTGGAGTTCGATGTTCCTGGGATAGAGCAATTAGGCTATTAAAGTTAGAAATCTTTGCGAGAGAAAAGCTGTCTCCAAGACCCTGATCCCGATACACATAATCTGACAACATCATGTCGCTCTGTCTCAGAGTCGGAACCAGTTTTTCAGCAACAGACTTCTCAATCTTCTCAATCCAAGTTTGAAATGCAGCCGTCTCTTTACCTCGTATAATTCTATAGTTTTGCACAATTGTTCCTAGGAAGCGAAGCTTAACATTAGGAAAAGGGTAGTTAGCTTCTTTCAGAATCTGAAGCGAACTAGCTGACCTAGCCCAGGCATGCCATCTAGGCAAAACCTTAACTAGAGAGTCAATTGCCATTACAGAGAAAAAGTCAGCAGTAGTTGGCACTACGAAAAAATCGCTGATCATCAGTAAGTTCTGATTGATTGAGCCTAAGCTAGGACTCATGTCAATCAGAATATAATCTGCATTAAACTTAGCTGCCGTCTTCTCAAACAAATCATTGATGGAACCTGGCAAGTTTTTAAGAGCTTGAATCGAACCACTTAACTCTTGAGCAATACCAAGTGTCACTTCATACTCTGCAAAGCCAACATGACCAGGTAATAGAAATAAATCATCTCGACCTGATACTGGAATACAATCAACAGCTTCAATGGCTCTGGGTTGTGACTCAAATGCAGGAGCTAAACCTGTCTTTATGTTTGATACTGTATTGTAGATTTCTTGAATCCGGGCCTCGTCATCTTCCGTTTCCTCGCCCAAGGCCATGCCTGTGAGATTACACTGTGGATCGCTATCAACAAGAATGACCCTTTTCCCTTTTGAGGCAAGCATCCAGCCTAAATTGAAGGTGGTTGTGGTTTTGCTAACTCCGCCTTTGTGGTTGAATAAAGCAATTTTTTGAACCATTGCATCAAACCCTTGTGTAAGATTGCGATCGCCAGTTGCTTGAAATTAAGACAGATGAGGACAGTACGCTTAGATTTCTGCCTCAGTATAGCTTGAGGCTTTCGGGTAAAAAGCTTGCCCCAAAAACCTACGCTGCTTGCGACTGTCCTAGCTCCGTCAGGAACTTTAGCGCCTTCACCATCGCGTCGGCGATGGCGGTCGGCGGCAGTTCATAGAAGGCTGGCCAGGCTTGACCTTTGCGCTCGTCGTAGCGGTTGGCATCTTCGGGATGCCGTTCTAGCCAGGCGATGCGGACAGCGTGCCCGATGAACACGTCCAGCACGATGTATTCCTCGAACTGGAGATCGGGGTTCTGTTCGGCGATCGCCGCCAGGGCCATCAGCGCCTCCACGTTCACCTGGCGATACTCCGGAGCCTGGATTTTGTTCAGCAGGTGTTCGACTCGGAGCGCAAAGTTTGTCTCGCCGGGGGTCATTTCCAGCAGCAGTTCACTTTCCAGGCGGTTGCGCCGATCCAGCTTGTCGCCGATGACCAGTCCCTTGCAGTGCTGCAACACGCGCCACACGCAGCGGTAAAAGTCTTTGGGAACCTTGGTCAGTGCGCCTTCCATGCGGCGCTTTTTGGCCCAGCCGCCGCTGGCAGAGTCGCTCGCCGCCGTCTCTTCGCCGCTGGGTTCCACCAGTTCAGGGGCCACGGGCACGGCTGCCCACTGAATATTTTGCTGCTGGCGGATGTGCAGAGACTCCTGCTGGAAGAGAATGTCATTGAGTTGTTCATATTCCAGCAAGACTTTGTAGAGGCGCGTTTTTACCTCAAACGGGCTGAGCTGCATCAAATGCTCGTAGGCTTCATCCTGCGTCACGTCTAGTTCTCGCGCCAGTTCGCTAGTAATCAGCAGGATTAGATAGCCGACGCGCAGTGTGAGCATGCCCTTAAACAGGTGCGGGTCGGTCTTAATCAGCATACTCAGGTAGACCAGGATTTCCTGAGTCAGGGGGCGATCGCGCACGTCCTGCCTTACAAACTCGCGGATCTTGTCCATGATTTCAAAGGTGGACATGGGGCTGGTCATCAGCGAGTCTTCGCTGTAGGACTTGCCGACCGCAATCTGCTTTTGCCGCACGAGGATATCCGTCACCGCGTCCGACAGGTTCACGTCCACCTTATCGAGCAGGCCCGCCGCCTGACGGATAATGCCCCACAGCCGCAGTTGGCTGGCCTTGGCATAAATCTCGTCGAGCAGATCGGCAACGGTGAGCGATCGCCCTGGCCCGCCAAAGCCCGTGTCAAACTCCAGCCCCTCTAGCCGATTCAGCGCCTCCAGCACTTCGATTTGCTCGTAGAGGTTTTCGGAATGGCGCAGGCGTTCTAGCAGAGCAGGCACATCCGTTTCACGCTCCAGGCGAAACTCTTCGGCGCTGCTGAGCGGCTGGTTGCGGTCGGGGCGCAGCGTCAGGAAATAGGGGGTGGGCAGGGCATCCTGCACGGGTGAGGTCTCAAACACAAATTCGTGGATGAAATCGAACCGCTCGGTGCCTGCGGTTCGCATGAGTTCCTGCAAGCGGCCCAGCGTGACGGGAATGCCGCCGCAGTGCCCGTCGCGTAGCTCGCTAAATAGCTCTAGCAGCGGCTCTTTGTCGCGCAGCATGTCGTGGGTCAGCAGCAGCGTCATGGTGGGGCGGCCGAGGCGATTCCAGTGTCGCCAGATGTAGGCCACCTCAGCGCGGATTTGGGACACCAAGATGTGGTAATCGAGCGTTAGATAAAACTGCTGCTGATCCAGAAACGACGGCAAAAACACCATCGTTTCGCCCTTGATCTTGAAAATGCGGGAGGTGGTAAGGCTCCGCAGGCGGCGGATAGGGCGACCGCTCAGGCCCAGTTTGTCGTTGCGCCCGATCTGGGTCAGCACATCCGAAAGCTGGCCCGAGGTTCGCACCTGGGTTGGGTCGATCTGGCTGGGCGTTTGCGTGGCCACCCCAAAGGCGGCCAGTTCTGCCTGGAGTGCCTCATCTTCGGCTAGCAGGGAAATTTGCACCAGGGGTCTGGGATGCTGACCCAGGCGCAGGTGTTGCCCCAGGGGGTCGAGGTCGCCGGGGGCAATCAGCCCTTCCTGCAGGAGCCGACCGAGGAGATAGAGGCTCTGGGCCCAGACGAGGGGCAGGTTATCGTTGGGCAAGCGGGTTTGGCTGCCGGGGTGTTCGCGTTCGGGGGCGATCGCCTCTTGTGGCACGTAGTAAAGCTCTGGCAGCAGCTTCACTCCATCTTTCTCCACGCGCACTGCGTCCAGCTTTTGGCGATAGTCTTCGGCTTGGATGGTGTCGCCGCGAAACAGCGCGTCCAGATACAAGTAGGTAAAGAACAGCGGCCACTCGCACTCAATATGCTCAAAAGCTTTCAGTTCCCACGGTTCATAGTGCAGCCGCGTTGGGTCTTCGATGACGGTCTGGTGGCCATCCCGCAGGAATCGCTTGCAGCCGTAGCGGCCCTGGAGTTTGGTCACGACGTTATTGCGAGTCCGTTCCACCAGGCTCAGGTCTTCGACCGCGAAGGCGGGATAGCCAATGACGCTCAGCACCGCCGCGTCCACTTCTTTGGAAGCCGACTCGCGGGGCAGCAGCGATTCCAGCGTGTTGCGGGCGCGGGCGATTTCGTCCGGCAGGACGTGGATAATCGACGACTGGCTGCCGCGCACGCCAAACAGGTCGAGGCCGCTAATCGCCTCCAGCGCCGCCTTGGCCATGCCGACCGAGCTAGCGTTTAGCTCTGGGTTGCCGTGGTTAATTTTGTTGCCGCGCTCCCAGATGCCGTAGTCGGGGGTGCGATAGGCGCGGCCAATATAGTAGACGAGGTTTTGAATAAAGTTCACCTCGTCCAGCGTGAAAATAATTTGCAGCCCTGAAGCCGTCATCTGCGACAGCATCAGCAGGTAGATCGAGGTGGCATCGATTTGCAGGTGGCCCCAACCGTCGTCGCCGACCACTGTGTTGGTCGTTGCCAGGTCGTATTTGGCATGGAGAGCATCCAGTGGGTGCTGGGTTTGTTTGAACTTTTCAACCTTGTGCGCCTGCCGCATCATGGCAAACAGCAGCCCGCGCATCAGCTTGACGACGCTCTGCTCTAGCTCATAGCAGCGCCCCCGGTCTTCCCCAATGCGGCGATAGGCCAGCGCCAGCCCCCACACGCAGAGGATGCTGTATACGTTGTCGCGCACCCAGGCATCGGTGTAGTTGCCGTGGGAATTGATGGCGGTGCTGGCGGGGAGGAGTCCGGTGACCGGGTGCTGCCGCGCTAGGATAATCAGCTTTACCTCTTCGTAGTAGCGGTCAAGCTGGGACTGGAGGGTGCGAAGCGCATCGGAGGACGACAGACCCGACGGAGAAGAAGCTGGGGTGGACATAACCGCTGTGGCAGGGTTTAGGTTACTTGCCGCGTTTAATTATTGTAATTATTGAGCGTTTGCCGAATGGGAACCGCAGCACAGCTAGCAGAAACGAGCAGAAGGCGGTGCTGGGAAGGATAGAGCGATCGCCCTGTGGTTCAGGATATCGGTCTGGGGGCGATCGCCCGGATCAAAGCTAAATGAATCAAGCCAAAGGTTTATTAAAGACGGCAAATCGGGAAATTTTTCGTGAAGTGTTATGGGACTTGCGTACTCCTATTATTAAGCTTATTGAGCAATGTGCAAGCTTTCGCAGCAGCGCTGCAAAAGAGAATCGCTGCACAGCAGGCTGCACAACGACTTTGAGAGATTGAGTTGAAGGATTAAGTTGAGAGATTGAGCAGAAAGATTGAGCTGAGAAATCTCTCTGAGCAATCCTTAATAGCTGTCTTCTCCGGCGATCGCCCCGGCTTCGGCCGACTCCGCTGGGCTGGGGGAACCGCTCTGGGCGATCGCCGCTTCTCGAATGGCCTGCCAATGGCAGAACAAATCTAAACCGCTGAGATTGGCATTGAGATAGGTCTGAACGGCTTGGTCAAGCTCTTGCTGCGTTTGGGGAACAGGAATCTGGCACACAAAATCTGCCATGAAGACCTCCTTGGCGATGGGTCGCAAAACGTCAAAGCTGAGGCGATGTCTAGGTTCTCAGAAAACTTTTCAGAAAACTTTTCAGAAAACTGTCAGAACAGCCCATGTGCTTATTGTAGTCAGGGAATCTTGAAATAGTATCAAAAGATACAGTTTTTGAGACATTATTACAATTTCTCTAGAAACGCAACACATTCGACATGGGGCGTTTGCGGAAAGAAATCGACGGGCTGGGCGCGGGTGAGGCGATAGGTTCCGTTGGCACAGAGTCTCTTCAGGTCGCGGGCTAGGGTTGCCGGGTTGCAGCTCACGTAGGCAATGCGGTGCGGCAGTTGGCTGAGCAGCGTTTCCAGTACCAAGGCATCGCAGCCCTTGCGCGGCGGATCGAGCAGCACGACATCTGGCTGTTCGTCCAGCTTGGGCAGCAGTTCTTCGACCGTGCCCGCCTGGAACATCGCGTTAGCAATGTTGTTTTGATAGGCATTGGTCCAAGCTTGCTGAATCGACTCCGGATGTAGCTCGATGCCGATCGCCCGCTTGACCTGTCTAGCCAGGGGCAGGGTAAACGTGCCGATGCCGCAGTAGGCATCTACTAGGATTTCGTCGCCCTGGAGGTTGAGTTCGGAGGCGATCGCCCCTAGCAAGGCCTCCGCCTGCTCCGTGTTCACCTGAAAAAACGTCGTCGGTTGAATCTGAAACTCCAGCCCTGCAAAGATTTCCCGCAAATAGCTGCGCCCTGCAATGCAGCGCGTCTCTGGGCCAAAAATCACGTTCGTCTGCGCTGGGTTTAGGTTCAGCGCCACGCCTACCAGGTCGGGATAGCGCTGGAGCCACACCTCTGCCTGCTCCGCCAGCCCCACCAGCCCCACGTCGGTGCTCACCAGCGTCAGCAGCATTTCCCCGGTGTGTCGCCCAATCCGCAGCCCCAGATGGCGCAGCTTGCCCCGATGCAGCCGCTCGTCGTAGATGCTCCAGCCGCGGGTTTGAATATCCTGCTTCACCTCCGCCAGCAAAGGATTCAGCCGCGCATCCTGAATCGGGCACTGGTTTAGATTCACCAACTGGTGGCTGCCCTTCTGGTAATAGCCAGCGCGAACCTGGCCCGACTCGCCCCGGTCGAGGGGGTAGGTGGCTTTGTTGCGGTAGTTGAGGGAAAGCGCGGGGGAGGGGGAAAGGGGCAGAATGGGGGAGACTGGGGGATTGGCAAAGCCGCCGATGCGCTCTAGGTCTTGGGTGACGAGGTTTTGCTTGGCGACAAGCTGGGCGGCATAGCTGAGGTGTTGCCAGTGGCAGCCGCCGCACTTATCGGCCACAATGCAGGCGGGCCGGATGCGATCGCCCGATGGTTCCAATAGCTCATGCAGTTTGCCCTGGGCAAACTGTGGCTTGACGCGGATCAGTCGGGCCATGAGGCGATCGCCCACGGCCGTATCCGGCACAAACACCACCCGCCCGTCTACGCGCCCCACGCCGTCGCCGCTGTTGCTCAGGTCAGTAATCGTCAGTTCCACCAACTCGCCCTGCCGCCAGCGAGAGGGGGTATTGGGCTGGGCTGGTTGAGCGAGGGGGTCGGGCATGGGAGCGGGTCAAACCGGATTAGTTTGAAGGAGAGGGTTGATGCTGGAGACTCTCGGCAGGTGCGTGCAGGCTTGCCAAACTTCTCTGGACGGTGGCAGTTTCGGGGTGGGTCTTGCCGAGCCGCTGCTCCAGAATTTCGAGCGATCGCCGATAGAGCGTTTCTGCCTGCTCTGTTTGCTCCTGATCCTGATACAGGTTGGCCAGATTGTAGAGACTGGAGGCAACTTTGGGATGGTCGTCTCCAAGCTGCTGCATTCGGATTTCGAGCGATCGCCGATAGAGTTTTTCTGCCTCATCATAGCGGCCCTGCACCTTATACAGCAGCGCCAGGTTGTTAAGACTGGTGGCCACATCGGGATGATCGTCTCCAAGCTGCTGTCTGCGAATTTCGAGCGATCGCCGATACAGATCCGCTGCCTCCTCATAGCGGCCCTGCACGCGATAGAGCGTTGCTAGATTGTTCAGGCTGCGGGCGAGTTCTAGGGGGTCGATGCCCGGTTGCTCGCGGAGCTTGAGCGATCGCAGATAGAGCATCTCGGCTTCGTCGTAGCGGCCCTGATCCTGGTATAGCCCTGCCAAGCTGTGGAGGTCGGTGGCCACATCGGGATGCTCGACCCCGTAGAACCGTTCATCAATGGCGAGCGATCGCAGATAGAGCGCCTCGGCCTCGTCGTAGCGGCCCTGATCTTGATACAGCCCTGCTAGGTTGTGCAGATCGGTCGCCACTTCTAGATGGCGCGGGCCATAGACCTGCTCATCGAGGGCCAGCGCCCGCTGAAACAAAGGGTCCGCCTCGCAGTAGCGCCCCTCCGCCTGGTAGAGCAGCGCCAGGTTGTTGAGGGCGGTGGACACCTCAGGATGCGTCGGCCCCAGATGTTGTTCTCGCAACTGGAGCGATCGCCGAAATAACGGCTCTGCTTCGGCATAGCGCCCCTGCTTCTGGTAAATCGTGGCTAGGCGATCGAGGCTGCTGGCCAGATCTAGCGAATCGGCCTGCCGCAGTTGCCCCAAAAGTCCCTCAAACTCGGTCGTCAAATGCCGCAAGTCCTTCTGAGCATCGGCACTGGCCAGCACCTCCAGCGCGGGCAGCAGGTAAGTTTTGAGTAATTCCAGGTCGCTCATGCCATCCGCCCGCGCTGATCGAAACTGCTGCACCAGTTGCAGCGCCTGGAACCGGGCATCCTGAATTGGCGTGGTTGCGCCGTCCTCTTCGTCAGCGACATCCATAGAATCGCTCCACACCACCTCCGTCAGTGCCAGTCGGGGGCTAAACCAGCTATTCATATCCGGCATGGCGTGGATAGCAGTCTGAAAAAAGCTGGGAGTCATCCACCAGATCTGGCGCAGGGGAAGGCTGGCGTAGCGATCGCGGTGATAGTTGAGCAGTCGCAGCGCCTCTTCGAGCGGCACTTGGGGACTAAAGGCTCTGGCAAAGCCCGTAATCGAGACCACTCCGGGCGGCAACTGGCCAAGGCGCTCCAGCAGATCGGCTACGGCGATCGCTGGCGATTGGTTTGGCCGTAGCTCTAGGTCATACACCGGAATACCTCGCGGCTCCAGCGCAGCCCGCACCCGATTCATCACTTCCTGCCGCGAAAACTCCGAGCTATATTCCACCCGCGCCATGCCCGGCATCTCGCGCCCGCCCCACAGCACCAGTCGGGCGCTAATGTCGGCAATGCTGCCTGTTGATGGGGAAACCGGGTCTGCCATTGTCGCTAAATCGTGCCTCCGAGGAAACGACCCCGCCCATCGGCTTCTAGATGACCCTGCCGACCCAAAATATCCACGACCATTGGGTGTAGCCCAAACCAGCGCTGGCCGTTAAACTCCTGCACGGCCCGCGAGTTCAGCAGGGAATACATCACCGGGTCGGTCATTTGGGCTTCTTGGTCGCCTGCATAGATTCGCTTCATGCGATCCACCTTGTGGTCGTAGGTCACGACTTCTCGATCATAGGGGCTTTGTCCCAGTCGCCGCTCATAGTCGCTGCGGAGGTTGACGATTGCCGCATCTAGGTCTGTGGCGCTGATCTGAGCGGCGGCCCGCAACTGGGCCGTGTCGGCGGCGTAGTTGACCAGGGCGAACAGATCGCGCAGGTTGCCCCCAGAGGCGATCGCCACTCGCAGCCACTGGTTTTTTTCAAACAGGTTCAAATCCATCCGCGCCTGCAAGACTTTGCCCACAGCCAGGGAGCCAGGGCGATTCAGCTTGTGGTGGGGGTCGTAGACGGGCGTATCGGGAATCACAAAGCTGCAATCCATCGGGAAGGGCAGTCGCGGTGCAGCGGAGGAGTAGTACAACCCAATGGGCAGCGTAAAAATCAGATGCGTCCGCAAGTCCTGGAACAGGTTGGCATAGGTGACGAACAGTTCCTCGGTGCGCTCGGTGGGGATGCCTGCCCGGTCAAAGTCTTCGCCTACAAACAGCCACTCGTGGCCGCTGGACGATCGGAGGTGCTGGTTGCACTCATCCAGCAGGGCGTTGGCGATGTCGATCAGCTTGATCAGGCGGCTGATGCGATATTCCACCACTTCGACTTTGCGCGTGGCGGCAAACTTGATTTCGCTCTTGAGGTTGGCAAATAGCCCCAACACCTTGCCCCAGAGCGAGTCTGCCGGAAGTCCTGCGCCCGCTTCCAGTTGCATGGCGGCATCCTGGGCCTGCGATCGCATCTCGGTTTCTGTGGCAAACCAGTCCCAAATCTCCCGGAGCCGCTGGTCTGATGGGCGCTTGCCTGCGCCGCCTTGGTCTACAGGACGCGCCGTTCGCTCTGTTACCTCGGCCATCATCAACAGCAGCACATCCAGCGCCCGAAAATTGCCCGGATCGAGGGCCGTCATGGCGCTAAACCGGATGGCGCGAAACTGATCCCGGACGTGCGCCAGCAGCCGCGAAATCTCGGTCGATTTGCCCACGCCGCGATGCCCCATGACGCAGGCTTTGAAGGGAATTCCGTCGGCATAGGCCCGCCGCAAGCGCATCTGAATCCGCTGCATCCGGTCGCCACCCCGGACTTCGTTTAGCTCTTTGCGGTAGAAAGCTTTGAGTTCTTCAATGGTTTCCAGCGGCGCTTGCTGGAGCGTGCGATAGACCTCCGAGAGCGATCGCGCTGGGGTGTGTTGCAAAAGCCGGGGGCTGGGGGTCATAGCTGGGAAACCGTTGGGGAACCGCTAAAACTGCTAGGGGGGGACAGCTACAGTTGTCATCCTACTCTGGTTGTCACGCTCCGATGCGTCTGGATCGGCACGTTGGGGGTCGGCGGCTTGGGGCTGGACGTTGCGAGATTGCTTATCCAGTGGGGTTTAGGTGTGTCTAGTGGCGAACTGCACAAACAGTGTTTTGGCTCAGTCCAGCCGTTTGCGGATGGCTTTGACCTGCACGGCCCGTCCTGCCAGCGTTGCTGTATCTTTTTCAAGCTGCACGTATATTTTCCCCGACAGCGCTTTTTGCAGCCCCTCGCGCTCATAGACCCGAATCTCTTCTGAACCCTCGGTTTCTGGCGCATCCTCGCGGAGCCGATAGCCCAAGTCTGAGAGGATAGGGTCTAGCTGCTTCCAGAAGGTCTTTTTGCTTTTGAAGGGCAACTCGACGGACACCGAGCGGTTGAAGTAGGCCCCGATTAGCCCGCCCAGCAGGCCGCCCATTAGCCCGACCTGCTGCGGAACCCCTGCGATCGCCGTGTCCAGTGATAGCGCTGTGACCAGCGTAAACACAAGCGCAGTGCTGGCGAAGTAGTACAGAAATGTAGCGGTGAAACCGGGGCCAAACTGCATGGTGCGATCGCCTCAAGCGGAGTCTCTGGATGGGTTTAAATCTCCAGATCTAGACCTCCAGAAACTATCACGCTTGAGGCGTACAGTTCAACTTATTCACGCATGACTAAGAGCGGGTAAAGCCAAATTGAGTAAACCGCAGAGGACTGGAGGCATCTCGATTCATTTCTGCAAATTAATGGGCAAATAAATGGGCAAATGAATGAGGAAATCAACGAGTCAATGAATGGCGGATTTTGGAATGGCGGATTTTGATTCTCGGCTCATTGAGGCTTCAGGTAAAACACGCCCCGATAGCGCAACAAAAGTGCTGAATTAGGGACTTCCTGGGGTTTCGATAAATGTCCCTGAAAGGCGATCATACTGCCGCGATATTTTCCGAAAATGATCGATGATTGGGCGATCGCCTCAGCAGACTCAAACTCGGGCTGGGAGTTAGATGAAAAGGAATTCATGGGGGCTTCTCCTGATTTGAATAAAGACCTGAAGTGGCCTTTGGGGGTGCGTTTTGACCTATTTTGGAATTCAGCCTAATTCACCAAGATTCCAGGACGGTGCTTGTGTTTGCTGTCGCAATGGGGTGTGATTTCAATCACGATTGTTGGAGCGCGGCGAGATCGATGATTGCTCCAAGATTGCTTCAAAATGAGCAGCGTGCCATGTTCTTTAGTCCTTAAACTGGCTCATGCTCAGCCCATCCAAGCCGGGACAGAGGGCTGATGCAGAGTGGTGATCAGGTCGGAGGGTTGGGACTGGAGCGCCACCGGGCGCAGGTCAAACAGAAACTCGCCAAAGTCTGCCAGCGTGTCCAGCCCGGTCAGGTTCATCATCACTTCGACTACCAGCCAGCCAGCGGTTTTTTGAAGGAGGCGTTTCCAAGGGGTGTTCATAGCGTGATCCTCGGCAAGCGACTTTCCTGTGCCTACAAAGATTTATCGGCTGCGCCAGACGGAGTTATGCATCTTGGCAAGGATCGGGCTTCAGGCAGCGGTTCTGGCTTTGTGATCGAGGCTTTGTGAGCGATCTGGGAATGAACGTCGGGAAACGAAATTTGCAGCACGTTCGAGATAGGATTTTCGAGATTTGCGAACTATTTGCGAAATTTGCGAAACATTGAGAGGGGCTGCCGTTGCCCGCAGTCATCCTCTAGATTGGAGTCCACGAGTAGATTGGAGTCCACAAGCGATCGCCCCCAAATCGCAACAGCCCACCAGACAGAAACTCTGATCCCAGATGGCGCGTCAGGGATCTTGCGTTTGCAATGGGCTTAGCGATCGCCCCAGCAAGCGTTTCAGCAAGCGTTTCAGCAATCTTTCCAGCAATAGGGTTACGGTGCCGTGGTGAAATTCGACTTTCTGCGTCAGCAGCCTCGTAAACTGCCTGCTTCTCGTCGGTCTGCTGCGTTGCGTCGGCACGGGATACGCCAGCCGCGCCTGTGGCAGACTAGGTTGTTGGGCTGGCTGGCGTTGCCGCTGTTGGCAGGCGGGATCTATGGCACCCTGGCCAGCGACACCGCAGCCCAGTCCAAGCAGCCAGCCAGGATGCAGTCTGCGGCAATTGGGGCCGCCTGGACTCCCAACCTGGCGCAGGCAGCACCCGTGGGGGAACTGGTCACCCAGGGCAGGCAACTGGTGATCAACGGTCAAACTCTGCCGGGGGCGTGGACGGTCTGGCAGCGGCGGGTCGGTGTGGCGGATGTAGACCTGGCTCAGACGCTTGGTGTTCATTTGTTGAGCAATGCTGCGCCTCAGCAGCAGCCCGTACAGTGGTTTACAGAGCCGTTGCAACAGCCGCTTGTGTTAGGAAGCTGGCTGACCCCGCAGCATCGCTATGTGAATGTGACCGATCTGGCGCGATCGCTCGGCTGGAATGTCTCCGTCAACGGGCCATCGTTGCAAATCGTTACCCCGCGAGGGCAGATTAGTAATGTGCGACAAGGCAAGCAGGCCTGGGGCGATCGCCTGGTGGTAGATTTGAACCGGCCGATTCCCTGGCGTGTGGCCGAGGAGGCGACGAGTTTTACCGTGACGCTGGACGGGGCGATCGATCCCGCGATGGCCCAGCAGCTTGCTGAAACGCTCAACCGCGAACCGGGCAATGTCATCACGGGGCTGACGATTTCCACGGCGGGCGATCGCACGCAGATTCGAGCCAACCTCTCGGCGCGGTTGCGTCCCCGCATTTCTATGCTGCCCAACCCGGCGCGGCTGGTGATTGACGTGCGTTCGGACTCGATGCTGGAGCGCACGATCCACTGGGCACCGGGCATCACTTGGCGACAGCAATACGTTGCGGTGGGCGCGGCTCGGTTTCCGGTTTACCTGCTAGAACTAGATCTCCGCCAGCCGGGGATATCCCTGCGCCCCATCTGGACTGATCCGGAGACGGCCGTGGGCACTGCACCCCTGATTCGCACAGCCCAGCGCTGGCAGGTGGCAGCGGCGATCAATGCAGGGTTTTTTAACCGAAACAATCAGCTTCCATTGGGTGCGATTCGCACCGAAAATCGCTGGGTGTCTGGCCCGATTTTGGGACGGGGCGCGGTGGGCTGGTCTGGGGCGGGGGACTGGTTGATGAGCCGCCTGGTGCTGCGAGAGTCCGTGAGTCCGGTTGTGGCCGGAGCCGTGGGCGATCGCTTTCCCATCCTCTCGCTCAACAGCGGCCTAGTGGGAGCGGGTATCTGCCGCTATACCCGCGAGTGGGGCAGCACCTACACGCCCATCACCGATGGAGAGACGGTGGTGACCGTCCGCAACGATCAGGTGGTGGCTCGTCAAGTGGTGGCCAGCCAGGTTGCCAGCGCCCCCCAGACGGGTGATCCCTCACCGCCTGCCGATCTGCCCAGACCGACGTTTCCAATCCCGACGGATGGCTATTTGCTGGTATTGCGGGGCAACGATCTCCTAGTGAATGCCTTTGTCCCTGGCAGCAGCGTCCGCTACGAGTCGGCTACGCTACCCGCCGAATTTGACCGCTTTCCCAACATTCTGGGGGCTGGGCCGCTGCTGGTTCAAAATGGTCAAGTTGTTCTGGATGCTAGAGGAGAAGGGTTTTCGGACGCATTTATTCAGGAACTTGCGATCCGGAGTGCAATTGGCAGACGGGCAGAGGGCACTCTAATCTTGACAGCAGTCCATCCGCGAGTGGGTGGCCCTGGCCCGTCTCTGAGTGAGATGGCGCAGGTGATGCAGAGGCTTGGCTCTGTGGCCGCGCTCAACCTGGATGGTGGGAGTTCTAGCTCTCTCTATCTCGGCGGGCAGTTAATTAACCGCCCGGCCAACACGGCAGGTCGGGTTCACAATGCCATCGGTATATTCCTGCAAAACCCGCAATAAGTTGAGAAGAGCAAGTTGAAAAGAGCCAGAATGCCTCGCCGTCTAATGGTTTGCCTGCACAGTTTTGCCTGCACAGCCCTGCACAGATCAGCATTTCTTGGGATTCATTTTGCGGTGACATGCGCTTAGTTTAAAGATTAGACGAAGTTTTACCGCTGTCGTTCAAGGGGTTGATAAATCCTGCCTGGTTGGTGGAATAGACACTGGTAACCCCTGGAGAATGTTGGTATGGTTTTGCACAGGTGGGCGATCGCTCTTGGCTTGGGGTTCGGGCTTCCAGGCTTCGGGACTTTTATATCTTCTGCAAGTATTTCTTTAGGTGATCGGGTCTGGCGTGCCTATTGTCCTGATGCACATCCAAAGTTCTGAAGAGTCTTCAGGCGGCTAGCCTTTATCACGCCATTTCTGTCAACGCAGCTTTGAACGCAACTTTAGTTTCGAGCGATGTCGTTTTTAAGGAGTAAAAGACTGTGACTCAAGCAAAAGAAGTAGCGCCTTCTACCCTTCCCTCTTCACCTGCGTCCGCGCTGACGAAGGGCGTTGCAGCAACAGAACTGCGCCCCTGGGGATCGTTTACTGTGCTGGAAGAAGGTCGGGGCTACAAGATTAAGCGCATTGAGGTGAAACCAGGACATCGCCTCAGCCTTCAGATGCACCATCACCGCAGCGAGCATTGGATTGTGGTGTCTGGCACTGCCCGCGTCACCTGTGCTGAACAAGAAACCCTGTTATTTAGCAATCAGTCCACCTATGTTCCGCCCTGCACAGCCCACCGATTGGAAAATCCTGGCGTGATCCCGCTGGTGCTGATCGAGGTGCAAAACGGTGAATACCTGGGTGAAGACGACATTGTTCGCTATCAGGACGACTACGCCCGTACCCAATAGTTGCTGTGCTAAGTAGTTAATAGCATCCAACGATACCCAATAATCATTGCCAACCTGCTCAAAACGTTGAAGCAAGTTGGAGTTGTCAAAAGCCTGGAGTGGTCAGTGCGATCGCCCCAGGTTTTTGTTTTGAAACCATCTGCTCAAATTCGCGCTAGTATAGACAACGCAGTGTTGCCTATATGGCATCAGTGCGCCCGGTAACTTAGGTTTTGTTTTGTCTAAGCCTTGACGGTGCAGCAAGTCGATGGTGCAACTCAGTCCAGCCGCCGCCAGAGAAATTGAGCGGTTTCAAAGAACTCAGTCTGCTCCCACGGCGCTGTTTCGGCTAGGAGTTCAGCCGGGTGGCTGCATGGGAACAATGTATACCATCGGTTTGGCGGAAGTCTCCTCGCCGGGCGATCGCATTTACGAGTCTGAGCAAATCCGAATTGTCGTCGATGCCCAGAGCCTTCCCTATGTGGAAGGGGTTTTGCTGGACTACTCAGAAGACTTGATGGGTGGAGCGTTTCGCTTTCAGAACCCAAGGGCGATCGCCACCTGTGAGTGCGGACACTCCTTTGTTGTGGCAGATGTGTAGTCCGTATGAGCTAATCTCTTGGCTCTCTCAGCCAAATTTGACAGAACCTCGGAAAACTCGGTAAGATTGAAGACTGTGAAAACTTGACCCGTCTATCGGCAAAATACGCCAGAGTCCATGCCTACTATCCAACAACTCATTCGGAGCGAACGTCAGAAAGCAAGTTCAAAAACGAAGTCCCCGGCGCTCAAGAGCTGTCCCCAGCGCCGAGGGGTTTGCACTCGCGTCTACACAACAACTCCTAAGAAGCCCAATTCCGCCCTCCGCAAAGTGGCGCGGGTTCGCCTGACCTCTGGCTTTGAGGTGACTGCCTATATCCCTGGGATTGGCCACAACCTGCAAGAGCACTCGGTGGTGATGATTCGAGGAGGTCGGGTTAAGGATCTTCCGGGTGTCCGCTATCACATCATTCGCGGCACCCTGGACACAGCAGGTGTGAAGGATCGGAAGCAGGGCCGCTCGAAATACGGCGCGAAGCGTCCTAAGCCCGCGGCTGCTAAGTAGTGCTGCTTAGTAAGTAGTGCTGCTTAGGTTGGATCTAAGTTTTGAATTGGGCGATGCGCCAAGTCTTCTCTCGGCGGCTTCTCGAAGCTTAAGTCTGCTTGAATCTGTTGATTTAGAATAGCGTCTGACGATTTAGCTCTATTCTTCTTTACATCGGCTGCGTTAGAGCGTGTTAGGTTTTCGGAGTTTCGAGTCCGGTTCCCAGCACTTTGTATCCTGACGGGCTTACAGGCTCAAGTTGTAGGTTGCCCAAGTGCCTGTTTGCCTGGCGCTTTCATCAGGATTCTCTTCGGGTTTTGCCAGGTTTCTCTCAGTCGGTTCTATCTTTACTGTCCACTCTTCTTAAAGGTCTACAAAACACAAGGGCTACTAAAGTTATGTCTCGCCGTACCGTCATTCAAAAGCGTCCGGTTCCCCCAGACCCCAAGTACAATAGCCGCCTGGTTAGCATGATCGTTCGGCGAATCATGCGCTCAGGCAAGCGATCCCTGGCATACGGCATTGTCTATGACGCTTTTGATTTGATTCAAGAGCGAACTGGGTCTGATCCGCTCGAAACCTTCGAACGGGCAGTGAAAAATGCAACTCCTCTGGTTGAGGTGAAGGCTCGTCGGGTGGGCGGTGCGACCTATCAGGTTCCGATGGAAGTGCGATCGGATCGCGGTACGGCTCTGGCCCTGCGCTGGCTGATTCAGTTTTCTCGCTCTCGTTCTGGTCGAACAATGGCTGGGAAGTTGGCAAACGAGTTGATGGATGCTGCAAATGAGACGGGCAGTTCAATTCGTAAGCGCGAAGAAACGCACAAAATGGCTGAAGCGAACAAAGCATTTGCCCATTATCGCTACTGAGCAATCTGTTGGAACTCCTCTGGTTTTCCACTGTAGGTAGGGACTTTATCTTCTGAGGTGAAATCGCACCTTGTGATTTTCAAGGGGTGTGAACCGGGTGTGAAAGATAAAGTATAGAATCTTAACAGATGCATCACAGACGCAGTTATGCGAACATTTGGCGGCAAGCACTTAAGGAGGTAGCCGTGGCACGAAGTATCCCGCTAGAAAGAGTTAGAAACATTGGTATTGCAGCCCACATTGATGCGGGCAAAACTACCACCACCGAGCGTATCCTGTTCTACTCCGGTGTCGTCCACAAAATGGGCGAGGTTCATGAAGGAACCGCTGTCACCGACTGGATGGCTCAGGAGCGAGAACGCGGGATTACCATCACGGCAGCGGCTATCAGCACTGCTTGGACGCGCCGCGACCCGAAAGATCCCACCCAGCCGCTTGCTGGAGAGCCAGAGCATCGCATTAACATCATCGACACTCCCGGTCACGTAGACTTCACCATTGAGGTGGAACGCTCAATGCGTGTGCTGGATGGTGTGATTACGGTTCTGTGTTCGGTGGGAGGTGTACAGCCGCAGACCGAGACCGTTTGGCGGCAGGCCGATCGCTACAAAGTTCCCCGGATCGTCTTTGTTAACAAGATGGATCGCACGGGTGCGGATTTCTTCAAGGTTTATAACCAGGTGCGCGATCGCCTCCGGGCAAATGCCGTTCCGGCGCAGCTTCCCATCGGCAGTGAAGACAATCTGAAAGGGATTGTCGATCTGGTTCGGATGCGTGCTTATATCTACACCAACGATCTAGGTACAGACATCCAGGAAACGGAAATTCCCGAAGAAATTCGCGAACTGGCTGAGGAATATCGGGTCAAATTGGTTGAAGCCGCCGCCGAAACCGATGACGCGCTGACCGAAAAATACCTCGAAGGCGAAGAACTGACCGAAGACGAAATCCGGGCTGCCCTCCGCAAGGGCACGATTTCGGGTCAGATTGTCCCTATGTTCTGTGGTTCTGCTTTCAAGAACAAGGGTGTTCAACTGCTGCTGGATGCAGTGGTGGACTATCTGCCTTCTCCCCTGGAAGTTCCTCCTATTCAGGGCACTTTGCCTGACGGCAGCGTTGCGTCTCGTAATGCCGATGACGAAGAGCCTCTGGCTGCTCTGGCGTTCAAGATTATGGCTGATCCCTACGGCCGCCTGACCTTCATCCGGGTTTACTCCGGCGTGCTGACTAAGGGCAGCTACGTCTACAACGCAACTAAGGGCAAGAAGGAGCGGATTTCTCGTCTAATCGTTCTGAAGGCAGATGATCGCCAAGAAGTGGAAGAACTTCGGGCTGGCGACTTGGGTGCGGCTCTAGGTCTGAAAGATACCTTTACAGGTGACACAATCTGCGACGAGGCAAATCCAATTATTCTGGAATCTCTGTTTATTCCTGAGCCTGTGATCTCTGTCGCGGTGGAACCCAAAACCAAGCAGGACATGGAGAAGCTGTCCAAGGCTCTGCAAGCTTTGGCAGAAGAAGACCCCACCTTCAGAGTTCACGTTGATGCCGAAACGAACCAGACTGTGATTGCGGGCATGGGTGAGCTTCACCTCGACATTCTGGTGGATCGGATGAAGCGAGAATACAAGGTGGAAGCCAACGTTGGCGCGCCTCAGGTTGCCTACCGCGAGACGATCCGCAAGGCAGTTCGGGAAGAGGGCAAATTTGTTCGCCAGAGTGGTGGTAAGGGTCAGTACGGCCACGTTGTGATTGAAGTGGAGCCGGGTGAACCGGGTACTGGCTTTGAGTTTGTGTCCAAGATCGTCGGCGGTGCGGTTCCTAAGGAATACATTGGGCCCGCTGAGCAGGGCATGAAAGAAGCCTGCGAATCTGGGATTCTGGCAGGTTATCCGGTGATTGACCTAAAGGTCACGCTGGTGGATGGGTCATACCACGAGGTGGACTCTTCAGAAATGGCATTCAAGATTGCTGGATCAATGGCGGTCAAGAATGCTGTGCTGAAGGCAGCGCCTGTCCTGTTGGAACCTATGATGAAGGTTGAGGTTGAGGTTCCCGAAGATTTCATTGGGAGCGTCATTGGCGACCTCAACTCTCGTCGAGGCCAGATTGAGGGCCAGGACACCGAACAGGGTACTGCTAAGGTTACCTCTAAGGTGCCGCTAGCGGAAATGTTCGGTTATGCGACCGATATCCGGTCGAAAACCCAGGGTCGTGGCATATTCACGATGGAGTTTAGCCACTATGAGGAGGTGCCTCGCAATGTGGCTGAAACCATCATTGCCAAGAGCAAAGGGAACGCTTAACTCAGGAGAAAGGGACAAGTAAATTCATGGCACGCGCAAAATTTGAAAGAACCAAGCCTCACGTCAACATTGGTACGATTGGTCATGTGGATCACGGCAAAACGACTCTGACTGCCGCGATCACGATGACGCTGGCTGCTCTTGGGCAAGCTCAGGCTCGTAAGTATGATGAGATTGATGCTGCCCCTGAGGAGAAGGCTCGGGGCATCACGATCAATACGGCTCATGTGGAGTATGAGACTGAGAACCGTCACTATGCTCACGTGGACTGCCCTGGACACGCTGACTACGTGAAGAACATGATCACGGGTGCGGCGCAGATGGACGGCGCTATCCTGGTGGTGGCTGCTACTGATGGTGCGATGCCCCAGACCAAGGAACACATTCTGCTGGCTCGCCAGGTGGGTGTTCCCAGCATTGTGGTGTTCCTGAATAAGGTTGACCAACTGGATGACGAGGAACTGCTGGAACTGGTCGAACTGGAACTGCGTGAACTGCTCAGCGAGTACGAGTTTCCTGGTGACGACCTGCCCATCATCCGGGGTTCTGGTCTGATGGCGCTGGAAGCCATGATCAAAGATCCGAAGACTCAGCGGGGTCAAAACGAGTGGGTGGACAAGATCTACGAACTCATGGATGCTGTGGACGAATACATCCCGACTCCTGAGCGTGATATTGATAAACCTTTCTTGATGGCGGTGGAAGATGTGTTCACCATCACGGGCCGTGGCACTGTGGCAACTGGCCGGATTGAGCGTGGCAAGATCAAGGTCAACGAGGAGGTTGAGCTGGTGGGCCTGCGTGACACTCGGAAGACCACGGTGACGGGCATCGAGATGTTCAAGAAGAGCTTGGACGAGGGTTTGGCCGGCGATAACGCAGGTTTGTTGCTCCGAGGTCTCAAAAAAGAAGACATCGAGCGTGGGATGGTGATCGCCAAGCCGGGTACGATTACGCCTCATACTGAGTTTGAGGGTGAGGTGTACGTGCTGACTGAGAAGGAAGGCGGCCGCAAAACGCCCTTCTTTGCGGGCTACAAGCCTCAGTTCTATGTACGAACCACCGACGTGACGGGTACCATCAAGGCATTTACGGCTGATGATGGCAGCAATGCAGAGATGGTGATGCCGGGTGACCGCATTAAGGTGAACGTTGAACTGATCAATGCGATCGCCATTGAGCAGGGAATGCGCTTTGCGATCCGTGAAGGCGGCCGCACCATCGGTGCAGGCGTGGTCTCGAAGATCATCAAGTAGTTCCTTTTGAGCGCTACTCCGGCTTTTTCTGGATGTGAGGCCGGAGTAGTGCTTTTAGAGGGTCAATTTTTGATTCCTAGCCTTCGGTTACGTAACTCTGAACCTTGAAATTTGGATAGTTTTAGATGGCAACTCTTCAGCAGCAAAAAATTCGGATTCGCCTAAAGGCGTTTGACCGTCGTCTTTTGGATACCTCCTGCGAAAAAATTGTGGAAACGGCAAATCGCACGAACGCTACAGCGATTGGCCCTATTCCAATGCCCACCAAGCGGCGGATTTATTGTGTCCTGCGATCGCCCCACGTTGACAAAGACTCCCGCGAACACTTCGAGACACGCACTCACCGCCGGATTATCGATATTTATCAGCCTTCCTCCAAGACAATTGACGCGCTGATGAAGCTAGATTTGCCAGCAGGCGTGGATATCGAGGTCAAGCTGTAAAGTGTGGCTCAAAGCCTCAGCACTGGGCTTCCCCGCATTAACAGCCTTTTTTTTGAATGAGCTATGAAATATTTCTGGAGAGTGGTGTTTAGTAGCGCTTTCCAGAAATTTTTGCATTTGGTTTTTCCAAACTTTAGTTTGGACTAATGGTGAAGAGGAAGGCAGTCAATGAGAAGCACCGACTGCCGTAAGGTCAATGAAGTACAACCAACATTGACCCCATGATTTTCAACGAACTTCAGCAATTTCGCCAAACGTTGTATGCCAGCTTGGGAAACGCCAGAGATGCCCTGTTTGATCTGATGGATGCCGTGTTAGTGAGTGCGTGCATCGTGTCGTTTGTGAGGCTATCGCAGAGTCCTGTCTTTCGTCGCCAGTGGTCGAGCACCTATGAAGCGTTGCGCGATAGCCGCCTACCCCGATCAAAGGTGCTGAAGCTGTTGGTGCAGCAGATACCGACTCAGCAGCAACCGTTGTTGGCAGGTGATGCGAGTCGGTGGAACCGTCCTGCTGCCAGGCGTTTGAAAGACCGCACCTTATCAGGCAGAACAGGACATGCCCCGATAGCCGGACAAAACTACAGTACCTTAGCCTGGATTGCTGAAGACAGGGGCAGTTGGGCATTACCATTGCGGCATGAGCGCATCACCAGCTTTGAAACACCCGCCAGTAAAGCGGCATTCCAACTCAAACAAGTGACTCGGCAGTTAGCGGTGCGTCCGTTGGCGATCTACGACCGAGGGTACGGCAATGCCAGTTTTGTCAACCAAACGGCAGGGATTGAGGCAGACTTGCTGCTGCGGGTTACATCCAATCGATGTGTCTATGGCGCGCCCCCAGCGTATCGAGGGCGAGGCGCACCTGCCAAGCATGGACATAAGATGAAACTCAATGACCCTGACACTTGGAGTGTCCCGGTCGAAACCGTTGAAGTCGATGATCCCAACTGGGGACGAGTGCGGGTCAGTCGTTGGAGTGCATACCATTTCCGCAAATCCCCCAAACGGGCAATGGAAGTGTTGCGCGTGGAGGTGCTGGAGACACAGAGCAGCACGCGACGCTTGGCTCCTTTGTGGTTAGTTTGGCTGGGTGAGCAGATGCCTCCGTTAGAAACCCTGTGGTTGCACTACCTCCGTCGCTTTGCCATTGAACACTGGTATCGCTTTGCCAAGCAGAGGCTATATTGGACACATCCCCAGTTCAGTTCTGTATCGGCAACCGAACAGTGGAGCAGCCTGATGCCGTTGCTCAGTTGGCAGTTGTGGTTAGCGCGAAAGGACTGTACTGACCACCCCTTGCCCTGGCAGGCACCGCAAGAAACGTTGACTCCGGGTCGGGTCGCACAAGCGTTTGCAGGCATTTTGGCAGCGATTGGCACCCCTGCTCCTGCGCCTAAACCTCGTGGTAAATCGCCAGGACGAGGCAAGGGGCACAAGCCAACTCCTCGTCCCTGCTATCCGATGGTCAAAAAACGAGCCTCGAAACGCAAGACATCCGAACAATCCCTGAACAGTCCGGTTGCAACAGCAGCTTAACTGCGAGCAGGATTGTATCCAATTCCTTAAGTTCAACTGTTATGAACGGTTGAGCAGATTCTTTATGGCATCCTGTTGAGCATTATTGTGATGCCAGTTAGTCCAAACTAAAGTTCCAAAGCGTGTCCTAGATTAAGCCCAGGGGCGCAAGGCAATGTGTTTTGCCGCCTGTCTCTGTACCTTTGTCCCTATCTATACCTATTCGGGGGTCACGTAGGCTGCTGTGATGCCGCCATCTACCGTGAAGGTCGCGCCGTTGACGAAGGACGATTCATCGCTGGCCAAGAAGAGGGCCGCCTGCGCCATTTCAACTGCCTTGGCAAAGCGTCCTGGGGGAATATGCACCAGGCGGCGCTGGCGACGGGCTGGATCTGCCAGTAGCTCTTGCAGCAGCGGCGTTTCTACCGGGCCGGGGCAGAGGGCGTTGGCGCGGATGTTTTGCCGGGCGAATTCGACGGAGATTTCTCGCGTCATCGACAACACGCCTCCCTTGCTGGCTGTGTAGGCGATTTGCGCGGTTGCTGCGCCCATCAGCGCCACAAACGATGCAGTGTTGATAATTGAGCCGCCGCCAGCCCGCAGCAGCGCTGGAATGCCGTACTTGCAGCCGAGAAACACGCCTTTGAGATTGATATCAATGGTCAGATCCCAGATGTCTTCTTCGGTTTCTAGCACTGAGCCGTCTGCCGCGTGAAAGATGCCTGCATTGTTAAACAGTACATTTAGCTTGCCGTAGGCTGCCTCAGCTGCCTCAATCATCGCCTTTGCGTCTGCCGCTTTGGAGACATCTGCCTGAATGGCGATCGCCTCTCCACCCGCTGCCTCAATTAGGCTAACCGTTTCCGTCGCCGTGGCCAGGTTTACATCACACACCGCCACCTGTGCGCCCTCTTTGGCAAAGAGAATCGCAGACTCGCGCCCGATGCCGCTTCCGGCTCCAGTAATCAGGGCAACTTTATTTGATAGACGCATGTTTAGGATTTAGGGGTTAGGGGTTAAAAGGAGAATACTGAGCGTTGCAGCCGGGGTCATGGTTTGGCTCTGGCGGCTTCTACGAGTGACTGAAACAATCGCTGGTGGTTGGGGTCGGCGGGCGACAGTTCTGGATGCCACTGGACGGTGAACAGCCACGGATGGTGCTTGTGCTCTAGCGCTTCAATCAGTCCGTCGGCAGCGTGGGCGACAGTCTGCCAGCAATCCGGCAAGGTTTTAATCGCCTGGTGATGCCAAGAGACGACCGTAAGATGCGTAGTGCCCAGCATCTGGGCCAGGCGGCTGCCGGGTTGCACTTGGGCGGGATGCTGCACCGGGCGACGGGGATGATCGAGCCGGTGGGTGACCGACTCGCCATAGACATCCGGCACATGGGTAATCAGCGTGGCTCCACTGGCGACACTGATGACCTGCATTCCCCGGCAGATACCCAGCGTCGGTACGTTCGCGGTCAAAGCTGCCTTTGCCAAAGCCAGCTCGAACTCGTCGCGCTCCTCGTCTACCAGGTAAATCGTGTGGTGCGGTTCGCCGCCATAGGCGCTGGGGTCGATATCGCCGCCGCCAGAAAAAATTAGCCCATCCAGAGTGTCTAATAGCGCGGTCGGGTCGGCTTGGACGGGCGGCAGCAGCACGGGAAACCCGCCCGCAAGCTGCACGGCATCGACGTAGGTGGCAGGCAGGGTAAACTCGCCTGCTTCGCTGCGGCTGTAGGTGGTGATTCCAATCAGGGGCGATCGCATTCGGTCAGGAAACGCACAGTGGGTAGATACACTTGATAGATATGGCAGATACGCTCTATCCGTCAATGCCGAGCCATCAGCATGGGCTAGATCGACGAGGACTCTGGGGAGGATTTGGGCATCATAGCAAGCGGCAGCCTCACGGTAAACGTTGTTTTTTGAAATGGGGTCGATTGACAGGTCAGAGTGCCCCTGTGGCGCTGCTCGACGATTTGACGGCAAATGGCCAGCCCCAGCCCAGTACCCTTGCCCGTGGGCTTGGTGGTAAAAAACGGCTCAAACAGGCGGGCCTGTCGTTCGGGCGAGATGCCAGGGCCATTGTCAGAAATATCAATCTGCACGTCGGTGTCGTTGGCTAAACTCACCTGCATCCAAATGGTGGGACAAAAATCATGTGCTGGACTGCTGTGTTTAGAATAGATGACTTGTTTAGAATAGGTGACTTGTTTAGAATGGATGCCCTCTTCAAGCGCATCAATCGCGTTCACCAGCAGATTCATAAACACCTGATTGAGCAGTCCTGGATAGCACTCGATTTCAGGAATTGCCTGATATTCTTTGATTAATTGAATCGGCGGGCGATCGCGCTTTGGCTTGAATCGATGACCGAGAATAACCAGAGTATTTTCTAGTTCTTGAACCAGATTTGTAGCCCGCCGAACAGACTCATCCATGCGAGAAAAGTTGCGAAGCTGCTGGGTGATTTCTAAAGCGCGATCGCCCCCCATTTTCATGGATCGAATCAGCTTCGGCAGGTCTTCTGCAATAAAGTCTAAATCGACGCTGGCGATCGCCTGCTGAATCTCTGCTGCTGGCTCTGGATAGTGTTTCTGATAAAGCCGCAGAATGCTGAGCAAGTCTTCGGTTTGGGCGCTGGCATGGCTGAGGTTCCCCACGACGAAATTGAGGGGATTGTTTACCTCATGGGCGACACCTGCCACCATTTGACCCAGCGTGGCCATCTTATCAGTCTGAATCAGGCTATGGGTGGCGATGGCGATCTCTGAGCGGGGCTTGACGATAAACACCTTCCAGTAGACTTTGGGAACTTGAAACAGCGAGGCGATCGCCATTTCTTGCAGCAGTTCATCTTGCTCTAGCTCAAACTTTTGCTGGAGATAATCCGTGCGATCGCTGCTATTTGATATCGTCAAAATCGTTGCCAACCGCTGCTCATCTTCGGGGCTGATTTCTTTACTTTCAGCGCTCAGCATGGGCATCGTCGCATTTGGCAAAGTGGGCAGACTTTGAAGTGGTTGAAAAGTCTGTTCATCTGCCAGTTGCGCTGCCTTGAGGAGTGGCAAGAAGAGCGGTTTTTTCTCGACCATTTCCTGCAAGGTGATAAACGTTTCGACGGCTTTTCCGCTGGCGTGAGTCTGCGTTTTTTTCACCCAATCTGGCTTGGGGAAGGCAATAAACTGATTGCCATAGTCCAGCACGATAATGTAGCCGCCTGTCTTTTTCTGCCACAGATTGACGGTCTCTTGCAGCCCTTCTAGCTTGAGATCAACCGTCACCACGCCTAAAAAAGCGCCCTGGCGATAGGCCGGGGCAGTGCAGGTAATCATCAGTTCGCCAGAGTGGGGGTCCATGTAGGCTTTGCTCCAGACGCACTGCCCAGGCTTGGCATACTTCCCTGCGACGTACCATGCTTCCTGGTGATAGCCCACCTCGCACTGGTTATAGTCATCGAAAAACTGGAGCCGCCCATCGGCATCACGTCCCCAAAAGAAGCTCTGGCGCTCGCGATCGCCCGCGAAGGCATACGGCTCGAACCAGACCCCACCACCGGCGATCGCCCCGTCATTTTGAAAATTCAACAGCGGCGGGATCACCTGCTGCATCAGGGATTCTACGGTCGGTAGCGTTTCTGCCATCGTGGACATCGCGCGGGCTAGCGCCTCAATTTCACGAACCCGCGTATACAAATTCAGCACAAAGGCATTACCGATCTGGTCGGTAACTTGGGAGGATTCTCTCAAAAAGGTGCTGGCCGCAGTTCGCTCCGGAGGTTGTAAAAGAGCCATTCCAAATAAGCGTTGTAAGCGTTGATGGGTCGGATTGTTTACTCGAGTCTCGCAGCACCCCAATTTTGTTGAAATTTTGCCCAAAGGCTTATTGTAGGACTGTCTTCGTTGAAGTATCGTGTCTAATGTACCTGCTCAGCAAAATGTGCTGCCTGCGCCCCGAACGCCAAAGTCTAATGGACTGCGCCTTCTAACCTCTCAGCATGGCAAATCTTCTGCGAGTTGTCCAAGTGAAAATTCGGAGGAAATGTAAGGGGCTTATGAACTGAATCTGGGTTTCTGCACTGATTCCCCTACCGCTCTAGCAGCTTAAACGCGGCTTCTAGCGTGTCGGCTTCGGCGGCGGGCTTGTCGGTGCGCCAGCGCAGAATGCGGGGAAAGCGGACAGCAATGCCCGATTTGTGGCGAGTGGAGCGGAGGATGCCTTCAAAGCCAATCTCGAACACCTGCACAGGTTCGACCGATCGCACGGGTCCAAACTTTTCGATCGTGTGCTTGCGAATCCACTTGTCGAGGGCTTCGATTTCGGCGTTGTCCAACCCAGAATAGGCTTTCGCAAAGGAGACCAGCGTTCCCTCGTGCCACAGGGCAAAGGTGTAGTCGGTAAACAGGTTTGCCCGCTTGCCGCTGCCCGCTTGGGCGTAGATCAGCACCGCATCCAGCGTCATAGGTTCTACTTTGTATTTCCACCAGTAGCCGCGCTTTCGCCCAACCAGGTAGGGGCTGTTCGCCGACTTCAGCACCAATCCCTCTGCACCACATTCGCGAGAGCGTTCCCGGAGCGATCGCAATTCATCTATTGAACTGAACGATAGGCTGCTGGATAGTGTGACAAAAGTTGGATCGGCAGCTTGCAAGACAGATTCTAATAGGGTGCGGCGATCGCCCAGTTCTTTTTCGCGAATGTCTTCACCGTTGCATTCCAGCAGGTCGTAGGCGATGAAGTGAACCGGGTTCTCCTGCATTATCTTTTGCGTGACGCGCTTTCGTCCCAGTCGCTTTTGTAAATGGTTGAAGCCAAGGGGCTGACCATTCGCCCAGCACAGGATTTCACCGTCGAACACCAGTCCGTCGGGTAGCGTTAGAAAATAGGATGCCAGTTCAGGAAACTGATCGGTGACTAAATCTTCGCCGCGTGACCAGATGAAGACCTGTCCTGCACGGCGGATAATTTGCGCCCGGATGCCGTCCCATTTCCACTCGGCCCACCAGCGCGAAAAGTCTTCCGTGGCGAATCGGTCTTCTTCTAGCGGCGATGCCAGGAAAAACGGATAGGGGCGTGTCGGCGAACTGAGCGCTTCTGCGGCTTCAATCTGCGTCAGGTGTTGAAAAAACTCGACTGTCGGCTCAAAGTCGCCCATCAGCCGATGTGCCATCACGGGTTCGGGAATGTTAAACTCCTGGGCGATCGCCCGAATCACCAGCTTCTCGGACATGCCCATGCGAAACGCGCCCGTCAGCACCTTGTTCAGCACAAACACGCCCGCCGGAGTCAGGGCTGCCCACCACGACACTACCAGGTCTTTTAGGTCTTCTTCCGACTCGACCTGCTTTGCTTGAGGAATGATCTCCTCCATCCACAGGTGCAGGGGCAGGTTCTCAGCCGTCTGGGCCAGGGGTGTCGTTGGTGTCGCTAATTGCAGAGTGGCGTGGCTTTGCATCAGCAGCGCAATCACCTCAGCCGAGTCGCCGACCTGCGCGTAGCAGTCTTCAAACAGCCATTCGGGAATGTCGGAAATTTGCAGGAAAATATCCCGCAGCACCCGCGAGGTGATCAGCCGCTTGCGCGTTTTACCCAGCAGCAGGTACAGCGCCCAGACGGAATTTGCGGCATTTTCTTCGCGCAGATATCGCCGTAGCGCAGCAACCTTGGCGTTGGTCGAGGTCGTTGCGTCAATTTCCTGAAATAGCTGGGTAAACCGCTGCATCCACGGATTATGGCGTTTGCGATTCTTGCCGGTCAAGCTGGGCGATCGCCGTTACCAGTTCCCCCGGCTCCTGCACCAGGGCATCGGGGTGGCAGGCGGCCAGCGCAGCAGTGGAATTGAAGCCCCAGCCCACGGCAATAACTGGAATGGCGATCGCCTGGGCCGCCTCAATATCCCGCGTCTCGTCGCCCACATACACCAGCGAAGCCGGATCAATCTGATGTTGGCGAGCAATGCGGCGGATGCTGCGCCCTTTGCCAAACAGCGCGACACCCGGCTGAATGTAATCAAACAGTCCTTCCATTTGATGATTTCGCAAAAAGGCGACGACGTTATCGGCTGTGTTGGACGTAACAATGCCCAGGCGATGTCCCTGCTGCTGGAGCAGCACTAGCGCTGCCTGAATTCCGGCGATGGGCTGGAGATGGTTAATTTCCTGGCTCATTTCCAACTTTAGGCGGCGCAGCAGCAGCGGCAGCCGAAACATGGGGATGTTGGACTGGCGAATGATTTCTCGCGAACTCAGGTTTTGCAGCCGCTTGATCTCGCTGGGGCTGGCAGGTTCGTAGCCAAATTCGCGGGCGAGTCGATTGGTAATTTGCAGCACCGCATCGAAGGAATCTGCAATGGTGCCATCGAAATCAAACAGGATGGTTTTCACAAGAGCCGAATCGGGAGGGGTGGATATTACCGCCTGAGATGGGTGAATGGTCGGGCAATCTGTCGCTAGGATCGCAGTAAACCGGGATAGATTAGAAGTTTAAGCAAAAGCTTGGGCAGATCTGAGCGAGATCTGCGTGAGTTTAACAGCAACTTAAACTAGAAACTGAACCTTCATCATAAGCTGCGGGGTGAGCGATCGCCCGATGGCAAGGTTAAATCTCTAGAGAGTCAAAACTCTAGAGCGTCAAAACAGAGAGGCAAAACCGCAGATTCATAAGCCCTCATTAGCCCTCATCAACTCATTAGCCCTCATCAACTAGGTCCTTATTACATACGGTGATGCACGATGGAAAATAACCTGCGAGTCGGCAGTCTTTTTGGCATTCCTTTTTACATCAACCCGTCCTGGTTTTTGGTGCTGGCGCTGGTGACGTGGAACGACGGAAGCTGGCTGAGCTATCAGTTTCCCCAACTGGGGCCGCTGGCCTGGGTGCTGGGGCTGGTGACGGCGCTCCTGCTGTTTGCGTCAGTGCTGGCCCATGAATTGGGGCATAGCTGGGTGGCGCTGCGCCAGGGCACGGAGGTAAAATCCATCACGCTGTTTATCTTTGGCGGGCTGGCTAGCCTGGGCGAAGAATCGAAAACGCCGGGTGAGTCGTTTCGAGTGGCGATCGCCGGGCCCCTGGTGAGCCTGTTTCTGTTTGGCGTGCTGCACGCCATCGGCAGCTTCAGCGGTATTACTGGGCCGCTGGCGGCGATGGTGGCGCTGCTGTCCTATGTGAACCTGGCTCTGGCCATTTTCAACATGATTCCGGGGCTGCCGCTGGATGGGGGCAACGTGCTGAAGGCGATTGTCTGGAAGATTACGGGCAAACCCTATCGGGGTCTGGCCTTTGCCAGCCGTGTCGGTCAGGTGTTTGGCTGGCTGGGGATTGGGCTGGGGCTGGCAGCGACGCTGGGGCTGACGAATATTGGCAGCGTGTGGACGCTGCTGGTGGGCTTTTTCTTGCTGCAAAATGCGGGGCGATCGGCGCAGGCAGCCAGCGTGCAAGAACTCATGAGCGGCTTGACCGCTGCTGATGCAGTCATTCCCAATAGCCCGATTGTGCCGGCCCAAAGCTCTCTGCGCGAGTTTGCAAACAATCACATCATCGGCAATCCGGTGAGTTGGAAAAAATATCTGGTCACAGATGAAGCGGGTAAGCTGGCAGGCGAAATCTGGGTGGATGATATGAAGCAAGTGCCTACCAACGACTGGTGGGATGTGTCGGTGCAGTCGTTGGTGAAGGCTGCTGAAGGAGTTCAGACAGTGCCCGCGACTGCGCCGCTGCTGGAAGTCATCGACCTGCTGAGCGAGCAGGTTCCCGCGCTGGCGGTGGTGAAACCGGAAGATGGTTCGGTGCTGGGGCTGCTGGAAAAGTCGTCGATTTTGATGGCGCTTCAAAAGAAATCTGAAGCTCAGCCTGCCTAATTTGGGGATGATTGAGATAAGAGCTAATTTGTAAAGGAGCCTGAAAGCCTTGTTAATCAAGGATTTCCGAGAAACCGCTTTTCCTGGGCAAACATGACCTCAAAGCCACACATGCCAAGAGTTTCAGGCTTCTTAAGATTTGCTTCATAAATTAGCTCTAAGGGCTTCGGGAGTGCCTTGCAGAGATGCCTTGCAGAGATATTTTGCATTACATGGGTCGTAAAACCATGCAGAAATTTTATCGTCCGCCCCAGCACTGTTCCCAATCCTTTTGGCAACGACTTCGATTGATAGGTTGGGGATTGGCCGTAGCCGGATTGAGTGCAGGCTGTGCTTCCATCGCAGGCAACTCGGTGGAGCCTATGCCCAGTCCAGAACCCGTGGCGATCGCCCCTCCTACCCCTGTGCCCGCTGCATCCCCCGCTCCTGCTGCCCAACCCCCCATTGACCCCTATCCCCAGGCGCTGGAGCAGGCAGCGAATGCAGCCAATATCAGCCAAGCGGCCCAGTCTCAGGACGATTGGCGACTGGCCGTGAGCCGCTGGCAGCAGGCGATCCAACTGATGCAGCAGGTTCCTACCACCAGCCCCAACCACGCCAGCGCCCAGAGCAAACTGGGAGACTATCGCCGCAATTTGGCGATCGCCCAGCAGCAGGCCAGCCGCGGACCCGGAGCCGATGCCAGCGTGATTTTGAGAGCCTCACCGTCGCCCCGCTCGACAGGTGGCAACAACGCTCCCCCTGCGTTGGCTCAAAGTCCGGTGAGCGATCCCCCCAACTCGCCCAGCGCCAGCCAATCTCCAGAACCCCAAACCAGCGCGGCGATCGCCGATTCGCCTCCGGCCTCCGCCAGCTTCCGCACGCCGATTGTGCGCCGCGCCGGGGGAACGCCCGTGATCCGCGTGACGTTCAACGGCGGGCCGACGTTTGAGATGATCCTGGATACGGGAGCCAGCGGTACGCTAATCACGCAGCGCATGGCGGCGGCCCTGAACCTGCGCCCGACAGGTACAGCCACGGCTAATACCGCCAATGCCCGAAACGTCACGTTTCCCACCAGCACCATCGACTCGATGGAGGCAGGCGGCCTGGTGGCGCGGAACGTGTCAGTGGCGATCGCCGGCCCAGACCTCACCATCGGCCTTCTGGGCCACGACTTTTTCGGCAACCACGATGTCGTCATCCGCCAGGATGAAGTCGAGTTCCGCGCCCGATAGTGGCACTTTAGAGATTGTCGAGGGGGCCGGGAATCAGCTCAACGAAATCACTCCTGACCCAGCCGACAATCCCCGAACGAGTCAAGCGTACTTTGAACCAGCAAGAACCATCTGGAGCTACTCCCCAATCCAATAGCTGATCAATTTCATCTCCAATACGACCCTGATGCCTTACTAGATGGTGGGTTCCAGCACCAGCACGAACGTTTATACGAGAACCAAGATCGCGGCCAGTTAGAAAGCCGCCTGTACTTCCTGTTCCTGGCAAAAAACTCACACATCTCTCTTCTGCTGCTTGTTTGTCAGATAAATCTGCATTTGCAGCTTTTGGTGCTAAAGGCATAGAGGGAAGCAGGGTAGAAACTTTAGTTTGGACTAATGGTGAAGAGGAAGGCAGTCAATGAGAAGCACCGACTGCCGTAAGGTCAATGAAGTACAACCAACATTGACCCCATGATTTTCAACGAACTTCAGCAATTTCGCCAAACGTTGTATGCCAGCTTGGGAAACGCCAGAGATGCCCTGTTTGATCTGATGGATGCCGTGTTAGTGAGTGCGTGCATCGTGTCGTTTGTGAGGCTATCGCAGAGTCCTGTCTTTCGTCGCCAGTGGTCGAGCACCTATGAAGCGTTGCGCGATAGCCGCCTACCCCGATCAAAGGTGCTGAAGCTGTTGGTGCAGCAGATACCGACTCAGCAGCAACCGTTGTTGGCAGGTGATGCGAGTCGGTGGAACCGTCCTGCTGCCAGGCGTTTGAAAGACCGCACCTTATCAGGCAGAACAGGACATGCCCCGATAGCCGGACAAAACTACAGTACCTTAGCCTGGATTGCTGAAGACAGGGGCAGTTGGGCATTACCATTGCGGCATGAGCGCATCACCAGCTTTGAAACACCCGCCAGTAAAGCGGCATTCCAACTCAAACAAGTGACTCGGCAGTTAGCGGTGCGTCCGTTGGCGATCTACGACCGAGGGTACGGCAATGCCAGTTTTGTCAACCAAACGGCAGGGATTGAGGCAGACTTGCTGCTGCGGGTTACATCCAATCGATGTGTCTATGGCGCGCCCCCAGCGTATCGAGGGCGAGGCGCACCTGCCAAGCATGGACATAAGATGAAACTCAATGACCCTGACACTTGGAGTGTCCCGGTCGAAACCGTTGAAGTCGATGATCCCAACTGGGGACGAGTGCGGGTCAGTCGTTGGAGTGCATACCATTTCCGCAAATCCCCCAAACGGGCAATGGAAGTGTTGCGCGTGGAGGTGCTGGAGACACAGAGCAGCACGCGACGCTTGGCTCCTTTGTGGTTAGTTTGGCTGGGTGAGCAGATGCCTCCGTTAGAAACCCTGTGGTTGCACTACCTCCGTCGCTTTGCCATTGAACACTGGTATCGCTTTGCCAAGCAGAGGCTATATTGGACACATCCCCAGTTCAGTTCTGTATCGGCAACCGAACAGTGGAGCAGCCTGATGCCGTTGCTCAGTTGGCAGTTGTGGTTAGCGCGAAAGGACTGTACTGACCACCCCTTGCCCTGGCAGGCACCGCAAGAAACGTTGACTCCGGGTCGGGTCGCACAAGCGTTTGCAGGCATTTTGGCAGCGATTGGCACCCCTGCTCCTGCGCCTAAACCTCGTGGTAAATCGCCAGGACGAGGCAAGGGGCACAAGCCAACTCCTCGTCCCTGCTATCCGATGGTCAAAAAACGAGCCTCGAAACGCAAGACATCCGAACAATCCCTGAACAGTCCGGTTGCAACAGCAGCTTAACTGCGAGCAGGATTGTATCCAATTCCTTAAGTTCAACTGTTATGAACGGTTGAGCAGATTCTTTATGGCATCCTGTTGAGCATTATTGTGATGCCAGTTAGTCCAAACTAAAGGTAGAAAGCAGCAGACTGGATGCGACCCAGAATGTGTGTTTCATAGCTCGACGTTATGCTTCATCACATCCGTTCCAATCTATGTGGCTGGACAGCAGGCCAGTAGCGTTGGACTACGGAAATGATTGCGGAGGGTAAAGCATGGGGTCGAGGATCTACGGAAAAGTCTGCGCCTCAGGGTTTTGGGGAGTTCCGGAGGGCAACAGGTGGCCGCTTCATGGCCTATCCACTGGGCCAGTCGCTTAACCAGTCGCTTAGATGGTAGCCACTGCAAATGATCAGGGGCGATGCTTCGAGTCGAGGCTCGGTCGGAACTTTCCGAGCGACCCCGCCCCAAGTTATCGCCCCTGCGAGAGGAATGTGTTGCTGCGTAAACTGCGACCGAAGGCTAGAGCGAACTCATCACCGTGCGGGCAGCCTGAATCGTCTGGTCGATGTCTTCGTCGGAATGGGCCAGAGACGTAAAGCCAGCCTCGAACTGGGACGGAGCCAGGTATACGCCCTGCTCCAGCATTCCCCGGTGGAAGCGACCAAACTTTTGCAGGTCAGACTTTTTGGCATCTTCGTAGTTATGCACCGGGCCAGCGGTAAAGAAGAAGCCAAACATGGCGCTGATGGAGCCACCACAGGCCGCGTGTCCCGTGTCTTTTGCTGCCTGAAGCAGGCCGTCGGATAGTTTCTTGGTGATGCGCTCCAGATATTCGTAGGTGCCCGGACGCTGAAGCAGTTCTAGCGTCTTGATGCCTGCCGTCATGGCTAGCGGGTTGCCCGACAGCGTGCCTGCCTGATACATCGGGCCGGCCGGGGCGACCATTTGCATGATGTCGCGCCGGCCGCCATATGCGCCCACAGGCAGCCCGCCGCCAATGACTTTGCCCAGGGTGGTCAGGTCGGGCGTAATGCCGAACTTCTGCTGTGCGCCGCCGTAGGAAATGCGGAAGCCCGTCATCACTTCGTCAAACGTCAGCAGTGCGCCATGTTCGCGGGTGATTTCTCGCAGCCCCGCCAAAAAGCCTGCGTCTGGGGGAATGAAGCCTGCATTGCCGACGACGGGTTCCAAAATTACTCCGGCGATTTCACCCGGATTTTCGGCAAACAGGGCTTTTACGGCTTCCAGATCGTTAAACGGAGCGGTGAGTGTATTTGCAGTGGTGGACTTGGGCACGCCGGGCGAGTCAGGCAGACCCAGCGTGGCCACACCGGAACCTGCTTTGACCAGGAACATATCGGCGTGGCCGTGATAGCAGCCCTCGAACTTGATCACCTTTTCGCGGCCGGTGAAGGCTCGCATTAGCCGCAGCACGGCCATGCAGGCTTCGGTGCCAGAGTTGACAAAGCGTACCATTTCGATGCTGGGCACCGCGTCAATCACCATTTCGGCTAGCACGTTTTCTAGGTAGCAGGGCGCGCCAAAGCTAGTGCCCTTTTCGGCGGCTTCCTGGATGGCTTTGATGACTTCGGGATGGGCATGACCGCAGATGGCTGGCCCCCAGGTGCCGATGTAGTCGATGTAGCGGTTGCCGTCTACGTCCCACATGTAGGCATCTTTAACACGATCGATCACAAGGGGTTGACCGCCGACGGACTTAAAGGCGCGAACTGGCGAATTTACCCCGCCAGGCATGAGCTTTTGGGCAGCGGCAAAGATTTCTTCTGAACGGGTTGTTTTTAAGCTGGTCGTACTGGTCAAGGGTTTCTCCTGTGTATCGTTATGGACGGATGTTGTAGGGGATTGCGCCGGTTGGCTTGAGGAGGAGAGGCGTTTGGCGCACTGCACATTTCATTATCCTACGTAGTGGAGTAGGGTTAAAGTTCAAGACAGGCGTTGAGGTGATGAGATGCTGGTTCGGAAGCTGATGAGCTGTGAGGCGTTTATCGCGGGCGATCGCACGTTGCTGCGAGAACTGCTGCATCCCGACAAGCAGCCCGTCGATCTGCGCTACAGCCTGGCCCACGCCACCGTTGCCCCCGGCGATACCTCCACGCCCCACGCGCTGCGAACTTCGGAGGTGTATTACATCCTCAGCGGCGTGGGGGAAATGCACATTGGCGACGAGGTGCAGCGAGTCGAACCGGGCGATGCGGTCTATATTCCGCCTAATGCGCGGCAGTTTATTCGCAATATCGGCTCGGAGGCACTGGTGTTTCTCTGTATTGTCGATCCGGCCTGGCGGGTTGAAGACGAGATCGTGTTTGAGTAATTGTTTGAGTGATATAGCGCTGCCCGGTTTTGCTGCCTAGTCTTTGAATGCCTAGTCTTTGAATACTGCCCAGCATTTACACCGCCCAGCCTTTATACAATGTTGCCAGTTGCCAGAAGTCTTCAGTCCGTGGTTATCGGTCTTGGAGACACGTTATACCCAACTGGATTGCGCTGAACTTACGTTTATCGGTGAACTCTATGGCTTTGAAACTCTATGGCGGGGCCCGCAGCCGCGCTTCGATTGTCAAGTGGTATCTAGAAGAGTTGGGGCTGCCCTACGAGTTTGTGCAGCTGGATATGCAGGCCGGGGAACATCGCCAGCCGACCTATCTTGCCATCAACCCCTTTGGCAAAGTACCGGCGATTGTGGAGGATGGCTTTGTACTGTGGGAGTCGGGCGCGATTTTGCTCTATCTGTCCGATCGGCACGATACCGGGCTGACGGCAGAGCAGCGGGCCTGGGTGGCGCAGTGGGTGCTGTTTGCCAATTCCACACTTAGCACGGGGCTGTTTGTAGAAACGGTGCGCGATGCCGAAACGCCGCGCCTGCTCAGCGGGTTGGAGAGCCAGCTTGCTACGCGGGAGTGGCTGGTGGGCGATCGCCTTACGGCCGCCGACATTGCTGTGGGGTCCATTCTGGGCTATGCCACGCTGATGCTGAAGCAAGACTATGCCGACTATCCGGCGATCGCCGCTTATCTCAAGCGTTTGGGCGATCGCCCCCCATTCCAGCGCACGATTATGGGGCGGGGGTAGTGCCGCTGTTGGCCCTGACCTTGCCGATTCCTACTGCGGGTCGCAGCGGATTTCGACCATAAATCCGTCTGGGTCATAGCAATAAATTCCGCGACCCGTTGGGCGAGAGACGGGGCCGTGGTCGATGGGCACTCCGTTGTCGCGCAGCACAGCGACCGCTTCATCAAACAACTCTGGCGCAATGTCAAAGGCCAGGTGATTTGCGCGGGTAAACTGTCGCTGAGGATCAGGGTTGGGCGGCGATAAATCGGGTTCATAAAACAGGTCGATTACCGTGCCGTCTGGTGTGACGAAGTTCGCCACTTTGCCTGCCGCCACTAGGTCGATCAGCGTAGCCGGAATGTCGCTGCCTTGCAGTTCACGGAGTCCTAAAATCGTGCCGTAGAAGTGTCGGGATGCCTCCATGCTGTGAACATTTAATGCGACATGATGAACTCGTCGGAGCGCAGACGGAGGCAGGGTTTTGGACATAGCTGGTTGCTCAAGGTCTTCAGGACGACTTTTTCTCAAAATAGCGTTCCTGGGTGTTTTTGTGGATTAAGACCATCTCTTGCTAAAACGTTTCAAGGGTTTCCAGCGCCGCTACTGGCCTTAACACAGACCGCGCAAAAAATGAATTCAAAGTGCTAGCCTATTAATAGGTTATAGAATTGTAAAGCTTCGATGCAATGCGTTTAGCCGTGTTTCATCAATGATCAATTTCGCAACAATTCCGGTTTTCTGTGCCGCCTTGTTAGAGGACGGTTTAGATTATTACAATCACCATCTCCTCGAACCGTGATCCTGACGAACGGCTGAGCCATGAATTGAGTTGGTCAGAAAGGTGTTGAGTCGGGCCGCGGTTTCTGGAAATTCGGATTTTTTCTATACATGACCTCTTTCTCTAAAGAAAAAAACAAATTTGTTGTTACTACGCCGATCTACTACGTAAACGATCTGCCCCATATTGGGAGCGCCTACACTACGATCGCCGCAGATGTTCTGGCGCGGTTCCATCGTCTAAAGGGTGACTCGGTGCTGATGGTGACGGGCACGGATGAGCATGGTCAGAAAATCCAGCGGACGGCTGAGGCGTTGGGGCGATCGCCCCAGGCTCATTGCGACGAAATTGCTGCCGGGTTTGCTGCGCTCTGGGAACGGTTCAACATCCAGTACGACCGCTTTATCCGCACCACTGCCCCCCGACATGAAGCGATCGTCAAAGAGTTTTTTCAGCGGGTGTGGGATGCGGGCGACATCTATCTGGGGCAGCAGCAGGGTTGGTACTGCGTCTCCTGCGAAGAGTTCAAAGAAGAGCGCGATCTGCTGCCGGAGAAGCACTGTCCGCTGCATCCCAATAAACAGGTCGAGTGGCGCGACGAAAAGAACTATTTTTTCCGCCTGTCAAAATATCAGGACGCGCTGGAAAGACTCTACGAATCTCAGCCCGACTTTATTCAGCCCGAAAGCCGCCGCAATGAGGTGCTGAGCTTTGTCAGCCAGGGATTACAGGATTTCTCCATTTCTCGCGTCAACCTGGCGTGGGGCATTCCGCTGCCCGTTGATCCCGACCATACCATCTACGTCTGGTTTGACGCGCTGCTGAACTATGTGACGGCCTCGGTCGAGCCAGACCAGGAGCCGACGCTGGCAAATGCGGTATGGTGGCCCGCCAGCCTACATCTAATTGGTAAAGATATCCTGCGGTTTCATGCGGTCTATTGGCCAGCCATGCTGATGTCCGCAGGATTGCCCCTGCCAGAGCGAGTATTCGGGCACGGCTTCTTGACCAAAGATGGTCAAAAAATGAGCAAGAGTCTCGGTAATATCATCGATCCGTTTGATTTGGTTCAGCGCTACAATTCCGATGCGATTCGCTACTATTTCCTCAAAGAAATTGAGTTTGGTCGCGATGGCGATTTCAGCGAAACTCGGTTTGTCAATATCCTGAATGCTGACCTGGCAAACGATTTGGGCAACCTGCTGAACCGTGTTTTGAAGCTTGCCCATAAGAACTGTGGGGGGAAGGTTCCGGGAGGAGGGGGCGATCGCCCGTTGCTCGACGAATCCCTTAAAGCAATTGGAAAAGACCTGGGGGAAGCCGTCACTCAAGCTTACGAAACCCTGGCCTTTGACCAAGCCTGTAATGCGGTGCTGTCTGTCGTGCGTGCCAGCAACAAGTACGTAGACGAGCAGGCACCCTGGACGCTTTTCAAGCAGGGCAATCAATCTGCCGCTGAGCGGGTCATCTACACCGTTCTTGAAACGGTTCGACTCTCTGCCTATTTGCTGTCGCCTATCGTGCCCAACTTGAGTAGTCGAATTTATCAGCAGTTGGGCTACGCGGTGGACTTTAACCAACTGGATGAGGCGTTCATCGCGGCTTCGATCCCATTTTCGGCTCACACCCGCTGGGGCACTCTGCCGTCGGGACAGTCGCTCGCTGCGCCGCAGCCTGTGTTTCAGCGTCTAGAGCTTCCGATAGCCTCCTAATAGCTTCCTGAAGACCGTTGACTCGATTCAATTCGCCTGGTTCGATCTGTCCGGTTCGATCTGCCCAATTCAAATTGCTCGACTCAAACTGCTCGATTCAAACTGCCCGATTTAAACTGATTCAAATTCAAATCTTGTCCGATGCAATTTTGATTGACGTTGCGCTTTGTTTTTGTTTACTTTTCAACTGACCGTTTCAATTGACCGTTCAAAGACTGTCTTTTCTTTTTGTTTCTAAGGATAAATCGTTTAATAAACCCTTCGGAACCTTTGAAAATACATCCCTTGGAAAAAATACACAGATAATTTTAAGAGGCTAAATGTGATGCTAAGCCACCATACAGAGAGCGATGCAGTGTTTACTCCAGAGCAGGTGCTAGAAAATCGCGGCCGTGTGGCCATTTTTATCGACGGGTCTAACCTGTTTTATGCCGCGCTACAACTCGGCATTGAAATTGACTATACTAAGCTGCTCTGCCGCCTTACATCTGGCTCACGGCTGCTGCGGTCGTTCTTCTACACTGGCGTAGACCGCACCAACGAGAAGCAGCAGGGCTTTTTACTGTGGATGCGGCGCAATGGCTATCGCGTGATTTCCAAAGACCTGGTGCAACTGCCGGATGGTTCCAAAAAAGCCAATTTGGACGTAGAAATTGCCGTAGATATGATGGCGCTGGTGGGGGCCTATGATACGGCGGTGCTGGTGAGCGGGGATGGCGACCTGGCCTATGCCGTAGATGCGGTGAGCTATCGGGGCGTGCGGGTGGAGGTGGTCAGCCTGCGCTCAATGACCAGCGATAGCCTGATTAACGTAGCCGATCGCTACATCGACCTGGATTCTATTAAAGAAGACATCCAGAAAACGCCCCGACACAACTACACCTATCGTCCGCTGTCGGGTATTGGGCTGTCGGATGAGCAAGAGTCAGAATAGCAAGAGTCAAAATAGACGCTTGAATGCGGCTAGGGGTTTGTCAGCAACCCTGGTGAATGGTGGAGGGTGAACCAGCGGATCGCGCAAAATCTGTCTACCCGCAGGAGCAACAGCGGCCGTCCGTCGTCTAAGGTAGAGGCTGGGACAGATTCAGAACCCTGAAGCGGTACTCCTGGCTGGGCGATCGCCCCTCATGCTTCGAGTTGGGTAAAGATTGGGTGACTTTGATGCCTCGTTTTATCTCTATCTGGGCTTTGCTGACCGCAGGGTTGATGGTCGGGTTGACGGCTTGCCAGCCTAGAAACCGTGCCTCGGAGCGGCTGGCGCGGGATAGCGCTGCGGTTCAGCAAATTGATACCAACCTGACCTTCAACAACATTACGCTGGATCAGGCAGATGAACAGGGCAAAACGGTCTGGCGCATTACGGCTAAGCAGGCGACCTATAGCGAAGATAAGCAAATCGCCAGATTGACCCTGCCCGAAGGCGAACTCTATCAAGATGGAAAAGCGGCCTATCAGGTAAGGGCGCAGTCGGGTGAAATTCTGCAAAATGGCGAGAAGATTTTCCTGCGGGGCGACATCGAGGCAATTGACCTAGAAAGCAAGGCGGTGCTGAAGGCGCAGGAACTGGAGTGGATTCCGAATCGCAGTCTGTTGATTCTTCGCAAAGACCTGACGGGAACCCACCCGCAGATTCAGATCGCCGCAGACCAGGCGCAAATTTTCAACAAAGAACGCCGCATGGAACTGAGCGGGCAGGTCACTGCGACGACGACTGATCCCGTCCTGCAACTGAAGGCAGAGCGGCTCGTGTGGCTGATGCAGCGAGAACAGGTGGTGAGCGATCGCCCGCTGCAAGTGACCCGGTTCTTGAACCAGCAGGTGAGCGATGTGGCCCAGGGCAACCAGGGCAATCTGAACCTGCAAACCAACGTGCTGACCCTGACCAACAGCGCCCGCATTGTCACCAGCAACCCGCCGCTGCAAATTAGCAGCAATTCCCTAGTGTGGAATGTGCCGCAGGAGGTGCTGAGTACCGACCAGCCTGTGACGGTGATTCAGCGGCAGGAGCAAGTGACCTTAGCCGCAAATGCCGGACGGTTTAACCTGGGCCCGCAAACGGCAACGCTCACGGGGAACGTCCGCGCCGTGGGGCAGCGCAACCAGGCGCAACTCAATGCCAACCGACTGGACTGGAATATCCGCAGCCGTGAGGTCGTTGCCGAGGGGGATGTGGACTATCGCCAGACCGATCCACCCGTCACCATGCGAGGCCCCCGTGCTGTCGGCAAGCTAGAGCGGCAGACTGTGACCGTTAGTGGCGGGCGCGTAGTGACGGAGATTATTCCTGAAGGGCTTTGAGGTGGAGGGAAGGCGGGAAGAAAGAGGGAAGAACGAAGAGCAAAAAACGAAACTTCTTCTCTCAATAGGCGGCCTATCGCGGTACGTTTCGTGCTGGGTCGCCAAGCTGCTGTTGATAGATGGGCAGGCGATCGCTCGGCTGAATTTCTGCGGGAACGGGGGTTGCTTCTCCCCACTGGCTGACGAGGGCTTGCAAGAGGCGGTCTTGCTCGGCGCGGACGCTGCCCAGGTCGGCTGTGCCAATGTCGATAATGGCAAACCACACTACGCCGCGATCGCGCGTCGGTAGGGCCCCCGCCAGCGAACTGACCCGATCGAGCGTGCCTGTTTTGACCGGCGTGCCGGCCGTAATGCGGCGATCGCCTAGGGTTCCCCGTTCGCGCCCGACGACGGGAAACAGGTCAGACACGCTGAGTCCCTCCGCCTGGAGCGATCGCTGGGTTGCCGTCAGCATCGCCACCACAGCGCGGGGAGAAATCTGGTTTTCTTCGCCCAGCCCGGAGCCGTTGATCAGCCGGACTTCTTCAGCGGGTATGTTTGCCGCCGCTGCTGCTGTTCGAGCCACCGCCGAGCCACCGCCAAGCTGTTGCGCCACTGAGTCGGCAATGAAGTTGTTGCTGAAAATATTCATTGCCTTCAATACCTGCACCAGGCTGAGGGAGCGGCGTTGCAGCACGGGCGTAAAGACAGGCGGCTGGGCTAGGCTAACCACTTCACCCGCGATCGCCACGCGGGGCTGGGGCGTACCGGGCGGAAGCTGGGTGTATTGGGTCTGCGCTTCGCCTGTCCACAGGTCAGCGTTGATCCCCTGTCGCAGGAGTGCCCCGGCCGTTTGGGGATCGCCTTTGAAGTTCATGGCAAAGTTGCCCGCGATCACCAGATTGCCCTCTACCCGCCGGATGCCCCGCTGTTCTAAGGCATTTCCCAGGGCGATCGCCTCCTCCCAGACAAACAGCGGATCGCCGCCGCCCTGAATCACCAGATCGCCGCGCACCACGCCATTTTTGATGGGCCCCGTCACGCCCACAGTGGTATTGAACGTATGCGACGTACCCCAGGTTTTAAGCGCTGCCAGCGTGGTCGGAATTTTGGTCAGCGAGGCCGCTGGAATCGGCTCCAGACCTTTGTGTTCACTCAAAATTTGGCTGCCCGACTGCACCCATATCCCCTGAGCGCTGGCGGGCATTCCCATCGCCTCCAGGGCCAGCAAGTGTTGACGAAGGGCGGCGATCGCCGTTGGATCTTGCACAAGCTGCGGCTGCACCAGCGCCTCCAGCCAACTGCTGTCTTTCCAGCCCGCCCAATCTACCACTTGCATCGGCTCAGCAGTTTCTTGCTCCGCTGCCAACAGTTCCATAGGAAACAGTCCAACACTCAAACAGCCCAGCAGTGCCGACATCCATCTAGCGCCATATCGAGCCTTCTGTCGGCCAGATCGCAGCCTACCCGAACAGTGGTTTTGACGATTTTGCAGACGCTCTCGCAGAATGCTGACCCGCACAGCCTACTCCCGTAAATCGCATTCGTGAACTATGGTTGAATGCCACTTCTGGCGGCACTCTTTAGTATCTTAAGCAATCCGAATCGAGTGCAATTCAATTCATCACAACTTGGGCAAGGCTAATTGGGTAAGACTGATGCGCTTGCGACAAGCTTTTTAAGCTTGGAATGATTTCTCGCAGCGAGTTCTGTCGGCAACTCATTTGGCGATTTCAGGCAGGTGTTGTAACGTGAGTGAAGCCGGGCCGATGCCGGATTATTGACTAAAACTCGGAACTGAACTCATGAACCCCGACGAAATTTTGCAAGGGATACAAAAAGGCTTTCGCGTCACCTTGGGAGCCGCCAGCACGCTGGCCGAAACGATTCAAGACAGCCAGCGGCGTGAAGAAACCCTGGCGCGGCTGCGGACTGACCCCAGCGGGCTGGCCGACGATCTGGCTGCCAAAGGCGAAGTGACGGAGCAAGAGGCCCGTGCCTTTTTAGATAACCTGATGGCGCAGCGTCCAGCAGGGGCTTCCTGGAGTGGCCCTGCTGGCTCCTCCAGCGGCCCAACCGCCTCGACTGGCGGTGTGCCCGTGGCCCCGCCTGATATTCAGGCAGACTTGAAAGACCTGACAGAGCAAATTTCTGCGATGCGGGCAGAGCTAGAGCGGCTTCGTCAGCAAGGCAGTTAGCCTGCGTCTCCACAGAATAATCGCAAAGCAGTCCTGAGGACTATCCTCAAGACTTTTCTGAGGACAAATCATTGCCAAGATTTGCTGGGAAGCTTCGTAGAAAAGTTTGCGGCATAACGTCTAGAAATACCACTATGTTCTCAGGACTGTCCTGCAAACAATCTTGCCATTGAGCTTCCCAGGAAAATTTTTAGAAAAGCGCTCCGAAACGATTTCAGGGAAGTCCTGTTGTCTTGGGGACTTTCCTAAGAACCATCTTGAGAACTGAACTGTGGGAAATCTTTCAGCAGGCGTTTACTATCTGTATATTCCTAAGGACAGTTCTCAGGACTCTCCTGAGGACAAAGCTGTGGCGAGCCTGTGAGGAAAATCCTGAGGAAAGTCTTTAGGAAAGTTTTTAGGAAAGCCTCAAAAGTCCTCAGGACTGTCCTCAGGACATGTTATAGTTTTAATTGACAGCAGGACTTACGCAGTTGGGCGATCTCTTGCAGGCGCAGCCCGCGAGAAATCCTCCAAAACGCAGAAACTTATCGCAAGCGTGTAAGTTCTGTGACAGAAAAGGCTAAAGGGTTCAGGAAGACTAGCCCCCACTGGTGGGTCGAGCTTCCGCTGGCGGACAAATGCCAGAGCAACTGATAGCCCATCACCTTGGTCAAACCTCAGCCCAAAGCTGTGCCAAAAACTAAGGTGATGCCAGTGCGAACACTAACATCACCTAAGAAAAAGAAAGAACGAACAATCGAAAGAATCGAGTGTATCGAATACGTGAAATCTAGCCAGCTTAACCGCTGGCTTTTCTATTTTACAGGCTTCTACGTATGACGCAAAGGGGCCTGATGACTTTCATATTGGCTGTCACACAGCATATTAGCAGTCATATAGCTGTCTAATTTCTGTCCAATTTCGCTAGCCGTACTCAACTCCGCTCTTTCGAGACTTTCCAGGCGGTTTCTCCACCTGCTCGATATCCCGACTTGGTAAACGTAAATCCGGCTTCTGAAAAGCGATCGCCATAGTACTGCATTTCCGAAATTGACAAATCCAGTAGATCGGCGATCTCGGAGGTTCGCATCAGCCAGCCGTTTCGCGCTGCGTCTTCCAGCTTTTGGTAATAGGCGAGGGGGTCTTGGGGAGGTTGGAGGCGGTTGGCAAACTGGGCGGCGATCGCCGACACTAAATTAATCACATCAGGCTGTATATTGGACAGTCCTGAGGAATCTCCAGAAGAAGAGTTTTGTGCAGGCTGAATGCCCCGGCTTTCCAGAAATTCAGGCATCGTGCCGCCAGATTTGATGAACTGGTGCAAGTCGTCGAGTAGGCGCAACTGTTCTGCATTGACAAAGGACTTGTTGCCGACCTTTTGAGGGTCAATGCCCAGATCGTTCAGCCGTTTATAGACAGCGCTTTTGACCAGTCCATATCGCTGCATCAATTGATTGACCGGGATTCGGTCGATTTCGCCGCCGTTCATCTGCGTTCCTCTGGACAGTCCTGAAGACTATCCTCTCAGTATCGCGTATGATTCCGTCCTGTGAAAAGTCCTAAAGAAAGTCTGCTATGGCAAAGGACAGAGGGACAGGGCCGGGAGCAAAAGGCGAAATAATCAGCGTAATTTCAGCGTAATTCAGGTGAGTCAAGAATTCCAAAGGTCTAGAACCTGATCCTGAAGTCGTGCGTGAAGCGGGCCAAAGCTATGTCAAACTTTGTCCACTAACTTGTCCATTAATTTGTCCATTAATTTGTCCATTAATTTGTCCACTAGACAGTCCTGAGGAATGTAATTTGGTGGTGCATGTCTGTCCTCAGGACTATCCTGAAGACTGTTCTGAACTGGATAAATGGATTCCCGAAAAGCTTCCCGATTTGTTCCTGGCTAGCGCGTCAGCAGCACAAACACCGTCTGCATCAGCCCCACAACCACACCCAAAATGCCGCCCAGGTTCACGATGCCCTGGAGTTCACTTTTCACGATGCCCTGGATGGCGGCTTCCAGGTTTTGCGGCGAGGTCGCTTTGACGCGATCCATGATGACCTGCTCCAGGTTCAAGATGGGAATCGCCTGTTTTACGATCGCCTCTAGATCCCGCTCCAGATAGCGTTCCAAGACCAGAGCCAGTTCCTTGCTGACAGGCTCCAGCGAACTATTCACCGCTTCCGAGGCCCGCAGTCGGTTCACCAGCAATCCTGCCACCTTGTCCCAATCGACCGAATTGCTCAGCCCCATCAGCAACTCTTCGCCCTGGGTTTGCAAATAGTGGCGAAAGTTGTCGCGCAGCGTCCGGCGCAATTGTCGCACTGTAGACACGGGCAGGTTTTGCAGCGACAGATTTTGCAGCACTTCCCGCAGCCGATCCTGAATATTCAGCGTGCGGATGAGTTCCTTGATTACGGCGTTGCTGGCATCGGGTTCGTCTAGACAGTGGGTTCGCAGCCGCACCAGTGCATTTCGCACGCCAAACAGGTTTGCCACGACCCAGTAGGTGCCGCTGGTTTTTGACCGAAAGCTTTCGTCGATGACCTGAATGTTGCGATCGGTGAGGAAGTCGATCGCGCCCTGACGCAGCACGTCTGGGGGCAGCACTGCATCCAGCATCCATTTGGAAAGCTGCTCGGCCTGCGACTGAGAAAACTGAAACTCCAGCAATACTTGGTCAAATAGCTGATTGAGCTGGGCTTCTAGAAAATCTTCGCGCCGCGCCAGCACCTTGATTGTGCGGGGCAACGACTGTCCTACCAGATCGTGCAGAATGTTGGAGACAATTTTGACCGTGCGCTGCTCGTTGCCCTGCTGAATCTGGGTCAGGGTGAGCGAGAGGAGCCACTGAATTGCCGCCTGCACACGCTCCGGCTGCAAGAGCCGTCGGGCAATGTTTTGCAGTTCTTCTGGGGTCAGCAGCGATCCGAGAATGGCGTTAGAAATACGCTGGGCTAGTCGCTCTTGGTTTGCTGGAATTAGCCCCGGCGTAAAAGGCAGTCGCCGTCCGCCAAGGTGAATCGGCTTGTAGGGGCGAAAGAGCATTTTGATGGCGATGTCATTGGTGAAATAGCCAATGATCCCGCCAAGAATGGGGGGTGCAACAAGAATGATGAGAGACTGGAGGTTCAACGGATGCGGCGTGGCAGGATGAGGAGTGGTCTGCCCATTTCGACCATACCGCTTTCTAGGGATCAGGTGCCAGGTTTTGGGAGGGCAGCAGGCGAGGGCTGGGTTTCAAGCCCTTGAGTTTGTAGCCTATGTTGCTTAGAGGATGTTTGAAAAGTCCTACTGTTTGTAGCAAAGCGTGCAAGATCCCCCTAAATCCCCCTTAAAAAGGGGGACTTTCAGGCGGTTTCTCCCCTTGTTAAGGGGGGCTAAGGGGGGCTCTCTGAGTGCTTAACATTACAGGCGATACCTTTTCAAACACCCTCTTAGGGCCTTGTTGTGGAGCAGCGCTGCCGCCAATCATATCTGTGCCCTGAAACATCTGCGCCCTAAGACATTTGTGCCCTAACTTCTTGTTTCCTGGAACTTGTCTCCTGATCCCAAATTAGCCCGCTAAGTGTGTTTCGACTACGGAGACGAGGTGCGTTGTCCAGTGGTCTACCAGATCAGCGTGGGCGGCTTCTACCATGACGCGAATGACAGGTTCGGTGCCCGATGCGCGGACGAGGATGCGGCCGCGATCGCCCATGTCGGATTCTGCCTGGGCGATCGCTCGTTGCAGGGGTTCGCAGGTGTGCCAGTTCAGGCGGCGATCGCGGTCTTCCACGCGCACGTTCCGCAACAGTTGGGGATAGGTCTGGAAGCTCTGATCGCGCAGGTCGGCCAGAGACACCCCAGACTGCTTGACCAGGGCCGCCAGGTGCAGCGCCGTCAGCATCCCGTCGCCGGACACCGCGTAATGCGGGCAGAGGATGTGGCCCGACTGTTCGCCGCCCAGCTTTGCGCCCCGCTTCACCATTTCGGCGTGAACATACTGGTCGCCCACGGCAGTTCTCACCAGGGTTCCGCCCTGCGCTTCCCAGGCCCGCTCAAAGCCGAGATTTGCCATCACGGTGGAAATCAGCGTGTCGTTGGGCAGTTGTCCTGCCTGACGCAGCGTGTTACCCCAGAGATACAGGACGTAATCGCCATCAATGACGCGCCCCTGGCTGTCTACGGCCATCATCCGGTCGGCATCGCCATCAAAGGCAAACCCCATGTCGGCCTGATGCTCTAGAACCGCAGCCTTGAGAGAAGCCAGATGGGTGGAACCGCAGTTGACATTGATGCGATCGCCATCGGGTGCGTCGTGCAGGCAAATTACCTCAGCGCCCATTTCGCGGAAGACCCGTTCACCCAGGTTTGCCGCTGCGCCCCAGGCCAGATCCAGCACAATTTTTAGCCCTGCGAGGCTGACTTGGGGCTGGAAGGGCTGATGCAGCGACGCAACGTAGTCTTGCAGCAGTTCCGGGCGATCGCAGCACAGGCCCGTATTCGTCAGAGCGGGGGCGCTTTCCAGGGGCGATCGCAGCGCTGCTTCGATTTGGGCTTGCAATTCTGGGGCCAGCTTTGCCCCCTGGCTGCTAAAAAACTTGATGCCGTTGTCTTCTGGCGGGTTGTGGCTGGCGGAAATCATCACGCCGCCCGCCGCGCCCAGTTTGTTGGCCAGGTAGGCTACCGCCGGAGTCGGGCACAGGCCCAGGTTCCACACCTCCAGCCCTGCGGAAGCCAGCCCCGCCGACAGCGCCGCCGACAGCATATCGCTAGAGTTGCGCGAATCTTGTCCCAAAATCATCGGGCCCGCCTCGGACGTTTTCAGCACTTGCCCTGCTCGGTAGCCAACCTGAAACGCCAATGGAGCCGTCAGCAAATCTCCCGCCCGTCCACGAATTCCGTCTGTGCCAAACAGCTTGCCCGCCGGTAGCGACAGCGGACTCCAAAGCTCATCAACCGCCCGTCCGCTTGCCGGAGCGCGATCCGCAAGGCGAGACGACCCCGACCATACAGGAGAAACGACCATAACCTAGCACTCCAGAAAAATCACTCCACACACATGAGGAGAATAGCACTTTGTTGGTTAAGAAGATTAAATACCTATTGACAGATGTTTCGATAGGTTGACGACTCTGAAGACAGATCTAGGACTTACGCAGTTAGACGGTTTCTCAGGGGCGCAGCCCGCGAGAAATCGTCCAAAACCCAGAAAACATATCGCAAGTGCGTAAGTCCTGAGATTTTTCGAGCGGGGGCGTGTAGTACTTTGCGGGGGCGGGTTGGGGGTGTCCGGAGGGTTTTGGGAGAGGAGTCCCAAAGGGTTGAAGGGATTTTTTTCGCTCCCTGTCCTCTGTTTCTCCACGATTCTCCGCGCCCTGGCCCCTGTTATAGGTCAGACTTACGGGTTTCGATCAAGAACTTCTGGCGGATTGCCCTTTTGAACCGGTCTGATGGCGGGTTGTGGCGGATTGTGGCAGCTAGAACTTACGCAGTTGGACGATTTCTCGCAGGCGCAGCCCGCGAAAAATCGTCCAAAACCCAGAAAGCTGATTGCCAGTGCGTAAGTCCTGAGCAGTTTCAGATTTGGGCAGGGCTGTTTAAGATAGGGCTGTTTAGGATAGGGCTGTTTAAGATAAGGCCAAAGGCGATCGCCCGTGGGCCAGGTTTCACCCATAGTTCCCGATTCAGCGCGAGGCTCTAGTCTGCATGGCTTCTCCACTTTGGCCCTATGTCACCTCTGGCATTCCCGACGACCGCTTTGAGCAGTTGCCCGGAATTCCCCTGACCAAGCGCGAAATTCGGGTGCTGCTGCTGTCGCAACTGCGGCTGCGTCCGGACGCAGTGTTGTGGGATATTGGCGCGGGCACGGGCACGATTCCGGTAGAAGTGGGGCTGCGGTGTCCTTTGGGAAAGGTTTATGCCATCGAGCGCGACGCGGAAGTGGCCAGCCTGATTCGCCGCAACTGCGATCGCTTTGGCGTAAAAACAGTGGAAGTGGTGGAGGGCAGCGCCCCAGAGTGCCTGAGCGAGCTAGCGGATGCGCCGGACTGCGTGTGTGTGGAGGGGGGGCGATCGGTGAAGGCGATTTTGCAGGCGGCGTGGAGCTATTTGCTGCCGGGGGGACGCATCGTGGCGATCGCCACTAACCTCGAAACGCTCTATGCCATCTCAGAATGTCTCGCCAGCCTCCAGGTTCGCAATGTGGAAGTAGTGCAGTCGGTGATCAACCGCCTGGAAAATCGCGGCATTCATCAGGTGTTTGCAGCGCTTGACCCCATGTTTATCGTCAGCGGCGAAAAAGGAGAATGACCAAATCTCCCCCCAGTTGCTTCTGCCGTTCTAGCAACCCACACTCTACCAAGTTTTCCCTCTTCCCTCTTCGTTCTTCCCTCTTCGTTCTTCCCTCTTCCCTTTTCGTTCTTCGTTCTTCCCTCTTCCTTCTACCGTTTTAGCAACACGCGCTCCGCTGAGAGCGCCCTTACAATATGTAAACGAAACCCATAGATAAGACCGCAGACGGGTGTGTTTATGAAGGATGCACGCAAAAGTGTGCCAAAGTAGTCTTTAACCTCTGCTTAAGTCCTTCTTTACGGTTTCTTTATTGCGGATTGATTGCTCCATCTCTTAATTTTCTATGGCATCGCCCCGAGTTCTCAGCGCTATCATCGCCATCATTCTTGCCTTGGGAATGGTGTGTTTGGGCGGGTGGTATTTCACCCTGGGCGTTGCGCTGATGGTGTATTTGGGGCAATTAGAGTATTTCCAGCTTTGCCGCGCCAAGGGCATGGCTCCGGCTGCCAAGACGACGCTAGCCGTCAGCCAGCTGATTCTGGTAACGGCTACGCTCTCCCCCACGCTGGCTGATGCGGTGGTGCCCGTCGCTGGAACCTGCATTTGCTTTTACCTGCTGTTTCAGCCCAAACTGGCGACGATCGCCGACATTTCTGCCTCCATTTTGGGGCTATTCTACGGCGGCTATCTGCCGAGCTATTGGGTGAGGCTGCGATCGCTCGGCCAGGCAGAAGTCAGCAACCTACCGCTAAATGGCTTTTTGCCCCTCTCCTGGGACGATTGGCAAGCCCTACCGCCAGGGCTGACGACGATGCTCATCGCCTTTGGCTGTATCTGGGCTGCGGATATTGGGGCCTATGTATTTGGCAAGCTGTTTGGCAAAACGCGCCTGTCTGCTATTAGTCCCAAGAAAACGGTAGAAGGGGCAGTGCTGGGGGTGTTGGGCAGCGTCGCGGTCGGGACGATCGGATCTTGGCTGCTGCGGTGGCCGGGCTTTCCGCTGACGGGTATGGCGCTAGGACTAATCATTGGCATTGCCAGCCTGCTGGGTGACCTGACGGAATCGATGATGAAGCGCGACGCGGGCGTAAAGGATTCTGGGCAACTCATTCCGGGGCATGGTGGTATCCTCGATCGCGCCGATAGCTATGTGTTCACTGCGCCACTGGTTTACTATTTCGTGACGCTCCTGCTGCCGCTGCTGCCCGCGTAGGACAGAAATCCTATGTTTGTCTTTGTTAGGAGTTATGCAGTTGGACGATTTCTCGTGGGCGCAGCCCGCGAGAAATCGTCCAGAACCCAGAAAACCTAATCGCAAGTGCGTAAGTCCTATTTGTATAGACTTTACTTGCGGGCAAACTTGCGGGCAAAGAGGACAGCAGCATGGATACGGCTTCAGGATTGACCTACGCCGTCTTGGGCACGGGGGCGCTGGGCGGCTACTATGGCGCGTGTTTGCAAAAAGCAGGGCTAGAGGTTCACTACTTATTGCGGAGCGACTTTGACCTGGTGCAGCGGCAAGGGCTGGTGATTGAGTCGCCGGATGGGGATTTTGCGCTGCCGCAGGTGAATGCCTATCGGCGATCGCCCGATATGCCGCGCTGCGATGTCGTAATTGTGGCGCTGAAGACGACCCAAAATCACCTGCTGCCAGACCTGCTGCCGCCTGTGGTGAAGGATGATGGCGTGGTGCTGGTGCTGCAAAACGGGCTGGGGGTAGAGGCTGAGGCAGCGGCGATCGCCGGCCCAGAGCGCGTTCTGGGTGGGCTGTGTTTCCTGTGTTCCAACAAAGTTGGGCCGGGGCGCATTCGCCACCTGGACTATAAAAAAATTTCGATGGGTGAATACAGCGCGGCGGGGGAGGCAGTGGGCATTACCGACCGAATGCGGCGGATCGCGGCAGACTTTGAGCGGGCAGACATTCCCATTGAACTGGCTGAGGATTTGGTGCTGGCCCGCTGGAAAAAGCTGATGTGGAACATTCCCTTTAACGGGCTATCCGTGGTGCTGAATGCGACGACGCAGGACATGATGGCCAACCCTGATGCGCGATCGCTCGCCGAGGCGCTGATGGAGGAAGTGATGAAAGGGGCAGCGGCGCAGGGACGGGCGATCGCCCCAGAATTCGTACAGACCATGCTGGATCACACGGCAAAAATGAAGCCCTATCGCACCAGCATGAAGATCGACTACGACGAAAAGCGCCCGCTGGAAGTAGAAGCAATGTATGGCAATCCGCTGCGGGCGGCTCAGGCGGTGGGGGCCCGCTTGCCTCAGATTCAAACGCTATATCAACAACTGCGGTTTCTAGACGCGCAGAATCGGGGCTTGTAGCGGAGCAATCGAGAATTCTCTGAAAGTGGTTTAATACTCTTTGGGAGGTTGCTGGCAGGGCGAAGGGTGCGTAGTTTCCGCGCCATGCTCAGAGATTAGTTAATCTATCTGCAAGTTTTCTTGCATGGTTTTGCCTGAGATAGCCGACACAAGACAACGTAAGATGTTAGTCGGCAGTATTTCTTAACAAGGTCAACCTGTGAATCTGTTCGTTTTCCACACACCGGAACTGATTCCTTCCGGCAAAACGCCTGACTGTGCAATCGCCATCGACGTACTCCGGGCGACCAGCACCATGGCCACCGCACTCAACGCTGGAGCCGAAGCGGTTCAGGTGTTTAGCGACCTCAACGAGCTGATGCGGGTGAGCGAATCTTGGGCCCCTGAGAAGCGGATTCGGGCGGGAGAACGGGGCGGCGCAAAGGTAGAAGGGTTTGACTTTGGCAACTCGCCGCTGGACTGCACGCCAGAGGTGGTGACGGGGCGACGACTGTTCATCAGCACCACGAATGGCACTCGTGCGCTGACCTCGATCCAGTCTGCCGAAACGGTGATCGCCGCTGCACTGGTCAACCGTCAGGCTGTTGTAGATTATCTGCTGGCTCGCCGCCCCGAAACCGTGTGGCTGGTCGGCTCTGGCTGGGAAGGGTCATTTTCACTAGAGGATACGGTCTGTGCGGGGGCGATCGCCCATCGATTGCAGGTCGAACTCGGCGTTCCGCTAGAAGACCTCGCGGGCAACGACGAACTGATCAGCGCAGTGAGTCTCTACAGCCAGTGGCAAGATCGTCTGCTGGAACTCCTGCACCACGCCACCCACGGCAAACGCCTGCTGCGCCTGCACTGCCACGAAGATTTGAAATACTGCTCCCAAACGGATCTGCTGAATGTGCTACCCATCCAGCGGGAGCCAGGAGTATTGGTGAAGCATGAAAGCTTGATTGGGGTTGCGGGGTAGTTCACCGTTGGGGGTGAGGCAGGGGTGGACGCAGGGGTGATGCAGGGGTGAAGTGGGAGACGCAGCGGTGACACAGTGATCGAGGATTGGGCATAGCGTGCAAGTCAACTCCAGCAGCACGTCGTCTGCTTAATATTTCGCAATATACTGGAGGGTGAGGTGTCTAATATCAATACCCCCGATGATTCTGGAACCTGCCCAGCGGCGCAAGCTTGACGAAACAGACGATGCGCTGTTCTATGACTATCCGCGTTTCGTGACCCATGTAGACGACAGGTTTATTCAGCAGTTGACCGATCTGTACCGGGAACGGCTGAAGCCGGATACTCGCATCCTGGACATGATGAGTAGCTGGGTGTCTCATTTGCCAGAGGAGATGACCTTCGCCCATGTGGAGGGTCACGGCATGAACGCGGAGGAGTTGGCGCGAAATCCCCGGCTTGATCACTACTTTGTGCAGAATCTGAACCAGAATCAGCTTTTGCCGCTGCCCGATCAGTCCTTTGATGCGGTGCTAAATACGGTGTCGGTGCAGTATTTACAGCGACCGGAGGCCGTGTTTGCCGAAATCTATCGCATCCTGAAACCCGGTGGCCTTGCTATCGTCAGCTTTTCTAACCGGATGTTTTTCCAGAAGGCAATTCAGGCGTGGGTAGAAGCATCGGAACCGCAGCGGGTAAAACTGGTAAAGCGCTACTTCGAGCAGATTCCTGGCTTTGGCAAGATTGAGACGATTGCTCGTCAGCCGTCAGTGCCCCCGTTTCTGCAAATGCTGGGTATGGGCGGGGGCGATCCGTTTTATGCGGTGATGGCTGAGCGAGTGAGCTAGAGGATTTTGGATTTTGGATTGTGGGCTGGCTGGCGTATGCGTAAAAACCGAACCCTGATGTGAAGTAATAACAGGACGGCTGAGCTACAGACCCTCCAGCATATGGTTAGTTGGTTACATACACGTTACATACACTTGGTTCCATAAGTTCCATATACGTTACGTACACTTAGTTACAGTTGCATACTCTTGCTTACATACGCTTGAGATACCGACCGGGATAGCGCAGATCGAAGACGAAGATACATACATAGCAAATACGAGATCCGCAAGATCCCTGACTAACCTTAGGCAAACCTTGCAGATACGCTCCGCTTTTAGAGGGTGTTTTATGGACTGCACCGGTCGTTGCAGGCTAGCTGGAGGCGCTGGTGTAGAACCGCAGGGCGAAGCGCCAGAACTGTTGGGCAAAGAGGAATAGGGCGATCGCCAGCCCAGCAGACGCGCCAATCCAGCCCCAGGCAGTGCGACCCAGCAGCGCCTCTGCCGGAATCGTGGTGAGAAACGCCACGGGCACGATGAAGGTAAAGAAAAATCGATAAGCGGCGGGATAGGCAGCCGTAGGAAAGCGCCCCGCCTCCAGCAGACCCCGCAGCACTTCCGTCACGTTGTACACCTTGACGAACCAGATGCTAGTGGCTCCCAGGATGAACCACAGGCTGTAGAGGGTGACCAGCCCCAGGGCAAGGGCGATCGCCCCAATGCCGTACACCCCCACGGGCAGCCCCAGCCGCGATCCGGCATAGCCCAGCATTATTAACCCAAACATCAGATCAGGGATGCCCCAAGGCGACACGGTGCGTGTAGACAGCCAGAACTGGGCGCTGATGGGCTTTAGCAAAACAAAATCCAGTGTGCCCAACTGCACCTGTTTCACAATCTGACTGAGGTTGGGCGAGAGGAAGGTGGCGGAAAAGCCCTGGAGCAGCGTGAACATGGCCAGCACGACCAGTGCCTCTTCCCAACTCCATCCCTGAAAGCTGTAGCCTGTGCGGTAAAAGAGAAACAGTCCGAACAGGCTACCTGCCAAACTGCCCAAGCTGCTGAGCGTGGCCAGCACAAAGTTAATCCGATATTCCAACTCGGCAGCGATCGCCGTTTCCCAGAATAGCCCCAGCACGCGCAGATGACGGCGGATATAGGGCAGCAGTCCACGTCTTCTTGCAAGCCTTTCAGGAGGCTGTGGCATAGGCTTCTAAGGTTCGTTTCTAAGGTTCGCTGAGGTGAGCGCGGGCCCGATCAAGTGCCTGACGAACCTGGTCAAACCCTGTGCCGCCGTAGCTGTTGCGGGCGGAGACAACGCGGGCAGGGGCGATCGCCTCGTAGATGTCATTCTCAAAGGCGGGATGCAGCGACTGCCACTCTTCTAGCGTCAGGTCTTTTAGCAGTTTGCCTGCCGCCAGAGAGGTTTTCACAACTTTGCCCACCAGATTGTATGCCTCGCGGAAAGGCACGCCCTTGGCGGCGAGGTAGTCCGCCACGTCGGTCGCGTTGGAAAAGTCTTCGGCAACGGCGCTGTTTAGCCGCTCGGTGCGAAACTCCATGCCCTCTTGCAGCAGGATGGTCATAGCCTCCAAGCAGCCGCGCACCGTCTTTACCGCGTCGAACAGAGCTTCCTTGTCTTCCTGCAAGTCTTTGTTGTAGGCCAGCGGCAATCCTTTCATCAGCACCAACAGGGCTTGCAAGTGCCCAAACACGCGCCCGGTTTTGCCGCGCACCAGTTCTGGCACGTCGGGATTTTTCTTTTGGGGCATGATGCTGGACCCTGTGGAACAGCTATCTTTCAGCGTTACGAAGCTAAATTCCTCCGATGCCCAGAGGATCACCTCCTCCGACAGGCGCGACAGGTGAACCATGATCAGGCTGGCGGCGCAGAGGAACTCGATTGCGAAGTCGCGATCGCTCACCCCGTCTAAGCTGTTGGAATATACGCCGCCAAAGCCCAGTAGCTCGGCGGAATAGTGGCGATCGATCGGAAAGGTTGTGCCTGCCAGCGCCCCAGACCCCAGCGGCAGCAGGTCAACCCGGCGATACACATCGCCCAGCCGCTCCCAGTCGCGCTGCGCCATGTCGAAATAGGCCAGCAGGTGGTGCGCCAAACTGAGCGGCTGCGCCCGTTGCAGGTGCGTGTAGCCGGGAATCAGCGTTTCGACGTGCTGCTCTGCCAGAGCAAATAGCACCGACTGAAACTGGCGCAACTGCTGGCGGATTTGCCCAATTTGGTCGCGCAGATAAAGCCGCGTGTCGGTGCCTACCTGGTCATTGCGCGATCGCGCTGTGTGCAGCTTTTTGCCCACATCGCCGACGATTTCTGTCAGCCGTCGCTCCACAGCAAAATGCACGTCCTCCGCGTCGATGCCGGGGTTAAACTGTCCCGATCGATATTCCTGGCGAATTTGCTCTAGCCCGGTCACCAACTGTTCGCCCTCTTCGGGAGAGATAATGCCTGTGTGGGCCAGCATTTTGGCGTGGGCTTGCGAACCCGTTAGGTCATATTCGATTAGCTCGATGTCGAAGCCGATGCTGGCGTTAAAGCGGGCGATCGCCGGATGCAAAGCCGACTCAAATCGCTGGCTCCAGGTTTGCTGCGGAGAAGGATTGACCAAAATCTTGTCCTAAGAGTAAATGCTCAGATAAATGTTCAGCGATTGGTTTAGCCATTACCCTTGCGGTGGGCCTGCCCTTGCTATTGGGCTTAGCTATTGCTGCCAGTTTTGACGACTCCTGCCTGACGTTGCTGCATTAAAAGAGACGATTCTGAGTAGTTTGCGCTACCCAAAACCGCTTAATGCCTACTGATGAATCTAGCCATAGGTTGTAAAACCGCGCAGCAGATACCCAATGACGATGCCAATCAGGAGTGCCCAAACCTGGCCAGTCTTTACAAAGTTGTCTGCTGCCCGCCGCACCCCAGCAAATACGTCCGTATCAAACTGTTGTGCCAGCGTTGGGTAATCAAGGTGCCAGTGCCACAGCAGCCCGTCGGGAGCCAGGCTCCAGCTTGCAGGGTCAGCAAAACTAGGGGCACTAGAAACCCACGTCAAGGCGTGATGCGCCAAATCGATCCACATCATGGGGATTGAAGCCTCGTGAAATGATCCTGAAGCGACCGCTGATTTGCGGCAGCCATAAAATACTACGGAATATACCGTAATTTGCAAGCGTTTGATCCAGCCGACTTGCGGGGATGCAGGTTTGGAGCATGAGGCTTGCGCCGCGTCGCCATGCCTAGGAAAATCAGGTAGATAACGCAGAGAAGCGTTGCACAAAGGCTTGGTGGGCGGCGATCGCCAGTCCCGCCTGAAGAGTGGACAAGACTTTCGGCAGATCGCCCGCCAGCAGCGCATCAGCCGCCAGCCACAGACCCGGAAACACCCGGCTTTGAATGATACCCGCCTCGTCGGGGGCGATCGCTCTATATTCCTCTGCCTCCAGCGCAAACCAGTCTAGCTGACCTTCCAGCGTGCACCAGACGAGGTATTCCTGAACCTGATTGCGGCGATAGACCCGCTTTTTGTCATGCAGGTCAAGGGCGGCGCTGCTGGCAGCAATTTCGACAATGAGGTCTGGCGCACCTTCGATATAGTCATCCCGGCTAATATTGGCGCGCTGTCCGGGAATAAACAGCACCGCGTCGGGTTGGGGTTCATTATCGGGGTCAAGGCGCACGGTCGGCTCAATGCCAAGGATTAACCCTGGGGTAAAGGCTTTGTAGGTTCCTAGCCAGGTAACCACATTGCCGTGCGGTTCGCCGTGACTTTTGATTCGCGGCGGGGATGCCATATAGACCACTCCTTCCACCAGTTCGGCCTTCCTCAACTCCGGCATCGCTTTATATCGCCGTTCAAACTCGGCACGAGAGAGGCGATCGCCATTTTCCAGCGGAGGAATTGTCAGAACTTGCTGAGAAGTGGTCACCATTTGCCCAGGAGTTGTGGCTAACGCCTTACAGGACAGAAGCTTGAGCAAAGAAACTCGCTAATTTGGCTTGACTCGCATCACAATTAACGTCATGTCGTCAGTTGCGTCGCGCCCCGCCCCGACAAACTGCTGCACCTGCCCAAACAGGTATTCCAAAATTTCTTGCGGGTTGCCGTAGGTTTGGCAAGCATACTCGACATCTTTCACCAGGTTTTCTTCATCGTAGCGATCGCCATTCGGGCTAGCCGCATCAGTAAATCCGTCAGTGAAGTAAATGATTGTATCACCCGGAGCCAGTTGCACCTGCGCGTCGAAATACTGCGTATCCACATCCAGCCCAATCAGCATTCCCAGCGTGTCTAGCCGGGTGATTTTGCCTGTCGCGGCTTGCCACAGCAGCGGCGGGTTGTGGGCAGCGTTGCTGTAGGACAAGACCTGGGTTTCAGTGTTGTATTCGGAATAAAACAGCGTCACAAAGCGGTTAGAGTTTTCTAAATCCGCGTACATGACGTGGTTCAAGTGCTGCAAAATCCGCGAGGGCTGGTGTCCGTTCAGCACTTCTGCCCGCAACATTCCCCGCAGCATGGTCATAATCAGCCCAGCCGGAACGCCCTTGCCCATCACGTCGCCGATTGTAATGCTCCAGCGGTTGCAGTTGCTCAGCGTGCCCTTTCTGGCGCGTACCTGGTCATAGTTCACCGGGATGAAGTCGTAATAGTCGCCGCCGACGCGGTTGGCGTTTTTGCAGCGGGCTGCCAATTCCAGTCCTTCGATTTGGGGGCACTGGCGGGGCAAAAGCTGCCGCTGGATTTCTTCGCCAATTTCTAGCTCTCGATCTAGGCGCTCTTTTTTGCGGAGTTCGACAGTGAGTTCGTCTGTGGCGATCGCCACCGCAGTCTGATCCGCCACCAGCCTCACCAGCTTCTGCCGCGTCTCTGTCCACTCATAGTTCGGGTCATAGCTGAAGACATAGAGCCGCCCCCGCTCCTCGTTTTTAGACAAAATTGCCGTGCCAAACATCTGCACGTCTGCGCCCAAGTGGCGATTAACCTGATAGTCGAGGGCCGCCGTCAAATCGGCTGATGGAACCAGCGCAGTTCCCGCAGTGGGGGACGAAGCCGTAAGCTGTAGCGTCGCCGTTTCCAAGGCCTTGCGAATGGTCTGGCAATTGTGTCCATCCTGGCAGTGAATTCGCTCAAGGCGTAATTGCCCGTTGGGGCGAAATAGAATCAGTGCGCCCCCGTCGGCATCGGTCACTCGACTGGCAATCAGCGGGGTTAGCTCTAAAAATTGATTGAGATTGGTAAAGCTTCGCAGCGCAAACCCCAGAGAACTCAGCAAATCTTGGACTTTGTTATGTTCCCGGTTCAGCCGAGACACGAGCTCCTTCAGCGCAAACACAGGCGTGATGTCTGGCGCGGGCGTGCCGCCAGGCAAATCAGGCGATTGTGAAGGCTGTCGTGGAACGGGAACAGTGGTCATGCGAGGCTTAGTTTGCGGCTTGGCAGAAACCAGATAAGACTGGGAGTTGGGACTGTGAAAATTGCCTTATACGAAAATTAGCTTGTAGAAATTGCCTGCAAGGGGCTTGTCGGGCATTACAGTCGGAAGGCAATGAACTTGAGATTAGGTTTTATCGAGTGTACACAGAATTAGCAGCAGAACAACTTAGGAAAGATTTCTTAACCGGAGTATAGGACGATTTTGCGGCTATGGGCAGTTTTGCCGGACAGAGCCAAAACTGAATAGGCTGTATTGAACTGAATAGGCTGTATTGATTGGGAGCGTATTGATTGGGAGCGTATTGATTGGGAGAAGGTCTGAGTGCGGAGATGATTGGGCTTGGTTCTGATTCAGATTTGATGCCCGATTTTGGTACCCGATCAAGCAAGGTGTGTGGCAAAGTGATGACGGCTATGCCGCTCTCCTGCGTAATAGGGATCGACTACAGGGTTACTACAGGACATGCTCTGGCAATCCCGTATCAAGATAACGCTCTGCTGAAGAGTCTGAAGAAGATGATTGGATTCTGGGCCAGGGCAAAGCGCCAAAGCCGTTACGGGGATTGTAGAAGAACTTCGCTAGGCGCAAAGTAAAGTTTTGCGAAAGCTGGATACCCTATTCGTGATGAGTCTTGGGAAGGAGTCGAGTCAGGGCGATCGCCCTCCAGCCCGGCCGTAGCCGCTCCACATCCAGCCATAGCCCCCAGATGATGTTCAATGGCAAGCTCTTTTGATAATAGCGACCTGGAATGGCAACTTGGCGGCTATTTCTTGGCGGCTATTTCAGTCGTCCGTCTTCCAGATACAGCACTCGGTCAGCAACGTCCATAATTCGAGGATCGTGCGTCACGATGAGAACGGTGCGTCCCCGCTCTTTGGCGAGAGTGCTGAGCAGATCGATCACGGCGTGTCCGCTAGTAGAGTCGAGGGCTGCCGTGGGTTCGTCTGCCATAATCAGCGGCGGGTTTCCGGCCAGGGCGCGGGCGATCGCCACTCGCTGTTTCTGTCCGCCAGAGAGGTTCTTGGGCAGGTTTTTGGCGCGACTGCCCAGACCTACGGCTTCCAGCAGCGACAATGCCTCATGGCGGGCCGCCTTGCCGCGAATGCCCTTCATCTCCAGTGCCAGTTCGATATTCTCTAGGGCCGTCAGCGCTGGAAACAGGTTAAAGCCCTGAAAGATGAAACCGATGTTTTGCAGGCGAAATTGCGAAAGCTGCGATCGCGACATTGCAGTAATTTCCTGACCTAGCAGACGAACACTGCCGCCTGAAGGAGTCAGGATGCCTGCCAGGATCGAGAGCAGCGTCGTTTTGCCAGAGCCGGACGGCCCCATCAAGAGCTGGATGCTGCCTGCAGGAATTTCTAGGTTAATGTTACTGAGTGCTTGAAACTGCTCGGCTCCTTCTCCGTACACCATTTCTACGCCGCGAGTGGCGATCGCCTCCGACACAGCAGGTGTCAGCTCTCGCTCTGCCAAATACTGAGACGGCAAAGGCACTACGAGGGATGAAGCTAAATTCAGATGCGATACAGTCATGAACTTAGGATGTAAACGGCAGCGTGATCCACAACAACAGATCGATTAAGGACTGGGCACCTCGATTAATTGCCTTATTGAGAATTTCAGGAGCCTGAAACCCTTGTTTTCTCATAGCCATTCTCAAGAGGATCTGAATTTTTCGAGGTGCCCGACTGAACCATAGAACTGTGAGGCACTCAGTGACTTCAATCCAACCCTGACACCAGGTATTCGGGTGTTTTCAAAATCAAGGCAAGATCCAGATGTCAAAATAAATTGTCAAAAGCTAGCCCACAGTTCTAATCAACTTAAAATCCTAAAGAAGCTATCCCACTAGACTCCAAAACTAGTTCACAGGTTGCATCCCTTAAGACTTGTCTCTCACTTCTCGCAATAACTTCACGATAGTTTGAATGCCCAAAAGTTGCCTTCACCCGGTTGACCGAACCCCCATTTTCTGTATACGAAGACCTCAAACCTGTTCTAATCAATGCTTCACGTGCAAAACCCTCAAATTCGGAATCCGTCTCTCTTTGGGCAGATCTAAACCTATTTAAACTTCAACTCGAGTTGCAAATCATCATCCCTGCTATGAACGGCTCTTAACCTTTATCTAGTGTAATAAGCCTTTCTACTCACACTCCGTAACCCTAGACACGAAAATATTTGCGTTTTTATAAAGTTTTGACTGGGCTTAAATGTCACATCTAGCTTCCCAAACTGCAAACCTCTAAGCCTTGAACACAATAGCTGGGTCAACATGGGTCACTTTCTGAATTGCAAACAGTGCTGAAGTAACGCACATTCCAACCGTAATGCCCAAAATGCCAATGGCGGTCATTGGTGTAATCAGAATCGTGATGCCCTGCGTTGCAAAAGTCCAGGCTCCTAACCCTAGACACAGCGCCACGCTGGGAATATAGCCCAAAATTGCCATCCATAGCGCTTGCTCGATGATGATGCGATAAATTACCCAGTCGGATGCGCCCATTGCTTTCAACGTGCCAAATTCTCGAATATGGTCGGCGACCGATGAGTATAAAATTTGTCCTACAATTACCATTCCCACAATGACACCCACAGTAGCACCTAAGCCTAATACAAAGCCGATCCCCGTGCGCTGCACCCAATACCTCTGTGTCAAATTAGACATCTCTTCTTTGGTATAAGCCTTGGTATTGGGCAAGGCTTGTTCTAATCGGCGCTTAAGCGCTTCCAGATCGGTTCCGGGTTCTGCTTTGACTAAGACGTAGGTAATGACATCTGTGGGAGAGAGGGGGCGAGGTTCTGGCACAGCATCGGGATTGATCGTCCGCTCAAACAGGTTGCTGCAAATCAGTTGACCGTCCTGTAAGCGGCAGCTTGTGGTGGACGTATAAGCAGAATTCAGATAAGCATTTGCGTTTTTGAGGGAAGTAAAAACGTAGGTGCTGGATGCAATCGATTGTGTGCCTCGCGTAAAGCCGACCACTCGTGTTGGCAATGAGCCGATATTGGCGCGATCGCCCACTTGGCTGACATGAATCGACGCTCGGTTTGCTTGATCTGGGATCACGGTGTAGGGCTGCTGCAAATCCTCTACCCTACCCTCCGACAAGTTTCCATAGTTAAATAGACTACTAGCCGGGTCGAACCCCATAATTTGCACGGTGGAAATGTCGCCGCTGGGACTCCGCCACGTTGTAGTTCGCGTAATCATCGCCTCAGCCACGGCTACACCTTCTACTGCTTGTGCCTGCTGCACCATTCCTGCCGGAATTGGAAGCGTGAGCTGTAGATTCACCATTTCCTGGGCCCCAACCCAAATGTCTGCCCTAGAGCCGTCAACTAAGGTGCTGGTTGAGCGGCTAAATCCGTTCAAAATGCCTGTCTGAATCGTTACCAAGCTAACGGCAAACATAATCCCGGCCTGGGCAACGAGAAACCGGGGAATATCCTCAAATAGGTTTTTGCGAGCAACTGAAGCCATGCGGTAGATCGGCCTAGTAGGCCGCTGAGGGCAGATTCAGTAAACGAAGTCAAACCCGTATGCAGAGTTGGCACGCAGATTTGTACGCATACACTTCCTCACTGTACGTTGCTGAGTGATTGGATCTGTGCCAAGTTGTGCCACTCAGCGTAACTGTCTGGAATTACTGTCTGGAATTAAAGTCGGTGGCTTGTACCCGCACTTAGTCAGTGCACTTAGTCAGGCATAAACGTAGCTCTGGTCAGCACTTTAGTTTGGACTAACTGGCATCACAATAATGCTCAACAGGATGCCATAAAGAATCTGCTCAACCGTTCATAACAGTTGAACTTAAGGAATTGGATACAATCCTGCTCGCAGTTAAGCTGCTGTTGCAACCGGACTGTTCAGGGATTGTTCGGATGTCTTGCGTTTCGAGGCTCGTTTTTTGACCATCGGATAGCAGGGACGAGGAGTTGGCTTGTGCCCCTTGCCTCGTCCTGGCGATTTACCACGAGGTTTAGGCGCAGGAGCAGGGGTGCCAATCACTGCCAAAATGCCTGCAAACGCTTGTGCGACCCGACCCGGAGTCAACGTTTCTTGCGGTGCCTGCCAGGGCAAGGGGTGGTCAGTACAGTCCTTTCGCGCTAACCACAACTGCCAACTGAGCAACGGCATCAGGCTGCTCCACTGTTCGGTTGCCGATACAGAACTGAACTGGGGATGTGTCCAATATAGCCTCTGCTTGGCAAAGCGATACCAGTGTTCAATGGCAAAGCGACGGAGGTAGTGCAACCACAGGGTTTCTAACGGAGGCATCTGCTCACCCAGCCAAACTAACCACAAAGGAGCCAAGCGTCGCGTGCTGCTCTGTGTCTCCAGCACCTCCACGCGCAACACTTCCATTGCCCGTTTGGGGGATTTGCGGAAATGGTATGCACTCCAACGACTGACCCGCACTCGTCCCCAGTTGGGATCATCGACTTCAACGGTTTCGACCGGGACACTCCAAGTGTCAGGGTCATTGAGTTTCATCTTATGTCCATGCTTGGCAGGTGCGCCTCGCCCTCGATACGCTGGGGGCGCGCCATAGACACATCGATTGGATGTAACCCGCAGCAGCAAGTCTGCCTCAATCCCTGCCGTTTGGTTGACAAAACTGGCATTGCCGTACCCTCGGTCGTAGATCGCCAACGGACGCACCGCTAACTGCCGAGTCACTTGTTTGAGTTGGAATGCCGCTTTACTGGCGGGTGTTTCAAAGCTGGTGATGCGCTCATGCCGCAATGGTAATGCCCAACTGCCCCTGTCTTCAGCAATCCAGGCTAAGGTACTGTAGTTTTGTCCGGCTATCGGGGCATGTCCTGTTCTGCCTGATAAGGTGCGGTCTTTCAAACGCCTGGCAGCAGGACGGTTCCACCGACTCGCATCACCTGCCAACAACGGTTGCTGCTGAGTCGGTATCTGCTGCACCAACAGCTTCAGCACCTTTGATCGGGGTAGGCGGCTATCGCGCAACGCTTCATAGGTGCTCGACCACTGGCGACGAAAGACAGGACTCTGCGATAGCCTCACAAACGACACGATGCACGCACTCACTAACACGGCATCCATCAGATCAAACAGGGCATCTCTGGCGTTTCCCAAGCTGGCATACAACGTTTGGCGAAATTGCTGAAGTTCGTTGAAAATCATGGGGTCAATGTTGGTTGTACTTCATTGACCTTACGGCAGTCGGTGCTTCTCATTGACTGCCTTCCTCTTCACCATTAGTCCAAACTAAAGTCAGCAGGCGTGAAATGAGTCTACGGTAAGGAGCAGACAAGCTGACTGCCTGACACATCTCTGGAAACCCCTGATTTCTCGTAGGGGACGCTGGCCCAAAAGCTCCTCTGACCAAGCCCTCCGGCTCCAACTCAGGAGCTATGGGCTTCGATCCCAAGACAACGAATTTTCTGGGCTTTCGGGACTTGTGTCAGGCAACCAGGCAGACAAGACGTTTAGACACCGCTGAACCTATCTCGTACAATCTCAGTTCCCCATGCAAATCCATCGTCTTCCAGCCCTATCGGACAATTACATCTTTGTGCTGTATTTCCCTGATACGCATCAAGCGGCCGTTGTCGATCCTGCGGAAGCAGAGCCAGTCTTGAACTGTTTGTTCAGCCTGGATGCTCAGCTTGTGGCAATTCTGAATACGCATCACCACCGAGATCACGTCGGGGGAAACCTGGCACTGTTGCAGCGCTTTCCCGATGCAGTGGTCTACGGTGGCGCAGAAGATCGGGAACGGATTCCAGGACAGCAGCAATTTCTAAAGGAGGGCGATCGTATTGTATTGGGCGATCGCCCAGCCGATGTCCTCTTCGTTCCCGGCCACACCCGCGCTCACATTGCCTACTACTTTCCACCCGCTAGCTCACAGCATCCAGGCGATCTGTTCTGTGGAGATACCCTGTTCGCAGGCGGCTGCGGGCGTTTATTTGAAGGCACTCCCACTCAAATGGTGCACTCTCTGTCCAAACTCCGTGCCTTGCCAGACAACACAAATATCTGGTGCGCTCATGAATACACGCTGAAGAATCTTCAGTTTGCGCTCTCGGTCGATCCCGAAAATCAGGCTTTAGGTCTGCGCTACCAGGAAACGCTCCGCCAGCGACAGCTTCAACAGCCCACAGTGCCATCACTCCTAGAAGTCGAAAAACAAACCAATCCCTTTCTGCGATGGGATACACCCGAACTCCAGGCAGCCATGAACACAGCAGACCCCGTGCAAAGCTTTGCTCGCTTACGAGGAAAAAAGGATATGTGGTAAAGCGCGTACAAAGAAAAATCTTGAGACAATTTTGGAGAGGCAATTGCGGACTACTCCCCCCGCCAGGAAACAGATCAAGCGGCCAAACCCCTTATTTGTTGGGGCTTTCAAGTTTTGGGAGTTTTTTTTGAGAGGGTAGTTGACAGTTATAGGGAGATAGGGCTACATTAGTAAAGCGGTCGGGAGGACAGCCGAAGCGGAGTGAAGGCGAAGCAAGGCTAAAGTCTCGCCGCCCGAACCTAGAAAAGATAATAGTTTGGAAGCCAGAATAGCATCTGTGACCCGTTAATGCAAATATTGGGGGAGTTATTTCTGAGGTTTCAGAGATTTTTCAGGGAAATTGATATTTAGGGACTAGTTCTTGAACTAGTTTTTAGGGATTGATTTTGCCTGAAGAGTCGAGAGACGAGGGAATGACTTTTCTGAATTAACGAAACACAAGGAGATTATTTAGATAATCTCAAACCGGAACGAGAGTTCTGGAGCCAAAAAACTCTAAATGGAGAACAACATGGAGAGTTTGATCCTGGCTCAGGATGAACGCTGGCGGTCTGCTTAACACATGCAAGTCGAACGGGGTGCTTCGGCACCTAGTGGCGGACGGGTGAGTAACGCGTGAGAATCTGCCCTTAGGACGGGGACAACAGCTGGAAACGGCTGCTAATACCCGATGTGCCGAGAGGTGAAACATTTATGGCCTGAGGATGAGCTCGCGTCTGATTAGCTAGTTGGTGGGGTAAGAGCCTACCAAGGCGACGATCAGTAGCTGGTCTGAGAGGATGATCAGCCACACTGGGACTGAGACACGGCCCAGACTCCTACGGGAGGCAGCAGTGGGGAATTTTCCGCAATGGGCGCAAGCCTGACGGAGCAAGACCGCGTGCGGGAGGACGGCCTATTGGTTGTAAACCGCTTTTGATAGGGAAGAAGTACTGACGGTACCTATCGAATCAGCATCGGCTAACTCCGTGCCAGCAGCCGCGGTAATACGGAGGATGCAAGCGTTATCCGGAATTATTGGGCGTAAAGCGTCCGTAGGTGGTTGTTCAAGTCTGCTGTTAAAGCGTGCGGCTTAACCGCATACCAGCAGTGGAAACTGGGCGACTAGAGTGCGGTAGGGGTCAGGGGAATTCCCAGTGTAGCGGTGAAATGCGTAGATATTGGGAAGAACACCGGTGGCGAAAGCGCCTGACTGGACCTGCACTGACACTGAGGGACGAAAGCTAGGGGAGCGAAAGGGATTAGATACCCCTGTAGTCCTAGCCGTAAACGATGGACACTAGGTGTTGCCCGTATCGACCCGGGCAGTGCCGTAGCCAACGCGTTAAGTGTCCCGCCTGGGGAGTACGCTCGCAAGAGTGAAACTCAAAGGAATTGACGGGGGCCCGCACAAGCGGTGGAGTATGTGGTTTAATTCGATGCAACGCGAAGAACCTTACCAGGGCTTGACATGTCCAGAACCCTGCTGAAAGGTGGGGGTGCCTTCGGGAACTGGAGCACAGGTGGTGCATGGCTGTCGTCAGCTCGTGTCGTGAGATGTTGGGTTAAGTCCCGCAACGAGCGCAACCCTCGTTTTTAGTTGCCATCATTTAGTTGGGCACTCTAGAGAGACTGCCGGTGACAAACCGGAGGAAGGTGGGGATGACGTCAAGTCAGCATGCCCCTTACGTCCTGGGCTACACACGTACTACAATGCTGCGGACAAAGGGTTGCAAGCTCGCGAGAGCAAGCTAATCCCATAAACCGTGGCTCAGTTCAGATTGCAGGCTGCAACTCGCCTGCATGAAGGAGGAATCGCTAGTAATCGCAGGTCAGCATACTGCGGTGAATACGTTCCCGGGCCTTGTACACACCGCCCGTCACACCATGGGAGTTGGCCACGCCCGAAGTCGTTACTCCAACCCTCGGGAGGAGGACGCCGAAGGCAGGGCTGATGACTGGGGTGAAGTCGTAACAAGGTAGCCGTACCGGAAGGTGTGGCTGGATCACCTCCTTTAAGGGAGACCTACCCACTTTAGAGTCGAACGCACAGTGCAAATAGATTCAAAGTCGGTCATCCCAAGGTCGTTCGGATTACAGATAGGCTTCCAAACTATACTGGTTCGGTTTATGGGCTATTAGCTCAGGTGGTTAGAGCGCACCCCTGATAAGGGTGAGGTCCCTGGTTCGAGTCCAGGATGGCCCACCTTTGAAAAAGGGAAAAGCGAAGAATGAAGAGGTAAAAGAGATAAGAGCAAGCAAAGCCTCTGTAACGAAGTCTACGAAACCTTTTCTGTAACGAAGTCTGTTCTGTAACGGGTCTTTAAGTTTTGCTTGGAGCCTTAAGAACTGTTTAGGTTGCACTAGGTTTCAGCTTTTGCTCTAGTTCTTTTATTATTATTTCTTCGTTCTTCAATTCTCTGATTTTCGTATGGGGGTTTAGCTCAGTTGGTAGAGCGCCTGCTTTGCAAGCAGGATGTCAGCGGTTCGAGTCCGCTAACCTCCACTGAGGAATCTTGAATCCTCATGAGGCGATAGCTAGTTAACTTGCTTAGAATGCAGCTTGCTTAGCAGGCAGTTTGTTTAGTAGTCCGCTTACTTAGTTCAGCAACTTATCTTGTTCACCGAGTTAAGGAAGACCAAGAGAGCCTGCTGGATTAAACCAGCCAGAACCTTGAAAACTGCATAGAAAATTGTCAGGTAGCAGACAGCGAAAGTTGGCGGAAGAATAACAGCCTGCTGTCAATTAAAGCTGTCACTATCACAGACACCAATGTAAGCAAGACGAAAGCGAAAAAGTGGTCAAGCTACAAAGGGCTGATGGTGGATACCTAGGCACACAGAGGCGAAGAAGGACGCGGTTACCTGCGATAAGCCACGGGGAGCTGGAAGCAAGCATTGATCCGTGGGTTTCCGAATGGGGCAACCCCAAGTACTACCACCTGAATCCATAGGGTGGAGAGAGCGAACCCAGCGAATTGAAACATCTTAGTAGCTGGAGGAAGAGAAAGAAAACTCGATTCCCTTAGTAGCGGCGAGCGAAGCGGGAAGAGCCTAAACCAGGGGTTTTAACTCCTGGGGTTGTGGGACAGCGACATGGACTCTAGCGGCTAGACGAAGCAGCTGAATACTGCACCAGAGAAGGTGAAAGTCCTGTAGTCGAAAGCTTAAAGATACTAGCTGAATCCCGAGTAGGCCGGAGCACGTGGAATTCCGGTTGAATCATCGAGGACCACCTCGAAAGGCTAAATACTCCTGTGTGACCGATAGTGAACCAGTACCGCGAGGGAAAGGTGAAAAGAACCCCGGGAGGGGAGTGAAATAGAACATGAAACCGTCAGCCTACAAGCAATCGAAGCCCGATTAAACGGGTGACGGTGTGCCTGTTGAAGAATGAGCCGGCGACTTATAGGCACTGGCAGGTTAAGCCGAGAATGGCGAAGCCAAAGCGAAAGCGAGTCTGATAAGGGCGACAGTCAGTGTTTATAGACCCGAACCCCGGTGATCTAACCATGGCCAGGATGAAGCTTGGGTAAAGCCAAGTGGAGGTCCGAACCGACTGATGTTGAAAAATCAGCGGATGAGCTGTGGTTAGGGGTGAAATGCCAATCGAACCGGGAGCTAGCTGGTTCTCCCCGAAATGTGTTGAGGCGCAGCGGTAGAGATTATAGCGGGGGGGTAAAGCACTGATTCGGTGCGGGCTGCGAGAGCGGTACCAAATCGAGTCAAACTCTGAATACCCCGTGTACACTCTGCCAGTGAGACGGTGAGGGATAAGCTCCATCGTCAAGAGGGAAACAGCCCAGACCACCAGCTAAGGTCCCCAAATCATCGCTAAGTGGCAAAGGAGGTGGGAGTGCATAGACAACCAGGAGGTTTGCCTAGAAGCAGCCACCCTTAAAAGAGTGCGTAATAGCTCACTGGTCAAGCGCTCCTGCGCCGAAAATGAACGGGACTAAGCGATGTACCGAAGCTGTGGGATATATCTATCGATGTATCGGTAGGGGAGCGTTCTGTAGTAGTTAGAAGCATCAGCGGAAGCAGGTGTGGACGAAGCAGAAGTGAGAATGTCGGCTTGAGTAGCGCAAACATTGGTGAGAATCCAATGCCCCGAAATCCCAAGGGTTCCTCCGGAAGGCTCGTCCGCGGAGGGTTAGTCGGGTCCTAAGGCGAGGTCGAAGGACGTAGTCGATGGACAACAGGTTAATATTCCTGTACCGATGTGTAGTTGTGCAGAGGGACGGAGAAGGCTAACACAGCCAGAGGTTGGTTACTGGTTCAAGCGTCCGAGGCGATGAGGAGCGGTGAAAACGTTCCGAGTTGAGGCGTGAGTACGAGGAGATACGTCTCCGAAGTGTGTGATGTCACGCTTCCAAGAAAAGCTCTAAACACGTTAACTGCATATTGCCCGTACCCTAAACCGACACAGGTGGGATGGTTGAGAATACTCAGGGGCGCGAGATAACTCTCTCTAAGGAACTCGGCAAAATGGCCCCGTAACTTCGGAAGAAGGGGTGCCACCGAGAGGTGGTCGCAGTGAAGAGTCCCAGGCGACTGTTTACCAAAAACACAGGTCTCCGCTAAGTCGCAAGACGATGTATGGGGGCTGACGCCTGCCCAGTGCCGGAAGGTTAAGTGAAGTCGGTCAGCGCAAGCGAAGCTGGCGACCGAAGCCCCGGTGAACGGCGGCCGTAACTATAACGGTCCTAAGGTAGCGAAATTCCTTGTCGGGTAAGTTCCGACCCGCACGAAAGGCGTAACGATCTGGGAGCTGTCTCGGAGAGAGGCTCGGCGAAATAGGATTGTCTGTGAAGATACGGACTACCTGCACCTGGACAGAAAGACCCTATGAAGCTTTACTGTAGCCTGGTATTGGGTTCGGGCTTTGACTGCGCAGGATAGGTGGGAGACTGTGAAGCAATCCTTGTGGGGGTTGCTGAGTCAACGGTGAGATACCACTCTGTCAGAGCTAGAATTCTAACTGAATGCCGTTATCCGGCTTTGGGACCGTATCAGGTGGGCAGTTTGACTGGGGCGGTCGCCTCCTAAAAGGTAACGGAGGCGCGCAAAGGTTCTCTCAGGCTGGTTGGAAATCAGCCGTAGAGTGTAAAGGCAGAAGAGAGCTTGACTGCGAGAGCTACAACTCGAGCAGGGTGGAAACACGGCCTTAGTGATCCGACGGCGCTGAGTGGAAGGGCCGTCGCTCAACGGATAAAAGGTACTCTAGGGATAACAGGCTGATCTCCCCCAAGAGTTCACATCGACGGGGAGGTTTGGCACCTCGATGTCGGCTCATCGCATCCTGGGGCTGGAGAAGGTCCCAAGGGTTGGGCTGTTCGCCCATTAAAGCGGTACGTGAGCTGGGTTCAGAACGTCGTGAGACAGTTCGGTCCATATCCGGTGCAGGCGCAAGAGTATTGAGAGGATTCTTCCTTAGTACGAGAGGACCGGGAAGAACGCACCGCTGGTGTACCTGTTATCGTGCCAACGGTAGACGCAGGGTAGCCAAGTGCGGAGTGGATAACCGCTGAAAGCATCTAAGTGGGAAGCCCACCTCAAGATGAGTACTCTCATGGCAAAAGCCAGTAAGGTCACCCGCAGAACACGGGTTAATAGGCTCTAGATGGAAGTGCAGTGATGTATGAAGTCGAGGAGTACTAACAGACCGAGGGCTTGACCTCTGTTTCGTGTCTTGAATTTAAGTGTGTGTCTAGACGATTTTCTATGCAGCCTTTTGGGTTCCCTCTTTTAGCGGGGTCTTCTGGAAAGAAGATTTCTCGCGTGGAAGAGAGTCTAGACAGCCCAATGAGTTTCCTGGTGCCTATGGCGGTGTGGAACCACGCTCATCCATCCCGAACTGAGTTGTGAAACGCACCTGCGGCGAAGATAGTTGGTGGGTAGCTGCCTGCAAAAATAGCTCGGTGCCAGGGCGATAACACAACCCCCCTCGGATGTAATCATCCGAGGGGGTGTTTGTTTTTCTGAACAAAGCTCCTCCACAAGAAGTCGGGGAGCTTTGTCAGGGTTTGATTAGCTTTGAGTGTAGTCTTTTAGCTCGATGGGAACGGGCTGCACTTTCCAGATGTTTTGGCAGTAGTCACGGATCGAGCGATCGGACGAGAATTTGCCCATGCGGGCTGTGTTGAGGATGGACATGCGAGTCCAGTGATCCCAATTTCGATAGGCTTGACTAACTTGCTCTTGGCAATCGATGTAGGACTGATAGTCTGCTAGGAGTAGGTATTCGTCCTTGTGGAGCAAGTTGTCTACAAGCGGACGGAAAAGACCTGTGTCTCCGTGTGAGAAGAAGCCTGAGGCAATCCGGTCGATGACTTGGCGCAAGTCGTTATTGCTCTCGTAGTAGTCTATTGGTCTGTAGCCTGCTGCTTTTTTGGCGGCGACCTCTTCTGTGGTTAAACCAAATAGGAAGAAGTTTTCGGCTCCGACTTCTTCACGGATTTCGACGTTAGCGCCGTCTAGCGTGCCAATTGTAAGCGCTCCATTCATGGAGAACTTCATGTTGCCTGTGCCTGAGGCTTCTTTGCCTGCGGTGGAAATCTGCTCTGAGAGGTCGGCGGCTGGATAGACTCGCTGGGCGAATTTTACATTGTAGTCTTTGAGGAAAACGACCTTAAGCCGTCCGGCGACATCAGGATCGCGATTAACCACTTCTCCGATGGAGTTGATGAATTTGATAATGAGCTTCGCCATGTAGTATCCCGGAGCTGCTTTGCCGCCGAATAAGAAGGTACGGGGCGTGATTTCAGCGCTGGGATTTGCCTTAATGCGGTTGTAGAGGTGGATGATGTGGAGTGCGTTGAGATGCTGCCGCTTGTATTCGTGAATCCGTTTTACCTGAATATCGAACAAAGATGAGGGATCGACTTCGACATCTGTTTCCGACTTGATGTGGTTTGCCAGGTCTTGTTTGATGGCTTGTTTGATTTGTCGGAATTCGTAGCGGAATCCGGGATCGTCTGCGAACTGCTCAATGCGGCGTAGTTCGTCGAGATGCTTAATCCAGTTGTCTCCGATTTTGCTGGTAATGAGGCTGGTCATGCGGGGATTGCTTAGCACTACGAACCGACGCGGAGTGACCCCGTTGGTGACGTTGGTGAATTTCTCCGGGTACATGTCGTAGAAGTCTTTTAGCACGGTCTGTTTGACCAGTTCGCTGTGGAGTGCGGCGACCCCGTTGATGGCGCTGCTGCCGACACAGGCGAGGTTTGCCATGCGGACGTACTTTTCGCCGCTTTCGTCGATAAGCGATAGGCGGCTGAGGCGGCCAGGGTCGTCGGGAAATTTGATGCGTACGTCATCGAGGAAGCGGCGGTTAATTTCGTAGATGATTTCGATATGGCGAGGAAGCAGTTCGGAGAAGAGCTTGAGGGGCCAGCGCTCTAGGGCTTCGGGGAGGAGGGTGTGGTTGGTGTAGCCGAAGGTGCGGGTGGTGATGTTCCAGGCGTTGTCCCATTGCATTCCGTGTTCGTCCATTAGCAGACGCATGAGTTCTGCGACGGCGATCGCCGGATGGGTGTCATTCAACTGCACCGAGAATTTTTCGGGAAACTTCTCCAGCGACATATTTTGCATTTGGAGGATGCGAATCATGTCTTGCAGAGAGCAAGAGACGAAGAACATCTGCTGCTCCAGCCGCAATACCTTGCCTTGATACTGCTCATCGTTGGGATAGAGGACTTTGGAGATGTTTTCGGAGTTGCTCTTTTGATGGACTGCGCCGAAATAATCGCCGGAGTTGAAGGCACCAAAGTCGAAGGATTCGGTTGCTTCAGCAGACCACAGGCGGAGGGTGTTGGCAGTGTTGACTTTGTAGCCTAGGATCGGCGTGTCGTAGGGAAGCCCTTTCACGACTTTGAAGGGAACCCAGCGGACGCGGTAGTTACCATGCTCATCGATGAAGGACTCGGTGTGTCCGCCGTATTTCACCTCAACAGCCCAATCTGGGCGAGCAATTTCCCAAGGGTTGCCGTAGCGCAGCCATTTGTCCGTGATTTCGACCTGCCAGCCGTCGCGAATTTCCTGGTCGAAGATGCCGAATTCGTAGCGAATGCCGTAGCCGAGGGCGGGAATTTCTAGCGTGGCTAGAGAGTCGAGATAGCAGGCGGCGAGACGACCCAAACCGCCGTTGCCCAGACCGGGTTCTTCTTCCTGCTGGAGTAGTTCGTTGAGATCTAGCCCCAGTTCGGTCATGGCTTGATTGATCTGGTCGTAGATGCCGAGGTTAATCAGGTTGTTACCCAGGTGCGGGCCCATGAGGAATTCGGCGGAGAGGTAGCAGACGGTGCGGGCCTGGGTGTTGGTGTAGGTTTCGGCGGTGTTGAGCCAGCGGCGCAGGAGGCGATCGCGCACGGTGTAGGCCAGCGCCATGTAGTAGTCATTTTTGCTGGCGAGGGCTGGAAACTTGCCCTGGATATAGAACAGGTTGTCCAGAAACGCCCGTTTTAGGGTTTCGATCGATAGCCCAGTGCGATCGTCTTCAATCTGCACTGAGCCGGAAGGAGGGGTGGGTAACGTCTGCATGGTAAAAATCCTGGATGAGTTGGATATTTCTAAGGCTCGTAGGGATCAAGAAGGAACTCCAAGGGAACGAAGTCCTGAAGTTCGGAAAATGCTGCTAGCAAGCAAGGTTGCGGATGGGGCGATCGCTCACTCTAAGAACATTTCAAGATGGCACTCCCAACAGTACGGAATCTCAAAACTAAAGACAAACGGTCTACTGCCCAGAACACTTAATCGGTAGGCAATAGACCGTTCAGCATCAACCCGAAGAACCTAGTAAGGCCACTTCCAGTTCACAATATCGGGACGGTCAATCCCATGCTCAAACGCATAGTTGCGGCAGGCAATTTGCTCATCCTTGAGTTGCTCCTTAGTATGGGCCCCTGCATTCTTCAGCTTGGGTACTCGGTCAATCACATCAATTGCGATACTAAAGCGGTCAATCTGGTTGCAAATCGCCAGTTCCAGCGGCGTGTTGATATTGCCCTTCTCCTTGTAGCCGCGCACATGCAGGTTTTCATGGTTGGTGCGGCGGTAGGTGAGGCGGTGAATTAGCCAGGGGTAGCCGTGGAAGTTGAAGATAATCGGCTTATCCGTTGTGAACAAGCTGTCAAAGTCGCTGTCGCTTAGCCCGTGGGGATGCTCCGTGGCAGGGGTCAGCTTGAACAGGTCAATCACATTGACAAAGCGGATCTTCAAGTCTGGGAACGCTTCCCGCAGCATGACCGAGGCGGCCAGAGACTCTTTCGTGGGAATATCGCCCGCCGTCGCCAGCACCACGTCCGGCTCTTCGCCCGCATCGGTGCTAGCCCACTCCCAGATATCAATGCCCTTGGTGCAATTGCGAACAGCAGCATCCATGTCGTGATACTGCAAGTGCATTTGCTTGTCGGATACGATGACGTTCACATAGTCCTCGCTTTGCAGGCAGTGATTTGCTACTGACAGCAGCGAGTTGACATCCGGCGGCAGGTAGATTCGCACCACTTCTGGACTCTTGTTTAGAATCACGTCCAAGAATCCCGGATCTTGGTGAGTGAAGCCGTTGTGGTCTTGCCGCCAGACTGTGGAGGTGATGAGTAGATTGAGCGATGACACCTCTTCACGCCAGTTAATGTGGCGGCAGATTTCCAGCCACTTGGCGTGTTGACCCACCATCGAGTCGATGACGTGGGCAAAGGACTCATAGGTAGAGAAAAAGCCGTGGCGACCTGTGAGCAAGTAGCCTTCCAGCCAACCCTCCAGGGTGTGTTCACTGAGGATTTCCATCACCCGACCGTCAGGGGATAGCTCACCGCCATCCAAATCCTCAGGCAAGAATTCTGCAATCCAGAATTTTTTGCTGACATCGTAGACCGCGTTCAGCTTGTTGGATGTGTTCTCGTCGGGGCCAAAGATGCGGAAGTTATTCATGTTGTTTTTCATCACGTCTCGCAGGAACACGCCTAGCGGACGAGTGTTTTCGGCTTCGACCACACCGGGGCGATCGACCGGAATGCCGTACTGACGGAAGTCGGGCATATTTAACTCACGCCGCAGCAGACCGCCGTTGGCGTAGGGAGTCGAGCCAAGGCGCTTATTGCCTTCAGGCGCGACCTCACGGATGTAGGGGAAGACCTTGCCGTTTTCATCAAAGAGTTCTTCCGGCTTGTAGCTCCGCATCCATTCCTCGAAGATGCGCTTGTGTTCTTCATTGCCGTGCATAGAACCCATCGGAACTTGGTGCGATCGCCAGAAGCCTTCGACCTTGTGCCCATCGATCTCGCCAGGACAAGTCCAGCCCTTGGGGGTTCGCAGCACGATCATCGGCCAGCGGGGGCGAGTTGCAACGCCACTACTGCGGGCCTCGTGCTGAATCCGCTTAATTTCAGACACGCAATGATCCAGCGTAGCCGCTAGCGCCTGGTGCATAGATTCTGGCTCAGAGCCTTCGACGAAGTAAGGAGTCCAGCCATAGCCCCGGAACAGCGACTCTAGCTCTTCGTGGCTAATCCGCGCCAGGATGGTCGGGTTGTTAATCTTGTAGCCGTTCAGGTGCAGCACGGGCAGCACTGCGCCATCGCGGATCGGATTGAGGAACTTGTTGGAATGCCAGGAGGTTGCCAGGGGGCCGGTTTCAGCTTCACCATCTCCAGGCATCGTCACCACAATCAGGTCTGGATTGTCGAAAGCTGCGCCAAAAGCGTGAGAAATGCTGTAGCCCAGTTCGCCGCCTTCATGGATGGAGCCGGGTGTTTCGGGAGTGCAGTGGCTGCCGACGCCGCCGGGGAAGGAAAACTGCTTGAAGAAGCGCTTCATTCCTTCGACATCTTCGGTGCAATGGCTGAAGTAGTGGGAATAGGTGCCTTCCAGATAGCAGGGACCAAGGAAGCCAGGTGCGCCATGACCGGGCCCGACCATGAACAGCATATCTTGGTCAAACTTCTTGATGATGCGGTTGAGGTGGGTGTAGAGAAACGCGATGCCAGGGCTAGATCCCCAGTGACCCAAAAGGCGCTGCTTGATATGTTCGTCCTTGAGGGGTTCCCGGAGGAGTGGGTTATCGCGCAGGTAAATCATGCCCAGCGCCAAGTAGTTTGCGGCTCGCCAAAAGGCGTGCATCTTCCACAGCTCATCAGGGCTGAGGGGAGTGCCCTGCACCGTAGAGCGGGCTAGGCCAAAGCTGCTAATTGAGGTTTCGACGGTCGGTCTTTCGGAGGAAGCTACCATAATCTCGTTTATCTCTCAAACGCATTGAACTGTGAAGCAAGACAAGTACGGTCAAGTGAGGATCTGAAAGCAAGCGAAACTTCAGATGAAATAACTCTTAGCTAAAAATCCACGGATCGTTAGATTACACAGCATCTCTTTAGGTTTTCGCTGAGAGGATTGGCTGAAACTCAAACGTATGCCTAATCCAGCCACTTTCCAATTCGGTTATGTTTCAACTGCTTTTCCGACTCTCTGAAACAGCACCGCTTTTAGAACATCCAGGCGGCTAAAGGGGTTTGGGAGTAGAGGATTTTCGGTAGCCTCTATAGGCTCTATAGCGGTGAAAGCATGAAAGCTATTGAGAGCGCTTGATAGTGAAATGCTGTCAAATCTTAAGAATGTCAGAAAAGTTTGAAGAAACAGGTAATCCAACTTTTTGCAGAACGGACGAGTGCCAGGGGATACCTGGAGACAGATTTCAGCCAAAAAGGTGTTCTTTAATTTCTAAGAACAATAGGCAAGACGATAGTCGCAGATTGCTTTAGAGATGGAAAGTATTGGGCACAACAGTCGATTAAATTGTCGGAATGAAACTGTCGAAATGAAACTGGGGATTGATGACTTGGGTTGAATGATTGAACTTGGGTGCATGACCCTGCTTTGGGAGATGGGGAGGAAGTGTTGGGAAATTGGATCGAAATCTAAATCTCTTCGGCATCTTTGGGGCAAAGTTCTATGATTAAAGCTAAGGCTGAGCGAAAGGCGCATGGACGCGACACCAAAGTTTGCACATTCTCCTAATGACGACCGCATCGATCTGAGTTGTCTCTATCCTTGGAGTCAGGGGCCGCTGGTTGCCCACTTGCAGGAGCTTTTGGGTGCCTGTGGCTATCAGCTGAGGACGGATGGGGATTTTGGCTGGATTACAGAGGCGGCGGTGCGTGATTTTCAGCGGCGCAATGGCTTACGGGTAGATGGCATTGTGGGCGATCGCACTTGGGCGCTTTTGCTCTCGAAGGTAAAGCCAGGGGCGCGAACGATGCGGCTGGGTTACTGTGGGTCAGACGTAAGGGAACTGCAAGGGCTGTTGCAGGTTTATGGCTATCGGGTTCGTCGCACAGACTGCTTCGACCGTGACACCCAGGATGCAGTGTTGGCGTTTCAGCGATCGCACCATCTGGAGGCAACGGGGGAGGTGACACCGATTACATGGGCAGTGATGTGTGATGGCAAAACTGGGCAGCCGCCACCTGCTCGGAGCAAGTGGCTTTTGGAGCGGGGGCGGTGGCGATAGGGCGATCGCTGATTGCATCTGGCTGATACAGCGCTGAGTAATCTTTGTTCCATCTGGGGAACGTTAGATTCTAAGGGGGCACGCAGGGTGAGGGCGGGGGTGAGCTTCCTGGACTGGTCGCAAAAATGCCAGGTTCTCATAGCGCCAGGATTTCAGCGAGAGCCAGGATACCTGTGTCAAGGCTGTGTTTGCTGGGTTTCGCTAAGGTAGTTAATTAAGCGTTTTTTGATTTTGTTGAGTGAACGAGTGGGACAGTCCATGAGTGTTGAACTGACGATTCCAGATTCTGTTCTCAAGTCGATGCGGTTGCCGGAGCAGCATCTTGAACAGGCGCTGCTCAAAGAGTTGGCGATCGCCCTCTACGCGCAAGAAATGCTGTCCTTTGCCAAGGCGGCAGAACTCGCCGGAATGGAGAGCAGCGAATTTAGCCAGGTGGTGGGTGAGCGCGGCGTTAGCCCCCGGTGCAGCCGCGTCATTATGGATGGCGAGAGCGTCTTTGTGTGCAGCGACTAATGGGTTCCTCGCCGCGCGTAGATCGCTTTTTGGTCTGCGGGCTAGGTAGCCTGGGGCAATATTGCGTCTATCACTTGCAGCGGTTTGCGACCGAGGGGACAGTGGTCTCTGTTACCGCAATCGACCGACAGCGCCCAGAAGAATGGGAGGTCGAAAATCTGACCGATTTGCTGGCGGAGGATCTGCTGATTGGTGATTGTCGGGATGAACCCGTGCTGCTGAAGGCGGGGGTGCAGCAGTGCCGTGCGGCGCTAATTGTCACAAGTAACGAAACGGTGAATATCGAAGCGGCGATCGCCATTCGTCGGCTCAATCCAGACGTGCGCCTTGTGGTGCGCTCGTCTCGCCAAAGCCTCAACGAACTGCTCAAGCTGCGGCTCGGCAACTTCAACGCCTACGACCCGATGGAGATGCCTGCTTTTGCTTTTGCGATGGCAGGGCTACAGGTGGGGCTACTGGGCAGCTTCAACATTGGGGACACGCGCTTGCAGGTGGTGGAACAAACTGTGCAGCCCCGCGATCCGCGGTTTGATGATGCGCGTGCGGTGGCTCAGCACAAAAAATCCTACCGACTGCTCAGCCACCGCCCCCAGGCAGAAATCCCTGCCTTGCCAAACCGGGCGTTTTATCACTGGCAGATAGACACCCGCATTCGGGCGGGCGACACCATTGCCTACATAGAAATCGCAGACGCGCCGGATTATACCCAGCATCAGGCAGGCGGCGACTGGCGATCGCGCTGGCAGGCTGGACTGCAAGCCGTGCTGAAAGAGCAGCCATTGCAGTGGGTTCAGCGAGTGCGGGCGTGGATGCAGGCCAATCGAACTCGTCCACTCATCGCGATGGGTCTGATCACGGCACTGGTGCTGTGGGTGCTAGGGGCGACCATGCTCAAGATGACGGTGCCAGAGCTAACCTGGACAAAGGCGATCGCCTCTGGTGCAGTGCTGCTGCTAGGGGGCTATGGCGACGTATTTGGCGGGTTAGAGAACGACCCCGTTCCCGGCTGGGTTTATTTTGTCAGCCTGCTGATCACGATCATCAGCTTGCTGTTTGTGTTGGGCGTGGTGGGTATTATTGCGGATAACTTGCTCAGCGCCCGATTTAGCTTCCTCCAGCGGCGGTCGCCGATGCCCAAACAGGGGCATGTGGTGATGGTTGGGCTTGGGCGCGTTGGCCAGCAGGTAGCAACCTGGCTTCAGACGTTTCGCCAGCCCTTTGTTGTGTTGACAGATGTGGCGGACAACCTGGCGCTGTTTCCCAAAATCCCGATCATCGTGGGGAATCCGATTCAACAGATCCGCCACGCCAATATTGAAACCGCCAAAAGCCTAGTCGTCGTCACGGACGACCAAATCTTAAATCTGGAGGTGGCGCTTACGGCGCGAGAGCTGACCCGCCAGCAAAAGCAGTCGTTGCAATTGGTGATTCGTTCCTATAACCAGCGGTTTAGCGCCAGTCTGGCCGCGCTGATTCCCAACGCTCGCGTGATGGCTGTGTCGGCCTTGGCCGCCGAAGCGTTTGTGGGTTCGGCCTTTGGCGAAAATATCCTGAGCCTGTTTCGGCTGAATGAACAGACGATCTTGGTGACGGAATTTTTGGTAGAAGCGGGCGATACGCTGGTGGGCAAGCTGCTTTCGCAGGTGTCCTATGGCTATGGTGTGGTGCCGATTTTCTATGAACGCAACAGCGAGCGGCGGACGCTCGACAGCAGCGACAGCCTGATGCCGTCGGAAACCTGGATGCTGAAAGCGGGCGATCGCCTCATTGTCCTGTCCACCATCGACGGACTGCGGCGCATTGAGCGTGGGCAGATGCGTCCCCCCCGAACTTGGCGACTCAGCATGGGCAAGCCCCTGAATCGGGGCAATCTCAGCGAGATTGGCACCACCCTGCACCGCATCTCCGGGCTAAACCTCAACACCGCCAACGCTTTTGCCCAAAACTTGCCCGGCACGATCTATTTGCAGCTTTACGACTATCCAGCCCATCACCTGCTAGCAGAACTGCGGAAGCTTGCGCCGGACGTAACGCTAGTGGCGCTTGAAGAGGGAGAGAAGAAGTAGCGGCGTAATGGCATGGGCTTGCCCCGATACGCTGACCCTACCTTACTCCACCCTCTTCTACTCCACCCGCCAATCTGTGCCCACCTGAACCGTCACGTCCGATTGCAGGTTGCCAGTTCCTTCGACACGCACTTCGCCAAGTCCGAGCGATCGCCGCACCGCCTCAGCTTTTGCAAGGTCGCCGCCCTGGGCAATAATGCGGGTTTCGCGCAGGGGTTCGCTCCAGTTTTCGTCAATGTAAACGTTATAAAACCCAGCCTCTCGCAGCGCGAACATCAGTTGCTCGGCCGCCGCAAGGTTACCTGTGGAGTCTTGAATCGCGATCTCAATGCCATAGTCTGTTTCTGCGGGAACCGAATCGACCCCTGGCTCGGCGTATGGATCGGCAACCGATTCGCTTGAGGCTGGATTGAGTCCAAAGTATTGGCTGCTCATCTCCTGAATGCGAGAGTAACTCGGCAGCCAATAGCTGGCTTCATAGTCGCCCGCCCCGCTAAACTCTCCTGGCAGCATCAGCATCTGCAAGTCGGCCCGCTTGAGCTGCGCTGCAAAGCCCACTAGCGCCACTAGTTCCTCAACCGTCAGGTTAGTATCGACATTTTCCTGAATCACTGACAGGATTTGTGGAATGCGCGTGAGTGTGGCCGGACTGAGGGTCTGCTCGACCAGCGCCCGCATCAGCATTTGCTGCCGCTGCACCCGCCCAATATCGCCGTAGGCATCGTAGCGGAACCGCAGAAATTGCAGCGCCTGTTCGCCGTTGAGGTGCTGTTCGCCCTGCTTCAGGTCGATATAGAGATGCTGGGAATGATCGGTATATTTCATGTCCTTAGGTATGTAGACCGTCACGCCGCCCAGCGCATCAATCAGCTTTTCGACCCCCTGCACATTGATCCGCACATACCGATCAACGGGCACACCCCCTAGTAAATTGCTAATTGACTGAGCCGCCAACGCCGGGCCGCCGTAAGCATTGGCTTCGTTCAGCTTGGTTACGCCCAGCCCAGCGACGCGGGTGCGTGTGTCTCGCGGCACCGATAGCACCACGAGTTTGCCCGTTTCGGGGTTAAACCGCAGCATCAGCATGGTGTCGGATAGCCCATCGAAGGAGTTGACCAGTGCGTGATAGCCCAGATCGCGAACTTCGGGCGGCGGGTTGTCCACATCAGAACTCAGCACCTTAATTCCCAGCACCATGATATTGACGGGGCGGGTCAGCCGGGGCAGGCGAAAGTTTAGGCCGGTCGCGATTTCCCCCTGACCAAAAACCTTGGACTCTTCTGGCGAAAGCCTGCTTTGCAATAGCGGTGTGCTGGCCAGCGTCATAGCAAGCAGCGCTCCTGCCCCCGCGGAAACGGTTGCCACACCCAGCAACCCTAGCAACAGCCAGGGGAGTTTGATTTTTCGAGGGGGCAGGGGTTGGGTTTGAGGAGACAAAGAAGATCGAGCCTTTGGGGATGTCACGAGGGGTTGCTAAGGGAGAACGGGTCTAGAGGTGAAAGACGTGGCTGAAAGCGTTGACGACTGTGGTGGTGGGGTGAGTTCCGACGCTTCATGCAGCATCTTAGCAACGATTTTGCAGAATGGATGATGTGGGGTGTGAGTTGATTGTGGGTAGATCTAGATTTCTGGAACTGGGCTACGGCAGGCGATCGCTCACGTCGCTAATGCCCGGTAGCCGCAAGGGCCTGCGCTGCCACAGCCGCAGCATTAGCCACAGCATGACGACGAAATAGCCGGAGGTGAGGGCGCTGTTGGCAACGAGAAGCGGAATTGCAGAAGGGTCAGCCGTGTGGGCCCCCGCCGCTAGCGCCGCATAGCCCACCAGCCAGCCCAGCCCCAGCGTCGTGGATAGTCGCGCCGCCTGCCGTTCGCGCGAATCGCCCTTTCGCACTGCCAGCGCCCACATCGCTGGAATTACGCCCAGCACGGGCACCAGATAGACAAACATGCGAATTCGCTTGAGCTGCTGGGGATCGTAGGGGTCGTCGTAGGGGTTGGGCATTTGGGAAGGATGGTTGCGGTTGACGAAAAGTAAGGAACGGGATGGCAAGGGCTGGAATGGCTTCACGAGCTTTTTCTGACCCTCAAACGCGCTGCCTCATGCTTCCCGGCGCGGATCGAGCGCATCCTGCAAGCCGTCGCCGATGTAGTTGATGCTGAGGACGGTGAGGAAAATCATCAGACCTGGAAAGACGGCAATGTGGGGGGCGGTTTCGATGCGGTTGTAGGCATCGAACAGCATTCGCCCCCAGGTAGGCACGTCGGGCGGAAAGCCAAGTCCCAAAAAGCTGAGGGTCGATTCGGTGAGGATGGCAGTGGCGATCGCCAGCGTAGCCGACACAATCACCGGACTCAGCACGTTGGGCAGCAGATGATGCCAGATGAGATGGCCCGGACGCGCCCCCATTGCCCGCGCTGCGGCGATAAAGTCGCGGTTTCGCAAGGAGAGGAACCCGGCCCGCACCAGCCGCGCGGTACTCATCCAGTTCAGCCCACCAATGACGCAGACGACGAGGAGGAAGATGCCCCACTCTGGGCCGGCGATCGCCCGTGCGGCGCTGCGAAACAGGTAGACGACCAGCAGCAGCAGGGGCAGTTGGGGCAGCGCCAGAAACAGGTCGGTGAGGCGCATCAGCAGCGTGTCGAGGAGTCCGCCATAGAACCCGGCGATCGCCCCAATGCCCACGCCCAGCCCAATGCTCAGCGCCATTGCTGCCACGCCCACCGCCAGAGAAATGCGGCCACCCACCAGCACTCGCGCCAGTTGATCCTGACCCAGATCGTTGGTGCCAAAGAGGTGAGCCAGGCTGGGCGGAGCCGCCGCTCGTCCAAAGTCAATCGCTGTTGCCGAGACGGGATAGACCCATGGCCCCACCAGCACCGCCAGTCCCAGCAGGCTCAGCAGCCCCAGCCCCAGCATCGCCGTCCAGCTTCGCCGAAATCGCCGCCATGCGGATCGCCACAGAGCAGACGGCTGCAATACAAGCTGTTCCGATAGGGCGACCATTGCTTGCTACTGTCCCCCGACTTGTTCAGCAGTCTGGCTGCTGGTGGGTTCGGTTGCCTGCTGTCCGGCTTCCCGGGCCGACAGCCCGTTCCCCTGGGTGCCAAAGAACCAGAGGACGGCCGCCGCTTCTGCCCGCGTCACGGGCTTTTTGGGCTGAAACAGGGTGGTATAGCCAAAGGCGCGACGGATGTTCGACAAATCGGCGTTTTGGAAATCGGCCAGCACCGCCCGCTGGGCCCGGGGATCGATGCTGGCGGCATCCTGAAAGCCCCAGGTTTGCTGCACGGCTTCTAGGGTGGCGTTGGGCAGCGAACGGCGCAGATCCAGCGGTGTTTTCCACAAAATCAGGTCTTCGCGGGTGAGGGGCGCGTCGGGGCGAAAGGTGACGATGGTGCTGTTGCCCGATAGCGGGCTGGGCACGAGGCCAGCACTGGCTAACCCTTGAATTGCGGCGAAATCTGGATCGCTGCTGGGCACGTCCTGGAAGGCGGGTGTTTCTGAGGGAGACGCGGGGCGAATTTTGTTGGCGGGCTGGTTCGCAAAAATTTCGTTGTTGGCGGCCATCAGCCAGCGGGCAAACTCGCGGCGAGTGATGGGCTGACCGGGCTTGAACTCGGACGCAGCAGGGGTGATCTGGAGAACGCCCAACTCTGCCAGGTCGGTAATGTAAGGCTGCAAATCGGCTGGGGCTTGGGCTAGGTCGGTGAAGCGCTGGGGCGCGGTGCGGAGTGTGCCTGGGCTACTGGTCGTTGCGCTGGGCTGGCCGGGTCGCCAGTTTGCGGCGGGGCGGGGCGATGGCGAGGTGGCGGGCGATTCGGACGGGGAGGCAGGCGGGGCGATCGCCCCTGGAGATTCTGGCGCATTAGGCGAGGGCGTGGCCTCCGGCGAAGCAGGCGGACTGGCCAGCCCCGATTCCTGCCCTGGGCCATTGATCAGCGCTGGATCAGGCGCAAGGCGACGCTGAAACTCGGCGCTGCAAGCCGCCAGCGGCAGCACCGTGCTAATTAGCAGCCCGATGGCGATTTGTTTTCCCCTCAGCACAACAGTCACAGGCTTGATTCACTGGCTGAAAACTCATCAACTCTACGCTAGCGCAAGTGAGGGGATAGGATGTGCCCGGATAGGCACTGAGTAGGGCGCATCCCAGTTCTGCAAGTTTGCCCTCATCCCCCAACCCCTTCTCCCAAAACGAGAGAAGGGGAGCCGGATTGGAAGTCCCTCTCCTGCTTTGGGAGAGGGATTTAGGGTGAGGGTTACAAAAGTGGGATAGACCCCGCTGAGTATTTGGAGTTTGGCATTGCGACAGACGCTATCGCTGCTGCGGATATGCGTAAATGATTCTCGGTTGCCCTGTCCCTCTACCCCAACCGTGACTCATGTCAGACCTGCAAGCCGATCCGGTCTTTTATTCCAGCGTCATGATTGAACACATTGTGCCCCGCAGCAAGGAACTGCCGTTTCGGCGATGGCACGCAGAACTGCTGCATCGCGCTCGGCAGTTTCCGGGCTACATTCGGACGGATCTCTGCCCGCCGCTGGTGTGTCGGGATGGCGTGGTGAAGTGGTATTCGGTGATGCACTTTGATACGCCAGAGCATTTGAACGAGTGGGTGCAGTCGAGCGATCGCAAAGAACTGGTCATCGCGGGGCAGAGCTTTTTGCAGGAATATCGTTTTAAATCCTTTACCACAGGGCTAGAGGGCTGGTTTTCGCAGACATCGGGCACGGAGCGCCCCGCGCTGGGCCCTGCGCCCTGGAAACAAGTGCTGTCGGTGGTGATGGGGCTATACCCTACGGTGATGATTCAATCGCTGGTGTTTGGGGCGCTGGGCATTATGCAAGACTGGCCGCCGGGCAGCGCCATGCTGGTGAATAACCTGATTACTAGCTCGATCCTGACCTGGGGCGTGATGCCGCTGGTGTCGCGGCTGCTGGCTTTTTGGCTAGAGCCGCCCTATCGGCGATCGCCCACCCGCGTCAATCTCCAGGGCGCAGTGCTGGTGGGGGTTGCGCTGTTGCTCATGATGACGGTGTTTAATCACGTAGAGTAGGCACGCAGGGTAGGCATATAGAGTGGGCACGTAGAGTAGAGTTCGGGGTCGAACTCCAATTTCTAATCCCAAAGCTTCTAATCCCAAATCTCTTGATCCCGACCTGGCTGCCGATGTATTTTGCGTAACTGCCAAAAATGGGCGATCGCCCTTATTTGTAAAGCGTTTGGTAACGTTTGGCGGCTCAAAGCTTAAATTTTTAATTCGTAAATTCCAGCACCTTGCTGATCCCTGTGAGGATAAGGTCTATCGTTTGGTTCCTGGCAAGCCAGGAGTTGAAAGTCTGCACAGGTCTGCAATCGCGTGTGATTTCTCGCGGGTGATTCTTTGCGTGTGATTTTTCACGGGCTGTATTTGGTGTGAGTGCAGTTTTTTATCTTTGCAATTTTGTCTTTCAAAGAGTCATCGGGTTGCGATCGCCCGCTTTGGGCTGTGTGGATTGGAATACTGAGAAGTTCTTTACGGTTCAAAACATTTCATCTTGGATATCAAATCAGGAGATTGACGAATGAGCTATGCTGTAGCGCCAGCAGAGACTCGCAGCATGGTGGCGCTGGTTGCCCCATTGTCGGGTCAGTTGGTTCCGATTGAGCAGGTGCCCGATCCGGTATTCGCTCAAAAAATGGTAGGCGATGGCGTGTCGATTGACCCCACGAGCCAGACACTGTTAGCCCCTTGCGATGGCGAGGTGATCCAGCTTCACCCGTCCAACCACGCGGTGACGGTGAAAACACCGGACGGGCTGGAAGTGCTGATGCACATCGGGCTGGACACGGTGACGCTGCGCGGTGAAGGGTTTGTGCCGCGAGTGCGGGTGGGCGATCGCGTCCGGGTGGGCGACCCGCTGATCAACTTCGACGCAGATTTCGTGGCCACGCACGCCCGCAGCCTGCTGACCCAGATTGTGATCACCAACAGCGATCGCGTCGTCAAGTTTGAGCCACGCCTGGGAACGGTCGTGGGCGGCCAGGACATCGCGCTGGATCTGGCGCTGGGCGACGTTTCGGAGGATGGGACGGTCATTGGCGGGGTGACGGTTGCCTCGGAGCCGATCGTCATTCCCAACCCGACGGGGCTACACGCCCGCCCCTCTGCGGTGCTGTCTACGCTGGCGAAAAAGTATAAGTCCGATATCCGCCTCAAGTATGGCGATAAGTCGGCCAACGCCCGCAGCGTGATTGGGCTGATGGGTATGTCGGTGGGCAATGGCGCGACCGTGCAACTGGAAGCCAGCGGCCCCGATGCCGAAGCGGCGATCGCCGAACTCAGCGAAGCCCTCCGCACCGGCCTGGGCGAAGAAGGCGCAAAACCCGTGGCCGTGGCGGCCAGCATCGAACAGCCAGAAATCTCGAAGCCCGCGCCCCGGCCCCGATCGGAAGATCCGAACGTCATTCTGGGAGTGGCTGCGTCGCCTGGGGTGGCGGTCGGCTATCTGCGTCGGGTGCAGCAGCAAGAAATCACTGTTTCGGAGCATGGTGGCGCACCCAATGAAGAACGTCGCAAGCTGGAGCAGGCGATCGCCAAGGCTTCGCAAGATGTAGAGGCGCTGCGGGCAAAGGTTCACGGCCAGGGCGATCCGAAAAAGTCCGCCATCTTTGCCGCTCATCAGGAAATTCTGGACGATCCGGAGCTAATGGACACGGCCGCCAGCGCCATTGACAAGGGCAAGAGCGCTGCCTACGCCTGGAAGCAGACCTATACAAGCCAAGCCGAAATGCTGTCCAAGCTGGATAATGCGCTTTTGGCAGAACGAGCCAATGACCTGCGGGATGTGGGCGATCGCGTCTTGCGAATTCTCACTGGAGTTACGGCCGAAGTCGTCACCTATCCCGAACACACCATCCTGGTGGCCGAAGACCTCACCCCATCGGACATGGCCACGCTAGACCCGACGAAGATCGCAGGCTTCTGCACGGTGGCGGGTGGCGCAACCTCCCACGTCTCTATCCTGGCGCGGGCGATGGACATTCCCTCGATGGCAGGCACAGAGCCGCGAGTGCTGGAGCTACCGGAAGGAACCCCGGCGATTCTGGACGGCAGCAAGGGGCGGCTGCGGCTAAATCCCTCGACGGAGGAAATGGAGCGCACCCAGCAGCGGATTGCCCGCGTTAAAGAACGCCGCCAGCGAGAACTGGCAACTGCGTTTGAACCTGCAATCACGACAGACGGACACCGCATCGAGGTCGTGGCCAACATCAGCAACGCTGAAGAAGGCGCAAAATCGGTCAAGTTTGGTGGCGAGGGCGTGGGCCTGCTGCGGTCGGAACTGGTGTTTATGGAACGCGACAGCGCCCCCGACGAAGACGAGCAGACCGCCATCTACAGTGCTGCTGCCAGAGCGCTGGAGGGTCGCCCGCTGATCATCCGCACCCTGGACGTAGGCGGCGACAAGCCCCTACCCTACCTGCCTATTCCCCACGAAGAAAATCCCTTCCTAGGGGAACGCGGTATTCGGCTTGGGTTCGATCGTCCAGAGATTCTCCGCACCCAGTTTCGCGCAATCCTCCGCGCCTCCGAGGCGGGCAAGGTTCGCATCATGTTCCCCATGATCGCCCGACTGGAAGAATGGCACATGGCCAAGCAAATGCTGGAGGAGGAGCGCCAGTCCCTCGGCGTTGCGCCCATTGAAGCTGGAATCATGGTGGAGGTGCCCTCAACCGCAGTCATGGCGGAGCAGTTTGCCCGCGAGGTAGATTTCTTCTCCGTGGGCACCAATGACCTGACGCAATATACCCTGGCGATGGATCGCGGCCATCCCAAGCTGGCTCCCTACGCTGATGCGCTAAGTCCTGGTGTGCTGGGGCTAATTGGCATGGCGGCCCGCGCTGCAAATAAGTACGGCAAGTGGTGCGGCGTTTGTGGCGGCGTAGCGGGCGACCCGCAGGCCGTGCCGATTCTGATCGGTCTGGGCGTGAAAGAACTCAGCGTCAGCGCTCCCACGATTCCCAGCGTCAAGGCCCAAATCCGCACGCTCAGCCTCGCCGATTGTCAGCGCCTTGCAGAGCAAGCCCTCGCGGCAGATACGGCCGAAGCCGTGCGTGAACTCGTGCCCCTGACTGAGGATTAGGCGCTGGGCGGATGGAGGGACGGAGCGCAGGGATTGAATCCCCCATAGCTCTATTGCCCGATTGCTCTAATTTCCTACCCCTCCATTCCTATCAACGCCATTCCTCGAATATCCATTTCTCCTCAATGGTGCTGCGAATAAAATTGCCGGAAGCCGCGTAGATTCTCGACTGGCAATCCAAAACTGGCAATCCAAAATCGCAAATCCAAAATCGAGAATCGATAGACCTCCCCTCTTCTCTTCAAAAAAACTATGTGGAAAAAATTCTTCGCGCTCGCGCAGCAGATGGGCAAGGCCCTGATGCTGCCTGTGTCGATTTTGCCGATTGCGGGGCTGCTGCTGGGTTTGGGCAGCGCCCGACTGATTGAGATTCAGAACCTGGCCAGCGGCACGATTACGAAAACGACCTTTGGGTTTATCCCGGAGTGGCTGGCGACGATCATGAAAGCGTCGGGGGACGCGATTTTTGGCGTGCTGCCGCTGATTTTTGCCATTGCAGTGGCGATCGCCTACACAGGCAACGACGGCGTTTCGGCGCTGGCGGCAACGGTGGGCTTTATGGTGTTCATTGCGGCGCTGGGTGCGTTTGGCTCGGCACGGGGCTTTGTCACCGAGGCGCAGATTCAAGACCTGATCCAGCAGGGGCAGGATACGCCAAACATCTGGATGAAGCCTGTGCTGGGCATTTTGACGCTGGATACAGGCGTGTTTGGCGGCTTGATCATGGGCTGTATTGCGGCGTATCTGTTCAACCGCTTCTTCCGAATTAAGCTGCCGCAATACCTTGGGTTCTTTGCGGGCAAGCGGTTTGTGCCGATTATTACTTCCCTGGTGGCGATCGCCGTTGCGGCCCTCATGAGCCTGATCTGGCCCCCCATCGGCGGCGCAATCAACAGCTTTGCCAACGCCGCCGCCAGTGGAAATAACATTCCACTTTCGGCTGGACTGTATGCGCTGGTTGAGCGATCGCTCTTACCCTTTGGTCTGCACCACGTCTGGAACGTGCCCTTCTTTTTCCAGATCGGCTCCTACACCGACCCGGTGACAAACCAACTAGTACGGGGCGACATCAACCGCTTCTTTGCAGGTGACCCCACAGCGGGCATCCTGGGCGGCGGCTACTGGTTTAAGATGTTTGGGCTGCCCGCGGCGGCTATGGCTATCTGGCAATCGGCAAAGCCCAAAAACCGCGCCGTTACCGGCAGTTTGATGGTGTCTGCGGCGCTGACCTCGTTTTTGACAGGCATCACCGAGCCGCTGGAGTTTTCCTTCCTGTTTGTAGCTCCGGCGCTCTATGCGATTCACGCAGTCATGGCGGGAATTTGCGACTTCCTGTTTGTGGCGCTGGGTGGGCGCATGGGCTTCACTTTCTCTCAGGGATTCATTGACTTTGCCCTGTTCAACCAGCTTGGCAACTGGAACGGCAATAAGGGCGACGTGTGGAAGCTAATTGTCGGCGGCGGCATTGTGGCAGCGGCGGTTTACTACTTTGTGTTCCGCGCGGCGATTCGCCTGTTTGACTTCAAAACGCCGGGTCGCGAAGTTGAAGAAGAATTGCCCGAAGGCATGACCGTAGCACCCGCAGCGGCAGGCGGCATGGCGCTGGGTCTGGTGCAGGCCTTTGGCGGGCGCAGCAACATCGAGGTGATGGACGCTTGCATCACCCGCCTGCGGATTACCGTCAAAGACAAGAGCAAGGTGAACAAGGCGCGACTGAAGGCGCTGGGTGCATCTGGTGTGCTGGAGGTGGGCAACAGCGTGCAGGCGATTTTCGGCCCGCGCTCAGAAAACCTCAAGACTGACATGATCGAGTATCTGAAAACCGCTGGCCCGGAAGCGGATCTGGGTTACACTCCGGCGGCGGGTGAAGCCGAAGTTGCTGAAGAGGCTGCTGTGGGCAGTGGCGCTCCGGCCCGCGACCCGATGGCCGCCGAGAAGGCTGAAAACCTGATCATTGCCCTTGGGGGTCGCCGCAATATCCGTAGCGTGGAACCTGCTGCCCTGACGCGCCTGCGGGTCGAGGTGGCAGACGACAGCGTAGTGGATGACTCTGCGCTTAGTGCGGCTGGTGCTAACGGCGTGATGCATCTGAACGACCACAAGCTACATGTGCTGGTGGGGCTAAATGCGGATCAGTATGCCGACGAAATGAAGCGGCAGTTGACTCATGTTTAGGGATTGGGGCCAATCGTGAAGATGCCCTGAAGACATAAGGATGGGCAGCGCATCGCGTTGTCCACCTTTATGCAAGGTGCAACTACTATGCAAGGTGTAACTATGCAAGGTGTAACTATGCAAGGTGCAACCTTGCTAATCTCTCTTCCCCTTTTCTGGTCTGCCGAAGGCTTTACCGAAGGCTTTAAGTGTTCTCCCAACGCGGGAGAGGGACTTCAAGCCTCTCTTACTCCCCTTCTCCCCACCTGGGAGAAGGGGTTGGGGGGTGAGGGCAGATTGAAAGTTGCGCGTCGCGGTCGATCGTTATGCCGACTTATGATGCCGGAGTTCTAATCTACGCCGAAAGATTGTTCCCGAATCGCGTCACGTCCAGCACCATGCCCTCGCGGGCTAGCTTCACATTGGGATAGCGAGACTGCACATCCTGCTCGATGCTGTCCAGAAAATCGTCCTCGTGGGCTGGGTCGTGGTGGAACATGATGACCTGTTTGACCCTAGCGGCGATCGCCAAATCGATGCCCGACTGCCAGCCGTGGCTCTGCTCCCCAGTGGCTGCTTCGGGGTCAACTAGAGCGTGGTCGCTGACGTAGGCTGCGTCGTAAATCAGCAGATCTGCATCTTGCGCCAGATACTTCAGGTTTTGCTCCACCGAATCGGGCGATCGCTCGGTATCTGTGGCATAGACCACCGAATAGCCGCCCCAGGTTACGCGATAGCCCAGCGCCCCATTGGGTCGATTGAGCGATACCGCTTCCACCGTCACATCCTCAATCGGAATCACCGACCCCGGCACGATATCTACAAACTTCAGCTCCGCCTGCATCACCTGCAACGGCACGGGAAAATTGGGGCGCAGCATTTGGTCTGAGAGGCGCTGTTTGATTGACGCGCCATTTGGACCGGCCGCCCCGTAGATATAGAAGCAATTTCCCGGCACAAAAGCGGGCGCAAAAAAGGGAAACCCCTGGATACGATCCCAGTGCGTGTGGGTAAAAAACAGGTGCGCCTCGACGGGCATTTCATCGCGTAGGTGCTTGCCCAGCAGGCGCAGCCCCGTCCCTCCGTCGAAAATAATCCGCTGCCCGGCGACTTGCATCTCTACGCAGGGCGTATTGCCTCCATAGCGCACCATCTCGACACCTGGCGTGGGCACACTGCCGCGAACGCCCCAAAATTTGACCATAAAGGTTTGGGGGTCTATCTGCATAAGTTGAGGGGTGTCCGCGACCGCATAAAAACCAACCGAAGAAACATTAGAACCGGACATGGGAGGTCAAACGTACGGGCCTTGCAGAGGATGTGTCGCACTAGAGCAGTTGGGTCATGAGTCGAGCCTCAGTGGGCGATCGCCCCAGACCGATTCACCCAAGTCAAGCCTCAGCGATAGATTTAGCATTCCCTGATTTAACCAGTTTGGCTCATGGGATGCACAGATTTACCCGTCCATCCAGTTGACTTTATGACATGACTGCATAAAGCTCCGGATAAATTCACAGCACTCCGGATACTGTTGCTCCGACATACCATTGCTCCGAACACTATTCCTAAGCAAGCTCTGGGTAAGACGCTCCAGTCTGCGAGATGTGTCAGAACAAGCGCCATGCACCTCAGTATAAATGCCCCCATCCAAATTGACTGCTTCCCATTACCCCACAAGGCGTTACAGCAGCGTAGCCAAGACAGCAGTGCAGCCAAGACAGTGGTGCAGCCATGCAAGCGGACTCTAGATACGACTCATCAAAGCAACGCAGCCGATTAGCAGGGATGTAATGCAGATTTTACCGCAACAGATAAAAACGAAGACCGCTTCCTCAGCAGAAAGCGGCCTCAACGTTGGGTTCCCTGCGGGTGATCTTGGGCGGTTTAGCCTTTGTGCGATCGCACGAGCCGCAGTAGCAAACGGGTCGAAAGCAAGGCCTGGAACGATCGAGCGCCACAGGCCTCTACTCAAGATCCGCACTAGGGGTGGAACAGCAGATCCGGGAAGAAGCGGTTGAACTCAATCAGGATGCCAGCCGTGATGAACATCCAGATCGTTGCCAGCACGGGGGCCGTCGAGAGGTACTTCAAGAAATACTGCATGAACAATGCTCCGAAACGTGAGAGACGTTAGCTTGAGAGACTGTTGAAAACTTGGTTGAAATCCTGTAAAAACGCGAAATGCGCGGGCCGCACCAAGGCGAAAGCGCCTAGCGAGGAGACACCGTGATTTCGTTGTCGGGGGCAGTTAGCTTACCCGTGGTAAACTCCTGCACCGCAGCCAGCGGCCACAGCAGCCCGGTCGTCATGAATTTCACCGCGCGGGGCACGTCGATGATGATTTCAGCCATTTCAGGCTCTTTGTCGCCACGCACCGAAATCACGTAGGCGCGACCGACCCAGCCAATCCACCCGGCAATATAGAGGAACAAAATGCTAGGAATGAGAAACTCGCCCGCATGGGAGAGGCTGCCGTCTACGATTAGATGGGGCAGGCCGTCTTCGCCGCACAGGACGGAGGAATAGGACTGGAATCGGGCTTTGACTTGGGCAGTGACAGCCTTGGCAGCACGCGCCTGAAACGCTGGCGAATCGGCGCAGGGAGTCAGGTTATAGGCGGAGGCGGGGGCTGCAAACCCTCCCCACAAGGAAACCGCCAATACGAGGGCAAATAGCTGAGCAAACAACTTGCGCATGGAATTGCTTCCCTTGTTACAAAATGCAACGACTTATTACAAACAATTAAGATGCTTTTAGAACAGCATTCACGCTTTGGAGCGATCATACTCCGCAAGCGAAGCGTGACCACGTTAAGCTTTTAGAAAATTGACAAGCGCTCAAGGAAAATCGCTGGCAATTGCCAGAAGCCTTGATAGGATTAGCTCTTGACGACTTTTGATATTAGCTTGAAGCGGGTACAGGCGCTACAAAAGTTCAAAGAACTCTACATTTGAGGTTGGATTTGAGGTTGGGCGGGAAGTTGAGTATTCGAGTTAGGAACCAAGCTTGAGATGCCGACGGTTTTAGCGTTAGAGACAAGTTGTGATGAAACGGCTGTGGCGGTGGTGCGCGATCGCCACCTGTTAAGCAATGTGGTGTCGTCGCAAATCCAGGTTCACCAGCAGTATGGCGGCGTGGTGCCGGAGGTGGCCTCGCGGCAGCACTTAGAGGCAATGAACTGGGCGATCGCCCAGACGTTGACCGATAGTGGGCTGGGCTGGGCAGGGATTGACGGCGTAGCGGCGACCTGTGCGCCGGGGCTAGTGGGGGCGCTGCTGGTGGGGCTGACGGCTGCTAAAACGCTGGCCATGCTGCACCATAAGCCATTTCTCGGTGTGCATCATCTCGAAGGCCATATCTACGCTTCCTATCTCAGCGAACCAGAGCTAGAGCCGCCGTTTCTTTGTCTGCTGGTGTCGGGTGGGCACACGAGTCTAATTTACGTCAAAGGTTGCGGCCAGTATGAAACGCTGGGCGAAACCCGCGACGATGCCGCCGGAGAAGCCTTTGACAAGGTAGCGCGGCTGATGGGGCTGGGCTATCCGGGCGGCCCCGTAATCGACCGTCTGGCAAAAGACGGCAATCCGATGGCGTTTGTGCTGCCAGACGGCAAAATTTCTCTGCCAGAGGGCGGCTATCATCCCTACGATTCCAGCTTTAGCGGCCTAAAGACGGCGATGCTGCGGCTGACCCAAAGTTTGCAGGAATCGTCTGAACCGCTGCCCGTGGCTGACCTGGCCGCCAGCTTTCAAGACACGGTGGCGCGATCGCTCACCAAACGGGCGATCGCCTGCGCCAAAGATTATGGACTGGGGGCGATCGCCGTTGGCGGGGGTGTGGCGGCCAACAGCGGCCTGCGGTTCCGCCTCCAGGAGGCCGCCGAGCGCGAAAATCTGCGCGTCCTGTTTCCGCCGCTCAAGTTTTGCACCGACAACGCCGCCATGATCGCCTGCGCCGCTGCCGACCACCTGAAGCACGGGCACACCTCGCCGCTGACGCTGGGCGTACAGTCTCGCTTGCCGCTGTCGCAGGTGATGTCGCTCTATCAGTCGGGGGGCGATCTGTCGGGGGGCGATTAGTCAGGATGTGATTAGTCAGGATGTAATCTGTCGGGGTACGATCTGTCAGAGGGAGGAGTGGTGTCTGGGTCTGGCAGCAAGTAGCCTGCTGCAACCGCCTGGTGGATTAAAGCCTCCACAATCGGCCAGAGTGCGGGAGCGCCCTGCTTCACAGGCTGCATTCGCCCCAAGACGCGATCGCACGTTATGCCATGCAGCCGCCAAGTGCCGCCCTCGGTTTGCAGGTTGTGCAAAAACGGCTGGAAGCGATCGAGGGCGTGGGCGAACTGGGCATCCACGGTCTCCGCCGCCTCAAATTCTTCCCAGCAGGCGCGGAGGGGTTGCCCCAAGTCGGGCGGCAGAAGACCAAACAGGCGATCGGCGGCGGCTTGTTCCCGCTCAGCTTTGTCCTGATTGGCCTGGATGTCAAACGCAAAGGTATTGCCTGCGTCGATTTCTACCAGGTCGTGCAGCAGCAGCATTTGCACCACCCGCGATAGGTCGATGGAGGCGGGTGCGTATTCTGCCAGGGCGATCGCCATCAGCGCCAGATGCCAGGAGTGTTCGGCGCTATTTTCACGGCGCGAGGCATCAGTTAGCAAGGTCTGGCGCAGCACGCCCTTCAGCTTGTCGATTTCTAGAACAAACTGAATCTGCTGTGCGAGGCGAGTCGGCGCAAGGTCGAACTCAGAGAAGAGATTGCATCGCCAATTTTGCACGGCTGAGCGCCTTAAAGCTACAGCAGCCCCAGCGAGTGCAGCGGGCCGTGGCCGCTGATTAGCTCCACCAGCAGCGCCAAGAAACCCAGCATCGCCAGCCGTCCGTTCCAGACCTCCGCCGCCGTCGTCATGCCCCACTCCCAGCGCTCCGGTGGGTAGATCTTGGTGGTTTCGGCGGGGCGGGCAATCTGATCCAGGGTCAGATTGGGAGAATTCAGCGCGTCTACCACCATCTCGGCCAGGTCGTTGATGAAGACCGGATGGGTGTTGAGCGCCGGCACTCGCTGGAAATTGTGAATCCCTGCCTCTTCAGCAATCTCGCGGTATTCAATATCAATCTCTTGCAGCGTTTCGATATGTTCTGACACAAAGCTGATGGGCACGACCAGAAGATGCTGAACGCCCTGGGCAGCCAGTTCGGCGATCGCATCTTCGGTATAGGGCCGTAGCCACTCCACCGGGCCCACGCGGCTTTGGTAGGCCAGCGTATGGGAATTAGGACGATTCAGCGTCCGCAAGATTAGCTCCGTGCATTCCTCAATTTCGCGCTGGTAGGGGTCGCCCGCCTCTTCGACATAGCTCAGCGGCACGCCGTGGGCGCTAAAGAAGATGTGAACCGCGTCAGGATTCTCAAACTGATCCAACTGCTGAGCGATTAGATCCGCCATTGCCCTCAGGTAGCCGGGGCGCTTGTACCAGGAGGTGATTACCGTGTGGTCGATCCGTTGCAGCGCGGGATCTTCTGACCAAATTTTTTCTAGCAGGCGGAAGGAGGAACCGCTAGTGCTGATGGAAAACTGCGGGTAAAGCGGCAAGATCACCAGCCGATCGACCCCATCACGCTTGATGCGGGCGATCGCCTCTTCCGTAAAGGGATACCAGTAGCGCATCCCAATGTAGACCTGCGCCTCCTGTCCTTTTTGCTGAAGCTCAGCTTGCAGCGCTTGCCCTTGCTCCTCAGTAATCCGCCGCAGGGGAGAACCGCCGCCGATCTGGCGATAGTTTTCCTGAGATTTGCGGGTGCGGCTGTTGGCGATTAGCCACGCCAATGGCTTTTGCAGCCAAGGAAACGGCAGCCGAATAATTTCCGGGTCGGAAAACAGGTTATAGAGGAACGGGCGCACATCCTCTAGCTGATCCGGCCCTCCCAGGTTTAATAGCAAAACCCCAACACGACCCATAGTGACTACGGCTTCCCTTGGCTTTAATATTTGTTACTGATTTTAACAACGATTCAACCTGAGAGACTTTCTCAACTACGCCGAACCCCAAAAGCTTAAACTTTCGTAATGTTTGTAACAAGTCTGTCTATTGAGGCTATCGCTGAAGCTGTAACCAGCGTCCCCCGCAAATCCCAGTTTGGATCTGCACGGTATATAAGAAACTTAGCGGCTTATGCTCCAATCGTCCAACCGATTTTGGATTGGTGATTTTGGATTGGCGATTTTAGCTTGATGATTTCGGAACCGTCATATCAGCACTGCACCCGGCTGCCAAAACCCAAAATCCAAAACCCCAAAAATCCTCCCCTCTCTGACTTTCCCATGCCCAGCCTCGACGATCGCATCCTGCAAACCAACCAGCGCCTTAGGGCAGCACGACTAGGGCTACAAATCGAGCGGCGGGGAGAAAAGCTGAGCCTGCGGGGGACGCTGCCGCCGCGCCCGGGCAGCCATCGGCTGAATCCGCACCAGCAGCGCATCAGCCTGAACCTGCCTGCCACCCATGATGGACTGAAGCAAGCGGAAGCCGAAGCCAAAATTATCGCTGCCCAGCTTTTGCAAAACTGCTTCGATTGGCACAATTATTTGCCTGTGAAGGGCGGCGGACGGCTGAGCCAGATGGACTTGTCAGAAAAGCTGGCGGCGTTTCAGCAGGAGTTTTGGACGCGGCAAGAGGGTGCAGCAAATCCCGCTTCGGTGCGGACGACGTGGGAGAAGGCCTACGCGCCGTATTTGAAAAAGTTAGAGGCGATCGCCCAAGCTCGCCCCAACCTCAGCCTTGCCGAAGCCATCTACGCCACGGTGCAAGCCACTCAGCCCAACACCCGCAGCCGCCAAATCTGCTGCACCGCCCTTGGCGCACTGGCAGACTTCCTGCATGTCGAGCTACCCATCGACCTAAAAACTTATTGGGGCAACTACGGAAACAGCAAAACCCAACTGCGCCAGTTGCCGACCGAAGCCGATATCCTCGCCGCCTACGAGCAAATCCCCAACCCGGCTTGGCGCTTCGTGTTTGGCATCATGGCGACCTATGGCTTGCGAAACCACGAGGTGTTTTTTTGCGACTATGATGCGCTGCGGCAGGGCGACCCCAGCGGTGTGATCGAGGTGAAAGACACCACGAAAACTGGAGCGCACCAGGTCTGGCCATTTCCAGTAGAGTGGGTGGATCGGTTCAGCCTGCGCGAGGTAATGCTGCCGCCAATCACCACCGATCTCCGCCAGACGACGCTCCAGCGCATTGGGCAGCAGGTCGCTACCCAGTTTCGCCGCTATAACCTGCCCTTTTCGCCCTACGACCTGCGCCACGCTTGGGCCGTGCGAACTATTCATGTGGGGCTACCCGATACCGTCGCCGCTCGCATGATGGGCCACTCCGTCGCCGTTCACACGCGCACCTATCACCGCTGGATCACCCGACGCGACCAGCAGATGGCGGTGGAGGCGGCCCTGCGACGAAGTGAAGCTTGGGGCGATGAAAAGGCGGGTCAGCCCCGCTTAGGCTAGGGTTCAGCCCAGGTCTGCCCCTTCTGAAATTTGCGAAATTTGCTAAGAGGTGAATTCCGGCAAGTCCCCAATCTATCGGGCGATCGCCCCACAAGTTAGCCCTTCTAAGACTAGCTAAAAGGCGAATTCTGGCAGGTTAATGCTGAACAGCGAGTCGAGAACGCCCGATTTCTCAGTCGATGTTTCAGGCGATTTCTCAGTCGGTGGGGCCTGACCGAGGGAGGGACTGGTAGGGCTAGGCAAATCGCCACCTACGGCTAGGTTGGCGGCTAGGGCGGTGGGCGGTGGCGTAGGCGAATTGAGGGCAACGGGCTGGCTCGTTTGGGTGCGGTAGTGTTCGTAGGCACGGGCGATCGCCCTCATGCGGCGATCCTGGTCGCGGGAAATGCTGTCGGCGGTGTTGCCCAGTCCGGGCGCATTCCACTGCTGCGTATCGGGGTCGATGAAGGCGCGGGTGCGGGCCCACAGAATTGCCGATTCGCCCTGCATTCCCTGCCGCCGCGCTTCGGCTAGCCAGTCGATATAGCCGCCCCGATCGAGCGCGGCCATGGGGGCCTGGTTTGCCAGGTCGATGCCGTTTAGCAATTCCTCCAGAGTGAGAGAAATGCCGTGGCTGGCTGCCTTGCGCTGGAGCAGGTCGGCCTGTTTTTGCAGCCGTCGAAGCTGGCGTTCGTCGGCCTCCTCTGGGGAACTTGCGCCGTGCTGATAGGAAAAGCTGCCCAGATTCCACACGCCGTTGCCGGGGTCGGTGTGGCCGTAGTAGGCTTTGGTGCGCTGGCCGTCGGCGGCGCGAGTCCCTTCGGCGCTGCCCACAACCCTCGCCACCAGCGAGTCTGCGCCGCCGTGAAACAGGGCTTCCAGTTCGCCGTTGGCAGGCTTTGGAACTGGCGGAGCAAGGCCGAGTAGCCGCGCTGCACCGTTTATCGCTTGACCTACTGCCTGATTGACTGGGAAAGGCTGCGGTTCTTCGGCTTTTGCCTGGGCCAGATGACCAGCGGGCACATCGAATCGTAGTTCAACGGATTTTGACCCCGATGGCGCAATGGATAGGGTCAGAGATTCTTCAGGAGAGGCGGGCTGACTCGTCGCCACCAGGGCCGGAGCCGCAGACGGACGGGGGGGCGCAGGTCGGGGAAAGGACTGGGGAAAGGTTTGGGGAAAGGGCTGGGCAATTGCCTCGAAGCCACCCCTCGGCGGCGGGGGCGGTAACTCCGGATTGGCCCGCGAAGCCTCTTGCATGGGCGGCTCGGTCGCATTCGCGGGCACTTGCAGGGGCACATCCAGCGGTGGCTCCAGCATGGCCGTTGGAGTTGCGCTCGCAGACGGCTCTACCGACGACGGCTGCACCACCGCCATCTCAAAATTCAGCGCCAGGTCATCGGCATGGGCGGCGGTCGAGTCACCCAGGGCGATCGCCACCGCGCCCAGCAGCAAGAGGGTACGGTTCATAAGGGGAAAAGGAAAATCAGATTTGTTTGGAGTGTTGGAATCCCAGGGGTTTTGCCTCTGTCCGCGCTCTCCCGCTATTTACCGCTACTTACTGATCATCCGCTCCAGCATTTCCTTGGAGGGTTCTACCAGGGCCCAGGTGCCGTCGGGCTGGCGGCGGAGGGCGGCGAAGTGGAGATAGTCGGCGGAGCCAAGGGAGTCGCCACTGCGGACTCGCCCAGTTTTGCCAGACTTGAGGCCGCAGAGGCGAAATAGGTAGGCAGGCACGTCGGGCGTGGAGTAGATATAGCAGCCCGGTATGTCATTGGACTGCACCTCGCCGTCGAAGGGAATATAGACGCGATCGCCCTTCATCTCGATAGAGATGTCGCCTAGCCCGCCCGCGATGCGGTGTTTGCCGACGGTACTGCCAAGCTGCAATTCCCAGCTTTGCTGAATTGGCACGGTTCGCACCGGGCGAGGGGCTTGGGAGCAGGCAGACCCCAGCAGGGCGATCGCCATCAGGCTCGTCCAGGCGTTGCGCCAGCACCTCTGTAAGGGGGGCTTAATAGGAGGCTTATTGGAAGCTAAAGCGATACCCAGCATACTCGTTGCCCTCGTAGAGAATGACGAGGCGAGTCTGCGGGTCAAAAGCGAGCGGATAGACCTGGCGCTCGGCGGCCACGCCCGCCCTCACCTGAATGTTTTGCAATTGGCAATAGGGAGCGCCTGCAATTTGCGTAATGCGATCGCGGCTGTCGCGTTCGGGCACCGTGAGCAACTGGGCAAGCTGTTCACGGGAGAGGGTAACCTGCTGATTGACCGTGCCCTGGCAGGCTTCGTGATGGCTGCCGGAGGCAACCGGCGACACCATGCCGCGCAAATCTACCAGCAGCCCCGCCATCGCAATCACCATGCCGCCGACCAGCACCGGGTTGAGCGTGGGTCGATCCAGACTGTGACGCTCTAGAGGGTGACGCTCCAGATTATGACGCTCTAGATCACGGCGCTTCATCGTTGCCGCCCTCCCCAACCATCACCAGGCCGCTGAAGACAATCAGGAGCCATATCGCTCCAAGTAAAACTGAGGTCATAGCACGCGCCCTCCGATCAACAGCCCCAGGAAAATGAGGAAAATCCGATAGCCCCAGGTGATGCTGGTGTGGGGGGCGACGGTTGTGCGATAGATTGCCAGGGCCGCCGGAGCGACAATCAGCAGCGCGACGGGGAGCCAGAAGCCCGCATTCACTGCCAGCAGCCAGTCTGCGCCGATACGGGCGATCGCCGCGCCAATCAGCAGCACCGCAGAGGTCTGCATCGAGGGTGCTTCCGTCATGGGGGGCCGCCCTGCTGTGGCAGGGGTGCTTTGCCGCTGCATCGAGCGGGCCGTCCGCTGGCGATCGCTGGGCAATAGCACCTGGCTGACCAGCGCCATCAAGCCCCGCAGCGTCCGCTGAGCCGCCGTAAGTGCGATTGCGATCGCCGACGAGGAGGGCGCTGGCGCAAGCCCCGTGGAGCGATGTCGCCGTCCCCCACCAACCGACCCGCTGCTGTGCCCATCACCTCGATGCCGCAGACTTTGGGCCATCCATTCGGCATCGCGCTCTGCCTGGAATAGGTCAACCGGACGCTTGGTGACCACAAATGCGCCCCTGTCATCTCGCTGCACGAGGGGAACCTCAGGGTCTAGGTATTCGCAGAGGGCAGGCAGGTCACTCGCCTCGCCTGCAAAGATGTACTGCTGGGTGTCCAGGGCTTTCCAGTCGCGTTCTAGCTTTTGGGCGATCGCCTTTAGCTCCAGCATGGCGGCTTCTTGGGCAGCAGAAAGCTGGTTGATTTCGTCTGCCTTCACTTCTAGCAAGCGCATCACTTCCGCCGCCGGGAACTCAGGACGGGTCGGCGCTTCAGGGTGAGACCTGCGCCCTGATGCAGCGGCAATCGGGGTTTTGGGCGATGCAGCGGCCACAGGTGCAGCACCCGCCGCAAACGACGCAGACGGCACACCAGACGGAGCCGACGGCACAAAGGTTGAGGTCAGCGCTGCTGACATGGCCCGCAGCGACTCGGCAGCCTGCTGCAATTCGGCGGCTTGCTGGGCTTCGGCGGCGGCTATGCGGACGGCCGCAGTCACGTCGGCATCCGTAGGGCGATTTTGCGCCGCAACACCAGCACGACTGCGCTCTAGAGGACGTTCTGGAGGGGCGATTCCCGTAGGGATCGCTTCGCGATTCGCGCTCATCCGTCCTGGAGCTGCGCTCTTGGCAGGAAACATTTCTACCATGCGGGAGGCAGGGGACGACGAGACAGCGACTTGTCCAGCCCGAATGGCCTGGAGCCGCTCCTGAATTGCGCGAATCTCGACCTGGCTAGCGGGCATGGATGTGGGTTGGGCGGCGGGGGATTCCTTCATGCGTTCAACTCCTGAAGCGTGCTGACAGTCTGAGAACCTGGGATAGCGCAGAGCAGCGAGCAGGTCGATTTGCTCAGGTCTTGCTCCGTTGACTCGAAGCGCTTGCTCAGATGGGCTAAATCATGCGCTAAATCAAATGCACTAAAATTAAAGATGATCCGAGTTAGTACATAAGTACTTATTTCCGCATGCCTCTCATAGTAACTCAAAATAGTATTTATGTACTAAACTCGTCAACCCTTTTGTCTATGTCTCTTGATACTGGGCTTGAACCCTTGTAGTCATTTCAAGATTGGCAGGACTGGTGAATCGAGTGAATCGGTTTCTTTTGGGCTACAGTGGCGAAACCCTCCAAACTTGCCAGTCCTGTTTTTCTGTTGCTTTCAGGGCAAATTGGGGCATTCTGGAAGTCAGACCGTCGTGCGATCGCCCCGTCCTTTCTATCGGCCCTAGAATAAACAAAGCGTTGTTTGCAAAAGCCACGTTCGAGCCTGGTTCTGGTAGGACGCTCTGGGTTTTGCTAGCCCATCATCCTGCCTGAGTCGTAGACTCGTAGATTTCACGCCCGTTACTGCCCGCCCGTCATCTCACGCAGAGTGCCGCATTCCGACCTTTGTCAGTCTGCCTCGTGTTCTCTTGCTCTGTGTTTCGCCCCTGCCTTTTTTGCGTCTAGCCTTTTTTGCGCCTATGACTGCGATTCAGCCCCCCGACCGCGCTGCGACCCCCGATCAATCTGCTCTAAGGTATCCGCTGTCTACGCTTAAGCGGGCCCGCCGGGCAGTCGCCTGTTCCCCCTTTTTGCTGCCGCTGTTCGCCACGATGCGCCAGGAGGGAGTGTCGCTGAGGGCGATCGCCGGATCATCGGGTGTGCAGCAGCGCTATACTCGCCGCCCGCTGGCGGAACTGGCTGCTGAAGATGCGCTGCTCTGGCTCATCGATGTGGGTGTCCTGCGGCGCGAGGTCGATGGACAGGGACTCACCGATAGCTTTCGGCTTACGCCGTTGGGCCGCATTCTGGTAGACCAGTGGGTCGAGCGCAACTGGATTCCCGCACCAACCCTAGGCGATCGCCTTGCCAATTTGCTATCTCGCTGGTTTCGTCCACCTGCCTGGCTTCAGTAGCTCATTTCTACTCTGAAATTTCCGCCAGTCTTTCAGGTTTTCTTGCTTCATAGGCTGTAAATCAAAACAGCGAGTCAAAACATCTCGAAAGAAACTATCTATTCCTGCGCCCGTACCTGCTTCGCACCTTGCTCATGCACATCGCCCCTGCTCGCCTACGTTCTTTCGGAGGTCTTGGATGAAAGCCATCATGGTGGTGGGAACTGCGTCTCATGTCGGAAAGTCTATGCTGACGGCGGCCCTGTGCCGCATCCTGAGTCGCCGGGGCTGGCGAGTTTCCCCCTTCAAAGGGCAAAACATGGCGCTCAATGCCTACGTTACCGCCACGGGTGGAGAAATTGGTCATGCTCAAGCAGTGCAAGCCTGGGCAGCGGGTGTTGCGCCCCGCGTGGAGATGAACCCTATCTTGCTCAAGCCCCAGGGCGATATGACTTCGCAGGTGGTGCTGAAGGGACGGCCTGTCGGGCGCGTCAGTGCGGCTGACTATTACGCCGAATATTTCGAGCTAGGCTGGCAGGCGATCGAAGAATCTCTGGCGCGGCTGAGCGAAGAATTCGACCTGGTCGTGTGTGAGGGGGCAGGCAGCCCGGTCGAGGTGAACCTGAAAGAGCGTGACCTGACCAATATGCGCGTTGCCACCCACCTCAACGCGCCGACCCTGCTGATTGCCGATATTGAGCGGGGCGGCGTGTTTGCCCAGATTGTCGGCACGCTGGAATTGATGGAGCCAGAGGAGCGTGCCCTGGTGAAAGGCATCATCATTAACAAGTTTCGTGGACAAAAGGCGCTGCTCGACCCCGGACTCACCTGGCTAGAGGAGCGGACGGGCATTCCGGTTCTGGGGGTGATTCCCTGGATGGAGCATTCCTTTCCGGCAGAAGACTCGCTCTCGCTGTTTGATCGGGGGCAACAGAGCGGCGGCAACGAAGTGACGGTCGCTGTGATTCGCCTGCCGCGCATTTCAAACTTTACCGATTTTGACCCGCTAGAGGCGGAACCTACCGTTTCAGTGAAATATATCGGGCTAAAGGATTCCCTGGGCTATCCCGATGCCGTCATCCTGCCAGGTTCCAAAACGACCATTCCCGACCTGATTGCCCTCCAGCGCACTGGGTTGGCTGAGGCGATTCAGAAATACGCTGCTGCGGGCGGAACGGTGTTGGGCATTTGCGGCGGCTATCAAATGATGGGCACGATGCTAGCCGATCCGGAGGGCGTGGAAGGTCAAGAAGGTCGTTACAAGGGGCTGGGTCTGCTGCCGATTAAGACGGTAATTACAGGGCAAAAGGTGGCGCGGCAGCGACAGGTCACGTCTAATTTTCCGCAGGTGGGGCTGCCGGTGCTGGGCTATGAAATTCACCAGGGACGCACCCATCTGGCCGATGCCGACCAAGAGCCGGAGGGGCCCGTGTTCAAGCCGCTGTTTGATGATCGCAATTTGGGCGTGGTGGACTCTACCCAGTCGCTCTGGGGCACTTATCTGCACGGTATTTTCGACAATGGCGCGTGGCGGCGGGCCTGGCTGAACCGACTGCGGCAGCAGCGCGGACTCAAGTCGCTGCCAACGGGTGTCTCCAACTATCGAGAGCAGCGGGAGTCTATGTTAGACTCTCTGGCTGATGCCTTTGAGTCTTACCTGGATTTATCGGCGCTGTCGTCTTATTTGGATGGCTGATCTTTGGTTTGGATAGCTGATCTTTGGATAGCTGATCTGCGTCGCCCATGAGTTTAGACATGATTTAGAAATGAGTGTAGAAGTTCACTTTTTGCCCGACAATGTGACGGTGCAGGCAGACCCCGGCGAGCCGCTGCTGGAGGTGGCGGAACGGGCGGGTGTGATGATTCCTACAGGCTGTTTGATGGGGTCTTGTCATGCTTGCGAAGTGGAGGTGAATGGCGACGAGTCCGTGTGCGCTTGCATTAGTGCAGTTCCCGCTGGGGCGACCCAGCTCACCATCAACCTCTACGTGGATCCCACCTGGTAATTCTCCTGATTACTTTCCATAATTTTCCATGATTGATGAATTTGAGCTGCCGAATGCGGTGCGGGCGGCGATCGCCCTTGGCAGCAACCTGGGTGATTCGATCGCGATTGTCGAGTCGGCCATTGAGGCGATCGCCCGCGTTCCCGGTGTGCAGCTCATCGAGCGATCGCACCTATACAAAACTGCCCCCGTTGGCCCGCCCCAGCCAGACTATATCAACGCCTGCGTGCTGGTCTATACGCTGCTGCCGCCAGACACGCTGCTGAGCGCGCTGCTCGAAATTGAGCGTCAGTTTGGGCGAGTGCGGCGAGAGCGCTGGGGCCCCCGGCTGCTAGATCTTGATCTGCTGCTCTACGGCAACCGCATGGTCAACACGCCCACCCTGCAACTGCCCCATCCCCGGATGCGCGATCGCGCCTTCGTGCTGTGGCCCCTGGCGGAAATCGCGCCCGACTGGGTGGAACCCGTCACCCTCAAAACCATGAAGGCCCTGCGCGACCAGATTGATGGCTCCGGCATCCAAATCATCATCACCTTAGGGCTGAACGGATGACAGGCCCGCCCGCCGATCCAAATGCCCACCCGCCTGCGGTGGAATGGGGCGATCGCCATCCCGCCAAAGCCCACCTGCGGATGCAAGTCTGGCAGACCCTCAAGGACAGCGGCGCAGCCCTCCGCAACCCGGTGTGCCATATTCCCCACTTCGTTGGAGCTGATGCCGCCGCTGCCCAACTGGCCGCGCTTCCCGGCTGGCAGCAGGCCCGGGTCGTCAAGTGCAACCCCGACCGTCCCCAAGCCCCCGTGCGGTTGCGGGCGCTGCAAGACGGCAAGCGCCTCTATATGGCCGTGCCGCGCCTCACCCGCCGCCAGTGTTTCGTCGAACTCGACCCGGCCGACTTGCAGCAGCGGGGCATTCCCCTCAAGCAGGTTGCCGCCATGCGTCAGGCGCTCATCCACGGTCGCCTCGTCCGCTTTGAAGAGATGCAGCCCATCGATCTGGTCGTCGTGGGCAGCGTCGCCGCCACAGCCGCGGGCGGGCGCACGGGCAAGGGCGCGGGCTTCGCCGACCTGGAACTGGCGATGCTGCAACAGTTCAACCTGCTAAAGCCCGATACGCAAATCGTCACCACGATCCACGCGCTGCAACTGGTGGACGCAGCCCAACTGCCCGTAGAGCCGCACGACTGGCCGCTGGACTGGGTGATCACGCCAGAAGGGGCGATCGCCACTCGCCACACATTCCCCAAGCCCGCCGGAATTGACTGGGCCGCCGTCCAGCCCGATCAATACCGCCAGATTCCGATTTTGCGGGCGCTGCGAGAAGATCGGTTGGCCGATCAGGAGTCGGAGTGATGGACGTTGGGTGATTTTGGGATAAAAGGGCGATCGCCCGCGTAGGTCACGCTGCCCAGGTAACTCTGTCTCGTAGATGGGCATACTCATACAGAAGACACAATCGCAAATTCCACAATCCTTCCTATTTCCCTCTTCGTTCTTCCTTCTTCGTTTTTCCCTCTTCCCTCTTCCTTCTTCCCACCCATGCTCTCCCCCGAAGCCCTGGACAAAATCCGCCAGCAATTTGACCATGCGCCCTATCCCCGTGTGCCGCTGGAGCAGTCGCCCAAGGACGATCCAAACTCTCTGTTCAAACACAGCCTGGTGACGGCCTACTACCGTCGCTATGGTCGCGTCATCGACCCACAAGATCGATTGATTTTGGACGCGGGCTGCGGCAGTGGTTACAAGTGCCTGATGCTGGCGGAGGCCAATCCGGGCGCAAAGATTGTCGGCATGGACTTGTCGGAAAAATCCGTAGAGATGACTCAGCAACGGCTGGCGCATCACGGGTTTGATCAGGTAGAGTGCTACGCCGGCCTGATCGAAGACTTGCCCAACCTGGGGATACAGTTCGACTACATCAACTGCGATGAGGTGCTGTATCTGCTGCCCGACCCGCTGACAGGCTTGCAGGCAATGCGATCGGCGCTAAAACCTGACGGCATCTTGCGGGTAAACCTGCACAGCGCCTATCAGCGCCGCCGCTACTATCAGGCGCAAGCCCTGTTTCGGATGCTGGGGCTGATGGACGACAATCCAACGGATTTGGAGGTGGGCCTGGTGCATGAAACCATGAACGCCCTCCAGGATCACGTCGTGCTGAAAACCACCACCTGGCACCCAATTTATGATCAGCAGCCAGAGGGTGTGCTGGTGGATCACCTGCTGGTGGGCGACAAGGGTTACACGATTCCCGATTTGTTTGGGCTGCTGCGCGAGGCGGGGTTGGAGCTGGTCAGCATGGTGAACTGGCTGCACTGGGATTTGCGCGACCTGTTCCAAAATCCTCATGCGCTGCCAGAGCCGTGGGATCAACTGGTGCCCAATTGCTCGATCGAAGACCAGCTTTATTTCTACGAACTGCTGAATCCGGTGCATCGCCTGCTGGATGCCTGGTGCGGCGTTGCCACCGAAGCGGAACCGCCCGACTCGCCCCCAGACCGGACAGTTCAAAACTGGGCGCTGAGCGACTGGCAGCGGGCGACTCTGCACCTGCATCCCCAACTCCGCACCGAGCGAGTGCGTCAGGCACTATTGGCGGCGTGTCAGGCTTCTCAGCCGTTTGAAATAAGTCGCCACCTCAGCCAGGTTTCGCCAACGCCCGTGGTGCTGAGCAGCAGTCAGGCACTCTCGCTGCTGCCGCTGTGGGACGGGCCGCACTCCATCGCGGCGATCGCCCATCAGTATCAGCGCTTCCACCCCGTCCAACTGCCCAGCCTGGAACCGATGACCCCGGATGCTGCCTTGGGGCAAGCGGTTGAACTGATCAAGCGGCTGGAGCGGTGTTTGTTTGTCCTAGTTGAGCTTTAGCGCAATGGCGTGATGCCACGACATCAACGAACAACATTAACGAACAACATCATTAACGAACAACATCAACGCCCCCTTTACTCATCTGAATCATCTGAGCGATTATCCCGTTCCCCCATGACCCCAATGTCCTCTTCTACCCTCGACCAGCTCCGCGCCCAGTTCGACAACGCGCCCTATCCCCGGATTCCGCTCGACCAGTCACCCCTGGCGGACTATGACATGCAGTTTGTGCATAGCATGGTCACGCCCTACTATCTGCGCTATCGGCGAGCAGTGGATACCGTAGGCAAGGTGATCCTGGACGCGGGCTGTGGGACGGGCTATAAGGCGCATCTGCTGGCGATCGCCAATCCCGGTGCCACGATCATCGGCGTTGACCTGTCGGAAGCGTCGGTCAAGCTGGCGCGGCAGCGGCTCGACTATCACCAAATTCCCAACACCGAGTTCTATACGCTGCTGATCGAAGACTTGCCCAGCCTGGGGATGCACTTTGACTACATCAACTGCGATGAGACGCTGTATCTCGTGCCCGATCCGCTGGCAGCATTACAGGCCATGACCAGCGTTCTCAAGCCCGACGGCATCCTGCGGGTCAATCTGCACAGTGCCCTCCAGCGCCATGCGTTTTATCGAGCGCAGGAACTCTTTCGGGCGATCGGGCTGATGAAGCCGGAAACCTCCCAGAGCGAAGCCGTGCAGGTGGTGATCAACACGATGAAAGCCCTAAAGCCAGACGTAGTGCTAAAGCAGCACGCCTGGAAGCCTGAATATGAACGGCCCGAAAGCGACGGCAGCATTTTGGCGAATCATCTGCTGGTGGGCGACAAAGGCTTCACGATTCCCGACGTGTTTGACCTGCTGGGCGCGGCTAATCTGGAATTTCTCAGCATGGTGAACTGGCGACACTGGCAAGTGCCCGACCTGTTTAAGGACGGCGACGACCTGCCCGCGCTATGGGGCATGAGCCTGATGACCGCCGATCCGCCAGCGCAATTACGTATGTATGAACTGCTACATCCGGTCAATCGCCTGATGGATTTTTGGTGTGTGCGGGCGGATGCGGACCCACCGGGGATTCCTGTCGATGCCTGGGATGATGAAGCATGGCAGGAGGCAAGGGTGCATCTGCATCCGGTGTTGCGGGCTGCGCCGATCCGAGAAGCGGCGATCGCCCAGATTGCAGCCAGCCAACCCTTCGAGCTAACCCGCTACATCGACCTGCCTGCAATGGGCCCCGTCTTGCTGACGGCCCTAGAAACCGCCTGCCTGCTGCCCCTCTGGGAGGGCGCTCAGACCGTGGCAGCCCTAGCCCAGCGCTGGCAACAGATCCAGCCCACAGACTGGGCAACGCTGGAGCCACTCAGTGAGAACACGGCATTTGCCAGGGTACAAAATTTGTTGAACCGACTCGATGCGTTTTTATACGTACTCACTGAGTTAGATTCCTGACACTGCAAGGCTTTCAGCCCTTCGGAAAATCCCAGAAAATTTTTGAGACCCCTGATATGAAACTGACGCAAGCTGGGCAAATTAACGCTAGGAGTTAGAAACCCAGTATCCCGCAACCTCAAGGAGACTCTACCCTATGAAGACTGAACTGAAGGCAAAATTTTTGCAGCACCTGATCGACAAGAAAAACGGCGAAGAAGGCTTCACCCTGATCGAACTGCTGGTGGTGATCATCATCATCGGTATCCTATCTGCCATCGCGCTGCCCTCCTTCCTGAACCAAGCCAACAAGGCTCGCCAGTCTGAGGCTCAAACCTACGTCGGCTCTATCAACCGGGGTCAGCAAGCCTACTTCCTGGAGAAGAACACCTTTGGTGCGCTGAGCAACCTGGAACTGGGCATCAGCAACACCAAGAACTACACCTACGCCTCTAGCGCCGCAGGTTCGGGCGCTGCTGCTGTGGCAACCACCACCGCTACCCCGACCGCAACGCTGAAGGGCTACGCTGGCAAGGTGTGGGTTGCGACCGCAAACGATGGTAGCGCCACCACCCTAGCGCTGCTGTGCGAAGGCGGCATTGGTGGCGTCCCCACGATCGCAAATACCGTCTGCCCGTAGGATTTGGATGTAAGCCGGACTGCGATGGAGAGGAGTCAGCCGTAGCGCTGTTTTTCTCTCAACTCGCAACTGGTGCTACGTTCTCTTTTCTTTTATAGAAGGCTGTCGGGAGAAGCTCCTGACAGCCTTTTGTTTTAGAGTGCGTCAGAGTGCGCCAGCGTTTCGATTTTTGCGGGAGGATTGGGTAACCTAATCGAACAGAGAGTCAGCATTGCGATCGCTCTCTAAATCCCTGCAAGTTTGCATCTGCCCCAGCTTTTTCCCTTGCAAGATACCCCCCGATTCCTATGACAGAGCTGACTTTGAGTTCCGAGCCTGTGTCTGATAGCGCCGCCCCTGTCGATTCCAGGCTGCAAGAGGCGATCGCCCTGGTTCGGGCTGAGCGCTATGATGCAGCCGCCGTTGCGCTGGAGCAACTGATCGAGGAAAACGCTGCAATTCCCTCGGCAGTCTGGCATTTGGGCTTGGTGCGGCTGTTGCAAAAACAGGAAGAAGAAGCGCAACTGCTTTGGACAATGATGATGTCTGAGGCAGCGCCAGACCAGCTTGAGCCTTGGACGACAGAGCTATCAAACCTCCTGCACACCGAGGCCCTGCGCCAGCAGCGCAAAGGACAGGCGCAAGCGGCCTGGCTGATTCGCCGCCATCTGCGGGAAGTCAATCCAGCAGACTGGCAAAATGCGCTGCACCTGGTGGAACTTGAGCTAGAGCTAAAGCAGTTCCAGGCAAACAGTCTGGAGGAGTTGGGCTTAATTGAGTGGCTCCGGACGGAGCAGCCCGCCGCCGCAGAGATGGAGCATTTGTCTACCCTCGTCAAGCAACTGCTGGAAACCATCCCCTACGAAACTGCTGTGATTGCCTTGGTGCAGGCATTTATTCCACGAGTGGAGCAGCCAGCCGACTGGATCGATCTGCTGCTGGCGGCAGCCTACAACATTTCTTCCAAGATCATCAACTACAGTCGCGCCATTCCCTATGCGGAACTATGCCATCAGATTGACCCCTATCATTCCGCCACGCTGCTGCGGCTGAGCGCCTATTACCAGGACAGTGAGCAATACGACAAGGGAATCGACTTTGCGGAGCGGTTTTTGGCGGGCACTCAAACAACACTACAGCGCTGGATGGGGACTGCTATGCTGCTGCGGGGGCTGATGATTCGCGGCGGACAGTGGGAACGGGTGACGGCGACGCTGCAAGACATCACGGCGCTTTCAGAAACCTTTCTCGCTGAGTACGAGTTTAAAGACGATCAGCTCTTGGACGCTTCGATCTTAACTGCGTCGATGTACTTTTACCCGTATGTTAGCGATTCGCCCAGAGAGACGCGATCGCTGCAAAATCGAGTGGCCAAGCTCTATCAAGACGATCTCACGGCATCTGTTAAGCAGAAAAGCGATCTTTACATCCCGTATCCGCAAGCGCCGCTGGTGCGGAGCGTCGAGCGCAAAAAGCTGCGAGTAGGATACATCTCGCGCTGTATGCGGGCGCACTCGGTCGGCTGGCTGAGCCGCTGGCTGCTGCATCATCATGACCACGACCGCTTTGACATACACGTTTTGTTTAATCAGCAAATCGAACCAGGGGCCTTTGGGCGCGAATGGTTTGCCAGCAAAGCCGACAGCGCTTACGCCATCGAAGGCGACATTCTGGGCATTGCCAAGACTATTCGTGAAGATGAAATCGACATCCTGGTTGATTTAGATAGCATTACGTCTGATTTGAACATGGGCGTGCTGGCGCTGAAGCCTGCGCCCGTGCAGGTGACGTGGCTGGGGATGGATGCGTCGGGTCTGCCGGCGGTGGATTACTTCATTGCCGATTCCTACGTCGTGCCTGACGATGCCGACGAATACTATGCCGAGACCATCTGGCGTTTGCCGCAGACGTATTTGGCGGTGGACGGCTTTGAGGTGGGTGTGCCGACGCTGCGGCGCGACGATTTGGGCATTCCCAGCGATGCCGTTATTTACCTGAGCGCTCAGATTGCCTACAAGCGCCATCCCGAAACGGTGCGGCGGCAGATGCAAATTTTGCGCGAGGTTCCCAATAGCTACTTTTTAATTAAGGGGGCAGGGGATTCGGAGTCGGTGCGATCGCTGTTTTTACAGATTGCGGAAGAAGAGGGTGTGGCGGGCGATCGCCTCCGTTTCCTCAGCCGCGACAAGACAGAGCTAGACCACCGGGCCAATCTGGCGATCGCCGATGTGGTACTTGACACGTTCCCCTACAACGGCGCAACGACCACGATGGAAACGCTGTGGATGGGCATTCCAATGGTGACGCAGGTGGGCAAACAGTTTGCCAGCCGCAACAGCTACGGCATGATGATGAACGCAGGCATTACCGAAGGCATCGCCCATACGCCGGAAGAGTATGTGGAATGGGGCGTGCGACTGGGCAAGGATGCGAAATTGCGCGAAGAGATTCAGGCCAAATTGCGGCGATCGCGCCAGACCTCGCCGCTGTGGAATGCCCGCCAGTTTACCCGCGACATGGAACGCGCCTACGAGCAGATGTGGGAACGGTATTTGGAAGGCTGAGGGAGGGGAGGGGGTTGGTGGAAAAGGGAAGAAGGAAGAGGGAAGAAGGAAGAGCGAAGAGCGAAAGCGAAGAACGAAGAAGGAAGAGCGAAGAGCGAAGAAGGAAGAACGAAGAAGGAAGAGCGAAGAGCGAAGAAGGAAGAACGAAAATCTGAAATCTAAAATCGAGATTCCGTTGTTGGGAGAATTCATGAACGGCGGCATCAATCCCCCCGGAATCTCCGGCTCCCTGCTATATAAGAACCAGAGCATCATGCAAGGTTGGCTTATGGAAATTCAACGGCTGGGGCGTTGGGGTCTGGTTCTGTTGTGCGGCGTAGTGCTGTGGTTGGGGTGGGCGTTGCCTGCGATTGCCCTGATTCATCCCTATCTGGAGGGTGGGGGGCAGGTGATGGTGCGATCGCTCCAAACGCTGCGAGACGAGTCGGATCATGCGTGGCAGGCGGTGCTGTTTAAGCGGGTGCGCGATGGACAGGTCGTGGATTTTCGGCTGCGGCTGGTGGGCTATCCAGGGGCGGCCTACTTGGCCCATGCCCAGCCGCTCAGCATTTCCACCGGGAGCGGTGAACAGTGGACTGCTCCCGATGTCTTTGGCACGTCTCGCCTGAATGATGATTTGGCAGGAAATGTTGGCGAGTACGATTTTCGAGACACAATGTTACGCTTGCAAACCGACATGCCCCTGCGGTTGGCGCTACCGTTAGAAGAGGGGCGATCGCTCGAATTGACGATTCCTCCCTTTGCCGTCCGCGAATGGCGACAACTCCTCGACTGGCAGCATGAGGATTAGTTCAAGACTAGGATTCCACCCCAGGATTCTGGTCGAGTCTTCTGACACCCGATCCCTTGCTGCCTCTCTCGGTTCTCCCGCTTCTTTCCTATGCCCCTTCCCTGCTGGCTCCGACTCCCGCGCCGTTATGCCATCCCGCTAGCCGGGGTGGGAGGTCTGCTGCTGCTCGATTTGCTGCGGCTGCTGGTTGCAGAGGGGCTGTGGTTTCAGCGGGTGGAGCATCTGCGGGTGTTTTGGCTGCGGCTGGGTGTGCAGGGAGGGCTGGGGCTGCTGGGGTTTGGGCTGAGCCTGGTGTTTCTGTGGGGAAATTTGGCGATCGCCCATCGACATTCTGACCCACACCTGAACCTGACTGCGATTCCCCGGTTTGGGGGGCTGCGGCTGCGTCCACTGGCGGTGCTGGTGTCGGGCATCAGCCTGTTGATGAGTGCGGCGCTGGCCTATCACGCGGGCGTGGCGATTAGCCACTGGCGGCCAGCCCTCAGCGTCTATACCCCTGCCGTCCAAGTCCCAGTGCGATTTCGCGCTGAGGTGCTAGGGCAACTGTTGATTCAGAGCTTTCAGCAGCCGTGGTTGGCGCTGATGATTCTGGGGCTGGCGGTGGGGCTGCTGGTGTATCCGCGAGTGCTGCTGTGGGGCTGGGCGCTGCTCACCAGTCTGGGCTTTGGGCTGGTGCTGTCGGAATATTGGGCCAAACTGCTGCTCGCCGCTTCGCCCACGCCCTTTGACCGAGCCGATCCGCTGTTTGGTCAAGATATTGGCTTTTATGTGTTTCGGTTGCCTGCGCTGGAGTTGCTGTCCTATTGGGCGATGGGGCTGACGCTGCTGGGGCTGCTGTCGGTGGTGCTGGTCTATTTGCTGGCGGGCGACAGCCTCAGCGAGGGGAAATTTTTGGGCTGGTCGCTGCCGCAGTTGCGTCATCTCTGTGGGCTGGGTGGGGTGCTGATGCTGGCGATCGCCCTGGCTCACTGGCTCAATCGCTACGGGCTGCTGTATTCCACCAGCGGCGTGGCCTACGGGGCTGGCTTTACCAATGTCCATGTGCGGCTGCCGATTCACAGCATCTTAGCAGTGGCGGCGCTGGTGTTGGGGGTGATTTTGCTGTGGCAGGCGATCGCCTCGCAGCGCTGGCGGGCGGTTCCGGCGGTGTCGGCTGCGCCGCTGCGGGGGGCGGCCAGTCTGCCGAATCGGGGCTTTGTTTCTCGAACCGCAGCGACACCAGGGTTGCCACCGTTCGCTTCGCAGTCTCGCGGTCGCGTCCCATCGGCTTCGGCGGATTCTGCTCTATCGCTCCGGGGCTGGCGATCGCGCGAAGAGCGAATTGCAGAATATGCCCAGTGGTCGGGGGCTGCGGTTGATTTGCCGCTGCGCTCTGGGCTGGGGGCGGAGGAAACCGTGGCGCTGCTGCCGCGTCGAGTGCCGCCGCTGTTTTGGGGGCCGATGCTGCATCTGGCTGTTGCGGCGATCGCCACGACGCTGATTCCTTTTGTAGTGCAAAGCTTCGTTGTGCAGCCCAACGAACTGGCGCTGGAAACGCCTTACATTCAGCGCACCATCGCCCTCACGCGAGATGCGTTTAACCTACAGGTCATTCAGGACGATATCTTTGACCCCCAGACCGACCTGACGCGGGAGGATCTGCAAGCTAACAACCTCACCATCGACAACATCCGCCTATGGGACTCGCGCCCGCTGCTGGAGACGAACCGCCAGCTTCAGCGCATCCGCCCCTACTACGAATTTCCCGATGCCGACCTCGACCGTTACCAGCTGCCGACCACTCAGGGCACGATTGGCCTACGGCAAGTCCTGATCGCGGCCCGCGAACTGGACTATAGCGGCGTGCCCGCCGATGCCCAAACCTGGGTAAACCAACACCTCATTTACACCCACGGCTATGGCTTTACGGTCAGCCCAGTGAACACCGCCGATGAGGGTGGCTTACCCAGCTACTTTGTCGAAGGCGTGGAGCAAGTTGTAAGCGATCCGCGCATTCCTGCCCTGCTGCCGACCGACAATCCCCGCATTTATTTTGGCGAACTGACCAATAACTTCGTGCTGACGCGCACTCGCGCCCTAGAGTTGGACTATCCCAGCGGCGGCGAAAACGTCTACAACACCTACAGCGGCAGTGGCGGCATCCCCATCGGGTCTTATTGGCGGCGACTGCTGTTTGCGCGGCATCTCAACGACTGGCGAATGCTGTTTAGCGACCAGTTGACGGGAGAATCGCAGTTGCTCTATCGCCGCAATATCGTCAAGCGGGTGCAGGCGATCGCCCCCTTCCTGCGGTTTGACCGTGACCCCTACCCGGTCGCAGTTGAACTAGATGAAAAGATTAGCAACACCGACTCGCCGCCCAGTTCGCTGTACTGGGTTATTGATGCCTACACGACGAGCGATCGCTACCCCTATTCCGACCCGCGCAACAACGATTTCAACTACATTCGCAACTCCGTCAAGATTGTCGTCGATGCCTACAACGGCAGCGTCACCTTCTATATTGCCGACCCCAGCGACCCGATCATCCAGTCCTGGAGCCGTCTGCTGCCTCAGATGTTCCGCCCGTTCGACTCCATGCCCCCGGCTCTCCGCAATCACATTCGCTATCCGCAGGACTACTATCAGGTGCAGTCGAACCAGCTCATGACTTACCACATGACTGATCCGCAAATCTTCTACAACCGCGAAGACGAATGGCGCGAACCGAATGAAATTTACGCTAACGAGTCGCAAATTGTTGCGCCCTATTACCTGATTACCAAGCTGCCCATCGCCGATGCGGAAGAATTTGTTCTGCTGCGCCTCTTCACGCCGTCCCAGCGCACAAACCTGATTGGCTGGCTGGCGGCTCGCTCCGATGGTGAAAATTATGGCAAAGTGCTGCTCTATCGCTTCCCCAAGCAGCGGCTGATCTTTGGCCCAGAGCAAATCGAAGCCCGCATTAACCAAGATCCGCTGATTTCTCAGCAGATTTCGCTGTGGAATCGGCAGGGTTCGCGGGCGATCCAGGGTAATCTGCTAGTGATCCCCGTGGAGGACTCGTTGCTCTATGTCGAGCCGCTGTACCTCCAGGCAGATCAAAACCGTCTGCCCACCCTCACAAGGGTCATCGTGGCCTATGGAAACCGCATCGTTATGGCGGAAACGCTCCAGCAGGCCCTCGATGCCATCTTTGCAGAGGCTCCGGTGGATGGGACTCCTGCCGATGGCACTGTTGACGCGAATCCTGAAGCACCCCCCAATGGAACCATCGTGCGGCCGCTGCCGGAGACTGGGGTAGAGGGGGCGTTGCCGTGAGGGAGCGTTGCTGTCGGGGAGCGTTGCCGTGGGGGAGCGTTGCAGTCATGAAGGGTCAAAGCATTGCGGGAATACGCTTTTTCCCTGCTTTGCATTCCCCTAACCCCTAACCCGTAACCCCTGACCTCGAACCACTGATGCGCTATTGGCTGATGAAATCGGAACCAGATGTGTATAGCATTGAAGACCTGGAGCGCGATCGCCAGACGATTTGGGATGGCGTGCGAAACTATCAGGCGCGAAATTTCTTGCGATCAATGGAGGTGGGCGATCGCGCGTTTTTCTATCACTCCAACGCCACGCCGCCGGGAATTGTGGGGCTGATGCAGGTGTCGCAGCCGGATATCGTAGACCCGACGCAGTTTGACCCCAAGAGCAAGTATTACGATGCCAAGTCGCCGCAGGACAATCCCCGCTGGCGCACGGTGCAGGTCGAGTTTGTGGAGCAGTTTCCTCAGATAGTGACGCTGGAACAACTGCGGCAAACCTTTTCGTCAGAGGAACTGCTGGTGGTGCGCCAGGGCAATCGCCTATCGGTGATGCCGGTAGACGAGGCGGTTGCCCAGAAAATTTTGAAGCTGGCGAAAGGTTGAGGATTGGAGTAAGGTTGAGGATTGGAGTTAGGAGAGGCGGATGTCTCGAAACAAACGCAGGACTGCGAGGCGGGGTAGATTGGCGAGCTTGGGGCTGCTGCTGTGGCTGGGGATGCTGGCTCCCGCTTGGGCAGAGGCGCGTCTGGAGAAAATTCAGCGGACGGGCGTGCTGAGGGCGGGGGTTCGTACGGATGCTGCACCGTTTGGCACGCTGGATGAGTCGGGCGAACCGATGGGATATTCGGTTGACCTGCTGCGGCGAATGCAGGCGGATTTGTCTCGCAGCTTGGGGCAGAGGATTCAGCTAGAACTGGTGCCTACGACGGCAGCAGAGCAGTTTGCCCAGGTTAGCCAGGGCGCATTGGACGTAGCCTGTGGCACAAGCAGCATTACCCTCAGCCGCGAGTCGATGGTGGATTTTTCGGTCGGCTATTTCGTGACAGGGACGCAGTTTTTGCTGGCGCGGGGGCAGGGGCTTTCGGGCAATCGGTTACGAGTTGGCGGCGTATCGGGCACAACTAACGCAGAGCTAATTCGCAGGCGGCTGCCGCTGGCGCGAATTGTGTCCGTGGGCGATCGCGCTGAGGGGCTGTCTTTGCTACAACAGGGACGGATTGACGCGCTGGCCAGCGACGGCATCTTGCTGGAGGGATTGCGGCGATCGCTCCCCGATCCCGACGCTTATGAAGTCATTCCTCCCCAGCCTTTTAGCCGCGAGGTGTATGGTTGTCTGTTACCCAAACAGGATCTGCCGTTTCGTGCCCAGGTGAATCAAAGCCTGATTCGCTTTATGCAAGGCGTGCTGACGGGAGAAACGACAGCGACACAGTCGCTTGAGCGCTGGTTTGGGCCGCAGGGCGCTGTTCCCTGGGAGACGACGGACACCGTGACCCATTTTCGGCAGGTGGTCGAGCAGCACCGATCTAACGGGCCCAGTAGATTAGGTATTTTTCAGCCGCCGCGAAGAATCCGTAGAGCGCAGTCCCCATAATTGCCAGCACCATCAGACCCGCAAACCCCAGTGGTACGTCAAAGTTGGAACTGGCGGTGACAATGAGGTAGCCAATGCCCTTGTTGGAAGCGACAGTTTCCGAAATCACTGCCCCCACAAACGCCAGCGAAATTGCCACCTTCAGCGATGCAAAGACATAGGGCATGACGTGGGGAAAGCCGATTTTCTGAAAAATCTCGAGCTGAGATGCGCCGAGCGATCGCATCACGTCCTTCATCTCTGGTTCCACCGTATCCAGCCCCAGCGCCACGTTGACCGCAATTGGGAAGAATGCCAGCAGGAACGCTGTGAGGATGGCCGGAATCGTGCCAATTCCAAACCACAGCGCAAATAGCGGAACAAGCGCCACCTTAGGAATGGTATTGAACCCAACCAGCAGCGGGTACAGCACAATGTATGCCAGCCGCGAATAGCCAATCATGAAACCGAGAATCACACCCGCCAGAATCGCCAGCAGAAACCCTGCCAAGGTCGTGAACAGCGTTTGCATAGAATTCTCCCACAAAGCCGAACTGCGGGCGATCGCCGATTGCAAAATTGCAGACGGGGCTGGCAGATTGTAGCTGGGAATATTGAACAACCGCACCATCAGCTCCCAAAACACAAACAGCAGCACGGTTGCCACCGCTGGAAATATAATGCTGGCAGATTTGGTACGAGAGAATTTTTCAAGGCGATCGAACGTAGTCATGATAACCAGAAGAATGGTAAAAGCAGGGATTGCGGAGGCAAAGCGGAATATAAAGCAGAATAGAAAAATGAGAATAGAAAAAATGATGCTGCGCTAGTTGCGATGAATGTGGCGACGCAGGTCGGCCACAATGTGGTTAAAGTCGTCCGATAGCATCATGTCTGGCGTAGTGGGGCGCGGCAGCGATACGTCCACTTTGTAAATAATCGAGCTAGGTCGCGGCCCCATGACATACACCGTGTCAGACAAAAACACCGCTTCTCGCAGGTCGTGGGTAATCAAAATGCAGGTGCAGCGATTGTGCATCCATAGCTCTTGCAGCATCACCCACATCTCTTCACGAGTGAAGGCATCCAGCGCCCCAAACGGCTCATCGAGCAGCAAAATTTCAGGTTTGTGAATCAGCGCCCGACATAGCGAAGCCCGCTGGCGCATTCCACCCGACAACTGCCAGGGATACTGCTTCGCAAAGTCCTTCAGCCCCACCGTAGCCAGCAGCTCTTCCGCAGCGCGAGCGTGGATTGCCTTGCGGCTGGGATTGCGAATTTCTTGCTTATACGGCTCCACTACCTCCAGCGGCAGCATCACGTTTGCCAGCGTATTGCGCCAGGGCATTAGCACCGGGTTTTGAAAGGCAATGCCAACGTTTTTCAGCGGTTGGGTAATCTTTTTTCCGCGAAATCGGATTTCTCCCAGGGGCGCGGGCGATAGACCCGACACCATCCGCAGAATCGATGTTTTGCCGCAGCCGCTCGGCCCGACAAACGACACAAACTCGCCCTCGGCAATGTTCAGCGAAATCTCGTCGATAATGCGTCGCGGATTGCCATCGACTTGGTATTGCAGACCAATGCGATCGAACTCCAGAATGACAGGCTTGTCGGTTTTTGCAGCGCTGTCGATTGTTTCGGATTGAACCATGATGAGAAAACCCTTGACGCATTCAAGATGCCCTCCATTTGGGCAGCTAAGCAGGAAGGGATTCTGTAGTTCTTGACACAAAACCTGGGAATTAAGGCAAAGAGTTTTTAAGACGGTAGTTTTGCCAGTTTTGACAAGGTTCTTAATGAATTTTCAAAAGTTGGCGATCGCAAATTGTAGCCTGGGTCACGTTTCGCCGCTTCGGATGTGTATACAGTACACCTTACGCTGAACCAAACTAAGCCAAGGGCACTGCTCACCTGCGCCCTTCCAGCAGTGTCCTCATTAGGTTTGCTGAGTATTGATTTTGCGCTGTTTCGCCTGCTATCGCTTAAATGATTTGTTGAGCTGAACTGAATCTGTGCAGGCAATCTGTGCAGGCAATGCGCTTAACTTTTCAGGACTGATGCAGGATTCTCGACAGCGCAAGCTCAGTTGTTGAGGTAGGTTCAGCGTTGCTAGGGACACCCTGTAGTAAACAACTTGAAGCATTGCTTGGTGCAGATCAACTCTCAAAGCGCACTATGAAACTTAATTGGCTGGCTCGATTTCTCTCCATTGCTCTGGTTGCTTCCCCCATGCTGCTGAGCAGTTGCCAAACGCCTACCCCAGAGGCGACTGCTCCAGAGGCATTGCCAGGGACGACGGCGGCTTCTTCCCCGACGGCTCCGAACGAACTGCGGACGATCAAGGTCAACCCCTCTTGGCTCCTGCAAGGAGACAATGCGCCGATCACGCTGGCCAGCGAGAAGGGTTACTTTGCAGAGGAAGGGCTGAACGTGGTGATTGAGCGGGGTTATGGCTCTGCGAAGACCATCACTGATGTTGCAGCGGGGACGGTGGAGATCGGCTTTGGCGATATGTACTCGATGATCGAGTTCAACGCGAAGAATCCGAATGATCCGGTGGTGGCGGTGGCCGTGCCTTACAACCGCTCTCCGTTTGCGATCGCCACGTTGTCCACCAACGGCATTGCTGATCCCAAAGCCCTCCAGGGCAAGAAACTGGGCGCACCTGCCGGAGACGCGCCGCGCAAGCTTTGGCCTGTGTTTGCAGAACAGGTGGGCATTCCTGCCGACTCGGTGGAATGGATTACGATGGAGCCAAAACTACGGGAAACGTTTCTGGTTAAGGGCGATGTCGATGCCGTCAGCGGGTTTTCGACCAGCATCTTGCCTGCGCTTGCCAAGGCAGGCAAGCAAGAGTCTGACTTGACAATGTTCTACTACAACGACTTTGGGCTGGATCTCTATGGCAATGCCATTGTGGTCAAGAAGTCTTTCTTGGAGCAGAATCCCGACGTGGTGCGGGGCTTCTTGCGGGCCTATTTCCGAGGAATGCAGGACGTGATCAAAGACCCGGCTGCGGGGCTGGCATCGGTGATGAAGGCGGGCGATTCCCTGATGGAGGAAGTGTCAGAAAAGCAGCGCCTAAAGATTGCCCTAGAGCGGCTGTGGGTCACTCCGGAGACTGAGGCGAACGGTCTGGGCGGCATCGATCCGGCTCGCTTTGAGCAGACGATCAAGCAGGTGGCTGGCGTGTTTGAAGTGACTCCACCCCCGATTGGCGAAGTGTTTGACGATAGCTACCTGCCGCCTGCGTCGGAACGTGGCTTGCCGCCTGCGGGCGATCGCCAACCGCTGAACTAGGGCAGATTGGCTCAGTGTCTGTGCTTTGTTTTATGTTTCGTTTCTAGATTTGATGTCTCCTAGAGATTGCGGGGGGTGAGAGCGATGCTTTCATCCCTTTTTTATGACTTGTTTTATGACTTGTTTTATGGCTTGCTTTATGACTTGTCTCCATTCTCCGAAGGGAACTGCGAATCAATCGGGACACCAACTAAAATCCAAAATCGCATTTATTCCACCCAGCTTCAACCCTCAGGCTTCCAGGCTTGGGCTTCAAACCTTAGGCTTCCAAGGCTCCCTGGCGGAGGGCGATCGCCAGTCCACCAAATACAATCAGCATCACCACTAGCGAAAACGCTGCGCCCAGCGGCCAGTTGTAGGACACACCAAACTGGGATGAGATGACGTTACCCAACATGATGCCGCTGGGGCTGCCTACCAGACTCGGCGTGATATAGTCGCCCATCGTCAGCGCAAACACGCTGATAGAACCCGCAAATACGCCCGGTCTCACCAGGGGCAGAATGACTCGGCGAAAAGTTGTGAGCGGCGGTGCGTTCAGATCGGCGGAGGCTTCCAGCAAGTCTTGGGGCAATCGCTCGAAGGCGGTGATGATGGGCAAGATCATGAACGGTAGCCAGACGTGAACAAACGTGAGCATGGTCGAAAACTGGTTGTAGAGGAACACCGTGCTAGGTTCCTGAAGAATGCCCAGCGACAGCAGCGCCGTATTCAACACGCCGTTGTAGCCCAGAATGATTTTCCAGGCAAACACCCGCACCAGATAGCTTGACCACAGCGGCAGGATGACGAGGATCGTCAGGAGCGATCGCCACTTGCCGCCAAACCGCGCAATAAAATAGCCAAGCGGCAGCGCCAGCACGATATCAATCAGCGTCACTCCCAGCGCCGTGCCCACGGTTCGCAAAATCACCGTGCGATAGGCGGCATTCGTAAAAATCGTTTTGAAATTGACCAGGCTGAACTCTTTGACAATATCAAACGCCTCCAGCCGCCACACGCTGTAGGAAATCAGCAGCGCCAAAGGGACAAAATAGAGCAGCGTCGTCCATACCAGCGGCGGCAGCAGCGAGGCATATAGCCCGACCGGACGGCGGGTGCGGCGCGGGGGAGCAGTTTTGACAGGGGCGATCGCAGTCACAATAACGGGGGTGGGGATTTGAGTATGGGGAGCCTAAAAAAGGGATGGAGTGTGGATGGCACAGTTGCTCCATTATCACCCCACCCCTCTCACTTCATCCTCTCTCCTCACATCCGCTGCATGATTTTACGAAAGGCCTGCTCGCGATCTGTGCTGGCGATCGCCCCTGCCAGATTGCCCAGCAGATGAGGCATCGCCATCACAAATCCCAAGTGAACACGCCACTTACTCCAGTTCGTCAGCGCCCGCGACAACGGCAACACGTTCCAAAATCGGTTTACCGAACAGACGGCATCGGTTCCGAGGCTAGACACCTCATGCCACCAGCCCGCAGGAAACCACAACGGGCTTTCCAGGTACAAGATGCTGCTGCCGAAACAGCCTCTGCGTCAGGTTTTGTACATCTATTCGGGGAACTGGCTTGGCAAATGTTTGGAGATTAAAATCTTGAGGATCAAGAGGGTTGTTAGGGAATGAGTTTGGTTGAATCATAGGAGAGTACGCTACGTCACACCACAGGTACAGAACAGTTACAGAATGCGTTCAGGAATGCTTTTAAGAATGCGTTCTGCACGCAAGGCGCTGAAATTGCAAAACGCTGAAAAGCATTTCATAACCATTCATATTGGAACGCTGCCAGACGGATATGCGAGCCGAAACGACATTCCAGCGCACCCGAAACAAGATCACGCCCGATCCAAGCTGAATCGACCGCGATCAAAAGCAGCAATCAGAACAGCAAAGCCAAGAAAACAGCAAAGCGCCCATTGGTGATGACCTCTGGGTGCGCCAATATGTTTCAACCTTAAATATTTGCTGCGAAGCTTGCAGCAGTCTAGAAAACAAGACTGCAAAATTTAACCACAAAAGTACCAGCTTACGGAACTGTTTAATTTCTGCGTAAAGCTTTTTTAAGAAACACGGTTCGATCCCTTGGGCCGCGGCGATCGCCCAGAGGTTGTGATACTAGGAGAACAAGTTTGAGGCAGTTTTGAGGCAGTCAGATGAGTCCCTCTAAGCCCATTAAACAAGTCCATCAAAATGGAGTTTCGTATGCATAGAAATCTCGCACCCCGGCGCAATTGGATACTGGGCGCTGGGCTGGGACTGGTGCTGGCAATGGCAACCGGAGCGCGGGGGGCGATCGCCCTCCCAGTCTTGCTCAGCAGTGATGAGATAGCCCGACAAATGCAGGATCTATCTGACTGGGCCCTGGCAGGACAGGAAATTTCCTGCACTTACTCATTTGGGAACTTTGTGGAGGCGATCGCCTTTGTGAATCGCCTAGTGGAACCCGCCGAAGCCGCCGCCCATCACCCCGACCTGACGATTGCCTACAACCGCGTCACGCTGCGACTCACCACCCACGACGCAGGCGGGCTGACGAATCTCGACTTTCGCGTTGCCCAGGCTGCTCGCGCTGCGACCAATCCTGGCGGCTCGCCGCTGACCTGTGCTGCGATGGAATAGTGCAAATACTAGAGTAGTGCGAATAATGCAAAGATAGGGTCGCTTTACTCCAATATCTCCTGCCCGCTTACCAGCATTTCCCGCCCGCTTACCAGGCATCCTGCAAGCTATATAGACTAAACATCCCCCGCAGATACCACGGGCGCAGGTAGGGCAGCGGGAAGCGGCGGAGAGGCTGGCGGAAGGGGGTTGCCAGATCGGTTTCTGAAATCTTGCCGATTAGCAGATGGGCGATCGCCCGGCCGCTCCAGGTGGCGGTGGCCACGCCGTTGCCGTGATAGGCCAGCGCATAGAAGAGCGTGGGATCATCGGCAAGCTGCCCGACATGGGGCACGAGCGCCCTAGAGCCGCAGAGCAGCCCGCTCCAGTAGTGGGAAATTTCCACGTCGCGCCAGGCGGGAAACATCGTGCCCAGCCGTCGCCCCATCCACTGACGATAGCGGTCGGCTTCTTGCGGGGTGCCCCGTGTGCCGCCCCGCGTCCCCAACAGAAAGCGCCCATCTTTCAGCAGGCGAAAGTAAAACAGCAGATTGCGCGTGTCGTAGATGGGGGTTTCGGTTTTCCAGCCCTGAGCAGCGAGTTCGGCGGCGGTGAGGGGGCGCGTGGTAATGATATTGGAAACGACGGGCAGCAGGCGGCCAGACATGGCCGGGTGGAGGGGGTCTTCGGTGTAGCCGTTGGTCGCGATAATAACTCGCTGGGCCCGCAGGGTTCCCCCTGGCGTGTGCAGCCGATGTCCACGCCCGTCTGTTTCCCAGCGCTGAACGGGGCTATGGGCGTAGACTGCAACGGGTTGCCGCTGGAGGGCGATCGCCAGTCCCCGGCTATATTTCATCGGGTTCAGCCCAAAGCCCACGCCGACATGCAGCGCCCCATGTGCTTCGGGGCTATGGTAGGCCCGTTCGGTCAGTTCCTTGGGCGACCAGAGCTGGCAGGGATAGCCCGCAATGTCGCTAAAAAATTCGTAGGCCGCTTCGAGCGATCGCCATCGGTTGGGGCGATGGGCCACTTCGATCTCGCCGTCCCCCTGCGCGTCTAGGTCAATGCCTTCCTCCTGGGCAATCTGGCACACTAGCTCTGTGCCCTCGCGCTGCTGCCGAAAAAATCGCCCCACTTCCTCGTGCCCAAACTGGTTCAGCAGGGCTTCCGGGTCGAGCCAGGTTGCCCCAACACAGCAAAAGCCGCCATTCCGCCCCGACGCGCCCCAGGCTGGTATTCCCGCCTCCAGCACGCACGCCTCCACGCCCGCCCGCGCCAGGTGCAGCGCCGCCGAGAGTCCCGTGATGCCGCCGCCGATAATCGCCACGTCGCAAGTGCGATCGCCCGCCAGCGCCACCCCTTCCACCGGGTCTACTGTAGTTTCCCAAAAGCTGCCGACAGGACGAGTGCGATCGTAGAGGAACGGGGTATACATAAGATAACGGAGATAACGGAGTGACGGGGTGAGGTGACAGCGGTGACACAGTTGACAGCGGTGACACAGGTGACAGCGGTGACACAGTTGACAGCGGTGACACAGGTGATAGGAGCAGCAAGGTAACGGAGTGCCGGGGTTGATTGAGCCTTATTCCCAGCCTTATTCCTGCACCCCAATTCCCTAAAAGCGTCCCTCCAAAAAAACTGCTATTCTTGTGGATGCTAACCCAGACCATGATATTCGTGTGTTCTTGGCAAACTGAGTGTCGGCTTCGGGGTTCCGATGAAAACTCTGTATCGAGCATTACGAAACTGTCTGGGAGCGCCCTATCTGAGGGATGCTAGCTTGAGATTCACAGGCACTTTGCCACGCAAGCCATCTGAACACTGCTCGATTTGGGATCGCGGTGCTCCCGTGTCAACTCACCTGCGTAATTACCGAAGTCTGATGAGTGTTGGGTACTACGGTAGGGTTTCCAGATTTTGGGCATATTTGCTTCGCTGGACGATCGGCTGCAACGATGTTATGTGCTGAGGAGAGTCCGTGTAGTGAGTCAAGGGAATTTGCCTCAGAATTCGCAGCCTTCGGTTTCAGCACGCCCAGCCAACAAGCATCCCCAAGGATACACAGAGTTGGAGGCGGCGCTGGATCAGGTTGAGCAATTGCTGTCGCGACTGTCGCTAGAGCGCGTTATTGAGGGGGAGGATCGGCAGGAGGATCGGGACGATCGCCCCTCCCGTGATCCATCCCATGATTCATCCAATGCGAAGTCTGCTGGCGACCGATCTTCTAATCCCAAATCTCCTCGTACCGGATCTAGCTCCGATAAATCCACCAGGTCATCTGCTCAGTCTCCTGCGCCAGCCACCTCTCAGGATGCGGGACTGACCGATGCGCTGTTGCAGATTCGTGCCAATTTATCGCGAGTGCTAGATAGCTACGATCATCAGGTTGAGCAAATTCAGCAGCAGTCAGCCCAATCGCACTCGGTTGCCAGCATCACCCAGCGAATTCGTCAGTCGCTTGATCCGGGCGAAATTTTGAACAGCACGGTGATCGAGGTGCAGCAAGCGCTCCAGGCAGACCGGGTGGTGATTCACAGCTTTGAAGATGATGCCGGGTCGGTGATTGTGGCAGAGTCGGTGGTTGCCCCGTGGCCATCGCTGCTGGGAGAGCGGGTTAGTCAGGCGATCGCCGAACAGCGAATTGCCTACTTTCGCCAGGGCCACTACCGGATTGTGGATGACATCGAAACAGGCGACTATTCGCCGGAACTGCTAGAACTCTTCCGGCAACAGCAGACGCGGGCGGTGTTGGTCGCGCCGATCCTGCGGGATGACCAGCTTTTGGGGCTACTGTCGGTGCATCAATGTTCTGGTATCCGCCACTGGCAGCCCCACGAGGTGGATTTGCTGCGCTATCTCAGCGAACAGGTGGCGATCGCCCTCCAACAGTCGCGCCTCTATCAACAGGCGCAGCAGTTGAATGCCGACCTAGAGCAGCAAATCGTGCGCCGCGCCGAGCAGATGGAGCGCGTGCTGAAATACGAATCCATGCTCAAGCGCATTACCGACAAGGTGCGCGACAGCCTCGACGAAAGCCAGATCTTGCAGGCGGCTGTGCAGGAGCTAACGCTGGTGCTGGGGCTGGCGGGCTGCAACTCGGCGCTGTACGACCTAGAGGAAGGCACGTCCACCATCCGCTACGAATATACCCACTCGATTCCCACCTTCTACGGCCGTGTGGCCCAGATGGACGACTCGCCGGATATCTACCACCAGCTCAAGCAGGGGCTGTATTTCCAGTTTTGCTCGCTCTATCCCAACCCCCAGCGGGGACGGGTGTCCATGCTGGCCTGCCCCATTTTTGTCGATGCCAACTCGTCCGAGGGTATGGAGCAGGCCGTGCTAGGCGACCTCTGGCTGATTCACCGCAAAGAGTACGTGTTTAACGAGTTCGAGATTCGCATGGTGCAGCAGGTGGCCAACCAGTGTGCGATCGCCATTCGCCAGGCCCGGCTCTATCAGGCAGCCCAGGCCCAGGTCACGGAACTGGAGCGGCTCAACCAGCTCAAAGATCAGTTCCTCAGCACCGTCTCCCATGAGCTACGCACCCCCATCGCCAACGTCAAAATGGCGATCCATATGCTGAAAACCGCCCCCAGCGAAGAAAAGCAAAAACAGTATCTCAGCATCCTGGAAAGCGAACTGGCGCGAGAGGAAGAACTCATCAACGACCTGCTGGACTTGCAGCGACTAGAAGAATCCGTCTTTCCCATCACCGTCGAGCGCATCGACCTGCCCAACTGGCTGCCCGCCCTGGTGGAACCTTTCCGCACCCGCATCGCCAACTCCCAGCAAACCCTCGAAGTCTCCTGCGCTGAAGATTTGCCGCCGCTGGTGACCGACCCGACCATCCTGCGGCGCATTCTGGCAGAGCTACTGAACAACGCCTGCAAGTATACGCCCAAGGGGCTGAGCATTGCGCTAGACGTATCGCTCCAGCCGCCCACCGAGGAGAATGGGTTCACAGCCTACACCATCTTCCGACTCCAGAATCAGGCCGAAATTCCCAATGCCGACCTGCCCCATATCTTTGAAAAGTTCTATCGCGTCTTGCAAGTCGATCGCTACAAGCACGGCGGCACCGGGCTGGGGCTGGCGCTGGTGCAAAAGCTGGTGGAGCAACTGAGCGGCACGATCAGCGCCGACAGCGCCGACGGCTGGACGAGCTTTACGGTCAAAATTCCGTCTCGCTAGCAGGGCACGGCTGAGCAAACTCTAGTTGAGATTGAGAATTTCTCAGTGGAGAATTTTGCAGTGGAGAATTCTGCCCGTCGAGTCGGCTCTACATTCCTGGGATCAACCCGGCACTGAGGCGTTGAATAGCGCGGTTGGCCACATCGCGATAGCCTAGCTTGCCGCAGAGAATTTGCCCCATCCGCTCCGTGGCAGAGGGACGCTTGATCCCCAGCCGATAGCCCAGGCTGGGAGCCGCGTAGAAAGCATTGGCCAGCCGTTTTGCCCAGATCATTTCCTGGCCCCACTCTTGCTGAATGGTGTGGGTATATCCTTCGAGCGCGTCCAAGTCGCCGCTCAGCGCTGCATGAATTGCCTCCGCCGCCTTCACGCCCGTAAAGATCGAAGGGCGAATCCCTTCGGCTGTCATGGGATCAACCACGCAGGCGGCTTCGCCGGCCAGCAGCGCATTTTGAGTATGCAAGGTCTGGTCGCCATCCCACAGGCATAGGGGATGCCCGTGCTGCTCGGTGGTTGCAAAATCGACGTTAAACAGCTTGGAATATTCCGTTAGGATGCGCTTGAAGTCTTGCGCTTCGCCACCGCGAAAGGTGCCAATGCCAATGGAATAGCCGTCTGCCTTGGGAAAGTTCCAGATATAGCCGTTTTTGACCATGCCAAACTCGAAGTGGATGGTCTGGGCATCGGCAATGGGCTGACGGGCCTCCGCCTCCAGCGCACCGCCCAACTTCCGCTTGCGATCGCCAAATCCCAGCCACTTTGCCATGAAGCCCTTTGCTCCGTCAGCGGCGATTAGATAGGTTCCTAGAAACGGGCCCTGGGCGGTGTTGACCCGCCAGCCGTTGCCTCGCCATTCAATACCCGATACGGCGGTACGGTCTTTGAGCATTGCGCCCTGTTCTTGCGCTTTTTTGACCAGGAAATGGTCGAACACGTCGCGCCGCACCATCCAAATCGGCTCTAGGTTTTCAAGCTGAGCCACCACCGGATCGTCCATGTTCCAGGTGTAGCGGAGGGTGTTGACCTTGAGCGAGATCGCCGGGCCAAAGTCAAAATCAAACCATTCGGCCACTTGGGGCGATACGCCGCCGCCGCAGGGTTTGTAGCGGGGCAGGGATTCCTTTTCTAAAAGCAGCACCGAGCGATCGCGCTTTGCCAGGTGATAGGCAGCACTTGCGCCCGCAGGCCCAGCGCCCACGATGATGCAGTCATACATGAACAGGTCACTCCTGAACGCGGGTCACAAACTAAAGGATCAAACGCAGATCAAACCTAGATCACGGCTGAGCGCGATGCCAAAAGCTCGACCCAACCTCGATGCACCGCTCAGAACCCTGATGCAAGCCGGAGGCAAATTTGACGCAAATCTAGCGTAAATCTAACGCTAGACCGTCGTGATATCGGTTTCCTTTTCTTTGAGCAGCGCGTCGATTTTGGCCACGTACTTATCGGTCAGCTTTTGGATGCTGTCTTGCAAATCCAGCGCAGTGTCTTTGGGCAGGTCGCCGTCTTTTTCTTGCTTGCGAACGCTGTCTACAGCATCGCGGCGGATGTTGCGGAGGGCAACTTTGCCTTCTTCGGCGTATTTGGCGGCGATTTTTACCAATTCTTTGCGGCGATCGCTCGTCAGGGGCGGAATATTCAGCCGCACCACGGAACCATCGTTATTCGGCGTTAGCCCCACATCAGACATCTGAATCGCCTTTTCGATCAGGTTCAGCGTGTTCCGGTCATAGGGCTGGATCAAGATGGTGCTGGCATCGGGCGTGCTGATGTTGGCCAGAGACTTCAGCGGTGTAGGCGTACCGTAGTATTCCACCTGCACCTTGTCGAGAATGCTCGCATTTGCCCGTCCTGTGCGGATGGTGTTAAACGACCGCTGAGTGGCCTCAATGGTCTTCTGCATATTGCCTTCAATTTCAGCTAATTCCACAAGAGCCTCCAACAAGTGTGCCAATGGGTTCACCCATCAAGGCGCGGCGAATGTTGCCTTCAACCGCCAGGTTAAACACCATGATAGGGATATTGTTATCTTTGCACAGGGCGATCGCCGTTCCATCCATCACCCGCAGGTCTTTTTCCAGCGCATAGCTGTAGGTCAGCGTTTGGAACCTGCGGGCATCGGGATTCACCTTCGGGTCAGCGTCGTAAATGCCATCTACTTTTGTCGCCTTGAACACGACCTCTGCGCTAATTTCTGCTGCCCGCAGCGCCGCCGTCGTGTCCGTCGTAAAGAAAGGATTACCAGACCCCGCACCAAAAATTACCACTCGCCCCTTTTCCAAATGGCGAATGGCGCGGCGACGAATATACGGCTCTGCCACTTCCTGCATCTCGATCGCCGTCAGCACGCGAGTTTGCACGCCCTTTCGCTCCAGCGAGTCTTGCAGTGTCATCGCGTTCATCACGGTGGCAATCATGCCGATGTAATCCGCCGTTGCCCGATCCATCCCAGCCGCTGCGCCCTTGATGCCGCGAAAAATATTGCCGCCGCCCACCACAACCGCAACTTCTACGCCCGTATTCACCACATCTTTAATCTCTGCACAAATCGCATCTACCACTGCCGGGTCAATCCCATAGGAGAGATCGCCCATCAGTGCCTCGCCGCTGAGCTTTAGCAAAACCCGCCGATACGTATTCCCCATAGGTCGTGACAATTCTCTAGAACTTTAAAATTGTTTCCAACCCAAGATAGCAGTAGACCGGAAAAATCCGTCAGCGCCAAGCGGCCGGTTTGCCACTGGCTCTAGCAGACAGATGGGCATCGCAAAAGAACATCGCAAAAGGGCATCGCAAAAGGGCATCGCAAAAGGGTATCGCGAAGGCCGCAAACCCTGCATTCGACCCCAGGGATTTCGCTAAAATTGTTAAGTAATGTTTCAGAGTCTTCAGATTAATCCTGGGTTAATACTATGACTGCCGCTTCTGCCTCTATCTACGACTTTTCAGCCACCAGCATCGACGGCAAGCCCGTATCGCTCGATGCGTTCAAAGACAAGGTGCTGTTGATTGTGAACACGGCCAGCCAGTGCGGCTTTACGCCCCAATATCAGGGGCTTCAGTCCCTCTACAGCAAATACGCCGATCAGGGCCTGGTGGTACTGGGCTTCCCGTGCAATCAGTTTGGACAGCAGGAACCGGGGACAGCAGATCAAATCCAGGCATTTTGCGAAACCCGGTTTGGGGTGTCGTTCCCGCTATTCCAAAAAGTAGACGTGAACGGCAGCAACGCCCATCCTCTGTTTCAATACCTGACGAAATCTGCCCCCGGTATCTTTGGCACGGAGGCGATTAAGTGGAATTTCACCAAATTCCTGGTCGATCGCCAGGGCAACGTCGTGAAGCGCTACCCGCCCACCACCAAACCAGAAGATCTGGAGGCTAATATTCAGGCATTGCTGTAGCGCGGTTCCTAATTTCCTAATAATGCTCGGCTAAATAATGATTGGCTAAGGCAAACGATCGGCCACGGCCGACACGGGACGTTCTCGCTATCCTTCTGTCGGCTGTCGCCATTTTACAGAGCAACCGATGGTGTGCGTGTGGGTGTCGGCGATCGCAGTGCCGGAGAGAATGCTGGCGATCGCCTCCCTCAAATAGGCCTTCTGCACCCCGTCGGGATTCTGCGGGCTATCGTCGATCGCCCCGTTATACCGAAGAATCCCTTCGCTATCCAGCAGGTAAATCTCCGGTGTGCGCTCTGCGCCAAAGGCTTCCGCCACCTCTTGCGTCACGTCGCGCAGGTAGGGAAAGTTGATCGCCTGCTCGATGGCAAAGGACTTCATCTTGTCGAAACTATCGTCAGGATAGCGCGTGTCGTCGTTGGGATTGATGCCGATCAACGTCACGCCCTGCCCCTGAAAGTCGTCCTGAATTTGCTTGAGGCGATCAATATACAGCCGCACATAGGGGCAGTGGTTGCACATAAAAACCACGCAAACCGCCCGATGGGATTCAAGATACCGAGCGAGATGATGCACCTCGCCATCTACACCGGGCAGTTCAAAGTCGGGCGCGTAGCTACCAATCGCGGTTCCAGTCATACAGCAAAGAAATTTGCAGAGAAAATTTGCAGGAGACACTAGCCATCATACGCGAATCCTTCAGGGACGCTCATTTGCAAGATGGCCGATTATTTGCCGATGATTTGCAGCCTACTTGCTTTGTAGAGCCGACAGACTCAGGGTATGGTGACTAGGGGCAATCTGAACCACTCGACAACCCAGTTCCCTGCCGCACCCCATTCACACAATCAACCATTTCTCCGCCCTACTCACCGAGGACGCAGGCCATGCTAGAGCTTTATCAATTTGAGCTATCCCACTACTGCGAAAAGATTCGGCTAATTTTGGACTACAAGGGCTTGCCCTATCGCAAGGTGGAAGTGACCCCTGGTGTCGGCCAGCTTGACCTGTTTCGGATGTCCGGCCAGCGCCAAGTGCCCGTGCTGAAAGACGGCTCCACAGTTATTGCCGACTCCACCGAAATTGCCGAGTATCTGGAAAAGACCTATCCCGATCGCCCGATTATTCCCACCGATCCCAAACAGCGCGGGCTGTGTTTGTTAATGGAGCAGTGGGCCGACGAATCCATTGGGCTAAATGCCCGCAAATGCATGATTGGCGCACTGGGCAAAGACCAGAGCTTCCGCCAGTCGTTTCTCCCGAATACGATTCCTGATTTTCTAAAAACAGTCGTTAGCTCTATGCCCAATGAGCTATTCAGCGTGCTGGAACTGGGCGTGGGACTGACCCCGGATGCCATCAAAGCAGCCGAAGCATCCATGAAGCGGGATCTGGCGGCGCTCTGCTTTATCTTGCTCGATCAGCCCTACCTGATCACCGACCATCCCACCCTGGCAGATTTTGCTGTGGCGGGGCTGACGATGTACGTCAAGTTTCCCGATGGCGACTACCTGGATATTCCCCAACCGCTCAAGGGCAAAGGCGTTCCGGGCATCGCCGATGTGGGCACGTTTGCGCCGTTTTTTGAATGGCGCGATCGCCTCTACGCCGACTTCCGCAAAACCGGAACCCCCAGCGCCAGCAGTAGCGCCAACCGCCCCACATCAATTCAGATTGACTAGACGCTAGGGATCGGGGGTCAGGCTTTAGGTTCGACCCCGATCATCCCCTGACACCAAATCCCTGACCTCCATAACCTGTCCATAACCGCCAAACGTGCCCCGTTTATGGCACTCTGGAACGTAGAGCCTTGTTGTAGAGCATTATTTAGTAACGCTCTGAGTGGCTATTAGTAACGCTCCAAGTGGCTCTCATGCTGTTTCGTAGCCGCAGCTTTGGCTCTTCGGATACTCTATCGCCCATCTCGTATTTCATCGCCCATCTCTACTCAGGCCCAAGGGTATGCAAACGCTTCCTAATCCTGTCAACGCGCCCACTGCTCCGTCTGCCCCTGCCGATGCCAACGTAGGCATTGTGCGTCGCAAAACGCGCCCGGTTCCGGTGGGCGACATCACCATCGGCGGCGACTATCCCGTGGCGGTGCAGTCGATGATTAACGAAGACACGCTGGATATTGAGGGTTCCGTTGCGGCAATTCGGCGGCTGCACGAGATTGGCTGCGAAATTGTGCGGGTGACCGTGCCCAGCATGGCCCACGCCAAGGCGATGGAGGAAATCCGCGATCGCCTCTACAAGTCCTACAAGCCCGTGCCACTGGTGGCCGATGTGCATCACAACGGCATGAAAATTGCCCTAGAAGTGGCAAACTATGTGGACAACGTGCGGATCAATCCGGGGCTGTATGTGTTTGAAAAGCCCAAGAGCGATCGCACGGAATACACCAGCGCCGAATTTACTGAAATTGGCGAAAAGATACGCGAAACCCTAGAGCCACTGGTTGTCAAGCTGCGCGACCAAAACAAGTCCATGCGGATTGGCGTGAATCACGGCTCTTTGGCAGAGCGGATGCTATTCACCTACGGCGACACGCCCGAAGGCATGGTCGAGTCGGCGCTAGAGTTCATCCGCATTTGCGAATCGCTGGATTTCTACAACATTGAACTATCGCTGAAAGCCTCTCGCGTACCCGTGATGATTGCTGCCAACCGCCTGATGGTAAAGCGCATGGACGAGCTAGGCATGGACTATCCGCTGCACCTAGGCGTGACGGAAGCCGGGGACGGCGAATACGGCCGCATCAAGTCCACCGCAGGCATCGGCACGCTGCTGGCCGAGGGCATCGGCGACACAATCCGCGTCTCGCTAACGGAAGCCCCGGAGAAGGAGATTCCGGTTTGCTACGGCATCTTGCAGGCGCTGGGGCTGCGGCGGACGATGGTGGAGTATGTTGCCTGCCCGTCTTGTGGACGCACCTTGTTCAACCTGGAAGAGGTGCTGGCCAAGGTTCGCGCTGCTACAAACCACTTGACTGGGTTGAATATCGCCGTGATGGGGTGCATCGTCAACGGACTGGGCGAAATGGCTGATGCCGACTATGGCTATGTGGGCAAGCAGGCAGGCTACATTTCGCTGTATCGGGGACGTGAAGAAATTAAGCGCGTTCCGGAAGATCAGGGTGTGCAGGAGTTAATTAACTTGATCAAGGCAGATGGACGCTGGGTTGAGCCGTAGGGTCTAGAGAGCGATCGCCCTCGTTCCACCCTGGACATCCCAGCCAACGTCGGTGTTGCTCAGTTCCTCACTCTGATTGGGCGAACTTTGACACGCGAACTTTGACACGCGAACTTTGACACAGGGATTTTCTCGTTAATGCTTCTGTTGCCAATGCTTCTGTGCTTCTGTAATGATTAAGCAGCCCGACTCAAGATGCCTGTGCTAGATTGGGCGTACCCTCGTCGTGACCTTCTCCTCCTATCGCTATGGATATTACAAAACGCGGACTCGTTTTGGGCAGCACGGCATTTGCTGTCGCAGCAATGACCGTTACCGGGGCGGGGATGCACCTGTCCAAAGGCCAAGCGTTCTTCCAGGAAAGCCCGAAGGAGCTAGTTGACGAGGTTTGGCAACTGATCAATCGCACCTACGTCGATGCCACGTTTAATCAGGTGGATTGGCAGTCCGTCCGACAGGAGTATTTAGGGCGAAACTACACAAGCCGCGAAGAAGCCTACACCGCTATCCGCGAAATGCTGGAGCTATTGGGTGATCCCTACACGCGATTTATGAACCCGGCGGAGTTTCGGGATATGCAGGTGGATACGTCGGGCGAACTGACGGGGGTCGGCATCCAGCTTTCCCAAGACGAAGAAACCAAGGAACTGGTGGTTGTTGCGCCGATTGAAGACACGCCTGCGTCTCAAGCTGGCATTCTGGCTAGAGATGTCATTACCAAAATCAACGATCAGACGACTGAGGGCATGGATGTGAACCAGGCGGTGTCTCTGATTCGTGGCCCGGTCGGCACTGAGGTTACGCTTACCATTCGTCGGGGCGATCAGGAGCTAGAGTTCAAGCTGCAACGGGCCCGGATCGAGCTACATCCAGTTAGGTACTCTCTGCAAGACTCCTCGCTGGGCAAGGTCGGCTATATCCGCCTCAACCAGTTCAGCGCCAACGCCTCAGAAGAAATGAAAGAGGCAATTCAAGATCTAGAGCGGCAGCAGGCAACGGGCTACGTGCTGGATCTGCGCTCCAATCCAGGCGGGCTGCTCTATGCCAGCATCGACATTGCCCGCATGTGGCTAAATGAAGGTGTGATCGTGTCCACCGTAGACCGCCAGGGCATTGCAGAACAGGAGCGGGCCAACGGCAGCGCTCTGACAGATAAGCCGCTCGTGGTGCTGGTGGATGGCGGTTCGGCTAGCGCCAGCGAGATTTTGTCGGGTGCGCTGCAAGACAATGGTCGCGCGGTGCTGGTGGGAACGCAGACGTTTGGCAAGGGGCTGGTGCAGTCGGTGCGGGGGCTGGGCGATGGCTCTGGGCTGGCGGTGACGGTTGCCAAATATCTGACTCCAAGCGGGCGCGATATTAACAAGCAGGGGATCGAACCCAACGTGCTGGTCGAGTTGACCGACGAACAGCGGGAAACCCTCAGCCAAAACCGGGATCAAATCGGTACGCTGGCTGATCCGCAATATGCGCGGGCACTGGAGGCCCTGCGGCAGGAAATTGCGGCCCATCGGCAGCGCCGAGCCGAATCGCTGCCCTAGTGCGACGCTTTGCGCTCCAAACTATTTCAACTACTCGATTTCAACTACTCGATCCAGCGATCCATTCGATCTGACTATTTTTAGCGCGGCAGGCATTTTCCAGCGCGAATCAGCCCCACCCGACGGGCGATCGCCTCGCTTTGGGGCGCAAACGGCCCCCACTGCTGGATTTCGGTATCTTCTGCGGTCTGCGACGGGCTGGCAAGTTCGGGGTTCAGATCAGCCGCAGCCACGATATCGCAGTGGCCTTCGGGCTGCTTGACGATGTACCAGTCGGTAGGAGCATTGGTTGATCCATTCGTCGCTTCGTGGGTCGATGCATTCATAGGGGCGATGGCTTGTGGGGTAGAGCAAAATGCAGGGAGGGGCGATCGCCTGCGATCGCTTCGTGGCGCTTCAATCCTAGCAGCGTCCCTACAAAAATCCCCCCTTAGCCAATAACAGCATAGAGGAGGGATTTTTTGATTAGTCAACCGATTGATTAGCCAGCCGGATTCGTTCAGAAATGACAGTCGGCGAATGATCTAGCAGAAATGACAGTCGGCGAATGATCTAGCGGCTATTTAGTGGATTCTACGCGCTCAGACAGCGGATCACCTTCGTAGGGCTGCACGCCCGTTTTGGGATATTCGTCTCGGTCAGGGCTGAAAATCTCCGATGCTCCTTCGGTAAGGAATTGAATTGCCTGTCCAATGACCTTAAAAAGATTCATAACGCTGGCCTCAGCAACGAGTGAACGAGGAGCGAGTCATCTGGATAGAGCGGAAATCAAAAGGAAATATAAACTATCCTTAACTTGCCCCACTTCAATCATAGGAAATCCAAGGCTTTTTTTGTTGCGTTCGCTACCATTCTTTACAGGAAGCGCCAGAGCTTTAGCCCTAGCCTTAGCCCTGAAACAGCGACAAGCAAACTAGAACCAGCAGCACGCCAATTAGATAGAATCGCCCCACCACCTGAGTTTCTGACCAGCCCGCCAGTTCCAGATGATGATGCAGCGGAGCCATTTTGAAGAGACGCTTGCCGATACCGTTCTCGTCTTTAGTGGCTTTGTAATAGCCGACCTGAGCAATGACGGACAACGTTTCGACCAGGAAGATACCGCTCAGAATTAGTAGGCCAAAGAGCGACTGGCTGACAATCGCCGCAGCCGCCAGCGCTCCACCCAGCGCCAGGGAACCCGTATCGCCCATGAACACACGGGCGGGGTTGTGGTTGTGTACCAAAAAGCCCAGGTAGCTGCCGCCCATCGCCGCACAGAAAACGGCTAGCTCAGGGTGAGCCGGGGCAACGAGTGCCGCCAGACCAAGCAGGGCGATCGCCCCTGTGCCCCCCGCTAGCCCGTCCAGCCCATCGGTCAGATTGGTGGCGTTGCTCTCGGCCACCAGCACAAACCACGACACCAGCCAGAACAGCGCCCCAAGTGGTAGCGCCAGTCCAAAGGGCAGCAGCACCGTGGTCATACCTGGAAACGAGTGGCTAAAAGCCCAGAGGCAAAATAGCCCCCCAAAGCCGAGTTGCAGCGCCAGCTTCGTGCGGGGAGAAATACCCTTATTCGACTTGCGGCGGAGGATTTGCCAGTCGTCAAGCCAGCCAATAAATCCGTAAGCAAGGGTCAACCCCGCAACCGCTACCACGGTCGGGTGAAACCCGGAGAGCAGCAGGGCGATCGCCACGCCAACAGGAACAACGAAAATGCCGCCCATCGTCGGAGTGCCTGCCTTCTTCAGGTGCGCTTGGGGGCCATCCTCGCGAATCACCTGGCCCGCTTTCCATGCGCGGAGTTGTGGCACGGCCGCATAGCCCAACGCTCCGACCCCCGCCGCAGACAGGGCAAAGGGCAACGTCAGACTAGCCGCTTGCCAGGGCGATCGCCCCGCAGCAACATCCAGCGCCGCCATCAGACAGACCAGAATCGCGGATAACGTCAGGAGCAAGGTGCGCCCCGTTACTGAAATTGACCGACCTGGAGAAATCTTTGCATCCACAGTTTGCGCCTTCACTCCTCACCACAGCCTCTTCTTGCTACTCAAACCCTCAAAACCTGGACTCAGAAGCCAAGGCGACCTACTTTCGCCTAGAAACTACCGAAACGTTTCGAGAACTTAAACCCCAGAAGAGTTATCTAATTCTGGATTACTCAGCGTAATGCCTAAAGCACGATTTGAGCCAAAAATCTAGAAGCTGATATCAAACTTCAAACTCAAACCCGACGAATCCAGAAATCGTAAGCAAACGTCACACCACAAATAATACAGACGGGCAGGCTTTTTTCCACCCTTCATTCGGAAATTTACATTAGTTTACGGCGATCGCGCGTCATTTGAGTCACACATTTGAAAAATGAGCCCGAAAAATTAGAGCTAATTTATGAAGCAAATCTTAAGAAGCCTGAAACTCTTGGCATGTGTGGCTTTGAGGTCATGTTTGCCCAGGAAAAGCGGTTTCTCGGAAATCCTTGATTAACAAGGCTTTCAGGCTCCTTTACAAATTAGCTCTTAAGCTCGAAAAATCAGCAAAAGAAATCGTCCGAGTTGCGCGAGAACCCAGGCTGGGCAGAAATCAGAAAGACTGGCGGTTCAAAAAGCGCGTGGCTCCGGCCCAGAGAACCCGAATCTCGCACAGGTTCCAATCTCACGCAAAATATAGAAGTAGTCCTCAAACGGGAGGCAGAAACAATGTCCCACATCTTGGCGCTAGTCGTTGCCCTGGGCAGCTTTGGGCTGTATATGTCGGCGTTTTTTCTGCCGGAGGTCTACCGCAAAAACGACTTTGTCTGGAGCGGCGTGGGCATGTTCTATGCCCTGGTGCTGTGGGTGTGCGCGGGTCGCATCACGGGCGGCGTGCTGCTGGGACAGATGGCCAGCGTCGCCCTGCTGGGCTGGATGGGCTGGCAGTTGATCGAATCGCGGCGACTGCTTACACCCTACGACCAGCAAACGCGGTTGCCCGGATCATCGCGCAACTTGGGCGATTTGCTAAAACTGGCAGCCGAGGAACTGCCGGGCCGCCTCCAGACCCAGTTCAAGGCTTTGCCGCAGCAAGCATCGGGCTGGATGAGTCAGGTGACGAGTCGTGTCGGCAAATCACCCAAGCTGGCGGGCAAACCCGCGCGATCGCTCCCCAAAGCCAGCCCCAAAACCGTTCCACCCCAGCCCGCGCCTGCTGATGCGTCCAGCGATACCCCTGCGCTCGCTACCCCAGCCGCTGCCAGAACTCGACAACCTCGCCCCCCAGCCAAAACCACCCCTGCGGCCGCTGCCCCCAGCGTTACACCAACTATGCCTGAGGAATCGCCGACCCCATCCGTCGAAGGGGCTGAGCCGCCAGACCAAGCCGTTTCATCGACCGCCCCGCCTACAAAGTCGGAGGCAGCACCAGCCGTATCTGATCCCCTCGCTCCTGCCCCATCCACCGTCCCATTGACTGCCCCATCGACTATCCCATCGACCGCCATCGCTGCATCCGATCCTGCATCCGATGCTGAACTTGGGAGGACTCTGGAACAGGTCGCTGCTGACGAAACCTCGGAGCCAGCAGCGTGGGCAGAACTGGCCACAGACTCAACAGACTCAACAAACTCGGCTTCTCCAGACGCATTCCGGCCTGCGACCGAGGACTCGTTTACGCTGGACGAGGTGCTAGTAGAGCTAGCGACCGGGGAAATGTCGGGCGAAATGTCTGTTAACGTGCCTGCCGATCGCAGCCCTACTGATACCCCTATTCCCTTCTCGGCTGCGCCCGAAGTGCGGGTTGAGCGGCAGCCAGAGACGTTTGAACTGGAGCCTGATGCGCGAACCATGCAGCCCAGTTCTCTAGCACCTCTGCCAGATTCACCAGATTCAGGTCTATCAGATCCATCAGATTTATCTGATGTTCGGGCTAATGTGCAGCCTGACGTGCGGACTGATTTGCGGACTGATTTGCGGACTGATGTACAGCCTGAAAACTCTCAGACTGAGAATCAGCCCCAGCCTCAGATTCAGGACTTGATTGAATCCGCCGATGGGTTATTCGAGTTGGCAACGGAGCCTGAATCTGGTTCGTCGCGTCTGGATGCGCCTGTGGAGGAATTGCCTATGGAGGAATTGCCTATAGAGGAATTGTTGGATGCGCCGCGATCGCTCGATGTGCAGCCGCTGCCTGCTCAGCCCGAAGACGCAGCCTGGGAGTTTGACTGGGAACTGCCGTCACTAGACTCGCCGGGGTCAGGCTCTCCAGCGCCAGATCTGCCAGCGCCGGATTTGCCAGCGCCAAATCTGCAAGACTCAGATTTGCAAAACTGGACAGACGAGGCCGGGGCGATCGCCCAAAACTGGCAGGACGAGTTCGACGACGACTTCAGCGACGATTTTGACCCCGAACCGGAAAATGCTGGGGAAAATGCGGTAATTGTCTCCATTGAGCGCCTTGATTTATCGCCAGCGCTGGCAGACCCCATCGAGCAGCGACCCAACGAAGCAGCGGCTATTTCCCACGCCAACGCTGCCGAAACGACCGAGGATCTAGAACCCGCAAAATCAGAACCGTCCTTTGCAGATGAAGACCCCGATGACGATTTGCTGATATAAAGATATCTCGCTATCCCGCCTCAATTATTCCCAGCCCAACTCGAACCCCCGATTCTGAATGTCCCGTTCCTCCGCCCTCCGCACCTACGTCCTCTCGCGCCTGCTGCTGGCTCCGCTGATGCTGCTCACCATCACGACGCTGGTGTTTCTGCTGCTGCGGGCCACACCCGGCGACCCGGTGGACGCAATCCTGGGGGCACGGGCACCGGACGAGGTGAAAGAAGCCATGCGAACCCGACTGGGGCTAAACGACCCGCTCTGGCTGCAATACGTGAACTATTTGGGGAGTCTGCTGCGGCTGGATCTGGGCACCTCGCTGACCACGCAGGGGCAACCCGTCTGGCAGATTATCCAGCAGCATTTTCCCGCCACGGTAGAGCTAACCGTATGCAGCATGGTGGTTTCGGCGCTGGTGGGAATTGCCATTGGGGCGCTGGCCGCGTCGCGCCCCAACTCTCCGCTGGATGCGGGCGGGCGGCTCTTTGGCATCCTCACCTACGCGGTGCCGATGTACTGGTTTGGGATGCTGCTGCAATTGCTGTTTGCAGTGCAGTTGCGTTGGTTTCCCATCGGCACGCGCTTTCCACTGGCAGCGACCCCGCCGCCGCGCATCACGGGGCTATACCTGTTCGACAGTTTGCTAGAGGGAAATCTGGGGCACTTCTTCACCACGATTTATTATCTGACGCTGCCCAGCCTGACGCTGGGGATCTTGCTCAGTGGCGTGTTTGAGCGGATCGTGCGGGTCAACCTGAAGCAGACGCTGCGGTCGGATTATGTCGAGGCGGCGCGGGCGCGGGGTGTGCCAGAAGTGCGAATCGTTACAGCACATGCGCTCAAAAATGCCATGATTCCTGTGATCACGGTGTTGGGGCTGATGGTGGCCTCGCTGCTGGGCGGCGCAATCCTCACGGAGGTGACCTTTTCCTGGCCGGGGCTGGCAAATCGGCTCTACCAAGCGATCGAATTTCGGGACTATCCCGTCGTGCAGGGAATTATGGTGTTTTTTGGAGTGATTGTGGCGATCGCCTCCATCCTGATCGATATCTTCAACGCCTGGGTCGATCCGCGCATTCGATATTGATGATTCGATATTGATGAATTGATGATTGATGAATTGATGATTGATGCAAATTGATCCGAACGGTATTGAGCCAAACGGCTAAGAGGGTGTTTGAAAAGGTATCGCCTGTAATGTTAAGCACTCAGAGATCCCCCCTAGCCCCCCTTAAAAAGGGGGGAAACCGCCTTAAAGTCCCCCTTTTTAAGGGGGATTTAGGGGGATCTTACACGCTTTGCTACAAACAGTAGGACTTTTCAAACATCCTCTAAATCGAATCCAACCGACGGTCTACTATCAAAAAATGTATCAAAAGGTACGGAATGCACCCTGTGCATGGTAAAGCGATGATTCCCGCATGGCGCTTCTCTGTTCGCCAAAGACAGACGATACACTGACGGAAACAGGAGTCAGGTCGCTTACGCCAACCCTCCAACCCCTCATTCACTCATTTCCTTTCTTCCTTCTATGCAAACTCCCCTCGGCAAAGTCTACCTAGTTGGCGCGGGCCCCGGCGATCCGGGCTTGTTTACCCTGAAGGGCAAGACCCTGCTGGAACATGCAGACGTGGTGGTGTATGACGCGCTGGTGAGTCCGCAGATTTTGGCGATGATCAACCCGAAGGCGGAGCAGATCAACGCAGGCAAGCGGCGCGGGCGGCATTCGCTGGTGCAGGAAGAAACGACTCGCCTGCTAATTGCAAAGGCACAGACCCACGCGATTGTGGTGCGACTGAAGGGCGGCGACCCGTTTGTGTTTGGGCGGGGCGGCGAGGAAATGGAGGATTTGGTAAATGCGGGTGTGCCTGTGGAGGTGGTTCCGGGGGTGACATCGGGAATTGCCGCGCCGGCCTATGCTGGAATTCCGCTGACCCACCGCAGCTACAGTTCCTCTGTTACCTTCGTCACGGGGCACGAGTCGGCGGGCAAATATCGCCCAGAGGTAAACTGGCGGGCGATCGCCCAGGGCAGCGAAACCATCGTCGTCTATATGGGCGTTCACAACCTGCCGCACATCGTCGCAGAACTCCAGGCTGGCGGACTCTCCCTCCACACGCCTATCGCCCTCGTCCGCTGGGGCACGCGCCCCGACCAGGAAGAACTGCTGGGCACGCTGGGCACGATCGCCCAACAGGTCGAAGAAACCGGCTTCGAGGCTCCGGCGATCGCCGTCATCGGCAACGTCGTCCAGCTTCACAGCGTCCTGGCGGGCTGCCGACCTGCGATTTACCCAGCAATCTGATGCACCCATGCTTTTTACCCCATCTGTTGTAGAAACAACTGAGTGATCGGAATCCTAATATCTGGAAAAGCGAGGGGGGCGATCGCCGCATTCCCTGGTTGCGTGTTCAATTGCCGATAGTCGTCTGGAGTTGGCTCCCGAAACACCAGCACTTCGCGGCGATGCACATCCAGAATCCAGTAGAACTTTCTAACGCAAAAGGGGGTGCGGATACCGATCCACGCCCCCTCTGAAAATTTTAGGTAGAGGTTTAGTCAAAGAATCCCAGGAAAGGCCAAGCCGATTGCAGGCTTAACACACGGGTTCGCGCAGATTCAAACCAGAACCAAACGCCTAACCCCCAACCCTCTAGCCTGCCAGGTTGCCAAACGTTTCAAACACGCCCGACTTGAACACCTGGAACACGAGATAGGCGAAGGCTGCGCCGCCGATGCCGCCCACCAGGAAACTGCCTGCAAACTCGCTCCAGCCCTCAGACGTAGAGAGAGCTTCCGGCGGGTTGGGCGTGGTCACCGTGGCGATCGGCTTCTTCACGCCAGCGCTGCTGTAGAGCGACAGGCATACCGTCAGAATCACCACCAGAATCACGGCTTCGATCAGCCCCACCAGATCGCCCACGCCAGAGTTGCGGAACTGGCTGGTGTAAGCAAAGGGGCCAAAGAGCAAGTAGCCATGCGCCATGCCCACCTCTAGCCCGCGACGCTGAGCCGACAGCCCAGGACGATAAGCAGGCAGGTTATTAATCAGCGCTTTGGTAAAGCCGGAGGAATTGATCGGAGTTGCTAGGTTGCCGATCTGGGGATCGCCAGCGGGCTGCACTACGTCTGTCATGTTCGAGAATCTCCAAGAAATTTGTAACGGTTCGTTGCGATATCTGAGAATGAGGAGAAGAAAACCTCAGATAGGATCGGGCAAAGTCGGGCAGAGTGAATTACTCGTCACGCTCGATGTAGATGAACAAAAGCGCCATCGTCACAGCGGGAAACACCCAACCAATGATGGGAACAAAGATGGAAGGCAAATAAGAAGCTGCCATATCAAATTTCCTATCGGGAACTACAAGCGGTTCAGAACCGAATGTACTGCGAATTGTGCTGCAATGTCGAAACGCTAAGAATTTTTAACAAAATCTGCTCAAGTCAGGCTGGTGGTTCCACTTCTGTAGTAATTCGATACACTAAAACCGTGTATTGGACTGTGTATTTGTGTAATTAAAGAAGCACGGTGATCATCCAGCTTGGGCGAGTGCTGAAGACATCTCGAAACATTTGTTTCAGCACATGTTTCAGCAAATCTGTTTCAGCCTGTTTTTCAGGGCGTGATGCTGGACTGAGTGCCGACCGAAAGCTGACCGAAAGCTGACCGAAAGCTGACCGAAATTAGTATTTTGCGTTTCCCAGTCCTGGCAAGAGGTTCTGATGGCGTTTTGGGAATTTCTGATTCAGCAGGAGGGCGATCGCTCTTGGTTGCCCCTAGAGTCTCCCGATGTGGAGGTTCTAGAAGGGCGCTATCGGGTCGTGGCCCGCTCCAGCCGGGTAAATACACCCGTCGAAATTTCTATTATCCAGACCATCACCACCGAGCATCCGCCCCGACGGCGCGTACAAAAGCGGATGGGGCAGACCAATCCTGACGGGCTGCTGGTGGTGTTGCCCTTTACTCGGCTGGAGCCGGGGGCATGGGAGTTGCGCTGCGTTGGCGATCTCATGTCTGACTTGGTGGGTGAGGGCTGGGGCTATGGGGTCAAGCTCCAGGTCTTGAGCCATGAGATGGAGGCAGACGGAGACGATGACCTGTCGCCGACGGACTGGCAAAGCCGCATTGCAGTGACCGATCAGGTGGCAGATTCAGCCCCAGATCGAGCGGATGAGCCTTTGGAGCCTGAAAGACTGCCAGAAGCCCAAAGTTTCGCCCAAGGTTTCCTGGAGCTAGAGGATCTGGGCGATCGCCCCCTAGCCTCACCTCCGATCGAACCCGCCATTACCGAGCCAGTCATCGAGCCAGCCATTACCGAGCCAGCCGTTACCGAGCCAGCCGTTACTGAGCCAGTTTCGGCAGCAGACGACTTTCTAGCAGCATTAGAGGCGATCGAGACGGAACCCCCCGAAGCGTCTGAATCTGGGGCAACGGTAGCCGAGGCTGAGGCGGAAGACTTACCAGACGCTGGTGCGGCAGCAGGTGCAGAAGTTTCACACCGTCCAACCGAGCCGTCGGAACTTGACCCGACTCTGGCGGCAGCGATCCTCTCCCCCGCCGACCTGCCGCCGCTGCGCCTGGTGCTACAGCCCGACCACTATGCCGCGCAGTGGGGCAGTGCGCTGCGGATCACTGGCCAGGTGGTCGCCGCGACTCCCGACTGGGCCGAAGGCTCCCGACCAGAGCTTCCCGCCCTGTCTCTGGATCTGATCCTGCGCGATCCGCAAAGCGGCGAACCGCTGGTGCAAGTCAGGCATCACTTGCCAGATGGAACCCTGCCCTGCCCCATAGACTGCGCGATCGACATTCCCGATGTAGACACCACCCGGCTGATGCTGGGCGAAGCAACGCTGTCCGCGCCTCAAGGAGAACAGCAGGAGCCATTTTTGCTGGCGGCCCAGAGCTTCACGGTGACGGCGGCGCTGGATGATTTGCTGGAGGCGATCGCCAACGATTTTCCAGGCGACCTCACCTCGCCGTTTGTCGATGAAGAAGACCTAGATCTGTCCTTGCTCAACTTGGTGGATGGCACACCCGTCTCCGCCGCGCCATTGCCAGAAGTCCGTCCAGCAGGCGATCAGGTGTTACCGCCGCAGATCTTTCAGCCAGCAGCGGCCGCCGATGCGCCGACCGCCAAGCCTGTGGAGCTACCGCCCTGGGGCAACCCGCTGCCTGGCTTTGAAAACGGCATGAGCCTCTGGCAGTTGGCAGCCGCCGTTTCGACTGGGCAAACCCCCGTCACTCGCCTCGACAGCAGCGCCCCGCCGCCCGATCCATCCCAAACGGACGAAATCCAATCGACAGCGGATCAAACCGAGGGCGAATTGACCCATCGCCTGCTTCCCGACGATCAAGCAGCATGGGTTGAGGAGGTTGCAAATTTTGCGGACTCCGACGCGGCAGCTCCAGAATCGCCTCCCCCGCCCCTCGCCGCAGCAGACGATGCCGATCTTTCGATTTACCTGACTCACGTCAATCGCGCCAGTCGCTCAAAGCCGCCCGTCGAAATCCCCCCGGACGAACCCAGAGCCGCTGTCCGAGAAGTGTCCCCAGCAGCAGCCGACCCTTTGGAGGCAGGCAGTTCCGAAACTGCAAACCTGGAAGCCACAGTTTCAGAGCCGCAGCCCGACCAGACGCAGCCGACTCCGGCGATCGCCGATTCGGCAGATACCCCGCTGGAGTGGAACCACGAAGCATTCTCTCTGGGGCAGCCTGCGCCCTTGCCCAACGGCACACCCCGCTTTTTGTCGCCGGAGGATCGGGCCTTTCAGGCGTTGAACTTGCAGCGTCGCTTTTTGTCTCGGCTGACGGCGCTGGCGACCGATCGAGAGCTGGGGACGCTGATGCAGCCGGGTTCGCCGCCGCTGGGACGTGACCTGGACTTGACCACGGACGAAATCGTGGTGGAAGATGCGCCCCTGCCGCCGCCCCAGCGCTCCAGCCTGTATCGCCCCGAACACGCACCAGAGCTGCCGCCCGTGGTGTTGCCTGCGGAAGAGCCTGTGCCCTCACCTGTGATGGACGTGCCTCAGGGCGAACTCACCTCTGGCCAGCGTATTGAAATTGGTATTGCCTTACCCGATCTGGAGCCGCGCTTTTACATCAAGCTGTGGCTGCGCGATCGCCAATCTCGCACGATTTTGGACGGGCCGCGCTGGGTGATGAACTTTGCACCCGATGGCCAGGGCTACCAGATTGCCTACACCCAAGTCACGGTGCCCTTTGGCTGCGTGGAAACGCAATTCGAGGCAATCGCCGTCGAAATGTCTACCCAGCGCGAGAGCCGCAAGGTCGTCCAGTCGCGCCGGGTGGTGCCGCCTGACCTACCCCAGCTTGATTTGAACGATCTGGGCATTTAATCAGGGCGTTTGATTAACCCACGAATCAACTTATTAGGAATTTAGGAATCAACTTATAGACCGACTCGGATTGATCCGGCATGACAATCCCGAAGCCACAGTCGAATCGCCTGCGCGACCACACCTTCGCTGCCGTCGCGGGGCGGGCTGGCGGGCTGCCGCTGGGGATAGCCACCCACACTCGACAGCACACCTGCCAGGTGCCACTGGTTTGCCTGCTGCGTTAGAAAAACCCAGTAAAATCCCTGGAGTCGGGTATAGCCGCCGTAGCCGTACTGCCGCTCTAGCGTGGTGAAAAAGACCTGCTGGGGTTGGTCGTCGGGGGCGATCGCCTGATATTCTGCCAGCCCCAGTGCTTCCAGATTTGCAGGCAGGGGGCGATAGTCGGGTGGCCCCGCCAGCAGCACGTAGCTCGGCGGCAGGTCGGTGGCGCGGCTCCGGGAGCGCGATCGCGCAATAACGCGATTGGCATAGCTGGGCAAATCACGCAGCAGCAGCGGCATCAAGGACTCGATCGTGTCGGGACAGCGGGTTTGCGGCACGCGCCGGGATGGCTCGCGAGAACGCTGGGCGATATGGATTGGCTCCGTCGGGTGCAGGAGCGTTCCCCCGCTGCCTGCCAGATCGAAACCCCTGGCGGCAGATGGCGTGATGACTATCGGCGCAAACAGGGCGATCGCCCACCATCCATTCCCCATAGCGTTCTACAACCTGCCCCAAGAAAGCCAAACAAGTCAGCCTCAGGCCCTTAGAGGATGTTTGAAAAGTCCTACTGTTTGTAGCAAAGCGTGCAAGATCCCCCTAAATCCCCCTTAAAAAGGGGGACTTTAAGGCGGTTTCCCCCCTTTTCAAGGGGGGCTAGGGGGGATCTCTGAGTGCTTAACATTACAGGCGATACCTTTTCAAACACCCCCTTGAGGCCTCCAGCCCATTCTCCCTAACAAGCCGAAAACCGAGTCCTTCCCGATTCCCAACGCTACTCTGCTGCATAGATTACACTTCATTGCGATTCGCAAACTGTGTAAACCCATCATGCTACGGTCGATACTGTTAATTAAACACATGTATTCGAGATATCGCAGGCACATGAAGGAGAACATTCTAATTTCTTCGACTGAATCCATCGCCGCTCCCACCCTGAGGGAAGACTTCAGCGAATACGTTGCACATCTTCAACTTCACATGGCCCTGCACGCCCGTAAGCTGGTTCCCAACCTAAACAGCACCGATGGTAGCCGTCAGCAGCTGTTGCACCAGACGCAGGCCGACTTCGAGAAGTTTGTGTCTCGCCAAGGTCTGTAGGCTGGCAATCTGGAGTCAGCGTTGATTTAAGCGCTTTTCTTTCAGGAGGCGCTGCTTGCACAGAGTCTCTATACTCTCTATACAGAGTCTCTACTTAGTCTCCACTCAATCGACCCGGATGCCCACCGCTCCAGTCGATAGGTCGTAATCGGCTCCCACCACCTTGAGTTGTCCCGCTCTCACCGCTTGGGATATGCTCACTGCCTAGAGTATGACGGGAGATTGGGTCAGCCGCCGAGTTTGTAGCCGGACGTTTGCTTTCACCGCGCAGGTGAGGCGATCGCCCGGCTTTTGCATGTAAACTGCACATAAACCAATGGCAGCTTTGCCTGGGAAACTTGTAGATCTTTTAGGACTTACGCAGTTGGACAATTTCTCTCGGGCGCAGCTCGCGAGAAATTGTCCAAAATCCAGGAAGTATATCGCAAGTGCGTAAGTCCTGACCTTTGTAGATTTCAGGAATCAGGTCAGGAGAAAATCGGTGGTTCAAATTTCAAATAAATTTAGCTCGACTTCATGCAGACGAATTTATTGCACAGTGTGGCGATCGGGATTCCTATGAGTTGATTGATGGAGAGCTAATTGATTTGGAGCCAACAGGGTTACATAAACAGGGGATTGGCTTTATCGCTCGGAAACTCAGTGTTGAAATTGACCAACTAAACTTGCCCTATGTGATTCCCCATCGTTGCCTGATCTGCATCTCTGACAGCACAGCGTTTTGCCCAGATGTAATTGTTCTTGATCAGACGCAGTTGGTCCATGAACTGCTGTGGCGGCATCAAGCAGTAATTACATCAGGTGTGGCAATTAAGCTGATTGCTGAAGTAGTGAGTACAAACTGGCAAAATGACTATGCTCGGAAGACTGAAGACTACGCGCTACTGGGAGTGCCTGAGGATTGGATTGCGGATTACCTGGGGTTGGGAGGTCGAGATTATATCGGAATTCCCAAGCAGCCAACGATCACCATTGGTCAACTAGAGGGCGATCGCTATCAAAAGCGCTTATTTCATCAAGATGACGACTTAAGCTCAACCATTTTCCCAAATCTGCGGCTCCGGGCAAGCGCGATCTTTTCTGCTGGGAAGGGCTAGGGAACGTGCAAGGGGAACTCAAAGACTACCAAAACTTGCAAAAGGCGCTCTAGAAACTCCGTAAACAAGAAACTCCATAAACAGAAACTAAAGTTGAGACTGCCCCTAACCGCTGACCTCTAGCTGCTTCAGCTTCCAGGTGCCGCTAGAAATTAGATTCGTCACGATATGCGCCACAATCGGCACCAGCAGGTTGCCCGTCAGCAGCGCACTAGCCCCCAGCGCCGCGCCCACCACTGTTGCCCAAACTACATAGGCCCACTGTTGCGACCCGCTGTAGTGCAACACGCCGAAGCACAGGCTGCTGACTAGCACACCAAACCAATTTAGCCCGATGGCGGGCAGCATCACGCCGCGAAACAGCAGCTCCTCACTCAGCCCCGGCAGCAGCCCCAGCCAGATTAGGTCAACCCAGGTCAGCGGCTTGATGACCAGCGCCAGGTAGGTGTCTGCACTGGTGCGATAGGCCGGCCAGAGGCGATAGGCTCCCTCACTGGCCAGGCTAATACCCAGTGCCAGCGCCACCCCAAGCCCTACCGCAGACGGACGAACGCTGACGGGCAGCATGTCCACCGTGTCAAACGCCAGCCAAAACCGGGACGCAATCAGCAGCACCAGCGCCGTAATGCCCATTGCCGTTAGCACCTGGGTGCGATCGAGCGGTTCGAGTTGGGGTTGGGTGGGGGTGGGCACGGTGCTGAAGGGCTAGGGTGCTGAAGGACTAGGGGTTCAAGGGTTGGGGTTTTGGAGGGTAAGGTTTACCCAGGGGCTTGTGATCATTCCGTTGCGCTTGATCATACTATTCAATTCGCACTATCCAATTCGCACTATCCAATTCTCAATGGGCAACTTTGCCGATCGCCCTCACCCTCAATCCCTCTCCCAGAGCGGGAGGGGGACTTCAAGCCTCTCTTGCTCCCCTGCTCCCAGGTCGAGAGAAGGGTTTGGAGGATGAGGGCAGATTGAAAGTTGCACATCCCGTATCCAATTCTTTCTATCACTCCATCCCGTCTGCCTGCTGCCTAATTCTCTCAGGCTAGCATTTTGGGGAGGTTTGCTGTGAGGGATTCTAGGCTGGCGGAAGGGGCGATCGCCCGCAAAGTCTCCACCGTTGGCGATAGAGCAGCGGGGTTGAGGCCAGCGCGGTGGGCGACCAGCACGCCGAGGGCTTCCAGATAAGACTGGACGGCGATCGCCCGAATGCCCATTGCCTTAGCAGGAGCCTGCATCCGCGTGGTGTTGTCCGCCACGGTGATGATTTGGGTGTGGGTTTGCCCCAGGCTGAGGACAGCACTGCCGCCGCAAGCCGTGGCAGGAATCACCAGCGCATCAACCTGATCGGCCCAGATGTCCTGGCTCAGTGGGTTCTGATTCGTCTGGCAAACAAACTGCGGGGCGCGGCTGAGGCCGACCAGCACGCAGGGAAGAAACGTGTGTCCCAATTCCTCAGCAGCAGACTTGGGAGAAAGCGTCGGATCGAGGGGCAGCGGCGACAGGGCGGGCGCGTGGGCGCAGGGAACTTGGAAGGTTCGGACGACGAGATGACTAATGACGGCTTCGGCTCCGGCCAGAGGATCGACTCCTTGCCCGTGGCGATAGTCCTGCAAGGCATTGCTGCCCTCGTCGTCGGGAAAGCGGGCCACAACGGCGATCGCCTCTGCTCTGACCTGCGTAATCAGCGTTTCTACCCCGCGCAGCAGGCTATCGGGATGTTGCAGCGTGCCCCAGGTTGCGCCGGAAGCTGCCGTTTGCAGGCTCACACCCAGCGGCGCATCCGTCACGACATACTCCGTCAGGCTCAGCCCTAGGGTTGCCCGCGCTGCGTCTGCCGCCTGCAAGTGTCGCCAGCGTAGTTCCGGCTCGATGCCCGCATCCAGCAACAGCCCCACTCGGTTCTGGCGCACCGGCCGCAGCCCCCACTGTCCGGCGGCAAACTGATCCAGCCCATAGCCTTCTACGTACAGCGCGTTGGGCAGCGGCCAATACAACTGTGCCCCGTTCAGCACGTTGGGATGAGTAATCAGCCGATCGGCCACCTGGGCGATCGCCCTTGCCACGGGCAGCGCATCCCCCGCATAGCCGCCGATTGCTGCGCCCACCCCCGTCGGCACAATCAGCATTACGGTATAAGGGCGATCGCACGTTGGGTTCATAGGAATCAGGTTTTGAGGATTAGGATTCGGGGAGTAAGGCTCCACAGTAGCCACAGTAGAAACTGATTATAAATCAGGGTGCATCTGTATCCAGAGGGGACTCCAAGTAACTCGGATTGCGGTTTTTAAGGATTATCCAGAAGTCCATCTGCTCAGGTTGCTGAAGATTCTGGATGGTCGGGCGTTGGCTGAAAGACGGCAATCGCCCAGCGCATTTTGGTACAACGGTCTGGCGTAGAGCTTTGCATTGCTCTGCATCAACTTTGCGTCAGTTTTGTGTCAACAGTTTTGTGTCAACAGTTTTGTGTCAACTCTGCATTGGTTTTGCATACGTCTTGCTGCGTCTGAATTATGTCTGTTTGTGCAGCCTAAGCTGCGACCCGGATAATTTTAATTCAGATGGATATTAGTAATGCCAGACCTTACTTACGCTTCATTGCCCGATACCTTAAGTGCTGACTTGCCCGGCCTGTCTTCAGGCTTTCACTTGTCTGGACTAGCAGGCACAACCGATGGCTTCAGTCGCCTCGGCAGCCAAGCATACCCGCAGCAGACTGCCTTCAGTGCCAGATACGATCAGGATACGTTCAAAAACTTATCCGATATTGATTCAATCTCAGGTTCAAGAAGCCGTTCGTTATCGTTTAATTTATCCATATCGAGTTCAAGTATTTGGGATAGTTCTCGGTTTGCATCCGGCTCTCTCTTCAGCGGATCTTTTAACGGACAGGAGGGGGGCGATCGCCCGTCTTTCGCGAATTCCCAACCCGGCCAGCGCCATACCTCAAAGTCAGACGCGCTCACGGGACTCGCAGACGATGAAAGCCTAGTCGCCACAGCCACCCGAAACCGCAGATCGGGCGGCGTGAATGCTCAGCAAACCATCCACGAATCGCTTTCACGCTGGGATGCCCGCAACCCCACTCGCCCCAATACTTACAAAGATGACTACAGGCTGCAAAGCACAACGGGCGGACAGGTACAGCTAGACCTGACCTCTGGCGCGTTTGATGCGTACTTGCAAATCGTCGATAGCCGCACGGGTAGGGTCATCGCCGCAAACGATGACGGGGGCGGCGGCACAAACGCCCGCCTGACGCTCAATCTGCAAGCAGGGGTTGGCTATATCGTCCGCGTGACCAGCTATTGGGCCAATGAAACGGGGAACTACTCGCTGACGCTGAGTACGCCCAATGCTCAGCCCCCCGCCAACGGGTTCAACAGCACCTATGGCTATGGCCTGGTCAATGCCGCAGCGGCCGTCGCGCAGTCGATCGGTCGCACGCCGTATACCCCAGTGGCAGACGCAGGCCATAGCTGGAGCAATAACCTGGTGAATGCGCCAGAGGTCTGGGCACAGGGCTACACCGGACGCAACGTGGTGGTGGCTGTGGTGGATACGGGCGTGGACTATACCCACAGCGACCTGGATGCCAACATCTGGCGCAACACGCGGGAAATTCCGGGCAACGGTATCGATGATGACGGCAATGGCTTTGTGGACGATGTGCGCGGCTGGAACTTTGCCAACGGCAACAACAATCCGATGGACGTGAACGGGCACGGCACCCACGTTGCCGGGACGATTGCCGCAGAGAACAACGGCACAGGCATTACCGGAGTTGCCTACAATGCCCAGATTATGCCTGTGAAGGTGCTGGGAGACGACGGATCGGGCACAAACCTGAGCGTGGCGCGGGGGATTCGCTATGCGGCCGACAACGGGGCAAACGTGATTAACCTGAGCCTGGGCGGTGGCTATAGCAGCGACATTGAGTCGGCGATCGCCCATGCCGTTTCCAGAGGGGCGATCGTGGTTATGGCGGCAGGCAACGAAGGCGCAGCCCGCCCCAGCAACCCGGCCAGCCTTGCGATTCAGTATGGTGTCTCCGTCGGGGCAATCGACAGCAGCGGCAACCTGGCATCCTTCTCCAATCGCGCCGGAACCGATAGCCGAATGCAGCATGTTGTAGCCCCAGGGGTGAATATTCTCTCGACTCGTCCGGGCGGTCGCTATCAATCCCTGAACGGCACGTCGATGGCTACCCCCCACGTCGCGGGTGTGGTCGCCCTGATGCGTCAGGCAAACCCCAGCCTGACCGATGCCCAGGTGCGCCAAATCCTGACCAGCAGCGCCATCCGCGCCAGCAGCAGCTTGTCCAGCCCGGTCGATCCTGCGTCTCTGACGCTGACGCTTGTACCCCGGCGATCGCGCCGCTAGGGAATTCCAGAACCGGGGGCCTGCGCTCCTGGTTCGTTTTGGAAAATGTTCCTGAATTCTGTGGGCTACGCCCAGACGGTCTGGCCTCTGGCGTTTCGGCCCACTGGGGGGTTAATTTAGGACAAAGCTAGACCTCTACCCCCCTGACCCTGTCCTATGAACCTCCCAACCTCGCAGGTCTATCCTGTGATTTGGCAAGACGACCATGTTTGGCTGATTGACCAAAACCGACTGCCGACTGAATATGACCTGGTGCAGATTAGCCGCTGTGATGACATGGCGATCGCCATTAAAACCATGATCGTGCGCGGGGCCCCCGCAATCGGCGTGGCGGCTGCCTACGGGATGTATCTGGGAGCCAGAGAAATCGAGACGGGCGATCGCGATCAGTTTTTGCGCGAGTTAGAGTCTGTGGCGATGAAGCTGCGGGCTACCCGGCCCACCGCCGTTAACCTGTTTTGGGCCACAGAGCGGATGCTGAAGGTGGCACGGCAGACCATCGGCCCGGTGGACTATCTCAAAACAGCGCTATTGCAAACGGCGCAGGCAATCCAGACCGAAGACCTGGAAACCTGTCGGGCGATCGGCGACCACGGACTAGCCGCCCTGCCTACCACGCCCCACAAGCTGCGCCTGCTGACCCACTGCAACGCCGGGGCCCTGGCCACCGCAGGTTACGGCACGGCCCTGGGGGTCGTGCGCTCCGTGTGGCGAGAAGATCGGCTGGAGCGGCTCTATGCCGACGAAACACGCCCCCGCCTGCAAGGGGCCCGCCTCACTGCCTGGGAATGCGTGCAGGAAGGTATCCCCACTACGCTGATCACCGACAGCATGGCGGCGCACTGTATGCAGCGCGGGCTGGTGGATGCCGTCGTGGTGGGCGCAGACCGCATCACCGCCAATGGCGACACCGCCAACAAAATCGGCACCTACAGTCTGGCGCTGGTGTCTCGCGCCCACAATATTCCCTTCTATGTCGCTGCGCCGCTCTCCACGGTGGACTTCAGCCTCAGCGACGGTGGCAAAATCCCCATCGAGGAGCGCGACCCCATCGAGATCTATCAAATCGGCGAAACTATTATCGCGCCGGAGGGCTTGGACTACTACAATCCTTCGTTTGATGTCACGCCTGCGGAGCTAATTACGGGCATCATCACCGAATATGGCGTGGTGAAACCTGCGGACTTAGTGGGTCTGCAAGCTAAGCAAGTGAGCTAATTCACGCAGCCCTTTTGTATCAAAAGGAATCCAGGGAGGATCGCCGCCCAGCTAGTTTTCGCGGTTAGTCTCTTTGCCCTGATATTCCATGCCGTTCGCTTCGGCATAGCGATTCATAAACCGCATAAACCGCGCCCAATGTTCCTCGCGGACTAGCTCAAAGCGGCATTCCACCCGCTTTAGCTCGTCGCCCTCGTCGCCGCCAAAGATAAACTTTATGCTGTCGGGTTCGATCTCGATGCGGCCTTCTTCATCTGTCAGGCAGAGGGCTTTATTAAAGCGGTTAGTGAAGCTCTGGAACCGCTCGATAGACTTGAGCTGCTCGAACGTCATCACGACAAACTGAGCGCCTGTCGTGCGATCGCGCCTCAGGCTCACGCCGCTCAGGTCTTCGGGAATGCCTTCAAAAAATTCAATCGTTGGTAGGGTCATGAGGGATTGGGGATTGGAGATTGGGGAATTTGGCGCAGAACATCCAGCAACTTGCCCGCCTCACAAGCTCCCATTTCTATCATCAACCATCCCATTGGGAAAAGCATCCGTCTGGGAGCATCCCACTTTCGCGAAAACAGTGCGAAGGGTGAGAATGGGAGGGTAGCCCCAGGGATGACTCACCATGACACCTGAAGACCAAAAGCGATTGGAAACTTGTACAGCAGAGATCGCCGAGATTTTGTATCGCAATAGCAACCGAGAGGGGCTCGATAGTCTAGAAGGCATCGAGCAGACTGTACGACGGCAAATGCTAGAGGAGGTGAGCCCTCGAGTTGCCCTTTTTTTGTCAACCAGAAAGCCTACCCCGCCCGAGGCCGGGTTCGCCGATTGAAGAGTTTAGTAGGGGTCCTTGAGATTCGTCAAAGTCAGGCAGAACGGTTAGGCGTAAAGGCTTACAGCCGTCTCAGTGGTGGCCTAGAGAAAGCCAACCTACGCTTAAGTGCCAACGAATCGTTTCAAGATGCAGAGGATGACATCGTAGCCCTGACCGGGATGCGGGTCGGGCACTCGACCCAACAACGTCTGGTGGGGCGTCAGTCGTTCGAGTCTGCCGAGGCTAAACAAGGCGTCAGTGAGGTCAGCATTGATGGCGGCAAAGTCCGTCTGCGTGACCTGCTAGAGTCCGATAGCCCGTGGCGAGACTACAAAGCGGTGCGGGTGGAGGGGATTTATTACAACGCCTTCTTCCAAGACAATGACAGCTTGATTGATTATCTCAGCGCTCAACGCTTGCTCTCCCCACTGGTCTGTCTGGGCGATGGTCACGCTGGGGTGTGGAATCTGTTTGCTCAACTCACCACCGTTGAGACCCGTTGGGAAATCCTCGATTGGTACCATCTCAAAGAAAACCTCTACAAAGTCGGTGGGTCGCTCAAGCGCTTAGCAGCGGCGGAAATGCTGTTATGGCAAGGTCAAGTGGAAGCCGCCAGGGCCCTCTTTGCCGACTGTCGGCGCAAGCAAGCCCGCAATTTTGAAGCCTATCTGAGCACCCATCGCTCTCGCATCGTGAATTATGGGTTCTACCAGGCTGAGCAACTCTGTTCTATTGGATCAGGAGCCGTAGAATCGGCTGTCAAACAGATTGGGCGACGCCTCCAAATTTCGGGTGCTCGCTGGAATACGGCCTCCGTTAATGCCATGTTGAGTCTGCGCTGTGCCTACCTCAATGGACAGCTCGCCAGTTGACTGTTTCATCGAAAGTGGGATGCTCCTCAAAGCAAAGGCTGATTTTTGCATGATTGAGCAACCTCGAATGGAGCATCACATGCTCGCCTCGGTCAAGCAGATCAGGCTTGGAAAAGGTGGAATACAAATAAAAGCGATCGCTCTCTGCTCCTCCAAATCGCGCATGAAGCTGTCGATGGATCGCTTCATTTCGCCGACCATAGCTCAAGATATCAATCCAGCGATGCTGCCGATTGAGTTCCACCCTCAACGTATTTGTCGCAAGCGGCAAGTACATCGCATTAATGCCGTGCGTCTCTCTCACAGAATCAGCCATATCCTGACTGATTGTAAACAGATAGTCCAGGCAAGAAATGGCGGCAGGATTGAGGTGATTTGCGCTAAACCCATCCAACAGGTAACCAATTCTGACATCAAACCGTTTCAGCAGAGGGCCGAGCGTATGCATCGACAGTAGGAACTGCGACCCAAGCCCTACAATAAGCAATACATTTATCCCAGAATCCAAACTGGGCAACTGCTCTAACTCATACCAGGAGCGAAACAGGCGATGCCGATATCGTCGAGTAAAAGACACATAGCGATCGGAAACTTTCAGCGAACCCAGCCGAATTGACTGGTTATGAGTGGGGTAGAGAAAGACAGGCTTAAAAACACTGGATAGAACTTCTTCTAGATTCTGACTGACTGACCAACCTACATGTTGATTATCAGGAGAATTTTCAGACAAGACGTAGAGATTCAGCCCCATATACAGCAACAGCTAAGAGTTTTAGAAGATAGAAATCAAGATATTGTTAGCCCGAAGAATACCAATACGACATCGCTGTAAAACGTTGCCTTACTATCTACAGCCACAATCTACAGCCACAATCTACAGCCACAATACGAAGGCCTATCAGCTATTAATAAAGCGAAAAACATTAACTAAATAAAGCCAACAGAGAAATATTAGGTTACATTCGAGAGCCTTGTTCTCAAGTTAGGAGCATCCCACTTTCGATGAAACAGTCAACTGGCGAGCTGTCCATTGAGGTAGGCACAGCGCAGACTCAACATGGCATTAACGGAGGCCGTATTCCAGCGAGCACCCGAAATTTGGAGGCGTCGCCCAATCTGTTTGACAGCCGATTCTACGGCTCCTGATCCAATAGAACAGAGTTGCTCAGCCTGGTAGAACCCATAATTCACGATGCGAGAGCGATGGGTGCTCAGATAGGCTTCAAAATTGCGGGCTTGCTTGCGCCGACAGTCGGCAAAGAGGGCCCTGGCGGCTTCCACTTGACCTTGCCATAACAGCATTTCCGCCGCTGCTAAGCGCTTGAGCGACCCACCGACTTTGTAGAGGTTTTCTTTGAGATGGTACCAATCGAGGATTTCCCAACGGGTCTCAACGGTGGTGAGTTGAGCAAACAGATTCCACACCCCAGCGTGACCATCGCCCAGACAGACCAGTGGGGAGAGCAAGCGTTGAGCGCTGAGATAATCAATCAAGCTGTCATTGTCTTGGAAGAAGGCGTTGTAATAAATCCCCTCCACCCGCACCGCTTTGTAGTCTCGCCACGGGCTATCGGACTCTAGCAGGTCACGCAGACGGACTTTGCCGCCATCAATGCTGACCTCACTGACGCCTTGTTTAGCCTCGGCAGACTCGAACGACTGACGCCCCACCAGACGTTGTTGGGTCGAGTGCCCGACCCGCATCCCGGTCAGGGCTACGATGTCATCCTCTGCATCTTGAAACGATTCGTTGGCACTTAAGCGTAGGTTGGCTTTCTCTAGGCCACCACTGAGACGGCTGTAAGCCTTTACGCCTAACCGTTCTGCCTGACTTTGACGAATCTCAAGGACCCCTACTAAACTCTTCAATCGGCGAACCCGGCCTCGGGCGGGGTAGGCTTTCTGGTTGACAAAAAAAGGGCAACTCGAGGGCTCACCTCCTCTAGCATTTGCCGTCGTACAGTCTGCTCGATGCCTTCTAGACTATCGAGCCCCTCTCGGTTGCTATTGCGATACAAAATCTCGGCGATCTCTGCTGTACAAGTTTCCAATCGCTTTTGGTCTTCAGGTGTCATGGTGAGTCATCCCTGGGGCTACCCTCCCATTCTCACCCTTCGCACTGTTTTCGCGAAAGTGGGATGCTCCCTCTCAAGTTTTTATATTGCTAGCATAATTTACAATATTTTCATCAGAAACGCGGTTCCTGCGGCGCTACTTACGCAGAAAAATCATGAAGAATCCGTGAAGAAGTATTAAGAGCTAATTTATGAAGCAAATCTTAAGAAGCCTGAAACTCTTGGCATGTGTGGCTTTGAGGTCATGTTTGCCCAGGAAAAGAGGTTTCTCGGAAATCCTTGATTAACAAGGCTTTCAGGCTCCTTTACAAATTAGCTCTAAAAAAGTCCGAAAAACACCTAAGCAAGCCGCAAAGCCCCGTCTAGCGAGTTTCCAGGGCGATTGTTTGCAAGTCATACTCGTTATGAGTATGCTTAAGAGAAGCAGGCTGCTGGCTGACTGCCTGACACATCTCCTAAAATCCTTGAAACTACGTTACGTACTTCCCCCATTTGAGGCACTTGTGTCAGGCAGCCAAGGCTGCTGGTGCAGATGCAGCCTCACCAGACCTGCCTTGCACAAACTACATTGCACAAACTGCACTGCACACGACGTTCCACCACCCTTTTCACTGCCATGAGAATCGAAGCAATCCCCATTCGCTTAATCCAGCGACCGCTCTTTCGCCAAAATGACCAAGAAAAAGTCCGGGCGCTGATGGAATCCATCCAAGAAATTGGACTCCAGGAGCCGATTGACGTACTAGAAGTAGACGGGCAATATTACGGATTTTCAGGCTGCCACCGTTTTGAGGCCTGTTCGCGCCTGGGACATGAGACGATTTTATGCAAGGTGCGGCGGGCCTCTCCGTCGATTCTTAAGATGCACTTGGCATAGCGTCTGGCTCACCGCGTGTTTGGCTCACCGCATGGCTTCGTCTAAAGATTCGTTTCCCTATACGCCGCAGTTGCGATCGCTCATGCAGCAGGCTGGCATCCCCAGCTTTGCCGCCCTAGCTCAGCAAGCAGGCGTGTCCACCTGGCAAATCGACCAAATGCGGCGCGGCAGCGTGCTAAAGCTGCGCGTGGGAGCGATCGCCCGACTCAGCCACGCCTTAGACACCTCGATTAGCAACCTGATTGCCACCTTTTCGGGTTCTCCGCCCGTCGCACGTCTAGACCTACAGTCCACTTCAAAAGCTGCTCGATCCGAATCGCCTACGACCCTGCAAAATACGACTCTGCAAAATACGACCCTGCAAAATACGACCCTGCAAAATACGACTCTGCAAAAAGAGTATGAGCGGTTGCAGCGCCAAGTCGAACGGCAGACCGCCGAAGCCGTCCAGTCCTGCCAGCGGGCCGCGCTGTTGCAGCTAGAGCCGTTGCTCGAAAAACTGCCCGTCTTCCTGAATGTGATTGAGCAAAACCCCGACTTTCCAGCTCGGCAACTCGTGCCCCACTTGCGCCCGCTTGAGCGACTGCTCACCGATTGGGACGTGACCACCATTGCGCCGATTGGCAGCGAAGCAGGCTATGACCCCCAAAAGCACGAGCTGATGGAGGCTTCCAGGACAGCAGTGCAACCGGGCGATCGCATTCGGGTGCGCTTTGCTGGATACTATTGGGGCGATCGCTTGCTGTTTCGAGCCAAAGTCAGCCCGGTGCAGCCCAACGATGCCCACCCTTCATAGATCCACCCCTAAGAGTCTGTCGAAGAGACTGTCAAAATGCGCTTTAGCGAAATTGTCTACCAGCTTGGCAAGCCAGGTCACACCCTGGATAGCAGCCTCCCCCAGCAGCCCGACCTTGACCCAGAGATCAGCGCGATCGCTCCCATCGAATCGGCCCCCAGCGGCACCCTCAGCTACATCGAAGGCGGTAAATTTGCCAAGCAGGTCGCTACCACCGCCGCCAGCGCCCTGATCTTGCCCCAGGATGCCGCCCTGCAACAGGCCGCCAGCGATCGCTCCATCGCCTGGGTCGCCACCCCCAACCCGCGCCTCCTCTTTGCCCAGGCGATCGCCCTGTTTTACCAACCCTTTCAGCCCGCCCCCGGCATTCACCCCAGCGCCATCATCGACCCCACCACCACCCTCGGCAAGCATATCTCCATCGGCGCAAATGTGGTGATCCAGACAGGCTGCGTCCTTGGCGACCACGTTTGCATCCATCCCAACGTCGTGCTGTATCCCGGCGTTTCCGTGGGCGATCGCACCATCCTCCATGCCAACTGCACCCTCCACGAGCGCACCCAAATCGGCGCAGATTGCGTCATCCACAGCGGCGCAGTCATCGGTTCCGAAGGCTTCGGTTTCGTCCCCACCCGCGACGGCTGGCTCAAGATGGAGCAATCCGGCCGCACCGTCCTCGAAGACGGCGTAGAAATCGGTTGCAACAGTGCCGTCGATCGCCCCGCCGTCGGCGAAACCCGCATCCGCCGCAACACCAAGATCGACAATCTCGTCCAGATCGGTCACGGCTGCACCATTGGCGAAGCCTGCGCGATCGCCGCTCAAACAGGCATGGCCGGCGGCAGCAGCCTGGGCGATCGCGTCATCGTTGGCGGACAGGTCGGCATCAATAACCAAATACACATCGGCAACTTCAGCCAAATTGCCGGGAAATCCATGCTCCACGCCGATATTCCGCCCAACAGCATCATCATGGGCGCACCCGCCATGCCCGCCACCGAATTTCGCCGCATCGCCGCCGCCTGGAAACGCCTCCCCGACATGCAGCGCACCCTGCGGCAGGTGCAAAAACATTTGGGATTGTAGGCAAGGTTCAATGAGGTTTAATCTAGACGCAGAAACCAGACAAACGCCCAATCCATCCTCCGTAGCGCTGCGAATAAAATCGCTGAAAGCTGCCCAAAAGCTTAATCGGCAATCCAAAATCCAAAATCCAAAACCCCGCCTAGTCCACTCGCTCAATTTGGGCGCGAACCCCGTTCTGACGCAGAATATCAATCACTTCCTGAGCATTGGCTTCGCTATTGAACGCGCCCACCTGCATAACCACCGACTGACGGCGATCGTAGGTGAGAAACGCGCCAGGAAACACGCTCAGCACGCGATCCTGCACAGCCGCACTGGCAGCGGGAACCACCACCCGATAGCGCAGCCCTAGCTCACTGGCGCGGCTGGCAACGGGCGTAGTGGGGCGGGGACGAGCGCCAGACACAGGCACACTGGGCACACCGCCGACATTGCCAATCGGCGCATTGGGGTCGGGCACGGGCAGCAGCGTGTATTGCGTGTATGGAGGGGCAGGCGGAACAGCGACGGGCGATCGCCCCACCGCAGGCGGCCGCTCATATCGCTGCACTGTTCCCCCAGACTGGCGCGGAGCCACACGTCCAGAGCTTTCTGGCGGCGGTACAGGAATCTCAATCACGCCCTGAAAATTCGCAACGGGTTCCTGACGAGACGGCGAGAGCGCCACTGCACCACCCTGGGAGGTGCGCTGGGGCAAAGGACGAAAGGCACGCTGCTCAACCGGCCGCCGCCCAGGAGTCGGCGCAGCAAAGCCCCCGGACGAAAGGGGCTGGCTAGGCATGGGCTGGCCAATAAACTGACTAGACAATGGGCTGTTGCCATCTCCAGCGTGAGATTGTTGCGGGTAGATCACCGCAGGCGGCGCAACGGAAATGGGAATGCCCTGGAGAGACTGGGGCGCAATCTGCGTTGGCATCGAACCCTGCATTGGCATAGACCCATGCGTTGGCATCGGCGCTGCGGATGCACTGGCAGACGAGGGCGATCGCCCTCCAGCCGCCCGCCCAAACGTGCGCGGGGCGGCTCCTCGCTGCGGGTTCAGCCCACTGGATACCGGAAAATCGCCCGTCGGCGTGGTTGGCAAAAACCCTGCGCCCGCTGCTGCAAAGGGAAACGGCACGGCGGGTTCTTCCACAACCTCAGCACTGATGCTCGCCTGCGGCGCAATTGGCATAGCAGACTGGGCGGCTGGGCGCGGCGTAGCTGGGCGCGGCATAACATTAGGGGCAGCAGGGGCAGCAGGGGCAGCAGTCACAGCCATCGGGGTCGCACCGCCCTGCGCGATTTGCCCCTGAATCACCACCCCCTCGCCGCCCGTGGTCGGGTCTGCCTGCACCGCCACCCCCGGCGGCAGCAAAATCGGAAACCGTTCCCCGTTGGCCGCTGCATAGGTTCCCGCTGCAAGCAGAATGACCGTATTGGGCGGCGCAAGTCGGGCCGCGTGGGTAATCGTGCGGAAGGGCGATCGCGGCGATCCGTCTCCCGTGGCATCGCTGCCCAGCACCGGATGCACAAAGATCAGTTGGGAAACGGCCGCTTGCACCACAGGTTCATTGGCCTGGGCAGATCGGCGAGGCACACCCTCCAGCGCTCCCAACGTCCCCAACAGCCCCAACATTAGAACAGCCAACTGGCTCCACTGCTGGATGTGCAGAGTCGCTGGAGATTGCCGAATCGACCGAATAGATTGCACTCGCATCCCAACTGGCGGCCGTACCCATCCCTTTAGAGTCATCGTTGCCCTCCCAAAAAAGCTGGAAATTCTGACGGGGTTATGGTGTTTAGAAATTCAGCCATTCATACTAGCGAATCTCTCAAAAACTGCTCACTTTTCTATGTAAAAAAGTTCTGAAGCCGGTCGAATAAAGACAACTTCTGGCGATCGCCCCCATCATTTCCCCCGCTCCTTCTAGCGCCCTCTGCCCCAATTTCTCCCCAGCAACATTCACACTTCCCCTCCCGCCTTTGCCCCCGCTACCCAAATTCGCTACGATCGCTCTTGGCATGGCTCTCGGCTCTGTTTTGCTGCAACTTGCTCCCCGATTCCGCCTACCCCCCTCTAAAGCCCATCATTTCCACCCCCATTCCTTATCGTATGAACCACCCAGTCGACCGCCCCCTCACCGCGATTCACCGCATTTTGGATGCCAACCTGGATCGGGCCCGCGAGGGACTGCGAATCGTAGAAGAATGGTGCCGCTTTGGGCTGAACGATGCCAGCCTGACCGCAGAATGCAAAGACCTGCGCCAGCACCTCGCCCAGTGGCACACCGCCGACCTGCGAGCCGCCCGCGACACCCCCGGCGACCCCGGCACCGACCTGACCCACACTGCCGAAATGGAGCGTCCCAGCCTGGGTGCGCTGCTACAAGCCAACCTCTGCCGGGTGCAAGAGGCGCTGCGAGTGCTAGAAGAATACGGCAAGCTCGATCGACCAGAGATGGCCGCCGCCTGCAAGCAACTCCGCTATCGCGTCTATGCGCTGGACAGCCAGCTAATGGGGCGATCGCACGACGGACGGATGCACAAACTGCGGCGATCGCCCCTCTACCTCGTCACCTCGCCCCACGAACATCTGCTGCCCATTGTGGAAGCCGCGCTCCAGGGCGGGCTGAGCCTAGTGCAATATCGCGACAAAACCGCCGAAGACCCCACCCGGCTCCAGCTTGCCGAAAAGCTGTGTCACCTCTGCCGTCGCTACGATGCCCTGTTTTTGGTCAACGACCGAGTAGACATTGCCCTGGCCGTCGATGCCGACGGCGTGCATCTGGGTCAGCAGGACATTCCCATCGCCCTGGCCCGGCAAATCCTGGGTCCCAGCCGCATCATCGGCCGCTCCACCACCAACCCCGACGAAATGCAGCGGGCCCTTAGCGAAGGCGCAGACTACATCGGCGTGGGCCCCGTATACGAAACGCCAACCAAAGCGGGCAAAGCCGCTGCTGGGCTGGACTACGTGCGCTACGCCGCAGCCCATTCGCCCATACCCTGGTTTGCCATCGGCGGCATCGATGCCGAAAATCTGGGCGACGTAATCGCTGCTGGCGCAACCCAGGTTGCCGTCGTGCGAGCCATCATGCAAGCGCAGCAGCCGACCCAAGCTACCCAAGCGCTGCTAACCAAGCTAGGAGCTGGGGCGTAGCGCTTAGGCCTTGAACCGGGTTTTGCTGAAGAAACCCCCTTCTCCGTCGCCCCTATTGTTCAGGCACTTAGCTAGGCGGCAACTGGTCTGGATCAAAGCCGTGCGATCGCAAAAACGCCTCCAGTTGTTCTCGCCGCCGCCGTTCGGCTTCAGCTTCACTCAGGTAGCGATCGCCCTTCGCATCAAACCACGCCAACTGCTCCTGCGGCAGATTGCCAAACAGCGCTTGATGTCGCCCAATTCCCAGCCCAACTTCCGGCATCCAGTACGGCTCCCCAATCTGCAACTCGTACTGCCCATTGGTTAATTTGTACACCTCAAAGGGCTGATGCCCGTCCCGCTGCCAAAACTCTGGATTGTAGATGACATAGTACAGCACTCCCAGGCGGGCGTAGATGTCCATCTTTTCGTCATACTCCCCGCCATAGCTGTGGGAAACCAGCTCCAGCGTCAAAATCGGCGGAATATTGTTCTCTTCCCACAGCACATAGCTGAGCCGTCCTCGTCCCTTGCGGCTCGGCTTGCGACGTTCAACCCCCAAGCTCAAAAAACCATCCGGAATCACAGGCACCTTCGGACTCTTGCCCGTCGTGTGATAAATGCCCATGTCCACGCCAAAGTACCAATCGTTGCGGTTCGCCCAAATCGAGTTGAGCAAAAACAGCAGGATATTGGGCAAAAGATTCTGGTCTTCATTGTCCACGGGCGTATCATCCGAGCAAGGTAGCTCTTCGCTGGAGGGCAAATGCTGTAGGTCAATCGGCAGCATAGCGAAACCTCAAACGTCCTCGAATGTATCTCTCGAATGCATCTATTCTAGGCGGGCAGGGAAATAAGGGAGGTTCGGAATGCAAGGTCACATGCAATGTGCAACGCAATGTGCAACTTTGCCAATCTCCCTCACCCTTTTCTGGTGTGCCGAAGGCTTTAAACCCTCTCCCAGAGCGGGCTACTGTGTATACACATCTCGATAGTTTGCGTGAGGCTCTGAAAGATCCCCCTAATCCCCCTTAACAAGGGGGACTTTCGATCCAGTTCTCCCTGCTTCGGGTCACTCCGGGTTCTGAAAGATCCCCCTAATCCCCCTTAACAAGGGGGACTTTCGATCCAGTTCTCCCTGCTTCGGGTCACTCCGGGTTCGATTCCCCCCTTGTTTAAGGGGGGTTAGGGGGGATCAAAGCATCGCCACTCAAGCATAGAGGGTTCAAAAAATATTGCTAGTCAAGCCTCTACGCTCTAATCCTTCCAGAATGTTGTGAGCCTCCACCAACTCACGATTTTCTGGTTTTTGCAGCCACTCTGTCAGAGCTTCCACTGCAATATCACTGAGCGTCCAGTCTTTCCCTGCGTTTTTGAAGGGGGCGATCGCCCGAATCAGGAAATCAATATCCTGTGGAACCTGCGCTCTAAACTGAACAGTTTTAACCTTAACCATTGCGAAGACAGATAAACATTATTGCAATTCTGTCATAGGGCAATATGCGCTGTGGCAGAATTGCTTATCCGTTTAACTGCTTATTTGCTTTTGTACAATAATGCAGAGACTTGGTAAATACTAACAACGGAGCTTCAGCAAATGGTGGTCTCGTCTGACGATGAAGTGGCACTGATTCGCGCTTTGCTGAGGGCCGTGCGGGCGATTAAAGTGCAGGATATTGAAAAAGCCCTGGTGATTTTGGCGAAAGGCGAAAAACGGGGAACACCGCCGAATCCAGCGGCACGGCTAGACTAACGGGCTATGGCAAATCTGGTGGCGGGTGCGTGGGATGATGCAAGGGCAAACGCTGTGGCGAACCTTGTGACCGGTAGATGGGGGTCAGGCAAAACGTGGAGGCGCGGCTGGGCAGGCAACTGAAGCAACCGTGGGCAGGCTTGCGGAGGCTGGGATGGGTCGGGGCGGTGGCGTTGCTGGTGCTGGCGATTGCGCTGGGATGGATGCCTCCCGCCCAGGCCGCAGCCCCGCTACAAGATCAGCAGCCCCTGACGCTGGAGCTATTGCAGCAGCGGCTCAAACAGCCCTTGACCCTGGACGATGGCGCAGCAATTGATCTGCGGAATGTAGCGATCGACCTGCGGCCGGAAAATATCGCCTTCCGCGACCAGTTTTATCGGCTGGTGCAGGCAACCTTGCGGCGATCGCCCACACCCCTCGGCCTCGACCTCAGCAACAGCCTCATCCAGGGCAAGCTCGACATCGCCCAACTGGGCTTGCAGGCTCCGGTCTTTGGCGACGAGCTATCCGATTTGCTAACGGAAGACGAGCAAAACCAACTCAAGCGCGATCGCCGTCGAATTACCCAACTCAGCCAGCTATCCAGATCCCTGCTCACCCAGGACCCACCCCCCGTACTTAAGCTGACCCTACTGCGCGGCCCCCTGCTGCTGGCCCAGGCGCGCATCGAGGGTGTAGCAGATTTCAGCAACACATTTTTTTTGGGCAAAGTAGACATCGCCGGAGCCGATTTTAGCCAAGAAGCAGATTGGTCCGATGCCCGCTTTGGGCAGCCCACTAGCTTTGCCGATGCTCGCTTTCGTCAGGAGGCCCGGTTTCGCAGCGTCATCTTTTTTGAGCGAGCCACCTTCGGGCGATCGCGCTTCCTGAGCGCAGCCACCTTCCAAAGCAGCGAGTTTCAGGGCGCAGCAAATTTCAATCGGGCGACGTTCCAGCAAGTCGCCAACTTCAGCCGGGTGCGCTGGCAGGGGAATGCCGACTTTGCCCAAACCCATTGGGAAGCAGCGGCAATTTTCAACCAGAGCCAGTTTGCCCAGTCGCTATTCCTCTCGGATGCAGTGTTTGAGCAGGCAGCAACCTTCCGCGAAGTGCAGTTTGGGCAGCCCGTGAATCTGCGCGGCGCAGTCATTCAGGCGCAGACCGACTTTGGTGATGCCAGCTTTGCCCCAGGGGCCTATCTCAACGTTGCAGGGCTACAATTCAACCCCGATCGCGCCAAAATCCTCGGCAGTCCAGGGCAGATCGGCCGGGCCATTTCCGTGCCCACCCTGCAAGGCAACGAAACCATTCTGCGAAACCTAGTGCGAAACTTCCGCTCCATCGAGCAAATTGACGATGCCAACCAGATCGGCTACTTGGCGCAACGACTGCGATCGCGCCAAATCGAGCGCTCCCTCTGGGGCCTGAACCTGAACACCGCTTCCCAGGCACAGCTTCAGCAGATTGGCTTTTCGGCAAAACAGGCCGAGGCGATCGCCCTTTCCCGCACCCAGCACCCCTTTCGCAGCCTGGGCGACCTGCTCAAACTCGACAGCATCGACCTGGCCACCTATGTCAAAGTGCGCGATCGCGTCGTTGCCAGCGAACCCCGCTCTATCTTTGGCTGGCTGGGCACTGCGCTAAACTGGGTCGGGCTAGCGCTCCTGCTCACCCTGACCCGCTACGGCACCAGTTCCGGACTCACCTTCGGCGTGGGGCTAATTGCCGTCGCCTACTTTGCGCTCGTATTCTGGCTAGTAGACCGCGTGCGGCGGCTCCATCCCCAGCCCATCTTGCCCACCCCCACCGAAGCCGTGTGGATGCTTAGCAGCACCGGGCTACTGGCCACCGTCGGACTATCCATCGTCTTTCGGCTCGCAGAATCACCCTGGCTCACCCTCGCCTGTCTGGGCACAGTCATCATTCCCGTCCCGGCGATCCTGCTGTTTTTGCTCTATCGCGGCGGGCGGTTCCATCCCAAAATGGACGTGAGCTACTTCGTCGAAGAAGGCACGCTGCGCCAGTTGCGGATTCTCATCGGACGCTTGCCCACCATTCCCCGCTACCCCATGTTTCGGGAACGTTATGCACCGCTACTGTGGGATCGCCGCTGGAACTGGCTCAACTATCTCGACCTCAGCGCCAACAACCTGCTGCGCTTCGGGTTCAACGACATCCGCCTGCGCGACGAGCATCTGCCGGGGCTAATCACCACCCTGGTCTGGTATCAGTGGGCCTTTGGACTGAATCTACACCGGCCTGTTGCTGTGGACACTCTCGCGCACCATTCCGGGGCTAAACTTGCTTATTTACTTCAAGTAAATTACTTCAAGTAAAGTACCTCAAGTAACTAATCTTCAAAGGATTCACAAACACCCTACGGCAAGCAATCCAGATACACACCCTCAAACCCAGTCACCCTGTCGGCAGTTCCAAACGGTTCACAAACACCCTACGGCAAGCAATCCAGATACATCTCCACATCCCAGTCTGAGGTCGTCGCCAGAAACTTCTCCCATTCATCTCGCTTGTACCAGGCGTAGAGTTTGTACATCTCACCCGGCAGCGCAGACCGAATCACCTCATCCTCATCCAGTCGTACCAGCGCCTCCCCCAGCGACATCGGCAGCTTCTTCACCTGCTTTCCAGCCTCCATCGCTTCATAGAGGTTTCGGCTTTCCGGCTCACCCGGATCGAGGTTGCGCCGAATCCCATCATCAAACGCCTTCAGCAGAGCAGCCGCCATCAAATACGGGTTGACCATCGAATCCACCGCGCGATACTCAAACCGACCCGGTGCCGAGACTCGCAGCCCGCAGGTACGATTCTGAAAGCCCCAATCCGCATAGACCGGGGCCCACAGTCCCTTATCCCACAGGCGGCGATAGGAGTTGACCGTAGAGCAGCCAATCGCCGTCAACGCCCCCAAATGCTCAATCACGCCGCCAATCGACTGTAGCCCGATCGGGCCAGGCTTGGTCTTGCTGAGGCTGGGGTCGGGCAGGAAGGTGTTTTCGCCGCCCTTGCGATAGCTAAACGTACCAGGCATTCCAGGCAGCGAATCCAGCCCCAGGGCGTTGACCTCATCCTGTCCGCCATACCATAGTGACAGGTTGTGGTGGCAGCCGTTGGCCGATAGCCCCATAAACGGCTTCGACATAAAGCAGGCAATCAGATTGAATTCGCGGGCCACTTGGGCGCAGATCTGGCGATAGGTCGTGAGGCGATCGCACGTCCGCAGCGCCTCATCAAACATAAAATTCAGCTCCAACTGCCCCGGCGCATCCTCATGATCGCCCTGAATCATATCCAGCCCCATCGCATTCGCATACTCAATCACCCGCAGCACCACCGGCCGCAATTCCTCAAACTGGTGGATATGGTAGCAGTTGGGCTTCGTCACTCCGCCATCCGGCTTGCCATCTGGCCCCTTCTTCAGCCACATCATCTCCGGCTCTGTGCCATGACGCAGGTGCAGCCCGTTATGATCCGCCTGAAACTGGGCATGGATACGGCGCAAATTGCCGCGACAGTCAGCCGTCAGATAAGATCCGGGCGCTTCCGGCTCCTCGCGGTTGCGGAAGCACGTACAAAAGACACGAGCCACCCGCTTGTCCCACGGTAACTGGCAAAAGGTATCCGGGTCAGGAATCGCCACCAGTTCCGACGCTTCGGGCCCGTAGCCAATATAGTTGCCGTAGCGGTCGAGAAACAGATTGGCCATCGCCCCATACACAAGCTGGATGCCGCGTTCTGCAACGCTTTCCCAGTGGGCCGCAGGAACCCCCTTACCCGTAATCCGCCCCGTCACCGACACAAACTGGTAATAGATGTACTGGATACCCAGTTCATCAATCTTGGCGCGAACTTGGGCCACCAGGTCTGCACGCCCCGGCTGAGCGACGTAGGCTTCTAGGTGGGTCAGGGTTTCTGGCTTGGGAACGAGAGCAGTCACGGGTCAACCTCCTTAGTGCAAAATCTTAGTGCAAAATCCAGGTCAGTTCTGGTAGGTCTCAAGTCAGTTCGACACAAGCAGCGAAGCATCAGGAACCGGGACGCTAGTTCCCTAACTAGTTCCCCAACTAGTTCCCTAAGAAGCTAGCCAGCGAATCATCCATCGCCTCAATCCACGGGGTATGGTGTACCGTTGCTTCCGTCCCCGTGCAGGGAGATCGAAACACCTTATCTCGATAGCCCAAAATGCTCTGTTCCTTATCGTGTTCCCAAACCTTAAATAGCTCCGTCGTCAGTTCCCAATCACAGGAAGGATAGTCCACCTGATCCGCCAGATCGACAATGTAATCCTTCTGAAAGTCAATCTGCTCAAAGGGATTGGCCAGACTCTCTTCCCGCGCCTGCCAGTGGGCAATGTCGGCAGCCATCTCCTCATAAGACGGCAAAGCAATGCGCCCCAGCATCACATCCCGCGCATACCATGCTTGCACATCAAACATGCTGAAGGTATAAAACTGATCCTGCATTCCCAAATACATCAGCTTGGGATTGGACATCCAAAAAATGCCCTTGTAGAGGGAGCCGGGATAGAGTCGGTTCTTGGTTTTGAGCCGCAGACTGTCTTCCACAAACGGAAAGTTGTGCTGGTAGCCCACGCAGAATACGATAGCATCCACCTTTTTGCTGCTGCCGTCCTGGAAATGCGCCACTTTGCCCTCCAGCTTGGTCAGCAGCGGCACTTCTTCAATGCCCTCCGGCCACTTGAACCCCATTGGCGCAGTGCGATAGCTGATGGTGACCGATTTCGCGCCGTACTTATAGGTTTGCAGCGCAATGTCCTCGGCCGAATAGCTGCTGCCTACCACCAGCAAATCCTTCCCTGCAAATTCGCGGGCTTCCCGAAAGTCGTGGCTATGCAGAACGCGGCCGGGAAACTGCTCAATCCCCTCGAACTTGGGCAGGTTGGGAATTGAAAAGTGCCCCGTTGCAACCACCACAAAGTCAAAGGTTTCAACGCGCTCCTGGTCAGCCACCAAGTCTTTGACGCGGACGCGAAACTGTCCTTCGGTAAACTCCACCTGCCGCACAACCGTACTGAACCGGATGTAGCGCCGGAGATGATTCTTCTTAGCCCGCCCGGTGATGTAGTCGTACAGCACTTCGCGCGGCGGAAACGAGGGAATTGGGCGCTGGAAGTGTTCGTCAAAGGTGTAGTCCGCAAACTCCAGGCATTCCTTGGGGCCATTCGACCAGAGGTAGCGATACATGCTGCCGTGGACGGGTTCGCCATACTCGTCCAGCCCAGTGCGCCAGGTATAGTTCCACAGCCCGCCCCAGTCGGCCTGCTTTTCAAAGCAGACGATTTCTGGAATGTCGGCCCCCTTCAGCCGCGCCTGCTCGAAGGCTTGAAGCTGAGAGAGTCCGCAAGGGCCCGCCCCAATGATTGCCACGCGAGGAGTCATCGTTTGGTTTCACCTCTTTTGCCCGACAGTTTGGAGCTGAGATTAACGCTCTGAGCCTAGAGCGATCGCCCGCTCCAAATACTGGGGTTTATAGCTTGTTCCGACAAGCTGATTTTGCTAAAGCGGATACTGAATGCCGTCGGCAGGAGCAGAGGGGGGCAGTCCTTCGGTCTGGGGTGCTTGCTGGGCGGGACTTTGTGAATTTTGACCAGGTTCGATGGGGTTTGGATCGGGTGAGCAGAAATGTTTTCCTCTGGTCAGAGTTCTGGGCTTCGTTGGGTCAGGGTTCTGGGCTTCGTTGTAGGGCGCTTCTAAGGGGCGATCGCCCGCTGGTCTTCCTCCATCCCCGCGTCCGCCATCTGCGCCCGCACCAGGGGCACATCAGCGGTGGCCAGGTGGAGGTCGAGCCGGGGTTGCCCCAACCACTCGTGATGCCAAATTAGAACAGCAATGCCATCCAGTCGGGCAGGAACCGCGCGATCGCCCGGCAGCGGTTGCAGCGTATACAGCGGCTTGGTCGTGGCCCGCCGATAGAGCCAGGAGAGGCCCGGCCCAACAGGCAGCGTGAGTGCAGTCAGGTAGGGCGATCGCGCCACCCAGACCCGCCAGGGCAGCGGACGAATCAGCTCATTCAGCGCCAACGCCTGGGGCAAGGCAACCCGAAAGTTGTTTTCACACAGCCGCAGCACAGCGCAGGGATAGCCTTGCAGCGCCGTGGTCAGGGATTGGAACGGGCTAATGTGGGCAATGGACTCACCAAACAGGTGGCGGGCGACTTGCAGCCCGTCAATTCCAGCAAAGTCCCAGAGCGTGCGATCGGTCGAGGGGGCGAGGGGCATAGAACGCAGCGTAGATGGAGATGGGGATACAAGTGTTGCGGAACGCCAAAAGGTGGAGACGGAGGTAGAGATACAAGCGTTGCGGAACACCAAAAGTCGGAGTCTGCTGGCTATCTATGCTTTGACCCGGCTTTTGGTGGGGTCGTAGGGGGAAAGGGGGCCGACCGTTGCGCGATCGCGCCGCTTAATGCCATCCAAAAAGCCAACCTCAACGACCGTCCCCAGTTGGGCATAGTCCGGCGCAATCTGGGCGATCGCAATGCTGCGGTTCAGCACAGGCGAAAACGTCCCGCTCGTCACCTGCCCAATCCGCCAGGGCTGCCCTGCGGCATAGACCCCCTGCCCGCCACAGGCGACCTCATTCCCCGCCAGGGTTAGCCCAACCGCGACGAAGGGGGGGCGCGATCGCAGCGCTTCCAGAGCTGCCCGACCGATAAAATCGCCCTTACTCTTCAGCGCCACACTCCAGCCAATGCCCGCCTGATACGGCGAGATCAAATCACTAAACTCGCGACCAGCCGCCAGCAGCCCAGCTTCGATGCGGGCGCAGTCGATCGCTTCCATCCCCATCGGCAACAGCCCAAAAGGTTTGCCCGCCTGCATCACGGCATCCCACAGCGCCAGTCCGTCGCAGGGGTCTACAAACAGTTCATAGCCCAACTCTCCCGTGTAGCCCGTGCGCGAAATAAACACCGGGATGCCCTCCAGCGTCCCCGTGGCAAAGCGGAAGTAGCCCAGTTCCGCCAGCGTCGAGAGGCCCCACTGGGGGTCGAACCGGATTAGCGGAGTCAGCAAATCGCGGGAGCAGGGGCCCTGCACGGATAAGTTATGGAGGCGATCGCTCATCGGCAGAATCTCCACCGCAAAGCCCCGCTCCTGGGCCACGGTGTGCAGCCACAGGGCATCGGTGTCGCAGTTGCCCACATAGCGAAAAGCCGCCTCCCCCAAGCGAAACACAATCCCATCGTCCACGATCCCCCCGTGGGGATTCAGCAAGCAGCCATAAGCCGACTGCCCCACCGCCAGTTGAGCCACATTGCGCGAAAACACCCACTGGAGCAGCACCAGCGCATCTGCTCCAGTGAGGTCAAACTTTCGCAACGCCGACAGATCCATCACCGCCACCCGCTCCCGCAGGGCCCAATAGTCCGCCGCCTTGCCCTGCTGAGGATACGAGAGGGGAACCCAAAAGCCGTTGTAGTCTGCCAGATGCCGCGTCAGGTCTCGAATGCGCGGCGTGAAGGCGCTGTCTTGCGTCAGGCGCAGCGGCAGACTGGGCGCAGCGCGATGGCCCCTCAGCCTGGGGAACGAAGACTCTGCCCCATAGATGCGGACGTGAATGGGCGTAGGGTTCCAGCCATTTACAGGGTCGATGTCGTCGGGGCAGGCCGAACTAGCACAGAGCAAGTCCTGGTGCGCCCTCAGCAGCACATAATCCCCCGGACGCGACCAGGCTTCTCCGGCGATAATTGCGCCCGTGCCATCCACCTCAGTATTAAAAAAGAAATTGATCGCAGGCCAGCCCAGCCGGGGCGCAATGCCGTAGGGCCCAAGCACCTGATTAAAATTTTCGCTGCAACTGGGATGCCCTGGATAGCCTGCATCTTCGTAATAGCGGCGAGTGCAGGCCAGCATGAAGCTATCATGGCGACCGCAGGTATCCTGCACCACTTCCACCAGCGGCCGCATCTGCTGAGAAAAATAGTGGCCGAACAAACCCACCTGGGGCATCGCCAAGCCCAGCAGCGTCCGCGTCACAGTGCCGTCCAGTTCCTCCCCATAGCCCTCGCCCGCAAAAGCCAGAAAATCTGAACACTGGCTGCCGTCTACGTCGATAATCTGGATGAATTGACCCGCTTTGACCGGATAGGCGATCGCCGTTCCGGGCGCAATCCGATACTCTGCCACAACAGACGCGAGGGGCGCGGGCAGGTCATCATAGCGGTCTGGCGCGGACACCCAAGCCTGCTGCATCATAGCCCCCACTACACAGCCCCCACTACATAGCCTCCACTACACAAACGGAAACGGTCGCCAGGGAATCCACTGGCCCCACAGCGCCGCCAGCGTGCCGTCGCTGAGCAGCGCCTCTAGGGTCTGATCCAGCGCCTGTCGCAGGTCTTCGTCGGTCGGTCGGAGGGCGATCGCAAACGGATGCCGCGTTTCCACCGTAAACGCCAGCCGCAGCGACGGGTCAGCCTCGGCCGCCGTGATCAGCACCAGTTCATCATCCACCAGCGCGTCAATCTCGCCCGCCCGCAGCGCCGCCAGCATCTCCGGCAACACCTGATCGCTCCCCGGAAACGGCACCAGCGTCACGTCGGCAAATTGCTCCCCCAGCGCCAGGTTTGTGCTATCCGCCAGCCCGCCCAGCTTCATGCCCTGAAGATCAGTCGCCGTGTGGATGGGGCTATCGGCCCGCACAATCACCGCTTCGTCATAGATCCCGTAGGGCCGAGTAAAGCGGCTGTGGCTGAGGCGCTCTGCCGTCACCGCCTGGTTAAACCACACCACATCACACTGGCCCGCGTGCAGTGTGGAATAAAACTCAGACATGGGCAAATTTTGCCACACGGGCACCAGCCCTAGCTTGGCACACACCGCCCGCGCCACAGCGGGTTCATACCCCAGCCGCTCGCCGTTTTCAAGGTAGCTCATTGGGCGAGCATCAAAATCACTGGCGGCGATCGTGAGATGCCCCGGCGTTAGCGTTGAAAATTCCATAATCCTGCACAAACAGACGCACCCCATTGTGCGGAACTTGGCCTCCGCAGACCGTAGCGAATTTCACAAATAGAGTGGGCAGGCAGCGCTACAGTGGCCCTCGATGCCGGGGGCCTGTCCTGCTGGTTGTCCAAACAGGCTCGATTCCCCCCACGTTTCACTCGGAATTTCTGCGGTATGGCTTATTCTCCCCTTCAGATTACTGAGGACGACATTCAACGGTTTCAGACAGACGGGTTTATCATTCTGGAGCAGTTTATTGATCTGGAGCTAGTGCAGCAGTTGCGCGATCGCATCGAGCCGCTGTTTCGGGGTGAATTTGAAACGACGGTCTACCCCGACGAGTGGCACTGGCGACCAGGGCTGAGCCTGCCAGACGTGACCCGCGAAATTTGCAATGCGTGGAAGAGCGATCGCACGATTGCCAGTGTCGCTCTATCAGCAGAGGTCGGCCGCATCAGCGCCCAACTGGCGGGCTGGCCAGGGGCACGCATCGGCCAGGATAGCCTCTGGTATAAACCACCCGGTGGCGGCAAGGAGATTGCCCTGCATCAGGACGGAGCCTACATCAACTATCTCACGCCCGCCGAAATGGTCACCTGCTGGATTGCGCTGGATGATGTGAGCCTGGAAACGGGCACGCTTCAGTATGTGCGAGGGTCCCACCGCTGGCCCTTGCTTGAGGTCGCGGGAGAGTTTCATGCGCCCCAAAAAGACTATCGCTGGGCCATGCTGGAAACCGCAAAAGCAGCCGGAGTCAGCGAGCCAGACATTGTGCCCCTGACAATCCCCGCCGGGGGCTGCGCCTTCCATCACGGGCTATTGTGGCACGGCTCTGGCAAAAACCTGAGTGAAACCACCCCGCGCCGCAGCCTGGGCATTCACACGATCAGTTCTGAAGCACGGTTTAGCGACGTTCCCCCCGGTTATATCTACGGTCGCTACAAGCGGATTAACGACAGCACCCTGGATGAATCCTTCTTCCCCATCCTGTGGACGCAGGAGGGCTACCGATCGCCCCATCTAGCCAGCTATTGCAGAGATGCGATCGCCCTACCCGCCCTAGTTTAGCCCTGGTTTAGCCCTGGTTTAGCCCATCTCTAATCCAATCCCAAATCTGCCGAAATACCCCCAATCGGTCTGCGCTACAGGCAGCAGAAGTTGCGCTCCGCCAAACTGGAAGATCGCATCTTGATGATTCCGCTGGGCCCGCTGCCCCCTAGCTGTGTAAGGCGTTTGGCGATGAATTCGATCGGTCAAGGCATCGTCAAAGTAAAGCTGGGAGGTAAACTCATAGCTGCTTGGGGCGATCGCCCCTGAGGGAGACCCGGTGCGAATCTTGAAGTGAATATGAACGGCTCTGCCAGGATACCAACCCGGATAGATAGTCAGGAACTCAGCCACACCGTTTTGATCAGTCCGCTGGTAGCCCCGTAGAAAGGCCTGACCTGTGGTGTCTGACCGGCGATCGCGCACGCCAGAATATACGCCCGCTGCATCACACTGCCAAACATCCACCACAGCATTGGGCAGCGGCACACACCTGCGGGGGCCTTCCGGCTGAAAGCTTTCCACCTGAAAGACCTGAAAAAGCAACCCCAACGGCACTCCCGCACTGATCTGCCCTGTGGCAGGGTCAGTGCGAAGATCAACCCGATTGAGCTGCGTATCGACAAAGAAAGGCCCTGCCGTTTGCTGAGGCCGCACAATGCAATCGAGCAGGGCTTCCGCCTGCGCCGAGCCAGAAGACGCAATGGGCGGCAACCCCTCCGGCTGACGGGAACACCCAAACAGCGCCGTACCCGCAACGCTGCCCAAAAAGCCAAGGACTTCTCGCCGAGATCGCGCAAGCCTGCGGACTGGGGAGCGTGAAATTGCTGGCGATCGCAGTGGATTCATGGCGCTAACTCTTTTGAATGCAGGTTTGGATACAGGCTCAGTCATTGGCAGACACTCGCACTTAATCCATACACCTAATCCATGTTAGACCTCCTGCACGAAGACCTCTTTGAGGCCGTGAATCGTTGCGCGGCGTTACTACACAACGATTCACGCAGGAATTTCCTGGTCGATCCCCCTTGAATCCCCCTTAGAAAGGGGGACCTCCGGAGCATTGCAGCCCAGTCCCCCCCTTCCTAAAGCAGTGCCGCTCAGCTTCCCCCCCTTCTAAGGGGGGCTAGGGGGGATCTAAGGGAGGCTAGGGGAGATCAAACGGTTTAGCACACCCTAGGACTGCTGCTTAAAGGAAGCCAGCCATTCGCGAAGCTGCTCCGCGGCAACCTCACGCCCGCCCAGCCCAAAGGCGATCGCCAGCGCCACGGCGATCGCCCCCAGCAGCAGCCCAAACGCCAGCGCCACAATATTGGTCGCAATGCCCATCTGCTGGAGCGCCATCGCAGAAACCAGCGCAATAATCGCAATCCGAGCCGCCTGCGCCAAAATTCGCGCCTGCCGACCGCCCGATCCCGCAATGAGATTGAAGGCCAAATTCGCCAGGTACAACCCCACGCCAAAGACAATAACCCCCACCAGCACCCGCGCCGACACTGCCAAAATACCATTCACAATGGCCGTTAGCTGCTGGAATTGCAAGACCTCAGCCGCTGCCACGGCGGCAAACAGCATAATCCCCACCAGCGCCAAAATGCCGACAATTTCCGAAGGGGTGCGCCGAGGCAGCGTCGCAGCAGGCTGGACGACCGTGGGTTCTCCTCCCGGCGTTGCATCGTAGGGCGAGCTGGACGGCGAGGGCGAAACCGTGGCCACCGTTTGTCTAGGCAGCCCCATCCACTCAAACACATTGTTGAAGCCGAAGCTGGTCAGCAGGTTCGTCACCAAGTCTGCAATAAATCGCCCAATGACATAAAACACGATCAGCAGCACTGCCGCCGTGAAGATGCGAGGCAACGCGGTCAGAATGTCGTTCAGCATGGCGACTGCCGGATCGGAAATCGCCCGAATTCCCAGTGCTTGCAACGCGGCGATCGCCGTCGGAATCAAAATCAGCACATAAACCAGCGTGCCAATCAAGCTAGAAAGCGACAGCGCCCCCTGAGTGCGGGAAAGGCCGAACTGAGTGCCCAGCCGATCGACCCGCGCTGCCCGCAGCAGATTCGTAACGATATTCCGCACGACCTGGGCAATGAACCAGCCTGCCGCACCAATGGCGATCGCGCTCAAAATTCGTGGCAAAATCACCAAAAAGTCGTTGAGCAAAGTCTGCACAGGCTGCAACGGCCCCTGCAATTGCAGCACATCTAAAATCAGCGGCAAGAAAAACAGAAAGACAAACCAATACAGCACATTGCCCAGCGTTTCACTCAAGAGAAACGGGCTTTCGGCTACGGGCTGTCGGGATGGATCGACCACGCCTGCCTCTGCGCTTCTTGCAGCCACATTGGGATCAGCCATCCCCGTTTCTGCCTCTTTTGGGGCAACATTTAGCTTTTCGTCTAATCCAAATCGAGCCAATCCGCGAGTTACCAAGGCTTTAACCAGACTTGCCAAAACCCAGGCTAACGCCACCAAAATTGCAGCACCGCCCAGCCGAGGCAGATAGCTGAAAATCTGCTGGAGGAAATTATTCAAAGGTTGCGAAACCACATCCAGCCGCAGCGCATTTAGAAACGCCACGATAGCAAAGATCATAATGATCCAAAACACCAGCGCCGCGCCCCACTGCTCTACATGGGGACGAGCCGTTGATCCGGCGGGTAAAAAGGTAGAGACCAGTCGGTTGTCTAGGTTCGTTCGCAGCAGAATTCGCTTGGTAATCGAAGCTGCGATCGCCGCCAGAACCCAACCGGCAATAAGAATGAAGACTGCACCCAGCAGACTGGGCAAAAAACTTCCCAACTGAGTACTAATGTTTGTCAGAAAAGCAGAATCAAACACCATAAAACCATTCAGATGCAAAGAGGACAACCCAACTGTTCAGACGGCATCCTGAGAACTGATGAAGAAGTTCCCCAAGGATCGACCGAACCTTTAAGGTAATGGAGGCGTATGATGCAAAATCTCAGCAGCCCTGACCAACATCAGCTAGAACAAGACTTATCTAGAAACACCACACCACCAACAGTATATTAACCACCCCTTAGACAAGAGAGGTCACTCTATCGATAGACAAATCTTTAACAATGCTGTCTGACAATTGGGCAACTGTAGTGTATTTGTTTTACTACTTGGATTAGTGAGCGGCAGGATACATAAGGTACAGCGCTGACTGCCTGACACATCTCTGGAAACCCCTGATTTCTCGTAGGGGACGCTGGCCCAAAAGCTCCTCTGACCAAGCCCTCCGGCTCCAACTCAGGAGCTATGGGCCTGACTGCCTGACACAAGTGGTTGAAAGAGTTGAGACCTCGTCAACAGAGGGAAAAGGTGAGCTGACATGAGATGCTGAAATTTGCGTCATCTCAGGGTCTGTATCATGCCAGCCACCACCTGCCTCTATGATCAAGTGCTGTCGTTATTGCGTCAATCCAGTAATGCCCGCGACCTGCGCCACCTCAAAGCGCTGGCGTGGATGGTGACGGCCCTGGTGTGCAGCGGTCGGTTGAGCCTGCCGCAGTGGGAAGCCTATGTGCCCAGTCGGGCCCGTCAGGCGCAAAGCACCGAACGCCGGTGGCAGCGCTTCCTAGGCAATCGCCGGGTGCGGGTCAAAAGTCTGTACGTGCCGCTGGTGCTAGCCGCCATCCATCGCTGGCAAGGTCGGCGGCTTTACCTGGCGCTCGATACGACGGTGTTGTGGAATCGCTACTGCAGGATTCACCTGACGGTTACCTGTTGCGGACGAGCGGTGCCGCTGCTGTGGCGGGTTTTGGAGCATCCCAGTGCCACCGTCAGCACAAAGCGATACCTCCCCATGCTGCGGTTAGCCCATCGGCTGTTGCAGTCGTACCCCGATGTGATGGTTATGGGGAGACAGAACCGCAACAGAGAGGAGACGACCATGCATTGAGCGACAGTCAGATGTCTACTAACATATCGCTTCGCTCCTCTCATACAGCTCACTAAGAGCCAGAGAAATGGTAATAGGAAAAGGGACTGGGCTAGGGATTGAGGACGACCATCCAACGTCAGACATCTCGATGTCTACTAACATATTGCATCGCCTCAACCTTGACCAGCTTCCTTCAACGAATTCTCAGGGAGTGGTGACAGACACCTTCCATAATCTCTTCGCTCAGAAGCAGGCAGCCCAGTTCCAGACAACAAACTATCCCCAACTTAGCTGATGGAAAGAACCTTTGTCGCCTACATCGGCATTGACTGGTCAGATCGCAAACACGACATCTGTCTGTACGACCCCGAGAGCGCACAGCGAGAATACAGCGTGATTGGCGCTCAACCGCAAGAGATTGCCAACTGGGTTGCGACCTTGCAACAGCGATACGGCAACAGCCCAATTGCCATCTGCCTGGAGCAAAAGCGAGGACCCCTGATTTACGCGCTGTGCCAGTACGACAACCTAGTGCTGTTTCCCATCAATCCGCGCACGGTTTCTAACTATCGACGAGCCTTTCAGCCCTCACGAGCAAAATCAGACCCCGTAGATGCCCAGATTTTGATTGAGCTGCTGCTCAAGCACCCAGACAAGATCCCCCCGTGGCAAGCCGCATCTTGTGAACTGCGAGCGTTGCGGCAGTGGAGTGAATCCCGCCGCATGCTGGTGGGAGAGAAGGTACGACTGACCAATCGCATCACCGCTGCTTTGAAAAACTTTTATCCTCAAGTGCTGGAGTGGTTTGAGGATAAAGACACCCAAGTGTTTTGTGACTTTATCACTCAATACCCTTCAAGGCGCTGTTGCATCGACTCGATGAGTTAAATCAAACGATTGAGCAATTGTTTCAGTCTTTGCCAGATGCGGCGTTTTTCGATGCTTTACCCGGAGCAGGACCCCATCTTGCGCCCCGGCTACTGATTGCGTTTGGCGATGACCGCAGTCGCTTCGGCAGCGCCCAGGCGTTTATGAGCTATATCGGCATTGCACCCGTCAAAGAGGAGAGTGGCAAGAAACGTTGGACGCATTGGCGCTGGAGTTGTCCAAAGTTCTTGCGGCAGTCCTTTGTAGAGTGGGCTGACCAGTCGCGGCGGCACTCATCGTGGGCCAATGCGTTCTATCAGCAGCAGCGGCGATCGGGCAAAAGTCATCCCAAAGCGATTCGCGCTCTGGCGTATAAGTGGGGACGGATTCTCTGGCGCTGCTGGCAAGACCGAGTGCCCTATGACGAAGACCGCTATCTGGCGGCGCTCCAGCGGAAGAGGTCACCACTGGCGGTAATGCTAGTTCAAAGCGCTGCTGAAGTGACGACGAGTGCAGGAGGTGAGTGCAGTAATTCTAGGGTTCAAGTTACGCTAAAAGACACATGACAGTTCAACGAACGGAACGCTTTTGGGAATGTGGCGATGAATGTGATGCAGTCAGCATGAGGCTGACTTATAATCTGCTGCGTTTAGATTTTGTGTATCCATTGACTCAATGTTTCTTCACGGCTACCTATTGACTCCGTCTCCCTCAGGGCCTATGTTAGCCGTCGCCATTACGTTCGATCTCACGCTCAATAATCTCTTTGACAAACTCAGGCAGTTCCTTTTCTACGCTAACAGCCCTTTGCTTGAGCCTTTCATAAATCTCAATGTCATCTCCTTCCCAAAGCAGATCTATTCTTCTGATTTGCCGCATTGCAATATGCTCATAGCTTTCCGGATACGCCCAGTAGCAGGATAGACAAATAGACTTATCCTTAATGTTGTTCCAGTTTTCGCAATGTTCGCATGACCACGATTTAGCCCGGTTGGCAGAGCCACAAAGTAACATAAAGTTTTCCGGGGCTAGATCCGGCTCACCATCAACTTCAAAAGGAACACGATGATCAATTTGCAACTCGCGTTCATCTACCTCTTCAAGATAAATAAAACACTTACATCCGTATCTACTAATCAGTGCCTCTTTAATCTGCTTGGATAAACCTGTTCTTCCAGAAAGGCGAGTGAATCTTGCCTTGCTAATATCTCCAAACCGATATGCAGCTATTTTTCTGCCATCACTTCCAGTAACACGAAAAGTCTCTAACGGGATATAGCGTTTTTCATTCTGGCGAGGCATAGTAACAGCAATGGGAGAACCAATTCTGTAGGTCATTCAATGACACTTGGGAGAAGGACTCCTCAATGGCTTTGTCTAGATCAAGATAGCTCCGTGCCCCAAGGGAGCGCAGAATACTCTTAATCTTTGAAAAGCAATTCTCGATGGGTGAAAAGTCCGGCGAGTACGGCGGTAGAAACATCAGTTTAGCACCTGCATCCTCAATCAACCTCCTAACTTCTTCACCAAGATGAATCGAGCAGTTATCCATGATGACACATGCCCCTTTCCACAACTTAGGAACGAGTCTCTGGGAAATGAAGGCTTCAAAGGTAAGTCCATCGACTGAACCGATGAGATTGGAATAGGTAATTACCTTTTTAAGGCTAATTGCACCAAGAATCGAGACCCGTTTCCCTCGTTTGCTGGGACGCTTGCCATGGGCTCGTTTTCCTTTCGGGGCACGTGCCCGGAGTCGAGTCAAAGCCAGGTTCACTCCTGATTCGTCAATAAAGATTAAGTCTTGAGCCAGGAATCCTCGAACCAGTTGCCAAAATTTGACTCGTTCGATTTGCACCCGTTCAGTTTCCTTTTTGTCGGGATACAGCGTTTTTTTTAAGGGTTAAGTTCAGTTTCTCTAACATACGAAACATCGTCGAAACGCCAATCCGAACACCGACCCTTTGTTCCAGCAAGTCACACAACTCTGCCAATGTCGCGTCATGATTTGATTCAGCAATCGTTTTTAGGATCTCTAGTTGCTCATTACTTAATTTGGTTGGCGTTTGCTCAGTGCGGCGTTTGGGGGCAATCTCACCTGTTTCCCGATATTGTTTGATCAGCTTTCGCACGAAACTGTAAGCAACTCGAAATTGTTGAGCGATTTGACGTTGCGACGTATTCCCTTCAATGTAGACATCAATAATTTTTTGTCTAAGATCTAGTGAGTAGGGTCGCATTTGAGTTAAGGGTAAAGTAAATTCACTGAATAGATTATATCAAAATACGCCTCACTAGGCTAGAAATTGCTATACCATTCTCTCTGACATCTCTAGCTGCTCTTGGAGGATGGTTATAACCGTAGGTTTCTTTCAACTCCTCAGTTGTAATAAATCCGTGTTGCAAGATGTGATCAATGACTGCCTTCGGTCTCTTTGCTGTTACAGAGCGACAAAGTTCTAAGAAGTCATCGGGTAGCTGCTGCGAATTCTCCATGCTTTTCCAAGAGGGTTAGCTGCTTTGGTTTCTTTCCAACATAGCTAAAATCTATGATCTTAGTATTCATTAAGCTTTTGGATAAACTTGGCGATAAGTACAACGACTCAATTGTAGTTTCTTCCTTGCCCAATAATGTAGACTGTGAAGATCTGCCAACTTCGATTTCGATTCTTTCAAGATTTAAGCTTTTAGGAAGAATCTTGCCAAAAGCCTTATCACCCAATTTACCGTCGTAACTGATAGCAAATGTAGCTCCTTTTCGATTTAATTGTTCAAGAGCTAACACAAAATCATCGAAATTTATCCCAGACAGATATCTTGAATCTCTATTTCCGCATACACCTTGATACGGAGGATCCATATAAATAAAATCATCTTCTTGGACTTGCTCTAATACTTCTCGATAATCCAAACTCGTAAACTTGCATCTGCCTTTGAGCAAACTAGATACACCTGCTATATTTTTTCTCATTGTTTCAGGTCGTGTTCCTTTGCGTCTTTTGTCCGGACTTTGGTTGAACAATCCTTCAGAATTGTAGCGAACCGAACCTTTAACGCATCTCGCTAGTAGATAAAGGAACAATTTTGGATCATTAGTCTCATTAAATTTTGACCTAACTTCAAAATAATGGGCTACAGAATTAGTATGTTGCTCATTCCATAGCTCCAAGTAAAAATTTGCTATTTCGTCTGGTCTTTCTATAGACAGTTCTAGTAGCTCGATTAGCGGCTTGTTCAGATCATTCAACCAAAAACTGTGGGTAATCTGACTTGCAGACGTAGCAACACTAATCGCAGCAGTTCCAGCAAAAGGCTCTACCAGCCTATTGAGATTTTTTGGAAAAAACTGGAGGATGTGCTTTGCCAGATTCCTCTTGCTGCCTTGATATTGAATGAAGTGGGGTAGATTCGCCATCATCATGCAAGAACAAATGATCTTGCAGCAGTTTATCACGATAGCCTGAGCTTGTCGCTTAACTCCAGCATTTTTTCAAGAGGGACAGAGGGGGCGAGGCTGAAGCCTAAGACGGCTAACGGTGAAGCTCAACGGCGGCAGACAACCTTTGAGTCCCAGTCAAGATCTCTGCTCCGTCCGTTGCAGCGCAGTTATGGGGAGACAGAACCGCAACAGAGAGGAGACGACCATGCATTGAGCGACAGTCAGATGTCTACTAACATATCGCTTCGCTCCTCTCATAGAGATCGCTAAGAGCCAGAGAAATGGTAATAGGAAAAGGGACTGGGCTAGGGATTGAGGACGACCATCCAACGTCAGACATCTCGATGTCTACTAACATATTGCATCGCCTCAACCTTGACCAGCTTCCTTCAACGAATTCTCAGGGAGTGGTGACAGACACCTTCCATAATCTCTTCGCTCAGAAGCAGGCAGCCCAGTTCCAGACAACAAACTATCCCCAACTTAGCTGATGGAAAGAACCTTTGTCGCCTACATCGGCATTGACTGGTCAGATCGCAAACACGACATCTGTCTGTACGACCCCGAGAGCGCACAGCGAGAATACAGCGTGATTGGCGCTCAACCGCAAGAGATTGCCAACTGGGTTGCGACCTTGCAACAGCGATACGGCAACAGCCCAATTGCCATCTGCCTGGAGCAAAAGCGAGGACCCCTGATTTACGCGCTGTGCCAGTACGACAACCTAGTGCTGTTTCCCATCAATCCGCGCACGGTTTCTAACTATCGACGAGCCTTTCAGCCCTCACGAGCAAAATCAGACCCCGTAGATGCCCAGATTTTGATTGAGCTGCTGCTCAAGCACCCAGACAAGATCCCCCCGTGGCAAGCCGCATCTTGTGAACTGCGAGCGTTGCGGCAGTGGAGTGAATCCCGCCGCATGCTGGTGGGAGCTGCTTGACTGACAAAACTAAGAAGCTGGAATACGGCTGAGGACAGTGAATTCACGCTTTAGGGAGTCATCGTGTTGTCGCCTTGATGCGATGGCAGGTTGAGGGTCAGGTGAACAGGAGAGGAACTGATAAACGTGAATCTTCCACTGGTGAGTGATAGCCAGCCGAATCCAATTCCAGCCCAGCTTGAGATAACTCATGCCGCGCTTCCAGTGAGCATCGACTTGGCGACGCTTGCCGGATGCGACCACTTGCACCCCTTGGAGAACTAAGAACAGCATCGTCAAGGCGATTACCCCACACAACTGGGAAAGGGCAACCTTGTCTCTGAGTCTGGAGGCTTCGAGATTAAACCCGTTGGACTTCAAATCCAAAAACGACTCCTCCACCTGAAATCTCAGTCGATATTGGGCAAACGTCTGCAAGTTCGTCGGCTCATCACTCACAATTGTCCAATTCTCGCTGCTGAGTTTGTCGTGGGCAAAGGCAAGGTAAACATTGTCGTAGGGCTTTGTTCTACCCACCGACACTGCAGGCGTAAAGTAAGCTTGTCCTGGTTGCAATTGAACCGACGATACCTGGCGCCACTGCCCTTGGTGCTGAAATTGGAAGGAGCGTTTGATGCGGATGCGGAAATGCCAACCCAGATTCTCCCGGAGGTATTTCATCAACTTGCCATCGGCAAACCCTCGGTCTGCCAAAAGGACAATCGCGACACCCTCGGGCATCAGCCGTTGCGCTTGCCGCAGTACCCGTTGAATCGTCCACAACCTGACGGTGCTGCTTGATTGCGCCACCACTTTCCAAGCGACCGGAACCGTTCTTCCTCGGTACACCACTGCGACCCAGACGATGCAGAAACAATTCCATACGACCGTTGTATCGAGGCTTAAGTAGAGTCGTTGGGTCTGCCAGTTGGACAGAGCCTGCCCAATCAGCGCATGATGAGCGGACGCGACATTGATCCGCCGATTCGACAACCAGCGGCGAAACCGGCGTTGGTGGGATTGAGCCATTTGAGCGCGACTCCTCACATACACCCCAAATCCATTGAGATGAACGTTTTGGCTTCCAATCATGCCAATGATCATCCAGCACAGTGTTTGCAGATGGCGAGCATCCTGCCACTGAATGTCGCATTGACGCAGAAAATCATTCAACGCATCATAAAGACGGGAAGTCGGTGACATTGATTTGACTGGTTTGTGTGGTTACTTCTCAGCCTAAATCATGCTCTGCTTCCCGCATGGCTTTCGTTCCAGCTTTAACCTGTTTTGTCAGTCAAGCAGCTGGTGGGAGAGAAGGTACGACTGACCAATCGCATCACCGCTGCTTTGAAAAACTTTTATCCTCAAGTGCTGGAGTGGTTTGAGGATAAAGACACCCAAGTGTTTTGTGACTTTATCACTCAATACCCTTCAAGGCGCTGTTGCATCGACTCGATGAGTTAAATCAAACGATTGAGCAATTGTTTCAGTCTTTGCCAGATGCGGCGTTTTTCGATGCTTTACCCGGAGCAGGACCCCATCTTGCGCCCCGGCTACTGATTGCGTTTGGCGATGACCGCAGTCGCTTCGGCAGCGCCCAGGCGTTTATGAGCTATATCGGCATTGCACCGGTCAAAGAGGAGAGTGGCAAGAAACGTTGGACGCATTGGCGCTGGAGTTGTCCAAAGTTCTTGCGGCAGTCCTTTGTAGAGTGGGCTGACCAGTCGCGGCGGCACTCATCGTGGGCCAATGCGTTCTATCAGCAGCAGCGGCGATCCGGCAAAAGTCATCCCAAAGCGATTCGCGCTCTGGCGTATAAGTGGGGACGGATTCTCTGGCGCTGCTGGCAAGACCGAGTGCCCTATGACGAAGACCGCTATCTGGCGGCGCTCCAGCGCAAGAAGTCGCCGCTGGCGGCAATACTAGTTCAAAGCGCTGCTGAAGTGACGACGAGTGCAGGAGGTGAGTGCAGTAATTCTAGGGTTTAGATCACACTAAAACACACGCAACAATTCAACGAACGGAACGCTTTTAAGAATGCAATGTGGCCAACCTCAGGATGGCTTATGGTCTGCTGCATTTAGAATCTGTGCATCAATTTACTCAGTGCTTCTTTACGGCTGACTGTTGACTCCGTCTCCCTCAGGGCCTATGTTAGACTACTAAATCTTTGAGATATTTAGCCTCTACTAAGTTGAAGCTGCAAGATTTAATGCAGCTATTTTCTCTTCATAGTGTTTGATAAATTCTTGAAATTTACAGGTAAATCGAATTATCTGCCCTGTTGATCTTCTGTATCTTGAAGGATCTGTATATCGTTCAAAAACATCAAGGAATCTCTGTTTATCATTTGGATTTAGCTGTTGTGCATCTATGAAGTACTCTTCGATTTTCTTTTCCCATCCATTAAGCTGGTTGCTAAATTCGTACACCATAAGCCAAGGTAAGGCTATCTCCCAAATTCGGTGATGTTTACAAGCATAGGCATACTTGAAGAATCTCGCCTTAGTAGCATCACTAACTTCAGTATCACCCAGAACACGCATACCATACTGGTTCATCAAGGAATAGACGATTCCAGGATATCTTCCTATTATCGCCTCCAACACCCCTTCTAAATCGTCAATATAATCGTCTAAATCAGCAGAGATAAAAACATCTACGACTTTTTCTAACGAAGCTAAAAACTCAGGTCTACTCGTAATTTCTTTAGAATCTTTTATGATATCAACGACTTCCATGACAGCATCTCGCTCTGCATTGGAGAAACTATCTCTAGATTTATCTGATAAATCCGAAGCTAGGTTAGAGAATTTATAAAATGCAAATTCTTTGTTTAGCTGCTCTACTTTTTCATCAATTCTTGACAACGCAACTTTGCGTACATTTTCTTCTATAGCTGCTTTAATCGACTCATTGATGTTAATTTCATCCTTGAGTTGTGCATATATCTTCTTCTGCAAATCCTTATATCCTGCAACTCCAGCAACAGTAATTGCACCTACCAGTAATGCTGTGATAATACTAACAATAGTCCAACGCAATGCTTCACGTTCTCTAGCTAATCTGTCAAGTTCGCTGACAGTCTGAGAAACTAAAGCATCATATAATTCTTTTCCTGAAAGGCGTACTTCCAATTCTGAGGGTTCAGCATCTACTTGGCTACTTTGCTCACTATTGACCCTATCCTGAGCAATACCATCAGCACATTTAGATATTGAAACGAACCCAATAACAACCGCCATTAAAAGCAATTTACCAAAGCTCATGTTTCTTACCTCTCAATAAGACCAATTCTTTGATCCGGAAAGAATTAGGAAAGGAATCAGTAAACATTATATGGCTTGGGCTATAGATTTCCCTTTGAATAAACAAAAATTACAGGTTTTGTATTCGGCTAGAACCGTAGAACAGACTGGTAGTCTAACTAGTAATTAGACTGATCGTGTCTGCCTATCTACCTCCAGAAGGGCAATTAGGCTGAAATTTGTCAGCCTAACTCCCCAAATCGGGGGATTAGGCTGATTCAGATCTGTCTAAGATCCCAATTTGGGGAGTTAGGCTGACGCTATAGCAATTTCTAGCCTAGTGAGGCGTATTTTGATATAATCTATTCAGTGAATTTACTTTACCCTTAACTCAAATGCGACCCTACTCACTAGATCTTAGACAAAAAATTATTGATGTCTACATTGAAGGGAATACGTCGCAACGTCAAATCGCTCAACAATTTCGAGTTGCTTACAGTTTCGTGCGAAAGCTGATCAAACAATATCGGGAAACAGGTGAGATTGCCCCCAAACGCCGCACTGAGCAAACGCCAACCAAATTAAGTAATGAGCAACTAGAGATCCTAAAAACGATTGCTGAATCAAATCATGACGTGACATTGGCAGAGTTGTGTGACTTGCTGGAACAAAGGGTCGGTGTTCGGATTGGCGTTTCGACGATGTTTCGTATGTTAGAGAAACTGAACTTAACCCTTAAAAAAAACGCTGTATCCCGACAAAAAGGAAACTGAACGGGTGCAAATCGAACGAGTCAAATTTTGGCAACTGGTTCGAGGATTCCTGGCTCAAGACTTAATCTTTATTGACGAATCAGGAGTGAACCTGGCTTTGACTCGACTCCGGGCACGTGCCCCGAAAGGAAAACGAGCCCATGGTAAGCGTCCCAGCAAACGAGGGAAACGGGTCTCGATTCTTGGTGCAATTAGCCTTAAAAAGGTAATTACCTATTCCAATCTCATCGGTTCAGTCGATGGACTTACCTTTGAAGCCTTCATTTCCCAGAGACTCGTTCCTAAGTTGTGGAAAGGGGCATGTGTCATCATGGATAACTGCTCGATTCATCTTGGTGAAGAAGTTAGGAGGTTGATTGAGGATGCAGGTGCTAAACTGATGTTTCTACCGCCGTACTCGCCGGACTTTTCACCCATCGAGAATTGCTTTTCAAAGATTAAGAGTATTCTGCGCTCCCTTGGGGCACGGAGCTATCTTGATCTAGACAAAGCCATTGAGGAGTCCTTCTCCCAAGTGTCATTGAATGACCTACAGAATTGGTTCTCCCATTGCTGTTACTATGCCTCGCCAGAATGAAAAACGCTATAATCTGCATAATACCCCTGATTCCGGGAATTAGGCAGACAACTTCAGTAAATCTTTAGATAAGGAAAACTCATGGAATGCAGTTGAGCGTTGGCGAAGCCTTGCGGAGCAATATCGTTCTCCTTGATCTTTAAGCGCATAAGAAAGCGTGGGCAAAGTCTTGCAGAGCAATATCGCCCACGCTTTCAGTCAGCAGTTACTCATTCGCCGCAGCATCACTTCACACATCGCGATGCAAGTATCGCAGCACCTCGCCGGGGCGGGAGTTGATGACGATGCCGTTTTGGGGGACTTGCAGGGCGCGAGTCCACTCGAAGCGCTCGGCGTAGTGGAGCAGGTGCAGGCGATCGATCGCCATCTGGGCATCTTCGGGCAGGCCGACGAGGTAGTGGCGCAGACGGCGACGGTGCGGCAGCTCGCAGGTCAGCGGCGGCAGCGAAAACTGGGTCGCCTCCGACAATGGGGACGACCAGACATATTGAATGTGTAGCATTTGGGGTTTCCTCCAGGAAACGAGGGGTAGGAAACCCCGAAAAGTTGGCCGCCCATAGACGTGAAGCGCTGATGACAGGGCGGCCTAAAATGGACGCAGCCCTGAGACAGACTATACCTGTCCAGGGGTCAGGTGTTGGTAGATGCTAGGAACATCTACCAACGCCGTAAATGACTAAACGACCAAAGTTTCGGGGGGAAAGTCAAGCCGCGCTGACTTGGCATCATCACAGCTTGATGGTTGATTGTAAGGGATGCGATCGCCCCCGTCAATTGCCCGATCAATCGCCCCCACCAGTCCTCGACTTTTGACGGTTCAGACACTTGCTTCAGCCCTGCTTTAGACCTTGATGGCTTTCCCGTTTATCTCCGCGAACGAAGGACATCAGACTATCATCCCCAACTCCCCTTAACTCCGCTGAATAATTGGACAAATGGTTTCCGCCGAAGCAGTTGGCGCTGCCTGCCAGCCAGACAGCAGCCCGCCCAGTTCTTGCTTGAGAATTTGAAGCTGTTGAATCTGCTGCTCGATTTCAAGTAACTTATCTTCCAGCTTTTCGCGAATATGGTCACAAGGTAAGTTTCCCTGGTCATAGACCGCCAGGAATTCCTTGATTTCCATCAGGCTCAGCCCAAGGCTCTGGGCGTGTTTGATGAAGCGAAGCCGACCCAACACGTCTGGGTCAAAGAGCCGATAGCCGCCTTCGGTTCTGCCAGAGATTTTCAGCAAGCCCAACTCGTTGTAGTAGCGAATCGTCTTAATTGGCAGGCCACTGACTCTGGCAACTTCACCAATTCGCATTGTTTTTTCGCGCGTGAGCATACTCAATTCCGCCAAACTCTTATGCCCATGATAAACCCTCCAGTTGGCTGGAGAGGTGAGGCGGGATGGAGTTCGGAGAAACGAGTGAAGCTGTCTACTCTCCAGGTTGCGAGATCGAGGCGGCGGTTTGCCCAAAGAGGATTTTGCGGCTTTCGTCGTTGATGGTGGGCGTGTTGCTGAAGGGCTGCCCCCGTTCGTAGGCGCGGATGACGGCAGGGCGATCGCGCATGGTTTCAAACCAGCGCTTCAGGTGGGGAAAGTCCTCCAGGTTTTGCTGCTGCCGCTCGTAGGGCACGATCCAGGGATAGCACGCCATATCGGCGATGGAATAGTCCCCAGCAATATATTCACGCCCCCGGAGTTGTCGATCGAGTACGCCGTAGAGCCGATTGGTTTCGTTGACGTAGCGGGCGATCGCATAGGGAATTTTTTCTGGCGCATACTGCGAAAAGTGATGGTTTTGCCCCGCCATCGGCCCCAGCCCGCCCATCTGCCAAAACAGCCATTCGGTGACGGTCTTGCGCCCTCGCAGGGTGTTCGGCAGAAATAACCCCGTCTTTTCCGCCAGGTACAGCAAAATCGCCCCCGATTCAAACACCGAAATCGGCTCGCCGCCATCGGACGGAGTTGGGTCGATAATGGCAGGCATCCGATTATTGGGCGCAATTTTCAAAAAATCAGGCTTGAACTGATCCCCTGCGCCGATATTGACGGGCACAATGCGATAGTCCAGCGCCGCTTCTTCCAAAAAGATGGTGATTTTGTGTCCGTTGGGGGTTGGCCAATAGTAGAGGTCAATCATAAATTTTGGATTTGCAATTTTGGATTTGCGATTTTGTGTGATTTTGGATTGCCGAGTCGAGCTTCTGGGGGCTTCTGGTAGTTTCATTCGGAACGCTACATCAAGCGCCACAGCATTAGGAGAACTAATGCGACATATGCGACATGAAGAACTACGGTGATCGAGGCGGGTGCGCGTGCAAATCCCGCTCCATTCTATAAGACGCGGCGCGTGTCTGGGTTTGCTCAAACTCTGGTGCGACTCCGATGCTCTGGATACGATCGCCCCTTGCCGTCTTGCTGTAAGCTTTTGGGGGAGATGTATGAGTAACCAAGTGGTATGAGAGTTGTGGCCCTTGTTCCGGGGGGAATTGGCGACCAGATCCTGTTCTTCCCCACCCTGGATGACCTGAAGCAAGCCTATCCCAATGCGGATATTGATGTGGTGGTGGAACCCAGGGCAACAAGTGCCTATCGGGTCAGCAAGTCAGTCAGCGATGTGCTGTCCTTTGACTTCAAAGACAACAATAGCCCGGCGGATTGGGCAAACCTGCTGGGCGTATTGCGCGATCGCTACTACGATGTAGCCCTTTCCTTGGGGCAGCGCTGGGGCGTGGGGCTGCTGCTGTGGCTGACGGGTACGCCCAAGCGCATCGGCTATCAGAGCGGTTCGAGCGGTCTGTTTCTCACCGATGCAGTGCCGCTTAACACCGACCAGTATGCGGCTGCGATGTACCACGACCTGCTGAAGGGGCTAGGCATCGACACGCCCTGCCCCGATCCGTCCATCAGCATTCCCAAAAAAGATCTGGACTGGGCCGAGGCCGAGCGGGCCCGGCTGGGACTGGGCAGCGGCGGCTATGTGCTGATCCACGGCGGCTCTAGCCAGCTTGCCAAGGTTAAGGGCATCGACAAGATTTATCCCGTCGAAAGCTGGCAGGCGATTATTCAAGACTTTCAGACCAAGCAGCCCAACCTGCCGATCGTAGTGGTGAAGGGCCCAGAGGATGAGGCGTTTGTGGCGACGTTGGCTCAGGCAGCCCCCGGTATCAAAATCACCTCGCCGCCGGACATTGGCAAACTGGCCGCCATGATTGCCGGGGCAAACCTGATGCTCTGCACCGACAGCGCCCCCATGCACCTGGCCGTGGCGCTGAAGGTCTTCACCCTCGCCCTGTTTGGCCCCACCGATCCCGAAAAGCTGCTGCCCAAGAGCGATCGCTTCGCAGGCATCAAATCCCCCACAGGCAACATGGCTGATATTGACCCGAAGACGGTGTTGAGCAAGGTGTGGGGAGGTTGAGGGAAAAACGGAAAAACGAAGAACGAAAAACGAAGAACGAAAAACGAAACCTCTTCCCTCTTCGTTCTTCTCTCTTTCCTCTTCCCCTACCCCCTCCTGGCCCGCAACTGCCCACAGGCCGCATCCGCCTCTAGCCCGCGAGAATAGCGGACGCTGACGGCGATGTGATGATCCTGGAGCGATCGCACGAATGCTTTAATCCGCCGCTCGTCGGGGCGCTGATAATCGACTTCGTTGATGGGGTTGTAGGGAATTAGATTGACGTGGCTCTGGAAGCCGCGCAGGTGGTGCGCCAGATCTTCGGCGTGTTCGGGTTCGTCGTTCAGCCCTGCCAGCAGGATGTATTCAAACGTGACGCGCCGCCCAGTGTGCTGGACGTATTCGCGGCACTCGTCGAGCAATGCTTCCAGAGGATAATGCTTGGCGCTGGGGATGAGGGCTTCGCGGGTGGGCTGGTTGGAGGCGTGCAGGCTGACGGCCAGCGTCACCTGGAGCTTGTGCTGGGCCAGGCGGCGGATGTGGCCGGGAATGCCCACGGTGGAAATCGTCATCGTGCGCTGACCAATGCCCACGTCGGTATTGAGCGATCGCACGGCCGCCAGCACATTGTCCGTATTCAGCAGCGGCTCACCCATGCCCATAAACACGATATTGCTGACCCGCTGCCCAAAGTCTTCCTGCACCGTCAGCACCTGGTCGATAATTTCATGCGCTTCCAGGTTTCGCAAAAAGCCGCCCTTGCCCGTGGCGCAAAAGTCGCAGGCCATGGGACAGCCCACCTGGGAGGAGACGCAGACCGTCAGCCGCGAGAGGGGAGTCGGGGAACTGAGGTGTTGAGGCTCGGAAGTCCCCTTTGTTTCTAGCGGAGCGGCGTGTAAGCGCGGGAATTTAGGGGGATCAAGCGGGCTGGCATAGGTCGGCATCCCGACGGTTTCGATGATGTGCCCATCGCCCAGGCGCAGGAGAAACTTCACCGTGCCGTCTGGAGCCGTGGCGCGATAGTGGACGTGCGATCGCCCGATGGGATAATCTGCCACCTCGGCCCGCCACGCCTTAGGAAACACGGTCACCTCCGAGAGCGATCGCGCTCCCCGCTGATAGAGCCATTGATAAAGCTGCTTGCCGCGATAGGCGGGCTGTCCCTGCTGCTGCACCCACGCGGTCAACTGGTCGAGCGACTGGCCCAGCAGCGGTGCTTGGAGCGAGTCGGCCGCAGGTGCAGCAGTGGATTCGGCAGCTTCAGCCGATGACAGATCGGCGGGCAGCGTGGAAGAGTCGGAGTGAATGGATGGCATCAGGGCGGCAGAGGGCAGAAAGTTGGCACGCTTTCCATTATCGCTTGCGGTTTGAAGGACGGGGCGATCGCCCTCACTATACGCCTCCACCATGCGCCCCCAGCACGCGCCTCACCCCAAACCAGCCACCCAGCGTTTTGGACTAGAATTTAAAAGCTGTCAAGAAAAGCTGTCAAGCCCGATATTTTTTACGCCCTTCTCACCCGCATATCCAAGCATGACCAAAATTGTTGTCGGCCTCTCCGGCGGCGTAGACAGTTCCACCGCTGCTGCCATTTTGCACCACCAGGGCTATGAGGTGGTGGGCGTGACGCTGTGGCTGATGAAGGGCAAAGGTCAGTGCTGCTCGGAGGGCATGGTGGACGCGGCTCGGCTGTGTGAGGAACTGGAAATCCCGCATCACATTGTCGATAGCCGGGATCTCTTCCAGGAAAATATTGTGGACTATCTGGTGGAAGGCTATGGCGCGGGCATTACGCCGCTGCCCTGTTCGCAGTGCAACCGGGCGGTGAAGTTTGGCCCGATGCTGCGCTATGCAAAAGAGGAACTGGGCATCGACGCGATCGCCACAGGGCACTATGCCCGCATCAGCCACAACCCCGAAACTGGGCGCTATGAGCTACGCCGCGCCGCAGACCTGAGCAAAGACCAGTCCTACTTTCTCTACGACCTGCCGCAAGACGTGCTGGCCCACGTCCACTTTCCCCTGGGCGACCAGACCAAGACCGAAACGCGCCGGGTGGCCGCCGAGTTTAACCTGCACACCGCCGAAAAACCCGAAAGCCAGGACTTGTGCCTGATTGAAGCACACGGCTCTATGCGTGATTTTTTGGACAAATATCTGGCTCCTAAACCGGGCGATATTGTCGATCAGTCGGGTCGCGTGTTGGGTCAGCACGACGGCATTCACCACTACACCATCGGTCAACGCCGGGGTATCGGGGTTGCGGCGGCGGAACCGCTGTATGTCGTGGGCATTGACGTGGGGCGGAATCAGGTGATTGTGGGCGATCGCGCCAGTGTTCACCAGCCAGAATGCACCGTGCAGCGGGTGAACTGGGTGTCGATCGCCACGCCCAGCGGCCCGATTCGCGCCTTTGTGCAGCCCCGCTATCGCGCCACGCCCGTTCCCGCCACGCTCGTCCCACTCAACGACGACGCGACTCGCCTGAAAATCACCTTCGACGAACCGCAGTTTGGCATTACCCCAGGGCAAGCGGCCGTGTGGTATGACGGCGACGGGCAGGACGCGACCAGGGGCGATCGCGTCTTGGGCGGCGGCATCATCGAAGTGCATCCCTAGCAGTAGACTCCTAATCCAGGGCGATCGCCCGGTATCAGCCGTCCTTCCTGCATCTCCGCACCGAGAAACGGGTCATCCAGCAGGTTCAGGTGGCTATCCAGATCGACGTGGGTCGCAAAGGGCGTGAGGTGGGCGGCGGCGGTGTTGGCCAGCGTGCTGTCAGAATAGCAGCCAAACATCAACTGCAAGCCGTGAGCTTGGGCCGTATGTACCATTGCCAGCGCTTCACTCAGCCCGCCCGCTTTCATGAGCTTGATATTAATGCCGTGGACGCGATCGCCCAGCTTGGGAATATCCGCGCGGTCAAAGCAGCTTTCATCGGCAAACAGCGGCAGCGGCGACTCGCGGTAGAGCTTTGGCAAATCGGCTTCCTGTCCCGGTGCGAGCGGCTGTTCTAGATAGGTGACCCCGCGCTCTGCCAGCCAGTGACTCATGGCGATCGCCCCTGGCAAATCCCAGCCGCCGTTGGCATCCACGCTCACCTTTGCGCCCGTCGGCACGTCTTGCAGCACCGCCGAAAACATGGCGCGGTCGGCTTCCAGCCCCGCCGGACTGCCCAGCTTGATTTTCACCGCGTGAACCTGGGTTAGCTCCAGCCAGCCCCGGAGTCGCTGCTGGGCGGACTCCGGTGTGTTGATGCCAATGGTGATGGAGGTGGGCACGATGCGATCGCGCTCCAATCCCCACAACTTCCACAGCGGCAGCCCCGCTCGTTTGCCGAGCCAGTCGTGCAGCGCCAGATCCAGCGCAGTCCGGGCCGCCGAGGGCAGGTGCAGCTCCCCCAGACGAGCGGCGATCGCCTGCTGGTCGTAGGGCGTATAGTCTGCCAGGTGTGGTGCGGCGGCTTCCAGGGCGGCGGCGATCGTGCTGGTCGTCTGGGGCGATCGCCCAGCGGCAAACGGCGACGCTTCGCCCCAGCCTTCAATCCCGTCGTGTTCCAAAATTAGCCACAGGTTCGTGCTTTCGGCCGTCGTTCCCCGGCTAATGGTGAGCGGGACTCGCTTGTGGACGGTAAACGGCTGAACCCGAATCTGCATGTGATGAGATGTGATAATGGGTCTCAAAAATTGCGTCAGGATTAGGTCAAGCCGACTTCTTCCTTTGAATCTTTCTAGAATATCTAGGATATTGTCTCGAAACCTGATCACAGGCGCAAGCTTGGGACGAGAAATCCGGCAAGGCCTGGGGCGATTTTAGAGTTTAGCTGGGTGATTTTGGATAAGCGATTTTGGCTGGACAACTTGGATTATCTTATCCTTGTGTCTTGGCAATCGCCTCGTCTAGGTGATCGATGCGAATGGCGAAGGTCAGCACAGTCTCATCTACGCCCTTGAGTTCCAGCGGGCTGAACTTGGTAATCGTGTGCTGATCCAGGTAATCGGCCACGGCAGCAGACACCAGAATCGTATCGGGTTCGGCGGCTTCCTGGATGCGGGCAGCAATGTTAACGCTGGGGCCGATAGCGGTGTAGTCGGTGCGTTCGGAGCCGCCGAACATGCCGACGACGGCCGTTCCCTGGTGGATGCCGCAGCGAAACTGGACGCGGCTGATGCCCTGAGCCTGCCAGCGCTCGTTGAGCTTGTCGAGGGTGCGATACATCTGCTGGGCAGCGGCGATCGCCCGCTTCACCTGCTCGTTGGGGCTAATTTCCTCTGGCGCACCAAAGATCGCCAAAATCGCATCGCCCATGAACTTATCAACCGTGCCACCATGCTCAAAAATGGCGTGGGTCATTTCGGTCAGATACTCGTTCAGCAGTTCGGCCACCCGGCGCGATCGCAGCGTGTTGGAAAGCTGCGTAAACCCGATAATGTCGCTAAACAGAACCGTAATCATGCGCGGTTCCGGTCGCAAATCCAGCGCCAGGTTGCCCCGTGCCGCTTTTTCCACCAGCGACGGCGGCAAAAATCGCTTCAGCACCGATTCCGTCAGATAGGTATTTAGCTCCGCCACGCGCCGTTCGCTCTCTTTCAGCGCCAGCAAGTTCCGCACCTCGGCCACCAGTTCCCGTGCGTTAAACGGCTTAGAAAGATAGCCGTCGGCTCCCTTTTCGGCTCCTTCAATGCGGGTTTCTTCGTCGGCCTTAGCAGTGACCAGCACGATGGGCGTGCCCCTCAGGTCGTCGTCCTGGCGCACCATCTGGATTAACTCCAGCCCCGACACCAGCGGCATCATCAGGTCGGTCAGGATGAGCTGCGGACGATGCACCTGGGCCGTCATAAAGCCTTCGGCTCCGTTGCGGGCAGTAATCACCTGATAGCCCGCCTGCTGCAAGACGCTGGACACATAGCCGCGCATGTCGGCGTTGTCATCTACCACCAAGACCGTGCTTTGTGAAGTGGCAGCAGCTTGGGCAAGGGGCAGCGACTCTAGGGCCGGTGCGCCCGTAATCTGGGTCGGGGGAGCGTTGGGGGAAGGGGCGATCGCCACGGGTCGCTGCTCTGTATCCTGGGCAAGCGCTAGATCGCCCTCAATATCCGCCAGTTCCACCGTAGAGCGGCTATGCTCCAACTCAGCGGGAATCTCGATCACCTGGTCGGACGGCAGATGGGTCAGTCCGGTTTGCAACCACACGATAAAGGACGTACCCTCGCCATAGACCGATTCCACCGTTACCTGGCCGCCGTGCATTTCGACCAGTTCCTTCACCAGTGCCAGTCCCAAACCGCTGCCCTCGTAGCTGCGGCTAGCAGAACCGTCGGCCTGACGGAATCGCTCAAACAGATGCGGAATCTGGTCAGCACGGATGCCGATGCCCGTATCCTGCACCCGAATCTGGCAATGATCCCCTGCTGGAGCCACGGTGACGGTAATTGTGCCGCCCGACGGCGTGAACTTCATGGCGTTCGACAGCAGGTTGTACAGCACCTTGTCGAACTTTTCGACATCCAGGTACACCGGGGGACACGGCTCTAGGTGGGTAATCAGATGAATCTGCTTCTTTTCACAATAGGGGCGGAAGCTGTCGATGATTTGGCTGGCAAAGTCGCGCAGGTCGCAGGGGCGGAAGCTAGGCTGCATTCGTCCCGCATCGAGCCGCTGGAGATCGAGCAGTTGGTTCACCAGTCGCAGCAGACGGCGCGAGTTTCGCAGGGCAATTTGCGACTGCTCGAAGCTGAGGCCCTGCTGCTGGGACACGGCCGACTCTAGCGGGCCGATGGTGAGGGTCAGCGGGGTGCGAAATTCGTGGGATACGTTTTGGAAAAACTCGGTTTTCTGGCGATCGAGTTCCAAAAGCTGTTCTGCTTGCTGGCGCGTTTTTTGATAAAGGCGAGACTGCTGCACGGCGATCGCCGCCTGCGCTGCCACGGCCTGGGCCAGTTCAATCTCATCCGCCGACCACTGGCGGGGCTGGTGCATCTGGCGCAGTGAAATACTGCCGATAATCTGGCCATCGCTGAGCAGCGGCACAACCAGCAGGGCACGGGCGGGCGATCGCAGCGGCAGGTCAGGGACATTTAGCTCTGGATGCTGGCTGAGATCGTTGATCACCACCGGAGCCTGGGTAGACAGCAGCCGTTGCAGCACGGGATTGCCCGAAATGGGAACCAACGACAGCGGCAACTGGTGGCGTGAACTGGGGTCACTCCGCCCCCATTCATCTAGCGGTAGCCCAGAGGACACCTCTTTGCCGTCGTGGGTCAGCTCGTGCAGCCCAACACATTGCACAAACTCGTTGCCCTCCGTCCACAGCGACAGGGCGCAGCCGTCTACATGAATCGCCTGACCCAGCTTTTGGGTAATAGCAGAGAAAATATCCTGGGGATCGAGGCTAGAGCGGATGGCAGTGGTGATTGTGTTCACCAGCGCTTCTCGCCGAGCGAGCGATCGCACCTGTTCATAGGCCTTGGCCTGCGACAGCGCCAGGGCTGCCTGATCCGACACCATCACCACCAGTTGCACCTCGTCGTCTTGCCAGGTGCGCGGCATTTCGCACTGATGCAGCGCCAGCACTGCCATCAGTTCTTGCTGACAGATCAGCGGCACCACCAGGCTAGAGGCAATGTTAGCAGCGCGATAGGCCTGCTGTCCGGCTTCGGTAGGGCAGGTGGCCAGCAGTTCCGCTTCGGCGCGGGCATCGTAGATTATCTGCACGTCTCGCGTTTCCCAGACGGTGTGGGCGAGGCTGCTGACATCATCCAGTCGGTGGGCCAGGTCGGTGTGTTCCTCGGCTTCGGTGACGCTGCGAGAGCGATAGACAAACACCTCGCTCCCCAGGCGGTTATCGTGAACCGGCCGCAGCAGGCAGCAGTCCACCTCAAACATGTGGCCGACGGTTTCCACAATGGTTTGCAGGATCTGCCGATAGTTCAACGCGCCGCGAATGGTGTTGGTGACGGCATTCAGCAAAGATTCCTGACGGAGCGATCGCTGCAATTCCTGAGTGCGAGCTTTCAGGACATTGTGCGTGTCTACGGCTTGTCGCACCACGCCCTTCAGTTCCTCATCGTCCCAGGGCTTGGTAACGTACTTGAAGACTTTGCCGGAGTTGATGGCTTCGACCAAATCCTCCACATCGGTATAGCCCGTGAGGATAATCCGGATAATGTCTGGGTACTGGGTTGCGGTCAGGCTCAGGAATTCTGTACCGCTCATAGACGGCATCCGCTGGTCGGAAATGATCACCGCCACGCCACCTTCGCTGGCCAGAATGTTGAGCGCTTCTGGCCCGCTCTCTGCCCGCAGCACTTTGTACTCGCGGTGAAAGGTGCGATAGAGCAGGTCTAGATTATCGGGTTCGTCATCGACGACCAGAATTTTGGGCTTGTTGGGATTTATCGCCGCCATGCATCGCGCTCCTGCCGGGAGTTCATCGCTCTCAAGGGACGGCTAGAAATAATGTGCCGCATAGAATTCAACGTGCTGCCAAACTGTGAACACCAAATGCACCACGGACTTACCTGACTCTTAGCGTTCCCAATCTAGCAATAGATGTAACTGTAAATGCCAGACGCGCAATAGTGGGGGAATACTGATACAAGGCAGATGGGACAAGGTAGATGAGACAAGGCAGGGTAGATGCGACTCGTTTTCGCTCGTTCTCGGTTTTCGCTCGGTCTAGAATGGGGAGATGCAGTGATTACGGGCGTGGCCGTGGGTCGAGACGTGTTTTTATCGGCGTTGCTGGCTGGGTGGATGGATAAGCCGTGTGGGATATCCCAAGTAGATGAACCTGGAACGATCTTAATCCGAACAGCGCGATCGCGCGACCTGCCCGATCTAGCCGAGGTGCTAGCGAGCAGCTTTCACAATCCAGACGGGCTGCTGGGCTGGGCCTATCCGCTGTTTCGAGCGGGTATTTTGGACGATTTGCGCGGCCGGCTGCATCGCAAAACGCCACACTATACCTGCCTGGTCGCCGTTGAACAACACGGCAGCGACAACACCCTGACCGAGCGTGTAGTGGGCACGCTGGAGATGAATCTGCATCGTCCTGCATTTTGGAATGTGGTGGGCGATCGCTATCTCTATATTTCCAACCTAGCGGTGCGGTCGGGCTATCGGCGGCGGGGCATTGCGCTGCAACTGCTGCAAGCGTGCGATCGCATTGCGGTCGAGTGGGGCTTTGCAGCACTCTATTTGCACACGCTGGAAAACAATACGGCAGCCCGACTGCTGTATGAAAAGGCAGGCTATCACGTTAGTAAATCTGAGTGGAATCCGTTCACTTGGGCAGTGGGGCAACCCCAGCAGCTTTTCTTGCAAAAACGCCTGTCACAGCCACAGGGATAGGTCACAGCTACAGGGATAGCACTTATAGAATGTATTGAGTAAATGCATCGCATCAGTTCTACCATCGGTTCTACCTTCAGTTCTATGCCAGCGGAGAGGTGCCGATCGCAACGGTGGAACAATCTACTCTTCTTGACATCTTTGAAGTTTGTTGGCTGATCTGCGATCGCCCGGCCAATCCGGCGCGATTGAGGATTATGAGGACTTTTCAGGAGAGTTGGCTGGACAGCGCTAACGCAACTTTACGAGAGGTTTAAATTGTCGCATCCAACTTTTACTGGGGCTTTATAAAGCCATTGTGGGTTCCGATGCGTTCTGGATTTGCTGCCCTTAGAATTAACTCTAGATACGGACTGCCGTCTGTCCTCAGAGCTTCGTGGGAACATGCTAGATACCGCTAAAGGGAACCGTCAAGATTCTGCTCGTCAAGAGTCTGCTGCTATCAGCGATCGCGATTTACACCATTCATCCCCTCGCCTGACAACTCAGCAGAATGGGTTGCTGGATCATGCGGAGATTTCTCAGCCTATTGCGAAGGGCGATCGCACAAATCCCACAGGTTCAGACTATTCTTCTAAAGAGAGTCTCCAATCGTCCTCTGGCTTGGCCTCGGCTGAGCGATCCCCTAACGAATCCGCTGCAAACACCTCCGTGCAAATTATTGACTGCACAAATCCAGACGAGCTTTTGCGCTACATCCAAGAAGGGCGCGTGCTTGCGGTCAATAAGCGCAGGCGCAACGGACTCGTTCTCTACAAACAGTTCCATGCTGAGTTCGCTGGGCCTGGTGCAGCGGTCGGCGGCGTGTTTGATGCAGACTGCAAGAAGGTGATCCCGGTGGGCAACTTGTCGCTGGTGGCTCCAGAAACCCACGAAGAGCGCCAAGAAGCGTACCTAATTCGGCGACAGTGGATTCGCCTGACGCAGCAGTTCACCGACACCTCCGAGGCGATTCAGCGGGCCAAAAAGATTTTGAACCAGTTTGAAACCTACTTCGACGCGCCTACTATTGCTCGCATTCCTGACGAATCCTTCGCGCTGATGGTCGGTGTCATGCCCAACACCGTTCGCCTGGCCCGCCGCCCCCCGGCTGGCAAAGTCAGCGTTAAGGTGCGGGGCTAGCAGGCGCAGTGCCCCCTCATTCTCCGGGTGTCTGCGATCGCGCTTGGCGCACCATTGCAATCAGCGTTTGATGCGCGTCTTCCGAGTCTTGCAGCGGATGGTCAAAGGTGACGCGCACGGGGGTTGCTGTCCCGGCTTGTTCCGCTTCTAGCGTCATGCCCTCCGGGTCAATCGACACCATTTTCGCCGCCGTGGCCGCCACTGCCCCGCCGTAGACCTTGGCATAGAGCAACACCGCGTCGGCGTGGTCTTCGTTCATGTGCTTGCAAATGCGCTCACTGATTGCAGGAGAGAGGATGTCGGCCATGAGAGGTTAAGGGGGTTGGAGGGTTAAAACAGTGCGTGTGGAAGCAGGAAAACCTGGCTCAAAGGTTCCTTTTTCCTCAAGGGTTCCTTGCCAGGGAGGTTTGAGGGAATTGGCTTGCCGCCAATAGATTAAGGCATAGATTTAATTGAAGACGCAGACAAGCTAAGAGGGTGTTTGAAAAGGTATTGCCTGTAATGTTAAGCACTCAGAGATCCCCCCCTTAAGCCCCCCTTAAAAAGGGGGGAAAACCGCCTTAAAGTCACCCTTTTTAAGGGGGATTCAGAGCTAATTTGTAAAGGAGCCTGAAAGCCTTGTTAATCAAGGATTTCCGAGAAACCGCTTTTCCTGGGCAAGCATGACCTCAAAGCCACACATGCCAAGAGTTTCAGGCTTCTTAAGATTTGCTTCATAAATTAGCTCTCAGGGGGATCTTGCACGCTTTGCTACAAACAGTAGGACTTTTCAAACATCCTCTAAGACGCAGACAAGCCATCCCCCAAAAAGAATATACCCAGCCGAAACAGGCTACTGGCAATAAACGCCAACAGCATGAACATAATCACCACATTCACCACGTTGCGAACAGACTGCATAAGCGTTCCACCCCTCACATAGGGTGCGTAGACGTTGGACTTTAATCAGGATTCAGGAGTTCGGGTTCAAGGTTCAATCGCGGGGTTTGGATGGTTTCCAAGTTCTTTCCAGCAAACCTCTAGCGACCGATCCTCCTTTATAACCCTATCAAGTTTGCGTCCCCAGCGTAATCTGAACAACCCAAGGCCAATCTTTGGTTGTGATAGAACCTGTGCAGGCATTTCGTGGGCTGCTTCCGAGTCTGCGTTCTGGGTTTCAACGTAGACTACCTGGTGGTTCCGGGATCACTGCTGCCCATGAAGTCGCTGGACGCGAGACCGAACCCTGGCTCCAAAATTAGTAATCTCAAACCCAAAATCGATATGGCGCAGGAAATCGAGCGAAAATTTCTCGTGGTGGGCGATCGCTGGCGTGGGCTGGCGGAAGGCACAACCTATCGCCAGGGCTATCTGCTGTCGGGGGCAGGGCGGACGGTGCGGGTGCGGATTGCAGGAACGCGGGGCTTTTTGACGATTAAGGGCGCGACGGAAGGAGTATCGCGCAGCGAGTTTGAGTATGAAATTCCCCTGGCGGATGCGGAAGAATTGCTGAATACCCTGTGCGATCGCCCGCTGATCGAGAAAACTCGCTACAAAATTCCCTACGAAGGGCTGATTTGGGAAGTGGACGAGTTTTGGGGCGACAACGACGGGCTAATTGTTGCCGAAGTGGAACTCTCTAGCCCCGACCAGACGGTGCAACTTCCCGACTGGATTGGCGAAGAAGTCTCCCACGACCCGCGCTATTTCAACGCGGCGCTAGTGAAGCATCCCTACCGCCAGTGGCACTCCGCTCCAGAATCGTGATCCTTTTTCCTCCAAATCTAACCACTCACGACTTACGCACTTGCGATCATCTCTTTGGGGTTTGGACAATTTCTCGCGGACTGCGCCCGCGAGAAATTGTCCAACTGCGTAAGTCCTAACACTGCCCAATACGGAAAACCGCCCCAACTTTAACGGTTTTTTCCTCACGATTGGCGATCCCCGACTCGTACAATTTGAGTGCAAAATAGCGGGTGAGTTGCGATAGGAGCCGGATATGAACCAAGTAAAAACCCTGGCGCTGTTGAGCCTGTTGAGTGGGCTGCTGGTTGGCATTGGCTGGATGCTGGGTGGTTCCAGCGGGGCGCTGATTGGACTAGCGATCGCCGCCTTTACAAACCTGATGTCCTGGTATTCGTCGGATAAGATTGCGCTGGCTGCCTATCAGGCCCAACCGATTACTGAAGCCGAAGCACCGGGGCTATATGCAATGGTGCGGCGGTTGTGTGAGCGGGCAGACCTGCCGATGCCTCGGATCTTTGTCATTCCCTCTCCAGGAGCCAACGCCTTTGCCACCGGGCGCGACCCAGAACATGCGGCGATCGCCGTTACGCAGGGCATCGTGCAAATGCTCACAGAGCCGGAGCTAGAAGCCGTCATTGCCCACGAACTCAGCCATGTCCGCAACCGCGACACGCTGACCCAAGCTGTAGCTGCAACGGTTGCTGGGGCAATCTCCTGGCTGGCGCAGATGATGCAGTACAGCTTGATGTTTGGCGGCATGGGCAGTCGCGACGAGCGTGAGGGCGGCGGCAATCCCCTGGGCCTGCTGTTCACCGTTCTTCTAGCGCCGCTGGCCGCCAGCGTAATTCAGATGGCGATTTCTCGCACCCGCGAGTTTGAAGCCGACGCTGGCTCTGCCCGGATGACGGGCAATCCCCGTGCCTTGGTGAGCGCGCTGCAAAAGCTGGAGGCAAGCGCCCGACAAATGCCGCTGCGGACCAATCCTGCGTTCGAGCCACTGCTGATTATGAACGCCATTCCTCAACAATTTCTCTCCAGCCTCTTTTCGACCCATCCAACCACCGAAGCCCGCATCGAAAATCTGCTGCGGGTCGAGCAAGAGCTTTTGGCGGCAGGAGACTCGGCAACGCTGAAGTCGTCTGGACTCTAACGTTTCGCTGAGGCTGTCATTTCCTAAGACTGTCATTTCCTGAGGCTGTCATTTCCTGAGACTGTCATTTGAGCCTGCCGCAATCCGACTCTCCCGCTATAGTTTTAGGTTTTTAGGAGGCAACGCGATGAGCTTTGATCCAAATTCACCGAACGGGTCTGACCAAGAGCCAATCGTCCTGGAAGCGCGACCCGCTACGGGCGACCACGGCTCTGCCTTGGAAGGGCTGGATGAAATTCAGCGAGAAACCAAGGCGCTGATTGATGCCATTACGCACCGCGCCCAACAGGAAGCCCGTTCCGCAGGGGAGTTTACCCGCGAAACCTATCTCAAGGTGGTGCGCCAGGCCCGCGAGGCCGTTGAGAAAAACCAGCTTTTCAAGCCTGATGAATTGGAGCAGTCGATCGACTCGATTCAAAAGGAAGCGGAGAAAAACTGGAATGCGCTGGTGAGCGAGGTCAACGAACTGGGCGATCGCCTTTCGGAGGCGGCCAAAGCTGCCTGGGAAAAGCTGATGGAAGACCAAACGCCAAAGTCGTAAATCTTTCGGTTGCGCTTCGCTATCTGTTCCAGCGGCGGCATGATGTTCCCAGTCGTGCGATCGCGCAGATAGTCATACCCTTTGGGTAAATAGGGGTTCCTGCCTATTCAACTTTGAATGAATCTTTGGGAACCTCGATGGATTGAATTTGACCCGATCACAGTCTCAGATGAGACAGAAGTGAATTGCAGGAATCATATCAATTTTCGAGGTTCCCCTTGCTGTTTCAAATGAGTTAGGCAGCGCGAGTAAATACACCCCACAGGAAGATCAGCAGCATTGCCCCAATCACTGCCAGGATAATGCTGGTCAGATTCAGCCCTGTAACGGCTCCTCCCAACAGCACCGTGCCCAGCCATCCGCCCACCATTGCACCCAAAATACCCAGTAGCGTTGTGGCAAAGATGCCGCCGCCCTGCCGTCCTGGATAAATTAGCTTTGCCAACGCGCCCGCGATAAAGCCCAACAACAGCCAAGTCAATAGATTAGCCATGATCTTTCTCCCACAGTTTAAAGAACAAATTAAAGAACAAATTGATCTCAACAGCCGACGAACCTACTCGGTCCGTAGAAGCGTTTAATTTCACGGAAAGCAGTGCGTTGACCCAATATTTCGGTACAACGCATAACCCGCTTTAGAGCTAATTTGTAAAGGAGCCTGAAAGCCTTGTTAATCAAGGATTTCCGAGAAACCGCTTTTCCTGGGCAAACATGACCTCAAAGCCACACATGCCAAGAGTTTCAGGCTTCTTAAGATTTGCTTCATAAATTAGCTCTTAGAAAATCAAAAACACTGCACAGGGCGATCGCTCGATATCCCCTGTTAGTTTTGCAAACTTGCTTGATATGTTGAATGTTACGAGATCACATGTCAGCAAACTTCATTCCGCAGGGATATTAAGCTGCGATCGCCCATTGTTGCAGCTATCCCTCTAGGGAGACTTCCGGGGCGGTTTCTGGGGCGGTTTCTGGGGCAATTTCTGAGGTGGCAAATTCGGTGGCACGGGCAAGGGGCGGGCGGATGGATAGGTAGACCAGCGGCCCCAGCAGGGGAACCAGCGCGATCGCCCAGAACCAGCGGCTTCCCAGACCCCGCCGTGCCAGATCATCGCGCAGCAGCACCGGAAACAGCGCCGACAGGGCAACAAAATCCAGGCTCATGACGTGAATAAACTTGCTGGTTTGCCACTGCTGCACAAAATCAGCCCAGTTGCCCTGGGTGAAGCCGTAGACCAGCAGGGCGATCGCCCCCAATAGCAGCACGCGCCCCGTCCAGACGGAATCCAAGATGCGAATCAGCCAGGACGTTTCGCCGATAAAAGTGGGATTCGGCTTTCGCAGTGCCAGATAGGGCAACAGGGCAAACGCACCTACGGCAAAGCTACCCGCCGCAAAGGGAAACGCCCGCACCCGCTGCCCGCGCCCGTCGGCATACAGCACCGCGCTATAGATCAGCGGCCAGATGCCCATTAGATTAAACAGCGCAATAATCAGGGGATTGATGCCATCCCACTGGCCCGTTGAGAGGTTCTGAATCAGGCTAAGCGTTTCGGGGCGATCGGGCGGCGCGAGGAAGGCGGCGTAGGCAATAAAGCCGAGCCAGATAAGCCAATACAGCATGTTGGGGGTTGGGTGGCGACGCGATGTTGGAACGATAACGAACGGTCTACTGCCCTTGTGCCACAGGTGAGCGAGAAAAAGCAAGCGGCATAGGGGAGAAATAAACAAGCTGGAGAGGGCGATCGCCCCATCCAGCCTGCCCGGTTTATTCATGCCGGTTTATTCACGATTGATTCAAGCTAAGGCGGCTGCAACGCTAGGCGGCGCAGTTTCCAGACTCCACTTCAACCGTCACGGTATTAAATCCAGCTTTATTCAGAATCGTCCTGATCTGCTCTTTGGCGCTGCTATTGGCGGCTTTGAACAGGTTGCCGCTGCACGCTTTTTCGCGAATGATGGCGAGTGCTTCGTGCTGCGCTTCTTCGTATAGATCGGCGGTCGCCGCGGGGCCAAACCACGAGCGGTAGTCGTCGATTTTTGAACTCCGCGCAATGTCGAGATTGATGTTCAAAATCTGAGGAGCGGGCAATTCGGCTTTGATGACGCGATTCTTGAAGTCGAGATCTGAAACCACCAAGTCTTTCAGGTTAAAGCCTGCCTGCACCGTGCCCACGCCTTCATAGATCAGGCTGGTTTTTCCAATAGGAATGCCCAACTTTTTGGCGACTTCTTCCACCTTGACCGTAGCATAGCTGTCCGTCGTGGCGGCCACAAACTCGCTGGCATTTTCCACACCGCTAAAGATCAGGTTTCGCACGCTTTCAGTCGTCATGATCTGGGCTGGACGGAACAGCGAAAACAGCAGCATCGCCAACACTGCAAGACCCACCAGCCCCGCGCCGATGTAAACCTTCGCGCGATCGCCCAATCGCTCCACGACCCCTTGAGCCATTTTCAAAATACCCAACGAATTCATGTTTGCTCCTTTAGCGTCTTGATTCGGATCGTGACCTCTGTTTTTCAAGCGTGAAGCCAACAGGTGATGCCAGTTCTCAATGAAGCACCACTATCTTTTATAGTCACACTTCTATAGTCACACTATTCGCACTTCTATAATCACAAGCGTTTTCGAGCTTCGTCATCCAGGAAATCACAAAGATTTTGAAAATCAAACCATGACTGATAACAACCAGTCCAGACCAAATCGCTTTAGCCCCTCGGATTAGCTCTCTTTGGCAATCCATATTCGGCAATAAAGCAATCACATACTTATGAATGTTTATGAATAAGCTGTTTATGAATAGACTCAGAAGTGTTGAAAGATAGCTCAACATACAAAAAATAGGGGCAGAATATTGTATTCTAGCCCCCAGCAAACAAAAACAATGTTTAAGATGCTAGTGTCATTTCCTGCGCTTGTCAAACCGATACTCAAGCAGTTGTGCCCACATAACTATCCTGTTTTGAACTCTCGCTTATTCTTTGAAATCTGGTTGACCTTCGTTTTAGACCAGGGTTTAACGAGCATGAGAAGCCTGTTTTATCGTCTCAACAAAGCAGGAATCAAGGTTGATATTTCCACCTTTTCTAAAGCCTGCAAGACTCGACAGGATGAACACTTTTGTCGCATCTACGCTGAGCTCATAAGACAGCTAAAACAAAAAAATCCAGCGACAGCACAGATGCTGTTTTCCATTGATTCAACGGTCATCACATTGACAAGCAAGTTGTTCTGGATGCAAGGCTATCATCAAGTCAAATTGCTTAATGGAGTCAACTTAACGCAAGGTAATCCCAGTGAATGCCTGATTCATTTTGGTCAAGGACATGACGCAAAATTTGCTGACAGAGTGACAGGAATGATTCCTGAAGATGCCATCGGCGTCATGGATAGAGGCTTTGCCAGTTGGGATTTCCTTGACCAATTAAGCCAGGATCAGACTCGCTTTGTTGTCCGCCTTAAGAACACGATGAAGACCGAGTTTGAGCATGAGCGATATCGAGTGGTTTGGTTTTGTGACTTAGAGAGCCAAACGGAGTTTCGGCTGGCGACCAATGTAGAACTGATGACGAATGAAGAGATTAGTGAAGTCTATCGCCATCGGTGGCAGATAGAAGTGCTGTGGAAGTTTCTAAAGATGCACTTGAAGCTAGATAAACTAATCTCTAAGAGTGTCAATGGAGTCACCATTCAAATCTACATGGTGTTGATTGCCTATCTGATTCTGCAATTGATAGAAATTCCAGAGTTTTATGGTCATCAATTACTAGATAAGTTGCGCTATTTGCAACTTGAATTGAGTCGTCGTTGTTCGATTGTCCATTGGAGCTACGATCTGCTGCCAGAGACACTCGTAGGAGCTTCGTAGGGTTGAATGTAAAGTTTTATGTCTCAATTCAACACTTCTGGAATAGACTGTTTATGAATAGACTGCTAGGGAAGCGGTTTCATTCCGGCGGATTCTGGATCAAAGCCTTCTGGAAATTGAGTCGGGCAGGGATAAATGGGCGGATAGGTAATATCTACACACAAACTCCTGGACGTTTTTTCGTCAGAATAAAAGGCTCCTTGAAAGTTGGTTTCATCCAGTCTTGTCCCCTGTAGATTGGCTGCGCCCAACTTTGCCCCTCTCAAATTCGCTTCTTCCAAATTTGCCCCCTGCAAGTTGGCTCCCCATAGAACTGCGCCTTCCAAATTCGCTTCAACCAAGCTGGCTTTGGGTAGCTGAATTCCGGCTAGGTAGGCCTTTGCCAAGTCCACCCCGTCCAAGCTTTCCGGTTCCCACTTGGAACAGAGCCAATCTTCAGAGATGCAAATCCAGGGAAAATGCAAACGCCAGTTTGCCCCTGGCGAAGCATTCAGAAACTCTAGAGCCAGGATGCGTCCTCCGTTCCCGCTTTGTCCCTGGGCGTTGGTGATGGTCTGCCAAGCTGCATAAACCTGATCGTCGCGCCGCTGTTTTTCTAAGCCGATGTAACTGACGACGGCAATGATGAGACCAAGGTTACCCAATAACCCCAGCAGGCTGATTAAGGCCTGATTTTCTCCCCAGGAAAGTAGCGGCTCCCAAATCCGCTTCTCCATCCAGACAAAGGGTTTAAGCAAGGCGCTGGGCTGCGGGGCAGGCGGAGTTTGATCGATTTCTTGGGACGAAACTGGATCATCGACATGCTGCTGAGCGTTGATCGAGGTTTCGGAATAGGCGGGGCTGATGGAGTGAAGAATTGGCGAAGAGAGGGTTTCAGTTCTAGAGGCTTCAGGTCTAGAAATAGATGAACCGTAATGACTGCGATCGGCTGCAAATTCCAGGCAAGCCCTGATATCGGTTTCTGTCAGTTCTGGGAATTTATTGACAATTTCAGCGATGGATTGTCCATCGGCAAGCCAGCCCAAAACGTCATACACCGTGATACGTGTGTGGCGAATGTATGGAGTATCGCCATGCTCATCAGGCTTGATTGTGATAACACTACGATTGCTCATAGCGGAAAAATTGCGGTGGAAGGATTGCGAATGATGGATATTAGGATCTAACTTTACCAAGGCTCTCGGCATCAAGAGAGTCATCAACTGTTAGAGAATTTGGCAGAATTTGGCTCTCGATCTCGATTTTTTCCTCTGGCGGCGCGATCGCCTTTCCGTTTCGTTCTGCCAGGTCAGCCTGAAAATCTTCCGACGACTCCTCGCTGTCGCCTAGGGCTTTGGTAATGCGGGCCAGGCGGGCGGCGGTGGTAATGCTCTCTTCCGTGAGCAGGCCGATGACGTGGGTGGGGTGGTCGCGCTCGACGACGGGGATCTGGTGCAAGCCGCGAGTGCCCATGCGGGCGATCGCCTCTTTCACGGTTTCGTCGCTGTAGGCAAACAGGACATGAGTGGTGCAGAGGTCGCGGATGGGTTGCTGGAGCAGGTCGGGGGCTTCTTCAGCCTTGAGAATCAAGCGGTTGATATCGCGTAGGGTCAGGATACCCACTAGTGTTTCGTCGCCGCCCAGATAGTCTAAATTATTCAGGTGATCTACGTTATCTAGCCCGGCCAGGTTGTCCATCACTAAGGCGCAGGTGGCCCGCTGGTCGATCAGGGTGCGGGCGGCTTGTGCCAGCAGCAGGTTCGCAGACAGCTTGAGGGCGATCGGCTGCAAAGCATCGACCACCAACAGCGATGCGGGGACGGAGATTCCGGCAATTGTCTCCTCTGGGGCTTCCTGCTGTTCGCCGTCGGAGTCCATCAGTTTGGTGGGTTGCAGGGTTTCCACCAGCCAGATGCTCAGCCCCACCGCCGACATCAGCGGCAAAATGATGCGGTAGTCTTGCGTTAGCTCAAACAGCAGCAGGATGGACGTGAGCGGGGCGCGGACGCTGCCTGCTAGCACTGCTGCCATGCCCACCATCGCATAGGCCGGCGGCGAGGCCATATAGGGATGCAGCACGGGCAGGGCGATCGCCAATGTTTTGCCATACACCAACCCCAGCGACGCGCCCAAAAACAGCGCCGGGGCAAACACGCCGCCCACAAACCCGCTGCCAAAGCTCACCGCCGTCATCACCAGCTTTAGCCCCAGCAGCGCGATCACCATCCGCAGCGGAAACTGCACATCTTGCAAAATGGACTCGATGGTTTCGTAGCCCACGCCCAGAATTTGCGGAAACCACAGCGCCACAGCCCCAACCGCAATGCCACCCAGCACCGGATGCAGCGGATTGGGAATTTTCGCCAGCCATTGCGTCCCCGGCAGTTGCCCCTGAAACGCCTGCTGGGCGATCGCCATTGCCTGCCGATAGAGAATGGACACCAGACTAGCAAACACCCCCAACCCCACATACAGCGGCAGTTCTAGCAGACTCCGCACCTCATAGGCCGGCAGCGCAAAGGCAGGCTTTGCCCCCAGCCCAATCTGTGCGATCCACGCCGCCACCACCGCCGACAGCAGCACCACACTCGCCGACGACGGGGCAAACAGGCTGCCCAGCACCACTTCCAGCGCAAAGAACACCCCTGCAATCGGCGCATTAAACCCCGCCGCCAAACCCGCCGCCGCCCCCGCCCCCAGCAGCAACAACTGCCGCGCTTGCGACACCTTCAGCGCCTGCCCCAACAGCAGACTAAAATTTGCGCCAATTTCCACACTCGGACCTTCTGGCCCCAGGGACGCACCGCTGCCCAGCGATACTGCGGCCGCCACCATCTTGCTCACGGGCTTGAGCGGGGCCAGTTCCTTGCCGCCCTGTACCGTTTCCATCAGCGCCGACAGGCCCGGCCCAAAGCCCTGCACACCCCAGCGCAACCCGCCCACCAATAGCCCACCCAAAATCGGCAGCAGCGCCAGCGTCCAGTGTCCCCAAACGGACAGCACGCCCGCCACGCGCCCCAGCATGAGTTGGTTGACTAGGTGAATCAGATAGCGAAACGTAACCACGCCCAGCCCTGCACCCGTGCCAATGAGCAGCGCCAGCCCCAGCAGCCGGGAATCGGGCGTGGGTTGAAACCGGGTTAGCACCGCACTGAGGCGCAGGGGCTTGGCAGGAGCCGCGCTATCGGCTGCGTTTGGCAAAGTTGGCCCCACAGTTTGAGGAGAAGCAGGCATGGCGGCAAGTTGGGGCGAGAAGGGGCAGATCTATCTCTATTCTGTGGGATTCAGCACCAAAGGCGATCGCCCCCAAAGGCTCAATTTGCCAAACTGGTTTAGCAGCGCCAGTTTACCAGCGCCAGTGATTTTTGCCGCGCCAAAACACGCCGATAATCAAGCCCATCAATGCAGGCTGGCTGGGCGGCAGCAGCGAGGGGATGCCAGAGAGCGATCGCACCCACACCATCACCACCAAGCAAGCAATCAGCCCCCAAAGAACACCCAGGTTAATAAAAATCTGCCGCTGAAACTGATCCAGCAAATGCACCGCCAAAGCCCCCACGCCAATCGCAATGGACAGCACAATCAGCAAATCCAGCGGCGGCGAAAAGATCAGGGCATTCGTCCGCGCCACAAACGGCAGTCGAGAACCGCCCCACCACAGCAACAGTTCCACCGCAAATAGTCCAATCACGGCATAGCCCGCCGTCTGAAACAGCGGCAGCCAGGGCAGTTGCTTGATTCGGCGGAGGGGGTTGGACATAGTGAGGGAATGTTGGGCTGTGAGCGTTTTGGCGTAACGGGGACGAGCATTGCGGGTTTGGCGTGTTGAAGACGACCACTCGCGCATCCTATCCCCCCATCCCATCATCTCTGAATCTCCGCCACCCTGCATCCCCCATCACGCTACCAACCGCTGGCTCGCCGACAGCACCGCCTGCCGCGCCCACTGATCGGCTGCAAGGATGTCGTCGAGGGTGGGCTGGGGCAGATTGCGCGGATGATGGCGATCGCACGCTTGCTCAATCAGCCGGGGAATGTCGAGGAACTGGATTTTTTCCCGCAGGAACAGATCCACCGCCTGTTCATTGGCAGCGTTTAGCACGGCGGGCATAGAGCCGCCCGCCCGTCCCGCCGCGTAGGCCAGTCCCATGCAGGGATATTTCTGGTGGTCGGGGGCGCGGAAGGTAAGATCGCCGCATTTCACCAAGTCGAGTCGTTCCCACTGGGTCGGCACCCGGCCGGGATAGGACATGGCATAGAGCAGCGGCAAGCGCATATCGGGCAGCCCCAACTGTGCCAGCACGGAGGTATCTTCTAGCTCGATCAGCGAATGGATAATGCTCTGGGGATGGATGACGATTTCGATGTGGTCATAGTCCAGCCCAAATAGGAAGTGCGCCTCGATCACTTCCAACCCTTTGTTCATCAGGGTGGCAGAGTCGATGGTGATTTTACGCCCCATCGTCCAGTTGGGGTGCTTGAGCGCGTCGGCAACCTTAACAGTGGCCAACTTTTCCACCGGCAAATCGCGGAATGCGCCGCCCGATGCCGTCAGCAGGATGCGCCGCAGCCCGCCCTCTGGAACCCCTTGGAGGCACTGGAAAATGGCGGAATGTTCAGAATCTGCGGGCAATAGCTTCACGCCATGCTTTTGCACCAGCGGCAGCACGACCGGGCCGCCCGCGATCAGGGTTTCCTTGTTTGCCAGCGCAATATCTTTGCCCGCTTCGATGGCAGCAATGGTGGGCAGCAGCCCCGCACATCCCACAATCCCCGTCACCACGGCCTCGGCATCGCCATAGCGGGCGACTTCGACTACGCCATTTTCGCCCGCGAGCAGGATGGGTTGCGGCGTGAGGTCGGCGATCGCCTCTTTCACCTGGGGCAACAGCGCCGGATCACAAATTGCAGCAATTTGGGGGCGAAACTGGCGAATCTGCTGAGCCAAAAGGTCTACGTTTCGCCCCGCCGCCAGCCCCACAATCCGAAACTGGTCGGGATATTGGCTCACAATGTCCAGGGTTTGGGTGCCGATGGAGCCAGTGGAGCCAAGCAGAGTAATCGCTTTCACAATTGCTTAAGGAATGAGCAGCAACTCCACTATAAAACGCAGCGTTACCGTAAAAACGTGGCGTTACTGAGAATTCCCTAAATTCTCATGCAACCTTTAGGTACGCCCATTAAGCAAAGGGTTCCAAGCTGCGACGAGCAGCTTCAGAGAGGACATCCTGCGCCCAGGAATCAATGCTTTTGCCTGCGTGGTCGGCGGCACGGCACAAATCGGGCGTGGCTTTTAAGGCGATAGTTTTGGAATCAGGCTGAAGACCGGGGCGATTGGGTTCTTGCTGAGTTTCCTGGCAAAATTCTAGGTATACATCAATACAGCGGCGAAACTTGCGCTCTAGCTCAGCCGCAGTCTCGGCTTCAAAGGTCACGACATCCTGAATGTCGCGGACGCGACCATGCAGCACGCCGGCCTGAATATCCACCTCAATCTCTGCTGTATAGCCTTTGTATTCCAACATGTTGCGTTCCAACATCTTGCATTCCAGCATGTCGATCTTGACCCAAACCCATCATCAGCGTGATTCGTGCAGCTCAGACTCAGTAACTCAGACTCAACTGAAGCTTCTACCTTAGTTGAGAACTAGCTGCTGTGGCGTTCCTCAAAGGAGGGAATCTTGGCTCAGCCCTGGGGAGGTCGCCAAAATCAGGGCGATCGCCACAGGGCTGAAACGCAGCCGCGAGCAAGCAAAAGACTTCTGCAAGCAAACTTACAAATCTGCAAGCAAGCTTAATGAAAGAACGTTTGGGAACGAATCTATCCTAGACCGGATGAACTTTTGAAAAAGCCTATCAGGTTTCGCAATAAGATACCAAGAAGTTCGATTGCAAGATGTGCTATCACCCGCCTCTAGTCTGTTTCATCAGCAAAACGCCGAAACCCGGACAGATTCACAGCCCAACCCTCGAAATTCCTCGATGGTTCATGCTGTGGGCGATCGCCAAGTCGAGGATTCCAGGCTTTTAGGCGATTTCGATCTTAGCGCGGCAGGTCAGCAGTTGTGGGTGGAACGACTGGTATGCAGAACCAGTTGCAGGCAGAACCAGTTGCGGGCAGGACGATAGGTTAGGTCGCCGTGGCATTGCTCGTTGGATCAAACAGGTTGCTAAAGTCCAGGCTGTTGGGTTGCACATTCTGCAAAATTGCCAGTGTCCTGCTTCCATAGCGGATGAGGGTATCGCTGCCGCTGGCGCTAAAGGTCAACTGGCTAGGAGATAGGCCGCCCGTTAGTCGCAGTTTGTCTAGCCCCACCTCGAAGTCGGCGATCGCATCCACGCCCGGCCGCAGGCCCAGCACGAAGGTATCTCGCCCAGCACCGCCCACCAGCGTATCGTTGCCGATGCCGCCGTCTAGCAGATCATTGCCATCGCCGCCGCGCAGCAGGTCATCGCCACTCAGCCCCAGCAGCACATCGTTGCCGCCCATGCCATTAATCGTGTCGTTGGAGTTGTCGCGGCCTGTAACGCGGTTGTCATAGTCATTGAGGAAGGTGACAACGTTACTCCGGAAGACAGTCAGGTCTTCGCGCCAGTGGATGACATCAAAGTCATCGGCGATCGCCGTGTGTCCGTCAAACAGCAGGTTGCCGTTCCCAACAAAGTTGTCGAGGTCTTTCAGCGCAAAGTCCTTCAGGCGAATCGTGAAATCGGACGCGCCATCAAAAGTAATCAGCAGGTCAGCCCCGACCTGGGTCAGCAGCATGTTTCTTGCAGTGAACGGCGTACCCACCAGCTGAATCATATCCAGCTCATCCGGATTCGCCGCTGTAATGCTGCCTGTGCCCACGCCGCTGAAGTTCGCAATCACGACTTCGCGGCCCACCGAGACTGAGAGGGTTTCTTTTCCAGCACTCACTAGGGCTTCAGGGTGACCCAGTTGCAGCACAAAAGTCTTGTTGCCTCCTGCGCCATCCAGCATCGCAGGAGGGGGTGTCGGCGACACAGGCACATTGTCCGGCGGGTTGGGTAACTCCCCGTCGCCTGGCTGGTCGTTCTCTCTGCTACCGGGCAAACCCGATTCATCCGGCGGAGTCGGCTGGGTCGGTGGGGGCCCGTCTGCGCCGCCAGAATTGGGTGGGGGCGGCCCGATTGGCGGCTCTGGCAGATTGGGCGGAACGATGGGCGGGCTAGGAAGCTCATCGTCGCCATTTCCCAGTCCTGGCGGCTCAGGCAGTCCGTCATTGTCGCCACTGTTTCCGCTATTGCCACCATTGCTGCCACCTGGCGTATGATCACCCGGCGCGTGATTACCTGGCGTATTGTTATCCGGCGTATTGTTATCCGGCGCATTGCCACCCGGCCCATCTGGCGCATTGCCACCCGGCGCATTGCCACCCGGCGTATGATCACCTGGCGCATTATTACCTGGCACCTCACCACCGGGGGTATCGCCTGGATTACCCAAATTGGGTGGCGGTTGGGTTGGCCCTGGTGGAGGGGCAGGGGGTTCCGGGATGTTTGGGGAATCTGTTCCAGGCGGGCTATCGATGGGCGGCTGGGGAGTGTGTGGAGTTCTGGGTGATTTTGGCTGGCCGCCGCCCCCGCCGCCCCCATTGTCAGGGCTTCCCGGATCGCTACCGCCATCGTCGCTGCCAGGACTTCCCGGATCGTCGCCATCCAAATCGCCGACAACGGGATCGCCTCCTGCCCCATCCGCTCCAGGTTCGGAAAGGTCTAAGGTTGGATACTCAAAGATGGGTGGAGGGGTTGGGCGCGTCGGCTCTCCGCCATTCGTGGGGTCTAGATCGGACGCGGGCGGATCTCCGGCTCCGTCGTCGGGCCAAGTTTCGCCGTCAAGAATCGGAAACTGCGATCGCTTCCCGCCAGCTTTTGGCAGACTGGGGCTATGATCTTCGTCTGGTTCCGCAGGGATGGCGGGTTTTGGTAGAGCAGTCTCTTGAGGACGCAGCGCACCTGGGGCGATCGCCCCATCCAGCGCCCCATCTACAGCAGACCCACTTGTCTGCCCTAGTACGTGCAATGCTACGAGATCGTCAAACTTTCCGCCGCCTCTAGGTGCGTCTTCTGCTCTGACCAATCGATCCAAATTGGCCCAGCGGCGGAGCCAGTCGAGGCTTTCGGCCAGTTCCACAGGCTTGGCAGAATTCCAGCGATGCGCCTCAGTAGACAGCAGGTGGTACAACAGTAGCGCGACAAGGGCTTCGGTCTGCTCTGGTCTTTCCGAGTGAAATCGCAAAAATTGGGACGACAGCCCTGCAACGCTCAGCCCGATCCAGGGCAAAACCGATTTTGAAGCGGTGGGAGCATCGGTTTCTAGGGCCGGGCTGGACTCTTCCGCGACTGGCGTTTCGCTAGGTTCATCGACAGGGTGGGGTATTTGCTGCAACCACTTGAGGAAGTCGCTGGCCGTGTGGATCTGAATGCTGCCATCAAAATTGAAGTAGTTTCCAGGTATGAATGCAACAATGCTTAACCTATCCCGCTGGGCGATCGCCAACTCATGTGGCTTGGAATCGTGATCCTCTCCCCACTCATGCCCCTCTGGCAGCGGCACCAGGCAGAGGTTGATTTGGTCAATCAGGTCTTCAATTCGCTGTGCCAGTTCTGGATGTTGATACTCTCTGCGAATCACGTCCAAAACTCGATCTAGCCCTGGCTTTAGAACCACCACCGGGATGCGAGTGCGAATTAATTCTTGAATAATGCTGTGGGCCTGCTTTTGCAGCTCGACGATAAAAGAGTCAATCTCTGCGCTTGGATACAGGAACGCAAAAACCTCGCTAGCCAAAATCGCAGCGGGCAGGCTAGTCGAGGAAACCAGCGAAACGTGAGGGGGGCGGGCAGGACTCACGAGAAATTTCCTGAGGGGAGCTAAAACCAGTAGTAGTCTATAGGTTCATCTATTTGGGGGATGCGGCCACCTATGCCAGTAGCTTAACCGGACTAGTTCCACTCTAAAAAGTGGCACAGCTTAGAGGTTCAAACCCTGGAAAAAGCTCCACCTAGCGGGGTTGAAAGCGCTCCCTCTCAGAACTGTCTCTTCCGACTCTTGCGACTATTGCGACGATTGATAAAAGCCTGACACCAGTTGCCAGGTGTGGGCACAACGTTCAAAAAATTACTTGATCAGCCTAAAAAGATTGAAGCACCCCAAACGGCTTCTTGCATAGATGGGTCAATAGATGGGTAAACAGTTGAAGTTTTGCCAGATGAACCCGGCCAATGCTAACCCGCCCAACTGGTGCAGAGCAATCATAGCGATCGCCCCAAACTCATCCGGGTTCGAGAATCCTTGCCTTGGGTCAGCGCCTTGGGTCAGCAAGTGGGGTTCAAGCGTCAGACGTTCAAGCGTCAGAGTTCAAGCGTCAACAGAGAAGCACGGGAAAGAGATTGCCCAGGGTATCGGGCAGTTCCAATGCCAATACCACGGCTCAGGTGTTAATTACGGGTGTATTTTCAGGATGCAGCGAAAAATTAACATTCGCCGGTGCAGCAGGGTCTAGATTAATTGTTCTCAACATCTGATCTGAAATCGCCCTCAGCACAAAGGGCGGCACCTCAGCGACATCATCCGACTTGGTGAGACTTAAAAGTTTTGCCATGCCCTCTTGAACTTGAGCGCGATCAATGGCGATGCCTCGCAGAATCAGATCCAGAGACTTCATAATCTCTAGGCTGGCGTGGGGGTCTTTGCGGCTGGCGTAGGGGTTGAAGGCGCTAACCAACTGAGGGGCGATCGCTCCATCCTGGCGCAGAACCTCAGTCAACAAAACCGCAGAAGAAGTCGCAACCGCCTGCTCCAGCGGCACAGCCACAAGCTGATTGAAATGTCCGGCATTGCCCCGCTCATAGCGATAGCCCTTTAGCTCGGCATCGGCCGCTTCACTCAATACCTGATCCATCCACGCATTGATGCTCATATCAGCGCGGGCGGCGGCCAGGGAAATCTTCTTATGGGTTGCCGATGAGGTACGAAACGCAATGTTGCCTTTGAACGGTTTTTCGGGTTCCTGCCCCGTTCGCTCCATCAAACTCAAATACTGATCAACCGCGTCGTGAAAATTGCGCTTAACGTCCTTTATTTCCTTTGCCTGAAAGACGATAGCATCTCGCAAATCTAAAACCGTTCCATGAAGGACCTCAGCTTCAGGGTCGTAATCTACTTTTGCGGTGTAGCCTCGGTAATTCAGCAAAGTACTCATAACATTACTCGTTCGTGCGGGGAGGTTGTATGCCTGACGCGATCAAGAATCGACGGACTTCGATCACCATCAATGGGGCGAGGCAGGGCTGATGGTCTAGCCGATGGAAGATCGCGTTGGCTCGGCGCGTCTCACACCAGACTTGAATCCATTGACCGTCGTTGCCACCGTTTTGAAACAGCTTCGCTCCGCATACGCAAAGCAAATCCAAAACCTTCTCCCATGAAATATCAGGCCGAGGGGGGTTCTCAAAAATTGCCTGATACGTCTGCTGATGGTCGTCACTGGCCGTCATGGAGATGCACTCTGGAACCGCAAACCCAACCCCATTAACCAGAGCGAAACCTCTGGCGGATGGATTTCAGAATTTTCCATATCCTACCCTGGATATCCGATTGGGGCTTAGGGAAATCAGCCCGCTCCAGACCTAGAGTAGCGGAAATCATTGTCCTGACAAAGCTTGCTCAAATATTCAGCCAGCCGGATCGCTTCCAGAATAGGAGCCAAAAACGGGCTGCGGAACATCTAAGACGTTCTTTGAGAGGGCGGTTGTAGAGCCTGTTTTACGCTATCAAGATAAGCTATCAATGTCAAGGCGATCGCCCGTCTTTTGCTGGATCTTCAGCAGAGTGGGCGATCGCCCCATTTTATGCCTAGTTTTCATGAAGATTTCTAAACTAGATTCACAAAAAACTTTGCCCAGAATTTTTCTTGCATATTTTCCGATACCAGATTACGATATCAGTAATTCAATATCAAAAATTGATATCTAAATTCGGGATACCGGAATAGGCCGCTTCCAACGGCTGACACGATGTAGAACATCCGTCTACACCGCACAGTGTGCTGCGCCCGTTTTGCATTCCAGATCTCCATCAATTCTCGATTTTGGATTTGCGATTTTGGATTTGCGATTTTGGATTTGCGATTTTGGGTCGCCAGCCAAAGCGTCTACGGGGCTTCCAGCCATTTCATGCGTAGCTCTGCTTCGGAGAGTAGATACCACTCGCAATCCAGCGAACCCAGCGAATAACCCAGTGAACTCCACACAACGCCATGACTTGCCCAATGCTGAATTACGAAAATCATATGGAATTGCGGCTCGTGAAAGACAAGGAGCCGCCACCCCCCTCCAATGACGCTGGAAAGACTGTGGTGACCATCACCACAATTTCAATTGCCGCAAGTTTGGCGCTGAAAGTGATGCTGCCAGACATCAACATCAACCCGGCGATCGCCCTTGCCGATCCCATGCCACCCGCAGAAGAATTTCCCGCTGCCTTGCCCAATCATCCGCCGCTGTCTGTGGGTGGCCCCTCCACCTCCACGCTGGCACCAGACCCAAGCTATGGCTACGGACGTGGCTTCTTTCAAATCGTTGAGTGCGGCACAGTCTATCCGGCAGCGGCAAACTTTCGAGCTTATCCGGGGCTGGCAAACCACGGCATTCGGGGTGTCGTGCCGCATGAGGAATGGGTGCTGCTGACGGGATTGGTGAGCTACGCCGATGGTATTCTCTGGCATCAAGTGGTGAATCAGTCTCGCCTCTGGCCATCCTTCGCGCCAGGAGCCTTCAACCAGCTTGATAGAAATCAGTTGGGCTGGGTAGCGGGCTGCTTTGTTTAGCTGCTCTGCCTAGCTGCTCTGCGTAGCTGCTCTGTCTAGCTGCTCTGTCTAGCTAGTCGATCGAGTCACATTCCAGGAGCCGAAGTTCGCTAGGATCGGCTTGTCCCATCTCCGCCTGATTACACCCCTGGATCGACCGTGTGCCTCATCGCTATCTATTGTTCTACAAACCCTACGATGTGCTGACCCAGTTTGGGCAGCCTAGCGAACTGCCCGACCCTGCGCCAGCCTATCGCACGCTCAAGGACTACATCCCGGTTCCAAGGGTGTATCCAGTGGGTCGGCTAGATCGAGACAGCGAAGGACTGCTGTTGCTCACCAGCGACGGGCGCTTGCAGCATGTTTTAACGAACCCCAGGTTTCAGCATCCTCGCACCTATTGGGTGCAGGTCGAGCGATCGCCCGATGAGGCTGCCTTGCAACAACTGCGTCAGGGGGTGGTAATTCAAAACTACCGGACGCGCCCGGCCAAGGCTCGAATCTTGTCCCAGGAGCCAGAGTTGCCGCCGCGCGATCCGCCGATTCGCTTCCGCAAGACCGTGCCAACGGCGTGGCTAGAGCTAACGCTGACGGAGGGGCGCAATCGCCAGGTGCGTCGGATGACGGCGGCAGTGGGGTTTCCGACGCTGCGACTGGTGCGAGTGGCGATCGCCCATCTGCGGTTGGACGGGTTGCAGCCGGGCCAGTGGCGCGATCTCACACCTGATGAATTGGCTGAATTGGCAAGATTGTCTCCAAGATCGCGCCCACGCCCGTAGAGTTGGGGGTGCGGGTCGAGAATGGATCGTGTAACCTTTTAGTCAAGCGGCCGATTCGTCAGGTCACGAAAGCCGAGTCAGGTCGCCAAAGCCAGCTTCAACGGCAGCAGAGTGATTCAGTAGAGTGATTCAAGAGCTATTCAGTAGAGTTCCCAGTCCGGCTTGCCGCCTACGGGAGTGAAGGAAGTTCCCCCATGCTTGTTTGTCCTCAGTGCGAATTCGAGAATCCCGACAGTAACAAGTTTTGTCAGCAGTGTGGGGCTTCCCTCCAGGAAATCGCCTGCCCTGCCTGCGGGTCGTCGGTGCCCTTTGATGTGGAACTTTGCCCGACCTGCGGCGCAACGGCGGGAACGTCCTGGCGAGCCATTATTGCCGCCGTTGATGCAGCCGTCGGCTGGCCGCTCGTGTTGCCCGCCCTGCCCTACCTGGATCTGCAACATCGCTATCGGCTGCTGGAGGCGCTGTCTGCAACTTCGCTCTCTTTGGTGGGGGCTGAGGTGCGCGTACTGGACTGCCAGCCGTTTCGCCTGTCGCCGCTAGAGATGCTCTATAGCCAGAACCCCGATGCACCTGATGCGGGGCTAGCACGGAGTGATGAAGCGATCGCCCAGAGCAGCAAGAACACCATTCCGGCGATCGCCCAGACTTATCTGGATTTGCAACAGCAGCTTTATCCGTCTCTGCCCCATATTCACGATGCCTGGGAGAAGGATGGGCAAATTGTGGTGCTACTGGAAGACCGGAGCAGCCTACCTTCCTTGGCAGAACTGGGCGCGTCGGAGGTGCTGCCTCTGTTCCAGATTCTCCACCTGCTCCACCAGATGACGGAACTGTGGAACGCACTGCAACCCGTGGGCTATGCCCAGAGCTTGCTAGAACTCAATAACCTGAAGGTCGATGAAGATCAGTTGCTCTATCTTCAGCGGCTTTATCAGGATAAACCCGACGCGTCCCCCCAGCTCCGCGACCTGGGCCGCGTTTGGAAACTCCTGTTGCAGCAACAGCCCAGCCACGAAAATCTGAATCCCCTGGTGCAGGTCTGTCAGGATTTGGAACTGGGCACAATCGCCACAGTGGATGTGTTGCAGCACTGCCTCAGCATGATTGCGGATCTGTTGCAGGGAGAGCAGGAATTGCCTGATGCAGGGGCGATCGCCCTCGATGCGACTACAGAGGCGATCGCCCTCGATAAGCCTGAAGCGGCTGACGAAACGGCCCCTGATTTGCAAGCACCTGATTTGCAAGCAGATGATATACAGGCAGAAGATACGATCGTGCTTCCCCCTGCGCTTTCCGCAAAGGACACCGCGCCGGCCGACGCTGCATCTGCCAATCATCCCAATCGCCCCCTCGATCCGACAGCGGTATTGCTCGGTGGGGTTACCGCCAGCCTCCTTGACACAGCCCCTCCGAAGTCAGCCACAGACGAACCCATCACCGGTGAGCGAATCCCGTCCGAACTGATTACGGGCGAACCAGTTACAGACGAACCCATCACCGCAGAACTCGTCGCGTCGGAACCCGCCGCAGAACCTGCCGCAATGGAAGCGGAACCCATCACCGCAGAATCTGCTGCTGCCAACCCTGCGCCGGCCCCGGCGACCAACTCAGAAGCCTTGCCGATGTCTGATTCGGCTGAATCGGAAACAACGGAGATTCTTTTTCCCACGGTGTCGCGGATGGCAGATATCAGCGTGTCGTCCAGCCCCACCCGCCTAGAGTTGGGCAGTCCCGACGAAGACAGCGAGACCGAAGGCGACGACCTGCCAACGGTGGTGCTGCCGATGAAGCTGATTGGGCTGGAAGATGCAGGACGGAGCGACATTGGCCGCCAGCGAGAACACAACGAAGACTATTACGCCATCCAGGTGGACGTGAAAAAGCTGGAAAGCCAGAACGGGCGATCGCTCAAGGCGAAAGGGCTATACATTCTCTGCGATGGCATGGGTGGCCACGCCAGTGGCGAGGTGGCCAGCGCCCTGGCTGCCAGTACGCTCCAGCAGTATTTTCAAGATCACTGGAAGGATGGACTGCCCAGCGAGGCAACCATTCGAGATGGCATTTTGCTGGCAAACAAGGCGATTTACACGCTGAACCAGGAAAATGCCAGTTCGGGCAGCGGTCGCATGGGTACAACTTTAGTCCTGGCGCTCATCCAGGACACCGAAGCGGCGATCGCCCATGTGGGAGACAGCCGCCTCTATCGCTACAGTCGCCGTCGTGGGCTGGAGCAGCTGACGGTAGATCATGAGGTGGGGCAGCGAGAGATTCAGCGGGGTGTGGAGCCTGCGATCGCCTACGGTCGCCCCGATGCCTACCAGCTAACCCAAGCCCTCGGCCCGCGAGACGAGCATTTCGTCAATCCCGATGTGCAGTTTGTCGAACTGACTGAGGATTTGCTGCTGCTGCTGTGTTCCGACGGGCTGACCGATAATGACCTGCTGGAAACCCATGTCGAGAGCCACCTCGACCCAATGCTCGACGGGCAGGTGAGCCTAGATAACGGTGTGAACATGCTCATCGACCTGGCAAATCAGCATAATGGCCATGACAACATCACGGCGATCGCCATCCATGCCCGCGTGCGTCCAAATCTAGACCTGATGAAGCGCGGATAGGCGATCGCAACCTAATTGCTCATTAATCTTCGTCCCAGGACTCTACAGCAAGCAAGTCGGCTACGGGATCTCGCATGGAAAAGTCGAAGTCCTCCAGTTCGCGCTTCCAGTAGGCCCACTCGTCGCCATAGAGCAGCGCAATCTTCCAAAGGCGATCGCTCGGCTTCAGAATATCTGAATCTACGAGCGATTTCACCTGACGCTGAAATTTCACCATCGGATGCAAATCCGGGCTAACAACACGATTCACCATAATTAACTTGTTAAATTTCCTCTAGGGTAAAAGTTATCCTGACCTCGCAGAGCGCTCCCTCAGCAGCGTGGAGTCTAGCAGCGCGGAGCCACAGCCGCACCCAGCGGTTCAATTCAATCAGCCGATGCTCAATCGGCCGCACTTGGGTAACAGATCAACTCAAACTCAGCCAGCAACTTATCTGTCGAAACACATCCTAGCTCATCCCTTCAGTCTTGCATCTCAAAATCCCGGATGCAGGCGGCAATATTCATTTCTTCTATGGGTCTATAGAGAATCAATTAGGAACCCTTGTTTTCAGACGCTCCACAATCCTCTGATTGGGTGAAGTCACTCCTCGGCGGCAAAAGCCGAAAGCCCTCAGCGATCGCATTGGGAAGATTGACGATGTTTCTTTTGCAGGGGTTTGGGTCATCCCTGGTAGGCGATCTTGGCACTCCTGCTGGCGTTTCAGAGGGGATAGTCCACCTGTTTGGTGAATTCGTAAGGGCCCATCAGCGCTCCCCAAAGCGCCTGGCCGGTGTCTGGGTCAACGCCTTTGTCGTAGCTGCGAAAGCGGCCTGGGCTGGCTTCAAACCCCAGCACAACCTGGCGCGTTTCGCCATTGTATTGAAAACAGCAGCGATCGCCCTCGATGGGTTCTGCGGCCACCCCGTCTCCCTGAGGCCGCAGCCGCAGCCGACAGCCCGGTAGGGGCTGCAAGTCGTCTAGCGCTAAGTCAGACAGTAGCTCCGGTCGTGCGCCCGCGCCCCGAAACCGATCCGGCTGGCGAAAGGCCCAGTATTGCACGGTATATTGCACAGCAGGCTTGCCGTCGTCCCCACCGCCCGCATCGGTGTTCCCGTCGTCATTCTCCTGCAAGACCAGCACCCGCTGTCGGTAGGGGTTTTGCAAATACAGCGCGTTGGCCTGTTCCGCAAACAGCGCAAGGCATCCATTTATCCGAATGGGCAGGGGGCGGTGCCATAGCCGCAGGTGAACAAACCAGGCCGGCTGGTCAAGCGACTGGGCGCGATTGTCAAACTCGCCCGCAAGCCACCGGGCCAGGGTGGGCAAATCCAGAACTGGAGGCATGTTGAAAGGTGAGAGCGAGTTTAGAACTGGGGAAAGTCAGATGATTCTGATTTGATTATTCTTCAGGATTTTCCAGGCGCTTGGGACGCTGATCAGCCAGGGGGGCTAGCTCTGGCAGGGGAATCGGTTCGGCAAGAGGGGGAGCAGCGTGGGGCGATCGCGCTTCGGGTTCCAGCGGCTCCGCCGACTCGATGGTCTTTTGTACGGTTATCTTTTGCACTTCAACTTCGGGCTGTTCTGGTGCCGCCAACTCCTTCTGCGGCGCTTTTAGATCAAGCGGCAGGGCGATCGGCTGCGGCCTCTCGATCCAGTAGCTAGCCAGAGGAAGGGTTTCTTCCAAATCATCTAGCGGGCGCGGAATCACCATCACAGCGTGCAGTTCACCAATCCGCTCGGCTTCGTGCATCCCGGCTTCTACGGCCATTGCCACATCCGCCACACGCCCGCGAATAATTGCAGTACACAGCCCGTCGCCAATCGTTTCGCACGCCGCAAGCTGCACCTCGGCCGCCTTCAGCATGGCATCGGCTGCGCCGACCATCGCCGGATAGCCGCGTGTTTCCAGAAGCCCTACGGCCTGCTTGCTGAGGCGGCTATAGCCCCGGTCGGAGAGAAACTTTGCCAGCCGACTGCCGATGGGTAGCACGGCTTCGAGGTTGGGCGAGGGGCGAGCAATAATGGTTTTAGAAATAAACTGGTCGAACCGTCGCGCCGTTTCTTCACCCACATCCACAGCAATGCGGACATCGGAAATGCCGCCCCGCACGACGGCAGTGCAATAGCCGCTGCCTGTTTTTTCATAGCCAATCAGCGTCACGCCGGAGGACTTCAGCATCATGTCAGCCGTGCCCACAATGGCGGGAAAGCTGCGCGTGCAAACTAACCCCAAAGCGCTGTCTCCAAAGTCTCGCCGGGGCGGGGTCGTTCCAACCTGAAGTTTGCCGGATGCGTCCATAGGGTTTGATGCTCAGATTGGCGATCGCCTTCTCAGCTTAACACTACGCCCTCGGCTTGGCGGTCTTTTGGCTCGCACTGCCCAACTTGCGCTAGACACTGGCGCGATTTCTGCATGATTTCTGCACAATATTTCTGCACAATTCTGTACAACATTAAACCAAATGATTCAGCCAGCATCAGGCGGCGAAGCGCCATCTGTCTCCGCTTGCCGATAGGGAAACATGGTTGCTAGAAGCTGCTGAAGTGCCTCCCGTCCGTAGACCGGGGGTGTGGACAGACTAATCGGCGCAGTGGTCGAGAGTCCGCCCACAGAGCGATGCTCACTCAGCGCATCGGGCCCGGGCCCAGCAGCAGACGTGGAGGGTGGAGTAGACAGCGGTATGGATGGAAGTATAGATGGAACCGCACCGCTGAAGTCTGGCATCGCGGAGGCGAGTGGAGTATCCAGGTCAACCCGACGGCTCGTGTCTCCCAGCAATGCCCTGGGTGGCACTATTTCGCCGGGGGCGATCGCCGGATTCAGAATCGTCGCCTCAGCACCGATGCAAGCTGTCGCGCCGATGTGTCCCGCCCCAATGATTAGCACCCGCGAACCGATCGTCGCGCCTGCCTCGATCGTCAGCGGGCCGCCGTGGGCGTGCAAGATAGCCCCCGCCGCAACGCTAACCCCTGCCCGAATCGTAATCTGACTGCCAGGATCAGTCTGGAGCAAAACCCCAGGGGCGATCGCCGCACCGGGTTCAATCACCACATCGCCACTTGTCAGCCCAGGGCTGCCCTCAACTGACGATAGCGATGACCTCTGCATTGCCCTAAAGGTGTATAAACCAATCTGTCGTTAAACCTGACCCCACCCGATCAACGAGCCGCAACGCCATAGAGCAGCTACACGGCAGCTACACAAAATGGCTAGAGGGTCTATGGACGCTGAATGATCGTCTCTGCAACCCGCCGCTTGGACTGAGTATCGACTCCATAAACCCGGACATACTGCCCTTGGTTATCTCCCAAGCAGCGCTCCAAAGCTGCCAGCACATCCGATTCGCGACCCGACTCGATCGGCGAGCAGCTTTCCCAAGAGCCAGTCTGGAAGCGGCGTTTGTCGGCGTGTTCTACGGCAACCTTGTAGCCCTGAGCCAGCAGGTGGCGAACCTGATCGACGACTTCGGGGCTGAGGCGCTGGCTCGAAGTAGCAGAGCTATGGCCTGCGTTGAAGCTGCTGGCGGCGGGCTGCTGATAGGATAAGCCACTGCTGCTGTAGCTAGGGGCAGGAGCGCTGCCGTTTTGCCCATTGCCAGGACGCTGCACGATCAGTTCTCCAACCCGCTGCTTGAGCTTGGGATCAATGCCAAACAGCCGGACATACTCACCCGAATGCTCTGCCAGACAGGCTTGCAGTGCCGAAATCGCTTCAGAGTCGCGGGTTGCCAGGATGGGAGCGCAGGTATGCCAGGAACTCGTTTGAAAGCGGCGCTTGTCGGCGTGTTCGGTGCCAATTTTCAAGCCGCGAGACAGCAGCCCACGAACATGTTCCACCACTTCCGCCGACAGTCCAGACGGGTTTGTGCTGCCATAGGACGCAGCAGGCTTGCTATAGCTTTGGCTAGTGTAGCTTTGGCTGGAATAGCTGGCAGCACTGGTCGATGCGCCGTTTCCGTTGGTGCGATCGCCCGGTCGCTGCACGATCAGTTCCCCGACGCGCCGCTTGGAGTGAGTATCGATGCCAAACAGCCGCACGTATTCGCCACTATGCTCCGTCAGACAGGCTTGTAGCGCCGCCAGCACGTCTGCCTCGCGGGAAGACTGGATGGGCGCACAGCTATGCCAGGAACTGGTTTGGAATCGGCGAGTATCCGCATGTTCGGTGCCAATTCGATAGCCCTGGGCTAGCAAATGGCGTACCTGTTCGACAACTTCTGGAGTTAATTGAGTATTCAGCATCTCAGGATTTTGGCTGGAACGATAGGAGGACTCGGCAGCGCGATCGCTCGGCTGCTGAAGGCGGGCTGATTCGGAGCGGGCCGGAGAACCAGCGCCCCCCCCACCAGACCGCATTGCGTCGTTGAAACCAACGACTTGGGAAGCAAACTCGATATCAACCGACTGAACCTCTGGCAAGCGGTCGGCCTGCTGCTGGGTGGTGATGATCGACCCAGAGGGAACATACCGACCCGGCGGAATTTCCACATCCTGGATGAGCGCGTGCATCATGACAATGCAGCCCTCGCCGATGCGGGCGTTGAACACCGTAGACCGAAAGCCAATAAAGCAGCGATCGCCCACATAGGCCGGCCCATGAATCAGCGCCATGTGGGTAATAGAAGCGTCTTGACCAATCCAGACTGAGTAGGGCTGCTGATCATCCCCCAGCACGCGCCCTTGCGGCAACCCGTGAACGATCGCCCCCTCCTGAACGCTGCTGCCCGAACCGACATAAAAGGGTGCGCCCTCCTCTGCTCGGATGGAAGCGCCCGGTGAGATCAGTACGTTTGCACCAATCTGCACATCTCCCATCACTGTCGAAAAGGAGTGAACGTATGCAGTCTCATGAATCTTGGGCTGCGTTACCCCCTTTGCCCAGGGTGTAGCAGCAACGGAGCTTTGAGCAACCATGACCACAGCTCTCCTGACCCAGCAACAAAACTCGAACCGTGACCGGCAAAATTAACAGGCCGATCAACCCGCAAAACCGGCCGACACAGATCGAGCAAGGTCAATCCAAACCTTTCACCACCCTCACAGCCCGATCGACCCCGATCAGCCGTAAACCGAGAGCCTGAAACACATGGTCAGGCTCTCGGTTTCCCACAGCACTCAACGGGCGATCGCCCTCACCACTCTAGAATCGGAACGCTAGAACTTAGAACTCTAGAATCGGAACCACTGCTGGACAGCCCTCTTAGACAACCATTGACAATCATCGATCTTGATCCCGCTTGCGATAAAGCATGAGATTCTCCACGCTCACGGTATCAATAATGCCAATCACTAGGGCATCCAGGGGACGAGACTCTCCGCCAGGGGTCTGACGCGCAGCACTGCCTCGACTGACCAAGACCCATTCATCTAGCCCGGCCCCTACGCTGTCTGCTGCCACCTCATAGTCTGCCAAGAGGTTTCCCTCCACATCGACAAACTGCAACAACAGAAACTTGACCCCCTGCAAGCTAGGCTCTTTTTGAGTGCTAACGACCGTACCGCAAACCTTGGCAATCTGCATCTAGCGGCTACTACGGACGGTTGACGGGGCGAATCCCGCTGACGCTTTCCCGGAAGGCTTCAACGGCTTCGGTATAGCGAATCGGCAGCACGTACTCCAGGTTTTCATGAGGACGAGCAATAATGTGAGTGGACAGCACTTGTCCGCCGTTGACTCGCTTCACGTTTTCAATCCCAGCTGCCACGGAAGCTTGCACTTCGGACACGTCGCCACGGACAATCACGGTCACCCGCCCACTGCCGATTTTCTCATAGCCAACTAGCGTCACCCGTGCTGCTTTCACCATTGCGTCCGCCGCTTCGACCACGGCAGGAAAGCCCAGAGTTTCTACCATTCCAACTGCAATTGCCATCGTTTTCTCCCTTCCAAAAAACGGTACTCAAACAAAACTACAACCTGCGATCGCCATTCATCGCCACTCGCAGCCTGGGCCAGCAAACTCGTCCAGAACCCTTATTCACCAGCCCAACACCGTCAATCTGTCTGCAACTGTTAATTATGACAAGTTATGTGCAACTAAGTAACAGCCAGCAGCGACTTTAGATATAACGACTCTGCTTCAACCTTCCATCAGTCTTGCAGAATGGACTTAAGCGACCATAGGTGTGGGAAATGACGCAAGCGATAACGCTTTGTCTCAGCTATACAAGCTGCGGTTAGCCAACCCGGCAACCATCATCCTCAGCGTGCTTCAAACCAGAACAACCGTGCAACATGGGCATAGAGCAATTACTCTGGAGTTTCCTGTAGGAACCTCTGAGGAGATCTAGCCATAGTCAACAACCTGTACGGCTTCAAATCCTTAGATAAAGTGCTGAAATTTAGATTCAGCCGATATCACAAGATGTCCAAAAAATCTCTAAATGAGCAAACAAACTCGGCATTTGCATCACAAGAAATAGATTGGAAAAGCACGACGGAATTCCCATTGTCAGAATACAAGGGGGTTGGACGCTTTGGCAATATAAACCAAAGTAATTGTTTTTATGGTCTATATAACTCAGCGTTATATCCGTTGGCAATCTGCTCCTTAACAGGCTTGACCCAAGAACAGAGCGCAAAGGCTTGTAGTGTAATGCGTGGTGTGAGCAAAGCTGCACATAGAACCGCACATCCTGTGCATTGTGGCAATACCTACAAAAAATATCTGACAAACTATCTGACAAATATCTGTGAACAATACCAAGGACAGGCACACCTACCGAAAAGTGCTGTTTCGGAAGTTGCCAGATCCTTGAACCTTTAACTCCTTATCCTGTAATGGCCCCTATATTCTATGAGGAAAGCGAGAGCCAATGTTTTATTCTAGGAAAACAGTTCGTAAACCTTGAGGGGATTTAATATTTTGTGTTTTTTGATTGAGAATCAACACAATAATTTACATTTCAACGTTGTCAATCGTGTGAAGCCAGAGGGTCAACAAGTTGTTTGCTTTTTTTAGCTTTTGCGGCGGTAATGCTATAGTCCTTATTACAAAAACTTTGTGTAGCGGCGATCGCACGTTCTAGAGAAAAGTGCGATCGCCTTTTTAGCACCAAGTCAACTTAGCACCAAGTCAACAGAGTCAACAGCACGTCGCAACCCGCCAGCATCCAGGAAAATCCTCGGTTCGCTTGATCTGGCATTAGCAGCGATGCGAGAATCGCTCAAGTTGCTCAAATAGTTCTAGACCAATGGGTTCAAGCTAGTTCACACCTTGGCTAAGACCACTTTGGTTTGGACAAGGGCACGAACCTACTAGGCTCAGGGTTTGGATTCGTCTGAAATTAGTCAGGCTTATAGGGTTTGCTGCGGTAGAGTAGCCTCAGGCTCGCTAGGGAAACGTTTGAGCCACTATGGCATGTCTACGAGTTGACAAGAGACAGCCCAAAATATTGGCACCTATTTGGCACCTATCTTGGTATGTGTAACGCGCGTAGGGGATGGTATCGATGGTTCAGTTTCTAATTGAAACCAGTTGGTGGGTACCAGGCTATGGGCTGTTGGGGGCGCTGTTGACGTTGCCCTGGTCTGCGGGGGCGGTGCGGCGAACGGGTCCCCGGCCAGCGGCCTATTTCAATATTTTGATGACGCTGCTGGCCCTGGTTCACTGTGCGCTGCTGCTGTGGGCCGTTTGGGATATGCCGCCCCAGTATGAGCCGCTACCCTGGCTGTCGGTGCTAGATCTGGACATTACCCTATCGCTAGAGTTATCCCGAATCAGCGTTGGCGCAGCACTGATTATTACGGCCTTGAGCCTGATTGCCCAAGTGTTTGCCCTGGGATACCTAGAGAAAGACTGGGCGCTGGCCCGCTTCTACGCGCTAATGGGCTTTTTTGAGGGAGCCATGAGCGGACTGGTGCTAAGTAACTCGCTGTTCCTCAGCTATGCCCTGCTGGAGATGCTGACGCTTTCGACCTATCTGCTGGTGGGATTTTGGTATGCCCAACCGCTGGTGGTCACGGCGGCTCGTGATGCCTTTCTGACCAAGCGCGTGGGCGATGTGCTGCTGCTGATGGGCGTGGTTGCGGTGGGTCTACTGGCGGGTGATTTAGATTTTCCCTATCTAGAAGCCTGGGCTGAAACAGCGAATTTGTCGCCGCTGGTGGCAAATTTGGTGGGTCTGGCCCTGATCGCGGGCCCGGTCGGCAAGTGTGCCCAGTTTCCTTTGAACCTGTGGCTGGATGAGGCAATGGAGGGGCCAAACCCGGCTTCGATCCTGCGGAACTCGGTGGTGGTGGCCTGCGGAGCCTACGTGCTGATTCGGATGCAGCCGATCGTGGCGCTGTCGCCTGTGGCGCTGACGACCCTGATGGTGCTGGGGACGGTGACGGCGGTTGGGGCTTCGCTGGTGGCGATCGCCCAAATCGACATCAAACGCGCCCTTTCCCACACCACGAGCGCTTACCTGGGTCTGGTGTTTTTGGCCGTAGGGCTACAGCAGCATGACACTGCACTTCTGCTGCTGCTAACCCACGGAATTGCCAAAGCACTGCTGTTTATGTGCACTGGCTCAGTGATTCTGACCACCAGCACTCAAGATCTGCGAGAAATGGGGGCCCTGGGGTCGCGGATGCCTGCAACCGCTAGCGCTTTTATTATCGGGGCGCTAGGGTCTGTGGGATTGGTGCCGATGGGCTGCTTTTGGGCGATGTATCAGTGGGCGCTGCCGGTGTGGCGGTCTTCGCCAGGTTTGCTGGCGGTGCTGCTGATCGTCAATGGACTGACGGCTTTTGGGCTAACGAGAGTGTTTGGTTTGGTCTTTTGTGGTGAGGTAAAGCCTAAAACGCGACGCGCTCCTGAAGCACCCTGGCCGATTGCAGTGCCGATGGTATCGGTGGCGATCGCCACGCTGCTTGTGCCCGTCATGCTCCACAACTGGGGACTGCTGCCCGACTGGAGAGACGTGAATCTGGCGATCGCCGGGGCGCTATTTGCCTCCAGCATCACAGGTTGTGGGCTGGGTGTTTTCTTTTACATGGGATCTCGCCCCCTGCCGCAGCCAGGAGGACTGGGCTGGAAATCGCTCCAGGATTTCCTGGCCCACGATTTTCGGATTGAGCAGCTTTACAAGCTGACGGTCGTGTTTGCTGTGGCTCAGGGGTCGCGGCTCACGGCCTGGTTTGACCGATACGTGGTAGACGGCATGGTGAATCTCCTTGGCGTTGCCTCGCTGATTGGTGGCGAGAGCCTGAAATACACCGTCTCAGGACGCGCCAGACACTACCTGCTGACCGTGTTTATCGGAGTCATTTTGGGCATCGCCTGGCTGGGCTGGATGTTTTAAATCGCTATTGCTGAATTCAAAACGCCCGTCGCCAAAACGTCTAAAAGAAAAAGCTGTCATCCGAGCGTTTTAACCAAACTTTTCATTCAAACCCTCTACCCAAACCCTCGCCCAAGCATCCAACCCTTCCGATTCGCCATGCTGAGTGTTCTAATCTGGTTTCCGGTCATTGGTGCGCTGATCATCAGCTTCTTGCCCCAGGCGCAGGCAGCAGAGCGGGGTCGCCAGGTGGCGCTGGTGTTTGCAACGATGGTTCTGGCGTGGACTGGGGTGCTGGTCAGCCAGTTTGACACGAGTGCGGCTGGATTTCAGTTTCAGGAATCGCTGACGTGGATTGAGCAGCTTGGGCTGAGCTACAAGCTAGGGATGGATGGGCTGTCGCTGCCGCTGCTGGTGCTGAATAGCCTGCTGGTGTGGCTGGCAATCTACAGCACCGATGCGAATCTGAACCGTCCCCGGCTCTGGTACTGCCTGATGCTGCTGCTAGAAGCGGGCGTGGCGGGGGCGTTTTTGTCAGAAAACCTGCTGCTGTTCTTCCTGTTCTACGAGGTGGAACTGATTCCGCTTTATCTGATGGTGGCAATTTGGGGTGGTGCGCGGCGAGGCTATGCGGCAACCAAATTTCTGATTTACACTGCCCTGTCTGGAATCCTGATTTTGGCTGCTTTCTTCGGGCTGGCGCTGCTCAGTGGGACAGGCAGCTTTGACTATGCGGCGCTGCAAAACCCGGCGCTGCCGATTGCCACTCAGTTGGTGCTGCTGATTACGCTGCTGATTGGCTTCGGCATCAAGATTCCAATTGTGCCGCTGCATACCTGGCTGCCAGATACCCACGTCGAAGCGCCAACGCCAGCCTCGGTGCTGCTGGCGGGTGTGCTGCTGAAGCTGGGAACCTACGGAATTGTGCGCTTTGGGCTGGGGCTATTTCCTGAAACCTGGCAAGTCGTCGCACCGTGGCTGGCCTGGTTGGCGGTGGTGAATGTGCTGTATGGCTCCTTTGTGGCGATCGCCCAGACCGACATGAAGAAAATCGTCGCCTACAGTTCCATCGGGCACATGGGCTATATCCTGTTAGCCGCCGCCGCCGCCACGCCGCTGAGCATCGCCGGGGCGATCGCCCAAATGGTCAGCCACGGGCTAATTTCCGCGCTGCTGTTTTTCCTGGTGGGCGTGGTCTATGCCAAAACCGGGACGCGGGATGTGACGGTGCTGCGGGGCCTGCTGACCCCAGAGCGAGGTCTACCGCTGGTGGGTTCCCTAATGATTGCTGGGGTCATGGCCAGCGCGGGCATTCCCGGCATGGTGGGCTTTATTGCTGAGTACATCATCTACCGCAGCAGCCTGCTGGTCTTCCCCATCCAGACTCTGCTGTGTATGCTCGGCGTTGGGCTAACAGCCGTATACTTCCTGAATTTGATTAACCGCGTCTTCTTTGGACGGCTGCCGGATGCCCTAGCGAACCTGCCGGCCATCTACTGGAAAGACCGCATTCCTTCGATTGTGGTCGTCGTTTTGGTCATCTTCCTGGGGCTTCAGCCCAACTGGATGACCCGCTGGAGTGAACTCACCTCCCTGTCGCTGGGCACGCTAGACGACCGGGCGATCGCCGCTGCGCTGGCACCCCGCCCCCTCCGCCGAAGCGTTGAGTAATTTTTGAGTAATTTTCTTAAACATCCTTAAAGATCAGGGATCACGCAGCTTACGCAACCATCCCACCACCCCACACCCAACCCCCTTGCTCTATAAGATCCTGAAGCTCCTGCTATGCTAACCGCACCTCCTCCCGCCGCCCATCCCCTCGCCTACATCGTGGACCGGATTGAATCTGGCGGTGCGCTGCTGCCCGACACCCCGGAAAACGTCGTGGAAGTGGTGGGCATTCTCAAGAGCTATGGCGTGGTGCTGGATGCCTACTGGCGCAACCTGATTTACATTTCAGAGCATCAGTTTTTGGTGCTGTTTCCGTTTTTCAAATATTTCAACGGCGAAATCACAACAGCCAAGCTGCTGCGCCACTGGTGGCACGACCGGATTAACTACGAATTTGCCGAATATTGCATGAAAGGCATGTTCTGGCACGGTGGCGGCGGGCTGGATGCATTTCTCGACACGCCGGAGTTTGTGAACCTGGCGAAAACGGCGATTCGCGCCAAGGTCAAGTCCAATCCGTTGATGAGCGGCCTCAATCAGATATTTCCCGACTTCCTGGTAGAACAGGTGCGGCAGCTTTGCTACTACAGTGGGCTAGGGCAGTTTTGGCGGGTCATGAGTCCGATGTTCCTGACGCTTTCGGATCGCTACGACCGGGGAGAAATCCAGACAATTGCCGATGTTGTGGCGCATGTCAAGCAGGGCTTAGTCGATGCAGCCGCACTGCCGATCACCTATGCGGTCAATATTGACGGAAAATCCTACGACCTGCTGCCAGCTTCCGCTGGGTTGACCTTTTTGCCCGATACCGCGCTGCCCTATGTGGAAGCGGTGTTTCTCCGGTCGTTTCCCTTCTTTGGCACGGTGTCTTACAACGCACAGGCGCACCAAATTTCAGCCAACCAGGCAGACTTTAACTATGGAGCGCTGTTTGCCGATCCGCTGCCCATTGGGGGTGGAGGCATTCCGCCCACGCTGCTGATGCAGGATATGCGCCATTTTCTGCCTGATTACTTGCACAAAATTTATCAGCAAGGGCTGCGCGGCGAAGATGACCTGCGGGTGAAGATCTGTCTCAGCTTCCAAAAATCAATGTTTTGCGTGACGACGGCAGCTATTTTGGGCACGCTACCGCATCCGCTAGATACAACCGATCTTGCCCAGCAACAGTCCAACCGGGCCTATCTCGAAGCCTGGGTGGAGCGCCTGTCGCCCTCGCGTTTGCCGCGCGTGCAGGAATACTTTAGTTTGGACTAACTGGCATCACAATAATGCTCAACAGGATGCCATAAAGAATCTGCTCAACCGTTCATAACAGTTGAACTTAAGGAATTGGATACAATCCTGCTCGCAGTTAAGCTGCTGTTGCAACCGGACTGTTCAGGGATTGTTCGGATGTCTTGCGTTTCGAGGCTCGTTTTTTGACCATCGGATAGCAGGGACGAGGAGTTGGCTTGTGCCCCTTGCCTCGTCCTGGCGATTTACCACGAGGTTTAGGCGCAGGAGCAGGGGTGCCAATCGCTGCCAAAATGCCTGCAAACGCTTGTGCGACCCGACCCGGAGTCAACGTTTCTTGCGGTGCCTGCCAGGGCAAGGGGTGGTCAGTACAGTCCTTTCGCGCTAACCACAACTGCCAACTGAGCAACGGCATCAGGCTGCTCCACTGTTCGGTTGCCGATACAGAACTGAACTGGGGATGTGTCCAATATAGCCTCTGCTTGGCAAAGCGATACCAGTGTTCAATGGCAAAGCGACGGAGGTAGTGCAACCACAGGGTTTCTAACGGAGGCATCTGCTCACCCAGCCAAACTAACCACAAAGGAGCCAAGCGTCGCGTGCTGCTCTGTGTCTCCAGCACCTCCACGCGCAACACTTCCATTGCCCGTTTGGGGGATTTGCGGAAATGGTATGCACTCCAACGACTGACCCGCACTCGTCCCCAGTTGGGATCATCGACTTCAACGGTTTCGACCGGGACACTCCAAGTGTCAGGGTCATTGAGTTTCATCTTATGTCCATGCTTGGCAGGTGCGCCTCGCCCTCGATACGCTGGGGGCGCGCCATAGACACATCGATTGGATGTAACCCGCAGCAGCAAGTCTGCCTCAATCCCTGCCGTTTGGTTGACAAAACTGGCATTGCCGTACCCTCGGTCGTAGATCGCCAACGGACGCACCGCTAACTGCCGAGTCACTTGTTTGAGTTGGAATGCCGCTTTACTGGCGGGTGTTTCAAAGCTGGTGATGCGCTCATGCCGCAATGGTAATGCCCAACTGCCCCTGTCTTCAGCAATCCAGGCTAAGGTACTGTAGTTTTGTCCGGCTATCGGGGCATGTCCTGTTCTGCCTGATAAGGTGCGGTCTTTCAAACGCCTGGCAGCAGGACGGTTCCACCGACTCGCATCACCTGCCAACAACGGTTGCTGCTGAGTCGGTATCTGCTGCACCAACAGCTTCAGCACCTTTGATCGGGGTAGGCGGCTATCGCGCAACGCTTCATAGGTGCTCGACCACTGGCGACGAAAGACAGGACTCTGCGATAGCCTCACAAACGACACGATGCACGCACTCACTAACACGGCATCCATCAGATCAAACAGGGCATCTCTGGCGTTTCCCAAGCTGGCATACAACGTTTGGCGAAATTGCTGAAGTTCGTTGAAAATCATGGGGTCAATGTTGGTTGTACTTCATTGACCTTACGGCAGTCGGTGCTTCTCATTGACTGCCTTCCTCTTCACCATTAGTCCAAACTAAAGTGAGTGCGTGCATCGTGTCGTTTGTGAGGCTATCGCAGAGTCCTGTCTTTCGTCGCCAGTGGTCGAGCACCTATGAAGCGTTGCGCGATAGCCGCCTACCCCGATCAAAGGTGCTGAAGCTGTTGGTGCAGCAGATACCGACTCAGCAGCAACCGTTGTTGGCAGGTGATGCGAGTCGGTGGAACCGTCCTGCTGCCAGGCGTTTGAAAGACCGCACCTTATCAGGCAGAACAGGACAGGAGCATCCCACTTTCGATGAAACAGTCAACTGGCGAGCTGTCCATTGAGGTAGGCACAGCGCAGACTCAACATGGCATTAACGGAGGCCGTATTCCAGCGAGCACCCGAAATTTGGAGGCGTCGCCCAATCTGTTTGACAGCCGATTCTACGGCTCCTGATCCAATAGAACAGAGTTGCTCAGCCTGGTAGAACCCATAATTCACGATGCGAGAGCGATGGGTGCTCAGATAGGCTTCAAAATTGCGGGCTTGCTTGCGCCGACAGTCGGCAAAGAGGGCCCTGGCGGCTTCCACTTGACCTTGCCATAACAGCATTTCCGCCGCTGCTAAGCGCTTGAGCGACCCACCGACTTTGTAGAGGTTTTCTTTGAGATGGTACCAATCGAGGATTTCCCAACGGGTCTCAACGGTGGTGAGTTGAGCAAACAGATTCCACACCCCAGCGTGACCATCGCCCAGACAGACCAGTGGGGAGAGCAAGCGTTGAGCGCTGAGATAATCAATCAAGCTGTCATTGTCTTGGAAGAAGGCGTTGTAATCAATCCCCTCCACCCGCACCGCTTTGTAGTCTCGCCACGGGCTATCGGACTCTAGCAGGTCACGCAGACGGACTTTGCCGCCATCAATGCTGACCTCACTGACGCCTTGTTTAGCCTCGGCAGACTCGAACGACTGACGCCCCACCAGACGTTGTTGGGTCGAGTGCCCGACCCGCATCCCGGTCAGGGCTACGATGTCATCCTCTGCATCTTGAAACGATTCGTTGGCACTTAAGCGTAGGTTGGCTTTCTCTAGGCCACCACTGAGACGGCTGTAAGCCTTTACGCCTAACCGTTCTGCCTGACTTTGACGAATCTCAAGGACCCCTACTAAACTCTTCAATCGGCGAACCCGGCCTCGGGCGGGGTAGGCTTTCTGGTTGACAAAAAAAGGGCAACTCGAGGGCTCACCTCCTCTAGCATTTGCCGTCGTACAGTCTGCTCGATGCCTTCTAGACTATCGAGCCCCTCTCGGTTGCTATTGCGATACAAAATCTCGGCGATCTCTGCTGTACAAGTTTCCAATCGCTTTTGGTCTTCAGGTGTCATGGTGAGTCATCCCTGGGGCTACCCTCCCATTCTCACCCTTCGCACTGTTTTCGCGAAAGTGGGATGCTCCCGAACAGGACATGCCCCGATAGCCGGACAAAACTACAGTACCTTAGCCTGGATTGCTGAAGACAGGGGCAGTTGGGCATTACCATTGCGGCATGAGCGCATCACCAGCTTTGAAACACCCGCCAGTAAAGCGGCATTCCAACTCAAACAAGTGACTCGGCAGTTAGCGGTGCGTCCGTTGGCGATCTACGACCGAGGGTACGGCAATGCCAGTTTTGTCAACCAAACGGCAGGGATTGAGGCAGACTTGCTGCTGCGGGTTACATCCAATCGATGTGTCTATGGCGCGCCCCCAGCGTATCGAGGGCGAGGCGCACCTGCCAAGCATGGACATAAGATGAAACTCAATGACCCTGACACTTGGAGTGTCCCGGTCGAAACCGTTGAAGTCGATGATCCCAACTGGGGACGAGTGCGGGTCAGTCGTTGGAGTGCATACCATTTCCGCAAATCCCCCAAACGGGCAATGGAAGTGTTGCGCGTGGAGGTGCTGGAGACACAGAGCAGCACGCGACGCTTGGCTCCTTTGTGGTTAGTTTGGCTGGGTGAGCAGATGCCTCCGTTAGAAACCCTGTGGTTGCACTACCTCCGTCGCTTTGCCATTGAACACTGGTATCGCTTTGCCAAGCAGAGGCTATATTGGACACATCCCCAGTTCAGTTCTGTATCGGCAACCGAACAGTGGAGCAGCCTGATGCCGTTGCTCAGTTGGCAGTTGTGGTTAGCGCGAAAGGACTGTACTGACCACCCCTTGCCCTGGCAGGCACCGCAAGAAACGTTGACTCCGGGTCGGGTCGCACAAGCGTTTGCAGGCATTTTGGCAGCGATTGGCACCCCTGCTCCTGCGCCTAAACCTCGTGGTAAATCGCCAGGACGAGGCAAGGGGCACAAGCCAACTCCTCGTCCCTGCTATCCGATGGTCAAAAAACGAGCCTCGAAACGCAAGACATCCGAACAATCCCTGAACAGTCCGGTTGCAACAGCAGCTTAACTGCGAGCAGGATTGTATCCAATTCCTTAAGTTCAACTGTTATGAACGGTTGAGCAGATTCTTTATGGCATCCTGTTGAGCATTATTGTGATGCCAGTTAGTCCAAACTAAAGTTCCTAAGGCTAGATTTGCTTTGCTTTGTGCGGCGTGGAAAAGGGATTTTTGGGGTGCGCGATCGCGTATAATCAGACGTTACCGCTCAGTTGTGTGTGACTGACCTGCCGGAGTTTGTGCTTGACGAAAAGACGCTCTGGCCAGTTCACTTGTCGAGTGAATCGAGTCAACCAGAGCGCGTTCATCCAGGCTCATATATTCCAGGCTCATTTCTTACAGCTAACCTCGCCATTTGCCTGGTCTTCTTACCCTCGCGCCAGCCATGCGGAGCGACAGCGCTAGTCCCCAAACCCTAATCCCTAACCCCTTTAAAAGAGAGACGTTTCAATGACAGGATCAACCCAAGTGCCATACTTGCTTCGGGCTGCGCGTGGAGAGGTGTTAGACCGCCCGCCCGTGTGGATGATGCGCCAGGCCGGGCGCTACATGAAGATTTATCGGGATTTGCGCGACAAATACCCCTCCTTCCGTGAGCGCTCGGAAACGGTTGACCTGGCGGTAGAAATTTCGCTCCAGCCCTGGCGAGCCTTTCGTCCCGATGGGGTGATTCTGTTTTCCGATATTCTCACGCCGCTGCCAGGAATTGGTATTCCCTTCGACATCATCGAAAGCCGTGGCCCCATCATCGATCCGCCCATTCGCACCCAGGCGCAAGTCGATGCACTTCATGAACTCGACCCCGAACAGCATCTCAGCTTCGTCGGCAAGATTCTGCGGACGCTGCGGCAGGAAGTGGGCAACGAAGCGGCAGTGCTGGGCTTCGTCGGCGCTCCCTGGACGCTGGCGGCCTATTCCATCGAAGGCAAAGGCTCGAAGGATTACACCATTATCAAGAGCATGGCGTTTACGGAGCCTGCGATTCTGCATCAGTTCTTGAGCAAGCTGGCAGATGCGATCGCCACCTACGTCTGCTATCAAATCGAAAACGGCGCACAGGTGGTACAGATGTTTGACTCTTGGGCGGGTCACCTTAGCCCGCAAGACTATGACCAGTTTGCCCTGCCCTACCAGCAGCAGGTTGTGCGCCAGGTGAAGGCCAAATATCCCGACACGCCGATGATTCTCTATATCAACGGCAGCGCCGGATTGCTGGAGCGCATGGCACAATCGGGCGTGGATATCGTCAGCGTAGATTGGACGGTAGACATGGCCGAAGCGCGTCGCCGCTTAGGGCCGGCCGTAGGGGTGCAGGGCAATATTGACCCGTGCGCGCTGTTTGGGTCGCAAGCCTTCATCCGCGATCGCATTCTCGACACCATCCGCAAAGCCGGAAATCAGGGGCATATTCTCAATCTGGGCCACGGCATCCTTCCGGGCACGCCCGAAGAAAACGCCGCTTTCTTCTTTGAAACCGCCAAGCAGGCCGACAAACTGCTGGCGATCGCCTAGCGGCCTTTGTAGAGTGAACGCCTGGGTACATCGTGCCCAGGTTTTTACTTCGTTTCTTCACTCCGCCACCCCCACACATGACTCCGAAGCGAATCCTCCTTACGGGCGCAAGCGGCTGCGTTGGGCACTACATTGCTGACGCGCTGATTCATCAGACGCAGCACGAACTGTTTCTACTGGTGCGAAACCCGCAGAAGTTTCGGCTGAGTGTAGACACGCGGCCGGGAATCCACCTCATCGTAGGCGATATGCGCCAGATCGAGCAGCAAAATAAGCTGCTTAAAACCATTAATGTAGCAATCCTCACCGCTGCCGTATGGGGCGGGGCACAGGACGTGTTTGACGTAAACGTGATTAAAACCGTCCGGCTGATGAACCTGCTTGACCCGGATGTGTGTGAACAGGTCATCTATTTTTCCACTGCCAGCATTTTGGATCGCGAGGGCAAGCCGCTCAAGCAGGCGGGCGAAATCGGCACCGACTATATCCGCGCCAAATACGCCTGCCATCAGCGGCTATCTAAGCTGGCGATCGCCCCCCAAATTACCACCGTTTTCCCCACACTGGTCTTTGGTGGCGATGACACCAAGCCCTACTCGCACCTCTCAGGCGGCATTACCGAGGTCACAAAATGGATCGGGCTGCTGCGCTTCCTCAAGCTCGACGGCAGTTTTCACTTTATCCACGCACAGGATATTGCCCAAGTTGTCGCCCATCTCGTAGAACACCCGCCAGAACTGGGCGATTCTGGGACGGATTGCTTCGCGAATTGGCGCGAACTGGTGCTGGGCAGTGAACCAATCACGGTGAACCGGGCGATCGCCGACATGAGCGCCTACCTGGGTAAGCGCATCTATTTCCGCATTCCGCTGACTCGTCGGCTGATCGATCTCCTCATTGTCCTCTTCCGCATCCAGATGGCCGCCTGGGATCGCTTCTGTCTAGGCTATCGCCACTTCACCTATCAGCACTTCGTCAACCCCAGCACCTATGGGCTGCCCATGCGCTGCGCCACGGTGGCCGAACTGCTGGCCGCCAGCGGTGTGCCTGGTTCCCGCGTGCCTCCAGTGGCGATCGCCCCCGCCCCGCTGGTCAAGGCAGAATCCGGCAGTGCAGAATAAGGGCACTCGTTCTGCGATGTAGCATTCACAATAGTTTCACAGTTTCACAACAGGTTGAACAGCGGCTCAAAAAAGCGCCGAATCTGTGACTATGGGTAGATCTCTTCTAGACCATGCCCTGCGGTAAAACCGACATTCTTACACAGCGCCACCAATGAAATTCCTGGCAGCTCACAGACACTAGACAGGCGCTCTAAAATCGCAAACCCAAAACCCAAAATCTAAAACCCAAAATCTAAAACCCAAAATCCTAAAAGCCCGTCAGGATGACATGGAAGCCCCAGAGCGCAGCGGCGATCGCCACGAGCGTAGACCAGAGGGGGTGCTCGCTGCGGCAAACTGCGCCCTGCGTCGTTTGAATCGTTTCTACATCGATCCAGGGTGTTGCGCCCCGGCGAAACCAGCCTGTAACCGTGACGGGGCGGCCGATCAAGCCGCTGGGGTGACGACCGGGTGCGAGGAGGCTGCCCAGCGGGCCGAAGCGGTGTGTGTGGTGCAGCCGGATTAGCCCCGTTTCGCACTGGAGCAGCAAGTCCTGGCTGGGCAGGGCGCAGATGCCGCGCTGACCCAGCAGCGTTCCCCGCAGGCGCAGCGGTTGTCCGGGTAAGGGAATTGGAGCGGGGGGCTGCATCAGTTCTACCAGAGACAGGTCGGTGGGAGCCGTGCGGGGAATGTCGCGGAAGAAGGAATTGATGCGGACAAACGTGCCAAAGCTAAAGCCCAGCAGCCCGCAGCCCATCAGCAGCGTGCGATCGCCCCACATCCAGGTCAGCCCGCGCCAGTTGAACTGAGTGGCGACTCCGCCGACCAGCCAGAGGAAGAGCGCGATCGCCAGCCCAATGCCCAGCCCCAGGTATGGCGAGGCTTGCAGCAGCAAAGGACGACGTTCCTTCCAGGACAGACGAGGCGGGGCAGCGGGCGGCAGGTCGAGTTCGGGGAACAAGCGCCAGTGCTGGGCATAGCGGCTGAGGTGCTGGAGGCGATCGCCCAAGGGGGGATGGGCATTGCTGACCGAGAGCCAGTGGCGGTAGGGATTTTGGCAATCCCACTGGAGCAGGTCGGGGCTGGGGTGCTGGGCGTAGAGGCTGCCCAGCGTGAGTGACGTTTTGATCCCAACGGGCATGAGCAGTTCCAGGCTCTCTAGCAGTGGGCTAGTCTGGCGCTGCTGGGCCACGGCCTGCGACAGGCCCAGGCTACATTTCAGCAGGGCGCGGCTGAGGGCGTTGGGGTTGCCCGTCAGGTTAGAGGAGGTGCGATCGCTGTAGAACAGTCGCCGCCGCGAAAACCACAGCCCCACGGCCCGACATAGCCAAAAAAGGCCGTAGCCCAACAGGGAACCGTCCATCGCCAGAGCGCGTAGCCCGGCATTGCGCTGGGAATCGCCCCACTGCCCCAGCACCCGATACAGCAGATAGGGCAGCAGCCCCACCAACGTTACCAGCGACATCACGCCTGCGGTCCAGTGCTGCAAATGCCCGATTTCCCCGGCCACCAGCGCCGCAATCTCGTCATCCCGAAGCTGCGCCAACAGCCCACGACTGAGAACCAAATGCGACAGGCGAGGCAGCGATCCATAGGTCAGCAGCAGCGGCGCGTCTGTGGGCAATAGTTCCAGCTTGGGCAAGGGGCGCTGCTGTTGGCCAAAGATTCGCTTTAGCACGCGGGCGGCTTCGGGGCTGGCTTGTTCCAGGGTATCTACTGCCAGCGGCTGCATCTGGTAGGCTCGACGCAGCAACAGCGTCATCAGCCAGGGTAGGGCGATCGCCAGACCCAACAGACCGAGCAGCACTAGCGCCGCCGGATCGCGGTAAATGCTGTAATACCGAAGGTCAACCGGAAATGTGATGCGGGCGATCGTGTGGTTAAATAGCCAAAACGTCGCCAGCAGTAGCCCCCGCAGCAAGGCGAACAGGGCCATCGCCGTTCCCAGGCCCAGCGCCCAAAGACCCGCCCGATCCACCATCGGCAGCGGCGACCACTTTTGGGCGCGGCCGGCCAGCCGCCAGTCAATGGGCGTTGTTTGAACGGGGGCGATCGCCGTGTCGTTGGGCAGGGAGCTTGCCGACGCAGCGGGGGGATGGCTGGGCGATCGCAACGGGCGGCTGGGAGAGCGACTGCCGGGAGCGTGAGTCAACCCCGCCGCGAGGTCATCTTCTGACGCGGGTCGGGCAGCAGCCGGAGGAGCTTCTAGAGACTGTGCCGAAGCAGCGGCAGGTTCAGCGGCTTCTGGATGGCGCTGGGCAATCTCTGCCAGGGCTTTGGCGGCCCAGCGGCGGGTCTGCACATGGGAACTGTTGCTGAGGGTTTGACAGAGGGCGATCGCCTCCTGCACATTGCCCGATTTTTCGTAGGCCATCACCAGCCCCATTCGCGCCTTAAGCTGCACCGAGCGCTCGGCGGGCGTGCGAAACAGGCTCTCCAGATGGGCGATTGCCGTGCCATATTCCTGCCGCTTCAGCGCTGCCAACCCCGCATCCAGCAGCGCCCGCGCCGCCGCGCCCGTGGACCCGGACGATACAGGCAATTTTGACCGCTCGCTCATATCCGCTCCTCGCTGGCGTGGCTCAAAGGATCATCTAGCCCAAAGGCTGAGTCAAGCGCTAAGGCTCGTTAAAATGCTGCGCTAGTCGTGCGTTAGAGAAAGTTACACAGTCCCTAACCCAAGCATAGGGGCTATTCGCAAACCGGCCCAGAGAAAAGTGCAACTTGGAAAAATGCAGCTTGCCTCTAGGCTTCCCAGAAAATACGGAAATTACACGCGATCGCGCGGTTATTAGGCTAAAATCACACCGCTGCGGGTTCCTGAATCACACTGCTGCGGGTTCCTGACCCGACGCAACCGGGGCGATCGCCCGCAGATCCAGTTCTGGATGCTCCCCTTCCACCTGTTGGCAGTTCCACTCGTTTTTGAACAGCAGCACCGGACGACCCCAGCTATCCTTCACCGTCACCGTGTTGAACAGGCGACCTGCCTTTTCCAGCGCTGCCCAGCCACCACCCACCCAGCGGGCCACGCTGTAGGGCAGCGGATCGAGCAGGCTGTCCACGTTGTATTCATTTCGCAAGCGGAACTGCACCACTTCAAACTGGAGTTGCCCCACGGCGGCGAGAATCGGCTCCCGCTTCGACTCGTCCGTGGAATACATAATCTGCACCGCGCCCTCTTCCCGCAGCTCGTTGACACCCTTTTGAAACTGCTTGAACTTGCTGGGGTTGGGGTTTCGCAAATAGGCAAACAGTTCTGGCGAAAAGGAGGGAATGCCCTCGTATTCCAGCTTTTTGCCGTTGTAAATCGTGTCGCCAATGGCAAACATACCCGGATTGTTCAGACCAATCACGTCGCCGGGATAGGCTTCATCGAGGGACTGCCGCCCCTGCCCAAACAGTTTTTGCGGATGAGACAGGCGCACCGTCTTGCCCGTGCGGGCGTGGTTCACCACCATGTCTTTTTCAAACTTGCCGGAGCAGACCCGGATAAACGCGATGCGATCGCGGTGCTTGGGGTCCATGTTGGCTTGCAGCTTGAACACAAACCCAGAAAATTCGGGATAGGTCGGGTCGATGTCGCCCTGGGTGCTGCGGCGAGAACCGGGCTTCAGCGCGTAGTCCAGGAAGGATTCCAAAAATAGCTCCACACCAAAGTTGGTCATGGCGCTGCCAAAAAAGACAGGCGTTAGCTTGCCCGCATGAACCTGCGCCAGGTCAAACTCTGTGCCCGCTGCCTCCAGCAGTTCTAGTTCTTCTTTGAACTGGTAATACAGGTCTTTTTCGAGCAGATCTTCGATGCGCGGATCGCCCAGATCCACCACAGTATCTTTGGCCTCGCGGCTGCCGTGGGCCGTGCGCTCAAACAGGTGAATTTGCTGTTTGCGGCGATCGTAAACCCCTTTGAAGCGATCGCCCATGCCGATGGGCCAGTTCACTGCATAGGTTTGCAGCCCCAACTCCTGCTCAATTTCGTCCATTAGCTCCAGCGGCTCGCGCCCCGGCCGATCCAGCTTATTGAAAAAGGTGAAGATGGGAATGCCCCGCATCCGGCACACTTCAAACAGCTTGCGGGTTTGTGGTTCCAGACCCTTGGCAGCGTCCTCCAGCATTACCGCATTGTCGGCGGCGGCCAGGGTGCGGTAGGTGTCTTCGCTAAAGTCCTGGTGTCCGGGCGTATCCAGCAGGTTGATCGTGTAGCCGCTGTAGTCAAATTGCAGCACCGTGGAGGTGATGGAGATGCCCCGCTGCTGCTCCATTTCCATCCAGTCTGAGGTGGCGTGGCGCTGCGCCCGCTTGGCCTTGACTGCACCTGCTTCGTGAATCGCGCCTCCATACAGCAGCAGCTTTTCGGTGAGCGTGGTTTTACCCGCGTCGGGGTGGGAAATAATTGCAAAGTTGCGCCGTTGGTCAACCGCAGTCGCAATTTCAGCTTGGAGGTCGGTGGTCATGCCAGAAAAGACTCAGAGCAAGTAGAGCATATACAGGAAGCAACCTTTATCGTAGCAAGCCAGCCCGAATCGTGGGCGATCGCCGGAAAAGCCGCCCCGTCTGGTGAAGACACTAGTATTCCTGACTCACACTCCTGACGCATAATCCTGAGTCATACTCCCGGCTCGTAATCCTGAGTCATACTCCCGGCTCATATTCTTAACTCAACTCCTCACATTCTTAACTCAACTCCTCATACCCATGACTGACCTCGAACAGCGCAAGCTCTATTCAGTTCTCTGCCACGGGTCGCAGTTGATTTGCTATTCGCTGGTATCAGTTGCAGTGCCCATCGTCTTGCTGCTGATTTCGGATGATCCCATCGTGCAGGGCAATGCCAAAGAAGCCATCAACTTTTACCTGACGGTGCTGATCTGGGGCGTGATTTTCCTGGTGCTGTGCTTCGTGCTGATTGGCATTCCGCTGCTAATTGGATTGGTAATTGTCAGCACAATCATGCCCATTATTGCAATGGTGAACGCTGCCACCAACCTGGAGCGCCCCTATCGCTACCCCTGCATCTGGCACTTTATCCAATAGGGGTTGTAGTAAACTCGTTAACCAATAGGGGCTGACGAGTGTGGAGACCTGCATCTGGTCCTTTATCCAATAGCGGTACAAATAGCGATAGCGAATAGCGGTTGTAGGAGTGCTTGCAGGAGTAGTTGTAGTTTAAGCTCCCGATGCGTCGAAGAAACTAGGGATTTGACGAGCGCTACTCTGCCGGAGCCGTCCACCAGGCCAGGGCGTAGGCTTGGGTGGGCGTGTTGACGCGATCGCGGTACACGACGCGAATCTTGTAGCGCCCCGTTGCGGGAACAGGGTGGAAGATATGCTCCACGCTGTCTACGGCGCTGACGGAAGACCAGATGCGATCGCCCTCCCGCTCATCCTCCGCCCGCATTAGATACACGTCCAGGTTATTCAGCCCCTTGTCTTCAAAGGTTTCGCCAATATCGTACAGCCCGTTGCGGTTGGTGTCCTTCAGTTCCACCACGCGGTTCCAGGCAAGAGTGATGGCGACGTGGCTGCCTGCTACCAGCGGCCGCTCCAGCACATAGTCTCGATAGGCGGGCGCGTCTCGTCCAGTGCCAACGGTGCGATAATCCCAGCCAACAGGCGGCACAGGGGCATCGGGCGAAAACTGACCCGAACCGAACTGGATTAGCGACCGATAGGCGTGCAGATGCCCCGTGCCCATGTCGGCATCCAGGGGTTTGGCTTCGTCTGTATAGGCATCGGAACTGAGCCAGTCGCGGTTTTGCTTGTTGACGGCGGTGCGGGTCATGCCCAGCATCAGGCCGTCGCCCCGGTCTTGAATCTTATCTGCCGCGTTCATCATTACTGCTTTCATGACCTCGTGGCGGCGGGCATCCAGGCTCCAGTTGGGCTGCTGTTCGCGGATTTGGCGATCGCCATATTCCTGCAACAGCGCCACCATCGCCGTAACATGCGGGGCAGCGAAACTGGTTCCGGTTGCAGGGTTGCTGAGGCTGCCGTCGGGGTTGATGGTTTGAATATTGGTGCCAGGAGCCATCAGGCTGACCGAGCGGCGCGGGCCGACATTGGTCTCCGGTTCGCGGGCCCTGCCATAGATAGGCGGCGGCTCGCTCCCCAGGTCAAAAAAGCTGACCTTTCGATACACGCCATTGACGGCGATCGAGTTAGACACGATCATGCCGTTGAAGTTGTCGGTGGGGATGGGGATGCCGCCTTCGCCTTGGTTGCCCGCGATCACATACAGCACATTATGCTGATTGGCCGACCAGTCGATGCACTGGGTCAACAGGGCGTTGCCATCGAGCCGCGCATTGGGGCGTGGGTCCTGCGCCAGCGACTCGCCGAAGCTGAAATTAATTGCCCGCACGTCATCGCCGTTTTGCAGCGCCACGGTTTGGGAGGCGAGGCATTCCTGCGGCTGGCCGCCCCGCCGCTCGAAGCCCGCAGCGGCTGCGTATAGCTTTGCCTCTGGCGCAACGCCCTGCACCAGCTTGTCGTTGCTCACCATGACGCTGGCGACGCTGGCCGCGTGGGGGTCAACGGTATCGTTGGGACGAGCTACCCCATCCCGAAAGAACACCTGGCGCACCCGCACCGCAAAGTTATTGGCAGCGGTTTTATCGAGGCCAAACAGGGCTGGGCGACCGATTTCTACCTGACCAATAGCGATTTTGCGGCCCATGAGGTTGTAGGGTTCGGACTGCACCCGCCGCGCATCGATGCCGCCTGCTTCCATCGAGGTCATAGAGGCAATGTAGGCGATCGCCGGGGTGCCCAGCAGCGACGTTGCCAGCCCCGCCATGACCCATCGCAGTCGTCTTGCCAGTCGCCGCTCTGCCATGAAATCTTTCTCCCAACAACAGCCTGAAAAGTGGATTTGCCTTACATCCTAAAGTTTGTAGCAGCCAACGGCAACCAACAGTGGTAACCAGTGGCAACAAAAAGGACGATCGGAGTGCGATCGCCCTTGTCCAGATTAAGGAACCTGGCCGCCGAACGCAGCCAGCAAAACTATGAATTTGCCGTTTGAGTAGACAGCAGTTCCTTCAGTTTCTCTAGTTCCTGCGCCCAGCGAGGATCGGGCTGTACGGATTCTGGCTCGGTCGTTGCGGCCGCCTTCTTAGCCTTGCTGTTGTTCTTCTTGCGGTTGCTGTTGCTTGCGGCGGGAGCGGCCTCATCGCCTTCCTCACTGCCCTTTTCGCGGGGCTGGGCGCGTTCGATTTTCAGCGGGGTTTCCTTAAACAGAAAACCGTCAAACTTTTCGATGACCTGGTCTGCCTGCTCTTCGCTTTTCACCGTGACAAACCCAAAGCCACGGCACTTCCCCGTTTTGCGGTCGGTGATGATTTTGGTGGTCAAGGTTTCATCAAATTCCGCAAACAGGGCAGCTAATTCCTGCCGCTCTAGCTCTTTGGGCAAATTGCCTACATAAAGACGAATGGACATAGTGTCGAAGATTCCTCCAGGTTGAAATTCAGTCTAATAGCTTGGAAGTCTTGCTATGAGAAGCCTGTGATGCGGGCAATGTCCCCAGAGCAGGCTAGTTTCCAGAGCAGGCTGTGGTTTATTAAAGTCTGATGGAAACGCTTTAGGCGAGTATTTAGTAGGCAAGTTCCTTCGGCATATCGACAAACCTGTCGAGGACAAACCTGTCAGGCCGTCAGGATTTGCATTCAGAGGTAGGACGTTATCAGTTCATCGAGTCAGTCTTTTGAAAACTGCTTTGAAAACTGCGGCGTAGGATACCGTCGCCTTCATTAAGGTATCACGGCGACTGGCTCCGAAGATGTCAATTACATAGATTTCATGCTGGGGGTGTAGAGAGAAATGGGCCGATGTCCCTGGTTTTGGGTCGATGAATCAGCGCGTATTTCGCTGCCGAAAGACGATTGCAGGCGGTGAACCGCACCAGAAGCGCTTGTTAGCCAAAATTTTCTTGGAAATTTCCTGTTTTTACCGCAAGCTCAGAGATCGCAGACGATTCAAAGCTGCGGCAAGTTCCAAAGGTCGAACCGCAACCAGATCCCCCTGGCGATAAGTCGTCAGTTCGTCTATGCGGTTGGTGGCAAGCTGGGGTGTAATCTGGTTCAGAAGATCGGGCAGCGTGCGGCGACCGTCGAGGTAGTGCTGCTGTAAATAGGCGATCGCCGCGCCAATGGTTCGCACCTGTCCTACTTCCACTAGTTGCTCTATGGCGGACAAATCTACGGTTTCCGAGCCAAACACTAGTTCGTCAATGTCTCGTGCCTTCAGCTTGGGGCCGCGTCCTGGGCGATCGCCCTCCACCGGGCGAGTATCCCCCCGGCGGCCGCCGTGCCAGGATTGTTCCCCTTGCTTTTCGGGCGAGTCGAGGCGCTTGGGGAGGGGAACGCGAGGGGTGAGCGAACCAAAGCGATCGCCCCCTTCAGCCCTGCGTTGAGTGGCAAACTGAGCGGCGATCGCCCTGGCCTGTTGGGTCACGTCCTGGGGCTGATAGTCGGTCATGGCGATGACGGTATCCGCCACGTCGAAATAGTCGCCGCTGCCGCCCATGACGAGGATCGTGGACAGGTCGTAATCCCGATAAAGCTGGCGGATTTTGTCGATCAAGGGCGTGATTGGCTCTTTGTCTTTGGCGACGAGGGCTTGCATCCGGCGATCGCGGATCATAAAGTTCGTAGCGGAGGTGTCTTCGTCTACCAGCAGCAGCCGCGCCCCCGCCTCCAGCGCTTCTATAATGCTGGCTGCTTGGGAGGTGCTGCCGCTGGCGTTTTCGGTGCTAAAGCGCGTCGTCGAGCGGCCCTGGGGCAGGTGGTTGATAAAGGGCGAAATGTCTACGCCCGTGATGCTGCGGCCGTCCTCGGCGCGAATCTTCACGGCGGCTGCGTCGGTCACCAGATGTTCGCGTCCGTCGCCGGGAATGGCGGTGTAGATGCCGAGGGCGATCGCCCTGAGCAGGGTGGATTTGCCGTGGTAGCCGCCGCCGACGATGAGCGTGATGCCTTTGGGAATGCCCATGCCAGAGATACTGCCCTGGTTGGGCCGATGGAACTCCACCCGCAGCGACGCAGGCGAGCGAAATCGCACAGCGCTGGAGTCTTGAAGCGGGCGCTCGTCTACGCCGCTCTGTCTGGGCAAGAGCGCTCCATCGGGCACGAAGGCCACCAGCCCTCGCGCTGCCAACTGGTCGCGCAGCCAGTCGGTGTCTTCTGCCACGGTCAAATGCTGCTGGAGTTCAGTCGGGTTCAAAGCCGAGTAAAAGAGCGATCGCCCCACAATTAGCGGCAGGTCGTCGCACAACAGATCCGCCGCCGTGCGCCCCAAGATTTGCCGTCCCCGTGCGGGCAGCCCCACCCAAAATCGCGCTTCGACCACCGCCTCCGACACCCACAGGGCCGATCGCTCTAGGATGTATTGACTGGTCGGGGCGATCGCCATCAGGCCGCTGTTGCCGCTGCCCCGCTTTTCGCGCACCGCCGCCGCTGCCTTGCCAAACTGCCGCGTTAGGTAATCCCGCAGGGCGATTTCCCGGCTGCGCGAGTGGAACGTTTCTGTTGGGAAACCCGCCTCCGCCTGGGGCACGACGACCCGCAGCCGACTAGGAGCCGCAAACGGATCGCCCTGTACAAAGTCAATATGCAGCGTAAAGCCCGGAAACCGATAGCTGCCCTGAATCTCTTTATAAGCCTTGTAGCCCAGCCCATCCAGCCGCACCAGAGTTTGCCGCAGCACCTGATCATCTGCCATAGCGCCTGTTTATCCAGCCAGCCCACGGCCAGCCTATGGAAGGGTCTTGTATCGATTTTAGATTTTAGATTTTAGATTTTGGATTTTTCTTCGTTCTTCCTTCTTCCTTCTCCCTTCTCCCCTACCCCACCACGCCCAACTCCTCGCGCACGGGCGTTTCTACCCGAATTGGCAACAGTTTCACCGCGCAGGCCTTCAGTTCCGGCTGCTTCGAGTCGGGGCAGGCTGTGGGATGGGTGAGGGCGTTGGCTTCGGCATGGTCGGCCCAGAGAGCGCCCCAGTGCATGGGTACGAAGACGGTTCCAGGGGCGATCGCCCGAGTGACTTTAGCGGGAAAGCGGGCCCAACCCCGGCGCGATCGCACTTCTACCACATCTCCCTCGACAATACCCAGCGGCTCCGCATCGCGGGGGTGAATTTCGATAAACGGGTTGGGGTACATTTGCGTAATCTTTTCGGTGCGTCCGGTGCGGGTCTGGGTGTGCCAGTGGCCATACAGCCGTCCCGTCGTCAGCACCAGCGGAAAGTCGGGGTCGGGGGGTTCTGCTAGCCCCCGCGAGTGAGAGGCGCTAAAGCGGGCCCGGCCATCGGGCGTGGGAAATTGCAGGTTGGTGTAGAGGCGCTTGGCAGGCTGGGTCTGCGATTCAGGATTCTCACCGCTGGGCAGTGGCCACTGCAAGGGGCCCTCCTGCTCTAGCCGCGCATGGCTGATGCCGCTCATGTCGCAGGGGCGGCCCTGGGTGAGCTTCACAAATTCGGCATGAACTTCAGCGGCGGTTTGGAAGGGGAACTGGGCGGCAAACCCAAGGCGGCGGCCGACTTCGCAGAAAATTTCCCAGTCGGCGCGGGCTTCACCGGGGGCAGGCTGGAAAGCTTTAGCCAGCGTGACCATGCGCTCCGAGTTGGTCATCGTGCCGCTCTTTTCGCTCCACTGTGTCGCAGGCAGCAGCAGATGGGCAAATTCGGCAGTTTCGGTGGGGAAGTAGGCTTCTTGATAGACCGTAAAGGGCGATCGCCCCAGGGCCGCCTTTACTCGCACCAAATCGGGCAGGCTCACAGCCGGATTCGTCGCCGCAATCCAGAACAGACCCACCTCCCCCGCCTCCAGCCCGCGAATCATGTCCCACACGGTGCGTCCGGGGTTGGGCGAAATTTGTCCCGCTGGCAGATTCCAGGCGTGTTCGACCTCAGCGCGATGCTGGGGATTGGCCACAAATCGATAGCCGGGCAGCAGGTGCGACAGGCCGCCCGCCTCGCGGCCGCCCATTGCGTTGGGCTGGCCCGTCAGGGAAAACGGGCCCGCGCCCGGTTTGCCGATTTGCCCGGTGAGCAGGTGCAGGTCGATCAGGCTACGAACCTTGGCCGTGCCCTCGCTCGACTGGTTCAATCCCATCGACCACAGCGACAGCACCCGCCCCGACTTGCCCCACCAGCGGGCGGCAGTTTCCAGGTCAGAGATAGAGATGCCGCAGCGATCGCTTACCACGTCAGGCGAGTAGTGACGCACCACCTCGGCGTAGTCGGCATAGCCGCTGGTGTGCTGCTGGATAAACGCCGCCTGCTCGAAGCCCCACTGCATCAGCAGGTAGGCGATGCCATTGAATAGGTCAATATCTGTACCGGGGCGGAGGGCCAGGTGCAGGTCGGCTGCGTCGGCAGTCTGGGTGCGGCGCGGATCGACCACGATCAGGCGGACGTGGGGCGTTTTTTTGTGATACTTCCGCAATCGGTTGAAGGCGATCGGGTGGCACTCGGCCATGTTGCTGCCGACGATCACCGCGCAGTCCGTTTGCTCCAAATCCTCATAGCAGCAGGGCGGCCCGTCTGCCCCAAAGCTCTGTACGTAACCCGACACAGCAGAGGACATACATAACCGCGAGTTTGCGTCAAAGTTATTCGTCCCCAAACAGCCCTTCATCAGCTTTTGGGCGGTGTAGTAATCTTCGGTGACGAATTGGCCAGAGCCATACATGCAGATGCCGTCGGGCCCCTGGCTCGCCAGAACCGTCTGGAGGCGATCGCACAGTTTGTCCAGCGCCTCCTCCCAGCTAATTTGCCGAAAGTTTTGCTCTAGCGACTCGCGCCACATCGGATGGAGCAGCCGATCCTTGCTAATCGACTCTGCCACCGTCGCACCCTTGACGCATACCATCCCCTGGCTCGACGGATGAGCGCGATCGCCCCGCACCTGCCACGCCCCCTTGCCCTGCGACGGCACGACCTCTAGCCCACAGCCCACGCCGCAGTAGGGGCACAGGGTTTTAATTTGAGTTTCATCCTTCACTTGGTTAACCCTTTGCTATCGCCCTGCTCAAAGTCTCCCTTTTGAAGGGGGATTTAGGGGGATCGAATTAGATGCAGGAGTCTTGATCCCCCCTAGCCCCCCTTAGCAAGGGGGGAACCAGACTCCTCAAAGTCCCCCTTTTTAAGGGGGATTTAGGGGGATCGGATTAGATGCAGGAGTCTTGATCCCCCCTAGCCCCCCTTACTAAGGGGGGAACCAGACTCCTCAAAGTCCCCTTTTTAAGGGGGATTTAGGGGGATCGAATTAGATGCAGGAGTCTTGATCCCCCCTAGCCCCCCTTAGTAAGGGGGGAACCGGAGTGCCCTCTCTCCCTCAAACTCAGCCCACGTCATCATGGGCATAGCGGTGATACAGAAAGTCCAGCGCTTCGTTCCGCAGTTCGTAATAGCGGGGGTCTTCCATGACGCGGCTGCGGTTGCGGGGACGGGCAAAGGGAATGTCGAGGATTTCGCCGACCTTGGCGGCGGGGCCGTTGGTCATCATGACGATGCGATCGCTCAGCAGCAGCGCCTCGTCAATGTCATGGGTAATCATCAGCACCGTGACCCGGTGATCTGTCCAGATTTTTAGCAGTTCCTCTTGCAGTTCCTCACGGGTGATGGGGTCGAGGGCCCCGAAGGGTTCGTCCAGCAGCAGCACCTCCGGGCGCAGGGCCAGGGCGCGAGCGATGGAAACGCGCTGCTTCATGCCGCCAGAGAGGGCGCGGGGTTTCTTGTCCATCGCGTCGGCCAAACCGACCATGGCCAGGTGGTCGCGGGCGATCGCCGCCTTTTCGCTCTTAGAAAGCTCTGGTCGCGCCGCGTGCAGCCCTAGATACACGTTCTCGTAGGCCGTCATCCAGGGCAGCAGCGAGTAGTTTTGAAACACCACCATGCGATCGGGGCCGGGTTCTGTGATCCGCTGGTTTCGCAGGCGCACCTCGCCGCTGGAGGGCGTGCGAAAGCCCGACACCATATCCATGAGGGTCGATTTGCCGCAGCCGGAATGGCCGATGATGCTGACAAATTCACCTTCCTGCACCGCCAGATTCACGCCATCCAGCACGGTGTAAGTGCCGCCATCTTTGGTGGGATACACCTTCGAGACATTCTCGATCATCAAAAACGCATCGGTCATGGGCACGGGCTGCGGCTGGAGTTGGGTTGAGTCGAGAGTCTGCATTGTTAGGGATTCAGGGTTGAGAGAGAGGAGAGAATGGGGCATAGGGCTGGCTTTTTACACCTCACACGGTCACGACATCAATGCTGACTTCCTCAACTTGCACGTCGCGCTTGATGGCAAGACTGTGGAGGTAGCCGATGGGGTCGTCGGGGTCAAATACGCTGCCGTCGGCAAAGTGGATGGGGCTGCGGTTGGGTTCGGTGTCCAGCAGGCCCAGGTCGCGGGCGGCGGCTCCGAACACATCCAGGCGGCGGGTGCGGTCGAGGATGTCGAACCAGTTGCGGGGGAAGGGGGTGATGCCCCAGCGGGCAAGCTGCGTCATGATCCACAGACCCTCGGTGCGGTAGGGGCAGTTGGTGCGATCGACAAAGAACTGGTTATAGCGCAGCAATTGCTCTGGCTCGTCGCCTGTGCCCCGGTCGTAGGGCGTGACCAGGCCGGGACGGATTTGATCGACCGTCGCGCCAACATACTCGTCGCGGGAGAGGAGTTCGGCCAGGGCTTCTCGGTTGCGGCGATCGTCGCAATATTCGCAGGCTTCGAGCAGCGCCGTGACGAGGGCGATGTGGGTTTTGGGATAGCGGTTTGCCCAGTCTTCGCGCACGCCCAGCACTTTTTCCAGGTGGCCGGGCCAGATGTCGAGATCCGTGGCGATCGCATAGCCCAGTCCTTCCTGGATGGCGCGGGAGTTCCACGGTTCGCCCACGCAAAAGCCGTCGATGCCGCCGCCCTTGAGCGCGGCCACCATCTGCGGCGGCGGAATGGTGACAAGGTTCACGTCTTGGTCGGGGTCGATGCCGCCCGTGGCTAGCCAGTGGCGCATCATCAGGTTGTGCATCGAGGCGGGGTGAACGACCGCCAGCGTGGGCACTTTGTCGGGCGTGCGGGCGATCGCCGCCTTTAGTTCTTCCACCGTCCGCACGCCATCGTGCAAAAAGCGCTGGCTGAGGGTGATGGCGTTGCCGTTGCGGCTGAGGACTAGGCCGGTGGTCACGGGAACAGGCGCTTTGCCGCCCATGCCGAGGGTCAGCGCTAGGGGCATCCCAGCGATCATCTGGGCGGCATCTAGGCGGCCGCTGGTGATGCCTTCGGCGATCGCCTTCCAGCTTGGTTCGCGGCTCAGCGTCACCTGTTCCAGCCCATATTTCTCAAAAAAGCCCAGTTCCTTGGCCACCACCAGCGGCGCACAGTCCGTCAGCGGCACAAAGCCCAGTTCCAGGTTCACCTTTTCCAACCCGTTGCGGGCGATCGCCCCCACCTGCAAGGCGGCCTTGCGCTTCTTGGCCTGCTTCTGCTGGTTCAGGAAATAGACAATTTCGCTCCGCATTCCGTAATAGCTGGGATGGTTCACCACCTCCAGTCGATCGCGCGGCCGCTCGAAGGGCACGTCCATAATCTGCCCCACGTAGGATTCTGGCCCGTTGGTCAGCATCACGATGCGATCGCTCAGCAGCAGCGCCTCGTCTACGTCGTGCGTCACCATGATGCAGGTGAGTTCGTGTTCCTCGGCGATTTGCATCAACTGGTCTTGCAGGCTGCTGCGGGTGAGCGCGTCCAATGCGCCAAAGGGTTCATCCAGCAGCAAGAGCTTGGGACGGATGGCCAGGGCCCGGGCGATCGCCACCCGCTGCTTCATGCCGCCGGAGAGTTGCCCCGGCCGCTTGTCGGCCGCGTGGCGCAGGTTCACCAAGTCAATATGCTGCTCTACGATGGCGCTGCGTTCCGATTTGGAAGCCGTTGCCATGACGCGATTTACCGCCAGGGCAATGTTTTCGCGCACCGTCAGCCAAGGCAGCAGCGAGTAATTTTGGAAGACCACCATGCGGTCAGGGCCGGGTTCAGTGACCTGGCGACCTTCCAGCACCACGCCGCCCGCCGCAGGTTTCGCCAAGCCCGCAATGATGTTCAGCAGGGTCGATTTGCCGCAGCCAGAGTGGCCCAGCAGCGAGATAAACTCGCCCTTGCGAATCGTCAGATCAATATTCTTCAGCGCGATGTATTCTCCGCCGCCGGGGAGCGGGAAGACCTGATCTACGTGGTCGATTTCTACGAATGGCAGCATGGGGATTTTGGATTTTAAGATTTTGGATTTTGGGATACTTACTTCTGTTCTTCGGGCACGACGCGGGAGGCAATGAAGCCGATCAGCGCGTTGAGCAGCAGCCCCACCAGACCGACGTAGATAATGGCCAGGATCACTTCACTGTTGCTGCCGCTGTTGTAGGCATCCCAGATAAAGAAGCCAATGCCCACGCCGCCCGTGAGCATTTCTGCGGCAACGATCGCCAGCCAGGACAGACCGATGGCAATCTTGAGGCCGGTGAAAATATAGGGCACAGTGGCAGGCAGCAGCACCTTGAAGAAGTAATCGAGTCGGGACAGCTTTAGCACGCGGGCAACGTTGTTGTAATCCTGAGGAATGTTTTGCACGCCAACGGCCGTGTTGATGATGATGGGCCAGATGGCGGTGATGAAAATCACGAAAATGGCAGCGGGCTGGGAGTCGCGGAAGGCCGCCAGGGAAATGGGCAGCCAGGCCAGCGGCGGCACGGTTCGCAACACCTGAAAGATGGGATCAATCGCCTGAAACATCAGCACACTTACGCCGATCAGGATGCCGAGGGCGATGCCAGCGATCGCCGCCAGGAGATAGCCCACCGCCACCCGCTGCAAGCTGGCCGCAATTTGCCAGAACAAGCCCTGATCTGTACCGCTGCCACGATAGAACGGGTCGATGATCAAGTCCCATGTATCTTGCACCACCTGGATCGGCCCTGGCAGGGGCGCATTGTCGCCTGAACACACCAGTTGCCAGATGCCCAGGAGAATGAAGAGGGCGATCGCTGTGGGGATGGAACGGCGAATCGTCTTGCCAAGCCATGCGCCCAAGCTGGAAGAGAGCGATCGCCCAGGCCGGCGGGGAGAAGAGAGGTCGGCTGTCATACGCTAGGGGTTAGAATTAGGATTTAGGGCAGAAAGGTTGAACTATGGGAACAGAAGTCGGGGGATAAATAAGATAAAGCAAGAGTCCTTCATGCCTCAGTAGCTTTACTCACTTGTTTACTTACCCCCGACCGCATTACACCTTTTTAATCTTCAGCGACTTTAAGTACTCGCTCGGATTTTCGGGATCGAATTTCACGCCATCAAAGAAGGTTTCCACGCCGCGAGAGGTGCTAGCGGGAATGGCGGCTTCCTGCCCGATCGCCTTGGCGGCTTCGCGCCACAGGTCTTCCCGGTTTACCGCGTCAATCAGCGCTTTGGTGTCGGTGTCAGCAGGCAAGTAGCCCCAGCGGATATCCTCCGTCAGGAACCACAGGTCGTGGCTCTTAAACGGATAAGATGCCGCATCGTTCCAGAACTTCATCAGCAGCGGGCTATTTTCGAGCTGGCGCACACCCATATCAAAATTGCCCTTGGCCCGCTCTAGGATGTCTTCTACAGGCACCTTCAGCCATTCTCGCCCGGAGATAATTTGGCACATCTCCTCCTTGTTGGCCATGTCATCGCACCACATCTGAGCTTCTTGCACTGCCATCAAAATTGCCTTCGCTGCATTGGGGTGTTGTTCTACCCAATCAGCCCGCATCGTCAGCGATTTTTCAGGGTGATCTGCCCAAAACTCGCCTGTCGTGATGGCGGTATAGCCCAAGTCTTGGTTTACCGTTTGAGCAGGCCAAGGCTCACCCACGCAGAAAGCTTCCATGTTGTTGACCTTGATGTTGGCCACCATCTGCGGCGGCGGCACCACAATCGTCGAAATGTCTTTGTCGGGGTCGATGCCGCCTGCCGCCAGCCAATAGCGCATCCACAGGTCATGCGTGCCACCAGGGAACGTCACGGCTGCTTTAATCTCGCCCTTCTCAGATTTCGCCTTAGCAAAGGCTTCCTTGAGTGGCGCGCTGTCAGTGCTAATTTTCAAGTCCTTGTAGGTGTTGGCAAGGCAAATCCCCTGACCATTCACATTGAGCCGAGCCAGAATATTCATCGGCACCTTCTGATTACCTTTGGTAATCGTGCCTGCCGACATTAGGTAGGGCATAGGGGTCAGAATGTGCGCTCCATCGATGCCGCCGCCAGCAGACCCCAGCTCCAGGTTGTCGCGAGTGACAGCCCAGGAAGCCTGCTTCAGCACTTCCACATCGGGCATTCCATACTTAGCAAACAGTCCTTTTTCCTTAGCAATGATCAGGGGTGCGGCATCGGTCAGGGCGATGAAACCGAGCTTGGCAGTGGTCACTTCGGGCGTATCGGCTGCGGCTACGGGTGCGGGCGAGGCCGGAGCGCTGGCGGCCGGGCTGCTGGTATCCGAAGGCGACGAGCCGCCGCTGCATCCATTGGCCAGGATCGTTGCGCCTGCCGTCACGCCTGCCGTAAAGATAAATTTCCGCCGAGAGAGTCTAGACATAGGTTCAGTTCTCCGAAGTTGTGGTTAGGGTAATCAGTTGGCAAATTTTGGGATGTAAAATCCCCTACCAGTTGCGCCCGGTGTCAAGATCCGGTGAGAAACTGGCTGAGTGAGGGATAGGATTTGGGAACGGGTCAGAAATCAGGTAAAGATAAGCTGCTAAGCGCCGATACCTGACCCCTGGACTCTGAGCACCTGGCAACTTACTTCGGTCGTGCGCCGAAGTTTTCGATCAGCAGATTCCGCAGGATGGGCTTGAGGTCGTCGCAGGGAATGCCTTTTTGGACGCAGGTGCCGAGTTCGGCGTGTTTGCCGACTTTGCCGCCCATGTACAAGTCCACGCCTTCAGCAGCTTTGCCGTCTTTGCGGACTTTGGTGCCCATCAGACCGATGTCGGCGACCTGGGGCTGGCCGCAGGAGTTGGGGCAGCCTGTCCAGTGGATGCGAACTGGGCGCGTGATTTCCAGTTCAGATTCCAGTTCGTTGATCAGCGCCATTGCTCGGTTTTTGGTTTCGATCAGGGCGAAGTTGCAGAACTGGGCCCCAGTGCAGGAAACGAGCGATCGCACGAGTAGCCCCGGACTCACCGAAAACTTCTCTAGCAGCGGCTCCTTCAGCAAGGGCGCAACGCGAGAATCGGGCACGTCGGGAATAATCACATTTTGCTCGACGGTTAGGCGGATTTCGCCGCTGCCGTAGACCTCGGCAATCCGCGCCAGGTCAAACATATCGGGCGCATACAGCCGACCGACGGGAACATGCAGCCCCACGTAGTTCAGCCCCGGCTGCTTTTGGGCGTGGATGCCGATGTGGTCGCGCTTGTCCCACAGGATTTCGTCCTTGGGCGCGGCAGTTTGCAAGGGATGTCCCAACTGCTGCTCCACTTCGGCACGAAACTTATCCATGCCCCACTCGTCGATCAGCCACATCAGGCGAGCTTTTTGGCGATTGGCCCGCAGCCCGTGATTGCGATAGACGATGAGGATGGCTTCGCACAAGGCCACCACATCACGCGGATCGACCCAGGCATTGAGCGGCACAGCGGCTTCGCAGCGCTTGGCCGAGAAGAACCCGCCCACCAGCACGTTAAACCCCAGCCGTCCGTCCTTGTAGGCAGGTACAAAGGCGATGTCGTTGATCTCGGCGTGTACCGAGTTGTCGCGGCATCCGGCGATCGCAATATTGAACTTGCGCGGCAGGTTAGTGAACGACGGGTTGCCCTCGCCGTTGTTGGTGATCATGTCCTGCACCTTTCGCACCAGCCCGCGAGTGTCAATCAACTCGTCGGCATCAATGCCCGCCACGGGCGAACCCGTGATGTTGCGAACGTTGTCCATGCCGGACTGGATGCTGGTCAACCCTGCCTGCTCAAACCGCCGGAAGATATCGGGAATATCTTCTAGCCGAATGCCGCGAAGCTGGAGGTTTTGCCGCGTGGTGATGTCGGCGTTGCCATCTTCGCCGTAGCGCTCGACAACCTCCGCCAGCACCCGCATCTGTCCGCTCGTGAGAATGCCATTGGGCATCCGCATCCGCAGCATGAACTTACCCGGCGTGACGGGCCGAAAAAACACGCCCATCCACTTCAGGCGATGGTCGCGGTCGGTCTCATTCATCGCTTCCCAGCCCAGACGGGCAAAGTCTTCCAGTTCAGACTTGACCGCCAGACCATCTTTTTCGGACTTGAGCTTCTCGAACTTATTCAGACTGGTTTCTGCTGGAACGGTACTGGTCATAGCAAGAGACCTTGGATGGAAGAAACGGCAAGTAATGCTGCGCGTAGACCTGCGTTTTTGACTCAACGCCTAGAATTAGAACCCGTGTTGGCTAAAACTTGTGTCTAAAACTTGTGTCTACGGAGACTTGACTAACGCCGCAAGACTCAAGCCTGCATTGCCTTGCATGATTGATACGTTAGAAGCATTAATTCTGAAAATTCGTAGCTCCTGTTACAAAAATTTTCGTTGCATGAAATTTACGAATTGCAACAATGCACAACCTGCATAATGAACCTGAGCCTGACTCAACAAAACCCAGCGCTTCTGGCTAGAATCCAAGAGCAGTCAAGGCATTGACCGCATTTTTCTATCTGGCGGCACAGACGAGTATGGTCAGCAATCCGCGTATTTTATCTGCCCAATCGCAGGACTTCCCGCTGCTTCCGCAGGCAGAGGATGGGGCGATTCCCGCAGGGAGCGCTTCGCAAATCGCCGCCGATTGGGAATTGCTGGTACAGCGGGTACAGCAACACTTGGGGCATCTAGAAGAACAGTTGCAGACCAGTGGTATCCGCCCCGCTCGAACAGAACTGGAAACGCTGAGTCAGTGGGCGATCGCTGTACTGTGTGAGGGCGACTTTCAAGACCGCTGGGACATGGCCAAGCTATTTCCTCGGCTAGAAGCCTTGGCGGCTGAACCGGCAGAGTCTGTCAAGCAACTGCTGCTCGACCCGCTGCTGGCGCTGCTGCAAGACGAAGAGGAAGACCCGGATACGCGCTGGTTTGTGGCTCGGATCTTAGGCGAGTTTCGTCAGCCTGCGGTGCTGACAGCGCTGGTTCACCTATTGCAAACCGCCCCCACCGAAGATTTGCAGCAGATCGCGGCGGCGGCGCTGGCAGGCTTTGGAAAAGCGGCGATCGCCCCCCTTGCCCAACTGCTCCAAGTTCCCCACACGCGCCTGCTGGCCGTGAAAACCCTGTCCCAGATTCAAGATCCCGGCGTGGTTCAGCCGCTGATGAAACTGCTGCGCGATCCTGACCCACAGGTGAGAGCCGCCGCGCTCTCTGCCATCGGCAGTGCCCGCGATCGCCACATTCCTGACCTGCTAATTGCAGCACTGGGCGACTCCTCAGCAGCAGTGCGCCAGGTAGCAGTGACGGAACTCGGTTTTCGCGCAGACCTGCTGTCGGACTATGACCTAGTGAGCTTAATCTATCCGCTGCTGCTGGATGCTAGTGCTGGCGTGGCCCAGCAAGCGGCGATCGCCCTGGGTCGCCTGGGCACCAATCCGGCCGCCACCGCGCTCTACCGCGTCGCCCACTTGTCCCACACGACCCATCCACAGCGCATGGCGCTAGTGCAAGCGCTGGGCTGGATGGGCACACCCACTGCCCTGCACCATCTGCATCGGCTGGCGCTCCAGTGGAGCGAGGAAGCCCCATCCGCCCCACTGCTACACGCTACGATTCAGGCAATGGGTCGCGTCGAAGTCCCAGAACTGCGCTGGCAGGCGGCCCGCTATCTGGTGGAACTGTTGGAACTGTTGCACGGTAATCTACCTGCGGTGCAAACTGCTGCCGTGAAACAGGCGATCGCCCTCCAGCTTGGAAAATTGGGCGACCTTGACGCGCTGGATGCCCTGGTTCACCTGGCAACCGAGCCGGATCTGGGCGTGAAACTCCATGCGATCGCCGCCCTCAAGCAGCTTCACCCCGACCAAGGTCGGCAGCAGCTCGAAGCACTGTCCAACAACCATCAAGTTTCAGAACAAACCCGGCAAGAAGTGGCGATCGCCCTCGCAGAGTGGTAATCCAATTTCCATTCCTCCCTCTTCCCTCTTCGTTCTTCCCTTTTCCCTCTTCCTTTTTCGTTCTTCCTTTTTCGTTCTTCCCTTTTCCCTCTTCCCTCTTCGCGAGGATGTAATTTGGCGCGGCTACTCGATAGAATCGTCAAACATCCTCCTCAAGAGGCAGTCGCAAACGCTTTCGCTGGGTGCTAGGGTTCGGTAGGCTGGGTTTGCCTAAATTTAGGGTTGCCTGGTCGATTTTACGTAATTTGAAGCGCTAAGCGCGGATCAACGGGATAGAACAGGGGTTGCCGTCTGGAAAGATGGCTGCTTCAGAGTTTTGTTTTCTTAACAAATTTCGTTTGAACTAGTTCGAGCTTTATCAATAGGACTTACGCAGTAGGACTTACGCGGTGGGACGATTTCTCGCGGAGAAATCGTCCAAAACCCAGAAAACTTATCGTAAGTAAGTCCTGATTACAATAAACCTTTGAAAGATGCCCGAAACTGGGGGATTTATGCAGACATTGACGGTGGCTCCGATGGTGCAGGGTAGCGATCGCTTTCACACGTTGCAACGACAACTGCGCGATCGCTGGCAAACCATCGATCAATTTGACCGGGGAGAACATGACATTCTGATCGTTCCCTCCCTGACGCTGGATCAGCGCGAATTGCAAAAGGTCAAAGGGGTTCACCATTACGAAGAGCGGCTGCTGTTTTCGCTGATTCGCCTGCGGAATCCGGGCACGCGGCTAATCTACGTCACGTCGCAGCCAATTCACCCCAGCATCATCGACTACTATCTGCACCTGCTGCCCGAAATCCCCTACTCCCACGCCCGCGATCGCCTCATCCTGCTGTCTACCTACGATTCGCATCCCAAGCCCCTGACGCAAAAAATCCTGGAGCGGCCGCGCCTCGTCCAGCAAATCCGCAGCCTGCTGCGCCCCGAAAAAGCGTATATGTCCTGCTTCAACGCCACTGCGCTAGAGCGGGAACTGTCGCTTCAACTGGATATTCCGCTCTATGGGCTGGACCCCGACCTGCTCTATTGGGGCACCAAGAGCGGCAGCCGCCAGGCCTTTGCCGAAGCCAACGTGCCCCATCCCGACGGCAGCTTGCAGACCTGGACCGCAGAAGAACTGGTGCTGGCAACGGTAGACCTGTGGGAGCGTCGCCCCGACCTGAAGCGGATGGTCGTAAAGCTAAACGAGGGCTTTTCGGGTCAGGGGAACGCGCTGCTGGATCTGCGGCCGCTCTCCGCCGTTGCGCCGGGGCAGGCATCCACCGAAGCCCGACGGGAAGCGATCGCCCAGGCGTTTCACTACCTCAGCTTCCAGAGCGACACCGAAACCTGGGACAACTTCAGCAGCAAAATTCCCGAACTGGGGGCGATTGTCGAAGCGTTTATCGAAGGCGAAGAAAAGCGATCGCCCAGCGTCCAGTGCCGCATTACGCCGCTGGGTGAGGTCGAGGTGCTGTCTACCCACGACCAGATCTTGGGCGGGCCCGACGGGCAAATCTTTTTGGGCTGTCGCTTTCCAGCGGACGAGTCTTACCGGATGCGCCTGCAAGACTATGGCTATGCAGTGGGCAAGGTGCTGGCAGAAAAGGGCGTTTTGGAACGGTTTAGCATTGATTTCATGGCAGTCCGGCCAGACGCGACGGAGGACTGGGATTTGCAGGCGATCGAAATCAACGTCCGCAAAGGCGGCACAACGCATCCCTTCATGACGCTGAAGCTGCTCACCAGCGGCAGCTACGATCCCCAAACTGGGCTATTTCTCAACCAGCACGGTCAGCCCAAATATTACATCGCCACCGACAACTTGCAGAGCGATCGCTATCTCGGCTTGCTGCCCAGCGACCTAATGGACATCATCGTGCAGCATCGCCTCCACTTTACGCCCATTACCGAAACAGGCAGCGTGTTTCACATCATGGGCTGCCTGTCGGAATACGGCAAACTGGGGCTGACCAGCATCGGCGACTCGCCCCAGGACGCAGAAGACCGCTATAACCAGGTGATCGCCACGCTCGATCAGGAAACTGAAGCGAACCTGTCGCACCCGTTTCATCCTGCGTCCCACACGCCGCCCATCAACTGGCACTTTCACCACGAAGGCTAGCGCCTGCTTGGGAGGGGGCTGGAAACGGTTGGGTTGCGCGTGTCTTGCACAATCCACCTTCTCGGATTTTTGAGGAAAAATAGCTGGCGATCGCCCGCATGATCGAACTGCGTCACCTGCGCTATTTCATCACCGTGGCCGAAGAACTGCACTTTGGGCGGGCCGCCGCACGGCTGCACATGGCCCAGCCGCCCCTCAGTCAGCAGATTCGTCAGCTAGAGGAGGAATTGGGCTTCCAGCTTTTCTACCGCACCAAGCGCAGCGTGCAGCTCACGGAGGCAGGCGCGGTGTTTTTGGCGGAATGTCGGCGAATCATGCAGCAGTTGGATCAGGCCGTGCAACTGGGGCAGCAGGTGAGCCGGGGCGAACGGGGACAACTGGTGATCGGCTTCGTCAGTTCCGCAGCCTACAGCGTGCTGCCGACGCTGCTCCGGGGCTTTCGCGCCGCTGCGCCGGATGTCAGCCTGGAACTGCACGAACTGACCACCGACCAGCAGGTGCAATGGCTGCGCGATCGCCGCATGGACGTGGGCCTCGTCCGCCCGCCCGTAAACGAGCCAGACTTCTGCCTGATGCCGCTGTGTGAGGAGCCGCTCGTCGTCGCCCTGCCCCAGCAGCATCCCCTCGCGCAGCAGCCGAGCGTGTCGCTCAAAGATTTGGCGGGCAAACCCTTCATTTTGTTTCCCCGGCCGCTGGCTCCCGGACTCTACGACCAGATCATTAGCCTCTGCCATCAGGGCGGCTTTAGCCCCGCCATCGTGCAGGAAGCAATCCAAATGCAGACCATTATCAGCCTAGTGGCCGCAGAAATCGGCGTGGCCATTGTTCCCCTGTCGCTGCAAAACCTCCAGCGCACCGGGGTTGTGTATCGCGAACTCCAGGAACCCACCCCCAAGGCGGCGATCGCCCTCCTCACCCGCCAGCCCGACCCCTCGCCCACTGTGCAGCGATTTTTGGCGATCGCCCAAAAAATAGGCAAGAGTTAGAGGTTAGGCTAAATCGGGGATCATTCTTAGGGGAGCGGATTCAGGCAGTGATGGAGTGTCGCAAGTCCCCAAATCCCCTACTAAGTAGGTGGACATCAATAAACATAAAACCCAAAGACCCTGCGCCGCCCGCGCAGCGGGCGGCGCAGGGTTCAGGATCTGTTTTTTAATCTGGTCTATCTACATTAATAGCTAATACCAGTCGCCCTATCTCAATTCGCCAAACCTCATGCCTCAACCCCGTTGGAACCTCCTCCTTGCCCCCCAAAAGCGAAGCTGGTTTCGCTCTGCCCTGCAACTACGTGGCTCGGTCGTGCCCTACGTCTTGCCCAGAGCGTTGCTATGCGGACTGTTTGGAGAACTCATCGCCATCCTACATGCCCGTGACCTCGCAGTTTCGATTCCGGCGCTGTCTGGGCTGATTCCCAATATCGTGCTGGGCCTGCTGCTGGTCTTCCGCACCAACACCGCCTACGAGCGCTTCTGGGAAGGGCGAAAGCTGTGGGGCACCCTGACCAACACCACCCGCAACTTGGCGCGGCAAATCTGGGTAAATGTGGCTGAAAAGAATTCTCAAGATCGCGCCCAAAAGATTTCTATCTTGCGATTATTGGTTGCGTTTGCAGTGGCCACCAAGCTGCACCTCCGCAAACAGTCTTTTGAAGACTTGATGCTCCTTGATTTGCTCCCCAAAGATTACTACTTTAAGCTGCAAAATACCAACACGCCACCCTTAGAAATAGCCTTTTGGATTAGCAGCTATTTACAAAAGCAGCGCCGCCGAAATCGGCTTACAGCCTATCAACTCGACACAATGCAAAAAATGATTAGCACGATGGTCGATGTGCTGGGAGGATGTGAACGAATTTTAAGAACGCCTATTCCCCTGGCTTATGTGATTCATTTGAAACAATTGCTGTTGCTTTATTGCCTGACGTTGCCCTTCCAATTGGTCGCAGATTTACAGTGGGCGACCGGGCCCATCGTTGCTCTCATTACCTTTACGCTGCTGGGCATCGAAGAGATTGGCATTGAAATTGAAAACCCCTTTGGCACCGACGCAAACGATTTGCCGCTGGATGCAATGTGTTTAAATATGCTGCGGGATGTTGAAGATTTAATTAGTCTGGGGTCTGCTTGGGCAATTGATTCTAAGCCCTTAGCGGAAACTCAAGTTCAACCCAAAGATGCTTATGCTGCTGAATAGTCTTGGCATCGGAGAGCAATGCTTGGGCGATATTTTAGTGTTTTTTGGGCACTGCTTAATACAAAAGCTCTCAAAGAAGACTTGGGTTTGTATAATCGCTATTGAATTCGTTGTGAATTGTCATGATTTTTTGTGTTTTGAGAATCTTTCTTATTAAGAAATTGTGTGGTAGTTGACGGCTTTTTTTAATCTGTATACTGTGTTGAGTATCGACTGAAAAAAACCAGGAAACCTGCGATCATTGAGGAGCGCACCTATGGCTATTACGGCAAGTCCGATTCAAACCTTTGAGCAGATGAAAGACAACCCCATCGGGTTGGAGATGAACGTCACCACAGCGGTTTGTGAAGGCTTTAACATTGTCCTGGCAAGCTTCCAAGCGCTGTATTTGCAATATCAAAAGCATCACTTTGTGGTGGAAGGCTCTGAGTTTTATCAACTGCACGGATTTTTCTCGGAAGGCTATGACGAGGTGCAGGGCCATGTCCATGAGATTGGTGAGCGGCTAAACGGTCTGGGCGGTGTGCCCGTTGCCAGCTTCAGCAAACTGGCAGAGCTATGCTGCTTTACGCCAGAGCCGGACGGCGTATTTTCCTGTCGGGCCATGGTGGAGCATGACCTGAGCGCAGAGCAGGAAATCATCAAGGTGATCCGGCGGCAGGCTGGGCAGGCAGAGAGCCTGGGCGATCGCGCCACTCGCCACCTCTATGAAAAGATCCTGCTGGAGTCGGAAGATCGCGCCTTCCACCTGTCGCACTTCCTGGCCCACGACAGCCTCACACCGGCCTTCACCTTAGCCAGTCAGAATTGAGGATAATAAGGGGCAGATTCCTTTTTGACTCAACCCTAGCCAAATTCTGAATTGCCCGCCCATCTTCCCGCCTACCTTTTGGTGACTCACGGCAGCCGCGACCCCAGACCTCATGCCGAGGCTGGGGTTTTGGCGCATCAGGTTGCGGCGGAGTTGCGACGGCGGGAGGCGGGTGGGCTGCCGCCGCTGGTGGAGACGGCCGCACTGGAGCTAAGTCCACAGCCGTTGCACCAGCGAATCTTGCAAGTGGCGACGCAAGCGCTGACCCTGGGGGGCGATCGCCTCGTGATTATCCCGCTATTTTTGTTGCCGGGGGTGCATGTAATGGAAGACATCCCCGCTGAGGTGGCGATCGCCCGCCAGCAGGCTAGCCCGCGCCTGTCCATCGAGATTGCGCCCCATCTGGGGAGCCACCCCAGGCTGGCAAACTTATTGCCTGCCCCAAATTCTGAACCTGTGGCCCGAATTTTGCTGGCGCACGGCAGTCGTCGCCCCGGAGGCAATGCGCCCGTGGAAGCGCTGGCCCAGCAAATCGGGGCGATCGCCGCCTATTGGGCCTTGCCGCCGGGGCTTGCCGATCAGGCCGCCAGGCTGGTAGCTCAGGGCGCTCAGCAGGTGGACATTCTGCCGTTTTTTCTGTTTCCCGGCGGGATTACCGAAGCGATCGCCCAGGACGTGCGCGACCTGTCCACGCAGTTTCCCACCTGCCAGTTCCGGCTCTATCCGCCGTTCGGCGCGACTCCCCAGCTTGCTGCGCTGGTTCTGGATCTGGCGACCTGTCCGCTGGGTTGGGGCGAGGCGAGGCGGTCAGGCTGAGGGTTTTTCCCCTCTGCTGAGTGGGGCGACGTTTCCAGCAATCACTGCCGCAGAACGAGCGGAAGGCGGAGCCAGACGGTGGTTTGTCCTGCGCTGCTGCGAATGCCAATGCGGCCGCCCAGCAGTTCCGTGAGCTTTTTGACCAGCGCCAGCCCCAGGCCAGTGCCGCTGTGCCTCCAGGGGTCGCTGCTGGGGATGCGATAAAACCGATCAAACACGCGATCGCACTCCTCTGGAGGGATTTCGACCCCTGTGTTGGTGATGGTGATGAGTAAGTGAGGGAGTGGAAGGGGGCTGGAGAGCGGGCTTTCAGATTCGGCTCCATCTTGTTCCACTTCGTCGCGCTCCATGCGGTCGCTGCTGAGGCTGGCTCGCACCTCGATGCGTTCGCCGATGGCGAATCCAACCATGTTCGACTTCTGACGTTGTTTACGAGGCTGGCTCGCACCTCGATGCGTTCGCCGATGGGGGTATATTTGCGGGCGTTGTTGAGCAATTCAGTGAGGATGCGCTCAAAGTGGCTGAGGTCGGTGGTGAGGGGCGGCAGGTCGGGCGGCAGGTCAAGGCTGAGGTGCTGCTGGTGGCGATGGATGCGGTCTAAGAAGGGTTCCGCAACGTGGGAAATCCAGGATTGCAGGTGAATGGGAACAGGGTGCAGCAGATCGACTTCGGCATCGAGCCGGGAAAGGTCAAGCAGGTCGTTGATTAGATTAATCTCTCGCTGACATTCCTCTTGCAAAGTCTGCACATAGCGCCCTAGCGGATGGCTGGGGTTGTCGAGGATGCCCTCTGCTCGGAGGGTTGTTTCAACCATCTGAGCTGCCATTTTGACATTGGCGACGGGGGTTCGTAGCTCATGGGAAATGGTGCAAAGAAAGTCGTCTTTGAGCTGATTCAGGCGGGCCAGTTCGGTGACCTGGGCCTGGGCGGCCTGATAGAGGCGAGACTGGCGGAGGGCGATCGCGCACTGGTTGGCCACCTGCTGCACCAGCCGCACCTCCAGCTCGTTAAAGAATTCATCGGCGGGCCGCAGCAGCACCATGTCTCCCAGGACTCCCTGATCGTCTCGGATGGGGCAGGAAAAAATCGTACAGTGTTTGGCCACTGGGCGGGTCAGCAGACGATTCGCGAAGCGATCCCTACGGGAATCGCGCGTCACCTCGTTGGCATAGCAAAACTGCTGATGCATTCCCTGCAAAAGCTGGCGATAGAGATCGGGATAGTCTGCCATGAGGATCTGCGTGCCCTCTTCGGACTTAACCTCGCGGGTATAGTCGCAGTAGATGGTGGAAACCTGGTTTTCGGCATCGTAGAGCGCGGTGTCGCAGCAGAAGACCCCAAGCGCCTGCCCCAGCTCTTGCACCGCCGTTTGCAAGATTTTGCGCTCGTCGAGGCTATCGCGGACTTGGTCAGTAATTCGCTTGAGCAAGGCTTCGAACTCAAGAGACTGGCGCAGTTCGCCCGTGCGCTCGGCCACTTTGGTTTCTAGCTCGGCGTTGATCCGCTGCACTTGGCTGTAGAGTTCCGACTGCTGCACGGCGATCGCCAACTGGTTGGCCAGTTGCATCAGCAAATCTATCTCCCAGGTCTGCCACTCTCGCAAAGATTGGCATTGGTGAACACACAGCAGCCCCCACAGATTGCCGTCGCAGTTGATGGCAACGGTCAGACCAGATTGCACGCCCACGCGGGTCAGCATCTCGCGAAACTCTGGCGAGAGGTTCGCCGTGTGAATGTTGTCGATGCGGGTGGGTTGAACTTCGGTGCTGGGGCGATTCGCGAAGCGATCCCTATGGGAATCGCCATATTGCCGCAATAGCACTTCTTCGACCCGACCGCAGACCTGGGGATCGTCTAGCACCACGCCCCAACCGGGCAAGCTCGATTCCACAATCGCCTGGGCAGGTTGCGTGGAAACCTGATGAAAGCGGTAGATCAAAGCGCGATCGCACTGAAACAACTGCCGCACGTCCGTAACCACAGAGTTCAAAATTTCGCTTAAATCGAGCGACTGGTGAATATGCCGCGTCACGCGAGACAACAGCCGTTCCCGCTCTACCTGGAGCCTTTGCGCTTCTTCCGCATCCTTGAGATGGTGGATATCGGTCATGGTGCCAATCATCCGCACGGGCGTACCATGTTCGTCGCGGAGGATCTGCGCTCGATCTAGCACCCAGCGGTAGCTGCCGTCTTTGCAGCGCAGCCGATACTCGACCCGAAACAGGGGCAGCGCTCCCTGGCAGTAGGCTTCGTAAACCGACATGACCCGCGCGTGATCATCGGGATGGATGCGCTGCTCCCACGCTTCGTAGGTTTCTGAGGGTTCGTCGGGCTGGTGGCCCAGCATGGTCTTCCAGCGCTCAGAGTGGAAGGTCTTGCCCGTGATCAGGTCTGCATCAAACACGCCGTCATTGGTGGACTGGACGACGGTTTGCCAGCGCGTTTCGCTGTCTTGCAGGGCGAGTTCGGCTTGTTTTCGCTGGGTAATATCGATGCAGGCGATCGCCACGCCATAGTTTTCTAGCGGAATCGGCGCAGCGCAGACATTCACCCATTGCACAGAGCCGTCGGCGCGAACAATGCCCTTTTCAACATTATGAACAGGCTGTTGCGCTGTCAGAGCGCGGACGCTGGCGAATTCCTCTGGCGGCATGGGGGTGCTGTCTGGCCGCAGCATGGGCTGGGCAGGGCGATCGCACGCATAGCGCGTTTGCTCAACCGCCGGAATGCCCAACATTTCCTCCAGTACCGGATTCACCTCCACAATCCGACCCTGTTCATCCGTCATAGCAATGCCCACGGGCACAGTTTGAAACAGGGTTTCGTATTTGCGCTGGCTTTCGCGCAGGGCCGCTTCGATTTGTAATCGTTCAGTCACGTCTTTGGCGATCACCAGTTCTGCCCGCCGCCCCTGGTAGGTGAGCCGGTACGAGGTAATTTCCACTTGGATCGGACTGCCATCTTTTTGGGTGTGTAGCCAGATGCCCGAATCTTCCATGCCCTGATTCACGGCAGAGATCATCGCCAGCAGCCGAGGAATCTCCTCTGGTGGGCGGATTTCTGCCAGGGTCATGCTGAGAAATTCCTCGCGGCTATAGCCATATTTCTGCACCGCCGCTTCATTCACCATGAGAAACGCCAGCGTGTCTAGGTCAAACACCCACATGGGCAGGGGATTGCTTTCAAACAGCAGCCGGTAGCGCTGCTCCGAGGCTTGCAGCGATCGCTCTGTCTCTTGGCGCTTGAGCAAGGCGGCGATCGCCCCCGATAGACTTTGCAGCCATTCCAGCAGCGATGGCGACACCTCCTGCCGCTGGGGATGTCCCAGGCTAAGGGTGCCGAGGGTGCGTCCGTCTGCGGTCAGCGGCAGGCACACGAACGTAGCGATCCCCAGCACCCGCAGCAGTGACGTGCGATCGCCCGGAACCGTCGCTTCAGGTTCGTAATGCCGGATCAGCGCTTGCCCCGTTTGCGCGACCACGCCCGACATGGTTTCTGCAACTGGAAACTCCAGCGTCGGCGCGTGGGTACAGGCTCCCCTGCATTCGCGAGTCTGTTCATTAATCCATTCGCCGCCCCATCCCTCTATGGCTTCCCCGACGGCTGGATCTGCCGAACAATCCACGCCACACAGCCCCTCAAACACCATCGTCTGACGGGTCGTGTCATATCGCTCAATGGCCACGATCAGAAAGCCCGTCGCTTGCCGCACCTCTTCGGCAATGCAGCGAAACACATCCGGCGTAGATTGGGCGTTTAGGCTGAGCGTTAGAATGCGGTTGAGGGTGCGCTGTTCCTGGTGATAGCGCTCTAGCTCTAGCTCCATCTGTTTGCGGCGAGTCACGTCGCGCCCGACGGCTTGCAGTTCGATCAGTTCGCCAGATGGGTTAAAAAAGCCCTGGACGATCCACTCATACCAGGTCATTTCGCCCGTTGCGCTCCAGACCCAATGTTCGTGGGTTTGAACCGGGCTATCTGGGGTCAGGGTTTGAATTTCGGTCAACTGCTGAGTGACGCGGCCCTGCTCGTTTGGATGAACCAGGTTGACGAGGGGCTGCCCCAGCAGTTCGGCTGCGGATTTGCCAAAGCGATCGCAATAGGCCGAATTCACAAAGGTCAGCACGCCATTGGGCAAAAAGCGGCAAACTAGCTCGGTTTGGCTATTCACCACGGCTTGATAACGGCGAGCGCTCCCTGCTTCGTCTGCACGGCTGCTAGAGGGATGGGTGGCACCAGGATCGGGGTTCATGCAGCCTTTAACACGAGTCTGACTGAGCAGACAAAGGGATTAAATTAACGATCTTAACGGTCTTAAATTGATTACCTTAAACCGATTTCAGCCATTTGATTGACAATGCACCCTCTTTCTTCAGAGTAGCAAGAGAGCCACAATCTCTAAAAATTCTTAACAAGTCTGGTCTTCACTCGCCAAGATGAGCCGATATCTAAGCGCTGCAAATTGGGCTGAGTGGGTCTGCAAATCGGGCTGCAAATCCGGGCTGTCCGCAGGCAACCAAGCCTGTGTAACGCTATGTTAAGGAATGGATGCTGATCCATGTGCCCTGATGACAGTACTCTGAAGTATTCTGACGACTGTGACCCAACGTATTCTTCTCTGGTTCCGCAACGACCTCCGGCTCCACGATCATGAACCGCTGCATCGGGCGATCGCCAGCGGCGCAGAGATCGTCCCGGTCTACTGTTTCGACCCGCGCCAGTTTGATAAGACTGCTTTTGGCTTCCCCAAGACAGGCGCGTTTCGGGCCCAGTTTTTGCTAGAGAGTGTAGCTGATTTGCGGCGATCGCTCTGCGGCCTGGGCAGTGATTTACTCATTTGCCAGGAGTGCCCTGAACTTATTATTCCCCGCCTGGCAGCAAAACTGGCGATTTCTGCGGTCTTCTATCACCAAGAAGCGACCGCCGAGGAGCAAGCAGTCGAAATCGCCCTCAGCAATGCCCTAAAGCCGCTGGGCGTTCGGGTGCAATCGTTTTGGGGACATACGCTCTATCATCCCGATGATTTGCCCTTTGATCTGTCGCAGCTTCCGGAGTTGTTTACCGCTTTTCGCAAGCAGGTCGAGCGCGACTCATCGGTCAACCCGCCCCTGCCTGCGCCCAAGTCGCTGCCGCCCCTGCCAGAGGATTTGCCAGACGACTGGCCAGACGATTCGCACAAACCAGGCGAAATTCCCACTCTGGCAGACCTGGGGCTGATGCCGCCTGCAACCGATGCGCGGGGGGTGCTGCGGTTTCAGGGGGGCGAAACGGCGGGACTGGCACGACTCAAGGATTATTTTTGGGAGGGCGATCGCCTGCGGGTATACAAAGACACGCGCAACGGCATGTTGGGTGCAGACTATTCCTCCAAGTTTTCGCCGTGGCTGGCGTTGGGCTGCCTGTCGCCGCGCCTGATCCACGCCGAAGTCGGTCGCTACGAAGCAGAGCGCATCAAAAACGACTCCACCTACTGGCTCATTTTTGAACTGCTCTGGCGCGACTATTTTCGCTTTATCTGCGCCAAGCACGGCTCCAAAGTGTTCTATCCCTCTGGTCTCCAGGGCATTCCCATCCCTTGGCAGCAGGATTGGCAGCGGTTTGACCTGTGGCGCAAAGGGCAGACGGGCTTTCCGCTGGTGGATGCCAACATGCGAGAACTGGCCGCCACCGGGTTCATGTCCAATCGTGGACGGCAAAACGTCGCCAGTTTCCTAACGAAAAATCTGGGCATCGACTGGCGCATGGGCGCAGAGTGGTTCGAGTCGCTGCTGATCGACTACGACGTATGCAGCAACTACGGCAACTGGAACTACACGGCGGGCGTGGGCAACGACGCTCGCGGCTTTCGCTTTTTCAACATCCTCAAGCAGTCCAAAGACTACGATCCGCAGGGCGACTATGTAAAGCACTGGCTACCAGAACTGGCGAACGTGCCCGCTGCTAAGGTGCATGAACCCTGGAAACTGTTGCCCGTCGAACAGCAGCGCTTTGGGCTACGGCTGGGCGTGGATTATCCCAATCCCGTGGTGGACTTGTTCAAATCGGCAGAAGCGAACGAAAAAATCTACAACGCCGCCACGCAGGGTTGGAGCGCGGCTCCCAAGCCCAAAGCCTTGCAGCGAGGCAAGCGTCGGCGCTAAGAAGCCCTGACATCGATTTGCGATTTTGGATTTGCGATTTTGGAGTGCCCGTCAAGCTCTGCAAGATTTCTAGCCATTCTTTTCCTGGCTCCGCGCAGGCGATGTGGCTAGCAGAATTGGTATAGGGTGGTTAGCAGAATTGATACAGGATTGAGACAAGAAAGCGCCCGAAAAGCAAGACTGCTCCGACAGCATCCTGTTGACCTTGCAATCCGAAAAAACTCGCACTACCGTATGGGCAGAAAGGGTTCCTAGAGCCGTGGTTTGACCGATAGAAATTTCTCTGGGCTGAGGGATCGGCCTGAAGAGAATCTCTTAGGACTTACGCAGTTGGAGGATTTCTTGCGGGCTGCACCCGCAAGAAATCCTCCAAAACCTAGAGAACTTATGGCAAGTGCGTCAGTCCTGTCTCTCAGAGGGTGTTTGAAAAGGTATCGCCTGTAATGTTAAGCACTCAGAGATCCCCCCTAGCCCCCCTTAACAAGGGGGGAAACCGCCTTAAAGTCCCCCTTTTTAAGGGGGATTTAGGGGGATCTAGCACGCTTTGCTACAAACAGTAGGACTTTTCAAACATCCTCTCAGAGGGTGTTTGAAAAGGTATCGCCTGTAATGTTAAGCACTCAGAGATCCCCCCTAGCCCCCCTTAACAAGGGGGGAAACCGCCTTAAAGTCCCCCTTTTTAAGAGCTAATTTGTAAAGGAGCCTGAAAGCCTTGTTAATCAAGGATTTCCGAGAAACCGCTTTTCCTGGGCAAACATGACCTCAAAGCCACACATGCCAAGAGTTTCAGGCTTCTTAAGATTTGCTTCATAAATTAGCTCTAAGGGGGATTTAGGGGGATCTAGCACGCTTTGCTACAAACAGTAGGACTTTTCAAACATCCTCTAAAGGCAGTTTCTAGGTTAAATGTCTGATTGATTCTTCTGGTTGATTGTGTTTAGGAGTGAACAGAAATCATGGCTCGACGAAACGGTGCGGTAGGCGGGTTTCTCCGCGATTTTCGAGAATTTGCCCTGAAGGGAAACGTGGTTGACTTGGCGGTGGGTGTAATCATCGGCGCAGCCTTTGGCTCGATTGTGCAATCGCTGGTGGACGACATCATCATGCCCATCATCGCCCTGATTTTTGGCGTAGATCCGGCGGCAGGAATTTCGGGCATCACAATTATTGGTGCTATTCCCGTGGGCAATTTTTTGGCCGCCATTATTAACTTCCTGATTATTTCCTTTTCGCTGTACCTGGTGATCAAGTGGTTTGCTTCGTTTAAGCGCAAGGAAGCCGATCCCGAAGCGCCTGATTTGGCTGAGGTGAACACTCGCCTAGCGGATGCGGTGGAGCGCCTGACGGAAACGCTAGAACGACGCTAGTCGCGACGATGCGAGGGCGTGGGGGTGGGTTAGGAGTTAGGAGCTTAATTGCTAGCTCATCACCGCCAAATATTCGCCCCGATCGCACACGCCGGTAATCTCCAGCGCATCGTTGAACATCGCCAGGTTTGCGACGTAGCCAGGTGCGAGATAGCCCAGACGATCGTTCACGGCGATCGCCGCGGCGGGATAAGCACTCGCCATCCGCAGTGCCTCGTCTAGGGGCAGCCCAATCGAAACGCAGTTGCGGATGGCCTCGATCATCGTCAGCGCAGAGCCGCCCAGGGTTCCCTCGGCCGACACGCACTTGCCCTCGCGGTAGAACACCACCTGCCCGCCAATCCTGAAGGAGTCCATCTGAGTGCCAACGGGCGGCGTGGCATCGGTGACAATTAGCAGCTTTTCACCTTTCATGCGGTGGGCCAGGGCGATCGAGCGCAGGTGGGTGTGATGACCGTCGGCAATAATTCCGGCATACACGTCATCTCGGTCAAAGGCAGCGCCTACCAGCCCCGGACTGCGCCCCAGCCAGGGCGACATGGCGTTAAATAAATGCGTCACCATGCCCACGCCTGCGTCGAATCCGGCGATCGCCTGCTCGTAGGTTGCATCGCTATGGCCGGCGGACACCAAAATACCTGCATCTGCCAGCGTCAGAATATCGTCTATCTCTACGATTTCGGGAGCCAGCGTCAGCAGCAACACAGAATTGCGACCCGCCGCCGCGATCTGCTGAATCATTGCTGGTTCGGGCCGACGGATGTAGCGCTCGTTGTGGATGCCCTTGCGCTTTGGGTTTAGATAGGGCCCTTCCAAATGCAGCCCTAGCACGTTATGGGGGCGAAATTTTCGATAGTCGCGCACCAGTTCCATCGCCCGCAGCATATCCGTATCCGACGTGGTGATCAGCGTTGGCAAATAGCTGGTGGTGCCGCTTTTAAGGTTGGTCGTGTGCATGATCTCCAGCGTCTTGGCTGTAATCTCGTCGTTGAACATGACTCCCCCACAGCCGTTCAGTTGCAAATCGACAAAACCGGGTGAAACGTGGTCGCCTTGCAAGTCAATAACGCCGAAAGAGTCGGGTAAATCCCAGGACGGGAGAATGTCGAGAATGCGATCGCCCTCAATCAGCAGCGCGTGATCGACCAAATCTTGCTCACCAGTATGCAGTACGCAATTTGTCAGGGCGTAGGGGCGCATAGTTAGGACAAAATAAAAGGCAAAAGGCGTTCGCGCTGCCGTTCGTGAATTCGTGTATCAGCTTGAACGAAATTAGTCTTGCTGACGTTTCATCTGACGTTCATCTGATGTTCTAACTGTGGGATCAGTGCAGGGCAGAAGGGCGATCGCCCCCGGCAACAGCACGTCCCTTAAACTCTAAATTCTGCTCCGGTCAATGCGGACAGTCTCAAGAGGCTGGCCTCAATCATACATAAACTCAAAAGGCCGCGCTCCAAATTGATCCGCACATTGATCCGCCAGATTCAGGATCTATCGGCTTCTTCTAAGTCTTTTGAGTCTGAGTCTGCGTCTGTGATTCCCGCATGGGCGGCTCGATCCGTCAGTTCCCCATCTGCCTGCTCGGAATGTAGCCTCTGAGAATGCCCTGGCTGAGAATGCCCTGACAAATTGGCTCGTCCCGGTTGACCTTTGCGCCGCAGCACCCGATTCACCGATGAGGATAAATATCCCGGCAGGACAAACACCACCAGCGGCAACCCCGCCAGCAGCACGGTGATCCCCGTTCCTGCCACCTGCGTTCTGACGTATTGACGCGGCTGGGGCTGGGCGCTGGAGGTCATCTGTTCTAGGGGCAGCGCTGCCATCTGGAGCCAGTTCGACAGCTTTTCTGAAAGCTGGGCATTTAGCCGCAGTTGGAGGGTGGCGGTGGAAAACGACTGGACATACTCTGCCGACAAAAATGGCTTGTAGTGACGAGCATCCGGCGTAAGCTGTTTGACAAAGGACAGCGAGATGCCCTTGAGCAATTGTCGGAGTGCCTCTGTTTCGCGATCGCCCTGTTCTCGCATAAACAGGCTGTGGGTAAGCGCCTGGTTCAGGTTTTCGGGATCGCCAACACTGAGGTGCCCGCCGCCAATGACTGTGAGCAAGAGCTTGGAATCAGCCGGAAGCTGGGTAAAGGGCAACAACTGCTGGCTGACGGCGGGCATCACTGCGTCTGAAGTGCCCGATACAATCAGCGTCGGAATACGGATCTTCGCCAGACTCTCTTCGTCAAACAGGCGACCAATCACCGGATTGAGCAGCATCACTCGCGCCACCCGGCGATCGCGCAGATCGGGCAGTTCGTCGGGCAGATCCGCCGCCGTACACTGCAACCAGTCAGCAATGGACAGGGCGACCCGCTCCGGGCTATTGCAAAACTGGCGCAGATTGGGCAAGTCGAGTCTGGCTCCGGCCAGCGCTAGCGCCGTGTAGCCGCCCAGCGAGTGGCCGATGACCACGACCTGCTGGGTATCTAGCCGCCCCCTGAGCAACGTGGAGTGACGATTCAACCGATCGAGTTCGCTCAGTAAAAAGCTGATGTCATGAGGGCGATCGATAAACTCCTGGCTGGGCAGAAGATCGGTGCCATGTCGCCCCCGTGTCCTCCCCTGCGTAATTTCCGTGATCCAGGCGACGTTGCTGCCAGGGTGTTCCAGTGCGGCCACTGCAAAGCCATAGGAAGCCAAGTGTCTCGCCAGATAGCCCAAAAATCGGCGGTCGGCTCCAAAGCCGTGAGAAATAACGATAAGCGGGCCAGTCGTGCGATAGCTCCAGTACAAATCGACCGGAATCGTGCGGGCCCGTTCGTAGTCGCGGAAGACGAGGGACTGCTGGCGTACCCAATGCATACCGGGACGGGTCGGGTCTAGCTCCGCATGGAAGGGAGCTGCTTCAGGCACGGTCAGCTCGCGCTCCAAAATCGAGGTCAGCGCCTGACTTTGCCAGTAGGCTAGATTCATCTGCGAGGTCAGCGAGGCCACTGCCGTCAGGTCTAGCACGACTTCTGGAGCGGGAAATTCTTGCAAGAATCCCAGCAGGCTCAGCCCGTTGGCGTGGGTGGCGGCACGAGTCAGCGCCAGTTGCAGCATTTTGCGATCGCCATTGGGGATAACGCGCTCCAGTGCTGTAAGCAGGCGATCGCCCGCCGAGGAACTCAGGAGATCCTTAACCAGGCGATGCCCAGCGTTTGGATCAAGTGGAATACTGCTTTGCAGCGTGCTTTGCAGAGATGGACTAAGCAGCAGACGATAGCCCCGCAGCGACCCCTGCACATCCCCGGTCTTGGCGTAGTGCTGTAAATCGGACAATTGCACCGAAGACTGCACTGGGCCGAGCTTGATCGAGAGCTTTTTTGCCGCTGCTGCCGGATCGGCTAGGCTACCCACCAGCAGCAGCGCTCCACCCACCCAGCCCAGGGGCGATCGCCATCGCTGGGCCGTGATAAACCGCTTCAGAGGGGCAGATAAAAGCACAGATGGGACATCACGCCATCGGTCAGCAGGTGCAGGTCTTTCGGTTTTCGCGGACAGATTCTCAACTCCGGGGGCGGCGTGTCGAGTAAAAAACCGTCGAGCGTGTAGGGGCAGCAAAGGCATCGCAAACAGGTCTACAGAGCATCTCGGCAAATGAGCGGGTCGGGCAAATCAGCGAGGCTGTTGTTCTGATGGGGTTTCTGAACAGGGCATTCTGAACAGGGCGTTCCGACGAAATCCGCTGGGCTAGAAGCAGGTATTGTTAACCATACCCAGATTGCTGGTGCAACGGTATAAATCCAGCGGCATAAAATCAACAATTTGTAAGAATTTAAGATTTTGACCACCCATTAGTTAGTTTTCCCTACCTGCCAAGGTAGATTACAGCAAGTTAACAATCTGTCAGACTTCGCGGCTACAAGTCTGCTTTAGAAAACCGGGTGAGAAAATCTGGACGAGAGATCCGGCTGAGAAATTTGGACGAGATATCTAGACGGGAAAACTTGGGCGAGAAAAGTGCCCGCCAACCTTCTTATCGGGCTTCGTACAGGGCTTTATAGGGAGCTTTACAGGGGGCTTTACAGGGGATGCAGGCTGAATCTGAAGCTTGCCTTAGCTGTGGCTCAGTTCTCCCACCCGATGACCACACTGGGCGCAAAAGCGATCGCCCATCTGCACCTCGCCGCCACACTGGGTACAAAATCGCTGCTGGGACTGGCGTTCGGCACTGCCCATTCGCATCTCCAAACTGCCCATCTTCATTTGCATCGGGTTCAGGCGCATTTCCATATCGCCCATCTTTAGCTCGCCCATCTGCATCTCGCCCATTTGTAGGGGATGACCGGAATTCATCGGCGGCATTGGCTTCATGGGTTCCATTGGCTTCATGGGTTCCATTGGCTTCATGGGTTCCATTGGCTTCATGGGTTCCATCGGCGGCATTGGGTCTTCTGTCGTTTCCTGCATCGGCAGCACCGCCGCCCCCGAAAGCACAGGCACACCGTTGAGCGACTGCATCTGGCTCCCCTGCACCTGCACAAAGCGCGAGCCGTTTTCTGTCTCCACTTGCACCACCACACCGCCTGCTGTGCGAAATGCCTGGGGTGGTGCGGCCCAAGCACCCGTTTCGACCGACATTCGCTGGCTTTGCTGCTGTCCGGCGCTGGCGCTTAGAAGGGTGAGAATCGTGAGGCGATCGCGGCTTTCAATCCAGAGGCGCTGACCTGCACCCAGGTCTGTGACGTATGCCATAGCTAGCTCTTCCTTAATCTTTTCAAAGGGAATCCAGGGGAATTTCAAAAAGGTTTGGTATCATCCCTACATCCTAAACGCCAGACCCAAAGACTCTGCCCAAAACAAGCAAGGATCGGGGGGGTTGAAGCGCTAGAGGATGCTTGCGAACCAGTTCAACACTGAAAGCAGGTTTTTACAGTATCCGTTTTGGCCGATTTGGAAGACGCGGTTTGCCATAGTGGGGGGCGTGGTAAGTACACAGCAGCAGGCTGGGCGGTGTTCTAAAACTTTCTAGGTTGTTGCTTGCCCTGAGTCGATTCCCCCCTTTTAAGGGGGGCTGGGGGGATCAAAAGTGCTCTAAAGCCCGTCCTAGGGTCATTCATCCGCACCCTTTGACGAATCAAAGAAACGAGCCAGAAAAATTACTAGAAAAATTAATTTCTTTTGCCGTGAAACTGGACGACTACGACCCCGGAGATTTCTACGACGAGCTGTTTGTCGAACGAGGACAGCCTCGCCCCGAAGCGCTGCCGCTGGTTGAGCGCATCAACTCTTTGAGCATCGAGGAGTTGATGCAGCGACAGCAGTCTGCCCAAAAAGCCCTACTGCGGCTGGGGGCGACCTTCAACGTCTATAGCGATGAACAGGGCACTGAGCGGGTGTTGCCCTTCGACATTATTCCGCGCATCGTATCTGGACATGACTGGGCCTGGCTGGAGCGCGGACTCAAGCAGCGGATTGAGGCACTGAACCGCTTCTTGAGCGATATTTATGGCGAGCAAAAAATCGTCAAAGACGGACTGATTCCGGAAGACTTAATTTACTCATCTAAAGGGTTTCTCAAGCCTTGTCTGGGCATGGAGCCGCCCAACGGCATCTGGTGCCATATCACGGGGACAGATCTGGTGCGCGATCGCGACGGGCAGTGGTACGTGCTGGAAGACAACCTGCGCTGTCCCTCTGGCGCGTCCTACGTGCTGGAAAATCGCCGCGTCATGAAAACCACATTTCCGCTGGTGTTTGGGCAGATGCCGATTTTGCCTGTAGACGACTACGCGGGCCAGCTTTTGGAAACCCTGCTAAACCTGGCTCCGCCCCACCTGGACGATCCCACCGTGGTTGTGCTGACACCGGGGATGTACAACTCTGCCTATTTCGAGCATTCCTTTTTGGCGCAGCAGATGGGCGTGGAACTGGTGCAGGGCAGCGATCTGGTGGTGGCGGATGGCTATCTGCAAATGAAGACCACCAAGGGTCTTCAGCGGGTAGATGTGGTCTATCGCCGCATTGACGATGATTTTCTTGACCCCACCACGTTTCGCCCCGACTCGATGCTGGGTATTCCCGGCATTATGGAGGTCTATCGGCGTGGGCGGGTGGCGCTGGCCAATGCGCCGGGTACGGGCGTAGCCGACGACAAGGTAATCTACGCCTACGTGCCCAAGATGGTGAAATATTATCTGGGCGAAGACCAGATCATTCCCAACGTGCCGACCTATCTCTGCTGGGAGCCGCAGGATCAGGCCCATGTGTTAGCAAACTTGGACAAGCTGGTGGTGAAGGCGGCGAACGAGTCTGGCGGCTATGGAATGCTGATCGGCCCCCACGCCACGCCAGAGCAGCGCGAAGACTTTGCCGAACGCATCCGCGCCACCCCGCGCAACTATATTGCCCAGCCCACGCTTACGCTGTCTCGCGCCCCGACGCTGATGGGCGATCGCATCGAAGGGTGTCACGTCGATCTGCGGCCGTATATCCTCTACGGCAAAGAGATTTATGTGAACCCTGGCGGACTCACCCGCGTTGCCCTGCGGCGCGGCTCCCTCGTCGTCAACTCATCCCAGGGCGGCGGCACGAAGGATACGTGGGTCGTGGGCAATAGTTAGCAAGTCCAACCCTTTAACCTCTAATCTTCCTTCAATCAACTAGCCTTCCATCAATCCATCAAACAATGCTCAGCCGCGTTGCCGATTCCATCTACTGGCTTAACCGCTATATCGAGCGGGCCGAAAACGTCGCCCGATTTGTAGACGTGAACCTGAACCTGCTGCTGGATTCGCCCGTGGGCGTGGCCCAGCAGTGGGAGCCGCTGGTGCTGACGACGGGCGACCTGACGCTGTTCAAAGAGAACTATGGCGCAGCGACGGCAGACAACGTGATTCGCTTCCTTACCTTTGATGCCAAATACCCCAACTCCATCCTGTCGTGCCTGCAAATGGCCCGAGAAAACGCGCGATCGGTGCGGGAGAGCATTTCCTCGGAAATGTGGGAGCAGGTCAACGATTTTTATCTCATGGTGAAAGATGCCTGCCAGCGCCCTGATGACTTGGACTTGTCGGACTTTTTCTCGCAGGTAAAGATGTCGAGTCACCTGTTTGCAGGCGTGATGAACGCTACTATGTCGCACAACGAGGGCTGGCACTTTGGGCGGATTGGGCGGATGATCGAGCGGGCAGACAAGACCGCGCGGATTTTGGACGTGAAGTATTTCATCCTGCTGCCCTCAGTCAAAGACGTGGGCACGCCGCTGGACGAGTTGCAGTGGATCGCGCTGCTGAAATCAGCCAGCGGCTATGAGATGTATCGCAAGCGGCAGCACCGCATCACGCCGCAGGATGTGGTGAACTTTTTGGTGCTGGATCGGGAGTTTCCCCGGTCGATCCAGTTTTGCCTGCTAGAAGCCGAGCGATCGCTCCACCAGATTACGGGCAGTTCTCGCGGTGTATGGCGCAACCCAGCAGAACGGGCCCTGGGAAAACTGCGCTCCGAACTGGACTACATTACCGTTGAAGAGATCACCCAGCGTGGGCTGCACGAGTTTCTCGACGACCTGGAAACTGCGTTGAACGACATTGGCAGGAAAATCCGCGAGACGTTCTTTGCGCTGGAAGTGGTCTAGCGGGCACTGAGACTCGGCGAGTTTGGCGAATATTGGCGAATATTTCAGATGCACCTAGCTGATGGGCCTAGCTGACTAGCGCATGAAGTAGCGGGCACTGAGTCCGAGCAAGTTTGCCGGGCGAGTTTGCCGGGCGAGTTTGCTGGGCGAGTTTGGCGAAAGCAGCGGCTCGATTGGGAACGCTAGGATGGAGATCCGGCGGTGTTTCCCGCTACCTGTCTTTTCTCCTTTTCCATCGCTGCATCATGGGACTGTTTAACCGAGTCTTTCGCCCTGCCAGCCCACCGTCTTCGCCGCCTGCCCCGCTGCCCGCAAAGCCCAAATCGCTCACCGAACTTGAACGAGAGCTAGAGCATGAGCGGCGGCAGGCAATCCAGGCGCGTCCTGTGAGTGCGCCCCCGCCGCGCCGGAGTGGAAATTTTTTGGGCAAGCTGCTGGGACTGGGGCTGCTTGTTGGCGTTCCAGCGGGCATTCTCTGGGCCATCAACCTGCCCTACGCGCCGATTCGCCGCCCGGTTGCCGAAAAAGCGCCCGTGCTGCTGTTGCCCAGCTATGTCAGTATGGACAACAACTACAAGGCGGCGATCGCCCTGACGCAGCAAGCTAAACAACTGATTGACAACCCTACCCGCCCCGAAGATATTGATGCGGGTCAGCGCAAGGCCATCGAAGCGCAGAAGCGTCTAGACGAGCTACCCGTGTGGCTGCACGACTATTGGTACGACGGCTGGAGCGGGCTATATCGCTGGAGCTTCACCACCGCAGGCTTTAACAATGCCCGTATGGAAGTGGCCCGCCTGCAAGCCAAGGCCGCTCAGGAGCAGAACGCTCAAACGGCGCTGGTGACGGCAGAGCAGGCAATCGCCCAGGCTAAGCAGACTTATCAGCAGGCCGCCAACCCGGCTGACCAAGCAGGGGCGATCGCCGCTTGGCAAGCGGGTCTGCAAGACTTGGAACTAATCCCCAGCCAGACCCTCGCCGGCCGCACTGCCCGCACCCGCCACGCCGCCGCCGTCGCCGAGCTTCGCAGCACCGTTGGGCTGGCTGCCGAAAGCGCCAAGGTCAACGCGCAAATTGAAAATGCCCGCCAGTTTGCCTGGCAAGCGGCCAAAGCAGCCCAAAACCCGCCCCATACCGTAGCAGAGTGGGATCGGGTGATGGATCTGTGGAATGAGGCGATCGCCCGCCTGCGGCAAGTTCCCAGCAATGATCTGCAAGGCAAAGCCGAGGCCGAAAAACTGCTGGCCCAATATCAGGCCAACCTGGGCGAAATTCGCGTGCGCCGCGATGCCGAAGCCGAGGCTGTGCGCCGTCTGGCGCGGGTAAACCAGGAGATTCAGCAGTTTCAGCAGCTCGCAGGCAGCACCAATGCCAATTATCAAATTGGCCAGCTTAACCGCATCCTCACCGAACTGAAGGCGATCCCCAGTGGCACCACGGTTTACAAAGAGGCAGAACTGCTGACGATTCAGGCGCAGAATGCCCTAAGTAAGCTGACAGGGCAGTGAGGCATCATCATCGCCGCATCTTCGTTCCGTTCTGATAAGGTGAATATTGCAGAAGGCAGGGACTCCGTTACGGTTTGTCCTGCATTCTCCTCATCTTGCAATCTTTTAAGCTATGCCAACACCTGCTGAATTTTTGACGGCGACCCAGTGGGCGGGACTCATTACCCTGGTGGCGGGGGCGATCGCCGCCCTCGGCTTCCTGTTCCAGTGGGGCATCCGCTTCCGGTTTGTGGGCATCACCGGGTTTATGGCTGTGCTAACGGTGGGGCTATTTGCGCTCAGCCTGATGCCGATTACCCGCGTGGAAATTCCGGGTGCGGTGCGCTTTTCGACGGTTTATGACTCTGGCTCCACCCAGGTCGTGATTGCGGTTCCCCCCGATCTCACCAGAGAGCAACTCACCGCCACGCTCCAGCAGGCCGCCAACGACCTCTTTTCACCCGGCCGCCTGGGCCGCAGCGGCGAAAACCAGATGACCATCCGCGCCCGCACCGTCACCCACCCCCAGGAAGGGCTGACCCAGTTGGTATACCTGGGCCAGGTCAAGCGCTCCCTGTTCGATCGCAACGACGATAAGATGGAAATCTCTATTTTTTAATCTTTGATTTTTGATCTTTGATTTCTAAGGGATTTCTAAGGGGTGATAGAGCGACCAGGCTCATCAAGCGCTGCTTGCACCCTCCGGCGAATCCCCAGTCCCTCAAACACGCTGCACCGCAACACCGGTTACCGAACCTATGGCCAAACCCTCCTCGCCTCCGACGCTGATAACCTCCATGATTGCCCCGGCACAGGTCATGCGCGGGCAGGGGGCGATCGCCCAGGCGGCAGAGGCGATCGCGCAGTTGGGGCGGCGGCCCGTGGTGATTGGGGGCGATCGCACGCTGAAGGGAGTGCGGCCGCGGCTCCAGCCCGTGTTCAAAAAGCATTCGCTGAGCGCAACAGAGGCAAGCTACGGGGCAGATTGCAGCGAGGCTTCACTGGCCAAGCTGCGGGAGGCGATCGCCCAGCACGGTGCAGATTTCGTCATCGGCGTGGGCGGCGGCAAGGCGCTGGATGCGGCCAAGCTGGTGGCACATCAAACCAGCCTGCCAATCGTCACAATTCCCACCTCTGGTGCCACCTGTGCGGCTTGGACGGCGCTGTCCAACGTGTATTCCAAGGCGGGGGCATTTCTCTACGACGTGGGGCTGCCCCGCTGTCCTGATTTGCTGATTTTGGATTATGACCTGGTACAGACGGCGGCCCCGCGCACGCTAGTTGCGGGCATTGGCGATGCGATCGCCAAGTGGTACGAAGCCTCGGTCAGCAGCGGTCATTCGGAGCGCACGTTTCTCATTGCCGCCGTGCAGCAGGCGCGGGTGCTGCGCGACATCCTCTTCCAAAAGTCGGCCGAAGCGCTGCGATCGCCCGGTAGCGACACCTGGCAGGACGTGGTAGACGCAACGGTGCTGCTGGCGGGCGTGATCGGCGGCATCGGCGGGGCCCAGTGTCGCACGGTGGCGGCCCACGCGGTTCACAACGGGCTGACCCATTTACCTCAGAGCCACGGCACGCTGCACGGCGAAAAAGTTGCCTACGGCATTCTGGTGCAACTGCGGCTGGAGGAAATGGTGCAGGGCAACCGCCTCGCCAGCAGCGCCCGCCAGCAGCTTCTCCAGTTTTATGACGACATCGGCCTGCCCAGGACGCTGGGTGATCTGGGCCTCGGCGATATCACAATCGCTCAGTTGCAGCACGCAGCCGAAGTCGCTTGTGCAGACCATTCCGATATTCACCGCCTGCCCTTTGCCGTTACCCCAGCGCACCTGATGGCGGCGATGGTGTCCACCACAGCGCCCATTGCCGATAGCTGGGCCCAGGAGGCGGCCACAGCGCGAAACCTGGACGACGCTGATCGCGCTCCGGCTCAGCCTTCCCATCCGTCTTCTTTCCTCCTCCCCCCCGTGTCTGCGGAGGTGTCGGAATGAAACTAGACTGGATTAGCCCGGCGGATCGGCTGAGTGCGCTGCCGCCCTACGTGTTTGCGCGGCTGGATGAGCTGAAGGCGCGGGCAAGAGAGCAAGGCCTAGACCTGATCGACCTGGGCATGGGCAACCCCGATGGCCCAACGCCCCAGCCCGTCGTTGAGGCGGCGATGAAGGCGCTGCAAAATCCTGCCAACCACGGCTATCCCCCCTTTGAGGGGACTGCCAATTTTCGCAAGGCGATTACCGACTGGTATGCCCGTCGCTATGGCGTGCAGCTTGACCCCGATGGCGAGGCGCTGCCGCTGCTGGGGTCGAAGGAGGGGCTGACGCATTTATCCTTTGCCTATGTAAATCCGGGCGATGTGGTGCTGGTGCCCAGTCCGGCCTATCCGGCGCACTTTCGCGGGCCGGCGATCGCCGGAGGCGACATTTACCCACTGCTCCTGAAGCCTGAAAACAACTGGCTGATTGACCTGGCGGCAATTCCCGAAGAGGTGGCCCGCCGCGCCAAGATCCTCTACTTCAACTACCCCAGCAACCCCACTGCGGCCACTGCGCCCAGGGAGTTCTTTGAAGATGTAGTTGCCTTTGCCCGCCAGCACCAAATCCTGCTGGTTCACGATCAGGCCTACGCCGAGCTAGCGTTCGATGGCTACCAGCCCACCAGCCTGCTGGAAATTCCTGGCGCAAAGGAGATTGGCGTAGAGTTCCACACGATGTCCAAAACCTACAACATGGCGGGCTGGCGCGTTGGCTTTGTGGTGGGCAATCGCCACATTATCCAGGGCCTCCGCACCCTAAAGACCAATCTGGACTACGGCCTCTTTAGCGTCCTGCAAACGGCAGCAGAAACGGCGCTGCAACTGCCGGATGTGTATCTACATGAGGTGCAGGAACGCTACCGCACCCGCCGCGACTTTCTGATTCGCGGGCTGGGCGAACTGGGCTGGAACGTGCCCAAAACCCTGGCGACGATGTACCTCTGGGTTCCGTGCCCGCCGGGAATTGGCTCCACCGATTTTGCGCTGCATTTGCTGGGCGAAACGGGCGTAGTGGTGACACCGGGCAACGCCTTTGGGGAGGGCGGCGAAGGGTACGTGCGAATTAGCCTGATTGCTGAGTGCGATCGCCTCGGTGAAGCGCTGCGCCGCATGAAGGACGCGGGCATCCATTACAAGGCCTGGCAGTCGGGCTGAAACCGGTCTGGAACCAGGCCAGGTCAGGCAGCGTGAGAGGTCTATACCCCATTCGCTAAACTAGGCTCATCTCTCAACCCCTCTCAACCCCTCAACCCCGTCTTGCCATGTCCATTGCAAAAGACTTGGACGGTCAGGGTCTGGAACCAGCGACAGCCCCCCGCACCGCATCCAGCAATTTGCCTAGCCCGGAGCCTGCTTGGGCTGCGGGTATAGACTCTGGTCTTGACCTGGACAAGGTTCCCTTTCCACCCGGCGACCTCTACAGCGACGAACCTCCATTGGAATCTGAACTGCATCTCCGCCAAATTTTGTTGCTGATTCAGTCGCTTGAATGGCTGTGGCGCGGGCCAGACCCCAGCACCCATCGAGATTTCTACGCCTTTGGCAATCTCACCATCTACTACAGCCTGCGCGAGCGCAAATCAGAGGACTTTCGCGGGCCGGACTTTTTTGTGGTGTTGGGGGCCGACCCCAAGCCCCGCAAAAGCTGGGTCGTGTGGGAAGAGGGCGGCAAATATCCCAACGTCATCATTGAACTGCTGTCGGATTCGACGGCTCATGTCGATCGCGGGCTGAAAAAACAGCTCTATCAAGACACCTTCCGCACGCCCGACTACTTCTGGTTTGACCCCCATACGCTGGAGTTTTGCGGATTTCACCTGCTAGACGGACGCTACCAGCCCCTCGAAACCGACTCGCGGGGCTGGCTGTGGAGCGAACAGCTTCAGCTATTCTTGGGAATTCAGGATCGCAAGCTGCGGTTTTTTACCCCAGACGGGCAGCTTGTACCAATCCCTGAAGAAGCGACCGCCATCGAGCGGCAGCGGGCGGAAGAAGAGCGACAGCGGGCAGAAGAAGAACGGCTGCGGGCGGAACAGGCCGAAGCACTCCTCGCACAGTATCGGGCGCGGTTCGGCGAGTTGCCCAGCGAGTAGCGCTTCGGCGGTTGCCTGGGTTGAGGGCGATCGCCCCTCCAGTTGCTTCTCAACCAGTTGCCTCTTAAGCTTCCCCTGACCAGCCCTAAACCATTGCGCTGAACCGGGCATTCACCTCTTCCATAGACACATCTTCGACGTGGGTCGCAAGCGTCCAGACGTGACCGAACGGATCGGCCAGCGTACCCGCGCGATCGCCATAGAACTGATTTTCCACGGGGCGAATTTCCGTTGCCCCTGCGGCGATCGCCCGATTAAACAGCGAATCCACATCTTCTACATAGACCATCAGGCTGACAGGCGTTCCGCCAATGGCTTGGGCGCTGCGATGATCCATCTCCGGAAACTCGTCGGACAGCATGATGGGCGAGTTGCCGATTTTGATTTCGGCGTGGGCCAGCTTGCCCGATGGGTCAGCCAGGCGCATTAGCTCCGTTGCCCCAAACGCCTGCTCATAGAAGGCGATCGCCCCTGCCGCGTCATGCACAATCAGATACGGAGTCACCGCTGGATATCCATCAGGAATCGGTTTGACTGCCATCGTGATCGCCTCCCAAAAAAAAGAACATGTGTACTATATCACAGCGTAACGACCCTCGCGCAGCGCCAAAATTAAAATTAATGCTCCGTTTTTGCGATTTCTCAGTACACTTTTGGGCAATGTGATGTTGCAGTGTTGCAGTGTGTGTTGCAGCGGTTGATTCTCAGGGCTAGCTCCCACAGTTGGCTCATACCGTACTGCTCACACCGTATTGCACACTGTATAGCAGCGATATCGCGGAACTCCTCCACCCGGTTTTGAACAACGCTATGAACTCCAAACTCGTTTCTCTAGGGCTGTTGGCTGCGCTGGGTGTGGCCCTGCCTGCCCGCGCCGAAAATCTTGAGCATGTGCAGCGGTTGCTTGCAAATCGTCAGTGCCAGCAGTGTGATTTGCACCGGGCGGGGCTGGTGTTCACCAATCTGTCGGGGGTAGATGTCAGCCGTTCTGACCTGAGTTTGGCGAACCTGAACCGGGCAAACTTGCAAGGGGCAAACCTGCAAGGGGCAAACCTGCAAGGGGCGGTCTTGTCCTATGCCAATCTGGGTGGAGCCGACCTGCGTGGGGCAGATTTGCGCGGGGCAGACTTGCGCGAAGCCTACCTCTATGGCGCAAATCTGACCGGGGCGCTGCTGGACGGGGCAAACCTGTGGCGGGCGATTGGGCTGCCCGAAAACCTGGTGTCGGTGGAGCAGTTGTACCTCTGGGGGTTGGCAGAGGCGCAGCGCGGCAACTTCCCCGATGCGATTCAGTATTTCAATCAGAGCCTTAGTCGCCAGCCTGACTTTTCAAGCGCGATGCTGGCGCGGGGCATTGCGCGGCTTCAGTTGGGCGATGAAGCAGGGGCAATGGAAGACGGACGGCAGGCCCAGCAAATGTTTTTGGCCCAGGGAAACATTCCAGGGCAGCAGCTTTCAGAGCGGTTTGTCACTGGGATTGAGCAAGTGCTGGCAGCCGAAGAGCGGGAACGGCGGGCCCAGCGGCGCAGCAACGGGGTTGGCAATGTGGTTAGTGCTCTTGGGGGCTTGGCGAGTTTGTTTTTACGCTTTTTGCTGTAGGGCCAGCGCTCTGAGGGCTGAGGCTCTGGAAATAGAGCCAGCCGACGATTCCCAAAAACGCCAGGTAGGCGATCGCCTGTGCCAGATACAGCTGGTCGCGGTAGCCCAGCAGCGCCTTTAGCAGCACGCCGGGAAATTTTTTGTCGGGCAGCACGGCGCGGGCATCCCACACCTGCGGCCCCAGCACGCAGTCTGGCCCGGCGCTAAAGCAGAGATTTGCCCAGGCGGGATGAAGTTGCACCCAGGCGGCGATCGCCAGGTCTACATGACGCAGCATGGAGATCACCAGCCCCGACACGATCAGCAGCAGCAGCACCCCCATCACCTGAAAGAAGCGCCTCAGGTTGATTTTCACGCCCAGTTGAAACAGCAGCACCCCAATGGTCACTGCGCCCACCAAGCCCGCTATCGCGCCCAGCGCCGGAGCCAGCCCGTCCTGAAACTGCGCCGCCAGAAACAGCACCGTCTCGAATCCTTCCCGCAGCACGGCAATGGTGATTAGCCCAAACACGCCCCAGCCTGCGCCGTCTTGCTGCAAAGCCGACGTGACCGCACCTTCCACCTCTGCCTTGAGGCTGCGGGCCTGCCGCGTCATCCACACCAGCATCCAGCTCAGGAGGGCGATCGCCACCAGCCCAAATCCCGCCTCCATCGCCTGCCGCAGCACAGGGGCATAGCGCTGCTGAGACTGGTTCAGCGCCGTCAGCACGCCGCCCAGCAGCACACCCACCAGCACGCTGCCCGCCAGCCCTGCGCCAATGCCGCCGTAGACCCACGGGTTCAACCGGGACTGGCCCGCCTTGCTGAGGCAGGCCAGCACGATGCCCACCACCAGCGCCGCCTCTACGCCCTCGCGCAACGTCACCACAAATGCAGGCAAAGCAGCCGTTAAATCCATTGGTTCAAACAGCCCCAACTCAAGAACAGACTCGCAAGTATTGACGGTTACAACCGCAATTACAACCGCCATTACAACCAGGGATTGCAACCAGGGATTGCAACCAGGAATTGCAACCAAGAATTGCAACCAGCATCGCAACCAGGGATTGCAACCAGGAATTGCAACCAGCATCGCAATCAACGATTACACCTGTGATTCTACTCTGCTGCTGCTACAGGCGGCGAGATGGGGCTGGGTGTTGGGGGCGATCGCCGTTAAAGCGTCGGGCAAAGCGTTGGGCAAAGCGTCGGGCTGCGGCGCTTCCTGATGAGGCATATCCAGCGGACACTCGCAGACCCCCTGCTGAAGCCAGCGCATCCCCACCTGATGTAGCGCCGCCATCACGGGCTGAATTTCTCGGCCCTTGTCCGTCAACCGATACTCCACACGGGGCGGAATCTCTGCATAGACCGTCCGCTCAATGAGTCCGTGTTCTTCTAGCTCCCGCAGCCGCGCCATCAGCGTTTTGGTGCTTAGCCCTGGCAGTGCATCGAGAAATTCATGGGTTCGGCGGGCAGGGCGACCATTCTGATTTGGCGCACTGGCAAACAGCTCGCGCAAAATCAAAATTGCCCACTTGCTGCCAATCAAGTCAAGCGTAAACTGAATCGGGCATTTGAAATCAGAGGAAGAATAAGAGCGAGAATCCAACGGACTATCTCCTGAACTTTGGGGGTGTAATTGATCTATCTCAGGATTAGCAAGTGATCCATCCAATAGCTTCTTCGACCCGATACCAGGCTATTAGTGCAAGGGATACGAATTCGTCAGGTTTAACGTTTTCTTCCGGTTCCGCCCAAATCCAGCACCCATCTGATTCTTTTCCTCTGGGTAACTGGGTGTGCATTCTGGAAACTGTCTTGTCCTCCTGAGGCACGTCTTTCATCATGGGGGCAAAGGCAAGTACTCGACAAACCGCTGCCTTAGTCCTGCTGTCATCTGGGCACTTGTGCATCGGTACATTCCATCCCGCTTCAAGCTGCCCGTTGCACACTCACTTTTTGGAGAATTGGCTGAATGGTTAAGTTACTCGTTGGCGTGCTGGTGTTTGTGATCAACCAGATTTATCACGATCGCCCGATTCCTCGGTTTTACGTCCTGGAAACTGTGGCTCGCGTTCCCTACTTTTCTTACCTGTCGGTTTTGCATTTGTACGAGACGCTGGGATTGTGGCGGCGTGTGGAGTGGCTCAAGGTTCACTTTGCCGAGTCCTGGAACGAGCTACACCATCTGCTGATTATGGAAGCGCTGGGGGGCAGCCAACATTGGGGCGATCGCCTTCTAGCCCGCAGCGTTGCCTTGCTCTACTACTGGATTATCGTGGCGTTGTATATTATCTCACCCAAGTCGGCGTATCACTTTATGGAGCTAGTAGAGGAACATGCCTATCATACCTACGACCTGTTCTTGGTGCAGGAAGGCGAAACCCTAAAGGCTCAGCCTGCTCCTCAAGTAGCCCTTGAATATTACCAAACGGGCGATCTGTATCTGTTTGATGCGTTTCAAACGGCCCATCCTCCGCAGGAGCGTCGTCCAGCAATTAACAATCTGTATGACGTGTTTGTTGCCATTCGCGATGATGAGCGAGAACACGTAAAAACGATGGTGGCCTGTCAGCAAGCAGACCATACCGGCAGACTCGGCTACGAACCCCTTCAGGAATTGCCGTCAAACACCGTCGCAGAGCCAGTTTTGATTGAGAAAGCTGAGGAAAAAGAAGCCGTGACGCGCTCATAGGCAGGAGAGTCAGGCTCAGAAAGAGCATTAAGGAGCATTAAGGAGCCTCAAAACTGGATGCGTATTGAGCCTGACCCTGAGCTTGCCTTGACCCTCACGTTGCAGGAATTTTGTAGGGATTGATGATGGCACTGTTCAGCTTGTGAGGAAACTAGAGAGAAGGTTTGGTGAAGCCCAAAGATCCTCCTGCTGGTTTTGCTGAAGCACAGTTGGGCACGCAGTTGGAAGCGCAGTTGGAAGCACGTCTGGAAGCGCATTTGGAAACGCAGTTGGAAACGTATTTGGAGACACACACTGCGCTAACGCTTGAAGATCGTAGACGCTACACCGCCGACTCAGATCCACACCTACTCACACCAGTTAAGGAGTCCCTATGCAGGTTACTACGATTCAAGAATTGGAAACGCTGATCGAACAAGTCAAGGCAGCCCAGGCTCAATACGCAACCTATACCCAGAGCCAGGTAGACTGGATTTTTAAGCAAGCTGCTCAGGCGGCTAATGCCCACCGGATTGATCTGGCCAAGCTGGCCGTTGCAGAAACCGGGATGGGCATTGTTGAGGACAAGGTGATCAAAAACCACTTTGCCTCGGAAATTATCTACAACAAGTACAAGCATGAGCGCACCTGCGGGCTGATCGAAGAAGATGATACCTTTGGCATTCAAAAAATTGCCGAACCTGTGGGCATTCTGGCAGGCATTGTGCCCACAACGAACCCAACTTCGACCGCCATTTTCAAGTCGCTCATTTCCCTGAAAACCCGCAATGCCATTATTTTTTCACCCCATCCCCGTGCCAAGCGCTGCACAGTTGAAGCAGCCCGACTAATTCTTCAGGCGGCTGTGGCGGCCGGTGCGCCGGATCACATCATTGGCTGGATTGATGAGCCATCGGTGGAGCTATCGCAGGCCTTGATGCAGCACCCGGATATCAAGCTGATTTTGGCGACGGGCGGGCCGGGGATGGTGCAGGCTGCTTACTCATCCGGGCATCCGTCGCTGGGGGTGGGTGCAGGAAACACGCCCGCCGTGATTGCCGAAAGCGCGGATATTCAAACGGCAGTGAGTTCTATCTTACTCAGCAAAACGTTTGATAACGGCATGATTTGCGCGTCGGAGCAGTCGGTGATTGTGGTTGAGCCAATCTACGACGCAGTGAAGCAAGAGTTTACGACACGGGGCGCTTATTTCCTGAAGCCAGAGGAGAAGGCGAAACTGGGCGAACAGATTGTGCAGAATGGGCGGCTCAATGCGGCGATTGTGGGTCAGTCGGTGCAAACGCTGGCGAAGCTGGCGGGAATCTCGGTGCCGCCACAAACCAAGGTGCTGATGGCTGAAACCGACCGAGTGGCCCTAGATGAGGCGTTTGCCTGGGAAAAACTGTCGCCGATTCTGGCGTTTTATCGGGCAGCAAACTTTGAAGGGGCGATCGCCCGCGCCGAGGAGCTAATTAACTTTGGCGGCAAGGGGCACACCGCCGCGCTCTACATCGACACCGCTCAGCGTTCCGAAATTCAGCTTTTTGAAACCCGAATGCAGACAGGGCGCGTGCTGATCAACACACCGGCCTCCCAAGGAGCAATTGGCGACTTGTATAACTTCAGGCTTGACCCGTCGCTGACGCTGGGCTGCGGCACTTGGGGGGGCAACTCGGTCTCTGGCAATGTCACTGTGCATCACCTGCTAAATATCAAAACCGTGTCGCAGCGGCGCGAAAACATGCTTTGGTTCCGCGTGCCGCCGAAGGTTTACTTCAAAAGCGGCTGCTTGCCAATGGCACTGGGCGACTTGGCGGGCAGGCGGCGGGCATTTATTGTGACCGATAAGCCGCTCTTTGACCTAGGCATGGTCAACCCTGTCACGCGGGTTCTGGAGAATTTGGAAATTCGCTACGACGTGTTTCACGATGTCGAACCTGATCCGACACTATCGAATGTGAATCGCGGGCTGGAGCAGTTGCGGCGGTTTCAGCCGGACGTGATTATTGCGCTGGGCGGCGGCTCGCCGATGGATGCGGCCAAGATCATGTGGCTGATGTATGAGCAGCCGGAGGTGGAATTTGCGGGCGTGGCTATGCGGTTTATGGACATTCGTAAGCGGGTGTATGAACTGCCGCCGCTGGGTCAAAAAGCCCTGCTGGTGGCGATTCCGACTACCTCAGGAACGGGGTCTGAGGTCACGCCTTTTGCCGTGGTTACGGATGACCGGGAGGGCATTAAATATCCCCTGGCAGACTATGCCCTGACTCCTAGCATGGCGATTGTAGACCCGGATCTGGTGCTGACGATGCCGCCCAAGCTGACGGCCTGGAGCGGGATTGACGCGCTGACCCATGCAGTTGAAGCCTATGTGTCGGTGTTTGCGACGGACTTTACCAACGGGCTGGCGCTAGAGGCGATCGCCCTTCTGTTCCAATATCTGCCGCGCTCCTATCGCAACGGGGGCCGCGATCCCGAAGCCCGCGAACGGGTTCACTATGCCGCCACGATTGCGGGCATGGCCTTTGCCAATGCGTTTTTGGGCATCTGCCATTCGATGGCGCACCAGCTTGGCGCGGTGTTCCACGTTCCGCACGGGTTGGCCAATGCGCTGCTAATTTCCCATGTGATTCGCTACAACGCTACGGATCAGCCCTTTAAGCAGGCGATCTTCCCGCAATACAAATATCCCAACGCCAAGGCCCGCTACGCCCAGATCGCCGACCATCTGCACCTGGGGGGCAACACAGCCGATGAAAAGGTGGAACGGCTGATCATCGCAGTGGAAGAACTGAAGCGCAATGTCGAGATTCCGGCAACCCTGGCGGAAGCGCTCAGTCAGATGGGTCAGGCCTCCTATCCGGGGGGCGATCGCGCTTCGTTCTATGCCCAGCTAGATAACCTGGCCAACCGCGCCTTCGACGACCAATGCACGGGGGCAAATCCTCGCTACCCGCTGATTCAAGACCTGAAGGAGCTATTTGTGTTGGCCTACGAGGGACCCCAGGCCGATCCAGACGACGTGCCGCTGTGCTATCGCGCAGAAATTGCCCGCGCCAGTCAGCAGCTTGCGCCAAACCCCAGCGAGCATGAACCTGCGAACGTAGGCGATCTGTCTGCCTCGGTAATGGCGGAGATGCCCTCGATTCCCTCTTTAGCGGCGGACGACTCATAGCCCCCCGGCGCGGGGCCGGCCCGGAATCTGGCTGGCCCCGCGAACCCGCCGCTTTTTCTGATTTCAGGTCTTACCTTCAAGTCTTACCTTCAAGTCTTACGTTCAGGTTTTTACGTCCAGGTCTTACCTTCAGGTCTTACGTTCAAGGAGGCACTATGCCAACGCTTGTTTTAGAACCAGATGCCAGTCAAGCGCGATCGCCCTGGGACGGGTTTGTGCCCGGAGTCTGGGTAGAACGGATTGACGTGCGCGACTTTATCCAGAAAAATTACACGCCCTACACCGGGAATGAGGCGTTTTTAGCGCGTCCCACCGCTGCCACGCGCACCCTGTGGCAGCAAGTGACGCAATTCATGCAAGCTGAGCGAGAACGGGGCATTTTGGATGCCGATACGCGGGTGGTGTCGAGTATCACTTCCCACCCGCCGGGCTACATTAACCGCGAACTGGAGCGGATTGTGGGGCTGCAAACCGACCAGCCGCTGAAGCGAGCCATAATGCCCTTTGGCGGCATCCGAGTTGTGAAAACAGCGCTAAATGCCTACGGCTATACGCTCGACCCCGAAACGGAGGCAATTTTCACGACGTATCGCAAAACGCACAACGACGGCGTGTTTGATGCCTACACCCAGGAAATGCGGATGGCGCGGCGGTCGGGGATTATCACCGGGCTGCCCGATGCCTATGGGCGGGGGCGGATTATCGGCGACTATCGGCGAGTGGCGCTGTATGGGTGCGATCGCCTGATTGAAGACAAAAAAGACCAGAAGCAGTCGCTCGCAGCCCTCAGCGACGAACCCACCATTCGGCTGCGGGAGGAACTGTCGGAGCAGATCCGGGCGCTGGAGGAACTGAAGCAAATGGCCGCCAGCTACGGCTGTGACCTCAGCGCCCCGGCCGCCAATGCCCAAGAAGCCGTGCAGTGGCTTTATTTTGGCTATCTAGCCGCCGTGAAAGAGCAAAACGGCGCGGCAATGTCGCTGGGGCGGGTGTCTACGTTCTTAGATATCTACTGCGAGCGGGATCTGCGAAACGGCACGGCTACGGAAATCGACATTCAGGAACTCATCGACCAGTTTGTCATGAAGCTGCGGATGGTGCGGTTCCTGCGAACGCCGGAGTATAACGAGCTATTTTCGGGCGACCCGACCTGGGTGACAGAATCCATTGGCGGCATGGGAGAAGACGGGCGACCCCTGGTGACAAAAACCAGTTTCCGAATGCTGCATACGCTGAACAATCTGGGGCCGGCTCCCGAACCCAACCTGACGGTGCTGTGGTCTGAACGGCTGCCGGATGCGTTCAAGCAGTATTGCGCCAGGATTTCTATTGAAACCAGTTCAATTCAGTATGAAAACGATGACCTGATGCGGCCCGAGTTTGGCGATGATTATGCGATCGCCTGCTGTGTGTCTGCGATGCGCGTGGGCAAGCAAATGCAGTTCTTTGGCGCACGGGTCAATCTGGCCAAGGCCCTGCTCTATGCCATCAACGGCGGCCGCGATGAAAACACAGGCGAACAAGTAGCGCCCCCGTTCCGCCCCATCCTGTCGGATTATCTAGACCCCGATGAGGTGATGGAAAAATTCGACAGACTGCTCACTTGGCTGGCAGAGCTATACATCAACACGCTGAACGTCATTCACTACATGCACGACAAGTACTGCTACGAGCGGCTAGAAATGGCGCTGCATGATCGGGACGTTTATCGCACGATGGCCTGCGGCATTGCAGGACTTTCGGTGGTGGCGGATTCGCTGTCTGCGATTCGCTATGCCAGGGTGAAGGTGTTGCGGAATGAAGCCGGACTGGCCGTAGATTACGCCGTGGAAGGTGACTATCCCAAGTTTGGGAACAATGACGACCGAGTGGATGCGATCGCTGCGAACTTGGTGACGACCTTTATGAACAAGCTGCGGCAGCATAAAACCTACCGCGATGCCGTGCCCACCCAGTCAGTGCTGACGATTACCTCCAATGTGGTCTACGGCAAGAAGACGGGCAGCACCCCTGACGGGCGAAAGGCCGGCGTGCCCTTTGCCCCCGGTGCTAACCCCATGCACGGCCGCGACACCAAGGGGGCGATCGCCTCCCTCGCCTCTGTCGCCAAACTGCCCTACGCCCACGCCAAAGACGGCATTTCCTACACCTTTTCCATCGTGCCTGACGCACTGGGGAAACAGACGGGCGATCGCATCCAAAATCTGGTGAGCTTACTAGACGGCTATTTCCACGGTCAGGGGCATCACGTCAACGTCAACGTACTCAATCGAGAAACCTTGCTCGACGCGATGGCGCATCCTGAACAATATCCACAACTCACGATTCGAGTGTCGGGCTACGCGGTCAACTTCATCAAGCTCACCCAGGCGCAGCAGCTAGACGTGATCAGCCGCACCTTCCACGATCGCGTCTAGGCATAGGTGGCATTCGCAAGAGACTCGCTTTTGTAAGGCGTTCAGCCGACGCAACGCAGGGCAAAAGGACTCCGGACGGCAACGACAGGAACAATTGAAACTTGCTTGCAACTTGCTTGCAACTCGCTTGCAACTTGCCTGAAACTCGCTGACCGTTCGCCTTTTGCCCTTTCTCTCGACACTCTTGTGACTTTAGTTTGGACTAATGGTGAAGAGGAAGGCAGTCAATGAGAAGCACCGACTGCCGTAAGGTCAATGAAGTACAACCAACATTGACCCCATGATTTTCAACGAACTTCAGCAATTTCGCCAAACGTTGTATGCCAGCTTGGGAAACGCCAGAGATGCCCTGTTTGATCTGATGGATGCCGTGTTAGTGAGTGCGTGCATCGTGTCGTTTGTGAGGCTATCGCAGAGTCCTGTCTTTCGTCGCCAGTGGTCGAGCACCTATGAAGCGTTGCGCGATAGCCGCCTACCCCGATCAAAGGTGCTGAAGCTGTTGGTGCAGCAGATACCGACTCAGCAGCAACCGTTGTTGGCAGGTGATGCGAGTCGGTGGAACCGTCCTGCTGCCAGGCGTTTGAAAGACCGCACCTTATCAGGCAGAACAGGACATGCCCCGATAGCCGGACAAAACTACAGTACCTTAGCCTGGATTGCTGAAGACAGGGGCAGTTGGGCATTACCATTGCGGCATGAGCGCATCACCAGCTTTGAAACACCCGCCAGTAAAGCGGCATTCCAACTCAAACAAGTGACTCGGCAGTTAGCGGTGCGTCCGTTGGCGATCTACGACCGAGGGTACGGCAATGCCAGTTTTGTCAACCAAACGGCAGGGATTGAGGCAGACTTGCTGCTGCGGGTTACATCCAATCGATGTGTCTATGGCGCGCCCCCAGCGTATCGAGGGCGAGGCGCACCTGCCAAGCATGGACATAAGATGAAACTCAATGACCCTGACACTTGGAGTGTCCCGGTCGAAACCGTTGAAGTCGATGATCCCAACTGGGGACGAGTGCGGGTCAGTCGTTGGAGTGCATACCATTTCCGCAAATCCCCCAAACGGGCAATGGAAGTGTTGCGCGTGGAGGTGCTGGAGACACAGAGCAGCACGCGACGCTTGGCTCCTTTGTGGTTAGTTTGGCTGGGTGAGCAGATGCCTCCGTTAGAAACCCTGTGGTTGCACTACCTCCGTCGCTTTGCCATTGAACACTGGTATCGCTTTGCCAAGCAGAGGCTATATTGGACACATCCCCAGTTCAGTTCTGTATCGGCAACCGAACAGTGGAGCAGCCTGATGCCGTTGCTCAGTTGGCAGTTGTGGTTAGCGCGAAAGGACTGTACTGACCACCCCTTGCCCTGGCAGGCACCGCAAGAAACGTTGACTCCGGGTCGGGTCGCACAAGCGTTTGCAGGCATTTTGGCAGCGATTGGCACCCCTGCTCCTGCGCCTAAACCTCGTGGTAAATCGCCAGGACGAGGCAAGGGGCACAAGCCAACTCCTCGTCCCTGCTATCCGATGGTCAAAAAACGAGCCTCGAAACGCAAGACATCCGAACAATCCCTGAACAGTCCGGTTGCAACAGCAGCTTAACTGCGAGCAGGATTGTATCCAATTCCTTAAGTTCAACTGTTATGAACGGTTGAGCAGATTCTTTATGGCATCCTGTTGAGCATTATTGTGATGCCAGTTAGTCCAAACTAAAGTTGTGACTTACGCAGTTGAACAATTTCTCGCGGGCTGCACCCGCAAGAAATTGTCCAAAATCCAGAAGGTCTATCGCAAGTGCGTAAGTCCTGACTCTTTTGACACGCTTTGCTGAGTCTGCTTCCCTTGGCGCTGTGATTTTTAAGGCCTACCGTTATGTCAATCACCGGACGCATTCACTCCATCGAAACCTGTGGCACCGTCGATGGGCCTGGCCTGCGGGTCGTGGTGTTTACTCAGGGCTGTCCCCTGCGCTGCCTCTATTGCCACAACCCCGACTGCCGCGAGATATCGGGTGGCACTGAGGTCACCGCCGATGAAATGGTCGCCGAGATTCAGAAATATCGCTTCTACATTCGTCCGCCTGGTGGCGTGACCCTGAGCGGCGGCGAACCGCTGATGCAACCAGAGTTTGTGCAGGAGATTTTGCGGCAGTGCAAGGCGCTGGGCATTCACACCGCGCTGGATACGTCGGGCTATTGTCCGCTGGCGATCGCCCGCCCAGTGCTAGAGTTTGTCGATTTGGTGCTGCTGGATATCAAATCATTCAACCCGTCAATCTACACCCAGGTCACCAGCGTCAGCCTCCAGCCCACGCTGGATTTTGCACAATACCTCAGCGACTGCCACAAGCCTGCCTGGATTCGCTTTGTGGTGGTGCCAGGTTTAACGGATGATCCAAACAATGTCGCTGGGCTGGCCCAGTTCGTCGCCCGCTTGAAGAACGTGGAGCGGGTCGAAGTTATTCCCTTCCACAAGATGGGCGAATACAAGTGGCAACAGTTGGGCTATGACTATCAACTCAGCAATACCCCAACGCCCACACCAGAATGTATCCAGGCAATCCGGGCGCAGTTTCAGCAGGCCACGCCCGCGCTGGTACTGTAGTCCGAAGAATCCTAACTCTGGTTCTCTGCTCTAGCCAGCGTCTTAAAACTTTCTAGGTCGTTGATTGCCTTGAGTCGATCCCCCTAAATCCCCCTTAATAAGGGGGAATTCCAGAGTGGTTCGGCTCGGTTCCCCCCTTTTTAAGGGGGGCTAGGGGGGATCAAAGGGCTTTAAAACACGCCCTAGCCAGATTCTCCAGCCAGACTTCTTGGCCAGACTTCTTGGCTAGACTTCTCGGCTAGACTTCTCAACCAGACTTTTACGATCTCTCCTGTTTCTTCCTGCAAACCCCCTGTATCTTAGGAGGCAGAGCGTCGCTTGGTAATGTTCTGATTGATTACCGCTGGCCCCGCTCTTTAGAACGACGTAGGACGAATCAGGACGACAACCATGACAGACGTGCGAATTGGCATCATCGGCGGCAGCGGCCTCTACAAAATGGACGCGCTGAAGGACGTGCGCGAAGTCGAGGTAGACACGCCCTTTGGCAAACCGTCGGACGCGCTGATCGTGGGCACGCTGGAGGGCACGCCCGTCGCATTTTTGGCACGGCACGGACGCAACCACACGCTGCTGCCATCGGAACTTCCGTTTCGGGCGAATATTTACGCAATGAAGTCGCTGGGTGTGGAGTACCTGGTTTCGGCTTCGGCGGTGGGGTCTCTGCAAGCGGAGGCCAAGCCGCTGGATATGGTGCTGCCGGATCAGTTCATCGATCGCACGAGGGGGCGCGTCTCGACTTTCTTTGGCGAGGGCATCGTGGCGCATATTGCCTTTGGCGATCCGGTGTGCAAGAACCTGGCGGCGGTGTTGGGAGAGGCGATCGCCTCCCTGGATCTGCCCGATGTAGCGCTGCACCGGGGCGGCACCTACGTCTGCATGGAGGGGCCAGCCTTTTCTACCCGCGCCGAGTCGAACCTGTATCGAAGCTGGGGCGCAACGGTGATCGGCATGACCAACCTGCCCGAAGCCAAGCTGGCCCGCGAAGCCGAAATCGCCTACGCGACGCTGGCGCTGGTGACGGATTATGACTGCTGGCATCCCGACCACGACAGCGTGACAGTGGACATGGTGATCAGCAACCTGACAAAAAATGCGGTAAATGCCCAGCGCGTGATTCAGGAAACCGTGCGTCGCCTGGCCCAAAACCCGCCGCCTTCCGAAGCCCACCACGCCCTGAAATACGCCATCCTCACGCCGCTAGACAAGGCCCCTGCGGAGACAAAAGCTAAGCTGGAACTGCTGCTGAAAAAGTATTTGGGCTAGTATCGATTCTTTGATTTTGGATTTTGGATTTGCGATTTTGGATTCCGGTCGAGCGTCTGCGGGGCTTCCGGTGATTGCATCGGCCGCATGGTTTGTGTGAAGTGATGCGATTCGTAGCGTCACTTTGGCAATTCGATGGCGATTCGATACGGGGTCAAAATTGGGGCAAACAATCAATCGATAAATTCGCCCAAAAAGGGGTTGCTTCTATCAGGAAACCTGGACGTTTTTAGGCAGGGTTGAAGCGGTTGTAGGGGCGATCGCCCGTTATCCAAATCCTTGAACCCAAATATCGCAACCTCCAAAAGCGTGAATTCTCGTGAATTCTCAAGGCGTTTTTGTCGATCCCCAGCCCATTCGTCAAGAATTGTAATTAAATATACAATTTAATATTTTCCCGAACTCAAGCAGCATCCAGGCTTGGGCAATTTCCGTCAATCTCGCTCGTCCTCAGGCCTCAGGACTCCCCCGATTCCATTGACTAGCATGAAGGAGAGGGGGCAATGCAACCAGTCCCTCATCGCTTCCACACGGTTGCCTCAAGGAGGTACTCATGGTTCAGCTATCCGAACGCAGCGTCGCGATGCCGCACGATCAGAGTTTGGTGCTGTGGTTTGAGGATGTCGGAATTCACGATATTCCGCTGGTGGGCGGCAAAAACGCCTCGCTGGGAGAAATGATTCGTCAGCTTAGCGCCAAGGGAGTGCGCGTGCCGGGTGGGTTTGCGACGACGGCCCACGCCTATCGCCACTTCATTCAGAGCGCAGGGCTGGCGGAGGCGCTGCATCGCCTGTTTGCCACGCTGGATGTGGACGATGTAGAAAACTTGCAGGCTTGCGGGCGGGAAGCGCGATCGCTCATTCTCAACGCCCCCTTTCCCCAAGATCTAGAAGAGGCGATCGCCCAGGCCTATGCTGAACTGTGCCGCCGCTACGGGCCTGATACAGATGTCGCCGTGCGCTCCAGCGCCACCGCTGAAGATTTGCCCGATGCCAGCTTTGCCGGACAGCAAGAAACCTACCTCAACGTCCACGGACTGGATGCGGTGCTGAATGCTTGCCGCCATTGTTTTGCCTCCATCTTTACCGATCGCGCCATTTCTTACCGAGCCACCAAAGGGTTTGACCATTTCACCGTCGCCCTCTCCGTTGGCGTGCAAAAGATGGTGCGCTCTGACCTGGCAGAATCGGGCGTGATGTTTTCCATCGACACCGAGAGCGGCTTTCGCAATGCGGCGCTGGTGACGGCGGCCTACGGGCTGGGCGAAACGGTGGTGCAGGGTTCCGTCAACCCGGACGAGTATCTGGTGTTTAAGCCCACGCTGCAAGAAGGCTTCCGCCCCATCCTGGCCAAGCGCCTGGGCAGCAAAGAAATCAAAATGGTCTACGACACCGACGGAGAACATCTGACCAAGACCGTGCCCGTGGAACAATCGGAGCGCGATCGCTTTGCCCTGAGTGATGAGGACATTCTCAAGCTGGCGGAATGGGCCTGCATCATCGAAGACCATTACTCCCAAACCCACGGCACCTACACGCCAATGGATATCGAGTGGGCGCGAGACGGCATCACGGGCGAACTCTACATCGTGCAGGCGCGGCCGGAAACGGTGCAGTCGCAAAAGGCGCAGACCGTGCTGCGGCGCTATCGCCTAGAGCGCGAGGCCGGCGCAAAAACAGAAGACACTACCTACACCCACCACGAGCCGCTGGTGACGGGCCGCGCCGTGGGCGAGATGATTGGCCAAGGCAAGGTGCGCGTCATTCTTAGCCCAGCAGAAATTCACGCCTTCCAGGCGGGCGACGTGCTGGTGACGAGCCGCACCGACCCAGACTGGGAGCCAATTATGAAAAAAGCAGGGGCGATCGTCACCGATCAGGGCGGCCGCACCTGCCACGCGGCGATTATTGCGCGGGAATTGGGCATTCCGGCGATCGTTGGCTGCGGCAATGCGACGCAGGTTTTGCAAACGGGTCAAGAAGTCACTGTGTCTTGTGCCCAGGGCGAAGAGGGGCGTGTTTACGCCGGGTTCTTGCCGTTTGAGGTGGAGGAAACGCCGCTCGACACCCTGCCCCGCCCGCGCACGCAGATTCTAATGAACGTGGGCAATCCCGAAGAGGCCTTTCGCCTGTCGGCCCTGCCCAACGACGGCGTAGGGCTGGCGCGGTTTGAGTTCATTATTGCCAACCACATCCGCGTGCATCCGCTGGCGCTGCTGAACTATGACCAACTGCCAGAGGATGACGAAAAAGCGGCGATCGCCCAACTGACTCACCTCTACGACCACAAGCCCGACTACTTTGTAGACAAGCTGGCCCAGGGCGTGGCCACCATCGCTGCTGCTTTCTATCCCAAGCCGGTCGTCGTGCGGATGTCAGACTTCAAGAGCAACGAATACGCCAACCTGCTGGGCGGCAAATCGTTTGAACCGCACGAGGAAAACCCAATGCTGGGTTGGCGCGGTGCAGCGCGATACTATGACCCGAAATACCGCGACGGCTTTGCGCTGGAGTGCGCGGCGATTCGGCGCGTCCGCAACGACATGGGGCTGACGAATGTGATTCCCATGATCCCCTTCTGCCGCACACCCGAGGAAGGGCGCAAGGTAATGGCAGAACTGGAGCGCAACGGCCTGAAGCGCGGCGAAAACGGCTTGCAGGTCTACGTCATGTGCGAAGTGCCCAGCAACGTGATTCTGGCAAACGAGTTCAGCGAAATCTTCGACGGCTTCTCCATTGGCTCCAACGACCTGACCCAACTGACGCTGGGACTCGACCGCGACTCGGCGCTGGTGGCAAACGTGTTTGACGAGCGCAACGAAGCCGTAAAAACGATGATTCGCGTCGTGATTGAACGCGCCAAAGCCAACGGTCGCAAGATCGGCATCTGCGGCCAGGGGCCCAGCGACTATCCCGACTTTGCCCGCTTCCTGGTCAGCCAGGGCATCGACTCTATTAGCCTAAACCCCGATACGGTGGTGAAGACCTGGCTGGATGTGGCGCAGGCGGAGGCGATGGAGTGAGGAAAGAGAGAAGAACGAAGAACGAAGAGCGAAGAGGGCAGGAAAGAGAGAAGAACGAAGAGCGAAGAGGTTCTGTTTTTCGTTTTTCGTTTTTCGTCTTTTCCGTCACTCAACTGCCGCGATAGGTGCTGTACGACCACGGCGACACCAGCAGCGGGACGTGATAGTGCGCGTCGGCATCGGCAATGCCAAAGCGGATGGGAATCTGGCTGAGGAAGGGCTGGTCGGGCAGTGCGTCGGGAAATTGGGCGAAATAGTCGGCGACGGCAAACACCAGTTCGTAAACACCGGCTTTCAAATCACCATCACTGAGCAGGGGGGCATCGGTGCGGCCGTCGGCGTTGGTGGTGACGGTTTTCAGCAGGGTGCGGCTGTCGCCGTTGGGGTGAATGCCGCCGTGAATCGCATAGAGGGCGATCGCCATTTGCGCCGCCGGACGACCATGCGCCGTGTCCAAAACGTGGGTCGTGAGCTTACCCGCCATTGCCATCTCTCCAGTTTTTGTATCTCTCAAGCCTAATTCCCGATTCGCTAACGCAGCGGCCCCGCCAAAATCACCTTGCTAATGGCATCGGTAACATCCGTCGGCTTTTCCGTCGCCAGTTGGTGATACCACTGCTGCGTCACGGCGGGGTCTTTGCCGTGAATCTGTTCGGCCCGTTTGCGGGCCTTTTCTACCACCGCGTTGGCGCGGGCCATGCGCTCCGACTCGTAGCGCTTCAGGGCATACTCGATGCTGATATTGGTGGTCAGCAGATAGTTTGCCAGCACCAGCGCATCTTCCATCGCCTGACAGCCGCCCTGGCCCAAGTCAGGACAGGTGGCGTGGGCCGCATCGCCCAGCAGCGCCACCCGCCCGCGCACGTAGCGATCGATCGGGCCGACATCGTGAATTTCCGGACGCGCCACGGTATAGGGGTCAAAGCGGTCGATCAGGCGCTGCACAGGCTCGGCCCAGCCTGCGAAATGGGCCTTTAGCTCTTCCCGGTAGGTGTCGGGGTTGGCGGGTGTGCCCTTGGGCAGCGGCACGTCGAGGAAGAAATAGAGGCGATCGCCCGCCACAGGCATCAGGGAGGCTCGCTTGTGTTCGCCAACGTAGATGACCCAACTCTCCGGCGGAGACAACTCAGCATCGGCAGGCACTAGCCCGTTCCAGTTCACATAGCCCACATACTGCGGCTCTACCTCGCGCCCTACGACGTAGCTCCGCAACACCGAGCGAATGCCGTCCGCCGCCACCAAAAAATCGCCCCGCGCCTCGCGCCCGTTGATAAACTGCACCGTCACGCCGTGGTCGTCTTCCTCCACGCCGATGCAGCGACAGTCGAGATGCACCTCGCCCGGAAACGCCGCCATCAGCATTTTTTGCAAATCGCGGCGGGCGACCGGATAGGGGCGCTGTCCGACTTTGTGAATCAGCGGCGCAAGCTCGATGTAGTTCAGAAGTTCTCCGGCTTTGGTGTGATACTGCATCCGGTTCATAATGCCGCCGATTTCGGCCATGCGATCGCCCAATCCCAAACGGTTCAGCACTTTCACGCCATTCGACCAGACGGAAATCCCCGCACCCACCGGCCGCATCTCCTTCACCCGATCATAAATTTCTACCTCATATCCGGCTTGTCGCAGGGCGATGCCAGCCGTCAAGCCACCAATCCCAGCCCCGATCACGATCGCCTTCAGGTTTTGCATAGATCTCCGTCTGTCGCTTTCCTGTATACGGTATACAGCGTTTCACAAACCCATTTGAACCTATCGAAATAAATAAGACGTATCAAACGCCTCATTTGGTATCCTGACTTACCAAACTGATGCTCAAGCCCTTGACTTGAAAGCCGTTTGGTTGATATTCCCAGTCCTCATTCGTTTTTATTCTAATCGCTTTAGGACTTACGCAGTTGGACGATTTCTCGCGGGCTGCGCCCGCGAGAAATCGTCCAAAACCCAGAAAACCTATCGCAAGTGCGTAAGTCCTACGCTTTCCAGAATGACCTTTCGGTGATTTTGCCATTCTTCTTGACTCGATATCCAAAAGTGATATTATTTTTTAGGCAAGGATATCGTTTTTCGGTATCAAGCCCGCGTCCCGATGTGGCTGATGCAGCTCCCCGTCAGCCACTCGATGACGCTGGGGCGATCGCCCTGGCAATTTTGAATTGTGGATTGGTGATTTTGGATAACGAATCCGACGGAATGTGCAACTTTCAATCTGCCCTCATCCCCCAACCCCTTGTATCTTGAGAACAGGAGAACGAGCTAGGACTCTTGTTCCCTCTTCTTTGGGAGAGGGCTAGGGTGAGGGCAGCAAGACGCTTAAGCACGAAAATCATACGTCTGTTTAGAAACGCCGACTCCAAAATCAGTCCATCCAGAAACGAAGACCATGACCCGCGTGTTGATTGCAGAAGATGAGCCGCGCATTGCTGCTTTTCTAGAAAAGGGATTTCGGGCCAATGGCTTTGCAACGGCGATCGCCCCCGATGGACAAACTGCCTGCGACATGATTACCAGCCAGGAGTTTGACCTGCTGATTTTGGATCTGGGGCTGCCCAAAAAAGACGGCTGGACGGTGCTGGAGGAACTGCGCGGGCAAGGCGAACAACTGCCCATTATCATCCTCACCGCCAGCGACAGCGTATACGACACTGTTGCCGGGCTAGAGAGCGGCGCAGATGATTACGTCACCAAGCCCTTTCGGTTTGAGGAATTGCTGGCCCGCGCCCGCCTGCGCCTGCGCCACACCCGCACGACCCAGGGTGCCGAAATGCGGCTGCAAGTGGGCAACATCGAGCTAGATTTGCAAGCGCATCAGCTTTGCGTGGGCGATCGCCAGATTGAGCTATCGGCCCGAGAATTTGCCCTAGCAGAAACGTTCCTGCGAAATCCAGGGCGGGTACTCAGCCACGAGCATTTACTCAAACACGTCTGGGGCTACGACTATGACCCCGGCTCCAATATTGTCAATGTCTACGTCGGCTATCTGCGAAAAAAGATGGGGAACGGGTACATCGAAACCGTACGCGGCATCGGTTATCGCTTTCAGCCGTAACACGCCGTAATCCACAGATGCCCAAAATTTCAGTCCAATATAATCTCGGTTCATCATTTTAGATTTGGATTGGATGGCGCTCCTCATCTTTTGGGTATCTTTGGGGTCAATTGTGATGCGCTTCTGCGGCATTCAGAGTGCGCTGCTTGCGCTAAGGCCTGCACTTTTTATGGGGGCGATCGCGCCGCAGACAGCAGACGAAAGCCCGAACGCAAAAGTTCCCAAAATCCAAAACTGATTTTCAAAAAGCAGGTGACGTTTACTCCTTTCAAAAAGTTCCTGAATCAGACTAGTAATTTCTAAAATTCTAGAAATTTTTCAGAACTCATATCTTGGGATGTATCCTGAGAGCGACTTTTCGGCAATATTCTGCACCTTTAGATACAGGTATTCTTGTCGTGAATCTCATTGCAAAACAATGCTTTAGTGCTTCCTAAGAAAAGCATTAGAAAACTCTAATAAAGGTTGCTCCCTACTATCCACCTCGATAAGCTGAAGACACATGGAGGAAATACTGAAAAATGCAAGCGTTCTTGCAGGTGCAAGTATTTCTAAACATGAGTCGATAGTTAGTAATGAGGATCGTGCAATGACTAATAAGGAACTTTCACAACATCAGCCTGCGGGTATCGATCTGTTCCTGGGTATTGAAGGCTTGGCGCAAGTGCTAACCGAAGAAAACGAACTGCTGATCACGGGTGGGCGACGCCGAAATTCCACCCCTCCGCGCCGTAATACTCGACGGGTTGTGCGCCGTCGGACGACTCGCCGAGTAGTGCGTCGCCGCAATCTTTCCACGACCTAATTTTGACCTGATTTCGCTACGGCGCTTTGTCGCTGGCACTGGTTCATAAAAGGATGATGTAGCACTTGAAGTGCTGACTATGCAAAGACCTCAGCCGATTTTGACTACAGACTGCGAAGGTTTGTCTACAAGGGCTTTGCGAGGTTTGTCCTCCACTAACAGTCCAGTGCCCGATATCTTCGACTAATCCGCTGTTGATTAGGGGATAGGATTTTAACTCATGACCAATTCATGACTTAAAATGCCTCTTTCGACAGAGGTTAGCTCTTTAACTTTTACCGAGTCAGAGCCATAGCCAGAGTCCTGAGTGGCTCTGGCTAAGTTTCTTAGAAAAGTAAGCTATGGCAGAAAACCGTTTACCTGAACTCGTCAGCCTTGGGGATGCTGATTAATATAAACTCCGAAATGCATACAGAAATGACGTTTAGATTAGATCATCAGAACGTTTTTGATTATCTAGTGAGGCAAAAGCTGTGCGATCGCCCATCGGAATCCGTTCTTTCTATTGAAGCCAAATCTTCCAAAAACTTTAATTTGCTGGTGCGACTGACGGGCGATCGCCTGCTGCTGGTGAAACAGGAACCACTGGATGCCCAGGGCAATGCCGCTGGAGATTTGCTGATTGAAGGGCAGGTGCAATCTCTATTTCAAGCACATTCTGAACTGAGTAGTTTGATTCCCCTAACGGCGGGCATTTTGCTGTTTGATCCAGTCCATCACATCCTGGTGATGAACTATCTTCAGGACTATCTCGATCTGGAAACTTTCTATGCTGAACAGCAGGTATTTCCAGCGGCGATCGCCCACCAGTTAGGGCATCTAGCCGCGCAATTTCACCGCACTACGCTGGACTATTGGCCGATTTATCACCAGCTTCATCCCGACGAGGAGGCACTTCATCGGGCTGCCCTCCAGCAAACCCAAACGGCGGCAATGGCAGAGGACGAAATTGCCACGATTGTTCCCAATTTTGAAGACGGTCTGGAGTGGCTGACTCCAGAAGATTTGGGGCGGATCAGCGAAGATGGGCAGCGGTTTTTTGAGCTGTATTTTCAGGCTGAGGATCTGCGGAGGGCGATCGCCCATTTAAGCGAGATTTACGACCCCTGCTGCCTCACGCATCAAGATTTCAAGTTTGGCAATGTGCTATTGCATCGCAACTGGCCGCAGTTGATTCGAGCCTCCTCTAAAGAATTAAAAGAATTAGCAGGATCAGCAGAATCGGCTAAAAAATCATCCGCGACCAATCAGCCTTGGAATGCTGCCCCGCAACCGCTGCGCCTGATCGACTGGGAAAAGGCAGAATGGGGCGACCCAGCGCTGGATATGGGCTTTCTGATTGCTTGCTATCTGCGGCTATGGCTACAGAGTTTGGTCGTGTCGGGGCTGGATTTGACCGAGGCGCTGCGGCTGGTGGCCGTCCCGCTGGAGGCTCTCCAGCCGTCGCTGCGATTGCTCGTGCGCGGCTATGGAGCGGCGTTTCCCGAAATGGGGCGATCGCCAGTCTTTTGGCAGCGGGCGATGCAGTTTGCAGGCTATAGCCTGGTTCGCACGCTGCGGGTCAAGGCGCTACATTTCGAGCCGCTGGGCAATGTGGGCATTTGCACGATGCAGGTGGCGAATTCGCTGCTCAATCGGCCAGAAGCGGCGATTCGGTCAATTTTTGGCGGGCCGCTTCTGGACTGGATAGACAGGGAAGCATCTGACGCAGAATTGGGCAACCAGCCAGATAGCCAATCCGACCTTGCGGCGACATCCGGCTCTAGCGAACTAGCAGGTTCCCCCGCGACAGTTCCAAACGCGACCCCGACGCTTAAGCTGCCGCCCAGAGCGGGGCTAGACGATTTGCTGCGACATCTCCACATCAGCCCAGAGGGACGGATTTATCACGATCGCTGTCCGGCGGCGGTGCTAGTAGAAGACGATCGCCCCTTTGACCAGTTGCCGCCAGAGGTGCAGCGCTCCTATCTGCGGCTCCAGCTTCGCAACGTGATCTACGACCTCTATTTCTGCGGCCGACATCTGACCGACCAACCTGCGGCAACGGATCTGCGAAACTCGGTGCAGGCTGGGGTGGATGTGGAATTTTTTGAGCAGCTTAGCGCAGCAAACACAGGACAGGGCTATTTTGACGCAGGCTGGATCGTCACGCAGATCGACGAAACGACGGCCTTGGTTCAGCGCAATGGGTTGATTTTGCGGCTGGAGCGCGATCGCCATTTATCTCCCTCCCAAAGACATCCGGCAGTGGGCGACATGGTTGCGGTGTGGATGCCACCCCATCGCATGGACGCGAGTTTCTATACTGTTTTGGGCGATCGCGGCCCGATTTCGCCCGATGCGCCAGCGGTGCAGGTCTATTTCAACCTGTCGGCTGCGGGGGCGATCGCTCTCATGCGCGTCCTGATTCCCGCGCTAAATCAGGCAAAACTGCCCTTTTCCCTCGGCCTGCTGCACGACCCAGCCGACTATGGGCGACGCGACGCAGCCATCTTGCGGCTGTGCCAGGTCGATTGGGCTGCGGCGGCTCCGATGCTGCGGCAGGCTTATCCGGTTGTGCGATCGCACCTCCAGCGGGCCGTGCCTCTGTTTACCAAGGCCCTCGCGCCAGGAGTGGGGCTAGCGGAGGAACCGATGGAGGAACCGATGGAGGAAGCCTGCAACGAGGCGATCGAGTTTGGGCTGCACCGCGCTCAGTTGGTTGCCGATGGGCTGCTAGACAGCGCCGACCCCACCGCCCGGCTAGCGGCGATCGCCCGTCAGTTTCAGCAGGCAGGGCTGTGGCTTGACCGGCCGTACCTGAATCCTGGTGCGGGCGATCGCTACTCGCTTTGAACGGCTCGACGATTGCTGAGTTTAGAAAATAAACGGCAGCACCGGGCGCAGTAGCCGCCGCAGCTTCAGCAGCATCACTGTTTGCCGGATTTCGGGCGGCAGATCGCGGGGTTGTTCCTCAATCGCCGTCTGGCGACTGGTCTGCTGGGTGGCGCGTTCGCTGGCAGTAAGCGGTTCTCCCGTGACGGGCGATCGCCCCTCCAGCACAATCTGCGTCCGCAGCACCTCCTCTGGCACGTCCTCCGGCGGCGGCAGCGCGTGCCCCAAACCGGCCTCAACGCCCATTGCGCCTGCGATGCCGCACACCACGCCCACGCCAACCCCGGCAATCCAGCGTCTCATTTCACATTCCTGCTGAGAGAGAGCATTTAGCGCACAAGCGAACGAATCTGGTTGCGATAGTCGGCAGTGTCTAGCCCTCTACCTTGGGACAGGATGGTTGCATCTACCATCTGTCGCAGGCGGGCAGCGCGTTCCCCAGAATTGGGGTGGGTACTCAGGAAAGTGGGCACCGAGCCGCCCCGCTGCTGGAGTTTTTCCATAAAGCTAACCAGGCCAATCGGGGCATAGCCAGCGCGGATTATATTGCTAAGGCCGCGCTCGTCTGCTTCGTATTCGTCACGGCGGCTGTTGGGTCGGTTGATGGCGAGTTCCACACCTAGGGCAACGGCCGTGTTGCGATCCAGTCCGGCGGCGCGGGCGGCCCCAGCGGCGATCGCCCGATCGCGCAACTGCTCAACCGAGTGGCGCGAGGCAATGTGCCCAATCTCATGCCCCAATACGCCCGCTAGCTCAGCCTCATTGTCCATTGCTTGCAGCAGCGCAGTGGTGACGTAGACATAGCCGCCCATTGTGGCAAAGGCATTGATCTGGTTGCTCTCGACCACCTGGAAGGTATAGGGAATCTGGGGGCGATCGCTGTGGGGCACGAGTCCCTGTCCCACGCGGTTAACGTATTCAGAAACCGTCGAATTCTGATAAAGCCGAAACTGCCGCGTCAACAATTGCTGGTTGATCTGCCGACCTAGCTCCAACTCTTGCCGCTCCGACATATTGGAGATTTGAACAATTTGCGCCCCGCGAATCAGCAGTTCCAGCCAGCGCGGCACGGTTTGCGAATGAGACGGCGAAGGGCTAAGCACAATTAGCCCAGTTGCCATCACGCCTGCCATCAACCCATAGAGCCAGCGGCGGCGCAGATTGCCAAATTGGTGAAGGAGAAAGTCAATCATGATGCTTTGCCAGAGTGTGGAATGTTGACGTGCAGAGGAGTTCAGGAGTTAGGCGTAACAGATAACAACAGGCTTGCCTGAAGCTTCGGGATTCCTCAAGATCAAAAAATTGAGCCTGGATCAATCCAAATATATTGATCGTTGAGACGTAGATTATGCAAAATTGTTGCGCGAGTAGGCATCTTGCGCGGGCCGGTGTGATGACGTAGGTGAGGGCGATTGCCCCTCAGCCCTTTTTAAGCGTTACTCCCAAGAACTCTCTCTAGCGTTCCACAATCCCTCCAAAAATCACTCTCCCCAACGGTGAAGTTCTACAGCGGCAGATAACTTTGTTGACCACCCCCTTGAGCCAGCAATGCAACCACTGCGGCGCGGGGCCACACCAGGCAAAACTGACGATTGATCACATCATTCCGCTGGCGCAAGGTGGGGTAAACGACCTGAGCAACCTGCAAGTGCTGTGTCGGCGATGCAACTCATCCAAGCAGCATGGATTTGATACGAAGCGCGACTGTCATTTCAACAGGACTTTTGGATCGCAGCACCACCAGCGGTGACTTCTTGCTAAACCAAGCTCGGCTCCAACAAGGCCCCCTGCATCCGGCTCAGCCAGTCGATCAGGTTCTCTAGCTGGAGGTCGGCGCTGAGGGCCCCTAGGCCACGGACGGTGACTTTGCCGGAGGTGTAGACAAAGCGGGGTTGCAGGTGGCTGGGCAGCTTGTCCTTCAGCAGGTTCCAGGCGGGTTCTTCCATTGGCGTTTCTAGCACGACATGCTGATTGCCGTCGGGCTTGATGCGCGAGAAGCCTAGTTTCTTGGCAATCTGCTTTAGTTCCACCACGCGGAACAGTTGCAGCGCGGCGGGGGGAATGGGGCCATAGCGATCGCTCCAATCCACCGCAATCTCGGTCAATTCCTGCTTGGTCTGGGCAGCGGCGACGGCGCGATAGGCGCTCATCTTTTGATCCAGGTCGGGGATATAGTCGGTGGGGATGAAGGCAGTGAGGCGTAGGTCGATCTGGGTGTCGTCCACCTGGGGAATTTCCTGCCCGCGAATTTCCTTGATGGCTTCCTCCAGCATTTCCATGTACAGGTCAAAGCCGATTGCGTCCATCTGCCCCGACTGCTCCGCGCCTAGCAAATTACCCACGCCGCGAATCTCCATATCGCGCATGGCCAACTGATAGCCAGAGCCAAGCTGGGTAAATTCCTGAATGGCGCGCAGCCGCTGACGGGCGGTTTCCGTGAGCTGGCTTTGTTTTGGGTAAAATAGCCACGCATGGGCCTGGATGCCCGCGCGGCCGACCCGTCCCCGGAGTTGGTAAAGCTGGGACAGACCGAACTTCTGCGCGTCTTCGATCAGAATTGTATTCACACGGGGGATGTCCAGCCCCGATTCGATAATGGTGGTGCAGACAAGGATATCTGCCTCGCCGTTGTTGAAGGTGAGCATGGTGGCTTCCAGTTCGCCTTCCTGCATCTGCCCGTGGGCGATCGCCATCCGCACCCCCGGCACCATCTCTCGGAGCTTGGCGGCGGTTTCCTCAATGCCCTCCACCCGTGGCACCACGTAAAACACCTGCCCACCGCGATCGAGTTCCTGCCGAATTGCCGTCCGCACCATCTCCGGATCGTAGGGCGACAGGTGGGTCTTGATGGGGCGGCGGGAGGGCGGCGGCGTGGTAATCAAGCTCATTTCGCGCACGCCCGACAGCGCCATGTAAAGCGTCCGGGGAATCGGCGTAGCGCTGAGGGTCAGCACGTCTACCTGGGTTTTCAGGGTTTTGATTTTTTCCTTTTGGTTCACGCCAAAGCGCTGCTCTTCGTCTACCACCAGTAGCCCCAAGTCTTTGAACTGCACGCCCTTACCCAAAAGCTGGTGCGTCCCCACCACCACATCCAGTTCCCCAGAGGCGAGGCGCTTCAGGATGTCCTGCTTTTCGGCATTGGTGCGAAAACGGTTCAGCAGACCGACCTGAATCGGGTATGGGGCAAAGCGCTCCTTCAGGGTGTGGTAATGCTGCTGCGTCAGGATCGTCGTCGGCGCGAGCAGGGCGACCTGTTTCCCAGCGGTGATCGCCTTGAACACAGCGCGGATGGCGACTTCCGTTTTGCCGAAGCCCACGTCGCCGCAGACCAGCCGATCCATCGGGCGATCGCCCTCCATATCCCGCTTCACGTCCTGAATCGCCTTGAGCTGGTCGGTCGTGGGCTGGTAGGGGAACGAGTCTTCCATTTCCTCCTGCCAGGGCGTATCCGGCGGGTAGGCGTGGCCCTGCTGCTGGGCCCGCTGGGCGTAGAGTTGCAACAGGTCAAAGGCAACTTTCTTAATCGCCTTGCGAACCTTTTGCTTGGTGCGTTCCCAGGCTTTGCCCGTCATCTTGCTGAGTTCGGGTTTGCCCTCGCCCACGCCGCGAAACCGCGACAGCGCATTCACCTGATCCGCCGCCACCCGCAGCAGCCCGTCGGCATATTTCAGCACCAGATATTCGCGGGTTTCGTTGTCCAGCGTCAGGCTTTCCAGCTTGATGAACTGGCCAATGCCGTGGTTTTTGTGGACGACGTAATCACCCGGTTGCAGTTTGTTCGGGTCAACTTGTTTGGAGGCGGCGCGGCGACGCTTGCGGACGTAGCTGGGCGTGGCCAGGGTGTGCTGCCCAAAGAACTCGCGGTCGGTGATGACGACGATGCGGAACGTTGGCAGAATGAAGCCCTCTAGCTCTGCCAGACCGGAATACTTCACCGCTGTCGGCACGCGGTTCGCCTGGAGCCGATCGATGGCCGGATAGTCGTGGGGGTTGGGGATGAACTGCGCCGGACAGTCGTGTTCTTGCAACAGCGCCACCGACCGCGACGGCTGCGCCGAAATCAGCCAGATCCCAAACTGGCGATCGCGCTCCTGGCGAATCGTCTCTGCCAAGCGCCCAAACTGGTGCGGCACGGCGGGAACCGGGCGGCTCGCCAGGTTCAGCCCGCTGCCCTCCTCCGCCAGTTCGGAAAGGTGTAGACACAGAAAGCGATCGCACGCCGCAAGGGACTCCGTAAACGGTCGGTGGGTCTTGGGGAGGGTTGGAGCCGGGGGAGATTGCGCGGCCAAGCCGTCGCCCACGGTCCCCTGCCCCCCGCATATCTCGCGCCAGTGGTCTTCTGCATGGTCAAACCAGCGATCGCCATGCGCCTGACACTGCTCCACCTCATCAATGGCGACCAGGGTATTCTCTGGTAAATAATCCAGCAGCGACGCGGGCCGCTCAAACGCCAGCCCCAGAAACCGCCGCGCCCCTTCCAGCCGCCTGCTTTCCGCCAGCCGCTCTGCTTCTTCCGGGGATAGGTACGGCTTGAGAAGCTCCAAACTTTCTGCCAAATCGCCCTGACCGCTGGCCCCCAACCCTAACAACACCATCGGCGCAAAATCCGTTGCCGTCAGCACCAACTGGGGCACATTGTCGAGCGATCGCTGGCTGGCGGGGTCAAACTCGCGGATCTTCTCTAGCTCATCGCCAAATAGCTCCAGGCGCACGGGCAACTCCGCCGCCACCGGAAACACGTCGATAATGTCTCCCCGCTGGCTCCACTGCCCCTCCGTTTCCACCATCGCTACTTTTTCGTAGCCCAGCAGCGCCAGTTGGCGACTGAGGGATTTCAGGTCAATTTCCAAGCCCTGGGTCAGCGTGATGCAAAACTGGCGAAACGTCTCCACAGGCGGCAGGTGCGGCTGGAGCGATCGCTCGGTGGACACAATCGCAAGCTGAGACAGATGGGGCGACGACTCGACCCGCGCCAAATCTGCCAACACCTGCAACTGCCCCCAGGTCATCTCCGATTCGGGGTCAAAGGGTTCGTAGGGCGACGCTTCCGACGTGGGGTAGAAATGCACCGTGTTCCAGCCCATCGCCTCTAGTTGGGCCGTCCAGCGGCCGGCTTCCTCCAGCGTGGCGGCAATCACCAGCAGCGGGCGCTGGGCCACTTGGGCCAGGGTAGAGGCGACCAGTCCCTTGGGCAGGCGGGCGATGCCGTTGAGAATGAGGCGGCGCTGCTGGTTCAGCTTGGTGAGCAGTTCGGCCGTGAGGGGCGATCGCCCCATGACGCGACAAATTGACGAAAACACCATAGCAGTTGGGATTTCGGAAGACGGTGATTGAGCAACGGATTGAGCAAAGACTGTTGACCATTGTAAAGCGCTGCCAGAGATTCAGGATTTGGGAAACCGCCTCCGGAGAGATGGGTCAGGGCCCAAGATGTAGGAAATCGGTTCCAGATGCCGGGTCAAATCCGTCGCCGGCCCCCTGGCCGCTCGCGAGAAAATCTGCTGATCCTACAATTTCACCCTGGCCGAGGTGCTACCTTCGTCTATAAGTTTGCGAGATGCGCTTGCGAATTTGGCTGGCGAAACCTGACTGGCGAAACCTGACTGGCGAAACCTGGCTGGCGAAACCTGACTGGCAAAACTAAGCCTGCAAGCGCTTGCAAGCTTGCCTTAATTTCTAAACGCAATGTGCGACGTTGCTGATTCCCCTCCCCCTTTTCTGGTATGCCGAAGGCTTCAAGCTCTCTCCCAGAGCAGGAGAGGGACTTCCAGCCTCTCTTGCTCCCCTGCTCCCAGCTTAGGAAAAGGGGTTCGGGGAGGAGGGCAGCTTGGAAGTTGCACATCGCATCGTTGCACATCGCATCTTCGTGACTTCCGAAAACGTTATCTATCCCCTTTTGCCGGACGCTGGTCGCCGCCGGATACTGCCACCAATGCCTTCCGTTGCTGTTGAAGTTTTAATCGTGCTGCTGCTGATTTTGGCAAATGGCATCTTTGCGATGTCGGAGATGGCGATTGTGTCTGCCCGCAAAATCCGTCTTCAGGAGATGGCCGAGCGAGGCGACAAAAAAGCCCAGGCAGCGATAGAACTGGCGACTTCTCCCAATCGGTTTCTCTCAACGGTGCAAATTGGCATTACGCTCATCGGCATTCTGGCGGGCGCGTTTGGCGGGGCGATGATTGCGAATACCCTGGCAGGGGCGATCGCCCAGGTTACCGCGCTTGAACCCTACAGCGGGGCGATCGCCCTCAGCGTCGTCGTCCTGACGATCACCTACCTCTCGCTGATTATTGGCGAACTGGTGCCCAAGCGCATCGCCCTCAGCAACCCCGAAAAAATCGCCAGGGCAGTCTCTCGCCCCATGCGCTGCCTCTCGTCTCTAGCCTATCCGCTGGTGCATTTATTAAGCGCTTCCACCGAAGGCATCCTGAAACTGGTGGGTGTAAATCAGTCTTCTGATGAACCCCTGGTGACGGAAGAAGAAATTAAGGTGATGGTGCGCCAAGGCGCAGAGGCCGGCATGTTTGATGCAGCCGAGCAAGACATGGTGGAGCGAGTGTTTCACCTAGGCGACCAGCGCGTCAGCGGCCTGATGACTCCGCGCTTGGAAATTGTCTGGCTAGACCTCAATGACCCCGAACACATTAACCGCCAAAAAATCATTGAAAATGGACATAGCCGCTATTTGGTTTGTCAGGAAACGCTAGACAACGTGCTGGGCGTGGCTCACGTCACCGATCTACTCTCCCGCAGCCTGTCCGACCAGCCCTTTGACCTGGCGGGCAACCTGCGGCAACCGCTGTTTGTGCCCGAATCCAGCCCCGCGCTGAAGGTGCTGGAGTTGTTCAAACAGTCCAGCACCCACCTAGCCATCATCGTGGACGAATACGGCGTGGTGCAGGGCATTGTCACGCTGAATGACGTGATGGAGGTCATCATTGGCGATGTGCCGATGGCAGACCACGGGTTTGAAGCCGCCATCGTGCAGCGCGAGGACGGCTCCTGGCTGCTAGACGGCATGTTGCCCATCGACAGGCTTAAAGAACTGTTCGACCTTGACGAACTGCCGGATGAAGACCGAGGCAACTATCAAACGCTGGGAGGCTTTGTAATCATGCAGCTTGGCCGGATTCCCGCCGCCGCTGACTATTTCAACTGGCACAACCTGCGGTTTGAGGTGATGGATATGGACGGCAATCGCGTAGATAAGATGCTGGTGATGCCAGTGGTGCAGAAGGAAGATGGCAGGCTGGGGGAATGAGTTGCGAATCGGGAAAACAGCGGGATGATGGAATCAGGCAATGCTGGGAGATGCCAATCCCCCTACACCCTCGATACTTCGATACCCTAATCTTCCAACGCTTCCAATGCTCGAACTCTTTTTGGCGGAACTGCGCCGAAGCTGGATTCAACTGCTGCGATACTCCACCGAGGCGATCGCCGGAATTGTCATTACCACCGTCGTGTTCTACGGGCTGTTTCTGAGTGCGCGGTATATTGCCGGGCCAAACTTGCAATTTGGCGATCGCCTTGATGCTGTGGTGATTGGCTACGTGCTGTGGACGCTGGCGCTGTTCATCATGAGCGACGTGGCGGGCAACTTGCAGCGCGAGGCACAGACGGGCACGCTAGAGCAGCTATTTCTATCGCCCTATAGCCCGCCCCGGCTCTTCCTGACGCGGGCGCTAGCCAGCCTAACGATTCAACTGACGCTGATTGCCTGCATTCTCGGCGTAATTTCCTTGCTCACGGGAACGCGGCTGTCCTTTCCGCCTGCGGTGCTGCCTGCCTTTGCCACGGTGCTGCTAGGAGCCTACGGGCTGGCCTTTGCGATGGGGTCATTGTCGCTCTTGCTAAAGCAGGTACAGCAGCTTTTGGGAATCTTTCAGTTTGCGCTGCTGTTTTTGCTGGCGGTGCCGTCGGAAACTTGGTCAGGGCCAATGCGGCTGCTGGGGCTGCTGCTGCCGATGGCTCCGGGTGCGGGGCTGATGCGTGATGTGATGGCGCGGGGTGTGCCGCTCAAGGCCGACAACTTTGGGCTGGCGCTGCTGAATGGTGCGATTTACTTTGCCCTAGGGCTGACGCTGTTTCACCTGGCCGAGCGCGAAACCAAGCGGCGCGGTAAGCTGGCGGGCTACTAAGGCGGGCTACTAATAAGTAGGTGGACATTAACAAACATAAAACCCAAAGACCCTGCGCCGCCCGCTGCGCGGGCGGCGCAGGGTTCAGGATCTGTTTTTAATCTGGTCTATTTACTTAGAAGTCTGGGAACAGATAAGAGTTCTGGGAACAGATAAGAGTTCTGGAAACAGAAAAGAATTGAGGAATATTGCGCTGATTTTTCTGAGATGGTAGGCTATGAACTTTCAAGCCCGACTTTTGGGCGAATAGCGTCCAGAAACTCTGGTTTTCTTTGAAATTCTCTAATGAATTCATCAGCGACTTGGCGGATTTTGTTCAGCCTTTTATGTCGATTTGATGCAGTCTAGCGATTCAGGTGACTTTGTAGCGCAAGCCTGGTATCGATTCTCGATTTTAGATTTGCGATTTCGGAGCGCTAGTCAAGCCTCTGCGTAACTCCCAGGCATCTCATCCAGCACGACTCTCAGGAAACTCGATAGGGTGTATCCCACTTTTGTAACCCTCATTTTGTAACCCTCACCCTAAATCTCTCTCCCGCTTTGGGAGAGGGACTTCCAATCCGGCTCCCCTGCTCCCAAAGCGGGAGCAGGGGCTGGGGGATGAGGGCAAGCTTGCATAACTGGGATGCGCCCACTCGATATAAGCCCCAATCTCTAACTCTTAACTTCCAATCCCTGGTCTCCAAATATGCCTGAAGGCCCCGAAATCCGCCGTGCTGCGGACGAAATTGAACGTGCCATTACTCGCGAGCCTGTCCAAGATATTTTCTTTGCCTTTGAGCATCTGAAGCCCTACGAAGACAAACTGAGGGGCGATCGCATTCTAAACGTGCAAACCCGTGGCAAGGGAATGCTGATTCGCTTTGCCTGCCAGTTGAATATCTACAGCCACAATCAGCTTTACGGCATCTGGTACGTCCGCAAAGCCTACGATTTCCCACAAACAAAGCGTCAACTCCGCCTTGCAATTCACAACAGCCAAAAATCTGCCCTGCTCTACAGCGCCTCGGATATCGAAGTGCTGCGAGAAGACGAGCTAATACAGCACCCCTTCTGGAGCCAGGTCGGGCCCGACGTGCTAGATTCCGCCGTCAGCGTTGAACAAGTCGTCGCACGATTGCTCGATCCCCGCTTTCACCGTCGCGGGCTGGTGTCGCTGCTGCTAGATCAGAAATTTCTCTGCGGCCTGGGCAACTATCTCCGCAGCGAGGTGCTGTTTGTGGCGGGTGTGCATCCCAGCCTGCGCCCGATGGACTGCACCCCAGAGCAAATAACTGGACTGGCTGAGGCGGCGATCGCCCTCGCCCGCCAGTCCTACACCACAGGCGGCATCACCAATGACCTGGCCCGCGTCGCTCAGCTCAAACAGCAAGGCCTCAGCCGTGGCCAGTATCGCTTTCATGTGTTCAACCGCGACGGACAGCCCTGCTGGGTATGCCAAACGCCCATCGAGAAGAACATACTGGGCGGACGACGGATTTACTACTGTCCGGTTTGTCAGAGCAAGGGCGTAAGTCCTGTCTTTACTTAGAGGATGTTTGGAAAGTCCCACTGTTTGTAGCAAAGCGTGCAGATCCCCCTAAATCCCCCTTAAAAAGGGGGGACTTTAAGGCGGTTTCCCCCCTTTTTAAGGGGGGCTAGGGGGGATCTCTGAGTGCTTAACATTACAGGCGATACCTTTTCAAACACCCTCTTAGATAGCGCTTTAAGCAGCGTTCTAAATGAAATGGCTGAAGGCCCCAAGAGGCTTGACTGACACGCCAAAATCGCCCATCCAAAATCCAAAATCGCCCATCCAAAATCGTTAGTATCCCAACTCGCTATCACGCTTCCTCAGACGTGCGACAATAGGCTACGATCTTTTTCCCTTTTTTGCTCCTGGAATCCGATTTGGCATGGCGCTTACCAATTTGCGATCGCTCCGATTTTTACGCACGACACAGCGGCCGAGTTTGTCGGTGCAAATGATGTGGGTGGGCGTGGCGATCGTGGCAGTGTTTGTGCTGGCGGCGCTGCTGGCTCCGCTGTTTCACACCTGGGGCTGGCTGCAAGACCCGCTGGAGGCGCTGGCGAACCCAATTCATGAACCACCGTCGGCGGCACACTGGTTTGGCACCGATCGACAGGGCTACGACATTTTTGCTCGCACCCTCTATGGCGCACAGGCAGCGCTGAAGGTAGTGGTGCTGGCGACGGCGCTGAGCGTGCTGGTGGGCGTGCCGTTGGGAATGCTGAGCGGCTATTTGGGCGGCTGGCTAGACCGAGTGCTGCTGTTTCTGATGGACACAATCTACACGCTGCCGGGGCTGCTGCTGTCGGTGACGCTGGCGTTTGTGGTGGGGCGGGGCGTGCTAAATGCGGCGATCGCCCTCAGCATTGCCTATGTGCCGCAGTATTACCGCGTCGTGCGAAACCACACCGTCAGCGTCAAAACCGAGCTATTTATAGAAGCGGCGCAGTCGATGGGTGCGTCCACCTGGCGCGTTTTGAGCAAGTACCTCTTTGCCAACGTGATCCAGAGCGTGCCCGTGCTGTTTACGCTCAACGCCGCCGATGCCGCGCTGACGCTGGGAGGACTCGGCTTTTTGGGACTAGGCTTACCCGACCAAACCCCCGAATGGGGCGCAGATCTTCGCCAAGCTCTGGATGCACTGCCAACGGGCATTTGGTGGCCCGCCCTCTTCCCCGGCCTCGCCCTAACGCTATTGGTCACGGGCCTCTCCTTGGTCGGCGAGGGGTTGAATGAGTTCATTAACCCCCTGCTGCGGCGAGAAAACTGGAAGTAAAGTCCCTATGCCTTATGTAATCGGCATCGACCTCGGCGGCACGGCGATCAAGCTGGGTCGGTATGACGCTCAGGGAACGTGCGCTGCATCCGTCACCGTGCCCACGCCACAACCGCCTCAGCCAGAGCAGGTGGTCGAGGCGATGGTGGCGGCGATCGCCCAGGTTGACCCCCAGAACGAGGCGATCGCCCTTGGGGTGGGCACGCCAGGCCCAGCAGACGCAGCGGGTCGGGTGGCGCGGGTGGCAATTAACCTCGGCTGGCAGGATGTGCCCCTGGCGGACTGGCTGGAGGCGAGGACAGGCAAACCGACGGTGCTAGCCAACGATGCCAATTGTGCAGGGTTGGGCGAAAGCTGGCTAGGGGCAGGGCGCAACTTTCGCGACGTGATCTTGCTGACACTGGGGACGGGCGTGGGCGGGGCGATCGTGCTGGATGGCAGGCTGTTTTCGGGGCGACAGGGCACGGGCGGCGAACTGGGGCTAATCACGCTCAACCCGCAGGGGCCAGAGTGCAACAGCGGCAATCGCGGTTCCCTGGAGCAATATTGCTCGGTGCAGGCGATTCGACGGCGCACGGGGCTAGAGCCAGGAGAACTGGGCCGCAGAGCCAAGGCGGGAGATCGGGAGGCGATCGCCTTTTGGCAAGAATACGGACGCGACCTCGGCGCGGGCATCGCCAGCCTGGTTTATGTCCTCACGCCAGAAGCGGTGATTCTCAGCGGCGGCATCAGCGCCAGCTTCGAGTTCTTCTACCCAACGCTGTGGGAGGAACTGCAAACCCGCGTGTTGCCCAGTTCCCGCGAAGGACTGCGCGTGTTGCCTGCTGCCCTGGGCAATCAGGCCGGTGAGGTGGGTGCGGCCAAGCTGGCGTGGGAGTTGGTGAGGGCACAGGGGTTGCGAAGCGATGGCCTGGAGCAGGCTGATGGGATGGAGTCGCCGCTCCCCAACTCCCTCCGCCAACTGGAAATGGCCTACTGGCTGGCTTCTGAACAGGCGCGGTTCCATGCCGGGTTTCTGGCGCGGGTGTCTCACGAATTGCGATCGCCCATTAACGGCGTAATCGGGCTACAACAGTTGATTCTCAACGATCTGTGCGATAGCCCAGAGGAGGAGCGTGAGTTTGTGCGACAGGCCAATGGCGCAGCCCAAAAGATGCTGGGGCTGCTGGATCAGGCGATCGCCATTTCGCGTATTTCGCAAGACTTTCGCAAGCTGGAGCTACAGCCTGTACAGCTTGCGGGAACGTTTCTGGCAGTGGGCGATCGCACCCAACTTTTGGCCCGCAACCGCAATTTGCAGCTAGAAATCCTCCCGCCCAGCCCAGCGTATTACGTGCTAGCCGATCCGCAGTGGTTGCAGCAGGGATTGGTGAGCCTGGTGAGCGGGGCGATCGCCACCATGCACGACGGCTCAATTTGCCTAACGGCGGAAATTGACGCACCCACCAAGCTAGCCCGGCTAATCCTGGAAGACACGCGCCCCGCCGAAGCCTGGCAAGAACCCCTCGACCAGTTGGCTGCTCTGTCGCAAAACCCCAAAATTACCCGCAGCAGCGGCTATGTGCCTGTGGCTCAGCTTTCACCGGGATCAAGTCTGCTGGCATTTCAATCCATCCTGGAGGCAATGGGCGGACGGCTGGAATTGCTGAATACGCCCACCGAAAATAGCCCCCTGTCGCGCTTGCAAATAACCCTGCCCCTGATTCAAGAACTTTAGTTTGGACTAACTGGCATCACAATAATGCTCAACAGGATGCCATAAAGAATCTGCTCAACCGTTCATAACAGTTGAACTTAAGGAATTGGATACAATCCTGCTCGCAGTTAAGCTGCTGTTGCAACCGGACTGTTCAGGGATTGTTCGGATGTCTTGCGTTTCGAGGCTCGTTTTTTGACCATCGGATAGCAGGGACGAGGAGTTGGCTTGTGCCCCTTGCCTCGTCCTGGCGATTTACCACGAGGTTTAGGCGCAGGAGCAGGGGTGCCAATCGCTGCCAAAATGCCTGCAAACGCTTGTGCGACCCGACCCGGAGTCAACGTTTCTTGCGGTGCCTGCCAGGGCAAGGGGTGGTCAGTACAGTCCTTTCGCGCTAACCACAACTGCCAACTGAGCAACGGCATCAGGCTGCTCCACTGTTCGGTTGCCGATACAGAACTGAACTGGGGATGTGTCCAATATAGCCTCTGCTTGGCAAAGCGATACCAGTGTTCAATGGCAAAGCGACGGAGGTAGTGCAACCACAGGGTTTCTAACGGAGGCATCTGCTCACCCAGCCAAACTAACCACAAAGGAGCCAAGCGTCGCGTGCTGCTCTGTGTCTCCAGCACCTCCACGCGCAACACTTCCATTGCCCGTTTGGGGGATTTGCGGAAATGGTATGCACTCCAACGACTGACCCGCACTCGTCCCCAGTTGGGATCATCGACTTCAACGGTTTCGACCGGGACACTCCAAGTGTCAGGGTCATTGAGTTTCATCTTATGTCCATGCTTGGCAGGTGCGCCTCGCCCTCGATACGCTGGGGGCGCGCCATAGACACATCGATTGGATGTAACCCGCAGCAGCAAGTCTGCCTCAATCCCTGCCGTTTGGTTGACAAAACTGGCATTGCCGTACCCTCGGTCGTAGATCGCCAACGGACGCACCGCTAACTGCCGAGTCACTTGTTTGAGTTGGAATGCCGCTTTACTGGCGGGTGTTTCAAAGCTGGTGATGCGCTCATGCCGCAATGGTAATGCCCAACTGCCCCTGTCTTCAGCAATCCAGGCTAAGGTACTGTAGTTTTGTCCGGCTATCGGGGCATGTCCTGTTCTGCCTGATAAGGTGCGGTCTTTCAAACGCCTGGCAGCAGGACGGTTCCACCGACTCGCATCACCTGCCAACAACGGTTGCTGCTGAGTCGGTATCTGCTGCACCAACAGCTTCAGCACCTTTGATCGGGGTAGGCGGCTATCGCGCAACGCTTCATAGGTGCTCGACCACTGGCGACGAAAGACAGGACTCTGCGATAGCCTCACAAACGACACGATGCACGCACTCACTAACACGGCATCCATCAGATCAAACAGGGCATCTCTGGCGTTTCCCAAGCTGGCATACAACGTTTGGCGAAATTGCTGAAGTTCGTTGAAAATCATGGGGTCAATGTTGGTTGTACTTCATTGACCTTACGGCAGTCGGTGCTTCTCATTGACTGCCTTCCTCTTCACCATTAGTCCAAACTAAAGTCAAGAAGAAGACTCAGGGTTTTAATCCATCGAAAAGAGATGGAAGAGCCACTGAAGAGGGGAGTGTTGCTGAACAGAAGCATGATATTCGTGCTTAGGCTTCTTGCGGTTCTCACCCTAGCTCCCTCCCAAAGGAGAAGGAACAAGAGTTGTGGCTTCCATCTCCCCACGAAGAAGGGTCAGTGGATGAGGGCAGGTTGGACGTTGCACATCGCGTTGTTATCGGTTGATTGCCAGCTAGGAGGTCGGCAAGTTAGACACACTCAGCCGCAGGCGATAGTTCACCGGAGCGCTAGAAGCCGTCGAAACGCGCACAAAATAGGTGCTGGGCATAAGACCCGTCAGGCTAAACTTGCGAACCCCCCCCAGCACGGGAAACGACAGCTTTTGCCCGCCAAACCTCAGCACTCTGCCCCTGGCATTTAGCACCGCAAGCTGAACAGTCGGCGCACCCGACTTGCGAAACACAATCTGCATGGTAGACGGATTTTTCACCACCAGTCGATACAGGTCGCGGTCTGACCGACTGACCGAATCCAGTCGATTGAACTTTCCGGGGATCGGCCTGACCCGTAGCGCAGATCCCAGCGTCCCTCCGGGTTCTTGCTGAGAGGCACGGGCGACGGTTCGCACGCTGAGCGCAGCCAGGGGCGAAGATCTGGCAGGCACAGAAAGACTGCGATTAGCGAAGAGGTTCGATTTTAGAGGCTGAGACATGACGATTTTCGACGATTTTCAAAACAGGAAGACTTATAGCTTATCCCTGGAAATACGGAAATGACGATGTGCTTTTTATAAAGCTTAAATATTCTCAAAAATTAGACCACCAATTCCCAAACGATTCTTTCGTCTTTTGTGCGATCAGGCTTGAGTGGGGAAGGATTGTAAAGATAAGGATTGTAAAGATATTGTTATGGAGTCCACAGCATAGTGTCGGGCGCACAACATGCTGTAAAAGTGCAGCTTGGTGAAGCTTATAGGTGAAGCTTATAAAGGTGAGCCGCTTTGCTAGGGCTGGTGTGCCTTTGGGTTGGCGCAGTTTCCATGCAGTCAAAATCAACGCCCAAACGTTTGATCCCAAACGTTTGATTACGGACAGAACTTACGCATTTGCGATAAGCTCTTTGGGTTTTGGACAATTTCTCGCGGGCTCAGCCCGCGAGAAATTGTCCAACTGCGTAAGTCCTATAAATCCTAACGGAATAATAAAGATTAAAGAGGCGCAGGATGAATCGATTGAAGTGGCTGAGTGTCTTTGTTCTGATGGTGCTGCTGGTGGGCAGTTTGGTGTGGCCGGCGACGACGCTGGCGGCTCCGGGTTCCACCGTAATGTCTCCAGCCTCGCTTTCGATGGCCATGTTTGCTGAATCTTCTGGAGGTGCTTCGTTGTTTTCTTTTTCTGGATCGCGTCCCACCAATCTGGGAGTGAAGGACGGTAAGCTGGCAGCTTGCCCTGGCTCACCCAACTGCGTCAATAGTCAGGCTCCGGGGTCGGATGCCGAGCATTACATTGCGCCCCTGAGCTATAGCGGCACCCCGGCCGAGGCGATCGCCCGTCTCAAGGGCATCATTACCGCCATGCCGCGCACCCGGATCATCACCGAGTCTGATCATTACCTCTACGCCGAGTTCACCAGCGCCCTGATGGGGTTTGTGGACGATGTGGAGTTCTACGTAGACGAGGTGGCGGGCGTGGTGCAGGTGCGATCAGCCTCGCGCCTGGGTCAGTCTGATTTGGGCGTGAATCGCAAGCGAGTTGAGGAAATTCGGGCTAAGCTCTAGAGATTTTGGATTGGGGATTTTAAGTAGATAGACCAGATTAAAAAACAGATCCTGAACCTTGCGCCGCCCGCTGCGCGGGCGGCGCAAGGTCTTTGGGTTTTATGTTTATTAATGTCCACCTACTTAGATTTTGAATTGGGGATTTTAGATTGAGCAAGAGGGTTGGGGCGATCGCCCAGTTCTCTCTTCGCTTCTAGTCCAAAGTCCCTCTCGGTTTTCTGAAAAAAAAGAGGCGAGAACGCAGCACATTCCCGCCTCTGTTTTGCTGTGCAAACCAAACTGTTTCGCTGTGCAAACCAAACTGTTTTGCTGTGCAAACCAAACTGTTTTGCTGTGCAAACCAAACTGTTTTGCTGTGCAAACCAAACTGTCTTGCTGAGCTTTCTCTCACCCTCTGCTGTCGATTCACTTCAGTGGCGTTACGAATAAAATTGCTGAACGCTTTGAAAACGCTCGACTAGCAATCCAAAATCGCAAATCCAAAATCCGAGAATAGAAATGACCTCCAGCCCTACAGGGGCTTGCCAAAGTTTTGCGTCCAGTAGTGGTAATAATTCACCTGGCCGGTGTCATTGGCAAGGTAGTGGTAGCCGATGCCGATGTCCTGATAGTTGGGATTGAGCATCGCCGCCCGATGTCCGGGGCTGTTGATCCAGGCATTCACCACAGCCTGGGGCGTGCTGTAGCCCGCGGCAATGTTTTCGCCCGTAAACGACCACTGATATCCAGCCGCCGTAACTCGCTGACTAAAGGTAGAGCCGTCTTTGCCCGTGTGGCTAAAGAAGTCCTGGTTCGCCATATTGATGCTGTGCCCTTGGGCAGCATTACTCAGCTTACTGTTGTAAGATAGCGGCCGTAGTCCGTTTTGCTGGCGAAATGCATTGGTCAGCCGCAGCACTTCGGCGATGAACCCAGTCGGCTGGGTTTCGCGAGTGCCACCACCGGAGGATGTATCCGATGGGGTCGTTTCCATTGCCAGGTTGTAACTGAGACTGCCGCCCTGGCTGCGGACTCTGAGGAAGAACGTACCCGTCAGGTTTTTGGCTGCTAGCGTGTTAGATTGCCCAGGGCGAATGAGCATTCTGCCTTTAACTTCATTGGCATCGAGGCGGCCGTTGTTGTTCAGGTCTTGAATCAGGTCGGCGATCGCCCCTGTGCCGCTGCCAGTTCCCGAAGCCCTAATAGTGACATTGCTAGCTCGGTTGAAATTGAGGCGGTAGATGTCATCCCGATCGCCAGAGCCGACCCATTCGCTGAGGTTCAGCTTTCCAGAAGAGAAGCGGAGCCTGCGGGCCGTTGCGAAGGTGTTTCCAGCGGTATCTTTCTGCATCTCAGTGGATGACGGCATATCGGGTGGACTCTTCCAGTAAGACCCATCCGTACAGTTAGCGCCAACCTGGTATACACGGAGACTCTTTACACTTAAATTACGAACTGTCAAGCGAATAAAAGCTTGATTTGAATTCGCCTGAATTCGTCTATTTCAATACCGTTGAAGGGCGATCGCCCATCCTAAAAAAGATATCAAATTTAGATATCGAATAATTCTGGACAGAAATTAATATACTTGCACTACCGCTTCTGTACCTTCAGGTATCGATTCAAACTGCGCCATACCGTGCAACTACGCGCAGGTTCGCATTGTCCATCGCGTCGTCCAAATTTGCACAAGCCGAATTTGAAAGGGCCAGCGCCGAGCGATCTGAAGTTTTGAGCCAGGCCCAAAGCTGATCGCCGATCGAAAAATGCCACCATTCATTGGGATGGCGACAAAAACCTGCCGATTGCAGGGCGGTGGCCAGGCGTTGGCGATTTTGGTGAGCGATCGCCCGCGTTGGGTCATAGCGGTCGGAAGTGGGGTCGGCGTAAGGCGCAAAGTAATCGGGGTAGGAGCGGGGGCTGAGTTCGTCGATTGGCGAACCCATGTCGGCGGGTTGACCGCTGGCATCGAGCAGGGTGACATCGACGGCTGCACCAGTGCTGTGGGGCGGTGGCGTGGCGGGATTATAGTTGGGCACGGCCCAAAACTGATAAACCTGCTGCCAGAAGTCGTGCTGCTGGGCCTCACTGAGCGTGGCAGGATCTAGTCCGTGCGATCGCACTAGGTCTTGAAAGGTATAGTCCACCATGAACTGCTGCACGGCGATGGGTCGATAGGCATCGAAGATCTGGATGCGCCAGCCGGGGCAGTTTTCCTGCAAGTTTGCCTGGGCTAGCCGCAGCCGCTCCAGCACGCCCTGCCGCACAAAGAACGGAGAGCGATCGCCATAGGGCGCACCCAGCACCGCGTAGGGATGGGGATCTACCCGCGCAAATTCGTCTGCGGGGAGTTCTACCAGCGGCTCGCCGCAGTCCTCAATTGCCACCTGATGATAGGGCTTCATGACTCGTGTGCGGGAGAAGGATCAGGATTGCCCAGCCCGCTTTCGCCCGGTGCGTCGCTCTCTTGCCCCCCGACGACCCGATTGCGACCTAGCGCCTTTGCTCGCAGGAGGTTTTGATCGGCCCGGCGCAGCAGGCTGATGCCCCGCGCATCGTCCTGCACCACCAGCGATGCAGTGCCCGCGCTGATAGTGATGTTGAGATCCAGAGAGTCGTCGATAACAAAGGGCTGGTCGCTGATGAGCCGACAGATGCGGTTGGCGATCGCCTCTGCTTCCTGATTCCCCGTATCGCTGAGAATAATCACAAACTCTTCGCCGCCATAGCGAAATGGCGTGTCATAAAAGCGCAGGTTATGCCGCAGCCGCGAGGCAATCAACTGCAAAGCGCGGTCGCCCACCAGATGCCCGTAGGTGTCGTTGATGCTTTTAAAGAAGTCTACATCTAGCATCAGCAAACTAATGGGCATTCCCCGCAGCCGCGCATTATGAATCTGCCGGGGCAGTTCCCACTCAAAGGCGCGGCGGTTGTTTAGCTCGGTGAGCGGGTCCGACAGGGCGATCGCCGATAAAATATCGTTGGTGCGGATTAACTCTCGATGGTTTTGCACACGCCGCAGCCCCGCCTGCACATGGGCACCGATCAGCGACTGATCGCTTTTTTCAGACGACTTATTCTGCAACTCGGCTCGCCACAGATCTACATAGGCATCCGCCCCCATCATCAGGGCCGAAGTTTCCAGGTGCGCGTCATCTTGGGGGCGATCGCCCAGTTCGTTCGGCGCAGGCGGCTGCCGATCATCCACCACCACGCAATAGATCCACGCCAGATGGCTCTGCGTCTTAACCCGCTGGCACAGATCCAGGCTGCCCGGCTGAGTCGCTTGGATAATCAACAAGTCGGGCTGCTGCGCCTGAATCAGCGGCGTCGCTTCGTGCGGATTGGGCGCAACCTCTAGAGTAAACGCTGCCAGATCAGGGGTTAGAGCCGAAAGGGATGCCAGAAATTCGTGATCCCCCACAATGAGAATCGAAGCGTCCATGGAATGCGGAGCCTACCTCGAAAATCTAAAAGACCAGTCGCCAAATTGATGAATCGCCTGTTTGCCTAAGCTAACAAATGCCTAAACAGCTTGAAGAGAACCCTCTCCAGCCGCTAAATCATCTTCAGAATAGAAAATAGGGCGTATCGTTCAGACTCAGCTTTGCAAAAGAAGTCTTGCAATAGCAATTTAGTCAGATCCCCACGCTGCGTAGGGCATTAAAAATAGAATCAACACAAGCTCAGCCCGGTATAAGCATTCTCTAACCTGATGACACTACGGATGAGAATGGATACATCAGCCGAATCTGTTATTTCGGAATTTGCAGAATAATTTTCATGCTTTTCTTAGATTTTTCAATCATGCCCACATTTAAAGGTATAAAAATATACTCAATTAAATGCGATTCATTAAGCCTCAAGCTGCACACCTCCATGAATCCGGGCGTTTAATATAATCCTGAAACAGGACTGAACAGTAAGGACAGCAACTCCTGAAGTGCTTTTATCCGGATTCATCCTTGATAAAAGGAACTCCGCAACAGGTACCGCGCAGGCAAATACCGCGATACAGATAATGCACAACCCAAGATAGTGAGAGGAGTAACGTGCGAGGAGCAAAAGCACAAACGGACGGCGCAGCCCATCTCAGAAGCCACGCACGTCAGTCAAAGCAGCTAAGTCCAGATCCCAACTGCAATAGCCTGTACAGCAACATACAGGTCAACGGTGGGTTTCTGTGGGTTTCAAAATGCAAAGAAACCAGTGTCAGGACAATGGGCGGGGCTGAGTCCGCGATTGGCGGGGCCAGCAAGACTCTGGATCTCCACAATTTGCAACGCCTGCATCAGTTGCCAGTGATTAAATATCTGCTAGATATCCACTGGATCTGCATTAGCGCCAAATTTGGTTCAATAAAGCCCTGCTTTGGAAGATTTCGGTCAGTTATCCCAATCGCCACACCTGAAACTACCACAAACCTGCCACATTAAAACATAGAGAAATCTCAGGACACTTATCATCAAAAACGTCACTCTAGGCCTACTTGAAAACCCTTCGATCCCCCCTAGCCCCCCTTAAAAAAGGGGGGAACCGAGCCGAACCACTCCGGAAGTCCCCCTTAATAAGGGGGATTTAGGGGGATCGACTCAAGGCAATCAACGATCTAGAAAGTTTTAAGACACTGCCTAGATTAATGTGAGATTGCTGACTGATTCTGCGAAGCTGGCTCTGTGAAGTCGTGAGGATGACACGCCGCCATTCATCATTGACATCCTTGAGACATCCCTGAGACACCCCTGAGAGGATATTTGAAAAGTCCTACTGTTTGTAGCAAAGCGTGCAAGATCCCCCTAAATCCCCCTTAAAAAGGCGGACTTTAAGGCGGTTTCCCCCCTTTTTAAGGGGGGCAGGGGGGATCTCTGAGTGCTTAACATTACAGGCGATACCTTTTCAAACACCCTCTGAGACACCCCTGAGACACCCCTGATTGCTGATACTGCTGTCTAGCTGTTGGTTGCCTGACACAAGTCCTGAAGTCCTTGAAAATGCGTTTCCCTGGAGTCGAAGCCCATAGCCTTTGAGTTGAAACCGGAGGACTTGGTCGAAGGGGCTTTTTGGCTAGTGTTCCCTATGAGAAATCAGAAGTTCCCAGAGATGTGTCAGGCAGTCAGGTCTAGCTGTCTAAATTGTCTAAATAAATTGTCTAAATAATGTGCTGTTAATCATGTGCTGTTGTTGATGTGCTGTGGCTGATACGGTGCTGATGGATTTTGTCAGGATACCCAAAGTCCAGCAAAATTCCCTCAGCATTTCCTGATTTTTGGGTTGCTGAATCTGCCAGCCAGATAGCAAGATCGTAGTAACCAGGATTTTTGATAAGATTTGCGTCGTTCCAATTGTGTGGCTTGTGGTGTGGCTTGCAATTGATCGGTTCGCGATTGGGTAGCTTGTAATTGTTTAGTTGGCAGTTGTTTGGCTTGCAAGCGTCTGCCTGAGCGATTTAGCAAGCCGTATGGGGTTCATCAAAACTCGTGCGATCGCCCCTATCCTGAGCGATACCCCCTTAGCCCAGCCCTGCCGGCAACTGCTTGCAGCCCTGATCTCCAATCCCTCTCTCGGCCTGTTTCGAGTTAACCTATGCCTAAATCGCCGCCCAAATCACCGTCCCGTTCCGCCGCTTCGACCCAGCCGCCCAACCTCAGCGGGGCGCAGATTCGCCAGACCTTTCTCGATTTTTATGCCGAGCGGGGGCATCAGGTTCTCCCCAGCGCCTCGCTGGTGCCCGAAGACCCAACGGTGCTGCTGACGATCGCCGGAATGCTGCCGTTCAAGCCAATTTTCCTGGGGCAGCGGGCCGCCGAGTTTCCCCGTGCCACCTCTTCGCAAAAGTGCATTCGCACCAACGACATCGAGAACGTCGGCCGCACGGCTCGTCACCACACTTTCTTTGAAATGCTGGGCAACTTTAGCTTTGGCGACTATTTCAAAGAAAAGGCGATCGTCTGGGCGTGGGAACTCTCGACCGAAGTCTTTAAGCTGCCTCCAGAACGATTGGTGGTCAGCGTCTTTCGGGAAGACGACGAAGCCTTCGCCATCTGGCGCGACCAGATCGGCATTCCCGAAGCCCGCATTAAGCGGATGGACGAGAAAGACAACTTCTGGCAGTCTGGCCCGACAGGCCCCTGCGGCCCCTGCTCCGAGATTTACTACGACTTTCACCCAGAGCGGGGCGACGATCATATCGATCTAGAAGACGACACCCGCTTCATCGAGTTCTATAACCTGGTGTTTATGCAATACAACCAGGACGCAGAGGGCAACCTGACCCCGCTATCCGCGCAGAACATCGACACGGGCATGGGGCTGGAGCGGATGGCGCAGATTCTCCAGCGCGTGCCGAATAACTACGAAACCGACCTGATTTTCCCGATTATCCAAACCGCCGCACAGATTGCAGGTCTGGACTATTCTGCCTGCGACGAAAAAACCAAAACCTCGCTGAAGGTGATCGGCGACCACGTTCGCGCTGTGACGCATCTGATCGCCGACGGGGTGAACGCCTCTAATTTGGGGCGGGGCTATGTGCTGCGTCGCCTGATTCGCCGTGTGGTGCGCCACGGGCGGCTGATTGGCATCGAGCAGCCGTTCATTACCCAGGTGGCCGAGTCGGCGATCGCCCTTGCTGAAGCCGCCTACCCCAACCTGCGCCAGCGCGAAAAAGCCATCAAGACCGAACTGGCGCTGGAAGAATCCCGTTTTCTGGAAACCCTGGAGCGCGGCGAAAAGCTGCTGGCAGACATCATTGCCAAGTTGCCTGCAAAGGGGCAAATTTCGGGACAGGATGCCTTCACGCTCTACGACACCTACGGCTTCCCGCTGGAGCTAACCCAAGAAATTGCTGAAGAAGCAGGGCTGACGGTGAACACCGACGGCTTTGAGGTGGAAATGGAGAAACAGCGCGATCGCGCTCGGGCAGCCCACGAAACCATCGACCTCACTGTGCAGGGCAGCCTCGACACGCTGGCGGAGAACCTGCACGAAACCAGCTTTTTGGGCTATACCCAGCCGCAAGCAGAGGCGGAGGTGAAGCTGGTGCTGGTACAGGGCAAGCCTGTGGACACGGCTGCTGCGGGAACCGACGTGCAGGTGATTCTCGACCAAACGCCGTTCTATGCCGAATCGGGCGGGCAGGTGGGCGATCGCGGCGTTTTGCTGGGTGAAGCAGGGCTGCGGGTGCGCGTCCAAGACGTGCAAAAGGATGGAGCAATTTTCGTTCACTTTGGCACAGTGGAAGCGGGCACGCTGAAAACGGGCGATCGCCTCACCGCCCAGATCGACCTCGCCTGCCGCCGCCGCGCCCAAGCCAACCATACGGCGACGCACCTGCTCCAGGCCGCGCTGAAGAAACTCATTGATGAGAACATTGGTCAGCAGGGATCAATGGTCGCCTTTGACCGGCTGCGGTTTGACTATAACTTGGCGCGGCCGCTGACAGCGGAGGAAATTCAGCAGATCGAAGACCAGGTGAACACCTGGATTGCCGAAGCCCACGCAGCGGACGTGTCCATCATGCCGCTGGCCACTGCCAAAGCCAAGGGCGCAACCGCCATGTTTGGCGAAAAATATGCCGACGAGGTGCGCGTTATCGACTTTCCCGGCGTGTCGATGGAACTATGTGGCGGCACCCACGTCAGCAACACGGCTGAGATTGGTCTATTCAAAATCATCTCGGAAACGGGCGTGTCTGCTGGGGTGCGCCGCATCGAAGCCGTTGCGGGGCCTGCGGTGCTGGAATACCTGAACCTGCGCGACAGGGTGGTGCGCGACCTGGGCGATCGCTTCAAAGCCAAGCCCGAAGAGATTCCCGACCGCATCACCGCGCTTCAGGACGAGCTAAAGACGACTCACAAAGAACTCGCCGCATTGAAGGCAGAACTGGCGATCGCCCAATCGGATCAGCTAATCGACCAGGCAGAAGCGTTGGGCGATTTCAAAATCCTGGTGGCAGAAATGCCCAATGCCGACGCAGACGCGCTGAAAACCGCCGCCGAACGTTTGCTGCAAAAGCTGGGCGAAGGCGCAGTATTCCTCGGCTCTGCCCCTGCCGCCGATAAAGTCGCCCTTGTCGCCGCCTTTAGCCCAGCGGTCAATCAAAAAGGTCTGCAAGCCGGAAAGCTGATCGGGGCGATCGCCAAACTCTGCGGCGGCGGTGGCGGCGGCCGACCCAACTTTGCCCAGGCCGGCGGCCGCGACCCCAGCAAGCTGACCGAAGCCCTCACCGAAGCGCGATCGCAGATCCATGCCGCTCTGGGTTAGCCGCTCTGGGTTAAACGTCCGAACGAGATGTGCAACGTTGCCAACCTCCCTCCCCCTTTGCTGGTATGCCGAAGGCGTTAAGCCCACTCTGGAAGAAGCGGCTGGGGGATGAGAGGGGGCGGAATGCGAGATCAAATATTGCCAGGTTAATTAGGATCAGGACTGACGCACTTGCGATAAGCGCTTTGGGTTTTGGACAATGTCTCACAGGTTGCGCCCGCAAGACATTGTCCAACTGCGTAAGTCCTAAGGATGTCCTGATCGCTGCTGCTGTGGCTCTCCAAACCATTTGCGGCACAAAAACTCGAAGTATTCCTTCTCTTGCAGGGTTAGCAGGGCGCGATTGATCTCTTCGCGGAGTTCGTCGCCCTCCCGCAGGGCAATGCCGTAGTGTTCCCGACTGAGGCGATCGCCCGCCATCACTAGGTCAGGCTCCTGAGCCGTCAGGTATTCTGCCACAGGACGGTCTATCACAATTGCCGCCACTTCGCCCGACCGCAGCGCCCTCAGCGAGGCTTCCAAATCCTCCATTGGCACTCGCTTCACGGGCTTGGTTCGCAAAAAATAATCGGCAGTCGTGCCCTGGCTCGCGCCGATGGGCTGTCCGGCAAGATCGCTCAGGCTTTGCACCGGGGCAGCCTGCTGGCGAGCCGTCGTCATAGCTGAGATAAAGTCCGCCAGGATGAAAAAGCTAACCCCCATCCAGAGTCCCGCCACAATGCGCCCCGGCAAGCCCACAGGCGTTACGTCGCCATAGCCAAAAGTGCCCAGCGTCACCACGGCAAACCAGATGCCCTGCCCAATCCCCGCCAGCGGCCCCTGCTGAAAGTGGGGATTGTGTCGCCGCTCAAATAGCCAGATTAAGAATCCGACGACGATCGAGCTAAGCAAAACGCGGCCGACCGCTTGCAAGGCTCTGCCGCCGCCTAGATAATCGAGCAGCCGAGCAACCTGGGATTTTTGCGATCGCATCACGAGTAATTGCAGCCCCGCCTCATAGGTGGGGTGAGAAAAGTCGAGTCCTGTGGCTTCCCGATGGGCGGTGATGGAAATGCCCGCGATTGCCACATCGACCTCGCCTTGCCGCAGCGCATCTAGCAGTTCCGGCGTAGTGTCATAGACCACATACCGGGTTTGGGCGTTAATTTGCGGGGCGATCGCCGTCCACAGGTCAATGCTATAGCCCGTCGGGTTGCCCTGCTCTGCGGCAAACACAAACGGCTCAATCGGCTTTACGCCCACCCGGAGCGATCGCTCTGCCAGCATGGGCGAAGACACAGGAGACGGTTGAGCCGTCTGGGCCCAACTGGCCGCTGTCCCAACTACCTCTATCGCCAGCACACAGCCCACGGTCCACACTGCCGCCTTCCATGTGGCATCCCATCTCACGTTCCATCTCTGTTCCACGCAGACCCTCACGCCTCCCAAGCCGACATTGCACTAGCCATTGCACCCGCTTCCAATACGCCAGTTTCCAATACGATGATTGAGAATGCCAAGCATCCCGGCGACACAGGCTGCCAAAATCTCGCCAAAACCCGCCAAAATCCAAAATCCAAAACCCAAAAGCCACCTGATTTGCCGTTCCCAGGCAATTTCTCTAACAGGTCTTCCCATCTCCTCCCCGGCTGATGAAAATTCTGTTTCTCGACCAAAGCGGCAAACCAGGCGGCGCAGAGCTTTGCCTGCTAGATATCGCTGCACCCTACCGGGAAACCTGCCGAGTGGCCCTGTTTGCCGACGGTTCGTTCAAAACTCTGCTGGAGCAGCGCCAGATCCCGGTGCAAGTGCTGATGCAGAACGGGCTGCAAGTTCGCAAAGAAAGTGGACTGCGGCAAGGCTTAACGAGTTTGGGACGGCTTGCGCCGCTGATTGGTCGTGTGGCAAAGCTGGCGCGAGATTATGACCTGATTTACGCCAATACGCAAAAAGCGCTGGTGGTGGGGGCGATCGCCAGCTTTCTGGCCCGCCGCCCGCTGGTCTATCACCTGCACGATATCCTCTCGCTCGACCACTTCAGCCGCACCAACCAACGCATCGCCGTGGCGCTGGCCAATCGCGCCGCGCTGGTGATTGCCAATTCCCAAGCCAGTCGGCAGGCGCTCATCGACGCAGGTGGAAAGGGCGATCGCACGGTTGTGATCTACAACGGCTTCCAGCCCGCGGCCTATCGCCAGCCCCGCCAGGATCGAGCCACGCTGCGACGAGCCTGGGGGCTAGAAAATTCCTTTGTGGTGGGGCATTTCAGCCGTCTGTCGCCCTGGAAGGGACAGCATGTGCTGGTCGAGGCGCTGGCAGCGTGCCCGCCGCAGGTTGCCGCCATACTGGTGGGTGAGGCTCTGTTTGGCGAAGAAGAGTACGCGAAACAATTGCGGCGGCAGGTCGAGGCGCTGGGGCTGGGCGATCGCGTCCTGTTCTTGGGCTTCCAGTCCGACGTGACCTCGCTGATGCACGCCTGCGACCTGATTGCCCATACCTCTACCGCCCCGGAACCCTTCGGGCGCGTTGTGGTGGAAGGAATGCTCTGTGGTCGCCCGGTCGTTGCCGCCGACGCAGGCGGCGTGAGGGAATTGATTGATCCAGAAAAAACAGGCTGGCTCACGTCGCCGGGTGATGCCGTCGCGCTGGCCGCTGCGATTCAGCAGTGTTTCCAGCAGCCAGAGGTAGGAGAGGCGAGGGCGATCGCCGCCCAATCTTTCGCCAGCTACCGCTTTCACATTGACCACGTAAATGCCGAGATTCGCGCCCAGTTGCAGCGCATACTGGCAGGAATGGAGTGACGGAACACTGCCGTAGAACCCCAACGCCGCATGTCACGGTGAAGACGGTTGTATGATAGGAGGAACACATTTTTGGCAAATGACCAGGGCGCACTATGGCCCCTGGTACTGCTAGAATCCTTGCTCATCTTGCATTCTGGGTAGATAGTGCGGCTTTGCTAAATCTGCTAAAGCAACTCCAAGACATCATTCGCCGCTGGTGGTCGGAATTTACGCTCCAGACCAAGCTGATGGCGATCGGCACGCTAATGGTGTCGCTGCTGATGAGCGGGCTGACCTTTTGGGCAGTGAACTCAATTCAGCAGGATGCGCGGCTCAACGACACACGCTTTGGCAGCGACCTGGGCTTGTTGCTGTCGGCCAACGTTGCGCCGCTGGTGGGCGAAAACAACCTAACGGAACTGGCTCGTTTCTCCCAGCGCTTCTACAGCAGCACCTCCAGTGTCCGCTACATGCTCTACGCCGATGCCGATGGCGAAATTTTCTTCGGCATCCCCTATTCCCAGTCCGAGGTGCAAAACTCGCTCACCATCCGTCGCCGGATGCAGCTTCCCGAAAACTTCAATCCGGCGCTGGAATATCCGATGGTGCGCCAGCACCTCACGCCCGATGGAGAAGTGACGGATGTCTTTGTGCCGCTGAACTACAACGGCAAGTATCTGGGCGTTTTAGCCATCGGCACAAATCCAAACCCCACTGTGGTCACGTCCTCTCACCTGACGCGAGACGTGACAATCGCCGTTTTCGTGTCCATCTGGGTGATGGTGATCTTGGGGGCGGTGTTTAACGCGCTGCAAATCACCAAGCCGATCAAGGAACTGCTGGTGGGCGTGAAAAACATTGCCGCCGGGAATTTTAAGCAGCGTATCGACCTGCCCTTTGGCGGAGAGCTGGGCGAACTGATTCTGAACTTCAACGAAATGGCGGAGCGGCTGGAGCGCTACGAAGAGCAAAACATCGAAGAACTGACTGCTGAAAAGGCCAAGCTGGAAACGCTGGTGTCTACGATTGCCGATGGAGCCGTGCTGCTCGATTCCGATATGGACGTAATCCTGGTGAACCCCACGGCACGTCGTCTGTTTGGCTGGGAAAATACGCCGGATCTGCTGGGACAGCCCGTGCTAAACCTCCTGCCAGAGCCAGTCAAAGCAGCCCTCAGCCAGCCGCTTCAAGAGATTACGCAGGAAGGGCTATCGTCAGACATGCTGCGCGATCGCGCTGAATCAGAGTTCACCATCGCCGTGCCAGAACCCGTCAACCGGACGCTGCGGGTGCTGCTGAATACGGTGCTAGACCAGTCCCGCGAAAATGTGAAAGGCATCGCCATCACGGTGCAGGACATCACCCGCGAGGTGGAGCTAAACGAAGCCAAAAGCCAGTTCATCAGCAACGTATCGCACGAACTGCGAACCCCGCTGTTTAACATCAAGTCGTTCATCGAAACGCTGCATGAGTATGGCGAAGACCTAAGCAACGACGAGAAGCGGGAATTCCTGGAAACGGCAAACCGGGAAACCGATCGCCTGACGCGCCTGGTCAACGACGTGCTGGATCTGTCGCGTCTGGAGTCCAACAAGCGCTATCACTTCGAGGCGATCGACCTGACGCAGCCCATCGAGCAGACCCTCCGCACCCACCAGCTCAACGCCCGCGACAAGGCAATCGAACTGGTGCAGGATGTGGAGCTACACCTGCCGACGGTGCTGGGCAACTATGACCTGCTGCTGCAAGTGTTGAATAACCTGCTGGGGAACGCCCTGAAATTCACCCAGGCAGGCGGGCGCATTGCAATTCGTGCCTACGCAATGGGCTGCGAACCGGAGCATCCCCACTTGGCGACCTGCGTGCGCGTGGAGGTTTCGGATACGGGCATTGGCATCGACGCTGAAGATCAGGCCTGCATCTTCGACCGCTTCTTCCGGGTGGAGAACCGGGTTCACACGCTGGAGGGCACAGGGCTGGGGCTGTCCATTGTGCGGAATATCATCGAAAAGCACCATAGCCGCGTGCATCTGGTGAGCGAAGTCGGCGTGGGGACAACCTTCTGGTTCGATCTGCCCGTGTTCCAGAAGGACACGCCGCTGCTGGATGGGGCGCTGAACAACGGCAAGACCACCGATTCCCCTGCCCCCCCGTCGCTAGAACCGCAGGTCGCGAAATAATTCAGGGTTAGAGAAATTCAGGCTCAGAGAAACAGAAAAGATTTGGCACTCAATCCGACTGTGCGTGCCGCTGAAGCTTTTGCTAAAAATTCAGATTCCTATTCAGATTCCTAAGTCTTTAGTTTGGACTAATGGTGAAGAGGAAGGCAGTCAATGAGAAGCACCGACTGCCGTAAGGTCAATGAAGTACAACCAACATTGACCCCATGATTTTCAACGAACTTCAGCAATTTCGCCAAACGTTGTATGCCAGCTTGGGAAACGCCAGAGATGCCCTGTTTGATCTGATGGATGCCGTGTTAGTGAGTGCGTGCATCGTGTCGTTTGTGAGGCTATCGCAGAGTCCTGTCTTTCGTCGCCAGTGGTCGAGCACCTATGAAGCGTTGCGCGATAGCCGCCTACCCCGATCAAAGGTGCTGAAGCTGTTGGTGCAGCAGATACCGACTCAGCAGCAACCGTTGTTGGCAGGTGATGCGAGTCGGTGGAACCGTCCTGCTGCCAGGCGTTTGAAAGACCGCACCTTATCAGGCAGAACAGGACATGCCCCGATAGCCGGACAAAACTACAGTACCTTAGCCTGGATTGCTGAAGACAGGGGCAGTTGGGCATTACCATTGCGGCATGAGCGCATCACCAGCTTTGAAACACCCGCCAGTAAAGCGGCATTCCAACTCAAACAAGTGACTCGGCAGTTAGCGGTGCGTCCGTTGGCGATCTACGACCGAGGGTACGGCAATGCCAGTTTTGTCAACCAAACGGCAGGGATTGAGGCAGACTTGCTGCTGCGGGTTACATCCAATCGATGTGTCTATGGCGCGCCCCCAGCGTATCGAGGGCGAGGCGCACCTGCCAAGCATGGACATAAGATGAAACTCAATGACCCTGACACTTGGAGTGTCCCGGTCGAAACCGTTGAAGTCGATGATCCCAACTGGGGACGAGTGCGGGTCAGTCGTTGGAGTGCATACCATTTCCGCAAATCCCCCAAACGGGCAATGGAAGTGTTGCGCGTGGAGGTGCTGGAGACACAGAGCAGCACGCGACGCTTGGCTCCTTTGTGGTTAGTTTGGCTGGGTGAGCAGATGCCTCCGTTAGAAACCCTGTGGTTGCACTACCTCCGTCGCTTTGCCATTGAACACTGGTATCGCTTTGCCAAGCAGAGGCTATATTGGACACATCCCCAGTTCAGTTCTGTATCGGCAACCGAACAGTGGAGCAGCCTGATGCCGTTGCTCAGTTGGCAGTTGTGGTTAGCGCGAAAGGACTGTACTGACCACCCCTTGCCCTGGCAGGCACCGCAAGAAACGTTGACTCCGGGTCGGGTCGCACAAGCGTTTGCAGGCATTTTGGCAGCGATTGGCACCCCTGCTCCTGCGCCTAAACCTCGTGGTAAATCGCCAGGACGAGGCAAGGGGCACAAGCCAACTCCTCGTCCCTGCTATCCGATGGTCAAAAAACGAGCCTCGAAACGCAAGACATCCGAACAATCCCTGAACAGTCCGGTTGCAACAGCAGCTTAACTGCGAGCAGGATTGTATCCAATTCCTTAAGTTCAACTGTTATGAACGGTTGAGCAGATTCTTTATGGCATCCTGTTGAGCATTATTGTGATGCCAGTTAGTCCAAACTAAAGCTAAGTGCTTGCTGCTCGGATAGCCGCGATGATTTGCAGGTTCGCTTTGGGAAAGGGAAACTGGTCTAGCTCTGCCGCCGTGACCCAGCGCACCTCGTCGCACTCGATGGGCTGGGGGTCGCCGCTGAGGTGGCGACAGTGATAGACATTCAGCGTGACGCGGAAGTGGGTATAGGCGTGGTCGATGACAATCAGGCGATCGCCCACTTCAATTTCAATCCCCAACTCTTCCCAAATTTCGCGGCGGATACAGTCTTGCACCGTTTCGCCCGGCTCGATCTTGCCGCCTGGAAATTCCCATAGCCCGCCCAGCAGTCCTTCGGGCTTGCGCCGATCGATCAGGATGTGTCCCTGCTCGTTCCAGATGACGGCCACGCCGATTTGCTTGTGGGGCAGCGGGGCGCGAGTTTCGGCAATGGGCAATTCGTTCTGCATGTTTCGCTGATGGGCAAGACAGTGGGGTTGCCAGGGACAGAGCAAGCAAGCAGGGTTACGCGGCGTACAGCAGGTCGCGCCCAGATCCATCAATGCTTGGTTAAAATCTCGTGGACGCTGCGGATCGAGGAGCGCTTCCGACGCTTGCCAGAGTGCAGCCAGAGCGCGATTGGGCGGCACTGCTACTGCCAGCAATCGCGCCAGCACTCGCTTCACATTACCATCCAAAATGGGTACGGGTTGGTTAAATGCGGCACTGAGGATGCCCCCAGCGGTGGTGCGCCCGATGCCGGGGAGGGTAAGCGCTGTGGACAGATCGGCAGGAAACTGGCCGCCATGTTGCTCAACAATCACCTGAGCAGCGCGATGCAGATTGCGGGCACGGGCATAGTATCCCAGCCCTTCCCAGGCTTTGAGGACTTGGGTTTGGTCGGCGGCGGCCAGTGCAGTCACGGTAGGAAACTGCGCCAGCCAGCGCTCGTAGTAGGGAATCACCGTTTTCACCTGGGTTTGCTGGAGCATGATTTCCGAAACCCAGATGGCGTAGGGGTCGCGGCTGCGTCGCCAGGGCAGGTCGCGACCTTGGGCCCCATACCAGCACAGGAGCGATCGCCGCAATTCCGCAATATCCCAACAGGCCGCTGCCCCTTCCGCCGCCGCTGCCCCTTCATCTGCCGCTGCCCCTTCATCTGCCGCTGCAAAGTGAAAGCTCGACCGACCCACCGGATCGACCGAGCTAGAACCCAGAAAACAGGAGTTAAAATCCGAACCTTGACTCACAGACGCACCTAACCAACTTCGGGCACATCCTGGAGCGATCGCTCAAACGCCATGCGCTGCTCAGCGTTGCGGAGAAAGTAGCCGCTCATCATCGCCGAAGCCAGCAGGCGACCCAGATTCTCGCGGCTGGTCGTAATCGACACGTCAAAATGCTCAGAGGGCAAGCCACCCAGCAGTCCGATAATGTTGCGTTCCATGACCTGAAACACTTCCTGCGAGCCAGGCTTGGAGAGCTGAGCGACCGTCTCAGGACTCATGGATTGGACATACTGCCAGAGCAAATTTCCCGATTCTGCACCATCGCCAAACAGCTCTGAGATTTTGTTAGACGCATTGTTCACAGCAGTAACCTCGCTCAGACAGTGGTTATTGATTAATACTGTAACAATCCTGCCGGGGCAGGGGGAGGTGGGTGAACCGAACCGCCAGGTGTCAATTTTGCGAATTTGCCCCCGCCATCCTACTCCCTTCTCTTCAGGCGGGCACAACGGCAATGCACTCAATCTCTACGCGCACGTCCTTGGGCAGCCGCGCTACCTGCACACAGGCCCTTGCTGGGGCCGTTGCTTCATCAAAAACGCGGGTATACACACCGTTCATAGCCACAAAGTCATTCATGTCGGCCAAGAAAACCGTGGTCTTGACCACATCGGCAAAGGTTGCGCCCGCAGCTTTCAAAATTGCTTCCAGATTGGCCAGCACTTGCTCTGTTTGGGTGGCGACATCTTCGCCCACGATCGCCCCTGTTTCGGGATGCAGCGGGATCTGCCCCGCCACAAACACCAATCGTCCCTGAGCGGCGATCGCCTGACTGTAGGGCCCCACCGGAGCCGGAGCCGCCTCCGTCCGAATCACTTCCCGCATACCATATCCTCCTCACCTTAGATTTATCCAAAGCGCTATCCCAACTTTGGCCGCAGCCCATGCTCCCGAAAATAGCGATAATCCCGCAAGATCCGGTCATGGTCAAAGCACAAATTGCTGGGCAAATCCCAAATCTCAAACACGCCCAGATTTTTAGCATCGTCGCCCGCAAAGGGGTCACCCTTGGCCGTTGCCAAAAACACAACACTGAGGGTGTGCAACCGGGGGTCTCGCTGCGGGTCGGAATAAACCTGAAACTGCTCCGTTAGCTTGACTTGTAGCCCAGTTTCCTCAGCGGCCTCGCGCTCGGCAGCATCCTCCACCGACTCGCCATAGTCCACAAACCCCCCCGGCAGGGCCCAGCCAAAGGGAGGGTTTAGCCGCTCGATTAGCACAATGGGTCGGTAGGGCCGATCCATGAGTTCAATGATGATATCTACGGTGGGAACGGGATTCCTGTAGCTCACAGGTCTATGTTTTTGAGGGACGTATAGACAGCACCAGACTTGCTAAGCAGCATAGACCCTTTTGGCGCGTCCGAATACCCTGGCAGAATTTAACGTGGGCAAGATTTATTGCTTTGAACCCCGATGATGTTTTCAGCAAGCAATGGTCATCCCTAGCGGTGGCTCTGGAGCAGTTGCTTGACGGTCTTCAGCAGTTCTGGCGGGTGAAAGGGCTTGGTGATATAAGCATCTGCGCCCTGCTTCATGCCCCAATAGCGGTCAAATTCTTCGCTTTTTGTCGAGCAGATGAGGACGGGAATTTTTTGAGCAGCGGGGTCGTTCTTGATCCAGCGACAAAGTTCGTAGCCGTTCATCTCCGGCATGATCAGGTCAGTGATGACCAGATCCGGGGCGTTGGATTGGATCATCGCCTTGGCCTCGATGCCGTTGGTTGCCTCCATGACTTGGAGTCCGTTACCCTGAAGCAGTTCCAAAAGCATTTGCCGCAGGGTTTGGCTGTCGTCCACAATCAACACGGTTCTCATGGTTTGTCTTGACTCCGGCTTGCTGGATGGGGGCTGGACAAATCGCAAATCCCTTCAGGAGTATTCCCATTCTCGCCTAGAGAAGGCAGACCTGACGCACGGCTTGGGCGATCGCCCAAGAATATTGCTCTACATTGCTCCACGTTGCTCCACATTGCTCTACACAATCCTTCCAGAATCTCGTCACAATCTCCAGAGTCCCTTCATAAAGAGTCTCAATCGATGGCATGATAAAGAACTAGGATTGCCTGACATACCTTAACAATTCATCTCATTTAAGGCTGTGGCTGGAAAACCCTGTGGTGGGGCGAGAAGAGTTGGGTCAGGTTGCCGGATGCTGTGTTGAGCTGCCGATATCTGAGTTCAATTTAATTTGCAGGTATCTGAGCCATTTTTGGCAGCTTCACCAGGTTGCAGTTCTGTCCTGTCCGGGGTTCATGCTTAGACATCGCGGACTGAGCCACCACACCGGGTCAGGATAGAGTTGGGTCTGTAGCTGCCTCAATTTATTATTGATGTTCTTGGATGGAAGGAGAACGATTTCTGTGCTTAAGAGATACGTCTGGCTAGTTGTGGGGATAGCCCTTTTTATCTTCCAGGTTGTCGGTGGGGCTGCGATCGCCGCTGAACTCGACGCTGCGACGCGCACGGTGCCTCTCAATGCGGCAGGAGACACGATCACGCTCACGCAAAAGCAGGTTGCGGACGGCAAGCGCCTGTTTAACTACGCCTGTGGTCAGTGTCACGTCGGCGGCATCACCAAAACCGACCCTAACGTAGGGCTAGATCCCGAAACTCTGGCGCTAGCAACGCCCCCGCGCACCAACATCGAAGCCCTGGTGGACTACATGAACAATCCCACCACCTATGACGGACAGACCGAAATTTCGGAACTGCATCCCAGCACCAAGAGTACCGACATCTTCCCTAAGATGCGGAACCTGACGCAGGACGACCTGAAGGTGATTGCGGGTCACATCCTGATTCAGCCCAAGGTGGTGGGCGCTAAGTGGGGCGGTGGTAAGATTTACTACTAAATCACAGCGAATGCCAGTGTTCACACGGCGAATGTCGGCACGGTGAATTTCGGCACGGTGAATGTCGGCACGGTGAGTGCCTACACGTCGAGTGCCTGCATTTGTACATAGGGAGTGCGGCCCATCGATGGAGGTTCATACGGCAGGGTGGCATTTGGTTGTGCCCCATGTGCTTGCAGCCTGTGTGCTTGCAGCCTGTGTGCTTGCAGCCGATGCGAACGACCGTGAGACGCGCATTCTTTTTGAGCGGCGGGTTTTGGCAGCGTTTAGAGCAGTCAATGCCCGCTTTTCTATTAGAAAATGCCATTAGAAAAACTGCCTGCCCATTCTCTTGCTGCTATCGTCTGCCGCTGTCCTGGATCGATTGGATGCGCGATGGCAAAACGCAGTGATAAAACGCGATAGCAAAAAACGCAATAGCAAAATATGTAGTCAAGCGATCGTTATTTTCGGACGGGGCAGCCAGTATAGTCAGGCTTGTCCTGGTCAGGCCTGTCATGGTTTTGTGTCATGGTTTTACAGATGGCCCCGGCTGCGCGATCGCCCTTCGCTAGATGAATGGTTTGGGTTCCAAGCGACACCGCCAGCGGGTGGCCCAGGTTGCCATAGTTCTTGGCGCTTGGCTCTTGGGCGGATGGCTATTGTATGGCAGCGCCTTTGCACCAGACGAGAGCCAGGGGTCTGGACTATTGCTAGAGCGGCAATCCCAGATGGCTCCGGCGCTAATTACCCCCCAGGTTGCAGCAGAGCGTGCAGAAGAACGTGCAGGAGAGCATGCAACTGGGTGTGCAGCAGAGATTGCGATGGGTTCCAGATCAGGGATGGTTTCTAGGTCAATAGAGGCAGCCGATGCTTTTTGGAAGGAAGCGGGCGATCGCTGGCAGCAGGTGTTTCGGGTCTGGCAGCCGCCGAAGTTTCCAAAGGCAGGTCGCTCTGTAACGCCAAGTAAAACAACGCCAAGTAAAACAACGCCAAGTAAAACAACGCCAAGTAAACAAGGCGATCGCCTCATGCTAGCGGACTTAGCGCGTCCCGTAGCTGTTCCTGCGGCGACACTCCCCAGCCCAAACTTGCCTGCCTCTGGATCAGCCCCTTCGACCCCAGAAACCCAGGGGCGATCGCCCGACTCCCGTTCAGCTTTTCCCCAAACGCCAGAACCGCCAGAGCATCAGATCAGGGTGCTACAGGGACATCAACGCGCGGTGTGGAGCGTGGTGTTCAGCCCGGATGGTCAGCACCTCGCCACGGCTGGAGCCGACGGCACGGCTCGCCTGTGGGACGATGCAGGTCATGAGCTAGCCCAACTGGTGGGCCATAAACGTGCGGTGTGGAACGTGGTGTTTAGCCCGGATGGTCAGCGCCTCGCCACGGCCGGAGCCGACGGCACCGCCCGCCTGTGGGCCCTGAATGGCGACGAACTGACGGTAATTTCAGCGGGCGATCGCGCGGTGTGGGATGTCGCCTTTAGCCCCAACGGCCAGCGCCTCGCCACCGCCAGCCCCGACGGCACAGCCCGCCTGTGGGATTTGGAGGGGCGGGAGTTGGTCGTGTTTCGGGGACACAACCGCGCCGTTTGGAGTGTTGCCTTTAGCCCCGACGGCCAGCGCCTCGCCACCGCCGGAGCCGATGGTACAGCCAGGCTGTGGACTTTAACGGGTCGCCAGCTTGCAGTATTTCGCGGGCACGATCGCGCCGTGTGGAGTGTTGCCTTTAGCCCCGACGGCCAGCGCCTCGCCACGGCCGGAGGCGACGGCACGGCTCGATTGTGGAGCCTGACTGGGCGATCGCTCGCCATCTTTGGGGACAATCGACGCGCCGTGTGGGACGTTGCCTTTAGCCCAGATCAGGCGCATCTTGCCACCGCCAGCACCGATGGCACGGTTCGTCTCTGGAATCGACATGGTGGACTGGTGGAAACCTTTGAGGGACATCGCCGTGCAGTTTGGAGCGTTAGCTTTCGTCCCGATGGCAAATGGCTAGCCTCCGCAGGGGCAGACGGCACCGCTCGGATTTGGGAACTGCCCGCGTTACTCAGCGCAGATCCTTCCTAAGTAGGCAGACATTAGCAAATATAAAACCCAAAGACCCTGCGCCGCCCGCGCAGCGGGCGGCGCAGGGTTCAGGATCTGTTTTTTAATCTGGTCTATCTACCTACCTGCTACCTGATGTAGACGTTCCTTCGGTGGCAATCGTCCTACCGTGTTCCAAAATGCTTGAACCTCCCTCTAACCTAAGACAGATATGCCTCCTTCACCCAACGACCTTCTGGACTTCTGGTTTGGTGCGCCCGACGAAACAGACCGAAGCTACGAGCAGCGTCGCAAGCTGTGGTTTACCAAAAACCCAAAAACAGACGAACAGATGCGCGATCGCTTCTTGCCGCTCTATGAGCAGGCCGCCAGGGGCGAACTGGACGAGTGGCAGGGGGAACCGCGTTTCTGTCTGGCGCTGGTGCTGCTGCTAGATCAGATTCCGCGCAATATCTTTCGCAACACGCCCAAAGCCTTTGCCACAGACGCAAAAGCACTGGAGGTGAGCCAGGGGGCGATCGCCCGTGGGCTGGATCAGGCAATGAATCCGCTGGAACGGCTGTTTCTCTACCTACCGCTGGAACATAGCGAAAACCTAGCGCACCAGCAGCAGTGTGTAGACTTGATGCAAAAACTAGCGGCGATCGCCCCCGAACTGCGCGACCCCTATGACTATGCCCTGCGCCACCGCGACGTAATCCAGCGATTCGGCCGCTTTCCCCATCGCAATCATATTCTGGGGCGACGCTCCACACCAGAAGAAGTCGAATTTCTCAAGCAGCCCGGTTCGTCATTCTAGCTAGACTATTGTCACTCTGGGTAGACTATGTTAGTTCTCGATTTTGGATTTGAAGGAAGAGCGAAGAAGGAAGAGCGAAGAGCGAAGAACGAAAAATCCAAAATCTAAAATCCAAAATCGGTGCAACGCTAGGAGACAACCCCCATGGCAACCTGGATCAAAGAAACCGACTCTGCCATTTACCTGATGGAAGGCGGCTACTACCTTGAGCGAATCTTCAAAAAGCCCCGCGCTAATGGCGAAAAGGAACTCAACATTCGCCCAATGCACGAGTGGTTTAAGCGAGCCGATGCGCCGGGGGGTATGGTGGTGGCGGTCGGCGTGCCGGGGCCAGAACCCCAGCCCAAGCCCGGAACCGGCCACGAAGGCGGCGGCTCCGGCGGAATGCCCAAACCCCAGGTGACGTTTATCCCGGCGCACCCGTCCAACTATCGCGCTCGCCGTGAAGGGTTCAAAATTAATACCATTGTGTTTCACAACACGGTGGCTCCGGTGCAGAGCGCCATCAACACGTTCCAAAGCTCGACCTCGCAGGTGTCGGCGCACTACATCATCGACCGCTCTGGCGAAATTATTCAGATGGTGCAGGACGACTACTGCGCCTTTCATGCGGGCAATAAGGATGTGAACGATCGCTCTATCGGTGTTGAACACGAGGCCACGCCCGCGCAGAAGGGCTTCACGCCTGCCCAGGAAAAGTCCAGCATCACGCTGATCCGGTTTTTGCTGGATGCCTATGGGATTCCCAAGGCCAATCTCGTCACCCACCGCAGCGTGCGGGCGACCCAGTGCCCCAGCCTGATCTTTGGGACAGACTCGGAGTTTCAGCAGTGGGTGATGCGGAATTTCTAGGGGCTGGCGCTGCTTCAGGCTCCAGGGTTCCCAAACATTGCGAGAAGCCCGCAGCGGTTTGCCCGGTAATCCAAACTTGCCAATCCAGAACTGCCAATCCAAAATCCAAAATCAGGAAAATCTTGGAGCGTCAACAGGCGGGCTTCGGCGGCTGCCAATCCAAAATCGCCAATCCAAAATCCAAAATCCGCCTCACTCTGTTTCCCCGTCCTCTGTAACACTTCCTATCAAACCTGTGCCCTGAGTTACGGCTTGCTGCCTTAATAAAAGGCTATATAGCAATCAAGTTGTCATCCGCCCGTCTCCAAAAACTTGCAGCGTTGCAAATGGGTTGACGGGCGGGTTGGTCATCTGCCGTAAGGGCTGGGAGAAATCGTGTTTAATTTACGAACGGTCTTATTTGCCTTTGTGCTGCTGGCGATATTGCTGCTGGCGGGGCGCTATTTGAAGCATAAAATTCGCTTTTTTCAACGGCTTTATTTGCCTGCGTCGATCATTGCAGGGGTGCTGGCGCTGCTGCTGGGGCCGCAGGTATTGGGGGCGATCGCCACGTCCATTGGTGGCGAAGAGTCGCTGCTGGCGGGCGGTCTGTTTTCCGAAAATGTCCGCACCGTCTGGTCGCAGGCTCCCGGTGTGTTTATCAACATCGTCTTTGCCGCGCTATTTCTCGGTGAGACGATTCCGCCGCCGCGCGACATTTGGCGCAAAGCCGCGCCTCAGGTGGTGTTTGGGCAGACCCTCGCCTGGGGGCAATATGTCGTCGGCATTTTGGCCACGCTGCTGATTTTGGGGCCGGTGTTTGGGGCAAACCCGATCGCCTCCTGCTTGATCGAAATCGCCTTTGAGGGCGGCCACGGCACGGCGGGCGGTATGGCAGAAACGCTGAACAATCTGGGATATGCCGATGGCGCAGATCTGGCGATTGGTCTGGCGACGGTGGGCATTGTGTCGGGTATTGTGCTAGGCACGGCGCTGGCCGACTGGGGGCGGCGCAAGGGCTATGTCGCTTCGATTAACCGAAACGCCATCGAGCCAGAGGAAATTCCCGACCTGAACGTGGTGGCCGAAACGCCGGAACTGCGCCAGCAGCGGGCGCGGCTGCTGCGAAATCTGCTGGTCGATCCGCTGTCGATCAACTTTGGCATCGTCGGCATGGCGATCGCCCTTGGCTGGCTCTTGCTAGAGGCGCTGAAGTGGTTTGAGTCCGTCACTTGGGGACAGACGGGCTTTGTGGTGATGCCGTTTGTGCCGCTGTTTCCGCTGGCGCTGGTGGGCGGCATTATCACTCAGTCCATTCTGAATCGGCTGGGGCTGGGGGCGCTGGTCATTCGCCCGATGATTCAAAACATCGCGGGCGTGGCGCTGGATGTGGTCGTGATTGCGGCGATCGCCTCCATCTCGCTGCGGGTGATCGGCGGCAACTTGGGTGTGTTTCTGACGCTCAGCATCCTGGGCATTTTGTGGAACGTACTCATCTTCCTGTGGCTGGCTCCGCGCCTGTTTTCGCAACATTGGTTTGAAAAGGGCATCGGCGACATGGGCCAGTCGATGGGCGTGACCGCAACGGGCATTTTGCTTCTGCGAATGGTAGACCCCGACAACAGCACCGGCGCATTTGAAAGCTTCGCCTACAAGCAGTTGTTCTTTGAACCCATCGTGGGCGGCGGCCTATTTACCGCTGCGGCTCCGGCCCTGGTGAATAGCTGGGGACTGGTTCCTGTGTTGCTGCTGACGGGTGGACTGCTGATTTTCTGGCTGGTGGTGGGCTATGTTCTGATGCGACAGGAACGGCGGCATTCCTCGGCAACGCCTGTGTAACCGGGGCAGCAGGAGCAGCAGGGTTGGGGGCCGCAACAGCCATGCAGAGGGATGCCTCTCCTTACCCCAGACTCCCCCGCTTCTGCTGCTCTCGCTCCATTGCGCGAAACAGGGCTTGAAAATTGCCCTCGCCAAAGCCGTCAGGGAGGCGCTGCTGCTGACCGGCCCAGTAGGCGCGGCGTTCGATCACTTCCAGGAAAAAAGTCGGCTGCGGAAAGATGGGCTGGGTAAACGCCTGGAGCAGCATGGCGTTGGGTTCATGGGCGGCCCAATCTACCAGGATTTGCTGCTGGGCGATCGCCCGCCAGGCCTCCTCCGACAGCGAAAAGCCCTCACGCTGCCGCAGCTGGGTATAATATTCCAGCGGCACATCGAGAAACTCGACCCCGCGCTGGCGCAACTGGGCGATCGCCCCCAGGGCATCCCGCGTCCGCAGCGCAACATGCTGAATCCCTGCGCCCCGGTTGATATCGAGAAATTCCTGAATTTGCGAGTTGGGCGAGGCGGGTTCATTGATCGGCAATTGCACCGTGCTGCCAGGATGCCCCAACACGCGACTGCACAGGCCCGAACGCTCGGTCTGAATAGTGAAGCCCTGCTGTCGCCGCAGCCCTAGCACCTGTTCATACCAGAGGGTAGCTGGTTCCAGGTTGCCCGCGGCCACATTCAGCACTGCATGGTCGATTTGTTCAAAAAAACCAGCGCAGTGGGGTGACATGGCTCCCGGCTCCCAAAAGTCCAGCGTTTCTAAATCGGGCAAGGTGGCCCAGATGGGGACTGCCGCCTGCCCCGACCAGTCCAGCAGCGTGTGACGCAAATCTTGCCATCCGGCGATCGCCCCCCAGCGCAGAGTGCCGTTGAGCAGGTCTTCTTCTGTGACGGGCTGCAAGACAGTTGCTCCAGCGGCGATCGCCTGGGTCATGACCGCCGCCACATTGCTCACCCCAAACGCCAAGTCCGCGACTCCGGGCGGGTGCTGATCGAGATAACGCGCCACTGGGCTACTGCGGGTTCGGGCTGAGGATACCGCTATCCACACCCCCCCACAGCGCACGATTTCTGTCCAGGTTTCGCGGCTGCGGGCCGTCGCCACAGGCAAAAAGCCCAACCGCTCGATCAACCACTCGCGCCATTCCCCCGCATGGCCTACATAGAAGTGAATATGCTGAATGTCCATCGTCAGCCTGCCTACCAAAATGCAACCCAAACACACCCACACCAAACGCCCTCAGCTTATCGCGTGTCTGTCTAAAATGCAGCGAGGGAGACTACCCCAAATACGGGGAAGCCTGAGAACGAGAGCATAAGGAAGCATGGGAGTCGCCGTCCCAAGTTAAAGATTTGTCAACTCTTTGATCGCCAATCGCTCTCCCTCTCTTGCGCTTGTCCTGCAAGACTCAGGTTGTTCGACAAGACAGGAGGGTAGTCTTGCATTTTCTCAAGGTCTGCTTTAGTGTCAAATGGAATCTAAAGATAAGATTTTTTTTGAAAAAATCTAAATGTCTTTTCCTGCAAGGTTTCTGTCGTTCTAGACGGAGATTGCAGGGCGAGAAGTGCAGGAGCAGTTATAGGAGTGGTTACAGGAGTACTGACAAGAGGAGCTACAAGAGGAGTTACAAATCGTTGTTGCCAGAGGACAGCAGTTCGTTAGACTATCATCTTGGCAAGCGCTGTCCGGTCTGAACACGGTTCAACAGTATCCAATTGCGAAACCTCAGATCGCAAAACCTCAGATTGCTGTCACCCGATTGTTGTTGTAATAAGGAACGGTTATGGAACCTGAAGTCAAAAACGAAATTAACACCCCTGACTTTATCAACGCCGAGGACACTGGAAAGCTGACTCCCTTCGGCACCGAGGAAAACACGGGCGAAGAGTGGCGTGAGTACGTGGACAAAGCAACAGAATTCGTTGCCGACCTGCCCAAATACCTATCTGAGTTTTTTGGGCAGTACAAAAGCCCCTTTGTCACCATTGGTCTGCTGCTGGCAGCGCTGATTGCGGTGCGGCTGGTGCTGGCGATTCTGCGGTCGGTCAACGATATTCCCCTGCTGGCTCCTACCTTTGAGCTGATTGGGCTGGGCTACACGGCGTGGTTTGTCTATCGCTATTTGCTGCGGGCCTCAAATCGGAAGGAACTGGTCAACGATTTCAACGAGCTAAAGTCGCAAGTGCTGGGGCATCGCAATAACCCGCCGCTCTAGGGCTTGGCCAGGGCTTGAGTTGTCTTGAAGCGTTATCTCATTGCGGGGTTGCCCTAGAAACTGGGTAATCTAGACATGGAAGTGTCTGTATAGCAGCGCTTGCTTAATGTAAAGGGTACTACAAGGGTTCTAAGAGGGCACTATAAAGAGCGCTAGAAGGGCGCTAGAGGGCACCGAAAGGGCACGAAGAGATTGACAGAGGGCAACTCGATGGACAGCGTGGGAGTTGTTGCAATTGGGCGCAACGAGGGCGATCGCCTGCGGCAATGTCTCTCGTCGGTGGTGGGTCGGGCGGCGCAGGTGGTCTACGTCGATTCTGGCTCTACAGACGGGAGCGTGGAACTAGCGCGATCGCTCGGTGCGGAGGTGGTCGCGCTGGATCTGTCGATTCCCTTCACCGCCGCCCGCGCCCGCAATGCCGGATTTGCTCGACTGCTGGAACTGCTGCCCCATGCAGAGTTTGTGCAGTTTGTCGATGGCGACTGCGAAATTGTCTCCGGCTGGATAGAGCAGGCTACCCAAGCCCTGCACGACCATCCCGACTGGGCGGTGGTCTGCGGGCGGCGGCGGGAGCGCTTCCCGGATGCCACGCTGTACAACCGCCTCTGCGACATGGAGTGGAATACGCCCGTGGGCGAGGCCAAGGCCTGTGGCGGCGATGCGCTGATGCGGGTGGCGGCGGTGCAGCAGGTGGGCGGTTATAACCCCGCGCTGATCGCGGGCGAGGAGCCAGAACTCTGCGTGCGGCTGCGGCAGCAGGGCTGGAAAATCTTCCGGCTGGATACCGAGATGACCCTACACGATGCCAACATGACGCGCTTTGCTCAGTGGTGGAAGCGCACCAAGCGGGCCGGCCACGCCTACGCCGAAGGCTCTTGGTTGCACGGGGCCCCACCCGAAGGGCACTGGGTCAAGGAAACGCGGAGCATCTGGCTATGGGGATTGGGAATTCCCCTGGGGGCGATCGCCCTTGCACCGTTGACCAAGGGTCTCAGCCTGCTGCTGCTGCTAGGCTATCCGCTCATGACCTATCGCATCTACCGCTATTTCAAGCAGCAGGGCTACAAGGCCTCCGACGCGCTGCCTTATGCCGCATCCTGCGTATTGGGCAAGTTTCCAGGGCTGGTGGGCGTGCTGCAATTTCACACCAATCGCCTGCTGGGCCGCCGCAACGCGCTGATCGAATACAAGTAATGCTGCTGTCGTCTGTCCTAACCCTCGTCTCTACACCCCAATCCCTTGGGATTTACGCACTTGCGATTAAGTTTTCTGGGTTTTGGGCGATTTCTTGCGGAATACGCCCGTGAGAAATCCCCCAACTGCGTGTGTCTTATCCCTAAATCAAACCCGATTCCTGAAACGCTTGTTCCAGATCAGCCGCAACCCCCAATTGGGCAGACCAATGTTGCAAGTAGGCGATGTCAAGCTGATCCGTCTGGGTTTTCAAGATTCCTAGAATGTCTCGCCACTGCTTCTCTGACTGGCTAGATTGCCGCCATTGCAGCTTGCTCAAAATCAAATCTTCTGGAGACGCAAAGTAAAAGTCGCCCCGATTGGGAATCGACAGTCGCCGCCGCCGCCGAAACTTTTCCATATCAAACGCATCCGCGCCAGATAGCACCAGATCAGCCTGGAGGATGGTTTCCTGATGAATAATCTGCAACGTGCGCGTTTGTCTGGTTAGGACTTCTTCCACTCCTGGCACATAAAAACCTGCTGCTTCCAGCGCTGAAATCAGTTGTGTCAAATCTGCGGGATTCAAATCCGGGTTCAAATTCAACACTACGTCTAAGTCTTGAGTGGTTCTGGGTTCTCCGTAGGCGGTTGCGGCAACTCCGCCCGTGATGTAGTAATCCACACCTAGCGATTGAAAAATGGAATGCAACTGCACTGCCAGGGCTAGAGAGTCTTGAATCCAGTTCATGTCTTTCCCTGGTAAAGCGGGGCTTGGGCTGATGTTCGCCAATATGCCTTCGAGAACATCCGAACAGAACCGCCCTCCACACCAGGTTCGCAGCACTTTTTCGGCAAATGCCTCGGGAAGCAAAGATGGGAACCGCTGCTGGAGGCTGACCCAGGACAGCTCACGAGCACTCCGTTCCAGCGCGGCTGCCATTTCCAGGCGACTGGCCATAGACTGTTGGCGCAGCAGCCTGAACCGCAGCTGGTCTGCGGCTACGGTGGTATCGCTTGCCTGGGGTTGGTAATTAGAGGACTGCGCGGGCATCGGGGCTAGCCTGGGAGAGTGAGAAATTGGGCAGTTCGATTCGCTCTACGGTTCCTCTGGTATAACTACTTGTATTCTATTTCTTTGCCAATCTCCGTCAGATTCCTGCTTAATTTCCGTTCAAACGTCCTTTGGAAATTCTTGTAAGGAAATTCTTGTAAAAACTAGCCCTATGCGTCGTTCTATTTCCCTTTTTAGCGCTGTATTTCTGACTTGGGTGACTGGGCTATCGGGGGCGATTCCCGCAGGAATCGCTTCGCGAATCGCCCAAACCCCTCCACCCGACCCCAGCGGCTCCTGGCTGGACGACAATATGCCCAACTGGAACCAGCCCGGTGCTGCCATCCCTGCCGCGCCCCAGCCAGAGAGCGGTAGCAACCTGGAGTATTGTATGCAATCGTTTCGACAGGCAACGCTGCCTGAAGATGCGCTGGTGCAGGCTGCGGGCTGGACGCTGACCGGAGCCGCTCAGGTTTTCAACGACACAACCGTAATCACAGGCATGGCGAATACTGACGGCATGTGTCGCCCCCTCCGCTATCAGGTGTTTGTGTTTAACAAAGGTGCGTTTGTGGGCACGCTGTCGCCCATCCTGATGGACTCCCGAACCGATGGCAGCGTCTTTAGCGTGGATTTGTATGGTGCAGACGGACTGAGTGCCCAGTTTAATCGCTACGAATCCGGCGATCCGCTGTGCTGCGCCTCTAGAGAGAGCCGCGTGTTCTACGAAATTCAGACTGAAGGTGATACTGTAATTCTGGTTCCCAACTTGCCAGCAGCAACCTTTTCTAGCCCCGATGCCCAATAGCGGCGGGTTACAATTCTCAGGCTCAAGTGATGCCCTCTAGATCTGCTTCCGCCCTTAGAGTAGTGGAATAGATGCTGCTGACACGAGATTTTACAGAGTCTTGTGCAAACTTATGCGTCAGTTTTTTGCTTCTCGCGCCGTCCAAGCGGCTCTCCGGTTTGCACTGATAAGCCTGTTGAGTTGCGGGCTGGCGATCGCCGGAGAATTGACCCCGCCTCTATCCCCTGCCCTAGGGCAACTGCCTTCCCTGCCCACGCGGTTATCAAATCCGGCTTTTAGCCCACCTGATGGTGTCAGCCGCCACGGAGAATACGAGACTGCCCCCATTCGCTCTCCACTTGACAATAAATGGTTATTTGAAGTCACGTCTCCTACGATTTTTAACCGGGAAGATGTGCCGCAGAATCGCCTGCCCGTGGAAGTGCGAGCGCAGGAGGTAAACGCACGACTGTGGCGCGTGCTGAGTCGAGCCGCCAACGCCAAAGAAACCCCCAAGGTGACGATTGCCATTCTTAACAATCGCCCGGTTTTGCAAATCAGCGATGACCAAACCACACGCCCCATTCGCTTAGTCACCGTTACTGAGCCCGACTCCGATTGGAATAGCAAACCGCTGGATGAGCTGGCAAAAGAATGGCAGGACATTCTGCAAAACGAGATGGTTCGCTTTAAGCAGCTCACCTCAAAAGACATTATTTTGCAGCGCCTTCGGCATGCATTTCAGCTTTTGGTGGGGCTGCTTTTGGCAAGTGGCATCATCTGGTTTTTGCAGCGACTTTTGACTCGTCGCCAGCGGACGCTAGAAGCCCGCTATGAGGAACAACTCGCGGCGATCGCCAGTGCAGAAAAAACGCATCAGCGTAACGCGCCAATAATCACAAATGTCTCGTCCGATTTGCCAGAAGGAGAAGAATCAGAAGCACGAGAAATTGCAGAACTGCGATCGCATTTTTTAGAAGCTTTGCAGGCTCAGTTCAGCGTCAAACGACAGCTAGATGTTGACAAGTTTCTAAAGTGGGCGCTGTTTTGGATTTTCATTTTGATGTGGTATGTCGGCATTGCCAGAATTATATCAACTGTGCCGCTTTTGATGCGATGGAGCGTTTACGTTTGGGCAACCCCTCTTGCCCTACTGGCAATCTGGTTTGGCATTAGTTTACTCATTCGTATTAGCCGCAGCTTAATTGATCGATTTCTATTTTCCTGGAAAATCAATGGGCTTTTACCAATCGGTGAAACCCAGCGCATTGCCCTACGAACCAAGACAATTTCCGAAGCCCTGAAGGGGCTAATTACCTTCGTTTTAATCCTGACTGGAATTGTCTGGACTCTGGGCTTATTTAATATTCCAACAAGTTCCATTCTGGCAGGTGGCGCGGTTATTGGTTTAGCTATTTCCTTTGGTTCTCAAAGCCTGATCAAAGATTTGGTAAACGGCTGTCTTATTTTGATCGAAGATCAGTTTGCCGTTGGGGATGTGGTGAAAATTGGGGACAAAAGTGGACTGGTTGAACGGCTGAATTTGCGCGTTACTCAACTCCGTAACAGTGAGGGGCAGCTGATTACCATTCCCAATAGCAGCATCACCAATGTTTGTAATCTGACGCGCCTCTGGTCACGAGTCGATTTCTCAATTATCGTCGCCTATGAGAATGATCCAGTGAAGGTTCTGAAAGTGCTAAAACAGGTTTCGGAAGACCTCTATAATGAGCTTGGGTGGCGCGATCGCTTGATAGAATCTCCTGATGTTTTAGGCATTGATGAACTTGATCATACAGGGATGCTGGTGCGAGTGTGGATTAAGACACTTCCGCTAGAACAATGGAGCGTCGGCCGCGAATTTCGGCTGCGCGTTCGTCAAGCATTTGAAGCAAATCAGATTCAAATTGGCAAACCTCAATGGATTACCTACAGCGCCAGTTTGGAAAACCTCAATCTCAACGCTACTCCGGCAGTGAGTTCCCCGTGACCCCTCCTGCGCGAAGTCCAGACCTGAGCCAAGCAGAACGAGTAAAACAGGCCGCGCTAGAGTTGGGGTTTCACAAAGTCGGCATTGCCTCTGTCGCAACTGTCACAGCGGAATCGGCGGGGCTGAACCGCTGGCTGGCGCAGAGCTATCACGCGGATATGGCGTGGATGGCGAACCCCCGAAGACAGGACGTGCGGCAGATCCTGCCGGAGGTGCAGTCTGTAATCTGCGTGGCACTAAATTATTACGTGAATCAAATGCGGTCAACTGCGCCGGGAGTGGCCAAAATCTCGCGCTACGCCTGGGGGTGCGACTATCACCGCGTCTTGCACAAAAAGCTAAAGGCGCTGTGTCGCTGGCTGGAGGCCCAGGGCGACGGGATTCAGACGCGCTTTTATGCTGATACGGGCCCGATACAAGATAAAGTCTGGGCGGAGCGGGCCGGGCTGGGCTGGATTGCCAAAAACAGCAACCTGATTACCCGCGAGTATGGCTCCTGGGTGTTTTTGGGCGAAGTGCTGACGAATCTGCCACTGGCGGCCGATACGCCCCACACGCAGCACTGCGGCACCTGCACCCGCTGCATCGAGGCCTGTCCCACGGGCGCAATTGTGGAACCTTTTGTGGTCGATGCCAATCGCTGCATTGCCTACCACACCATCGAAAATCGCGCCGCAAAACTGCCCGACGACATTGCCGACAAGCTCGATGCCTGGGTGGCAGGCTGCGACATCTGCCAGGACGTGTGCCCCTGGAATCAGCGCTTCGCCCAGGAAACAGACGTAGCCGAGTTTCAGCCTTACCCGTGCCATGTCAACCCCGCGCTGGCGGAACTAGCCGAGATCTCGGACGAAGAATGGGGCGATCGCACGACGGCTTCGGCGCTGCGGCGAATCAAGCCGGAGATGATGCGGCGCAATGCGCGGGCGGCGAGTGGAGAGGGGCAGATGGAGGGAGGAGGCGAGGGGGAGAGGCGATGACAGGGGGACGGAGTGCTGAGGTATTGGCATCCCAACGAAACAGAACACGGCTCTCATCATTCTCCCCCTGCCTGATTTCCTGATCCCATCATCTCATTTAGGACTTACGAACTTGCGATTAAGTTTGCTGGGTTTTGGACGCTTTCTCACAGGCGCTGCCCGCGAGAAAGCGTCCAACTGCGTAATCTTTTGCAGGCTAGTAGCTGTCGCCTTTACTCACGGTTTTTTGCCCAAGCTGGTGATTCGCCTGATGCAGCCGATTGGCGATCGCCTGTCGCCAGGCCAGATCCACGTTCGGATCAGCAATGACTTCCTGAGCAAGCTGGCGATAGACGGCGCTGGTGGCAGCGTTGACCTGTTCCAGCAGCCGGAGGTTGTGATAGACCGTGCGAGGGGAGGGAGTGTCCATAGGAATTGGTGGGTTGGTGAGTTGTGCGGGGAGGCGGAGCAGGAGAGGCTGCGGGCATTAAGCTGCCTGACCTCTCCTGCTTTACTGCTTTACGGTAGATCGGTGCTGCCCATCAAGTAGCGATCGCACTCTCGCGCTGCGCCGCGCCCTTCGTTGATCGCCCAGACAATTAGGCTCTGTCCGCGCCGACAGTCGCCTGCGGCAAACACGCCAGGAATGCTGGTGGTGAACTGACCGTGGGCGGCTTTGATATTGCTGCGGGAGTCGCGCTCGATGCCCAGGGAGTCGAGCAGCGGTTGCTCTGGCCCCAGAAATCCCATTGCCAGCAGCACCAGTTGGGCAGGCAGCACTTTTTCCGTGCCGGGGATGGGTTGGGGAATGAACTGACCGTTGTCGTTCTTTGTCCATTCCACCTGCGTAATATGAATCGCTTTTACGTTCCCGTTTTCATCCCCTTCAAACTTCGTGGTGGTGGTGAGGTACGTGCGTGGGTCTGCCCCAAACATGGCCGCCGCCTCCTCCTGTCCGTAGTCCATTTTGTAGACCTTGGGCCATTCCGGCCACGGGTTGTTGGCGGCGCGTTCCTGTGGAGGCTTGGGCATGATCTCAAGCTGCACCAGGCTCTTGCAGCCGTGGCGAATCGACGTTCCCACACAATCGGTTCCCGTGTCCCCGCCACCGATAATCACCACGTCCTTTCCGGCTGCGGAAATGTAGTCTTTGCCAGGTTGTTTGTCGAGAACAGCGCGGGTATTTCCCGTGAGAAACTCCATTGCAAAGTGAATCCCGTTCAGGTTCCGCCCTTCAATCGGCAGATCGCGCGGTTTCGTTGCGCCCGTGCAGAGCAGCACCGCGTCATAGTCCTTCAGCAGCGCTTCCGCAGGTAGGTCTTTGCCGATTTCCGTATTGCAGATAAACTCGATGCCCTCGGCTTCCAGCAGATCGAGCCGCCGCCGCACGATCTTTTCCTTATCCAGCTTCATGTTGGGGATGCCGTACATCAGCAGCCCACCGGGGCGATCGGCCCGCTCAAACACCGTCACCCAGTGACCAGCGCGGTTAAGCTGGTCGGCGGCGGCCAGTCCAGCCGGGCCAGAGCCAACGATCGCCACCTTTTTCCCGGTGCGGTGGGCGGGTGGTTTGGGCGTGATCCAGCCTTCTTCCCAGCCCTTTTCGATGATGGAATACTCGATGTTTTTGATGGTGACGGGCGGATTGTTGATGCCCAGCACGCAGGAACCCTCGCAGGGAGCAGGACAGACACGCCCCGTGAATTCAGGAAAATTGTTGGTCTTGTGGAGGCGATCGAGGGCTTCGCGCCACAGCCCGCGATACACCAGGTCATTCCATTCGGGAATCAGATTGTTGATGGGGCAGCCGCTGGCCATGCCGCTGACCAGCATTCCCGTATGGCAAAAGGGAATGCCGCAGTCCATACAGCGGGCCGCTTGGGTGCGGAGCCGCTCCTCCGGCATGGGGTTATGAAACTCGTTCCAGTCGCGAATGCGATCGCCCGGTTCGCGTTCGGTGGGTGCTTCGCGGAGATATTCGATAAAGCCGGTTGGTTTGCCCATAGTGGTGTTTTGACGGAGTTTTTTCTAATTTGAGTCCAGCGGTTAATGCCCTGATCACAGCCCTTTCCAGTGCCTCCAGCGGTTCCTAGACCCCTTTCAGGGTGAGTAGCACCCACCCCAAAAGAGACGGTTTAGCTGCCACCCACGCGGGCCACATCGCGGGCGTTTTGCTCGAAGGCGGCGGCCAGGGCATCGTCGCCACTGAGGCCAGAAGACAGGGCAGCGGCGATCGCCTCCAGCACGCGCTTATAGTCCTTCGGCATCACCTTGACAAACTTCGGCACAGTGTTGTCCCAATCCGCCAGCACCCGCTGAGCCACGGCGCTCTGGGTATAGTCGGCGTGCTGCTGAATCAACTGGCGCAGATCGCTGATTTCTTCAGCGTCCTCCAGGGTTTCCAGCCCCACCATTGCCGTGTTACAGCGGGTCGCAAAATCGCCCGCTTCGTCTAGCACGTAGGCCACGCCGCCGCTCATGCCTGCGGCGAAGTTGCGCCCGGTGCTGCCCAGCACGACCACCTTGCCGCCCGTCATGTATTCGCAGCCGTGGTCGCCCACGCCCTCCACCACCGCCGTCACGCCGGAGTTGCGGACGGCAAAGCGTTCACCCGCGATGCCCCGCGCATACAGTTCGCCAGCGGTCGCTCCATAGAGCGCCACATTCCCGACAATGATGTTTTCTTCCGCCACAAACGTCGAACCAGCAGGTGGATAGACAATAATCTTGCCGCCGCTGAGGCCCTTGCCCAGGTAATCATTCGCGTCGCCCTCCAGTTCCAGCGTCACGCCGCGCGGCACAAATGCACCGAGGCTCTGACCTGCGCTGCCCTGGAAATGCAGATGCACAGTGTCGTCCGGCAGCCCTTCCCAATGGCGCTTGGTGATTTCGTTGCCGAGGATCGTGCCGACCACGCGGTTCACGTTTTTGATCGGCAGCGTAGCGCGGACGGGTTCGCCCCGCTCGATGGAGGGCTGGCAGAGATCCAGCAGCATCGTCAAGTCGAGAGATTTTTCCAACCCATGATCCTGCGGCATCTGGCAATAGCGCCCGACTTCCGGGCCGACTTCTGGCTGATAGAGGATCTTGGAGAAATCCAGCCCTTTTGCCTTCCAGTGGTCAATGGCGCGTTTGGGTTCCAGAACATCCGTGCGACCGACCATTTCGTTCAGTGTTCGGAAGCCCAGTTCCGCCATGATTTCCCGCACTTCCTGGGCGATGAAGGTCATGAAGTTGACCGTGTGCTGGGGGTCGCCTGTGAACTTTTCGCGGAGCTGCGGGTCTTGGGTGGCAATTCCCACCGGACAGGTGTTGAGGTGGCAGGCCCGCATCATGATGCAGCCCAGCGTCACCAGCGGCGCAGTGGCAAAGCCAAACTCCTCGGCTCCCAGCAGGGCAGCAATGACCACATCCCGACCCGTCTTCATCTGCCCGTCGGTTTCCACCACAATGCGCGATCGCAGGTTGTTTAGCACCAGGGTTTGGTGGGTTTCCGCCAGTCCCAGTTCCCACGGCAAGCCCGCGTGCTTGATGGAGGTCTGGGGCGATGCGCCCGTGCCGCCGTCGAAGCCAGAAATCAGCACCACATCGGCATGGGCCTTGGACACCCCCGCTGCGATCGTGCCCACGCCGACTTCGGACACGAGCTTGACGCTGATGCGGGCCTCGCGGTTGGCATTTTTCAGGTCGTGAATCAGTTCTGCTAGGTCTTCGATGGAGTAGATATCGTGGTGAGGCGGCGGCGAGATCAGCCCCACACCGGGGGTGGAGTGGCGCACCTTGGCGATCCAGGGATAGACCTTCTTGCCGGGAAGCTGCCCGCCTTCGCCCGGTTTTGCGCCTTGGGCCATCTTGATCTGGATTTCCTTGGCTTGGGACAGGTAGAGACTGGTCACGCCAAAGCGACCCGATGCCACTTGTTTAATGGCGCTGTTTTTGGAATCGCCGCGCTCGTTTGTCCAAGTATAGCGGTCGGGGTCTTCGCCGCCCTCGCCCGTGTTGGACTTGCCGCCGATGCGGTTCATGGCGATCGCCAGCGTTTCGTGCGCCTCCTTGGAAATGGAGCCGTAGCTCATTGCGCCCGTCTTGAAGCGCCGGAGAATCGCCTCCACGGGTTCCACCTCCTCAATCGGCACGGGCTGCCGTGGCTTGAATTGCAGCAATCCACGCAGCGTGAAGTATTGCTGATTTTGCTCATTCACTAGGGCGGAATATTGCTTGAACAACTCGTAGTTGCCCTCACGCACGGCCCGTTGCAGCGTGTGAATCGTCAGCGGGCTAAACAGGTGCGCTTCGCCCTCCTTTCGCCATTGATATTCGCCGCCAACATCGAGCGTTTCGTTATCCGTCGTCCGTTCCGCAAAGGCGTGATGATGCCGCAAAATCGCTTCCTGAGCGATGACCTCTAAGCCTACGCCTTCGATACGCGAAGCTGTCCAGCTAAAGTAGCGATCTACGACGGCACGATTTAGCCCGATCGCTTCAAAAATCTGCGCCCCGCGATAGCTCTGGATAGTGGAAATGCCAATTTTTGACGCGACTTTGATCACGCCCTTGGTGACAGACTTGACGTAATTTTTGCAGGCTGTGGCGTAGTCCACATCCACCAGCAGCCCGTCGTCGATCATGCCCTGGAGGGTCGCAAACGCCAGATAGGGATTAATCGCGCCGCAGCCATAGCCGATCAGCGTCGCAAAGTGATGCACCTCACGAGGTTCGCCCGACTCCAGCACGATGCCGCAGCGGGTGCGCGTGCCCTGGCGAATCAGGTGGTGGTGCAGCCCCGCCACTGCCAGCAGCGCCGGGATGGGGGCCTGGGTTTCGCTGACGGAGCGATCGCTCAGGATTAAAATACTGGCTCCAGCGGCGATCGCCCCATCCGCCGCCGCAAACAGCGCGTCCAATGCCTGCTCCAGCCCGGCCGCGCCCGCCTGCGCGTCAAACACCATCGGCAGCGTGGACGAGCGGAACGGCCCGTCTGGTTGCGCCTTGAGCTTTGCCAGTTCCGCATTCGTCAGAATCGGCGTTTTCAGTTTGATCATCTGGCAGCTTTCCGGCACGGGTTCCAGCAGGTTGCGCTCGGAACCAATGGTGGTTTCGGCCGAGGTAATGATTTCCTCACGAATCGAGTCGATGGGCGGATTCGTCACCTGGGCAAACAACTGCTTGAAGTAGGTGTAGAGCAGCTTGGGGCGATCGCTCAGCACCGATAGCGGCGTGTCCGTGCCCATTGCGCCCACCGCCTCCACGCCGTCCCGCGCCATCGGCAGCAGCAGCATCCGCAGGTCTTCAAAGGTGTAGCCAAAGGCAGTTTGCAGACGAGTGAGGTCGGTAGGGAGAGCAGCGGGGGATTCAGCTGCAGAGGGCAAACTGGCGAGATCCACCAGATACCGATCCAGCCACTCGCGGTAGGGCTGCTGGGTAACGATTTGCTGCTTTAGCTCATCGTCGGCAATAATGCGGCCCTGGTTCATATCTACCAGGAACATGCGGCCAGGCTGGAGGCGACCCTTGTGGGCGACGCGCTCTGGCTCGATGGGCAGCACACCCGCTTCCGAGGCCATGATCACCAGATCATCATGCGTGACGTAGTAGCGGGAGGGACGCAGCCCGTTGCGATCCAGCACTGCGCCCATCATTGTGCCGTCGGTAAAGGCAATAGAGGCGGGGCCATCCCAGGGTTCCATCAGGCAGGCGTGGTATTCGTAAAACGCCTTTTTGTCCTGGCTCATGGACTCGTGGGCCGTCCAGGGTTCTGGAATCATCATCATGACGGCGTGGGGGAGCGATCGCCCTGCCAGTGTCAGCAGTTCCAGTGTGTTATCAAAGATGCCGGAGTCACTGCCATTAATGTTGATCAGGTTAGGAACTTTTTTCAGATCATCTCCAAACAAGTCGGACTCAAACAAGGCTTGACGGGCGTGCATCCAGTTGATGTTGCCGCGCAGGGTATTGATTTCGCCGTTGTGGGCGATGTAGCGATAGGGGTGCGATCGCTCCCAGCTTGGGAACGTGTTGGTACTAAAGCGTGAATGCACCAGACCCAGCGCACTCTCCATGTCCGGATCATGCAAGTCGGGATAGTATTTGCCTACCTGCTCCGGCATCAGCATCCCTTTATAGACCAGCGTACGGCACGACAAACTAGCCTGATACCAGAACGGATCGATACCAGCAGTGCGAATAGCTTTGTGAACGCGCTTGCGAATCACAAATAGCTTGCGCTCGAACGCCAGATCATCGGTCAAATCGGGCGATCGCTGAATGAACAGTTGCCGCATAAACGGTTCGCTGGCCTTTGCGGTGTTGCCCAGTGATGAATTATCCGTCGGCACGTCGCGCCAGCCCAGCAGCGTTTGCCCTTCTTCGGCAATGATCTGAGCGGCGATCGCCTCTCCCCGCCGTCGCTGTTCCGGATCGGGCGAGGTGTAGGTCATGCCCACGCCATACTGCCCCAGTGCAGGCAGCGCAATGCCTTCGATTGCTGCTACTTTCTCCAAAAACTTGTGGGGAATTTGCATTAAAATTCCCGCGCCGTCGCCCGTATTGCTCTCGCAGCCACACGCGCCCCGGTGATCCAGATTGATTAAAATCGTCAGCGCTTGCTCAATAATGTCGTGGGATTTTTGCCCCTTCATCTGCACCACAAAGCCCACACCGCAGGCATCATGCTCAAACTGCGGATCATAGAGTCCCTGGCGATCGGGCAGGTGATTCAAAACATGGGGCGGCTCAGCGGACAAAGCGTGCTGGTTCATGGCGACGACCTGAAGGCGAAACGTGAAGTTTTATCTAGACGCAGGTGTTGACTATGCTTCTAGATGCAACTGGCATTTTCTAACAGGCTTTTGGGTGAAGGCGCAGGTCTTAAGGATGTTGTCAGATCTGGCGAAGAAATGTCATCATTTGGTGTGTTTTGCAACAAACTTGAGACGCAAAACCGTTGCAGAAGTTATCAAAAATTCACTCGATTTGAGCAGGCGTTATTCTCTAGAAAAGATCTGAGATTTAAGTACATTTCACTTTATTTGCCTCACTCTTTTCTGGTCTGCCGAAAGCTTTAAGCCAGAATAGCCCTAAATTGGCATAAGAATGTCCTAAAAATATAAGGATGGGCGGCCGGTGCGCTGCCCATCCTTATGCCAAGAATCATTACTTTACTTTTCGGGCACTGCCTAACCCAGAAAAGGGTGAAAGTCCAAGAAATGCTGCGTCAAGCAGGTTAGGGCTTGAACCGGGAATGGGCTAAGTCAGGCTCTAACCCGCTAGACCAAGAAATGCTGCGTCAAGCAGGTTAGGGCTTGAACAAGGAGGATTTCGGGAGATCTGACTGCGTAAGTCCTGAGAGATCGAGAAGGATCAACCCACCCAGATTTAGCCCATCAAGATCACGTTATCAATTACATGAATCACGCCATTGTCCGCTTCCACGTCGGGCATCACCACCGTCGCATTTTTCACCTCAAAGGCATCGGACAGATCAAGCGGAATCACTGAGCCTTCGACAGAAGTCAGGCTTTTCAGTCCCTTGAGATCTGCCTGGGTGTACTTACCAGACACGACATGGTATTTCAAAATGCGCCCAAGCTGCGGCGGATTTTGCACAAGGGTTTGAACAGTGCCGGGTGGCAATTTGGCAAAGGCATCGTCCGTTGGTGCGAACACAGTGAACGGCCCGCCGCTCTGCAACACCTCCACCAGACCCGCCGCTTGAACTGCTGCGACGAGCGTAGAAAAGCCTTCCGTTTGCACAGCAATATCAACAATCGTAGGCATGGCTTAAGGAATGTTAGATGGATTGGTCAGTGAACAGATCAGTGAATTGATTTAAGAGTCAATTAGGACTCATATGTTTGAAGCCTATTTGAAGCCTTCGGACCTGATCCACCCTCAGCCCCCTTGTTAAGGCTACGGTGTACTCACATCTCGATTGTTTGCGTTAGGCTCTGAAAAATCCCCCTAAATCCCCCTTAATAAGGGGGACTTCCGATCCAGTTCCCCCCTTTGCTCAGGGGGCTAGGAGGGAGCAGTTCCCCCCTTATTTAAGGGGGGCTAGGGGGGATCAAAGCATCGCCGCTCAAGCATAGAAAACTTGGATATACACAGTAGCTTGTTCAGGGGGAACCGAGCCTGTCCGAAGAGACTTCAGTCCAGGGGAACTTAAGGAGAACCTAGCGATAGTCTGGACTCTGGATATCGCGCAGGCGGGCCTCTGGACGCAGGAACCGATCCATCTGCGCTTCAAAGAACTTGCGATTGGCCATGCGGTGCTTAGGATTGGGATCATCCAGCGGATACAGCAGCGCCGTCCGCAATGCCTGAATCACCGCCGATGTGACGTTGTACATCGACCGCTGGAAGGTAATCCCCAACTGCACTAGCATGTCGTCTTCTCCCCGGCAGTGTTGATGATAATATTCCACCAAGTAGGGCGGCAGGAAGTGCAGCATGTCCTGCATCAGCAGCGTCGGCGGAATGCCCGCAGTGCCTACAGGAAACACGTCGGCATAGAGAATGCCGTAGTGAAAGTCTTTCTGGTCTGCGGGCACTTGGTTAGCCTGGGCGTTGTAGGACTTAGTGCCCCGGAAGGGAGAAGTACGGTAGAACACGGCTTCTACGTAGGGTAGCGCTGCTTCATAGAGCCAGGTAAAGCCCTTGGACTTGGGAATGATTTCGTAGCATTCGCCGTCGATGTAGGCGTGATGGTAGATGGGACGGCCGGCGATCGCAAAAATACCGTTCACCAAAAAGTTCATTGCGTCGGGTACGCCTTTAAACCCGCCCTCATCGTAGATGTCCGACATCTCGAAAAACACCGGAGCCATCACTTCCCAGAACAGCCCCAGATTGGAGTAGTAAGACAGTTCCCTCACCTTTTCTAGGAACATATCGGGGAAGAGTTTATATAACCCCAGCATCACCGGATTTTTCTTGAAATAGGCGCGGATGGCGCGATCGGCATTTTGCTTATATTCGTCGGAGTCTAGATAGGCATCAAACTGGTTCACCGGAGCGTACATGTGCCGATGCCACAGCATGGCCCGCATACATTCTTCGGCAAATTCCATATTCACCCGGTCGTGCCAGAGGTGGTGCAAGAGCTTGGGCAGCTTTTTCTTGAGTTCACCCTTTTCCATAAATTCCAGCAGTTCCGGGTGGGCAGACGCTCGACCACGCCAGATCCGCAGGTCGGCCGTGTCTCCGGCGTAGTGGTTGGGGCGATCGAGGTATTCCTGGGAAATGAAGTATTTGAAAAAGGGAAACGGGTCGAGAAACACCTGCTCTGCAATGTAGAGCAGGTCGCGCCAGTAGAAATCCATCGGCACGGCGTAGGCTTTGTAGATGCCGATGATCTGCATCAGGTTTTCGGGCGTGTCGGGCAGCATGGAGCCGCCGGCCTCTAGCCGATGGATGATGTCGGCGTGGGGATGCCGAGAGGGTGGGATGAGGGTGGGGGGGGTTTGGAGAGTAGTGGTCATGGCGAGATGAAAGAAGGATGGGGGGACGGGGTGACAGGGTGTTGGGGAATGCGAAAAAAGCCTGAAACCTAGCTTGGGGTTTTAAAGCACAGCCTAGCTATTTGCTGACAGGGCTGGACATCAACAGAAGATCAGGGGTTTTCGCTATAGGGGCAATCGCCAGACGGGTTTCTGCGGGTGTGGTGACGGCGGCGATCAGCGCGTTGCTAGTGGGTTCGATCCAGCGGACGAGCCAGTTGGGCTGGATGCCCAGCAGGAAAATAATCCAGGCAAGCACTAAGGCTGGAACGCGCTCTGACCATTCGACTTGGGGAAAGCGGGCGATCGCATTGTCTAGCTTGCCGAAGCAGGTGCGGTTCATCAGAATGACAAAGTACACCGCAGTTAAGCCCGTGCCAACCACGCCCATTAGGGTTTGCACCGGGAACACGGCGTAGCTGCCCTGGAAGATCAGAAACTCGGCAATAAAGCCCACCAGTCCGGGAATGCCCGCGCTGGCCATGCCGCCCAAAATCAGCAGAGCGCTGACCGACGGCAGTCCGCGAATCGGGTTCAGCAGACCGTTCAGCACATCCAGTTCGCGAGTGCCAACTTTGGTTTCGATCACGCCGACTAGGTGAAACAGCAGCGCCAGAATCACGCCGTGGGCAAACATTTGGGAAATTGCGCCGACCATGCTGAGGCTGGTGAGTGCTGCGCCCGCTAGTAGTAGATAACCCATGTGACCTACGGAACTGTAGGCGACCATGCGCTTGATGTCCTTTTGGGCGATCGCCGCTGTTGCGCCATAGAGGATGCTGACTGCGGCCCAGGTGGCCAAGCCCGGAGCCAGCAGCGCCCAGGCATCGGGAAACAGCGACAGACAAAAGCGGAAGATGCCGTAGGCTCCCAGCTTTGCTAGCACACCGCCCAGCAGAATGGCGACCGGAGCCGAGGCCGACACGTAGGTATCTGGGAGCCAGGTGTGGAACGGCACCAGCGGCACCTTAATGCCAAAGCCAATCAGCAGCGTCACCAGTAACGCAACTTGCAGCCCCAATGGCAGCGTCTGCCCCATCAAGGCGCTGTAGTCAAAGGACTTGCTGCCTGTGAACCAGACCAACCCCAAGAAGCCCGCCAAAATCAGCGCCCCCGACAGGGCAGTGTAAATCAGAAACTTGACCGCTGCGTAGCCCCGCTTTTCGCCACCCCAGATGGAAATCAGCAGGTAAAAAGGAACCAGTTCCAGTTCATACAGTAAGAAGAACAGCATCAAATTTTGCGCGACGAATGCGCCTGCCACACCGCCGCTGACCAGCAGCACCAGCCCATAAAACAGGCGCGGCCGCTCGGTCGTTTCGGAACTGCTGAAGATGGCAATCCAAGTGAGCAGGCTATTCAGCACCAGCAGCACCAGCGATAAACCATCTACGCCGAGGCGATAGTCCAGCCCCAGCGGTTCGATCCAGGGCAAGTATTCCTGCATTTGCAGCCCCGGATTGCTGAGATCAAACTGGCTGGCGAGAAATAGGGTGTACGCCAGGATGCCAGCGGAACCCCAGAGGGCGATCGCTCGCACTTTTGGGCCTGAAATCGACGATGGCAGTAGCGCCAGCACAAGGGCAGCAACAATTGGTAGCCAGATCAAGATGCTGAGCATAGGTTTGGTAAGAATCAGGAATGGGGGTCAGGGTGAGGAATTAGCCGAACACAACGAGCTTCAGGTTGGACAAAATCGACCAGGCGCTAAGAACAATTAGCACCGTCAAACCAACGGCAATCGTGAGCGCATAGAACTGGGTTTTGCCCGTGTTGCCATACTTCAGGGTTTCGCCGCCAAAAATTGAGGCAATTCCAACCAGATTCACCAGTCCATCGACAATGTACCGATCGCCCCAGTCCACCAGCCGCGACACGATATCCACACTGCCCACAACGCTAGAGCGGTAGATCTTGGGGGTATAGAAGTCGTAGGCGAGTAGGTCTTGCAGCGGCTTCCAGGGCAGGCGCACGGGCTTTTCGACGGGGCCCAGGTAGACCACAGCGGCGATCGCCATGCCAGCCAAACTCGACCAGGTCAGCAGCAGGGCAGCGGTTTTATCTAGCTGCGCCCAATTTGGCAAGAGGTTCAGGCTTTGTAGCACCAGCGGCAGGTGCAGCGTGAGGGCCGCCACCACAACCATCGGCAGGGTCACGGGCCAGAGATTTTCGGGCGATCGCTGGGCCATCTGCTTTGCCTGGTTGCCAAAAATCAGGCAAAACACCCGCACCACGCTGAAGGCCACCAGATCATTCACCACCAGCAGAATGATTGCCACGGTAGGAGAGTCTTCGCGCAGCCCGTCTACCAGTTTCAGCAGCGCCCAAAAACCACCCAAGGGGGGAACTGCTACAAGACCCAGTGCCCCAATCGCATAGGACAGTCCCGACACCGGGCGACGGCTCCATAGCCCGCCAAGCTGCGTCAAGTCCTGGGTGATGCTGTTCAGCACGATGGAGCCACAGCTCATAATCATGGCCGAAACGGCGATCGCATAGGTCAGCAGCAGCAGCAGCGCCGCCTGCGTTTGACCTGCACCCACCGCCATAAACACAATGCCCATGTAGGCGCTAGCCAGATAGGAGAGCGATCGCTTGATATCGATCTGGGCAATGGAAATGAGGGATGCGCCCAGCGCTGTGACGGCTCCAATAGCAATAACAGCAGTAGTGACAGTGGGCGACAGCGCCAGCACGGGTTGCAGCTTGATCAGCACCCAGGCCCCCGTCGCTACAACGACCGAGTTTCGCAGAATGGTGCTGGGAAAGGGTCCTTCCATCGCCTCGTCCAGCCACAGATGCAGAGGAAACTGGGCGCACTTGCCCATCGGCCCCGCCACCAGCGCCAGCCCGACCAGCGTCATCAGCTTCGGATTCACCTCAGATGTCTGGGCCCAGGCTGCCAGTCCATCAAAGTCCCAAGTGCCTGCCAGCGGATAAATCGCCAGCACGCCCATTAGCAAGAACAGGTCGCCAACCCGCTTGGTCAAAAAGGCATCCCGTGCCCCCGTCACCACCAGCGATTGGTTAAACCAGAAGCCAATCAGCAGGTAGGTTCCCAGCGTCAGGATTTCCAGAATCATGTAGGCGAAAAACAGCGAGTCGCATAGCGCCAGCCCGCACATGCCGCCTTCAAATAGCGCCAGCAGCGCAAAGAACCGCGCCCAGCCCCAGTCCATTTCCAGGTAGCCAACGGCGTAGAGTTGGGACAGGAAGTTGATGCCAGTGATGAGCAAGATTGCGCCGATGGTCAGGGCGGACACTTCCAGAGGCAGGGTTAAATCCAGCCCTGCGACCGTCAGCCAGTGCAGGCGAAACGTGACGGCGGGCTGTTGCCAGACGGCCGGGAAAATCAGCAGCGCGTGCAGAAAGGCGATCGCCGTCATGATCAGGTTCACATATCCTGCTGGACGCGGCCCCGTCAGGCGAGTCACCGAGGGGAACCAGAGCATGGACAGTACCATGCCCATCAGCGGGTAGCAGGGAATGAGCCACGCACTTTGAATAAGGAGTTCAGCCATATTCCGGGGAGTTGGGTGAGGGATCAGGTCTGAAAACTAAGTAGCCCAAAGCTTCAGCCCTCTTGACATGCTCCAAATTGGCCCTGTGATGCAGGACAGGACATCAGTATCAGAGCAAATTCAGAGCAAAGAGGGGCGCGGTTGGAAGCCTGAGCGCGAAGACCTAAGTCTATGACGACCTAGATAGATATTGAAAAAAATCTATATCAGATGTTTTCTAGATTAGCTTAAAACCTAAAGCAAATCGAAACTGGATAGATTTTCTTCGATATGGATCACTTAATGCATCGAAGAAAGTCTGCTTATATCGCTTCTCTGCTTATTTTCCTATGGTTCATTACACAAAAAACGGATGCCAGGAGAAGAGTCCTTGGGCATCCGTTTGTTTTTGGTAAAATTCCTCGCGCACCGGGCAAGGGGTCAATGAGGCTGAGGGTTAGCTTAGGCTAAGACTACGGCTCGATCTTGACCGACAAAATCTTGTCACCGGGGCGAATTGCGTTCACTACGTCCATATCTTCCGTCTTGCCAAACACCGTATGCTTGCCGTCCAAGTGGGGCTGGGGCGAATGGCAGATAAAGAACTGGCTGCCGCCTGTGTCTTTTCCAGCGTGGGCCATCGACAGGGAGCCGGCCTGGTGCTTGTGGGGGTTGCCTGCGGTTTCGCACTTGATGGTGTAGCCGGGGCCGCCGCGGCCGTCGCCGTTGGGGCAGCCGCCCTGAATCACAAAGTCGGGAATGACGCGGTGAAAGTTCAGCCCGTCATAAAAGCCTTTGTTAGACAAATCCACAAAGTTTTTCACGGTGTTGGGCGCGTCCTGGTCAAACAGTTCCAGGGTAATCGTGCCCTTCTCGGTTTCCATAATGGCGCGGGTCATGGGGTCTCCTGAGATTTTCAAACGAGCATCTTTAAGTATGTAAATATGCCTGTGAATGCATATTCGGATGAAGGATATGCCGTCTTAGTGTATCAACTGGGGCGATCGCTCAGATCAACGCCCAGAAATCGATCGAAAAAGCGCGATCGCCAAATAAAGCGCAGCAGCAGGCACCATTCCACCGCCACTAGCCCGATGTAGAGATAGCCGGGAATGCTCAGCGGCGACAGTTCAAAGAATTCTCGCAGCGGCGGCAGGGCGACGATCAGCAGGTAAATCCCTAGCAGGGCGATCGCCATCAGGGTATAGCGCCAGTCACCACTGTAGGGTTCGCCGCCGGCCCAGGCGCGGGTTGGGGGTTTGAGAAACGGCAGCAGGCATAGCTGCCCCAGCACTAAAATCGTCACCAAGGCACTGCGGGGCAGGGAATAATCAACCTGGCGGAGTTCCTGAAACGGGGGCAAATCCAGCACGGCGCTGACCAAGAAAAACAGGTACACCAGCAGCGACACCAGCGTCAGGCTGAGGGTGGCAGGCACAACAAAATGCAGCATCGAGCGCACCAATCCGCCGCGTGGCGTGGGCGCAGGCTTCGCCCAGACGGGGATAAAGATCGTCGGCAGCCCCACGCCGATCAGCGTCACCACTGCGCTTTGCTTGTTTTCGAGGGGGAAGCTGTCGGTGACGATGGCCGTGGCAAAGATCAGCAGCGTAACGCAAAACACGCGCACCAGGAATAGCTTCATTACGTCCTGGATGCCGCTGCGAATCCGCTGTCCCTCCAGAAACGCATGGGGCAGTGCGGCAAAAGAGTCTCGCAGCAGCACGATGTCGGCGACCCCGCGTGTGGCTTTGCTGCCGCTTTCCATGGCGATCGCCAAGTGGGCCTGCTTCAGCGCCAGCACGTCGTTCACCCCGTCGCCAATCATGGCAACATAGCGCCCCGATTTTCGCAGCGCCCGCACCAGGTCAGCTTTTTGGTCGGGCGTGATGCGGCCGAAAATGGTGTGCGCCTGCGCGGCCTGGGCAAACTGGGCAGCATCGAGGTCAGCCAATTCTGTGCCAGAAATGAGCGAAATTTGGTCGCTCAGTCCTGCTTGCTTGGCCAAGGCCGCGACGGTCTGGGGGTTGTCGCCAGAGATAATTTTCACGTCGATCCCCGCTTGCCGGAAGCCCTGGAGCGTTTCGTAGGCCTCTGGCCGCAACTGGTCGCTAAAGCAGAGCAGCCCCAGCGGCGCGAGATCGGGCGGCATCTGGGGCATCGCAACCGTTTCCTTGAGCGCTGCCCAGTCGGCGCTCCAGGCCAGCAGCACCACCCGCAGTCCTTCTCCTGTCATCCGCTGCATCCGGCTGACCCAGTTGGCGGGCAGGGGCGCGGCTTTCAGGAGGATTTCGGGCGCACCCAGCACGTAGGTTCCGGGGCGCGGGCCGCTGTCAAAGGCGATCGCACTCCATTTTCGTGCGGAGGAAAAGGGCACTTCGGCAATGGGCGATCGCACGGAACCGGGACAGACAGCGGCGATCGCCTCGCTGGTGCGGTTGGTGGTGCTGAGGCTGGCGGCAAAGTCGCCCAAGTGCGATCGCAGCTCCTCTTCTGGAATGCCAATAGGATACACCGCTTCCAGCGTCAGGTGATTCGTCGTCAGCGTCCCAGTTTTGTCCAAACACAGCACCTCCACATGGCTCAGCGACTCCACCGCATTTGCCTGCTGAATCAACACCTGCTGCCCCAGCATCCGCACTGCTCCCAGCCCATAGGCCAGCGTAATCGCCAGCAGCAGCCCTGCGGGGACTAGCCCTGCCACCACCGCCGCCCGCTGCGCCACGTCGTTGAGGGAATAGGACTGGCTGAGAAAGCTAATGCTGATCAAAATCCACAAAAAGCAGGCGATCAGCACAAAGACGCGAATCACGACGTTAATTTCACGCTGGAGCGGTGTCAGGATGTTGCGAAACGCCCGCGCCCCCGCCATGAGCTGATAGGCAAAGGTGTCCTTGCCGACTTTCTGCGCCTCGTAGCAGGCCGTCCCGCTGACGCAGAAGCTGCCAGAATAAACCCGTTCGCCCGCCGTTTTGGGCACAAGTTCCGATTCGCCCGTCAGCAGCGATTCGTCTAGCTCGGCATGGCCGTCGCCCAAGATCGCCCCATCCACCACCACCTGGTCGCCCGGCCGCAACAACAGCACGTCCCCCAGCACAATTTCACTGGGGTCAATTTCGCGCTCCTGTCCGGCGCGGATGACGGTCGCCTTGGGTCGGCTGAGGAGGGCGATTTGATCCAGCTTTCGTTTTGCCCAAATTTCCTGGTAGATGTTAATCAACACGCCACCAAAGATGACGACCACTACCAAAAATCCATCGCCCGGCCGCCGCAGCAAAAACATCACCAGGCTGAGCAAAAAGAAAACACTATTGATAAACGTAAACAGATTTTCGCGAAGGATCTGCCCGTAGGAGCGGGTGGATTGGAGGGTGACGTTATTGCCTTGTCCTGCTGCGCGTCGGGCGATCGCCTCGTCCTCGGTCAGCCCATGCAGCGTAAATGCTTGAGGAACACCCGCTTCACTCATATGTGTGCGTCAAGTCCGTATGACGGCTAGTGTAGCAAGTTAGGGGTTGGGGGTTATGGATGGTGCATTGGTATCGGCTGAGGTTGTGGCAGAAGAGGCTGAGTCTGGGACGGGCGCTCGCTCGATGCGAATCTGGTGCAGTCGGGGGCCGGCCGCCGAGGTCACCGTCAGGTGCAAATCGCCGTAGCGGAGGCTGTCGCCCTGCACGGGGATTTTTTGCAATTGGTGAATCAAAAAGCCGCCCAGCGTTTGGTAGTCGTCTAGAATCGGCAGGTCGAGGTCGAGCGCCTCATTCACTTCTTCCAAGGTCATCTGCGCCTGCACCAGCGTCGTCCGCTCATCCAACTGCTGGATCATCGGCTCCTCTTCGGGGGTGTCCGGCTCATCGGGATAGCCGATAATCTCGGAGGCCAGATCCTTCAGCGTCACCAGTCCAGCCGTGCCGCCAAACTCATCGACGACCATGACCAGGGCCTGGCGCGATCGCTGCATCAGTTGCAATAGCTCACTGAGTTCCAGGTTTTCGGGCACAAACTGGGCCGGGCGCACCCACGGCGTAATGGGGCTTTCTAGCGTGATTTGTCCCTGCACCAGCGGAGCCGCCAGTTCCTTGAAATAGATGATGCCCAGGATGTCATCCAGCGAGTCGCCAATCACGGGATAGCGAGAGTGGCCCGTTTCCGCAACGGCATCCAGCAGGTCTTGAAAGGTGGCATCCTGGGGCAGGGCCGTGATGCTGATGCGGGGCACCATGACCGCCTGCACAGACACTTCGGCAAACTCCAGCGCGTTGCTGAGTAGCTCCCGCTCCTCTTCTTCCAGTCCGCTGGTTTCGCTGGAGGTTTGGATGATAAGCTGCAATTCTTCTGGCGTGACGCGGTTATACCAGCCCTGGTTGCTATCGCGGATGCCAATCAGCCGTAGCAGCCAGTGGGTAGACTGGTTCAGCACCCAGATAAAGGGGTTAAAAAAGCGGGCGATCGCCAGACTAGGCGGCCCCAAAAACCGCGCCAGTTGCTCTGGATAAAGCAGCGCCAGCGCCTTGGGGCAGAGTTCTCCCAGCACAATTTGCAGATAGGCAATCAGCAAAAAGGCGGCCAGAACCCCCACGGAGTGAGAAATCGCCAGTTGCCCCGTCGCGCCCAGCGGCAAGCGGCTGAGTCCGATTTGCAGCAGCACGGCTACCGTTTTTTCGCCAATCCAGCCCAGCGCCAAACTGGATAAGGTAATGCCCAACTGGGCAGTAGACAACAGCTTTTCCAGACTGCGCTGCAAATCCTGCACAGTTCTGGCCTGCACGTCACCTGCCATCACCAACTGGCTGATGCGTGACTGTCGCACGGACACAATGGAAAATTCTGCGGCTACAAAAAACGCATTGATGGCAATCAGCGACAGAACTGCCAGAAGTCTTAACATCACGCCAGAGGCCGTGAGGGGCTGGGCAGCGCTGAGCGCAACAACCGAAGCAGCAAGGGGAATCATCCGCGACTATCAGGAAAACAGGGACAAGACCAAAGACTCATCCAAGCCACCACCTGGCTCGATTGACAGGGTTGATAGCGTCCTCCTTGGCTCCAGCGTCGCTGACTCGTCCCAGTCCTTCTGTGCTGGAGCGAGCAGGCTGACTGTTGTTGATTCGATTTTTTACATCCTCGATGATTTTAGATTCGGGAATGATGATGATCTCGTCGCGGCTGCCCTGTTCTCCGGCGGCTTCGCTGCCCAGCGAGGTCGGCCGCACGTCGGGCTGGGTCACGCCGCGCAGTGCCTCACGCCCCAGCGCATAGCCCCAAATGCCGCTTGCCACCCCCGCTGCGGCCATGAGCGTCAGCAAGATTAACGTGAGTGCGACGGTAGAATTAAGTTTCATAGAGGCTTTTAATTCTGTAGTAGAGGCTTTAAGGAATTGCGGAACTGGCGCGATGCGAGGCAAGTGGGGTTAACTGGCTTTGAGATACGAGCTTGAGATGCAAGCTTGAGAGGAGATTTTATAAGAAGCAGGCGCTTCCAAAAATGCAGGCTTTCAGAATGCAGGCTTTCAGAATATAAGAATATCAACAGCCTGGAAAATCGGCACTGGAAAATTCAAGTGTGTCCAGACTTGAAATCCCCCACTCCGACATTACAATGGACTAGCAAAGGCATGGTGCCTCGTGTGGGCGATTTTCCTAACCAGGGTTGGCCGAGCGGATTAGGCAGCGAACTCATAATTCGCCTCAGGCAGGTTCGACCCCTGCACCCTGGATTTTCTGGGTTTTCAAGATCATCCTAACCTACAACATGACCCTCCAAAGTTCTAGTCCACACTCTCCCGTTGCTGTGGCCACCTGCGACCTGCCTACGCTGCGCCAGTCGGTGCTGGATTTATTTTGCGAGGCGGCGTATAAGGAAGGCGAGTTTACCTTGTCTTCTGGGCAGACGAGCCGCTACTACATCAATGGCAAGCTGGTGACGCTGCATCCGTGGGGTGGGCTGGCCTGTGGACGGCTGCTGCTGGCCCAGGTTCCGGCGGAGGCAGTGGCGGTGGCGGGGCTGACGCTGGGGGCCGATCCGCTGGTAACGGCGACGAGCGTGGTGGGGACCTATGAGGGGCGATCGCTCGCCGCGCTGATCGTCCGTAAAGAGGCGAAGGGCCACGGCACCCAGGCTTATATTGAAGGGCCGGTTTTGCCGTCGGGTAGCCCGGTGGTGGTGCTAGAAGACGTGGTGACCACAGGACAATCGGCGCTCAAAGCGGTCGATCGTCTGCGCGATGCCGGGTATGCGGTGAACCATATTATTTCCTTGGTCGATCGCCATCAAGGCGCAGCAGACTTGTATTACCAAGAAGGGCTGGGCTTTCAGGCGATTTTTTCGATTACTGAGATCCAGTCTCGCTGGGCAGCGCTGCAACGAGCGGGTGAGGGATAAAGAAAATGCTGGCAGCCGTCCTCTATGGTCAGGAAGACCTGCGTTTGGAGCAGCAAGCGCCACCTGTGCCGGGGCCGGGAGAGGTGCTGCTGCGGGTGACGGCGGCAACGACCTGCGGCACGGATCTAAAGGTGTGGCGGCGGGGTGGCCATGCCAAGATGCTAAAGCCGCCGACTCGCTTTGGGCATGAGGGCGCAGGGCATATTGCGGCGCTGGGGGACGGAGTGACGGGCTGGCAGGTGGGCGATCGCGTCGTGGCGAACAACTCTGCGCCCTGCATGGATTGCTTCTTTTGCCAAAGGCAGGAATACTCGCTCTGCACCCAACTGGTGTTTAACAATGGCACATTTGCAGAGTTTCTGACCATTCCCGCGCCCATTGTGCAGCACAACCTCTTGCCAATTCCTGAAGGCATGTCCGATGCGATCGCCGCGATGACAGAACCCCTGGCTTGCGTGCTGCACGGGCTGTCTCGCTCGAATATCCAGTCGGGCGATCGCGTCGTGATTTTGGGGGACGGCGCGATTGGGCTAATGTTTGTGGCGGCGCTATCGCTGGGCTATGGCGTTGGAGGGAGAGGGGGAGAGGCGGAAAGAACGAAAAACGAAGAACGAAAAACGGAACTTCTTCGTTCTTCGTTCTTCTCTCTTCCCTCACGCCAACACGCTAACATGCCTTGCGAAATCTTCCTCTTTGGCGGTAGCTCTACGCGGCTCCAGGTGGGCGAGGCGTTTGGAGCATCGCAGGGGTTCAACCATCGCCAGGTTGCAGATGTGCCTGGGCTAGTGAAGTCGCTGACAAACGGCTGGGGCGCGGATGTCGTCATCGAAGCGACGGGAGTACCCAGCGTGTGGGAACAGGCGATCGCCTGTGTGCGTCCGGGGGGAACCGTAAATCTGTTTGGCGGCTGCCCACGGGACACCACGATTACCCTCAGCACCGAGCAACTGCACTACAGCGAACTGACGCTGAAGGGAGTCTTTCACAGCACGCCGCGCCATGTCCGCGATGCGCTGGCGATGCTGGCGGCGGGCGATCGCCCCTTTGAAAAGCTGATCAGCGACGAGCGGCCGCTCAAGGACTTGCAACAGACTTTTTACGATATGCGCGATCGCACTGTGATCAAAGTCGCCATGCGCCCCTAACGCCTGGGAAATCGCGTGAAAATGCGGACGGATCTCTCCTTCACCCGGCATACCCTAATGCTTAGAGAGCGCAACCAGGAACCCCAGGGATGAGGAGCGGGAGGCGGCTCTATCGGTTCTCGATTTTGGATTTGCGATTTTGGGTTGCTCGTCAAGCGTCTGCAAGGCTTCCAGCAATCTCATTCGCAGCTCCGCTTAAGAGAATTGATGTTTCGCCACTTCAGCCTAATCCAGGCTAAATCCAAAATCCAAAGCCCAAAATTCCAAACCCCTCCGGAACATAGCCCTACAGGACTGAAGCATCAATCAGAACTAGCCTGTCTGACCTGCGAAACTTCACCCACTTGTACCAGGTATAAACCTCCCCCTCAGCGCTACACTTAGCAATGAGATTCACCAGAGCTAGCTTTCAATTCGCTTCACTCTGTCTAGGAACTTAACTGACCTCAACCGAGACGGCTTTATTCATCCCCCCGTCTCCAGGAGATAAGCCAATGAGCGATTTTGTCCTCGATGCACCCGCCGCAAACCGCAACACCTACTTTGTGGCATACTACGGCAGTCAATACCAAAAGCAGACTGCGGTTCTCCATGTTCAGCACAACTTTGATGACTCGATTCAAAAGCTGCACCTGCTGATTCGCACGCGAATTAATGAGGTTCTCGGAGAAGAGACCCCCGCTTGCTATCACATCCTGGCGCTGGCAGCTCCCGAAACGATTCCTGTTTAGTGCTTCTGTCTAATCCAGAAGGTTGATCCAGAAGGTTGATCCCGAAGCGGCTGACCATGAGCAGTGTGGAGTTCATCCATCATTGCCATTATTCATTGCCATCATTGTTGGATACAGATCGTAGATCTAAATCCAATGGATATAGATCTAAAAACAAAAAGACTAGGTTGGGGATTCCCTCGCCTAGTCTTTTTGAGTTTGGGACTTACGAAGCTAGACAGTTTCTCGCGGGCTGTGCCTGCGAGAAATTGTCCAAAATCCAGAAAGTCTATCGCAGGTGCGTAAGTCCTGGAGTTTTTAGCCTGGATTTTTAAGGAGCTAGGGCGTTGCCGCGCAGGAGACTGCCGATGGTTTTGGCAGTAATCTTAAGCTGCGTCAGTGGGTTGGCAGGCACGACTGTCTTGTACAGGTAGCTGTCGAAGGTGAGCTTTTGCACGTCGATATCGGCGCACATTTCCACAAACGCCTCGCGGGTCGCATCGGAGCGATAGAACACGCGCTGAAGCAGATCCAGCACCAAGTACGTTGCGCCGTAGGCTTTGTCCCAGCGCTTGATGTAGACCTTGAGGTCGTCTTCGGTGGGGATGCGTTGCCCTTTGTTGGACAGTTCCACAATCGTTTCGGCGCACATGCGACCCGACTTGGCGGCAAAGTAGATGCCTTCGCCAGAAGACTTGGTGACATAGCCAGCGGCATCGCCCACCAGCGCCACACGGCCCACCACCCGACGGGGGCGGGGATGTTCGGGAATGGGGTGCGCTTCGACTTTGATGATTTCGCCGCCTTCTAGCTTGGCTGCGGCGCGTTGGCGAATGCCCGCTTGCAAATCTTTGATGCGGGACTTGTTTACCTTCATCGTGCCCGTGCCAACGGCAACGTGGTCGTATTTCGGGAAGACCCAGGCGTAAAAGTCGGGCGACACGTCATCGCCGACATACATTTCAGCTAGCTCGTGGTAGTACGCCATTTTGTCTTGGGGCAGGCGAATGCGCTCTTGGAAGGCGATCGCATAGTTATAGTCCCCCGCATCAATGGCTTTGGCAACGCGAGAGTTTGCGCCGTCTGCACCAATCACCAGGTCAACTTGCAGGGTTTGGGCAGTGCCCTCCACGCTGCCGTTGGAGTGGTCGGCATAGTGGAGGGTGTAGGGGTCGCTGCTGGTTTTTGGCAGATCCAACCCATAGACCGTGCCATTGATCAGCTTTGCGCCCAGTTTGGCAGCGCGATCGCGCAAAAAGCCGTCCAGCACTTCGCGGCGACACATGCCGATATATTCGTCATCCTTGAGCGTGCTGCCGATGTTGACCTCGATATTGGAGGGTGAGATCATCTTCATCTTGCGGACGCGGCGATCGATAATTTCTGGCGGCAGGTCAAATTCGCCCACCATGCAGAGTGGAATCGCCCCACCGCAGGGTTTTGCGTTGTCTAACTTGCGTTCAATGAGATAAGTTTCGATACCTGCTTTTGCCAGGGTCTCGGCAGCGGAAGAACCTGCCGGCCCGGAACCAACGACAGCAACCCGTAGAGCCAAAGGTCGTCTCCCAAATTTTCATGTAAAGCGTACGAGTGGCATCGTAGCATGAGCGGGGAGCCTGATTCAGCAAGGGTTTTGGGGATATGGCGAAATTGAAACAGACTGTAACTTCTCGTAACGAGAATTGAGGCAGATCCTCTCTGTCTAGCATCCCATATCCCTTGTTTTGCAAGCGTTTCAGACCTTATGGGTGGGCCCACTGAAGATCGTCAATGGCAATCCCAGGCTTTCCTCAGGTTTCCTGAAGGCGAAAGTTTCCTGGAGGCGAAAGTTTTCTGGAGGCAAAAGTTTTCTAGAGGCGAGGGGACGGGCTAGCAGCCAGCCTGCATCCCTTGAGCCGAGCAATGAGCAATGGTCTGGGCCGAACCATCGTTGGCCTTGCTGCAAGACTGGCTAGCTGGGCGATCGCAGTTTTAGGTGCTTGGGCTTTAGGTTCTGTGGCGGGTTCTTTGGCGGGTTCTGTGGCGGGTTCTGTGGCGAGTCCTTGGGCAAGTCCTTAGGTAAGGGGTCTGCCTGGAGCAATTCTGACGGAACTTGCTTCGTCAACCACACTAGAAAGTTGCCCAGCGTTCCCTCTAGCAGTTCCTCCAAATCCCCTTCTAGAAACACCTCGAAGGTCTGCTGGACATCTTCATAGAAGGATAGTTCCCAGTCAAACCAGCACACCTGCGTCCAGTGCAAATCCGCTTCTAGGCGATCGCCCGGCAGCAGTTTCCCAAAGGGTAATCCCGAATATTGCTCCAACTGATGAGCCGCAAAGTTGACGACCGCTTCTGCGATACCCAGCGATTTGCCGTAGGTGTGAAACCATTCCTGGGGGCTAAGGCTCGTCCGCCGCTGGAGCGATCGCACCACCCGCCGCCGCATTGCCAGATCAGGACGCAGGGCCGTGTAGCTACGCAAGCTATAGAACCAGTTTCGGAGCCGATGCCACATAGACGCAGGAGATGGGTAAAAACCCAGAGGGCGCTTTCCCCAAAGTATTCCCATTTGACGGGGAATCTCTCAGAAGGGGCCTGCGCCCCAAGACAGAGATTCCCACACCAGCGTCCCCAGCCTAAACCTCACCTTGCATCGCTACTCTGTTGCGTTCAGGTCAAAAATCACGTCCTGTTCCAGGTCAAAAATGTGGTCGTAGTCAAAAATGAGTGAATTCGGGTGGCGCATCAGCGAAAAGCCAAAGTTTGAAACGACATCCGTAGTAAACGTCGCCATCACCAGTTCAATCAGCCGCTTTTCGGGAATTTCTGGCTCCTGCACAAAATAGTTTCGCCGCGCAAAAAACACGCCTTCATCCTTGGGCACGACAATGCTGTTGACCCGATGAGCATATTGGATCGGCTTAATATAGGTGGCAATAAAGTCATCCTGGTTGCGCTGTAGGCGGTACAGCTTTTCATGCTGATACCAACTCATGCGAAACATCATTTTCAGCAGCTCAAAGCCCAGCACATAGCTAAATACGTTGTTGCGCTCCTCCGTGCTGAACACCAGCCGCAGCGCCGATTCCAGGTATAAATCTGGCTGCCGTCGTGCATCCTGAGCAGAATGCACATAAAACTGGCGGATATAGCGTCGCAGCACGCCTGCGTCCAGCTCGGTGGCAATGCGAAATTCTTTGAGATAGTCTCGTACCCGCTGCTCGGTTTCTTTGTCCTCTAGCTTGCGCGACACCAGCCCATCGGCCGTGTAGTTGTCCAGAAACTCCGCCTGCACCTCTGGCGATGCTGCACACATCAGGTGACACAGCGACAGTACGTAACGCCGCTGGTGCCAGGGCAGGCTTTCTACCCAAATCTTTGCCTCTGGCGGCAGCTTGTTGAGAATGCTCCCAACTGTGTCGTCTCGATAAAAACCGTTGCGTCGGGGAGGTCGGGGTTTTGCCATAGAGGGGCAAACGGTCTAGCGCCAATAAAGAGCCGTCGAGGATTTATGAACTGCGATATTTCTATAATTTAACGTTTAACCATCTGATGCCTACCCAGTTTAATGGCTACCCAGTTGGCCTGCAATGACCCGGTTAAAAGGGCGATCGCCCTTCATCCAACTGTTTTATCCAACCCCCACTCGCGTTCCAATTAGCCCACCCGCTCCAGGTATTTACGGATATTCAACAAAAAACATGAACTTTTATCCCGATTCACCCGTCACTCCTGTAAAGCCACTTCATCTTTTCCATTTGTTTAGATAAGTAAAGAAATCTACATAAACCTTGTATAAAGCAACCGGGTCAGTTCTGTAAAAATACGATGAAATCGATACTCGCTCAGTAACTTCTACCAGTCCATCACGTCAGGATAAACACGGAGGCGTGAATAGCGCGACTCCAACTAGCCGTGTCTACCAAGCTCCACTTCGTGATGCATTTTTGCGATGCATCTCTTAGACCGTCTACCAGGGGTTTGTTCATACCCAGGCTGTCCCAGCCAGTAAAACGTTTGGGAAATAGGCCTGCCATTCTTGCTCTGTCCGGGGTGCGCTACCCAGGCTACCGGACGACATTACCGCCCTCCTCAAAGCTTTCCTGCCCCCTTGGTTCAAGGCAGCCCTTTGAAGAGTTATAAAGTAAAATCCCACGTCTTGCCGGGTCTTCTACCAGAAGACCGGTAGCCTACCGAAGTTTGCAAACACGGTTCACGTTCAACAAACGTGCATAAAGGTAGGTTTTAACTATGAACTTAAGAAATTTTGGATTGAAGGCAGTTGCCCTCGCCGCAGTCGTTGCGGCGGGTGCATTATCTGCTGCTCCCTCTACACAGGCTGCTGCTATTAGGCCTGGAGACACGATTGACATTTCCAATGAACCCGGCTTCGGGGTACTAGTTATTGGATCTGGATTCGACGGGCTTTCCCCAGTAGTGGACAAGCTGGATTTTGCAGCTAGTTCTGGTACAGGACAAATTAAAGTCACGGGTGGCACAGGGGGCTTTGTGCCCTACATAGGGAAGGTCGGAACCATCCAGGATTTGACATTCATGGGAGGCGTTTCTGTCCCTGTGAATGCCTTCTTAGACATCGCTCCAGATTTATTGTTTGACCTTTCGAGTGCCACAGTGTTGGTCGGCAGTAAGAATGGAAACTTTCGTCCAGTTGATGTTGAGCTGTTTGGTAACTTTAGGAATGCTGAAGGGAGCATCCTAGGTCAAGGTTTACTAACTGCTCAGTTGCGCTGGACTAATCCTGGGGAGCGGCGGTCATATTCTATTTCCGCAGAAGCTGTTCCCACTCCAGCGCTGTTGCCGGGGCTGATGGCGATGGGGGCGGCGGCGCTGCGGAAGCGGAGGGAAGCGGAAGAAGAAACCCTGGATGCTGAGGTTTGAGCCGCAATTGATGTCGGGTGACATCGCCGTTTTGTAAGTCGCTAGGCATGTTTTGACGAAGCCACAGCACGGGTGTGCTGTGGCTCTTTTTTGTAGGACTTACGCGATTGGACGATTTTTCGCGGGCGCAGCCCGCGAAAAATCGTCAAAACCTAGAAAACTTATTGCGATTGCGTAAGTCCTGTTTTGGTTTGGTTTGTAGTGAGAGGGGATTGGCGGGCCGCTCATGCACGTCTGCTCCGCTGCGTCTTGTCAACCGGATCTCAGGTAAAAACCCCTAACGTCTGTGCCTTACCTGAGAAAGCTAGGCAACCCGGCTGCTACAACGCTTTACCAAATTAGGACTTATGCAGTTGGACAATTTCTCACGGACGCATCCTACAGGAGATTGTCTAAAATTCGGAGGGCTTATCGCAAGTGCGTAAGTCCTGAAAATATAAGGTTCTACAAATCCACAGACTTGACCACAGGCAGCATCACCCGCGAAGGCGTGTCCGTCGTGCCAGAATACACCGACACCGTGATTACCCGTGCCTCCATCAGTTGGCTATCAGCAGGGAGCGTGCCGCCGCCTGCATTTACCGGATAGGCGGGCGAACTGGCTCCGCTGAGGCTGAGACGCAGGGCGCTGCCCTTGGGAAGCTGGATGCAGGTGGGCTGGAGGGCGATTGTGTAGCGCGGCGCGGGCTGGGCGGGGTAGTGTGTGCCAATTCGCAGATAGCCCTGGGTGAATTGCAGCACCGTGCCGTTGGGTTTCACTTCCGACAGCGCCGCGCCCAGGTCAAAGCTAAAGGTGTCTGCGTTGCAGCACACATCTACCAAAATTTCTCCAGCGATCAGCAGGTCATCGGCGAGCGGTTCGCTGGTGTAGGTAACGACATCCGTGCGGCTATCCAGCGCAGACCGATCGACCGGGCCCGGCGGCACAGTTGCATGTCCGCCCAGCGCGGGCACAGGCCGCCACGGGTCGTGGACAAAGCTGTCGGGGATTGCTGCGCCTCGATCCGTATCCGTCCCTGCTGCGCCTCCCTGAGGGGTTAGCGCACCGTGTTCGTCGCCCATGGCCGCCAGGCCGTTGCCTGCTAGCCAGAGCGGGGTCTTGGGCGGATTGGGAAACGCACCGAGCGATCGCCACTGGTGAGTTCCCAAATCAAACAAATGCACCGGCGACTCGTGCATTAGCTCGGAGTCGATGCCCTTCAAAAACTGGTCAAACCAGCGGATCTGCACCTGGTCGATGGGCGAACTGGCCGCCGGGCCGTAGTCTACGCTGCCCACGCGCCGCCCCCAAGGCAAGTGCGCCCAGGGCCCCACCCAGAGGTGCTGGAGATAGCTGCTGCGGGCCGCCATCGAGCGATAGAGCCGCAGCGTGCCCCGCAGGTGTGTGTCAAACCAGCCGCCAATATGCAGCATGGGCAAATCGACCTCGCCCCAATAGGTCTTGGGGGAAAGCCGTCGCCAATAGTCTGCCGTGGGGTCGGGGTTGCTCAGCCAGTCGTGATAAAAGGAGTCGGGCGCGAGGCGTTCCAGCAGTTCCGAGCGGGGACAGACCGGATCGACCTTAAACGGCGCATGGGCCACGGCATACAGCGCTTCGTAGGCTTCTGGGTCACCTTGGCGGCGGGCGGTTTCGCTGGCCAGTTGCAGCGCCCAACTGAGATTGTTCTGATAGCAAAAGGCTCCGCCTTCGTAGGCCCAATCGGCATAGAGGTCAAAGGCGACCATGCTGGGACAGATGGTGCGGAGGGCAGAGGGCTGGGCGATCGCCGCGTAGAGCTGGGTCATGCCCTGGTAAGAAAAGCCGTACATCCCCACCTGCCCATCGCTGCCGGGAAGCTGGGAGGCCCATTCCACCGTGTCGGCTCCGTCCTCGATTTCGTGGGCAAATAGGTGGAACTCGCCCTCCGATGTCCCGCGCCCGCGCACGTCCTGAATGACCACGATGTAGCCGTGGGCAGCATACCAGGCGGGATGAGCATAGACCACCGTAGAGGCGATCGCCCGTCCGTAGGGCTGCCGCATCAGCAGCACCGGAAACGGCCCCTCTGCATCGGGATAGTAGACATCCGCATCCAGGCGCACTCGGTCGCGGGTGTACATGGACGCAGTTTTCTTGGGCAATACAGGCAGCATAGCGGAATCGCAGGGAGAAGGGGGCACTATAAGCAGGGAGTGATCGGAAGGCGACATCAGGAACCCCTCAGTGACGTTGATTGGTGACGTTAACTTGGTGACGTTAACTTGGTAAGGCTGACTTGAAGACTTTAACTCGACTTCAAGCTAGCTTCATGGCTGGGTCAACTGGGGGAAAATACCGAGTTCCTTACAAAAAATTTCCAGAATTGTAAGGAAATTTCAGACCTGAATGTGAATCCTGTCACTATCATGGGCGCTGTTGAAACCACTCTGAGTGTCCACTCTCCCGCGAATCAAGACTATATAAACTACTACTGGCTAAACCAATCCAGACTGGCTAGGGCTACATGAGCCAAATACGTTTGAGTCACGATTTTAGTCAGGATCACCTCGCTCTTCTCACCTTGCTCTTCTTCTGATCAAAGATTTCGAGACTGTATCCTGTCTATTCGCACTTCATTCGCATTCTCTCTCGGTTATTCCCAGATTATTCCCAGGTTAGCGATAAGGACGTTTCTATGAAAAGTCAACGATTTCAATATAAGCGGCTGGGGCTGCTGCTGGCACTCTCCACCGGGCTAAGTTGCGTATCGCTGGGGCTACCCCTTCAGCGGGCCCTGGCCAACGGCTGGATTCTCTACCAGGAAGGAAACCTGCAACCTCTGGTGGGGACGCACACCTTCGCGGGGACAGCAGGGCAGACCGTGGCGATCGCCCTCCGCACGGACGGCTTTTCGGGTGCGGTGGTGCTGATTGCGCCCAACGGCGATGAAGTCGCCAGAAATGAATACTACGGCCGCACGAGTGGCCCAATGATCGTCACGACGCTACCGACCAGCGGCGCGTACAAAATCCTCGCACAGTCGCCCTACGGTCAGGCAGGAACCTACACCGTGAACGTGCGGATTGCGACAGCCTATGACTTGGCCTTTTCGCGCGGCGTTCAGTTGAACCAGGAGGGCGACTATGCTGGGGCGATCGCCGCCTTCAATGAAGCCATTCGTGCCGACCCGCAAAGCCCCGAAGCCTACGTGGAACTTGGCAATCTGCTCTATGACGATGCCAGACGGCTGAAGCCAGAAGAAGCTCGCAGCATCGTTTCTGCCTATGAGCGAGCCGCCGCCGCCTACGAACGGCAGGGCAACCAGGAGATGGCGCAGATGTTGCGCGACCTGATCGTCGTGGTTCAAGCGGAGGTCAGCCCTATTCCTTCTGGGGCTTTTCCTGGAGGAGGCGTTCGGTAATCGAACTAAACCCCTTGGAGGCTTGCCGTCTCCCCTAAACAAGCATTTTTCATCTACATTAGACCTCTTGCATAAATGCTTTTCTGAGAGCGTGAATCGTTGAGCGGCGGTGCTGCTCAACGATTCACACAAGAGGTTTATTCCAGCAGCGGCCGCCCCTAGGCGGTCTTTTTTGTGGTCATATCCTTTTCACACCCCACCTTCACCGCCCCCGGTTGGGGTGTATCCAGCAGAACTTACCGTTTCCGATACTTTCTGAGAGTATCTTTAGCAGCTTGGCACCGGGCTGGTGTCCAAGCGCAAAGGGCTTGCCTGTTCACAGGTTATTGCTTAAACGACTGCTTTAACTGCTTTAGCGAGGTGTGCAACTTTGCCGATCCCTCTCACCCGTCTCTGGTATGCCGAAGGCTCTAAGCCCAGAGCAGGAGAGGGATTCAAGCCACTCTGGCTCTCCTACTCGCCATGTAGGCTGTTGTGTACACACCAGTCTTCTAGGCTTGAGCGGCGATGCTTTGATCCCCCCTAGCCCCCCTTAGCAAGGGGGGAACTGATCCCCCCTAGCCCCCCTTAAGCAAGGGGGAAATGATCCCCTCTAGCCCCCCTTAAACGGAGAGATGATCCCCCCTAGCCCCCCTTAGCAAGAGGGGAAATGATCCCTTCTAACCCCCCTTAAATATGAGGGGAACTGGATCGGAAGTCCCCCTTAGTAAGGGGGATTTAAGGGGGATCTTTCAAAGCCTGATGCAAACAATCGAGATGGGTGTACCCAGTGACACCCTGTCGGGGAAGGGTTGGGGAATGAGGGAAGGCGGAAAGTTGCAAGTTGCATATTGTGTCTGCTTTAATAACTCGCTTTTAAGGAGCCTAAGGAGCCTGCTTTTCAGAGCGTCTATTTTCTGTATTTAGAAAGGCAGCTTAGTGTTTGTCCGTAGTGCCAATCCTATCGGTGACCTTCGATGATGCGACCCCAGCGATTTTTCCCAACGTTTTGCCTTGCGCTCTGCTCCACAGCGGCATCAGTTCTGCTGTTTGGCCCGGCGGCGATTTCCGCAGAGATCGCTCCGCGAATCGCCCAAACTGCTCCGTTCCAGCCTGTCCCACTGTTCGCTGAAGTTGCGCTGAGTCCGGCGGCCCCCAACACGGTGGCGGACGTTTTGGCAGAGGATCTGAATGTGCGGATCGACGGTTCGCCCACGATGCTGCCTATCAACCGGGCACTCAAGAAATATTACGAGCAGGAAGTCGCAGGCAGCGAAGTCACCATCGACGCAAGCGGCACCGAGGCAGCAATTGAGAAACTGCTGGAGGGCGACATTGACCTAGCGGCGATCGCCCGTCCCCTCACCCGCACCGAAAAGCTCAAGGGCCTGAAGGAAATTCCCATCAGCCTGGAAAAAATTGCCATTATCGTTGGCAAAAACAATCCCTTTGACGGCGTGCTGACCGTTGAGCAGTTTGCCCAAATCTTCCGGGGCGAAATCACCGACTGGTCAGAGGTTGGCGGCGAACCGGGGCCGATCCGCTTCATCGATCGCCCGCTGGACAGCGACACCCGCCTGGCCTTGGGCAAATACGGCATTTTGCAGAATACCGAGGTGGCGCTGGGCGACAACGTGGTGCGCCTAGACAAAGACGACACCGCCGAAGTGATTCGCCTGCTGGGGAAAGATGGCATTAGCTATGCGATCGCCAGCCAGCTCACCAACCAGACCAAAGCCCGCCCCGTGAAAATCGGCGTGCTGCAAGAAACCCTGCCCGAAGACACGATTTATCCCTACACCGTGCCCCGTGGCTATGCCTATCGCGACGGCAGCACGGCGATCGCCTCGTTTCTGGGACTGGCTCAGGGCGAGACGGGTCAGTCGGCGATCGCCGCCGCCAAGCTAGAAGAGGCCAAGGCGATTGCCACCGGCCGCGGGGTCAAGAAAGTTGCGGAACCCGTGGTCGAAACCGTGGCCCAGACCGCCGATGATGCTGTAGTGGCAGAGCGACGTGGACTTCCCGGCTGGCTGTGGCTGCTGCTGCCTCTGGCGCTGCTGGCGCTGGCGGCCCGCTGGCTGGGTGGCTGGCTGGCCAAGCGCGGCCCGGCGGCCAAGGATGTACAGCAGTCGTCAATGGTTCCGCCACCTGCACCCAAAGCAGAAACCCAGGTGGAGCCTGTGGTTACGGAAATGGCGGAGCCTGTGGTTGCGGAAACGGTCACCGCAGAACCCGTCGTTGCGCCGCAGCCCGTGATGGAACCCGTCGTTCCTGCGGAGCCTGTGGTCGCTCCTCGCGTGGTGGACGTGCCTGCGCTGTTTATCCAGGCCTCCAAGCTGGTGGAAGGTGGCCGCTATGCCGAAGCGCTGCCCTACCTGGATGAAGTCGTCGAGGCAGAATCCAACGACGCGCTGATCTGGCTGAATCGGGGGCTGGCCCTGGCCGGGCTGGGCCGCCATGAACCTGCCATCGAAAGCTTTGACCGGGCGATCGCCCTCCAGCCCGACCTCACCGAAGCCTGGATTGGCAAAGGCGAAACCCTAGTGCTGCTGGGTCGCGAGGACGATGCCCGGGCCGCATTTAATAAAGTCGTGGAACTGCGCCCAACCTTTGTGCGCCCTGGCTATACCCCCGTTCCCATCGTCACGCCAGAGCCGGAGGTCATCGCGCCCGCGCCCGTAGAGCCGCCTGCGGTGACGGAACCCGAAATTGTAGAACTGATCAGCACGGAAGAGGTGATTGAGCTGACGCAGCAGCCCGTTCCCGAAGCGCCCGTGGCCGACTCCTTTGAAGCGCTGAAGGAATCGGTTGAAGAAGCCGTTGCGCCAATCGTGGAATCGGTAGCGGAACCTGTGGCGGAAACAGTCGAGGAGGTAATTGACACAGTAACGGAAACGGTCATCGAAACAGTGATCGAACCCGTGATGGAACCGATTATGGAACCCGTGATGGAATCCGTTGCAGAACCCGTCACGGAAACCATTAAGCCTGCGATCGCCCTCTCGAATGAACCAGTCACGGAACCCGCTGCGGAACCCATTGTGGAACCCGTTCCAGAAATGCTCGTAGAACCCACCGATGGAACGCTGAAGCAAGCCTTTTTGGACGCGCTGATGCATCGTTGCGGCAAGACGCTGGACACGGCAGAACCCTGGGACAAGTACATGGCGCTGTCCTACGTGGTGCGCGATCGCCTGTTTGCCCTGAGAACGCCAGAGACGGATTGGGCCACCCTGGGCGATCGCTTGGTGATTGAGCTTTCGGCAGAATATCTGCCCGGGCCCCACCTAGCCAATAATCTGTTCGCAATGGGTCTGTCGCCCGAAGCGCAGACTTCGCTAGCCGAACTGGGCATTACCCTGGAGGACCTGATCGCGCTGGAAGAAGAACCCGGTCTGGGCCGCGGCGGGCTGGGTCGGCTGATGATTTGCTACCTCGACTCGCTGGCAACGGCCACCATTCCGGCAATCGGCTACGGCATCCGCTACGAGTTCGGCATTTTCGACCAAGACTTCAGCGACGGCTGGCAGGTCGAAGTCGTGGACGAATGGCTGAAAAACGGCAACCCCTGGGAAATTGAGCGCCCGGAAGCAGCGGTGAACGTGCTGTTTGGCGGCCGCAGCGAAGCCTACATGGATGTCGATGGCCGCTACCGGATGCGCTGGGTTCCCGACGAAGCCATTCGCGCCATCCCCTACGACACCCTGATTCCAGGCTATCGCTCTGGCGCGGCCAGCCTGCTGCGCCTGTGGAAGGCAGAAACCGATGCCAACCTATCCAAGGTGCTGTATCCCAGCGACATGGAGGAATACGGCCGGGAAGTGCGCCTGCGGCAGCAGTTCTTCTTTGTGTCTGCCTCGCTGCAAGATGCAATTCGCCGACACCTAGAGGCAGGCGGCAGCATCCACACCCTGCCAGAACGAGTGACGATCCAAATCAACGACACTGACCCAATCATTGCCATTCCCGAACTGATGCGCCTGCTGATGGACGGGCACGGGCTGGAGTGGGATCAGGCCTGGGACATCACCTGCAAAACGTTTGCCTACACCAACCACAGCCTGCTGCCGGAGGCGTTGGACTCCAACCACTACTCGCTGCCGACGGTGCAAAAGCTGTTCCCGCGCCACTTCGAGATTCTGCTAGACCTCAACAGCCGATTTTTGGGCACAGTGCGCGAGCAGTATCCCGGCGACGAGGGCAAGGTGATTCGCCTGTCGCTGGTGGATGAAGCGGGCGAAAAGCACTTCCGTCTGGTGAATCTGGCGCTGCTCAGCAGCTACGCGGTCAACGGCGTGTCGGCCCAGCATACCGAGTTGCTGAAGCAAAAGTTCGCTGATTTTGCTGAACTGATGCCGCAGAAATTTAGCAACCAGACCAACGGCGTGTCGCCGCGCCGCTTCTTGGCGCTGAGCAATCCGCCCCTATCCAACCTGATCACCCAAAAGCTGAGCAGCGGCTGGGTGACGCACCTGGAAACGCTGAAGGATCTGGAGGCCTATGCCGAAGATGCGGAGTTTCGGGCGCAGTGGCGACAGGCCAAGCTGATGGCAAAGCAGTTGCTTGTGGAACTCATCCAGCAGCAGTGGGGACTTTCGGTGGATCCGATGAGCCTGTTTGACCTACAAGCGAATGAAATCCACGAGCATAAGCGCCAGCACCTCAACCTGCTGCATGTGGTGACGCTTTACAACCGGATTAAGGCAAATCCGGGGGCTGCCTTCACGCCGCGTACCGTGCTGTTTGCGGGCAAAGCCGCGCCAGACTATGCCACAGCCAAGCTGATGATCAAGCTGATCAATGCGGTGGCGGAAACGGTGAACGCAGATGGGGACGTGGGCGATCGCCTCAAAGTGGTCTTTATCAAAGACTTCACCATCAAAAATAGCCAGGTGATTTTCCCGGCGGCCGATGTGGCGGAATTCATCGCCACGGCAGGCACAGAAGCCTCTGCCACGGGCAACCTGATCGCCGCCCTCAACGGCGGCCTGCTATTGGGCACGCTGGACGGCTCTAACCTAGAACTGGCAGATGCCGTCGGCGCAGAAAACAGTTTCCTGTTTGGGCGGACGGCGGCAGAGTCCCTGCCGCTCTACGAAGGCGACCACAACCGCTATCACCTGTACGAATCGATGCCCGAACTGAAGCAGGCCATCGACCAGATCGCGTCGGGAGCGTTCTCCTATGGCGACGGCGGCCTGTTCCGCCCGCTGCTGGATCGGCTACTCTACGGCGACCCCTACGGCGTGCTGGCAGATTATGCCGCCTATGTAGCCGCTCAAGAGCGAGTCGCAACAGCCTACGGCGATGTCGAGGGCTGGACACGCAAATCCATCCTGACGGCGGCGCGGGCGGGCTACTTTTCGAGCGATCGCGCGATTTGTGGCTACAGCCAGTCCATCTGGAAAATTGCCACCAGCCCGCTGCAATCCTCGATGTCGCTTCCCGGCTAGTCTCCTGCTAGCAGGGGTTTAGGTTTGATTGTCGGGATGTGAAACAAATGCAAGAGACGCTGCGTGAGCTAGAAGATTTTTTCCCTACTTACGCAGCGTCTATGAACTTTACACTCAGTTCATAAACCCGTATAATCCACGCTTGAAAAAGAAAAGTTATCATCTCGATTTCATTACTTTTTGATGGCTTCAGGTAAAGTTGCCAGTTGACATTTTTGAATGAGTTCAAGCTGTTTTTGTTTTAGTACAAGAGGTTAGCAATGGTGGGTACTGTCGTCGCCGAACTGGATGTTCACAGTCAGCGGAACTGCTATTTTTTCACGCCTGAGCAAATGGAGAAGCTGCAAAAGGAAGTTGCGGTTTCCACCGTTTTAGAGCCAGGTGTTTACACGCTGAAAATCAAGAGTGGAACCTTTAGCTATCGCGGACTGAGTGGACACTCTGGTGAGCCTCTGGTGCTGCTGTGGATCTATGGCGGCCCATTCACTAATCGAGACACGGGGGTTTCCGTAGGCGCGACCTGGGTTTCGCTAAACGGCTACGAAGATGCAGTGACGCTGGAGGTCAAAGGGCAGACTACAGTGTCTGCTTTCTTTTTTGACACCTATCTAGAAGACAACACGGGTGAACTTTTTTTAACCGTCGCCAAGCACTAGTTTTCTGAGCTTTCTAAGTGTTGCTGAGTTCACTGAGCAGTGTTCTGAGCGTTGATTTCGGGTTGATTCGCTGAGCAGGATTGTAGCGAAAAGTGCGACCCGTAGCCCTCGTAGGATGACACGCAGTTTCAATGGCTGTTTTCTAAACGTTTCCTGATTTCCTACCTGCATCTCCTAATAGTTTCTCAACATTATAGTTTCTCAACATTTGCCCCACTTACTTCGGTTGATTAATCATGCGCTTAAACTCTTCTGTCCTTCGACTATCGGCTACGGTGCTAACGCTAGCCGCCGCTACAGATGCGATCGCCGCATCGCTGAATCGCCGCCCCACGCTGATTTCCCAAGTCATTGCCCAAGCGCCCCAGTTCACCCTGCCCGACTCCCTGCCCGCAGATACCGTCGTGCGGGTAGATGGCTCCAGCAGTATGCGCGTCCCCAATGAGGGGCTTAAGGGTCGCTTTGAGGGCAAATACAGCGGGTCTAGAGTAGAACTGGCCGAAAGCGGCAGTATCCCAGCGCTAGAGGCACTCGACGCGGGCAACATCGACATTGCGGCCATCGGTCGCCCCCTGACCGAAGCAGACCGGGCCAAGGGCTTCCGAGAAGAAAAGCTAGAGCGCGAAAAGATTGCCGTGATTGTCGGCCCCAACAGCGCCTTTGACGGCGACCTCACCTTTGAGCAATTCGCTCGGATGTTTAAGGGCGAAATCACCAACTGGTCAGAAGTGGGTGGCCCAAACCTGCCAATTAAGTTTGTCGATCGCCCAGACTCTAGCGACACCCGCCTTGCTCTAAGTGGCTACGATGTTTTTAAGGAGGTGTTTGCAGGTGGGCCGATTGCAGTCGGAGCGAACGGTGTGCAGGTTGCAGAAGACACCACCGAAGCCGTAACAGCGGAACTGGGCGAAAACGGCATCAGCTATACGATCGCCGATCAGGCCATTGGCAACAGCGCTGTCAAGATCGTGCCCATGCACAAAACCTTGCCGGACGACCCCCGCTATCCCTACTCCCAGCCCCGCGCCTATGTTTACAAGGATTTGAACCCCGGCAGCGAAGCCCTGCTTGGATTTGCCACCACCGCACCGGGTCAGGAAGTGTTTGCAGCAGCCAGCCCTGCGGCATCGCCTTCGCCCAGCCCGGTTGCTGAATCTCCCTCCCCCACACCGACCCCAACTCCCACGGAAACCGTTGCGGCTGCTCCAGCAGAAACTGCTCCAGCACGGGGCGGCTTTCCCTGGTGGCTGTTGCCGCTGCTAGCGGCCGCGGGCGGCTTGCTGTGGTGGCTGACTCGTCCCAAAGCCGCGCCTGCGCCCGTGGTGGCCGCGCCGCCCGTGCCCCTGCCGCCCCCGGTACGCCCCAGCAGCCGTGTGGTGCTAACGCCTTACAATTGTCGAGATGCCTACGCCTATTGGGAACTGACGGACGATCAGAAGGCTGACCTAAAGCGTCGGGGTGGTCGAGATCTAAAGCTGAAACTGCTGGACGTGACAGACATCGACCTGAATCGTCAGGAGCCGCACAGCGTCCAGATGTTTGACGTGGCAGAAACCGACCAGGATCGCCACCTGCCCATCGCCGTGGACGATCGCGATTATCTGGTGGAGGTGGGCTACACCACTGCCGACGGCACTTGGCTTCCGGCAGTGCGCTCTGAACATGTGCGCGTCCCCGCTTGTCCAGTGGAAGCGGCTGATATTGCGCCAGTGGTAGAAACGCCCGAAACTCGTGAGTTCGTCCAGGCGGCTCGTGTCCCCGGCGTGGCTGTGCTGGGAGGTGCGGCGGCCGCTGGGGCAGCGCTGGTGGGGCTGGCAGGCAAGGACAAGACCGGCCGCATCGTGCTAACCCCCCGCGATTCCAAAACAGCCTACGCCTATTGGGAAGTGCCCGACGAGCAAAAGGCAGACCTGAAAGCGAAAGGGGGTCGCGACTTTAAGCTGAAGCTGTATGACGTGACCAACATTGACCTGGACAAGCAATCCGCCCACGATGTCAAAACCTATGACGTGTCGGAGCTAGACCAGGATTATCATGTGCCCATTGCCACGCCCGATCGCGACTACTTGGCCGAGGTGGGCTACACCGCTGCCGATGGCACTTGGCTCCCTGCTGCACGGTCGGAGCATGTGCGCGTTCCTTCGGTGTTTGCCGATGGGATTCCGGCGGCGGGTGCAGTGCTGGGGGGCGTGGCGGCAGGTGGTGCGGCGATCGCCGGTTTGACCCAGCCGACCTATACCTCCGTCACCGACCTGAAGGTAGACAGCAAGGCAAACTGCTTCCTGCTGAGTGACCTTGAAATCAGCCGCATTCAGAACGACATCGCGGTCAAGACCGACCTGGCCCCCGGCAAATATGCTATCCGCATCGCAGAGGGAGCCTTTGACTACAAAGCCGAAGTCGGCCATCCCGGCGAACCGTGGGTCATCCTGTGGATTTACAACGGCAAGGTGATTAACCAGAAGACGGGCGTTCCTGTCGGTGCAACTTGGTCTACGCTGAACGGCTACGATGACGTGCTGCACCTGGAAGTGCTGGAACCGGCCAAGCTAGATGCCTTCTTTGTGGATACCCACCTGGAGGACAACGAAGGCGTTGTCAAAGTGGTGGTGACCAAGGAATAGCGAGGGTTCGCATTCTATTCGCCTGTTTTCAGCCAGTTTTTAGCCTGCTTTCAAAGCGCGATCATGAGTGGCATGGGACAGTCAAGCGTTTCCATGCCGCTCTTGTTTTTAACTTCTTTGCTCTGAAATAAGTAAGTAGATAGACCACATTTTGGTTCTTCTGCTGTTTCAGCGATATCGATTTTGAGGACTCCGCTCATGGCGGCTAGCTCTAGCTCCTGGGTGCATGTCACTTTTGCAGAGGCAGAACTTGAGTGATAGCGCAACAGGGTAGCTGAAAGCCCGTAGATAGAGCATTACAGCCTATGCGTATAAATACCTCCTTCCAAAGATGACATGCTCCCTAGCTCCTTCTTATATGGAGCAGATCTTTGGAGATTTGATATGAGCCGTGCTACTGCGTTTTTTATAATCTTAGGACTTACGCAGTTGGACGATCTCTCGCAGGCTGCGCCCTCCAGAAATCGTCCAAAACCCAAAGAGCATATCGCAAGTGCGTAAGTCCTGAATCTGAATTTTTTATAAAATCTGAGCAGCATTCACAGGACTCAAACTTGTCAAACAGACGTAATTGAAAAGTCTTTGAAACTGCTATTAAATTAAGTTGAAATATTGCTACAACTCATCGCTTCAAAATCTTTTATTGAGGATTTAGCTTAACTTTAAAAAAGTCATGTCACACTAAAATGAGTGCCTATTGCTACTTGGTAAGTAGGTGGACATTAATAAACATAAAACCCAAAAACCCTGCGCCGCCCGCGCAGCGGGCGGCGCTAGGGTTCAGGATCTGTTTTTAATCTAGTCTATCTACTTAGTGTCTGACTTAGTATGGTCTGGCTTGGTAGGGTCTGAACGGTGAAGGTTTGGCAAGTGTCCCTTCAGTAGGGCCTGCCGAAGCATCTTCGTACTAGATCTAGCGCAGCATCGGGTGAAACTTTTCAGATTGAACTGCTGAGTTTGAACCGTTTCGGTCAGACCTTACTTATTTGTTAAGCTTGCCCATTTGCCGATCACCATTTGTGATCACAAATGGTGATGGACTTGAGAGCAAAACATGCTCTCAAATTCGTAACATCTGCCATCATCACGCAATGCTTTTGCCTAGTTCCAATCTGGGTTAAAAGCGATTTAAATCGGATTTGAGATGGATTTTCTCAGAGTATTTGCAAGTGCATTGAATCGCTACTGGCTACGACTAAAAGCGACTACTGGAAAGCGTGTGACGACAAGTGCATCCCACTTGTGTCACCCTCACCCTAAATCCCTCTCCCGCTCTGAGAGAGGGACTTTGAATCCAGACCTCCCTTAGTGGTGCAGAAAACTCCTGGAGCCCTTATAAATCCTCATAAATCAAGGATTCTCGAAAAATGGCGGTCTTGGGATTTCTCGAAAAATCGAACAAGGGCAGTGGGTTTCAGCCACCATTTTGATCGTTCAGACTGTTCATCGTGAGACTCAAAAAAGTTTTCTGCACCACTAAGCCAGACCTCCTTCTCCCAAAACGGGAGAAGGGGTTGGGGGATGAGGGCGAGTTTGCATAACTGGGATGCCCCCTGTGACGACTATGCCTGAGATGACCTTACTTCCTCCGAATTCAGGGGGATTTAGGGAAATCTAACCCCGAAGGTTTTGTCTTTCAGACCTGTTTCCTAACCTTGATCCATCGCTCTTAAACCCTGATTTCTCCAGAGACTATGCCCGACCTGATTGAACTTGATGGACGTACCTTTGTGCCCGCGAATCAAGCACCTGTGGCGGAGTGGGCCTGTGTGACGAGCGATCGCCCCCAGCCGACACTCACACTCAAAGACGATGACCTGTTTCTGATTATCGATACGCTGGGCAACATTTCGGGACGGCTGGACGATAGCACCGTCGCCAGCCTGGGCCTATTTTGCCGAGATACACGGTTTCTCAGCCGTCTGGAACTGCAAATCGAGGGGCGATCGCCCGTATTGCTGAGCAGCAATGCCACCAAGGGATTCGCCTTTTCTGCCCTCTGTACCAACCCGCTGATCGACGACAACCTGCCCGCCGACACTCTCGGCATTGAGCGTGAAATCGTGCTGAATGGCGGTCTGTTTGAAGAATTGACGCTGACTAACTACAGCACGAAGCCTGTGCGCTTTGAAATGAGCCTCAGCTTTGATGCCGATTTTCTGGATTTGTTTGAAATTCGCGGCTTTCAGCGGGGCGATCGCGGGCAACTGCTGCGCCGGGTGATGCCGCCGACCGGGTTTGGCGATGCCGACAGCAACGGCCAGCCCCGCTTTACCCATAGCTCCGTCCCTGACCCGACGGAACTAACGCTAGCCTATCAGGGGCGCGACGGCGTGTTGACGGAATCGCACATCCAGTTTTTGCACCAGCGCCCCAGTTTCCTTAAGGGCTACACCGCCCTCTGGTATGTAGACCTAGCCTCTCACCAGACCGTGAAAGTGGGCTATCGGCTAGAAATGCGGATGAATGGGCGCTTGGTGTCTACGGTCAGCCCGCCGACGACGCTGATGCAGGCAAAGGCCGCCGAGCAACTGGAGGAAACCGAATGGCACGCCGCCACAACGCGCATCCGCACCGACAACAAAGACATCAACCAGATTTTAGAACGGGCGGAGCAAGACATCTACCTGCTGCGGCAGACCTTCGAGCAGGGCAAGGCGCTGTCGGCGGGTGTGCCCTGGTTTTCTACGCTGTTTGGGCGTGATTCCATCATTGCGGCGATGCAAACGCTGATCCTTGACCCGGCGATCGCCCGCGAAACCCTGACCGTCTTGGCGCATTATCAGGGCAAAGCCGACGATGGCTGGCGCGACGAAGCCCCCGGCAAAATTCTCCACGAGCTGCGCTTTGGGGAACTGGCCCGTTGCCAGGAGATTCCCCACACACCCTACTACGGCACAGTAGACGCAACCCCGCTATGGCTGCTGCTCTATGCCGACTATTATGCCTGGACGCACGACCGCGACACGCTGGATCGTCTCTGGCCTAATGCCCTGGCCGCAATGGAGTGGATTGACCAGTCCTGTCGCGAAACGGGCTATCTCAGCTACAATCGGCGATCGCGCAAAGGCCTACCCAACCAAGGCTGGAAAGATTCCGACACCTGCATCGTCGATCGGCATGGTCAAATGGCGCAGGGGGCGATCGCCCTGTGCGAAGTGCAGGCCTATGTTTATGCCGCAAAGCTCCGCCTCAGCGACATTGCTCGGCTCTACAAACGGTTTGACCTGGCGGATCGCTGGCAGGCCGAAGCGCAGGATCTCAAAACCCGGTTCAACCGTGACTTTTGGGTAGACGACCTGGATTTTTGTGCGCTGGCGCTGGATGGGGATGGCAAGCCCGTGGACAGCATTACGTCTAATCCTGGTCACTGCCTGGGGCTGGGGATCTTTGACCTAGAAAAAGCCCGTAGCGTGGCGGAACGGCTGCAAGCGCCCGACCTGTTTAACGGCTGGGGCATCCGCACCCTGAGCAGCCTGTCGCCCGCCTACAACCCAATGGGCTATCATGTTGGCTCGGTCTGGCCCCACGACAACGGACTGATTGCCCTGGGACTGCGATCGCTCGGATTTACCGATGCCGCACTAGAAATTGCCCAAGGACTGCTAGACATGACGCTGCAACAGCCCTACTGTCGCCCGCCGGAACTGTTCTGTGGCTACGAGCGCACCCCCGGCACAGCCCCGGTGCAATATCCCGTCGCCTGTTCACCTCAGGCCTGGGCCACGGGCACGGTGTTTCATCTGATGCAACTGATGATCAACCCCGTGCCCAATGCCCCCGCCAACCACCTGCGAATTCTCGACCCGGTGCTGCCCGACTCGATCCGCCACCTGTCGCTGCAAAACCTGCGCGTGGGCAGCACCCTACTCGACCTGGAGTTTGAGCGCGTCGGCAATGCAACGGGATGCTGCGTCGTGAAAAAACGCGGGAATTTGCGCGTGGTGATCGAGGCGTAGGGTCTATGCCTGAACGACCGCCAAGTACACCGCTTCCAGAAACTCATCCGAGGTCAACCCGTCGGGGATGGCTTCTAGCTGAATGCGCGATCGCACTTGGCAGGCAAGCGTCAGGCTGAGGTCATGGCGGGCTTTGCGGGTCAGGTCCTTGCGGCGGTCGAGGTATTCACGAATGACTGCGAGGTCGTCGGGGTGTAGGTTCCGCAGGTTGGCCAGCGTGGGTAAATGGGCAACAAGCTGCTGAGTGCGGTCGGAAAGGGCCAGGCTGGGCTTAGCGCGACGACCCGTTTCCTGCACCACGATGGTTCCAGCGACCCAATCTCCGATACGCTTTTCTCGTTTGCCAAACAGGATGAACAGCGCCCCGATGAAGAAAAAGTCGTCGATGGGGCGCAAGAGCGATCGCAGCGCCGCTTGCGTCAATCCAATGGGGCGGCCGTCGTCGCGGATGACGCGAATTTTGGCGAAGCGCTTGCCCGGCGTTTGTCCCTGGCGATAGACCTCAAAGCCGATGAAATAGCCCGCATAGATGGCAAACGTACCCAGGATAAACACCGCCAGCAGCCAAGGCGGCACCGCGCTAAAGTCGCCCTCCCGCTGGAGCAAATAGCTCATCAACTGAGTTGACAAAAAAATCCAGAGGATTGAGAAACCCAACAGCGACAGCGCCACAACGTGATAATCAATCAGCAGCGCCAGCGCCCGATTGCCGATGCCCGCCAGAGAAAACTCTAGCTCCACGCTTTCGGGCGTATGCAGATTGATCCGGTTAAAAAAGCGCATAGAGCCTCATCGAGGGGGAGCAGAATCCCGAATATCGGCAGAGCCAAAGTCCCCATCGTCGAGTTCAGGATTGCTCAGTTGCAGCCCCAGACCCTCTCGGCGACGGCGCAAATCGTAGTAAATGGTGGCTTTGATCGACTGCCAGAGCGGTAGGGTAAAAATGCCCAGCAGTAGGCTAATCAGGAAGCTGCTGCCAAACGTGAGCAGGCCATAGAGGGGAGAATTTTCGGGATAGATGCGGACGATCGCCTCTTGGGCAATGCCTAGCAGAATCTGAATCACAAATTGCAGCGGGATTGTGGCGATCCATGTCACCAGCAAAATCAGGAAAATTCGCCCGACGTTTTTATGGGTCAATTCCCAACTGCGCCCTAGCGACTGGGTTGCCTTCAGTCCTGGCTCCACTGCCAGCGGCAGATCGGGCACCGAGAATCGGATGCTAAACCAGGTCAGCATCCAAATCAGCAGTCCGACGATTCCCAAAAAGACCAGAAACGCTAGGAGGATCAGGCCTGGGTTCACTAGCGCTGCCGACTGGGGATTTAGCAAAAAGTCTGTGCCGCCGACAAACACAAGCATAACGACGACCACTACGGCTGCCACGATGTAAAACAGTAGCGATACTGAGGCTCCCAGCAAAAACAGCAGCACATAGACCCACAAAAACTGCCACTGGCGGGCGCGGGTATAGCGACAGGCCGCTTCGATGCTCTCTGGCTGTTGGGTCAGATCGCCAAAGCCCAGACGGGCGATCGCCGCCGATAGCGAGTAGGATCGGGCTGAGCAAAACACCATCAGCACCACCCACGCCGGAATCACCAGCCCTAGCGTGGTGAAGTAGCGCTGCGTCGTGGCATAAAACAGACCCAGGGCGATCGCCAACATAATGGGCAGCAAAACCCATAGCGTAGATCGGGTGGCCAGCCACAAATAGGGCTTGAGCTTGGCTCCATACAGCCGAAAGCCAACGTTTACCGCATTGCCGACAGTGAGTGGCTGAGTCAGGTCAGGAGAGTTTGGGCCGGAGCTAGGGCTGAGGGTCATAAAAATCGAACGAGGCTGGCAAGCAGCCCACCAGAGCGCAAAGGACTGATGCTATCGTAGTCTACGCATCGGCAGAGTTTCACCCTTTTGCAATCTCCTGAAATCTGATCTGCGTCCTCCAACAGACGTTTTGCCCGCTCCGGCTCCCTCCCCTCGCTGACCCCAACATGGACATTTGCCGCTGGACTGCCCGCCGAGAATCAAGCTGGAACGACCTCGACCGTCTGCTGCAACAGGCGGAACGGCGCGGGCTAAAGTCGCTGACGGCGGCGGAAATTCATCAGCTTGCCAGCCTTTATCGAGCCGTGTCGGGCGATCTGGCCCGCGCCCAGCAGATCAGCCCGCGCCTGACCCAAGAGCTACAATCGCTGACCACACGCGGCTATGCCCAGGTTTATCAAGGGCTGCGGCGGCAGGAGTGGGAGGCGGTGCGCCAGTTTTACCAATCGGGGTTTCCGGCGGTGGTGCAGCAGTGCGTGGGGTACATCGCGCTGGCAACGGCCTTGTTTGTGCTGGCGGGCCTGGTCGCCTGGTGGTATTCCTGGCGCGATCCGAGCTTTATCGAACTGATGGTGCCCAGCTCCATTATTCGCCAGGTGCGCGATCGCCAGGAGCTTTGGATGGGGTCGATCGTCGGCGTGGAACCTTACGCCGCCAGCAACATCATGGTGAACAATCTGAAGGTCTCCTTTGCAGCGGCGGCGGGCGGCATCACGGCAGGATTGGCGACGGTCTACATTCTGCTGCTGAATGGGATCAATATCGGGGCGATCGCCGCGCTGGTGGGGCAAAACAATCTCGCCTTCCCCTTTTGGGCCTTTGTCTTTCCCCACGGAGCGCTAGAACTGCCCGCCATTTTTCTGGCAGGGGGCGCAGGGCTGCTGCTGGCTCGTGCCCTCCTCTTTCCGGGGCCGCTGCGCCGCGTCGATGCGCTCAAGCGCTACGGCACCCAGGCCGCCCAGTTGATGTACGGCGTGGTTCCGCTGCTGGTCATCGCGGGCATTATCGAAGGCTTCTTTTCTCCCAACCCCGCTGTGCCCGACCTGCTCAAGTATGTCGCTGGCATGGGGCTATTTGCCGCACTGGTTGGGTATTGCAGCCGCAAGGGCAGGCGAGCGTGATGGGGCGCGGAAGCCAGCGCTCCTAATCCTTCCAGCCTCCCACTCATGCCAGCCTGCCGCCGCGTTCCCCTCTCCTACCACGCCGCCTCGTCCAGCAGCATCTCCAGCGCCTGTTCCACGTTGCTCCAGGCATCGTCGAGCGAGTCCGACAGGTCTGGATTGAGCGATCGCAGATCATCCGCCAGTCCCAGCAGTTCTTCGCCAATTTGCGTCAAGCGACCTTCGGCGATCGCCCGGGCCTGCTGCTGGCGTTTCAGACTGCGGACGCGGCGGGCTGATTCAGGCTTCTGCGGCTGCGGAATGTACAGGCTGTCCGATAGCTCCTCCGACTCAGCAGCAATCCCTGCGGCAGACGACGGAGGTGGGGAAGACTGAGGGGCGATCGCCCCGCCAATCTCATTGGGAGGAATGCTGCTTCGATGGGTCGGTTTCATAGAGTGTGATTGTTTAAGCCAAGAGCAAATCAGTCAAAAGCAAACGGTACAAGCGCCAACCGTGAACCAGTCCAGCAGTTAGCTAATCCAGTCAGCCGCCAGACAAGAGACACGCGAGAAAAGCAAGCCTTATGGCGACAAAAAGTATTATTAGATACAGTTTAACCCGCCTAGAGTGCCCCCAGATGCTCCAGAAAACCGCCATTTGTAGCCAATTCCTAACAATTCTTAGGAATTTTGCAACAATCCAGACTGCCGAAGGAATTCCCCTGGCTGTCTATGCCTTGCGTCCATGCCATGATGGATTTGGAGCAGCCTAACTGGAGCAGCCTAACCATCGTGTTGCCAGCCATCGTGTTGCCGCTCGTCGCCTGCCCCAGCCTCAAGCCATCCCACCGCCCCAGAACGCTTAAAATGCCGCCCAAATCTCGCGAAACCCTGCCCCAGCCCATTCGCTCCTGCAACTGGGCGATCGCCCAACTCCCCGGCCTCAGCGCCGAAAACCTGGACTTGCTCCATCGGGCAGGCTTCAAAACCACCCTAGAGTTCTGGCAGCGCACCCAAACCCCCGCCCAGCGGCACAACTTGGCAGCGCACCTCCAGCTTCATCCCAAATACGTCAACAAATGGGCCGCCCTATGCGACCTGGCCCGCATTCCCGCTGTTGGCTGTACCTACTGCGGGCTGCTGCTCCACACGGGAATCATTTCCGTTCAGCAGCTAGCAGACACCCCGCTCCCCAAGCTTCACCGCCAGCTCATGCGATTGCAAATTGCCACAATGCAGCGCCAAGATCTCTGCCCGCCACTGGGCGACGTATCGCTCTGGGTAGAGCAGGCGCGTCAGCTTGGCCCAACCCGCCGCTAGAGTTGCGCCCGCTTCTTAAAGCCATTCAAAGCCCTTCCTACAGCGCCAACAGCGCTAATCTTCCCGTATCTCCTCTCAAGACTTATCGAGACTTAATCGGGATACCAGAACATTCCCTTAATCCCCTCCGGATCAGACATAAAGCCCAGATGCCGATAAAACTCCACGACATGCGGATCAGCGAACAGGGTGATATTGCTAATGTCTTCGCTGCGGAGCTTCTTGATCACCTGCTTCATCAGCGCCTTACCCAGCCCCTTACCCTGAAAATCAGGATGCACCACCACATCCCAGATCGTGGCATTAAAGGCATGGTCGGACGTAGCGCGAGAAAAGCCAATCAGCCTTCGCTGAGCGCCTCGCTGCTCCCACATCGACACCACCAAAAAGCTGTGCTGAATCGCCTTTTTGACCTTGCGGAGCGGTCGCCGCGACCAGCCCACCGCATCGCACAACTCCTCTAACTCGTAGAGGTCAATCTCACGATCGGTGCTAAAAAAAATCCGAGACCCGCTGGTGGTCGTCATTACAGGTGCCACCTGTCCCTCAGGTTGGGCCGGTCTGGACGCAGCGGCAGCATCAGAAGCAGTGAATAAGCTTTTCCAGAAGCCCATGCGAGTGCGTAGCCTAGACAAAGATTGGGACAGCAGTATTAGCATAGTATAGCGTTCCTCTCTTGTTCCCAAAAAGGCTGCTGCATTTCAACCACAAATTTCAACCCCACGTTTCGACCACAAATTTCGACCCCACGTTTCGACCCCACGTTTCGACCCCACGTTTCGACCACAAATTTCGATGTCCCCGGTCGCAAATTCACCGAATGTAGGGGTGCAATTTGTGAGAGATTGACCTACAGTTAGGGTTTTCTAAGATAGAAGCGCATTACTGCGTCGCCTACTGGCGAAATTGCGATCATCCTGACCCTCAGACAGCTGAATGCCCCGTCAGCAGTTCTGCCGAGCCTCAGGAATCGACTCAAAATCCATCATGTGGGCACACAAGGGCTTTCCCCAAATATGGCTCCGGGCTTAAAACCAACGACGCTGGAACTTTTGAAACGCTTTAACCGGGCGTTTCCACAGTTTTATGAGCAATTTGTCAGCAGCGAGATTCAGCTTCAAAACCTGCGCCTGGCCTATCAGCTCTACAAAAGTCGCCAGGCGGTTATTGAAATCAAGCCAGAGGGCAATAAGAGCGCCTTGCACTTTGCCTACCGCAACCAGTCGTTTTTGCTCAGTGACATTTTCGGTGTGCTGGCAGCCTACGGGCTGACGATTCACGGTCTGAGTCTCTACGGTCAGATCTATCCGCCGATGCTGGTGTTTATCAAGCTGGTGGTGGCGCGGAGCGGCAAGGCGCTGAGCGAAAAGACGGCAGAGAATGTCTGTCGTGCCATTCGAGAGGCGCTGGGCGGCCGCTTTGAAGTAGAAGAGATGCTGGCGGTCGAGTTTAACCTGGATGCTGGTCTGGAACAGGTGGAAACCGAGTTTTATGTGGACCCAGTGTTTCACCTGCCTGCGCTGCTGATTGAAGCAGACAACCAGCCGGGGCTGTTCTATAAGGTGATGTACGCGATTTGGCAGGAAGACCTGCTGGTGGTTAACGCAAACCTACTGGTGTGGCGCGGACGGACGCGGCTCATCCTGTATCTGCTGGGGCCCAATGAGAACCTGATTCCAGAGTATCTGGGGCAGAAAATTGCGGACGGCGTGCGACAGCGGCTTTTGGGACGAAGGTTCTAGAGTGGATTTTGGATTGGGGATTGGGGATTTTGGGTTGCCACTCTTGCAGTCTTGTACGGATTCCTGAACGTGTAATGCTCCAGGAGTCACGTCTGGGAAAGCCTGGATTACGAACCGTCTGATCCATCCGGCAGGGTTGCGCCTTTGAGAATTGCACCCGCCAGATCGGTGCTGCTGAGTTCTGCCCGCACCAGGTTTGCATTGCTGAGATTGGCATTGACTAGGCTGGCTCTGGCCAGGTAGGCATCGGTGAGTTGGGCATACTGCAAGTCTGCCCCCTGGAGGTTGGCGCGGCTGAGGTCAGCACGGCTGAGTTGGGCAAAGGCGAGAATTGTATCCTGTAGCTCGGCGCGGGTCATTTGGGCATCGGGCAGGATGGCGCTTCGCAAGACCGCATTCTGGAGGTCGGCTTCGGTGAGGATGGCACGTTCTAGCTTGGCATGGGTCAGGTTGGCAGAGCGCAGGTAGGCCTGGGACAGATCCGCTTCGGTGAGGAAGGCTCCGCGCAGGTTCGCGCCGCTGAGGTCGGCCCTGCTGAGGGTGGCGCTGCGGAGGGTGGCTTCGCTGAGGTCGGCTTCGCGCAGGTCTACCCGTGCCAGGTCTGCACCCGTCAGGTTTGCGCCGCGTAGGTCGGCTTTGCGGAGTGTTGCGCCGCGGAGGTTGGCGGTGTAGCGACGGTTTTCTTCGCGCAGGTTAGCCCCACGCAGGCAAGCGCCCGTTAGATTTGCGCCACTCAGGTCGGTATTCCGCAAATCTGCATCGCTAAGGTTGGCATCGAGCAAATCTGCTAAGGTCAGGGCTGCGCTGCGGAGGTCGGCCCCGGTCAGGATTGCGCCGTGCAGGTCAGCATCATTGAGGCTGGCCCCGGTGAGCGTGGCTTGACTGAGGTTGATGCCACTGAGAGTTGCGTGATCGAGCGTGGCCTTGCTGAGGTTTGCCCGATTGAGATAGGCAAGGGCAAGATTGGCGTGGCGCAAATCAGCGCGGCTGAGGTCGATGCCAATCAGATCTGCATGGCTTAGATAGGCTCCGGCTAGGTTTTCGCCGCTGAAGTGGGTTTCGCGTTGAGCGTAGCGCTGGAGCAGTTCTTGCGGCGTCATGGAGAGAACAGGAATGGGGATTGAAATTTGGGAGTTAGACCTTCATGATGGGCTAATTTGCGGAACGGGGCGTTTTTAGTTTGGTTCGGGATGGCTGACGATGCCAGTGGGATCATCGCCAGTTGGGGTAGAAGCGGGGGGAGCGCAGGAGTTGGGGCGATCGCCCGCTCCATTCTCCGGGAAGGCGGCTGGTAAATCGGTTTGGGTGCAATCTGAACTGGGATAAAACGGCTGAAACGCCCGCAGCAGGGCACTGGCAACGGGCTGGTAGGGGTTGGCACGGGACTCGGCAGGGCGATCGCCCGTGGATTCCAGATCGGCCAATAAATCAGCGGCTTTTCCCAACTCAGCACTAAGCACGTTGAACGAGGAATACTGCTGCCATACCTGCTTGAGCAGCGTGTCCAGATCGTAGCCTTTCAAGTGCGTCCAGGCTGGCAGACCCGGCGGCAGGGGTTCGTATAGCACCGTGTATAGCAGCAGCTTTGCCCGTAGTGGGTTGCTGAATTTCATTAGCGTTAGCCGCAAATCAACCCACAAGGCCGGGTCGTCTAGTTTAAGCAGCGATTCACAAGAAGCCGATGTAGCGGAGCAGGCTCTAGATTGCGGAAATGGGAAATCTGTGGCAAGAGCTTCTGTAGGCTCTCTAGCAGGAGATGCTTCAACAGTAGAGCGGATAGAGGGCGGCGCAACCGAGTTGTGAATGCGCGTTTCGTCGGCAAGCGAGGAGGGAGGGACTGCCAGATTGGCCTGGGTAACCTCTAGTATGTCCCCATAGAGCGGCGTAAAGGCGTGGATAATCGTCTGGGCGACGCGAGTGTATTCGGCTTGGCGATTGAGCGTGCGGACGATGCTGGAGAGGATGGCATCGAGGGTTTGAGGCGTGGCGGTCAACCGATGGAGCCGCTGCACCAATTCAACTAGGGAATGCTGGCTCAGCACCTGGGGGTCATTTTCCCAGGTCTGGGTGCAGGCGGCGAAGAGCAGCTTTTTGATGCGGGAACTGTTGGTATTTTGCTGAAACTGGGCAGCAACCTGCTGATAGTCTTGGGGACTGGCGGCGATCGCCAAAGACTCGTTTGCCGGATAGAGCGGCTCTAGATAGCTCAGCGCAGCATTGGCTACCAGGGTATACTCTGTCACTTTGCTGAGCGTGTTGACGAGAGCCGTCAGGTGCGCTTCCAGAATTTGGCGCGTGGGATACTGGGCCCGCAGGTCTTGCACCAGCGGATACAGGTCTACCTGCTGGATTTTGATTGGATCTCGCTCCCAAGTTTGCTGGCTGGCGTAAATCAGCAACTTCTTGATGCGAAGCAGATTGGGATCTTGCGAGAGGTTTTGTACTACCTCGTCCAAGGGCGATCGCACCGTTTATCATCCTCATGCGCGGCTTATTTCTTATTAAATAACGACTTTGCAAAACTGTCACAGTCAACCTGCACAGTAAGCCAGGCAATGCCCAAATTTCAATTTCACATAGCGCTAGCCACGGCATTTTCTTGCGATGTGAGACATTTGCTCACTAGGAAAGGCGATAGCTCTTGACCCATCTCGTACCTCACTAGTTTCAAACTGGTCAGGACTTACGCACTTGCGATAGGCTCTTTGGGTTTTGGACGATTTCTCGCGGGCGCAGCCCGCGAGAAATCGTCCAACTGCGTAAGTCCTACTGGTTTCAAAAACGCTGTAGGTTGCCTACGCCAGTGTAGGTTGCCTACACCAGCCCCAACTGCCCGGCCAAGCTAATCACGCCAAACCGACCTAGCACCGAGGCTTGCTGCTGCTCAACCATATCCACCGCAATACCAATTAAAGCGGGAGGGTCAGGTCACACAGCTTGTTCATCAGCGAATGACTTTGCGAAATTTCCACATCCCTCGACCGGATATGGTTTGTGTAGTTTTGTTTACGAGAGCGATTGGGAACTCTATGAGAGAAGTTGCTCTACAGCACTCCCCTGCAAGGCGAGGCATATGCTAGCTATGCGACGGCTTTTGTCCCATCTATACCTCACTAGCTTCAAAAACGCTGTAGTCGCTCCGTAACATTCGCTCTGTATCAGATGAATATTCGCTCTGCATTAAACGACCATATTCGGATTCAATCAACGGTGAAAATCATAGCAGTGGGCTACACGTCGGTTTCATGTCTATCTGTAGCGTTCTTGACACTAGTGAGTTACTCCAACGGGTGCGCCATCTCTATCTTTAACTTATCAAAGCAGCCTTTTCAGGGCAGTGCGACTTCATCCCACCCAACAACGCTGTAGCGTTCACCGAGTCAGCTTATTAAACCATCATCAAACCTATGTCTCCAGACGAGGCTCTTTCTTCCCAATTGCTGTCTGATCCATCGTTCGCTAAACCATCATCTCAATCCTCGTTGTCTGAACGACCCTCCACGGGCGATCGCCCCGTTGGCACGGCTGGCTCGATCGACCCGCTCACTGTGGCGGCAGCCTCGGGCAGCGCCCAGGGATTTTTGAGCGCGGTGCTGGAGGGCATCACCGACCCCATTTTTGTCAAAGACGATCAGTATCGCTACTTATACTTCAACGACGCTTTTTGCCAGCTCACGGGGCTGACGCGAGAGCAGATTCTGGGCAAATCCGATCAAGACCTATTCTTGCCCCATGAGGCAGCGGAGTTCCAAGCGGCGGATCGTCTGGTGCTGCAAAGCGGAGAAGCCCAAGTCCATGAAGAGTCGATGACCGATGCCTCCGGCGTGACCCGAATCGTGCTGGTCAAGAAAACGCGAATTCAAGACGCACTGGGCAATTGCTATCTGGTTTGCACGATTCAAGACATGACTGCGCTGAAGTGGCGGGAGGCAGAGCTAGAGGTGGCGATCGCCCGCTTTGATCTGGCCAATCAGGCCACCAACGAGGGGCTTTGGGAAATTGGGCTGATCAACGGCGACTTGAACCATCCCGATAATCCCGTCTGGTGGTCGCCCAAGTTTCGCGAACTGTTGGGCTTTCAGACAGTGGATGAGTTTCCTAACCGAGTAGATGCTTGGCGCGATCGCATCCATCCCGACGATGTCGAGTGGGTCACCGCCGCCCTACTAGCCCACATCCAAGACCCCACAGGGCAAACCCCCTACGACGTGGAATACCGCATGTTTACCCGCACGGGCGAATGCCGCTGGTATCGCGATATTGGCGTTACCATCCACGACGAAAACGGTATCCCGCTCAAAGCCGTCGGCACATTTCGCGATGTCACCGATCGCAGGCAGGCCGAGGAAGAACTGCGCCGCCAAAAACACCTGTTCAAATCCGTACTGGACAACATTCCTCATCGCATCTGGCTAAAGGATTGTCAGGGACAACATGTGGTGGTAAACCAATCTTTTGCCGAGTCGGTAGGGACTGCTCCGGCAGCCCTGATTGGCAAAACCGATTTTGATCTCTGGCCGACCGACAAGGCGCAAATGTTCCAGGATGAAGACCAGGCCGTGATGAACACGGGTCAGATCTTCTCGCTAGAAGAGCAGCTTCCCATGCCAGACGGCACCATACGCTGGTTTAGCACAACCAAAACGCCGATGTATGACGAGGCAGGGCAGGTTATCGGCACGACGGGCATCTCGATGGAGGTGAGCGATCGCCGCCACGCCGAAGAAGCCCTGCGCCAGGCCAAGGAAGAGTTGGAGTTTCGCGTGGAGGAGCGCACCGCCGAACTCCAGGAAACCGTCGATGAACTGCAAAAGGCTGTCTCTATCCGCGAACGGGCTGAGCATTCCCTGCTGAAAACGCTGAAGGAACTCCAGTTCCGCCAGTTCGCAATGGATCAGGCTGCCATTCTTGCAGTGACCGATCCCCACGGCATAATCACCTATGTCAATGATAAGTTTTGCGAGCTTTCAGGCTATAGCGAGGCAGAACTAATTGGCAAAACCCACCGGATTGTTAACTCTGGCTATCATCCACCGGAGTTTTTCCGGGACATGTGGGCGACGATTCGCAGCGGCAAGGTGTGGCGCGGCGAGGTGAAAAATCGCGCCAAAGCAGGTCATTTTTACTGGGTATCTACCACCATCGTGCCCGCGCTCGACCAGGATGGGCGCGTGCAAAAGTATCTGGCTATTCGCTTTGACATCAGCGATCGCAAATTTGCCGAAGAAGCCCTCCAGCAGTCGGAAGCCCAACTGCGCCAACAAACTGACGAATTGCAAAACACACTTTGGGAACTCCAGCGCACCCAATCGCAACTGATTCAAAGCGAAAAAATGTCATCACTGGGGCAACTGGTGGCAGGCGTGGCTCACGAAATCAACAACCCGGTGAACTTCATCTACGGCAATCTCAACTATGCAAACGAATACACCGAAGACCTGCTGCAAGTGGTACGCCTCTATCAACAGCACTATCCTGACCCTGTGCCTGCCATTCAAGACTTGCTGGGCAACACCGACCTGGACTTCTTGCTAGAAGATATGCCCAAGCTGCTAAAGTCTATGCGGGTTGGGGCAGAGCGCATTCAGAAAATCGTCATGTCGCTCCGCAACTTCTCGCGCATGGATGAGGCGGAATTCAAAGCCGTCGATTTGCATGAGGGCATCGACAACACGCTGATGATTTTGCAGAATCGGCTTAAGGGAAAGCCGGGCCAGCCCGCCATCGAGGTGGTGCGGGAATATGACTCGCTGCCCAAGGTGGAGTGCTACGCTAGCTCGCTGAATCAGGTGTTTATGAACATCCTCAGCAACGCCATCGACGCGCTTGACGAGGCGCTGGAAAAAGGAGACTGGGGCAATTCGCAAAGCAATCCCGGCAGGAATGGCTCCGATTCCCCCCGCATCACCATCCGCACGGAATACATCGTGCCCGATCGCGTTGCTATCTACTTGATCGACAACGGCCCTGGCATCCCCGAATCGGTTCAGAAGCGCCTGTTCGACCCCCTCTTTACCACCAAGCCCGTCGGCAAAGGCACGGGACTTGGCATGTCCATCAGCTACCAGATCGTCACGGAACGACATGGGGGCATTCTGGAGTGCATTTCCGAACCGGGCCAGGGGGCGATGTTTCGGATTGAAATTCCGATTCGGCAGGGAGGAGGGGGAGATTGAGGGGGAAGGGGGAAGGGGGAAAAGAACGAAGAGGGAAGAGGGAAGAGGGAAGAGGGAAGAACGAAGAACGAAGAACGAAGAGGGAAGAGGTAATAGATTGGTGGGCACAGTGTCCTTTGAGCGTCATCAGTAGAAATCCTGAATTTTGAGAAAAGCGGGCCGGATTCTGGGATTTTGAGCTATAAGTTTCGTGAAAAGATTGCGCTCTCAGCATCTCCAGGGTTTTGTTATGCGATCGGCCTCCTCTCGCTCTGCTGGTAAACGTCCGCCCGCCCGCTCCGGAAAGTCGCTCGTTCCCAAACCGCCTCAGCCGTCTCACCCATCGCCGGGTCGTCGTCCTGCCCCCCGCCCAGTGGCAAGTTCCCCTCCAAAGCGGTTACCATCGCTCAAGACTCCGCTAAACAAGACGGTGCGGAGACAACTCCCTGCCCACTCCCCTAGAGCGATTCTCCGCAAGATGAAACGGAAGCGAACTGCAAATGCCCTATGGCTATCCATCGGCACGGGATTGACTGTGCTGCTGCTAGGTGCCGCCGCGACGCGACTTTGGCCCCAGGCATCCTCCAATTCAGCCCAGAACCCGACTGGAGAAGAAACGCTGGCGATTCCCGAAACGCCGCAATCGGCCGTGTTTTCCCTAGCGACGCAGCCCCCCCAGCAGCGAGCCGCCCAACTGCAACTGCTGGCCCAGGGCAAACGATCCGACGATCAAAAGCGGGCGCGATTTCTGCTGGCCAGCGACCTGATTCAGCAGGGACAGGCCGCCGCAGCGGTTCCCTTTTTGGAAAAGCTGGATAAGGATTACTCGACGCTTGCGGCCTATGCGCTGAAGCGACGGGCCCAGGCCCATGCTGCCACAGGGGAAACCGAACAGGAAACGGAAGCCTGGAAAGAACTCGCAAATCGCTTTGCAAAGAAGCCCGCCTCGGTGGAAGCGCTGTATGAGCTGGGCAAAGCAGACCCCAGCTATTGGCAAACGGCGATCGCCCGCTTTCCGGCACATCCGCGATCGCTCGAAATTGCCCAAACGCTGCTCAAGCAAGACCCCAAGCAGCCCGAACTGCTGCTACAAATTGCCCGCTATGGGCACTATCTGCCAGAAGTGGGCGCATATCTCGACCGTCTGACCAAAGACTACGCCGACACGCTAGAGCCAGAAGACTGGGAGGCGATCGCCTTTCTGAACTGGGAAAAGCAGCGCTATGGCGAAGCGGGCAAGGCCTATGCCAAAGCCCCCCGCACGCCGCTCAACGCCTACCGAGAAGGACGGGGCGCACAGCTTGCGGGCCGCCGCGACACCGCAGTCACCGCCTACAACAAAGTCGTTGCCGAGTTTCCCGACTCGCCCGAAGCCCCCACCTCGCTGCTGCGCATGGCCCAGTTGGGGCGCGATCGCGCAGCAAAGCTCACCTATCTCGACCAAGTGATCAGCCAGTATCCCGACCGGGCAGGCGACGCGCTGCTAGAGAAATACAAACTGGTCAAGCCCGACGCGGCCCAGGCAACGCTGACGGCCCAGGTTGCCCAAATGCTCCTAGAAAGCCACAGCAAGACCGATGCCGCCGCCGAACTGCGCTGGATGCTGGCCGAAGAGAAGGCCGCCCAAGGTGATATCCAGGGCGCGTGGACTCTGGCGCGACAGGTGGCCCAGGAAAATCCCGACAGCCCCCTCGCCGCCGAGGCCGCCTTCTGGGTGGGCAAGTGGGCGCAACGGCTAGGACAGGCCCAAGAAGCCTCCCAGGCCTACGAATATGTCCTCAGCCGCTATCCAGAGTCTTACTACGCCTGGCGATCGGCGACGATGCTGGGCTGGGACGTGGGCGACTTTACCACCGTGCGACAAAAGCTGCCGCCTATCGCACTGCCCGCCATGCACCCGATGCCGCTGGCTGGCTCCGACACGCTGAAGGAACTCTATCAACTGGGCCAGTATCAGGATGCGTGGGCGCTGTGGCAGACGGAATTTACCAATCGCCAGTCGCCAACGGTGGAGGAGCAATTTACCGACGGGCTGATCCGGCTGGGCGTGGGCGACAACCTGGAGGGCATTTTTCAGATCTCTAGCCTAGTGCGCCGCACCGAGCCTACAGAACAGGCACAGGTGCAAGCACTCCGACAGCAGGGTGACTATTGGCGATCGCTCTTTCCGCTTCAGTTTGCCGAGCCGATTCAGCAGTGGTCACAAACCATGCGGCTAAATCCGCTCTTGGTGACGGCGCTGATCCGCCAAGAGTCGCGCTTTGAGCGCAAGATCGTGTCCTCCGCCGGAGCCAAGGGGCTGATGCAGCTGATGCCAGGAACCGCAAGCTGGGTGGCCAGCAAGCTGAACCAGCCGCAGTATGACCTGGAAAACCCCGACGACAATATCAAACTGGGCACCTGGTATCTCAACTACACCCATGAAACCTACAGCGACAACTCGCTGTTTGCCGTAGCCAGCTACAACGCCGGCCCAGGGGCGATCGCCCAGTGGATCGAGCGCTTTGGCTACAGCGATCCCGATCTGTTTGTTGAGCAAATTCCCTACCCCGAAACCAAGGGCTACGTTGAAGCCGTCTTCTCCAACTACTGGAACTATCTACGGCTGTATAACCCCGACGTATCCGCCAAGCTGGCCCAGCTTTCCGCCAGCCACCGCGCCATTGCCGAGTCGCTGCCCTAAGCCCCCATTTCTAAGCCCCATTTCTAAGCCCCACTTTCAGCGAACCGCCCCCTCACTCTAAATCCCAAACTCCCCAAATGCCCCTCGTGATTTTACCGTCGCAGGGGCATTCCGCATTTTGGCGGATGTTGTTTCGGGCGATCGCCGATGGAAATACAGCCAAGTTTATGCATTAGGGCGAAAATGAGAGCAATCGAATCAGACGTTAGAGATGTTCTCAAGCCTTTACGCCCTGTCCAGTGTATTTAAAATTCCTTTACCTGTTTTAGCGTTTGTGCCCCATGGCCACTGCTATCTATGGGACCCTCGACTAGTGTGGCTACATGGACTGTCGAATGGGCTGACTGCAATTTCCTACTTCGCCATTCCCGCAGCGCTGCTCTACTTTGTGCAGCAGCGGCAAGATCTGCCCTATCGCTGGTTATTTAAGATCTTTAGCGCCTTTGTTGGCGTGTGTGGGCTGAGCCATGTGATGGAAATCTGGACGCTGTGGCATCCCGACTATTGGGTATCGGGCGGCATCAAGGCGTTTAATGCAATCTTGGCGCTAACCACTGCTACCAAGCTGATTCCGCTAATTCCTGAAGCCTTGGCTCTGCCTAGCCCCGCCCAGCTAGAAATCGCCAAAGCCAATCTGGAAGACCTAGTGCGCGATCGCACGCAATCACTAAAACTCAGTGAAGAACGCTGGCAGCTTGCCTTGCAGGGCACCAACGACGGCATTTGGGATTGGAACTTTCAAACGGGTGAGGTCTTTTTTTCTGACCGCTGCAAAGAAATGCTGGGCTTTGATGCAGACCAGTTTATGGATAGCCCAAAAGTCTGGGAGAGCCTGATTCACCCGGATGATTTGCCTGCGGTCACGGCTGCATTCTACGAACACCTAGAGGGCAAGGCTCTTTTTTATACCCTAGAGCATCGATTGCAGTGCAAAGACGGCACTTATAAATGGGTGCTGTCGCGAGGGCAAGCGCTGCGAAATGAGGCAGGAACCGTGACCCGCATGGCAGGTTCCATCAACGACATCACCGAACGCAAGCACGCCGAAGCCGCCCTGAACGAATCCCGCCGACAGTTTCGCAACCTGGTCGAAAATTCACCCGACATTATCGAGCGGTTTGACCTAAACCTGCGGCATCTCTACGTCAGCCCTTCTTTAACCCGCATCACAGGCCTTTCTACCGAGGTGTTTCTGGGCAAAAGCTGCCGCGAGATGGGGCTGGATGAAACAATGGTGAACACCTGGGAAGCCGCTGTAAATCGCCTGCTGGCGACAGGAGAAAAGCAGGTCATCGAGTTCTCGACTCCAACGCTAGAAGGAGTCCGAGCCTTTGAAATGGTCATTGCGCCGGAATGGGACGAGCCGCAGGCCGGAGAATCGGCGGCGAAGATTACCTCTCTCCTCTGCATTTCCAGAGACATCACCGAGCGCAAGCAAGCGGAAGAAGCCCTCGCCGCCAGCGAACGGCAGCTTTCGACGCTGATCAGCAACTTGCCAGGCTATGTCTACCGCGTGCAAAATGACCCCAACTTTACGCCCATCTTCATCAGCGCAGGCGTAGAAGCCGTGACGGGCTATCGTCAGGAGGAGTATCTGGTTGAGCGCTCGATTTCCTGTGGTCAGGAAATTCATCCCGATGACGCAGAGTGGGTTTGGGAACGGGTGCAACAAGCCGTGGGCGATCGCACGCCCTACGAATGCGAATATCGTATTCGGACAAAGACCGGCGAGGAACGCTGGGTCTGGGAGCGCGGTCGGGGGATTTACGATGAAACCGGAAACCTGCAATGGCTGGAAGGATTTGTAACCGATATCAGCGATCGCAAGCTTGCCGAAGCCGAACTGCTGGCCCAGAAAGAACTGTTGCAAATTACCCTCGACCATCTCCCGGTCATGATTAGCGTGCATTCAGAAACGGGCAACATTTTGCTGGTCAACCAGACTATTGAGCAGACCGTCGGCTGGACTCAGGCAGAACACCTGACCCGCGACGTGCTGCGAGAGTGTTACCCCGATCCGGCTGACTACGACCGGGTGACTCGCCACATCGCAGCCGCCGACTCCACCTGGCAAGAGTTCCGCCTCCGAACCCGCGACGGCCGCCTGATCGACACCGCCTGGACTCAAATTTCCCTGCCGGACGGTCGCAGCATCGGCATCGGGCAAGACATCACCGAACGCAAGCAAGCCGAAGCAGCCCGACTACAAGCCGAACGACTTCAGCAAGAGCTAAAGCTACTAGAAACCATCCTCGACTCGGTGCTGGCGGGCTATTGGGATTGTAATCTCCGTGAGGGCACAAACTACTGGAGTCCGGGCTTAAAGCGAATGTTGGGCTATGCAGACGACGAAATCCCCAACACGCTCGACAACTGGGAGCAGTTCATTCTGCCCGAAGACTTGCCCAAGACGAAGGCTTGCCTGGAGCGCCATGTCCAGAGTCGTGGGGTAGAGCCATATTACAACGAAGTTCGCTATCGCCATAAGGATGGGTCAATCGTCTGGGTGATTTGCACCGGGCAGGCAATTGAGTGGGGCGAGTCGGGCGAGATGCTGCGGATGGTGGGCTGTCATGTAGACATTACGCCGCTCAAAACAATCGAGGCACAACTGCAAACCAGCAAGGCCCACCTGAAAGAAGCCCAACGCATCGGCAACATTGGCAGTTGGGAGTTTGACATTCAAACAGAACGGATTACTTGGTCAGATCAGGTCTTTCGCATTTTTCACCGCGATCCGGCTCTGGGAGCGCCAAAGAACTTTGCAGAGCTTCAGCAGTTGATTCATCCGGGCGATCGCGAGTTGCACGCCCAGGCAGTCTACACATTAGTAGATACCCATCAGGCTTATGACGTTGAATTTCGGATTTGTCGGGGCGATGGATCAACTGGACATTTACAGGCCAAAGGCGAAGTTGTGCTGGATGCAACGGGACGCTTGATTCAGTTGAGAGGCATCGTCCTCGACATCACCGAACGCAAACAGATTGAAGCACAAAACCGCCTACTGGCCGATCGCCTGACGCTGGCGCTGAACGCTGGGGAAATTGGCACTTGGGATTGGAACATGGTTGATGAGGTTAGCTGGGATCAGCGCATGTATGAGATCTACGGGCTACAACAAATGTGGGAGTCTGGTCAGACAGCAACCTATCAAGTTTGGCGCGATCGCCTACATCTTGATGATTTAGCTCCTACTGAGGCTGCCCTGCAAGCGGCTATTCGCGGTGAAGGAGACTATGATGTGGAGTTTCGCATCTGGCGCACCGATGGTCAACTGCGATGGATTAAGGCTAATGCGGTGGTGCAGCGCGATGCGGAGGGCAAGCCATTTCGCATGACAGGCATCAACTACGACATTACTATCCGCAAGCAAACCGAAGCAGCACTGTTGCGAAAGTCGGCCCAGCTCGAAGCCTCCAACCAGGAGCTAGAAGCTTTTGCCTATTCGGTGTCGCATGATCTGCGATCGCCCCTCCGCGCGATTGACGGCTTTAGCAGGGCGCTGCTGGAGGATTATGGTCATCAGTTTGACGACGAGGGCAGGGATTATTTCAATCGGATTCGGCACAATGTGCAGCGCATGGGAATGCTAATCGACGACCTGCTCAGCCTGTCTCGCGTTTCGCGGCTGGAGATGCGATATGCCACTGTTGACCTGAGTGCGATCGCCCACGAGCTTCTGCAAGAGCTACGAGCCGCCGAACCCGAACGTCAGGTCGAGTGCATCATTACGCCCGATGTCATCGTCTGGGCCGATTCCTGCCTGATGCGCGTCGTCCTCAGCAACTTGCTGCAAAATGCCTGGAAATTTACCAGCCACCACAACACTGCCCGCATCGAGTTTGGCATCCTCCAGCAGCCCGAACAGACGGTCTACTTTGTTCGAGACGATGGGGCCGGCTTTGATATGGCCTACTCCGCCATGCTGTTTGGTGTCTTCCAGCGTCTTCACAACATGACTGAATTTCCCGGCACGGGCATTGGGCTGGCGACTGTCCAGCGCATTATCCATCGCCACGGTGGACAGGTCTGGGCAGAGGCGGCAATCGAGCAAGGAGCCACGATCTATTTCACGCTTCCAATTCCCGTGCTTGAGGCAAGACTTGAGGCAAGATCTGATTTATGAGTTCCTTGCGCCCTATCCTCCTTGTCGAAGACAATCCGGATGACGAACGCCTGACGCTCCGAGCGCTCCGACGGGGCAATCTAGGCAATGAGATCCTGATTGCTCGGAACGGGGAAGAAGCCTTGAACCTGCTATTTGGACTAGAGTTGCTGCCCTGTGTGGTGCTGCTCGATCTGAAACTGCCCAAAATTGACGGCTTGGACGTATTGCGTCGAATTCGGGCCCATGAGCGCACCCGCCTGCTGCCCGTGGTGATCTTGACCTCTTCCAGCGAAGATCGCGACATGATTGAAAGCTATAGCCTAGGAGCAAATAGCTACGTGCGAAAGCCGGTTGAGTTTGAGCAATTTACAGAAGCGGTACGCCAATTGGGGCTATATTGGGCGCTAATTAATGAGCCACCCCCAGAAAGTTTCCCTGGGAGTTCGCTGGCATGAGTGAGCCACTGATTGTGCTTATGGTCGAAGATTCTGAAGACGATGCGCTGTTGGTGCTGCGGACTTTGCAGCAAGACGGCTTTCATGTGGTCTGGGAGCGCGTGCAAACGGCCGATCAGTTTCGGGCAGCGCTAGTATCGCGCACTTGGGATGTGGTGATTTCAGACTATCGGCTGCCGGGGTTCGATGCGCCTGCGGCCCTCAGCATCCTTCAGCAAAGTGGAGTCGATCTGCCCTTTATCGTCGTGTCGGGCACAATTGGCGAGATCGCGGCGGTGGCCATGATGAAGGCCGGGGCGCACGACTATCTGATGAAGGAAAACCTGACCCGATTGCCAGAAGCCGTGCGCCGCGAGGTTCGAGAAGCGCAGGTTCGAGCGGAACGGCGACAGGCAGAAATTCAACTGCGACAAACGGCAGAGCGCGAACAACTGATGCGGACGGTGACGGAGCGCATTCGGCGATCGCTCGATTTGGACGAAATTTTGTCCGCAACCGTGACCGAGGTGCGCCAACTCTTGCAAGCCGATCGCGTGATCCTATTTCGGGTCAGTCTCCAAAGTCAGGGCTATGTGGTTCAAGAATCGGTAGGCGATGGCTGGCAACCCTTGCTAGGGCAGGACTTCTACGACCCCTGCTTTCAAGAAAACTACATCGAGCAGTATTTTCACGGTCACACTTGGGCGATCGCCGATATTGAGGACGGCAGCATCCAGCCCTGCCATGCAGAGTTTCTGCGACAGCTTCAGGTACGGGCCAGTCTGATCGTGCCGATTATCCAGCCTAACTATCTCTGGGGATTGCTGATTGCTCACCACTGTAGCCAAACACGACAGTGGCACTCGGAGGAAATTCAGCTTTTGCAGCACCTGGCAGACCAAGTGGCGATCGCCCTCCAGCAGGCTGACCTCTATCGCCAGACCCAGCTAGAACTCTCAGAACGGCAGCGAGCCGAAGCCGCCCTGCAACAGTTGAATCAGGAGCTAGAACAGCGCGTTCAGGAGCGCACGCTGGCATTGCAGCAGCAGGCAGAACAAGAGCGGTTGCTGCGGCTGATTGTGCAAAATATCCACCGATCGCTCGATCTAGACGAAATTCTGGCAACCGTGCTGGACGCAACGCGACAAACGCTCCAGGTCGATCGAGTAACGGTTTACCAGTTTGCGCCCGACTGGAGCGGTCGGTTTGTGGCAGAGTCGGTGGGGGAGGAATGGTCACCCCTGGTCGCAGAGGGCGGGCAGACCGTTTGGCAAGATATCTACTTGCAGGAAACCGAAGGCGGGCGCTATCGCAACGGCGAAACCTTTGCCGTCAGCGATATTTATCAGGCTGGGCACACGGATTGTCATGTCGAAATCCTGGCCCAGTTTCAGGTGCGGGCCTATGCGATCGCCCCTATTTTCCTAGACGAACAGCTTTGGGGACTGCTGGCCATTTATCAAAACACGGGACCCTGCGACTGGCGAGCCTGGGAACTGCGGCTGCTGCAACAAATTAGCCTGCAAACGGCGATCGCCCTGCGTCAATCCAACCTGTACCAAACCGCCCAAGCCCAAGTCGCTGAGCTCGAAAAGCTACATCAAATCAAAGACGACTTTCTCAGCACCGTGTCTCACGAACTGCGATCGCCCATGACCAATATCAAAATGGCAATCCAAATGGTCGAAGTGCTGTTAGAACAACACCAAATTCAGGACGAACGCCTCACGCGCTATGTGCAAATCCTAGAAGATGAATGCTCACAGGAACTAAACCTGATCAACGATTTACTCGATTTGCAGCGTCTAGAAGCAGGCGTGCAATCCATCGAACTGGAAAACGTCGATCTCAACTATTGGCTTCCGTCGATCATTGAACCCTTCGAGGCCCGCATTCAGGAACAGCACCAGCGCTTGAAGGTCAACTTACCACAAAACCTACCGTCCATCACCACCGACCTGAACGGCTTCAAACGCATCTTAATGGAACTGCTGCACAACGCCTGCAAGTACACTCCACCCCATGAACTAATCACGCTAACGGCCCACGTTGCGGATGGAATGCTGAACGTTCAGGTGAGCAATTCAGGAGTAGAACTGCCCGCCGAAGAACTGCCGCGCCTGTTTGAAAAGTTTTACCGGGTGGTCAGTGTAGATCGGTGGAATCGTGGCGGTACTGGGTTAGGACTGGCACTGGTCAAGCGGCTGGTAGAACGCTTGCGCGGTTCGATTCAGGTAGAGAGCGCCAACGCCCTCACTAGCTTCACGATTCGGTTACCGATTCAGCCTAAGCCTGCAAGCGCTAATTCTGCAAGCGCTAATTCTGCAAACGCTTGACTAGCAATCCAAAATCCAAAATCGCAAATCCAAAATCGATATCACAATCAACATCACAACAGATGCAAGATATAGGCTTGTCGCAGCCGCCGCACGATTTCTCGCCGCACTTCATTCGTCACCCGGTTGCCGCGAAACCAGTGTTCTAGCTTGATATTATCCACGTAAAAGCGAATGGTAAACTGCATCGCATTGCCCTGAATATCCGTCATGCGAACCTGGGGTTCTTTCCAGATGGTTTGCGATTCCTTAAAGTTGTCTCGTAGCCAGGTCAAAAAGCTATAGGTATAGTCATCTAATCGAGTTTCGTCCTGACCAGAAGCTGACTGCCTGACACATCTTTTTATGCGGACTGCCCGGGTGTCGGCTGGCAGCACAAGGATTGAATTCTAGAAAACCAAATGCGGTCATAATAGTGGGCTTCAGCTTTTTTAGAGGCAAAACAGGGTTCAGGGTCAACGGTAAATAGGGCAATCAGCTGAAGCAGTGTTCGCCCTTTATTGACGGCACCCTTGAGCCAGCGCAAACCTATGTTGAGATAGCTAATCCCTCGCCTCCAGTGCGGGTCAACCTGGCAGCGTAGCCCATCGAGTTGCACCGCCATGCCCTGGGTCGTGCCATCAAGGATAGCGATCGCCGCGACCAGATAGAGGCGTTCGAGAGCCGGAGCGGAGCGGATGCCGGAAGCTTCTAACTCAAAGACACCAGATTTAGAATCGAGGAAAAGCTCCTCGACTCGAAAGCGGAGAGCATATTGCCACAGGGTATTGAGGGAGGGAGACTCATCAGTGATGACCGCCCAGGGTTCCTCGACGCCTTTGACATGAGCCAGCACCAAATTGCAGCGCCAGCGCCCCTCGCTCCAGATTCCCACCCCTTCATAGAGTCGAGCTTCACCTTTGGGAGGCCACAGATAGCCTACCTTAACAGGATGACGGCGCGGACCCTGCACCACTACGTCACTGGGCAAGCGTAAACAATAGTGCCAGCGACTTTGGCTTAGCCACTCCAGCAGGTCATGGTTAGCAAACCCGCGGTCGGCTAACACCATCACATCGGGGTACGACTGCAACAGCCGATGGGCTAACCGCAGCATGGGGAGGTATCGCTTCGTGCTGACGGTGGCACTGGGATGCTCCAAAACCCGCCACAGCAGCGGCACCGCTCGTCCGCAACAGGTAACCGTCAGGTGAATCCTGCAGTAGCGATTCCACAACACCGTCGTATCAAGCGCCAGGTAAAGCCGCCGACCTTGCCAGCGATGGATGGCGGCTAGCACCAGCGGCACGTACAGACTTTTGACCCGCACCCGGCGATTGCCTAGGAAGCGCTGCCACCGGCGTTCGGTGCTTTGCGCCTGACGGGCCCGACTGGGCACATAGGCTTCCCACTGCGGCAGGCTCAACCGACCGCTGCACACCAGGGCCGTCACCATCCACGCCAGCGCTTTGAGGTGGCGCAGGTCGCGGGCATTACTGGATTGACGCAATAACGACAGCACTTGATCATAGAGGCAGGTGGTGGCTGGCATGATACAGACCCTGAGATGACGCAAATTTCAGCGTCTCATGTCAGCTCACCTTTTCCCTCTGTTGACGAGGTCTCAACTCTTTCAACCACTTGTGTCAGGCAGTCAGGATGCTAGCTGCAATATTCTCACAAAAGTTTATATCAAGTGGCTAGATTAGCCTTAGCGATCGCTCCTTACACCACTCAAAAACTCACTGAGCTTGGATTCGAGCCACAGATGATTGGAGACCCGGGGCATCCCTCTATCAGAGGTTGATAGATATCAAAAATTTCCTAGCTCAACTGCACGACGGCTTGATTTTCGGTGAGGGTGCGGTTGGTGAGCAGGTCATCGACGGTGATGCGGAGGAAGCGATCGCCATCCACCCAAAATTGCACCTTGATGCGATCGCTCCCTGGCGCACCGGGCGGGTCTAGGCGGGCGATGCTGCGGGCGCGGTCGGTGTCGTTTAGCGGCTTCACCTGGGCCGTGCCGCCCGTGACGCGGGTAACGAGGCGATCGCCCTCAAAGAACACTTCCGTCGTGGTGGTGTCTGCGCCCAGTTCCCCAATGATTAGCTCAATGCTGGGCTGGTTGTCCATCGACGCGCCGAGGGTTAGCTCGACGGGCTTTTCCATTGGGTAAGGCTGTCCCTCGCGGATAATGGGATGCCAGCCGTGGCGACGGTTGCGCCGATCCCAATAGCGCACGCCATAGCTGTGATAGAGATAATCCTTGACCTCCACGCCCTGGGCAATTTGCAAGGCTCCGTGGGCGATCGCCTCGAAGGGCTTCTCAGAGCGGATCTTGTCGGCGGGGAAATATTGCCGCACCCAGGCCTGCACGGCGGGAATCTGGGCCGTGCCACCCACCAGCAGCACTGCATCGATGTCGCCGCTTTCCAGTCCCTCGCGTCGTGCCTGCTGAAGCACCTGACTCATCGCGTCGTCCAGTCGGTCAAAAAAGCCGTTGGCTTGCAAGATCTCCTGGAGGCGATCGCGGCTCAGGTGTAGCTCCACGCTCTCCAGCGTTTCGTCGTTGAAATAGGCCTCCGTCGCCTCTGGTTGTTCCGAAAGCTGAATCTTTAGCCGTTCTGCCAGCCGCAGCGTCAGCGAAGAAACGGGCAACCCCTGCTCAGTCGCAAAGTGATCCGCCAGCCAGTTGTCAATATCTGCACCGCCCAAGTTTTGTCCCGCCTTGGCCAACACGCGAGCCGTTTTGGACTTTTGCCCCGATTCCGTCAGCGTCTTTTGTCCCCACTTCAGCAGCACGCCCAGGGGTTTCGCGCCGCTCAGCGACTTCTCCAGCCGCACCAGCGACAGATCCAGCGTGCCGCCGCCAAAGTCTACCACCAGCAGCGTGCTGCCACCCGCCAGCCCATAGCCCAGCGCCGCCGCCGTCGGCTCATCCAGCATCCGTACCTGCTGCACGTTCAGCGATTCACAGGCCTGCGCCAGCCACAGCCGATAGGCCTCAAAGCTATCCACGGGTACGGTGAAGACCAGCGTCTCTAGGTCAGGGTCAGTGTGCTGAAGCTGCCCAATCACCTGCGCCAAAAACCACTCGCCCACTTGCTCAAAGCTGACGCTGCGCCCGTCCAGATCCGGCAAAAAGCCCTGAATCTCTGCGCCCACGCCCCGCTTGAAGTTGCGAAAAAAGCGCGGGTCGCGAGACAGATCCAAGCCGCGATCGCGCACCGTTTGTCCTGCAAGCGTCTTGCCCGTCGCCGCATCTTCTATGTACAGCAAGCTGGGCACCAGCGGCGGATTGCCCCCCAGTTGCAGAGAAAGGCGGTCTAGAACAACGGTTTCGGGCTGCTGCGTGGCGGCGTTCCAGCGGGCAATGACGGTGTTGCTGGTGCCAAAGTCGATTGCGTAAGGCATTGAGCGAGGGTCAGGAGTTGGGGGTTTGGGATAATGACTCCAAAATTGAGACTACCAATTAAAGAGAGCAAGTGCCAGGACTTGTGTTGTCTAGCGCAAGCCGTCCTTACAAACCATCTGCAAAACCTGCAATTTTTCCTAGCATGGGGCGATCGCACTCACGAATTCCTTAGACCTCCTGCATGGATGGGAAAGAATGTGCCAGTTAGGAATACCCGATTATGTAACGGCTCTGTCAAGCTGCCAGAGCTTTGCTTGCAGAGTGCGAAAACTTGCCTCTTGGAAATTGCCCAAAAATCGCCCTAAAAATCGCCCCAAAAATCGCCCCAAAAATCGCCCACATGGTGGTATTGGCAATGTAGCACCTGGCTCTAGCATGGGCAGAAGCTTTGCCTTTAAGCACTACCACTCCAAAGCCTTGCCTTTGAATTTCGTGAATCCAAAACCATCTCTCGGCTCCGTTTCATTTAGGCGAGAATCGGGGCTAATCTATGCTTTGCTGGCCTATACCGCGTGGGGATTGCTGCCTATTTACTGGAAAGCGTTTGGTTCTGTTTCTTCAATAGAAGTGTTGAGCCACCGCTTTTTCTGGTCGGCGGTGTTTTTGATCAGCGTGCTAGTCGCGCAAGATCGGCGGGCAGAGTTGCAGGCTATCGGGCGATCGCCCCGCACGCTGGGCATTTTGCTGATCACGGCGCTGCTGCTGGCGTTTAACTGGGGGCTATATATCTATGGCGTGAATAGCGATCGCGTCGTAGAAACCAGCCTCGGCTATTTTATTAACCCCCTGGTCAGCGTGCTGCTGGGCTTTGTGGTGCTAAAGGAGCGGTTGCACTGGGGACAGCAATTGGCCGTGGCATTAGCGACGCTGGGAGTGATTTATTTTATCTGGCAGCTTGGTACAGTGCCCTGGATTGCTCTGTTCCTGGCGTTTTCCTTTGCGCTGTATGGACTTGTGCGAAAGATCGTCCCCGTTTCGCCCGTGGTTGGGCTGACGATAGAAGCGTTGTGGGTCGCTCCGGCGGCTATCTTATTCATCAGCTTTGGCGACGTAACGGGCACAGGGCATTTTTCTGATAGCCTGGGGCTGATGCTGCTGTTTATGGGCTGCGGCATTGTCACGTCGTTTCCGCTGCTGTGGTTCAACAATGCGGCCAAGCGGCTGCAACTTTCAACGCTGGGGTTCATGCAATACCTTGCGCCCAGCTTACAGCTTCTCCTAGGCGTGTTTCTCTATCGCGAACCCTTTACGCCTGCCCATGCGGTCACGTTTGGCTGCATCTGGCTGGCCTTGCTGATTTATTCCACGACCTCCTGGCTGCGAACTCGAACACAGAGGATATGAGTAATCCTGACCTCCGCATCTGCTTTGTGGGCGACTCGTTTGTGAATGGCACGGGCGACTCGACGCTGCTGGGCTGGACGGGGCGAGTCTGCCAGTTTGCCAGCCAGCGGGGCGTGCCGTTGACCTATTACAACCTCGGCGTGCGGCGAGAAACCAGCGCTGATATCGGCGTGCGCTGGCAGTTTGAGGTGATGGCGCGGCTGCCGGAGGGCTGCGACGGGCGGGTGGTATTTTCCTTTGGGGCAAACGATATGACTTGGGAGCAGGGCGGGATGCGGGTGAAAACGTCGGACTCGCTGCGGCACACGGGCATGATCTTGCTGGTGGCCAAGCGCCAATATCCAGTGCTGATGGTCAGCCCTCCGGCGATCGCCGATGAAGCACAGAATGAACGCATTGCCGAACTGGTGAGCTATCAGCGGCAAATCTGCGAGGGCTTTGAGATTCCCTATCTGGACGTGTTTACGCCCCTGCGGCGATCGCCCGTCTGGATGACGGAAGTGCGATCGGGCGATGGCGCGCATCCCAATGCAGCGGGCTATGCGGAGCTGGCGCAACTGGTGCTGAGCTGGCCAGCCTGGTGGAAGCTAGACGGCTCAAACCGGCTTTAGACCCAAAAGCCCTTCTTCCTTCAGCTTGGGGTCAAACCGAATGGGTGTCGTCACGCCGCGATCGCCCAGCGCTTGCAGCACCTCTGCCTCGACCCGTCGCGCCACCTGTTTCAGCGCTTTGATTTTGCCCTGGTCGTCAGCATTGGCATAGGCCGCCTGCTCCTGGCTCGTCATATGGACTTTGGCATCAATGGGCTGATTCCAGAGGGCTTCGTCGTCGCCGTTGCCGGGGGGTGTTGCGCCGCTTTCAGCAATCCAGTCGGTGCGGATGGTTTCCAGCAGGGTGCGGCTGGGGCGATCGCACGTCCACACCTTCACCCAATGGCAGCCCTGCGGCACGCGCACTAAGTGTTGCAGCAGGCTGGCGGTGATGTCACGGGAATAGCCGATGTATTGCAAAGTCTGGTCAGCCGCAAAGATGGCGTAGGCTCCTACCTTGCCGTCGAATTCGTGGATAATCTCGCCCTGGTCGTCCAGATAGGGCAAAAAGGGCAGTTCGGCGAGGGTGGGCATAGGCAGTGGGGTGGGTGAATCGCTGGGGCTTTGGAGATCCCCCCTAGCCCCCCTTAGTAAGGGGGGAACCGGATTCGGGTGTCCCCCTTACTAAAGGGAAGAACCGGATTCGGAAGTCCCCCTTATTAAGGGGGATTTAGGGGGATCTCATATCGACATCAAACGAGGAACCGCATCGGAAGTCCCCCTTATTAAGGGGGATTTAGGGGGATCTCATATCGACATCAAACGAGGAACCGCATCGGAAGTCCCCCTTATTAAGGGGGATTTAGGGGGATCTCATATCGGCATCAAACTACGACATTTGCTGGAGATACGCCTGATATCCTACCGCATCGAGCTTCGACTGCTTTTCTAGCACCCTATCGCGCAGGCTTTGGCGATAGCGCTGTACCTGGGCCAGCAGGTCGGGCTGTTGGCAGGCGAGGATCTGCACGGCGAGGAGGCCGGCGTTTTGAGCGTTGCCGATCGCCACCGTGGCCACCGGGATTCCGGCGGGCATTTGCACAATGGAATAGAGCGAGTCCAGTCCTTGCAGATGGCGGCTGGGCACGGGAACGCCAATCACAGGCAATGGCGTGAGGGCGGCCACCATTCCCGGCAAATGTGCCGCACCGCCTGCACCCGCGATGATGACCTTTAGCCCGCGCTCGTGGGCGGTCTGGGCATAGTCCACCATGCGCTCTGGGGTGCGGTGGGCGGAGACGATCGCTACTTCGCAGGCAACCTGGAACTGTTCGCAAATGGCGATCGCCCCCTGCATGGTGGGCAGGTCAGAGTCGCTGCCCATAATAATGCCCACCACAGGCGAGGCGGCGGGCGATGGTGTGGATGGTTGTGTCATGTCAAGCAGGAAATGGATTCAACGAGAAACGCAGAGCGCCTTACTCATCGTCCATTAGACCAAAGATCACGGCGCAAAAGGCGAACGCCGCCACTAGTGGCATCGGCGACTGGAAGTATACGCCCAGACCTGCCGAAATCACGGCTCCCGCCCAGGCCGCACTCAGCCACAGCCGCTCTTGGGGGCTAAAGCCCTTTTCCGCCTTAATAGACAGCAGCGCTTCTGTGGGAATGGGCAGGGGCATCACGGCGTGGGGCGGAAACGCCCAATATTCCCGACGCTCCTGAAACAGATCCGTCCAACCGTTTTGGAGGCACCATTCTTGAATCCATTCAGTACAGTACTTATTCATAGCCACGGTGGATCGATCGACAAAAGAGGTTAAAAAAGTAAAGATTCCGAAGAATGCTCAGTAGCATCAATCGTTCGGAACCCAAAGCAGCACTGAAACCTAGAGGAAACCTAGAAAAAGCTTGATGGCAAAGCCTGACTGCTTGCTATGTTTGTAGACTAGCAGAGCGGAGTAAATGCCCGGTTGACAAGACATCAAATGTTACTTAACAACCAGTTAGAATAGAAGGCTGCTGGGTCGCAAACAGCGCTAACTCAAGCGGTTCAACGGATTTTCACCGGGTTGCAATATGGGTAGTACCTTTGGGCATTTGTTTAGAATTACAACATTTGGCGAGTCGCATGGCGGCGGCGTGGGCGTGGTGATTGACGGCTGCCCACCCCGTGTAGAGATTTCTGAAGCCGACATTCAAACAGAGCTAGACCGCCGCCGCCCCGGACAGAGCCACATCGTCACGCCGCGCAAGGAAGAAGACCGCTGCGAGATTCTATCGGGTGTGATGGACGGCAAGACGCTGGGCACGCCGATCGCCCTCTTGGTGAGAAACAAGGACGCGCGATCGCAGGACTATGACGAAATGGCGGTGAAATATCGCCCGTCCCACGCCGACGCGACCTATGACGCGAAATACGGCATTCGCAACTGGCGCGGCGGCGGGCGTTCCTCTGCGCGGGAGACGATTGGGCGGGTGGCCGCAGGGGCGATCGCCAAGAAAATCCTGCACCAAGTCGCTGGTGTCGAAATCATCGGCTACGTCAAGCGCATCAAAGACCTAGAAGGCGCAGTTGATCCCAACACCGTCACGATGGAGCAGGTGGAAAGCAACATCGTTCGCTGCCCCGATCATGAATGCGCCGAGCGGATGATCGAGCTAATTGAGCAAACCGGGCGATCGGGCGACTCCATCGGCGGCGTGGTGGAATGCGTGGCCCGCGCCGTGCCCAAAGGACTCGGCGAACCCGTGTTCGACAAGCTCGAAGCCGACCTCGCCAAAGCCGTCATGTCTCTGCCCGCCAGCAAAGGCTTTGAAATCGGCTCTGGCTTCGCGGGAACGCTGCTAACTGGCCTTCAGCACAACGACGAATTCTACATCGACGACCAGGGCGAAATTCGCACCGTCACCAACCGCTCCGGCGGCATCCAGGGCGGCATCTCCAACGGCGAAAACATCATCCTGCGCGTCGCATTCAAACCCACCGCCACTATCCGCAAAGAGCAGCGCACCGTGACCACCGACGGCGAAGAAACCGTCCTCGCTGCCAAAGGTCGCCATGATCCCTGTGTGCTGCCCCGCGCCGTGCCAATGGTCGAGGCGATGGTCGCCCTTGTCCTCTGCGATCACCTGCTGCGCCATCATGGGCAGTGCGAATTACTCTAGGGCAGGGAGCAAGGGTGAAGAGGGAGGTTAATTGAGGATGCGCTAGTAGGCAGAAGGCAGTTGCGGGCTGCCGCCCATGCAATGCGAAGCGACCTCTCACCACTCACCGACCCGCCCTTAGGAGGGGGTGTGGGGGACGCTTCGTCCCCTGCAAGCGGGGGTTTGGGGGAAAGTCCCCCAAGGCTGTTTGGCTCGGATTCCCACATTATCGCCCCCCACAGATCAATAGACATCCTGCATAAATATTTTTTCCAAAGCATGAACTGTTGTGTGGCAACACCGCGCCACAGTTCATTCAAGAAGTCTAATTTCTGTCACCCCCAAACTCACCATGAAACAACAAAAAATTCGAACACTGGTGCTGTGCTTATTTCGGCATCAAGACCGCATCCTCGTTTCCCGCGACTATGATTCTGTCAAGCAGTCTGATTATTATCGACCGCTGGGCGGCGGCATCGAATTTGGCGAAACCAGCCGCGACGCACTGATCCGCGAGATACGCGAAGAACTGGGCGCAGAAATTGAGCAGTTGACCTGGCTGGGCACGCTAGAGAATCTCTTCACGCTGGAGGGCGAGCCGGGCCATGAAATTGTGCTGATTTATGATGCCCAATTTTGCGATCGCACGCTCTACACTTTAGTTTGGACTAACTGGCATCACAATAATGCTCAACAGGATGCCATAAAGAATCTGCTCAACCGTTCATAACAGTTGAACTTAAGGAATTGGATACAATCCTGCTCGCAGTTAAGCTGCTGTTGCAACCGGACTGTTCAGGGATTGTTCGGATGTCTTGCGTTTCGAGGCTCGTTTTTTGACCATCGGATAGCAGGGACGAGGAGTTGGCTTGTGCCCCTTGCCTCGTCCTGGCGATTTACCACGAGGTTTAGGCGCAGGAGCAGGGGTGCCAATCGCTGCCAAAATGCCTGCAAACGCTTGTGCGACCCGACCCGGAGTCAACGTTTCTTGCGGTGCCTGCCAGGGCAAGGGGTGGTCAGTACAGTCCTTTCGCGCTAACCACAACTGCCAACTGAGCAACGGCATCAGGCTGCTCCACTGTTCGGTTGCCGATACAGAACTGAACTGGGGATGTGTCCAATATAGCCTCTGCTTGGCAAAGCGATACCAGTGTTCAATGGCAAAGCGACGGAGGTAGTGCAACCACAGGGTTTCTAACGGAGGCATCTGCTCACCCAGCCAAACTAACCACAAAGGAGCCAAGCGTCGCGTGCTGCTCTGTGTCTCCAGCACCTCCACGCGCAACACTTCCATTGCCCGTTTGGGGGATTTGCGGAAATGGTATGCACTCCAACGACTGACCCGCACTCGTCCCCAGTTGGGATCATCGACTTCAACGGTTTCGACCGGGACACTCCAAGTGTCAGGGTCATTGAGTTTCATCTTATGTCCATGCTTGGCAGGTGCGCCTCGCCCTCGATACGCTGGGGGCGCGCCATAGACACATCGATTGGATGTAACCCGCAGCAGCAAGTCTGCCTCAATCCCTGCCGTTTGGTTGACAAAACTGGCATTGCCGTACCCTCGGTCGTAGATCGCCAACGGACGCACCGCTAACTGCCGAGTCACTTGTTTGAGTTGGAATGCCGCTTTACTGGCGGGTGTTTCAAAGCTGGTGATGCGCTCATGCCGCAATGGTAATGCCCAACTGCCCCTGTCTTCAGCAATCCAGGCTAAGGTACTGTAGTTTTGTCCGGCTATCGGGGCATGTCCTGTTCTGCCTGATAAGGTGCGGTCTTTCAAACGCCTGGCAGCAGGACGGTTCCACCGACTCGCATCACCTGCCAACAACGGTTGCTGCTGAGTCGGTATCTGCTGCACCAACAGCTTCAGCACCTTTGATCGGGGTAGGCGGCTATCGCGCAACGCTTCATAGGTGCTCGACCACTGGCGACGAAAGACAGGACTCTGCGATAGCCTCACAAACGACACGATGCACGCACTCACTAACACGGCATCCATCAGATCAAACAGGGCATCTCTGGCGTTTCCCAAGCTGGCATACAACGTTTGGCGAAATTGCTGAAGTTCGTTGAAAATCATGGGGTCAATGTTGGTTGTACTTCATTGACCTTACGGCAGTCGGTGCTTCTCATTGACTGCCTTCCTCTTCACCATTAGTCCAAACTAAAGTCTACAACCAGCCACATCTTTCCGGTTCCGAAGGGGACAAGCCCCTGCTGGCCGAGTGGAAATCTCTATCCGAGTTCAGCAATGCAGGGCTGCGACTGGTTCCCGATAACCTGAAGGACTTTGTATGGGGACATTCGTAATCTGCAAGGATTCTGATTCTCTGAACAGGAAATAGGGATAATCCTGCTCGTTCGTAAACACATAGGCCGCGACTGCGTTTGGGTCATCAATCACGCCTGCTTCCAGCTTTGAGGCGGCGTAAATGTTGGCATAGTGAAGCGCCTGTTTTATAACCTGGTGTCGCCGGACTCGGACTTTTTCCTGTTGAGCTTTTTTATTGCCGCCACAACCTGTCCGATTTAGGCACTTGACCTCTACCACCGCAAATCGCCCTGCCCCATCGGTAAACACCAAATCGCCCCGCCCCTTATGCCCTCGACCGGGTTCGACTTCCCACTCGTTTTCCACAACGTAGGGATAGTCAGGCAGGAGGCGATCGCTATTTAAAACCAGCGTTCGTTTTAGCTCATACTCTCCATTTTGATCCCAATCGCACCCTTCAAAATAGCTGCGAAGAACGCGATCGCGGTGTTCGATTTCTTGCTGATTCATACTCTCGCTCAGTGCTTTGAACTCACTTGCCAAAAGCTTCATGATTGCTCAAGGCAACTTCGCCAGCATCGAGGTGCGGAAGCTACCCCATTTTGAGGGGGATGAGCGAACTTGCAAAATCGGCAGCGGGCAGAAAGTGGAGACGCTACGCCACATGAGCACCATTTCCCGACTCATCAGGCATCGGCAGTGGACAACCCCAACCTAAGCCAAGATCATCATGCCTGCGGGCGGCAAGCTGACATGAACCACCCGTCGGTCTTGATAATGCTCCACGGTGACGGTTTCATCCGTCGGCGGGTTCTGGAGTTGCTCGTCGCTCCAATCGCTGTTGTACAGCACCGTCATGGTTGAGCCATTGGGATGCAGCGAGCGATCAATCGTTACATACGCGCCTCGCCCTTCTGTGCCATGGGTGTTCAGCACCATCAGCACTTCTGCATTGAACTGAATTTGTGACCAGGCGGCCAGTTCTCCCGCACCGGGATAGGAAAAGGGACGATCCATAAACGAGGTTTCGCGGGGATAGTGTTGCCCTCGGCGCAGGGCGCGGCCGATGCGATCGGGACGCTGGCGCACACGAGCGATCGCCGCAATTCGCAAATAAGTCGGATGCTGCGGGTTAAAAAAGTGGCATCCCTCCGTGCCAAACGCGCCAAACTTGCCGCCAAACATACACTCGCGGATATAGCGGTCGATATAGGCGTGCTGCGGCTCGATGCCATAGTCGTGGTAACTTTCGGAGCCATCGAGCGCCTGCTCTGTGCCGTAGTAAATCGACGGCACTCCCGGCATGGTCAGCATCACCCCAACCGCATGGGCCGCCTGGTGATAGCGGGTGGGGAGGTCGCTACCTGCCGCAAACCGCTGCTTTGTTGGCCGCGAACACATATCGTGGTCGTCCAGCACCGAGACGTGATACGTCCCCAACTGGCGGATGCTGCCCGAAAGCTGCGCTTCGTCATATAGCCCGAAATAGGCTCCAGGATGGCCCAGCCCCTTCACCAGTGCCATCAGGTTATTTGGCGCGGCGGCAATGTCCAGCACCGAGTCCAGATTGCGCCCAAAGATGTCGCGATAGCCCTGCACCAGGTTTTCATCCGTCAGTTCCCCTGCCAGCAAGAAGTTTTCCTTGCCAATGGCCTGGGCATAGCCGTGGATCTCGCTGCAAAATCGGCGCGAGGAGGCAGGCGAAACGTGCTTGACGGCATCGACTCGAAAGCCGTCGCAGTCCGTCAGCGCAATCCAGTATTGATAGACCTTGGCCAGCGCCGACAGCGTTTCCTTATTTTCCAAGTTGAAATCGCGCAGTTCAAAAAAGTCGCCCTGACGAAACTCCACGTAGGGATTGAGCGGGTCTTCCCACGGCGACACTTCCCACTGGCTAATCATGCCTGCCCGGTTGTACCAGTCTGGGTTTTGAAATTCTTCGGGAAACACCCCATCCTCCAGGGTGAGGGGCTGGGGAATGCTGCGGCTCTCGTGCGATCGCCAGCCGTGAATCTCGTAGGGCGGCGAAAAGCGGTAGGGCATGGTTTCTGCTGGAGAACCCTCCGGGCCGCGATAGTACCAATTGCTGCCGCTGTGGTTGTAGATAATGTCCAGAACCACGTACATGCCGCGATCATGCGCCGCATCGACCAGATCCCGCAGGTCTTGTCGCGTGCCAAAGCGCGGATCGACCTCCAAGAAATTCTGAATCCCGTAGCCGTGATAGGTTTCGCTATCGATCCGCTGCTTCCAGGGGGGATTGAGCCAGAGCGTAGTCACCCCCAGAGTCTGCAAATAGTCCAGCTTGCTGAGAATGCCCTTCAGCGTGCCGCCATTAAACCGATTGCCTGCAGCCATCCAGGCGGCCTTGCTCTCGGCGCGAAACTGCTCTGGCCGGTGGCGATCGAACATCGGCCGCTCTCCCTCGCGACCGTCACTGAAGCGGTCTGGCAACAGCTGGTAGAGAAACTGATCGCGCCAGGATAGAGGACTGGGAAATACGCGGCCGCGAGGATTCAAATCTGCATCTGCCAGCCGCCGGGGAGCCTGCGGTTCAATAACAGTCAGCATTATTTTTAGATTTCTAACGTTGATGAGGAACGATGTGCCCAGATCATAGTTGGCGCGATTGAAAACCCTTGGTCAAGGGGAATACGTCAGGGGGCGATCGCCCTTCTCGCCGTCCCGATTCCTTACACGCCATTCCTGACATGCTATTCCTTTTGATTTATTTCTAAGGTTCTATTTCTAACGCCCTATTTCTAATGCCCTATTTCTAATGCCAGATGTGCCCAATCTTGGCATCGCCAATAATGAAATCGCTAGTTCAAGCTTTCCCGACGAAAAAACTATGGCAAGTCCTATTGAATTCAGTTTGTTTGCGCCCTACAACGAAGCCGCATCGCTCATTGGTTCCTTTTCAGACTGGGAAGAAATCCCCATGAAAAAGGGAAAAGACGGCTTCTTTCGGGTTAGCGTGGATTTGGAAGATGGTGTTTATAATTATAAGTTTCGGGTTCAAAGTAAGTCCTGGTTTTTTGAACCCAATCAGTGGGTAGATGTGACCGATCCCTACGCCACCGATGTAGATGGAAAATCTTCTGAAGAGAACGCCATCGCGCGAATTAAAGACGGAAAGCGAATCGTTGATACCTACGTTTGGCAATATGACGACACGCCGCTGCCTGCCGATCACGAGCTGGTGATTTACGAAATGCATGTGGCGGACTTTTCGGGGGGTGAAGACGACCCCCACGCCCGCGGGCAATACAAGCATGTCATCGAAAAACTGGATTATTTGTGTGACTTGGGCATCAACGCCATTGAGCTAATGCCTGTGAAGGAGTATCCCGGCGACTATAGCTGGGGCTACAACCCTCGCCACTTCTTTGCCACCGAGTCGAGCTATGGGTCTACGGCTGACCTCAAACGATTGATCGACGAATGCCATCATCGAGGTATTCGCGTGTTCATGGACGGGATTTACAACCATTCGGAAGCATCGTCGCCGCTGACGCAGATCGACCATGACTATTGGTATCACCATGAGCCGCGCGACCCCGACAACAACTGGGGTCCAGAGTTTAACTACGAACATTACGATGAAAATCTGGAAACCTATCCTGCCCGCCGCTTCATTGGTGACACGGTGCGCTACTGGGTGCGCGAATACCATCTAGACGGTATTCGGTATGATGCGGCGCGTCAGATTGCGAACTATGATTTCATGCACTGGATCACACATGAAGCCAAGGAAACCGCAGGCGCAAAACCATTTTTTAACATCGCAGAACACATTCCCGAAACCACGAGCATTACCAATGTAGACGGGCCGATGGATGGCTGCTGGCACGACAGCTTTTATCACACGGTGCTGGCCCACATCACCGGCGATACTTTTGATCTGGAAGCGCTCAAGGATGTCATTGATGCCAAGCGCCAGGGCTTTATGGGCGCGACCAATGTGGTGAACTATCTGACCAACCATGACCACAACCATGTGATGGCAGAATTGAGCGATCGCCAAATTTTTGACGAAGCCGCATTCCGTCGCGTGAAGCTGGGCGCAGTGCTGCTGATGACGGCGATGGGCGTACCGATGCTGTGGATGGGCGAGGAATTTGGAGAGTACAAGTACAAAACGCCCGATCCCGCCAAGATTGACTGGACGCTGCTGAGTAACGACCTGAACCAGGGCTTGTTTGATTACTACAAGGGGCTAATTGCGCTGCGGAAACATAACGCCGCTCTGCACACCGAAAACGTCGAGTTTTTCCACGAAAATCCTGAAGTCAAGGTGCTGGCTTACACCCGCTGGAACGACGAAGGCTCCCGCGTGGCGGTGGTGGCGAACTTCTCTGACCAGTTTTTGGCAGGCTACACCGTGCCCAACTTCCCTGCCAATGGCACCTGGCACGAATGGACGGGCAACTACGAGGTGCAGTCTGGCGACGACCAGTTGATGACCGACCTGGGCGAGTTTGAGGCCAAGGTGTTTGTCTGGCAGGGATAGCCCTCAGCCTTTGCCGCTGCCCATCAGGTAAAGCAGCGCCATTCGCACGGCCACGCCGCTGGTCACCTGCTGCGAAATCAGGCTGAAGTCTGGATCGTCCATCAGTTCAGAGCTAATTTCCACGCCGCGATTGACCGGGCCGGGGTGCAGCACTTTGACGCTGGGCTTGCAGCGCTGGAGGCGATCGCCCGTAATACCAAACTGCTGGTGGTATTCGCGCAGGCTGGGCAGCAGGTGGCTGGTCATCCGCTCTTTTTGCAATCGCAGCGTCATCACAAAGTCGGCGTTTTCGAGCGCAGGATCGAGTTCCCAGTGGATGGTCGGCGGCAAGATAGAGGGTTGGGGAGTTGGGTTAGCCTGCTCCCCCGCTTTTTTCGACGGCGGTTTCACAAATTCTGCAAACCAGTGGGGCAGCAGCGTGGGCGGGCCGGCCAGGTGAACCTCTGCGCCGCTGGTGGTCAGGCTCCAGAGATTGGAGCGGGCCACGCGGGAATGCAGAATGTCTCCCACGATCGCAATTTTCTTGCCACGCAGCAGATCCACGCGGGGATAGTCGTGGTCTAGCAGCGTGCAGAGGGTAAACAGGTCGAGCAGTCCCTGCGACGGGTGTTCGTGCTGGCCGTCGCCTGCATTCAGCACGCCGACGTGGGTATTGAGCCGATCCATTTCCTGGGCGATCGCCTGGGGCACACCTGCTTCTTTGTGGCGAATCACCATCATGTCCGTGCCCATTGCCAGATAGGTCTTCGCGGTGTCGAGGATAGTTTCGCCCTTGGTGAGGGATGACGTGCCGGGGGCAAAGTTGAGCGTGTCGGCAGAGAGGCGCTTGGCGGCCAGTTCAAAGCTGCTGCGGGTGCGGGTGGAGGACTCAAAAAACAGGTTGGTAATCACCTGCCCCTGGAGGGCGGGCACTTTTTTGGTGCGGGTAGATAGCACTTCGCGGAAGCTGGCCGCCGTTTGCAGCACGGTGTCGTATTCCGCTGGCGAAAAGTCGGCCAGCGAAAGGACATGGCGGCGCGTCCAGTTTGGGGTCACCATAATGGTCATATGCAATACGATTTAGAGTTTAGACCATTGCTCTACTTCCTCCGCGCCCGATTCGGTAGAATCCGCAAAGTTTGGGGCGATCGCCCTTCTCCGCCACCTTCCTGCTGCCAAACCCTGCTGTTCGATCTGTCTAGAACCCTGTCATGAAATTTCCTGTATGAAACCGAGAGTGCTGAACCTGGGGGTGAACCGGATGCCAAGGGCGATCGCCCCACCCCGCCAACTTTCTGCCTGCCTGCTTTTCCTGCTGGCTGTGCTGCTTTTGGCAGGCTGCGGGAGCCGCACAGCCCCCCCGCCCAACGCTGCATCACCCCAGTCGCCAACTCGCACACCCATCGCAGCATCTTCCCCAGACCGTTCCAGTCCTAGAAGCTCCGATAAACCCGCCGCGCCCGCCGCCCCCGCCGCGCCCCAGTCCCTCGCCGCGCCGATTTCCCCCACTGCTGCCCCCCGGCTGACCACGGTCACGGTTTACCAGGCCGATGACCAGTGCGTGAACTTTGTGCCAGAGCAGGTGCAGGTGCCCGCCGACCGGCCGATGCAGGCAGCCGTGGGCAAGGTGCTGGAAAAACAGGGCGATGGTGACTTTGACCTGGGCGGCTATCGCGTCAGCCTGAATGCCCAAACGGGCGAAGCCACCATCGATCTGCGCCTGGTGCCGGGGTCAAAGCGGCAGATCGTTTCCCTGTCGGCGTGCGAACAGTTTGCGCTGTTTGGCAGCCTGCGCGAAACCCTGATGAAAAATCCTGAGTGGAATGTGAAGTCTGTCCGCTTTACCGAACGCGGGGAGGAGATTGTATTGTGAAGGACGTGAAAGTAAACCGTCGCAGCATAACAGAGGCAGAATACTAAGTCAGTGTTAGAGCCAATTTCTACGTCACTCAAGCATCCTGTTTCTAATTGCTCGATTCCCCAACCATTCCTCCCATGCCTAAAGCCCCCATCCTCCAGCCCGATCAGTCTTACATGTTTGCAGATTATTTCAGGCTCAACTTTGCGCCGAGGGATATTCTGGCTCATTTTGGGGTGACGCTCCAGAAGCGGGCGATCGCCTTTTCGCCTCATAGAGGAGAACTGGATCGACTGGACAGCCTGCAACAGCGCATTGAAGAGAGTCTCCCCCGACTCAGCCTGACCAGTGAAGCGGCGCGGCGCGAGTTTTTGATTGCCCCTGTGCTGACGGATGTGCTGCACTACACGCAAGCATTGCTGAATGTAGAATACCCAGTGGCGGTGAGCAATCAGCTTAAGGGATCGCTGGACTATTTTCTGCAAACGGACGTGACAGTTTTGGTAATTGAAGCCAAAAACGAAGACCTAGAGCGGGGATTTGTGCAGCTAGCAGTAGAGCTAATTGCGCTGGATCAGTGGATCGAGTCGGAGCAAGGGGTGCTGCCGGGGGCAGTATCGACCGGGAGCATCTGGCAGTTCGGCCAATTTGACCGACAGACACGACAGGTAACGCAGGATCTCAACCTGTACCGGGTTCCGGCAGATCTGGAGGCGCTGCTGCGAATCCTGGTGGGCTTGCTGAAGCCTGCACCGGGCGATAGCGTGGGGGCAGAACCTTAGCGCCTAGCCCAAATTCACTTATGTCTCAAGTTCATGTGGCGATCGCCATTCTGCATCAAGACGGTCAGTTTCTCCTGCAACTGCGGGACGACATTCCGGGGATCTATTACCCTGGTTGCTGGGGTTTCTTTGGGGGACATGTCGAGCCAGATGAAGCGCCCGATGTGGCAGTGCAGCGCGAACTGCTGGAGGAAATTGGCTACGCGCCCGCGCTGCTGGAGCCGTTTGCCCGGTATGACCTAGAAGACGTGGTGCGGCATGTGTTTCACGGTCGCCTGGACGTGCCTTTAGACCGCTTGCAGTTGAATGAAGGCTGGGACTTGGGCCTGCTCAGCCTGGAGGATATTCAGCGGGGCGATCGCTACTCGGCACGGGCGGGTCAGGTGCGGCCGCTGGGTCAGCCCCATCGCAAAATCTTGCTGGAGTTTGTGGAGCAGGGTTTTCTGAAGTCGACTTGATTCAGGATTTTCGTGGATTAGACAAGTTTTTATGAACGATGCGTTTAGCAAACAAAGCGGGCGGGGCGCAATGGGCTATCAGGGGGCGCTGGGTGCAAACACGGCGGGCGATTCTCTACCCAGTTCAAGCGGGAGTTCAAACGGCTTAGACTACCGCATTCGCGTCAGCAAGCGGGCCAAAAATATCAATATTCATGTCTCGCATTGGGGCGACGTGGAAATCGTCATTCCCCCCAGCGTTGACCCGCGCCAGGTGCCGGAGATTGTGGAGCGGCGACGGGAATGGATCGTGCGGACGCGACAGCGCTTTTTGGATCGCCAAGAAACCATGCCGCTGGACGTGGTGCAGCCCTTGCCGGAAGAAATTCAACTGCGATCGCTCCCCGAAACCTGGAGCGTCATCTACGCACCCGCACCTGGAACCCAGCTCACGGCCACCACCCGCAGCCCTTGCCAGCTTCACGTCCACGGCCCGACGGAGAATTTGGAAAGCTGCCAATCGCTCCTGCGGCGCTGGCTCAACCGCAAGGCGACCTACCACTTTTTGCCCTGGCTGCGGCAGGTGAGCCGCGAGATTGACCTGCCCTACACCAGCGCCTCTGTCCGCCAGCAAAAGACGCGCTGGGCAAGCTGCTCCAGCAAACGCACCATCAGCCTAAATGCCAAGCTGCTGTTTTTGCCTGCGCCGCTGGTGCGCTATGTGTTTATTCACGAACTGTGCCACACGGTTCACATGAACCATTCCGCCCAGTTTTGGGCACTGGTGGGCAAAAAAGAACCCGACTATGAACGGCTAGACCAGGAACTGCAAAAAGCCTGGTGCTATGTGCCTGCCTGGGTCGAGCGATCGCGCCCCACCAGCGCCGCCCAATAACCCAATAAACTCGCCTCAAAGTCTATGTTAGAAATTTTGAAAACTGGAGTATCATAACACAGCCAAAGGACGCAAGCCGTGAATTGGGTGCCTCAGGAATCGACTCCAGTGGATCGACAAGTGAATTGCCAAGTGGATCGCCAGGTGAATTGCCGGAGGGCTGTTCTGGCGCTTGGGGGTGGGGGCGATCGCCCTGCTCACCGAAAATCCCCGTGAACCACAGCCGCACCCCAGATCAAGCCCATGTCATTATATTCTGTATAACCTTGCCTAAAAGGCGGTTCCCATGAGGTGTCCCTTCTGTCAATTTACCGACAACCGCGTTTTGGAATCTCGCTCGGCCGAGTCGGGGCAAAGCGTCCGAAGGCGACGGGAGTGCCTGAGCTGCGGACGACGGTTCACCACCTACGAGCGCATTGAGTTTGTGCCCGTGATTGTGGTCAAGCGGAACGGCGCACGGGAATCCTTCGACCGCTCAAAGGTGCTGCGCGGCATCATGCGGGCCTGCGAAAAAACGGGTATTCCCCATTTAGAACTAGAAAATCTGGTAGACGAAATCGAGGCCGAACTTCAGCAACGATCGGTGCGCGAAGTGCCCAGCCAGGAAATTGGCGAGCTGGTGCTGGATCGGCTGCAAGACCTGAACGAAGTCGCCTACATCCGCTTTGCATCGGTCTATCGACAGTTTCGCGGCATTCGAGATTTTGTAGACACGCTCAACCAGCTTCAGGGCGCGTTGGGAAACGGCAGCAAGTCTGAGCGGAGAGGGGCGATCGCCCCCTCAGTTCTAGACCCCTCTGAGCAGGAAGACGAGCTGGGTGTCTTATGAGGCAAGCCCCTGAGACAAACCACTGAGACAAACCCATAAGACAAGCCCCTGAGACAAACCACTGAACGTTCGCCCAGGCAAGCCCAGAAAAAGTTTCACGCTGAACTTACTTGATATACGCCTGAGACAAACCACTGAACGTTCGCCCAGGCAAGCCCCGTTCACCCGTGAGTCTGCTGCAAATTTGGAGCAGCCAGCCGCTCAATGAAACCCTGTTTGCACGAGCTTCAGCCAGACAGCCCCCCACACGCGAGAAAATTGCAAAGTTATACAAGAATTCCGCAAAAGTCTGGCTACCTGAAGGGCGACCGTGGGGTATGATAGATCTCCTAGGGTTAGCAACAACTTCGGTGCTGCGCTTACAATAGAAGGCGGCTGAAACATCAACGTCTAAAACGCAGAATCTTGGAGTATCTGGTTACGCCCCTTTGGGTGTACATCTGTCAGGACAGTGCTGGCTGATGCGGGCAGCGGTCGGGCATGTTGTGCATTAGCTTAAGGAGAATGTCGGCCCAACAAAAACTACGGAGACGAACACTAGGAAACGATTAGCATGGTCAATCAGGAAAAAGTAGACATTGGTTTTACGCACGAAGACTTTGCCGCTCTTCTCGACCAGTATGACTATCACTTTAGCCCCGGTGATATTGTGGCGGGGACGGTGTTTAGTTTGGAGCCGAGGGGCGCTCTGATTGACATTGGCGCTAAGACGGCCGCCTACATCCCTATACAGGAGATGTCGATCAACCGCATCGATACGCCAGATGAGGTGTTGCAATCCAACGAAACTCGTGAGTTTTATATCCTCACCGACGAAAACGAAGAAGGCCAGCTAACGCTGTCTATTCGTCGGATTGAGTATATGCGGGCCTGGGAGCGTGTTCGTCAGCTTCAGGCAGAAGACGCAACGGTTCGCTCTGCCGTATTTGCAACCAACCGGGGCGGTGCCCTAGTGCGGATTGAAGGGCTACGCGGCTTTATTCCAGGTTCCCACATCAGCACCCGCAAGCCCAAGGAAGACCTGGTGGGCGAAGAACTGCCCCTGAAGTTTTTGGAAGTGGACGAAGAGCGCAACCGTCTGGTGCTGAGCCACCGCCGCGCCTTGGTGGAGCGCAAGATGAATCGCCTGGAAGTGGGCGAAGTGGTGGTCGGCACGGTGCGCGGTCTGAAGCCCTACGGTGCGTTCATCGATATCGGCGGGGTCAGCGGTCTGCTGCACATTTCCGAAATCTCTCACGACCACATCGACACGCCGCATAGCGTCTTCAATCAAAACGACGAAGTGAAGGTCATGATTATTGACCTAGATGCTGAGCGGGGCCGGATTTCGCTGTCTACCAAGCAGCTTGAACCCGAACCAGGCGACATGGTGAAAAACCCCGATGTGGTTTACGAGAAGGCGGAGGAGATGGCTGCCCGCTGGCGAGAGCAGAAGCTCCAGCCCGCGCAGTCGGCTGATGCTGGGCTTTCGCAGACAGCAGACTACGAAGTGGAAGAAGTGCTGCTGGCTGCTGAGTAAGCGTCTGGCATTCGGAGACCTGACCGCTTGAGGCTATAGGCTCGGTGCGGTAGGGCAAATGGATTGATTACAGAATGGATTGATTACAGAGTGGATTGATCACATGTTAATCGTTAGCGTTTCAGATGGAGACGCTTCTGACTGAGGAGGGATTGTCCCTCCTTTTTGTTTGTTAGGACTGACGCAGTTGGTGTGCTTTTGGGGTAAGGATGCTGATTCGGTGTGGCTCGGTGATGTTTCCAGACGTGCAGGCGGTGGTCTTCGATAAAGACGGCACGCTGGCAGATTCGGCGCATTTTCTGCGGGTGCTAGCTCAGCGGCGATCGCGCTTGATTGATGCCCACATTCCCGGCGTGGAAAGTGCGCTCCAGCTTGCCTTTGGGCTGGACGGGGATCAGTTGAATCCGGCTGGACTAATGGCCGTAGGCACTCGCCGCGAAAACGAGATTGCGGCCGCCGCCTACGTTTCGGAAACGGGACGCGGCTGGCTAGAGTCGCTGGCGCTCGTTCAATCAGCATTTCAGGAGGCAGATCAGTCCTTTTCTCGAAAGGCCGACCACACGCCCTGCTATGAAGACGTGGCAAAAACGCTGCAACGGCTGGCGGGTGCAGGGCTAAAGCTGGCAATTTTGTCGTCGGATACGACGGCTCAGGTGGTAGACTTTGCCGACCGCTACGAACTCACACCCTATTTGCAGGTGTGTCAGGGAACAGAGGAGGGGCCGAGCAAGCCCGATCCGATTTTGCTAGAGCAGGTTTGTGGGAAATTGGGCGTGTTGCCAGGACAAACGCTGGTGGTGGGTGATTCTCAGGCAGATGTGCAGTTGGCGATCGCCGCCCGATCGGCCGGATGTATCGGCATCGCCCGCAATCCGGCTGCTGTATCCGGCTTAGCAGGAGCCAGCATCGTGATTGAAAGTCTTCAGGAAATTCAGATCTGACGACATTCAAAGCAGAAAAAAGCAGAAAAAAGAGGCGTAGAGTCTGATCTCTACACCCCTCACTCTAAAAAAACGGAGTCTCTAGAGCAGGCTTAGTCAAAAGCAACCCAATCCATCGACACCCAGCCACCACCAGCTAAGCGACCCCAACCACCAGAGATCTCCACAATGTCAATCGGGGTGCCGTTGGGAAGCTCGTCAATATCAATGAAGCCAGGGCCAGGGCCGCTCCGGACGATCAGCGTGCCGCCGTTGGTGGAGACATAGTAGCCGCCGATGCCGCCACCGCCGCCACCGCCGCCGCCACTGCCGCCAGCGCTCAGCCAGTCCATCGACACCCAGCCGCCGTCAGACAGACGACCCCAGCCGCCCGAAACTTCGACGATGGTGACCGAGGTGCCGTTGAAGAGTTCATCAATAATGGCAAACCCAGTGCCGGGGCCATTGCGAACCAGCAGCGTGCCGCCGTTGGTAGAGACGAAATAGTTGCCGGTGCCGCCGCCACCGCCGCCACCGCCGCCGCCACTGCCGCCAGCGCTCAGCCAGTCCATCGACACCCAGCCGCCGCTAGACAGACGACCCCAGCCGCCCGAAACTTCGACAATGGTGACCGAGGTTCCATTAAACAGTTCATCAATAACGGCAAACCCAGTGCCGGGGCCATTGCGAACCAGCAGCGTGCTGCCGTTGGTGGAGACGAAATAGTTGCCGGTGCCGCCACCGCCACCGCCACCGCCAGTGCCGCCACTGCTCTCGACTGTCCAAGCTTGTGAAATCCAGCCACCACCTGAGATGTTGTACCAGCCGCCTGAGGAACCCACCACGCGAACCACCGTGCCGTTAGACAGATAGTCGATGGGCGCAAACCCAGATCCCGGGCCGTTGCGAACGGTCAGGGGGCTGCCATTGGTCGAAACTCTGACGAAATCTGGGCCGCCGTCATCGCCAGGGCCGCCAGTGCCGCAGCTAACGCCCACGTCGTAAATCGAACCACTCAGACCGAGGCTGCTGGCGGTTGCTGGGCCGACCACGCCATCCACAGAAAGCCCCTTCGACAACTGAAACCGTCTGACAGCGGATAGCGTGTTGGAGCCAAAAACGCTGTCAACAGAGCCGGGGCTGAAGCCCGCCGAAGCAAGGGCGCTTTGCACATCGCCTACCTGGATGCAGGTATCGCCAAAGCGAACCACAGCTTGGGCTTCTGGCGCAACGCCACCAACGGCAGATACGACGACTGCGGTAGAGAGGGTTCCCAGCCAGACCGAGCTAGGAATTTCCAGGCTTACCTGAAGTTCAGGAGCCGGATTCGGGTCTTCGTAGGCAACCGCAGCATGAATATATGCTAGTGATTCCATAAGTCTCCTCACTCGTTGAATACGAGTTTTCCATGTTTTTAGACAGAACCGAGGCTCAGGTTTAGTCAGGTTAAAACCAAAAAAAATCGACGCTTCTTGGGACTATTTAAACCCAGGCTATCTCTCTCTAGAGGGCACCCGCAATATGAGAATCTGCGTGTTCTTGGAAAGAAATGGACGGCGAAGAAGGGCAGCTTTAAACCTAAACTATTTCCTGAATTATCCTACGAACTCTGAAAATCGCAAAGTGGATCGTGCAAAAATCTTGATTTAGCAAGGGGGCGATCGCCCGGAATATTTCTAAATATGGGCAAACGGGCGATCGCAACAAATCTGTAAACTAGGGCTGATTAAGAAACCTACTCAGGAAAGGGCAAAGTCTGCCCGCGATATATTGTGTCGATCCGCTACATTTTGCCACTAAACTTCTAAAGAAATTCTGAAAACCACGAACCTCAAAAGCCCCTGTCTTGTAGTACAAAAAGACTAATTTGCGTTTTTCATTGGTCCGAATCTGGTGATGAGAATCACGGGCTGGCTTTTTAGGTCTGGTAGATCAAGGTGATGCAGCATACAAATCCTCACAATGATTCGACCCATCGCTTCAATTTGCCCGACTCTCCTTTAAGACCTAAAGCCGAATCTGCTGTGAAAGCAACCCTCACATTCTCCCTATAGATTTGGCAACGAGTCGCTCCAAAAATCCAAACTGCGATCGCGATTTTGCCTGATCTTTGTCTGACTTGATAGGGCGGGTGGCTGAGTTGAGACGGGTTGACTGCAAGATTCTGATTGGCAAGCGAGATGCTCAGAATAGAGCCTCAAAAGAAGCGATCGCCTTGCGGGTTGAAAGGTCTCTTAGCTTAATCCCTTACAGTCGGACAATGCCCTCAAGAACCTGCTGATTCTGGTTCCTAAAACCAGATTTAGAGGATTTGCAAAGCCGAGAAAGATCGAAAAAGAGGCTGAATAGGGCGCTATTTTGCAGGGGCGGGAGGTGCGGACTAAGGGCGATCGCCGCCTCATTTGCAAAGCAAACTGCAACAGATTGAAACGGATATTTGCGTTAGCAAGCGGCAACGTTCATCCCTGCTGGGATTGCGCTACGATTGCGAGAGAAAGAAAAAAGTCAGGCAAGTAAAAGGAAATATCGCTTCATGTTCGACGAAATTGACAAGTCGATATCCTTCGATGGCAGGGATATTCGGCTGAAGGTGGGGCTATTGGCTCCCCAGGCAGGCGGCGCAGTGCTCGTGCAGTCAGAAGATACCGCTGTATTTGTGACAGCGACCCGTGCCTCAGCGCGAGAGGGAATCGACTTTTTGCCGCTGCTGGTAGATTACGAAGAGAGATTATACGCGGCAGGGCGGATTCCGGGTGGTTTTTTGAGACGGGAGGGGCGACCCCCTGAAAAGGCAACGCTCGTGAGTCGATTAATCGATCGCCCCCTGCGCCCCCTGTTTCCTGGGTGGTTGCGGGACGATATTCAGGTTGTGGCCACTACGATGTCGATGGATGAGCGAGTGCCGCCCGATGTGCTGGCCGTCACGGGTGCTTCAATCGCCACGCTGTTGGCCAAGATTCCCTTCAATGGTCCAATGGCGGCGGTGCGTGTCGGGCTAATTGGCGACGACTTTATTATCAACCCCACCTACAAAGAGATTGAGGAAGGCGATCTCGATCTGGTGGTCGCAGGTTCGCCTGAAGGCGTGATCATGGTGGAAGCGGGCGCAAACCAGCTTCCGGAGCAGGACATGATCGAGGCGATCGACTTTGGTTATGAAGCGGTGCGCGACCTGATTCAGGCGCAGCTTGACCTGATCAAGGAACTGGGCATCGAACTGGTGAAAGAAGCGGAGCCAGAAGTCGATTCTACGCTAGAAGACTTTATCGGCGATCGCACCACACAGGCTATCAAAGAAATCCTGACGCACTTTGAATACACGAAGGGCGAGCGTGACGAAAAGCTAGAGGAAGTGAAAGCCGCCGTTGCCGCTGAAATCGCCGAAATGCCTGAAGATAGCCCCATCCGCATGGCGGCCGAAGCCAACCCCAAAGCCCTGCCCACCGTGTTTAAGAGCGTCACCAAAAAGCTGATGCGGAAGCAAATTATCGAAGACGGGGTGCGCGTGGACGGGCGCAAGCTGGATGAAGTCCGCAAGATTAGCTGCCGCACAGGGGTTTTGCCCAGCCGGGTTCACGGTAGCGCCCTGTTTCAACGGGAGCTAACCCAGGTGTTGTCGGTGGTGACGCTGGGCACCCCAGGCGACGCGCAGGAAATGGACGACCTGCATCCCGACGAAGAAAAGCGCTACATGCACCACTACAACATGCCGCCCTACTCGGTCGGGGAAACAAAACCGATGCGATCGCCCGGCCGCCGCGAAATCGGCCACGGGGCCCTGGCAGAGCGGGCGCTGGTGCCAGTTTTGCCCGAAAAATCGGACTTCCCCTATGTTATCCGCGTCGTATCCGAGGTGCTGTCTTCCAACGGCTCCACCTCGATGGGGTCGGTCTGTGGCTCCACCTTGGCGCTGATGGATGCGGGCGTGCCCATTTCCAAGCCCGTCAGCGGAGCCGCTATGGGGCTGATCAAAGAAGGAGATGAAGTCCGCATCCTGACCGACATTCAGGGCATCGAAGACTTCCTCGGCGACATGGACTTCAAGGTGGCGGGCACCGACACGGGCATCACGGCGCTGCAAATGGACATGAAGATTACGGGGCTGCCTGTCTCGGTCGTGGCGGATGCGATCAACCAGGCCCGCGCCGCCCGACTGCACATCCTTGAAAAAATGCTAGCCGCCATAGACAAGCCCCGTGCTGAACTGTCGCCCTATGCACCGCGCCTGCTGACGATCAAAATTGACCCCGAATTTATCGGCATGGTTATCGGCCCCGGCGGCAAGACCATCAAGGGCATAACCGAGCAGACCGGAGCCAAAGTCGATATCGAAGACGATGGCACCGTCACTATTTCTGCAATCGACGGCGAAAAGGCAAAGGCTGCCCGCGCCATCATCGAGGGCATGACCCGCAAGCTCAGCGCAGGCGATGTCTATGTGGGCAAAGTGACGCGCATCATTCCCATCGGCGCATTTGTGGAATTCCTCCCCGGCAAAGAGGGCATGATCCACATTTCGCAACTGGCGGATTATCGCGTGGGCAAGGTCGAGGATGAAGTTGCCGTTGGCGATGAGGTGATCGTGAAAGTGCGCGAGATCGACCAGCGCGGACGGATCAACCTGACTCGTCTCGGCATTCATCCCGACGAGGCAACCGCGGCGCGGGAAGCAGCCGCGCAGTAGATTAGCAGCCGATATCAACTGGGGGTCAGGTTTTAGAGCTTGGAAGGGCGAGGTGTTCAAACCAAGCTACTCTCCAGCCGTTGAAATTTAGCACCTGACCCCTAGACCCTCAAACGAGTTCCTTGGCAGCAGGCAAGATACCCCGGCGGCTGAATCCATGATCCAGGCGGTTCAGAAGCTCCAGATCCGCTTCGGGCAGGGCAGCCGATGGCGTGCCCGCTGTCGGGAGCGGCTTTTCTAGAAATGTAAAGGCACGGCGGAACTGACGCGAATCTGCCAATAGTGGCGCATCCAGGTGGCAGGGCAGAATGCGGTGAAAGTCCCAGCCTGCGACCCTGGCGGCCCAGTCTAGCGTTTGCTGGGGGGCGCGGTTGAGGATGAGCTTTTGCAGAATGGGGGCGACGAGTAGCCGTCCGTCTTGGCGCAAGGCTTCAAAGGACTGTTCCCAGCCTGGTTTCCAGCGAAAAGGATAGAGTCCGAAATAGTTGCGCCGAGAGCGATCGCCCACCTGTCTTGCCTCTGCAAACACATTACCCCAAGGGGGAACCTCCAGCGCTCCGGGGCTAAAGTAAAAGGCAAATAGCACAATTCGCTGCCAGCCTTTGAGACGGTTGACGGGTTTGTCTTCGGGGACTTCCGAAGCGCGATCGCGGGCATGGAACAGCAGCGGAAATGGGTCAAGCTGCACCACAGGCGGCGGCTCAGCAGGAATTGAGACAATGGAATCGGTGAGCAGGAGGGAGTGCGATCGCCGATGAAAAAACGCCACTTCCTCAAAAGGTCCCACGCCAAGATGAATTGGCCCCAGCACGGCATAGTCAAACTCATCGGCAAAGGGCGCATCTTGCGGCTGTTCGGGCAAGGGCTGCGTCCGGCCCAGCGGCAGGCCCAGCCAGCTCAGCGGCAAGTTGAGCGGAAAACTCCACTGATGCGGCGCAACAAAGACCTGGGCAGTGCGGAACTGCCGCGCAAACGGCCCCACAAACACCTTATGCTCAAGCCCCGACACCGTTGGCAAAATGATGTACTGCACGGCACCATGCTGGGCTTCTAGCTCCCGCAGCAGGCGCACGCATTCTCTGGTAGGGGCGATCGGCGCGTAGACCAGCAGCCCGCCCGCTGCCAGCCGCACCACCGTCATCCGAATCGGCACCACCACGTAGAAAATGCCCTGGACTTGGTCAAATGTCCAGACTGTGTCTTTCACAATCTCGGTTCGCAGGGTGCGCCGATTGCCGTAGGGATAGAGCGGCACGAGGGGCCAGAAGGGCCAGCGCCAGTCTGACGAATTTTCAGACGAATCTTCAAAAAATACGCGCTGCGGCAGGCCTGAGGCCGGTGCTGGCTGCCCGCCGCCGCGTCCATTCAGAGTGGAATCATCCACAGTTGTTAATCCAGCAATCAAAAAGACAGGGATAAGACAGAAACTTCCATCCTATCCTTATCTAATCGTCAAACCAATCGCTTTAGCAATCCTGAGCCGCGTTTCTAGATGACTCCATGCTGCCTGAACCAGTCCTGCATCCGCCGCCAGCCATCGGCCGCCGCTTCGGGGCGATAGGTGGGGCGATAGTCGGCATGGAAGCCGTGGGGCGCTTCGGGATAAGCAATAATTTCGCTGGGCGCGTTGGCGGCCTTGAGTGCAGACTTCATTTGTTCCACGCTGTCCAGCGGAATGCCGTCGTCCTTTGCGCCATACAGCCCCAATACAGGAGCCTTGATGTCTGCTGCCACATCCACCGGGAATTGCGGCTGTAGCTCGGTCGGCGTGCCCACCAAACGACCATACCAGGCAACGCCTGCCTTGAGTTGGGGATTGTGAGCGGCATAGAGCCAGGTGATGCGCCCGCCCCAGCAAAAGCCCGTGATGCCCAGTCGGGTTAGATCGCCGCCAGCGGTGGCTGTCCAGGCTGCGGTCGCATCCAGGTCAGACATTACCTGAGCATCGGGCACCTGGGCCACGATGGGCCGGATCGCGTCGATATTGGGAAGCTGCGTCACGTCGCCCTGGCGCTCGAACAGATTGGGGGCGATCGCCAAATAGCCCAATTGCGCCAGCCGACGGCATACGTCCTGAATGTAGGCATGGATGCCAAAAATCTCTTGCACCACCAGCACAACAGGAAAGCCCGTGCCCGTGCTGGGCATGGCTCGGTAGGCGGGAATATCGCGATCGCCCACGGGAATCGAAACGAACCCCGCCGTCAGGCCCGCGTCGCTGGTGGTAATGGTTTCAGCCGAGATGGGACGCACAGCCACCGCGAAGCCTGCCGCCAAAGTGCCCAGCAGCAGGTCGCGACGACGAATGCCCAGCGGCAGACGAGAGTTGGAGGCATTGGGGGACATAGGCTTGGATTAAGTTTTGTAAACTGTGTCTGAGTGGATTGTACCGCCTTGGGGGCGATCGCCCGAATCCCTCTCCAGACACACAAAACAGACAGACAAAACTCGCCTAGGCATTGTTTTAAAACTTTCTAGGTCGTTGATTGCCCTGAGTCGAACCCCCTTAAATCCCCCTTAAAAAGGGGGACTTCTGGAGTGGCTCGGCTCGGTTCCCCCCTTGTTAAGGGGGGCTAGGGGGGATCAAAGGGCTTTAAAACACGCCCTAGCTAATTAGCCCAGAGCGCAGCGCCAGCACCGCCGCCTGGGTGCGGTCATCGGCACAGAGCTTGTTGAGAATATTGCGGACGTGGGTTTTGACCGTGCCCACCGTGATGAACAACTGCTCGGCGATCGCCGCGTTGCTGTAGCCCGCCACAATCAGCTCCAGAATTTCCAGTTCCCGCTCGGTGAGTGGAGAATTTTCCAGCAATTGCTCCACTTCAGGCTTCACGGCGCTAATCGTCACCGTCTTGGTTTCTATGCCCATGCCGTCGGGAACGGCTTGTCGCATCTGGCGCAGCACAATGCCCGCAATGGTTGGGTCGATCCAGGAATTGCCGCCGTGGGTCGCGTGCAGCGCTTCTGCCAGCTTGTCGATGCTGATGTCCTTCATGCAGTAGGAATCGGCCCCTGCCGCAAATGCCGCCAGCACCGACTCCTCGCTGTCGTGCATGGTGAGAATCAGCACCTTCGTCTTGCGCCCGTCTTCCAGCCCACTCTGCTGCTCCCGAAACTTGCGGGTTAGTTCAATCCCGTCCATATCCGGCAGCCCAATATCGACAATCGCCACGTCTGGTCGAACCTCTTGCAGCATTTGCAGTCCACTGGACGCATTCGCCGCTTCGCCCAACACTCGAATTCCCGCTTGCCGCTGGAGTGCCGCCCGCAAGCCTACGCGGGTAAGGTCGTGGTCTTCGATTAGCGTTACGCTAATTTCACCTGTTTGCATTACGTCTGTTTGCATACCGTCCTGCTCTGGGGCCATAGTTTTCAGTGCCACAATTTTTGATGATTACTAGATGATTACTGGATGATTAAACGCTGTATGCGTTTAGAGGGTGTTTGAAAAGGTATCGCCTGTAATATTAAGCACTCAGAGATCCCCCCTAGCCCCCCCTAAAAAGGGGGGAACCCGCCTTAAAGTCCCCCTTTTCAAGGGGGATTTAGGGGGATCTTGCACGCTTTTCTAAAAACAGTGGGACAAACTGTGGAACTTTTCAAACATCCTCTTAGAGATTTGGTTGAAGGACTTGGTTGAAACTAGTGTGAGAAATCTATCTGAAGCATCATGCAGCCTCTACCTAAACAAATATCTAGACCCGCTAGAAAAGTTTGCTTAGAGCTAATTTGTAAAGGAGCCTGAAAGCCTTGTTAATCAAGGATTTCCGAGAAACCGCTTTTCCTGGGCAAACATGACCTCAAAGCCACACATGCCAAGAGTTTCAGGCTTCTTAAGATTTGCTTCATAAATTAGCTCTTAGACCAGCCATCTCAGAGAAGCCAATCGACTCGGAAATAATGCTGTAGGCAACCTCGGCGCTTGACTTATGACCTAGATTTTTAGCTTGAATGCCAAGTCTGGATTTTCCGTTCCAAACTGCAAGATAGGCAGCATTATGGTTTGCAACTTTCACTCTCGTCATCCGTCAGCAGAGAGAGACTAAATTTGCACAGGATGAAAAAGATACCCCCCAAGGCATAGCGTAGGGAATCCATTAAACTGCCAAGATTAAGAATAGTTGCAAGCTGAGGAAGGGAATTGATAGCCGCTGGACTCTCTGAGAACCCGTCTCAGCCTCAGCAGCTATGAACCTAAGAGGGACAGCATGAGGCGCGGTAAGGAGCAGGTTTCAGAACTCAATCGGCAAGTTTTTATCAATTGGTCGAGGTTGCCAGTTGCCTATCGAGGAGCCGCGATCGCCGCGATTCCAGCAACCTGTCTGGCGATCGCCCTTGGGTCTTGGATTTGGTCGATGAATACACTGGGCGGCATTCGACGGCAGATCGAGGCCACACGAGACGTGATTACCGCTACAGATAATGTGCTGATTGACTTGCTCAATGCAGAAACCGGAGTTCGAGGTTACGGCATTACGCGCGATACCAGCTATCTCGCTCCTTACAAACGAGCTAAAGCTAGCTTAGATGACAGCTTGGCTCGGTTGGAGGCGAGCTACCAATACGGGGTTTCTGAGGCAGAGCGCGATCGCCGCAATGCAGACGTGGCTCAAATGGAACAGCTAGTAGACCGGAGCATGGGGCTACTAGATGATACAGTCAACACACTAACGACCCAGCCCAGCGTTCCCATTACGGCCCCTTCATTCGTCGGCTTGTTAGATGAAGGCAAGAAAACGGTTGATCAGGCGCGAGAATTTGTATCCCAGTTGCAGCAGCGAGAGCAGCTTCGTCTCAATGCCTACACCATTGAGCGTTCTCGATTGCTAAATACGACTTCTAGCATCATTGGGCTAACGGCCGGATTGAGCCTGATGGCATCCACGGCAGCGGTATACCTGTTTCGTCAGCTCGACCGTGAACTGCAAAGCCGAGAGCAACTGCTGAAAGAGAGCCGATTGCTGCTTCAGGCGATCGTGGGCAACGTGGTAGATGGCGTGGTGACGCTGGATGAACACGACGAAATCGAGATTTTCAATACCGCAGCAGAGCAACTGTTTGGCTACCAGGCGCACGAGGTCGAAGGGCGGCCGCTGGACGTGCTGCTAGCCCCGCAGGAGTTGCCTGTCTCTGAGGCGACCCGTTCAGAAGCCGCAATCTCTCAGACAACCAGTTCGGAGGTTACCAGTTCGGAGGTTACCAGTTTGGCGGCCGCTCCTCCGAAAGCTGCAAATTCCGAGGCGGACAGTTCAGAAGCTGCAAATTCTGAATCGGAAGCCGCAAATTCTGAAGAGGCAGTCGATTTAGAAACCCTGGATTCTACGTCTGCGGGTTTCGTGGTGATTGATCCTGAGTTCTCCAGTTCTGAGGCTGGTGAGTCCGACGTTACGGAATCTGAGGTTTCGGGGTCTGAGGCTGCGGAGTCTGAGGCTGCAAGGTCTGAGGCTATAGGGGTTGGGGTTGCCGGGTCTGATGGGATGGGAAATCATGCGCTTGCGCGGATTCAGCCCGGACAACCGCACCAAGTCATCGGGCAACGACGAGATGGTTCCCAGTTTCCGCTGGAGATTTCCCTGAGCGAGATTCAGTTTGAAGATCGGCGGATTGCGATTATTCGCGACATTACTCAGTTTTTGGAAACGGAGGCCAAGCTCAAAGCGCGGGCGGATGAACTGGATCGCTTGACGCGGGATTTGGCTGAGACGAATGAAATGCTAGAGGATCGCAACCGCGAGTTGGAACAGTTTGCCTATGTTGCGTCCCACGACCTGAAGGCTCCCCTACGGGCGATCGCCAACCTGTCTGAATGGATCGAAGAAGACCTATCGGGACAACTGCCCCCGGAAAACCAGCAGCAGCTTCACCTCCTACGGGGGCGCGTGCATCGTATGGAAGCGCTGATCAACGGGCTACTGGAATATTCCCGCGTTGGGCGTGTGGAGTCTCCGGTGGAGCGGGTGTCCCTGTCGGTGCTACTCGATGAGGTCATTGATTCCATCGACCCGCCCGACACGTTTACCATTACGATCCCGCCCGACCTGCCGACCTTGATTACCAAGCGGCTGCCCCTGCGACAGGTCTTTGCCAACCTGATCAGCAACGCGGTCAAGCATCACGACCGGCCGGATGGGCAAGTGCGAATCGGGGTCAAAGATTTGGGCGATCGCTACGAGTTTTCCGTAGCAGACGACGGTCCAGGCATCGCGCCGGAATATCACCGCAAGATTTTCATGATTTTTCAAACGCTCCAGGCCCGCGATGTGAAGGAAAGTACAGGCGTGGGGCTTTCCATCGTAAAGCGCATTGTGGAAACAGAAGGAGGCACAATTCACCTAGATTCGGAAGAGGGCGCAGGCACAACCTTCTACTTTACCTGGAATAAATAACTGTTAAGAGGCGTTTTAGCAACGCTTAGAAGTGCTGCATATCTCGCCCCGACTAAATTTACGCAGCATTTGGCTTGGTGCTGTCTTGCCCGAAAGTCATGACACCTTTAGGAATCCGGGGCAATTGCAGGTGCATCTGGAGACTGTCCCTTCATAAACAAAAAACTCTAACTCTAGGATGACGGCAGAGATATCATCGCTTATATAAAATTTAGCTATGGTAGTAAAGGCTTGCTGCTGGTGGCTGGTGCGGCTCTACCCCTAGGTTGCACTGGTTTTCCAAAAGCGCAAACCTTCTGAGGTAAGACTGTGCTGCTCTTGATCGCTGTGCCCTCCGCAGCAGTCGCATTGCCCCCGGATGTGCAGCAGTTTTCAGCAGAGTTCGGAAATGCCCGCTAATAGCGTGACGGAGAGCTGATATGGCGGGTTGCTGAATGATGGAGTGCTTAATGATGAGAGGGCGATGCGATATCGAGTTTATTCCGAGTCGCGCATGAATGGCGATCGCTCCTCACTAGCCTGACTTGCCTACAGGTTAGAGATAGAGTGCTGCTAATTCAAATCCCTTCTTATACTGGCTAAATTCGTCAAAAGTTTAGGAAATTAACGGATTTCTCAGGCTTTGGGGAGGTGGGTCAGGCATTAAACTACTAGTTCAGTAAGGTTTAGTCAAAAAGGTTTAGTCAAAGTTCTCAAAGTTCTCAAAGCTTCAACGTTCTTCAGGTTCTTAGAGGGCGATGGAGAGGGCGATAGGCTAGAAGGGGCTGGGTATCCAGGCTTTACTATGTCAAAACCTGTCGAAATCTTTGGTCTGTCAAAGCCTGATCAGAGTAGCGAGATGGGTTCAAGTTAGAAGTTTTTTATAAAAAGAGGCTTTTCTAAAAACCCAAAAGGGGTTAGTCCACTTTCAGATTATTTTACGAAATTGTATTTGTAGATTTGCGGTTTTGCAATGAGTTTCACTTCTGTTATTTCACTTCTGTTAAAAGACTTTTGAATAGAAAGATCTAGAGAGTTCTGAAAGTTAGTTTAGTGTGTCACGAGCTATGCAAGTCCAAGAGCGTGTTATCAACATTCTCCTCGTAGAAGATGACGAAGTGGATGTCATGAACGTCCGTCGAGCGTTCAAGAAAAACAACATCACCAATCCGCTGTACGTTGCGACGAATGGAATCGAAGCCCTTTCAATGCTGCGAAGCGAGGGGGGCAATCCAGCCATCGTGCCGCCGACTCGTCGGCTCATTTTGCTGGATCTAAATATGCCTAAAATGAGCGGGATCGAGTTCTTACACGAGTTGAGAACTGATCCAGAATTAAGAAAAACACCGGTCATCGTGTTGACGACTTCCAATCAGGATAAGGATCGGGTTGAAGCTTACAATCTCAATGTGGCGGGTTATATTTTGAAGCCTGTTACGTTCACCAATTTTGCTGAAACAATGGCCACGCTCAATCGCTATTGGATGCTGTGCGAGTTGCCCTAGTCAGCGGCGCTTTACAGACGGTCTAAGGACTCTGCTAGCTGATGCCTCTAGCTGATTCTTTGGCATCTTCATAATTCATAAACTGACCCTCCCTCAATTGAGAGGCGCGTGAATCATGTCTTTGAATGCTGCAACGGATGCTCTACGGCAGAGCAGTCTACTGGATGCCCCATTGTCTTTGCTGGTGGTGGATGACGACGAGATTGACCGGATGGCCGTGCGGCGATCGCTCCGAAATGCAGGCATCAACATGATCCTGACCGAGGCGGGGGACTATGCAGCGGCGATCGCCGCACTCCAGGAACGCACCTATGACTGCGTGTTTTTGGATTATCGCCTACCCGATCGGGACGGGCTGGCGGTCGTGCAGGATGTGCGAGGGCGGGGCGACAAAACGCCGCTGATCGTGCTGACAGGGCAGGGCGACGAAGAAATTGCCGTGGAGCTAATGAAGGCCGGCGCGTCAGACTATCTGCCCAAGTCGAAAGTGTCGCCAGAGGTGCTGGCGCGTATTCTCCGCAACGCCCTCCGAATTCATCAGGCAGAGCAGGAGGCCGAGCTAGCCAAGCGTCAGCGAGAGCAGCTTGCCCGCCAGCGGGAAGACTTTGTTTCGCGCTTGACCCACGATTTGCGAACACCGCTGGTGGCCGCCGACCGAATGCTGAAGCTATTCCAGCAGGATGCCTTTGGTTCGATTACGCCAGAAATGAACGACGCGATCGCCATTATGATCCGCAGCAACCAAAACCTGCTGCAAATGGTCAACACGCTGCTGGAAGTCTATCGCCACGATGCGGGCGAGAAGACCATGCTGTTTGACCCGTGCCACCTGCCGGAGATTTTGCGCGAGGTGTGCCAGGAACTGATGCCCTGGGCGCAGGACAAGCAGCTTGCTTTGGAGATGGTGGATGGCACAGAGGGCGGTGGGGTGGTGATGGGCGATCGCCTGGAACTGCGCCGCCTGTTTATAAACCTGCTCGGCAACGCCATTAAGTTCACCGACAGGGGATCGGTGACCGTGCGTCTTAGCCGGGTCGTTGCCGATGCAGAAGCCTCTGCCGCCAACGGCAATGCCCCTCGCCAGGTCTTGGTGGAAGTGCAAGACACGGGGCCGGGCATTCCGCCTGACGATCAGAGTATTCTGTTTGAGCGCTATCGCCAGGGCAACCACAAGCGGGCGGGCAGCGGGCTGGGGCTATACCTATCGCGGCGAATTGTGGAAGCGCATGGTGGGGCGATCGCCGTCCATTCGACGCTGGGGCAGGGGAGCGTCTTCAGCGTGTGGCTACTAGAGAAACGGTGAAGCTTCGCTAGGAGCGTCCCTTATCAGAAATCAGAAACGTCCCTAAAAGGCTCAGCACTCTGCTGCGCTATCCCGCCTTAGCTCCTCACAATAGGCTTTGACCTGCAAATCAATGCCAGTGATTGCCGTGCCCACGACGACCGAAAACGCGCCGAGGTCGAGGGCTGTTCGAGCCATTGCGGGGGAGGCGATACCTCCTTCACAGATTGCGGGGATCGATAGCGTTTTGCACAGTTGGCTGAGCAGGTCAAAGCCCGGTGGCTTTAGGTGGCGCGTCTCGGCCGTGTAGCCGTAGAGCGTTGTGCCCACCAGATCGGCTCCGGCGGCAGCAGCGGCGATCGCGCTTTCCAGCGTATCCACATCTGCCATTACGGGTTTGCCCAGGTCGGCGTGAATTTTTTGGATCAGGCTTGCCACCGTTTCTCCGTCGGGACGGGGACGCAGCGTGGCATCAATGGCGATGATGTCGGCTCCTGCCTGGGCGATCGCCGCTGCGTGCTGAAACTGGGGCGTGATGTACACATCACAGCCGTCTAATTGACGCTTCCACAGACCAATAATGGGAACCTGCACCCGCTGGCGCACGGCGGCGACATGGGCGGGCGTGTCGATGCGAACCCCGACGGCTCCCTGGTTTTGTGACGCAAGGGCGATCGCCGCAATCACGCTTGGCTCGTGCAGTGGCGAATCGGCCGGAGCCTGACACGACACCACCAGTCCGCCCCGCAGCGCCTCTATCCCCGAACCTGCACCCATTCCCTGCCCCCCATCACGTCTGCACTTCTTCTCCTCTTCTGATGCCGCTCGTGCGACCGACTCTTTGGATGCCGCTTGTGCGACTTGTGGCAAAGGGTCACTTGGCACCCCCATCGCCTTGTGCGACCGACCCTTCGGATGCCGCTTGTGCGACCGACGCTTGTAAACCCTACCGCGTCTGAAACGCCTCATCAAACCGGCGCGTAATCGGCTCAATCAAGAAGGTGAGAATCGTCCGCTGACGGGTCACGATTTCCGCTACGCCCGCCATGCCTGGGGTCAGGTCTACCAGTTGTCCATACACGGCCACCTGAGTCCGGCTCAGGCGAATCGTCGCTGGGAACACCGGGCCAAGCTCCCGGTCGATGGTGGCATTGGGGCTAATCTGCACCACTTCCCCCTCAATCGTGCCAAATTCCTGATACGGGAAGGTGGCCAGCTTCACCTTGGCCCGCATCCCTGGCGCAATAAAACCGATATCCCGGTTCAGAATTTGCACCTCTAGCAGCAGTTCGCTGTCCTCCGGCAGGATAGACATCAGTTCTTTGCCGGGTTGCACGGTGCCTTCTGCCAGCGTCACCTGGAGGTTGTAAACCGTGCCCGTCACGGGGGCGCGGACGGTATCTTGTTCCTGGGCGCGGGTCGCCTGGGCGAGTTGTCCCTCAACCGTCGCTAGTTCTTCGCGCCGCTGGTTGAGCTGCGCCAGAATCTCGCTCTGGCGTTCGGAGCTGAGGCGGTCGGCGGCCTGGCGGGCGCTGCGATAGGCTTCCTCTGCTCGTCGGATGGCCTGGGTCTGTGCCACGATTTCTTGCTGGAGTGAGGCGATTTGATCTTGCGCCTGGGTTAGCCGATCCTTCGCCTCCAAATAGTCAAACCGGGGAACGGCTCCTGTGCCAGGTTCTACCAAGGGCCGCAGGCTGCGCTCTCGTTCTTCGGCATTGGCCAAGCTGGCACGGGCGCTGCTCAGGTTTTCTTGCAATCGGGCTAGGCGGGCGCGAGACTCGGCGATCGCCGCCTGTTGTCCCTGGGCCTCGGCCTCCGCCGCCGCCCGCCGCCCCTCAAACTCGCGCCGCCGTGCGGCCAGCAGTTGATCTTGCAGGGCGACCCCCGTTTGCGCCTGCCCTGTGCGCTCGGCCTCCAGTCGTGCAATGTCCTGACGAATCAGCGTCGCGGCTTCCCGCAGTCGGTCAATTTCGGCCTGGCTCACCTCGGTCGATTGCTCCAGCAGCACGTCGCCCCGCTCGACGCGATCGCCCTCCTTCACCAGAATGTTCTCAATCTTGCCGCCCTGGAGCGCCTGAATTGGGCGAATCTGCTGCGCGGGGATCAGCGCCCCCTGCGCCGTTGCCACCTCATCTACCTTGCTGAAATGGGCCCAGGCGATCGCCCCCAACACCAGCGCCGACAGCGTTCCCGCCAGCAACCGCGTATACAGCGGCGGCAACTCTTGCACCGCCTTTCCCAACTCATAGGACAGGTAATCTTCTGGCGTGGCAAACTGCTGCCGTGCCTGTCGCGCCTGGGCCGGAGAGATGGGCTGGATCATAGGAGTGGATGATGGGGGAGGGTTGGGACGCTAAGGCAGATGGGAGGGTAGGGCAGGGATCGGAGCCTACAACCCCGGATCAGCTTGCCCATTTAGCGAACCGGAATAAACCAGTCCACGCTGGATATCCAGGGTCAGCAACGTGCCGTCGCGGATCACCTGAGCGGCATCCTTGACCCCGACGATGACGGGAATGCCCAGGCGGAGACCGATCACGGAGGCGTGGCCTGTAAGGCTGTCGTCCTCAGTGACGATGCCTGCGGCTTTGCGGATGGCATCCAGGTATTCGGCTCCAGTGTTGGGCACAACCAGAATTTCACCAGGGTTGAAGTTGCTTACTTCTTTGCTGCTGCGGGCAACGCGGGCGCGGCCGCTGATTAGCCCCTGCCCAATGCCGATGCCGCGCCCCAGCACCGCAGTCACCACTTCGACCTTGATCAAATCAGTAGAACCGGATACTCCCTGTAGGGTTCCCGCCGTCATGACGACGAGATCGCCTTCTTTGAGAAAGTTTTTTTCCTGGGCGACGTTGAGCGCGGCCTGGAAGGTTTGCCCCGTTGAGGGCAGGTTTAGCACCAGCAGCGGCCGCACGCCCCAAACCAATTGCAACTGCCGCGCCACATCGACGTGGGGCGTGACGGCCAGGATGGGCGTGCCAGGGCGATATTTCGACACATTGCGGGCAGTGGCTCCCGTTTTTGTCAGGGTCATGATGGCAGCGGCCTGGAGCTGTTCCGCAATGCGCCCGACGGCCTGGCTGATGGCATTGGGAATGGAGTGTCCGCCAGAGTTGCTGTCCACGTTGCGGGCGATCGCCAGATTTTGCTCAATCTGCACCGCAATCCGCGCCATTGTCTCGACGGCCTCTACCGGAAACTTGCCCACCGCCGTTTCATTGGACAGCATAACCGCATCCGTGCCGTCCAAAATCGCATTCGCCACATCCGAAATTTCGGCGCGGGTAGCACGGGGATTGCTCACCATGCTGTCGAGCATCTGGGTAGCGGTGATTACAGGAATCCCGAAACGATTCGCCGTGGCAATCAGCCGCTTCTGCAAAATCGGCACTTCCTCGGCGGGCAACTCTACGCCCAGGTCGCCCCGCGCCACCATCACGCCATCGCAAATCGACAGCACCGCCTCCATCTGCTCAATCGCCTCGTGCTTTTCGATCTTGGCAATTACGGGCACGTCTTTCCCGGCGCTGGAAATAATTTCTTTGATTTCCAGAATGTCCTGCGGATTGCGGACAAAGCTGAGGGCGATCCAATCCACGCCCTGATCCAGCCCAAACATCAGGTCAGTCTTGTCTTTGTCGGTCAGCGCTTTGATCGACAGATACACGCCGGGGAAATTCACGCCCTTGTTGTTCGACAGCACGCCGCCCACCACCACGCGGCAATGCAGTTCGCGCTGGTCGAGGTCTACTGCTTCCACCCGCATTTCGACTCGCCCATCGTCCAGCAAAATCGTCGCGCCGACGGGCACTTCGTCTGCCAGCGGCTCGTAGGTCACGGAGCTAATATCCTGAGTGCCGAGGAGGGGGCGACTGGTGAGGATGTAGGGATCGCCTTTTTTCAGCGTGATGGGGCCCTGCTCAAATTTTCCCAGGCGAATCTTGGGGCCCTGCAAATCTTGCAAAATGCCCACGGGCTGGTTGAGTTCAAACGACACCTGGCGAATGGTGCGGATATTGCGCTGGTGGTCTTCGTGGGTGCCGTGGGAAAAGTTTAGGCGCAGCGTGGTGGCTCCCGCTTCAATCAGGCTGCGTAGAACTTCGGGGCTGCTGGTGGCAGGGCCAATCGTGGCGACAATCTTGGTACGACGCAGGTGTTGATGCGGTTGCATGGGTTCTCGAACTCTCTCAAGGGATACTCAGGACACAAACTCTCGGCACGGAAGCTGGAGGAGCGGGCAGGGCTGGTCGCTGGCGGCCAAATCTGGCGTGAGGTCCGGCGTGCAAGGGGCAGTGTCAAGCGTGGCGATCGCCCCCTGGAATAGTGCCCTTCGACTGTTCCCCTCGTTTCGCTCCTATTCTTAGCTAAACTGCTTTGGGCCCGGCCCTTCCATAATTTAGGGTAAATGTAATCATCTCCGATCAAGATTTCTCAGAGCCGCCTCCCAAATTTGCCAGGTCAGCCACCCAGGGGCGATCGCCCAAACACAGGTTCTCCCAAAGCAAACTTCCCTTAAGACGAGTCCTCTCAAAGCAATTAAAGCCTCCCCCAAAAACTCGCTCTTCGTTCTTCCCTCTTCCCTCTTCCCTCTTCCCCCTTCTACTGAGGCTGCCCCGAAAACGGTTCCGGCGGATTCGTCCAGTTAAAGTCGTTAATCCGAATACCCAGCGATCCCACCTCTCGGTCGGGGTTGACCCGCAGAATGATGGAATACGTGCGGCGACTATATTCCAGGAAAAAAGTCGTGTCAAAACCTTCCCGCTTGTCAAGGTTAATTGACGTTTGAAAGCCTGCTCGAATCGGCCCGTAGATTTGTTGCAGGAGCCCAAAGGACAGAACCTGAGGATCAGCAATCCGGTCAAATCGAAACGGAGATTCCCCCTCCACAATCGCATTAGAGTAGGTGACGTTGAAGCGGGTGTAGTCCAGAAAATTCCGGGAGAACCGGCCAAACTGCCCCTGGAGGCTGGCAAAGGCCGTCAGGCTGCTCTGGCTATCTTCGCTAGTGTAATAGGCAGTAGTGCCGCGCAACCCGACGACCGCGACGAGGTTGGGAACAATGGGCGTGGGCGAATAGCGCAGTCCTCCTTCAGCAGTGGGCGGCAGGGGCGGCGCAGACCACAGTAAAAAGGCCCGCGTTAGCCCCGCACTGGCCTGAAATCGACCCAGCGTGACGCGGCTATTGCGGCGCTCCAGGGGGGGATCGAGCAAGTCCTCGCGATCGGTGTTGGCGTTGATTAGCTGGGCGCTGAATTGATAGTTGAGGTTGATACGTGAACTGCCCAGCGGAATGTTGGGGGAAGAAAAAACAGCACCCAGGCTGCTCTGCACGTTCTGAAACCCAAGGGTGCCGTTAAACAGGCGATCGCGGTAGCTATATTCCAGCGTCAGTTGGTGAATGCCCACCTGCTGCCGCAGCCGCAGACTGCCCCGCACCTTGTTTTCTAAGTCGCCCAAATCGAGCGTGCCAAAGGTCGCCGTGCCCACCAGCGACGTGGAGGGGCCGAGGGTGGCATCCAACTGCGCCAACAGCCCAATACTGCTGGGATCAAAGAAATTAAAGTTGTTGTCTGTAACGGCCCGCTGAAGCAGAATTGCGGGCGCAAGCACAAACTGCACGCGGGGTTGGTTGATCACCGTCAGCGGCGCTTGCACAAATAGCCCGCCCACCTCTTCGTCATAGCCCAACCGAAGCAGGGGCGGCTGGCGGCGGCGATTGTCGATCACCACCCGGTTCTGCAAAAAGGGCAGGCTGAAGCGCTGGTCGAACACGAGCCGGGGATTGCGGGCGCGAACCTCCGCCTGGAGCGGGTTGAACTGGGTATAGGTGAGTTCGGGGGTGCGGAGTTCCAGTTCGGGCGGCGAAAAGGGGTCATTGGTAAGGCGCACATTTTGGGCGACCCAGCCGTCGGGAAAAAACTCGATAGATTCGGCCTCGAAGCGAAAGCGGGTGAGCTCGCCTTCGCGCTGCCCCGTGAGCGCCAACCCCTGATCCAGGTTGGCCCCCACTTCTACCAGGATGCCGCCGGGACTGGAAACAGGGGGCGCACCCGGAGGACGAGGCGTGGGGCGAGGTCGTTCAGCGCCCGCAGCGGCTTCTTCCAGCGGCGATAGCAGGGTGAGATCCGTACCGCTGGAGGGCAAGAAGATTTCGCCCCTAGCTCCGTCCACCGTGCCTTCGCTTTGCACAAAGTTGTAGACGAGGCGATCGCCCTGAAGAATCTGGGCCCCCCGCACCAGTTGCACATTGCCCTCGGCCACCGCAATGCGATTTTGCAAATTCACCTGCACCCGATCTGCCGTCAGCACTGCCCGCCGGAAACGCATTTCTACATTGCCTTCGGCGGAGAAGACCTCGCGCAGGGTGTCAAAATCTTGGCGATCGCCCCGAATTTCCACCAGATCAGTCAGGCTGGTGGGCGTTGCTGAATCCGTCGCAGCAGGACTAGGAGAAGGGCTGGGAGAAGCAGGCGGCGACGGGGAAGCAACCGGCGCATCGACCGGAGCCTCTCCGTCTGGCGGCGGGGTCGCCGGGTCGGGCCCGTCGTCTGGGGGCGGAATCAGCAGAATTTGCCGACCCGAATCGGGGTCTTGCTCCAGGGTTTCTGGAAACGGGATGGGCGCGGGCAGGTTTGGGGCGCTGTCTGGATTGAGGGGTTGGTTCGACGGGGGAGGAGCCTGGGCAACGATACTTGCGTCGCTGCGGCTAGAAAGCGCTGCAAGCAAAGGAATGGGATTGCTGGAAACAGCCCAGGTCTGGCTGGGAAGCTGGCGCTCGGCAGGGACAGACAGGGGGCGATTCCCGCAGGGATCGCTCCGCGAATCGCCCTCCATCAGCCCCATTTCCCTTCCCCCAATCGCCTCGGCGCTCAGGGTTGAGGGGCAAAACGACAGCGAGGACCGCGTAATCGCAGGCTGTAGGGATGCAACGGGCGATTCAATCGGCTGCCAGGGTTCTCCCAACAGTCGCCAGTCATCAGCCAGGTGCGGCGGTGCAGAGCGGAATATCGTCGTGTCGGAAGGCGGTGCGGCTAGCAGAGTCCCCGGTGTCAGCGCGGGAAGGTATTCTGGGACGGATGCTAAACCAGAACCAGATTCCACAACAGGAAGCGTCACTGTGCCGTCTGCCCCTGGAGCGACTGTTGGGGCGACGTTAACCGACAGCGGCACACCCAGGGACGCGGCGGACTGGGCATTAGCAACGGCAGGCAGAGGCGGCGGCGTGGCAGGCAGACGGCCACTTAGACGAGCGGGACGAGTCGTGAAGCGATCTCTGCGGGAATCGCCCGACGAAACCGAACGGCGGCCCAGATCGCTTCCCTGATTCGATGTGGGAACGGACTGCGCCCCAGAGACAGGATCGGCTGGCTCGACAGCAGCGACAGGAGCAGCGGGGCGATTCACAAAGCGATCCCTGTGGGAATTACCAGCTATCCCGTCCTGACGAGTTTGCAGCCATTGTCGGGCGGGACGAGTCGGCGAGGCGCTGGCTCCTGGGGTGCGGAATCGTGAAGCCACATCCGCAACCGACCCAGGCGATGATGCGCTCATCGGCTCGACTGTTGATCCGGGCGTAGATCCTCCAGGCGTAGATCCTCCAGGCGCAGATCCTCCAAGCGCAGATCCTTCGGGCGTAAACTCTTTGGGCGTAACTTCAGCGGTCGATGGGGCTGTTCCGGCGCTTGTAGACTTTGACCGGGGTGACCACCGAACCCCTGAACCTAGCTCTGGCAGGGGACGCGAATCAGATGCGATCGCAGGTGCATCAGCGGATGGGCGATCGCGCTCCTGAACCGGGGCAGCAGGTGCAATATCGACAATCGCAGCAGGGGGAGGCGGGAAGCTAGGGGGCGGAACCGGGACGGGCATACGCAGCTAAAACTAAGTCAAACCATCAGGTCAGGCAAGCAGCCCTGAGTGCGAGCAGCCCTGGGGGTCAGTCACGACGCTTGACGACGCTTCCCACGATTAAGTGCCCTGCCGCGGCTGGGGGCGGAGGGTTGTTTAGACAAAAAATATTCGAGAACTATTCGAGATCTCGGCGGTTGGGGTTGCGCGAGGGGTCGTTGGACAGGAAGCCAAACACGAACAGGCTGATGAAGAACAGCACGACGATATAAACAATCACTTTAAGCGTCAGCATGGATACTCTAGCAGGGTTTCAAAAACAAGCTCCATTATCATATCGAAACGATGTCCCCTTTTTCGACCTAGGGTGAGCGCAACTTTTACCCGGTTTTTTCCAGAAGGCAGTTGGGAGTGTTGGGCGATTCCCGCAGGGATCGCTTCGCGAATCGCCCGCCTCCGTTTGCCAGCTTTGGCATCCGCTTTGGCACCCGCTTTGCCCCCATTTCAGGGACTCTCTGAGCAGGGCAAAATCCCGTTCAATAAATCCTTTTGGCCGCCATAGGCTCAATCGAAGCATCTGGGCTAAAGTCTTAGTGAACCTACTCTTTGAAAGCGTCCTGCTGTCATCGTGAATTCACCTGAGCCACCCGCCGCGCCGCAGCCGCCTCGTCCGCCCCGTCGTCGTCTCCGCCTGGCCTGGCGACCCGTTGCCCTGGGGTTGGGGCTGGTCGCTCTGGCAGGCAGCGTGGGCGGAACGCTGTGGGTGCGAAGTTTTTTGCGAAACGACCTAGCTCCGCTGCTGTCTACTACGCTGAGTGAGACGATCAACCGCCCCGTTCAGGTGGGCCCGCTGCAAGGCCTTGCGCTCAACTGGCGCGGCCAGGGCGAGATTGTGTTTGGCGAATCAGTCTTGCCGCCAACGGAGACCGATGGCGATCGCGCTACGGTGCAGCAAGTCCGCGCCCGGTTTAACCTCCTGGATCTGCTCCAGCGTCGTCTGGGGCTGGTGCTGACCCTGCAAAACCCCGACATTTTTCTCGACCAGACCGACGACGGCAAGTGGATCGCCATTGAACTGGCCGAAAGCGAGGACGACCCCCCGCTGAAGGTTGAGCTGCGGCAGCTATTGATCGCAGACGGTACGGTGACCGTGGCTCCCTCGGCGCAACTGATGATCGAGGCGGAAAAGCCGGGGGTGCAGCCTGATTCGGACTTATCGGTGCGGCTGCAACAGGTCAACGGCGAGGTAAACCTGGACTCCATCGAGGCTACCGATGCCAGCGGGGTGAGGCTGGAAGGGCAAAATATTCGCTTTGATGTCACTGGAAATCCTGGCCGGGGTGGGGCGCTGCGGCTGCGGGGCGAAGGGATCACTGTGCCCGATTTTCGGCTGAATTTGGTGGTGCAGTCCGATGGCATTGCCGTGCAGGATGTGGGGGCGCTGCTGGCGATGCCCGTGGCGCTAGAGGACGGACGGCTGTCTTCTAACCTGGAACTCCGGTTTGCCGACGACACGGTGACGGGGCTGAACGGGACGGCCCGGTTTGCCGATGTGGCAGTGGCGATCGCCGATGTGCCCAAGCGCATTACCCAGGCCGGGGCCCAACTGCGGTTTCGCAATCGGCTGATCACTATCGAAGACGGGCGCGTTACCTACGGCACGATTCCCGTTGAAGTAGAAGGAACCTATGACCTGCGTGAGGGCTACAACCTGTCCACTCGCGTCCGCAACGTGGATTTTCGCCAGATCGAAGAAACGGCAGACGTAGCGACCCCGATCACCCTTGCTGGGGCCTTTGATGCCGATGTGACGGTGACGGGGCCGCCCGATGGGCCGATTGTGGCGGGCATGGTTCGCAGCAGTCGCCCCCTGCTAATTGACAAAGTTGCCATTGCTCGCCTCAGTGCCCGCTTTTCGCTGGTGAAGGAGCGGGTTGATTTGACGGATCTGGTGGCGCAGCTTCCGGGCGGTGGCGTGGTGACGGGGGGCGGCGTGCTGGGGCTGGGCGAGGAGGCGACCGTGCAGGCGCGAGTCCAGGCGCGAAATCTGCCCGCCGATGCCCTGGCGCGAACCTACGGCGCAACGCTGCCGCCAGAAATCGTGCTAGGACGGGTTAATGCAACCGCGCAGGTAGAGGGGCCGTCTAATGCACTCCGCACGGCGATTCAATGGCAGGCGGCGGAGGCGACCTACCCAGCACGGGGGGAACTGCTGATTGCGGGCGAGAATCTGCGGCTGCAAAACACGACGCTGGAGGTCGCGGGCGGGCGCGTGAGTGCGGAGGGCGACCTGGTGGGCGATCGCTGGCAGGCCGTGGTGCGGAGCCAGGGGGTGGGGCTGCGGCCGTTTTCGCCGGAGCTGGCGGGCACGCTGGATGGCACGGTGCGGCTGGCAGGCACGCTGGCCGATCCGACGCTGGCGGGCATTCGGGCAGAGGGCGATGTGCGGCTGTCGCAGGGCGTGTCGCTGCTAACGGGGCCACTGACGGCAGATTTTCGCTGGCTGGGCGATCGCCTTGTGCTGAATCGGGCGGCGGCTCCGGGCTTCCGCGCCAATGGCACAGTCTTTGCACAGACCACAGGCAACACGCCGGAAATCTCTAGCTTTGACCTGGCGCTGGAGGTGCAGGACTTTGACCTGAATCGACTGCCTGTCACCTTGCCGCCCCAGGTGCGTGTGGCTGGGCGGACGGACTTTTCCGGTCGGGTGTCGGGCACGCCTGCTGCGCCGAATGTGAACGGACTGCTGGCGCTCAACGGGCTGGCCATTAACCAGCGCCAGTTTGATCCGCGCCTGGCCGGGCCGGTGCAGTTTGCAATGGGTCAGGGCGTGCGGGCTGACCTGACGGGCCGCCGCGACCAGATTTCGCTCGATCTGGATGGCAACTATCTGCCGCGCTCGTTTCTGCTGGTGCATGACGGGGCGCGGGCAGCAGGAACGAGGCGCAATCGCACGCTGGTCACCACATTAGAAAACCTGCCCCTAGACTGGTTTGCCCTCACCCCGGCAGCCGACTTGGGGCTGGGCCCGGTCACGGGCACGATCACCGCCAGCGCTGACGTAAACCTCGACACCTACGCCACCGAAGGCAATCTCACCATCGTCCGCCCTGCCATTGGCTACCTATTTGCCGACCAGTTCAGCGGGCGCATCACCTACCGCAACGACCGGATCGAGCTAGAGGACGGGCTGCTGGCACTGGCATTGCCCACCGAGCGGCCGCCCCTGGATCAGCCCTACAGCACGGTCGCAGTGAACGGCAGCGCAACGCTGGGCGACGACCCGCAGTTCGAGGCGACCCTGGAAACCGACAACGCCCGCATTCAGGACGTGCTGAATACCCTGCGCTGGTATGACTTCGACGACGTGGCGCGAGGCTTCCGGCAGCCGCCCACGGCCCAGTCCACCGACCTGGCCACCGTGCCCATACAAACGGGCGATCGCCCCATTTACCAGCAACTCCAGCGCTATTCCGAGATCCTGGCGCTGCTGGATCTACAAAAACAGCAGGACGAAGCCGCCAATCCTCTGCCTCGGCTGGCAGAACTGCAAGGCAACTTTGAAGCCACACTGAACCTGTCTGGTTCAGTGCGGTCGGGCGTGACCGCAGACTTCAACCTGGCGGGAGAAAACTGGCAATGGGGCGAGTTTAACGCGCAGCAGGTGATCGCCCAGGGTACGCTCCAGGATGGGGTTCTGGAACTGTTACCGCTGCGGCTGGGGTCGGACGAAGCCTTCCTCAGTTTTAACGGGCAGTTTGGCGCAGACGAGATTTCGGGCCAGCTTCAGGCGCAGTCGGTGGATATCACACCCCTTCAGGACATCGTGCGGTTGCCTATTAGCATCACGGGTCGGGTGAATGGTAACGCCTTTTTGCAGGGCAGCCTTGGCGATCCAGAGGTGCGCGGCGAAGTGAGCTTGTTCGATGCCAAGATTCAGCAGCAGTCCGTTCGAGATGCCAGGGCGCTCTTCAGCTACGACGATGCGCGAGCGCGGATCATCGGGCAAATGAGCGTCAACGAAACAGAACCCCTGCGCCTGCGGGCCGATATTCCCTACGCCTTCGATTTCATGGACGTATCGCCCGACAGCGAGGCGATCGCCATCAACCTCTCCGTCAAAAACGAAGGCTTGGAACTGCTCAGCCTGTTTACCAACCAGGTGGCCTGGGCCGGCGGCGAGGCGGATATCAACTTGGACATTACGGGCACGCTGAGTGCGCCGCTGGTGACGGGCGCGGCCGAGTTTAACGGAGCCTCGATGACCGCACCCGCCCTGCCAGAACCCCTGACCAACATCACCGGCCGCGCCCAGTTCAACACCAGCTTTGTGGATGTGGAAGGCATTCGCGGCCAGTTCCGCCAGGGAGAAGTGGTTGCAGAGGGCATCTTGCCGATTTTTGACCCCAATGATTTTCCACAAAGCGAAACAACCGTCAACCAGCCACTGACAGTCAGCCTTAATCAGGTCGTGCTGAATCTGAAGGGCCTGTATAGCGGTGGGGTCGATGGCGCAGTGCAAGTTACCGGAACCGCCCTTGCGCCGGTAATTGGGGGCGACATTGCGCTCACCAACGGTCGCGTCCAGTTGCTCAGCGGCGACGCGCCACCGCCCGAAGACGATCCCATTGACCCTAATGACATCACCATTCCGCCCCGGTTTGATAACCTGCGATTGAGCCTGGGGCGCGGGTTGCGAATTACACTCGACCCGCTGCTGGACTTTCTGGTGGCGGGCGAACTGCGGGTCAACGGCACCGTCCGGGCCCCCCGTCCAGAGGGAGAACTGCAAGTTCGTCGGGGCATCGTCAACCTATTCACCACGCAATTCAACTTGGTGCGGGGCTACAACAACACCGCCGAATTTACGCCGCAGCGGGGACTCGATCCTTACCTGCAAGTGCAGCTTGTGGCCTCAGTACCAGAGGTGACCCGCACACCGATCACGACCTCTAGCGGAGCCGCCGAGATTAACGAAACCCTGGTGACAGACTTGGGCAGCCTCAGTAATGTGCGGGTCATCGCCACAGTAGACGGCTATGCCAGCGAAATGCTGGATGGATTCCTCACCGGGTCAGACACGTTTGCGCTAACCAGCAGCCCCGCCCGCAGCGACAGCGAAATTATTGCGCTGATTGGCGGCGGCTTTATCAATACCTTTGGGCAGGGCGACAGTACGCTGGCGATCGCCAACCTAGCAGGTTCCGCCCTGCTCCCTGGCATCCAGGGTGTCATCAGCGAAGTGCTGGGACTGTCGGATTTCCGGCTGTTCCCCACGCTGCTGCCCTCCGAAAACGCCTCCAGCACCACCCTCGAACTCGCCGCCGAAGCGGGGATTGACCTGTTTGGCACTGACCTCTCCGGCTCTGTGCTGGCGATCCTGACGGCCGATGCGCCTGTGCAGTTCAACCTGCGCTATCGCATCAACGACCAGTTCCTAATCCGCAGCTACATCGACACCGATGGCGGAACCGGGGCGATTCTGGAATTTGAGACGCGGTTTTAGCAGCGTTGGGCTAGGAACCCTTCGTCACTCCGTCAGCACCTCAACTCCTGTAGCAGTAACCAAAACGTCATCCTCAATGCGAATGCCGCGCACATCAGCAAACCCTGCCAGACGATCCCAATTCACCAGGGCGGAATAGCGATCGCGCTTTTCTGGGTCTTGCAGCAGGGCCGGAATTTGGTAAAAGCCGGGTTCCACCGTCACCACCATGCCCGGCCGCAGGGGACGATCGAGCCGCAGATAGCATAGCCCGAAGCGATCGCTCCTCGTCCGCCCCGGCTCATAACCCGCGAGGTCGCCCAAGTCTTCCATATCGTGGACATCCAGCCCCAAGAGATGCCCCACGCCATGCGGGAAAAACAGCGCGTGGGCATCTTGCTCGACCAGTTCCTCTGGCGCACCGCACAAAATGCCCAGGCTCACCAGTCCTTCAGCCAGCACTCGCGCCGCCAGCAGGTGAATCTCGCGGTATTCCACCCCAGGGGCGATCGCCTCGATGCAGCGGTCATGGGCCGCTTGCACAATGTCGTAAATATCGCACTGGGTGGGCGAAAACTGCCCCGACACCGGCCAGGTGCGCGTCATGTCCGCTGCCCAGCCCAGGGGCGTTTCGGCTCCCACATCGGCCAGCAGCAAATCCCCTGGCTCCAGCCTATGTCCATAGTGGCAGTTGTGCAGCACCTCCCCATGTACGGTGACGATGCTGCTGTAGGCAGGGGTCATATCCGCCGCCAGGATCACCTGCTCCATGGCCGCCCGCACCTCGGCTTCGGTGGTGGCCGTTGCGGTTGCGGCCCTGCCTGCCGCGTGGGCCCGCCGCGTCACCTGGGCCGCCCGCCGCATTTCTGCCAGCGCCAGGTCATCGTGACAGAGCCGCACCTGGGCGATCGCCCCCACCAGGGCCCGATCCGGCTCCTGTGCCAACTTGGGGGCAACGAGCGATCGCCCCAAGAGCTTCTCTTGCTGTTGCCGCGTGGTGCTATCCTGCACTGCAATCGTCGCCGCGCCTGCACAATACTGCTCCAGGTCGGCCAGGGGCCGTGCGTCATCCGCGCCGATCTGTTCCGCAAGCTGCGATCGCGTCGGGCCAGGCCCGTGCCACAGCACCTCGGCGGGGGTTGGCTCGTCCCAGAACAGCGTCAGGTGGGAACCCTGGAGGGCGATCGCCGCCTTGGGTAAGTTCAACCCCGCGAAGTACAGAAAATGGCTGCTGGCGCGAAACGGGTAGGAATTCGCCGGAAAATTGCGCGAGGGACTCTGCCCCGACCACAGCACCACGGGAACAGAAATCAGGGTCGCAAGCCTCTGTCGCCGCTGGCGCAGCGCTGCCGCAAGGGATGGAGAACCAGACGCGGACTCAGCTTGCAGGAATTCGGCTTGCATGATTCAGAGACAGATAAAATACACCTAAAATACACCCTGATTCAAGCATTTTTTGCCCCCGGTCGGGCGATCGCCCCACCCAAAAGTTCTGCACAAAGTCGGCCCGAAAGGCACAAAGCCGACCCAAAAGTAAGACAGCGAGAACTCCGCAGGGCAGAACTCTCGCTGTTGCAAAGATTTAGTTGTTCTGAATGTGTCCTGAATGTGTCCTAAGTATGTCCTGAGTATGACCTAAATGCGTCCTGAATGCGTCCCGAATGCGCCCTGAATGCGTCCTGAAATCAATCCTGAAACGTGTCCCGAAATGCTGCTAGCCCGCAAGACAGAGGGACAGCCTGGACACTGGACATGAACACTAGTCCTGGACTCTGGGCCTGGACTCTGGGATACACACCGGACATACACACTTGGCATCCACCGGGCATACACACTGGGCAAAGCTGTTTGACGGATTACTTCAAAACGCCGAAGTAGTAGGCCGCCACCACAAAGTTGATGCCGAGCAGCAGCAGGGCCCAACCGGCGCGGAAGGTATAGGGAGGTTTGCTGGCGGGTTTGGATTTAGAAGTCATGGCAATTCCTAACAGCGATAAACAGCAGAGAATCTAATCGTTCATTATTAACCACAGCGGGGGACTTGATAACCCTCCGCTTGGCAAAACGAAACATTACAAATAGGGGGACAAATCAGGAGGACGAATCAGGGGGACAAGAATCAGGGGGACAAATTAGAGGGCAGCTAGAGGGCAGCCATCTTTTTCCCAAACCCCAGTTCCGTCCAAGCACGCCCCAAATCGTTTGCACAGCAAAACGCATGTACTATAGAAAATCCTGAGAACGTGTGTATTATGGCATTAAGAACGTATGTATTACGAAACCAAAAAGCTCGGTACATCTTTGCAATACGCCCGCAAAAGCTTGCAAATCACCCTGCAAATTATCTTGCAAATTACTGAGCGTGAATGCTAGTGCGAACGGGTTACGGAATTAGCGTATGGAATTGGAAAATCCATTGGGGTCTGTGATTCAAGGCTCCCTCAGCCAGGGGCTAGAGGTGCGGCTACACGCAGATGTGTCGGTCGAAGACATGCGCGTGGGCAAGTTTCTGGTGGTGCAGGGGCGGCGATCGCGCTTCTTTTGTATGCTCACCGATGTCTCTCTGGGAACCACCAACCCCCGCATTGTCTCCAACCCGCCCGACCCCAGCAACACCTTTTTGCAAGAAGTTCTAGCAGGCAGCGGCACCTACGGCACCATCAACCTGTCGCCGATGCTGATGTTCACCCCCACCGATGAACAGAGCGCCCCATCCAAAATCCAAAATCCAAAATCCAAAACCAGCCCTCTCCAAGCCAACACCAGCGCCATCGAGCTATTGCCCGTCAAAACCATTCCCAGCCACTTTAGCCAGGTGTTCGACGCGAGCGATCGCGACTTTCGCGCCGTCTTTGGCTGGGAAGACGACCCCCATCGGCGCAATTTTTCCGTGGGGCAGCCGATTGATATGGACGTGCCCATTTGCATCGATCTGGATCGATTTGTGGAGCGCAGCAACGGTGTATTTGGCAAGTCGGGCACGGGCAAATCCTTCCTGACGCGGCTGCTGCTGTCGGGCATTATTCGCAAGCGGGCAGCGGTGAACCTGATTTTCGATATGCACTCGGAATACGGCTGGGAGGCCACCAGCGAGGGCGGCTCCAAGTCTCGCGTGTCGATGGTGAAGGGGCTGCGGCAGTTGTTTCCGGGGCAGGTAAAAATCTTCACGCTCGATCCCCAATCGACCCAGCGGCGGGGCGTGCGCGATGCCCAAGAGCTATTCATCAGCTATGACCAGATCGAGGTAGAAGACCTGGCGCTGGTGCGCGGCGAACTGAACGTCTCGGAGGCAGCGCTAGAAAACGCCATTATTCTCCGCAATGAGTTTGGCAAAGCCTGGATTTCTCGCCTGCTGTCGATGAGCAATGAGGAGATTCAGGAGTTTTGCCAGGTGAAGATGGGCAGCCCAGCGTCGATTATGGCGCTCCAGCGCAAGCTGACCCGGCTGGATGATTTGAAATATCTGCGTCCCGCTTGTCCGCATAACTATGTGGGGCAGGTGCTAGAGGCGCTGGAGGCGGGCAAGCATGTGGTCGTGGAGTTTGGCTCCCAGTCGAACATGCTGTCCTATATGCTGGCGACGAACATCATTGCGCGACGCATCCACGCCAGCTACGTGCTAAAGGCGGAGCGCTTCTTGCAGACGAAGAATCCGGGCGATCGCCCCCACCAGCTCGTCATCACCATCGAAGAGGCGCACCGGTTTCTCGATCCGGCCACCGTCCGGCAGACCATCTTTGGCACGATCGCCCGTGAAATGCGGAAGTATTTCGTGACGCTGCTGGTGGTGGATCAGCGCCCGTCGGGCATCGACAACGAGGTGATGTCGCAGATCGGCACGCGCATCACAGCCCTCTTGAATGACGAAAAAGACATCGACGCAATTTTTACGGGCGTGTCTGGTGGGCAGGCGCTGCGGTCTGTCCTGGCGAAGCTCGATTCCAAACAGCAGGCGCTAATTTTGGGGCACGCCGTGCCGATGCCCGTCGTGGTTCGCACTCGCCCCTACGACGAAACTTTCTACGCCGAAATTGGCGAAACCGCCTGGGAGGAAATGCCCGATGCCGCCGTGTTCCGCGTTTCGGAGACGGCCAAGGCTGATCTAGGCTTCTGATCGCAGCGCAGCCACCTTCTCCCTCGCCCAGGCCCGCAGCGTCAATTCTGCCTCCACTTCGTCCTGCTGCGCCTGCTCCAAAAAGCGGTAGAGGTCGTCTTTTTCCACCCAGCCAAAGGTAGGACTGTGGCTCTGCTCAACATACTCGCCCGCTTGCAGGTGGTAAATCCGCCACTCGCGCCCGTTGTATCGCCAAAACTCTGGCACGCCGAGGCTGGCATAGAAGCGATTTTTGTCAATGTCGGTGTGGGTGATGTCTACTTCCACCACCAGATCGGGCGGCGGGTCGGTGGCAAAGTTAACCTTGCGGCCGGCAACCTGCGGCTGATGCTGAATGTAGTAGGCGCAGTCGGGTTCTGATCCGCGATTCAGGTCTTCCCGATTCATGGTGGTGGAACCCATGGTCTTGATCTTCATGCCCAATTCCACCACCAAGATTCTTATAAACAGTTCGATCAGCCTTAGCGAAAATTCGTGATCTTCCAGCGGCATCGTGATTTCGAGGGTTCCCTGATCATAGGTAAGGCGGGCGGCGCGGCTCTGGGGCAGGGCATCCAAAATTTGCAGATAGCCGTCCCACGTTAGCCCGCGCAAGGTGACGCGCTTTTCGCCCAGGACGGGTGGGCGGGCGATCGCCGTTTCTGCACTGCTCACGGTCTGCATCTCACCCTCCTGCACCTCACCCTCCTAAACCCACACCTCGACCATCAAAATCACCCCGTTGAAACTAGCCTGTTTGGTCTGCCTCTTTAACCCATTGATCTACTGATAATCGACCTACTGATGATCGACTGATCTACGCTGTCTCGCTCCAATCCAGCCCTATCCAGGGAGTTCGGTTTTCCCCCCGTACTAGCCGAACCTGATCTCTCCATAAATCGCTAGATGATAGGGAGACACGGTGAACATTTGTTTTGATTTCTCCGTCCTTTGTTAATGTTAAAGGTTTGATGTCAAAGGTTCTTACGAAAGCCGCTCACGATTCTTCACCTGAAAGCTCTTCACCTGAAAGCGCCACGCCGTCCTCTCGCCGTTCACCTGCAAAGTTCACCCGTTTGGATGAATGACCAACCCTTTACGGAAGCCTAAACTTGTATTATAGTCTTCATACAAGAGTGAACTCATAACGACTTCGCTTTTGTGATACCTCTATCGTCTGTCTACTTCTACTCTAGTTTCGCTTTTTGGCTCTCTGTCCTGGGCTTTCAGCGCCACGTTCAATCTGTTAGCGCTTTGACCATTGGTTTGACTGCCAGTTTTGACTGCCAAGAGTATTGGTCTATTGGTCTTAAGAAAGAGTTACTACTTTCCTGAAGAATGCCGCTAGTCGTAGTAGTATCTACATTCAACTTGCGTCTAAGCTGTTTTTAAGCTGCCCTGGGTTGGTTAATAGAGAGTCGTCCAGAGAGACGCACCCAGGCAGTGGTTTAGAGATCTCACCTGTTTTTGCCTCACCTGTTTTCGTCTGAGCGTCGCTTCTTTCGTTCGGATTTTCAATTCCTACTTCGGACTTGTTCGCCAGCCCCAACATCGTTCCACTGGTTTCCTCAGTGGGTATAGTCAAGCCTCTTCATAAGGCGGTTTCCAGGTCTAGAAACTGCACTAGAAGCTGGCTCATAAGTTAGTCTCTCTATTCTTTGCTTCTTTGCTGGGGCTAGTAGAGCGTCTGAACCATCCAGTTTACGTTTCCTGTTCGATTCAAGATTGTTCAACGGAGTCTCGCATTCATGGCAACCGCAAACACCACAGCTAAAACGACGAAACCGCTGTTTACCGCAGATATGGTGCGAACCTATCTGCACGAAATTGGTCGGGTGCCGCTGCTGACCCATGAGCAGGAGATTGTCTATGGCAAGCAGGTGCAGCAGATGATGGCACTCCTGGAGGCGAAAGAGGCTCTGGCCAACAAGCTGGAGCGGGAGCCTTCGCTGGCAGAGTGGGCAGCCGAGGTCAATCTGACGGAAGCCGAGTTGAGCCAAGCCCTGCGCGTGGGTCAGCGGGCAAAGCAAAAGATGATTGAGGCGAACCTGCGCCTGGTGGTGGCGATCGCCAAGAAGTATCAGAAGCGCAACCTGGAATTCCTGGATCTGATCCAGGAGGGCACGCTGGGTCTGGAGCGCGGCGTGGAGAAATTTGACCCCACGCGGGGCTACAAGTTTTCGACCTACGCCTACTGGTGGATTCGTCAGGCCATTACGCGGGCGATCGCCCAGCAGGCCCGCACCATCCGCCTGCCCATCCACATCACCGAAAAGCTCAACAAGATCAAAAAGGTGCAGCGCGAACTGACGCAGGAATTGGGCCGTGCGCCTACGCCCGCAGACATCGCCGCAGCACTGGAGCTAGAGCCAGGACAAATCCGTGAATTCTTGCTGATGGCGCGTCAGCCCGTGTCGCTAGATCTCAAAGTCGGCGACAACCAGGACACCGAACTGCAAGACCTGCTAGAAGACGACGGCGCATCGCCTGAAACCTTCACAGTGCAGGAATCGCTGCGGCAAGACATCCAAAACCTGTTGGCGGAGCTAACGCCTCAGCAGCGGGAGGTGCTGGTGCTGCGGTTTGGGCTAGAAGACGGCAATGAGCTATCGCTGGCAAAAGTGGGGCAGCGGATGAACATCAGCCGTGAGCGCGTGCGTCAGCTTGAGCGGCAGGCGCTGGATCACCTGCGTCGCCGCAAAGTCAACGTTCGTGGATATTTGGCCAGTTAATTCCAGCCAGTTCGTCAAACTGTCCTTTCTTCCCGTTTGTTTAACTGGATGCATGGGATGAATAGAGGTGGAGCGGTGCATACCCCCTCCACCTCTATTTCATAGGTGATGATGTGAGGGTCAGACGAGGAGGTTTTTTTCTAAGCCTTCTGCGCTGCCTCAGGGTCATCATTTTTTGCTGCATGTTTTGCTGTATGAATGCCCCAGCAAGCGGTGATTAAGATCACCTACTTGGGTGAGCGAATCGGGTGATTTGCCTCCTACTCTCGCTCTATAAAGTAAGGCCATAGCGGTTCAGCGGTTCAGATTCTCTCGCAAGGTTACGCACAGCTTCCGTCATCTCATTCCCAGGCTCGATCTCATCATCCTGTGGACTGGGCTAGGCTTCACTCAAGACTTCCGGCGCGGCTTCTAAAAATGTTCAGTAGTGAACTTTTCTAAAAAGTTTTGCAATTTTTTGAAGCGAAATCTGGAATTTGAATCCTTGGCGGTGTAGCTGTTCGGAGAGACGGTGGACGTTTCAAACTCTCGAAATTAGCCCCCTTTTCTTCAAGAGTTGTGAAGCCCATCCAAAGCGTTAAATCGAAGCTCGTAAGCTCTATCTAGGCAGCAAAATAGGCAGCGAACTATAGAGCGAATTTCTAATTGTAAATCTTCTATCTAATCTTTAGTTTTGTGAAGGAGGACTGCCAATGCTGAACTTGACTAACCGTTTCCCCCAAACGTCGCAGTCCCTTTGGAATCGTTTTGAAAAGCCCTTTACGGCGCTGTTTTTAACATTAGGACTGGCGGCTGCGGCACTGGCTCCAGCCCATGGTCTCGAAGCATCCCGGCTGACGCAAGCAAGCGCTGCAACGGTTGCCCGCTTGGAAGGTGCAATTAGCCAGCGGTTTCCCAATGGCGTTTATTTGTATGGACAGTCTCAGCAGCCCGACCAGCTTGGCTCCGCCTACATGGTGTTTGAAGTCAGCGAGAATCAAGTGGTAGGCGCGTTCTATATGCCCCATTCCTCCTTTGATTGCTTTTATGGCGAGGTGCAAGCCCAGGAACTAGCGCTAAACGTGATTGATTCCTACGAGCAAACGGTTCATCCCTACTCGGTGGCGCTTCAAGCGAATGCGTCGGTCGCGGCGACAGGCGGAGAGGCGATCGCCCCTCTGAACCTGGAAGGATTTCACCAGCTTTCTGCACTGAGCGAAAACGACCAGCGCATTCTCAACACCTGCAAGATTAGCCCTGAGCGTGTGAATTAGAAAAAAGAAGAACGAAAAGAGAAGAACGAAGAGGGAAGAATGGTTTTTTCGTTCTTCGTTCTTCTCTTTTCGTTCTTTAAAAGTTCGTTCTTCTCTCTTCTTTTTTCAAAACACCGTTCCATCACTTTGAATCGAGATCGGAGGATCGCCGCCCGGACGCAGCTCGGCGGCGATTTTTCGGCCGGCTGCCCAGGTTCCGCCTTCCAGGACTTTCACGAGCGGCAGTTCGGTGACGCTGAGGCCGAGTTCGGTACGGATGGCATCGGCAATTTGGTCGAGCAGAACCAGCGTGAGCGATCGCCATTCCACAATCACCTCAGAACTGGGCAGGTGCGGCCCACGCAGTACGTCAGCGTGCTTTGGCTCCAGCAGCCCCAGGTCTACGCAGAGGCCGCCGTTGCGATATTCTGCCAGACCCGTAAGCTGGTCAAGCTGCGTGATTTCTAGCCCCAGGTCTTGCAGCGGCTCCAGCAGGGAATAGGTGAGCCACTGCGACAGCTTGTGGAACGGCACGAGGTTTGCCCCCGGCTCAGCGCTGGACAGAGCAGAGTGCGGCCAAACATCGCCCAGGTTAACGCCCTCTAGCGTGATGCGGCCGGGCCAGATGTCGCCGAGTCCTTGCAGCACGGCCATCAGCACGGTGGGCGCGGGCAACTGGCGATCCTCGGCTTGGGCCAACAGGTAGTCCACCAGGTTGCCCGGTCGGGGCGTTTGAGTGCCAAAGAATTCTGGCTTTTGGGCAAGGGTGTGGCCCAACTGTTGCAGCAGGGCCACGCGCCCCGCCAGCCCGATTAGCGGATTGTCTGGGGTGACCTGGAACGCTTGAGCCAGATCGGACTCGGTGATCTGCTGGAGGGCGGCGGCGGTTGCCTGGAGGGGAGCAGCGCGATCGCCCGAAAATGCGCCCTCGCAGAACATCCAAAAGCTTGCCACCGCCAGCCCTTCTGACCGCTGAAACACCTGACCGCTGCTGGCTTCGCGATAGCGCCACACCGCACCCGCCCCCGCATCCAGCAGCACGCTGAGAATCACCAGATCGAACTTGGCCCGCGCCTGGGCCACCGGATCAAGCCTCGCCAGCCGCGCCTGCAACTCGGCCGCCCGATCGACCTTGCCCACGCCAAAATGTCGCCAGCGGCTATGAAACGGCACGTTTAGGTCGGGATAGTGTTCCCGCATCACCCGCAGCACATAGTCGGCCGTGGGCTGGAGGCGATCGCCCCGATAGCGAAAGTGCGTTAGTTTGTCGGCGCGGGCCAGCTCAAAAAGCTGCTGAGTGCGATCGCGAATCGCCTGGGGACTCTGGAGGTAGATAGCGGTGGACATGATGGAACCCGTAGAGGCAAATGCAGACAAGCGTTTAGCCCCCTCAGCTTAACTGTTATCGCAGCCCAAGAAATACCCATCCAGCAAGAACACCTCCTCGCCGCTGCAAGTGTGTCAGAATTTATAACTGCTGCTGTTCTGGATTTTTGCCCATGTTGACCACTACGCCGATTGCCGAGTTGCCCTTTTTGGGCGAAGAGGTCGCCGCCGACTATGACACGGCGCGGGTCGTGATTTTGCCGATTCCCTACGAGGCGACGACGACCTATCGCAAGGGCTGCGAACACGGCCCGGCGGCGATTTTGGAAGCGTCGCATCAGGTGGAATATTACGACGAGGAGCTAGAGCGGGAGATGTGGCCCGTCGGCGTGTATACCCACGGGGCGATCGCCGATACGCGCAGCGGCCCAGTGTCTGCCGAAGCCATGCTGAAGGTCGTTGAGGACACCACCGCCCAACTCATTGCCGACGGCAAGTTCGTCATCGGGCTGGGCGGCGAACATAGCATCACGACGGGTCTGGTGCGGGCTTATCGAGCCGCGTCTACGGAGTCGTTTACGGTGGTGCAAATCGATGCCCACGGCGACCTCCGCCACGAATACGAAGGCTCGATCCACAACCACGCCTGCATTATGCGTCGGGTGGTGGACATGGGTCTTCCTACGGTGCAAATCGGCATCCGCAGCATTTGCAAAGAAGAAGCGAATTTAATTAAGGAAAAAAATCTGACCGTATTTCGAGCGCGAGAAATCGCCACCCAGCCCGACTGGGCCGAACGGGCGCTGGCCGCCATCCCCACCCGCAACGTCTTTCTCACCATCGACCTAGACGGCATTGACCCGACGCTGATCCCCGGCGTGGGCACACCCGAACCCGGCGGGCTGAACTGGTATTCCCTGCTGGGCTACTTGCGGTCGGTGTTTGAGCATCACCACGTCCTCGGCGCAGACATTATGGAGCTTGCGCCCGTTAGCGAGTCGGTGGTGTCGGAATTTACCGCCGCCAAGCTAGCCTACAAGCTGATTGGCTATCAGGCGATCGCCCAGGGTTGGAGCTAGGTCAAAATGCAGTCCCCCGACCCGTCGCCCCCGTCTATCCCCACAGATGCGATCGCCGAAGATGCCGCCGCGCCGGGGTTTATCTCACCAGCGGTTCCCCCCAGCGTATGGCAGCGCCATTTTGCAGGCGCACCGCTGCGGCTGGGCGTGCTGGCCTCTGGCAGTGGGTCAAACTTTGAGGCGATCGCCCAGTCCATTTCCCAGCGCCAGCTCAACGCCCAAATCCAGGTGATGATCTACAACAATCCCCAGGCCGGGGCAGCGGAGCGGGCGAAACGACTGGGCATTCCAGCAGAACTGCTGAACCATCGACAGTTTCCCAGCCGCGAAGCCCTGGATCAAGCCATCATCGACCAACTCAAGCGCTATGACGTGGAATGGGTGATCATGGCGGGCTGGATGCGCGTGGTGACAGACGTGCTGATCACCGCCTTTCCCGACCGCATTTTGAACCTGCACCCCAGCCTGCTGCCCAGCTTTCCGGGGGCCCGCGCCGTCGAACAAGCCCTCGCCGCCGGGGTCAAGGTGACGGGCTGCACCGTCCACTACGTCCGCCTGGAAGTAGACCGCGGCCCAATCATCATGCAAGCCGCCGTGCCCATCCTGCCCCACGACACCCCCGACACCCTGCACCAGCGGATTCAGGTGCAGGAGCATCGTATCTTTCCGAGGGCGATCGCGCTGGCGAGCAGCGGCGAGGAGAAAAACGAAGAAGGAAGAAGGAAGAGGGAAGAACGAAGAACGAAGAACGAAGAATAGAAGAACGAAGAGGGAAGGGCAGATCTTCGGTTTTCGTTCTTCGTTTTTCATTTTTTTCTTTACGGGAGAAGAACGGATTTTTCGGTTCTCTGTGCAAGGGAAAAGCGATTTTTCGTTTTTCGTTCTTCGTTCTTCGTTTTTCATTTTTTCTTTACGGGAGAAGAACGGATTTTTCGGTTCTCTGTGCAAGGGAAAAGCGATTTTTCGTTTTTCGTTCTTCATTTTTGTTCGTGTCCTTAGTTTTTCGCCACCTCGATCTGACAACCGCTGAAACCCTTACAGCATGGTTGCTCTTGATTGGTCATTTTGAGAGTGGCGAATAAATTGAGACACTAACGATTTTTCGGTTTTCTGTGTAAGGGAAAAGCAATTTTTCGTTCTTTGTTCTTCACTTTTCGCTCTTCGTTTTTCACTCTTCTTTTTTCCCAAACGTTTCAGTCCCCTTCCGGGAAAATGGGCTTGAAAGAATAGCCGTCAAGCAGATCGTGAACTAGCGCAAGCTATTGTTTCAGCCCCCTTGCGGGGAAATGGGCTTGAAAGATTTAGCCCACGACTCTTATCGCAGTAGTAAAGCTTTGGATGTTTCAGTCCCCTTGCGGGGAAATGGGCTTGAAAGTGAATGGCGCGTTCAATATTGGCAGAAAAGTAATTCCCAGTTTCAGTCCCCTTGCGGGGAAATGGGCTTGAAAGTTGCTACTAAGCTATTATTAATATAAAATTTTGCATTTGGTTTCAGTCCCCTTGCGGGGAAATGGGCTTGAAAGTCACTTTCAGGGCACACTGATTAATGAAAGACGATTGTTTCAGTCCCCTTGCGGGGAAATGGGCTTGAAAGCATGGCTAACGCAACAAGAATTACACGAAAAAAACAAGTTTCAGTCCCCTTGCGGGGAAATGGGCTTGAAAGGATTGTCTAGGGGGTATATTCAAGGGCTACTGCCTGCTCTGTTTCAGTCCCCTTGCGGGGAAATGGGCTTGAAAGAGGTTAATTTCCTACCCTTTACGCTTTATTCCTGCATGTTTCAGTCCCCTTGCGGGGAAATGGGCTTGAAAGCCAATAAGGCAAAAAACTCTGAATGTTATACTCCCGTAGGCTCACAGTGTTTCAGTCCCCTTGCGGGGAAATGGGCTTGAAAGAAATCGAGAAAAAAGGCAAGCAAAAATGAAGATAACCAAGTTTCAGTCCCCTTGCGGGGAAATGGGCTTGAAAGACAAACCCTCTAGCGTCAAAGACTCGATTCATCGAATTCCAAGGGTTTCAGTCCCCTTGCGGGGAAATGGGCTTGAAAGTCTAGGATATCCTTTAGTGATTCTTATTCCTGTAATATAGTTTCAGTCCCCTTGCGGGGAAATGGGCTTGAAAGTCAACAAAATTTTAGCCGATGATCCCTATGGGATACAGTTTCAGTCCCCTTGCGGGGAAATGGGCTTGAAAGTTAATATAGCTAATAGTAAGTGTAGATTCAATCAAGTTTCAGTCCCCTTGCGGGGAAATGGGCTTGAAAGACGTATTACTTACTAATAGATCCTTATATTTTATCCAGTTTCAGTCCCCTTGCGGGGAAATGGGCTTGAAAGGAGTTCCCTAAAAGCGTCGCAACGCTGAAATACTACGGGTTTCAGTCCCCTTGCGGGGAAATGGGCTTGAAAGTCAGTAGTATTTTCCCTACGCAAGATAGCTATGTTTCAGTCCCCTTGCGGGGAAATGGGCTTGAAAGCTTCAATGGGCAGCTTGAAATTGTGGTTGAGCAGGTCGGCGGTTTCAGTCCCCTTGCGGGGAAATGGGCTTGAAAGTACTGCTGCTTTAGCCGATTTGCTGTCATTACTTTAAATGTTTCAGTCCCCTTGCGGGGAAATGGGCTTGAAAGCATCATCTATAGTTTAGGGAGAAGTGGCATTTCAGTAGCCAAGCGTTTCAGTCCCCTTGCGGGGAAATGGGCTTGAAAGACTACATATCTCCTAGTAGGCTATCTTTGCTTTGCTCCCAGGTTTCAGTCCCCTTGCGGGGAAATGGGCTTGAAAGACTGTATAGGGGCACTAGAACGAGGTACTCTTAAGATAATAGTTTCAGTCCCCTTGCGGGGAAATGGGCTTGAAAGATCCGCGCGCAGCTAGGTAGCTCGTACCGTCAGTGGATTGTTTCAGTCCCCTTGCGGGGAAATGGGCTTGAAAGTACAAGCCGCAAGGCGCAGGCAAAATGTATCTCTTAAACGTTTCAGTCCCCTTGCGGGGAAATGGGCTTGAAAGGGAAAAGTGACTGCAGCATTCCGAGCTTTTCAGAATATAGGTTTCAGTCCCCTTGCGGGGAAATGGGCTTGAAAGCAGAAGAGGAATAGTTTTAAAAAGTGTAGATAAATTATCTAAAGGTTTCAGTCCCCTTGCGGGGAAATGGGCTTGAAAGAGTACGGGGAAATAACAGGAATACCAGATGCCCTCGTTTCAGTCCCCTTGCGGGGAAATGGGCTTGAAAGAGTAATAATTGCAGCTAAAAACAATACTAGATTCAAGAAGTTTCAGTCCCCTTGCGGGGAAATGGGCTTGAAAGTCAAAAGTTTGCGGCGACCCACTGCTAAAACTGGAATCGAGCGTTTCAGTCCCCTTGCGGGGAAATGGGCTTGAAAGTCGTCGATCACTTCATCCTCACCCAGGATTTCAAACTCTACGGTTTCAGTCCCCTTGCGGGGAAATGGGCTTGAAAGAAATCTGAAGATACAAATGAACTATACAACATAGAAGAGCAAGTTTCAGTCCCCTTGCGGGGAAATGGGCTTGAAAGACGTGCCTAGAGTACTCTAAGGCACTAGTAGCCTTCATTAGTTTCAGTCCCCTTGCGGGGAAATGGGCTTGAAAGCCTCTACTGCCTCTAAGTCCACTTCAGAAAAACCCTCGAAGTTTCAGTCCCCTTGCGGGGAAATGGGCTTGAAAGCGGTCTTACCATTGCCATTATCGTATTCTATATAGTTTCAGTCCCCTTGCGGGGAAATGGGCTTGAAAGATATGCCTGGTCATATTGGAAAAAAGAGCTATATAACTGTTTCAGTCCCCTTGCGGGGAAATGGGCTTGAAAGACTTCTGGGAGGTATGTTTACCACTAATCTTCTTGTTTCAGTCCCCTTGCGGGGAAATGGGCTTGAAAGAGTGATACTAACGTTACTGTATCTACAACTACTACTGTTTCAGTCCCCTTGCGGGGAAATGGGCTTGAAAGATTTTTTTTATCTGCCTATTTTGAAGTCTATTAGACCGGTTTCAGTCCCCTTGCGGGGAAATGGGCTTGAAAGTAATTCTCTATTTGATTTTCTAACGTGCCTAGAATACTGTTTCAGTCCCCTTGCGGGGAAATGGGCTTGAAAGAGGGATAACAGATAAAATACAGTTTCAAGACATAGTCAAAATAATCAGGTTTCAGTCCCCTTGCGGGGAAATGGGCTTGAAAGAGTTTCAAGACCTGGTCAAAATAATCAGGATAAACGCAGTACCTATGTTTCAGTCCCCTTGCGGGGAAATGGGCTTGAAAGTCTACAGAAGACTTAATTGTAGGATTTGACACAGAAAGTTTCAGTCCCCTTGCGGGGAAATGGGCTTGAAAGACTACATATCTCCTAGTAGGCTGCCTTTTATTTTATTCCCAGGAGTTTCAGTCCCCTTGCGGGGAAATGGGCTTGAAAGCTGCTTTTTTATTATAGACCACAAAGTGGCATATTGAAGTGTTTCAGTCCCCTTGCGGGGAAATGGGCTTGAAAGATGCAAGCAATGCTGTGCGCGGCATGGCTATTGCCGCTGCAAGTTTCAGTCCCCTTGCGGGGAAATGGGCTTGAAAGTTTACTTATGGCTAGGTTTTTCTAACTCAGGTTAGTAGGTTTCAGTCCCCTTGCGGGGAAATGGGCTTGAAAGATGTAAACGGGCTGCCGTCAGCCCACTCGATTTCCACAGAGTTTCAGTCCCCTTGCGGGGAAATGGGCTTGAAAGTGTGATGGTATCTGCGCCCTCATGCAGCCAGCTAAGGCTGTTTCAGTCCCCTTGCGGGGAAATGGGCTTGAAAGAGGTAAGATTGTGAATTTTGAATTTGAAACGGAAACGGAAGTCGAGTTTCAGTCCCCTTGCGGGGAAATGGGCTTGAAAGAGTACCGTCTGAAACCTGCTCCTGGCAATGCCTCGTAAGCAGAAATCGATGGTGGTCGTTTTTGGAGTCTAAAAATGAATTTTCCTTCTTAAAACTTTAGCTTTCTAGCGTCTGAGTTGCCCACTGAACAAGGCATCAACGCTGGTCAACGAAGTTATGCGGCTTTCAAGGTTCAGGCGAGATGGGAATATGACGTATCCATACCCGCATCATAGGAGACTGTCGCCAGAAAAGTCAATGAAAGAAACGTTAAACGGAAGAACAAAGAGGGAAGACGGAAGAGCGGGTTTTCGTTCTTCGTTCTTCGTTCTTCGTTCTTCGTTCTTCGTTCTTCGTTTTTCCCTCTTCGTTCTTCGTTTTTTCTTCAAGCGACGGGCAGCGATCGCCCCTTTGCTCCATCTACCACGTCCTCTGTGGTGGGGAACAGTTTCAGGGCGGCGGGGTGGATGGTGAGGTGAACGAGGGTGCCGGGGGGGAGGGGCGCGGCTCCGCTGGCGGACGAGGTTCGGTCGGCGGGGATGCGGGCATAGAGCTTGTTGCCGCTGGGGGTGAGCAGCGTGTAGCGATAGTCGCGGCCGAGAAACTGGCGATCGCCCACGGTCACCGTTCCCGATGCGCTGGGCTGAATTTGAATGTCTTCAGGACGAATCATCAAATCGGCGGTTTCCCCTTTTGAAAATGCCGGGAAATTGTCTGAAAGGCTCGATTTCAGGTCAAAGCTGCCGATTTCTGTTTCCCAAATTTGCCCATTCCAGCGGGCAGGCAGCACGTTCGCCTGGGTGACAAACTCCGCCACAAAGCGGGAGACGGGCGCTCGATACAGCGCTTCCGGCGGGCCCTGCTGTTCGATTTGCCCGTGCCGCATGACGGCGACCTGATCGGCGATGGCCATCGCTTCTTCCTGGTCGTGGGTGACAAAAACCGCTGTCGTGCCCGTTGCTTTCAAAATGTCCCGCACTTCTTGCCGCAGATATAGCCGCACCTGCACATCCAGATTGCTCAGCGGCTCGTCTAGCAGCACCAGCGACGGGCGCGGGGCCAGGGCGCGGGCCAGGGCGACGCGCTGCTGCTGCCCGCCCGACAGTTCGTGCGGATAGGCGCGTTCATATCCGGTTAATCCAACCAGGGCGATCGCCTCGCTCACTTGTCCCCGCGAGTCGCCTTTCCCCAGCCCAAAGGCAATATTTTCCTGCACTGTGAGATGGGGAAACAGGGCAAAGTCTTGAAACACCATGCCCACCGAGCGCTGTTCCGGCGGCACCATGCCATCTGCATTGGCGACTATTCGGCCGGCGATCGCCACTTCCCCCTGCTGGGGCTGCTCAAAGCCCGCAATCAGTCGCAGCAGCGTCGTTTTGCCACAGCCCGACGGCCCCAGCAGCGCCAAAATTTCACCCGGCTCCAGGTCGAGGCTGAGGTTATACACCGTGGGAGCGGGGCGATTGGGAAACTGATGCGTCACCTGCTGAAGCTGCAAAACGGGCGAAGAATTCATGCTGGCGCTCATGGAAGTGCATTATTGAGACTTAGAATCAATTAATATCTTCTCAACAACTCGACAATTCGAGCGGGCAACGCTCAGAAATTCGGGTCAATTCCTTATCATGCCATGAGCTTTGTTGCAAAACCGGCGGACATCGCCGTTTCCAAAAAATTGCATCTTTCTCGCAGTAAGTCCGGGCTAGACCTGTGGACGCTGGCGGTGGGGGCGATCGCCCTGCTGATTGCTGCACCCGTGCTGGTGGTGGCGGCCAGCCTGTTTACGCCTGCCTGGGACGTATGGCAACACCTCGCCGCCACGGTGCTGGGGCGCTACGTGGCGAACTCTCTGGCGCTCATGCTGGGCGTAGGCGCGGGGGTAGTTGTGCTGGGCACGGGCACGGCCTGGCTGGTAACGATGACGCAGTTTCCAGGACGCGGCATTCTCAGTTGGGCGCTGCTGCTGCCGCTGGCCTTTCCCGCCTATCTCCTGGCCTACACCTACACCGAACTGCTGGACTATTATGGCCCGGTGCAAACGGGCCTGCGATCCCTCTTTGGGTTCCAGTCGGCGCAGGACTACTGGTTTCCGCCGATTCGATCCCTGGGCGGGGCGATCGCGCTGCTAGTGCTGACGCTCTATCCCTATGTCTACCTGCTGGCACGGGTGGCCTTTGGGGAACAGTCGGTCTGCACGCTGGAAGCCAGCCGTAGCCTGGGCTGCAACCCCTGGCAGAGCTTTTGGCGGGTGGCGCTGCCGCTGGCCCGGCCGGCGATCGCCGCTGGCACGGCCCTGGCGCTGATGGAAACCCTGGGCGACTTTGGCACGGTGCAATATTTCAGCGTAGACACCTTTACCACGGGCATCTATCGCACCTGGTTTGGCATGGGCGAACGGGCAGCCGCGTCCCAACTGGCGGCGCTGCTGATGCTGTTTGTGCTGGCGCTGATTGTGCTGGAGCAGTGGTTTCGCCGCCAGGGGCGCTATTACCAAAAACGCGGCAAATCCTATAGCCAGAGCCGCTTTCGGCTGGGGGGCTGGCGCAGCGGACTGGCGATCGCCGCCTGCGTAGTTCCCCTGCTGCTGGGCTTTCTGGTTCCCGCCGGACTGCTGCTGCACATGACCCTGCGAAATCTGAACCAGCTTACCGACCCGCGCCTCTGGGGGTTTGCCAAAAACAGCTTCCTGGCAGCAGCGCTGACGGCGGGGCTAGCGGGGGCGATCGCCCTCCTGCTGGCCTACGGCGTGCGGCTGCGTCCCAACGGGTGGATGAACCTGTCGCTGCGAACGTCGGCCCTGGGCTATGCCATTCCCGGCTCGGTGATTGCGGTCGGCGTGCTGGTGCCCCTGGGCGCGTTCGACAACTCTGTCGATGCCTGGATGCAGCGCACCTTTGGCATTTCCACCGGGCTGCTGCTGAGCGGCACGATCGCGGCGCTGGTGTTTGCCTATCTGGTGCGGTTCCTGGCTGTGGCGCTGAATTCGGTCGAGTCGGGTCTGGAGCGAATCAAGCCCAGTCTGGACAATGCCGCGCGATCGCTCGGCGAAAATTCCCTCGGCGTGCTGCAGCGAGTCCATGCGCCCCTGATGGGCGGCAGTCTGCTCAGTGCGGCGCTGCTGGTGTTTGTGGACGTGATGAAGGAACTGCCCGCCACGCTGATCGTGCGCCCGTTTAACTTCGACACGCTGGCGGTGCGGGTCTACCAGCTTGCGTCCGACGAGCGGCTGGCGGAATCTTCAGCGGCGGCGCTGGTGATTGTGGCGGTGGGGCTGGTGCCCGTAATCTTGCTCAGCCAGCAGATTGCCGGGGGCGATCGCAATTAATCGCAGTGAATCACGATGAATCGCGGCGCATCCTGGTGAATCACGATGAATCGTCGCGAGAAAGCAGGTTAAAGCGGGGCGATCGCACTCTAATCGCGCTCTATCAGTTCGCATAGTTCGCAAAAGCCGCTCCATAACCAGACAGAAGGCAGATCTATTTCATTGCGATGGTTGAATACGGTACTCTGTAACAGATATTTATGTAGACACTGAGTGGACTGTCTTGAGGCAATGCAGGTCATCCACTTGCGGTAAAATCAGCCGACAGCGCAATGCTTGCCATAGGGTTCAGTCCAGGCACAAGCGTTGAGGGCGATCGCCCCCTTGAATCGTCCACCTATGTCACCATCACCTCAGTAAGGCGTTAGAGCACTATGTCAGAGCGGAAACGGGCACTGATCACAGGCATCACAGGACAAGACGGGTCATACCTGAGCGAGATGCTCCTAGAGAAGGGATACGAAGTCCACGGCATCATCCGCCGCACCTCCACCTTCAACACCGACCGCATCGACCATATCTACGAAGACCCCCACAACGAAAACGCCCGCCTGTTTCTGCACTACGGCGACCTGACCGACGGCACCACCCTGCGGCGCATCCTCGAACACGTGCAGCCTCACGAAATCTACAACCTAGGCGCACAATCCCACGTGCGCGTCAGCTTCGATGCCCCCGAATACACCGCCGATGCCGTCGGCATGGGCACCCTGCGGCTCCTAGAAGCCCTGCGGGACTACCAGCAGCGCACCGGCAACGAAGTCCGCTTCTACCAAGCAGGCTCCTCCGAAATGTACGGCAAAGTGCAAGCCGTGCCCCAAAGCGAAAGCACCCCCTTCTACCCGCGCAGCCCCTACGCCTGCGCCAAAGTCTACGCCCACTGGCAAACCGTCAACTACCGCGAATCCTACGGCTTATTTGCCTGCAACGGCATCCTGTTCAACCACGAATCTCCCCGCCGGGGCGAAACCTTTGTCACCCGCAAAATCACCCGCGCCGTCGCCCGCATCGTCGCCGGTCAGCAAAAGAAACTCTACATGGGCAACCTAGATGCCAAACGGGACTGGGGCTACGCCAAAGACTACGTGCAAGCCATGTGGCTAATGCTGCAACAAGACCAGCCCGACGACTATGTCGTTGCCACTGGCGAAACCCACGAAGTGAGAGAATTCCTGGAACTCGCCTTTGGTTACGTCAACCTCAACTGGCAAGACTACGTCGAGTTCGACGAACGCTACCTGCGCCCCGCCGAAGTTGACCTGCTGATTGGCGACCCCACCAAAGCCAAGACCCAACTCGGCTGGCAGCCCAGCGTCAGCTTCGAGCAGTTGGTCTACCTGATGGTCGAAGCCGACCTCAAAGCCCTGGGTCTCATCCCCCTCAACGGCAACAGCGCCCAGACCGTCCTCGACCACGCCACCATCCGGCAAGCCGCAGGCACAAGCGCAACGCCCTAGGAAAAAAACGAAGAACGAAAAACGAAAAACGAAAAACGAAAAACGAAAACCCGCTCTTCCCTCTTCCCTCTTCCCTCTTTCCCCTATGCCCCTCTCCTTCTCCAACCAACGAATTCTCGTCACGGGCGGTGCCGGATTCCTCGGCAAGCAGGTGGTGAACCAACTCATCCACGCGGGTGCCGACCCCGCCAAGATTACGGTGCCCCGCTCTCGCGACTATGACCTGACGCAGATGGAGGCGTGCCGTCGCGCCGTTGACCAGCAAGACATTGTGATTCATCTCGCAGCCCATGTCGGCGGCATCGGGCTGAATCGGGAAAAGCCTGCGGAACTGTTCTACGACAACCTGATGATGGGGGCGCAACTGATTCATGCTGCCTATGAAGCGGGGGTGAAGAAGTTTACCTGTGTGGGCACGATTTGCGCCTATCCCAAGTTCACGCCTGTGCCGTTCAAGGAAGATGACCTGTGGAATGGCTACCCGGAGGAGACCAATGCTCCCTATGGGGTGGCGAAGAAGGCGCTGTTGGTGCAGCTTCAGGCGTATCGTCAGCAGTATGGGTTTGATGGCATTTACCTGCTGCCGGTGAATCTGTATGGACCGGAGGATAATTTTGACCCGCGCAGTTCTCATGTGATTCCGGCGCTGATTCGCAAGGTGCATGAGGCGCAGTTGCGCGGGGAGAGGACGATTCCGGTGTGGGGGGATGGTTCGCCGACGCGGGAGTTTCTCTATTCCACCGATGCGGCGCGGGGGATTGTGATGGGGACGCAGTTCTATGCGGAGCCGGAGCCTGTGAATTTGGGGACGGGCTATGAGATTTCTATCAAGGATCTGATTACGCTGATTTGTGAACTGATGGACTATGACGGGGAACTGGTTTGGGAGACTGATAAGCCCAATGGGCAGCCCCGCAGGTGTCTCGATACGCAGCGGGCTAAGGATAAGTTTGGCTTTACCGCAGAGGTGGAGTTCCGCCAAGGCTTGAACAATACGATCGAGTGGTATCGGCAGCACGCGGCGTAGGCAGGGAGCCGCAGGGAGCCTTAAGGCCAGCCGCCGACACCCCTCTGCGTGAAGACCAGGAAACGGGGGGCGATCGCCCTCTCAAATCTCCCGTAATTTCACAGAACCGTTGATTCGGCTCGCTGGGCTAGGGTCTGAACTGGAAGCTCATAGTGGGTGCGTCTGCCTATCCCACTCCTTCCAATCAGTCACCCCAACCTTATGCCAACCGATCATCAGCACGTCCCTAAGCACACTCTCCATTGCCCTAGTGTGGCGATCGCCCCTTGTCCGTCGTCTGAGAATCGTTTCCCGCAGTCTTTTCTGCTTGCCCCATTCACCCGCTGTGCTGCCCGCGTTGCCAGTCTGACCGTTGGACTGTTTCCCCTGTGGCTGGCGATCGCCCTGCCTGCCCAGGCCACCGTCTCGGCCTCTGTGGGGGAGTCCGTCGAGTTTTCCTGCCAGGACTCAGAATCCGTTGTGCGGCAAAAGGGTGGCCCCGTGGTCACGATCGGGCGATCGCGCATCTACATTGGCTATCGCCAGGTGTCTGCCAACAACAAAAACCCGATCGTTGTCCGGTTTAACCGGGGGCAGCGGGCCTGGTGCCGCGCAGATTACGAAATCACAGCCGACGATGGCGAAGGCTATGGGCTGGTGTGGGACGGCAGCAGTGCCCTCTATGCCGTGTTCAGCGCCACCGGAACCCAGGGCACTGCCAGCCAGGACTATCGCCGCTTTACCCGTCAGGGCTGGCTGACCAGCTACGGCAGCGGTGGCGGCCCCAAAGTCGCTGTGTTGGCGCGGCTCAACCCCACCAACGGCGCACCCACCGCCGGGACGTTTCTGACCGCTCAACTCAGCAACGGGCGCAGCAACTCGCTAGAAGTCACCGGCCTTTCCTGGACAGGTTCGCGGCTCGTCGTCACCGCCAACTCGTGGTTTTCGCCCCGCCGTGCCAATCGCCAGCCCATGAGTTGCAGCGGTTCGTCGCCCTTTTTCTATCGAGTCGTGTTTTCGGGAGATCTGCGCCAGGTCTTTCGCGCCCAGAGCGATCGCTGCTCATAGGGCTTCCGGTTCAGGTTGTGTGCGTCGCCCATGACCTGAACCGTTTCTCAATACGCCATTTCTCAATACGCCATTTCTTAATACATCGTTTGCATCAACTGTTTGCGATAGCTGCGGGTCAGCGGGTGGTCGTCGCCCAGCAGGTCGAACAGCACGATCATCGCCTTGCGGGCCCCGTCCTGCCGAAACTTGCGATCGCCCGCCACGATCTCCAGAAAGCCTGCAAACGCCGCTTCGTAATTGCCTTCCAGGGCGTGCTGCTCTGCTTGCCGATATTTCGTCTCCAGTTCGCCCGGTTCCGCAGGACTGGCCAAGTCTCGGTGAAACGCGATCAGCCCGCGCACCGCCTGCGCCCGCCGAAACAGGTCTTTATCCCGCTCAGGAATCGGCGACAGCAGCTTCTCTGCCGACTCGATTTGCCCCTGGCTGACCAAAAATTCTGCCGCCTCCAGCATCAGCCGTGCATCGGTCGGGTAAGCCTGAATCAGGTCTGTGAATCGTTGCTTCACCTGGTTTACATCGCCCGCAGCCCGCGCCGCCCGAATCTCTGCCAGCCCTTGCTCCAGCGCCGAGTGCAAATTCAGCTTGCCCAATAGCTCGCGCAACTGCGGTTCTGGCAGCACGCCGACAAAGCCATTCTGCATTGCGCCATCCACCACAATCCGCACATCCGGCACGCCTTCTACACCGTAGGCATTGGCCAGGTCAGGATTTTGGTCAATATCCACCTTTGCCAGCACGAAATCGTACTCTTGCAACAGCTTTTCTAGCATCGGCTTGAGCAACTGGCAGGGTCCACACCAGGTGGCGAAAAAATCCACCAGCACTGGTTTTTCGTAGGATTTTTGCGTCACTTCTTGCGCGAAGTTGGCTGCCGTAATGTCAACAGAAGTGCCCATAAGCAAGCGGTTGAGAGAATGGTAGGGTGTTGAAAGTGCATCTTCTCGCCCTATCATGCCTGAGAATGGAGCCATGACCGAGCAACCTTATGTTTTTTTAGCAGGTGCTAGCCGGGGCGTGGGGTTCGAGCTGGCGCGTTGGCTATTGCAGCGGGGCATTCCCACCCAGGCGCTGCTGCGGCTGCCGCCCGATACCGATGGAACACCCTCGCCTGCGCAGGCAGAGTTGGAGTCTCTGGGTGCGGCGATCGCCATTGGGGATGCGCTGGATGCCGAGGCGGTCAACCGTGCTATGCAGGGGCCACCCTTCAACGCGCCACCCTGGGCAGTGGTCAGCACAATTGGCGGCATCGGGCCAGACGGGCGGCGGGCTGATTTTTTGGGCAACAAGGTGCTGATCGACGCGGCCGTGCAGGCGGGGGTGCGGAAATTTGTGTTGGTGTCGTCCATTGGTGCGGGCAAAAGCGCGATCGCCCTGCCGCCGCAAGTGCTGCAAACCTTGGGGCCAGTCTTGGCAGAGAAAGAGCAGGCAGAGGAATACCTGATGGCCAGCGGGCTGACCTATACGGTTGTGCGTCCTGGCGGACTAAAGTCGGAACCCGCCACAGGCAACGCAGTGCTAACGCCGGATGTGGCGATCGCTGGCAGTATCCACCGGGCTGATGTGGCCGATTTGGTGGGGCGCTGTTTGTTTTCCGAACGGGTCAACGGCTGCATCCTGTCGGCTGTCGATCGAGGTCTGCTCTATGGCAAGACCGCGTTTGAGGTCGTGCCTCTGGAGGATGTAAATTTCTGCTCTTGATCCCTGCGCCGAGATATTCCTCCGACTTGTTTTGCTGAATCTGTTAGGACTTCCGCAGTTGGGCGATTTCTCGTGGGCTGGCCCGCGAGAAATCGCCCAAAGCCCAGAAAACTGATCGCAAGTGCGTTAAGTCCTGTCTGTTTTTGAAAGGTGTTTTGCAATTTACATGCGGAAAATCGCGCATTAATCAAGCCCCATTGGAATGAACCTGAAGAACTGATTAATTAGATTGGAGTCATCGGACTGGCGAGTGAAAAGATTTTTTGCAGACTGTGCCTACAAGACTGCTTTCAAAACCTAAAAACGGGCAGCAAGGCTCAAGTTTTGGTTGATTGAATGGTCGCATAAGGGGGCAATTTGGAAAGGGTTTGTTCAGGAGGATTCGCGGTTTTGTCGATTTCAGAGCTAATTTATAAAGAAAATCTAAATAGAGGCAGGCGAACCTGAGGGTGAACTTTAGTCTGAAAGAGATGCTTCTGAAGCCCGCCTATGAGTCGCCTACCGGAAATCGCCAATCCCAAGCGCAAAGCCTATCCCAGTGATATGAGAGATGCAGAATGGAGCGTTTTGCAACCGCTGATACCTGCCGGTAAAGGCTTTGGTCGTCCCCGTGAAGTGGACTTTCGAGAAATCCTCAACGCAATCTTCTACGTGCAGCGTACTGGATGCCAGTGGGAAATGCTACCGCATGACCTTCCCCCGTATACAACGGTGTACTTCTACTTTTGCAAATGGCATCGCAAGGGGATTTGGCAGCAGATGCACGACCAACGCCGAGCAGACCTGCGGCAGAAAATGGGCAGAACCCTGCTTGACTGACAAAACTAAGAAGCTGGAATACGGCTGAGGACAGTGAATTCACGCTTTAGGGAGTCATCGTGTTGTCGCCTTGATGCGATGGCAGGTTGAGGGTCAGGTGAACAGGAGAGGAACTGATAAACGTGAATCTTCCACTGGTGAGTGATAGCCAGCCGAATCCAATTCCAGCCCAGCTTGAGATAACTCATGCCGCGCTTCCAGTGAGCATCGACTTGGCGACGCTTGCCGGATGCGACCACTTGCACCCCTTGGAGAACTAAGAACAGCATCGTCAAGGCGATTACCCCACACAACTGGGAAAGGGCAACCTTGTCTCTGAGTCTGGAGGCTTCGAGATTAAACCCGTTGGACTTCAAATCCAAAAACGACTCCTCCACCTGAAATCTCAGTCGATATTGGGCAAACGTCTGCAAGTTCGTCGGCTCATCACTCACAATTGTCCAATTCTCGCTGCTGAGTTTGTCGTGGGCAAAGGCAAGGTAAACATTGTCGTAGGGCTTTGTTCTACCCACCGACACTGCAGGCGTAAAGTAAGCTTGTCCTGGTTGCAATTGAACCGACGATACCTGGCGCCACTGCCCTTGGTGCTGAAATTGGAAGGAGCGTTTGATGCGGATGCGGAAATGCCAACCCAGATTCTCCCGGAGGTATTTCATCAACTTGCCATCGGCAAACCCTCGGTCTGCCAAAAGGACAATCGCGACACCCTCGGGCATCAGCCGTTGCGCTTGCCGCAGTACCCGTTGAATCGTCCACAACCTGACGGTGCTGCTTGATTGCGCCACCACTTTCCAAGCGACCGGAACCGTTCTTCCTCGGTACACCACTGCGACCCAGACGATGCAGAAACAATTCCATACGACCGTTGTATCGAGGCTTAAGTAGAGTCGTTGGGTCTGCCAGTTGGACAGAGCCTGCCCAATCAGCGCATGATGAGCGGACGCGACATTGATCCGCCGATTCGACAACCAGCGGCGAAACCGGCGTTGGTGGGATTGAGCCATTTGAGCGCGACTCCTCACATACACCCCAAATCCATTGAGATGAACGTTTTGGCTTCCAATCATGCCAATGATCATCCAGCACAGTGTTTGCAGATGGCGAGCATCCTGCCACTGAATGTCGCATTGACGCAGAAAATCATTCAACGCATCATAAAGACGGGAAGTCGGTGACATTGATTTGACTGGTTTGTGTGGTTACTTCTCAGCCTAAATCATGCTCTGCTTCCCGCATGGCTTTCGTTCCAGCTTTAACCTGTTTTGTCAGTCAAGCAGGGGCAGAACCATAGACTCCAGTGTGGCAATTGCTGATTCCCAATCGGTCAAGACCACCGAAAAAAGGGGGGCATCTACGGTTTCGACGGTGGCAAAAAGGTTAAGGGGCGTAAGCGCCACCTCGTTGTAGACTCCCAAGGGCTTTTAATTGGGGTATTAGTCACCGAAGCGAATGCCTCAGAACGGCTTGGAGCCGTGGTCACGCTCGATGAAGCCAGCGATAAACTCTCCCGGCTTGAGGTGGTGTGGGTAGACCAGGGGTATAGCAGCAAGAAGTTTGCCCATGCAGTCCAACAGGTCTGTGGGGAACCTGTCCGCGTAGAAGTCATCAAACGAACCTCCAAGTCGTTTGAAATTCTGCCTAAGCGCTGGATTGTGGAGCGAACTTTTGGCTGGTTGAATCGCTATCGACGCTTGAGCAAAGACTACGAATTGTATTGCGAAATGAGTGAAGCCATGATCTACGGTGCCATGATTCAATTGATGCTCAAGCGCTTGGCAGCTTAGCTACTTTATAAATCAGCTCTCACAGATTTTCGGTAATCTATCTGGGAGGATCTCCGCAAAACTTGCAAAACTATTTACCTGGGTCGGGGTTGCAGATTATCCTGCATAAGGTTGCGCCTGTTTTTTGTGGATTCGGCCCCTTGCTAAGCCGTGTGTGACCCATGTGTGACCCGTGGTGAATGACTACACAGCAATACTTGAGATTCGGTTTGGGATTCTCTGTTTTGAGGGTGTGTTTCAAATAGGCAAAAAAGGGAGAAATTAAGGACTTTGGGTGATGCAGAAGAAGTCCGCACCGTTCAAGGTTTTAGTTTGAAGCTTGGTTTGAAGATAGTTCCTGCTTTGGTTTAGGCTGTTTCCCACTTGCGAGAAGTTATGCGATCGCTCTCAATTTTTTTGTCTGCTACCGTTAGCGTTACCGCCGCCCTGCTCTCTGCCGAAGCCATCCGCGCCGAGGCCAACATTCCCGCCCCGGCATCCCTGGAACCCGCGCCAGAACCTGCACCTGATGGAGGGGAAGCGTCCCAATCCCAATCCCCCTCGATTCGACCCGCATTGGCGCGACGCAGGCAGCGGGCAGATCGAGCCGCCGATTGGGCAACCCTGGCGGCACTGGGAGGGGTTCGACGAGACGCTGCAGGCGAGAGAGACGCAGGTGACCCAGACGGCACAACGGCGATCGCCCAGTCCGCTGAACCCGCAAAGGCGATCGCCCGGCTGGCTGCTGGTGGTCAACGCAATGGCGATCGCCCCTCGCCAGCGGCAACACCAAGCGCAACGCCTCTAGTTGCCCAGACAGTTACCCAGACCGAGCCAGTTCCCTTTCCTCCCGCGACCGATCCTGAACCAGCACCCGCCCCATCCGCCGCGCCTGCTGACATTCCAGCAGTTCCAGCAGAGTCAGAGATGGAGACACGTCCGCTCCAGCCCGTCAGCAATACCTTCACCGATGGCTTTCCAGAAAACCTGGAACCCCATCCCAATCCTTTGCTGTTTCCAACCCGCCCCGGAGAAGTCCGCACCAGCGAACCGCAGCCGATTACGCTCCAGCAGGCCATCGAGCTAGCCCGACGCAACAACCGCCAGCTTCAGATTGCAGAACTGGAGCTAGAGCAAGCCCGCGCCCAACTTCGAGAAGCCCGCGCTGCCAACCTGCCCACCGCCCAAATCGGAGCCGACCTGACGTTTACAGAAAATACCGATCGCCCTCAGCCTTCTATCTTCAACCCCAATCCCCCGCAAGAATCAGACATTACGACCAGTTTGGGAGGAAACCTCCGAGTTGACTATGACCTGTTTACCTCTGGGCAGCGATCAGCCACGATTCGTGCGGCTGAAGGTCAGGTGCGATTGCGAGAGCTAGAGGTGGAGCGTCTGTCTGAGCAACTGCGGCTGGATGTCAGCAACGACTTTTACGATGTGCAAGAGGCCGATGAGAACGTCCGGATTGCTCAGGATACGGTACGACAGGCGGAGCAAAGTTTGCGGGACGCACTGGCGCTGGAACAGGCTGGCGTAGGCACTCGGTTTGATGTCTTGCAGGCGCAGGTCGAGTTGGCCAATGCCCAGCAAGAACTGGTGCAAGCGCTGAGTGAGCAGCAGACCAATCGACGGCGACTGGTACGCCGACTGGATCTGTCCCAGACGGTGAATCTGGTGGCGGCTGATGCGGTGACTCCAGCAGAGGATTGGACACTCTCGCTGGAAGAAAGCATCGTGTTGGCTTATAAAAACCGGGCAGAACTGGAGCAGCAGTTGGTGCAGCGAGATGTGGCCCGCCAGCAGCGACGGGCCGCTTTGGCCGCTTTGGGCCCCCAGGTAGCACTATTTGGTCAGTATCAGGTTGAAAATCCTACCAACGATCAAAATCCAGACTTCAGAGATATTTACCAGTTTGGGGTACGGGCTTCGATGACGCTGTTTGATGGGGGGCGAGCTAGGGCGCAGGCCCGTCAGCAGGAGATGAATATGGCGATCGCCGAAGCATCTTTTGCAGACAACCGCGATGCTATTCGGTTGGAAGTGGAGCAAGCCTTCTACTCGCTCCAGGCCAACAGAACCAACATTGCGACTGCTGAAGCGGGCGTGGAACAGGCGCGAGAATCGCTGCGGCTGGCGCGTCTCCGGTTCCAGGCAGGCGTGGGCACCCAAACTGAAGTGCTGCGAGCGCAAACCGACCTGACGCGAGCAGAGGTCAACTTGGTGCGGGCGGTGCTGGGCTACAACCGCTCTCTGGTGACGCTCCAGCGGGCCATCAGCAACCTGCCAGACGGCTTTCTGGCCGAAAATCCCCTGGGTCGGGGCGATCGCATTCGCAATACCCGGTGATCGCTTCGCAATACCCGGTAATCGCCTATTTCCGTCGCCACTCGGCAATATTCCAGGTGTTCAAATCCCACGGAGTCAGGTTTACTCCTGCAAGGCGATCGCCCACTCCTGCGGTTTCTGCGCGATGCACCAAGGGAATGACGGCGATATCGGTCACCAGCAGATCGTTCATCTGAATAAAGATTTGCCGCCGGGCTTCGGGGTCGAGTTCACTGGCCACCTGCTGCCACAGGGCATCGTAGGCGGAGTTGCAGTAGCGCGAAACGTTGTCTTTGGACCAATTGTTGGCTTTTTGGGCGATTTCGCTGCAAAGGTAGGTTTTCATGTAGGAGCCGGGGTCGGGGTTGGTGTTGCCCGTGGTGTACATTTGCAGGTCGGCGTAAAAGTGGCCGGTATTGTCGGGGTTGGTGGGGCTGCTGTCGAAGAAAATGCTGGCATCAATGCTTTTTAGCTCCACCCGAAAGCCGATGGATTCCCACGCCTGCTTCAGGATTTCCTGAGTCTTTTGGCGCAGCGGGTTGACGGAGGTCTGGAACACCAGCTGGAGGGGCACGCCGTTTTTATCGCGGATGCCGTCGCCGTTGGTATCTCTCCAGCCTGCGTCTTCGAGTGCTTGCTGGGCAGCGGTCGGGTCAAACTGGTAGCTGGTGTTGGGGGAACTGAAGGATTCTGGAGCCACCAGGAAATTGGCCGTGGGTTTGCCTGTGCGGCCATAAAGCTGGGTGGCGATCGCCCCTCGATCGATGGCCAGGCTGAGCGCCCGCCGCACTGCGGGGTCTGTCAGAAACGGGTGGGGACGGCTGACGTGCGATCGCTCTCCGTCCACGTCTGCACTGGGATCAGAGAAGTTAATCAAAATTCGCTCCATCAGCGAGCCAAAGTTGGCCACCACTTCGCCCCGCCCCGCCCCCGCCAACTGCTCCAAGATCGGCGCTTCCACTTGCAGGTTATAGGCAAAGTCCACATCGCCCGTTTGCAGCACCGCCCGCGCCGCCGACACCGCATCGCCGCCGCCCTTCAGTTCAACGCGAGAAAACCCCAGCGAGTCTGCCCCGCGATAGTTGGGGTTTGGCTCATAAATCACGACATCACCGGGTTTGAACTCCACCACGCGATAGGGGCCCGTGCCCACAGGCATCAGGTTAGCCGGAGCCTCCCGCGACTGTGCGCCCAGATACTCGGCAAACGAATGCCGGGGCAGCACCATCCCCTCTGTGCCCACGAAGACGTTGCTCCAGGCGGGATTTGGCTCTTTGAAGGTGATTTTGACCGTCGTCTCGTCCAGCGCCTCTACGGACTCGATGATTTCGTAGGTCGCCGCCGAAATCGCCGCCACCTCTGGATTCGTCACAAACTGATGCGTAAACACCACATCCGCCGCTGAAAACGGCTCCCCGTCCGACCATTTCAGCCCCGGCTTCAACTTCCAGGTGACGGAGCGACCGTCTGCCACTACGCCGCCGTTTTCCAGCGTAGGCACGTCTGCCGCCAAGATCGGAATCAGATTCCCCCCAGCATCGTAGCTGGCCAGCGGCTCCAGGGTAATGCGGCTGGCTTCCGAGTCCTTGAAGCCGTTAGACAGGTGCGGATTCAAGATCGTCGGCGCTTGCCAGTAGAGCAGCTTGAGGACGCTGGCCGAGGCATCCGCCGCTGGGCTGGCCGTTGGGCGTTGGGAGGCGGGTGGCGAAGGGCCGCAGGCGATCGCCAGCATCAGGCACAGCAGGGCGCTGCAAACGAACGGCAACAGGCGGCGCTGCCAGCGGTTTAGAAACATGGAGCGGGGGATGGGAAATCGAAGTTTCTACTAGGGAAGCACGGTTTCCGGAGCGCTGTGGTTAAGGTGAATACGCTCCAGGCGCTCAGGCAGAGGCCGGCAGCGCGGTTTGCTTTAGCTCGGTCGGTGAATAGGTCGCCAGTTGCGCTTCGATTTCATCGCGGACGATCGCCCGATAGTCTAGAAAATGCTCTAGGTGGGCGCAGTTGATTAAGTAATGGTCATATACACGGGGGTTGTGGCGCAGGATGGAGAAGAGCTGTCGCCAAAACTGCCAGCGGGTGCTGCGCTTGATGCCCTGCCGCCAGAAGAGGATGAACATGGCGCGGATCTCAATCGGCGTGAGCATGGTCGGTTTTTTCTTGCGGTTGGGGCTGGGGCGCATTTCGATGAAATGGCGATAGACCCGCGCCAGGTAGCGATGCGGGTCATACAGTTCCCAAAAGCAGCGGATATATTCCTGCGCGATGTCTTCGATGGGGCGCGTGGGCACAAAGTTAATCAGCGTGGTCTGGTGAATGCTGGCGGTTTCGTCAGGGTTGATCAGCCGCCCTTCTTTTTCGAGTCGCTGAGACAGCGCTGTGTTGGGCAGGGCTTGCAACATGCTGAATAGCGCCTGGGGGATGGCAGTGGCTTCGACAAAATTAATGATGCGATCGCCCGCCCCCGGTTTCTCTCCATCAAAGCCGATAATGAACCCCGCCATCACCCGCAGCCCAGAGCGGTTAATCGTTTTGACCGCATCAATCAGCGGGTTTCGGGTATTTTGAAACTTCTGCGTCAGCGAGAGGCTATCGGTATCTGGCGTTTCGATGCCCAAAAACACCGCGTTGAAATTTGCCGCAATCATCAGATCCAGCAACTCCTGATCCTGCGCCAGATCCACCGATGCCTCAGTGACAAAGCTAAAGGGATAGTCTCGCTCCTGCATCCAGGGCACTAGTTCCTTTAGCAACAGCTTGACGTTGCGCTTATTGCCAATGAAGTTGTCGTCCACAATGAAAATCGATCGCCGCCAGCCCTGGTCATACAGCGCTTGCAGTTCTGCCAGGAGTTGAGCGGGCGTTTTGGTGCGCGGCTTGCGGCCATATAGCACGATGATGTCGCAGAATTCGCACTGGTAGGGGCATCCGCGCGAAAACTGAATCGACATCTCGCTGTAGTTATCCAGATTCAGCAGGTCAAAGCGCGGAATCGGCGTGGTGGTGACATCGGGCTTATCGCCATTGGCGCGAAAAATGCCGGACGGCTCGCCTCGCTCCAGCGCCTCCACAAACATGGGCAGCGTGATTTCTCCTTCGTCCAGCACCAGGTAGTCTGCGCCCGCTTCCAGTGCGGGTTCGGGAACCGAGGTGACGTAGGGCCCACCCACAGCCACGGGCTTGCCGCGCCGCTTGGCCTCCCGGATTCGATCCAGCAGGTCATCTTTTTGCACGATCATCCCGGAAATAATCACCAGATCCGCCCAATCCCAATCTGCCTCCGTTTCGGGGCCCGCGTTGCGGTCTATCAGGCGAAATTCCCAGGTTTGGGGCAAAATCGCCGCCACGGTGATCAGGCTCAGCGGCGGCAGCGATACCTTTCGGCCAATCAGTTCCAGCGCCTTGTCATAAGACCAGAAAGATTTGGGAAAGAGCGGATAGAGCAATAAAGCACGCATAGCGTTCGGCTTAGGGTGACAGTGCTAGCAGACTGGGAAACTTCAGTTTCCGAAGCTTCCGAGAAGCTTCCAACCGGAGATGGGTCGAAAACCTAGTCGCAGCATACCCCACCTTCTAAATAGGGGACAACCGCAGCCGAAGCAGACTGACTGGAGACTGCCATTGCGTGAACGGTTGAACGCTCTCTCTTGCTTCTATGCCCGCTCCTTCTCGCTGGCTTCTACACAGGCTCGCTTCTACACGGGCTGGCTTCTATACATCATCGTGGGCGAAGCGATTGTAGAGGAAATCCAGCGCGTAGTTCCGCAGTTTGTAATACTCCGGATCTTCCATAATGCGATCGCGATCTCTAGGACGCGCAAAAGGAATCGTGAGGATTTCGTCGATATTCGCAGCCGGGCCGTTGGTCATCATCACCAGGCGATCGGCTAGAAACAGCGCCTCGTCAATGTCGTGGGTGATCATCAGCACAGTGCAGCGATGCCCATTCCAAATGGTCAGCAGTTCCTCCTGCAATTCCTCCTTGGTGATGGCATCCAGTGCGCCAAAGGGTTCATCCAGAATCAGCACTTCGGGGCGCGTGGCTAGGGCGCGGGCGATCGCCACTCGCTGCTTCATCCCGCCCGAAAGCTGCGCTGGAGGCTTGTCTGCCGCGTGCTGCAACCCCACCAGATTGATGTGCCGCTCAATGAGCGATCGCCGTTCCGCCTTGGGAATGTCCGTCAAAATCTCACCCACCGCCAGCGCAATGTTTTCGCGCACGGTCAGCCACGGCAACAGCGAATAGTTTTGAAGCACCACCATGCGATCGGGGCCAGGAGATAGCCAAGGACGGCTTTGGTAGTTTCGGGCGTATTGTTGGCTGCGACAGGGCTAGCTGCTGGCGATGCACCAGAACTCGCAGTGGAGTTAGACGATGGCGTAGTGCAGCCTTTGAGTAAGATTGCGCCGGTCGCTGATACACCAGCGGTGAATAAAAACTTCCGACGAGACAAGCCAGAAAAATGAGACATAGAACCTCCTAAGACGATTGCGAAGATCGTCGCTTTGTGAACGCTGAGTTGAACTTTGGGTTGAACGTTTAGCCGAATGGAGATAGCACAACCCAAGCCACTCTGCGTCCAGAGTAGAGAGATTGGGCGATCGCCTAGGTGATAGATCGAGCGATAGCGAAAGTTCATACGGTTCCTTAGCTCTGCCTTCCTGAGAACCAGGGCCTGCCATACTTGCAGAAAGCAAGCATCAGGCTGAATCGACAAAGCTAGGGAATACGAATCGAAACCAGGTAAGACAAGTAAGAATTGAGATAGCCATCGGTATAGCTATGCAACTCTGGTCGAAGCCAGTAGCGCCTGTGCAACTCTCGATGTTGAATTGAGTGTACTCTGTTTTTGCGAGAATCCTATATACAAACTTATGATTCTGAATACAACCATAGTTCTAAGACTATGGTTGTGCAACTCTCTGCTTTTCCCCGAAAGTCCTCTAAAGTGAGCGAATTCCTGGATGGACGGTTTTTTGAACCTGCATAAGCCCGCCGGACTGACCTCCCACGACTGCGTGGCGCGGGTGCGGCGACTGCTAAAGATGAAGCGCGTAGGGCATGGCGGTACGCTTGATCCGGCGGCAACGGGGGTATTGCCGATCGCCCTGGGTCGGGCCACGCGCTTGCTGCAATTTTTGCGGCAGGACAAGGCGTATCGGGCGATCGCCCGCTTTGGCATCACCACGACCACAGACGATCTGGAGGGCGAACTCCTCACCCAAACCCCCGCCGCCCATCTCACCCGCGATCGGGTCGAAGCGCTATTGCCCAAGTTTCTGGGCACAATCCAGCAGATGCCGCCCGCCTACAGCGCCATTCAAGTCGGCGGCCAGCGGCTCTATAACCTGGCGCGGTCGGGCGTTTCGGTAGACGTACCTGTGCGAACCGTGACGGTTTACCAGATTGAACTCTTGGACTGGCGACCCGGCGATTGTCCCGAAGCGGAACTGGCGATCGCCTGCGGAGCCGGAACCTACATCCGCTCTATTGCCCGCGATCTGGGCAACCTGCTGGGCACGGGCGGCACGCTGGCTAGCCTGATCCGCACCCAGAGCCACGGGTTTGACCTGGCAGCCAGCCTGACGCTAGAAGACCTAGCGGCACAGGTCGAAGCGGGAACCTTCGTACCGATTTCGGCGGCGATCGCCCTTGCCCACCTGCCCGCCATCCCGCTGCCCCCGCCTGATGCGCTTCGCTGGACGCAGGGCCAGCCCATCGCCACAGACCCCGTGACCGACCTCGACGCGCCGCTGCGAGTTCAAGATGACCGCGATACGGTTCTGGGCATTGGCAAATTTCGCGCCACGCAGCAAGGCATTTGCCTGGTGCCGTGGGTGGTGCTGGCAGGACAGATGGACTAGCGCCGCTACACGTTGCCGTAGACTGGAACCACTGCACCCCGCAGATCCCGTGCTGCTTCCGAAGCCAAAAAGCAGATTACCTGTCCCAGCGATTCCGGCTTCACCCACTGGGCAGCGTTTTCTGCCCCCATCGCGGCTCGGTTTCCGGGTGTGTCGATGATGCTGGGCAAGACCACGTTGGCCGTAATGCCCGTGCCCCGCGTCTCGTCAGCGATCGCCCGCGTCAGTGCCACTACGCCCGCTTTGGAGGCGCAATAGGCCGCAAGCTGTGCGCCCGGTTCCACTGCACCCCGCGACCCCACCGTGACAATCCGCCCATAATCCTGCTCCAGCATCCGCCGCAGGCTGTGTTTACAAACCAAAAACGTCGTGCCCAGGTTCAGGTCAAAATCTTTTTGCCACTGGTCATAGGCATATTCATGGGTCGGCCCCATTGAAAATCCGCCGACGAGATGAATCACCGCATCCACCCGCTGCATTCCATCTACCAACTGCTGCACCGACTGCTCATCGTTCAGGTTCGCCAACACAAACCGAATCCGCGCCAAATCTGCCGGAGACAACAGCCCCTTCATCCGCTCCACTTCACGGGCGCTCATATAGGGAATGGTGATTGACGCTGCCCCCTGGGCCAGCAGAACGGGCGTTACGCCCTGTCCCAGCCCGCCTGTGCCACCTGTTAACAGCACTTCCTTGCCTGTCAAATTCATAGCCGCTTCTCGCTTAATGTTTATTAATGTTTCTTCTTTGATAATTTCCGAAACCTGCTGAAAAGCGTAGCGCCTCCAGATGACAACAGGATTAAAACCGGAGATAGTGCATTAGCTCGGCAACCAGTCCCGGCGGCAAGGCAAGTCGCTGCTGAAAATCCGCCAGGTTTCGATACGGGCCGTAGCGCTGGCGATGCTGCAAAATTGCCCGTGCCAGAAATAGGTCAATGGCAGGAACGCGGATCAGCGCTTCCAGCGATGCAGTGTTGGGGTTGGCGGGCTGGATGGCGCAAAGACTTTCGGGGTCGTAGTAGCAAAATTGCAGCACAGGTTCCAGCGGGCGGAGGCGCTGCACGGGCAGGCTGAGGGCGGCGGCGATGTCTTCTAGGCAGTGAAGCTGAACGCCAGACTGGGTGAGGGTAGAGAGCGATCGCGCTTGGTGAATCGACAATCCTGGCAGCCGCAGCCAGTCGTCTACGCTCGCCTGGTTTACGTCAATCGCCACGCCGAGCCGCGCCGCAAGCTGCAACTCCTCTACGGATTGAAAGCGGTAGTAGGGGTCTTTGGCCAGGCGCGATCGCAGCGCTTCTTGGGCGCTATTCCTCAAGCCCATCGACCACCAGTTTCCGCTCATTCCCTGCCTGCTATTGGGTGCTAGTCAATTGAGTATTAGTCTGAGTATTAATCATGAGCATTAGTCAATTTGATCGAGCAGCCGTCGCCGCTTTTGCTCAAATTCGTATTCAGAAATTAAGCCGTCCTGCCGCAGCATGTCGAGCTGGCGTAGCGCATCGGCGATCGCCCCCACCTGAGCCGGGTCAATCCGGGGTGCAGCGGGCTGGGGTGGTAGGGCAGATCCTCCGTTAAACGCCGCATCAAACGCCGTTTGCCCCTGCACGAGAAACCAAATGCCTTCAAAAAGACTGGCAATTCTGGGAATACCGCTCCAAAAGAACAGGAGATAGGCAATCCCCCAGCCGCGCTGACCCAGATAAAACTTGTGTAGGCCAGGAACAACAACACCCGCCAGGGCGAGCAAAATAGCAGTGCGGCGGTTTCGGGACGGATAGGTTTGGCTGAGCATTGCTGGGATGTGGGCGATCGCAGAGAACTCGCGGACTCCTAAAACCTCTCCATGATATCGATTCTGGTAGGCAGCGGACACGATTTCTGCCCACCTACCTTCATCAAGTCTTTGCGGAATGCTCAAAAAGACTCTATGGGACTACCGTACTTTGGCCTATGACACGCCTGCGGAAATCGCCATAATATTGGATAGCCCCCAACTCAGAAGCCCCAAGTGGCCGAATTCTTTTGAGTTCTGTGTAAGTTTTTAGGCTGTGTATCGCGTCTACCTTTTGTTACTAACGATTCCAGGGTTGCTCTTGTCCGTCGATAGACAGTCTATTTTCATCCCCTGCCCACTTTGTAAAGGCAAGATTCAGTATCCGGGGTAACGTAGCCCCCGTAGAAATACTGATACTCTAGAAGTTCACCAGGACAAAATTGCGTCATGAGCAGGTGTCTGCCGCCTGCTGGCAGAGTGAGTGAGGGTTGTCCTCCCCAGAAATACGGGTAGGAGGCTGCTATCCTTTACTAAGAGGTAACTCGGCGGCAGACCAACCCAGAGTCAACTCTAGGTCAAGAGTCAACTCTGGGTTGATAGGTCACTTCAATGGCTCAATCTTTGTTCCTAGGGATTGCTTCCGGTGCATCCGAGCCTAACGACGGCTAAATGAGAGGAAATGGGCAGACAGTCATGCTGTTCTACCAGGGTTTATGTGATATCCGACTTTGCTGAAGAGACGCACTTGAATGTCGCAGAGGTCTTTTTCACCCGACTGGCTGACGCAATTTACCGACCCCTACGCGGTGCTGGGGCTATCGGTGACTGCGGATGAGCGGCGTGTCCTCAAGCGCTATCGGGCGATCGCCAAGCTGCTGCATCCCGACAGCTTTGCCCAGGCCGAAGCCGCCAATCGCGAACTGGCTACTCAGCTATTTGCGCGATTGGTCAGCCCGACTTATCAAAAAATTAAGCAAGACAAAGGGCGGGCCGAGCATCTGGCGCTGCTTCGGTTTCGGGTGCGCCGCATGAGCCGAGAGGAGCCGATGCGTCCCCAAAGCGCGATCGCCCAGTCTCTCATCAAAACGTCTTTGGCCAACATTGACGTGTTTTATGAGCAAGCCGTTACTGATCTGGCCGCTACGCAATACACCCCGCTGGATCGATTCGAGTCCGTCACCGAGCAGTTGGGTGAACTGAATCTCGTTTACCTGCGGCTCAAGATGGGCGAGCCGATTATTCGGGAAAAACGCACGGGGATTGTGTCCACGGCTGCCCCCACGCCTGCTACCTTTTCTCCGGCTTCCCCTGCCGATGACGAGAAGCCTGCCATCGACTATGCTCAGCGCCACTACCAGCGAGCGCAGGAGTATGTCCGCAAGAATAATCCCGGTCTGGCAGTGCGCGAACTGAAGGATGCCATCAAGATCGACCCCAAAAAGAGCGAATATCACTCGCTACTGGCGGCGGCTTATTTGATGCAGGACTTGCCCACGATGGCAAAGGTTCACTGCCGTCAGGCGCTCAAGCTCAACCCCAAAGACCCCCTAGCGCTGCGCTATGCGCCCCGGCTCAATATCCCCCTCGAAGCACCCGACGCGCCCAACGCGAAGCCCGAAAACCCAGGGGGTGGACTGTTTGGGCTGTTTGCCCGCAAGCGCTAATCTCTGAATCTCTGCGACTCTCTGCAATTAGTCCCGCTCAATTAGTCCCGCAAATTAGACCCGCAAGACTGCCGAGCTCGTGATTACTAGACCTCTTACATAAATGCTTTTCTGAGAGCGTGAATCGTTGGGCGGCGGTGCCGCCCAACGATTCACGCAAGAGGTTTACTGAATTCGCTCGGTGTTGCCCGCTTTGACCCAGCCTTCGCTGCCGTCGTTCAGGCGCACCCGCAGCCATCCACCGTCGGCGCTGGTTTCCAGCACGGTGATTTCCTGGTTATAGTCGATGCCGCCAATTTGCGCGGAGTCCAGGCTGGGGCCGTCTCGCAGCACAATCCCAACTGCCGGAAGAACGCGGGCAGTGTAGACCTCTCCAGATGCGGCAGCTTGGACAGGTGTGGTGTCTGGCGGGGGCACGGTACCATCCGCAACGGGCACTGCGCCGCCGGGGGGAGCGGTGTCGTTGGGGAAGACGGGTCGAGGCGGCAGTTCGGTGAGGCGGTTGATTAGATAGCGGGCCGCGCTGACCCCTGCGAAAAACAGGATGGCGATCGCCAGCGAAACCCCAATTACGCCCTGTGCCAGCCGTTGCAAACCCATAGTGCGACTCATCTTTGGAACTTGAAAATCTTTGGGGAAACTGTTTGAGTGGGAAACTGTTCGACGGGAAACTGTTCGACGGGAGACTGTTCGAGTGGGAAACTGTTCGACAGGAAACTGTTCGACGGGAAACTGTTCGAGTGGGAAACTGTTCAAGGACTCTTGCAGGATACCTGAGCCAGCCAGAGGACGAACACAAAACTCCGCAGGATATTTAACAGCAAGGCTAGGAAGATTGGGACTGGGGCCGCAGGAACAAGTTGCCTTGGCGAGAGGCCAGGCGGGCCCGCCCTTCGGCGGCAAAGCGCTGGAGCTTTTCGATTTGCTCTTGAGCAGTCCGCGCTAGGGGAATCATCTGGCTGGCTGCTTCTAGCACGTCGTCGGTCGTAAAGTCGCGTCCCTGGCTAAAGCCGAGATGCATTGCCTCGGTCAGAATTTGCTCGATCTCTGCCCCAGAGAATTCCGGCGTTTCATACGCCAGCCGCTCTAGGTCGTAGCTTTGGAGATTGTGCGGCCGCAAGCGCATTAAGTGTACCTCAAAAATCGCTTTGCGCTCTTCCTGGCTGGGCAGCCCCACAAAGAAAATCTCGTCAAACCGCCCCCGACGCTTGATTTCGGGCGGCAGCGCCTCGATATCGTTTGCGGTTGCAACTACAAATACAGGCGAGGTTTTTTCTGCCAGCCAGGTGATCAACGTCCCAAAGACGCGGTTGCTGGTGCCTGAGTCGCCGCGTCCGTCCAACCCAGCAAAGGCTTTGTCGATTTCGTCGATCCACAGGACGCAGGGCGCTAGAGCCTCTGCAAGCTGAATCATCTGGCGGGTGCGCGATTCGGACTCGCCCACCAGTCCGGCAAACAGGCGGCCCACGTCCAGCCGCAGCAGGGGCAGGTGCCAGTGGTGGGCGATCGCCTTTGCCGTCAGCGATTTCCCTGTGCCCTGGATGCCCACCAGCAGCAGCCCGCGGGGGTGCGGCAATCCATACTGTCGGGCTTTTTCGGAAAACGCACCGCCGCGCCGCAGCAGCCAGTCTTTCAGGTTATCCAGCCCGCCAATGTCGGAAATGCGCTCAGTAGCGGGATAAAAGTCGAGAATTTGCGTCTGGCGGATCGTCTGCCGCTTTTCTTCGAGGATCAGGTCTACGTCTTCGGCTTGCAGTTCGCCGTGGGTGGCGATCGCCCGCGCCAGCACCCGCCGAATCCGCTCCATCGACAACCCTTGGCAGGAGCGCACCAGATCATCCAACACCCGGCTATCGAGCGATCGCCCGGTCGCCATCGTCAGGCGCTCCAGTTCTTGTCGGATCTCGCTAGCGGTGGGCAAAGGAAAGTCCAGCACCGTCAGCACGTCGCTGAGGTCATCGGGAATCGTCACCTGTGGCGAAATCAGCACAATATTTTTGGGCTGAGACTTGAGCAATCGCGCCAGGTTTTTGAGCTTGCGGGCAACCGCTACATCGTCTAAAAAACGGTGAAAATCTCGCAGGACAAAGACTGCGGCAACGGTCGGCGGCAGCTTTTCGACCAGTTCCAGCGCCTGCAACGGGTTGCGTTTGCCAGAGCCAGCATCGTTGGGGTTGCCCTGATAGCCATCGACAAAATCCCACACGTAAAAGGAGCGGTTGCCCTGCTGGGCACACTGGGCGATCGCCCCTTCCACGCGCTCCTCTTCGCGAGTCGGCACGTAGATCAGCGGGTAGCGGGCCCGCAGCAGCAGTTCAAACTCTTCTGCAAAACTCATGCCTCGTTCCTGCCAACCCCCTTCGTTTCATCTGCTGCACTCAGTTCAGCATTTGCTTTTTCAGGGCTTCTAGCGATGCCCATCGATGATCGACATTCACCGTCGGCACGGGCAACTCGTCGCTTAGCTCAATACCTGCACACTTGGGGTCGCAGAGCTTGCGCGGAGGAATTTCCAAACAAAGCTGCTCGTAGAGCCACCGATCTGGCTCAAAATAGCCCCGCGGCGGCAGCGACTCGATCAGTCCCTCCGTCGAGCTTAAATCCTGATCAAACAAATCCTCTGCGGCTGTGGAAGTCGCCTCTTGTAGCCAGATCATTTCCGACACGTCGATCGAGAGGCGATGGTTGTATTGCTGCAAACAGCGATCGCACGTCAGAGTCACAATCGCCTCCGCCTTTGCAGACACGTCCAGATAGTTGCCCTTGTGCATCACGCGAATCGTGCCCTGCACGGGCATTAAGGTATCTAGGTCGGGCAGGTGATCTTGCACCTCGATCGTTTCAGTCTGCTCGACCGCCCTCAGCAGTTGAGGAATATGAATTGCCTGCATCATAGCCGCCTCCTCTCGCACTCATTGCGATTGACGCTACGGAAAGAATAACCCGTTCTCAGTCCTGGCACTGTAGCCTGGGCCGCCCCACTCAAGAGGCTCGGCTCCCAGAGCAACTATTAGCTAGGAGCAACTGCCAACCAGACGCAACTGCCAGATAGCCTTTGACCCAGCTACTTTCGACGCACCACCAGACGGCGATCGGGTTCCTGACCACGACTGGAGGTTTCCAGATCCTCATAGTCTTTGAGAAAGGTGTGTACCTGTCGCCGCTCAGCCGCCGACAGCGCTACCATCTCAAACTCTTCCCCCGTTTCGCGCACCTTTGCCGCCGCCTCTTCGGCCAGGGCCAGCAACTCCGCCTGACGGCGATCGCGATATCCGTCTAGCTCCACCGTAAACGGCTGCTGCTCACCCTCTGGCTTGCCCATGTTTAGCGTGGTGTTGAGCAAATACTGGATCGAGTCCAGCACCTCGCCGCGATCGCCCTGCAATGCCTGAATCTGCTTAGTCGAGAGCGCATCCGACGAAATCGTCAGCCAGCAGCTTTCATCCTCGCGAATGGCCACACCGTCAGCATCCACCGCGGCTGGCAAGGTAGCCAGACTCAACAGCTGATTCAGCCACTCGCGCCCCTGCCGCTGTTGCTCCACGCTTGCCATCTGCTATCCCGCCTTTTTCTTAGAACGTCCCGGCTCAAATGGCAGCGCTTCCCGCCCGCTATCTCCACTCGACTGCTTTTCCTGCTCATCCAAAATCTTTTGCAGATTCTCAGGCAGCGGCTCTCGCGACAGAATAAAGGTTTGCAGCGTTTGGAAGATGTTAGCAATCACCATGTACATCAGCACGCCCGCAGGCAGCGGGAAAAACAGAAACATTCCCGAAAACAGCACTGGGGTCAACTTGTTCACTGTATCCTGCTGAGGATTGTTGCTGGGGCCCTGACCCGACAAAAGCTGGTTCACATACAGGCTCAGACCAAAGAAAATGATCATACCCACGATGTCCCAGTGAATCGTGCCGTCGGCATCCCTCGCGCCCACACGACCCAGTTTGTCGATAAACAAAAAGCCCTTATTTGCCGCTAGACCCTGCACCGTGCCCTGAATCGTGACATCCCCTGGCTTGATGGCTTGAATATTGCCGTCTTCGTCAATCTGGATATTTTCAGCGCCCTTAGTCACCTTCCAAACCGGGTCGATTATCGTGTCGGGGTACGCTGCCAGCACTTCCCGCAGCGGCTTGCCCTCAGTTGTTTGGAAATCGATGCGAGTTTTTTCACCCACTGCTAGACGAGTTCCGCCTGGAACAACCGCCGCCACAGGGACATGCACACCATCCGAAACGTAAATATTTTGGGGATTGGTAGTATATGCCTGGGGCTGAATCTGCTCAATTTGCTCCTGTGGCAGAACTTGCAAATTCACATTGTAGTTAATGTCTGAGAATGGCGACCCCCGCAGCGTCGCAAACAGGGCAAACAAGATGGGCATCTGCACCAGCACAGGCAAACAGCCCGATAGGGGATTACCAAACTCTTTGTAAACCTTGCCCATTTCCTCCTGCTGCTTAGCAGGGTCGTCCTTATAGCGTTCCTGAATTTCTTTAACTCGCTTTTGCATCACCGGGTTGGCAACCCGCATCCGGCGCATATTGCGGATTGACCCAGCGCTGAGAGGATACAGCGCAAATCGAATCACCAGGGTCAGAGCCACAATAGCCAGCCCGTAACTTGGCACGATCCCGTAGAAGAAATCCAGGATCGGCAACATGACGTTGTTGGAGAGAAAACCGACACCAAAATCCATGTGCTTTGTGGGTACCTTGTGGCTCTGAACGTTTACGGCGTGACTAAACCTGGAAACAATCTAGAAACAATCCGGAAATAAACTAGCTAAGTGCTACGCATTTAGCTTCACTGGATGTAATCACCAGACGTAACCAGACATCATTGTACGCTGCAAAACCAGTCGATTGCAGCCGAATTGAACGTCTGGTTGCAGTTGTCCCAATTCCTAAAGAGCAAATTGCCTAAGCGAATGGGGAGTTAGCTTTTGGCTGATCCAACAGGTCTGACAATTCGGATTCTATCGGGTCGGATCTATCGAGTCTAAGTGCTGGCTTTTTTGGAGGCCTTGGCTGCGATCCGCTCGCTGATGTAGTTGGCAACTTCCCGGAACTTGGGCATGGCGCGTAGCTCCAGACGGCTGCCATCTTTCAGCGTAACAACCATATCGCCCCAACTGCCCAGCCCGCGAGGTACGGCAACCACGCTAGCCATTTCGGAATAGATGACATCCGAGCGATCGCGCCCCATCCATCCACCCGTAACGGAAATCCGTCGGTCGGTAATCCGATAGCGGAGCCAGATGGCCCGAACGATCGCTCCCACCGTCAGCGGCAGGCACACCACTGTCAGCCCCAGCAGGCAGTTGAGGATCAAATCCCCGATGTGGGGGCCGCCTTCATAGTACACATCTTCCCGAATGCCCATCGAACACCTCGGCCTCTATCAGCAACTGCTTTAATTCTTGCAGAATTTCTTTATAGTTGCACTTTACTGCAACGGGTTGCACGATGACGACAATCATCCAGCCCGTTGCGAACCCAGGCAGCAACTCGCGTAGAGCCGCCCGGATACGCCGCTTGATGCGGTTGCGAACCACGGCCCGCTTGCTGACCTTGGTGCTGACCGTGATGCCGATGCGCGTGGGCGATCGCCCTAATGGTTCTGCCGCATTCCTGTCTACTGCATTGCCATCTACCGCATTCCTATCAGACCTATCAGAATCGGGCAAACCGGGCTTTCTCTGGTGGACTGGAACCTGGCGCAGTGCGCGTAGCGTGAAGTTGCGAGTGCTGCGCCGCACGCCGGACTGGTGAACCTTGCTAAATTCCTGCCGACGCTTAAGTCGATGGACTTTGGGGAGAGCCACAACACATCTATTCCGTAAGCCAGTGAGCCATAAGCCAATCCAGCCCAATCAGTCCATACGCAAACAAGCTAGCTCCAGGCAAACTGGTGGCTAGCTCAAACCCCTATCTGGACGGGACGCAGGTGGAGATTAGGAAACAGACAAACGAACCCGCCCTTTGCGACGGCGTGCTTTTAACACTCGTTGCCCGTTTTTGGTACGCATTCGTGCGCGGAAGCCAGAAGTGCGGCGGCGCTTGCGGGAGGTTCCACCCAGAGTACGTTTCGTCATAATTTTAGCTCTCCAACCGTTGCAGAAGGGGATGATACAGAATGTGAATTGCGAAAGCCACGGTCTACTATTGTATCACTCTCCAGAGGACGCAAGACAAACGCAAAAGAAAAAACCCCAGAGGCGAACCTCTAGGGCTTGAATCAGGGTGCATCTACCATTCGTTTCTACGTCTGAGGACATAGAGCATCCGGAGAGGTTAAACAACTTCTAGAGAACTTCATCCCTTCTTCAGGCTCAATCGTCCCCCGCTTGTCTCTGTGCTTTGTGGGCATAGGACTTACGCGGTTGGAGGATTTCTCGCGGGCGCAGCCCGCGAGAAATCCTCCAAAACCCAGAAAACTTATCGCAGTAGATCCTGAGGCAATAGGACTCACAGGTAATAGGATTCATGCAGTTCTCCAGGCTTTGCCCCGGCAGGATTAAGGAAACCTCGCTAGCGGGTTCTGGCGGCGCGTGGATCAGCTAGAGTTTGCAGGACGGCAACGGCCTGCGATTGCGTCATACCGGGTCGAAGTTGGGGATGGTAGAGCATCCGAATCAGCGTGCGATCGATTTCGGCATACTCGGTCACATCCGTCCAGCCCTGATAGAAAATGCTGTTGGGATAGCGATTGGAGTCGCGCATCAAACCCAAGACCTGAGTCAGTTCTTCCCGCAGCAAGTGGCTCCGTTCTCGCTGCGTGACGCGGTTTGTATTGGTAATCAAAATGCGGGCATAGTTGATGACGCTACTATTCCAGCGCACCCAGAAAAAGCCTAAATTCCCTGGCACATAGTTAGGTTCTAGCTGGCGGAACTGGCTTTCTGGTGCGTAAATAATCTCGACATTCGGGTTGCGATCGTCGTGGACTAGCTGCACGCCGCTGCCGTGGAGTAGGTCGTTTAATTCTTGCATCACTTGGCGAATCGTCGCGTCATCCTCAGCAGTGCGTGTTCCCGTGACGCGAATTCTCAAGTTTGTATTCCATCTACGAATTAGCGGCGCACTATTTCCCCATTCCGAGCCAAGCGCGACTTCCGTGAAGTAATCAATGTCTGCTTGCGTGATTGCTAGGGGGGCTGGCCCAGGGTTTAGAATCGCACCCACGCGATCGCCAATGGCACTAATCCCATCCACGATGCGATCCACCAGTCCTGGCGAATTGGGGGGAGTGGGGCTGGGTAGGGGTTGGTTCACCGCAGGGTTCGCCGTTCCCTGGGTGATGTCGCGCTGTCCCTGCTGATCGACCACGACTTCACGCGAATAGCGCGGGAGATTGGTCTGCCCATTGGTTGGCACGCTGGCAGGCGGCACGGGTTGGACAGACGGATTATATGCAGGCAGATTAGACATGGGGCTGGGCAAATCGCCGCGATTGGGCGCACTCGCTTCCGGGCGGGTTCCAGGACGCATCAGCACCCCAGAGGACGGGTCGTAGATTGGTGCATCGGCCGCGGCATTCTGGAAACCTGCGGCTTGCTGGGCGGGGGGGTGCGGTGCAGCAGGCGAGGAGGCGATCGCCCCAGAACCCGCCGTTACGCGCACCAAGTCGCCCCGCACCCAGCCCTCTACGCCGTTGCCCAGCCGCACCTGATACCAGGTAAACCCATCTCCGCCGGGGGCTTCCTGAAGAATCATGACGGGCGTGTTGGGGGTTCCCGTAAACACGAGTCTGGATTGCACACCGGGGCTGACGCGGATGTTGATCAACGCCTGCGGATCACGGGCACTCAGCATTCCGCTTCTGCCTGAGGCGACGGTGGCAGTGCTGCTGAGCAGGTGGATGCCCGGTTCTACGGAGGGGGTATGGCCCTGGGAGCCAAGGGCCTGTGTGACCCCAAGCGCCACTAGGCTAAATGCCGCCAAACTGAGAGGAAATGGAATATTCATGAATCGCTTCCGAAGCAACGTGAGGGACCAGACCGAACCATGCAAGGCAGATGCGTTTTGCGAACCAAGCCGCTGGCGATGCTGAATAAGAGGCGATCGCCGTGCTACAAGACCACCCTGGCTCACTCAAGGGTTTGCGCTGTTGATGAGCTTTACGGGTAGTCTCTTACGAGTAGTCTTTAATGAAAATGTCTTAGCCTCTTAGAGAGGTTTTATGACAGGACTGTAAGCCGCAACAGCGGGTTCCTGATTCCGCAAGAATGGAGACGGTGAGCGATTTGCAGAAAATTCGATATTAATTCGGTTGCAATTTGGCGGCAATTTGGCGGAAATACGCAGTTCTCCACTATATATTCCCCATAATTTTCTAAGAGGGTGTTTGAAAAGGTATCGCCTGTAATGTTAGGCACTCAGAGATCCCCCCTTAGCCCCCCTTAGAGCTAATTTGTAAAGGAGCCTGAGAGCTAATTTGTAAAGGAGCCTGAAAGCCTTGTTAATCAAGGATTTCCGAGAAACCGCTTTCCCTGGGCAAACATGACCTCAAAGCCACACATGCCAAGAGTTTCAGGCTTCTTAAGATTTGCTTCATAAATTAGCTCTGAAAGCCTTGTTAATCAAGGATTTCCGAGAAACCGCTTTTCCTGGGCAAACATGACCTCAAAGCCACACATGCCAAGAGTTTCAGGCTTCTTAAGATTTGCTTCATAAATTAGCTCTTAAAAAGGGGGGAAACCACCTTAAAGTCCCCCTTTTTAAGGGGGATTTAGGGGGATCTTGCACGCTTTGCTACAAACAGTAGAACTTTTCAAACATCCTCCAAGAATCCGTTGGCAAAACAGGTTTTACGTGATGTGCAACTTTCAATTTGCCCTCATTCCCCAACCCCTTCTCCCGACTTGGGAGAAGGGGAGCAAGAGAAGCTCGAAGTCTCTATCCTGCTCTGGGAGAGGGCTTAAAGCCTTCAGCATCCCAGAAAAAGGGGAGGGGGATCGGCTAAAGTTGCACATCCCGTGGTTTTAGCCGGATCAGGCGAGAGCAGAGTTTTACTTTTCGGCAAGCCTGTTGGTCAATATTTTGGTCAGCATTATTAAATCATTTTGGTCAGCATTATTAAATCAGCTTTGACATTTTATCGTACTTTTGTACTATATAGAACCGTGCGGAGATCCGTCCCCAACGTCATCGATGGCACGGCTGCCCTAAGTTAGGATCAAAAGGTGTCGCGATCAACGACCGATTGACGGGCTTGAGTAAGCCTTCTGTGGACATTCTTTGCGGGCATTTTTGGCAGACATTCTTTCTAGGCATTCCTTTAGGCGTTGGTGCAAAGGGGAAAAATCGGTGAAACCAAAGCTAAGCCTTTGCATGATTGTGCGCGATGAGGCAGAGCGGTTGGGGCGCTGTTTGCAGAGCGTGGCGACCGTGGCCGACGAGCTAATCGTGGTCGATACTGGGTCGGTGGATGATACGGTGGCGATCGCCCAATCCTTTGGGGCAAAGGTATTTTCTACCCCCTGGCAAAATGACTTTGCGATCGCCCGCAACGAGTCGCTGCGCCACGCCACAGGTGACTGGGTGCTGGTGCTGGATGCCGACGAAACGCTGGTGGCGGATTGCTTACCGAGGATGCAGCAGGCGATGCAGCATGACCAAACGCTGGTGATCAATCTGCTGCGGCAGGAGGTGGGCGCAGTGCAATCGCCCTATTCGCTGGTGTCGCGGCTATTTCGGCGGCATCCAGCCGTGACCTTTGCGCGACCCTATCACGCCACGATTGACGATGCGGTGGCGGCGCTGCGACAGCAGGAACCGGGCTGGGGCATTGTGGACTTGCCGCAGGTGGCGATTTTGCACGATGGCTATGATCCCGTGGCAATCGCCCGGCGCGACAAGCTGGAAAAAGCGCGAACCGTCATGGAGGGCTATTGGCAGGCCCATCCCGACGACCCCTACGAGTGCAGCAAGCTGGGGGCGCTGTATGTGCAAATGGGCGAGGTGGAGCGCGGCATCCAGCTTTTGCAGCAGGGGCTAAAATCGCCCCAACTCGATGCGCCTGTGCGCTATGAGCTGCACTATCATCTGGGCATTGCCTTTTCGCGGCTAAACCAGCTAGAGCAAGCCGCACAGCAGTATCAGGCCGCGCTGCAACAACCCGTGCTGGAGCCGCTGAAGCTGGGCGCATACAACAACCTGGGCAGCTTGTGCAAAACCGCAGGCGATCTGTCCACTGCCCGCCAGCTTTATGAACACTGCCTGGCCATCGACCCCAACTTTGCCGCCGGACACTACAACCTGGGCACGACGCTGCGGGCGCAGGGACAAATTACCAACGCTGTGACCCATTATCAGGAAGCGATTCGGCTCCAGCCCGACCACGCCGAGGCACACCAAAATCTGGGCGTGGCGCTGATCAAGCTGGGGCAGGTGGAATCGGGGCTGGCCTCCTTTGGGCGGGCGATCGCCCTGCATTCCCAGTCCAATCCAGAGCAGGCAGAGCGGCTGCGGCAGGGGCTAAAGGAAATGGGATTTGCGATTTAGCCGTAGGTTGCTAGCTCAACGAGCGATCGCTCGGACTGTGCTGCACCAGCCAGAGGTGGATCAAAATCATGGCGATCGCCAGCGGCAGCATTAGCACCGGAATGCTCTCTAGACTAGTGGCATTGGCAATCCAGCCCGCGCTGGTGGGAACTTTAGTTTGGACTAATGGTGAAGAGGAAGGCAGTCAATGAGAAGCACCGACTGCCGTAAGGTCAATGAAGTACAACCAACATTGACCCCATGATTTTCAACGAACTTCAGCAATTTCGCCAAACGTTGTATGCCAGCTTGGGAAACGCCAGAGATGCCCTGTTTGATCTGATGGATGCCGTGTTAGTGAGTGCGTGCATCGTGTCGTTTGTGAGGCTATCGCAGAGTCCTGTCTTTCGTCGCCAGTGGTCGAGCACCTATGAAGCGTTGCGCGATAGCCGCCTACCCCGATCAAAGGTGCTGAAGCTGTTGGTGCAGCAGATACCGACTCAGCAGCAACCGTTGTTGGCAGGTGATGCGAGTCGGTGGAACCGTCCTGCTGCCAGGCGTTTGAAAGACCGCACCTTATCACTTTAGTTTGGACTAATGGTGAAGAGGAAGGCAGTCAATGAGAAGCACCGACTGCCGTAAGGTCAATGAAGTACAACCAACATTGACCCCATGATTTTCAACGAACTTCAGCAATTTCGCCAAACGTTGTATGCCAGCTTGGGAAACGCCAGAGATGCCCTGTTTGATCTGATGGATGCCGTGTTAGTGAGTGCGTGCATCGTGTCGTTTGTGAGGCTATCGCAGAGTCCTGTCTTTCGTCGCCAGTGGTCGAGCACCTATGAAGCGTTGCGCGATAGCCGCCTACCCCGATCAAAGGTGCTGAAGCTGTTGGTGCAGCAGATACCGACTCAGCAGCAACCGTTGTTGGCAGGTGATGCGAGTCGGTGGAACCGTCCTGCTGCCAGGCGTTTGAAAGACCGCACCTTATCAGGCAGAACAGGACATGCCCCGATAGCCGGACAAAACTACAGTACCTTAGCCTGGATTGCTGAAGACAGGGGCAGTTGGGCATTACCATTGCGGCATGAGCGCATCACCAGCTTTGAAACACCCGCCAGTAAAGCGGCATTCCAACTCAAACAAGTGACTCGGCAGTTAGCGGTGCGTCCGTTGGCGATCTACGACCGAGGGTACGGCAATGCCAGTTTTGTCAACCAAACGGCAGGGATTGAGGCAGACTTGCTGCTGCGGGTTACATCCAATCGATGTGTCTATGGCGCGCCCCCAGCGTATCGAGGGCGAGGCGCACCTGCCAAGCATGGACATAAGATGAAACTCAATGACCCTGACACTTGGAGTGTCCCGGTCGAAACCGTTGAAGTCGATGATCCCAACTGGGGACGAGTGCGGGTCAGTCGTTGGAGTGCATACCATTTCCGCAAATCCCCCAAACGGGCAATGGAAGTGTTGCGCGTGGAGGTGCTGGAGACACAGAGCAGCACGCGACGCTTGGCTCCTTTGTGGTTAGTTTGGCTGGGTGAGCAGATGCCTCCGTTAGAAACCCTGTGGTTGCACTACCTCCGTCGCTTTGCCATTGAACACTGGTATCGCTTTGCCAAGCAGAGGCTATATTGGACACATCCCCAGTTCAGTTCTGTATCGGCAACCGAACAGTGGAGCAGCCTGATGCCGTTGCTCAGTTGGCAGTTGTGGTTAGCGCGAAAGGACTGTACTGACCACCCCTTGCCCTGGCAGGCACCGCAAGAAACGTTGACTCCGGGTCGGGTCGCACAAGCGTTTGCAGGCATTTTGGCAGCGATTGGCACCCCTGCTCCTGCGCCTAAACCTCGTGGTAAATCGCCAGGACGAGGCAAGGGGCACAAGCCAACTCCTCGTCCCTGCTATCCGATGGTCAAAAAACGAGCCTCGAAACGCAAGACATCCGAACAATCCCTGAACAGTCCGGTTGCAACAGCAGCTTAACTGCGAGCAGGATTGTATCCAATTCCTTAAGTTCAACTGTTATGAACGGTTGAGCAGATTCTTTATGGCATCCTGTTGAGCATTATTGTGATGCCAGTTAGTCCAAACTAAAGTTATCAGGCAGAACAGGACATGCCCCGATAGCCGGACAAAACTACAGTACCTTAGCCTGGATTGCTGAAGACAGGGGCAGTTGGGCATTACCATTGCGGCATGAGCGCATCACCAGCTTTGAAACACCCGCCAGTAAAGCGGCATTCCAACTCAAACAAGTGACTCGGCAGTTAGCGGTGCGTCCGTTGGCGATCTACGACCGAGGGTACGGCAATGCCAGTTTTGTCAACCAAACGGCAGGGATTGAGGCAGACTTGCTGCTGCGGGTTACATCCAATCGATGTGTCTATGGCGCGCCCCCAGCGTATCGAGGGCGAGGCGCACCTGCCAAGCATGGACATAAGATGAAACTCAATGACCCTGACACTTGGAGTGTCCCGGTCGAAACCGTTGAAGTCGATGATCCCAACTGGGGACGAGTGCGGGTCAGTCGTTGGAGTGCATACCATTTCCGCAAATCCCCCAAACGGGCAATGGAAGTGTTGCGCGTGGAGGTGCTGGAGACACAGAGCAGCACGCGACGCTTGGCTCCTTTGTGGTTAGTTTGGCTGGGTGAGCAGATGCCTCCGTTAGAAACCCTGTGGTTGCACTACCTCCGTCGCTTTGCCATTGAACACTGGTATCGCTTTGCCAAGCAGAGGCTATATTGGACACATCCCCAGTTCAGTTCTGTATCGGCAACCGAACAGTGGAGCAGCCTGATGCCGTTGCTCAGTTGGCAGTTGTGGTTAGCGCGAAAGGACTGTACTGACCACCCCTTGCCCTGGCAGGCACCGCAAGAAACGTTGACTCCGGGTCGGGTCGCACAAGCGTTTGCAGGCATTTTGGCAGCGATTGGCACCCCTGCTCCTGCGCCTAAACCTCGTGGTAAATCGCCAGGACGAGGCAAGGGGCACAAGCCAACTCCTCGTCCCTGCTATCCGATGGTCAAAAAACGAGCCTCGAAACGCAAGACATCCGAACAATCCCTGAACAGTCCGGTTGCAACAGCAGCTTAACTGCGAGCAGGATTGTATCCAATTCCTTAAGTTCAACTGTTATGAACGGTTGAGCAGATTCTTTATGGCATCCTGTTGAGCATTATTGTGATGCCAGTTAGTCCAAACTAAAGTTTTCCAGATCGCGCCATTCATCGGGGAAAGGGGCATTACTTTTGTGGCTACCGGGAATGCAAGCAAAACCGCCCTCGCCGGGGCGCACGTCCCGCAGTTCATAGGCGACGGCCGTCAGCCCGTTATACATCCGCCCATTGTGAACGTGGTAATACTGACAGGGGTCGTAGGGCGTGCCGCCGCCGTGGAGCCGCGTGCCGATGGGGCCGCTGCCCTGGCGGATGACGTGCGCGTAGTCGTGATCCAGCCGAAAGCCCTCGCCCAGCAGCGTTTTCAAATACGGCATCAGGGGCGGCGGGTCGATTAGGGCTTGAAACGGCGGCCCCTAGGGCAGCAGCCCGTCCCAGCGAAACCAGGTGCGGTCAGGATCATTGACAACCGCAATTTGGCGATCGAGTTCGGCATTGAGCGCGTCTAGTTGCGCCGCCGTCAGCACGTTTTCCACCACCAGATAACCCTGCAAATCAAACAAGTACCATTCCTGCTCGTTCAAAGCCGTCTCCTGCTCAGGAAATTCAAGAATTAAGGAAAAATTGGGAATTAGCTGCGGAATAGCCGTGTGTAAAGCGTTTCGTGGGCCATGCAGGCGATCGCCTGTCCCCAACTGCACGCCCCAAAGTCGTCTTCGGGTAAGACGAGCGCTGCATCGGTTGTGCGGGCGATCGCCGGAGCAAGGCTCAGCAGCAGCCGTTGCCCCGCCGTTTGCCCCAGCGGAATCAGCTTCACGCCTGCGTTGACCAAATTGCTGGCCCAACTGTGCAAATAGCCAAGGATGGCAGCCCGCGAGTCGATCTGCCAGTGGGCGGCGGCGATCGCATACACCACGGCAAAATTCACCGCAAAATTTTCGGCTGCGTTGCTGGTTTCCCCGCAGGCTTCCAAGAGCGGGGCAACGCTGGGGTCGAGATCGAGCAGCAGCCGATAGAGCGATCGCCCCATTTGCCAGCTTTGTAGCCGCAGTTCCTCTGCCTCGCGTAGCGCCGACAGCCATTGGTTCCAGTATCCTAGAGCAGGAAAACTGGGGGCGATCGCCGCTTCGTAGACCCGCGCCATCACCGCCGCCTCCAGCCGCATCGCTCCAGCCGCCAACTCTTGCTCAATCCAGTGCTGCAAGCTGGCTACATCCGACAATTGCCCCTGTGCTACCAGCGTCTCTAGCCCTTCGGAGTAGCTGTAAGCCCCCACAGGCAGCGCCGGACTCGCCAACTGCAATAGCCGCAGCAGACGCTCGCCACCCAACGCCGCTTCACACGCCATGAGAAGACTCCTGCGAACGCTTACTTGCAGGTTCATAGGAATGCTGAAAAGAACCTGCTTGAGAATTCGTTTCAGAATGCTGATCTAAAGGCTCAGAGTAGTAAATGTCCTCATCAGACTGGTCGCGTCCAGGATCATGGTCGTGGTCATGAGCGGGAGAATAGCGATGCGAATGGCGATGCGAATGGTAGCGCAAATCTTGATTTGAATGGTGGTGCGAATTGTGGTGCGAATGTCCCAGTTCCTGACCACCGAACCCCGACCCTTCATAGGCCCCCGTCTCTGGCTGAAAGGGACGCTCCTCCAGTTTCAGATGCAACCCCATTTTTCCCACCATATCTTGCAAAACGGAGTCGGGAGAAAAGCGCAGATAGGTTTCTGCGACCTCCAGCGGCACATGGCGATTGCCTAGATGATAGGCGGCTCGCAGCAGCGCCAGCGGCGTGTGGGCGGTGACGGTGACGACGGGTTCCGGTCGGGCCACCACGCGCACCCGCTCGCCCGAAGCCGCCAGCAGCACGTCCCCATCCCGCAGCACGGTTCCCCTGGGCAATTGCAGCGAGCAGGGCACGCCCTCCAAGGATTCAAAATAGTGGCGCGATCGCACTCGTTCCTCCGCCGTCAACAGCAGCGTCAACTCAGGAAACACTTCGGCAGGCAATTCGGCGCAATCGCCCGGAGCAGGGAGCCGTTGGGTGAGGACAAGCATGGCAGTAGCAATGGTCTGAGTTTTGGGTTCGCGTTCTGAGAGATTCCCCAGGGATTAGTCACGGCTTTGCGATCATCCTCAGGGTCTAAAAAGCGCTATGGAAGTAGATTACACCCGAATCAGGAGTCATCCACAGTGCTATGCAGGCTAATATCGGCTAGTGCAGCGCCAACCCTGGTCACGCCAGCGAAAACCACCGGGTCGAGCGCCAAACCGGTCAACCCTCACAACCCCAGCCCTCGTCAGGGCGTTAGTCTTGCCCTCATCGGTCGCTAAATATTGGCATTTCATAACCAGAAAGCGATTGCCTCACCCGATCAGGCATAGCCCCCAGCCAAAAAACTACCCTAAGATGGGGCTTAGAGCTAATTTGTAAAGGAGCCTGAAAGCCTTGTTAATCAAGGATTTCCGAGAAACCGCTTTTCCTGGGCAAGCATGACCTCAAAGCCACACATGCCAAGAGTTTCAGGCTTCTTAAGATTTGCTTCATAAATTAGCTCTTAAACTAATGATTCGATATTTAATTGAGAATCGTCCCATCGTTCGATGATTATTTGATGCAGCCTCTAACCCTATACAACCTGTATTCAGGGGCGCTGCGGAGTCACCTCATTTAGAGTCACTTCTTTAGAGTCAGCCACTTCACATCATCAAGGAGCCGCTTGTGAGTCTAGAAACCCTTGTCTCGCCGCCGATTGCCGCTGCAAGTCCCTACTCCCCCACCGAGTTCGATGCCTATGTCATCAATAGCTATGCTCGTTTTCCCATCGTGCTGGAGCGAGGCGCAGGTTGCCGCGTGTGGGACAGCGAAGGACGCGATTATCTGGACTTTGTGGCGGGCATTGCCACCTGCACACTGGGCCATGCCCACCCGGCTATGGTGAACGCAGTCAATCGCCAGATTCAAAAGCTGCACCACGTTTCCAACCTGTTCTACATCCCAGAGCAGGGCGACTTGGCAAAATGGCTGGTCGAGCATTCCTGCGCCGATCGCGTATTTTTCTGCAACTCTGGCGCAGAGGCGAACGAAGGCGCAATTAAACTGGCGCGGAAGTATGCCCATACCGTGCGCGGCATCGCCAACCCGATCGTGCTGACGGCTCATGCCAGCTTCCACGGGCGCACTCTGGCCACTATCACTGCCACTGGTCAGCCGAAGTATCAGAAGAACTTTGACCCGCTGATGCCGGGGTTTCACTACGTTCCCTACAACGATATTGCAGCCCTAGAAGCGGCGATCGCCCAACTGGATGCCGACCAACCCCAAGTGGCGGCCATTATGCTGGAGGCGCTCCAGGGCGAAGGTGGCGTGCGGCCGGGCGATCGCGCTTATTTTCAGCGGATTCGCGAAATCTGCGATGAAAAAGGGATTCTGCTCATTCTGGACGAAGTGCAGGTCGGCATGGGCCGCAGCGGGCAACTGTGGGGCTATGAGAACCTGGGCATCGAACCCGACATTTTCACCTCGGCTAAAGGACTGGGCGGCGGCATCCCCATTGGCGCGATGCTCTGCAAGTCGTTTTGCGACATCTTTCAACCGGGTGATCACGCCAGCACCTTTGGTGGCAACCCCTTTGCCTGTGGCGTGGCGCTAACAGTGTGCGAAACTTTGGAGCGCGACAACTTGTTGCAAAACGTGCAGGAGCGGGGCGAACAACTGCGGGAGGGGCTGCGGGCGATCGCCCAGCAATATCCAGCACTCGTCGCAGAAGTGCGCGGCTGGGGCCTGATCAACGGTCTGGTGCTGAAGGAAGAAACTGCTACCGTGTCGGCGGATATCGTAAAAGCGGCGATCGCCCAAGGGCTGCTGCTCGTTCCCGCTGGCCCGAAGGTGGTGCGCTTTGTGCCACCGCTGATCGTCACCGCTGCGGAAATTGAGCAAGCCCTCGGACGGCTGAATCAGTCCCTGAGCAACTTGTCTCTTTAGGGCTGAGGCGTTGGTTTTAGGCAACCAGTCCACCTTGCTTCGGGTCAATTTTCGGGTCAATACCGCCCAACCCGAAGCAAGGTCGCAGATGCCCTGAAACTTTTCTGGGAAATCTTTTGAGAAATTTGTGTGAGAAATTTGTGGAAGAGTCCCCTCTACCCGTGCTACGATTATCAATCGTGGGATGGACGGGTCGGTGCCCGAGTGGTTAATGGGGGCGGACTGTAAATCCGCTGGCTACGCCTACGCTGGTTCGAATCCAGCCCGGCCCATCCCCCGATTGCCCGTGTAGCTCAGTGGTAGAGCACACCCTTGGTAAGGGTGAGGTCATGAGTTCAATCCTCATCACGGGCTTAGCCTAAAAGCCTTATGTATCAAGCCTCTAACGCTTCCTGTTAGGGGCTTTCTTGTTGGTACGAATTACCAACCTGGGACAGCTAGGGACAGGTTTTTCCCATCCTCCCCCTAAAATTGGTTATCGATTTGGTATGGCGGTTTTGGGTTTTTATGCGATCGCGGCTGCGGTGGAGGCTTTTAACGGAATGCTGCGCTTGCGGTGGAGCCATTCAGGAAAACGGTAAACTGCTCAACACGCTTCGCTTGTCCTGTTTTTAACCACCACAACACCTGCACTTTACGGCGCTGAGATGCCCGTTGCTGTTGTTCCAAGACGGCTTTTAGTTCTTCTGCTGTTTCAGCGATATCGATATCGATTTTAAGGACTCCACTCATAGCGGCTAGCTTTGGCATCTTCTTATATGCAGCAGATCTTTGGAGATTTGATATTATATGAAACCTCCACGTAACGTTCCCAAACACGTTTCCTAGACAAGCTTCCTAGACAAGCTTCCCAGACACGCTTCCCAGACAATTCCTCGCTGGCTCACTCCTGAGCCTCAATTTCTAGCGTGGTATGGAGTTCTGAGCTTGCGCCGATGCCTGTTTTGAGTGTGCCGCTGAGGGGGGCTGCATCCCGGTAGCTGGAGCTGGCCACTAGGGCAATGTAGCGATCGCCCACTGCCAGATTCTGTGTTGGGTCATAGCCACGCCAGCCTGCGCCAGGGAGGTACACCTCTGCCCAGGCGTGCAGTTCGGGATCGTTACCTGCGTCGGCTTCCTGATAGCCGCTAACGAACCGCGCCGCCAGCCCCACAGCCCGACACACTTCCGTAAATAGCACCGTCAGGTCGCGGCAAGACCCCGCCTCCTTGCCCCAGGTGACGCTCGGCGGAAATGGCTCGCCTGTCTCGCGAATGATATGGCGACAGTTGGCATGAATTTGCTGGTTCAACTGCCAAAGAAAGGTAACGGGGTTTCCGTCCGTTTGCAGCCACAGGTCGTTGGCCAACTGGAGGGCAATCGGGTCAAGGGCGGGCAGTCCAGCCGCCGAGGTAGCCAGATAGGGCTGAAGTTGTCGATACAGCGAAATGGGATAATCGATGGGCAGGCGGCTGGCCCAGGGTTCCAGCAAAAAGTCAAAGGGATTGGTGCGAAAGGTTTCCACCTCCGAAATCGTCGTCAGCTGAAACTGCTCCAGCGGTTCATCGCCAAACGTCAGCTTGAGGACGCTATTTCCCTCCAAATCCAGGTTCTCGGCTACGCGCTCTGGCACCGGCTCTACCGTCAGCGAAAAGTTGTGCAAGATCTGCGTCACATCGCTGCGCGGCCGCAGCCGAACCCAATGCGGGGCAAGCGTCACCGGGCGATCGTATCGATAAGTTGTCGTGTGGCGAATCCAATAGCGCATGGCGGCGAGCGAGGAGTTAGGACTGGCAGAATGCCGTTATCGAAGCCTGGATGATTGGGACATTGCTGTGACTTTGATGACGCTTTGGCTGTGGGTTCGGCTGGATTTTTCCAGATTGGTCGGGGGGATACGGCAATTTCGCCTCCAAGGCTCCCGATCTCCGATCGTAGCGATGGGCAGAATCGTCCAAAATATAACTGAAGAATTTCTTTTCTGCTGTGACTCAGTTTCCGCCTCGCGACTCATCTACTGCGCCGCCCTCTGGCTTGATTCCCCTGGGAATGCAAGATACACATTTTCAGCGGGCGCGGGCCAGCCTGCGACAAGCCATCGGACGCTATACCCAAAAGGCGCGATCGCCCCGACGAGGCGCAGGAGATGTGGAGCTTCAGGCCTCCCTCAAAACCGATTTGAACCAGCTTTCAGCCGCGCTGGACAAGCTGAATTGCAGCCTGCTGAGGATTGCAGTGTTTGGTCTGGTGAGCCGGGGCAAATCGGCGGTGATTAACGGACTCATCGGGCAAAAGCTATTGCCGACCGGGCCGATCAACGGCGTGACCCAGTATCCCCGCTCGGTCTATTGGGCGCTGCCGGAGAGCGACCTGCGGGTGGAACTTATCGACACGCCAGGGCTGGATGAAGTGGGCGGGCAGACGCGGGCTGAGATGGCGCGGGACGTGGCTAATCAGGCCGACCTAATTTTGTTTGTCATTGCAGGCGATATTACACGCACAGAATATCAAGCATTGGCAGAACTGCAAGCGGCCCACAAGCCCATGCTGCTGGTGTTTAACAAGGCAGATTTGTATCCTGACCAAGATCGGGACGCGATTTACCAGAAGCTGAGAATTCTGTTTGCAGAAGGGGGCGATCGCGGTCGTCCGTTTCTCATGCCGGAGGACGTGGTGCGTGTGTCGGCGGAGCCTGCGCCCGTGCAGGTGCGAGTGGAGTGGCCCGACGGCAGCGTGACGCACGAATGGGAGTCGCCACCGCCGCAAGTGGAGGAGCTGCGGGCGCTGCTGGTAGACATTATCCAAAAGGAAGGCAAGTCGCTGCTGGCGCTAAATGCGCTGCGGCAGGCGCGAGAAACGGAGCAGGGCATCGCCCGCAAAGCCCTGAAGCTAAACCAGGAGCAGGCGGAGGAGTTGATCTGGAAATTTGCCAAGTGGAAGGCGATCGCCATCGGCGTGAACCCCATTGCGATTCTTGATCTCGCGGGCGGGGCTGTGACCGATCTGGTGATGATCCGCAATCTGGCAAAGCTCTACGGCCTACCCATGACCAGCTTTGAGGCGGGCAAACTGCTCCAGGCGATTTTGTGGAGTTCGGGCAGTCTGCTGCTGGGTGAAGTGGGCAGCGGCTTGCTCTTGGGGGCGGGCAAGAGTGCGTCGGCGGTGGGCGCGATGTTCGACAGCGTCGGGGGTCTAATGGCCTACGGCAGTGCGGCGGTGGCTCAGGGGGCGATCGCCGGATACGGTTCCTACCGCGTAGGCAAGGCTGCCCAGGCCTACCTGGAACGCGGCTGTACTTGGGGGCCGGACGGGCCCAACACGGTAATTCAGGACATCCTCAGCCAAGTAGACGAAGATACAGTCATGTACCGACTCCAGCGGGAATTGGGCGGATAGCAAAAAACTAGGAAAAAAGTAAGAAAAGCGTAAAAAACGCCCCCGCAATCGCAGGGGGCGCTTACAAAGTTCAGCAACTAGTCAGCAACTAATTGCCAACACTAGTCGGCAGACTAGTCGATATCCGGCATTGCCAACACCGGCTCAGACTCGCGGTCGATACCCTTCTCAAAGCCAGCCGCCGCAGCACGGGCGCGACCCGCATGCCACAGGTGACCCACCAGGAAGAAGAACGCCAGCACAAAGTGAGACGTTGCCAGCCAGGCGCGAGGCGACACAAAGTTTACCGAGTTAATTTCGGTCGCCACACCGCCCACAGAGTTCAGGGAACCCAGCGGCGCGTGAGTCATGTACTCAGCCGCGCGGCGAGCTTGCCAAGGCTGAATGTCATTCTTGATCTTATCCAGATCTAGACCATTGGGACCACGCAGCGGCTCCAGCCAGGGGCCCTGGAAGTCCCAGAAGCGCATGGTTTCACCGCCGAAGATGATTTCACCCGTCGGAGAGCGCATCAGGTACTTACCCAGACCTGTGGGGCCCTGAGCAGAACCCACGTTTGCACCCAAGCGCTGGTCACGGATCAGAAAGGTGAGAGCTTGAGCCTGCGACGCTTCGGGGCCGGTGGGGCCGAAGAACTCGCTAGGATAAACCGTGTTATTGTACCAAACCATCGTGGAAGCCACAAAGCCCATCAGCGACAGAGCGCCCAGGCTATAAGACAGGTAAGCTTCACCCGACCAGATAAAGGCGCGGCGCACCCAGCCGAACGGCTTGGTCAGGATGTGCCAGACACCACCTGCGATGCAGATGAAGCCGACCCAGATGTGGCCACCGATTACGTCTTCCATGTTGTTGACGCTGACGATCCAGCCTTCGCCGCCAAAGGGAGACTTCAGCAGGTAGCCAAAAATCGTCACTGGGTTCAGCGTCGGGTTGGTGATAACGCGAACGTCACCGCCACCCGGTGCCCAGGTGTCATACACACCACCGAAGAACATAGCCTTAAACACCAGCAGGAAGGCACCCAGACCCAGCAGGATCAGGTGATACCCGATGATGTTGGTCATCTGGTTCTTATCCTTCCAGTCGTATCCAAAGAAGGAAGAGTATTCTTCCAGCGTTTCGGGGCCACGAACGGCATGGTAAATCCCGCCCAGACCCAGAACAGCAGAGGAAATCAGGTGCAGCACACCCACCACAAAGTAGGGGAAGGTATCCAGCACTTCACCGCCAGGGCCCACGCCCCAACCCAGCGTTGCCAGGTGAGGCAGCAGAATTAGCCCTTGCTCATACATGGGCTTCTCAGGCACGAAGTGAGCCACTTCAAACAGCGTCATCGCGCCTGCCCAGAAGACAATCAGACCAGCGTGGGCAACATGAGCGCCCAACAGCTTTCCAGAAAGATTAATTAGACGGGCGTTGCCAGCCCACCAGGCAAACCCGGAGGATTCCTGGTCGCGGTTTCCGGCAACCATTGAGCTACTAGAGAGCGTTACCACGGGGCAGTACCTCTTCAGGGAATACAAAGTTTTCGTGAGGCTGGTCTTGCGGAGCCATCCAGGCGCGGATGCCCTCGTTCAGCAGAATGTTCTTGGTGTAGAACGTCTCAAACTCCGGGTCTTCCGCCGCGCGAATCTCCTGCGACACAAAGTCATACGCCCGCAGGTTCAGCGCCAAGCCCGCAATCCCAATGCTCGCCATCCACAGACCCGTGACCGGCACAAACAGCATGAAGAAGTGCAGCCAGCGCTTGTTGGAAAACGCAATCCCGAAAATCTGAGACCAGAAGCGGTTGGCGGTCACCATCGAGTAGGTCTCTTCTGCCTGTGTCGGGTTGAAGGCGCGGAAGGTGTTCGCCTTGTCGCCGTCTTCGTACAGGGTGTTCTCCACGGTCGCTCCGTGGATGGCGCACAACAGCGCACCCCCCAGGATGCCGGCCACGCCCATCATGTGGAACGGGTTCAGGGTGAAGTTGTGGAAGCCTTGCACGAATAGGATGAATCGGAAGATGGCGGCAACGCCAAAGCTGGGGGCGAAGAACCAGCCCGATTGTCCTAGCGGGTACAGCAGAAATACGCTGACAAACACGGCGATGGGACCGGAGAATGCCAGGGCGTTGTACGGACGGATGCCCACTAGACGGGCAATCTCAAACTGTCGCAGCATGAAGCCGATCAGTCCGAATGCGCCGTGCAGAGCGACAAAGGTCCACAAGCCGCCTAGTTGACACCAGCGGGTGAAGTTCCACTGGGCTTCGGGGCCCCACAAAAACAACAGGCTGTGTCCCAGGCTGTTGGGCGGGGTGGATACGGCGGCGGTCAAAAAGTTGCAGCCCTCTAGGTAGGAACTGGCGATGCCGTGGGTGTACCAGGAGGTGACGAAGGTGGTGCCGGTCAGCCAGCCTCCCAGCGCCAGGTAGGCGCAGGGGAATAGCAGAATGCCTGACCATCCTACGAAGACAAATCGGTCGCGCTTTAGCCAGTCGTCGAGAACGTCAAACCATCCTCGCTGGGCTTGCGCTCTTCCCATTGCTACGGTCATTTCATAACCTCTTAATATGGCGCAAAGTCCAATCCTCTCACGGTGTGACTCTGTTTGACCAGAATCAGCGGCCCGATTGGAGTGGTGTGACTCAACTTGGTTTTAGGGAAACAGAACCCAAGCAGGTACTTATACCTAGCTTTCAATTCACCAAGCCAGTTTAGATTTGTCTATATGATAAGTACATACGAAAATTTTTACAATCCGATACGTACCTCTCATTTCAGATTTTGCATCTTTGGCTGAACCCGAAATGGCTGGATTTCTCTGGATACCGGGTTGTGGAGACTCTCCAAGAACGCTGTAAAAACCTGAGAGAGATTGGAAGGAAATTAAGCCGGTCGTAAACCGAGCTAGCGCTGGGCCTGAGCTTTGAGAGTTATTCGCTGGATTTAGACAAGGCTAGTGCGAATGTTGTTGAGGAGAGATCTGCTCCGGCTGAGGGGCCAGATGTGCAGCATAATCGAGATTGAGGTGCTTTGCTTCTCAGCCAGATATCCAGTAGATATCAAATAGGACTTATGCACTTGCGCTTAAATTTTCTGGGTTTTAGACGATTTTTTGCGGGCGCAGCCCGCAAAAAATCGTCTAACCGCGTAAGTCCTATCAAAATCAATTCAATCTGAACACATTAAAAACGACCTGGGAAATTGAGAGTATGACCGCATCCAGTGTGTCCACCGAGAGCCGCGTGCTGCGGAAGACGGTTGTGGGGTCTCGCCGCCTGAGCAACTATTGGTGGGCGACGGTAATTTTGGGCGGAGGACTGGGCTTTTTGCTGTCCAGCATTTCCAGCTATTTGAAAGTCAATCTGCTGCCGTTTTCTGACCCAACGCAGCTCGTTTTTATTCCGCAGGGGCTGGTGATGGGGTTTTACGGCGTGTTGGCGCTGCTGCTGGCGACCTATCTGTGGCTGGTGATTTTGTGGGATGTGGGCGGCGGCTATAACGAGTTCAACCGGGATACGGGGATGCTGACGATTTTTCGGTCGGGCTTTCCGGGCAAGAACCGCAAAATTGAAGTCACTCATAAGTTAGAGGACGTGCAGGCGATTCGCGTGCAGATTAAAGAAGGACTCAACCCGAAGCGATCGCTCTACCTGCGGATCAAAGGCAAGGGCGACATTCCCCTGACGCGGGTGGGACAACCGATGGCGCTGGCAGAACTGGAAACCGAAGGCGCTGAACTGGCGCGGTTTTTGGGTGTGCCGCTGGAAGGTCTGTAGCAAGTTGAGTGAGCTAGTTTAGGAGCTAGGAGACGCGCAATGAGACAGAAAATGGGGCGGTGGTTCGCCCTGGTTGGACTGGTTGGCCTGATGCTAATTGGAGGCTGTTCGGGGGCGAATACAGACAACGCTAGTTCTGGTACTGCATCTGGCGACTCGGCGATCGCCCAATCGCCCGTCCTCACGCCCGCTCCCGGCCCAGCTACGCCCTACGCAAACCTGGCACGACTGGACGGCGAAGCGACCGTCGAAATTCGGGTCAAGGGGTCGCCCATTGAAATCCAGGTGAACGGCCAGGATGCACCGATTACCGCTGGAAATTTCGTCGATTTGGTGAATCGCGGGGTCTACGACGGGCTGATGTTTCATCGCGTGGTACGAGAGCCAGAGCCGTTTGTGGTGCAGGGCGGCGACCCCCAGAGCAAAGATGCCAGTGTGCCCCTGGGGATGCTGGGTACGGGCAGCTTTATTGACCCTGCCACCTCTAGCCCGCGCTACATTCCGCTAGAAATCAAGCCCGCTGGTGCAGCGGAACCCGTGTATGGGAAAACACTGGAGCCTGGAACCGCGCCCGTGCTGAAACACACGCGAGGGGCGGTGGCAATGGCGCGATCGCAGTTTCCTGACTCGGCTTCGTCGCAGTTTTATTTCACCCTGGCGGATCTGGGCTTTCTGGATGGGCAGTATGCTGTGTTTGGCTATGTAACCCGCGGGATGGACGTGGTGGACGAGATTCAGCAGGGCGATCGCATCGAGACGGCCCGCGTTACCGCAGGGTTGGAAAACCTGAAGACGGGTGGCTAAGGGCACACAGTTTTTTATCCCGCGAACTTTACTCCTGTGAGCAACCGATGGGACTTGCCGAAACCCTCCTGTCTGCCTTGCCTGATAACCCACTAGTGGGGCTGCGCCGAGCCGATGCCCTGTGGCAAGCCTATCGAGAGGGCAGGATTCCCTGTCCCACTGTCATAACTGAATCCTCAGAGCCGCTGGGCGAAACCGAGTGGGACGTGGTAATTTGCGGCGGCACGCTGGGGCTGCTGATGGGCTGTGCGCTGGTACGGCGGGGCTGGCGGGTGGCGCTGCTGGAGCGGGGCATTTTGCAGGGGCGCGACCAAGAGTGGAATATTTCGCGGCGAGAACTGGCGGTGCTAGTCCACCTGCATCTGCTGAGTCCGGCAGAACTGGAGGGGGCGATCGCCAGTGAATATAATCCTGCCCGCATCGCCTTTCAGGGCGGCACCGAACTCTGGGTGCGAGACGTGCTGAATGTGGGCGTGAGTCCCCGACAGTTGCTCGAAACGCTGAAAGCAAAATTTCTGGCAGCAGGCGGGCAGTTGTTCGAGCAGACGGGGTTCGCAGCGGCGACGGTTCACCCGGATGGCGTGGCAGTGCAGGCTGGCAACGGGTTCAAAACGCGGCTGCTGCTAGACGCGATGGGGCACTTTTCGCCCATTAGCCAGCAGGCAAGAGGCGGACAGAAGCCGGATGCGGTTTGTATGGTGGTGGGCACCTGCGCTCAGGGCTTTCCGCACAACGAAACGGGCGACCTGTTTGCCTCCATCACGCCGATTGAAAACCAGTGTCAATATTTTTGGGAGGCGTTTCCCGCCCGCGACGGCAGAACAACGTATCTCTTCACCTATCTGGACGCACACCCCAGCCGCCCCAGCCTGGAGCAGTTGTTTGACGAGTATTTTCGGCTATTGCCGCAGTATCAGGGGGTGGCGCTGGAGGCGCTAAACATTAGGCGATCGCTCTATGGCTTTTTTCCCTGCTATCGCCAAAGTCCGCTCCAGCCCAAGTGGAGCCGAATTTTGCCCATCGGCGACAGCAGCGGCGGCCAATCTCCCCTCAGCTTTGGCGGCTTTGGAGCGATGCTGCGCCACTTGCCCCGGCTGGCAGACGGCATCCACCAGGCTCTAGCAACCGACCAACTCCACCGTTCTGCCCTAGCGCTGCTGCAACCCTACCAACCCAATCTCTCTGTGACCTGGCTGTTTCAGCGGGCCATGAGCGTCGGGGTTGACCAGACCGTACCGCCTGACCGGATTAATCAACTGCTCTCGGCGGTGTTTGCCGATATGGCCGCGCTGGGTGACCCCGTGCTGCGGCCCTTTTTGCAAGACGTGGTGCAGTTTCCCGCGTTGGCCCAAGCCATGCTGCGAACCTCAGTAGCACACCCCCGCATTGTGCTGCAAATCATTCCGCAGGTGGGGCTGGGCACTCTCGCGAGCTGGCTCTGGCATTATGCCAACCTGGGGCTATACGCGGGCCTAGACCAAATCGGGCAGTTGCACAAGCGTTTTGGAGGCATATCGCTCCGCCCCTGGAGCAAGACGCTGCCGCCCCCCTGGCGCTATCGCATCTCACGCTGGCTAGATGCCTGGAAGTATGGGTCGGGAGGAGATTATGAGCAGGAAGATTAGGGAGAATAGGCAGCTCCCAGAACCTCGCTCTCCCTTCTATGCTCCCATTCCCATCCCCCCATCCTTCCATGCCCCCCTCTCGTTTCCTTTTCCACATCACCCGCCGATACCCCGGCTGGATCGGGCTGACGGTGCTGCTAGGGCTGCTGGGGGGCGTGTTTAATGGCGTGAGTACGGCGCTGATTGTGCCCGTGCTGCTAAATTTTTTGGGACAGCCTGTGCCGCTGCGGGGGCTGCCGGAGGCGATTCAGCGGCTGCTGAGTCCGTTTGAAAATCTACCGGAAGGGCAGCGGCTGTGGGTAATGACGGTGGCAGTGGTGCTGCTAATCGGGCTGAAAAATCTGGCGGCCTATGGCAATGCACTGGTAGCGGGGGCGCTGAAGCGAGTGCTGGTGACGGATTGGCGCGAGGCGGGGCTGCGGCTGCTGCTGTCGGTGGATCTGAGTTTTTTTGCGGGCAGCAGTCTGGGCGACGTGATGAACCAGCTCAACGTAGAGGTGAATCGCTCGGCGACGGCCGTGGCGACGGCGGTGCGGGGGCTGACTACGGGTATCACGATTCTGGTCTTTCTGGGGCTGCTGCTGGCGCTGTCGTGGCCGCTGACGCTGGTGGCGGCGGGGCTGCTGGCGGGGGTAACGCTGGTGAATCAAATGAGCGTAGCGCGATCGCGCCAGTATGGGGAAGCCCTGTCGGAAGCCTCAAAGCATTACTCCGTCGCCCTGCTGGACGTGCTGACCGGGATGCGGCTGGTGCGGGCATCGGCGACGGAAGACCAAGAATATGCCCGACTGCGGCGGCGGGTGCGCGATCGCGAACGGGCCGAGTATCAATCCTTGGCTAGCTCAGCGGCGATCGCCCCCCTCAGCGAAGTCGTCGGCGTAGTGGCGCTGATTCTGATTGTGTGGATTGGGCGCACGTTTTTGGCAGCGGAAATGCAGACGCTTTCCACAGTGCTGCTGACGTTTTTGCTGCTGCTGTTTCGGATGCTGCCGCTGCTGGCCCAGCTCAACACCGCCCGCAACCAGTTCGCCAACGCCCTGCCCAGCATCCAGCAGTCGCAAGCCTTTTTGGAGCGCCACGACAAGCCGTTTATGCAGAATGGCACGATTCCTTTTACTGGTCTGCGGCAGGGCATTCGGTTTCGGGATGTGTCTTTTAGCTACACAGCAGGCGACTCCCGCAGGGATCGCTTCGCAAATCGCACCAGTGGTGGGGCACAAAATCGCAATGGCCCTGCGGAACCAGATCGCTTCGTGCTGGAACACATATCGCTGGAACTGCCCAAGGGCACGACGCTGGCGCTAGTGGGTGCATCTGGCGCGGGCAAATCGACCCTGGCGGATCTGCTGCCCCGCTTTTATGACCCGACGCTGGGCGCAGTGGAGCTAGACGGCATCGACCTGCGGCAGTTTGACCTGAAAACTGTGCGGCGGGCGATGGGCATCATCAGCCAGGACACGATTTTGTTCAACGCTTCGGTGCGCGACAACATTGCCTACGGCTGTCCCGACGCAACCGAAGCACAGGTGTGGCAGGCGGCAAAACTCGCCTATGCCGATGAGTTTATCCGGCAGTTGCCGAGCGGGCTGGACACCCTGATTGGCGATCGCGGCCTGCTGCTCTCTGGGGGACAGCGCCAGCGGCTGGCGATCGCCCGCGCCCTGCTGCAAAATCCCGAAATCCTCATCCTCGACGAAGCCACCAGCGCCCTCGACACCGTATCCGAACGGCTTGTGCAGGCCGCCATCGAAGCCCTTAGCCGCGATCGCACGACCCTGGTCATCGCCCATCGCCTCTCCACCGTGCAGCGGGCCGACCAAATCGCCGTCCTCGACCAGGGCCGCGTGGTGGAGTTGGGCACTCACGAGAACTTGCTGCGGCAAAACGGCTACTACGCCCGCCTCTGCGCTCTCCAGTTTGCCGACGAAATGGCCCCCAGCGCCAGCGCCGTACCCACCCAGCTAGCCCGCCGCTCCTACGAAATCCGCAATCGGCTCAACGCCATGATCGGCTCCCTGCGGCTGCTGGTCGATGGCATTGTGACAGACCCCGACGAGCAGATTGAACTCACCGAAGAAGCCTACTACTCCACGCTCAACGTGCTTCGTAGTCTGGAGGCGCTGGAACGCGGCTATGAAGGCAAGTCGGATTGAGCAATTTTCAGAGGGAATCTTTCAGAGAACCAGGGATCAGGTCTAAACACTGGCTGAATCTGGGCTTCCACGGCTTTTGGGGCTTCCAGAGCTTTTGGGGCTTCCAGAGCTTCCAGGCTTCCCAGCCCGCCGCTTGGCTGCGCGTAGAATAGGACGAAAACTTTGCGATCGCCAAAAATTCCCCACACGGGGAATGAGGCTGACCGATGCGGCCGAGCAAATTGGAACTATAGCGAGTTTGCATCGCAGAAAACAGCTTCAACCAATCACAGATCCAATCCATCAACGCAACAGCTTTCGAGCCAATGTTGAAACCGTTTAAGCCAATATTTCTGACCGTTGCATAAAAACTCGCGTCGAACCTGACATCTCAATCGAGCCTGTAGTCCCCAAATTGCGCTCAAGAAATCTGACTGAGAAATCTGACTGAGAAGAAGATGTTTGAAAAGTCCTACTGTTTGTAGCAAAGCGTGCAAAACCCCCCTAAATCCCCCTTCAAAAGGGGGACTTTAAGGCGGTTTCCCCCCTTTTTAAGGGGGGCTAGGGGGGATCTCCGAGTGCTTAACATTACAGGCGATACCTTTTCAAACACTCTCTAAGAAATCCGACTAAGAAATCCGACTAAGAAATCTCGCAGAATCTCTTCTGGCAAGGCTCCAGGCTAGTTTGACGATACGGACAAACCTGATTCACCGCATCTATTACCTGGTCTATACCCATGTCTAAGTCCACTGCCCCCTCTGGATCGACGACTCCGCTCCGCCCATTTCAGCTCCGCAAAGTTCAGCCTGCTCCGTCTGTTCCGTCTGCTCCATTCAATACCGCAAGTCTCCTCAGCAATCCGCCACTCGACCCGCTCTTTTCTGACCAATGGCACCTGGTTAACACCGGACAAACTGGCGGCTTGGCCGGAATCGACATTAATATCGCAAACGTCTGGGAAGACTACACAGGCGCGGGTGTGAACGTCGGCATCATCGACGACGGTGTGGAATACATCCACGACGACCTGTTCGTGAATTACAACAGCGATTTGGAACTGGATGCCGCCGAAAACAACGGCGACCCCGCGCCTGGATCTATATTTGACTCTCACGGAACCTCGGTAGCAGGGCTGATCGCCGCTTCTGCCAACGCGGTTGGTGGGGTGGGTGTTGCGCCAGAGGCCAGTATTTCGGCGCTGCGGCTCGATTTTTGGACGCTCGACGAGTCAGATTTCATTGCCCAGGCCACAGCGGCGCTGTACCGAGCCGCCAACTTTGACGTGGTGAACAATAGCTGGGGCTACGTCTTCCCGTTCTATGACAATTTCTTTACCCCTGCCTACGAAGGCTTTGGCAATGCGCTGCAAAACGCTGCCGAAAACGGGCGCGGCGGGTTGGGAACGGTGGTCGTGTTTGCGGGCGGAAACGGGCGCGGTTTTGGCGACAACGCCAACTATCACAACCTAGAAAACTCTCGCTTCACGATTGCCGTTGGGGCGATCAACCACTTCGGGGAATACACCTTCTACAGTTCGCCAGGAGCCAACCTGCTGGTGTCTGTGCCCGGTGGGGAATTTGACGACGGTATTGTTACCACTGACCTATCGGGGCGGTCAGGAGACGACCCCGGCGACTACACTAGCAACTTTGGCGGCACCTCTGCCTCTGCCCCCATCGTCAGCGGGGTGGTGGCGCTGATGCTGCAAGCCAACTCGTCCCTGGGCTATCGGGATGTGCAGGAAATTCTGGCCTACTCGGCTCGCCAGACCGACGCGACCGATTTGGGCTGGTCGTTTAACGGCGCAAAGAACTGGAACGGCGGCGGGCTGCATGTCAGCCATGACTATGGGTTTGGGCTGGTGGATGCCCATGCGGCCGTGCGCCTGGCGGAAACCTGGACGGCCCAGAGTACCTTCGACAATGAGCAGGTCGTGAGCGCCACCAGCACGCCAGACCTGGAGATCCTTGACCTGGATACGGTCAGCGACTCGATTACGATTACGGAGGGGCTGAAGATTGACCAGATCGAGGTGGTGCTGGATCTGGAGCATACCTATCTGGGCGCTCTGCGAATTGTGCTGACTTCGCCCGACGGCACCGAAAGCGTGCTGGTGGCCAATCCCTTTAGCTTCGATACAGAAATCAAATTCACCCTGAGCAGTACCCACCACTGGGGCGAGACGGGTGTGGGCGACTGGACGCTGAGCATTACCGACGAGTTTGGGCTGGATACGGGCATTCTCAATAGCTGGACGCTGAAGCTCTACGGCGACGCGCTCAGCGAGGACGACACGTATATCTATACCAACGAGTTTGGCAAGTTCAGCGCGGATGCTAGCCGCACGACGCTGACCGACACCGCAGGCACCGACACGCTCAACTGTGCGGCGGTGACCTCGAATCTGGAAATTGACCTGGCCCCAGGGGCGAATAGCCTGATTGCGGGTACGACGCTGAAGATCGCCGACGGAACCCTGATCGAAAACGTCTTTGGCGGCGACGGGGATGATGAGATTCGCGGCAACCTCCGCGACAACGAACTGCGGGGCGGACGGGGTGATGACAGCCTGAAGGGGCAGGCCGGCCGCGATCTGCTGGAAGGCAACCAGGGCGACGACATCCTGGAAGGAGGCGACGGGGCCGATCGGCTGTTGGGGGATGTGGGCAGCGATCGCCTCATTGGGGGGCGCGGCAACGACACGCTGAACGGCGGCGAAGGGAGCGATCGCTTCGAGTTTCGCGGCACGAGTCCCTTTTCGGCAGCCACTTTCGGCGTGGATACAATCGCTGATTTCAACTGGTTTGAAGGCGATCAGATTGTCCTTAGCAAGCGCGTGTTTACCGCGTTAACCAGCAGCGTGGGTAATGGGTTTAGCAAGGCCAATGAGTTTGCCGTGGTGAGTAGCGATCGCGCTGCGGGCCGAAGCCGCGCCTTCATCGTCTATAACCAGTCCACGGGTGCCCTGTTCTATAACCAAAACGGCAGCGCCAACGGGCTGGGCGCAGGCGGCAAGTTTGCTTCGCTGGCGGGTACGCCCTGGATGGAGGGCATCGACTTTGCCATCGTTGCCTAGGGATTCTCTGCCCTGATTCAAATTCCAGGATTGATGGAGTCACCGTTGAGATGGGCGCTGGGCCTGTGTCTCAACGGTGCATTTTTATGCGTGTCTGCTGGGAAAGCGGCTAAAGCTGTGTCCAGCGGGAGCGCGATCGCCGAATTTCTTGCCAGGTTTCGAGCCAGTCTTGCAGGCGGGGCTGCTGGGCGAGGCGCTGCTGCTGCCAGGCGATCGCCGTTTGCCGCAAGATTTCTGCGGTGCTGGGGGAGGCGACGGGGAGTTGGGCAAGCGATCGCACGCGGCAGTGTTCCTGGAGGGCGATCGCCGCCGTAGACAGCGCTTCTTCCGCATCCAGCCCCGCCAGGTGGATGCCAAGGATGCGGCCATTGCGGCGGGCGATGAGTTTGCAGAATCCGGTGGGGGCCGCCTGCATGGGCGCTTTGGGGTTGAGCTTGAACGGCAGCGTTTGCACGACCACCTCGGTTCCGTGGGAATCGCGCCAGCGTTGCAGAGCAAGATCGCGGGCCTCGGCTTCGGTCAGCCCGATGCTGGCGATCGCAGGCTGCGTTGCAATCACCATCGGCAGCAGTTCCGGGCGCAGATGGCGATTGGGTAAAAACACGGCATTGCGGACGGCAAGCTGGGCCTGCTGGCGGGCGGCGCTGGGGCTGGTGCAGGCAAAGATTCGCGCATTAAAGGTTTGCAGCGTCGGGTAAACCCGCAGCCCGTCTGCGTCTAGGCGAATATTTGCCGCCTCCAGGTTCAGTCCGTCCCAGTCGGGCACAGGTTCCCCTGCATTTAGCAGGCAATCCACTGTCTGCGCTCCGTCCGGCAACGCCAGCTTCACGGTTCCGGCGTGGGAATGAACCTCGGTCAGTGTGTCCGCCGGGTAGATTGCGATGCCATCTGCCTCCAGCGAGGCCAGCAGCAGGCGGCGGAGGTCAGCATCGAGACAGGCAATTCGGCTTCGCGAGGCGGGTGTCAACCGTCCACCAGGAAGCCCGCCGTGGCTTACAGCATTCGAGGTCAAATCCAGCAGCAGCGTCACCTGGCTGCCCAGTCGATGCAGCGCTTGCGCCAGCTCTACGGCCCGTGCGCCCTCTCCCCAAACGGCAATTCGCCCAGGCAGTTGAGAGTGGTCAGGATGCCAAAACTCTGCCGGAGTCTGGGCAAGGGTCTTCATTTCGGCCGTGGCGTTGAAGATCCCACTGAAGATCCCACTGAAGATCCCACTGAAGTTCCCATTGAAGTTCCCCGCCTCTAGCGGATGCACCCGATTCCCTGGAGCCAGCAAATACGCCCGCGATCGCAGCGTCCGCTCTCCTGCCCGCACGCCCAGATGCGGCCGTCGAAAAAATTCGCCCTGCCCCACCACCACATCCACGCCCGCCGCTGCCACCTGCGAGAGCGAGGTCTCTTCTGCCAGGTCGGTTGCTATAACTTCTGCCCATTGCCGCACTGCTGCCCACGCGGGCGGGGATGAAAACGCCGACAGTCCCATCTGCGCCAAGCGCGATCGCCCCTCTATCAAGCGCCCAATCTGTATCCACGCCTGATGCTGCCAGTCTTGCCGCAGCGCTGCCTCGGCCCCGTCCGGCTCCACCAGCGCCACCCGCGCCTGTAGCATTCGTGCGGCGATCGCCGCTTCTCGCGCTGCCAGAGAGCCGCCGAGGATGATCAGGTCGTAGTCGAGAGGGGGCATTGGGGAAGAGGGAAGAGGGAAGAACGAAGAACGAAGAACGAAGAGGGAAGAGGGATTGAGTGGGGGTGTTTGCGGATCGCGCCTATCTCGTTCGTGGCTCCACGGTCTAGGTATTTTCGTACCAGGAGCTAATCAGGGTTTGCGGATTGCGCTTATCTCGTTCGTGGCTCCCCTTCGCCTATCCCTTGTATCTTAGAAGGCAAGCGGCACGCTGATTTGCCTCAAGTTGGCTCATACTGAGGATGAGATGAGGATGAGTCCGGGAGGATGAGTCCAGATTAACGCTGCCCAACCCTCTGCAACTCGAACCGGGGTTGACTTTTCAGATCATTGCCCATTTCCCTATGCAAACCTCTGAGCCGTCCATTTCCCTTAGCAATCCCTCCTTTAGCAACCTCGACCCGACGGCCGACCTGCCGGGGTTCGACGCGCAGGAGCCGCCCGACCCCAAGCTGATTGATGCCTGCGTCCACTGCGGGTTTTGCCTCTCGACCTGCCCCAGCTATCGGGTGATCGGCAAGGAAACCGACTCGCCCCGCGGCCGAATCTATCTGATGGATGCGATTAATGAGGGCGATGCGCCGCTGGCGGCCAGCACGGTACAGCATTTTGATAGCTGTCTGGGATGTCTGGCCTGCGTCACCACCTGCCCCTCTGGGGTGCAGTATGACAAGCTGATCGCCGCGACGCGCCCGCAGATCGAGCGCAACTTCGAGCGATCGCTCCCCCTGCGTCTGCTGCGCCGCCTGATCTTTTCGCTGTTTCCCTATCCCAGCCGAATGCGGCTGCTGATGCGGCCCGTGGGGCTATACCAAAAATCGGGTTTGCAAAAACTCGTGCGATCGCTCGGCATTTTGCCCCAACTTGCGCCCCAGCTTGCGGCAATGGAGGCACTATTACCGCCCCTCTCGCCCCAAGCGTTTCAAGATCGCCTGCCAGAATTTGTCCCTGCTCAGGGCAAGGCGCGGTATCGCGTCGGGCTGATTCTCGGCTGTGTGCAGCGGTTATTTAACCCAGAGGTGAACGAGGCAACGGTGCGCGTGCTGACGGCCAATGGCTGCGACGTAGTGATTCCCCCAGCGCAGGGCTGCTGCGGCGCACTGTCGCACCATCAGGGGCAAGAGCAGCAGGCACAAGACTTGGCCCGGCAGATGATTGACACCTTCGAGCAGGCAAAGGTGGATTTTGTGCTGATCAACGCTTCTGGCTGTGGGCACACGCTGAAGGAATACGGGCACATTTTGAAAGGGGATGCGGCCTATGGCGATCGCGCTCAAGCCTTTGTGCAAACCGTCAAAGACGTACAGGAATTTCTCGCCGAAGTCGGGCTAACGACTCCGCTGCATCCCCTGCAAGACGACCCGCTGACGCTGGTCTATCAAGACGCTTGCCACATGCTGCACGGGCAGAAGATTAGCCTGCAACCGCGCCAGCTTTTGCGACAAATTCCCGGCGTGCAGCTTCGGGAACCCATCGATGCGGCCCTCTGCTGCGGCAGCGCGGGCGTTTACAACATCCTGCAACCCGAAGTGGCCGAGGAACTGGGGCGGCAAAAAGTCACCAATCTGCTCAACACGGGCGCATCGGTCATTGCCTCCGCCAACATCGGCTGCTTCGTGCAAATCAGCCACCACCTAGAACGCCAGGGCAAGTCGGTTCCTGTGCTGCATCCGATGCAGTTGCTCGATTGCTCGATTCGCGGCGTGGGGGTGTGAAATCGCGTCCCCCCATTCCGGTTCTCGTCCCTTTTTGGCTCTCCCCAACCCGTCACCCACGCGTCACCCATCATGCTCGAACTCCTTTTTAACGCTGCTAACCTCTTCGTGCTGCCCTTCTGGGCGCTGATGATTTTCTTGCCCAATTGGGGCATGACGCGCCGGGTGATGCAGTCCTACCTGCCCTTTGTGGCGCTGGCGGGGCTGTATGTATACCTGTTTGCCAGCAACCTCACCACGACCTCTGCTCAGGATTTTGCCAGCGCTCAGCTTGCGGACATTGCGCGGCTATTTAGCAATGAGGCGATCGCCGCAACGGGCTGGGTGCATTATCTGGTCATGGATTTGTTTGTGGGGCGCTGGATTTATTGGGAAGGACAGCGGACAGGCGTGTGGACGGTGCATTCCCTGGCGCTATGCCTGTTTGCCGGGCCGATGGGGCTACTGTCGCACCTGATCACAAGCTGGCTCTGGCGCAGCAAATCGCCGGAAACTACCCCCTCGGAAGCAGCCACCGCCTCACCCGACTCGACCTAGGTCGGCTCCTCAACTTGAGTTCCGATTAATACCCGACCGGCCTCCCGAAATTGACAGAAAACGGCCGGAAGCCGATTTGTTTTTGCGGGGGAACTATTTTGCACCAAATGTCGCCATCAGAACTGGGGGGACGGGCCCGCCGGTCGGATTCGAGCGGCGATCGCTACCATACAGGTGTATGGCAGGGCTGGGGAATTCGGTTCGGAACTGAAGTAGCAGAGAGAACCCGCAATTCAGATTTAATTGATATCATATATTGGTATCAGAAAGCTCCGTGTGATGCTGCGTGGGGCGATCGCCAAAAAACTCCGTAAAACCACCGGGATGGGCGATCGCGCTGATGAAGATTACGACAGGGCTTGCATTGGGGACATGCATTGCAAAAGCCGACTGCGCCCAGTTTTGCTACAACACTGGGCGATGAACTAGGACACCAGCGAACCAGAAGGGGAGGTTCATAACCGATGAGCATCGAAGATAAGATCTCGCCTGCCTTTGACCCGCTGCTTGCCGAGCGAAAATCCAACGAAAAGATTGATGCAATCGTCATCTACGAATCTCCCAAGCTAGAAGACTTGCCGACGCTGGAGGAATTGCGAAGCAACAAAACGCGCCTGAGCTATCTCAAAGAGCGGGCCAAGCATCAGCAGGCAATCCAGGCGCAGTTGTTTGAGAGCTATCAGACGCAGGGAGCAAAGCATTTCCAGAGCCACGAAGAACCGGCGATCGCCCAGATTGGCTCTGGAGCCTTGCCGGTGGCAGCCGTCGAGGTAACCCGCAATTCCCTACCTATGCTGGCCCGCCATCCCAACGTGGTTGCCATATTGCCCAACCAGCGCGTTAGGCTGATCCAGCCGCAGGACGTGTCCTACGAGTTGCCCGATCGCCAAGAGCTAGAGCAGGGCGCAACCTGGGGTCTGCAATATCTGGAAATTCCCGAACTGTGGGAAACCACCAAGGGCGCGGGCGTGCGCGTGGCCGTGCTGGATACGGGCGTTTATGGCGAACACCCGGCGCTTCAGGATCGCGTGAAAGAGTTTGTGGTGATCGATCCACTCGGCCGCACGATTAAGACCTCGACCAGCTTCGACAGCGACCAGCACGGCACGCACGTCTGCGGCACGATCGCAGGGGGGCAAACGCCGCAGGGACTCGCCATTGGGGTTGCGCCAGAGGCCGACTTGGTGGTGGGCGGCGTGCTGAACGGCTCTGGCACAACGATCGCCCTGGTGCGCGGCCTCGTGTGGGCGGTGGAAAACGGAGCGCAGGTGATCAATATGTCCCTGGGGTTCAGTTACTACGACCCCCGATTTGGGCTGATTTTTGAGGAACTGATGCAGCAGTATGGGATTGCCTCGGTGGTGGCGATTGGCAACAGCAACCACGGCAATTCTTGTTCTCCAGGGAATGCCTACAGCGCCTTTGCGGTCGGCGCGGTGGGTCGCATGTCTCGCAACCGAGCCGATGTCGCCTTTTTCAGCAGCGGAGCCAGTCTGGTCTATCCCGACCCCAACCATCAACTGGTGACGAAGCCCGATATCGTTGCCCCTGGCTGCAATGTGTATTCTTGCATTCCGCCGGAGGGCGAATCGGAAGGGCACGAGTACGCCGTGATGGATGGTACTTCGATGGCTACGCCACACGTTTCTGGGGCGATCGCCCTGCTGATGGCCGCCAAGCCCGACGTACCCACGACCGCAATCCTAGAAGCCCTCTGCCAGACCGCCAAACATCCCGATGGCGACAAATATCGTCCCGACAATCGCTGGGGCTATGGGCTGATTCAGCCGCTAGAAGCGCTCGAAGCGCTGAATTCTTAGCAAATTTCTAGCCAAAACTTCAGTTCTTCAATTCTTCATAGGACTTTCATAGACTTACGCAGTTGGATAATTTCTCGCGGGCTGCGCCTGGGAGAAATTATCCAAAACCCAAAGAGCTTATCGCAAGTGCGTAAGTCCTGTCTTGATAGGACTTTCACAGGAGTTTCATAGACTTACGCAGTGGGAAGGTTAATTTGCTGGATGCGCTGCCTTGCGGAACCTTCTGTCTTGCGTCATACTGCGCTTGGCAGAGTTTTCTGAAGTTTCTGTCATTGCTTTGAGTTTTCGGATAGGCTGAAGGAACACACTTGGGTTGCAGATCATTGTCTCCGTTTCCAAGGTGAGCTTGAGGTTGGCTAAGCTATGGCAGACGCGCTGCGAGATACGGACGGCTGGTTGAGTCGCGATATAGGTTCTCTAAGTTCTCTGGAGTCTTCGCCTATGCAACAGGCAGAGACTGCAAGGGATTGCCATGCCGCTTATCGAGAGGGTCGGGAAAGCGCCAGTCATGGCACAGATCGTCAGGGCGATCGCGCTCAAGAGCGTTTTCAAGATCGCGTTCAAGATAGTTTGGCTAGAAAAAACGCGCCTGAAATCGAGCCTAGAATTGAGACTAAAGACACTAAACCTGTTAAGCCTGAAATTCGCGTTGCTTCACCCAAGCATCTGTCCAAAATCAGCCCGGAATTTGGCGCACGGCTGGAGCATCTGAAGCCTCAGCAGAAAATTCGGGCGGTGGTGATGCTGGAAACCGATCGCTCTGAGGGTGGAGGAGGGCCAGGTAGCCCGATGCCGCCTGCCCCAGCCCGCCGCCAAACGCCAGAGGAAAGACAAGCGGCGATCGCCCGCATACGCACCGCCGCCCAGCGCTCTCTGGAGGAAATTCGCCCCATTTTGGAAGCCTTTCACGCCAATTTGCTTGCGTCCTCTCCCGACGCGGTTGGCGCAGTTCCAGTCGAAATTGACGCGGCAGGCATTCCCGCACTGGCCCAATCCAATCGGGTTCGCACGATTTTGGAAGACCAGGAAATCCACACGATTGACGGTTCGCGAGTGCGGCGATCGCGTCCTTTGCCCTTCTCTCGCTGAGTCGGTTTATCTCTAAAATCAGGTCTTTCTTGGATTCTTCTCGTTTCGATCTGCCTGTGCGGTTGCAGTCTGCTGCATCCGTTGCACGAGGTAATTTGGAGGGTGCATCCCACTTTTGTACCCCTCACCCTAAATCTTTCTCTCAAAGCGGGAGAGGGACTTCCAGTCCGATTGCTTTTCTCCCAAAAAGGCAGAAAGGGCTGGGGGATGAAGGCAAACTTGCAGAATTGGGATGCGCCCAATTTGGAGTACCTATCTGCGCTCCAATTCGCGCCCCAGTCCGCGCCCTAATTCGCGCCCCAGTTCGCGCCCCAGTCCGCGCCCCAGTTTGTATCCGAAGTCCGCGCCAATCTTCACGCCAGCATTCCTGCGTGTGGTGGGCTTTCCTTGACCCAGCGACCATTCCCCGAAATGATGAGCTTGGGGCGGAGTGGATGCGCCTGTGCCAATTTTGGATTTTAGATTGGCGATTTTGGGCTGCCAGCTAGTTGCCCATCTAGTTGCCCAGCTAATTGCCCAGCTAATTGCCCAGCTAATTGCCTATCTAGCGGCTCAGCCAAGCGCATGTGACCTGCTCCTCAGCCCAAACCTCTGCCCCTTTACCCCCTGACCCTTTATACAGTTTTCGTTGGATTTTATGACTATTGCTCCGTTAACTCGACAAAAGCCCCGATACGTCGTCCTGCTATTTATGGTGGGCGTGCATTTGGGGGCGCTGCTGGCGCTGTTGCCAGGAATGTTTAACTGGGGGGCGATCGCCCTTCTCGTCTTTCTGCATTGGGTGACAGGCGGGTTGGGCATCACCCTGGGCTGGCATCGGCTCGTTAGCCACCGCAGCTTTCAGGTGCCCAAGTGGCTGGAATATCTGCTGGTGTTTTTTGGCACGCTGAGTATGCAGGGCGGCCCGCTGGAGTGGGTCGGGCTGCACCGTCACCACCACGTCCATTCCGATCAGGAGCGCGACCACCACGACTCTGGCCGCGGCTTTTGGTGGAGCCACATGGGCTGGATGTTTTACGATGTGCCCGCCATGGCCGAAACCGACCGCTACACCCGCGATATTTCTGGCGATCCGGTTTATCAATTTTTTCAGCGGCATTTCTTCTGGATTCAGGTGGCGTTTGGCGGGTTGCTATACCTGCTGGGGGGCTGGCCGTTTGTAATTTGGGGCGTGTTTGTGCGGCTGGTGGTGGTATATCACTGCACCTGGCTGGTGAACAGCGCCACCCACCGCTTTGGCTATCGCAGCTATGATTCGGGCGATCGCTCGACCAACTGCTGGTGGGTGGCCCTGCTGACCTACGGCGAAGGCTGGCACAATAACCACCACGCCTTCCAGTATTCCGCCCGCCACGGACTGGCCTGGTGGGAGCTTGACCTCACCTGGGCGACGATCGCCCTGCTGCAAAAGCTGGGACTTGCTACTCAGGTCAAGCTGCCCAGCGCCAAGGCTTAGCGTAAATCTGGCATGAATCTGGCGCGAATCTGGCGTGATTCTGGCGTGTATCTCTGGTGATTCCTCTACGGGGGCTCATCTAAGGCTTTGTTAACTTCCTGCACCAGACCAGACGCAGGGTTCTAAAATTTCGGGAATATCCCGGCGCGGAATTTTAAGCCGCCGCGAGTTCTGGATCACTCTCCGGATCAACCACGGTCTGGATCACCAACGGTCGCAGAAGGAGAACCTTCATGGGTGCAACACAGCTAGAGGAGGCGCTGCCCTATCGCTGGGCAGAGTCGTCAGCGGGGCGTGAGGCCTGTGCCAATGACCAGCGCTGGCTGGGGGGCATTGTGGCAAATGCGGCTCCTTTTTCGGACTGGTGGGCCAAGGCGCGAATCGTGCAGCTTGCCTACGAGCCGATGTATGACGCAGATCCCGCAGTGTATCAGGGAAAGGCCGACCCCAGGGCGATCGCCGATGCGCTCCATAACGAACTCAAAACCCATGCCCAAGCCTTTGACTGGGCCCAGTGTCAGGAGCGCTATCCCGGCTTTTGTCGGCTTGTAGACGAAGAGTACGTCATCAAAACGCTGAACCACTGGAAGCGCCGCGAGTTTACCAAAGCCATTGGGCGAAACTTTGAGGTGTATCGCTATCTGGGGCAGGAGGGCAAGCAGGGCGAATGCGGCGAGTGGTGTACCCAGAATACGTTTCTGGTGGTCAGCACGGCATCGGTGTCGCTGGCGGTCGAGCGATCGCTCCCCAACCCCAAGCTGTTTCGCCCGCTGTTTAATGTCGATGAGCTGGCGGAAATCATTCACCAGCGAAACATCCGCGCCCTGACCCTGCGGACGCACGGCTACGCCAACCCGGCGGGTGGCTTCTACAAGTTTCTTTCAGACGAAGCCAACTACCTCTTTGCCAAACCCAAACCCGGCGGGGAACCCACCGACACGCTGGGCGAAGAGCATCTCTACATCGGCTATCACTGGCCCAGCGAACAGCCCGTGTTTAACCGGGGGCTGATCCGGGACTCTATGAGCAATCTGGAAATTTTAATGAAATTTCTGGGGAGCCTGCTGCTGCTCAGCTTTATTCCCAGCGTGGTGCTGATTGGCCTCACGGAACTGGCAGAGAAGATTGACCTTGTACGGGATGTGGGGCCGCAGTGGCATCTGGCGATCGCCGCTGGGGTCTTTTTCCTGTGGCTGTCGCTGCTGATGCTGTTGCGGTCGGTGGTCTATCAGCGCGATCGCTACCGGGCGATTCACTATGGCGCACCGGATCTCGCGGAATTTTTCTGGCGGCTGGATAAATCGCTGAAGCGGCTCATGCTTCAAGACATGGGGCTGCCGGAGCGCGACGAGCGGGTTCAACTGGCCCTCAAGCGCAGCCGCAAGCTGGTGAACCTGATTGGCCACAGCATGGGCGGGCTGGTGCTGGTGAACGTGCTGCGGGTGTTGTCGGATCGCTTTGGCAAAGATGACCAGGAATCCAATGACGATGGACTGGGCGACTGCCTCAAGCTGGGCAAGCTGATTCTGGCCTCGCCCGATATTCCCCTGGAGCTGCTGCGGGAAGGGCGAAACAACTACGTCCGCTCTGCCATTCGCCGCTGCGAGCAGATTTACCTAATGTCGAGCGATCGCGACATTGTGTTGCGCTATCTCTCCACCCTGGGCAACTGGTTTAGCGAACCCAGCGTGGAAATGTCAGGTCTGCGCCTGGGAAACGTGTTTTTGCCGCCCAACCCAGAGAAAGAAATCCAAAAAACGCCCCGCCGCAAGCGCCGCCGAGAGCAGCTTAAGATTTTGCTGATTCGCGGCGCAATTTTGACTCGTCAGGCGGTGCGTCCCACGTCTGCCTATGACCTGTTTGAAAATTTCAGCTACCTGGACTGCTCCAAGATGAAGGGCGTGAACGCGGTTGCCCTGGAGCTCAACCCATTCACCGCGATTCCCATCGATGCGATTAACACGTTCTTCTATCTAACAGGGCGCATCGACGTGCATGGCGGCTACTTTTTCACCTATACGCCCACGTTCAAGCTGCTGCCTTTTTTGATGCAAGTCACTGCGCCCAGCGAAGAAGATGTCCGCCACGAACTGGATCGCTTTGATGAGCGCGACACGATTCGGTTTCTCTATCGCGCCATTCCCACACCGGGCAGCGTGGACATCGACACAAGCGTCGTCGAGTCGGACGAACAGAGCGACATCGCGATAGGATCATCAGAAGCGCCCTAACTTCTGGTTTTTGCCACTGCGTCCCTCATGCTTGAGTCGTTGAGTCGATTACCCCGCATTTTTACGATTGGGCTGATTTTCCCCGTCGTGTTTCTCAACGCTTGGCTGCTGCTGCTGTTTGCCCAGTGGCTCCAGCCGCTAATCAGCACCCTGATTGCCGCAACGCTCGTTTCTTTCTTGCTGGACTATCCCATCCGCTTTTTGCAGCAGCGCGGTGTGCGGCGCAGCATTGCCGTCGGAGTCGTGTTTCTGCTGTTCCTGATTGTGCTGAGCGTGCTGCTGGTGTTTATCGTGCCGCTGATTTTGCGCCAGTCGAACGAGTTGCTCACCCGCCTGCCAGAATGGCTGAAGTCTGGCCAGCAGCAGTTGAAATCGCTGGAAGCCTGGGCCATTGAGCAACAGATTCCGGTAGACCTAAGTACGACGCTGAATCAGCAGATCGAGCGGCTGACGGGCGTGCTGCGATCGCTCACCACGCAGGTCATCAGTCTGGTCTTTAGCGCCATTGGCAGCATTGTGAATATCTTCCTGACGGTGGTGTTCACGATTTTCCTGGTGCTGCGGGGCGAACAGCTTTGGGCGGGAATTTTGGGCTGGCTGCCGTCGCCCTGGGGCGATCGCATTCGGCAGTCGCTACCGCAAAACTTTGAGCGCTTCATTGTGGGACAGGCGACGCTAGCCACCATCATGGGTCTGTCGCAAACGGCGGCAATGCTGATTTTGCGAATTCCCCTGGCAGAGCTATTTGGCCTGGGCATCGGTGCGGCCAGCCTGATTCCCTTTGGCGGCAGCACGACGCTGGTGATCGTCAGTTCCCTGCTGGCGCTGCAAAACTTTTGGCTGGGTGTAAAAGTGCTGATCGTCGGCGCGGTGATTATCCAGATTTGCGAAAACCTGATCGGCCCGCGCATTGTGGGCGAGTTGACGGGGCTAAACCCTGTGTGGATGCTGATTTCGCTGGATATCGGGCTGAAGGTGGGCGGTGTGCTGGGGCTGCTGGTGGCAGTGCCGATTGCAGGCTTCATCAAGGCAACGGTGGACACGGTTCGCACCAATCGGGGCAACCTGCTGGAGGCGCTGCTGGCTAGCTCGGCTGCCTCAGAAAATCAGCCCGTAGATGTGGCGCAATAGCTAGCGCAAAAGTTGACGCAGTTAGCACAATTAGCGAAATAGCCAGTGCAACAATTCAACCAACAATTCAACAATTAACGCAATGGCTGCCTCGCGCAATCGTTGCAGATTAGAGGATTACGGCTCCGAAACCCCGTGCGAGAAGGATTGGGGATGGGGCAAATCCTCGAAGCCACCTGCCTCGGCCAGGGTGTAGAGCGGGCGGCCGCGCACGTCTTCGTAGATGCGCCCGATATATTCGCCGAGAATGCCAATGCAAATCAACTGCACTGCGCCCAGAAAAAAGACAGCGATCGCAATCGTAGCAAAGCCCGTTAGCCGTGAGTTGGGTTCAAACAAGCGCCAGTAGACCACCAGCCCCATCATCAGCAGGGCGATCGCCGCCGCCGCCATGCCCATATAGGTCGAAAGCCGCAGGGGAATAATCGAAAACGACACCAGCCCGTTGATCGCCAGCGCCAGCGACTTGCGAAAGGTATACTTCACCTCGCCCGCAAACCGGGGGTCGCGGTCAAACAGCACCGCTGTCTGCCGAAAGCCCACCCAGGCGCGGAGTCCGCGAATGTAGCGGTTGCGCTCTGGCATCCGATTCAGCAAATTCACCACTGCGCGATCCATCAGGCAAAAGTCGCCCGTGTCCGTGGGAATGTCCACATCCGCCAGCTTCCGCAAAATGCGATAAAAGCCGTAGGCCAGCCCGCGCTTAAGCAGACCTTCCTGTTTGCGGCGAGTCCGCTGGGCGTAGACCACCTGATAGCCTTCCTGCCACCGTTCCACCAGTTGCAAAATTAGCTCCGGCGGATCTTGCAAGTCGGCATCCATCGTCACCACTGCTTTGCCCCGTGCAAAGTGCAGCCCCGCCGTCACTGCTGTCTGATGCCCAAAGTTTCGCGCAAAGCTGAGGTAGCGCACGCGGGGGTCTTGCTGGTGCAGGTCGCGCAGCATGGATAGCGTGCGATCGCCGCTGCCGTCATCAATCAAAATTAGCTCTGCGTCTCCATCCAGCGACTCCATAACCCGGCTGACGCGGCGATATAGCTCTGGAATATTCGCCTCTTCGTTGTACACAGGCACCACGATGGAATATTTGGGGAAATCGCTGCATCGAGAACCTCCGGATTGTGACGACCTCGACTGTCCGATCATGGGCGTGACGTGGGTGTGAGGTGGGTGTGAATAGAGTGGCGAATCGGGTTGCGAATGGGTCTACGAACCACTTTGGAATCTAGATCTCACTTTCAACTGACAAAGTGAAGAGACGACTCTCAAGCAATTGTGATAAGGCTTTTGTGAGTCGGCTTTGAACGGGCGCATCCCAGGGCTGCAAGTTTGCCCTCATCCCCCAGCCCCTTCTCCCAGAGCAGGAGAAGGAGAGCCGGATTGGAAGTCCCTCTCCCGCTTTGAGAGAGGGCTGTAGGGTGAGGGTTACAAAAGTGGGATACCCCCGCTTTGAACCAGGTTTGGTCGTTTATTTGGATATTGTTTATTTGGATATTGTTTATTTGGACATTGTTTATCTAGACATTGTTTATCTGGACATTAAAATTGAACCTTAAACTGATTACACTTGAGGACTAGCGACGACCCGTGAGGCGATCGCGCAATTGCTTAATCTTGTCGCGCATTTTAGCAGCCTCTTCAAACTCTAGCTTCTTCGCGGCTTCCTTCATTTCGGCTTCCAGCTTCACGATCAGGTCGGGAATATTTTCCAGGGGCAGATCCTCCGATTGGTCGATCATTTCCTCCAGTTCGTGGGCGCTGACTCGGCGCGACACTTCCAGAAATTGCAGAATCGCATTGTTTTGGCGACGAACGATCGGCTGCGGCGTAATGCCGTGTTTCTCGTTGTATTCCATCTGGATCTGGCGGCGGCGCTCGGTTTCCTCGATGGCTCGGGCCATGCTGTCGGTGAGGTTGTCGGCGTAGAGAATGGCCTGTCCCCGGACGTGCCGCGCTGCCCGGCCAATGGTCTGAATGAGCGATCGCTCTGCCCGCAAAAACCCTTCCTTATCTGCGTCCAAAATCGCCACCAGCGACACTTCTGGCAAGTCTAATCCCTCCCGCAGCAGGTTCACGCCAACTAGCACATCGAACGCCCCCTGACGCAAATCTTGCAGGATCTCGATCCGCTCGATGGAATTGATCTCGGAATGCAAATAGCGCACCCGAATACCACGCTCTTGCAAATATTCAGTCAGGTCTTCGGCCATGCGTTTGGTCAGCGTGGTGACCAGCGTGCACTCGCCTTTTTCCACGCGATCGCGCACCTCGCCCAGCAGGTCATCGATCTGCCCATCCGTCGGCCGCACAAAAATTTCTGGATCAAGCACCCCCGTCGGGCGAATTACCTGCTCCACCACCCGCCCGGTTCCGCGAAGGTAAACACTCGATGCGTCTTTGCCTTCGCCCGTTGTTTCAAATACGCCATCCGACACCTGCAACTCCCAGTCGCCCGGTGTGGCTGATACGAAAATGCACTGATTCACTTTTTGCCAGAATTCTTCGTCCTTAAGGGGGCGGTTGTCGGCAGCGCTGGGCAGACGAAACCCATGTTCGATCAGGACGGTTTTGCGAGCGCGATCGCCGTTATACATGCCCTTCAACTGCGGCAGCGTAACGTGCGATTCGTCAATCACCAGCAGCCAGTCCTTGGGGAAATAGTCCAGCAAACACTCCGGCGGCGACCCGGCCGGGCGACCTGCCAAGTGTCGCGCATAGTTTTCCACGCCGTTGCAATAGCCCACTTCCCGCAGCATTTCCAAGTCGTAGCGGGTGCGCTGCTCTAGCCGCTGGGCTTCCAATAACTTATTTTCGCTTTCCAATTCCGCCAGCCGCTCCTTGAGTTCATCCTGAATGGCAATGCAGGCCGCCTCCAGCCGATCCTCCGGCGTGACAAAGTGTTTGGCAGGGTAAATGTTCACCGATTCCATGCTTTGCAGCGTCGCACCCGTAATCGGATCGATATAGCGAATGGCATCGATTTCGTCCCCAAAAAACTCAATCCGAATGATTCGATCTTCATAGGCCGGGCCAATCTCCAGGACATCGCCTTTGACCCGGAATCGGCCCCGCCCCACGTCCAGGTCATTGCGCTCATATTGCACGGTGGAGAGATCGCGCAAGATCTGCCGCTGATCCGTCTCCATGCCCACGGCAAAGCGAACCGATGCGTTCAAATACTCTGCCGGAATTCCCAGTCCGTAAATGCAGCTAATGGAGGCCACTACGATCACGTCTTTGCGCTCAAACAGCGATCGCGTTGCAGAATGGCGCAGCATGTCGATTTCTTCGTTAATCGACGCGGTTTTGGCAATGTAAGTATCCGTCACCGGAATATAGGCTTCCGGCTGGTAATAATCGTAATAGCTAATGAAATATTCCACTGCGTTGTCAGGGAAAAACTCCCGCAGCTCATTGCACAACTGCGCCGCCAGCGTTTTGTTGTGGGCCAGCACCAGCGTCGGCTTGCCCACGTTCTGAATCACACGAGCGATGCTGTGGGTTTTGCCCGTGCCCGTTGCACCCAGCAGGGTTTGGTAGCGGTGTCCCTGCTGCACGTAGTCGGTGAGTTGAGCGATCGCCCTTGGTTGGTCGCCCTTTGGCTCAAACGGTGCCTGAATGTTGAACGATGACATACCCGTTGTTAAATTGCTGAGAACAAGCAGCCCTCTTACATCATGCCGGATTTGACCCTTTTCGGGGTTAGATGGGAACAATATATCTGGGCGATCGCTGAGAATAATTACCCATCCAGGGGGCCCTAAAATCCCACCCTCTGGGTTATATTAAAAAGAATTACAGAAACGCAAGCATGAATTGACAAAAGTGCAGGTTTCCCCATTTACTTTGTTAACCTTAGTTGCGAGTGTGAGGACAGTTCGGTGACGTTTCAGCCTTCTTTGACCACAACCGCAGGCGATTCCCAAATTGCCGAATTCTTTCAGCAGTCTGCTGGCGAATGGCGCTCTGAGCGGCGCTACTACACCCTGCCCGACGGCGAAACCAAGGAAATGGTCAGCCAGATTCAAGTCCGCTTTTTGTCCCAGGGCTGCGACGAACTGCGCCACCTCGCCCGCCTGCACAAACTGGAAGATGACACCTGCCTCACCTGCGGCACGGAGGTCGTCTGGAATAGTGCCGAGGCGCTATCAGGACGCACCCAGTCCAGAGGCTCTACCCTCTTCGGCGCAATGGGAAGTCTACTGTACCGCGATCGCGGCTTTGCCACCACCAAGCCTGTCACCGCGCTCTACTACTTCACCAACCCCCAAACCCTCTGCCTCCGCACCGAATACAAAGGCTCCTCCTTCGAGGAGGAAATCAAGCTCATCGGGCAACTCTACCGCACCCGCCAGACCATCATTACCCGCGAAGGCGAACAGCAGATGATTGGGCAATATCTGGAAAAGCGAATTGTTTAGAGACTGGGAATAGGGGCAGCTTTGAAGCAACCCTGGCCTATCTAGCTGCCAAGTTCACGCAGAATTGCACGTAGAGAACTAGCCGCTATATGGCTCAATACCCTGCTTATTCGAGAGAGGCTTCGAGCTGAGCAATAAGCGATGGCAAATTGTAGGTCACTGTATTCCAAACAATATTAAAGTTGACATCGAAGTAGGCATGAACGACGCGATTTCTCATGCCTATAATTTCACTCCAGGGAATATCTTGAAACTCTTCCCGACGCTCTGGAGATACGTTTGCTGCGGCTTCGCCAACAATTTCAATCAGCCGAACGATTGCCAGTGTTAGCACTTCGTTTGACTCCAAATCAGCTTGAGTTTTACCCTGTGTAAATTCGCAGGCTTTTCTGGAATAGTCCAGCATATGTTGCAGGCGAGTTGTATCGTCAATTTTGGTCATGTTCGCGCATATTGAGTAACAGCTTCATCAATTACTTCTTGCCGAAAATAACGGCTGAGTTCCTGAGGTGTTCTGAGATCCGCTTTTCTACCAATCATGGTAGATAGCTCATTTTCGATACGAACGATTTCAAAATATCCAATGCGAGCTTCTGGCAAAAATTCCACTAGGAAATCGACATCGCTGCGATCTGGATCAAAGTCGTCGCGCAGGATGGAGCCAAATAGCGAGAGTTTACGAATGCGGTGCTTCTGGCAAAAATCTGCAAGCTTGGCGCGATCGAGCTTGATGTACGTCAGGTTTGCTGCAAGGGCTGGAGCAATACGATCCGGCAACAAAGGAGAAGATGTCATAGGGCGAGATCTGGTGACAGTGGGGAGCGTGGAGAAATCGTCTGGGTTTTGGACTTACTTCTCATTTTCGCTGAGTCTTGCGCTTTGATGATGGCACCTCCGGCTTGCAATGGCTGCTAATCCTGAACCCCAGACTTGAAGTAATTTAGAGCGAATTAAAGCGAAAGCTTCTCAGTTGCGTTTCTTAACTCTGCCCTCCAACTCCGCTAGCGCCTGAGCTATCGTTGGGAAGAAACACTTCCTGGGAGTCGGAGCGATGGGACGGCTGTGGTGGATTGGGCTGTTTTTGGCGGGGCTGATCTTGGCGCTGGGTCATGTGCCAGGGCTGGGCAGTCGGGGCGAGTATGAGTCGATTGTGCTGGACTTTCGGGATGACCTGACGGCGGCAGAAGTGGAGCAGCAGCTAGGGGCGATCGCCCAACAGTTCAGCATCACACCCCAACTCAACAGCGCCTTTTCTCAGGCTGAGCAGGTTTACATTTTGCCAGGAGATCAGCGAACCCTGCGATCGCTCCGCCGCTCTGACCTGCGCCGCTATACAGAATCCATCGACCCCAACTATATCTATCGCACACTGGACGTGCCCAACGACCCCGACTATCCCAAACAGTGGAATCTCCAGACCCTTCAGATGGAATCTGCCTGGAACGAGAGCAAGGGCGCGGGCACGACCATTGCCGTCATCGACACGGGCATTGCGCCTGTGCCCGATTTGCAGCAGACCAAGTTTGTCCCCGGCTACGACTTTGTAAACGACCGGGAAGAGGCGATCGACGACAACGGCCACGGCACCCACGTCGCCGGGACAATCGCCCAATCCACGAACAACAATCTCGGCGTAGCGGGCATTGCCTACGAAGCCAGCCTGATGCCGCTGAAGGTGCTGGGCGCGGAGGGCGGCGGCACGGTGACGGACATTGCTGAGGCGATTCGCTTTGCTGCCGACCACGGGGCGGACGTAATTAACCTCAGCCTGGGTGGGGGTGGCGACGCGGGCGTGATGCGGGATGCCATCGACTATGCCCACGGCAAAGGCGTGGTGATTGTGGCAGCGGCAGGCAACGCCAACACCAACGCTGCCGGATTTCCCGCCCGCTATGGCAACGTGATTGCCGTGTCGGCCGTGGATGCCACGGGAGCCAAAGCGCCCTATTCCAACTTCGGCGCGGGCGTGGACATTGCCGCACCGGGCGGCGCGTTTGAGGGCGAAAACGACGCAGGCGGCATTTTGCAGCAAACTATCGATCCGGAGACGGGCGAACCCGTGTTTCGTGCCTTCCAGGGCACCAGCATGGCCGCGCCCCACGTTGCCGCCGTTGCTGCGCTGGTGAAATCCGTAGGCATTACGGAACCGGAGGCGATCGCCCAAATCCTCAAATCCTCCGCTCGCCAGGTTACGGAAGACCCGCTCAACCACTTCGGCGCAGGCCGGCTGGATGCCAACGCTGCTGTACGGTTAGCCCAGCAGGAAAATCTGGACGTGAAAGACTTCCTGCGCTGGCTGCACGACAATGGCTATCTCAACCTGCGCTTCTGGTTTGATGGCGGCGCGGTGGCGCTGTTGCCCAAGCTGGGCATGGTGCTGGGGTCATACCTGCTGGCGTGGCTGCTGCGGCGCTATGTGCCCGTGCTGAGCCTGTCGCTGGGGCTGGGCCTAGTCGCAGGCAGCAGCGGCTTTTTCCCGTTCCGGGGTTTCTATATTTACGACCTGCCGCAATATCCCTTCCGACTTTTGGGTAGCTCGATTCCTGAACTGGGCGGCGCAATATCCGGCAGCGCAGCACTGAACCCGCTCTTCGCCAGCGTGCTGATTCCGTTTGGGCTAGTGGCGCTGCTGCTGGGCCATGCCTGGGGCAAGTGGGTGGCCATCGGCGCAACGCTGGGTGTGGCGGCCTGTTTGGGCATTAGCGCGGTGGTCGATCCGCAGGTGATGGGATTGGGCGCAGGGGCGATCGCCCGTGGATACTTGGCGTTAAACGCGCTGCTCTGTGTGGGTCTGGCAACTCTGGCGGCCAAGGCGGCTGCCCGCGCCTAGTTCCCCACCTCCCTCTTTAGAATCCCTCTAGCGACTTACGCAGGGGGACGATTTCTCGCGGATGCAGCCCGTGAGAAATCGTCCAAAATCCAGAAAGCTTATTGCCAGCGTGTAAGTCCTGTCCCTCTTTGGAAAGGGATGGCAGCGACTGCCGACTGTTAATTTTCTTTCCTCAGATAGACCCTGCCAGGGTAGGCATCTGCGATGCTATAAACACTCGAAGTCAATCTGTCGATTGACTGGGTTTGCACTACGGATTTACACGGATTTACATAGGTTTACACGAACTTACAAGGGTTCTATGGCTGGGATCAATCAGTTCAAAACGCTGGCGCTGCTGGCCTTGCTCAGCGGCTTGATTGTGCTGGCGGGCTATTTGCTGGTGCGCGATGAAACGGGTCTGTATTACGGGCTGGCATTTGCAGCGCTGAGCAGCTTCGGCTCCTGGTACTATTCCGACCAGGCAGCACTGGCGGCGTTTCAGGCCAAGCCCACGCCGCGAGAAGAGGCTCCAGCGCTGTACGACCGCATTGAAAAACTGTGCGATCGCGCTGGGCTTCCTATGCCTGCGGTGTATATCGTGCCGTCAGAGTCGCCCAATGCCTTCGCCACCGGCCGCGACCCCAATCACGCGGCGATCGCCCTCACCAAAGGCCTCATCAAGCTGCTGCCGCCAGACGAGCTGGATGCCGTTATCGCTCATGAACTCACCCACGTCCGCAACCGCGATACGCTGACGCAAGCTGTGGCGGGAACCCTGGCCGGATCGCTCACCTACCTAGGGCGCATCCTGACGCTGGGCGCACTCTATTTTCCAGTGTCGCGGGCGGGGCGACGCGGCAACAATCCCCTGGCAATCTTGTTTTTGCTGGTGGTGGGGCCGCTGGCAGCGGGGCTGATCCAGATGGCGATTTCTCGCACGCGGGAGTTTGCCGCCGATGCCGGAGCCGCCGAGATCACGGGCGATCCCCTGGCGCTGGTTCGCGCTCTGGAGGCCCTGGAAGCGACAGGACAGAAGGTTCCCATCCACGGCAATCCTGCCTTTGCGCCGCTATTCGTCGTGAATCCTCTATCGCGGGAAGGGCTGATGACGCTGTTCATGACGCACCCGCCTGTTGAAGAACGGATTAAGCGGCTAAAGGAAATGGCCGCACGAGCCGCGAGTTCAGAGACGAATCCGCCGACCGCGTTGAGTCCGTCGGTTTAGGAAGGGGGAAGAGGGAAGAGGGAAGAACGAAGAGGGAATAACGAAAAACGAAGGACGAAGAGGGAAGGGTGACGGGCAATCCAAAATCACCAATCTAAAATCTAAAATCGACATCAGCCCAGACACTAGGATCGTTGATGCTGCTCAGATCAGCGCTTCCGCAGGCGAGAACACCCGACGTTCTGCCAGCACTTCGTGATAGAGCGCCACAATCTGTTCTGCCTTGTGTTCCCACTCAAACTGGCGGGCATGGGCGATCGCCCCTTGCGACAGGCGCAATCGCAGCGCCTCGTCTTCCACTAGCCGTTGAATTTTTTCTGCTAGCGTAGACACCAGATGCTCGCGGGAATGCAGCGGAAGGGTAAAGCCCGTGTTGGGGGTCATGTATTCGGCGATGCCGCCATTGTCGGCAACGATGCAGGGCAGTCCCGCTGCCATCGCCTCCAGCACCACCGCTCCGCCAAATTCCCGAATCGACGGGAAGCAGAAGATGTCCGCCTGACTGTAGTACCGATGTGTTTCTGAATGAGGAACCCAGCCTGCGAATTCTACAATGTCTTGCAGGTCAAGCCGCTGCGTTAGCGCTTCTAAATATTCCCGCTCGGCCCCATCCCCGACGATGGTTAGCTGAGTTTTCGATAATGCAAGGGGCTTAATCTTTGCCAGCGCTTCTAGCAAAATGTCTGCACCTTTGTAGGGCACCAAACGACCGACAAATAGCAGGTTGATGCGATCGCCCTTCTCTCGTTTTGCACCCCGCCCAAAGAACTCCGTCGGAATTCCATTTTCGTAAAACAATCGGAGGCGATCGCCCAATTGAAACCGCTTTTGCAGCATTCCAAAGGTATAGGATGACCCGGCTAAAACGCGATCGGCTTTTTGATAGGTTGCTCGATATCCTGGCAGCAGCAGACCCAGCCCCCGCAGAAAGTTAAAGTACGAAAATTCCCGGCGGGCGATCGCGCCGAACCCTCTGGGAAAAGGAACGCCGCCATTCACCGGGCCCAGAATAAACGGCGTTTGTCCGCAGGCCTGCGCCAGCTTCACCGGATAGCGCGGCATCATCGGCGTAATGGCGTGAACCAGGTCATATTTTCCCCGCCGGACATCGGTGTGAAACAGCCGATAAACTCGATGATTAAATTCCTCGTATAGCAAGTAAGCCAGCACGTTATGCAGCGGCCAATTCACTCGGCCGTTGATCACGGTCAGACGATCAACCAAGTGATAATATCGCCGCATCAAGCGGCTTTCGGAAATGTAGAAAATCTTCTGATCTGGCGCAACTCGCTCCAGCGCATCTCGGTTGCGGTCGTGAGTGATTAATGTCGCATCAACTCGGTCACAAATTGTCCTGAAATATTGATACCCCACGCTGGGCACAGACGGTAGATCCGGATTGCACTGCTCAATCAACAACAGAACTCGAAGCCGATCCGCTGACATACATTGCTCCCTGATCTGGTGGTCTTTGGGTTGATTGCTGGATAGTCATTTGCCCGCTGAATCTTTTTGAAATATTCCTGCGAGTCGCTGCCGAACCGTTTCTAGAGTTATTTAAGAGGGAAGCGCACGGTTGGCATAGTAGTGTGCAAAACGTTTTGTAGCCGTCTGTAACCATCTGAAACTCGGCTTGACGGGAGGGCGATCGCCCCAAAACTGGCTCCAAAATTAGGGCAGATGGGCGATCGCTCTTTCCGCGCTGTGCCTCCAATTCATCTCTACTTTATGAGGCTTCATTAAATCTTTACGAAAAAGCTGCCGAGACAGACCGGGAAATCCCTGAGAATCTAGCCAGAGAAAAGTCTTTAGAAGACTTTACATTGCCTCTTGGGTCAATGTTTTGTGTGGATGCTTTTCTGAGCTAATAAGCAGAAAAGCCATCTTGTTGCAAACTTTTCAAACACCATCATGACGCTGCTCAAACTCACTGCTGCCCAGCCCAACCAGGGTTCTCTCGTGCTGTTTCCCCAAACCATCAGCACGGGCACAGGCTTTTCCGTCAGCTTTGACCTCTACGCCTATGGCAGCAGTGGCGGCGATGGCATTAGCTTCTTTCTGGTGGATGGCAACGCCACGCCGACCCAGGCCGGCGGGTTTGGCGGCTCCTTGGGCTACGCGCCGCGAAACGCCGAGCCGGGTCTGGTCGGTGGTTACTTGGGCATTGGGTTCGACACGGTGGGCAATTTCTCGATTGCCTCAGAAGGGCGCGTGGGGGGACGGCGACCGCCGCTGCAAGATTCGGTCGGGGTGCGCGGCAGTGAGGCAAATAACTATCGCTACCTCACGGGCAGTCGGACGCTGCCCATCAGCCTAGACAATCCGGGGGGGAATCGCACCCAGGCGCGGCGGGCTGTGCAGATTGAACTGTCGCCGGCCGGATTGCTGTCAGTGTTTGACGATCTGAACGGCGATCGCGACTTTAATGATCCTGGCGAAGTGGTGGTTGATCGATTCAACGTGGTGCAGGCGGGCAATGGCCCCGTCCCTGCGACGTTCAAAATTGGCTTTGCGGCGGCGACGGGGGCGCTGACCAACAACCACGAAATCGACAACCTTACGATTCTTTCGTTTAATAAGCGGCCGCTGCCGGGGTTTTCGGTCGGCGGCGCAAACATCATCGGGGGCGATCGCAACGACGTGCTGACGGGCGGCCGGGGCAACGACACCATCGACGGGCGCGGCGGCAACGACACCCTGCGCGGCGAGGCGGGCAACGATACGCTGCTAGGCGGCCCGGGGCGGGACGTGCTGATCGGCGGCCCCGGAGCCGACGTGCTGACGGGCGATGCGGGAGCTGATCGCTTTGTATTTTCGGGACGCAACCGCACCCAGGCACTCCGAACCTCGTTGCTGCGGGCCCCCGACCGGATAACCGACTTTAACCCCACCGAGGGCGATCGCATTCAGCTTGATTTTGACAATCGGCTGAAAACGCGGGAATTGCCCAGAGCCTTGTTTAACGTCGGCGTAATCAACCAACCAGGCATCACCACGCTGGCCCAGGCCGTCAGTACTGCCTACGCCGACACGCGCCCCAGCCAGCCCGGAAATCAGCGGCTTAGGGCAAACCAGGCGCTATTCTTCGAGTTTCAGGGTCAGACCTACCTCTCGGTCAACGACAACAGAGCCGCCTTTCGCCCGAACAACGACCTGCTGGTAGAGGTGACGGGCATTCAGTTCCGTCCGGGGGATGAGCAGCCGGGTGTTCTGTCTGCAAGAAACTATTTTGCATGACGCTGCGTAATTCCTAGATAGATAGCCACGAGATAGATAGTCAGGGCTGTATCAATTCTCGAGCTTGGATTTGCGATTTGGATTGCCAGTCGAGCATCTGCGGGGCTTCTGGCAGCTTCCTTCGTAGCGCCACTTAGGGCATGGAAATGAGGCGCGGCATCGGGTGATCTGTTCTATGCGTAATTCAATCCATTTTTAGTGAAGACCTATAGGTATGGGGCAGATCAGTATCCCCAAACCCAAAGACTCTCCCCAGATTCCACAGGAGCAACGTGCCATATGTCTAACCCGTTCTGCCAAGATGGGCGCGATGAAACGCCCGCTCCCAGCGACCCGACTGAGGCGGCCTGTATGGCGATCGCCTGCCTGCTGCACGAATGGCTGCAAGAGGACATCATCGATGCCCAGGAATTTATCAGCGCGGTGGGACATCTGCCCGTCAGTCTGGCGGTGTTATTTCCTCCACATTTATTTGATGCAGAGCCGTTTGATGCAGAGCCGTTTGATGCAGAGCCGTTCGATGCAGAGCCGTTTGATGCAGAGCTGTTTGATGCAGAGCTGTTTGATGCAGAGCCGCTAGAGTCCGACGATCCACCCTTCGATAGACCCTAGAAGCCCTCCTTTTTACAGAAGCAAATGCCCAGAAATTCGGTGACAATCCCCTTACGCTGATCGACATCAGCCCTGTTGCCTAAACCTTTGCTTCATGGATTGGGAGGGTTCCTGTGTTTAATCTGGTCGAAGCGACGGTCACGCCCCTAGTGCTTAATCACCAGGTTTTGGAAGTGGCCTATGAGCTATATCTGCAAGCGGCGGAAAGCAGCCATCCGGTGATTAATCTGCGTGAGCTTTCTCGAAAGACGGGCAAGAGCGCCCTGACGTGTCGCAACGCGATTGTGGAAGCCAATCAATTAGGGCGATTCCCCAACTGCACACTGGAATCTTGAGGTCTGATCGGCCAGACGCGGGGGACAGCACATCGGGTATATCCCACTTTTGTAACCCTCACCCTAAATCCCCTCCCAAAGGGGGAGAGGGACTTCCAATCTGGCTTCCCTTCTCCCGTTTTGGGAGAAGGGGCTGGGGGATGAGGGTAAACTTGCATAACTGGGATGCGCCCGATAGTTACAGCACATCCCTCTCTTGCTGAGATTGGCAAGACTTGTAGATTAGCGACTCTTTAGACGCGCAACTCTAGACGCGCAACTCTAGACGCACAACTTTTCAGAGTGGCAGACTTTATAGCGCTCGGTAAAGCATAATCGCATCAACGCTTGCTCCGTCGGGTAGCCGAGCGGCTTGGGGAACGCGACCAAGAGTGGAAAAGCCGAGCGATCGCCACAGGTTGAGCGATGGCTCGTTGGTGGCAAAGACCAGGTTGAACATGACGGCGGTGTAGCCCTTGGTGGGGGCGATCGCCAGCATGGTTTCTGCCATCCAGCGGCCAATTCCCTGACCTCGCATGGCAGGTTGTACAATGAAGCCAGCATTGCAGATATGACTGCACCAACCGGGAAAGTTGGGCTTTAGGTAAAAAGCTCCCAAGACTTCCCCAAGCGCAGGCTTAGTAGGCGATGCGCGGTTTGGTGAAGTATCGGTTGAGGTCTTGTCTAACGATAGATTCTGTGGCAACGGGTCTTTGAGCGACATTTCTTGCGATATCGCTTCGACTAACATCTCTTTGGGTGACGTATCCTGAGATACAGGCGGCGGTGCATCCCCCACAGCCCGCACCACATATGCATCCCGGCTCAGCCAATAGGCCGCAAACTCTGACGGAGAGAGGGGCTGAGCATGGGGATAGGTTAATCCTTCGGTTCCTGATGACGTTACAAAATAGTTCAGCAGCGCCCGAACGACTTCGGTTTCTTCTGAGCGCAGGGTATCCAGTTCGGCGATCGCCCCATTGGGCAAGGTTTTCCGAATCGGCAGCGCTAGGGGTAGGGGTGAACCAAGCTCAGATTGCGCCTCTGGCTGCATTTCAATCCATGTCTCAGTCCTTGTCTCAATCTTCCCAGTTTCAGGCTTTCCCGCGTCTTGTCCAGCATTTTGTCCCAGTTCAGCACTGCTCATTGCATCGTTCTCCGCTCGCATGGCAATCTTACACGGTAGCTGGCTATTTCAGCCCCAGGTTTCCTCTCCAAACACCTCAGAATCCGGCAAATCATCAGCGCAGTCCGCAGGCGGGCAATTTTTGATCTGGGGTGAAACCTGGCGGCGGGTCGAAACGAATCGCCTTGGGGAGGGAGATACAGCCCGCAGTATTCTGCGCCACCCCTTTGCGCTGTCGCGGGCGGAGTTGTTGGATTTGTTGCGATCGCTCGACCAATCCCATCGGCTTACTTGGCCAGTCGCCGATGTGCCCTTGGCAGAACCCGTCCCCTCCGCTAGGGGGCGAGGACGCAAGCGCACCGCCACGCTAGAGCCGTCGCCCGCGATTCTCAAAGTCCGCTGGCAAACCCTGCGCCTCTTCTTGCCGACCTACGTGAACGAGAGCGAGGGCGAAACGTCTCGCCTGCCGCAGTATTCCGTTGCACTGCCCGATGGCGAAACAGACAGAACCGAGCGATCGCCCTCGCTGGAACTGCACCCTTGGCAAATCGAGGGGCTGCTGCTGTCGCCGCTAGAAGCGTTTCAATTGCTGAATTCGCTACCCCTATCTACGGTGGGCGATGCAGACTCTTTCATCAGCGGGGATTTGCGCTTTTGGTCGCACGCAGCACGATGGAGCCTGGATCTGCTGGCGCGGGCCAAGTTTTTGCCAGGGCTGCGGCTGCAAGATGGAGCGGCGATCGCCACCTGGCAAGTGCTGCTGGACAGCGAGGTCGATCAGACGCGCCTCCAGCAGTTCTCCCGCCGGATGCCGCCCGCCTGCCGCACCTACCAGCTTCCCCATAGCGCCCCAGACGATGCAGACGATGCAGAATCCCCCTTTCCGGCGGCGCGGCTGGTGCTACTGGATTTTCTCAACCGGGTGACGGAGGCGCAAATTCGAGAGGCGATCGCCGCTCAGCCCCTCCCTGCTGCACCCCTACCCAAAGACATTGCCCTGCGAGAATGGCTGCAAGCGCTGGGCGATGAGAAAGGGGCGATCGCCGCCGAGCCTGCCCGCATCGAGCGTCTGCAATCTGCGCTGACCCAGTGGACTGCACCCATCGCCCCGGTGCTAAACCAGCAAATCGCCGCCTTCCGCACCTGCTTCTACCTGCATCCCCCCGCCGCCGGACAAACGGACTGGACGCTGGAATACTTCCTGCAAGCCACCGATGACCCCGAATTCCTCCTCAGCGCCCGCACGATCTGGAGCAACCCGGTGGATCGGCTGGTCTATCTGGAGCGCACCATTCCCCATCCCCAGGAAACGCTGCTGGCCGGGCTGGGCCTGGCTTCCCGCCTCTATCCCGTCCTCGAACCCAGCCTGCAAACCTCCCAGCCACAGTCTTGCCGACTGAATCCCCTGCAAGTTTACGAATTCATCCGCTCGACCGCGTGGCGCTTGCAAGATAGCGGCTTTGGCGTGGTGCTGCCGCCGAGCCTGTCGCAGGAGCAGGGCTGGGCAAACCGTCTGGGACTAAGCGTCCGTGCCGAAGCCCCCAAAGGCAGCGCGGGCATGGGGCTAAAAAGTCTGCTGAATTTCAAATGGGAACTGACCATCGGCGGACAGCGCATTTCCAAGGCAGAATTTGATCGGCTGGTGGCGCTGAACACGCCGCTGGTGGAGATCAACGGCGAATGGGTGGAACTGCGCCCGCAGGACATCCGCGCCGCTCAGGACTTTTTTGCCAGCCGCAAAGACCAAATGGCGCTGTCTCTAGAAGACGCGCTCCGCATCAGCACGGGCGACACGCAGACCATCGAAAAGCTGCCCGTGGTGAGCTTTGAAGCCTCAGGCGCACTGCAAGATCTGATCAGCACCCTTACTACGGGCAACCAAAACCTATCGCTAATTCCTACGCCGAAAGGCTTTCAGGGCGAGTTGCGGCCTTACCAGCTTCGCGGCACATCCTGGCTGGCATTTTTAGAGCAGTGGGGTTTGGGCGCGTGCCTCGCGGACGACATGGGTCTGGGCAAAACCATTCAGCTCATTGCTCTACTGCTGCACTTGCAGGAAACGGAACAGTTGGAAAAGCCTGTCTTGCTTGTTTGTCCAACCTCTGTGCTAGGCAACTGGGAGCGAGAAGTGAAGCGGTTTGGCCCCAGCCTGCGCGTGTGGGTGCAGCATGGCGACAAGCGTCCCCAGGGCGCGGAGTTTGCCCGCACTGCCCAACGTTATCATCTGGTGATCACCAGCTATGCCCTGGTCTACCGCGATGAAAAAGACCTGAAGCGCGTTTCCTGGCAGGGCGTGGTGCTGGACGAGGCGCAGAATATTAAAAACCCGGAAGCCAAACAATCCCAGGCGGTGCGTCAGTTGGATGCTCAGTTTCGGATTGCCCTGACGGGGACTCCGGTAGAAAACCGCCTGTCGGAGCTATGGTCAATTCTGGATTTCCTCAATCCGGGCTACTTGGGCCCACGCAACTTCTTTCAGCGGCGGTTCAGCGTGCCGATTGAGCGCTATGGCGACACAGATTCGCTAAAAATCCTGCGATCGCTCGTCCAGCCCTTCATCCTGCGCCGCCTCAAGACCGACCGCGACATCATCCAGGATTTGCCCGAAAAGCAGGAAATGACCGTCTTTTGCGGCCTCACGGCGGAGCAAGCGGCGATCTATCAGCGCCTTGTCGATCGGTCTTTGGAACAGATCGAGTCTGCCGACGGCATCCAGCGCCACGGCATGATTCTGGCGCTCCTGACCCGGCTGAAACAGGTCTGCAACCATCCCGTGCTGCTGCAAATAGAAGAGGACGAAGATGATGGCGGGGTTCCCCCAGAGATGGAATCCCCCACGGCGTTTTTGGCTGGGTCGGGTAAGCTGCAACGGCTGACGGAAATGCTGGAGGAACTGCTGGCGGAGGGCGATCGCACGCTGATCTTTACCCAGTTTGCCAAGTGGGGCAAGCAGCTTCAGGCGTATCTAGAACAGCAGTTCAAACGGGAAGTGATCTTCCTCTACGGCGGCAGTTCCAAGAAGCAGCGCGAGGAAATGGTCGATCGCTTCCAGAACGACCCCCAGGGCCCGCGCATCTTCATCCTGTCGCTAAAGGCAGGCGGCGTGGGTTTAAACCTGACTCGCGCCAACCACGTCTTTCACTATGACCGCTGGTGGAACCCCGCCGTGGAAAATCAGGCCACCGACCGCGCCTTTCGCATCGGGCAAACCCGCAATGTCCAGGTTCACAAGTTCGTCTGCACGGGCACGCTGGAAGAGCGCATCCACGACCTAATTGAAAGCAAAAAAGCCCTCTCGGAACAGGTCGTCGGCACGGGCGAAAACTGGCTCACCGAACTCGACACCGATCAGTTGCGGCAACTCCTCCTGCTAGATCGGAGCGCCATTATTGATGAGTAGCCGTTTGGTTAGCGATTTTGGATTGGCGATTTTGGATTTTGGATTGCCAGTCCAGCGTTAATGGAACCTTCAGCACGCTCTTGGGATTTTCGGTTTTCGATTTTCGATCTTCAATTTTTGATTCCCATTCCAGGGTACGCGGGACTTTCAGCACACTCTTTGAATTTTCGATCTTCAATTTTCGATTTTCGATTTCCAGTCCAGGGTGCGCGGGGCTTTCAGCACGCTCATTCGGAGTGTGACTCAGGGGAATCGGGCCCACCGGACGCGCAGGCTACTGAGGCGATTTGGCTGCCTGCTGCCATTGGCACTTCCGCTACCAGCCGCACCTGCCCGCTGTCGTTGCGAATCCAGCCTTGGGCCTCGGTGAGGGGCGTTGGGGAGGGGAGAGTTTGGGCTGGGTTGGAGGGTCGGAGCGGTCGATTAGCGGAATAACCTGGTGATCCTGGATCAGCCCAATTTGCGGCGATCGCCCCACTTCCTTGCAAGTCCCCCGGTGCAGCAGGTAGCCCGCCCCACCCAGAGACGACAAATTCCCGCTGGGACAGGGCGATCGCTGTGCCTGCTGTACCGCACCCTCTGGCGATCAGCCGCGAGGCATCTACAGGTTGGGCGGGCAGTTCGACTAGACCCTGGCTGGGGTCAACCACTAACCCGTTGATCGTGACTGTGCCATCCGTCCCGAATCTGGAGTTAACAGTGATATCGCTGCGATCAGTTGGCGCTGGGCGAAAGACGATACCAAAGAGACCCTGAGTGGTTAAATCAACCGATCCACCCCGCCCATCGACAGCACTGGCATCAATGTCGCTGTTTTCCGAGGCCACCGCTGCAATCACATCCGCATTGATAAAAATATTCCCTCCATTGCTACCGCCAAGGCGTTCATCAATGTCAGCCCTGCTGGAGATTCTGCTGCCATTTCTGAGGAGGAGCGATCGCCCTTCTACAATCACATTTCCCCCCTGTCCTTGGGGAACAGAAACAACAGTCGTAATTTTACTTTTCTGATCAAGCAGAATATGGCTTGCTTGCAAACGGACATTACCTGCATTGCCAAAAAGACCAGGCTGGCGAGTATTTGCAAAGGAAGAGCTGTCGATTTGAGACATCCCGCGCATCACAATCGAGCCTGTTGCCTGCACTACTACATCGCCTGCGCTTCCGCTTCCCCCAGTCTGGGCTGAGAGGCGGCTCTGGTTGTCCAGCGTTAAATCCCCGCCGCTAAAGACTTCAATGTTGCCAAATTGACCATCGCCAGTGAACAAGTCAATGGCAGTGTTGTTGTCAATCTCTAGATAGCGTCCAGCCCGCAAAATGATGCTGCCAGAGTTTCCCCTGCTGCTTGACTGACAAAACTAAGAAGCTGGAATACGGCTGAGGACAGTGAATTCACGCTTTAGGGAGTCATCGTGTTGTCGCCTTGATGCGATGGCAGGTTGAGGGTCAGGTGAACAGGAGAGGAACTGATAAACGTGAATCTTCCACTGGTGAGTGATAGCCAGCCGAATCCAATTCCAGCCCAGCTTGAGATAACTCATGCCGCGCTTCCAGTGAGCATCGACTTGGCGACGCTTGCCGGATGCGACCACTTGCACCCCTTGGAGAACTAAGAACAGCATCGTCAAGGCGATTACCCCACACAACTGGGAAAGGGCAACCTTGTCTCTGAGTCTGGAGGCTTCGAGATTAAACCCGTTGGACTTCAAATCCAAAAACGACTCCTCCACCTGAAATCTCAGTCGATATTGGGCAAACGTCTGCAAGTTCGTCGGCTCATCACTCACAATTGTCCAATTCTCGCTGCTGAGTTTGTCGTGGGCAAAGGCAAGGTAAACATTGTCGTAGGGCTTTGTTCTACCCACCGACACTGCAGGCGTAAAGTAAGCTTGTCCTGGTTGCAATTGAACCGACGATACCTGGCGCCACTGCCCTTGGTGCTGAAATTGGAAGGAGCGTTTGATGCGGATGCGGAAATGCCAACCCAGATTCTCCCGGAGGTATTTCATCAACTTGCCATCGGCAAACCCTCGGTCTGCCAAAAGGACAATCGCGACACCCTCGGGCATCAGCCGTTGCGCTTGCCGCAGTACCCGTTGAATCGTCCACAACCTGACGGTGCTGCTTGATTGCGCCACCACTTTCCAAGCGACCGGAACCGTTCTTCCTCGGTACACCACTGCGACCCAGACGATGCAGAAACAATTCCATACGACCGTTGTATCGAGGCTTAAGTAGAGTCGTTGGGTCTGCCAGTTGGACAGAGCCTGCCCAATCAGCGCATGATGAGCGGACGCGACATTGATCCGCCGATTCGACAACCAGCGGCGAAACCGGCGTTGGTGGGATTGAGCCATTTGAGCGCGACTCCTCACATACACCCCAAATCCATTGAGATGAACGTTTTGGCTTCCAATCATGCCAATGATCATCCAGCACAGTGTTTGCAGATGGCGAGCATCCTGCCACTGAATGTCGCATTGACGCAGAAAATCATTCAACGCATCATAAAGACGGGAAGTCGGTGACATTGATTTGACTGGTTTGTGTGGTTACTTCTCAGCCTAAATCATGCTCTGCTTCCCGCATGGCTTTCGTTCCAGCTTTAACCTGTTTTGTCAGTCAAGCAGGTTTCCCCTGCCATCAACTTCACTGCGGAGTTGCGTTGAGTTGCGAAGAATTAGGGTATCGCTAGCTTGAATTCGCAGCGTTCCGGCGTTCCCTTCAATTTGTGTGTTGAAGAAAACGTAAGTGTTTGACAGGGTAATGTTTGGTGCTGAGAAGGTGATGTCTCCAGAGTTTCCGTTTGTGGCCTCCGTTGCAATGGCAGAAATATTTTGCAGATCAAGCCGCTCACTGGCAATCAGCGAAATTACGCCTGCATTGGCTCCGCTGCTGCCTGCTAAAAACTGTGCATTTCGAGCGGTTAATCGACGGGCAGCGATCGCAATTCCTCCCGGCTCCTTTATTGCTGGATTTAGCACCGTAGTCACAATTTGCCCATCATTCACCACGCGGACATCGGCTAGGCTGGCATCAGGACTCCATCGCAGGCGCGGCCTTGCAGAAAACGACTGTCCCGCCCGCTGCCACTGCAAGCCGACCTGCCCTGGCTGGCTTAGCCCGCCTATCTCAACTGCTCCCCCTAACGTGCTGAGAATGCCGCCGTCTAATATAACTCCTCCTCCTGCCAGCAACAGGCTTTGCGCTTCTCCAGTTTGCAAGCCTGTGAAACTGAAAAAGGGCGGATCTTCAAAACTTCTGGGATGGCGACTATAGACCTCGATAGGCGCAGGCGCAATCTGGCGATATAGCAGCGCTGAAGGGTTGATCGTCAAATCGGCAGGCACTTCTGTCGGTAGCGCGCTGAACAAGCCCTGATCACCAAATGCGATCGCATCTGCCGTCGTGCCCACAAACGACCCGGCTATGTTTAGCCGCGCATTGCGCCCAAACAGAATGCCGTTGGGATTCATTAAAATCAGATTGGCATCTCCCACAACCCCCAGTGTGCCGCGAATATTTGAGCGGCGATCGCCCGTCACACGAGTCAAAATCGTCCGCACCCCTGCATCGGGCACGAAGAACACGCTACCGCCCCGCTCGACATCCAGCCGCTGCAAGCTGTGAAATAAGTTGCGCCCCCGCTGTGCCCCGCCGTGAATCTGAAAATTCATCCCAGACACAGGCTCCACCCGTGAAGACTCTGTGCCGAGGCTGTTGTCGGCGATGGGGCGACCGAAAGCGCGATCGCCCAGCACCCATCCCCAAAAGACAAGGGCGATCGCGCTGCTCAGAGACTTGCGACTCAAAAGCCAGCGCAATTTCCAGAAGGGCATAGTCTGCTTCACCGGTTTTCCCCTTATTGGTTCTTATTGGTTGTTTAGAACCAACCGCCACAAACGCTTTTACTGCGGAATGTTTTCTTCTGGCGGCTTTTGATCGGTGTCATCATCTTCATCGTCATCCGACGGCACAAACAGCCGATTGCCAGGGTCAATAATCAGGCGAATCAGGCTGCCAGCAGCTTTAGAAAGTGTGATTAACAGACCCACGACCAGATCAACCAGGAAAAAGACAGGACGCAACAAGTAGCGAACAGGGCCCGGAGCAGAAAACGGCACAACCTGCTGGACATCGTATTCCACACGTGGCTTAATTCTATTTCCTGCTGTTGAAGGATTCACTGGGTTAAACCGCGCCACCTGACTGCCTGACACAAGTGGTTGAAAGAGTTGAGACCTCGTCAACAGAGGGAAAAGGTGAGCTGACATGAGACGCTGAAATTTGCGTCATCTCAGGGTCTGTATCATGCCAGCCACCACCTGCCTCTATGATCAAGTGCTGTCGTTATTGCGTCAATCCAGTAATGCCCGCGACCTGCGCCACCTCAAAGCGCTGGCGTGGATGGTGACGGCCCTGGTGTGCAGCGGTCGGTTGAGCCTGCCGCAGTGGGAAGCCTATGTGCCCAGTCGGGCCCGTCAGGCGCAAAGCACCGAACGCCGGTGGCAGCGCTTCCTAGGCAATCGCCGGGTGCGGGTCAAAAGTCTGTACGTGCCGCTGGTGCTAGCCGCCATCCATCGCTGGCAAGGTCGGCGGCTTTACCTGGCGCTCGATACGACGGTGTTGTGGAATCGCTACTGCAGGATTCACCTGACGGTTACCTGTTGCGGACGAGCGGTGCCGCTGCTGTGGCGGGTTTTGGAGCATCCCAGTGCCACCGTCAGCACGAAGCGATACCTCCCCATGCTGCGGTTAGCCCATCGGCTGTTGCAGTCGTACCCCGATGTGATGGTGTTAGCCGACCGCGGGTTTGCTAACCATGACCTGCTGGAGTGGCTAAGCCAAAGTCGCTGGCACTATTGTTTACGCTTGCCCAGTGACGTAGTGGTGCAGGGTCCGCGCCGTCATCCTGTTAAGGTAGGCTATCTGTGGCCTCCCAAAGGTGAAGCTCGACTCTATGAAGGGGTGGGAATCTGGAGCGAGGGGCGCTGGCGCTGCAATTTGGTGCTGGCTCATGTCAAAGGCGTCGAGGAACCCTGGGCGGTCATCACTGATGAGTCTCCCTCCCTCAATACCCTGTGGCAATATGCTCTCCGCTTTCGAGTCGAGGAGCTTTTCCTCGATTCTAAATCTGGTGTCTTTGAGTTAGAAGCTTCCGGCATCCGCTCCGCTCCGGCTCTCGAACGCCTCTATCTGGTCGCGGCGATCGCTATCCTTGATGGCACGACCCAGGGCATGGCGGTGCAACTCGATGGGCTACGCTGCCAGGTTGACCCGCACTGGAGGCGAGGGATTAGCTATCTCAACATAGGTTTGCGCTGGCTCAAGGGTGCCGTCAATAAAGGGCGAACACTGCTTCAGCTGATTGCCCTATTTACCGTTGACCCTGAACCCTGTTTTGCCTCTAAAAAAGCTGAAGCCCACTATTATGACCGCATTTGGTTTTCTAGAATTCAATCCTTGTGCTGCCAGCCGACACCCGGGCAGTCCGCATAAAAAGATGTGTCAGGCAGTCAGGGATTTGGCAGCAGATGCACGACCAACTCCGAGCAGACCTGCGGCAGAAAATGGGCAGAACCATAGACTCCAGTGTGGCAATTGCTGATTCCCAATCGGTCAAGACCACCGAAAAAAGGGGGGGCATCTACGGTTTCGACGGTGGCAAAAAGGTTAAGGGGCGTAAGCGCCACCTCGTTGTAGACTCCCAAGGGCTTTTAATTGGGGTATTAGTCACCGAAGCGAATGCCTCAGAACGGCTTGGAGCCGTGGTCACGCTCGATGAAGCCAGCGATAAACTCTCCCGGCTTGAGGTGGTGTGGGTAGACCAGGGGTATAGCGGCAAGAAGTTTGCCCATGCAGTCCAACAGGTCTGTGGGGAACCTGTCCGCGTAGAAGTCATCAAACGAACCTCCAAGTCGTTTGAAATTCTGCCTAAGCGCTGGATTGTGGAGCGAACTTTTGGCTGGTTGAATCGCTATCGACGCTTGAGCAAAGACTACGAATTGTATTGCGAAATGAGTGAAGCCATGATCTACGGTGCCATGATTCAATTGATGCTCAAGCGCTTGGCAGCTTAGCTACTTTATAAATCAGCTCTAATATCTCTTCAGTCGTTACTCCCTTCAGAAGATTCATAACCTTTCCTGCGATAAGGTTACGAGTCCTCTCAACCGCATCATGGTTTGAAGCAGATGGGCGATCGCAGCGAGTGGTTTGCGGTTTTGTTGCGATCGCGCCATATCTTCATGCAAAGCTGAAAACGACGCTGCTCCAATACAATGCCCCATAATCCTTCAGAAAGCTCGGCAAAGCTGAAACTACTCGTGTGTATAGGTTCTGGATTTTGGACTGACGAAATGATATGAAATCCTATGGCGATCGCCGAAAATGATGAAATCGTTTCAGAATAAAGATTCCACGCGATGACTTACAAGGCGATCTTGATTTCCTCGATGGTTATACTGATTTCTTCGCCTGTGAATATACGACATGGACGCAGACGCTCCTAATCCATCTATCACGCTTAGCAAAAAAGAGTTTTGGGCGCTCTGGCTGACGTTGTTTCTGATTGCCTACAACATCAGCGTCATTTCGCCCGTCATGCCCCTCCTGGTGCGGGAGTTGAACACCAGCATCGGCTATATCCAGAGTGCGCTGGTGCTGTTTTCCCTGGTCACTGCATCCTTTGCGCCGACGAGTGAAAACCTGTGTCGGTTCTATGGGCGAGAGCGAATCTTTTTGGGTGGACTGTTGCTCTATGGCCTCGGCATTGTGGCCATGGCCCTCAGCCCCACGATTGGGTTCTGGGTGGTCAGCTTTTCGCTGCTGACGGGGCTGGCGGCGACCCCCTTGGTCAGCGCTCCCTGGAGCATTATGGACTTTGCCTACGACGGCAAACAGGAGGAGCAGGCCACCGTTGCATTCATCCTGGCCTCGGTAATCGGCGGTCTGTCGGGGAGCTTGCTGGGCGGTTTCATCGCGTCTCATTTTGGCTGGCGCTGGTCGTTTACCCCGTCGCTGATTGTCTTTGTGCTGGTGATGGTGATGGGCAGAACCTTGCCCTCTACCTCGGTTCCCCGCAAGGTTCCGATCGATTGGGTGGGCGGTTTGGTGTCCTTTTTGGGCTTTGGCAGTATTTTGCTGGGCGTGGGGCTGGCGGGGGAGTATGGCTGGTGGAAGCCCAAGCAGGTCTTTTCGATTGCGGGGCTGGTGATTCCGCCCTTTGCGGTGTCGATTGTGCCGACGCTGATTTCGGTGGGGGTGATTTGCCTTGGCTTTTTTGCTGTCTGGCAGCGACAGCAGCAGCAGCCCGCTGGCATTCCGCTGATGCGCGTGGGGCTGCTGCGAAACGCTGTGTTTGTGAACGGTTTGCTGACGGCGATGCTGCATACGCTGGTCACGTCTGGCATTCAGTTCAACCTATATCAATCGCTGCCGATCATTCTGCCGCTCAACCCCTTTCAGACGGCGATCGCCGTTTTGCCCTACACCCTGACGATGGTGGTGGTCGTGGTGCTGCTGCTCAAGCGGTTGAAAATCGATCAGCAATTGTTTCCCAAATATCTGGTGCATATTGGGCTATCGCTGCTGATTGTGGGATTGCTGGCGATGTATTGGGCGATCGCCCCCGACATGACAACCCTCAGCATCCTGCCCGCGCTGATGCTCATGGGCATGGGGTCGGGACTATTTTCGGTCTATATTGGTAGGCTCACCTACGCCACCACCTCAAAGCGGGAAAAACCCGAAGGAACCGGGATCTATAACCCGTGCCAGCAGTTGGGCAGTTCTCTGGGGCGCGGCATTTTGGGCACGATTTTGATTACCTCGGCCTCTATTGATGTGGTGGATCAGGTCGCGCAACTCATGGGGCTGAGCCTTTCGAGCGAGCAGCGACTAAACGCCATTACCGCTTTGCAGCGGATGGTGCAGACCTTTTCCAAGCAGGAACGCCGAGAGGCGCTGGCTAGAGTGCTGCCCGAACCCGTGATGGCGCAGCTTCCCGAAGTGGCCCGCCTGGCCGCCGTCGAAGGCATGAAGATTGCGCTACTCGTCGCCATTGCCGTCAGCGTGGTCTGCCTGCTGCTTTCCACCCAACTCCCCAAGCGGGGCCGCCGCCGTCCCTGATTCTACGTCCCTCAGGCAACGTAGGTGAACTGGCTGCTCGTGAGGTTGAGCCGTGCGCCTTGCACAATGGCAATGAGTTCGTCGGGGCCGCTGCTTTGCCGCAGGAAAATTTGCGTGCTGATGCCCAGGTTTTGTAGGCGATAGTCGGCGGCTTTGCCCTTCAGTTGGAGGCGATCGCCCGTGCCAAATTCCGTAATCAGCGCGTAATCGTTTAGCCCTGCTTGGTTGGGGTTGCCGTCATCATAAAACACGCCCCTGGCGTTGCCCAGCAGGGATACATCGGGGCCGTTGCCGCCATTGAGAACATCCACCTCGCCCCGCCCGGGCCGCTGCGAGTCTGGGTTCACGCCAATCAGCGTATCGGCTCCGTTGCCGCCAATCAGCGTATCCCTGCCTGCGCCGCCGACCAGTTGATCGGCTCCGTTGCCGCCATTCAGCGAGTCGTTGCCATTGTTGCCCAGCAAGGTGTCGTTGCCCGCCCCGCCGAAGATCGTGTCGTTGCCTGCGCCGCCTTGCATCAGGTCGTTGCCGCCGTTGCCAAAGATTTGGTCATTGCCGCCTGCGCCGTTGGCCGTGTTGTCGGCATCGTCGCCCACCAAAAAGTTATCTTGCTCTGGAGCCAGGGCCGCCCGTGCGCCCAGCACCAGCCCCAAAAAGGAGAAGTTGGGCGAGATGCGGAGGGCTTCCACGCTGGCACGAGACACCAGTTGAGCCGCCAGCCCCGGATTGACAAAATTGAGCGCTGCCAGAAACTCGTTGAAATCGGAATCGCCAATGAAGCTAAACGTAGGGCTGCTGAGTTCGGCAATGGAGAGTTCTGTCGTGGTGTAACCTTCGGGCGGCGTGCTGAGCAGGCGGCGGATTTGACCATGCTTGTCGAGCAGGGTGATGGGGTTAATCGCAGGGTCGGTGTAGGCCTGCAAGACCACCTTGCCGTTGATAAACGCCTGCCCGCCCAGCGACACAAAATCGCCTTTGACCACGTAATGGGTGACGGTCTTGTCTGTGCCACCTGCGGCAAGGAACTGAGCGGCGATCGCCCCGCTGGTTCCTGGCGAGTTAAACGTGACGATTTCCCCCACCAAATCCGTTAGCTCAGCGGCCGCAATTTGGGCAATGCCGCCGCCCAAGCTGTGGCCGATAATATCGGGACGCACGCCCGTCGCCGCAAAGGTGGCTAGCAGCCCGTCTTCCAGGTCGTCTTGATTTGCTTGAAACTGGGCAAACCCAACCCCATTGGGATCTCGGTTGGCCAAATCGTCTAACAGTTCGTTCGTCTGCCGAAACACCAGCACGGGCGGCTTCCCCGGCGTGGTGGACTTCAGCCCCAATGCCTGAAAGCCCGTCGTGGGGTCGTTGAAAATTTGGTCAATGGTGTAGCCTGCCTGAGCTAGAGATGCATCAACCTGCGGCTGAAACTGGGGGTTGTCGGATACCGCGACGATTTCTTTAGCCAGAATTTCGTAAATCGGATGGAGAGGGTTCATGGTGTCGTGTGGTTGTAAAAGAGCCTAGGGCTGAGTTTTGAGGCTGAGTTTTGAGGCTGAGTTTTGAGGCTGGGTGATGAGGCTGGGTGATGGGGCTGGGTGATCGCCCGTCTGCCATCTGTGCTGCCATCTGTGCTGCCATCCGTTCTGCTATCTATAGCGCTGATTCTGGGCAGGTTTATTTTTTCTTTCACCCCGCCATGACCGATGAGACACGCACTGGGTTCCACTTTGTTACAAAATAGCCTGTGAGAATTAATTCATCCGGTTATCTGGCGAACTGTCTGAAATGGCAGACTAAAATAGCAAATTGCTCAGAGACATCCAGATGTCTGACTTTCAAGTTCTGGCGTTCAGCCTGCGAAATCCCCAGTTTTCTGTCTCCTTCGCCCCCCTAGCTTCCTCCCATGAGTCTTGTTAATCTTCTAATCATCTTTTTCCTGATTTCTTCCATTTCCCCTTTAATTCAGCGGTTTTTAACCGAGCAGCGGCGGCTGATGACGATCCAGGCGTTCGAGCGCAGTCGCGGCAGTCGGGTCATTTTGCTCATCCACCGCCAGGAATCCATCAGTTTTCTGGGCGTTCCCGTTTCTCGCTTCATCAGCATCGAAGACTCTGAGCAGGTGCTACGGGCGATCCGGCTGACCCCACCCAATGTGCCCATCGACCTGATCTTGCATACCCCAGGGGGACTGGTGCTGGCGACCGAGCAAATTGCCCGCGCCCTAGTGCGCCATCCGGCCAAGGTGACGGTGTTTGTGCCCCACTACGCCATGAGCGGCGGCACGATGCTGGCGATGGCTGCCGATGAAATCGTGATGGACGAAAACGCAGTGCTGGGCCCGGTCGATCCGCAGTTGGGCAGCACGCCCGCTGCCAGCGTGTTGAAGGTGCTGGAAGACAAGCCCATCAGCGATATCGATGACCAGACCATCGTGACCGCCGACATCGCCCGCAAAGCCATTCGCCAAGTGCAAAAGTTTGTCCGCACGCTGCTCGAAGACTGCGTGCCCAAGCGTAAAATCGAGCCTGAAAGAATTGACCGCATTATCGAAGCGCTGACGACGGGGCAGGTGACGCACGACTACCCGATTTCGGTAGAAGAAGCGCAGGAACTTGGGCTACACGTCGTTGTTGGGCTACCCAAGATTATCTACAGCCTGATGGATCTGTATCCGCAGCCGTCGATGGGCCGCCCCACCGTGCAATACATTCCGCTGCCCTACGAAAACCGCCCGATGCTGCCGGAGTCTATTAAGGAGTAGGGATTAAGACCGATACATCTGGGTGACTTCTCGCAGTTTTAGTCCAGGCGGGATGATTAGAGCTTAGGGAGATTGCTGCAAGCGTGTTAGTCCTGAGCGTAGGGATTGGTCGGGTCTTTCTGGAATTTCTGGAATTTTAAGGATGCGATAAAGCCCTTGAGAACTGGCGCGGATTGAGTCCCCGTGCGGATTAAGCTGGATTTCAGGTCGGTTTTCCAACTGACCTCTCACTCTGGCAAACAATCGCTAAAATAGTGGAAAGAATAGCCAAGAGCTATACTTAGTAACTTCGCCCTCTTCACAAGTGCAGACGTTCAGGCTTTAATTTGCATTAACGAGACCTGGCCTTGGGCATTGGTAAAGTTTAATGGTCTACCCCAACTCAAAAACCTTCTGGACTGGGCAAGTTCTCCATCCTCCTTTGCTTCCAAAGAATTTAAGCTCTTCGCGGCTGTTCTTTTTGCAAAACCGCATCGAGATTAACAGACAGCCCGTGATCAAAAGTTTTCAGATGGTAGGAATATCTAGCTGGGGTCTGCCCTTGGGTTCAAGTTTGAGGCTGTGCCTGCTTGACCTGCCAGCTTGATGTAGGGGCTGTGACCTAGAGATGAGGTCGCAGCAGGGTTACGGTTTGATTGTTATCAGTTCAGGAGAAGCAATTCATGCTACACCGCAAGATCTATCAACTCTGTTGTGATGGTCGGGAAGTCTGGATTTTCTTGCGGGATCAGCAGCGATGGATTGAGCGAGCGCGAATTCTCGACATCGAAGGCGATCTGGTGACGCTGCGCTACGAAACGGAAGAAGAAGACGAGATGTGTTCGTGGGAAGAGATGATTCGACTGGAAAGCATTGGCTCGGTGATGCAAAAGTTGGCGACGGTGCCGCGAGGCGATTCGGAACCGCTGGTGTCGGAAGATTGCCCTGAGGCGGAGCAAATCCGCAACCATCATCCAGAGTCAAACCCTGAGTAGAGCTTTGGGGGTTCTGGGCGATCGCCCCCAAATTGCCCCCAAATTGCCCCCAAATTGCCCCCAAATTGCCCCCAAATTGCCCCGAATGCACCTGAATCGCCCTGAGCAGAGGTTCGCAGTGTTGCCGTTGACTGGGCTAAAGTCCAGCACGCTGGGGCAGACTCCGTAGAACAGACTCAATAGAAAAGGTGCCGAATGGCGATCGCCCTGAGAGTTGCTCTTGGGGCGATGTCGTTTTGGGCAATGCCAGCTTAATTAGAGTTTAATTAGAGCGAAGCAAGTTTAAATGTCTTAATCTAAGTGGGATGCGGTATTCTGAATGATGTTTTAGCAAGTCCGTCGCTCAGCCTGTCTCTCGACCTTCTCAATGAGGGCGATCGCCCTCACCTGCCCTAACCTCACTTAGCCTCTAACCTCACCTAGCCTCTAACCTCACCTAATCAGTGCGTCCTGGCGGCGTTCACTCGAAAGTTTTTTGATACGCCCAGTTTTGGGGTACAACATTGCGTAGGTTAACCATAAGTCCTTTTGCACTTCGCCTCCCAAACTTCAGATGCCGCCTTATATTCACTATCATCTGATCGCGTTTCTCGTCGCTGTCGCGGTTGTTCTTGTTTCAACGCCGATCGTCAAAAACTTGGGCATCCGCAGCGGGCGAGTCGATATGCCAGGTGGCCGCAAGGTTCACAAGCGCCCGATGGTGCGGCTTGGCGGCGTGTCCATTTTTCTGGGGACCGTCGCCGCGCTGGTGGTGGTTTGGCTGATGGGCGGGTTTGGCGTGCTGCCGCCCGATAAAGAATACGAAGTATGGGGCGTGGTCATCGGCGGACTAGCCTTTTTCCTAATTGGGCTGGCGGATGACCTGTTCTGCCTGTCGCCCAGCGTGCGCCTGGTGCTGCAAGCGGTTTTTGCCACGGCAGCCTGGTTTGCAGGCGTGCAGATTGATTTCCTCTCGGTTCCCTTCGATGGGCTGGTAGGGCTAGCGCCGTGGGTGAGTCTGCCGATTACCGTCCTCTGGCTGGTGGGCATGGCCAATGCGATTAACTGGATCGACGGGCTGGATGGACTGGCGGCCGGTGTGGCGGGCATTGCCTCGATGGTGATGCTGGTGGTGTGTTTATTCATGAACCAGCCTGCGGCAGCGCTGATTGTGGCGGCTCTCGGCGGCGCGAGTTTCGCATTTCTCCGCTACAACTTCAATCCAGCGCAGATTTTTATGGGCGATGGTGGTGCGTATTTTATCGGCTTTACGCTGGCTGGCGTTGGCGTGATTGGGCTGGTCAAGAGCGTGACCACAGCGGCGGTGCTGCTGCCTTACATTATTTTGGCCGTGCCGATTCTGGATATGTCGGCGGTCATTTTGGATCGCATCCGCAGCGGCAAGTCGCCCTTTAAGGCTGACAAGCGCCACCTGCATCACCGCCTGCTGAAGGCTGGACTGCCTCACCGCATGACGGTATTGGTGATCTACGCGCTGACGTTTTGGGTGGGCAGTCTGGCGCTGGCGTTTTCTGGAATCCCCAGCGGTCTGGCCTATGCCATCGTGGCCACGCTGCTGCTTACCTATGCAGCGTGGCAGGCTCGCAAACACGCCCGCTCCCAAGGATAGTGTGGTTAAGGACGGTTCATGATTGACCTTTCGGCTGGTGCGGCGCATCCTGCCCAGAGTTTTGGGGCAGAGGTGATTTGCGTTGGCACAGAGCTACTGCTCGGCGAAATTCTTAACAGCAATGCCCAGTTTTTGGCTCAAGAACTGGCGGCGCTGGGCATTCCGCATTATTACCAGACCGTGGTGGGGGACAATGTTCGGCGGCTCCAGGCGGCGATCGCCATTGCCTGTGAGCGATCGCGCTTGCTGATTTTCACGGGGGGATTGGGCCCCACACCGGATGATTTGACCACCGAGGCGATCGCCGATTTTTTTCAGGCCCCCTTGGTGGAACGGCCAGAAGTCTTGGACGACATCACGCAAAAATACGCCGCCCGTGGCCGCGTGATGACCGACAACAACCGCAAACAGGCCCTGCTTCCCCAAGGGGCGGCGGTGCTGGCAAACCGCACGGGCACGGCCCCCGGCATGATTTGGGAGGCGCGTCCGGGGCTAATCATTCTCACCTTTCCTGGCGTGCCCAGTGAAATGCAGGCCATGTGGCGCGAAGTGGCGGTGCCGTTCCTCCGCAGTCGTGGCTTTGGGCAAGCGCCGATCTACAGCCGCACGCTGCGCTTTTGGGGCATTACGGAATCGGCGCTGGCGGAGAAAGTCGCCCCCCTGTTTGACCTCACCCATCCCACCGTTGCGCCCTACGCGGGCAAAGGCGAGGTGCGGCTGCGCGTCTCTGCCAAGGCCGAGTCTGAGGCGGCGGCAATGGCGGCGATCGCCCCCGTCGTTGAGCAAATCCAGCAAATTGCTGGGGCCGACTACTACGGTCAGGACGACGACACCCTAGCCTCGGTGGTGGGGCAGCGTTTGCAAAGGGCCGGCCAAACGCTCTCGATCGCAGAATCCTGCACAGGCGGCGGGCTGGGCAGCTTTTTGACCACGGTTCCCGGCAGTTCCCGCTACTTTTGGGGCGGCGTTGTTTCCTACGACAACTCGGTCAAAGAATCCCTACTGGGGGTCAATCCCGACGATCTGGCGAACTCTGGAGCCGTCAGCGCGACGGTGGCTGAACAAATGGCCCAGGGCGTGCGATCGCGTCTGGGCACCACCTGGGGCCTCAGCATCACAGGCATCGCCGGGCCAGACGGAGGCAGCACCGACAAGCCCGTCGGCCTGGTCTACATCGGCCTCGCCGGGCCCAAAAACCAAGTCACCAGCCACCGCTTCCTCTTCGGCGCGAGCCGCGGCCGCGAATGGATTCGTTGGCTAAGCGTATGCAGCGCCCTAGATCTACTGCGACGGCAGCTACAAGAGCCATAAAGAAGATAACCATCCCTTTTTATCTTTTCGTTCTTCGCTCTTCCCTCTTCGCTCTTCGTTTTTCGCTCTTCGTTCTTCCCTCTTCCTGCCATAGCCGAAACACCCGCGAGTCACAAAGATCTCGTAAAATAAGGATTCGCGCTGTTTGGAAAGTTGCATGTCTTCATTGTCCAAGTCCGCTGCCTCGGAGTCGCTGTCGCACCAAATTGAACAACTGCTCCACGACCTACCTTCTCTGGAGCATGGAGATTTGATCCAGCAGGCGCTCTCGACCATTGTGCAACTGTCCCGCACCGATGCCGATCGCCTCGATTGGAAGATCCTCAGCGCGGCGCTGCAAGACATGGGGCGAGCGTTTGAACTGTTTCACCCCTATCGCCACGTCCGCAAAATTTCTATCTTTGGCTCTGCCCGCATTAAGCCCAGCAGCCCGACCTATCAAATGGCGATGGACTTTGCTCGCTGCGTGACGCTCCACGGCTTTATGGTAATCACGGGCGGCGGGCCGGGCATTATGCAGGCCGGCAACGAGGGCGCAGGCACAGACAAGTCCTTTGGGCTAAATATCCAGCTTCCATTTGAGCAGGGGTCGAACCCAATTTTAGAAGGCGGCGACAAGCTGGTGAATTTCAAATACTTCTTCACCCGCAAGCTGTTTTTCCTGCGGGAAAGCGATGCGCTGGCGCTGTTTCCTGGCGGATTTGGCACGCAGGATGAGGCGTTTGAGTGCCTGACGCTGATGCAAACGGGCAAGTCGGGCTTGCTGCCGCTGGTGCTGTTGGAAACGCCGGGAGATGATTATTGGCAAAGCTGGGAAAGCTACATCAAAGATCAACTGCTGGAGGCAGGGCTGATCAGCGCCGACGACCTGCATCTGTATACGATTACCGACCGGGTGGATGCCGCCTGTGAGGCGATCGCCAGCTTTTATCGGGTCTATCACTCCAGCCGCTACGTCGGCCCCAACCTAGTGCTGCGGCTGAATCAGGCGCTTTCAGAAGAAGAACTGGACTATCTCAACGCAAACTTCAGCGATATCCTGGTGCGTGGCAAAATTGCCCAAATGTCTGCACTGCCCCAAGAAGCCGACGCAGTAGAAATTTCCCACTTGCCCCGACTGGTGTTTGAATTTAACCAGCGCGACTTAGGGCGGTTGTACCAGATGATCCGCACTATCAACCGCCTCGGCGCAACCCCACCCGAAAAAGCCCACCCAGAGCAAAAGTAACACCACCAGTGATGTTTAAGTAGATAGAAAGAACAGATCCTGAACCCTGTGCCGCCCGCTGCGCAGGCGGCACAGGGTCTTTGAGTTTTATATTTATTAATGTCCACCTACTTACCATTGGCTGGAGACTGCGCCCGAACAGTTCACCGCGCTATGCAAAAGGTTTGTATGGTCTAGCGCAAGCTGTCCTTCAAAGCGTCTGCAAAGCCTGTAGTTTTTCCTTGCACGGGGCGATCGCACTCACTGGGGTAGCGGGGTTCTCCGCAGCGGCGGCCTGCACCTGTAGTTTTTCCTTGCACGGGGCGATCGCACTCCTGTTCTTACTCGTTTGCGCTGGGGTTGCTGCGGATTTCGCGGTGGAGGTAGCGCAGCACTTCGCCGGGGCGACCGTCGAGGACGATGCCGTTGGGCAGGAGGTCGAGGGCGTGCGTCCACTCGAAGCGTTCGGCGTAGCGGAGCAGGTGCAAACGGTCAATCGCCAGTTGCGCGTCTTCGGGCAGGCCGATGATGCAGTGGCGCAGGCGGCGACGGTGGGGCAGTTCGCAGGTGAGCGGGGGCAGCGAAAACTGGGTCGCCTCCGAGAATGGGGACGACCAAGTGTATTGAATTGTCAGCATTTGGAGCTTCCTCCAGGAAACGAGGTAGGGAAACCCCGAAATGTTGGCCGCCCACGGACGTGAAGCGCTAGGACAGGGCGGCCTACAATGAACGCAGCCCTGAGACAGCCGTTACCTGTCAAGGGGTCAGGCGTTGGTGGGTGTTGGACGCACCTGCCAATACCGTAGGTGACTAAACGACCAAAATTTCGGGGGAAAGGCAAGCTGCACTGATAGGAATCGAATTGCAGCCTGATGGACGTTTGTACTGGATGCGATCGCCCTCGTCAATTGTCCTGCGCCAGGAGTCAGCACCTCGGCGATATTTGCAGTAGCGGCGGCCATCGGAGCTTGCTATTATCGAGCCGGACTGCATTTTCCAGAGCCAAGTTTCTGGGGCCCTCTCTATGGTGATTTCAACATTGCGAACGGCAACACCGGATGCAAGGCGGGCTATGACTGGAGGCGATCGCCCTTCTGGTCGGGCAAGACCATCTCGCCGCGGCGTTTGGGCCAGTGGACTGGCGATCGCCCTCCTCACCACAGGCTGTAGCGAAAGCAAGCTGGCTCAGTGCAATCGGCTATCGCAGGTGGTGAACGGCACAGTCGCGGAGGTGCAGGCGGTGGTGCAAGCCAATAGCCAACCCAATGACCAGGCATTCTCCGCCGTTGCCGACCGCTTCGAGCAGGGTAAGGCTGCCGTATCTGCTGTAGACCTCAGCGATGCCCAATTGAATGACTATAAGGGACAACTGCTGACCCTCTACGACCAGATCATCACCGCCGCCCGCAAAGTCTCCACCGCGCTTCAGCAGGAAAACTTTGAGGCTGCCAGAGCCGCCCATCAGGAGTTTCTCACCGCCGCCAATCAGGAAAGCCCGCTGGTGGATGAGGTCAACACCTATTGCCAGGTTTCGCCCTAGATGCGCCTTTGGGTCGTCAGCCACACCTACATCGTGGATCTGAATTGCGACAAGCTGAAGGTGATGGCGGCGCTGGCGGTTGATGGGGGCAAACCCTTGGATATTACTGTGATCGTGCCGCGCACCTGGAAACCGGGCGGCGTGGTGGGCGGCACGATTCGTCCCCAGGGCTATGACCAGGGCAACTTCCGCGTCGTGCCCGTGGGCAACTTTAGCCAGACGCATCAGGGCTTGCTCTGCTTTCGCACCGAATTGGTGTCCCTGCTGCGGCAGCATCCACCGGACGTGATTCAGGTGGAGCAGGGGACAAAGTCCCTGGCCTATGCCCAGTTGATTGCGCTGAATCGGCTGCTAAAGCTGGGCGCAAAGCGGGTGCTGTTTACCTGGTGGAATTTGCCCTACAGACTGCGGCCGCCGCTGCTCTGGCTGGAGCGTTATAACCTGCACCACACCGACGGGGCGATCGCCGGAAATCGGGATGCGGCGGCGATTCTGCGACAGCGCGGCTACTGTGGCCCAGTCACCGTGCTGCCCCAGCTTGGGGTAAATGAGCAGCAGTTTTGCCCCCGTCCCCAGCCGGAGTGGGCGGCGGCACTTGGCCTTTTGCCCAAAGACTGTCCCGAAGAATTTACCGTGGGCTATATCGGGCGCTTTGTGCCAGAAAAGGGACTGCGAACCCTGGCAGAGGCGCTGGCGGGGCTGCCTGAGTTGCCCTGGCGCTGGCTGTTGGTGGGGCGGGGCCCGCTGCGGGCAGAGGTGGTGGCGCGGATGCAGCAGGCGGGGTTGGGCGATCGCCTCCGATGGGTTGAGTCTGTGCCCCATGCCGACATTCCGCGCTATCTCAACGTCATGAATGCGCTGGTGCTGCCGTCGGAAACCACGCCCCACTGGAAGGAGCAGTTTGGCCATGTGCTGATCGAGGCAATGGCCTGTGGGGTTCCGGTAATCGGCTCCGACTCTGGCGAAATTCCCCACGTCATTGGCGATGCGGGGCTGGTGTTTCCTGAAGGCCAGGTGGCCGCCTTGCGCGATCGCCTCCAGTCCCTCATGCAGCGCCCTGCCCTGGCCGACGACCTGGCCGCCCGTGGCCACCAGCGGGCGATCGCCCACTTTACCAATCGCGTCCTAGCGGAAAAGCAGCTTGCGTTCTATGACCAAGTAATGATCGAGTAATGACCAAGTAATGATCGAGTAATAATCAAATAATGACCAGGTAATGATCGAGTAATAACCAGATAATGACCAAGTAATGACTAAGTGATGTTATCTGCATGACGTGATTTCATAATGTGATCTTGTGATGTGATTTCATGATGTGACCCGATTCCCCCATCCCTTAATGCGCCTTGTCCACATCATTCCTGCCATTTCTCCCGTCTACGGCGGCCCTAGCCAGATGATCGCAGGCTTATCGAAGGCGCTGGCGGCGGCCGGGGTGGCGGTGACGATCCTGACGACGGATGCCAATGGGGATTCAGGACAAGCGCCGCTGGCGGTGCCGCTGGGCGTGCCTATGGCGCAGGATGGGTATGAGATTCGCTACTTTCGGCGGACGGGCTGGCGGCGCTACAAGTTTTCGGCGGGGCTGCTGGGGTGGCTGGCAACCCAGACGGCGGCGTTTGACCTGGCCCATATCCACGCGCTGTTTTCGCCCGTCAGCTCGACCGCAGCGGCGATCGCCCGCACGCGACACCTGCCCTATGTCCTGCGGCCGCTGGGCACGCTCGACCCCATCGATCTGCAAAAAAAGCGGCGGCTGAAGCAGCTTTATGCCACGCTCATCGAGCGGCAAAACCTGGCGGGGGCGGCGGCAGTTCACTTTACCAGTCGCCAGGAGGCGGCTACTGCCGAGCGGTTTGGGCTAACCTTGCGGGACTGGATTTTGCCACTGGGGGTAGATCTGGCGGAGTTTGCCGCTGCGCCTGCCGAACGACGGGCGATTCGCGAAGCAATCTCTACGGGAATCGCCCAGACCGTGCGCGATCGCCTCGCCATTCCGCCCGATCGCCCAGTGGTGCTGTTTCTTTCGCGGCTCGACCCCAAAAAAGGGCTAGATCTGCTGATACCCGCGCTAGAGCAGGTGCAGGCAGCGGGCATCCCGTTTCACTGGATTCTGGCAGGCGGCAACCCCCAGAATCCCGATTACGAAAAGCAAGTGGGCGATCGCCTAAATGCCTCTCCGCTGCGGGCTTGCACCACCCAGACCGGGTTCGTGTCCGCCCAGGCACGGCGCGATCTGCTGCTGGCGGCAGATCTGTTTGTGCTGCCGTCCTACTACGAGAACTTTGGGATTGCCGTTGCCGAAGCGATGGCGGCGGGGCTGCCCGTGGTGGTGTCCGACGCAGTGCCGCTGCACGAAGACGTGACCCAGGCGCAGGCGGGCTGGGTTGTGCCCTGCGAACCTCGTGCCCTGGCCCACACGCTGGCGATCGCCCTGCAAGCCGCCGACCGCCCACAGCGCGGCATCGCCGCCCAGCACTGGGCCCGCGATCATTACGACTGGCGGGCGATCGCCCACCGTGCGATTCAAAAATACGAGGAAACTTTGCAGCAGGTTCGGTAGCGGGTGCAATGCCTTTAGGACTTACGCAGTTGGGCGATTTCGCGCAGGCTGTGGCCACGAGAAGTCGTCCGAAATCCAGAAAACTTATTGCAAGTGCGTAAGCCCTGGCGTTATTGACTTAGGGAATAGACAACGGGAATAGACAACTGGCGCGGCTAGTAGCGGGTGCCGCGCTTGCGGAGTGCGTCTAGCATTTGCTGGCGAACGGCGATCGCCCACTGGTCAAAATCAACTGGATCAACATCAACTGGACTGGTAACAGAATCGGGCTTTTGCTCTAACTTAACTCCGGTAGGCGGAGTGTCAACGCGCTTCGTGTCGGGCTGAGTGCTGTTCATGAGTCGAGCCGATAATGCCTCGGTTAGGTGACCTGCAATTTCTTTCTCATAGTTAACGTAAATAGCAGGGATTTGCCAGATCTGCTATGCAAAAAACGCATTGAAAAGTTGCGCTTTTTGCATAATCCCTCTTGCCATCGTTCAACAATTCCCCTTAGCCGCGATTGCTACAGCAGAATCAAACCCCATCGTCTACCGAGGATAACCGCTTCCGTTCAGCCAGACACCTGGAGCTGGGCGAAGAGGCAGATGACATGAAATTTAACAGTGTGTTTAGCAGGTGTTCCGACAGGTAGAGGCGCTGGGCGATCGCCATAACCCATCCACGCCTTGCGGGGCAGAGGACACAGCTCCGCCTGACAATTCCCTGCAAGGCTCCCAAGCATCTAATTTCCAAACACCTCTGCGGGGTCGGCCGATTGCACCTTGCGAATGGCGATCGCCCCCGAAATTAGGCACATCACCACTGTCGCCAGTAAGGTATTCAGCCCGCGCCCCAGCGTCATCTGCATCAGCAGCCCTGTGGCGTTGGCCGTGAGCCGATACAGCACCAGCGCAATCAGATAGCCAGGAATAAAGCCCATCACGCCCAGCAAGAGCGCCTGTTGAAACACCACACCCAGCAGATAACGATTGGAATAGCCGATCGCCTTCAGGGTGGCGTACTGCGTCCAGTGGTCGGCGACATCGGTGTAGAGAATCTGGTAGACCAGGATGATGCCGACGACGAAGCTCATGATGGTTAGCAGCGTGAACACAAAGCCGATGGCGGTGTTGTTGCGCCAGTAATCCAACTCCATGTCTACGAACTCTGGCTTGGTCAACACGGCCACGTCTTTGGGCAACTGGTCGCGCAGAGTGCGGGCGATCGCATCCACATCCGCCCCGGGCCGCACCCTCAGCAGCCCGATGTCCACCGTGTTCAGGTCGCGGCTCTGCTCCTCCGGCCCCAGGCTGGCAAAATAGCGCAAAAAGTTCTGATCGCTCATGATCACATTGCCATTGGCAGAGGCAAAGTCCGTTCCCAGCGCGTAGGTTCCCACAACCTGTACCTGCTGCTCCGCCAGTTCCGTCACTGTGCCCGTCGTTACGGTTCCCACCTCTGCGCGCGATTTCTCGTCCACAATCACCGTCCAAGGCAACTTCAGCGCCTCCTGGCTGGCCAACACTTCGGGAATCGTCAGCACGGGGTCATTGGGGTTAAACGCCAACACCCGCAGCGGCCGTACCGCCTTGGTTTCGGGATTCTTCCAGGCAGCGCCATCGCGGACATAGAGCGGATAGGCCGCCTCCACGCCGTCAAAGGCCTGCGCCTGATATAGCCGTCGCCGGGCAAACTGTGCCGGAATAAACATGGTGTATTTCAGCCGATTCACCACGATAATTTCGCCGTTTAGCACCTTGAGCAACTGCACTTGGCTGTCGTAGAGTGCGTTCTCAAATCCGCGAAACATGAACATCAGCAGCACCGCAAATGCCACTCCGGCGATCGCCGTTAGCAGGCGGCGACGTTCATAGGTCAGGTTTGACCAGGCAAGGGGTGTTCGCATGGGCCAGGGTGCAAGTGGGCAAGTCAGCCAGTCGGCAAATGAGCCAACTCAGGGAAACGCCGACTCTTTCCTAGGGCATGTTTTAAAACCCTTCTAAAACCCTCGATCCCCCCTAGCCCCCCCCTTAAAAAGGGGGGAACCGAGCCGAACCACTCCGGAAGTCCCCCTTATTTCTAGCGAAGCGGCGCGTAAGCGCGGGGATTTAGGGGGATCGACTCAAGGCAATCAACGACCTAGAAAGTTTTAAGACACTGCCTAGTCTTTTTAGTCTACAGACACTAGTGTGCGGCAGCGTGATGCAGCCGTTCATTCAGTCGCAACCGAACCATAAGCAAATTTAATTGTGAATATTGCTGTCTTTTTGTCTGAAAGGCTAGACAGAATGAAAAAGTTTTGGTACACCTGTTCTTTAAGGGTGTAGCTCCAAATCACTCCTCATCAATTCGCCTTTCTCCAAAGCGCTATGGAACCCTTAACCGAAGTCCAGCAGGAACTCTACGACTGGTTGGTGGAATACATCCGCGAAAATCAGCACGCCCCCTCTATCCGCCAGATGATGCAGGCAATGGGGTTGCGATCGCCCGCGCCGATTCAGAGCCGCCTGGAACATCTGCAAAACAAGGGCTATATCGACTGGACGCGGGGCAAGGCCCGGACGCTGCGCCTGCTCCACGGGGTTACCCAAGGCGTACCGATTCGGGGTGAGGTGTTTGCAGGGGGAGCGCTGGAACCCGCGACGGGCGATACAGAGTTCCTCGACATTTCTGGTATGCAGCTTAAGCCGCAGGATTATGCGCTGCGGGTGACGGGCGACAGCATGATCGAGGCCCTAATTGCCGATGGCGATGTGGTGATTATGCGTCCGGTGAAAGAACCAGACAAGCTCAAGAACGGCACGATTGTTGCAGCGCGGGTTGAAGGAGAAGGCAATACCCTGAAGTATTTCTATCGGCGCGGCAACAAGGTCACGCTGAAGCCCGCCAACTCCAAGTACGACCCCATCGAAAGACCCGCTTCAGATGTGCAAATCCAGGGAATGCTGATTGGCGTTTGGCGAGATTTTGGTGCTGGGGTTGGCTAAGACCTACTGCCTTCCTGAAGATTTCTGGATCAGCGCCGCGCTGCCAGTCGATGTGATAGAGAATCGAAAATGCATAGGACTTACGTAGTTGGATAATCGCAGTTGGACAATTTCTCGCGGGCTGCGCTCGCGAGAGAGGCTTTGCTCGAGAGAAATTGTCTAAAACCCAGAAAGCTTATTGCAAGTGCGTAAGTCCTAAAGCGAATAATCAGGCTGAAGGCTATCCATCGATTCTATGCAGACACGTTGGGACTGGTTCCTTATGAAAACCCGTAATTTTGGAGCGCCCTTTGGGTTGCCTAACCAGGCTAGGCTGGGGCCAGCTTCCCAGATCTGTGCCAAAGCGGGGCGAATGGCAGTGCATATAGGGGCGATCGCCCTCTCTCTCCTGCTCCTCAGCAGTTGCGCCAGCCCCGACCCCCAGGCTCGCCTTGCTGACACCAAAGAATGTATCGAGTGCGATTTGCAGGGCAAGGCGCTGGCCAATGCGGATCTCAAAAGTGCCAAGCTAAATCGCGCCAATCTCAGCGGCGCTGACCTAAACGGTGCCAATCTCAGCGAGGCGCTGCTCGACACCGCCAACCTCAGCGGCGCAAATCTGAGCAACGCAGACCTCAACCGTGCTGCGCTGCCCTCTGCAAACCTCAGCGGTGCAAATCTCTCCGGTGCCAGTTTGAAGAATACTTTCTTGCGGAACGCAGACTTTACCAATGCCAATCTCAGCAATGCCGACTTTAGCGGCAGCGACCTCAGCGGGGCCAAGCTAGACGGCGCAACCCAGGACGGCGCTGTTTTTCAGGGCGCGATTCTGCCCGATGGGACAGTGCAGCCGTAGTTGGGGCCCGCAGCAGCGTTCCTTGCTTGGATTCTAAAATGGAGCGATCGCCCCGCAGTGCTGACGCACAAACATAGGAAATTTCAGGCATGGGGTAAAATCCTGACAATGCTTTGCACTATCTGGACTAATGGTCTGGACTATCTGGACTAATGGTCTTGGCTATAGAGTCTGGGTTATAGAGTCTGGACTAACACTCTGGGCTATTAGTCTGAACCAATAGCCTGGACGCAGACTCGTAAGGGGTTCCAGCAGGAGGTTCCAGCAGGAGGTTCCAGAACGACGCACTTGAGCGGGTGATGCTATGCCTCCCAGGTTGCACATTAAATTGCTCGGAGACTTTGCCATCACCGATGAGCGACAGGTTTCGTTGGGTATTGGCAGCGATCGCCAGCAGGCTCTCCTGGCGTATTTGTTGCTGCATCGCCACACGCCGCAGCCTCGCCAGCGCCTTGCCTTTCACCTCTGGCCCGATTCCACCGAATCCCAGTCTCGCTCTAACCTGCGAAAGGCCCTTTCCCACCTGCGGCAAGCCCTACCAGAACCAGATACGGTGCTGCTGGCAGATGCCAAAACGCTGCAATGGTCGCCCAGCGCTCCCATTTTTCTGGATGTGGCGGAATTTGAGAATGCGGTAAAGCTTGCTGCCCAAGCGACCGAACCCGACATCGCGCGATCGCACTTAGAAGCTGCCCTATCTCTATACCAGGGCGACCTGCTACCTGGCTGCACAGATGAGTGGATTGAGCCAAAGCGCGATCGCCTCCAGCAAACTCACAGGCGGGCATTGCAGCAGACTATCGCGCTGTTCAAAGCGCGGCAAGACTATGGCACGGCGATCGCCTATGCTCAGCAGGTACTGCGGAGCGACCCGCTCAACGAAGCCGCCCACGCGACGCTGATGCATCTGCACTGGCTGAATGGCGATCGCGCCAACGCACTCCAGGTCTATCATCACTGTATGACGCTGCTGCGGGAGGAATTGGGCGTTGACCCTGGCCCCACCCTCCGCAAGCTGTATGACCAAATCCTCAATGCAGACGATGAGCCAGTTAGCAGTCTTGCAGGCAGTCTTGCAGGCAGTATCGCAACGGCTTCTGGGGGCGATCGCCCGCTGGACAGCGCCGCCCTGCTGTCTCCTGCATCGGCAGCGCAGCAGCCTAGCCCGCTGATTGGGCGAACCCACGAATGGGCCACCATCCAGCAGTGGATAAGGGCAGAGAATTCGCCGGATAATGTAGCTTTGGACACCCTGGGCGATCGCCCGGTACTGCTGCTGACGGGGGAGCCGGGCATTGGCAAAACGCGCCTGCTGCAAGCAATCCAGGAGCAGTTTCAGCAGCGGAATCAGTGCGTTCTGTGGGGGCGTGGCTTTGAAGCGGAAATCGTGCGTCCCTATGGCGTATGGATTGATGCGCTGCGTGCGTTTGTGACGAATGCCAACGTGCAAATACCAGAAGATTTGACTTACCTACTCAGTGAGTCGAGTCCTTCATCGCAAAGTTCCGATCGCAGTCCGTCGGATCGCAGCTATCTATTCGACAGCGTGGTTCAGTTTATTTCCACGCTCTGTTCCAGCCAGCGTTCCGTTCTGATTGTTTTGGACGATATTCAATGGATCGATGAAGCATCGTCATCGTTGTTGCACTATGCCATTCGGCTGCTGAGTCAGCATTCTGTCTTTTTTGCCTGCACCGCCCGCTCTAAAGAGCTAGACGACAATGCAGTCGTACTTCGGGGATTGCAGGCGCTGCGGCGAGAACGGCGCCTGCTGACGTTGGCGCTGCAACCGCTAGAGCCAAAGCAAACGGCGGCGCTGATTCGCAGTGTTTACGCGCTTCCAGATCTGGACTGGTCGCCAGAGAAAATGCAGCAGGTGTTTATCGACAGCGGCGGCAATCCGCTGTTTGCGCTGGAAATTGCGCGGGCGCTGTCTGTGGGCGAGGCGACCCACGCCGATAGTTTGGAACTGCTGATTGGCGATCGCCTGCAACGGCTGGACGACTATGCTCGCGAACTGATTCCCTGGGCGGCCGCACTGGGCAGAACCTTTGACCCCACCACGCTGTCTGAGATTGCCGATGCGCCGCTGTCTAAGCTGCTGACGGGTATCGAGCAGCTAGAGCGGGAAAGCCTGATTCGAGCTAGCGCGTCCCACGGGAAGGAAATGCGATACGACTTTGCCCATGACATCGTGCGGCAGGTGGCCTATCGGCAACTGTCGGAGCCCCGTCGTCGCTTGCTGCATCTCCAGATTTCCCAAAAGCTGCACCAGCGGGCAGGTCAAGACCCGGCTCTGGCGGCAGAAATCGCACATCACGCCGCATTGGGGGGCGATCGCGCTTTGGCGGCGGCGGCCTGTTTGGCGGCGGCCAATTATTCGCTCAAGCTGTTTGCCTATGCCGAAGCCGCAGAACTTGCTCTACGCGGAATTCAGCATTGTCAGGTGCTAGATCAGCGCACCCGCGTTCGGCTGCATATCGAACTGCTGCAAGTGCTGATGTTTGCTGGAGTTCCCGCTGATCGGGTAGCGCCCCTGGAGGCAGAAGTTCAAGAACTGGTGCAAGAAGCCCATCGGCTGGGCCTCTCGGAAGCGGAGATGGCGGGGCTGGAAGTGCTTATGATTCTGAACTTTCAGTACAGCAATTTTGCCCATGTGCAGCAGCATTCTGAGCGAGTCGTAGAAATTGGGCGGTTGGCCAGTCCCCTGATGACGGCCCGCGCCCTGGCATCCAGCGGTTCCTGTTTGGCGGAAGTGGGGCGGGAGATGGCGCGGGCAGAGGCGCTGCTGGAAGAGGCGCGATCGCTGGCGGCGCGAGTGGGGCAGGAGTCGGCGGATTTGTACGGCGGGCTGGGGCGCGTGCGGCTGCACACGGGCAGCTATGACGAAGGGCGGGAACTGCTGCAACGGGCCTACGAGATCGCGCAGCAGGAGCAGGATCATTGGCGCGAATGCTGGGTGCTGAGCTATCTGGCCATCACCGAACTGGAAGCGGGAGACCCAGCGGCAGCCCTGGCCTACAGTCAGGCGATCGCCTCCGTTGCTTCGCAGATCCAGGGGCAGGGCAGCGAGTCCGCCGTGGCAGATGCGCTTACCGCGCTAGCCCAATATCATTTGCAGGAACCGAATGCCGAAGCTGCAATCGAGCGGGCGATCATCGCCCTGCGACAGCTAGACAACCGACGAACGCTGTCTTATCTGCTGAGCAGCGCCGCCGAAGTGGATCTAGCGGGCGATCGCCCCGCCCAAGCCATTGAGAGAGCAGCCGTGGCGCTGTCCGAAGCCCAGGCAATTGATCAACCAGTCGATTTGGCACTGGCGTGGGCGCTGCTGGTGCAGGGCTGGCTGCGAGTTGCCGAAATTGCCCCCGACCCCAACGCCGTCGGCGCGGCTCAGCAGCAGGCAATGGATCTGTTCCAGCAGTTCTATCCGCAAATCAGCGTCGCCGATCTCAGCCGCCGCGCCCGCGCCGCCGTTGCCCAAACCCGACACCAGATGTCCCTGATGCATCCCCATGCCGTTGCTCTGAAAAAAGCGCCATGACCCTCATTATTGTTGAAACCGATCGCCCCGCTCCCATCACGCCAGAGGTTCTGGCAGACGAAGGAAATCGAGTGTTTCCCTGTTTGGCAGCGCGAAAGGCAACCTGGCGATATTCCCTGCTGTCAGGCGATCGCCGCCGCATGATTTGCAGCTTTGAGGCTCCTGATGCCGAAGCCGTCCGCATGTCCTACCGCACGGCTTATCTTCCCTTTGAAAAGATGTGGGTTGACCATCTCCGCGAACCGGAGGGTATTCCGCCTGTGGGGAACGAGTCTGCGCTGGTGGTGGCTGAGATCGCCTATCCAGCGGGACTTTCGGAGCCAGAGCAGCAGGCGCAGTGGCAAGTTATCACCCAGCGCTTGCTGCCTTGTTATGCAGAGCGGGGCGTGGAATGGGTGCGATCGCACGTTTCGCCAGACCAAACCCTGATCCTGTCGGAACTCAATGCGCCCGATCCGGCACTCATCGAGGCGGCCCATCGCCAAGTCGGTCTACCCCTTTCCCGCTTGTGGTCAGCCACGCTGCTGAAGCCCTAGTCCGGTTTCTATGGGGGCAATGCACTAAAAAGTGTGAATCCCCGCAAGGTTTTACCCAGCAGGGATTCTAAATCAGAGACAAAGATGAGAGACGAACCTGGCTTACAGACAGATTAGGATGCAAGGCGCTGCTGTTGCCATACCGTGTTGGGCACACGAGTAAAGCGGGTCTGCTGCTTTTGCGCGGGCTGCTCTGCTTTCAGGTTTTCCATCTGAGCCATCATTTGCTTCAGATGATTCAGCAAGTCGTCGATCTGAGCGGGGCTGTCCGCACCCTTTAGCGCCTGAGACACACTTTCGACCGTCGCTTCGAGAGAAGCAGGCTGAGCCGCTTCGGCAGAAATCGCATGGCGCTTGATTGGCTCAAGGCTGACTAATTCTGCTTGCTTGCTAACCGCAACCGTGGCTCGCTGTTCCACTTCGACCTGCGCCAGCGAGTGCTGAAGTAGTTCAGCCGCAGGAGAAACAGTCTCCACCTCATCCAGGAAAGACTCCAGACCTGCCGAAGCCAGCCGCGTCTCCGAAAATCGCAGGCTTTCCAATTCGTTTTCCTTATCTTTTAGCTGCTGACGTAGGTCAGACACTTCATCCTCTGCCTTGCTTAGCTTCCGAGAAGAATTGCTCCAGCTCATCAGCGCCAGAGCCGTCACACCAGCACCCAGACTGACTGCCGTTGCAAGCCCCAGGTAGGGCCCCGATAGCTCCTTAAGTTGCCCTGCGAAAATGGGCTGGTTCTCTAAATGAACCGTTAGGGGCTGAGAACCCATTGCAGCCATAGGAAGCGTAGCTGCCGAAAACACAACACCTGCGAGCAGTGACGAGGACAGTAAAGTACGTGGAAAGCTCATAGTTCAGGAACCAAAAAACAACAGAAATATAGAAGCGGCTAACTACGTGAAATCGTCATCCCTGTTAGACATGCCCACTTTCAAGTCGTGGTACAACCCGTGCTGCGTAACGATACCCTGGTGGCTAGAGTTTGGGAAGACATCTGCTTACTTACAAAACTAACCCGTAGACCAAGGGGCTTGGGTATGCCTTTCGTAAAGAGCACAGTCTTGCGTTTAAAGCTCAAGTAAACTTTCATATCGCGCTCTATATAAACACTCATTTCGCCACCTGAGACAGAAATGATCTAGAGCAAAGAACAGGCGCTTTAGTTAACTTATATCCGTACGTCTTTTGCTAGAGGCAGAGGTTTCTATGGAACAGATCCTTAACTGATATAGAGAGCTAACTATACGTAGCTATCCATAGAGTGACTGTAAACCTGATCATTTCGAGAAAAACTGTATAAGATTGGACAAAATACGGTTTTGAAGAACTTTCAATTTCCTGGCAAGAGGGGCGATCGTCCATCAATAAATGCTGGAACAATACCAGAATCGAAAATCCCATCTCTTGAATATTAACGCTTCAATTTGCTGGAGGCTTTTCGGATTCTTTTCCAATACTTTTCCAAAGCTTTATCAAATACATGAAAAATAAAGCAGGCATGAAGCACTAATTTTCAGAGAATTATTCGGCTCACCTTCAATCTCCACATCAGCCTTCAAAGCAATTGAGATTTCTGGATAAATACATGCCGCACAGAGAATTCTCCGAGATTCTTCCAAAGTATTTTCTGTGATGAAACCATCCGAAAAATCACCGAATTAGGTTTCTTTATCAAAACTTGAATCTTGCTTTAGGAAGAATTCAAGCTTCCCGGAGTTTTGCGGAAACCTATGTAGAGGAAAGAGGTCATTTTTGAATCAGGTGGTACATCTTCTGAGTGTCTTGCACTCTCCAATACGTCTTTCGATGGAGGACTTAACAACCATGAGCAGAAAACTCACGCAGATCTTTCGAGGTGGGTTTATCGATCGGGGAGGACGACGCCAGAGGGGACATCAAGACGCAGACGGTTTTTTGACCAAACGGCAATGGAGACTCGGCAAAGGCCTGAAAGGCTTCCTGCTGTTTGGTTTGTCACTGTTGCTCACCGTTGGCTTCACGCTCCGCCTGTTGCCGTCGGGGTTGTCGGGTTCACCCGTGGCGATCGCCTCTACAGTCGTGCAAACTCCGCTCTCGACCCGTGGCTCACAGATTCTCGACGCTTCGGGCAAAACGCTCCTGCTGCGCGGGGTGAACTGGTTTGGCATCGAGACAGAAACACACGCGCCGCATGGACTTTGGGCCCGCGACTATAAGCAAATGCTGGCGCAGATTCGCAGCCTGGGCTACAACGTGATTCGCCTGCCATTCTCGATTCAATCGCTGCGATCGCAAACCATCAGCGGTGTGGATTTTTCTATCGGCAGCAACCGCGAATTGCAGGGCAAAACGCCCCTTGAAGTTATGGATCTGGTGATTCAAGAAGCCCAGCGCCAGGGCCTGATGATCGTATTGGATTGCCACCGCCTAAACGACCAGCGCATTCCTGAACTGTGGTATGGCGATGGCTTTACAGAGCAGGACTGGATTAGCACCTGGACAATGCTGGCCAACCGTTATCGAAACCAAGCGAACGTCATCGGAGCCGACCTCAAGAACGAACCACACGGTCGAGCAAGCTGGGGTACAGGTGACCTGGCAACTGACTGGCGATTGGCCGCTGAGCGAGCCGGAAACAGCATCTTGAACGTGAACCCCAACTGGCTGATTGTGGTCGAAGGCGTGGAGAACAACGTGCCAGGTCAGCGGCTTGCAGTTCACTGGTGGGGCGGCAACCTGGAGGGCGTGCGAAACTTTCCTGTGCGCCTGACCCGTCCCAATAAGTTGGTGTATTCTCCCCATGAGTACGGGGCAGGGGTTTACAACCAGAGCTGGTTCAATGAACCCAGCTTTCCCCAAAATCTGTATGAGCGCTGGGAGATCGGGTTCAACTATATTGCCCGCGAAGGTATCGCGCCGATTTTTGTGGGCGAATTCGGCGGCAGACAGGTCGATACTCGTTCCAAAGAAGGGATCTGGCAGCGCCAGTTTGTCAATTTCATTGGGCAAAATCAGCTTCATTTCGCCTATTGGAGTTGGAACCCAAATAGCGGCGACACAGGCGGCATCTTGCAAGACAACTGGCAGACGATTCATGCAGACAAGCAGCAACTCTTGAACCAATTGCTGCCTGTGCCGGGGGTTGCGCCGGGGACGAGTCCGTCGCCTAGTCCCAGCCCCAGCCCGACTCCGAAGCCGAGTCCGTCACCCAGTCCGTCGCCGAGTCCCAGTCCGTCACCCAGTCCGTCGCCGAGTCCCAGTCCGTCGCCGAGTCCCAGTCCGTCACCGAGTCCCAGTCCGTCACCCAGTCCGTCGCCAAGTCCGTCGCCAAGTCCCAGTCCCTCATCTGGACTCAGCACTAGCTTGACGATGCAGTCAGACTGGCAAACTGGTTTCTGTACTGCCATTCGGGTGGCAAACCAGGGACGCAGCGCAGTGAACAACTGGCGACTGACGTTTGACATGAATCAGGCAACGATCAACCAGAGTTGGAACGGCACCTTTAGCCGCCAGGGTTCGCGGTATACCGTTGTGCCACCCAGTTGGGGACAGCGGTTGCAGCCGGGACAGTCGGTTGATTTGGGATTCTGTGCAAACAAGCAGGGATCGGATTATCGACCGAGAAATGCGATCGCCACTGCGATTTAGGCGATTTTGGATTTTAGATTTTGGATTGAAGCTCTGAGCTGAAAAGCCTTGATTGGTCGGGAAATTAGCCGCTTCCAAAATCAAAAATCAGCCTTCTAAAATCGACTCTCTTTGGGCGGCTTGATGCGAGGCTTTGCTGCATCAGCCGTCTATTTTTTGTGCCTGTTTTTGTGCCTGTCAGAACCTACTTTAGTTTGGACTAATGGTGAAGAGGAAGGCAGTCAATGAGAAGCACCGACTGCCGTAAGGTCAATGAAGTACAACCAACATTGACCCCATGATTTTCAACGAACTTCAGCAATTTCGCCAAACGTTGTATGCCAGCTTGGGAAACGCCAGAGATGCCCTGTTTGATCTGATGGATGCCGTGTTAGTGAGTGCGTGCATCGTGTCGTTTGTGAGGCTATCGCAGAGTCCTGTCTTTCGTCGCCAGTGGTCGAGCACCTATGAAGCGTTGCGCGATAGCCGCCTACCCCGATCAAAGGTGCTGAAGCTGTTGGTGCAGCAGATACCGACTCAGCAGCAACCGTTGTTGGCAGGTGATGCGAGTCGGTGGAACCGTCCTGCTGCCAGGCGTTTGAAAGACCGCACCTTATCAGGCAGAACAGGACATGCCCCGATAGCCGGACAAAACTACAGTACCTTAGCCTGGATTGCTGAAGACAGGGGCAGTTGGGCATTACCATTGCGGCATGAGCGCATCACCAGCTTTGAAACACCCGCCAGTAAAGCGGCATTCCAACTCAAACAAGTGACTCGGCAGTTAGCGGTGCGTCCGTTGGCGATCTACGACCGAGGGTACGGCAATGCCAGTTTTGTCAACCAAACGGCAGGGATTGAGGCAGACTTGCTGCTGCGGGTTACATCCAATCGATGTGTCTATGGCGCGCCCCCAGCGTATCGAGGGCGAGGCGCACCTGCCAAGCATGGACATAAGATGAAACTCAATGACCCTGACACTTGGAGTGTCCCGGTCGAAACCGTTGAAGTCGATGATCCCAACTGGGGACGAGTGCGGGTCAGTCGTTGGAGTGCATACCATTTCCGCAAATCCCCCAAACGGGCAATGGAAGTGTTGCGCGTGGAGGTGCTGGAGACACAGAGCAGCACGCGACGCTTGGCTCCTTTGTGGTTAGTTTGGCTGGGTGAGCAGATGCCTCCGTTAGAAACCCTGTGGTTGCACTACCTCCGTCGCTTTGCCATTGAACACTGGTATCGCTTTGCCAAGCAGAGGCTATATTGGACACATCCCCAGTTCAGTTCTGTATCGGCAACCGAACAGTGGAGCAGCCTGATGCCGTTGCTCAGTTGGCAGTTGTGGTTAGCGCGAAAGGACTGTACTGACCACCCCTTGCCCTGGCAGGCACCGCAAGAAACGTTGACTCCGGGTCGGGTCGCACAAGCGTTTGCAGGCATTTTGGCAGCGATTGGCACCCCTGCTCCTGCGCCTAAACCTCGTGGTAAATCGCCAGGACGAGGCAAGGGGCACAAGCCAACTCCTCGTCCCTGCTATCCGATGGTCAAAAAACGAGCCTCGAAACGCAAGACATCCGAACAATCCCTGAACAGTCCGGTTGCAACAGCAGCTTAACTGCGAGCAGGATTGTATCCAATTCCTTAAGTTCAACTGTTATGAACGGTTGAGCAGATTCTTTATGGCATCCTGTTGAGCATTATTGTGATGCCAGTTAGTCCAAACTAAAGGTCTAGTGGAACCGCTGAGCGGTGCATCGTGGATAGTCGAGTTTTCTCATCTCGACAGTTCCTGTTTTGAGGCGTTTTTGCACAGCTTTGCGGCTCAGTTCCCCGATGATTTACATCTGATTCAGGTGGATAATGCCGCAGCCCATACGGCTCAGACCCTGACGATACCGGACAATGTCATCTTGGTGTTTCAGCCGCCTTATTGCCCTGAGGTCAATCCCATTGAGCGGGTCTGGCGGGAACTCAAGCGGGAGCTAGCTTGGGTTCACTTTGATGATGTTTGCCAACTCCAGCACGCCATCAGCCAGTGGGTTTGTCGCCTTTCGGCGGAGTCGCTGCGATCGCTGACTCAGTGGGATTGGATTGTCGATGCTCTATGTGTAGTGGGTATTTAGAGAATTGATATTACGCACTTGCGATAAGCTTTTTGGGCTTTGAACGATTTCTCGCGGGCGCAGCCCGCGAGAAATCGTTCAACTGCGTAAGTCCTAATGTTGATAGATGTGTTGCCTAACCCGGTCTTTCCTCAGCGACCGCTGCGAACCAGCACTTCATAGCCACAGTCCAATTCCAGATCGGCAATTTTCTGCATCTGCTGGGGCGACATGACCGGGCCGCTGTGCCCATCTACCGATTCCCAAAAACAAAATAGATCTGTCCGTGCGCCCATCTTCTGTAGCTCTCTTAGCGCCTCAGACCGGGGTGCCAACTGCTGCAAAATCCAGTCGATGTGATGGCGCGAATCGTTGGAATCGACCGCATCTTTGGACGACAGAAACCAGCCGTTGAGCGAAGCAATGTGGGCCGGCTTGCCGGGGTGACGCAGTTTGCCCTGCCACTGGCACAGCGTCGGCTGAATGCCCAAACGTTCCGTGACTTCGGTAGGGTCTAGATCGCCGGGATAAATCCGTAGAATTGCGTAGGTTCGCTTACAGGGGGTAGGGGGAGCAGCATACATGGAGGAGGCTCAAAAAGGTCAAGGATGGGCTGAAGATCAACTGCATCGTAGATGTCCCTGAAGAGCGCCGGAGAACCGTTGCGGAAAAATGCAGGGGCTATATCTTTAATATTCTGCTAGATCTCTCCGTATTATTGCGGGGAAACGGGCGATCGCCATCAAATCGCAACAAAATAATTAAGAATCTGTAAAGAAGCGATCGCCCTTCCCGCCTGCGCTCATCGATTTGCCCCGATTCCTGCTCATAGCGGAGTTCCCAGCGCGATCGCGCTAGGGGTTCAGAAAAATGGAAAAACGAAGAACGAAGAACGAAAAACGAATGCAGAAGGTCTACAATCCAGAGCGCACTGGGGGTTATGCCAGAGGTATAGAGACGTGGCTCCAGACCGCGAAATCTCTGCCCTTTCACTACCCTTTCAAAAAGTCCACCAGTGCCTCGACCTTGGCCCAAGCGGCTCCGCTGCTGAGAATGTCCTTTGCTTGCACGATACCCAGTCGCAGCGTGTGATCGAGGTCGTCGGTTGCGTCAGCGATCGCATTGCCTACCTTCAGCGCCAAGGCTGCGTTTAGCGCCACCACATCCTGCTGTGCCGCAGTGCCTTTGCCCTGAAGCACGTTCCGCAAAATTTCTAGATTCTCCGCCACTTCGCCGCCGCGCAGGGCACTGGTGGGCGCAGATGTAAGGCCCAGCGCTTCGGGATTAACGGCGTGCGATCGCACGGTTCCACCCGACAGCACCGCCATGTCCGTCCAGTCTGCCAGCCCTGCCTCGTCTAGCTTTTCGCGCCCGTGCAGCACGATCGCCTCTTCCCGTCCAAGCTGCTGCAACGCCTGTGCCGCCGTTTCCACCAACTGCGGGCTGAACACACCCATCACCTGCCCCGTCGGCTGGAGCGGGTTTACCAGCGGCCCCAGCAGGTTGAACACGGTTCGTACCTTCAGCGTCTTGCGGATGGGCGCGACGGCCTTCATCGCCGGATGCCAGCCGGGGGCAAAGAGGAACGTAATGCCGACTTCCCGCAAGGCCGCCCGAATTCGCTCTGGCGGTGCGCCCAGGTTCACGCCCAGCCCTTCCAACACATCCGCCGACCCGACACGACTGGAGGCCGCCCGGTTGCCATGCTTAGCCACGGCCACCCCTGCCGCCGCCGCCACAAAGGCCACGCAGGTTGAGATATTAAACGTAGATGCACCATCGCCCCCGGTGCCGCAGGTGTCGATCAATGGCGCGGGCAAGCCTCCATCCACCGTCTTGCCGAGGGACTGCGCCTGAAGCACCCGCGCCATGCCGGCCAGTTCGCCTGCCGACACGCCCTTCGCCTGGATTGCCGCCAGAATCGCTCCGGACAGCGCGGGCGCAATCGACTCCGATAGCCAGCCCTCCATCAGGTCTGCGGCCTGGTCTGCATCGAGCGATCGCCCGTCGAGCAGTTGTTGCAGCAGGGGCGACCAGTCGCGGTCTGTGGCCAAGGGACTAGAGGAAGCATCGGTCGTGCTGGTTGAGGAGGGGGATGCAGCGTTGCTCATAAGTATCGTTCGGCGGTTGTCCTTGTGCAAACTAGATTACTTTACACCGTCATCCCAGGGGCGATCGCGGCTAATTTGTGGTGCAGCTTCGCAATACCGCAGCTTCGCGATGTAGACCCAATATAAGGAAGCTCAACCTTGAGAGAACAGTTTCCACATAGTGGCTTGTCTTACACTTATGGCACTTATGGCAAGTTCAAAATAACCAGTTCAAAATAACTAGTTCAGGACTTACGCACTTGCAATGAGTTTTCTGGGGTTTGGATGATTTCTCGCGGGCACCGCCCGCGAGAAATCATCCAACTGCGTAAGTCCTACAGTTCACAAAAGTAAAAATTCCTGGCGCTGTGATTCTGGCAAGACTTTGCTGGGTCTTATACGCTTCAAGATACGCTTCAAGATACATTGATATGCTTTGGGAGAAGCCTTTATGAGTGTATTTGTATTAGTTCACGGGGCCGGATCTGGCGCGTGGGTGTGGTACAAGGTAAAGCCGTTGCTGGAGCAGCACAGCCACACGGTGATTGCACCCGATCTGCCGGGACATGGCAAAGATAAAACGCCCCTTGCTGACGTGACGCTAGCCGCCTACGTGGAGCGAGTTTGCCAGATCCTGAACGAACAGCCAGAACCCGTGGTGCTGGGAGGGCACAGCATGGGCGGCGGGATTATTACTCAGGCAGCAGAATATTGTCCCGACCGGATTCGCACGCTGGTATATCTGGCGGGCTACTTGCCAGAGAATGGGCAGACTATGCTGGGTATTAGCCAGGAAGATACTGAAACGCTGCTTCTGGCAAATGCCGTCTTTTCAGAAGATCAGCTTGCGGTGTCGTTTCGTCCAGAGGCGCTGAAACAGGTCGGCTATGGCGATTGCTCCGACGAAGATATGGCGCTGGTTCAGGCGCTGCTAATTCCTCAGGCAGCGGCTCCCATGACCATACCGATATCCACCACGCCTGAACGGTTTGGGCAGGTGCCCCGTGTTTATATTGAATGTCTGCAAGACTATACGATCGGCCCGTCCACCCAGAAGCGGCTCTATACAGCGCTTCCCTGTAAAAAGGTGATCTCGATGGACACTAGCCACAATCCTTACCTGTCTGCCCCCCAGACGCTTGCTGAACACTTGCTTGCCCTGGCATAAGTTCGCGCTAACATACATTTGCAATAGCATACGTTTGCGCTGGAAGACACTGCCTCACCGCCATTGTGCATTGGTTGGGCGATCGCTCTGGAGATCGCTCTACTGTGCCTGCTTGTTTATCCCCTCAACCCTTCAACGAGTTGAGCAATTTCAGAAACAAATTAAGAGCTAATTTGTAAAGGAGCCTGAAAGCCTTGTTAATCAAGGATTTCCGAGAAACCGCTTTTCCTGGGCAAACATGACCTCAAAGCCACACATGCCAAGAGTTTCAGGCTTCTTAAGATTTGCTTCATAAATTAGCTCTAATGCCAATCCCGCGGCACTGGCTGACCATCTCTAGATGAAAAATCACCTAGACCCTGAAGAATAAAAGCGACAAGTTTCAACTTAGGCGAGGTTTAGAACCCGTACTGCCCTTATCCCTCCCGCGCAAGACTGGGCATGAGGGCATTTCAAAACCATCGTCAATAGCGGCCCGAATGCAGGATAATGAATAGGTTTTAGTTGGGGCATTCCGCACGATCTTTCCCGGTCTGCCCGACAATGCTGCAACCCTGATTCATCTATTCCTCTAAATCCTGACTTCCATGCGTACTCATTACTGCGGTCACCTGCGAGCAACTCACGTTGGAGACACTGTTACCCTTTGTGGCTGGGTGGATCGCAGACGAGATCATGGCGGCGTGATTTTTGTCGATTTGCGCGATCGCACGGGCATTGCCCAGATTGTCAGCGATCCAGAACGCACGCCCGAATCCTACAAATTAGCCGACAGCCTGCGAAACGAGTATGTGGTGAAGATCACGGGCCGCGTCACCCAGCGCCCGCCAGAATCGCTCAACCCCAAGCTGGCCACAGGCGAAGTCGAAATCTATGCCGACCAAATTGAAGTCCTCAGCGCGGTGCGAAAGCAGTTGCCCTTCCAGGTGTCTACTGCTGAGCAAGAACCCGTGCGCGAAGACCTGCGGTTGAAATATCGCTATCTGGATCTGCGGCGCGAGCGGATGAGCCGCAACCTGCAACTGCGCCATGAACTCATCAAAACCTTCCGCCGCTTTTTGGAAGACGAAGCCCACTTTATGGAAGTGGAAACACCCGTGCTGACCCGCTCTACCCCGGAGGGAGCGAGGGACTACCTCGTGCCTAGCCGCGTCAATCCGGGCGAGTTTTTTGCGCTGCCCCAGTCGCCGCAGTTGTTTAAGCAAATCCTGATGGTGGCAGGGTGCGATCGCTACTATCAAATCGCCCGCTGCTTTCGCGACGAAGACCTCCGCGCTGACCGCCAGCCCGAATTCACCCAACTGGACATGGAAATGAGCTTCATGACCCAGGACGAAATTCTGTCGCTGAACGAAGAAATGGTCTGCCAGGTGTTCAAAACCCTGAAGGGCATTGACCTGCCGCGCCCCTTCCCGCGCCTCACCTACGCCGAAGCAATGGGCCGCTACGGCAGCGACAAGCCCGACACCCGCTTTGGGCTGGAGCTGGTAGACGTGTCGGACGTGGTGCAGGATATGGGCTTCAAAGTCTTTGCCGATGCGGTGAGCAAGGGCGGCATTGTGAAAATCTTGCCGATTCCCGGTGGCAATGATGCGATTTCCAACGTCCGCATCAAGCCTGGTGGGGATTTGTTTAACGAAGCGACGACAATGGGCGCGAAGGGCTTAGCCTTTATCCGCGTTGGTGAAGATGGCGAAATTACAACGATCGGCGCGATCAAAGACAACCTCACCGACGAGAAAAAAACGGAAATTCTCCAGCGGACAAACGCGAAACCTGGACACCTGCTGCTGTTTGGCGCAGGCGACACCGATACCGTAAACAAAACGCTCGATCGCCTGCGGCAAGTAGTGGGCAAAGAACTGGGGCTGATTGACCCGGACAGGATTAATCTGCTGTGGGTCGTGGATTTTCCGATGTTTGAGTGGAACGCCGAGGAAAAGCGCCTCGAACCGCTGCACCATCCCTTCACTGCGCCCCACCCTGAGGATCTGGACGATCTGAAAACCGCCCGCGCTCAGGCCTATGACCTGGTTTACAACGGCTTTGAGGTGGCCGGCGGCAGCCTGCGGATTTATCAGCCCGATGTGCAGCAGCAGGTGTTTGAGCTGATCGGCATTGGGCCCGACGAAGCCCGCGAAAAGTTTGGCTTTTTGCTAGAAGCCTTTGAATACGGCACGCCGCCGCACGGGGGCATCGCCTACGGGATTGACCGCTGGGCCATGCTGCTGTCGGGCGAAGAGTCGATCCGCGATGCGATGGCCTTCCCCAAAACCCAGCAGGCCCGCTGCCTGATGACCAATGCGCCTTCGCCCGTGGACGACAAGCAGCTCAAGGAACTGTCGATTGCGAGTACCCACAAGCCCAAAAGTTAGAACTTTGGGCGCATCTGGCTGGATTGTTGCACCTAAGCTGCATCTAAGTTGCATCTAAGTTGCACCTAAAACGCTGCACCAAAAGTTGCACCTAAAACGCACTTAAAACACTTCCCTTAAAACACTTCCACCTAAAACGCCAGACTCAGAGCCGATCCCTGGTCTGTCTTTGTTACCTCGATGTGGGTTTGGAAGGCTTCCTTGAACCGGGGCATGTGGGTGACGGTGAGGATGCAGGCAAAATCGGGGGCGATCGCCTGAATCGCGGCAATCAGGCGATCGCAGCCTGCGTCGTCCTGCGTGCCAAAGCCTTCATCCACAATCAGCATTTGCATCGCCGTGCCCGACCGCTGCGACAACAGCCGCGCCAGCGCCAGCCGGATCGAGAAATTCACCCGGAAGGCTTCGCCGCCGGAATAGGTTTCGTAGGGGCGCGTGCCGTTGGCATCGGCAATCAGGATATCCAGCGTGTCGATCAGGCCTTGGGGACTGCTGGATTTCCCCTTCCGGCGGGCCCGCTGCGTCACAAACCGAATATGCAGTTGATGATTGCTCAGCCGTCCTAGAATCTGGTTTGCCTCTGCCTCTAGCTGCGGCAGCACATTTTCGATCATCAGCGCCTGAATGCCGTTTTTTCCAAAGGCTTGGGCTAGCTCGTGATAGACCTGGCGCTGGCGCTGGAGGTTGCGCTGCTGAATCAGCAAATCTGCCTGCTGCTGCTCTAGGGCTGCAAGTTGCTGAATCTGCTGTTCCAGCCGTCCCAAATTGGCCAGCCCCGCATCAAGCTGGGTGCGCCGCTGCTGGATCTGCTGTTCTAGGGTGGCGATCGCCCTTGCGGGGTCGGGCGTGGCCTCGATTTGCTGCACCAGCGCCCGGATGTCTGCGGAGAGCGTGTCTAACAAGTGCGATCGCTCTGTCAGCCGCGCCGCCAGATCCTTCACCTGCTGCTGCACCTGGGGATATTGCTGCTGCGCCTGCTGAAGCTCCTGATGGCGCAACTGCCACACCTGCGCCAGCCGCAGCGCGTTTCGCAACGTGGTGTGGCGCTTCAGGTTATAGGCGATCGCCTCGATTTGCTGCTCCAAGTCGCGAATCTGCCGCTGCAACACCGACTGGTTCAGCAATTCCGCCCGCTGCTGTTCTACGGTTGCCAGTTGCGCCTCCAACTCTGGCTGATGAGCGAGTAGCTGCTGGAGTCGCTTTTGCGCCTGCTTTAGCTCCGCGTGTTTGATCTCTGCCCAGCGCCAGCGATCGACCTCGCCCCGCGCCAGGGCATGGTCGCGATCATCATATTGAAGCTGCGCCAGGGTTTCATCCAGCAGGCGCAGCTCTTCGTGCAGGTCAGGAGCATAGTCGCCCGTTTGCAGCGATCGCCCCAGATCCGCCTCCTCCTGCGCCAACTGTTGCAGCCGCGCCTCAACAGCCGCCCTGTCCTGCACCTGCTGCTGAAGCTGGCCTTGCAGTTGCAAAACATCGCTATAGTCCGCCAGTTCCTTTTCTAGATCACGATATTCCTGACGCAACACCTGAATTTCGCGCTCCGAAACGGCAAGCTGTTCTCGAATCACCCAAAGCTGGTCATAAAGCTCCTGCTTTTCGGCGTGATGCCGCTCCATCACCACCGCCCAGTGATGCTCATCCAGCGGGCGATCGCACAGGGGACATAGCGGAAAACAGCCCTGGGAACTTGGCTGCTCCTGGCTATGAACCACTAACGCTGCATCCGGCAGCGCCTTGAGCGTCGTTCGCTTTGGCTTTCCGCGACGTTTTCGGATTCCCGCCGAATCAGAACGCTCCGACTCCAGGGGGACAGAAGAGAGTTCTGAAGATCGTTCAGAGGCTCGTTCAGAGGCTCGTTCAGAGGCTCGTTCCGCAGAAGTCCGCTGCGGCTCTAGAGAAGAGCCAGGCTGGGCGATCGCACCAGGCATCTGCTGCTGAAGCAACGCCATTTTATTGTCCAGCCCCGCCACCTGCGCCTCTAGTTCGCGCTGACGTTCCTGGAGCCGTTCCATAAAGGTACGCCGCTCCATGCCTTTCTCGCGCAATTCCTGCTGATAGCGACGGCGATTTTCCAAATACGCGCTCCGTTCCATGATCGCGGTTAGCGCCTGACAAGCCTGAGCCTGCTGACCCTGCTGCTGAAGAAGCTGTTGCCGTGTCGTTTGATATTCTTCTAAACGGGCCTGGAGCCGTGCCTGGGCGCGATCCAATGTGGCACGAATCTGCTGCTGGCGCTGCATCAGGGGGGCAGCCTGGGACTGAAGCTGGTCTAGCTGCGCCAGCCGCTTTCGCGCCATTCGTAAGTTTTCTAGAGCAGTGTCGAGGTCAGGCGCTTTTGCCAGAGTGTGCTGCAACTCCTGGATCTGCTGCTGGAGGGTGTCGCGCTGAGCCTGGAGGCGCAAGTGCTGATCTTGCAATGCGGCAAGCTGGGTATTCAGTTGCTGCTGGAGTTGGTCGCGCTGGGCGATCGCCGCTTGGTGAGCATGAAACTTGGCGGACTGGATCTCTTCCTCGGTTTGCAGGCTGTGAAACTCGGTATAGCCTGCGGTAATTTCGTCTGCCTTGGAGAGGGTCGCTTCGAGCGATCGCAACTGCTGCTGCGCCGCTGCCAAGTCTTGTTGGAGCCGCTGGCCGTCTTGCCGCAACCGCTGCTCTTGCTGCTGATGCAGGTGCAACTGCTGAGTCCAAGTGCGGCGCTGCTGTTGCACAGCTTGCAGTTGGTGTAGTGCATCGGTGTCGCTGGCTTGATCTCGCTGCCAGGTGTCGATAGTCGCCCTCAGCGCTTCGCACTCTGCCGATAGAGACGCGCCCGCCTCTAGCTGCTGTGCCAGGGTTTCTAGCGATCGCTCCAGCACGTCTAGCTCTGCTTTGGCCAGGCGCGATCGCTCTCGGGCCGTTTCCGCCGCCTCGTCATACTGATCCAGCTTCAGCAAGTCGGCAAGAATCTGCTTGCGCTCGCCTGGCCGTTTGAGCATGAACTCGTCTGCTCGCCCCTGTCGCAAATAGGCCGAGTTGACAAAGGTTTCATAATCCAGCCGCAGGTGTTGCAAAATCAACTGCTGCGTTGCCCGCATTCCCCGCTCCGTCAGCGGCCGGAACCCCGTCGGCGTTTCGATCTGAAGCTCCAGGCTGCTGGTCTGCCCGCGCACCCGCGTCCGCAGCACGCGATAGGTCTGCTGGCGACAGCTAAAGGTAAACTCCACCTGGGCTTCGGTTTCGCCCTGGTGAATTACGTCGTCTTCATGAGTTGCGCGGCTTTCGCCCCAGATTGCCCAGGCGATCGCCTCCAGCAGCGACGACTTGCCCGCTCCATTTTGCCCACACACGCACGCTACATGCAGCCCTCGAAAGTCGAGCGCCGCCTGCCGATAGCTGAGGAAATTCTTGAGTTTTAATTGCAGCGGAATCATGAACCCACGCCCAGCCCTGATCCCAGTGTAGCAGTACGGGCGATCGCAAGTACAGATGCTCAAAAATCACAGGTTCGGCAAGCCCCAGCTTAGCCCGACCAAAATCCGAAATCGCCAGTCCCAAATCGGATGTTGGCGGCCCCAGTCCTGCAATCCTGGCAGAAGCAGCATTGAGGAAACTCTGACTTGGGATAGTCGCGGCGATCGCCCTTTTCCCTCGAAATTCTGCCCCTATGGACAGTCTTGACAGTTTTAAGTTAAAGTTGTAGTGAGTTTGCATAAGAGGTGGGAGCCTGCTGAAAGCCTCACTGCCCAGACGTTCCTTGCTCAGCAAGTCAGCCCAGGTTAATGAGAATCGCAGGGCGGCTGCCCTCATAGGGTACGTTCCCCAGTAGATTTACCAGTAGATTTACCAGTAAATTTATCAGCCAGTTCTCCGCTCAGGTTCCTGATCAGCCTCCCAGTATGAGATGTATCAACAGCGACTCGAACCTCTGGACTAGAATTAAATAAAGCCGGATCAAAAAAGCCAGATCAAATCATCTCAAATTATCCATTCATCATCCGTTAACGCCATCTAACGCCATCTTGATAACCCGCTGGTTAAAGCTGCCACGTCGAGACTATGAATCCTGAAACTGCTGATCGCAAGCCCATTCGCTCGCTAGAAGACGCTCTCAATCGCTGTCAGCTTTTGGGAATGCGCCTCAGCAAGCAGCGCCGCTTCATTTTGGAGTTGCTCTGGCAGCAGCAGGAACACCTCTCGGCCCGCGAGATTTATGATCGCCTCAACCAGCAGGGCAAAGACATTGGCCACACTTCTGTTTATCAAAACCTGGAGGCGCTGTCTGAGCAGGGTATTATCGAATGCGTCGAGCGCTCCGACGGACGGCTCTACGGCAACATCAGCGATCCCCATAGCCACGTCAACTGCCTGGATACCAACCAAATCTTGGATGTCCATATCGAGCTACCCGCTGAGCTGATCGAACAAATTGAGCAGCAAACGGGCGTGAAGATCACAGGCTATTCCATCGACTTTTTTGGCTACAAGCAGCCCCAAGAGTCTTGAGTGTCGGGGTGTTGGGGTGGTGAGGCGAGAAGCGGAGAAAGAAAAAACGAAAAATGAAGACAGAAGAACGAAAAACGAAGAGAGAAAAACGGTATCTCTTCGTTCTTCGTTCTTCTGTCTTCATTGTTCTCTCTTCTCTCTTTCCTCCCTCCACCGCTCCGTTACTGCCAAGCCTGGGCGATCGCCCCTTTTTCTTCCTCACTCAGCATCCAGCCCAGCGCTCCGGCATTTTGGGCGGCTTGGCTGGCGTTCTTTGCACCCGGAATCGGCACCACATTGCCCTGAGCAATTAGCCAGTTGAGCGCCACCTGCGCCGGAGTGCGGTCATATTTCTGCCCAATCTCTTTGAGCAAGCCCACCTTTGGCGCGAGTTTTTCCAGACCCTCCCGGCTAAAACGCGGGTCGAGCCTGCGGGCCCCCTGGGGTGGCGTGTCGGTTTCGGGTGTGTATTTACCCGTCAGCAACCCCTGCGCCAGCGGACTGTAGGCCAGAATCGTCACGCCGAGTCGCCGAGCCGCATCCATCACACCGTTGCGCTCGATCTGCCGCGCTAGCAGGGAATATTGCACCTGGTTCACCGCTAGGGGCACGCCGCGCTGCGCCAGCAGGTCATACGCCCGCTGCATCTGCTCAGCGGAGTAGTTGCTCACGCCGACAGACTTGATGCGACCCTGCTGCACCTCATCAGCCAGGGCATTCATCAGCGTTGGCTGTCCCATCAAAAAGTCGAAGGGCCAGTGAACCTGATACAAGTCCACCGTGGGCACTTGGAGCCGCTTGAGGCTGGCAGTTAGAGCATCGGCTACTGCACTTCCCCAAATCCGCCAGGGCAGGGGAAAGTATTTTGTCGCTAAAACCACGGGCTGCTGGAGTTCCTTTGCAAAGCGCCCAATCAGCCGCTCGGATTCGCCAAACCCGTAAATTTCCGCCGTATCGAAGAAGTTCACACCAGCCTCGATCGCAGCTTTAAAGGCATCGCGCAATGCGGCTTCGTCGTAGTCGCCGCCATATCCCCAATAGAGCTTGTCTCCCCAGGCCCAGGTGCCAATACCAAGGGCAGGAACCGTGGGGCCGCTGGGGCCGAGGGTGAGGGTTTGCATTGCATCAGTCATGGGTTCAGGTCGTTTTAGGCTGGTTGCAGGCGTGGACTGGAGGCAAGATTCGGGGGCAAGATTCGGGGGCAAGATTCGGGGGAATTCTGCCAGCCCGTTATCTTGAGTGTATCGTTACATTTCGCAACTTCGGGGCAGTGGGATTTGAATAGAGTCGAGCATTTGTAAATGGACTTAACGTTTGAACTATTGAGCGGGGTTAAGCTGTGTAAAATTGGTGGAACTTAGGCGATGTGAATGGATGGGGCAATGAAGATCCTGGTTCTGGCATGGGAGTTTCCGCCGCGCATCGTGGGAGGAATCGCTCGCCATGTCTCGGAACTGTTTCCCGAAATTGTGAAGCTGGGGCATGAGGTTCACCTGCTGACGGTGGAGTTTGGGCAAGCGCCCCACTATGAGGTAGTGGAAGGGGTGCGGGTTCATCGCGTCCCGGTGACGGGTGGACACGACTTTTTTCATTGGGTGGTGAACATGAACGAGAGCATGGGCCGCCACGGCGGGAAACTGCTCTCAGAAGATGGCCCCTTCGACCTGATCCACGCCCACGACTGGCTGGTGGGCGATGCGGCGATCGCCCTCAAACACGCCTTCCGCATTCCCCTGATCGCCACCATCCACGCCACCGAAGCCGGTCGCCACAACGGGCTGCACAACCCCACTCACCACTACATCGCAGGCAAGGAAAAGCTGCTGGCCCACGAGGCCTGGCGGCTGATTGTCTGTACGCAATATATGCAGCGGGAAGTGGAGCGTGTGCTGCATTGCCCCTGGGACAAAACCGATGTCGTGTTCAACGGCATTCGCCCAGAGAAAAAGCCCGCCCGTGATGAGTTTGACTGGCAAACCTTTCGCCGCCGCTATGCCACCGATGACGAACGCATCGTCTACTACGTCGGGCGCATGACCCACGAAAAGGGGGTTCACAATCTGCTCAGTGCTGCACCCAAGGTGATTTGGGAGATGGGCGGCAATGCCAAGATTATCCTCATCGGCACGGGCTATACCGACCATCTGAAGCGGCAGGCGTGGGATTTGGGCATCTGGCACAAGTGCTATTTCACTGGGTTTATGTCCGATGCCGACCTAAACCAGTTTCAGGCGATCGCCGACTGTGCCGTATTTCCCAGCCTCTACGAACCCTTCGGCATTGTGGTGCTGGAGAGTTTCGCCGCTCGCGTGCCCGTCGTGGTGTCCGACACGGGTGGCTTGCCGGAAGTGGTGCAGCACCGCAAAACGGGCATCGTCACCCAGACCAACAACCCTGATTCCCTTGCCTGGGGCATTTTGGAAGTGTTGCGCCACCCCGAAGAATCCAAAGTGCTGGTGGAAAATGCCTACATCGACCTGGTGCAGCGCTTTCGCTGGGAAGACCTGGCCGCCCAAACAGAAGCCGTCTATCGCCGCGTCGTCCGCGAACGCAAGACGGTGCATTGGTAGGCGTTAGCACCTGCTGGCTGTCGGGAAACTTAGGGTTCAGGGGGTTAGGGTATGGGGCATATCTATTCTCGATTTCGGAGTTGGGATTTTAGAGTTGCGATTTTGGGTCTGCAATTTTGACTTGCGATTGCGATTTTGGAGGGCTGGTCAAGCGTCGGCAGGGCTTCCAGCAATTGCATTCGCAGCCCCACTTTCGCAGCGCCACTTCGGAGAATTGATAGGAGTCCTGCATCCCTGATCCCTGACACCGTTCAGGGGCATTTCGATGACACGATCCAAAAGACGCAAGCGCTGGCTGCTGCTGCTTCCGGCGGGGCTGCTGCTAGTGGCGGGGCTGAGCCTGTGGCGGCGAGGCGTGGCGCAGGCCCCGCTGCTGGAGCCGTTGCCGCAAGATCCGCTGATTCAGGCCTATTTCAACCAGTCGCAGGCGGCGCGTTATCGAGAACCCTATCGGGGCGTGGAGCGGCTGGGGGACGATCTGGAGCAGGTGATCGTGGACGGCATTCTGTCGGCGCGGCGATCGCTCGATGTGGCAGTGCAGGAATTGCGGCTGCCGCGCATTGCCGAAGCTCTGGTGCAGCAGCATCGGGCGGGGGTGCGGGTACGGGTGATTGTGGAAAACAACTATCGGCGGCCGCTGAGCCAGGTGTCGGGGGCAGAAACGGGGCGGATGTCGGAGCGCGATCGCACTCGGTATCAAGAGGCGCTGCGGCTGATGGACGAAAACGGCGACGGTCGCGTTTCGCCCCAGGAGGCAGCGCGGCGCGATGCCCTAGTGATGCTGGAAACGGCCGGCGTACCGCTGATCGACGACACGGCGGATGGCTCCAAGGGCAGCGGGCTGATGCACCACAAGTTTGTCGTGGTGGATGGTCAGGTAGTAATCGTCGGGTCGGCAAACTTCACGACCTCGGACATTCACGGCGACTTTGGCGCACCAGACAGCCGGGGCAATCCCAACCATTTGCTGCGGATTCAGAACATCGCGCTGGCGCAGATTTTCACCGACGAATTTAACCTGATGTGGGGCGATGGGCCCGGCGGCCGCCCCGATAGTCGCTTTGGGCTACAGAAACCCGCGCGATCGCCCCGTTCAGCGTTGCTTGCGCCGACCTCGCGGGTGACAGTACAGTTTTCGCCCACCTCGCCCACCCAGCCCTGGCAGATCAGCGTTAACGGGTTAATTGGGCGGGCCCTGTCAGCTTCGCGGCGACAGGTGGATCTGGCGCTGTTTGTGTTTTCTGACCAAAACCTGGGCAGCACGCTGGAAGCACAGCATCAAAAGGGCGTTCAGGTGCGGGCGCTGATCGACCCCGGCTTTGCCTTCCGCTATTACAGCGAGGCGCTAGACATGATGGGCGTGGTGCTGCCTGATTCCCAGTGTCGGATTGAGAAGGGGAATAAAACTTGGGAGAGGGCGATCGCCACCGTGGGCATTCCCACCCTGCCGGAGGGCGACCTGCTGCACCACAAGTTCGCCGTGATCGACCAGCAGCGCGTCATCACTGGCTCCCAAAACTGGAGCGCCGCCGCCAACCACAACAACGACGAAAACCTGCTGGTGATCGACAACGCCACCGTCGCAGCCCACTTTCAGCGCGAGTTTGAGCGGCTGTACGCTATGGCGGAACTCGGTATTCCTGGATGGCTTCGGCAAAAAGCACAACAGGAGCAGACCCGCTGTGGGCTTGCTCCTGCGAGTGCCAGACATCGCTCTGAAGAAGATTTAGATGCGGAATAGAAGCGGAATCAAAGCAATCTCTCAGAGACAGGCGTTAGACCCGATCAGGCCTTGTCGTCCTCTTCATCCAAGTCGTCTTCATCCAAGTCCTCTTCATCCAGGTCGTCGTCTAAGTCTTCTTCGTCTAGTTCTGCTGCAAGGTCAGCTTCATCTTCTGCCACCGAATCATCTTCTAGCTCGTCTTCTAGCTCATCTTCGGCTAGAGCAGCGGGTTCGTCGTCGGCTAGCTCGTCTACTGCGTCCTCATCTGCGGGGGCATCGGTTTCTGGGTCTGCTGCGGGGGCGATCGCCGCTTCCGTCTCCACAGCCTCTTCGACCTCTAGCGCTTCGTCATCGTCTTCTTCGTCATACTCTTCCTCTAGCGCTTCCTCTTCTGCCCGTTTGGCTGCGGCGGCTTCCTCTGCTAAACGGCGCTGTTCTGCCAGTTCAGCAATCTTCTGGTTTTCGGCTTCATAGTCATACTTCGCCGTGTCCTTGATGTCGATCTTCCAGCCCGTCAGCCGCGCCGCCAGCCGCACGTTCTGCCCTTCTTTGCCGATTGCCAGACTGAGCTGATCTTCCGGCACTAGCACATGGGCCTGACGGCTTTCGGGATCGACCAAGCGCACCTCATCCACCCGCGCCGGACTCAGCGCATTGGCAATGTACGTTGCAGGGTCGGGCGACCAGCGAATCACATCAATCTTTTCGCCGCGCAGCTCGTTCACCACCGCCTGAATCCGAGAGCCGCGTGCGCCAATACAGGCTCCCACTGGGTCTACGTCGCGCTCCAGGGTATCCACAGCAATTTTGGTGCGCGGGCCGACGGAACGCGAGGGCGGATTGGCTTCCCGCGCCACCGCCACGATTCGCACGATCTCGTCCTCAATCTCCGGCACTTCGTTGGCAAACAGGTCTACCACCAGCCCTGCGTCGGCCCGCGATACCAACAGTTGCGGCCCGCGATGGGACCCTTCCGACACGCGCTTCAGCAGCACCTTAAACACAGCATTGGCGCGATAGTTGTCGTTGGGAAGCTGGTCGCGCTTCAGCAGTTCCGCCTCCACCTCCGGCTGTCCAAACCCGCTGCTCACTGCCATAATCACCGACTGTCGCTCAAACCGCAGCACCCGCGCCTGGGGCAGCACGGTTCCTTCCAGGTCTTGGAATTCTTCCTGCACCAGCTTGCGCTGCTGATCGCGCAGTTTTTGTGCCAGGACTTGCTTGGTCTGGATCGCCGCCATCCGCCCAAACTCGTTCTGATCCGGCGTTACGTCCAGCACCACCGTATCGCCCAGTTGCGCTTCTGGAGCCACTTCCTGCACTTCTTCCAGGGCAATCTGGTGGTCGGGGTTGTCCACGGTTTCCACGATCGCCTTGGTGGCCAGCACTCGAAACCCTTCGTCTTCGATGTCTAGCTCCACCTCAAAGTTGTTGAAATATTCTTCGTCAAAAATCGACGTATCGGGTCGGTGCGTCCGGCGATAGCGCTCATAGCCCTTCAGCAGCGCCTCCCGCAGCGCCGCCTGCACTGCGTGTTTCGGCAGGTTGCGCTCGCGGCTGATGCCGTCAATCATTTCTTGTAAACCGGGCAGGGTAACCATGGACATGATTCAGTTCTCCGTGGGTATTAAGTTTTGGAAGTTTGAGTATTTTGGGAAGTTTGAGTATTTGAGGAGGAGACCGGCGGCTGAGTGTTCTTGTGTGTCAAGTACCAAAAGAATCCATCGCACAAATGGTAGATGCATACAGAACAGACGTTATCCTCGCTTCTCATCTAGCTGCACCTTGCTGACCAGATCGCGAGGAATGGCGATCGCCCGTCCCTTCTGGCTCAGGTGAATTGCGTCGTCGTCTCGCTTGATCAGTTGACCGTTCCAGGTAGTACGTCCCTCGTAGGGGGCACTGGTAGACACAATCACCGCAAAACCTTTGAAAGAGATAAACTCCCGGTCGGTGGTGAGCGATCGCGAGATGCCCGGACTCGACACCTCCAGCACGTAGGCATCGGGAATCAGATTTGCCTCATCCAGCGCCACCTCCAGCGCATGGCTCATGCGTTCGCAGTCCTCCAGCCCCGTGTCTTGCTCCAGGTTGCGGATATCGATCCGCAGCACGGGCGGGTTTTGGTTGGTGTGAAACACGGCTCCGACCACTTCCAGCCCTAGCGGTTCTGCGACTGGCGAGGCCAGGGCGAGAATGTCGGGGATGAGTGGGTGTGCCATAGGAAGGAGTAGGGGAATTGGGATTTTGGATTTTGGATTTTAGGTTTTGGGTTTTGGACTTTGAACCTTGGTTCTTGGTGTTTGAATTCCCGGGGAACTCAAAACGAACATAAAAAAAGCGGGTGCGGAACCCACTTCTGACAACGTTGCGTCCTGAAGATGATGCAGGACGTAACGCCTTCATCATGCTGCTAGTGTAGCGCAATTCAGAAATTGGCGGCAGACTTCGTTACCTAGCGCAAAGTCCTTGCCCCACGCGGGATTACTACGCCGCACAAGCTTGCTCACCCAGTCGATTGATGCAGAGCGCTTTTTCGGCGGCCGTTAGCTCCTGCAATTTCACGTCGCGCCGCAGTAGTAGCCCATTATGACCCACCAAAAATCGGGGCAGGCTTTCCGGTTTTAAGACCTGAAAGGCCTCCATGTCGTAGGTGGTGTAGGTTGTCTTTTCGGCGTTGTTAAAGTTGATGTCTACAACGGTCAGGGTTTTGCGGGGTGGCAGGTTGTGGTCGATGTATACGCGGCCACCCGACCCCAACAAGCCGGAGTAGAGCAGTTGCAGCTTGCCCCGGTGGGCGGGATAGTAGGCGTGGTGGTGGCCGCTGATGTAGGTGTGGACGTTGTATTTCTCTAGGAGCGATCGCAGTTGGTCGGCGTTATCCAGCACTTCACCGGGTTTGTCGCGGCCCTGGGCAATGCCATACAGCGGCAGATGTCCCAATACGATTCTTAACTGGGCAGACTGAGCCGCTTCGCTGGAGAGTGCCTGCTCGGCCCATTGCAGAGTTTCGGGCAGAATTTTGCTGCCAGAGCCGTCCCACACCAGGAAAAACACGTCGCCCTTCTCGCTACGAGTGGTAAAGCTGTAGGAGAAGGGATAGTCAGCGCGATCGCCAAATTTTAAGCCCGGACTGTGGGCCGGGTTTTTCCAATACTTTGCTGCCGCATCGCGCTCCCGCTGAAACCGAAACCCGCCCGCACCCTGCGCGTTTGACGCATCATGGTTGCCCAGGGTGAAGCCGAAGGGAACGCCAAACCGCCGCAGCGGAGCCGCCACATGTTGATCAAACGCCTGCCACATGGCAGGAAAGGCTTCGTCGGGCAGGGTCGCTTTTTGCCCGGCGATCATGTCGCCGCCGCACAGCACCAAATCGGGCTGCCAGAAGGGAACGAGGGCGATCGCCCGATCCACTTCCTTGGAGTAATGCGTCGAGCCGTAGGCCTCGTTCAAATCGCTGATCACCACCAGCCGCACATCGCCCCTCGGCGGGTTGGGCAAATCCGGCAGCCCATCCAGCACCGCCTGAGTTTCTACAGGCAGATCCGGCGAGTCGGATGGCACGGTCGAGCGGACAGGTGGCGAAACCCGCAGCGCACTAGGAACTTGCGTCGTTGGGGACTGCGTGGCCTGGAGCGACCTAGGCTGACAGGCATACAGCCCCAGCGCCACCCCCAATCCCAACAGAGCCAATAGCCCCCAGCGGAAGGGCAGGGTTCTCCAGCTTGCGCCGCGCCAAAATCTCATGTTCATCTCGTAGTTGGAGATTATTGCAATGGGATAAAGCCGCTCTGCTGCACGATTTGCTGCCCCGAAGACGACAGCGCCATGTCGATAAACTGCTTCACTGCGGGGCTGGTTTGCCGCCGAGCGACCAGAAAGACAATCCGACTGATGGGATAGGTGCCGTTTTTCACAGCGGCAATGTCTGTCGGCTGCACGCCGTCAATCGGCACAATTCGCACCGTTTGCTGATTCACCACCTGCTGCACAGTGCTATAGCCAATGCCGTTATTGCCCAGCGCCCGCAGCATTGGCGTGGTTTCGTCGCGAGGCAGCGTGGTGAAATTGGGTCCCTCTGGCGCAAAGTCGCCGCCCAGCAGCACCACGTCCTTAAAGAAGCTCTGGGTGCCGCTGTCGTTGGCGCGATTGATTACTTTAATCGGCGCATTGGGGCCGCCCACTTCCGACCAGTTGGTAATCTGCCCCTGATAAATCCGCTTTAGCTGGTCCAGCGTTAGCCCGCCGGTGTAGGGGTTGTCTCTGCCCACCACCACCGCCAGCGCATCACGAGCAATCGGCACGCCAACCAGCCCAGACTGGGCTTCCGCCGCGTTCAACGGGCGAGAGCTGGCCGCCAGGACAACGGTGCCATTAGCGAGATTCTGAATTCCCGCATTCGTTCCGTTGGGGCGGCCGTCGGGTACGCCGTAGGTCGTCGGCAAGCCCGGATTGGTCTGGGTATAGGCAAGCTGGAGCCGTTTCATCAGCGACACCATTGTCACGCTGCCGTCAATCGTCAGCACTGCCGGATCTGGGACGGAAGTCTCGAGATTTGTTGCACCGCCCGCAGCGGGCGGCGGAGAAGCGGGGTTCAGTGAGGCGGGATCGGGTGCATCAGGGCTAGTGGCTATGGGCGAGTTGCCGCCACCATTGCCGTTCAAAAACTGCCTGCCAAAGAACCAGAGTCCGCCGCCGATCAGCCCAACGGTAACCATCAGGGCGACGAGAAGTGCAGCAATATCGTTTTTCCCTTGAGACATAGATTGCGGGGATCAGGGATGAGGGGGACGTTGCGATTAAGGCTGGGAGAGGAATGCCGAGCTTTCTAGATGCTTAGAGTCCAGGTTATGGAATCTAGAAATGGCGATTCGCGAAGCGATCCCTAAGGGAATCGCCTCTAGTCTACTCAACGAATTCCACAACTGAACACGTCAATAGACTACAGCGACACATTACAGCGACATATTAGGGTGTATCCCACTTTTGTAACCCTCACCCTAAATCCCTCTCCCAAAGCGGGAGGGGGACTTCCAATCCGGCTCCTCTTCTCCCAAAAAGGGAGAAGGGGCTGGGGAATGAGGGCAACTTACAGAACTGGGATACGCCCGACACATTACGCGACATGGTATAGCAGCAGATCACAGCGACAGACTACAGCTACCTACAATCCCCTGCACCCCAATTCTGGAATGCTCCGCGTCCCTAGTCACCCCTGCCCTCCTCTACCGTCCATGCGTCGGACAAGGCGGTGCAGAAATCGACCGATCTAGCCAGCCCGCCGCCTGCTGCAACCTCGCCAGCGCTTCTTCCGGCTGATCCTTCAGTAGATATACCAGCGCGGTAGAAGCCTGCTCTAGGGCGCGGGCCTTGCGGTTTGCCTTGAGGCGATGCCAGTCATTGGGGGCGATCGCCATTCGCTGCAAAAGCGCCTGCGCCAGATCCAGATCGCTAAACTGAGCTAGGTCGCGAGTTGCAGGAGAGATCATCGGTTCATTAATCAGCGGCTCACCTGAGTGCAGCGGCTCCGGAGGGGTCTTTGTAGCGGTCTCAGTCTTCCCAGAATCAGACATCGCAAGTTTCCTGAACGCTTTATCTCCAGCCTAACCGCTTTGCGACCGCAAGACAGCGCAACTGGAACTGGTCAGCGTTGCCAAAACGCCAAAACCCAGTTCACGCTTCTGCACCAACCATCGCATCGAGGCGAAAGCGGGCGATTTTGAACACTTCCTGGAGGGCAGTTTGCAGTTCGGCTGCGCGGGAGTTTTGCAGCCGTTCCTCAAAGGCCGCGAGAATGCTGGCTTTGGTGTGCGATCGCACGGCAATGATAAACGGAAAGCCAAACTGCTCAGCGTAGGCTCGATTGAGCCGGTGAAAGCGGCTGTATTCCTCCGGCGAAAGGCGATCCAGCCCTGCGCTTGCCTGCTCTTGCACCGAGGCTTCGGCCATAGCGGTGCGGCTGCCCAGGTCAGGATGCGCCCGCAGCAGCGCCAGTTGCGCCTCGGTGCTGTCTGCCTGCACGACTGCGACCATTGCCTGATGCAGGTCGTCCACGGTGTCGAAGGGGCGCTGATGCCACGCTTTGGCGGCGATCGCCGGAGTGTTTTCAAAAATTGCCCCCAGCGCGGCTACAAACGCCTCCTGGGACATAGCGTTGAGTTCAGATAAAGACAGCATTTGGAGCGGTAGAGTGCGGAGCAGTGTGATGGTAGCACTGTTCGGGAGCGGTGGAGGGAGGAAGAGGGAAGAGGGAAGAGGGAAGAACGAAGAACGAAGAGAGAAGAGGTTCCGGTTTTCGTTCTTCGTTTTTCTTTCTCCGTTTCTCGCCTCCTCACTCCGTCACCCCATCACCTTCGCGTAGCTCAACCATGCAAACTGGGGCACAAATCCGACTGAGTGGTAAAGGTCGTAGGCAGCGTTGGGGTTTTGGGTATCTACGCCCAGCAGTGCTGTGTCCATGCCTTCGGCTTTGAGCCGATGCAGACCAGCAAGCAAGAGCGATCGCCCCAGGCCCCGCCGTCGAAAGCCGCGACGAGTTCCCAGCGAGCTGATCCAGCCTTCGCGACGGCCAAAGTGGGCGTTGGTGGGGATGCTGATGCAGCATCTGCAAAAGCCGGCCAGCGTGCCATCGGGCGACACGGCGATCAGATCCAGATCGGGTCGATAGTCCGCCTCGCCCAACCGATGTTCATGCTGCTCCACCGTCAGCGGGTGAAAGCCCCAGTGATCGATAAAGGTCTGGTTGTACAGATCCACCCAGTCTTGGGCAGGCACGCGGCGGGTATTGTCGATGATCTGAAACCCGGCGGGCAGTTGCGCGAGGGGAATAGGGTCGAGGAGCGATCGCGCTTCGGTGAGAAAGCGACGCTCGTATTCAAAGCCGCTGCGTTCAACTAGAGCGAGGCGATCGCCCTCCGTATCGCGGCTGTGGACATAGAGCTTGGTGGGCAGGTTGCGGGCCTGGCCGATTTGCAGCAAGCGGCTTTCGCCCCAGCGCAGCATTTCGGGTTCCAGTCGGCTGTGCCAGTCGGGATGCACCCGCAGTGACAAATGCCGCTCCAGAAAGCCGTCAATGGGTTCCTTCGCGCCCCAAAGCGAAGCCACACCCACCAACTGACCCGTTGTGTCTTCCCACAGGCGGCGATCGCCCACTGGGTCAAAGCTGGGATGGGTAGCATCGTGGGCCAGCTCCTCGGCGGTAAAGAAATACTCGCAATAGGTGGCGGCTTCGCAAAGATTAAGGAAATCCGCTAAGCGCTGATAGTCGGCCTGGCCGCTGACCGAGCGCTCCGTCAAAGTCATCATGTCAAAAACTCCGGGTGATGGTAAACAAAACGCCATCCATCCAGCAGGCTTTTTTCACAGGACTGACGCACTTGCGATCAGTTTTCTGGATTTTGGACGATTTCTCGCGGACTGCGCCCACAAGAAATCGTCCAACTGCGCCCGTTCTAGTTCAGCCAAAAGGTGGGCATTAGGAATGCCTGAGAGCCTGATCAACGCACGCATCTGGTACGTTAGGCATCACGCTAAAATGCAGGCTCTAGAACAGTCTTCGCTGCTGATAGTGAATGGCTCTGGGCCGGTTAACTAGCTCTCTGGTTTGAATGTGTTGCTGATGCTCTAGCGAATCGGGGGCTGCGTCAGGTCGAGCAGGGGCAGCGGGCGATCGCTCTGGTAGAGCCTTGTCTGGAGGCGGCGCAGCGACATCGGGCATCGCCGCCGAAATGGGTAAAGGTTGAGAGTCAAGAAACATCGGTTGCACCTCCGGTTTTTAGAAATTCTGTGGAAATGGCGTGAAATCGCGAGAAAACCGCGCAGTGCAACTCAAGGGTTCACCGCGCTCTCTTAGCCTGTAAAATTCATGGGTGCTTCAATACTACTTAAACTACAGTATGCTACAAGATTGGGCAGGTCTATCCCCCGATCGGGTAGTATGAGATTTTGGATTGGCGATTTTGGATTAGCGGACATCCGCCAAGCTGGCATCCATCCGCCGCGACTCAATCCGCGCCCTTGCAGACCAAAATCGGGTTCCGAGAGCGTCGCATCTACGACCCAGCCCAGAACCCGATTGAGACGGTATATTCAAGATGCTTGATTCGGACTTGTAGATTTAGGAAATCTATCGGTCTTGCTGAAAACCTATCGGTCTTGCTGACCCAAAAATTGATTCCAACGAATTGATTCCAACGAACGGCTCGACGAATCAAGCAGAACCCCGTCGCTTCAGGGAGGCAATCATCTGCTGCTTGACAGCACCCGCCCACTCGTCAAAGTTAAACTCTTCAGCCGGAGGGGTTGCAGGCACTTTTGGAGACAGCGGTTGCTTTGTGTCTTTGAGGTTTTGGCGGGCCATAAGGATCTCTCCAGCGGTAGCGATGTTAAATGAAATTACCAAAGCGGAAAGTTCTATACCTGTATCCGCAGGACGATCTGTAGCTATAGATACAGAACTTTTCTTCGATCATAACCCTATGCTGCCCAGCGGGTCACTGCCTCTAGCTTCTCAAATCTTCAAATACCCCAAATTCCCCCGACCGGGTGACTCCACGCCCCGCAGTGGCTAAACCTTGGCCGAACTTTGGCTGAACTTTCTTCGGCAGCTTGGCGGAGGGCGATCGCCCTGATTCCCCGCCAGCCAGCCTAGGCCAGGATTTCAGGCATCTATTAACCTGCTGCCCTTCAGCTTTCTCTAGAACCAACCTAAAACCGATTGAGAAAATGCCGCATCCGCACCTTGCTAGAGACATAGGGCGGAAACTGGTAATGCTCTGCTAGCAGCCAGGCCACCATCAGCAGGTGGGCGGTAAACGTAATGCTGACCCAGACCACCGGAAACCATGCCCAGGGGCTACCGGGCAGCGGTGGAAAGGTATAAGACGACAGCCAGACAATTCCTGTGGGCAACACCACCAGCACCACCGCCACCAGCCAGACAAAGGCAGTGAGGTTGGGGTCCGTTTGATAAGCAGATTGCCAGTTCCAGCCCGTCCAGCGCCAGGTCATGGGCTGTACGCTGTCTGCTACCTGCACCGACTGATCCGCCAGATTCGCCGTAAAAATATGCCGACAAAAGTTGCAGGCGAAGGCATCCATCAGCGCTAGCCCAGTGATTTCGCCATGCCGACAGACAGGACAGGTGTAGCGATCGCCAAAATCGAGCGATCGGGTGCGTGGGCCAGCCTTCTGGGAACTCATGGGCGATCGCTTGGAATGCCCGCTATCCGGCGAATTTAGACCTGGCATCATGGGCGACACTCCGGGCGACAGGTGCAGGGTTGAAGGCTGGAACGTGATGCTGGAACGTGATGCTTGAATGCTGAATGCTTGAACGCTAAACGTCGAAACCCAAACGCCTGTGATGACTGGCGCTCGTGATGACTGGATGCTTGCTAGATACTTTCTGGATACTTTAACGATAGCTCAACAGCGCCGTGCGATCGCCCACCGTGCGGACAATCTCTTGTCCATTGTGTTCCAAAATCACGCGGGGTTCTTGGCCATTCATTTCTACCCGCTTAATTAGCACTGTGCCACCCGCGAGGCGATCGCCCACCGACGCATAGCGGCTCCCCTCTCCCGGCACTTCGACGATAATGCTGTATCGACCGCCCATTTCCATCGCGCCCCTGATCTGGATGCTCTGGGGAATGCTGACGGGGGGCGCGGCGGGCACGGGCAGAACGGCAGGCGGGGCAGCAGCAACGGCGATCGCAGGCGGTACGGCAGGCACAGGCACCAGCGCAGGCAGTTCAGGGATAACCTGGGGCTGGGGTAGCTCCGCCGCGATCGGGCGATCCTCCGGCGGCACGGGCGGAATGGCGGGCTGCCGAATCACCACGGGCGTTTCGCCTAGCGACGCAAACGGGTCGCTACGCCCCGCGCTGACCTGGGGTAGGCGGCTGGGCACAGTGGTCGAGGAAATCAGCCCGGTGGCCAGCTGTCCTGGCGGTAGGGGCTTAGTGGCAGCGGCGCTGGGGGCAACGGGCACAGTGGGCGAGGCAAACATTTCAGATGGGGTTGCCGTGGGTGTTGTGTCTGCGGAACCCTCGGCGATGGGCGATTCGGCAACGAGGCCTGCTGCAGGGTCTGGGTTGGCTGCCTCAGGCGCAGAGCCTCTGCCGCAGCTTGCCATCAGCAGTCCTACACTGCCTGCGATCGCCCAGGCAACGCGCCCTGGTCGAAATCCATGCTGAACTATGCCTTGAACTGTGCTGTGCGGAGAACCCCTGTCTGAAGAAACGTTGCTCGCCGAATTGCTCATTGCCGAATCACTCCTCACCATTGCCCTGCCTGCTTGCAGATTCACAACTCCAAAGCATAGCGCCGATTTCTCTGGGGCGATCGCCTAAATTATTAAAGAATTCCAGCGCTGAAGAATTCCAGGAAACCCTTTTGCTGCAAGAGTGCCGTTGCACCGACCTTACCTTTTCGGAATGCGGCGCAAGTCGGAATGCGATGCAAGATCGCTACGAACTCGCGCCGTCCCTGCTTGTGTGGTATTAAATCGCTGTGGACACGTTTTGTGAGGCAGGGATGGCAGGTCAAATTCCAACCGATCGAAATCCAGGACATCCCGCAGACGAGGGAGCGCTGGAGGCCTGGGTGAGCTATGAACCCGTCGAGGCGGCCTATTTTCAGAAGCGACAGCTCCGCCGCAGCGTGGGCTGGGGGCTGCTGTGGGCGCTGGGGGTGGGCGCGGTCATTTCGGGCAATTTTTCGGGATGGAATTTTGGGCTGGCGGCTGGCGGCTTTGGCGGCATGGCGATCGCCACCCTGCTCACGGCAGTTCTCTACATCTGCCTGGTCTACACGATTTCGGAGTTATCTGCGGCGCTGCCCCACGCGGGCGGTTTCTATTCCTTTGTGCGCCACGCCTTTGGGCCGCTGGGCGGCTTCCTTTCCGGCATCACCGATTTGATCGAGTACCTGATTACGCCAGCGCTGATTGCATTTTTCATCGGCGCGTATTTAAACAGCCTGTTTCCCGCCGCGCCGCCGCCCATCTGGTGGCTGCTGTTTTACGCCATCTTTGTCGGCATTAATATCCTGGGTGTTGAACCCAGCCTGAAGGTGGGGCTGGTGTTCACGGTGATCGCCCTGGCGGTGCTGGTAGATTTCTACCTGGGAGCAGTGCTGAGCGGCAAGTTTCAGCCGGGGCTGCTGCTGAATATTGCCCCTACTGAGGGAAATCCCGCCTGGTTGCCCAACGGGGTCGGCGGCATTTTTGGCGCAATTCCCTACGCCATCTGGTTCTTTTTGGCAATCGAGCAGTTGCCCCTGTCGGCGGAGGAAGCGACCGACTCTCGCCGCGACATTCCCCGCGCCCTGCTATTGGGCATTGCGACGCTGCTGGTCTTTTCGCTGCTGACGCTGGTGCTGAATTCTGGCGTGCCCGCGACCCTGGTGACGGCGGATACCAACGAAACCTTTGTCGGCGCAGCGGCGATTGCCCGCACCACCGCCCCCCTGGCTGACGGACTGCGAGCCGTGTTTGGCGAAGGCACGGTGGCCACGCGCACGCTCACATTTCTAGCGCTGACGGGGCTAATTGCCAGTTTCCACGCCGTCATCTACGCCTACAGCCGCTCTCTGTTTGCCCTGTCGCGGGCGGGCTATCTGCCGCGCTGGATTTCCGTCACTAGCCAATATCGGACTCCGGCGATCGCCCTGCTGGTGGGGGCGGCAGTGGGGCTACTCTGCATCGGGCTGATTGAACTGGCGGGTCAGGCCATCGGCCCGGCACTATTGAATATGGTCGTCTTTGGCGCGGTGCTGTCTTACATTCTGGTGTTCGCCAGCTACCTCAAGCTCAAGCGCGATCGCCCAGAGCTCTATCGTCCCTACCTCAGCCCCCTGGGGTCGGCAGGCGCTTGGGTAGGGCTGATTCTCTCCATCGTGGCGCTGGTGGCCAGCCTGGCCGATCCAAACTATCGCCCCGGGATTCGGGGGGTGCTAGTGGTAATCGCCATCCTGCTGGCTTATTTTTTCCTCTATTCGCGCCGCAGGCTGGTGTCTCGTGCCCCAGAGGAGGAAACAGCGCTGCTGCTGCGGGTGCTGCATGAATTGCGATGAGGGCGGTTTTAGATTTTGGATTGGCGATTTTGGATGACTGGGCAAACTGGACAAGCCAGATTGAGACGATTCAGATTGAGACGATCCAGATTGAATCGTTCAGCCAGCCTAATCCGCATGGCGCAGGAGCAGGTAAGTTTTCATTTGCCCTTTGCCCTTCACGTAAATCGTGCCGCGTTCTTTGAATTCGTAGCGATCGCACAGCCGGACATACACCGCCTCTGTTACCTGGATCATGCCCGGAAGCCCCTGCGACTCCATGCGGCTGGCGGTGTTTACCGTGTCGCCCCAGAGATCGTAGATAAATTTTTTCACGCCGATTACGCCCGCCACGACGGGGCCCGTGTTAATGCCAATCCGCATGTTAAACGGCGTGTTGTTTGGCGTTTTGAACTGGGCGATCGCCCGCTGCATGTCCAGCGCCATATTGGCGATCGCCTCCAGATGGTCGGCCCGCTCTACGGGCAACCCGCCAACCACCATATAAGAATCACCAATGGTTTTGATTTTCTCCAGCCCATGCTGCTCTGCCAGCAGGTCAAATTTGGAAAACACCTGATTCAGCAGCCACACCATCTCCTCCGGCGGCACGCCCGCCGACAGTTCCGTAAACCCGACAATATCGGCAAACAGCACCGTCACTTCGGGAAAATGCTCGGCGATCGTGCGCTGGTCTTGTTTTAACTGCCGCGCGACCGACTCCGGCAAAATATTCAGCAGCAATCGCTCCGACTTTTCTTGCTCTGCCTCCAGCGCCCGCCGCGCCCGAAACTCCGCCCGCTGCAACTGCTCATAGAGAAACACCGACAGGTTACAAATCCCGCAAAACCAGAGCAAATAGAGCCACAGCGTTGCGTCCCACATTGACCCGGCGGTCTCACCCAGCCCCAACAGCGAGTTCACAATCAGGTAGTAGCCCAGCAAGCCGACTTGAGTTATCAAATGCAGCGGCCAGCGTACGGGCAACAGCGTCGCCTGCACCAAAAACACTAGCGTCCAGGCAAACACACCGGGAAACGCCACGCCTCGCAGCGTTGCCCAAATCTGCTCGATCAGCGTAATCGACCAGGAACAGCCCAAAAAAATCAGCGCCGGATAGCGCCGCCCAATCTTGCCCCGATGGAGAATCAGGCACAGCACCAGCCCTAATAAGGATGCACCCGCCATCGCAAACCAGCTTGGCGGAACCGTGCTGCGATTGACCAAAACCAAAAGCACCCGCAGCAGAATAAACGTGAGATAAGCCAGAATCCCAATTCGCAGCGACAAACTCAGCCGTCGCCGCATAAAGCCCTGCTGCCATTCCAGATAGGCAGGATCTTCATTGCCAAGGTCTGAGGGAAAGAGGGCTTCCCGAAATACGCTGGGCAGTTGGTGGAGGCGTTGAGTCAGCGACGAAAGGTTCACAGAACGCGGCTGGGGGAGGGGAGGTTCGGGGGACGGAGACTCAACAAAAACTTAATGAGTATTGGCAGATGAGTATTGGCAGATGAGTATTGGCAGTAGGTGGGCGGCCAAATCATAGACGCTTAAATCACAGACGCTTAAATCTACAGACGCTTAACTGTAAATGCTGATCCCAATTCGGTTTGGATGAGGAATTCGCTTGAGTTATTCGCTCAGTGGCATCAGCCGCAGGGCTTGCTGAAATTCAGCTAGTTCGTCACGATGCCCAGTCACCACCAGCAGCGGCCCACGAATTTCGAGATCGACCTCCGGGCCCGGTTCAGTAATTCTCAGGGATACTTGCTCAGAGCGGGTGGACTTTTTCCAGTAGAATACCCCAGCGAGTGGAGCCAGCAGCACCAATCCTAAAAACAGGTTGCCGACCGTGGGAAACAGAAACGAGAGGACGAGGGACAGGCACAGCAGCCCTACAGCCGCAAGCGCCGAGAGGAAAATGGCGAGAAATGTGCTGGCGCGAACCAGCCCCTCATAGGTCACCTGATTTTGAGCAGCATCTACGGCGGCGATGCGATAGGCCCGCTGGGTGAAGTATTGCTGGATCGCTTCGAGTAGGTCTTCCTCTGGGCGATCGCCCACCAGCCTCGCCACCTCAATCCGATCTTTGGTAGAAGCTCGAATAAAGAAAAATAAACCTATTGCGAGTAATACGGTCAGCAGCGCGGTAGACGACAAGACCGGAAGTTCCATACACCTTAGCCAGGTTCTCTCTAGGGACATTGCTGTGGGGATTAGATCCACCCCCTTTAATGTACGAAAGATTGTGCCTCGATGGGTGATCTGGCCACAGCTCGCAGTCGGGTTGACGTGGCAGGAGTCAAAACAAATGCAAAATGCAGAGTAGCCGTCTGTGCAGCCACTCTGCAAGCATTCTCGCAACCAGGCGGAATGTGTAAGAGCTAATTTGTAAAGGAGCCTGAAAGCCTTGTTAATCAAGGATTTCCGAGAAACCGCTTTTCCTAGGCAAACATGACCTCAAAGCCACACATGCCAAGAGTTTCAGGCTTCTTAAGATTTGCTTCATAAATTAGCTCTAAGAGATCTCAAGTAAAAATCGCAGGGGTAATGATGATTGCCTAACTAAGACATAAGCTGAATAAGAGCAATCAATTCATCATCAATCAATTCATCATCAGTCAACCCGCCAGACCCCTACACAGCGACGGGATGCTCTGCTGAACTAGTCGGATACGCCCACAGGAACGGTAGCGTTGTTCTGGGTGTAGCTTTCCCACAGGCGGGACAGTTCCTCAGCGCGATCGCGCCATTCTGGGGTAATTTGATACATCCGGCGAGGGCGACCCCGACCTTCTACCTTTTTCCAGTAGCCGATCACAGCGGCTCCATCTTCCAGAAACTTGAGGGCGCTGTAGAGGACTGTATCCGACAGCCGATAGGCCGGATATTCCGTCTCTAGCAGGCTAATGAGTTCCGTGCCGTAGGAGTCCTGCTTGAGCAGCACAGACAGCACGTAGCACACCGCCAATTCCTTATTTAGGTAGAACGGTGGCGGATTCTTGAAAAACTTGTAGATTTCGTCGAGTGTGGTTGTCATAAGGCTCAGCCCAATCACGCAAAACTAGGGTTGTGGATGACTCTCCTGAGAGAGCCTAAAGATACGTCGGAAGAGTGAAGTCTCGCTAAAAGAGACCAGTGGGAGTACGCTCGCCTTTGCCAATGCGCTCTAGGAACTAAAAGCACGTCGCCTGCCAAAACTACAGGCATAGACAAAGACCACAGGAGGGAAGACAGATGAGGGCGATCGCAGTTTGCCCATTGTTGTAGCCAACGTTTAAGTAGACAGCGTTTAATCCTCAGACAGTTCCAAAAAAACCGCTTTAGTGTCACAAGTTTATCGGCAATATCCGCAGGGCGGCTGTGCTTAAAGTGACTCAGTACAATCTCATCTGCGACCCCAATCATCGAGTAGAACAAAAATACAGACCTCGCTTGTACACCCCTCGCTAATAAAGTGTGAAGCCGTTTTATTACAGGCAGATTACGAGGTGTGCATACTGATGATTCTAGCCAGCCAGACAAAAATTGGCCCTCATTCTCCGGAGGTATTTGCTCTCAAGAGCAAGTATCTGGATATTGAATCTTAATATCATAAGATGACATCCTACAATTGGGTGATTTCAGAAATCTTAAGTATCAAATTTGCTACACCAGGCCGGCCCTAAGGGCCACAACTGCGGCCTGCACGCGATCATCCACCGCCAGCTTGTTCATAATGCCGCGTACATGGGTTTTCACTGTGTTAGGGCTAAGGTATAGCGCAGTGGCGATTTCAGGATTGCTCCGCCCTTCGACCATCAGCTTTAGAACTTCTAGCTCCCGCTGAGAAAGCTGGCCAACGGCGATCGCATCTGCGGCACTGGTGGGCGATTTGAGATGATCCATCACCAGTCGGGCCACCAGCGGGTCGAGATAGCTGGCACCTTCCCGTGCTGCCTCAATGGCCGCCAGCAGTCGCTCGACGGTCGTTCCTTTGACGCAGTAGGCATCGGCTCCGGCTGACAGCGCCGCGATTACCTCGTTTTCGGTGGTGTGCGACGTGAGCATGACGATCCGCACGTCGGGCAGGGATTCCTTAATCTTCTGCGTCGCGGCGATGCCGTCCAGACGGGGCAGCCCGATGTCCATCACCACAATGTCAGGCTTAAGTTTTAGCGCCTCCTCTACCGCAAAGTAGCCATCATCCGCTCGCCCCACGACCTGGATGCCTGGCTGGTTGCTCAAAGACTGTTCCAGCCCCAGTTGCATCATGGGATCATCTTCTACGATCAAAACCTGCACCAGTGTCTGACCTGATGCCTGACTTGAGGCTTCACTCACGCCAACTTCCTCCCTCAATCGCCAAAGTTCTTTGCCAAATTTCTTTGCTAGATTCCAAGACTAAGCCTGAACCCAGGCTGGTGACAGGCGGGCGTTCTCGTAAAAAGATTCTCGTAAAGAGATTCCCGCACAAACATTCCCGTACCAGTAGTTTAACGGCCTTAGCGCGAATTGAGGAACTTTAATAGTGCAGCGCGATCGCCCTCTGGCATAGTTCTAAATGCCTCACGAGCGGATGCTGCCTCGCCCCCGTGCCACAGGATGGCTTCTGCTAGCGTGCGGGCGCGACCATCGTGCAAATAGCCAGAATAGGGCAAAACTGTTTGCACCAGCCCAAGCCCCCACAAGGGCGGCGTGCGCCACTCCTGCCCCGTGGCCCGAAAATCGGGACGATGGTCGGCCAGCCCTTCGCCCAGATCATGCAGCAACAGATCGGTGTAGGGATGGATGGTCTGGTTTGCCAGCGCCGGAACTTGGTGCGTCCCGGTGCGCAGCGTTGGCACATGGCAACCCGCACAATTCGCTGCATTAAATAGGCGCTCTCCTCGCAGCACTTGGGGATCTTGTCGCTGCGTGGGTGCGGGCACTGCCAGCGTTTGCACGTAGACTGTATTGGCCTTCAGCGTGTGGGCATCAATTTCGTAGGAGCCGTCGGGTTCCGGAAACAGGGGATTGGTCACGCCCATATCGTTGATATAGGCAGAGGCCCCTTGCTGAAGCAGGGTTGGATTATTGGCTTTCCAGCCAAAGCGTCCTAGCACCTCAGCGTGTTGTTCCACATCCCAAACAGCATTCGGACGACCCGAAATGCCGTCCCCATCTCTGTCGTCGGGATCGGCTAGCGCCAGAATTTCTGCTTCGGGAACGGCTTCTAGCAAGCCCAATCCAAATACGGGCGACGGGATGCGGGGCGACACAAGGATGTGCGACGGCAGGGGATCGCCGCTGGGCAGCGTGATCTCAAACTGGGGCGATCGCAACGAGTAGGGCGTTCCGTCGGCATAGGTTCCGGGTTGCTCCTGCCAGCGCAGCTTGACCCGCGCTTCGGGCACGTAACCATACACTGCCTGATCCTGAATCTGCGTGCCAATGCCCGGAACAGGCGGCGCGTTGCCCAGGCTGACGGAAGCCTCCAGATGAGCGTTGGCACGTAGCACCGGCGCAGCCTCGGTCGGGGCAGGCAGCACAGGGTCCGGCGAATTGGGCAATCCCTGGCGAGGCAGGCTGACCCGCAGCAAAAGCTGTCCGGGAATAGGCATTCCCCGCCCATCTCGAATGTGGCACCCGGTGCAGGACGTGTTGTTGAACAATGGCCCCAGTCCACCATTGACCGGGGCGGGCGGCGTGACAAAGGCGGCCTCAAAATGGCGATCGCCCACTTGATGTAACGCCAGCCATTCGGGGCTGAGGTTGGGCGCAGGTTGCGAATAGCCCTGAGAGGTGCGGTTTTGAACCGTGGTGTCGCCCCCCGCCAGCAGCAGCGGCGACTGGGCCCAGCCAGCGCCATGCAGCAGCAGCGAGGCCAGTACGCCTGCAATGACAGAAAGGAGGGCGATCGCCCCAAATCGCCCCCTAGCACGACGCAACCCAGCAATACAAGCCATCAAACGAGCCATCACTCAAATCACTCCTGCACCAGCGGCATGATCCACTGCTCGAACACGCCTCGCAGCGTCAGCAGCGAATCTCGCGCCGCCGCGATCTGGGGCTTTGCGGCCGGGTCACAAAGAGTCGTCTCGATGGGGCCCGGAATGGCCTTGACTGCAGATTCCGCAGCCAGCAGATATTGCCGCACCTGAGTATCCAGGCTGGGATCAATGCTGGCGACATAGCGGCTGAGGCTGTGGCGGCCGGGGCGGCTGGCGCTGCCTGCAAAATAAGTCAACTCCACGCTGCGGAGGTTTTGATAAAAATCCTGAAGCGAACTGTGGCTAAAGCGGCTTTCCAGCAAGAAAGGATTCTGAGCATCCAGGGCTTCGCCAATTTTGACCGCGCCCAGCTCGTCCAGAATGTCGATGATGCCCTGCACCAGTTCGGTCGCCGCTGCTTGGGGCGTGGGATATGCAGTGCTGCGATCGCCCGCCTCCACAAACTCTTTGCGATAGGCCGGATAGCCCTCCACGCCCTCAGCCCAGCTTGCCAGCAAGTTCTCGGCTGTGGCTGCAAAATCTGCCCCGATCAACTGCAAATATTCCAACTCGCGGGGCGTGAAATCTGTCAGCCGCTTGTCGTTATTCCGCCCAAACAGCAAAAACTCGATGGTATGAAAGCCTTTTTGAGACGTTTGCAGCGTTTCCAAATACTCAGGCGTGAGGGCATCCTGGCTTTGCAAAATGGCCAGTACGTCCACTTCATTTACCGGCCAGTCATCCAGTCCAGCGTCATAACCCAGCGATGCCGCCGGGCCAAAGGCAAACGCTTCGCTGCTTTCCCAGGGCAAACGAGCCGCCAGCCAGGCCTGTCGGGTAGCCTGCAAGTTTGCCTGGGTGGGGCGGGCAGCAAACTGGGCGATCGCCCGATGTAGCCGTTGTGCTGCACGGTTCAACTCGCCATAGGTGGGCAGCAGCACAGTATCCACGAAACTGGTAAGTACCTGGCGATCGCCAAAGGGCAAGGCTGGCACCGTTGCCGCGTCATACACCCGCACAGGGCTGCTTACAGGCTGTGCCGCTCCCGATTCGCCCCCCTCGCCGCCGCCCTCCACAGCAATTGCAGCGCAAAAGCCGACCGACTGGGGCGCGATTCCCTCACCGCCTTCGCCCCCTTCACCGCCCGCCTGAGCCACACTCAAGGGAGCCGGGGCAACAGGATGAGGCTGCGTAGCGATCGGGCGATCGCCCGTGCTAGCTGACTCTGGGGTGGGGTCGGCAATCGCCTGAGTGCTAGCCTGTGTGATGACAAATGCACCAACGCCGACCCAAAGCTTCATCCGTCCGTTCATGTATCGATTCGTAAGGGCTTTCAACTGAGTAACTCCTATGTCATCTTCAGAAAAGGAGCAAAGATATCCTGAAATCGTTCTTCTGGGTTTATGCTCCAATGCTCAAACTGCAATCGCGCTCGCTTGCCCAACCTTGACCCCACCTTGACCTATCTGCTGCACCGCCATGATCCTTTGCATTGATGCCATATTGACCGATGAAGAGCTAGAAACCATCGCCACTGCATTAAAGGCAGCTTCATTTGTAGATGGCAAAATGACTGCTGGCTGGTATGCCAAACAGGTCAAACACAATACTCAACTCGAAGCTGGAGAAATCGCAGAAACCGTGCGATCGCTCGTTCTGGGGGCACTACGGCGCAACGCCCTGTTTCAAATGTCCGCCTATCCGAAAGTCATTCGTCCGCCGCTAATCAGCCGCTACGAGGTCGGCATGGGCTACGGCACACACGTAGACAATGCCCTGATGGGTAGGAGCGCCCTTTTCTCTGGTGATTCTCAACAAACAGACCTGATGCGAACGGATCTGTCGCTCACGCTATTTCTCAACTCGCCAGACGACTATGAGGGTGGAGAACTGGTCATCGAAGACACGCTGGGACATCACCCCTTTAAGCTGGCAGCGGGAGCAATGGTGCTGTATCCCGCCACAACACTGCATCGGGTAGAACCCGTGACACGGGGCACGCGGCTGGTTGCGGTAACCTGGGTGCAAAGCCTGGTCAGGAATGCGGGCGATCGCGAGCTGCTGTTTGAGCTAGATACCGCCCGCCACTCCCTATTTCGGCAGCACGGCAAAACGCCAGAATTTGACCAGATTACGAAATGCCACGCCAACCTGCTGCGCCGCTGGGCTGAGCCATAGCAGACAGCTAGCACAACCTGCAAACTGCCTGCTTAGAGTTCAAAAACCCCTATTTCCAGCCGCCCCGATCCATGATCCGCAGCGCTTCGGCGTTGTTGCGTCCATAGATAGCTGCGTTCAAGTTATCCTCCCTGAAACTGCCAAAACCCGCGACTACTGAATCCAGCGCCACGCCCGACAGCACGGGATATTCATTGTTGCCCTTAGCAAACACTTCCTGAGCCTGGGGGCTGGCTAGGTGTTCGATGAACCGGATTGCGCCTTCCCGATTCTTGGCAGTTCTCAGCACACCCGCGCCGCTGATGTTGATGTGAACACCGCGATCGCGCTGATTAGGGAAGAAAATGCCCACCTTGTTCACCACGTCCTGATCCGCAGGCTCGCTGGATTTAACCAGACGGGCAAGATAGTAAGTGTTGGCGATCGCAATATCGCCCTGCCCTGCTGCCACTGCTCGTATCTGAGCCGTGTCGTTGCCCTCAGGCTGTCGGGCAAAGTTGGCCACTAGTCCCCGCACCCAGGCTTCCGTTTCCCGCGGCCCATGCGCGTGCAGGATCGACCCTGTGAGCGATTGGTTATACACATGGGTCGAAGTCCGCGTCAAAATCTTGCCGCGCCACTTGGAGTTGGTCAAATCTTCGTAAGTAGAGAGATCAGCCGGATTTACACGCTCTTTGCTGTAGAACAAAACCCGTGCCCGCTTGGTCAACCCAAACCAATGGCCATCTGGCTCCCGCAAGTAGCCCGGAATCGCTGAATCTAGCACACTCGACCGAATCGGCTGCAATAAACCCTCTTCTTGAGCCCGCCAGAGACGGCCAGCGTCTACCGTGATCAGCACATCCGCGGGACTATTTGCCCCTTCACTCTTAATCCGCTCAATAAGCTGATCTGCTTCGGCTTCTACCAAGTTGACCCGAAAGCCTGTAGCTTCGGCAAAGCTCTGGTAGAGCGCGTCGTCAGTGTCATAGTGGCGAGACGAGTAAAGATTGACAACCCCTCGGCTTTGTTGAGCATTAGCACGGCGGCCAAATTGCCCAACAGTGGCGGCGGCTAGGGCGCTACCTGTGGCGATAAACACTCGCCGAGTCATTTTTCCCATAGAAACTTCTACTCCTGAAAGATGAACAGAGTTTGATGATGGCTGTATCAAGCTGTGGACCAGGGCTTTTTTATCTGTGGTCTGAAATCAGGCAAGCCAATGGACAATCTCTCTGCCTGGTTTTTCCTGCCTAGTCTTTCAACTGACTCGTTCTCTTAGGTCTGTCTTGGATAAATTGCCCTTCGAGAACGCTGGGCCCTGCCCCAAAAACAGACTGTATTGTACACTTAATGCAAGCAGTTCTCAATTGATCTCTAAAAATAAGCTCAGTAGATGCACTTTATTCTAGAGCAGATTTTTCAGCAAGTTGAAAGCAGTTGCCTAACTGTGCCCTTCTTGTGAAGAGTCAAGCCCGCATCCTTCCAAATGACCCTCTAATATTTATCGATTAGTTACTACAGCAAGCCATAAAGATTATCATTAACTGGCAGACCGTTTTACGGCAGTCTGCGGATTTACCTGCGATCGCCTCTCAGTCTGCACCTGTATCTGTGTCTGTATCTGCAACGAATATCTGCAAACAAATATCTGCAACGGATTTGTCGTATCTACCTGCTGCCTGTGTCTGTCACCCTTCCTATGCCTAAAACCCGCACCCAGCGCGATATGCCAGCACTGATGCGGGTTCTGTTTCGCCCGTGGCTGCTGATGTCGCTAGTGCTGCACGCGGGGCTGCTGGTGCTGCCGCTGCTGCCGGGTGGCTCCGGAGCCGATCCATCCCAATCTCTAGAAACCGACAACTCAGCCCCTGACCCGCCAGAGCTTTCAGTTTCCCTATCGCCTACGCCAGTGATGAATCCTTCGGTCACGCCGCCAGTAGCCCCGCCGTCTCCCTCGCCGAGCGCAACGCCCGCCCCCGTGCCCAGACCCGAACGGGTTGCCGTGCCGCGTCCGCCTGCCACAGCGAGATTCCCGCAGGAATCGCTGCGCGAATCGCCCGCCCCCGCCCCGGTTCCTGCGCCGTTGTCCCAGCCGACCACAGCCCCAACTGCTAGCCCTGCCGCACCCGCCGCCTCACCAGAACCCACTGCCGCCTTGCCCCCAACCCCTAGCCCGACTCCGTTGCCCACGCCCAACCCCGAAGCGTTACCGCAGCTTCAGGAGCCGCCCAGCCCAGTTCCCTACGCAAACTTTCCCCATCCAGCAGGGGCAAGCAACAACTGCAATGGGTTTCTGAGCTGCTGGCGGCTGTCGGATGCAGATGGGCGACCTGTGCAGGCGATCGCCCGCGATCTACAAGCCATGCTCCAAGAGCAGGGCTATCAAACTCAGCGACTAGAACCAGCCGACGACACGGGTTCTAGCCTGTATCGAGTAACCCCTCCCGACGAGCCGCCCTACTATGTCAACGTCATTTCGACGTTTAACCAGGGCACGGTCTATCTGCTGACGGATGAACCCATGACCGCTGCTGAAATTGCCGACGTGCGAGAGGGTCGCGCCCCTGCCCCCGAATCGCCCGATGCGCCGCTGCCCCCATCCAACTGAAATCCTCCCTTCGGGTGATTCCACCTTTGTCGCAAGACAGGCAGTATAAGGGCACCTTCCTCTCTTGCATGAGCCTTGCTACTCATGCTCCACATCCCCAGATACTTTTCAGTCCTTGCCTGAGGAGTGTCTGGGCTTTCCAATCTTTCCACATCACCTCAACTCAACCCTGCATCTAACCCTGCGTCTAACTCTGCATCTATGCACATCGACCCTGAGCAGGTTCCTGCAAAAACTGGAACCGTCTATCCAGAACCATTTAAGGCGCGGTTGGCAGGCCGCAGCAAGCGTCGCCTGGGAGATGCGGCGGGGCTAAAGAACTTTGGGGTGAACTGGGTAGCACTGGAGCCAGGAGCAATGTCGGCGTTGCGCCACTGGCATCAGCGCCAGGATGAGTTTATCTACGTGCTGACAGGCGAAGTGGTGCTGATTACCAATGCAGGCGAACAAGTGCTGAAGGCAGGAATGGCGGCGGGTTTTCCCGCAGGTGAGGCAAACGGACATCATCTGGTGAACCGCTCGGCGGCCCTGGCAACGTATCTCGAAGTGGGCGATCGCACGCCAGATGACCAGGTTACCTATCCCGACGATGATTTGGTCGCCGCTGCGGGGGACGCGGGCTGGATCTTTTTCCACAAAGACGGACAGCCCTACTCGTCTTCTATGTCCAGTGTTTAAGCGTCAAGTGTTTGAGCGAGTTCAACAGGGCGATCGCAAACCTTGTTAAACGAAATCTTTCATTTGGTTGCCAAGTACTGATTTTGGTAATCTCTGGGGAATGCTAATAGTTATAGCCATAGTCACTTTTATAAGGACAAGGTGTTGTTTTGGGCTGCACGACCATCCCACAACCATGTCCCAAGGTAGCTAGCGCCATACCCTAATTTTTCGGACGGTTCCCTGTGAAAACTGATTTACCAGACGCTTTCTTGCAGACGCTGCAAGATCCCGATACGCAGTGCAACCTGCTGCAATCGGTGGTGCTTCATGCCAACGACTCGATCGTGATTACCAACGCGGAACCGCTGGATGCGCCCGGCCCGCAAATTATATTCGTTAACGATGCCTTTTGCCGCATGACGGGCTATCGGCCTGAGGAGGTGATTGGCAAAACACCGCGTATTCTACAGGGGCCCAAGACCGATCGGGCTGCCCTTGATCGCTTAAAGGACTCGCTGCGGCGATGGCAGCCCTCTTTGGTGGAACTGCTGAACTATCGCAAAGACGGCAGCGAATTTTGGGTTGAAATGAGTCTGGTGCCTGTGGCCAATGCCAATGGCTGGTATACCCACTGGATTGCGATTCAGCGGGAGACGAGCGATCGCAAACGCCTGGAAACCGAACTGCTGAGAACGCTGCAAAAAGAGCGAGAACTCAGCGAACTGCGATCGCACTTTGTCACCATGACCTCCCACGAATTTCGCACGCCGCTGACGGCGATTCTGACGGCGGCGGAAATGCTGGAACACTACGGTCGCCACTGGACGGAGGACGATCGGCTAGAGCAACTGCGGCTGATTCAGGTAACCGTGCATCGGATGACGCAAATGCTAGACGACATCCTGCTGCTAGATCGGGCGGATACCACCGACCTGCAACCTGCACCCACCTGGTTTGATCCGGTAGCTTTTTGTGAGGCGCTGGTGAACGAATGTCAAACCACCAGCGGCCGCAACCATCGCTGGGAACTGATCAATCACCTGACCCAGCACAAGGTTTATCTCGATCAGGCGCTCTTGCAACAGGTGTTGCTCAATGTGCTGTCGAACGCGGTCAAATATTCTCCTGCCCATAGCCAGATTACGCTAGAGATGCGCGATCGCCCCGGAGGTATACAGTTTTCCGTCCGGGACGAGGGCATTGGGCTAGACCCACAAGACCCACCCCGACTGTGTGACCTGTTCTATCGGGGCAGCAACGTCGGCACGACTCCTGGCACTGGGCTGGGGCTGGCGATCGCCAAGCGATGTCTGGACTTGTGCGGCGGCGAAATCAGCTTTGAAAATCTGCCTGAGGGAGGACTTCGAGTGGCGATCGCGCTGCCCTTTCACAAAACACTGCAATCCAGCAGATAGAGCGTTAAAAAGCCTGGAATTTGGGCATCCTGAGAGAGTCTGAGTCCACACTTGGTTAACAATTTTAACCTTTATTTAACATTTGGTTTTCTACCGCTGAATGCTTAAACATTCAGCATGAATTGAAGTCTTAGAGGATGTTTGAAAAGTCCTACTGTTTGTAGCAAAGCGTGCAAGATCCCCCTAAATCCCCCTTAAAAAGGGGGACTTTAAGGCGGTTTCTCCCCTTTTTAAGGGGGGCTAGGGGGAATCTCTGAGTGCTTAACATTACAGGCGATACCTTTTCAAACACCCTCTTAAAGGGCAAATCTGAATCTGCCTGTAACCCATGAATCCGTTCTCAGCAGGGCTGAATCTCCAAACTGGGGCGATCGCCGATCGGGGTAAATCGGGCAATCACCGGGGCAATCATTCGGGGCAATCACCGGGGCAATCACCGGGCGATCGCTCTAGTTCGAGTCTGTTGGTCTGAACATTTGCTCTAAAACACTTGCACGGTTCAAGCATTTTGCATGGGCCGAGGCTGTGACACCGCTTTCGGCACAGGCAGCAGCCGATTGGACACAAACCCATCCAGTGTGCATCTCCAGTAATCCACTCGCAGGAATCCACTCGCAGTCACCCACTCGCAGCAACCTACAACATACCCCACTCATTCACTTAGGCCCTTCGGTTCAGTTATGGCAAAGATTTTGGTCATCGAGGATGACTTAACCATTCGCACTGCGCTCCTAAAGATGCTGAGCGCAGAAAATTACGAGGCGATCGCCGCTCCAGAAGGGCAAACCGGGCTAAGTCTCGCCCAAGGACACCGGCCAGACCTAATCCTGTGTGACATCATGATGCCCGGCTGCGACGGCTATGAAGTGCTGACCCAGCTCCAGCAAAATCCAGCAACGGCTGGCATTCCGTTTATCTTTCTTACGGCCAAGGCAGACCGTCAGGATATCCGCCAGGGCATGGCGATGGGCGCAGACGACTATCTCACCAAGCCCTTTACCCGGCAAGAACTGATGGAGGCGATCGCCACTCGGCTGAGCAAACACGCCAGCATCATTCAGCCCTACATCCAGGAAATGAAGCAGGCTGTTGATCGGCTCAACCAAATTGCCTACCGCGACCCCACCACCCAACTGGCCAACCGCATCCTGTTTCACCATCATCTTCAGGAGCATCTGGAATCGGCGGATGGGCTGGTGGCGCTGCTGCTGCTCAAACTCAACGCCAGTATGCCCGACGGTACACCGCTGGACGGAGCGATGACAGAATCCCTGGCCGCAGCGACAGCAGACCGCCTGCGTGAGGCGATTTCCCCAGAAGAGGCGATCGCCCGACTCAACAGCAACACCTTTGGCGTGTTTCAGGCTGTTGCTCACCGCCGCGATGCTGCCACGCTAGCCCAAACCCTGCTCAGCAGCCTGAACGAACCCTGCCTAATCGACAACGACACCTTGCAACCCCAGCTTTGCGCTGGCATCGCCCTCGCCCCCGACAACGGAGCCACCGCCAGCGAAGTGATGGAACATGCCCGCCAAGCCCTGCAAACCGCCCATCGGCAGCCCGGCCGCTATCAGTTCTATAGCCTGGAAGTCGATGCCTGGAACAGCCAGCGAATCTGGGTACTCCAGCATATTGAACAGGCGATCGAGCAAGACGAACTGCGCCTGCTGTACCAGCCCCAGGTCAACTTGATTAGCGGGCGCATCATCGGGGCAGAGGCGCTGATACGCTGGCAGCATCCCGACGTGGGCATGGTGCATCCTGCCCAATTTTTGGCGGTCGCAGAAGAAACAGACTGGATCGTGAAAATTGGCGAGTGGGTGCTGAAGACAGCCTGCGCGTCCGCTGTGCGGTGGAAAGAGGCCGGGCATCCTGGCATGAAGCTGTCGATCAACCTGTCGGCGCGTCAGTTTCGCAAGCTCGACCTGCCAAAGGCGATCGCCCAGGCGACGGCACAAACCGGGTTCGACCCGCATCTCTTGGTGCTGGACATCACCGAGGCAACGCTGCACGAAAATCGGGGCGTTGATGGAAAAACCATGCAGCAGCTTCAGCAGCTAGGGGTGCAACTGGCCCTGGATGACTTTGGCACAGGCTATTCCTCGCTTTACCATCTACGACAACTGCCCCTCGACTGCGTGAAAATCGACCGCACCTTTGTAGCCGATTTGGGAGAAGACGAGGATGCGCTGTCGATTGCAAAAGCGATTGTGGCGATCGCCCAGTCTCTCCAAACGCGGGCGATCGCCGAAGGAGTAGAAACCGACGCTCAGCTTAGCCTGTTGCGGCAAATCGGCTGCTACGCAGCCCAGGGAAATCGCTTCAGACCACCGCTCTCCGCCAGCGATCTCCAGCAGTTGCTCCAAACCAACCCGCGCCTCTAGACAAACGTGCAAGCAGTCTAGCGGAAATGGGTTAGCGCCAGGTAGCGCATCAAAACCCAACGGAGCAGTGCGTTACGGCTCTGCCTAACAGTTCAGGGTAGTCCTAAAAAACGTGAGTTTCGGTTAAGGAAAACGCCCCAAACCTGACTGGAAAGGAGCCTTAGCTCGTTGCCTATGTTTTCAATCTTCTCAATAAGGCTCATAGCTGAGAATTTTCTCAATTATGCCGCTTATTGACAGAGCCTCGATCGGTTGCAATATACAGAACTATTAGAAAACAAGGGTTTCGGCAATTTCTTATCCGAAACTCACGTTAAAAGCGTCCTAAAAACGTAGGAATGGGCGGCGAACCACGCTACCCGCCCCTATTCCCAAATTATCCTTCGAGCATTGCCAGCTTTGCCAACATCCAACAAGCTAGCGGGGCGTTGTGGCCAGGGGCAGACTTTCCGAAAGATCCTCCCCTTCACTTAGCCCCCGATCCTGAGCGGAGTCGGCCAATATGGCTCCTCCGCTTTCAGGAGCCTTAGGAGCCTCGCTAGCATGGGCAGCCCCATGATGAAAGCGAATGCCCAGAAACAGATCGTAGACAAAGTTTAGAAAATCCTTCACCTTGAGCAGCCCAAGGGACTGGTGACAGCCCTTCGCATCCAGCAGCGGCCGGGTCGCATAATACGCCGCTTGGTAATTATACCAGGGGATAGATGGCCAGAGGTGATGAATCAGGTGATAGTTCTGACCCATGATCAGCACGTTCAGCAGCGCCCCAGGATAAACCCGCGCATTTTTCCAGCGGTTGCGCTCCTGGAACGGACGGTGGGGTAGATAGTCAAAGAACAGCCCCAGAGCAAGCCCCACGACCAGCGCCGGAGAAAACCAGAAGTTCATCAAGTAGCTCAGAAACCCATACTGCACCGCGTAATAGATCAGCAGCGCAACCGTGAGGCGGGCTAGAAACCATTCCAGAAGCTCGTACTTGCGCCAGAGCTTCCGCTTGAAGAAGAAAATCTCGTGATAGAAGAATCGTGCAGCAATCAGCCACAGTGGTCCACCCGTAGACACGAAATGGTCGGGGTCATTCTCTGGGTCATTCACGTTTGCGTGATGCTGCATGTGCACTCGCGTAAAAACCGGGAACGAGAACCCCAGCATGAGCGCACTGCCATGACCCAGCACCGCATTCATCACGCGATTTCGATGCGCGACGTTGTGCGATGCATCGTGAATCACGGTTCCCACTAGGTGCAGCGCTACAACATTAAGCACAAAGCACACCCACCCCAACCAATGCCAGCGCCAATACCCACAAACCGAAAGCGTTGCCAAAGCCACTGCAAGCAAAAAGATGAGCAGGGTTGGGTTGAATTTGCCGGGTGGGCCGAGAAGCTCTCTCGGGACGGTCGCGATTGTCAGGGGCTTAACGGCCTCCGACATGATACATTCACTCCTCGATAAGTATCCTTCGGTAGTATAAGCCACCTAGCCGCAAGAATGAAGTTTTGTGAAATTAGCTCATCTGATTCATAGGTTAACCGCCTATCGCACTCCTTAATACGTATTGATTTAGTACATATTAATACATAGAAATACATAGACCCTGACCCTGCGAGTCGGCTCCTGCTAGTCCTCGCGTTTTCCAAGCGATCAAGAAAAAGAAGCCCAAATCGCCTGAAAGGGCTGCCCGAAAAAGTGCCTGAAAGGGCTGCCGCTGGCATGACAGCCGATACAGGGGTTACGCTGGGTGTAACTTGGCAGTTGGCTGAAGGTTGGAGGAAGTTTCGGAGGCGATCGCCCCCTGTTTCTCTTCTATCGCTCCCCCATCCGCCGAACAGGTCAGTTTCTCCAAGCTACAACGTGTAGCCGTGTAGCAAGGTCAGGACTTACGCACTTGTGATGTACTTTCTGGGTTTTGGACGATTTCTCGCGGGCTGCGCCCGCGAGAAATCGTCCAACTGCGTAAGTCCTAAAGGTGTAATAGGCTGTTTACAGTTGCCTCAAAGCCTTAATCCATAAAGGCTGGAGTGGTCAAGCAGTGAACAGGGGGCAACTGCAACGCAGGGCTGGTGCGCTACTAAACTGGCAGAACTGGCAAAGATAGCTATACTGAGTCTACTGCAAGCAGACTCTCCATATGGGAAAGCGCGGTTGGCTTAGTACTCGCCGATTACTTAGTATTCGCCGATTATTAGTATTCGCCGATTAAAGGTTGGTTTACACCCTTGGATGTTTCAAGAACAACGCGAGCAAATTTTGAACGGCAGATCCGTGGGCTACAGCGCGACGTACTTCGCATGGGCGCACTGGTAGAGCATTCCTGTCTGCTAGCCCGAAAGGCGATGTTTGAGCGCGATCTGGACGCCGCTCGGCAGATCGCCATTCAAGACAAGCAAATCGACCAGTTTTATCGACAGATCGAGCAGGATTGTGTCAAGCTGATGGCGCTCCAGTCGCCTGTCACGCAAGACCTGCGGTTGCTGAGTGCGCTGATGCAGTTGGTGCGAGATTTAGAGCGCATCGGCGACTATGCCAAAGATTTGGGTGAGGTGGCCGTCAAGCTATTTCCCTATCCAACCCATCCCTGTATGGGGCAAATCCAGATCATGTCCGACCGGGCGCGAGCCATGCTGGCCATGAGTCTGGCGGCGTTGTCGAACCTGGATGCTGAATCTGGGCTGGATGTAAAGCATCGAGATGATGCGGTGGATTCTGACTATGAAGAGGTGTACGACCTGCTGGCGCACCAAACCAATGTGCAGGGCGTGATTGAACCCTACGTACTAATGGTGCTGGCGATCCGCTATCTGGAGCGAATGGCGGATCATGCGACCAATATTGGCAAGCGGGTCGCCTATGTGGTGACGGGAAAACGCTGAATGCCCAAACCGCAGGATTGCTGGATCGAGCAGCGCCCAAGACTAGCGCCCAAGATTAGCGCCCAGAACCAGTACCCAAGACCAGCACCCAAAACCAGCGCCCAAAACCAGCACCCGAAATTTGTTTGACACATGCGACTTGATAGGAAAGTATAAATACAATAGGTGGAATGTGGAAAACAACGGAGTTTCCACGTTTGCATCTGTTCTCTACCTGAGCGAGCGTATGTTTGAAGCGCCAACGCTTTCCTCGCCCTGCGTTGGGTGATGTTGGCGCTGAGCATCTTGGGTGAACGCCTGGGATTGTTAGGCTTGGGCTATTCTGGCGGCTATCAAGTGAACGTTTTATGTCAGGGGCGATCGCGCTTTTAGGGTTGCGCTCTTAAGGTTGCGCTCTTAGTCTGACGGCCCGTTTTGCACCCAGTCTGCAAAATGTCTGGAATAGCTGGAATAAAATGTCTGGAATCTCTAGAGCAGCGTGGGCAGCCTGAGTGGACTGGCAACCGGACTGGATTGGCAAGCCGTTGCATAGGTCGCAGCCGCAGCCGCAGCGATCGCCCGTCAGCAGTTGCGTATCCATCGTATGGGTTCGAATCAGAGTTGCTTCAGGGCTTGTATAGGCTGTAGCCATCGCCAGCGCTATACTGCGGATGCCGTCTCCGGGTCATGAGCAGGTTCCTAAACTGCAAACCCGTTTCACGATGCGGTTGACGCAAGATGCAGAACGAAATGACCGCTAATCAGGCTTGAGGACTATCATTAACAGCGTTCGGTCGTGTTTGCCGCCGCAACCGGGCGTTTTGCTTGGAACGCCGAAGCGGGCTTCGACCGGGCAACGTTGCACCCTACCCCTCCCAGGACTAGACGCAAGGATTAAGACGCTACATGGACTTTTCGATCGCCTCACTGCTCTCCAACTTCCCAGACGACAAGCTGGTCGCTCCCAAGGCCCTGGAGAAAAAGCTGAACTGTGAAGATGATGCCAGCCTCCGCCGCTTGCAAATTGCGCTGGATGCCCTAGAGAAAATCGGCATTTTGGTTAAGGAGCGGGGCAAATATCGCCGCGTCTTTGAGGATGACGTGGTGGAAGGGAAGTTGCGCTGCTCTAGCAAGGGCTTTTGCTTTGCAATTCAGGATATTGAAGGGTCGGAGGATATCTACATCCGCGAGAGCCAATTGAATACTGCCTGGAATGGCGATCGCGTCTTGGTGCGCGTGACCAAAGAGGGCAGCCGCCGCCGCAGTCCAGAGGGCGAAGTCCGGCTGATTTTAGAACGCTCCAATTCCTCCGTGCTGGCGCGGGTGAAAAAAACCGAGGACGGGCAGTATCGCGCCCTGCCGCTGGACGATCGCCTCTTGTTTGAGCTAGAGCTAACGCCCGATGGCGAACCATTAGAGGAATCCGTCGATCAACTGGTGCATGTAGAAATTGCCCGCTATCCCCTGGGTCAGCATCCGCCCATTGGTCGAGTGGCTCAGATTTTGGGCAGCGATGCCCAGGCGGCCTCGGATATCGACATTGTGTGCTGCAAGCATGACCTGCCGCGCGGGTTTTCGGAAGCGGTGCTGGAGGCAGCCAAAGCACTCCCGACCAAGCTCCGCAAAACGGACTTGAAAAAGCGGCTGGATCTGCGGGAACAGTTGACTGTCACAATCGACGGGCCCGATCATCCCCATAGCCCAGCCATCGACGATGCCCTGAGTGTGGAAAAAGTGGGCGACGATGAGTGGCGCTTGGGGATTCACATTGCCGACGTGTCGTACTACGTTGCAGCGCGATCGCCCGTCGATCTGGAAGCTCAGAAGCGCGGCACTTCGGTCTTTTTGGGAGAACTCGTCGTGCCTATGCTGCCGGAACATCTGCACCGCTGCTGTTCGCTGCTGCCCGGTGAAGACCGTCTGGCGATTTCGGTGCTAGTGACCTTGAACGCAGCAGGCGAAGTGCAGGATTTCGAGATTCAGCCCAGCGTGGTGCGGGTAGATCAGCATCTCGACTATCAGCAGGCCCAGGCGGTGCTGCTGCGAGACGACCCAGAAGCCGCTGCCGAAGCCCGCTACCCGCTGCCCTCTGCCAAGGAGCTAAAACACCTGGAACCCGTGTTTGAACTGGTGGACAACCTGTTTGCCATCAGCCAGGCTGTGGCGGCGCAGCGGTTGGCGCGGGGCGCGTTTGACCTGAACCTGCCGGAGAGCATCTTTCCCGACGAACACAACCCCGAACTAGGCAAGTTCCTCTCGACCAATTTCCAATACGACGACGAAGGCGAACTGGGCGCAATGGTGGTGTCGTCGCTGCTACCCGCCCGCACGATCGTAACGGAACTGATGCTGCTGGCGAATCAACTGGTGGCGCTGCATTTACAATGCCTCCAGGTTCCCGCCATCTACCGGGTTCACCGCACGCCCGACCCCTCCGACGTGCAGGAATTGGTAAAGCTGGTCAACAACATGGACATCGAATACCAGCTTGAAGACGAAGAGGTCGTCCATCCCCGCGATTATCAGCGACTCACACAGCAATTTGCAGAGTCCTATGCCGAGCGGGTGCTGACCTATCTGCTGCTGGAGACGCTGAAGCCTGCGGTCTATAGCACCACGCCGGGGACTCACTTTGGGCTTGCACTGGACAATGGCTATACCCATTTCACCTCGCCGCTGCGCCGCTATCCTGACCTGCTGGTGCATCGGGCGCTGCACGCGGTGTTTGAGCATGGGCGCGATCGCAAATCTACCCGCTCCAAGGACAAGGTGAACCTGTTTAGCAGCGAATGTCACGGCGCAATCGACTGGAAGGTGCTGCCGCCAGAGGTTCACGACGAGCTAGAGGAATATTTCAACAGCATCGTCAACCACCTCACCGAGCGCGAAAAGCTGGCGCAGGAGGCAGAATCTGACCTAGAGGGGCTGAAAAAAGCCGAGTATATGCAGGAGCGCACCGGTGAGACCTTCCACGGGCTGATTACGGGGGTGCAGTCCTATGGTTTCTTTGTGGAAATCGAGGAACTGCTAGTGGAAGGGCTGGTTCACGTCAGTTCCCTGAAAGACGACTGGTACGAATATCGCTCGCGTCAGCAAAAGCTGGTAGGCCGCAAGAATCGCAAGCAGTATCGACTGGGCGATCGCGTCGAGGTGCAGGTCAAGAGTGTGGATTACTACCGTCAGCAGATTGATCTAGTCGCGGTCGGCGGTGGTAGCGAAGCCACCGACGACGACGAGGACTTGCTAGAAACCGAGGCCGACCTGCTGGAAACAGAAGATCTATCCGAGGAGGAAGAGTAGGTCGATGCACCGCTTTCAGCGGATAGCGATTGTTGGCACGAGCGGAACAGGCAAAACCACGCTGGCGCAGCAAGTAGGACGACAACTCGGCATCGCCCATATCGAGCTAGATGCGCTGCACTGGGAGCCTAATTAAACCGCTGCACCGTTGGAGGTGTTTCGGGCGCGGGTTGCTGAGGCACTGGCGGGCGATCGCTGGGTGGCTGATGGCAACTACAGTAGCGTCCGCGATCTGGTTTGGGGGCGGGCCGATACTATCGTGTGGCTGGACTATCCGTTTGGGCTGGTGCTGTGGCGATCGCTCCGGCGGGCAATTTGGCGCAGCGCTTCGGGCGTAGAACTCTGGAGCGGTAACCGCGAAACTTGGCGGCAAACCTTTTTCAGCCGCGACTCCATTTTGCTGTGGGTGCTGCGAACCTATCATCGGCGACGACGCGAGTATCCGCTGCTGCTTTCTCAGCCAGAATACGCCCACCTTAGCGTGGTGAGAGTGCGATCGCCCCAAGAGACCAGAAGTTGGTTAATCGGGTTAACAGGTGACGGAGTGATCGGTGGTGGATTGCAATGACTCCAGCATAACCACCTGACCACTGGCTCCCTATCGCTCCTCCAGCGCCAGTTTCACCAGCCGATTAACTAGTTCCGGGAACGGCACGCCGCTGGCGGCCCAGAGCATGGGATACATGCTAGTGGCGGTGAAACCGGGCATGGTGTTGATTTCGTTGATGAAGACCTCGCCCGTAGACTCGCAATAGAAAAAGTCCACCCGGGCTAGGCCAGCTGCGTCTACGGCTTCAAAGGCGCGAATCGACATATCCTGTATTTGGCGGGCGATCGCCTCTGGCAAGTTTGCCGGGATGTGCAGATCTGCCAGACCTTCGGTGTATTTCGTCTCGTAGTCGTAAAAGTCGCTGCTGTAGGTAATCTCGCCCACGACCGATGCCTGGGGATGGTCATTGCCCAGCACAGCGCACTCCAGTTCGCGGGGTGAGGGCGCGGCCGCTTCCACAATCAGGCGGCGATCGTAGCTGGCGGCACTGTCTAGGGCGGCCTCAAGCTGGGCGCGGGTGCGGGCCTTGGCAATGCCGACGGAGGACCCCAGGTTAGCAGGCTTGACAAAGCAGGGATAGCCTAGTTCGGCTTCGATTTCATCACACAGCTTGGGAAAAATGCAGGGGTTGGAATAGACCTGCGATCGCCGCACGACCTTATAGCCCACCTGCGGCAGCCCCGCCTGGGCAAACGCCATTTTCATGGCGATCTTGTCCATCCCCAGCGCCGACCCCAGCACCCCCGACCCCACAAACGGAGCCTGCATCAGCGTCAGCATTCCCTGCACCGTGCCGTCTTCGCCGTTAGGCCCGTGCAGCACGGGAAACCACACGTCCACGCCGCTCACCTGCGCCGTCGATTGCCAGCGTTCTACCGCCGCCACCGTTGGCGCTTGCAGGGCGCTGGTTTCGCCCGACGGGTCTGCCGGAGCGTCCGAACTGCCCAATTTCAGCGGCACCCCCGCTGATAGAACGTGAATGGCAGACTCTCCCGCCAGCCAGCGGCCGTCTTTCTGGATATACACGGGCGCAAGCTCGTAGCGGTCTGCGTTGGCGGGGTCGCTCAGTCCACGGGCGATCGCCTGCGCCGAGCGAATCGACACCTCATGCTCACCCGAACACCCACCAAACAGCAGCCCCACCCGCAACTTTGCCATTGCCCTGCCCTCGTTTGAAACTTGCAGAATCCATTAATCGGAGATAGCGTATCATCTTCGCGGCGGTTTTAGGGTGATGACGCGCCGAGCGGACGAGCGGATGGGTTACAGTAGACCTCCTGCATGAATCAGGAAGCGTGTGCCAGTTCGTAGTTGAGCAACCCTGCAATCAAGTTCAAGCGCAAGCCAAAGCGTCGTCTCCGGCTGCGATAGCGCCCTGAGAAGATGCGAAAGATCTTGAAGCGACGAATCACATGCTCTACTTTCACCCGCAGTCTCGCTAATGCCCGATTGTGTTGCTTCTCGTCCTCGGCTAACGGTTGGTTGCGCGGCTTTTGGGTGGGCGTACAAGCTCCAGCATGACGCTTGGCAAACCCTTGATACCCGCGGTCAGCTAAACATAACTGCGACGATACCCAGGGCAGGCGACTTCGTTTGAGCAGCTTGAAGTCATGCGTCTTGCCTTTGTCGATTGCAGTCGCAATCACCTGCCCGTTCTCAAAATCCACCAACAGTTGCGCCTTCAGGGTATGGCTCTTCTGCTTGCCACTGTAGTCACGTTTCTGTTTTTTTTGACGTTCAATTTCAACTTCACCTGCGTCTACGATAAACACTTTCCATTCCCATCCAGGCTGGTACCACTGCCGTTGGCTGGGCAAGCGAAACTTGCCGCACTTGATTAAGTAGTTGAGTGGACTACAGCCTTCAAACCCGCTTCCATCCAAATACTTCAGGCAAATCGCACCGGCAACTGCCCATGCTTTGAGTAATTGCCAGTCGGCTTGCTTGGCTTGCTGGAACTGAGGCGATTTTGGCTCAGGAGGGCAGTACCTCAGGCGTTTCCAAACATAGTCCTTTTTTTCAAGATACGTCCGAGTTGCTTGCTACTGAGGACTACACCTCGCTCGGCAGCCAAGCGTTCACACAACTGCACACTGGTGTAGCTACGCCGGTCTTGCAGTCAAGTTTCAACCGCTTCGATATCCGTGTTTTGCCACTTGGTTTTGCCCCCACGCCCTGCTGCTTCCCACAGCCCACCGAGGCCACCCTTGCTCCACCGTTGAAGGGTTTGGCGCACCGTATGCTCACACTGATGGAGGTGTTGAGCAATCTGTAGCGTTGTCCAACCACTGGCATTGAGTCGCAAGGTGATAACTCTAAGCTTAATCCGACGGGCAATCCCATCAGCCAAGCTCAACTCGTACAAGGTGCGGTCTTCTTCGGCACTCAGTTCAATGTGATGAGCCGCAGGCCTAGATGCACTCAAAATCAACTGACCGATCTTATAACTTTTCCTGTGCTAGCTACTTAGCTCAAACAAAATAGCTGAGACAAAATAGCTCAGAGGCGATCGCCCCTGAGCAGTGAAATCTCCTAAATCTCATCAGAATGCTGCGACTCAATACCGCAAAGCACTACACCCGCAGCAATTCTGCATGTTCAATGCGAGTGCCCAGCACCTTGAGAAACTCCGCCAGCCAGCGCGGATGGGCAGGCCAGGCAGGAGCCGTTACCAGATTGCCGTCTACGACGGCCTCCGTCACGGGAACGTCAACATACTGACCGCCCGCAGCAGTCACTTCTGGGCCGCAGGCAGGATAAGCCGAGCAGCGTTTGCCACGCACGGCTCCAGCAGCAGCCAAAAGCTGTGCCCCGTGGCAGATGGCGGCAATGGGTTTGTTGGCATTGGCAAAATGCTGGACGATGTTGATGACATCCGCATTCAGCCGGATGTATTCTGGAGCGCGGCCGCCGGGAATCACCAGCGCGTCGTAGCTGGCGGGATTTATCTCGGCAAAGGTGGCATTGAGGGTGAAGCGGTGTCCTGGTTTTTCGGAATAGGTTTGGTCGCCTTCAAAATCGTGAACCGCCGTGCGGACAAACTCCCCCGATTTTTTGTTGGGGCAGACGGCATGAACCGTGTGCCCAATCATTTGCAACGCCTGAAAGGGCACCATGACTTCGTAATCTTCTACAAAGTCTCCCACCAGCATCAGAATCTGCGCGGCCATGGTCTGTCCTCCTGAAAGCTGTTCGATATTGTTCGATATGGACATATTTTTGACCTTACGACGTTGATCTGGTTCTGTGTCGCTAGGGCAACAAAGCGTAATTCACAAAATGTATCGCTGTATTGCTACATGCATGGCCACATGTATCGCCTATCGCCATGTATCGTCTATCGCCACATAGCGCCACGTAGCGCCATGTATCGCCTATCGCCATATATCGCTATGTAGCGCCATGTAGCGCCGCTCAAGTCCGCGCCTTGCTTGCCAAATAGCTTACTTGCCAGCCAGACAATCTGTTTGCTAGCCAGACAGCGCATTCAAGAAGCCAGGTTTGGGCACCAACACCGTTAGACCGTTTGGAATTGTTTCGACTTCAATCGGCGTGGTGCCAATGATTTCGCCATCGAGAACCACTTTTTGCGGCGGATTAGTGGTCACTTTCAGGCGAGACACGCGCCCATGCACCACATTGGGGCGCTGCGGAGTGCCGCCGACCAGTGCCGTTCCAAAGATTTGCAGCATGGTGGCAATGCCCTGGATCTTGTTCTGCGCCGAGGCGATCGTCACGTCTAGCAGCCCGTCATCGAATACCACTTGCCCTGCGCCCTGCGCCAAGACGGAGGTGGGCGGCGCTGCATTGGCGATGGTAATGGCGTGCGCCTGAAAAGAATAGACCTGTCCATCAGCTTCCAGTTCAGCATCGAAGAGGGATTGCTGATCCATCGCTTCCCAGCCCGCCATCAAATAGGCCAGCACGCCCCACTGGTCTTTGAGTTCACGACTGGAGCGCTCGATGGTTAGCGCTTCGTAGCCCACGCCTGCTAGCAAAATCATTGGCAGCCCGTTGCAGCGGGCGACATCGACCGTGCGGGTGTATCCGCCTGCGATCGCCTGACAGGCACTCCGAATGGGAAACACTCCGGGCAAACCCAGCGCTGTGGCGAAGGCATTAGCTGTGCCTTTGGGAATCACGCCCAGGGGAATCCCTGTGCCAATCAGCGCCTTGGCCACCGCTGACACGGTGCCATCGCCGCCCGCTGCAATGATGACATCGGGATGGCTGGCGATCGCCGCTTCGATATAGTCCGCCGGGTCTTCCTGTTCCGATGTGGTGTACACATGCAGCGTCATGTGTGGCTCTAGCAACTGGCGAATCAGCATCAGGTCTTGGTCTGGAGAGCCGCGTCCTGCTGCGGGATTAAAGACCAAATGAGCAACGGGAATCTTGGTGAGGTGGAGGGCGATCGCCTCGGCCGTTGCCAGATTCGTCGCCAGCGGCACATTGTGAACGTTGCAAATCCGCAGGAGCGCCTGAATATCCGGCTCATGGGGCTGGGCATAGAGCGGATCGACTAGAAAAATCACCGCCAGCACCTTGCCCTCACATACCTCCGCCGAGATCTGCGCGTCGCCGCCTAGCGGCCCCGACAGCATTCGCTCCACCATCAGACTCGTTGCGTCCTGAATGCGCTGCCCCGTCGTACCCGTGGCAACCAGCCGATGCCGACTCAGCATAGCCTGATGCCGCTGAGCAAACTGAACGATGTCGTCTTTTTTGGAGTCGTGGGCAATGAGGGCGATCGTGTTGGGCATTGATGAAGTGGATGAATTGCTGGAGCGATGGCGCGAGGGAGTGTTGGAGTCGCTTCCTCAATTTACCGTGAATTTACCGTGTTACTCCAATTTACCGTGCTACTCCGCTCCCCCATCACACTGTCACTTTGTCACTCTATGAGGACTTACGCAGTTGGACGATTTCTCGCGGGCACAGATCGCAAGAAATTGTCCAAAACCCAGAAGATTTAATCGCAAGTGCGTAAGTCCTATCTATGTCCTCCATCACGTCCAATTCTCACTACGGCACTTGCACCGGAATCAAGGCATTCTCCGGCAGGTTTGCCACAAACCGGCCCTCGTCTGCTAGAAACACCACCACGCGCAGGGCCCAGTCGGGTTCTACGTCGCGCAAGTCGGCCCAGGGCACAGCGACCTCCAGGCAGGTGTCGAGGGCAACCTGGGCCTGGGTGGGGCAGTTGTGCCACTGGAAGTGGTCACTGGCTTCTTGCAGCCAGCGATCGCCCGTCCGCAGGTTGATCCCCAAATGATGGTGGAACAGATAGTTCATCGGCGCTTCGTCGGGCAGATCAGCCAGTGGTGCAGGGCTATTGTGCATCGTGCGATTGGGATAGAACCACAGCAGGTGTAGCTCTGGCGGAATGTCCACGCCGATCTGCGTACCGCTGGCAAAGTCTACCCGCAGGTAAAAATTCAGATGATCTACGCCATACCAGAGGCGTTGCACCTTGCTGCTGCGGTGCATGGTGCCGCGTGCGCCGCCGACCTCGATGCGCCCCGCCTTGTCCCAGTCCTGTTCGTCGGCGCGGCCGTCAATCATGGGGCTGATGAAGCTGTCGGGGCCGTGGCTGCGGGCGCGGGCGTGGTCTTCGACAGGGCGGCGCACGTCTGGCGGTACGGGTTCGTTCAGGGCGACATACAGCGCTGTCAGGTGTTCGCGAAACAACTGGTCAAACATGGCATCCTGATTGGAGGAGTGCCCCTCGCCAAACCACCAGAACCAGTCAGATCCTTCGGCGGCGTAGAGCGCTTCCCAGGCTTCAGGGTTGGTTTCTTCGGTGGCTTCGGGATGGGCGGCCAGCACAGCGCGAGCCTGAGTCAGCAAATCCCAGGCGCGATTTTTGGCAGGGTCGCCAATCCAGGTCGTGAAGTTGCCGTCTACCCAGGAGCCGCTGTGTAGTGTATCGGCGGGCAGGGTTTCTGTCGTGGGGAATTGGTCAAGAAATTCAGCGACGGTAACGAGTTCGATTTCGCTGTGGTCGCTCAGCTTTTGATACAGCGCTTCCAAAAAGGGCTTGCCGTCGAGCGGGTAGTATTCCCAGCAGTTTTCGCCATCCAGGGCAATGGTGACAAGCCAGGGCTGTTCGAGGGTCGTTGTGCCGTCGGACTGGTGGGATTTCAGCGTGTGGGCGATCGCCTCTAGATGGCTCACTAGGTCGTTTGCGGCCGCGTCTGGCTCCATCACGCCATAGGTAAAGCCGATCAGGTCAGACAGACGGTGATCACGGAACACAATCGAAAGATCCCCATTGGGCGTTTCCAGGCGATAGGGGCGGTAGAGTTTTTCCGGTTCCAGCACGTTGCCATGCCCGTCGCGATGGAAAAAGTGCTTCAGCGTCCAGCCCAACACGGCTTCATCCGACACCAGCCATTCAAACTCCTGCGCCGCCACCTCCGGCAGAATTGCGGGACTGACCGACTGCTCCGACGGCCACAGCCCGCGAGGTTTGCAGCCAAACCGTTCCCAATACATCTGCTTGGCCCGCGCCAGGTGGCGGGGAATGTCTTCAGGCCACTGAAAGCGAAAGTTGGGCAAGGTCATATCGGGCACGGCCACCCGACCCGCATTGGTATCCGCCAGCAAAGGCAGGATGGGATGCGTGTAGGGCGTGGTGATCACCTCAAGCTGCCCCGTTTCCTGCATCTTGCGGTGGTGGGGAATAATGTGGCTGAGGATTTCCTTTTGCTTGGAATAGATTCGCTGGCGATCGCTCAGGGTAAACCCGCGCCCTTGCTCTAGCCACTGTGAAATGTCTGGATCGCCCCAAAACAGCGGATCAATCCACGCCAGGTTATGCCACGCCAGCAGGTCGCTATAGTCCTGCAAGCTCCAGTGTTCCAAGCACCACTCGCGCCCGTTGTCCTGCCGCTGATAATACAGTTCGGCGTAGCGCGGATGCGGGTCAATCAGCGTGCGGTGGTTGCCATCGAAGAAATGCTCGATAATAAACTGCTTCTGCTCTTGATCGAGGGTGTCTTCGGGGGATAGCGCCAGCGTCAGGTACGGGTCAAACGCCGTTCCCGCTACATAGTCTTCGATCTGCATCATCAGCGAAGGCACCAGGTTCACCGTTTGATGGAGCTTGGGAAATTGCTCCAAAATCAGGATCAAATCCAGGTAATCCTTTGTGCCGTGCAATCGCACCCAGGGCAAACGATATTGTCCGGCAGTGCGGCTTTTGTAGAGCGGCTGATGCTGATGCCAGATAAAGGCGACGTAGAGAGGGTAGGGCATATCAACGTTCAGTAACGTTTAGTAACGTTCGGTAATGTGCGGTGGCGAATCGGCGCGAAAGCAAAAGGCAGGGAACCCGAATCGTCCCTGCCTCAGAGTCTACCAACACCTGGATCGGTGCGGTGTAGCAAATTTTCAGAATTTTTTTATGGTTTTAATTCAAGGTGTTACAACACCTGTTCGACTTCAACAATTTCGGGAATGCTTTCGCGCAGCTTGCGCTCGATGCCCATCTTCAGCGTCATTGCAGAGCTGGGGCAAGAGCCGCAAGCCCCCTGGAGCCGCAGCTTGACGATGGGCCCGTCCAGTTCTACCAGTTCTACATTACCGCCATCGGACATGAGGTAAGGGCGCAGTTCGTCCAGCACCTTTTCTACGTTGTCGGTTGTCAGTTCCATAGTTGTCACTCGTTTTTACCTGAAGAGGCGATCGCCCAGAAGTATTTATCTTTATTGTAGGTGACTGGAGGAAGTCGCTTCTGTATCTTTCTGGCGCAACTGCTGCTCTCCAGACACCCACTCAGGTTTTCAACCAAGGGGGTTCAACCCCTCATCTCCGTAGATCTTCAGAGGCTTCTATCCTTCCGGGTTTTCTAAAACTATTAATAAAGGGAGTCATTTGAACTCCCAGGTGCGATAGTAAACACGGAGCCTGCCATCGATGATTTCAAGCGTGTACAAGATGGAAAACCGCTTCGATATCCAATTTGAAGATGGCGCTGTGGCGGCTGTTCTGCGGGCTGAGGCAGATCGCGAGTTGCCTCTGGTGCTTGACCAGTTGGGCTTAGTCAAAAAGCGGCCTGTGCTGGTGGTGGTAGGTGGCGCAGGCAAGCTTAGCCGCGAAGATCAGGCACAAGTGCGATCGCTCTTTGTAAAAGTTTTAGCGCCCCTAGCGGAAACCCTCGGTGCAGCCGTGATTGATGGCGGCACAGACACAGGCATTATGCGGATGATGGGGCAGGCGCGTCGCCGCACCCACGGCAGCTTTCCGCTCATTGGCATTGCGCCAGAGCAGATGGCGATTTTGCCGGGGGGACGTGCGTCCCACCCTGATGCCGCCAATCTAGAGCCAAACCATACGCATTTTGTGCTGGTGCCTGGTCGCTATTGGGGCGACGAGTCTGCCTGGATCGCTCGACTGGCCAGCGCCCTGTCCGATGGTTTTCCTTCGCTGACGGTGCTGATCAACGGCGGCGAAGTCACCTGGAGTGATGCGTCGCACAACGTGGGGCAGGGCCGTCCGTTGCTCGTTGTGGCAGGTAGTGGCCGCACCGCCGACGCGCTGGCCGATGCGCTGGCTGGAAAAATCACTGATGAACGCGCCCGCAAACTGGTGGCATCGGGGCTGATGCAAGCCGTCGATCTGCGTAGCTCAGAAAAGTTGTCCTGTGTGATTCACGAGATTTTATCGAGTAAAATCCTCTCATGAGGACTTTAGCTCCACAACCCAGGGTGCATTATGGCTAGCAAAGACCCCTACCGCGAGCAGCTTAAGCAAGACTTTGGGAGCTTGTTTAACACCTTGGAGCTAGACGAAGCCCAGCAGCACTACCTGCGATCGCGCTGGCTGGATCAGGTGCTGTGGATGGAGAACAAGGCCGGCAGGGCACGCGATCGCTACTATCGGCTGCGGCTGACCACGATTATTGGCGGCGTGCTGGTGCCAGTGCTGGTGAGCCTGAATAACGTTGATAACCGCAGGGCGGATGCCATTATCCGCTGGTCTACGGTAGGCATCAGCACAGTGGTTGCGGCCTGTGCAGCAGTCGAGGAATTTTTCAAGTACGGCGAGCGCTGGCGACACTACCGCCGCAGCGTAGAGTCGCTGAAAACACAGGGCTGGCAGTTTTCTCAACTGACCGGGCTATACACACAATACCCGACCCATGAAGAGGCGTTCGACTTCTTCGCCAGCCAAGTCGAGGATATTATCCAAAAAGACGTAGAAACTTACTCAACGACCGTTGCCACTGCCAAGAGACACGAAGACTCTGCCCAACAGAGAGGGTTCTAAGAGCGAGTTTGAAAAGGTATCACCTGTAATGCTATAGCACTCAGAGATCCCCCCTAGCCCCCCTTAAAAAGGGGGGAAACCGCCTTAAAGTCCTCCTTTTTAAGGGGGATTCAGGGGGATCTTGCACGCTTTGCTACAAACAGTAGGACTTTTCAAACATCCTCTAAGAGCGATTCTCGGTTTTAGATTTGCGATTTTTGGGATTTTCGATTGGGATTTTCGACTGGATGGAGCAGCCATACAGCTCGCAATGTAGCCATGTGGAGAGGGGCTATTCCCGCTTCAGCCAGATGCCCCGCAGCCCCGCCCGCGTCGCGCCTTCATAGTCTTCTCTGAAACTGTCGCCGACGTGCCATGCGGCATCCGGCGGGCAGTCGTGCTTTTTCAGCGCCAGTTGAAAGATTTGGGCATCTGGCTTGGATACGCCTGCTTCGGTGGAAATCGTGACTGAGGAGAAGTAGCTGGCCAAATCCAGCGCTTCCAGCACGCTGTGAATCCGGGAGTCAAAGTTGGACAGCACACCCAGTTCCACACCGCGATCGCGCCACTGATCTAGCGTGGCCAGCGTGTCGGCATAGACAAACCACGGGTCTGCGGCAGCGAAGTGGTCGTAAAGCGCACTGAAGAAAGCAGAAAAATCCGCAAACTGGTTCAGCACGCCAACTTCTTGAAACGTCTCAGCGGCGATCGCCCACCACCAGGCATATTCGCGGTCGGGAATCTCCGTCGGGTCGGTTCCTGGAAACGCCATCGGGGTTGCTGCCTTAAAGCTTTTGAAAAACGCCCGATCCACCGCCGCTGCATCCACCGTCACCCCAAACCGCTTGGCCAGATCGGCATACACCGCACCCACACTGCCGCGAACACCAAACAGCGTACCAACTGCATCAAAGAAAATGACCTTGGGGAGGGGCATTGGGGGAGGGGAGGGGGGGATGAAAGGAGGAAGAACGAAGAGGGAAGAACGAAGAAGGAAGAACGAAAAAGGAAGAGGGAAGAACGAAGAGGGAAGAAGGAAGTGTGAAAGTTGGGGGTTGGGGTTGGCGGATTAATGCGCTGGGGAGAGACGAGCGAAGCAGCCCCAAGGGGCGCTAAAGCAGGAGCTGGAAAGAACACAGAACAGAATCTCTTCTTTTTTCGCTCTTCTCTCTTCGTTCTTCCTTCTTCCTTCTTCCCCTTCAGCTTGCCAGCAGATCCCGAATCGGTTTCGTGATCCAGTTCAGCCCTACTTTGATTTGATGGTCGAAGGTGGGCATTCGATAGAGGTAGGCAAGGCGACGAAAGAGATGCGCGGCGGGGCCGTCGAGGGAAACGCCGAGGCCCGTGAGGGTGGCTTCTGTGGTGCCAAGAGAGAGCATCTCGCCTAAGTGCTGATAGAGGAAGGGCAACAGGGGGCGATCGCTCAGAGAGGCCCACACATTCCACCCCGCATAGTCTGCTGCCTGAAACGCGGCCTGAGCCGTTGCAGGCACTTTTTGCCCGTCGGCATCCTTCATCTCGGCCAGGTCGCCCAGCGCAAAGATTTCAGGATAGTCTACCACTTGCAGGGTCGGGGTGACGAGGAGTTGCCCGCGCTCGGTCTGGGGCAGAGGCAGGCTTTTCACAAAGTCTGGCACTTTGTTGCCCACCGTCCACATCACAATGTCTACCGGAAGGGTGTCCACCTTGCCGCGATAGTCTAGCGAGATGCTGTCTGCGGTCACCTCGGTCACCTGGGTTTCCAGATCGATCCAGACTCCGCGCTTTTCCAATGCTTTTGTCGCAGCGTCGCGGTTAAAGCTGGGAGAGTTTCTCAAGATCTGGTCGCCCAACTCCACGAGGCGCACCCGGCCGCGATCGCCCAGCCGGTCTGCCAGCTTGCAGGCCAGTTCCACGCCGCTGTAGCCCGCGCCCACAATGGCCACACGAACCCGGTCAGCGGGAGAGGCTTCGAGGATTCTTAGCCGCTCTTGCAGCCGATAGGCATCGTCAATCGAGCGGAAGGGAATGGCGTGTTCTGCTACGCCAGGAGCCATCGTCAGGGGCGTTTCGCCGCCCAGCGCCAGCACGAGGCGGTCATAGTCCAGCGTTGCGCCATCCTGAAGCTGAACCTGACGCGCGGTGACATCGATGTGGGCAACGGCTCCCTGGCGAAACTGGATGCCTGTGTTGGCCAGCAGTTCAGAAAACGGAGGGGCCACTTCCCAGGTTTGCAGTTCCCCAGTCACCAGTTCGTAGAGCAGCGGCAAAAACAGGAAGCGATCGCGCTGATCTACCAGCACAATCTCTGGCTTTGCGTCCGTCCAGGGCAACTGGCTGAGGCGCAGGGCAGTGTATAGCCCTCCAAACCCGCCGCCCAGAATGCAGATTCGATCGGAACGTTGGGTCATACGTAAACGTTAAAATCGGGCATCACCCTTAGGATATCGCAGGTTAGGATTTTAGCCTGAATGCCCAACCGCTTATTCCCTGAGCGCGGTTACCGGGTCGAGGCGGCTGGCGCGCAGGGCAGGAAACAGACTAGCTCCGATGCCAACGAGCAGGGCAGAACTCATGGCTACCGTAGCAGTGCGGGGGTTGAATTGGTAGGGCAGATCAAACTGTTGGGCGACGAGTAGCGTGAGTCCGTGAACCGAGGCGATCGCCACCAGCCCCCCCATCGAACTCAGCAGCACTGCTTCCAGCACAAACTGCACCAGAATCTCCTGCTGGGTTGCGCCAATGGCACGGCGGATGCCAATTTCCGATGTGCGCTCGGTTACGGCAGCAATCATGATATTGGCAATGCCAACCCCGCCCACCAGCAGCGAAATTGCGCCGACAGCCGCTAGGGCTCGGGAAGTCAGCTTCAGCAGGTCTTGCTGCTGCAAGATCTCTTCAACGTTATTCCAGGTGTAAAATCGATGCCCCCCGTAGCGCTGTTGCATCAGCGTCTTCATCTGATCTTCCAGCGGTTTGATCTGGTCAAGCTGCTTGGGACGAACGCGCACGGCATCCATGCCGCGATCGCCCGTGAGCGCACTATAGAACGATAGCGATACCAATAACAGACCGTCTCGATTCGTGCTTTCGGGATTGACTTTGCGATGGATTACGCCGACTATAGTGAACGGCTGACGATTCACATAAACCTGCTCTCCGACCGCCGGGGTGTCTTGAAACAGGGATGCCGCTAACATCTGATCGATCACGGCAACCGGACGGTAAGCCGCCAGATCAGCGGACGTAAAAAATCGCCCTGCCTGCAACCGATTGCCAGAACTGCGGAGATAGTCGGTGTCTACTGCAACGAAGCTGGGCCGGGCGCGGCGATCGCGGAATAGCGCCTCTCTCGGCCCGTCCCACTTTAGCCCGCTGACCACGGCCGCCTGAGGCAAGCGCTGCTGCAAGTAGGCAATATCGCTCTGCTGAAGCGACACCCAATCATTGCCACCCATCCACTCTGGAATCGCCGTCACCTGGGGAGCTTCCTGGTCGGTCAGGCGGCGGGCAATCACGGCGCGGCTAATGTCGCCGACGTTTAGCGTGGCACTAACGGCAGCAACACCCATCAGCGTGCCCAGGGTCGTCAGGAGCGATCGCACGGGGTTGCCGCGCAGCGATCGCCAGGTCAGCATCAGCAAATCTCCTGGCGCAAGGCTCACGGTTCATCCTCCGTCGATTCCGGTTCCGCGTTGCCGCCAGATGTATCTAACGAGTTTGCAGGCACAACGGGCATTCCCGGAGTCAGCAGCACGTCCGGCGGCGGCACAATGACGCGATCGCCCGGCCGCAGTCCCCTCGTCACTTCTACCTCCGTCAGTCCCTCCAGCCCCAGTTCCACGGGCTGCTGTTGGGCCCGCCCGTTGCCGTCCATCAGCCAGACGAACGAATTTGCGCCATTGCGCTGCAACGCCTCGATCTCCAGCGTCACGGCATTCTGGCGCTGTTGTAGCACCAGTTCCACATTGACCGAACTGCCAGGAATTAGGGTTCCTGTTGGGCGATCGAGGCGAATCGTCGTCGGCACGGTGGTCTGGGCAGATTGGGAATCACCAGACTCAGAGGCGATCGCCTGCGGATACAACTCCACCACGCGCCCTAGATACACCGTTGGGTCGGGCCCAATCACCGTCACCCGCGCCATTTGTCCGGGTCGCACCTGCGTCGCATTCAACGTGGAAAGCTGCAACTTCACCAATTCCTGGCGCGGATCGCCCAGCGTCAGCAACTCCGTCCGGCGCTCTACGCCGTCCCCGTCTTTCACGCTCAGCCCCAACACCACGCCGTCCCTCGGTGCCGCAATGATGGTGTCCTGAAGTTCCTGCTGGGTGCGCCGCTGCTGCAACTGCAAACTCTGGAGTTCTAATCGAGCCGTCTTTACGGCCGTTTCTGCATCCCGCAGCGCTGCCAGCGATCGCCGCACCTCTGTAGCTTGCTGCTGCACCCGTTCCCGCGAAATTGCGCCTGCGTTGGCCAGCCCTTGCAGCGTCGTCAATTGCTCCTGGTCGGCGCTCAGTTGTGCCCTGGCTTCGTCAATCTGCATCTGGCTGCGGGCCAGGGTTTCCGCCTGCTTTGCAGCTTGCAATTCCTGCTCTAGCAGGGCCGTTTGGCGATCGGGATTCCGCAACACGATCAGCGTTTGCCCCTGCTCGATGCGATCGCCCGGAGCCACTAGCACTTGCTCTACTGCCCCTTCCAGCGGCGACAGCAGGGTTTGCTGCCCGCCCAGCTCCAGCGTGCCGCTTTCGTTAATGACGGTTTCTACGGTATCCCGCTCTATCGTCAACAGGCGCACCGCTACTGGCTCGGCCCCCCGACTGGTCACCCAGGCATACACTGCCCACCCGCCCAAACTCAGCAGCGCCAATGCGCCCGAAGTTAAAATCAGACGCGATCCAGTTTTGAAGCGATAAACCGACTTTTCAGGAGGGGTAGACCGGGCGGGAGATGCAACCGGAGGAGGCTGGAGCATAGCTGTAAATCTAAAGGGCGATCGCTCTAATGATATCTCTATCCGATATCACACGAGAGTATTTACTAACTACACAAAAAGCAGCCAGGATTCCGGAGCTAGGGCCAATGGACGGAAGGGGGTAGAACCAGAAAGCCGCGTCCTCCGGCAATCCTGCTACGATCCCACGCCCTCAAGATCCTATCACCTCAAGATCCCATCACCTCAAACCCACTCACCTCCAAAACCGGGCCAATCATGGCAATCGACATCACATCGTCGCGTACCTTGCCCGTCACGCGCACCTGCTGACCCGCCTTCAGCAAGCCCTCTGGCGCGTTTTTCATGATCTCATAGGTGCCCTGCTCGGTCTTCAGCGCCCACGCGCCCATGCCGAGGGTAGATTTTTCAACAGTTCCTTCCAGGGTCAACATGATGGCTTTAATGATGGCTTAGATAACTAGGTCTCTTAACGGGGAGGGTGCAGGTCTAGACGGGGCATTCGGCGGCGCGAATCAGGCGGATTTGGGCCAGGGTGAAGACGACAGGGATGACGCGGGCATAGTTGGTGGCGATCGCCCGCCAGCCCAAATCTGCAAAGAACCAGGCCCACAGCGCTGGCCCCAGCACCGCCAGCACCGAGCGCACAGCCCCATATCGAGCAGCGCTGGCGGCCATGCCGCGATAGGCAGCCCGCACCGCAACCTGATTGGCGATCGCCCCGCCGGCCTGTTTTGCTGCTTGATAGGTCGCCGCGTGTAGCGTAAACTGACGCGCCATCATTTGCAGCAGCCACGGCCGCACCACCGCACTCAGCGCCAGCGCACTACCGCCCTTCATCAGCAGGCTGGATGGGTTGGTTTGCAGCGACGGCGGAAGTTGGCGAGTTAGCTCAGAATGGGACAGCGACTCCTGCAATTCGCTGTTTAATACCCGCTGCTCAGCCGGGGGCAACTGCTGCCACGCCCGCTGGAGCAACGTCAGAAAAATCTCCGCTTCTAGCTCAGCAGTAGACAGGCTGAGGGAATAGGGGATTCGCAGATAGCGGCAGATCTGGATCAAGACCTGGCGATAGGTGACGTGGCGCGTCTTGCCCTGCAACACCGTCATCCCGTCCGCCGCCAAAAACCGAAAGCGCTGCTCCAAATCGCTCAGCCAGCGATCGCGCTCCTGGCTACACACCGCCACGGGGTCGGGCGTATACACATAGTCCAGCGGGTTCAGCTTGCGGCAGAACAGGATCTCAGTCAGCACTTCCAATTCCTCTTCGGTCGCCAGTTCCAACGCTGCCCTTAGCTCGTCCACGCTGCCTCCTCCCCCACGGTTCAACAAAGAGTCCGACAATACAAAGTCTGACAAAGAGTTCTACAAAAAAGAGCCTGACAAAGAATCCTAACTAAAGAATCCTAACTGCGGTTGCACTGACCTGATTCTATCTGGCAGGCTCCGGTTTTGGCGTAGTTCTATGAAGAATTGCCAAACCCCTGGATATTAACCGTGCTGCATGGGACGATTCCTCCCTCACCTCCTCGCGCCCTAAGTATGCGTCTGCCCTGAGCTAGGGAAGGGGGCGATCGCGCTGGGACACATCCCAGTTCTGCAAGTTTGCCCTCATCCCCCAGCCCTTTCTTCCCAAAAGGGAGAAGGGGAGCCGGATTGGAAGTCCCTCTCTCGCTTTGGGAGGGGATTGAGGGTGAGGGTTACAAAAGTGGGATGCACCTTCGCGCTGAGATTGCTAGTAGTGACTCCGCTCATAAAGCCAGTCGATTCCGTTCAGCCAGTCAGTCATGCAAGTAAGCGGAGATATCTGCCTCAGAAGCTATCTTGATGCACCGATCTTAAGCCGGTTTCTGATTGCTACCCCCAGGCTGCCCACGGTCCTCCTGAAGATGACCAAACGGGTTAGATTCAATTTGCCTACAAGCCCTGTCAAAAAAGTTGGTTCCAAACTCGTTATTTGATATAAACTCATCGTCTATGTAGATGGGTTAATGAATGGCTCATCTATATGGACAACTGCTGACAAGCAATGGTTTGGCTAAACATTTAGCCGCGATCAGAAGGTGAAATCGCTCTAGCGCCAGAGTGAAATGAGCTTTCTCGAACGCTGCTTAGAAAAATGTATGGCTTTATCTATCTCGTTGTAACATGGGGGCAAGCTACAGCGTTTCTGAGGCATGTCTAAAGCAAGTGAAGGATGTGAATATCATGATCCTTGCACAGGGCATAGAGGGTATGCTTCAGCTAGCAGGCAAACGCTGTGAAGTCAAAAGCTAGAGCAATGTCCTGAATAGAAGTACCAGATGAATGGGGTCTTCGGCTAGGCAAGGCGCAATGTTTCTAAGTCGCTCGTTTTAGAGTTTAAGTGAATGAGTAGAAAAAAGAAGATCGAGCCACTGACAGGAGAATCTCTGTTGGCTAAGGTGAAGCAACTGGAAAATCTTACCAAGGAAGAGAAGGCTAGGGAGTGCGGATACTATACCGTCACTAAAAATGGTGTAGAGCGGGTCAATATGATGAAATTCCTGAATGCGTTGATTGATGCTGAGGGAATTGAGCTAGACAGCAAATCTGCGACAAATGGTCGCGGCGGACGCAGCGCTAGCTATCGCATTACGGTGCAGTCTAACGGAAACTTGCTGATTGGCTCTGCCTACACTAAGCAGATGAATTTGCAGCCCGGAGACGAGTTTGAGATTTCTCTTGGGCGAAAGCATATTCGCCTAAAGCAAATCGATGAAGACGGCGTAGTTGAAGAGTAGCCACAGGTTAATCAATCAGGGTTTCCTGACACCGAACTTCCTGACCGTGAATCCTCTACCCAAGATTTCGGGTCGTCAGGCAGTTAGGTCAGGTGCTCTCTATGCACACTTCGATCGCATACTTCGATTGATAAAGGGTTGATAAAGGATTGATGTGATCAGGCGCATTCCAGTTCTGCAAGTTTGCCCTCATCACCCCAGCCCCTTCTCCCTAAAATGGAGCAGGGGAGCCGGATTGAAAGTCCCTCTCCCGCTTTGGGAGAGGGATTTAGGGTGAGGGTTACAAAAGTGGGATGCACCCGATGTGATCAAGGGTTGATCAACAAGGTTTCGGCAATATACCTTGCTCAATACCCTTTGTTCAGTCGTCCCTGGGATCGTTTCTATTAGTGCGGCAGATGAGATTTCTCTCGCTCATTTGCCGCATTTTCATTGCCATCATTGCGAGGCGATCGCCGCCCTATCTAATGCGCCCTATCTAATGCCCGATCTGATGCCCGCTGATGCCCCAATCTTGATGCACGAATCGTCTTCAGGCTGCACTCAGCAAAACGGATCTGCCCAGCAGTCGATACAGGCGGACTTGCTGCTTAGTTGCTTGGGTAATCGCAAATAACTCAATGCCCCAATGGGCGGCGTATTCTTTTGCGAATCGTCTTGCTTGCTTGGCAGATTCGGCTTGAATGAGCAGTTCATCGGCTAGCTCGGTTGTGCCCAAGTAGGCAAACTCTGCCAGATACACTGCGGCTGGCTGTTTGACGCTGGGTTTAACACTGGGTTTGACACTGGATAAAAGCGTTTGATGTTGGGGCATGGCGTGTATTGCAGAACTGTGGGGGTTATCTTCAAAGATGCACTTTGACGCACTTTCAAAGGTGAATCTCTAAGGATGCAATGTACGCTAGACCAGATCAGTTGGGTCTAACATCCTGGAACCAGAGAGTTTGAACAGAGTTTGAGCGGATTCAGGCTCTAGATTTCCTGAACCTGTGTCATGAGAAGCCAGTAGGATTGCCCAGTAGGATTGCGAATTTTACAGTTTGGCTGTAACGAATCTCTAGGTCTAGTGTGCCCGGTTTCCCGGAGATGGCAACAGGGGCGATCGCCCTCCTCCACCCGAAATTTACAGAAGGCGATCGCCCTGCAGGCCGTTACTTTACACAGACGGGCTTCACAAATCCGATAAACCGCTGGAAAAACTGCTGTGAACCCCACAACGCTCTCAGATTAGGGCTGGGGCGATGGCCAGGGAATACTCGGATCTTGGGCTAGGTGACGAGCGACCGCTGCGGCACCATCTTGATTCAGGTGGCTGGGGTCGGCGAAGTATTGATTGCGCGTGGGCCAGAGTAGGCTCAGGTCGCGGAAGAGAAACCGCTGCTGGGTGGCGATTTGCTGCATATGCTGGCGAAACTGCTGCTCGCGGCGACGACGCAGCGGGTCGAGGTAGTCCTGAGTCAGCGGCAGGCTGACGAATACAAGGGGAATCTGGCGATCGCGCACATAGCTGGCCAGCGCCACCGTCGCCTGGGTCTGGGAGCCAGTAAGCTGAAACGGCGTGTAGTTGCTGTCGTATTGGCCCGCAACGCGGGGAAACTGGCGGTAATATGTGGCGGGGTTGAACTGGGTAGCGATCGCCTCGAAGCCATCCGCCCGCAGTCCCGAATTTGCAGGCACATCGGGCAACACCACCACCGAGGCTACTTGGCTCGGCGCGGGCAACGTTGGATCGAGAAAAGATAGACAGACGGGCGACTCCGCTAGCAGCGCATCCCCCGGAAACGCCCGCTGTGGATCGGTCAGATCAGGAACCCCCTGCAACGGTGTCAGCGTGGACTGAAGATCCAGGAAAAAGTTCGCCGCGTCGGGATTCGACCAATCTACAGAGGAGGATGGAACAGGCTCTAGGTGAGGCGTTTGACCTTTTTCTTCTTTTCGATCGCCTCCAGAAATTTGCCCCGTGACTTGCCCTATGACTTGCCCTATGACTTGCCCCGTGACTTGCCCCGTGGTTGCAGCGGGCGATCGCGCGGTCGTGGGGACGGGGGTCGATGCTTGCGCCGTTGCGCCGAGGACCGCTGGGTTGCCCACAGGCTTTGCCAGTACCGGAATCGGCGGAATCTCCAGGCAAATTTCGGGCGGCTGCTCGGCGATCGCCTGCGACGCGGGCACAGGCTCCGGCGGAATCGTCCGCACACGCGCCGCCAACTGGCGATAGCCTGCTGAAGATGCGATGCCGTTAAACGTCACGTCTGCCTTGGCGCTATTAAACGCCCGCAGCCCGTCCGCCCAGATAATCAGCCGCGGCAGGCGGTCGGGCGGCAGCACTTGGCGCACCACCAGATCCATGACGCGAGCCGTCGCGCCGTTGATGCTGAAATTGTAAATCCGCAGGTTGGGGCGGCCCCGTTCTGCGAGTGCCTGTCGCAGCACCGCCGGGTCGATGCCCTGCAACGCCCGCGAACTGCCGATGATCAGCACGTCAGGCGTGCCCTCGGTCATCACATAGTGCGAATAGAGCCGAATCTGGTGGTCAAGCCGCTGGCTGTTGAAGGAAGGGAAATTCGGTAAATACTGGGGCGATTCGGGCGGCGGATCTGTCGAAGCGGGGGGCAAGCTTACCGTAGACAGCAGCGGCATCAGTGGCGGCAGGGGGGCGATCGCCTCCATCTCAAACGCCTCCACAGGCAAAATCGGCATCGACCACAGCGGCACCACCAGCGCCGACCCCGCTGCCCAGCCCAAGTGCCCTTTAACCGAGTGCAGCTTTATAAGCCGAATCAAGCCGTTTTTTAAGCCGCGATAGATGAAATTGCCAGCAACCATAGCGCTGTCATGTTCAGACGCGATTCTTCGCACCGCATTACTCATTTACTATAGATCCCCTGGTGGAAACGAAAGCGAACTTGACACTTTGGCAGATTCTTGGCGAGAATAGTTAACTGTTATTCATGCGCTCGGATCAGGTTCCAAACAGCACAAAGGACATGGCTTAACGCCTTTCCCTGGTGCGGCCTGTACGGCGATCGCTTTACGAAAATGACCTACGCAATTGTCGAAACGAGTGGAACCCAACTGCGGGTAGAGCCGGGCCGGTTCTACGACGTGAACCGCCTGGATGTGGGCGAAAACGAAAAAGTCACCCTGGATCGGGTGCTGTTTGTTGAAAACGACGGCGAAATTTCGGTGGGGCAGCCTTTGGTGGCTGGGGCAACCGTCGAAGCGACTGTCCTGCGCCATCTGCGGGCCCGCAAAATCATCGTCTACAAGATGCGCCCCAAAAAGAAAACCCGCAAGAAGCAAGGCCATCGCCAAGATCTGACCCGCCTGATGATCGACGCGATCAACCTGGGCGGCACGACTCTGGCCGCTGCAAAGAAAACAGAAGTTGTTCAGGCGACTGAGCTGGTGGAACCTGCCCCGGAACCTGCGGCAGACGACGCAGAAGCCTAGAGGGTAAGCTGGAGCGCAGTTTCTAGTTTTGAGACGTGAGTTTGTGGATTGAGTTTGTTGATTTAGAGAAGGGCAGGAATCATGGCACACAAGAAAGGAACTGGCAGCACTCGCAACGGCCGCGACTCTAATGCACAGCGCCTTGGCGTGAAGCGCTACGGTGGACAAACCGTGACCGCAGGCAGCATCCTGGTGCGTCAGCGTGGCACCAAGGTTCACCCCGGCTTCAACGTTGGCATCGGCAGCGATGACACCCTGTTTGCGCTGATTGACGGCGTGGTGACGTTTGAGCGAAAGGGCAACAGCCGCAAGAAGGTGAGCGTGTATCCGGCGGCGGAAACCGCGTCTGCCTAGTGTGATCAGTCGTTGAGCATCAAGTTAAGCATTGAGATAGGATTCTGGCGGGGCGATCGCCCTTTGCTCGGTTCCCTCTATTAACCTAGAAGCCTCTGAGGTCAAGCGTCGTCCTGTCGCTCACTCCCTCAGAGGCTTTTGAATTGAGGCTTTTGAATTGAAGCCTAGTCCCGAAGGTGGGGCGCTAATTTATTGCGCTAATCGGGGGTGCTAATCTAGGGCGCTAATCCATCACCATGCCGCCATCCACATTCAGCACTTGCCCGGTGATGTAGGCGGCGGCGGGGTCAGCCGCGAGAAATCGAGTTGCACCTGCGACCTCTTCGGCCTGGCCATAGCGCCCCAGCGGAATGAACTTCAAAATATCCTCGCTGTTTAGCCCGTGGGTCATGTCAGTGGCGATGAACCCAGGGGCGATCGCATTCACGGTAATCCCACGCGGGGCCAGTTCCTTGGCGACACTCTTGGTAAAGCCAATCACGCCTGCTTTGGCGGCGCTGTAGTTCGCCTGGCCGGGATTGCCCATCAGCCCCACGACCGAGCTAATGTTGATGATCCGCCCAGACTTTTGCTTCAGCATGATCTTGCTGGCGGCGCGGGTACAGAGAAACACGCCCGTCAGGTTCAGGTCGATGACGGCCTGCCAGTCCTCTGGCTTCATCCGCAGCAGCAGCGTGTCGCGGGTAATGCCTGCATTGTTTACCAGCACATCGACCCGCCCCCATTTCTCCATGACGGCGTTGAACAGCGCATCCACCTGATCCGCCTTCGACACATCGGCTTGCAGGGCAATCGCCTCGCTGCCTGCGCCCGCAATCTCCGCCACCACCGCATCGGCCGCCCCGCTGGAACTGGCGTAGTTGACGGCGACCTTTGCGCCCTCTGCGGCCAGGGCCAGGGCGATCGCCCGTCCAATTCCCCGCGATGCGCCCGTCACGATGGCGACCTGTCCTGCTAACCGTTGTATTGTCATAGCCGTTTCTCGAAAATCCAGAGTTCATCTTATCCCACAGGCGTTACGCCGTTAAGACCTGCTTTCTGGGGGGTTGTCTGGATGTCTCGCAGGCTGCACCCGCAAGACGTAACTCGTTCTAAGGCGAGTCCCGAAATCCAGAAGCGCGGGGCGGGGGCAATCCTGGCGAGAAAACCCGCCATGCATCGCCAGAAAACCGCCCCCCGTAGCCCAAAATCCTCACTAGGATGGAGGAAATAGCAGCCCCCAAGCCCTATTTAACGGAGGATGCGACGATGGCCGTCAAGAAAGCCTTTGGCAGTTTTCAAGAGATGATCGATCAGTCGGAGAAGCCCGTGCTGGTGGACTTTTATGCGACGTGGTGTGGCCCCTGCCAGATGATGGGCAAAATTCTCGAAGATGTGAACGCCCGGATGAAATCCAAGCTGCGGGTCGTGAAAATCAACACCGAAGCCTATCCAGATTTGGCCTCAAAGTACCAGGTCTACGCGCTGCCGACGCTGGTGCTGTTTAAGCAGGGGCAGCCTGTGGATCGGATTGAGGGTGTGTTGACTGCGCCACAGCTCATGCAGCGCCTTGCCGCAAAGATCTAGCCCTCGCAGCGGAGGTGGTGCAGCCGATAGCCGTCTTCCGTGCCGTCGTCTAGCACGGTGCAGTTTTGTTGTGCCAGTTCCCGAAGCAGCGCCGGACGCTGGGGAATTTCGATATTCAGCAGCCAGAGGTCGAACGGGCGGGGCTGGGGTGCGACAGCGCTGAGAATACTGGGGGCGATCGCCGCTCTGGGGGACTCCTGATGCGCCAGCAGAAAACGCGGTTCGGGGCCATCGGCAAACTGCGATCGCCATGACCACGCCACGCCCATCAGCCGACCCGTTTGCCCATGCGTGCGGTGGGCGATCGCCACCAGAGCGGGAAAGCGGGTATTCTCCCGAATCCGCTGAGCCAGCAGGTCGGGCCGGTGCGTTTTTTGGAAGCCCAGGTTCGCCAGCACCGTAAGGCTGCCCAGCAGCCCCAGCAGGGCTACCAGAAGAATTACCCGCCGCTGCCCCTGTTGCCACAGGGCCGCGAATCCTCCTGCAACCAGCACCATGACCGCCGGGTAAACCACAAACTGATAGCGAAATGCCACGGTCAGGTCGCGCTGAAAGCCATAGGTGATCAGCAAAAACAGGGCGATCGCACTTAGCACCACGCCCCCCAGCGGCAGGACGGAATCAGGCGTTTTCTGAACCTGGAGCCGCAGGCCAGCCGTGAGTTTGGCAGCCGTCCACAGCGCCAGCCCCACCAGCGCCAGCACCGAGGCATAGGCGACAGTCGGCGGCGTTGCTTGGACAGGCAGCAAATAAAGCATACTGACCAGCCCGCTGAGCAATTGCCCCAGGGGAGTGAGCCACGCCAGCCCCGTGCGATCGCGCCGCACGATCCAGCGGGTTAGCTCCGATTCTTGCGTGCCCTGAAGCGTTGGCAGCCACACCAACCCACTGAGCAGCGTGCCCCCCCCCACCGCCAGCACTCGCCGCCAGCCCGCATTCAGGCGAAATTTGCCCTGCCGGAGTTGAAAGAGCGCCAATCCGACTAGGGTCAACGCTTCGGCAGCAAGGGCGATCGCCACAAAATAATGCGTCGCCAGCCCCAGCCCGTTCACCAAAATCCACGCGCCGCAGAGCCAGAGCGCTGGCACTCTCTCGGTTTGCAAAGCGCGAACGGTCGCCAGCAGGCAAGCCAGGGAGGCCATCACCCACAGCACAGGCAGCGTGTAGTGCCGCGCCTCCTGCGCCAGATACACGCCAAAGGGCGACACCGCCATGAGCAGGGCAGTCAGGTGGGCAGCGGGGCGAGTGCGAAAGGCCAGCCAGCCCAGCCCAAAGGCAGCGGGAATCGTCAGCGTGCCGAAGAAGGCAGAGAGCGATCGCACGCCCCACAGCGAGACATACCCTCCATCGGGAGAAAACAGCCGCAGCCAGAGGTGCGTCAGCGCAAAATACAGCGGCGGATGGTTGCTCTCGCTCAGCAGGGTTTGCACTACATCGCCCTCGCCTGCATTGGGATTGGGCACGAGCGGCTGCATCAGGTCTGATAGAGAAATCACGCGGTCTAGCGGCACGGTGCGGAAGCTGTTGCCCAGGCTAAACACCATCGTGGAAAATTCGTCCGTCCAGGGGGCTTTGTCCGACAGGCGGGCAAACCGCAGCGCCAGCCCCAGCAGCGTCCACCCCAACAGCCAGAGGAGCGATCGCCCCTGGGTGGCAAGTCGATTTCTGAACATGGCATCAGGGCGATCGGTCACTGGGGTTTGGCAAGCAATAGCGCAAGGACATCTGCCAACCGATCATAGTCTGCGGGCGTGTTGTAAAGCTGCGCCGACAGGCGAATCAGCCGATTAGACACGCCCTGCCAGGGGATCACGGGAATTTCAATGGCGTGGTCTTCTACTAGCGCCCGGTAGAGTGAGTCGGCATCGCCCTCCGGCAGGGGCAGCGTCGCCATCGAGCCGATCATCTCGTCGGGACAGGGCAACCCCAACCCCAACCGCTGGCTCAGCCGTTCTCGCGCCCACAGCGCCAGCGCCCGGTTTTGCGCCATGATGTCTGCCCAGCCGCCGGGCAGCAGCGTCGCCAGGTACAGAATCGCCGTGCCCACGCAGAGAAACGGCGTGGGGTCGCCTGTGCCTGTCCAGTCAAATTCCAGATGAAAGAAGGGGCGATCGCGCCGGGGAGAATTGGCTCCGTGGCTAATCACCAGCGGCCGAATGCAATCGCGCCGATCAGCCCGCACATAGAGAAATGCCGCTCCTTTGGGCGCACAGAGCCACTTGTGGCAGTTGCCTGTGTAATAGGCCGCACCCAGGTCGTTCAGCGCCAGCGGAATCATGCCAGGTGCATGGGCCCCGTCTACCAGCGTGTCGATGCCCTGATCCGCAAGCGCCCGAATCAGCGGCGAAATCGGCAACACCAGCGCCGTCTGGCTAGACACATGGTCGATCAGCAACAGCCGGGTTCGGTTAGAGACCTTGCTCAACACGCGCTCGACCACCTGTGCGGGGCTGCTCAGCGGAAAGGGAATGTCTGCTACCACGACCGTTGCGCCGCTCCGCTGGGCGACAAACTCTAGCGCATTGCGAGAGGCGTTGTACTCGTGGTTCGTGGTCAGCAGTTCGTCGCCAGGGCGAAACGAGAGCGATCGCAGCACGGTGTTCACGCCCGTCGTGGCATTGGGCACAAAGGCTAAATCGGCGGGACTCGCCCCCACAAACGCCGCCAGCACCGCCCGCGACTCGTCTAGCAAGGGTTCGAGCGATCGCCCAAAGAACTGCACGGGCTGCGCCTCTAGCTGCTGCCGAAGCGCCTGCTGCCGCTGCTGCACGGCCAGCGGACACGCGCCAAAGGAGCCGTGGTTCAGGAATGTAAAAGCAGGGTCTAACCCCCAGACCTTTCGCCAGCCCTGACTCGACGCATCAACCACCGCAGAAGAGAGCATGGCACAGGATTCAAAAAACTCCCCAGGCTGGATTCGAACCAGCGACCAATCGGTTAACAGCCGACCGCTCTACCACTGAGCTACTGAGGAACGCGAATCTCATATTAGCAGATCAAAACGGCCGATTGGCAAGGGCGAACCGCAGTTTTTTTGAGATTTTTTTGGAGGAGTGTTTTTGGAGCCATTGGGAAGAAGGGAAAATGAAGAACGAAAAACGAAGAAAGAAGAACGAAAAGAGAAGCGGGAGAGATGGAGGCTTGGGGTGCTGAAAGGCAATTTAGGGCTGTTCAGGCTCCAACTCCCCAAACCGGAGCCGAGAGAGTTTTTCACGCGCCTGTGGGTCGAGGGAGTTGGCCAGGAAGCGGCCGGGCGATCGCCCCTTGGTAAACTGTCGCTGCCGCACCCGCCGCTCTGCCGCCTCCACGTCCGAAAGGAGCCGTTGGGCGGACATCAGTTCTGCGCCGTAGCCAATGACCGTCTGCTGCTGCGCCCGGTCAGAGGTGGCCACAATCAGCCGCTGCTCATATTTCCGCAGATCGTTGCGAAAGCGAGAGCAGGCTAGTTCGATAAAGGTATCTGCCGTTTGCTGAAAGTCGGTATAGCAGATGCAGAGATTTTCGGTGATAATTTCGCGGCTGCCCGGCGTGTCCTGATATTGCGCGTCGAACACGACCTGCGTGTTAAAGCCCTGAAAGGCGCTGTAGCCCACCAGCGATTCCACCAGCCCGCGCCGCGCTTCTTCTAGCCCGTGGCGATCGCGCAGTTGCCGCAGCACGTCCCAGGCTCCAATCACGTTGTAGCCATCGACGAGCAAAATTGCCTGATATACGGGGCGGCGACGGGGCATGGCAGAGTGCGGAGTGCGACAGTGGCGAACCAGTGACGAACGAATGGCGAACCAATGGCGAACGAGTGGCAAACCAGTGGCAAACCAGTGGCAAACCAGAACGCAGCGTTAAATCATTCCAAAGCCGTGATAGCCAGGTATTACCTCTTCTTATATGATGCCCGGTTTTGTTGCAATTCGTAAACCGCTGCCGTTGTTTCCTAGAATCTCGAAACTCTCGACTTGCCCCTTTCCCCAAACCCTGTTTTTCGATTCCTGTCCCCGTGCCTGTCGATTTCCCAAGCGAGGCACTAAACTGGATGAAAGGATTGGGCAAACCACCAGTCCTCGCTTCTTCAGTCCTTGTGCTTTTCCAGATATTTCCCTATGGCACGTAGACCCAAGGCACCCCAGCGTCCCCCCTCTTCCCGCTACATGGATGACGAACCCAAGCGATCGCCCCTCGGCTCAGCCATTAACTACGGCACAGCCATGCTGATGGCTGCCGTGTTGATTCTGGGCATCGGGCTTGGCATTGCCTTTAGCTCGACAGCAAACTTTGGCACTGAGAACGTCGCCTCGCGGGAAGTGATCGACCGCAGCGCCCCCAATGCCGATATCTGCGTGCAATACGGAGCCAGCGCCATCACGATGGATATGCGGGCGTTTTTGACGCTAAACCCGTTTAGCGTGTACGTGTCGCGTCCGGTGATGCAGCCCGGCTGCGTGCTGCGGAGTAGCAACTGGTCGATTTTGGAAAAGGCGAACGTGGTAAACGCGCAGGAAGTAAATGAGTGCCGTCGCCGTTTGAATACCTTCGGCTTTACGGGCGACATCCAGAAGGGTGGCGAGAATGTGCGCGTCACCTGCATTTACCAAAACGACTCTGCCCAAAACCTGTTCCTGGATCAGTCTGGACTTACCGGCACGCCACGAGAAACCGGTCGGTTCTAGGTTCGTCGGAGTCTAAGCTCGAAAGTCTCCAATTCAGAGCATTGTTTGCGGGGCTGGCCAAGGGGTCAGCCCTGCTTTACAGCAAAATTTGCAGGAAAACCCGTTCTAGGTGGTGGCGATCGCCGGCCGGTGCTGAATCCACGGCTGGTCTTGCTCTAGCTGTGCTGCCAGGGAAATGAGCGTCACTTCGTCGGCGGGTCGCCCCACAAGTTGAACACCGATAGGCAATCCGGTTTCGGTGAATCCCGTCGGGAGGGCAATGCCCGGTTGCCCAGTCGCGTTCAAGATGGGGCTGGGCGCAACCCAGTGGACGATGTTTTGAAACATTTTGTGGGCAGGCAGGCTGGCCCATTCCCCCACGCGAATCGTGGGGTGGAGAAACACGGGAAACAGGGCGGCATCGTAGGGCAACAGCGTTGCGACAATCTGGCGAGCGGCGATCTGCATCTGGTTCACTGCGGTCAGGTATTGTCCGGCACTGCGTTTGCGCGATCGCCAGTAGAGCCAGCGATTCAGCTTGCCCATCACAAACCACGGCACGCCGACGTCTACGCCCGTTTGCCAAACAGCGATCAGCGGCTCCACCAATTGATTCAGGTCAATCTGCACAGGTTCGACCGTGTGGCCCAGCGCCTCCAGTTGCTTTGCCGTGTCCAGCACGGCCTGGGTGCAGGCGGCATCGGCAGCCCCGATGGGCGAAAAGTCCGTAGTATAGCCAATCCGCAGGCGACCGGGCGATCGCCCTACTGCTGCCAGGAAACTGGGTTCGGGATCGGGCAGCCAGTAGGGATCGCCCACGGTATAGCCCGCCATTACGTCCAGCAGGGCTGCGGCATCTGCCACCGTGCGGGCGATGGGGCCATCGGTAGACAGCCCGTTCATGCGATCGCCCACCGGAGCTAGCGACACCCGCCCTCGTGCGGGCTTTAGCCCCACCAGCCCGCAGCAAAACGCGGGCCCGCGAATCGAGCCGCCGCCATCTGTGCCCTGGGCGATCGCCGCCAAACCCGCCGCCACCGAGGCCGCCGCGCCGCCGCTAGAGCCACCCGGTGTATAGTCCGGATTCCAGGGATTGCGGGCGGGTGGAAAGCCGCGTGGCTCCGTAAAGGGCGTGGAGCCAATCTCTGAGGTGGCTGTTTTGCCCAGAAGCACGAAGCCCGCCTGCCGCAGCCGCGTCACCACGCCCGCATCTTCGGCAGCGACTCGATTCTTTGCCACGCTCAAACCATAGCTACAGCACTCACCCGCCACCGGGGTCAGATCTTTAATAGAGATAGGAACCCCCAAAAACGGCGGCAGTTCACTGGGGTCTGCCTGGAGGAGCCGCTCGGTCTGGTCTTTTGCCGTGGCGATCGCCGCCTCGGCCATCACGGTGAAATAGCTGCCCAGCAAGGGATTGAGCCGCTCGATCCGCTCCAGGTATAGCTCTACCAATTCCAGAGGCGACACCTCGCGGCTCCGAATCAGACGGGCCTGTTCTAGCGCTGGGGTAAAGGCAAGGTCAACGGCATTCATGGGTGGCGACGTTCAGTAAGGAGCGACTTCTGATGACTCTAGCAAGGCCGCTCCCAAATTCCTGCAACAGCAGGACAGATTTTCTCATAGCCCACAATTTGCGTCTGCTGTCCTACTTGCCCTATCTGATACTTGCCCTATCTGAATTGAGCCATTGCGCTTGTTCAGATTACTCGCTCCTGATTGCCCGCTCCTGATTGCCCCGTTCTGATTTCCCACTCCTGATTGCCCACTCACGATTCCTGTGAATACTAGACCATGCCACCCGATCGGCAACCCCTGGCAGGACAACCCGCAGGTCATCCGTGTGCCAACTGAAGTATCGAAATATGGCAGAAATTCAGTCCTATTACGAGCGTCTTGATCTCAAAGTTGGCGCATCCGAAGCCGACGTAAAGGCCGCCTATCGGGCCCTGGCAAAGCGCTGGCATCCCGATCAGTTTCGTGATCCTCAACAAAAGAAACAGGCCGAAGAGGAACTCAAAAAAATCAATGAAGCCTATCAAAAAATCAAGGCGTTTCTAATCGAAAATCCCTCTCCTCAAACCGAGGCAGGAGGACAGTCTCAAGAGCGCGAAAACTCAGACCCAACCGCAAATCATTCGTCATCTAAATCCTCGTCGGCACAGACCAAAATCTACACTTCAGGGGCATCGGCCGCAGAAGCGCTTTACCAGATGGGGGCTGAATTGACCAAGGCCGGAAAATATGAAGAGGCGATCGCCCATTTCAGCAGCGCTATCAAGCTCAATCCCAACTATGCAGAAGCCTATCGACATCGGGGCTTTGTCTATTCTTTGATGGGGTTAGAGCTAGGGGCAGAATCAGACCTGAGAAAAGCAAAAGCACTAGGACTTACGTCCCAAAACCGTACCTCCCGATCGGATCGAACGGCTCAATCTGAACCCGAAATTGTTTCCGAAGTTCTGACTCCAGAAAACTCCAAAAGTCAAATTTGGCAGTGGGTTCATCCCCTGGAGCCACATCATGATGAAGTCACAGGTCTGTTATTTTCCCCAAATGGAAAGAGCCTGATCAGCGCTAGCAAAGACGGATCAATTCAGCTTTGGAATCCGCTAAAAGGCACCTTATTGGTTACATTAGAAACCCGATCAGCGGCAATCGCCTCGCTGGCTCTTAGCGCAAATGGCGAAATTCTAGCCAGCGCTAATGCCATGCCTGAAGTCAAACTCTGGCATTTGCGGACGGGCGCTTTGCTCAAAACGCTCAGACCCAATGCAGAGGCGATCGCCGACATCACCTTTCATCCGCATCAGCCGATTCTAATCGTCGCCAGCAAAGACGGCAGCATTACCTTTTGGGATTTGCGATCGGGCAAGTTGGTGAAAGGCTTGAACTGGCAAAAAACATCCGTTTCTGCCCTCGAAATTAACCCCGACGGACGCACCCTGGCGATCGCCAGCGGCAACGGTTCTCTGGTGCTTTGGAACCTGAGCTTGAACCGCCCGATGCGGACGCTGGATTGGCCCTGCGGTGGCATTTCAGCGATGACCTTCACGGCAGATGATTCGCGGTTAATTTTGGGCTGTCAGGATCGCACCCTGCGAATCTGGGACAGGGTGGGCGATCGCCTTGTGGCAACGCTTGCTGGTCACGCGGCCGCCGTCACGGGCATCTCGTCGGGTCATAGCCGAAACGCGGTGGCTAGTGGTGGCGATCGCACGGTTCGCCTGTGGAATGTAGAAACCAGACAGCTTCTCGCCGTGCTGGACGGGCACGAAGCCGCCGTCACCGCTGTTGGTTTTCTGGAACCGCAGCGCATCCTGGCCAGCGGCAGTGCCGACGGCTCGATCCTGATCTGGCGCAGAACAGACGAGCCGTGATCCCATTGCTGCCAGCAAATTCCTCCGGTCAGGTGAGGATATCCGGAGGAGCCGTCAGGAATGTCTTCAGGTTAAAGTGAAGCTATGGGGAGAAATGCTTACCTTCCTAATTATTTATTCAAAAAGTTCAGTGATTACTGAACATTCCAAACTGAGGGCGATTCGTGTTAAGTATCGTTAAGATCTAACGTGAGGTGGAAGCCGTTGAACCGAGAGCAGCCGTTCGAGCATACGCATTTTGTCGAAGAAGTGGGGCTGATGTTTGAACTGATTGGGCTGCCCCGCATGGCCGGGCGCATCTTTGGCTGGCTGCTGATTTCTCAACCGCCGCACCAGTCCAGTGGCGAACTGGCGGAGGTGCTGCAAGCCAGCAAAGGGTCCATTAGCTCGATGACGCGCCTGCTGATCCAGCTTGGGCTGATTGAGCGACTGCCGCTGCCGGGCGATCGCCGCGATTTTTTTCAGATCAAGCCCCACGCCTGGTCACAGCTTCATGAACAGCAGCTTGCCCGCATCGCCGCCTTCCGCAAGCTCTCCGAACGCGGCCTCGACCTGCTCAAAACCCAGCCGCCCGAATCCCAGCAGCGCCTCCGCGAAATGCACGACTACCATGCCTTTTGGGAGCAAGAGCTGCCCCGTGTGCATCAGCGCTGGATTGAGCATCGCCGAAAGATGGCGGTGGAGTAGTAGCAGATGACCAAAATGAGAGGACTGCTAGCCCCCTTTTAATTTTGTTTCTCATCCCCTCTGCGAATCTCTCAATCCTCCCAATTCCAACACCCCCAATCCCTAACCCAATCCCTAAAATGACCATGCGACTCCCTATGATCGGCAAAGTTCAGCCCAGCAATCCCTGGCTGTGGGGATTGGTAGCGGCGGGTTTGATTGGCACGGGTACGACGGCGGCGCTGGTGGCGCGACAGAGTGCGACGATTCCTGATGTGGCGGCGCTGACGGTGCCCGTGGAATCGCAAGCCCTGACGGTGCGAATTACCGCCAACGGCAGGGTGCAGCCTGTGCAAACGGTGAATATCAGCCCCAAGGCGACGGGTATTTTGCGAGAACTGCTGGTGGAACAGGGCGATCGCGTCCGGGAAGGGCAGATCATCGCCCGCATGGAGAGTGAAGACGTGGCGGCGCGAATGATGCAGGCGCGGGCCCAGGTTGCCGAAGCGCAGGCCCGACTGGCAGAAGTGCGATCGGGCAATCGTCCCGAAGAAATTGCCCAGCGCCAGGCCGAAGTGGAGCGGGCCCGGGCCCAGGTGCGCGATGCCGAAACCCGCGTGCAGTTGGCGAATCAGCGGCTAGAGCGGAACCGATCGCTGGCCAGCCAGGGCGCAATTTCCCGCGATGCGCTGGATGAAGTGGTGCGTGAAGCCAACAGTGCCCGCGCCAACCTGGAGCAAACCCAGGCCAGCCTGCGGGCCGCGGAGCAGAGCCTGAATCTGTCTCGCAACGGCAGCCGCGCCGAAGACATTGCCCAGGCAGAAGCCCAGTTGGCCAGCGCCTTAGGCAATCTCCGCAGCGTAGAAGTGCAGCAAGAGGACACAGTGCTGCGGGCCCCCTTTGACGGCATTGTGACTCAGAAATATGCGACGGAGGGGGCGTTCGTCACGCCGACGACTTCGGCTTCGGACGCAACTTCTGCTACTTCGACCGCGATTGTGGCGATCGCCAGCGGGCTAGAAATCCTGGCAGATGTGCCAGAGGTAGACATCGGGCAAATTCGCCCCGGCCAAACGGTAGAAATTCGTGCCGATGCCCTGCCTAATCAGGTGTTCACGGGTGAAGTGCGGCTGGTGGCTCCGGAGGCGGTGGTGCGGCAAAACGTCACCTCCTTTCAGGTGCGGATTCGCCTGCTGACGGGGCAAGACAGGTTGCTGTCGGGCATGAATGTGGATCTGGACTTTTTGGGCGATCGCCTCGATAGCGCGGTCGTGGTTCCGACGGTGGCGATCGTCACGAAGGATGGGCAGAACGGGGTGCTGGTTCCCGGTGAGCGAAATCGACCCGAATTTCGCCCTGTTACGCTGGGCACTGCCGTCGGCAACCAGACCCAGATTCTAGACGGCATCGAACCGGGCGATCGCGTCTTTATCGATTTGCCCCCGCAGTATGCCCGCGAGTGGATGCAGCCGCAATAGGGAGGATCTATGGACTTACTCGAAAGCACCGCAATGGCGGTGAAAACCCTCAAAGCCAATAAGCTCCGCAGTGCGTTGACCATGCTGGGCATCATCATTGGGAATGCCTCGGTGATTACGATGGTGGGCGTGGGCCAGGGGGCGCAGCGCTATGCGTCCGAACAGTTTGAGTCGCTGGGGCCGAACGTGCTGTTTGTGATTCCCGGCAGTGACTCGTCTCGTCAGCGCACGCTAGAAACACCGCGCACCCTGACGCTAGAAGATGCAGAGGCGATCGCCTCCCAGGTTCCCACGGTCATCGGCGTTGCGCCCCAACTGCAAACCCAGCAGACCGTCACCCAAGGCAACCGCAGCACCAGCGCCCTAATCGTGGGCACGACTCCTGAATTCAGCACAGTGCGGAGCTTCCCAGTGGCACGGGGTCGCTTCCTCACGGATATGGACGTGCAGCGGGGAAACCGCTCGGTGGCGCTGGGGGCTGACCTGGCCCGCAGCCTGTTTGGCGACGCTGACCCGCTGGGGCAAACGATTCGGATTAAAAATCTCACCTTTCAGGTCGTGGGCGTGATGGAGGCGAAGGGCGCATTCTTAGGTAATAACCAGGATGACGTGGCCTATATCCCCATCACCACCATGTCGTCGCAGATTACAGGCAACTCGTCGCCCTACGGCACAGAAGTCACCTTTATTTCCATCATGTCGCGGGATGAGCAGTCCATTGGTGCGGCCCAGTTTCAGGTGACGAATCTGCTTCGATTGCGCCACAGAATCGTATCTGAAGATGACTTTACGGTTCGCAGCCAAAAAGACGCGCTGGAGATTGTGGGCAATGTTACCGGGGCGCTGACCATCATGCTGGCGGCGATCGCCGGAATTTCGCTCCTCGTCGGCGGCATCGGCATCATGAACATCATGCTCGTCTCTGTCCGCGAGCGCACCCAGGAAATCGGCCTCAGGAAGGCAATCGGCGCATCCCAGCAAGACATTCTGGTGCAGTTTATGATCGAGGCAACCATCCTGGCCGTGCTGGGCGGCGTGGCAGGAACCCTGATCGGCATCGGCGGTGTGTCCCTAGCCGGTGCGCTGACCCCGCTCAAGGCGGGCGTTTCTCCCACCGCCATTCTTCTAGCGGTGGGTGTATCGGGTGGCATAGGCCTCTTCTTCGGCGTGGTTCCCGCCCGCCAGGCCGCCAAGCTTGACCCCATTGTTGCCCTCCGCAGTGCCTAACTGTGCCTAACTGTGCCTAACTTATGCCTACTTAACTGTGCCTAACTGCGCCTAACTCGTGTTGGCGTGGTAGGGTTCCGGCTCCACTGCGCCAACACCTCACCTTCCTAAAATCCCCTTTTCCTATGCAGCCCATCATCCGCCTCGAGCACATCTCCAAAGTCTACGGTTCTGGCAATACGGAAGTCCGCGCCCTGTCGGATGTGAACCTGACGGTCGAAGCAGGGGAATATTGCTCCATCATGGGGCCCTCGGGTTCTGGCAAGTCCACGGCGATGAACGTGATCGGCTGTCTCGATCGCCCTACGTCTGGCAGCTATTACCTGGACGGAACCGATGTGGCGGGTTTGGATGATACGGAACTGGCCCACGTCCGAAATCGCAAGATTGGCTTTGTGTTTCAACAATTCCACCTGCTGCCGCAACTCACTGCCATCGAGAATGTGATGCTGCCAATGGTTTATGCAGGCGTGCCTGTACGCGAGCGCCAGGAGCGGGCCGCCGAAGCGCTAACCCGTGTGGGTCTGGAAAACCGCATGAACAACCGCCCCAATCAGCTTTCGGGAGGACAGCAACAACGGGTGGCGATCGCCCGCGCTATTGTAAACCGTCCTGTCTTGCTGCTAGCCGACGAGCCGACGGGTGCCCTCGACTCACACACCACTCAAGAAGTGATGAATATCTTTCAGGAGCTAAATGCAAGTGGCATCACAGTGGTCATGGTGACGCATGAACCAGAGGTGGCTCGACTCACTCGCCGCGTGGTCTGGTTCCGCGACGGGCAGGTCATCCATGCCAACATGGCTCCGTCAGACATCGCTCAAGTGTCCGTTGCGCCTGTCTAAGCGGTTCTCACCCGGGGCGAAACCTGAAATTGCACCTGACAAGAACCCAGTACAAAAAAACAAAAAGACCTTGCGAGAATTCTCAGCAAGGTCTTGATGCTTTCTAGCTTGATTGGAGGTTCAATCGGGCAGGATCAGCTGCGAACTAGCTGGCGGCCGACTCCCTCATCCCAGATCTAGCGACCAATGCCCACATAGCGGAAACCAGCTTTCTCAATCGCTTCTTGATCAAGATAGTTCCGTCCGTCGATCAGGATGGGGCTGTTCATCAGGGTTGCCATCTTGGTATAGTCGAGCGTCTTAAACTGGCTCCAGTCCGTCACTAGCACCAGCGCATCGCAGCCATCCGCCAGACGCTCCGGATCGGTTTCCACAATCACGTTCGACAAGCCGTGGCGCATTCCGGTCTGAGATACCAACGGATCATACGCTTTGACCTTTGTGCCCAAACGAGTCAGATGCTCGATGATAGTCAGCGCAGGCGCATCGCGCATGTCGTCGGTGTCAGGCTTAAAGGTCAAGCCCAGCAGGCCCACCGTCTTGCCCTTCAGAATCTTCAGCACTTGCTGGAGTTTCTCAACCGCAATCAAGCGCTGGCGGTCGTTAACGCTCACAGCAGCCTTTAGAAGCTGAGCTTCATAACCGTAATCATCCGCCGTGTGAACCAACGCCGCAACGTCTTTGGGGAAGCAAGAGCCGCCCCAGCCGATGCCTGCTTGCAGGAACTTGCCGCCGATGCGCGAGTCCAGACCAATGCCTTTGGCGACCTGGGTTACGTCCGCACCCACGCGATCGCAGATATTTGCCACTTCGTTGATGAAGCTAATCTTGGTTGCCAGGAATGCATTGGCAGCGTACTTCACCATCTCTGCCGAACTGAGGTCAGTCACGACCACGGGCACCGTCGGGCCAGATTTGTCTTCCGCAAACTGACGAGCCACAATCGGCGCATATAGTTCCTTCATCATCGAGATGGCGCGGGAGCTATTGCTACCTAGCACAATCCGATCTGGGTTGAAGGTGTCATACACCGCGCAACCTTCTCGTAGAAATTCGGGGTTGCTGACTACATCGAAGGCCACATCCGGCTCTGCCACCGCCACGCCACCGCCAGCCGTAGCCACCTGACGCTCTAAAACGCCATCCATAACAATCATACGAACCCAGTCGCCGGAGCCAATCGGCACTGTTGACTTGTTCACAATCACCTTGTAGCCGCTGTTCAGGTGTGCCCCAATCCCACGCGCCACGGCTTCGACATAGCGGGTATCGCTCTCTCCGGTCGGTAGCGGAGGCGTACCCACTGCAATAAACAAAATCTCGCCATGTTCCACACCCTTGGCCAGATCAGTGGTGAACTCAATCCTGCCTTCCTGAATGCAGGCGGTCATTAGCTCAGAGAGTCCAGGCTCGAAAATGGGCGACTGCCCGGACTTCATCAGCTTGACCTTTTCTTCGTTGTTGTCCACACAAATTACGTCATGCCCAATGTGAGACAAGCAAACACCTGTCACCAAGCCGACGTAGCCTGTACCGATAACACACACGCGCATGGGCAGTACCTCATTTATTCAACTGCTGACGATGGACAAGGGAAACGCATCTCGAACAACAAATCTCGAGCAATAAAAATTCCTACAAGATGCAGTCAAAAGCGCTCCAGATCTAAAACGCCCAGGTAGGACAAGCTGTGTAGCCCATCAAAGCTACCGTGAGGCAGGATCAAAGGACTTGGCGGGGCACCCCTCTACAAGACTGGCTCGTGAACCCAGTAAGAGGCTTCAGAGATTCTGGGGAACCCTGGGCAACCAGCCCCGCTAGTGTGAGGAAACCGAGGGAACTTTAGCGACGCGATCGCCCAGACGAGTCCGAAAATCCTCAATCGTAAGCCGTAGCCCGTCTGCCAGAGGCACCGTCGGCTGCCAGCCTAGATGCGTCTTGGCACGGGTAATGTCGGGCTGACGACGACGAGGATCGTCCTGGGGCAACGGCTCAAACTTGAGGGCTACGTCAGGGTTGATCATGGATTGCACCGTTTGAGCCAGTTGCAAAATGGTGTACTCCTCAGGATTCCCCAAATTAACCGGGCCCATAAAATCACCATTCATCAGGCGAATCAGTCCGTCTACCAAGTCTGAGACATAGCAGAAGCTCCGGGTTTGCGACCCGTCGCCGTAGACCGTTAGCGGCTTGCCTTTCAGGGCTTGCACCACAAGGTTGCTAACCACCCGACCGTCGTTTTCCAGCATCCGGGGGCCATAGGTATTGAAAATCCGAGCAACCCGAATTTCCACATCGTTCTGGCGATGATAGTCAAACGCCAGCGTTTCTGCGACCCGCTTTCCTTCGTCGTAGCAACTGCGAATCCCAATGGGGTTCACATTGCCGCGATATTCCTCCACCTGGGGATGAATTTCTGGGTCTCCGTAAACCTCAGAAGTGGATGCCAATAGGAATCGAGCTTTGATCCGCTTGGCCAGCCCCAGCATATTTAGAGTTCCCATGACGTTGGTCTTAATCGTCTTTACGGGGTTGTATTGATAGTGAACCGGGGATGCGGGGCAGGCCAGGTGATAGATCTGATCGACTTCTAGCCGGATGGGTTCAGTGATGTCGTGGCGAATCAGCTCGAAAAACGGACTATCGATCCAGCGAAGAATATTTCGCTTGTCACCTGTATAAAAGTTGTCTAAACAAATCACCTCATGCCCCTCTGCCATGAGGCGATCAATCAGGTGAGAACCAATGAACCCTGCACCACCCGTCACTAAAATTCGCATAGTTACCACCGTATAAGTGTGTACAACTCCAAACGCACTACAGGCTGTCTAAAACTAAAGTATCTGGCACATGACCCAATGTGAGGCAAGCTTCCCGGCGCGGGTCACAGTATTTTCACGGAAATGTGAAGCTAGCTAAACAAATATCGCATAACAGAAATAAAATGATCTGCTTTTGTAGATACAACCTCTTCTCTAGCGCAACGCTCTATATCTAAGGGGTAACCCCAAATCCTAAGTTCGATGTGCGCTAAGAGTTCTGAAGCTGAGTCTGCGGCAAATTTGAGGATTTTAGAGGATTTGGAGGATTGATCTGTAGGAATAGGCTGGGCGATCGCCACTAATTCGCCCCTAGTTTTGCCCCTAGTAAAGCCCAGAGGTTTCACAACTCCCTTTACAGACCAAACAAAAAGCGGACAGGAAACTCTGCCCGCTTTCATCAATCAAAGAATCTGGTGCCCTCACCTATTTCGACTGTTTACCCTCGCGGCTAGCGGTCTGAATATAGAGAATCAGCAGGAAAACCGTTGGAACCAGAACGAACAGCAAGCTCGCAACAAACCCAAGATCATTGACAACCATAGTGCTAGACCCTCCACGCAAATCCAGAGATATAAACTCCTAAGACTACAGAATATCACTCCACCGCCTAAGCACATCAAGCCAACAGGGCTACGAAGACGCTGGAATTGTGAAGGTCTGACCCTTTGGTTACTCAGGTCTGCAAACTCTTAGATCTGCAAACCCTATGGATTCAGACGACTTCCAGTTTCCCTGTTGAGGGATTCGTCTCCTCAGCACTGGAACCGGATACCTGCTCTTCTGCCAACACTTCCAAATCTGGCTCAGATGCTTCAGAAGATGAACCGGGTTCAGAGGATTGGGTCGCCCCCACTGCGCCACCTTCCAAATCTGCCTGAGACGGTGAACTGGGCTGATACTCCACCGTCTCACCGGGCTTGGGCTTGGTCACGACGCTGACCGGCCCATTTACCATCGTCTGGCAGGCGAGTCGATAGCCTGCGGGTTTCTTTCTCAGCTTCTGGTCTTCAACTGGAGTCCGCGGGGAAAGGTTTTCCCCGCCTTCGACAATCTCCACGACGCAGGTGCCGCACTGACCGTAGCCTCCACAGTTCATCATTTTGCCCATGAAGGTGTAGAGGTCGATACTGTTCTCAAGCGCCTTCAGCCTCAGATTCGCTCCGTCGGCAGCAATAATCTCTTTGCTTTCTTTAACAAACTTAATATTGGCCATGTCCGATACCGTCCCTGCGTCTTACGCAATGCGCCTGTAACCAATGCTTGCGTCCCATCCAGGCCCTGGTTACACTTTTTAATACACTTTCATTTTTACAACCGGATTGTCAAACTGTCGAAGTGTCTGGCGATCGCACGTTGTCTTTCGTTGGTTCATAGGACTTTGGGCGGTTTGCCACGGATAATGGTGCTTGATTCTGGTAGGCTTACTAGTATCTTGCAGCTTAATAAAAAGGCTCAAAAAGGCGTTGAAACGTAATAGGAGGAGCGTAGTCGATGGGACTACCCTGGTATCGCGTACACACAGTGGTTCTGAATGATCCAGGACGCCTGATTGCTGTACACCTGATGCACACCGCGCTGGTTGCAGGCTGGGCCGGTTCAATGGCGTTGTACGAATTGGCGATTTACGACCCCAGCGACCCGGTTTTGAACCCCATGTGGAGACAGGGCATGTTTGTTATGCCGTTTATGGCTCGCCTGGGCGTTACTCAGTCCTGGGCAGGTTGGAGCATTACGGGTGAAACTGCGGTCAACCCTGGCTTCTGGTCATTTGAGGGTGTTGCTGCTGCCCACATCGTTCTGTCGGGACTGCTGTTCCTGGCAGCCTGCTGGCACTGGGTCTATTGGGATCTGGAGCTATTTAGAGATCCTCGGACGGGTGAGCCTGCATTGGACTTGCCCAAAATGTTCGGTATCCATCTGTTTCTTTCTGGTCTGCTTTGCTTCGGCTTTGGAGCATTCCACCTCACAGGGCTGTTTGGCCCAGGCATGTGGGTGTCCGACCCTTATGGATTGACAGGAAGCGTCCAGCCTGTTGCTCCGTCTTGGGGCCCTGAAGGTTTCAATCCGTTTAATCCAGGCGGCATCGTGGCACACCATATCGCCGCTGGCATCGTAGGCATTATTGCAGGCCTGTTCCACCTCACGGTTCGTCCGCCCGAGCGTTTGTATAAGGCGCTTCGGATGGGGAACATTGAAACGGTGCTGTCGAGCAGTATTGCAGCAGTATTCTTCGCGGCGTTTGTGGTGGCTGGCACCATGTGGTATGGCAGCGCTGCCACGCCGATTGAACTGTTTGGCCCGACTCGCTATCAGTGGGATAGCGGCTACTTCCAGCAAGAGATCAATCGTCGCGTTCAAGCGGATGTGGACGATGGTCTGACGTTGGCCGAAGCTTGGGAGAATATCCCTGAGAAGCTCGCTTTCTATGACTATGTGGGCAACAACCCGGCTAAGGGCGGTCTGTTCCGCACCGGGCCGATGAACAAGGGCGACGGTATTGCTCAGGGCTGGCTGGGGCATCCTGTGTTTAAGGATGCCGCTGGGCGTGAACTGTTTGTGCGCCGGATTCCCAACTTTTTCGAGAACTTCCCGGTTATCCTGACGGATAAAGACGGCGTGGTTCGTGCAGACATTCCGTTCCGTCGGGCTGAGTCGAAATACAGCTTTGAGCAGGCTGGCGTGACGGCGACGATCTACGGCGGTGCGCTGGATGGTCAGGTGTTTGACGACCCGGCAGAAGTGAAGAAGCTTGCGCGTAAGGCTCAGTTGGGCGAACCCTTTGAGTTTGATCGGGAGCCTCTCAAGTCTGATGGGGTGTTCCGAACCAGTCCTCGCGGTTGGTTTACCTACGGACATGCGGTGTTTGCGCTGCTGTTCTTCTTTGGTCATATCTGGCACGGCTCTCGGACGCTGTTCCGCGACGTGTTTGCGGGGATTGACCCTGACCTCTCAGAAGAGCAGGTGGAGTGGGGCTTGTTCCAGAAGGTGGGTGACAAGTCTACTCGCCGTAAGGAAGCCGTCTAGGCATCTGAATTGTGAATTGGAGGAGGGCTTGCTGACGAGTTTTGCTCTGTGAGCATTCCCTCCTTCAGGTTTGCAGGTTTGTATCTGCTGGATTCGTATCTGCTGTGCTGAGTTTTAGTCTGGTGCTACGTTTCCTTGAATAGCTTTAGGAGACTGTGTTATGGAGAGCCTGATTTACGTTTTTCTGCTGGTTTGCACGCTGGGACTGCTCTTTTTTGCGATCGCCTTCCGTGAGCCGCCTCGGATCACCCGCGACAAGGATTAGTTTTACGGATTAGGTTTTCGCTTTAATTTTGCGCTTGCAACTTTGCGCTTGCAACGATGCAAAATCGGCCGTCGAATGGGGTTCCTGCTGGGGACGACTTCGACGGCTAATTTTATAGGCTAATTTTATGGGCAGCTTTTCTCTTATAGGCAGCCCATTCTTTATAGGCAGCCCATTCTCTTTAGCTGTGGAGTAGGAGTGGAGCGCTTGGCACGCCCAGTCCTAATTCACCAGCGATTGGGGCTTGACCGGGGATTGCCCTGAAGATTGCTCTGAGTGGGCGATCGCCGCCTGCACAAACCCTCGAAATAGCGGGTGAGGCGCGTTTGGACGCGACTGAAATTCGGGGTGAAACTGGCTAGCGATGAAAAACGGATGGCTGGGTAGCTCGATAATTTCCACCAGGCGACCATCGGGGGAAGTGCCGCTAATCATATAGCCCGTTTCCAAAAACAGCGTGCGATAGGCATTGTTGAACTCATAGCGGTGGCGATGGCGCTCGTAGACCACCTCTTCGCCATAGAGCCGCTCGGCCAGCGTGTTGGGTTGCAGCCGACAGGGATATAGCCCCAAGCGCATCGTGCCGCCCAGATCCACCACATCCTGCTGTTCAGGCAACAGGTTAATGACGGGGTTGCGGGTCTGCGGGTCAAACTCGGAGCTATTGGCATGTTCCATGCCGGCCACATGCCGCGCCCACTCGATCACCGAACACTGCATCCCCAAACACAGCCCCAGAAACGGAATCTGGCGATCGCGCACGTATTGGATGGCGGTAATCTTGCCGTCGATGCCACGGCTGCCAAAACCACCGGGTACGACAACCCCGTGGATGCCTTGGAGTTGCTCGGCTACCGTCAGTGGCTCGATGTCTTCAGAGTTGATCCAGCGAATCCGCAGGTCGCCGCCCGTAGCCAACGACGCATGGCGCAGCGCCTCCACCACCGACAAATAAGCGTCGTTCAGCCGCACATACTTGCCTACGATGGCGATTTCCAGCGGACAGCCGGGGCGATGCAGCCGCTCTACCAGTTCTTCCCACTGGCGGAGGTCAGGATCTCGCTGCTCCAGTTGCAGCAGGTCGAGTGCTTGGTGTGCCAGGCCTTCTTTTTCCAGCGTCAGGGGCACTTCGTAAATGCTGCTGGCATCCTGTGACGTGATCACGCATTCCACAGGCACATCGCAAAATTCCGACAGCTTTTCTTTAATTCCCTTTGGCAGGGGACGATCGCACCGACAGACGAGAATATCCGGCTGAATCCCAATCGAGCGCAGTTCTTTGACCGAGTGCTGCGTCGGCTTGGTTTTCATTTCGCCAGCCGAAGCAATCCACGGCACCAGCGTCACATGCATATACAGCACATTGCGCCGCCCCACAGCTTTGCGAAACTGGCGAATCGCCTCCAGAAACGGCAGCGACTCGATATCGCCCACCGTGCCGCCAATTTCTGTGATCACCACGTCAGGGTGGGTATTGGTGGCAACACGCAAGATGCGTTCCTTAATTTCGTTGGTGATGTGGGGAATCACCTGCACCGTGCCGCCCTGATAGTCACCCCGCCGCTCTTTGTTCAGCACGGCTTGATAAATCGACCCCGTGGTGACGCTGTTCAACCGCGACATGGAGGTGTCGGTAAAGCGCTCATAGTGTCCCAAGTCTAGGTCGGTTTCTGCACCGTCTTCCGTTACAAAAACTTCCCCATGCTGAAACGGACTCATTGTGCCGGGATCGACATTGATGTAGGGGTCAAGTTTCAGGATCGAGACGGAGTAATCGCGCGACTTGAGCAGTCGCCCCAGGCTAGATGCCACAATGCCTTTACCGATGCTGGAAACAACACCGCCCGTTACAAATACAAACTTTGTCATAGGTGGGGAGAGAGCGTGGGGGAAAGAGCGAGAAAACTGAAAAGCTGAGGGCGATCGCCAGACTGCCAATTTGACCGAATCCATTCTGACACAAGCTGCCCCCTTCAATTCGCTCTGAGCCGTTCCCCAGACGCTATAAACCAATCCCCTAAAACAAACGGCGCATCTCGATGAGGTGCGCCGCGCCAGAAGCGTTATAAAGAACTGTTCCAAAGAGCATCGCAGAGCAGCAATGCGCCAATCCTTCAGGAACGCCATTTCAGGTTGTGTCATGAGATTTTGGCCAACCTATGGGGCGATCGCCCTGTGCAGCTTTGCCTGCGTTTTGGACTGCCTCTGTTTGGGCTGCCTCCGTCGGCTCCTTGGAAGAATTTTGGAAGAATTCCAGAATTCCCCGGTGGGTTTTCTGCTATTCGGCAACCATGACCTCGACCGTGTAGCGGCCGCGGCTGCTGGCATCAAAACCGTTGGCAATCACGATGTAGGTGCCGTCGGTGGCCAACGTCAGTTCCAACTGCGAGTTCTGAGGGTTGCCGCCTGCGCTGTGGTTTTCGCCCAGCACCTCACCTTCTGGGCTGATGACCGCCAGATAGGGCTGAAATTCAGTGCTGAATAGTTTGATCGTCACCGTTTGTCCAGCTTTACCTTCAAAGGTGAACTGGTCGTACAGGCTGTTATCCGAAGGCAGCACCATGTCGCCGTTTTCCAGCACGCCTTCTTCACTTAGCAGCATTTCCTGAGCGCGGGCGATCGCCCCTGTCGCGCAGATTCCCACCGCTACTGCACCGGCCAGCACCCTAGCAAACCATTTCTGACCTGTCATAGCCCGTTCCTCAACTAAATCCAAATAGAACAAGTCGCGCTAGAGAATCCTGCGATGGTGTTTTAATGTCTCACCTGATACAGGGCCTGCCAAACACAACACAACGATTCTTACATGCTCTGCTATTTGGCTTCAGGGAGAAAATGCGGAATTCACAAAAGCAAAATCATTCTCTTCTTGAAGATTACCCAGATTTGATCCCGTCCGTAACATCCATTAGACGCACTGGATGGCGATCGCCCCTCGCCTGCGGCAAGTCTTGCAAGCCTTGTGGATGGGTCAATTTGGGGATTGGCCTCAGGAGGCGATCGCCCGCCTCAATTCGTTCACAAATCTCGCCTAACCGCTTGGAAATCCTGGGCAAAATTAACATAATGTTAATTAATGCAACGATATTTTTCAGAGGCACTCATGGCAGGACTATTCGGTTTGTTTGGCAAAAAGAATAATGCAGAGGCACCACCCTCCGCTAGCAATGGCGCAAAGCCAGGAGCCTATTTCCTGGACGCAGACGATGCCAAAACGATGGGCAACATCGAGTACATGCGCTCGAAAAAAGTCATCAAGCACAAGTTTCCCAAGACCGCAGGCAACGGTGGCGAGTTTGAAGTGGAGTACGAAGTGTCTTCTGACAATATGAAGTCGGGCAACAGTCTGCAAGTTCCAACCGAACCGACTTCCACGTCTTCTGAAGCGACACCCAAGCTAACGAACGAGCGCCGCACGGCCGACTCCAGTATGGATCTCTTCCGTAACATGGCTCGCGACATTCGCAAGCGCTAGAGCTGATCAAGAAGTCTAAGCGTGGGGGGTGGGTTCACCTGCCCCCTGACTGATTGCCAGTAGCCGAAACTACCGCTTATAAAACGTTTCGAGGCTGTGGCGATCGCCCACGAAGCGCCAGTGCCACGGTTCGTAGCTCACGCCCTGAGCGTTGTCCTGAGGGAAAGACAGCTCAAACCCAAAGCGGGCAGCATTGGCCGTCAGCCAGCGGTAGGCGGCTGTCTGATCGAAATCGGTTTCCAAGTCTGTATCTGGGCGATCGCCGTCCCCAATATCCACTGCATAGCCCGTGTGGTGTTCGCTGTAGCCGGGAGGAGCGCTGACCTGGGCCCGTTCCTGAGCCGAGAGCGATCGCTTCGCCTTCAGCGTGAAAAACAGGTAAGTCTGTTCTTCCACCGAGCGAAAGCCCGACAGCGGCACCAGCCTCACCCGCTCAGCGCGAGCCGCCCTCACCATTGCCAAAAAGCGCTCGGCAGCCGCATCACGCAGCAGGATGCTGCCATTGGGAAGCACTGGGCTGAGGGTGTCTGGAGGAGCTTCGGCGTAGGCGATATGGCCCAGCAGGCTATCGGCCGGGGTCAGCGACAGTTGAGACATCGCTGCGGACAAGCCGGCCTCGATCGGCTGATAGCCCTGTGCGGTAGAAACATTGCTAAAGAACAGGCTGCGGCTGACCAGCGCAAGCTGCACCGCCGCCACAAAGCCAATCAGCCCCCATAGCCAAACCCGCCCCCGAAAGAGCGATCGCAGCCTATCCGCCGCCGCTCGAAACCCAAACCCACCGGGGTTCAAATCGGCCTCTAAACGCGCCCCATCTCGCTGAGCAACCGGGATATCGTCGGTCAGCCCATATTGACTTTCCTGGCCAGAGACATCGGGCTGGGGCGCTGACGACTTGGGCAAACTGGCATCTTTCACGCAAACTCTCCCGCAGACTGGTTTAGTCCTGCGGGGTTATTATTGCATGGCCTTGGAAGAGCGTCATCCCCTTCGACACACGGCAAAGTAACTCAACGGTCTGCTGAACCCTTGCTCCGCAACGATAGCCTTAAAACCGTTCAAATTACTCCAACGATAATCAACCTATGGAATTTCCGAGTCTTCGCTTGCTGAGTCTCTATGTCCCGCTGATAGGGTGGAGCAGTTTGGGATTTTGGCTAGGACGGATTTGTCCGCTGTGGGTGGGCGATCGCCTCGGAAAGCTGCTGTTTTGGGTAGGGGTGCCGATTAGCGTGCTGGGGTTTCTGCGCCAGTCCGAACTCTCGGCAGCGGTGTGGCTCGCGCCCGTGGCAGCGTGGCTGGCGATCGCGCTGGGGGGGCTGCTGGGCTGGCTATGGCTGATGGCTACGCTAAAGCAAGGACAAAGACCAGAACAAAAACAACGACCTGTTTCTTCCCCCATGACTCAGAGCCGTCCTCAGCAAGGCAGCTTTTTGCTGGCGACCATGATGGGCAACACGGGCTATTTGGGGTTCCCCGTCAGTCTAGCGCTTATAGGCCCAAAGTACTTTGCCTGGGCTCTGTTTTACGACATGATTGGCACGACGCTCGGAGCCTACGGGCTGGGCGTAGTCATGGCCGCCCACTTTGGCGGCATGCAAAAGAGTCCACGGGATTTGCTGCGGGCGCTAGTGTGCAACCCGGTGCTGTGGAGCTTTGCGCTGGGGTTGGGCATCCACGACATACCGCTACCGCTCTGGCTAGACTCGTTCCTCAAAACAGTCGCTTGGACAAGCATTACCGTTGCCCTTGTGCTGATCGGAATGCGGCTCAGCCAGTTGCGTTCTTGGCGCAGTGTCCGCCTCGCCTCCGTCAGCCTGAGCGTGAAAATGCTCATTGTGCCGCTGCTAATCGGCGTGCTGCTCTCGTTCACCAGCCTTGGCTCAGCAGAAAAGCTAGCGATCGTCCTCCAGGTCAGTATGCCACCGGCCTTTGCAACCCTCGTACTGTGTGAAGCCTACGAGCTAGACCGAGAGCTAACAGTGACGGCGCTGGCCATGGGATCGATCGGGCTACTCGTCACGCTGCCCCTCTGGCTGCTGCTGTTTCCCACAAGTTAGACGCAAGTTAAATGCAAGTTAGAAATGCAAGTTATACGCAGCAGAAGCAGCCCAAATGCGGCTTCAATGTGGTCTTTTTCCTTAGACCAACGCTCCTAGCCGACCCAGCTTACGTCGCTATCTGACGAGTTCACCGGAGGCAGGGGCTTGGAAATGGGAACCTCGCGCCGGGTAGGAGTCTTTTGGGCGTTGGCCGGCGCTGCTGGCGGCACTGGCTCGACTCGTTGAGCAGGTGCAGGAATTGGGGTCAACGGCGGCTGCTGTTGGCGCTGCTTCTCTTCCCAATCTTGAAATGCTTTCTTCTCAGGCAGGATCACCTTTTTCATGATCCACTCAATCGTCTGTTCTTTGACCCAGCCGCGAGCCACCAGCACCTCGCCCAGACGCATCCCAGTTGCCTGCTGATCGTTCAGCGCCACCGTGACCTGATCCGGCGTGATCAGACCTGCATCTAGCAGGTAGCTGCCCAGGCGCTTGGGGCGCATCGGCATGGGAATAGATGTTACTCGATAGCGATCGCTCCTATCACGCATAGTCATACAACTCATAGCAGATCAGTACAGCGGTATCAAAAGCAAATCTCGGAAAATCCCGATGCTCTGCAACTTTGGAGCAGAAAACCTTTGTAAATTCACCTGTAAATCCACTATAAACCCGCATTTAAGCTCACATCTCAGCAAGTAATAACGGGCGTGTATCTTCAGAGAATTTACTGGCTCCCGATGAACAGACTGGTCTAGCGACGCTTTCCCTCCGGGATAATACGGAGATTAGCTCAAGGCGAAAGAGTTCTTTACAGTATAACAACGGAACACTGACTCTTTCTTTATCGAGCCTTTACAGGTTGTTTCAGAATATCTCACAGAGTATTTTTCGGCAATGGGGCGGAGTTAATTCTCCATAACCTAGAAAAATGAAACCCCTCAGCGCTAGGGGCTGAAACCCCTCAACAGCAAGACATTTCGCCGTTTAGCCCGGTTGAGCGGGCAGTTTTGATTATCCCTTGACCCCACTACTGGTATCCGTTGGCACGATGTAGCGCTGAAGCAGACCGAATACCAGCAAGATAGGCGCAATCGAAATCACAGACCCCGCTGCAATCAGTCTCCAGTCGAGGGAAAATGCACCCGCTAGTTTGGCAACGCCCAGGGGCAGCGTGTAATAGTCGGGCTGGTCGAGCAGGATGAGCGGCCAGAGAAAGTCGCTCCAAGCTCCGATGAAAACGAAAATCGCCAGCGTGATCAGGGCAGGGCGGACAGCGGGCAGCATCACATTCCACCAGATCCCCAGTTCCGAGCAGCCGTCGATGCGGGCGGCTTCTTCTAGCTCTTTGGGTACGCCTTGAAACGCCTGACGCAGGAGAAAAATCCCAAAGGCAGAGGCGATCGCCGGTAAGATCAGCCCTAAGTACGTATTACGCAGCCCCAGCTTCACCGCCAGGACATACAGCGGAATCATCACAATCTGAAACGGAATCAGAATTGTGGACACAATCAGCAGCAACAGCGCCTCGCGCCCGCGAAACTGGAGTCGCGCCAGGGGATAGGCCGCCAGCGAGCAAAACAGCAGATTTAGCACCACCGTTAGCACTGCGACCAGGGTGCTGTTGAACAGGTAGCGCCCGAAAGGATTGGTCTGCCATACTGTTACAAAATTTTGCAGCGTTGGAGACTGGGGCAAAAACCGGGGCGGAAACTCGAAGATATTTTCTGTGGGGGCTTTGAACGCCGTGCTGACTAGCCAGATCAGCGGCAGCAGCATGACGAGGGCGATCGCCCCCAGCAGGGCATACAAAGCGAGGGTCTTGAGCGATCGCGTCGAGGGCATTCGTCGAGGATGGGATAGAGGTTGGAGATCAGGCAAAACCCTTTCGGCGGGTTCACCCGCACCAAGGGGGAATTCTTTGAGTTTACCTGGTGAGTTTGCCTGGTGAGTTTGCCTGGTGAGTTTGCCTGGTGAGTTTACCTGGGGGCTGCACATTTCCTTGCCTAGCTGCTAACCCCTAGCCCTCCTTCACCCACACGCGCATTTCCTGAAGTGTCAGCGGGCCAAACTGGGTCGCTAGGGCCACATCGGCGGCATCACGACCATAGGCGATCGCAATTCGGTTTCCCCGTGGCTGTGGCTGCGTCGCGTCGAAGGTATACCAGCGGCCCTCGGCGGTTGACCCGTCGGGGCTGCTGAGGAATGCCTCAAACCAAGCGTGCAGATCCATCGGCTCCAGTTCGTACAAGTACCCCACCACCATCCGCGCCGGAATCGAGAGGCTGCGGCAGAGGGCGATCCCCAGATGGGCAAAGTCGCGGCAGACACCGATTTTGCTCTGGGCAGTGTCTACCGCAGATGTAGAGGAGTTGCTGGTGCCGTATTGATATTTCACCTGGGTATGAATCCAGTGGCGGATCGCCTCCACCTGGGCATAGCCCGGTTCCGTGTCGCCCACGATGGCGATCGCCTCGTCGTAGAGCATATCTGACTGGCAGTAGCGGCTGGGCAGCAAAAACTGCACCACGCCATCGGGCAGCAGTTCCACAGGCACATAGGCGGCATCGGGCGCAACGTCGATCTCGTCCGCTGTTTCTACACAAGCGGCGGTGTAAACCAGAAATCTTCCCTCTGACGTAACCAAACGCTGGCAGAGATTGCCGTAGCTGTCGGTATATTCCACCATAGGCACCGACGGCTCCAGCCGATATTCTTCGCGCACCACCCACTGCCCTTCGCCGCTGCGGGGGCGCAACATCAGCAGCAGCGGACTTGGCGCTTCTGCCGAGAATAAAAGCTGACAGCCTGCTTCCAGCCGCATTTGAGAATCCTCAACCGATGGCTGGCGCTACAAGGACTGCATTTCTAAATTCAGCACATAATGCCCAAGCTGCAAGTTTTCTGTCCACAGTTCATACTCCACGCGCAGGTGACGGGGCTGGGGATCGGAAATCAGCTTCAGGTGGCGCGTATAGTTCCGCAGGCGCATCTGGTCGCTCATACCCAGGTCGCCCGACTGCGATCGCAGCCAGTAGCGGCTGATGCCGTAGACTCCTTGCTCCCAAAAGTGGCGATAGCTGATGCTGCCGTTGCCCTGCATGGTCATAATCACGCGGTAGGGGGAAATTTCGAGCCAGAGCAGGTGGGGCTGCTGGGCCTGGTCAGCCGAAGTTTCCCCTTGGGAATAGTCCATAAACAGCGGCTCCGTCAGCACGACGTGATAGCGGCCTGGCTCTTTTTCATATAGCGCGGCAGAGGCTTCCACCACCGACCAGAGCGGCGAATTCAGTGACATCCAGGACAGACAGACTGGCTGGCGATGTTCGGTGAGCATGGCTAAAAAGGGCTGGGACTAAAAAGGGCTGGGAAAATGATTTTTTCATCCAGTCAAACAGGTTCAACCTTGCCAGATCTGCGAAACAGGATGAAATAGAATCTGTCGGCAGAGAATGCAGTTCGACCAGTGATCCGGCCTTTGCACTGCTCTGGTAGCGTAGTAAACGCAGCGATGGCGCAGCACGCTCGACGAGGCAATTGCCCACCTACGGAACTATAGCAATGCAGACGGCTTCTATCACCCTCAAAACCACCGAACATCATCATGTGCTGACAATTTCGCCGCCTGTGGATTTGGCGCTGACAGGGGCGATCGCCATTCCCGGCGACAAGTCTATCTCCCACCGGGCGCTGATGCTGGGGGCACTGGCGGAGGGCACGACGGAAATTCGCGGGCTGCTGTTGGGGGAAGATCCCCTGAGTACCGCCGCCTGCTTTCGGGCAATGGGGGCAAACATTTCCGACCTGAATACGGAACGAGTGACCGTAGAGGGCATTGGACTGGGGCAACTCCAGGAACCTGCCGACGTGCTGAATGCGGGCAATTCTGGCACCACGATGCGGCTGATGCTGGGGATTTTGGCCTCCCACGCGGGGCGATTTTTCACGGTGACGGGTGACGGATCGCTGCGATCGCGCCCCATGTCTCGCGTGATTCGGCCGCTCCAGGACATGGGCGCACAGATCTGGAGTCGTGCTGGGGGCCTCGCGCCACTGGCGGTGCAGGGGCAGGCGCTTCGGCCGATTCACTACACCTCGCTCATTGCTTCGGCCCAGGTGAAATCCTGCATTTTGCTGGCGGGGCTGGCCACAGAGGGCAAAACGACCGTCAGCGAACCCGCCCTATCTCGCGACCACAGCGAACGGATGCTGCGGGCCTTTGGGGCAGAGGTTCTGGTTGATCCCGACACCTGTAGCGCAACGGTAGTCGGCCCGGCGCGGCTGATCGGGCAGCCCGTGGTGGTTCCCGGCGACATCAGTTCGGCGGCGTTTTGGCTGGTGGCCGGGGCGATCGCCCCCGGTTCTGATTTGCTCATCCAAAATGTCGGCGTGAACCCAACGCGCACGGGCATTCTCGACGCGCTGGCGCAGATGGAGGCAGACGTGACCCTGGAGAATGCTCGCGAGGTGGCAGGCGAACCCGTTGCCGATCTGCGCGTGCGCGGCCACAATCGGCTAAAGGCGGGGCACATCGGCGGCGACCTGATTCCCCGGCTGATTGACGAAATCCCCATTCTCGCGGTGGCAGCCGCCTTTGCCGAAGGGACGACCGTCATCTCCGATGCCGCCGAACTGCGGGTGAAAGAGAGCGATCGCCTCGCCGTCATGGCCACCCAGCTCAGCCGCCTGGGCGCAACCGTCACCGAGCGTCCTGATGGTTTGGAAATCACGGGCGGCAAACCCCTGCACGGAGCCGAGGTGGATAGCCACACCGACCACCGCATTGCCATGAGTCTGGCGATCGCCGCCCTCCGCGCCACAGGCCCCACCACGATCCACCGCGCCGAAGCCGCTGCGGTTTCCTATCCGGGGTTTGTGGACACGCTGAGGCAGGTGGTGAGGTGAGGGGGCGAGAGACGGAAAAAAGAAGAACGAAGAACGAAAAACGAAGAATGAAAAACAGAACCTCTTCTCTCTTCGTTCTTCTCTCTTCGTTCTTCCTCCTCAGCCGCTCCCCTGTACCACATACTTCAGCGTGGTCAGCGTTTCTAGCGTGATTAGCCCGCGCCGATGTCCTTTTTGGTTGGACATGCCGAGGGCGATGGGGCTGCCCTGCTTGGGGTTGCGATAGAACCGGGGCGAGGCGTTGATATAGGTCGTGGCGCTGTTGATATGCAGGGCAAACTGGTGGCTTTCCTGGTAGGATTCGGTCACCAGGCAGTCGGCGTGGCCGCTGCTGTAGCGATTCATCAGGGCGATCGCCTCTTCCAGTCCGCTGACCGAACGGAAGGCAATCGTGTTGTCCAGGTAGGGGCGCGGCCACTCGTCGTCTTCCGTCAGTACCAGATCCGGAAACTCCGCCACCAGCCCCGCATCGCCCCGCAGGTGAAAGCCTTTTTCGCGCAGGCTGCGCCACAGGGCTTGTAGCGTGTTGGGGTCGTGGTGAGTGCTGATCAGCACCTTCTCGATGGCGTTGACTGGATCAGGTTCGCTCTGGTGGCTGTCTAGAATCATGCTCCGGGCCAGATCCAGGCTGCCGGAGGGCGACCAGTAGAGATAGCAGTTGCCAATTGCCGTTTTTAGCACAGGCACAGTGGCCTGGCGGATCACTTGGTTCACCAGGCTCACGCGACCATAGGGAATGACTAGATTAACGTAGGCATCTTGGGTCACCAGTTCGCGGATTGAGTCGCCCTGGTCAGTCGGAATCCAGCCGAGGGCATCGGTGGGCAGGCCGGCTTCCTGGAGGGCGAGTTTCAGCGTGCTGGCGATCGCCTGGTTGGAGTTGCTGGCCTCGCTGCTGCCCCGCAGGACGATGCTGTTGCCCGTGCGAATACACAGCCCAGCGGCGATCGCCCCCAGTTCGGGAAACGCCTCATACACCAGCGCAATCACCCCCAGCGGCATCAGTTGGCAATAGGACTGAGAATGACTGAGGGAATAGGGAATCGTCAGCATTTGCTGCGTGGGGTCTGCCAGTTCCGAAAGGCGTTGCAAAATCTTGACCACCGCCTCGATCCGCTCCGGCGTGAGCTTCAGCCATTCCAGCACCAGATCGGGCACGGCCATTTCTCGGCTGGCTTCGAGATCTAGCGTGTTGGCCTCAAGAATATCGTCCTGCTGATCCTTCAGCACTTCCGCCATAATCTGGAGCGCCCGACTGCGATCGCCCCCTTTCATCGCAGCCAAATGTCCCGCCGCTGCATAAGCCCGATGAAGCGTGGTCAGCAAATCGGCTGGGGAATCTAAAGAATCCTGACTGTTAGAAAACACGGTAAAGAACTGTGAAAAACGCTGCCATTCACTGCATTAGACAATGAATTGCACAAGTATCGCCTCGATGACTCGATAATCTGTGTATTGCGCTAAATCTATTGCACTAATCTATTGCGCTAAATCCATTGCACTAATACAGCTTTAACCTGTAAGGCTCACGGCTGTAAAGCTCAAGACTGTAAAGCTTTTAGGGAATCGCTCAGTAGCACTTTGCAGTAGCACAGCGCGATCGCCCTATCCTAATCACATTTCAGTGACAGTTTGGTCAGTGACAGTTTGGTCAGTGACAGTTTGGTCAGTGACAGTTTGGTCAGTGACAGCTTGGTGACGTTGCAGCCCATGAGGGATTAGCAGGACTGGGTTTTCGGCGGACTATCGCCGACAGGCTAGCCACAGCATAAACGCCAGCATGACCGACAGCACCAGCGCCGCCACCACCCGAAACGCCACCTGAGAGGCAGCGGGTGCGCTCAGCGTGGTCAGCAGCAGCAGAAACACCAGCGCAAACATGAACAGCAGCGTCAGCGGCACATAGCCCTTTCCCAGGGATGGGTTCACCACAATCCACTGATGCCCGTTCCAGCGCCACGCCCGCTTGTAGGGATAGTTGGTCGAAAGCTGCTCAATCGTATGCCCGCTGTCTTGCACGACGAAAATTTGCTGACATCGGTCGCAGCCAAAGGCATCCGTCAGGGCGATGGGTGTCAGCTTGCCCCGACGACGACAGGGACAGGGGTAGTCGCCGTTTAGGTCGATTTTGTGGGGTTTCTGAGTTTGCACAAGCAGAGCAGCGGTGAGTGTGATGCAAGCGGTGCAGGGTCTAGCGCCTTGGGAGCCACGACCGTGAACCCAAAAGCCGCTGGGGGCGATCGCCCTTCCCGCGCAGCCGCAGACGAACCAGCGCTAAACCATGATTCATTGACTATCGTCAACCGGACTATCGTCAACCGGACTATCGTCAACCGACCCATCCTCCAACCCTCGTCAGAGAGGTTGGTTTGGGTGTGACTTGAGAGCTAATTTGTAAAGGAGCCTGAAAGCCTTGTTAATCAAGGATTTCCGAGAAACCGCTTTTCCTGGGCAAACATGACCTCAAAGCCACACATGCCAAGAGTTTCAGGCTTCTTAAGATTTGCTTCATAAATTAGCTCTGATGCGTGATCCTAGACAGGCTTCTAGGCAGCGACCCAGACTTTTCTCAGAGCTTCTGCCAGGAACTGGGGTTGCGAATACCCAGATTCAGCCCGATTCTAACATTCCTGTTTGCGGGAGTCAGTGACAGAAAACCGTGGACTGAGAAACGTGGAGTGAAAGATGTGGCCAGAGAAACACGAGCGCGATCGCCCGCTTCCCAGCCCATCCAACCCGTCGTGTCATCAGTACTGGTAAGACTCTCTAGACTCATCCTACAGGGGCAAGCTGAGAGATCAGTGGAAAATTCGCTTAAGCTTGGATAAAGCCTGCAAGCCCAGCGAAAACCGAGCAGAAAGGTGTCTTGATTCACGAAGATGCTAAAAGCGAACGCATCAGACACGCTGGTTCAGCAGCGCCTACTCAGCACAACCTTGCAGCAGATTGAACTCATTCCCAAACCACCACTGACTCTTAGCACTAGGTCGGAAACAAAGCGGGTAACGCGATTCGAACGCGCGACATTCACCTTGGCAAGGTGACGCTCTACCACTGAGCTATACCCGCAAAACACGCTCCAAAAAAGCGTAACTACTATTGTGTGTGAGAGGTCACCGTTTGTCAACCTGGGCCAAAGATTTTTGCAAATTTTTTGGGGGCGATATTCTAGTCTGCCGCGGCGAGCAAGGCAGGGGGCTAGTTCAGAGTGCTGATGATAATTCCCAGGAAGGCGAAGATGCCAATCACCATCAGGGCGATCGCCACGACCAGCGCGTTGGAGCGTCGCGGTGTGTAGAGGTAGTCGTCTCGCTGAATGCGCCGCAACTCCTGGCGATGTTCAATCGTCGCCGATAGCATGGCATACAGCCCGACCGCGATGAATGCCAGCCCAGTGATTCTCGCTAGGTACATTGTCCCCAGATAGTCAAGCCTGCGGGTTCGCTGAATCGCCGTCACAATCTGGTCAATGCCAAAGCCAAAGCCAATCAGCGAGAGCGAGGTACGAATCCATGCTAGCAGCGTGCGTTCGGCGGCGGCTCGGTTGCGCTCTTTCGCGAGTTCGTTGTTCAGGTTGCGGGGCGCGTCAGGCATGGGCGTGCGAATAGGATCTAGTAGCGGCGACGGCTGCGCTGGGTCAGGCTAACGTAGTAGAGTAGTTGCATGATAGAAGTGGCAGCAGCAGCGATGTAGGTCCAGCCTGCGGCACCGAGCATCTGTCTGGCTCCCTGACGCTCCTCTGGCGTATCCAGCAGCCCCGCATCCTCTAGCAGCTTTAGCCCCCGACGGCTAGCATCGATTTCAATCGGCACCGTCAGCAGGGAAAAGACCACCATCAGCCCAAACATGAGAACCCCAATCCACATTAGCCCCACCATGCCAAACATGAAGCCCAGCAAGAAGGCCATGTAGGAAATGGTCGGCGTGAATTGCAGCGCAGGCAGCAAGAAACTGCGGGCAGCGATCATCGGCGAACCCGTCTGGTATTGCTGTACATGCCCCAACTCATGGGCGGCGATCGCCATTGATGCAACCGACGGCTGGGCGCACACGGGTTCCGATAGCCGCACCACGTTGGTTCGCGGGTCGTAGTGGTCGGTCAGGGAGCCGCGCGTTGGCTCCAGCGGAATCGACTTCAGCGACGTGCGATTAAAAATGGTCTGAGCAACCTGCATTCCGGTGTAGCGTTCGCTGTTGGGCACTTGGCTCCACTTGGCAAAGGCGCTTTTGAGACGAGCCTGAACCAGCATGGAAATTAGTATCGTGGGTAGCATCACCCAAAGTAAGTAGATCGGATCATAAAAAAACATAGTTTCAGGGCAAGCTTAAGTAGATAAGACTTGAATCGTTTTAATCCAAATTTTTGACTTAATCCAACTTTTGAACAGTTTTGAACAGTTGGTTCCTCGACGTTCTACTTGCAGATAAGTACATGCTTGCAGATAAGCTCTCATACCTTAAGTAAACAGCCTAGCACCAGCCTCCTACATCCAAAAGCGGACAAACTCTTGCTTGGCAAACTCCACGCTGCGATAGCGCCGCAGTTGGTAGAGAAATCCGGCGATCGCCAGCCCGCTCCACAGCAGCAGCCAAAACCACGAATCCCGGAAAATGGGCAGCAGCGTGTTGCCTGCGTTCTTCAAATCCTCAATCGAGACGCGCCCATTCAGCAGCAGCAGCGACAGCACCAGCGCATTTGCTCCGCCCTGAGCAGACAGCAGCATGACAATATACTTCTGCCAGTTTCGCACGTAGGTCAAGACCCCCAGCACCAGCCCCGATCCGAGGGCCACCAGCGCGGGCAACGTCCCCTGCTGAAAGCCAAGAATAGCCATGATGCTTGATCCAAACAGCGCACCCGTAGCTCCGCCCATCAGCGCCACGCCCACTTCATAGAACTGCCAGCAAAAAATTGCCAGCAAAATTCCCAGCACCAGCCCGACCGTTAGCCCCGTCGTGGTAGCCAAAAAGCCGCCGCCTAGCAGCAGAAACACGGCCTTTGCGCCCAGCCACAGCCCCGCAAAAAACGACCAGACGGGCAGCATCACCATAAAAAAGCGGTAGCCCCCAAGGCAGAGCAGCACGCCGAAAACTGCTGAAAACAGCGCCAGCAAGATAGGTCTTAGCATAGGTATCTAAAAAAGCGTATCTTAAAAACCTATCCAAAACTATCTAGAAAGGAGCGCAGGGCGCTGTTATCCAGCAAACCGAACTGCCCGTAGAAGGGGCTTAATCCACAAGAATCAATAATTATTGCAGGATTGTTGCAGAAATGCAGATTTGATCCTGTTCTGCCCTCCGCTTATCCTGCGCCCAGCAGGGCTGACGGTGGCTGCAAAACCTGCGCCAAGTTGAGCAAAAAAATGGGCGGGCTGTCGTCTGTGGGCAGAATCAGTCCGCTGACGCAGCGAATTCCGCCTTCTTGCTGGTAAAGCACAGACAATGGCTTGAAGGCGGATTCTGTGAAGCGCTTGAGAGCGGGTGGCCCATCAATTTGTAGCCCAATGACATCCCCTTGCAGGCTGTAGACCAGAATTAGGTATTGGGTCGTAACAGTGTGGCTGAAGGTTTGCCCAAGCGTGGAATATTTTGTGACCTCTTGTGGGTCAATCTGCGTTCCGGGTTCTAAGCATTGAGTGGATGTTGGTGTGTTCGCAAAGATGCGCTGCTGGAGGTTTAAGACGGGAATATTTTGGTCATGATCGAGGGCGATCGCCGTCCCCGTTCCTTCTTGCTGGGCATAGAGACGGTCGATTTCGATGACCCGATGCACGATTGCTAATGGCAGGGCGAACAGTTCCTGCCGCAGCGGGAAAACCAGCAGTTGACGAGTGATCTCGACGGGTTTAGAGCGCAGCGCTCGCAGAGAGTTCAGAAGGGTCATGAATGTGTTGTGCCAAGGTGGTCAGGAGAGTTTGCTCGTTGTAGGGTTTTGAGAAATAGGCGATCGCCCCCAGGCTTAGCGCCAGTTGTCGATGTTTGGCGCTCGTGCGTGAGGTGAGCATGGTGACGGGCAAATGCTCAAACTGCGGGTCCGATTTCACTTTCGCCAAAAAGCCGTAGCCATCTAAACGCGGCATTTCGATATCGCACACAACCGCGTTCACCTGAAGCCCGGCCCGCAGCTTTTCGACCGCTTCCTGCCCGTCTTTTGCTTGCTCAACCTGATAGCCCGCTTTCTCCAGAGTGAGTGCCAAAAATCGGCGGACATTAATCGAATCGTCTACCACCAGAACGGCGGGCTGCTGCTCCACTGGGACAGCGCGACCTAGCAATCGGCGATCGGCATCCATGAGGCTGAACTGGCGATCGCCCAGTTGGGAAGACCTGGGCACCACTGGGCCGGCTGCCTCAGTGCTGGCAATCCAGTGCAGCAATTCTGGGACATTGACAAGCGGCACAACGCGCCCATCACCCAGAATGGTGCAGTTGCTAAAGCCAGCAGGAAGCGGAATGGTGCTATGGATACGGCGCACCGCAGTTTCCTGTTCGCCCCAACAAGACTCGATTTGGATGCCAAAGATTTGACTGTTGTGTTCCACCAGCAGCACGACTGGTTCGCTAATGCTAGGGGGTGTTTCTAGGCGATAGGGATGACGCGGCCCAGGAAATCGGAGCCAGCGTGATAGAACCACCAGCGGAATCAAGTTGCCTTGCACGTTCAGCATTTCGCTGTCGCCCACCCGAACAATATGCTCTGGCTCAAGCTTCAGCATTTCGCCAATCACGTCGCTCGGAAAGCCAATCAGCATGTCGTTGCTTTCGGCAATTAGCACGCGCACAACAGACATCGTGAACGGCACTGAGAGCGTAAACGTTGTGCCTTGCCCTGCTTTGGTTTCTACTTTAATATCGCCGCGAATTTGCTTGAGATGATCACGCACCACATCCATGCCTACGCCGCGACCCGATAGCGACGTGACCTGTTCCTTGGTACTGAAACCGGGTTCAAAAATGAGGGAGACGAGTTCCTCTTCGCTGGCCACCCCCAACAAGCTAGGGTCTAGCCCCATGGCGATCGCCTTGGCGCGGATTTTTTCAATCGGGATACCTCGTCCATCGTCTTGGATGGTGATAAATGTGCGATTGCCCCGATGAAAGGCTTGAATTTTAATCACGCCTTCTTCTGGTTTGCCCTGAGCCAGCCGGGTTTGCGGATCTTCGATGCCATGATCGAAAGCATTTCGCAGCAAATGCATCAGTGGATCATTGAGCGCTTCCAGGATGTTGCGATCAATCAGTGTGCCAGCGCCATTGACCTGAAGACGCACCTTCTTGCCATATTGCAAGCACAGTTCCCGCAGAGCGCGAGGGAAGCGGTCAACCAAGTCAGACAGCGGCCGCATCCGGATTTGAGTCAGTCGAGACTGGAGTTGGTTTGCTGTTTTGTCTAGGGTGCGAGATGCCTGCTCGACTTCCTCAAGGGTCAGATCGATGTCTGTGGTAACTTCTTGAACCTGGACGATGGTTTCTAGAATGTCCTGCGAGAGCGAGTGAACATCTTCATACCGATCTAGCTCCAGCGCATCAAACCCATTGCCCAACCCAGCGCCAAACCCACTCCCTGGACGATGCTCAGACCCAGGAGGAATAGCTGAGGATGGGATCTGCTGGAACAGATTGGTGGCTGGGGCTGGAGCTGGCTCGGTGCTGACGTCTGAGGGGCTGTTGTAGAGCTGGGCTATTTGGGGGCGATCGCCCGACTGGGCAGCACGCGCCTCACTGCTTGGGAGCAGGTTGAGGGCGGAGGAGAGGGGCGATCGCCCAACATCAGTCGCCAATCGATCGTAGGTCGTTCGCAGTTCGGAGCTAGCCTGTTCTAGCGTTTGCACCCGGTTGTTTAGCAGCCGCGTCAAATTCCGAAGACGTTTGAGGTAGAGGTTGAGCGCGTTGCGGTCAATCGTCAGCTCACCAAACAAGTCACTCAGTTGGTTCAACTGCTGCACCGACACCCGCACCGTATTCTCTTGGGTCGTCTCAGTGGCGGGTGCGTTGCTGCTCCAGCGGCTTTGCTGAGCCGGGGCTACGATGGGGCGATCAGCAGGACGATCAACGGGGCGATCGCCCGACTGGGAGCGACCCGCAACATCAGCACCGACCTGATCCTCTACCTGATCCTCTAACAAAGGAGGCTGTGCCGACGGCTCAGATAAGGAAGCCGAAAGCGTGAAATCGGCAATCTCTTCCCCATCCAACCCTTCAGAGATACCAGAGATTTCGGTCGTTGCCAGCTCTGTTGCAGGCGCTCCATAGTCCACCCCTGCGTATTCCAGATCGACATAGTCTGCAACCGCATGATCTGCCGCCGCAACTTCCTCTTGCACCCCAGAATGGTCTGCTGCCTGGGCAGCAATTGTTTCGAGAGGAAGTGTGATTTCATCATCAGAGGACGTTGCAAATGCCGACGCTCCGGCCATTTCAGCGCTCCAGGAAGGTGCAAAAGACCCGGCCCCGGAGGTTTCAAGCTGTATCGCCGTAGGAATGGCTGCCAGGTTGCCAGTCAAAACGAGCGCCTGCGCCCGCCGCCAAGCCTGCAACGCCGTCTGCGCCAAGGTAGAAATGGCAGTTGCATTGGTCGCTTCTGTTTGAGCCGTTTGGACACCAATGGACTGACACAGTTGGGAAAAGCTCTCGATCTGGAGCATCTCCCCCAAGCCCTCTAGCTCCTGGGCCAAAATTTCGACTTCTTCTTTTAGGCGGGGAGACTGTTCATGAATTGCCGATTCTAGCCGCTGCAAACAGCCCTCGACTTCGGTTTCAAACAGCAGGGGAATAATATCCTGTCCGTCTTCAGGAGATAGGAGCGAGTAGGCATCTTCATCCTGGGGCGTGCCTAGCCGCTCGTGAAGTTGCTGATAGGCGGGTTCAATCTGTTCCAACAGCCAAGCCGGGGCAATGGTTGGACGGGGGCGATCGCCCTCTGTAGACAGACTTTGGCGATCGCAGGCAATCACCCTCCCCAACCCATCCACACACTCCAACAAAAGCTGCTCCAGACTGCCATCTACTTCCAACGATTGGCGCTGCACCTTCAACACCTTCAGCCCATCTTCTAGGCGATGCGCCAAATCACTTAAGCTTTGAAAGCCCATTAGACCCGCTCCCCCCTTAATAGAGTGAGCAGCCCGCAGTGCCTCGTTGATCTTGTCTGCATCAATCGCTTGGGCCAGCCCGAGCAGTCGAGATTCTAACGTCCTCAAATATTCTTGAGCTTCCTCCAAGAATTGCAGTTGGATTTCAAGTTCCTTGTCGTAGACCATAATGACTCTCTATGAAAGGCGACAAGCGGTATCGCAAACCCAGGAAAACAAACCAAAACTCTGCAAACTAAACCTGTTCCCCTGTCTTAAAGGCACCGACCGAGGCTTGCAGTTCGCGGGCAACTTCGACTGTTTCTGCCAGCGCCCCAGAGATCTTGCGCGACGAATCAGAGGTCAACTCCGACACCTGAGCCACTTCCTGCATCAGCATCGACACAGCCGCAGACGTTTCCACCTGAGACACGGTTGCCTGCGAAATCGACTGCACCAGTTCGTCAATTTGACGCGACAGATCCAGAATTTGCATCAAGTTTCGCTTCGCATCTTCCACATAGTGGGTGCCCTCGACCACCTTGCTGGTGCTTTGCTCCATCGCTTCGACCACCTCGACCGTTTCCTGCTGGATGTTTTCTACAATGCGCTCAATTTCCTTTGTCGCATCCGCAGACCGAGCCGCCAGCTCGCCCACCTCTTCTGCCACCACTGCAAACCCCTGGCCTTCTTCGCCCGCGCGAGCCGCCTCAATCCCAGCGTTAATCGCCAGCAAGTTCGTTTGCATGGCAATTTGGTTAATCAGCGACACGGCCTTGGAAATTTGCTGCGACGATTCACCCAAACGCTTCACTTTCTTGGACGTTTCTCCGATGATTTCCCGCAGATTGAGAATGTTTTGCACCGTCAAGTCCATCGCACTGCCGCTGACCTCGGCGGTGGCGGAGGCTGTATGGGCCACCGTAGCCGCCTGCTGCGCCTGTTGCGAGACTTGCTGAACGGAGTGCGTCATAACTTCCACCGAGTTCATAATGCGCGTGGTTTCCTCGGCCTGCTTGAGGGCTGCATTTGCCAGCGCGGCAATGGCGCTCTCGTTTTGTCCGAGAGACTCATTCACTCGGTTGGCGGAACGCTTCACCTGGGTCACAATCTGGCGCAAGCTCTCAATAATGGAGTTGAAAAAGTCTGCAACCGTGCCAATTTCCCCAGCCGTCACGTCCGCCCGAACCGTGAGGTCGCCCGAAGCAGCTCCTTCCACGTCGTCTAGCAAAGACATCAGCTGACGTTGGAGCGTTTCTTGCTGCCGACGGCGTTCTTCAGAGAGCATGTTGGCTTGGTTAAACAGGCGAGCTTGCTCGATCGCATAGCCAAGCTGAATCGCGACTTGGCGGAAGAAGTTGATTTCAAGCTGATTCCAGACGCGGGGCGCATTACACTGGTGGGCAATCAGCAAGCCCATCAGATCTTCGCCAATCAGGATAGGCGCAACGAGGTTGGCCCGAACCTGGTAGGGTTTGAGCTGTTCGAGATGGCATTCGGTGAGTCCGGCTTGGGTAATGTCGGCAACCGCTTGTACACGCCCTTGGCGATATTGCTCTACATATTTCTCGGCAAAGCAGGGGTCATAAATCTTGTTAGACAGGGCGGCCGGATAACCCGATTCGACCGATTCGGCAATGAAGGTGCCTTGCCAGTTTTCGTCGAAGGCATAGACCGCAACCCGCTGGCAGTTGAGCGATCGCCGGGTCTCAGTCACCGCCACTCGCAGAATCCGCGGCTCCTCAAAGCTTTCCCGCATCCGTGCCACAATCTCGGCGAGTTGGCGTTCCTTCTCGGCGGCTGCTTGCTGTTTTTGCAAGAGCCTTGCCTGACTCAGGGCATAACCAATCTGCACGGAAATTTGTTGCAGCAGCTCAACTTCGGCCACTTCCCACTGCCGTGGGCTAGAGCATTGATGGGCACAGAGCAGCCCCACCAACTCATCACCCGCCAAAATGGGGGCTGCCATGTTGGCTTGCACCTCTAGGCGTTTCAGAATTTCGCAGTGGCAGTGGGTCAATTCGGCGGTTTCGCGATTGGTCATAAAGCTGACTCGACCCGTGTAGTAGCGCTCAATGGCTTCGGGGCTGAGGGGGTCCTCAATGATTTGCCCCATAGCTCGCTTCCATCCACGCCCGACGGCCTCAGCAGTGATTTCGCCACTTTTTAGGTCGGGAGCAAAGCGATAGATCAGCACCCGATCGACCTTGAGCACTTCCCGCACGCCCTCTACGGAGGTTGTCAGAATTGTCCTTTCGTCGAGGGATTGGCGAATTCGGCTAGTGACTTCTGCTAGCGTCATGGCGCGTTCGGTAGACTGCTTTTCGCGCTCACTTTGCATCCGCAAGACTGCTTCGGTTTGCACAACGCTGTCTGCCAGTTTGTTAAAGACTTGAGCCACTTCTCCGAGTTCGTCAGTGCCGTAGATCTCGGCGCGAGCCTGGCGATCGCCCTGAATAAAGCGCTGGGCGGTGGATTGCAGTTGCCGCGCTGGACGCAGGATAGACATCCCTAGTAGCTTGGCTAACACTAAATCGGCGGCGATCGCCACCAGCGCAATCAAAAATTGCAGTTTCAAGCTCTCGAAAATCAGTTGATTCAGTGCGGTTTCAGAACTCCCCCGCACCAGCACGGCCGTTGGCTCACCGTTGAAGTTGGGAATTGCCTTGGCAGCCAGCGTATGGGTCATTGAGCCAACTGGCCCGCGCCGGGTTACCACCTGACCGCGAGCGGCGATCGCATCGCGCAGCAGTTGCGGATCTTCTAGGGCGACATCTGGAATTGCTTGATTAATATCGGGGTTATCTCCCGCTGCCAGCGCGGTTGCCAGCGCTAAGCTGCCATCGGGCTGCACCTGATAAACTGCACCATACCCGTTTTCAAATGCAGACAACGGCTTTTCCGCGATTGGCAGCTTGCCATTGACAATATCCCCTGATACCAGCACCCCAATCACCTCTTCCGTGCCGGGTGCAAAAACCGGGGTCACTGTGTAGCGAATTAGCGCATCTTTCCCGCTAACGCCCTCAGGCAGTGGTGGCGCTTCGTTTTTTAACTCGTCCCAGGAAACCATTGCTGTCGCTCTGATCTGCCTTGGGTTTTTCAGCACCGTACCCACCAATCCATTGGGATCGAATCGTTGCCCAGTCCGTGTTGCATTGGCGCTGGCGATAATCCGCAAATCCTTACCCACGAGCGTTGCATATTCAATCTCACGAGCTTTAACCTCGTTTTGCAAAATCGTTTTCACCTCGGCCTCGGCCTGTGGCGAAAGGCGGCTACCTGCGGCATGAGTGGCTGCTGCAGAAATAATCGCTCGGTTGTCGGCCTGCCCTCGAAACCCAAAGGCCATTTGGTTGACTTTGATGTCGTAGGCAAGTTCAATCACCGCCAGTTCAGATTCGGCTTGGTTCCGCAACTGATTGCGGCCGGATGTCACAATCAGCAACGCGCCAATTCCAACTAGACCAATAACCGAGATCGCTTCGGACGTTGCCAATCCCAAAATTTGCTTGTTGCGAACGCTCAGGTTATAAAACCACTGAGTCCAAGGATAGGGACTCGGCCGAGTCACCTTAATCGGTTCTTTTTGATTTTTGCCATAGTTGATACCCCGATAAATCATTTGATCATCAAAGTCGGGGGGCAAGGACACCCCTTCCTCATGGCCGTTTTGAGAAAATGAATGGGTTGGTGAAAGCGTAGTAGAGTCCGTCTTTTTGGGAGCTGGGCGAAATTCGGTGGTCATAGTTCAAAACCTAGCGCAAGAGAGGTTAAAGAATGGAATTGGGCGGCAAGGATAGATGATAAAGAGAGAACCTTAAGAAGATCGCAAGAGGGATGAGCGAGCGATCGCCTCTGCATTCAACACCAGCAGCAGCTCAGAATCTAGGGAAACACATCCGTCTAGGTAGGGCGTAATACCACTAGAAATATTGGCTGGTGCAGGTTGAATCAGATCAGAATGGATATTCAGAATGCCACTGACTTCCTGAACTCGAAACATGAGGGGCGTTGCCTCCGTTTGCACCAAAATCAAGTTGAATTGCTGCGAGTGATAGAAACTAGCTGACAATTCCAACATTTGTGCCAAATCGATAACCCAAATCACCTGACTCCGACGATTCATTAGGCCAGATAGGCAGGGATGCATATTCGGCATGGGAGTGATGCGCTGAGTTGGCACTGTGATGGCTTCCTGTACGCAAGACAACGGCAACACCGCAGGCGTTTGATGAGTTATGTTAAATCGAATGTGAGTGTGCGATCGCCCCACATAAGATACTGGAGCCAGGGAAGACGGTGGATTGGGAACTAGAGCCGCACTCATAGCCCAACTCCAACAACGCTCATCACTGCTCGTAGCAACTGTTCGCGGGTGTAGGGCTTAGTTAAATACGCATCCGCCCCTTGTTTCATGCCCCAAAGCCGATCAATTTCTTGGTTCTTGGACGTGCAAATAACGATTGGCACCTTGGATGTCTCTGGCTGTTTTTTTAGGCTACGACACAATTCAAAGCCGCTCATTCCTGGCATGACAACATCAGTGACAATCACATCTGGACGGTGCTGAATGGCTTTTTCCATCGCTTCTTTAGCCGTGACCGCATTAATCACTGTGCAGCCGCTTTCGCGAAGATAATGGCTCATCAATTCCATTTCAGAAGGGGTATCTTCAACAACCAGGATTGTTTTCGTCAAGGTGAGAGTCATAGATTAGTTGCCTCTATAGATAAAAATTACACATGGTGTCTGAGCAGCCATTGCAAGAGATACCATGCTGCTCTTGATTAATTTGCGACCTTGCCCTAGCTCAAGTGCTTGAAGACAACTTTTAGCAAATCGGACTGATTGAATGGCTTGGTGAGATAGCCCGATGCGCCGACCAGTTTTGCCTTGGCACGATCAATCAAACCCGTGTTGCTAGTTACCATCACCACAGGAACATTCTTGAAACTCGGATGGCGGCGCAAAAGAGAACATAACTCATAGCCGTCTAAGTTGGGCATTGTTACATCTAGCAAAATCAGATCAGGTTTGGTACGCACAATTTGCATGAGCGCTTTTACCGGATCGCTAATCACCACCACCGAAAAAATAGTGTCGTCTAGAAATGCCTCAATCGACCGCAAAATTGTTGGACTGTCGTCAATACAGACGACGGTGTAGTGGTCTTTGGAAAGCTTTGGTGGATTGACCTCTATGGTTGAGCTATGCTCTGTAGGTGCTGTTTTTTCAAGCGTATCTTTGTGAGGTATGGCTGGCTGCGATCGCCCTCTTTCAATGGGAATTGTTTTGGAAGCTGGTGAGTGGGCGATCGCCATTTGCGGCTTTTGATGTGCAACATGCTGCTGGCAATATTCCACCAAATTTCGCAGATCGATCTTGCAGAAAGTCCGCCACTCCAAAAACCGCTCTCTTTCAAGCAGTTCATAGCTGCCCGCATGAACTAGCAAAAATCCCTCAATCACTTCCTTCGCCAAGCTGTCAATCAAATTAAAAATATGTTCATCCATCAGGTGATTTTGATCGACCAGCCAGCAGATGGCCTGATAATCTGGCACGAACTCTGATTGATAGATAGGACGGTTTTCAAACAAGAGCCGCAGTTGCACGCGCACTGCGCTGACCAAGCTAGGTAGGCGGCGGCTTACTTGACTGAGGTGACGATCCAGCCGTCCAAACGGATCAATCGAGCTAGACGCATATACTAAGTCACCCTCTTCAAGATAGATGAACCAGGTTGTGGAACCATCAGTGACGCGCAAGCAGCCAGTCGTTTTACGACTTTTAAGCTGGGCCAAAAGATTGAGTGGATATAACTTTTGAGGAAATCGATAGCCTGCAATTGAGGTGGTATTCATGAGTCGCTACTTGACCTTACTTCAACTGTTGACAGCCTTCATGAGGGGTTCCGCAAATGATTCAAGCGCTGAATCTGACTGGTTCAGTATCTTGGATGATGCAGCATAACCCGCAGAGGTAATAAGGGCGATCGCCCAATCTCTCTACTGGATTAGTGCTATGCGTTTGTCTCAGTGCCCAAATCTCTGGGCTGCTGGAGAAAAAACGCAGTTTTAGCCTTACGTGCTTGAACCTGTAAATTGAAATGCAAATTGAACTAAGTGCGCGGGTTCAAGGGAGGCTTGAATGGCTGATCAATGTCTGATCAAAGTCTGATCAACCTAGAGGGAGATGCAAGGGATCGAAACTGGTAGAAGAGTGGTAGATGATTCAGGCAGGCTCTCTTAAGGGCTGAATCATTTCAGCAATTCGGCTGATGCATATCACTAGACTAACAAACCAATGAGCAAATTTTGCAAATCTTGAATAAAGATGAAATGGCAAATAAAAAGACATAGTGGGGATGAGCCAAAAGATTAATTGAGCGATCGCAGCAGGCGGCGGATCTTATCTTTTTGCTGGCGATCGAGTTCGGGTGGAAAGCTGAGTTCCAAAATGGCGCGATCGCTCAGCCCAGCTAGCACCTCAACCCGCATAACTTGTACAACCAGGCTTTGCGGTTCTGGATCATCCGGCTGGCGCAACACCAGCAGACTCAGCAGCGGTTGGCTGATCTGCAATGCTTCAATGCTCTCTAGATCCATCGCTTCTATCTCCAGCCGCAGATCGCGCATCCCCATCTCGGTTAGCGTCGCCGGATACGATATGTCGCCCCAGCCTTCCCAAAACAGATAGGACGCAGCCTGTACCTGCTTTCGCACAGCAACGCTGGATTCGGGTCGAAACTCGCGAAAGACGCGCCCAATGCTGGCAGCGATGAACTTAAAGGAATCTACCGGATTGTCTCGCTGCTCACGCTTTTGGGAGTACCACTCTTTTACGTCCGAGTAAAGCACGAGAACCAAATCATCGGTTTGAGTGCGGCTGAGGTGGATGAACTGCACCGCAACCTGAACCTGCAAGCTGCTTGTCGCCTTGGCGCGAATGATTTTGGCATCCAGCAGCACTCGTGCGCCATAGTCTCCAATCAGTTCTACGCGGATTTCGTCTGGGACGTTCGGCCATTCATCCAGCAGCAGCAGCGCACCCGATTCGCTGACATTCTGCGTGGTTGCGGCCCACTGCTGATCGCCGCTGTGGATGATGGCAGCAATTCGTCGGGGCAAGCGATGAGCATCTCGCAACTGAGGTTGTTCAAAGGCCACCAGGCAGGCCGCCAGCAGCAAAAACAGGTTAAACACATTCCAAATTGCATTGATCAGCACAGCCTGCATGTCCTGCGGGCTGATGACTAACCAGAAGGGAATGGCCAATAGCGAAGCAGCGGCGATCGCACTCAAATACACCAGATATCGCACACTCTCAAAATCAAAGTTGCGCTCAGTCACCATCAGCCCTTTGTCCGTCACGTTGAACGATCCCAGCTTTGGATTGATCAACGCCAGCAGCGTCACAATGCCCGCCTGAAACGACATGGCAAATTCATACACTTCGTTCCAGAAAGAGAATCTAACGTGCTTATAGGGAATGTGGTTGGTTTGCATAGACAAAAGAATGTGCGGCAGTGCGTAAGCCATCGTCTCTAGACCCAGCCCACGCACCGACGAAATGCCCAGCAGCAGGTAAATCATCGGTGCAACCACATACATCAGTCGCGGAAAGCCAAAGAAGAAGTGTGACGTGGCGCTGAAATAGCACAATCGCTGCGCCAGCGTGAGCTTCAGCTTGCGGTTAAACAGGGGATTTTCGAGCCGCAGGATTTGCGCCATGCCCCTCGCCCAGCGCACCTGCTGACCCACATAGGACGAAAATTTTTCGGGAGCCAATCCCGCCACCATAATCTTGTCGTAGTAGACAGACTGGTAGCCGAGCGAATGTAGCCGCAGCGCCGTGTGACAATCCTCGGTTACAGTTTCGGTGGCGATACCGCCAATCTCCAGAATATACTCGCGCCGCACAACCGCAGCGGAACCGCAAAAGAACGCCGCATTCCAGTGGTCATTCCCCTTTTGCAGCACTTTGTAAAATAGCTCGTTGCCCACGGGAATTTGGCCACGAGTCAGCAGGTTGCGCTCGAAGGGGTCGGGATTGTAGAACCAGTGCGGCGTTTGCACGAGTGCGACTTTGGGCTTGAGGAAAAAGCCCACTGTTTCTTTGAGAAAGCAGCGGGCGGGGATATGGTCGCAGTCCAAAATCAGCACCAAATCGCCGTGGGTTTTCTCTAGCGCCGTGTTGATGTTGCCCGCTTTGGCGTGGTCGTTGTTGTCGCGCACCAGCATGATTGCGCCCACCTCGTCGCACATGGCCTGCAATTCGGCGCGGCGTTCGGGATACTTGCGGCCGTCGTCTAGAACGTACACGCACTTTTTGTCGGCGGGATAGTCGATGGCGAGGGCGGCGATCGCCGTTTTTCGCACAATTTCTACGTCTTCGTTATAGGTCGGAATGTATACATCGACACTGGGCCACTGCGTCTGGGGCACGGTGGATAAGTCAATCGGCTGGCGCTGACGGATGCGGAGCGTCTGAAAATAGGCCAGAAACAGCGTCAGAATGGCGTACATCTCTGCGGCATAGAGCAGCACGCTAAAGGCTGCATTCAGCCAGCCATTCAGCGAGAGGGTATAGAACGTGCGGTAGTAGAAATAGCGGAGAGTGGTCAGTCCGCTGAGGGCAACCAAGACCAGATGCAGCCGTTCGCTGAGCGCAGAGTCTTCTTGCTGCTCCTCCAGGCGCACCAGCCAGTTGCCCAAAAACACCAGCGACAGTCCAAAAACGCCCTGCTGCCAAATGCCAGGACGGGCCGTAATCATAGGTGTGGCCAGCCACAGCAGGGCGCTGAGAAGTACCAAAAATACGTAGCGATGGCGGCGAAAAGCCGTTTCAAAAAAATGCGGAATGCCATTCACCAGACGAAGTAAGATCCGTTTGGCAAGCGGAACTCTCGCCTGTTCCGATGCTGGCGTTGCAGCAGGGGCGATCGCACGAACCATAGACATCTCCTACTGCTTTTCTACTGCTTTTCTTGAGACGGATACCGATTCAGCCAGGCCTGACCCACGCCATACATCAGCAGCGCGATCAGAATCGTGCCAGGAACCAGCAGCAGCCAGTAGCCCCCCACCCGCTGCATCAGGCGATCGCGCCAGTTTGCTTCACTCAGGGTGGTGCGCTGTCGGGTCTGTTGCAGGAATTCCAGCGTGTAGGCATCTGGGCTATTGGCTTGCACTGCTGCATCATTGGCGCTGATCAACACTGTGTCTTCTCGCAGTTGATAAAATAGTGCATCCTGTTCAAATAAGGCTTGTAGCTGCTGAATTCCGGTGCTGGATTGCCCTGTCAGCGCCAGAAAAACGCGATCGCTATTCCAGGGCGACACTACCTGTTTGGCAACGCCTTCCACATCCGGCAGGGTGCGAATCGCTGCGCCATCTCGCCTGCGTTGAAACAGGGTTTCCAGGTTAAAGCCGCTGGATTGAAGCGCATCGGGCAGCGGGAAGCGCGATCGCTCGCCGAGGGCAATAAGATGATGAGTTTTTCGCACCTCGGCGGGCAGTTGATCCGCCCGATACACATTCAGCTTGATCGATTCAGCCTTACTCAGTCGCCCCAGCCGCTCGCTTACCTCCAACAGCAGCAGTAACTCTGCGGGGTTGGGGTTTTGGGGGAGGGCGATCGCCGTCTGTGACAAATCCTGGGGTGCCGCAAAAGGATAGCCGACTTGCAGCAGTTTCAGGTCGGGCAAGCGGGCCATGTTTTCTCGCTTCAGATCAAAGCTGGTGTCTGCATGAACCGTGCCCCAAAGCTGCTGATCGATGGCTCGGTTGCAGGAGCGACGTTCGCGGGGGTCTAGCCGAAAGCGGATTTGAAGTTTGGAATTGGGTTTGATCTTATCCTCAGGCAAATCCACCCTAAAGGTGCCGTTTCGCACACCATCCACCGCATCCAGCTTGCGCCCTGCCAGCGGCAAGCCATCCAACTGCACTTCCAACAGTGAGGTCAGGGGGTTAAGTTGCGGCCCGTAGCTATAGCGCAGATTCAACACATTGCCGACCAAAAACCGATCATCGGGCAGGGCGCGAAAGTCGATTTCGATGGGCGGTGCGTCGGAACCGCGAGTGGTGATGTCCTGGAATGGCTCGTTTGCCTGGGTCAGCAAGTCCTTGAGTTGGAAGGAATTTTCAACGGGTAGATAGCCCGGCCAGTCGCGGGGGTCTGGCGTGGGCACGTCGGCAAGGTCTTTCACCAAAATCACGCTGCCGGTGCCAATCTGGCGATCGCGGCTTTGCAGCAAAAATTGCACTGCTTTGCTGGCGGCGGCGGGCGTGTTGCCGGTGGCCACCAGCACCAGGCTCTTTGCATCTGGCGAAGGGGTCAACATCAGCACGCCCACATCATCGGCAATCGGCTTCTGGGTTTCATCTAGCCAGCGATCGCCCTGAAGTTTTAGCGGCAACTTCAGCGACTTCAGGATTGGCTGGGTCTGAGTTGTGCCAATCACCACTAGGCGCTCGCCGGGGCTGAGTTCGTTGACCTGTTTTACCAGTCGCGTGTCGATTGGGCGAAACTGTGCCAGTCGTCCCAGGCTGCTCTGAAAGCGGCTGGCAGCCGTCAACCAGGCTTCATCCACGGCGCTGGGCAGCAGATACGCCAACTCATTGGGGCTGAGGCTGAGTTCATCAAACAGCGGAAACGGATAGCGGCTAAAATCCAGCGTCACTGGCCTGGGCGCAAGGTCAAATACGATTTTGGAATCCGGTAAGATCTCTGTCCACAGGGAGGGATCGTAGGGATCTTGGGTGCAGGTGGGGGAGTTGTTTTGCAGCGCCGCAATCACCACTTCGTTATAGTCTTGCAGCAGGCTGATGGGCACGTCGTAGATGGCATTGCCGATTTCGCCCTGGGGCTTGTTGAGCGGCACACTGCCCACGCTAGCGCCGTTGACCAATACCGTCAGGTTTGACCGGGTGGCATAGAGCGCAGGCGAATGGCGAAACCGCAGCGACACTTTGACCGACTTGGTTTCCCAACTGCGCGGGCGGGTAAACCGCAGCCGCGACTCATCGTAGATGCCCCGCAATTGCAGCCGCGTTCCCACCACAGGGCTACGGTTAAATTCCAGGACATATTGCCCCGGCGATAGGGGCTTCAGTTGCACGGTCGCTGGTAGCGTCGCTTGGTTGGGGGTGCCTGTGGCGGGTCGGGTGTTGGGCTTGGTTTCCGGCGGGATGGCGTTTTGGCGAAAGTCGGGAAGCTCGCTCTGGGCGATCGCCCCACTGTTTGCCAGCAGCACCCCAAATAGCAACAACGAAAGGAAACTAGCAGCCCGCTTTTGTGAACGCAGTTTGGAACAAGAAAACAGCCTGAAGAAGAAGACAAGTGGACGAGCAGTATGACGCTTCATGGAAAGCCTGGAGGATGTTGGAGTGCAAGGGAGTGTTGGAAGGAAGAGGGACGGATTTTGGATTTTGAATTTTGGATTTTGAATTTTGGAAATAGGCGGTAATCCAAGACCCAAAATCCCCAGTCCAGAATCAATACCGCTCCCAGAAGGGTTGATAACCCCGGCGGCGCAGCAGGTTATGTTCGACTTGCTGGAGGCGATCGCCCACGGTCGGATTAATCACACCCTGAGCGTCCTGGGCTGCCCGCACCTGGCGCAGTTGTCGAATGCCACGCTGGATCTGATCCTGGGCGAGGTACAGTTCTGCCATGACGCGCTGGGTTTCCAGGTCGTCTGGGCGTAGGGTCAGGACTTGCTGATAAAGCCGCTGGGCGGCGGCGTATTGCCGTTGCTGGAACCGAACGCCTGCCAGGGCAGAGAGCGCGCCGACCTCGTTGGGCTGTGCTGCCAGGATGCGCTCATAGGCCTCACTCGCCAAGGCCAAATCGCCCAGCGTTTGCGCCAGTTCGCCCTGGATAAAATAGCCAGCAATCGGGTCATCTTGTCGAGCCAGGATTTCGGACAAGCGCGATCGCGCTGCTTCTGGGTCGCGCTGGGCAATGACTTGCAGTAGTCGCCGCTCAATGGATAAGTCATTGGGAGACATTTCCAGCAGGCTAAGATACAGCGGTTCTCGCTGCTCGGTGGGGGGCAATGCGCCAACCAGGGCATAGAGTTCGGGATAGGCAGGCTGGGGCGAGTGGTTCGCCAGCCATTGCGCTAGGGCTTGCTCGGCGGCGGCATCAGAGATTTCGCCCAATTCATACTGGTGACTCAGTTGGGCAATCTGGGCGCGGGGCTGGTCTGGTTCGCGGCGGCGGATGTCGTCATAAAAGCGGCTGACGGATGCTAGGTTCCCCTGCTGGCGGCGGATGTTGCTCAGGCCCAGCAGGGCATCCAGTTTTACGGTGCTTGGCACAGGTTGAGCCAGGATGCTTTCGTAGCGGCGGGCGCTGGCTTCCAGGTTTCCAGTCTGCCGCTCTAGATCTGCCAGCAGCAGGTCTGCACCAACGTCGCTCTGTCCCAGTTGGGTGTTTTGATAGGCTAGCAGCGATCGCCGTGCGTCGTCCCAGTTGCGCTGCTGGAGGTGGATTTGGGCGATGCGGAAGTGCAAAAACGGCACATCTACCCCAGATTGCAGCAGGTCCTCGTAGATTGGCAGCAGGGGAGCGGGCGGCGGGTCAAGCTGGGTGAGGGCGATCGCCACAGATTGCCGCTCGAACATCGCGTCGGGCAGGGGTTGCAGCGCGTTCTGTAATTGCGTTTGCAGTGCTGCCATGCCGATTTGCCCAAGCTGCTGCTCTAGCACCAGCCGCCGAACTTGCAAGCTGCGATCGCCCGGATATTGCTCGCTCAACTGCTGATAAATCCGCAACGCTTCGGCCCGTCCCGCGACCGATTCGCTCAGCACGTCCGCTGCCTCAAGCCGCACGCCTAGGGACGGCTCGGCGATAGTGCGGAGGGCCTGTCGGTACAACTCTGCTGCCTGCTGGAGCAGTTGGGGGTCGCGTTCGCGGCGGCCAAGGGTGCTGAGGGCGCGGGCCAGGGGCAGCGTGGCATTAGTCTGCTGGCGCAGTGGCTCCAGGGTTTGCAGCGCTTTGGGAAGTTGCTGATCAAGCTGGTAGGCGATCGCCAGCGTGCTGCGGGCATCCGGGATGAGCCAGTCAGGAACTCGCGGCCGCCGGAGCGTGGTTTCTAAAAGCTGAATCGCCTGCGCCGGGTCGCCCATTTCCGCCAGCGTGCGGGCATAGGCCGTCAGCGCTCCGTCAGGAATCGCCTGTCCCGTAGCGCGATAGCGAGCAAATAGGGTTTGCGACTGGGCATAGTCGCCGCTGTAGGCGTAGACCTGTGCCGCACCCAGCAGCGCCGTCGGCCGGGGATTGCTGGCCAGCAAGCGGTCATAATCCGCAAAGGCTTCGGCATAGCGGCCCTGATAGCCTAGGAGCAGGGCACGTTGGGTGCGGGCATCGGTGTCGTTGGGGGAGAGTTCCAGCAATCTGCTCAGCGCGTCGATGCCGCCCGCCTGCCATTCGGGTCGATAGCCACCCAGCAGGCCAATGGCGCTGAGGGCAGTTCGGTTCGTTGCATCTTGCGCCAATACTTGCTGATAAGCATTCCAGGCATCGGCATCGCGGCCCGCCCGCTGATAGGCGATCGCCAGTCCTAGTCTGGCATCCAGCGAGTTGGGCAACTGCCGCAGCGCTTGCTGAAATGCGGCGATCGCATCGTTCACCCAGCCGCGCTCCAGCAGCGCATAGCCATTTCGCACCGCCGCTGGACGGGATGTTTGCGTAGTTCCGGGCAGGGCGATCGCGCTGCAAAGACTGACGGCCAGCCCCACAATGCCCAGCCATCTTCCAATTCTCTTCATCTGAAATATGCCTCCTGGAAAGGTGTCAGGCTCTCTCAGTCAGGATTTTTGAACGATGTGAGTGGTATATGCGAAGGTTTATGCGAATTGTTCGTCGGATAGGGCTGCACCCAAAAAATGCATTCGATTCCTATCGAATCAGCATCTTAAAATCAAGCCTGATACGCTAAACCATGCATCATCTCATGCACCTGCCTGACACGCTTAGCTGCAAGGCAAAGTAATTCGAAAATCATGCCAGTTCGATAAGAATTCGCACACGATCTGGAATGCAATCGCACTCCAAATCCACCCCATCATTCAAGTTCCCGACTCGTTCCTGATCTAGCCATGTGGCATCAGCCAATCTGCCGCAGATTCATCCTTCATCAGCGAAAAACTAATCAGCGAAAACCCCTTAATGAAAACCCTGAGAATGTGCCTGAATCGAACCCTGAGTCTTGATTAAAACCTTGAAGCTCAGCAATATAGCTGAGTGATCTACTTACATCTACTTACATCTACTTATTTCGTAACCCACTCCTCTCCTACTTTGTACTGCGGGAATTTCTAAGATCCGCATAAAGATTGCGTAAATTCCCGGCAGAGGAGAGATCTAAAGGATCGCGAGCGTCTTTGGGAATGTCCAAGATGATGCACCAACAGAGCATAAAAAACCAACAGAGCATGAAAACCAACAGAGCATAAAAAAGCGAGGCGCTGACTGCTCAGACCTCGCTCGTTACAATGTTTTACAAATCTTGGGTACAGGCTTGCTTAGAAGCGGCGATCGCCCCGGCTATATTCGCCGCCGCCATTGCCGCCCCAGCTATTGGCCGGGCGCTTTTCTTCGCGGGGACGGGCTTTGTTCACCTTCAGATCGCGCCCCATCCAGGTCGCGCCATCCAGCGCCTCGATCGCCGCTTGCTCCTCACTTTCCGACGACATTTCCACAAAGCCGAACCCACGAATCCGACCTGTTTCCCGGTCTACCGGAAGCTGAACCCGCGTAACCGTACCATAATCCGAGAAGACGGTTTGCACCTCTTCCTGCGTAACCTTGTAGGAAAGGTTACCAACGTAAATCGACATGGAGTAACTCCGACAGTTAAAGCAATTGCAAAGGCTGGAGATTCAGAGCAGCGCCCGCCAACAAATTGATCCGGTTCGCTCGATCAGATTTGCTCTATCGAATATTTAAATTCGATGCGCTTAATCAGATGAACTCAGATGAAATTAAACCGATAAACTTGTAAACAAACTCGTCAACCGAAACTAAAGCCTCAACCGTCAGTCTAACACGGGCGCGGGGCGGAAGCGGCGATGAAAGCCCGCTGTCACGAATCCCTGCTCCTTTTCCCCGAACCCCTCATGTTTCAGGCTACTCGCCGTCGCCTTGCTCTGTGGTATACCGCTGTTACAGCCGTGCTGCTGATTGTGTTTGCCAGCGGTGTGTATCTCTATGTGCGGACGACCCTGATCGAGCGGATCGACGACACGCTGAGCCATGTAGTGGAGGTGGTAGGGCGATCGCTCGTGATTGAACCCGCCAACCCGGCCCGAGGGCTGCCGCCACGGGTCAACATTGAGGCCAGCTTTCGCGACGACTCCGACTCGGTAGAAGACGACCACATCGACCTGGAATGGTTCGACCCAGCGGGAACACTGCTCTGGTCTACGTTTTCCTCTACGCTAGAGATTCCGCTGCATCCCAACAGCAACGGCGAAACGGTTCATGTAACGGAAGATTTGCTGCTGCGACAGGTGACGCAGCGCATCGAGGCGGGCGGTCAACTGCTGGGCTATCTGCGCGTCAGCCACCCCTGGTTTGAAGTCACGAAGCCCACGCGACAGCTCATCCGCGATCTGGCGCTGGGAACGGCGCTGCTGGTGGGCACAGTGGCAGGCATCGGCTGGCTGCTGTCGGAGTTGGCGATGGCTCCAGTGCGCGAGTCTTACCAACGGCTGAAGCAGTTCACTGCCGATGCCTCACACGAATTGCGAAACCCCATCGCCGTGATCCAGACCAACGTGCAGGTGGCGCTGGCCGATGCGGAACCCGACCCCGCGATGCAGCAGCAGCAGCTTAAAGTGATCGAGCGGCTGACGCGGCGACTGGGGCGGCTGGTGGATGATCTGTTGTTTCTGGCGCGGCAAGACAGCGGTACAAAACTGGCCCGACGAGAGGCGATCGCCCTGCCTGTGCTGCTAGAAGAGGTGCTAGAGGAACAGGAGAGCATCGCTGCCGATAAGCCCGTATCGCTGAATTTAGAAATCAGTCCAGAGCTTCAGCAATTGCCTGATGCTGTGCAGATACAGGGCGATCGCGATCAGCTCATTCGCCTGTTTACGAACCTAATCGGCAACGCGATTCAGTACACGCCTGCGAACGGCAAAGTGACCGTTTCGGTGAGTCGAAATAAGCACAATCCAACGCATGTCCAGGTTCAAGTTCGTGACACCGGGACAGGCATTCCTGCGGAATCACTGCCGTACCTGTTTGATCGCTTCTATCGCGTGGACCCCGCCCGCACCTCTGATAGCCGCAGCAAGGCCAGCGGTGGCTCCGGCCTCGGACTGGCGATCGCCAAGGTGATTACCGAAAACCACCACGGACAAATCCAGGTAGATAGCGAACTAGGCAAGGGGACAGTATTTACGGTGACGCTGCCTGCGGGGTGAGCCAGGGTTGGCGTGTTGCGAATGAGAAGACTGGATCGCCCTGCTTGACTGACAAAACAGGTTAAAGCTGGAACGAAAGCCATGCGGGAAGCAGAGCATGATTTAGGCTGAGAAGTAACCACACAAACCAGTCAAATCAATGTCACCGACTTCCCGTCTTTATGATGCGTTGAATGATTTTCTGCGTCAATGCGACATTCAGTGGCAGGATGCTCGCCATCTGCAAACACTGTGCTGGATGATCATTGGCATGATTGGAAGCCAAAACGTTCATCTCAATGGATTTGGGGTGTATGTGAGGAGTCGCGCTCAAATGGCTCAATCCCACCAACGCCGGTTTCGCCGCTGGTTGTCGAATCGGCGGATCAATGTCGCGTCCGCTCATCATGCGCTGATTGGGCAGGCTCTGTCCAACTGGCAGACCCAACGACTCTACTTAAGCCTCGATACAACGGTCGTATGGAATTGTTTCTGCATCGTCTGGGTCGCAGTGGTGTACCGAGGAAGAACGGTTCCGGTCGCTTGGAAAGTGGTGGCGCAATCAAGCAGCACCGTCAGGTTGTGGACGATTCAACGGGTACTGCGGCAAGCGCAACGGCTGATGCCCGAGGGTGTCGCGATTGTCCTTTTGGCAGACCGAGGGTTTGCCGATGGCAAGTTGATGAAATACCTCCGGGAGAATCTGGGTTGGCATTTCCGCATCCGCATCAAACGCTCCTTCCAATTTCAGCACCAAGGGCAGTGGCGCCAGGTATCGTCGGTTCAATTGCAACCAGGACAAGCTTACTTTACGCCTGCAGTGTCGGTGGGTAGAACAAAGCCCTACGACAATGTTTACCTTGCCTTTGCCCACGACAAACTCAGCAGCGAGAATTGGACAATTGTGAGTGATGAGCCGACGAACTTGCAGACGTTTGCCCAATATCGACTGAGATTTCAGGTGGAGGAGTCGTTTTTGGATTTGAAGTCCAACGGGTTTAATCTCGAAGCCTCCAGACTCAGAGACAAGGTTGCCCTTTCCCAGTTGTGTGGGGTAATCGCCTTGACGATGCTGTTCTTAGTTCTCCAAGGGGTGCAAGTGGTCGCATCCGGCAAGCGTCGCCAAGTCGATGCTCACTGGAAGCGCGGCATGAGTTATCTCAAGCTGGGCTGGAATTGGATTCGGCTGGCTATCACTCACCAGTGGAAGATTCACGTTTATCAGTTCCTCTCCTGTTCACCTGACCCTCAACCTGCCATCGCATCAAGGCGACAACACGATGACTCCCTAAAGCGTGAATTCACTGTCCTCAGCCGTATTCCAGCTTCTTAGTTTTGTCAGTCAAGCAGCTGGATCGCCCTTCATCTCCCAACACCCGTACCTCTGGGCGATCGCCCCCCGGATACCTTTTGAGACATCGCACACTGACCCAAGTCTGTCGCTACTCAACCTCTACGGCCGACCTGAAAGCTGTTGGGAGTGTTCGGCTTGACCCAGATCTTGAAGAACCGAGCCTTCGCAATTGGGGGGTGAATCGCCTACATACCGATAAGCTGACAGAACCAAGGCACTGAGGGCTAACGGTTGAGTTCAGCGGTGTCTAGTTACTTTGGCATCTCCGCCAACCATTTTTATCCCGCCGCTGCAACAATTTGTTAGCACGCACTGCAACCCTAGACCAGACCTAACTTTGCGCGATCGCCTAACCCATGAAACTCATTTAAGAACCAGCAGTTCACTTAACTTATTCTTCAAATCTGGGGATACCATCAGTGGCTGATAAACTTCGCCTTCATAAGGCTGCCAAACGTAGCCAGTGCTGAAAGGTCGAAATAAGGTCGAGGCTCCGAGCGATCGCCAAACTGTTTCACCCAAGACTAAACCTGGAAAACTGGGAATGGTCGCCTCTGAGGTCAACTCATGATAGGTTCTGAACTCATCGACTTCTACACCAACCAGGGCATACCGAAAAGGCGGAGCAGATTGTAACCGTTGATAGAGTAAGATGCCCAACTCCGTCATCTGGTAAGCAATGTCGGATCTATCAATCCCCATGTCACTGATGCCACTGGGACAAACCTGACACCACCAATTTTCTTCAATATCCTGAAAAACTGCTGTATGGCATTGGGACTGCTGACCGTTGGCAAGAACCCAGGAAAGACCGTCAAAATGCTGGGCAAATTGCTCAGCGGCAACCTGCTCTGCTCCACATTCAGCCGATAAACTAAATGCCCACACCATTTTAACTAACCCTCTCCCAGTCATTTTGGGTATTGGCTAAGGCAGTTTCGTACTTTTCTAAAAGCATCGTAACCCTTGGCCTAATGCTAACGTGTGTTGCGCTGTCTTGGACAGCCTCAAGAACACCACCGATTTTGCTGTCTTCAATTTGCAACAGGGGATCTCTCCCCATTCCTCCAAAAGCTGTAGGTCTGCGAAAGGCAGGTAAGCTCTCGATCGAGAGTGATGTGGACATCCCTTTTGTGCTTCTAACGGCTATAACCACCACCTCTCCTGTGGCTGTGGCTTTGCGCTCTGCTTCGGGTCGCAAGTATCCTTGGTCATCCAGCCAATCTTTTGGTATTTCTTCAATATCAATGTCAATGCCAAGTCTGACTCCCAAGAGTCGGGCACTACGCCCCACTTTAGGTTTACCGTTTGCTTCTGCCATGCCTCGATCCAGCAGACAGGCTTTGCAAGTCTTGATAAGGCATGGCATTTCCTGGGTGCATCCCAGTCTTACAAGACTCAGGATGAGAATTGACCATTGAGATAAGCGCAGCGATGGCGAAGGACTTGTGGAACGTTGTCTTCCTTCCACTGAGCGCCTGAAATTTTCACCCGCCTACCAATTTGCTTGATAGTCGACTCCACGGCACCCGAGCCAATTGAAATCCCCTCAGCTTGGTAGTAGCTGTAGTTAACGATACGGAGCCGATGCTTAGCCAGATAGCCGATAAACTGGTCTACCCGCTCATGGGACCAGTCGTCGAATAGCCTAACCGCCCCATCCACATCCCCTTGCCACAAGCAGGCTTCGACGGCATCAAGACGCTGTTGAGACCCACCCACGTTACCCAAATTCTCCATCAGGTGGTACCAGTCCAAGATCTCAAGGCGCTCGCTGCGATGCCCGATCTGTGAAAACAGGTTCCAGATGCCGTCGTGACCATCCCCAAGACAAACGAGGGGATGCGCTAAGGGCTGCTGGTTGAGCCAGTTGACCAAGCTGTCGTTGTCTTTGTAGAAGGCGCTAATGCTGCACTGATGCAGGTTTACCCCCTTGTAATCGCGCCACTGGCAGGGCTGCCCCTGAGGAGTCCGCAGACGGACTTTGCCCCCGTCTAAGCTCATTTCCTTAACCCCGCTGTCCACCGCTGGTGGCTCTAGGTCTTGACGATGCACCAGCCGTTGCTGGGTACTCCCTGACACGCACACCCCGGTGAGCACAGCGATATCGTCGGCAGCTCGCGCATAGGCTTCGTTGGCACTCAGCAGCAAGCAGCACGTCTCAACCTGAGGACTCCACTGGGTGCGGGCCTTGACCTTAAGCCGCTGGCTCTGGCGCTGACTCAGACTTAAGCGTCCGACGATACTCTGGATGTGCCGCTTTCGCCCAGAGCTTGTGCCGCTGCTTGTGCAGATAAAAAATTTCCGATCTCAGGCCCCACATACTCCAGTAGGTGGTCACGAACGGCGACTTCGATCCCGGCCAATGTTTTGACTTGTTCAGGGTCTGTCTCGTCGTAAAGCAACTCCGCTAACGCCAGTGCATGGGCTTTGATTTGGGCTTCCTTGGTGGCATCCATCGCTTCAACTATCCTTAGAGCAACTGCTCTGAGCCTACGGCGTCTGCCCTTAATCTGCACTAAGCACTTCTACTCATTGCATAACTGGGATGCACCCCATTTCCTCCTTGGATTTAGTTTTGCCATGCGCCTACCCATCTTTGCAAGCTTTTATCCCTAACTGACACATTCCCTCCCATTCATGCAGGAGGTCTACTATAGCACTACGTATTTGGGTTAGGACGTTATCATAGAGCCATCAGGAGAGTTTAGGAACACCTATGCCCGCCCCCTTACAGCTACGACTTGCGTTGCAAAGCGATTGAAGCCGTGAAACAAGGTCACCGCAAAGTTGATGTCTGTCGAATGTTCAACATCAGTCGCAATACCTTAGACCTGTGGTTGAAACGGGAAAAAGAAACGGGAGATTGCCGAGCGATGACTGGGTTTCAGCGAGGAAATCGGCATAAGATTACCGACTGGTCGCGCTTTCGTGAGTTTGTCAAGCAGCATGGGGATCAGACCCAAGCGAGACTGGCAACCCTGTGGGGGGATAATGTGACACAGCAGGACATCAGTCGAGCCTTGCGAAAGATTGGGTTTAGTCGAAAAAAAAGACCTATGGCTATCGGGAACGAGACGACCTGAAGCGACAAGAGTTTCAAGAGCGCTTGAGGAGTAAGCTGCCGCATCAGGTTGTCTATGTCGATGAAGCAGGCATTGATCATCGAGACGTTTATCCCTACGGCTACTGCGAGGTTGGAGACCGCTTCTATGGGCTTAAATCAGGAAAACGCACCGAACGAGTCAGTTGGATTGCGGCCTTACGAGAGAACAGCCTCTTTGCGCCAATGACCTTTGCTGGCTCGTGCAACCGGGATTTAGTGGAGAGGGGGTTGGAGGAGTGCTTAGTCCCCCAACTGCGAGCGGGAGATGTGATTGTGATTGACAATGCCAGTTTCCATCATTCTCAAACCATTGAAGAGATCGTGGCTCAAGCAGGGTGTGAGATTTGGTATTTACCCCCTTATTCCCCAGACTTGAACGAGATTGAGCATTGGTGGTTTGTGCTGAAGAATTGGATGCGGCAACGCTGGGATGAGTTTGATATAGCGTTTTTCATTCTGGCGAGGCATAGTAACAGCAATGGGAGAACCAATTCTGTAGGTCATTCAATGACACTTGGGAGAAGGACTCCTCAATGGCTTTGTCTAGATCAAGATAGCTCCGTGCCCCAAGGGAGCGCAGAATACTCTTAATCTTTGAAAAGCAATTCTCGATGGGTGAAAAGTCCGGCGAGTACGGCGGTAGAAACATCAGTTTAGCACCTGCATCCTCAATCAACCTCCTAACTTCTTCACCAAGATGAATCGAGCAGTTATCCATGATGACACATGCCCCTTTCCACAACTTAGGAACGAGTCTCTGGGAAATGAAGGCTTCAAAGGTAAGTCCATCGACTGAACCGATGAGATTGGAATAGGTAATTACCTTTTTAAGGCTAATTGCACCAAGAATCGAGACCCGTTTCCCTCGTTTGCTGGGACGCTTGCCATGGGCTCGTTTTCCTTTCGGGGCACGTGCCCGGAGTCGAGTCAAAGCCAGGTTCACTCCTGATTCGTCAATAAAGATTAAGTCTTGAGCCAGGAATCCTCGAACCAGTTGCCAAAATTTGACTCGTTCGATTTGCACCCGTTCAGTTTCCTTTTTGTCGGGATACAGCGTTTTTTTTAAGGGTTAAGTTCAGTTTCTCTAACATACGAAACATCGTCGAAACGCCAATCCGAACACCGACCCTTTGTTCCAGCAAGTCACACAACTCTGCCAATGTCGCGTCATGATTTGATTCAGCAATCGTTTTTAGGATCTCTAGTTGCTCATTACTTAATTTGGTTGGCGTTTGCTCAGTGCGGCGTTTGGGGGCAATCTCACCTGTTTCCCGATATTGTTTGATCAGCTTTCGCACGAAACTGTAAGCAACTCGAAATTGTTGAGCGATTTGACGTTGCGACGTATTCCCTTCAATGTAGACATCAATAATTTTTTGTCTAAGATCTAGTGAGTAGGGTCGCATTTGAGTTAAGGGTAAAGTAAATTCACTGAATAGATTATATCAAAATACGCCTCACTAGGCTAGAAATTGCTATAACTTTCGCGATTGTGTTGATGCTGCTTTTAGAGAATGCCCTAACGTGACTGCGTAGGGCTATATCTGCCCAGTCATCTTGGGCCTGTGCATTGGCTCGTTTGCCAATGGTCAATCCATTAAACCGATTCGATAATTGGGGCGATTCTGTCTGGCGAGATAGAGACCTGGTTGACTGACAAAACTAATCGGCGACACAGCAGTACGTGTGTACTTTGAATTCGATTCGATAGGTGCGTTGCTCATGCTGTTTGCGAGATGCCATCGCGGGTTCAGGATCGCGGTTATGAGTGAAACAGACATGACGGATGAGTGGCCACCCGTTCTCTAGGGCGGCTTTCAGCCAATCCCATCCAATGCGGAAGTAGCTATTGCCACGAAACCAATGGGGGTCAACCCATCGCCGTTTGCCTGTTGCGACGACCTCGAGACCTTGAGCGGTGACGTAGAGCGTCGCGACGGCCAAAAGGAACCAAAGCCGGGATAGGGCGCAGAGGGAGCGAATTTCAGATTTCTGGAGATTCCAGCCGTTGGATTGGTCATCGAGAAACGCCTCCTCAATGTCGAAGCGCAAGCCGTATTCCTCGAAGGTGCGCAGGTGGGTGGGTTCATCGCTGACGATGGTCCAAAACTCGCCGTTGAGGCTGTTATGACCAAAGGCGATATGCACCGGCCCGTACCACTCGCCTTTGTGGAGCTTCACGGTGTGCCAACAGAGAGCCTCCCCGCGCTGAAGGTGAATGTCCTTCAATTGACACCATCCATGGCCCGCCCGCCAAATCCAAGTATTCCGCTTGATGCGGATGCGGTAGTGCCACCCGAGTTCAGCGGTTATGGCGGCTCATGGCCTCGGTGTGAATGAAGCCCCGGTCGGCTAAGACGACCACTTTTACCCCCGCCGGCAAGCGATGGGCGGCTTGGTGGAGCATCTCCCGGTAGTCACTGAAGGCGACGGACGCACTGCGGTGCTGGAGCACCCGCCAGACCACAGGCAACGCCCGGCCTCGATGCACCACCGCTAGGCGAATCAAGCAATACTCATCCCAAAACAGCGAGGTGTCCAAGCTCAGGTACAAACAATCCTCATCCCAATGGGCTAATGCCGCTTGAATCAGGGGCTTGTACAGGCGATGGACGTTCAGGCGACTGTTGTGCAGCCAGCGGCTTAGCCGTCGTTGTTTGCTTTGTGCCTGCACCCCTCGACACGGCACATAGGGCAGCCAGCGAGTCAGGTTGATTTCTCCGCGCTGGAGCAAAGCCACCACCATCCACAGGCAGGTCGTCAGATGGCTACGATGAGCCCAGGGCACCGATTGACCCAGCCAAGCGTTCAAGGCATTGTAGAGGGGGGAGTTTTTTTCACAGCATCTACGCTTTTGAGTGGTATCTAAGCTTAGAACGCTGGCTCCCCACTTCTTCCTCCAATCCCTGAAACTACCGCGCCACAAGCTGTTCAGCAGATTTCAGGTAACTTTTGTCAGTCAACCAGCCTTGGGCGTGTTGAAGAATGGTTTCCATGACCGTCTTCTGATTTTTTGCTACGCCCTTTCTTTCAGATTTTGCTTCCTTTAGCAACCCTTACTGAGAATGGTGCAAGATCTCAGAAAACGCTCTAGCGGGCGATCGCCCCAGACTCTAGCCCGACTAGCCCAAAACGACCTGGACGGCATCTCCAACCGCTAATCCCAACTGCTGTTGAGCATTGCCTTGGTTGCAGGCAATCTCGACATAGCCGTGGCTGCCAATCAGCGCCAGCAGGCTACCGCGGGCCGAGTCGGCATAGGTTTTGCAGCCAGGAATCGGGCCATATTGCTCCGCAAGACTAGCGGCAACGCCCACGCGCAGATTCCAGATATATCCCAACACCGCGGAGCCGGGAATCGTGGTAATGGCGTTCCCAAAATGGTCGATTGCCTGGACATGTCCTGTCAGAACTTGGCCCTCTCGGTTCCAGGGCGGCAGGTCGAATTGAATCAGCGAATCGGGGGCGATCGCCCGTCCCAGTTCTGCCAAGGCCACACCGCTTGCTAGGTGAGCGCCCACGGGGGCAAACACATCGCGGCCGTGAAAGGTGGCGCTGGGGCTGGGCACACGCCAATAGGCGGGATGGGAGAGTTCCACCGCCGCCAGCACGGGACGATGCTCTAGCACGCCGCCAAACAGGCCATTGTCTGGCCCGACGAGATAGCCGTCTGACAACTGAAGCGCGATCGCCCGCCGCTGTCCACCCACCCCCGGATCGACTACTGCCACATGCACCGTGTCCGCCGGAAAATACGGGTAGGCCGTCATCAGATGAAAGCGAGCGGCGGCGATGTCCTGCGGCGGGATTTGATGCGTCAGGTCAATGACCGTCAGCGTGGGGTTAATTTGGGCGATCGCCCCTTTCATCACCCCGACGTAGGTATCCGTCAGCCCAAAGTCGGTGAGTAACGTGAGAACTCCCATCAGAATGAGGAATTACATAACGTTTTGCAGGAAGACAGAAATGCGTTTAAGAAAATACATTTAAGAATTTTTTAGTGTCTTTCGCGAGAACGATTGTAGGAATTTCAAGTGGGGGATTTCAAGTGGGAGTTTTTAAGTGGGGGCTTTCAAAGGACTTTAGTTTGGACTAACTGGCATCACAATAATGCTCAACAGGATGCCATAAAGAATCTGCTCAACCGTTCATAACAGTTGAACTTAAGGAATTGGATACAATCCTGCTCGCAGTTAAGCTGCTGTTGCAACCGGACTGTTCAGGGATTGTTCGGATGTCTTGCGTTTCGAGGCTCGTTTTTTGACCATCGGATAGCAGGGACGAGGAGTTGGCTTGTGCCCCTTGCCTCGTCCTGGCGATTTACCACGAGGTTTAGGCGCAGGAGCAGGGGTGCCAATCGCTGCCAAAATGCCTGCAAACGCTTGTGCGACCCGACCCGGAGTCAACGTTTCTTGCGGTGCCTGCCAGGGCAAGGGGTGGTCAGTACAGTCCTTTCGCGCTAACCACAACTGCCAACTGAGCAACGGCATCAGGCTGCTCCACTGTTCGGTTGCCGATACAGAACTGAACTGGGGATGTGTCCAATATAGCCTCTGCTTGGCAAAGCGATACCAGTGTTCAATGGCAAAGCGACGGAGGTAGTGCAACCACAGGGTTTCTAACGGAGGCATCTGCTCACCCAGCCAAACTAACCACAAAGGAGCCAAGCGTCGCGTGCTGCTCTGTGTCTCCAGCACCTCCACGCGCAACACTTCCATTGCCCGTTTGGGGGATTTGCGGAAATGGTATGCACTCCAACGACTGACCCGCACTCGTCCCCAGTTGGGATCATCGACTTCAACGGTTTCGACCGGGACACTCCAAGTGTCAGGGTCATTGAGTTTCATCTTATGTCCATGCTTGGCAGGTGCGCCTCGCCCTCGATACGCTGGGGGCGCGCCATAGACACATCGATTGGATGTAACCCGCAGCAGCAAGTCTGCCTCAATCCCTGCCGTTTGGTTGACAAAACTGGCATTGCCGTACCCTCGGTCGTAGATCGCCAACGGACGCACCGCTAACTGCCGAGTCACTTGTTTGAGTTGGAATGCCGCTTTACTGGCGGGTGTTTCAAAGCTGGTGATGCGCTCATGCCGCAATGGTAATGCCCAACTGCCCCTGTCTTCAGCAATCCAGGCTAAGGTACTGTAGTTTTGTCCGGCTATCGGGGCATGTCCTGTTCTGCCTGATAAGGTGCGGTCTTTCAAACGCCTGGCAGCAGGACGGTTCCACCGACTCGCATCACCTGCCAACAACGGTTGCTGCTGAGTCGGTATCTGCTGCACCAACAGCTTCAGCACCTTTGATCGGGGTAGGCGGCTATCGCGCAACGCTTCATAGGTGCTCGACCACTGGCGACGAAAGACAGGACTCTGCGATAGCCTCACAAACGACACGATGCACGCACTCACTAACACGGCATCCATCAGATCAAACAGGGCATCTCTGGCGTTTCCCAAGCTGGCATACAACGTTTGGCGAAATTGCTGAAGTTCGTTGAAAATCATGGGGTCAATGTTGGTTGTACTTCATTGACCTTACGGCAGTCGGTGCTTCTCATTGACTGCCTTCCTCTTCACCATTAGTCCAAACTAAAGCAAAGGAAAAGGGGCTTTCAAACTAAAGGGCACCTCGATTAATTGCCTTATTGATAATTGCCTTATTGAGAATTTTAGGAGCCTGAAAATCTCGTTTTCTCGTAGCCATTCTCAAGAGAATCTGAATTTTTCGAGGTGCCCTAAAGCTTGAATTCGCTTAGATGACTTAAAGCTTAAGAGGTTAACAAAAACGTGGCAACTCTTGTGAAAACTTTTAGATGATAACTCTCAAAATGTTGCCTTTTCAAAGGCTGATGAAAGGTTGATATGAAGGCGCTTGATCAAAGGGGGATGAATTTCAGAGCTAATTTATGAAGCAAATCTTAAGAAGCCTGAAACTCTTGGCATGTGTGGCTTTGAGGTCATGTTTGCCTAGGAAAAGCGGTTTCTCGGAAATCCTTGATTAACAAGGCTTTCATGCTCCTTTACAAATTAGCTCTCAGATGCGAATTATAACTTGGGCAAAAATTGGTTGCAGATGGGTTGCAGCCTGGGTACAAGTTGGTGGGAGCTGACTTCTCGACTTGGGCAAAAATTGGTTGCAGATGGGTTGCAGCCCAATCCCGAATTTAGGCTTCTTGGAGTTGGGCATTTTCGCCAAAACACAGTTCGTAGCCGTCCGGATCGGTAATGCGAATCTCGTTCATGCCATAAAACGTGACCACCGTTTTGCCGACCACCATGCCGCTGTCGATCAGGTGGGCGCGGACTCGCTCCACGCTCTCTGGGTAGAAATAAAGCACCACATCCCGAAACTCGCCCTCTGCGCGGTCATCATTCGCATCGCGAGTCGTCACCATTAGCTCCACATCCTCATCTGCCTTAAAGCGGGCCCAAAAGGGCTTGCCGCCATTTTCCAGCAGCCCCATCAACTGAAATCCGAGCGTTTGCGTATAGAAATGGATGCTGCGACCGACATCGGCGACCGCCAGCATGGGCACCATGGACTGAAATTTCATACTTGTGTACACAAGCTCAACCTTTTCATCGTACAGAAGCACTAATTTAACTGTGGATAAAACTTCGTAAAGTAGTGTAAACGAATGCGAAGGTCTTTGTTACGACGAAATTTGTTCGTTGTGTTAATGCCTTAGTCGCTCCAACAGCGTGGGCTAAACGCAATTTTTCAGCGGGCCGCCTGCTGTGATTTATTACTTCAATACATCCCCCAATTTCCGCAACAGATTGGGGGAGTGATGGGAGCGTTTTACGTCAAGCTGCTATGCAGAAATATATGCAGAAACAGTAGTTTATTCTCTCTGCTGCACGATCAATTCTCCTGTGTGGCGCGACGAATGAAATTGCCAGAAGCCTTGAAACCAGTTGACTGGCAATCCAAAATCCAAAATCGCGAATCTCTCCAAGCCGAGCGATCGCCCCTTTCCCTGCCTCCATCATCCCCAGATAGAATGAAGCTTTAGGGCGTTTGCCCCGTCCTCCTCGCTGCCTGCCTATGTTGCCCAGAGATGAATTGCTGAAGGGAATCGAAAACCGCGAAGTAGCGGTGCGCGTACTAGATCAGGCGGAGCAGGCGATCAAGACCTGGGAGGTGGTGTGTACGGATTTTCTGTCTCCCCCAGAACTGGCCGAGGCGCGGCAAATACTGGGGCGCTTGGCGGAGGTGCATCTGCTGGCGTGGGGCGGCTATCCGCAGGCCGAGCGACAGCGCGTGGCGATCGCCCGTCCCGAAATTCCCCTCGACGAAAGCCAGGTGGCACTGGCGGCGCTGGATATTAACGGCAACTTCTTGTTTGACCCGGCGACCCACCGCGATTTCTTGGGGGCGCTGCTGGGCACGGGCATCGTGCGCGAAAAGGTGGGCGATATTCTGGTGCTGGGCGAACGCGGGGCGCAGGCGGTGGTCGTCCCCGACTTGGTGGAGTTTTTGGAAATGGGGCTGACGCAGGTGCGCTCGGTGCCTGTGAAAACGCGCCGACTGGACTTTGCTGAGCTAAAAGTCCGCGAACCCAAGAAAAAAGAAATCACTACCGTAGAAGCGTCGCTGCGGCTGGATGCGATCGCCTCAGCAGGCTTTGGCATGTCGCGCAGCAAAATGGTGGATCTGATCAACGCGGGCGACGTGCGGGTGAACTGGAAAGAAATTACCCAGCCCAGCCACCCACTCAAGTCGGGCGATCTGGTGGCGATTCGCGGCAAAGGGCGGCTGGAGGTGGGAGAAATCGCCGTCACGAAGAAGGATCGCTATCGTGTACAGATGACCCGGTTTATGTAGCGTTCATGTAGCGATTTGGCGGGCATGGTGCGGCGTGTGGGGGGGCGCGCCGGGTTAATTAGCGCTTTCAGGATGGGTCTGAGGCGGGTCTGGAGCAATTCCGGGCGGGCGATCACCCTGCAAGATTATCCCCCCTGCCTCATTTCCCGCTACATTAAGAAAATGCACCCAAGTCACGGATTCCTGAACTGTTCTTGAAGAGGATATTTGTTGAGATACTTGCAGAGATATTTGCAGAGATATTTGCAGAGATATTTGCGGATATAGGGTTCCTGTGAATTTGTCCAAGGCTGTTTTGGTGCAGTTTCCAGCCCTGTATTCCCGACTTTAGACAGAGCTAAGGCTCTCACGATAGGTTCTGTCGGATCTATACACCTGTTTTACGTTAGTAGTTATTAGTAGTTATTTGGTATTCCTTGGTCAGGTACCGATCGGCAACACCGTTTAGTAAACGAGGCGATTGAGCGTTGGACGAGACTTTTCAGATTCACATTAACCGGATTGCCCGGATGACGCTGCCCGAAGCTCGCAAGACCCAGGTACAGCACATTCAATCCTCTCCCAAGTTTTCGCTAAAGGACGGACAGGTGCAGCCGTCGCCGTTCCCTGGCTACAGCATCATCACGCCGCCCTGGGTCGATGAGACAGAAAACGGCGTGTTTTATGAACAATTGCAGGCGCTTCAGCAGCAGGTGTTGCAGCAGCTTGAGCCGGGGCTGCTGGTGCCTGTGCCGTCCGCCAGCTTTCACATGACGCTGGCGGATCTGATCTGGGATAGTGCCTTTCACCATGCGGTTGAGGAAGATGCCGAGTTTGAGCCAAAATTGCGCGATCGCCTCCGCGTCCTGTTTGAACAGTTCCAGACCTCCATCGACGGCAGCCATCCTGTTTATTGGCAGGTGTTGGGGCTGATCGTCATGCCTCGTGCCGTGGGCGTGTGTCTGCTGCCCAAAGATGAAGCATCCTACCAGCGAGTAGTGGCGCTGCGCCGCTTAATTTATCAAGACCACGATCTGATCGCGCTGGGCATCGAGCAGCAGTATCATCTGACGGCTCACGTCACGCTGGGCTATTTTGGCAGTTTGCCCGATGCGCTCGACCGTGAAGCCCTGAGCGATCGCCTCAGCAAGATTAATCATGAATGGCTCGACGCGACCGATCCACAGCCGCTCTGGGTTCACCGCGCCGAACTGCGGAAGTTTGACGATATGACGCGCTACTATCGAGAGCCAGACTGGGCAGCCGTGAGTTTGTAATGAGTTTTTGATTTGTCATCAGTTTTTTGAAAGGATGAAGGATTGTTGAAAGGATGAAGGATGAGCCTTGAGCCTTCTCCGTCCCCGCTAAATCATCCCATTGTGGAGCAGAGTTTTGCGGTCATCGACCGGGAAATAGGGCCCCACCGCTTCGACCCGGCGGAATATGCGATCGCCCGTCGGGTGATCCATAGCACGGCGGATTTTGAGTTCAAAGATTTGCTGCGGTTTAGTGAGGGGGCAATTTCGGGGGCGATCGCCGCTTTGCAGCGCCAGATCCCGATTGTGGTAGACGTGAGCATGGTGCGTCAGGGCATTGCCACAATGGTCGCCAAGACGTTTTGCAATCCAATCGTGACGGCTGTAGAGGCGGCCGGTGCCGCCTTGCCCGGAAAGACCCTCACAGAAACGGGGATGCTGCGCTGTTGGGAGCAATATCCAGATGCGATATACGCCATCGGCAATGCTCCAACGGCGCTGCTCGCCCTCTGCCAAGCTGCACCAATGGCGACCGTGCAGCCCGCCCTAGTCATTGGCGCACCCGTCGGCTTTATCTCGGTGCTAGAAGCCAAGGCAACCCTCGCCCAAACCCCGCTCTCCCAGATCCGGGTAGAGGGGCGCAAGGGGGGGTCTTCCGTGGCCGCTGCCATTGTCAATGCGCTGCTGGTGCTGGCGTGGGAGGAGCATGGCAGCTAGACCTGGCAGCGATCGCCCTCATTGCACGCCAGCCGTTCTTGCCGCTGGCGCACCAGTTCCGCCAAATCTGGGCGACCCGTCAGCCGCAAGCGCCATGCAGCCCAGATGCCGTACAGCCCGTCGGCGAGCGCCCCAACCACAGGCACTCTGGTAATGGCATAAATCCAGCCCATGCCCAGCACTTCATAGACCCGGCGAAACACTTCCACGTTTTTAATCACGCTGCCGTCTGCCAGGACTGCGTGAATCCGCCCCATGGCCGTTTCAAAGTCCACGCCGCCATGCTGAGCTGGGTCGTAGTCCGCTGCGGCAATATCCACAAATTCCACCAGACCACGCCCTGCATCTTTTGCCCGCAAAAAGTTGACTTCTTTCACGCAGAGCGGGCACTCGCCATCGTAAAGCAGCTTGACCTGCCAGGTGGGGATAGCGGAGGCTCCTGGCGCGGGCACGGATGAAGACTCGGAAATTGTTGGAGATGAAGCCATACAAATTAAAAATTAATAAAAATTAAAACGCAGCGTAAACCAGAGCAAAATGCTTCAGAGAGATGCTCTTATTTTAAGAAAAATGAAGCGGCTGGGGAAATGGCTAAATCGAGGCACCAATATACTTTACGCAGCAATTTCATCCCTCGCCCTAAATTCCTCCCCCAGAGCGGGAGAGGGACTTCAAACCTTTGTCTGGCTCCCCTTCTCCCAAGCAGGGAGAAGGGGTTGGGGAATGAGGGCGGTAAGTTTGCTGTCTCAAGTATGTCAGTGCCTAAACCGACGCGGGCTGCGACAGTGGAGACTCGACCTTTGTTTGGGCGACCTTTTCTCTCTCCAGTTTTTCCTTTTCTAGCTTTTCTTTCTCCAACTTCTCAAACATCAGCTTCGAGCGCTTCACCTGTTCTGGCACGGGCACCGGATAGTTGCCCGTAAAGCAGGCTGAGCAAAAGCTTTCGGGATCGGTCTGCGTGGCCTGGAGCATTCCCTCCCAACTCAGATAGGCGAGGGAATCAACGCCAATCTGGTGGGCGATCTCTTCAACGGTTTTGGTGGCAGCGATCAGCTGATCCTGCGAATCGGTGTCGATGCCGTAGAAGCAGGGGTGCGTCACCGGGGGCGAGGAAATCCGCATGTGGACTTCTGTTGCGCCCGCATCCCGGAGGGCTTTCACGATCTTGCGGCTGGTGTTGCCCCGCACCAGCGAATCGTCCACGATTAGAATCCGCTTGCCCACCAGCACATCGCGCAGCGGGTTTAGCTTCATGCGGATGCCAGCCTCGCGCATACTCTGGGTCGGCTGAATAAAGGTGCGCCCGACATAGCGGTTTTTGATCAGCCCCTCGGCGTAGGGCACTTTGGATTCGCGGGAGTAGCCGATCGCAGCGGGAACCCCCGAATCGGGCACGCCCATCACCAGATCCACATCGGCAGGATTTTCCAGCGCCAGTTGTTTGCCTAGCCGCAGCCGATAGCTATAGAGGCTTTCCTCATGCATGAGGCTGTCAGGGCGGGCGAAGTAAATCATCTCGAAGATGCACAGCTTGCGGGTTTCGGGTTCGGCCCAGCGGACGGAGTGCAAGCCTTGCTCGTTGATCCAGACCAGTTCACCTGGCTCTACGTCGCGCAGATAATCGGCATTGATAATGTCTAGTCCGCAGGTTTCTGAGGCAACGACGTAGCGAGAGGTGCGATCGCGCTCGTCGTCCGGCAGCGTGCCAATGACCAGGGGACGGATGCCGTTGGGGTCACGGGTGACGAGTAGCCCAGCGGGTGTGCCGATGACCAGGCTAAAGGCTCCCTGACAGCGCTTGAAGGCGGCGATCGCCCCGTCGATCCAGTCCATGCCGCTGTTCACTGCTTCGGCCACGGCAAAGGCGATCGATTCAGAATCGGTCGTGGTTTGAAGCTGGGCGTTTTGTTGCAGCAGTTCCTCTCGCAGGATTCCGGCGTTGACCAGGTTGCCGTTGTGGGCCAGCGCCAGCGGGCCGAGCCGAGTTTGCACCACTGCGGGCTGGGCGTTGACCACGCGGCTCGATCCCGTCGTGGAATAGCGCGTGTGCCCCACTGCCAGGCCGCCTTTGAGCGTTGCGAGGATCTGTTCGCTGAAGACCTGCGTCACCAGCCCCATCTCTTTACATAGATGCACTTGCAGATCTAGCGGCGCGACGTTGCGGTAGCGGCTCACCTCTGAAACAGACGTGCCCTCGTAGGTGGCGATGCCGGCCGACTCTTGCCCGCGATGCTGGAGCGCAAACAGCCCAAAATAGGTTAGCTTGGCGACATCTTCGCCGGGTGCGTATACGCCAAACACACCGCAGGCTTCTTCGGGCTTGTCGGGGCGATCGCCCTCCTCTTGCTCATGCGGCTCAAACCTAGCAGACGGCAGGCAATCGTCATCATCGGGCATCATAGCGTGTCTCCAAAGGATTTGGGGTTTGGAATGGGGGATTAGGCGGAGTCCAAAGGGAAAGGCTTAACTGGTTCGCAACTTGTTTGTAACAATCCCTTAATCCTCTCATAGGCTTGCAGCGAGGCAAGGGGGAATCTTACGGACATTCGGCATGGTTTGCGGGTGGATGTCCTTTTCGGGTGGATGTCCCTTGCAGGCGGATGTCTACAGACAACATCAGTCAGCGGTGAGGCGACGCTCAATGGCATTCAACCAGCGATCGCCCATCTCGGCCATGCTAGCGTTTATCAGGCAGCGACCGTCGGCGGTAGAAATTTGCAGGGGTGCGGTTGCATCTGCGACCTGTCCCAACTTTTGCCAGCGATCGCCCAAATGCTCCCTCAAATAGGCTTCCCAGGCTGTGGTTTGCTCCGGCGCGACTGAAACTAAAATCCGCGCGCCTGCTTCCCCAAACAAAAGCAAGTCTAGCCGTTGGGACGTTGACAGCCCGCCGGACTCGCCCATCCCCAGACCCACCGTTGCACCCAAGCTGCCGCCGATGCAGCATTCTGCCAGTGCCACCGCCAGTCCGCCCTCGGCGCAGTCGTGGGCAGACTCCACCCAGCCGCGCCGGATTCCCTCCCGACAGGCTGCCTGTACCCGCCGCTCTAGGTCAAAATTCACCTCCGGCGGCCGCCCTGCCACGGTTTGGTGAACCACTGCCAGGTATTCCGAAGCGCCCAAGGTGGGCACAGCATCTGCTCCTAATAAGTAGATAACCGCACCGGGCGTTTTCCAGCCCAGCCCACATACCCGGCGCAAATCTTCGACCAAGCCCACCATGCCAACGACGGGGGTGGGGTAAATGGGCTGCGGCTTGCCCTCTGCGTCCAGCGTCTCGTTATACAGCGACACGTTACCGCCCGTGACGGGTGTTTGCAGTTCTCGACAAGCTTCCGCCAACCCCCGACAGGACTCGGCCAGTTGCCAGTAGCCAATGGGCTTTTCGGGACTGCCAAAGTTAAGATTATCCGTCACCGCCAGCGGCTCTGCCCCGACACAACTCAAGTTCCGCGCTGCCTCTGCCACAGCCATCTTTGCGCCCTCGTAGGGATGCAGGTAGACATAGCGGGCGTTGCAATCGACGGTGGCGGCAACAGCTTTGATAAAGGCAGAGGTGAGTGGGGGACTCCCTGCGGCTGTCTCCTTGCTGTCAGGTTCCTGCGGCCGCAGGCGCACCACGGCGGCATCGGCTCCACCGGGCAACAGAACCGTGTTGTTTTGCACCTGATGGTCGTATTGGCGATAGACCCAGCGCTTGGAAGCGATAGTGGGGCTATCGAGCAGGCGCAGTAGCAGGTCGTTCCAGGTGGAGAGTGTGCCGTTTATCGTGATGCCGTCGGGGGCGCTGGGGGGAAGCTGGTCTTCCGTCCAGGCCCAGGCGGTGCGGGCGTAGTCAGGCGGTTCGGGCAACAGTTCGCGATGATAAATCGGTGTGTTGTCGGAAAGGGCGGTGGCGGGCACTTCAGCGGCGATCGCCCCCTGATAGAAAATCCGCACCACGGGTTCTTCAATGACGCGCCCGGCCACCACCGCGTGCAGCCCCCAACGATGGAAGATATCGATTAGCTCTTGTTCGCGGCCAGCATGGGCCACAAACAGCATCCGCTCCTGCGATTCCGACAGCAGAAACTCGTAGGGAACCATGCCCGTCTCGCGGACGGGGATTTTGTCCAGGTCCAGCTCGATACCCACACCGCCTTTCGCCGCCATTTCCGAGGTAGAACAGGTAATTCCCGCTGCGCCCATATCCTGGGCGGCGGCAACGGCTCCGGTTTTGAAGGCTTCTAGACAGGCTTCGATCAGGGATTTTTCCAGAAACGGATCACCCACTTGAACCGCCGGGCGATCGTCCATCGACTCGTCGCTCAGTTCGGCGCTGGCAAAGCTGGCTCCGCCCATGCCGTCTCGTCCGGTCGTCGAGCCGACATACAGCACCGGATTGCCAATCCCAAACGCGCCAGACTTCACAATTTCGGGCGTTTCCATCAGCCCAATTGCCATCGCGTTCACCAGCGGATTCTCTGCATAGGCGGGGTCAAAGTAGACTTCACCCCCCACTGTCGGCACGCCCACACAGTTGCCATAGTGGGCAATGCCCGCCACCACCCCGTTCACCAGTCGTCGGGTACGCGGATCTTCCAAATTGCCAAAGCGGAGTGAGTTCAGCACCGCAATGGGGCGAGCGCCCATTGTGAAAATGTCTCGCAGGATGCCGCCTACACCCGTCGCTGCGCCCTGAAACGGCTCCACGGCCGAGGGGTGATTGTGCGACTCGATTTTGAAGGCCAGTTGCAACCCGTCGCCCATGTCCACCACACCTGCATTTTCGCCTGGGCCGACCAGGATGCGCTCTCCCGCAGTGGGGAACTGCTTCAGCAGAGGGCGCGAGTTTTTGTAGCAGCAGTGTTCCGACCACATGACACCAAACATGCCCAGTTCTGCTTTGTTGGGATGGCGACCCAGGCGGCGGACGATCTCTTCGTATTCTTCAGGCTTCAGCCCTTCGGCGGCGATTTCTTCGGGCGAAAAAGGGGGAGAGGCAGCGGCAGTCATGGAGAGGTTTGGGCGAATCGCGCAGTCGGCGCTTTGGACAAGCTTCATTGTATAGCTGCGGGTCGAGTTGCTGGGGCGATCGCCCCTCACCTGCCGCACTAGATATTTCGGCCGACGGCAGGGCAACCGTACTGAATGCGTGGCTATACGCAGCTTTTGAGGGCGATCGCAATATTTCGTTACATTTCACCCGATGGACCGTTGATGCTCTTACTCTGTCACTCGCTTCTACGTTGTCGAACATTAACGGTACTGAGACATACACGTAACTGAGCGTTACACAGTAGGGAACGCTCATTGCTATGGGTCTGTCTTATGCATCTCCGGCTTTTCAGAGGTTTAGAGCAAGAGATTCATGTACGAATTCTTAGAAAAATCAAAAGATCATCGCGAAGTGCTTTACAAGTCGAAACAGTATCGCTAAATTAGTTAACACAGGGAGGCAAAAGCACTGACCTGTACCGAATACATACCTTTCAAGCACTTATCTATCATGACAACGACCCTACAACGCACCGAACGTGCAAGCGTATGGGAACAGTTTTGCAACTGGGTAACCAGCACCGAGAACCGCCTGTACGTAGGCTGGTTCGGCGTACTGATGATCCCCACCCTGCTGACTGCCACCGCTTGCTTCATCATCGCCTTCATCGCTGCTCCCCCCGTGGACATCGACGGCATCCGTGAACCCGTCGCAGGCTCCCTGCTGTACGGCAACAACATCATCACCGGCGCAGTGGTTCCCTCCAGCAACGCCATCGGTCTGCACTTCTACCCCATCTGGGAAGCCGCCTCTCTAGACGAGTGGCTGTACAACGGTGGTCCCTACCAGCTCGTCGTCTTCCACTTCCTGATCGGCGTATTCTGCTACATGGGACGTGAATGGGAACTGAGCTACCGCCTGGGTATGCGTCCCTGGATCTGCGTCGCCTACAGCGCCCCCGTAGCCGCTGCGACCGCAGTGTTCCTGATCTACCCCATCGGACAAGGTTCCTTCTCCGACGGTATGCCCCTGGGCATCTCCGGCACCTTCAACTTCATGTTCGTGTTCCAAGCAGAGCACAACATCCTGATGCACCCCTTCCACATGCTGGGCGTAGCAGGCGTGTTCGGCGGCTCCCTGTTCTCCGCCATGCACGGTTCGTTGGTGACTTCCTCCCTAGTGCGCGAGACCACCGAAGTTGAATCGCAGAACTACGGCTACAAGTTCGGACAAGAAGAAGAAACCTACAACATCGTTGCTGCCCACGGCTACTTTGGTCGGTTGATCTTCCAATACGCCAGCTTCAACAACAGCCGCTCGCTGCACTTCTTCCTGGGTGCATGGCCTGTGATCGGCATCTGGTTCACGGCGCTGGGCATCAGCACGATGGCGTTCAACCTGAACGGGTTCAACTTCAACCAGTCCATCATCGACTCTCAGGGTCGCGTGGTGAACACCTGGGCAGACATCCTGAACCGCGCCAACCTGGGTATGGAAGTGATGCACGAGCGCAACGCTCACAACTTCCCCCTCGACTTGGCTGCTGGCGAAGCTGCTCCTGTGGCTCTGGTTGCGCCCCAAATCAATGGCTAATTCTGGCTGTGCCTTGGCGTCTGCTTAGCGTTTGCTGAGTCTGTCTGATTAGCTAGTCTCTGAGCGCCTCCTGCGGGGGGCGCTTTTTCGCGTGGGGAGGGTTTGAATATCGGCTTTTATCGGCTTTCCTGAGTGATGCTACCCATGAAATGACTAGAAGCCTCCCAAACGCTGAGACATCCAAAGTCGCAAATCCAAAACCCAAAATCTAAAATCCAAAATGAATCAGCCTTTTCCGTCCAGGCTTGCAGCGTGGTTATTGCAAACCTTTGTTGACCTGTGGATCGGGGCGATCGCCCTCTGGCTACTATTGAGCTGCTGCTGCTGAAAATGAGCAACGCTTAAACGCTACCCAGACCCACCCAGACTCATGGCCATTACGATTCGGGCAATGCAGGAAGCGGATTTGGCGATCGCCGATCATCTCTTCCGTCTGGCGTTTGGCACCTTTATCGGCCTGCCCGACCCGCAAGACTTTGCCAGAACGATGAACTACATGAATCGGTGGTATCTCGACCCATCCGCCGCGTTTGTCGCAGAAGATAATGGTCAGATCGTTGGCTCAAATATTGCGGTGAACTGGGGCAGCTTTGGCGGGTTTGGCCCACTCACTGTCCATCCCGACTACTGGAATCAGAAGGTAGGGCAGCAACTCGTCAGCGCTGCAATGGACTATTTTGCTCAGCATCAAATATCTCAGCTTGGCATCTTTACGTTTTCCAACAGCCCTAAACACCTCGCACTCTACGAGCGGTTCAGGTTTCACCCCCGCTGTTTGACGGCGGTCATGAGCAAGCCCGTTCAGCCTCAGAATTCCCAGCCCCCTCTTCAGCCCGGCCTGAGATATTCAGAGTTGGCGGCGGCCACGCAAGCAGACAGTTTGGCTCGCTGTGCTGAGCTGACCAATACAGTGTTCGAGGGACTCGACTTGAGCAACGAAATTCGCACCGTTGCCGCTCGCCACTGGGGCGAGACCGTACTGCTGGAAAGCCAGGGTTCCCCTGTCGAAAATCAACATCTGGAGGGGTTTGCGATTTGCCATTGTGGAGAAGGTACTGAAGCAGGCAAAGACGCTTGTTACGTGAAATTTGGTGCGGTGCGGTCGGGCGATTCCCGTGGGGATCGCTTCGCGAATCGCGCGTCCGAATCCCTCGCCTCTCTGTTGCAAGCCTGCGAAGGTCTGGCGGCTCAGCGCGGACTCTCAACCCTGATCTGCGGGGTCAATACGGAGCGGCAGGGTGCGTACCAGCTTTTGCGGAGCCTGGGGTTTCGCATCGACATCCTGGGCGTGGCGATGCTCTGCCCAAACCAGCCTGCGTTTAACCATCCCGGTGCGTTCGTGTTGGATGATTGGCGCTGAGGACTAGAGTCAACGATGAAACCCCTGCTGAAATCTTCCTTACCTTGAATGCGGCAGGACTTACGCAGCAAGAAATTGTCCAAAACCCCAAAAGCTTATTGCAAGTGCGTAAGTCCTGTGCGGTTCAAATGCAGTGAAATTCGGGATCGAGTCAAATCCCGACAAAAAAAGTCGGGTATGTTTGACGCTGTTTGTTGCCCATGCTACGATTCCTTGCATTGGGTGAAGGAAACCTGCAACCCTTTCCCAGACTTCATTTCACGCAAAACGAACGAGATATCACAGGACGAGACCCCTCCATGACGCTGGCAACCCACCCCACCCAAACCCGTTCCACCGCTGCTGCTTTTTCTGGCTTGAAGTGTAAAGAGTGCGGTGCAGAGTATGAAGCAAAGGCAATTCACGTTTGCGAATTGTGCTTTGGGCCACTGGAAGTGACCTACGACTACGCCCACCTGAGCAAAGTCGTGACCCGTCAAACCATCGAAGCCGGCCCCAAGTCTATCTGGCGCTATCGCTCTTTCTTGCCCGTTGCAACGGATAACCTGATTGACGTGGGCACAGGCTTTACGCCGCTGCTGAAGGCAAACCGTCTGGCGCGTCGCCTGGGTATCAAAAATCTCTACATCAAGAACGACGCAGTGAACATGCCCACCCTCAGCTTCAAAGACCGGGTGGTGTCCGTGGCGCTGACTCGCGCACGGGAACTGGGCTTTACGACGGTTTCCTGCGCTAGCACTGGGAACTTGGCAAACTCGACAGCGGCGATCGCCGCCCACGCAGGGCTAGACTGCTGTGTGTTTATTCCCTCTGACCTGGAAGCAGGCAAAGTCCTGGGTACGCTGATCTACGGGCCCACCGTCATGGCCGTTCATGGCAACTATGACCAAGTGAACCGCCTCTGCTCGGAAGTCGCCAACACCCACGGCTGGGGCTTTGTGAATATCAACCTGCGCCCCTACTATTCCGAAGGTTCCAAAACCCTGGGCTACGAAGTCATCGAGCAGCTTGGCTGGCAACTGCCGGACCACATCGTTGCGCCGCTGGCCTCTGGCTCTCTGTTCACGAAAATATACAAAGGCTTCCAAGAATTTACCAAAGTTGGCTTGGTGGAGGAGAAAGCGGTGCGTTTCAGCGGCGCTCAGGCAGACGGCTGCTCGCCTATTGCCCAGGCCTACCGCGAAGACCGCGACTTCATCACACCCGTCAAACCCAATACCATTGCCAAATCCATCGCGATTGGCAATCCGGCAGATGGGGTATATGCACTGGACATTGCCCGCAAGACCAATGGCAATATTGAATCAGTCAGCGATCCGGAAGTGGTCGAAGGCATCAAACTACTGGCCGAAACCGAAGGCATCTTCACCGAAACCGCAGGCGGCACTACGATCGCCGTTCTGAAAAAACTGGCTGAAGCAGGCAAAATCAACCCCGACGAAACCACCGTCGCCTACATCACGGGCAACGGGCTGAAGACCCAGGAAGCTGTCCAGGGCTACATTGGCGAACCCCTCACTATCGAACCCAAGCTGGAAAGCTTTGAACGGGCGCTGGAGCGGGCGCAGACGCTGGGCCGCCTGGAATGGCAGCAGGTCACGGTTTAAGAGACCCAAATTCCTAGGGGCAGGGGCTAGACTGCTTGCTTCTCAGCTTCGATAACCCTCTGTTACCCCGTCAATCCGTTTACTCCTTCCACCCCAATTTTCTCAGCTATGTCTGTCAAAGTTCTCATTCCCACGCCGCTGCAACAGTTCACTGCCAATCAGGCGACTGTAGAAGTCGAAGGCGCGACGATCGCCGAATTGCTGGATAAGCTCGATGCGTCTTTTCCTGGGATTAAGGCCCGTCTGTGCGACGACCAGGGCAAACTCCGCCGCTTTGTGAACTTCTATGTGAATAGCGAAGACATCCGGTTTTTGGACGGCGCAAACACGGTGCTGAATGCAGGCGATGAAGTGAGCATTGTGCCTGCTGTGGCGGGCGGCTAGCTGGTCTAGCCAGTCTGTGCGGGGGCGATGGCGCTCTGCGTAGGTGCTAAGAATTCGACACAGCACTCAAGAGACGGGGCCGATTTGCTGCAAGTGGGGCACTTGTCCTTGGGCAAAGGCACGGGCGATCGCATCACAGCGTTCGTTCCCGGCGTTGCCCGCGTGGCCGCGCACGTAAGTCCACTGGATCTGACGAGAATTCAGCGCGTCGAGCCGCTGCCAGAGTTCCTGGTTTAATACTGCGCCACCGCTAGAGGTTGTCCAGCCTTTGCGCTTCCAGCCATTCATCCATTGCGTGATGCCGTTGATCAGGTATTGGCTATCGGTGTAGAGCGGGATGGGCTGCGTTTGTCCGGTGGCTTTCAGGTATTCCAGCGCTGCGATCGCCGCCTGCATTTCCATGCGGTTGTTGGTGGTTTGGCGATCGCCCCCGCCCATTTCATGAACGCTGCCGTCTTCAAACACGACGAGCGTTCCCCAGCCACCCGGGCCAGGGTTTCCCGAACAGGCCCCATCGGTGTAAATCGCTTGAATTTTCATGGTTTGTCCTGACGACTGGTGCTGTAGCGACTCGTGTTGTGACTATTCAGGGTTTAGCTGACCAGGACATAACTGGATCAGGACATAACTGTTCAGAACCGTTTAGAGCAAAACTGATGATCGGATCGGGGCTAATCGCCCCCGCCCATAATCTGCGGCACTTTAAAGAACTCGCCGTCGCGATCGGGGGCGCTATCGAGAATCGCCTCGCGGTTGGGATAGGGCTGGAGCGCATCAGGACGCACGACATTGCTCACGTCGATGGCGCGAGTCGTCGGCGGCACGTCGCGGGTATCCAGCTCATTCAGTTGCTCAAAATATTCCAAAATACTGCCAAGCTGCGTGGTGAACTGCTCCTCCTCGGCGGGTGTCAGCGCCAAACGAGCGAGGTGGGCAACTTTGTGAACCTGTTCGCGATCGAGCATTTTTAGGAAAAAGGAAAAACAAAGAGACGAGGGGGGAAATCTTAGAAAAATACGTCGATCTTCATGCGGCCGGTGGTTTTCAGCCAGTTTTGGGCTTCGATGTAGTTGTTGGGCGCAAGGCGGATGGCTCGCTCCCAGTATTCCGCCGCCTGGTCATAGTTCTTGTCGGCTTCGCTGGTGTTGTTCGCCAGTTCGGCCTGTTCGCCCAGGTAGTGGTAGATCACCGCAATATTGTTGAGCGCCTGCGGCATTCGAGGGTTAAGTTCCAGCGCTTGGTGGTAGCTTTCCAGGGCGCGATCGTGTTCGCCGTTGCTGGCGTAGATTAGCCCCATGTTATATAGCACAAAGCTGCGATCGTAGGGGTCTTGCTCCAGCTTCAGCGCTTCCTCGTAGTTTGCCAGAGCTTCGGCATATTCCCCATCCGCCTGAGCCGACATGCCATCTCGATAGTAGGCAAAGGCTTCTTTGGCGGCCTTGTTCGTCGGCAGTACCTTGAGAATCAGGTCTGCCATGACGGTAAAGGTCTTATCAATGAAGTTGTCGTTGCGTTGAGATCTGGGCATAGCTGCGTTTGGGAAAAGCCTGGAAAATCCTATTTGCTACTTTATCGCTGATTTGCAACCTTTGGCCGGAGCGTTGGCAGGGGTTCCGAAAATCTACGGATTTGTCGATGATGGGCATCACGACCGGAGGGGGAAGTGAGTCACGCCGCAGGGCAAAGTGCAACCTCTCAGCCTTGGCTCCGAAACATTGTCACTTTGCTTCAAAAATTTCTAGAGTGAAGATAGTTTCTGGCTTAAGGGAAACGCTATGGCACTGGATGCCGAATTGATGAAAGCCGTCGAGCGGCTTAATTATCGAGTCACCGCAGGCGACCTGGCTTCGCTGGCAGGGCTGGACGTGAAGCGGGCCGAGCAAGGTCTGCTGGCGCTGGCATCTGAGGCGGGCGGGCACATGCAGGTGTCGGACGCGGGCGATATTGCCTATGTCTTTCCGCGCAATTTTCGCCAAGTGTTGCAAAATAAATACTTCCGGCTGCGGCTACAGGCCTGGTGGAGCAAGGTCTGGCGGGTGATGTTCTACTTGATTCGCATCAGCTTTGGGATTGCGCTGGTGGCCTCGATTGTCCTGATTGCGATCGCCATTATTGCCGCCATGCTGGCCCTCAGCGCCGCCCAGGGCGACAACGACCGCGACTTTGACGGCGGCGGCATGGTGATGCTGCCCCGCATGTGGATTGGCCCCGACTGGTACTGGATTTTTCTGCCGGACACCGATCGTCGCCATCGCCGCGAACAGGCAGAAAACGCCAGCGATCCCAAAAATCAAATGAGTTTCCTGGAATCGGTGTTTTCGTTCCTGTTTGGCGATGGCAATCCGAATGCAAATCTGGAGGAGCGGCGCTGGCGGGCGATCGCCAATGTCATCCGCAACCAGCGGGGCGTAGTGGTTGCCGAGCAAGTCACCCCTTACCTCGACCAGATCAACACCGCAACCACCGACCTAGAAGACTACATGCTGCCTGTGCTGACCCGCTTCAACGGCCGCCCAGAGGTCAGCCCCACGGGCGAACTGGTCTACCACTTCCCCGAACTGCAAGTCACCGCCCAGCAGCAAAATCGCCTCTCGGTGGCGGCATACCTGAAGGAATTGCCCTGGCGCTTTAGCCAAGCGACATCTGGGCAACTGATGATGGCGGCTGGGCTGGGCGTGGTGAATATTGTCGGCGCGCTGATGCTGGGTTCCCTGCTGCGGGGCGGCGCGGCATCGCTGGGCGGCATCGTCGGCTTGGTCGGCGGTATTTATGGGCTGCTGCTGGCCTACGCGGCGGGTTTTCTAATTGTGCCGCTGGTGCGCTATCTGTGGATTCAGGGACGCAACAAGGCGATCGCCGCCCGCAACGAAATGCGCCAGCGTCGCGCCGAAGCGCTGAATCGCCTCGGGCCGAAAATTCAGGAAAAACTCGCCTTTGCCCAGCAGTTTGCGCTGGAATCTGTCGTGGATGAAGCCAACCTGGCCTACAGCACTCAGGAAGACCTGACCCCGCAGGAACTCGCCCAGGTAGACAAAATCGATGCGGAATGGCGCAGGCGGCTGGAGGGGCATTAGGGGTGATGGGGAGGGGCGGAAAAAGGAAGAGAGAAGAACGAAGAACGAAAAGCGAAAAAAGGAAAACCAGAACCTCTTCGTTCTTCGTTCTTCTCTCTTCGTTCTTCTCTCTTCGTTCTTCCCTCCATCACTCAAACCGCTGCCTTGGCTGCCACAGGCTCCAGAGGACGACCCCTGCCAGCAGAACTGCGCCGCCGATCGCCCCAATTTGTACCAGCGGAAAGGCGGACTGTCGCACGGCGATCGCCCCATACGCCCAGATAAACACCAGCAGAAACGCGATGTCTCGCCGCTGGAAAAAGACGACAAGGGCGATCGCCGTTCCAATGACCAGCAGCAGCAGCGCCCACAGGTCTGGGGCAAGGCCGCCGCTCCAGTTGTTGGCAAACAGGGCCGAGGCAATGTTCACAATCGTCGCGACAGAAATCCACGCCAGGTAGATGCTGAAGGGAAGGTGGGCATTCCAGCGGCGATCGCGCCCCACCCGATCGCGCCCAATGCCCAGCCGCAGATAGGCAAAAATGAGCGACCCCAGGATGATCAGCATAGCCAAGACCGAGGCCCAAAACTGCCGAAATGTAAACAGATAAATCCACGCGATTTGGGCAACACAGGCGACGATCAACAGCGCGTCTGCCTGCACAATGGCAGTATCGCCAGTCTGGGCCGGGCGAATTTGGTAAATGCCGTAGGCAATCAGCCCGACGTAAATCACGCCCCAGATGATGAAGGCGTAGTTTGCAGGCAAGACCCGCACGTCCCTCAGCAGCGTGTTGGCTAGTTCGCCCACGTTCACGCCGCCGGGGGGGTTGGTGTTGGACAGGGTGTTTACCGCCAGGGTAGCCAAGATGGCAATCGGGGTGGCGATCGCCAGCACCGTTCCCCCCGTTGATTTCTGCGTTGATGATTTCATAGTGCCTACGCTGGATAAATCCGCAGCCGTCGGTTTGGCTCTTCGCCAAAACTGGAGGACTTCAGGTGATAGTGTTCCACCAGTTCATGCTGCATCTTGCGAACCTTGGCGGAGCGAGGCAGCAGTTCCACAGGTTGCCCTTTGGGAATCACAATCTGCTCCACAGCCAGCCGCGCTTCTTCCAGCGCCTCGATCTCGTCTTCGTCGCCGCTGCGCGAAAACAGGTTGAGGTTGATCGGCTCCTCCAAAAACGCATCTTCCATCTTTAGCATCCGCTGGAGGGCGCGGATAATCTGCGGCATACTATTTGACTTGACTGTAAAGATCGAAAGCTGGCGACTCTTGGCAATTTGCCGCAGTTTGGAGTGGTTCTTGATGTGCGATCGCAGCGCCAGCACCGCATCCGCCCCGTCTAGATCCTTCGTCAGCACGATGGGCAGGTTCATCGTGTGAATCACCTGTTCTACCAGATGCCGACTGACGGCGTAGGGGTAGATGTGCAGCGGCAAATCTTCGCCGTTGGGCCCTGCCGTGGGCACCTCACCGAAGGGGTCCGCTTCCTCGCTCATGAGCGATCGCTCTAGCGAGTCGTTCAGCATCTGGTCAAAGGACTGGCGCTCCGGCGACATCAGGCCGCTGAACGAATCCGTATCACGGGGAAACCGCGCTACCCGGTCATAGCGGGGCGACGGCAGCGGCATCATCTGTCCCGACGAGCGCCAGCCCGCCACCCGCGCCGCGCCCGTATCGCGCAAGGCCGTGCTGCTGTCGCCAAAGGGGAGCGATCGGACGGGTTTTGGGTCCAGCCCTTTGCCGCTCTGCTCATGGGTAATGGTGACTTCGCCTGCGTCGTTGACCTGGCGCACCTGGGGATTGGGCACGCGCCCGCGCAGCAGCGCATCCACCGTGTCTGCCACCGACTCATGCACCACCCACTTTTGCCGCTCCAGCATTTCCACCGCAATGTCGAAGGTCGGCGGCGCTTTGCGCTCCAGCACGCTCTTTTGGCTGCCCCGACGGCGGGCCTCTTCGTCGCCCAGCGTCACAGACTGAATGCCGCCCACCAGGTCGGAAAGGGTGGGGTTTTTCATCAGGTTCTCAATCTGGTTGCCGTGGGCCGTACCGATCAGTTGCACACCGCGTTCGGCAATCGTGCGGGCGGCCTGCGCTTCTAGCTCCGTACCGATTTCGTCAATGATGATCACTTCTGGCATGTGGTTTTCCACTGCCTCGATCATCACCTGATGCTGGTTTTCGGGATGGGCCACCTGCATCCGCCGGGCCCGACCGATGGCGGGATGGGGAATGTCGCCGTCGCCGGCCACTTCGTTGGAGGTGTCGATGATGACGACGCGCTTTTCTAGCTCATCTGCCAGCACGCGGGCGATTTCGCGCAGGGCCGTGGTCTTGCCCACGCCTGGACGCCCCAGCATCAGGATCGATCGCCCCGATTCTACTAGGTCACGAATCATGCCAATCGTGCCGTAGACCGCCCGCCCGACGCGACAGGTGAGGCCGATAATTTCGCCAGCGCGGTTGCGGATGGCGCTGATGCGGTGCAGGGTTTTTTCAATGCCCGCCCGGTTGTCGCCGCTAAAGATGCCCACGCGGTCGATACAGTGCTGCAAGTCTGCTTTAGTGATGGCATCTTCGGAGAGATACTCAGACGTGCCAGGAAAGCGGGCTTCGGGGCGGCGACCCAGATCTAGCACCACTTCCACCAGCACGTTGCGCTGGGGATGCTGTTCTAGGCGATCGCGAATTGGGTCAGGCAAAATCGCCAGCAGTTGATCCAGGTCGTCGGTGATTTGCAGCGGCTGGGCGGGCTTGGCATCCGCGCTGGCCGCAGCGGGGGTAACGGAGGGGCGATATTCGGCAGAATCGTTCCCGTTGAATGTCATAGGTGGTTGCTAATAAATAACGAACAACGTTGGGGGAAAAAGCGCAGGTCGCGAATTGGACACTGCTTCAAAACGAGAGCCAATAAAACGAGAGGCAATAAATTGAACAGGAAATTGAACAGGATTAAATCGAAACTGCTTGACGCTCATGGCCGGGTACCAAAGGATGTAAGAGGTTGGAAATCTAGGGGTAGCGCTGAACGTTAAAAAAACTTGTCAGGGCTGGAGGGGGATCGCGACACTTGTGGAAGCAGAATGCCAGTATTCATCCAGGCTTTAGCAAGACTGGCTCGACGGCAGGCGGGTGATGGAGGGAAAACTGCGAAGGAGGGGCTGATTCAGTTGCTAAATGCAGGTCGGCGGCGGGGGCAGGGGCGATCGCCAAGTCAGGCTGGGGCTTGAGTTGCGACACTAGGGCGATCGCCCGTGCTACGGCCTGCGTGAGTAAGTCTGGGTCACGTTCTAGATGTGCAACGTGTGCAACGTGTGCAACGTGTGCAACATGTGCAACATGTGCGACATGGGCAGGAGGGGGAGCAATTGATTCTGGCGGCGAACCTGAAAGCGGGTCATACCCCGCAGAATCCGGAGCAAAGTGAGGGAGAGCATCGGCGTGGGGAGGCGGGGAAGAAGCGCCAAGCAACTGGGGGGCGATCGCATCTAGCTGGTCGAGGATGGGCGACAGCAGCACCCTGGCATAGCTGCCGTAGGCCACGCCTGCAATGAAGGTGGAAGCAGCGGGTTGGGGCAGATCCTCAGCGCGAGGTGCGGAGTGATCCCGCCGGGCATCGCCCAGGGTAGATTCCTCAGACAACAAGCCCAGCGCCCGCAATTTCGGAACGGTGTGGTGATTCGTCCCGCCGGCCAACTGCACATAGCCCGGTAGCCCCGCCGCCAGCACCTTTTGTCCCAGCTTGACGGTGGCGCGAGTGGCTCCGGCGCCGATGTCGCCGCTCATGGGTCGCCCATCTGTCTGCCAGATCAGCGGACAGGGCAGCGGGCTATCCTCTGGTGAAATGTGCTGGTAGAGCGATCGCAGATAGTCGATCAGCCCGTCGCCGTCGGGACAGCTAATCGCCACTAGCTTGAGCCTGTGAACCACGGGGGCGATCGCCCGCCACAGTTGCCGAAATTCTGCCAGCCGCCCGACCTGCGTATGGATTTCCAGCGCGTCCACCTGCGCCAGCAGGTCCGGAATCATTTCTGGCGTAATGGTGGTGGACTGGGTGGCAATTTGCTGAATTGGGCACAGCGGCAGACAGCGCCCACAGCCATAGCAGCGGCTCTCGATCACGCCAGAGTAGCCGCCAGAATATCCCTCAGTGGGGCGATCGAAGGTAATCGCCTGGGCAGGGCAAATGGTTTCGCAGGGGCGGGGACAGTCTGCCGGACAGCGGGCCGGGTCGAAGACCGCTTTGCGGAAGTGGGGATCTTCGCCGTCGTTGAGGCTGACCATGAGCCAGGGGAGGCGATCGCACCCCAGCCCTGCCGCAGCGGCTAGCCCTTCCTTTGCCGCATGAATGACCGCCGGGTCTGCCGCCACATCCACACAGTCGGCACCCGCCAGCGCATAGGCCAGAGTTAAATTCCGAATTGCAGGGAGGTGCTGAAAGCTGGCTCCACAAATTAACTTGAACCAGCGACCCTCCCTTAAGGACTGCAAGGGAGTGTACAAATTGGTTGCCCTGACTCAGACCGCAGGGAAGCAAAGAACGAGGATAGCACCCTCTGGCGATGAACCCAGAGCTTGCTGTTAAACCATGCACCCGGATGGGGATCACCCACCTTGGCCCTCAGTGTACACCAAAAATGCCGTTTGCAAAGAGCGTCAAAACCTTTTGCAGCAAACTTTCTGGGTGGATTGACCCCAGCGATCCCCAAATCTAGAGGCGATCGCCCTAAAGCATCCCCAAAATGGCCACATATCGCGGCTCGATAGCAGCCTGGTCAGGTTCGAGAAACGATTGCTTTCGAGAAACAGTTGCTAAAGAATCTGGCTAAGCAGCCGCCAGAATGTCCTTCAGCGGTTTCCAGGTAAACTGGCGATCGCCCCCCATCTCCAGCACCACCTTGATGCGAGAGTCGGTCTGGGGCAGGGTCACCAAAAATTCTAGCTCGGAGCGCGACAGGATGTGCCCCTCCAGCATCCAGATCACCAGCCCCTTTGCGCCCTTGGGCAGCACCTCAGCCTCGTAGGTAGCCACGGGTGGCACGAAGTAGCGATAGCCGACGGCCCCTTCACGTCCCAGGTTCTTTTTGCCCAGGTGGGGCGGGCGTACCCCGTGGACATCTAGTAGGTAGGACGACAAATCGCCCAGCCCCCGCGCCGTAATGTTGAGAACCTTGTAGCCTGCGCCTCGCAGCCGTCGCTGATACCGCCCCTCCAGGCCGCCCTCCAGCGGCACGTATACGCCCAGCGTCCCGGCTGCTTCTAAAGCACGAATGAAGGGCTTGCCAGAGGTAATTAGCGTGAGCGGATTGCCGAGGATAGACATGGAAGGAATCGGGGGTAAGGACTGTGGATCAAAGGACTGTGGATCAAAGGAGGATCAAAGAATCAAACGCAGAGCGGGCCAAACGCAACGCTGACCCTAACGAAACTTGACTAAACAAAACTTTAGCATGGGCCCGATCTGCGGTGCGTGGGGCAGCGATTAGATTTTGCTAGAGTCATGGCAGGCGATCGCTTATCGATGCAAGTATCGGTTCAAGTCAAGTAGCGGTTCAAGTGTCGATTCAAATCCCCCCGCAATATTTCATGCCCGTCAAGATTCCAGATCTTCGATCAGCTTGGGAACGCCTGCCGTCAGCACCTCATGGCCAGTCGGCGTGACCAGCACATCGTCCTCAATGCGGATGCCGATGCCGCGCCAGCGTTCGGGCACGTCGGGCTGTCCTTCGGCGGGGGTGATGCCGGGGCCGATGTAGATGCCCGGTTCAACCGTCGTGACGTGGCCCGGCTCCAGGTTGTGGGCCGTGTCGCCGTGGGCATAGACCCCCACGTCATGCACATCTAGCCCTAGCCAGTGCCCGGTTTTGTGCATGTAGAAGGGCTTGTATTTCTCTTCTTTGATAATTTCTTCGATATCGCCCTGGAGCAGCCCCAAGTCCATCAGCCCCTCCACAATGACGCGCACGGCGGTATCGTGCATCTGGCTGTAGGGATTGCCGGGGGCTACTTGGGCGATCGCCGCGAGTTGGGCCCGCAGCACAATGTCGTAGAGGATACGCTGCTCCTCGGTGAACCTGCCGCTAATGGGGAAGGTGCGCGTAATGTCCGAGTTGTAATATTCGTAGGCGCAGCCCGCGTCGATTAGCAGCAGGTCGTGTTCCTGCATCTGGCGCGTGTTTTCGGTGTAGTGCAGGATGCAGGCGTTGGCTCCGGAGGCGACGATGGAGGGATAGGCCGGGCCCAGTGCGCCGCTGATCCGAAAGGTATGCTCGATTTCGGCCTGCACCTGGTATTCATAAACACCGGGTTTGGCGTAGGCCATTGCCCGGTTGTGGGCGGCGACGGCAATCTCGGCGGCTTTCCGCATCCGCTCTAGCTCTGCGGGCGACTTGGTCTGGCGGAGGGAGTGCAGCGTCGGGGCCGGATCTTCGATGGCGATGGGGCCCGTGCCGCGCCGGGGATAGCCGCGCATCAGCCGCTGCCACAGTCCAAGGATTTTGTCGTTAAAGCGGCGATCGCGCCCCAGTCGGTAGTAAATCCGGTCGGCTTTTTCGACGTATTGCGTCAGCTTTTCGTCCAGTTCCTCAATCGGATACACCGCGTCGGCCCCAAAGCGCTCCTGGGCAGCCTCCACGCCCACGCGATAGCCCGACCAGGTTTCTTTTTCTGGGTCTTTGGGTCGCACAAACAGCACAAAGCGATGCTCTTCATGGTGCGGAGCCAGCACGGCCACGGCTTCTGGCTCGTCGAACCCGGTCAGGTAGAAAAAGTCGCTGTCTTGCCGAAAGTTGTATTCGACATCATTGTGCATCACGGCCTGGGGCGCACTGCGGAAAATCGCCGTGCCCTTGCCAATTTTGTCCATCAACTGCTGGCGACGCTGGGCAAATTCTGTCTGCATGGGAAGGGGGGAACGGAGGGATAACTGGCTGAGCCGCCCGACGCGGCGACCGGGACAACTCAGCCGCTGATAAATCCATGCTAACGAGCGATCGCCCTAAAATCTGTAGCTCAGCAGTTCAATTCGGGCCCCTTCCGACGGCAGTTCCGAGCGACGCAGCGTGATCGTGTCACCGGGTCGCCGCACGGGTACGCCGTCCATCAGCGACAGAAATTCATCTACTGGCGAAATATCGCAGGCATTGGCATCAGCGGCCGCCGTCCGAAAGTGCGTCGGCACAATGATGCGCGGGTTCAGCGCCAGCACGGCCTGTCGGGCTTCCGTCGCGTTGTAGGCCTTGGGGCCGCCGCCCACAGGCACAAACAGTACGTCCGGGCGACCAATCAGGATTTGCTGCTCCACCTCAATCGGAGCCGCCGCGCCGCCCATGTGCGCCAGGATCAGCCCGCTCTGGTTCCAGCGCCAGGTGACGTTAAACCCAAAGCGCCGCCCGCCCTGGCGATCGTGGGGCGATCGCACGCCTTGGATCTGCACACCGCGATACTCATAGATGCCCGGTTCTGCCAGCAGGCGCGGACTGCCGGGGAGTCCCTCCAGGGAACCCTCGTCAAACAGACGGCTGCTAATCATCACCAGGTCCGCAGGAACACGGGGGGGGCGATATCCCTTGGTGCAGCCAATCGGGCGAAACGGGTTAACCAAAATTCGCAGACCGCCGCCTGTAAACAAAAAGCAGGTATGTCCCAACGCCTGAATCGTCACCGCGTTGCTGGTCTGGGCTTGGGCTTGCTGGCTCTGGGATAGGCCGACGGTGGCGGCCGCCGCTGCCAATCCGCTGCCTGCATATTGAATCAACGTGCGCCGCTTCATGGTCTCCTCAGGGAAATGGGTAAGGCGTAGGGTGAGGGCGAGGGGATTAGGCTGTAGGTGAGGCCCGGCTCTTGGGTCTGGCTGGTGCAGCCTAATATTCCTGGGCGATCGCCCCAGCCCATCCTCGCCGCAAAATTTGCATCTTTAAGCTTACAGTGATTGAGGCGATCGCCCAAAAGTTCCAATCGACAAGCAATTTGCCCCAGATCCCCGGCCCTTTACCTCAGCCTTCCATCAGCAGCGGTCGGAAGCCGTGCTTCAGCGACACCTGCCCAATCAAATCCATCTTTTCCAGCGTGATCTGGTTTCGCCCCCAGGAAAAATTGGTGTAGAGCTTCTCAAACTCCAGCAGCATGGACTCGGCAAAGCAGGCAAACAACTGGCGGGCCGGCACGTCCATGTTGACGATGTTCATGATTTTCCAGTCGATATCCAGCGAATGCTCCACGATGCCGCCGTTCAGCACATGCACGCCAGGATGCTGAATCTTCGTACCTAGGTTTTTGGGATAACCGCCGTCGATCAGCAGGCAGGGCTGCTTCAGCGTGGTCGGGTCGATCTCCACGCCCTTGGGCATACTAGCCACCCACACGATAATGTCGGCTTCGGGCAGCGCCTCTTCTAGCGCCATGATTTTGCCGCGCCCCAGTTCTGCTTGCAGATTTTGCAGCCGCTCCTGATCTCGCGCAATCAGCAGCAGTTCTTTCACATCTGCACGTCCATTCAGCCAGCGGCACACCGCACTGCCAATGTCGCCCGTCGCGCCGCAAACCGCCACCGTCGCCTCCGATAAGTGAATCCCCACTTGCTTAGAAGCCTGCTCGACCTGGCGGCAGATGATGTAGGCGGTGTGGGTGTTGCCAGTGGTGAAGCGGGCAAAATCTAGCGTCACATCACGCACCTGCTGAATTTGCGACAGGTTAAAATTCTCAAAAATAATCGAGGAAAAGCCGCCCAGTGCCGTAATGTTAATGCCGTGCTTTTGGGCGTGAGCCATGGCATTAATCACTTTTCGAGTGGCGGCTTTGATGCGGCGCGTTGCCAGCATTTCCGGCAAAAAGCAGGATTCCACATACTTGCCCTCGATCACCTGCCCGGTGGCGCTGGTGACCTTGATGTGATCGACGATTTGCGGCGGCGCGCTGCACCAAAAATCAAGCCCCTGATCGGCGTATTCGGGATAGCCCAGATCGCGGGCGACGGCTTGAGCGTGTTCCAGACTTGTCAGATGACCAATTAGACCAAACATTCAATATGCTCTAGGTTGCGAAAGGTAGGGCCCGGTGGGGCGAGAGAGGGGAAGATTGCGCCTGCGGCAAAGGGTGATTCCCGTAGGGAGTGCTTCGAGAATCGCCCTTTTTACAGACACGCCAAACAGACAGGACTGACGCACTTGCAATCAGTTTCCTAGATTTTTCTAGATTCTGGACGATGTCTCTTGGGCTGTGCCTGCGAGAAGTCGTCCAACTGCGTAAGTCCTAACAGAAATCAGGGGACTTAACGTTCAGTGTCAAGCTAGGATGCACCGTCGCGCCAAAAAACAAACTGAAGGTTAAGAAATCTCAAAGAGAATACTACACAAAAATGATTCCCACTGGCAGGGGCCAAAGGATAGAGTCGGCCATCAACTCAGATCAATCGGTTCAGATTGGTCAACCCAGATCAATCAACCCAGATCAAGCTGTCTGTAGATTAGGATAGGGACACATTTTAGTCTCTCGTCAATGCGTATCCAGTACACCACCAATGCTCGCGCAGAGCGTGAAGCGTTAGAAAAACTTGCCCCTCCCCCAGCCGTCGTCTGGGTAAACGAATTTAAGTCCGAAGCCGTCAAGCCTTTTTTGGAGCAATTTAACCGAGCAGTAGAATCCCTCCAGCCAGTGGTTCCGGTGTTGATCGATTCCTATGGCGGCGAAATCGACACCCTGATGGCGATGGTCGATATTTGTCGCTCGTCGCCCAAGCCGATCGCCACGGTTGTCATGGGCAAGGCCATGAGCGCGGGAGCGATTCTCCTTTCTTGCGGCTGGCACGGCTACCGCTATGCCGCTCCCAATAGTCGAATCATGATCCACGACTGCCTCACCGTCACCTTTGGCAAAGCTGGCGAGATCATTGCCGATGCCGACGAAGTGAAACGGCTGAATGCCCTGCTGTATCAAATCCTGGATGAAAACTGCCAGAAGCCGCCGGGCTACTTTGTCGAGCAGGTGCATCAGCGGGGCCATGCCGACTGGTATCTCACCCCAGAGCAAGCCCTGGCGCATAACCTGGTGAATCACGTAAAAATTCCGACGCTCCAGGTGAATTTGTCCACGACCTATGAGTTTTTGGGGTAGAGAGTTTGAGATGATGAGCGCGTTGCGCTCGTCATCTCAAGTTTTAAGCGCCCACCCGACTGAGCAGTGGTGCAGCGTTCAGGAGCGTTTGCGTGTAGGGGTGCTGCGGGTTGGCAAATAGCTCAGCGGTGGGGCCGAGTTCGACGATTTTGCCTGCGTTCATGACGGCAATGCGATCGCACAAAAATCGTGCCAGCCAGAGGTCGTGTGTGATGAACAGGTACGTCAGGTCAAATTCCTGCTTCAGGTGCAGCATCAGCTCTAGCACTTGCGACTGGACGCTGGCATCGAGCATACTTACGGGTTCGTCGCAGATCAGTAGCCGGGGGCGGGTAATTAGGGCACGGGCGATCGCCACTCGCTGCTGCTGCCCACCTGACAAATCGCCCGGATAGCGCTGGGCATAGTCTTCTGGCGGCGTTAGCCCCACCCGCTCCAGCATTTGCAACACCTGCTGCCTTGCGCCTACTGTGTCTGCCAGATCGTGAATCAGCAGCGGGTCGGCGATGCTCTCGCCCACCGTCATCAGCGGATTCAGGCAGGCGTGGGGGTCTTGAAACACCATCTGCATCTGCCGTCGCTGTTTTCGCAGATCTTCCCGCGAGAGGTGCGTCAGGTCTTGACCCAAAAACTCAATCCGACCGCCCGTCGGCTCCACCAGCCGCAGGATCGTTCGCGACAAGGTGCTTTTGCCGCAGCCCGACTCGCCCACCAGTCCCAAAATTTCTCCCGGATACAGATCGAGCGAGATGCCGTCTACGGCGCGGATGACGGTGTCTTGCTTGCCTGCTAGGAGTTTGGCAACGAGGTTAGATTCCAGGGTGTAGTGTTTTTGGAGGTTTTCGAGCTTGAGGAGGGGCGCTTCTGTGGGTTCGGGGGTAAGCGGTTTGGAGGATTGGGGGGTTGCCTGGATGTGGAGGGCAGACTGGAGGAGGGACTGGGTGTAGGGGTGCTGGGGCTGGGTGAGGACGGTGGCGGTGGGGCCTGTTTCCACCACCTTGCCGTCGTACATGACGGCGATGCGATCGCAGTATTCGCCCACCAGCGCCAAGTCGTGGGAAATCAGCAGCAGCGCCATATCGCGTTCCTGGCAGAGGCGGGTGAGTTCCTGCAAAATTTGGGCAGACACGGTAACATCCAGGCTGGTCGTGGGTTCGTCGGCGACGATCAGCTTGGGGTTGAGCAAGAGCGCCAGGGCGATCGCCACGCGCTGCCGCATCCCGCCGCTAAATTCGTGGGGATATTGGCTCCAGCGGCTGGGGGGAATGTTGACGGCTTCTAGCGTGGCGATCGCCCGTTCTCTGGCCGCCGCCCGCGAGAGGTCTGGGACGTGCGATCGCAGCGTTTCCACACAGTGGTCGCCGATGGTCATCAGCGGATCGAGCCGGGTCATCGGGTCTTGAAACACAATGGACACGACCTCGCCGCGAAATTTCCGCAGTTCCGCCGGGTTTAGCTCGAAGACATTGCGTCCCTGAAACAAGACGCGCCCCTCGATGCGCGTATCCGTCGGCAGCAGGCGAACAGCGGCCCGCCCCAGCGTCGATTTGCCGCAGCCCGACTCGCCCACCAGCCCAAGGCGATCGCCCGCCTTCAGCACCAGCGACACATCATCCACCGCCCAGTCCAGCGCGTCTGCCTCCGTCGCAACCTGCTGCCCCCGCTGAAACGGATAGGCCACGCGCAGACGCTCAATTTCAAACAAAGACTCACCCACCGAGGATAGCTGTACCAGGGTGTCACTCATTTCGCCAAACTCGCCTCACCAGAAGACACGCCGACCCGCATCAGGGTCATTATACGCGCAACAGAATAGGGCTATGGGTCGAATCTTTCTTGCCTGTAGCTGTGGATCGCAAGTACGTAATTCCTGTGGAGCGATTGCCACCCATGAAAGCGGCGGCCGTTGTGGAATTGTACTACCGGATGATTGAACATTCGCACCGGGCGATCGTCAGGATAAATAAGATTGCAAGCGTAAGTCATCAGGACAATTGACGGGGGCGATCGCATCCAGTACAATCGTCCATCAAGCTGCCCGTTGGTTCCCTTCGACGCAGCCCACTTTCCCCCGAAATTTTGGTCGTTTAGTCACCTACGGTGTCGGTAGATGCGGCAAACATCTACCAACACCTGACCCCTCGACAGTCCTAGCCTGTCTCAGGGCTGCGTCCATTGTAGGCCGCCCTGTCCCAGCGCTTCACGTCCGTGGGCGGCCAACATTTCGGGGTTTCCTACCCCACTCGTTTCCAGGAGGAAACCCCAAATGCTGACAATTCAATACACCTGGTCGTCCCCACGCTCGGAGGCGACCCAGTTTTCGCTGCCCCCGCTCACCTGCGAACTGCCCCACCGTCGCCGCCTGCGCCACTGCATCATCGGCCTCCCTGAAGATGCCCAGATGGCGATTGACCGGCTCCACCTGCTCCGCTATGCCGAACGCTTCGAGTGGACGCACGCCCTGGATTTCCCGCCTCACGGCATCGTCCTCGACGGTCGCCCTGGCGAAGTGCTGCGCTATCTGCACCGCGACATCCGCAGCAATCCTGGTGCAAACGAGTAAGAACAGATAAGGAGGATTTTGGGTTTTGGATTTTAGCAGGGCATCCCCTCAATCCAAAATCCAAAATCCCCACTCCAAAATCCCCCATTCCTAACCAAAGACCTCGCAGCCTCGCTTGTCTAAAGCCTTTGTGAACCCATCTGCCTAACTCCCCAAAACAGAGATATTATGCAGACAACTGTCAGTCTATTTCCCCGATTTGGGATCTTAGACAGACAATCGTCAGCCTATTTCCCCGATTCGGGATCTTAGACAGACGGCTGTCAGCCTAATTCCCCTCCTAGATGTAGATAGGCAGACGGGATCAGTCTAATTAGTAGTTAGCCTGTCAATGTGGGAATCCTTTGGGTGCAAGAGTGTTGTTTTTGGCTCATTACTAAAGGAAATAGAGAGTATGGATCAACTTGTTGATAAGATTGCTGCACTTGGTGTACCTGGTTTAGTGCTCATAGTTGCTATGGCAGTTACAGGTTGGGCAGGTGCTGCTGCATTAACTGCGGCTTTAGCCTTTCTTGGCGGTTCATTTGGGATGCTTGGAGGAATCGCAGTACTTGGAATACTTGGACTAATCTCAAAGGGTTTGTCAGACTATGGATTTGAAGCTATTTTTAAGGCAACTGTAGAGGAGCTAAGGAGAAAAGGTAATCCAAAGTCGATATAGAACGGGAGGTTGAATCATATCCAATTTCACGAGAGCTAAAGCTGAAGATCAAGGATTACCTTCGGACCAGAAGTGTTGAATTGAGACATAAAACTTTACATTCAACCCTACGAAGCTCCTACGAGTGTCTCTGGCAGCAGATCGTAGCTCCAATGGACAATCGAACAACGACGACTCAATTCAAGTTGCAAATAGCGCAACTTATCTAGTAATTGATGACCATAAAACTCTGGAATTTCTATCAATTGCAGAATCAGATAGGCAATCAACACCATGTAGATTTGAATGGTGACTCCATTGACACTCTTAGAGATTAGTTTATCTAGCTTCAAGTGCATCTTTAGAAACTTCCACAGCACTTCTATCTGCCACCGATGGCGATAGACTTCACTAATCTCTTCATTCGTCATCAGTTCTACATTGGTCGCCAGCCGAAACTCCGTTTGGCTCTCTAAGTCACAAAACCAAACCACTCGATATCGCTCATGCTCAAACTCGGTCTTCATCGTGTTCTTAAGGCGGACAACAAAGCGAGTCTGATCCTGGCTTAATTGGTCAAGGAAATCCCAACTGGCAAAGCCTCTATCCATGACGCCGATGGCATCTTCAGGAATCATTCCTGTCACTCTGTCAGCAAATTTTGCGTCATGTCCTTGACCAAAATGAATCAGGCATTCACTGGGATTACCTTGCGTTAAGTTGACTCCATTAAGCAATTTGACTTGATGATAGCCTTGCATCCAGAACAACTTGCTTGTCAATGTGATGACCGTTGAATCAATGGAAAACAGCATCTGTGCTGTCGCTGGATTTTTTTGTTTTAGCTGTCTTATGAGCTCAGCGTAGATGCGACAAAAGTGTTCATCCTGTCGAGTCTTGCAGGCTTTAGAAAAGGTGGAAATATCAACCTTGATTCCTGCTTTGTTGAGACGATAAAACAGGCTTCTCATGCTCGTTAAACCCTGGTCTAAAACGAAGGTCAACCAGATTTCAAAGAATAAGCGAGAGTTCAAAACAGGATAGTTATGTGGGCACAACTGCTTGAGTATCGGTTTGACAAGCGCAGGAAATGACACTAGCATCTTAAACATTGTTTTTGTTTGCTGGGGGCTAGAATACAATATTCTGCCCCCATTTTTTGTATGTTGAGCTATCTTTCAACACTTCTGCCTTCGGACAATGGCATAGTTATAGATTTAGGGCTGCTGGATAGTATTATCAAACTTAGTGGGTTGGGCTTTGCAGTGATACCCAACCCATAGGATTGGAGGCTAATAAAGGCAGTGGTATAATCAATGTATGCAGTTTGAGTGGAACAACGACAAAGCGGCGAGTAATCTATCGAAGCATAAAGTTTCGTTTGAGAAAGCAAAAACTGTTTTTGATGATCCTCTTTATTCATAATCAACTTCTCAACCAGTCTCCATAATTAATGGAAATCCTAGGGTGGACAATTACACGATGAGTAAACCTTACAAATTAATTACTGCGACAAAAACCACAAAATCTTACAATTTTGACTGCTACCTACTAAACTTGAGGTATAGGGCTTTAAGTTTGGAGACCCCATATGACTTTGTCTGAAGTTCTTCCATCTGTTCGCCAACTTTCTACTACTGAAAAGCTAAAGCTAATTCGGATTCTGGCAGAAGACCTAGAAACAGCCAAGGAGATCTCACCAGGAGCATCCCACTTTCGATGAAACAGTCAACTGGCGAGCTGTCCATTGAGGTAGGCACAGCGCAGACTCAACATGGCATTAACGGAGGCCGTATTCCAGCGAGCACCCGAAATTTGGAGGCGTCGCCCAATCTGTTTGACAGCCGATTCTACGGCTCCTGATCCAATAGAACAGAGTTGCTCAGCCTGGTAGAACCCATAATTCACGATGCGAGAGCGATGGGTGCTCAGATAGGCTTCAAAATTGCGGGCTTGCTTGCGCCGACAGTCGGCAAAGAGGGCCCTGGCGGCTTCCACTTGACCTTGCCATAACAGCATTTCCGCCGCTGCTAAGCGCTTGAGCGACCCACCGACTTTGTAGAGGTTTTCTTTGAGATGGTACCAATCGAGGATTTCCCAACGGGTCTCAACGGTGGTGAGTTGAGCAAACAGATTCCACACCCCAGCGTGACCATCGCCCAGACAGACCAGTGGGGAGAGCAAGCGTTGAGCGCTGAGATAATCAATCAAGCTGTCATTGTCTTGGAAGAAGGCGTTGTAATAAATCCCCTCCACCCGCACCGCTTTGTAGTCTCGCCACGGGCTATCGGACTCTAGCAGGTCACGCAGACGGACTTTGCCGCCATCAATGCTGACCTCACTGACGCCTTGTTTAGCCTCGGCAGACTCGAACGACTGACGCCCCACCAGACGTTGTTGGGTCGAGTGCCCGACCCGCATCCCGGTCAGGGCTACGATGTCATCCTCTGCATCTTGAAACGATTCGTTGGCACTTAAGCGTAGGTTGGCTTTCTCTAGGCCACCACTGAGACGGCTGTAAGCCTTTACGCCTAACCGTTCTGCCTGACTTTGACGAATCTCAAGGACCCCTACCAAACTCTTCAATCGGCGAACCCGGCCTCGGGCGGGGTAGGCTTTCTGGTTGACAAAAAAAGGGCAACTCGAGGGCTCACCTCCTCTAGCATTTGCCGTCGTACAGTCTGCTCGATGCCTTCTAGACTATCGAGCCCCTCTCGGTTGCTATTGCGATACAAAATCTCGGCGATCTCTGCTGTACAAGTTTCCAATCGCTTTTGGTCTTCAGGTGTCATGGTGAGTCATCCCTGGGGCTACCCTCCCATTCTCACCCTTCGCACTGTTTTCGCGAAAGTGGGATGCTCCCGATCTCACCTCTAGAACCCCTGGTTGACTGACAAAACTAATCGGCGACACAGCAGTACGTGTGTACTTTGAATTCGATTCGATAGGTGCGTTGCTCATGCTGTTTGCGAGATGCCATCGCGGGTTCAGGATCGCGGTTATGAGTGAAACAGACATGACGGATGAGTGGCCACCCGTTCTCTAGGGCGGCTTTCAGCCAATCCCATCCAATGCGGAAGTAGCTATTGCCACGAAACCAATGGGGGTCAACCCATCGCCGTTTGCCTGTTGCGACGACCTCGAGACCTTGAGCGGTGACGTAGAGCGTCGCGACGGCCAAAAGGAACCAAAGCCGGGATAGGGCGCAGAGGGAGCGAATTTCAGATTTCTGGAGATTCCAGCCGTTGGATTGGTCATCGAGAAACGCCTCCTCAATGTCGAAGCGCAAGCCGTATTCCTCGAAGGTGCGCAGGTGGGTGGGTTCATCGCTGACGATAGTCCAAAACTCGCCGTTGAGGCTGTTATGACCAAAGGCGATATGCACCGGCCCGTACCACTCGCCTTTGTGGAGCTTCACGGTGTGCCAACAGAGAGCCTCCCCGCGCTGAAGGTGAATGTCCTTCAATTGACACCATCCATGGCCCGCCCGCCAAATCCAAGTATTCCGCTTGATGCGGATGCGGTAGTGCCACCCGAGTTCAGCGGTTATGGCGGCTCATGGCCTCGGTGTGAATGAAGCCCCGGTCGGCTAAGACGACCACTTTTACCCCCGCCGGCAAGCGATGGGCGGCTTGGTGGAGCATCTCCCGGTAGTCACTGAAGGCGACGGACGCACTGCGGTGCTGGAGCACCCGCCAGACCACAGGCAACGCCCGGCCTCGATGCACCACCGCTAGGCGAATCAAGCAATACTCATCCCAAAACAGCGAGGTGTCCAAGCTCAGGTACAAACAATCCTCATCCCAATGGGCTAATGCCGCTTGAATCAGGGGCTTGTACAGGCGATGGACGTTCAGGCGACTGTTGTGCAGCCAGCGGCTTAGCCGTCGTTGTTTGCTTTGTGCCTGCACCCCTCGACACGGCACATAGGGCAGCCAGCGAGTCAGGTTGATTTCTCCGCGCTGGAGCAAAGCCACCACCATCCACAGGCAGGTCGTCAGATGGCTACGATGAGCCCAGGGCACCGATTGACCCAGCCAAGCGTTCAAGGCATTGTAGAGGGGGGAGTTTTTTTCACAGCATCTACGCTTTTGAGTGGTATCTAAGCTTAGAACGTTGGTGCGGACGGAACAGAGGTTATCTGTGAGAGTTAGAGGTTATCTGCCGCCGCACAACTTCATCGTTAGACCGCTTTGCCCCTTGGTGGTGGAACAGTTAAAGTCCTATCAACAAGCTATGAGTACCAAATGGCTAAAATCTTTTATGTATAATTTGTCTTGACAAGACGGGCACCTCGAAAAATTCAGATCCTCTTGAGAATGGCTACGAGAAAACAAGGGTTTTAGGCTCCTAAAATTCTCAATAAGGCAATTGATCGAGGTGCCCCTATCTTATAACTTTTCCTGTCTAGCTACTTATTGCCGCACAATATGGATTTGAAATTGTTCTCAAATCATTGCCCAGCTTGACTTATTGGGAAAGGTGCAAGATCTGAGTTTTCCTTGCTTTTTCCCTATCGCCAGCGCAGATAAGGCACGCCGCGATAGGTCAGCCGCATGGCGGTGTCCGGTGCTGTTGTCGGCGTTGCTGTTTCTTCTTGAAGCGATGCGCCAGTTTGCAAGTCCGGATGGCTTGCGGCTTCGCCCAAAGGAGCCGAAGAAACGCGGGCACTCCAGCGAGCGATATTGCGCCGCGAGGCCAGCGCCAACGCCCCCAGCACCAGCCCCACCAGCGTCACCGCTGACCATTGCAGCACATCATCCATCCCAAAACGCTCCCCAGCCCTGCATACAAAAATTCCCCCGCCCAACAGACAGAGGAATTTTGATTGAAAATTGCTTAAAAGTTTTTGGGCATTGCTTTAAAACTTCCTAGGTCGGTGATTGCCCTGAGTCGATCCCCCTAAATCCCCCTTGAAAAGGGGGACTTCCGGAGCGGCTTGGCCCAGTTCCCCCCTTGTTAAGGGGGGCTAGGGGGGATCAAAGGATTCTAAAACATGCCCTAGCTTAAAAGTTCCCCACAACGCCGTCTTACCTCAGTTTTTGACCTGGATAAATCCAGGTGGGACTCTCGGCCTCGATTTAAAGTTTCTGAGTACACGCTTGTTGCCAAGACAGGCTCAGTCTACTGCCATCGAGACATCACGACTCCCGTTTAGTCGAAGCATAGATCATAAAACGTTATTGGCAGTCACCAACGCCGCAGTAGAACTAAGCCCCATTGTAGCGATATTCGACACGCCGCTGGCAAGACGGAAAACCGAAACTCTACCTGTGGGCTGAGTTCTTTGGGCTGAGTTTTGGGGCTGAGTTTTGGGGCTGAGTTTTGCAAATTACGGGCTTTCCTTGAGCGGCAACGCCTCTAGCCCCATACCGCTAGGGCAGTGCCTTCTAAATTCTTAACCCCGTCCTTAACCCTGCTCTTAACCCCGATTTACCTGGCTGCCGTGGCTACGCGGGTCGTCGGGTGTAGCTTTGGCAGCGGCAGTGTTCACTTTAGAAACCTGACCGCTGGCGGGCGCGTAGGGCAGGGGGGTATTGTTCGACAGCGCCTCTAGGTTCGCAGCCATCACGGCGCGGGGCTGTTCGCCGATGATGCTGGCGATCGCCTCTCCCTGCCGATCTAAATACACAAAATGGGGAATGCCATCGACTCGATAGGCCAGCATCTCTGGCAGCCAGCGGTCGTTGTCTACATTCAGCATGACAAAATTGACGCGATCGCCATACTCTTCTTTCAGTTCGCCCAGGTCTTGCGCCATCGCCTGACAGCTTGTACACCAGTTGGCATAAAACTCCATCAGCGTGGGTTTGTCATTGGCCAGCGCTTCCTCCAGGGGCACCGCAGATTCGGCCAACAGCGCCAAGTTGCCCGATCCGTTGGAAGATTGCAAGCCGAAGAAGATCGAGGTGCTGAGGGCGATCGCCACCATTGCAATCAGGAAATTCCGAATGCGGGCAGCATTTCCCGGCTCAGACGGCGGCAGGGGGGAGGCGGGTTTGGGAGATTGGGCGGTCATAGTGGGTTGGGGGAGATAGCGATTTTGGATTTTGGGTTTTGGATTTTGGATCGCGGGTTTTGGATTGCGGGTCTAGCCTGCCCGGTTCAGGCGGTGTCAATCGCGTTTCTTCTATCCTACCCTCAGGGCTGCGATCGCCCAGATCACCAGTCGCGGGCTTTGGTGGCAACCAGCACGCCCATCATCCCTCCGGCGATCGCGTGGTGTTCGGCGTAGGGGAACCCGGCTTGTTTCGCCAGGCGCACTTGCTCCGGCCCCTGGGGAAACCGCTCCAGGCTGGGAAAGATGTAGGCATACTCATCCTTCATGCCCAGTCGGGCGGCAGTAGGCACGACGAGCGTATCCAGATACCACTGCTGGAAGGCTTGCAGTTGAGGAGAGTCGGGGCGGTGAAAGTCGAGAATGGCGACCGACGCACCCGGTTTGAGGACGCGATGCAGTTCCGCCAGCGCCCTGGGAATATCCACCACGTTCCGCAGGCCGTAGCCCATCGTCGCCGCGTCAAACTCGTTGTCACCAAAGGGCAAATTCAGTGCGTCGCCTTCGACCCAGGTAACGTTGAGGGGAATGGTCGATTGGGCGGTGCGTTCCTGGGCGATCGCCAACTGGTTTGCCGAAAAATCTAGCCCCACGACTTCGCCAGTCGTGCCCGCCCGCCACGCCAGCAGCCGCGCCAGATCGCCACTGCCACAGCACACATCCAAACAGCGATCGCCCGGTTTTGCGCCGCTCCAGCCGACGGTCATACGCTTCCAGACCCGATGAAACATCAGGCTCAGCCCATCGTTCAGCAGGTCATAAACGGGCGCGATGCGGTTAAAGATGGCTTGAATTTCGGAAGATTGAGAGTTGGAAGATTGAGACACAGCGAAGGGAGGTTACGAGAGACGGTGAACCGGGTATCCGTCGTTTGGGATTGAGGGACTGGATTGACTGGCTAGGTTGACTTGCTAGGTTGGCTGATTGGGTTGGCTTGCTGAATTGGCGGACTGGGTTAGCTTGTTGAGTTGGCGGATTGGGTTAGTGTGCAGGCCTATTCTTCGGGCACTTCGCCGCCGACGACGATATTGCGAATGCGGAGACTAGGGCCGCCGCAGCCCACGGGTAGCCCGCTCTGACCGCCCTTGCCGCAGCCGCCCGACTCGTCCCACAGAAAATCATCGGCGATCGCCTCAATATCTGCCAGCGTAGTGAATACGTTGCCCGATAGCGTCACATCGCGCACGGGTTCCGCCAGTTCCCCATTGCGGATCATCCAGGCTTCGCCTGCGGTAAAGGTAAACATTTCGCCGTTGGTCATGCCGCCAATCCAATTGCGAGCGTAGACCCCTTCCTGAATATCGGCACAGAGGTCGGCGACAGGCGTGGTGCCAGGGGCAATCCAGGTGTTGGTCATGCGGACAATGGGCGGATAGTGATAGTCCAGACAGCGGGCGTTTCCGGTAGCCGCTTCACCCAGCTTGCCCGCCGTTTCGCGGGAGTGCAGCCGCCCGACCAGCACACCGTCCTGAATCAATTGCGTCGTGGTCGCAGGCACGCCCTCATCGTCGTAGGCATAGCTGCCGCGATGTCCCTCTGGGGCCGCGCCGTCAAAAATTTGTAGCTCTGGCGAGCCAAACCGTCGCCCCAGCGTCATCACTTCCATTAGATCGGGGTTTTCGTAGGTCATGTCGGCTTCCGACAGATGCCCAAACGCCTCATGCACAAACAGCCCCGTCAGGATGGGATCAATGACGACGGTATAGGTATTGCCCTTGACGGGGGGCAGCGAAAGGGCGTGAACGGCCCGCTGGGCTGCGCCACGCACCTGTTCATCCAGGTTTTCCAGGTCTTCATAGCCCTTGCGGGAACCTGTGGTTTCGCGACCTGTTTGCACGGTTTCGCCGTTCCGGGCAGTGGCAGCAAAGCGCATTTCCATATCCGCCCAAGACTGCTCGATCAGCGTTCCGTCGGAGGTGGCCAGCAGCATGTGCTGAATGCTGTCGCCATAGCGGACGGAGGTGGTGGTAATGCGATCGTCTACGCTGCGAAGAATGTCGGCGTAGTGGCTACAGAGTTCCTTTTTGCGGGCGAGGGGAACATGGCGCGGGTCTGTGCCTGCTAGCACGAGGGAACGGATATCGCGGACAGGATCGACCGGGGCCAGCAGGGTTTCATCGTCGCCGACAAGCCGGGCCGCGGCGATCGCCTCTTCAATTCGCTCCACCAGCGTTTCCAGCCGATTGAAGCTGGCAAAGCCCCAGCCGCCCCGATAGCAAGCCCGCACTTGCCCGCCCACGGCAATGCCTTCGCTGAGGGTTTCCACCTTGCCCCCCCGCAGCAAAATGTCGGTGGCTTCCGATTCTTCTAGCCGAATCGAAAGATAGTCCACACGGGGACTGTAGCGGGCGATCAGGTCGCTCAACAGGTTTTGGGCATCGGGGAGACGGAGAGACATAGGAATGGAAGGTGAGGGGCTGGGGGTTGGAGGAGTGCCAGCACGCCTTACCTTGCAGCATAACTCGGACTGAGTTCGGTGTACCGATTTTGGATTAGGACTTACGCAGTTGGATGATTTCTCGCGGGCGCAGCCCGCGAGAAATCATCCAAAACCTAGAACACTTATTGCCAGTGCGTAAGTCCTGTGGATTTTGATTGCGCTTGGATTGCGCTTGGATTGCGCTTGGATTGCGCTTGGATTGCGCTTGGATTGCCAGTCCAATGCCTGAATTCTGCTACAAAAGCTAAACCCCGATTGACACGAGCAGGCAATCGGGGTTACGGGGAGATCGGGAGATTGTTGGTATAGCGTGGGTAGACCGTGTTGCAGGGTGCAGCAAGGCGTAGTCGTAATGCACCCCCCTATCAGGCTTGGATGCAATACGCTGACGCGAAACACATCCTCCGAAAATCGTAGCGCGGCTCTACCACAAACCAGGAATGGGCGCAGGGGCAGGGGCGGGGGCGGGCGCAGGAGCGGGCGCAGGCCGTGGGACGGGCTGTGCCTGGGGTTGCTGCACCAGCGTCGGTCGGTTAAAGCGGGGCACGTTGGCGGGGCGGGTGGTCACTTCGACTTCGCTCACTTCGATCACTTCGGCAACCCCAATGAGGCGAGCCACGCAGCGTGTGGAGTCAGTTCCGCCTTCGACATCTATAGACGCAGATTCCAAATCGTCCCCGGTCGATAGGGTATAGGTGCCATCGCTGTAGGTGTCGTTGCTAGTTTGAGGTAGCTCGATAATGTCGCCATAGATGCCGTCTGTAACGGGATCGACGAAGGCAATCCGAGCGCGATCGCTGTAGTATTCTGCTCGGAAGCTCTGCCCTCTGGCACAGTCGTAGCGGACAGTGGTGACGGTTTCCGCCTGAGCGGGCACAGCGGCGATCGCCGCCAGGGTCAATATTGAAAAACCAGTACCGATCAGATGTTTTTTCATGAGGCTCACACCTATAGTTTCAAGGAATTCCAAGGAACGTCTACAAGTCACGTTTGGGTAACGTCTTGGTTACGTTTCATGGGTTATATTTCGTGGGTCATGTTTCAATGGGGCGGTCGATGCTTAGCCAACTCTAATGAACTAGCCTATCCCCCTGAGGCAATCCGGCAAGCTCGAACGGGCTGCATTGCTGCTGCATTGTAGCTGCATTGATTCAATGAAATGCCACCTTTTCAATTGAATGCCCTCTATGCAGCTAGCCGCTTGTCTGATGAAGCTTGCGGGACAATACCGGATGATTATAGAAGAGATGTCTTGTTTCGCAACCCTGTGCTGAAATTCTGTCGTAATTCTTAAGTAGACGGCGGTTGACTGGGGTTATGGGGTGCGATCGCCCGTTTCCATTTCCCCATCTACGATCTCTGCGCGATTCCTGAAAGCCTGGAATTCTGGAATCTCTGGAATCTGTAGACGCAACGAGTGGCTTTGCAGGCTTTTCGGGCGATTGCCCCGCTAGTTCGGTAGGATAGAGAACGGAAGCGATGGAGCGCAAAACCCTAAGCGCGATGCCATTCAGAGCAATGCTGTGAGCAATGCCGTTCGGAGCAATGCCGTTCGGAGCAATACCGTTCGGAGCAATACCGTTCGGAGCAATAGTCTGAACCGCTGTTTCCACCACTTGGAGAGCAGATTGGCGAATTCAACGCTGCCTCTGCTTCCATCTGTGGGTCGTCTGGGTCGTCCTTTCGCTCACTGGCATCTGTCTTGCTGGAGCTTGTTGGATCTGTGTTTGGAGAGGTTTGCTGAATGAATCTGGTTTCACTCCAGGGCTGGCTGGATAATGCCGCCTTTGCGGTGTTGTTTGTGACGATGCTGGTGTATTGGGCAGGCGCGGCGTTTCCCACCGTGCCCTACCTGCAAACGGCGGGAACGACGGGGATGGCGATCGCCAATCTCTGCATCGCGGGGCTATTGGGCGCTCGCTGGATCGAGGGCGGCTATTTTCCCCTCAGCAATCTTTACGAATCACTGTTTTTCGTTGCCTGGGGCATTACTGCGATGCACCTGCTGGCGGAAAACATGAGCCGCAGCCGCCTAGTGGGAGCCGTCACTGCACCCGTGGCGATGGGCATCGCGGCCTTTGCGGCGCTGTCTCTGCCCGATGCCATGCAGCATTCCGAGCCGCTGGTGCCTGCGCTCAAGTCCAACTGGCTGATGATGCATGTCAGTGTCATGCTGCTGAGCTACGCTGCGCTGATGGTGGGGGCGTTGATGGCGATCGCCTTTTTGATTGTGACGCGGGGGCAGGAGGTCGAGTTACGCGGCAGTTCTGTGGGCACAGGGGGCTTCCGGGATGCCCGGTATCGCATCAAGCGGGCAGGCCAAGCGGTGGACACCCTAGAGCCACTTACTGCCAGCACTGGCAACACCGCTGTCTTGGAAACTGCGCCTGCCGTTGCCGCCGCGCCCTTGTCGCCCCAGCGCCTCAGCCTAGCCGACACCCTCGACAATATCAGCTATCGCATCATTGGGCTGGGCTTCCCGCTGCTCACCATCGGCATCATCGCCGGAGCCGTCTGGGCCAACGAAGCCTGGGGTTCTTACTGGAGTTGGGACCCCAAAGAAACCTGGGCGCTAATTACCTGGCTGGTCTTTGCGGCCTATCTCCACGCCCGCATCACACGCGGCTGGCAGGGTCGTCGTCCGGCGATTCTGGCGGCATCGGGCTTTTTGGTGGTGTGGGTGTGCTACCTTGGCGTGAACCTGCTGGGCAAGGGACTGCACAGCTACGGCTGGTTTCTGTAGCAAGACTCCTGCCAGACGAGTCCATCTGCCAAACCCTGCCCGCAAAGCCCTGCCACCAAAACCCTGTAAGCAAAACCCTTTAAGCAAAACCCTGTAAGCGAAGTTCTATAGAAACTCCAAAACCTATGAATCAACTGCCAACGCCGCTGAGTGACGACGAAGTAATCTACATCAGCGTGGGACGAGTGCTGATGAGCAATCCCACGTTTAAGGTGGGCGAATTTTTGGACGCGCTGGCGCAGGCGGTCAGCGAGCAGCAGGGCGAATGGTCGGACGAGTGCGAAGACTGGTTTGGAGATGGCGCTCGCTGCGAAGTGCTGCGGTTTGGCAATCAGGGCTGGCAGCGCGGCCGCATCCGGATTCGCCTAGAGTTTTTCCCCGAAAACCAAAAGCTGCTCCAGGCAGAACGACCCCGGCAAGAGCGCAGCGGCGGGCCGCGAGAACGGGCCGGTCGCCCCCCCCGCGACGAAATCTACAGCCGCCGGGATGAGGTGTACGAGGTGTATCGAGAGGACGATTATTAGAGAACTCAGGGGAATTCAGGGAAATTCCCGGCTCTGCTTCCTGCTACACCCATGACTCTTTCCCCCTGGACACCGCTTCATGCTCAGTTGCACCGGGGCATCCGGCAGCGGCAGTTGTTTTGCAGGGGCGATCGCCTCTTGATGGCGGTGTCGGGCGGCCAAGACTCGCTGTGTCTGGCGCAACTGCTGATGGACTTGCAGCCCAAGTGGGGGTGGGAACTGGCGATCGCCCACTGCAACCACCGCTGGCGACCGGATGCCGGGGCAAATGCCGACTACGTGCGATTGCTGGCGGAATCCTGGGGCGTTCCGGTGTTCATTGAAACGGCAGCAGATATTCCGGCGAGCGAGGCGGCGGCGCGGGCGTGGCGCTATGACGTGCTAGGGGCGATCGCCCGTGCCCACGGCTATTCCCGCGTTGCAACCGGCCACACAATGAGCGATCGCGCCGAAACGCTGCTGTATAACCTGGTGCGCGGCAGCGGAGCCGACGGACTGCAATCCCTCACCTGGCGGCGCGAACTGTGCCCCGGCGTGGCGCTGGTGCGGCCGCTGCTGGACGTGCGCCGGGTAGAAACCGCCGAGTTTTGCCAGTCGCGGGGCTTGCGCGTGTGGGAAGACAGCACCAATCAGGATTTGCGCCATCCCCGCAACCGCATCCGCCAGGACATCTTGCCCGCCCTGAAAGCGCACTTGAATCCCCAGGCAGAGGCGGCTCTGGCCCACACCGCCGAACTGCTCCGCGCCGACGTGGACTACCTGGAATCAGCCGCTGCCGATCTGCTGCACCGGGCACTGCCACCCGCCGCCCCGCCAGACGAACATCCCCAACTCCATCGACCCACGCTGCAAATTGCGCCCCTCGCTCTCCAGCGCCGCGCCCTGCGCCAGTTTCTCGCCCGCCATCTGCCGGAAGCCCCCGGCTTTGAGCCAGTGGAAAAACTGCTGGCCCTGCTCGACGCACCCAACCGCAGCCAAACCGATCCGTTTGCTGGTGGGGCGATCGCCCGTGTCGCTGGAGACTGGATCGAACTCGTTGATCCTGCCAACCGCGCAAAGCAATAAACCGCAAAGAAATAAACAATTTCTCGCGGTTTAGATTGCGTATAATGCCGTAGAATCTGGCTGGGCTGGGCGCTGGTCTGCTAGGTGGAGCCTGGTTATGCCCGCATCCCCCTGACCCGCGCTGCTGCCCGATGATCCGATGCTTTTGATGATGCTGACGCTGCGATCGCCCACACCATGCAATTGACTCCCCAGGAAAAAGACAAACTCCTCATCTTTACTGCCGCCCTGCTGGCCGAGCGCCGCAAAGCCAAAGGCCTGAAGCTCAACTATCCCGAATCTGTTGCCTACATTTCCGCCGCCATCCTGGAAGGCGCACGGGAAGGGCGCACCGTCGCCGATCTGATGACCTACGGCACCACCCTCCTCAGCCGCAGCGACGTGATGGACGGCATCGCCGAAATGCTTCACGAAGTACAAGTCGAAGCGACCTTCCCCGACGGGACGAAGCTAGTGACCGTGCATGATCCGATTCGATAATGCTCGATGAGGGTGGATGAAGTGGTGGCACCGCTTCATCGCTCTCATCCATCGCGCCCTGCTATCCCAACCCCACAACTCCTGCCCATGATTCCTGGCGAACTCTTCATCGAACCTGGCGACATCGAACTCAACGCGGGCCGTCCGACGGTGACGCTGATGGTGGCAAATACGGGCGATCGCCCCATCCAGGTCGGCTCCCATTTCCACTTTTTTGAGGTGAACGCAGCGCTCTCGTTTGACCGCAACCAGGCGCGGGGAATGCGGCTAGACATTCCCGCAGGAACGGCAGTGCGCTTTGAACCGGGCGACGAAAAAGAAGTGACGCTAGTGGCGCTGGTGGGCAGCCGTCAGGTCTATGGGCTGAATGCACAAATAAACGGGCCGCTGGATTAGAACGGCCCGTTTGTGCCCGGTCGAAATTGGGTCGAAACTGGGTCGAATATTGGGGCGAAATTGGGGCGAAACTGGGCTGAATTCGCCCATTTCTGGATTAGCCCTTCAGCGCCCGTCTGAAGTTCTGCCGATAGGATGCATTGAACAGCATCACCGGCCAGAATAGCGTCAGCATCAGACGATTTTGGTTGAAATTCGTGCGGTTAAACCCGGTCCAAAATTTCCACGCGCCCCCGATGTAAATCACCAGCGCAAGAAACGTAAAAAGGCTCATCTTGACCTCTCAATAATGCTCAATAACTTAGGACAATAACTTAGGACGTTGAACGAACGAACGTAAACCCGGATTGCGCTTGACCTGAATTGCATCAACGCGATCCCTGCTAAGGATTACAACACCACAAGAAACCTTTTCTCCAGTCTAATTCGCGGCTTTGGGGTTGAAGCGGTTCGGTTTTACGGATATCCCAGAGATCAGGCAGGACGGGCGATCGCCCCACCCCAGTTTCCCCAACTTTCTGCGTGAACCCCAGCACCGTTCCCTAGCCCGGTGCAGCGCATCCCGGCGGCAACGGCTGAACATCCTGAAACCTCGATGGTTCCGGCAGGTTCGCCAGCAGAATCACTTCGCCCGTTGCGGTCTGCCGCCAGCCCCGCGCTTCTTGCAGCGGCCTGGACGCTACCGACAAGGCAGCATCCGATGGCTCTCGCAAGGTCAGCGGCGAGGTTCGGGAATCTGGGTCATCGGGCGGGGGCAAGACCGTCAGATTGGCGGTGTGTAAGCTGGCAGCATCCTGATTATTAGCAGCGTCCCGATTGGCAGCATCCAGATTGGCAGCATCCAGAGCCGCTGCCTGTGCCGGAGGGCGGGCATGAATCGGTGCGTTCATGCTGCTGGCCGGCGCGGACTCTGCCCAGGGAACCCGAACCGATGGGAGATCGAACGCATGATTGGGGCCGGGGGGCAGACCGCCGCGACCTGTGGCTACGAAGGCGCTGCGATCGGCGGCGATCGCCGAACTGGCCGCACACCGCTGGGCAATCAGCCGCGACGCATCCACGGGTGCAGCAGGCAACTCGGTTACACCCTGCGTCGGATCGGTGCTAGGCGGCGTGGTAATGGTAATCGTGCCGCTGTTGCCCCGCTCGGAGGTTGCCGTAATGTCGCTCTGGGGCGTGAGTTGCGGCTGCGGCAGAATGCCCGTAATGCCCCTGGTAAAAATATTGACCGCGCCACCATCGCCCGTAAAGGCATTGGCCGTGATGTCATTGTTCTCCGTCAGCACCGACAGAATGAAATCTGCTTGCAGCGTGATGTTGCCGCCATCGCCCCCCTGCCCTGCAATGCCCGCCGAAGTGCTGATCTGGCTGTTGCGCCGCAGCAAGAGATAGTCTTGCGCCGTCAGGCTCAGGTTGCCGCCCACACCAGAGTTGGTATTGGCGACGATGTTGCCCTGGTTTTCTAGCGTTGCGGAGCGAGTCGCTAGGGTCAGATTTCCCGCTCCCAGGGCATTTGGGTTGGCATCAAAGCTGCCCGTGGCGATGTAGGCTCCGTCTCGCACTACGAGTTCCCCCGTGGCGATGGACAGGTCGCCCCCCCGTCCCGTCGCCCCCGGCGCAAAGATGTAAGGAGTTCCCGGTGTGCCGCCCGACTGACTAAAGATTCCTGCGGGCACGGCTCTCGTATCTGGCGTTGCCGGAGAGAGTCCCTGCACCTCGACCCGCTCACTCGCCCAAATGCTCAGGTTGCCTGCATCCGCAACGCCAAAGGTCGAGGTCTGAATCGTCGCGCCGTCTTGCACCCGCAGCCGTCGCGTTTGAATCTCGATCTGGCTGGGAATTGCGTCGGTGGATTGAAACGACTGGGAGCCAAAAATCGCTGCCGACAGCGTGCTGGGAACCGGAAAATTTAGATCACCCGCAAGATCGCCCGCAATCGGATTGCCCTGCCCATCGAGCGCTACGCCTGCAATGTTGATCTCATCGGCCAGGATTTGCAAACTTCCCGGACGGCCGTTGCCAATCGTGTCGAGGCTGATCTGCCCGCCGTCCAGCAGGTTTAGCTGCCTGGTCGTCAGCACGATGCGCCCGCCGTTGCCAGTCGCGCCGTCCTGCACTCGCACGAATACACCGCTGCTTTCCGGGCCGTCGCTGCCCACCACTGCCCCTAGGATTTGGATTTGACTCGTCGCCAGAAGGTCAATGCGTCCAGCCGGGCCGCTGCTTCGGGTATTGGCAAAGATCTGGGAGCCGTTGAGCAGGGTGAGGCGATCGCCCCGAATCGTGATGCGCCCGCCTGCCAAACTGCCCAGCGTGTCGGCGCTGATGTAGGATGCCTCATCCAGTCGAATCTCGCTGGCCCGCAGGCGGACTGTGCCGCCGCGATCGCCATTGGCGCTGATATCGGCAAAGCCCGCCAGGTGAATCTGCCCAAACGCCCGCACATTGGAATAATCCACCGACCAGCCCTGTGCTGTGGGAACCAGCCCGACCGTGCCCGCCTGGGCCACGCTGCCCAACTCGATGCGCCCGCCCGGTGCGGTGATTTCGCCGCCTGGAAAATCCAGATTGCCGCCGATCAGGGCGATCGCCCGATCCGGCAACACGCTTAGCCCAGCGTATCTAGATGCCCCGAAATAGCCCGTTCTCCGCAGCGGACGCGAAAAATTTGCCGCAAGACTAAACGAAGCATTCACAATTGGCGCAGGCGCAGGGCCAAATTGTAGCCCAGTGGGAATGCTGACGGTCAGCAGCGGCGACGCTTGCGGATTGCGGGCGCTGAACTGAGTGCCATCGGCAAAGCGAATTCGTTCGGCGGTGCTGAAAATGACGGAGCCACCCACGTCTAGGCGAGCGTTTTCTCCAAATAAAATGCCGCTGGGGTTGATCAGAAAAAAATCGGCAGGGCTGATCTGCCCGTCGCTCTGCAACAGGCGGAGGATGCCGTTAATCTCCGAGGGAGTACCGCCCGTGACGCGGGTGATCAGCCGCTCTACAGTGTCCACATTGCGAAACGTCACCGTGCGATCGCCCGGCGAAAACCGCTCGAAGCTGTGGAACAGGTTACCGCCCTGCTGCGTGCCGCCCGTAATCTCAAACTCGTTGCCCTGGCGCTGCACCTGGGTCGGTGTGGGCAGCGTGGTGTCGCCGCGCACCTGGGCAGTGGTGGGCAGGGCGGCGCTGAGCCATAGCCCAAGGCACAGCCCAAGGCGAAGCGGCTGAACCGCAGAGGATTTCAGGAAAGAGAAGAAACGTGACATGATCCCCGGCACTGAATCCAGCCCTGTCAGGGCGGACGTTCCACACCATAGTATGGCAAGAGGGAAGCGAGGATCAGGGTGGGAGTCGGAATTCGCTTGCCTCAGAAGCAGCACCGTGAGAAGGGCAGGACTTTACCCCTAGCTCCACTTCCGCTTGCGGCTAAAGGGGATGCCGTGGCTGCTGTGAAAATCGTCCTGCACTTTGTGGGTGAGGCGGCGAGAAACCTGGCGCACAATCTGGTTCAGCAGGCGATCGCCCGTCGTTTGCACCAGCGCCTTGGGAAGCGCCTGGATAAAGCGAGGGAACTGAATCGAAACCACCAGGTCAAGCTCCCACTCTACGCGGGTTAGCACGGGTTCCGCAAGATTGTCCGTCGCTGCATCTGCGGGCTGAACCATGTGCAGCGCGGCCTGAAAATCCACCTCATAGCCCGGTGCAACGTAGTCCGGAATGTCGATCGTCTCAATCCGATAGAAGCCGCGTTGATCCTGAGGCAGCAGGTTCAGGCCAATTTTGGGTTCCACCTCATAGCCAAATGCGCCAAAGCGACCGATCGTTAGGGCATAGCCATTGTCTCCCAGAGGAGCCGCGTCCATCGGCTGGGCACAGCGGCGAAACCAGGTGCGGTGATCATCCAGGTAAGCGACAACCGTCGGCGCGTCAGCCAGCATTTCCATGCAGCTTGCGTAATGCCCGCGAAAATGAGTCGGTTCCATCGTATCGAGCGTTTCTTCGGTCGCCGACAGGCTGGCGCTGTCCACGAAGGCAGATGTCATCCCTAAAAGAGGGTTAGAAGCGTCGATGGACTGGTTGGTGGACCTTGCCTGCATAACGTGTGCGGATTGGTGAAAAAGTTGGCGAGGATCTGCCTGGGCACCCTGAGGGCGGCAAGCCGACGAGTCTACGGCAACTGTGCCAACGATTTTGCGGTTGGCGCGATCGCCAGGGCTGTTACCAAACTTAACCTAAACTGACCTAAAGTGCCAAAGCGAAAGCTGGAAATTAACGCTGGCTCTATAGTTCTGATCTCTTTAGATCTTTAGATCTTTATTTAGATTTCTATATGCTTAGAAGCTGACCAGATATCTACGATGATGGACATTTGTTTGCTGTCTAGGCTCAGCATAGCGGAAGGTTTTCGATGGCTACCATGATTGATTTACGGAAAGGTGTGCCGCTTTTGGGGACAAAGACAGGGGCGATCGCCCGAAATGCGGCAAACTCCAGCGAATCTACGCAAAGCCCACATAACGTTGGTTTAACATGAGTTCGATCGCTTAGAAGGCTGCCGGAAGGTTTGGCAAAAGTCATCAAGGTCATAGAAAACAGGACTTACGCAGTTGGACAATTTCTCGCGGGCGTAGCCCGCGAGAAATTGTCCGAAACCCAGAAAGCTTATTGCAAGTGCGTAAGTCCTGGAAGATTTGAGTGATTCATAGAAGATTTGGGTGATATGGAGGCGCGATACGACGGAGGTGATAGCTGATCTGTTTTAACTTCTTTAACTTCAGATTTAACTTTTTTAACTTCAGATCCAGTCTCAGAGGGTGTTTGAAAAGGTATCGCCTGTAATGTTAAGCACTCAGAGATCCCCCCTAGCCCCCCTTAACAAGGGGGGAAACCGCCTTAAAGTCCCCCTTTTTAAGGGGGACCTAGGGGGATCTTGCACGCTTTGCTACAAACAGTAGGACTTTTCAAACATCCTCTCAGCTTTTCCTTATAGACTTTTTCACCTTGTCGAACTCAGTTTATTTATTCCCCGCCGCCAATCCCACAGCCCTACCATGTCCTACTTCCGCCAGCAGCAAAACGTATTCTCCGACGACTATCTCACCGAGTTGCGGGGGCAGATTTGCGCCTGCCGCTATTTTGCAGTGAATAATTTGAACCGGGATTTTGTCGGCACGAAGGGGTTCTCGGTCGTGTTTCGCGGCGAAGGGCGATCGCACGTCGAAGCACAGTTTCCCTATTTCAAACCCTATCTGGACATCGCGCTCCAGCCCGACTGCAACGCCTTTTATCTGAATCCGCTGCTGCTCAAGGGCGGCTCGCGGGTCGATCCGCATATTGACCGATCGCTGCGATCCTATTGCAAGACCATCGAGCCGCCCGTCTGCGTCAGCGTGCTATATGTGCAAGTGCCGGAGCCGCTGCAGGGCGGGGAGTTGGTGCTGCGAAACCACCGCCAGCAGGTGGGGCAGATTCGCCCACGGGTGAATAGGCTGGTGTGGTTTCAGGGCAACCTGACGCATTCTATCAACGGTCTGAAAACCGAGGGCGATCGCCTCAGTTTGGTCTGCGAGCAGTACGCGCTGGAGGCGGACGAACTGCACAATATTCCCAAATTCACCATCGAGTCGCGGGCAAAGCTGGTGAAGCAGGCCTAATCCCGTATCTAGAATCAGGAGCCTTGCTAAGGGGTAGCATTGGCCGGACGCGGCGTGTCTAGAAAGCGGATATCGAGGCGATCGCCCACCTGCAAGCCCAGTTCCGCCGCTCGTCCTCCGGCTAGTTCAATCACCTGGTTTACCCGCTGACTCGTCGGGCCGTAGGTCGGACAGGGCTGGCTTTCACAGGGCGGCGCACTGGCGACAATTTCCTTCACCTCGCCATCCAGCAAAAACACCATATCCAGCGGAATCAGCGTGTTCTGCATCCAAAACTGAACGGGCCGCGCAAACTCAAACGGAAACAGCATTCCCCGATCGGGCGGCAGTTCGGTGCGAAACATCAGCCCCATCGCCTGCTCTTGGGGCGTGCGGGCCACCTCTAGCTGAATCTGCTCATCGCCAATTTCCACTTCTGCCGAAATCGGCAAAACCTGCCCCCGAAAGGGTTGGGTCGCCGTTTCCTGTGGGCCACCGCCGGAGGGCACCTCTGGCATCGACACCTCCGATGGGCTAGGGCTACAGCCCAGCAGCAGGGCGCTCAATCCGACTGCACTTGTCATACAGATCACGCGAAATCCCCGCTTCAGCCAGCGATTCATATCACTCATTTCCAACCTTTCCAACCTTTCACGCTTCTCGTAAAACATAACCAACGCCGCGCACCGTCTGGATCAACCGTTTTTCGCCTTCGTCTTCGATCTTGAGCCGCAGATAGCGCACATACACCTCAATTACGTTCGACTCCCCCATAAAGTCGTAGCCCCAGACGTTTTCTAGAATTTGCTCCCGTGTTAACACTTCTCGCGGATGCTCCATGAGGTATTTCAGCAGTTCAAACTCTTTCATGGTGAGGTCAATCACCCGATCTCGCCGCAGGGCGCAGCGGGTAGACAGATCCAAGACCAGATCGGCAAACCGCAGCTGCTCGCTGCCGGAGGTGTCTGGCTTCAGGTAAAGCTGAACCAGGCGCAGAAAATCTTCACTGCGATAGGGCTTGAGAAAATAGTCGTCGGCTCCGGCCTCTAGACAGGCTACCCGATCATCCACCAGATCCCGCGCCATCAGCAGCACCACAGGAACTCGCGCTCCACTGGCCCGTAGCTGCTGGCAGAGCGATAGACCCGACTCGCCGCCCAGCATCCGGTCAATCACAATCAGCGATGGCTGAAATTCGGTGGCCTGGCGAATCCCCGTGGTGTAGTCGTGGGCGATGGCGGTTTCGTAGCCCGATTCGCGCAGGTCATTGCTCAAGCTGTGGGCCAGGATCTCATCTGGCTCGACGAGCAAGACGCGGGGAGTAGGAGTTTGAGCCATAGGTAGCGCTATTTAGGTTGAGAGATTTTGGTAGAAGACTAGATTGAAGCGTAAGTGTTAGTGCCTATGAAAACAGCGGCGATTCTCATCCGTTTTAGCATGTGGGGCGATTGCCCGGTGCGTTTGGGGGATTTGGGTCATCCTGGGGCGATCGCCCCAAACTTTTAGCATTTATCTAGCATTTTGCCGTCCGCAAACCCACCGTGACTGATTAGATTAGAGGAGAAAGTTTACATAGCCCGTTACACATCCTGTTACGCATCAGGTTCGTGCATCCTACTGGGCATCTATTGGGCATTCATCGAGAGCAGGGACGGAAGATGAAAATCATGACGAAGCGAGGTGTTTACCCTGCTGCCATTGGCGTTGTGCTGTTGGGGTTGACGGTTTGGTTCCTGAGTCAGTTCCAAATTTCCATTCAGTATGAAGGCGTGCCGTCTCCGGTCGTCCCGTCTCCGGCTGAAGACGAACCTAGCTCGTCCGCCGTGCCCAGCCCTGCCCCCGCTGCCTCCCCTAGTGCTGCCTCCCCTAGTGCTGCCCCCACAGCCACACCCATTGCTGCGCCCGCTGCCCCCGCTCCTCAGAATGCGATCGCCCAGGCAGGGGCCCTGCGAGTCGGCAACCAGACCGACCATCTCGTGCGGGTCGCGCTGCTCTCTCGCCAGACGAAGACCCGCAGCGCAGATGGCTCCGAGCGTTATCTTGACCCTATCCATTGGGACTTTGCGCCGCAAGAAGGCAGCACCAAAGGTCTGCTGCTGGCGCTGCCCGAAGGCGAAGCGGATTTGCGGGTGCAGCCGGGTGACGTGATCACCGCCTTTGCCCAGGATGGATCGCGCCGCTACTGGGGCCCCTATGTGGTAGGTGAAACAGTGGCTCCAGTGTGGAATGCCACCAGCCAGGAGTGGGAGCTAGTGCTGTCCAAGTAGGCTGGATTAGATTTAGATAAGGAATTACGAAGTGCAAACTACTTCTTGGGGAACACCCAAAATGCCACACTCGGATCAGCCAGATGACGTGAGGAACGAGGCATGGTCGAGGAAGTCAAAGAGGCACTAGTTCAGGATAAAACGATCCAGGATAAAACCGCTTTAGCCGTGTCTCTGGCGACGAGCCTGTGGATTTTGGGCGTGGGGCTGCCGCTGGCGGGCTTTGGGCTGCTGGGCTTTGGCGTTTGGAAATTGGGTAATTTTCTCTGGGATGAGCCGATTTTGCAGGCCGTTCATGCGGCTAGTACGCCTGCGCTCGATCGGATTGCCCAGGGGATGACGCGGTTGGGGTCGCCCTGGATCTTGCCGCCGCTGGCGGGGCTGATGGCCATCGCCCTAGTTCCGCTGCAACGCTGGCGATCGCTCCTCTACGTGGTGCTGTCCCTGGCTGGCAGCACCCTGATTAACATTAGCCTCAAGGACTTGTGGAAGCGCGCTCGCCCCTTTTTGTGGGAGTCTGGCGCACCCCGTCCGCATGATTTCTCGTTTCCCAGCGGCCACGCCATGACGAGCGTTGCCATCGGGGTCGTGCTGCTGATCTTGCTGGGGGCATCGCGCTGGCGGCCGTGGGCTGCGTTGTTTGGGGTGCTATTCGTCTTAGCAATCGGCTGGACGCGGCTCTATCTGGGCGTGCATTATCCCAGCGATATTCTGGGGGGCTGGCTGATGGCGATCGCCTGGACGGTTGGCCTATCCCTGCTGATCCAGCCGCAGCGCGAAAAGTAGTTTAATTCCTCAGCCAATTTCTCAGCCAATTTCTCGGCTTTTGAGTCAACACCGCAGATTTTTACACGATTGGACAACTTACAGCATTTCCTTACCGATGGAAGCACGCGCTACGCCAGAGGCATAGCAGTTTCCCGGTCGCTCGCGCGCCTCCCTGGCTTTGGAAACACTGCAACGCAATTTTTATTGGACAGAAATCAGAAACAACCCGGAAAGCGTCTATTTTCTTGCCTTGGGGGTGTAAAGCAGTCCCGTAGATTCGCAGAAAGTTCGCAGGATTTTACGTGTTCATGCGTAGACTTTCATTTTTTGTGCATCTTATAATGCAAGCAAATCGAGATTTACTACGTGTAAGTACTGCTGTAGCCCGCCGCTTGTTGTTGCTGTGTCGTAACTGTGGATTAGGGGCTAAAGCTCTGGAATCGCTATCAGCGCTGCCAAAAGTTTGGCCAGCAGGCCTTCTAGCATCTAAATCTGCCGTATTTCGGATAACACTGCCGGATTAAGGGTAACCATGTCAGGGATTTCCTCAGGGGCTTCTGGGCTAGATAAGGCGATCGCGGGTTATACTGAGAAAACTCAGATTAATCTGCGTTTGTTTGGTAAGGGTGCCTGCTTTCAGACCAGCGAGTCTGGGAGCGCTAAGTGGATCTACTGCTGGTTGCGGGTTAAACGTGTCGGTCTACGACGGCTTGCAGCTTGTGGTCAAGGAAGGCCGCTAAGAACTTTTCTCACTCGCGCTGGTATTTCGTTTACTAGCCTTGCTCATTCTGCTCTCTGTGGTTTGCATGGAGGGCATCAGGCTCCTAGCCGGAGGGCGCTGAACGGGTTAGCCACTTCTCAGCGTCAACCGTTTAGCCTCGGCATTCCGATCGGTCATGGTCGCCTTGTGGGTTGCGGCAAAGTCTGCATCCTTGAACATTCGCAAACCCAAGTTGTCTCTTCAGGGGCTTCCTCAAAGCGCCAGCCCTGGTCTATTTCAAATCCATTCTTGAATTAGCTTGCTTTTTGTACAGCGCTGCTTCCTGACTTAGCTGGCTAGATCTGAGCTAATAAGAGCTTGCCACCGCAGCGCAAACGCAGAACCGCCCCTAGACAACCCAAAGTCACCGCAGTTTACTCACCGCAGCTTAAATTACTGAAGACGTCATGAACATTTACCAAAACGCAATGGAGTCGCTGGTCGAGCAGGAGGTCGATCGTCAGCTCAAAGCTTTGCCGCCCAAGGTTGCCTCTTGTATCAATCGGCTGGAGCTGATCGCCTATGCGCTGAACCAACTGCCCGCCCTCTACGCTACATCTGAGCAAGGATTGCAGCATCAGATTCGTCGGGGCATGGCAACCCACGGCGCACAGGTTGCTCAGGCGGTGCAACGGGCGATCGCCGCGATTCGTCGTGATCCGTTGCGCTCCTATCGGCCGCTCCGGGCCAAGCAGTCCCCCATGCTGCAAGACGTACTCTGCCAACTGCGGCGCGTTCTGAAAAACGAGCGGCTCAGTTGGGAAACGCTGCCGATTGCTGTGGAGGAAGCGTTGACTGCACCGCAGGGCCGGTTTGCGCCCGGTGCGTATCGCGCTGCCTCCAGGGAAACTGTGACGGCTAGTGTTTCGGCCCATGCTCCAGCCCCTATTCCAGACAGCGCTCCGTCTTCGGTTGGAGCCAGCAGCTACGCTGCTCATCGTCTGCACGTTAGACCAGAGCGATCGCTCTCTCCATTTCCCGATCCCGCTGGAGTCTCTGTGCCACCCGCTGCGCCTTCGGCCCCGCCACCGCAAATGCCGCCCCGGCAGTCTGGCCGACCGGCCGTTCGTCCTGCTAGCCCGCCTGCTCCCCAGCCGACCAATCGCTTCCAAGGCGGCCGTCCGGCAGTCCAGCAGCGCCCGACACAGCCGCCTGCCCGTCAGTCAGAGCAGCGGTCTGAGAATATCGAACCGCCTTCGGGATGGGATAGCTGCTTTTTCCGCTAGGGGGCAGATGGTTTGGGAGCATTGCCCACAGCGGCGATCGCCACCCCCAGCAAAATCACCGCTGCCCCCAGCAGCACGGAGCGCCCTGGGTTTTCCTGAAAGACTAGAAATCCCAAAATGCTAGAACCAACGGGTTCTGCCAGAATCGTTAGTGTCACCAGCGTCGGCGACACCCAGCGGACTGCCCAGTTGAGGCTGGTATGCCCGATTGCCTGAGGAAACAGCGCCATCAGCAGCGTGTAGCCATACACCGCAGGCGGGTAGCCCATGTATCCCTGACCTGCCAGCAGCGGCAGCGGCAGCAGCACCAGCGCCGCCACGCTGTAGGCCAGGGCTGCGTGATGCCCAATGCCCAACCCTTTGCGCTGCGCCTCGCGCCCCAGCAAGAAATAGAAGCTCACGGCCCAAGACCCCACCAGCGCCAGCCCATTGCCCAGCAGCGGATCGCTACCCGCCGCGCTACCTGTGCTGCTTCCTAGCCCGATCAAGAGACTGCCTACGAGGGCGATCGCAATGCCCAGACTGGTTAGTCCAGAAGGCTTTTCCTTGAACCAGATCCACGACAGCAGCGCTACCCACACCGGATTCGTGGTTACGAGCGTCGTCGAGGCCGCAATCGACGTGTAGGACAGCGACGTAATCCAGGCGGCAAAATGCAGCGCCAGAAACACGCCTGCTCCGGCGGAATACAAGAGCGATCGCCATACGGTTTTGCCCTCCTTACCAGGGTTGCCCGTGCTGCTAGGGTTGCTAGTAGATTTCTCAGCGCTATCTCGTCGCAGCGCCTCCACTGGAAACCCACGCCACGCCGGTAGCAAAATCAGCGCCGCCATCAACAGCCGCGTCGCCGCCAAAAACAGGCTAAACCCCGCACCCTCTGCACCTGCCGCTTGCAGCGCCAGCCGAATAAACAGCGCTGCCGTGGACACCGAAAGAATTCCAATCGTGAGAATCAACCAGACAAGCCAGCCAGTCGGTCGAGAAGAAGCGTTTTGCAATTCAGGAGGGGGGGTAAGGGGCGACCTTGAAAGCGATTGTTAACGGGCTATCGCGAGCAATCGCTTTTCAATAAAGCCCTTAAATTCTATAGGACTTACTCAGTTGGACAATTTCTCGCGGGCGCGGCCCGCGAGAAATTGTCCAAAATCCAGAAAGCTTATTGCAAGTGCGTAAGTCCTGTTCTAATTTCACAGAGATGTGTTTGGGATGTCACTTTGTCGTCATAGCCTGCTCTTAAACTTTTAACTATGCATGCTCCTCACCTACCATCCCGGCCTCCCTGCCGGGATTTTTCATAGATTTCCTATAACGAATAGCGAAGAATGAAGAGCGAAGGGCGAAAAGCGAAGAACGAAGGAGGCTTTTCGCCCTTGGATTAGTGCTTGAAGATTGGAATGATCCAGGACAGGGCGATCGCCACTAGAATCAGCGCTTCCAGGAGCCTGACGCTGTGGACCCAGGCTAGCCAGCCGCGCAGCGTACTGAACTGACGCTGCTGCCAGGTCTGGGCAATGTGCCCTGGCCAGTGTCGGGGGTGATCTTTTGCTCGAAATCGCCAGTCCAGCATCGACAGCAGCAGCAGTTGCCCGCCGACCTTAGCCGACATCAGCAAATGCAGCCCCAAAGCAAGCACCAGCACCACCCAAGACACCAGATGCGTCAAATACCAGGCGTGGTGTGTTTCGCCGCGTGGTAGCCAGCCAGAGTCCATCATTTTGCCGGAAAACAGCGCAAACGTCATCGCCAGCAGCATAACGGTATTCGTGCAGCGATGCAGCGCGTACCACCACCCGGGTCGCGCTGGAGACATGCGAGTCAGCGTGGTCAGCGAATCGAGCTGGGCCAGGCGGCGATCGCCCTGACGAAAGGCATACAGCACCAGCAGCGGAAACGCCAGCAGTGCATATAGCCCAAAGGTGCCGTGAATGCCTTCAATGTCGGGCCAGTGCGGCAGGGGCAGGTCGATCCACCGGGCATCGTAGGTGTCGAACGTCCAGGCGGCGGTGAGGATGGCGGCGATCGCCGAAGCTCCGGTCACGCCGTGCAAAATGCGGAGCAGCAGGGGTTGATAAGGACGGGCAGGCATGGATAATTCAACATCCAAGAATCACAACGACGAATCACAACAGGCAAAATTTGGAACTGCGTTCCAAGGGCGATCGTAGCAAGCTGCTCAGGAGCATCAACAGACCCAAGCCATAGAAGATTTCAATGAACACCCTACAGAAACGTTCCTGAACGTAACATGCGACTTTCAATCTGTCCTCATCCCCCAACCGCTTCTCCCAACCTGGGAGAAGGAGAGCAAGAGAGGCTTGAAGTCCCTCTCCCGCTCCGTGGGAGGGCTGAAAGCCTTCGGCATACCAGAAAAGGGGGAAGGGGTCGGCAAAGTTGTACATTACGTCTTCTGAAATACTTCTTTCTGTCTTGTCAGTCCGTCGTGTGAGTCTGTCGTGTGAGTCTGTCGTTTGATTGATAGATATGCCGTGGGTCTGCTGTGCCCTGTCCCCTAACCTGTCAAGATAGAAAGAGTTGCTCTTAAAAGAATTGCCCGCAAAGAGCGACTGACTCCGTTCTGAAATTGCAGGAGGTACCCATGCGCTGGAACACTCGAATCGCAGCAGGACTGGGAATGGCGATCGCCCTCTTGATCGGCACCATTTTGGGCTGGAGTATGCCTGCCTATGCCCAGGCTGCAAAATATGCGCCGCCACCGTCCTATAGCAATGCGGAACTGCGGAAACACGATTTTTTAGGACAGGAACTCCGTTCCGCCGAGTTTTCCAACGCCAATCTCGATCAGGCAAATTTTACGGGTGCAAATGTGCGCGGTGGCGTGTTCAGCGCGTCGGTTCTTACGGATGCAATTTTGCATGGCGCAGACTTGAGCAATGCTATGCTCGATCAGGTGAAATTTAAAGGTGCCGATCTGAGCGATGCAGTGTTGACAGAAACGATCCTTTTGCGTTCCACCTTTCAGGATGTCAATATCACGGGCGCTGATTTTACCGATGCCATTTTGGATGGCGCTCAGGTGAAAGAACTGTGCAAAATTGCCGACGGGGTGAACCCTACAACGGGCGTGGAAACGCGATACTCGCTGGGGTGTCGAGATTAGGGCGATCGCACGTGAGCATAATACAGGAGGGCGAGCGCCCGTTAATCACCTAATCAACTGGCTTACCGAACCTGGAGGCGGAAGCTATAGTTAATGCGATTGCCGTCGGTCACGATTTTGGTGTAGTACGTGCCAGCCTTTAGCTTAATCGAAAAGCGATCAGATTCCAGCGGGGCCCGCAGCGTATCGGATACCTTGAGGGCCCGTTTTTTGTTGTCTAAAATAGCGCCCCGAATGTAGCGTCGGCTGATGAGTTCCTGAATGGTGACATTCAGAGACACTGTGCGCTGGCGAGTAATTTTGAACTTAAAGAAATCCGGGCTTTTTTTACCCACATTTCCCGCAGCCGATCGGCTACTGCCCGCGTTTAGCGTACCAAAGTTGCGTTCGCTGGAGGCTCGTACCGTCCGGGTGGAACGGAGGCTGTCGAACGTGGTCGCTGCTCGCAACCCGGAGGGCTGTACACCCCCAGCAGCGCGGAGTTCGGTTCCCAAAGCGGCTTGGTTCAAAGAACTAGTATCAGAAAAAATATATTAAATGACAGAGAGGATAAGGCAGTATAGACCAACTGCTGCCGAATTCTCGGTTTGCCGGGCTGCTCTGGTTGCAAAACGTATCATGGCTTAACAGGCGGCGATCGCCCCAGCCCATCGCTCGCTCCCAGTGTTACTTCGATGGCTCCAGACGATGCAACAATCGCGTGATTGCGTCCTAAGTACAGGACAAAAGTTGTAGGGATTGCAGAAAGTTGGGCGCATTGGACGGGGACGGATTGAGCACCAAATGGCGCAAGTAATCGAGACCAAGGCAAAACAGACTTTTGGCCCGACGACCGTGCTTTTAATCTCGATAGGTTGCCATTGATGTAACCATAACCCGGTTCACATGGTCCAACATAACGCCAAGGTCAACAAAGCAAACAACTTACTCAAACGCTCAGGCTCAGTGAAGTGAGTGGATTCTAGACAGAATCCACGAGTTTTGAAAATGCCAAACAAGGTTTCGATGCCCCAACGTAAAGCATAATCTTGAACTAATCCCTGCGCCTTCACAGGGGCAATCACCACCAGCAACTCGCCATCGTCAAGGCGCAACGCTTCCACCGCAACCGGGTAGCCCCAGATCCGGCAAGTCCCCGTCAGTCGCTCGGATTGACCGACTTGCAGATGGGCAAAGACGACTTGCGCTGCCAACACTTTGCCATCGTGTTCAATCTGGTCACTGCTGCGAATCCGTAGGCGAAAGGCGGCTGATGGTTCGAGCAGGAGATAGCGCACCCAAGCTTGCCCAATGAACTCTCGGTCGGCACACAAGTAGTTCACCTTAGCTGTGAGAAACCGTTTGTGGAATTCCTCCATCAACCGCATTCGCTCGTCGCTGTTGGAATTCCCTTTCTTGTCCAGCAGCCACCACACAACCAGGAAAGCCACCCCCTCATGCACAATCCCTAAAGTCAGAATGTTGTACCACTGAGTGCCAAATTTCCAGGTGGTGCGATCTAGGCTCAACACCCACTCCCCCTAATTTGCATCCAACTGATGACGAGAGTGGCGAGTTGGGTGTAATCCAGGTCAATCTCCCGAAAAAAGCGCTGCAATCGCTTGTAGCTCGATTGGGGCAATGCTCTGCCACCAAACCCTAAACATAGCTCACTTAGGTTCACTGTTTTGACTTTCAGCAGCGCCAGCAGAAACAACGCTAGAAATGAAATTCTCGCTCCATGCCAGCTTAAATGCGCTTGGGGGACTCGCCTTAATTCGCTATATTGGCTCGTAGGGTTTCTCAAGAGTGGGGTAATTCTGATGAAACCCTACTCGCCTCTTCTTTTCAAGCTTTTTGTCCCGTACTGAGCAACAGCCCAGCTTTCGGTTACGCCCCACCGATAATTCAGCGGCATAACGACTCAAATCAGCGGCGGCAGACAACCTTAAACTCAGCACCGATAGCTCTTAGTCGTCCGCACCAACGAAGTTATGGGGAGACAGAACCGCAACAGAGAGGAGACGACCATGCAGTGAGCGACAGTCAGATGTCTACTAACATATCGCTTCGCTCCTCTCATAGAGATCGCTAAGAGCCAGAGAAATGGTAATAGGAAAAGGGACTGGGCTAGGGATTGAGGACGACCATCCAACGTCAGACATCTCGATGTCTACTAACATATTGCATCGCCTCAACCTTGACCAGCTTCCTTCAACGAATTCTCAGGGAGTGGTGACAGACACCTTCCATAATCTCTTCGCTCAGAAGCAGGCAGCCCAGTTCCAGACAACAAACTATCCCCAACTTAGCTGATGGAAAGAACCTTTGTCGCCTACATCGGCATTGACTGGTCAGATCGCAAACACGACATCTGTCTGTACGACCCCGAGAGCGCACAGCGAGAATACAGCGTGATTGGCGCTCAACCGCAAGAGATTGCCAACTGGGTTGCGACCTTGCAACAGCGATACGGCAACAGCCCAATTGCCATCTGCCTGGAGCAAAAGCGAGGACCCCTGATTTACGCGCTGTGCCAGTACGACAACCTAGTGCTGTTTCCCATCAATCCGCGCACGGTTTCTAACTATCGACGAGCCTTTCAGCCCTCACGAGCAAAATCAGACCCCGTAGATGCCCAGATTTTGATTGAGCTGCTGCTCAAGCACCCAGACAAGATCCCCCCGTGGCAAGCCGCATCTTGTGAACTGCGAGCGTTGCGGCAGTGGAGTGAATCCCGCCGCATGCTGGTGGGAGAGAAGGTACGACTGACCAATCGCATCACCGCTGCTTTGAAGAACTTTTATCCTCAAGTGCTGGAGTGGTTTGAGGATAAAGATACTCAAGTGTTTTGTGACTTTATCACTCAATACCCTGACCTCCACTCTGCCCAAGCGGTTTCGGCTGAGGAATTGACTCTGTTCTTCCAGTCTCATCGAGTCATCCGCCGGAGCGCCATTGAGCGGCGCATTCACCAAATCCAAACCGCTGGCATCCCCCTGACAGAAGACCCAGGGATTGTTGAACCGATGCAATGGCTGGTGCAAACGCTGGTGATTCAGCTCAAGGCGCTGTTGCATCGACTCGATGAGTTAAATCAAACGATTGAGCAATTGTTTCAGTCTTTGCCAGATGCGGCGTTTTTCGATGCTTTACCCGGAGCAGGACCCCATCTTGCGCCCCGGCTACTGATTGCGTTTGGCGATGACCGCAGTCGCTTCGGCAGCGCCCAGGCGTTTATGAGCTATATCGGCATTGCACCCGTCAAAGAGGAGAGTGGCAAGAAACGTTGGACGCATTGGCGCTGGAGTTGTCCAAAGTTCTTGCGGCAGTCCTTTGTAGAGTGGGCTGACCAGTCGCGGCGGCACTCATCGTGGGCCAATGCGTTCTATCAGCAGCAGCGGCGATCCGGCAAAAGTCATCCCAAAGCGATTCGCGCTCTGGCGTATAAGTGGGGACGGATTCTCTGGCGCTGCTGGCAAGACCGAGTGCCCTATGACGAAGACCGCTATCTGGCGGCGCTCCAGCGGAAGAGGTCGCCGCTAGCGGCGATGCTAGTCCAAAGTCCGCTTGAGGGGATGACGAGTGCAGGAGGTGAGTGCGGTAATTCTAGGGTTCAAGTTACGCTAAAAGACACATGACAGTTCAACAAATGGAACGTATTTAGGAATGAAACATTTAATGCAATGTAGCCAACCTCGGGCTGGCTTATGGTTTGCTGCGTTTAGAGTCTGTGCATCAATTTACTCAGTACCTTTTCACGGTTGACTGTTGACTCCGTCTCCCTCAGGGCCTATGTTAGCCGACCGCGGGTTTGCTAACCATGACCTGCTGGAGTGGCTAAGCCAAAGTCGCTGGCACTATTGTTTACGCTTGCCCAGTGACGTAGTGGTGCAGGGTCCGCGCCGTCATCCTGTTAAGGTAGGCTATCTGTGGCCTCCCAAAGGTGAAGCTCGACTCTATGAAGGGGTGGGAATCTGGAGCGAGGGGCGCTGGCGCTGCAATTTGGTGCTGGCTCATGTCAAAGGCGTCGAGGAACCCTGGGCGGTCATCACTGATGAGTCTCCCTCCCTCAATACCCTGTGGCAATATGCTCTCCGCTTTCGAGTCGAGGAGCTTTTCCTCGATTCTAAATCTGGTGTCTTTGAGTTAGAAGCTTCCGGCATCCGCTCCGCTCCGGCTCTCGAACGCCTCTATCTGGTCGCGGCGATCGCTATCCTTGATGGCACGACCCAGGGCATGGCGGTGCAACTCGATGGGCTACGCTGCCAGGTTGACCCGCACTGGAGGCGAGGGATTAGCTATCTCAACATAGGTTTGCGCTGGCTCAAGGGTGCCGTCAATAAAGGGCGAACACTGCTTCAGCTGATTGCCCTATTTACCGTTGACCCTGAACCCTGTTTTGCCTCTAAAAAAGCTGAAGCCCACTATTATGACCGCATTTGGTTTTCTAGAATTCAATCCTTGTGCTGCCAGCCGACACCCGGGCAGTCCGCATAAAAAGATGTGTCAGGCAGTCAGGTTACAGGTGTAATGTTGAACTGTTTCCGAATGTCATCTAAATGATCCTTCCTGAAATAGTAATAAATTTGATTCCCAATAGGAATGGTGTGATCGGGGATTAACTTTCCGGTCTGCACCCAGTTCTTCACCACGTTATCGCCAACGCCTAATTCAGACTCTAGCTCACGAGTTTGATATAGCCCTACGCAGTCACGTTAGGGCATTCTCTAAAAGCAGCATCAACACAATCGCGAAAGTTATCAAACTCATCCCAGCGTTGCCGCATCCAATTCTTCAGCACAAACCACCAATGCTCAATCTCGTTCAAGTCTGGGGAATAAGGGGGTAAATACCAAATCTCACACCCTGCTTGAGCCACGATCTCTTCAATGGTTTGAGAATGATGGAAACTGGCATTGTCAATCACAATCACATCTCCCGCTCGCAGTTGGGGGACTAAGCACTCCTCCAACCCCCTCTCCACTAAATCCCGGTTGCACGAGCCAGCAAAGGTCATTGGCGCAAAGAGGCTGTTCTCTCGTAAGGCCGCAATCCAACTGACTCGTTCGGTGCGTTTTCCTGATTTAAGCCCATAGAAGCGGTCTCCAACCTCGCAGTAGCCGTAGGGATAAACGTCTCGATGATCAATGCCTGCTTCATCGACATAGACAACCTGATGTGGCAGCTTACTCCTCAAGCGCTCTTGAAACTCTTGTCGCTTCAGGTCGTCTCGTTCCCGATAGCCATAGGTCTTTTTTTTCGACTAAACCCAATCTTTCGCAAGGCTCGACTGATGTCCTGCTGTGTCACATTATCCCCCCACAGGGTTGCCAGTCTCGCTTGGGTCTGATCCCCATGCTGCTTGACAAACTCACGAAAGCGCGACCAGTCGGTAATCTTATGCCGATTTCCTCGCTGAAACCCAGTCATCGCTCGGCAATCTCCCGTTTCTTTTTCCCGTTTCAACCACAGGTCTAAGGTATTGCGACTGATGTTGAACATTCGACAGACATCAACTTTGCGGTGACCTTGTTTCACGGCTTCAATCGCTTTGCAACGCAAGTCGTAGCTGTAAGGGGGCGGGCATAGGTGTTCCTAAACTCTCCTGATGGCTCTATGATAACGTCCTAACCCAAATACGTAGTGCTATACATCTCCTTCACTTCGTCTTGCCAACGGAAGATATCGATCGCCTCATACTTATCAACCCAGAGATGTAGCCCTAAAACCGCCGACGGCTTTTCTCCTCTCGCGTAAGTGGCCTCCTCTTCTGCCAAAAGGTCAGAGGGAGCGGCAACCAGCCCTCCAGGTCGATAGTGAGGATTTTTGAACAGGCGATGAGTACTGAGGGATTGAGTGTATCGGCTGGCGTTATCAATAAAGTCAAAAACAAGTAAGTATTCTTTACCCGGAGCCGTGCGAGTACCCCGTCCTAACTGCTGGACGTACACCACTTTGCTGAGGGTCGGACGCGCCATTAATAGGACTTCTGTTTCGGGTGAGTCCCAGCCTTCGTTAAGAATGTCACAGGCACAAAGGACGTGAGTTTTGCCCGCTTGATAGTCTGCTAAAACCTGGTCTTTTTGCTTATCGGACATCCGCCCAGAAACATGAGCGGCTGCCACATTATTCTGCCGAAACAACTCTGCCATTCGTTCAGCATGATTCACATCAATGCAAAAGCAAACGGCTCGTTTACCAGAAGCGTGATTCACGTAGGTTTCTACAATCAGGCGATCGCGATCAGGTACCTGTAACGCTTTACCAAGATCACTGCTGCGATAATCAACCCCATTAAATCGAACCTTTGTTAGAGCTGATTTATAAAGTAGCTAAGCTGCCAAGCGCTTGAGCATCAATTGAATCATGGCACCGTAGATCATGGCTTCACTCATTTCGCAATACAATTCGTAGTCTTTGCTCAAGCGTCGATAGCGATTCAACCAGCCAAAAGTTCGCTCCACAATCCAGCGCTTAGGCAGAATTTCAAACGACTTGGAGGTTCGTTTGATGACTTCTACGCGGACAGGTTCCCCACAGACCTGTTGGACTGCATGGGCAAACTTCTTGCTGCTATACCCCTGGTCTACCCACACCACCTCAAGCCGGGAGAGTTTATCGCTGGCTTCATCGAGCGTGACCACGGCTCCAAGCCGTTCTGAGGCATTCGCTTCGGTGACTAATACCCCAATTAAAAGCCCTTGGGAGTCTACAACGAGGTGGCGCTTACGCCCCTTAACCTTTTTGCCACCGTCGAAACCGTAGATGCCCCCCTTTTTTCGGTGGTCTTGACCGATTGGGAATCAGCAATTGCCACACTGGAGTCTATGGTTCTGCCCATTTTCTGCCGCAGGTCTGCTCGGCGTTGGTCGTGCATCTGCTGCCAAATCCCCTTGCGATGCCATTTGCAAAAGTAGAAGTACACCGTTGTATACGGGGGAAGGTCATGCGGTAGCATTTCCCACTGGCATCCAGTACGCTGCACGTAGAAGATTGCGTTGAGGATTTCTCGAAAGTCCACTTCACGGGGACGACCAAAGCCTTTACCGGCAGGTATCAGCGGTTGCAAAACGCTCCATTCTGCATCTCTCATATCACTGGGATAGGCTTTGCGCTTGGGATTGGCGATTTCCGGTAGGCGACTCATAGGCGGGCTTCAGAAGCATCTCTTTCAGACTAAAGTTCACCCTCAGGTTCGCCTGCCTCTATTTAGATTTTCTTTATAAATTAGCTCTCAAAGGTCGGTTTCAGTCTTTTTTCCAACCTCCACTCCATAAACTTCCCCCATCTGCTTCTGAATTCACGCCAGGTTGGAAAATTGCTTTTGGGTCAATCGAGTCCTTGCCCAAAAAACCAGACTGGCAAGATGGCAACATTGCATTCTTTGCGCCTCCACTTTCTGCTTCATCCTTGCCGGCCGTAGTTCCGGCCTTCAGTCCTTCAAGGCGTTGGGTTCTGATGGGCAACCCCTGGCTGTGTCAACCCGCATTGCTAGGGGAGTACCTTGGACTGACCAAGCAGTGGGAGAGTGACCTACACCTGATTGCCCATCTGTGGGAGCACCTTGGCATGGAAGACACCCTTGCTCCGTGGCAGCAGCTTGTGGGAACCTTTGCTATTGCGGTCTACGATCGCGATCGCCAAACGTTGACCCTCGGCCGTGACCCTGCTGGTGGGCAGACTCTTTATTACACAACCGATGGAGCCACCCGCTGGATTGCCCCCCGAATGCGATCGCTCCTGCCCCACCACCACCGAGAGATGGATGAGATTGCCCTGCGGGACTATCTCTGCTGCGCCTTTGTGCCTGGCGAGCGCACCCTCTGGAAAGGGGTACGAAAGCTGCTCCCTGGCACAACCCTGCAACTGCCTAGCGACCAAATTCAACCCTATTGGACGTTGCAGGAGCAGATTGTGGGAGCAACAGAGCCGATTGAATGGCACAGTCAGCGATTGCGACATCTATTAGAAGAGACGGTGAAAGATGCCCTGCCTAACCATGAACCCGTTGGCTGCTTTCTATCAGGGGGGATTGACTCAAGCTGTGTGACAGCACTCGCCCGTCAACTTCACAATGCACCTGTGCATACCTTTTCTATTCACTTTGGTAAGCCATATCCGAATGAGTTAGAGTTCTCTTCACTGGTCGCCCAACATTGTCAAACTCATCATCATATCCTTGAAATTTCTCTGTCTGACCTGTGGGCATTTTTGCCTGAAGCGATGGTTCATTTGGATAATCCCATTGGCGATCCGCTGACGGTTCCAAATCTCTTGCTGGGACGTGTGGCAAAGCAGTTCGTGAACGTAGCTTTAAATGGTGAAGGCGGTGATCCGTGCTTTGGCGGCCCAAAAAATCAGCCGATGCTGATCCAAAGTGTATATGGCAGTTTTAACCAACAAGATGCGGTTCATGCCTACCTCGTCAGCTTCCAAAAGTGCGCTACTGATTTGCCGCAACTGCTTAAGCCAGAAATATGGCAAGCGATACGGTCAGAACCCTACTACCTTGAGGGCTGGCTCAATTCAGACCTGCATTATAGCGTTTTTCATTCTGGCGAGGCATAGTAACAGCAATGGGAGAACCAATTCTGTAGGTCATTCAATGACACTTGGGAGAAGGACTCCTCAATGGCTTTGTCTAGATCAAGATAGCTCCGTGCCCCAAGGGAGCGCAGAATACTCTTAATCTTTGAAAAGCAATTCTCGATGGGTGAAAAGTCCGGCGAGTACGGCGGTAGAAACATCAGTTTAGCACCTGCATCCTCAATCAACCTCCTAACTTCTTCACCAAGATGAATCGAGCAGTTATCCATGATGACACATGCCCCTTTCCACAACTTAGGAACGAGTCTCTGGGAAATGAAGGCTTCAAAGGTAAGTCCATCGACTGAACCGATGAGATTGGAATAGGTAATTACCTTTTTAAGGCTAATTGCACCAAGAATCGAGACCCGTTTCCCTCGTTTGCTGGGACGCTTACCATGGGCTCGTTTTCCTTTCGGGGCACGTGCCCGGAGTCGAGTCAAAGCCAGGTTCACTCCTGATTCGTCAATAAAGATTAAGTCTTGAGCCAGGAATCCTCGAACCAGTTGCCAAAATTTGACTCGTTCGATTTGCACCCGTTCAGTTTCCTTTTTGTCGGGATACAGCGTTTTTTTTAAGGGTTAAGTTCAGTTTCTCTAACATACGAAACATCGTCGAAACGCCAATCCGAACACCGACCCTTTGTTCCAGCAAGTCACACAACTCTGCCAATGTCGCGTCATGATTTGATTCAGCAATCGTTTTTAGGATCTCTAGTTGCTCATTACTTAATTTGGTTGGCGTTTGCTCAGTGCGGCGTTTGGGGGCAATCTCACCTGTTTCCCGATATTGTTTGATCAGCTTTCGCACGAAACTGTAAGCAACTCGAAATTGTTGAGCGATTTGACGTTGCGACGTATTCCCTTCAATGTAGACATCAATAATTTTTTGTCTAAGATCTAGTGAGTAGGGTCGCATTTGAGTTAAGGGTAAAGTAAATTCACTGAATAGATTATATCAAAATACGCCTCACTAGGCTAGAAATTGCTATATCTGAACCGACTGATGGCAATTAATATCCGCTTCAAGGGGACAGACCACATTTTGACGAAGGTCAGCAACTTAACGCGAGCAGTCGGTTTAGAAGGGCGATCGCCCCTGTTTGATCCGCGCATGGTTGATCTAAGTATGCAAATTCCGCCAGAACACAAGCTCTCCGGCGTTCAGGAAAAAGCCGTCCTCAAGCAAGCGGTGGCGGATTTATTACCGGATGTCATTGTGAACCGCCCCAAAAGCGGGATGATGGTGCCGGTGCAGATTGGGTTTCAAAAACACTGGCAGCCAGAGGCAAGAGCATTGCTGCTAAATCGGCAAGCGGCGATCGCTCCTTACCTCAATCAGTCCTTGATTCGAGATTGGCTTGCCTACCGCGGCGACACTTGGCGGCGCTATGGTGTCAAACTCTGGCTGCTGGCAAGTCTGGAGAGTTGGCTCCAGGTTCATCAATGCTAGCAGAACATCAAGCCCTGCCAAGCAACATCGTCACTCTTGGTATTGACTCTAGTATTGACTCTCCAGATTGCCGATCTTTATTGTCCCTGCTCCGGCAACATACACTTGTCGCTGTCGCAGCCAGCGGGCCCAGCTTCCACCAGTTCCCCGGAATCGTAGCGGGCTAGGGCTGCGTAAAAGTCGGCCGTGCGCTGTCGCTCTTGGACTTCGCGCTGGAGCTTCAGGTATGTAGCCCGATCGATCTTCTCGAAGGGCAGCCGGGGGAAGGGCGCGTTGAACCGGGCTAGCAGGGCAGCGCTGATGTAGCCCTGATCCTGGGCGATCGCCCCATGAATGGCCTGGGCCAGCGGCTCGATCTCGTCTTCGTTTAGCTCGATGGTGGCGCTGGTGTTGTGGGCGGTGTAATGCTGCTGCACCTGCATGTAGAAATCGAACTGGGCCAGGGCGCTGAATTTCTCAATTTCGATTTCGTCGGCTCCTGGCAGGTTGGCCCAGGGAACCTCGACGGGAATTTCCACCAGCCATTCGGTGCAGCGCGGGTCAAACGGGTCGTTCAGCAGGTTGCCGTCGTCGTCTTTGTCGGATTGCGACGGCACGATGCTGTAGCCGTAGTCGAGGCAGGCCAGCGCCACGGGATCATTCTTGCGGAAGGTGATGCGGCGGATGAAGCGCTGGGCCTTGGGCGGGTGCCAGCCGGGAGATGCGCCTGTCAGCAGGGATTTTGTGCCCGCAGGCTGGACGGTAGTGCAGCGGTTGGGGCGGCGAAGCTGATGGCGATCGCAGTAGTCCCACACCACGCGATGCACAATCTCTTTCCAGTAGCTCAGGTATTGCCGCTCCTTCTCCTTAAACTCTAGCCCTTTCACCGTGTCGGGGCGGCCCTGGGCCCACCAGCGCAGCCACTCTACGCCAAAGGCCTGCACAAAGAAATCAAACAACCCAGTGAAGGATACGCCCACGATTGGGTCTTCTTCTCGCGACTGCTGGTAGCGCAGCTCGGTAAAGCGGTGGTTGAGCAGCGCTGCAACGGAGAGCGCTCCGGCAGTGAAGGCATCTTCTTGCTGTTTGAAATCAAACGGATCGAGCTGATTCAGGTGAACTTCCGCCAAGTTGCAGTGGAAGTTTTCGCCAATGATTTCTCCACAGTTGTGGGCAACCAACCCGTTAGCATCGAAGCAGGCCGGGCCGGGCACGGTGCAGTCATACACTGCTTCTGTCCCGTCTGCTTCCAGCGCAGCGACCGTCACCGCAAACCGCTCACGGTTAAGCTGACGCTTGTAGCCCTTGAGCGCCTCCTCCAGCTTTTGGGCTTTTCGGGGTTCCTGAAACCCGACCAACTGCTGGAACTGGTGTAAGTTGTCTTTGGCAATGACCAATTCGTGCTGGGCTTTGCAGGCGTAGGGTGCAGGTTGGCGATTTTCGTACAGAGTCGCAATGATGCCGAGTCGAGCCAGCATCCGCTGCACTGCTTTCAGGGTGTTCAGATTGCTCTGCGCCAGCCGCACACTGACTCCTTCCATCTGATCGCCTTGGACGCTGCCATCGGCATCAAATAGCCCCCGCAGAAAGCCTCGATGAAATTCGCAGCTTGTGGCTTCCAAAGCAGCAGTCATCTGCTTTTGTCCTGGCTTCATGCCAAACTGGGCCGCGAGTTTCGCCAGTCCGGTGGAGTTAATCACCCGGTGCTTAAGCTGGGCGTGATAGCGAGCTTCGGGCGTTATCGGTTCATAGCCAACGGCGATCTTCAGAAGCTGGATTGCGTGCTGGCTCATCTCTGCTTGCGATTCTTGCCAGTAGCGCAGCACGGCGGTGTCATTCCACTGGGTTGTGGACAGGCTGCCGTCGCCCAGCAGGTTGCCCAAAAGCCAGCCCTCTTCCCAGGCTCCTGCACCATCCCACGGGTTAAGGTCGCGGTGGTTGTGCAACAAAATGCGATCGCCCGGTTGCAGGTCTTCTGCCGCAACCCATTCGGTGTATTGCGCCTTCTGGGTCTGGGCAGTGACCTTGAGCAATCGATGGTTGCCCGTCAGCCGCAGCGCAAAGCCCTCCTGGGTGGAAAGTTTGAATACAGGCTTCGTGCCAGAGTAGAAAAATCCCTCTGGTGTAGTGCTGAATAGCTCACCGTTGACATAGGTGCTGTGCTGCTTGCCGATCAGGTCTTTGACCTGGCGCGGCCCGTCGCCTGTGTGAACCCAGGTTTCGGCAGTCACACAGGGATTCAGCCCATAGCGGCCCTCGCCCTGGGCGCGACGTTCCGCTTCTCCCGCCCACTGGATCGCACCTTCACCAGAGTAGTATTGCTTGCGGACGGCTTCGGTGCATTCCTTCAGCGTCGGCTTGCGGTGAAAGACGCGGGTGTGGTTCGCCATGCGGAGCGCGTCGCGTTCGGGGTCGATGCGCCAGTTTCCCTCAGTATCCTGCATCCAGAGGTTGTCCTTGGCCGTTTTGGCCAACTCATCTTCGCTGTCGAACTGGCGCATCCCAGCAGAGCGGCGGATGTTTCCGGCGACAACGCAGGCGGCGGCCTCGTCGATTAGCAGGCAGCACTCAATGGAATTGAGCTGGCGGCCGAGAGCTTTGTTCAAAATCGCCGCGCACCGTTCATAAAGCTGGGGCAGCCGGATGGGATTTGCCACGCCGCCAAAGCCCTTCAGCCGTTCGCCCGCCGGACGCACGTCGCTGAGGTCGATGGTGACAGTGACTTCGCCGTTAAACCGCTCGTCGGTGGAGAGTTCCAGCACGGTTTGATAGGACTTGACCCAGCCCTGGCGACTGTCGCCCACGCGAATCGAGACGCGATCGCCCTCCCAGGTCACCGTCGTCTCATCCTGCCGCTGCTCCGCCGGGGTGCTGCCGATTTCGCCCTGCATGATGATGTGGAGGCGGTTGCGAATGGCGGGCAGTTGGTTGATGTACTTTGGTTCCAGCACCGCGCCCGTGCCGCAGCCCATCATGGCCAGATCCATCATCAGCCCAAAGGCCCGCCAGTCTACAACGTTGGTGCTGGTGCAGTTGTAAGCGCCGGAAAAGTTTTCGGGGCGATCGGCCCAGGCCGTGCCGCCTACCCACAGCCAGCGGCCGGAGGGCAAGCTCTTGACCTGGTGCTGCATCCGGCGGAGCAGATCGGCTTCGCTGTCGGTCAGCTTGCCCAGCTTGATGATGCCGCTGAGGGTGCGATCGCACACATCGTCCCAGGTTTCGCGCCGCCCTTCTGCCTTTTCTCCCCGGCGGCTGTAGGTGCGGTAGAACACGGGGTTGGCAGCGGGCGCAGACGCAGGGAAGGGGCTGGTTTGGCTGGGCCGTTCGATGTTTTGAACCATAGTGCGATCGCTCGTATGTGTCGTGGACTGGGGTTGTGGAATCGTTGCGTAAAGCGGTGTAAAAAATTCTTGCAAAGGCACTGGAAAACCCAGCGGGCACCCCCTTAATTTCACTGTCTGAATATCACACCCTCAATATGTAGTGCCATTATAGCGGGTTGCTTCTAGGCATTACACTATATACGCTCAGGTTTGAAAATTCAAGATTTTTCTGACGGTGGCTTTCCAGGGGCGATCGCCCTTGGGCACAATCTGCAACCCAGTACCCACAGGGGGAATCTTTGGCATCTCAGTTATTAATTCTCCGAAAAGAGTCATTGCTGCGTAGTATTCACACTACAGCGCAATACGCGCCTCATCTGAGCCAAACGCCGGGTGAGCGACCAAACCTGAGGAGATCAAGATGCGAAAGTTCATTTCTACGGCGATCGCCCTGACGCTGGCAGGCAGTGTGGCCACTCCGGCGATCGCCGCCAACTGGGAATATCAGGGCGTTGCCGTGACTGGAGAAGACGTTTACCTGGATTTAGATTCTATCCAGTCCCACGGACGAAGCGGCTACTTCTTCCGATATCAAATCGGTCGAGATCAACTCTCTGCATACACCCCTTGCGATGGGCGTTGGCAGGTGTTTAATCGGAATGGCGATGCTGAACCCCTGATACGGCCACAGTCGCAAGCCACGCGCAACATGCTGAATCGAGTCTGCAATTCTGTCGCCACGAACTGGGAATATCTCGGTGAAGCGGTGGGCGGACAGGCAGTGTATCTCGACTTGAGTTCCATTCGACTGGTTCAGCAAGGGAGCTATGTCTTCGACTATCGGCTGGGGCAGGAGCTACGCCGAGCCATGACGGCCTGCGATGGAAGCTGGCGGGTTGCAGATGCAAGGGGCAGCTTTGGCGCGGCCCAGCGGCCCCAGTCGCAAGCGACAAGAACCATGCTAAGTCGGGTCTGCAATGCGGGTCGATAAGCCTGTTCTAGGGAAACTTGGCATAGCAGCCCGTGGGTCAGCACAAGGTTCTGAATAACCCTGAATAGCCCTGAATACTTGGATTTCAGTTGGGAAGGCGCGACCGACCCAACTGATTTTTTTGCAGTCGCTCTGGCAATATTTCCTAGCTATGGCCGCAACGGGCGATTTGAGAAGCGTTCGCGCAAGTGGTGCGGCACACGTTCCCTACAGGAATTGCCCTCCTGACCAATAGCGCACCAAAATGCGGATCACTTCGCCCTCCACCGGCGATGGCAGCGGCGGCGACCATTCGCCCGCTTCAGCAAAGCGCCGGACATGAAGCTGATGCACAATATTGCACAATATTATTCACACCGGGCAGCACGCCACAAATCAGAATGCGAACGGGCTGCTGACCGTTTGGCACAGCAGAAACAGGCACCCGAAGCAAATCGGGTACAGACTTTGGAGTTATCATGATGTCACCTGAAATAAGGTAGGGCGATCGCAGGTTATCTGGGTGCTTTGGTCATGGCATGGCACGTCGGTAGATCCCCCCTAGCCCCCCTTGAACAAGGGGGGAATCAAACCGACCCGGAAGTCGGCCTTAAGCAAAGGGAAAGCCGCACTGCTCCGGAAGTCCCCCTTGCTCAAGGGGGATTTAGGGGGATCTAACGTCATGGCTTCTAACCAAACGGTTTCAAGATAACCGTACAGGACTCAACTGAGTCCATCTGTCTAAGCATCATTAAAGGACTCATCTGAGTCTTTGTCAACTGTACATGGGGCTAATTCGGCTGAGAATTCGAGAATTTGCAGAGCAGCGGGGCTGGACGCTCCGAGAAGTTGCCGAACGCGCCGGACTGAACTACAGCACTGTCAAAAACTACGTGCAGCGCGACGCAATGACCATGACTGATTACACGGCAATTCGCAGACTGGCGATCGCCTTCGACGTGTCGATCGAAGATTTAGTTGAAATACTAGAAGAGTAGGAGCAGCGCATTCATCCTCAATCCCTCATCCTCCATCCCTCTCCCAATGGTTGCCACCTCCCATCGTGCCGATCGCGTTTTGCTACACAACATTAGCTGGGAGCAGTTTGAGCGGCTGCTGGAAGACCTAGGCGATCGCCGTTCTGCCCGTATCGCCTACGACAACGGCACGCTGGAGATCATGACCCCGCTACCGGAACACGAATATTTCAAAGAGGTGATTGGCAACGCGGTGAAAGACATGGCCGACGAGCTAGCGCTGAACTACGAAAGCTATGGCTCTACCACATGGCGCGATCGCCTCCAGAGGGCCGGGCTGGAACCTGACAACTGCTTTTACTTTCAAAACGAACCCGCCGTGCGCGGCAGAACCAATCTAGACTTGCGCCAAGACCCACCACCCGACCTGGCGCTAGAGATTGACATTACCAACAAATCCCTTGATCGCTTCCCCATCTACGCCCGGCTGCGCGTGCCCGAACTCTGGTGCTACGACGACGGCAACTTGAAGATCTACCACCTTCAATCGGGGGACTATGCGGAAGCAGAGCGGAGTCTGGCGCTACCCCAACTGCCCATCCGTGAACTGCCGCAGATCATCGAAGTGCATCGGTCAGAAGGACGACGCGCCCTGCGCCAAGCCATCCGCCAGTGGGCACGCCGTCATGCAACTCGCTAATCCCCTTGTAAGATACCGTCCGCGTGGCATGACGGGTATAGCCGTAAGCGCCGCCTAGTAGAACTTTGATACGTTGCGCTGGCACTCATCTCGTTTGCAAATAGCGCTGTCTAGAAGCCATTCCGGGAAGACCAGTGCTAGAACGGGTATCAGAACAGCTTGAGGGTAGCAGAACAGCATGGCGAATCCGGTTTCGCAGCGGCGGGGTAACTGGTTGAACGGCAAAGCGCTTTGGGCGCAGATGCAGCGGCGGCTTGGCGATTTAGATTCCTCGGAGCCGCCGGAAGATTCGCTGCCGCTGCGGGTGCTGGTGCAGGCGATGGTGATTGTCGGCATTATTGCGGTAGATGTGTCAGCGGCAGATACGACCGATGCATTGGGCGTAAGTCTTTGGGCCGTGCCGATGAGCGCGGTGGGCGGAGCGTGGAGCTGGTCGCGTCGCCGCAGCCGCAATATCCCGGTGAAATTTTGTATTGCGATCGCCATGCTGATTGCCCTGGCGGTCTTTTTTGTGCGGCTGGTGGCAGAGCGCAACGACACGCGCATGGCCCTGGCGGAACTGCTGATCCAGCTTCAGGTCTTTCACAGCTTTGACCTGCCGCGCCGCAAAGACCTGGGCTATTCCATTGTGATCGGGCTGATCTTGATGGGCGTGGCGGCCACTCTCAGCCAGACCTTCTGGTTTGCGCCGCTGCTGATTGCCTTTGTGGCTTTGGGCATTCCGGCGCTAGTGCTAGACTATCGCTCTCAGCTTGGGGTTGCTCCCAAGACGATGCGGCGCATTCGCCAGAGTTTGCCGCTGCGGCCGCTGGTAGGCGTGCTGGGCATTACGCTGGCGCTGGGGCTGGTGATTTTTGCCTTTTTGCCCCGCCTTCCGGGTTATCAACTGCGGGCGTTTCCGGTCAGTGCGCCCATCCAGTTTGAAGGCCAGTTTGACGGCGGCACGATTATCAACCCTGGCTATGTGCGCGACGGTCGCGCCAGCACGGGCAGCGGCATGGGCGCAAACGGCAATGTGCAGGGCGGGCCGGGCGAAGTGGATGCAGATTTTTACTATGGCTTTAATCGCCAGATGAACCAAAATCTGCGCGGCTCGCTGACCCCAAAGGTGGTGATGCGCGTGCGATCGCAGTCCGAGGGCTTTTGGCGCGTGATGGCGTTCGACCGCTATACGGGGCAGGGCTGGGAAGTGTCGCGGGATGGGGAAAACGATGTGCAGGTGCTAGAGCGATCGCCCTGGACCTATCGCCAAATTCTGCCCTGGTCGGTGACGCTGAACCAGACGCGGGAAGTGATTCAGACCTTTACTGTAGTTGCAGATTTGCCCAACCTAGTGCCCGCCCTCTACGAAGCCAAGGAGCTTTACTTTCCCACGCGGCAAATTGCCATCGATCCCGAAGGTGCGCTGCGATCGCCCATTCCGCTGTCGCAGGGTTTGACCTATACCGTGGTGTCGGAAGTGCCCTTTCGCGATCGCACCCAGTTGCGGAATGCCACGACCGTCACCCCGTCCAACATCACTGACTATTATCTAGGCGTGCCAGCGGCGATCGCCCCCCGCATCCGTCAGACCGCAGAAGAGGCGCTGGCCAAGTCGCCCACGCCGATCACCGCGCCCTACGAAAAAGCCCTCTACCTGGCGCAATATCTCAAGCAAAACTATCGCATTTTGCCCGATCTGCCGTTTTTAGAAGAAAACGAGGATTTGGTCGAGGCATTTCTCTACAAGTACCAGGGCGGCTATCCCGACCACTTTTCTACGGTGCTAACCATCATGCTGCGCTCCCTTGGCATTCCGGCGCGACTGGTGGTGGGCTTTGGCGCAGGCGAGTTTAATCCTTTCACGGGCTATTACGTGGTGCGAAACACCGATGCCTTTGCCATGACGGAGGTATATTTCCACAAATATGGCTGGTTTGCCTTTAACCCGATTCCCGGCGGAGACGTGATCCCCACCTCGGTCGAAGAGTCGCAGGTGTTCGCCGCGCTGAAGAAATTCTGGGAATGGATCGCGGGCTGGCTGCCCTCTCCGGTGTCGGGCTTCTTGAACGGTCTGCTAGAGGCGATCGCCCAGGGCTTTGGTTGGGCCATGTCTACCCTAACTCGCTGGTTCACGCAGGGCTGGGTGGGGCTGCTGACGGGGCTGATGGGCCTCACGGTGGCGGCATTTTTGGGCTGGCTGGGCTGGAGCGGCTGGGCTGCCTGGCGCGATCGCCGCTGGTTGAAGTCTCTGGCTCCGGCGGAGGCGCTCTATCAAGAAATGCTGCGCTGGCTCGCCGAACAGCACATCCGCAAGGCCCCCAGCGATACTCCCCTAGAGTTTGCCCGCACCGCCCAGCAGCAGCAGCCCGCCCACGGGGAACTCATCCACCAGATTGCTCAGTCCTATGTAACGTGGCGCTATGGCGGCCAGGTGGGTGATCTATCTCGCTTGCGCCAGCGGTTGCACCAGGTGAAACAAAAGGGGCGATCGCTCCCCGCCCGCTTCCGAGGCCCATCGCGCAGGAAAGTTCCGTCCTAGACTCTGTCCTAGACATTGCCAGGGTCACTTCCTTGAAGCATTCCCCTCGAAACTGGCACGTCTCAGGTCATTTAACCCACCCGTTCCGATAAACTGAAAAGCCCCTATCCAAAACGGAAACGGAGATTAAAGATTTGAAACATGCAATTCCCGGTGGAGAATGAGGAATTATAATGTGCAATGCGATATTCAATCTGTGATATTCTCCTCAGATAGCCTCTTGCATAGCCCCCTGTCCGCGATCGCCCTTGCACCTCGGTTCTTCTTGCCAAGTGCCTCTGAGTCATTACGCTTCCTGCATTCACGGCTGCTGGCACAGCATTCTCTATCCCGTCTTTTCAGTTCCATCCTACGTTAGAGAGGTCGTTTCCCTTGTCCCGTCGCTATCTATTCACATCAGAATCTGTTACCGAAGGCCACCCCGATAAAATCTGTGACCAGATCTCGGACTCGATCCTCGATGCCTTGTTGACCCAAGATCCCAGCAGCCGAGTCGCCGCAGAAGTCGTCGTCAATACGGGTCTGGTGCTGATCACCGGAGAAATTTCCTCCAAAGGCACCGTGAACTACGTTGATCTCGTCCGCCAAAAGATCGCAGAAATTGGCTACACCGATTCGGTCAATGGTTTTTCGTCCAATAGCTGCGCGGTGCTGGTGGCGCTCGATGCCCAATCGCCCGACATCGCCCAGGGCGTAGACAAGGCCCATGAGCAGCGATCGCAGCGCAGTGAAGAAGAACTCGACGCAATCGGCGCGGGCGACCAGGGATTGATGTTTGGCTTTGCCTGCAACGAAACGCCGGAACTCATGCCATTGCCAATCAGCCTGGCCCACCGCATCTCGCGCCGCCTCGCTGCTGTGCGAAAGTCGGGTCAGCTCCCCTACCTGCGCCCCGACGGCAAAACCCAGGTCACAGTCATTTACGAAGACGGTCGCCCTGTTGGCATTGACACGATTCTCGTCTCTACGCAGCATACGGAAACCATCGACGACATTACCGACCCAGCAGCGGTTCAGGCCAAGATTCGGGAAGACCTCTGGCAAATCGTCGTGCAGCCCATCTTTTCGGACATCGCTATCAAGCCAGACAGCGGTACGCGCTTTTTGGTGAACCCCACGGGTAAATTTGTGATTGGCGGGCCCCAGGGCGATTCGGGGCTGACGGGTCGCAAAATCATCGTGGACACCTACGGCGGCTATTCTCGCCACGGCGGCGGCGCGTTTTCTGGCAAGGACCCCACCAAGGTCGATCGCAGCGCTGCCTACGCCGCCCGCCACGCCGCCAAAAATATCGTCGCAGCCGGACTCGCAGACAAGTGCGAAGTGCAGTTGAGTTATGCGATTGGCGTGGCGCGTCCCGTTAGCATCATGGTAGACACCTTTGGCACGGGCAAGATCGACGATGAGCGTCTGCTGGAACTGGTGAAACAGCACTTTGAACTGCGTCCGGCGGGCATCATCCAGACCTATAACCTGAGCCGACTGCCTGCCGAACGGGGCGGACGGTTCTACCAGAATGTCGCGGCCTACGGTCACTTTGGCCGCACGGATCTAGATTTGCCGTGGGAACAGCTTGACAAAGTAGACGCGCTAAAGCACTCAGCCGGGGCACTGCTGTCTGGCATGTTGAGCTAAGTCTTGCGGCAAGCAGTTCCTTCAGGGCTGACGCTTTTCGTCCTGTGCTCGATAGGGTAAAGTGGCATCCTGCCTAGTCAGGTTGTTCTTACGCTATCGGGTTTTCTACTGATGCCGAAATCGCTGTCAAAGTCGTCGCCAACGTCCTCTCAAAACCCCTCTCAAAACCATCGCGCTGCGTTTCTGTCCCTGCTCGTGCTGACGATGATCTGGGGCTATAACTGGGTCGTGATGAAAATTGGCATTGCCTATGCGTCGGCGCTCGACTTTGCGGCAATGCGCCTGGTGTTGGGGGCGCTGAGTCTATTTCTGGCATTAATTGCCCTGCGAAAGCCGCTAAGGCCCAAGGCCGTACCGGGGACAATTTTGCTGGGACTTATGCAAAACACTGCAACCGTAGGGCTAATTACCTGGGCGTTGGTGAATGGGGGCGCGGGCAAAACGGCCGTGCTGAACTATACCATGCCGTTTTGGCTGCTGCTGTTTTCGTGGATTTTCCTGAAAGAAACCCTGAGGCGATCGCAGTGGTTGAGTGTCGGCATGGCCGTGACGGGGCTGCTGCTGGTGCTGATGCCGCTGGATTTGTCGAGCGGGTTGGGCAGCAAGATCATTGCGGTGGGCGCGGGTATTTGCTGGGCCATTAGCGCTGTGCTGGCGCGGGTGTTGCAACGGGATCAACAGCTAGACCTGCTCTCGATGTCGGCATGGCAAATGCTGTTTGGCAGCATTCCACTGGCGATCGCCGCCTGGATGCTTCCCACTCAGCCGATTGTCTGGTCGCCCACGTTCATCGCAGCGCTGCTCTATAACGCCGTACCCGCAGCGGCGATCGCCTGGCTCCTGTGGTTCTATGCGCTAAACAACTTACCCGTGGGCACGGCGGGATTATCTACGCTGGCGGCTCCGGTGATTGGCGTGTTGGCGGCGTGGCTGCAACTGGGCGAGCGCCCCAGCGGTGTAGAAGGACTGGGCATGGTGCTAATTTTGGTCGCGCTGACGATAAACGCAGTGCAAACCATTCAGACTGAGCGACAAGCTAAGAATCAGGCAAAACTGAGCGCCTAATGGACTGATGTCGATTCACTGATGTCGATTCACTGATGTCGATTCACTGATATCGAGTCTCAGATGCCCATCGCGTTCCGTCTTGTATCCGCTTCTACGGAACCCCCTGCCCAAATCCGCTAAGGTCAAAGCAACTTAGGGATAATGTTATTTGAATTACATTTACTGAGTCACATTTACTCCCAAAGACCGCGACGAATATCGCGAATCGTTAACGCAAATCGTTAAACCAATCTGGGGCAGAGTGCAAGGGGCAAAAAGCAATGCGCCTAGAGCAGTTGAAAGCATTTTTGGCAGTGGCAGAAACGGGTAGTTTTCAGCAGGCGGCGCTGCGCTGTGGCGTGACGCAATCCACCGTGAGCCGCCAGATTCAATCTCTGGAATCTGATTTGGGAATGTCGTTGTTTCACCGCAGCACCCAGGCCAAGCTGACGGTAGCGGGCGATCGCCTGTTGCCTCGGGTTCGCAAAATCTGCCAGGAATGGGCGAACGCCACCCAAGAACTCGGAGAACTGCGGGCGGGCAAACAGCCAGAACTCTGCGTAGCAGCGATTCACTCCCTCTGCGCCTATTCGCTGCCGCCTGTCTTGCAACAGTTTTGTCAGGATTATCCAGAGGTGCAACTGCGGGTAACGGCCTTGGGGAGCGATCGCGCATTGAAAGTGCTGCGTGATGGACTGGTGGATCTGGCGATTGTGATGAACAACCGCTTTGTGGCCAGCAGTCCAGAAATCGTGGTGGAAGTTCTCTATGACGAACCGATTAAGCTGCTGATGGCGGCCGATCATCCCCTGGCAGGCTGCGACGCAGTGCCCTGGGCCGACCTGGCCCGCTATCCGCAAGTCGTGTTCAAGGACGGCTACGGGATGCAGCGGCTTGTGCAGGAGCAGTTTACCCGCCGGGGAACGCCGCTGCGGGCTGCGCTGGAGCTAAATACGCCCGATGCCTTTCGCGGTGTGGTGCGCCAGGGCGACATGCTGGCCCTCTTGCCCGAATCGGCGCTGATCGAGGCTTACGACGATCCGGCGCTGGCCATTCGCCCGATTGCGCCCGATGCGAACGCTGCCCTGACCGACCCCCCCCTGACGCGCCAGGTGGTGATGGTGACGACGAGCGATCGCCTGCAAATTCCACCAATCCGCCATTTCTACAACCTGATCCTGTCCCAACTCCCCCAGCGCATCCGCCAGCACCCCCTGGCCGCGACGACCCCCTTAATCCCATCTCCCTCCTCTTTGGCATGAGCCACGCCTTTAGAACGCTGCTGCGAAAGGTCGGCAGCGGCCCCCACACCAGCCAAGACCTGACCCGCGAAGAATCTGCCGCCGCCACGCGCATGATGCTGCTGCAAGAGGCAACGCCCGCTCAGATTGGTGCGTTCATGATTGCTCACCGCATCAAGCGCCCCACGGGGACAGAACTGGCAGGAATGCTGGATGCCTATGATGAGTTGGGCCCAAAGCTGCAATCGATTGGCGATCGCCCTGTGTTCATCCTCAATGCCCCCTACGACGGGCGCGATCGCACGCTGCCACTGAGCCTGGTCACGGCGCTGATTCTACTCGCCGCAGACCTGCCCGTCATTCAGCACGGCGGCGACATTATGCCCACCAAAGAAGGCGTGCCCTTGGTGACGCTGTGGGCTGGGCTGGGCGTAGACTGGTCGCGCCTGTCCCTTAGCCAGGTTCAGGACGTTTTGGAACGCACAGGCATGGGCTTCGTCTACATGCCCGCCCACTTTCCACTGGCGCAGGCGCTAGTGGAATATCGCGATCAGATTGGCAAGCGCCCGCCCTTTGCCACGCTGGAACTCATCTGGTCGCCCTATGCGGGGCAGAGCCATGTTGTCGTGGGCTTTGTGCATCCCCCCACCGAAGGCATGGCGCAGGCAGCCTTTGTGCTGCGAAACACGCCGCTCTACACCACGGTTAAGGGGCTGGAAGGAAGCTGCGACCTGCCGCGAGAGCGCACTGCCATCCTCGGCTTTAGCACCCCGTTGCCAGACTCGCTGGAGCGGCTGCACCTGCACCCCTACGATTACGGCATGGGCGGCAAAAATGTCCCCTTGACCAGCCCCGCCGCCGCAGTCGAAGCCATGCTCCAGGTGTTGCAGGGCAAACCGTCTGAACTGCGCGAGTCGGTGCTGTGGAACGCGGGCTTTTATCTATGGCGCGGTGGCAAAGCAGAAACGTTGACAGAGGCGATCGCCCTTGCAGGACAACTGCTCGACCAGGGTTCTGCATGGCAAGCCCTCACTCGTCTGCGACAGGCCACCAGCGCCCCCTGCCCCGTTTAGGGTCGGGGTTTTCACGGCTTCCTCAGATTCTTGCCCCCAGATTCTCACCCTCAGGATTCTTGGCCCAAATGAGGGGTTAGACTCTCGTGCGGGTTGCAGCGCAATCGGCCTATGCTCAGAATGCGGTTTTCTGGTGTTTTGAGTGCGATCGCCCAGGCTCTTGCGTCAGTGTTTTCACGCAAGCTTCTCGGTCGAAAACCCTGCTGCTGGGTTTACTAAACCCTCTCACTAAAACACCAGATCGCCAACAGCAACACGAGGAGTGACCCGTAGGATTGAAGATGCCAAAACTACAACCCATTCAGCTTGAAGACGGCAGCATTTTGTATGTCGAAGCCACAGACGATATCCAGGCAATTGATTCACCCACGAACGGTGGCGGAACCGGAAATGGATACCCCAATGAACCCTCTGAGGAAGTATCTCGTACCTCAAAAGGATGGAATCGAGGCAACCCAAATACTCAAATAGCGCAGAGCTTCCAAGCCATCGAAAGCACAATTAAGACCTATACGCAGCATACCCTCAACGCTTTTCGAGGGGCTGCAATGGCAGATGTGAAAAAGGTGACGCTGGAATTTGGGGTGAACGTCAGCGGCGTGGGGGGTGTGCCCTATATCGCCACAGGAACAGCCGGTTGCAACATCAAGATCGTGGTCGAGTGTGCTTTTCCCGAACGCACGACCCCGGAACCCCAAACTCAGGCATCCCAGTTGCCTAGAGAAATACCCCCCTCAGCGAGGATGTCGCCTGCTCGCGAAGCCAATGGAGTTGGTAACGGAGCTAGCCCTAGCCATGCAGGTAGACCAACACCGCCGCCGCGCCCAATTTCCTAGCCATCTACCTAGCGATCTAAGTAGATAGACCAGATTAAAAAACAGATTCTGAACCCTGCGCCGCCCGCGCAGCGAGCGGCGCAGGGTCTTTGGGTTTTATATCTATGTAATGTCCACCTACTTACTACCTTTAGTTTGGACTAATGGTGAAGAGGAAGGCAGTCAATGAGAAGCACCGACTGCCGTAAGGTCAATGAAGTACAACCAACATTGACCCCATGATTTTCAACGAACTTCAGCAATTTCGCCAAACGTTGTATGCCAGCTTGGGAAACGCCAGAGATGCCCTGTTTGATCTGATGGATGCCGTGTTAGTGAGTGCGTGCATCGTGTCGTTTGTGAGGCTATCGCAGAGTCCTGTCTTTCGTCGCCAGTGGTCGAGCACCTATGAAGCGTTGCGCGATAGCCGCCTACCCCGATCAAAGGTGCTGAAGCTGTTGGTGCAGCAGATACCGACTCAGCAGCAACCGTTGTTGGCAGGTGATGCGAGTCGGTGGAACCGTCCTGCTGCCAGGCGTTTGAAAGACCGCACCTTATCAGGCAGAACAGGACATGCCCCGATAGCCGGACAAAACTACAGTACCTTAGCCTGGATTGCTGAAGACAGGGGCAGTTGGGCATTACCATTGCGGCATGAGCGCATCACCAGCTTTGAAACACCCGCCAGTAAAGCGGCATTCCAACTCAAACAAGTGACTCGGCAGTTAGCGGTGCGTCCGTTGGCGATCTACGACCGAGGGTACGGCAATGCCAGTTTTGTCAACCAAACGGCAGGGATTGAGGCAGACTTGCTGCTGCGGGTTACATCCAATCGATGTGTCTATGGCGCGCCCCCAGCGTATCGAGGGCGAGGCGCACCTGCCAAGCATGGACATAAGATGAAACTCAATGACCCTGACACTTGGAGTGTCCCGGTCGAAACCGTTGAAGTCGATGATCCCAACTGGGGACGAGTGCGGGTCAGTCGTTGGAGTGCATACCATTTCCGCAAATCCCCCAAACGGGCAATGGAAGTGTTGCGCGTGGAGGTGCTGGAGACACAGAGCAGCACGCGACGCTTGGCTCCTTTGTGGTTAGTTTGGCTGGGTGAGCAGATGCCTCCGTTAGAAACCCTGTGGTTGCACTACCTCCGTCGCTTTGCCATTGAACACTGGTATCGCTTTGCCAAGCAGAGGCTATATTGGACACATCCCCAGTTCAGTTCTGTATCGGCAACCGAACAGTGGAGCAGCCTGATGCCGTTGCTCAGTTGGCAGTTGTGGTTAGCGCGAAAGGACTGTACTGACCACCCCTTGCCCTGGCAGGCACCGCAAGAAACGTTGACTCCGGGTCGGGTCGCACAAGCGTTTGCAGGCATTTTGGCAGCGATTGGCACCCCTGCTCCTGCGCCTAAACCTCGTGGTAAATCGCCAGGACGAGGCAAGGGGCACAAGCCAACTCCTCGTCCCTGCTATCCGATGGTCAAAAAACGAGCCTCGAAACGCAAGACATCCGAACAATCCCTGAACAGTCCGGTTGCAACAGCAGCTTAACTGCGAGCAGGATTGTATCCAATTCCTTAAGTTCAACTGTTATGAACGGTTGAGCAGATTCTTTATGGCATCCTGTTGAGCATTATTGTGATGCCAGTTAGTCCAAACTAAAGTACTACGAGATGAGCATGAGGCTGGTGCGAAATTGATTCGTGCTGAAAAAGGAACTCCCGCACCACCAGTCTCCATTCAACCTGACGGATCAAACCTGACAGATCAACCCCAACGGATCAAACCTGACGGATCAAACCTGACAAGAATGTAGCGCCCGTGCGATTAGCCTGGCCAAGAAAAACCCCCTGGACTCCAGGGGGTCGTTCACTCTTCGACACAAACCAATGTTTTGTGATTAGACCATGTGACGACTTCAGAAAGACACACCCTAATGCTTTGAAAGACTCAGGACTGACGCACTCGCGATCAGTTTTCTGGGTTTCGGACGATTTCTCGTGGGCGCAGCCCACGAGAAATCGTCCAACTGCGTCAGCCCTAAGACTGTTCCTGAAATCTTGTGAAACCTATAGAATTGTGCAAAGCGCCTATGCAATGTCCGTCTTGGATACGCTGGACGGGCGTTACGAGCATCGCTTGTGCCAGTGCAGGGCGACTTGCAGGCCGTGCCGCTTGCGCTGCATCATTCAGGCCGCTTACTGCTCGTAGGTTACGCCACGATACTTCAGGTTATGGACACCACGCTTCTGTGAGGTTGCGGCGTGGATAGCAGTCTGGACTTTGATGCCGCGATACATCCTTTCACCAGGCATAGAAGCTATCGAGCCTTGGAGCTTTTCAGGGCTGTATTCGTAGCTGGCAAAGCGATAGGTAAGTTGCATAATGACCTCTGTGAGCCGAAGCGTTGATGGTAGACGATTAACGTAAAACGAGCTAGGCTGCGTGCTTGAACCGTAAGTATCAGGTATCAATCAGGCGTCAATCAGGTGTCAATCAGGTCGGCAAACAGACTATTTAAGTAAGCTAACCAGATAAGCTGATAAGTACGCTAAAATACGCTACGTGTGCGAATGCTGTCGATTGCTGTCGATATCCGGGAGCGGGAAGGAGTTTTAAGAAAAAAGCAAACCTGAAACATGGGGGCATTGCGCTGAGGGGGGCTTACTCAATGCGCGTTCAACGGGACGGGTTTAGGTTTGCTGGAAATTTTGCGGATCAGTTCTGGGGCTAGTTTTGGAGATGAAGCGGTGGGGTTGCGCTAACCGCCTAGCTGCCGTAAGCGACACCGCGATATTTCAAGGGGAATCCAGGCGAGCGTGTGGCGGAGGGGGCTGCTGGGTGAACCTTTGCGCCGCGATGGGTCAGATCCATCGATGCCAGGTTGGCCTGGCGGGATGCCTCAAGCTGGGCAGCGGTGTAGGCATAGTTGACAGAGCGGTAAGTGAGTTGCATGGTTGTGTCTCCTTGAGAGTGAGCCAGGAAAGATGCGGTGGGGGCTATCTGGCGTGTTGCTTTATGTCCTAGTTTTATGCTGTTTCCCTGGGCGGGTCGATACAGAAAAGTTAGGGAGTTTTGGCAGAGATGATCCTTAACTTTTGGGCGATCGCCCCACACACGCCTTAACTTTCCTCAATGGCACTTCCTTCGCACGGGGCCAAAGAGGGGTGGAAATCGGTGGCAATAGGCAGAAATTAAATTTAGCTAAATCTTGACATTTCCTTCAAACGGTAGCTTAAAATACAGATTGAAAGGCTATAGCTATGTTGCAGAGCAAACAGTTAGACCGCAAATTTGGTTAATAGACTCGAACGGAATCTCTCGAACGGAATCTTGACAAGAGGGCGATCGTCCCTCTGGGTCTGGCTTCCCCCAGCACCCTCAAGTGGTTCAGCGGCGTACTAATACACACTCTCATACAGACTCTCAGTTAATCCAGCCAGTAATTCAGCCAGTACAGATTTCCTAAGGGTCACTGGCAGCCCAAAGCTTGACAAACATTCGACAAAATTCTTTAGGAGGAACAGATGAGATTAACGTATCGGGGTCACGACTATGAGCAGGAGCCTGTCCCTCCTATGCAGATGCGAGACTCTGGCTCCGTCGGACTCTACCGTGGACGGGAGCTTCACTTTAGCTATCCCCGTCATGTGCCTGTGCCCCAGCCCGTCAATCGGTTGCAGTATCGTGGCGTAGCCTATCAAACAACCGAGACGGGCGAAGTAAATTCGATGGGGCGGGTGGTGCGTCCGGCTGCCCATCCTCAGGCACACCACGCGATCGCCCATGCTCACGCCCGCCTGATCGATCAGCAAGAATTGGCAAAGGTGCATCACCAATACCTGATGGAGCGGTTGCAGCGTCGTCTGGAAGTGGCACGGGCTAAGGGGGACGACACGCTAGTTCGCCAGCTTGAGCAAGAGCAGCATCAGTTGGTGTAGCGCTCGGCGTTGCGATATGGCGTGAGTTCTTCGTTGCACCATGCCGCGCTACCACACGTCGTCGTCTGGATCAGGCTGAGGCTCTGCTTGATAGGAACCCGACGGCTCTGCGGCTTTGCGCGTGGGCTGGAGAAACTTTTCGTAGGGTGAGACTGGGGGCGACGCGGGGGGCAATAGCTCCAACTGGGGCGATCGCCCCTGACCCGTTTGGGCACGGCGGCGGCGCGATACGCCTTCTTCCGTCGTTTCCTCTGCCACTACTTCGTAAAGAATTGCCTGCTTGTCGCCGTCGCCCCGGCGCAGCACCCGCCCCAGCCGCTGGATATACTCCCGGCTCGACCCCGTGCCCGACAGGATAATGGCCACGCGGGCATCGGGCACATCTACGCCTTCATTCAGCACATGGGACACGGCTAGCGCCTGATACGTGCCCTCGCGGAACTTTTGCAAGATGCCGTGGCGTTCTTTCACGGGGGTCTGGTGCGTCAGCGCCGGAATCAGAAATTCCCTGGAAATTCGGTAAACCGTGGCGTTGTCGTTGGTAAAGACAATCGTGCGGTCGGGGTAGTGCTGTGCTAGCAGATCGGTGAGAACCCGCAGTTTACCCTCTGTGCCGAGCGCGATCGCCCTTGCCTCCCGGTGTGCCAGCATGGCCCGCCGCCCCGCCTGCGACTGGGCACTCAGCCGCACAAACTGCTGCCAGCCCGACAGGCTGCCCAAAAACACCCTATGCCGCTCCAGAAATGCATTGCGGGTTGCAATCAGCGCCGTGTAGCGATCGCGCTCCTGCTGCGACAGCTTTACCTTCACCTGCACGATTTCATGGTGCGCCAGCGCGTGACCCGACAGTTCCTCCGCCGTGCGGCGATAGACCACTGGCCCCAACAGCGTGTCCAAATCAGCGTGGCGGCCGTCGCTGCGGTCGGGCGTAGCGGTCAGGCCCAGGCGATAAGGGGCGATCGCATATTCTGCAATGACCCGGTTAAAGTCGCTGGGCAAATGGTGGCACTCATCGCAAATCAGCAGCCCATAGCGATTGCCCAGAGACTCTGCATGAATCGCCGCGCTGTCATAGGTGGCAACTAGGACAGACGTGCGATCGCGCGATCCTCCCCCCAGCAAGCCTACCTCTGCATCGGGAAACGCCGCCAGCAAATGAGCATACCACTGGTGCATCAAGTCCAGCGTCGGCACTGTGATCAGCGTGCTGCGCGGAGTTGCCTGCATCGCCATCTGCGCCAGATAGGTCTTGCCCGCTGCGGTCGGCAGCACCACCACCCCCCGTCGCCCGGCCGCCTGCCACGCGGCCAGTGCCTCCTGCTGGTGTGGATAGGGCTGCCGCTCAAAGGCCGCATTCAGGGCGATCGGCTCAAACGCTTTTGCCTCATCGTCAAACGTCGTGCCCTCCGCCCGCAGCCGCTCCACCAAAGGACGATACTGCATAGCAGGAATCCGAAATCGCTCCACCCGGTCATCCCAGGTCGCAAAATCCACCCAGGCTTTGCCCCTGGGCGGCGGATGCAAAATCAAAGTGCCCCGGTCAAACTTGAGGGTTGGCGTGCGGGCCATGCAGTACGTTCGTTTTCCCCTGAGTGATCTGCCCGTATTGTACGCCAGGGATACCATTCCGTTTTAGACTGGAGAATGCTCGGATTTGATGTGCTGTTTTCAAGAAGACCCCTGTGCGAAAAAAGGTTATTGCTGGCAACTGGAAAATGTACAAAACTCAGGCAGAAGCGCAAGAGTTTCTGCAAGGGTTTTTGAAGCATCTGACGGAAACGCCCGACGATCGGGAGGTCGTGCTTTGCGTCCCTTATACCGATCTCTGGCTCTTGTCCAAAAACCTGCACGGGAGTCGGATTCGCCTTGGAGCGCAAAACATTCATTGGGCTGCCGAAGGAGCCTACACGGGGGAAATCTCTGGGCCGATGTTAGCAGAAGCAGGTGTGCGTTACGTCGTCGTTGGCCACAGCGAGCGACGGCAGTATTTTGGCGAAACAGACGACACGGTGAACCTGCGCCTGAAAGCCGCTCAAGAGTTTGGCATTACGCCGATTCTGTGTGTGGGGGAAACCAAGCAGCAGCGGTCTACGGGGCAAACCGAGCCGTTTATTTTTAACCAGCTTGAGAATGATCTGGTGGATGTGGATCAGTCCAACCTGGTGATTGCCTACGAGCCGATTTGGGCGATTGGCACGGGCGACACCTGCGAACCCGACGAAGCGAACCGCGTGATTGGGCTAATCCGTGAGCAAATCGATAACCCCGACGTGCCGATTCAATATGGCGGCTCGGTCAAGCCAGATAATATTGATGTCATCATGGCTCAGCCAGAAATTGACGGCGTTCTGGTGGGTGGGGCTAGCCTGACACCTGACAGCTTTGGGCGCATCGTGAATTTTGGGCTGTGAGTTTTGGGCTGTGGGTTTTGGGCTGTGAATTTTGCTCTGAGAATTTTGCTCTGAGAATTTGGCAATCCAAAATCGAAAATCCTAAATCGCCAGTCTCAAATCGCGAATCGCGATTAACCGATATCAAAGAGCAAGTTCTCAAACAGAAAGCCCCGCATTGCGGGGCTTTACCAATGGGATCTCGTGTAGTCAATCGTTCATCAACAGGGAACAGTGAACGGTCATTTAGGCTTCTTGCTTTTTGCGGCGACGAGCGTACATCAACCCAGCGGCGATCGCCGTTCCGGCCATTGTCGTCGGTTCGGGCACAGCGGTAGACCCCGCCATCACGATGCCGTCGTTGCCGCACTCTGCAAACAGGCTCGCGATGAAGTCGCCTACGGGCAGCAGGCTCCGATCCACGCTGAAACCGAAGGTGTAGTTACCCGTTGCATTGAACTGACCAAAGTTTAGCCCCAGCCCCGTTAGGTCAGCCGCCGCCAGCATGTTGATGCCACCCAAGTAGTTGCCAGACTTCATGTTGGTCTGGGCCGCAGTGTTGTAGCCAAAGTAGGAATTGTTCGCTGCCAAGTCGCCTAGAGACGCAAATCCACCCACCTTCGCTACTTCGGTTGCGTGCTGCTGGTGGCTGCTAAAGCCAGAGTTAACGCTGGTCAGGCTAGTCGTGGTCACGCCGCCGTACAGGCCCAAGGGGCTGATTTGCGTGGTTCTCGTTGTTCTGACCCGGCCTCTGCTGTCTACGGTTTGGGTTTCGGTTACCACCCTCACATTCGTGTCGTTAGTGCTGTCAAACCGAATCGCGAACAGGTTGCTCTGGGCAGCATTGAAGCTTGCGGTGTTGGTGAAGTTCAGCACCAGATCGCCGTAGCTGATCTTGTTGTTCCGTGCGCCGTTGAGGTCGTAGCCATTGAGAGACAGGTTCGAGTTGATGGCAAAGACCACGCGATCTTCTAGAACCCGAAACGCCATGCCAAAGAACTCGAAATCGCTGTTTTGCCCAACGACCAAGCGCCTGTTTTGGGCATCCCACTCGGTGCCATCGTTGAATGAGTCAATCGTGTAATTCCAGCCGCCAACCTGGAAGGCTTGGGCCTGCGACCCAGTGAAGGCTAGAACGCCGAGCGTTGCCGCAGTGCAGAGAAATGTTTTAAACGCTTTCAGTTTCATAGGTTAAAGAATGCTCTTGTGCGCTAGTGAGTTCGTTGCAGCTTGCTTCGCTGCGTGCTTAGGCGAACCAATTCTGCAAAATTGATCCTTCGCACCCCTTGTATTAGTAGGATGCACTTCGACCCATAAAGAAAGGACACTATGTAAAGCGATTTTTAACGAAGAAGGGATTTTGTTTTAGCGGTCTTTTTGAGGCTTCTATCAGCAGATTCATTAGCTTAAATACGGAGCGATCGCCCTTAATTAAATACAAACGTTTATTCCACAGAATTTACGTAGAGCAGTAAGAGGAAACTACTGAGTGGGAAGCCTTTTGTCACTTTCGGCCTTGATTCTGGGAGGGCTGGCTCTCGTAGCTATGCGGATCTGATGGGCGATCGCCTCTGTAAAGTCCGCTTTGTACCTATCCTCCAACCCGGTAAGGAAAGACGATCCTCTACCGTCTTGAAAACCGAACTCACTCAAATTTTGAATTCGATAGATTAGGAGTGTCAGTAAGTCCCGCAAGAAACCAGAATGAGGGACTGAAGAAACACCCGTACTCTGACAATACTCTGAGGGAGATGAGCAATATGGCATTAGTTCATTGGGTTCCTTTCCGTGAATTAGAAACCCTGCAAAGAGACATGAACGAACTGCTGGATGTGTTTAATCTGGAGGGCGATCGCAAAGCGGGACTCCGCATCGCGCCCGCAATCGAGCTACAAGAAACGCCCGACGCACTGGTGCTAAAGGCCGAAATTCCGGGTGTAGATTCCAAAGATCTGGACATTCAGGTGACTGCTGATGCGGTTGCGATTAAAGGCGAACGCAAGTCGGAAACCCACACTGAAGAAAACGGCATTAAGCGCTCTGAGTTCCGCTATGGCTCGTTTAGCCGCGTCGTGCCGCTGCCCAGCCGCATCCAGAACGACAAGGTATCTGCGGAATACAAAGACGGTATTTTGCACCTGACCCTGCCCAAGGTGGAAGCCGAAAAGAACAAGGTCGTGAAAGTGACGCTGGGATAACGAGACTACGTTCAGTTGTATTAGTTCTGCCGATTAATCCTTGCAAGATAGCTTGAGTTGATTCGTCCTGCTCCGCCACTCTCCCTTTTGAGGATGGCGGAGTTTTTTGTACGTTCTGGCAATTTTTCCCAGTGCCTCCACCAACGACATGGCTGGAAACGCCGCAACTGCTTGACGGCAAGCCAAAATCGCCAATCTAAAATCCAAAATCGACACGCCCTGCCTTCTGCGTACAATCGAAGGGAGTGTTGCATGGAAACGCCTCATGAAACCGAACATTTCGAGCTGGGCTGGGGCCCTCTTGGCGATCGCCCTCCCATCCGGATTCGCCCTGTCCACCCCACTCGCCGCAACAGCAGTGCAACTGGCAGACGGCACAGTATATTTCGAGCAGCCGCCCAGCCTGACCGACTATGGCACAACCCGCACGACGACCTTTGCGCCAAACCCGACCTACTATTTCACCGTGACGCTGCCGCCAAATGCAGGCGAACCCCTGCAACGAGTCACGATTGAGCAGCGCGACAGCGGCACCTTTGCCCGCCGGGTTGATTATCGACTTTAGTTTGGACTAACTGGCATCACAATAATGCTCAACAGGATGCCATAAAGAATCTGCTCAACCGTTCATAACAGTTGAACTTAAGGAATTGGATACAATCCTGCTCGCAGTTAAGCTGCTGTTGCAACCGGACTGTTCAGGGATTGTTCGGATGTCTTGCGTTTCGAGGCTCGTTTTTTGACCATCGGATAGCAGGGACGAGGAGTTGGCTTGTGCCCCTTGCCTCGTCCTGGCGATTTACCACGAGGTTTAGGCGCAGGAGCAGGGGTGCCAATCGCTGCCAAAATGCCTGCAAACGCTTGTGCGACCCGACCCGGAGTCAACGTTTCTTGCGGTGCCTGCCAGGGCAAGGGGTGGTCAGTACAGTCCTTTCGCGCTAACCACAACTGCCAACTGAGCAACGGCATCAGGCTGCTCCACTGTTCGGTTGCCGATACAGAACTGAACTGGGGATGTGTCCAATATAGCCTCTGCTTGGCAAAGCGATACCAGTGTTCAATGGCAAAGCGACGGAGGTAGTGCAACCACAGGGTTTCTAACGGAGGCATCTGCTCACCCAGCCAAACTAACCACAAAGGAGCCAAGCGTCGCGTGCTGCTCTGTGTCTCCAGCACCTCCACGCGCAACACTTCCATTGCCCGTTTGGGGGATTTGCGGAAATGGTATGCACTCCAACGACTGACCCGCACTCGTCCCCAGTTGGGATCATCGACTTCAACGGTTTCGACCGGGACACTCCAAGTGTCAGGGTCATTGAGTTTCATCTTATGTCCATGCTTGGCAGGTGCGCCTCGCCCTCGATACGCTGGGGGCGCGCCATAGACACATCGATTGGATGTAACCCGCAGCAGCAAGTCTGCCTCAATCCCTGCCGTTTGGTTGACAAAACTGGCATTGCCGTACCCTCGGTCGTAGATCGCCAACGGACGCACCGCTAACTGCCGAGTCACTTGTTTGAGTTGGAATGCCGCTTTACTGGCGGGTGTTTCAAAGCTGGTGATGCGCTCATGCCGCAATGGTAATGCCCAACTGCCCCTGTCTTCAGCAATCCAGGCTAAGGTACTGTAGTTTTGTCCGGCTATCGGGGCATGTCCTGTTCTGCCTGATAAGGTGCGGTCTTTCAAACGCCTGGCAGCAGGACGGTTCCACCGACTCGCATCACCTGCCAACAACGGTTGCTGCTGAGTCGGTATCTGCTGCACCAACAGCTTCAGCACCTTTGATCGGGGTAGGCGGCTATCGCGCAACGCTTCATAGGTGCTCGACCACTGGCGACGAAAGACAGGACTCTGCGATAGCCTCACAAACGACACGATGCACGCACTCACTAACACGGCATCCATCAGATCAAACAGGGCATCTCTGGCGTTTCCCAAGCTGGCATACAACGTTTGGCGAAATTGCTGAAGTTCGTTGAAAATCATGGGGTCAATGTTGGTTGTACTTCATTGACCTTACGGCAGTCGGTGCTTCTCATTGACTGCCTTCCTCTTCACCATTAGTCCAAACTAAAGTTATCGACTGGAGGCGACTAGTGCGTTTGTGGGCACGCGAAACCGGAGGGGCGATCGCCTATCCCTTGGTTCCGTGGCCTATGACCGCGATACCCAGACCCTTGCGGTCGTCTTCGATCCGCCCCTGCCGCCAGGAACCACTGCTACCCTGGCCCTGCGCCCCAGGCGAAATCCCCAGCTAGACGGCACCTATCTGTTCCGCGTGGTCGCCTTTCCGCCAGAACCAGACGGCGGCAGCGCCCACGGACAGTTTCTCGGCTTTGGTCGGTTCCACTTCGATCGCCCAGAGTTTTTCCGCTGGGGCGATCGCTGGTGGTAGCCTGAGCGCTTCTCTGGTCGCAAAGCCCCTACTCAATCGCGCCGCCGCAGGAGCTGCCTGCCCCGGCTGTGCAGCCAAAGCAATGTCTCGCCGTCACAATTTCTCGCTGCGCCAGCAAGTCGGGATGAAAGTCGTGAACCGTGGCGGGGCGATCGCCCGCTAGCTGTACGGGCAACTCCAGCATTTGGTTAAAGTCGCAATCAAACAGGCGGCCATCCCAGGAAATCGACAGCGTATTGCGACACATCAGCCCGGAAATCGTCGCTGGGTTAAACGCATTCACCAGCACTTCCAGATAGCGCTTCAGATTGCCCGACTGCTCTAGCCACTCCAGATAGCGAGAAATGGGCATATTGTTCAACGCGATCAGGCGATCGAAGGTTACGCCGTGATTCTTTAGCAAGCCAGCCTTCCATTCCTGCTCCATCTTGACCTGGCTGCCCGCCAAAAACGCTCCAACCGGATTAGACATCAGCGTCAGCCGCCGCTTGGCATCCCCCTGGCCATAGCCCGCTGCATTCAGCCGCCGCAGCGCCTCGATGGATTTCTCGAAGGTGCCGTCGCCGCGCTGGCTGTCGGTGTTGAACTGGCGATAGTGGGGCAGCGAACAGACCACCTCTACGCCCCGTTCCGCCAGCCATTCGGGCAAATCTTGCAGGCTGGGAATCAGCAGCACGGTGAGGTTGCAGCGGTCGATGACATGCTTGCCCCGCTGCACGCATTCCTCTACTAAGTAACGAAAGTGTGGGTTTAATTCCGGTGCGCCGCCCGTGATGTCTACCGTGTGGGCGGTGGTTTGGTCGAGGGCGCGGAGGCAGACCTCGATCGTATCGCGGGACATCACCTCGTGGCGGTCGGGGCCCGCATCGACGTGGCAATGGCGACAGGTCATGTTGCACAGCTTGCCGACGTTAATTTGAAAAATTTCCAAAGTCGCCGGCCGGAGCGAGGGCCAGCCGTGCTGCTGCAATCGGGCGGCAAAGTCAGCGCGATTCGCGAAGCGATCCCTACGGGAATCGCCCTCTAGGGGTACAGACTCTAGCGTCTGTAGCTGCTGCTGAGGGTTAGCCAAGGGCGATCGCCGCCTTAGCAAAGAGGTCGTGGGCTTTGGGCCAGCGCTGTTATTCTCCAGATCCAGCGCTTGCGAAATCCGAGCGGCGATTGCCCCCGATGCGCCCGCAGGGGTCAATTCAGCATCATCAAACATGGTCAAACTTCCCTTTTCAAACTTGCCCTACATGGCCAACTGCTTAACGTGGTCGAGCATCTGCATTCCATGTACGAGCGATGCGCCGCCCCGGATTGCCGTCGCCACGTGCAGTGCCTCCGTCATCTGTTCCAGATCTGCGCCCTGCTGGAGGCTTTCTTTGCTGTAGGCATCAATGCAGTAGGGGCATTGCACAGCATGGGCCACCGCCAGCGCGATCAGCGCCTTTTCCCGTGCCGACAGCGCCCCATCTGCAAATACTGCGCCGTAATAGTCAAAAAACTTTTTCGCTAGCTCAGGGCTACCCTCTGCCACCTGACCAAAATTGGGCAAATGTTCGGCTTGATAGTAATCACTCATGGGGAAATGTTCAATTAAAAAGCTTGAATGGTTAACCAAAACGGCTAGACAAATAAGCCGCCACCCCGCCCGCACGCTGCGGACAAGCTGACAGCACTAGATGAACTGTGAGCATTCTATCGAGTCCTGGCAGGTCTTGCACGAATCTAGCTAGCCCACCTGAGATCTGACTGAAATCTGGCTAAGAGATATCTGAATCCTTGGAGAGCATCCGCTTCGACGTGGCTCTCCCAAAGTAGCCCCAGGGGGAATGCGATCGCCCACTTCCCGTTTCCAGAATGGACTTAAGAATGGACTGAACGCGGGATGCATTTTTGCCAGCGCCATGCCTGAATTCGCGATCGTCACACGTCCTGTCGAGTTCAACAGACTTTTATGGCACATCCTTCTCCACAAGAGCCGACCCCAGACCGCGCCAATATGACCGCGACGGGTGGAAAAAACGTCACCCAAGTCGGCGGCAACATGACCACCACCACGACGACCAACTACAATTTCGTCTTTTTTCTGATTGGGCTGCTGGCTCTGGGCGGACTCGCCTGGGGGCTGAATGTGGTCTTTGGCAACAACGAAGGCGGCAACCCGTCCCAGCAGCAGGTTCAGCCCGCCTCCCCATCCGCCGAACCGTCTCCCCTGCCGTCTCCCTAGTCGTCCCCTTAGAAACCCGCCAGACGCGACTGTTTCCCGCAACCATTGCCCCAACGGGAGGAAACGCTCATGCAAACCAAACCCCCAGCGCCCGATCCCGCCGCTGCCCAGGTTGCCCATGCAGGCAAAAATCTGATCCAGGTGGGCGGGGATTACATTCGCTACATTCACTTCAACTTCAAAACGGGAAACTGGGGCGTGGCGATCGCCAACCTCGCTATTCTGGGCCTCATTTTTTACGGACTGGCAGAAGGCGTGACCCGCGCCACCGCCGCCGCCACGGCCCTGGTGTCGCCGCCGCCCGACCCAGACCAGTTTTGCAACAGCGCTACCCAGCAAATCGACACGCTCAACCAGGAACTCGACCAACTGCGGCAAGATATCCGCGCCCTTCCTGCCGTGCCCGGCCCGCCGGGGCCCCAAGGGCCACAGGGCATTCCCGGTGAATCTGGGCCCATCGGCCCTGTCGGCCCGCCTGGCCCTAGAGGCGAACGAGGAGTCCCTGGCGAACCCGGCCCCCAAGGAGAGCGCGGCCCCCAGGGACTCCCCGGTGAACCCGGCCCCCAGGGCCCGCGTGGCGAACCCGGTTCCCCAGGAGAGCGCGGGCCGCAAGAGTTGCCTGGTGAACGGGATTCGTCGCCCATCGTGCGCTAAAGCGGCCTAGTGACGCACTTGTTTCAAGTGAGCCAAAGCCAGTTTTGCTCCTGCCCGTTCGGAAACATTGCAAGGACGACCGCCGGGTTTGGCTGGCGGAATCAGGCTTTCTAAGTAGGTGGACATTAATAAATATAAAACCCAAAGACCCTGCGCCGCCCGCTGCGCGGGCGGCGCAGGGTTCAGGATCTGTTTTTTAATCTGGTCTATTTACTTAATACGTGATGTGCAGCTACGTGGTGTGCAGCTACGTGATGTGCAGCGTTCAATCTGCCCTCATTCCCCAAACCCTTCTCCCCGACGTAAGAGAAGGAGAGCAAGCAAGAGAGGCTTCCTTGTTTATTCAGGCTTATCTAACTTGGTTTGCTGACTCGATTTTCTAACTCAGATTGCCTGACTGCACTTGGTGGCTTTGAGGCTGCCAATATTTGGCTTTTCTGTTTGTTTCAAACCATTGGCAAAAACTCAGCTTATCTTCAGAAATCTGAAAACCTTCCAGGCTATAACGTCGTACAACGGGTTGTACCGCTTGTAGAATCAGACCCGTTCGAGTACCCATGAGGCGATCGCCCATTCGGAAATCCAGATATTGGCTGCTGGCGATGCTGGGGCTGAGTTTGTCTGCTGCATTGGCGATCGCCACTCAGCACGTTAACCTCCCCGTTTTGCTAGCCAATTTCTTGCTATGGGTCAAAAATCTAGGGACTACGGGCATTCTCGCCTTTATCCTGATTTACAATCTGGCGACGCTGCTGTTCATTCCGGCATCGCTGCTGACCCTGGGGGGTGGGGCGCTGTATGGCATTGTGTGGGGCACGGTATATGTGCTGCTTGCCTCAACGCTGGGCGCGGTGTTTGCCTTCATGATTGGGCGCTATGTCGCTAGGGGCTGGATCTGCCAGTGGATTCAGGCGCATCCTCAGTTCCAAGCAATCGATGCGGCGATCGCCCAGCAGGGGCTAAAGATTGTGTTTTTAACGCGCCTCTCGCCTCTGTTTCCGTTTAACTTGCTGAATTATCTGTTCGGAATCACTTGTGTCTCTCTTAAGGATTACGTGATCGGTTCCCTGGGGATGATCCCAGGCACCTTCCTGTATGTTTATTTTGGATCGTTGGTTGGCGACGTTGCGGCGCTGCATATGCCCCTTGATATGCCCCTTGATATGCCTGAAGAGGTCAGTCTTTCCATGCGGGTAGCGTATGGGAGCGTCAGGCTTTTGGGCCTGTTTGCCACGATTGCGGTCACGGTTCAGATTACGCGCATTGCTCGGCGATCGCTCCGTCAAAGCCTTGCACAAAGCCTCTCACAAAGCCTCCCACAAAGCCCGTCCTCCTCTCCCTTTCCTGCACCTAGAGATTCTAGCCATGACTCAATTCATTAGCCAGGAACCCGCGCTTCAGCCGCTGGATGAATATAATCAGTCGCTCCTGTCCTACGTCCATCCGCCCGACTGGATGAACCCAATGCCCGCCGCCATGTATGACCTGGTGGTGATTGGCGCGGGAACGGCAGGGCTAGTGGTGGCCGCAGGGGCCGCAGGGCTGGGGCTGGGGCTGAAGGTGGCGCTGATCGAGCGCAGCCTGATGGGGGGAGATTGTTTGAATGTGGGCTGTGTTCCGTCGAAGTGCATCATTCGTTCCTCGCGGGCAGCGGCTGACATCCGGGATGCGATGTCGTTTGGTGTTCATCCGCCTGAGCAAGTTGAGGTGGACTTTGCGGCGGTGATGCGGCGGATGCGAAAGATTCGTGCGGGGATTAGCCATCATGACTCGGCGGATCGCTTTCGTAAACTCGGTATCGACGTGTTTTTGGGAAGCGCAGAATTTGTGAATGAGGGGGCGATCGCCGTCAATGGCGTGCAGCTCCGGTTCAAAAAAGCCGTCATTGCGACGGGGGCGCGGGCTGTTCGTCCCAAAGTGCCTGGATTGGCCGAAGCGGGCCACCTGACAAATGAAACCGTTTTTTCGCTCACCGAACGCCCCAATCGGCTAGCGGTGATCGGCGGCGGCCCCATTGGCTGTGAGCTGGCGCAGGCGTTTCACCGACTGGGCAGCCAAGTGACAATTTTGCACAAAAACTCGCATCTGCTGGATCGCGAAGATGCCGATGCTGCCGAAATCGTGCAGCAGCAGTTTCTTCGAGAAAAGATGCAGCTAATTCTGGATTGCAAGCTGGAGCAGGTGGAGCAAACCAGCGCGGGTAAGGTGATCCAATACAGCCAAAACGGAACAGTGCATAAGGTTGTGGTGGACGAAATTCTGGTGGGGGCGGGTCGTGCGCCCAATGTGGAAGGGCTGAACTTGGAGGCGGTGGGCGTGAAGTATGACCCACGCAGGGGCATTCAGGTCAACGACTATTTGCAAACCACAAACCCGCGCATCTACGCCGCTGGCGACATTTGTATGGACTGGAAGTTTACCCACGCCGCCGATGCCGCCGCCCGCATTGTGATTAAAAACACGCTGTTTGCCCCGTTTGGACTGGGGCGCGGCAAGCTCAGCAGTTTGGTGATGCCGTGGGTGACCTACACTGATCCCGAAATTGCTCACGTTGGATTGTACGAGCGGGAGGCGCAGGCCAAAGGATTTGACACCAACACCCTGAAAATTCCCTTTTCCTCGGTCGATCGGGCCCTGGCAGATGGCGAAACCGATGGATTTGTGAAAATTATGCACAAGCGCGGCTCCGATCAAATCCTGGGGGCGACGATTGTGGCGCGTCATGCTGGGGAAATGATTAGCGAAGTGACGCTGGCGATCGCCACCAAACAGGGACTCAGCGCCCTCTCTGGCGTGATTCATCCTTATCCCACGCAGGCCGAAGGCATCAAAAAAGCCGCCGATGCCTATCGCCGCACGCTGCTCACGCCCCGCACGCAGGCATTCTTGAAGCTGTTGACGAAGTTTAGCTAGGAAAATACGTCGATTTTGGATTTTAGATTGGCGATTTTAGAGGATATTTGAAAAGTCCTACTGTTTGTAGCAAAGCGTGCAAGATCCCCCTAAATCCCCCTTAAAAAGGGGGACTTTAAGGCGGTTTCCCCCCTTGTTAAGGGGGACTAGGGGGGATCTCTGAGGGCTTAACATTACAGGCGATACCTTTTCAAACACCCTCTTAGATTGGTAGACTGCTCACCCAAAATCCAAAATCGAAAATCCACTCCCCGATGCTCCTCTCCTCCACTCGCCTGCTAAGGCAAAAGGACACCCTATGATGGTTTTACGATCAGTCCGACGAAATCGAGCGTTGCAACGGATGGTTTGGTTTGTCATGAGCGCGATCGCCCCTTTTCTGCTCAGTTTGCCAGTGCTTGCCCAAGACGCGGCGAATTCTGGCGGTTTTCATCCCCAGGAGTTGCTAAGAAATGCTTTGCAGTGGATCGACGGGCTGGGCGTGGTGGGCGGACTGGTGTTTGTTGCCATTTATATTGTCGCGACGGTGGCTTTTTTACCCGGTTCTATTCTGACGCTGGGTGCGGGTGTGGTGTTTGGTGTGGTGCTGGGGTCGGTGTATGTGTTGATTGGCGCAACCCTGGGGGCGATCGCCGCTTTTCTGGTGGGTCGCTATCTGGCACGGGGCTGGATTAGCCAGAAAATTGCAGGAAACCAGAAATTTGCCGCAATTGATGGTGCCGTTGCCCGTGAGGGCTTCAAGATCGTGCTTTTGACCCGGCTTTCGCCTGTGTTTCCCTTCAATCTGCTGAACTATGCCTTTGGCGTGACGGGGGTTTCGCTGCGGGACTACGCGCTGGGGTCGATTGGAATGATCCCTGGCACTATTATGTATGTCTACCTCGGCTCGCTGGCGGGTGACTTGGCGCGAATCGGCAGCGAAGGTCAGCCCACAAATGCGGCGGTGCAGTGGGCAATTCGGATAATTGGCTTTATCGCAACGGCAGCGGTGACGGTATATGTGACCCGCGTCGCCCGCCAAGCCCTAGCCGAAAAGGTGAGCGAACCCGTGGGCGATCAGGAAGTGCGGCTGTAGGCCGAAGCCGTAGCCTATTACGCAGCAGCCTATTCCGCAGTCGGGGATTGACCCGTCGTGCGATCGCCCTTTCGATCTCCCAGAGTCTTTACAGATAGGGCCTACGCAGTTGGACAATTTCTCGCGGGCGCAGCCCGCGAGAAATTGTCCAAAACCCAAAGAGATTATCGCAAGTGCGTAAGTCCTGACAGAATCGGGAATGAACAGCCGACACCGACCATCCAAAATCGGCAATCCAAAATCCAAAATCCCTATCCCCTTCTCTGCTGAGAATGATGCAAGATTGTAGAGAATCATTCCCTTTACGTATCTCTGGCATTCATGTTTGCATCCTTCAAAGCTCTTCCGGGTTGGCTGCGGCTGTGGATTTTGTTTCCTCTGGGGTTTCTCAATCTCTGGCTATTGCTGTTGCTGCTGGACTATCTCAGCCCGTTTGTGGGTGTGTTGGGTTCGGCAGCAATTTTTGCATTTCTGCTGGATATTCCGGTTCAGGAGTTGCAGAAGCGGGGGGTGCTGCGTGGCTGGGCGATCGCCCTTGTTCTCAGTGTTTCGCTGCTGGTGCTGACGCTGGTGGCGGTGACGCTTGGCCCGCTGCTGCTGCAACAGTTGAGCGCTCTAGTAGCCAGCCTGCCGCAACTGATCGACTCTGGCAAGCTGCAACTGCGGGCGTTGCAGGAATGGGCGATCGCCCAAAACTTGCCGATCCAGCTTTCTGACCTGCTGAATCAGACAATCAACCAATTGGGCAGCGTGTTTCAAATTGCGGGCAGCAAGCTGCTGGGCATTTTGACTGAAACCATCACCAGCCTGATCAATGTGCTGTTCTTTATCGTGCTGACGATTTTCATCCTTGTAGGTGGTGAGGCGGCCTGGGACGGCATCTTTAGCTGGCTGCCCGCACCTTGGAACGAAACGCTGCAAGACTCCATCCAGACCACCTTTCGCCGCTACTTTGGCACGCAGGCGATTTTGGCGGGCATTCTTAGCGTGGCGCAGACCGTGGGGCTGCTGGTGTGGGGGGTGCCCTACGCGGTTCTGTTTGGCGTGACGATGGGGGTTGCAACGCTGATTCCCTACGGCGGTGCGGTGGCCACGGTGGTGATTAGTATCATTGTGGCGCTGCAAGACTTTGGGCAGGGCGTGCGGGTGCTGATTACGGCGATTGCCATTGGCCAGATTAACGACACTCTCCTGTCGCCCCGACTGATGGGCGAAACCATTGGGCTAAACCCCATCTGGCTGATTGCAGCACTGTTTCTCGGCGGCAAGGTTGGCGGCGTGCTGGGGCTGCTGGTGGCCGTGCCCATTGCCAGCGTAATCAAAAGCACTGCCGATCAAATCCGTCAGCCAAAGCCTATGATTCCGTCCAGGCTGTGAAGACACTTTCTGGCATATACGCGTTTTCGTAATTGCTCAACTAGGTTGACCTGAGCAGGGCCATAGCAGAAGATGATAAGCTTTTGCCATGAAGGAACTGCCCTCCCTCGATGGACTGAGCCATAGCGAAAAGGATGCCCTGATAGGCGGGCTGTGGCAGGAGTTGCAAACGTTGCGAGCGGAGGTGGAAAGGCTGAAGCAAAAACGGGTCAAGAAAACGTCAAAGAATTCGAGTCTGCCTCCATCTCAAGGCTTTAAGCCCAATCAGAGCCGTGTTCAATCAACTTCCGTCAAGGGTGAGGAAACGAGGCATCACCGCAACGGTGGGCGGACATTGAGCCAACAACCAGATCAAGTGGTGATAGCCCAAGCTAAAAGCTGTCCCCACTGTGGGGTCGAAGTTGACTTATCAATGCAGCGATTGAGTGGGATTTACGAGCGCATTGAATTGCCCCGATTGACCCCTCACATCACCCGAGTTGAACGCTACGGTGGGACTTGTCAGTGTTGCCAAAAGGCGTATGAGGCTCCGGTTCCAGTCGGATTAGAGCCAGGGTCTCCCTTTGGTACGAGTGTTGCGAGTCTAGTCACCTATCTACGCTACAGCCATGCGATCAGCTACCAACGGTTGAGCCACTTGATGGGCGACCTTTACGGTCTAAAGCTGTCGGAAGGAGCCATTGCCAATCTCTTGCAACGGGTGCAGGGGCAGCTAGAAACTCCAATTGCCAAGATCGTGGAACGTTTACGCAGTGCTCGGCTAGTTGGTAGGGATGAAACCGGGGCGCGGGTGAATGGGAAAAACCAGTGGGAATGGGTGTTTCAAAACGACCAGGTGTGTCTGCATGGGATTCGTCCCACTCGTGGCAAAACGGTCATTGATACCGTGATGGCTGGGCATCAACCGCAGATTTGGGTGTCTGACTTATTCAGTGCTCAGGCAGCCCATCCGGCCCAAGACTGGCAAGTATGTCTAGCGCATCAACTGCGTGATTGTCAGTATGCGATTGATGCAGGGGATGATTTGTTTGCGCCCCGGATGAAACGGCTGTTGCTCAAAGCCATCGCCTTGCAACGGCGACGACAGATCCTTGCCACCTCGACCGTCGAACAGTATTGCGCTCGATTGCGTGGGTCACTCCGAGAGCTTCTCAACTTGCAGCCCAAATCAGTCGAGGGACAAAGGTTGCTCAAACGCTATCAGAAGATTCGCGCTCATCTGTTACTGTTTCTGACCGATGAGGCAATCCCGCCGACTAATAATGCGAGTGAACAGGCGTTGCGCTGGAGTGTAATCTTTCGCAAGGTGACCAACGGATTCCGCTCAGACTGGGGAGCAGAGTTATTCGCTCAGGTGCGTTCGCTGGTCAATACTGCAAAGCGTCAGGGCATTTCTGCCTTTGATGCCATTTCTCGTGCCCTTACCTCACATCAGTTCGATTGGCTATTGGGTTGAGTAATTACAAGAAACGATTAAGATGGACTATTCAAGGGCGATCGCCCATTTGCAAGCGGCTGATCCCATCCTGGCAGCGACAATCGAGCGCAGCGGCCCCTGCACCCTCTGGCACGATCGGCAGACAGGCGATTTGCTGGAATCTCTAGCGGAATCCATCATTTACCAGCAGCTTTCCGGCAAAGCCGCAGGCACCATTCACCGCCGCTTTTTGGCACTCTATCCCCACACGCCGCACCCCACGGCTGCCGAAATTCTGGCTACGCCGGACGAGGTGTTGCGGGGTGCGGGGCTATCTCGCGCCAAGACGCTGTACGTCAAAGACCTGGCGCAAAAAGTGCTGGACGGGCTGCCCAGCCTAGAGGATCTGGAGCAACTGGAGGCTGATGCAATTATCCGCACGCTGACCCAAGTCAAGGGCATTGGCAAATGGACTGCGGAAATGCTGTTGATCTTTCGGCTGCACCGCTGGGACGTGCTGCCTGTAGACGACTTGGGCATTCGCAACGGAATGCGCTTGCTCTACAGCCTGCCCGACCTGCCCAACAAGAACACCATGCTGCAAATCGCCGAACCGTGGCGACCCTACCGCACGATCGCCGCTTGGTATCTGTGGCGCAGCGTGGATATCAAAGCGATGGGAAAAGAGGGGTAACGGGGTGTGGAGATGAAGAAGCACAGAGCGGGAGAGGGACTTCAACCCTCTCTTGCTCTCCTTCTCCCAAGTCGGGAGAAGGGGGCAGGGGATGAGGGCAGATTGAAAGTTGCACATCGCGTCTCGTAACGTTCTTCCATCACGCTCCTACACGCCCAGCGTCTCCTTCACCACGGCCTCCGCCGCCTTGAATCCCACCATCACGGCCTTGCCGTCTTTCACAAACAGCGGTCGCTTTAGCAGCATGGCATCTGCGGCAAAGGCTTTGGCCCAGTCTGCGTCGTCCCAGGTGTCTTTTTTCTCGCCCAGCGCCCGGTAGGACTGCCCTGAAGTGTTTCGCATCGGCTTTGACCCCAGCGCCGCGATCCAGTCCTCAATTTGCGCTTGGGTGGGTGGGGTTTCTTTGGTGTTGATGAACTCGTACTCGACTGCGTTGCGATCGAGCCAGGCGATCGCCTTTTTGCAAGTTCCGCAGTTAGGAATTCCGTAGACCTGGAGTGCCATTGCTGATTGACTTTCTGAGTGCCTTTGGTATCGATTTTAGATTTTGGATTTTAGATTTTGGATTTGCGATGTTGGGCTGCCAATTCAGCGGCTTTAGGACTGCGGCAAATTGCATCTACAGCGGCCTTCAGGCACGCTGACCCTTCAGGCACGCTGATACAGTGCCCAAGATTTTAGATTAGCAGGCTCTGGCTGGCAGTCCTCTGCAAAACACCAGATTCAAAAGCTTCAGACCATTAAGAACATTCAAAACATCAAATCCGTATCCATTTCCTTCAGGTTGAGCAAATGAAGTTGGGATTGGGCTTCGGTCTGGGTTGCCAGGAGGATGCCTGTGGTAGCAAACAGGGCGATCGCCACAGGTGAGGCAGGGCCCTGAAACCGCCCAACGGGTTGTCCCAGGTCGTCCAGCAGCAGCAGATCGCCCGCAGCGCTGGCCAGCACATAGCCCCAGTTCGCCGCCGCAAGCAACTTCGGCACAATTTCCACACCCAGCCGCACCACCCGAAATGGCTTCAGGTCAATCATCAGCAGCGCGTTGGGGTCGTCTGCATCGCAAGCGACTAGGCGATAGGGGTCGGAGGCGGCGGTGATATGGCCCAAACGCACAGGTAGCGTCAGGCAGCCCAGGCGATCGCCCCGTCGGTTAAACACCTCCAGCCAGGTTTCAAGGTGAGTATTGCCTCTCAAAATCTGCGACACCAGCACCAGATGCCGCCCGTCCAGCGCCGCCACATACAGCAATTGCCGACGATGATCGGCGGGGACTGGCAGCGGGATGGGGTTTGGCGCAGTCCACAGGGAGGTTGGGTGCTGCCCCAACGCGGCCCCATCAGGCAGCGATCGCAGCGTTAGGGAACCCGCTGCACCATCCCCCGACGGAGCGGCGATCGCCAGCCATCGCCCCGCCGCCTCGATCGCCACCAGACAATCCTGCTCCGTTTGGGCAATGGTCTGACAGCGCCAGGGCTGATTTGCATCGCTAGGCGGCACATCTAGCAAATAGATAGCCTGAGCGGCGATCGCAAAACAGCCCTGCGGCCGCACCTGCAATGCCCGAATAGGCTGCGGCAATTGCACAGCAGCCGGTGGGTCAACGTCTGCCAGGGGGCTGGGCCAGACCTCGGTGAGGTGGGTCTGGAACGAGACGCGATCGCCACTGGCTCGGTAGGTTTCTACCCTTTCTGGAAAAGGCTGGAACAGTGGCGTTCCCCGGCTGGGAGCGATCGCCAGCGCGGTGGTCGGCTGCTCTAGGGTCATAACGGAGCGCGATCGCCACGGCAGGAGCTTTAGGGGCTGGACAGGAGAAACAGTGGGCAGCGCCGGGGAAATCGTCATCGAGCGCGATTCGCAAAGCGATCCCTGCGGGCAGCGCCCATCCCAGTTGAGATTACCCAACCCATAGTCGGTGGCAGATTGCACGAGCGATCGCCACATCTCGCCCGCATTAGAAAATCGCCTCGCCGCCAGCTTTTGCAGCGCTTTCGACAGCAGCGGATGAAAGACAGCCGGAATCGAGTCCGGCAGCACCAGCGGCCGATTCAGATGAGCCGACATTAGCTCCGTTGGCGTGCCCGAAAACGGACGATAACCCGCCAGCAGTTCAAACAGCAAAATGCCGACGGAATAGAGATCCGCCGCAGGGGAATATTGTCCGTAAAACCGCTCCGGGGCCATATAGGCGGGAGAACCTGTATTTCCACCCCCCGACGGCGACTCCGCCAATTCCTGCCGCAGCCGCGCAATGCCAAAGTCTGAAATGCGGGCCGTCCAGCCCCACCGCTCCACGCTGAGGAGGATATTTTCTGGCTTGATATCGCAATGCACAATGCCCTGGCTGTGGGCATGTTCTAGCCCCGCTAGCATATCCGCTACCAGCTTCAGGCTTTGGGCAGGGTGCAGCCGATGGTCTTCGTTCAACAAGCTGCGAAGCGTCCCCCCTTCGCAATAGTCCATCACCAGATAGCGACCCGTGGCAGTATGCTCTAGCGCCTGACAGGTGACGATGTTTTCGTGCTGGAGCGTCAGCAAAAAGCGCAGTTCGCGCAGAAACTTGTGGGTCGGGAAGCGCTGTCGCTCCAGGTTTTTGAGGGCGACCAGTTGCCCCGTTTGCCGATGCACCGCGCAAAACACCCGACCGAATTGCCCCTGCCCAATCAGCCCCAACTGGCGATATCTAGAGCGCTGCCGCTCTTTTTTGGAAAAGCTGGCCACGGGTCACGCGAAAAAGAAGGGTTGAAACACAACAGGAACCCGAAGATGATTCAGGTTCCCTGAAGACTGGGATCGGTTGCAGCAGCATTGGCTCTCAAATCAGTCACAGATAAAGCGCTGGAGAACATTACAGGACGTTACGCTAGGCTTTGCAAAGCTGCTGCATAATTGCCTCGTGGTCGAGATTGGTGACCATCGTTTCGGCTGGCTCTAGCCGTTTGGGTAGCCCCAATACGAAACGATTGCAGTCTGCGCCCATCGACTCGCAGGTTGTTTGCACGCAATGCAACTCTCGCCCCGTAATCTGGCTAAAGAAAGAGGCCAGAACACCCGCTTCCAGATGACACACAGGCTGGTCTTTGCGGGGAGCCAGTCGCGCAAAGGGCGAGTTCCAGATCTTCACCACCAAAAAGCCGCGATGCTGATAGGTTTGATCCAGATCAATCTTGCCCCAGCCGTGGGTAATCCAGCACTGCTGGAGGCTCTGTAAAAACTCCACCATCGGCATATTCGACAGCGGCGTGCCGTAATAGTCGGTCAGCTCTTCCGAAAAGCGGCTGTAGAAGGTCTTGCCCCACCAGCGCCCGCAGTTGTATAGCACCAGCCGCGAGGCTTGGCCAGTTTCTTTGTCTAGCCCGCTGTAGATTGCCTGGATCAGCGTTTCGGGGAGGGCAATCAGGCGATCGCCCTGACGGTTTTCCAGCAGCCCCATTTCCAGATCGCTGCGGACGTAGGCATCGGTCGCAAAGTAGCTGCCGGGAATGCGGTTATTAACCAGTAAATCAGCGACGGAGATCATAGGTTTGTAGGGGTCAGGGATTGGGGATTAAGGAGCGGGAACTGGGGGTTGGACGGTCAGAAGTCCGCAGGGCAGGACGCAGGATTTTTGAAGTGGGGCAGTCCTTTGGCTAAATACTGAACACTAGATCCTGAACACTAAATCTGAACACTATCTGATTGCTGCCCCCCTTGACCTGTGCTGCCTAAAACAGGGCGGCTGCGGTGAGCGGTGCTTCGCCCGAAAGGTGCAGATCGCTCTGGGCGATCGCCAGCATCGGCAGCAGGAACTTGACCTGCTGGGGCGCGAGGTGATGGCTGAGGGATTGGCTTAGCAGGCGAAACAGCGCCGAGTCGATGCGCTGGCTGTCGTAGGCCTGAATCATTTGGGCCATGGGTTGCAGGCGGTCTTTGAGGAAGGCCTCATCGTTCATCAGCATGGCAGTAGCGCAGTGACGCAGCACCAGCAGCGCGTTTTTGACGCTGCGCTCCAGGGTTTCGGTCGATTCGCCGGGCAGTTCTGCCACCAGCCGATCGGCGGCTTGCTGCATGATAGTGATTTCGCGATCGCGCAGGCTGCAATAGGCATCCAGGCGGGCGGGAAGCGACTCGACATACTGGCTCAGCACGGCCAGTTCTTCGGGCTTGAGGTAGCGGTTTTCGGCTTCGTCGAAGAGTGCGTCGATTTGTGGGTGCATGGTGAGGGAAGAGGGAAGAACGAAGAGAGAAGAACGAAGAGAGAAGAACGAGGAGGGAAGAAGTTTGGATTTTTGTTTTTCGTTCTTCGTTTTTCGTTCTTCGTTTAAAACGTGGGGGAAAAGAGGGTTTAACTAGATATGGCGGGTTTAGAAGAGGTCGGAGAAGTCGTCGAGGGTGAAGGCATTGGCGGCGGGCTGGGGTGGCTCGCTGGAGAGGGGCAGATCGACTTCGGGGGCGATCGCCCTGCTGCTAGATGCACCATCCCAGTTCACTGAGGTAAAGAACTGGCGCACTGTCAGCATCAGGCTTAGCGGGCCGTCGCTGCTGGTCGCATCTAGGCGCACCTGCTCCACTTCGGGCGGGTTGTCGTCCCAGTTGATGCTGCTAAAAAAGCTGTGGGTGGTTTGGTGCAGCCAGGACGGGGGTTTGGGTTCGGCACTGGCGGGCTTGCTAAATCCGTTGCGTTCCATCAGGGCAGTGGGGTTCATTTCAGCCGATCTCCTGAGCGCAGCCGTTTTTCAATGTCTCGCGCCGTCGCGCCCTCGTTCATCCAGAAGGTGGCGGCATCGATGCGATCCTGTCCGCCCAGCAGAAACTTGCAGTAGGTTTCGCCCATCGAGTAGCACTGGATTTCGATGCAGCTCAGTTGCTTTTTCACCAGTTCAGTAAAGAAGCCTGCAAACAGGCCAGCGTAGAGATAGCAAACGGGTTTGCCCACGTCGCCCAGCGTCCGCGCCACGGCCGAGTCGAAGATATTGATGAACATGAAGCCCTGCTTGCGATCGCCCATGTCCACTTCCCAGCGTCCCCAGCCCTGCGAGGTGAAGGGCCACCACCAGGTTTCCAGCAAGAACAGCAAATTGGTCTGGCGAATGTTGCGGTCGAATTCTTTTTCAAACCACTTTTCAAAGAAGAAAGCGTCTTTTTGTCCCCATTCGCACCCAATCGTGTACATTGTGGCGGCGGAAGCATCGCCCACTTCTTCCTCCAGCCCTTCCACCAGACCAATGATGAAATCTTCGGTGGTGAGCAGGTTTTGACTGCCGTTCCAGTCCACAATCGTGCCCTTGTCGGGGTCAAACTGGAAAAAGTCGCGGAAGCCGTAGTGGTTGTGCTTCTTCGGGTTCCGCTGTTTGGTTGGGTTCTGAATGGCGTTCACCATAGTGGATTGCGGGGAGTAAGGGGGAACAGGAATCAGATCCGGCACATTTAGTAAAGGTTATACAGCGTCCGAATTTGATTTTTGAATTGTAATGTTGTGTGTTGTTTGCAACGGGGCTAAATCAGGACATACTGACCCACTGCCGACTGGGTTGCAGCACGACTGACTCCAGCGCTGAGTTGCTTTGAGCTTAATGTTCCCACCAAAGGCTAGAACTAACGAGGGCGATCGCCCTCTGATTGTAGAGATTTGTGAAGGGCGACGTTGCGACTGGCTCTGGGCAAATGGGTTGGGCGATCGCCCTTCTGCCTGATTTGGTGCAGATCAGAAGGAAGGCTCAGCACTGCTGCGAGTACCGTCCTCCCGCGCTCCAGGCTCGTCACCAGGCTTGTCACCAGACTCTTTAACAAGTTCGTCAACAGGCTCATCAAAAAGATGGTTGGGCAACTTCTCATGGGCGTGGAGGCTGCGGAATAGCTGCTGTGGCATTCCAATGTCGATGCCGTGTTTCTCGAAGGCGATTCGCACCCGCAGGCGAAACTCGCGCCCCACCGCGAACTGCTGCATCGGCTGCGTATCTAGCCACACGCGAATTGAAATCCCTTCATGGGACAGCGTTTCTACGCCCAACACTTGCGGCGGGTTATAAAACTTATCGCGCCACTGCGGGTCGTTGTACAGGCCCTGCGCCACGTCGCGAATGACCGACAGCACATGCTCGATATTGCTGTCGTAGGCGACCGTGATGATCAAATCCACCCGCGACCACAGGCGCGTTTGGTTCTCAACCCGATCGACCATGCTGTTGGGAATCGTGATCAGCCGCCCATCGCTGTTGCGGAGTTGCGTCACGCGCAGGTTCATGTTTTCCACTAGTCCGGTGGAGTTGCCAATGGTGACGACATCGCCAATGGCGTACTGATCTTCGGAAATAATCAAAAACCCGTTGACCAAATCGCGAATCAGGTTTTGCGAGGCCAGCGACGCTGCGAAGGCCAGCACTGCACCAAAGGTCAGCACCGACCCCACAGGCAGCCCCAGCACGCTAAGTGCCCAGCCCAACCCCATGAGATACGCCAAAAAGGTCTTCAGCCCCTTCATAGCAGTGACGATGGTGGAAATGCGGAGCGATCGCCGCTGGGCTTCTTCCGGGGTGAACAGGTCATTTTCTTGCCAGGCGTTGGAGAGTCCGTTGATCAGCGCGTCGCCCAGCCGATTGAGCAGACCCACCAAAAACCAGATCAGCAGCAGGCTGAGGGGCTTGAGCCAGATGGATTCCGTCAGAGTGTACGTGCCGGGAAAGCGCGACACGATTAGCACGATGCCACCCAGCCAGATCAGGATTTGTCCCCAAAAGGCAAGCCATTGCAGAAAGGAAACGGCACTGAGTCGCCGATCGAGGGTGAAGATGCGGCGGAGGGCATCGAGCCAGGAGGGAGAGTATGGGGGAGCAGCAGGGGGGGTGGGGGTGTTCAGGGCTTGGGGCGATTCCTGCCGGGATTGTTTTGTGAATCGCGCTGGGGGACTGCTGTCGGTTAGGGCACTGCCAACGGAGCTAGATGAGCTTCCGCTGTCTACCTGGCTGTCTAACGTGGTGTAGCGCGGGGACAGGAGTTCTGCGTCGGCAGTGGGCAGTGTGGAGTTGGGTGCAGCCAGCGGATCATCCTTGAGATTGACCGCCGCTGCGTAGGTGACATCGGCCCGCATGGCGGTTCTGGCGGCTTTGCGGCGGGCTTGCAGGCGATCGCGGCGACGTTTCAGCCAGCGCTGTACCAGCCACAGCAGAAAACTGGTGCCGATCATGACCAGGGCGATTGCTTGGGCAATCAGGGTTTGGCGCTGAATCGCCGCAGGCTGGCGAATTTCAATGGCCTGGGTCAGTTCCCGCTGCAAAATCTGCTGCCATTCTTCCGCCAGTTGCGGCACGCTGCGGCGGTGAAACTGGGCATCGAGCGGCGTGACGGTCAGCAGCGGCTGGGGCAGAGAGTTGGCATCGCGCACCGTCAGCACGGTTCCGTCGCGCAGGGAATCTGCCTCGACTCGCAGCGTATTGGGGTCGAGGGTTGGGGTTTGAAAGAGCCATGCCATGCCTGCGCCGCCCCGTTCGGTCGGATTGCTGGCCAGCACCCATCTCAGGTTGGACTGAATCGTGGCAATGCGGTCTTCGACGGGCACCCGGTCGCCCGGATTGCGGCGATCGCGCACTGTCAGCCCCGTGACTGCAAACAAAGGCTTGCCTTCAAACCGCACCATGCCCCATTCCAAATTTCCCACGCGCTCTATTGCATCCGGCGGGCGAGTGGGGTCAGCAGCCGTAGAAGTGGTGGGAAGGGGAACCTGGGCCATGGCGGGCGCAAAACTGCTGGGGGCGATCGCCAGCATCAGGCTAAGCCAACCCACCACACAGCACAAAGCTGGCCGCCGCAAGCTGCGCCGAGCGAACCAAAATTGGCGATCGCGCTGGGTCAGATATCGCCGCATGGATTGCCACACGAATTGCTGCATGGGCCAGAGTCGCCGACAAATCAGCGCAACCTCAGCCGCCGATCCGCAGCAGTTCTACATCAAAGACCAGCGTGGCATTGGGGGGAATCACGCCGCCCGCGCCCCGTGCGCCATAGCCCAGTTCCGGCGGAATAATCAGTTGGCGACGGCCGCCGACGCGCATCGTGCTTAGCCCTTCGTCCCAACCGCGAATCACCTGACCCATCCCCAGCCGGAACGAAAAGGGCTGGTTGCGATCGCGCGAACTGTCGAACTTGGTGCCGTCTTCCAGCGTGCCTGTATAGTGGACGATGACGGTTTGTCCAGCCTGGGGCTGTGCGCCCATCCCCTCGACCAGATCCACATACTTCAAGCCCGATTCGGTCGTCACCACCGCCGCATCGTCTCCCAAAGGTGCGCTCACAGAACCTTCTCCTGGGTTGATAAGATCAGCCGCCCCCGCTTCAGCCAGCAGCACGGTGTCCGACTTCACAATGCCAGACCTTGCTGCGGCAGGGGCAGACGGCTGGGCAGAGTCGGCGATCGCCGCTTGCCGCGACCCGGTGAACTGCGCCACCAGCAGCACCACACAGCACAGCACCATTACCCCAAAGCTAATCAAAATCTCTCGCATAGAACCCTCCCGCAGCAGGATTACCAAGTCAGCCACTCCCCAGTGTATACCGATTGCGGATCGGGCGACTGCGGATATGGCGATCGCGGCGGGGTGATTGCGCTAGGAGGTTGGAATCGGGCTTCCAAGATTCAGAGCGAGGTCAGAACGCCGATATTGCCAAAACTTCACTATCGCCAGAGCTTGTTTTCCAGGTCGCGCACCTGCCGCTCCAGCCGATCCAGCCGTCCGCGCAGCTCGTCCATTTCGTTTTGTCGGGGCACACCGAGATCCTGCAAGACCTGCCGCATCTGCCGCTGCATCTGTGCTTCAAAATTTCCCTGCTCCGACTTCAGCTGCTGCATCAGGTCGTTCATCAGCCCGTTGACCTGATCAGGGTTAAGACGACCTTCGCGTACCCACTCGTCGCCGACTTCCTTCAGCTTCTCGGCAACCAGAGAGGTAGTGCCAATGCCGAGCATGAGCAATTGTTGGATCAGGTTGTTATTGTCCATAGTTTTTAAGGGTTACAACGCAGAGACTTCGTAGAGATTTCGCAGAGATTTCAAAACCAGCAGCAAACCCAGACGCGCAACAGAACTCTATGCAACGGCAGAAAGCTGGCGACGGCAAAAAAGCTGGCCAATCATCCTGCTCTATTCTGTCAAACTTGCTCTGGCGTTCGGGTGAGGTTAGCCTCCCCAATCTTGCAGGAATACCGTCCGTGGCGCAGGCTTCATAACAGGACTTTATGATAAACACCCTGTAGACACTCTGCGGACATCTTGCAGACCCCCGAAGCTTATCCTGGCACGCCTTTGCCTTAAATCTGCCTTAAACCTGCCTTAAGAGCTAATTTATGAAGCAAATCTTAAGAAGCCTGAAACTCTTGGCATGTGTGGCTTTGAGGTCATGTTTGCCCAGGAAAAGCGGTTTCTCGGAAATCCTTGATTAACAAGGCTTTCAGGCTCCTTTACAAATTAGCTCTAAATTGGTTCACAACAGCCTCAAAGTAACGATTCACCTCAAACAAACGCACCCCTTCAAAATTCATTCATTCAGAATTCATTCATTCAGAAGAGTCTCTAGACCCATAATTTCGCTAGGTTAGTTGCAGGCAAAAGCAGCTTAACTGGGTCTGTCTGGAACTAGGCCATCCAGACAATATCCCCGGTCAATCAAAAATGATGAAATTTGAAGGTGACAGCGTGGTTATTGAATGGTTGCGGTTTGATGTGTCGCCTGAAGCGCGGGAGCGGTTTGTACAGCAGGATGCCGAAATTTGGACAACGGCATTATCGGAATATGGCGGCTTTTTGGGAAAGGAGGTCTGGATCAGCCCTGAGAATCCGCGGGAAGTGATTACGGTGGTTCACTGGGAAAGCTTTGATCAGTGGTATTCCATTCCCGAAGCTCGGCTGGCAGCGGTAGAAGCTCGTTTTAGCGAAGCGATGGGCCAGGGCACCTATCAATTGCTAGAGTCAAAGGCATACCAAGTGCGAAAGTTTGCCCGCGTACCCGCATGTTAAAGCGTCTGCTGACCCTAATACCTGCTTGCTAAGCTGCCATGCCAGAGTGTCCCAAATGCCGCCAGCCTGTCGAGACGACGGCGATCGCCTGTCCCCATTGCCGCACGACGCTGAAGGCGTTTGGGCATCCGGGGGTGCCGCTCTATCGGGCGGAGGGCGAGGCAGCGCTGTGCGACACCTGCGTGTACCACCACGACGATTCCTGCAACTATCCCCAGCGGCCCCATGCGCGGGAGTGTACGCTTTATACAAACCAACTGCGGCCGCTGACCAGCTCTGTCTATCGTCCCAGCGCCAGCAGTTTGGTAAAAAGCTGGCTTCAGCAACATTTGGCGTGGGTCATCCTGGGAGCGATTTTGCTGATCAGCGTGCTGCTGGCGCTGCGCGGCTAATCAAGCGGTTTATGGGGCTAATCGAGCGGTTTATGCGGCTAATCAAGCGATATTACAGCGATTTTATGTGGATCAGGGCGTAATCACAATCTCGCCTACCATGCCCGCTTCGGCGTGTCCTGCAATCACACAGCGCAGGTCATAAGTGCCCGGTCGCTGCGGCACAAACACCCACTCTGCAACGGCTCCGGGCTTTAGCTCTAGCTCGTGAATTGCGCCTTTGATTTCGACATTCCCGGCCTCCACCTTCTGCGTCCACACGCTGTCGGCAAAGTCTTTGGCGGTGAAATAGTGCTTCTGGGAACTGGGATTATCGAGAACGAGCTTGTATTTTCGTCCGGCGGTAAATTCCAGATGATCGGGCACAAACTTTAGCGCCTCTGATGCATCGCCCAGTTGAACCTGCACTTCGCTGACCAGACCCACATTCGCCGGACTGGCGATCGCCCTCGCTTGCGGCGTTAGCACCCCCAGCCACAGCACCCCGCCCAACAGCACACTCAGCAGCCCGCTCAGCAACCCACTCAGCGCGATTCGCAAAGCGCTCTCTGCAGGAATTGCCCCCACCCCCTGCCAGACTGACCTTTTGCCCCAGTTTTGTTCTCCAAACGATTTGCCAGCCATTCCAAAACTCTCCTTCACAGCGCGATACTCCCTACTTTATTCACAGCCGGCCCCATTTCTCAAATCTCATTTCTCAAGCAAATCTGCATTTGCTGCGGAATCGTATCGCAAGCGGGTAAGATATTTGGGCTTCTATTCATTCTCCTGCGGGGCGCTATCTCCTGCGGGGCGCTATCTCCTGCGGGGCGCTATCTCCTGCGGGGCGCTATCTCCTGCGGGGCGCTATACGTGGAAGATCCGCACACCCCGCAAACACCAGACTGGCAATCCAAAATCCAAACTCCAAAATCCAAAACCACCAAGCATGGCCCGTCTGGCGCTGGCTCTAATAATTCAAATTTTCACTATGGCAGCAAAAATCCCCGTCACAATCATCACCGGATTTCTCGGCAGCGGCAAGACCACGCTGATTCGCCACCTGCTGCAAAATAACCAGGGGCGGCGCATTGCCGTGCTGGTAAACGAGTTTGGCGAATTGGGCATCGACGGCGACTTGCTGCGCGACTGCCAAGTGTGCGATGAGGAGCCAGGGCAGGTCGCAGACGAGTCCAGCGCAAATATCGTCGAGCTAACCAACGGCTGCCTCTGCTGCACCGTGCAGGAAGAGTTTTTGCCGACGATGCAGGAGTTGCTAAAGCGGCGCGATCGCCTCGACCACATTTTGATTGAAACCTCAGGACTGGCGCTGCCCAAGCTGCTGGTGCAGGCGTTTCGCTGGCCCGAAATTCGCAATGCGGCGACGGTGGACGGCGTGGTGACGGTGGTGGACTGCGAAGCCGTTTTGACCGGGGCGCTGGCCCATGACCCAGAAGCCGTCGCAGCCCAGCGGCAAGCAGACCCCAGCTTGGATCATGAAACGCCGCTGGAGGAACTGTTTGAAGACCAACTTGCCTGCGCCGATCTGGTGGTGCTGAATAAGACCGATCTGGTAACGGCAGACGCAGTGAACCAGGTGGTTGACCGGGTGCAGACGGAGCTACCCCGCGCCGTGAAGCTGGTGCAGAGCGATCGCGGTCAGTTGCCTGCCGACCTGCTGCTGGGCTTCAACGCAGCGGTGGAAGACAACCTGGAAGCCCGTCCCAGCCACCACGACCACGAAGAAGACCACGACCATGACGACGAAATCGACTCCACCCACGTCATTTTGAACCGCGAGTTTGACCCAGACACATTGCGGCGATCGCTCGAAGCGCTAGTGCAGTCCCAAGAAATCTACCGCATTAAGGGCTTTGTGGCCGTGCCCCAAAAGCCGATGCGGATGGTGGTACAGGGCGTGGGCAGTCGCTTCGAGCAGTTCTACGATCGCTCTTGGCGACCAGACGAAGCGCGGCAAACGCGGCTGGTGTTTATCGGACGGGCAGTGGATGCGGGGGCGATCGCCCAGCAGCTTGCAGCGATTTAGGGGATTTTGGATTAGCGACTTTTGGATTGTGGATTGACGATTTTGGGATTTTGGATTGCTCAGTTCAGCGCTTTGCGAGGCTGCGGCGCTTGGTGTGTGCGCTATGACCCAAGCAGGTTGGTCGTTAGACAAAATCGCTCAGGCTGAGGTTTCGCACATCTACGCCCGTCAGCACTGCCAGCACGTCGGGGCCATAGCGAATCACCGCGTCTGCCCCCCGCTGACGCAGCCTCAGGCTTTCTATTGCCACATCGCCCAGCACGGTTAGCGCATCGCTGCCGCTGCGATAGTCGGTAATTGTGGCAAACCCTCTGCCCACTGCGAGCGCAAACAGGTCTGAGCCTCTGCCGCCCGTCAGCAGTGACCTGCCTAGCCCGCCAAACAGCACGTCGTTGCCTGCGCCGCCCAGCAGGATGTCGTTGCCATTGCCGCCCAGCAAGATGTCTGCGCCGCCCAGCCCCAGCAGGCGATCGCCCCCGCCAAGTCCGCTCAGAATATTGCTGGCGATGCTGCCCCGGAGCAGATCCGCTGCGCGATCGCCCAAGTCTAGCTGAGCAAGCCCGGTCGAAAAGTCGTCGAACACATCGCTGGCGATCGCCCGCACGCGCTTTGCCAGTTCGCCCCAGTCACTCGTGTCAATAGAGTCGTTAAACAAATCTTCTAAGTCTACTGAGCCAAGGAGTTGATCCAAATCTTTGACCAGCCGATTCAGGCTGATGTCTCCTAGCACGTCCTTCAGCAGCGCATCAAAGTTAACGTCGGACAAGTCCACGCCGCCAAACAAATCGTCGATATTCCCAACCAGTTTGGTAAAGTTGAAATCTTTGGAAAAGGTGTCGAGCGCGCTTTCTATGCCACTCCGCAGATCGTCTGTCCAATCTTCGAGCGAGATATTGCCAAACACGTCGCCCAGATTAATGTCAGACAAGTCCAGATCCTGAAGAAAATCAGCAACGCTTTTTGCCAGGTCACTTTCCAGCAATCGGTTGACGAGTTGATTGGCAGCGCGGTTTAGTCGAATAGCCATAGCCTGTCTAAGGGGAAAAAGTAGCTTTGGATTTCAGATGTCAAATATTCAGACCAGAGTGAATTACGTGGATTGCATGAATCGTGGATTGCATGAATCGCAACGCATTCAGCGCCGCCCGATGTCTAACCAAAGTCCTTGAACAGGGAAACCTGACGGATTCAGTCAGAAAAGGTTTCAGTTAGATTCGGTCGGATCTGCCAAACAAGTCTGAGAGGGTGTTTGAAAAGGTATCGCCTGTAATGTTAAGCACTCAGAGATCCCCCCTAGCCCCCCTTAAAAAGGGGGGAAACCGCCTTAAAGTCCCCCTTTTTAAGGGGGATTTAGGGGGATCTTGCACGCTTTGCTACAAACAGTAGGACTTTTCAAACATCCTCTGAGCAATCTCTAGTCAAAGTTCAACCCAAAAGTGCATCCGTTGGCGTGCATAACATAACACAAAAATCGTGCCCGACCCAATTCGTCAGACGCGATTTCACTTAAATCTAACCTTAGACAGATTCTAGACAAATTGAACGCAAACGTGCGATTGCCAGAAATCCATTCGCCGTGATTTATCGGTGAACAAACTCCGATCGGTTTAGTTCTCGATCGCGGAGTAACACCGGGTCTTTCCCTCAATCCAGCGCAGCGCTTCTATTTCTGAGAAGAAACTTTCTGTGCGTCCAATCATGGGATCATAGACGTGCCAAACCTGTTCGCCATTGCGTAGCTGCTGAATGGAAACTTTGATTTCGTCTTGTACCAGTAGAGTGCGGGCGATCGCCCAAAACGTGTTGCTAAATAACGCGGCAAAGCCGTAATTTCTGCGTATCGAGAGAGTGGCTTGGAGGGATTCTGAAGAGAGAGTTTTAGCGTTCATTGACTTGCTCCAAATGCTATGCGAATTACTTGCGGAATCACGATGCATAACCTAAGTACAGATGCAGATCGTTGCGTGTGGCAAAAGCCCAAAAATGGCTAGCTAATTGCTTTATCTCGTTGCTCTGTCTCGTTGTTCTATCTTGTTGCTCTATTTCGCTGGTTGCTTTATGGAACCTAGAATAGGCGATCGCCCAAGGGCTGTCGTTACAGAAAAGTTCAGGAGTTTAGCCCACCCACGTCTGAAAAGTTAAGGAAATCTTCCAAATAGCCGAAGCACAGCCAAAATGCAGGACACAACAAAACGGCAGTCAAGTTTTAATCAAGTGTTAATCACCTTGGCAATGGGCTAAATCCCCGACTCACAAGGCATTTGAAACATAGCCCGTAATAGCCCGTTCGAAAAATTTTTAGAAAAATTTGCTGGCTGCAAAACCCGACAAAACGCAGCCCAGGATTCAGAGCAGAAGCGATGTGGCCTGCAATACTAAGCCCTGTTTGTATACTCTTCTTGACACAAAAACAGTTTGATTTTGATACAGATTTTGTCTATCCAAGCTGCTAGAACTGGCTGGTAAACCCTATGACAAACGTTAAAGAATCTGCCCCTGCCGCGAAGTCTGCCGTTAACCTGAACGACCCGCAATACTACATCAACCGTGAGCTAAGCTGGCTGGAGTTTAATCGGCGGGTGCTGCACGAGGCGCTAGACGAGCGCACGCCGCTGCTGGAGCGCCTGAAGTTTCTGGCAATTTTTAGCTCCAACCTGGACGAGTTTTTTATGGTGCGGGTGGCAATCGTGAAAGACCAGCTTGAGGCAGGGATCACGACGCTAACGCCAGACGGGCGCACCCCCCAACAGCAGCTTGAGGAAATTAGCCAAACCCTGCGGCCTATGGTGGAAGAGCAGCATCGCTATTTCGAGAAGGTTTTGCGCCCCGCACTGAAAGAGCATGGCGTATTTCTCTTGGATCACATTGACTTGAGCCAGGAGCAGCGGAACTACGTGCGAGATCATTTTGAAAAGCGGATTTTTCCGGTCCTGACCCCGCTGGCGGTTGATCCGGGGCATCCGTTTCCACGCATGTCGAACCTCAGCCTCAGCTTGGCAGTGATAGTCAAGGATCAGCAGACGGGCGAAGAGCATTTTGCGCGGGTCAAGGTGCCCAGCAGCCTGCCCCGCTTTCTAAAGCTGCCTGCAGAACCTGGCCAAGAGGGCAGCAAAAAGGCAGTCTGGGTTGGCATTCCAGTAGAGCAGGTCATCGCGCATAACCTGGAAATGCTGTTTCCCGGCATGGCGATTCAGGAGTATTCTCTCTTCCGGCTGACCCGCGATACAGAAGTGGAACTGCGCGAAGAAGTGGCGGAGGATCTGCTGCAAGCGATTCAAGACATGGTGAAAAAGCGGCGAATGGCAGAAGCGCCTGTGCGACTAGAGATTCAGTCTAATGCGTCGCAGTTGGTGAAAGATACGTTGATAGATGAGCTAGAGCTACAACCCCACGAAGTGTACGAGATCGACGGGCTGCTCAACCTGAAGGATTTGTTTGCGCTGACGGGGGTGCCGCTGCCTGCGCTCAAGGATGCGCCTTTTTCGCCGATGCCGCCGCGTCAATTGCGGTTTACGGGGGATCTGCTGCCTGCCAATGCTGAGCGAGAAGACATTTTCTCCATTATTCGCCGTCACGATGTGCTGGTGCATCATCCCTACGAGTCTTTCAGCGGATCGGTGGAGCAATTTATTGCCCAGGCGGCCCGCGACCCCCAGGTTCAGGCGATCAAGATGACGCTGTATCGCACATCGGGCGATTCGCCGATTGTGAAGTCGCTGATCGAGGCGGCGGAAAACGGCAAGCAGGTCGCAGCGCTGGTAGAGCTAAAGGCGCGGTTTGACGAAGAGAATAATATCAACTGGGCGATGCAGCTTGAGCAGTCGGGCATCCATGTGGTCTATGGTCTGGTGGGGCTAAAGACTCATACCAAGGTGGTGCTGGTGGTGCGTCAGGAAGGGGACGAGCTTCGCCGCTATGTCCACATTGGCACGGGCAACTACAATTCCAAGACGGCCAAGCTCTACACCGACCTGGGCCTGCTGAGCTGCCGCGAGGAACTGGGTGCGGATTTGAGCGATTTGTTTAATTACCTGACGGGCTATTCACGGCAGCACTCCTACCGCAAGATTTTGGTGTCGCCTGTGAATATGCGCGATCGCATGACGGCGCTGATCCAGCGCGAAATTGAACACGCCAAGGCCGGCAAGCCCGCAAAGATCATTGCCAAGATGAACTCTCTGGTCGATCCGGGCATGATTGCCAAACTGTACGAAGCGTCGCAAGCTGGGGTGGAAATCGACCTGATTGTGCGGGGGATTTGCTGCCTGAAGCCGGGAATTCCCAACGTCAGCGAAAGCATTCGGGTGATTAGCGTCATTGGGCGCTATCTAGAACACTCGCGCATTTTCAACTTCCACAACGACGGCAACGAAGAATACTACATCGGCAGCGCCGACTGGATGCCGCGTAACCTTGATCGCCGCGTGGAAGCTGTCGCCCCCGTCGAAGACCCTGCGCTGAAAAAACTGCTGCGGGAGATTCTCGACACGACGCTGAGTGATAACCGTCAGGCATGGGAGCTTCAGCCAGACGGCAACTATACACAGCGCCGGCCGAAGGAAGGTGAACCCGTGCGTAGCTCTCAGGAGATCTTTATGCAGCGGGCAATCGAGCAGAGCAAGCCCTAGAAGTGCCTTTTCAGCCCCCTTGAACCCTTAGCTCAATGCTGCAACAGACACGCGGGCTGCCATTTGCTGGGCGATCGCCCTCAGTGCCCCGGCCGAAGCCGAGTCGGGGTATTCCACCACAATCGGAATGCCGCGATCGCCCCCCTGCCGCAGCGAAATCTCCAGCGGCACACGGCCCAACAGCGGCAGTTCCAGTTCTTTTGCTGTTTTTTCGCCGCCGCCAGAACCAAAAATATCGTACTGGCGATCGGGCAGGTCGGGCGGGATGAAGTAGCTCATATTTTCCACGATGCCCAGCACGGGAACTTGAAGCTGCTGAAACATCCGCAGGCCGCGCCGCGCATCTTGCAGCGCCACCGTTTGCGGCGTAGTTACAATCACCGCGCCCGCCATCGGCACGGCTTGGGCCAGCGTCAGTTGCGCGTCGCCCGTGCCGGGGGGCATGTCTACCAGCAGATAGTCCAACTCGCCCCACTGCACCTGATAGAGGAATTGGCGGATGATGCCGTTTAGCATTGGCCCGCGCCAGATCACAGGCTGATCCGGGTCGATCAAAAAGCCCATCGACACCAGCTTTACGCCGTAGTTAAATACAGGTTCCAGGATTTCGCCCTGGGGCCCCGGCTGCACCTTCACCTCTGCCTGTGTCAGTCCCAGCATCGTCGGCGTGTTGGGCCCATAGATATCGGCATCCAGCAGCCCCACCTTTGCGCCCGCCTGGGCCAGCGCCACGGCCGCATTCACGGTGACGGTGCTTTTGCCGACACCGCCTTTGCCGCTGGAAACGGCAATGATATTTTTGACACCGTCGATACCGGTTCGGTCTGGCAGGGCCTTTTGCTGGGGCGTTTCGGCCGTCACGTCCACCATCACCGACTGAACACCGGGCAGCGTTTTCACGGCTCGCTCACAGTCTTCCACAATGAACTGGCGCAGCGGGCAGGCGGGCGTTGTTAGCACCAGCGTAAACCGCACCTCACCCTCTGCCACAGTGACGTTGCGGATCATGTTTAGCTCCACCAGGCTTTTGCGTAGCTCTGGGTCTTGGACAGGGCGCAATACCTCCAGAACGGCATTGGCATCGAGGGTATTTAGCATTCGAGATACAGTTTAGGAATCCTTAATGAGATCTTACCGTTAGCCGCACCCCAGGCTCATGGGCGATCGCCCTCGGTATCCTTGAGAAACCGTAGGGAAATCATCAGATCTATCGCAAGGTCTATCGCATCCAGTCACGCTGACCGGAGGGGCGATCGCCCTTCTCGCGTTTCAGAAATCGCCCCTCTGACATTTCAGAAATTGAGGGAGACAAGCGCCGAAAAATGGGCGAAAAAGTTTTCCGAAATGGCGATCGCCCACCAAACTGGGCACTCTGAAGCTAAAGCGGCAAGCTGACTGTAAACGCTCACTGAGTCGATCTCGCCCCCGATCTCGCCCCTGATCCCTCCCCCGATCCCTCCCCCGATCTCGCCCCCGAATCTCGCTGCCCGATTTTCCGCTGAGTCTCGCTGTGAACCTCCGGTCAACCTCTACCTGCGCTGTTGCTCATGTCTTTGGGAATTGCTAGCACTATTCTGCTCGGCGGGCTTGCCTTTTGGTGGGGCATTCGGTTTGGGCGGCTGCTGTTGCGAAAGGGAGCAACCGCAAACGACCTGTTTAAGGGAAAAACCTCCGTATCGCTGGCTTTCTTAGGAATTTACATTGCTCTACTGCTGCTGGCGCTGTATATTCCTCAGTGGCAATGGCTGCCGCTGGCGTGGCGCGTATCGGGAATGCAGGTGTCTTGGGCGGCGATGCGGATTATCCTGCTGGGTATCTGCGGTGTGGCGTTTGTGGTGAGCTGGCACACGCGCCGTTTGCAGGTGATTGCGGTCGTGCTGATTGGGCTGATTGGGCTGGGAAGCTTTACAGCGGCCGAGGCCTATCTGCTGGCTCCGATCTATTCCACGCTGGATGATAACTTGCGCCCCAATGGCGTGTTTCAGCAAACCTCCACCAGCAGTTGTGCGCCTGCTGCGATGGCCACGGTGCTGCGCCGCTGGGGGCTAGAGGAAACCGAATCGAGCGTGGCAAAGCTGGCAGGCACCAGCCGCCTGGGAACCTCCATGCCGCAGTTGATTACCGCCGCGCACCAGCTCAAGATGGACGGGCTGGAGATCACGGGCGCAACCTGGGAGCAGATGCAGCGCGTCAATCGTCCGGGCGTGCTGGCAAGCTGGCTTTTTAATCGGGGTGGTCGGCGATCGCCCCACGCGATTGCGCTGCTGTCCCTCAGCGATGACACTGCTACCATTGCTGACCCTGCTTGGGGGCGGATCTATCGCCTCAATCGCCAGCAGTTTCAGCGGATCTGGCGACGAGAATACGTCCCGTTCTTTCGCCCAGAGGAGGTGGTGCTGTCTGCGGCGCAAGTGCGGGACTACCTGACGCGCCTAGGCTACCTGAACCCTAGCAGCGCGATCGCTAACGATACCATCGACCATGCCACCAACCATGCCACCATTAACGCGGCGCTTCGCCGATTTCAGCAGTCCGCTGGCCTCAGCGTCACTGGAACCCTAGATGCCAAAACGGCGCTGATGTTAAGCGGGCCGTTTTTGACAGAAGGGCCAAGTTTGAAGGATGAGATTCAAGGGTGAGATTCAAGAGTGAGCAGGGTGCTTGCTTTCAGGCCCCCTTGCTTCCGCTGCCTTACCCTCGATAGATCGCATACATCCCACCAACATAGAGCAGCAAAATCGCCACACCGTCCCAGGTCAGGTGAAGGCGCGATCGCTGACTGGCTCGATAGATCAGCCCCACCAAGGCGATCGCCGTCATCATGATGGCAATGACGGTGGCGAAAGCATGAATCAGATGGTTGATTTCGCTAAACAAACTGCCGCGTAAATAAGCCACGGCGTAAATGCCTAGAATCGCCAAATTGAACAGGTTAGAGCCAAAAATATTGGACACCGCTAGGTCAGCGGCATTCAGGCGAATCGCCGTCAGCGACGACACGACTTCGGGCAAGGAGGTGGCCGCCGCCAGCAGCAGCGCCCCAACAAAGCTTTCCCCTAGCCCCGTAACCACAGCCACGCGATCGCCCAGGGCGGCCAGCCAGATGCCCAGCACCACAATGGCGATCGCCAGCAGCCCAAAAGTGCTATACGCTCGCCGCTGCGAAATATGACCATACTGCAAGGCTCCGGCTTCCTCCTCTAGCAGTTGGGTGCGGCGGCGCAGTTCAAACTGAGCAATCAACCGGGCACTCACGGCATATAGCAGCAGCAGCAACACACTCGGCAGCGCAACCCACCCCAGCGTCAGATCCACGCCCCGCTCCGCCAGCAAAATACCCGCCGCTGCCATGCCCAGCATGACGCAGCCCAGCCCCGCCGATAGCCCATGACTCACCTGCACCTGTCGCAGCAGCGGTTCTGGCCCCGTAAAAATGTCCACAATCACCAAAATCAGCAGGTTAAACAGGCAGCTTCCCAGCACGCCGCCCACCGCCAGATCGGGGACTTGAAACAGCGCCACTGCGCTGATGCCGCTGGCCAGTTCTGGCAGCGAGGTCGCCCCTGCCAACAAGATTGCGCCGACCCAACTGCGCCCTAGCCCGGTCTCTTCTGCCAGCACATCGGCACTCTGCGACAGCCGCGCCCCCACCCACACCACCAAGCTAACGCAGAGAATGACCTGGAGAAAGAGCAGCATAGCAAGTCGGGCAAAACGAACAAAAAAGGCGCTCTTTTCGGCGCTTACGCCCAACTGTAGCAAGGATTCGCCCCTGTGCCTTTAGAAAACTAGAAGCGAAAATTTGCAGCCAGAACTTAGAAGTGGAACTGGAAGCTAGAACTAGAAGCGGGTAATGTCCTGAAAGGCGGATGGGGCTGTGGCTGTGCTAGAGACAAAGAACTCAATATCCAAGGTGCCCAGCCGCACAATGTCGCCATCTTGGAGCGGGATGCGCTGCATTGGGAGGACGCGACGACGGTTAACCCAGGTGCCGTTGCTGCTGTTGAGGTCGGAAATGTAAAGCCCTTCGTCGGGGTGATAGCCAATCACCGCATGGCAGCGAGAGACGGACGGGTTATCGAGGGCGATCGCACAGGTGGAACTGCGACCCAGCGACCAGACCGTACCTGACTCGGTAGACCTCGACGGGGTATGCAGCAGGTTTGTCATCAAAATCGTCTTGCGACCATTTTGAAGCGCCTGTATGAAAAATTGGCTAACCTGGCATCTCGATTGGGTGGATTCCAGCATCGCTTCAACAGAACAGGTGTCCTCGAAACTGGTTCCATAGTCTGCCAACAGCGAATCTTTAAGATGAGGACTAGATTCTCCGACAGGTGGCAGGGGGTCTGCTGTGGTGTCGTGAAGTTTTAGATCTAGCATGACTTCCAGGTTTGTGTCGGGTGGGCAACTGAGCGAACGCAAGCGTAAAAAAGGGCTTGATATACCGAAGAGACTGGTTAAATTTCTTGAGTCAGGCTGTAGCAAGTACCTCTCGCCACAACTAAACACAGACGAATCAAATACAGACAAGCTAAGCGCTGCCGGAAGGTTAATACTGGGCTGCAAAATTCTACCGGGTCAACCTTCCAGATACCTTGACTAAATACCTTGACTAGAGACACTTCGGACTCGTAAAACCTGTTGTTGAGCCTAACGCTCTGGTTAATCCTTTGACTCCTCAACCGACCTCACACTATGAACTTAGTATGAAGCAGCGGCTAATACTGTAGCCAGTTTGCCGAACCTTTGACCGCCCGCCCAAAAAGCTTGCGATCAAGCGCTGCACACTAAGATACTGCATTGGGGGGACAAGTTGAGAAGGGGTTTCATCAAGGTTGACGAACAGGGTTGAATCTTGCCGTTCACCGCTGATGGGGGGGAAACTGTGAACTCAGATGCAAACTCAGAATTTACACGCAAGTATGACTCGGCAGATAGCTAAAAAATCTCTTGCGAAAAATTTCTGAAATTCCCTCAAACGCAACATTCAAAAATATAGTGAAAGGCTCGTAAAAACTGCACGCCTAAGGCCAGCACCCCGGCTGATGACTTCGACTCCAAGTGCGATCGCCCTGAACAAAACCAGAGTTGGTTCTGAAAGGCAGCGAGATGTGTCGATGTCGAGAAGACCAGTGAAGCAATCAAACAGAGTGAGTAGGCTCTATTGCTTAGACATTAAATGGTCATAAGAGAGCATTCGACAACAGGCTGATGAATGAAGTTCATAGAAGATTCATCTAGTTATGTATCAAGAACATCTATTTGAAAATTTGGTGAAGATTCAGCGCCCGATAGAGTGTAAATTGACACGCTACATCCGTAGAAGCCGCTGACCCCTTTGTGAAGCAGATGGTGAAGCGCGGGCTATAAGAAATCTTTCGACTACACGTTCGACCACATAAGTCCCAAAGGAATCGGGAAAGAATAGGGCTAAAATTAGGCACGATACTTACTACGCCCGTTTCTAAACCCTTTGATGCGCCATGTACCTTGATCTCAGGTCAGTGAGATGTGCAAGAGAGACGTTCTCCGCATGTGGCAGCACCAAACTGGGCGATGCCCGCAGGGATCGCTTCGCGAATCGCTATCCCGCTCAGGGCGCGTCGTTTGTCGTTTTAGGGGAGGTTTGGGTCAGGTGTAGGCGGGTCGCAAAGTCCTCTCGCAGCGCGATCGCCCGCCATGATGAGAAGGACGAATATTTTGGGCTGAATGGGAGTATGGTTTTCAATCGCAAGGAATCATGAGGTCTTATCTAGCGGCAGCAGTGCAAATGAATAGCGTGCCAGATCTGGATAAAAATCTGGCTCAGGCAGAAGATTTAATCGATTTGGCGGTGCGTCAGGGTGCGGAACTGATTGGGCTGCCAGAGAATTTTTCATTTTTGGGCGATGAAGACGCGAAGCTAGCCCAGGCAGAGGCGATCGCCCAGGGCAGCGAAAAATTTCTAAAAACCATGGCCCAGCGCTATCAGGTGACGCTGTTGGGGGGTGGCTTCCCGGTTCCCACGGGCACAGGCAAAGTCTACAACACCGCCCTGCTGGTAGACCCCAGCGGCAGCGAACTGGCCCGCTATGAAAAGGTACATCTGTTTGACGTGAACCTGCCAGACGGCAACACCTACCAGGAATCGAGCATTGTCCTAGCCGGAACGCAACTGCCCCCGATCTACCCCTCCAAAGACTTCGGCAATCTGGGGCTATCGGTCTGCTATGACGTGCGCTTTCCTGAACTCTATCGTCACCTGGCGCAGATGGGGGCGGAGGTGCTGTTTGTGCCCGCGGCCTTTACCGCTTATACGGGCAAAGATCACTGGCAGGTTTTGCTCCAGGCGCGGGCGATCGAAAACACCTGCTACGTGATTGCGCCCGCTCAAACGGGCAAACACAATGCGCGGCGACAGTCCCACGGACACGCGGCGATTATCGACCCATGGGGTCTGATTTTGGCAGAAGTAGAAGAGAAACCTGGCGTGGCGATCGCCTCCATTGAACCCTCTCGGCTAGCGCAAGTGCGGCGGCAGATGCCGTCTTTGCAGCACCGGGTGTTTATCTAAGGTAGAAAGCGATTTGCGGCTAATGTGCCAGGCCACTTCTAGCGCCACTGCTATCGAACTTCTTTATGTTTGTTGATGGAAAAATCCAGGGTTTAGTTCTACTAATTGCCCGTTTCTACAACTTTTATCGAAGCCTAGGATGCTTGTGTTTTCAGTAATTGTCTGGAGATCTTGAAGAATATCCAGGGGCGATCGCTGTTTTACGCAGGAATACTCACGGTAAAGTAAACAGGACGAGTCTTGTCAAGTGAATGCTGAGTCCGGCTACTTTGTTTCATCCATTCGGTTTAGACATTTCTGCCCTGTGGTTTAACCCCGCTTCCCAAAATGCCTTCTCGGTGGTCGCCGAGTCTGCTTCTCCGGAGGAAGCAACCTTTGTTCTCGGTAGCGTATTAGTCAGCCTGATTGTGGTCTATCTGGCGGCCAAGGCAGGCGGCGAACTCTGCGTCCGCGTGGGGCTACCCCCCGTGCTAGGAGAGCTAATTGGCGGCGTGGTGGTCGGGGTATCGGCCCTCCATCTGCTAGTGTTTCCCGAAAGCGGGTTCCAGGAATCTGGCTCCCTGATTATGCGGCTGATTGAGGCGACAAGCGGCGTTGGCACTGAGGCGGCAGGCAGCGTTTTTCAGGCAGAGAGCGAAGTCATCTCTGTGCTAGCCGAAATTGGGGTCATCATCCTGCTGTTTGAAATTGGGCTAGAGTCCGATTTGAAGGAACTCATCCGCGTCGGCCCCCAGGCGGCGGTCGTCGCCGTGATTGGGGTCGTGGTTCCCTTTGCCGCAGGTACAGCCGGACTCATGCTGCTGTTTGGGGTGCCGACGGTGCCCGCCATTTTTGCCGGAGCCGCGCTGACAGCGACCAGCATTGGCATCACTGCCAAAGTGCTGGCAGAAATCCAGAAGCTAAGTTCGCCCGAAGGTCAGATTATTATCGGCGCGGCGGTGTTGGACGATGTGCTGGGCATTATCGTGCTGGCAGTGGTCGCTAGTCTGGCCAAGACGGGCGAAGTCCAGATCGGCAACGTAATTTACCTGGTGGTCAGCGCGGCCGTGTTTCTCATCGGCTCCATCTTTTTGGGACGATTGCTCAGCCCCTTCTTTGTGGCGCTGGTGGATCGACTGAAAACGCGGGGGCAATTGCTGATTGCCTCGCTGATTTTTGCTTTCGGACTTGCCTATATCGGTGCAGCCATTCAGCTAGAAGGAATCTTGGGTGCGTTTGCGGCGGGGCTGGTTCTGGCAGAAACCGAAAAGCGGGAAGAGCTAGAAGAGCAAATTATCCCGATCGCCGATATGCTCGTGCCCATTTTCTTTGTGGTGGTGGGAGCGCGTACCGATGTCAGCGTGCTGAACCCATTTAACCCGGAGAACCGTGAAGGGCTGATTATTGCAATTTTCCTGCTGGCAGTTGCGTTTTTGGGCAAGCTGGTAACGGGGTTGGGCGTGTTTGGCAAGCCGGGGATTAACCGATTGGCGATCGGCGTGGGCATGGTGCCCCGGGGCGAGGTCGGTCTGGTGTTTGTGGGTGTGGGTTCCGCGACGGGTGTGCTGTCGAAGTCGCTGGAGGCTGCCATTATCGTGATGGTGATCGGCACGACCTTCATTGCGCCTGCCCTGCTGCGGATCGTCTTTAAGGAGCCAGATTCGCCCTCGGCTGGAACGGCGATCGCCCCCGAAGCCGCCGATGCCAGCGCTGTGTCTGCTGAGTAGCTACAAACCCTACGGTTTCTCGCAGGCCCCGGTTTTTCTCGTTGTAGGGAACCGGGGCTTTGCTTGATGCGTCTATGCGAGTTTAATAACTATTACTGGAGTCTGGAGACTGGGGAACCTGTAATGAAACAACGACTGACCGCAGCGCTAATGTCCTTCCTGCTGGCAGGCTGTGGGCTGGCGGTCGAGGTTGGAACTAATCCTGAAACGCCGCCGATGGCTCCTGCGCCCCGTGTGGGCGAGTTTTCCCTTGCAGAAAACAACCTCTACGGCTGTGGGATGGCGCTCTGGAAGGCAGACCGCACATCCCGCGAGCAATACGTCTTTTTCAACGGCATCGAAGACGGGTCGATGCGGATGCTGATTGACGGCAACTTGGTGGCGTTTAGCCGAGTCGATGGCAGCGGACAAGATTTCTATGGACAAAAAACGACCCAGATGTTTCGCAGCACTGACGGAACCATCACCGCAACCGTCACCGTGACGCTAGGCGCAGAAGGCGAAATCGAAAGCGTGGCGATCGCCGATGGCACAATTCAGGTCGAGCGGAACGGCGCAATGGTGGAGGTTCCAGTCGTGGGCGATGCGGGCTGTTAAGGCTGGTTTTGGATTTTGAGACTTCGGATTTTGGATTTTGGATTGACAGTTTGGATTGTCCAGAGCAACAAGAAAGCGAGTCATAGGCGATCGCCCGTTTCCGCGTCAAACCAGTGCAGATGCTCCGGCGGCAGTGCTAGCGCCATCTCGTCTGAGTTCCACACCGCATCCATCGGCAGCAGCGCCCGCAGCGTGCGATCGTTCGCGCCGGGAATGCGAATGCTGACAAGATTGTTCATGCCCAGATGTTCGGTCAGAAACACGCTGCCGTTGATCAGCGTGCGATCGCCCGTTCGAGCGAGCCGAACCTGTTCTGGGCGAATGCCGAGGGTAACGGCAGAAAGGGACTTGAGGCGATCGGGCAAGGGAATTTTGGCATTGTTAAGCAGGGCAAACCCGTTTTCGCAGGTCAGGTCAAACAGGTTCATTTGGGGACTGCCGACGAAGCCTGCCACAAAGCGATTAGCCGGGTGGCGATAGATCTCCGCAGGCGGCGCGAGCTGCTGGAGTTCGCCGTTGTTCAGCACGGCAACCTTCGTCGAAAGGGTCATGGCTTCGGTCTGATCGTGGGTAACGTAGACGACGGGGGCTTGCTGTTCTGCAAAAAGCTGCTTCAGGTCTGCCCGCACCTGTTCGCGCAGCAGGGCATCCAGGTTGCTGAGCGGCTCATCCAGCAAAAACACCTCTGGCTGCCGAACGAGGGCTCGACCCAGTGCTACCCGCTGACGCTGCCCCCCCGAAAGCTGACCAGGCTTACGATCTAGCAAATTCCCTAGCCCCAGCGCCTCGGACGCAGAGGCGACCCGCTGCCGAATTTCCTCTGGGGGAACCCGCCGCAGCTTTAGTCCCGACGCAATGTTGTCGAATACCGACAGGTGCGGGTAGAGTGCGTAGCTCTGAAAGACCATCGCAATGTTGCGATCGCCCGGTGGGATGTGGGTGACGGGGCGATCGCCAATCACCACCTCGCCCCGCGTCGGCTGCTCCAACCCCGCAATCATCCGCAAAATCGTAGATTTGCCGCACCCCGACGGCCCCAGCAGCGTCAAAAACTCGCCGTCTCCCACCGCCAGGCTCAAGTCTTTCACGGGCACGACGCTGGCGCTGTAGGTTTTATTGAGGTGTTGCAATTCGAGTTTAGACATGGGAGTTAGGGGTGCAGAGAGCCAAAATCAAAGTTCATCGCTGGATTAGCCCTTCACCGCGCCGGAGGTGAGGCCCTGGACGATGCGGCGCTGGAACAGGAGGACGAGCACGACCAGCGGCAGCGTGCCGATGACGGTGGCGGCGGCGAGCGGGCCGTAGGGCACCTCAAAGATGCTGGTGCCGCCGATTTGGGCAGCGGCAACGGGGACGGTTTTCATCGACTCGCGGGTGATGAAGGTGAGCGCAAAGATGAACTCGTTCCAGGCGAAGATGAACGCCAGAATGCCCGTGGTGACGAGGGCAGGGGCGGTGAGCGGCAGCAGGATTTGCGTCAGCATTTGCCCCGTATTGTAGCCATCGACCTTGGCGGAGTCTTCTAGGTCGCGGGGAAGCTGCTGAAAGAAACTCCGCATCACCAAAATCGTCAGGGGCAGGTTGATCGCAGTGTAGGGAATGATCAGCGCCAGGTAGTTGTTGCCTAAGCCCGCAGCCCGCACCAGTTCCAGCAGACCTAGAAACAGCAGGATGTAAGGAAACAGCGTGACGATCAGGATCAGCGAGAGCAGTAGGTTTTCGCCGGGGAGTCTTAATCGCGCTAGGGCGTAGGCGGCGGGCGTGCCGATCGCCAAACAGAGCACCGTGGAAATCACCGCAATCAAGAGGCTGTTCAGCATGTAGGTGAGGAACGGGCGGCGGCTGAACAGTTCCGCATAGTGCTGGAGCGTGAAGCGGGTGGGGAAATAGACATTGGGCACGGCGGAAATGTCGGCGTTTGTTTTCACCGAGGTCAACACCTGCCACAGGATGGGCGCGAGGCTGAGGATGACGACGAGGGCGATCGCCCCCATCATTCCTACCTGTCGCCAAGAAATTCGGCTGCGCGGCGTGTCGGTCGAAATCGGCTGAGTCGTCATCCTGTTTCTCCTGAGGCACTGCGGGCTTTGGCCAGGAGCAGCGTGGCGATCGCCACCACCGCCACCAGCAGCAAAAATGTGACCACCACCAGCGCCGCGCCATAGCCAAAGTCGAGATAGCGCATCACCGTGGCATAGATATAGACGGACACGGTTTCCGTTGCGCCTGCCGGGCCGCCACCCGTCATCACCTGCACCAGATCAAAAATGCCAAACGCCTGAGCAAAGCGAAACAGCGACGCAATCACAATCTGCGGCATTAGCAGCGGCAGCGTAATTTGGCGGAAGCTTTGCCAGCGGGTGGCTCCGTCCATCGCGTGCGCTTCATACAGGTCTTGCGGGATGGACTGCAACCCCGCCAGCAGCAAAATTGCCACAAAGGAGGTCGTCTTCCACACATCCGCCGCGATCAGCGCCAGCATAGCCAGCGTCGGGTCGCCTAGCCAGTTCACGCCCGATTGCAAAATGCCCAGCCGCATCAGGATGTCATTCCACACGCCGTATTGGTCGTTGAAAATCCACACCCAGCCCAGCGCAATCAGCGCGGTCGGCAGCGCCCAGGGCAAAATGGCGATCGTCCGCACCCAGCCGCGCCCGCGAAACGCCTGATTTAGCACCAGCGCCATGCCCATGCCCAAAATCAGCTCCAGCGTCAGCGACGCCAGTGTGAACACCGTCGTATTCCCCAGACTCTGCCAGAAGCGCCCATCCGCCGCCATCCGCCCCAGATTCTCGAAGCCCGAAAACACTGGCTGTAGCTCCGTCCCCAAATTCTGGGTAAACAGCCCCAGCCAAAACGCCCGCAGAATCGGATAGGCATACACCACCGCCAGCAGCAGCAGCGCCGGAGCCACTAGCAGCCAGCCCGTGCGGCGATTCCCATAGGGATCGCTTCGCGAATCGCGTTGTTGGAGAGTCGGTTGGGGCATGGGGATTTTGGATTTTGGGTTTTGGATTTTGGGTGTGCGAACGAAGGATGGTGGCTTACGTCCTAATATCTATGCCTTTCTGGGCTTCTGGGTTTTCTAAGCTACGTTCCTAACAGTCGTCGGGTTTCCGCTGCGGCTGCCTGCATTGCGTCTGCGGGCGAACTGCGGCCGGTGATGGCGGCGCTGAGGTAGCGCTGGAGGATGTCGGAGGCTTGGGCGTATTGACCGATGGGGGGACGCAGGACGGTGGCGTCGAGGACGGGCAGCAGGGCGGGATAGTGGCTGAATTTTTCGACGATGGCGGGGTCGGTGAAGAGCGATCGCCTCGTGGGGACGTAGCTGCTTTCTAGGATGAACTGCCGCTGGGCTGCGGTGCTAGTGAAAAACTCGATGACGCGCCACGCTTCGTCGGGATGGCGGCTGCTCTTGGAAATGCCAAAGCCCCAGCCACCCTGGCATGCGCCGCTGCTGTAGCCGGGGGCGTGAACCATCGGCTTGATACCAAACTTGCCTTTGATGATGGAATCTTCTGTATTGCTGAGCGCCCAGGCGTAGGGCCAGCTTCGCATAAAGACGGTGTTGCCGCTTTGGAACAGGCGCAGGGCTTCGTTTTCCTGATAGGTCGTCACGCCGGGTGGCGAGATGCCCTCATCGATGGTGCGCTTGAGGAATTCCGCAGCGGCGATCGCCCCTGGAGCGTCCAGCCCCACCTCCCGCGTCTCCGGATTCACCCAAAACGCGCCAAAGCCCTCCAGAATTTCTACAAACATCGCCGCCAGCCCCTCATACTGTCGCCCCTGCCACACATAGCCCCAGTCCGCCAATCCGGCCTGCTTGGCAGCGCGGGAAATCTCCAGCAGTTCGTCAAACGTGTCGGGCGGGGTTGCCCCAAGCTGTTCCAGAATGTCGGTGCGGTAGTAGAGCATTCCGGCATCGGAGCGGAGGGGAATGCGGTATAGTCCGTCGCGGTAGCGGCCGCCGTCGATGTCGGTGGTCAGAAAATCTGAGAAGTCGCTCTGGGCCGCGCGATCGCTCAAGTCCATTAACCAGCCCGCCGCCGCAAACTTGGGCACCCAGACGATATCCATGTACACCAAGTCGTAGGGCGAGTCGCCCAGCAAAAACGACGAGGTGTAGAGGTCTTCGACCAGATTGGTGGCATTGGGGCCCTCGATCACGTCTAGCTTGATGTCGGGATTTTGCGCCTCAAATTCCTGAATGAGCGAGGCCCATTGCGTGCCCTCTAAGGCCTGAATCAGCACTGAAACATGGGTCGGCTGCTGCGCTAGCCCCATTCGTCCAACTGCCAGAAGACTGATACAGAGAGCGATCGCCAGCCCGACCCAGCGCCAGTTCAGCCGTCTTCTGCCAGACTCCAGGGGCGATCGCCAAAACCCATCCATCCTGCTGCCTACCCATCACAACATTGCCACCCTGCGAGAAAAATCAGGGCTGTGTTTGTTCCCTTTCAAGAAACCACAGGAAGAGGGCGATCGCCCGCCAAAGGCTCAGATTTGCAACGAAACTTAAAGCGACCGCCAGCAAGGGTTCAAAGCGCGATCGCCACTTTTACTAATTTCGATAAAAATATTAGTCCCAAATATTAGTCCCAAATATTAGCCCCACTCAGAGCTAATTTATGAAGCAAATCTTAAGAAGCCTGAAACTCTTGGCATGTGTGGCTTTGAGGTCATGCTTGCCCAGGAAAAGCGGTTTCTCGGAAATCCTTGATTAACAAGGCTTTCAGGCTCCTTTACAAATTAGCTCTCAGTCTAGATAGGTCGCATTTTTAGAATCATTCAGTTGGACTTTTCTGTCCCCAACTTCAGTTGTACATCGCGCCCTGATCATACTTCTAAGCTTTGGTCAAAAAGGGAGACTCGTATATCCTATCAATCTCGAAATCCATACTGGTAACTCCGTTTTCCCAAACAAGCTTGTGAATTTTAATGTCTGCATGAGCAAACCAACCCTCATCCACTAAAGGAATGGGAACATCTATTGGAACAATTCTATATCCCTCTTTTTGGGCAGAATATCTCTTTCCCTTCTCAAGTTGATAAGGATAGCCTTGAGAAGGCTTTAACTTTAAGATGCTATTGACTTCACAGGGCATTCCCATAATCTTTCTTCTTCAAGCTATTATTTCAGGACTTACGCACCTGCGATAAATCTTCTGGGTTTTGAAGGATTTCTCGCGAACACAGCCAGCGAGAAATCCTCCAGATGCGTAAGTCCTATGATTACAGAAAGACTTTGTATTGACCCAGAAGTGTTGAACGCAATGTTAGCAGGGCAAGTTCATAGCTGAATCCAGTACAAAAGATCTATAATTCTGCCTGTAATGACCTACTTATTGCTTCCATTCTCAATAATCCGCCTCTTGAGAGTGCTTTTTGTAAAGTTTTACCATCAAGATTCAACACTTCTGGTATTGACCAAGATGCCAGCTAACGGTCGCGTGCAGACTGCTTAAAGACCCTTCGATAATTATCAGGACGCTTCTGGTCGGAGACGGCGTTGAACCGAGACGGGATGCTGGAGGCGGGGGCCAGCGTGTTTCTATCCAAGCCCTATGCCCTAAACGACTTGCCGCAATGCGCCTATGACATGCCCGATCCCTGAATAAGCCTTAAGAGGTGGGCGATCGCCTTGAAAATTAGGGATAATTAGGTTAACCATAGGTTAAGAACTTGTTAAGCCCTCAAGGAGGCATTCATGGCTGATTACTCTGATTTCTTCGCGCCGCGCAGCCGCTACTACGGCCCGGTCAAACCCGAAAACCTGGTGTTCAACGCCAACCTGCAAGAGTTTTCCCACCGAGTCAGCCTGCTGTGCGGTCTGGAAACCAACGGCAAACTCTCGCCTGAAGAAACCTACCAAGAGATTAAATCGCTCTGGAAGCAGCTCAAACAGTCTAAGAAAGCGCTGGGCATCGGGCAGGCTCCGAGTGCTGCCGACGACGATCACTGACTGGGCATTCCAGTCTTTCAAGCGTCCCAAACAACAGTTCAAATGGGGAGTTCAGACCGCTGGACTCCCTTTCTGTTTTCTAGTCTGGAGGCGAGGATGCGGAACCAATCAATTTTGGATTTTGGATTGGGATCTTGGGTTGAGATCTTGGCTTGGGATCTTGGGTTAGTGCTTTCGGATGGCGATTTTGGATGGCCTGTCCAAGGCTCTGTAGGGCTTCCAAAACCCCAAGCCCAAAACCCAACCTCTAAACCGCAGCGCCACTCAATCGCCTCCAGCGCAGCAGCCCTGAAATCCAAAATCCAAAATCCAGCCTCTACCCCTCAACCCCCAAATACTCGTTCACATCCTCCAGCAGGCGCGTCAGTTCGGCTTCGGTCGTCAGCCGGATGCGGTCGTCGCGCACTGTCACCAGCACCTTCGCCGCAAAGGGACTGGGCCAGATGTTGGGGTTGCAGAAAATTTCTAAAAACACCTCGCCCGTATGCTGATATTCCATAGATGGCTTGGGGCTGGGGCGACCGCCGGTGCTGCTAGCGGAGACTGCCTTCAGGTGTTCCAGCAGCGTGGCGATCGCCCCCTTTAGCTCCTGCGCGGCTGCTGGCGAAAAGTTAAACGACACCGACCCTTCCACCAAATTTAATCTCAGTTGCGTCATCAAAAGCCCCACTTGCGTTTCACGCCCACGTCAAGATGCAGAATATGCCGTCGGTTGCCCGCATAAATGCCCAAGCCACCCGGCCACCAGCCCACCAGCATCTTCGCCAGATCTGCCCCCATATAGCCCTGCACGACGATATCTACCGCCCCCCCGGCGAGATGCTGGCTGCGCCGCGCTCCGCCAGCTTTGGAGTTGAATGGCTCTGGGCGATACCAAGAGGTAATCCGGAAGGGCTTGCCGATTTGCTGGCGGGCTTTTTCAAGCTGCGTCGCCAGTTTCACCATGTTCTCCACATGCTCAGCCGTTTGGGGCAGGCGCGTGCAGTTGTGGGTCGCCTCGCCCCATGTAAAAGAGCCGTTGGGGATAATCGGCTGGTCAGAATAGACGGTGCCCCGATTTCCAGCAAGCTTGATTTCCTTGCCAGAAAAGGTTTTGGGTGCCGCCGCCGGAGATGCCGCCGCCATTGCCGCTGCCGGAGCCGCCGCTGGAATCGGATACACCACCCTATCGTCAAATTTTACCTGGGCCTGCTGATCCGACACATGCCACAGGCTGATGCCACGAATATATTGCTCTGGATTGTTGATGGCAAAGCGAATATGCCCTTGCAAGCTACCGCTGGCATCGGCGTAGGCGTAGGAATGTAGGTCAAAGGTCATGCCCTTGGAAACTTTGAAGATTTCTTCTTCAGTGAGTTCTTCTACGGGCACGGGGCGGCGCTTGATGACCGTATCTTGGGTGATTTCTAAAATCTGCGCGGCGGTTTGCTCTTCGATGGGATACACCACTTCGCCATCCGACAACACTTCGGCAAAGCGATTGTAGATATACCACGTGTTGAATCCGCCGAGGTTGCCTTCCTTGAGCGCAAACTTGATGTGTTCGTCAAAATCTCCCGCTGAGTCGGCATAGGCGTAGGACTGAATTTCATACTCAGTGCCCGCGTCTACTTTATATTGCTCGTTTTGCGGCAGATGACCGACATAGGCGGGACGACGCTTTAAGACAGCACGACTGTCGGTGATCTTGATGATTTGCTTCGTCATTGGAAGATCCTTGGATAGATGCGAGGGGGCTAGATGCAACGGGCTAGGTACGACTGACCAGGCGCAGATGGTGAGGTGCGAACAGTAAAACCTGTGCTGGCAGGGATTTACCCTGTACGGAGAGGCTAGTAACCCGATTTAGAAGACTGATAGCAACTGATAGCAAGACAAGAATCGTTGCTCCGTTGAGGGTTGGAGGGCAACTCAGCGCAAAGCCTGACAACCAGAGAGCTTGGGTTTGTAGTCAGAGTTTTCATCTGGTTACAAGATTGACCTCATAATAACAATCAGCAGGTGGTCAGCGGGCGATCGCCCCTTGCCAGAGCGTTACGTTTCTCGAAGCGCCTCAACGTCCAAAGTACGCCAAAGCGCGTTAGTATCTCTGCGTAATTTCTGCCTAATTCCTGCCTACTGTACCGCCTATGACTCGCCAAGACCATCGCGCCACCGTGCGCCGCGTCCTGCTGATCACGCTGGGACTGAATCTGCTGGTGATGGTGCTAAAGGCGACCGTGGGATTTTTGACGGGTTCCCTCAGCCTGCTGGCCGATGCGCTCCACAGCGTCACCGACTCCGCCAACAACATCCTGGGGCTGGTCGCCAGTCGATTCTCGTCTCCCTATCCCGACCGCAGTCATCCCTACGGCCATCAAAAGTTTGAAGCGGTGGGGGCCTTGGGGATCAGCGCATTTTTGGGAATTGCCTGTTTTGAAATTTTGCAGGGGGCCATCACTCGCATCTTGGGCGGTGGCGAACCGCTGATCTTGGAAGGCTGGGAGTTGTTGCTCTTGCTGCTGGTGCTAGGCATCAATATTTTTGTCACATTTTATGAACGGCGCGTGGGAAAGCGCATTGGCAGCCCTATCCTGCTGGCTGATGCCCGCCACACCATGAGCGATGTCTGGGTGACGATTACGGTGATGGCTGGACTGTTGGGTGTGTGGGTGTTGGGGGTGCAGTGGCTAGATGTGGCGCTGGCGTTTCCGGTGGCGCTGCTGGTCTTTTGGAGTGGTTGGCAGGTCTTGAAGGAAAACTTGCCCTGGCTGGTGGATGAAATGGCGATCGCCCCCGAAAAGATTCATGCCATTGTCACCCAAGTTCCGGGCGTGGTGAACTGCCACAGCATCGCCTCGCGGGGGGTCGTAGGGCGGCAGGTGTTTATCGAAATGCATCTAGTGGTGAATGCCGAGGATGTAGACACGGCCCACGACATTACCGAAGCCGTCGAAGCAGCACTGGAAGATGCGTTTAGCCCAGTGCGAACGACAATTCACGTCGAACCGCAGCGGTATGTCTCCGACCAACTGACCTACGATACGACCCCTGAAAAATAGGGCGATCGCCCTTTCAAACATGCATCCCCAACTCAACCGTTCATTCACTAACCCGCTTCATGGGTGATCAGCTTCATCGGCTGCATGGATTCAAACCTACAGAAAACCTATAAAAAACTCAACCAGTCCAAGCGGTCTGAAAATTTGAGTGCTAGGGGACAGATTGAACCACAAACAGATTTACCAACGAACCGCAAACAGATTTACCAACAATTTAATGAGCAGTTAATCAGCAGGGGTACGTTCGCCACTAAACTTGCATTCTGGTAGCCCTATCTCTAGGATCAACCCTAGTGAGGTGAGTGCCCTGGTCTCCAGGGAAAATCGATAGCAGCCGATCCACGCTCCAATGCTGGCGATCGCTCGCACTGCCCCAACATAAATCTATGGACAAACGCTATGACTGCAACTGGCGCAACCTTCCCCATCGACCTCGGCGCATATCAAAAACTAACGCTTGATCCCACCGTGCCTACCCTGACGGCGGATCAGAAAGCGGCCCTCCAGGCTAATATCCAGCTTTGTCGAGATGCGATCGTCTTCTTCACGGCCACAGGCGCGGCCCACGGCGTGGGCGGCCACACAGGCGGCCCCTACGACACTGTGCCCGAAGTCATGATTTTGGACGCGCTGTTTCGCGGCAAGCCAGAGTCTTTTGTCCCCATTTTCTTCGACGAAGCAGGGCATCGCGTGGGCACGCAATACCTGATGGCAACGCTGAATGGCGACCTGCCCGCCGAGCAGTTGATGAGCTATCGCCTGGCCCATTCCAAACTGCCCGGCCACCCAGAACTGGGGCTAACGCCTGGGGTCAAGTTTAGCTCCGGTCGCCTGGGGCATATGTGGCCCTATGTGAATGGCGTGGCCTTTGCCAATCCGGGCAAGACGGTCTTTTGCCTTGGTTCCGATGGCTCCCAGCAGGAAGGCAACGATGCGGAAGCGGCCCGTCTCGCAGTTGCCCAACACCTCAACGTCAAGCTAATTATTGATGACAACGACGTGACGATTGCCGGTCATCCGTCTAAATATCTGCCCGGCTACAGCGTCAAGCGCACCCTGGAAGGACACGGACTCAAAGTGCTGGAAGTCAACGGCGAAGACATCGACGCGCTCTATGCCGCCATCTGCGAAGCAGTGAACACCCCCGGCCCGATCGCCGTCATCTGCAAGCGCCCCATGTGCCCCGGCATCGAGGGGCTAGAAGGCTCGAACCACGGACACGACGTGATCTCCGTGAAGCTGGCGCTGCAATATCTGGAAAGCCGCGGCCACAGCGCCGCCGTCGCCCACCTCAACGGCATCCAAAAGCCCAAGCAGGACTACACCTTCCTGGGCATCAGCGATAAATGGGATTCCAACCGCAACGTGTTTGGCGACGCGGTGAATGGAATGCTGGCCAAAATGAGCGAAACCGAGCGCAAAGAAAAGGTGCTGGTGGTCGATAGCGATCTGGAAGGCTCCTGTGGGCTGAAGAAAATCCACGATGCCTACCCAGAAGTGTTCATTCCCTCCGGCATCATGGAGCGGGGCAACCTATCGGCGGCAGCGGGCTTTGGTATGGAACAGGGCAAGCAGGGCATCTTCGCCACCTTCGCCGCTTTTCTGGAAATGTGCATTTCCGAAATCACGATGGCGCGGCTGAACTATTCCAACCTGCTGTGCCACTTCTCGCACTCCGGCATCGACGACATGGCAGACAACACCTGCCACTTTGGTATCAACAACTTCTTTGCCGACAACGGGCTGGACGACGGCTATGATACCAAGCTCTACTTCCCTGCCGATGCCAACCAGATGAAGGCCTGCGTCGAGGCGATTTTCTTCGATCCGGGGCTGCGGTTCATCTTCTCGACCCGCTCCAAGACACCGATTTTGCTCGACAGCAGCGGCAATGAGCTTTACGGCGGCAACTACACGTTTGTCCCTGGCAAAGACGAGGTGGTGCGCGAGGGCACGGCGGGCTATATCGTCGCGGTGGGCGATGCGGTCTATCGCGCCCTGGATGCGGTGGAGCGACTGAAGCAAGAAGGGCTGGATGTGGGGCTGATTAATAAATCTACGCTGAACGTGATAGACGAAGACGCGATGGCGAAGATCGGCAAGTCGCCGTTTGTGATGGTGGTGGAGGCGTTTAACCGCCGGACAGGGCTGGGCAGCCGCTTTGGGTCCTGGCTGCTGGAGCGGGGCTACACGCCGAAGTTTGCCTACTACGGCACGCACGAAGAGGGCTGTGGTGGGCTATGGGAACAGTTCCCCCACCAGGGCATCGACCCCGTGGGCATCATCGACAAAGTGAAAAAGCTGGTGTAGAAGAGATCCCCCCAACCCCCCTTACTAAGGGGGGCTTTGCTAGGCATTCCTCATTTGCTAAGGGGGCTTTGCTGAACATTCCCCCCTTTTTAAGGGGGGTGAAGGGGGGATCGCTTCTGGCTCAGCTTTTTTGAAAAGCCTTTTGTTAGGAATTATTGGCTGATGCCCCATCGCCCGATTTATCTCGACAATCATGCGACTACGCCCGCTGATCCGCGAGTAGTGGAGGCGATGCTGCCCTATTTCACGGAGCATTTTGGCAATGCGTCTAGCACGACGCACCAGTACGGCTGGGAGGCAGAGGCGGCGGTGGGGCGATCGCGCTCCATCCTTTCCGCCGCGATCAACGCGACCCCTGAAGAACTGATCTTCACTAGCGGCGCAACGGAAGCCAACAACCTGGCAATCAAGGGCGTGGCGGAAGCCTATGTTTCTCAGGGACGACATATCATCACCCTGACAACGGAACACAGCGCCGTCCTCGATCCCTGTACGTATCTGGAATCCCTGGGCTTTGAAATTACGCGGCTGGGCGTGCAGCCCGACGGCTTGGTGGATTTAGCCGCCCTAGAAGAGGCAATCCGGCCTGATACGATCCTGGTGTCGGTGATGGCGGCGAATAACGAAATCGGCGTGCTGCAACCGCTGGAAGAGATTGGCGCGATTTGTCATCAACGCAACGTGCTGTTCCACACGGATGCCGCGCAGGCGATCGCCAAAATTCCGCTAGACGTGCAGGCGATGCAGGTTGATTTGATGTCCCTGACGGCCCACAAGGTCTACGGGCCAAAGGGCATTGGGGCGCTGTATGTGCGACGGCGCGACCCACGGGTGCAGCTTGCGGCGCAGCTTCACGGCGGCGGGCATGAGCGGGGGATGCGGTCGGGGACGCTGTATGTGCCACAGATTGTGGGCTTTGCCAAGGCGGTGGAACTGGCGCTGGAGAGTCGGGAAGCGGAGTCGGCCAGAGTGACGGAAATGCGCGATCGCCTCTTTTCCATAATCCAACCCCTGGGCGGCGTGTATCTCAACGGCCACCCCACCCGGCGGCTTCCGGGCAACCTGAATCTAAGCATTGAAGGCGTAGACGGACAGGCGCTGCTGCTGGCGTTGCAGTCGCAAATCGCAGTTTCTTCCGGTGCGGCCTGTAGTTCCACAAAAATCGCGCCCTCCCATGTGCTGACGGCGATTGGGCGATCGCCCGACTTAGCATTCGCCTCGCTGCGGTTTGGCATTGGGCGCTTTAATACCGACGCAGAGATCGAGCAGGCCGGCGCGGCGGTGGTGCAGACAGTGCAGGCGTTGCGATCGCAGCGTTCTACTTTCCCAGCACTTGCCTAAGGCAGCATGACGCATGGCAAGAGTCCTGACCCATTCTCTGAGCAAATTGATCCCCAGGACTCGAAGCTCCAGCCATAGCGCTCTACGCCCCTTAAGACGTTGTTGTTGGGGCAGAAGCGCCACCTTACAACAACATTTGTGTCCTAATGTGTCCCAATGTAAAGTGACTATAGCCATAAAAAGTATTACTTTACACAGTCTTATTGGCTCCTGTGTTTAGGAATACACGGGCCCGCGAAAAGACCGATGTTATTTTCTAGCTAAGTATTTCCTCAGAAATATGACGACTGAATCAGGGTGACGATCTGCTGATCAGACCGTGCATCCGATTTCAGATTGTCCCAGTTGCTCTCATTTATAGGATTGCTTTTGCAGTCCTCGGATTTTGGCGTGCGCTTGAGACAGCTTTGCAGAAACGGCCATCTCTAAGCTCAGTAAATTTGCGTAGATCTTTCAACCGTAGTTCTAATTTTTACGAAGATTATGACAATTACACTCTCAACCCTTGGAACCTATCAAGGTGCAGGTTCAGAAATCTCGGCCTACGACGTAACCACACGGCGCCTCTACGTGGTGGCAGGCACCAGCGCGTTAGAGGTGCTGGATGTCAGCAACCCTGCCGCACCGACGTTGGTAAAAACTATCGACACGTCTGCCTTCGGAATTGCCAACAGCATTGCTGTCAAGAATGGCATCATTGCTGTTGCTATCGAAAACGGAGACAGCAAGCAGGCTCCGGGCTTCGTCGCGTTTTACGACCTAGATGGCAACCTGCTGAACTCCGTCACCGTTGGCGCACTGCCTGATATGCTCACCTTTACCCCCGACGGCAAAAAGATCGTCGTCGCCAACGAAGGCGAGCCAAGTAGCTATAACCAGCCCGACTCTGTAGATCCAGAAGGCTCGATTAGCATTATCGACCTGTCAAAGGGTGTGCTGCGGATCGATCAGAGCAGTGTCAAAACGGCTGACTTTTCTGCCTTTAATGCAGCGAAGGATGCGCTAGTGGCTGCTGGAGTGCGGATCTTTGGGCCCAATGCGACTGTTGCCCAAGACCTGGAGCCAGAATACATCACCGTGTCGCCCGATTCCAAAACGGCTTGGGTGACGCTGCAAGAAAATAACGCCCTGGCAATTGTTGACCTGGAAACGGCAACGGTGAAAGAAATCAAGCCTCTGGGTTTCAAAGACCACAGCTTGCCAGGGAATGGACTGGATGCGAGCGATCGCGATGGGGGCATCAACATCCAAAACTGGCCTGTGTTCGGCATGTATCAACCCGATGCGATCGCCAGCTTTACCATTAACGGGCAGACCTACCTAATCACCGCCAACGAAGGCGATGCCCGCGATTACCCAGGCTTTGCTGAAGAAGTGCGCGTCGGGGCCAACAGCTATCGCCTCGACCCGACCGCTTTCCCCAGTGCCACCATCCTCAAATCTGCTGCCAATCTGGGACGACTGACGGTCACCAATGCTTTGGGCAATCCGGACGGAGACAACGACTTTGACCAGATCTATGTGTTTGGCGCACGCTCCTTCTCGATTTGGAACGCCAGCGGCGATTTGGTCTACGACAGTGGCGACCAGTTGGAACAGATTACCGCTGTCCAAGTCCCAGATTTGTTTAACTCCAACGGCACCGCAAACACCTTCGACACCCGCAGCGACAACAAAGGCCCCGAACCCGAAGGCGTAGTAACGGGCATCATCGACGGACAAACCTACGCTTTCATCGGGCTAGAGCGCACAGGTGGAGTGATGGTTTACAACGTCACCAACCCCAATAGCCCCGCCTTTGTGCAGTACATCAATACCCCCGGCGATGTATCCCCTGAAGGACTGGCGTTTGTTGCCGCCGAAGACAGTCCCACCGGGAAACCGCTGCTGGTTGTGACTAACGAAGTCAGCAATACTACCACCACTTACGAAATTACCACTGCCAGCGGGAGGGGCACTGTGCCTGTGATTCGGGGCACTAGCAGCAGCGATCGCCTGAATGGAACTAGCGCTACTGAAATCTTTTACGGTCTTGACGGCAACGACACCATTTTTGCGGGCGATGGCAATAACCGCGTTTATGCGGGCAATGGCGATGATACGGTCTACGCAGGCAACGGCGACGACGTGCTGAACGGTGGCGCAGGCAACGACAGCCTGTACGCTGGCGAGGGCAACAACCGACTCTACGGCGGCGACGGCAACGATAACCTGTATGCAGGCAGGGGCAACGACACGATCTACGGCAATGCCGGGAATGACAAAATCTATGCCGGAGAAGGCAACAACCTGATTCTGGCGGGCGATGGCAATGATTTGGTCTATGCAGGCGCGGGCAACGACGAAATCCTCGGCGGCGCAGGCAACGACAGCCTTTATGCAGGCGAAGGCGCTAACCTGATCGACGGCGGCGAGGGCAATGACCTGATTTTTGCGGGTGCAGGCAACGACACAATTTACGGGGGCACGGGCAACAACACCATCAACGCGGGCGAAGGCAATAACGTGATCGTCAGCATTGGTAACGACGTGATCAATACGGGCAGCGGCAGCGATCGCTTCGTATTAGGGGCAGGCAGCGGCGTGGCCACCCTCAATCGCTTTGGGCGAAACGACCGCATCCAGTTGACGGGTGGTCTGACCTTTGCCGATCTCACGGTGACGGGGAATAACCGCGAAGCCACGATCAGCGCAGGCAGTGATGTGATTGCCATTCTGAAAAACTTCAGCGTTGCCCAAGTGAACGCAGGGCTGTTTGTCTAGTCCATCTCCGGGTTTGGAGCAGGTGAGCAATACTATGGATTTGCGATTTTGGATTGCCCATTAGGTGCTAGCAGGGCTTCCGGCAGTCCAATTCGCAGCGCTCTTTAGGAGGATTGGTATTACGCTGCTCTCAATACCCCCAAGCCTATGAATGCACCTCAGAACTACAAGACTGGGGTGCATTTTTCTGTCGCAAGATACGACATCCTAGAATCCGCATCGATTACACTGTGATGCAAGCATTCTGGACAAACGGCCAGGCTTGACTCCCACACGACTGAACTTGCTATGAAAGACGAGGCTTTTGGCATTGTGCCTATTTTGCGCCAGGAGGACGGCGACAAGTTTTTGCTGATTCAGCACCACGCTGGGCATTGGGGCTTTCCCAAAGGACACGCCGACCCCGGCGAAACGGCGATCGCCGCTGCCTGCCGCGAGTTTGAAGAAGAGACGGGCATCACCGCCTACGACCTGCTTAGCGAAGACGCTTTTATGGAACACTATCGCTTCATGCGTGACAAAAAGCCCATCGACAAAACCGTGACCTACTTCCCTGCGCTGGTGAAGTCGGAAATCGTCACCTGTCAGCCCCAGGAAATCAAAGACTACGCCTGGCTGCCCTACGATGATGCTGTCAAAAAAATCACGTTTAACCCGGCGCGGCAAGTGCTGTCGCAGGTTTATTCTTATCTGAAAAATTCTGGAGCGTTGCTGTAGGCCGTCCATCTTGCTCAAGTGCCCCGATTGGGTGGCGTATGGCAACGCAAGAACGCGCTAGGATGGCGGCCGTTCTCTTGCAATCCGGGCGATCGCCCCCACTCCCATGGCCCAGCAATACGACTCTCTCACGCCCAAACTTCAGGACTTTATTGCCCAGCAGCAAATCTTCTTCGTTGCCAGCGCCCCGCTTAGCGCCGAAGGGCATATTAACCTGTCCCCCAAAGGACTCGACAGCTTTCGCATTTTGTCGCCCCATCGGGTCGCCTATCTGGATCTCACAGGCAGCGGCAATGAAACCTCTGCCCATGTCCAGGAAAATGGTCGTATTACCCTGATGTTCTGCGCCTTTCAGGGGCCGCCGCTGATTCTGCGGATTTACGGCCAGGGCACGACGATTTTGCCGCGATCTCCCGAATGGGACACGCTTTACCCACTGTTCCCGCCGCTGTCCGGCGCTCGACAAATCCTCCACGTTGAGGTTGCCCAAGTTCAGACCTCCTGCGGTATGGGGGTTCCCCGCTTTGGCTACGAAGGGCAGCGCAATGAACTCATAGACTGGGCCAGCCAGAAAGGCGAAGACGGACTGAACATCTATCGCCAGACGAAAAATCGTGTCAGCCTGGATGGACTGACTACGCCACTCGGCGCAGTAGATAGGTAGTGATAGGTAGTGGATAAGACAAGTAGTAGATAGAACATAGGGGAATCCCCCATTACTCTATGAGGCCGACCCCGACCCACGGAGTTTGGGCCAAATCGGCAAAGGTGGTGTTGCGCTGCTCCTGTTCCAGCACCTTGATGCGCTGATCTTCCAGATAAAGCTGCTGCTGATAGTATTGCCCCAATTCCGGTGACGTGGTGATGTCCGTTTTCTTCCACAGATCGAGAAAGTGCCGCCGCCGCTTTTCGCACATTACCATCTCCATGCAGGCCGTAGCGGTGCGAATCACTAGGGTGGCTCGCGCCAGGTCACGTCGCGTTTTTTCGTCAAGCTGAAAGAGAGAATAAACGGCTTCGTGCTGACCAGGGAGTTCGGCGAGGTGGTCTTGCAGGCGGGTGAGGAGAGAGACGGGGCTGGGCGGCTGAGCGCTGGTAGGCCACTCTGCCCCGCTCTCCGGCTCCGCGCTATCCTGCGCTGCGGCAGAGTCCTCAATCGCCAAAATCTGCTGCCACAGCAGGCGATGGTGGGCGATGCTGAATTCCAGATCTCGGGACTCCAGCGCTGCTCGGATTTCGGCGCGGTGTTCCGGCTGGTGGAGATAGAGGCGCAGCAGTTGGGCTTCGGCTTCTTCTAGCAGCGTGCGATCGCCCGGTGTTTGCCATTTTTGCGATCGCCCGTGCCAGCGCTGCCCCCGCACCTGGGTTCGCAGGTCTTGCTCAAGCTGCACGGCCAGGCGGGCGTTGCCCCGGCTCAGCAGTTCGGCGCAGCGGTGGATATAGTGGGTGCGGAGGGTGGCGTTGGGCAGGCTGCCCAGGAGTTGGGCGATCGCCTGGGTGCTGGCATGAAACTGGTCGGGCTGGCTCAGGTCTTTGTTGGCCAGGAGTTTTTGAATCTGCCAGTCGAGCCACAGCGGCGCGTCTTGCAGCAAGTCCTGATAAGCAGACGGGGAGTGGGCCTTGAGAAACTCATCGGGGTCTTTGCCCTCCGGCAGGTTCAGAATCCGCACCTGCACCTCGCCGCGATAGGCCAGATCTGCCAATTCGCCAATGGCCCGGTCAGCGGCTTTTTGCCCGGCCTTGTCGTCGTCAAAGTTAAAGATAATCCGCTTGGATTCGGTGTAGCGCAGCAGTTGCTTAATCTGCCCTTGGGTCAGCGCAGTGCCCATCGACGCGACGACGTTGGTGATGCCTGCGGCGTGCAGGGCAATGACATCAAAGTATCCCTCCACCACGATCGCCTCGTCTCGCTTGGCGATCGCCCCTTTGGCTAGATCCAGCCCATACAGCGTCTTGCCTTTGTCGAACAGGTCGCCCTCTGGCGAGTTGAGATACTTGGGCTGTTCGTCGCCCAGGGCCCGCCCGCCAAAGCCAATGACGCGCCCCTGCACGTCGCAGATGGGAATCATCAGGCGATCGCGGAATCGGTCGTAATATCCACTGCCGCCCTGCCGGGGCACCAGCAAGCCTGCCTGCTCCACCTGCTCCACGGGATAGCGCTTTTGCTCCACCAGATAGCCGTAGAGCGTCTGCCATCCGCCGGGGGCATAGCCCAGTTGAAACTGCTGGACGATTTCGGGCGACAGCTTGCGCTTGGTTCGCAGATAGTCGAGGGCGATCGCCCCCTGGCTCTGGTGCAGCGCATGTTCAAAAAACTTGGCCGTCACCGCCAGAATTTCGTAAAGCTGGTCTCGCTGCGACAACTGCCGCTGAAATTCCTGCCGTTGCTCCGGTTCCAGCGTCTTCACAGGCACCTGATAGCGCCGCGCCAGATCCAGCACCACCTCCCCAAAAGACTGCTTGCCAATCTCCATCAAAAACTTGATGGCGTTGCCCCCGGCTCCGCAGCTAAAGCAGTAGTAAAACTGCTTGCTGGGGCTGACGGAAAAGCTGGGCGATTTGTCATCGTGGAACGGACACAGGCCGGTGAAATCTTTGCCCTGCTTTTTTAGCACCACATGCTCGGACACGATATCGACGATATCGACCCGCTGCTTCACGTCTTCGATGGTGTCAGGGTGGAGGCGCGGCGTAACCATGCGGCTGGAGGGGGCAAGGGCGTATCCTTTATTCTGACGCTTTTCTACAAACTTGCACGGGTGGGACAGATTACGAATTTCTGATTGATTTCTAATATTTCTAACGCCGAATGGCCGGGGGGCATTGCGGTCAATAAACCTGCGCCAAGGGTGCGGAATTTAGCTAGTCTTACGGGTAGCGCGATCGCCCCGTCTCCCGGTTCTAGAGTGCAAGGGGCGATCGCTGCCAAATTAGAAACGGGCACGCAAACGAGGATCAGCAGTCGATGGGACGGATTTTTATCTCTGCGGGGCATGGCGGCACAGAAGGCGCGGGCATCGACCCCGGCATTGTGGTAGCAGGCACAACGGAGGCGCGGGAGATGATCCTGACCCGCGACCTGATTGTGGCCGAACTGCGGGCGCGGGGGCTGGAGGTGCTGTCCGTGCCGGACGACCTGAGCATGGCCCAGACCCTCGCGTGGATCAACGCGCGGGCGCAAAACCTGGATGTGGCGCTGGAAATCCACGCCGATGCCTCCCCCAACCCCTCCGTGCGCGGCGCAACCGTGTTCTACATCCCCACCAACAGCCAGCGCAAAGCCCACGCGGAACTGCTGCTGCTGGCGCTGCTGCGGCGCGTTCCCCAACTGCCCAATCGCGGCGCAAAGCCCGACACCGATTCAGGGACAGGCAGCCTTGCCTTCTGCCGTCAGTTGATCGTTCCCTCGCTGCTGATGAATGTCGGCTTTCTCACGAGTCCAGAAGACCGCAGCATTTTGCAAAACCAGCGGCGCAACCTGGCACTGGGCATTGCCGACGGACTCTCGTCCTGGAGCCGGGCCGTGGCGGGTCTGCCCCCCGACCCCGGCGGCGAAACCTACCCCAGCATCAGTATCAATATCAACGGCGGACTATATGACGAGCGCGGCATTATCGTCAACGGCAATGCCTTTATTCCCGCCGATCTGGTCGATCGCCTGGGCATTGATATCAGCCAGTCGCCCGACATCCGGCGTGTCACCTATCGCAATATTGTCTACGTGCGGGCGGTGGAACTGCGACCCTTTAATGTGTCTGTCACCTGGGACGCGGCCACGCGCACCGTGATCTTGCAAAACTCTGGCATCTGTCCGGGGCAAATCGACCGGATTATGGGCCTTGGGCAGACCTCAGAACTGCAACTGCGGATGTTTTTGAAGAATAATAACGAGGCCGGGCTGAACCAGTTTCCCGACCTGCCGCGCCTCTACCGCGAAGAGGGCAGCGTGGAGGGCGTGAACTATGACCTCGCCTTTTGCCAGATGTGCGTTGAGACGAGCTTTTTGCAATTTGGCAGCACGATCCAGCCAGGACAAAACAACTTTGGTGGGTTGGGCGACGCGGCGGGCAGCCCCAGCGGTGCGTCTTTTCCCAGCGCTCGTATTGGCGTGCGGGCCCACATTCAGCACCTCAAGGCCTACGGCAGCACGGCTCCGCTGGTGCAGGGGCTAGTCGATCCGCGCTTTCGATTTGTGGCGCGGGGGGTTGCGCCGCTGGTAGGGCAGCTCAGCGGGCGCTGGTCCGCCGACCCGCAGTATGGCGACAAGATTATGGCGCTGGTGCGGCGGCTGTATGAGTCGGCGGGAATTTTGTAGGGATTTTGTTGAAAGACTGTCCCAGGGCGTTTTGCAAAAAGTTGCAAAGAGGCAGAGGGAAGCGCGATCGCCCCCTCCTCATGCACCAACACACCTTGGAACGACAAAAGAGACGCAGCTTCGAACCGCGCCTCTTCTCAGAACTACAAATCAGAATTACAAAGACTCAGAATCGCTGAAACTTAGATCTGTTGAGAGCTACAAGCGCTCAAAACCAAAAGACCCAAACCCTTGAACCTGAAACTTTGGCTGCGAGTTTCCGCTAGACTAGCCCAGCCCAGGCAGATTCAGCCCGCCTGTTAATTCTTCCATCCGCTCACGCATGGTGGCGGTGGACTTGTTGTAGGCATCTTTGGCCGCCGCCAGCACCAGATCGGCCAGCACCTCTGGGCCCTCGCCCATTGCGTCTTTCGTAATCTCGACTCGGCGAGGCTCTTGGTTGCCGCTCAGCACCACCTTCACCAGCCCGCCGCCTGCTTCACCTTCAATTTCCATGACTTCTAGCTCCTCTTGCAGGCGCTTTGCACCCTCCTGCACCTGCTGAGCTTTTTTGAACGCTTCGGTCAGCTCTTTCATTTTGCCGAGTCCAAAGCCGCCGAATCCCTGTCCTTTGGTCATAATAGTTGCGCTTTGTGGAATTACACACACTCGAATGCTAAAACCTTAGCACTTTTAGATCGCGATATCGTCAGGAACTGTGGACTTCGCAATAATCGCGCAATTCGCCCAGACCTGGCAGGAAAGCCTCCGGGTGGCGATCGCCCACGCCAGAATAAATTTCTAGCCCCCTTTGCTCGTGATCTGCCTGTCATTCGCCCATGATCGCCCGTGATCTGAATTCACCTTGCTCTCGCCTCACTCTGCGTCTCAGGCATCGAGCCATGATCAGGCCGCGTCTGACCTAATCTGCCTCGCATCCCCAGCCCCCTCTTGCTTTAACAGGTTGCCTTCACAATTTGCCTTCACAATTTGCCTTCACAATTTGCCTTCACAATTTGCCTTCACAATTTGCCCCTTAGGGTACGCGCTTTGCCTTGCCTGCCCGCCTCTCCAGGCTGCGGGACGAATTTCCCCAAATCCACGCAGGCGTTATCCGGCAAGGCGGGTCAGAATTTTACTAGGGCTTTAAGTAGATGAAGCTTGGGTATAGCCCCTATCCAGAATGAGAGAATGCGGTTTAAAACCAGAATCATCCCAAGGTTGGAAATCTATTGGAAATATGATGGGAGCATTAGGAATGCCAAGCCTATCTGGAGATGGGCAAATCCCTTGAAAATCCACAGAATTTCCTAAATTGGTTTATGCTACTGGGTAGGTTGTGAAGGGCAGCAAACGCTGCTCCAGACAGTTGGAAAGTCCGCTCGTGCGTTTCGTTGGCGCAGGTATCAGAACCGTCTGGCTCGGACTCAGGGATTTTTCGGATCAGCGCTGGCTTCTTTAATTTTGACTTTACATCTCAAACTTAATGATGGCGTCCTCCACCACCCCCCTAAATGCAGCCCGATCCTCCCGGCAACTGCTAACTCAGCCCGGCCAGCTTTGCCAAAATAGCCAACTGTTTCGCGATCGCTATCAGGTGCTGAAGGCCCTCGGACGCGGCGGTTTTGGCATCACCTTCTTGGCACGAGACGTGTCGCTGCCCGGCAGCCCCCTCTGCGTTATCAAGCAGCTTTGCCCCAAGATGGACAACCCCGCCGTGCTAAAGCGGGCCTCTGAACGGTTCGAGCGGGAAGCCAAGACCCTCAGCCAGTTGGGCAGCCACGCGAGTATTCCCCGCCTGCTGGATTACTTTCAGGTAGAAGGTGAGTTTTATCTGGTTCAGGAATACGTGCGGGGATATACCCTAGCGAAGCAGGTCAAGCAAAACGGCCCCTTTTCGGAACTGGCCGTCAAGCACTTTTTGCGAGAATTGCTGCCGATTCTGGGCTACGTCCACCAGCAGCAGGTGATCCATCGCGACATCAAGCCGCCCAACCTGATTCGCTGCGAAGACGACGGGCGGCTGGTGCTGATTGATTTTGGCGCAGTAAAAGAGCGGATTGTGGAAGCTGGCGAAACCACCCACAAAACTGCAACGACGCAGTTTGTGGGCACAGTGGGTTTTGCGCCGCCAGAGCAGCTTGCCCTGCGCCCCACCTACGCCAGCGACCTATACGCGGTCGGTGTGACCTGCCTGTATATGCTGACGGGCAAGCCGCCAATGGAGTTTGAGTATGACGCTTACACAGGCGAAATGCTCTGGGAAGACTACGTTCACGTCAGCGACCACTTTGGCAAAATTCTGGCTAAGCTGCTGCGGGTGTCGCTGCGCGATCGCTATACGTCGGTCGAGCAGGTGCAGCGAGCGCTTGACCTGGAGCCATACCTAGACAACCTGGCCGACTGCATGAACGTCAACCGCCGCCTGTCGGCTTCGGGGGCTGCGGAAGCGGTCGTTGAGCCTGCGCCCCGGTTTTCGCCCTTTGCCCAGACCGCCCAGCAGATTCGCCAGTGGCGATCGCGCCTCCAGCAGCGCCAGCAGGGACAAACCTGGAACAATGGCGAACTGGTTAGCTCCGGTTTTTGGGGCTGAGGGGCAGGTTCGCGCAATGGGCTAGCTCATCACTAGCTCACCGAAAATGACTCCACAATCGTCCGAAACGTCTTCTCGGCCTGGGCCCAGCGCCGCCCTGTGGTGGATAGGTTGAAAGTATACAGTTTGCCTCGCTTTACAGCGACACTCGCTAGGTTGTGACGCTGGAGATCGGGCGCATCCACGGCAAATTCCAGCAAATAATAGGTTTGCCCGTTGACTTCATGGGATTCGGCGCTGATTAGCTCCGCCCGTCGCCCGGCCGGGTTGGGTTGCAGCGCGTTTTTCCACAGCTTATAGCCCACCTCGCTGGGGCTGCCCAGGTCTTCCAGCGTTTTGTCGTCGGGCACGGGGCTGATGATCACGCTGACATTTTCGGTGCTTTCGATCAGGTCATGCAGCACGAGCTGGGGGCCGTCCTTCACCGTGACGGGCACCCAACTGTTGAGATAGAGAAACTCATAGCCCTCGGTGCTGTCTACATAGCGATCGAGCGCCGCCGTGACGGACGTGCAGCCCTGCATCGTCAGACCAATCGCGATCAGCACCGTGACAATCCATCGCTTTAGCATGGAGGCTTCCAAACGCAGCGGTTCTATTGTCCCACGGTGGCTTTCCCACAAGCTTGTCAGGCGCAAAAAAAACCTCCGGCCGCGAAACCGGAGGTTATTGAATCAGGGTGCATCTACCAATGACTTTTACGGAAATGACGACACGCATCAGGACGGATTTGGGGACAAACCTGGAATGAATTTGGAAAATGAATCTGGAATCCATTCGGAATCCGTTCGGAAGCAAACTCGAATCCTCGATCTGGAACCATCAACTGTGGTCGATCAGGAATTCGCGGGAACTGTCTGGAAGCCAATTCGGATTGATGGTGCGGATTGCATTAAGATCCAAGTCTAGGATCCAAGTTTAGGGTGGGCGATCGCCCCCTTCCCCGTTCAGAAATCTTCGGCCCCCCTTGCGGAACTCGCCCTTTCGGAACCCGTCCCTATGCCTCTACCTGACGACACGCCCGCCTGGGAAATTCGTCCCAACGATGCCTTGGTGCCGCTGCACTACGACGACGAACTGGTGGGCTTTCTGAAGCCCGATATCGCGATCCGCGTTGCCAATATCTTGAACGAAGAATATCGTGCTCGCAGGGCGCTGCGGCTGGCGTGCTATGACCTGGTGAGTCGTGCGGGCGGCGGCAATAGCGAGATTGAGGAACTGATGAACAAGTATCTAGCAAGGGCGACGCAGCCCCGATCGGGCGTGGGGGCGATCGCCCGCTGGCTAAAGCAGCGCCAAGACGAGCTAGGCGTAACCGATGCCGAATTTGAACGGTTTTGCGATTCCTATCGACTGCCCAAAGAAAAGCTGGAAGCGCTGTCGATGGGCGACATAGACGGCTCGATGCTGGTGCCCTTGGCGCGGGTGCTGGGCTGCTCCATTCAGGACGTAATGGAAGTTTTGGAAGGGAGTCGAAGATAGCCGTTTGAGGCTTTGCTAGAAATCCCAAGCCAATCTGAGCCAGCGGATTGACAACGGGCAGAGCAGCGGCTCCGCTCTGCCCAAACAACGAGCAGCAGAACAGAAAGCCGACTTGATAGGAGATGACAGAATTCCTGATACGCTCCCGCCGCTTGGATGATGCGATTTGGCGTACAGTTGGCTTATTGTTAATTTTGTTAATTCTCGTAGGACTTACGCATCTAGACAATTTCTCGCAGGCTGTGCCCGCAAGAAATCGTCCAAAACCCAGCAAACTTATCGCAAGTGCGTAGGTTCTGTCTCGATTTCGGGTGTGCGATTTTGGATGACCAGTTCAGCGTCTGCTGAGCGTCTAGCAACTCCATTCGTCCTGCCACCCAGGAGAGTGGATACTACCGCGTGCTGAGCCACTTGGGTTAATTAGGCTGTATCGATTTAGGTGAATTGCGAATTAATGGCAGATTGCATTTATTTAACCGGGCTGCGGGCCTTTGGCTATTCAGGCTATCTGGAAGCAGAGCAGGTCTTGGGGCAATGGTTTCAGGTGGACTTGACCCTGTGGGTTGATCTGTCCAAAGCAGCAGAGAGCGATCGCCTCGAAGACACCTACGACTACCGCAACAATGTGGCCACCGTTCTCCAACTCATTCGCACCGAACGGTTTCGCCTGATCGAGCGACTGGCCGGGGCGATCGCCCAAATCATGCTCTCCAGCGGCCAGGTCGAACAAGTCACCGTGCGCCTGACCAAGGTCAACCCACCGATTCCCGACTTTACAGGACAGGTCGCGGTAGAAATCACGCGGAGTAGAAACTAGCACAATTTTGCGTAAAGCAATTTTACAAAGCCCAAAACCCAAGACCCATGACCCAAAATGCTACCAAGCCTCCTCTGGACTCTCCTCATCGGCTTCTTTGCTGGACAACTGGCACGACGGCTGAAACTGCCCGCCCTCGTCGGTATGGTGCTGGCAGGCATCGTGCTGGGGCCCCAGGCGACGCAGACCCTTGCGCCAGAGCTACTGGAGTCAGCAGGTGTGTTGCGGACGATCGCCGTCATGGTCATCCTGATGAAGGCCGGGCTGGGGCTAGATCGAGAAAAACTGGCACAACAGGGGGCTGTGGCGCTGCGGCTAGGCTTTTTGCCTGCAACCTGCGAGGCGGTGGCGATCGCCCTTGCCTCCATTTGGCTGCTGGGGTTTGACTTTGCCACGGGGCTGCTCCTGGGCTGTATCATCGGCGCAGAGTCGCCCGCCGTCATCGTACCCGGAATGCTGCGGCTAAAAAGTCTCGGCTGGGGCGTACAAAAGGGCATTCCCGATGCAATTTTGACGGGGAGTGCCCTGTCGGATGTGCTGCTGCTGCTGGTGTTTAGCCTGCTGCTGGCATTTCTCTCCCAGGGCGCGGCGGCGGGGTTGACCCTCCCCGGCGGTCTCACGCTCACCCCCCTGCAACTGCTGCCGCTGCAACTGATCTTGCAAATTGCGCTGGGGGTGCTGCTGGGCTGGCTGACGGCGCAGTTACTGGTCTTTCTGCTGGCGAAGCAAAACTGGACGCAAAACGCTGTACAAGATGCGCTGGTGGCGGCAGGGTTTGCGCTGCTGCTGGTGGTGCTGGCAGAGGAATATCCCCTGTTTTCGGGCTATCTGGCGGTGATGTCGCTGGGGTTTTTCCTGATCGAACTGGATGCTCCCCTGGCGCGGCGGCTGCGAGGTGGGTTTGATGCGCTGTGGGGCGTGGCGGAGATTTTTCTGTTTGTGCTGCTGGGGGCTAGCATTCAGCTTAATGTGTTGGGCAACACGCTGGGCGTGGGGCTGGCGATTCTGGCGATCGGCACGCTGATTGGGCGAATGGTGGGCTGGTATCTGTCTACGCTGGGCAGTAATTGGAACTGGAAGGAACGGCTGTTTCTGCTGCCTGCGAACTCGGCCAAGGCGACGGTGCAGGCGGCGATCGGCGCAATTCCGCTGTCTCAGAGCATCGCAGGTGGAGAGGCAATTCTGGCGATCGCCGCGCTTTCTATCCTGGTCACAGCACCCCTGGGAGCCTGGGCCATCCCCACGTTTGCACCCCGACTGCTGGAAAAGGGCGACGTAGACCCGACCAAAGTGGCGATCGCCCGTCCTATTACCCTCCTGGCCGCCGTCGATACCTCGCCCCTCGCCCCCGCCGTCCTCCGCAAAGCCGCCGAACTGGCCCGCCGCGCTGATGCTAGCGTCATTGTGCTGCACGTTGTTCAGGTCAACGACCCCGCCAGCATCCAGCGCCTGCAAGCCCAAACCGAAACGCTCCTCGCCGATATCCGCCACCGCTTTGTCACCACGATCGGCCCCGCCCCAGAGGAAATCGTGCGCGTCGCTCAGGAGTTTCGAGTAGATGAGATTGTTATGGGCAAACGGAGCGATCGCGTTAGCGTTGCGGAGCAAGATCGCGCTTGGCAGGCTGGCTTCGTCGGCTCCGTATCCCAATCCGTCCTGGAAACCGCCGCGATTCCCATCGTGATTGTGGATGGCGAAACTGTGTAACCCTGGCCTGCACCAGCAATCCTACGGAACAGATTTCCAGTCTATTAAGCTAGATTGATATCTAAGTCAAAGACTCGCTACTCCACGCAAAGCGCTATGCAAGCCGCCGACACGTCCGACAATTTTCAAAAAGCAGTGCTAGAGCGCCTAGATAACCTCAAGGTCGAAGTAGACGGACTAAGGCAAGAGCTAGGACAAACCAATGTGCGCGTGGATGCGTATCAAAAAGCTTCTAATCAAGTTGTGAACCTGGCCTTTGGGCTGATCGCGACTGCGACGCTGACGATTATTGCAAGTACGGTTCTGCGATAGAACCCGCCAATAAACCGATAAAAACTTACCTTTTTGGCACTACGCATGAGATTGCTGGAAGCCCCACAGACGCTTGACTGACAATCCAAAATCGCAAATCCAAAATCGAGGATCGATATTAGGGTGTTGCGCTGCCGACTAAATCCGGCTGAAAAGGCTGCATGAGGATTCCCAGAATTTGCCCGATCTGGCTGATGTAATACTCTAGTGAATCAATCCAGACGGTCGTTCCTTCTAGCATTAGGAAGCGCCAGTTGGTGCCGCTGGTGACGGCTCCATAGATGCGAGGAATCGGCTGCTCTCTTTCCGCATTGAAAATCTGGGCGGCGACCATTGTGGCGATGCACTGCCCCAGCCCGCCGATAATATCCTCCCGCTTTGCCTCAACGACGGTCATCACCGGAGCCTCGATGTAGAGCTGCTCCCTGGAAGCAGAAAGAATGAAATCACAAAAGCCTTGCAGGCCTCTGGCGGCATCCACATTAAACTCAACGCCAGAAAAGAGGGCGATGCGGTAGTGCATCTGGCGGCGGACTTCGGCCAGGATGGGCGCGATCAGAAATTCGGAGCGGGCTTTTTCGGTGCCGATGCTGGTGGCGAGGGTGGTGAATTCGGTGAGGGTTTGGGACAGGGCGGGGGACGGCGGGACGGCGGGAATGCTGGCGAACAGGCTGCCGCTTTCCTGGGTGGTCAGCCCAAAGGCGGATTTGACTTTGGCTAGGGTAAAGTCGCTGTAGGCCATTAAGAGTCTCGCCTGAGTTGTTTTACTTCAATCTTATCGCTCCTCCGAACGGGAGACTTGGGCCAGAGATGTTGACGAAATTGTCGGAGAAAGCGGATTTCTAGCTGAAAAGGTGAATTATAACGGTGCGTGGGTGGGTTCAGTGGGAATACTGAGACGACACTTTTATTTTGCTCATCACCCTCTATCCCGGTAGGAGGTCTCGGTATGAGAAAAACGACCTATAGCAAAGATGTCGATGCGCTGCTGATCGAGCTTTCGGACGAAGCGATCGCCCACGCAGAAGACGAGGGACAGGTGATTTTGCATTACTCTGAAGCGTCGGCTCCCTGACGTGCAAGCGCGAAGATTTGCAGCGGGGTGTGGAGCCAGACAGGGCCTACTATCTTCAAAACGAGCCGCTGATTCGGCAAAATGCCCAAGTTCAACTGCCCGACGATCCGCCGCCCGATTTAGTGGTGGAGATTGAGTATTCCAGCGCGGCGCTCAACAAGCTGCCCATTTATGCGGCGCTGGGTGTGCTGGAGGTGTGGCGCTATGATGGGCGATCGCTCTTCGTCTACGCACTGACAGCCAGCGCCTACGAAGAAACCGACCTCAGCCCAGCGTTTGCGCCAATTCCTGTAAAAGATATTCCCAACTTTTTGCAACGGGCATCTACGCTCGGAGAAATCGAAATGGTCAGACAATTTCGCGCATGGGTGCGACAACAGGTCGATATGGCGTGAGGAAATCCCTACCCCAACGCGGCATCCCGTCTAGTGTGTGCGCTCGAAGGACAAGAAACCAGCCGGGCGATCGCCCATTTGGCAACACCATCCTTTCGGCTGCCCTGCGTTTGGAATGTGAATCCTGCCCGGTGGCAAACCGCGCCTTTATCCCGCTTCCAAAACTAGCCCTTTCAAATATTGCCCTTCCGGGTGGTAGAGGCTGGTGGGGTGGTCGGCGGGCTGGCTGAGGTGGCCGAGCAGTCGCACGGGGCGGCCTGCATCGATTGCCCCGGCGGTGACGGCTCCTTTGAAATTGTCGAGTGAGACGACCTGGGAGCAAGAAAAGGTAAAGATCAGACCGCCGGGGCGAATTTTGAGGAGGGCGAGATAGTTGAGGCGGCGGTAGGCCAGGGTGGCCTGGTGGCGGGCGGAGAGGGATTTGGCGAAGGCGGGCGGGTCGAGGATGATCACGTCGTAGTCATCGTCGCAGTCTTTCAAAAAGTTGAACACATCGGCTGTGTAGGACTGGTGAGTGCCTGGGGTTGCCGGATTCAACGAGACATTTTGCTCTGTCCAGGCGATCGCCTTTGCGGAACTATCCACCGAATGCGCCACCGCCGCACCTGCTTGCAGGGCATAGACTGAAAAGCCGCCGGAATAGCAAAACGTATTCAGCACCTTCTTTCCGGCGACGTGCTGCGACAGCAGTTGGCGATTGTCGCGCTGATCCAGAAAAAACCCCGTTTTCTGCCCTTCTTCCCAGTCCACCGCAAAGCGATGCCCATTTTCCAGCACCTCGCCTAGCCGCTTTTCGCCCAGGTTTGCTTCGCCAAACAGGTATTGATTGGTGGGCTGAGACTTGCCCCCGTGCAGCACGGCCGCGCTTTTGTCATACACTGCCCGCAGGTCAGAACCGTAGAGCGTTTTCAGGCACTCCACAATGCGATCGCGCTGCTGGGCCATGCCCAAAGAATAGGTCAGCACCACTGCCACGCCGTGATACCAGTCCACAATCAGCCCCGGCAGCCCATCGCCTTCGGAATTGATCAGACGGTAGCAGTTGGTGGGATTGGGGTTGGCATTGGGGTTGGCATGGGAGGTAGCATCGGGGTTGGCATCGGGGCGATTCACAAAGCGATCCCTACGGGAACCGCCCGCCGCCAGTCCTAACTGTTTTCGCAGCGCATAGGCCTGCTGAAATCGTTGCAGAAACAGCACGTCTAGCGACTCAACGGGCTGAAACGAAACGACTTTGACCGCAATGCTGCCTGCGCCGAAAAAGCCCGCCGCCAAAAACTCGCCGCGATCGCTGTACACCTCGACCCAATCTCCCTCTTGAGCCTCCGGCTCGATGCGCTTAATTGCCCCCGAAAAGATCCAGGGATGGAAGCGCCGCACGGCATCGGCTTTATGATCTCGAAGAATAATGCGAGGAAGCGATACCATGACGTTGAGCAGGGTGTGATAAGGAGCCAGTCGGTCGATGGGGCGATTCGGAGCGACTCGGGGCAATTCGAGGCAATTGACCAAAGCGCATCTTCCACTATACAGCGCCTGATTTTTCTTGGTTTTGGGTACTCCACCCCGCAGTTTTGAAATTTTATTTTTCTGTAGCGTTATAACTGCGACAAATGTGCCCAAACTAAAAGCACAGTTACAGCATTCTCGAAGCGAGTGAGGAACGGGGGCCCAGAAGCCCCTGTCTCTTCGGGGGCAGTGCTTACCTGACCCCGCCAGAAAATGTTGTATCCAACAGCCAAACGTTATCCAGTCACATTGCTGAATCACGAGAACAGCAGGCGAGCGGTTCCTGGCGATTCTTTTTATCAAAGGGGTGTGTTGTAGATCTGTTGTAAACGTGTAAATGCCTATTGAACGCCGACTCAGCCTCGCCACTGCTCAGAAGCAGCATTTTTCAATCCACTACCCAGCAACACAGCCAGTCAAACAGCAGCCAAGGATGGTTATGGACATTGCACTGCCGGAATTAGAACACATTAGTCGCCAGTTGGCCAGCTTGGAGCGGCCCAAGAAGCCCAAAATGCTGGTGGTCGATGATGAGCCAGATAATTTGGATTTGCTCTATCGCACGTTCCGGCGCGACTTTAACGTGCTGCGTGCAGAAAGCGGCGTGATGGCGCTGGAGGTGCTGGCTGCTGAGGGCGAAGTCGCGGTCATCATTTCCGACCAGCGGATGCCCGAAATGAAGGGCACTGAGTTCCTCAGCAAGACCGTCCCCCAGTTTCCCGACACAATGCGGATTATCCTGACCGGGTTTACCGATGTGGAAGACCTGGTGGACGCGATCAACTCTGGGCAGGTTTATAAATACATCACCAAGCCCTGGGACCCCAATGAGCTAAAAGCCGTGGTGCAGCGGGCGGTGGAAACCTATGACGTGCAAAAACATCGCACGGAAGAACTGCGCCGCGCCCAGTCGCAGACAATCCTGCTGGGAACGCTGGTCAAGGTGACTCAGGAGGCGACCGGGCTGGAGCAAGCGCTGGAGGCGATCGCCAAGACCTTTGGGGAAACCTATGAGGCTGATGGCTGCACGCTACAGTTGGTGGAAGCGGGCAAACCCGGCACGCTGCAAGGCAACTATGGCACTGCGCTGCCGTCCCTGGGCGATGACCCGGTAGTGCAAGAGGCGATCGCCACCCAGAAGCCCCAGGTGAAGGTCAATGAAAGCGCTGAAGAGGGCGTATTGGCTCATCTGGTGCTGCCCGTGCTGTTCCAAAGTGCCAGCATTGCCGTGCTGTCTCTCCGCTGGGGCAAGCCCTTCTCGCTGCAAGAAGACGAACTGCTGCGTTTGTACCTAGCGGCTCAGCAAATTGCGCTGGCGCTCACCTGTGTGCGGTTTGGGCAAGACTGGCGGGTGGCCGCGTGAGAGGAGGCTGGAGGAAGTGGAGTGATGGGGAAGAGGGAAGAGGGGAGCTTTTTCTCTCTTTTCTTACCCCACTGCACTCGCTGGGCCCACTAGTGATACGTACGGCTCTATAAAGTAGCGCTGGGCAGCAGCCTGGGCCTGGTCTGGCGTAATCTGGGCGATCGCCGCTTGAAACTGGGTGTCAAAGTCAATGCCCAGCCCCAGCGTTTCGTACCAGCCATAGATTTGGGCGATTTGGGCGTTGGTCTGTTTGCCGAGGGCGTATTGGCCCAGCAGCTTGTTTTTGGCAGATTGCAGTTCGTCTTCGCTGAGGGGTTCGGCGGCGAGGCGATGCACTTCGCGGTGCAGTCCATCGAGGGCGATCGCCACGTTGCTCGGAGCCGTGCCCATGTAGGCGATGAACTGGGACGTATCCAGCCGGGTGGGATAGTAGGCTGACACTTCGTAGGCGAGGCCCTGCTTTTCGCGCAGTTCCACAAACAGGCGGCTCGACAGCCCGTTGCCCAAATAGGTGCTGATCAGTTTCAGCGCCATATAGTCTTCTACATGAACTGCCGGGGCCAGGTAGCCCAGCATGACGATTGCCTGCTGTGTCTCTTGCACCGTCGCCACGCGGTGCGGGTTGGATAGGACGGACGGCGTGGGTGGATACAGCAGCGGCAGGGGTGCGCCAGTGTCATCCGTCGGTGGCTGCCAGTCGCCAAAGGCTTCGGACACCAGGGCGATCGCCTCATCAGGGGTAATTCGTCCCGTAATGCTGATGACAAGATTATCGGGGCGAAAGTGGGTTTGGTGATAGCGCAGCAGATCGGCGCGGCTGAGTTTCGACACGGTTTCCTCTGTGCCCAGCCCCGGTAGCGCGTAGGGATGGTCGCCATACATTGCCTGCCGGAGTTGCTTTTGCGCCACCGCAAAGGGCTGTTCCTGCATGGAGCGGATGCCCTGGAGGGTCAGCCGTTGCTCTAGCTCCACTTCGGATTCGGGAAAAGAGGGCGATCGCAGCAATTCTGCCGCCAGTATCAGCATGTCGGCAAAATCCCGCGACACCGTTTTCAGGCTCAGCAGGCAATAATCTGGCGATGAATCCGTGCCCAGGCTTGCACCCACCGACTCGATTTGTTCCGCAATCTGCATCGAAGACTTGTGCGTGGTGCCCTTCGTCAGAACCGAAGTCAGCAGGTGCGAAATGCCCGACTGCTCTGGCACTTCGTAGCGGCTGCCCACCCGCACAAACAGCCGCGCCGCCACAATATCAGCCGCCGAATTCTCCGTCGTCAGCACGACCAGACCGTTACTGAGAACCGTCCGGTGGAGGGGGAGCGCTGCGGGTTGGAGGGTGGAGTTGGACATAGGGGTGCAGGAGTGATGAAGGGTTGAGGGATGGCTGAGAAGAGAGGGAGAGCGTGTAGAAGCAAGAATGGAGGCTCGGACAGATGCTCAGACAGATGCTCAGACGGTTCCGTCACGCTACTCCTCTGCAACTCCATGATCTTGCCACTCGGCCCCGACCGCTGACTCAACCTCTGCCCTAACCTCTGGCCCGACCGCTGAATCAAGCCTCAATGGGCCGCAGCGTCGTCACGGCATAGTGGCAGGGCGAGAGATGCTGACTGGCAAGACGGTGCAGGTCTTCGACCTGGAGACTCTGGATGCGATCGGGATAGGTGACGGATAGCTCGGCCTGGGCGATGGTGTTGTAGTAGCCGTAGAGGCCGGCAAGCTGGCTGGAGGTTTCGGTGGAAAAAGCGTAATCGTTGCACAAGAGCCGCTTCACTCGGTTTAGCTCTGCGTCGGGAATGGGCGCAGCGCTGAGGGCCGAGAGGCGATCGCCCACAATCGCTTCCACCACGTCCAAATACTCTGGCTCCAACCAGGCCGTGATCGTAAACAGGCTGGAATCTCGCTGGAGCGAAAAGCTGCTGCCAATGTCATGAACCAACTGCCGCTCTTCCCGCAGTTCTCGCACCAGACGCGACGTGCGCCCACCCGCCAGCAGCACCGACAGCACATCCAGCCCATAGGCACTTTGGAGTTGATCCACCCCAGGGCCCACCCAGGCCATCATCAGCCGCGCCGTTTCCAGCCGGGGCAGCCGCAGGTGTTGCCGTCGGATACCTGCCAGCGGCGGCTCTGCCTCGATCGGAATGGTGGGAAACTCCACCGCTGGGGCAAAGTCTGAAAAAGCCTGACGCGCCAGATCAATGGCATAGGCCGCATCGATATTGCCCACAATGACCACGGTCATTCGCTCTGGCTGGTAGTGGGCGCGATGAAACGACCGCATTTCCTCTGGGCGTAGCGCCATCAGCCGTTCCACATCGCCCAGCACCGATCGCCCGTAGGGATGGGTCTGGTAGACCGTTTCCGACAGCGCTTGAAACCCCAGCCAGTCCGGATCGTCTTCCGACTGACGCAGTTCCTCCAGCACCACATCCCGCTCCCGCTCAAACTCTTCATCGGGAATCGCCGCCCGCAGCAGCAGTTCTGCCAGACAGGGCAGCGTGTCGGGCAGGGATTCGGCTGTGGTGTTGATGAAGAAGTGGGCGTAGTCGTGGCTTGTTGCCGCGTTGGTCACGCCGCCATAGTTTTCGATCACGTAATCGAAGTATCCCGGCGGCAGTTGCTCGGTTCCCTTGAAGATCATGTGTTCCAGGAAATGGGCCACGCCAGCCCAAGGCTCTGGTTCGGCGATCGCCCCCGCCCGCACCCACACGTCTACCGTGACAACGGGCGTGGGAACCTGTTGATGAATAATCGTTAGCCCATTTTCCAGGGTGTAGCGCTGGGCAAGAAACTGGGCTGTCTGGGTCGAAAGAAGTGTAGTCAAGCGTTTGATGATCCTTGACGGAAATCTGGGATTAAGAAACGGTTAATTTGGAAACAGCTAATTTTACCTATGGTAGCGCTTTCTGTTCGCTTTGCCGAATTCCTACCTAGGGGCGGAGATCGGGGCAAGGGACGAGTCGCGGGCGATCGCCCTCAGTCATCTGCGATCGCCCTCAGTCATCTGCGATTGCCCTCAGTTCAGATGCGGTGATTACTTGCAGCGATTACTTGCAGCGATTACTTGCAGCGATTGCTTTTAGATTGCTTTTAGATTGCCCATCGGTTTGCTTCGTGTCGTAGCGAATCACACTGCACAAACGCCCGGCTGTACCAGTACAATTCAAGCTACAGCGTTTTTGAAGCCAGTGAGGTACGCAGGAGGCTGTCAGCCTTGAGTTTTTAGCGCAGGGCGTGCCTTATTCCGCAGGAAAGTGCTGTATTGCAGTCTATGAATCTTGATTTTGATTAGGACGTTTCCCAATGACGCAGTATCACACGGACGCAATTACCAACGGCAACGGTCATGTTGGCTCAGAGCCGGTGATCCTGGCTGAAAATGTGGAGAAATGGTACGACAACAATTTCCATGTGCTGCGCGGCGTTAGCCTGACGGTGCAAAAAGGCGAAGTGGTGGTGGTGATGGGGCCTTCCGGTTCGGGCAAGTCCACCTTTATCCGCACGTTCAACGCGCTGGAAAGCTATCAAAAGGGCAAGATTGTCATCGATGGGATTCACCTGTCCCACGACCTAAAGAATATCGATGCCATTCGCCGCGAGGTGGGAATGGTGTTTCAGCAGTTTAATCTGTTCCCCCATCTGTCGGTGCTGCAAAACGTGATGCTGGCTCCCATTTGGGTGCGCCGCTGGCCCAAGGCTCGTGCGGAAGAAAAGGCGCTGCAACTGCTAGAGCGGGTGGGCATTTTGGAGCAGGCGAAGAAGTTTCCGGGGCAGCTTTCGGGGGGGCAGCAGCAGCGGGTGGCGATCGCCCGCGCTCTGGCGATGGAGCCAAAAATCATGCTGTTTGACGAACCCACTAGCGCCCTCGACCCAGAAATGGTGCGCGAAGTGCTGGACGTGATGCGGACGCTGGCCCGGTCGGGAATGACGATGGTCTGCGTGACCCACGAAGTCGGCTTTGCCCGCGAGGTGGCCGATCGCGTGGTGCTGATGGCGGACGGGCTGCTAGTGGAAGAAGGCACACCCGAAACCTTTTTCAACAATCCCAAGGAAGAACGGACGCAAAAGTTCCTGTCGCAGATCTTGTGAGGGAAGGGTTTGCGGCTGGGAGTGAAGGCTGGAAGCTGGCCGCTGATGTGTCATCTGGCTGACTGTCATCTGGCTGACTGACAGTTCTAGCGACTTGAAGCCTGGCCCTGATCCCTGTCCCCCAGCGCCGTGTTATTGTGGAGAAGACCTGGACCCACGCGACTACAACGCCCAAACCTTGTCAGGACCGGAAGGTAGCAGCAATACGGGATGCTTGTAGTAGGCGTGGTCTCCGGGTCTTTTTGTGCATTTATTTTGTGTATTTTTGTGTATTTGTTCGGGATATTGAGCAGACGGTGGAACGGCTTCAGGCAGAGCGGATCGAGTCGATTAAGGCTGGGGGACTGAGTGCCCTGGTTTGCGGGACGGTGGTGCTGGTAGGGGCGATCGCCAACACGGTGCTTGCCACTCGCTGGAACGCGCTGACGGTCTTTTCGCTCAACTGGTCGATTGGTTTGCACCTGGCCCATGCAATGCTGGCGGGCTTGCTGTTTGGCGTGACCTATCGCTACGTGGTGCGCCAGGGCGAAAATCCTCACCTCAGCGCGGGCGCGGTGCTGGCCTTTGCGCTGGTGCGGGGGTTGGCGCAGCTTGAGACGGGCTGGACGCTGCATGGCAACCCGACGCTGCTGCTGCTGCTGGGTGGCGAGAGTGCGCTGATGCTGGCGATCGCCGCTGGGGTTCTCAATGTTGCGCTGTCTCGCAAAGCCATTCAGCCCTTCGTGTCATTCTGACAGCGGGTTCTGCTGAGCGAACCTCGGCCGATACACTGCTGATATACGCCGATATACTAAGAATCGTAGCGAACCCGATGGCGCGTGGGACCCAACAGAACTTCCGCACACCCTCGGCAGAGGAGGCATCGTGAAAATTGCAGTGACCGGGGCGACCGGATTTGTAGGAACGCGGCTAGTTGAACGGTTGCTCGAAGAGGGGCATCGCGTCATCGCGCTGACCCGCAGCAAAGCACACGGCGATCGCGTCTTTCCCCAGGCGGCGTTCCCCAATGTGGACGTGGTGGAATACACGCCGCTGGAGTCGGGCGAGTGGCAGCAGGTGCTTTCCGGCTGCGATGGCGTGGTGAACTTGGCGGGCGCGGGTATTGCCGACGAGCGCTGGACCCCGGAGCGCAAGCAGGAAATTCTCGATAGCCGCAAGGTAGGAACAGAGAAGATTGTAGAGGCGATCGCCCAGGCAAGCCCCAAGCCCAGCGTCTTGGTTAACGCCTCTGCCATCGGCTACTACGGCACCAGCGAAACCGCCACCTTCGACGAAAGCAGCGCCTCTGGCGATGACTTTTTGGCGCAGGTGTGTCAGGCGTGGGAGGCCGCTGCGGAATCGGCCCAGACCAGCGGTACGCGAGTCGTGATCCTGAGAACGGGAATTGTCCTGGGCATGGGCGGCGCACTGGGTAAAATGCTCACGCCCTTTCGTCTGTTTGCGGGTGGGCCGCTGGGCACGGGCCGTCAGTGGTTTTCCTGGATTCACCGGGAAGATCTGGTGAACCTGATCCTGAAGGCTCTGACCGATTCCAGCCTGTCGGGAGTGTATAACGCCACGGCCCCCAACCCGGTGCGGATGGCGGAATTTTGCCAAACGCTTGGCCAGGTGATGGGTCGCCCCTCCTGGCTGCCTGTGCCTGCCTTTGCGCTAGAAGCCCTGCTGGGAGACGCGGCCCAAGTCGTGCTGGAGGGTCAGCAGGTTCTCCCCAAGCGCACGCAGGAGGCTGGTTTTGCGTATCAGTATTCAGATGTGAAGGCGGCGATCGCCAACATTTTGCAGCAGGGCTAGCTAGCGGCGAGCTTGAATGCGACCCAGGCTTCCCACCCGTTGGCTGATCCCGCTAGTTAATCCTGCTGGTTAATTCAGCAACGCACTCCAGAAAACTACTCCACCCGTTGCACCGGAATCGAGATACTCGCCTGCAACTGGCGCTGCATCTCCTGGCGGGCAATAAAGCGGCATCCAGCACAGTCGCAACCGCGCAGGGCGATCGCCATGTCGCCCTCTGCGTCTGAGCCAGTCAGCACCGCCAGCCCATCGCCTAATCCCGTACAGCCGCAGTCCAAGTCGTCCGGCGGAACCATCTCACCCGTCTGTGTGCTGGAGAAAATCAGTTCTCGAATGGGCACCGTTTGTGCCAGCAGCGGCTTTGGCAAGACCAGCCCCAGCGCCACTGCACCAGAGCAGCCCAGCCAAGTTAAAAAGCGTTTTTGAGTTGGGTTCATAAGCAAGAATGGGATGAACTCGCAGCTTGTCTACAGTTTGCCTACAGGTTGCCTTAGTACGACAGTTTATACCTTGGTGTGACAGTCTTTGCCTTGGTACGACAGTTTACCGCAAAAGCAGTGGGCGATCGCAAACCCGGTTATGCACCACTCGATCACGAGCGACCCAGGATTTGCTGAGTGAGTTCCCACTTTAGTTTGGACTAACTGGCATCACAATAATGCTCAACAGGATGCCATAAAGAATCTGCTCAACCGTTCATAACAGTTGAACTTAAGGAATTGGATACAATCCTGCTCGCAGTTAAGCTGCTGTTGCAACCGGACTGTTCAGGGATTGTTCGGATGTCTTGCGTTTCGAGGCTCGTTTTTTGACCATCGGATAGCAGGGACGAGGAGTTGGCTTGTGCCCCTTGCCTCGTCCTGGCGATTTACCACGAGGTTTAGGCGCAGGAGCAGGGGTGCCAATCGCTGCCAAAATGCCTGCAAACGCTTGTGCGACCCGACCCGGAGTCAACGTTTCTTGCGGTGCCTGCCAGGGCAAGGGGTGGTCAGTACAGTCCTTTCGCGCTAACCACAACTGCCAACTGAGCAACGGCATCAGGCTGCTCCACTGTTCGGTTGCCGATACAGAACTGAACTGGGGATGTGTCCAATATAGCCTCTGCTTGGCAAAGCGATACCAGTGTTCAATGGCAAAGCGACGGAGGTAGTGCAACCACAGGGTTTCTAACGGAGGCATCTGCTCACCCAGCCAAACTAACCACAAAGGAGCCAAGCGTCGCGTGCTGCTCTGTGTCTCCAGCACCTCCACGCGCAACACTTCCATTGCCCGTTTGGGGGATTTGCGGAAATGGTATGCACTCCAACGACTGACCCGCACTCGTCCCCAGTTGGGATCATCGACTTCAACGGTTTCGACCGGGACACTCCAAGTGTCAGGGTCATTGAGTTTCATCTTATGTCCATGCTTGGCAGGTGCGCCTCGCCCTCGATACGCTGGGGGCGCGCCATAGACACATCGATTGGATGTAACCCGCAGCAGCAAGTCTGCCTCAATCCCTGCCGTTTGGTTGACAAAACTGGCATTGCCGTACCCTCGGTCGTAGATCGCCAACGGACGCACCGCTAACTGCCGAGTCACTTGTTTGAGTTGGAATGCCGCTTTACTGGCGGGTGTTTCAAAGCTGGTGATGCGCTCATGCCGCAATGGTAATGCCCAACTGCCCCTGTCTTCAGCAATCCAGGCTAAGGTACTGTAGTTTTGTCCGGCTATCGGGGCATGTCCTGTTCTGCCTGATAAGGTGCGGTCTTTCAAACGCCTGGCAGCAGGACGGTTCCACCGACTCGCATCACCTGCCAACAACGGTTGCTGCTGAGTCGGTATCTGCTGCACCAACAGCTTCAGCACCTTTGATCGGGGTAGGCGGCTATCGCGCAACGCTTCATAGGTGCTCGACCACTGGCGACGAAAGACAGGACTCTGCGATAGCCTCACAAACGACACGATGCACGCACTCACTAACACGGCATCCATCAGATCAAACAGGGCATCTCTGGCGTTTCCCAAGCTGGCATACAACGTTTGGCGAAATTGCTGAAGTTCGTTGAAAATCATGGGGTCAATGTTGGTTGTACTTCATTGACCTTACGGCAGTCGGTGCTTCTCATTGACTGCCTTCCTCTTCACCATTAGTCCAAACTAAAGTTGAAAACGACGAAGCGGTGTACTACCAAAATCGCGATCGCTTTAATCACCTGATTGCCAGTGGGCTGGACTGGACGCTAGAGTCTGCCCTGCTGCTCTATTACCTGAATCGCACCGGGTTCAACGGGCTAGTGCGGTTTTCCAAATCTGGCGTCTACAACGTGCCCTACGGGCATTACCGAAAGATCAACTACCGTGAGGACTTTTCACCGTGGCGATCGCCCATGCAGGGCTGGGTGTTTACCAGTGCGGATTTTGCCGCTGTGCAGCTTGTACCGACGGATTTTGTCTATGCTGATCCGCCGTACGACTCGGTAGCGGACGACAGCGTTGAGCAGTTGTCGCTGTTGGGAGTTGAGCATCAGGGGCAAGCGGGCGACGGATTTGTGGGCTACAGCGGCGCGTTTGGCTGGGGCGATCAGGTGCGGCTGGCGCGACATCTTGCCCAGCACCCCGGCCCGGTGCTCGTAAGCAATGCCGCAACCCATCGGATTGTGCAGCTCTACCGAGATCTGGGGTTTGAGGTGATGGAGTTGGGGGTGCGGCGCAGCATCTCGTGTAAGGGCGATCGCCCAATGGCTTCAGAGATTTTTGCGTTCAAGGAGGGTAAGGATAGGGATGCGTCTGTGTCACGCGATTATCCAGCAGTTCTATGGGCAGCGTCTTTTGACGCAGCGTCCCGACGACTGCTGGTCGTACACGCTGTCTGTTCTGTTGATCACGTACATCGGGATTTTGCTCACGGCGCACGATTCTGTCGAAATGCTCATTAGAGGGGCGATCGTCACATCTGGGCTGGCGATCGGCACGGCGGTGTGGTGTTCGGGACTGGAGGAGAATTGATGGGCAGTAGTAGCGGCATTACGGCGATTGATGGTTTCTGTGGAGCTGGCGGCTCCACCACTGGGTTGTTAGCGGCAGGCGTTGAGGTAAAGTACGCTGCTAACCATTGGGAAAGGGCGATCCAAACTCACGGAACCAATCACCCGCAGGTAGACAGCAGGCATGTTGATCTACACATTGAACACCCTTCCAGATTTCCGCGCACAACTATCGCTTGGTTTTCACCCGAGTGCACCACCCACTCGCCAAGCGGTTGACGAAAACGCAAGCATCCTGGGCAACTCGACTTACTGGAGCAAAATAAGCCAGACCCAGCGGTAGAGCGCAGCCGCATGACCGCGTGGCAGGTGGTTCAATTCACGGAATACCCAGATCTGATCTCCAACGTCAGAACCTATAACGCTCCTGGCATCGGTCAGAAGTTTAGCGATCGCTTCAATGCTCTTGAGCGTACCCCGCAGGTTGACCACTTCATTGATGATGCCGATGTGGTGTCGGCAGGTGGCGAAAGCTTTCTCAAGGGACAAGTTCATGGATACTCTACCGCTTCGATGTTCAGCCCGGTTTCCTCTCACCTAAACCTGCTGGCACCGGATCGGCGGCGCGCTGGGGCGAGAGTACCGATGCAAAGCCTGTTGATCTGTCCTATGAGCAACTAAATTCCCCCTCCTATAGCGCTCGCAACATATCGCGAGAATTGGAGAATATGTTCCGCAGCAAAGGGGCGGATCTTTTCCATGACCTCGGTTCTGACCGGGCGATTGAGTCTGCGATAATGCAGTATGCCAATACGGCGAAATGAAGGCGGAGCGCATTGACCGAGATCGGTCAGACTCGGAGCTTGCTGCCCTTCCTAAGGAGATCTCCCCTGCGATCGTAAAGCAATCGTCTGGACTGAGATCTCCAGCTTCAACGACAGGCGCAAACACAGGAGTAAGTTGGGGCTACCGCGTCAATGTCGAGATATTCCTTGGTGGCAAATGGCGCAGAGGCACAGTCCGGTATTTTGAGCCTGAGCCGGTTGTCAAAGTTGGCAGTCGTTACTTGACGGTTTGCAATCCGCAAAACTTACGCCATCCGCAGATCAAGGATCAGCGTAAAGCTGCGATCGATCCGTGCGGGCAAACCGACTTGTTTTCACTACTCAATGGTGAGGCTTGAAGTTTTAAATCCTCTGCTGCGGCGCAACAGCACGCTAGATCGAGCTTCTGGGTACGATAATCTTAAAACAAGGCCCCAGCGGGTTGATCTAGCTCTGCGCTGTTGCCCATGCCTCCCAAGCCACGGGCACTGAACCAATTGCAAGACCGGTTCTGTGCCGAATACGTTGAAGACTTTGACAACATTGAAGCGGCCCGGCGTGCGGGCTATCGCCACAACAGCGACGCAGACCTGGTGAGGATTGCGGGTGGACTGTTAGGAAATGTTAATGTTCAGCAACGAATCGCCGAACTCGTGCTGGAGCGATCGCCCCTCACGGAGCAACAGAAATGGGTTGCCCGCCATTATCTTCAGGGCGGTTGCACCCAGACAGATGCTTACCGTAAGGCTGGCTACCGGGGGGATGCTGACTCATTGGCGGCAGCGGCTAGCCGGTTGTTTGCGCGTCCGGTTTTCAAGCGATACCTGCGGGATCTCCAGCGATCGCTCATGCTGCGCTATCAGGTCGATCACGACTGGGTTCTGGAACGTGCGAAAGAATGGGTCGAGTCCAGCAACGTAGACATTACTGAAGTAGCGGACGTCCAGTCAGACGGGACGCTGACGCTGAAAGATCTGAAGAAATTGCCACGCTACAAAGTCTTGGGCATTAAAGAGATCTCCTGCAACACCTCCTACAGCGAAGAGGGTGAAGCACGGGTCAGCCTCAAGATCAAGCTGCACGAGCGCAACAACACCGCACTCTCGCTGATCGCCCGCCACATCGGCTTCACTAGCGACTACAACGCCGCGCTCAACACGCTGCACAAATATGGCTACGACGTGCAGGAGAACGAAGACGGCTCAATCTATGCGCGTCCGTTTGACCTGGAGGAGCCGGAAAAAGCAGACGCCGAGCCAGACGACGAGGTAGAAGCGGAAGACTAATGTTTCTCGCGCCCCCAAAACCCACTCGCCAACGCAAGCGACGCCAGATTGAGAACACCGCCCAGCGACGACGCGGACAGTTTTCGCTGGATCAATCCGCCCTGCGGGTCAAGGGCATTGAGGACTGGTACGATCGCGGCGGCATCCTGTTTGCCGAATGGGCACGCGACCAATATCGCCGCAGCAACGGTGAACCGCTCCATTGGATTGAACCGACCCAGGAAGAGTTTTATTTGCTCATGGGTAACCCGTGGGTAGAGTTCCTTGTGGTAGAAAAGCCCTCACAGGTCGGCTTTACCGAATCACTGATCGCAATGCTGGCGTTTGTGATGGCGGAGGTCAAGATCCCGTGTGGCGTTGGGTTTGAGGCTGAGCGGAAGCTGCGGGAACTGGTGCCCCGTATCCAGAGCACCTTTGACTTTATTGACTCGATCCAGAAGGTGCGGCGATCGCGTATTTTGGCGACCGGCCGCAAAGACACCGACCACAAAGAGCGTAAGATGACGGTCGGGGGTGTGGAGTGCACCTTCTGGTATGCCAGCACCGCCGCAAAAAACAAGCAGGAACGGCAGGCCAGCTCCACGCTGTCGAGCTTTCCCGCCTGGTGGCAGGGGGCGGACGAGATTGAGCTGTATCCCGAAGGGGTTCTGGACGTTGCGAAAAAACGGATGTCCGCCAGTACGCTCCGCACGAAGCCGTTTCGAGCGGGCAGCACGCCGGGTCATGAGGGCGGCATCGTCGATAGCCTCGTGCGGGCCAGCGCCTACTTCTTTCAGTGGCGGGTACGGTGTCCCCATTGCGATCGCACTCAGTTTCTTGATGCGTTTGGCAACCTGCTGCGCCCTGTCGTGCAGGAGACAGAGGACGGCGCAACTGATGAACGCTATGTTGACATTACGGGGCGGCCGCTGGACTGGTTCTGTCGAGACGACAGCAGCCGTAGACGACGGATCGAAACTGCCTACATTGGCTGTCAGCACTGCGGAGGTGAGTTGCCCGATTGGGCGATCGCCGCAATTTCTCGCACAGACTCAATCGTTCCGACAGACCTCCGGGAACCCAGGGGCACGGGCGAATTTGTCTGCGTCAACACCGGCACCAAACTGCGGGATCTCTGCACTGAGCTGATTGAAAAAGAGCGTCCGCTGTTTGACCCGGTGGCGCTGCGGCTGCCCCGACTTGCCTCCAAGCTATTCAACCCGGCCGAGACGATGCGCGACTTGGCGACGACGCGCAACCCGGCTGATGCTATCCAGCAAGGCCTAGGCAAGGCAATTACGATCGGGGTTGGCAAGATTTCGCTACCACGGCTCCAGCGGGCCTGCGGGCTACCGCTACCGGACTGGTGCCAGGGGCGATCGCCCGATTTGGTCGTGCTGGGGGGAGACCAGGGCCGCGCCTCCCACTACTGTGTCCGCACCGCCTGGTATCTGCCGCCCGACGAACCCGACCCCGAAACCCGCTGGCTGAATGCCCATATAGTGTTGGAATGGTGGGGGCATCTGCATGGCTTTGATGGCGTGGAAGATCACGTCGATCGCCATGATGTCGATCTTGTGGGGTTTGATGGTGAACCGGAGATCCAGCTCGCCGCCGCCTACGCTCGCAAACGCCCAAGCCAGTCGGTCTGGCACGATCGCTCTGCTGCGGCATCGGTACGACAATCCACGCTCCTGACGCACTACCGAACCGAGGGACGCAAGGGCGCGATGTTCCTGTTTGACCAAGTGCAGCTCAAGGGGGAAGATTTCCGCAGAGCTGAGCGCACCATCCAGGATCAGCAAGTGCCGGTCTTCGCGATGCACCGTACCTTTGGACTAGATGCCGTGCGCGATCGCCTCTACCGGGGTCAACTCCATCTGCCCGAGGGGCTGCAATACGATTCCCGCGACGAAGATAACTTGCTGCTCCACTTGCTGGCGAGCGATCGCCGCACCGATGGCATTTGGGCCCAGACGCCAGGGATGCCGGATCACTTTCACCATGCCCTCTGCTTCGCAGAAGTCGCGGTGCTGGCGGCGTTCTATGAGCCGCGACCCAAGCGGCTGGCGTTCGGGTCGTTTAAGCGGAACTAATCTTCACTGATACCGCTGAAATAGTGTCCGTTCTGACATCTATATCGCTGATGCCCATCCTGCCTGCCGTTCTTCACGCTCCCGCTACTGCAAATTGGACACAGTGGGTTTTTCCCTCGCGGTCTACCGGGCGATCGCCCGCTTTCTAAGACAAATGCCTTGCCGCAATCTCGACAGCGGTAAAGCTGTCGCCCCTGTCGGTCGTGCCCGTTCTTAACTGCATCGCTATGAAGACAGGTCATCATTTTGTCTCCTGACGTACTCACGAGCCTGCTCTGCTAAGCGATCGCACAAAGCATCGTGCTCTCCCTGCCCTTCGGGGCTGAGGCACCCAACCCAATAGCGCAGATGCGCCGCGATATCCTCGTCAGGGTGGAAGGCAAATACTTCGGACTGTGGCGGTTCACCTAATAGCGTGAAGCGCCAAGAGATCAGACGGCGATCGCCCGCCAGGCTTTCGGGATGCAGCAAGCTAGCGGAAACCTGCTCGGCAGTAGCCCGTCCCCAAGGGGTTTGAATATCAAGAATCATGGTGCTATCCTCACGATAGTGAAGGAGGGAAGAAGGCTCCCCTCCATGCGTCAGCAGGTACTTATCGGAATCTCACAAACAGATAAGTACCTGCCCCTTCAAGCCATCCGTTTCTACCGAATGTTCCTGAATGATGTATTTCCAGACCTCGTAATCAAATTGAGCTATTTGCATCACCTCCTTTTGCTCAAATGAGTATCAACTATTGTGGAACCAAGTCACGGGTGATGGCGATCGCCATATTCTGGATTCGATCGCGCTGCGTCATCCTGATGTTTTTGTTGATTGGATCAACCAAGCGACGAGCCTATGGCAAAATGCCCAAGCGTAGGTGGCTCAGTCGTAAGTTTCCAGGCGTTCAGTTTTGCCGCACCAGTAAATCTCGACCGGAACGCTGAGCCGTTTGGATGTGGCGCGGATGTGGCGGGCTGCACCAATGCATAAATTTTCTGCCGCCACTCGGTCGGGAGCCACTAGGATGAGCCTGTCCCACCGGGGCACGACACGCCAACCACGCGGAAGGTAGATCGGCAGCTCATATAAACGATCGAGTGAACGCATTGGCGATCGCCTCCACATAGCTTTTCCCTTCCAGCCCTGGCTCCACCAATACCCTGGGACGATCGATCCAGATCCGCAGGGTGGCGATCGCCTCTCCGTTGACCCCTAGGAACCGAAAGACCGCACAGGGCGGCACCCAGCCTTGCCCTACCACCATGTCGTTCAGCATGAGCGGCGCAAATCGTGCCACCTGAGACTCAAGCGTGATGCTGCACCAAGGGCGATCGCGCAGCGCTGTTTCGACGGCTTCCCACTGGTGCACCACCACGCGGGCGTCGCCGTCCTCTAGCGCCCCTGCATGCCGATTGAGGAAGTTGCGGATTAGAGAAATCCGTTCGGGGTAATGGGCGATCGCGCTCATACTACTTCTGAAGCTCGTTAGTAAAAATATTACTAACGATAGCCCAAAATTACAACCCGTGGGAAAATGGATTAGTTTCGATTCGATCGCAAATGATCCGAGAGCTAAGAGTGAACTATATCTACGCGGATAATCCCACCTGGGAAAAAATACGTCTGGCGTGTGATGAGCTGGGCTGGAACCAGTCCACTATCGTCAAGCAATGCCTGCACGGCTTCTTTCGTCGAGACGGGCGATTCTATGCGGAGGCTGGGCAGATCGACGCAGCGGCGCGCGGCATGACAGAAGAGGATTATTTTGTATGCTTGCGTGATCGCACCGAGGAAGACCTGCTGCCTTACCAAAACGGACGCCCAGCGTTTGGCGCTGCACCAATTGATACGATCGCGGCGATCGCCCCCGATCCTGCGTTTCGCCGCACCTATCACACAATTGGGCTTTCAGCCTATAACTACGTGCTGCTAAAGGTGGCGCGAATCGTTGATGGCGGCTCAATGGTGCAGGTGATCAGCCGGATGCTGATCAAGCACTTCAGAGATAACTGGGACGCCAGTTATCTGCCGCAGATTGAGCGCGATCGCGCTTGCCGATTTCTGTAGTTTCGTATCCAGAGGAGTAGAATCATGAGCCTAGAGGTAACGGCTGAAAAAGCCCAGCAGATTGTGACAATCATCCTAAATCTGCTGGGCAATCCAGCTAATGATATTCAGCTCAGAGCACTGGAAGCGTTTCGCGCCGGAGATTCTGAGCGTATCAAGTTTCTGTCAACGACGCACCCGGAGGATCATTTCTGCCGTGCCCTCAATTACCTAATCAGTGTGCCGAAGCTGACGCCCAACACTTTCACGATAGCGGCTGAAGCGCTACGGGCGGCGGGTGACCATGTCCGCAGCGAGGCGCTGCGAGAGGGTGGCAAAGCGTTGGAACTTATTTTTAGCGATGAGAGCCTTTGACGTACTGCGGGCGTGGCGGTTTTGGCTCTTGATTTTGCTGCTCTGCGGACTGCTCAACCTGCTGCTTCCGTCAGAACAGATCATGCGATCGCCCTCTGCTCAACAAGTCGGTCTATCCAGATATAAGAGTCATGCACTTCTCTGGGCGTCCAGTCGCCTTGAAGTTGAGGCTGAATTAAAGCGCAGCTCTTGGCGAGGTCGGCAGAACTAAAGATGCCGACAAGTTTCCCATGAACGCCAGGGTGGTTCTTGTATAGCGCCCAAACATGTGTAATTTTCGGTTCAGTCATGTGATCGCCCCATTCGCCAGATTCCGTACGAAAGCTTCCTCCAGCCGCAGGTGCAGCACCAGCCGCAGGATATCGGCTTCCGTTGGGTCTTCGCCATCCCGCAGCGCCTGGAGCCGTTCGATTGGCATGGGGGTGCGGCACAGCAAGTTCCAGTTTCTGAGGATCAGCATCGACAGCGAGGTGTACTGCGCGTAGTATTGTGCGCCGTACTGGACTTTTGCCAACACTTCCAGCTCCTCGGCTGCCCAGGCGGCTCCGTCGGGCCTATAGCAGGTGGGCGCGATCGCCGCTAGTTCCTCACTGGAGGGCGGCAGACCCTCATGATCCAGAATTTCCCGCAGCCGGGGCAGCTCTATACCGCTGATCTGCGCTAAGTTCGCCAGATTCCAGCCGCGCACCAACAGCGACTGTTCGATCACGTCCTGTATGGTCTGGATCGGCATATCCTGCGCCAGGATAGCGTTGCGGAGCAGTACCACGATTTCGTCTAGCAGTAGCACCAGATCCTGGATAGATGCCTGCTGCTGACACCACTGAATTGCGCTCTGTAGACTCGTCATTGATTCTCACGATAGAGTGATCGCCGGGGCAGCAGGTGGAGCGCGTCCAGCAGGCAGTAGCGCTGATGAATCTGGAACAGCATGGCGGGCAGGTAGTTGGGGAACTGCTGCTTTTCGCCTTCCCAACGCCAATTACCAATAATTGATTCTCGCGTCACGACCCCGTTGAGATTGATCATGAGTTCCGTCAGGCAAGCCTGACGGTAGTTCGGCTCGTCTGGAAACACATTATAGATTTTCTTGATCCACCGGTCAAAGAACTCGGTCGGGTGGATCGCGGTTTTGCCTGCCAGAAGATGACGCTCCAGCAGTTGAACTAACTGCGGGAACGAAATCCGTGGGGCAAGGGATCGTTGCGGTGGGGCAATGGATCGCAAGGCAGTGCTTCCAAAACTTTAACTTTCCCCAATTATGGCGTAAAAAAAGCGGGTTCATAAAATTATTAACTCATCATTTCCAGCTATGGAACGCTCATGGAACAGTGATGGAAGTCCATGAATGTTCCGCCAGCGTTCCATGAAGGTTATCCATCAGCAAGAAATCAATGAGGCGATCGCCAGCTGCGGTTTAGATGCCGCGCCCGTGGATCTGGAGCTGGGGCGGCAAGAGGTCAAGCAAATGTTGGCTAGGGTTCGCGCCGCTGCCAACCCTCGATATCGTCGTCGCCTCAGCCTCCAAAACCCCATCACCCGCAACGTCTGGGTGCGGTGGTGTGATGTTGAGGGCGTTGACTCCGAGCTGCCCTTCTACCAGCCAGAAGATGTCCGCAAGTTGGTGCGGGTCTGCATCTGGCTTGCCCGTGGCGGAACGCAAGCCCAGTTGGAAGCAGTAATTATTCAAGAGGAAGAGGAAGAGGCACATGCCTACGAGAACGCAGCTTAAGCAAAAGTGGGATTTGAAATCCGCCGCCAAGGTGGATGAAATTGCGATCGCCCTATTTGAGGCAAAGTCTCCCAACTACACAGAGGGACAGGAAGCCCAGATGTATCAGGTGCTTCAGGTCATGCAGGCGAAAAGCAAGACCGCAGCCCAAGTGGTCGCGGAGTTCCGCCAGCAAGAAGAGTCCTCCGCCCCAGTCGAAGACACGGACAATGCAGCCTACGCCGGGGCCCAAGAAGGGATTGGCGGGATGCAGGGCGACGTGGTTAGTGCGGTGCTGCCCGCAGCGGTAGAGGCCGCCGTTCAGTCCAACGTAGCGTTTTACCAACTAACAGGGGCGCTGATCGGCGCACCACAAATTCGCCAGAGCGATCGCGTCCAAGCCGCCCGAAATAACCTGACAGCCGCTTTTTTGTCCCCTTGGACGGGCGGCAATCTAGCGCAGCAGGCGCATCAGTTGCTCCAGTTGCGCCCCGACGCATTGGCCCAGATGACCAGTGGGGACACGATATCCGCACTGCCAGCGCTGTTGCCGCAGCGCGCTGCGCTGCCTTCTATCGGATCGGACGAATAATCGCCGCAAGAGAGCAACGGGAGGAAGCCGCCATGATGTTGGCGATCGCAGAACGGATGGTGTACGGAGGTTGGGGCATGGCGGCGATCGCCAGCGGCATCGTCGTGGTGGCGGGCGCTGCGCTCACGGGCGGCGTGGTCGTCACGGGCTTCGCCTTCGGGGCCGCCTTGGGGCTGATTGCCCCGCGTCAGTGATGAAAATACGCCGGAGTGATAGGTAAAAGGTATGGATGCAGGGATGAATTTCTACGGGGGCGATGCCTACATTGACCCCGACGAATATCTAACAGATGAACCACCCACGTCAGGCTACTGGCAGGGGCTGCAAGACATTGCGCCTGGTTTCGGGCAAGCCGCGCCCCCTCGCGAGGTTCCGGCGCGTCCCGTGCCGCGAGATCAGATTGCCCATCGGGAACGACCCAGCCTCCCGAGTCCGAACTTTGGTGCGGTCTTCATGGGGCTGACCAATGGTTTCATGCGCCACTACCCCAAACTTTTCTTTATCGTGATCGTGCCAGCCAGCATGGTGGCGCTGGGGACTCTGGTGCTGTCGGGCAACCAGATCCAGGAGGCAGCGATCACTACGCCGCTGGCGGCGCAGTCGAAGCAGGTTGTTTACGACGCTGCGGTGGGAATTGTGCTGGATCAGCCGATCCAGACTACTGAGGGCGTGCGCCCCGCCACTGCCGCCGAAATCCTGGACGCGGGTCGCCGGGTCATGGGCGAGATGGAATCTCAGCTTTTGCAGCGCAAAGTCAATGAGTGGTTTATCGGCATCACGCTGGGGATGGCGACACCAGGACATCCCTGCTACCAGCTCACTCAAGAGCAGTGCGTCGCGTGGCAGCAACGCACCCTAGATGAGCGCTGGCAAGCCGCCACCCAAGTGGGCAATACCGACGAGCTGTTACTGATCAGCAGCCTGAATCGGGCACTAGATCGGATTCGAGAAAACCGCACTGAGCCGCACCAGTGGCAACCAGACTTGTGGCGGTTCGCCCGCGTCAAATATCTAAATGCGACCCAGCAGTTGGATGCCCAAACGCCCAACGGCGTCGCCAACACCTTTATGAAGATGAAGCAACCCGCCCAACAGCAGGCGGGGATGCAGTACAACCCACAGACCAGGCAGCTAGAACCACTAGAGCTACAGCCATGAAACCTTTGCTCTACGCCACATCCACTGTCTGCTTGCTCCTGTCGGTGGCAATCGCCGCCAAGGGACGCAGCACGCAGTTGGTTTTGTCTGACAACGCCACAACTGCGTTGCAGCAAACCGGCGTGCTGCCCGTGCAGGTGCAAGAGCGCAATTTCAGCATGGCTCCGGCGCTGGCGCTGGCGACCGTTGGGCTGGGGCTGGCGGCGGCGAGCGCGGTGGACTGGCGATCGCTCCAACCACAACAACAGCAACCCCGCACCCTTAGGGACGAGCTGGCGGAACTGCTGGAGCGGGCAGAGCGGGGCGCACTCTTTGACCCCAACATGCAGCAGGCGCTGCAACGAGAGTTTGGTAACAAGTGGCGCGATCGCCTTGGGTTGCCGATCGAGATAGAAGATCTGACGGTAGAACTGCCGCCCGACCTCCAGCCGATCGGTTCTGGAACTCCTGAAAAAGTGGAGAAACCAGCACCAGAGCCAAAGCCGGAACCAAAGCCAGAACCACCGCCCAAAGTCGTGGATCACAGCCGCGACCCGCGATATGCCGGACTCTTCCAATTGCTAGATGCGCCCTGCATCCGCATCTTTGGCCCGCAGGGCAGTGGCAAATCTAGCAAGCTGGCGTGGTTTGGCATGGAGCAAGCCAAGCGGGGCGATCGCGTTATGGTGATTAACCCGCTGGCGCGGGCCAGCGATTTTAAGGGTCTGAAAGTTTACGGCAGAGGCGTGGACTATCAGTCCGCAGAGCAGGGGCTGCGGGAGTTCGTCATTGAAGCAAAACGCCGTCTCACAGATCGCGGCACCATTGAGGACTATGACCCCCTAGTGGACGAGGATCACTGGACGCTGCTGTGTGACGAGATGAGTGACTGGGGCGATCGGATCTCAATTGAGGTGATGACGGAACTTGTGGGACTTTAGTTTGGACTAATGGTGAAGAGGAAGGCAGTCAATGAGAAGCACCGACTGCCGTAAGGTCAATGAAGTACAACCAACATTGACCCCATGATTTTCAACGAACTTCAGCAATTTCGCCAAACGTTGTATGCCAGCTTGGGAAACGCCAGAGATGCCCTGTTTGATCTGATGGATGCCGTGTTAGTGAGTGCGTGCATCGTGTCGTTTGTGAGGCTATCGCAGAGTCCTGTCTTTCGTCGCCAGTGGTCGAGCACCTATGAAGCGTTGCGCGATAGCCGCCTACCCCGATCAAAGGTGCTGAAGCTGTTGGTGCAGCAGATACCGACTCAGCAGCAACCGTTGTTGGCAGGTGATGCGAGTCGGTGGAACCGTCCTGCTGCCAGGCGTTTGAAAGACCGCACCTTATCAGGCAGAACAGGACATGCCCCGATAGCCGGACAAAACTACAGTACCTTAGCCTGGATTGCTGAAGACAGGGGCAGTTGGGCATTACCATTGCGGCATGAGCGCATCACCAGCTTTGAAACACCCGCCAGTAAAGCGGCATTCCAACTCAAACAAGTGACTCGGCAGTTAGCGGTGCGTCCGTTGGCGATCTACGACCGAGGGTACGGCAATGCCAGTTTTGTCAACCAAACGGCAGGGATTGAGGCAGACTTGCTGCTGCGGGTTACATCCAATCGATGTGTCTATGGCGCGCCCCCAGCGTATCGAGGGCGAGGCGCACCTGCCAAGCATGGACATAAGATGAAACTCAATGACCCTGACACTTGGAGTGTCCCGGTCGAAACCGTTGAAGTCGATGATCCCAACTGGGGACGAGTGCGGGTCAGTCGTTGGAGTGCATACCATTTCCGCAAATCCCCCAAACGGGCAATGGAAGTGTTGCGCGTGGAGGTGCTGGAGACACAGAGCAGCACGCGACGCTTGGCTCCTTTGTGGTTAGTTTGGCTGGGTGAGCAGATGCCTCCGTTAGAAACCCTGTGGTTGCACTACCTCCGTCGCTTTGCCATTGAACACTGGTATCGCTTTGCCAAGCAGAGGCTATATTGGACACATCCCCAGTTCAGTTCTGTATCGGCAACCGAACAGTGGAGCAGCCTGATGCCGTTGCTCAGTTGGCAGTTGTGGTTAGCGCGAAAGGACTGTACTGACCACCCCTTGCCCTGGCAGGCACCGCAAGAAACGTTGACTCCGGGTCGGGTCGCACAAGCGTTTGCAGGCATTTTGGCAGCGATTGGCACCCCTGCTCCTGCGCCTAAACCTCGTGGTAAATCGCCAGGACGAGGCAAGGGGCACAAGCCAACTCCTCGTCCCTGCTATCCGATGGTCAAAAAACGAGCCTCGAAACGCAAGACATCCGAACAATCCCTGAACAGTCCGGTTGCAACAGCAGCTTAACTGCGAGCAGGATTGTATCCAATTCCTTAAGTTCAACTGTTATGAACGGTTGAGCAGATTCTTTATGGCATCCTGTTGAGCATTATTGTGATGCCAGTTAGTCCAAACTAAAGGGGGAAAGTGCCGCTGCAAAACTTGTTCTAAGGCGCTGGCTTTGTCCTGAGCAGCAGGCTTGATATGGCACTGCACGGTGCTGTAGGTAAAGCCCCAGCCCGCGTCCTGGCAGCGATCGCCCATCGTTTGCAAATCCGCTGCCGACAAGCCCCGCACATCAAACGTCCAGTCCGTCAGCCGGAAGCGGTTGTCGGGGGCTTCCTGGATTTTGGGAAACGTGTTTTGAAGGTCGTGAAAGAGATCGGCCAGCGATCGCCGATGATCGGCCAGATCAGGCACATGAACCAGGAACTCCGGCTCGGTGTCTCCGGGAAGAAACACGCCGCCATTTTCGGCGATCGCCCCCGCTACGGGCAGATACGACACCACGCCCTGCACCCAGCCCGCCGATCGCCCCGTCACTATCACCACTGGAATGCCTGCCGATTGCAGGACTTCCAGCGCTTGCAGCAGCAGCGGCGTAAACTTGCCCCGGCGGGTCAGCGTCCCATCCATGTCGGTGGCAATCAGGCGAATTGAATTTGGCAAGTCTAGGAGCATGGTTTAACGCAAAAAAAATCGAGGGCCGTCCCGCAGGAAACACCCTCGATGAGTCTAAACGAAGCCGTGTGGCTTACACTAGCATTTCATTGCCCTGTCACCCATCACGCCTTACTTAAGCAATCGAGATTTGAGCATGGGTCAGAGACGCGCCAGCGTTGAGTTGAGCAATCTTCACCTGCTGACCCGCGCCGCTGCCGTCGAGGTCAAAGAACAGCGCTCCGGTCTTTTGGTTATAGACAAACCGCTCGGTTTCGGTCGCTGCCTTGCTGCCCAGGCGGAACTGCTCGGCGCTGATACCTTTGCCAATGGGCAGCTCTGCAAACTCTCGACCCAGCGTGATTTCGATGCGGTCTTCTGCGGCCTTGAAGTCGCGGATACGGTTGCTGCCCTTCTTGTTGGCGGCAAGCTGGAAGGTGTCGCGACCTCTGCCGCCGATCAGCGTGTCTTTGCCGCTGCGCCCAATCAGCACGTCATCGCCCGCGCCGCCGATCAGGGTGTCGTCGTCCTGCCCGCCGTTCAGCGTGTCGTTGCCGTTGCCGCCGTGCAGCCAGTCGTTGCCCGAGTCGCCGGCCACCATGTCGTCGCCGCCCAGTGCCCGGATGCGATCGCCCTTCTTCAGACCCACCAAAATTTCGCTCTGGTTGGTGCCCTTGAGGAAGTCGATTTCGTTGGTGCCTGGAAGGGTCGCTCGGTTTTTCATGGCTTCGCGGCGCTTCAGCCCGGCCAGCAGCCCATCGCCGGTATTGGCATCTAGCACCTGATCGATGGTCTTCGTACCCAGGATCGCAGCCGCCAGATCCTTCGAGGTGTTGTTGACCAGGAAGCCCTGGAGTTCGCTAACTTCCCGCAGCAGCGCCGCCGCATTGCCCGGTTTTGCCAGCACCGCCTGGAGCCGCTGCACACCTTCCGCCATGATGGTGGCGACCTGATCGGCGATCGCCGTCACCTTGGCTAGCTCCGGGGCAGGGCTGACCATTTCCAGTGCGCCAACGGTCGTCTTCAGGATATTCGCCACCACCGAGCTATTGCTCAAATCCAGCGGCTGACCCGGTTCAATCGCATCGGCGATCGCCCCCGTCACCAGCATCGCCAGCATCTCGCCCGATAGCCCCGTCGCCCCCCGCAGCAGCGTTGCCGCCTGATCCATCAGCGTGTAGATGGACACATGGGCTGCCATCACCTTGGCCCCGTTCGGGTCGCCGTCGCGCATGGCAATGATCGGGTCAAAGGTTCCCAGATCCAGCGTCTCAGGCAGCCCCAGCGCCGCCTTCACCTGAGCGGCGACCGTCGCCACATCCACATCGCCCATCCGCACCAGCGCGTTAATCATAGTGGTGACTGGCGTGATCATGCTATAGCCCACCGGAGCCGACAGCGGCACATCCATCTTCTCGTTGGTGAAGGTGTCGTAGCCGCCCACCGCCAGGATCTGTCCTTCGTCGGGGTCAATCACGCCGTTTTCATTCTTGTCAAACAGTTCGGTAGCAAACTTCAGCTCGTAGGAGCCGTCGAAGCTGCTGATGGTGTAAGGCTCGTTCTCGTCCAGCACCCCATTGTTGTTGGCATCCAGGAAGATCGTGGCCCCCGAAATATATTTCTGGCTGATCCGTCCTACAGAAGCGCCGCCCCCCACGCTGAACTCCATAATCTTAAACGTCGCCAGGTTCTTCCGCCACTCTTTGCCAATCAGCTTGCCAAAAACCCGCACCCCAACCCGCGCATAGGCATCCAGGAACACATTCACCACGCCCTGAATCTGGAACAGGCTCAGCGGATTGCTCAGGCGAGACGTAATCTCAGTGGTGCGGATGCGGCCGTCGCTGAGGTTAACAAACTCGCGAATACCCCGCGAATTGAGCGTTGCAATCGTTTGTGCGCCAACGAGTGGACGGAGGAAAGAGATATGGCCAATCTGCCGATTGATCTCGTTCCAGACTCGGCTATACTCCGAATCCCAAACTGGATTTCGAGCATTTTCGCCCACGTCGATCAGGTCGATGCCTGCCCTGCCTCGCAGACCCCCGTCAATACGTCCTGCGGCCACACCCACGTTCACCCCAAAGCCTGCGCCAATCGTCGCATCGACGGTAATTTCGTCGCCGGGGAAGTCGGTGACATAGAAGCCATCAATCAGCCTGGAGGCAGCAGAACTGGAGTAGCCTGCTCGCTGCCACTCTTGGAAGCCAAAGGTGTCATAGCCAAAGTCGAGATTGCTTCGCACGCGGAGATCGCCGAACAACCTGCCTTCGAGTGGCCAAATCACGGGGAACTTCTGCTCCAGGCGGAGGTTGAAGTCCAGGTCGGGCATGTCGTAGCGGAACAGCGTCGCCGTGCGCCCCAGCAGCAGGTTAATCGCCTGGTTGGGATCAGACAGAATGGGGAAGCCCAGCCCTTCGACTCGGTTTAGCGCATTGATAAAGTTCCGCACACGCGAGTTGCTCGAAGCCTGGGTCAGGGAGTTTGTGCTTTGCCCTCTAGTGGTGCGGGGGCTGCTCTGGGACAGGCTGCTAGGTGCCGCATTGGTGTCTACAGTGCCAATGCTGTAGGAGCCAAAGTTGATGGCCAAGTTGCCGTCGCTGGCGGTGAGCTGGTTGAGGGCAGTGATGGCGGCATCTAGAGCGCTAATGGCATCGATAAACCGAGTGTCGATACCACGCCCAAAGCGCCAGCGGCTGAGGGTGCTGACGACTTCTACGACCGTCGCCCGGCCGTCGCGGTTCTGGTCGAAGGGGCCGGTCAAACCCAGACTGCTGAGAATCCGAGTGTCAGCATTCAGGAAGTTGATGACCGGCCGGAAGGGTCTAATGGTGTTATCGATGCGAGTGAGGACGGGTCGGGCAAAGCCAGAGATGAAGGAACCTAGATCTAGCGTGACGTTGTTGAACTCAAGCTGGGGGCTGCCCGATGAGCTGCGGCCGTCGCGGTAGGTAAAGGCGTTCCACTTGAGCGCCAGATCAAAGTTAATGGAGGGCATTCCCTCAAAGTTGGCGATGCCTGTTCGGGCTTTCATGCCCAGGTTTGGCGTGATGGCAAATTCGGTGCTAAATAGTTCACGGAAGCTGGAATTGGCGTTGCGTCGCCGCAGCTCGGTGAGGGTGAGGCGATCGCCATCGTTGGGCGCACCCGGAATATTGTCGATGTCCTTCAGAAGCGCCTTAAAGCCGCCCGTCACCCGCGTAGGATTGGACAGATCATTGGTCAAGCTTGCCTGCAAGAAGCCCAGCGTCGCCTGGGCGCTGAAGTTATTCGACAGCGCAGCCGTCAGTTCTGCCCCAAAGAAAGTCTTACTGGGGTTCGTGTTGAAATAGAAGCCGAAGTCATCATGGAAGCCGAAAGTCAGCCTCATGCCGCCGAGGACGCTGGCATTGGCAGAACCCGTGGTTCTCATGCTCAGCATTGGCAGGCCCATGTTGCTATTCAGCCCGACGGAACCTAGGTTATAGGTCTGGGTCATGTCTAGCGTCACTTCAAACTGCTTCGCATGACTGAAGTCGGTCAGCACTCGAATACCCGGCAGATTCCGACTGATGCGGTTTTGGAACTCGCCGACCGTGAGTTGCTCCTCATTAGCCATGCCGCTGACCAAGGTGCTGGTCAGGTTCCTCAGGAACGCAGGAACGTAGCGATCGCTCAGCGTTCCCAGAATCGGCAGAGAACTCCGCGCCAGGTCGTTGTCCAGCACCACAGCGAGCTGGGTCAGCGCCCCCGTCACGCCAGAGCGGAACTTCTCCACATCAATTTCTGGCACATCCTGCACGTTGATCGTGAAGCTCTGGGTGCGGCTGAGGCTGGGCGACCCGTTGTCAAAGGCCGTGATGCTGAGATTGACCTGCTTTTCCTGTTCAAAATCGATGCTCTGTCCAAACTTCAGCTTCAGTTGCCCATTCACTACTTCAAAGCGCTGATCGCTAACCGTAAAGCTATGAGTTTGGTTGCGATCTTGATCGGCAACCGTCAGGCGGCCAATCACCACGCCAGCATCGTTTTCTCGCACAGCGTTGTTGCTGAGGGTGATGCTGGTGGGCGCTTCGTTCAGGTCGTTGACGGTAATACTAAACTGCCGCTCAAAGAACTGCCCGCCCTGATCTGTCGTGCGGACGCGAATCGTGTAGTTCGGCTTGGTTTCAAAATCGGGTGCGTTGCGGATGCGGAGCTGGTTGCCAACGATGGTGAAGGCAGCATTGTCAGCCGAGCCAGCGCCTGATACCAGCGTGTAGGTGTGGGTATTGCCTGCATCGGGATCGGTGGTGGTGAACGTGCCGATCACACTATTCGCGGGCACGTTCTCATTCACGTTCGTAGCGCTGAACTCCAGTTGAGTCGGCACTTCGTTGACGTTGTTGATGCCGATATTGACCGTGCGTTCGGTGAACAATCCACCCTGGTCGGTTGAACGAAGACGAATGCTGTAGCTATTCTTGGTCTCAAAGTCAGGTGAAGTATTGATCCGAAGCTGGTTACCTACAATGCTAAATGCAGCATTGTCAGTGTCACCTTCGCCGCTCACTAGCGTATAGGCATGCGTGTTTCCTGCATCGGAATCGACTGTGCTGAGAATTGCAACAGCGCTGTTCGCAGGAAGGTTCTCATTGATGTTCGTCGTGCTGAGGTTGATGGCGGTCGGGGTTTCGTTCACGTTGTTAACCGTGATCACCATCTGCCGCTCAAAAATGCCACCACTCTGGTCGCGCGATCGCACGCGGATGTTGTATCTGGGCTTCGCCTCAAAGTCGGGCGATACGTTAATTCGGAGCTGATTGCCGACAATTGTAAACGCGGCGTTATCCGTCGAGCCGACCCCATTTACCAGACTGTAGGTATGCACGTCGCCAGGGTTGGGATCGACCGTCGAAAACGTGCCCACGACGGTATTGGCAGGAACGTTTTCATCAAGGCTGGCGGTGCTGAGGCTAATGCTGGTCGGCGGCGCATTGCCCGACTCATCCACATCCGTGATGTTGATCTGAACAGCTTTTTCATAGAACAGCCCATCGCGATCGACGGCGCGAATCCGAACTCGATACACCGACTTGGCTTCAAAGTCTGGCATCTCGTTGATTCGCAGCTCGTTGCCCTCCAGAGCAAAGGCGGCGTTGTCGTTGTCGCCTGCACCTGCCACCAGCAGATAGGTGTGCTCGTCCTCTGCATCTGGGTCTACGGCGCTGAGCGCGGCCACTACCGTATCTGGCACCACGTTTTCTTCAACACTGGTGCTGCTCAGGATGATATCTGTCGGAGCCTCGTTCGCATTGTTGATATAAACCGTCAAAACGCGGTCAAAGAACAGCCCGGTCTGGTCGGTCGTGCGAACCCGGATGCTGTAGCTGTTCTTGGTTTCAAAGTCGGGCGAGGCATTGATCCGCAGCTCATTGCCGACAATCGTGAACGCGGCATTGTCTTCATCGCCTGTGCCGCTGACCAAGTCGTAGGTATGGGTGTCTCCAACGTCGGGATCAATCGTACTCAGTGTGCCGACGACAGTATCGGCAGGGACGTTTTCCAACAGGTCATTGCTGCTGAGTTGCAGATTGGTCGGCGCTTCTTCCAGGTTGTTGATGTTGACCGTGAACACGCGCTCGGTGAATAATCCGCCCTGATCCGTCGTGCGAACCCGAATGCTATAGCTGCTCTTGGTTTCAAAGTCGGGGGAGGCATTGATCCGCAGTTCGTTGCCGACGATCGTGAAGGCAGCGTTATCGGTATCTCCCGCACCCGCCACCAAGCTGTAGGTGTGGGTATTGCCTGTGTCGGGGTCAACGGTACCGAAGTTGCCAATTAGAGAATTGGCAGGAATGTTTTCATCTCGTGTGGTGTTGCTTAGCGTCAGGTTGGTCGGCGTTTCGTTCACGTCGTTCACGTTGATAGTGAAGACGCGCTCAAAGAACAGCCCACCTTGATCGGTCGTGCGAACTCGGATGCTGTAGCTGCTCTTGGTTTCAAAGTCGGGTGGGGTGTTGATCCGAAGCTGGTTGCCGACAATGCTGAAAGTAGCGTTATCGGTGTCTCCCGCACCTGCTACGAGGCTGTAGGTGTGAGTATTACCTGCGTCGGGGTCAACGGTACTCAGTCCACCCACTGTGAAGCCAGCGGCGACATTTTCATTAACACTGGTGCTGCTGAGGTTAACGTTTGTGGGCAGGTTGTTAACCACGCCAGTTGCGCCCATAACGTTGAGGTAGCCTGTCGTACCAACTTTCTCAACGGTGACGCTTTGCAGCGTTTTGCCCGTGTTAGGAAGGAAGCGTGCTCCAAAGACGGCTGGATTGTTGGCATCCTCAAAGAGTGTGCCTGCGGTATTGTGGGCCCGATCCATGCCGTTGATCATGTAGTACAGCGAGGCAGATTCAGTAATTTCGTCGAACCAGTCGGGAATCGTGATGCTGCCAGTGGTTTGCGTGGTGCCATCGCTGTAGTGAAAGGTCAGCCGCATGGAGGATGCCCCTTCTGTGGACAAGACGGCGATGTGAACTTCGCTATATTGACCAGGTGGAACTGCAAAGTTCATGCTCTGCCCATTGGCCGTAGCAAACCAAACGTTGTTGCCGTTGTTGGTGTTGCTATAAGCGAGCTGCATATTGGGGCGAAAGGCATTGGCTGCGAAGAAGCCGTTGTCGGGTAAGCCCTGACCATTTGCCCCGCCAATGGCAGTGGCAACGGACTGGGTTATCATGACGTTGGTTTGGTTGTCTATTGAGTCTTGAATGCTGTCCCCCGTATTGGCAATGACATCGCGGTTCAGCACGCCGGAAAGGTTGAACTGGACAGGGGAGAGAATGCCAGAAAATCGGGCGATCGCCCCTTCAGAAAACACAGGCTGATAGGAACCGGGGCCAACCTGCATCTCCAGTTCCCAGTTGCCGCCCAGGGATAGGCTTCCCGTGTCGGTGGTGGAGGCGATGATTGTGGCTCCAGTCAGTTGGTGCAGCTTTTGCAGAAACTCTGCCCCGGTTTCGCCTGCTGCCACGCGACAGCCGTAGAGGATTAGCCTCGGCGCGTTTGCAGCAGAAAACCAGGACTGTAGTTCCCAGGCGTAGCGGTCGAGGGTTTCCAGAGAGAGGGGGCGATCGCCTAGTTGCAGACAGCCCTCGCTGCCGTGAGTCACGAGATGAACTTGGTCAATCTGTGGATACTGGGTCAGAACTGCCGTAATTTGCGCGATCGCATCTTGCTGAGCGTCCAGCACCAGCACGCCCGCAGCGTCCGACACACCCGCCACCAGCGTTCCCAGATCCGCAATGCCTCGGTCAAACACGACGAGTGTGCAGGCGCTTTTGGGAACCGACAGGACTTGTTGAGTTGAATGGGTTAAAGCAGACGAGGACAATCTAGAAACCGGGGAGGGAAGACAAACTGCGGACATGGCTATGAGCGCTCCTAAGCAAGGATGAAACAGCAGGTGAATGAATAGCCCAAATCGACAGAACTGTACCTGAAAGCAGGCCAAACCTGAGGCAGCACGATCTGCCGCTCTGCAACCGCAGAGACGCAAGGTTACACAGATGCAAACTGTGTAAAAATCAGTGCTAAGAACAAGCGACAGGAAAGAGGGCGGTAGAATGCACCAAACGTCTCGACAATGCACCCGCTTGATCGAGGAATCAGGAGGAGGCGGGGATGCAGGCGAGCGTATTTTGATCGGAAAACGGCTTGGCTTGCTCGCTTCGACGCGATGGGAGCTGCTCTAAGAGGGTGTTTGGAAAGGTATCGCCTGTAATGTTAAGCACTCAGAGCTCCCCCCTAGCCCCCCTTAAAAAGGGGGAAACCGCCTTAAAGTCCCCCTTTTTAAGGGGGATTTAGGGGGATCTTGCACGCTTTGCTACAAACAGTAGGACTTTTCAAACATCCTCTGAGCAATCTTTAGAGGGTGTTTGAAAAGGTATCGCCTGTAATGTTAAGCACTCAGAGATCCCCCCTAGCCCTCCTTAAAAAGGGGGGAAACCGCCTTAAAGTCCCCCTTTTTAAGGGGGATTTAGGGGGATCTTGCACGCTTTGCTACAAACAGTAGGACTTTTCAAACATCCTCTAAGGAAGCGAACCAGATGAACTTACGGCAAGGCTAGCGGCTAGCAAATTCACAATTATTTAGTCACTCAGTCTCAAAGAGATCGCGATAAACGATAGAAAGCACTTGCCGTGATAGAACACTTCGAGAAACAGACAGGACAATTTTGTATAAACTGCTCCTAAACTCATATTCTGACTATCTATCTTTCAGTAGAGGCCTAGCGTCCTGAGACTCACGGTTAATTATGTGCTTCATAGAAAAATTACAGTGAGAATCAGCGTGTAATTACTGAAGACGCAAGGAATAGAGTCTGACGGTTGCCTGCTATGGTTAGCAAAGGATGCTCTAAATACCATCCCTAAATACCGTCTCTAAGTACCAATAAAGAGTGAAAATCACTGCATAGGACGGCTACATAGAACGGCTACACAGCAATTTGCCAAACGATTTAAGGTTTAAGATTGCCTGTGATTTATGATCCGGTCAAGGGTGATCCAGATTTAGGCATCGGATGCAGGCAAGCCGTTTGAGGCAATTCTCGATGGACAAAAGCGTTCCGTTGTGGAGCCAAAAGTATGCTGTTTATGCCCCATTTTGTGACCTATGAAGAGGCGATCGCCGCCTAGTTCTGCCCCTCCCAGCACGTCCAGCCTTGCACCTGTCGTCGAATGGTTTCAGCGGCAGGGCTGGGAGCCATTGCCGTTTCAGCAGAAAACCTGGGAGGCGTTTCTGGCGGGGCGCAGCGGGCTGGTGCAGGTGCCCACCGGGTCTGGCAAAACCTATGCGGCGGTCATGGGGGCGATCGCCGCTATGCTGCACGACCCCAAACCAGGGCTGCAACTGCTATACCTGACCCCGCTGCGATCGCTCTCCCGCGACATCGAGCAATCCATCCGCCGCCCCATCGAAGACATGGGCTGGGATCTGCGGGTCGAGTCGCGCACGGGCGACACCAGCGCCAGCCGCAAAGCCCGCCAGCTCAAAAAGATGCCGCAGATCCTGATCACCACGCCAGAATCGCTTGCTCTGATGCTGTCCTATGCCGGTGCGGAGACGCTTTTTGGCAATCTGCGGGCGGTGATTTTGGACGAGTGGCATGAGTTGCTTAGTTCCAAACGAGGCACCCAAACCGAACTCTGCCTTTCGGCACTGCGTCAATTGCGCCCGTCGCTGCAAACCTGGGCCCTGTCGGCCACGCTAGGCAATATTCAGGAAGCTGCCCAAGTCGCCGTGGGGCTGGATATCGAACCCGTGGTGATTCAAACCAACCTCCAGCGGCAAACGATCATTCGCAGTATCTTGCCCGACTCGGTAGACACCTTTCCCTGGGCGGGGCATTTGGGCCTGCGAATGTTTCAGGAACTCGTAGACGCACTAGATATCGAAACCTCCACGCTGATTTTCACCAACACCCGCGCCCAGGCAGAAAAGTGGTATCAGGCGCTCACGTTTGCCCTGCCCGAAGAGGGCGATCGCATTGCGCTGCACCACGGCTCCATCGACGTGCAAGAACGAGAGGCGATCGAAGCAGCCGTGAAAACCGGGGCCATCAAGTGGGTCGTCTGCACCTCGTCCTTGGATTTGGGCGTAGACTTTCAGCCCGTAGAGCGAGTCGTGCAAATTGGCAGCGCCAAAAACCTGGCTCGGCTATTGCAACGGGCCGGGCGATCGGCCCACGTCCCCGCAGGCACGTCCGAGATTTTCTTCCTGCCGACCAACTCGCTGGAGCTATTGGAAATTTCTGCTTTTCGCAATGGACTGGCCCAGGGCGATATCGAAGTGCGCCGCCCGCTCCACAAGCCCTACGACGTGCTAATTCAGCACTTAGTCACCCTGGCCTGTGGAGATGGTTTTACGCCTGCCGACACGCTCTCCACCATTCGCAAAACATTATCCTACGAACGCTTAACGGATGCCGAATTTACTTGGATACTCGACTTTTTGGAAAAGGGTGGGAAGTCACTCAGCGCCTATCCAAGGTACAGAAAAATCACGCTGGAGGATGACCGCTATCGTGTCACCGACCTGCAAATTTCCCGGATGCACCGCATGGGTATCGGAACAATTATCTCGAACCAGTCGGTACAGATTCAGTACACCAATCGCCGCAAGATTGGCACGATTGAGGAAAACTTTGCATCCAAGCTGCAAAAGGGCGACGTGTTCTTTTTTGCAGGGCGACAGCTTGAGTTTTTTCAGATGAAAGATATGGTGGTGTATGTCAAAAGCACAAGCAAGAAATCTACCGTAACACCCACCTGGGGTGGCGGAAATCTCGCAATATCTGACACGCTGAGTATGCACCTGAGACGTGAAATTGAACGGAGTCAGGATGCAAGCACGAATCTGGAACTGATCTGCTTGAAACCAATTCTGTCTGCCCAGCAGCGCATATCCCATTTGCCCGCCGCAACCGAGTTGCTGATTGAAACCTGCAAGACCCGCGAAGGACAGCATCTTTATGTTTATCCCTTTGAAGGGCGCTTTGTGCATGAGGGGCTGGGCTTTTTGTGGGGCTATCGGTTTGCGCGACAAAAGCAGGCGACGTTTACGATTTCCGTGAATGATTACGGGTTTGAAATCCTCGCGCCTAAGGACTATCCGTTTCAAGACCTGTTTTCCGAAGACTTCTTTAGCCTGGAAAATCTGGAAGCCGACATCCGCGCCAGCCTCAACCTGTCGGAACTCACTGCCCGCAAGTTTCGCGGCATTGCCCAGATTGCTGGGCTGGTGTTCAAGGGCTATCCCTCTGCCAAAAAGACGGCAGGGCAACTCCAGGTCAGTTCGTCGCTGATTTACGAAGTGTTTTCCAAATATGAACCGGACAACTTGCTGCTGAAGCAGGCAGAGCAAGAAGTCCTCACTGATCAGCTGGAGGTGCATCGGCTGGCCAAAACGCTGGATAGAGTGCGATCGCTCTCTCTGGTGTGGCAAACCACCAAGCGCCCGTCGCCCTTTGCCTTTCCGCTGCTGGTGGAGCGGCTCAACTCGCGCCTGTCGAACGAGAGCCTGCTAGAGCGCATCGAGCGGATGAAGCAGCAGTGGGACGGCAAAGCGTGAACCCCAGGCAGAAAAAGCATTTCAGCCAGCGTTCTATAAAATTGGGGACAAAAAGCTTGATGCGATCGCCCAAGGCTGCTATATTAGTAGACTGTTCAGGACGCATAGCTCAGTTGGTTAGAGCACCACGTTGACATCGTGGGGGTCACTGGTTCGAGTCCAGTTGTGTCCATTGAGTCTGCGTTTATTGGCTGGAGTTGGCCTTCTTGCATCTGGTTTGTAGCCAGTTTTTTAGGCAATTTCTGACCGATTTCTAGCCAGTTGGGAAACGGGTCGAGTCTTTGTCTGGAATTCTACGGCCAGAGCGTGAAGTATCTGGCAAGACGGCACAACACGCTCTGGACACCGTTTCACACCATTTCACCACTTCAAAGTGCCGTTTCACAGGTTCGAGTTTGCGATTCAGGATTGACCAGGCAGCTTGTTTGACCAGGCAGATTGCTGTTGGCTGTAGGATTTTCCAGATTGACTTGACCGCTTAAACACAAGATTGCCGTGTGAAGACGGATTTCATAGCGGGTCGTTGTGCTGCGGACGTGAGTTTGGGCATTCTAAACTAAGTCATTCAGCACGCATCTGCTAATCAAAACGCGCTGCCGCGATCGCTCGTTCAGTTTTGCCCCAGTCAGCGCGATCGCACGCTGTGTTGTCATCACTTCAGAATCAGGGAAATCGCCATGACTAATGCTTCGGTTAATAATGCGACCAATTCCGCGCCCAGTAGCGCTGCCAGTCCTGCGCCTACGCTTGATAGCGCAAAACTTAGGACATATCGAGATTACGGAATTAGTCGCTTTGAGCAGCTTCTGCTGCAATTGCCACCCCAGCCCCACGATGCCGATCGGTTCCTAGATCGGGCGATTCGTCAGCTCACGGGGTTGCCGCCTGCGCCTGCCAGTGCCCATCCCTATCACGGCATCTATGGCACAACGTTCACTATGGCCCATTATCGAGATGGGGGGAGCGATCGCCTGCGAGATCTGCTGATGAAACAGCCAGAGCTACACGCGCTGGATGAAGAAATCGACTCGTTTATCCGACTGCTCTCCGATTTGCCTGCCCGTCCTGCCGGAACCTTACCCTACGTGCGGCTATTTATCTTACCTCAGGACGCACCGCCCCAGCCCCCGCCGCCCAATACCCAGGCCAACTATCCCCCCGCAAAACGGCAATTCGTTACGACAGATCAGATTTTGCAGATCATCGGCTCTAGCCAATTGCGCGATCGCGTAACTGCCATGACCCCCGGCATCAACGCCACCTTCGAGCGGTTTGAAATCAACACTCCCCTGCGAATGGCCCATTTCTTTGGTCAGGTGTTGCACGAAAGCGGGGGATTCCGCTATCTGCGCGAAATCTGGGGCCCGACAGATGCCCAGCGCCGCTACGAGCCGCCGTCGAGCCTAGCGCGAAATCTCGGCAACACGCAACCGGGCGATGGCGCACGCTATATGGGGCGCGGCGTAATTCAGCTAACGGGTCGCTCCAACTATGCTCAGTTTTCCAGGGCAATGGGGGTCGATTTTGTAGCAAACCCCGATTTGGTTGCGTCGCCGCAGTATGCCGTCACTGCCGCCGGGTGGTTCTGGCAAACCCGCAACATCAACCAACATGCTGACCGCGATGACCTGATTGCTGTAACCCGCGTGGTAAACGGCGGGCGCAACGGTCTGGCCGATCGCCAAAGATACCTGAACCGGGCAAAGCAGGTGCTAGGCGTTCGCTGATCGACGGGGGATTAGAGGGGGATCAGGCCCGTTCAAAATAGCGGGCCCGCTCCCAACTCGTCACCACTTCATCGAATTTGCGCTGCTCAGTTTTGAAGAAGTGCAGATAGTGGTCAATCGTGGCTTCGCCAAAGGTGTCCCGCGCCCACTGGCTCTTTTCCAGTTCGTGAATGGACTCATTCAGGCTGTGGGGCACCTGCGGCAAATCCCGTGCCTCGTACACATCGCCCTCAAACATCGGCGGCGGCTCGATCTGGTTTTTGATGCCGTCGAGTCCAGCAGCGAGGGTAGCAGCAAAGGCAAGATAAGGATTGGCATCGGCTCCCGGTGCGCGACACTCTAGCCGCAGCGAGGGGCCATGTCCCAAAATGCGAAAGCCCGCTGTGCGGTTGTCATAGGACCAGGCAATGCCCGTTGGCGCAAAGGAACCCGCTACGTAGCGCTTGTAGGATGTGGGATAGGGCGCGTAGAACGGGAAGATTTCGCGGATATGCGCCATCCAGCCGCCGAGGAACCAGCGAAACAGCGGCGAACTATGCACCGGGCCGAAGGCTTCCTTACCGGGGAACAGCGCTATCTTACCTTCCTGATCCCACAAGCTGGCGTGTAGGTGCATACTCGACCCGGCGTAGCGCTCGTCCCACTTGGACATGAACGTAACGGCGACGTTGCTTTGCCAGGCAATTTCCTTGGCGGCGTGCTTGTAGAGAATGTGGCGATCGCACATTTCCAAAAAATCTGCGTAGCGTAAGTTAATCTCCTGCTGCCCCGGCCCCCATTCGCCCTTCGAGAACTCGACAGGAATTCCCGATCGCTCCAAATGCTTGCGGATTGAGCCAATGAGAAACTCTTCCTTGGTGCCCTGGAAAATATGATAATCCTCAATGTAGCTGCCGATGGGCTGAAGGTCATGATAGTTCTTTTGCCGTGCGGTTTCGTAGGAATCGGCAAAGACGTATAGCTCCAGTTCCGAAGCCCCTTTAGCAACATAGCCCAGCGACTTGGCCCGTTCTACCTGCGTCTTCAGCAGGCTGCGCGGCGCAATCTCAACCCGCGCATCCTCTTCTTCGTTGTAAACATCGCACAGCACGATCGCCGTTTTCTTTAGCCAAGACGCAACTCGTAGCGTACTCAGATCAGGAATCATGCGAAAGTCGCCATAGCCACTGGCCCAACTGGTGAAGCTGTATCCCGGAACCGGGTCCATTTCCATGTCGCAGGCCAGCAAATAATCGCAGGCGTGAACGCCATCTTGCAGCACGTCGTTCACGAAAAAATCGCCCGTGATCCGCTTGCCGATCAGCCGTCCATAGAGGTCTGGAAACACGGTGAGGATGGTTTCAATCTGCTCATCCTGAACAAGCTGCGTCAGCATTTCGACGGTCAATCGTCCACGAGAAGAAGAATACATAAAGGAATACAAAATAGAAGGATTAAAGAATGGGGAGTGTTGGGCTAGAGAAGTGACAAAGAGACGGACGCTCCATCACTCTGCAATGAAGATACTCTTCCACTCACTGTAATGATCTAACACGGCGAGTCCCAGTTCGCGACCGATGCCGCTGTGCTTCACGCCACCGAAGGGGGCTTCCAGGTGGACGCTGTGGCCCGTGTTGATGGAGAGAACGCCCGTTTCGATGGCGCGGGCAATGCGGAGGGCGCGGCCAATGTCGCGGGTCCAGATAGAGCCAGAGAGTCCGTAGAGACTGGTGTTGGCGATCGCCACGGCTTCTTCCTCGGTGTCAAACGGGATAGCACAGAGAACTGGGCCAAAGATTTCTTCCTGGGCAATTCGCATATTGGGCGTGGCGTGGGCAAAGAGGGCAGGCGTGAGGTACGCGCCCCGGTCGAGCGGGGATTCGGTGGGCACTGTGCCGCCGCAGAGCAAGGTTGCGCCTTCCTGCTGCCCCAGCGTGATATAATCCAACACGCGATCGCGCTGCTGGGTAGAAATCAGCGTACCAATTTCCGTCGATTCGTCGAGCGGTGGGCCAATTCGGAGCGCCTGGAATTGCTGCGTCAGGCGATGCAAAAACTCGTCGTAAACCGGGCGCTGAATCAACAGGCGCGATCGCGCACAGCAGTCCTGCCCGGCATTGCCCAGCACGCTCCACATTACCTTGGGAACCGCCAAATCCAGATCCGCATCGGCAAACACCAGATTCGCCGACTTGCCGCCCAGTTCCAGCGTCACGCGCTTGAGATCGTCTGCCGCAGTCCGCATGACGTGCATTCCAATTTCAGTCGAGCCAGTGAAGGAGATCTTTCGCACTAGCGGATGCCGCAGCAGCGCCTCGCCTGCCACCGATCCCGCACCAGGAACCACGTTAAACACACCGGGCGGAATGCCTGCTTCTAGGGCCAGTTCGCCCAACCGCAGCGCTGTGAGCGGCGTTTGGGTTGCAGGCTTTAGCACCACTGGATTGCCCATTGCTAGGGCAGGCGCGACCTTCCAGGCGGTGATGGCGATGGGAAAGTTCCACGGCGCAATCAGCCCACACACGCCGATGGGTTCTCGAAAGGTTAGATGGGTGCCCGCCGCAGCCACAGGAGTTGTCTGTCCGCCGATCTTATTCACTACCCCGGCGTAATACTCGAAGCAGTCTGCGGCCAGGTTCACCTCGTCGCGGGCATCGCGGATGGGCTTGCCGACGTTGCGGCTTTCCAGTTGGGCCAGCGGTTCCAAATTTTCGCGGATGAGGGTCGCCAGCTTCAGCAACAGTTGGGTGCGATCGCGGCTATTGACTCTGCGCCAGGGCGATCGCACTTGGTCGGCAACCTGCACGGCCCGATCGACATCATCGGCTGCGGCAGCGGCGACTTTGATCCAGGCATCACCTGTGGCGGGGTCGATGAGTTCGGTATATTGCCCTGAGTCAGCGGGTAGGCGATCGCCTCCAATCAATAAATCTTGCGTCACAAAACCTTGCGTCACACTATCACCATCTGTATCAAGTCTGTATCAAGTCCACGGTCGGGACATTTTCAACACATTGTTCAAGCGGATCGCAACAGTGCAAATCAAGCACCAATCAACGGTCTAAGCCAATAACGCAGCCATGCCAATGTGAACCATGCAAGCTATGTAGATTGAATGTTCTGAGTGGACATGGATGCAAAAGCAAAAAGGCAGCGTCCACCCAAAGGTCTGAATCTATTCCATTCAACCTCAGAGCTAAAAGTATGCGGTTATTCCGTATGCTTCCGTAGCTAGCGCTACAAAGTTTGGATTCTGGTGATCCAACCTAAGATACACCTTAAAAAGATACACCTTAAAACGTGATAGCGATGTGTGGCGATCGCCAAAAGTATTGAAATGGCTCGGTAAGCAACGAAGCCCACTACAAAGCCCACTTCTAGGCCGATGGCTCGTGTTCAAGACTTGCCCTAGTCTGCTCAAGACATCAAATGCAAACGTCAAATGCAAAAGTTTCCAGGCGTAGAAGTGGCTCTAGAAATATCTCAAAATACCTCAAACCAACTTTCATAGCAGAGCATTCAAGTAGCTGTTAGTAGCCAAAATATGCTCCTGAATCTTGATGCGAGCGAGGTCGGGTCGTCCCAGGCAGATTGCATCCACGATCAGCTGATGCTGATCATTGGCATGGAGACATTGGGATTTGCTATGGGGCGCGGCTGTCAGCAAATCGGGTGTATCCCACTTTTGTAACCCTCACCCTAAATTCCTCTCCCAAAGCGGGAGAAGGACTTCCAATCCGGCTCCCCTTCTCCTAAAAAGGGAGAAGGGGCTGGGGGATGAGGGCAAACTTGCACAACCCAGCTATATCAGGAAGAATCTATGATTCCCAATCAGAAGAAACTACGATTCCACAGGGTGCATCCCAGTTATGCAATGAGTAGAAGTGCTTAGTGCAGATTAAGGGCAGACGCCGTAGGCTCAGAGCAGTTGCTCTAAGGATAGTTGAAGCGATGGATGCCACCAAGGAAGCCCAAATCAAAGCCCATGCACTGGCGTTAGCGGAGTTGCTTTACGACGAGACAGACCCTGAACAAGTCAAAACATTGGCCGGGATCGAAGTCGCCGTTCGTGACCACCTACTGGAGTATGTGGGGCCTGAGATCGGAAATTTTTTATCTGCACAAGCAGCGGCACAAGCTCTGGGCGAAAGCGGCACATCCAGAGTATCGTCGGACGCTTAAGTCTGAGTCAGCGCCAGAGCCAGCGGCTTAAGGTCAAGGCCCGCACCCAGTGGAGTCCTCAGGTTGAGACGTGCTGCTTGCTGCTGAGTGCCAACGAAGCCTATGCGCGAGCTGCCGACGATATCGCTGTGCTCACCGGGGTGTGCGTGTCAGGGAGTACCCAGCAACGGCTGGTGCATCGTCAAGACCTAGAGCCACCAGCGGTGGACAGCGGGGTTAAGGAAATGAGCTTAGACGGGGGCAAAGTCCGTCTGCGGACTCCTCAGGGGCAGCCCTGCCAGTGGCGCGATTACAAGGGGGTAAACCTGCATCAGTGCAGCATTAGCGCCTTCTACAAAGACAACGACAGCTTGGTCAACTGGCTCAACCAGCAGCCCTTAGCGCATCCCCTCGTTTGTCTTGGGGATGGTCACGACGGCATCTGGAACCTGTTTTCACAGATCGGGCATCGCAGCGAGCGCCTTGAGATCTTGGACTGGTACCACCTGATGGAGAATTTGGGTAACGTGGGTGGGTCTCAACAGCGTCTTGATGCCGTCGAAGCCTGCTTGTGGCAAGGGGATGTGGATGGGGCGGTTAGGCTATTCGACGACTGGTCCCATGAGCGGGTAGACCAGTTTATCGGCTATCTGGCTAAGCATCGGCTCCGTATCGTTAACTACAGCTACTACCAAGCTGAGGGGATTTCAATTGGCTCGGGTGCCGTGGAGTCGACTATCAAGCAAATTGGTAGGCGGGTGAAAATTTCAGGCGCTCAGTGGAAGGAAGACAACGTTCCACAAGTCCTTCGCCATCGCTGCGCTTATCTCAATGGTCAATTCTCATCCTGAGTCTTGTAAGACTGGGATGCACCCAGCAAATCCGACAGTTCAGCATGAATCTCTGCAACAACCGACGACAGTCGATTGGTCTGGGTTGCGGCGGCAATCAGCAGATGAAACCGCGTATCTAGCTTGCGATATTCTGCATGGTTGTCTGCTTGCTCCATTGCATTAACCAGTGCTTGCAATTCCCACTTTTGCTCGTCGGTCGCCCGTTGAGCAGCTAGCTCTACCACGCCCGACTCCACCACCAGTCGATGATCCAAAATGCCTGTAATCGAAGTTCCCCTTGCGCTAAGGCGGGTTCGCAGATTTTGTAATGTTTCGGGCACCGGGTGCTTGGAGACAAAGGTGCCCCCTGTGCGTCCCCGACGCGCTACCAAAATGCCCTGCTCGGTCATCAGGCGAATTGCTTCTCGGACGGTAGCCCGACTCACGCCCATAATATCGGCAAGTTCCCGTTCGCTCGGCAGTTGGTCGCCAGGTTCATACAGCCCCATCTTCACCGCTGAGCTGAGCCGCTCTAGCGTGACTTCAAAGGCATTGACTGTTGGCTTTGGACCTCGCAGGAGTGCATCAGCTGATTGTCGTGATGTGTTGAAGCTGAGCAGTTCGGCGCTCTGGGGCGTAATTGAAACGGAGGGGTTTGTTTGCTGTTGGGACGTTTCGTTTTGGTGCAGGATAGTCATTAAGCAGGAGCGTTTACTATAGCAATTTCTAGCCTAGTGAGGCGTATTTTGATATAATCTATTCAGTGAATTTACTTTACCCTTAACTCAAATGCGACCCTACTCACTAGATCTTAGACAAAAAATTATTGATGTCTACATTGAAGGGAATACGTCGCAACGTCAAATCGCTCAACAATTTCGAGTTGCTTACAGTTTCGTGCGAAAGCTGATCAAACAATATCGGGAAACAGGTGAGATTGCCCCCAAACGCCGCACTGAGCAAACGCCAACCAAATTAAGTAATGAGCAACTAGAGATCCTAAAAACGATTGCTGAATCAAATCATGACGCGACATTGGCAGAGTTGTGTGACTTGCTGGAACAAAGGGTCGGTGTTCGGATTGGCGTTTCGACGATGTTTCGTATGTTAGAGAAACTGAACTTAACCCTTAAAAAAAACGCTGTATCCCGACAAAAAGGAAACTGAACGGGTGCAAATCGAACGAGTCAAATTTTGGCAACTGGTTCGAGGATTCCTGGCTCAAGACTTAATCTTTATTGACGAATCAGGAGTGAACCTGGCTTTGACTCGACTCCGGGCACGTGCCCCGAAAGGAAAACGAGCCCATGGTAAGCGTCCCAGCAAACGAGGGAAACGGGTCTCGATTCTTGGTGCAATTAGCCTTAAAAAGGTAATTACCTATTCCAATCTCATCGGTTCAGTCGATGGACTTACCTTTGAAGCCTTCATTTCCCAGAGACTCGTTCCTAAGTTGTGGAAAGGGGCATGTGTCATCATGGATAACTGCTCGATTCATCTTGGTGAAGAAGTTAGGAGGTTGATTGAGGATGCAGGTGCTAAACTGATGTTTCTACCGCCGTACTCGCCGGACTTTTCACCCATCGAGAATTGCTTTTCAAAGATTAAGAGTATTCTGCGCTCCCTTGGGGCACGGAGCTATCTTGATCTAGACAAAGCCATTGAGGAGTCCTTCTCCCAAGTGTCATTGAATGACCTACAGAATTGGTTCTCCCATTGCTGTTACTATGCCTCGCCAGAATGAAAAACGCTATATCACGTCAAAAATAGGAGCGAACTCAAAAATTTACGGGGTGATCTTACGGGGCGATCGCCCTGATAGATTTCACAATATTTTTCATAACATCACATACCTGTCCAAACATCCACCCAATAGATAGGACAGTTAAGACCGTTTAGGAAATGGTTTCTGTGCCGTGAGTTTGAAATACCCTAACACAACCTTGAGAAAACTCAGAAGATCAGGGAGAAAACTCAGAAGATCAGGTCAAAAATCAATTCTTGTTGAGAATGGCAATGAGATTTCACTGGTTTAAGTGCCGAAAAATTTGCAATAAGGCAATTAATCGAGGTGCCCTGATGACTATTTTATGTTTGTGGCAAACTCCAATTTGTATAGGTTGTTCAACTCTCTATGCGACCTCCTCCCCAAGCCTGGGCTTGTATTTTCTAAAGGTTCCTGGTTGATGGATGAGGAGATTGAGTTTGTAAACTCAGAATTTTGCACTTTCAGTTCGGCCTAATGGCAGATACGATTGGTGAAATTGGGGCGATCGCCCAACCCTCATCCCCACACCACAAGATCCCTCATCTTAAATGAGTCATTGTAAAGAAAAAAGTCATTTTTTTCGCGCAATCCAGCAGAGATTGGCCGGCGTGCGCTGGCGATCGCCCAACAGCTTATCTGCCAATAGACTAGATAAGTTAAGGACGGTAATCACTGGAGACAGCAACAGCGCCATATTTGCATTAAACTGCTGGGAAACGCCGGGTTTACGCTGGCTGAGCAGCAGATCCATCACAATCATCAGCGCAGCCGCTCTAAAGACTCCCCCATTCCCTTCAATGTGGATGTCGCAATAACCTTGCTGCTGAAGCAGTTGCTTTATACCCAGCGCAGTGTAGCGGCGATAGTCGTGTGGTTCTAAATGAACTAGACCGACATGGGGAACGCTGCCAATGAAGTAGCCACCCGGCTTGAGGATTCGAGCCATCTCACGCATCGCTTGGCTTGGATCAAGAACATGCTCAAGCACTTGATTGCACAGAACGATATCAACTTCACTATCGCCCAAAGGAATATCCTCTGCCGTTCCGACTTTAGTTTGGACTAACTGGCATCACAATAATGCTCAACAGGATGCCATAAAGAATCTGCTCAACCGTTCATAACAGTTGAACTTAAGGAATTGGATACAATCCTGCTCGCAGTTAAGCTGCTGTTGCAACCGGACTGTTCAGGGATTGTTCGGATGTCTTGCGTTTCGAGGCTCGTTTTTTGACCATCGGATAGCAGGGACGAGGAGTTGGCTTGTGCCCCTTGCCTCGTCCTGGCGATTTACCACGAGGTTTAGGCGCAGGAGCAGGGGTGCCAATCGCTGCCAAAATGCCTGCAAACGCTTGTGCGACCCGACCCGGAGTCAACGTTTCTTGCGGTGCCTGCCAGGGCAAGGGGTGGTCAGTACAGTCCTTTCGCGCTAACCACAACTGCCAACTGAGCAACGGCATCAGGCTGCTCCACTGTTCGGTTGCCGATACAGAACTGAACTGGGGATGTGTCCAATATAGCCTCTGCTTGGCAAAGCGATACCAGTGTTCAATGGCAAAGCGACGGAGGTAGTGCAACCACAGGGTTTCTAACGGAGGCATCTGCTCACCCAGCCAAACTAACCACAAAGGAGCCAAGCGTCGCGTGCTGCTCTGTGTCTCCAGCACCTCCACGCGCAACACTTCCATTGCCCGTTTGGGGGATTTGCGGAAATGGTATGCACTCCAACGACTGACCCGCACTCGTCCCCAGTTGGGATCATCGACTTCAACGGTTTCGACCGGGACACTCCAAGTGTCAGGGTCATTGAGTTTCATCTTATGTCCATGCTTGGCAGGTGCGCCTCGCCCTCGATACGCTGGGGGCGCGCCATAGACACATCGATTGGATGTAACCCGCAGCAGCAAGTCTGCCTCAATCCCTGCCGTTTGGTTGACAAAACTGGCATTGCCGTACCCTCGGTCGTAGATCGCCAACGGACGCACCGCTAACTGCCGAGTCACTTGTTTGAGTTGGAATGCCGCTTTACTGGCGGGTGTTTCAAAGCTGGTGATGCGCTCATGCCGCAATGGTAATGCCCAACTGCCCCTGTCTTCAGCAATCCAGGCTAAGGTACTGTAGTTTTGTCCGGCTATCGGGGCATGTCCTGTTCTGCCTGATAAGGTGCGGTCTTTCAAACGCCTGGCAGCAGGACGGTTCCACCGACTCGCATCACCTGCCAACAACGGTTGCTGCTGAGTCGGTATCTGCTGCACCAACAGCTTCAGCACCTTTGATCGGGGTAGGCGGCTATCGCGCAACGCTTCATAGGTGCTCGACCACTGGCGACGAAAGACAGGACTCTGCGATAGCCTCACAAACGACACGATGCACGCACTCACTAACACGGCATCCATCAGATCAAACAGGGCATCTCTGGCGTTTCCCAAGCTAGCATACAACGTTTGGCGAAATTGCTGAAGTTCGTTGAAAATCATGGGGTCAATGTTGGTTGTACTTCATTGACCTTACGGCAGTCGGTGCTTCTCATTGACTGCCTTCCTCTTCACCATTAGTCCAAACTAAAGTGGAAAACCCGCCCGCCTGTATGCAGCCCGTGGCCGTGTCCGCAGGCAGCGCCATTCTGTTTACTGAAGCGCTGACCCACGGCACGCTGCCTTGGCGCGGCCAGGGAGAGCGGCGCACCCTGTTTTATAAATACTCGCCGCGGTCGAATGCCTGGGCGCGATCGCTCTACAATCCCGACGAGTTCCCCAGCCTCACCGAAGCTCAACGGCGGCTGCTCCTCTCGCCGGGAGTTTACCCGTATTAAGGGCTTTCTTTTCAGAAACAGGGACTCGCTGGGCTTCTGTGCCCCTCAAGATCCCGTCATACCGACCGCTTCAAGACTTGCCCACTGGTCAGCCCAAAGGCTCGAAATCGGCGTGCCTGGAGTTCGATGCGGCTGGCGAGGCGATCGCACACCAGATTACACAGTTCAAACGTCAGGTCATCCTGCACGCTGTAGTATGCAGAGGTGCCCTCGGTGCGGCGCGAGAGGATGCCTGCTTGCAGCATCACTTTCAGGTGCTTGGAGACGTTGGCCTGGCTGGTGGCGGTCGCTTCGACCAGATCTTGCACACACCGTTCGCCGTTGCGGAGGACGCTGAGAATGCGGAGGCGGGTCGGCTCACTGAGGACGCTGAAATACTCCGCCACCTGCTGCATAATCTCAACTGAGACCGGATCTACCGTTTTCATGCGGGTCGTTTCAAAAAGGCTTAATCCCAAAATATTAACAATCTATTCAGAATTGAAAATAGAGTAGTAGATTACACATCAGAACTTTAAAATTTACAAGGCCGGCCTCTCCGAAATTGCCCCCACGCCCAAAAGCAGGAACGCCCAAAAGCAAGAATGATTGACCCTGGATAGCCACGCGATGAGGTTGCCCCATGCAAATTTCCGAGCGGGTGCAGTGGATACAGCAGCAGACCCAGTTTGGGGAGCTATCGGAGGCGGCGGTGAGGGCGATCGCCCAGCAGGTTCGCGAGATCCGTCTTCCCGAAAACCATCGGCTGGCGCTGGAAGACACCGAACCCAAAGCGCTTTACATTCTGAAATCGGGGCGGCTGGAGCGCTATCGCACCCGACCCGACAGCATGGCAGACACCGTTAGCCTGCTGCCCGGTTCGGTGCTGTATTTGAAAGAACTGCTGCTCGAAACGCCTGCGGAACATACCGTCATCACCCTCAGCGATTGCGAAATTTGGACAGTGCCCCGCGGGGCATTCCGCGACCTAGTGGCGCAGTTTCCGGAGCTAAACCGCACCGTGTCGCGGCAGTTGGCAGACGAGGTGACGGAACTCAGTTCCCAGCTTGTCTTTGAGCAAGAGCGACAGGCGGCCCTGCGTCCCTACCTGGTGCCCAAGGTGCGGCGGGGCATTGTGGGCGCGAGTCGCTATGCGGTGCGGCTGCGGCAGGAGATCAAAAAAGCAGCGGGCGATCGCCGTCCGGTTCTCATCTTTGGCGAGCCGGGGCTAGGCAAGGACAACGCGGCCGCGCTGATCCACTTTGGCAGTGGCGATCGCAAGCAGCCCATGATCAAGCTCAACGGCGATATGCTGCAACCCAGCGGCGCAGACCTGTTTGGCCGGGTGAATGGCAAGCCCGGTTTACTGAGCTGGTTGGGCAACGGCACGCTGCTAATCAACAACGTGCAGGACGTGCCCAAGGCGCTCCAGCCCAGGCTGGCGGAACTGCTGGAAACGGGAACCTACCGTCCCGTCGCCCGCGAAGGTGATCCAGAACCAGAACCGCGTCAGTCGGGTGCGCGAATTATCTTCACCTCAGAGCGATCGCTCCCCGAACTCGATCGCCACGTTGGCCACGCCATCAAAGTGCCGCCCCTGCGCGTGCGAAAGGCCGACCTCGAAACCCAGGTGAATTACTACATCAGCCTCTACTGTTCCTCGCGCGGCCTGGCCCGTCCCACCCTTGCCCCAGAGGCGCTGCGGCGGCTCCAGGGCTACGACTTTCCCGGCAACCTGACGGAGCTAGAGGGCATGGTCGGCCGCGCCATCATCCAGTCCAGCGGTGCGCCTGTGCTAACGGAAGAGGTGTTTTGGGCAACGGGCAGCAAGACCCGCCGCTTTCGGGTCAACCTGCTCAACGCCTATCCCAAACTGCGCCAGTTTCTTCGCAGCCCGTGGTGGCCCGACCGGATAAACTACGGCTTCACGGTCTGGTTTTTTCCGCTGGTGATTGCAGTTCTCTGGCTGGGCCCGCAGACCCGCGACCAAAACTTTGCGCTGAATTTCTTTTGGGCCTGGTGGTGGCCGCTGGTGCTGGTTGGCTTCCCGTTTGTGGGGCGGCTGTGGTGCGCGGTGTGCCCGTTTATGATCTACGGCGAAATTTCGCAAAAACTCTCGACCCGCGTGCTGGGGCGCAAGCTGCTGCCCTGGTCGCGCCCAGAGGCAGAAAAATGGGGCGGCTGGTTTCTGTTTGGGCTATTTGCGCTGATTTTGCTCTGGGAAGAACTGTGGCATTTGGGAAACACGGCGTACCTCTCGGCCTGCCTGCTGCTGCTGATTACCGCCGGAGCCGTGATTTTCTCGTTCCTGTTTGAGCGGCGCTTCTGGTGTCGCTATCTCTGCCCCATCGGCGGCATGAACGGCCTGTTTGCCAAGCTGTCGATGATTGAACTGCGGGCGCAGCAGGGGATCTGTTCCGCCAACTGCACGACCTACCAGTGCTATAAGGGCGGGCCGCAAAAGGGCGAAGGACAGGAAACCGGCGGCTGTCCAATTTATTCGCACCCGGCGCAGCTCCAGGACAACCGCGACTGCGTGCTGTGTATGACCTGCCTGAAGGCCTGTCCGCACCGCTCGGTAGAACTCAACCTGCGGCCCCCCGGCATTGAACTTTGGACCACCCACAAGCCCACGCGACCGGAGGTGTGCCTGCTGTTTTTGCTGGCGGGGGCGGTGGTGCTGCATCGGCTGCCGACAATTTTGACGCTGCTGGGGTTTGGCGACAGCGATCTGCTGGCCACGCTGCTGCAATACGACGCGGCTCCGCTCGGCCCCTTTGCGCTTCATGCCGGACTGGCGGCGATCGCGCTGGTGTTGCCAGGGGCGATCGCCCTCCTTTGCCACAGCCTGATCGAGCGCATCACCCCCAAACCCAAGCCCTTCATCGAACTGGCCTACGGCTATCTGCCCCTGGTGCTGGGCTGCAACCTGGCGCACTATCTGCATCTGGGACTGACCGAAGCCGGCCGCATCGTGCCCGTCACCCTCGCCACCTTTGGACTGAGCGGCGCAGGGATGCCCGTCGTCGTCGCCCATCCCGCCGTGATTGCGTTTCTACAGGGCGTGACGCTGCTCAGCACCCTCGCCCTCAGCATTTTCCTAACGCAAAAAATTGCCCGCCAGCCCTTGCAAAATCTGCTGCCGCAGCACGTCGGTCTAGGGGCGATTGCCCTCCTCGTCTGGTGGAGCGTGGTCAGTCAACACTGAACCAAGAATGGCGCTGAGGGTCGAGCCAAGGGTCGAGCTAGGGGCCGAGCTAGGGGTCAGATATTGGAACCTGAGGCGCAAAGCATGAGTCGCAAAGCATAAGCCGCAAGGTATGAGCCGTAGTGAATCAGCCGCAGTGAATCAGCCGCAGTGAATCAGTCGCAAGACAAGAATTCGAGGTGCTGTCACACGCTTGACACATCTCCGTCAGATCGAAAATTCGCAATGTTGGCTACAATTTGCCGTTGTTGGGAGTGGAGAGAGCCAAGATTGGGAATGTTGGTCCGGATCGCTTTCGATCCTCCAAGGTCGATTCTCGATTTTGGATTTTGGACTTGCGATTTTGGATTGCTCGCCAAGCGTTTTCATGGACTCCAGCAATTGCATTCGTAGCACCACTCAGGAAGTCACTCAGGAATTAGATCTCCCTAAACCTCAGAATTTCTCAAACCCTGCTTGTTCCCTTTCGCCAACACGACCTAACCCTTCATCCTGCCTGCCCCTCATGATTACCGTCGAACACCTCAGCAAAGTCTATGGTTCCACCCCTGCGATTACCGATGTGACGTTTTCGGTGGAGCCGGGAGAAATTTTGGGCTTTTTGGGGCCAAATGGGGCAGGCAAGACAACGACGATGCGGATTTTGACCGGGTACTTGCCCGCCACCAGCGGCACCGCTACCGTAGCCGGGTTCGACGTGCATGAGGACTCGATGGCCGTGCGGCAGCGGATTGGCTATTTGCCAGAAACGCCGCCCCTCTATCCCGACATGACGGTGGAAGGGTTTCTGCATTTTGTGGCGCGGCTGAAGGGCGTGGCAGCGGGCGATCGCCCCCAGCGGGTCCAGTCTTCCCTAGAACGCTGCAACCTAGTGGAACGGCGAGACACCCTGATTCGCAAGCTGTCTAAGGGCTTTCGGCAGCGGGTCGGCATTGCCCAGGCGATCGTCCACGACCCGCCCGTCATCGTGCTGGACGAACCGACCGTCGGCCTCGACCCGCGCCAAATCATCGACGTGCGGAACCTGATTAAAAGTCTGGCCGGCGACCACACCATCATTCTTTCGACCCACATTCTGCCGGAAGTCAGCATGACCTGTAGCCGCGTCGCTATCATCAACCGCGGCCGCGTCGTCGCCACCAACACGCCCGATCGCCTGATGGAAGACCTGTCGGGCGGTGCGGGCTATGAGCTAGAAGTGGAGGGCGAACTGCTGGTGGCTCAGGAGCGGCTGCAATACCTCGCAGGCGTAAAGTCCGTCACCGCACTAACCGTCGAAGGGCTGCCGCCCCACCGCTACAAACTGCGCGTCATCTCCAATCCAGGAACCGACCCCGGCCGCGACATTGCCGCCACGGTCATCGGTGCAGGGCTAGGGCTGTATGAAATGCGGCGGGTGCAGGCCGACCTAGAGCAGGTGTTTCTGGAACTCACCATGGCCGACGCGCCCGCCGACCCCGACCCCAGTCTTTCCAATGAACCCCAAAACCAGTCCCCATCCCAGGAGGAAGCAGCCTAGATGCGCGTCATTTTGAGCAACATTCTGGCAATTTATCGGCGAGAACTCCAGAGCTACTTTGCCTCCCCCTTTGCCTATGCGATCGCCGCCGTGTTTTGGCTGCTGAGCGGCTTCTTCTTCGTGGTCATTCTGTTTGGCCCAGAGGGATTGTTCGCCGCCGTTGCCCAGCGCGACCAAGCCGGCATCACCGACCCACCGGTGGACGTGCCCTACCAGTTCCTGAACGTGTTTCTAGGGCTGCTGGGTTCCCTGGCGCTGTTCTTGCTGCCGATGCTGTCGATGGGACTCTATTCCGAAGAGCGCAAGCGCGGCACGCTGGAACTGCTGGCCACCTCGCCCATTACCAACTGGGCCGTCGCCGTCGGCAAACTGCTGGGCGTGCTGACTTTCTTCATCACCATGCTGCTGCCTATCCTGCTGTATGAAAGCACCCTGTTTGCCGCATCGAACCCCGCCGCCAACCTGAACGTGCTGCTGATGGGGCATCTGGGACTGATTCTGATGGCCGCCGCCGTACTGTCCCTGGGCATGTTCATCTCCTCCCTCACCGACAGCACCATCCTCGCCGCTGTGCTGACCTTTGGGCTGATGCTGCTGCTCTGGGTCACCGACCTAATCGCCAACGGGGTCGGCGGCCCCACCGGAGAGGCGATCGCCCACCTCTCGCTAATCAAACACTACAACGACCTCAGCCGAGGCATCTTCAACACCAGCAGCCTCGTCCTCTACCTCAGCTACATCCTGCTGGGCATCTTCCTCACCGCCCAATCCATCGAAGCCCTCCGATTCCAGCGTTCCTAACCCGCGTTCCTATAAAACACCCCTCTTCGCTCTTCGTTCTTCCCTTTTTCCTCTTCGTTCTTTTCTCTTCCCCCTTCCCTCTTCCCCATGAAACCCCTCCGTTCCTACCTCAAACTCAAACACCTAATCTGGCCCGGCCTGTTCCTGATTCTCATGGGGCTAACGGCAGGTTTGGTGGCAGGAACCTGGGGCCCCATACCTGCTGGGCTGCTGAGCGCGGGCATTGGGCTATTGGTGGTGTGGCTGGGGTCGCAGGCCAGCGGATTTCAGGGACTATGGGGCAAACGCTCGACCCAGGCGGGCACGAATGCGGTGCTGGCAACGCTGGCGGTGCTGGCTATTTTCCTGCTCACAAACTTTTTGGCGACGCGCTACAACACGCGCCTAGACCTGACGGAGAATCGCCTGTTCACCCTTGCGCCCCAGTCGCAGGAGGTGGTGAAGTCGCTGGAAGATCCCGTCAAAGTGTGGATCTTTGACCTGGCACCGAATCCTGCCGATCGCGATCTGCTGGAAAACTATCGCCGCCAAAATCCTGACGGGTTCGCCTATGAATATGTCGATCCGCAGGTGCAGCCCGGACTTGCCGAGCGCTTTGGCGTGCAGAACTTTGGCGAAGTGTATGTAGAGAAGGGCGATTCGCGAAGCGATTCCTCTGGGAATCGCCGCCAGTTGGTGCAGACCATCAGCCCCTCCCAGCGCCTCTCGGAGCGACGGCTGACCACTGCGCTGGTGAAGATCACGAGCGATCGCCAGACCAAAGTCTACTTCCTGCAAGGGCACGGCGAACGAGAACTGAACCCCGGTCAAGGCGGGCTGGCCCAGGCCCTCACTAGCCTAACGGACGAAACCTTTCAGGCAGAACCGCTGAACCTGGCAAACACTGCCGAAATTCCCGCCGACGCTGCGGTAATTGTGGTGGCTGGCCCCCAGCGGCCGCTTTTGGCAGAAGAAATCACTCGCCTCAAAGACTTTCAGACCCGCAAGGGCGGACTGTTGCTGCTGGTCGATCCTCAGGCGAATCCTGAACTGGACGATTTGCTAGAAGGCTGGGGCGTTGCCTTTAGCGATCGCATCCTGGTAGACCCCGTCGCCGGCCGCGATGGCGCAGTCACCATCATCACGGAATATGGCCCGCACCCCATCACCGACGGACTCAACAACGGCATCACCTTCTTTCCCCTGGCGCGGCCGCTCGAACTAGGCGAAGTCGAGGGCGTAGAGATGACTCCGCTGCTGTTTACCAATGCCCGCACCCAGGCCCAGCAAATCGGCGAAGACGGCCAGCTCCAGCTTGACCCCGAAGCGCCGGAGGGCAATCTCGTTCTGGGCGCTGCCTTCAGCCGTCGCCTGTCAAACGCGCCCACCCCCAGCCCCTCGCCCGACGCAGAGGAGCCGCCTGTTCAGGACGAAGCGCGAATGGTGGCGATCGGCAACTCCACGTTTGCCACCAACGGACTGATTGACCAGCAGTTGAACCGCGACCTCTTCCTCAACGCCATTGGCTGGCTCAGTCAAGAAGCCGACCCCACCTTCTCCGTCCGCGCTGCCGAACCCACCAATCGCCGCGTACTGTTCTCGCCCTCCCAGCAAATTGCGCTGATTCTTGCCTCGCTGGTCTTTTTGCCGCTGGCGGGGCTGGCGCTGGCGGTGGGCGTGTGGTGGCGACGACGCTAATCAGGGTTCGGCGGATACCTGAGAAACTTGCATCAGACCCTTGCACCAGAAACTTGCATCAGACCTTTGCACCGGAAACTTGCACCAGAAACTTGCACTAGACTTTGCACCAATTTCCCCACCCTCTAGCCCCCCAATCCCTCGCTATCGTTACTCTGCGCTATGAAACTCAAGCCCGCTACTTTCTGGCTCCTCTTTGCCGCGCTGATCTTGGGCAGCGTCAGCCTGTGGTCGTTGCAGCAGCCTCCACGCACCGAAGAGGCAGGACAAACCACTCCGCAAAAGCTGTTTGCAATAGAGGAAAGCCAGATCCAGTCGCTGACCGTGAAAAAGCCCAATGAAACGCTGCTCTTTGAAAAAGACGAAAATGGCGTGTGGCAAATGAAACAGCCCCAGCAAGGCGTAGCCAACGATGCCGCCGTTGCGTTTTTGGCAAACTTACTTGCGACCGGGATGAGCGATCGCACTTTTTCCATTCCCCCGACTGACCTCGCCACCTACGGACTCGACCAGCCCTCCACCACCATCGAATTCACTGCCAACGGCAAACCCCACACCCTCGCCCTCGGCAACAAAAACTTTAACCAGAGCGCTATCTACGCCCTGATCGATGCCCCAGAAAATCCGCAGAACCTCACCGTTTCCCTCGTCTCGCTCGACTTTGAAACCGCCGTGGGGCGATCGCCCCATGCATGGCTCCAGCCAACTCCTGCTGCTTCACCCAGCCCGTCGCCAGCAGAGTGAGGGGGAGAGGGAAGAGGGAAGAACGAAGAGGGAAGAGGGAAGAACGAAAAAAGGAAGAGGGAAGAGGGTTTAGGACAGGTTTGAGAGATGCTTAAGAATTTTCGTTTTTCGTTCTTCGTTCTTCTTTTTTCCATTTGTCACTTTTCCTCCGTCGGCACCGGATCATAGCCGCCTTCGCTCCAGGGGTGGCAGCGGGCGATGCGCTTTGCCGTTAGCCAGCTGCCTTTGATGGAGCCGTAGCGGGCGATCGCCTCCAGTCCATATTGCGAGCAGGTGGGCTGAAAGCGGCAGCTTGGCGGAAACAGCGGCGAGATCAGGATGCGGTAGGAGTGGATGAGTCCGAGGAGGAGGACTTTCATGGTGATGGAACTGCTATCCAGTCAAGAGAAGACCAGTCAGGAGAAGGGGAGTCGTCCTCTGCTCCGAAAAGCTGAGGGTATACACTAAGCATAAATAAAGGTATTCACAAGCGGCTGGGCGCATCTCAATTATGCAAGTATGCAAGTTTGCCCTCATCCCCCAGCCCCTTCTCCCAAAAAGGGAGAAGGGGAGCCGGATTGGAAGTCCCTCTCCCGCTTTGGGAGAGGCATTTAGGGTGAGGGTTACAAAAGTGGGATACACCCCAAGCGGCTTCAAGGTTTGGGACTTTGGATACAGGACTTTGAATCCAAGACGTTGGATGACCCAATCGATTCGGTGGACTTTGCAATGACTATCTCTGCCTCGCCCCAATCCGCCATTCCTCCAGAAGACTTGGCAGCCCTGGCAGAAGAGCTAGATATCAGCCTGCCCCCCACCGATTTATGGAGCGACGAACCCCCTTTGGAATCTGACTTTCATCGCGACCAGATTGACCTGCTGATTCGCCTGCTGAAGCGCTATTGGGCCGACCGCACCGATTTCTACGTCACGGGCAACCTGACTATCTACTACAGCGAGGACAAGATCATCACCCGCAACTTTCGAGGGCCCGACTTTTTTGTGGTGCTGGACACGGAGCTAAAAGAGCGCAAAAGCTGGGTGGTGTGGGCGGAGGACGGCAAATACCCCAACGTGATTGTAGAAATCCTCTCCAAAAGCACCGCCGCCGTCGATAAGGGCGCAAAAAAGGAGCTTTACCAAAACACATTCCGCACGCCCGAATACTTTTGGCTCGACCCCAACACGCTTGAACTGTCCGGCTTTCGGCTGATCGGCGGAACCTACCAGCCCATCGAACCTACAGACGGCAAGCTCTGGAGTGAGCAACTGGGGCTATACCTGGGCATTGCTCACCAGCGGCTGCGCTTTTTCACGCCCGACGGAGCGCTGATCCTGTCGGCAGAAGAGGCAGAGGAGCAGGAACGCCAGCGGGCAGAGCGTCTGGCAGCAAAGCTGTGGGAATTGGGGATTGACCCGTCGCAGGTTTAGGGCGGCGGAAAAGAAATGCTCGAATCTCCGAAACTTTTGGGTTAGAACGGAGTTAGCGCATTCAGTCTGGATAGAAAAAATGGTTGACCCGGCAACACTGACAGCCAGTGCGATCGCCTCTCTTGCTTTCCAAAAGTTTATGGAAACGAGTGCGGGAAAACTGGCGGAGAAGTTTTCCGAAATGGCGATCGCCCGCATGGATGATCTGTTAAAGCGCATTTGGGCCAAACTGCGCGGACGACCCCGCGTGGAGGAGATCAAAGCCGCCGTTGAAAAGACCCGCAACATCACAGCGGAGCAGGTGAATCAAATTGCGGCCTATCTTCAGGTGGCGATGGACGACGACCCGCAGTTTGCCAACGAGATTCGGCTTTTGGCCCAGGAAATCAACGCCGGCAAGCTGCTTGACCAGAGCCACATGACCCAAAACATCATCGGCGACCATGCCAAGGGCTGGCAAACCAAAGTCGAAGGCGGCACGGCCTACATCGGCGACATCACCATTCACCAAAGCCAACCGCCCGCAAACTCCTGACTCAACCCCGACTCAACCAAGTCTCTATGAGCGACCAGCACATTCACGACCAGGGCAAGGGCTTTCAAGTCGAGGTCAAGGGCGGCACGGTCTACATTGGTGATATCGAAATCTATCCACCGCTGCCACCGCCCTCGCCGACTGGAATTCCCAGCAACCTGCCGCAGCATCCCAGCCAAAGCTTTCGGGGCCGGGAAGACGACTGGGCCAGGCTGCACGCCGCCTTGCAGCAGACAGAGCGAGTCGCCATCACCGCGCTGCACGGCATGGGCGGCGTTGGCAAGACGGAGCTAGCGCTGCAATATGCCACGGCGAAGCTGCGGGAGGGCGCGTATCCGGGCGGCGTGTGCTGGCTGGGGGCGCGAGAGCAGGAGCTTGGCATTCAGATTACGCAATACTTTCAGGCACAACTGGGGCTGAGTCTGCCTGACGGTCTAGACGACCTGGCCGCACAGGTGGGCTATTGCTGGCGGCACTGGCGCGAGGGCGAGGTGCTGGTGGTGGTGGATGATGTGGCCTATCAGCGGGTGGAGGACTACGAGGCCAAAACCCTACCTGCCCACCGACCCACGCTTTCGGGTGCTGGTGACGACGCGCCAAAACCTGGGAGCCAGCTTTTGCACCGTGCCGCTGGGGGTGTTGGCGGCAGCGGCGGCGCTGGAGGTGTTGCGCGACTTGGCGGGAGCCAGCCGCATCGACAGCCAGATCGCAGACGCAAAACTGCTCTGTGAATGGCTGGGCTATTTGCCCCTGGGGCTGGAACTGGTGGGGCGATATTTGGCCAGCAAGCCAGACCTAACGCTGGCGGAACTGTTGCGGCGGCTGGAGCAGCAGAAGCTGGCGGCGCGAGCGCTGTCTCGCCAAGAGGCGATGACTGCCACCCACGAGAGCGTGGCCGCCGCCTTTGAACTAAGCTGGAACGACCTAACGGAAACACAGCGGCAACTGGGAGAACGACTGAGCCTGTTTGCGCTGGCCCCGATTCCTTGGGCACTGGTGAAAGCCGGGCAGCCCGAAGCGGATGCTGAAGACCTGGAAGACGACCGCGATACGCTGATAAACCGCAACCTGCTGAACCGCGTGGGCGACGGCAGCTATCAACTGCACAGCCTAATCCGCGAGTTTTTTGCGGCAAAGCGAGAGCAGGCGACCGATGCCGACGACCTGACCCGTGCCCACTGCGCGGTGCTGGTGCAAGTTGCTCAGCAGATTCCCTGGATGGACTCACAGGCAACCTATTTGGGCTTTGCGCCAGTAATACCGCATCTGGTGGAAGTGGTGCATCACCAGATGGCGGCAGTCAGCGATGAGGCGGTGCTTTTCCCTGCCAACGGGTTGGCAGCGTTCTACTACGGACAGGGCTTGTATTCTGAAGGCGTTCGCTGGGCGGAGCGATGTAAGAAACAGGTGGAAGAGCGCCTGGGCGCAGACCATCCCTCCACGGCGACGAGTTTGAACAATTTGGCGGCGTTGTATGAATCAATGGGACGCTACAGTGAGGCGGAACCGTTGTATGGGCGATCGCTCGAAATCCGAGAAGCGCAGCTCGGCGCAGACCATCCCGACACGGCGACGAGTTTGAACAATTTGGCGGGGTTGTATCGTGCAATGGGACGCTACAGTGAGGCGGAACCGTTGTATGGGCGATCGCTCGAAATCCGAGAAGCGCAGCTCGGCGCAGACCATCCCGACACGGCGACGAGTTTGAACAATTTGGCGGGGTTGTATCGTGCAATGGGACGCTACAGTGAGGCGGAACCGTTGTATGGGCGATCGCTCGAAATCCGAGAAGCGCAGCTCGGCGCAGACCATCCCGACACGGCGACGAGTTTGAACAATTTGGCGGCGTTGTATGAATCAATGGGACGCTACAGTGAGGCGGAACCGTTGTATGGGCGATCGCTCGCCATCCGAGAAGCGCAGTTGGGCAAAGACCATCCCGCCACCGCCACCAGCTTGAACAATTTGGCGGCGTTGTATGAATCAATGGGACGCTACAGCGAGGCAGAACCCTTGTATTTGAGGGCGCTGTTGATTTTGGTCAGCCAGTTGGGGCAAGAGCATCCCAGATCGCAAACGGTTTGGCAAAATTTTGTAGGGTTTTTGCTCGCGGCAGTGCAGGCGGGGCGGGCGGGCGAGTTGTCCGATCATCCCCTCACCCAGGCGCTACTGACTCAGGTGCAAGCTGAGCGTAACGCGGGCTGACCCGGCTGCTTGGGCCGACTCAAGGGACTTGGGCGGATACCGTAGAATCAAAACACGCATAGCGAGGGTTTTATGCAGTCCACCACCCATTCCGTCCGCTGGACAACGGCTGATCTGGCACTCTTTGAGGGCGATCGGGCCAATCGCTACGAAATCATTGATGGGGAGTTGTTTGTGACCCAAGCGCCCGATTGGAAACATCAAGCGGTTTGTGTCAACATTGGGACGGTACTAAAGCTCTGGTCGGATCAGAGCGGGCTGGGGCAAGCCGCAATTAACCCTGGGATTGTGTTTTCGGAATCGGACGCGGTGATTCCCGATGTGGTATGGGCGAGCCATGAGCGGCTGGCGCAATTGCTGGATGAGGCAGGGCATCTGACGGCGGCTCCCGAACTGGTGGTGGAGGTGCTGTCGCCGGGGAAGACGAATGAACAGCGTGACCGGGAAGCCAAGCTGAAGTTGTATTCAGTGCGGGGGGTGCTGGAATACTGGATTGTGAATGTTCAGACCCAACGGGTCGAAGTGTATCGCCGGGAGAATGCGGTGCTGAAGCTGGTGGCAACGCTGTATCCGCAGGATGAATTGACCAGCCCGGTCTTGCCCGGTTTTCGCTGTCTGGTGAGTCAGCTTTTCTAGCCCAGCAGGAATGGGGTTTCGCTCCGCAAGCCAAAATCCAAACTCGCCAAGCCAAAATCCAAACTCGGCTAGCGCCGTAGCCACTTGGTCAACACGCTCATCCACTGGCGCGTGGCGGGTTCCACTTGCAGCTTGCTCCACTCGCCCGCTGGCGCGAACCCCAGCCGATGCAGCGTGTGGATGATCAGCAGCACCGCCCAGCGCGAACCCACCACCATAATCTTCACGGGTTCCCGCTCAGGATTCTCCGGCGGCGCGGCGGGAACCTGGGACTCAGCGCTATTGGAGAAACATTCTTTTGCCATATTTTTTGCCAAATGTGGTCTACAGAGACAACATCAAATTTATCAGATGTAGTCTATAGAGACAACATTTACGGCTCACCCATCCTCTGACAGGATTGGGGCATGGGACGGGCAAACCAAGCACTCAAGGAAGTTTTAGAAACCTATCGCATCAGCCAAAATCGGCTTGCTGTGATGCTGGAAATCGATCGCTCTGCGGTGTTTAAGTGGGTGCGTGACCAGCGAGAACCTAGCTCCGAGACGATTGTTGAAATTACCAAAGCGCTGAAGCAGTTGAACCCAGACGCGGCGCGGGCTTTTGTGCAGCTTTATCTGGGCGATATTTTGGAAGACGAGGCGGGGGGAGAGGGATAGGGGAAGAGGGAAGAGGGAAGAACGAAGAACGAAGAGGGAAGAGGGAAGAACGAAGAGGGAGGAGGGAAGAGGGAAGAACGAAGAGGGAGGAGGGAGAAGCGTCAATGGGGCTGGGTGGGTTGGGTAGGTGTCTGAGCAAGCAGTGCGATCGCCCCTAATGAGGCTCCGGGTTCAGCGATTTTTGACCCAAATTTGACCCAAAATAGTTGGCGGATGCGCTGGAGCAACTCTACGACGTGGCGGAATATCAAGGAAATGATTTGATTCAATCGCCTCCCTTTCCAGAGCTTCGCGTCACCGCCACTCAAATTCTTGTAGGCAAACGGTAGCCTTCCAAATCCAAACTCCCCAATCCAAAATCCAAAATCCCCAACTCTATCGCTCTCCCTGCTCTGCCAAATATCGCTCTCCCCATTCGTGCATGATCGCCAGGATCGGCTCCAGGCTTTGTCCCAGCGGCGTAAGGGAATATTCCACCTTGGGCGGCACCTGCTGATAGACCTCGCGATGCACGATGCCGTCGTCTTCCATTTCGCGGAGTTGCTGCGTCAGCATCTTTTGGGTAATGCCCGTGAGCGATCGATGCAGTTCATTAAACCGCTTCACGCCGCCCAGCAGTTCCCGCAAGATCAGCACCTTCCAACGGCCGCCGATGATGGCGATGGTGGTTTCTACCGCGCAGCTTGGGCGCTCCAGTCCGCTGGGCGAAGGGGCAGGTTGCAGGGTTTTGGGATCGGCGTTTTGGAGTGACATTGCCTAACGAGGTTCCAATGCAGGGATATTTTCTATAGCCATATTTTCTATGGCCATACCTTCTATAGCCATACCTTCAGTCTCTCATAGTTTCCTTTTGGGAAGTACCTTACCAAAAAGTGCATACTTCCCAAACCTATTGTATCTACTATAAACTCAAAGTAGTTCCGAGTACGACTTTGAGTTTAAACCGCTCAACACCTTGATTCAAGTCTGCTCGAACGTTTCGCAAGCACTTTGAGAACACACGAGCGCCGACTAGCACGCCAGTTGATCCGTACATGGGTCAGGTCAACATACACAGGTCAACTCGTACATAGCTCGTACATAGCTCGTACATAGGGAGAACACCAATGAGCGAACCCGTAATTGCAGATACGAAACCCGTGGTAATGGAGCTAGAACCGGGCACCTACTACTGGTGTCGCTGTGGGCGATCGCAGGGGCAGCCGTTTTGCGACGGTTCCCACCAGGGCACGGACTTTACGCCCCTTGCCTTTGAAATCACCGAAACCCAGAAAGTGGCGTTCTGCCTCTGCAAGCACGGGTAATGAACCCTTCTGCGATGGGTCGCACGCCGGGTTGAAGTGATGAGGGCTGGCGTGATGGGGCTTTGGAGCAGAGCCGCGCTACCAACCTATCGCGCCGATACCCCGCCATTTCGTCTTTCTTACTCGACTGCTTATCCACATTTTGTACTCAAGTTTTCACTAGTTTTCACTCAAGGAGACTCTCCATGATTACTGTCCGTCCGTCTCAAGAGCGCGGTCACGCCAACCACGGCTGGCTGGATAGCTACCATACGTTTTCCTTTGCCAACTACTATGACCCTGACCACATGGGCTTTCGCGCCCTGCGCGTGATCAATGAAGACCGGGTTGCGCCGGGTCGCGGCTTTGGCACGCATCCGCACCGCGACATGGAAATTATTTCCTACGTGTTGTCGGGGTCGCTGGCGCACAAAGACAGCATGGGCAACGCCGCCACGATTGGCGCGGGCGAAGTGCAAAAAATTACGGCGGGTACGGGCATTGCCCACAGCGAATTCAACCCGTCGCAAACGGAGGGCGTGCATTTTCTGCAAATCTGGATTTTGCCAGAGGAAGCAGGATTAACGCCCAATTACGAAGAGAAGGTGTTTCCCACTGAGGCCAAGCAGGGGCAGTGGCGACGTATTGCCAGCCGCACGGGGGCCGATGGCGCGGTGCAAATTAATCAGGATGTGGAACTGTATGCCACGGTGCTGAAGGCCGGTGAAGGGCGATCGCTCGAATTGCGTCCTGGCCGCTATGCCTGGGTGCAGGTGGCGCAGGGCAAGATCAGCCTCAACGGGGTGTCGCTGGAAGCGGGCGACGGCGCGGCCATCAGCGACGAAACGCTGCTGGAGGTGCAAGCCATCAGCGATGCGGAAGTGCTGCTGTTTGACTTGGCGTAGATCCAGAGAAGCGGGAGGTCGCATCGATTCTCGATCTCCCGCCTGTCTCTTCCCTGCTGCTGCCGATCTGCGAAATTGCCCTTGACCCAGCAGATCGGCCAGGTGAGCCGTGATTTCTGGGAAACGAGTGTCGGGCGATCGCCATCCATTAAGGCGATCGCCCTTTTCTGCAAGCACCCGCACCTGGGCGATCGCCCTTTGCTCCATTTGATCACGCTCTCACTGTTACACTTGGGGCAGCCAATACCTACACTTAGGGCAGCCAACACCCAATTTTCAGCCCATCTGGCGCACCGTCTCGTACCATTTGGCATTGTCTATCAGATGCTTCTGGTAACTAACCATTTCAAATCTTGGAGGTAAGCCTGTCATGATGGCTCAAACTGAGACAAAACGCTATACCGCTGAAGAATATTTGGAGCTTGAAGTTGCGTCGGAAACCCGCAACGAATATCGCGATGGAGAAATTGTTCCGATGATGGGCGGCACCCCAAACCACAATGACATCGCAGGAAACTTATATATTCTGCTTAAATCTGCCCTCAAAGGAAAAGACTATCGGATCTTCTATGCTGATCAGCAGCTCTGGATTCCTGGTGCAAGTCTCTACACGTATCCTGATGTGATGGTGTTGCCAAAGCCGCTAGAGTTGCAAGCTGGGCGAAAAGACACGGTGATGAACCCCTGTTTTATTGCTGAGGTGTTGTCCAAATCAACCCGCAGCTATGACCGGAGTGATAAGTTTGCGGCTTATCGTACTATCTCTAGCTTTCAGGAATACCTGCTCATTGATCAGGATGAAATCCACGTTGAGCATCATGTCTTTAGTTTGGACTAATGGTGAAGAGGAAGGCAGTCAATGAGAAGCACCGACTGCCGTAAGGTCAATGAAGTACAACCAACATTGACCCCATGATTTTCAACGAACTTCAGCAATTTCGCCAAACGTTGTATGCCAGCTTGGGAAACGCCAGAGATGCCCTGTTTGATCTGATGGATGCCGTGTTAGTGAGTGCGTGCATCGTGTCGTTTGTGAGGCTATCGCAGAGTCCTGTCTTTCGTCGCCAGTGGTCGAGCACCTATGAAGCGTTGCGCGATAGCCGCCTACCCCGATCAAAGGTGCTGAAGCTGTTGGTGCAGCAGATACCGACTCAGCAGCAACCGTTGTTGGCAGGTGATGCGAGTCGGTGGAACCGTCCTGCTGCCAGGCGTTTGAAAGACCGCACCTTATCAGGCAGAACAGGACATGCCCCGATAGCCGGACAAAACTACAGTACCTTAGCCTGGATTGCTGAAGACAGGGGCAGTTGGGCATTACCATTGCGGCATGAGCGCATCACCAGCTTTGAAACACCCGCCAGTAAAGCGGCATTCCAACTCAAACAAGTGACTCGGCAGTTAGCGGTGCGTCCGTTGGCGATCTACGACCGAGGGTACGGCAATGCCAGTTTTGTCAACCAAACGGCAGGGATTGAGGCAGACTTGCTGCTGCGGGTTACATCCAATCGATGTGTCTATGGCGCGCCCCCAGCGTATCGAGGGCGAGGCGCACCTGCCAAGCATGGACATAAGATGAAACTCAATGACCCTGACACTTGGAGTGTCCCGGTCGAAACCGTTGAAGTCGATGATCCCAACTGGGGACGAGTGCGGGTCAGTCGTTGGAGTGCATACCATTTCCGCAAATCCCCCAAACGGGCAATGGAAGTGTTGCGCGTGGAGGTGCTGGAGACACAGAGCAGCACGCGACGCTTGGCTCCTTTGTGGTTAGTTTGGCTGGGTGAGCAGATGCCTCCGTTAGAAACCCTGTGGTTGCACTACCTCCGTCGCTTTGCCATTGAACACTGGTATCGCTTTGCCAAGCAGAGGCTATATTGGACACATCCCCAGTTCAGTTCTGTATCGGCAACCGAACAGTGGAGCAGCCTGATGCCGTTGCTCAGTTGGCAGTTGTGGTTAGCGCGAAAGGACTGTACTGACCACCCCTTGCCCTGGCAGGCACCGCAAGAAACGTTGACTCCGGGTCGGGTCGCACAAGCGTTTGCAGGCATTTTGGCAGCGATTGGCACCCCTGCTCCTGCGCCTAAACCTCGTGGTAAATCGCCAGGACGAGGCAAGGGGCACAAGCCAACTCCTCGTCCCTGCTATCCGATGGTCAAAAAACGAGCCTCGAAACGCAAGACATCCGAACAATCCCTGAACAGTCCGGTTGCAACAGCAGCTTAACTGCGAGCAGGATTGTATCCAATTCCTTAAGTTCAACTGTTATGAACGGTTGAGCAGATTCTTTATGGCATCCTGTTGAGCATTATTGTGATGCCAGTTAGTCCAAACTAAAGTCATGTAAAAGTTGCAGAAAATCAGTGGCTTTTTTCTGAATATAAAGATCCAGAATTTAACCTTTCACTTCGCACATTGGACTTGCAAATTCAAATTGCAGATCTCTACGAAAATATTGAGTTTTCTGAAAGTTAAATAGAGGCTAAATGTTCGCTGTTTTCTAGCTATCTGGGCGATTGGTATGTCGCCATTTGGCACGGACGAGGCGAATAGAGTCGTAGTCAATCGTTTCGCCCAGCGTGTTTTGGATGTGTTCGTAGATCGCCTTGAGCGACGCAGTGCCTACCGCTTCGATCGCCCGTTCAATTTTTGCCTGGCGATCGCCCTCTACCAGCTTTCCCAGATCCACCGCCTGCCCCGCTTCTAATAACTTATCCAGGTGGTTGTAAATCGTATGGATGCCGCAGCCGCGCTTTTCGGCAATCTCTGCGGGTGACAAGCCCTGCTGATGCAGTTCTAGCGTATAGAACACAGTGCGAGACACAGATTTAAGACGCAGCGCCGAACGAGATTCACTACGATCGCGCGGTGGTTTGGCATAGGCGAGTGTAGGATCAAATGAATCATCATCGGAATTGCTGGGGATGGTTCCCAGACTGGGCGATCGCAGGGGAATGTCATTCTCTGTGCAAAAGTCGCGGATTTCGGTAACGAACGTTTCACCGTATTGCTCTAGCTTGCGGCTGCCCACGCCAGAGATCCGCGCAAACTCACGCAGCGTGTGCGGCTGTTTCTCCGCCATTTGCCGCAGGCTGACATCAGAAAAGACCACGTAGGGCGGAACGTTTTGCGCGTCGGCGAGGCGCTTTCGCAACTGGCGCAGGCGCTCAAACAGGCTGTCGGCTTTGGGCCCGGTTTGTTTCAAGAAGCGATCGCCCACGGGGGCAGGTTCATCGAGCGATCGCGCAGGCAGGGCAATCATCACCGTCCGCTGACCCCGCATCACCTCCCAACTTTGGGCATTCAGCTTGGGGATGGAATAGCCATCGGTGGTTTCGTCCATCAAGCCTTGGTGCAAGAGCGATCGCCCCAGATGTTTCCAGGCTTCGGCGCTGCGGTCTTTGCCAATGCCGTAGGTGGAAAGCTGATCGTGCCCATGTTGTAGCACTTTTGGGCTGCGAGAGCCGCGCAGCACGTCGATGATGTGGTTCATGCCAAAACGCTCTTTGCAGCGGGCAATACAGGACAGCAACTTTTGCGCGTCGATGGTCCAGTCTTCCACGGGGCGCGGATGCAGGCAGTTGTCGCAGTTGCCGCACTGCCCTGCAAAGCTTTCGCCAAAGTAGGCCAACTGAATCTTGCGGCGGCACTCTGTCCCTTCGGCATAGTCCACCACGCGGCGCAACTGCTGGCGGGCGATGCGCTGCTCGTCTTCTAGCGGCGCTCCGGTCGTTGGATCGACCTTCTGGGCAATCAGAAACTCGACCGTGTTCAAATCGCCATAGCCGAAGAACAGCGTGCATTTTGCCGGATCGCCATCGCGCCCGGCCCGCCCTGCCTCCTGATAGTAGTTTTCCAGGCTGCGCGGCAGGTCATAGTGAATCACAAACCGCACGTCGGGCTTGTTGATGCCCATGCCAAAGGCGACCGTCGCCACCATCACGCGCACGTCGTCGCGAATAAAGCGCGTTTGATTCGCAGCGCGGGTTTCGTCCTCCAGTCCCGCATGATAGGGCAGCGCCTCAATGCCGTCTTGCTGGAGTCGGAAGGCGAGTTCGTCTACTTTTTTGCGGCTGAGGCAATAGACAATGCCAGCGCCGGGGGCTTGGCGAATTAGTTGCAGCAGGTGGCGATACACATCGCGCTGCTTGGGACGCACTTCGTAATACAGGTTCGTGCGGTTGAAGCTGGCGATGTGGATGCGCGGGTCGCGCAGGGCAAGCTGAGCAACGATATCTTCCTGGACGCGGTGGGTGGCGGTGGCCGTCAGCGCTGTCATGGGCACGGCGGGATAGCGCTGGCGCAGGGTTTTGAGCTGGCGATATTCAGGACGAAAGTCATGCCCCCATTCCGACAGGCAGTGGGCTTCGTCGATGGCAAAGGCGGCAATGCCCACTTCGGCATCGATGCGTTCCAAAAACGGCAAAAAGCGATCGCCCATCAGTCGCTCTGGCGCGACATACAGCAGCTTGATCTGGCCCGCCAGCACGGCCTGTTCCGTCGATCGCAGCTCCGTCGGCCCCAGGCTGCTATTCAAAAACGCCGCCCCAATGCCGTTGTCCTGCAATGCCTGAACCTGATCCTGCATCAGCGCAATCAGCGGCGACACGACGATCGTCACCCCGTCCATCAGCAGCGCCGGAAGCTGGTAGCAAATCGACTTGCCGCCGCCTGTGGGCATGATTACAAGCTGATCCCGCTGGGCGATCGCCGCTTCGACGATCTCCCGCTGTCCGGGGCGAAAGGCATCATAACCGAAGTAGAATTTGAGGGCTTCTTCGGGGGTGGGCATGGAGAGTGATGGGAGTTTTGGACGAGGGAATGATGGGGGATGCAAGATCAGCCGTCTCGGACGGTTTGCTGCATCTCTTCCAGAGTACCCAAACTAGCTAGCTGTCCTTTGCTCTGGATGCAAGACGATTTAAGTAGGGTGACATTAGAATACTCCGTCACTTGTCTTGGCTCGCCGCCTTTGACCTCTGCAAAATCTGGAATCTGTCTGGCGCATATTGAAAGCAGAGTATAAGAGCGTTTTGGAGCGTATAGGGACTCATGAAATCGATAACAGGCAATGCGTTTCGGGGACTGCTGATTATGGGGGCGATCGCCCTCTTTTTGGCATTCAATTCCTTTGTGGTGATTAATCCCGGTCAGGCCGGCGTGCTAAGCATTCTCGGCAAGGCCCAGGACGGCACACTGCTAGAGGGCATTCACCTAAAGCCGCCGTTCGTGTCCCAGGTGGATATTTACGATGTCACAGTGCAAAAGTTTGAGGTGCCTGCCCAAAGTTCCACCAAGGATTTGCAGTACCTTTCCGCCAGTTTTGCGATTAACTTCCGGCTTGACCCCATGCGAATTGTAGAGATTCGCCGCAAGCAGGGCACGCTGGCCAACATTGTGTCCAAGGTGATTGCGCCCCAAACCCAGGAAGCCTTCAAAATCGCCGCTGCCCGCCGCACGGCCGAAGAGTCCATTACCCAGCGAGAGGAGTTGAGGCAGGATTTTGACATCGCCCTCAGCCAGCGGCTAGAGAAATATGGCATTGTGCTGCTGGATACCAGCGTGGTGGATGTGAAGTTTTCCGATGAATTTGCCCATGCAGTGGAAGACAAGCAAATTGCCGAACAGCAGGCCCAGCGGGCGGTTTACATTGCCCAACAGGCACAGCAAGAGGCCCAGGCAGAAATCAACCGCGCCAAGGGCAAGGCAGAGGCCCAGCGGCTATTGGCAGAAACGCTGAAAAGCGCAGGCGGGCAACTGGTGCTGCAAAAGGAGGCGATCGAGGCGTGGCGCGAGGGAGGCGCTCAGATGCCTCGCGTGCTGGTGATGGGCAAGGATGCTGGGAGTGTGCCCTTTTTGTTTAATCTGGGAGAGCCGGATGCGGAGTCAGCTACAGAGCCAATGTCCTCGAAGGGCGCTCGATAAACTCGGCCGCAAGGCATCCGTGAGGGTAAGCGGCGAGTCCAAACAGCACAAACGAGTGGCAAAGATCTATGATGCTTCGTGATTGCTTTTGCCAGGCGATTTGTACTGCGACTGGTACTCAGTGGCTTGTGAGTGGCTTGTGAGTGACTCGTGAGTGACTCGCGCTAGGGCGATCGCCCCTCTCTCCTTCTGCAAACCCATGCTGCAAAATCCCGCTTTCCGAACCCCAATGGCGATCGCCCTGGGTGCTATCCTGGGTGCCCTCAGCCGCCATTTCCTCAGCAGTTGGATTTCCCACTGGGTCGGCTCTGACTTGCCCATCGGCACGCTGCTGATAAACCTGACGGGCTGTTTTGGCATGGGGCTATTGGCGACGCTGTTTGGCCAGCGGGTGCTGGGTCATGCGCCCGAACTCCAGCTCATGCTAACGACGGGGTTTCTCGGCTCCTACACTACCTTTTCCAGCTACGAGCTAGACTTGGCACGGCTGGCTTATCAGCGAGAACTGGCAGCCGATGGGCTGTATTGGGGCGCGAGTACCTTGCTGGGGTTTGGCAGCCTGCTGCTGGGGGTGTGGGTTGCTAGGGCGATCGCCCCGCCTGTCACCCTGGATTGATCCAAACTACCCCTCCCTCATCATGTCTGCTGGATCAGATTCGCTACCGCTAACTGTGCTGCTCATTTCTCTGGGTGCGGTGCTGGGCGCATGGAGCCGCTACTACGTCACCCGGTTTTGCTCCCGGCGGTTTGGGCTGGACTTTCCGGTGGGGACGCTGCTGGTGAACCTGTCTGGGTCGCTGCTGATGGGCATGGCAGCGGGGCTGTTTCGCATTCGCTTTTCGCTGCCCAATCTGGATCACCTGTTTATGGTTGGTTTTTTCGGCTCCTATACGACCTTTTCCACATATGCGCTGGATGTGTATTCCCTGTTCCGACGAAAGGCGATCGCCCCAGCGCTGCTCTTTTGGCTGGGCAGCCCGCTGGCGGGGTTTCTGTGCGTAGAACTGGGCATCGTGCTGGCGCTCTGGCTCACGAGAGGAATTTCCTCCTAAGAGCAGGGTGAAGAATTCCAACAGGCAGATTAGGATGATGCTGACACGTTTGCACATCCAAGGGTTGCCTGTGGTTCTTCAACCTGCCCTCGTGGCGTTCATTTTCCGGCCGATTACCGACCCAGTGGCAGTGTTTTTGGTGATCATCGCCATCATGCTGGTGTCGCCGCTGGTGTTTGAGCGGATTCGACTGCCGGGGATTGTGGGGCTGATTTTGGCTGGGCTGATTGTGGGGCCCTACGGGCTGAACATTTTGGAGCGCGACAGCACGATTGTCCTGCTGGGCACGGTGGGGCTGCTGTTTCTCATGTTTATGGCGGGGCTGGAAACCAGCCTGGATGATTTGAAAACCAATGCCAGGGGCGCAATTTCCTTCGGACTGGCCACGTTTCTGATTCCCATGCTGATGGGCACAGTGGCTATGCTGCTGTTGGGCTACTCGTTTTTGGCGGCGATCCTGGTTGCATCGTGCTTCGCGTCGCACACGCTGCTGTCTCTGCCCATTGCTAGCAAGCTAGGCATCATGCGGACGCAGACGGTCACCATTACGCTGGGCGGCACGCTGATTACCAACGTGCTGGCGCTGCTGGTGCTGGCGGTGGTGGTGAAGGCGCACCAGGGCGATTTGACGCTGAGCTTTTGGCTGTTTCTGATTCCGTCGCTGGCAATCTATACCTTCGCAACCCTGTGGGGAGTGCCGCGCATCGGGCGCTGGTTTTTTCAGCGGTTTGGACACGACGAAGGGGCCGAATTTACCTTTGTGGTGGCGGCGCTGTTTTTAGTGTCCTACGTGGCGCGGCTGATCGAGATTGAGCCGATTATTGGCGCGTTTTTGGCGGGCGTGGCGATCGCCCCCCTGATCCCCCAGTTCAGCCCGCTGATGAATCGGATTCAGTTCATCGGCAACAGCCTGTTTGTGCCGTTTTTTCTGATTTCGGTGGGGATGTTGGTGAACCCGCTGATTCTGCTTCAGGAACCCAAGTCGATTGCGGTGGCGGCGGTGATGGTGGGCGTGGCAATTGTGGCAAAGTATCTACCCGCCTGGATGACGAGCAAGTGGTTTCGCCTCAGCACCCCCAGCATGATGGTCATGTTTGGGCTGTCGGTGGCGCAGGCGGCTTCCACCCTGGCGGCGATCACTGTTGCCTACAATATCGAACTCGTGGATCAGCCGACCGTGAATGGCACGATCATGATGATTTTGGTGACCTGCATCGCGTCGCCGTGGATTACCTCGCGCTGGGGCGATCGCATCCCCCTTGCCTCCGACACCGCGACCGAACCCGCCTCGACGCTGGTTGCCGATTCGCAAAAAGAACTGAAAACTGTGCCGCTCCGAGTGCTAGTGCCTGTGGCAAATCCCGATACCGAAGCAAACCTGCTGCAACTGGCGCTGATTTTGGTCTGCTCGACGGAGGGGACGCTGCTGCCACTGCACGTCCTGCCCGATTCGCAAGACTGGCTGACAGCGGCAGATCGCAGCCAGCAAGCCATGCTATTGGGCGCGGCCGAAACCCTGGCCAACGCCGCCGCCGCAGAGGTGGAACCGATTGGACGGATCGACGACTCTATCGATCGGGGCATCTTGCGGACGGCGCAGGAGCGGGAGGCAAACCTGATCGTCTGCGGCTGGAAGGGCTTTTCCACCTACCGCGACCACCTGTTTGGCAGCGTGATCGACAACGTGGTGCGGCGGGCGGGCATTCCTGTCTTGGTGACGCGGCTGATGCAGCCGATGAACACGGTAAAGCGGGTGCTGCTGGTGGTGACGGCGGAAGACTTTGCCTCGCCCCAGTTTGCCGACGCGCTGGCGCTGGTGAAGGGGCTGGCGACGGGGCTAAAGGCGACCTTTGTGCTGGGACTGGCGATGTCGGATGAGGCGATCGCCACTAATCAACTCGATTCCCTCAAAAGCGAACTGAAGGATTCGGTCTATCCGCTGCACGGCGACATCGTTCGCAGCCTGTCGTATATCCTCGACCCAAACGATTTGCTGATACTGCTGCACGAAACGCGGTCCTACGCCCCCTACGCCTTCGGCCAGCCGACGCTGGGCGTGACTCCAGAGGCGATCGCCCGCCAATATCGCGCCGTCTCAATGGCGATCGTCAACCTGCCTAGCAGCTAAACCCGCCTGCAAACGCAGCCCGCAAACCATCCGCCAATTGCGTCACGTCAGTTCAATTGCGTCAGTTCTGAGTGTTAACGAAGCGCACTCAAAAACGCCTGGTGTTCTGGGCTGCTAATGCCAGCTTGAAGAACCTGCAGCACCAAGCTGAGATCGCCAGAGAGCAGGGCTTCGCTTGCTAACCACAGGCCCGGAAACTCCTGACTGCACAGAATACCCGACGCATTCGCGGCGAGCGATCGATATTCTCCAGCCTCCAGGCAGAACCAATCAATCTGCTGGCTGTAGGTGCGCCAGACCATGTACTCTCGAATCCCATTGCGGCGATAGACTCGAAGCTTGTCGTGTAAGTCGTAGGATGCGCTACTGGCGGCAACTTCAACAACTAATTCGGGGGAACCTTCGATATAGTCCTCTTCATTAATCCAGGAGCCTCCCCCTTCCTTGAGCCGCAATATCGCATCAGGCTGAGGTTCGTTGTCTGCATCTAGGCGCACCGTGGGATTATCGTAAAGCTCAATGCCCGGAGTAGCGGCTTTATACGTCCACAGCCAGCCCATGATGTCGCCGTGCGGCTTGCCGTGAGCTTCGGCACGCAACGGGGATGCCACGTAAACCACTCCTTCAATCAGTTCAGCTTTTTTGAGGTTGGGCATGGCCCGATAGCGCCGCTCGAACTCATCACGGGTCAGGCGATCGCCGCTCTCTAAAGGAGGAATTTTGATGAGTCGTTCCGCCGTCATGCTGGAGAGGTTAGGCTATCTCTGCAATTTACGGTTCTTCGCAACTTGCGTTCATTTTAAGCATCTTACAGTCACGTTACGGTCATTTTAGCAAAGCAACTTGGGTTAGCCGCCTCTCTTAGCGCGACGGAAGGATTCACTGCCAACCCAGCAGCAGCGAATGAGAATCTCTGACTGCGCAAGGACAACGCCACTTGAGTAAAGGACGCTTATAGAGATATAGAGAGCGTATAGAGAAATTTAGATTGTATAAATTGCAACTCCGGGGCTGTCCTCAGTGTTCAGAATTCCCTCGAATAGGGAATTTTTAAACCAGTCATAAGTAGGTGGACATTAATAAATATAAAACCCAAAGACCCTGCGCCGCCCGCGCAGCGGGCGGCGCAGGGTTCAGGATCTGTTTTTTAATCTGGTCTATCTACTTAAAAGCCAATTTCAATTTCTGTAGGACTTACGTAGTTGGACGATTTCTCGCGGGTGCAGCCCATGAGAAATCGTCCAAAACTCAAAAAACTCATCGCAAGTGCGTAAGTCCTGTTCTGGTTAGCGTTGATCGTGAATCTACCGGTAAATATGCCTGAACAAATTTATCAAGCCTCGGAGTGGGAAACCTTGCAGCAGCGGAATCAAGAGCTAGAGCAGAAGCTGCAACACCTGACGCAAGCCAATCGTGCCCTCATCCAGGAGGTTGAGCAACTCAGGCAGGCGGAAGTACGCCATCGGCAGGTCGAAGCGTCCCTCCAGCAATACGCCAATGAAATTGCCGATTTGTACAATCAAGTGCCCTGCGGCTATCACTCGATCGATCCAGACGGCATGATTATCCAGATCAACGACACAGAACTGGCGTGGCTGGGCTATCGCCGCGAGCAGGTTGTGGGTAAGATGCATGTCACCCAGTTGCTAACGCCAGAGGGGATTGCCCATTTTAAGGCGGGGTTTGAGGAGTTTAAGCAGCGGGGCGAAGCGAAAGATGTGGAGTTTGACCTGGTGTGTGCCGATGGCTCTATCTTACCTGTGCTATTGAATAGCACTGCAATCTATGACGCAGACGGCAACTACGTGATGAGCCGCTCTACGAGTGTGGATATCCGCGATCGCAAACAGTCTGAGGTGCAGTTGCGGAAGGCAAAAGCTGCGCTGGAATCAGTCGTCAGGGAACGCACACTGGAACTTCAGGCGACGGTGCTGCAACTCCGGCGAGAGCAGGAATTTACTCAGGTAGTCGTGGAAAATGTATCGGATGGCGTGGTGGCCTGCGATGCGGAGGGACGGCTGAAGTTGTTTAACCGAGCGGCCCGCGAGTGGCATGGCTGCGACCCGCGAGAGGTGCCGCCGGAACTGTGGGCGACGCTGTATGACCTGTACGAAGCAGATGGCATTACGCCGCTGGCGACCGAACGGATTCCGCTGCTGCGGGCGTTTCAGGGCGAGTCTGTGCGGCAGGCGGGCATGGCGATCGCCGCTCAGGGTCAGGAAACCCGCTACATTCTAGCCAGCGGCGATCCGCTGTTTGACGCGGCAGGGCAAAAAATTGGCGCAGTGGTGGCGATGCATGACATCACGGAGCGTCGGAAGTCAGAAGCCGCGCTGCGCCAGTCGGAAGCCCAACTGAGACAGCGAACCCAGGAGCTAGAAGCAGCGCTGAAAGAGCTACAGCGGACCCAATCGCAACTGGTGCAGAGCGAAAAAATGTCTTCCCTGGGGCAACTGGTGGCAGGCGTGGCCCATGAGATTAATAACCCCGTGAATTTTATCTACGGCAACCTGGCCCATGCCAACGCCTATATACAGGATTTGCTGAACTTGGTTTGGCTCTATCAGCAACACTATCCCAACCCGGTGCCTGCGGTTCAGCAAGAGATTCAGCACGTCGATTTAGATTTCTTACTCGCAGATTTGCCCAAGCTGCTGTCGTCGATGCGGGTGGGGGCCGAGCGGATTCAGAAGATTGTGGCTTCGCTGCGGACGTTTTCCCGCATGGACGAGGCAGAGTGCAAGGCGGTGGATATTCACGAAGGCATCGACAGCACGCTGATGATTCTGCAAAATTGCCTGAAGGCCAAGGGCGATCGCCCAGAAATTCAGGTCAATAAGCACTATGGCATCTTACCTTTGGTGGAATGCTACGCCGGTCAACTGAATCAGGTGTTTATGAACATTCTGGCGAATGCCATCGATGCGCTAGAGGAATCCTACGCGCTCGGCCGCTGGAACCCAAACATGCTGCCAAGCTTGGGCGATCGCCCCATAGACTCTCCCAGTGGGCCGATGATCACGATCCAGACTGAGCAGGTTAGCCCCAGTTCGATTGCGATTCGCATTGTCGACAACGGCATCGGCATGTCTGCTGCCGTCCAACAGCGCCTATTCGATCCGTTCTTTACCACCAAACCCGTCGGCAAGGGGACGGGCATGGGCCTCTCGATTAGCTACCAAATCATCACAGAGCGGCATCAGGGTACGCTACGTTGCTGCTCAGAAGTGGGCCAGGGCACTGAGTTTATGATTCAGATTCCGGTGATTCAGATTCCGGTGAGTCAGTAAGGGCGATCGCCACCTTCTTTTTTTGTTCAAGGGCGGCTCGATCGGGGGCGCGACAGCCTTTGGGTGAGGAGTAGGATACGGTAGCCAGTGATACAGAGCATCCGGGGCGATCGCAGGCTCAATGGTATAGAGAATTGCTAATGATATAGATAATTGATATAGGAAGAAGGTGAGCAGCCTGTTCAGGTCGTACCCCCCTTTTTTGGAGCGATTGCGAAACGTCGGTGTCCGAATCGTCTGCCAATTTTGTCGATGCAACGCGCCTGCTGATGGGCTTGCAGCAGGTCAGTTCGCTGGTGCAGCAGTTTGGGGACTGTCGAGAGCCAGAAGAAATGGTGCGCCGGGCCACAGACGGACTGGTGGAGGCGTTTGATTGTGCGTTTGCCCGCATCTGGCTGATGGAACCGGACGGGCAGTTTTTGCGGCTGGTGGCTTCGTCGGGATTATATACCCGGCTGGATGGCTCCTTTGCGCGAGTGCCCCTGGGGGCGTTTAAGGTGGGTAAAATTGCCCAAAATCGCATTCCGTTTTTGAGCAATAATCTCGCCAATGAAGCCTGGGTCAAGGATCGCGACTGGGCGATCGCCAACCAGATTACGGGCTTTGCGGGCTACCCGCTGGCGATTGGCGATCGCGTGATTGGCGTGCTGGCGGTCTTCAGCCATCGCCCACTGTCGCCAGAGTTTTTGGAGGTGCTGCAAAGCCTCTGCACCACGCTGGCCGTGATGATCAATGCGGGGCAGCGGCAGCGGCAGGAAGAAAGGGCGATCGCCGCTCTGCGTTCTGGCTCTCCCACGCCGCTGCTTTCGGAACAAATTGCCCAGTGGCTGCCGCCGACGCGCCTCAGCTTGGTGGGGACAGAGCGGGTGCTGTCTCCGGCGATCGCCTGTCTGTTTTTGCGGCTGGCGGAGGTGCTGCACGGGCTGTCTTGCACCTACTGCCGCCTCAGCTACGAGCCGCACCAGGTCATTCTAGAAGCGATGATTGCGCCGCCCAGCTTTGCAGCCCATCGCCTGCAAGACTGGAGTGAAGAAGCGTTTGGCGAGTTTCCGCTGGCGGCGGCCTGTTTGCGGGGCACGCTGCAACTCTTGCCCAACCTATCGCAGAACGTGCTGCAAGTGGTGTTGCAACTGCCCGACGCAGGGGCAGCAGCAGGGCCCGCCGTGCGCGTCGTTTGCACCCGTGCTATCGTGCAGCTTGCCCTGACGCAACTGGCTGTCCTGGCTGGACTCTCCGTCGTTCCATCTACAAGTCTGGCAGATGGCGCAGATCTGCCGCTCCTCACTGACGACCTAGCCGCCGCAGCCCAAGCCCGTCGGGTGCTGTGGCTGCAAACCCAGGCTCAGCCGTTGCCCACGCTGCCAGCCGCCGTTTTGGGACGGATTGACCTAGACATTACCCCAACGCAGTTGCGTCAGGCTGTTGAAACCGTGCTGCAAGACCGGCCCTGGCCGCCGACGCTGGGCGAAGAACTGAAGGGGCTATCGGAGCGAGAGCGCGAAATTTTGGGGCTGCTGGTGCAGGGATTGCGCGATCGCGACATTGCCGATCGGCTGATCCTCAGCGAAAGCACGATCAAGTTTCACCTCAACAACGTCCTGTCCAAGCTTCAGGTGCAGACTCGCTATCAGGCGATTTATCAGGCCACGCGCAATGGCTGGATTTAAAACCTTTGCGGAAGAGTGCAGCGATATTCGCGCCAGCAACTCTACTGAAGCAAGACTGCCATTCGGCATAGAAAATTCTCGACAATGAACATTCGATAAGTTTAATGAGATGAAGTATGGCTAATCGCAATGTTGCCGAGCCACAGCATCACCAAAATACGTAACGATAAAACAAGTAATAATCGCCCTGTATTCAGGACGCATAGGAATCGGCTCCATCCATTGATTTTTCGTAGATACAGCCCCATCAAATCCTTCCATTACAAATCAGCCTGAGTCGTTTTACGTCAGGCGAATAGGTCAATATCTTTCAATTCTTAAGGATTTCATTTTGCTAAAAGCGAAATGAAGATTTGCGTAGATTTGTCGGGTATTCTGGAACACTAGAAGCAAAAAACCATTTCTTAATAAATTCCTGTTGCCCTCGCTGCTAAACGCTCCACAGTTCATGTTTATGCATCTTTTCAAAAATCGCGCTTCGGATCAGCAAGCGGAAATGCAGGCTTGCTGTAAGTCAGTATTCCGCGAGGTTTTTCAGGCAACTCCGGCGGCGAGTCTGCTGCTGTCTTTTCCCGAAGGGCGGATTCTGGAAATCAACGAGGCGTTTTGTGAACTGGTGGGATGGAGCGCCAGCGAGATGGCGGGACGGCAGATTGCTAAGACGGGCATCTGGGCAGAGAAGGGCAGCTACACACGGCTTGTTCAGCAGATCCAGGCAGAGGGGAAAGTGAGCGCGATCGCCGATGTTTTTTGCACCCGCGCTGGCAGTCGCCGGCCGGTGCTGCTGTCGGCCCGTGCTATGTCGTTTGGCGACGAGCCGAGCCTCTGGATTACGGCGATCGCCCAGCCCACTGAACCCGTCGAATCTTCTCAGCCCGCGCCTCCGCACCTTGCCAGCCAGATTCTCGATCAGGCGGCGGCATCGATCGGGCAGATTCGCCTGTATCCCGATCGCCGCTGGCAGTATGACTATTGCTCCGCAGGCTGCGAGCGGGTGTTTGGCTTTACAAATGCAGAACTGATGGACGGCGCATGGCTGGAGCGGGTGCTGCCGGAAGATCGAGAAACGATGCCTTCTCAGGAAGTGGACACGCTTTTGGCTGGGCGATCGCAATGGAGAGAGTACCAATTTCTGCACAAAGATGGCAATCTGCGGTGGATTTCCAGCCACCTGTCGCCCCGCTGGGATGCCGCAGAAAACTGCTGGCGAGTTGTTTTTGTGGATACAGACATCACCGAGCAAAAGCGGCTAGAAGCGGAACTGCGAAACACTGCGACAGCCCTGCGCCAGAGTGAGGAACGGTTTCACCAAATTGCCAACAGCATCAAGCAATTTATCCTAATCCGCGATGCCCAGTCGAGGCAGTGTTTGTATGCCAGTCCGGGCTATGAAGCAATCTGGGGCCGCAGTTGCGAAAGCCTGTATCAAGACCGTGACTCTTGGATAGAGTCGGTGCATCCAGAGGATCGTCTAGAGGTAGAAGAAGTCGTAGAGCGCCAGTTTCAGGGCGATCGCATCCATCACGAATACCGAATCTTCCGACCCGACGGCACGCTCCGCTGGGTGCAGGCCGAGTTTTTTCCCGTCCTAGACGAAACGGGCGCATTTACTCGCTGTGCAGGCATTATCGAAGACATTACCGAGCGCAAACAGCTAGAAGCCGAGCGGCGGACCGCTGAGGAATCGCTGCGCCAGAGCGAAGAGAGATTCCAGCAAATCGCCAACCATGTCAACCAGCTTTTTCTGGTGTGCGATGCCAAAACGGGTGAATCCCTTTACGTTAGCCCGGCCTACGAGCGAATCTGGGGCCGCAGTTGCGAAAGCTTGTACCGCAATCCCCAGTCTTGGCTAGAGGCAGTGCATCCGGGCGATCGCCCCACGGTTCTCGCTTCCATTGCCAACCAACATCAGGGTGAAGCCGCGCATCGGGAATATCGCATCGTTCGCCCCGATGGAAGCATTCGCTGGGTGCGGGCAGATGTCTTCCCTGTTCGGGATGAGGCAGGCAGCATCATTCGCTTCGTGGGCTTTGCAGAAGATTTCACCGAGCGCAAACGGGCCGAACTAGCCCGCGACCTGGCCGAAGCCGCCCTGCGAGACTCAGAGAAGCGCTATGCGTCCTTTTTCCGCTGTAGCCCAGCGGCGATCGTCGTCTCCTGCCTGCCGACGGGGCAGTATATCGAGGTCAATCCCGCCTTCGAGCAATACACAGGCTATACCCGTGATGAAGTCATCGGACGCACTGCCGCCGAACTTGACCTGTGGGTAAATCTGCCCCAGCGAGAACAACTGCTGCAACAGGTGCAAACCAAGGGCGGCGCGACGGACATTGAGTTTCAACTGCGCCGCAAAGATGGCGAGATTCGCACGGTCTTGATGACGGCGGAGCGCTATGAAATCGACGGCTACGAGTATCTGATGACAGTTGGTGTGGATATTACTGACCGCAAGCAAGCCGAAGCCGCGCTGCAAGCCAGCGAGCAACACCGACGGCAGGCGCTAGAGCTAAGCCAGACGGGCAGTTGGGCGTTTGACGTGGCCACGGGCGAGGCAGTCTGGAGCGAGAGCCACTTCCGCCTAATGGGGCTGCGGCCGGGAGAGTATCCCAGCAACTACTATACCTGGCGCGATCGCGTCCATCCAGAAGATCTAGAGCGGGTAGAGCAGGCATTTCAGCAGGCGCTCGAACAGCACACGCTGCTAGAAGTCGAGTATCGCGTGGTGCATCCCGACGGCACCGAGCACTGGGTGCTGACCAAGGGCCAGGGGATTTATGACGAGCGCGGACAGCCCCTCCGCATGACGGGCGTAATGATAGACATCAGCGATCGCAAAGCGGCAAAACTTGCCCTCAAGCGGAAGGTACAGCGGGAACGGGCACTTAACCGAGTGATTCAGGCAATTCGTCAATCTCTAGACCTGGATGCGATCTTCAACACTGCAACCCAGGAAATTACACAACTGCTGGGCGCAGATCAGACCAACGTTATACAGCTTTTCTCCGAGCGCGGCTATTGGCAGATTGTAGCGAGCTACTGCGCCCACCCCGATTTGCCGGATGTGAAAGGGCTGCAAGTTCCGGATGCCGACAATCTCATCGCGGCCCGGCTCCGGCGTATGGAAATTGTCAAAATTGATGATGCTAGCCTGCTTGAAGACGACGTAAATCGCCAACTTGCAGAGCTTTTTCCAGGCTCTTGGCTGATCGCCCCAATGGCAATAGACGGCCGGGTTTGGGGCTGTCTCGCCGTAACCAAGAATCCAAGGACTGTTTGGACTGAGGAGCAATTTAGCTTAATTCATGCGCTGGTGGATCAACTGGCGATCGCCATTCAGCAGTCCGCCCTCTACCAGCGGTTGCAAGAGTCAGAGGCCAGCCTGAAGGACGTGCTAAACAATGCGATCGCCGCCGTGTGCAGCTTCCGCGTCTTTGGTGATCACGACTGGGTGTATGACTACTATTCCGCAGGGAGCCGAGCCGTCTATGGCTATGAACCCGAAGAACTCATGGCCGACAAGCATCTGTGGATGTCGCGAGTCCACCCTGATGACCTAGAACCCGTCATCCTGCCGCTTTACGACGTGATTTTTCAGGAGGGCACCTGCACCTACGAATATCGGTTCTACTGCAAAGACGGATCGCTGCGCTGGCACCTGGCCACGCTCACGGCCCGCCGAGATGCGATCGCCGACTGCTGGATTGCGACCGTGATTACTGTCGATATTACTGGGCGCAAACAGGCCGAAGAAGAATTGGTCGCCAGCCAGAAGCTATACAAATCTCTGACTGATGTGCTGCCGCTGTATCTCTATCGCAAAGATCGGCACGATCGCATTACGTTCGCCAACCCCGCCTATCTTAATTTCTTAGGCATGACCCTAGAAGAGTGCCTAGGCAAGACCACCCCCGACATTGTGCCGCATGATTTGGCCACGCATTGCCTTGCGGCAGATGAGCAAATCCTGCAAACCGGAGAACCTGTCAGCCGTGTTGAAATGTCGGAAGCCACGGGCGATCGCCAATACTTCCAAAGCATGAAAAGCCCGGTGTTTGACGCTGACGGGCAAATCGTAGAAATTCAAGGACTCTGCTGGGAGATCACCGACCGCATCAAAACTGAGAAATCTCTGGAAATGCACAGCCTGATCGTGCAGAACATGGCCGAAGGCGTGTGCTTGGTGCGGGCGAGCGACGGCATCATCGTCTACGCCAACCCCAAATTCGAGGCCATGTTTGGCTACGAAAGTGGCGGACTCAACGGCAAACACGCCTCCGTCGTGAACTACGAAGACGACACACTGGATGCCCAGGAAGTCCATCGCAACATCACCTATCACCTTGATACCTACGGCGAATATACCTACACCATCTGCAACCGCAAAAAAGACGGCACACCCTTTTGGTGCCGAGCTACCACCGTTCGGTTCGACCATCCCGACTATGGCATGGTCTATGTCGCCGTCCACGAAGACATCACCGAGCGGCGGCAGGCAGAATTGGCGCTTCAGGAAATGAGCGCCGCCATGAGCAACGCTATCGAGGGCATTGCGCGGCTCGACCCACAGGGACAATATCTGTCTGTCAACCGAGCCTACGCTCGGATCATGGGCTATGAGCCAGCAGACATGATCGGGATGAATTGGCGGCAAACCGTTCACCCCGAAGAACTGGCGACGGCGATCGCAGGCTATGAGTCTATGCTGCAACATGGCAAGGCCGAGCTAGAACTGCGGGGACTCCGCAAGGATGGCTCTATCTTCTATAAGCAGGCCATTATGGTGGCTGCCTACAACCAGGAAGGGCAGTTCACCGGACATCACTGTTTTATGAGAGATATCAGCGATCGCAAACAGGCAGAAGCCGCCCTCGCCAGAGAATTAGCCCGCAGCAAAGCCCTGTTTGAGGCATCCGTAGATGGCATCGTGGTGATGTCCCAGGGGCGAGTGATAGAAGCCAATCCCAGCTTTGCCCGGATGCTGGGCTATTCGCTAGAGGAAGTCCAGTCCCTGACGGTCGCCGATTGGGAAGCGAAGTGGACCGCAGAGGAACTGGTGCAAATCAAGGCCGAGTTTAAAGACCGGAGCCATCGGTTTGAAACGCGCCATCGCCGCAAAGATGGCTCGATCTACGAAGTTGAAATTAGCGCCAATCCGGTCAATTGGGATGGGCAAACGGTGCAGCTTTGTATTTGTCGGGATGTGAGCGATCGCAAACGCACCGAGCTAGAGCTAAAGCAGGCCAAAGAAACCGCTGAGGCTGCCAATTCTGCCAAGAGTACATTCCTGGCCAACATGAGCCACGAACTCCGCACCCCGCTCAACGCCATCCTTGGATTTAGCCAGCTTCTAGCCTACGATCCCCTGCTCAACGACAGCCAGCGAGAGCAGTTAGAAATTATTAACCACAGCGGCGAACATTTGCTGAGTTTGATCAACGACATTTTAGAAGTCTCGAAGATCGAAGCCGGTCGAATTAAGCTCAACACTAGTAGCTTTGACTTGTATCAACTGCTGGATGGACTGATGCAACTGTTGCGCTTCAAGGCATCCGAGAAAAGTATTTCACTGGTGCTAGATCGCGCCCCAAACCTGCCGCAGTATATCGTGACGGATGAAGGCAAGCTGCGACAAATCTTACTCAACTTACTCAGCAATGCCATCAAGTTTACCAAGGCGGGTAGCGTGACTTTGCGGGCTTTGGTTGCCGAAGCACCTGACCACTTGCCCAATGACTCTTCGCAGCCGAACACCCCCCAAACCCAGCGACTCCAGTTTGAAGTCATCGACACGGGCTGTGGCATTGCGGCGGAGGAAATTGAAGACTTGTTTAATGCCTTTGTCCAGGCGAAGCATAGTCAACAAGCCAGTGAGGGCACAGGGTTGGGGCTGACGATTAGCCGTCACTTTGTAAACTTGATGGGTGGCGATATCCGCGTTCAAAGCGTCTTGGGGCAGGGCAGCACTTTCGCCTTTGAAATTCAGGTGCAGGTGAAAGACGCTGCGGCTGTGTTGCTGCCTGTCGAAACTCGCCGCGTGCTGACGCTGGCGCAAGATCAGGGCCCCTGCCGGATTCTGATTGTCGAAGACCAATGGCAGAATCGGCAGTTTTTGGTGGAGATGCTTGCGTCCATTGGGTTTGAGCTAAAGGAAGCAACCAATGGCTATGAGGCGATCGCCTGCTGGTCTACCTGGCAACCCGATCTAATCCTGATGGATTTGCGAATGCCAGGAATGAATGGGTTCGACGCGGTTCGACAAATCCGCCAGGATGAACAGACACTCAGATCTCAAATTCAAACGCGAAGCAACACAGATTATCCCCCAATTAAGACCGCTAAAATTATTGCGCTGACGGCGGATGCGTTTGAAGAAACCAAGGTCACAGCGCTGGCGGCCGGTTGCGACGATTTTATTCGCAAGCCCGTACAAGAGAGCCTGCTGCTGACCAAGATTGCTGAACATTTGGGCGTTCAATATGTCTATGAAATGGCTGAAACGCGGCAACCGGAAGCGAATGAATCTGCGGAAAATTTAGACAAAAATTTAGACAACGATCTATCGTTCATGCCTGTGGAATGGATCGCCGAATTGCATCAGGCTGCAACAGAAGGATTTGACGATCGCGTTTTGCAACTGGTGCGGCAAATTCCGCCAGATTATTCCCGCTTGGCTAGCGCTTTAACCCACTGGGCAACAAACTTCCAGTTCGAGTCTATTACTCAACTGACGCAGCCGCTCATCGAATACGAGGCAGACTCAGCACCCTAGAGCCAGAGATTCAGCCCCGGAAGGGCTGTGATTGGCGTGCTGTGGATTGAAAACAGCGCCGATGCAGAATTTTTCGCAGGCTGTACTCGCGAGAAATCGTTCGATCGGGGCTGGATCGAGGCGCGACTTGGCAGCCTCCAGATTTGCCCATCGGGAAACTCTGATTAGAATCTTGAGTGTGGGGATCGGGCGCGATCGCCCCAAAAACTCCCAAACACTTATCCCAAACACTTATTAGGCACGGATTAAATTTTGCGGAACATTCCCCATGAATAGGACAGAATCATCGAAACCAGACATGCTATGCAAGAGCCTTGCAGGGGGACGGAGTGCGGCTGTTTAAGACCATTGCAGGACTGCGCTCCTATCTTGCGTCGTGTCGTCAGGGGGCAGACGGTGCAGCAACCACGCAGGCCGGGCGATCGCTCGGTCTAGTGCCCACGATGGGCGCACTGCACGAGGGACACCTCAGCCTGATTCGCCGCGCCCGCCAGGAAAACGCCGTGGTTGCTGTCAGCATTTTCGTCAACCCGCTGCAATTTGGCCCGCAAGAAGATTTTCACAAGTATCCCAAAATGCTGGAGCAAGACAGCCAGTTCTGCGAAACAGCAGGGGTAGATGTAATTTTTGCCCCCAGCGCCGAGGAACTGTATGGCGGACGCAGCGGCTCCAGAAAGGATATACTGACGCAGGTGATTCCGCCGCAGGCGATGATGGCGGTGCTGTGTGGGCCGCATCGGCCGGGGCACTTTGAAGGCGTGGCGACGGTGGTGGCAAAGTTGCTCAACATCGTGCAGCCCGATCGCGCCTATTTTGGGCAAAAAGACGCTCAGCAGCTTGCCATTTTGCGGCGGGTTGTGGCGGATTTGAACCTGCACGTAGAGCTGGTTGCCTGTCCTACGGTGCGCGAAGCTAGCGGGCTGGCCCTGAGTTCGCGCAACCAATACCTTTCGCCAGAGGAGCGATCGCACGCTGCTGCCCTTTATCGCAGCCTGCATCGGGCTGAGCAGGCGTTTCACCAGGGCATTCGCAAGAGTCAGGAGCTAATTTCAATTGTGAAGGAAGAGTTATCAACCGTCGCGGCGGTGCGGCCGCAGTATGTGGAACTGGTGCATCCAGAAACGATGGTGCCGCTGGCCGAAGTGGAGGAGCGCGGGCTAGTGGCGATCGCTGCTCATTTGGGCAGCACGCGCCTGATCGACAACATCGTGCTGAGCGCCCGCAAGCCGATTATTGCCATCGACGGCCCTGCCGGAGCCGGAAAATCTACCGTTGCCCGCCGCGTCGCGGCCGAACTGGGTCTGCTGTATCTCGACACGGGAGCCATGTATCGTGCGGTGACTTGGCTGGTGCAGCAGTCAGGCGTGGAGATTTCGGACGAAGCGGCGATCGCCGAACTGGTGAGCCAGAGCGAGATTGAGCTAGTCCAGGGGGACGTTGATGCTGGAGGAACAGCGCCTCATGCCCTTATGCCTTCACGCCTTCACTCCAGTACGCCCGCTCCGCTGACGGTTTTGATCAACGGGCAGGATGTGACCCGCGAGATTCGCACACCCCAGGTCTCGGCGCAGGTGTCGGCGATCGCCGCCCAGGGCGAAGTCCGCAGAGCGCTGGTAAAGCAGCAGAAAGAATACGGTCGGCGCGGCGGCGTGGTGATGGACGGGCGCGACATTGGCACGCAGGTCTTTCCCGATGCCGAACTCAAGATTTTTCTGACGGCTTCGGTGCAGGAGCGGGCCCGCCGCCGCCAGCTTGACTTGAAGGAGCAGGGTCAGCCAGAGGTGTCTTTGGAAACCCTGGAACGAGCCATCTTTGAACGCGACCAAAAGGACAGCAGCCGCAAAATTTCGCCGCTTCGCAAAGCCGACGATGCTATCGAACTGGTGACGGATGACCTGACGATCGAGGCGGTCGTGGAAAAGATTATTTGCCTGTACCGCGATCGCCTGTCGTCCGGCTTGTAAGCCTAAGTGGGCTTGCGTAGACCCTCAGCAGAGCAGCAGTAAACTGGAAGCATGACGCAACCCACTGCCATCACAACAGCCATCACCAACCTGAAGGAAGCTCAGGAGCGCTTTAATCTGCAACTGGCTGAGAGTGCAGATTTCTTCATCGAGTGGTTCACGGAGTTGCCAGGGCTGACCCATGCGGAAACAGCGGCTCTAGACCGCTTGAAGCAGCGCTATCAATACTACGCGGCCGATGGTTCAATCACCGAAGGAACAGTCGATGTCATTCTAGTGTCACCGCTGCTGGAATTGCTGGGTCTGTGCGATCCGCCCTACAAAATCCGGGCAGAAAAATATGTGCAGATCGAAATTGAAGATGGCGATCGGCGGCTTCAGGGGCTAATTGATGTGTTGGTGGTTCAAGACCAGCTTTGGCTAGTGCTGATTGAAAGCAAGCGGTTTGGATTTAGCGTCTTGCAGGCACTCCCGCAGACCCTTGCTTACCTATCGGCGGCTCCTCAAAGCGATCGCCCCGTCTATGGGCTAATCACCACAGGCGAAGACTATCTGTTTGTCAAGCTAGATGGGCGATCGCGCCAGTATGACTTGTCAGACAAGTTCACCCTAACGACTCGACGAGACAATCAGCTTTACACCGTTGCTCAGGTGATCAAACGCCTCATGCACGCAAGCGGCTCGCCCGCAACCGAGTCTAACGGCTACTCAAAGGGCTAATTAACTTGAAGGGCTAATTAAAAGTTAATCAAAACGCAATATGCAACTTTACCGATCTCCCTCACTCTGAATGCCTCTCCCAGAGCGGGAGAGACTTCAAGCCTCTCTTGCTCCCCTTCTCCTGATCTGGGAGAGGGGGTTGGGGGATGAGGGCAAACTGAACGTTGCACATCGCGTTAATCCATCGCGTTAATCAAAGGCTAATCAGGCTAATCATAATCAAAGGCTAATCAATCGAGATGGACTGCGGCCCGCTGCCATTGCTGCTGCTGGGCGGCGCATCACTAGCAGAAACACTGCTGCCTGCTTGCTGATCTAGCCAGCTTTTCACGGGGTCGTCGTTGAGATTTAGCCGGAATAATCCTGAGAAAAAGCCCCCCAAAAAGGCGACCGGGTGGCTGGTGATTTCTCGAACGACAGGCGTTAGCTCATCCAAAAACATGGGTTTCTCCGCTGCGGATTCTAGTCTAGGCAGAATTTTAGCCTGAGTCAGCAATCTAGTGGCGATCGCCCTCGGCAAATCCGGGGCAGATTCCCGCTTGCCCCCCGATCCTAGCGCAAATTTCTGGACCTCGCAGCGGCCAGACTGGCTCCCAGTAGCGCCCTTCACCTGCTCATCAGGCCATTCCAGTTCTACAGCAAGGTGCTACAGCGAGAAATCTTCGGCAATGTCCGCCCGCGAGGTGGGCTGGTTGACCAGAATTCCCTCGCCGCCCAGCACCTCCAGCGGCTTGCCTTCGATGGTGATCCACACCTTTGCGTTGGGGTCTAGGGTGGTTGCGGTGTAAACCACCTGCGCCAGCCGTCCAGTCATGGAGGTGCTGCCGCCGCCCTGGGTAAAGCTGTTGGATAAATCGACATGCACGCCATCGTCTTCTACCTCGACACTGCGGAGGGTCGTGTCGCGGGGAATTGTAGATCCTACTGTGTTGTCGCTGGGGCCGAGCAGCAGTGCCTCGAAGGTGGCTTTGAGGATTTCTTCAGGGCGATCGCCCGACTCAACAGACACCGAAGCCGGAACCAGCGTCGTCTTTTGACCGTCGTCCTTCAGCCAGTAAACCTGCACCGTCCGCTGTTGCACCACAGCGATCGGCTCACCCGTCGGCTCTGCGTTGGAGGGCGCATCCACTGCGGGTTCCTGCGCGATGGGTGGATTTTCGATGGGGGCTGCTAGGGGCGAGGGCGACACGGCGACGGTTGGCTCCGGCTGGGGCGCTCTGGAGGTGACCGTTTGCCAAGTGAACCAGGCCGTGGCGCTGCCCGCCGCCAGCACAACGCCTGCCAGCGCGGCAACTACGCCCACAGGCAACCGGGATGAGGAGGTAGACGATTCCGCCAGACCGGGCTGTTCGGTCGTGTTGGACGGCAGGGGCTGGTCTTGAAACGAGTGATTATCCATAGAAGCGTCCCCACGCTATAGGGGTAAGGGGTTGGGTTTGAAAAAAGTTTGGAAAACCAGTGGAGGGGAATGTCAATCTTCCTCAGAGGCGCTGCGAACAGAGTTGCTGAAAGCCCCGCAAAGGCTGATTGGGCAACCCAAAATCGCAAATCCAAAATCGACAGAACTTACGCACTTGCGATATATTCTTTGGGTTTTGGACAATTTCTCGCGGGCGCAGCCCGCGAGAAATTGTCCAACTGCGTAAGTCCTAATCGAGAATCGACATCAGTCCAAGGGCGGGGCGATTGCCTCATCTGCTGCGATCGCGGCCTTGATGCAAATACCCAGTCTAATAACGCAACGCAATTCTGGCCTAGGTTTTCAGACGGACAGACTGGATTTTTGTTCCGCTGCTGGCAGATTGGAGCAGCCTGGAGCAGCCTGGAATAGCTCCAGCACAACACCCCATCTCTTTTATTCTAGAAATCTTGCTCTGATCCGGGATGATTCGCTGAAAACTGCGCCGTGCTGCGATTCTGTCGGTGTGCTTCTGCGCGAATCAGGCTTCTCGGGAGCGCTGAAATTGGGCCATCAACTGCGCCACCACCTGGCTATTCTCTGCCTGTTTGGACTGCTCCAGTGCAGCTTGCAGCACCGACAATTCCAGCCCCGGCAAAACCTGGGAAACCGGGATGCGGCGGCTGCCTTGGTTGGCAATTTGAAAGGCAATGATTTGGCTCTGGGACACATCCACGACCCAATATTCCGCCACATCCAGTTCTTCATACAGCAGTCGCTTAGTGCCCAGGTCGTCTGCCAGCGAGGAGTCGGCAATTTCGATCGCCAAATCTGAGGGAGGAACCTCGTCTAGGTTGGCGATCGCCCGCCCCTGAGGAGCCAGTGCAGCACGGCTACCGACGTAATAGGAGATATCTGGCTGCGCTTCTTGCACGCCTGCCTTTCGATAGCTACAGTGTGTTAACCCCACAATCGGAATGCCGTTTAGCCCACAATACAAACCGATAACGAGAATCAGCAGTGTATTTTCTCTGGCGTGATCTGGCCCAACTCCCACGGTTTCAATCCTCATTTGCTGGTTGAGATAGTAGCCCTTCGCCTTGGCGTAAGCGGGATCATCCGTCAGACGCACAAATTCCTCCCAGGAGGCTGGAACCCAGGCGTTGGTGACTTGAGCGGGGGTGAGTTGAACCATTGGCGTTTCTGGGAATGAAAGGACAGAGAGCTAGGGAGCGATCGCCTCCTGTATCCACTGTTTGAGGGTGGACACGATCTGATCCAGCGCGATTTCCTGCGATTGCTTGGTGGCGCGTTGCACGACTTCGACCTTGCCCTGCTGGAGCGATCGCCCCGTCACTACGCGGAAGGGAATGCCCACTAGTTCAGAGTCTTTGAACTTCACGCCGGCTCGCTCGTCGCGGTCGTCCAGCAGGGTTTCTACGCCAGCGGCGTTGAGGTCGGCGTAGAGTTTCTCAGCAGCTTCTACTTGAGCGGCATCGGTGATGTTGGGGATGACGACGATGGCATGATAGGGGGCGATCGCCACGGGCCAGATAATGCCGTCTTTGTCGTGGTTTTGCTCCACGGCGGCCTGCGCCAGCCGAGACACGCCCACGCCATAGCAGCCCATCACCAGCGGCAGTTCTTCGCCCGTTTCGCTAGTGTAGGTCGCGCCCATTGCTTTGGAATATTTCGTGCCCAACTGGAAAATGTGCCCCACCTCGATGCCACGGGCGGTTTGCAGGATTTGGCTGGGGTCATGCATCGCGCGATCGCCCGGCCGGGCCTTGCGAATGTCCACCACGTCCCCAGGCAGCGGATACTGCTTGCCCCAGTTTGCCCCGACGACGTGATAGCCAGACTCGTTCGACCCGGTGACGAAGTTCTGCAAGTCCACGGCCGTTTTGTCCACCAGCCGCAAGAATTTGGGATGCAGCTTTTCCTGCTTGCCGATGTAGCTGTCTTCCAAGCCGGGGGAAATGTAGCCCAAGGGCAGGGGCTTGGCGGCCCACTTCGCCTGTGCCTCGGCATCGGGCACGGTCAGTGCCAGCAGCGTCTTGCCCCCAAAGCGATCGCCCAGTTTCACCAGTTCATTCGTCAGCTTTACCTCGTTTACGTCTTGGTCACCGCGAATGCTAGCCAGCACCAGCACCGTCACGCCGTTGTCGTAAACGGCCTGATACAGCACGTTTTTGACAATCTGCGTGGGAGAGCATTTGAGAAACTGGGCGAGTGTTTCAATGGTGGGCGTGTTGGGCGTGTCCAGTTTTTCAAATTTCGTAAAGGTGGAGGGCACGGCATCGGGCGGCAGCGACACGGCTTTCTCAGTATTGGCCGAATATTTGCCATCTTCGGTGTAAAGGATTTCGTCCTCCCCAGCGTCTGCCAGCACCATGAATTCCTGAGATCCCGATCCGCCGATCGCCCCGGAGTCTGCCTCCACCGGGCGGAACTTCAGCCCCGTGCGGGTAAACATATTGCGATAGGCGCGATCCATGTCGGCGTAGGTCTGCTTCAGGCTTTCTTCACTCGTATGGAAGGAATAGCCGTCCTTCATGATGAACTCGCGTCCACGCATTAGCCCAAAGCGGGGACGAATCTCGTCGCGGAATTTCGTCTGAATCTGATACAGGTGCAGCGGGAGTTGGCGGTAGGAGCGGATCATGTCGCGGGCGATCGCCGTAATCACTTCTTCATGGGTCGGGCCCAGCGCCACCTCGCGGTTTTGCCGATCCGTCAGGGTGAACATGATGCCTTCCGCCTGGGTGTAGGTGTCCCAGCGGCCCGACTCTTTCCACAGTTCCGACGGCTGCATGGCGGGCAGCAGCACTTCCTGCGCGCCGGTCGCATTCATCTCCTCACGCACAATCTGCGACACCTTTTGCAGCACTCGCCACATCAGCGGCAGATACGCGTAGACCCCGCTGCCGATGCGCCGAATATAGCCCGCCCGCAGCAGCAGCTTGTGGCTGGGAATCTCTGCCTCTGCCGGATCTTCGCGCAGGGTGACAAATAGCATCTGAGACAGGCGCATCGCTGGGTCGTCCTTCCTACTAACATTTGCGTTGGTTCTCTCAGTCTACCGAACCCACTGCCTCTCGCATCGCTTTACGGATATCGCTTATCGCTTAGCGATATTCCCCGACGAGCGATCGCCCCAAATCTCATTCCCTGGTCAAGCGGCATCCCGGAGTAGTCGTCGGCCCTTGGCTCAGAAGCAATCCCTCCCAGCGCAGACCCAGTGCCCACACGGACTGTTGCCCTAAGCATCGCCGGGCTGATTGCCCAGAAGACTCCCCTCTTGAGCAAGGAGCGCTGCGGCTGCCTCTGACGTGAGCGCACGAGAGAAGAGATAGCCTTGTCCTAACTGATAGCCAAGGCGCTGGAGTCGCTGAAGCTGAGTGTGCGTTTCAATGCCTTCGGCGATCGCCCCCAACCCAAGCTGTTGGCTCAGGGCTGCGATGGTTTCAACAATCTGATAGTTGCGCGGATCTGCTTCAATTTGGCTGACGAAGGATCGGTCTACCTTTAGGCTATCGACAGGTAGCCGATGCAGATAGCTGAGGGAAGAATAGCCTGTGCCAAAATCATCAATGCTGATGTGAATGCCGCGTGCCTTAATTTGTTCTAGCAGGCGAATTGCGGCCTCGGCATCTTCGACCAGCATACTCTCGGTAATTTCCAACATCAGACAGGTTGGATTGAGACCACTTTGCGCCAGTGCTTGGTCAATTTCATTGACTAACCCGCCGTACTTCAAGTCCTGTGCCGAGAGATTTACCCCAACTTTCATCTGGCTGCATTGGGGAAAGACCTGTTGCCAGCTTGCCAACTGCTGACAGGCCGTTTGCAGCGCCCACAGATCAATCGCTGTAATTAGCCCGATTTCTTCAGCAGTAGTAATGAAATCGGCAGGAAACTTCAAGCCTTGGGTTGGGTGCTGCCAGCGGATAAGGGACTCGAACCCGACCAGTGCCCTAGTGTTGAGATCGACGGTGGGCTGATAGTGGAGGACAAATTCTTCAGCAGCGATCGCCTGTCGCAGGTCATTTTCCAAATGCAGCCGTCGGAGCGCCTGGGCGTGCATCTGGATGTCAAAAATTTCGTAGCAAGCTTTGCCTTTTTGCTTGGCGCGATACATTGCAATGTCAGCATCCCGCAGCAAATGCGAAGCCTGGTCATAGACAGAAGTGCCCAGCACAATGCCCGCACTAGCAGTTGTGTAGATTTCGCGTCCTTCCAACAGCAGCGGCGTTTGCAGCGCCGAGAAAAGTCGTGCCGTGGCATCAATCGCTGCTTGAATTTGGGGTATCTCTTCTAGCAAAATAATGAACTCATCCCCGCCGAGCCGCGCCGCCAAGTCTGACGGTTTTAGGGTCGATTGCAGGATTTGGGCGATCGCAACTAGCAGTTGATCCCCCGCTAGATGCCCCAGGCTGTCGTTGATCACTTTAAACCGATCAAGGTCGAGAAAAATCACCGCAAACTGATAGTTCCCAGCGGATTTGGCACGGGCGATCGCCGCTTCTAGCCGTTCCATCAGCAGCTTGCGATTGGGCAACCCCGTCAGCGCATCATGAACCGCCGCATACTCTAGCTGGCGTTGAATCCGCACGCGCTCGGTCACGTCGCGGGAGGTGGTCTGGAGTTGCACGACCGTGCCCGTCCCATCAACGATTGATTTAAGCAAGGTTTCAAACCAAACGTAGTGCCCTGCCCGATGGCGCATCCGATAGGTAACGGGTCCAGCCTTGCCGCTGCTGGCAGCGATTTCCAACGCTTGGGCGAGGCGATCGCCCTCCTCAGGATGCACAAACTGCTGCGGTAAACGACCCAGCATTTGATCATAGCGATAGCCCAGCAGCCCCTCACAGGACGGGCTGACGTAGCTGTAATGGCCTGACGGCTGATGCAGACAAACAAGGTCGCTAGTGTTTTCGGCCAAAAGTCGATAGCGGGCTTCGCTGTCTCGCAGGGCCAGTTCTGACTGCTGGAGTTGCGCCAGCGCTGTCTGCCGCTCTGTCACGTCTAAAATCAGCGTGTCCCAAATAATGTCACCGTTGGCATAGCGCGTGGGTCTGCCTGCTGCTTCGAGCCACTTTTTACGTCCAGAAGGAGTCGTGATTCGCCATGCCCAAGACCAAGGTTGCAGCGTCCGCGCCGATTCCATCACCGAAGCCTGCATCGCTGGCAGATCCTCTGGATCAATCATCTGCCACAGCACGGTGGCATCTTCAACAACTGCTTGTGCATCCACCTCCCACAACCTGAGACAGCCCGGACTCATGTAAACCACTGCATCAGACCCGTCAGGACGAAGGAGATACTGAAAGATAGCGCCCGGCACATTGGCCGCCATGTTTTGAAATCTTGCTTCGCTCTCTCGCAGAGCAGTCTCGATGCGGCGGCGTTCTGTTAGTTCTATTTGCGCCTGTTGGTAAAGATTGGCTTGCTGAATGGCAATTTCAAGCTGATGGGCAACGGCTTGGGCCAGTTGCACTTGGTCTTCGGACCAAACGAGCGATCGCCCATCCGCCACAATCGTAAAGCTACCCCACAGCTTACCGTCCACTGACAGCGGAATCAGCAGCCACGCCCCAGGCACGATTTGGGCCAGATCTCGATTAATCGTGTCTTCTATAGCGCTGGCATCGTTGATCTGTACCACCTGAAACTGTTTCAGTCTGGATGCAAAGGGATTGCCTGCATCAGAAATTTCTAAACCCAGCGTTGAGGGCTGAGCAGCATCGTGACGATAGGCTGCGACGTGTTTCCAAACACCCTGCTTCGGTAGATACTGCACGACGTAACAGTCCAAATCCTGAAGCAGGCGAGCAGTTTCTGCCGTTGCTGTTGCAAAGATAGTGTCGAGGTCAAGGGAGTTGCGAATTGCTTGGAAGACGCGGTTCAGCGCCTGTTCTCGCTGAATTTGCTTCTGTAGCTCTGTGATGTCTCTTCCAACGGATTGAATTTCGACTAGCACGCCCTGTTCATCGAAAATGCCAACGTTAACCCACTGGGTCCAGCCAATCTGATGATTGGGTCGTTGGTCTCGGTTAATGTTTTCAAAGGTTGGATGTGTAGGTGTCAGAGCAGCAATTTTTCGATAGATTTCATCCAAATCTTCGGCGGGAACAAAGCTACTCCAGCGCTGACCAATAACCTCCTCCAGCGGCAGACCCAGCGTTGCACAGAGGGAGTCGTTGGCAAAAGTAATACGGGTGTCTGGCGTAGAGCGTAGAATCAGATCGGTCTGCGCCTGAATCACCTGGCGATAGCGTTGATCACTTTGTCGATCACTTTGCAGCCGCGTGTTTTCAATGATTTGCTGCTCGTGGATGTTGCGCCGCTTTTGGGGGCCGATATCTTGCAGCGTAGCAATCGCATAGGTGACGTTGCCCTGCGCGTCGAAAATAGGCGTGGCCTGCACTTCTAGAAAAATCGTGCGATCGCCCCAACGAATCTCCAAATCATCTGCCGCAGCCGCCACGCCTCTAAGCGCTTGCGTCGTAGGTAACTGCTCGACCGAGTAGGGAATCTGGGTGCCCGCACGATAAATCGGAGATGCCTCCAAAAACGGCGCTGGTGAATTTTCTAACTCGTTGGTGTCCTTGTTGGTATCATTGTCCTGCTCTAGCAATCTGCGACCCGAAGGATTGATGTAGACTAGCTGCCCCGTTGCGTCGTAGGCAGCGATGCCAATGGGTGCTGCGTCTAGACACTGAAGCAGGCGGCTTTCGCGCTCCAAACGGTTAGCGCATTCCTGCTGAAGGGCTGCTATCCACCGTTTAACAGAGGCAGGGGTGCGGTTCCAGTCTGCTGGCGAAACTTGCTCATAATCGGCGGAGGAGTGGTTTTCCATAGGTAAAACACAAACTTAAAAGTTTTCGCCTTCTGCCAGATTCGCTCTGTCTGGAGCCTGTCTGATGAAAAGTGTACCCATCTCTCTTCAAAATTTCAGGGCTGCAAGCCACCTTTCAAGCTTTGAAGCAAAAGCCCACTTCATCTCTGGGCTGCTCGTCTACCAGCAAGTGTTCAAACTTCCGGTACACTCACAACAGTGACTCAATGTTGGGTCAACGTTTCTTGTCGAAACTGCTTCATTGCGCTTCTATTTCACCTGTTACTATGCGGATTACTCGAAACCGTCTGCGCCAAGACGGGCTGTATTTTCTGCAAGGCATTGCAGGCACCTGTGTGGTTATGGGAGGGCTGGCGATCGCCCTCACCTCGTTCACGCTGCTGCTGTCTGCGTTTGCGCCGGGGCGCTTTCGGGAGATGATTCGCGACAATTTGCCCCCCGATTTGCCCCTGGTGCTAGTGGCGCTGCTGGTGGGGTTGGCGGCATTTTTGACCTTGCTGGTGTGGGCGCGGTTTACCTCGCGGCGGCTGGCGCTGTGGACGGGGGGCGTTTTAGGGGCGATCGCGCTGCTGTCGATGGTGGCGGTGGCGATCGCCAGTCCCTAGCCAGAAACCAGCCATAAAGTCAGCACTTAGGGCCGATCGCATCGAAGGCGACGTGGGAGGGCGATCGCCAAAACCGAAGTGACACTTCTAACAGTCCGCTTTTAGAGCAGTCCGCTTTTGGAAGCATACTTTTAGAATTGTGCTAACCTAGTAAAGCTTGAGAATTTCTCAACGCCTTTCACGAACACCTTTAACACGGGCTGTTGTGGAAATACTTGCGGGCATAGTTTAGTGGTAAAACTACAGTCTTCCAAACTGTTGATGCGGGTTCGATTCCCGCTGCCCGCTTCGGAAAGATTTGAACAATCTGGCAGACTATTTATCAAATTATCAAAACGGTTTGCCAAACGGTCTGCTAGATGGCTGGTAAATGGCTGGACACGCAGTTTATAAGTCCTGGTCTTCGTCCTGTTCTTTCACTTCGGGCGAAGGAGAAACCAGCGTAAAAGGCGCAAAAGAGGGCGTGGTGGCTGTGCGGCTCATGGCTGGCGGGCGCACGGGAGTCGCATTGCTGGGGCTGGCGCTATGGAGCGGACTGGTGGCCGAGTGGCAGAGCAGCGTCAGCGCACAGGAGCAAACCGCCAGCGATAGAAAATCCAGACCCTTCGTGGTCAGCACTTCTGGCTGGGGCGCAACGGCAGCAGCCACCCTGACCCGCGACCCGGTGTAGGCATGGGGCGAGCGGGCGGCGCGGCGCAGCGTTGCTCTCTGGTTCCATTCACTGGACTTTTCAATCATGACAACGGTTTGGTAAGAGGGAAGAACGAAAGGGGAAGAACGAAGAACGAAAAGGGAAACCCTAGCGTAGACTACCCAGATTGTGCCTGGTTCCAACGCAAGGATACGTAGGAATAAACTTGCAGACGGTGGAATTGGGCAAATTGTTCGCGGGTAAGCCAGAGCCGGGTTAGACCATTGCGGGGGCAAACAGGGCTATCGCGCTTGCCTGATGTTTGAGCAGGGTCGCCTTGGGCAGCGGCCCATGCAGATGCTCCCAGGGCAGCAGGTCATCTACCTGCCAGGGGTCGAAAACGTAAGCTTCCAGCGGTGGCAGGGTTCCCCGCAGTTCCTTGAAGGCGCGGCGGTAGCTGCCCAGTGTGTCGCCGTAGTGGCGCACCCTTTCTAGTAAATGGGACAAGCGGCGATCGCCCCGCGAAATTAGCGCCTGGATTACCGACCAATTATAGCTTTCGGGACGAAACTCGACTCCCAGTGCCCCCAGCCGCTTTTGCAAAATCTTTAATCGCTTGTCTGCCTGCGGGTTCACGCCAAACCACTGAAAGGGTGTGTGAGCTTTGGGGACAAAGGTGCTGCACCCCAGCGTCAGGCGCAGACCGGGCGCGGCTTTTTTCAGGGTTTTCAGCAGGTCTACGGTCGCATCTAGGTCGCTGGGCTGTTCGCCCGGAATGCCAACCATGCCATAGAGCTTGAGGCTGCTGAGGCCGCCCGCTTTGGCGTTGATGGCAGCCTGGACAATTTCTTCGGTTTCCAGCTTTTTGTTGATGATTTGCCGCAGGCGATCGCTCCCACTTTCGACTGCAATGGTAATGGAGCGGGTGTCGTGTCGCACGAGCGATCGCGCCAGTTTCTCGGTCACGGTGCCCGTCCGCACTGAGGCCAGGCTAAGCCGCACATCATCGAACTGCGGCTGGTTGAGATAATCCAGCAACTCGTCAAACTCTGGATGCTGCGTCACCGATGCGCCCAATAGCCCCAGCCGATTGGTCACCGCCAGCCCCCGCTCGATCGCAGGCATCAGCGATTGCTCCAAACTTGCTGGGCGAAAGGGCAGCGTTAGGTAGCTGGCCAGGCAAAAGCGGCACATTTCAGGACAACTCCGCACCACTTCCACCATGTAAATGTTTTCCCAGGCGGCCCGCTCGGTGACAACGGTCGAAGCCGACAGCACGTTGCCACGATAGGTCTGCTTTTCGACGACCGCAGGTGCGCCTTCCAGCGGGGCGATCGCCCGGATTTTTCCGTCTGGTGCAGTGTAGGTCACGTCATATAGCGACGGAACATAGACTCCTGGAACCTGCGCCAGGTGTCGAAGCTGCTGCGATCGCCCCTCCTGCCGCACTGCTTTGTAAGCCGTGATGAATGCATCTAGGAGCAGTTCACCGTCGCCCAGCAGCACCACGTCAAAAAAGTCGGCAAAGGGTTCGGGATTGGCCGTCAGCACAGGGCCGCCCCCGAAAATGAGCGGGTGGGCATCGGTGCGGTCGGGCGATCGCAAGGGAATCTCCAGTGACTCCAGCAGCCCCAAAATATTCACATAGTCCAGTTCCCAGGATACGGAGAACCCCAACAATTCGGGGCAGGCTGGCAGCGGCTCATGCAGATCGGTAAACAGGCGGCTGACCTGCACATCGGCCCGCGTCGCCAGCGTCGCCCAGACCACCTGATAGCCCAGGCTAGTAATGCCAACGGTATAGTCATTGGGAAACGCAAAAATCACCGGAACCGCGTCGGCATCCGGCGTTGCAGGCGTAAACAGCAGCCGCTCATCGGCGAAAACAGCAGTCACAAAGGCAGAAGCAAGAGAGGAGACATTCTCCTTCAGCCTATAGCAAAAGCCCAGAAGATGTGGGCAATGTAGCGATCGCCACCAGCAATGGACTCCAGGCATGTATATTTGGCTACTAAAAAATATGGGGATGTACGCAGATGCGGCAGGAGCAATTGAGGAATTGGAAAACTATAGGCGGTATTTTTCAGGGCATCTACCGTAGGAGTTTGCACAATCTTCATGGCAAGCTGAAGATACCGAAAAGCTCTGTTCTCATACATTGACAATTTTGTGACGAATTTTGCTGCCCTCAAGAGCAGTTATTAAGCCCCAGTTGAACTCCAGTTGAATCCCAGTTGAACCTTAGTTAAACCCCGGTTGAACCTTAGTTAAACCCCAGTTAAACCCCAGTTAAACGCTGATCAAACTCTAGTTAAAGCCCAATAGGTTAAAGGCTAAGTTACACTCAAATTTGTTAAACGCTGATTGATTTCCAAACTCAATCGAGAGAGTGGAACGAGTAGATAAGCTGGTTAAAAAGCCAGAGATAATTCATGAGGTCTAATTCATGAGGTCTGGGGCTAGATTTTGATCTACGAGGTGATCGAGTCACTAGTAACTTGCAGCTAGGACTACAGATATATTTCATTGAAGAAGATTCCATCTGAATGGACGTTTGCATCTGCAATGATCCGACGGATTGGAAGATGGACTGAATCGGGAGGCGATCGCAGTCATGGCTGATTTTTTTGATTCCTATCGGGGAACTTTTGTCCCAGAAACCGAGCGAACCACGGACGTTCGCAATTCAAAGGCAGCAAGCTTCAGCACTCGAAAAGCTGAGCTAGATCAACTGCTGGAAAAGGCGATTGAACAATATCAAATTCGGGACTATCCATCAGCCCTGAAAACATTTCGGCATGTCCTCTTTGGCTATCGAGAAGTGCATGATTTGCAGGGCGAAGGCATGACCCTCAGCGGCATGGGTCTAGCATTTTATGCGCTGGGTCAATACCAAGAGGCGATCGCCCATTCCTATCAAGCGCTGGCAATGGCCCGTCAGACGATGGATCGGCGCACCGAGCGTCAGGCCTTGGGAAATTTGGGCAATGCCTATCGCCATTTGAACAACTTTGAAAAGGCCATTGAATATAAAGGGCAAACGCTAGTCGTGGCCCGCGAAATTCAAGACCGACGGGGCGAAATGGCGGCGCTCAACAACCTCGGTATGGTGTATAAGGCAATGGGGGATTGTGAACAGGCGATTGCCTATTACGAACAAAGCCTGCGTCTGGCGAAAGAACTGCATGATTTGCAGGTAGAGGGGCAGGTTTTGCGGAACTTGGGCAATGCCTACCACGCGCTGGAAAACGGTCAGAAAACGGTGGAATGCTACGAGCAGCTTTTAGAAATTGCTCGACAGCAGTCTGACCTATCTACCGAAGGGCAAATCCTCAAAAATTTGGCGAGCGCCTGCTATTCCCTGGGAGATTGCAACAAAGCCATTACCTATCATCAACTGCGGCTGGCGATCGCCCGCACCCTCCGCGACAGGCGCAATGAAGACCAGGCGCTAGAAAGCCTTGGCGTGATTTATGACGCAATGGGAGACTATGCCAAAGCCATCGAATGCTATGAACAACGGCTAGCGATCGCCCAATCTGCTCAGGATAAGGACTTGGAGCGGCAGCTATTAACCAGCCTGCGAAACGTTTGCTACGCCGTTGGTGATTTTGCTAGAGCCAATTCGTATGAGTAGGTTTCTTGCAAGTTCTTTGCTCAGTTTTTTTTCTTACGCTCCTCTCTGAACAATAGACTTACGTTGCCAAAGCTCAGGGATTGGATTGAGAACCCGACATCCAGACCATGTTTCACATTCACAAGGACATGAGTTCTGGAACCAAACAGTCAAATTCAAAAGCCCCTGAGTCCATTGAAACTCAAGGGGCTTTCGTATAAACTATGCTCTAGATTTGCAGACTAAGAGTTTGCGCCGCCAAGTCTACTATCGATTTTGAGTTGCCTTTTCCAGAGCACGCTCAGCTTTTTCTTGAATCGTCACTGCCTGACGAGAATTGGATGGACGATTCATCTTATCTACATCAGCATTTTCCTGAACTTCATTGATTCCCTTGCGAGCGCGATCCTGCACTTCTTCCATGCTTTGCAGACCCGAATCCAGCGCTTCCTCTGCTTTTTCATAGATTCCATCTAGCTTTTCTACGCCTTCGTTGGGTGCGCTAGACTGATTGCCAAAGCCAAATGCAAGAGCAGGCGAGGCGGTAAACAGCATCAGGACGACAAACGAAAAGGCGATCGCCACTTTATAGATCGACTGCTTTAGTTGGTTCCAAGTTTTCATGGGAGTTCCTCCAAGAGTTACAATTCGTCAAGCCTGACTCAATTGAACTGCGCTAATTGAATTAGATAGTTGGACTTGGAAATCCACTTAATTCATACGCACCGCTTGACTCATTTGAATCATTTTTGTCATTTTTGAATCATTGAGTGACTCATTTATCCTGCATTTAGTTATACGCTGGATGCCCCTTGTTTCAAATCAATCCCTAGAGCGAAAGCGGTCAGGTTTTTACAGTTTTTTTCTCAGCAGAGCGACGGATTAAATCTTGCCAAATCAGATTGAACTTCCCTCTAAAGGGGGAGACAATAGAGGCGATCTGATAGCGACTAATTCCTGAAACCTAGAGGCATTCATGCTTTCTCGCCTTCTCTCAACGGTTAGAACAAACATAATTAGAACAAACATAAAAGTGAGTGCGCTTCACCAGGCAGCACGGCTGGGAATAGCCGCCTGCTTCAGCCTCGGAGTGTTGCAATCTTCTGCTGGGGCAGCGCCGATTCGCTTTGCCTCGTTCAACGCCTATCTCAACCGCGAAGCAGAGGGACAACTGCTGGCGGATTTGGCAACACCCGACAATCCGCAGGTGCGGGCCGTCGCCGAAATCATCCAGCGGGTGAACCCTGACGTGCTGCTGCTGCTGGAGTTTGACTATGACCCGACGGGTGAAGCCGTGCGCCGCTTTCAGGAAAATTATCTCGCTGTGGGACACAACGGCGCTGCGCCCATCCACTTTCCCTACGTCTATCTCGCGCCCAGCAACACGGGCATTCCGTCTGGCTTTGACCTGGATAATGACGGGCAGGTCAGCACCACACCGGGGACTCGCGCCTACGGAGGCGATGCGTTTGGGTTTGGGCTGTTTCCAGGGCAATATGGCATGGTGCTGCTGTCGAAATACCCCATTATTCAAGAGCAGGTGCGGACGTTCCAGATGTTTTTGTGGAAAGATATGCCCGGTGCGCTGCTGCCCAGCAATCCGGCGACTCCCAACGCGGGTGACTGGTATTCCCCAGAGGAACTAGCGGTGTTGCGGCTGTCGTCTAAAAATCACTGGGACGTGCCGATTCTGATTGGCGATTCGCGAAGCGATCCCGGCGGGAGTCGCACGATTCATGTCCTTGCCAGCCACCCCACGCCGCCCGTGTTCGACGGGCCCGAAGACCGCAACGGCCGCCGCAACCACGACGAACTGCGGCTGTGGGCAGATTACATCACGCCTGGCCGCGCCGACTATCTCTATGACGACCGGCGACAGCGGGGCGGTCTGAGCGACACGGCTTCGTTTGTGATTATGGGCGACCTGAACGCCGACCCCATCGATGGCGACGGAATGCCGGGGGCGATCGCCCAACTGCTCGACCATCCCCGCGTCAACGCTGACCTCACGCCCAGTAGCGCAGGCGGACAGGCAATCGCCGCCGCCAGCACCGCCACCGGCCCCACCCGCTTCCACACCGCCAGCTTCGGTCGCCAGAGCCTCCGCCTCGACTATGTGCTGCCCTCGACGGATCTCCGGGTCGTCGGTGCGGGTGTTTTCTGGCCCGCTCCGGGTGATCCGCTGTTCCGATTGGTGGGCGATGGCGATCCGATTATCAGCTCCGACCATCGCCTGGTATGGGTGGATGTAGAAATTTAGCCGCTAGTCCGTCGGCGGGTGCGTGGAAAACACATAAATCCGCTGGGTCGCCAGATTTGTAAAGACCTCCGACGGACGCACTGGCTCGGCGCTGTCGTCCCGCTTCAGTCGAAAGATTTGGCGATCCAGTTGCACCTGCAAATTGGTCATGGGGTCGCCACCCGCAGACACCAGAAACTCTAGCTGCTGCACAGTCGGCCAGGCGGCAACCTGGTCGAGAATTTGGGCGATCGCCCGTTTCGCGGGATGCTCTGGCTGCTGAAACCAGTCGGGGCTAGCGGTCTGCGATTGTCCAAAACCCAGATGCACGATCAGCGATGATTGGTTAAAGAGGGCGATCGCCACCGGCCGCGCCTCTTCCTGCACCAGCAGATCGTGGGCCTTAGCCAGATAGCGCAGTTTCTCCAGTCGGTCGTAGCGCTCCGTTACCGAGGGGTCGTCTTCCCAGCGAATCGCCAGCGTCAGCAGGTAGGTTTGCAGCAGCAGATGGCCCAGTTTCTCTGCTTTCGTCGCCAGATAATCAGCATTAAACGGAGTCGCCTCGATCAGCAGCGGCACCCGGCTCACCATCTCCAGCCCGTAGCCCTTGAGGCCAGCAATCTTGCGCGGATTGTTGGTAATTAGGCAAAACTGGCGAACGCCAATGTCGTTGAGAATCTGTGCGCCCATGCCATAGTTGCGCTGGTCGGCCGGGAACCCCAATCGCTGGTTTGCCTCCACCGTGTCTAGCCCCAAATCTTGCAGCGAGTAGGCTTTCAGCTTGTTAATCAGCCCAATGCCGCGCCCCTCCTGCCGCAGATAGACCACCACGCCCGCCCCTGCGTTCTCAATCATCTTCAGCGCCGCCTGAAGCTGCATTCGGCAATCGCACCGCAGCGACCCCAACGAATCTCCAGTGAGGCATTCTGAATGCACGCGCACTAGCACCGAGCGGTCTTTGAATGTCTCCGGATCGCCTTTCACAATTGCCACATGCTCGGAATTATCCAGCAGATTTCGATAGGCATAGATTTTGAAGTGCCCAAACTGCGTCGGCAAATCCGCCACTGCCTCACGATGCACAAACCGCTCATGCTGGAGCCGATAGCTAATTAAGTCGGCAATGCTGATCAGCTTTAGCCCGTGCCGCCGGGAATATTCCACCAACTCTGGCAGCCGCGCCATTGACCCATCAGGGTTTTGGATTTCGCAGATCACGCCCGCCGGATACAGACCCGCCAGTTGCGCCAAGTCTACGCCCGCTTCCGTGTGACCGGCCCGCTTCAGCACGCCGCCTTCCTTCGCCCGTAGAGGAAAGATGTGGCCGGGTCGGCGCAGGTCGCTTGGCTTGGTTAGCGGGTTTAGGGCAATTTGAATCGTGCGGGCGCGGTCTTCGGCGGAGATGCCTGTGGTTACGCCGAGGTGGGTTGCGCCGTCGATGCTGACGGTAAAGGCGGTCTGCTCGCTTTCGTCAGTGTAGCTGCTGACCATCAGCGGCAGGTCAAGCTGGTCGAGCCGTTCGCCGGTCATGGCCAGACAGATCAGCCCCCGCGCTTCCACGGCCATAAAGTTGATCATGTCGGGTGTAGCGAACTGGGCAGCGCAGACGAGATCGCCTTCGTTTTCGCGGTTTTCATCATCGACCACGACGATCATTCGACCCGCCTTGAGATCGGCCAGGGCAGACTCGATCGAGTCGAATTGGAATGCAGGAGCGGGTTGAGCAGGTGTAGCGGCAGGCGTAAGCGGTTCCACGAGAAAATTCCTGATTGAAGAGAGAAAAATAGAGGTTGGTAAATAGGGCCGTCTCAGCAGTGGAGTCGGGCTGAAATTAGGCTCAAATGTAAAGTTCTCTGAAGCGATCGGCTAAATCGATTGTATCTCTTTCGGCTAAACCATTGACAAGCGGGGCGCTATGATGGGGGCGGTTTGCGCTGCGGGCAGGTTTATTTGCAGCAGTTGGCAAAAAATGCTAGCGAGTATGAATCCGGTGCGGTCAAGGCAGGCTGGCTCTGCGGGGCAGCTCGATTTCCCAAAAATCTTTTGTTTTTCTGGATAGCGCAAAAGGGCAGGGTGTTTTATGGTTAACCTACTGATTTATGAATTTTAGGACTTACGCAGTTGGATAATTTTTCGCGGGCTGCGCCCGCGAAAAATTATCCAAAATCCAGAAAGCCTATCGCAAGTGCGTAAGTTCTGAATTTGTCAGCTAGTTGAACGATTTGAATTGAACGATTTGAATGATTCTCGTTTTTGGGTTGGGGCTGGGCATCACCCGATCAGGCGATGCAGGATATCGAGGTTTATCTGGAGGTTTCTCTTTTGAGATGCCTCTCAGATGCATCCATATAGGCACCCGTCGTATACACCCGTCGATCAATGACAGAATGCTGAACGATGGAATGCTAAACCTGATTTTTGCAGCCGTTGAGGCTGAACCTGTTGAAGTGAAAACTGCTGAGGCTAGCGTTGTATAAGGGCAATCATCATGGGTGATTCAGAACGTATTCCCGTCGGCATTGTGGGCGCGTCGGGCTATGGCGGCATTCAACTGGTCCGGCTGTTGCTGGATCATCCCAAGCTGGAGTTGGTCTATCTGGGCGGCGAAAGCACGGCGGGCAAGCCGTTTGCAGAACTCTATCCCCATCTGGGGCATCGAGTGAATCTGTCGGTGGAGTCGGTGGATGTAGAGGCGATTGGCGATCGCTGCCAGGTTGTCTTTCTCTCTTTACCAAATGGCCTCGCCTACAAGATGGCTCCGCGCCTGCTGGACAAGGGCTGCAAGGTGCTGGACTTGTCTGCCGACTATCGGTTCAGCGATTTGCAGACCTATAAGACCTGGTATGGGGGCGATCGCGACGATTTTGCGGTTGCGCCCAGGGCAGTGTACGGGCTGCCAGAGCTATACCGTGATCGCATCGCCGAAGCCCAACTCGTCGGCTGTCCCGGCTGCTATCCGACTGCCAGCCTGCTGGGCCTTGCGCCGCTGCTCAAGCAAGGGCTGATCATTCCCGAAACGGCCATCATCGACGCAAAATCGGGCACCTCCGGCGGCGGTCGCCAGCCCCCCAAGGTGGACATGCTGCTGGCCGAAGCCGACAGTTCCTTCCGCGCCTACAACGTCGGCGGTCGCCATCGCCACACGCCCGAAATCGAGCAGGTCTGTAGTGACTTGGCTGGGCATGAGGTGCTGGTGCAGTTTACGCCGCATCTAGTGCCGATGGTGCGCGGTATTTTGGCGACGATCTATGCCACGATGCGTGATCCGGGGCTGGTGCGCGACGACTTGCACACAATCTACTCCGCGTTTTATCGCAATGCGCCGTGGGTGCGCGTGCTGCCTAGCGGCACTTATCCCCAAACCAAGTGGGCTTGCGGCACGAACCTCTGCTACATCGGCATCGAATTAGATTCGCGCACGGGCCGCGTGATCGTCATGTCTGCCATCGACAACTTGCTGAAAGGACAGGCGGGTCAGGCGCTCCAGTGCCTTAACCTGATGATGGGCTGGGAAGAAACGCTGGGGCTGCCACAGTTGACGTTTTATCCCTGACGTTTTAGCCCGTAGCTGCTGGAAGCTCTCCCTCAGGTTGTATAGCCTATCCCCATGCGCCAGGTTCTCGCAAATTGGATTTTAGGAGTTCATCCCTACAACACCTGCTTTGCCTTCAATTGGCACAATGTTCGCCACATTCGGCGATTTTTGGAGCGCACAGTGGCCCAAATTGAGGGGTCTAATTTGCGGTTGGCGGATGTGGGGGTGGGCGATCGCCCTATTTTCCCTTTTTTGCATCCAAAACATCGGAGTACCTTGTTGTTGACTTGGCAGATGCGCTGCCGCTAGGTGAAGCGCGGCCAATCCAACAGCGAGTCGGAACTTTAGTTTGGACTAATGGTGAAGAGGAAGGCAGTCAATGAGAAGCACCGACTGCCGTAAGGTCAATGAAGTACAACCAACATTGACCCCATGATTTTCAACGAACTTCAGCAATTTCGCCAAACGTTGTATGCCAGCTTGGGAAACGCCAGAGATGCCCTGTTTGATCTGATGGATGCCGTGTTAGTGAGTGCGTGCATCGTGTCGTTTGTGAGGCTATCGCAGAGTCCTGTCTTTCGTCGCCAGTGGTCGAGCACCTATGAAGCGTTGCGCGATAGCCGCCTACCCCGATCAAAGGTGCTGAAGCTGTTGGTGCAGCAGATACCGACTCAGCAGCAACCGTTGTTGGCAGGTGATGCGAGTCGGTGGAACCGTCCTGCTGCCAGGCGTTTGAAAGACCGCACCTTATCAGGCAGAACAGGACATGCCCCGATAGCCGGACAAAACTACAGTACCTTAGCCTGGATTGCTGAAGACAGGGGCAGTTGGGCATTACCATTGCGGCATGAGCGCATCACCAGCTTTGAAACACCCGCCAGTAAAGCGGCATTCCAACTCAAACAAGTGACTCGGCAGTTAGCGGTGCGTCCGTTGGCGATCTACGACCGAGGGTACGGCAATGCCAGTTTTGTCAACCAAACGGCAGGGATTGAGGCAGACTTGCTGCTGCGGGTTACATCCAATCGATGTGTCTATGGCGCGCCCCCAGCGTATCGAGGGCGAGGCGCACCTGCCAAGCATGGACATAAGATGAAACTCAATGACCCTGACACTTGGAGTGTCCCGGTCGAAACCGTTGAAGTCGATGATCCCAACTGGGGACGAGTGCGGGTCAGTCGTTGGAGTGCATACCATTTCCGCAAATCCCCCAAACGGGCAATGGAAGTGTTGTGCGTGGAGGTGCTGGAGACACAGAGCAGCACGCGACGCTTGGCTCCTTTGTGGTTAGTTTCTTTAGTTTGGACTAACTGGCATCACAATAATGCTCAACAGGATGCCATAAAGAATCTGCTCAACCGTTCATAACAGTTGAACTTAAGGAATTGGATACAATCCTGCTCGCAGTTAAGCTGCTGTTGCAACCGGACTGTTCAGGGATTGTTCGGATGTCTTGCGTTTCGAGGCTCGTTTTTTGACCATCGGATAGCAGGGACGAGGAGTTGGCTTGTGCCCCTTGCCTCGTCCTGGCGATTTACCACGAGGTTTAGGCGCAGGAGCAGGGGTGCCAATCGCTGCCAAAATGCCTGCAAACGCTTGTGCGACCCGACCCGGAGTCAACGTTTCTTGCGGTGCCTGCCAGGGCAAGGGGTGGTCAGTACAGTCCTTTCGCGCTAACCACAACTGCCAACTGAGCAACGGCATCAGGCTGCTCCACTGTTCGGTTGCCGATACAGAACTGAACTGGGGATGTGTCCAATATAGCCTCTGCTTGGCAAAGCGATACCAGTGTTCAATGGCAAAGCGACGGAGGTAGTGCAACCACAGGGTTTCTAACGGAGGCATCTGCTCACCCAGCCAAACTAACCACAAAGGAGCCAAGCGTCGCGTGCTGCTCTGTGTCTCCAGCACCTCCACGCGCAACACTTCCATTGCCCGTTTGGGGGATTTGCGGAAATGGTATGCACTCCAACGACTGACCCGCACTCGTCCCCAGTTGGGATCATCGACTTCAACGGTTTCGACCGGGACACTCCAAGTGTCAGGGTCATTGAGTTTCATCTTATGTCCATGCTTGGCAGGTGCGCCTCGCCCTCGATACGCTGGGGGCGCGCCATAGACACATCGATTGGATGTAACCCGCAGCAGCAAGTCTGCCTCAATCCCTGCCGTTTGGTTGACAAAACTGGCATTGCCGTACCCTCGGTCGTAGATCGCCAACGGACGCACCGCTAACTGCCGAGTCACTTGTTTGAGTTGGAATGCCGCTTTACTGGCGGGTGTTTCAAAGCTGGTGATGCGCTCATGCCGCAATGGTAATGCCCAACTGCCCCTGTCTTCAGCAATCCAGGCTAAGGTACTGTAGTTTTGTCCGGCTATCGGGGCATGTCCTGTTCTGCCTGATAAGGTGCGGTCTTTCAAACGCCTGGCAGCAGGACGGTTCCACCGACTCGCATCACCTGCCAACAACGGTTGCTGCTGAGTCGGTATCTGCTGCACCAACAGCTTCAGCACCTTTGATCGGGGTAGGCGGCTATCGCGCAACGCTTCATAGGTGCTCGACCACTGGCGACGAAAGACAGGACTCTGCGATAGCCTCACAAACGACACGATGCACGCACTCACTAACACGGCATCCATCAGATCAAACAGGGCATCTCTGGCGTTTCCCAAGCTGGCATACAACGTTTGGCGAAATTGCTGAAGTTCGTTGAAAATCATGGGGTCAATGTTGGTTGTACTTCATTGACCTTACGGCAGTCGGTGCTTCTCATTGACTGCCTTCCTCTTCACCATTAGTCCAAACTAAAGTTAGTTTGGCTGGGTGAGCAGATGCCTCCGTTAGAAACCCTGTGGTTGCACTACCTCCGTCGCTTTGCCATTGAACACTGGTATCGCTTTGCCAAGCAGAGGCTATATTGGACACATCCCCAGTTCAGTTCTGTATCGGCAACCGAACAGTGGAGCAGCCTGATGCCGTTGCTCAGTTGGCAGTTGTGGTTAGCGCGAAAGGACTGTACTGACCACCCCTTGCCCTGGCAGGCACCGCAAGAAACGTTGACTCCGGGTCGGGTCGCACAAGCGTTTGCAGGCATTTTGGCAGCGATTGGCACCCCTGCTCCTGCGCCTAAACCTCGTGGTAAATCGCCAGGACGAGGCAAGGGGCACAAGCCAACTCCTCGTCCCTGCTATCCGATGGTCAAAAAACGAGCCTCGAAACGCAAGACATCCGAACAATCCCTGAACAGTCCGGTTGCAACAGCAGCTTAACTGCGAGCAGGATTGTATCCAATTCCTTAAGTTCAACTGTTATGAACGGTTGAGCAGATTCTTTATGGCATCCTGTTGAGCATTATTGTGATGCCAGTTAGTTCAAACTAAAGTTTGACCAGTTAGACGAATAGTAAAAAGACGCAAAAAGATGGGCGATCGCCCAGGTCGAGTCATCAAAACAGGATGCCGGATGACACAGACGATCCAAAGCTAAATGCTCTTTGGAGCACACTAGCAGGATGCAAACAGGATGAAAGCTCGACGCAGCCGTGAATCTTGCTGGAATCAATTATGCAAAATGCCCCTGAGTGCAAAGTTCGCATCCAGAGGCGCTTTGAAGGCAAACCTGAGAACTGTAAATCCGAGAAATGCCGTGAGAAATGCCGTGAGAAATACAGCGGCGAAACCGAACCGTGAGGACTGAAGTCGTCCAGTAAGACCTAGGGAGTGTCTTAAAATCTTCTAGGCCGTTGATTGCATTGAGTCGATCCCCCTAAATCCCCCTTACTAAGGGGGACTTCCGGAGTGGTTCGGCTCGGTTCCCCCCTTTTTAAGGGGGGCTAGGGAGGATCGCCTTTAAGGGGGGCTAAGGGGGAATCAACGGGTTTAAAGCCCGCGCCCTAGCCGAAACGACCGCTCACGTAGTCCTGCGTGGCAACCTGCTGGGGGTTGTTGAAGATTTGCTGAGTCGGTGCATATTCCACCAGGTAGCCCATCTTGCCGCCCTTTTCAGTGGCCTGCGCGTTAAAGAAGGCCGTCATATCCGACACGCGAGAAGCCTGCTGCATGTTGTGCGTCACGATGATAATCGTGTAGTCCTGCTTCAATTCTTGCATCAGTTCCTCAACCCGCAGCGTCGAAATCGGGTCCAGCGCCGAACAGGGTTCGTCCATCAGCAGCACTTCTGGCTCGATGGCGATCGCCCGCGCAATGCAAAGCCGCTGCTGCTGTCCACCCGACAGCGACAGGCCGCTTTCCTTCAGCTTGTCCTTCACCTCATCCCACAGCGCCGCCGACCGCAGAGAGCGCTCCACCAGCGTATCCATGTCCCCTTTGTAGCCATTGATCCGGGCCCCGAAGGCGATATTTTCGTAAATCGACTTCGGGAAGGGGTTGGGCTTCTGGAACACCATCCCAATCCGACGACGCAGTTCAATCGGGTCAACGCTGGGGTCGTAGATATCCACACCGTGATAGGTGATCTTGCCCTCAATGTGGGCCCCCGGAATCAGGTCATTCAAGCGATTAAAGCAGCGCAAAACTGTGCTTTTGCCGCAACCCGACGGACCAATAAACGCCGTAATCTTGCGGTCAGGAACGTCCATGTATACATCCTTCACAGCCATCACAGGGCCGTAGAAATAGGACGTTTTTTCGACCCTAAAGGCAGTGCCCGTATCGACAGAAGAACTCACTTGCATGAATAACCTACCTCAAATAACAAATGCAGCAGTTAGAGAACGACCGTTGGGGCAATAGCAACTTGGCGATCGCCCCCATCCCAAGAACCTAAAACTTGCGCTGGAACCTATTTCGCAGATAAATCGCAACAGAGTTCATCAGCAGCAATAGAACCATCAGCACGATAATCCCGGCTGCTGCGTTGATATGAAACGGCCTCTGAGGGCGAGACACCCAGTTGTAGATCTGAATCGGCAGCGCCGTAAACGGATCTTTCCAGGACTCCGGCAAGAACGAAATAAACGTCAGCGCCCCAATCGTAATTAGCGCTGCCGTTTCGCCAATCGCACGAGATAGCGCCAAAATTGTTCCTGTCAAAATCCCCGGAAACGCCAGAGGCAAAATCTGATCCCGCACCACCTGCCAGCGCGTCGCCCCCAGCGCAAAGCCCGCCAACCGGAGGCTATCGGGCACCGTCCTCAGCGCCTCACGAGTGGACACAATGATCACCGGCAGCACCAACAGCGCCAGCGTCAGCCCGCCTGACAACAAACTGCGTCCGCCCGTAATCGGCTCCATCAAGCGCACAAACGCCGCCAGACCCAACAGCCCGTAAATAATCGAAGGCACACCCGCAAGGTTGGAGATATTAATCTCGATGAAGTTTGCAAGCCAGCCATCCGAGACAAACTCTTCCAAAAAGATGCCTGCACCGATGCCAATCGGAAAAGAAAAGAGCGCAACAATAAACAGCAGGTAAATCGACCCCACCAGCGCCGATAGCAGACCTGCCTCCTCTGCACGACGCGAGGGAAAGCTAGTAAGAAACTGCCAATTCAGGCGGGGCAGACCATCTGTCAGCACATCAATCAGCAAAATCGCTAGAACCAGCAGCGAAATTATGATAGCGATCAAGGTCGCAAGCCTAAAGACCCTGTCCCAGCGATAGCGCTGTGCCATTGCGGGCCTGAACTGGCTCTCTTGCGCTGGCGAAAAGTCGCCCGAAATCTGAGGATTTTGAACTGTCATTCGTACTTCTCCCGGAAACGACGGACGACCCAGAAGCTAAGAATGTTGAGCGCTAGGGTCATCAGGAACAAGGTCATCCCAACCGCAAAAATAGACTTATAAGCCAGCGATCCCGCAGGCGTATCTCCCAAACTGACCTGCACGATAAACGCCGTCATCGTCATCACAGGTACTAGTGGGTTGAAGCCCAGCGTCGGGTTTTGTCCGGCTGCCAGCGACACGATCATCGTTTCACCAATAGCGCGGGACACCGCCAAAATGAACGATGCCACAATGCCCGACAGCGCTGCCGGAACCACGACCGACGTAATCGTCTCGCGCTTGGTCGCGCCAATCGCGTAGGCCCCCTGACGCAGGCTATCCGGCACCGAATAAATCGCGTCTTCGCTCAGCGAGGCAACCAGGGGAATAATCGAAACGCCCAGAATCAGACCTGCACTGAGTGCGTTAAAGCCCTGTAGCCCGGGAATAAATCGTTGTAAAAACGGGGTCACCGTGAGCAGCGCAAAATAACCAAACACCACGCTAGGCACACCCGCTAGAATCTCAAGCGCGGGCTTCAGCCACTTCCGAATCTTAGGATTGGCATACTCACTTAAATAAATCGCCGCCAGCAGCCCCAAGGGCAGTGCTACCAAGATCGCAATTCCTGTCGTTAGCAGCGTGGCGCTAATCAGCACCCAAATGCCGTACTGAGCATTAGAAAATAGAGGAGTCCATTGGCGATCGGTCAAAAACCGCCAAAGTGGAACCTCCTGGAAAAACTCGAAAGTTTCAAAAATAAGGGTTAGAACAATACCAAAAGTCGTCACCACAGAAATCAGCGCAAAAGCACCAAAGATAGACTTCACAATACCTTCGGTTCTTTTGCTGAGCTGGCGATTTGGCTGCCAAAGCCCGGATGATTGTTCGCTGGGTAAGCCGCTATTCATGCCAGATAGCCTGTAAAGAGAACAAAGGACACCAATCAAAAAACAGATACGCCGACAACTGCTAATAAATAGTCAGGGACACCTCAAGTAATTGCTTAATGCAAAACTACAAGCTAAATACCTCGAAAGGTACCTTGGTTAACTGCTTTGTCGCGCAATTCAATTACACACAGCATTATTCGGCAAATCACGCAGGGAGCTACAAAACCTTTGTCTTCCAAAGTGACGTGTACCTCACCACATCAGGAAATGCTGCATATCGAGATATTCTAATAAGGCCCCTTACTTTTTCGAGGTTCCCTAAACTACGTCGCAGGGTAAGAAACCTGCGGATGGCTGGGGTAGCTACTTAGAACTCTAAGCGCTACCCCAATCCAACAAGATCAAGCAAATATGACCTATTCCTTCTTCAGTAGGTCAACTAGCTTGAGACCTACAGCAGGGCTGCCGCCAAACACACTGCCAGTCTTGCGCTGCTCGATCCGTGCTTCAGCCAAATCCTCAATCTCGGCCGGCAGGGGCACGTAGCCTACTTCAGAAATGAGGTTGGCGTTGGCCGGGTCGATCTGGAAACGGGCAAAGGCCGCCACAGCAGGATTGTCCAGAGAAGTGGTCTTGATGTAGAAGAACTCAGGACGAGACAGTGGCGTATAGGTGCCATCAGCGATGGTTTCTGCGCTGGGCGCAACGCAACCGTTGCCGTTGTCAATTTCAACCAGCTTCAGTCTGTCCCTGTTTTCTTCGTAGTAGGCAAAGCCAAAGAAGCCTAATCCGCCCGGATCAGAAGCTACACCCTGCACAATCACGTTGTCGTCTTCACTGGCGGTGAAGTCACCCCGGCTTTCGCCTTCTTCGCCGACGATGGCAGCAGTGAAGTAGTCATAGGTGCCTGAGTCGGTGCCGGGGCCATAAAGACCAAGAGGAAGATCGGGGAAATCAGGGCGAATCTGGTTCCAGTTGCGGATGGTGCCCTGAGCAGCGGGTTCCCACATTTTCTTTAGATCGTCCACAGTCAAGCAGGTAGCGAACTCGTTGCTGGGATTGATCACCACCGAGAGACCGTCATAGGCGATGGGCACTTCGATGTATTCGATGCCGTTTTGCTTGCAGAGCTCAATTTCTTCTGCTTTGATCGGGCGGGAAGCGTTGGAGATGTCAGTTTCACCCGCGCAGAACTTCTTGAAGCCGCCGCCCGTGCCAGACACGCCGACCGTGACGCGAACGCCGGGGTTTGCTTTCATGAATTCTTCTGCCATCGCTTCGGAGATGGGGAAGACGGTGCTGGAGCCATCAACCAGCACGCTGCCCGTCAAATCAGAAGTGCCGCCACCTGCTGCGGGACTTTCGGCAGTGGTGGTGCCGCCGCCCGTTGTGGTGGTGCCGCCACAGGCAACTGCGAGTGCCAAAGAAGCGGCCGTCAGAGCGGCCAGAGTGGCAGAACGCTTGGAACGAAGATTAAATGCCATATCCAGAGATTCCTGTAGGGTTTGTTTCTGTCAAACGTTGGCATTCTACAGTTTCATCGTAAAGAAGAGGTTAAGTTTGCCCGAAAAAGTGTATCCCAGATGACTGAAAATCCCTGTAAAGAAGACGGATGCGGTCTGATGGTGGCGATCGCCTCTCGATAAATCCCTTACAGCATGGACGTTTCGAGGCCCCAGCCACGTCCACCTAAATTGCATTGAGAAAACTTCCTAAAGTCTTCTTGCGATAGGTCACGAAATCGCCATCAGGCTTCCAATCTCTCCTGATTGCTTCTTTACTGAGCGCTAAATGTTGCCAGAGTGTTGCCCTCTATCGGAAGCGGCGGCGACGACCAAAGAAACGCCACACTTTATAGGCTGCAAAGCACAGAAGACCCAGGATGACAATTCCGGTGAGCAGTGGAATCAGGATTGCCATCACTGAAATGACAGACGACGTGAATAGCTCCATCGTGGAAAGGGCCGGGTTGGCGATACCGCCCGTGGTGGCAGTAGACGTGAGGCGGGCCACGTCGGTCATGCCCTTGGTGAGTCCGGCGGCTCCGGCTCCGGCGATAATGGCCAGCGTCCACTGGAGAAAGGGGCTGATATCGACCAGGGTAGAGGCCGTCAGCACGGCTCCGGCGACAAGGGCGGCAGGCGTGGTGATTAGATCCAGAATTTCGTCTACCCAAGGGATGTAGTAGCCCGCAATCTCTACCCCAGTGGCTACTGCAAAGGCCGTGATGGCGGCTGGAGAGCCGATCCACTCAAAGCCCTGAGCGGGTGTCATGTGCCCGGTAGCAGTGGCAATACTCATGACCAAGAATGGGACAAATAGCCGAAACCCGGTGGCCGCGCTAAGGCTAACGCCTGCTAGCAAGCTAATCAAAGTTTCCAAAGAGTCCTCCAGCCCTGAACCAGGGAGCTTTTAAAGAGCGTTGAGTAAAGTTAATTTTTCTAAAAAGCGAATTGTTTCAGCCTTATCTTGGAAACGCAATGTGCAACTTTCAATCTGCCCTCATCCCCCAACCCCTTCGCCCAAGTCAGGAGAAGGGGAGCGAGAGAGGCTTGAAGTCCCTCTCCCGCTCTGGGGGAGGGATTGAGGGTGAGGGGGATCGGCAAAGTTGCACATCCCGTCTTAAAACCAGTCAAAAACCAGTCTGGATCACTGGATTTTTCTAACTTGATTTTTCCAAAGTATTTTAGATGATTTCCAGCTAGGCGCGACAGATCTGGCCGCATCCAGACTCTTCTGCGGCGAGGGCAAACACTCATGACTCCTAATTACTCAGGGGCCATCTCTATTACTCAGGGGCCATCTCTATTTGGGATGTGCTGAGCTTATCGAGAAAAGAGGCGAAAATAGAGCGATCGCCCCAATTCTTTGATCGGAAACGCGATATAGGTCAGCGGGTTAATCGTCACGATAATGTCGCGGAAATCGCGCTTGGCCAGCGCCACGATCGCCCCAGCCACCCAGTTCGCATCCATGACACCGATGGGATTGAGGTTGCTCTTGAACGGGCCAAGGATGAGTTTGCGAACGACGCAGGGTGCATCTAGCCGCCGCAGCGTGATCAGGTCGCCCAAAGTCCGCTTCGACAGTTCATACAGCGGGCTGAGGGCAGGGCTGACCTCTGCTTCGGAGGTGTTGATCCAGAGTTCCTTCAGGGCCCGGTGTTCTGACTTTTGCACGGTGCTGAGGAAGATTTCCGCCAGATTCCACGCTGAAAACGTGTTGACCTGAAAGGATTTTTGGATGGCTTCGGGCGTGCGATCGCCATGCACGTTGATTCCGTGGTTGATGATCAAAATATCCACCGTTTGCAGCCGTTCCTCTAACTCAAACTCGCGGCCCGCACACCAGGACAGCACCTCGACGCGATCGCCAAAGTCAGCACCCTCGCAAGTGGTGATGGCGACGGGCTTTGCGCCCTGCTTTTGCAACTGGGCAATCAGCGCCCGCCCCAGCGTCCCCGATGCGCCCGTCACTGCGACCGTTTTGCCCCTTAGCGAAAGCGCCGTGCCCAGTAGTTTATCCACGATGGTAAAGTACCCGCAATAATAAGCGTTTCCCTGGTCAAAATGATGCCGCCAGTGGTACGTTCGGTTCACCGTCCACTGCGAGGGGATGGTGTCCAAATCGCCGGGTTTGTGCGTCAGATCGGTAGCCAACAGCCAGCCGCGCGATCGCGCGTATGCCGTGATCAAAAAACCCAGCGAGTAGAGACAGCCCGCCACCAGCGCTAGGTTCCGAGTCAGCGCCAACAGCATTACCCCTGCCCCCAGCATGGCGATCGCCTCTGGTACATCATTATAAAGTTGCGCCTGTTTATAGGCTTCCAGGCTGACGATGCTGAGGTCGCGGCGATAGGCCTTGTGGTGCAGGTTGTGGCTGCGCTGGAGCGGTTGCCAATAGTGTCCCGCAATGTGGTAGCCATCGCGCACCAGTTCGGCCAGCACAACGGAGGCTGCTGCCCACAAAGTAAAGCTGAGAAGACCGCCGGGGGTAATCATTTAGAAATAATCAAATAGAAATAATCAGAACCAAAAGGTTAAAAAGACGGCGCATCAGAGGTCTAACGCAGGGGCAATGCCCGATCTCTGATTGCTGCGGTATTGTGGAAATCATAGTCAGTGTAACGTAATGTGACATCGTTTCAGAAGTGCGATCGCGCTTCAAGAGAGTGCCTGCTGTGGACACACATCTCGTCGATTTTTTGCGTAAGGATCTGAAAGATCCCCCTAAATCCCCCTTGTCAAGGGGGACCTCAGTGCGATCACGCTTCAAGAGAGTGCCTGCTGTGGACACACATCTCGTCGGTTTTTTGCGTAAGGATCTGAAAGATCCCCCTAAATCCCCCTTGAAGATCCCCCTAAATCCCCCTTGTCAAGGGGGACTTCCGATCCATCTCTCCCTGCTTCGGGTTCCTTCGGTTCCCCCCCTTACTCAAGGGGGGGCTAGGGAGGATCAAAGCAGCGCCGCTTGAGTTCAGTTCCTCCCTTACTCAAGGGGGGCTAGGGGGGATCAAAGCAGCGCTGCTCAAGCATAGAAAAGTTGTGTGGACACAGCAGCCACAGAGCGCAGGGAAGAGCGCTGGCAAGCGTACAGAGTTTAGGTAGAGTTCAGGATTCAGGACAGGCGATATGTTTTTGGTAACTGGGGCAACGGGCGGACTGGGCAAGCGAATCGTTCGGCAACTGCGCGAGCAAGAGCGACCCGTTCGGGCATTTGTGCGGCTAACGTCCCGCTACGGTGAACTGGAAAAGCGCGGCGCAGAAATCTTCATCGGAGATCTGACCCAGGAACGCGATCTGCAAAAAGCGCTCCAGGGTGTGCAGTATATCATCAGCGCCCACGGCTCGAACGAAGCCAGTGGCGGGGCCCAGGCGCTCGACTATCGGGCCAACATCGACCTGATCGACCAGGCGAAGGCAACTGGCGTGCAGCATTTCACCTTCATTTCCGTCATGGGGGCCGACCGCAACTACGAAGACGCGCCCGTGTTCAAAGCAAAGGCAGCAGTAGAGAAATATCTGCAAGCCAGCGGGCTGAACTACACAATTCTGCGGCCGTCTGGCTTTGCGTCTAATCTCTTACCTCTAGCGGAACAGTTTCGCAAGAGCGGCGTGTATCTGCTGATTGGTGACCCCAAAACGCGCACCTCTATTATTAGCACTGATGATCTGGCCAAACTGGCGATCGCCTCGGCCACCACACCCGCCGCCCACAGGCAGACTTTCAATGCAGGCGGCCCGGAAATCCTGGAGCGCGGCGAAATTCCCAATATCTTTGCCCGCATCTTCAAAAAGGAGCCGATTTTGATCAACCCGCCGCTGCTGGCAATCGACGGGCTGCGGGCGGCAATTGGTCTGGTGAATCCAGAGCTAAAAGCATCGCTGGGCACCTTCCGCACGCTGCTAGCCAATGAGTTTTACACCACGCCTGCTGAGGTGGAGAAGCTTGAGTCTGCCTATGGCATTCAGCTAGAAACGGTGGAAACTTTTGTACGGCGATATCTCAGCGCTTAGGGTTTAGCGCTTAGGGTTTAGCGCTTGGGATTAAGCAGCGTAGGGCGTGTTTTAAAACCCGTCGATCCCCTCTAGCCCCCCTTAACGGGGAACCGAGCCGAGCTACTCCGGAAGTCCCCCTTTTTTCTAGCGAAGCGGCGCGTAAGCGCGGGGATTTAGGGGGATTGACTCAGGGCAATCAACGACCTAGAAAGTCTTAAGACACTGCCTAGCAACTTATCAAGCTGCTGCGCTGTTCCTGCAATTTGCAAAAACGGCAGCCATGCAAAAACGGCAGCCATCGAGCACGTCTAGCCCGTCTCATCCTTTGCTTCTTCAATGGGGCGAGCCTCGATCTCCACGGCCTGTATATCAATCGTGCCCGGTGGCGTGAGGCGATAGAATGCGCCTTTTTCGACCCGCAGCGCCTCGCCGCAGTTGGGGCAGCGGAGTTGGGTGCCGTTGATGCCTGCGGAGCGAGTGTCGCAGACGGGGCAGGGGGCTTCTACTAGGTTGCGGCTGAGCCACCAGCGAAAGGCAAAAAAGGCAATCACGGGCGTTAGAATCAGCAGCCCAATCAGCACGATAAAAGACTTCACCAGCCAGCCCAGCCCCACCATGCCCAGCAGCCAGGCGATCGCCAGCAAGGTTATCCAAAACCCCAGTCCTGACAGGGTAAACCGCACCCCCCCATAGCCGTTTTGATTCATGGCTGTCTCCCTAAACAATCGGGATTTCTGCGAATCCACTCCTTTATTGTGATAATGCGGATCATACCAAGCCCAGATGGAAAGCTCGAATTTCCCAGGAGAGATTTCCGAATCCTGGGTTGTTTCTGGACTACATTAATGCATTTAGGACTTACGCACTTGAAATGAAATTTTCCAGGTTTTGGACGATTTCTCACGGGCACAGCCCGTGAGAAATCGTCCAACTGCGTAAGTCCTAGCATTGAAAAACCTGGCCTAAAAATCAACTTTTGAAACAGACCCACTTGTAAATGCAGATTCCGCAAGCCACCTGGGGTTATATAGAAACAGCAGCGTGCGATCGCAGATTCACTGCGTAGGCGATTAGTGCTGAGGCGATTAGTGCGTAGGCGATAATACATCGCACTCTAGGCGCACTCTAAGCACACTATAGGCGCATCGCAGGGTGCTGTTAGGCCGTAGCCGTAACACACCATTTCATAGGCTTTGATGCTTTATGCTGGCGCTCGCACATTCCCCAAAGAGCGAACTGCAAAGAAATGCTGAGTGGCGGGGGTAGATGCTGTAAAGCCTATTGGACAGGGCAGATGATATGGGGCTAAAGCGTCAACTGAGGCAACTCACTGGTTTCCCTCTCCGGCGCAGAAGTCTTCTGGGTCTGTTGATTTTGCTTGTCGCTAGCTATCTGGGCAATCTGGCGCGATGGAACCTGTTTTTTAACATTGACCTGATTTTTGGCTCCATTGCCGTGTGGCTGGTGGTGGGGTTTTATGGGGTTCGGTGGGGCGTGTTGGCAGGGGCGCTGAGTGGTGTTTGTACCTACTTTCTGTGGGGACATTTCTACGCGGGCGTGGTTTTTACGCTGGAGGCGCTGTTTGTGGGTGTTTTGTTTTATGGCGATCGCCCCACAAACCGTCCAAACATCGTGCTGCTGGATGGACTCTTCTGGCTGCTGATCGGGGTTCCCCTGGGCTGGTTTTTCTATGCGGGCGTGTTGCAGGCCGACCCCTTCCAGGTGCAAATCATTTTGCTCAAGCAGCCTGTGAATGGCATCTTCAATGCGCTGGTTGCCAGCCTATTGATGACCTATTTGCCCATCCACCGCTGGCTAAATCGACCCAGCGCCATCAACTCTCTCGCTGTTCAGCAAACCTTGTTTAACCTGCTGGTGGCGTTTGTCTTTTTTCCGACGCTGCTGCTGATTGTGCTTGCCAGCCGCGATGTGGTGGACAATATTCGGGCCGAAGCCCGGGCCGATCTCAGTCGGGTATCGGGCTATGCCGTGGCAGCGCTGCGGTCGTGGCATCAGGAAAATCTGCGGTCGGCGAACGAACTAGCGCTGCAAGTCGTGCAGTATCACAAGACGGATCTGGAGCATTTGCAGCACCATCTCGAATCGACCCAACGGCTGCTGCCTGATCTGCGCCAAGTGCAGGTGTGGAATCGGGAGGGGCGGCTGCTGGTTTCCAGCCACAACAGATCGCGATCGAGCAATCGGTCTGATGAAGCGTTTGATGAGCCGTTTGGTAAAGCATTCGACGCGGCGATCGCCCCACTAAGCCCCTATGCAGCCCTGGCTCGACAGACACTCCAGCCGATTCTGTCGGATGTGGTGTCTGGTTCGCCGCCCTATGTCATCTGGAATTTTCCCATTGTACGGGATGGGCAGGTTGAAGGACTAATCACCAGTGAACTGACGCTCGATCGAGTCGAGTCCCTGCTGCGACAGAGCGCTGGCGACCAGGATTTGGATCTCACGCTCATTGGGCGGCGGCAGGTAGTGGTGTTAAGTACGCAGGGCGATCGCCCACCCGGTTCGCTGCTGCAACTGCCGGAGAATAGCAGCATTGAGCAACTGGATGAGCATTTCTACCAGCTATTTCCCGACAAACACCGGCCCATCATGGTGCGCTGGATCAACTCCTCCTTTGTGCAGGAAGTGCCTGTGGATGTAGGCCTGCCCTGGACGCTGGAAGTCATGGCTTCTGCCCAGCCGGATATGCGAAATATCCAGAGCATCTACTCTCGAAATTTGGCGCTGCTGCTGGCGATCGCGCTGCTGGCGCTGCTGGTGTCGGCGCTGGTGAGCCAGCGGATGGTGCGCCCCCTGTCCCGGCTTGCCCAGGTAACGACCAATCTACCCGACAAGCTGCTGGCTGGGCAGCCCATCGACTGGCCCGACAGCCAGATCACCGAACTCGCGTTTCTGGTCAAAAACTTTAGAACGATGGGCAAAACGCTGACCCAGCAGTTTGGCGCGATTCAGCAGGCGCTGAGCTACGAAGCATTGGTCAGGCGCATTACCGACAGCGTGCGCGACAGCCTGGACGAGTCACAGATTTTGCAGACGGCGGTGCAGGCGCTGGGGCAAGAGCTAAACCTCCTCTGTTGTGATGCAGCGCTCTACAGTGCCGACCAGAAGTATTCGACAATTCAGTACGAATATACAGTTGCCCTGCCGTCGGCGCTGGGCACGAGCTTTGCCATTCCCAACGAGTTTTCTGAGGTTCATGGTTTGCTGCTGCGGGGAGAATCCTGCCAGTTTTGCGCCGCGCTGCCCCATCCAGTCCGCCCCACTGCCTGCATGATGACGGTGCTGGCCCATCCAATTTGGGACGATCAGGGCGTGTTGGGGGATCTATGGCTATTTAAGCCGCAGGGCGAATGCTTTGAGGAGCCAGAGGTGCGGCTGGTGCAGCAGGTGGCCAGCCAGTGTGCGATCGCCCTGCGGCAGGCGCGGCTATATGAAGCGGCCCAAATTCAGCTCAAGGCACTGGAAGACTTGAACCTGCTCAAGGACGATTTTCTCAGCACCGTCTCTCACGAACTGCGAACCCCGATTACCAATATTAAAATGGCGATCAATATGCTGAAACTGTCGCAGCACAACGAGCGGCGCGAGCAATATCTAAAGATTTTAGAAGCGGAGTGCGAACGTGAGGCTAATTTAATCAACGACCTGCTCGATTTACAGCGCCTCGCCTCCGGGACACAGGCCCTTGAGCTGGAACCCATCTCCCTCCAGGACTGGGTGCTGCACATTGTCGAGTCGTTTCAGGAGCGCATCCGCAACCGCCAGCAGACTTTGCAGATTGAAATTTCCGACAAGCTGCCCGTCATCACGTCCGACCCAGCCTGCCTGGAGCGCATTTTGACAGAACTGCTCAACAATGCCTGCAAATACACACCGCCCGGTGAAAAAATTCGGGTGGCTGCTTGCGCTGTCGGCCCGTTTGACTGCGAAACTGCTGTGATGACTGAAACGACGGCTGAAACGACGACTGAAACGATAGCCAAAGCGACCGGGGGCGATCGCCCGTTTGCCCTCAAGCCCTTCGCTGCTGCCCCAAATCTCGCCTCAGCGCAAAATTTCGCCTCTCTTTACTCGTCTAATTCAGGCTTTTTTGTGCTGCGTGTCTGCAACTCTGGTGTGGAAATCCCCACCGAGGCGCTAGACCATATTTTTGAGAAGTTCTATCGCGTCCCTGGCATCGACCGCTGGAAACAAGGGGGCACAGGGCTGGGGCTGGCTTTGGTGCAAAAAATGACAGAACATCTGGGTGGCAGCATTCAGGTCGCCAGTGCCGCCCGACAAACCTGTTTCACCGTCGTGCTGCCCGTTGCTCCGCCCCACCAGGCAGCCCCCCAATCCACTGTATAGTCTTCCAGAGGTAAGGGAACTCTAGGAAAGATGAGCGATTGGGGGCTTTGTCCCCTCTTCTGGCGCTGGTATTTTAGAAAATATGGGGCACTTATGCAGTGGGAGGACTTCTTACGGGTCACGCCCGCAAGAAACCATCCAAAGTCCAGAAAACTGATCGCAAGTGTATGAGTCTAGTACTGAGCTGAGTCAAAAGTTTTCCGTCGCTTCACAGGTTCGCAGCCCGTCGCCTATCCGCCCCTCATTTCTCTTGCTTTCCGTGCCACAACTATGCCAGTTCCCGACTTTGCTACGCTCGATGTGCTGCGTCAGTACAACATTTTAGACAGCACGCCCGAAGAGGGGTTTGATGGGCTGGCGCGGTTGGCAGCGCAGTTAGGAGGCGTGTCGGTGGGGCTGATCGCCTTTTTGCGAGGCGACAGTTCGGCGCTGGCAGGCGAAGACCGCTATTGGCTGAAGGCGCTGACGGGCTGGCCCGAAAACACGCCCTGCCATCCGCTGGTGTGCCTGGACAGCACGCTGGCCGCCGAAGACGGTCTGCTGGTGATAGACTTGCAGCAGGATGAGCGGTTTGTATTTGAGCCGATCACCGTGGGTACGCCTGCGGTACGTTTCTATGCTGGCGTGCCGCTGCTGAGTCCGGCGGGGGCGGCGCTGGGCGTACTGGCGGTGATGGGCTGGGAGCCGGGAAATCCATCGGAAGGGCTGATGGACGGCTTGCGGCTGCTGGCGCGACAGGTCATTGCTCAACTTGAGCTACGGCGGCGCACGGCGGCTCTGACAGAGGCGATTGCCCAGCACCACGCCGCCGAAACCGAGCAAAAGCTGCTGTTTTCCCTATCGGCCCATCTGGCCTGCGTGATGGGCGCAGACGGCTACCTCAAGCGGCTCAACCCCGCCTGGCGCAAGCTGCTGGGCTATACCGCAGCAGAACTCATGGCCAAGCCGTTCCTAGAATTTATCCATCCCGACGACTGGGAAATCACCCTCAACCACATTCAAAAAGTCGTCGCCAAAGGGAAGAAAGTCACCTTTCAAAACCGATGCCGCCACCGCGACGGCAGCTATCATCGGCTCCAGTGGCGCATTGGGCCGCTGCAAGACCGCCAGCTCTTGTGCGCCACTGCCAGCGAAGTTTCGGCAGATGCGCCGCTCGATCCCAAACCGCCGCAGTACGACTTGCTTTCTGACCTGGCCTTCGCGCTAAATCAGCACTCCATCGCCGCCGTTACCGACCCTCAGGGCAAGATCCTCTACGCCAACGATAAATTCTGCGAAATCTCCTGGTATTCTCGCGAGGAGCTAATCGGGCAAGATCATCGGCTGATTAGCTCTGGCTATCACTCGCGGGAGTTTTTCCGGGATATGTGGCAGACCATATCCTCTGGCAATGTGTGGCGCGGCGAAATTTGCAACCGGGCTAAGAACAATATCCTCTACTGGGTGGATACGACCATCGTGCCGATTCTCGATGAGACAGGCAAGCCTCAGCGTTATATCGCCCTGCGAACGGACATCACGGAGCGCAAAGAAGCAGAGCAGGAACTCAAAGCGCGATCGCACTTGGCGGAACTGGGCGCGGCCGTCGGCGTAACCCTATCCCAGGGCGGCACTGTTATTGACATCCTGAAGCGCTGCACGGCCCAACTCGTGCAGTATCTCGACGCGCACTCGGCCTACGTGTGGACGCTTAATCCCGAAACGCGGCTGCTAGAGCTACAAGCCAGCACAGGCGGTTACTCTTGCCCCAAGGAGTTTCAAAACCGCATTCCCATTGGCATTTCGGTGATTGGCTACGCTGCCCAAACGCGGCAGCCCTACCTCACCGACAACGTGCTAAATGATATGTGTATCGGCTCCAAAGACTGGCTGGAGCAAGAGCGCATAGTTGGCTTTGCGGCTTACCCGCTGGTCACAGAGGATCGCTTAATCGGGGTCATGGCGCTGTTTAGCCATCTGCCCTTTGCCCAAACGGTGCATAAAACCCTGGGCTGGATTTCCAACAGTCTCGCCGTTGCCATCGACCGGACGCTGGCGCGAGAGGAGTTGCTGAGTCGGCGGGAGGCGCTGCTGTTTCGCCTGGCCAGCCAGATTCGCGCGTCGCTGGATCTGGAGGCGATCTTGGAAACAACGGTGAGTGAGGTGTGGTCGCTGCTCCAAGTGGATCGCTGCCAGTTTCTCTGGTGTCGCTCGACGCTGGAGGCAACGCGGCTGGAGATTACTCACGAAGCCCGCAATCCGGCGCTGCTCAGCCTGCTGGGCGACTATCCGCTGGGGCCGGGGCGGGTGCTGGGTGAAAAGGTGCTGAATCTGGAAATGGTGCGGATTGCCGACGGGCGGCCCGGAGCGGTGGAACCGGGCTTGCTAGAGGTGCTGAACCGGGCCGATGCGGTGGCTCATCTGCTGATGCCCCTAGAGACGCGATCGCACAAGTTGGGGGCGATCGCCTGCTACCACAGCAGCCCCCGCGCCTGGACAGACAGCGAGGTGGAACTGCTGCAAGCCGTTGCCGACCAGGTGGCGATCGCCATTGACCAAGCGGAGTTGTATGCCCACAGCCGAGAAGCGGCGATCGCCGCCGAAGCCCAAGCCGCCCAGCTCAGCCAGACATTGCAGCACCTCCAGCAGACCCAGGCGCACCTGATCCAGTCCGAAAAAATGTCCAGCCTGGGGCAGATGGTGGCGGGCATTGCCCACGAAATCAACAATCCGGTGAATTTCATCAATGGCAATTTGGTTCACGCCAACAACTACACCAAAGACCTGCTGCATCTGTTGAATCTGTATCAAAATCACATCCCCGATCCGCCGGATGAGGTGGCTCAGGCGCTCCAGTCGATCGACCTAGACTTTATTGCCGACGATCTGCCCAAGCTGATGACCTCGATGAAAATTGGCGCAGACCGGATTCGTCAGATTGTGCTGTCGCTGCGAAACTTTTCTCGGCTCGACGAAGCAGAGAAAAAGCCCGTGGATATTCACGAAGGCATTGACAGCACGCTGTTGATCCTGCAAAATCGCCTAAAAAATCACGCCGAAGGAACAGGAATTGACGTTGAAAAAGAATACGGATCGCTGCCCAAAGTGGAATGCTATGCGGGTCAGTTAAACCAGGTGTTTATGAACATTCTGGTGAACGCGATCGACGCGCTAGAAGAGTGCCCCCCGCCACGCCGGATTACCATCTCGACCGAGTTTGTGCCGCAGCCCGCGATCGCCCTCGCACCGCCCGCCGAACCCGCACCCTCTCAGTCGCCAGAGCCAACTGGCTGCGTTGTCATTCGCATTGCCGACAACGGCCCGGGCATCTCTGCCGAAACGCGCGATCGCCTGTTTGATCCGTTCTTTACCACCAAGCCCGTTGGCAAAGGCACAGGGCTAGGGCTGTCCATCAGCTACCAGATTGTCGTGCAGCGTCACGGCGGCAGTCTGGAATGCGAATCGGAAGTGGGCAAGGGCACAACGTTTATCATTCGGATCCCGCTGATCTGAGATTTTGGTAGGACTCACGCAGTTGGACGATTTCTCGCGGGCACAGCCCGCGAGAAATCGTCCAAAACCCAGCAAACTTATCGCAAGTGCGTAAGTCCGTACGAATTCCAATTACGAATCATACATTCGCGCTTCGGGTGCGTCGGGGTTCTCTTCGCAGTATTGCTCAAAGGCAGACTTGCCGCCTGTGATATCGCCGTAGGTGCGATTGGCTTTTTGGTGGGCGGCTTCGGCTCGCAATTCTTCCACAATGTCCCACGCCGCAGCGCAGTCTGGCGAGTCGATGCCTTTGGCGGCGCAGACCTGTCGGGCATGGGCGATCGCCTCTTGCAGTTGGTTTTCCAGCAGCACGGCCTTGGGCTGTTCCACAAAGTCGCCCTTGGTCAGGATGTCGTTCAGCGTAATCAGCCCCAGCAGCCCGCCCTGAATCACCGGAGCGCTGTGAATGCCCGTATTGGCAAATAGCCGCGCAACATATTCCACACCCAGATCAGGATTCACCACGATGCAGGGCTTGGTCATAATTTCAAACACGCGCACCCGCGCTGGGTCGAGGCCGTAGGCGACGACTTTGTACACCACGTCCGTTTCAGTCACAATGCCATAGGCATCCTGGCTGTGGCGCAGTTCCACAATCAGCGTCCGGGTCGCCTTTTCCTTCATCAGCTTGACGGCTTCATAGACCGTGGCTGAGCCGCGAATGGTCGCTACTTCTTTGGACATTACCTCAGACGCTTTCAACATAATTCTTTCCTGATGAGAAACCCTAGAGAAACCTAAATGTTGCCAATTATTGCCAAATGCTACCAACGATTGCTTAAATACCCAAATCTCAGCCTGCAAGTTGAGCCAGCACTATCCTCACACAGTTTGCCTCTGACTGCTTAACACGATTCTCAAAAGGCTCGAACCCTATACTCATCCAAAGAGCAGCTTCAAGGCGGCATTAAGCGGCATTAAAGTGGCATTTTTTGCAGCATTTCTAAGCAGCACTTTCAGAAGGCGGAGGGAAACCCAATGACGATCGCCAATCCCGTCGTCAAACCGATTAGTCAGCTTAAACTGGCACCAGGGAGCATGGCAACCCTGAGAAATGTAACCTGGCGATTGCAGCGACGCAATTGGGAACTGTTGGGGTCTACCACGTTTAAGCGGGAAGAAGACTGGCTCAAGCAGACTGGCTCAAGCAGCGCTGAATCCTAACCCCAGCCTATCCCTCTGCCACAGAGGGCACAAACTCTTCAAAGCCCGTCTCGAAGGGATTGTCTTCCAACCTTGGCGGCTCTGGTGGGGCTTCGGGGGTGGGCTGGAGCGTGGTCGCCTCCGAAATGGGTCGGCGGGCATCGATCAGGCTCATGGCACGGCTAACGCTCTCCGGCAGAATCACCACTAGCGCATCCTTGGGGGCCTGATCCAGCGCCGTATTAATGGCTTCGGTTTCGTCCAGAATCACGTCATATTTCAGATCTGGCTGGATTTGCCGAATACCTTCTTCGATAAACGCAGCTGCGCTGCCCCGCGCTCGTCCACGGGTGTCGTTGTCTTCTTTGATGTAAATCCGGTCGAAAATGGCAGCCGAGAGCCGACCGAGGGTAATGAAGTCCTCATCGCGGCGATCGCCCGGTCCGCCAATCACCCCGATCCGCTCCCCGTTCCAGTTCCGCACAAAGCCGCCCAGCGCCTCATAGCTGTGGGGATTGTGGGCATAGTCCAACAGGACATGAAACTCACCCAGATTAAACAGATTCATGCGGCCGGGAGTCTGGCTGGCAGAGGCCTGGAAGGTGGCAAGCCCCTGCCGAATGGCCTCGACCGGAACGCCCTGGGCAAAGGCCGCCAGCGAAGCCGCCAGCGCATTGGCAATCATAAACGGCGCACGGCCGCCCATCGTCAGGGGCACGCTGGCCGCCTCCATCAGCCGCAGCGCCCAGTCGCCTTTCACCAGCGTCAGGTAGCCGTTTTCATAAATTGCCGCCAGTCCACCCTGAGCGACGTGGTTTTGCACCGTGGGATTGTCCGGGTTCATGGCAAAGTAGGCCACCTGCGACTTGACGCGGCCAGCCATCGCCGCCACCAGCGGGTCATCCGCATTCAGCACAGCATAGCCGCCCACCCCGACGCTTTCTGCCACGACGCTCTTAAGGTGTGCCAGTTGCTCCACCGTATCGATATCGCCAATACCCAAATGGTCGGCCGCCACATTCAGCACCACGCCCACATCGCACTGGTTAAAGCCCAGCCCAGAGCGCAAAATCCCGCCCCGCGCCGTTTCCAGCACCGCGACTTGCACCGTTGGATCTTGCAAAATCACCTGGGCGCTTTGGGGCCCTGTGGTGTCGCCCTTTTCCACTAGATAGTCGCCAATGTAGATGCCGTCGGTGGTAGTGTAGCCGACGATTTGCCCCGTTTGCTTGAAAATATGGGCGGTCAGGCGATTGGTGGTGGTTTTACCATTGGTGCCCGTCACCGCCACAATGGGCACACGGCCGGGCGTTCCGGGCGGAAACAGCATGTCGATGATGGCTTCGCCCACGTTGCGCGGCGTACCCTCGCTGGGTGAGAAGTGCATCCGCAGGCCCGGCGCGGCGTTGACTTCTACAATTACGCCATCCACCTCGCGCATGGGTTTAGAAATGTCGGGGGTTACCACGTCCAATCCGGCAATGTCCAGCCCGATGATTTTGGCGGCGCGTTCGGCAATCCAGCGGTTTTCAGGGTGGATGTCGTCCGTGCGATCGATGGCGATGCCGCCTGTGCTAAGGTTTGCGGTCGCCTTCAAGTAGCACACTTGCCCCATCGGCAGCACTGTATCCAGGTCATAGCCCTGGCGCTCCAGCATTTGAAAGGCAGCGCGATCTAGCTCGATCTGGGTCAACACGTTGTCGTGTCCTGTCCCCCGGCGGGGGTCGCGGTTGGTTTCGTCCACCAGTTCAGCAATGGTGGAGCGACCGTTGCCAACGACGTGAGCAGGGACGCGCTCTGCCACTGCCACCACTTTGCCACCGACGAGCAAGATCCGGTGATCGCGCCCGCGATAGAAGCGCTCGACAATTACTGCATGGGATTTTGAGGCAGCTTGGGCAGCATCGTAGGCTTCCTCGGCTTCTGCCATTGAGTTAATGTCGATGGTGATGCCGCGGCCATGGTTGCCGTCTAGCGGCTTGATGACGATGGGGAACCCGCCCACGTCTTCGATGGCTTGCTCCAGTTCATCCAGGTAGTAAATCGTGGTGCCACGAGGAACCGGAACACCCGCTTCGGCCAGCAGCCGCTTCGTCCCTTCCTTGTCGCTGGCTAGCTCTACGCCCAAAATGCCCGTGCCGCTGCTGAGGCTGGCCTGGATACGTTTCTGATATTCGCCGTAGCCAAGCTGGATGAGCGATCGCGTGCTGAGTGGCATCCAGGGAATCCCCCGCGCCTCGGCCGCGGCGACGATATGCTCGGTACTGGGGCCGAGCGCCGCTTCCATCGCCAGTTCTCGCAGGTCGTTCAGGTCTTGCTCCAGTTCTTCAACGGGATAGCGACCTGTGTCTACGATGCTCTGGCAAAGGCGAACCGCCGCCCGCGCTGCGTAGCGACCCGCCTGCTCGTTTTTGTACTCAATCACAACTTGGTAAACACCGGGAGTCGAGGTCTCGCGGGTGCGCCCAAAGCCGACGGTCATCCCGGCCAGCGTTTGCAATTCCAGCGCGACGTGTTCCACGATATGCCCCATCATGGTGCCTTCCTGGACGCGGCTGAGGAACCCGCCCCGGCAGCCAGGTGAGCAGTAGTGTTCGACCAAGCTGGGCAGGAGGGATACCAACCCGTCGTAAAATCCAGGGATTTCGTTAGACGGGCGATCGCTCAGGTCTTCGAGGTCGAGCCGGATGATCACCAGCTTCGGGTATCGAATGCTCCAGTAGTTGGGGCCTCGCAACGTCTGAGTCTTGAGAATCTTCATAGCGCTGGGATTCCAGGATAGAGTGCGGCTTTAGAAGCACGATAGTCTAGTGTCAAGCGGGACAACAATGACAAACTGTATTGTTTGAAACAGTTTTAGGTTTGTTTTGGAACTGCCTGCCATCACCCCGTTGCCTGAATCCTGACGCATTTTCGTCCCCTACGCAATGAACCGCAGGACATTTTTGTGAGTAATTACTCATTGGGTTACTCATTGGGATAGACCCGGAGATCAACCCGGGGAGCAATCTTGAGGACGGGCGATCGCCCCCGATAGGCCACTAACGGAACCCCGATGAGCTAATCATCAGCCACCGATGGCTATCAATCTCCTATCGATTTCCTACCGATCTCCTACCGATTCAAGACGACGCGCTTGTAGAAATCAAAGCGATCGCCATGACTAAGGATATGCACCCGCAAATTGTGGATGCTCAGGGGATCGTCCGTGCCCGCGTCGGGCTGGTTGGTAAAGGAAATCTGACCTGGGTCGATCACCGTCACCGTGCCTTTGCCAATCACCTCAAAGGTGCCATTGCCCTGAAACATGGCGCAGGTATCCTCGTCGATGCCAATGCCTAGCTTTTCGGGATAGGCGGCGATCGCACTCATCAGCCGCGCCATCCGATTGCGATTGTGAAAATGCTGATCCACCAGCACTTCAGGAATAATGTTGAGTCCGGTCGTTAGATCTACCAGCGACCGATTCGGCGGCTCCCCGCTACCGCCACCCGCAATCATGTGCTGCCCCATTACGGCTGCCCCAGCGCTCGTGCCCGCCAGCGTAATTTCGCCCAGTTGAGCGCGAATTCTCACCTTTTCCATGATGGGCGTATCCGACAGCAGCCCGCATAGCCGCAACTGGTCGCCCCCGGTCATAAACACGCCCGTACAGTCTTCCAGAAACGCCTGCCATTCAGGATGGCTCCCCTGATCCCGATCTTGGATGTCGAAAATGGCAATATCCTTTGCGCCCATGTCTTCAAAAATCTCGCGGTAGCGGCTGCCGATCACCCCCGGCTCCCGCGAAGCCGAAGGAATGATGGCAATCCGCGCATCCGCACCGCGAGATCGATGAAAAAACGTGCGGAGAATTTCACGACCGTGGACTTTGTCTTCGGCACCGCCGATGACCATAACCGCTGTTTCTGTAGACTGGGGCATCCGTTGACGCTGGAGGGTAGGATCAGATTGGAACATCCGCTCTGAAAGCGGACGGCGCGACACTAGCCGTTCTAATAATTTGCCAAGCCCGTGTTGAGTGTTACTCATTACTCAAGAGTGAAGGTTGCTGGCGAGTGGGGACTCAGGGAAAAACAGCAGGAAAATCTTCTACCGTGCAGTAAATATGCAGCAAGTATGCAGCGAAATCAGCGGTCAAGGCATGAACCCTCGGATAAATCGCCAAAAGACGAGCGATGGTGCTTGCAATCTCGCAAGCGCAATCTCGCAGGCGCAATCTCGCATACATCGCCGACTCTGCTTTATCCTGATAAAGTTCAGTCGAATAGAATTTAGATTCGACAAGTTAAATCACGGGATGTGCAACTTCCAATTTGCCCTCATCCCCCAACCCCTTCTCCCATGTCGGGAGAAGGGGAGCAAGAGAGGCTTGAAGTCCCTCTCCCTCTCTGGGAGAGGGATTTAGGGTGAGGGAGATCGGCAAAGTCGCACATTGCGATTAAATCAGCAAATCTAATGGGAGTAGGTCTAGAGTCTAAGCGTAATTATTTAACCATACTCTCAAGCCTTTAACGGTAGTTTTTGTGCGAACCCTATCCTAGCTTCATTACATTCCCCCTTGAGCATAGGTGCAAAAACCTATCGCCTTTTACGACCACCAACCCCCCAAAGCCTCCAGAAACCACTCCGAAAACTATTCCAAAGAACAATACTCCAAAGCAGCCGCCCCCCCTTCCAGCCCTCTTCTCTCTTCGTTCTTCCCTCTTCGTTCTTCCCTCTTTCCCTCGTGCGCTTCGACCTAATCACCCTGTTTCCCGATTTCTTTTCCTCTCCCCTGCAATCCGGACTGCTGGGCAAAGCGCTGGCAAACCAGATCGCGGAGGTGCATCTGACCAATCCCCGCGATTTCACTACCGACAAGCATCACAAGGTCGATGACGAACCCTATGGCGGCGGCGTGGGGATGTTGATGAAGCCGGAGCCGATCTTTGCAGCGGTGGAGTCGCTGCCCGTGCTACCCCGACGGGAGGTGCTGCTCATGACTCCGCAGGGGGAGCCGATGTGCCAGCGGATGTTTCAGGAGTTTTCCAGCAGCCGGGATCAACTGGTCATTATCTGTGGACACTACGAGGGCGTAGACGAGCGCGTGCTGCATCTGGTGACGCGGGAAGTGTCGCTGGGGGACTTTGTATTGACCTGTGGCGAAATTCCGGCGCTGGCGCTGCTAAATGGCGTGATTCGCCTGCTGCCGGGGACGGTGGGAAAAGTCGAGTCGCTGAAGCTGGAAAGCTTTGAGGATGGGCTGCTGGACTATCCCCAATACACTCGTCCGGCGGAGTTTCGCGGGTGGCGCGTGCCCGATGTGCTGCTGTCGGGAAACCACCAGGCGATCGCCCACTGGCGGCACGAACAGCAGCTCGAGCGCACGCAGAAACGCCGCCCCGACCTTTGGCAGGCATGGCAGGAGCGGCAAAAGTCTTTCCCCAAAGAGCCTGATTAGGAGACTGCACCGGAAAATTACCTCGTTGGGCAATAGTCGGGATTGAGCAATAGCTCAGGTCAGCTCAAGTTTTGGTTTCCCGTTTTGCTTGAATTTAGACTCAAATTGCAGCTAAAACTCAGGACGGGCTGTAGTGATCAATCATTAAGGCAGCCAAAACTGCAAAGGCTGTAATACTGAGGGCGATCGCCGGATGTTGCCCCTGGCTAATGGCAAATGTGGTCACGGCTCCTGCGCCCAGCGTCGCAGTTAGAACCGCGCTCAACCAATCTTTTTTCGTGTTCTTATCGTACATTGAGCTAAACCGAGCGAAAGTTTTTGATGGTGTTATTCGATACTCATCAAACTATCACCCAGGTCGGAAATTCCCCGTTGAAGGCTGGGAATCTGTAATCAAGGTTTAGTTTTGCATACGTTTCTTCACTTTTTGGGCGCGGTTTGTGAGCTATTGTAAAGCGCTTCTGCCACGCGCTTTAGCCGCCGCAACTGCGCCTGCATATCCTGCCGAGTCCACTCCGCCGCAAACGTATTAAACCCATAGCGGATGACGGGGTTGGGAATGCGAAACTCAAAGCGATTGATCAGCGTCGTGCCCGTAGAAGTCGGTTGACACTCCCAGCGATCGCGCCCCTGAAAGAATCCCCTAAACTCCCACACGATCAGCCCTGGCTCCCGCTCGACCACCGTGCTGTAGAGCGCAGGTTGCGCCAGCGGCGTTTGAATCAGAAATCGGCTCTTGCTGCCTAGCTCTGTACTCCAAACACCCACAGGCTCACAGCGCAGCGCCGGATTGAGCCAGCGATGCATCAACTCCAGGTCTATAAGACACTGCTCGACCGCTGTTGCGCTGGCGCTGATCTGAATAGATTGCTCAAAGATCTGAAAATCAGCCATTCTCCCCATCCCTTCTATCGCTGCTCCAACTTAGCCTGCAATTCGTCCTTAATTCGGCTCAGAATGGAGGCTTCGTCAAGAGAGTCAAGAATTTCGCTGACGACGGTTTTTAGCCCGGTGGGCCCCCAGGATGCGCCGTTGGCGAGGTAGGTTTTGGTGAGCTGGCCAATGACGTAGGTAGACACTCCTGCGACCCCTGCCTGGGCGATCGCCACGGAGGCATAGGGCAACACCGACGCGCCCCCAGTAGCTGGAGCCGCGGCACCCAGCAGGCTTTTCAGCGAACCCAGTCCCAGCGTCAGCAGCAGGTCGCTGGCCGTCACGCCGCCTAGCCCAATTGCCATTTTTTGCAGCAGCATGAGGGCGTTTTGCTGGGTCATGGGGATGCCGTAGAGCCGTGACAGGGTGACAATCAGGGCAATTTCAATCACTGCGCCGCCCAGCAGATCCAGCACGGTAATCGGGTTCAGGGCGATCGCCACGGCCTTGGTCATCACGCCCTGCCAGATCAGGTCATCGGCGCTGCGATCGCGGATTTCGAGCTTGCGCTGCAACAGGCGATCGCTCACATCGTCGGCATAGAGCATCGTATTCAGCGCCACCAGCGACTTGCCCTCGCGGTGCAAAATCTCCAAAATTTTCAGCTTCAGGTCGTCTATCTGGGGCTTTCCGGCTTCTCGGCGCACCACAAGCTGGCCATCAGGCTGACGCACGGCCGTCGTCGTCATCGGCGAAGCCGCCGCCATGACGATTTCGTCCGGCGACAGCAGTTCTCGCACGCGCTGGTCGCGGATGGTCTGATAAATTGCTTGACGATCGGCATCGGGATACTGATCCACCTTGTTGAACACCAGCAGCATCGGCTTAGCCGCCTGCCGCAGCGCCGACAACGCCTCATATTCCACGCGGGTAATATCGCCCGATACAACGAACAGGATTAGATCCGCCTGTTTGGCAATCTGCTGTGCCAGTTGTTCGCGCCCCTCGCCGTCTACTTCGTCGATGCCCGGTGTGTCGATCAGCTCTACCTGCGACTGGCCCGTTCCCGGCAGCGACACCCGCAGAACCTCCTGAGCGCTTCCGGCGATCGCCTCCTGCCGAATTTCCCAGTTCGCCGCCTGCACCGCCTGCGTGATGCCATGCACCGGCCCCGTTTCAAACACCGACTGCCCCAGCAGCGCATTCAGCAGCGACGACTTGCCCCGCCCCACCATGCCAAACACCGCAATTTGCACCACCATGCGGTCGAGCTTTTGCAGCAGGGTTTGCAGGCTGGTTAGCTCTGTTTCCAAACCCGATCGCTCTCGCGGGGTCAGATCTAGCCCATTCACCAGATCCCGCAGCGCGTCCTGCGCCTGACAGTAGGTTAGATCTGCCTGGATCTCGCGAAAACTGGCGATCGCCTCGTCCAGTTCTTGATCCAGGGCGGGGTCAAAGGGCGATCGCTCGGCAGCGTCCTGAGCCGGGTTTGTAGGAAGGGTTCTAGGATGGGGACTGCCTGAACGGTCTGACCTGTCCTTACGATCTGCCAATCTCAAACTCCTGCAATGATCCAGCCAACAATTCAAGACTATGACCCAGCCCCATTGCCCTCTCAGATCCGCCTCAAACAGCAGCTTTACAAGTTAGCTACAAGTAGCCACAAGTTGGCACACAAGTTAGCCACAAGTTGGCACAGCAAGGGGCATGGAATTGGGTTACGAAGCGCCTCATCGCGCCTGCTCGATGTCTTGCCCGATATCCTGCTCTATGTCTAATCCTAGCGATTTCCCAAGCTGCCGTAGAAGACGGACTGACAAGCGCTTTAGATACCTTCTCCAAATCCAGTCACATTCTCTACAAAATGCGGACTATAAAACGCGAAAGTGCATCCAACTAGGTCAGATGCACTGTTCAATGGTTTGGACTGACGGTTGGACTAGCTGTTGAACTAGCTGATCGCGCTACGACAGCGCTTCCAGATAGTCGCGGACGCGGTTGCGACGCTTGGGCTGACGCAGCTTTTGCAACGCCTTCGCCTCGATCTGGCGCACCCGCTCACGAGACAGATCCAGCGCCCGGCCAATTTCCGCCAGAGAATAGGGCTGTCCGTCGCCCAGTCCAAAGCGCATCTGAATTACGTCGCGCTCGCGGCTGGTAAGGTCGGTGAGCAACTGCTGCAAATCGCGGATCAGAGATTCCCGCATCAGCAGTTCCTCTGGCGATGCGCCTTCGGTTTCCAGCAGGTCGCCCAGTTCCGTGTCGCGCTCCTTGCCCACTTTGGTTTCCAGAGACACAGCGCGGGGAACACGCTGCAACACCTCGCGTACCTGGGGCGCGGTCATGTCGAGTTCGGCAGCGATGTCTTCGTAGGTGGCGGTGCGGCCCTTCTCCTGAGAGACTTTGCGCTGCGCTTTCTTGATTTTGTTGAGCTTTTCGGTGATGTGGACGGGCAGGCGGATAATTCGGCTTTGGGTGGCGATCGCCCGCGTGATGCCCTGCCGAATCCACCAGTAGGCATAGGTGCTGAAGCGATAACCCTTCGTCGGGTCAAATTTCTCCACTGCTCGCTCCAGACCCAGCGTGCCCTCTTGAATCAGATCCAGCAATTCCAGCCCGCGATTCTGATACTTCTTGGCCACCGACACCACTAGGCGCAGGTTGGCCTTGATCATGTGATCCTTGGCAGCCAGCCCTTCCGATTGCACCAGTTCCAATTCCTCCACCGGACGCTGCACCAGTTCTGCCCAGCGGCGCTTGCCCTGTGCCAGCAGCGGCTTCAGTTCTGTCACGGCGATCCCCGCCGCCTCGGCCCAGCGCTCTAGCGAGGGACGATGCCCCAGCATGGATGCCAGCCGATCCTGAGTTTCCATAATTTGCAGGTAGTGCTGGAGCGCTTGGTCGCCCTGTTCGGCTGCTTTGTGGCAAGCCTCTAGCAAAGACATATAGCGCTGCACCTTTTGAGCTTCCGAGACTTCTTCATCGCGCCCCAGGAGCCGCACCCGCCCAATTTCCTGGAGGTAGAGTCGCACCAAGTCAGTCGTGCGCCGCGCGGTGGCGTTTTTGCCGATTGCACCCGCCCCATACTCCATTTCCAGGCTTGCCAAATCCTCGCTCAGTTGCGCTTCTAAATCGTCATCTTGAGCGTTGACAGCGCCAGTTTGAAGCTCAAAGCTATTCGAGGAGTCGTTGTAGTCCGCCTCAGCGGAGAAAGATCTTGCTGGCATAGTACTCGTCTCAGTTGCTCCAGGTAACAAGGGGCTTCTTTCACTGCTTACCGATAGTGTTCCCGGTATTCAGGACTAATTCATCAGGACTGAAAAAGAATATTCAGGTTCCATCCAAGCGTTTGAGCGTCGCGGCTAGCAAAGACTTCCAGTCCTCTGCACAAAGCGATGCCAACTAACCCTGCGACTAGAGTCGAGTGCCACATCCGAAAGGGGGAAACTTGCGGAGGAGTGGACGGGTGGCAGATCGCGGCAGGCGCTTGGGCTAAGGCAATGGATTCAGTCAACAGTCCACACCGGGATGCGGTTTTGGTCGGTGACAACTCTTATTGACAACTCAATTTGACAACTCAATAAGAATCCAAACGCTAGGCCAGTCCTGAGGATTCGGTCTATAAACATCTATCGGCTTTAGCCAATGGGCTTACGCAGGTTTTACGTTAGGTTCTGCGTAGGTCTTGTGATGACGCAGTGTTGATGCTAATGGTCTAGACGCACCCGGTTTCGGCGGCAAACGGCTCAATGCCTGTTGTCACAAAGCAGTCTTGATGCAAGACGCAGACTCAAGCGAGTCACAAACAGGTCGATGGAGGCAGTTTGCACAAAGCTCTTACATAAAGTTCTACAAGCTGCCCTCCGAAAATTCCCGAGGGGGCCTCTGAAGTTCACACTTCCTACATCAAAAGAACCCATATTCGGCGGGTATTTTGTCCGCAAAAAGGCGGAGTCTGGTTTCAAAGAATACAAATTTGAAACTCAAATTCCGGCGGCGCGTGAGATTTGGGTGGGCGATCGCCCCTTTCCCTTTTTCAGACTATATTTTCTGCTGGCTCTATGGCTGCCAGACAGCGTGACCGCCGAGTTGCACAAATAGCTGATTTCAGGCACATCTCGCGCCTTTAGACGAGGGATTTAAGGGCTGCATGAATCGAGTTAGGTGCAGGCAGCGTGAATAAAATGGGGCGATCGCGCTGCTGTGTAATCTACTTTGTTAATAGTTTATATAGATATTGTCCAGGACCTTGCAAAATTTTGAGTCTTTAGGATGCGGATGATGAGGATGCGGATGACGGCTTTGGGACAACGTTGATTACGTGCCCTGGCTTTTGGGTCGATTCCAGCCCACTAATTTGCACAGGGACAAGGGGTACGCCGATTGCCAGCACGGCCGAGGGCTTGCCGGAGTTGCTGTTTGAGGTCTTCTTCAATAGCGCTGCGGACGCTAGCCGTGGCAACGCCAGTCGCAGGCAGTCTGTGTTGCGCTTGAAACTGCTGAACGGCGCTAACCGTGCGCGGCCCATAAAACTCGCTGATGGACAGATCCGGACTCACGGTTTGTTTCAGTCCGTGGTGCAAGTTGCGAATAAGCTGGCGTGCTTTTTCCTGGGTGGGCTGGTCTGCTTCGCCCGTCAGCGGCAGCCCGTAGTGTGCCTGAAAGGTACAAATTGCCAGTTGCAGGTCATCCCTCGCCCGCTGGCTTTGTCCTTTGCGCTGCTCTGGCTGCGGGTTGTTTTGCAGGCTGTCCGAGTTTGCGTCCGAATTTGCGAAATATCCCAGCCCCGATAGCACGGCGATGAATTGTTGCAAAGAATAAACCGTTTTCATGGTCACGAATCCTGAAGTTTGGTCGGGGGGTCGGGCGCTAGGTGTGCTGCAAGGGTTAGACTAGCTCCCCGCACAGTAACCTTGCTAAAACTCTGAAACTGTTCAGGACTTACGCACTTGCGATAAGCTCTTTGGGTTTTGGACAATTTCTCGCGGGCGCAGCCCGCGAGAAATTGTCCAACTGCGTAAGTCATTCTGCTATTTAATCCTGAAGGCTTGATGGTGGAACCTTGCACTGAAAACCGTCTGGAAGGAAGGGCGGGGGTGCAATGGGAACACCCCCACTTGCAGAAGGTTCGTTCACCAAGTCGAGATACAATCCTGAATCGCTCTCTAGTATCAAGATAGGCAAAGGCTCAAAATAATTCTTCATGCTGCGGTGTAGACCCAGATCACCCACTCTGATCACCCGCTAGCATGAACCTCTTGGTTTGTTGCAAAAAGGGCGATCGCAAAACCCGTCCTTCTCCATCGAAAAAGAGGTGGATTGTGCGATCGCCCTTGACACCAGAACCATTTCCCAGTGGTTTCAGCGTTATGACCTCAAACAAGCTCAAACCTGTGGCGGGAAGCGGGAGGTGTTGATTAGGAAGTGGATTAGGAATTAGAGGAATCAGGCAGGTCTTCTGGGCTGGCAGCAGGCGGCTCAGGCGGCTGGAGGCGCTGGGTTGCATCGGCGATCGCCCCCTGAGCCTGTTCCGAAAGCTGCTGTGCCTTGTCCTGTGCCTGGGCCGTGAGATTAGCCATAGACTCTTTGGCTTTTTCCCCCGTTGCTTGCATCTGGGTTGTCGCGTCGGCCAGCTTCTCTTTTGCCTGTGCAGCAGCGTTCTCAGCTGTTTGCTGAAGCTGGCCAGCTTTATCCGCAAGGGTTTCTTTTGCCTTTTCGGTCGTTTGCTGAAGCTGCTCAGCTTTCTCTGCAAGGGTGGCTTTGGTTTGCTCGGTTAGCGATTGGGCACTGCTTTGCGCCTGCCCAACGAAGCCCGTCAGCTTTTGCTTGAGGTTGCTGACATCTGCTTTGGTTTGAGAATAATCATTTTTGAGGAAATCCCGCGCCTGCTGCACCTTCTGCACCACGCCGGGGCTTTCCAACTCCGCCGCCTCGACCGAAGACACAGTGCAAACCAAGCGGCGATCGCTCACGCCAATCACGCCCGCCGGATGCAGCCGATGCAGTCCCTTCGTCAGTCCGCCCCAGCCGTCGGTTGTAAACAGGTAATCCAGCACGCGCCCGCTCGTCGGGTCAAGGCGATAATCCACCACCAGCCCAGCGCGGCTGCCGCTATCCGTCCACACCTCATCACCCAGCACGAACACAACCGTATCGGGCTTGGTCGGTTCTGGGCCAATGTGGGCCTTGAGAATAACTCCTTCAGAGCCAATGCTGGCAATTTGTAGCCAATTATAGGCATGGCGCTTAATCCCCAATGCGCCCGCTGTGCATTCCAGCCCCACAATTTGATGCGCTTTGGGATCGAGCCAGAGCCGACTGACGCGCCCGACTTCCTCAGCCGTGTCCGGCTTGATGACAACTTTGCCGATCACCTCACTTTGCAACATAACGGGAATTGCCGCAGCAGTGGAATCAGTAGTCATAGGGATTTGGGGGATGAGGGGTTGGAAATTAAGGTTTGGAAAGACGAAGGGATGGGGATGTTTGCGGCAGTACAGGAAACGGTTGTGTAGCCAGACTTTTGACCTGAATGCTGAATCCTGCCGCCTGCCTACTCCTAAAGAATAGATGCTGTTTTTTGATTTCTGGGCATTCTAAACAAATAATTTCATCTAATCACGTTCAGGACTTACGCACTTGCGATAAGTTTTCTAGATTCTGAACGATTTCTCGCGATTCTGAACGATTTCTCGCAGGCTGCGCCCGCGAGAAATCGTTCAACTGCGTAAGTCCTACACGGTGTAATTTTGTCTGAACGGTTTCCCAATTGACAGCAATCTTGACAGCGATCGCCCGGTTTTGGAGACTTTCGAGTTTGGAAGCTTTCCCGGCCGGGATTGGCTCGGTCTGTCTGCGCTGAGACTGTTTCCGACCGATAGATAACCTGTTCTAGATAACCTGTTCATGATATCGAGCGACTTCCCGACCGATTGTTCCGCAGAATCTCCGCTATCAGAAATGCTAACTGGGGTGCTGACTGGGGAACCACCTGAGGCGCTAACTGAGAATTTTTTGATGCCGCGATTGCGCGAAGCCAACATTCAAGTGCTTAGCTCAGAGTCTACGCTGGAAGAACTGCCGCTGCACGACTTTCGGGCAGATTGTGGACAGACGGGGCTGCAAGTTGCGGCGGTGTTCGAGGAGCATCCAGCGCTGCCGGGCGTGGTGCTGTGGGATGCGGCGCGGTTTGTGGGGATGCTGTCGCGTCAGCGCTTTCTGGAATATCTGCTGCGGCCGCATGGGGCGGAGTTATTTCTCGGTCGCCCGCTGAAAGTCTTGCACAGCTACGCCGCCCAGCCGCCGCTAATGCTACCAGGGCACACGCCGATTCTGGCAGCGGCGCAGCAGGTCTTACGGCGATCGCCCGACCAGTTCAACGAGCCAATCGTGGTGCAGGCAGACGGGGCGTATTATCTGCTCAGCCCCCATGATCTGAACCGGGCCCATTGGCAGATTCGCGGCATCGAAACCCAGGTGCGCTATGAGCGAACCCAGGTGCAACTGATTCAGAGCGAAAAAATGGCTGGGCTGGGGAGACTGGTGGACGGCGTAGCCCATGAAATCCTCGACCCGGTGGGCTTTATCTGGGGAAACCTCAGCCATGTGTCGAGCTATGCCGCCGACCTGCTGAATCTAATCGCCGCCTACGAAGCCAGCCTGCCGTCGGTACCGCCTGCGGTGCAGCAGCTTCAGCAAGCTATTGAGCTAGATTACGTAAAACGGGATCTGCCCCAGGCGATCGCCAGCATCCGCGCCGGAGCCGAGCGGCTCAAGAACCTGGCCACCAGCCTGCAAAACTTTTGCCATGTGGATGAGGTCTATCCCAAGCCTGCCAACCTGCATGAATGCCTTGACAGCATGGTGCTGCTGCTAAAAAGCCGCCTGACTGGAGAAATCGACATCGTGTGTGAATATGGGCATCTGCCGCCCGTGCCCTGCTTTATTGGGCAACTGAGTCAGGTGTTTATGAATATTTTGATCAACGCCGTCGAGGCGCTGCTGGACTCGGCCACTTACCAGAACTGGGTTGAGGGGATGAGCGATCGCCCCACCCACACGGCGGCCGGTTCTCTCAGCAAACCCCAGATAGTCATCACTACATCTGTCCGGGGACTGTCGGACCCATCACCCAGCGGCGGGACATGGGCCAACCCATCGGGGGCGATCGCGCCAGCCGACTCAGACCCCATCCAAGCAACCGCTAAAACAGCCCAATCGCCCTCAGGGGCAGCAGCGCGAAACGAACGCCGCTGGGTGTCTGTCCGCATTACGGACAACGGCCCCGGACTCTCGCCCGAAGTCCAGCAGCGTATTCTAGAGTCGTTCACCGTCGAGCGTCGTGCTGCCAAAGAAACCAGCCTATCCGTCAGCTATCAAATTGTCACCGCCAAACACGGCGGCCAGTTTCGCCTCAAATCTCCCGCCCTTTTCCCAGCCGACGCGCCCGCTGGCATCGGCACCGAATTTGAAATTCTTTTGCCACTGTCATAAGCGCTGTCATAAGCACGCTTATAGGCGCGATCATAGGCGCAATCATAGGCGCGATCACCGAACCCGCCTGCCTTCCCAAAACCCGATCACTACCCCTCCCTGGAATCCAGGTGCGATCGCCGAGTCTCCTGCTCGATCAGCATTTTGGCAATGCCCTGGAAGTTTTGTGCGGCAAATTGGAAGTAGGTGGCGGCTTTGGTATCGGCTCCGAGTTCCAGGAAATAAACGGCGTGTTCCAACGCCGCCTGGGCGATCGCATACTGTCGCGTAATCGGTGATTGCATAACGTTCATGGTTAGTCACATCAGTCACAATGGAGGTGTCGGCGTGGCGGAGGTCGTGAAGTGCCGCAGGGCGCTGACTCTACCCGCAACTACAGCCCAGGGTTGACCAAAAGCTGCGATCGCCACAACCCTGCCCGACACACAAACGCGCAATATTGCCGAATCAGCGCTTGCTGGCTAGAGGGCGGCAACCGCCGGACTGTGTCGTATCGGGCGATCGCCCAGGCAATGGCATCGGCGGCATCAATGGGCACTCCCGCCTCGATCAGCTTGCGCCAATAGGTGGGTTTGATTTCGCGAGTCAGATTGCGTCGAGGTAGCGCTGGCCGAGTCTCATTCATGGCTGGAACACTCTCTGGGTTAGCTGTGACTACTATCTCCTGTTTCACGCTCCAGCCGAGTGATTCCACAAATCCGGGGGGGTGATAATTCTCTGAGAATCGGGTGACTGCCAGGGCCCCTGCATGGTGATGGAGTGCCCTGGACAATGTGATGAGCATCACAAGGATTGGGCAGGTCGGATTTGCAGTCCGGAGTAGACAGTGAAACGCTTGGACTCGCGCCTTCGTTATAAAACTTGACCCGTCACAAAACTTGAGCAGAACCACTTTAGGATTTTAGGCACACAGGTTAAAATAGAACAAGCGAACTAAATTCAGGCTTGATTTGATGTTTTGTGTAATTTTTAGTTCTAAGCTTTTAGGTTCTATATTTTGATTCCTATACTGTTCGTAACGATTCCTGCACCGCCATAGCTAGCCCCTCCGTCCTCTCTACCCTCACACAGCCATGAGCTTCTTCCAGCGAATTCAAGACGTGTTTGGTTTGGGCGAACCCTACGACGATGCCGAGTATGAGGATCTAGGATACACCGCCGAAGATGAGTCCTACGGCTATGCTGATGCCTACCCTGAGCGAGTTCCGCCCTCGTCGCCCCCCTCTCGCCGCCGTGGGGGGGCTGCGCCAAATAACGCCCCTAATAATGTCGTAGGCTTGCCGCGTGCTGCTGGACATCAGCCCGAAGTGGTGTTGATGGAGCCACGCTCCTTTGAAGAAATTCCCCAGGCGGTGCGAGCGCTGCGAGAGCGCAAGTCAGTCATTCTGAATCTAGGGCTAATGGAGCCAGACCAGGCCCAGCGGGCGGCCGACTATGTAGCAGGTGGAGCCTATGCGGTGGATGGACACCAAGAGCGGCTGGGCGACCACATTTTCCTATTCACTCCCAGCTTTGTGCAGATCAGCAGCTTTACCTCGATGGGCCGGGGCGATCTGCCGCTGGGCAACCTGACCTATCCTCCCACTCCGACCCCAAAGAGTCCGCCGACCTCGCCGCCACCCTGGCCCGGCAATGCGTTCTGATCGCCGCCTGATTGCCACTTCTGAATGTCTGCCCTGGACGAGCGATCGCCCATCCGCCCCCTACTACGCCCTCTACGAAGAGTCGGTTCTAGAGCAAGGTTTCCAGATCGTCAAACACCTTTTCTCCTTCGCGGCTCCACTGGCTGAGCCACTTCATCACCTCTAGCGGTAGGGGCGATCGCGCGCGCTGGGCGCTGTCAATGCACACGTGCTTGGTAAAGGCGCGGGCAACGCAGGTTTCCTGGATTTCGGGGATCTCCTTGCCTACTCGCTCCACCGTAAACACTTCGTACTCGATCTCAAACTCGCTGTCCTTCAGCTTTTTGGGCGTGACGTAAATCTTCTGCTCGTCCCCACAAAAAGACGGCCGCATAAAATCTACTGTGGCGTGGGTGATGGGAATCGCAATACGCGGGTAGCAAAAAAAGGCATTGAGATTAATCCCTGAAGCGGCGAGGGAGGCTTCATAGGCTTCGTGGCACATAGCCAGCACGTTGGCAAAATACACAACGCCGGCCGCGTCGGTGTCTTGAAAGCGGACAGTGCGAGAGTAAGTGAAGGGCATACCCAAATAACGGCTTAGGGACAGATTTAGTCTTTGATGAAAATCCTATCAATTCTCTTAGAGGGTGTTTGAAAAGGTATCGCCTGTAATGTTAAGCACTCAGAGATCCCCCCTAGCCCCCCTTAAAAAGGGGGGAAACCGCCTTAAAGCCCCCCTTTTTAAGGGGGATTTAAGGGGGATCTTGCACGCTTTGCTACAAACAGTAGGACTTTTCAAACATCCTCTTAGACAACTCTCTTAGAGAACCTACTTTGTACACACAAGTTCTCAGGCTTGAGCAGCGATGCCTTGATCCCCCCCAGCCCCCTTTAAATAAGCAGGAACCGAACTCAAGCGGCGGTGCTTTGATCCCTCCTAGCCCCCCTTCAGTAAGGGGGGAACCGAAACCCGAAGCAGGGAGAACCGGATCGGAAGTCCCCCTTAATCAAGGGGGATTTAGAGCTAATTTGTAAAGGAGCCTGAAAGCCTTGTTAATCAAGGATTTCCGAGAAACCGCTTTTCCTGGGCAAACATGACCTCAAAGCCACACATGCCAAGAGTTTCAGGCTTCTTAAGATTTGCTTCATAAATTAGCTCTTAGGGGGATATCTCAGAGCCCAGAAGTGTTGAACGCAATGTTAGCAGGGCAAGTTCATAGCTGAATCCAGTACAAAAGATCTATAATTCTGCCTGTAATGACCTACTTATTGCTTCCATTCTCAATAATCCGCCTCTTGAGAGTGCTTTTTGTAAAGTTTTACCATCAAGATTCAACACTTCTGCTCAGAGCCTTACGCAAGTAATCGAAATGGGTGTACACCTGACTGCCTGACACAAGTGGTTGAAAGAGTTGAGACCTCGTCAACAGAGGGAAAAGGTGAGCTGACATGAGACGCTGAAATTTGCGTCATCTCAGGGTCTGTATCATGCCAGCCACCACCTGCCTCTATGATCAAGTGCTGTCGTTATTGCGTCAATCCAGTAATGCCCGCGACCTGCGCCACCTCAAAGCGCTGGCGTGGATGGTGACGGCCCTGGTGTGCAGCGGTCGGTTGAGCCTGCCGCAGTGGGAAGCCTATGTGCCCAGTCGGGCCCGTCAGGCGCAAAGCACCGAACGCCGGTGGCAGCGCTTCCTAGGCAATCGCCGGGTGCGGGTCAAAAGTCTGTACGTGCCGCTGGTGCTAGCCGCCATCCATCGCTGGCAAGGTCGGCGGCTTTACCTGGCGCTCGATACGACGGTGTTGTGGAATCGCTACTGCAGGATTCACCTGACGGTTACCTGTTGCGGACGAGCGGTGCCGCTGCTGTGGCGGGTTTTGGAGCATCCCAGTGCCACCGTCAGCACGAAGCGATACCTCCCCATGCTGCGGTTAGCCCATCGGCTGTTGCAGTCGTACCCCGATGTGATGGTGTTAGCCGACCGCGGGTTTGCTAACCATGACCTGCTGGAGTGGCTAAGCCAAAGTCGCTGGCACTATTGTTTACGCTTGCCCAGTGACGTAGTGGTGCAGGGTCCGCGCCGTCATCCTGTTAAGGTAGGCTATCTGTGGCCTCCCAAAGGTGAAGCTCGACTCTATGAAGGGGTGGGAATCTGGAGCGAGGGGCGCTGGCGCTGCAATTTGGTGCTGGCTCATGTCAAAGGCGTCGAGGAACCCTGGGCGGTCATCACTGATGAGTCTCCCTCCCTCAATACCCTGTGGCAATATGCTCTCCGCTTTCGAGTCGAGGAGCTTTTCCTCGATTCTAAATCTGGTGTCTTTGAGTTAGAAGCTTCCGGCATCCGCTCCGCTCCGGCTCTCGAACGCCTCTATCTGGTCGCGGCGATCGCTATCCTTGATGGCACGACCCAGGGCATGGCGGTGCAACTCGATGGGCTACGCTGCCAGGTTGACCCGCACTGGAGGCGAGGGATTAGCTATCTCAACATAGGTTTGCGCTGGCTCAAGGGTGCCGTCAATAAAGGGCGAACACTGCTTCAGCTGATTGCCCTATTTACCGTTGACCCTGAACCCTGTTTTGCCTCTAAAAAAGCTGAAGCCCACTATTATGACCGCATTTGGTTTTCTAGAATTCAATCCTTGTGCTGCCAGCCGACACCCGGGCAGTCCGCATAAAAAGATGTGTCAGGCAGTCAGGGTCAATACTGCAAAGCGTCAGGGCATTTCTGCCTTTGATGCCATTTCTCGTGCCCTTACCTCACATCAGTTCGATTGGCTATTGGGTTGAGTAATTACAAGAACTGTTGCGCTCAACACCAATTTAGGGATTTTTGGGCTGCTGTTATCCAGTTATCAAACAGCATTCAGGATTGTGCGGTAGGGTCATAGCCAAATTCCCAGATGACTCGGTGCGCTAATTCGTCGATGGTTCGCTTGTTGGATTCTGTCAGCAACCTTTAGCAACCTTCACCCCGCCACTGCCGCTATGAAACTCCTCACCCCCCGCACCAAAGTTGTCGCTACAATCGGCCCTGCCAGCAGATCACCCGAAATTCTCAAAAAAATGGTGAATGCGGGCATGAGCGTAGCCCGCCTCAATTTTTCTCACGGTTCCTACGAAGATCACGCCAAGACAATTGAAATGATTCGGGTGGTCGAGGCAGAACTCGATACGCCGATTACGCTGCTGCAAGACCTGCAAGGGCCGAAAATTCGCGTTGGGCAAATGCCGAATGGGGGCATTCCCCTGGAGGAGGGTGCACCGCTGATTCTGGTGCCAGACGATGCCCTCGACGGGCAGCCCAATACCGTCTCGATTGACTATCCGCACCTGTGGGAAGAAGCAACGCCAGGGACGCAAGTGCTGATGGATGATGGCTTGCTGGAATTGCAGGTGGAGGAAGTGGTGGGCCGCGAGGTGCGCTGCCGTGTGGTCAAGGGCGGGCTGCTGAAAAGCCGCAAGGGCGTGAACCTGCCCAGCCTGAACCTGAAGTTGCCATCGATGACGGACAAGGACATTCAGGATGTGGAGTTTGGGCTGTCGCAAAATGTCCACTGGATTTCGCTGAGCTTTGTGCGGCGGGGTGACGACGTGCGATCGCTCAAGGATTTGCTGGCTTCTAAGGGCCATGCCGATGTGCCCGTGCTGGCCAAGCTAGAAAAGCCCCAGGCTATTGAAAATCTGGAAGACATTCTCTGCGCCTGCGACGCGATTATGGTGGCGCGGGGCGACATGGGCGTGGAACTGCCGCCAGAACAAGTGCCCCTGACACAGAAGCGCATCATTCGCCGCTGCAACGAGTTAGGGATTCCGGTGATCACGGCAACGCAAATGCTGGAGAGCATGATCCAAAACCCGCGCCCGACTCGCGCCGAGGCCAGCGATGTGGCCAACGCCATTCTCGACGGCACAGACGCAGTGATGCTGTCGGGTGAGTCGGCGATGGGGGCCTATCCGGTGGAGGCGGTGCAGATGATGACGCGCATTGCCCGCGAGGTGGAGCGCGACTATCACTTCGTCAACTACCCCCCCTCCAAAGAAGACGAAGCCCACGCCATTAGCGAAGCGCTAAACGCCATCGACCAGTTTTTGCCGCTCCAGTGCATTGTGGCGTTTACCAATACAGGCTATACGGCAAAGCTGGCCTCGAAGGAGCGGCCGACGGCTCCTGTGGTGGCGCTGACCCCAAATATCGACGTGTACCATCGGCTGAACTTGGTGTGGGGCGTGAGGCCGGTGCTGCTGCAAGAGGAAACAACCGAGTTTGAGGCGGTGCTGCGGCAGGCGGAGGAATACCTGCTGGAGCGGGGGTTGGCCTCGGTGGGCGATCGCATCTTGGTGGTCGGCGGCATCCCGATGAAGGTGACGGGCGGCACAAATTTCCTCAAAATTCACACCATCGGCACCTTTGCTGCTGGGTAGCACTAGCTTTTGGTTTCAAGCTGCAAAAAACCTTTGGTTTCATCTTTAATTTCACCGTTAACTTCACCTGATTTCAGAGCGTATAACGCTTCTCTAAACCCTATGGCAAAATTAATCCTGACCCGGCATGGACAAAGCCTCTGGAATGCGGTCAATAAGTTCACTGGCTGGGTAGACGTGCCGCTGAGCGAACGGGGCCGCGCCGAAGCAACGATTGCCTCGACCAAGCTGCGGGAATATCGCGTAGATGTGGTGTTTACCAGCAAGCTGATTCGGGCGATTGAAACCGCAGTCTGCATTTTGACCGAGTGCGACGACATCTGCGGCGGCAAGATTCCCATCATTCAGCACGACGACGACGACCCCGACTGGAAAGGTCTGGATAACTACGACAATCCAGACGAAGTGCTGCCCATTTTCACCAACGCAGCCCTAGACGAGCGCTACTATGGCAACCTGCAAGGGCTGAACAAGGCCCAGACCGCAGCAGAATACGGAGCCGATCAGGTGCAAATCTGGCGACGTTCCTACGATATCGCGCCCCCCGGTGGCGAGAGCCTGGAAGACACGCAGGCCCGCGTCTTGCCCTATTTCAACGAAACCATTCTGCCCTACCTGCTGCAAGGCAAAAACGTGATGATCGCCGCCCACGGCAACTCGCTGCGCTCCATCATTATGAAGCTGGATAAGCTGTCGGGCGAAGAAGTGGCCAAGCTGGAACTGGGAACTGCCGTGCCGATTGTGTACGACATTGATGAACACGGCGAAGTGACTCACAAAGTGGTGCTGGATCTGTAGGCGATTGCTGGGTATTTGCGAGGATCTGGCATGAGAGTGGCAGTGTTTAGCGCCAAGGCGTACGACCGCGAAATTCTGGAAAGCCTCGGCGCAACCCGGGGCCATGAGCTGGTGTTCATTGAAGAATCGCTGAATGCCCGTACGGCGGTGCTGGCGGCGGGGTTTCCAGCGGTGTGTGTATTTGTGAACGACCAGTTGGATGCGACCACGCTGAGGGCGATCGCCGCTGGAGGCACTCGCTTCATCGCGCTGCGCTGCACAGGCTATAACGGCGTAGACCTCAAAACCGCAGCGGAACTGGGGATCAGGGCTGCCCGCGTCGCTGCCTATTCGCCCTTTTCGGTGGCAGAGTTTGCTGTGGGGCTGGTGCTGGCGCTCAACCGCAAGATTCACCGAGCCTACAACCGCACCCGCGACGGAAATTTCAGCCTGGAAGGACTGATGGGGTTTGACCTGCGCGGCCGCACCGTTGGCATCATCGGCACGGGCAAAATCGGTCTGATCTTTGCCCAGATCATGCATGGCTTTGGCTGTCAGCTTTTGGGCTATGACCACCGGATAAATCCCCAGTTTACGGCGCTGGGCGCGGCTCAGTATGTGGAACTGCCAGAGCTATTTGAAAACGCCGACATTATCTCGCTGCACTGCCCCCTCACACCCGAAACCCGCCACCTGATTAACGCCGACACCATCGACCAGATGAAGCGCGGGGTGATGCTGATCAACACCAGTCGGGGCGGGCTAATCGACACGGAAGCGGTAATTGATGCACTCAAGGGTAAAATCATTGGGGCACTGGGCCTCGATGTGTACGAACAGGAGGCGGATCTGTTTTTTGAAGATTTGTCCAATGAGATTATTCAAGATGATGTTTTCGAGCGGCTGGTTACGTTTCCCAACGTCATCGTGACCGGACACCAGGCCTTTTTCACTGAAGATGCGCTTAGGGATATTGCCGAAACCACCCTGGACAACCTAGACGACTTTGAGCAGGGGCGGCCCTGTCCAAACGAGATCACCCAACCGCTGGTCAGCGCATGAACTTGCTTAACCGAGAGGATTGTCGATGAATATTCAAACTATTTCCACGCAGCCCTTCGCCGATCAGAAGCCCGGAACTTCGGGGTTGCGGAAGTCTGTTCCCACCTTCCAACAGCCCAACTATCTCGCAAACTTCATCCAGTCGATTTTTGACAGTCTGGACGGCTATCAGGGGCAAACCCTGGTGCTGGGCGGCGACGGTCGCTATTACAACCGCGAAGCAGTCCAACTGATTCTGAAAATGGCGGCGGCCAATGGCTGGGGCCGCGTGAAGGTGGGGCACCACGGCATTCTCTCTACGCCTGCCACGTCTTGCGTGATTCGCAAATACAAGGCCTTTGGCGGCATTATTCTCTCTGCTAGCCACAATCCCGGCGGCCCTAATGGCGACTTTGGCGTGAAATACAACATAGAAAACGGCGGACCCGCGCCGGAAAAGGTGACGGAGGCGATCTTTGCGCGAACCAAAGAAATTACGGAATACAAACTCCTGGATGCGTCCGATGTAGACATCGACACGCTGGGCGAAAGCAAGCTGGGCGGCATGGTGGTCGAGGTGATCGACTCCGTAGCCGACTATCAGGAATTGATGGAGTCGCTGTTTGATTTTGACCGGATTCGGGCACTGCTGACCAATGGCTCATTCCGCCTGTGCGTTGACGCGATGCACGCCGTTACCGGGCCCTACGCCCATGCCATTTTTGAGCAGCAGTTGGGCGCACCCGCAGGCACAGTTCGCAGCGGCACGCCCCTGGAGGATTTTGGCGGCGGCCATCCCGACCCCAACCTGACCTATGCCCATGATCTGGTGGAGATCATGTTCAAAGAGGACGCGCCGGATTTTGGGGCGGCGTTTGACGGGGATGGCGATCGCAATATGATTTTGGGGCGCAATTTCTTCGTCAACCCCAGCGACAGCTTGGCACTGCTGGCGGCAAACGCGCACCTGGTTCCCGGCTATAAGGACGGGCTGGCAGGGGTGGCCCGCTCGATGCCGACTAGCGCAGCGGCGGATCGGGTGGCCCAGCGGCTGGGGATTGGTTGCTATGAAACGCCGACGGGCTGGAAGTTTTTTGGCAATTTGCTGGATGCGGGCAAGGCGACGCTGTGCGGCGAAGAGAGCTTTGGCACCGGGTCGAACCATATCCGCGAAAAGGACGGCATCTGGGCGGTGCTGTTTTGGCTGAATATTTTGGCGGTGCGGCAACAGCCTGTAGAGCAGATCGTGCGAGAACACTGGCAGATGTTTGGGCGCAACTTCTACTCGCGGCATGACTATGAAGAGGTGGCGAGCGATCGCGCTAAGGCATTAGTCGATCACGTCCAGGCGCAAATGCCAACGCTGCCTGGAAAAACCTTTGGCTCCTACACGGTCGAATACGCCGACAACTTTATCTATACCGACCCGGTAGACGGCAGCGTCAGCCAAAACCAGGGCATTCGCATCGGCTTTACGGATGGGTCTCGCCTGATCCTGCGGCTGTCGGGCACGGGCACCAAGGGCGCAACGCTGCGGCTCTATCTGGAAAGCTATGAACCCAACATCGCTAAACACACCCTCGACCCGCAGGTGGCGCTGGGCGACCTGATTGCGATCGCCGAAGAGATTGCCCAGATCAAAGAATACACGGGCATGGACAAGCCTACGGTGATTACCTGATCCGGATTGGGGCGATCGCAGTTCTGCTTGGGGCGATCGCCCAGTGGTCACGCGATTGAACTACCGCGACAGTGGGTTAAAGGTAGACTCGAATACTCGGTCAGATCATCTCCCAGCACGCAATCGAACTAGCGCGACAGCGGGTTGAAGGGCTGTGGTAGGGGCACAGGCAGCGGTCGGAGGGGCGGGCCAGGTGGTTCAGGCTGTGGATCGGGGAGCGGTTCCGGGAGCGGCGTAATCGCGGCCTGCCCCACGCCGCCGACCCTGACCCGTCCAGGGCTGTTGGGGGCGTTGTGGGGAATCACCAACTGGGCCGTGCGATATCCCGGCTCCGTTGGGTTGAACATTATCTGGACGGTGCAAACCTCACCCGGAGCCAGCGTTACGTTGGTGCAGCTAATCGCAAAGTTGCTGTCGTTCGAGGTGGCAAAGTCAAACGGGTTTTCCCCGCTCAGCCCCAGATTTCCCAGGATCAGGGGCGCATTGCCGTTGTTTCGCAGGGTCACAGAGCGGGGCGCACTCATGTTGCCGATGGTCTGATTGTCAAAATCGATGCTGGTGGGCTGGATGCTGAGGGTGGGGAAGCGCTGCACCGAGCCGTTGCCCCGCAGCGCGACAGAGGTGGAGCCAGTGTTTGTCGGAATCACGATATTGGCGTTGCGCGACCCTTCTACCTGCGGAATAAAGACGACGTTAAAGCCGCAGCTTTGCCCCGGCCGCAGCGAGAGGTTGGAACACTCCGCGCCGATGGAGGAGTTGCGATCGCTCACAAAGTCTGGGTTGCCATTGACCCGGATATCGCCCAATAGCAGCGGCGCGGTGCCCATATTGCTAATGGTGACGGCACGGGGGGCGCTGGCCCGCTCTAGCTCGATGCTGCCAAAGTCAATGGATAGCGGGTTGACCCGCAGCGCAGGCACCGCAGGCGGCACACCCTGACCCATGAGCATGACGCGGGCTGTGCCCCGAAAGTCGTTGCTGTCGAACCGCAGGGCAGCGCGGCGATCGCCCTCCCCCTCTGGGCTAAACACCACGCCCACCTCGCAGCGGCCCCCCGGCGGCAAGTCACTGGGGCAGGTGTTGCGCGTCAGTCGAAAATCACTCGTCCGGCTTTCGATGCTGATATTGCGAAGCTGGATGGGCACGCCCCCCGTGCTTTGCAAAAAGAAGCGCTCTTCGCGGCTAGTATTGCGAACCGTGACAGAGCCAAAATCTACCCGGCCGGGCGTAATGCTGAGGGTGGGCGTTTGGGGCGCAGTGGCCACGCCGTAGCCCGTCAGCGGCACGTTCCACGGGCGATTGCTGGTGTCGATCACATTGATATTCGCCGTGCGCTGGCCCGGGGCCGTGGGGCGAAAGGCGACAAAAATCGGGCAGCTTTGTCCGGGGGCCAGGGGCCCGCCTGTACACTGCTCGCTTACTAAAAAGTCGCTGCGGGCCTGCCCATCGGCCCGCACCAGTTGAATCGTCACGGGAACGGCGCTGTTGTTGACTAGGGCGATCGTCCGCTGGCCGGTTTGAGCATTGACCTGCCACTCGCCAAAGTCCAGCGTGCCGGGGTTGAACCGCAGCGCCACATCAGGATTGACCGGGGGCGTAGGCGACGGACTGCCGGGGCTGGGGCTGCCGCCAATGGCACTGGGGCTATTGCCGCGCAGGGGAATGGTGTAGCGGGTCACGCCCGTAATGTCATTGAAGGCCAGATCCGCAATGCGATCGCCCTGGCCCTGGGGCGTAAACGTGACCTGGATCGTACAGGACTGGGCCGGCGGCAGTGGAGCGCGGGTGCATTGCTCCGCAACTTGAAAATCCGTTGGATTGGCCCCGACGGGTGTAATCCGTCCCAGCCGTAGCGCCTGACTGCCTGTATTTTGCAGGGTCACGGTTTGGGGCTGGCTGCTGGTGTGAACCGTTTGGTTGGAAAAGGTGAGACTGCTGGGATTGACACTGAAGGACGGGCGATCGCGCACCATCAGCCAGGCCGCCAGCGCCCCCAGCAGCAGCGAGGCCACCAGTCCCCCCAACAGCAGCGGCGAAAAGCGCGAGGAGGCTGCCTCTGCTTCGGGGTCGGAGGTTCCCGGCATGGGCGGCGGCGGCTGGTAGGGCGGATGGGGCGCGGGCGTAGGCTGGGCTGGCAGCGGCGGCAGTTGGGGCTGCGGCTCTGGGGCTGGGTATTGGGGCGGTTGGGGCTGGGGCGGCTGGATCTGCGAGGGATATTGGGGCCCTGGATATTGGGGTGGGGATTGCGGCGGATATTGCGGCGGGGGCTGATACTGGGGCGGCTGCTGGGGCTGGGGCTGGAGGTGCTGCATCGGAGCCACCAGCAGGCTGAGGTTGTGGCGCGAGGCGGCGGCGGCGGTTTCGTTGCCCCCGGCTTCCCGCAGGCGCAGCGCCTGGTTGAGATAGTTAATCGCGGCAAAGCTGTCGCCCAGGCAGAGGGCGCGGGTGCCTAGCTGGTGGTGGGCCAGGGCGATCGCCTGGGAATTGCCCAAATGTTCTGCCGCCCGCAGCCCCGCATCCCACACCTGCTCCCACGCGCCCCAACGTCGCCCCAGCGCTAGCGGGCCGTCCATCACACGGGCAAACTGCACGACTTCTTTCCACTGTTCTGCTTCAGCAGCCAGGTTTACCACCCGCATCAGCAGCGGCAAATCTGGCAACAGCGCCCCTTTGATGGGAGCCTGCTGCTGGACCCAGTGCAGAAAATGGCGCACCACCGGCTGCACCCACTGTTCCAGGTTCCAGAACTGCCGCAGGGGAGCCAGCAAATTTCCTGCCAGCGTGTGGCGCACCCCGTCACTGCTCAAAAAGCCCCGGCTGACCAGGGTTGCCACAATTGGCTGGGGATTGGTCGTGCCCGTCAGTCCGGCCAGGTGGTGCGTCTGCACGGGGACTTCCCCCAACACCGCCAGCGCCGCCAGACAGCGCCGCTCGGCATCCGGGAAGGTGGCGCACGCCCGCAGCACCAGCACTTCTAGCGTCGCCCCTGACTGCAACTGCTCGATCATGGCCAGCAGGGACAAATGTCCATCGCGCACCAGCATTGCCGCCTGCAAAATCCGCTGCGGATGCCCATACAACAACGTGCAAAGCTGTTCTGCGCTGGATCGCTGCTCCGGCGTGAGGGGATCGTTTAGATAGCGCTCTAGCAGATTCACCGCTTCGCTCTGGGGCAATCCGCTCAGCGGCAGACTGTGGCTATTGTTCCACAGATGGCGCTCTGAAGCCGTGACAATTAGGCCCAGCGTAGTCAGGTTGCGCGTCATTCGTTCCAGCACGTTGGGCGGCAGGCGCACGTCATCTAGCACCACCAGCGCCCGCTTCTGGCGCAGGGCATACTGCACCTCTTCCTCGCTCAGCTTGTGGGGAATGCCTTCGTCAATTTCAAAAAAATCTTCAAATAGGCTCTGGTAGAGATCCTCGACGGGCTGCTCGCCGACGACCCGGTAGACTAGCCCCTCAGCAGCCAGCCCCAAAACCGAGGGCTGGTGGGCCAGGGCGCGGGCCAGGGCGCTTTTGCCCAGCCCCGATTCGCCATAAAACTCGACGGGCACGGATTGTTCCAGCGCGGCGATCGCCCCGTCCAATTCCTTTTCGCGCCCCACCAGGTAGGGCATTGGCGGGCAGGCCGCTTCGGGGCTGGGCAGGGTGCGCGATCGCAGCGAGGGCGCTGAGGGCTGCGGCAAGAGCGTCACCACCGCACCATGCGGAGTCATCTGCAAGCGGCGATCGCCCGCAATCACCTGCTGTCCGCCCGCCCCCAGTTCAAACTCGGTCACGGGCAACCCATTTCCCGCCTGGGTTCCCTGCATCACCGTAGACACGCCGCCCAAGCCAGAAGGGGTCGCCAGACTAAACGCCTGCTGCCATCCGATCTGGCTGATGCCGCGCTGCCGGCCGTAAACTTTGAGCGTCTTGGCGGTGGCCATGCCTAGCCCCGCAATGCCCTGATGAACAAATGACGCAAGATCTGGCGGCGGCGCGGGCACGGCTTCCACGAGAACATGCAGCGTGTCTTGCTCCAGCCGGGCCATTGCCGTGATGCCTCTGGGATTGAGGCTGCGGTTGAGCAAGGTGGCGATCGCCTCCGCACTTCCCTGCCGCGCTTGGTCTAACAGGTTCTTTTCAGCCAGCAAATGTTCGTAGGTTTGCGACATGACGATACGAAAGCAAGGTTCACCCTAGAGCCAGATGGATGGTGGACGCGGACGGATTTTTGTTGCGGGTAGTATTCATAACGATAATGCGCCCGCCCCAAAACGCAACACTGAATCGCGCAGATTTGGGGACAAGAGGTAGGGACAGGAGGTGGGGACTTTGGGGCTGCGGGCCACAGGGTTTCAAGCTCTGCCAAAAGTCTGCTTCCAAAAATCTTGCGAAATTGCAGAACCATTGGTTAGAATAATGAAGCTGTGACGGAAACGAAAGAGCGTCTGCGTCCTGCCATCCCCATTGGGGCGTCGCCAAGCGGTAAGGCAGCGGGTTTTGGTCCCGCCATTCCTAGGTTCGAATCCTAGCGCCCCAGTTTTTCTAATTTTTGTGGTTAGCTTCATCAAGCCTTAGAAGCTAGGGCTGAGTGCGGTACTGTGAATTTGCGCGGTGAATCGGCATCTGCAACTGTTCTACTTTTGCAGAATGTGTCGGGGCGCACTTCCAGAGCCTTGTCAATTGAGTGGTAAGGTGACTCCAGATTCCGTTTGGTCATCCAGTACAAGGTCTGACTCATGATCAGAACAAAAATTGTTGAACTTTCCACGATTGAAGCCGCTGCCTATCGCCAAAAGTTGAGAGATGGCAAGGCAGGCATTGTGATTTTGCGCTATGACAATGCCCAGCCTGGTCTGGCAACCATCAACCGCCGCACTGCCGAGCCAGAACCGGCCGCCAATATTAACCTCGAAACCTTTCCGATGGAAGCCTTTCGGGAGGCGATGGAACTGACGGCAGGAATGCCCTACTCTCGTCGGGGCCCGGTCAAGCTGAGCGGCGTGCGAGAAGCGCCTGAAGACGAAGAGGCCTCGCCCGAAGAAGTGGCAACGGTAGACAGCGCCGAGTATGAAGCCATCGTCAAGGCCTACACAAATAAGAAGGGCGAACTGTCCTATGACCTGCTGAACAAGGACTTCATTCAGTTTGCCAAGTCCAGCAAGATTGTGGCGGATATGGTAGCAAATGGGGCTTCGGAAAGCGAGATTCGCGATCGCATTCTGAAGGTCAAGCTAGAATCGCTGACGGGTAACCCATCACTGACTGATGCACAGACGCAGCGCATTGTGGAAATGCTGGATGAAGTGAGTCCACGGCACGTCTTTCGTGAGCTAAACGACGAAATTCGCAAGATGCTGAGTCAGGCAAAGCCTTGATGAGGGTGCTTTAGGAAAGGCGTTTAGAAGAGGCGCTTAGGAGAAGCGTTTTAACGCCCGATCTGCCTAGCGCGGGGTACGCTGAGCCAGCCAGCGGGCATTGAGCTTGCGATCGCACTGGAGTTCCAGCACCCGTATCCCCTCGCTAGGTAGCACCTTTAGCGCCTGGGCAAGCTGCTCCCAGGTGTGGACGAGTTCGTGGGCGATGCCATAGGTGGCGCAGAGTGGGGCAAATTCCACGGGCTGCGGTGTGGCAAAAAATTCCTCGAATGGCGGCTCGAACTGGGCGATGGGCAGGTTCTCGAAAATGCCGCCGCCGCGATTGTTGATCAGGACGATGGTGAGGTGGCCCCGCAGGCGGGGCCGCAGCAAAAAACCGTTGGTGTCGTGCAGCAGCGCCAAGTCGCCCGTTAGCAAAACGCTGGGCTGGTTGCCGTGGGCGATGCCAAGAGCGGTCGAAAGCGTGCCGTCGATGCCGTTTGCGCCGCGATTGCAGAAGGGCTGAATGGCGCGATCGCCCGGTTCCCAAAACCATTCTACATAGCGAACGGCCGTGCTGTTGGCGATGATCAGCGGCGTTTCCGGCGGCAAGCATTGCGACAGTACCCAGGCGGTCTTGGCTTCGATCAGCGAGTCGAGCGATCGCAGGGTGTGCCGCTGCTGCTGCCAGCAGTCCGTCTCTGCCTGCAACCAGCGCTTCAGGTAATCCGTCGGCGGCGCGGGGGGGCTGGGCAGCGACGCGGCCAGGTGTTGAACGAGGTGCTGAACAGCGCAGCGCAGATGAACCGTCCGCAGGTGCAGCGGATCAAGATTGCGATCGCCCCCGTCTACCACCCACTGCTGCGGCTGAGTGCGCTCCAGCCAGCTTCGCAACTCCTTGCTGGTGGGCATCTCGCCAATCCGAAGCACCCCCTCCGGCGCCAGCTCCGTCGCCAAGTCAGGATCGCGCAGCAGCGTGTCATAGCTCGATACCAGATACGGGTTGAGGCGGGCATAGTTTCGCAGCGGCGACAGCCCCTCCGCCAGCACCGGAAACCCCAGACAGGAGGAAAGCTGGGCGATCGCCCGACAGTGGGCCCGGGCCGCAGCCGCATTGGGAAATTGGGCAATGCCTGCGATGATAATGCCGCGAGAGGGAATAGAAGAGAGCGATCGCCCCCAGTCTGGGCTACGCCACGGCTCCGGCGTTCCGTCATCCCAGCCGACATTGGCAAAGAAACGGGCTTCATCTAGGGATTCCCTGAGCGCCAATACCGCTGGCTGGGGCACGGGGGCCAGCGGGTCGCGGAAAGGCAGATTGAGATGCACCACCCCTGCAACAGGTCGCTGGGTACGCTCCCACGCGTGAATCACAGTTTGGCGCAGGTAGGCCAGTTGGGAAAACTCCGCCGTGGGTGTGGCGACTTCGTGATACCAGTTCACAAAGCTGCCGAAAAGCTTTTGCTGATCAACCGTCTGTCCCGCGTTGCAGTCGCGCAGTTCCGGCGGACGATCTGCCGTCAACACCAGCAGCGGCACGCGGCTTTCGCGGGCTTCGATCACCGCTGGATAAAAGTTTGCGCCCGCCGTGCCCGACGTGCAGACCAGGGCCACCGGTCGTCCGGTTTGCTTTGCCAGGCCCAGGGCAAAAAAGGCAGCCGATCGCTCGTCTAGCGCCGGAATCGCCTCCAGACCCGACTGCTGAGCAAGGGCGATCGCCAGCGGAGCCGACCGCGACCCCGGACACACCACCGCCACCCGCAATCCTAGTCGCACCAGCGTTTCAGTTAGCACAGAAGCCCAGAGGGTGTTGAGATTGCGGAAGTCCATGCAGCGAGAGGAAGAGAGGGCGTTAGCGCAATGGGAAGAGTAGAGTAGAGATGTCCAACCAGACCATCCCATCATCCCATCATCCCCCTCCCCTCTTCATTCCTTCCCCTTTCGCTCTCCCCTCTTCATTCTTCATTCTTCCCTCTTCATTCTTCGTTCTTCCCTCTTCGTTCTCCCCTCTTCGTTCTTCCTTCTCCCCTCTTCGTTCTTCCTTCTCCCCTCTTCGTTCTTCCCTCTTCCCCCATGTCTCCCGCCGAACCCCGCCCGATCCACCCTGCCAACCACCCCCTGCGACTGCTGCTGTACCTGGAATGGAGCCTACTGGCGATCGCCTTTTTGAGCGAACTGGTGGGGCCGCTGTTTCCGGGGCCAAGGATGCCACGGGGGGTTAGCCCAGAGCCGCCCTTTAGCTGGGTGTCGCCGCTGGATATTGCCTGCATCGTAGGCTTTGGGCTGATGGGGCTGCGGCTGCCTACGGGGCAGATGGCTACGCGCATCGGGTTTGTGCTGCTAGAGGGAGTGCTGATTTTGCTGGCAACGGCGGGCGATTTGCGGGAAATGCGGCTGTTTTCATTTCTCGTTGTGGTGTTTGCGCTGAGGAGTTGCCTCATCTTTGCGCTGCCGGGCCGCCTGATGACGACGGGCATTGCCTACGGGCTGTTTCTGGCGATTTTGACGCAGCGCTTGCGGGAACTGGCGGATCGAATTCCGATCAACTGGCGCGATCGCCCACGGGGGCTGCCTGCCTGGAGCTTTGCCTATAGCTCGGCGCTGCTGCTGGGGCTGACGCTGGTCTTTTTGCTGCTGCTGGTGGATGCGCTGCTGACGGAGCGCCAAAGCCGCGAAAAGCTGACGGCCGCCAATGCCCAATTGCAAAACTATGCGCTGCGGGTGGAAAAGCTGGCCATGGCCCAAGAGCGCAGCCGTATCGCCCGCGAAATCCATGACTCGCTGGGGCACTCGCTGACGGCACTGAACCTGCAAGTGGAAGGCGCACTAAAACTGTGGCAGAGCGACCCGCAGCGGGCGCATCAGTTTTTGAAAGAGGCGAAAGTGCTGGGTTCTACGGCGCTTCAGGACGTGCGGCAGTCTGTGGCGACGATGCGGGCCGATCCCTTGCAGGAGCAGTCCCTAGAAGCGGCGATCGCCCTCCTTGCCCGCAATGTCGAACAGGTCACAGGGGTCGCACCAATCTGCCAAATTCACCTCGATGCCCCCCTGCCCCCAGATCTCTCCACCAGCCTCTATCGCATTGTGCAAGAGGCGTTTACCAATATCTGCAAATACGCCCGGCCCTCGCAAATTTTGCTGGATTTGCAGGATACGGCTGCGACGCTGCACCTGCTGATTCAGGATGATGGCGTGGGTTTTGACCCAGCTCAAAATCGCACGGGCTTTGGGCTACAGAGTATGCGCGAACGGGCCGAGTCGCTGGGTGGCATCTTTGACCTGCAAACCTCTCCAGGACAGGGCTGCACCATTACGGTTCACATTCCGCTAGAGAGGATCGTTCCATGATTCGGATCGTTCTGGTAGATGATCAGCATTTGATTCGTCAGGGCATGAAAGCACTGCTTGAACTGGAAGCTGATTTGCAGATCATTGGCGAGGCAGAAAATGGTCAGGTTGCAGTGCAGCAGGTTGAACAACTGCATCCTGACTTGGTGCTGATGGACATTCGGATGCCTGTGATGGATGGCGTGGCTGCGACAGAGGCGATCGCCCGTCAGTTTCCCAGCACCAAAGTCCTGATTCTCACCACATTTGACGATCAGGAATATGTCACCGCTGCCCTGCAAAACGGCGCGACGGGTTACTTACTCAAAGACACGCCCTCAGAAGATCTAGCCGAAGCCATCCGCGCTGCCCACAAGGGCTACACCCAGATTAGTCCTGGCATTTTGCCGAAACTGCTGGCCCGGGTTGCGCCGTCGCCCGCGCCCGCCCTTGCCCCGCCCGACGGATTCTCCAGCCTCACTCCCCGCGAGCGCGAGGTGCTAGTTCTCGTTGCTCAGGGAGCCAGCAACCGCGAAATTGCCAAGGCGCTTTACATTTCGGAGGGCACGGTCAAAAACCACGTCACCAATATTCTGAACCGCCTGGAATTGCGCGATCGCACGCAAGCTGCCATCCTAGCTAACACGTTTCTCGACTGGCTGACCTGATGGTTCCCGCCCAAAAATCTGCCCCAACTGCCAAACGGCAATGTTATGATGTAGGGCGATCGCTGGTGTAGCTCAGTTGGTAGAGCTGCTGATTTGTAATCAGCCGGTCGCAGGTTCGAGTCCTGTCACCAGCTTTGGTCTGAAGTCACTCTAATCACTCGATTATTTCAGGTGCTTATTTTAGGCGCTCGATCAGGCGATCGCCCACCCGCAGCGCGTTGGCCATAATCGTCAGCGCCGGACTGGTGGCGGAAATCGACGGGAAGAAGCTGCCGTCTACAATGTAGAGATTATCGACATCGTGGGCGCGACAGTCGGGATTGAGAACCGAGGTCGCCGGATCTTCCCCAAAGCGACAGGTGCCGCAGGCGTTAGCCACCACTGACAGCGGCATTTCCCCGCTGGGATGGCGACCGCTCATCTGGAGTAGCGATTTGTCCATGCCTTTTTCCGCCGTTTTCAGCACCTCTGTCCAGCGATAAACCAAACGCTCATGGGGTTCGGTATTGTTCGGCGTATACTCGACGTAAAGCTTTTTGCTGTCTACGCGCACGCGGTTGTCGGCGCTGGGCAGGTCTTCGCTCTGCACCCACCAGCCAATGGAGCGGGTCGCCATCTGTTGTAGCCCAAACCCCGGCATCATCTTGGCCAGCACCGACAGCACAGGCGGCGACTCTGCGAAGATAATGTCTTGCAGCAGGCCGCCCGTGTTATAAATGTGCCCCATTGGGTAGTCAAATCCTTCTTCGCCCCAGTAAAAATCGTTGACGTAGACGCTGCGCTGAAACTTGCCGCTGTTGGGCTTGGAAAGCTGCACCACTGACGATAGCCGATGCTTCATTAGGTTGCGTCCCACCAGCCCAGAGCTATTGGCCAGCCCTTGCGAACAGGCTTCGCTGCATGACCGCAGCAGCACTGCCGCTGTATTAATCGCACCGCAGGCCAGCACAATGATGTCGCCCAAAAATAGATAGGGCTGCCCGCCGATTTCGGCTTCAACCGCTTTTACTTCTCTGCCAGAGGGGTTGGTGTGCAGCGAGGTGACCGTTGCGCTCGTTTTCAGGGTGACGTTGGGATGCTGAAGGGCAGGATTGATGCCGCTGACTTCGGAATCATTGGTGGGGTCGTCGGTCTGGTGGGTCAGCGCCATTGGCAGCGAGGCAGGATGAAGGGACTGAGCGGCGATCGCCCCAATCACTTCCTCAATCTGCGGATCGTGCCCTACGGCGGGATAGGGATAGTCGGCGCTGTGGGGCGGCTCGGTGGGGTCGGCTCCCACAGCCCCATGCACCTGATAGAGGTTCTCCGCTTCGGTGTAGTACGGCTCAAAGTCAGCGTATTTCACGCACCATTCTGGCGACACGCCCTCGTGATGCGTCACCATTTCAAAGTCACGCTCTCGCATTCGCAGCAGCGCCGCACCGTAGATTTTGGTGTTGCCGCCGACGGCATACTTTGTCTGGGGCGCAAAGGGTTCACCCGCAATGTCAAACCACTGCTCCGGCGCGTGATAGAGTTCCTTTTTGAAAATATCGACGTTGCTGCGGTTCTGTTCCTCCAGCGGCATCACGTCGCCGCGTTCCAGAATCAGAATTTTCTTGCCTGTGGGCGCGAGTTTTCGGGCCAGCGTGCCACCGCCTGCCCCCGTTCCCACAATAATCACGTCATAATGCGCGTCGTCGATAATCATGCGTTACTCCTCGTCGCCCCATTGATTTCGGAATTGACTGCTCGACCCGTTCCCGAATATGGGTCTTAATGGATGCGATATCCGTTCCTTCGGACATCGCCAAAGCATCACTGCCAGACGTAGATCAGAATGAACAGAATAATCCAAATAACATCCACAAAATGCCAGAACAGCGAGGTCGCATCGACACCCGTGTGTCCACCCGCGTAGTTTCCAGGCACAAAGGATTTGAACAGCATAATGCCCATCAGCAAAATGCCCGTGAAGACGTGCAGCCCGTGGAAGCCCGTCAGCAGATAAAACAGCCCGCCAAACACGCCATCGGAAAAGCCAAACTCCAGTTCGCTCCACTCGATCGCCTGCCCCACCAGGAAGTATGCACCCATCGCCATCGTCAGCAGCCACAGCAGCCGAAACACCAGCAGATTCTCTTTTTTCAGCGCTCGCTCGGCGAAGTAGGCGACAAAGCTGCTGGACACCAGCACGATGGTATTGATGGCAGGCTTTGAGACCTCCAGCCCCGAAACGCCTTCGGGAAGCCAGTTGGGGGTGGTTGTTTTCACCAGGATGTAGCCCGCAAAAAAGCTGAGGAAAATCACGCTTTCCGACAGCAGAAAGATGATGAAGCCAAACATACTATTGCCCGCGTGGTCTTCCTCGTGGGCGTGGGCAGTGTGGGGGGCGATCGCCCCATCCAGTTTTTCGGTTGAGATAGAGCTATCCATAGGCGGGTAAGGGGTTAGAGAATGAACAATCGGCGAATGAGCCAGTATGAGCCAGTAAATAGGCTAGTCCACGCAGCCCAGCCTAGCCCTCTTTGAGAGCAGCGGCGTTCTCCACGAGCGGATCAGACTTGCCATAGCCGTAGGGCCCAGACACAACAATGGGCAGTTCTTCAAAGTTCTCAACCGGGGGCGGCGACGACACCAGCCATTCCAGCCCGATCGCCCGCCAGGGGTTGTCTGGCGCAGGCTTGCCCTGCACCCAAGCACCCACCATATTCAAAATGAACGGAATCGTAGACATCCCCAGCAGGAACGCCCCGATACTAGCGACCACATTCCAAAAAGCATACTCCGGCTCATAGGAGGAGACACGCCGCAACATCCCCTGAAGGCCCAGCGGATGCATTGGGAAAAAGTTCAGATTTACCCCAATAAATGCCAGGGCAAAATGCAGCTTACCCAGTCCCTCGTAATACATGCGTCCGGTCATCTTGGGGAACCAGTGATAGATGGCAGCAAACATGCCCATCGTAATCGTGCCGTACACAATGTAGTGAAAGTGACCTACCACAAAGTAGGTATTATTCACATGAATATCAATCGGTACAGAAGCCAGCATTACGCCTGTAATTCCTGCGAACACAAACATGATGAGCGCTCCCAGGCAAAAGAGCATGGGTGTGTCTAGCCGCAGCTTACCCTTCCAGATAGTGGCAACCCAGGCAAACACCTTAATCCCGGTTGGCACTGCCACCAGCATTGTCGTTGCCATAAACAGCATCCGCATCCAGCCCGGTGTGTTACTGGCATACATATGGTGAACCCAAACCAGCACGCTGACTGTTGTAATCAGCAGCGACGACACAGCCACCACCTTGTAGCCAAACAGCGGCTTACGCGAATAGACCGGAAATATTTCTGAGAACACACCGAAGATGGGCAACACCATTACGTAAACCGCTGGGTGCGAATAGAACCAGAAGAAGTGTTGGAACAGCACTGGGTTGCCGCCTTTATCGGGATTGAAAAAGGCCGTACCCGCCGCTGCGTCAAACAGCAACATGATTGCACCCGCCGTCAGTGCAGGCAATGCAGCAAGCTGAATGATCTGGGCGCTGAACACCGTCCACACATAGGCAGGCATCCGAAAAAAAGTCATTCCTGGTGCCCGCATCCGCACAATTGTTGTCACGAAATTAACCGCGCCCATGATGGAAGACACACCGGAAATCGCCACGGCGAGAATCCAGACAAATTCACCCGTGATGATGCTATCGGTTGGGTTTTGAGTGCTGACGGGGGGATAGGACCACCAGCCGGCCTGTGCCGTGCCTGCGGGCAAGAAATAGCTGGTCATCAGCAGGATGCCGAAGATGGGCACCATCCAGAAGGCGGCTGCGTTCAGCCGGGGAAAGGCCATATCTCGCGCCCCGATCATCAGCGGCACAAGATAGTTTGCCAGCCCCACCAGCGACGGAAAGATCCACAAAAAGATCATGATCGTGCCGTGCATGGTGAACATGCTGTTATACAGCGTGCGATCGATCAGATCTGCCTGGGGCGTAATCAGTTCGGCTCGAATCACCATCGACAGCAAGCCACCGATGAGAAAAAAGACGAAGGACGTGACCAAGTATTGAATGCCGATGACCTTATGGTCGGTGCTGAAGCTGAAATATTTCCGCCAGTTGTTTTGCGGTTCGGGATGGGCAATGTCGGGAATTGCAATTCCTTCAACGGGGACGTTTGTCATGAATCTGCCTGGGGTAACTGTGGGGGCGAGTGGAGGATTTTAGATTTTGGGTTTTGGATCTTAGATTTCAGATTTTGGAAGGGTAAGAGTCTGGAGACGGGTTTGGGGACTGGCCTTGCGGGGCTATATCGCTCTCTTCTCTCCCCGACTCTTCCAGTTAGCCTTCTGCCAGTGCATTGACCAGTGGCGGCGGTGCGGGGGCGATCGTTTTCCATCCGCCAAAGCGCTTCAGCCGCTTATTGGTGTATTCCGAGTAGGCGGGGTTTTCGGCGGGGACAGCAGGCTGAGCGGCGGCGCTGGCGAGCCACTGGCGATAGGAATCGGGCGACTCCACTACTACATTAGCCGTCATGATGGCGAAATAGGTGCCGCTGAACTGGGAGTCGTTGAGCCGATAGGTGCCTTCGCGCACAGGCGTAAACTCAAACTCCGTCGTGCGCTTGGGCATGATGTCTTGCTTCAGTCGAAAGGCGGGCACGTAGAAGCCATGAATCACTTCATCTGCGGTCATCCGCAAGCGCACGCGCTTGTTGACGGGCAGATGCAGGTCGGCGCTGACTACGCCCGCACTGGGATAGCGGAATGACCAGGCCCACTGCTTGGCGTAGACCTCTACCTCCTCGACGGGTTCGGGTTCTAGATCTGCAGCGTAGGCTGTAGGCGTGGTGCCTGGCATGTGGTGCAGGTGAACCAGATCCATCGGCCCGCGCACGGCCATCTGCTGATAGGTCTGGTAGCTGTAGGCCGCTAGAAAAAACACCAGCAGCAGCGGCACTGCCGTCCAGAAGATTTCTAATTTGACGTTGCCCTCCATGTGGGGGCCGTCGCTGGTGTCGAAGCGGCTGACGCTCTGGGTGAAGACGGTATAAAGCACCAGCCCTGTGATGCCCAGCAGAATGAATGCGCCAATGGCAGAGAACAGGCTAAATAGGTCGTCGATCAGCATGGATTCGGCCGAGGCTTGGGGCGGCAACCAGCCATAGGCCTGCTGCCCAACCCAAATGCTGGTTGCCACCAGAATCGCGATATACACTCCGATTCCGGCAATGGTTTTCAGGTTCATCGTGTCTCCTTCGCGCTTGTCTCAGCAGCTTAACTTCAGCAGCTTAACTTTAGCTACTACTTCAGCAATAGGTTGGGATCCTGTCCTGCCCGCAGCAGCTCGCTGGCGGTAATGTGAACCCCAAACTCGGCGGCTAGCTGTGCGCCTAGCGTGCCGTGGACAAACATAATGCCCAGCACTGCAACGCCTGCGAGTAGGTAGCTCCATTGCACCTGGCGACCCATGTCCTTGCGCCAAGCAAAGCGCTGGAATCCGCGCCACACCGCCATGCCGACAATAATCGCCAGCAAAAACACGCCGCCCACCCCGTGCAGTAGCATGGTGGGCATCGCTTCCAGACCCCAGGCGCTTTTCACGCCTGCTTCTGGCGTTGCCAGCATGATTTCGTAGAAGCCGGCTGCCACGGTGAAGAAGGTAACAATCGCTGAGGCCAGCACGTTGTACCAACCCACGTCGAAAAAGTTGGAGCGCACTGCCGTCAGCGACAGCATCTTGAGGATGGACTTTTCTAGCGGGAAGAAGGCTCCGGCGAAGTCAAAGGCGATGCCGATGATGAACAGACCTAGGGTGATGTGAACCAGGTTGGGGTGGATTGGAATGCTGTAGGGCAATCCGTTGGGGCCAAGCTGTGACCCAAGCTGCTCGAGGAGTTCTGGATTCATTTACAGCACTCCCTCGCGAATTGCCTCAACTACGGGCACGGTATGCAGTCCGTAGACCCATACCAGCTTGTCGCCCAGGTAGACCTGCACAAACACCAGCGCCGCCAGCACCAGCCCCGCGCCCAGGTAGGGCATTGGCAGTTTTCCGGGATCGCGCGATCGCAGGATGAAACGCCACGCTGTCATGCCTGCCAGAATTGCCGACAGCGACCAGCCCAGAACTGTGTGGGCATTTAGCACGGGCACTACGGCATCGTAGGGTTCTGCCAGCCCTGCCTCGACTTGTCCAAAGATAATGGCGATAAAGATTGAGAGCGTGGCAAAAAACAGGTTCCACCAGCTCACTTCATAGAGGCGGGTGTTTTTGGTGAAAAAGGCGATCGCATCGCACAACACTGCAAACAGCGCCATCGCAATCACAAAGTGAACCACGATGGGATGCATGGTGTCGGGATAGGGCAGGTTGTGGTCATTCAGTGGAGGCAAGCTGAACTGCATGACTGGCGGAAACCAGCTGAGTGTCAGCAGTGGAGGTATTTTAAGCATCGCAAATATCAAATCCATTGCGTTCTCCAGACATGTAAACCAGGATCGGGGGCAGACCGTTGGAAAAACAGTAAATGAAAGAACAGTCAAGAAAATTGAAAGAAGATCGTAAACCCACTTGTAGTTTCAACCTGTGGTTTTAACTTGCGGTTTCAACCGGTCGGTTCCCACGGCTTGCAGTTTCAGGATTCAGGCAACCCCAGATGCATCTGAAATAGGTTGGGGCAAGGCTTGAGAAGTGAGCGACGATCCCACGGGTACTGTGATAATGCGAGAACCCCGCTCACGGGTCAAGTAGGTCCAGGTCCATTGCAGCAGCACCGAAAGCTGATTCTCAAGCTGATTTAGCACGGCAATGTGAACCACGAGCCAAGCCAGCTTTGCCGGAAGCCCGCTCCACTGAATGTTGCCGACCTGCATTACGGCAAACTTGCGCCCGATGGTAGCCATGCTGCCCAGATCCACGTAGCGGAAGGGAGGCAGTGCGGGTTTGCCGCAAACGCGGGCATCGATCACCTGTCCTGCATAGCGACCGCTCTGCATGGCTGCCTGAGCCAGGCCCGGAACGGGCTTGCCGTCGGATTCCATATGGGCGGTGTCTCCGACCACAAACACGTTGGGATACTGCGGCACCGAGAGGTCTGGCTTTACTGTAACCCGTCCCGCCCGATCCGTCTCGGCGTTGAGCCACTTGCCTGCGGGTGATGCCTGCACCCCAGCCGTCCAAAAGACGTTGCGGCAGGGAATCCGTTCTCCAGCTACCGTTACGCCGCCCTCGTCGATATCTTCAACCCGGCAATTCAGCCGCACTTCTACGCCGAGGCTTTCCAGTGCTTTTTGCGCTTCGGCGGAGAGATGTTCTGAGAAGGCAGGTAAAATGCGCGGGCCGGCTTGTACCAGGATGACGCGGATGCAGGCGGGATCAATGCGGCGGAACTCTGATTTGAGGGTCAGCCGAGCCATTTCGGCAATGGTGCCCGCCAGTTCTACCCCTGTAGGGCCTGCGCCCACCAGCACAAACGTCAGAATATCGGAACACTGCTGCGCGTCGCCTTGAAGTTCGGCTTGCTCAAAGGAGCGCAGGACGCGATCACGAATTTGTACAGCATCCAGCACACTTTTTAGCCCTGGCGCGATCGCCGCCCATTCGTCTTTGCCAAAATACGTCTGCTGTGCGCCCGTCGCCAAAACCAGATAATCGTAGGGCATCGTGCGATCGCCCATGAAGACCAACTGCCGTTCGGGATCAACGCCCGTCACCTCGGCCATGGCAACGGTTGCGTTTTTTTGCGACCGCAAAATTTGACGAATCGGGGACGCGATATCACTGGGTGAAAGCGTCGCTGCCGCCACCTGATACAGCAGCGGCTGAAACAGGTGATGATTGGTGCGGTCGATCACCGTTACCTGCACCGGAGAGCGAGCTAGGGCCCGCGCTGCCTCGATGCCAGCAAACCCTCCCCCGACGATGACCACGCGGGGAAGCGTATCAGGGCGATCGCCCTTTATATTGGACTTCATATCGGACTTCGACGCTGCTTCCGTTAAGTCTGTTGAAATAGTTGAAATAGTACTCATAAAATCCTAGAGGAGCTGCCTAAAGACCTGATGATGCTCGTGCCCGAACAGCAAACTAACTCAAAGAACCGACAGCCAAGCCAACTGCTCAAATGCGTCAGAATTTTCAGAACTTCTGGATTATCCCGACAGCCCACATTGCTTATCCTGTTGCTAGACTCGCATACCAATTCGTAACAACAGGCTACGTTTTTGAGAGTATTATGCAATGTGAAATGAGTGGAGCATGTATTCCTCATCACGCCAAAGTATTGTTACAACAAGGCTTTGTAGAAATTTAGGAATTGCTTAGGAATTGCCAAAACCTGAGAGTATGTCTCTAAAGCTTTAGACTTCTTCAAAATTCGGGTTTCTTTTGGGTTTCTATAGATTCGGTAGATCGAGATCGGTAGATCGCATGATGCCATCCTGGTTTTCGCTATTTCTGGACCTGGTTAGAGGGGCGATCGCCCTTGATCCCCAGAGCTTCCTACGCCTACAAGCCTCACCCGATGGCGAAGCGATCGCCCTCTGCGTCATCCTGCTGGCTGCCTTCTCGCAGTCCCTAGCCCAGAGCATCATCCTGTTTATCAACCGAGTCAGCCCCTTGCGATTTGTCATTAGCCTGCTAATCAGCACGCTGCTGTTTGCCTTTGGCTGGCTGTTTTGGGGAGCCAGTACGCTGGTCGTCCAGCATCTTTTGTTTACTTCAGATGCCAGTTGGCGACAGGTCGGGCTAACGCTCAGCCTTGCCTACGCGCCGCAACTGCTCAGCCTCTGGGTGGCGCTGCCCTATTTCGGCGTGCCCATCTACATCCTGCTGTCAATCTGGACGTTTCTGGCGTTTTTGACGGGTATGACCACCGTGCTGGGCATCGACACCTGGCAGGCATTCTGGTGCGGGGCGCTGGGCTGGCTGGTGGTGCAGGTACTTCAGCGCACCATCGGCCGTCCGATTAACAATGTGGGGCGCTGGATGCAGACCGTCGCTGCTGGAACGCCCCTGATGCAAAACCTGCAAGAGTTTCAGCGACAAGTGCTGCGGTCGAGGTAGACGCTGAAGGTACAGCTAGTACAGCTAGGACGAAATTTCTAACCAGAGATATACGTCAAATCGAGTGGACGTTTGTCAAAGTGAAGAGTGAGCAACTTTAAGGAATTTCCCCACTCGCCCTGCTCCATTGCAAGGATTTTGCGAGGATTCTATCTCTAGAGTGGGGCGATATTCTCGGTCTTCTACCTGTTTGGTCAGGGCGATCGCCCTCACGAAAGGCTACACTGCAAGCCGAAAAGTCAAGTACAGCCCATTTGTAAAGAACTGTTTAGTGAAAGTTAATCTGAGTCCTGCATCCCTTGCAGGTCAATGCTTTTCAAGCATCCGCAGGTGCATCTAGCGTATTTTAAGGCAGACAAAAGTTTAAAGATGCAGGATAACGGATACAGAAGCCTGATCCAGAGGCTTGAGATACGAAGCCTGACTAAGCCTGACTCACAGACCAGACTGGCAATCTGCTCCGAAGAATCCTCGTTGCTCTCGGCAAAGCCGATCTTAATTCAGCTCCTTTGATGCAATTTCCCTTAATGCAGTCCCGCTGCACCGATGCTAAAGGTTGACTGCCTGGCCGTCTGCAAGCTTCCTCGACTGCGGATGTTGATCTCAATCAAGACCTTTAATCCCTGTTTAGTCATGGACAACACCTTGATTCAATCTTTATTGGAGAATTTGAAAGATCCTGATGAATCAATTCGCGATGCTGCTACGCATGAGCTTTGGCGGCTCTGGTTTACGCAAAAGGGTGCAAGAGGGTTAGAACTGCTAGAGCGCAGCCAGACGCTCATCGATGCAGGCGAATATGGCCATGCAGAGCAAGTCTTGACGGATGTAATTGCTGACCTGCCCGATTTTGCCGAAGCCTGGAACCGTCGGGCCGTGCTGCACTACATCTGTGGACAGTATCAAAAGTCTCTGGCCGATTGTGAGCAAGTGCTGGCGCTAAACCCGATTCACTTTGGCGCAATGCATGGGCAAGGACTCTGCCACATGGCGCTGAAACAATATATGGCAGCTATTCACGCCTTCCGGCAAGCGCTGGAGATTCAGCCCTACGCGCTGGAAAATCAAAAGATGATCCTGGAATGTACGGCAAGGCTGAGTTAGGACAGCGGGATCGGGATTTTGGATTTTGGATTGGCGATTTTAGATAGCCAATTCTTGGATAGGCAATTCAAAGACCTTGCAAAGCCTTCAGCGCAGAGGGTTCAGCGATTTTGCAGGTGGCCCTGTTTGAGGAGTCTGCGCGGTCGGATAGGTAGGTGGTCGGATAGATAGTCGGATCGTCGGGGTCAGCGCTGGGGATCAGGTAGGTGAAGAGGTGAAAGAATCGCCGATCGCCAGTCTGGTTCCATTGGCCCAGTCCCAGCCGCTTTGGGGGCGTTTCCCAGACGGCTGCACAATCAGCAGCAGCAGCAGCCCATCCGATGTGTTCACCAAAACGCCGTGATGTTTGAGCAGTCCGACGATTGTGCCGGGGGCTTCGGGGGCGGCGAGGTGGGGCTGCCAGTCTGCCCGGAGGGACTGAACTGAGTCGGGGATGGGCAAGTCTGGGGCTGTGGTGAGAGGAACCGTGGAGAGTACCTTGAGCGGCTGCCCGCGGAAGTGGGTGAGGCAGTTTGGGTAGAAGCCGCGCACTTGGTTGTGGAGGGCGATCGCCCCCCGGTTCCAGTCCAGCCAATAGTCTTGCTTTTGGATCAGCGGCGCGTAGGTGGCCTGCGCGTCGTCCTGCGGGATGGGCTGAACCTTGCCCTGGTCTAGCCCTAGCAGCGTGTCGATGAGCAGGTCGGCTGCCTGCTTTGCCAGCACCGTGGCGAGATCGTGGGCATGGTCAAACCAGCCGATGGGCGTGGTGGCCTTCAGCAGCATAGGCCCAGTGTCCATGCCTGCATCCATCAGCATGGTGGTGATCCCCGTTTCGGTTTCGCCATGATACAGGCTCCACTGGATTGGCGCAGCCCCGCGATATTTGGGCAACAGTGACCCGTGGGCGTTGATGCAGCCGAGGCGGGGCATGTCAAGAATTTCGAGGGACAGGATTTGTCCGTAGGCGACGACGATGAACGCGTCGGCCTGGGTGCGGTGCAGGTTTTCCAGGGTTTCGGCATCTTTTTTGATGCGGGCTGGCTGCCAGATGGGCAGGTCGTGCTGGAGGGCGATCGCCTTGACGGGAGATGGAACTAGGTCACTGCCGCGCCCCCGTCGCTTGTCGGGCTGAGTCACCACTGCTAGCACCTCAACGCCGGGCTGACCGAGCAGTCGCTCTAGCGAGGGCACTGCAAACTGCGGCGTACCAAAAAACACAAGACGCATGGCGCAAACCAGAGAAGGGGCGATCGGGTGGCCGTCGGGCGGTCGTGGGGGCTGGGGCGTTTGCCCCACAACTAGTTCACAACTATTTCACAATTGTTTGACGACGGTAACGACGATAACGATCATCACGTTAATGACCATCACGGATCATCACGACCATTTCACAACCATTTAACGACACGTTGGCGCAGGCTCCAGGTTTGACAGTCCTTGGCGCTGCTGCCCTGGCTTTGGAGCGTTCGCTCAGCCGTGTCGATTCACTTCCTGTTGCAGCCACTCGTCCACAGGCTGGCCGTCTTTGCGGCGCAGTTCTACATCAGTCATCATCACCAGGCCAGACTCCGGGGGGGCCGGATACTGGCGGAAGGAGATCTCGTAATCATCCGGGTTTTCGTTGCGCTCTCGCAGCCAGTCTTGCACTTTGGTGGTGGCAAAAAAGCCCTGTCCATCCTGGAACATGCGGCTAATCTGCATTTGCAAGGTGTAAGGCTGGAAGCGTGGCATTGGCTCTAACGTCCCTTTTGATGACGAGGTTTAGCGCTGACGACGAATCTCAACGATGGCCTGACGAATCTGGGCGGCGAGGTTGGGATTGCTCTGCTGCATTGCCGTAATCTCGTTGAACCGTCCAATGGTCATGCCATTGCCTTGCACCACCGTAACAGACTGGGTGCAAAAGTCTGCCACAATTTGGCGGATATTGCGGGGCAAACTGCGGAGGTCGTTGGATTGGGTACACATCAGCGAGGGTAGGGGTGCGCCTGCGCTTTGAATGGCCTGCACTGCCTGCTGTCGATAAGGTTCGATTTCTAGCACGGAGGCCGCATAGCTGCGAATTTCGCCAGTAGAAACGGCTGCCTGCGCCAGGGCTGCGTTGCTCAGTTTGACAGAACCCGTCGAGACCTGAACATCGGGAACCCAGCCCAGCAGCAGCCCCGCCAGAGACAGCGCACCCGCCAGCAGCGGCATAGTGAGGCGGCGCTTTGGTCGAGAAGGAATCAAAGAGTGAGTCATAGGAGTTTTGAACAAGCCTGTAAACACAAGGAAGAATGGTTAATGTTAGGCGTGGCCTGTTTTAGCCATCCGCTTATTCTGAATTATTTTATGCGAGGGTTGTTCCTGCGATCGCCCAAGTTCGCCCAAGTTTTAGAAGGATGCTCCATATTTTTTGATGCGAGTAGGTTTTTGGCCGGTTGCCCGACGAGGCCCTAGCTGCGCTGGCCGGTGCCGCTAAACACCTGACAGAGTTCAATGACTTTGCTTTGCATCAGCACGCGCTCATCTGCACCGTGTTTTAGCCCGGCTTCGAGCTGGAGCAGCAGCGGCAGGCTTTGCTGCAATCGATAGAGGGCGATCGCCCGCACGTCTTGCTGCAAAAAGTAAATGCGCTTGGGGTTGGCGATGTCGGCGGCACGGGCGATCGCCGCGTTGTCTCGTTCACCCGATTCGGTCATGAGCTTGACCCACAGCCAAGTGCGAAACTGCCCCACCAGCGTCGCCACGATTCGCAGCGCAGGTTCATTGCGGGCAAACAGGTCGGCAACCAAAGCAATGGCGCGACCCGTATCGCCCAGGCGAATCGCCTCGGCCAGCTTCAGGCTGTTTTGGGCAGAGGCGCTGACCAATAGGGCGATCGCCCCTTCGTCGATGGGCTTGTTGCTGCCTGCAAAGAGGTGCAGCTTTTCTAGCTCGTTGTGCAGTCGGCGAGTATCATTGCCAATCGCCTCGGCCAGCAGTTGGGCCGCGCCAGGGGTGAGCTTTACGCCTGTGGACTGGGCCACCTGGCGCACGCGCTGTACGATCTGGTCGGTCTGCCAGGGGGCGATCGCCGCAAATTCGCGAATCTCGGCATGTTTTTGCAGCAGCTTGGTGGATTTGGCGCGGCCGTCGGGCTTGCTGCTGCTGGTCAGCAATAGCACGGTGCTGTCGGGGATGTCTGGCAGCGTCCGCGATAGCTCCGCCAGCAGGTCTTCTGAGCAGCGCTGGCAGAGGGTCGTTTCCGCTAGCCAGACCAGCCGTTGCCCCATGCCGAAGGGGGGAGTCATGGCCTGGTTGAGCGCCTGGATCACGCCGTCGGGCTGCTCTGGGGGAATCTTGTCATAGTTAAAGCTGGCCCAGTTCGGATCAAGCGTGCGATCGCGCAGATCTTTCACGGCCTGCTGCATGGCGTATTCGTCATCCCCCCAGAACAGATAGATGGGCATTGGGTCAATGGGTTTTTAATAATTTAATTAATTTTCAAACGTGTTAAGCGGAGTCCTGCCAGCCAGGGATTTCAGGTCAAGGACGGGCCGCGTACCATAGGGCACGACCTCACGGGTCGATCGGCAGCGTTACAAGATTTTTCCAGAAGCGGCGTGTCAAGAAAACACAGGCTACAGTTCTTGATGAAGGCATACAGCTTTTTACGTTTATTCACCAATCCCTATATATGGAATTTATATAACAATCTCACAGCACATCTAGTAGTCTAGTTAAGCTGGTAAAAAAGAGGGGCTGGCTTTGGGCGAACTGCCTGCGGCCAGTGCTGCTGTCTCTGGGGCTGTTCTGGGGCTGTTGCCCTGTTTGGGGCTGTTGCCCTGTCTAGAGCTGTCGCTCTAGAGAGAGCCTGAGAGATCCTATGGAGACCCAGAGACCTGATACCTCGCTAGCTGCCATCTGCCAAGTCCGAACTGCTGAGGGAGCGCTGGGTGTTGTTCAGTCTGGAATCGTCTAGACCTGCAACATCTCAGGCTGCAATGTGTCAGTCTGCAACCGTCAGGGTAGGGTCGCTGCATTTTGGGCAATTCACCTGGGAGAAGAGCAAACGTGGAAGTCGTGCTAGAAACCTTTTGGACAGAAGTATTGGAGCAGCTCCAGCTGAAGCTGAGCCGCCCCACGTTTGAAACCTGGATCAAGTCTGCCACCGCAGAGCAACTGGACGAAAACACTCTCGTCATCTGCACGCCCAACCCCTTTGCCCGCAACTGGCTGCAAAAGCATTACTTAAAAATCATTCACGAGGTTGTTGAAGAACTGCTGGGGCATCCGGTCGAGATTCAGATCACCGTGCGCCACGGAGAAGACGGGGAAGGCATGGCCGATCCGGGAGACATGCTGTGGCCCATGCCTACGGAGGCGCTGACCGAGCCATCGACCACGCCTAAGCAGCGCCCCAAGCCCTCAGACCTCAACCCGCGCTATGTCTTTTCTCGATTTGTGGTGGGGGCAAACAATCGCATGGCCCATGCGGCCTCGCTGGCGGTGGCCGAGTCGCCGGGGCGCGAGTTTAACCCGCTGTTTCTCTGTGGCGGGGTGGGGCTGGGCAAGTCGCACCTGATGCAGGCAATCGGGCACTATCGCCAGGAAATCGACCCCGACTCGCGGGTGTTTTATGTGTCTACGGAGCAATTCACCAACGACCTGATTACGGCGATTCGCAAAGACAACATGCAGAGCTTTCGGGAGCAATATCGTCTGGTGGATGTGCTGCTGATTGACGACATCCAGTTTATTGAGGGCAAGGAGTACACGCAGGAAGAGTTTTTCCACACGTTCAATACGCTGTATGAAGCGGGGAAGCAGGTGGTGCTGGCGAGCGATCGCCCCCCCAGTCAGATTCCCCGCCTGCAAGAGCGACTTTGCTCTCGCTTCTCGATGGGGCTAATTTCCGATATCCAGCCGCCGGATTTGGAAACGCGCATGGCCATTTTGCAAAAGAAGGCGGAATACGAAAATATGCGCCTGCCCCGCGAGGTGATCGAGTACATCGCCGCTAGCTACACGTCCAACATTCGCGAACTGGAGGGGGCCCTGATTCGGGCGGTGGCCTATGTGTCGATTTCGGGCTTGCCGATGACTGTGGAAACCATTGCGCCCGTGCTGAACCCGTCTAATGAACAGATCGAGGCTTCTCCAGAGGCCGTGATGATGGCTGTGGCGGAAACCTTTGACGTGCCCATCGAAGACCTGAAGGGCAGTTCCCGTCGCCGTGAAATCAGCATTGCGCGTCAGGTGGGCATGTTCCTAATGCGGCAGCACACCGACCTCAGCCTGCCCAAGATTGGCGAGGTGTTTGGCGGCAAGGATCATACGACCGTCCTCTATAGCTGTGAGAAAATTGCTCAGCTCAAGGAAACCGATGTGGAACTGTCGCGGACGCTGCGCCAGTTGAGCGATCGCATTGGGTTGTCGGGATCGTCCAAGAGTTCTGCCCGCTAGCCCAAATGCGATGAGGGCTGTGGGATCGGTGGGGGAAAGACGCGAATGGGCGATCGCCTGCTGAATCAGTATCGGGGGGCGCTGCTGGGGGCGGCCCTGGGCCAGGTGCTAGGGGCAAACGCACAGGCGCAGGGACAGCCGGACTGGCGGCAGGTCGAGCGCTGGGGTTTTGATCCGCCTGCGCCGCATGACTCGCCACCTGATCTAGCGGCAGGGCTGGGGAAATCTATGCTAAGCCTGGGCGAAGGGTTGATTCATCGGCCCCAGCAGTCGGTGGCGCTGCCGTCGGCAATTCTGGGTAATCCTGCCGCGCTGGCGATCGCCACGTTGCCCTTGGCGCTCTATACGCATGACCATCCCGAACAATTGCGATCGCACTTGCAGCGGCTGGATGCGCCTGCGTCGTCACAGTCGGTGGCGCTGGCCGTTGGGGAACTGGTGTCGCAGGCGATGCACGCCGACCAGCCGCCCCAGGTGCTGATCGAGCGGGCGATCGCTGCTCAAGATTTGATGCCCATTGCGCCGGATCTGACGACTGCGCTTCAGCGGGTGCATATCGCGGCTCAGCAAGACTCATCGGCGATCGCCCGTCATACCCTGTTCGCCGAAACGCCAGCAGAGTATTTGCCGCTCTGTCTGGCGCTTTACTGCTTTTTGTCTACGCCGAACGATGCGGCGATCGCCCTGCGACGGACCGCGCAAATCAGCCCCTCACCGCTGACCTGTGCACTGGTGGGCGCATTCTGTGGGGCTAGGAACGGCAGCAGCGGACTGCCCGCTACGTGGCGCGGGCAGGCGCATCGGGCAGGTAGTGTTGCCGCCCTGTGGGGAATTCCAGAATCAGCGATAGATTCGCTGGCCGCCATGCTTTTCGCCGCCTGGGCCGGGATCTATCTGCCCACGCTTCAGGGCGGCAAACTCCCCCATCGGGGCTGGGTAGTCGCGCCGGCTGGCAAACTCCGTCCCCGCTGAGGTCAGCAGGACGGTTGCTGAGAGTGGGTGGCGTGTTGATGGAAAGAACGAAGAGGGAGGAGGGAAGAACGAAGAGGGAAGAACGAAGAAAGAAGAGGGAAGAGCGGAGCGGGAGGACGGTTACCGAGATTGGGCGGCCTGTTGACGGAGTGCCTTTGCAGCAGCGTCGTTGGGGTCGAGTTGGAGGGCCTTGTCAAGCGCGATGACTGCATCGCTATAGCGGCGCAGCGTCACCAGTGCAGCACCCCGCGTCCTCCAGGCTTCGGGCGAATTGCGAAAGAGTCCAATGCCTTTGTCCAGCGCCACCAGCGCTTCCGAAGACCGCCCCAACTTTTGCAGCGCCACGCCCTGCTTGACCCAGCCGTTCGCGTTTTCGGGATGCTGTTTGGAAACAGACTCGTATACCTGAAGTGCTTCATAGGTGCGGTTTTGCAGCAGCAGCGCGTCTCCCTTGCCCAGTTGCGCGTCGGGGTCGTTTGGACGATAGGCCAGGGCATCGTTGCAAGATACGATGGCCTCTTCGGGGCGCTGCAAGGTGTTGAGCGCTTGACATAGCCCCACGTAGGCTTCGACCAGCTTGGGATCTAGGGCGATCGCCTCGTTATAGAGCGACAGCGCCTCGTCCGGGCGATTGTCCTGCGCTTTTTGCTGGGCCTGGGTCAGCAGCGCTGCTGCCTGTTCTGTCGGCGTGAGGGAGACCACTGCGCCGGGGCTAGGAGGATTACTGGGACTATTGTTAGAACTGTTAGGGCTGCTGATGGGGGTTGCCGGCCGGTTTTCTAACCAGCGCACCACCAGCCAGGACGAAAGCGACGTAGCCGTGGCGATCGCCACCACTGCCGACAGCAGCACCAGTGGAGTCCACCGGAGCATCTGCCAGGAGGAACTGGGCGTAGAGGGAGGTGCAGGAATGGCCCCTGAATCGTCTCGCCGAGGAATCACGTCGGTCAGGACGTTTGTGTGATCGGCTGCCTCGGTCGATGACTCCACCCACTCAACGCGAGTCACTCGCGTCGGATCAGCCTGTGGCCTGATCATGGTTTCATCCAGCGACAGCGGCGGATGAATCTGCGTGCCGATATCGTCCTGCGTCGCCTCCCGCAGTTCCATTGGGGCCACGACCGATCCCGACGCGCCGCTACTGCCAGCACTGTTGGGATAAACCAGGGATTCTGTCAATGCTGTGGGTGTGTCTGCGATTCGAGCGGATGATGCTGAGGGCACAAACTCCAGCGGCATGGGTATTTCTGCTTCGACTGGGATGGTTTCCAGGGCCGCCAGCGCTTCGTCGGCTGTGCTATAGCGATCGCGAAAGTCATACCGCACCATGCGATCCAGCACCTCTTTGAAGGCTAGACTGGCTTGGGGCGCAAGATGCTGCCACTCCAGTTCTCCCCGTGTGTCTTCCCCTAGCCGTCGCGGATGCACTCCTGTCACCGCCTGCACGCCCAGCACCCCAACTGCGTAGATGTCGCTGCTAAAGCGGGGTTTGCCTGCAATTTGCTCGTTGGGCATGTAGCCCTGAGTGCCAATGGAAATCGTGAGGTTGGTGTTTCCGGCTTCTGCGGCCTGGGCGCTGACCTGCTTCACTGCGCCAAAGTCGATCAGCACAATCCGCTGGTCGGCCCGCCGCCGAATCAGGTTTGAGGGCTTGAGGTCACGGTGAATTACCTGCTGCCCGTGGACAAATGACAGCACTTGCAGCACGTCCTTGAGCAGGGCGATCGCCCGTCCTTCAGACCAAACCTGCCCCTCTACCAGCTCGCGGGCAATAGACTCTCCTTCAATAAACTCTTGCGCCAGGTAAAACTCACGGTCTTCCTCGAAGTGGGCCAGTAGCCGGGGAATCTGGTCGTGATCGCCCAGCCGATACAACACCTGGGCTTCCGTCTCAAAACAGCGTCGCGCCATCGATAGCGTGTCGTCGCTGTTGATCTGGGGCTTCAGGTGCTTCAGCGCACAGCGAGGATGTCCCGGTAGGTGCAGATCTTCTGCCAAGTAGGTGCGCCCGAAACCACCCGTGCCCAGTTGCCGCAGCACACGATAGCGTCCACCCAGGGGCTTATCCGAATTGAGAAGCGGAGTCGAACGGCTCATTCAGCAGGGTTCATCTTGCATAGACGGGCGGCAGCGCAGAGTCACCACTCCCGATGATAGATACTCCGATCAGCTAGGAACTGGCAGACTTTCAAACGGGTGCAGCCTCAACCCGTCGCGATTCTCAGCCTAGAGCAACATGGCTCGATCAGCTTGTCAAACGCTTATCTTTCTGACAGGAATTCGGCTAGCAACTCGACCAGTGACTCAACCGGCAGGTTAGATGCGCCACAAAATGCCAGACCCACGCCGTGGGAAAGAAAACAACCGGGAAGACCAGCTAACGGGTCACCCGAAACAGGCCAAGTACCTGATCGGTACTAACTTATCCGGGATATCTCAGATGCACCTACTTATTAGTTATACACAAGTTCGCACGTCTGGTTCGGATAAACCCGCTTAAAAGTCGAGCGATCGCCCACCAGCACACCTTTCAGCCGCAGCCCTCTGGTCAGTATTGGGTTGGAATGTCTCCTAGCGCGATCGCCCTTTTTGCAGGCGATACCCCACGCCCAAAACCGCCAATAGCCCTAAAACGGCTGAGGGTTCGGGCACGGGTTCTGGTGTTGGAGTGGGCGTTGGAGTCGGAGTGGGCGTGGGTGTTGGGGTTGGAGTCGGAGTGGGCGTGGGTGTTGGGGTTGGAGTCGGGGTGGGTGTTGGGGTTGGAGTCGGGGTGGGTGTCGGAGTCGGAGTCGGGGTTGGAGTCGGAGTCGGGGTGGGTGTCGGGGTTGGAGTCGGAGTGGGTGTCGGGGTTGGAGTCGGGGTGGGTGTTGGGGTTGGAGTCGGAGTCGGGGTGGGCGTGGGCGTAGGGGTCGGGGTTGGAGTCGGTGGAGGAACTGGCGACACCAGAGAGGTAAATTCTGCGCCAACCAAATCTATCTGATAATCCAAAATGGGGCCGCTATAGCCGGGTCTGCCAACCCAGCCGCCCAGCCTGCTGCCGGGGTTAAGCGCACTCACCAGCTTGTTGCGATCGGCTCTAGCATCGGAAAACAGCAGATTGCCCGCAGAATCCACCGGGTCGTAGTTATAGCCAGAAATCGCTAGAAAATAAAGCCCGTCGGGAATCGTATTCCGAGGTAGGCGGAGTGTAGAACGCCTTGTGCCCGGATTGGCGCGACCGGGGTCATCGTCTGGCGTGTTGTCGTTGGCAAATAAAGCTCTACCTTCTGAGTCGAACAGGAAAAGCTGCGTGTCTTCAAACAGGGTTTTGCCAAGGTTGCCTGTGCTGGCCATAAACTGTCCAGCGCTGTTCTTGATTTGAATGCCAAACAGGTCTGCGTTGCCGCCCAAAGTACCCAAGATGGCAGTGAGCTGAGTTCCTGCAACGCGAGTGTTGGCAAGCTGGGCCGTGCCAAGGGTTTGACCCGCATCCCCGACTTCAGTGAATGTGGCGGCACTGGCCGTCGGGGCGATCGCCATCGACAGACACAACCCGCCCAGTGCGAAGATGAACGACTTAATCGGGCTTAAGCTGCGCTGCTGGCAGATTGCAAATGGTCGATGCGCCACTACAGACGATGCAGCGGAAGAGGGAGATGCAAACATGGCTAGACTTAACTGAAATTTACCAGAATGCTTTTTCTACGGGAGAAACAGCTTATAAACACTGATGCCAGAGGCATCGGTGTCTCTGACCTTACAGCGTCGAAAATCGTAAGATTACGCAATGGGTGCTGCGCTGATTGACGTTGAGCCGATTGGCGTTCAGCGCGTTAACTCTAAATCCTGAACCTCTTCAAACTCTGAACGCCAGTCGCATAGCGACCTGGGCCTATGCTCGACTCATGCTCAACGACTTGCGATAGATGCACCTGATGAACGAGGAATGCTGATTACGAGCGCTGGCTACAAGCGCGATCGCAACAACTTCAGCAATCTCAGTAGATGTTACGTAAATTTACCGAAAGCTCGATTCAGTATCTACGTAGAGTACTGCCTTTGGGAAAAATTAGCAAACTGGCTCGTTATAAAACGAAAATTAGGCTCTTAACTAAGAACCAAACCTCTAACCGAGAACCAAATCGTTAGCCTAAAAATTGGAAACCGAGGCAACAGGGAAAGTTTGAAGGGAACACCGAGTGAGCCTGACTATCTAACCTACGCACTAACCTACGCGCCCGTAGCCTATGCAAGAGCGTCAAACAACTTGCCAAATCTCTCGAAGAATAAAGATATTGTAACCAAGGACACGAAACCTGTGTGGTTTCTACGTGAAGTTACGACGATTAATTTGCGGAAATTCCGTAAATTTTGAATCAAGGACAGGACTTACGCACTTTCAATAAGCATTCTGGGTTTTGGACAATTTCTCGCGGGCGCAGCCCGCGAGAAATTGTCCAACTGCGTAAGTCCTACAAGGAGTTGGAATGGCGTAGGGGAGTGCGCTGTGTCGTACTAAGCAATATGGCTCTGCAAGGTTAGTACCAGTGCCTCGAAGCCAGTGCCTCGAAGCCAGTGCCTCGAAGCCAGTGCCTCGAAACCAATACGGCCCCACCCATCCAGTCCCCACCCATCCAGTCCCCACCTATAATGATTAATGCCTTATCAATCCTGACCCACCCGCAAGTTTATCTTCACCTATGACCGCCTCCCCTCGCCGTTTTCACATCACCACCTTCGGCTGCCAGATGAATAAGGCAGATTCCGAGCGGATGGCTGGCATCCTGCAAGACATGGGGTTTATTTGGTCAGACGATCCCGAAGCTGCCGATCTGATTCTTTACAATACCTGCACCATTCGTGACAATGCCGAGCAGAAGGTCTATTCCTATCTGGGGCGGCAGGCCAAGCGCAAGCACGAGCAGCCTGACCTGACGCTAATTGTGGCGGGCTGTGTGGCTCAGCAAGAAGGAGAAGCCCTGCTGCGGCGCGTACCAGAGTTGGACTTGGTGATGGGGCCGCAGCACGCCAATCGTCTGCAAGACTTGCTGGAGCAAGTGTTTCAGGGCAGTCAGGTCGTGGCGACGGAACCCGTTCATATTATGGAAGACATTACCCAGCCGCGCCGCGACAGCACCGTGACCGCCTGGGTCAACGTGATTTATGGCTGCAACGAGCGCTGCACCTATTGCGTGGTTCCCAATGTGCGGGGGGTGGAGCAGTCGCGCACGCCAGAGGCGATTCGTGCTGAGATCGAAGTCTTGGGGCAGCAGGGCTATAAAGAAATAACGCTGCTGGGGCAAAATATCGACGCTTATGGGCGTGACCTGCCCGGAGCCACGCCGGACGGCCGCCACTTGCACACGCTCACCGACTTGCTCTATTTCATTCACGATGTGCCAGGAATTGAGCGCATCCGGTTTGCCACCAGCCATCCCCGCTATTTCACGGAGCGGCTGATTCGCGCCTGCGCCGAGTTGCCCAAGGTCTGCGAGCATTTCCACATTCCCTTTCAGTCGGGAGACAACGACGTGCTAAAGGCCATGTCTCGCGGCTATACCCACGAAAAGTATCGCCGCATCATCGACACCATTCGTCGCTATATGCCCGATGCGTCGATTAGCGCTGACGCAATTGTGGGCTTTCCGGGTGAGACGGAGGCGCAGTTTGAAAATACGCTGAAGCTGGTGAGCGACATTGGGTTTGACCAACTCAACACGGCCGCCTACTCACCGCGTCCGGGCACGCCCGCTGCCAACTGGGACAATCAGCTTTCGGAGGAGGTCAAGAGCGATCGCCTCCAGCGGTTGAATCATCTCGTTGCCGCTAAAGCAGCCGAGCGATCGCAGCGGTATTTGGGCCGCGTCGAAGAGGTGCTGGTAGAAGACCAAAACCCCAAAGACCCAACTCAGGTCATGGGGCGCACTCGCGGCAACCGCCTTACCTACTTTGAGGGCAACCTAGAGGAGCTACGCGGACGGGTCGTTCCTGTCAAAATCACCGAAGTTCGCGCCTTTAGCCTGACAGGTCGCGCCCTCGTCGCCGCTGAATGCTAGCCTGCTAGCTGGGTATAGATGCCGAGTCTGCCTAGCAGCCAGAATAGGAAGCTGTTGATAAAACTGAGGGCGATCGCCCCTAGCAGCGCACTGAGAAAACCCCAGCGCAGCCGAAACCCTGGCACCAAAAAGGCCGCCAGCCCAAACACAATCGCGGTTGCAACCAAACCGAACAGCCCCAGCGTCAGCAGATTCAGCAGCCTCAGCGAACTCAGCAGCGGCAACACCAGCGAATTGAGTGCGCCAATCACCAGCCCAGAGAGAAACGCCTTGGGGAAACCGTCGATATCAATGCCAAGGGGCAAGTTAGAAATAATCACCAGGCTCACTGCCGTCACCAAGGCAAAAATGAGCAGTCCGATAATCCAGCCTTCCATAGTTCTGAAGTAATTTGCTAAAGAGTTGCTGAAGAGTCTTATGGTCTGAATCTTTGGTCTGAATCTTTTTGAAACTTTAATTTTTTCAAGTTTTTATTGTCCCTGGTTGGACTGCTGCAAACAGCCCTGCACACCGCCCTTCATGGCTTCCGTCACGCGCCGATCCAGCCGGCCTTGTGCCAAAAAGCTGTCTGCGGTGGTGCCGATGATTTGGTTGGCCTGGTCTTCTGTAATTAGACCCTGATCCATTGCGACTTTGGCTGCCGTGCAAGCGCCAGAAGCCACGCCCACAAAGCCGCCCGTCACGCCGCCCCCCAGCGCCCCTAAGATACCGCCGAGAACGCCCCCAATCAAAAAGCTAATCAAGCAGAGAGAAAAAACGCGACCTGCCCGCATAACCCAACGCTTATTAAATAGAAAGTGCAAATTAAACAAAACACCCAGAACGAGTTCTCACAGCAAGGGCAACCGGCCAAAAGCTGCGACCCGCAATGGTTGCAGTTCAGTCTTAGTGAATCCACCGCATACCATACCAGATTTGCCTAGACTTAACAAAGTAAATGCGAGCAAGTCGCTGAAAAATCCAGATGGCGGGAGGTTGATGGCCATGCATTGCTTAATTGTGGCGACGGGCAATCCGGGCAAGGTGCAGGAAATGTCGGCCTATCTGGCAGAAACGCCGTGGGAACTGAAGCTGAAGCCTGCGTCGCTGGAGATCGAAGAAACTGGCAGCACGTTTCTGGAGAATGCGGCGCTGAAGGCCTCGCAGGTGGCGGCGGCAACGGGAGAGTGGGCGATCGCCGATGACAGCGGACTCCAGGTCAACGCGCTGGGCGGTGCGCCGGGGCTATATTCAGCGCGATACGGCAAGAGCGATGCTGAGCGGATTGCGCGGTTGCTGCGGGAAATGGAGGGGCAGACCGATCGGCGGGCCCAGTTTGTCTGTGCAGTGGCGATCGCCCGGCCCAATGGTTCCATTGCGTTTCAGACCGAGGGCATCTGTCCTGGCGAAATTGCCACCTCCCCCGCAGGCGCAGGCGGCTTCGGCTATGACCCGATCTTCTACGTGCCGGAATACAGCATGACCTATGCAGAAATGCCCCCAGACCTAAAGCATCGCATCAGTCACCGGGGGCTTGCCTTTGCGGCGCTGCTGCCAGAGCTAGAGCGCCTTGCTGACGAAAGATAGACAGGAAATGCAAAATGGACAGCAGAACAGGCAGCGAGATTAAATCGCTTCCTGGTTAGCCTCGCCCGTGCGGATGCGGATAATCTTGTCTACCGGGGTGATGAAAATCTTGCCGTCGCCGATTTCTCCGGTGCGGGCGGCGGCAATCACCTTTTCCACCACCATGTCTACCTGCTCGTCTTCCACCACAATTTCAATTTTCAGCTTTTGTAAAAACTCTACGGTGTATTCCGATCCTCGGTAGCGCTCGGTTTGCCCCTTTTGCCGCCCAAAGCCGCGCACTTCGGAAACGGTCATCCCCACGATGCCCGCATTAACCAGGGCAATTTTGACTTCATCCAGCTTAAAGGGCCGAATAATCGCTTCTACTTTTTTCATTTAATCGATCACTCCTGAAAGTTTAAATTCAGTCCGCACACCAGCAGATTCGTTCTATCACCGCTTAGGGGAGCATTTTGTAGCTGGTGATACGTCGTTTTCATGATTAGTTTAAGGCTTTGGGGTGAGAAGTGATGCGAGTTTCCTGAGACGGAGGGCTGTTGTCAGGCGCGGGGCTGACAAAACTGGTAGATCGCAGCGGCGATCGCCTGGGGTTGTTCAAGATGGGGCAGGTGTCCGCATTGAGGAATCCAGACCAACTGGCTGTGGGGAATTCTGCGGGCCAGTTCTAGCGCGTCGCGGGTTCCCAATATGCGGTCTGTGTCGCCCCAGAGGATTAGCGTGGGCGGGCGGAGCGTGGACAGTTGGGAACGAAATGAACCGTAGCCGCCGCTGCGAGTGAACTGGGCCAGGGCTGTTTCCCAGTGGGGTTCTGCCAGGTGCAATGCCCCGCAGGCGTAGGCGCTGTCGGTGGCCAGTTGAGACTTGTAAAATGCCCGCCGCATGACGTTTTGGCGCACCGTGGGACGAGCCAAAAACCGCGCTCCCTGTCGGGCGATCGCCATCGGAAGCAGTTTGGCAAAGGCGGGGCCGCTGCGATAGCCCGCGCTGTCGATCAGCACCAGTCGCCGCACTGCATCGGGATAGCTCAGCGCAAAGTCGATCGCCGCCGCACCACCCATCGACACCCCCACTAGCACTACAGGTTGCCCAATTAGGGTTTTCCAGGCATAGTGCAAGTGTGTGCGGAGTGCTGTTGTATGAACGTCTAGGTCGGGTCGCCGTTGGGTAAACCCAAATCCCCACAGGTCGATTGCCCAGGTGTTGAAATGGGCCGCCAGCAGCGGCATCAGCCGCCGAAACTCTAGGAGGGAACTGTCGAACCCGTGCAGCAGCAAAATCGGCGGATCTCCAGTGCCCAGTTGTACGGTGTTGGTGGCGATCGCCTCTGAACAGAGCGACGTGACGATCGGCTCTCGCCGCATTTGTTCCAGCAGGGCGATCGCCTCTGGTTCAGTGATTCGGTCTTTCATGCTCAATTTTGGGGTCGTGCTGGATTGCATCCGTCGTCTCATGGTTGTCGTTTCATTGTTTTTGTCTGGGTTCAAAGTCTAAATTTCAACACCCAACATTGAACCCTTGCTGAAGGAGGGTTCGAAGAACGAAGAGGGAAGAACGAAGAGGGAAGAACGAAGAGGGAAATGATTCGTTTGGCGATCGCCCACTCGCTCCCACAGCAGACCTCACAGTAGACCTCATAGCAAATCCTGAAGCAGGCTCACCAGTCGCCCTGCCGTCAACCTCCAGCTTCATCATGCCAGCCCAGCGACACCTGCTTTAATTCTCTTTTCCGAGGGTTATGATAGGCGAACCCCCCCACCAGGAGATATCTCACCCCCGGCCCCAAAATCCAAAACCCAAAACCCCCTCTCCTGCCTTCATGGCAGTACCCTAGCGCCATCCCTCAGCCCCTCCAGACCTACCCTCATCCGTTCAATGCCCAAGAGTTTGCCACTCAGAAATCTGCTGATTTTGGCTTCGGTTGCCCAAATTATTGGAGTCGTGGGGCTGGTGGGCTACCTTTCGTTTCGCAACGGGCAAAAGGCGGTGAATGACCTGGCAAACCAGCTCCGGCAAGAACTGACCGCCCGCATCGAGCGAGAGCTACAGGGCTATTTTGCAGTACCCCACGAAATCAATCGGCTGAACGCCAGCGCCTTTTCCCTGGGCGATCTGGATGTCGAAAATGCGTCGCGGGGCGAGAGCCAGTTTTACCAGCAGATGAAGATTGCGCCGACGGTGGCGTTTGTCTATTGCGGTAGCGCCCAGACGGGGGAATTTTTTGGCGTGCTGCGATCGCCCCAGGATGGCTCTCTGCAACTGTCCTACGGCAATGCCTCCAATAACTTTTTGCGGGAATATTACAGCCTGGACGTGCGAGGCGAGCGCACCTACCGCCTGCGCCAGCTCGATCGGCCCTTCGACTCGCGCCAGCGCCCGTGGTACAAGGCCGCAGTGCTAGCAGAGCGGCCCACCTGGACAGATATCTACATTGCATTTACGACCGGATTACCCAACGTCACCGCCAGCCAGCCTGTATATGACAAAGCGGGGCGCAAGCTGATCGGCGTTTGCGCGACGGATGTGGTGCTGCCAGAAGAGTTTCGCATGTTTTTGCGGAATCTCCAGATCGGCAAAACGGGGCAGGCTTTCATCATGGATCGCAGCGGCAACCTGATTTCCAACTCCATCGACGAGCCGCTTATGCAGGGCGAAGGGCAGGATGCCAAGCTATTGCCCGCAACTGCAAGTAAGGATCGGCTGGTGCGCGAAACGGCAACTTACCTGACACGGCGGTTTGGCGGGTTTGATGCCAGCGCGATCGCCCAGCCCCAGCGGCTAGATTTTTCGCTCGATGGGCAGCGTCAGTTTCTTGAAGTGGTGCCGTTTCGCGATGGCTATGGGCTAGACTGGCTGATTGTTGTTGTCGTGCCAGAGTCAGACTTTATGGCGCAGATCGATGCCAACACACGCAACACCGCGCTGCTCTGTCTGGGGGCATTGGGGGCATCGATCCTGGGCAGCATCCTCACGGCTCGCTGGATCACCGGCCCGATCCTGCGCGTCACCCAGGCCACAGCGGGTATTGCCGAGGGCAACTGGGGACAGCCCGTTGAACCCATCGGCTCGATTACCGAAATTCAAACCCTGGCTAACACGTTTACCCGCATGAGCCACCAGCTCAAGGATTCCTTCGAGGCGCTGCGCCAGAGCGAAGCCACCAACCGCGCCATCGTCACGGCGATTCCCGACTTGCTGATGCGAGTCAGTGGGGATGGAACCTACATCGACATCGTGGGGGGCGATCGCCTGCTGCAAGTCTACGGCAATGAGCAGTTTGTGCCGGGTTCCAACGTGACGGATTCGCTGCCGAGGGCGATCGCCGAAACTCGCCTCAAGTATATTCAGCAGGCCCTTACGACCGGTCGCCTTCAGGTCTACGAACAGCAAATCGAGGTCAATGGCAAACGGCAGGATGAAGAAGTCCGTATCGCCGTCTTAGGACAAGATGAAGTGCTGATTATGGTGCGCGATATCACTGCTCGTAAACGAGTAGAAGAATCGCTTCGCATTGCCGAAGAAAAATATCGCAGCATTTATGAAAACGCCGTCGAGGGCATTTTTCAGTCCACAACCGATGGGCGATATATTAACGTCAACCCAGCCATGGCCAGGAGCATCCCACTTTCGATGAAACAGTCAACTGGCGAGCTGTCCATTGAGGTAGGCACAGCGCAGACTCAACATGGCATTAACGGAGGCCGTATTCCAGCGAGCACCCGAAATTTGGAGGCGTCGCCCAATCTGTTTGACAGCCGATTCTACGGCTCCTGATCCAATAGAACAGAGTTGCTCAGCCTGGTAGAACCCATAATTCACGATGCGAGAGCGATGGGTGCTCAGATAGGCTTCAAAATTGCGGGCTTGCTTGCGCCGACAGTCGGCAAAGAGGGCCCTGGCGGCTTCCACTTGACCTTGCCATAACAGCATTTCCGCCGCTGCTAAGCGCTTGAGCGACCCACCGACTTTGTAGAGGTTTTCTTTGAGATGGTACCAATCGAGGATTTCCCAACGGGTCTCAACGGTGGTGAGTTGAGCAAACAGATTCCACACCCCAGCGTGACCATCGCCCAGACAGACCAGTGGGGAGAGCAAGCGTTGAGCGCTGAGATAATCAATCAAGCTGTCATTGTCTTGGAAGAAGGCGTTGTAATCAATCCCCTCCACCCGCACCGCTTTGTAGTCTCGCCACGGGCTATCGGACTCTAGCAGGTCACGCAGACGGACTTTGCCGCCATCAATGCTGACCTCACTGACGCCTTGTTTAGCCTCGGCAGACTCGAACGACTGACGCCCCACCAGACGTTGTTGGGTCGAGTGCCCGACCCGCATCCCGGTCAGGGCTACGATGTCATCCTCTGCATCTTGAAACGATTCGTTGGCACTTAAGCGTAGGTTGGCTTTCTCTAGGCCACCACTGAGACGGCTGTAAGCCTTTACGCCTAACCGTTCTGCCTGACTTTGACGAATCTCAAGGACCCCTACCAAACTCTTCAATCGGCGAACCCGGCCTCGGGCGGGGTAGGCTTTCTGGTTGACAAAAAAAGGGCAACTCGAGGGCTCACCTCCTCTAGCATTTGCCGTCGTACAGTCTGCTCGATGCCTTCTAGACTATCGAGCCCCTCTCGGTTGCTATTGCGATACAAAATCTCGGCGATCTCTGCTGTACAAGCTTCCAATCGCTTTTGGTCTTCAGGTGTCCTGGTGAGTCATCCCTGGGGCTACCCTCCCATTCTCACCCTTCGCACTGTTTTCGCGAAAGTGGGATGCTCCCGCCATGGCCCGCCTCTATGGGTATGATTCATCCGAAGATATGGTGAATTCAGTAAAAGACATTTCGACCCAAATCTATGTCCAGCCAGAGCGTCGCCAGGCCTTCAAAACAGCGCTAGAAATCACCGACCAGATTGAAGCGTTTACTTACCAGAGCTATCAAAAAGATGGGACGATGATCTGGGTGGAGGAAAGCACCAGAGCTGTGCGAGATCCGCAAGGAAACATCCTTTATTACGAAGGCATTGTGCAGGATATTACCGAGCGAAAGCGCTGGGAAGAAGAGATCCGCCGGCACCTAGAAGAACTGCAAATTGAAATCGATCAAAGCCGCCGCGCAACGGAAGTAGAAATGATAACCCGCAGCAACTATTTTCAGGAAATTCAGGAAGAAATCTCAGGCTTTGATTTGGATCAATTCTGGAGCTAGTAGCCCTATCCGCAGAGCTTGAAGTCCCTAAGTCGGTAGACATAATCACGTAACTAACCAACAGGATGCGTGAGGGGAGCATCCCACTTTCGCGAAAACAGTGCGAAGGGTGAGAATGGGAGGGTAGCCCCAGGGATGACTCACCATGACTTGGTTGCCTGACACAAGTCCCGAAAGCCCAGAAAATTCGTTGTCTTGGGATCGAAGCCCATAGCTCCTGAGTTGGAGCCGGAGGGCTTGGTCAGAGGAGCTTTTGGGCCAGCGTCCCCTACGAGAAATCAGGGGTTTCCAGAGATGTGTCAGGCAGTCAGCACCATGACACCTGAAGACCAAAAGCGATTGGAAGCTTGTACAGCAGAGATCGCCGAGATTTTGTATCGCAATAGCAACCGAGAGGGGCTCGATAGTCTAGAAGGCATCGAGCAGACTGTACGACGGCAAATGCTAGAGGAGGTGAGCCCTCGAGTTGCCCTTTTTTTGTCAACCAGAAAGCCTACCCCGCCCGAGGCCGGGTTCGCCGATTGAAGAGTTTGGTAGGGGTCCTTGAGATTCGTCAAAGTCAGGCAGAACGGTTAGGCGTAAAGGCTTACAGCCGTCTCAGTGGTGGCCTAGAGAAAGCCAACCTACGCTCAAGTCTTTAGTTTGGACTAACTGGCATCACAATAATGCTCAACAGGATGCCATAAAGAATCTGCTCAACCGTTCATAACAGTTGAACTTAAGGAATTGGATACAATCCTGCTCGCAGTTAAGCTGCTGTTGCAACCGGACTGTTCAGGGATTGTTCGGATGTCTTGCGTTTCGAGGCTCGTTTTTTGACCATCGGATAGCAGGGACGAGGAGTTGGCTTGTGCCCCTTGCCTCGTCCTGGCGATTTACCACGAGGTTTAGGCGCAGGAGCAGGGGTGCCAATCGCTGCCAAAATGCCTGCAAACGCTTGTGCGACCCGACCCGGAGTCAACGTTTCTTGCGGTGCCTGCCAGGGCAAGGGGTGGTCAGTACAGTCCTTTCGCGCTAACCACAACTGCCAACTGAGCAACGGCATCAGGCTGCTCCACTGTTCGGTTGCCGATACAGAACTGAACTGGGGATGTGTCCAATATAGCCTCTGCTTGGCAAAGCGATACCAGTGTTCAATGGCAAAGCGACGGAGGTAGTGCAACCACAGGGTTTCTAACGGAGGCATCTGCTCACCCAGCCAAACTAACCACAAAGGAGCCAAGCGTCGCGTGCTGCTCTGTGTCTCCAGCACCTCCACGCGCAACACTTCCATTGCCCGTTTGGGGGATTTGCGGAAATGGTATGCACTCCAACGACTGACCCGCACTCGTCCCCAGTTGGGATCATCGACTTCAACGGTTTCGACCGGGACACTCCAAGTGTCAGGGTCATTGAGTTTCATCTTATGTCCATGCTTGGCAGGTGCGCCTCGCCCTCGATACGCTGGGGGCGCGCCATAGACACATCGATTGGATGTAACCCGCAGCAGCAAGTCTGCCTCAATCCCTGCCGTTTGGTTGACAAAACTGGCATTGCCGTACCCTCGGTCGTAGATCGCCAACGGACGCACCGCTAACTGCCGAGTCACTTGTTTGAGTTGGAATGCCGCTTTACTGGCGGGTGTTTCAAAGCTGGTGATGCGCTCATGCCGCAATGGTAATGCCCAACTGCCCCTGTCTTCAGCAATCCAGGCTAAGGTACTGTAGTTTTGTCCGGCTATCGGGGCATGTCCTGTTCTGCCTGATAAGGTGCGGTCTTTCAAACGCCTGGCAGCAGGACGGTTCCACCGACTCGCATCACTTGCCAACAACGGTTGCTGCTGAGTCGGTATCTGCTGCACCAACAGCTTCAGCACCTTTGATCGGGGTAGGCGGCTATCGCGCAACGCTTCATAGGTGCTCGACCACTGGCGACGAAAGACAGGACTCTGCGATAGCCTCACAAACGACACGATGCACGCACTCACTAACACGGCATCCATCAGATCAAACAGGGCATCTCTGGCGTTTCCCAAGCTGGCATACAACGTTTGGCGAAATTGCTGAAGTTCGTTGAAAATCATGGGGTCAATGTTGGTTGTACTTCATTGACCTTACGGCAGTCGGTGCTTCTCATTGACTGCCTTCCTCTTCACCATTAGTCCAAACTAAAGTCAAGTGCCAACGAATCGTTTCAAGATGCAGAGGATGACATCGTAGCCCTGACCGGGATGCGGGTCGGGCACTCGACCCAACAACGTCTGGTGGGGCGTCAGTCGTTCGAGTCTGCCGAGGCTAAACAAGGCGTCAGTGAGGTCAGCATTGATGGCGGCAAAGTCCGTCTGCGTGACCTGCTAGAGTCCGATAGCCCGTGGCGAGACTACAAAGCGGTGCGGGTGGAGGGGATTTATTACAACGCCTTCTTCCAAGACAATGACAGCTTGATTGATTATCTCAGCGCTCAACGCTTGCTCTCCCCACTGGTCTGTCTGGGCGATGGTCACGCTGGGGTGTGGAATCTGTTTGCTCAACTCACTACCGTTGAGACCCGTTGGGAAATCCTCGATTGGTACCATCTCAAAGAAAACCTCTACAAAGTCGGTGGGTCGCTCAAGCGCTTAGCAGCGGCGGAAATGCTGTTATGGCAAGGTCAAGTGGAAGCCGCCAGGGCCCTCTTTGCCGACTGTCGGCGCAAGCAAGCCCGCAATTTTGAAGCCTATCTGAGCACCCATCGCTCTCGCATCGTGAATTATGGGTTCTACCAGGCTGAGCAACTCTGTTCTATTGGATCAGGAGCCGTAGAATCGGCTGTCAAACAGATTGGGCGACGCCTCCAAATTTCGGGTGCTCGCTGGAATACGGCCTCCGTTAATGCCATGTTGAGTCTGCGCTGTGCCTACCTCAATGGACAGCTCGCCAGTTGACTGTTTCATCGAAAGTGGGATGCTCCTATGCGTGAGCGCTAGCGCAGTGCATCGAAAGCCTCAAAGGGAGTACGTTACGGCTGCACCCACCAGCATCCTAGGGCGTGTTTTAAAACCCTTTGATCCCCCCTAGCCCCCCTTAACAAGGGGGGAACCGAGCCGAGCCACCCCGGAAGTCCCCCTTTTTAAGGAGGAGGATCGACTCAGAGCAATCAATGGCCTAGAAAGTTTTAAAACAGTGCCTAGTCATTCAGCCACCCAATTACAGCTATGTTCTACAATGCAGCCATCTGATTACGGCTATTTGCTTGGAACGACGGAATTGAGGTAAGCTCTAAGCACAGTTAGCTTGGGCAGTGCCTTGGTAAGCAGACTGTGGCACGATATCTACACCATGTATTTCAACATCCGTTGCACCAGAAACATTGAGAGAGGCACAGCGAATTTTCTGAAGCAAGTGCTGACTGGAAAGCTTACCCGAAAGCATCACCACGGTTCCTCGCTGGCGCACCGTTAGATGTTGTAACTCTTCGTAGCTAAACTGCTGTTCCAATGCTTGCGTGACGCGATTTGCAAGTCCGTTATAGTCATACTGACCATCGATTCCAACCCGCTCTGGTGGAATCGTTTTGAAGAGAGAATGAGTCGTGTCTTTGGCAGATGTATGGGTGTTCATTCCGGTAGATTCAACGAATGACAAAGCTCCTGAAATCATAAATGCACATCCTTTTTATGATTTTCAGCTAGCGAACTGGGGGCTAGCTACGTTTCTGCTGAATCTTCTCGTTAGATTCACTTAATCTGAAATTATGTGAAGCCTAACATAAAGCTAAAGCAGGTGTAACTATTGAGAATCCGTCAATTAGTCAGCTTTCTACGTGCAAACACTTAGACTGGATTCAAAAAATACAAAGCACAGATTAAGCAGTCCGGAAAATACGGTTAGCCTTGAGGGGTGAAACCCCTTAGTTCCCTCAAATATAACAATCTAAGATGCCTGCTACATCAGGGTTTTAGCCGATTCAGCCAGCTTCCTGAAAAATTCATCGTTTATTGATCCGGAAACACACAGCTACTGGCCTAGCTAAATGAGTCTTTCTACTCATTTTTACTCAGTGGTTGAAACTTGCTTAGGATACCTGCCAGAGCCTGATTGTGCCGTCTCGTCCAGCGCTGGCGAGACGCTTCTTGGACAAAAATGCGACGCTCTCCACCGCAGCCGTGTGTCCTGTGAGAGTCGCTTGCAGCGCCCCTGTTTCTAGATTCCAGATTTTAACCGTAGTGTCGTGGCTGGCGGTAGACAGCAGGCGGGCGGATGGGTTGCAAGAGAGGGCCGTAATCGGCAATAGATGGCCAGTCAGGTTGTAGCGCAGCCCGCCCGCGTGCAGGTTCCGCAGCTTAAGCGACATATCCCAACTGCCGCTGAGGACGCTGCTGCTTTGCGCCGTAGCCGACTCTGGCGGTAAGGCGATCGCACTCACTTGGGCCCCGTGCCCCGACAGGGTTCGCAGCAGTTCTCGCGTGCCAGTATGCCAAATTTTTACCGCGCCCTCTGCGCCACCGCTGACCAGAATCGGCTGCTGCGGGTGGAGGGCGATCGCCTCTACTGCTGCTTTGTGGCTGCTGAAGGTGGCGATCGCCTCGCCGGTGTGGGGCAGCCATTGGCGAATCGTTTTGTCGCGGCTGGCACTGTAGAGGGTGCTATCGGGAGCAAAGGCGATCGCCGTCACTACGTCCGTATGGCCCGCCAGCGTCCGCGTTAGTGTGCCGGACTGCCAATCCCAGAGCTTGATGGTGCGGTCAAAGCCGCCGCTGGCCAGCGCATCGCCCAAGGGACTCACCGCCACCGTCGTCACGACCACCCCTGGCTCCTCAAACATCCACAGCGCCTCGCCGCGATCGCAGTCCCACACCACCAGCCGCCCGTCATTGCCGCCGCTAAACAGCAGATCTCGACCAGGGAGGGGGGCGATCGCATTTACCCCCGCCCCTGCCTCCAGCGTCCCCACACAGCGCCAGTGGCTTTCGGGTTCGGGTTTCAGGCTGACCCTGGTTCCCGGATTGCCGACCCCCGATTCCTGATTCCGAATGCCAAGCACGTCCATCACCGCAGCGGCCGAAGAAAAGCGATCGCCCAAGCTCGTGGCCAGCATTTTGTCCAAAACCTGTGCCAGGGTGTCGCTGACAGTACCCGCTACCGACCGCCAGTGCCACAGCCCCCGCACGCCGTCAAATAGCTCAAACGGACTCAGCCCTGTCAAAAGCTGAATGCAGGTTACGCCCAAGCTGTATAAATCGCTGGCGTAGGTTGCATGGCCCATCAGTTGCTCTGGTGCGGCATACTCGGCGCTGCCCATGAGGGTTCCCGGGCGGGCCAGGGCGGATTGGGTGAGGCGTTTGGCTGCGCCAAAATCGACCAAAACGAGGGATTTTGGATTTTGGATTTTGGATTTTGGATTTTGGATTTTGGAGGGTTGCAGCCAGCCCGTTAGCTCTGGTGCGTCTGTTAGCGCCCAACTGGTGACATCGAGTTCTGCCTGCTGCCCGCCGCTGGGGGGCTGCCCTTTGCGAATCAGGTTTGTGGGCTTGATGTCTCGATGGATAATCTGGTGGTCGTGGAGAAATTGCAGGAGGGGCAAGATCTCAGCCAGCAGGGCGCGAATTTGGGATTCGTCGAAGCTGCCGTCCTGGGTCATTTCCTGAAACAGGCTGCGCCCTTCGACAAATTCCTGCACCAGAAATTGGGCATCTTCTCGCTCAAAGTAGGCGTAGAGATCGGGAATTTGCGGATGGCTGCTGAGTTCGTCGAGTCGCGCGGTTTCTTGTCGAAATCGTTCTTCGCCGGTTTGGTTTTGAAAGCGCTTGATAATGCAGCGGTTGTCGGTAATTTGGTGGGTATCTAGCCCCAAAAAGGTGCGGCTCGATTCGCCATTGCCCAGGGGTTGATAGGCTCGATAGCGATCGCCCAGCAGCAGCCGCGCCCCGCAGGTCTGACAAAAGCGATGGCTCTGGGGATTGGCGGGCTTGGGACAGCGGGGGTTGAGGCAATACATGGGGGCAATACCGCTTTTGGATTTTAGTATTGACGATTTTGGATTGCCAATCTGCTAAGACTCTTTCTGCACTTTGCGCCCCCGGCTGCGCGACCGCAGTGGCAGTGAGAGAGAATGTCCTCGCAGGGCGATCGCCCGCTGCAAGTGTTCGGTCAGGGGCGCATCCTTGGCAAGCTGAAGCTGGCGGGCAGTCTGGGCGATCGCCCGAATCTCGCCACCGGATACGGCAAGCTGCTTGGCCAGCGCCTCCCAGTCGATGGGGCTGCTTTGCGGAAACAGTTCTGTTTGCTGCCAAAGCTGCCAGCGCTGGGCCGCGTCGGGCATGGCAAACGAGAGAACCGGACGGAGCTGGCGTTGCCAGGGCAGGGCGATCGCCTCGGCGTGGGGCAGGCTGAATAGGGTCAGCGTTCCATCTTCTTGCCGGAGAGAGAGCAGGCGGGAGATTTCCGAAGGGGCGATCGCCGCTGACCGTCGCAGCCAAAGCTGGGCCGATTTCACCAGCAGCAGCGGCGGACGGGTAGACTCGATGTCTTGCAGCAGCAGAGGAAAGTCGGCCGGGTTGACCTGGGACAGATCGACCATTGCCAAGGGCTGCCCCAGCGTGTGGGCGATCGCCTCGGCAGCAAGGGTTTTGCCGACCCCTGAGGGCCCAGCCAGGACAGCGACGGGCCCGCTGGCGGTCGGGGAGACGGCAGCGGCGCTGGCCAGATCACAGAGCGATCGCAGCCGCCCGATCAGCGATTCTGGCAATACCAGCGCATCCCACGGCACGTCCGTCCGGCGGAGGGTCAAAAACGACTCGACGGCGGCAGGTTGCAGCAGGCGGTCCAGCACCGCCGCCTGGGGCTGTTCGTCTAGCAAAAAGCTGACCAGGGGAGCCACCAGCCGCAGCGATTGGTTGAGCAGGGTGTCGGTGTTGCGCGGGTGTCGCTCCAGTAGTCCCAACTTTAGCAGGGGTGCGTCATCCAGCAGGCGCGATCGCCCGACCCGCCATTCCTGGTCATTGCGACACAGCAGTTGCAGCGCCAGGTTCACCGTGGGCAGGTCAGACACGGCAGACTCTTCACCCTGCAAAAAGCGATATAGACGGGCGTAGCGGCGGTTCACCTCTGGGGCGATCGCCAACAAAACCACCTGCTTTTCAAACAGCGAAAGCTGGAGGCGATCGCACAACATCGGCAGCCCCAGCAAAACGCCGCGGGCCTCCGTCGCCCGGATGCGTCCTTCAAGCTGCTGCTGATAGCCGAGTCGGGGTGTGGTTACCGCTGTCGTCACAGGCGGCTGGCGATATTCGTCGTAGCAAATCTTGCCGTCCAGCGAAATCACGCCCTGCCACCAGTGGCTCGTCACTCGGTCTGCCCGCGACTGGGCCACCCGGTCGATTTCTTTGGCTTCCTTTTTTTGTCGCGCCACCGCCACCATCAACATCCGCTCTAGCCAGCCTAGCTCGGTTTTCAGATAGCTCCAGTTGTCGGCAAATCCGGCGGATGCTCCCGTGGGTGGCTCTGGTAATGACTCGGTAAGGGGTTCTGCGGACATGAGAAGTTTAATGGGTTAGGGATAATGACTCCGCAAGGCTGATGCGAAGAGGGTGGGGGTTGGAACATCAGGCGGGGTGCATCAGGTTGTAAAAGCGAGCGGTGCTAATCCAACGGATGGATGATCCGCCAACAGGCTTTCCTCAAAATCTCTTGCAATCTCTATCTCCTTCTTAATCTCCTTCAAAAGGAGGATTTTGATCCACAGGCTCTTTTTCCTGAACCTTCATCTTGTTTTGAGATTGTTTTGAGATTGTTTTGAGAAAGCGCTAGCTCAAGACGGAATCCAGGGTTCCAAGTGGCTCCACCCCCAAAACACTAACCTGTAGTATTCCCACTCAGAAACTGTCGTCAACCTTGAGGAATAATGAAGCGCGATCGCCCGATTAGATGAACCGCCGTGATCTGGGAAACTCAGTATGTTGACGGTATGAATCCGTGAAATTAATGGTAAGAATAGAAGATACGAGTCTTGTTTCTGAAGGACTGCTCAGTGACCTCAAGTAAGCAGTTCTACAGCAACACTAGAGGACGATTCAGTGACCAGCAAATGGGGAGTTTCTACCAGCGGTTCAATTTGTTTTGTGTCGATATCCGGTCTGTGTTGATATCCGGGCTGCGTCTGGTCTGTGCCGGTCTCAGGTTGGTGCATGTTGTCACTTGCTTTGTGCTCTCCGCTGCCCAGCTTCAGGTTCTACTCTGTTCCCTGTTTCACATCAACTAATCCTTAAAGACATCCTATGTTTGAAGTTGGTGCCCTGGTGCTCTGGCTTTCTTTGTTTACGGTTCTACCCTGCCTGACTAGCCATCAAAAACCGAGTCCGCCTCGCTAGGTCGCTGGGCGATCGCCCGATTCCGATGCATAACACGACGCATAGCACATGCATAGCACATGCGTAGCACATGCATAGACGGTTGACGCAGCATCGCTTTGGGTCTGCTCCCCGCTAGACAGGCTGTGCGGGGGCGATGACTGACTGCACCTGCAACCTGTTGTCCACTTGTCGTCTACAAGTCGCTTACAAGTCGTTTACAAATTGTCGTCTACAAAATTGTCCTACCGTCAGGAAGCTTCTCCCGGATTCTTGGCGCATCCGGAGTTTTCAGCGCAGCATTATGTATTTCGGGTACTAAATGTTCACTAGACATTATTTTGGGATAGCGATTTGAGGCAGACCTAGAGCAAACCCTAGGGCATGTTTTAAAACCCTTCGATCCCCCCTAGCCCCCCTTAAAAAAGGGGGGAACCGAGCCGAACCACTCCGGAAGTCCCCCCTTAATAAGGGGGATTTAGGGGGATCGACTCAAGGCAATCAACGACCTAGAAAATTTTAGGACACTGCCTAGGGCAGCGCGGGGTTCTAGGGTGTGCTGTTTTGGGTGGCTGACTCGCCAGTTGCCAACCGCGCCTCTAGCCAAACTCTTCAGCCAGTTGTATTACGCCGTGCTACAATCGTAATCTAACTGTACAGAAGGGCGATCGCCCCTGAGTTTCTGATGAGACTCTTGGGCACATCTCCGTCTGCCGATCTGGGTGGAGGTCTCCCGCGATGGCGAGTTCACAGAGTTTTCGCAATATTCTGAATTACTACAGACGATACTGGGGCCTCTCGGTGTTTAGCATTACGGCCAGCAGCCTGTTTGAAGTGCTGGATCTGGCCGTCCCCTATGCCATTGGGCAACTGCTGAATGTGCTGTCGGGGCAGCCGCTGGACGGGCCGTTGCAGCGGTTTGTGGCGCAGGTTGGCACAATGGGCGATTGGGATGTGGGGCGATCGCTCTCGCTGGTGGTGCTGCTGGGCGTGATCTTTTTGGTGACGGTGGTTCGTGCGCCGATTCAGGCCTGGTTGGGGGTCTGGTTTCACTGGGACATCGCCCTGAGGTCGCGCCGCGATCACACAATTCGGGCGATCGCCAAAGTCCTTTCTTTGCCGCTGGAGTTCTATGACGAAAACAATCCGGGACGCATCTCTGGGCGAGTCGCGCGGGGGTTGGCAAACCATACCTGGACCTATCCCGAAATCGCGGGTCAGCTTATTCCCAAGATTGTTCGCGTGATTGGGATTTTTGGAGTCATCTTACTGATCGAGTGGCGCATCGCGATCCTGTTCCTGATTTCGTTTGTGCTGATTCTCGCCTTTCTGCTGCACAACCTGCGGCGGCTGATCAAAAAAGAGGAACGGCTCGATGAATACATGGAGAACACCGAAAGCCGCACTTCGGAAATCATCACTAACATCAAAACCGTGAAAGCCTTTGCGACGGAGGCAAACGAGCTAGAGCGGCAGCGACAGCGGATAGAACGCGAGTTTAAGGTGGTGGACTATCGGGTTCATAAGGGCTACGTCACCCTGTTTGCCTGGCAAAAGCTGGTGGTGGAGTCGTCGGTGTTTGTGGTGCTGGCGCTGACGCTGTGGGCGACGGTGCAGGGCAATATCTCGCTGGGTCATTTTGTGACGACGCTCACGGTGTCTAGCATGGCCTATGCAGAGTTGGAACCGATCTGCACCGTGGCGGAGGTGTTTGCCCGCCGCTATGCCTCGATGAACCGCTTTCACGAGTTCATGCAAACTCCGGACGGGCAAGATTCCCATAACTTACTCGATACGCCCGCAGCGGTGCGCCATTATCAATTCACAGGTAAGGTTCATTTTGAAAACCTGAGTTTTGGCTATGAGCGCGATCGCCCGGTGCTACAAAACATCAATCTGCTGATCGAGCCGCGTCAGACGGTGGCGCTGGTGGGTCGTTCTGGTTCTGGCAAATCGACCTTAGTGAAGCTGCTGTTTCGCTATTTCGAGCCGCACAGTGGGCGCGTGTTGATTGATGGTCAGGACGTGCGATCGCTCGACATCACGGGCTATCGCAAGCGGCTGGCGATCGTTCACCAGGAGGTGGATGTGTTCAACGGCACGCTGATGGACAATCTGACCTATGGCAACCCCCGCGTGACGCAGGAGGCGATCGCCGAAGCTTGCCACATTGCCCGCGTGGACGAATTCGTGAAAATCCTGCCCCAGGGCTATCTCACCGTCGTCGGCGAGCGGGGCGTGCGGCTCTCTGGCGGTCAGCGACAGCGCCTCGGCATTGCCCGCGCCCTGCTGATGAACCCAGACGTGCTGGTGTTTGACGAAGCCACCTCCAGCCTGGACTACGAATCCGAGCGATCGATCCAGTTGGCGATGCAAAACATTCTGGGCACGCGCACGACGATCATCATCGCCCACCGCCTGAGTACGGTGCGGGAAGCGGATCAGATCGTGGTGCTAGATCAGGGTCAAATTGTGGAAGTGGGCAGTCATACGGAACTCCTCGCCCACGGCGGCATCTATCACCGCCTCCACGCTTTGCAGGAAACGGGTGAGCTAATGGCGTAATTGACCTGAACTGATTCAGTCGAGTATTGAGCAGGAATACGACCCAGAGGGGCAGCGCGTGTTTAGCTCTGCCCTTTTTTTAGAGCTTCAAATTTTAGGGCTTCAAAGATTCCGCAAAAGTGCCCGTTTGAATTGAAGAAGGTAGTGTTCGCCCAGAATGTTTAACCCAGAACGTGGGGTGCTGCCTGATGCGGGCGATCGCCCGATTCTAACGTTTCATTTCACACCCGGTGGATGCAGGAACCTACTCCCAAAATCCTGCGTCTCCGGTAGCCCATACAAGAGGTTCGATATATGAAGAAAAAAGCCAAGGGCGGAGGACGGCAGCGCAACCAGTCTTCTTTCTGGGGCGATGAGCGGTCGTGGGATCAGAGCGACTTCTTACCCACCTGGCTCGATCCAGCAGAGGTGGGCACAGCATCTGCCGGCATTCCCTTCGAGTTTGAAGCCGGCCCCGTATTCTTTGAAGTGTTTAACGACGGCGTACCCGACGGCACCGACTCGGTAGTGTTCACATTGTCGGAGGGCGACGGCCTGGGCTTTGCCAAATCGACCTACGTGTTTCGGGAACCTGCTGCGGGCAACCAGCTCTTCAGCATCCGTCTGGCAGAAGGGGCCGCATCGCAGGAAGTGACGATTATTCTGCTGGATGCGGGAGTGGTGCCGGTGCGGTTGGGCCAACAGGGCGATCGCTACGGGGGGTCTGCTGGCGACGACGCAATCTTTGCAGGCAAGGGCGACGACACGATAGATGGCAAAAGCGGCAGCGACACCCTGCGAGGACAGGAGGGGAATGACACTCTGCGCGGTCGTGGCGGCAATGACTCGCTGTTTGGTGAAGAGGGCAAAGATAACTTGCTGGGGGGCGCAGGCAACGACACCCTCAACGGCGGCGCAGGGAACGACACCCTCAACGGCGGCCTGGGCAACGACATCATAGACGGTATGGCGGGGCGAGATTTGCTGATCGGCGGCGACGGCAAGGATATCTTGCTGGGGGGCGCGGGCAACGACACGATTTATGGCGGCCTGGCCGACGGCGCAACGGAAGTCAACTTTGGCAATGACCAGGAACTCAGCGGCGGCGACGGCAACGACCTGATTTTTGGCGGCGAGGATGCCGACCTGATCTTTGGCGGCGACGGCAAGGATACGCTGTTTGGCGGCGGCGGCAACGACGAGATCTTTGGCGGCAATGGCAACGACCGCTTGGAGGGACAAGAGGGCGATGATACCCTCAGCGGCGGCGACGGCGACGACACGCTGCTGGGCAACGCGGGCAACGACTCGCTGACCGGCGGGCTGGGCAACGACAGCCTCAGCGGCGGCGAGGGAAATGACGTGCTATCCGGCAACAGCGGCAACGACACGCTGGCGGGTGGCGCGGGCGCAGACACCTTCTTGTTTTTCAGCTTTAACGGCGTGGCGACGATTCAAGATTTCTCTCGTGCCGAAGGCGATACAATCCAAATTTCCAAATTTGGCACCGGGGCGATGCTAACGAGCCAGTTTGCCTATAGCAGCGCCACTGGAGCGCTGACGTTTAACGGAACGCTGGTGATGCAGCTTCAGCCGGGGTTGACCTTTTCACCCAGCATCGACTTGGTGCTGTTCTAGGCGACCCGGCCTAGTGTCCATCCTTTCAAAGTATCGCTATGGACGAAATTGCGGAGGCCCAGCGGACGCTGACCGGCAATCCAAAATCGCAAATCCAAAATCCAAAATCAAAAATCATAAGCTCGCCTGTGAAGCATTTGCTACATCCGAGAAGGCTAAATTCTGACAGAAAAGAAAAGAGCAGACGGAGCGCACCGCCTGCCCTTCAGGATCACTACTGGTCTTTGAAAATAGTGTATTGGGTTTTCTGTGAAATTACGGAAAAGTTCAAAGTGCTTAAGTAAATATTCTGAGAATTGTTCTGAGAGTTCCTGAGCTTGCTCCTTTTCCCGCGACGCTCTACGAACCCTTTACGATAGCTGAACTATGGCTGGATCGCTTTCCTGGAGGGCGATCGCCGAAATAGGTGATCATGCTCTGGGTTATACAAGCGCGATCGCACGGATGTTTCGGAGCTTTCCTCAGAACCCCTTGCCGCCAGGGCCGGACTAATCACGTATAGCGTCGTGCGGATCAGGTCTTTTTCCTGCGTGGTTGCCGCCATCTGGCTGAGCGGCGTAAGCCAGATCTGCTCATCGGGCCAGCCCAGCCGAAAGCAAATCGCCACGGGCGTATCGGCGGCATAGTGTTCCATCAGTTGGGCCTGGGCGGCTTCTACATGGCGAGCACTGAGGTAGAGGCACAGGCTGGCTTTGTGCGCTGCCAGAGAAGCCAGATTTTCGGCATCGGGAACCTGGGTGCGCCCGCTGATCCGCGTCAGGATAATGGTTTGCACCAGGCCGGGCAGCGTCAGCTCTACCTTTAGCCGCGCCGCCGCCGCCTGAAACGCGCTAATGCCCGGAATCACTTCAAAGGGAATGTCCGCGGCTGCCAGCAGGTGCATTTGTTCGTGGATGGCGCTGTAGAGGCTGGGGTCGCCGGAATGCAGCCGCACGACCGATTGGTGCGATCGCACTCGCGCCACCATCAGCGGCAGAATATCCTCCAGCGTTTTGTTGGCCGTCCGCACAATCTCCGCATCGGGGCGGACGCAGCCCAACACCTGCTGCGGCACCAGCGAATCGGCCACCAAAATCACGTCCGCTTGGGCTAGCAGACGATAGGCCTTCAGCGTCAGCAGTTCTGGATCGCCGGGCCCCGCGCCCACGATATACACGGCTGGCTCCAGCGGTTCCGCTGTTCCAACTGCAAGATTTGCCCCGAAATCAGTGACCTGAAGACCCGTCATTGGCGATCGCCCCAAACGTGATTAGAAAACTAGGACGGATGCAGTTGGACGATTTTCCGTGGTGGATAATTTCTCGTGGGCTGCAGCCGCGAGAAATCGTCCAAAATCCAGAAAACCGACCGCACGTGCGTCAGTCCTGAAAGCAAAGTGTAGCGAATATTTGCGAATATTTAGGGAATTCACAGCGTTTCCTGTTTGGGCGCGACCGAAACAAAATAGAGCGTCAGCCCCATACCCCACAGCACCATCACCGCAAGCATTGCCAGCATTTTGGTGGTTCGGGGAAAACGCCCCAGCAAGCCCCAGCCCACCAGCCAGCCAACGGGGATGCTGATGGGCCAGAGCCAGGTCATGAAAATCGCAATAGGCCAGATGGCATCATCGCTGATGCGGTTGATGATGCCTTTGCCGTACACCAGTTCTGCTACCAGCGCAAAAGCAGCGAATACTATTGCCCCTGGCAAGCCCATCCCAGGAATAAAGCCAAACACAGCCAGGGCGATCGCCACACCTGTCACTATTCCGAAAGCTTTCAGCGTCATACATTACGCCCGCGCATCGGTCATGGTTATAGCCCAGGGGCGATCGCGCTGTTTCTACGAACGCTGTGATATTGACCCAACAGGACAGGGAATGGGCGATCGCCACAGGGTAAGAATCAACAGTTAGCTTACTTGCTCTTCTTTTTCGGCTTCTTCTGTGCAGTTTCAGCACCAAACCCCTTAGAAGGAGACGCAGGCAGCTTCGACGTTTTCACCCTTAGCCGGTCGGCATCAACCTGATGCCGACGCTCATACACTTCCGTTGGCGAGAGCAAGCCTAAGTGGCGTTGCACATCTAGCCAGTCTCCACAAATCGCAAAGTCCACCCATTTTGCGGCATAGGCCTGCTCGATGATGGGCGCAGACTCCTTGGCTTCTAAATCCAACAGGCTATTGACCAAAACCCCGTTCATTTCTGGGTTGTTGCTGGAATACCGCTCAAGCGGCGCTTCCAGAGCCGCCACACACGCTGCCCTCAGTTCCGGGTGGGTTTGACCCAGTTTGACCAAGATGCTAGCCGCTGTCCACCGGCAGTAGAGAGGATTCTTTGGATTTTCTAAAAAATCACGAGTTGGAGAGAGTGCTGCTGGACCAATCAGCGAAAAGACTTCGGGCATTTCTTCATTAAACCAGTCATTCCCCTCCATATCGCTGAAAACCGAGAGCAGCGGCTCAATAGCATCTTCGGCTTTGAGTTGTCCCAGCGCCCGCCATGCATGAACAGGTGCCCAACTCTCTGGTTTATCCGACTCAGCCCAATTTAACTCTTGGTCGATTGCCATTCGAGTCAATTCAGGAATATCCGCCTTCGTGAACCCATACTCTTGGGGGTAGTCTATCCATTTGTGATGTAATCGCAGGCGTTTTTCCCCAAGCTGAAGCAGTACATTGACGGGTGGAGAATAAGTTTCAGAAGTCATAACAGTTGGTGAAAAATAGTTGGTGAAAACAGGTTATAGATGTTGTAAATGATAAGTGCGGTATCGCATATTACTGCCTAAACACCCTCAGCAACGGGGATACGCCCCTGTCGCGCTGCCGCCACTAGCAGATCATAGTCTCGTTCCGTCTGGTCTGCATAGGCGTTGGCAAAAGGAACCAGCGCGTCATCCAGGGCGGCGCTCTTGCCCACGTAGCCCGCCAGCATCGCCACGTCGCCAGATTTGGCATGGGCCAGGGCCAGCGCCCAGCCGCACAGCACGCCGTAGTTGGGCAGGGCCGAGGGGGCAAACTTACCGGGTTCGATTTTGAGGGAACCTTTCATGTCGCGCAGTTGGCGGAGATAGTAATGAACGCCATCCAGCGTTCCCCATCCCAGAAAAATGTCTGGGGCACCCTGGATCAATCGCTGCCCAATCACAACGCGGTGTCCCTGATGATGATCTGGCAGGCGATGCCGACAGAGCGGGTCTTGATTCACTGGGTCTACGTAGGGTGCTAGAACCGAGGGCTGGGCCTCTTTGATTTGCAGAAACAGGGGATCATTGTCGCCTGTGCCTTCCAGATAAATGACTGAACATCGAGTCCCAACGCTGCCAACTCCCACCACCTTGCGGGCCCCGTCCACAATTCGATATCGAGACAGCAAGAAACGGCGATCGCCACTCAGGGAGGTCAGATAGTCCTGCATGAGGAGCGCGATCGCGTCTACGGGCGATCGCCCGCTGCTGGTCGTTTCCAAGCGCACGATCAAAGGCGGCGACTCCACAATATGGCGCTGGTCATCAATCAAGTCTGTTATCTTATCTAGTGTCTGCAAGTTAGTTCTTTCACGCGCCATAGTCAACAGGCGATCGGTTTTTTGGCGTAGCTCATCAGGCAACTTCTGAAGTAGCTCATCTTCAGAAATCGTTTCGTACCACAGTTCCAGATGCCCCATTTCGGCATAAATCTGCAAATTTTGCCGATAGGACTGCACGACTGCCCGCACTGCTTCTTCACACAGCGTTGAACTGGCTCCCAGCGTCCTTCCCGCCACCACAAAGCTGGCTACCAGCCGCTTCAAATCCCATTCCCAAGCCCCCGGATACGTTTCATCAAAATCGTTAATGCCAAAGATCAAGTTGCGTTCTGCCGAGGCAAATACGCCAAAGTTAGACAGGTGCATATCCCCGCAGGCTTGAACCATCAAGCCCGTTGTTGGCGCTGGGGCAATATCTCGAATCATGATTGCCGCCGCTCCTCGCAAAAACGCAAAGGGAGAAGCCAGCATTCGCCCGTAGCGAATCGGCACCAGGTCAGATAAGCGAGTTTTCGCCTGGGCTTCCAGAATTGCGATCGGGTCTTCACGTAGGTCGGCGGGGCTATAACTGCCGTGATCCGAACGCTTGAGGACTTGACGCAGAGCTTTGCCCTCCGCCCGACGTTCTGCCACAGAGCGACTTTCAGTGGAGAACAGCAGCGCTGCTGGATCGACCGAAAGATTTGCAGAGGATGAAAACGGCATTTTCCTTTTTGCCTATAAAAAGTCTTTACTCAAAAAGCGTCGGATTGACCTGACCGCCAGTCTGTCCACCCCAATAATTTATGAGAGCAGCCTATTAGAACCGCCTATTAGAGCAGCCCATTAGAACAGCCTATCAAAACGGAATCAGCCCCAAAAAGCGCTCCATCAGCTTGCGTCGCCAGATAAAGCGCAGCAGCAGCGCCCACACAATAGCAGCCAGCCCAATGCCGATATACTCCTGTGGTTCCAGAGGAGCTAATTCAAAAAAGCGTTGCAGCGGCGGGATTGTAATAATCGCAATGTAAATTAACAGCACTAACCCTGCCAGAATCGTATAGCGCCAGTCTCGACTCAGCGGCTCTCCGCCCGCCCAACTCGGCGTTGGCGGCTTTAGGAAAGGCAGCAACAGCAGCCCGCCCAGGACCTGCATTGTCACCATTGCGGATTCTGCAATTTGCTGAGCTTGGCTGATTTGTGCGCGATTGATTTGCTGTGCCAACTCTTCTAGCGAAATTGCGCCGCTCAACCAGTCCATCAATGGGCCGACGTTTTCTGCCAAAAAGTAGAGATAGACCAAAATACTCGCCAAAGAGAGGGTGAGCGCGGCAGGCACGACAAAATGACGGAAGGATTCCCACAGCGACACTTTGGGTCGGGTGGGGCGGGCCCAGAGCGTTACAAAAAAGGGCGGCAGGCCCACTGTCAGGAACGTGACAATTGTGCTGGCCTTGATGCTGAAGGGAAACGACAGCGTAATCATGCCGATGGCCACGATCGCCAAGATAAACGAAAAGATCCGAACCATAAACAGCTTGCTGATGTCCACCACTCCGTTGCGGATGCGCCGCCCTTCCGTGAAGATTTTGGGCAAAGCGCTGAAGGTGTCGTTGAGCAGCACAATATCGGCGACGCTGCGGGTGGCCTGGCTGCCGCTTTCCATTGCAACGCCGACGTTGGATTGCTTAAGCGACAGCACATCATTCACCCCATCACCCATCATGGCGACATAGTGCCCGCGAGACTGGAGGCTCTGCACCAGACGCGCCTTTTGCTCTGGGGTAATGCGCCCAAAAATCGTGCTTTCTTCGGCGGTTTGAGTGAATGCTGCATCGTCCATTTCTGCCAGATCCTGACCAGATACGGCGATGATGTCCTCGCTCAAGCCTGCCTGTTTGGCTAGGGCTGCCACCGTGACCGGGTTATCCCCTGAAATGACCTTGACCTGGATGCCTGCCTGACGAAACTCTGCCAGGGTTTTCTCGGCATCTGATCGCAGTTCATCCCCGAAGAATAGCAGCGCCATCGGTTTGAGGTCTGGCGGCAAGACGGGAGTATCTGACGCATCTGACCAGTCGGGAAGCGTGGAACTGTGGGCAAAGAGCAGCACCCGCAATCCCTGGTCTGCGCCTTCTTGAATGCGCGTGAGCAGATCTTCCGACAGAGACATCGCCAGTGCCAGCACCTCTGGCGCACCTAGAACGTATACACCAGGCTGATCTGCGAAGGCGATCGCACTCCATTTATAGACCGAAGAAAACGGGATTTCTTGTTTGACAGAACGCGGCGATCGGGGCAGAAACGCGGCGATCGCATCATTCGTTTTATTACTCGCAGTGGCGCTCGCGGCATATTCTCCCAGGCGTTCTTCTAATGCAGCGCGATCGGTGTCAATGGGTTCGAGCGATCGCAGGTTAATTCGATTCGCCGTTAGAGTCCCTGTCTTGTCCAAACACATGACATCTACGTTACTCAGAGACTCTACGGCGTTGGACTGCTGTACGAGCGCACTCTGTTCCGCAATGCGGACTGCGCCCAGCGCGTAGGCCAGGGTAATCATGAAGTATAAGCCAATCGGCACCAGCCCCACCAGCACCGCCAAGTTTTGTACGCCCGCTGTAATGGAAGTAACGCCCAGCAGCATTCGCAGGAACGTTACCAATCCCAGCACGATCGCCACACCCAGCAACAGGCGAATAATCAGATTAATTCGGCGTTGCAGCGGGGTGAGGACTTTCCGAAATCGACGTGCCTCTGCGGTCATCTTGCTCGACAGGCTGGCGGCTCCCACCTTTTCGGCTTCGTAGTAAGAAGACCCGCTGACGCAAAAGCTGCCAGAATACACTGGGTCGCCGGGCCGCTTGAGGATGTGATCCGATTCGCCCGTCAGCAGGGATTCGTCTACTTTAATGTCGCCTTTAATGTCGCCGTCGCCCACCATCACGCCATCCACCACCACCTGGTCGCCCGGCCCAATTGCCAGAATATCGCCCACCACAATCTCTGCTAGGTCAATCTCCTGCGATCGCCCGTCTCGAATCACCGTTGCCGAAGGGCGCGTCAGCAGCGCAATCTTGTCTAGCTTTTGCTTGGCGCGAATTTCTTGAACAATGTTGATAACAACGTTAAGCAACACCACAAAGGCAATCACCACCACATCGCTAGCCCGCCCCAGGGCAATTAGCACCAGGCTCAGGAACAGATACACGCTGTTAATAAAAGTGAACAAGTTATCACGCAAGATATCCCAATAGGTGCGGCTAGTTTGCACTGGAATATCGTTTCCCTGCCCAGCAGCGCAACGGGCAAGAACCTCGGATTGGCTGAGACCCTGGAGGGCAGAAGGTGTCGAAGACATAGGCTTAGCTGAGATTTTGGATTTTAGATTTTGGGTTTGGAGGTGCGTTGAGGTAGGTAGATATCGAGGTAGGTAGATATCATTAATTTGAAAATATTAACCCCAAGGGTGATGCTGAGGGCGTTTTGAACATAACGTTCTAAATTTCTAAAGAGCGGCTGCGGCGACTGCCGAATAAATGGGCATAGACATAGGTAAACTCGCAGCCAAAGAAGAAAATCTGAACGGTCAAGAAAATCCACAGCATCAGGATCATCACGCTACCGATCACGCCGTAGGAGAGAAACCGCCCGCCAATTGAGATGACGCTATTGCCTACAAGCTGCTGTAATGCAAAGAGTGCAACGGCAGTTAGCAGCGCTCCCAGCCAGACATCTCGCCATTGGATGCCTACGCTGGGTAGGATTTTGAATAAAATACAAATGGCGATTGCCAATATTAAAAACGACACTCCTGTTTGCAAACCTCGATCCAGCGAGATATCGTCAAACTGAGTGACTTCAAAGTTTCCCTGGAGCATATTGACCAGATTCAAAAAAATCCGAATCACAATGTTGGACACTAGCAAAACCAGCAGCAGCAGTGCCGTTCCCAGCACCATTAAAAATGCAAATAGTCGATTTTTAATAAAAAATAGCACTGAATCCACTAGACCCTGCCCGCTGGAGCCTGGATCGGCCGATCGCCAGATGTAGTTTACCGAATAGCGCAACACCCCAAACACGCTGCTCGACGCAAAAAGCAAGATCCCAAAGCCCACCAGTCCCGCGCCGACGCTGTTCTCATTCATTGTGACGATGGTTCCCTTAACCAGCTCGTGCGCTTCGGGCGGCAGAGCCCGCGCCAACCCTGTGGCGATCGCCCGAAACGCCTCTGTATCTGGCCCGATTAAGGAACTAATGATACTCAGCATCACCAGCAGCAGGGGAAACATAGCAAACAGCGCGTGATAGGACAAAGCCGCCGCCATCCCTGGACAATTGTCCTGACTCCAGCGCAGACCCGATTGAATAAACAATTGAACTAACCTCGACGGTAGGATGGTTGATCGAACGTATTCAATGAATCGCATAGGACTGCTTAGATCTGGACTCTCTGGCTAGATAGTGATCTCGCTTATTGCCACAGTGCTGTGGCGCGAATTGGTCTTGAGCAGACTACTTGAGCAGATTACTTCGAGCAAACTACTTTGAGCAGATTACTTCGAGCAAACTACTTTGAGCAGACTAGATATGAGACAAGCTGATAACAATTCATATAACTTAGGGGATTTTAGACCTCTATTCACAGGATTTGCAATTTTGCCGCTCTCCCCTGCTTGACTGACAAAACTAAGAAGCTGGAATACGGCTGAGGACAGTGAATTCACGCTTTAGGGAGTCATCGTGTTGTCGCCTTGATGCGATGGCAGGTTGAGGGTCAGGTGAACAGGAGAGGAACTGATAAACGTGAATCTTCCACTGGTGAGTGATAGCCAGCCGAATCCAATTCCAGCCCAGCTTGAGATAACTCATGCCGCGCTTCCAGTGAGCATCGACTTGGCGACGCTTGCCGGATGCGACCACTTGCACCCCTTGGAGAACTAAGAACAGCATCGTCAAGGCGATTACCCCACACAACTGGGAAAGGGCAACCTTGTCTCTGAGTCTGGAGGCTTCGAGATTAAACCCGTTGGACTTCAAATCCAAAAACGACTCCTCCACCTGAAATCTCAGTCGATATTGGGCAAACGTCTGCAAGTTCGTCGGCTCATCACTCACAATTGTCCAATTCTCGCTGCTGAGTTTGTCGTGGGCAAAGGCAAGGTAAACATTGTCGTAGGGCTTTGTTCTACCCACCGACACTGCAGGCGTAAAGTAAGCTTGTCCTGGTTGCAATTGAACCGACGATACCTGGCGCCACTGCCCTTGGTGCTGAAATTGGAAGGAGCGTTTGATGCGGATGCGGAAATGCCAACCCAGATTCTCCCGGAGGTATTTCATCAACTTGCCATCGGCAAACCCTCGGTCTGCCAAAAGGACAATCGCGACACCCTCGGGCATCAGCCGTTGCGCTTGCCGCAGTACCCGTTGAATCGTCCACAACCTGACGGTGCTGCTTGATTGCGCCACCACTTTCCAGATGAACGTTTTGGCTTCCAATCATGCCAATGATCATCCAGCACAGTGTTTGCAGATGGCGAGCATCCTGCCACTGAATGTCGCATTGACGCAGAAAATCATTCAACGCATCATAAAGACGGGAAGTCGGTGACATTGATTTGACTGGTTTGTGTGGTTACTTCTCAGCCTAAATCATGCTCTGCTTCCCGCATGGCTTTCGTTCCAGCTTTAACCTGTTTTGTCAGTCAAGCAGCCGCTCTCCCTCATCCTCCACGGGGAAATGCTGTAAGCTATTGCAGAAGCCGGGCGCAAGCGGCGCAAGCGGTCAAGATCGAACCCTACTGCGTCCATCCTGGCTATCCCTCCCAAAATCGCAACCACCGATGGCTTCCTTGTCTCAACTATCCATCCCTCGAATATCTGCCATGCAGCAATTCGCCACTCGACTAGTTGAGCGGCGGTTCCAATCGCTCTCTGTAGGTTTCTTATCGACCTGCGCTGCACTGGGCATTGGCGTTTGGGGTAATCTGCTGGGAGCATCGCCAGCCCTCAGCGCAGAACGGCTCACGACCTACGTAGGGCCCCTCCAACTCTCGATCTCCGTCGATGCGCTCGAAACCTATGCCCAAACGGGGCAAGCATCGGGCAATCTAAGGCTATTTCTGGGCTTTTTGGATGCCGATTCTCAAGCGCAACTGCGGCGACTGCTCCAGCACGAAATGAAAGCCGATGTCGCGCTCGTTTCGCGTGTTCTTAACATTCCAATGGCGGAGCAGGTGTTGCAGAGCATCGGCAAGACCCTGCAAACCGATTCGGGACTGAATGGATTTCGCGCAGTGCGCTCGGCGCTTATCCTCTCCGCCGCCAACCACCCAGACGGTTGGACTTGGATTGACTGGATGCGGCAGTATCCTACTCCAGATATCCGAATCGATCTGAGTTCGCTAATGGCGCTTCTGCAAGATTTGAAAACCGTTGTTCTGTATCAGGATGCAGCCGCTCAAGTGGTAATGGATGTTTCCAATCAGGAAGCCGCTGCTGACCCGGAGTTTGCCTATGATCAGCTACCAGACCTGAGCCAGCCCGGCCCCTATGCGTTTCGGCGGGAACAGTTGACGTTTGACATCCAAGCCACTCGCACCACGCTCGATGGTTTCTCTGGACGCTACACCATGCGGGTAGATGTCTACATTCCAGAGAACGCCCCAGCGCCCGCGCCGCTGGTCATTTATACCCACGGCTGGGGTGGTCGTCTCAGCGATGGCATGGTGGATGGCGAACACCTGGCCTCCTATGGATTCGCCGTTGCAGTGCCCGAACACATTGGCACCACAGACACCTATCGCAGTCTGTTTCTGGCGGGTGGGCTGGGCGACCTGACGAGTCCGACGGAGTATGTGAGTCGGCAGCAAGACATCATCTTCCTGCTGGACGAGTTAGAAAAGCTCGATGCGACCGATCCCCAGTGGCAGGGGCGAATTGACGTGCAGCGGGTCGGCATTATTGGTCAATCTCTGGGTGCAATGACCGTTTTGGGAGCGGCAGGGGCCAGCTTCGACCCGGCTAAGCTTGTGCCGCGCTGTGCAGAGGGGTTAACCCAGATCAATCCATCGTTTCTGCTGCAATGCCACGCTCGCTTCTTGCCGCCGACCCTCTACGACTTTACAGACCCCCGCATTCGTGCTGGGATTGCTCAATATCCGATGGGGGCAACGCTGTACGGACAATCAGGAGTTGGCAATGTGCAAATTCCGATGCTGATTCTGGCTGGGACTCGCGATATCTTAGCACCATCGGTGTATGAGCAAATTCCGATGTTTGCCTGGATGGATGCCCCTGATCAGTATTTGGGACTCATGGTGCCCGGAACCCACTTTTCCACCAGCCCGCCCCAAAATGAAGAACTGGTTCCTGCGCGGATTCGGGGGCCGGCTTGGGCGATCGGGCGTTCCTACATCCGCAACCTCAGCGTTGCGTTTTTCAAAATCTATTTGAGCGATCGCCCCGAATCGTCTGAATATCTTCCGTACCTAACCGCCTCCTTTGGACAAGTGCTGACCCAGCGGGCGGCGGCCTTCAGCAGCGACGAAAATCGGCTTTATCTGATTAAATCTTTATCCCCGGCGCAGTTGGCCGCTGCCTACGGAGGTCAAATTCCGGGGGGCGTTCGCCCTCTTGCATCTCGTTCTTCACCCGTCGCCGCCAGTCGTTCCGTGCTAGACGATCTAGACGCAACGGGCGTTCTGAGAATTGGGATTCGCTCTGAGGTGGCTCCGCTGGGTTACGTTAATCCACAGTCAGAGTGGACGGGCTTTTGCTTTGACATGGCCAGGCAACTGGCTGACTATATTACGACGACGGAATCAAGGTCGGTGGCGCTGGTGGTGCTGCCGTCCAATGCAGACAATCGCTTTGACCTGGTTCGGACTGGATCTGTCCATCTGGAATGTGGCCCCAACCCGATCCACACCACGGTCAACGGAATTGTCTTCTCGGAACCTTTTTACGCTACGGGCAACTTTGGGCTAGTACCCAATGAATCTCTGGAATGCAGTTTCTATGGTCTGGCTCTGCCCGATGGCGATCGCCCTTGGCGCTCCTTGGTCAATCGCTATCTGCGCTCGGAACCTGCTCGATTGCAGCGTCGAGAGTATGCCAGGAACTTTGATACCGATAATCTATTTAACCTGGAAACCTGCTTTCGCTGAGTCCTATAAAATGGCGATCGCCTTCAAATTTCGGCGTTTCGGGCTGTTAGGAATAAGATAAAAGCAGCATCTCCTAACCAAGCTGAAGTCGTGGCGCTAGTACACTTGAACTGCTTTTGCGTCTCAGATTTGAGTGCCCTAAGTTCTGACAATTTTGACACCCATTTGACACCTATCAGAGCGATTTTGGAGTTGTCATTTGCCTGGATCTCAATTCCTCCCTGAAAGGTGAGATATTTTTGCACGCTTTCTTTAGAAATAAGCTATTCTAAGTAAGCTATTCTGTTGAGGCTCTGGTCAAAATTAATGCACAGATTAATCCACACCAGGTTAATGCACGCCAGCTTGAGGCGAAGGTGACGAGTGCTGTGGGTTGAGCGTATCTCATGCCCACTGCCCCAACCGTCGCGATGGCAGACGATCGGGCGATCGCGCCAAATCGCACCAGATTGCGCCAAACTGCGCCGCATGGATAAAGCCGCCGCGCCCTACTCACAGTCTTCTGCCATTTTTGCACCTGAACAGCAGCACACGCCGATGCTCCAATCTGTAAAATCCTTGAACCATAAGCAGTTCAGCCTGCGAAGCCTGATCGCTGGAACCAAGGCGGGCGATCGCCCCACTCCCATCGACTCTCGTATCCCATCCGTTATCCCCAGATTTCCAAACCCATCATGACAGACGATTTCATCACGACCGACCAAGACCAAGTAAGCCACACTGACCTGACGAATGCTGCCGAAATGCTTGCCAAACTGACTGCGACGACCACTGACAAACCCCAAATGCCATCTGCCGCTGAGTCTGATGAAAAGCCGTCTAAAACCCGACGTGCCTACCGAAAGCCCGTGATTGTGGATTTGAACCTGCTAAAAGCTGTTGCAGAACAGATCGGCATCAAAGGTAAAAACCGCAGTTCTGAAGATCTATTGCACCAGGTTCTAGAAATATTTTTGGTGCTGGGCGTTGATCCAGCAGAGGCAGTCGAGGCGCACGCTCAGTCCACCCAACTCGCCTCCGAACCCGTCAACTCGGCCGAGGAGACTGCCGAATCTTCACCCGCCACTGTTGACCTCAAGATTGTGGCAGATCAGGCCAAAACGCTGGCCTGGTTTACCAACGAAATCGAAACCCTAAAAAACCAGGTGAAGCAGCTAGAGCAAGCGCTGCAACAGGGACAAACCCAGCCCAATGCTCAGCTTGCAGCCCTCCAGCAGGAAAACCAGCGACTCCGGCAGGAGCGAGATGCAGCCGTAGAAAAGCTGGAAGCCTTCCGCAAGCTGCTAAACGGCAGCAGCACGCCAGCCCTTTCTACACCAGCCCTTTCTACGCCAGCCCTTTCTACGCCAGCCCTTTCTGCGGAGGTCGAAATAATACCTCCAGCAGTGCCCACTGTCTCGCTTGCCGAACCCGAACCCGCGCCTGTAGCGTCGAAAAAAGCTGCGTCCCGCGCTTCATCGACCCGTGGCAAGAAGGCGATCGCCCCCACCGCCAAGCCCTCCACCACCAAGCCCACTGCCGCCAAGCCCAGCGCCATCAAGCCCAAACCTGCCCCAGAAGATGCATCGCTCGATCCGGGCGTGCTAAAGGCGCTGTACGCCATCATGGACTATAACAATGCCCAAACCTCCCATGCAGACAAGTGGGCCATCTCCTTTCCGGTGATGAAAGATCTCTGCAAAACCATCGGCGTGGCCACACAAACCAAAATCACCCAGGTATTTCGCACGAAGGCAGACCTGATCGAGCAGCACCACCAGGAGCATAGCCTGGGGCAGCGCCACAATCGGGTTCACAAAGGACAAAGCATTACCGACGTGATCTCGCTGGGGGTGTAGCTGGCATATAACTGCTCCATTGCAACTGCTCCATAACTCTCTATCGCTGCTTCCGCAATGCTCCAAATATCTGAAGCCGGGCTTGCAGCACGCTCAGAGCGCGGGCGATGAGGTCAGTGCTTGGCATGGCTAAAGTTTGTATGCCACATCAGTACCTTACTTAGATTTGCATCTGAAAGGTCAGCATAGCTAAAGTCTGTTCGCGTCAGAAACGCCCCATCCAGCACGGCCCCGCGCAGGCAGGCCCGATGAAGCCGTGCATCCGTCAGGTCAGTATTGACCAAGAGGCTTTCACTCAAATCTGCATCACTCAGGTTTGCTTCTCGCAGCAGTGCCCCCGTCAAGTTCGCGCCCCGCAGAACTGCACCCTGGAGATTTGCGCCGCTGAGGTCGGCATAGGAAAGGTCTTGCCCGCTGAAATCTGTCCCTGCTAAATCTGCCTGGAGCAGGTCTGCGCCCCTCAAGCAGGGTAGCTCTGGCACCGGGCGGGTTGGGCAAGGTGGAGGCTCCCAAAGCGTTTGTGGCTGAACTTGCGGCGCTGGCTCACAGCTCGGAGAACTTAGCTCAGACCCGTTGCCGCGTAGTGCAACATCCGATAGCGCAATATCCGATAGCACAACATCCGATTCGGAATGGCAGAATGGCTTGGCATTTGGAAAATCGCTTAGGCCGATTTCATACTGCACGGGTAGACCCTCCAGCAGGGTTCGATCTTCGCTGATATGGGGCAGCTTGAGCTGAGAATCAAATATGCCGCGCTGCACCTGGCGCTGATGGAGCGTGGCAAAGCTGCCTGCTGCCAGAACCCGCAGACAAGGCGGAGGCACCTGATCCTGGCGGGCGCTGGCATAGAGTAGATTAGTCTGTTGCAGCCAATGTTCAAACCGCATCAGGAAAGAATACGGACGCGCTAGGGAGTGGCCGGGGGCTAGCTCTATGTTCACCCAGTATCGCGCTGGAAACTCATGGGCAGACAGGGTAATGCAAAAGTCTTGGAGTTTGATGTTGAACTCGCGCTGCAACTGTTCCATGACCTGGATTGCATGAAATTCCGTTGTTTTCTCTGTCGTAGAGGACAGCAGCCCACCCTGCCGATGGCGAAACACAATTAGCGGCGCTTGTTCATAAAATCCAACAACTTCCACAACATCGCCGATGTCGTAGCGATAGAAGCCGCTGTAGCTGGTCACCAAGATACGATATCGTTCACCAACCTGCACCTCCACAGGCAGGAGGGTTTTGGGCTGTTCGACATGCCACTGATCCTGCGGGACGAATTCAAAAAAGCCGCTCTCGATTGCCAGAATGCTGCCGTCGGTGTTGAAGCTGGGATAAACGCCAAAGGTGGCTTCGGCGGTGCCATAAACGCCGCCAAATACCGGGATGTCGCCAAAGTAGTCAGGAAATCGCTCTAGGTAGAAATTGGAGGTGCCGCCGCGAGCAGTGGTGAGATAGCTGAGTCCTGGCCAGGCGGCTTTTGGGGTGAGCCGACCGTCGTAGTAGAGGGCAGCCCGCAAGTCTGTTGCCCGCTGGGGAGCCGCCGTAAATCGCCGTTCGAGCTGGGCCCGCAGGTGGGGTTCAAGCTGGAGCCACGGGGCGATCGCCCCCTGTTCTAGGTCGTGAATTAGCTCCTCGGCATAGGTTTCCAGATAGCGGCAGGTCCGCAGCATCAGCATCGGGAAATTTGCAACCCAGCCGCGCAAATCTGCATGGCGCAGCGCAAACAGCAGGCAGACGTAGTGGCGGGCCAGGGTATCGGCGATTTCTAGCGCGTCGAAGGGCTGGCTAAACAACTGCTCGAACAGGAGGCGGCCCTGGCGAATGCTGCCCACGCTGACGGGGCCGGTGGGGATGCCGCCGCTTGTTTTTTGGGGTTGGGGAACCGCATTGGTGAGCAGTCCTTTGCCAAAGGGGAGGCGGCGCTGCTTCATTTCGGCGATCGCAAAGCCCATGCTGGCCAGGTCAGCCCGGCGCAGCGTGCGCTGATAGCGTCGAGTCACGGGCACTTGTTTTTTGCGGCTGGTGGTTCCACTGGTGAGGTTGATATAGACCACCGGATCGGGGTTGAGGACTCCCTGATCGCCCTGGGCAATTCGTTCTGTGTAAGGTTCATAGAAGCTGTAGGGCAGCACCGGAATTCGTTCACGAAACTGATCCAGCGTTTTGATCGTTGACAGATCGAACCGTTGTCCTAGCTCTGTATTTTTATGTGCTTGAATGAATTCTCTTAGAAACAGTTCTTGCGTTTCCATCACCTGCTTGGTCTTGTGGATCAAACGTTCTCGCGCATGAGCAGCGTAGGATTCCAGCAGTGCGAGTGTAAAGCGATGATTCATGGGCCTGATCAAATCTTGCTGAAGAAGCTGGGTATTCCAAAAGACCTGCACAGAAAGACCTGTACAAGGCGAGATCCGCCGTGCAGCGCCAACTTCTACAGTGCCAGCCAAAAGTAACAAGAAGGTTTCAGAAATCCTGAGCGGTTTTTCCTTTGCGGCTTCCTTTTTGCCGGACGAGCGGCAACTGAATTTCAAAAACCGAGCCTTGGTGGAGCTGGCTGCGGACAGCGATGCTCCCTTGGTGGGCTTCGATGATTTGACGGGCGATCGCCAGTCCCAGCCCCACGCCCCCGGTTTCGCGCGATCGCACCACATCAGCCCGATAGAACCGATCGAAAATGTGCGGCAGGTCGGCTGCATCAATTCCGATGCCTGTGTCTCTGACTTGCAGGATTGCTCCGGCGGGCTGTTGAGTGAGAACTAGGTCAATTGCGCCGCCTGCGGGGGTATGGCGACAGGCATTTTGCAGCAGGTTGGCGATCGCCATTTGCAGAACTTGCGGCTCTGCGAAAACCAGAACGGCCGTCTGTGGCACTGTGCAGCGCAGGGTTTGCTGACGGTGGGTGGCTTGTGCCTGGGTCGCGTCTACAAGCTGTTTCACCAGTTGCCCCAGATCAACGACTCGCAAAACATGCGGCGGCAGATGTCCAGAGTGTCGCGCCAAAAACAGGAGTTGACCCACCAGGGCGCTCATGGATTCGGCAATCTCGACAATGGTTTGCAGGCGGTGGCTCTGCTCTTGGGAGTCCACTGGCTCCATCAGCCCGACCTGGGCGTTGCTGAGGATACCCGCCAAGGGCGCACGCAGCTCATGAGACGCATCGGCAGTGAATTGCTGGAGTTGCTGATAGGCCTGGTGGATCGGCTGCATGGCCACGCCACCCAAAATCCAGCCTGTGAGGGCGATCGCCCCCAGCGCCATCGGCACGCCAATCGACAAGAACAGCCGCAATTCTCGCAGGGGTTCCTGAACCGAATCGAGGGGTGCTGCAATTTGCAAAAAGCCCAGCACCTCCTCGCCCCGACGCACGGGCAGCGTGAGCTGGCGAAACTGCTGAGGCGGGCCGACCCGTGGCGGACTTGATGGAGCGTCCGGGCGCAATGCCGCACCCGCCAGAGTGACCAGTCCAATAGGTGCCTCTAGCGTGGCAGCGGGAATGTCTCCCACAAACTGGAGGAGCCGTCGATCGGGCGTATACCACCGGGCAAAGTGCAAGTAGGTGTCTAGCACCAGCGTATCGTTTCCCAGCAGGGGCACGCTTTCTAGGTCGATGCGCCGAATCGATTGATACTCAATCTCTTCAACGCCGCCCGCCATGATTTGGGCCGTGTTGTAGAGGTCAGCGTCGAAGGTTTGCAGGCGATCGCGGGCCTCACGCCAATACAACAGCGCCGCAAAGACGACCAGAATGCCGCCCATCGAGAGCGTAAACCAGGTGGCTAGATTTTGGCGGCTGCGGTTGAATAGCATGTCAGCGGCATTAGAACGCGGCATTAGAGAGTGGCATTAGAATGCGGCATCAGAATTAGCATCTCAGTCAGTCGCCTCTGGCACGCTCAGGCGATTCGAGATTGAATTGGGAGACGGCAAGTGTATAAGATCTCAGTCAGTCGCCTCTGGCACGCTCAGGCGATAGCCCATGCCATAGACCGTCTGCACCCAGGTTTCTGCACCCAGGGGTTGCAGGCGCGATCGCAGTCGGTGGATTAAAATCGCGACTGCCTTACTTTCGGGCTGCATGTTCCATTCCCACAGCGCTCGCTCAATCTGGTCGCGGGTCAGGACTTGCTGAGGATGCCGCATTAGGTATTCCATCAGTTGAAACTCTCGCGTCGAAAGCTGAATGCTCACGCCTTGCCGCTGCACCGTCAGCGTGGCCAAATGCAGTTGCAGATCTGCCAAATGCAGGATGTCGCCTGTCCAAAGGGGCGATCGCCGCCCCAGCGCCCGCACCCGTGCCAGCAGTTCTAGAACATTCACCGGCTTAACCAAATAGTCATCTGCGCCTGCGTCCAGCCCCGTTACCCGATCCATCAGCCCATCCCTGGCAGTCAGCATCAAAATTGGCGTGCCTTTGCCCGTCTGACGATGCTGTTGACACAGATCTATCCCGCTAATCTTGGGCAGCATCCAGTCCAAAATCAGCAGGTCGTAGGTGTGTTCCTGCATGAGCCACTGCGCGGTTTCCCCATCCAGCGTGGCATCCGTGATGTGGCCTGCTTTTGCAAGGGCGGCATAGAGCGGCTCCAGTTGAATCGGATCATCTTCGGCCAATAGAATCTTCATAACCCTGCTCTGCTCAGGAAGCTCGTTCTGCGGCTGCCTCCAGGTTTCAAATTCTACCTGCTATGACTCCATTTCGCTGGCTGCGTGCCCGGTTCTCCCAAGGCCGAATTCTATCCGCTCAGGACGGGCAGACTGCCCAAAAGCCGGGGAGTTCGTCACCCCTGCGATCGCCCGCCAACAGCCCGCCGCTCCCCTCGCGCCTGAGGCCGGCCCTGCTTCTCTTGGCGCTACCTGCCGTCGGTGCGCTCTTCTGGCTGGGAACAGGCTGGCTCAATCAGCGCGTTTTGGGGCAATCCTATCGCCTGCCAGACCAAATCATTCTGCCCAATCCGCAGCAGGTGGAGCTAACGCTGCGGCTGACGGTGGTTTCGATTGATGTGGAAATCGACCGGCGCGAGGGCACGTCTGAGGTGGCCGTCCAGGTGCGCGGTTCGACGTTGCAGGCGCTGGAGTTTGAATATCCGCTCACAGATTATGCCACGGTGGAGCGGGCCATCGCCCAAGAGCTAAGCCTGCCGCCTGAGCAGGTTCGCCAACTGATTCGCTATCGAATTGAGTAAGCGTCGGTGTTGGACGCTAACACGGTTGGGCCAGCAGCCAGTCGGCAAATTGGGCGATCGCCGCTTGATAACAATCGGCTCCCAGTTCGCGGCAGAGGTTGACCAGTGTGCCCTGGGGAATGGGGCGATCGATCTGGATGGTGGAGCGGGCGGTCGGGTCGATCTGATGGTCGGGCGATCGCACCAGGCGCGACTGAAAGCTAGCCAATACCGGACATCCCTCATCAGCCGCAAAAACATGCCAGCGCATCGCCTCTTCCTCATCTGCTGACAGCACAAGGCAATGAGTGGATCGCCGCAAGATTTCGGCGTTCTCAGCCGTGCGCTTGCCACCCAAATCGAGCAAAATCAGAGACAACTGAGAGTTTCTTCCCAATTGCTCGATCATGTGCAGCGTCGAGCCAACAAACTCTTCCGAAAAGGCAGCTTTTTTGCGGATTTGCTGCACTACTGATGGATCGGCTTCATTGGACCACATGCCCTCTCCATCGGGACAGGCGCGGTGCAAAAACACACCCGACGGCTGTCGCTGCAACAACTGTCGATACAGTTCTGCCAAAAAGACTGATTTTCCTGAATGCGGCGGCCCGCCTACGGCAATCACTCGACCGTGATAGTGGACACGGGGATCAGTTGCAGAAGAGGGTTGAGACAGGGGGCTATGGGGAGTCGTCATGGTAGATAGGGGCACACAATTAGAGATTCAGAGGTTTGGAGATGAGAGGTTTGGGAGATTAGAGGCTAGAGATTAGAGGCTAGAGATTAGAGGCTGATGGTCTTGCCGACTTGAAAGCGTTCATCATGCGTTTGCACAATGACATAACCCAGGCGGGGGTCGTAGGTGGCGATCGCCGGACTGGGGTGCGCTGCATGAAAAATCATGCCGTATCCCCACACCGGGCCGCGGCCGTTGATCAAAATTGGCGATGAACCCACGAGTGCTGGTTCAATCTCTCGCACAGCTTCTGCAAATTGCTCTGGTGTCGTTACTCCAGTGGGAATTTCAAACTCCACCAAGCGAAGGACTAGCCCATTCTCATGGGGGTGATCAGTGATTGTGAAGACGGGTTTTGCCATGAGGGTTTACGTTTGAGGTGAGAGGATGTTTGAAAAGCCCTACTGTTTGTAGCAAAGCGTGCAAGATCCCCCTAAATCCCCCTTAAAAAGGGGGACTTTAAGGCGGTTTCCCCCCTTTTTAAGGGGGGCTGGGGGGGATCTCTGAGTGCTTAACATTACAGGCGATACTTTTCAAACACCCTCTGAGATTGTCTAAAGAATTTTCCAGGTTTGTAAGCAGCGTGCGGAGTTCTATCAGCATCGGGCTAGAAAAGCGATCGCCCACGGCATCCAGGCAAGCCCGATAAAACCACAGAATATCAGCAGGGCTAGCATTGAAACGCTGCCACACGCGATCGCCCTGACGCTGCCAGTCTGTCCAAATACAGCGCAGGTTGTGCAGCTTGTCGGCAAGGATCACGCGCTGAATGGCGGGTTCGGCTTGCTGGAGTTGGGCGATCGCCCGAAGTTTTCGTTCTTTCCAGGATGGTTTTGGCGTTTCGTCCGATTCCGTACAGGCATCCACAATGCGTAGCACGGCATCACCAAACTGCTTCCGAATCTCATTCCGAGTGGCATTCCCGCCCTGATCCTCGATTGCGTCATGAAGCAGCGCGGCGATCGCAGCGTCTTCATTCCCGCCATCCTCTAGAACCAGCGCAGCAACACTCATCAGATGGCTGATATAGGGGACGCTGCTGCCTTTCCGCAATTGATGTTGATGCAGGTGAAAGGCATAGGTCAAGGCGTGTGCAAAGCGAGGGCTAAGAGGTCGGGATTGGGTTTGAGTTTCAGGAATCATTGTTCTTGATTGCGCCTCCCCAATGCGGATGATGATAGGGACAGGACTTCGCACTTGCGAGAAGTTTTTGGGTTTTTCTGCGGGCGCATTTCACGAGAAACGCCCAACTTAATGGAGTCTCTTTATTCGTTCAGGTCGCTTTCATACAGCCTCCAGGTTTCTTGCATATCGTCTGTCATTCGCTGGCGCAAGCTCAGCGGCAGCAAGACTTCTACATTAGGCCCCCACGCCCGCAACCGCATGACGACGTTGTTGTCGCCGAGGCGATGTTGGGCGCTGCAAAAGACGCTGCTCTTGTGGCGGGGGCGATCGCCAAACAGCTTGGTTAGCGATAAGCCCTGCCTGCTAATCTCTGGATCAGCCCGAAAGCGCTTTTCTGCCTGGGCAAAGCCCATTTCAGTAAACAGCTTGGCGCGTTCGGTGTTGGCAATGTAGTTGCCGTAGAAATAGCGCTCGAATCTGAGTAATAAAGGGGCGATCGGGCGATGAATTTCGACACCCATGGCCAAGGCGACCTCCTGCTGCACAAATTCCGGTGTTTTCTCAGCAAATCGCTTGGGTAAGCCTGGGGCTGATGCTACTGACTGTGCCAAGGACTGTGCCCAGGACTTCCCCTGTGAAGTTTTGAACTGCCATTCGGCAGGCAGGGATGGATCGTTCCAACTCAAAAGCTGGAGAGACAAAATTCGATCGAGTCGATAGTCATACCAGCTCAAATGCTCCGGTTTACCATCATCTAAATGCTGCGGCGTTTGACCAAAGGCAAACAGGTATGGCGCACGCTGAAAGTAATAAATGCAAACGGGATACGTTAGGATGCTAAACTCTGCCTCGTAGTAGCGAATGCTGCGATAGACCAGCCGCACGGGAGGCACGGGAGTCTGCTGCCAGCCCTCCTTTAAGGTTTGGAGTAATTGCTCCACTTGGCGAGACACAGCCTGAGAAATAATGTATTCCGTATCCAGGATAAACCGCTGGATGCCGTTGATGGGCTGAGGAAAATGCTCAACGACGTTAGCCAAATCATTCGGGATGAAATGGATCAACGCTGGCTCGTCCGCAGATTCGGCAGCGATCGCAGCAATCCAGGGCAAGGTCGGCAAGACGCTCACCTTGTAGTAGCGCCGCTGGCTGCCTGTGCCGCTAGCCTTGAGCCAGCCCAGTTTTTCCAGCGTGGCAAAGTCGTTTCGCAAGGTGCGGTGATCGACTTGAAACGGAATCGGCTCTTCATCCGCTGGCGAATCTCCCAACAGTACAGAGAGGCGATCGCGCTCAATGCCATAGCGATTCACAAATGCCTGCCGCCAGTGTGTCTCATCAATCGCAGGCTGATGTTGAAAAAGCCATTGTTTGAGGGTTTTTTGCTGATTATCGGGTTGCAAAAAAGCGTCGCGCCATTGAGCATTGCTAAAGGAACCCTCTGCATCCGTAGAGAGCAGCATGGGTTTCTCGCTATAGAGCGATCGCAAGATCGCCCACAGCCGCACTGCCTTGAGCAGATTGCCCTTTTGCCCCAGCACACCGGGCACCAGATAATCCAACAGATCTACTGTCGGCGGATAGTCAAACGAAGATTCCATAGACGTGAATCGATTTTGGATTTTAGATTGGCGATTTTGGATTGTGAATCCAGCGTGTTATTCCCAATAGGGCAAACCTATTTCGTTCCAGAGCGGTGGGAGCGATCGCTTTTTGCTTTTCTCGTTTTCGGTAAACCATTTGTAGTTTTCGCCGTCTGGGTCTGGCTGTGGTTTCATTCTGGGATAGTGAACCGGCCCGTCCAGACCTTTTGCAGCCTGCTTAAAGGCTCGAATAAACAGAACTTCTTCAAAGTCCTCTTTGTTCTTGTTTGGTGAGTAAGCAAGTGTGACGGCCTGCTTAAACGTATCGATACATTGTTCTGCCTGCTTTGGATCGGGTGGATCGATCGGCAGCAGCGACTCATAATATTGCTGCCAATCTTGCCCTAATCGCAGATCGGTTTGGCTCCAATCAATCTTCAGTTGCACGCTGCCAAAGCCGAGGGGCTTGCCGCCGCCCAGTCGGTGGTAATGCTTGTCTGGCAAGGTCAACAGCCAAAGCAACGCGCCCAACTCCACAGACGACAGATTCGTAATGTCAATGTCAAACTGAAACTGAGTGTTTTGCTTTACCCAGGCTTGGATCGAGCGGTTCTGGCTGTCGCGCTGCTCAGTGCCATCTTTTTTCGGACGGCGATATTCCTGATAGCAGCCGTTGACAGATTGCCCAGTGCGATCGCGCATGGGGTCGTTCCAATAGTCGGCATTTTTGGCGATCGCCTTGTGATGGGGATACACCTTCCGCCCCCGCAGCCCTTGATTTGCAGAAGCATATCCATCTTGTTTGGATATGCTATTACCTAAAGCATTGCCCTCTTTATCCCTACTAACATAAAACCGAGACTGCTGCGGTTTCGGTTGCCCTAGGATCGTCAGCGGTAATCCAGGATTATTCGCTGGATCGCCCGTAAACTCTTGAATCGCATCCGTTGATAAACATTTCACCGAATGAAGCCGCAACTGACCTTTATAAGCACCTTTGCCTTTCTGATTCACCCAACCAAAAACGCGATCGGCAGGCGAAAGTTCATCAACTTTTTCGCTGGGCTTTAAGGATTCTACTAGCAGAGCTTCTGGCGTTGTTTTGAAAAATTGACGAGAAACCATCACTGGCAATAAAGCCGTAATTTTATTGTCCTGAATTTGTACATAACAGAATGTGCCATGTTTCAACTCAACCATACTTTTGGTATAGATGTGTCGAGACCAGCCAGTTTGCCCTGGCTCATGCCCCAAGTAAGCGTTATAAGAATCCTTGGGTGGTTCTTCCTTCTTACGCTCCTTTAAGTCTTCTTCATGGAGAGCCTGATAGTCTCTGATAAGCTTCTCCCAAGCAGTGATCTCTGGTGCTGTAATGTCGTAACTTTTCTGCTTATCAGGGCTAAGCTCAAAGAAGACACGCTCATAGCGCTTCTCATTACAGTTGGGGCCAGTAATACAAGCCCAACCCTTCTGCCAGCCTTTTTCATGTTCTCTAGGTTCATCAAACCGAAATTCAGTCACCTTAAAGCTTTTTGTATTAAGCCGGAACCAGATTTTCTCGGTGTGTTTTGGTAGTCGATTTTCGGGATAATTATTCTCACGAGCAACTTCCAAAGCTCCTTTATCAATTGGAGCTTCTTCAGTTTCTGCATACTTCTTGTAGCAAAGAATTTTTGCAGCTTGCATGAGGCGGAGGGTTAGCTTATCACGCCGTCTATCCTTAGTCACGATAGCTGGAATGATTTTAGTCGTTGGCTCCATGCGATAAACCAGGTTTTCGTCATGCTTCTGAAAAACTGACAGCCTTGAATTTGTGATCGCCTCATAGGCAGCTCGAAGCGACCCCTTGATGGAAGTAGGCGGCAAGTAAGGCTTGCCATCAACCAATCGGATGGGATAGGTTTTGTGTTCGCTGTTCTGCCACTTCTCTGCTTGGGCAGCATCCGGAATGAGGAGCGGGGTGACTGTTATCAAGTTGACGCGAATTCGTCCGCTCCAGAGATTATCTAGATACTGGCCATGTCCACGAGGAGAGCGATCGCCCAACTCGCCCTTAATATTCTGCCGGGGAGTCGCAGGAACAAAGTTGTACGGATTATGGAAAACCTGGCGTGAGTCAGAATTCTGAGATCCTTGTTTTTTCTGAGGCTGATTCTGCTTTTTGAGAGGCGGAGACTGTTTTTTAGTCTGATTTCCGGCGTTAGAGGGGTTGGGGCGCTGGGGATGATTGGGGCGTTGGATTTGTGTCGGTTTATTATTTGTCATTGGTATTTACCTTCTTCGTGGAGATCCAGGTTAACTTCATCAAGCGTTCTTCTTGCACTGCAACATTGCCGTATGGTTCAATCTCGCCCAGATACTCACGGCTATGAAGCTCAACAACGGTTTGGTTGTTAGAGCCTGGTGAAATCGGAACGGGCATTGCCCCAATTCGAGCGGCAGATAAAATACTCCAGTTGGCTGGTGCAGGCTGCTTCACCTTGTTCAGGGGTTCACCCCAAAGCAAATACTTCTGTTCAACAGCTTTGAGATAGTTCAACTCATTAGTGTCATCTGCAAATTTTTTCTCCAAATTTGTTTCCGAGATCAGCACGGCTTTTCCTTTGCTGCCGGGAATGCTGAGCCAGCGCAGTTCAGCCCGTTCATTAAACACTCTGGCTTCAAACACTGAGGACAGATCCAGGGTCTGCTCTTGCCAGTCTTGTTTACTATTGCCTTGTTTACTATTACAGCAAATGGTGACTTGTCCATTTGACTCGAATCTGCCGAAACTGCAAGCCTGGGGGCTGTAAAGTAGTGCGATCGCCCCCGACATCAGGTCTTTAACCTGGTTCAGCGCGTCTTCCAAAGAGATGTCCATCTTCGATTGTCTATACAGTTTCGTTTTGGTAGCGACTGCCTCGCTCATGATGCAACCTCCTGAGGAATTGTTGATTCGATCCAGGCTTTCCAGGCATCGTTCAAACCTCCAAGGCTGCTAATCTGAGCGAGATGCTGGGCAGTAAGATAAGTCTGCGATTGCTCTGGTTCAACCTTTAGCGTGATATCGTGAAGGGCTTGGATTTCGTCAGGTAAGTTCGCGCCGCTGGCTGAAAACGAGATAGATTTGATGGCGATCGCCCCCATGCCTCGATTCACGCCATACCCCAGGGGAATGCGTCCCTGAATCAGATCTCGCAACACCAGCAGCAGCAGCGCGACTCCTTGTTTTTGCAAGTCCGCTCCTGGCAGGCGAGATAAGTTGAGCCGGAGAGCGATCGGCTGCCACTGCACGCCCATCGGCTCCAGCGTGCTGTAGAGAAACTGATCCGCTGCGCCGCCTGTCCAGCGATCGATCGCAACGTGAAATGCCTGCTGTACATCGTGTAACTTCGCGTCTTGCAGCGCTTGCAGCAAATCAGAGGATTCCTTTGCAGTTTGCACTTTTTCCCACTTTTCTACTGAGATGGAATGGTCAGCGTAGCAATCGGCGACTGTCAAAGCACCCATACCTACTTTCTGCTGCTGATCCTCAGTTTTGGCAGCCTTGCCGAACAGGTTTTCAACCAGTGGAACCTCGATCTGTTGCAAAAATGCTTTTTTGGAATCGGCTGGCTTTGTTGCTGCGGCATGATTGAACGCAGGGCAAACCGTGCGAACGATGCGCTCTGCCTGGGTTCGCAGCGCCCCTTTGATGGCGCTTCCCGGCAGCACAAACGCAACTCGGTCGCCAATGCTGCTCACCAAAGGCAGCATATCGACTGCGATGCCTTCGCGCTCTGCCTTCACCATTAGGGGCGAAATGGGAGCCCAGTCAATGGTGACTGTTAGAGCAGGACGCGCCTTTCGCGGTGTGTCTGCCTCCAGATTAAAAATCGACGAGTTGCCAGACTCCCCTTTGAGCAGCGCAAGAATGCCTGCACGAGAATTGAACAGTTGCTCTTTGACTTCCAACTTTTCTAACTTTACGGTTCCCAGTCCCCGCGTTTTGGCAGCGCCCAGGCTCAGTTCGCCATCTTGCAGTGCTTGCAATAGCCCCGACCATGCTTCACAGGCTGCTTTCCATTCAGCATCATTCAGCGCCAACTTTGACTCTGAGACCCGATCTAACGTAATGTGCAAATCTAGCTTGCTGCCTTTTGGCAAAATCGCGCGATCGAACTTGATATATTCTGCGGCGCTGCCGCCAAAGCGATCGATTCCTACCCCATCACGCAGTTCGGTTTGCACGTCGCCCTGAATCACGGCATCTTCTACCAGCACCCAGCTTGCGCCGTCATCGCTCTGCGTTCTGCCGGTTTGTCCCAGGCGCGGCCCCCAGAGCGTGGAAATGATTTGGGAGCCTTCTTCCAGTTCCTCCATCCAGCCGCGCAGCGCCCCGGCAAGGCTAGTGCCGGGAATGTAGTAGTCTCCGGCTCCGTTGACTGCCAGCGTTAAATCAACCATTGGGTCATTGTTTACCCCGCCAATGTGCAGAGGACTTTCGGCGGTTAATACCCCTGTGATGATGTATCGAGCCTCTATCTTACGCGCCATGATTTGCTCCTGCTGCAACGACTGCTTGCTCCTGCTTTTTCTCTAGCTCCTCTAGCTCTCGCTTATGAGCACGAATGCAGGCATCAATGACAACTTGAACTGCTTCTGCCCAAAGCTCTTGCTTCAAATCTGATTCGCCCGTTTGGGTTAGAGTGAGTTCCTGAAGAGAGGGATAGTTGAGGCTGTTTTGATTCGGATCAGCATGACAAAGTGCAGTGCTAATCCATTGCCAAATCTGTGTCTCTTCATGGATCAGACGCTCGATCTTGCCCAGTCCATCTTTTGTTTTCTCCCATTTGTTAGAGCGTTTCTCTCGAATGTTTTCGATCCAGGACAAAACTGGCTCTTTTTGATTGAACTTCAGTTGAGAGAGGACTGAGCGCAAACCACCGAGCTGGCTCATGCTGGGATGGCTGGTAATTTTGCCCTGCTTGTTTTCAATCCAAATGCCCAGAATCTCTCTGCGGCGATCGCCCTCACTGGCTAAAAACAAAGCAGCCCTGCGAATGGCTTCGCGCCAAGCAGCTTTCTCGATCAAACGGGCGTAGTCAAAAACGTCAGAATTGCGGTTAGACGCACTAAGCAATGGCGGCGGTGTATCTAGCTCAGCTTCTTGAGATTCCGAGTCTTCCTCTGTTTTGCGGTTTGGTCTCTCATTATCAAATGGTTCGCTGAGCAATGGATGGTTAAAGCAAAGCTGTCCGTAGCCTTCGGCGGTTCGTTCGCCTATGCCCGATAGCTCAAGTTGTCTGAGGCGCTGGGGATCGAGCGTTCCAGTAACCTCAAAGACCATGCAGCTTCCTGCCGCAATGCCCACCAGAGAGGGACGAGGCAAATTCCACCACGTCTGCCAGGACTCGACCCGGTGCGATCGCAGCATGGCGGAAATTAACCCCTCACCAGGAGTAGAGAGTTCTAGCTGAATAGGTGATTCATCTCCCCCAGCGTTGAGCGTCTGCTGGTTAGCGCTGAGTGTCTGCTGGAGTGCTTGCCGAAAGTCTTCGACCGATGCCGTCGGCCGCAGCGACTCATTCCGCAGAAGCACGTCTGAAAGCAGCCACACCCAGAGTTTCTCTGTTTGTTCTGTTTGTTTTGAATCCTCCGTTGAGGTATCTGTTTTGCGTTCCGGTTGAATGATCTTTACAGTGATGTCAACGGCTCCATAGTCATCTTTTTTAGATTGTCCAATGCGGTGATGTCCCTGCAATTTCTCGTGCCAGTCAGCCTGTTTTTGACACAGTGCATCATAAACAGACTGTCGCATCCGTAGCTCAGCCCAGAAGCAGGTTCCAGGGGCGATCGCCTCATAGCTATAGACCCCGCCGACCTCGCTGGTGGGGCGCTGGCATCGGTCTTCAATCGTGTTGTGTGTGCCAACGAGCGTATCGACTGTTTTGTATTCGGGGAGCGTTTCCAAGCGCTTTGTGAACTCGATGTAGCCTTGGCGATAGCCCTTAAGCTGAGAGCCTTGCTCCGGTTCACAGAAACGGTTGTAGACTGTGCCCCCTTTGGACAGGCCGCCGCCCGATTTTTCATAAAACAGGCAAGCGGGAATCGGCTGTCCTGGCTGGTCGGCGATCGCAATCGTGGCATTTGTCACCAGCAGATCGCCCCGCGCCATTGGATCGCTCAGATCCACGCCGAGCGATCGCACCTGTTGCAGCACCAGCCGCAGCAAATTCGTGCCGGGAATGTAGTCCAGCGTTTCGACCACGTTGCCAATCGCGCGGGCGGGGATGACCAGAGGCGTTAGGGCTTCTAGGGCGATCGTGATTCGCTGCCACCCAGATTGATCACTGCGAATTTCCAGAGAATTCGTCTTTTCTGAAATATCTTCTGAGCCATCTGAGCTATCTTCTGAAGCTTCGGGAAGTTCAGGTGCATCTCGCGCCAGAATGTCCCACACCGCTTGCTGAATTCCAACCTCCTCAGGCCAATCAATCTTGAACTCACAGCGCCCTGCGCCGCGCCGCCGCTTGCCGCCGAGCCGTTCCACCACCGTTGCACCTGCTGCCAACAGAGTACAAGCTGCTTGCTGCTGTTCTGGATTCAACGCTGCCAGCAATTCACAATCTGCCGTCAGCACCGCACCAATTCGCGCCATTTCTTCAAAGCGCAGAAAATCTTCCTTCGCACATCCTCTGTCATCAATGCTGATTCCGGGTTTGATAAAGGTAAACGCACTTTGCAAGGCTTGATGTGCAGGATTGGAGGCTTTGGCCCGATGCTTCAGCAAATTTCTCAGGGATTTTGGCAAGTGGGCGGCTCGGATGGAAAGAGCGGCGGGCTGGGGCGCAGTTGAAAGTGCAGCGTTGGCGATCGCAGGCTGATCTCCAAATAAGAAATCGACCCACTGGTTCCAGGATGTGGATGCATCCTCAGAGAGCCCAGCGCTATCCAGCCCATCGGCAATGAGTTCGCAGGCATCTCGCCAAATGCCCGTAAGCGTTTTTGCAGGCAAGTAAGGTAAGCCGTCGGTGTCGCGCTGAATCAGCCGATCGATGTCGCCTCGTCTGCCAGCGCCAGCGCCCACATGCCAATCGCTCTGCATCGTAATGGTGAGTTGAAATTTCATTTACCCATCCTCCTGGTCAGCAGCGCGTTGAAAAGTTGGGTTCGCAGAGAGGTCAGCGGATAAGAAATCAGCCGCATCCAGCGCGTCCAGTAAGCCAGTCATTTTGAGTGAGTTTCCTGTGTCAGGATCGGTAACTATTGTGAATAAAGATCCCTGATCTCCTTCCAGCGCTTGAATGTCGAAAAGGGGGCGATCGCCCTTCTCGACAGCATCCTCATTTTGTACATCTGCGTGTGAATCAATATAGCGATCGCGAATCAGCCGATACTGGGCATCTGCCAGTTCTACACCTTGCGGCAGCGCATTCCGCAGACTGTGCATCTGGCTATTCGGCAGTTTGCGCCGCCCGTCTTCATCCTTTGCATTTAGCGCTTCAACTCGACGCACTAGGTGTTCCCATTGATGCGGCTCTGCCCATTGCGCCATCTCGTCTTTGACCAACAGATCTTTAACTGGAGTGACAATGTAAGGCGCGATGTAAAGCTGAGTATTGGATGTGGGTCTAAGGCGATCGCGGATCTGTTTTAAGTTCACGCCGCTTGTGTCATACAGCACATGGAAATCTAGCGCAGAGCAGGGATAGGGAACAGCTTTTGTTTCATTAGGCAACACATGGGTCAGCTTTCGCTTCACCGCTTTTGCCGATTGCATGAGGGATTCCGAAAGCTCGTAGGCAACCGAAAAGGGAAAATGGGGCTTGATAATCGCTACGCCTGCACAGGACGAGAGACGATTCACGCCCAGCGCTGCTTTAGCAATTTCAGGAAGAATACCGTCATAGTGCTGCTCATCAACTTTTTGCGTTTCGGCTTCAAACGCGAGAAGAAACTGCTGCGTAAACCGCAGCGCCGCTTTGCCATCGCAAATCACCGTCAGGTCGTCGCCGCCCAACACCAGCGGCACAATTGGCAACTTCTCAAGCCCCGTGCCAAATGATTGCAGTGCTATGATAAACGCCTGCTCAGTGCAAACATCCAGCGCCAGGGAAAAGCGGCGCAATGCGTCAACATAAGTGCGATTATTTTGGCTAATATCACCCGTCATCTTCCCCAGCTTAGTCAGGTGCGTGCCAAACTTGAGGAAAATTTCGCCCAGTCCGTTGCCATCGGCATGAATCACGGCTCGCCAGGAACCCTGTTTGCTTTGCTGTTCGTCCTCGTCGTCTAGGGCTTTAATGCTCTTCGCAAAGCTTTGAGGAATCTGATTTCGATCTAACAGTTCTTGAATGCGCTGAGTATTACTGTCGTAATTCTTGCGTTTTGCCACTGAGACGCGCGATCGCAGCACAGCCTTTCCCCCAGCCGCTTTCGGATCTACTTCGTTGGCAGGCAATCCGCTGGTGGCGCATTGATCGACCACGGGTAGCCGCAAAAAGCGGAGATGATGGGTGGGATTGTGCGATCGCGCTTCTGCAAATTTATGATGCACCTGCTCGTTTACATCCGATAGGTTATCCTGTTCCCAGTCAAATTCCTCAAACACACCAAAGATATCCAATCCGGGTGCTTCTTCTAGTGCCTTTAGCGTGACGGCTTGAATGATTTTTCTTGCTTTTTCCTGATCACGAGTGATGATCAGCGCTTTGCCAGAAGTCGCCAGAATGATTTCAGCATCAATGTCTAGCGTTGACTCCAGCGGCGGATTCCACTTTGGATCTATTAGCTTGTCTCGAATTTCATTTTCCCGGACTTCTGCTTCACCTTGTGAATTCTTATTCCAAACTCTCAAATGAGAATGACCACCGTTTTCAGCCACGGCATCTAGCACCCATTTTGTGCCAGCGCGAAAGGTCAGCTCTGATGCGCCCACGTTTTCACGCAGCTTGTTGGTCGAAAAGATATAGCCCTGGTTGCCAGACGTTTCCAGAAGGACAAGAAACATAGCGCTTGCTCAAAGATGAAAAAGATAGAAAACCGAACACTAGAATCTAAAGCATCACCCCAAACTGACGGCAGATGGCGCACCTGAGTTAGCTTGCCTTTTGCCGATCGCCCCGATGCGATCGCCCCCCATTCTGCATCCCCAACGTCACGCGGATCGGATCGAGAGAACCGATGACTCTGCCAGTTTTTGGATCAGTCCGGGCGGGGGTATATTGCAGCGGGCGAACCGTGTTGATGCAGGCCAGCACCGTACCCACAGAGGCGTGGGCCGTCATGCCCGTATAGTCTGCAATCACGTCTTGCTCAATCCAGCCCTTCGGCAGCCGCGTTAAATAGATTTGATTCACACAATTGCGAAATTGCAGCGGGTTGTAGATATCGTTCACCACAATCGGATCATCGACACATACACTCGGAAACTTGCGGCGCAAGTCCAGCGCCATTTCTAGCTTCTCTTTGGAACAAATCAGCCAGCAGCACTGTAGGGTTGGCAGATGAAAGCGGATGGCTGTTTCGCACGCTTCGGGCTGGCTCACCAGCAGAATCAGCCCCGGATACTTTTGGTCGAGCTTTTTTTGGCGCACTTCAAAGGGAATGTGGCTGGGCAATAGCGCAATCTGGCGGGAAATCAGCCACGACACGGCGGCGATCGCCCCCACCAAAATCAGCAGCGAAATCAGCGCAATGCGAACGAGCGCCACTGCATCATCACCCAGCCACGACTGGAGCAGGTCGTACACCGCACTGCCAAAGATTCCCAGGCAAACCGACCCCACAAAAAACGGCAAAATCGTCTCTGCATTAAACACAACCTTGATGGCTTGGGTGATGGCTTCAGTCAGCGTGTTTCGCATAGTTGTTTCGCAGAGTGCAGGGCAAACCTCAATGTCCAATGTCGATACCGGGTCTATACCTAACTGTTTTACACCCACTTGGAAGAGGGGTCTTCCAAGCCCGTTGAAGATAGGAACTGAAACCATGAACCAGACCAGTTGCCAAAGCTGAGCAGGTCGGTTCCCCCCTTTTTAAGGGGGGCTAGGGGGGATCGGGCTTATAGGCTCCAGGAGACTTTGAGCAGATCCCCCTAAATCCCCCTTAAAAAGGGGGACTTCCGGAGGGCGGCTCGGTTCCCCCCTTTTTAAGGGGGGCTAGGGGGGATCGGACTCAAGTGCATAAGCCTTAAATCTAATCGCTGGCTCTGGTTTTGCCTCGCAACCTTTAGCTTTTCTTTCCTTTCAGGAGATATCACCATGCTGGATCGGCCCACGCTGAATTGGCCCAAACTGGATTGGCAACGGTTTCTGTCGGCAGAAAACTTTGAGCAGACCTGGCTCAAGGTGCGGCGAAACCGGGGCTGTGCGGGGGTGGATGGCGAAACGGTTGAAGCCTTTGAGCAGGATGCCGATCGCAAGCTGGCCACGCTGCGCCGCCAAATCGAAACGGGCACCTACCAGCCGATGCCGCTGCGATCGCTCCACATTCCCAAGAAGCCCAAGCTAAAACCGGGGGAACCACCCAAAACCGAGTGGCGCGGGCTGGCCGTGCCCACGGTGCGCGATCGCATCGTGCAACAAGCCCTGCTCAACCTGCTGCATCCCATCCTCGAACCCCAGTTTGAAAACAGCAGCTTTGCCTATCGCCCCGGCCGCTCCTACAAAAGCGCCGTGCAGCAAATCGACCAGTGGCGACAACGGGGCTATGACTGGGTGCTGGATGCCGACGTGGTGAAATATTTTGACAATATTCAGCACGGTCGCCTGTTTGATGAGCTGCAAGAGCGGGTGCATGATCCGGCGATCGGGCACTTGGTGGAGCGGTGGATCGGCAGCGGCGTGTCTACCGCGTCGGGGCTGATCTTGCCGAATAAAGGCGTGCCCCAGGGCGCGGTGATTTCGCCCATTTTGGCCAATGTGTATTTCGATAATTTTGATGAAGCCATTGAGGCGGCCGGACTCAAGCTGGTGCGCTATGCCGATGATTTTGTCATTTTGGCTAAGTCCAAAGCGCGGATCGAAAAAGCCCACGACTTGGTAGAAGAGTTGCTCGACACGATGGGGCTGGAACTGCATCCCGACAAAACCCGCGTCACCCACTTCAACGACGGCTTCCGGTTTCTAGGACATACCTTCGTGCGATCGCTCATCGTGCCAGACCAGCCCAAAAGCAAGCGGCAGCGGCAGACGGAAGAAGCCGCGATCGCCCAAAAAGCCGCTGATCCAGCGCGCTCGCCGATTCTCCACTACAGCGACCCGCCGCCCCAGGCGACCCAAATGCAGCAGGCGCTTTTGGCAGCCGTCCAAACCTCAGAGCAGCCGATTCCGCCGCCGCTGTATGTCGTCATGGGCTATCGGGTGCGCGACGAAAAGCCGGTGCAAATCGAATCTAAAGAATGGACTTGGAGGAATGGCATGTCTACGCTGTATCTGGTTCGCCAAGGCACGATGCTCCGCAAAGACCACGGGCGCTTTGTCATCGAGGGCGGCCGGTTTGAAACCGAGGAAAACGAGAGCATCACAGCACAATCGCCCCCGTCCCAACCCCCAACCCCAAAATCCAAAACCCAAAATCCCCAATCTAAAACCACCGCGCCGCCGCCCATACTGGAAATTCCCATTAAAGAAGTCGGGCGCATTTTGGTGCTGGGCAATGTGCAAATTAGCACCAGCGCCCTGTCGGAATGTTTGGAGCATCAGATTCCCGTCGTGTTTATGAGCCGCGCCGGAGACTATAAAGGACACCTCTGGAGCAGCGAGTTTTGCGACCTGCCGACCGAGGCGGCCCAGTTTGGGCGGCGGCATGATCCTGGCTTTCAGGTCAAAATGGCGCAGCAAATCCTGCATGGCAAGCTGACCAACTCGCGCCATCTGCTGCTGCGGCTAAATCGCAAGCGCAAGGTAGACGGACTCCGCGCCAAAATTCATCGCATCGATCAGCACATCGCCGCCCTCCCCAAAACGGTCGATTTGGATGTCATGCGCGGGCATGAAGGCGCGTCGGCCCGGCTCTATTTCACCGCCTTGGGGCAGCTCATCACCAACCCCGGCTTTAGCCTGACAGAGCGCAACCGCCGCCCGCCCAAAGATCCCGTTAACAGCTTGCTCAGCTTTGGCTACACGCTGCTGTTTAACAACGTCCTCAGCCTCATCCTGGCCGAAGGGCTAAATCCCTACCTGGGCAATCTGCACCGCTCCGATCGCAAGGAGCCACACCTTGCGTTTGACCTGATGGAAGAATGGCGATCGCCCATTGTCGATAGCCTGGTAATGGTGCTGATTAACAAAAAAATTCTGCGCCCCACCGATTTCACCTTCCCCAACGCCGAAGGTGGAATTTATCTAAACCCCACCGCTCGCCGAGTCTTTCTCAAACATTTTGAGGAGCGCATTTCGGAAGAAATTGCCCATCCCGCAGTGCAGCAGCCTGTCTCCTATCGTCGAGCCATCCAGCTCCAGGTGCAGCAATACAAGCGCTGTCTGCAAAACTCCCAGCCCTACCTCCCTTTCATCCGAGCCACCTGATCTAAAACCCAGCTTTCAATTCCGGTCGTCAATCAAAAATCCAAAGTCGCCAATCCAAAATCAAAGGTCTGATCATGCTAGTCCTAGTGGTCTACGACATCCCCGACGACAAGCGCCGCCAAAAGCTGGCCACTTTTTTGGAAGGTCACGGACGGAGGGTGCAATACAGCGTATTTGAGTGCTTCATTTCCCTGGCAGACATGAAGAAGCTCCACGAAAAAGTCAAACGACAGGTCAAACCCGCTGAAGACAATGTGCGGTTCTACTGGATTGCCGCCGACAGCCTGCCCAAAGCCCTGACGATTGGCAGTTCTCCACCAGAACCGCCGCCCCGAGCCTACATCATCTAATACCTTCAGAGCCAATCTGCTTTAACTCAGGACGCTCCGACACAATCTAGGGCGATCGCCAGATGAGTCATTCATCAGCGATCGCTCTTTTTGCTGCTTTCTTTTTTCTTTATCCTCTAGCGCTTGACTTTTAGAAACCAATCCGGGTTAATGGAGTTCAAGAGGGCATCGTCCAATCTCCACCGATCCTTGAAAGCCGCATAACTTCGTTGACCAGCGTCGATGCCTTATTCAGTGGGCATCTCAGGCGCTAAAAATTCAGGGTCTTAAGAGAGAAAAGTCGTTTTTGAACCCCAAAAATGACCACCGTCGATTTCCGCTCACGAGCCATTGCTGGGAGCAGGTTTCAGACGGCACTCTTTCACCACCACTTCCCCGCAAGGGGACTGAAACGTTGTCGAGGAACCTGCAAACGGATCAAGCACTAGATCACCAGGATCTTTCACCACCACTTCCCCGCAAGGGGACTGAAACATTTACTTCCAAATATAAATCTAGAGAAGTTATTTGCACCTTTCACCACCACTTCCCCGCAAGGGGACTGAAACGTCATATACCAGAGTATGTATTTTCGCTTCTGTGAGTCTTTCACCACCACTTCCCCGCAAGGGGACTGAAACTCTACATCTGTTAGATCAGTGATGTTACCTAGTATATTCTTTCACCACCACTTCCCCGCAAGGGGACTGAAACGTACGTTCGCGTCGTAGTTGCGCCGTACTGCCCGCAACCTTTCACCACCACTTCCCCGCAAGGGGACTGAAACACGTTCAAGTTCTTAGAGCACTTCAATCTCTTGGAATCAACTTTCACCACCACTTCCCCGCAAGGGGACTGAAACGGTCGATGGCGCTGTAGCGCCCAATCACCTCTCTTTCACCACCACTTCCCCGCAAGGGGACTGAAACTACATTACCTACGACTTTGCGTTTTTACTACGCAGGACTAGGACTTTCACCACCACTTCCCCGCAAGGGGACTGAAACTATTGGGTATTGCTTCATAGTTATTTAATTGGTGTGCTTTCACCACCACTTCCCCGCAAGGGGACTGAAACGCTCCACCGTCTTCCGTTGGCGACAGTACTGGGGACGGCAAGCTTTCACCACCACTTCCCCGCAAGGGGACTGAAACAATCGTCTTCGGTTTAGGCGATCGCCTTTTCTTGCTCGTCTCTTTCACCACCACTTCCCCGCAAGGGGACTGAAACTAAACTCTGCTGTCAATTATTTTTAATGAACTAAAGCCTCCCACTTTCACCACCACTTCCCCGCAAGGGGACTGAAACCTCTTATAGAAAGCCAATCACCTCTTCTAAAAAAGTTCTTTCACCACCACTTCCCCGCAAGGGGACTGAAACTTATCTAACTGCCTCTAGCCTTATCTAGAGCTTCGGGCTTTCACCACCACTTCCCCGCAAGGGGACTGAAACCCGTTGTGGGCGAAAACGAATATATTGTCCAGTCGGTAATCTTTCACCACCACTTCCCCGCAAGGGGACTGAAACGCCGTATTTTATCTAAAATAGATAACTTTGCTTACATGACTTTCACCACCACTTCCCCGCAAGGGGACTGAAACATTCAGACGACGAGACCAGTGGTAGCGACGCGCTTATTTCGTCTTTCACCACCACTTCCCCGCAAGGGGACTGAAACATCTGCCGCCGGAAGCCTTCAAGCCTAGCGATGCGATCGCCCTCTTTCACCACCACTTCCCCGCAAGGGGACTGAAACCACCACTCGTAGGCGTAGTCTACAGATAATGACTCAGTTGTCTCTTTCACCACCACTTCCCCGCAAGGGGACTGAAACTCGTTTTCTCGCCTGGACGATGTGGGGGGATGCGCTTTCACCACCACTTCCCCGCAAGGGGACTGAAACTTAACTCAAGTTGCTAACTTATAGTCGGATCAGAAAGGAGTACTTTCACCACCACTTCCCCGCAAGGGGACTGAAACAGCTTTATCTAGAGCTTCGGGTAGCCCTCCGTCACATTTCTTTCACCACCACTTCCCCGCAAGGGGACTGAAACTTTCTTCCATCGTCAGCAGCTTCTGTGCCGAGTCAGGATTGCTTTCACCACCACTTCCCCGCAAGGGGACTGAAACATTTTTCCTCTAAACTTTTTCTTTTTTGGTATTACTTGAGCTTTCACCACCACTTCCCCGCAAGGGGACTGAAACAAACCATAGAAGAGCAAGGGTTTACTTACATAAAAAGAACTTTCACCACCACTTCCCCGCAAGGGGACTGAAACCATCCGAGTCATCTAACTCCTCATCGTCGTCTAAAACTTTCACCACCACTTCCCCGCAAGGGGACTGAAACTTCATTTTCTAATCTAGTAATTTTATTTTGTTGCTTTCACCACCACTTCCCCGCAAGGGGACTGAAACGGACTAGAGTCTCTAGCTGAGACTGTGACTTAAGCCCTTTCACCACCACTTCCCCGCAAGGGGACTGAAACATTGTCTCAAGAGTTCCAGCAGAAGAGACTGCTTGGCTTTCACCACCACTTCCCCGCAAGGGGACTGAAACATAGCAGTCCCATCCGTAACGGAGGCTTCTACCGTCAACATAGTTGCTTTCACCACCACTTCCCCGCAAGGGGACTGAAACTAGTTTTCGGCTTCGGCTTCGGTAAGCCAGTCTTCGATAATCTTTCACCACCACTTCCCCGCAAGGGGACTGAAACTTTCCCCAAACTCGTTTTTCTGCACGAGTAAAAAGCCGGCTTTCACCACCACTTCCCCGCAAGGGGACTGAAACGCCCACGGCTCAGCCCCTACCACCGCTTCAGGCTCCCGCAGAGCTTTCACCACCACTTCCCCGCAAGGGGACTGAAACACTAGACATTTTACTGTAAAAATAAGATAGTATGCTTTCACCACCACTTCCCCGCAAGGGGACTGAAACGTAAGGGTTCAATTCCAGGAACGTTTGACAGGAGCAATCTCTTTCACCACCACTTCCCCGCAAGGGGACTGAAACGAGTATAAAGTAAATGGCAAGAAGTTAACTTCAACTTTCACCACCACTTCCCCGCAAGGGGACTGAAACTTTAAATTTCATAAATTTAGCCGATGTCTCTTTGAATAACTTTCACCACCACTTCCCCGCAAGGGGACTGAAACCGCTCAAGTCGAAGCGCTCGAAGGCTTTGAGGTTGGCAAGCAGTGTTGATATGTCTTTCACCACCACTTCCCCGCAAGGGGACTGAAACAGCAGGAATAGTCCATTGAATAGAAGCCTCTTGTGCATTACTTTCACCACCACTTCCCCGCAAGGGGACTGAAACAGTTGTAATTATCTAACTCTAACTGGTACTGGTCTTTCACCACCACTTCCCCGCAAGGGGACTGAAACCCTTGAAGTCGAAAGGTCACGCTTGAAGTCACAGGAAACTTTCACCACCACTTCCCCGCAAGGGGACTGAAACCCGAACTCGTTTTTTTCTACGAGTAAAAAACCGGCCAAACTTTCACCACCACTTCCCCGCAAGGGGACTGAAACCCTTTTTTGTGCGGTAGTCTTTTGACTGTGATTTTGAGTCTTCTTTCACCACCACTTCCCCGCAAGGGGACTGAAACTGTAGTTAAAGCATTTCCTGCACTAGGTATTAAACTTTCACCACCACTTCCCCGCAAGGGGACTGAAACCCTTTCACGTTACTCTCCTGGACAATAGAGTGTGCTTTCACCACCACTTCCCCGCAAGGGGACTGAAACTGCAAGCGGAAGAAATATACTACCTGCACCCACTGTTCTTTCACCACCACTTCCCCGCAAGGGGACTGAAACGCCGGAAGCAAACAAAAGTAGTTTTGAAAAAGTAAGCTTTCACCACCACTTCCCCGCAAGGGGACTGAAACGTCTCAGTGCTTGCCAAGTTCCATCCGCGCAGCCCCAGTACGTTGCTTTCACCACCACTTCCCCGCAAGGGGACTGAAACTTTTTTATCTCGATAAGTAGCTGCTTGATTAGGGACTTTCACCACCACTTCCCCGCAAGGGGACTGAAACTATATATAACTAGTTAGTTCTACTAGTTAGTTCTCTACTTTCACCACCACTTCCCCGCAAGGGGACTGAAACCCTATTGAGGAAACGAAAAAGGTAGAGTCTTCTTTCACCACCACTTCCCCGCAAGGGGACTGAAACAAGATCAAAAGTGATTCCGGAGAATTAAACCATCTTTCACCACCACTTCCCCGCAAGGGGACTGAAACTTCTTCAAGTACTTCAAACTGACTCCAGTCAATTTCTTTCCTTTCACCACCACTTCCCCGCAAGGGGACTGAAACCTGCTGATTTGGTTGGCACAGCCGGGCGGGCGGCGGGATCCTTTCACCACCACTTCCCCGCAAGGGGACTGAAACACGAAACAGGTTGCCCCAATCGCCGCGCCGCCTCTTTGGCGACTCTTTCACCACCACTTCCCCGCAAGGGGACTGAAACTTGGCCACCGACATTCCTTCACAGATCAACACTTTCACCACCACTTCCCCGCAAGGGGACTGAAACCCGGTCGGCAGCTGGGCAATGGTTAACTCTGCATCCCTGAATTCGCTTTCACCACCACTTCCCCGCAAGGGGACTGAAACTTTAATAGCCCGCATTGGAATTGCGTTTAATTTTATCTTTCACCACCACTTCCCCGCAAGGGGACTGAAACTAGATGTGTATAAAGAAATTACAAACTCCTTGTCTGCTTTCACCACCACTTCCCCGCAAGGGGACTGAAACAAAATTGGCTTATAGGCGCTCAGCATCCACTCACGGCGCAGGAATCTTTCACCACCACTTCCCCGCAAGGGGACTGAAACAGAGAATTACAGTGAGATTCCCAACTCCCCCTTCGACATCTTTCACCACCACTTCCCCGCAAGGGGACTGAAACCTACCAGTAGTCTGGTGTTGCGAAATAAATTCGACTTTCACCACCACTTCCCCGCAAGGGGACTGAAACTCGCTGCGCTGCGATCGCCTCTCGCAATCGCCGCCACTGTCTTTCACCACCACTTCCCCGCAAGGGGACTGAAACTGGCAATGGCAGACATGATCGCCGAGGCGGGCAAACTAGGTGCTTTCACCACCACTTCCCCGCAAGGGGACTGAAACTCTTCTCTCGCCTTGCGCCGCTCCCAGATGGTTTTCTTCTTTCACCACCACTTCCCCGCAAGGGGACTGAAACCTAGGATCTACTTCAAGTATGTCTCTATAGCTCATAATTAAAACTTTCACCACCACTTCCCCGCAAGGGGACTGAAACAGTCCGCAACGAATTCAGCGCGATCGCCATAGTCTTTGCTCTTTCACCACCACTTCCCCGCAAGGGGACTGAAACTTCGCCACCACGTCCGTTCTTGGCGCGCCGATTAAAGGACTTTCACCACCACTTCCCCGCAAGGGGACTGAAACGTAGGGGATTCGCGCCCTGGACTTGCCGGCGAACCTTTCACCACCACTTCCCCGCAAGGGGACTGAAACCGCTCCAGTACATTCTTTTGCTTATTCTACTGGTTATACAAACAGCAACTTTCACCACCACTTCCCCGCAAGGGGACTGAAACCTGTCGGATTTCCAGGATAAATAATTGTTACCGAGTTTTCTTTCACCACCACTTCCCCGCAAGGGGACTGAAACTCTCTACCGGAAAACGCTGAGGTTGTTCTTCAGAACTTTCACCACCACTTCCCCGCAAGGGGACTGAAACGTCGATTCAGCCGACCCATTCGCCCCAAGCATTTGTTCTTTCACCACCACTTCCCCGCAAGGGGACTGAAACGCTGAGCAGATTCGCCAACGCCCCGAAAAGCTAAACTTTCACCACCACTTCCCCGCAAGGGGACTGAAACCGGACTTGCCACCACATCTTGCGAACTCCGTAACCTCTTGCGTCAGGACTTTCACCACCACTTCCCCGCAAGGGGACTGAAACAAAAACTTTTCCGGCGACATGGTGGCAGACATCAACACCACCTTTCACCACCACTTCCCCGCAAGGGGACTGAAACTTTTTAGTTCGATGTGCTTGATCGGTCTTCGTCTTGCTCTTTCACCACCACTTCCCCGCAAGGGGACTGAAACTCCCTTCTAGCCCCTCACAGCTTGAAGCTGTGAGGGACTTTCACCACCACTTCCCCGCAAGGGGACTGAAACAGAGAAACCGTGTTGCCCGAATAAGGCGTGTAGTACAACACCGTGGCATTGCTTTCACCACCACTTCCCCGCAAGGGGACTGAAACTTCAAACGTGCCCTGAGCAGTTTGAGAACCCACGGACAACTTTCACCACCACTTCCCCGCAAGGGGACTGAAACCATCGGCGGCGAAGAACTTTTTGGAGAGACGTGCTGCTTTCACCACCACTTCCCCGCAAGGGGACTGAAACGGTCGCACGCCCTCGCATTTTGCAATGTGAGTGTACCAGAACTTTCACCACCACTTCCCCGCAAGGGGACTGAAACACCCCCTTAATTTTAAATTCAGGCATAACATTGTGAGAGTTTTCTTTCACCACCACTTCCCCGCAAGGGGACTGAAACGCGCCAGCAATGGGACAGCCAAGCGGCGGCGTTTGGCTTTCACCACCACTTCCCCGCAAGGGGACTGAAACGCAGAAGCTGCTACAGCGAGAAGGAAAACCCAAGCAACTTTCACCACCACTTCCCCGCAAGGGGACTGAAACCCGTTTGAGCGAAGATCGCGTTAACGATCGAGACGTTCAGCTTTCACCACCACTTCCCCGCAAGGGGACTGAAACTCTTGCAGCGAGTTTCCCAGTTCGCGCACGGCGTCTTTCACCACCACTTCCCCGCAAGGGGACTGAAACCTGCTGAGGAGTAACTGTGATGTCACCCACGTTAGCATCGGCTTTCACCACCACTTCCCCGCAAGGGGACTGAAACGAAGTCATGAAAGTTCTCCAAATAGTTGATCCAACTTTCACCACCACTTCCCCGCAAGGGGACTGAAACACGCTCTGGGGGGTTGAATCGGTTGATGTTCCGACTTTCACCACCACTTCCCCGCAAGGGGACTGAAACTTGGTAGATGAGCGACTCTAGCTCGTCGGGGTAGTCGGCTTTCACCACCACTTCCCCGCAAGGGGACTGAAACAAAACCGTAAGGCGGCAAAAGCCCTTATGGATCAACTTTCACCACCACTTCCCCGCAAGGGGACTGAAACTACGACGCAGACGGCGACGTGTGGGATAACGCCAGACTCCCGGCTGCTTTCACCACCACTTCCCCGCAAGGGGACTGAAACGGCGGGATATCAGACTGGTTTGCGTTTGACCCGCACGTCCAGCTTTCACCACCACTTCCCCGCAAGGGGACTGAAACATCGCGGCCCGGTTTGGCGGCACCGATGAGATCCGAGATTTAACTTTCACCACCACTTCCCCGCAAGGGGACTGAAACGCTAACCATTGAGGGGCTGATGGCAGACCTGCCCATGCACTTTCACCACCACTTCCCCGCAAGGGGACTGAAACAACTTGTTCAGGTCTGCCGTATTGCGTGATTACTTTCAAGCTTTCACCACCACTTCCCCGCAAGGGGACTGAAACATGCGTGACACCGATTTGGTGCCGTCAGCGATCTCAAGGATCACCTTTCACCACCACTTCCCCGCAAGGGGACTGAAACCCGCCACCCTGAGGCCGTATCTTATGCTGTCGGGGTCTTTCACCACCACTTCCCCGCAAGGGGACTGAAACCCCCCGATGGCAGCAACACGTCATAGCGCCCCGACAACACTTTCACCACCACTTCCCCGCAAGGGGACTGAAACACAACGCGCCCATAGCCCCAGCTGCGCTCAATCGGCGTGCGTCTTTCACCACCACTTCCCCGCAAGGGGACTGAAACGGGCTGGACATCGAAACGGTGGGGCTAATAACCTGTTGCCGACTGGCCTTTCACCACCACTTCCCCGCAAGGGGACGGAAAGCTTTGGGAAAGAACGAAAAACGAAAAACGAAAAAGGAAACTGGATTTGCCCAGAATCGCCTCGCTCTTCGTTCTTCCCTCTTCGTTCTTCCCTCTTCGTTCTTTGTTCTTCCCTCTTCGTTCTTCGTTCTTCCCTCTTCGTTCTTCGTTTTTCCCTTCTCCCCCACCACTTCCCCGCAAGGGGACGGAAAGCTTTGGGAAAGAACGAAAAACGAAAAACGAAAAAGGAAACTGGATTTGCCCAGAATCGCCTCGCTCTTCGTTCTTCCCTCTTCGTTCTTCCCTCTTCGTTCTTTGTTCTTCCCTCTTCGTTCTTCGTTCTTCCCTCTTCGTTCTTCGTTTTTCCCTTCTCCCCCACCACTTCCCCGCAAGGGGACGGAAAGCTTTGGGAAAGAACGAAAAACGAAAAACGAAAAAGGAAACTGGATTTGCCCAGAATCGCCTCGCTCTTCGTTCTTCCCTCTTCGTTCTTCCCTCTTCGTTCTTTGTTCTTCCCTCTTCGTTCTTCGTTCTTCCCTCTTCGTTCTTCGTTTTTCCCTTCTCCCCCACCACTTCCCCGCAAGGGGACGGAAAGCTTTGGGAAAGAACGAAAAACGAAAAACGAAAAAGGAAACTGGATTTGCCCAGAATCGCCTCGCTCTTCCTTCTTCCCTCTTCCTTCTTCCCTCTTCGTTCTTCGCTCTTCGTTCTTCGCTCTTCGTTCTTCCTTTTTCCTCCTTCCCTCTTCCCTTGGGCACTTTAAACAGGTAAGTGCCTCTCCCTACCGCCATGCCCGAATTTCCCAAAGAAGACCTGCGACAGCGCACGAAAGCCTTTGCCATGCGGATTATCAAGGTGTATACCGCTTTGCCCAAAAGCACCGAAGCTCAGGTTTTGGGTAAACAGCTACTCCGCAGCGGAACCTCTGTCGGTGCCCACTATCGAGAAGCAGTTCGCTCTAGGTCAAAATCTGAGTACATCAGCAAAGTAGGCGTTGGGCTACAAGAACTCGAAGAAGCAATCTACTGGCTAGAGTTATTGACCGACGCTGGGCTGGTTGCTCCCCAAAAAATCAGCAGCCTGATGAACGAGGCAAGTGAACTCATCGCAATCTTTGTAACCCTCTCTAACCGGGCGAAACGATGAAAAGAGAAGAAGGAAAAAGGAAGAACGAAAAATGAAAAATGAAAAACGAAAAGGAAAACCGGATCTCGCCTAGAATCCCTTCGCTCTTCGTTCTTCCCTCTTCGTTCTTTCCTCTTCGTTCTTCCCTCTTCGTTCTTCCCTCTTCGTTCTTCGTTCTTCCCTCTTCCTATTGGGTATATATGTTGATATTTACATTACAAGCCCCCAGTGGATTGACGCAAAACGGCATACTGTAGCGCACTCGAAAAACACCTTCTGCACCGGCGGGAACATTGAAGAAAATGGTTTCGTTTCCAAATCGACGACCCCGAGCAAATTGCCGACCTGTGGGGTCGTAGAGTTCTACATCCACATCGCCAAGTGCGGAGCTTACTTCGAGGATGTAGCTTCCTGGTCTATTAATTGTTAATGTTGCCCAATTGGCCTCTCCAGCATAAAGGGGGCGTACTGGCTCTGCTTTCGCCGCGAGCGGATTCAGCCCTTCCATGAGCGCGATCGCTAGGCACATCAGGGAAACTCGACTGACCAAGCGTTGATAGTTCATAGTGGTGTTCCTATTTTTTGAAAGTACCGAATCGGGAGTTAAGCGTTTGCAGTGAGCAGGACTGGTTTAGCGCAACGGAATCAGTCAACTAAGGCGCGGTCAGTGGAACTGGTTTGGCGCAACAGCATCAGAAAACTAAGACATAGAGGGCTGGGGCTTTTTCGATTGGGGCATCCTGTAGGTGGAGCATTGAACGCAACTGACCACAGAATAGATCCCTGCTGGAAAGCTCCCTTTCCAATCAATGGGGCGATCGCCCAATCCCCAGTACCCAATCCGCAGCACCCAATCCCCAGCACCCAATCCCCAATCCCCAATTCCCACTACCAAATCCCCGTGGGGGATTAAAATGAAACGCAAACACTGCTGAGTTTCCCTGGCATCTATGCCCCGCCCTCGCGCCACGGTTCAAAAAACCCCTGCTGCGGCAAACTGGCCCGCAGACACGCAATTGGTCGGCCTGACGCTCCAGCTTCAGCCCTATGCCGACAGCACGCTCTATCCGCAATACACTATTGGGCTTCATGCCTGGTTGCTCGACCAGGTGCGCCAGATGAATCCGGAGTTATCTGCCTATCTGCACGATGGCGAGTCCGAAAAACCCTTTACAATTTCTGCGCTGCAAGGCGTGGAAATTGCCCCCGGCGGCAGCCCAAGGCTCAGGGGCGATCGCCCTTATACCTGGACGATTACTGCCCTCTCGCAACCCGTCGTCACCTGGCTCACAGACTGGCTGCGGCAGCCTCCCCAAACCATCGACCTGCGGGGCGCACCGCTCAGAATACTCGACTGGGGACTGACCAATTCCGTCCATCCGCCCACTACTTATGAGCAGTTGTTTGACGTGGCGATTCCGCCCAATCCGGCGATCGCCCTCTCTTTCCTCTCGCCCACCAGCTTTCGCCGCCACAAACATCACTTTCCACTGCCTGTGCCCGTTAACTTATTCCACAGCTACTTGCGCCGCTGGAATGATTTTTCAGAGGTTGAGTATGACCAGGAAGATTTTCTGGACTGGATCGATCGATCAGTAATCATCACCCGCCATCACTTGCAGTCTGTCAAAACAGTCGCAGGCAAGCGCGGCTCGGTGACGGGATTTACCGGAGCGATTGAGATAAGCTTAAGTAAGACAGCGCTAGAAGACTCCGAATATGTGCAGTTGTTTATGGCGCTGGGCCGCCTCGCTCCCTATTGCGGCACTGGGCACAAAACGACCTTTGGGCTGGGGCAAACCCGCTTGGGCTGGTCGTCTGCCGAAACCGAAGCCCCCCAGTCTACCCTGCAAGACCTGCTGGCTCAGCGAATTGCCGCCCTTACTGAGCATTTCCTGACGCAACGTAAGCGCACTGGAGGAGAACGAGCAATGGCGATCGCCGAAACTTGGGCCACCATCCTGGCCCGGCGCGAACTGGGCGAATCGCTGCAAGACATTGCCGAAGACTTGGGACTGCGCTACGAAACTGCCAAAACCTACGCCAAACTGGCCCGAAAAGCCGCAGAAGCACTGCCCTAATACTTCGCTTTGAAGCACTCTAAGACAAATCGCCTTAGACCGGATTCTCCAAGTCGGCTTGCTGCAAAATCTCACGCACCCACGCTTCATCTTCGGGGCGCAACGCGGGTTTTGGGGGTTGGGTATAGTCAATTGCTAGGTCAAAGCGGGCACGTCGATATACGTCATTCAGGATGCGTTGCAGATTGACCACGGGTTCTGGGTCATGAACGAGCAGCGGAATAGGAATTGCAGGAATTGGGTCTTGCAACTCGAAAGCGTAAAGATCGGCGATGGGGCGATGGCTTGCTCGACTGATCAGAATGCGGTACAGCGAGTCTGCTGCACCCAGAATGGGCATTGGCTCTCCCTCTCGCAACAAGTCAATCTCGACTAAGCTAGTGCTGGAGCCTAAGATTTTCTGGCGCTTGCTAATGTAGGCCGCTCGTCCATCCTTATTCCGTTTATTTTTGGGAGACAAAATCTCAATCACACAGACAACCTCTCCGGTTTGGGTAGAGCGCACTTCCAAGAATCGCTCGACCACCTCTTGTGGCACAGGAACCTGAACTGGAATCGGAGTTTTTTTGCTGGCAGGGGCGATTTGGCTGGATGGCTCGATATCCCCCGCAGAGCGGCGAGTCAAAGCGACATCAGCAATGCCCACCAAGCCAACTGATAAGGAGTCGTCAATGCTCTGGTAAACTCGCTCTTCGATGGCGACCCGGTAGCGAGGCGCAACTTGGGGTGTGAGATCATCTGCGATCGCCACAATCAAGCGATTATGAACCTGATGCCAAAGTTGGGGATGTTCCAGATAAGGATTCATTCCGGGAAATGGATTATCCACAACGCTCTCTCCGTTCTTCTGAATCAATTCAAAACCAGGCAGATCCCAGATTTATCGTCTTAATTCATCGTCTTGTAGGTCATGCTTCATAAGCAACGCTTTGCAAGAAGCCGATTGTGATTGGAGTGGGGAAACTTTGAGGGGGCTGTCGCCCAAAGCAGAAGACTTGTCCGGAGATCTACGTTAAGATTCTTTAAGAGCTTTCTCAGAAGGCTTGCTAGCGTCATTCTAGACGGTGTTCCACGATATCTCACGGTGTCCCTATGTCAGCAAGTTCCTGGTGGTCTGGTCTGTTTGCCTCGGCTAAACCTGCGATCGCCCTCGAAAGCGCCTCGCCTGCTCAGGGGGCCAGGGTCGAGCTACTGGATCTTTGCAAAGAATTTCAGGAAGGCGACGTGACGCGGAAGGTGCTGAATGGCATCAATTTGCAGTTTGACCCCGGAGAATTTGTCGTGCTGCTGGGGCACAGCGGCAGCGGCAAGAGTACGCTGCTGAACCTGATTAGCGGCATCGATCAGCCGTCTGGGGGCACGATTCGCATCAATGATTTGGCCATTACGGAACTGGACGAGAAATCGCGCACCCTGTTTCGGCGCGATCGCATCGGATTCGTCTTCCAGTTTTTCAACCTAATTCCGACGCTAACGGTGCTGGAAAATGTCACCCTGCCGCAGGAGTTGGCGGGCCAGTCTCCGGCGGTGGCGCGTCAGTCGGCGCTCCAGCTTTTGCAGCAGGTGGGGCTGGGCGATCGCCTAGAGACTTATCCAGATAAGTTATCCGGCGGGCAGCAGCAGCGAGTGGCGATCGCCCGCGCCCTGGCCCACGATCCGCAGGTCATTTTGGCGGATGAGCCGACGGGCAACCTGGACGAGGAGACGGGGCAGCAGGTGTTGGAGTTATTGCTCAGTCTCACCCGCACGAAGGGCAAAACCCTAATCATGGCGACCCATAACCCCGACATTGCCCGATACGCCGACCGCGTGTTGCGGGTTCAAGACGGGCATCTGATTCCCGTGATCGTGCATCCCGATCTCGCCGAGGAAGTGGTGGCATGACGAGTAGCGGCATGGCGAGTAGCGGCATCACGAGTAGCGACATGACGGCTAATGGCATGACGAGTAGTGGCATGACGGCAGGGGTGTCCAACGCCCCCCTCTGGCGCTTGGCGTGGCAGCGGATTCGGCAGCGCCCGTTGCAATATCTCCTCTGCATTTTGGGGATTGCCCTCGGCGTTGCCATGATGGTGTCGATTGATCTGGCGAACGGTTCGGCACAGCGGGCCTTTGCCCTGTCTACTGACGCAATTACCGGCCGCGCCACCCACCGCATCGAGGCGATCGCCCCCACGGGCATTCCCGAAACGGTGTATGCTGATCTGCACCGCGCCGCCCCCCGCATTCCCCTCGCGCCCGTGGTGGAGGGCTACGTGCTGGCGGATGAACTGGGCGCTCAGCCGATGCGCCTGGTGGGGGTAGACGTGCTGGCAGAATCGCCCTTTCGCAACTACTTTGGGGCGGAGGGCGAAAGCCTGGACGCGGCTTCGGTGCAGTTGCTCACCAATCCCCAGGCGATTGTGCTGTCCCAGGATGTCGCCCAGCAGTACGGGGTGGCACTGGGGGATACGCTGCATCTGGACATCGCCGGCCAGCATCGAGAGGTCACCGCTGTTGCCCTTGTCCAGTCCGATGATTCCCTCAACCGCCGTGCCCTCAGCACGCTGCTGTTTGCCGACATTGCCACGGCGCAGGAACTTTTGGGACAGACGGGGCGGCTGAGCTATATCGATGCGATCGCCCCCTCTCCTGCTGAAATCGACGCAATTCAAGCCGCCCTGCCTGCTGGCCTGAAGCTGGAAACGGCAGAAGCTCAGAAAAACGCCGTGCAGCAAATGACGGCCGCCTTTGAACTCAATCTTACGGCCCTCAGCCTGCTGGCGCTGGTGGTGGGCATGTTTTTGATTTACAACACCGTCACCTTCAGCGTGGTGCAGCGCCGTCCCCTATTCGGCATTTTGCGCTGCATTGGTGCGACGCGGGGACAGCTCTTTGCCCTGATTTTGGGCGAAGCGGCGCTGTTTAGCGTCATCGGCTCTCTGCTTGGCGTGGGGCTAGGCATTGTGCTGGGCCGCAGCATTGTGGGGCTAATCACCCAGACGATTAATGATTTTTACTTTGTCGTATCGGTGCAGCAGGTCACCCTATCGAACGCCACCATCGCCAAGGGTCTGGTGATTGGCGTTGCGGCGGCGCTGTTTGCCTCTGCGTTGCCCGCGCTGGAGGCGATGAACACCACGCCGACGCTCACGTTGCAGCGATCGACCCTGGAGGGCAAGGTGCAAAAGCTGCTGCCCATGCTGACCCTGGGCTGGGTTGGGTTTTCCCTTGCTGGCGTGGCCCTGCTGCGGTGGTCGTCGGGGGGGCTGGTGGCCGCCTTTGCCGGACTCTTTGCCGTGTTGCTGGGGGCTGCGCTGCTGGTGCCGCCTGCGATCGCCCTGCTGATGCGGGGACTAGCGCCAGCGGGCTACCGTCTGTTTGGCGTGGTGGGGCGACTGGCTCCACGGGATATTTTGCGATCGCTCAGCCGAACCTCCGTGGCGATCGCCGCCCTGATGGTGTCGGTGTCGGTGATTGTCGGCGTATCGGTGATGATTGGCTCGTTCCGGGGGACGGTGGTGGAATGGCTGGATCAGACGCTCCAGGCAGATATCTACGTGTCGCCACCCACGACTACAGCCAATCGCGTGCTAGGGAAGCTCGATCCTCAGGTCGTGGAGTCGCTGAGGCAGTGGGACGGGCTGCGTTTTGCCGTCAGCTACAACGATGCCGATGTGCGCGTGGTGGACTTTGACCGCAATGCAAAGCTGATCTCCGCCGATGGGGACGTATCTCAGGGCAAGCGGCCCTACGCCTGGATTCGTCCGGGGCTGGAACCCGACCCCTGGATGGCGCTGAGTGCGGGCGAGGGCGCGATTATTTCCGAAGCGCTGATCCGTCGAGAAAACCTGCCCGCGCCGCCGGAGACGATCACGCTGGAAACGCCAGTGGGCGATCGCCCGTTTCCCGTCCTGGCGGTATTCTACGACTATTCCTCCGATCGCGGCACGATTATCCTGGATGACGACGTGTACCGGAACCTGTGGCAGGACGACCGCATCGCGTCGCTGGGGCTATTCACCCAGCCCGGTGTCGATGTGGAAGCGATGGTGCAGGATATTCGATCGCACTTCCAGGGGCGGCAGGATTTGCTGGTGCAGTCGAACCGCAGCCTGCGGCAGGGATCGCTGGAGATTTTTGACCGCACTTTTGCCATTACCAGCGCCCTGCAACTGCTGTCGGTGGTGGTGGCCTTTATTGGCGTTCTCAGCACGCTCATGAGCCTGCAACTGGAGCGGACGCGGGAATTGGGCATCCTCCGCGCCACCGGCATGACCCCCAGCCAGTTGGGCCGGCTGACGCTGCTGGAAACGGGGCTGATGGGGACGCTGGCGGGCGTGTTTGCGATGCCGCTGGGCTTTGTCCTCGCCTGGATTTTGATTTATGTGATTAACGTGCGTTCCTTTGGCTGGACGCTACAAATGGCGCTGGAAGCCCGCTATTTCTGGCAGGCGTGGCTGGTGGCGATCGCCGCTGCGTTGCTGGCGGGTCTGTATCCGGCGCTGCGGCTGGGGCGGATGAATATTGCGGCGGCGCTGAGACAGGAGTGATTTTGGATTTTGGATTTTGGTTAGGGCCTACGCAGGGGTTGTCGGGGAGGGTTCAGTAGGTCGTTCGGATGAGGATGCGGCGTGGGGTTCGGAAGAATGGGTAGGGGAGAGGTGAAATGCGATCGCGCTTGATTCGACTTTGCGTACTGCTGGGGTTCTGCGGCGTGTTCCTAGTTACGTTCCTGAGCATATTCCTGGGTGTATTCCTGGGGGCTGCGGATTCGGCGATCGCCGCCAATGCCGTCACCTGGCAACCGCTACCCGCAGCCAGTGGAGAATACCGCAAGGCGATCGCCCTTCGAGATTGGCACTTTCCCGAAGACTTTGGCCCGCACAATGACTACCAAACGGAATGGTGGTACTACACGGGCAACCTGGAAACCGAGGAGGGGCGACCGTTTGGCTTTCAGTTGACCTTTTTCCGGCAGGCGATTTCGCCAACGGCGGCAACGGTGGCAGCAGCCTCTACGCCATCCCGCTGGCGCACAAATCAAATTTATTCCGCCCATTTCACCGTCAGCGATATTGCGGGCAGCGGCTTTTATGTAGACGAGCGATTTAGCCGCAACGCCATTGGGCTGGCGGGAGCCGAGGCCCTGCCCTACCGCGTCTGGCTGAACGATTGGTCGGCTACGGAACTGGAGCCGGGCCGCGTGCGGCTTCAGGCCCAGTCCGAGGGGGTCGCCATCGACCTCACGGTTCAGCAAACTCGTCCGCCCGTGTTGCAGGGCGATCGCGGCCTGAGCGTCAAGGGATTGGAGCCAGGGAATGCGTCCTACTACTATTCTCTGGTGCAGCAGCCTACCAGCGGAACCGTCACGATTCAGGGCCAATCCTTTTCGGTACAGGGCAAAACCTGGAAGGATCACGAGTTCTCCACCAGCGCGTTGACCGCAGGCACGGTCGGCTGGGACTGGTTCTCGATTCAATTGGAGGACGGAGCAGCCCTGATGCTCTACCAGTTGCGCCATGAAGACGGTACGCCCGAAATCACGTCGGCGGGTACGTTTATCTCGGCCTCCGGCGAGACGACCCATCTGAATCACGACGACTGGACAATCCGCGTCCTCAAAACCTGGACAAGCCCCCGCAGCAAAGCGGTTTATCCTGCCCAGTGGCAAATTCGCATTCCCCGACTGGATCTGGTGCTAGAAGGGCGATCGCGCCTCGCCGACCAAGAACTCAACACCTCCACAGCCACCTATTGGGAAGGGGCAACTGCCTTTGAGGGCACGCGGCAAGACCAGCCGATTCGGGGAGAGGGCTATGTAGAATTAACGGGTTACGCCACCCGCCTAGATTCTCTCCTGTCGGAAAGCACGCCATAACACGCCATAGCACGCCATAGCACGCCATCAGCATCCATACGAATACGAACAGCGGCTTCATGACTGAGCAGCACGCCCGTTGAGGCTGCGGGTTTACCGTAACGTTTTGTATGCACTCTAACCGTTTGAAAGGAATTCACTGTACACTCTTCCCTAAGTCAAACTCATGACGAGTATGACTTGATAACGTGTTGAAAGTTGTTTGAAAGTTGTTTGAAAGTTGTTAGAACTTACGCAGTTGGATCAATTGGACAATTTCTCACGGGCGCAGCCCACGAAAAATTCTCCAAAACTCAAAGAGCGTATCGCAAGTGCGTAAGTCCTGGCTGTTAAAAGTTGTTGAAAGTCGTTGAAAGTCAGTCATTGAAAGTCATTGAGCGACTGGGCACAACTATTCATGCTTGGCAGATTGGGCAGACCCAGGCGGAGGTGTGAGGACGAGTAACTGTTCCAAGGCGACCTCTTTACTCATCTAAGAGGCCGTCTTTACTCATCAATCTCGCAGTCAGGAAGCGTTTAATTGACTTCGAGTTTAGATATTGACCGCAATGTGCAACTTTGTCGATTTCCCTCACCCTAAATCTCTCTCCCAGGGCGGGAGAGGGACTTCAAGCCTCTCTTGCTCCTCTTCTCCCAACCCTAAATCTCTCTCCCAGGGCGGGAGAGGGACTTCAAGCCTCTCTTGCTCCCCTTCTCCCGACTTAGGAGAAGGGGTTGGGGGATGAGGGCAGATTGAAAGTTGCACATCCCGTATGTATTGAACCATGCACAAGTAGGAGTCCCTATGAGCAGCGAAAGCAAATGCCCGTTTATGGGCGGAGTTCAGAAGTTCACGGCGGGCCATGGCACGTCGAACCGAGACTGGTGGCCGAATCAGTTGAACCTGAGCATCCTCCATCAGCACTCTCCCAAGTCAAACCCGATGGGTGAAGCCTTTAACTACGCTGAGGCGTTCAAAAGCCTAGACTATGCTGCCCTAAAAGCCGACCTCTTTGAGCTGATGACCACTTCCCAAGACTGGTGGCCCGCTGACTATGGTCACTATGGCCCCCTACTCATTCGCATGGCCTGGCACAGTGCGGGAACCTATCGCATCGGCGATGGTCGCGGCGGCGGGGGCACTGGGAGCCAGCGGTTTGCACCCCTCAATAGCTGGCCCGACAACGCCAACCTCGACAAAGCCCGGATGTTGCTCTGGCCCATCAAGCAGAAATATGGCGAGAAAATCTCCTGGGCTGACCTGATGATCCTAGCGGGCAACTGCGCCCTGGAATCGATGGGCTTCAAAACGCTGGGCTTTGCAGGCGGACGGGCCGACATCTGGGAACCGGAGGAAGATATTTACTGGGGGTCTGAGGGCGAATGGCTGGGGGATAAGCGCTATACGGGCGATCGCGAACTGGAGAATCCCCTGGCCGCTGTGCAGATGGGCCTGATCTACGTGAACCCAGAGGGGCCGAACGGCAATCCCGATCCCGTGGCTGCGGGGCGAGACATCCGCGAAACCTTTGGGCGGATGGCCATGAACGATGAAGAAACCGTGGCCCTGACGGTGGGTGGCCATACTTTCGGCAAATGCCACGGGGCAGCGAGTGCGACGCTGGTGGGGCCGGAACCGGAAGGAGCCAGCATCGAAGAGCAGGGATTTGGCTGGAAAAACAGCTTTGGCACGGGTATGGGTGCCCACACGATTACAAGCGGCATCGAAGGGGCCTGGACGACCAACCCGGTGAAATGGGACAACAACTATCTGGAAAATTTGTTTGGCTATGAGTGGGAACTGGTGAAAAGTCCGGCAGGGGCGCATCAGTGGACCCCGAAAGACGGAGCAGGCGCAGGGACGGTGCCCGATGCCCACGACCCCTCCAAGCGCCACGCCCCCATTATGACCACGGCGGACATGGCGATGAAGATGGACCCGATCTATGAGCCGATCGCGCGGCGCTTCCTGGCCCATCCCGAAGAGTTGGAAATGGCCTTTGCCAAGGCCTGGTTTAAGCTGACCCACCGCGATATGGGGCCGCGATCGCGCTACCTAGGCCCGGAAGTTCCCGCCGAAGAGTTCCTCTGGCAAGACCCGATTCCCCCCGCTACCTACGACTTGATTGATCAGCAAGATATCGCTGCACTCAAGGCTAGAATTCTGGCTTCGGGATTGTCGGTATCGCAACTGGTCACAACCGCTTGGGCTTCGGCATCCACCTTCCGTGGCTCCGACATGCGCGGCGGAGCAAACGGGGCGCGGATTCGCCTGGCCCCCCAAAAAGATTGGGAAGTCAACCAGCCCGCCCAACTGGCCGCCGTGCTGCAAACCCTGGAGGGCATCCAGCAGGAGTTCAATCGCTCCCAGGCGGGCGGCAAGCAGGTTTCCATTGCGGATCTGATCGTTTTGGGGGGCTGTGCCGCAGTCGAGCAGGCGGCCAAAAATGCCGGGTATGATATCACCGTTCCCTTCCAGCCGGGACGCACCGATGCAACCCAAGAGCAGACCGATGTGGAAGCCTTTGCCCCCCTGGAGCCAACGGCAGATGGATTTCGTAACTACCTCAAAGGGGATCACACCCTGTCGGCCGAGGAACTGCTGGTGGATCGGTCGCAGTTGTTGACCCTCAGCGCCCCTGAGATGACCGTCCTAGTGGGGGGACTGCGGGTATTGGGGGCAAACTTTGGGGGCACTCAGCACGGGGTCTTTACCCGGCGGCGCGAGACGCTGACCAATGATTTCTTTGTGAATCTGCTGGATCTGGGGACGACGTGGAGGGCCGTCTCCGATGCTCAAAACTTATTTGAAGGGCGCGATCGCAAAACGGGCGAACTCAAGTGGACGGGAACCCGCGTCGATCTGATTTTCGGCTCCAACTCGCAGCTCCGCGCCCTGGCAGAAGTCTATGCCTGTGCAGACTCGCAGCCGCGATTCGTGCGCGACTTTGTAGCCGCGTGGAATAAGGTGATGAATCTGGATCGCTTCGACCTGGCATAGGCGGGGTACAACCGTTGGTGAAGCGATCTCAAGGCAGGGGCATCGTTGAGTGATTCCAGGTTCAGGCGATTTGTCTACAGGGCAATCTCGAACGGGGTTGAACACCCAAGACGGCCTGAGAATGCGGTCTGAGAATAAAGTGAAACGGCTTCAGGTGGGGATATCTAGCATTCCTGCCTGAAGCCGTTAAACTCTGTACTTTAGTTTGGACTAACTGGCATCACAATAATGCTCAACAGGATGCCATAAAGAATCTGCTCAACCGTTCATAACAGTTGAACTTAAGGAATTGGATACAATCCTGCTCGCAGTTAAGCTGCTGTTGCAACCGGACTGTTCAGGGATTGTTCGGATGTCTTGCGTTTCGAGGCTCGTTTTTTGACCATCGGATAGCAGGGACGAGGAGTTGGCTTGTGCCCCTTGCCTCGTCCTGGCGATTTACCACGAGGTTTAGGCGCAGGAGCAGGGGTGCCAATCGCTGCCAAAATGCCTGCAAACGCTTGTGCGACCCGACCCGGAGTCAACGTTTCTTGCGGTGCCTGCCAGGGCAAGGGGTGGTCAGTACAGTCCTTTCGCGCTAACCACAACTGCCAACTGAGCAACGGCATCAGGCTGCTCCACTGTTCGGTTGCCGATACAGAACTGAACTGGGGATGTGTCCAATATAGCCTCTGCTTGGCAAAGCGATACCAGTGTTCAATGGCAAAGCGACGGAGGTAGTGCAACCACAGGGTTTCTAACGGAGGCATCTGCTCACCCAGCCAAACTAACCACAAAGGAGCCAAGCGTCGCGTGCTGCTCTGTGTCTCCAGCACCTCCACGCGCAACACTTCCATTGCCCGTTTGGGGGATTTGCGGAAATGGTATGCACTCCAACGACTGACCCGCACTCGTCCCCAGTTGGGATCATCGACTTCAACGGTTTCGACCGGGACACTCCAAGTGTCAGGGTCATTGAGTTTCATCTTATGTCCATGCTTGGCAGGTGCGCCTCGCCCTCGATACGCTGGGGGCGCGCCATAGACACATCGATTGGATGTAACCCGCAGCAGCAAGTCTGCCTCAATCCCTGCCGTTTGGTTGACAAAACTGGCATTGCCGTACCCTCGGTCGTAGATCGCCAACGGACGCACCGCTAACTGCCGAGTCACTTGTTTGAGTTGGAATGCCGCTTTACTGGCGGGTGTTTCAAAGCTGGTGATGCGCTCATGCCGCAATGGTAATGCCCAACTGCCCCTGTCTTCAGCAATCCAGGCTAAGGTACTGTAGTTTTGTCCGGCTATCGGGGCATGTCCTGTTCTGCCTGATAAGGTGCGGTCTTTCAAACGCCTGGCAGCAGGACGGTTCCACCGACTCGCATCACCTGCCAACAACGGTTGCTGCTGAGTCGGTATCTGCTGCACCAACAGCTTCAGCACCTTTGATCGGGGTAGGCGGCTATCGCGCAACGCTTCATAGGTGCTCGACCACTGGCGACGAAAGACAGGACTCTGCGATAGCCTCACAAACGACACGATGCACGCACTCACTAACACGGCATCCATCAGATCAAACAGGGCATCTCTGGCGTTTCCCAAGCTGGCATACAACGTTTGGCGAAATTGCTGAAGTTCGTTGAAAATCATGGGGTCAATGTTGGTTGTACTTCATTGACCTTACGGCAGTCGGTGCTTCTCATTGACTGCCTTCCTCTTCACCATTAGTCCAAACTAAAGTCTGTAAGTATCCTCAGCGATTCTGATTGGGGCGCTGCTTATCCACTGCGGCTCTGTGCAGGGGGCTAGCGCTTCTGAGCTTGTGGATGCTGAATGACGGCCGCCTCGCCGCCAGATGCTCCAGATGCCTCAAAGTTTGATCGGAAGAGTATAGTACTGCTTCCGGTTAAAACACACTGGACAAGAAACCCAGAGATTGGACTGGGCAAACTCGCTGGGGTGTTTTGGATCGGCACAAGGGGCTGCTCTGGAGGTTAAGTTATCGGGTTTGGATTAGGGCGCTGATTAACTGCTGGATCGCGGGTTGGTGCAGGTTTAGCAGACGATTGGCTTCTTCTCGTTTATCGAACTGGGGAGGATACTCCCCGTAGTCGAGGTTGATGGCGACTGACCCATCATTGCGGATACCGAAAAATAGGAGAGGGCGGTCAAACCCGTCGGGGTTGAACTGGTTTGGCAGGGTTCTGTCGTCCACAAAGACGGAGTAGACCAGGTTTGCTGGGTTGGATTCCATCTCGACAACTCGGATGGTCGTCACGGTGCGCGTGAAAATGTTGGGGTCGGTGTAAATGTAGCCCATCATGGCTAACCGTTGTCCAGGACGCTGGCTGGTAGGCAGGTTGGTTACGCAGATTTGCCCATTGTTGACCACCTGCCCGCTGCACAAATCAGCGTTGGCGGCAAAGTCGATGGGCTGACGACCTGCGCTTTGAGCGATAAGCAATGGGGAAGTTTGGGCGATCGCCCGCAAAGGCTCTGACAGCACCGCCGAGACTCCCAGCAAAACAGACCAAACCAAGGCAGACTTCATCATCGTTTTCTGAATTGTGAGGAACATAGTCGGCATCCACTGGATACTGTGGGCAAGAATATCGTGGGCAGGGAGCAAGATTTTGACGCAGACTAGGTGTGGGATAGGAGCTTTTTCCAGACTTAGTTCTAGGGGCGGTTAACCGATTCAGCAGGGTCAGAGAGCGTCACCACAGGGTCTTTGCCACGGGCGATCAGGGCAATGCGCTGGCTGGCAGGGTGCAGCAGGCAGATTTGGTCGCGGTCAAGCTGAAAGACCAGCCAATCGTCCGGCAGGTGGGTGGCGTGGCTGATTGCCCAAACTGCAAAAGGCGTTTCTAGGGCAAAGTGCTGGCGTGCTTGGGTGGCGCGGTTGATACCGAGCAGACCACCTGCCGAAAAGACGTGGGTGTAGTAATCCCAGTCCGTGTGTGCAGCGAGTTTGGGCACGGGGCCAAAGCGGGATTGGGGTTCGGGGCTGAGGGCATCAAAGGCAGCGCGATCGATGGCGATGGGTTCTGTTTCGCCTGAGGTCAGTCTTAGCGCCTGAGCGCCATCGGGACTGAGGTAGTGCAGGGTGTAGGCGGGGCTGGGCGGGAGTTGGGCTACGGGAACGACTCGTGTTTGGCTGATTAGGCTGGTCTGGCTGTTGAAGCTGTACCAGCCAAACAGGAGTAGGTAGCTGAGGCCGTGGATTAGCAGGGTCGCCTTGAGCGCTGTCTGGATAGGCCGCTTGCGCTGCCGCAGCAGGAGCCAGAAGAAGGGATACTCGATGACCAGAGTGAGTAAGAAAGCGAGTAAGGAGGCGATCGCCAGCCAGACCTGCACATTCGCAATCGTCAGTCCAGGATACTGCGACAGGCGATTTGCCAGCAGCAGCGCCCCCGCCCAGGCCGAGGCGTAGTTCGCAGCCAGCAGCACCCAGAGCGATCGCCCCCTGGGAGTGCCAAACCACCAGGAGAGTAGCCCCGCTTCTAGATAAGCAATCACCAGGTTGCCGACCACCAAGTGAATCAGACCTGTCCACAGCAGGGCGCTGCCGCCGTTGGCCCACGCGGGGCTGGGGCACAGAGCCAAAGACAGACCGATGCCAACGAGCAGCCTGAGAGCAGCAGCGATTGAACCGCCCCAGAGTTTCAAGCACTTAAAAATGGGTGGCATAGAGCGTTTCCTGGCGGCGAATAAGGGCGATTAATTGCGGTTGAGATACGTAAACTCTATACCGTTCTCGGCTTGGCAGATGGCTCCTCGATATTGACCACCGATGAGAGTGACACCGCAGGAGCCACGTATCTCTCTTGTTTCGCCACCATACATCAGCCCCACAACACGATAGCTTGAGGCATGATCCAAGCGAAATTCAGAAGCGGCATCAGTGACAAACGAAAAGGGACTGCCATTAAAGTAGTAGCTAAAGACCAGAGCGCCTTCAGAGTGAACCCTTGCGATTTGAAAGGCTTCACATCTGAGCAGGGTATTGCCTTGAGCTTGACAGCGACTGGGTGCATTATCTCGATGAACCACCTGGATATCGCTCGAAGCCGGAGCAGGGCGAGACGCGGGAGGCGCAGAAGGGGCAGAGTTCGCGCTGGGTGGGGCGGACTGGGGCTGCGGGGCAGGCTGGGCTTGGGGAGATGGGTTGCTGCGATCGCCCCTGTTGCTTCGCGGGAAGGATGAGTCAATTGTATTGATCGTATCTGTAACATCTCGAACGGTTTCACGAATGCGCCGGAAAATGTTAGCCGTCAACACTGGGCTAGATTCGCCAGGGATGGTGACTCCACGGACTTGAGTTGCGGCAAGGCTGGGAGAAGCGCTGAGGAGTGAAGCGAGAATCAGGCTGGGGAGTTGCAGTTTGCGAGTATGACTAGCGCGAATAAGGTAACGAGCGATGGGGTATGGCATGGGAGGCTTCCTTCAAGTTTTAAAGTCAAGTTCTAAAGTGGGGGCTAATTGCAAGTTTTTAGTTCTCTGTGGTCTGGACTTATTCAGCGCTATGGAATTGAGTGGAGCGCCCCAGTGCTATGAGACTGGGGCGTATTGAGGGCTACCAGTGGCGATCGCCATAGAAGGGGCTGATGGGAGCAACTGGCGCAGGAGCGGGCTGAGGAGCGGGCCGATTGTCTGGAACCACATAGTAGTCAGGACTACGTGACGGAGCAGAACCAGACCCGCCTGAACTCAAGCTATTTGAAAGTATCCATATCCAGAAGAGGGCAGCAGCCTGATCCGCTTGCTGTCTCAAAGCTCTCTGCTGGGCTAAATAGGCCTGCTGCTGTTCTGGAGAAAGACTTTCAAAATATCGCCGCCGCCGCTCTGCTTCTAGCCGATGTTGTTCAGCGATGCGCTGTTGGCGTTCTTCATACCGCTGTCTGCGTTCCTGGGCCTGTTGCCGCTGCTGTTCAGCCCGTCGCCTGCGTTCCTCTGCCCGTCGTCTGTAGGCTTCAGCCTGCTGCTGCAATCTAATGCGATTGACTTCACGGGGAGTTTGAGACAGGAGATAGTGAGTAGAAACTGGATTCTCCTGAAAATTTTGAACAGGTAGATGAGTGGTATTGAGCGCTTGCGGGGCTTCCAACGGGTTCGTTACGATTGCCGGATTGCCTGCGGCGACGTGGGCTGCGCTTGAGGGTTGGGCAGCGGCGAGGCTGGGTGCGCTTCCCAGTAGTGAGGTGAGAGCCAAGCCAGGTAAGCCTAGCGCAAGGGCGCACCGATGAGCGCGAGAAATCTGCATGGGGCAAGTCCTCATAAACGGGTTGAATTGCAGTTGCCGGGTCATAGTTCTGGATGGGACGCACTTATTCAGCCAATTTGCGATGACCACTTTTTGAAGGCCGGTCGTGCTAACGAGGAAGAACGTGTCCATCACAGGGGAAAGGCGAGGTAGTTCGCAGAAACGAACGCAACGGGGCGCAATTCCTCAGTCTGTAATGCTTTACCGGGTCGATCGCCAATCCCGGATGAATGTGTCTAGCAGACCTGTCAGCAGATCTCGTTCGGCCTGAGCGTAACTGACCCGATAACCTAGAGATCCATATCCTCCCCCCCTGCTGTAGATATCGGCTTCAATGGTGCGGCCATTGAGTTGGACGTTGTGAAACACACGGCCTCTGACACTAATCGCCCCACCATCGTCGGTACATTCAATGGCGATTACGTATCGCGGGGTAGCCACAGGTTGTCCGCGTGGGTTAGAGACAGCCGGAACGTCATGGCGATTGAGGTATTGCACCACCGCCGCTTGCAGTTGCTCTTCACGACTGCCCAAATGACAGAGTTTCATAACTCGCACAGGCATTTGCGAGAAGCCGCGCAGGGCATCGGCTTGCGAGCTGCTGGAGGCGATCGCACTTTCCCTAGCGGCACCCAGGACAGATAGGGCAGCACAGGCAACCAGTAGCGATCGCCCCATGATGGAGGACGGGGTTGTAGGAATCGGTTGTCGAGCCATTGTCAGGTTGGAAAAATTAGTTAACAAGTTAACACTGGCTCTTTCTAGTTCTGGCAAATAGCAACTGATTCACCCGGTGGTGCCTATAGCCCCAGGGGAAAACTGCAAATCGCCGCGATCGCCTCGGACTGGAGGGCAACCCAATCTGGCGTGGGATTGGCAACTGCAAAGAGGACATGCAGCGCATCGGCGGGCATGTCTTTTTCCAGGAAATAGGCGGCCTTGGCCTGGGCGATCGCCTCCCGATTGGCTCCCTGCTGCGCCAACTCCGTTTCCATCTGGGCCAGATCAGCGGCAATTTGATCCCGCTCTTTTCCGGCTGCCATGATGGAGAAGGGCAAACGGTAGAGCAGGTCATCGGCGGGCGTGTCGTAGAAGAGCCACTCGTACTCAGCGCCAGGTTCCAGCGCCAGATTGCCAAAGCGAGTCGTCACGAAGCCATCAGCGTTGGGGGTTGCCGAATCGGTTCCCAGCGTGGCGGGCGCGGGCTGGGTCAGGTCTTTCCAGGCGGGCCGCAGGTGCATTCGATTCACCTGCCCCTGCATGACAAACATCGGCTGCTGGTGCCAGACCACTTCGCGCCGTCCAGGGGTGACAATGCAAAAGGAGTCGTCGGGGGGGACATCGGGGCCGCGGGATAGCCCCGGCTCGCCCCGGCTGCGATCTTCTCGCTCGCGCTGAAAAAATTCCACAAAGCGCCGCCAGGAACCAGCGCCTTGAGAGTCTGCTTGGGAGGGGTCGGTGGGGTTTGCTAGGGCGATGGATGGGGACAGAGCGGATAGTCCCACCCACAGACCGACCCACAGGCTTAGGGGGATTGCTGGGGTTTTAACGAGGTTCATCCGTATTCTCCCGTAGTCTGGGTAAACTATAACACCACACCGCCAGGGATGGCAGTAGCCAGGGCAGCAGCACCCCGGCGCTGATGTAGAGTTGCAGAGACAGCAGCCCATATCCAGCGGTCGCAGCCACCAGCCCTGCTGCAACCAGGCGACGTGGGTAGGGGCGATCGCCCAAATACAGACTTAGAGCCTTGCCGCCCACCGCCGCCAGCAGAATCATCCACAGGTCGGGGATGGGGATGACCAGCCGATGGGCGAGGTGGTGGTGGGTCATGTAGGCGTGAGCTTCGCCACCTGTGAAGTGGGTGGCGGGGTGCAGCGTGCGATCGCGCCAATAGCGCAGGGCGGGCGGCGGCACCAGGTTGTCGGCTCCATCGGGGGCCAGCCCGGCCGCTTCGTAGCCCCCTGCGGCCACGATCACAATCGCGTCCTTAAAGTCGGGCGACGCTGCTGCATCCTGACGCAGCGACCAGGCAGGGATGGCAGTAAACGCCCGCTCTGGCGGCAGAGACAAATCAAGAATCGGCTGGAGCCAGTGCTGCCAGGCATCGTAGGACAACTCGGTGATTGGGTGCAGCGTAGCCCGTGGGGACAGATCCAGCTCGTGGGTTTGCGGGTAGCGGCGAACCTGCTCAGCTAGGGGCGGCCCCTGGAGCGTGGGCTGTGGCCCGAAGAGCGTCCCTGTGCGTCGCCGTTGACGGAGCCGTTGGGCCACAACAAGCTGGTGGCTAAACGGGCCGGGGCGATCGCTGTGGGGGCGGTAGGGCTGCACCCGTCGCCAGGGCAACCAGGCATCTCCCAACAGAACGCGGTCTGGATCGATGACATTGGGATGGGGCGGCAGCCAGCGGCCGTTCTGTCGCACCGTGCCAAACACAAACCAGGTTTGCTGCTGGGCGATCGCCTCGGTCAGAACCCTGTTCAGTTGCTCATCCTGCTCCGGCTGAGCCAAATCGAGCAGGTAGTCGATGCCCACGACGGCCGCACCTCGATCGACCAGCGCGGCGACAATATCAGCCACCATCGCCCGGTTGATTGGGTGGTAGGTGGAAATATCCCACTGGCGGAAGCTTTCGCCATCGATCTGCACCAGCACCACGGCGGATGGGTCGTCGTCTCCCAGTTGCCCAGTGAGGTCCCGATAAACGGCCTGGGCCAGCACCCGCCGATCCAGCAGCCAGGCCTGGGGCGAAACTGGAAATTCCGTCGGCGGCAGCGTTGGGATCAGGCTCACCAGCGCCAGGGCCGCGACGATCCGGGCTTCGCGCCCGGTGGGCCGCCAGCGCCGCAGCCGCGATCGCCAGCCTTGGGGTTCCAGGCGATAGGGCACGGAGGTCGGGTGGCGAAACAGCGACGGCACCAGGTAGGCCGAGGGATAGGTGAGGCTTTGCTCGGCTCGGAGACTCTGACAGGCTCCGTGCAGCGCCTCCTGCACGTTGTGCCCCTGGGTTAGCCGTTGCAGCAGTTGCACCAAAAACGCCTGGGCGACTTCGTTATGAATCGGCTCTCGCATGATGGCGACCTGGCTGAGGCCGAGGTTAATGAGCCCCTGGGCGATGTCGAGGCCGCTGCACGAGTTGAAGAGGGCAAACTGGAGTCCCCGCTGCTGGGCGGTTTGCAAATAGGGAGTCAGGTCTTTGAGGGTGAGGGTGGTTTGGGGGGCGATCGCCACTTGTCCGCCCACCAGGGCCGCCTCATTGCTGTGGCCCGCAAAAAACAGCACGTCCCACCCCAGCGGATCGGCGATCGCCTCACACACTCGCTGCTTCAAGGCAATGGGGTCTTCTCCCGGTTGCCAGCCCAGGTATTGAACCTCCAGGAGTCGCCGCTGGGCATTGAGGGTCTGTCGTTCGCCGCTAAAGTTCAGCCCTGTTTCGTCGCCCAAAATTGCCAGCACCCTGGCCTTGCTGCGTCGGCCAGTGGGTCGGTGGGCTGTGGTGGCTCGGATCGTGGCGGGCGATCGCACGATTTGCACTGGCGCACCCAGTTCCCAGGTTTCCCAAGGCAGTCGAGCCAGATCCAGCGGCGTGCAGGTGAGAAACAGTTCCGCAACCCCTTGAGCCTGGGCCGCCGCCACGACTTCTTGGCGCAAATCGTAGAGATCGCCCTGTTTCAGCCAGGTGTGAAACTCCGACAACAGCCCCGCCTCTGCCTGCACCAGTTGGCTATGCCAGTCGATCGCGGGGGCGACCACCTGCCCTGCGCCCCCTGCCCGCCCCCGCAATGCCTGCTTGTAATAGCCCAGGTAGGCCCGCTGCCAAGCTGCATAGAGCGACAGCAGCCCCTCTGGCAAGACCACACTGGCGGTGAGCCGCTGCCCCTCGCCCCAAGACAGGTCAAACAGACAGCTTTGGTCGATTTTGTGGACGGTGAGGCGATAGACCATTGCTGCCCCCTCATGCTTCGGGATGAAACACAAAGGGCGGCCAGCTCAGGGTCGCCCCATCCGGCAGGGTAACGGAAACCCTGAAGGCTTCCTCCCAGGTGCCAAAGACCTGGGCATAGAGGTGGTTTGCGCCTGAACCCGGAGAGAGGGTGCTATCGGCCAGGATCGTTTCGGCATCGCGCACCACCAGGCGCGTCCCCGGCAAGATCTGCTCACCGGGGGTCGGCCCCAGCACCAACAGCAAACACCATTCCGGCTGGGGCCCTTCCAGATGCGTCCAGGTGAGGGCACAAAGGCGCAGGGGCACGCCCGCCCGTTGCAAATCTGTATAGGCTCCCCTGGCCGTGGGGGGAATCACCACCCCAGCCGGTTCTAGCTGACGCAGCACGGTGGCCAGGGTTTCCGCCGGGCCGTGGCTCGACCGCAGCGCGGGGGACATCACCAGCGGCGGCAGCAGCGCCCAGGTCAGGGTACTGGTCACGGTGTTGGCTAGCGTATCGAGGCGATCGCCCAGCCAGCGCCATACATTAATCGCCTCCTGGGTTGGGGAAGCGGCTTGGGGCAGTTGACCCCCTGTTTCCAACTGGGCGGGGCTGAGGCAGTTGAGATAGAGCAGAATTTCCTCAGGAGCCGTGTCGAAGCAGGCTACGGGAATGAGGGATGTGCCGTTGGGGTGTCGAAGGAGCAAGTCTTGCTGGGCCAGCAGGCGATCGCGCCGCAGACCACCCAGAATCGTCACCTGGTCGGCCTCTTCGCGCACCTCCACCAGCAGATATAGATGAGCAAAGGTGTGGGCATCTTCTAGAGTGCGTTGTGGAAGAGGCACCTGGCCATCGCTGAGGGTTCCCTGGGGCACAATGCAGAGGCGAAACCCGTTGACCGTTCCCTGCACCTCCGAACCCGGCGGCTGGGCTGGGTCGTAGGTCAGCGTCAAGCCTGAAGCGCCGTCCTCCAACCACTGCTGCACCCCCCGCAGCGCCAGCGCCCGCAAAAACGTCATCCACTGCTGCTCTGGGGACACTTGCTGGCAAATCTGCACTGCCCAGTCCACCGCAGCAGGGGGCAGCACCACCGTTGTCGGTTGCAGCGGTTCAAACGCATAGTCTGAGAGTTCGGTGGAATGGCGCATGGGGTGCAGGCTCAGAGAGGGAATAGAGACAAAGGGAATGGAGACAAAGGGAATAGAGGCTATTATCCGTGGGTTCATGGGGTTTGACCTGTCAGAAAGGTGTGGATTTTGGCGCAGAGGCGAGCGGCAAATCGACTCTTGACCTTGCGGGGTTTGGGGGACTGGGCCTCGGCGGCCGCATCTGCCATCAGGGTGTCTACCTGCTCAGACAGGAGGGTTTCTAGGGTGGCATCGAGGGTTCGGAGGCGATCGGCAGATACCAACTCTGCTGCTTCCTGCCGCACCGCTGCGGTGAGTTGGGGAATCAGGATATGGCGCACGTCCGCCCGCAGCCGCTTTAGATTCAGCAGGCGTGTGACCTGCACTTGAGAGGTCAGCCCGATGCGGGGCGCAATTTGGGTCATGGAAACTCCCTCGCAGAGGCGCAGGTGTAGCCCCTGGACATAGGGCCCATCCTGGGGCGGGGTGCGGCGGCTCAACCGAGACACGTTGGCGGCGATCGCCTCCGCAATGGTCTGCCCAAGCAACTGGTCGAGGGCCTGACGATAGCGGCGGAGAAATGTGTTGGAGTCGTCTTCGGCCTCAAAACGGGTCTGAGATCCGCCCAGGCGCTCTAGCTCGCCGTCGTCCTGGGGCTGGTAGATTTGGGGGTTGCCGCTGCGGGCGTGGATGCGGTACTGGCGCAGTTGGCTGGCCAGGTGTTTGAGCTGGGCCTTGACCGCTTTGGGGCTAAGGGACGGCATCATTTCCTGGAGTTGGGCGGGGGTCGGTTCGGGGCAGCGCCCGGTTTGTCCAGCCTGTCGCTGGCGGAGGCGATCGCGCTGATACACCGCCTGATAGCGAGCCAGAAGTTCTACGGCCTGGTCAATTTCAAAGTCGCTCCAGAGGTGATACTCCCTCAAAATTCGCCGCACCCGCTCCCTCTCGCTGTCATTCAGAATGGCCCAGTCGCTAGCCAGGTAGATGCCCTTTTCCAGCAGCAGGCGCGTTAGGGCTGGGTGGCTCTTGGTTAGCAAGTTGCACCAAGTGCCCAGGCTGGCTTTGGCGGGGTCAAAGCTGGTGAGAATCTCCAGGCTGAGGGGGCGATAGGTGGGTTTGGCGTGGCCATTGTCATCCAGCACCAGCGGAAACAGATCGGCTGCTTCTAGCCCGTGGCGATCGCCATAGCGCTGGGCCAAACTGACGCAGGTATTGCGAATCTGGTGGGAAATCCAGCAGCGCAGGCTCATCTGGGCCAGGTCGTGACCGCTGTCTTGCCCCTGCCATACGCCCCACAACGCCTGTTGCAGCCTGCGGTCTGCCCCCTCCAAATCGAGCAATGCATCAGCATAGGTGTCCTCTAGCCAGGTCTTCACGGTAGGCAGTTCTATCGGTTGGGACTGGCCGGTGCTAGTCAATCGCACCAGTTGCCAATAGCGAAAAACGTTATCCATGAATCCTATGACCGAATCAACAGCAGCATTTCAATCAAAGAGGCGACCCCGCCTAAACCATAGCGTGACCCTGCGCGTGGGCTTTGTTCTCAGAAATCCAGCCCCTCAGATCCCATCCGTCTGCTTGAAAACTAAAACAGTGGACTTTCGCCCTAACTTCCTCCTCAAAGGGGGCTAGGCTGCGGTGTACATACAAGTCTTCTATGCCTGAGTAGCGATGCTGTGATCCCCCCTAACCCTCCTTAAATAAGGGGGGAACCGAGCCACTCCGAAAGTCCCCCTTACCAAGGGGGATTTAGGGGGGTCTTGCAAAATAAGGGGGGAACCGAGCCACTCCGAAAGTCCCCCTTACCAAGGGGGATTTAGGGGGGTCTTGCAGCGCATGACGCAAACCATCAAGATGTGTGTACACAGTAGAGACCTAAGGGGGAGATCAGCCCGAATCTTTGGAACAGTAGTTCCCTGGACTCAACACCTATTCAATGTTCAGAGCGACTCCATCGGGGTCCACTGTCCTGAGAGGAAAAAGGCGGCCCAAAAGTAGGGATGGCGATGGGCTGGGTTTTGCAGCGCCGCGAGCTGCACCTGACGCAGGGCCTCGCTGCGCCCGGTTCCTTGCGCCAGGCGTTCATAGTATTGCTGCATGAGGTCAGCCGTGCGGCGATCGCTCACCTGCCACAGGCTCATCAGCAGGCTTTCGGCCCCCGCCAGCACAAACGCTCGGCGCAACCCGTAAACCCCTTCGCCATCAGCCACATCCCCCAATCCGGTTTCGCAGGCACTCAGCACTACCAGGCGCGTCCCTCGCAGGTTCAGACTGGCCACCTCCAGGGCTGTGAGTACGCCATCTTCGCCATCGCTCTCCCGCTGGTTAAAGCCCGCCAGCGCCAGCCCCGACCGCAGCAGCGGATTTTCGACCCGATTGGCGCTCTGGGGAAAGGCTCCAACCCCTGCTTCTGGTGGGGAAATGGGGACATCCGGCAAAAAGAAGCCGTGAGTGGCCAGGTGCAAAACGCTCGGCCCCTGCACCTGCTTGAGGGCGTTTTCTGTGGCTCTAGCTTCGGTCAGCACCACCGCCTTTTGCCCCAGCCAGGGACGAATCGCTGCCACTTCCAGGGCGCTACCCGCCAGCGGCCCAAACCGCAGGCTGCCCATATCGGGCGATCGCGCTCCTCCACGACTGGCAGAGGCCACCTGAATCACGCCCTGGGCATCGGCTGTGTCGAAGTCTGGATTCGCCAACACCACCGGGGGCTGCTGTGGGGGAGCCGTATGCTTTTGCCGCAGCAGGTCGCGCCCGCTGGTGAGGTAGGTCAGGGTGTAGGTTTCAATCAAGTAGCGATTTTGCCCGTCCGCCAGCGCCGCAAAGGGCACCAGATTCAGATGTCCGTCGGGAGAGAGCAGCACATAGCCGGCGTTGCCCAAGTGGGGCTGAACGGGCGCAAACACCATCTGGTAAAGCGCCTGGGCAACGGGCTGCAACTGTTCAGGCTCGTAGCAGGGCGTGGCCCGCCGTTCGCCACAGCGCAAAAACTCCAGAAATCTCTGAATTTGCCCCTCAATGGCGGCTGCATCCCCCAAGTCGGCCCAGCGCACCTCCCCAGACGGCAGCAGCACGTAGGCCGCATAGCGGGGGTCACCAAACCCTCTGTCGCTCCAGTCACTTAGGTTGCTAGCTGGCTTTTGCCCCAGGGGATTGCGGGGGTCAAAGGGTCGGTAGCGCACATACTCCACCAACGCGCCATCGGTCGGCAGGCGGGCCTGAATGTCTGCCAGGTTCACCAGCGGCGCATCCCCAGCCAGGGCCGCGCTGCGACGGGCTAGCACCGCTTCGATCTCATCGATTTGGCTCCGCAGCGTCCTCAGTTGGGCTTGCGCTTGCAGGGAAGACCCCTGTTCTGCAAAGGTGATTTCTGCGACCTGTCGCCGCCGCCGATCCAGCTCGGCCAGCAGCCGCTCATCTTCTGGGTTGGGGGCCTGCTCCAGCAGCGCTAGGGTGGTGATGCCTGCCTCCAGCACCCGCCCCTTGCGACGTAGCAGCATCGTCGCCGCCAGTTGAGCCGCATCCAGATCGTCTGGCGCAGTGTTTAAATGCAGCGAAATTGCGTGGTTCAGTGTGTTGGCTACCGAGGCTGCATAGCGCTGTCGTCCAACTTCGTTCAGCGTGGCCAGGCGGCGATCAAACTCTTGCTGCTCTAGGGCGATGCCCGCTTGCAAAACCTCCAGCGCAGCCGGGATTTTTCCCTGGGCCTGGTATAGACCCGCAAGGTTGTAAAAAATGGGCGCTCGGAAGGCTTGCAAATCGCGGCTATACCAAGCCTCCGATGCGGCCAGGGCCTGACGGTAGAGGCGCTCGGCCTCGTCGTAGCGCCCTTGGCTATGGTATGTCAGCGCTCGACCATTGAGCTGGTTTGGATCGCGGGGAGAACGCTCTTTGGGCGCGGCCGGCTGGCCTTCAAAGGCTTCTAAAGCCAAAGCGTCTGCCTCGGCATTGCGGCCCTGGGTGCGATAGAGGGTGGACGCTGCCTCTAGGAAAATGGCCCGTTCTGACGGTTGGCTGAAGCGTCTGGCGAGGTCAATCATCTCGATGAGCAGCGGTTCTGCTTCGTCGTATCGCTGTTGAGCCTGGTAGACCTGAATCAGAGACAGTAAGCTCGCGGCGATCGCCCGCTGCGCTACAAAGCCTTCCTCCCCATTCAGCAGTGCAGTCCGCCCCAGCCTGGCCCGTTCCAAGGAAAGCGCCTCTTGATAGAGGGCTGCGGCTCGTTCCAAATCCCCCTGCTGGTAAGCCATCGAAGCCATGCCGTCGAGCGCTTGGGCTAGGTGCTGGGGATTGGGGTGAGGCTGGGCCCGCAGAATCTCTAGGACTTCTGCATAGGCACTGCCCGCGTCGGCCCAGCGGCCCAGGAGGGTATAACTTGTAGCCAGGGAGATGAGAGGTTCGGCCACCTCAGGGTGGCGATCGCCCTTCTCAGCCCGCAACCGCGCAATCTGCTCCTCTAGCCTTGGGGCTGCCAGGGTATAGAGGCTATCTAATGAATATTCTTCGCCCCTGGGAACTCGATTGTGTTCTCCCCGATAGGTGAGGGCGCTTGTAGCTGCGCGGCCGCTGGCGTTGCCCCACCACAGGCGATAGCGCCCCGTGCGGCCCGCCGTCCGAGACCCCACCATCACCTGATAAGGGCCCGCGTCTTCGAGCGATAGCGCTATCTGAGTTGCTCGACCGCTGGCGGCGGCGATAAACCCCTGCTGGCGGCTAAACACAAAAATGATTAAGTCATCGAGATCCTCACTCGTGACCGCCAGGTTCACCGTCTGTCCCGCCACGCTATCAAACTGGTGGAGGTTGAAATAGCCCCCCGTCAGCGGCATCCGGGGCAATTGGGAGAGCGGCACGCTGGACAGCACAGGCTCAAACACTTCCAGATAGCCGTGACGATTTGCCTGCAAGCTGCGGGCATCGAGTTGCCCAACCACGCTTTGGGGAAAAGTCTGGGTCAATTGGGCGATCGCAGCGGGCGCAATCGGCGTGCCCTTGCCCCCGCGAGTCATTAAGCGAGCAATGGTGTGATAGCTTTCGGCTTCTTCATGGCGCTCCAGCAGGCTCAGCAGCATCGCCACCTGGTTAAATCCGTGGGGAATATTGGGATTGGTCGATGGCAGCGCCCGTTCCAACACCCGCAGCGCCTGTTCAGCTCGATCCAGCGCCGCCTCATAGCGCCCCTGGGCATAGAGTCGATTCACCTCCTCATACAGCCGTTCGGCATCTGCCAGCGTTGGCTCTGCTGGCGAGCGGGCCACGCGGGGAGCGGCGACCAGTTCGGGCGATCGCCCCGTAATTGCAGGCACAAGCGCAAGTCCTGGCATCTGTCCGCCCAGGAGCCACGTCAGCAGCAGGGCTGCCGTGAGGTTGGGTTGTTTCATAGCTCACCTCGCTGATGCAACAGTTAGGCACGAGTTAGGCACGAGTTAGGCACGAGTTAGGCACGGAATCTTCCTTGCACAGGCTAAACCATGTAAGAGGCAGTTGTCGCGAAAAACCTGTTAAAAACTCATGCAAATCTGCGTTTTTTAAGGAATTGCCTAAGTTGTTTGGAGTTCCGCCAACTGGCTGACCTGTTGCCGATGTCATCAGCGTTTGCCAAAACTCATAATCTGAATAGTTACACGGGCTGATGCCCTTACTGCTGCATCACTGGGGATAGCGCTCCCGGCTGATTCCCGGCAGCATAGGGTTTGTGCGGCCTGCAATGCTGGTCAGTTTCAAAGGAGAATGCGGTGTTAACGGTTGCCATTGGCCATAGCGACGATCCGGACGCGTATGCGGCTGCAAAGGACGTGATTGAGCAGTGTCAGACAAAGCTTCAGGGGCGATCGCCCCAGGTCGGCATCCTGTTTGCAGCGCTCGATTTTGACCACAGCCTGATTCTGGAAACCCTGAGTACGTCTTTTCCAGAGATGGTCGTCGTCGGCTGCACCACCGATGGTGAACTGTCGTCTGAGCTAGCGTTTCAGCAAGACTCAGTGGTGCTGATGGCGATCGCCTCGGATACTCTCGCCATTGGTGCAGGTGTGGGTTACGACCTCTCGCAAGATCCCGAAGCGGCCATTCAGCGGGCGATCGCCCAGGCCCGCAGCGGACTGAACCTCCCTGCCGAGGCGGTTCCGTCCCTCTGCCTCACGTTTCCTGAAAGCCTAACCTACGATAGTCCCCTGGTTGTTGCTCATTTGCAAAAAGCGCTGGGCGACTCGGTTCCTCTCTTCGGCGGCTTTGCAGGCGACCAAAGCCAGTTTCAAAAAACCTATCAGTTCTACGGCTCCGAAGTGTTGACGGATGCGATTCCCATCCTGCTGTTTTTTGGAGACCTGAAGCTGGGTCATGGCGTGGCCCACGGCTGGACACCCACGGGCGAAAGAGGAACCATCACCCGCGCTGATGGGCATCTCCTCCAGGAAATTGACCATCGGCCAGCGCTAGAGTTTTATCAGCGCTACATGAACGATTTGTTGCCCTCGACCGAGTTTCCCCTGGCCGTTTGGGAAGAGGGCGCAGATGGCTATTATCTTCGAGCTTCCATCGGCTTTGATTCAGAGACAGGCAGTATTCAGGCTATTCCCCTCTGGCCCCAAAACGCCCAGGTGCAAATTGCCCGAAGCAGCCGGGATGAAATTATCGGAGGCGCACGCACTTCTATGCAGGCGGCTTTGGCCAGCTATCCAGGACAGCGCATCGAGGCCGTGCTTTTGTTTTCCTGCTGTGTACGTCATACGCTCTTGGGCCTGCGGACCCAGCAAGAATACAAGCTGGTTCAAGAAGCGCTGCCACAGATGCCAGCCACTGCCGGGTTCTATACCTACGGCGAGATCGCTCCACTGACTCCAAACACGACATCCCGGGCGCATCACTCCACGTTCGTTACCCTGCTGCTAGGAACCGCTTAGATGGATATAGCCCAAAAGCTTGTTGCTGTTCCCTCTGTTGCATCGGCTCAGAATTGCATCAGTGCCACGCCCCTGCGGTCTGTTGAATGTCAGGAGAGTTCCGAACCGACTCCAGCGCAACGGCTGGCGGCGCTAGAGAAGGAGAACCGGATTCTTCGCAAGAAACTGGAACGCTCAGAGCGCGATCGCCAAATCCTTGAAGCCAATATGGATCGCTCTGAAAACCTCATGCGGAATGTGATTGCAGAACTGGAGGCATCGAGGTCTTCTTTGGCGCGGCGCGGGGAAGAACTGGAGCAAACCCTCTCACAGTTGCAGCAGGCGCAGGTTCAGCTGATTGAAGCTGAAAAGATGTCGGCGCTGGGAACGTTGGTCGCAGGGATTGCTCACGAGATTAACAATCCCGTGGGTTTTGTGCATGGCAACGTGAACTACACCCAGACCTATGTCCAGGAACTTCTGCGGGTCATTGCCGCCTATCAGGACGCTTATCCCATCCCAACTCCTGGCATTCAGGCGCTGCTGGAGGAGATCGATCTGGAGTTTTTGCAGCAGGATGTAGCCAAGGTGCTGCAATCTATGCAGATGGGCACCAAGCGGATTAGCGATATTGTGCGATCGCTCCGCACTTTTTCACGCCTCGACGAAGCAGACTTTAAAGATGCAGACCTGCATGAGGGCTTAGAAAGCACCCTGATGATTCTGCAACATCGGCTCAAGGCCTGTGGCGACCTGCCCGAAATTGAAATTGTCAAAGATTTTGAGCCGCTGCCCTTGGTCGAATGTTATCCGGGTAAGTTAAATCAAGTGTTTATGAACCTGCTGGCCAACGCCATTGATGCGGTGCAGGAGCGATATCGCCAGGCAGCGGAGCCGAAGCCAGCGCCAAAAATCACGCTAAAAACCCGTCAAACGGGCGATTCAGTAGCAATCCATGTGATTGACAATGGCATCGGGATAGCAGAGGGCGATCGCCCCCGGTTGTTTAACCCGTTCTTTACGACCAAGCCCGTTGGCCAGGGCGTGGGGTTAGGACTATCAATTAGCTACCAGATTGTCGCCGACCAGCATCATGGTCAGCTTTTGTGCTGCTCCAAGCTGAATGAAGGCACAGAGTTTATTATCCAAATTCCTCGCCGACAGAGCCGTCCAGCAGCCGCAAGCCCACTCGGACAGTGATGCCATTTCCCAGTCATCCTAGAGAAATGCGATGATCGAGGCAAGTCCCTGAAACTGCCTTCCTCTGCATGAACTCCTGGCTCAATATCCCCCTGATTTTACTCATTCTCGGTGGGCTGATGCTGGCGCTGCGGCACTGGCAGCAGACGGCGCGGCCCAATCCAGAACTGGTGCGGAAGCTGCTGCACATTCCGATGGGGATGGTGACGCTGACGTTTCCTTGGCTCTTTGAGTCGGTCTGGCAGGTGGCGGTGCTGGGCGGACTGGCGATCGCCTGGCTGATGACCTTGCGGCTCTATCGCCCGCTGGCGCAGGGGTTGGGGTCGGTGCTGGGGGGCGTAGGGCGGCGATCGCTCGGCGAGGTCTATTTTCCGCTGTCGGTGGTGATCTTGTTTGCCCTCACGCCGGGGCAGCCGTTGCTCTATGTCATTCCGATTTTAATTTTGGCGCTGGCGGATGCGGCGGCGGCGCTGGTGGGCACGCGCTACGGGCAAATGCGCTACGTTGCCACCGAGGGCTACAAAAGCACCGAAGGATCGCTCAGCTTCTTCATGGCAACGTTTTTTAGTGTGCATGTGCCGCTGCTGCTGTTTAGCGAGGCGGGGCGACCCGAATCGCTGCTGATTGCCACAATCTTGGGGCTACTGGTGATGCTGATCGAGGCGATCGCCTGGCAGGGACTCGACAATCTGTTCATTCCGCTGGGCAGCTTTTTGCTGTTGCAAACCCACCTGGCAATGGATACGCCCGCCTTGGTAGCGCGACTGGCTGTGTTGGGCGCACTGATCGGATTTCTCTGGCTATGGCGCAGCCACACGACACTCAACGACGGGGCGCTGCTAGGAGCGGCGCTGGTGGGCTATTTTTGCTGGTCGGTTGGCGGCTGGCCCTGGCTGCTGGCTCCACTGACGCTGGTGCTGTGTTATCCCCTGCTGATCTACCGCCCCACCGCACAACAGCCCCTCAGCCCCGCCGAAAAAGCCGTCATGATCTGGCAGCCCACGGAGAACGATTCAAACGCCTGGACGCGCATTCACAATGTCTACGCCGTGCTGAGTGTGGCGGCGGCGGGGCTGGTGTGGCTATTTCTGGCGCAGACCTTTGACCGGCCGCAACTGATTTACCCCTATACGCTTGCCTTTGCGGTGAATCTGGCGGTGATTTGTGTGGCAGGCCTGTCGCCTGTCGGCTACTGGAGCCGTCGCCATCAGTGGCAGGTGGTGCGACACATTGTGCTGAGTTGGGTGCTGCTGTTTGGGCCGCTGCTCGTCTTTCAGGGAGCCTCAACTCGTGCGATCGCCGCTGCGCTGGTCGGGCTGGTGGGCACAGCCCTGGGGGCGATCGCCTTCTACCGCATCCAGCCGCTTTTGCAGCAGCACTGTGCAGAATCCGTGCGCTGGGTCTATCGGGCACTGTTCACAACGCTGGTGTCGTGTTTGGGATTGGGGGCGATCGCCCTTGGCGCGGGCAGATAGCTGCACAGGGGGCAGAGTCTCAATTTTCTTGATGGGAATTTTACGGAATTTCCCAGAACCCCTGACAAAAAGTTTACTGACTTCCCAGTAGAATTTGCAGTAAGGTTGAAGTCTGTAGATGAACGTTTGCTGATAAGCAGCTTATAGATAAACGAGGTAGACGTAGATAAACGTCTGTAGATAAACGTCTGTAGAAGATAAACGTCTGCCACTGAACGTCTGCCACTAATAGTTGGCGAGGAATCAGTTTAGCGAGAAATCAGTTCGCAGAAACTCTTCGCTATCTTATCTCTCATTCCACTTGAGACGTGCGAAGCTCCAGGCTACTAGACCCAAGCCTTGCCCAGTTCCTGAAACTCTCACGACAAAACACGACAAAACCAGGTTAGCTCAGTGCTGGACGGGATCATCCAGATCTCGCTGGCTATCTTTGCTGGTGATTCCCTGCTAAGAATCTGAGTTGACCCGGTTTGGCTCCTTTGCTCAACTCCTTTGATGTTGATTGACGGATACTTCTATGCAACCTTCAACCGCTGCACAACTGAGTCAAGTCGCTGGGCAGATCATTGGAATTGGGGCTTTGGGTGTGGCTCTCACTGCCCTGCTGGAACCAACCGTTTCTGCTGTACAATCCTGCAATTTCTACGACTGTTCTGGTGTCGCCGCAAATATCTGCAATTTTGGGTTTTGCCTAGACCCAGGACTGGCAGATTGTCTGTTCGGTCAATGCAAAGTCGCCACGCCAGATACGGAACATCCTGCTTTACAAGTGCCTGCAAATCCGCAGTCTGACATTCTCCTGAGGGATGCTCCGATAAAGTAAGGATTTGTCGGCGTAAGGATTCATCGGCGATCGCCCGCCAGATTGTGATGAACAGCATTGGGGTAGCCTATCGGTTCGCTCTGTGCCACAGCAAAGGGCGGAGCTTGCAATGGCATTGCCCATCAAACCTGCATTTGCCCAATTGTTATCCAATTGTTATAAAGTGCAGGCCGACTGCGTGCGCCTACCAAAAAGGCTTGCTCTGCACAACGCTTGCGTCATGGATTGCGTCATGCAGAGTCAAGCCTTTACCTTCCTAGACCTTAATCTCGATTGAACGCAATCAGCAGGCGCAGAATAAAGACAAACAAATTGATGTAAGTCAAATACATCGACAGCGCCGCAGGCAGATATTGGTCATCGCGATACGTGCGGGGAAGAATGTAGAAATCTACCACCGCCGCCCCGGCAAACAGAAACACGCCAAAGGCAGAAATACCAATTTCCAGAAAAGTAGGCGTATACACTCCGAACAGAGCCAGCAGCAATTGCCCAACCAGGACGACCAACAGGGCAATCATGCCAAGCTGGACAGTTCTAGTGAGCGCCAGGCCGTCCTGATCCGACAGGTTAGAGCCGATCTGCCGTGCCACAATGAACGTCGCGCCACAGCCCAGGGCAGCCAGCCCAATCCCTGCAACACCGACCCCAGAGGTTCCCAGGGCAACCGCAATCAGCCCAGTCAGCGTGTAGCCCGTCAGCAGGCTATAGGTCGCTAGAAGGGGCAGCGCCACACCGTTGTTGCCTTTTTCTGCGACACCCCGCGCCACAAAGAAGAGAACCAACTGGGCAATCAGCGCCGCGATGAAAGTCGGCATGAACAGCGCAGGACTGTTTTGCATTACGCCCAGCCCCCCGTAGGTTCCCAGGGCCGTCAGCACCAGCCCACCCCCGACGTAGGGCAGGGCATTGCGAATCACATTAGGGCCAACCAGGGCATGAGTCTGGGCCTTGCGAATGGCATCTCGAAAATTACTGGTGTTGCTCATACGTACTCTGTTAGTCGCTGAAAGGTTGTGATATGGAACAGTTGACGAATGGAGTTAGCTCATTCCAGGTTACTCAAAATCCGAGGATTACGCCCGGCAACTGAAGTATGGAATCGTTAACGCAATTGTTAACGAAATCGTTAATGCAGTTGCAGTCTTTAAGTTCGGGACTGATGCACCAACGCAGTTGCAGTCTTTAAGTTCAGGACTGATGCACCCGCAATAAGTTTTCTGAATTTTGAGCGACTGCTCGCAGGATGCGCCCGCGAGCAGTCGCCCCACTGCGTAAGTCCTAGAGTTAATGCCTTGATTTTAGGCGATTTGGCGGATGTTAGCCGGGGTCGGGCAAGCGCTTTCCCGTAGACTTGCTGCCTCACAAACCGCAAGCAAAGGGGGCGGGTTTTCAGGGAAACTCCGTGTTTACGCTGACATACCAGAGAGGTACGCTGTTCATTCCCGTGAAATAACGATGGTTTCACCCCTCGCCAGTGCGGACAATGAGCCTAAATCTTAGAGAACAGGTACTTCCCAGATGACGGCCACTCAACCTTCTCTCCGTTCCCACAGCATGGAATTGCTGATGGCTTATCAGCAGAACAAGTCGGTGAGCATTCGCAATCAGCTCGTGAAGTTGAATGCTGGTCTAGTTCGCAAAATTGCCCACCGGGTCAGCCATCAGTGCGCCGAGCCTTACGAGGATTTAGAGCAGATTGGCTATCTGGGTCTGATTCGGGCAATCGAGCGGTTTAATCCCAGCCAGGGCTGTGCCTTTAGTTCCTTTGCAGTGCCCTATATTCGCGGTGAGATGCTGCACTTTTTGCGCGATCGCGGCAGTGCTGTGAAAGTTCCCCGCCGCTGGCAAGACTTGCAAAAAGAGGGGCAGCGCGTGCGAGCAGAATTGGTCAAAGATCTGGGTCGCCAGCCGATGGATCAAGAAATTGCTGAACACATGGGCATTTCAGTTCACGAGTGGCGTGAAATCAAGATGGCCGTGCGTAACCGCCTGCCCCTGAGCTTGGACGCAACCGTTCAGCAGGTCGATTCCTCTATCACCCTCGGTGAAACGCTGCCCGATGTGCGTTACCAAGCGCTTCAGCGCCTCGAAGAAGACCGTCAGCAGCTTCAGCGGGCGCTGAATCAACTAGAAGACAAGACCCGCGCGGCGATTGAGTTTGTGTTCTTTAGCGACTTGTCTCGCAAAGAAGTGGCCGAGCGCATCGGCGTTAGCCCAATGACCGTGACGCGCCGCATCCAGCGTGGACTGGAGCAGATGGTGTCGTTCCTGCAAATGCAAACGATCCAGACGGGTTCCTAAGATTTTTGAATCTTTTGGGTTTGGTTGAGTTCTGTTCTGAAAATCGTCAACAAGCCGTCTCCATGACCAGTCCTTTGGGGCTGGTCATTTGTCATGTTGGGATTGGCGGGTTGGGATTGGCGGGTTGGGAGAGGGATGGGCTGGACTGGAACTAGTTGATTTACGTTGCATCTACACGCGCCCAGAGGCCGATCGCCGCTGAAATTGTCCCTGCCCGACGCGACCGAGCCAGCGATCGCCCTCCACAATCAACTCCCCGCGCAAAAATACCTTCTGTACCTTGCCCAGAATTTCGCGACCTTCATAGAGCGAATAGTCTGCGTTGGAATGCTGAGCGCTGGCGCTGAGGGTGTGGCGCTGGTGGGGGTCGAACAGCACCAGGTCGGCATCGCTGCCAACAGCGATCGTCCCCTTGCGGGGAAACAGTCCAAACATCTTCGCGGGGGCAGTGGCGGTCAACTGCACAAAGCGATTGAGCGAGAGGCGACCCGCATTCACGCCGCCATCGTAAAGCAGGTGCAGGCGAAATTCGACACCGGGCGCACCGTTGGGAATTTTCTCAAAGTCGTCGCGGCCCATCTGCTTAGATTTACGCAGTCCAAAGGGCGACTCGTTGTAGCAGAAGGGGCAGTGGTCGGTGGAGACGATTTGCAGGTCGTCGGTTTTCAGGCCGCGCCAGAGGGCGTGCTGACAGGCGTGCGATCGCAGCGGTGGGGTCATCACGTATTTCGCGGCTTCAAACCCAGGGCGATCGTATTCCGACTCGTCCAGGAATAGATAATGCGGGCAGGTTTCGGCGTAGGCGGAAATGCCGCGATCGCGTGCTTCGACTACTGAGTTCAGCGCCTCCTCGGCTGACAGATGCACAAAATACACCGGAACCTCCGCCAGTTCCGCAATCCGGATGCCCCGGTGGGTGGCTTCGCCTTCCATGATGCTGGGGCGGGTCAGCATGTGGTATCTGGGTGAGGTGTTGCCCTGCTCCAGCGCCTCCTGGATCAGCGCCTGGATGACGCTGCCATTTTCGGCGTGCAGGTTGATCATGCCGCCATGCGCCCCGACCTTCCGCATGGCGCGAAAGATGTCCGCATCTTCCACCATCAGCACGCCGGGATAAGCCATGAACATTTTGAAGCTGGATACGCCGTCATGGTTTACCAAGTCGGGCAGTTCGGCTAGGGCTTCTGGCGTGACGTGGGTAAGGATGATGTGAAAGCTATAGTCCACACAGCACTGGGGTTCGGCGGCGGCAAGGCGGCGATCGAGCGCCTGTTTGGGCGTATCGCCCTGTTTTTGGAGGGCAAAGTCCACAATCGTCGTGGTGCCGCCAAAGGCCGCCGAGCGCGTCCCGGTTTCAAAGGTATCGACGGTTTGCGCGGCACCTAGGTCAAATTCCATGTGGGTGTGGACATCGATGCCGCCGGGAAACACGATCAGACCGCTGGCATCGTGAACCGTGGCGCTGTCGATGGAGAGGTCGCGGGCGATCGCCTCAATTCGCCCATGTTTCACCCAAATGTCTGCTGTATAGTCGTCCACCGCTGTAACAATTCGCCCGCCCTTGATTAGCACCTCAGACCGCACCTCAGACATTACCGCACTCCTTGCAAAGGGGACTGATCTAAGCTGCTAAAGGCTGGCGCTTTTTCGAGCCGTGCCAACCTTGAAACCAGCCCTAGACTCTGAGTTCTACATCATTTCGGGCGATCGCAAGACGGCTTTGCTTAGTTCTTTACGACTCGTAATTTGTCGTTGCAGAGGGGGCGCTGTGGATTTTCTGCGGAGGGGAATTGGGCGTTGAATTGAGCAGAGCGAGATCTGCTGACCGTGGGCCGCAAATCTCACTCTATGACGCAGTATTGACGCAGTATTTCAGTTCAGTGTTTTTGCCAAAAACCGCTGAATCGGGCTATTGCCCCTGCCCAGATAGGCCAGAACGGCTCATCCCGCGACCCATTGGGCCCTGGCCTGGGCGATCGCCCCGATTTGGGCGCATGTTTTCAAGCTGCTGGCGCTGTTCTGGGGTGAGGACTGCCTCGCTCTGCGTCCGGGCGTTTTCCATAATGGTGCGGATTTGCTGACGCTGGCTATCGGTCAGGTTCAGGTCGGCAAAGGGTTCTGGGCGAGGCCCACGTCCTGGGCCACCTGGCCCACCAGGGCCACCGCCCTGTTCCATCCGTTCGCGGCGAAGCTGCTGGCGCTGTTCTGGGGTGAGGTTGGCAAATTCCTCACGGCGGCGCTCCATCTCGGCGCGGCGTGTTTCCATCTGCTGGCGCTGTTCTGCCGTCAACACGGCCTCAATCTGGCGGCGGCTGTTTTCTCGAATGGCTTGCAACTGCTGGCGCTGGGCCTCCGTCAAATTCAGACGCTCCATTGGGCCAGAACGGGGCCCACCCATGCCGCCCGGAGGATCGGCGATCGCCGCTAGGGGTGCGAATGCCATCACACCAGCCGCGATGCCAGCCCAAAGAAACGTCTTTCGATTCAGTTTCATAGAACCTCCAAATGGTTTATCCAACATGCATTTCAGTCGCAGATATCGATTCTCTTAAGCGGCACTACGACTACGCAGCGCTACGAATGAACTGGCTGGAAGCCGGGTAGATGCTCGACTAGCAATCCAAGAATCGCAAATCTAAAATCGAGAATCGACACGAGACTGCTTGGGGGGATGAATTAATCCTATGAAGCTGAATGGGGCGATCGCCTCAGGCAAAGGTCACGACCTGAAGCATGACTTTGGTCACAGGATCGGCTCAATGCTCAAGCAAAGCGATTCCAGCGTTTCGCATCCCCGTTTCGCATCTCCGTTTCCCATCTCTGCTCGACGGCTGCTATTTGCTATCTACGAATGCTGCGTTCCCAAATGCTGCTTCTTACAAATGCTTCTGCCCAACCTTTGGCTCTGTGCCTGCTAGGAGGCGCTGAATGTTCGCTCGGTGGGTAATCAGGACGTAAATGCCTCCGGCGATCGCCAGCAAGAGGAAGGGCAAGGGCTGTCTCAGGGCAATCATCCACAGCGAGGCGGAAATGGCTCCGGCGATCGACCCCAGCGACACGATGCGAAACAGCGCCAGCATCAGCAGAAAAACGGTCGCCACGCCCAGCCCCACCTGCCACGACAGCGCAAACAGCACGCCCAGCGCAGTTGCTGCCGATTTGCCGCCCTTGAACCCAATCCACATGGATTTGCTGTGGGCCACAATGGACATCAGCCCAGACAGCATGACTGCCCAAGGGAGCCAGGTGCCCAGCGGCAGCCCGCTTGGCAAAGGCAGCGCGGCGATGTTGGGCAGGCTATAGACGTAGCGAGTGAGGGCGATCGCCGCTACACCTTTGAAGATATCGATCAGCAAAACGGCGATCGCCGGGCCGCGCCCCAAAATCCGCAGCACGTTCGTCGCGCCCGTAGACTTGGAGCCATATTGCCGAATGTCGATATCCTTGAGCAGTTTGCCCGCCCAGTAGCCTGTCGGCGTGGCCCCCAGCACATAGGCCGCTAACAGCACCAAACCCAACACCAGCCAAGCGTTCATATTGAATTACTCTGGCAAACTTGTGTTTACGGTTCTGAGCTTATCAGTAGATGGGGCTTCCGTGGCGGAGAGCGATCGCCCCAGTCGCGCAGGCTGGCGAACGGCAGGGCGTTGTGCGGCAGGGCGTTGTGCAGCAGGGGTAGTGCGGGCAGCGGCCGCAGAAGATGAGGCAGAGGGCGTGGCGATTGGTGCAGCAACAGGGCTAGATTCTGGGGACTGGCGCGTGGCGTGCGCCTCTGGCGAGAGCGGAGCAGTGGGCTTGTCGCGCAGGGCGATCGCCGCTGGGGTCAAGAGTTGCTCTAGCTCGACCTGCTGCTCGAGCTGCTGGGCAGACGACAGCAAATTGTCCAAACTCCGCAGCAAATCGCGGACAGTGTTGCGAAATGTCGGATCGCCCGTCAGTTCATCTAAGTCTGCGGTAATCTTTTCTGCATTTTGAAACGTAGCGCGGGCCGAATCTAGCGTTTGCTGGAGCGCCAGCGCATTTTCAGGCGTGCCGATTGCGTCCGTCAGGCTCCGCAGTGTAAGCGAGGCACGGGCCGCATTGTCCGACAGCGCATTCAGGTTTTGCACAAAGGCGCTATCGTCTACGAGCGGCGTGAGTCGAGTCGTCAGCAGGCGCACCTGGTTGCTGGCTTGCTCCAGGTTAGACAGCGTGCTGCTGATGGCGTAGCGATTGGTCTCCAGCAGCGAGTTGACCTGGGCAGCAGTGAGTCCGAGCTGAGTCGCTGCGCCGCCCACCGATGTTGTGGTTCGATTTGCAGACCCCGCCAGCGTCCTCAGTTCCAACTGCACAGATTTTGCGAGTTCAGTCACCTCGCCTGTCAGCGTTGTCACGCCCGCCGCTGCCCGGGAAGAGTTGAAGGTCAGCGCTTTCAAGTTTTCGATTAGTTCTGGATCGGAAAACTGGTTAGACAGGCGAATCGTGGAGCTAATCAGCGCGTCGAAGGTTACGCCCACTTCTCCAGGCAGGCGATCGCCATCACAGATAATCCCGCTCCCCGGACAATCTGCCGCCAGCGGATTGGTCGCCACCGCCTCCACAAACTCCTGACGGGGCACAATGTCAATCGCTGTTTCTCCAATCAGCCCAGCCTGGTTGGTCTGAATTGCCGAATCTCGCGGAATCCGCACCGTCGCAGGCGAAATCTGAATCTCCACCTCCGCAAACTGCGGCCCCGGCCGAATCTTCCGCACCTTGCCCACGATCACGCCGCGATACCGCACCGGGGAGCCTTCCACCATGCCCACCACGTTCGGAAACTCCACCACGGCGCGATAGCTGCGATTCCCCAGGCTCAGCCCCCGCAGCCACAGCAGCAGACTGCCGAATATGCCCAACGCCAGCAGAATCAATAATCCAACAGAGCCTTCTCGAATGGTTCGCGATCGCATGAGCTTATCCTACAAACCAGAAAAATCCCCAAACCCGCTTTACGAAAAACCGGGCATTCACTCGAACCAGAGTACTCCAAATCGAGCGAAACGGGGTAAGGGAAGAGGGAAGAGGGAAGAGGGAAGAACGAAAACAGAAGAACGAAGAGGGAAGAGGGAAAGGGAAGAACGAAAACAGAAGAATGAAGAGGGAAGAGGTTTCCGTTTTTCGTTTTTCCTTCTTCGTTCTTCGTTCTTCGTTCTTCGTTTTTCGTTCTTCGTTTTTCGTTTTTCCGTTTTCCGTTCCTACCCGCCACTCACCTTCGCCTTATACCCCTGCTTCACCAAGACCTGCACGATCTTCTCGCGGTGATCTCCCTGAATCTCGATTTCCATATCTTTCACTGTGCCGCCCGCGCCACACTGGGTTTTCAGCGTTTTCAGCAGCGTCGCCAGCGTTTCGGGCTTGGTCTGAAACCCGCTGATCACCGTCACCGTTTTGCCGCCGCGACCTTTGCGCGAGGCTTGTACGCGGATCTGCTGCTGGTTGGGCGGCAGTTCCTGCACCGGACGCTCCATTGCTGCATCCTCAAAAGCACCCGCGCCAAATTCCTGCCAGACGGTTTTTCTTCCTGGCTGAACTTTTCCTGCGGATTGAGAAGTAGGTTTACGCTTTGTGTCTGCCATAAATTGCTCTAGATAGCCGTCTGCTAAAGTCCATATTCAGAGAATCAGGAATTTTATGGACTAGGGCTGTATCAGAAAGCGAAATTCCTGATTTTACAGCGGAGAAATTTTAGTGAGAATACGCAAGGGCGATCGCCCTGATGAAAATCCACATAAAAGCTTCATCAAGAAGCCTCCAAGCTTTCAGCAATTTCGCTAACACTTGATCCCTCAGATGGGCGATCGTAGACATGTGACACGCACGCCATCGCAACAGCCTGTGTTGAAAGACACGCTGGACTGCTGACCTCTTTAACTCATACGCGCAGGTTTCATGTCAATTAGCAATAAAGATAACACTCTCAGAGGCGCTCGCAATCTGGGTAGGCTGGGTACTCGGCGCATCAATGGATATGTCGGTTCCCGCGATCGCATTGACTTTGCCAAATTCACGTTGGGCGAGGTTCGCGAACTCAGCCTCTCCATCGGACGCATCGCCAACCGCGCCAGCAGCGCTCGAATCACGCTACGCGATGCCCGCGGTGCCATTATTCGCAGCTTTAACACAGGCCGTCGAAACATTACCTTTCGGGATGACTTTGGCCCCGGCACCTACTTCATTGGCATCCAGCAGATCAAAGGCGAAGTTAACTACAAAATCACCGCCGCCGCCCGCCCCACCGAACCCGGCGAACGCCTCGACACTGCCCGCGATCTGGGAGTGCTGACGGGAACCTCAATCGTCTCGGAGGCTGTCGGCACCACCGACCCCTCCGACATCTACAAGTTCACCATCAACGATGTGGGCAACTTGCAAGCGCGGGTCAACAGCATTTCAGCAGGCAGTCGAGTAGAACTCATCCGAGATCTGAACAACAACGGGCTGATCGACAGCGGCGAAGTGATTGCCTCTGAGGTCGATTCCTTCGCGCCCTTCCAGCCCAGTATTGTCACAGATCTGCCGCAGGGAACTTACTACGTTCGAGTTTCGCCCTCCAACCCCAGCAACTCAACCCAATACGAACTGACGCTCGTCAACACGCCCTTTGGTGGCAGTCCGCCCCCCGATCCTGGAAATATCCTGGCGACTGCTCGCAATTTGGGCGCAGTGGCAGGCACAGTGACTGCTAGAGAATATGTAGGTGTGCTGGATGGTCTTGATGCTTATCGATTCACCCTAAATGATCTGTCCAATATTCAAGTCAGCGTCCAGGCAACTTCTACCAACACCCAAATTCAGCTTGTTCGCGATGTCAACGGCAATGGGCTAATTGATAACGGCGAAGTTATCGTTTCTGAAACAAACTTCAGTTCTACCAATCTGTCTCGATTCACACAGGACTTACCTGCCGGTACTTATTTCATTACCGTAGCTAGTCGCAATGCCAGCGCCTCCACGCTTTATGAACTGAATTTAGTGGCGACACCCTTTGGCGGAAATGGCCAGCCCGACCCTGGCAACTTGCTGTCTTCTGCCCGCAACCTGGGTCCCGTGGCAGGAACGGTGAACGTTAAAGAATATGTCGGGGTCATCGATGGACTTGATGCCTATCGATTCACCTTGAACGATATCTCTAACGTTCAGATCAATGTTCAAGCCACTTCTACCAATACCGAGATCCAACTGGTTCGAGATATTAACGGCAACGGGCTGATTGATAACGGCGAAGTCATTGCTTCGGATACAAACTTTAGCTCTACCAATCTGTCTCAGATTACGCGAGACTTACCTGTAGGCACCTATTTCATTACGGTGGCCAGCCGTACGGCTAGCGCCTCCACGCTTTACCAGATGAGCCTCGTGGCAACGCCCTTTGGCGGCAACGGGCAGCCTGATCCGGGCAGCACGATTCCCACCGCACGGAATATTGGCGTGTTGTCCAACACGTTCTTAGCCAAGGAACATGTCAGCGTTAATGTTGACCCCAGCGATTTCTACCAATTCACACTGAATTCCACAGCAAACTTGCAGGCACGAGTTCAGGGTACATCAGGCAACACAATCATTGAGCTAATTCGAGATTCAAACGGCAATGGGCTGGTTGACAGTGGTGAACTGATTCGGAGCGATACTAACTTTGGCAGTTCTTACCTCTCCAGCTTCATCCAGAACGGGCTGGCTGCTGGCACTTACTTCTTTAGAGTGACACCCCGTCCCGGTGTTGCAACTAACTACACTGTGGATTTTGCACTCGTGTAAATCCAGGTCACTAATTTGTAGGTAACTGATTAGTTTAGTTAAGGATCGCTACGTGGCTATGGCTGCGTGGCGATTTTGCTTTCAAGGGGCATAGTATCTCGGTTCTCCAAAGCCCACACCTCTAGCCATCTCGCGCCAGTAGCCCGATAATGGGGGCTGTAAGTATTCAAAGCGCCTTTACTACCGTGACACTGACTCCGCTTCCCCTTAACCAAACCTCAGTTCAGCGACCCGATGCCCTTGGCCGATACGGCAAGTTTGGCGGTAAGTATGTGCCGGAGACGCTGATGCCCGCGCTGAGTGAGTTGGAGGCGGCGTTTTATCAGTATCGCGACGACCCGGACTTTCAGACCGAGTTGCAGGGCTTGCTGAAAGATTATGTGGGACGCGCCACGCCGCTGTATTTTGCCGAGCGCCTGACGACCCACTTTGCCCGCCCCGACGGCACCGGCCCGCAGATTTATCTAAAGCGCGAAGACCTGAACCACACGGGCGCGCATAAGATCAACAACGCGCTGGGGCAAGTGTTGCTGGCAAAGCGCATGGGCAAGCAGCGCATCATTGCCGAAACGGGCGCAGGACAGCACGGCGTGGCCACTGCAACCGTCTGTGCGCGGTTTGGACTGGAGTGCATCATTTATATGGGCGTGCATGACATGGAGCGGCAGGCGCTCAACGTGTTTCGGATGCGGCTGATGGGGGCGGAGGTGCGCCCGGTGGAGGCGGGTACGGGCACGCTGAAGGACGCGACCTCGGAGGCGATTCGCGACTGGGTGACGAATGTGGAAACGACGCACTATATCCTGGGTTCAGTGGCGGGACCGCATCCGTACCCAATGATTGTGCGTGACTTTCAAGCCATCATTGGGCAGGAGACGCGGCAGCAGGCACAGGAAAAGTGGGGCGGCTTGCCCGACATCCTGCTGGCTTGCGTGGGCGGTGGCTCCAACGCGATGGGGCTATTCCATGAGTTTGTGAATGAGCCGTCGGTGCGGCTGATCGGCATTGAGGCGGGCGGCGAGGGCGTGGATTCGGAGAAGCACGCGGCGACGCTGACTCGCGGGCGGGTGGGTGTGCTGCACGGCGCAATGAGCTATCTGCTGCAAGACGACGATGGGCAGGTGATCGAGCCGCATTCCATCAGCGCGGGGCTGGATTATCCGGGCGTGGGACCGGAGCATAGCTTTTTGAAGGATTCCGGTCGGGCGGAATACTACAGCATTACGGACGCGGAGGCGCTGGAGGGGCTGCAACTGCTGTCGCGGCTGGAGGGCATTATTCCGGCGCTAGAAACGGCCCATGCGATCGCCCATCTCAACCGCCTCTGTCCGAAACTGGAGGGCAGCCCCCGGATTGTCATTAACTGTTCCGGCCGCGGCGACAAGGATATGCAGAACGTGGCAAAGTACCTGGACTTGAAATAGCGTCTGGATTGGTTGAGAACATTGAAAGCATGGCCCTAGACGAATTTCAGGTATTCGATGAGGATCTGTCGGCGGAGGCGCTGGCGGAGTATTTAACCGCAGAGGCGATCGCCGTTGACACAGAGACAATGGGGCTGCGGCCCTGGCGCGATCGCCTTTGTGTGGTGCAGCTTTGCGATCCTGCGGGGCGCGTGTCTGTCGTTCGCATCCTGCGGGGACAAACCGCCGCCCCCCACCTCCAGCAGTTGCTAGAAGCGCCGCAAATTACCAAAGTCTTTCACTTTGCCCGCTTTGACATGGCGGCGTTTCAGTACCATCTCAACATTGCGGTTCGTCCAGTTTTTTGCACCAAAATTGCCAGCAAGCTGGCCCGCACCTACGCCCCCCGCCACGGCCTCAAGGAGGTGGTGCAGGAGCTAGAGCGGGTGGAACTGGACAAAACCGCCCAAAGCTCTGACTGGGGCAACGCGCTAAACCTGTCGGAGGAGCAACTCCGCTATGCCGCCAATGACGTGCGGTTTCTGCTTAGCATCCGTCAAAAGCTGGCGGACATGCTCCAGCGCGAAGAGCGGTTAGCGTTGGCAGAATCTTGCTTTCGGTGTCTCCCCACCTTCGTGGATCTGGATTTGCTGCACTACGAGAACATTTTTGAACATTAATTGGTAAAATAATCAGTAGATTTACTGAGTCTCGATTTCAGCACTCTAGTTCCTCGGAACAGCTCTATCTTCCGACTCCTGAGGCCCCTGAACCCAAGTATTCACCCAGACTCCCCATCGGCCCCACTCTGGGGATAGGATGGAAGTATGATGAATGTCGTCGATGTCCTGGGCACCCCCCACGCCTACGAGCGAACTGCTCCCACCCAAACACCGATAACCCTGGTTTTTATTCACGGCTGGCTGCTGAGTCGTGCCTATTGGCAACCCGTAATTCAGCAGCTTGCGCCGAATTATACCTGCCTGTCCTACGACTTGCGCGGGTTTGGCGATTCGCAGCCGGGCCGGGCGATGTCGTCCCGCAAGGCAAGCGCCAATACTTCTTCTTGGTCTGCCCAAACCAGCGCTTCGAGGGAATCCACGAATCAGTTGCCCAGCAGCGCCGGGGGCGGCTTCGTCCCTGCAACGGCTGCGCTCCCCACTAGGGCGATCGCCCCACAGCCTCGACCGGGCTACACCCCCAGCGACTATGCCCGCGACCTAGAGCAGCTCCTTGAAACCCTAGATATCTCCAACGTCTGGCTGGTGGGGCACTCCCTCGGCGGCAGCATTGCGCTGTGGGCCGCAGACCGAATGCCCGATCGGGTGAAGGGCGTGGTCTGCGTCAATTCCGGCGGCGGTATTTACCTCAAAGAGGAATTTGAGCGCTTTCGGGCCGCAGGGCAGCAATTGGTCAAGCTGCGCCCCCGCTGGCTCTGCCATCTACCGATGGTAGACCTGATGATGACCTATATGAACGTTGCCCATCCCATCGACCGCGCCTGGGGACGACAGCGCTTGATGGATTGGGTGAGTGCTGACCCAGCGGCGGCTGTGGGCGCACTGCTCGACTCGACGACCGAAGCCGAGGTGCATCGCCTGCCGCAGGTCGTTTCTCGCCTGTCCCAGCCGGTCTACTTCATCGCCGGACAAAACGACACCGTGATGGAGCCGCAATATGTGCTGCATCTGGCCAGCTTCCATCGTCTATTTCAGCAATGTGGACAGAACGTGGTGCAGCTTCCCGACTGCGGACACCTGGCCATGATCGAACAGACCGACCTAGTGGTAGAACACTTGCAGGCGATTTTGGCGCGGCACGTTGCGGATCAGAGTTTGCAAACGATTGCTGATTAGTTCAGGACTTACGCACTCGCGACATGTTTTCTGGGTTTTGGACAATTTCTCGCGGGCTGCGCCTGTGAGAAACTATCCAACTGCGTAAGTCCTATAGTTGCTAGCTATTTACAGATGGCTCATCAGCGCCAGTTATATCAAATCTCCAAAGACCTGCTACATGTAAGAAGACGTTAGAGCTAGCCGCCATGAGTGGAGTCCTCAAAATCGATATCGCTGAAACAGCAGAAGAACTAAGAGCTAATTTGTAAAGGAGCCTGAAAGCCTTGTTAATCAAGGATTTCCGAGAAACCGCTTTTCCTGGGCAAACATGACCTCAAAGCCACACATGCCAAGAGTTTCAGGCTTCTTAAGATTTGCTTCATAAATTATATCAAATCTCCAAAGATCTGCTACATGTAAGAAGACGTTAGAGCGAGCCGCCATGAGTGGAGTCCTCAAAATCGATATCGCTGAAACAGCAGAAGAACTAAAAGCCGTCTTGGAACAACAGCAACGGTCATCACAGCGCCGTAAAGTACAGGTGTTGTGGTGGTTAAAAACCGGACAAGCGAAGAGCGTTGAGCAGTTAGCCCAACTGAGCGGTTGCCATCGCACGACCGTGTCTCGTTGGCTGAGCCAGTATCGACAGAGTGGACTCGAAGCGTTGGTGAAGGTGGCATCTCGCAGTGGACGACCGCGAGCGATTAGCGGTGAAGTCCTGGCATCTTTGGAGCGGGAACTGCAAGATCCAGAAGGCTTTAGCAGTTATGGAGCAGTGCAGCAGTGGCTCGCAGCGGTACATGGTCAACCCGTCCCCTACAAGACGGTGCATAAGACGGTGCGCTATCGGCTCAAAGCGAAGCTCAAAGTGCCCCGTCCGGTGTCAAAGAAGCAGACTCCTGGGGCGTGCGAGTCCGTTCAGCAAACCTTGCAGCCCAGATAAGCCAGTCGATTCCGCCAGCCTTGAGACAACGCTACGGGGGGCGAATCCGCTATTGGTGCAGCGATGAGAGCCGCGTCGGACTGCTGACGGTTCAACATCGCAAGTTGACGGGCTTTGGGGTGCAGCCGATTGGTTCAGTTCAATGGGACTTTGTGTATCGGTGGCTGTACGGTCTAGTGGAACCGCTGAGCGGTGCATCGTGGATAGTCGAGTTTTCTCATCTCGACAGTTCCTGTTTTGAGGCGTTTTTGCACAGCTTTGCGGCTCAGTTCCCCGATGATTTACATCTGATTCAGGTGGATAATGCCGCAGCCCATACGGCTCAGACCCTGACGATACCGGACAATGTCATCTTGGTGTTTCAGCCGCCTTATTGCCCTGAGGTCAATCCCATTGAGCGGGTCTGGCGGGAACTCAAGCGGGAGCTAGCTTGGGTTCACTTTGATGATGTTTGCCAACTCCAGCACGCCATCAGCCAGTGGGTTTGTCGCCTTTCGGCGGAGTCGCTGCGATCGCTGACTCAGTGGGATTGGATTGTCGATGCTCTATGTGTAGCGGGTATTTAGAGAATTGATATTAGCGTTTGCTATTAGCGGTTTGTATCAGCGTTCGTCTTAGAGGATGTTTGAAAAGTCCTACTGTTTGTAGCAAAGCGTACAAGATCCCCCTAAATCCCCCTTAAAAAGGGGGACTTTAAGGCGGTTTCCCCCCTTTTTAAGGGGGGCTAGGGGGGTTTAAGGGGGGCTAGGGGGGATCTCTGAGTGCTTAACATTACAGGCGATACCTTTTCAAACACCCTCTTAGCGTTCGTATCAGCGTTTGTAAAGGCGACAAACGATCGCCCCTGCGAGGTCTCTGGAAAAAGAAACCGTCGTGCCGTCTGCCTTGTGCCGGAGGCGATCGCGACAGTCATACACCTCCACCGGGCGCACCACACCGTCTACGCTCACCGCCGCCCGATATTCCCAAAAGTTTTTGGCGCTACGCTGGAGGCTTAGCACGCATACCGAATGCCCGTCTACCACCCGACAAAACACGGGCGCAGCGAGGCTGCTGCTCTGCAAAGCTGGCGCTAGCGCCCCAAAACCCAACCCCAGCTCCAACGCCAGCATCCACCCTAGCATTCGCCTAATCCCCAGCATTTTCTTCCTCATCGTTTCACGACGTTGTTTCACGACGGTTCTCAATCCAAACCCCAGAGATTCCCAATCCAAACCCCAGAAATTCTCAATCCCAAATCCAAAACCTTTAATGATCCACCGTCCCGTATGATCAAGGGCAGAGACGCACGTTAGAAGACCGGGAATGCCAACCATCTGGGAGCTAGATTTCTATTCTCGACCGGTTTTGGACGAGAAGGGCAAAAAGCTTTGGGAAGTTTTGATCTGCGAAAGCCCGCTGGACGTGAAGCAGCCAGTGGACGGGCTATTTCGCTATTCCACCTTTTTGAACAACACTGAGGTCAACTCGGTCAAGCTGCGGGAATCGGTCGAAGCGGCGATCGCCCGGGCCCCCGCCCCGCCCGACAAAATCCGCTTCTTTCGGCGGCAAATGTCGAACATGATCACCAAAGCCTGCGAGGAGGTCGGCATTCCCGCCTACGCCAGCCGCCGCACCCTCGCCCTCAGCCGTTGGCTTGACGAGCGCCTGGCCAGTGTCTATCCAGAAATGCCCAACTACCAGGCCGGCGGCAATCCCTCGGTGCTGCTGCCCAACCCCACGCCCCAGCCCCTCCCGGATGCCCTGATTGGGGAAAAGTGGGCCTTTGTCACGCTGGAGGCGACAGCCTTTGACGACCTGAGCGAATGGGCGATCGACTTTGGGGAATCGTTTCCGCTGGCGCTGGCGGGACTCGCCCCTGACACACCCGTTCCGGGTCTGCTGCTGTTTTCCAGCCGCGCCCTGCCCCTTGCTGCCTGGATGTCAGGGCTGGAACTCGCCTACGTGAAATATCTCTCTGAATCCAAGCCGCCACAACTGCTCTTGGAAACGGGTGGCAGCGACTCCTGGATTTTGGCAACCCTGACGACGGCCGCCCTCCAGCAAGAAGCCGCCCAGTTTGAAATGGCCAAAGCCAAAGCTGGCGGCATTCATTTCATCGCCGTGCAAACCGATCCGCAGGCAGAGGAATTCAAAGGATTCTGGCTGCTGGCGGAGCTGGTGCTGGGCTGAGGGAGGGCTGACAATCTCCTCTCCCCATCTCCCGGACTCTCCTCCCTGATCGCTTTAATCGCTCCATCAGCACTTTCTCCACCCCCGCCTATGGCCCCTCGTCCGCCCTCATCCCTATCCCTGGCAGAGCAACTGCTGGAATTGGCGCTGCGGTCTGGGGCCGAGGCGGCGGAGGTTTATGAGTCGCAATCGCTGTCGCGGCCGGTGTTTTTTGAGGCGAATCGGCTGAAACAATTGGAAACCTCGCAGGCAGAGGGAATTGCGCTGCGGCTATGGCGAGATGGGCGGCCGGGGCTGGCGGTGGCCTATGGGCCGGTGGAGCCAGGGGCGCTAGTGGAACGGGCGATCGCCCTCAGTCAGCTCAGCGAGCCAGAGACGATTGAGCTGGCTCCCGCCCATCCCAAGCACTACCCCGATTTGGGGGTGGGCGTGCCCGTCGAACAGTTGGTGGAATGGGGACGAGAGGCGATCGCCCTGGTGCGCGAACAATATCCCGAAGCGCTCTGCACGGCGGACTGGGAGTGCGACGTGGAAACCACGCGGCTGATCAACTCCAACGGGCTGGACTGCGGCTATACCGACACCACCCTCAGTTGCTACATGGCAGCGGAATGGATTCGCGGCGAAGATTTTCTCAGCGTGGCCGACGGCCAGACCGAGCGCGGCATTCTCGACCCGGTTTCGCTGGCGCAGCAGATTGTGCAGCGGCTCGACTGGGCGCAACGCAACACCGCGCCGCCCGTGGGCAAAGTGCCTGTGCTGTTTACTTCCAAAGCGGCGGATATGCTGTGGGGCACGGTGCAATCTGCCATGAACGGCAAGCAGGTGATCGAGCGGGCCTCGCCCTGGAGCGATCGCCTAGGGGAACCCGTGATGGATTCCCGCCTCACCCTGTCGCAGCATCCCGACATCGGCCCCTTTAGCTGCCCCTTCGACGATGAAGGCAGCCCGACCCAGCCCATCACCTTTGTCAAAGAGGGCGCGTTGCAGTTGTTCTACACCGACCGCACCATCGGCCGCGCCCTCAGCAGCGGCACCACGGGCAACGGCTTTCGGCCGGGTTTGGGCAGTTATCCCACGCCGGGCCTGTTTAACCTGATTGTCGAACCGGGCTTTAAGCCGCTGGAAAGCCTGCTGGCGCTCATGCAAGACGGCATTATCGTGGATCAAATGCTGGGCGGCGGCGCAGGCATTTCGGGCGAATTTTCGATCAATGTCGATCTGGGCTATCGAGTGCGGCGCGGTGAGGTGGTGGGCCGCGTCAAAGACACGATGGTTGCGGGGAATGTTTACACGGCGCTGCGAAACCTGATTGAATTGGGCGGCGATGCCGAATGGAATGGCTCTTGCTACACACCGTCGGTGGTGGTGGGTGGGCTGTCGGTAACGGGGCGACTGTAGGGGTGCGGATTTGGGGGATTTTGGATTTTGGATTGGGGTTTACAGCCTCCTCAGATCCAGTCTCTGAAGTACTGCTGTGGATGAAAGTGCTGGCAGTTGTGAAGACGGTTGACCTATGATCTGAAATCGCAAATCCAAAACCGCAAATCCAAAACCGCAAATCCAAAATCGAGAATCGACCTAACGGGGGGCGAATCCGCGATTGGTGCAGCGATGAGAGTCGCGTTGGACTGCTGACAGTCCAACATCGCAAGTTGACGGGCTTTGGGGTGCAGCCGATTGGTTCAATTCAATGGGAGTTTGTAAGTAGGTGGACATTAATAAATATAAAACCCAAAGACCCTGCGCCGCCCGCCGCGCGGGCGGCGCAGGGTTCAGGATCTGTTTTTTAATCTGGTCTATCCACTTAGATTGGGGATTTTAGATTGGCGATTTTGGGTTGCCTGGTTTTGGATTGCCTGTCCCTGGATGCCTGTCTTTGGCTTGCCGGCTCGGGAGGTTGCAGGGCTTTCAACAATTTTCAGCGATTTGATGTGCGTTTATGTGCGACTTCGCTGCAAGTAATCTGGGAAATGAGAGCTGCAAGACTAGTCGTGGTGCGGCAGGAGGTGGGGCATCAAGGAGTGGGGTTTTTCGAGACCATGCGCTTCCATGAGTTCCTGATTGCCCATGATCTGGCGTGGGTCGCCATCGGCAATGATGCGCCCTTCGTCTAGCAAAATCACGCGATCGCACACTTCCAGCACCAGTTCCAGATCGTGGGACGCGATCAGTAACGTCTGGGGCGCACGCTGCAAAAACTGGATCAGGCGGCGACGGGTGCGGAGATCCAGGCTGGCAGAGGGTTCGTCATACAGCACCACGCGGGGACGCATGGCCAAAATTCCGGCGATCGCCACCATCTGCTTTTGCCCGCCCGACAGGTGGTGCGGCGGTCGCGCTGCGAGGTCGGCCGTGCCCGTCAGCATCAGCGCCTCTTGCACTCGCTGGGCCACCTCTCCGGGCGACAGGCCCATGTTCTGCGGGCCAAAGGCGACATCATCCCACACCGATGCCGAGAAAAGCTGATCGTTAGGCGATTGAAACAGCAGCCCCACGCCTGGATGAAAATGTCCGGCCCGCACGGGTTCTCCAAACAGGAAAATCTCGCCTGCATCGGGGCGCAGCACCCCACACATCAGGGTGAACAGCGTCGTCTTGCCACAGCCGTTGTGGCCGATGATGCCGACCCGTTCGCCGTCTGCAATTTGCAGCGATACGTCTTGCAGCGTGCAGGGCTGTCCGGGATAAGCAAAGGTGAGATTTGCCACGGTCAGCGCATCGGGAATCGGGGCGCAAACAGGGTCAGAGCAGGTTGGGCGGAGGTCGGTTTGGGTCATTGAGTCAGGATTAGCGCGTGAGATATGAAGCAGCGAACTAGCGAAACGATAGGAGATGGGTGAGTTGCGGAACGCCAAAGGAGACAGGGACAAATCCCAGCCCCAGAAGGGCGATCGCCAGAGCAACCGCGCCCGCCAGCCCCATCATGCTAGCCAGATCAAGGGTGGAAAACGGCGTTTTGGGTTGGGCAACAGGTGCAGCGCCGGATCGGGGCGTATAGCCGTAGCCGCGCAGCCGCATGGCTTTGTAGACGCGCTCAGACTGTTCATAGCTGCGGATGAGTAAGGTTCCCGCCAGAGCGGATAAATTACCCAGATCGGTTCGCCGTGGCAAAAAGGGGATGGAGAAACCCCGATGGCGATCGCCCGATGGAACTTGCCCAAAGCCGCGCAGCCGCATGGCCAGTTTCATGGTAGCCAGGGTTTCGGCTAGGTCAAATAAGTAGCGATAGGTTAGCAGGGTCATATCGGCCAGCACCGGCGGCAGCCCGAGCGATCGCAGCGCAGCCACCAGCGTCAGAAACGGCGTTGTGCCGAGCAAAATAAAGCCCGTCGTGACGATGGCCAAAAATCGCCCCGCAATCAGCAGCATGGCAGACAGCCCCTCCTGACGCAGCACCACAGGCCCCAGTTGCCACAGGACGGTCTGCCCCGAACAGAACGGCAGCAGCGCCACCACGCCCAGCAGAAAATAGCCCGGATAGCGCAGGCGCGATCGCAGAAACGAGAGGGGCAGCCGAGACAGCCCGTAGAGCGAGAGGGCGATCGCCAGAACCACGGGCACCAGCCAGCCCCGCTCCACAAACGCAAAGGCAAACATCAGCGTCACCAGCCCCAGCAGCTTGCAGCGCGGCTCCCAGCGGTGGATCGGCGAGTCGAGATGGGCAAACTCATCCATCACCAGCCTCATGCAGCCCTCCCGCCCGTCGATTTTTTTGAGGGCTGACCGGCTGGCTGCAACGCCGACGGGTCAGATCGAGTCGGGTCTTGTAACAATTCTGGCTTGACCCGCCGCAAAAAGCCCACCAGCATTGCCGTAAACACGCCCTCAATCAGCGCCAGCGGAATATGCGATGCGACGAGTCCGTAGACGGCGACCCGCTCTGCCTGAGCATCCAGCCCACCGGGAATCGTCGCCAAAATCAGCCCAAAGAAAATCAGCGCTGCCAGCCCTAGCCCAATCGCCCCTGCCAAAAACGCAAACAGGAGATCTGCTCGCCTCGCCCCCAGCCGCCCAAACCGATGGCGCAGCCGAAACACCCACGCTGCCACCAGCGCTGGAAAGCCCATTAGCACGGTGTTAACGCCCAGCGTCGTCAGGCCGCCGTGCCCAAACATGACCGCTTGCAAAAATAGCCCAATGGCGATCGCAGGCACTGCAAAATAGCCCAACACCGCGCCCAGCAGCCCGTTCAGCACCAGATGCACACTTGCTGGCGGGATCGGAATGTGGATGGACGACGCGATGAAAAAGGCCGCCGTCAGCAGTGATGCCTTGGGGATTTGCTCCGTCACGTCTGGCATTCGGTTAATTTTCCGCAGCGCATAACCCAGCAGCGGGGCCGCCAATGCATAGCCACCAATGCAGACGGGCGCGGGGAGGATGCCATCAGGTATGTGCATTGTGAGCCTTGGGTCGTCGAGAGAAAAACAGCGCCGTTCCTACGCAGCCCCAAATCACCGAAGCCGCCATGACGAACCTCTGAATTGGATTTAGCCCGCCGCCGGAGCGCGATCCTGGGGGACTGATTGCAGAGGAACTGGTGGCAGGGGAACTAGTGGCAGGGGAACTAGTGGCAGGGGAACTGGTGGCAGCGGACGCAGGTTCACCAGCGCCCGCCGCCGCACCGCCCCCTACCGGAATCACCAAAATTTCGCCATGCCCTGCCTGCCGCACCTGCACCTCCCAGTTGCCGGGTTGGGCCGGGTCAGGCGCAAAGAGAAAGCGACCGGATTCATCGGCCGTGCCCCGCAGCCAGGGGGTTTGCGGATCGGCGGGCGAGAAGACCGCAACCTGGGCCCCAGACATGGGCTGTCCACCGTCGTAGCGAGCTTCCAGGGCGATCGCCCGCGTCTCCTGATAGGTAATATCAACCCCGTGGGCGTGGGCCGGTGCAGACAGGTTGGCGATGGTTATCCCTGTGGCGATCGCCAGCAGCCCAAATCGCAGCGCCCCAAACCGCAGAACAAGCCGCGTCCTAAACCGTCTTAAACAGCTTAAACAGCGTTTCAAAAAGCGCCCCACCCCCTGCGCTCCCTGGTAATCCATACTCAAACCTCGCCGTAAAATGCCCAACTTTAGCTCACTCAACAGAACGCTCAACAAAACACTCAACGAACGATACCCAAATCAGACTTAAGGAACCAGAGTTCACCCGGTCAGATCTAATCAGGATGTTCCTGAACCGTTCCCAAATCGCTCCAAACCTCAGGATGCACAAGCGAAAACCAAGCGGACTCAGTGCAAACTAAGAGCTAAGACTGGCGACAGTGACCCTCGCCCACATGCCCCAGTGAGGGCAGGATGCTGTTTAGCAAGTCGCGGTTTTCCTTAGACAAGCTTGTGTCCAGGGTTTTCAAGTCGGCACTCACCCGCCCATTCTGAGCCAGCGCGGCGATCGGCCCAAAGCCCAGCGCGCCCGTGTTGAGTTCGTCGTCTGCTGGAGCATCGCCATCCCCAAACAAATGGTCAAAGTGGAACGTTGCCTCTAGGTCGGCGCTGCCGTTTGCCTCCAAGATGCCCTTACGCGCATCGCCCACAAAATCCCCACAGGTAAACGTCATTTCGCGATCCAGGTTGAGCGTAAAGTTCACCGTCTGCCCATCTTTCACGCCCGTTCCCACAATCACCAGCGCATAGCCCTTGGCGGGGCCGTCCTTGGCATTCGCCATTCGCCACGACAGCGCATTATAGCGACCCGCCGGAGCCGCCACCTCTCCCACCAGAATCGGGTCTGCATTTTCATCGCCTGCCGCCAGGTCAACCGTCTTTTCTCCCGGCAGCGTCACCTGCTGTTGCGCCCGGATGGGGTCTGCACCTTCAGGATTAAAAGGGGGATCAGTCTGATAAGCGGTAATATCCGCTAGATTGACATACATATGGTCGAAAGACACCTCCCATCCATCCTTGGACACAAACCCCTGACGCACAAAATCTTCGCCGTTGGCCCGAATCTGCAAAGTCCCCTGACCTTGCGCCTGGGGCTGCGTTTGCCCCTGGGGAGCATTACTCTGAGGCACGTCGTTACCAGAACAGGCGGAAAGTAAACCAACTGCCAGCAGCGCAAATCCAGAACTTTTGACGGATGATTTGAATGATTGTTTTAAGTAACTCTTCCACATACTCCACATACTTCTTCGAGTTTCTTTCTATGATGATTTAACGCACCATTAAAACCGTACCTAACAATACTTGCCAAATCTTGAATTAATCTTGAGTTTCTTGTCGAATGTAGCGACCTCCATACAGTATCTTAAATAAGACTTGGAGAAATCAATCTTCAGATTCACTTCAGATCCTCGACGGATTGCTGAAACCCTTTCTATCTAAACCGGGCGATGTAGTCAAGCTATACGGCCTTGAAATGTAACCAGGTTTAAGTTCAGATTTTGCGATTCTTTCAACCGTGCTTTTTAACACTCATAGTTAATCTGGTTGTGTCCCAGATTTCAATGCCCTTAGGGGGGATAGGGTACAGACGGAGCCTTTTCGCAAGAGATAAAGAGATAAATTGATCGACAAATAAACGTACTGAGAAGATCAATCATGATTTTAGAGGTCTATCCCTGATGCAAGCGCTACACGCATTCAAGTAGGGTGTTTCAGTGTTTAACCATAGAGATTTTGTATTAGGAACAACCAAGTAGGTAGACATTAAAAATATAAAACCCAAAGACCCTGCGCTGCCCGCGCACCGGGCGGCGCAGGGTTCAGGATCTGTTTTTTAATCTGGTCTATCTACTTAGTACTCAACAACGGCTCGTGCATTGTCAAACCTTTGAGTTGCCGCAAGTGGAAGGAACGGTTGAGGAGATGAGTGTAGACGGCGGTAAAGTGCGATTGCGAACACCCCAAGGACAACCGAGTGAATGGCACGATTACAAGGCAGTGAATTTGCACGAGTCCTGTGTGTCTACCTTCTTCCAAGATAATAAACCTCCCATTCACGCAGGAGGTTATAATGCCTATGGGCAACAGGTAATCGTAGGATAGCCTCACACCATAGGTATCTCACACAGGTATCTCACACAGATATTTAGAGAGACAGGCAATTTCTGTTGATAAAGCGTCAGAGCGGTTTTCGTTTGCGCTTTGGGATGGGTTGTAGTGATGACACAGAGCGATCGCCCCCAAACCTGCGCCCCTGGCCCAGCGACACCACCGCAGCGCTGCTGCTTTCCCGTGCCACCCGCACCAGCAGCGCTGCCGACACTAGGCTGGCGATGACGGAACTGCCGCCGTAGCTAAAGAAGGGAAACGGTAGCCCGGTGGTGGGCAGCGCTCCTGTGGCCACGCCAATATTCAGCAGCGATTGCCCCACCAGCAGCACCACCACGCCGATCGCCACTAGTTGATGAATTGGGCTTTTGGCCTTTAGCGCCACCCGCAGCCCCAGCGCCGCGAAGGAACCCAGCAGCAGCAGCAGCAATAGCCCGCCCAAAAAACCAAATTCTTCGGCATAGACCGCAAAAATAAAGTCGGTATAGTGAATCGGCAGGTAAAACAGCTTTTGCTGCGACAGCCCAAAGCCCGTGCCCGTGAGGCCGCCAGAGCCAACGGCCAGCAAGCTCTGAATCAACTGGTAGCCGTTTTGGGCGGGGTCTGCCCAGGGATTGAGAAACGACACGATGCGATCGCGCTGATAGTCGCGCAGGCTGACGCTGAGAACGGCGGCACTCAGCCCGGCGATCGCCGTACCACCCAGGTATCGCCAGGGCAGCCCAGCCGCCAGCGCCATCAGCCATAGCAGCATTCCGCACAGCGCCGTCGTACTCAGGTTGGGCTGGAGCAAGATGCTGGCCAGCAGCACCACAAAAATGCCCAGCCAGGTAAACCGCACCCGCCACGATAGCCGATCCCACCGCCCAAAAATCCGCGCCCCTTGCAGCACCAGAAATGGCTTGATCAATTCCGACGGCTGCAAAATCGGCAATGGCCCGATCGCCAGCCAGCGACTCGCGCCGTTGACCGTTGTGCCAAATCCGGGAACCAGGGTTAGAAGAATCAGCCCCAGGCAGATCAGCATCAGCAGATCCGCCATGCCCAGCACAAACCGCAGCGGCGTACTGACCAACAGGCTAAAGCCCAGCAGCCCAATGCACCCATACAAAACCTGGCGCTGAATATAATAAAGCCCGTTGCCATGCTCGGTATCGGCGATCGCATAAGAGGCAGAAAACAGCACCGCCAGCCCTAGGCCCAGCCACAAAAACGTCAGCCAGCGCAACATCCGCGCCTCCATCGCCCAGGTATCGACTGGCGTACTTTCCCAGGGCAGCGCAGATGACCCAGAAGGGCGATCGCCCGACTCCGGCGATTTTTGGGGCGGCTCGATGATTGGCTGCACAGCCGAGGGCATCGGCGCAGACTGCACCGGACGGCGACTTTTCCCAATACTTCTCACGCGGCGGCTCATATCGCGGCGACTCGTAAAACGATTCACAAATAACAATTCACAAATAACGATTCACAGACGCAGACTCACAAATCCAGGCTCACGAATCCAGACGGAGCAAGCAAACAGCTATCATAAACCAGACTGCCTCTAACCCTAGCGCAACTTTCCCGGTGCGTTAAAACAAAATCCCTGCTGACCCCACTCTCGGATTCCCAAGATGGCTATCTTCAATGTGCGATCGCTCCGCAAAGACTTCGGCATCAAGGAAATTCTCCGGGATGCCAGCTTTAGCCTGGAGGAAGGCGATAAGGTGGGGCTGATCGGCACCAACGGGTCGGGCAAGTCTACTCTGCTGAAAATGCTGGCGGGGCTGGAACCAGCAGACGGCGGCGAGATCTGGCGCAACTCCGGCGCAAAGGTGGTATACCTACCGCAGCAGCCCGCCGTAGATGAGAATCGCACGGTGCTGGAGCAGGTGTTTGCAGACTGTGGCGAACAGATGGCGCTGGTGCGCGAGTATGAAGATTTGTCGGACAAGCTGGCGCACGGACACGGCGACCCCGACGTGCTAATGGCGAAACTATCCAGCGTGTCGCAGAAAATCGAAATGGCCAACGCCTGGGAGCTAGAAACCCAGGCCAAGGTGATCCTCAGTAAGCTGGGCATTCAGGACTTTGAGGCGCGGGTGGGCGACCTGTCGGGTGGATATCGCCGCAGAATTGCGATCGCCACTGCCCTGCTCTCCGACCCCGACGCGCTGCTGATCGACGAACCCACCAACCATCTCGACGCGCTCTCGGTGGAATGGCTCCAGGATTATCTCCAGCGCTTTCGCGGCGCGATTTTGCTGATTACGCACGATCGCTACTTTCTCGATCGCGTCACCAATCGCATCTTGGAAATCGATCGGGGCGACCTCTACGCCTACGCGGGCAACTACAGCTACTACCTGACCCAAAAGGCCGAAGCCGAAGAATCGGCCGCCAGCAGCCAGCGCAAACATGCCGGAGTCTTGCGGCGCGAGCTGGAGTGGCTGAAGCGCGGCCCCAAAGCCCGCAGCACCAAGCAAAAAGCCCGCATCCAGCGGATTCAGGACATGCAGGCGCAGGAATTCAAACAGGCCCAGGGTAAGGTCGATATCACCACCGCCGGCCGTCGGATTGGCAAAAAGGTCATCGAACTCACGAATATTTCCAAGGCCTACGGCGACCGGGTGCTGATCAAAGACTTTACCCACAGTTTCAACCCGGAAGATCGCATCGGCATCATTGGCGGCAACGGCGCGGGCAAATCTACCCTGATGAATATCATCACCGGGCGCGTGTCGCCGGATAGTGGCACGGTGGACATTGGCTCCACGATCCACATCGGCTATTTCGATCAGCACTCCGAAGACCTGGAAATCAACGAAAATCAGCGGGTGATAGATTACCTGAAAGGCGTGGCAGAACTGGTGAAAACAGCGGATGGCAGCGTCATCACTGCGTCGCAAATGCTGGAGCGCTTCTTGTTTTCACCCAACCAGCAGTATGCACCCATTAACAAGCTCTCCGGTGGCGAAAAGCGCAGGCTATTTTTGCTGAAGGTGCTGATGGGTGCGCCCAATGTGCTGATTTTGGACGAGCCGACCAACGACCTGGACGTGCAAACGCTGGCAGTGCTGGAGGAGTACCTGGAGGATTTCAACGGATGTGCGATCGCCGTTTCGCACGATCGCTACTTTCTCGATCGCGTGGTGGACGTAATTTTCGCGCTAGAACCGGGCGGCACGATTCGCCAATATCCCGGCAACTACACCACCTATCTGGAACATCTGGAGCGGCAAAAGCAGGAAGCCGCCACCGAAGCCCCCAAATCTGCTCCCAAAGTAGCCGCGAAGCCTACAACTTCTGAGTCTGCAAGCACTGTCAATTCCTCTAGCAGCGCCACCAGGCCGCGCAAGCTGTCTTTCAAAGAAAAGCGCGAATATGAAACTCTGGAGGCGAAAATTCCCGCCCTAGAAGCGGAACGGGATGCGCTAGAACAGCAGCTTTATGACCAGCCGCCTGCTGACTTTACGGAAATGCAGCGGTTGACAGAAAAGCTGGCCAGCCTGACGACCGAAATCGACACCGCCACAGAGCGCTGGCTGGAGCTAGCCGAACTGATTGACGCTTAGGACGTTTTTAAGGAACGCCTACTGTAAGATGCTTACTGTAAAACGCCTCAAGATGCTTACTGTAAAACGCCTCCTTTTGGAACGTCTTTGAACACCTTTAGAACGCCTTTAGAACACCTTTAGAATGCCCTCGAAGCACTATCCCTAGCGTTCCGTTGGGGCTGAGCCATGCTATGCTCAGGGATGGAGTTGGCGTAAAGCCGTGTTTCCCCGATGCATTCTGGATGGATTGCCTGTCAGATGGATGCCATCGCTCTGTTTCAAGGAATCATGTGCTGTCCGCCGCTCTGCTTCGGTTCTGGTGGGGATCAGCCACCAGACGCAAGGGGGAAAGTTCGGTGCAAATCCGACGCTGTCCCGCAACTGTGATGAGCGCAACCGCACGGGACGCTTGACCCTCTGTTTGCCAGATTCTTGGGCAGGGCAGATTTGTCAGTTCTTTAGCCTGAGCGCGTCGCCTCTGAGTCAGGATGCCCGCCGATAGCACCACCTGATGATTCATCTGCGAGGCATAGATGGTTTCAAGTTTAATTTTTTTGGGACGCGATCCGGGGCGATCGCCCACTTCGTACTACTCCTTTCAGGCTGCTCGATCCTTTGAAATGTTTGAACCAAACGCGGCAGATTCGCTGGAATTTTCTCCAGATGTTTGACCATGGGGATCAAAGAAAACTGCCAGACTCCTTTAGTTCGGCGGTCATCTCAGCATTTCACCGATTAAAGCTTCGGCATAGGCATGATTTGCCAGAAGTGTTGAATCTTGATGGTAAAACTTTACAAAAAGCACTCTCAAGAGGCGGATTATTGAGAATGGAAGCAATAAGTAGGTCATTACAGGCAGAATTATAGATCTTTTGTACTGGATTCAGCTATGAACTTGCCCTGCTAACATTGCGTTCAACACTTCTGATGATTTGCATGTCAATGTTTTCGCATCGTTGGGATTTGCGTCTTCAGCAAATCTTCACCAAATAGGGTGGCTAGATCCCTCGACTGCTGACCCAATTGGCTGAGCTTTTTCTTGATGATCTAGCGATTCAAAATTGCCTCAGAAAGACGCTCGAAACTTCTTTTCTAAAATCTCGTCTAGTTGATGAGCTGTGGGAAAAGAAGGCTTCAAGCAATGCTCTGTCTGGTGCGACCGCAGCAGTGAGGCTTTGCAGCGAAATTTTGCGAATTTGCACACCTATCGGATAGGTTTCTGATTGGCTAATTTGAGGTTTTATCGCTGTTATGAAATCTCCGATCTTGAGGATTCTTTGCAGTTGATTAGTCCTCTGTTAACAGAAGTGTTGAATCTTGATGGTAAAACTTTACAAAAAGCACTCTCAAGAGGCGGATTATTGAGAATGGAAGCAATAAGTAGGTCATTACAGGCAGAATTATAGATCTTTTGTACTGGATTCAGCTATGAACTTGCCCTGCTAACATTGCGTTCAACACTTCTGCTCTGTTAAGTAGGTGAACACTAATAAACGTAAAACCCAAAGACCCTGCGCCGCCCGCGCAGCGGGCGGCGCAGGGTTCAGGATCTGTTTTTTAATCTGGTCTATCTACTTATTAATCGAATTTTATTAGCCGAGTGTTATTAGCCGAGCCAGGTGTGAAAAGTCCTCAAAATAACCTTGCAAACTCGCGCGGAGATTGCATCTGAAAACGAGTGCATCCCACTTTTGTAACCCTCACCCTAAATCCCTCTCCCAGAGCGGGAGAGGGACTTTGAATCCAGCCCCCCTTCTCCCGTTTTGGGAGAAGGGGTTGGGGGATGAGGGCGAATTTGCATAACTGGGATGCACCCTCTGAAAACTGCATTGGCGTGATCAGATGTAATCAATTGTTTGACCTTTTTGAGTGTTTGATGAGAAGCGGCATGAATGCAAAGGATTGTGTTTGGCAGGGCCTTTTGGGCTACTGGCAAAACTTGTTTATTCACCAAAATATGCTGGCGCTGGGCTATCGGGCCTGGCATGGCTATATCAGCCAGGGGCGCGGGCTGCTGGCCTGTCGGGTGGCGATCGCCCAGCCCCACACGGTGGATTGGAGTATCACAACGGTTCCCTTTTCGGCGCAGTTTATTGCTCAGGCAGCGGTGCCAGAGTTTCTGCGATCGCTGGCAACGGAAGGTCGGTCAACCCAGCCAGACTTTCTGGACGAAGCGGCGATCGCCCTGCTGATGGAGGCGATCGCCCAGCATGACCCGACCCAATCCATCGTGCTGCTGATCGAGAACAACGGCACGGTCGATATCAACCTGCTTCAGCACTTGGCGATTTCCCCGGCAGACTGCCATCGCCAGGTCGAGCAGCGCTGGGACGAGTTTCAGCCCTATCTGACCGCGTTCCATTGGATCGATTAGTACCCGATTCTCCACACCTGATTTCTCTACATTTTTCCTACCGGCGCAAGCCAGGAGTTTATTCTGCATGACCGATGCCCATTTCAATGTGCCGCGTCTCCGCTGGGACGTGATTAGCTTCACTCTGTTTTTGCATCTGGCTGCTTTGCTAGCTTTTGTGCCGGCCTTTTTTAGCTGGTCGGCCGTAGCGCTGGCGGTCTTCTTGCACTTTGTCACCATTGGGCTGGGCATTTCTCTCGGCTTCCATCGGCTCGCCACCCATCGCAGCCTGAAGGTGCCGCAATGGCTAGAGTACTTTTTGATTATCTGCGGTACGCTGGCGGGTCAGGGCGCAGTCAAGGGCTGGGTCGGCTATCACCGGATGCACCACCTGCACTCGGACGAGGCCGGCGACCCCCATGACTCTAGCCTGGGCTTTTGGTGGTGCCACATCGGCTGGCTGATGCATCAAGTGCCGAGCCAGTCTCAGCTTGCCCGCTACACCAAGGATATTGCCAAAGACCCGGTTTATCGCTTTTGCCATCGCAACTACATCTGGATGCAGGTGGCGTTGGCGGTGCTGCTCTACGTGCTGGGCGGGATGCCGTTCCTGGTGTGGGGGATTTTTGTGCGACTGTTTGTGGGCTTCCACAGCACCTTCTTTGTCAACAGCGCCTGCCACATGGTGGGCTATCGGACGTATCAGACGGGCGATCGCGCGACAAACTGCTGGTGGGTGGCGCTGCTCACCTTTGGCGAAGGCTGGCACAATAACCACCATGCGTTCCAGGCCTCGGCTCAGTTTGGGCAGCGCTGGTGGGAGATTGACGTGGCCTGGCTGGTGATTCGCGCCCTGCAAGCGGTGGGGCTGGCGACGCAGGTGAAAACCATGCCCGCCTTTAAAGCGAATCAATAGAACAGAACTGACGCAGCGAGATCCCCCAAACCCCCTTAATAAGGGAGCTTCTAGCATTCTCCCCTGGAAGAAGGGGGCTAGGGGTATCGGCGTTTTATGCCTCCCCTGCGAACGTCCTAGTCGGTAATTTTTTCGCAAATTCTCACAAGCTCTCACGAACTCTCACAAACTCTCACAAACTCTCACAAAACTGTTTCTTGCAGGTATTTGTATGACAAAACCCGTTTCTTCGGTCGAACGGCAGACCTCGCAGCCAGATGCAGCGACTCGTTCAGACGCGACAGGGGCGATCGCCGACTGGAGCAAGCTGCCCAGCGGAGAGCGCTATCTCTACCAGCTTTTTAGCTTGATCGATGCTGCCGACTTTACGGTGGTCAACCCAGCGGGGCAGGAGTTTCGCTTTGGACGGGTGGGCGCGTCAGAGCCGCTGCGGCTGATCATCCACCATCCCGGCACTTACGATCGCGTCCTATCTTTTGGCACGCTGGGCTTTTGCGAAGCCTACATGGATGGCTGGTGGGATGAAGCGAACCACAACCTGGTAGAACTCATTGGGCTGTTTTATCGCAACAATGTCTATTCCAAAGCCAGCCGCAAGGTGACGCTGCCGCTGCTGTTCAAGGTGCTAACCCAGCGCTTGAAAACCGTGCCCGTGTTGATTCAAAACAGCCGCAAAAACGTGCAGCATCACTACGACCTGGGCAACGACTTTTATCAGCAGTTTCTCGATCCGACGCTCACCTATTCCTGTGGCTATCGCCGCCACGAGAGCGACTCGTTGGAAACCATGCAGTTGCAAAAATATGAGCTGATTTGCAAAAAGCTGGGGTTAAAATCTGGCGAAGCTCTGGTGGATATCGGTTGCGGCTGGGGTGGCATGTTGATCTACGCGGCGGAGCGCTACGGCGTGTCGGGAACGGGCATTACCCTCAGCGTGGAGCAGGCGAAACTGGCGCAGGAGCGAATCGAGCAGCGCGGATTGGGCGATCGCCTCACGATTAAAATTGCCGACTATCGGGAGTTTCACGGACAATTCGACAAGTTCGTCAGCATTGGTATGTTTGAGCATGTCGGCAAGGGCAGCTTTGCCACCTTTATGCAGCAGGCTAACGCGCTGCTGAAGCCGGGGGGTGCTGGGCTGCTGCACACCATCGTTACCCAGAGCAACGAGCGCAACGGAGCCTGGGTGGACAAGTATATCTTTCCTGGCGGCTATGCGCCCCAACTGCATGAGCTGACCCAGGAGCTATGGGCTGCCAAGCTTGCGGTTGCCCATTGTGAAAACCTCAAGCCCCACTATGCCGAAACGATGAAGCGCTGGGCCGAAAACCTCGTCTGCAACCGAGACACTATCGCCGCCCTGGGCGACACCTACGACGAGAAATTTCTGCGGATGTGGTATCTCTACCTGCAATCCTTTGAGGCCTCGTTTCGCTACGGCAGTCTACATGTGTATCAACTGCTGTTCTACAAGGGCAAGCCCTGGCCGCTGCCCATGCCGCTCGATTTTAGCTGGTGATGTTTGTGCAGTGGGGTTTGCTTAGCTCAGCTTGGGCGATGACGGGAGTCTGGAATTTGGGCGATCGCCCAAACCCTGCCAAGTCATCGGCTTAACACCAAGGCTCGACACCAAACGCTTCTAGCTGCGGCTCATCACGCGCAGCAGCCAGAGCGAGGCGACGATGCCGATAAAGTGCGCCATGTTGATGTTGGTCGTCGCCAGCACCAGCAGCATATCCAGCGGATTCACAAAACGGGCGGCGCTGCCCGAAAAAATAGCAAACCCCTGGGCCGATGCCTTGATCACCAGCGACCCGATGATGGCCTGTGCGCCCAGAAACGTGAGCAGCATTCCTGCCAGATTGATCATCAGCCCCACGCGCAAAAGCTGAAATGCCTCGCCGCGCTTGGGGCGCACCCGCGTATCGGCAGTCTGGAGGCGGCGACCCAGTCGGGCATAGCGAAAGGCCCAGAAGACGCTGGCGGCCAGAGCAATCAGCCCCAGCATCGAGAAAAATGCACCCGTACCCGTTTCGGTCGAGGTGGGCGAGGGCACGCCGGGGGTTGTGGTTGCAGCAGCCAGTCCGAAACTTGCAAAAATTAGCGACCCAGCCGAGATTACCCCCGGCACAAGCTGCGCCCAAAAGCTAATCCAGCCCGTGCGCCGAAACGCTAGCGCCACTCGTTGCACCGCAGGCGGCAAGCTATAGGAAGACTCGATGCGGCTAGACTGGCTTGGTCGGCTGGATCGGCTGGAGATGGGGCGATCGCTATAGCTTTCTGGCATGTCTGGGCGGGGGTAAGGGTGTCCCTGGGGTTTCGTCTATTGTATCGGGTGGGTGGGGCGATGAGGAGATGCGGTAGCGGGGAGGATTATTTAGAAGATTGATTAGAAGATTGATGGAAAACGCGCGATCGCACGCTGAGCGCCAGCCCGCCCAGACAGAGAAACCCCAGTACGCCGGCCAGAGGATTTTGGTTAATGCCCGTCATCCATTCGGGTGCTTGCCCGGTGTAGCGAATCAACGCGCCGACATTCACCAGATAATAGCCCCAGACCATGCCGCCGTGTAGCCCAATCGACAGGCCCAGTCGCCCGGTCTGCCGCTTCGCCCACACCAGCAGCAGCCCCAGCAACACCAGCCCAAAAAACTGGGGCGCGGTAGCCACCACCTCATTTAGCGGGCGGATAAAGTGCAACACGGCAAAGGTCAGTGCGTTGACCCAAAGCGCTGTACGGGGGGCATAGTCGCGCTCCAGTTCATCCAGCAGCCAGCCGCGAAAGACGGTTTCCTCCGCCAGCCCATAGCCTAGACCCACCCCCAGCCCCTCCAGCAAAAGGCGCGGAATGGGAACGGCGGGCGATCGCCAGGTTGCCCAGCCCAACCCGTTCATGAGGACAAATAAAAACAGGAGGCTGCAAAAACCCATGCCCAGCCCTTGCAGCAGTTCTCGACCCATTGCCCGCGTCCCCACTAGACCATAGTGCGCGAACCCGCCCCGCCGCCCATAGACCCAGCGCCCCCACGCCCACAGCAGCCCAAAAAACAACCCAAACAGCACGGGCATTACCAAAATGCTGACGGTATTTGCGTCGTCTACAAGGGCGTAGACCAGCGCAACGTAGGGCAGCCATAGGCCCAACAGCACCAACAGCAGACTGCCGATGCGGAGCGGAATGGGGAGGTGGGCGAGGCGGCGCAAGGGGAGGTTTTGGCCCGGCGGGCTGGGGGACTTTAGTTTGGACTAATGGTGAAGAGGAAGGCAGTCAATGAGAAGCACCGACTGCCGTAAGGTCAATGAAGTACAACCAACATTGACCCCATGATTTTCAACGAACTTCAGCAATTTCGCCAAACGTTGTATGCCAGCTTGGGAAACGCCAGAGATGCCCTGTTTGATCTGATGGATGCCGTGTTAGTGAGTGCGTGCATCGTGTCGTTTGTGAGGCTATCGCAGAGTCCTGTCTTTCGTCGCCAGTGGTCGAGCACCTATGAAGCGTTGCGCGATAGCCGCCTACCCCGATCAAAGGTGCTGAAGCTGTTGGTGCAGCAGATACCGACTCAGCAGCAACCGTTGTTGGCAGGTGATGCGAGTCGGTGGAACCGTCCTGCTGCCAGGCGTTTGAAAGACCGCACCTTATCAGGCAGAACAGGACATGCCCCGATAGCCGGACAAAACTACAGTACCTTAGCCTGGATTGCTGAAGACAGGGGCAGTTGGGCATTACCATTGCGGCATGAGCGCATCACCAGCTTTGAAACACCCGCCAGTAAAGCGGCATTCCAACTCAAACAAGTGACTCGGCAGTTAGCGGTGCGTCCGTTGGCGATCTACGACCGAGGGTACGGCAATGCCAGTTTTGTCAACCAAACGGCAGGGATTGAGGCAGACTTGCTGCTGCGGGTTACATCCAATCGATGTGTCTATGGCGCGCCCCCAGCGTATCGAGGGCGAGGCGCACCTGCCAAGCATGGACATAAGATGAAACTCAATGACCCTGACACTTGGAGTGTCCCGGTCGAAACCGTTGAAGTCGATGATCCCAACTGGGGACGAGTGCGGGTCAGTCGTTGGAGTGCATACCATTTCCGCAAATCCCCCAAACGGGCAATGGAAGTGTTGCGCGTGGAGGTGCTGGAGACACAGAGCAGCACGCGACGCTTGGCTCCTTTGTGGTTAGTTTGGCTGGGTGAGCAGATGCCTCCGTTAGAAACCCTGTGGTTGCACTACCTCCGTCGCTTTGCCATTGAACACTGGTATCGCTTTGCCAAGCAGAGGCTATATTGGACACATCCCCAGTTCAGTTCTGTATCGGCAACCGAACAGTGGAGCAGCCTGATGCCGTTGCTCAGTTGGCAGTTGTGGTTAGCGCGAAAGGACTGTACTGACCACCCCTTGCCCTGGCAGGCACCGCAAGAAACGTTGACTCCGGGTCGGGTCGCACAAGCGTTTGCAGGCATTTTGGCAGCGATTGGCACCCCTGCTCCTGCGCCTAAACCTCGTGGTAAATCGCCAGGACGAGGCAAGGGGCACAAGCCAACTCCTCGTCCCTGCTATCCGATGGTCAAAAAACGAGCCTCGAAACGCAAGACATCCGAACAATCCCTGAACAGTCCGGTTGCAACAGCAGCTTAACTGCGAGCAGGATTGTATCCAATTCCTTAAGTTCAACTGTTATGAACGGTTGAGCAGATTCTTTATGGCATCCTGTTGAGCATTATTGTGATGCCAGTTAGTCCAAACTAAAGTGGGGGATTATGGTTCTACCAAATTCTCTAAGCCCGAAATCACTTTCATCGACTGGATCGCGTCACCTGCCTTCAGTTTTTCCAGCACTTCTTTGCCTTCGACGACGTAGCCGAAGATGGAGTAGCGGCCGTCTAGCAGGTTTAGCCCAGCAGGGGTGAGTTCGGGTTCAAATAGGAAGAAAAAGAACTGAGAGGAGCCGCCGTTGGGGTCGCTGTCGGGGTGGGCCATGCCGAGGGCACCAAAGGCAGAAAAGGGCAGCACAGGCTGATCCAGATAGCGCCCCGCGTCCTCCAGCGTAATGCCGTAGGTGGGGGCTTTGTCGCCCTGCACCATCACTTCCAGGGGAATCTTGCGCTCTTGCTTGGTTTTGGGGTCGATGAAGCCGTCTTCGGGACCTGGCGGATCGCCAATTTGCAGCACATAGAAGTCTTCAGCGCGGGTGAACTTTAGCCCGTCATAGAAACCACGCTGAACGAGATCGACAAAGTTGCCTGCTGTAACCGGAGCATTGTAGCCATCCACCACGGCCACCATATCGCCCTTGTCGGTTTTGATGCTGATGGTGGCGCGTCCCTTGAGCTGGGGCAGGTTGCTGTATTCTTCCGGCACTTCGTAGGGGAACTGGGCGACCATGAGTTCTTCGAGCTGCCCCACCATGTCGAGCAGTTCAGAGCGCTTTTCCCACAGGGCAGCTTTGTTGTTTTCTTCAACGGCACTCCGCATGGCGTTGATGCCCATTTCTAGCTGGGTAATCAGCAGCCCAGCCGCCGCTTGGCGATCGGCTGGCACGCTAGCCAGCAGTTCCTTTTGCTTCGTGTTTAGAATTCGCTCCATCTGCGACAGCTTGGGGTTGATGGCGTTGAGGCTGGTGCGGCTGATGCGGAGGGGCGTAGACAAGTCTTCGAGCAGCGTTTGCAACTGGCGCACGGGCTTGTTGCTAATCGGCAGGGCGTAGCGCAAAATGGCGCGGCCGTCGGTGATGGCGTTGCCCTGGGGGAGGGCGATCGCCGCTAAGTTGCTATGGGCGGCTCCCCATCCCACCAGCAGCAGCGTCATGAGCAGAGAAACGGCTCCGGCCTTTAGCCAGCGGGTGAAGGAACGCTTGGGCAGTTGAATCATGGTTCTGCAAGAGCAACAACAGGAATCGGCTTCCTGTCTGATTTTGCCATAGCGCGGGCCGCGTGGCGGGGTTGAATTGGGGAGCAGGGGAGGGGGATGGATACACCCCACCAAAACGCCATCATGCCATTCCGCCATCGCGCTCAGCGACAGCGATACAGGTCGTAGCTATAGCCATTGATCCAGATTTTGCGAATCTCCTGCGCGGCGCAGTCCGGCTGGTTCACGTTTTCAGAAGCGTGCCAGTTGACGAGCCACAGGTCGAACGGGCGCGGCACTTGGCTTAGCGCCTGGTTCAGCGTGGCAGCGGGGGTTAACGAGTTCTTTTCGCCGTGCGCCAGGATAAACCGGGGCAGCGTGTAGGGGCTGGCATCGGGCGCAAGCAAGAACTCGCGGGCAAGGCCCATCATTTCGCCCGTTTGCACATGGGTTTGGTGGTCGGTGGCGACGAGGATGGGGGCTTCGGTATATTGCCGCATCTGGGCCGCCAGTTGCTCGGGTCGGTAATACTTTTCATAGCCCAGGTTCACTGCCACCGAGAGGGCGCTGAGAAAACCCAGAAATAGGATGCCCAAAACCGCTGTTTTCCCTGTTTTAGGAAACTGGTGGCGGGGGGCATACCAGCGGCGCGAAGTCCAGGGAGGCGGTGTTGTTGCCTCATCGGCCAGGCCGCCCCGGTTCCACAGCGTCGCCAATGCCGCGCCCAGCAGCGCCAGCGCTGCCGGAAAGTAGATGAAGTTATAACGTGCGCCCCGCGTCACGTCGCGCCCCAGTCCGTAGGTAATCAGCGTCATCACGGCGATGCCGCCCAGCACCAGCCCACCCAGTAGCACCACCGCCCAGCGCGTTTGGGGATCGGCGAGCAGCATTTTGAAACTGCGAACCAGCAGCGGCACAACCCATAGGAGAAAAGCAATCATAACCACGGCCGCTACGGCCGCCAGCGGCAAAAAGTCTGCCTCCAGCGGCAGCAAGATTACCATCACGACCCAGGCCGCAAGGAACTGAAAAATAGGGTTTAGCCACATTAACAGGTCGCTGCGGTCGTAAAAGATCCACTCGGTGAGGGGGCTGGTTTGCGAGCTAGCCAGTTCGGGCAGCCAGACGAGGCAGGCCGCAAGAGAAAGGAAGGCAACCGCAAGGAGTTGGGGATTGAGAAAGGATGAGCTGGGGTGAGCGTGGCGGTGGGCAGGAGCCTGGAAGCGCCAGAAAAAGAGGAGGGCGATCGCCTCGCTCAGCAAACTCAGCATGACAAAGTAGTGAACCGCTACACCCAGCGCATTTACCGCCACCCACCCAGCACACAGCCAGAGCGGAATCGGCTGTCTTGCCTGCATCTTGCGGACAGCAACCACCAGACAGCAGAAAGACAGCGTAATCAGCAGCAGTGCCAGCGTGTAGTGGCGGGCATCCTGCGCCAGGAATACCGCATAGGGCGACACCGCATACAGAATGGCAGATAGATTTGCCGCTAAGCGCGATCGCCCTGCCAGCCAACCCAGCCCGTAGATGGCAGGAACCGTGAGGATGGCAAACACCACCGAGAGCGATCGCCCCGCCCACACACTGACAATCCCCTGCGGCAGCGCCGGAAACAGCTTCAGCCAGAAATGCGACAGCAAAAAATACACCGGCGGGTGCGTACTCTCGCTCATGAGATAGCGCACCACGTCCTGCGGCGTGCCCTCTGGCTCCGGGCGCAGCGGCGACAGCAGATCCTCTGACGAAATCACCTGATCCAGCGGCACCGTGCGAAAACTGTGCCCCAGGCTAAACACCAGCGTCGAAAACTCATCCGTCCAAGGCGGCTTGCTGCTCAAATACGCAAACCGCACCAACGCCGCCAGCGCCATCCACAAGAGCAGCATCGCCCAAGGGCGGCCTGCAAACCAATCTCTTAGCCCTTTACTCACACCACAAATGGAAAATCGACAAGTCTTTAGGCTAGCAGGAGGGAAGGGATGGATGGAACCAAAGAGAGGGGTTGACAAAGGATAGAAGCGATGGGCCGGTGGAGATGGGGCGAAATGCGCGATCGCCCCCTGCCGCCCCTGCAATACGAAGCGATCCCTCAGCACGACCAGAACACCCTTAGGAGGGGGTGTGGGGGACGCTTCGTCCCCTGCAAAAGGGTTTGGGGGATTATCCCCCAAGGCTGTTGGCTTGGCAAGCCCCCGCAATCTTTGAAAGGGAAAAGAGACGCTGAAAAGACTGCTGAAAAGATTAAAGGCACTGAGCATAAAAAAGCGCTGCTGCGAGCAAACTCGAAACAGCGCCGATGGGTTTCTGTATGTGGGAGATAGAGGGCATTCAGAGATAGAGGGCGATCGCCCGCCGCCCCAAACCTTTCTGGTTAAATCTCCGCCACTAAACCTCCGCCACGGCCCGCTCAATCAGGCGACGAGCCAGCGTTTGCGTGCCCGTGTGGGAATAGTATTTCACCGCAATATCCAAAAACGCGCCCAGATAGTCGAGCTTATCCTTCGACACATCCGCCACCTGCACCAGCCGATCCACAATCCCTTCCTGGGTCAGGCCGTTTTGAGTCACCAAATTACCCATCCAGCCCTTCACCGACTCAAAGCTCTGGCCAATAAAATTTAGTTTCTCTTCTGAGCTTCCACCCGGAATCAGTTCATTCACACCCTTAAAGGTCTGGTTTTGCTCCAAATCCTTCGGTGAGAGTCCGTTGAGATAGGTCCCCACCTTCTGGATAAAGTTGGGCCCCAAGGGCACTAACCCATCAAACGACACCAGCGCCGCCATCCGCAGCAGCGCCTCACCACCATAGTCACCCAGAGCCGCCAAAAAGTCGCCTAGGCTGTCACCCGGAATGCCGTTGATCTGGCAAAAGGCGACCACCTCCGTCACCAGCTTCACGGCCAGGTCAACGCTCTGTGCCTGTTCTGGCTTGGGCGCGAGGTGCTTGAGCAGTCCCAAAAAGGAAATATCCTGCCCAACGCGATTCGCCAGCGCCGCCGCCCCCAGCGCACTGGAGGCACTGTCCACCGTGTTGTAAAGCCACAGCGCCTTTTGATAGCCCTGCGACTTGTCGTTATAAAGCTGGACAGCCCGTTCGCCAATCGCCTGAATCATAGCGGGATCGGTTTCCATTGTCACTGCTTTGATCGTGTTATCAAAGCCGACCAGGTTTTCCCAGTGACCCGGCACCACAAAGTCTAGAGATTTGAGGGCGCGGACGGTCAACCCGGTAGTGGGCAGATCATCCACGATTTCATAAATCGGTTTACTCATGGTCAGCGCTCCATTACTTCAGCTTGGATAGGCCAATCAGGTCAAATTTTTGAATCCAGGCGCGGCGATTTTCTTTGGTGAATTCTGGATCGCGGCTGAGGGCCTTGACCTGATAGCGATCTGCCACGAGGATGCCAGTCTGGGTGTTGCCAATTTCCAGGACGGGATAGCCCGCCAACTTTTCGGTGGCGCTGTCATACTTTTTGGCGGCAGTCGGCAGGCTAATGGTGTCAGAAATCGACAGCAGCGCCATATCCTTTGCGTCTTTCTTCAGCTTGGCTTCTGAAAACCCTTTTTTCTCTTGAGAAAAGACAACGGTATAGCCCTGACCAGAACTTGGGAAGAACTTGTTAAAGCTGCTGCCTTGTTCGGCATCTTTGGCAACGGCTCTGGCTCCGCGCTGGGTAGACTCTTTTTGCGCTTGGGCATAGGGCGAGTTGTCTACTTTGCTACAGGCCGTAGCGCCAGACAACAGCAGAACAGATAGCAATAAAGCAGCCAGTGCCTTACGCCAATTAAAACGGATCATCCTACTCTCCTTTGCAACACGGTTGAAGGTGGCTGGGTCTTACAGGCGATCGCCGCCGGGGTGCGAGGTAGACAGGTTGTGAACCTTGTCTAGCGTGGGGTAAACCAGAATCCAGAAAGGAGCCGTCTGGTCAAGCCACAACTCGTCTAAAACACCCTGTTCTGAGGCTTTTTGCAGCGTTCAGGACATAGCATAACGTTTGTGGTTCCCTTTTCTCTGTATCTATTCCGAACGCTTGGTTAGGTTTTGTAAATCTCTGGGGTTTGCGGCGGGCGATTTTTCTTTGCATTCTTCTTTGCAGGGAAAGGCAGGAAACCGGGTGTGATACGCTCTGGATTGCACAGAAATTTCGCAAAAAATTCTACGAAAACGCTCTCGGCAGCGTGCGGATGAATCGTGCGGAATCTCACCAGCAGCATTTCAGCGGCATCTCAGCTTCTCAAGGGTTTAGCAGCAGGGCTATGGCACACCACACCAGTCTGGGGCAGGCGGCACAGTTCAGCATGGGGCAGCGGAGATGGCGACCCCGAAACCTTCTCCAGACCAAGCTATTGCCCCTGGCCTGCGGGCTGACGCTGGGCCTATCGACCTGGTTTGCCCGCCCCGCCCACAGCGCCGAGCGCGTCATCGTCAACCTGGGTAATTTTGAAATTTCCCTGGCGGTGGACGACCTGGAAACCTACGCTACCACGGGCGAGGTGCGGGGCGGGCTGAAGCTCTATTCGCGGTTTTTGGGCGAAACGGGTATGGCGGAACTGCGCCAGTTTCTCCAGCGGCGGTTTGAGGTCGATCCGGTGGTGATTTCCCAGTTGCTCTATTCCTCTTTGGGCGAGGAAACCCTGCGGCGACTGGGGGCAGTCGTGCGAACCGACACGCGACAAAACGGTTTTTCCGCGATTCGGGCAGCGGCGATTTTGGCGGCGAGTGAGCCGGAGGGACTGTCTATCATCGGCTGGCTGCGGCAATATCCGTCCTACAGTATCCGCCTGAGTGCCCAGCAGTTGCTTGAACTGCGGCAGCAGTTTTCCACCCAGATCGACTATCGAGATGCCGTGGTGCGGGCAATTAACGAAGCAGCAGAAAAAGAGGCGGCTGCGTCGCCCCTGCCCGCAATCACCGGATTGCCCGATCCGGGGGAGTTGGGCCCCTACCGCGTCATTTCGCGCACGCTGGAGTTTAGCCGCGATCGCCGCACCCTCTTGGGCGATCGCATCCCTCGTCCGTTTCGCGTACTGCTGCGGCTGCCCGACGGGTTGCCCCAGCCCGCGCCCGTCGTCGTCATTTCCCACGGGCTGGGGTCTACGCCCGAAGCCTTTGCCTACCTGGGCGACCACTTCGCGTCCCACGGCTTTGTCGCTATTCTGCCGCAGCATATCGGCAGCGACGAGAGCCGCCGCACTAGCGCCCTGGCAGGTGTGCTGACCAGCCCCGTGACACCCGTGGAATTTGTCGATCGCCCGCTGGATGTCAGCTATGTGCTGGATACCCTGGGCGAGATGGCAGACACCGACCCAGGGCTGGCTGGACGTATGGACTTGCAGCGAGTCGCCGTGCTGGGGCATTCCTTTGGCGGCTACACGGCGCTGGCGTTGGCGGGCGCAAGCTTGAACACGGGCGACCTGTTTCAGCAGGAATGTGCCCGTCCGCAGGCGCGACTGGATGTGTCGCTCGTGCTGCAATGTGGGGCCAGCCGCCTGCCGCCCTATACCTACATGCTGCGCGACCCGCGAGTCCAGGCGGCGATCGCCGTCAGTCCGCTGACCCATCCCGTCTTTGGGCCCGAAGGGCTGGGGCAAATCCAGGTGCCCGTGATGATGATGAGCGGCAGCAATGATTTCATCGCCTCAGCGGTGCAGCAGCAGATTCATCCCTTTCTCTGGCTCAATACGCCTGCAAAGTATCTGGCCATCATGGTTCCCAGTAGCCACACCTTTGCCGACAACACGCCCTCCTCTGGGGCGACGCTAGACACCGTGAGCCTGCTGCTCTCTGGGCCGTCGCCGCGCCTGGGGCAGGAGTATGTGCGCGAGATGAGCCTGGCCTTCTTGCAGCGGCATTTGAACAATCAGCCCGCCTATGAGATGTTTCTGAGCGCCGCCTATGCCGAGTCGATCAGCGAGGAGCCGCTGGACTTGCGACTGGTGCGATCGCTCTCCCAGGAGCAACTGGAACAAGCCTTTGGCGGGCCGCCGCCGATTCCCTTTGTGCCAGAGGTGACGACCCGCTTACCGGGCGATCGCCCCGGGTCGGTGCTGGGGGCGATCGCCGAATCGGGCGTGCTGCGGGCCGCCGTACAACCTGGCTCGCCGCCCTTCGGCACGGTCAACGCCGCAGGGAACCTGTCGGGCTATTGCGTCGATTTACTCAACGGCCTCACCCAGCAACTCCAGGCGCAACTGGGCCGCCCGATCCGCCTCGACCTCATCGCCGCCGAGGTGTCGAACCGCTTTAGCCTGGTGCAAGCAGGCACTGTACAAATCGAGTGTGGGCCCAACACGCTGCGATCCGATATTGAGGGAGTGCTGTTTTCTGCGCCCTTTTTCCTGACGGGGGTACAGCTTTTGGCCGCGGCCGACACCGCCGAACAGTTCAACGCGCTGGGTACGCTGACCGGAGCCAGGATCGGGGTTCTGCGCGACACGGTGACCGAGCAGGTGATTCGGCAGCGCTATCCAGCGGCGCAAATTGTGACGTTGCGCGGCGATACGGCTCGTACAGCAGGATTCCAGGCGCTGCGGAGTGGCGCGATTGATCTGTTTGCGGGCGACGGCGTGCTGCTGCTGGGCGAAGCACTGCAAACCAGCAGTTCCTTGGCTAGGGCAGGCTACACGCTGCTGCCGCCAGAGCCGCTGTCTTGCGACCCCTACGGAATGCTGCTGCCTGCCACCGACTCCACCTGGCGCAACACGGTGAACCAGTTCCTCACCAGTCAGGCGGCGCGGCAGGCGGGCGATCGCTGCCAAAATGCCTGCAAACGCTTGTGCGACCCGACCCGGAGTCAACGTTTCTTGCGGTGCCTGCCAGGGCAAGGGGTGGTCAGTACAGTCCTTTCGCGCTAACCACAACTGCCAACTGAGCAACGGCATCAGGCTGCTCCACTGTTCGGTTGCCGATACAGAACTGAACTGGGGATGTGTCCAATATAGCCTCTGCTTGGCAAAGCGATACCAGTGTTCAATGGCAAAGCGACGGAGGTAGTGCAACCACAGGGTTTCTAACGGAGGCATCTGCTCACCCAGCCAAACTAACCACAAAGGAGCCAAGCGTCGCGTGCTGCTCTGTGTCTCCAGCACCTCCACGCGCAACACTTCCATTGCCCGTTTGGGGGATTTGCGGAAATGGTATGCACTCCAACGACTGACCCGCACTCGTCCCCAGTTGGGATCATCGACTTCAACGGTTTCGACCGGGACACTCCAAGTGTCAGGGTCATTGAGTTTCATCTTATGTCCATGCTTGGCAGGTGCGCCTCGCCCTCGATACGCTGGGGGCGCGCCATAGACACATCGATTGGATGTAACCCGCAGCAGCAAGTCTGCCTCAATCCCTGCCGTTTGGTTGACAAAACTGGCATTGCCGTACCCTCGGTCGTAGATCGCCAACGGACGCACCGCTAACTGCCGAGTCACTTGTTTGAGTTGGAATGCCGCTTTACTGGCGGGTGTTTCAAAGCTGGTGATGCGCTCATGCCGCAATGGTAATGCCCAACTGCCCCTGTCTTCAGCAATCCAGGCTAAGGTACTGTAGTTTTGTCCGGCTATCGGGGCATGTCCTGTTCTGCCTGATAAGGTGCGGTCTTTCAAACGCCTGGCAGCAGGACGGTTCCACCGACTCGCATCACCTGCCAACAACGGTTGCTGCTGAGTCGGTATCTGCTGCACCAACAGCTTCAGCACCTTTGATCGGGGTAGGCGGCTATCGCGCAACGCTTCATAGGTGCTCGACCACTGGCGACGAAAGACAGGACTCTGCGATAGCCTCACAAACGACACGATGCACGCACTCACTAACACGGCATCCATCAGATCAAACAGGGCATCTCTGGCGTTTCCCAAGCTGGCATACAACGTTTGGCGAAATTGCTGAAGTTCGTTGAAAATCATGGGGTCAATGTTGGTTGTACTTCATTGACCTTACGGCAGTCGGTGCTTCTCATTGACTGCCTTCCTCTTCACCATTAGTCCAAACTAAAGTTAACAGGATGACGGCGCGGACCCTGCACCACTACGTCACTGGGCAAGCGTAAACAATAGTGCCAGCGACTTTGGCTTAGCCACTCCAGCAGGTCATGGTTAGCAAACCCGCGGTCGGCTAACATAGGCCCTGAGGGAGACGGAGTCAACAGTCAACCGTGAAAAGGTACTGAGTAAATTGATGCACAGACTCTAAACGCAGCAAACCATAAGCCAGCCCGAGGTTGGCTACATTGCATTAAATGTTTCATTCCTAAATACGTTCCATTTGTTGAACTGTCATGTGTCTTTTAGCGTAACTTGAACCCTAGAATTACCGCACTCACCTCCTGCACTCGTCATCCCCTCAAGCGGACTTTGGACTAGCATCGCCGCTAGCGGCGACCTCTTCCGCTGGAGCGCCGCCAGATAGCGGTCTTCGTCATAGGGCACTCGGTCTTGCCAGCAGCGCCAGAGAATCCGTCCCCACTTATACGCCAGAGCGCGAATCGCTTTGGGATGACTTTTGCCGGATCGCCGCTGCTGCTGATAGAACGCATTGGCCCACGATGAGTGCCGCCGCGACTGGTCAGCCCACTCTACAAAGGACTGCCGCAAGAACTTTGGACAACTCCAGCGCAAATGCGTCCAACGTTTCTTGCCACTCTCCTCTTTGACGGGTGCAATGCCGATATAGCTCATAAACGCCTGGGCGCTGCCGAAGCGACTGCGGTCATCGCCAAACGCAATCAGTAGCCGGGGCGCAAGATGGGGTCCTGCTCCGGGTAAAGCATCGAAAAACGCCGCATCTGGCAAAGACTGAAACAATTGCTCAATCGTTTGATTTAACTCATCGAGTCGATGCAACAGCGCCTTGAGCTGAATCACCAGCGTTTGCACCAGCCATTGCATCGGTTCAACAATCCCTGGGTCTTCTGTCAGGGGGATGCCAGCGGTTTGGATTTGGTGAATGCGCCGCTCAATGGCGCTCCGGCGGATGACTCGATGAGACTGGAAGAACAGAGTCAATTCCTCAGCCGAAACCGCTTGGGCAGAGTGGAGGTCAGGGTATTGAGTGATAAAGTCACAAAACACTTGAGTATCTTTATCCTCAAACCACTCCAGCACTTGAGGATAAAAGTTCTTCAAAGCAGCGGTGATGCGATTGGTCAGTCGTACCTTCTCTCCCACCAGCATGCGGCGGGATTCACTCCACTGCCGCAACGCTCGCAGTTCACAAGATGCGGCTTGCCACGGGGGGATCTTGTCTGGGTGCTTGAGCAGCAGCTCAATCAAAATCTGGGCATCTACGGGGTCTGATTTTGCTCGTGAGGGCTGAAAGGCTCGTCGATAGTTAGAAACCGTGCGCGGATTGATGGGAAACAGCACTAGGTTGTCGTACTGGCACAGCGCGTAAATCAGGGGTCCTCGCTTTTGCTCCAGGCAGATGGCAATTGGGCTGTTGCCGTATCGCTGTTGCAAGGTCGCAACCCAGTTGGCAATCTCTTGCGGTTGAGCGCCAATCACGCTGTATTCTCGCTGTGCGCTCTCGGGGTCGTACAGACAGATGTCGTGTTTGCGATCTGACCAGTCAATGCCGATGTAGGCGACAAAGGTTCTTTCCATCAGCTAAGTTGGGGATAGTTTGTTGTCTGGAACTGGGCTGCCTGCTTCTGAGCGAAGAGATTATGGAAGGTGTCTGTCACCACTCCCTGAGAATTCGTTGAAGGAAGCTGGTCAAGGTTGAGGCGATGCAATATGTTAGTAGACATCGAGATGTCTGACGTTGGATGGTCGTCCTCAATCCCTAGCCCAGTTCCTTTTCCTATTACCATTTCTCTGGCTCTTAGTGAGCTGTATGAGAGGAGCGAAGCGATATGTTAGTAGACATCTGACTGTCGCTCAATGCATGGTCGTCTCCTCTCTGTTGCGGTTCTGTCTCCCCATAACCATCACATCGGGGTACGACTGCAACAGCCGATGGGCTAACCGCAGCATGGGGAGGTATCGCTTCGTGCTGACGGTGGCACTGGGATGCTCCAAAACCCGCCACAGCAGCGGCACCGCTCGTCCGCAACAGGTAACCGTCAGGTGAATCCTGCAGTAGCGATTCCACAACACCGTCGTATCGAGCGCCAGGTAAAGCCGCCGACCTTGCCAGCGATGGATGGCGGCTAGCACCAGCGGCACGTACAGACTTTTGACCCGCACCCGGCGATTGCCTAGGAAGCGCTGCCACCGGCGTTCGGTGCTTTGCGCCTGACGGGCCCGACTGGGCACATAGGCTTCCCACTGCGGCAGGCTCAACCGACCGCTGCACACCAGGGCCGTCACCATCCACGCCAGCGCTTTGAGGTGGCGCAGGTCGCGGGCATTACTGGATTGACGCAATAACGACAGCACTTGATCATAGAGGCAGGTGGTGGCTGGCATGATACAGACCCTGAGATGACGCAAATTTCAGCGTCTCATGTCAGCTCACCTTTTCCCTCTGTTGACGAGGTCTCAACTCTTTCAACCACTTGTGTCAGGCAGTCAGGTCGCAGCCTGCTTTCATCTGGGTCGCGTAAAGCTTCGGTTTGTAGCGATCGCTCTCCCAGTTGATCACAGTCGATTGGACAACATCCTGGACAATATATACGCCTAACTTTCGCCTGCCAGATCATCTAGACTGATGCCCAAAGTTTGGCAAAGTAGCTGCGTTTGCTGAGGGGTCAGCCTGGGAAGGTAGCGATCTGCTTCCCAGTTTTGCACAGTAGTGATTGTCACATCTAATCTGGCTGCTAGTTCACGCTGAGTTAAAGACGCTGCCTCACGATATTGTTTCAGCCTTTTTCCAAAGCTTTCCATCCAAATCTCTCAAACCAAATTTACCAATTTGACTTAACCAACCCGAATATGTAGGATGAGAACAGTTTCAGCAGCGCAATAAGCCAGTGCATCCCGGCGACCAACCTTTCTGCACTGGCTTAGCTTCCCTTGCTGCGGAATCATCCACACTCAACGGAACAGAACCATTATGCCTTACCGAGACTCTTTGAATCGGTGGCTTGTCGTGCGCCTGCTGCCCAAAATGCAGCGGATCACGGTGGCCGCCTTCTGCAAACGTGCTGATGCCGAGGGCTATTTGCAAGCCGTGCGGCGGCTATTGCCCCAGGCGCAGTTTGTGATTGTGTTCAATGCGGAAACCCAGCGCCATCGGCAGGATGCAGACAGAGTGACCGAAAAGGGGCGATCGCCCTCTATGCAACCAACCAAACCAACTTCGCTGCATCAATGACAGCGCAATCTATCCCTCTGGCAGTGGTTTACGATTTTTGGTGTAAATCTCGTACAGCTTTCGAGCCACTTCAATTGGGATACCTGCCAGCGGATAGAACGCTTTGACGGCTTCAGTGCCGCCTGCAAACAAAACGCTGAGCCAATCTACGATGCGTTCCCACTTTTGCGGATCGTTGCGCTTGATTTCCAGGAGTTATAAATAGGGCTTACGCAGTTGGACGACTTCTTGCGGGCGCAGCCCACGAGAAATCATTCAAAATCCAGGAAACGATTTCAGGTGCGTAAGTCCTGGCTTTAGCGTAATGGAAAACTGGGTGAGGCTGCTTCTTGCCTGCCTGGGCGTAATCCAATAGTAACTTTGGCGCTCAATGAAATGGATCGTCCAACCTTTGCTGGCCGCTAATCAATGGCTCTGAATTAATCAATGGCTCTGAATCGGTAGCTGCCTGACTCGATTCGTTGAACTTGCACCAGGACGGGCGTGAGGCGGCGATCGCCCGTGTCGAGAAACCGCACCATTTCGTCTTCTGCACCCGTGGTCGCGAAATCTGGCGCTTGCAATGCTTTTTGTAAACCGCTACGGGTCGCCTCTCGGCGCAGTCCCGCAATAGCAGCCTGGGTTGCGTCATAGGCCGTCGCCGTGCGCCAGTTTACCGTTGCGCCCCAAAGCTGCTGGGCGCTGCGGGCAAAACGGGGATAGGCATCGGGACTCCAGGGCGTGGGCAAGATCAGGCCTTCTACGGCAGCCTGACCGTCTTGCAGAATCTTTTGGGTATAGAGCGACGGGCTGCTGTAGAGCGGCAGCTTTCCGGCGTTGGCACGGGCGACCTCAATTGCCGGATCGAGATAGTTAATGCTGGGGCCGAGGTACAGTCCTGTGGCAGACTGCTCCTCGGCCTGGGCGATCGCCCTCGCTGCATCAAAGCTCTGGGAGCCAAAATCACACAGATCCTCACCCTGCTCATTCAGTAGTTTCACAATCTCGCCGCCCCGCCCGGTCAGCGCATCGATAAACGCATTTCTAAACCGGTTGTTGTCGGGCGCTTGGGAATCGTAGCAGACAAGGATTCTGGCAGGACGGGGCGATCGCGCCATAATGTATTCCACCAGCGGCAATACCATCGACTGCGCCGTGGGGACTGCGCGAAAAATATAGTCGCCCACCTTCGCGACATCGGCATCAAAGGTCGTGGGGGAAATCATCACCAGCCCATGCTGCTGATAGATCGGCGCTGCGGCCATCGACGCATCCGAGGTGTTATGTCCCACTATTGCCAGCAGGCTCTCGTTTTCCACCAGCAGCTTCGCCATTTCTCGTGTGATCGCTGGGTCGTTGTCGTCGTTGATGATGGTGACTTCTAGCCCCGCACCGTTGATGCCGCCGTTGCGGTTGACCTCATCCTGTGACTGGGCCACGCCCCGCAAAATCTCCTGCGCCACGTTGAGATTTTTGCCAATGGGAACGCTGGTGGCAATTTTGTAAGGGGTCTGCTGCCGCGACAGCCGCGCATTGTTCAGATAAATCAGCGTCTCCGGGTCGTTGGGCAGTGCCTTCAGCGACAGCTCAAACCACTCCACAGCCTTGTCGTAGTCTTGCGCGTCAAACGCGGCAATGCCCTCCCGCTTGGCAGGCGTAGTGACTGACGTGATTAACTGCCGATTGCCAAGGCTGATTCGGTCTGGCAGGCTGCTTAGGTCTGGCGGCGTCTCACCTACGGTTGGGGAGGGCGTGCCCACAACCGTAGGCGACATTCGTCCTGGCTGAAGGCGAGGAAAAATCCAGGCAGACAGCAGACCGATCGAGCCAACGGTAACCAGCAGCGAAATGATCAAAACCGTCAAATCTTTACTTTTTGTTTTTGTCATGGCGACAGGCTCCGGGGAAAATCGACAGGGATGGACGCGCAGTCAGCCAACCTCTGCGCTTACTCCGTAAGCTATTGCGCGCACCTGCTCGCCTATGTCGCCAGACCAATGCAGCGTAAACATTTCAGAATCCGCAGAAACTGCGGCTTGTAGCGAGTGCTTTAGCGCCAAAGCGCTCACTACAAACTGGGGGGCTGACCCTAAAACTAAAGTTGACAAAACGAAAGTTGACAAACCACTAGGCAGGCACAGCGACTGGCTCGTAAAGGTACTCAAACCAGTTGCCGTCGGGGTCGCGGCCATAGAACGAAGCCGTGCCGTCGCGGTGTTCGTGGACGGGCGTGACGTGAACCCCTTCGGCTTTAAGTTGCTCATAGGCAGCATCCACCTCAGCGCGATCGCCAAACACAAAGCCAAAGTGGGGCTCCGCCTGCTCGTAGGCGGCACTCAGCAGCGCCAGCCCGTCGTCCCCCGCTTTCAGATATGCCCAGTCTGGGTCTTTCCAAACCAGATCCATGCCCAAGTTCTGATAGAACTGCGCCGCTCGATCCAAATCCTCGACGCGGATCGCCACATGCCCAATGCGCTTTAGTTTCATAGCCTTTAGACGTTAAGAAACAGTCACGTTTGCCGTACTTCTATTCTAGGGCCGCTAGGATGGGCGCATAGAACTCCGGTTTCGGGAATGCTGCCTGACTTTGCTGTAGTGGATTCTGAGTAGACGATTTTTTCGCTGGCACATTTGCCCCCTGCTGCTAAGCCAGCACGACGGGGCGATCGCAGCAGGTTTCAGCCCCTTCTTCAGTCTGCCGTCATCATGCCTGTCTTTGCCGCTGCTAACTTACCTTATTGGGTGCTGCTTGGAATTGGAGTGGCGCTGTTTCTGGTAGTCATTTTTTCTGGCGGCGGCGATGATGCAGATTTAGACGCTGATCTGGACTTGGATGCCGATCTGGATGTGGATCTGGACGCAGAGTTGGACGTAGACTTCGAGGTTGCTGCGCCGCTCGACCTGGATACTGATGTAGATTCTGGCAGCGAATTCAGTCCGCTAGACGTGCTGCGGTGGTTTGGGTTGGGTCGTGCGCCGCTAATGCTGTTGCTGGCGACAGACTTCAGCCTATGGGGGCTGCTGGGCTGGATGGGCAATGTGTTTCTGGGGGGAACCCTGGAAACGCTGCTGGGGAGTTTGGCAAGTGGCTCTGTACTGCTGGGGTCGTTTGGGCTGGCGCTGGTGCTAGGTGGACAGATTGCGCGGCCGCTGGGGCGAATTTTTGCCTCCTTTGGAGAAGATGTCAGTGGCGATCGCCTCGTGGGTTGTTTGGGGATTGTCAGCACGGGACACATTCCCAGCGTGGCAGAAGGGCGCATCGGCCAGGTAGACGTGCTGGATGCGGCCCGCAATCGGGTAACGGTGAACGCTATGCTGCCAGACTGGGCCAGCGTGTTGCCCCGGCGGGGAGACGCAGTGCTGGTGATCGAGCGATCGGGGGCGGGCTATCTGGTCATTGCAAAGGACAGTCCTGACCAGGATCGCTGGCTGAACGGTTCTCATACTCTCAAAGATTCTCGTTGAGTTACTTTAATCTATCTTAGGGATATTCCAATGCTGTTCTGGCTAACGTTCATTCAGTCTTTGCCCACGGTTCCGGTTTATGAACTGGACGAGTTTCAGGCGCGTGATGCTGAGTATTCCGAAATTGTGGCGATCGCCCCCCTCGACACTGCGCTTGTTCCCACTAGGCTGGCCCAGTTTCCCGTAAGCGGACTGCTCGTATTCCCAGCGTTAATCGGCAGTTTGGTTCTGTTGCTCCTGGTGGCAGTTTTTGCGTACACCCGTGTTTACAAAATTACGCCCAACAACGAGGCATTTGTGCGAACGGGCGGGGTCTTTTTTAAGCGCAAAACCGTGATTTTGAATGGGGGCTGTGTCGTTCTTCCCGGCTTTCATGAACTGACTCGCGTACCCTTGCGCGAAATCTCCATCGATGTGGAGCGGGCTGGTAAACTTGCCGTTCGCACGAAAGATTACCTGCGTGCCGACATGCGGGCTACTTTCTATGTCTGCATCACGGCCTCTGAGGAGGACGTGCTAACGGCTGCTGCGCGGCTATCTCAGGGCAACAAGATTACGCCAGAGGACATCAAAAACGCGCTGGAAAAGCGGGCAGATGACGCGATTCGGGCCGCTGCAAAAACAAAGAGTCTGGCAGAAATCGACTCCGACAAGCTGGGCTTTGCCCAGGAAGTGTTAAACCTGATGCAGCCCGACCTGGCGAAAGTTGGGCTAACGCTGAACAACATTGCCGTATCAGAAATTCAGGAAAGCGACACTTACGACACCAACAACTTCTTTGACGCGCAGGGCGTGCGGCTGCGGACGGAGACGATTCAAAAATCCATTCAGCAAAAGCGGGAAGTGGAACTGGCTACGCAGGTCGCCATCGAGCAAAAAGAACTGGATGCTGAGAAGCGATCGCTCCAAATTTTGCAAGAAAAAGAAACTGCTCGGCTGGAGCAGCAGTTGCAGGTAGAAAGCCTGAAGGCACAGCGGGAGCGAGAAATTGAAGAAGCCAAGGTGAAAGAACTGGCTGCCACCCAGCGGGCCAAGATCCTCCAGGAAAAAACGGTGGAAGAGGAGCAAATCCGCAAGCAGTTGGGCGTGCAGCAGAGCCAAATCCAGGCGGACATTGCTCTGGAGGAACAGCAGAAAAAGCTGAAAGTGGCTCAGGCGTTGCAGCAGCAGGAGGCAGCCCTGGCAGAAATCACCCGCCAAAAAACGGTGGAATCGCAGCGGCTGGAGGCGCAGGTGCAGGTGGCAGAGTCCGAGCGGCTGGCGCGGATTGCCCAGGAGGATGCGGCGATCGCCATTGCCACCAAGCGCAAGGAAAGCCTAGAGGCCGACGCAGAGCGGGCCCGTGCCGAAGCAGGCGTAACCACTGCAACCGAACTGGAAGTCGCCGAACGGCAGCGCCAGTTGGCCGTCATCGCGGCTGAACGCGCCGCCCAAGAAAAGCGCATTTCAGAACAAAACGTGGTGGAAATCGACGTGTTCCGCCGTCGTCGTCAGGCAGAAATCGCTCGTCAGGCGGCAGAGCTAGAGGCCGAATCCATCCGCACCCTGGCCGCCGCCCAGCGCGACAAGCTGCTGGCCGAAGCCGAAGGCTTGCAAGCAGAACTCACCGCCCGCAACCTGATCAGCACGCCCAACCTGACGGCGCAAACGCTGGTCACGCTCTGGCCAGAACTCTCCGAAAAGCTGCCAGAAATTGTCAAAGCGCTGGCTCCGCAGCCGGGTGTTTTGGGCGATGCCCGCATCTACGCCTTCCCTGGCGCAGGCAGCAACGGCAACGGCAAAAGCCCCGACGTGAGCCAACTCTTGCTGTCTACCAGCGGGCTGTCGCTGATTAACACGCTGCTGGACGAAGGCAAGCTGAGTCAACTCATCGGGGCGATCGCCCAACTCATGCGCGACTCCAGCAGCCCGGCCCAGCCCGCCGATTCTGCAGCCCCGCCTGTGTCGGTAGAGTTGGAATAGTTCCAGGGCTGATGCACTGCGATCGGTTTTCTGGGTTTTGGACAATTTCTCTCAGGCGCAGCCCGCGAGAAATTGTCCCACTGCGTCAGTCCTAAGTTCGTAGCTGATACGGCGCTCCTAACGGATTTGTGAATTCGCAACTGGTTCGTATCTCATCTCAAGGCGTTGAGAACCTCTGCGAATTTCTCGTTTAGAACCGCAATCGTTTCCGGTTGCAGCTTGCGCGTGTGATCTCCGGGAAGCACCTGTCGCTTGTGGCGATAAACGTCTTCATCTTCTACCTGGAAATCAGCTTTGTGGGCTTCAAAAAGCTCCTGATAGAGTGCAGAGAAAGTGGGGCTGGGCGATCGCCCCTGCTTGACTGACAAAACAGGTTAAAGCTGGAACGAAAGCCATGCGGGAAGCAGAGCATGATTTAGGCTGAGAAGTAACCACACAAACCAGTCAAATCAATGTCACCGACTTCCCGTCTTTATGATGCGTTGAATGATTTTCTGCGTCAATGCGACATTCAGTGGCAGGATGCTCGCCATCTGCAAACACTGTGCTGGATGATCATTGGCATGATTGGAAGCCAAAACGTTCATCTCAATGGATTTGGGGTGTATGTGAGGAGTCGCGCTCAAATGGCTCAATCCCACCAACGCCGGTTTCGCCGCTGGTTGTCGAATCGGCGGATCAATGTCGCGTCCGCTCATCATGCGCTGATTGGGCAGGCTCTGTCCAACTGGCAGACCCAACGACTCTACTTAAGCCTCGATACAACGGTCGTATGGAATTGTTTCTGCATCGTCTGGGTCGCAGTGGTGTACCGAGGAAGAACGGTTCCGGTCGCTTGGAAAGTGGTGGCGCAATCAAGCAGCACCGTCAGGTTGTGGACGATTCAACGGGTACTGCGGCAAGCGCAACGGCTGATGCCCGAAGGTGTCGCGATTGTCCTTTTGGCAGACCGAGGGTTTGCCGATGGCAAGTTGATGAAATACCTCCGGGAGAATCTGGGTTGGCATTTCCGCATCCGCATCAAACGCTCCTTCCAATTTCAGCACCAAGGGCAGTGGCGCCAGGTATCGTCGGTTCAATTGCAACCAGGACAAGCTTACTTTACGCCTGCAGTGTCGGTGGGTAGAACAAAGCCCTACGACAATGTTTACCTTGCCTTTGCCCACGACAAACTCAGCAGCGAGAATTGGACAATTGTGAGTGATGAGCCGACGAACTTGCAGACGTTTGCCCAATATCGACTGAGATTTCAGGTGGAGGAGTCGTTTTTGGATTTGAAGTCCAACGGGTTTAATCTCGAAGCCTCCAGACTCAGAGACAAGGTTGCCCTTTCCCAGTTGTGTGGGGTAATCGCCTTGACGATGCTGTTCTTAGTTCTCCAAGGGGTGCAAGTGGTCGCATCCGGCAAGCGTCGCCAAGTCGATGCTCACTGGAAGCGCGGCATGAGTTATCTCAAGCTGGGCTGGAATTGGATTCGGCTGGCTATCACTCACCAGTGGAAGATTCACGTTTATCAGTTCCTCTCCTGTTCACCTGACCCTCAACCTGCCATCGCATCAAGGCGACAACACGATGACTCCCTAAAGCGTGAATTCACTGTCCTCAGCCGTATTCCAGCTTCTTAGTTTTGTCAGTCAAGCAGGCGATCGCCCTTCTCGTTGAACCAGCGGCAGCTTTTCTAGCAGCGCCAGCAGTCCTTTGGGCTGTGTTTCAGTTGGGATATTTGGCTCTGGTGCAATAAAAACTGATAGGAACTTTGCTAGCCATTCCTGATAGTTGAGTACCATATCCTCATACTTCAAAAAGAGGACATTTTCTCGTCCCAGCAGGTTGGCAATCAGGCAGTTATAGCGATCGATCACAACGGGCGATCGCTCGATTACAAACGCATCAATACCCCGCTCAATCCATTCCCGTCGGGCTGCTTCATCTGGATTGAAAATCACCGGATTAACCGGGTGACTAAAGGCATTGGAAAAGAACGAAGAAACCAGCACGTCTCGCGGATCTCGTAGATGCAGAATTACCGAAAAATCTTCTATTCCTTCGGGAATAGAAGGCATCGCTTCGAGCGAGCGAATTGGGCCGAAGCAAGCTCGTTTTTCTGCCTGACTCAGATATTTTTGGATGAACCCATTCCAGGACAATTCCTTCACTTCTTGATAGCCCGCCGCCTTGTTGTTAATAGAGAAATATTCCATCTCCAGGTCCCTCGCGATCTGCCGCGTCAGCCGATGCAAAAACATCGAAGCCGCTTTGTGGACGGTGTAGATCAAAATGGGACGGTCTGCCGAAGAAGTCATAGCAAATCTAGAGGGGTTAGCGGGATGCCCTAAGATAAACTCTAGCGCGTTGCGTCCCCTGCGCTCGGTTTTTGCCTGCTGTCTGCGATCGCCCTCATGAAACTTGCCATCCAAAATCCCTTTTTCGACAAGCCCTACATTGCCGAAGTCGAAATGTCTCGGCGGCTGGTGCTGGCTGCAGAAAACATTGGCTGGCAGGCAGTCGAAGTGCAAACCGGAGCGGAAATTCGTGCCGCCCAGCCCGATTGCGTCATCGTGCTGCACCACTGGACCCCCAAGGTTGCGCCCGTGCCTACCTATCTCTGCATGTGGAGTCCGCCCGAATTTTTTGAAGGCACCGATCGGCTGATTACCAACACCCTGTCCTACGACGGCTACCTGATAGGCTCCCGCGTCGTCGATCGCTGGCTGCATCACCTGCTCTGCCACACCCCCAAGCGCTATTTCAAATCGCCCTTCTACACCAGTGCCCCCAAAACGGCCTATCGCCCGCCCGACCTGAGCCAGCCGCGCCTGGTCTATCTGGGGTCAAACTGGGACGGGCCCCGCTTCAAGCAACTCTTTGAAGGGCTAGACCAGCAGCCCTACATGGACGTATACGGCAACCCCGACGGCTGGACCTATCTGAACCAGACCCATCGCGGCGCACTGCCCTACGACGGCAACAGCGTGTTTGAGGCGATTCACAGCGCGGGGGTGGGGCTATGTTTGCACCGGGAAGAACACCGCCAGGCCGAAATGCCCTCCATGCGGATCTTTGAGATCGCCGCTGCCGGAGCCGTCGCCATTTGCAGCGACCACGCTTTTATCCGCGAAGCCTTTGGCGACACGGTGCTGTATATCGATGCCGATGCCGACCCCGCAGAACAGGTCGAGCAAATTTCGCAGCACATGGCTTGGATCGCCCAGCACCCCCAGCAGGCCGAAGCCTTGGCCGCCGCCGCTCACGAAATTTTTATCCAGCACTACACGCTAGAAAAGCATTTGCTCGATTTGCTGCCACACCACGAGGCCCTGCTGACAGACAAAGGCTTCAAAGGCTTTGTGCCTGCGCCCATGAGTGCCCAACCGCCTGCCCAGGTGCAGGTCATTGTGCGGGTGGGGGGCCGTCCTCTGTCCTATATTCGTCGCGCCCTCGACAGCCTCGCTGCCCAGACCTATCCAAATATCGGCGTGATTTTGGTGGAATATCAGCCTGTGCTGGGGCTGGATGAGGCGTTTTTGGGGCACTATGGCGATCGCCTCCAGTTTCGCCGCCTTGCCAGCCCTGCTCCCTGCCGCAGCACCACCCTCTGGACGGGCCTCCGTGCCGTCGATGCGCCCTACTTTGCCATCCTGGACGACGACGACGCGATCCATCCCAACCATCTGCAAACTCTGGTAAAGATCCTCGAACAGCAGTCCAATATTGGGGTTGCCTACTCCGGCACGCTCAAGGTTCTAGAATCCGGCAGCCCTGAAACATTGCACCAAATGGACACCATTACCCTGCCCTACTTTCAACCCTTTCGGCTGCAAGATTTGCTGGAGCTAAGAAACTTCATGCCGCCCAATTCCTACGTCGTTCGCCGTCAGTTGCTTCAAGACATTCTCGACCGCGACCCGCTGCTGGATCTGGGCGAAGACTTTTGCCTGGTGCTGATGCTCTGCCAGCGGGCCGAGTTTTGCTTTAGCTACGAGGCCACGGCCGAGGTCTATTGGCGCAGCGACACCCAAGACAACGCCAGCTACAGCGGCAAACCCGCCTGGCGCGATGCGATGCGCCGCCTCCGTCTGATGTTTTGGAAGCAGGAGTTTGCACCCGGACAAACCCTCCTCAGCCTACAAGAATTGCGCGATCGCGAACGGCAAGCCAGCCAGCCCGAAGCAATCCAGCACCTTGAGGCAGAACTCGGCCGCGCCCGTGGCCGCATCGCCGCAATGGAAACCAGCAAATTCTGGCAATTGCGCGATCGCTGGTTTAGGCTGAAGCGGCGGCTGGGGTTACCAGTAGAAGAGTAACGAGCAGTAGAAGGGTGATGAATAATCCCTAATCGCGCCGATTAAGCCTGCCCCGCTGCTCTACCAACCAAACACTGCTGCTTGCTTAGCCGCTTTTCTACATAAGCAGGCGTGTCAAAAGTAGTGCGATCGCCCAGCCTGCCCTTCAGGCGGTAGGCAATGAGGGCTAGCGATTCACGGGTCATGAGCGAGAGGCGGCGCTTGCGAGAGAGCGTGTCGCGCAGGGGGCTGGGGTGGGTGATAACGGAAAAACCGACGCTTTCATAAGTCATCTGCGATCGCCAGAGATGCGGATAATCGGTGACCAACAAAATCCGCCGCACGCCTTGGGGAAACAGGGTAGCGCGAGAAAACCAGGCGTTCTCCTCCGTTGTGCGAGAGCATTCTTCGCCGCCCAGCGCCTCAGCCGGAATGCCTGCCGCCCGCAGCGACTCTACAATCAGGGGCGCATCACTCGCGCCGCTAGCAAAAATCTGGGGCGATCGCCCCGCATTCCACAGTTCAGCCACCGTAGCCACCCGCGACGGGTTGAGCCGCCGCCCGCGCCCCAGCACCACAATGGCATCCACCGATTCCCCTGTGTCTGGAGCGGCAAAAACCGCCATACCCCGCTCTAGCGCAGCCACCCCAGTTGGGGAAACCACCACCAGCCCAAAGCAGACCAGAAACAGGATGACATTTCGGGCAACGCGGCGGGCAGACGGGGGCATCAGCCGTAGCCCAATCGCCAGGGTCGCAGCGAGCATCAGGGCCATTGGGATAGCGAGTTGCCGCATCCCGTTTTCAACATCGTGCCAGGTTAAAGAATCGAGTCCGGGCATGGTAGTTGCAATCCTTTACACTTGCTTACCAGGATGGATCGGATTTTTCGGAACTGGATCGATGTTTTGATTAAGCGCCTGTGAAAATTCCGTAATCTTCCGGGAGCGTCAGGTTCTAGAAGTCCAGATTTACGCCCCGCAGATCGGTGCAGGAGTCGGTGCAGGAGTCGGTGCAGGAGTTGGCGTAAGGGTCGGCACTTAGACCCGCCAAATCCAGCTTTACCATACCAATACTCTGAGAATCTGTGGCGTTTCCGGGCACACTCTACAATTGAGGGGAAGAAATAAATGGCTCTGTCCTGCCTATCATGCGTCGCAACCCTGCCTGCTGCCATGCTTGAGACTCTGAAAACCTCGCTCTATCAACTCCAGCACGCAGCAGATGTGCTGGTGTCGGGACAACTGACCCACCTCTCGCCCGCCAGCGTGGGCATTATTTTTGTCGCCGGCCTGTTGACCAGCCTCACGCCCTGTATGTTGTCCATGCTGCCCATTACCATCGGCTATATCGGCGGCTACGAAGCCAAGAGCCGCTGGCAGGCTGCGGCCCAATCGACCTGGTTTGCGCTGGGGCTGGCGACGACGCTGGCGGCGCTGGGAATTTTGGCGGCGATCGCCGGCCGCATCTACGGCCAGGTCGGCATCGGGCTGCCGATTATTGTCAGCCTGATCGCCATTCTCATGGGCCTGAACCTGCTGGAAGCCCTGCCGCTGCGGTTGCCCTCTTTCACGGGCATGGAGTGGATTTCCAAAGACTGGCCCGAAAGCGTGCGCTCCTACCTGCTGGGGCTGACCTTTGGGCTGGTGGCCTCGCCGTGCAGCACGCCGGTGCTGGCGACGCTGCTGGCCTGGGTTTCGACAACCCGCGATCCGCTACTGGGCAGTCTGCTGCTGCTGTCCTACACGCTGGGCTACGTTGCACCGCTGATCCTGGCGGGCACGTTTACTGCCTCTCTCAAAAAAATTCTGGAACTGCGCCGCTGGTCAGGCTGGATTACGCCTGCGAGTGGGGTGCTGCTCATTGGCTTCGGCGTGTTCACCCTGCTGTCTCGCGTCGTCGGATCAGGGGCAATCTAGCGCCCTGAATCTAGCGCCCTGAATCTAGCGCCCTGAATCTAGCGCCCTGAATCTAGCAGACTGAATTTAGCGGACTGATAAAATCGCTGGAAGCCCCACAGACTCTTGAAATTGGCAATAATGTGGCAATCTAAAATCGCCAATCTAAAATCCAAAATCCACACAATTCCTCACTCCCATGCGCGATTTTCTGAAGAATGTATTGGCAACGCTGACTGGGCTGGCGCTATTTGGCGTGCTGAGCGCAGGCGGGATGGTGATGCTGCTGGTGGCGATCGCCCTTTCTGGACGCGACAGCGGGCCCAGGGTCGAAGATAAATCCGTGCTGACGCTGAATCTGGATCGGGGCATTGCCGACGCGCCCGTTTCGGTGAACCCTGGCCAGGTCTTTCAAGAGGCGCTCTCTGGGCGCACGACCCGCCAGCCCGTCTCGCTGCGAACCGCCATAGACGCGATCGAAGCGGCCGCAGCAGACAAAAAAATCGTGGGGCTATTGCTGGAGGGGAATCTGCCTGCCACCACAGGCTATGCCACGCTTCGGGAAGTGCGGCAGGCGCTCGACACCTTCCGCGACAGCGGCAAACCCATCTACGCCTACGACGTGAACTGGAGCGAGCGGGACTATTACCTGGCTTCGGCGGCAACCGATTTGGCCATGAACCCAGCGGGCGTGCTGGAGATGAACGGCCTGCGCTCGGAGATGACCTTTTTTGCAGGGGCGCTGGAGCGATTCGGTGTGGGTGTGCAGGTGCTTCAGGTGGGGCGCTACAAGTCGGCGGTGGAACCCTTTACCCGCCAGAACAATAGCCCCGAAGCGCGTCAGCAAACCGAAGCGCTGCTGCGAGATCTGTGGACTGAAGTGATTACAACCGCCAGCCAGCACCGCGACCTGTCGCCCACCCAGATCCAGGCGATCGCCGACAGTGGCGGTCTGCTCATGGCTACCGAGGCGAAGACCACAGGACTGATCGATCGGGTCGCCTATCCCGATGAGGTACTCGCTGACCTAAAAAAATTGACCGACCGCAAGGAAGACGACAAGACCTTTCGCAGTGTTGGTTTGGGCACTTACGCCCAGGCGGTGGCGGCGGAGAAAAAGCGGGGCGATCGAATTGCGCTGGTCTATCTCAACGGCGACATCGTGGGCGGCACGGGCAGCACGGGGCAGATCGGGAGCGATCGCTTCGTGAAGCTGCTGCGAGATCTGCGGCTAGATAAGGAGATCAAAGCCGTGGTGTTGCGGATCAACAGTCCCGGCGGCAGCGCAGTCGCCTCTGACCTGATCGCCCGCGAAGTGACGCTGATGCGAAAGGAAAAGCCCGTGATCGCCTCGATGGGCAATGTTGCGGCTTCTGGCGGCTACTACATTGCTGCCCAGGGAAGCAAGGTCTTTGCCTCGCCCAACACCGTCACAGGCTCCATCGGCGTGTTTGGACTCGTGCCCAATTTCCAGACCCTTGCAAACCGCAACGGCGTTACCTGGGACATCATCAAAACGGGGCGCTATGCCGACATCGAAACCACCTCCCGCCCCCGCACCGAAGCAGAAATGGCGCTGCTGCAACGGATGGCCGAGCAAGCCTACGGTACATTTCTAGACACCGTAGCATCGGCACGGCCCCTCTCGCGGGAGCAGGTTAACCAGGTGGGGCAGGGGCGCGTCTGGTCGGGCGTAGCGGCCAAAGAGGTGGGGCTGGTGGACGAACTGGGCGGGCTGCAAGCCGCGCTCAAAGAAGCCGCCGCCGAGGCGAAGTTGGAAACTTGGTCGGTGGAGGAATATCCCAAGCGCCTCAGCTTCGGCGAACAGTTTTTGTCTGATTTGCAGAGCCGTCTGCCGGAAGATTCTCGGAGCCGTACCCTGCTGGGCGATCGCCTCGATGCGCTGCAATCTGACCTGGAAATCTTCGAGCTACTGGACGATCCCGCCAACCTCTATATGCGCCTGCTCTTTAACCTGAGGATTGAATAATGTCGGACACCCAGCCGATATCCAGCATCCCAGGGCCCCCGCTGCGCGTCGCCGTCGTCGCGCTGTTTGTGGACGGAGATGAGGTGCTGATGCTGCACCAGGTATCGCCGCCAGAACCCGACTGCTGGGACTTGCCAGGGGGCGGGCTAGAGCCGATGGAACCCATCTTGACGGGGCTACGCCGCGAGGTTTGGGAAGAGACAGGGATTCAAGACTTCCAGTGCGATCGCCTGTTGACCGTGTTCGAGCAGTTTTTCCCCAACGCCGACGCGCCCATCTCGCACACCATTCACCTGATTCACCAATGCACGCTGCCTGTACGTCCTGCAATGCTGCAAGGCGACCCGACTGAGGTGGGCCCAGAGGGCATTCAGTGGCGGGCGATCGCCAATCTGCGCCAGGAGGACTGCTCTGCTCGCGCCTGGGCAGCCCTGCGGGCGCTCGGCCGGGTTGCCTGATGAGTTTGGCGCGTAACAGTTTGCAAGCTCAGCAAATATTTTGCAGAATGTTTTCGCACTAAACCTTTACACGGTTGAACTATTAAGCAAATATTAACTTAGCCTTCTAGTGGGAATGCCTTCTCCGGCAAGTCTCCCTTCTTTAAGAGAGTTTCAGGGAACTTAACTGCGCCAGTCCTGACCCTATTGGATGCGTTTCTGCTACAAGCCACTTCACACCAGGCCATTTCTTATGACACTTTCTGCCGATCCGATTGCTCCGAATCCGGTTGCTGCCGACACAGTGCTTCAGCAGCTTCAATGGCGCTATGCCACCAAAAAATTTGACCCGTCTAAGACGATTCCCGAACCCACTTGGCAGGTTTTGGAACAGAGCCTGGTGCTTGCGCCCTCGTCCTTTGGGCTTCAGCCGTGGAAATTTCTGGTGGTGCGAAATCCAGAACTGCGCCGCCAAATTGTAGACCTGTCTTGGGGACAAACGCAGGTGGTGGATGCGTCGCATTTGGTCGTGTTTGCTGCCAAAGTCAAGACCGACGCGGCCGATGTCGATCACTACATCGCTCGCATGGCGGACGTGCAGCAGACCAGTGTTGAAAATTTGCAGGGCTTTGCCAATGTGGTCAAGGGCTTTTTGGACAAGCCGCCCTACCCGCTGGATTTGCACGAATGGGCCAAGCGCCAGACCTACATTGCCCTGGGTCAGTTCATGACGGCGGCGGCGCTGCTGGGCGTAGACACCTGCCCGATGGAAGGCTTTGCACCTGCTAAAGTAGACGAACTGCTGGGGCTGGCGGGCGGTGAGTATGCGTCGGTGGTGATGTGTCCTGCGGGCTATCGCGCCGAGGATGACAAGTCGGCCGCCCGTCCCAAGGTTCGCTATCCTCTAGAGGAAGTAATCAGCTATATCGACTAGGCAAGCTAAGGCACCTATGGTAGCGACGCATCCAGGAACCGTGAGCCACATCCTAGAGCGGGCGCTGTCGGGGGTAGACCTGACCGAGGCGGAGGGCGTGACGCTGTTGCGGCAAACCGACCCAGGGGCGATCGCCGCGCTCCGCCAGGCCGCTGATGAACTGCGACGACGACAGGTGGGTGAGGTCGTCACCTATGTCATCAACCGCAACATCAACTACACCAATATTTGCGAACAGCATTGCAGCTTTTGCGCCTTTCGCCGCGATGCCGACGCGGCCGGAGCCTATTGGCTAAACGAAGGCGCAATTCTAGAAAAGGCTGCCGAAGCCGTGCAGCAGGGCGCGACAGAAATCTGTATGCAGGGCGGGCTAAATCCAGAGGCACGGATCGGGGGGCGATCGCTCTCCTACTATGTCCACTTGGTGCGCCTGATTAAACGCGAATTCCCCCAACTCCACCTGCACGCCTTTTCGCCCCAAGAGGTGCAGTTTATCGCCCGTCAGGATGGGTTGAGCTATGCCGAGGTAATTGTGGCTCTGCAAGACGCGGGCGTTGGCTCCATGCCTGGAACGGCGGCCGAGGTGCTGGACGACGAGGTGCGAAAAATCCTGTGTCCTGAAAAAATTAGTGCTGCTGAGTGGCTAGAAATCGTCGCCACTGCCCACCGCCTGGGAATGCCCAGCACCAGCACGATGCTCTCTGGGCACATCGAAACGCCAGAGCAGCAGATGCGGCATCTCGGTCAAGTGCGATCGCTCCAGCAGGCCTCTCTTTCTCAAGGCGCGACGGGCATCACCGAATTCATCCTGCTGCCGTTTGTGGGACAAGACGCGCCCAAGCCCCTGCGCCGTCGGGTGGGGCGCGATCAGCCCGTGCTGGCCGACGCGCTAAAGCTGACGGCAGTAGCCCGGCTCTTTTTGGGCAATTGGATCGCCAACCATCAGCCAAGCTGGGTAAAGCTGGGGCTAGCGGGCGCAACAGAAGCCCTCCAATGGGGCTGCAACGACCTCGGCGGCACGCTGATGGAAGAACACATCACCAGCATGGCGGGTGCCCAGGGCGGTACGTGCAAGACGGTCGAAGAGTTGCGGGCGGCGATTCTCCAGTGCGATCGCCCTGCCCAGCAGCGAGACACCCTGTATCAGCCCGTTGTCTCCAGTGTGTCCTGACCCGGCGACGATTCATCAGCGCCACAGAAAGATTTGTGAAACTCGTACTATTACGGTATATCTGATCATCTTTTATACAACGCGAGTCTGCTCCTGCCGTGGCAGATGGCTCTGTGATGGAGTTGTTTTACTCAGACTCCTCAATTCTCCAGGTCGTTTTACAGGAATTCATCCCCAGAAGGCAAAGTTTAAAGATCGTATCAAGAATGGTGTATAAAAGAGTACTTAACTCAATAGAGTGGGTATCTTAAATGTAGTCAGGAATACAATGTTTTGCGCGAAATATTCTCTCCGCATTGTGTACAGCATCCTGTGTTGAATCAGACACAGCGCAGTGAATGGAGCGCATGAAATAAGGCGCATGGAATAAGGCGCATGGAATAAGGGGGCATTAACACAGCGCGTTCTGAGTTTTCTCTCAGCCGCGCCCTTTGATCACTACATCAAGAGGTTTGGATTCGTGAAAAACGCACTCACTACTTGGTCTACGGCACTTGCCTCTACGGGCATCGTGGTTCTGATGGCAGCGGTCAACCCTGCCAACGCCGCTAGCCTTAGCTTCTCGGCCTCTGATGGCACTCGCAGCGGCACTCCGGTTAACGTCGATATTTTTGCAAAAGATGTGGAAGATGGCGTTGAAGTAACGCTCAAGGTCAACGATTCCAACAATATTGGCGACCTGCTGGCGGTTTACTTCAACTTTGGCGGCACGTTCAACCACAACACGCTGAAGGCGAGCAATGTCACCGGGCAAGACGTAACAAAAGTTGCCTTCAACACCAACAACATCGTCGGTGGCAATATTGGTCAGCGGTTTGAAATGGCGGTTCAGTTTGGCACCGTGGGGGCCGCAGGCGGGCTGCTGACTTCTACTACCTTCAAGATTGCCCAGGCTGGTCTGACGGTTCAGGAGTTCCTCAACCAGACCTTTGCGGTTCGTCTTCAAGCAGTCGGTTCTGGCCCCAACGGCGGTAGTGGCAGCGCCAAGCAGTATGGGGTTGCTCCGACGGCATTTGATCCTGAGAAGCCGCCCACAGTGGTTCCGCCTACGGGCACTGCGGTTCCGGAGCCGATGACGATTCTGGGTAGCCTGGCAGCGCTGGGTGCAGGCTATTCGGTAAAGCGCAAGCAAGCCAAGCAGACCGAAGCGTAATCATCAGCATCATTATCGACTTCGAGAAGTCTTGGCAAGGGGCGTACCTGGGCATCGGGTACGCCTTTTTTGCGCTTTTTTCGCGCTTTTTTACAGTCTGGGAACTTAAGCATCGCGAAGGCTAAGCTGGAGAAAGCGCACTAGCAGTGCATTAGTGCAGAACTGTTGTGACTGAACCGCCATCGTCCCAATCTGGCGGCTATAGTCGTTCCAGGTCTGAGGAGGAATCGAGATGTTGACGCAGGCATCCACACACCAAGCATCCCTACAACCCCCTTTGCAACCCCCGGCGACTTTGCCGTCAATTCCAGAAACACCAGAAACACCAGAAACACCAGAAATAGTAGACTGCGGCGAGTTTGACGAAGCGACGATGAACCTGTTTCTGGCACCGGGGCCCAATCCCTACCAGGACACCGAAGAGTTTTTGTTTGATTGTGAAATGCGGGCAGACGAGATGCCCCGCTTTGTGCGGCGATCGCTCCTAGAGTTTCAGGTGCGCTCGAACAGCGACGGCATCCTGCTGATTCGCGGGCTGCCGATTGATCCAGGGCTGTACCGCATTCCCACACCGCCCAACGCCGAGCGATCGCCCCAAAAAACCACCTTCGTTAGCGAGCGCTGTCTGGCAATGATCGGCAGCCGTCTTGGGCATCTGGTGTCTTATATTCAAGAGAAAAACGGCGACCTGTTTCAAAACCTGGCTCCCGTCAAGGGAACTGAGCATGTGCAGGTGTCTACAGGGTCACAAACCCGGCTCCAGTTTCACCGAGAAACCGTGTTTCATCCCTACCCGCCAGAGTTTTTGCTGCTGTTTTGTTTGCGGCCCGACCACGACCACATGGCCGAAACCACCTACGCCAGCGTCGCCCATGCTCTGCCACTGCTGTCGGAGGCGCATCAAGACCTCCTGTTCCAGCCGCTCTATCGCACCGGGATCGACTATTCCTTTGGCAATCGCGATCGCACGCAGCAGAGTGACCGCATTTTGCCCGTCCTCTACGGCCGCCGCAACGATCCGTTTTTGAACTATGATGAAGACCTGATGACCGCTACCACGCCGGAGGCAGAAGAGGCGTTGACAGCGCTGCGAGAGGCGATCGCCCAGGTCTATCGCGGCATCAAGCTCGACACGGGCGACCTGCTCTGCATCGACAATCGCCGCACGGTTCACGGCCGCTCGTCCTTTGTGCCCCGCTACGACGGGCGCGATCGCTGGCTGCAACGGTCTTTCGTCGTGCGCGACTTAGGACTTTCCGCCGTCGATCGGCTCCCCGGCGAACGCATTATCCGCACCACATTCGAGTAGTTTCTGTCCGCTTCCTAACCCGCGATCTTGATTTTAGATTGGCGATTTTGGATTTTGAATTGGCGGTTTTGGCACGGATAATCTGATTTTGCCTAATCCCAACCCCCCTCGCGTTAGCGTTGCGGAGCAATAACCCCTAACCCCTACTATTCCGTTCCCAAAATATGCCGTCGGTGTAGCCCTGGATGCGGCGATCGCCCTCGGCCAGCGCCAGCCGTTTTTCCGCTAGACAAGCGTAAGTCTCGTCGAGTTCAATCCCGACAAACTGCCGATCTAGCTTTTTGGCAACGACAGAAGTCGTGCCGGAACCCAGAAACGGGTCCAACACCACGGCTCCGGGCGGGGAACTGGCGAGAATAATTTTTGCCAGCAGCTTTTCGGGCTTTTGGGTTGGGTGGTCGGTGTTTTCGGGCATCGACCAAAAAGGAATGGTCAAATCGGTCCACAGGTTGGAGGCGGCAGTAAGGCGAAAGTTGCCGTTGGGCTGGCGCTGCCAGTCTTTGGGGCTGCCGTTTTGGGTGTAGGGTGCGAGGACTCGCCGCTTGATCCGCACGGCTTCGGCGTTGAAGTAATAGTCGGGCGACACGGTGCAAAACCAGATGTCTTCCGAGCAGTTTTTCCAGTTGGCGCGGGCGGCGCGACCCTTTTCCCGCTCCCAGGTAATGCGGTTGCGGACGATTAGGTGCTGCGCGGCCACCTCATATAGCGCTGGAGACGATTGCCAGTCGCCGCAGAGATAGACCGAGGCCGTCGGCTTGAGCGTGGGCAGCAGCAGCACCAGCCATGACTGCACCCAGGCGGCATAGTCTGAGAGCGATCGCCGCCGGACGGTTTGCCCGTTAAACTGCTTGCTCAGATTGTAGGGTGGGTCTAGCACCAGCAGATCTACAAATTCACCGGGTAGCCACGCCGCCGCTTCAAACATATCCTGGCAAATTGTGCGGTTTAGCAATTCATCCACTGTCATGGGACGATCTAGCCGCAGCAGACGGGTGCGAAAGTGCGATCGCTCGGCATCCGTCAGCCGCAGCGTGCGATTTTGGGGGGCAGGATTGCGAATCATTCCCTTCTTATAGCGAAATTCCCCCAAAGCAGGTCAGTGGGGCAGGTCGGAATGTTTTCTCGAAATGTCTTTGCAGATATCAAAAAGCCGCCCCTGCAATGCGAAGGAGTGGCTGATTGGAGAGCGATCGCCCAAATGGGTCAACTCCCTGAAGGGGCGATCGCCTTGAAGTTCAAGTTGAAATTCAAACAAAACTAGACAGAGACGGCTTTCTTAGCCACCTGAGTCAGTTCGCCCTTGGCATACTTGGCGGCATACTCTTCCAGCGAAACCTGCTTGATCTTGCTGGCGTTGCCCGCTGCCCAGAACTGCTGATAGCGGTCGGCGCAGACCTTCTGCATGTACTTGATCGACGGCTTCAGGAAGTGGCGGGGGTCAAACTCTTTGGGATTGGCAGCCAGCGCCTCGCGCACCGCAGCCGTAATTGCCAGACGGTTGTCGGTGTCGATATTCACCTTCCGCACGCCGCTCTTGATGCCCTTCTGGATTTCTTCCACGGGCACGCCGTAGGTTTCGGGGATCGCGCCACCATACTGGTTAATCAGCGCAATCAGGTCTTCGGGCACCGAGGAAGAACCGTGCATCACCAGGTGGGTGTTGGGCAGGCGGCTGTGGATCTCTTCAATGCGGCTGATGGCGAGGATTTCGCCCGTCGGCTTGCGGGTGAACTTGTAGGCTCCGTGGCTGGTGCCGATGGCAACGGCCAGCGCGTCTACCTGAGTCCGCTCCACAAAGTCTACGGCTTCGTCAGGGTCAGTCAGCAGCATGGAGTGATCCAACTCGCCCTCAAAGCCATGCCCGTCTTCTGCTTCGCCCTTGCCTGTTTCCAAAGAGCCGAGGCAGCCCAGTTCGCCTTCCACCGAAGCGCCGATGGCATGAGCCACTTTCACCACTTCGCTAGTGACGGCCACATTGTAGTCGTAGCTGGCGGGCGTTTTGGCATCTGCTTCCAGCGAACCGTCCATCATCACGCTGGTAAAGCCGTTCTTGATGGCGGAATAGCAGGTCGCAGGCTCGTTGCCATGATCCTGGTGCATCACGATGGGAATGTGGGGATAGGTTTCCACCGCCGCCAGAATCAGGTGGCGCAGGAAGTTTTCACCTGCATATTTCCGAGCGCCACGAGAAGCTTGCAGAATCACCGGGCTATCGGTCTCGTGAGCAGCCTGCATGATGGCCTGGATCTGCTCCATGTTGTTGACGTTGAACGCAGGGATACCGTAGCCGTTTTCGGCCGCGTGATCCAGCAGCAGTCGCATAGGCACGAGCGCCATAGAAATTCCTCCTAGTCGGTGTGTTCAGCTAATTTCGGCGTTGAACAAGAAAAGCTTACGATAATCTTAAGACACTTTTATCACCGGACGCGAGATCGTCCAGTAAGTCGGCTGCGGATCGTCTGGTTGCAGCCTGTCTTAATTTATTCTAAGTATAAATGCTCATCCCGTCTTTTGCACAGAGATATCGACGGCAGATTAATCTGGCTGTGGATCGACCAAAATTTACCCAAATTTACACTGAGCTTACGGCACCGAATTTACGAATTTATTTTACGAATTTACAAGGAGCGTTGAACCGATGACGATCGCCCCTGAATTGCGATCGCTCAGCGTGCAGGACTATCGCCGCATGGTGGAAGCGGGCATCCTGGCTGCCGACGAGCGCGTAGAACTGATTGAGGGACAGCTTTATACAATGGCAGCCAAGGGAACGGCCCATAGCGCAGCGGTGACTCGAATTGATCGCGTATTGTCACAACGGCTGGCGGGTCGAGCGCTGCTGCGGTTCCAAGACCCGGTGCAGTTGAGCGATTTTTCGCAGCCAGAGCCAGATGTCGCTATGGTTCACCCCGACCCGCTGGACTATGAAGATCACCACCCCACGCCAGCGGAAATCTTCTTGCTGATTGAAGTGGCAGACAGTACGCTACGCCGCGATCGCGACCTGAAGGTTCCGGTTTACGGGCGATCGGGCATTCAGGAATGTTGGATTCTGGACGTGCAGGAGCGTCGCCTATACGTATTTCGAGACCCTGGTGGGGCGGGCTATGGTGCAGAACAAATTTTGTCGGAACAGGAGGCGATCGCCCCGCTGTCTTTCCCAGACTGCGTGATTCAGGTCAGCGAATTCCTGCGATCGCCTGCTGCACAAGCCTGAAAACAGCAGTCGTAAAGCAAAAATTCTGAGAAAAAATGGGTCGCCTGGGATTCGAACCCAGGACCAATCGGTTAAAAGCCGAGTGCTCTACCGCTGAGCTAGCGACCCGTCAGTGCCAAGCGCACCGATTAATCAATATATCACCTGTCTGTGAGGTGTGACTATCTTTTCTAAGCTTTTCTAAGAAAGTCTGGATGACTTTACTAGAGGGTAGCAGCGAGGGCGATCGCCCCTTCCCATATCCTGTGAGGTTGCGTGTCCCGAAAGTTCGCGTGTCCCGCAAATTCGCGTGTCCTGCAAATTCGCGACCGTCTTTTAGAAAAGCCACTGGAAAAGCCGCTGGAAAAGCCACGCCACCCCAGGCTAGGCTTTGCTTTACGACAACTGGGCCGTGATGCGGAAACTCGTCCGCACCGTGCCGCCCGGAGCCAGTTCGATCAAATGATCGCCCGTGTTCAGCGCGTTGCGCGGCCCCGTCCAGGGTTCCAGACAGTAAAAGTCCTTGCCCTTTAGCGTCCAAAACACCAGCATCGTGTAGGGATCGTCAAAATCCAGCCGCAGCTTCAGGTTTTCTCGAAAATCTTCCACCGTTGCGGACTGAAACGACAGCTTGCGAAACAGCACGTCGATTTCGTCCTGGCTGAAATCGAACCCATCCATATAGGCGTGGGTTTCCTGCGTGCGCTGGTCTACGTATTGCGTTGAGGGAATGTCGAAATCTAGCCGCGCCTTGTCCGACACCGAGAAATAGGGATGTAGCCCCAGCGAAAAGGGCATGATGGTATTTCCTGAATTGGTGACCTGCTGCTGCAACACCAGGCGATTGCCCTCCAGGATGTAGGTAAAGTCCAGCGAAAACTCAAACGGATAGAGCGCACGGGTCTGGTCGCTGCTGCTCAGGTTGAGCGTGATGCTGGCTCGATCCAGCGCTTCGGTATGGGTGACTAGCCAGGGCAGGTCGCGGGCAAAGCCGTGCTGCTTCAGCAGATAGGTCTGGCCGTTGTAGGTGTAGGCATTGTTGGGCAGGTTGCCGCAAATGGGAAACAAGATGGGAATGCCGCCGCGCACGCTGAGGCTGGGGTCTGCAAAGCGGGCTTCGTCGAGATAGAGAATGTCGCGCCCCTGCACGCTCCAGCGAGTGATGATGCCGCCGCGCTCAGGCACGACCTCTAGGCGGGCATCGGTGGCCGAATCGGTCAGCGCATAGGTGAGATATTGGGATGGGTGCTGGGAAACCTCAAACACGGCTTTGGGGAAATAACGACACCTCTAATCATGGACTGCTCTGGCACAAACCCCAGAATTTATTAGAATTTTCTGGGTTTTTCCAGATGCGGCAAGCCCCGCTTTTCTCGCCTGTCTTCTCCACCCCATTCCCCAAACGTTGCCATGCCCGACGATGCCAGCCTATGTCGAACACCTGATGCAGTGCAGTCTTTTTTGGAAGGTCTTTACCAATCTTGCCGCGAGCTGCGCGGGGGCAAAGTGGCGGACTACATTCCCGAACTGGCCAAGGTAGATCCCAATTTGTTTGGCATTTGCCTGGTAACGGCGGATGGACAGGTGTTTGAGGTGGGTGATACGGCGCATCTGTTTACGATCCAGTCCATTTCCAAGGTGTTTGTGCAGGGGTTGGCGCTGGAAGACCACGGGCGCGACTATGTGCTGGCGCGGGTGGGCGTAGAACCTACGGGCGATGCCTTTAACGCGATTATTTTGGATGAAGCGTCGAAGCGGCCCTATAACCCAATGGTCAATGCGGGGGCGATCGCCACCACTAGCCTCATTGCTGGCGACGGCCCAACGGAACGGCTCAATCGCCTGCTAAATATGTTTCGCCGCTACGTCGGGCACGACATTGTGGTAGACGTGGCAACCTACGTGTCGGAGCGGGCCACGGGCGATCGCAACCGGGCGATGGCCTACCTAATGCGCCATTTCAAAATGGTGGACTGGGACATCGAAGAAGCGCTGGATCTGTACTTTCAGCAGTGTTCGGTGATGGTGTCCTGTCGGGATCTGGCAGTGATGGCGGCGACGCTGGCCAACCAGGGCGTGAACCCAATGACGGGCGATCGCGCGGTCGAGGCGGGCTATGTGCGCGACATGCTCAGCGTCATGTATACCTGCGGTATGTACAACTTTGCGGGCGAGTGGGCCTATCGCGTGGGGCTGCCCGCCAAGAGCGGCGTTTGTGGCGGCATTATTGCCGTCGTGCCCGACCAGCTTGGCATTGCCGTCTTTTCGCCGCCGCTGGATGGCCGAGGCAACAGCGTGCGCGGCGTGCGCGTGTGCGAAGCCATCTCGCAAGAATTTGGGCTGCACTTATTCGACTCGTCTCGCGGCTGCCACTACTTTTTAGAGCATCTCGGTGGAAAAGAGCGTCTCATCTCGCTGTCTAAAGAAAACTCATAATCCTCTTTGAGATCTTTAGTCTTGCTTAGTCTTGAAACGCAATGTGCAACGTTGCCGATCCCCCTCACCCTCAATCCCTCTCCCGCTCTGGGAGAGGGACTTCAAGCCTCCCTTGCTCCGCTTCTGCCGACTTGGGAGAAGGGGTTGGGGGATGAGGGCAGATTGATTGAAAGTTGCACATCGCGTTCTTGAAACTTTTTCAAGGCTTTAGGGCAGTGTTTCCCGCAAAACGCCGTTTATCTGAGTTTTTCCTCTGTCCTGAGATAGATCTTTGCCATAGGCGAATCTCCTACCTCTGGTTGACGGTTTCTCCAGCCTGCTGATTTTAGACTGCTACGAGTCTGCAAGTATTCGCAACATTTCGCAATATGCAGGGTTGTTGATTAACCATTCAGCAAGGCGTTTAGTCGCAAAGAGGTAACCATGAACATCAAGCAAACGAGCACTCGCAATCAGTGGATCAAGCTGCTGGGTCTGGGCGTTGTAACGGCGACTGTAGCCTACACTTACCCCGGCATGGCCTCGATGGATGAAGTCATGCCCTCTGCCGCAACGACCGATGCTGTGTCTGAAACCGTAGCTGGCGAGACGACGATGGGCGAAACGGTCATTGATGCAACGGTCACGGGTGTAGAAGCGCCTGCTGATATGCCGACGGCGGATGTTGCTCCAAGAACCGACGGGGCAACTGCGATGGCAGCGGGCACGTTGACCCAGATTGTGTCCCAAGGGGAATCCTTTAGTACGCTGGAAGCCGCCCTCAAAGCAGCAGGTTTGGACGGTGCGCTAAACGAAGCTGGCCCGTTCACCGTGTTTGCCCCGACTAACGAAGCCTTTGCGGCACTGCCCGAAGAGACGTTGCAGGCGTTGCTACAGCCCGAAAACCAGCGTGTGTTGCAGCAAATCCTGGCGTACCATGTGGTTTCCGGTAGCGTCACCTCAGACGCGATTCAGCCCGGTGAAGTGGCAACGGTCGAGGGCAACTCAGTGGCGATCGCCCAGGATGGCGAAACCGTCACTGTCTCCGGCGCTCGCGTCATCCAGGCCGACATCGTAGCTAGCAACGGCGTGATCCACGTAATCGATCAGGTGCTGATTCCTCCCGGACTCGACCTGCAATAGTGGGCTAAAGGTGTTCTGTTCTCTATTTCTACTCTCTCTAAGTGGGGTCATTGCATCGCCTCTGCGCTGAGCAGCGACCCCGCTCCACACCAAAGCATGGCACAAGTGCCCAGCATCCTGGCAGATTAGTCAGGCGGTTGGGCACTTTCTTGTCTCCTGGGCACTTTTCTATCTTTGATGCAGCGAGGATTAGCAAAACTGGAGAATTCTGAGAAATAGTGTTGATCGTGACTGCGGTCAGCAGGGTCGTATCGCACTATAGATTGCAGTTGCACCTGCGGGCTAGTGTTTATGTCGAGCGACATTGCCAGAACGCCGCTCTTTCGTACCTTTACCGTGATTCATGCTGAACTGTAAGATTTACACTCAAGTCATTCCTCAAGTTATTAGCCAAGTCATTCGCCAAAGCATTCTCCATCACGCCCAACTCAGTTCATAAACCCAAGTCCAAAACCCAAAATCCAAAATCTAAAATTCCAAAACCCCGAACGGGGATTCATCGCAGGAGCAAGCAGCGTGAATGCAGCAGAACAGGCAAAGGGGCTAGAGCTAGCCGCCAAGATTGCCGCCGCTGTTAATTTATTCAAGTCTTACTTTCCCGACGCGCAGGCAGACCTGAAGCCCTGGGCCAATGACCCCGGCACCCGCGAACTGGTAGATCCTGACTCCATCGACATTGGCTTTCACTTGCCGGGTTGGAGTCCTCGGTTTCAGGCCCGCAGTATTTTGGTGCAGATCCGCTTGTTTGAGGATGAAGCAGCGGCAGAATCGGGCGAGGGGGCGATCGCCCAAACCCGCCGCGTCATTGGTCTAGAAGCCGTCGGGCTGACGCACCAGGGCGAGCAGTGGCGCTTGTCTACTGTTGGCGAGTGGCGCGTGCTGGGAACGCAGCAGCCCGTCGAAGAAATCCAGACCCGGCTGCGGTCGTTTTGTACCCAGGTCTATGAGCTATTCAATGGGAACGCTAAGCAGGGTGGTGAATGCTAAACAGCGAATGCTAAGCAGCGATTGCTAAACAGCGATTGCAAAAGCCGAAACCGCTGTCTTGGAAGGGCGATCGCCCCAAGCCGATACAATAAACCTATGCAGTGACTCTATGGCTGTTCTGGCCTACCTCAGCCCCGATGGTTGCAGTCTCCGTTGATCACTACGTTTCTCCAGAAGAGTATCTGGCGGAGGAAGCCGCCCGCCCTACGAAGCATGAGTATCGCGATGGCTATATCTACGCGATGGCAGGCGGCACCGATGCCCATGTCACAATTGCACTCAATTGTTGGGCATTCCTGCGAGGACATCTCCGCAACCAAAGCTGTCGGGCCTACGCCTTAGACATGAAGGCCCGCATTGAGGAACTGAACTGCTACTACTATCCAGATGTGATGGTGACTTGCGATGAGCGCGATCGCACGACGAATACTTTCAAGCGCTATCCTTGCCTGATTGTCGAAGTCCTGTCCGAAGCGACGGAAGCCTTTGACCGGGGCGACAAATTTGCCGACTATCGCCAAATCGAGAGCTTGCAAGAATATGTCCTGATTTCTCAAACCCGGCTCCAGGTAGACGTGTTTCGTCGCAACGAGGAGGGCCTGTGGGTGCTGCATCCCTATGGCGAGGGCGATCGCGTGTTGCTGACCAGCGTGGGCTGGGAAGGGGCGATCGCCGACTTTTACGAAGCCGTTGACTTCCCAAGCCCCAAAGAACGCCCACCAGCGGCGGACGAGAACCGCCAGGGAGACGCTCTGGTCTAACGATTTATTACAGAAAAGCGGTTTCAGGGCTGTGAACCGCATGGGTGCTTTGAAAGGTGGAAATAGGATTGAATGACCCACATCGAGTTCCGACTTCCCGTTTCCTGGTTGCTTCCAAAGTTCTTTTCAACGCTGGGCACAAATTGAACTGAGCCACAGTCATGGGATATGGAATCGGTGCTCGAATCTACCCCATGGAATTCGTTATGAAATCAGCGTTTCTGTTTGTCCTCGTTCCTGCCGTAATGCTGGTCGGCGTTGCCCTACCCCAAGCGCAGGCACAGACTGCTCCAGAAGCTCGTCAAATTTCGCAAGTTTCCCTAACGGCGATCGCCGAAAGCTTTATCACCCGTCTTGGAGACCAGCAGTTCGAGTCGGCCGTTGCAGACTACGAAGCCAGCCTACAAGATGTAAACGATATCAGCGCCCGCTCAATCCAGACCTATTGGAATGATATTGTGGCTGAGAGTGGGCCATTTCGGCAAATCATTCGCTCTACGGTTCTTTCTGACGGCAGGCCCAATGGCGAGTCTGTAGTCAGCGTTGTCTGCCAGTTTGGGCGCACCAATCGCGAACTGTTTGTAGTGTTGTCTGGTACTGATGTCGTTAGTTTTAGCCCAGTGGAATAGGCTGCTTTCGAGGATTTGGATGAGCCGGAACGTCCAGCTAGCCAAGCCTCAAGCCACATCAGCCCATTTTACTCGCCCCGCTCCTCGACTTCGTTTGATCGGCGGGCCGTCTTTGGGAACACTAGCAGATGTCAGGTGCAGACCGACTGCAAATGGTTGGATGCCCCGAACGGTCAATCCACAAGCTTGGAAACCTTCTGATGCCTACGCTGTGGGTAGCGGGTGGCGATCGTGCTGGAGATCTGAGTCTCAGCGTCTTGTTGCTGCTCGATCCGGCCCGGCCGCGGTACTCAATTTTGCAGTCCTACTTCATTTCGCATCTCAGCTATGAAACGTTTGCGTCATCGTCTCGTAGCCCTTAGCGCGATCGCGCTGGGTGCTCTGTCTATTTCCGCTCCCACCTCTGCCACCACCTTTGGTCAGCAAGAGGTAGACCAGGGTCGATTTATCGCTGTGTCGTCTTCTGGCGTGACCACCCGCCGACTGCTGATTTTGGAGCAAGTGTCTGATGCACGCCCCTGCTGGAGCGAGTCTGGGGCAAATCCAACCATCGTTACACCGCTGCTGCTCCAGTTTGATTTCACGGGTATTTGCAACCGCGCCACCGACCGCAACGGCTACTCGATCCGGGTCAATGGCCAAGATATGGGGCTGGATTACAGCATCCGGATTTTGCCGCAAAACGGCGACCTAGTGATGCTGGGCGTGCCCAACGACCGCTCTCGCCCGCAACTGCTTATCGGACGGGCGAATGGCTTAACGGAAGACTTTGCCAAAATTACGCTGCAACCGGGCTGGCGATTTACCAAGCGCACCTTTGGCGATCGCACGCTGGGCCACGTCTATCTCACCTACGAAGGGGTCTTCCCGCCCGGAGATGTCGCCACACAGCCCACGCCCACGCCAACCCCAACCCCCACGCCTACGCCGACCCCAACCCCCACGCCCGTCCCGGTCACCTTCACGGACATTTCCAGAGACATCTACGCCACGCAAATTCGCAACGCGGTTGCTGCTGGATTCATTTCGGGCTTCCCCGACAACACTTTCCGCCCGCTGGATACGCTAACCCGCGAGCAGTTGGTGTCGATGGTGCTGGATGCGCTCACCAAAGCGCCTAACGTCAATCTGCAGATTCCTGCCGCCGCCAGCGGTGACCCCTATCGAGATGTCAATGCATCCCGCTGGAGCGCCGCCAAGATCCAATTTGCCCGCGATAACAACATTGTGCGCGGCTACGAAGACGGCACCTTCCGTCCGGCACAGCCCGTGACCCGTGCTGAACTGGTGTCGGTGCTGAAGCGAGCCGCTGAGTTTGCGCTGACGGCGCGTGGCTCGTCGCCTACCCTGCTGCTAAATCAGCCCACCCGCACCTTTGCCGACACCACAAACCACTGGGCCTCGGCGACTATTACCGAGCTATCGGGCTTCTGCGGCGTTGCGTCTCCGCTGAATGAGCAGGGCAACAACTTTGCGCCTAACGCCGCCTCCCAGCGCAACTATGCGGCTGCGGCAACGCTGCGAACCCTCGACTGTCTGCAACTGCCTCAATAGCCTCTAGGACTTACGCAGTTGGACGATTTCTCGCGGGCTGCGCCCGCGAGAAATCGTCCAAAGCCCAGAAAGCCTATCGCAAGTGCGTAAGTCCTGAACCTCAATAACTGTCTTCTGTGGCGAATGGCGATCGCCCCTTGAGTCAGCTTTCTGCCGATGGTGGAAGTTCTGGCCCAGGGGGCATTTTTTCTGCTTTCTGTTGCGCCTCACTCGACCTCGGAGGAGCGCACCACGTTGTGCGACTCCTGAAGCTCCCGCACTTCTCGGTGCAAAAAGTAGTTGAGAAAGGTGCGAATGCCCGTGATCGCTGCCAGTTTAGCGATTTCGTTCCAGTGGGGAGAAACCGCCGTGCCCACAATGTCGGCTGCCAGCAAAAACTCCAGCGCCAGCGCTAGAGAAAGCCCCAAATCCAGCCGGATCGGCGGCTGCACAATGTAGCCCTGATAGCGAAACATACGAACACACTTGCGGATTGTTTTGACGAGGGCGATCGCCACAATCAAAATCGCAATGAACTCCAGAATAATCTTCAGCAGCAGCGCCATCTCCTGAAGCAAAAACTCTGCTCTGTGGATCAGCGAGCTACTTGCAGACAGTGAATCAGTTGCCGGGAGATGAACCAGCATAGGGAACGCTAAACTTCTATAAACTGAACTTCTATGAACTGTAGGACTTACGCAGTTGGACAATTTCTCGCGGGCTGCGCCCGCGAGAAATTGTCTGAAATCCCGCTAGCTTATTGCAAGTGCGTAAGTCCTAAACTGAACAAGTAAATCCAAGCTGGAAATCGAATGCTCAGACAAAAGCAGAGATTCATAACCAGCCCAACTAAGCCCAAAGATCCATCCAACCCTGAGAGGCTTTGATTCGAGTTTTAACCCCCTCCTTGCCCCTTCTCTCATGCCAGACGACTTGCCAATTTTTCTAATCACTGCCGGATTGGTGATTGTGTATCTGGTGATTTCAGCCCTGACCGAAATGGGCACCAAACTGCCCTGGAAAAAATGAGACAGCTGAACTGGAGCCTAAGAACCGAAATCCTGCTGTAAAATAAGCTCCAGTCAAAAAAAGATTTACATACTTGTTAAGACTGTCCAAAGATCGCTATGGAAATCTTAAGATTCCAGATGACCTGGCTTAGATCAAGAAGAAGTGGGCAGAGTAACGCTGTGAACGCGAACGGATCCATGCATCCACCTAGTTTTTCTGTCCAACGCAGTTCTGTCCAACGCATTCACCCGACGCATTCACCGACCCATTGAGGCACAGCAAAGAGGCACAGCATCATGGCGCTTAGCGACACACTCAGCGATCAAACCACCACTCAAAACCTCGTAGCAGATTGCGTCAAGCTCATCGACGAACAGGTTGCCGCCAAAGGAGGCATTTCGGGGCTGGCGCTGAAAGCAGCTTACGGAGTTGTGAAAGGCATAGAGCCAAGCTACATTTCCGGCGCAATTCGGCGGCTATTGCCCGAAGCCCTCGCTGCGCTAGACCCTATGTGGAACGAGGGCATCCAGTCGGGTGACCCGGTGCAGCACCTAATTCAAAACCGCGATCGCACGGCAGACACCCTGCTCAGCGTCACCGACCACAAGATTGAAAAAGCCAAAAACAGCGTAGTGCGGGCTTCCTACGGCAAGCTGCGAACCTCGGTCAAGGGCGACGTAGAAGCAGCCGTGCCTGGACTGGCGCAAATCTTGGGAACGCACGTCCAGAGCTAGCCCTGCGCTGGGATCGAGGGGATTTAGCGCCATGCGAAACTTAGCGCCATACGAAACGTCATCCTAAAGCTGCCGACGCTGACTGCAACTTCCTGACGGCGATTTTATCCAAAATTTCCATTAATCCAAGAATAACCCAGCGTGTTTTGTCTGGGTTCTTTTTGATGTTCGTTTTGCAGTTCTTTTGGCAATTCGTTTCGTGGCTAGCGAAGTCTACACCGAGCGTATCCCACTTTTGTAGCCCTCACCCTCAATCTCTCTCCCAAAGCGGGAGAGGGACTTCCAATCCGGCTCCCCTTCTCCCTTTTTGGGAGAAGGGACTGGGGGATGAGGGCGGGAGCATGTCATCTTTGTAAGGAGGTACTTATACGCATAGGCTGTAATGCTCTATCTAAGGGCTTTCAGCTACCCTGTTGCGATATCACTCAAGTTCTGCATCTGCAAAAGTGACATGCACCCGATGAGGGCAAACTTGCAGAACTGGGATGCGCCCTATTCACCGCTATTTTTTGCCAGACAGCTTTTTTAGGGTCATCACCGTATAATCGACCCGGATCCCCTGCCTGGGACAGATGTTAGAATATGAGTTTAAGAAATACACCTGTACTCTGCTTGGGTTGAGCCAACCACACCGCCAGGAGCATTTATGAACAACTGTATTTTGATGGCTGAGGTGATTCAAGAGCCGCAGCTTCGCTATACCTCCGATAGTCAAACGCCAATTGCTGAAATGACGGTGCAGTTTGCGGCGCTGCGCGATAACGAGCCGCCAGGACAGATCAAGGTAGTGGGCTGGGGCAATCTGGCGCAAGAGATCCAGGCAGGGTTTCATGTGGGCGATCGCGTCATTCTCGAAGGTCGGCTGGGTATGAACATGATCGACCGCCCAGAGGGCTTCAAGGAAAAGCGAGCAGAGCTAACGGTATCCCGCATTCACCGCATCGAAGCTGATGCCAGCCTGAGGTCCTCTACTGCCGACGTACCAGGGACAGCCGCATCCCGTCCCGCTGCGACTACTCCCGCTGCTCCGCCGGCCTATGCAGCCTCCACGGCCAAAGCTGCCCCCGCCGCCAAGGCTCCCGTGGAAACGGCCGACTATGACGATATTCCGTTCTAGGCTAGACAGGTTAATCCTTAACCCGCTTAATCCGCTAAACCGCTTGTCTGCGGGCGAGCTTCTGCGTGGATTTCTGCTATCTCAGGTGCGCTCAGGTCGTAGAGTGCGTAAACGGCTGCGTCGATTTGGGCATCAAGCTGGGCGATTTCCGCAGGAACCGCTTCGCGAATCGCCCTCAGGTCTTGACTTATTCCGCAGTGATGCCGCTGTTTCGCCAAGTCAATTAGGACTTGCTGTAGCCCAGGGCGATCGCTCTTTTCACCCAGCGCTATGGGAATCTGGTGCAACTGGGGCGGCCCCACGCGCAAATAGCCGCCCTGGAGCGCGTTGCCGCCATGCCGCTGCACGAAGTACCAGTGGATTAGCGAACTGTTCAGAATCGCCAGCAGCAGCCACAGCAGATCAGGGCAGGTCGCCAGAGGGTTGGCTAGAGGGGAGGATGGGTTGGGCGCTTGAATAATCGAGGTCGATTTTCCCGCCAGCACGCCCCCAGACTCATCTAGCGCACACTCTAGCCGTCGGGTCATGCCCGCGACGATTAGCTTGGGTTGGGTAGCCTGTCGCTGGCGCTGGGGCGAAAGTTGGCACAAGTGTTGTGCAGGCAGGATGGGGTGCAGGTAGCGATCGCCCAAATAGCGCAACGGGCGATCGCCCCACCGCAGGCGATAGGGATCGATCGTGCCGCTGTTGACCAGGCGCAGGTCGCTGGGGGCAGGCGTGGGATGATTGCAAATCCAGCGCTGGAGGTCATAGGCTTCGGCTACCGTCGCCGCTCCCCGCACGCTGGCAATTTGCCCCAGCGTCGGAAACTGCTGCAACCGCGCCATTAGGCTGCCTGCCTGCTGCGAATCGCCCAGCCACCATGCTTCGCCCTTGGCGTGTAGCCATTGCCGCCGTCCCACCTCTGTCAATGTTTCCATCACCTCATAAGGCACTGGTTCATAGGGCACTGGCTCTTGGGTCACTGGCTTTTGGGTCACTAGCTCTTGGGTCACTGGCTCATAGGGCACTGGCTCATAGGGCACTGGCGCACTTGCAAAAATCGAGTCCTGTCCTGGAGAACCCAAACCTGGCTTTTCCGGCTTTCCCCGCCGCGCCACATACACCAGCGGATAGACCGCCGCCCGAAACACCGCCACCTGGGCATAGTCCCGCAGCGCCACAAGCTGACAGTTCTCTGCTAAGAGCGATCGCGCTGTGGCAGCATACCCCGCCGAGCGCAGCTTGTTAGGCACCACCAGACTCGTCATTCCACCTGGACGACACAACTCCAGCGATCGCTCGATAAATACGCAAAACAAGTCCCAGTTGCCCCTGGCGCAGCCATAGCGCTCGGTGCAGGCACGTCGCCAGTCGGGGGTTTCCAGACTCATCTGGGCAGCGTCGATATAGGGCGGGTTGCCCAATACCCCGTCAAACCCGCCTGCCTGTGCGGCTGATGGAAAGGCGGTGGCCCAGTCCAGACCCAGCAGCGCGTCGGCACAAACTAGATTTTGCGTCAGGTCGGGTAGCACAAATCCCGGTGGCGGCTGGCCCTCCAACAGCTTGAGCTGGAGCGAGAGACGGGTGAGGGCGATCGCCGTTTCATCCACATCCACCCCATAAATACAGTCGAGCAGCACTTGCTGACGAGTGTGCCAATCTACTGGGCAATCTACTGGGCAATCCACTGGGTAATCTGGGCGATCTGGGCGATCTGGACAATCTATTGGGGCGATTGGGGTCCGCTGGGTACAGGGGGGGACAGTTGCCCCGTCCACACTCGCCGAATTCGCAGGCCAACCCGCCACCCACCGCAGCAGCGCATCATAGCTTGCCAGCAAAAATGCCCCTCCCCCCGCCGCCGGATCAAGGATGCGCGGAACCCTCAGCAGCTTTTGGGTAGGGTCGCTCAACAACTGCCCCAGGGTTTGCGAAACGCAGTAGTTCACCAGCGGCTCCGGCGTGTAGTAAATTCCCCGTGCTTTGCGGCCGTCTGCTTTTGGGGCAGCCCTCGGCGCACATTGTCCGGGTGACGGGGCCCAGGCGAGGCACTGCTCATACAGTTGCCCCAGCCGCGCCACCGGGTAGGGAGCGCAGAGAAAGAGCGATCGCAACAGCGCAAGCAGGGCCGCATTCGCCTCGGTCGACAAGGAAGGCAGGGCCGCCACCGGAAACGCCAGCCCGTGCTGATGATTGGCAGCGGTCAAAAGTTGATCTAGCGCAAACTCATCGGGTTTGAGGGATAGCCAATGTACTGCCAGCAGTTTGCGCTGCTGATAGAGCGGGATGCACAGCAGCGCCAGCAGCAGCATCCGAGCGTGGGCGTGGTCGGCGGGCTGAGTGGGTTGGTGATTCGCAAAGCAATCCCTACGGGAATCGCCCAGGATGTCCAGCAACCGCCGATAGCTCCGCGCTGCCCAGGTTTCCAGGTCGCTTGTGCCTTGCAGAGAATGAGGGGCGATTTGCGAAGCGACCTCTACGGGAATCGCTCCACTGGGCAAATCATCTACCGCATAGGCTCCACGGGCATCCGACTGGCGCAATTCATCCGACTGGCGCGATTGAAGCATAGCAAGACGACCGCAGAAAAACGGCGAGAAGACTCCACCAAAAGACACAGAAGACAGCCGCTAGAAGACAGCCGCTAGAAGACAGCCATCCAGTCATCCGAAAGCTTACTATGGCATTGGATTGATGGCACAGAATCGATCGCGTCTCGCTCCTACGTTTTTCCTTATCGCACGCTATGCCTTTGACGTTTACCAACGCAGTTCAAGAACTGACCTATCGCAAGGTGTCGGACTACCTCACGACCTCTGCGCTATTCAAGGACTCGCTGCAAGTTTTGTCCTATGCTCCCCGGTTTAACCTGTCCTACGGTTCAGCCAAGGTTGAGGTAGAGGTGCTGGATTGGGAGGTGCATCCCTGGGACGAGCGAGAACTGGCAATTGTCAAGGCGAGTAGCTGCGTTACCCTGGGCAGCCGAACGGATGAGCCGCTGATGCGATATCTGCTGATGGAAAACCACCGGATGCGGTTTGGCGCGTTTCATCTGGCAGAGACGGGCGGCGTGATTTTTTCGCACAGCGTCTTGGGCGGGGAGAACATGGACTTGATGGAACTGCAAACCTGCATTTTGTCTGTGGTGACCATTGCCGATACCTACGACGACTTGATTATCCAAAAGTTTGGCGGGCAGCGGGCGTGCGATCGCCTACCCTGACCGCCCAAAGCCCAACGCTCAAACCCCAGCGCCCAAACCCCAGCGCCCAAACCCCAGCGCCCAAACCCCAACAAAGGCAGGACTTACACACTTGCGATAAGGGTTCTATCGTCCAACTGCGTAAGTTCCAAAAGAAAAACACCCAGCAGCCCCCTGCCAGGTGTTATGTCGCTTCGGAAATCCGATTTTTTCTACCAAAAACTACCAAAAACGTCGCATGGCGGATGAACTATTGCTCTTGCTTGACCTGAGCATGTAGCTCAACCCCACGGTATTTACCAATCACTTTCCCCGAAACTGTGGCGACGGCGGGAACGTTGGCTTGGTATTTGATACCGCGATAGGAGAGGTTCATAGCTGGTTTCCTTTTGAATTCCATGCTTTTAGAATAGGGCGGCAGACCCGGCCCACACCTCATCCGAGCGTCTCACCTGAGCGGGTGAACTTCTGCTTAAGAACGTTTCCCGTAGGGATCGCTTCGCGAATTACCCCCTCCTGCCAACTCTGCCAATCGCCCATCTAATCTCCAAAATCTCGAATAGGTTAGGCCTTACGCACTTGCGAAGTTTTCTAGGTGTTGGGCGATTTCTCACGAGCTGCGCCCACGAGAAATCGCCCAACTGCGTAAGTCCTTTCGGTATAAGTCGGTATAAGATTGAAAAGGCTCGGAGAGGTGGCAGAGTGGTCGAATGCGCTCGACTTGAAATCGAGTGTCCCAAAAGGACCGTGGGTTCGAATCCCACCCTCTCCGTTTCGGAATGTTTCGGAATCTTGTGAACGGTGGCGCAATCTAGCGGCTCTGTGCGTCGGCCGCCTGCATCAGCCGCCGCTGACGGGGGGAATTAGCACGACCTCGTCGCCGTCTTGCAGCACCCAGTCCGGCTCTACAAACTGATAGTTCACGCCAAAGCGAGTGAGCGATCGCCACTGCTCCAGTTCGGGATGCTCCTGCAACAGGCGATCGCACACCTCAGCGACGGTTGCCCCCTGCGGCAGCGCCAGCACTAGCTCTGGCATACCGTAGGCTTCCTGATAGGCGGCAAATAGCTTGATGGTCACGGTCACCGTTGGGTCAGACACACTCGACAGGCTCCAAAAACCAGGTTGAACCAGAGCCAGATCGCAGACTGGGGCGCTGCGAACCGCTCAGGAGCGATCAGGCGCGAATAGAAGCAAACGGGCGATCGCCCCCCACCCTCATTCTGGCCCAATCCTCATTCTGGAGGGCTAATCCTTAAACAGTCAAAGCTTTTGTAAAAGTCTCGTAAAAAACTGCGGGAGTTTACGGCGGTGCTGTCCACTTTCCCGCACACTTTCAAAGGAGATTTACGTATTGTGAGTAACCTAGACTCCGTAAAATTCCCTACTATGATTGATAAAGTGTGAAGCTATTCTGAAAGCGTGCGCTAGAATCACAAGAATCATTAACTTTCTATTCTTAGATTTTGCGGTTCACTGCTGTCGGTTCCCCCTTGTTGACGGTCTAAAGTTGGTAGTCCTAAATGCGGAAAGGCTGAACGAGGTCGGTACGCTAGATTACGTAAGTGGAAATATCTAAACCACCTATAACTTAAGGTTTCTGCCTGAGCAGCACTCTGCCGGTTGGGCTGAGCCGTCACATGATCTACTTCGGGGTTTGCACTTGGTTCAACGCAACAGCACACTTCGGTACGACTTACTGAATTCCCAGGACTTGCCTCATGTATTCTGTGTCTTCTCAGGCTGACTCTTCTAGACCATTTCTGACGTGGCAGCGGATTTTGGACTGGGCCCAGGAGCATTACCGCACCCGCACCTTTGCCAAGGATGAAAAGATTCCGGCGCGTCCTGGACTGCTGTATCTGGTGCAGCGGGGCGCAGTGCGTCTGGTGGGCGAGGCGCAGGTCAGCGCCAACGGCAGTTCCTCCCGCCTGCCCCGAATCAACTCCGAAGAGGCATTTCTGGGCTTTGTCGGCGCGGGTCAACCCTTTGAAATCGTGGCGCAATCGCCCTTTACGCTCCAGGCCTTTGCCCATGTCGAACAGACCTCGGTGATTTGGCTTTACTGGCACGATCTGGACAACTGGCCCCACTTTCGTCGGGAAGTGTTGGATGCCTTCCGATTGCAGCACCAGCGCAAGCTGCTGTGGCTGAGTACGTTGGGCCAGCGCCGCACCATCGACCGCCTGCTGGGCTTCATCACGCTGCTGGTAGAAGAGTTTGGCGAACCCAGCGATGATACGTACTATTTGCCCTGGTCGCTGACCCACGCCCAAATCGGCAGCGCCATCGGCTCTACTCGCGTCACGGTGACCCGGCTGATGGGCAAGCTGCGCCAGCGCGGGCTGATTCGCACCTACGGCGATAATCTGATCGCAATTCCAGCCGAATCGACCATGCTGCAAAAGCGTAACAGCGCTTCATAGGTTTTGGAAGCTAGGGCGTGTTCTAAAACCCTTCGATCCCCCCTAGCCCCCCTTAAATCCCCCTAGCCCCCCTTAAAAAGGGGGGAACCGAGCCGAACCACTCCGGAAGTCCCCATTAATAAGGGGGATTTAGGGGGATCGACTCAAGGCAATCAACGACCTAGAAAGTTTTAAGACACTGCCTAGGGTGCTGTTGTCAGGCTTTGATGCGTTCCGATGGCGCAAATGCATCCTGTGGGAGGGCGATCGCTCGATGAATTTGCGCCTGCCTCAGAAGCACCACCTGCGGCGGTGTCAGCTATGTACCGACTGGAGGGCCGGAGTTGGTGTATAACTTCCAGGTCTAGTGTTTCGGTGACTGAGCTGCCATGTCCAATTCTTCGCCCAACTCGTTGTCTGCGATCGCCCGTGCGCGAAATATTCGCTATTTCATGATTTCCTTTACGGATCTGTTTGGGGTGCAGCGGGCTAAGCTGGTGCCTGCTGAGAGTATTGATGCGATCGCAGCGAATGGGGCGGGCTTTGCGGGGTTTGCGGCCTGGTTGGATCAGTCGCCCGCCGACCCCGATATTCTGGCCTTTCCCGATGCAGAGCGGCTATTTCAGCTTTCCTGGCGGCCGGATGTGGCGTGGCTGCCCGCTGACTTGCATCATGTCGATGGCCAGCCCCTAGAGCAAGCGCCGCGCCTGGTGCTAAAGCGAGTGATCCAGCAGGCGGCAGAGATGGGGCTACGGGTGAAAACAGGCGTGGAGTGCGAGTATTTTTTGCTATCGCCTAGCGGGGAGGAGATTTCCGACGCGGGCGATCGCCAGAGCAAGCCCTGCTATGACCAGCAAGCCCTGATGCGCCGCTACGACGTGATCCGCGAGATCTGCGACAGTATGATCGCCCTCGGCTGGGGGCCCTATCAAAACGACCACGAAGACGCAAACGGTCAGTTTGAAATGAACTGGACCTATGACGATGCGCTGGTGACGGCCGATCGGCAGGCGTTTTTCAAATACATGGTCAAGTCCATCGCCGAAAAGCACGGCCTGCGGGCCACCTTTATGCCCAAGCCCTTTGCCCACCTGACGGGCAACGGCTGCCATGTCCATTTTTCAGTCTGGGACAGCGCTGGAGACACCAATCTGTTTGCAGACCCAGAGGGCGAACTGGGGCTATCGCCGCTGGCGTACCAGTTTTTGGGCGGCGTGCTGCATTCTGCTGAGGCGCTATGCGCGATCGCCAATCCCACGGTCAACTCCTACAAGCGCATCAACGCGCCCGTCACCAACTCTGGGGCCACCTGGTCGCCCAACACCGTCAGCTACAGCGGCAACAACCGCACCCACATGGTCCGCATTCCCGAACCCGGTCGGTTTGAGCTGCGTCTGGCCGATGGCGCGGCAAATCCCTACCTGCTGCCCGCTGCCCTGATCGCCGCCGGACTCGACGGCATCGCCCACAAGCGCGACCCCGGCCCCCGCTACGACAACAACAGCTACACCGATCCGCTACCCCCTGGCACCGTTCCGCAACTGCCGCTCTATTTGCTAGATGCACTGCGCCGATTTGAAGCCAGCCCTGTGCTGCCCCAGGCGCTGGGCGAATCTTTCACCCAGGCTTATCTCAAGCTCCAGCGACAAGCCTGGAACGAATACAGCGCTCACATTTCCACCTGGGAACGAGAGACGACGCTAGACTGCTAGGCTAGGGATTACCGCAATCTGCCCCCGATTCCCGCCTGCTCATGTTCCTCCGATCGCTGCATCTGCGCCAGTTTCGCAACTACCGGGATCAGGCGGTGAGTTTCGCTGCGCCGAAGACGATTTTGGTGGGCGACAATGCTCAGGGCAAATCAAACCTGCTGGAGGCGGTGGAACTGCTGGCCACGCTGCGATCGCACCGTAGTAACCGCGATCGCGATCTGGTGCAGCAGGGAGCCGAAGAAGGCAGCATTGCTGCACGGCTGGATCGAGACAGTGGCTCTGTGGATTTGGGGTTGGTGTTGCGGAGCAGCGGGCGACGCACCGTGTCGCTAAACGGGCAAACCCTGAAGCGCCAGGTGGAATTTTTGGGCACGATGAGCGCCGTGGAATTTTCCAGCCTGGATCTGGAACTGGTGCGAGGCGGGCCGGGGCATCGTCGCCAGTGGATTGATACCCTGCTGACCCAGCTTGAACCCGTCTACGCGCACCTGTTGCAGCAATATACCCTGGCGCTGCGCCAGCGCAATGCCCTGCTCAAGCAATCTTCCAGCCGTACCGAGGCCGCCATCCCGCTGGATCGCGCCCAGCTTGCGGTGTGGGATGCCCAGCTAGCGACCCTGGGCACGCGGGTCATCCGTCGCCGGGCCCGGGCGATCGCCCGCATTGCCCCCTTTGCAGAATTCTGGCACAGAGACATCAGCGGCAGCCGAGAAAGCCTGGAGATCCGCTATGCGCCCAGCGTGCCGATGGAAAAAGATGACCCGACGCTGATTCAGCAGGCGTTTTTGGAGAAAATTCGGCAGCGGGCGATCGCCGAACAGGTGCAGCACACCACCCTCGTCGGCCCCCACCGCGACGAAATCGAGTTCACCATCAACCACACGCCTGCGCGTCAATATGGCTCCCAGGGGCAGCAGCGGACCCTGGTGCTGGCGCTGAAGCTGGCCGAACTGAAGCTGATCGAATCCGTCGTGGGAGAGCCGCCGCTGCTGCTGCTGGACGACGTGCTGGCCGAACTAGACCCCAAGCGCCAGCACAAGCTGCTGGACACAATTCAAGATCGGTTCCAAACCCTGATCACCACGACGCATCTGGATTCTTTCGATTCGCAGTGGCTCCGGTCGTCGCAGGTGCTAACTGTGGTGGCGGGACAGATTGCGCCAGCCTAGCCCCGATACTCGTCGCCGCAGTCGCCAATTTGGTTGAGCAAGTTGCGCGATCGCCCCGAAACCTGCTCAATTTGCTGCCAGTCGTTGGCATCCAACTGGAAGTCAAACACGCGGGCATTGTCGGCGCGGTGTTCGGCAATGCTGAGGCGCGTGCCCACGATGACCCCCGCTACGGCAGGGCGATCGAGAATTGCCCGCACTGCCACGTTGGACAGACTCACCCCGTGCCTGCGGGCGATCGCCGCCAGGGTCTTCAGCAAGTCCTGAAACAAGTCCCAGCTGCCCCAGGCATCGATCATGCGTTTGTATTTTTGCTGAGACACGGTGGCCAGCTCGCCCCGACGCGGCTCTGGTTTGCCCAGGTAGCGATCCGACAGAAAGCCGCCGCAGAGCGTACCGTAGGTCAGCAGATGTACGCCCCGCTCCTGACACAGCTTCGCCATGTAGACCTCCGGGCGGCGATCGACCAGGGAATACTGCACCTGGTTCGACACGATCGGGATGCCGCTATCGAGGATGATTTGCAGATGCTCGGTGTCAAAGTTGGTAAGCGCCAGATGGCGGAGTTTGCCGTCGCGCTGCAAGTCGGTCATGTGTTTTAGCGCGTCCAGATAGGCCGGGTCGCCATAGTCCCACCAGTGAAACTGGAGCAAATCTAGGCAGGGCGTGGCCATGCGCTGGCGCGACACGTCGATGCTGCGCTCTACGACAGCACGGGGCATCGGGCCCGGCCGGGGCACCCATTTGGTAAAGGCTTGAACCTGAGACAGCGCCGCCTCGCCCCGCGTGGCCGCCAGCTGCTGCCGAAACGCGCCGATGAAATCCTCTGCTGGGCCGTAGTGATCGGCCAGATCCCAGGTGGTGTAGCCCGCATCGAGATAGTCCACCATGCTGGCGATCGCCCCCTTTGGATCGATTCGGCCGTGCGCCCCCGACACCTGCCACATTCCATTCAGCAGGCGGCAAATGGTCAAATCTGGGGTGAACTGAAGGCGGCTAGAGTCGGGTAGCAGCATAGAACAGGAGGCTTCATTTCAGGGATCACGGGTCAGGCAAAACGGCTATTCAACCGGGGCTTTTCAGGCTTGATCCGTGCCAAAGGCAGCCCTACAGCACCTCGGCCCGCAGACGCGCCAGCGGCAGGCTCAGCAGTTTGCGCGGGCCCGATACATAGGCTCGCTTGCGAAACACGTCGTAACGATTGCGCTCGATCGCGTCCAAAATCTGGCGATAGAGCATCAGCGCCGACCACACTGGGAATCGCGCATCCCGACTGAGCAGGCCAACGCCGCTCTCGGCCTGGACAAAGAACTTTCGCGCCCGCTGAATCTGGAACTTCATCAACTCTCGCCAGCGCTCGTCCACCACGCCGTTAAACAGGTCTGCCTCGGTGTAGTTGAACAGGGCCAGGTCTTCTAGGGGCAGGTAAATTCGACCCCGCCGCGCATCTTCGCCTACGTCGCGGAGAATGTTGGTGAGCTGGTTGGCAATGCCGAGGGCGATCGCCTCCTGCGTTGGATCAACCGCACCCCCTTTGCTCCAGGGAGCCGTGCGGCGGCTCTCATCTACGCCCATCACGGCCGCCGACATCAGCCCCACCGTACCTGCCACGCGATAGCAATACAGCTTTAGCTCCTCAAAGGTTTCGTAGCGGTTGCGATACAGATCCATCCGCTGCCCTTCGATCATGTCGCGGAAGGGCTGGATGTCCAGCGGAAAGCGCTCCAGCGTATCCACCAGCGCCACGTCCACATCCTCCAGCGGATGCCCCGCAAAAATCGTTTCTAGGTTTTCTTCCCACTGATCGAGCGTTTCATCCGTGGTGTAGGCTGCCTCTGCTCCGTCCACCAGTTCATCCGTGCGCCGACACCAGACATAAATCGCCCAAATCGCCCGACGCTTTTCTTCCGGCATGAGCAGCGTCCCAAGATAAAACGTCTTGGCATATTCCTGAGTGATCTGGCGACAGCGCTCATAGGAATCGTCCAGAGATACCAGGACGGTTTTGCAGGAAGGCTTCGGCAGTTGCAGCATTACATCGCAGGGCTGGAGGAATACAGTTAAACCTATCAGTAATCCGTCACCTGCGGTTCATTTGAAACGATTAGCATTCCAGAAATGAAACCGCTGGAGTGATTTATCGGGCTGAAGTGGCCACCAGGTCAGGCGGCGCAGAATCGACCGGAGAGGCAGGGAATCGCTGGGCGATCGCCTCGGCCGCCTGCTTACCCGACAGCACTGCACCCTCCATGCTGCCCAGGTAGCGCTGCATGGTGTAGCTTCCGGCAAGGAAGAAGTTGTCGATTGGCGTTGCCTGGTCAGGGCGACACGCCTGCATTCCCGGTGCGGCCGTATAGACCGAGCGCGGCGTTTTCACGATTTTGTATTTCAGCAGCGTGGCCGGATGGTCGCCCGCCAGGTCATCTGGGAAAAGCTTCTTCAGTTCTGCCATCGTCGCCGCCAGAATTTCCGCCTCGGACTTGTCAATCCAGTCCTTTGCCGGAGCCAGGACGAGTTCTAGCATTGAGCGGTCAGGGTTGGCGTATTCGCGGCAGGTGTTGCTCATGTCGGCATAGACGCTGAGCAGGGGCGATCGCGAAAAGAGCAGTTGATCCACATCCGTTAGCTTGCGGTCAAACCACAAATGAATGTTGATCACGGGCACGCCTTCCAGCGCCTCCATCTTCTGGAAGAATTCCAGCTTCGTCCACGGTTCCGGCATCAGCGCTTTCATCACATCCACGGGCATCGCCGAGACGTACACATCCGCCGTCACCACCTCATCCGGCGCACCGTCCAGCCCGCGCACCGCAAACCCGCATACTGTACCGTCTTCGTTTAGCAAAATCTGCTTCAGCGGCTTCTTCAGCAGCACCTCGCCGCCGCGCTCGGTCACATAGTCCACAATGGGCTGACACAGGCGCTCCGTCGGCGACCCATCCAGAAACGCCACCTTCGAGCCGTAGCGCTCTTGCAAAAAGCGGTTCAGCGCCGTCAGAGGAACCGTTGCCGACACGTCTTCAGGATTGATAAAGGTGAGCGCCTTGGAAGCGGCCACAAAAATGTCGCTGTTGACCCGCTCGTCTACGCCTTGCAGCCGCAGCCACTCCAGCAGCGAGTACTTATCCATGTTTTCCACATACTGCTGACCGCGCACCACCGCTGGCAATAGCCCGATAGCAAAGCGAATTTTCTGATTCCAGGTCAGCATGTCGTTGTTGCGAAGAATCGACAGGATGACGTTGAACGGTGCGGGAATATCGGGCACGTCGAAGCGCGACAGCACGCCGGGTTTCTCCGGCTGGTTGAAGATCAGCGTGTGTTCTTTCCACTGGAGCCGATCTTCGATGTCCAGTTCCTTAAACAGCTGGAGCATGTTGGGGTATGCCCCAAAAAAGACGTGCAGCCCGGTTTCATACCAGTCGCCATCGGCATCCTTCCAGGCCGCCACAAGCCCGCCCAGCACGTCCCGGCTTTCCAGCACGATGGGCGTGTGCCCTGCGTCTACTAAATACTTGGCGCAGGCTAACCCGGCCAATCCTCCCCCTGCGATCGCCACCCGCATGTACGCGCTATCCTCTGAGATACCTGTTTACACTAGCTCTCATTATATGTTGCAAACTGTAACAAAGCGGGCCGTCAACGGGCATTTTTCCGAGATTTGCCGCTTGAGGAGGGTTCATTTGATCCCCACTCGGAGCATCAGTCAATATTAGCCAAAAAATTTAGCCAAAAAATAAGGTTAGCCAAAAAACAAGTGGCTCTCAGGCTGGATGTTGATCTCCAACGGCACTGCCTGGGGTTCTGCCGTGAGAGCAAACAGAATAGCGTCGGCCGCCGTCTCCGGGCGCAGCATCTTCGTGCGATCGACCTTGAGGCTGACCTGATCCCAGAAGGGCGTATCCACGCCACCGAAATAAAACAGGGTGAACTTTACGCCAAAGCGCTTTAGCTCGTCTGCCATGCACTTGCTGAAGCCCACCACACCAAACTTGGAAGCGCAGTAGGCCGCCGCCATCGCCATCGGGTGCTGTCCCAAAATTCCGATCACGTTGCAGATGTGCCCCGACTTGTGTTCCTTCATGATGTTGGCGGCGGACTGACAGGTGTAGAAGCTGCCCTTCAGGTTCAAATCCAACATGGCATCCAGGTCGGCGGGTTCGATCTTGTTGTACTGCTTGAGAATGCCTGCGCCCGCTGCGTTTACCAATACGTCTACCTTGCCGAATTGGGCGATCGCCTTTTGCATCAGCGCTTCGGCCTGCTGCGGATCGGTGATGTCTGTTGGCACGGCCAGCACACCACCGGGCGCACCAGCCAGCGAATGGGCCAGCGGGTTCAGCGTCGCTGTATCTCGCGCCGCCAGCACCAGCGCTGCACCCAAGGGAGCTAGCTTTTGCGCCAGTGCCGACCCAATGCCCCCCGTTGCGCCTACAATGACAACCACCTTGCCCTGCATAACTCGCCCCGCTTCTTTACATTTCTTAATTTCACTCCTCATCATATCGCCTTACTCGGCACGGTGCATCTGCCCAATGCCAGCCCTAATTCCAGCATGGGTACGGGTGGGAAATCGAGCAAGCATGGCGATCGCCCGTCTGCGGGGATCACGGCCGACAGCCGCTTTGCCGAGTTCCAGTCCGGTTTGGCAGCGGGTAAGAAATTAAGTTTAGTCACAGGGCGATCGCCTGCCGAATTGCCAGTGGTAGCTTAGACTACAGGCACGTTTCTCAATCAATCTTCCCGGACGGGGCCTGTGCCTCCTGCCTCGCTACCGGACGCGGCGATCGCTTACGGCTTGTAACGCTGCTTTGATTGGGGCATATCAGCCTAGCAATGGTCTAGAACCTTCTGTTTCGTCTAGATGCTCGGCTGCATCGCCCAAGCTCCTCTGCCTCCGAAAGAGGCATCGGCGTGCAGGCTCAAGAGCGAGTGCTGCGGGTTCAGCCTACACTGAATTAAAATTCAGCATTCACGCCTTTTGTCCCTGGCATTGGGAACTAGGCGTATTCAACGCAAACAATTAAATACACTTGAAATTGAAAAGGTCTGCCCAAGAGCAGACCTTTTGGCTTATATTTGCGTATCGCAAACCCCGCGGGCTACGGCAGCGCGTAGGCAGACTGGAGCGCCCACAGAATCAGCGCCGCAATGCTGCCCAAAATCAGCACCGCCGAGAGCGTCAGCGCAATCGGACTATCTGCGCCGGGGAATTTCATAATGCCTCGATTCCAGTCCGTCATAAGTACCAATCCTTGCTAAATAAGTAGAGTTTAGAAAGTTTAGAAACGTTAGGACTTACGCACTGCGATTAAGTTTTCTGGGTTTTGGACGACTTCTCGCAGGCGCAGCCCGCGAGAAGTCGTCCAATTGCGTAACTCCTAAACGTTTCAGAATTGATCAACTCAGAATTGATCAACCGCTGAAGTGACTCTGAAAACGCGGTTTGGGCAGCGCCCTGGCCGGCTTGATCCTGCAACGAACCGAATCCCCATTGGCTGGATGCAGTCTGGCGAGATTCAGGACAGCGAGATAGGTTGCGGCAGAGTCATTAGGCTAGCTGAAAGCAGTTGAGAATGCATCAAGAATATGTAGATAGATCGACTCGAATGCCAGACAAACTGCGCCAAGCCGACTTGATTTTAACCACACTTTTTTCACTTGAGGGTTATGTGGCTCACCTCTGTAAAGTTTTTAAGATTTAGAACAGAATTCTTCAAAGACTCACGAATGGGATGGATTGGGAGAGGCTGATGCGGGCGATCGCCCAGGGGGGGGCGGCCGGGCTGCTGCTGATGGGGCTGCTCTTGCTGGAACTGGGGCTGCGGGCGCTGGGCCTGGGCAACCCCCCGCTCTACGTTGCCGACCCAGAAGCGGGCTATCGGCTGCGCCCCCATCAGCGGCTCCGGCGCTGGGGCAAGCGTATGGTGATCAACCAGCACAGCCTGCGGAATACTGGTGAGATGCCTCCAGCAGGCTGGCGGGTGCTGCTGCTGGGCGACTCTATTGTTCACGGCGGCATCTGGACAGACCAAGCGCACACGATTTCCGAACAGGTGCGGCAATTTCTCGTGCTCCGGCTGGGCAGACCGGGCATTGTGCTGAATGCGGCCGCGCCCTCCTGGGGGCCGCAAAACCAGTGGGGCTATTTGCGGCAGTTTGGCACCTTTGGGGCGCAGGTGGTGGTGCTGCTGCTGAATACAGACGACCTGTTTGCGCCGCCGCCGACGGACTGGCCCGTGGGGCGCGATCGCCAATATCCCCGTCGTCGGCCGCCCCTGGCCCTATGGGAAGCCCTGTCGCTGCTGCTGCCCTACCCTACCCAGCGCCCTGCGACCCGTCCGCCCAGCGGCGACCCCGTTGCCGATAACCTGCTGACGATTGAACAGATGCGTCAGTTTGTGCAGCCCCAAGCGCAACTGCTGGTGGCGCTGTCTCCCCTGCGGCGAGAATTAAAACAGCCTGGCCCACGAGACTATGAACAGGTCGCTCGCCAGCGACTCAGCACCTTGCTGGCAGCGGGCAATGTGCCGTTTCTTGACCTGCTGCCTCGGTGGAACGCGCTGCGAAACCCCGAAGCCCTCTATCGCGACGGCATCCACCCCAGCCCCGCCGGAAACACGCAAATCAGTCAGGCGATCGCCGAATTTATCCTCCACCATGCCAGCCGCCACCTCTCTCCACACCTTTCTCGGCATTGACTTTGGCACCTCCGGCGCACGGGCGATCGCCATCAGTGCTAGCGGCGAAATCGTGGCGCAGGCCAGCCTACCTTTCCCAAGCGTTCCGTCCAGCGCCCTCGCCGAAATCTGGCGAGACACCCTCCTGGCGCTGATTGCCCAAATTCCGGCTGAGATTCGCCAAACCCTGGCGGCGATCGCCCTCGACGGCACCTCTTCTACCGTCCTCCTGTGCGACGATGCCGGAATTCCCCTGGCCGAACCCCTGCTCTACAACGATGCACGCGGTGCGGCAATGCTAGATCAGGTGACGGCGATCGCCCCGCCCCAGCACACCGTCCTCAGCGCCACCTCCAGCCTTGCCAAGCTCCTCTGGCTCCTTAGCACGCTGCCTCTGGCCCAAAACGCTCCCCCCCCGCACCTCCTCCACCAGGCCGACTGGCTGGCCTTCCTGCTGCACGGTCGCCTCGGCCTCAGCGACTATCACAACGCCCTCAAGCTGGGCTATGACGTGGGCGCACTGCGCTATCCCGACTGGCTGCTGGCGGCCAACCTGCCCGTGCAGTTGCCCCAGATAAACGCGCCCGGTACGGCGATCGCCCCCATTTTGCCTGACCTGGGCGATCGCCTGGGCATTCCCGCCACCTGCCAGATCTGCGCGGGCACGACAGACAGCATCGCCGCCTTCCTGGCCAGTGGAGCCAGCACGCCGGGGCAAGCCGTCACCTCGCTGGGGTCTACGCTGGTTCTCAAGCTGCTCAGCACCGTGCGAGTAGAAGACGCTGCCAGCGGCATCTACAGCCATCGGCTGGGCAATCTGTGGCTGGTGGGCGGCGCATCGAACACGGGCGGCGCGGTGCTGCGGCAATTTTTTAGCGATGCCGAACTTGCTGCCCTCAGCGCCCAGATCGACCCGTCTCGCCCCAGCCCGCAGGACTATTACCCCCTGCCCAAACCGGGCGATCGCTTTCCCATCAACGACCCCAACCTGCCGCCCTGCCTGGAGCCGCGCCCCGACAATCCCGTGGAATTTCTGCACGGGCTGCTAGAAGGCATCGCCCGCATCGAAGCCCTGGGCTATCGGCGGCTGGCAGACTTGGGCGCAACGCCATTACGAGAAGTGCTGACTGCGGGCGGTGGGGCGCAGAATGAGGTTTGGACAAACGTGCGATCGCGCCTGTTGCAAGTGCCCGTCCTGCCCTCTCCCCACACTGAAGCCGCCTATGGAACTGCACGCCTGGCCCGCGCCGCCCTCCAGCCCGATGGTGATTTTGGATTTTAGATTGGCGATTTTAGATTGGTAGACTAGGCGCACGCAGGGCTTCCATCGGTTTCATCGGTCGTGCCGTTCTAGAGAACCGAGATAGTCCCAAAACTCAAAACCCAAAATCTAAAATCCAAAACCCAAAATCCCAATTTCGATCACCGACTCAATCACCCATCTACCCAATCACCCATCTAATCACCTATCTAAAATGATGTTTCACTTCCCCATCTTGGGAATTCTCAAGGGGGTATCCTACGGGATTCGTAATTTCTTGAGTATGCTGTTATCCATTAGGACTTACGCAGTTAGACAATTTCTCGCGAGCGCAGCCCGTGAGAAATTGTTCAAAACCCAGAGAGCCTATCGCAAGTGCGTAAGTCTTGCCCATAATCAATGTAGATTATGGAGATTGAGCTAATTTGGCAATCATCTAGACGATCCTCTACTGGTTAGGGATTGAAATCTGGCTTAACCAAACTCTGGATGAACCGAAATCTGGCTTAAATCTGGCTTAACAGTGTCCGCTCAGAAACGCCGCCAGTGAACACGCTTCCCCATCGTTTGCGAGACGTGGACTTATGACAGACGCACAACGCCCAAGCATTCCGCCCAACTCCGTTCCCCGCACGCCGCCACCGCCGGGTCGTCCGCCTGCCAGCGCTCCACCGATGGGCGATCTGGGGCAAACCAGCCAGCAAATGCCCTCGCAAACCTTCGCATCGACCCAGGCCAACACAGCACCCGGCACTCGCGTCAACCCTGCTTCGGCGGGTGCAATGCCCGGAATGGGCGCTCCAGCGGTGAAGCCACCGCCCACACCCGCGCCGCCGCCCATGATGGGACACCGTCCCGCTGCGCCGCCGCCGATGCAGACCTCCCGCAGCAAGGCTGCACCCGGTCAGCCGACGCTGGCGCAAATCGTTCGCGAAGCCTACGACAAAGGCTATTCCGATATTCACTTGGGCGTGGGCGAAACGCCGCGCTTCCGCAACCGGGGCGAGATCGACATGACCGAGTATCCAGTCACCGATCTCGATACCTTCTTTAGCTGGCTGCAAGAAATTCTCTCGGATGCCGAGATTCAGCGGTTTAAGGACACGCTCGACTTTGACGGCGCAACGCAATACGACTTCGCCCGCGTCCGGATCAATATCTTTGATTCGCTGCGCGGGCCGGCGATGGTGATGCGTCTAATTCCGCTGAAGATTTTGACCATCGAGCAGTTGAACCTGCCGCCTGTGTTTAAGGAAATCTGCCACTATCACAAGGGGCTAATCCTGGTGACAGGGCCAACCGGGTCGGGTAAATCGACCACGATGGCGGCGATGGTGGACTACATGAACAGCGAAATGCCCAAGCATATCGTCACCATTGAAGACCCGATTGAATTTGTCCACACAAGCCGCAAGTGCCTGATCCGCCAGCGGGAAGTGGGCATTCACACGATGAAGTTTGACGCAGCACTGAAGGCCTCGCTGCGGGAAGATCCGGACGTGATTCTGGTGGGAGAAATGCGGGACATTGAAACCGTGAACACTGCCCTGAAAGCCGCGCAAACAGGTCACTTGGTGATGGGAACGCTGCATACCAACAGCGCTGTGAAGACCATCGAGCGGATTTTGGGGCTGTATCCGCCGGATCAGCAGGAACCCATGCGGGTGGCGATCGCCGAATCGCTGGTGGCCGTCATCGCGCAGGGCCTCTGCCGCACCACCGACGGCAAGCGGGCCGCCTTCCACGATATTCTGATCAACACAGACGCAATTCGCGACTATATCCGCAAGGGCGATCTGGACGAAGTGGAAGCGCTGATTCCGCGATGCAACTTTGACGGCATGTGTACGATGAACCAGTCCCTCTATAAGCTGTATGAGGCGGGACGGATCACCGAAGAAACGGCGCTGGAAATGTCGCCCAAGCCCAACGAAATGGCGCAGATTCTGCGCGGGCGCGTCTAAGTTGCAAAGCTCAACGGTTCCTGGGGTGGATTTTTCGGACTGTATCGGGTGCGAAAGATCTACCCTTCTCGCTTTTTTGCACATTCCTGTTTTTGCACATTCCTGCACCCCTGTGCCTGGCGGTTGATTTTCCATGAAAGCCCCGTTACCAGAGCTATACAAGGGAATTGCCCTGTTTACGCCGGGGGGCGACCTGGTGTACTGCATCGATCCAGACAAGCAGAGCCATTGGCATTTGCACCTGTGCGCGGCGCTTCAGGAGTGGCTCGATCTGTCGGAGCCGCCGCTGTTCCTTGTGCCGTGGTACACCGCGTCCATCGACCGCTGGCGATCGCCCGAAAACCAGTCTGTCCTCACATCCGCTGAGGTGTATCCCCTGGTGGCGCGGCATCAGGCCGTGCTGAATGCCGTCTTTGGCACTGGGGACTTGCTCTGGCAAACCGTGCAGCCGCCCGACAACCTGGACGAGTCGCTGATGCTGCTGACCTATCAGAGCCGCTTTCCCGAACTGTGGCGATCGCACGATTTGGTGATTTGCTACGAATCTCCGACAATTCAGCAGGTCAGCCAGCCAGAGGCTCAGCCATCGTCTTGGAGTCGGCTATCGTGGCAAGCCCAGTCGCCGGATTTCTCCAAACAGGGCTATGTGCTGCGCCTCTATGTGTCGAGCAACAGCGACGTGACGGAGGCGATTTTAACGAACCTGCATCGCCTGCTCGAAGACCTGATTCAGCAGCCCTACACGCTGAAAATCATCGACGTATACAAGTTCCCTGAGCTGGCCGAGCAAGACCAGGTGGCTGCTACCCCCACCCTCGTCAGGGTTTGGCCAGAGCCAGTCCGTCGTGTCACTGGGCGGCTCGAAGATGCCAGCCGCGTCATGCAACTGCTGCTCGCCTCGAACGGAGAGATGGAAAGCGGGATGATGGAGAGATAGGGCGCGAGCAGCCTGGAATGACAAAAGGCTCTCTTCACTCCGGCAGCTATCACGCCTCCCCTTTGCCGCTGACGACCGATCGCATCTGCTGGCTAATCAAATCCACCAGAAAAGTGAGCGCCACAAAGCACCCCAGCGTTAGCACCAGCCTGCCGTAGTCAAAGCTGCTGAGTTGCTCGGTCAGGAGGCGGCCCAGCCCCCCTGCGCCCACCAGTCCAACGATTACGGTTTCGCGCATACAGACCTCCCAGCGGTAGAGGGTATACGCCAGAAATCGCCCCAGGTTTTGGGGCAACACGCCGTAGAGAATTGCCTGCCCACCGGATGCGCCCAGGGCGTGGAGCGATCGCACGGGGCGCTCGTCCAAGTTTTCGTTGACCTCGGCCATGAGGCGGCCCAGGATGCCCAAATTGTGCAGACCCAGGGCGATCGCCCCCGGCAAAATGCCTGGAAATAGCACAAACAGACACACCAGCGCCCAGATGGGGGCAGGCACAGCGCGGCTGAGCAATAGCAGCAAACGGGTTGCCACCAGCAGCAGCCAGGCCAGGGGGGCTTGGGTCGTTGTGGGGTCGTCTAGCGGCCGCAGCCAGCCGCCGGGCAGGAGAAAGGTCTGGGCCGCAGGAAAAGACAGCAGCACCCCGCCCAATCCGGCCAGGGCGATCGCCAGAATGGACATCACCAGCGTCAAGCCCGACAGGTGGAGCAGCGTTGCCCATTCGGCCGGGCTGGGCCACTGGGGCGTGGCGGCCGCTGCAATGTCGCCCAAGAGTCGTCGCGTGCGGGCCGACCAGAGCCGCGTCCAGTCGATGCCCAATCCCCAAAAGCAGAGCGGAATCGACAGGGCGATCGCCCCCCAGGATAGCCGCAGCGGCCAGGGATTGGCAGTTTGCAGATTGGGCTTTGGGGCGTGGGAATTTTGGGATCTTTGGGCCACGTTGAGATCTAGCCGACTGGTGAAGCCCAACCTGCGCCGCACCCAGCTGCTCCACCAATCGACCCCGCCATTCAGCAGCACCAGCGCATAGAACCCCGTCCAGAGTTGCCCATAGCGGAGCGATTGCAGGCTCAGCAAAATTTCATAGCCCAGCCCACCCGCGCCGATCACCCCCAGCACCGCCGCCGACCGCAGCGAACACTCGAACCGATAGGTCGTGTAGGACAGCAAATCTGGAAACGCCTGGGGCAACAGTCCGTAGAGCCACGCTGCCAGCGGCGACACTCCGCTGCCCAGGAGGGATTCCAGCGGTTCCTGGGGCGTTTCGTCAAAAATTTCGGCAAATACCTTAGACACGATCGCCCCAAAGGGCAGGGCGATCGCCAGCACCGCCACCAGCGGATTTAGCCCCAGAATATTCAAAAAAAACAGGCCCCAGAGGAGTTCATGAATCGCCCTGGGAACCGCCAGCAGCCCGCGAATCAGCAGCCAAAGGGGAGCCGCCCACGCGCCGCCCGCCGCCGCCCTCGGCAACACCGTCCGCCACCAAGTTTCCGACGACAGCACGCCGCCCACCAGCCCTAGCGCCACGCTCAGGGTCGTGCCGCAGACTGCATAGGCAAAGGTGACAAAAGTTGCCCTGGCAATTACCTCTAGAAAGTCGCGGCTGAGGTCGGGCCGCAGGCTGCTGGCCCAAAACTCCACAAACTGGCCCCAGCCGCCGGGGTTGACCAGGGTCGCGTCTGGTCGTCCGATGCCCGTGGCGTAGAGCGAAAGGGCGATCGCCCCCAGCATTACCAATCCCCACCCGTTGCGGCGGTTCAGCCAGGGGGGAGGCGGTGGGAGGGCAGTGGGTGCAGCGGGCATCGGGGTGCAGAAACGGTTAAAGGACAGGCTGCTCTAGGCGGTATAACTCGTGGATCATCGCGTCCGTCACTTGGGCAGGCGGCGCGTCGAACTGAATCTGCCCCTGCCGCAGCCCCACCAGCCGCGTGCAGTACTGAAACGCATATTCGATATCGTGCAAGCTGATCACCAGCGTTTTGCCACTCTGCTCTGTCAGGCGGCACAGCAGCGCCATCAGGTCGTGGGCGCGGGCCGGGTCGAGGCTGGCGATCGGCTCATCTGCCAGGATGGCCACCGGATCTTGCACCAGCACACGGGCGATCGCCACTCGCTGCTGCTCGCCGCCCGATAGCCGATCGGTGCGAACATACAGCTTCTCGGCAATGCCAACCTGAGCCAGCGCCCGTGCAGCGATCTCTACCGACTGGGGCCACAGCAGCGACCAAGCGGCCTTGGCCAGCGACCAGCGCCCTAGGTGTCCGGCATTGACGTTGTGAATCACCGACAGATTGGTGACGAGGTGATGCTGCTGATAGACCGTCCCAATTTGCCGCTGCACCCGCCGTCGCTGCCGAGGCGACAGCCGCCGCAGGTCTTGCCCCAGCACCGTCACCTGCCCCGCCGATGGCAGCAGCGTCCCGTTCAGCAGACTCAGCAGGGTACTCTTGCCCGCGCCGCTGGGGCCAATCAGCGCGACCCTTTCCCCAGCAGCAATGCTCAGGTTCACCTCGGCCAGAGCCGTGAGCCCCTGAAACTGGCGCGTCACCTGGCTGAGGTAAAAAATGGGCGGGCCCATCACTGAATCTTGCCAATCTGGCGACCGACAGACTCAATCTGCGAGTAGTTCTCGTTTTTTGTGGGAATAAACTTTGCCGCGCCAAACAACTCCAGCACCTCTTTCTGGTCTGGGTTCGCCGGGTCTAGCTCCGTAAATGCCGCCTGTACCTTTTGGATGAAGCCCTGGCCATAGCGCTCTTCCACCTCTGGGCTAATCACCCAGTGATAGTCGTAGTAGGGCGGCGTGGTCCAAATCACCTGCACCTTATTGGTGTCTACTGCACCCTCCGCCACTCGCGATTCCCAGACTTGAGAATTCAGTGCGCCGACTTCGTAGGTTCCTGCTTCCACCAGCTTGATGGTGGCATCGTGATTGCCCGAAAAGCCCACTTCCCCTTTGAAATCTGACAACGTCATGCCTGCCTGCTGAATGAAATATTGCGGCATCAGCCGACCAGAGGTAGAAGATTCGCTGCCAAAGGTGAGGGTGCGCCCTTTGAGCGTGTTAAGGTCTTTGAGGTCAGTAAAGGGCGCAATGCCGCTCTGGGTGTTGGCAATGAAGACGCTGGTGAATTGTTCGTCGATGTCGCGCTGGGCGATCGCCTGGGCCCCCAGCACTTGCAGCCGCGCCTGCACACCCGTCAGCCCACCAAACCACACCAGATCTAGATCACCCACCTTGAAGGCCGTGACCGCAGCCGCATAGTCCGTAACGGGCTGATACTTCACGGGCACGCCCAGCTTTGATTCTAGATAGGCGGCCAGCTTCTCGGCCTGTCGCTGCACCTTTTCGGGGTCTTGGTCGGGAATCGAGCCAACTACCAAGGGGGCGGCAGTTCCGGCAGGTGAACCAGTTTCAGGGTTTTGGGCGGTCGGGCTACCCGCGCAGGCATTCACCAAAAGCACTGCCAAAGTGCCCAACAACAATGAGCGGCGTTTGAAGGAGGTCATCATCAGGTTAATGGCTTATGTAAAACTCTGTCTTGTGCTGTCTTGAGAGCTAATTTATGAAGCAAATCTTAAGAAGCCTGAAACTTTTGGCATGTGTGGCTTTGAGGTCATGTTTGCCCAGGAAAAGCGGTTTCTCGGAAATCCTTGATTAACAAGGCTTTCAGGTTCCTTTACAAATTAGCTCTGATGGACGACGTTTTGCATTCTGTCTAGCATCCAGTCTTGGATTCTATCAGGTCTGCCTGCAGAACTTGAGTATCTGGCCCAGTCAGACTACCTTTCAGAGGGTGTCCAAAAGCTGCCTAGTCCAAAGATGAGCGATTTTATTCATTTGACACCGGAACCGTCTAACCTGGTCGAGTTGTTGGAGCGGCGATCGCACGTTCATCCAGACCGACAGGCGTTCATCTTTTTGCAGGATGGCGAAACCGAAGCGGGACACCTGACCTACGCCGGGTTATACCAGCAGGCGACCGCAATGGCGGCCTGGCTCCAGCAGCAGTTTGCACCGGGCGATCGCCTGACGCTGGTCTATTCCTACGAGGCGGCGCTGGAATTTATCGTGGCGTTTTTGGGCTGTCTGGCGGCGCAGGTGGTTCCCGTCCCCTGCCATCCGCCCCGCAATCAGCAGGGGGTGGCCGACGTAGCGGCGCGGTTGGTGGGGTCGGGGTCGGCGGGCGTGCTGACGGGGCGATCGCTCTTGCCCAAGCTCCAGCGCCAGCTCGTCCCTGCCTTGCCCCCGGCACACCCGATCTGCTGGCTGACCCATGAAACGGGTCGCGCCTCAGCAGCGGGCTGGAGCAGGCCCGACCTATCGCCCGACAGCCTGGCCTTTTTGCAATATACGTCTGGCTCCACGGGCACACCCAAGGGCGTAATGGTGACCCACGGCTGCCTCTGGGCCAATCAGCAGATGCTCCACGGCGCGTTTCAGCATACCGAAGCGTCGGTGGGCGTGGGCTGGCTACCGCTGTTTCACGACATGGGGCTGATTGGCAATATTTTGTACTCGCTCTATGCCGGGTCGCTGTGCGTGCTGATGTCGCCGATTGCCTTTGTGCAGAAGCCCGTGCGCTGGCTGGAGGCGATCGCACGCTACGGCGCAACCACCAGCGGCGGCCCCAACTTTGCCTATGGCCTGCTGGGTCGATACGTTACCGAAAACCAGCGCGATCGCCTCGACCTGTCCACCTGGGACATTGCCTTTTGCGGCGCAGAACCCGTGCGGCAGACCACGCTTGACCAGTTTGCCGAAAAATTTCGCCCCTGTGGATTTCGCCCGGAGGCATTTTACCCGTGCTACGGCATGGCCGAGGCGACGCTGTTCATCACGGGCGGCGCTAAGCATTTGCCTCCCAAAATGCTGCATGTGGACACGCAAAGCTTGGAGCAAAACCGCGTGGAGATTTGCGAACCGGCCCGTCCCGGCCTTGCCCGCCCTGGCGCACGGCGGACGCAGACCTTAATCAGTTGCGGACACCCCTGGCTAGACACGCGAGTAGAAATCGTCAATCGAGACACGCGGATGCCCTGCGCCGATGGGGAAATTGGCGAAATCTGGGTGGCGGGGAGCGGCATCGGCAAGGGCTATTGGCAGCATCCGCCGGAGCAAGAGAATCCGTTTGGGGTGACGCTGGCCACGGGCGAGGGCGGCTTTTTGCGGACGGGTGACTTGGGCTTTGTGCAAGCGGGGGAACTGTTCATCACCGGACGGCTACACGATGTGCTGGTGTTGTGGGGTTTCAACCACTATCCGCAGCACATTGAGCAGACGGTGGAATCGTGCTATCCGGCGTTTCGTGCGGGCGGTTGTGCGGTTTTTGCCGCGCCGATCGATGGTGAACTGGGGGGCGACGCAGCGGGCGAAGAGCGGCTGGTGATTGTGCAGGAAGTAGAACGCAGCGCCCGCCAGCGGTTGTGTTTGCCAGACGTGGTGGAAACCGTGCGGTGGGTGGCGTTTCGGGAACATTTTGTAGACGTGGGGGCGATCGCCCTGGTGAAACCCGGCGGCTTGCCCCGCACCTCCAGCGGCAAAATTCAGCGGAGTCGCTGTCGGCAGCAGTTTTTGGAGGGCAGTCTGGCGGTGATCGACGTGTGGCGATCGCCCGACTCTCTCGATGTTTCCAGCCTAGTGCGGCGCTACCTCAGTCCGCGTACCCACCTGATTCGCCTGGTGGCGCGGCTGCGAGCTAAGCTTGGCCGGGCTTAGGGCACAGAAGATATAAAAAACAAACGCTAGAAGGCAGGAGCAATACTCCCTTTTCCTGCCCCTTTTCCTGTCTGCTTGCACTTTTATGCAACCCCCTTTTCCTGTGAGCGCAATGAAACGTGCGGGAAAGGGGAGTGCTACGGCTGGGGCGATCGCCCTATTGTACTAACAACAGCTTCAAGCAACCCCTGCAATTAAGCCGCAACGGTTAAGCAGCAACGGCTCGAAGCAGCATACTGCATAAGCTTACTGACCGGAGAAATACTTCTTTTTGGAACCCAGTTGGCAGTCCAAAAAGAACTTTAACATACCGCTTTGGTTTTTGTTCTGGATTGTGTTTCGGAAGGAAATCGAGAATCGAAACCGTAAGCTTTTATACATATCAAATTTCAGTCAAATTTCACTAGCTGGTTGACAAGTTCGCACGATGGCATACATCCCTGCGATCGCCCTCTGATCACGCTCCGACCATTGCACTGAACTACCTAACACCCCTACGGAGGTCATGCTCTATGGTACGCTCCTTTGCACGTCCCCAGCCCGTTCGTTTTGCTCATCTGGCTGCCTCTAGCCTGCTGCTGCTGCAAACGGCGATCGCCACCACGCTCGTCAGCGAATTTGCCCTGACCACCCCCGGCACTTCCCTCACCCAATCGGCCGCCGCCCAGTCGCGGAGTAATATTCAAGATGCCGAAGCTGCTGTGGTTCACATCCGCGCCAACGGTCGCAATGGCAGCGGCACAGGCAGCGGCGTGATCATCGACCCCAGTGGATTAATCGTCACCAATGCCCATGTGGTTGCCGGAGCGCGGGAAGTAATTGTGACTGTGCAGGGTCGCGAAGTGCGGGCAGAGGTTGTGGCAATGGGCGATGCGGACTGCCTGGATCTGGCGCTGCTGCAACTGCCCAATCAGCGCAACCTCCCCACCCTGCGCCTTGCCGATGCCAGTTCCATCACAAAAGCGCAGAACATTTGGGCATTGGGTTTTCCCGTTGGTAGTACCCCGCGCTCCCCATCGATTGTAGAAGGGACGGTCAACAACATTCACATTCCTCAGGGTGTGGTCGTGTTTAATGCACCGGTGAATCCGGGCAATTCCGGTGGGCCGGTGATTGATAGCCAGTTGCGGATCGTGGGCATTACCAAGTCGGGCGCTCGCGATGCCCAAAACGTGAATTTCGCCGTGTCGGTGGGGCAGGTGCGGCTGTTTGTAGAGGCCCATCGGCAGGGGCTACGGTTCCCCGTTGGGCAGTATGTGATTCCCGCCGTGGCCTCATCCAGCCAATCCATCAGCCAGCCCATCTCCCTGGCCCGTGGCAACGTGCAGGGCAACTTGCAGCCCGGTGACAGCCGCTTTTGCGCCGATTACAGTCCTACGGATATTTACACCTTCGAGGCAGAGGCGGGGCAGGCGGTGATGCTGAGAATGTCGAGCCGTCAGGCCGGATCGCGACTGGTGCTGGTCGGGCCCGATGGACGGGCGATCGCCCTGGATCAGAGTAATGGGGCGAATCGAGATGCGCTGGTGGTGCAAAAGCTGACCCAGAGCGGGCAATACACCGTGCTGGCAATGGCGGCTGGCGAAAATCAGTCTGGGCAGTATGACCTGCAAATCTCGCAGCCAATTTTGGTGGAGCGGGGAATGCTGGATGCCAGCACTGCACCCTGTTTCGACGATGGCTCCCTTTGCCGTGCCTACAACTTCCAGGGACGCGCCGGACAGACCGTTGCGCTGATTGTGAACTCGGCGTTTAATCCGTACCTGATTGTGCGCGACCCCAATGGCGATCGCGTGGTGGAAGGCAAGGCAGAGCGCCAGGGCAGCGTGCGGTTTGAACTGCCTGCCGACGGCTGGTATCGGCTGATTGTGGGTGGTGTGGAACCGGGCGATCGCGGCGAGTTCTTTATCTCCATCCTCGACACGCAGGATTTACCCGGTGCAAACCGAGTGTCGCAGCGCTGAGGTGATGCTTGCTGAAGCATGAATCTGAAGCGTAAATCTGAAGCGTGAATCTGAACGCAAACCAATGCCCCTGCGGCGGGAAGTCTAGCAGCCAGTCCAGCACCCCGCCGCAGAGGCATTATGGCTCTGTGCCAAAACCCGCGGGCGATCGCCCCCAAAATGTCTTGAATTCTTAAATCCCACGATCTAGATGACATGCCGCAAATCTTTCATCACGGGTTCACGAACATGCTCTCTCAGCGCCTTTGCAGTGCCCAAATCCACCTTGCAGTCCAGCAGATCCTCTAAATAGTGGCGCACCCGAAACAGTTGAAACAATCCGCCTAGGCGATCGAACCCTACCAAAAAATCGACATCGCTATCATCCCGCGCCTCATCCCGCGCCACGGAGCCAAACAAATCGAGCGACTTCACACCCAGCGCTTGAAGCTGAGAGCGATGGGCTTGCACCAATACGATCACCTCATCTCGTTTCATGCTTTAGTTTGGACTAACTGGCATCACAATAATGCTCAACAGGATGCCATAAAGAATCTGCTCAACCGTTCATAACAGTTGAACTTAAGGAATTGGATACAATCCTGCTCGCAGTTAAGCTGCTGTTGCAACCGGACTGTTCAGGGATTGTTCGGATGTCTTGCGTTTCGAGGCTCGTTTTTTGACCATCGGATAGCAGGGACGAGGAGTTGGCTTGTGCCCCTTGCCTCGTCCTGGCGATTTACCACGAGGTTTAGGCGCAGGAGCAGGGGTGCCAATCGCTGCCAAAATGCCTGCAAACGCTTGTGCGACCCGACCCGGAGTCAACGTTTCTTGCGGTGCCTGCCAGGGCAAGGGGTGGTCAGTACAGTCCTTTCGCGCTAACCACAACTGCCAACTGAGCAACGGCATCAGGCTGCTCCACTGTTCGGTTGCCGATACAGAACTGAACTGGGGATGTGTCCAATATAGCCTCTGCTTGGCAAAGCGATACCAGTGTTCAATGGCAAAGCGACGGAGGTAGTGCAACCACAGGGTTTCTAACGGAGGCATCTGCTCACCCAGCCAAACTAACCACAAAGGAGCCAAGCGTCGCGTGCTGCTCTGTGTCTCCAGCACCTCCACGCGCAACACTTCCATTGCCCGTTTGGGGGATTTGCGGAAATGGTATGCACTCCAACGACTGACCCGCACTCGTCCCCAGTTGGGATCATCGACTTCAACGGTTTCGACCGGGACACTCCAAGTGTCAGGGTCATTGAGTTTCATCTTATGTCCATGCTTGGCAGGTGCGCCTCGCCCTCGATACGCTGGGGGCGCGCCATAGACACATCGATTGGATGTAACCCGCAGCAGCAAGTCTGCCTCAATCCCTGCCGTTTGGTTGACAAAACTGGCATTGCCGTACCCTCGGTCGTAGATCGCCAACGGACGCACCGCTAACTGCCGAGTCACTTGTTTGAGTTGGAATGCCGCTTTACTGGCGGGTGTTTCAAAGCTGGTGATGCGCTCATGCCGCAATGGTAATGCCCAACTGCCCCTGTCTTCAGCAATCCAGGCTAAGGTACTGTAGTTTTGTCCGGCTATCGGGGCATGTCCTGTTCTGCCTGATAAGGTGCGGTCTTTCAAACGCCTGGCAGCAGGACGGTTCCACCGACTCGCATCACCTGCCAACAACGGTTGCTGCTGAGTCGGTATCTGCTGCACCAACAGCTTCAGCACCTTTGATCGGGGTAGGCGGCTATCGCGCAACGCTTCATAGGTGCTCGACCACTGGCGACGAAAGACAGGACTCTGCGATAGCCTCACAAACGACACGATGCACGCACTCACTAACACGGCATCCATCAGATCAAACAGGGCATCTCTGGCGTTTCCCAAGCTGGCATACAACGTTTGGCGAAATTGCTGAAGTTCGTTGAAAATCATGGGGTCAATGTTGGTTGTACTTCATTGACCTTACGGCAGTCGGTGCTTCTCATTGACTGCCTTCCTCTTCACCATTAGTCCAAACTAAAGTTCATGAGAAACCGTGAAAAAACGAAGAACGATAAGCGAAGAACGAAACTCTCTTCTTTCTTGTTTTTTTAACTCTCTTCTTTACAGTGCAAACGTTCGAGAGGAACGCTCTCTCCCCGTCACCCCAACACCCCAACACCTCGTCAATCTCCACTAGGCGCTGAAATACTTCGCAGTCGGGTGATACACCACGATCGCCGTCGTCGATTGCTCCGGATAAAGCTGTTCGCTTTCATCCATGTGCAGCCCGATGCGCTCGGCTCCCAGCAGGTCAAGCTGCGTATACTGATCCTGAATGTTTGGACAGGCCGGATAGCCAAAGCTATAGCGCGACCCCTGATAGCGCTGTGCCAGCACGTCGCGAATGGTGTCGGGTTCCGCTGCGCCAAAGCCCAGTTCGCGCCGAATGCGGGCGTGAACCCACTCTGCCAGCGCTTCTGCCGTCTGCACTGCCAGCCCGTGGAAGTAGAGATAGTCGGTGTATTGGTTGGCGGCGAATAGCTGCTGAGCAAACTCCGTAGCAATGTCGCCGACCGTCACCGCCTGCATGGAGAAGACATCGAAGGTGGTTGCCTGATCCTTGGGCAGGAAGAAATCGGCAATGCAGAGTCGTCGGAGGGACTTTTGCCGGGGGAAGTTGAAGGTGGCGGCGGGCTGCAAGTCGCTTGGTTTCTTGCCATTCTGGGCAGCGGCGGGGTCGAAGAGATGCAGCGAGTTGCCCTCGGCTAGGCAGGGGAAATAGCCATAGACCACCTGCGGCCGCAGCAGGTTTTCTGCCAGCACGCGCTGTTTCCACTGCGCCAGGATGGGATAGGCCTTTTCCTTCAGGAAAGCATCGTAGGCTTCGCGGGTCTGATCTTTGGGTTTGCGGAACTGCCATTGTCCGGCAATCAGCGCCTGCAAGTCCAAGTACCAGAACACGTCCTCTAGCGAAATGTCCTCTGGGTTTAGGATCTGCGTGCCCCAGAAGGGCGGCGTGGGGCGGGGAATGTCGAGGGCTACGGCTTCGGAGCGCAGGGTGTCTGCGATGGCAGGAGCAGTGGGAGCGTTGGCAGGAAGGGCAGTTGGAGGGGCGATCGCCTCTGTTTCTGTTTCTGCCTCCGGTGCTTCAGACAACGCTGAATCCTGACCCTGCTCATCCAAAAAGCCCTGCACATCATCCCACCGGCCTGCTGCCTTCGCGGGCATCAGCTTGTCCATAAAGTGCAGATCAGAGAAGGCATCTTTGCCGTAAATCACCTTCCCTTTATAGGTGTTTTGGCAATCTTCGTAGACAAACTTGGGCGTGAGCGCTGCGCCGCCCAGGATAACGGGCACAGTGATGCCGCGCTCGTTAAACACTTCCAGGTTCTCTTTCATAAAGGCGGTGGACTTCACCAGCAGCCCGCTCATGGCAATGCAGTCGGCCTGGTGTTCAAAGTAGGCATCAATGATGTTATCCACAGGCTGTTTGATGCCCAGGTTAATCACGCGATAGCCGTTGTTGGTGAGGATGATGTCCACCAGATTTTTGCCAATGTCATGCACATCGCCCTTCACCGTGGCAATTAGAAACGTGCCTTTGGCATTGCCGCCGGATTCTTCCTTGTCCATAAACGGTTCCAGGTGCGCGACGGCGGCTTTCATCGTCTCCGCCGATTGCAGCACGAAGGGAAGTTGCATTTGTCCAGAACCAAACAGGTCGCCGACGACCTTCATGCCATCCAGCAAGAAGGTGTTGATGATGTCCAGCGGCTTGTAGGTCTTCAGCGCTTCGGTGAGGGCTTCTTCCAGCCCGATACGTTCGCCGTCGATGATGTGCTGCTTCAGGCGCTCCTCGATGGGCAGATCGGCGAGGGAGCCGCCGGAGCGGGTGTCTTTGGCCGAAACGCCCTCGAATAGTTTGGTGAGTTCTGTCAGCGGATCGTAGACGCAGACCTCGCCTTCAAACCGCCGCTGGTCGTAGATGAGCTGGCGGCAGACTTCCTGATGCTGCGGATCGATCTTGGCCAGGGGCAGGATTTTGGCGGCGCTGACGATCGCCCCGTCCATGCCCGCCGCCGTTGCCTCATGCAGAAACATCGAGTTCAGCACGATCCGCGCTGCGGGGCTGAGGCCAAAGGAGATATTCGACACGCCCAGCAGGATGTGAACCCCTGGCAGGTTTTGGCGGATCTGGCGAATCGCTTCGATAGTGGCCTTGCCGTTTTCCCGGTCTTCCTCGATGCCTGTGGAAATGGGCAGTGCCAGCGGGTCGTAGAAGATTTCGTAGGGCGGAATGCCGTATTCTAGTGCATCGCGGTAGGCCCGTTGGGCGATCGCAAATTTCTTTTCCGCCGTCCGAGCCATGCCCTCTTCATCGATCGTGCCCACCACAATCCCCGCACCGTAGGTCTTGGCTAGTCCCAGCACCTTGAAGAAGCGCTCGTCGCCATCTTCGTAGTTTGTTGAGTTGAGGATGCACTTGCCGCCTGCGACTTTTAGACCCGCTTCCATCTTTTGCCATTCGGTGGAGTCCAGCATCAGCGGTAGGTTTACGTTTGTCACCAAGCGCGACACCAGTTCCCGCATGTCTCGTTCGCCGTCGCGTCCCACGTAGTCTACGTTCACATCCAGGACATGGGCCCCTTCTTTGACCTGCGATCGCGCTACGGCCACTAGCCCGTCCCAATCTTCCGCATTCAGCAACTCCCGCACCTTTTTGGAGCCGCTAGCATTCAGGCGTTCGCCAATGATCAGGAAGGAGTTGTCCTGGTCGTAGGGCTGGGCACTGTAGATAGAGGCGGCGGCGGGGATGTAGGAGAGGGCGGGGCGGGGGGAGGGGGTTTGGGTTTCGGATTTTGGATTTTTGGGGGGATGGTTTGTGGTGGGTGGGTGCTGACTCCTGACGGCCCGAGCTTTGGGCTTGAGGGTGGGGGCGATTTCGGCTAGCTGTTGGATATGTTCTGGGCGCGTGCCGCAGCAGCCGCCGATCACCTGCACACCCAAGTCTTCGACAAAGTGCATCAGGGCCATGCGGAGTTCCATTGGCGTGAGCTTGTAGTGGGCATGGCCGCCAACGTTTTCGGGGATGCCCGCATTGGGGATGCAGGAAATGACAAAGGGAGAATGCTGCGACAGATAGCGGATGTGGTCGGCCATGCGGTCTGGGCCGGTGGCGCAGTTTAGCCCCAGGATGTCGATGGGGTAGGGTTCCAGAATGGTAAGCATGGCGGCCACGTCGGAGCCAACCAGCATCGTGCCCTGAATTTCCATCGTCACAGAGACCATCAGCGGACGACGTTTGCCCTTCCGCGCAAACACCGCCTCGATTGCGTTCAGCGCCGCCTTGATTTGCAGCACGTCCTGACAGGTTTCCACAATGAACAAATCCACGCCGCCGTCAAACAGTCCCTCTGCTTGTTCCTCAAAAGCCGCCTTCATGGTGTCGTAGTCGATGTGGCCGAGGGTGGGCAGCTTGGTGGTGGGGCCCATCGACCCGGCCACAAAGCGGGGCTTTTCGGGGGTGGAAAATTCTTCGGCGCAGCGTTTTGCCAGTTCCGCTGCCAGCTTGTTGAGTTCATAAGCGCGATCGCCCAAGTTATATTCCGCCAGCACAATGGAGGCTGCACCGAAGGTGTCGGTTTCGATCACATCGGCCCCAGCGGCGAGAAAGTCCCGATGCACTTTGGCAACGGCTTCTGGCTGGGTGACGACCAGATACTCGTTGCAGCCCTCATACTCTGCGCCACCAAAGTCTTCTGCCGTCAGGTTTTGCACCTGAAGGTTGGTGCCCATCGCGCCATCGAAGACAATCACCGGGCGATCGGGGCTATGGAGACGATTGAGAAAGGCGCTGTTCATAGGTGCAAGTTGAGCTTGGTGTGGAGGCAGGGTTTGCCCTCATCTCCCGGCTGCTTCTCCTGCAGGAAAAGGGGAGCAAAGTCCCTCTCCCGGTGGGAGAGGGATTTAGGGTGAGGGCTGGCACAGTCGTTCTAGGGTTTGTCGATGTTGTCTTTTGTCAGTATTGTCTTTTGTCGGTATTGTCTAGCGTATCTCACTCGCTGGTGTGACCCAAGCGATCGCCCCTGCAAGTCTCAGGATTCACCAGACAATCTGGGTGCGGCCAACGGTGAAGTTCAGAGAAAAAAAGCGAAATGAAACGCAAGCGTGAGGGAATCCTCACTTATGCATACACTTGGGAATAGAGCGATCGCTGTTGGGGCGATCGCCCTGCATCTTCCTCCTCATCTGCACAACGGCGTGCAACGCGATAACCCCTATGGCGAGCCTCAAGATCCTGATTGTGGACGACAGCAAGACGATTCGGATGCAGGTACGAGACATGCTTCCGCGCGGCAGCTATGAGGTGATCGAGGCGCGAGACGGGGTGGAAGGGCTACATGTGATTCGCCAGGAGCGCCCCAATTTAGTGCTGCTGGATTTCTTTATGCCGCGCATGAACGGCTGGGAAGTAGTGCAGACAATCCAGGCCGATCCCCGGCTCAAGTCGATCCCGATCGTGATGATGTCGGGTCGCCGCGAAGATGTGGAAAAAACCGTGCCGGAACTGTTTGACTATTTTGAATTTGTCGGCAAGCCGTTTGGTCAGTCGCATCTGTTCAACGCAATTCGCTCTGCCACGGCTAAGGCAAAGGATCGCCAAGAGGTGGCAGCGATTCCGATGCGCTCTCCAGCAGAGGTGGAAGACGCTCCCGCCGTTGGGCCCAACGGAGCCACCGAACTCCAGCAACTCAAGGCCGAAGTGCAGCAACTCCGCAACCAAAATGCCCGCCTGCGAACGGAAGTAGAAACCCTGAAAAAGCAGATGGCGCAGGTCGTCGCCCTAGTGCGCCAGAAGTTGGGATAGCGCAAAGTCGTGGGCAACCAGAACCAGCTTGCCTAGAATAGATTCGCCTTTAGTAAGAAACCTTGAATAGAGGATGGAAAGAGCGAATGGCAAGAAATTATGCCAAGCCTAATGGCTTAGCGCTGAGGTAATCACCCGCTCCAAATCTGACTCTTTCCAGGGTTTGCGAAGGCAAGTGTAGAGATTGGCCTGCTGTCTCGCTCGCTCAATAGCCGCTTCATCGGCCTGCCCCGTCAGCATAACCGTTACAATTTGCGGAAATTGCTGATGAACTTGGCGCAAAAACTCATCCCCCTTTACGTTAGGCATGAGCCAGTCAGACACGATTATCAAAATTTTGATGGATTCTTCCTCCAATTCACTAATAATTTCCCAAGCTTCTTCGGCACTTTGAGCAAATTCATACAAATACCGACGACCAAATAGCCGCTGTAGCTGAGATTTCAGCGCAGCGATAACAACTGCTTCATCATCAACACACAAGATTGCCGCGTCAGACATGAGCCAATTCCTCAGTAGTGTTCTCAATGGGATCAGTGTTTTTGCTGGACACTTTATTGGCAGGTAGCCAAACCCTAAATTCAGTGTTCCCAGGATGGCTTTCTACTTCTATAGATCCACGATGTTTGTCAATGATTTTTTTACTAATGTACAGCCCTAAACCACTACCCTCTCCAGCAGCCTTAGTGGTGAAAAATGCGTCAAACATCTGCGTTTGAACTTCCTGTGGAATGCCGCTGCCAGTGTCAGCAATTCTTACTTCAAGTCCTCCATTCTTCTCGATGACTGAAATGGTTAATGTTCCACCGGATTCCATTGCCTGAATTGCATTATGAATCAGATTTGTCCAGACTTGAATCAACTCGTCAGGGTATCCCCAAATATCAGGAACCTGCTGATAGCTGCGAACTAGCTGAATATTTCGCTTAATCTGGTTGTGATAGATTTCCAGCACATTTTCAATGCCGTCAGTAATTTGGAGCTGCTTTTGTTCTCCAGTTTGGTCGAATCGAGCATAGCTCTTGAGAGCGAAAACGATCTTAGAGGAACGCTCAACTGCTCTTAGAATCGTTTGGTTATTGAGAAAAGAACTGGCGAGGTTGTGAGCTAAACAAATCGCCCAATCTTGATGTTCACTTTTGAGAATCGGCGACAGAAATTCAAGATCCTTGCGAACTCCAATATCAATCAGTAAATCTGCCAAGTATCTAGGATCATCAACACCCTGAGACTTTAGTTGAGCCGTAAGTTCTCGCTTGATAGAACGCTGCTCTTGATGAGACAGCGGAGGAGTCAGTGCCTTAGAAATCAGCTCAAAGAAGCTCTCTTGCTGCTCAGGCGTGAGACGATGGTGTAATTTGGGCAAGCCGGCGATCGCCTCTTTGAGCGCGTGGTTTGTATTGCTTGCAGCGGCTTGGATGGCTCCCAATGGATTATTGATCTCATGAGCCACTCCAGCAATTAGCTGTCCCAAGGCAGCCATTTTCTCCTGCTGAACTAGATGCTCCTGAGTGTTTTTGAGTTCGGTGAATGCTGACTCCAGAGCAAGATTTTTCTGCCACAATTTTTTACTAAATTCATGAAAAACTAGGCTAATGGCTGAGGCAGAGAATACGAGAGAGAGGGTAGTTCCTAGGTTTACTAGGAAGCGTGTTCTTTGATGCTGCTCAATATACACCTTCTCTAGCGCCATAATCTCGGCATAGAGATCGTCATAGATTTCATCAATTTCGTCTGCCTCAGCCTCAGAGGCCTGCTCAACTTGTCCAGCCTCAATCAGACTAAAAACTGCTGCCATCTTCTGTTGATAGACGGTGTGTAGAGCCAGGATACGCTCTAGATCAGCTTGGTATTTTCCCTGTTTAAGCTGCTCAAGCCCTTCAAGGATTTCATCAGTATTTTCTCGGTTCTCGGCAATCTCTTCGGCAAGATCTTCATCAATTTTCTGCTTAGAAAATCCCTCCCACTCTAAAGCATTGAGACGACTCACCTGTTCCTTAATCTGCGTCAACAGGAGCCGGGCGTTGTTACTGCGCTCTGCCATCCGATCTAATCCATAGATTGCAGAACTGCTTATAACTGCAAAGGCTAGGGCAGTCACAATTACTGAACCTGTTGAAAGCCCAAATTTGAACCTGCTTGAGGCTGGAAAAATCATGATATAACCTTGCTACTTGACTCTATGCAACTATGCGAATTTCCAGATCTACTTTGCTCTTCCAACTATGCGTTGTGGATAAGCCCATTTAGATCCTGCTGGGGAAACCTTACACTCTGCATTAATACACTTATTATTGACAGCCTGTGCGGAAAATTTACACGTCTCGATTTAGGATCGGCCACAAGAGACGCACTTTCGGCCAATTGACTGAATCTGTGCTTATGTTTGAGGATTTTTGTCCTACTTGATATTAGCTTGTTTTTATCATGGAATGATGAAGAGAGGAACGAAGTTGAAATCCTTGTAGGTTATGGTTTAGATTTAGCAGGCTGCTTGCCTCTTTGATAGCTTATTTGACGCGCGTTATTTAATCATCTAACGCTTTTGTCGGTTGACTCAATCGAGTTTTTGAAGGTGTTTTTCAGTTTTTTATGGCCTATGATGCCCTACTTAAAATCTAAATAAAGATCTGGAGGTCTGGAAAATCTGGCATGATGCAGAGGAAGGTTGCACAGGAAGTCTCAGGAAATCTCACAGGAAATCTCAATTTATGGAGCAGATGATTCGGGTGGGGATTGTGGGCACGGGCTACGCGGCTAAGACCCGCGCCGAACTGGTGCAGGCAGATGCTCGGACGCAACTGGTGGCGATCGCCAGCCGTGACCTCTCCCGCGCTCAGTCTTTGGCAGAACCCCTCGATGCAGAAGCGACTGACGATTGGGGCACTCTGGTGCAGCGGACGGATATTGACCTGGTGATCGTGTCTACTGGCAACGCGCAACATGCGACCGTTGTGAGAGCCGCGCTGCAAGCAGGCAAGCACGTCGTGGTGGAATATCCGCTGGCGCTGGATTTGGCGACTGCCAAGGATCTCGCTGCGCTGGCGACATCCCAAAACTGCCTGCTGCATGTGGAACATATCGAACTGCTGAGCGGCATCCACGAAGCCATCCAAACCGCCCTGCCCACCATTGGCACGCCGTTCTATCTGCGCTATAGCGACCTCACGCCCAAGCAGCCCGCTCCCGAAAAGTGGACCTATGACATGGCGGAGTTTGGCTTTCCGCTGGTGGGGGCGCTGTCGCGGGTGCATCGGCTCACGAACCTGTTTGGCCCGGTGAAAACGGTCAGTTGCCAGACCCGCTACTGGCAGCCCGATGCCGCCAATTCCCGGTTTACCACCTGCGTTTGTACGGCTCAACTGCGGTTTGCCAGTGGGCTATTGGGCGATGTGATTTACGGCAAGGGGGAGGCGCTGTGGGCGGCGGAGCGGACGCTGACGATCCAGGGGGAAACGGGGGCGATCGCCCTCAATGGCGACAGCGGCGAACTCATCTTGCCCGACCAGACGCAGCCTCTTGAGTTGGGCAGTCGCCGGGGCCTGTTTGCTCGCGACACGGCCGCCGTGCTGGACTTTCTCACCGAAGGCAAGCCGCTGTATGTGTCGGTGGCGGACAGCCTCTATGCCCTGGCGGTGGCAGAGGCGGCAAGGATTTCGGCGGAGAAGGGGGAGGTGGTTGGAGTCGTGGAGTAATCGAGGAATAGAGTAGCGAAGGATTGCTCCCTACCCCTCTGCCTTCTTACGGGGATTGGTAATGACTAGCTCGAACTCCCAGCCGGGAATTTTCTTGACAGACTCGCTGAGCTTGCGGAGGTCGTCAGGGCCGTTGAGCGTCAGGCTTTCGCGGGTGCGGACTTCGGCGGCGATCGCCTTTTCGTCGCGCCGGGCTACCAGATCTAGGGAACAGTGAGCCAGCGGAGACGGCAAATCTTCTGGAGCAGGATAAAGAGTCACCTGATATCCCTGCTTGCGGTATTCCCGCGCAAGCTTCAGCAGGCGCTGATGCTCTAACGGACTCCGATTCGGTGGACGGGTCATATACGGCAACTCTAAATAACGCAGAAAGAATAACGCAAAAACGGTAGCGCGAAAACGCCACTGCAAATAAATCCTAACCTAGTCTTCTAGCTTAGCTCAGACGGATCGGGAGCCGCCTCTATCCGGATATGCAAAAACTCCTCACCCTGGCAAAATCCTTCTGCCAGCGCCGTAGACATTCCTTTAACGCGAAAAGAAGCGTTCAAGTTTCGGCGGCGGCTGATGAAATCCGTGATCTGATAATCGTCTACGTAAATCACCCCGTTCAGCGCGTCTCGCACTGGTTTCACTATATTATCACTGTCGGGAACACCAGACTCGTCGCCGAGAGGCGCGTCGTAGTAGTGCGTAATGATCACCTTGAGGTAATCGCCCAGCGGTGCTTTGCCATTCCAGCAGGCGATCGCCCTCTGCCGCACTTTTTCTCTCCAGTCGCGCAGACGAGCCTTGTCTTTGGTTTGGTGCGAAATCGGCTTGCCGATCACGATCAATTCAATGGGTAGCACCATGTATGTCCCACGGGTTAGGCTGGTTGGTTGAATGGTGTTGCCCATGCGGGGGGGGATAAGCCTGGGCTAAACGCTGGGCCGATGGCAGCAAAAGAAGTTCTGGCTGAGATCTTTGAAATCAATCGCCTGAAGAAGTTAATCATCGGAAGCGAAGCGTTCAAAGTCAGGATATTGCAACCCGTATATTAAAGCTAAAAACCGGAGCCAACAAACAGGGCTGAAACCTGGAGCGAAAACTGGGGAACCCCTAGAAGTAGAGAGTGCTAGAAGCAGCGGTTAACGCAAAACGGGCTGCGGTATCTGTTCGCGGTTTAGAGAAATTGCCCGTTTAGAACTGCCCGTTTAGAACTGCCCGTTTAGAACTGCCCGTCAATAAACCGTGCAAAACCCCTGCTTCTGGTAAATGCTGACCGTATGGATTGATACAGGTGGCGGGAATGGTTTTCCTGGCAGACACGCAGGTTACCTATCAAGTTACCTGACCAAGTTACCTATATAGTAAGTCTGTTTTCTGGAATGTGTGTTATCACGCAAGTCACTGGTTCTTTTTCGGCTTTCTTTTGGCTCTCTTTCCATTCATGGAGCAGTTCCCCGCACAGGCAGTCTGCGACGGGCGATCGCCCGACCCATTGCTGGATTGGCAAGCAGAGGACTGGCGCGAGTCGCGATCAATGTCAGTTCGTTTGAGTCAGTTCGTTTGAGTCAGTTCGTTTGATACCAGTGACTCTAATAACACGGGACTCCTCCGGAGTAATGACGTGCATTGCTGGCTAAAAGGTTGCCGCAAGCGGGCAAAAGCTGGGTAGAAATCGACTAAGAAACTGAACTATACGCAATGTGCAACTTTGCCGATCTCCCCCACCCTAAATCCCTCTCCCAATCTGGGAGAGGGACTTCAAGCCCCTTGCTCCCCTTCTCCCAAGTCGGGAGAAGGGGTTGGGGGATGAGGGCAGCTTGAACGTTGCACATCGCGTGAACTACGTGAACTATATGAGACAGGACAAGGCTTATGAAAATTCCTCCTACGTGGCGATTACCTCCCGCGATTCAAAACCGATTTGGCGAACGCAGCGTCGGCAAGCAGCGGGCAATGGTGGTAGACGGACACCTGCTGCTGATTTTGCACAAAGCCCCTGAGGCCGGTGAGCAGACCCGCGTCGGCGTGCTGTTTTGGCGGCAGCCCAACGGCATCTGGGAACACAGCGGCGGCGGCATTGGGTTGCAACCGCTGCTGAAACATCTAGAAAATTACAACACCGCCGAGGAAAAATTGCAAATTGCCTATCGGCAGGCCGAGAGTGCTGAAGACTACTTTCACCTGCTGGAGGCGATCGCCCCTCTGCGCCTGTCGGCCAAGAACATGCACGCAACCCTGCAAGCTGCCCGCGAAGGCGTTCCCGACGACCGCGACCTGATCGACCTGCGCGACTGGGCCTACGAAATCGATCGCAGCCTGGATCTGCTGTATGAAAACACGAAAAACGCGCTAGATTACCAAATTGCCCAGCGGGCCGAGGAGCAAAATCGACTGGCCACGGAGGCGCTGGTGGCGGGGCATCGGCTGAATATCTTGGCGGCGGTGTTTTTGCCGCTGACGGCGATCGCCGCGCTGTTTGGCATGAATCTGAACAGCGGCGTAGATGCCTCCTCCACCTTCACGTTCTGGTTAGTGTCCGTGGGGGCGATCGCCCTCGGTTCCCTCATCCGCCGCTGGGTGGTGACGGGGCGCTGGCTGTAGCGCTGGGCGTTGGGCAACCGTCGGATCGCAAATTCACCCGACCGGATCTGCTGTCGCCCAAGCAAATACGATAGGATGCCCAATGGGTCAGGAGTTGCGCCCAGACTGAGGAAATCTATGGTGAGTGAAAAGCGCAAGGTAGGACAGCGCGGCTGGGGCTGGGCGATCGCCGCTGGCGTTGCGGCTTTGGGGCTGCTGGGGTTAGGCGTGGCCCAGATCGTCGCTTCCCGTCGTGCCGCGTTTGAGGCAGAGCTAACCGAAGTGCCCGCCCCTACGCGAGTCGAAGTGGTGGCGCTGGGACGGCTGGAGCCACGGGGTGAAGTGGTGCGTGTGGGCGGGCCCACGGGCGAACGGATTCAGCGGCTGGAGGTGCGCCAGGGGGATATTGTGCAAACGGGCACGGTGCTAGCCTATCTGGAAAGCTATGACGAGCGGCGGGCCCAGCGGGATGTGGCGGCGGCCCAGCTTGCCGAAGCCGAACAGCGCCTGCGGGCGACGACCACTTTTGCCCAGGCCCAGGTGCGCGAGGCTCAATCCCAGGCAGAGCGGATTCAAAGCCCGGCCCAGTTTGAACTCCAGGCACAGCAGGCGCTGGTGCGGGAGCTAGAGGCAGATTTGGCGCAGAAAAACCAGGATTTGCGCCGATTTGAAGATCTGTACGCGCAGGGAGCGATTTCTCAGCAGGAGCGCGATCGCCAGCGTAGCACCGCCCGCCAGTCCGAAGAAAAGCTCAACAATGCCAGAGCCAACCTGGTGCGCCTAGAGGCTGACCTACAAGCCTCGCTGCGGAGCGCCCAGGCGACTGTGCAGGCCCAGGAAGCGAACCTGCCCCTGAGCCAGGTGCAGGTCGCCGTCGAATCGGCCCGCCAAAACCTGAACCTGGCCGAAGCGCAGCTAGAGCGCACCATTATTCGCGCTCCCCAGGCCGGGCGCATTTTACGAATTCTCACTCTGGCTGGTGAGACAATCGGGCAAGACGGCAGCGTGCTGGATATGGGCGACACCAGCCAGATGTTTGTTGTGGCAGAGGTCTATGAAACCGACGTGGGACTGGTTCGGGTTGGGCAACCCGCCATGATCACCAGCCGCAATGGAGCCTTTGATGAAACGCTGTCGGGCAGGGTGGCAGAAATCGGCTGGCAGGTCTTCAAAAACAACGTGCTGGACGATGACCCGGCCGCCAATGCCGATGCCCGCGTGGTGGAGGTGAAGGTGCAACTGGACGACGGCCGCCCCGTGGAAGCGCTGACAAATTTGCAGGTTGATGTGCGGATTGATGTGAGATGAGCGCCTGTTGTGGCGTTGCGATGCTACGCTAGTGCTGGCCAGAGAAACCCCATGCGTACCCCCCTCGCTCTGCTGAATCTGACTGCTGAAAAGACGCGATTTGTGGTGGCGATCGCCGGAGTCGCGTTTGCGGTCATTTTGGTGTTCATGAACCTGGGTTTTTTGGGTTCGCTAGCGGAGACGGCTGCAATCATCTACAGCCGCATCAATGCCGACATTTTTTTAGTGTCGCCCCAAGCGTTAGAGATTACCTCGACCAAGCCCTTTCCTATTCAGCGAATTTATCAAGCAGCGGGGGTGCCGGGGGTGCGGCGCGTGATGCCGCTGTATGTGGGCTATCTGCAATGGCGCAATGTGGAAACGCGCCAGAGTCGCGCCATGTTTGTCTACGGAATTAACCCGAATGATTCGGTGTTTACGATGCCGGAGATGCAAACGCCGGAAAACCAGGCGGCGCTGCGGCGATTTGATACGGTGCTGATCGACACGCTCTCGCGGCCGGAGTATGGCCCGCAGACGGTGGGGACAGTCACCGAGGCGGATGGACGCAGGGCGACAATTGGCGGGCAGTTTACGCTGGGCGGCGGCTTTGCAGCAGACGGGACGCTGATCATGAGCGACCAAAACTTTCGGCGTTACTTCGATCCGTTTCCGCTCAACCGAATTAATCTGGGCTTGATTCAGGTCGATGAGGGTGCTGATCCGCTGCAAGTGAGCGATCGCCTCCGGGAAATCTTGCCCAAGGACGTGATGGTGTTCACTCAGCAGCAAATCATCGAGCGCGATCGCGACTATTGGATTGGCGCAACCTCGACGGGCTTTATCTTTGGCATGGGCGTGGCGGTGTCTTGCATTGTGGGTACGGTGATTGTGTACCAGATCCTCTACACGGAAATTTCGGATCATCTGAAGCAATACGCAACGCTCAAGGCGATGGGCTACAGCAATCGTTTTTTGTTTACCACGGTCATTCAGGAATCGGTGATTCTGGCCGTGCTGGGCTACATTCCAGGATTTATCATTTCTCTGATGCTGTATGAGCTAACCATCCGAGCAACGGCAGGAGGTCTGCCCGTTCGCATGGATCTGGAGCGGGCGGTGCTGGTGCTGGGGCTAACGGTGATGATGTGTGCGCTGTCTGGGCTGGTGTCGGTGAATAAGGCGATTACTGCTGACCCGGCGGACGTGTTTTAGCTAACGGGTTTTCGGGGGAGGCTTCGGCGAGGGTTTCAGCCAGCGCTCAAGCGTCTGGAAACATGAATGGTGCCCGTACATCAATCGATGGGATGTTAAGAGCTAATTTATGAAGCAAATCTTAAGAAGCCTGAAACTCTTGGCATGTGTGGCTTTGAGGTCATGTTTGCCCAGGAAAAGCGGTTTCTCGGAAATCCTTGATTAACAAGGCTTTCAGGCTCCTTTACAAATTAGCTCTAAGAGGGTTTCAGCCAGCGCTCAAGCGTCTGGAAACTGGTAGCCGAAGTAATCTAGCTCAAAGGCGTAGGCGGCTTCCACCAGTTGCCGGGATTTGTTGGTATAGAGAGCGTGGGCGATCGCCACTTTGGGTCGAGTTCCCGTTTTGAGTTGGGGCAGCGCCTCCGGATTCCACGGCACTCCCAGCTTGGCGCAGATGCGCTCCAGGTCTGCCGCCAGAGACTCGTAGCGAATCACCTCATCCAGACAAAACTGTCCGTCGATCAAATACTTGTTGCGGTCGATGGGCGGGCCGTGCGTCATCAGCCAATGCTCAAAGGCGGCGGCATCGCTGCTGGGCGAATCGGGTGCAGAGGGCGCGTGCGATCGCCCAAAGTAAAAGGCTGAAATCGCCTTTTCGTAAGGATTGCGAATGACGCAAAACTTGAAATAGCGCGTCCAGAGGTCTTCGCCCAACTGTTCCCGAATCTGGGCGGCGGGCATGTGGTTCCACCAGCGGCAGCCTTCTGGCTTGCCCGGCCCGCGATAGCCCACAATGCCCGCCGCCGATACCGATTCCTCACGCACGCGGGCCAGGTTTGCCGCACCCTCTTCTACACAAAACGGCTCAAAGTAAGCCTCCACAGAGGTACTCGCCGTCTTCAGCGTTTTCGTGTAGATAAATTGGTGACCGTGGCTAACCAGCATCCCGCATCCTGGAAGTCTGCAAACTTGGACTGGCCAAGCTTACACTAGGCGGAGGATGAACGGGTAGCGGTAGCGCGTTTCGGGATTGCTAAGGCAGGCGAAAATTGCCAGAATGGGCAGAATCAGGTTGACCAGCCCCAGGATCGGGAACAGGAGAAAGCCGACCAAAACGATAGAAAGCACCCCCACAACTAGCCACCATAGCCACATATTGATGTGGAAGTTGATGGCTTCTTTCGCATTCTCTTTGACCACTGGATCGTCTGAAACGAGCAGGATGGCGATGGGAATACCGATAGAAACAACTAGGGCGTTGATAAAAATCGACCCATGACACAGGGCCGAAAGAATTCTTCGCTTGTCTGAATTATCTGAGCTTTGCATGTCGTTTTACCTTGCGACAGCTACATCCTATCGTTTTTGCTGGCAGGAATCATGCAGGCGGAGGGGAGGTTTTCCGTAACCAGGAGGGGGTGTTTTACGGGCCGCTTGGTTTGCGGAATGGCGGAGGTGGCTAGCGGGTCGGCTAGCGGGTCGGGTCAGGGGTCTGGATTCGCATACTCAGGTCCAGCCAGGAGGAGCGGGTGATGGGGGCGCTGCTGGAAAGATAGTCTACGCCCGTTTCGGCGATCGCCCGGATCGTCTCCAAGGTAATGTTGCCCGATGCTTCGATTTTGATGTGCGGGTTCGTGCGGCGAATCATCCGCACTGCCTCCCTCATCTGTTCTACGGGCATGTTGTCTAGCATGATAATGTCTGCGCCATGTTCGAGGGCTTCGGCAACCTGCTCCAGGGTTTCGGTTTCCACTTCCACCGTCAGCGGATAAGGAATGCGGGCCCGCGTCTGGGCGATCGCCGCTGCAATGCTCCCTGCTGCCGCAATGTGGTTATCTTTGATCATCACGCCATCGTCCAGCCCCAGGCGATGGTTCACCGCGCCGCCTGCCTGCACTGCGTATTTTTCCAATACTCGCAGGCCGGGCGTGGTTTTGCGGGTGTCTACCAGTTGGGCGGGCAGGTCGGCAATTTGAGCGACGTATTTGCTCGTCAGGGTGGCAATGCCGCTCAGCCGCATGGCCAGGTTCAGCGCCACGCGCTCCCCCGTCAGCAGGGCATCCAGCGGGCCGATGATTTGGGCGATGACGCGACCGCGATCGCACCACTCGCCATCCTGCGCCAGCGCCTTGAACTGCACGGCTGGATTGAGTAAGTAAAATACTCGCGCCGCCATCGGCAGCCCCGCCACCACGCCCGCCTCTTTGACGACCCACTGCGCCTGGCCCTGGGGAGCGCCCTTGGGAAATAGGGATTGCGTTGTGCGATCGCCCCGCCCAATGTCTTCTAGGAGCCAGTCTTGCAGCAGCCGATCGAGCAACACGGTAGGCGGCAGGAGGGCGATCGCGCTGCCTGGGCTAGGAGGGAGCAGTTCAGAGTGCTGCATAGGAGTTTGGGCTAAGCCTCCGCTGTTGCAGGGTGGGGAGCGGCGCTGAGGGCATCCAGCATGTCCAAAACCTCCCGCTCGAAGGCAACTTGGGCACGGTTGGTGCGACCGCCGACATAGAGCGTTTTGCCCTGCTGCAATGCCCACACCTGCGAGTGCGATACATAGCTCATCAGGACGCTGATCATCAGTAGCCCAAAGCCCGTGTAGACGATGGGAATGCCTGGATCGGCTTTGATTTGTAGCCCCGTGCTGCCCACCAGTTCGGCAATGGTCAGCCGCACGCCGTTGACTTCGGTCGCCATGCCCGCCCGCACGGTGGAAATCAGTTGCCCGTCCTGGTCGTATACCAGTACCGTTCCCTTCAGGTCTTTAGCGATCAGCGATACGCCTTCGCTGAGGTCGGGCTTGGTGGGAAGCCAGGTTCCCCAGAGGCGACCCGCGCCGCCCGTATCGAGTTGCCCCATTGGGATTTGCAAAATCGGGCTGTTGTTGATCTGCACGCGCACGGCGGCGATCGCCCAATCCGCTTGATACAGCGTCACGCCCCTGTAGCGCAGCGGCTCATTGACGTGGATGGTCTTGCGCTTCACTTCCTGCCCAGCAGCATCCAGCACCGACAGGTCGGAATAAAACTGGTCAATGTTGCCCTCTGGCGTGTAGTCGATCCAAAAGCGATTCACGCGCACAGACCAATCCTTGGGAATTTGCGGCGCTGCCCAGGGGCCCGCATCGAAGATATTTTGAATGGTGAAGGTTTCGCCGCTGGGAATCATCTCCTGGGCAAAAAAGCCCGTCATTGCGCCCCAAATCGACCCCAGTAGCACCAGAATCATGCTGGCATGGACGATGATCGGCCCGATGCGTCCGACAAGGCCCTTCCGCGCATAGAGGCGATCGCCCTCGCGAAACAGCCGATAGCCCTTGCGTCGCAGCAGTGGCTCTAGCCCGTCGAGCGTTGCGGCATCTACTTCGGCGCTCATGGCCAGCTTCTCAAACTGGCGCAGTTGGCTATAGTAGCTCCACTTTTGCGCCGCCTTGAGGGTGGGAAACTGGCGGGTAAAGGTGCAGGCGATCAGGCTGGAGCCGAAGAGAATCAGCAGCGCCAGAAACCACCAGGTGCGATAGACGTGATCCAGCCCTGCCGCCAAAATCACCTTCCAGGTCAAAAAGCCAAACAGGGCCGGGCTTTCGGGATAGTTTTCTTGATAAAACGCCAGCGATTGCCCCTGCTCGATCACCGTGCCGGAGATGCTGAAGAGGGCGATCGCCAGCAAAAGCACAATTGCCAGTCGCAAGTCCGCCAGCAGCGGCAGCAGCTCCCGCTGAAAGTATTGGCGGGGCAGGTCTTTCCAGGAAGAAGGCGTGGCGGAGTTTAGAGACATGGGGGTATCTAAGCGAAAAGGTATGCAGTCACTCAGTACTACATACCTTTGCAAATCACACTACTCAATTACAATCTCACGAATTGCGTCGCCTTCTGGAGCGCTACCGCTGCTTACCTCGGTGCCGTCGCCAAACCAGTCGGTCACTTTTTGCTTCGCGGCTGCTTTAACTTCGGGTGTGATCGCCATTGCCACTGCGCCCAGCGCTGCCGCCAGCGTGCCCAGGTCGTCTACATAACCTGTCAGCAGCACAAAATCGGGAATTGCGTCTGCGGGCAGAATAAAATAAGCCAGCGCTGAGTAAATCACGGTTTTTGCCCAGACGGGGGTTTCGGGTCGCTGAGCTGCAAAGTAGAGCGTCAGCGCCTTTTCCACGACCTCGCGCCCCGCATACACTGCTGCTCGTTGGAGCGATTGCCAAAATCCCTGTTCCGAAAACCCACGCGCCATGTTTGAAAACCTCACGCTTAAACCTTGACTCTTAGGCACTAGTTCTGAGTATAGCGCTGGAGCTTGGGCACTGCGGGGTTTGGTCGCAGGAGCTAGTAGAGCCAGGGAATCAGGCGCTTGACGCGGGTTTTATACTCAACGTAGTCGGGATACTTTTCCTGGAGCCAGGCCTCTTCTTTTGCGGCCTTGGCGTTAAAAAAGATAAAGAAGACCAGCGCCGCCAGCAGGTGCGTCCCACTGAGCCGATAGAGAGCGATCGCCAGCACAGCAAAAATCACGCCGCTGTAGATGGGATGGCGCACAATGCGGTACACACCCGTTTGCACCAGTTGCCCATCCTCTCGCGGGTAGGGCAGCGGGGTCAGGCTTTGGCCCAAGTCCAGCAGCCCTTTGCCCAAAAATATAGCGGCAGTGAGCGCACACAGAGCGGCGATCGCCCACAGCCCATAACGCAAGGGCGGCTCAATCACCAGCCTTGGCACAGGCACGGTTGGCAAAATCAGCAGCCCCAGCAGCAGCACCGCCTGCAAGATGACCCAATATTCGCCCTTTTTGCCTTGCCACCAGTCCTCGCGGCTAAATCCCCAGTCGGTGAGTGGTTTCATAAACATGGGTCGGAATTACGGCATGGATCAATGACTTGCCGAAATTGCTGAGAAGCAGAATTGCTGAGAACCATTGATCTTTGTTATCGATCCTACCGCGAAACCGATGGCAGGGGCTTGGGGCAGAGGGTAGAGAGGTATGCCGGGTTAGAGACCCGCTCCATTCGTGTAGGCATTGCCGTTTTGATGACCATTGCCGTTCAGGTGGCCGTTCCCGTAGTCGTTTTGATGACCATTTCGATGACCATGATGACCCTGACGATAGGCGTTCCCAAGGCTGGCCTTTGTCTCGTCGGGCAGCAGCGGCAAGTCAATGAATTCGGGCGTTTCGGCGTAGTCGGTGTAGACGGGCTGGGCCGTGAGTTCGTTGGGCACAAATTCGACCGTCACCCGCAGCCGCAGTTTGCCCTGCTGCCAGCCTGCCGAGCCAAGCTGCAAGACTTCACAATCAATGCCGTCTTGAAACCAGTTGCGATCCTGACGCATCCAGGCTTTGCTGCTGCGAAACTGGCGATCGCCCCCGAATAGGGCTTTTTGCGTCGTTAGCGAATCTGCCAGCGCATCGGGCAGCTTGGAACTGAGTGCGACATCTAGAACATGGCGTAACGTAGCGACTCGAACAGTGCCGTCTCGAAATGACAACACATCATCATCATTGAATGCCGTCATATCGAGATTATTTTGTATCGGCATGATTGCCCCCCTTTGGCGATCGCGCATTTCCATGTCATCTTTTACACTGCGCGGTGGGTCAGATCAGGCAAATTCCAAGGCAATCTGTCAAGACTTGGAGACGGCTTTCTGTGGGGATTTCACCGATTATTTACATTCATGGCAGAGTAATTCCATACGGAGATGCGGCGAAAGGGTAAGGGGGCTGGGGCAAGGGGACGCTGGGGCCAAGGGGGCGCTGGGGCGCTGGGGCGAGGGGGCGCTGGGGCGAGGGACCCTATGAAAGTCGCTGCCAGATTAGCTCAACGTGCGTGGAGTTTGCGCTGGGCGGCGTTTTCAGCGTGAGGCGATCGCCCTCCAGCGAAAGGATTCGTACCAAGTCTGTGCCAGTGCGGTTGGGAATGGAGGCGATCGCCACATGATGCGTGACGGTGTTGCCTGCCAGCGTGTAGGTTCCGGCGTAGGCGCTGAAGCTAGAAAACGCCTGGGCGCGTTCTGGCCTGGGCACGGCCTCTAGCTGGAAGGGGGAAGCGGGAGTATGGCTCAACGGCGGGCGATCGCCCTGGGCAAATAGAACCGTCATGTGGCCATCGGCGGTGTAGGTTAGGCGACCGACGGGAGAGGGGCCGTAGGCTTCGGGGTTAATGCTGCCGTCCGGGGCGATCGCCCGAATCGCAACGAGCATCCAAGTGCCCACCAGCGGATTGGGGTCATCCATCGAGCGATCGCTCCAGACATACAAGAAACTGTCGCAAGAGTCGAACCAGCGTCTCGCACTCTTGCTCTGTGGCAAACTGCGCCAGTAATGCCTGCTCTTTTTCAAACAGCACGGGCATGACCTGATCGGAAAGCCGGATGCCCTTGTCGGTAAGCTGGACAATCACACCCCGGCGATCGCCCGGATCGCGCAGCCGCGCCACGATGCCGTCTTGCTCTAGCCGATCAATGCGGTTGGTGACTGCCCCCGACGACAGCATCAGTAGACTGTACAAATCGGTCGGCTTGAGCTGATAGGGCGGGCCCTGTCGGCGCAGCGTGGCCAGCACGTCAAACGACCACACGTTTAGCCCATACGCAGCCAGCACCGTTTCTCGGTGTTTTTCCAGCAGACGGGCAATTCGCAGCACACGCCCCACCACGGCCAGCGGCGCGGCGTTAAGCTGGGGCGATTCTCGCTGCCACTGCATCAGAATGTGATCGAGACGGTCTTGCTCCATCTTGCAACTTTATCTCGACATTGAGAACCTTAACGCAGGATTGAGGATAGAGAAACCGATGCCCCGCAATCCTGCAACCCGTCCTGCTGTAGCGCCCCAAACTATAACGCCCCAAACCATAACGCTCTAACTGAAATAGCGGGAAGCCCTGCAGTGGTCGGCAGTGGTCGGCAGTGGTCGGTAACTGTTGTCACTGCATCTGCCCTCACCCTAATCCCTCTCCCAGAGGGCGAGGGACTTCCGATCCGGCTCCTCTTCTCCTTTGGCAGAAGGGGCTGGGGGAAGAGGGCGATTCAGAATGCTAGATCCAACACTGCCGGGCTAATACCTATGGGCTGCGCTAACGCTGCACTGGATCGACCACGATTTCAATGCCCTCTGTCGGGCTGCCGTTGGTAATAACGCTGGTGCGCGTGGTGTTGATAAATCGCAACTGCCCGTCTATCGTGATTCGGGCCTGCACCGCGTAGGTGTAGCGGCTGTCGATCTGCGCTGGGTCATAGGGTAGCGCGAAGGCAAAGGGGACTTGGCGACCGTTGGACTCGATCGTCTGCGTGGCCAAGATGCGGGCGGGTGCGTCGGCGCGGCTGACATCCGCCAGCGACACTTCGATCAGCGCGTTGGGCGGCAGCGCAATTCGCGGCAGATAGGTAACCGTACCCGTGACGAGCGATGACTGTTGCACCATACCGTTTACCGTAAGCGATTGGGTTCCTGAATTGCCGCGACAGACCCGTGCAGAAAGCGCTCCCTCGTAGGCGTAGGTCGTGCCGTCTGCATCAGTTGTGGCCGTGACGGGAACGCCGTTTAGCTCTAGCCGTCCCGTTTGCCGATTGAACAGGTTCATCCGCATTGCGCCATTGCGGCTGAACAGGCGCACGGCGTAACCCGGTGTTTGGAAGAAGGAAAGCGTGGTGCCGTCGGGGAGTGTCGATGCGCCTGGGAGGGCGGGCAGCGTTTCACCAGAGGGCGGCACTTGCACCACAGAACCGTCGATGACGCGATAAAACTGCGTGACTTCCTGCGTCGGACAGCACTGGGGATCGTTGGGGCCTTGAATAATCATGTTGACGCTGATTAGCCCGTCGTCCAGAATGCGGACACGGTTGACCTGGATGCGATCGCCCAGCCCCGCCAGCATCGGCGACTCGATCGCCCCGTCCAGGTTCAGCAGCGGCGCGAGGTAAACGAAAATGCCGGAGCCGCCCGTATTCACTGCCATGATCATCACGGCATCTTGCTGGCCGTTGCCATCCAGGTCGCCAAATGCGATCTGTCCCTGCTGCCGCGACAGCACCGCATTCAGCCGCCGATTCGGATCTTCAAACCGCCCATTTTCAAAGGTAATCACGCCGACCTGCGGCTGTTCGCCCAGGCTGGGGACGCTGTAGCTGGCGTTGAGGGCGATATTGAGGCGATCGCACCAGGCCCGTTTTTCTGGCGTAAACACTTCGCGGGTCAGGCAGTTATACCACGCTTCGCCTGCCTGGGCCAGCGTCGCCCTCGGCAGCGCCCCCGCAACGCCCTGACCGAGCAGCATCACGCCCAATCCCACACCTGCCCATCGGGAAAATATAGTCTTCTTCATCGTTAACATGTGTAACATCTGTGCATCAGTAACCAGGCATTCATCAACAGGTCAGCCCAAAGTCAACCCAAGATTGACTCACTCAGAACCTACGCACTTGCGATAAGTTTTCTGAGTCTTGGACGATTTCTCGCGGGCTGCGCCCATGAGAAATCGTCCAACTGCGTAAGTCCTATCACTTTTGAACGATAACAGGGAATTTTCTGGGGATCACCAGAAGTTTCCGTTTTTGCAACGTCCAGCAATATCGATTGTTAAGAAATTGCTCTAGCGGAATCGTCGGATGAGGGTTGAAAGTAGCCAATACAGGATGGAAATGTTTGTAACAAAACTTCCCAGCCTGACGGCTATATCTGCTAAGTTGAAAATAGGAAGCGGGGGCGATCGCCAATCTAAGTAGATCGCAATGTCGCCGTATAAAATTTGCTCGACCGTGTTGCTGATCCCCCCAGCTAGCAGTAGTCCTAATCCCACTTGCAGGGGCAGAATCATCTCTTTTCTAAATCTGCTAAATAGCAGCGTTACGACAGCAATGATTCCCATTGAAATCAGTCGTAGCCAGAGTGTCCAGGAAGTCAAGTTTGAATCAAAAAATGAGAAAGCAGCACCAGGATTTTTCAGATAAGTGAGATGGAAAACTCCTGGTATGAGCGGCAGGGTTTTGGATAGAAGCTGCTCCTCAAAAGCCTTGCGTATGAGGACTTGAATTAAAAATCCCAACACGCCGCCAGCCAGCCCAATGATCCAGGCCCAGCGATTTCTAGCCCTAGTTTCTGTCATGAAAGTTTTTGCCCGCAGCATCCGCTATGGTCAATTGATACATCGGTTTTAGTTCATGGTTTTGATACATGGTTTTGATACATAAGTTTTGATGCATGGTTTTAATACATGAGTTTCGAGGTTTCGGGTTGACACACTGATTTTAGTTTTCATGCTGCCCAGTCTTTTTGTTAGATCCAGATTGTTAGATCCAGACGAGTTTGGGGTTTGAAATTTCTGGCTGGCGATAGATTTTTTTTCCCTGCTTTAGAGCCAATTTGTAAAGGAGCCTGAAAGCCTTGTTAATCAAGGATTTCCGAGAAACCGCTTTTCCTGGGCAAACATGACCTCAAAGCCACACATGTCAAGAGTTTCAGGCTTCTTAAGATTTGCTTCATAAATTAGCTCTTAGGCGTAAATTTCGGTGGGAGCAATTGCCTCGATTTAACTCAAGATTTCGATTTAGTGAACTTAAGATTTTGATTTGGAACTGCCTATGACTCGCACTCTAGAAAAGTCGCAAGCTCAATCTTGGCACGCGCAACCCGCCGACCTCGTAGCGCGATCGCTCGACGTTGATCCCCGGCTTGGCCTATCTGCTGATGAGGTGGCCCGGCGGCGAGAACGGTATGGGCCCAACGAACTCAAGGCAGCGCCGGGGAAGAGTCCACTGGTGCGGTTTTTGCTGCAATTTCATCAGCCATTGCTCTACATTTTGCTGATTGCAGGGACGGTCAAGGCGTTTTTGGGATCGTGGGTAAATGCCTGGGTGATCTGGGGTGTGACGCTGATTAACGCCATCATCGGCTACGTGCAGGAGGCGAAGGCAGAAAGCGCGATCGCTGCGCTGGCGGCGACCGTGCAAACCGAGGCGACGGTGGTGCGCGATGGGCAGACGGTGCAGGTGTCGTCGGCGGAACTGGTGCCGGGGGACGTGGTAAAGCTGGTGTCGGGCGACAAGGTTCCGGCAGATTTGCGGCTGGTGACGGCGCGAAATTTGCAGATTAGCGAGTCGGCGCTGACGGGCGAGTCGGTGGCGGTAGAGAAGTGCATTGACCTGATGGCGGAAGATGCGCCGCTGGCGGATCGGCGGAACATGGCCTATGCGGGCAGCTTTGTGACTTCTGGACGCGGGCGCGGCGTTGTGGTGGCGATCGCCAACGACACCGAAACCGGGCGCATTTCCCAACTCATGCAGCGGCAGACTAACTTATCTACGCCGCTCACCCGGAAGTTTGAAAAATTCAGCAAAACGCTGCTTTATTTTATCCTGGCGGTGGCAGCGCTGACTTTTGTGGTGGGGCTGGGCTATGGAAATCCCTGGCCAGATATGTTTGAGGCGGCGGTGGCGCTGGCGGTGAGCGCGATTCCCGAAGGGCTGCCTGCGGTGGTAACGATTACGCTGGCGATCGGCGTGTCGCGGATGGCTCGTCGCCATGCGATTATCCGCAAGCTGCCTGCGGTGGAGGCCTTGGGCAGCGCCACCGTCATCTGTTCGGACAAGACGGGCACGCTGACGGAAAACCAGATGACTGTGCAGGAAATCTACGCGGGCGGGGCGGCGTTTTTTGTGACGGGGACAGGCTACAGTCCAGTGGGCGCAATTCAGCCCGTGGAGTCTGGTCAGCCAATGAATCCGGCGCTGACAGAGTGCCTGAAGGCGGGGCTGCTGTGCAATGAGTCTTATCTGGAGCAGGATGATGGCCAGTGGCAGATGATTGGCGATCCGACGGAGGGGGCGCTGATTGTGTCGGCGCAAAAGGCGGGCTTTGAGATGGCAACCCTCAAGGCAGAATTGCCCCGCATCGACTTCATTCCGTTTGAGTCGGAACATCAGTATATGGCGACGCTGCATTCGACGGGTGAAGGCGATCGCGGCAGCGGTGCGAAGCAATATCGCCTGGTGTATGCGAAGGGATCGGTGGAGGCAATTCTCTCTCGCTGCGATCGCGCTTTGTCTGCCAGTGGGACACTCCAGCCGCTGGATGTGGCTGCTATTCAGCGCCAGGTCGAGTCTATGACTGAGGCGGGAATGCGGGTGCTGGCCTTTGCCACAACATCTCTGGCGCAAGACACGCTTGACCCGCCGGATATTGACACTGGCCTGACGTTTCTGGGCTTGCAAGGGATGATCGATCCGCCGCGCCAGGAGGCCGTGCGAGCAGTGCGGGCCTGCCAGTCTGCGGGTATTCAGGTGAAGATGATCACGGGCGACCACATTGGCACGGCAACGGCGATCGCCCGCCAGATTGGGCTACAGCGGGATGGACAGGTGCAGGCCTTTACGGGGCAAGCCCTGGCGGAGATGGACGATCGGCAGCTTGCCAATGCGGTGGAAGACGGCTCGGTGTTTGCCCGCGTTGCGCCAGAGCAAAAGCTGCGGCTGGTGGAAGCATTGCAGGCTAAGGGCAACGTGGTGGCGATGACGGGCGACGGCGTGAACGATGCCCCGGCGCTGCGGCAGGCGGATATTGGTACGGCAATGGGGCGGGCAGGGACAGAAGTGGCGAAGGAAGCCGCCGACATGATCCTGACGGATGACAACTTTGCCTCCATCGAGGCGGCGGTGGAGGAAGGGCGGACGGTCTATCGGAACCTGCTGAAGGCGATCGCCTTCTTGCTGCCTGTGAATGGGGGCGAGTCGATGTCGATTTTGATCAGCGTGCTGCTGAATCGGGCGCTGCCGATTTTATCGCTGCAAGTGCTGTGGATGAATATGATCAACTCCATCGCCATGACCGTGCCCCTGTCCTTTGAACCCAAGTCGGAGCGGGTGATGCAGCGTCCGCCGCGCAACCCCCGCGAGCCACTGCTCAACCGCAAGCTGCTGATGCGCGTTTTACTCGTGTCGCTGTTCAACTGGATTGTGATTTTTGGCGTGTTTGAGTGGATTCATCAGACTATGGATAACATTGCGCTGGCGCGGACGATGGCGATCCAGGCGCTAGTAGCGGGTCGGATTTTTTACCTGCTGAGCATCAGCGAATTGGGGCTGGGACTGGTGGATAAGCTGCGCGGTCGGGTGCAGCAGATTCCGCCCGCTCCGGCCGTGTTGGCGGGCATTGCCGGGGCGATCGCCCTGCAAGTTCTCTTCAGCCAGTGGAGCGTGATGAATCGCCTGTTTGCCACTGCGCCGCTAAGCCCAGAGCAGTGGGGCATTTGTCTGCTGATTGGGGTGCCGATGATTGGCGTGGCGGCGATCGCCAATCGGCTGCATCCGCCGGAGTAGGGAACCTTGTGGAGTTTGGAGTTTGGATTGGCGATTTTGGATTGCCCGCCGGAAGTCTAATCAAAAACCTGAGCAAAAACCTAATCAAAAGGGCGATCGCGCTTCCATGCGGAAATGGCGATCGCCCTTTCGTTTGTATCCTTTGCCCGTTTGCAGCCAGGGTGCTACTGCTTCACCTCGATCCGTCGCCAGTCTCCGGAGCCGTCTGCGTGTTCCACATAGCCGTTGATCACCACATCACCCGTGCTGTATACGTTGACGCTGCGGATCTCCAGCGTTTCCCGCTGCCCAGTACAGGCATTGATCAGTTGAATCTGAAACCGTAGCTCACCATTGGTGTCCATTTGCTGACGAATGTTCATCAGCGAATCCATTGTCTGATCCACAAACTGGAAGTTGCACCGGAGGCTATCGTCTCTTCCTTCCAAAGCAAAAGCGGAACTGCTCACCAAAATCGAAACCACCGGGGCAAGGGCCAGCGCAGCAATGTGAAACATTTTCATAGGTGAATGCAAGAGGAGTGTATGAGGTATTTGAGCGGAACCGTTACACCTGCAAAATACCTATGTAACTCATCCGGTTTCCGACACTATCTCACCAGTTCATAGTGTCTTTACAGGGCGATCGCGCTTCATGTTCAGGAAATGGCGATCGCCCTGTCGCTTAAGTTGCAGTCTGCTGCTGCTTCATCTCAAGCCGTCGCTAGTCTGCCGAGCCGTCTGCCTGTTCCGCCTCCACATTGCTAACAATCACTCCATCACCCGCGCTGGACACTCTGATGCTGTGGATCTCCAGCGCTTCCCGCTGTCCGGTGCAGGCATTGACCCGTCAACTTGGCGAGTGATTCCAAAAGTTCATAAAATTCATCAATTTTGAGCCGGCGTGACTGTGGATGCATGAGGAAGCCACCTGGGGTGGTAGATTTACAGGCAATGGTTTTTTACTATGCTGGCAGGATTGAGTATGGATAGGGCGTTCTTCTCAGGTAGATCTGTCTCAGAGGTGTAGGTAAACAAATGGACGAAGGGCTGGCGTTGAGTCGAGAGAGTCATGCATGAGACAGGCAATGGCAACCGTCCGAAGCGTGGGCAGGGCAATGGTTGAAGGGAGCGCTACGGGAATGGTGCTGTGGGCCGCCGCCGGACTCGTGCTGGTGTTTCCAGGGCAGCACCGGGCGATCGCCCAGGCAATTCCCGACGGGGCCACTCCACCTGGGGTGTTGCCGCCAGAGGTTGAATCGCGCCCTTTCCCCATCGAGCAGCCGCGAGACACGCCGCCGCTGCCCGTCGAAGTGCCTGCTGAGCCGTCGCCGCCCGTGCTAGACCCCAGTTTGGGAGGGCCAGCTTCAGATCCGGCAGTGCCGCTGGTGCGCTTTCGGGTGAATGAAATTATCGTGACGGGGAACTCTATCCTGCACGACGAGATTGCCGAAGCCGTTCAGTGTTGCGTGAATCGAGACGTGACGTTTGAAGAACTAATCGGGTTACGCAGCGCCATCACGCAGCTATACGTGGAGCGGGGCTACATCACGTCGGGCGCGTTCCTGCCGAATAACCAAGACGTTCGCAGCGGCGTGGTCGAAATTCGAGTTGTGGAAGGAGAACTAGAAGACACTATTCAAATTACGGGCTTGCAGCGTCTGAATCCGAGCTACGTGCGATCGCGCCTTCGCTTAGCCGGAAAAAAACCATTAAACCAGCGGGATCTGGAGCGGGCCCTGCAACTGCTGCAAATTGATCCACAGATTGAATCGGTGGATGCAGAACTGACGGCGGGCAGCGTTCCCGGCCGCAGCCTGCTGGCGGTAAATTTGCAGGAAGCGTCACCGTTTTCTGCAAATATCGGCGCAGACAACTATCAGTCTTCTAGCATTGGCTCGGCGCAGTTCAGCGTCTCTGCCAGCTACAGCAATCTGCTGAGCGCGGGCGATCGCCTCTTCGCCAGCTACGGCCGCACCGACGGGCTAAACCTTTACAACATCGGCGTTAGCCTTCCGGTCAATCCCCGCGACGGCACGATTACCCTCAGCTACAACACCAACGATAGCCGCATTATCGAAGATGCGTTTGAGGATTTTGACATCCGCAGCGAGGCCGAAACCTGGTCGCTCCAGTTTCGCCAGCCCCTCTCGCGCAGCGTGAATCAGGAATTTGCCGTTGGCGTGGGGCTAGATCTGCGCCGCAGCCAGACGTTCATTTTGGGCGATCGCCCCTTCAGCTTTTCGCGCGGCGCAGAAAACGGCGAATCCAGGGTGACGGCGCTGCGGTTTTTTCAGGACTGGGTAGAGCGCGATCGCCTTAGCGTGTTAGCCGCCCGGTCAGAGTTTAGCTTTGGGCTGGATGCCTTTGGCGCAACGGTCAACGACAGCGGCACAGACGGATTGTTTGTCAAATGGCTGGGGCAGTTTCAATGGGTGCGGCGCTTTTCGGGGCGATCGCTCTTTCTGGCACGGCTCAATGCCCAACTCACGCCCGACTCGCTGCTGTCGATTGAGCGGATTGGGCTGGGCGGCTTCGACACGGTGCGCGGCTATGCCCAAAACCAAATTGTGGCCGACAACGCCATCTGGGGGTCTCTCGAAGCCCGCTTTCCGCTGCTGCGAAACTCCAACCGCCTGACGCTAATTTCATTTTTGGACGCGGGCCATGCGTGGAACATCGACCTCGATAATCCAGAAGACGACTTTCTGCTGGGCATTGGCGCAGGGTTGCGCTGGGAGGCGTTGCCCAATCTGGTGGTGGGGCTAGACTATGGGCTGCCGCTGATCGAGGCGCAGTCTCAGGGCGACTCGCTGCAAGATAACGGATTCTACCTGTCGGTGCGCTACTTCCCGTTTTAGCTCGTCGCGCCAGGAGATCGCGAATATGGCGACCTACGAAGTGCATTACGAGGTGCATTACTACGCGGTGCATTACTTAGTGTCTGCCGCAGTTAGTTTGTGCCGCAGAGAAAGGAAGACGAGATCAGGGAATTCTGAGCCATGATCTGTGTCATGTCTGTGTCAGGGCAGTACCCAGCTTTATAACGAATACTTTCATGAACCCAGCAGCCAGCTTGCCAAGCTCCATGCCAAGCTTGATGCGCTGGTGCTCAAGGCTTACGGCTTTGCCCAAGACGACGACCTGCTAGAGCGGCTGCTGCTGCTGAATCTGGAGCTTGCTGCCAAAGAGCAGCGCGGCGAGGCGGTGGTGGGGCCGTGGGCACCGGAATAGGAAGGGGAAGATAGAGGGCGATCGCCCTTTACCTTCATTACCTTTAGAGTGATGTCATACTGAATAGAATCTTGGCGTGTGGCTTGAGTCGATGAAAGCGCCCTACAGCAGGTTCTACATCTCTCCAGAAGATTATTTGGCGGGCGAGCGAGTCAGCCCGATTAAGCATGAGTATCGGCAGGGGCATGTATATGCAATGGTGGGGGCGAAAAAGTCCCACGTTATTTTGGCGAGTAACCTGACCACGCTGCTGAATGTTTATTTGCAAGATTCGCCTTGCCTGGTGATGTCGTCGGATATGAAGGTGCGGCTAGAGGCGGCCGATTGCTACTACTATCCTGATGTCGTCGTCACTTGCGACGAGCGCGACCTGTCCACGACCGAAGATTTCATCCGCTTTCCCACGCTGGTTATCGAGATTCTGTCAGACTCCACGGCTGCGTTTGACCGGGGCGACAAGTTTGCCGATTACAAGTTTGCCGATTATCAGACCGTGCCAACCCTGCGCGAGTACGTGCTAGTGAATCAGGCTGAAATGGCGCTGGAATGCTATCGGCTGACGGCAGAGGGCTGGGTTGGGCAGCGCTACGGCGTGGGTGACACGGTGCGCTTTGAGAGTGTGGGGCTGGAGTGTGCGATCGCCACCCTCTACCAAAAAGTGCCTGGAACTGCCGCAGGATGAGTGAGGGGCGATCGCCAGCGAGAGAATCCAGCAGGGTTTGAGTATAGTAAACTAGCACTAGTGCAGCACTCTAAACTGATTAAAAATTAGAGTAATGCTTTCCAAAATTACTCTGTTAGTTGCATTTATGTTTAGCGTAGATAAAACTGCTTTTTCTGTTGTGTCTCTGTTTGACGATTCCGATGAGACGCAATATTGGCGCTCAAAAACACCCCATGAGCGGCTGCAAGCAATAGAGCAGATGCGACAGGTTATCTATGGCTACAAGCCTTCTACCGTCAGATTTCAAAGATTTTTTGAGATTGCTGAATTCAAAACAAGTTGAGTATTTACTAATCGGTGGCTATGCGGTTGGATATTATGGCTATGCCCGTGCAACCGCCGACATAGACATCTGGATTGCAATCAATCCAGGAAACGCTCAAAAAGTAGTGGATGCAATTCGAGAGTTTGGATTCAATGTAGAGGGGCTAACCTCAGAGCTATTTTTACAACCCAACAAAATCGCTCGTATGGGGGTTCCTCCATTTAGAATCGAAGTTCTGACTACCATTTCTGGGGTGTCTTTTGAAGAATGCTACGCAGAGAAGACAGTTGATGTACTGGATGGTGTTGAGGTGAAGATTATTAGCCTGAAAGATCTAAAGCGCAATAAGCAAGCTAGCGGCAGGCTGAAGGATCTCAATGACTTAGAAAATCTGGAATAGAGCAAAATCACTATTCAGGCAACTCTGCCACGGGCTAATCCTCCACGGCATCAAGGGAGGCCACAAAGCCGATCGGGAAAGACGGCTCCGCAAGCTGGGTGGCGTAGGCTGCCGTGAGAAACGGGCGATAGTCCTCATTTCCGGCAACGTGGGTCTGGAAAAATGCCAGCGTCAGGGCGTGGTGATAGCGCTCGGAGATGGCTTTGATGTCTTCCCAGGAGGGGCGAGTCGTGGGGCGGTCTGACCCAGAATCTCCGCCAGCCGTGCGGCCGGCGATTTCGTAGCTGATGCGGGCGTGGGGCAGTCCTTTGGTCAGTACGAAATAGCGCTCTGCCTGGGGCGCGGAGGGGGTAAGCTGCTGAAACGAGGGAACCTGTTCTTTGAGCATGGGCGTTAGCAAGTCTTCGTCGGACGCTTCCCACAGCAGAGGCACGTTAATTTGCGAGAGACCCGTTCCAAACAGGCTCTTGCCAAAGGGCAAAAAGGCATAGACCGCCTTGATGCGAGGGTCGCGCAGGTTGGGCGGCGGCGGGGCTTCGAGCGCCTGACACTGATACAGCAGCGAAATATTGAGAATGAACGAATCGGACTGGCAGGCTGGCTCCAGCGACGAAAGCTGTATCTCTGCGCCCGCCAGGGAAAAGGCGGTCGTGCCGCCAAAGGAATAGCCAAACGCCCCCACCCGCTCCAGGTCGATGCGTTGGAACTGTCCCTGCTGCGGCATTTCAGCCAGCGCGTCTAGCAAGAAGGAGATATCCAGCGGGCGATTGGCAAACTCGGCGGGGTCGAAGTTTTCTCGGTGCAGCCCGTCGTAAAAATCCTGGAGGCGATCGCGATCGCTCCCTGGATGGTCGGGAATGGCCACCGCAAAGCCGTGCGATGCCAGATGGCTGGCCAGCCGCGTAAAGCGATCGCGCCGTGCGCCCAGCCCGTTCGACACGACGATCAGCGGGGCGGGCCTATCCACCGCTGGCAGATAGAGGTCTACCACAAGGGGGCGATCGCGCTGAGCATCTACCAGCCGCAGCGTTTGGGATTGGAACGCGACGGAACCGGGCTGGCGCGGGTCGATGGGCGGCAGGGTTCGCAGCACGTCGGCTTCAGTCTGGGCGATCGCCTGCGTCGCGTCAATCACCTGATTGGTCACAACTGCCGTCCGTTGCAGCAGCGCCCCCAGTCGCCGCTGAAAGGCGAGGGCCTGCCGCAGGTCGATCTGCATATCTACGGGCAAATTCCGCAGAAAGCTCAGCACGCTGAAGCCGTCTGGATCGGCCGCCGCCAAAATGCCCGCACTCCGCAGGCTGCCCGCGCCGTTGCGCCCAGATGCCGTCCGCAGTAGCCCCCCTACCTCTTGCAGCAGCCGCTCTCCCGACCGGGTATAGCTAAACTGCGACACCATCATCAAGTCCACGTCGTAGGTGGCGTTGAGGGTGTTTTGAAGCTGCGATCGCTGATGGGGCGCAAGCCGCTTGAGATAGAACCTGAGGCGGGGGTCGTCGCCTGTTTTGCCAAAGTTCTCAATTGCCTGCACCGGAACATTAAGGCGGAGCGGGCCATAGCGCAGATAAATCTGGGTTGCAGCCCAGCCAGGAAGCGTCGTTCCCAATATCGCCAACGCGCTCAGCAGCGCCAGAGCCGTGTAGCGACGAACTCCTCTCATCCGATGCCAGTGTGCCAAATCGACTGATTGCCAAATCGACACTTCATTCTAGTCGCGATGTGGATCGGGTGTCAGGTGCCAGTCCGGTACAAAGTCAAAATCCACCAAGACTTGAAGCGTTGCGGGATGGGGTTCGGGGTCGGCTTCGCTCCACAGATCTACCGCAGCGCCCTCCAGCAGCAGATGCACTTCGGGCACAGCGGTTTCGATTTGCTGCATTACATGCTCGGTCAGTTGCGCCAAGGGCGTGGGCTGTTGTAGCGACAGCGGCGGCAGGGCCGCCTCGGGCTGGGCCTCGAACGCTAGGTCGCCCGCTTGTAGCACCACGTCCGCCGCCAGCGGAAACACCGTTGGTTCTGGCATTTGCCCTGTCGCTAGGTCAATGTACCAGTCCATTTCCGGTGTTTGCAGTTTCAGCGTCACCAGCAGCCGCAGCGTGCCTGCATCCCACGGTGCTTCCGGTTGCAGCATTCGCACCTTCACGCCGCCGAGGAGCTGCATCATAGCTGGGCTGCTGCGGCTGAGGCTCCACAGGAGGCGCGATCGCAGGCGATCGCCCGGCATCCGGTCTTGCCAGCGGTCGATCGGCGCAAACAGCGGCGAGTAAGTCTGTAAATCCAGCAGCAGGCAGGCATCCGCAACCAACCGCGGCACCACCTCTTCCGCAGGCAGCGGGAAGACGGCTTCGGACACCATGCGACAGCCGCTCAGATGCAGGGCTTGGTGGGCGAGTGCATAGTCTCTCAGGTGGGTGCAATAGCGCTGGAGCCAGGCCCCCGGCGTGAACTGGAGGGTGGTCGGTAGGGTTTCCTCATCGTTCGACGGCATCGCATCGTGCGGTTCCGAAGCCTCAGCAGCCCCAGCAGCCACAGCATTTGGCAACTCTGACGAGGCGGGCAGTCCACCGGGCACAAACTCTAGCTCTAGGTGCAGGCGCAGCGTTGCGGGCTGCCAGTCATATTCCGGCAGCAGCAGTTGAATCGGCAGACCCACCAAGAGCGGCGACAGGGCCGGCGTGACCAGTTCCACCTGCTGGGCGATCGCCGTCAGGATTTGCCCAGCCGTGAGCGTGCCGGAAACTGCTGTGCCGTCGAGTTCATAGACCTGGGCATCGAGCGACAGGGGCGATCGCCCTGGCTGATGCATCACCAGGTCATGGCGCTGGCTGCCGTCCTCAGTGTGTAGCTCTAGCACCGCCGCCAGCCGCAGCCGCCCCCGCTGGCGCACTGCCCCCGCCGGAGCCACCGTCGCAGACACACTTTCCAATAGCCGCATCACCTCTACCGCGCTGCGGGCCAGCCCCCACAGCAGCCGGGGGGTGAGGCTGTCGAGCGTGCAGTAGGGGGGCCACAGGGGGGCCGGTTTGGGCGAGTCGGCCGCCTCGGTGGGAAACGTGCGGTCGCTTGTCTCGGCGGCCAGCGCTTCCGACGTTTCTAGCGCTTCTAACAGGTCACAGGCTTCGTCGGCTACATAGGGGGCGATCGCCTCTGGGGTCGGCAGCGTGTTTGCATCCCAGCCGTTTTCGGGCGATCGCACCTCGTCTATCACCGCCATCAGCGTTTGCAGGGCCCGCACCACCTGCCCCGATGCCACCCGATCGGCAGCGTCGGGCATTGGCAACTGCAAAATGGCCGCCGTTAGCAGGTGGGGCGAGGCCGGCGCAGAGTTTGGAGGTGCGGCAGTAAAAGACACCATGAGCGGATCGGGGGATGGGGTGAGGTTGGGCGCCTGTTCTCAGAATGCCCAGGGCGATCGCAGCACTAGAGATGACCGTGTGAATTTTTACAGCGTGAATTTTTGCAGCGTGAATTTTTGCAGCGTTGCATATCCCGTAGTACATCCCATAGCCCAGGCAATTGCCATCGTTTCGCGGGTGTCCCCAGCGTTCGACTATTCCGGTTCCATCACCTCCACCACGCCCGTCTCTCCGTCCAGCCGCACCCGCTGGCCCGATCGAAGCCGCTGCGTGGCGCTGGCCAGGTTCATCACGGCGGGAACCTGGTACTCGCGGGCGACGATCGCCCCGTGGGAGAGCCGCCCTCCAACTTCGGCAATCAGCCCGCCCGCCTGCGCCAGCAGCGGGGCCCAGCCTGCATCAGTGTAGGGCACAACGAGGATATAGGAGCGGTCGAGGGGCGGCGCGTCCTGGGGCGATCGCACCACCACGACTGTCCCCACCGCCACGCCAGGGCTGGCCCCGATGCCGATCAGTCTGCTGAGGGCGGGCTGTTCTGGCTGGGCCACCGGGCGCGGCGGCTCGTGTCCGTAGGCCAGCAGGGGAATCATCGTCTGCTGGGAATCTTCCTCGAAGCGCGATCGCCGCTCCTGTACCCGCCGTTTTACCAAACCCCAATCGGCATCCTGTTCTGTCACCACCGCCCGAATTTCCGAAATTTCCAAGAAAAAAATATCACCAGCCGCGTTCAGCAAGCCGTCAGCCAGCCAGCGCTGCTCCAGCGCCACAATGCTCCAGCGCAGGTCTGCCAGCAGGCGATTGTAAACCTCAGCCACGCGCCCCTTGAGGTCGAGCCGCTGCTGGACGGTTCGCACCTTGCCAGCAGGCGGTCTAGACTGCGGCGCAGCGGGTACGGTCGCAAACTGGTCAAGCTGGGCAAATTGGGCAAGCTGGCGCTGCACAGCCTGGGGAGCCTCGCGCCAGGTCGGAACGGCGATATCTGTCCCTACTTCGCTGAGGTAGCCATAGCGGTCGAGGAACTGGTCAAACTGGTGGAGAATGTCCCGTCCCGCCGGGGTTTCCCCAAGCTGCATCAACAGCACGTCGGGGTCAGCAGGGGGTGCGGGCAGGTGCGATCGCACTTGTTGGGCCAGGGTTTGGAGCGATCGCACGGCCGCCACCTCCGGCATCACGCTGTTATCGAGCGCCGCTTCATCCACCCGGAACAGGGCGCGTCGGGCGGCAAATCCCAGCGGCGCAAGGATATTGAAATAGGTGGCGGGGCGCAGCAGTTCCAAAATCTGGTCGATGCGATCGAGCAGATCGGCGGTGGCCAGCGAGTCGGCGGGCCGGGCGGCCAGGTTGGCCAGCGCCGGGGCAAACTGCTGGCGATCGCGCTGGGTAAACTCCTTCAGCAGTCGTCGTTCGCGCTGCACCAGCCGCAGCAGTCCAGGCAGATTTTGCAGCGTAGACCCCAGCGGCGGCTTGCTGAACTTTGCGCCCCTGGTGAGAAATTCCAGGCTCTCGGCGGGTAGCCCCATCCGCCGAAAAATATCGCCCAGCAGGGTCGCATTAAAGTATGCAGCAGAGTGGTGCAGCGTCGCCGTTTCCTCAAAGTCCAGCCCCTGAGCGCGGTTCCCCAGCACAATGGTAAAAATTTCGCCCCACACGCCGCAGGTCAGGGGTCGGTTAATCGACCAGGTGAGCGGCCGGATAAAGCCAGGAATCACCTCGGCGGCAATCTTGCGCGTCCAGATGGGCACCAGCGTCGTAATCGGCCGCGCCTGCAAGATCCACACCTGCTGCCCGTCATAGCTCCATTCCACATCCTGCGGAACGCCGTGAAACTGGGCTTCGATCTGCCGCGTCAGCAGCGCCACCCGCCGGATCACCGCCAGCGGCACATCGCCCGTTCCTTCTATCGGGAAGGCTTCAGGGTCGGGGGTGTCCTCTGGCGATTCCGGCAGCCACACACGGTAGGATTCCGGCGTGACCCGACCCGACACCACCTGATCCGCCCGCCCCGGCAGCGCCTCGATTACCAGCGCCTCGCCCTGCCGCTGGATCGGGTCGCGGCTAAAGGCCACCCCGGAAAACGCCCCCGCCACCTGCCGCTGCACCAGCACCGCCATGCCCCCCTCGGCGCTGCCCTGGCGCTGGCGATATTGCACCGCCCTGGGCAGGTTGTAGGACTCCTGACAGCGCAGAATCGCCTGCTCTAGCGCGGGCGGACTGGTGATCTCCAGAAACGACTCGTATTGCCCCGCCGCCGAAGCCGTGTCCGAATCTTCACCAATGGCAGAAGAACGCACCACCAAGGGCGCATCGGCGCTGGGTGAGAGGGCAGTCAGCAACGGCGCGGGGTCGTCTCCCGGTGGCAGCACCCACCCATCGGGCACAGCATAGCCCAGGCGCTTGAGGGTGGCCAGGGTGGCGGCTTTGGAGCCGACTTTTGCCGGTGAGAGAGCCTGATCCAGGGACAGTAAGGCGCGATCGCCCCGAAAAAACTGAAACACGCGCTTCGATTCCTCCTGAGCTTCCTCTGCCGATAGATCCAGATCGTCGGGAATTTTTTGGTAAATCCACGCCAGCAGCAGGCTGAGCAATGCGGTAATGGCGACCCGCTTGCCGCTGTAGGGATGCAGCAGCGCCACCAGGATCGGCATCAAAACGAGGACGCTGAGCTTGCCAAGCGTGCGATCGCGCAACACAGTAAACCCAATGCCGCCGATCAGCGCCACCAGCCCCGCCGCCACCGGGTCATGCAGCAAAAAGCCCCACACCACGTTCGTCGTGCCCGCGCCGCGCCCGCCCCAATAGCGCCCCATCACCAGCGCCATCAGCGCCACCACCTCCCACAGCGACTCCGCCGGAAAAAACTGCCGCGCCAGCAGCACCGCCGCAATTCCCTTCGCCGCCTCCGACAGCACCGCCAGAATGCCCGCCGCCCGCCCGCCGTGATAAAACGCTGCCGACACGCTAACGTTGCCCGTGCCCAGCTTCGACAGGCGCTTCCCCGTCAGCCCCCGCACGATCCACTCAATCAGCGGCAGCGCCCCCAGCACAGGGCACAGCACAAAGATTAGAAATACGCCCCAAACTTGCATCAGCGACATCAGGCACCTTACCCAAAACGGCTCCAGTTCCGGCTCCGGTTCCGGTTCCCCCCTTACCAAGGGGGGCTAGGGGGGATCTTCGATCGTCCGAATTCCGAGCCGATCCCCCTAAATCCCCCTTGAGCAAGGGGGACTTCCGGCTTTCCCCCCCTTGATAAGGGGGGCTAGGGGGGATCTCCGATCACTTCTGTACCCGAGCCGATCCCCCTAAATCCCCCTTGAGCAAGGGGGACTTCCGGCTTTCCCCCCCTTGATAAGGGGGGCTAGGGGGGATCTCCGATCACTTCTGTACCCGAGCCGATCCCCCTAAATCCCCCTTAAGCAAGGGGGACTTCCGGCTTTCCCCCCTTGATAAGGGGGGCTAGGGGGGATCTCCGATCGCTTCTGTACCCGAACCGATCCCCCTACATCCCCCTTGAGCAAGGGGGACTTCCGGACGGCGGCGATACCAGAACCTAAAATCCCAGAGTCCCGCATTCACCGGCCATAATAGAGCTAAATTTCAGAGCTAAATTTCTCTTGCCCTCCTCATGACTGGATTTGAAGCGCCGCTCGTGGCTGGACTTTCCACATTCCTGCTGGACACCCTAGAGGATACCGCTAGGGAAGAATCGGGCGGCAGCCTCGCAAAGTGGCTGAACAAAGACATCGGCAAAGCAGCCCAGCAGGTCATTTACAACGCTACGAACTTACCCAACAGCGTGAGAAGGAGGCGGCTGCGCTGCGCGAAAGAACGCATAGAGCGCGACCATCTGCACCAGATGATAGAGGTCATTGGGCATGAGCCAGGGCCGCAGGGCAAGCTGCACCACCTGCACCCCGGCTGCGGCAAACGACAGACCCACCCCGCCCAATAGCCATCCTGCAGCGACCCGCTGCGCTGGGCCGACCAGAACCGCCCCCGACCCCACCAGCCCCAATATCAGCCCCACTACCAGACCCGCCACCAGCAGCATGGACAGCAGATAGTCGGCGATCGCCCCCCAAAAGGATTCCGCCTGCCATGCCCACAGCCCATACACCGTCAGCTTGCCCAGCGCCAACTGGCGCACCTTGCCCAATTTGCCCCCCGGCCCCCAATCCGCACTCACGCCAGCCACCAGCCCATAACTGGCAACCCCCAGCGCCAGCAGCATGGCTCGCCACAGGCCCAATGCCCAACCCGGCGACAACGCGGCGCTCCATCCGTGCAGCGTGCCGCCCAGGGCCGCAGCCAGCGCCGTGCTGACAAAGGCCAGTATCCATCCCTTTGCAGGCTTGGGGGGTGCTGCCTGTTTCAGCAAGCAGACCGCAAAGATCAGGCATTCCAGGGCGATCGCATAGTCGGTCAGCGTGGTAATGGGTTCGCTCAGCGTCATCGCACGGGGCCTGCGGGCAGTGGGTTCAGCGGGCTGGGCTGGCCAGGGCAACGCGCAACTGTTCCAGGCGATCGCCCACCAGTCGGTAATATATCCAGTTGCCGCGCCGCTCTTTTTGCAACAGTCCCGCTTCGTACATCACCTTGAGGTGGTGGCTGATGGTCGGCTGCGACAGACCCAGCGGCTCGGTCAATTCGCAGACGCAAGCTTCCTGACCCGGCTGGGACGCGATCAGGCTGAGCAGTTGCAGGCGGGCCGGTTCGCCCAACACGCGAAACAGGGCAGCAAGCCGGGCCGCGTCTTCGGGCGGTAATGCGCCTGCCAGCAGCGGAGTGCAGCAGGTCGGCACGGCAGTTGGTGGAGCAGATTTAGGGAAATTCATATTTTCATATTGACACTCATCGATATAGAGTGCCAGTATATTGATGGGAGTCGATATTGATGGTTGTCAATATGAACGGCTGTCAATATCGATGACTGCCAAGATTGAGTGACTGATGCCAACTTCTACTCAGGAGAAACCCGATGTCTCGCGTACAACTGGCGCTGAATGTGAGCAACATTGATGAAGCCGTTGTGTTCTATAGCAAGCTGTTTGGCACCGAACCTGCCAAGCGGCGGCCCGGCTATGCCAACTTTGCGATCGCCCAGCCGCCGCTGAAGCTGGTGCTGATTGAAAATCCCAACGCGACGGAGCGGCTCAACCATCTGGGTGTGCAGGTGGAAACGTCGGAGGATGTGAAGATGGCGGGCGATCGCCTCGCGCAACTCGACCTGGCCACTGTGCCCGAACCGCAAACCAACTGTTGCTATGCGCTGCAAGATAAGGCTTGGGTTCACGACCCCGACGGCGCACCGTGGGAAATCTACACCGTCCTGGCAGATTCGCCCGTGCCGCCAACCGAAGGACTGCACCCCGTTCCAAGGGCGACTGCATCCCAAGACTGTGTCATGTGCAAGAGCTAGCCTCTAGCTTTTCCAGGGCTGGTTTCAGGGCTTTATAAGGCTTTATTCAGAAGCGTCTGCCAGAATCCAAGGCTGGGTAAGCGGCGAGCGGCAAATTTCTCGAATTTCTCAATGAAAATTTCTCACTTTAGTTTGGACTAATGGTGAAGAGGAAGGCAGTCAATGAGAAGCACCGACTGCCGTAAGGTCAATGAAGTACAACCAACATTGACCCCATGATTTTCAACGAACTTCAGCAATTTCGCCAAACGTTGTATGCCAGCTTGGGAAACGCCAGAGATGCCCTGTTTGATCTGATGGATGCCGTGTTAGTGAGTGCGTGCATCGTGTCGTTTGTGAGGCTATCGCAGAGTCCTGTCTTTCGTCGCCAGTGGTCGAGCACCTATGAAGCGTTGCGCGATAGCCGCCTACCCCGATCAAAGGTGCTGAAGCTGTTGGTGCAGCAGATACCGACTCAGCAGCAACCGTTGTTGGCAGGTGATGCGAGTCGGTGGAACCGTCCTGCTGCCAGGCGTTTGAAAGACCGCACCTTATCAGGCAGAACAGGACATGCCCCGATAGCCGGACAAAACTACAGTACCTTAGCCTGGATTGCTGAAGACAGGGGCAGTTGGGCATTACCATTGCGGCATGAGCGCATCACCAGCTTTGAAACACCCGCCAGTAAAGCGGCATTCCAACTCAAACAAGTGACTCGGCAGTTAGCGGTGCGTCCGTTGGCGATCTACGACCGAGGGTACGGCAATGCCAGTTTTGTCAACCAAACGGCAGGGATTGAGGCAGACTTGCTGCTGCGGGTTACATCCAATCGATGTGTCTATGGCGCGCCCCCAGCGTATCGAGGGCGAGGCGCACCTGCCAAGCATGGACATAAGATGAAACTCAATGACCCTGACACTTGGAGTGTCCCGGTCGAAACCGTTGAAGTCGATGATCCCAACTGGGGACGAGTGCGGGTCAGTCGTTGGAGTGCATACCATTTCCGCAAATCCCCCAAACGGGCAATGGAAGTGTTGCGCGTGGAGGTGCTGGAGACACAGAGCAGCACGCGACGCTTGGCTCCTTTGTGGTTAGTTTGGCTGGGTGAGCAGATGCCTCCGTTAGAAACCCTGTGGTTGCACTACCTCCGTCGCTTTGCCATTGAACACTGGTATCGCTTTGCCAAGCAGAGGCTATATTGGACACATCCCCAGTTCAGTTCTGTATCGGCAACCGAACAGTGGAGCAGCCTGATGCCGTTGCTCAGTTGGCAGTTGTGGTTAGCGCGAAAGGACTGTACTGACCACCCCTTGCCCTGGCAGGCACCGCAAGAAACGTTGACTCCGGGTCGGGTCGCACAAGCGTTTGCAGGCATTTTGGCAGCGATTGGCACCCCTGCTCCTGCGCCTAAACCTCGTGGTAAATCGCCAGGACGAGGCAAGGGGCACAAGCCAACTCCTCGTCCCTGCTATCCGATGGTCAAAAAACGAGCCTCGAAACGCAAGACATCCGAACAATCCCTGAACAGTCCGGTTGCAACAGCAGCTTAACTGCGAGCAGGATTGTATCCAATTCCTTAAGTTCAACTGTTATGAACGGTTGAGCAGATTCTTTATGGCATCCTGTTGAGCATTATTGTGATGCCAGTTAGTCCAAACTAAAGTTCTCAGAAAGTTTCTCAGAAAATTTCTCGATGAGCAGTTGCGCGACTCTCCATTTTGTATAAAGCTTCTTGTAGACAGCTTTTTTATAAAGCCTTAAGAATTGTCCCTGAACCTCTTTGCAAAGGGTCTGGACTGATGGATGAGCTTTGTTAAAATTGATACCAAATCAAACCCAGGAGAACCCGCCGCCATGACCCTGCCTACTTCACAAAAGCCCATCGTCATTGCCCCGTCGATTTTATCTGCCGACTTCAGTCGCCTGGGTGATGAAATCAAAGCGGTTGACCAGGCCGGAGCCGACTGGATTCACGTAGACGTGATGGACGGTCGCTTTGTCCCCAACATCACCATCGGCCCGCTGATCGTAGACGCGATTCGTCCCTACACCCAAAAGCCGCTGGACGTGCATCTGATGATTGTGGAGCCAGAAAAATACGTGGCAGATTTCGCCAAAGCCGGAGCCGACATTATCTCCGTCCACGCCGAACACAATGCCTCTCCCCACCTGCACCGCACCCTCTGCCAGATTAAGGAACTGGGCAAGCAGGCCGGAGTGGTGCTGAATCCGTCTACGCCGCTGACGCTGATTGAGTATGTGCTGGAGGTGTGCGACCTGGTGCTGATTATGAGCGTCAACCCCGGTTTTGGCGGCCAGAGCTTCATTCCGGCAGTGGTGCCCAAGATCCGCAAGCTGCGCGAAATGTGCGCCGAGCGCGGCCTCGACCCCTGGATCGAAGTCGATGGTGGGCTGAAGGTGAACAACACCTGGCAAGTGCTGGAAGCAGGCGCAAACGCAATCGTGGCCGGGTCTGCGGTCTTCGGCGCGAAGGACTATGCCGAAGCCATCGAAGGCATTCGCCACAGCAAGCGTCCAGAGCCTGCCCTGGCAACGGCTTAGGAGCAGCGGCTTAGGAGCATGGCTGGGGATCACGGCTTAGGATCACGGCTTAGGATCACGGCTTAGGCTTACGAGCGAGGGTTCCGGCAAGGGAAAGCCGGGGCGGGTGATAGGATGAATCCGGATTCCTAAAACCTGACCCCTCCAATGGCTTCTATCCAAAACCAAATTGTTCTGATTACGGGTGCAAGCAGCGGCATTGGTGCGGCTTGTGCCCATTTTTTTGCGGAGGCAGGGGCGCGGCTCATTCTGGTAGCGCGGCGATTGGAGCGGCTAGAGGAGCTAGCAGCCGCGCTCAAGACCCAGTTTGGAACGGAGACGCTGCTGCTGCAACTGGATGTGGGCGATCGCCCCAGGGTCGAGTCTACGCTGAGCGCACTGCCCAAAGACTGGGCGGCGGTCGATATTTTGGTGAACAATGCAGGGCTAAGCCGGGGGCTAGACAAGCTCCACGAAGGCCAGGTGCAAGACTGGGAAGAAATGATCGACACCAACGTGAAGGGGTTGCTCTACGTTACGCGGGCGATTCTCCCTGGGATGGTGCAGCGCGATCGCGGCCATGTGATCAACATCGGCTCCATCGCCGGACACCAGCCCTATCCCGGCGGCAATGTGTATTGTGCCACGAAGGCCGCCGTCAAAAGCCTGACGGAGTGCCTCAAGCTGGATTTATTGGGAACCGCTGTGCGAATTACCTCGATTGATCCGGGCATGGTGGAAACCGAGTTTAGCGAGGTGCGGTTTCATGGAGATGGCGATCGCGCTCGCAAGGTATACCAAGGGCTTACACCGCTAACGGCTGAGGACATTGCCGATGTAGTGCTGTACTGCGCCACGCGCCCCGCCCATGTCAATATCAACGACGTAATTCTCATGCCTGTAGCTCAGGCGAGTACCACAATGGCCCATCGCCGCCCCTAGGAACCTACGCAAAAGAGAAACCCTGCAACCGCAGAACCGAACAAAAGGCTTGGCAGAAACTTTGCAAAAGGGGACTGACTTCTTTTCGGATTGTGTTCGGATGAGTGAAGTGTTTCAGGAAAGAAGAAGTGGGAGTGATTGCTAGAGCAATTTCTAGAGTTCTAGAGCAATTTCTCTAGAGTTCTAGAGCAGTTTCTAGAATAGTCCCTAAGCAATCTTTCCCGAAGCAATCTTTTTGGGAATCTTGGGAATCGCCACTCACCGTTTCTAAACCCAATTAATCTGGGCACAATTAATCTAGTCAATCACAATTAATCTAGTCAATCTAGACTGCCATGAGCGCCCCCATGTCTGATATCTCTAGATGGCTCGTGCCTGAGTAGAGCATCTTGTAGTGGTCAAGCACCATCAACGCTTCTTTCTCAGAGCTAAACCGCAACTTGATTTTGTAAAGAAACGGCAGATCTCGTGCGCTGTCAACAGGCGCAGGTTCCCAGATTTTCAGCAACCAGTCCGTTCCGGTATGAGTAATCGTGTATTTCATAAATCAACAAAGAACACGCAGCGTCTCAGAGCCGCGACCTGTAAAAGAATAAAAGACCAGTTTCTAAAGAGACCCGTTTCTACATCAGTTCAGCAATTTGTGATTCAGCAACTTGTGATCATCATCTATGAGCAGCAATTCTCGAACCGGTGAACTGTAGATGCGGTTTTGATCTCCTTGCCACCTTCTGCTTGCTACCTTTTGGCCGAAGACTAGTCTGGACGAAAACCAGACAGAAGGATGGAATTCCTAAAATCCTCCCTACAAAAGGAGTTTCCTCTATCAGGAAAAAGTAGTAAAAATCAACCGTAGAGGCTTGGGTTGAGAGCAAATTGTGCGATCGCCCGTCGATACAGGGGGCTTGTGGCGATCGCTCCGCAAGGCAACATCTACAGGCTACTCAAAATCTCCTCTGCGTCCTGGCAAACTTATGCCCTTGATCAGCAGATAGGACAGTTAAGATTCTGTCCACTTAGAGTTTTATGCCTACAGAATATTGTCAATTCTAGGCCATCTAGCCAGGATTACAAGTATTCCTGCGCCTGCTTCACGAAAACAAGCGCCTACTTAAAATCCTGCTGAACTAAATGCCGAAAATCGGCGCTTAAAGCGCCTATTCAGGCCTAAACGATATCTGAACTAAACTGGCACCCTGGCAAAGCGAAGCACCCCAGCTTTCAAGTCTCCGAAGCAAACGTCGAACCGTAACAGAAGCCGAGCGATGATGCCGAAGAAAACCCGTGCTAGAGCTACCTGGGTAGAGGGCCAGGAAGGTCAGGATTGGGAAGGTGAATGGTTAAAGGGCAGATGCTACGAGCCAGAAGCCAGCCAGCGGGCGGCATCTTTTGCGTGGTAAGTCAGAATCAAGTCTGCCCCAGCACGCTTAAAACTCGTGAGCGTTTCCAAAACGACGCGCTGCTCGTCAATCCAGCCATTGAGAGCGGCTGCCTTGATCATAGCGTACTCGCCTGAAACGTTATACGCCGCGACAGGCAGGTTGGATGCCTGCTTGACCTGCCAGATGATGTCCATATAGGACAGCGCAGGTTTGACCATCAACATGTCTGCCCCTTCGGCAATGTCTAGCTCAATTTCCTTCAGGGCTTCGCGGCGATTGCCAGGGTCCATCTGATAGGTGCGGCGATCGCCAAATTGCGGAGATGACTCGGCCGCATCGCGGAACGGGCCGTAATACGCCGACGCATACTTCGCCGCGTAGGACAGAATCGGAATATCTTGAAACCCGCCTTCGTCTAGCCCCTCGCGGATCGCCTTGACAAAGCCATCCATCATCCCCGACGGCGCGATGATATCCGCTCCTGCCTTTGCCTGCGAGACGGCGGTTTTCTTGAGTAGCTCCAGTGTTGGGTCGTTCAGCACGCGCCCCGTCAGGTCGCCCACCTCCAGATAGCCGCAATGCCCGTGGGAGGTGTATTCACACAGGCAGGTATCGACAATCACAATCAGGTCGGGCACGGCTTCCTTCACCGCCGTTGCCGCCAGTTGCACAATGCCGTGATCGTGCCACGCCCCCGTCGCGTCGGTGTCCTTGTCGGCGGGAATGCCAAACAGAATGATGGCAGGAATGCCCAAGTCGTAGACTTCTTTTGCTTCCTCTACGATTTTGTCGATCGACAGTTGGTACACCCCCGGCATCGACCGCACCTCGGTCGCCATTCCCTCCCCCGGCACCGCAAACAGCGGATAGATCAGGTCGCTGGTGTTCAGCACCGTTTCGCTGACCATGCGGCGCAACTGGGGATGACTGCGGAGACGACGAGGACGCTGAATGGGAAACATAGTTCTTAAAAAAGACCTGTGTATGAAGGATGAAGCTGGAGATAGGGTGCATCCCACTTTTGTACCCCTCACCCTAAATCCCTCTCCCAAAGCGGGAGAGGGACTTCCAATCCGGCTCCCCTTCTCCCGCTTTGGGAGAAGGGGCTGGGGGATGAGGGCAAACTTGCAGAACTGGGGTGCGCCCTGAATATAAGACTAGAAGCAAGCACAGCCAGAAGCCAAGTGCCAAGAAGCCAAGTGCCAAGAAGCCAAGTGCCATGCATTCATCAAGTCTACGGCGTGGGTTGGCCCCCCGGCTCAATGCAAACGTTACAAACTGTAAAAGCTTGCGGTGGCGGAAGTTGAGGATTGTTGCTCTGCAATGCAGGCGCGAGGGGGCTTGGAACTGCGAGAGTTTCGAGTTCTGATATCAATTCTCCTGAGCGACGCTACAGGTGAAACTGCGGAAAGCCCCGCAGCCCCTTGGCTGGCAAGCCAAATCGCAAATCCGAAATCGAGAATCGGTCCCTCCTGAACCCCGGAGCTTCCACGTCTTCTCTCCACATCTTCACAGAAACTTGCCTGTAAAGATTTCAAATCATTTGTAAAAGAGTTCGAGAAGCTGAGCGTCTGCGCCTGGCCGCTGACCCTACTCAACTTCTTCAATGAAAGTCGTTGCTGGATTGATAAACCATGACACAAGTTCAGGCAAGATTTCCACGGTGGGCGATCGCCCTGCTGGCAGCAGCTACAAGCTGCTCATACACGCCGCTTGCAGTTTCTGGTACAGCCAATCTCACTGACGCTGCACCGTCAGCAGAATCCTCCCATCCTACTTTGCTCAGCCGTGCGACGACTCAATCGCGAGTTTTGTGGCGCGGCAACTTTGGACAAGGCTGGGAACAGCGCTGGGGTGTGCAGACGCGCGGCGGCTTTGGCCCGCAAAATCGACAGATCGCAAGCGAACGGGGCGGTACTCATCCCCTGTTCCTGCGCGTCCGCTATCCCCAGGGTTCAATCAGCCCCGGAGCCGTGAGCCGATATAACGTGCCCTTGGGCGGCAGCCAGTTCTTCGCTCGCTTGCCCATTGGCCCCCAGGAAGCAGTGCGGCTCAGCTATGCTGTGCGGTTTTCCAGCAATTTCAGCTTTGTGCGCGGCGGCAAGCTGCCCGGACTCTATGGCGGCAGAGGCAATACGGGTGGCAGCATTCCCAATGGCACCGATGGGTTCTCAACCCGATTTATGTGGCGGCAGAATGGCGCAGGGGAAGTCTATGCCTATTTGCCAACCAGCCGGGGCTATGGCACCTCGATTGGGCGGGGCAACTGGCGCTTTAGCACGGGCGTTTGGCATCGCATCGATCAGGAAGTGACGCTAAATACGCCTGGTCAGGCGAATGGCCGCATCCGTGTCTGGTTCAACGGCCGTCAGGTTTTAGACAAGCAGGGTGTGACATTCCGCACCGTGCCAGAGCTTCAGATCGACGGCATCCTGTTTTCTACCTTCTTTGGCGGAGAAGACCCCTCCTGGGCAACGCCGCGCTCGGTTCATGCTGATTTTGCGGATTTTGTCGTCTACTCAGTTCTTTAGGCGCACCCGATTCAGCTCATGGGTCAGCTTACCTAATCGGCTGATTTAGCTGATTTAGCGACCTGGCTTTCCTGCCGGAGATATTCAAACACGCTCTTGTCGCCGATATCCGGCGGGATTGCCTGGACACACTTTCGCACCGCAAAGATTAGCATCAAGATCGCCCAGACCAATAGCAGCTTGCTCTCGATGCCCGGTGACAATACCCCCGCTAGGTGACCCAGCAGCAGCAGCGGCACCAGGGGCGTGAGCAGTTTCGTTTCCAGACGGTTAAAGCAAAACGCTTCTTTGAAGAAAATGCCCGTCAGCGCAGCAAAAGTAAACCCCACGCCCAGAAGGGTCTGCGGGTGCAGATAGACTGACTGCACGAATGGCTCTGGATACAGGTGGGCAACGGCGATCGCCGCGATCGCCCCCACCAGCCAAAACGCCTGGAGCGCCCGATGCAGCGGCTTCATATAAATGTGAATCAGCAGCAGACTCGCGCCCAGCGCCAGCGAAAACAGCGTATATAGCGGACTCAGCCACCGCAGCACCGTCGGGTCGTCGCCGCGCCCCAGCACCAGCCCCGTGCCCACATCAAAACACAGCGCCGCCACCATCAGCGCCGCCCGATATAGGACGACCCCCAGGCGATCGCCCTTCGTAATCGTGAACTCACCAAACTGTCCCTGATAAACCTCCGGCTCAGCAAGGGTGTGGGTCATGGCTATACCTCGCTCCATAATGCGAATGCGATGGGCTATGCAAACCTACCCCACAATAATCCTACCCCACAATAATATTCCCTGCGCCCAGCGACGGTCGATTGCTCAGCGTGCCAATCAACACCTGACGCTGGCTGCCCGTGCCGTCGGGGTCAAAGAATAGGCGACCCGTAGCGGCATCGTAAATGAAGCGATCGCTCTGGCGACGAGCACTTGTCCCCCGGATAAACTGGGCAGCATCAATTCGTCCGGCCGATAGCCCCGTCCCCCGCACCAGAATCCGATCTTGACGCAGATTGAAGTCCGTTACGATGCTGCGACCCAGCCCCCTGCCCACGCCAAACACAAACGTATCTCGTCCCTGTCCGCCTGTCAGGATGTTCCGGCCACGCCCACCATCCAGCAGGTCGTTACCTTCCTCTCCCAGCAGGGTATCCGCACCGGCTAGCCCCACCAGCGTATCGTTCCCCGCGCCGCCTCGCAGCAGATTTCTCAGCGCGTTACCCGTGATGCGGTTGTTCTGGGTGTTGCCCGTGCCAGTTCTGGCGTTATCAATCAGCACCAAATTCTCAACGTGATCCGGCAGCGTATAGTTCACGGCGGCTTGTACCGTATCGTTGCCTTCGTTGGGGCGTTCAATAATCGTGTCCGCTGGACTCCTGACAATGTAGACATCATTGCCCGGTCCGCCAATGAGCGTATCGTTACCCGTGCCGCCATCCAGCGTGTCGTTGCCAAGGCCGCCCACCAGATAATCATCAAAATTATCTGCGCCAATCATCAGCGCATTGCCCCGGAACCCGCTCAGATCAAAGACTTCAAACTCGGTGACCAGCGTCCCCGGAGAAACGTCAGGAAGCTGGCTATTGAAGTTGCCGACATTGACGGTGATTGTGCCCGTACCATCCGTCAGCACAAAGGTATCCACCCCTGGCCCACCGCGAATCACGTCCTGCTGCCGCAAGTTCGCCAGTGTAGACCGGACGATATCGTTTCCGGCTCGGCCCGAAAGCAGGTCAGTGTTCGGCGTGGTCACCAGCACATCGTCCCCATCTGTGCCATCAACCTGCCGCAGCCCCACAAAATTCAGCGTGGTGCGGGCAATGGGGCTAAAGGTTTGCCCGTCGGAGGCAGCGGCAAAAATTGTCCGAGTCGATGTGTTTGGAACAGCCGCCGAGTTTTCGTAGGTGACGGTGCGTAAAACTTGCTGATAGACCGAGGCAGGAGCGCTGCCCCAGATCGTGAGTACGCCCGTGGGATCATAGTTGGTTCGCAGGTTAGTGCCGCTGACATCGGCGATCAGGCGCTCGCTGGCTCCATTTATTGGATTGGTCAGGTTGACCACGAGCTGGGTCAGGTTAGTGGGGCTGGTTTTGGTAATGGTGGCGTTTGGCGCGGCAACTTTGATCGACGCAACCGTCGGCGCACCAATGCTGAAGTCGATTCCCGCAGCCGTGCCATTTAGGTCAACCACGATTGAGGCTGAAACATTGGGTGGCGTTTCATCCACATCCAGCACGCTGATGATAAATACTTTTTCAAAGCTGCCGCCGCTGGGGTCGGTGGTGCGGACGCGGATGCTGTAGGAGCGTTTTGTTTCAAAGTCGGGCGAAGACCGAATGCGGAGGCGATCGCCCTCAATCAGAAACGCAGCGTTGTCTGTACTGCCTGCGCCGCTGACCAGCGTATAGGTAAACCCGCTGGAATGATCCGGATCGGAACTGTCGAACTGGCCGATGATTGTGTTCGCCGGAACGTTTTCTAGAACGCTGAGGCTGCTGAGGGCAATGTCTGTCGGCGGCTGATTAACAACGGGTGGAAGTTCGGGCAGATCGTTGATGGTAATCGTAAAGACTTGCTCGAAGAAGAGGTTGCCGCTGTCAGTCGTGCGAACCCGAATCGTATAGCTGTTCTTGGTTTCAAAGTCGGGGGAAACGTTCAGCCGGAGTTGATTGCCGACAATCGTAAAGCTGGCGTTGTCGGTGTCGCCTGTCCCTGCGACAAGCGTGTAAGTATGCGTATCGCCCGTGTCTGGGTCGGTGGTTGTGAATGTGCCGACGGTGGTTCCGACCGGGACGTTTTCATCGACATTGGTTGGCGTGAGGGCGATCGCCGTGGGTGCTTCATTGACGGGTGGCGGCGGCCCTTCTGGCAGATCGTTGATGGTGATGGTGAACGACTGCTCGAAGAAGAGGTTGCCGCTGTCAGTCGTGCGAACCCGAATCGTATAGCTGTTCTTGGTTTCAAAGTCGGGGGAAACGTTCAGCCGGAGTTGGTTGCCGACAATCGTAAAGCTGGCGTTGTCGGTGTCGCCTGTCCCTGCGACAAGCGTGTAAGTATGCGTATCGCCTGTGTCTGGGTCGGTGGTTGTGAATGTGCCGACGGTGGTTCCGACCGGGACGTTTTCATCGACATTGGTTGGCGTGAGGGCGATCGCCGTGGGTGCTTCATTGACGGGTGGCGGCCCTTCTGGCAGATCGTTGATGGTGATGGTGAACGACTGCTCGAAGAAGAGGTTGCCGCTGTCAGTCGTGCGAACCCGAATCGTATAGCTGTTCTTGGTTTCAAAGTCGGGGGAAACGTTCAGCCGGAGTTGATTGCCGACAATCGTAAAGCTGGCGTTGTCGGTGTCGCCTGTCCCTGCGACAAGCGTGTAAGTATGCGTATCGCCTGTGTCTGGGTCGGTGGTCGTGAACGTACCGACGGTGGTTCCGACCGGGACGTTTTCATCGACATTGGTTGGCGTGAGGGCGATCGCCGTTGGGGTCTGGTTGGGCGGCGTTTCGTCGATGTCGTTGATGGTGATGATGAACGACTGCTCGAAGAAGAGGTTGCCGCTGTCAGTCGTGCGAACCCGAATCGTATAGCTGTTCTTGGTTTCAAAGTCGGGGGAAACGTTCAGCCGGAGTTGGTTGCCGACAATCGTAAAGCTGGCGTTGTCGGTGTCGCCTGTGCCGGAAACGAGCGTGTAGGTGTGGGTGTCGCCCGTGTCTGGGTCGGTGGTTGTGAATGTACCGACGGTGGTTCCGACCGGGACGTTTTCATCGACATTGGTTGGCGTGAGGGCGATCGCCGTTGGGGTCTGGTTGGGCGGCGTTTCGTCGATGTCGTTGATGGTGATGATGAACGACTGCTCGAAGAAGAGGTTGCCGCTGTCAGTCGTGCGAACCCGAATCGTATAGCTGTTCTTGGTTTCAAAGTCGGGGGAAACGTTCAGCCGGAGTTGGTTGCCGACAATCGTAAAGCTGGCGTTGTCGGTGTCGCCTGTGCCGGAAACGAGCGTGTAGGTGTGGGTGTCGCCCGTGTCTGGGTCGGTGGTTGTGAATGTGCCGACGGTGGTTCCGACTGGGACGTTTTCATCGACGTTGGTTGGCGTGAGGGCGATCGCCGTTGGGGTCTGGTTGGGCGGCGTTTCGTCGATGTCGTTGATGGTGATGATGAACGACTGCTCGAAGAAGAGGTTGCCGCTGTCAGTCGTGCGAACCCGAATCGTATAGCTGTTCTTGGTTTCAAAGTCGGGGGAAACGTTCAGCCGGAGTTGGTTGCCGACAATCGTGAAGCTGGCGTTGTCGGTGTCGCCTGTGCCGGAAACGAGCGTGTAGGTGTGGGTGTCGCCCGTGTCTGGGTCGGTGGTTGTGAATGTGCCGACGGTGGTTCCGACTGGGACGTTTTCATCGACGTTGGTTGGCGTGAGGGCGATCGCCGTTGGGGCCTGGTTGGGCGGCGTTTCGTCGATGTCGTTGATGGTGATGGTGAACGACTGCTCGAAGAAGAGGTTGCCGCTGTCAGTCGTGCGAACCCGAATCGTGTAGCTATCTTTCGTTTCAAAGTCGGGGGAAACGTTCAGCCGGAGTTGGTTGCCGACAATCGTAAAGCTGGCGTTGTCGGTGTCGCCTGTCCCTGCGACAAGCGTGTAAGTATGCGTATCGCCTGTGTCTGGGTCGGTGGTTGTGAATGTGCCGACGGTGGTTCCGACCGGGACGTTTTCATCGACGTTGGTTGGCGTGAGGGCGATCGCCGTGGGTGCTTGGTTGGGCGGCGTTTCGTCGATGTCGTTGATGGTAATCGTAAAGACTTGCTCGAAGAAGAGGTTGCCGCTGTCGGTGGTGCGAACCCGAATCGTGTAGCTGTTCTTGGTTTCAAAGTCGGGGGAAACGTTCAGCCGGAGTTGGTTGCCGACAATCGTAAAGCTGGCGTTGTCGGTGTCGCCTGTGCCGGAAACGAGCGTGTAGGTGTGGGTGTCAACAAAATCGGGATCAATGGTTGTGAAGATGCCAACTTCTGTGCCAATGGGCACGTTTTCATCCACAGACTGCGGATCGAGATTAATGGCAGTGGGCGCTTCATTGACGTTCGTAACCGCCACCACCACTTCTTTGTCATAGCTCAATCCGTTTGGATCGGTTGCCCGAATTTTGATGGTGTAGCTGTTCTTTGTCTCAAAATCTGCCGCCGCCCGCAGCACCAAAATCGGCCCGCCAGACCCAGTTTGGATTTCAAAACTGTTGTTGTCCGGGAAATTGACTGAATCGATCAGTTGGAAATTGGTGACGATATCTCCATCCGGGTCGATGGCGGAGAGATTCCCAATGACGGTATCCAGCGGGGAGTTTTCTGGAAAACTAGCAGGCGTTAGCAGGATATCGGTCGGCGCGGTGCTGGTCGGCGGCGAAAACCGCTGTCCATAGACACCGGTGCCGTTAGCGTCGGGCCCCGTCCAAACGACGACAAAATTGCCGCTGGGAGCAACACCAACGGCAGGGAAGCGCTGATCGCCTGGGGTGGTGGTGTTGACCAGAAACTCGTCACCCAGGGGAGTGCCCGTTCTGCTGAAGCGCCGCGCCACAATGCCCGTGGTCGTCACAGTTTCAGAAGGCTGGCTAAAGCTTTGCCAGGTGACGACAAAGTTGCCGTCGCTATCCATTGCCACCGTGGAATAACGCTGCTCGCCCGTGGTGAACTGGTTGACAAGGATTTCGCCCGTCAGCGGGTCGCCGTTGCTGTCAAACAGGCGAGCGTACACGCCCCAGCTAGAGCCGTCCTGGTTTTCGCTCGACCAGGTAATGACAAAGCTGCCATCAGGGGCGATCGCCACATGGGAATTTTGCTGATTGCTGGCAGTGGTGGTATTGACGGGGAATTCCGGGCCGACTCGTGCGCCCGTGCTGCTGAACCTTTGGGCGTATACGCCATAGCCGTCGCCATCCTGCAAAACGCTCGACCAAGTGACGACAAAGCTGCCGTCGGGGGCGATCGCCACGTTAGAAAAACGTTGGTTCCGATCTGTTGTGGTGTTGACCTGGACATCGTTGGTGCTGGCGGGCCCCATCGGCGGATTAATTGGCTGTGCCACACCTGCGCTGTTGAATCGCCGGACGAAAACTCCAGTGCCGTCCCCATCGCCCACATCGCTAGTCCAGGTAACCACGAACTCGCCCGTGGGAGCCATCGCCACGCTGACCTCGGTCTGTTCGCCCAGGACGTTAGTGTGAATCTGGGTTTCGCCACCGATGCGGTTGCCATCTTTGTCAAAGCGCTGAGCATAAACGCCTGAATCACCCGTTACCGGGTCTTGGATGCTTTCCCACACCACGATAAAGTTGCCGTCGGCATCCGCTGCAACGCTGGCAAGTCGCTGGATATTAGCTGTTGTCGTATTGATGCGGGCATCTGTGCTGACTAGGGAACTGGAGTCCGCATCGAACAAACTCTGCGCCACACCCGCACTATCGAACCGTCTGGCGTAAATTCCAGTGTTTGAGCCACCGCCGTCTGGCCCCGTCCACACCACCACAAACCCGCCGCTGCCGTCTACTGCGATCGCCCTCGTCGAGAATGCCTCAGCGGTGAGTAGCGACGTACTCTGACTGCCTGTTGTAATCGTGTTGATGGGAAACTCGGAGCCGACGAAGTTTACAGATGACATGGCAGGTTGCTCGCAATGGGCTGGGTAGACGACCGACTGAGGCTAAATCGAACGCGGCGCTTGGGTTTGGGCGCAGCAGCAAACCGCTGAATTGAGGAAGATCCGCACACATCGTACCCAAATTGGGCTATTTTCCCATCAGGAAGCGATCGCCCTTTCTCCGTATTTTCCGGTCTATTTTTGCGATTTTGCGATCGCCCTCCTACGCTGGCTGGCGGTACAGGAAGAGGCTGAGACGTTCGATTCTCAATCGCTAATGCCCCTCAAGCATCAGTTCTTCAAACGGTATTAGGACTTACGCAGTTGGACAATTTCTCGCGGGCTGCGCCTGCGAGAAATTGTCCAAAATCCAGAAAGCTTATCGCAAGTGCGTAGGTACTAGGTATGATCAAAGTTACAGCAAGGCTTTGTAAATTCAGCTTTGTAAGTTTAGCTTCGTAAATTTAGCGCAGGTTAGCGTAAGTCAGCGCAGTTTGCTGTTAAAGAATCGGTCAAATGAAGGATCGGTCACGCCTGGATCTGAGATATTCAGAAATATTCAGAGGATTTTAGTTCGTGGATTCACCCGATAGCCCAAAGGCTCCTTCCCCCGACGAATCCCCTCACGAAATTGTGGTGATTGGCAGCGGCATCGGCGGGCTGACGGCGGCGGCGCTGCTGGCGCGATATGGGCGGCGGGTGCTGGTGTGCGAAAGTCACGCGATTCCGGGTGGCGCGGCCCACAGCTTTTCGCAGCGCGGTTTTCATTTTGATTCAGGCCCCTCCTTCTATTGCGGACTGAGTGACGGGCGATCGCTCAATCCGCTCAAGCAAGTGCTGGATGTGCTGGGTGAATCAGTTGCCGCTGTGCCCTACGATCCGCTGGGCCACTACCACTTTCCAGAGGGCACGTTTCCGGTCTATTGCCAGGGCGATCGCTACCGGGCTGCCGTGGCCGACATCACGCCCCAGGGTGCGCGGGAACTGGCCCAGCTAGAACAGCGGTTTCTCCAGATTTACGACGGACTACGCGACATCCCCACCCTGGCGCTGCGGGCAGACTGGCAACTGGTGCCGTTTTTGCTCAGCCGCTATCCCTGGGCGCTGCTCAAGCTGCTGCCCCAAGTGCGATCGCTCCAGTCCTCGGCGGGCGACCTGCTGGATGAAACCGTGCGCGATCCGTGGGTGCGGCGGCTGGTAGACCTGGAATGCTTCTTGCTGTCGGGGCTGCCTGCGGCGGGCACGGTCGCGCCAGAGATGGCGTTTATGTTTGGCGAACGCACAAATTCTGTGGTGGACTATCCGCTGGGCGGCAGTGGAGCGATCGTGCAAGCCCTCGTGCGCGGGCTGGAGAAATGGGGCGGCACGCTGCGGCTGAATGCCCATGTGGAGCAAATTTTGGTAGAAAACGGGCAGGCGGTGGGTGTGCGGCTGCGGTCGGGTGAGGCGATCGCAGCGAAGACTGTCATTTCCAACGCCACCCTCTGGGACACCTACACGCACCTGCTCAAGCCCGATGATTTGCCTGCGGACCATCGTCAGAGCGCTCTGGAAACCCCCGCTGTAGACAGCTTTATGCACCTGCACCTGGGCATCCGCGCCGACGGGCTAGAGGGACTCACTGGGCATCATGTCGTGGTGCAAGATCCGGTCGAGCGCTACGACCTGGCAGCGCCGGGCCACACCTGCATGATCTCGATTCCCTCGGTGTGGGATGCCAGCCTCGCGCCGTCAGGTCATCACGTCGTCCATGCCTACACGCTGGAACCCTACGACGGCTGGCAGCGCGATGAAACCTACGAAGCCCGCAAGCGAGAACGGGCAGAGCCGCTTTATCGGGCGCTGGAGCGGGTCATTCCCGATGTGCGCGATCGCCTCGTGCTAGAGCGCATTGGCACACCGCTCACCCACGCCCGCTACCTGCGCCGCCATCGGGGTACCTATGGCCCGGCGATCGCCGCCCATCAGGGCCTGTTTCCTAGCACCCACACGCCCATTCGCGGCCTCTACCGCGTCGGCGACAGCACCCTGCCAGGGATCGGGGTTCCGGCGGTCGCTGCGTCGGGGATTCTCTGTGCCAATACGCTGGTAGCGCCTGCCGCTACAGCAGCACTGCTTAGGGAACTGGCCTGATTCCATCATTTGGCTACAGAGAGCAAACGCCAGTTGGCAAAGCGCTTTCGTCAGAAAGTGCAAGAGAAATTGCAAACTCAGCCCGCCGTCTGCAATCGAGGCTCTTTCCCCTCTTCCAGGGCGCGAAAAAAGGCGGTAGGATTACAGGCTTTTTTTCGGTTTTCTCTTGATTTTTAAAATTTTGTGCTTAGAATGAATGCTATCCGCTTCCAGCCCGCTGTATTTATTGAAAACATTTCTAGGACTTACGCAGTTGGACGATTTCTCGCGGGCTGCGCCCGCGAGAAATCGTCCGAAACCTAGAAAATTTCATCGCAGGTGCGTAAGTCCTAATTTCTTGGGAAGTTTCCTAAGAATCGGTTTACTCTAAAGGCAGGGGCAACTGTTAAAGATTCAGGAACGAAAGTTAATTGAGGGCATCAACTTAGGGGCGGATTGATGTTCTAGTACAGTTCTTAAGGTTTATTCGGAAAATACGGTCTTAGAATGATCGAGAATCTGGCAGGCTGATATCCAAAGTCATACCTTATCTTTAAGAGAGCTGAGTTTTGAAGCAGGGTTTTGACTGTTTTGACCGTAGTTAATTGCCATCTTTGGAACTGTTTTTGTATTTCTGTTTTTGTATTTTGCAATGCTCTAGCCCCCATGCTCTAGCTCCCGTCTGAAGTTAGTGCTTTTCGGTCTAGCGTCTCTCTGTGAAAGTCTTTCGAGGCAAGGCTTTGGCTTAGCCTCGCGACCATCTTGAAATTGGAAAAGGTTCCGCAGACTCAGGTGTTTACTTTGCTTGAGTCATATTTCTAGTGTTTTGTTGAATTTGGATCTCCATATCTATGACAGGTGCAGAGTGGATCTTTATTGGGTTTGCATTTGCGTGTTCATTCTTGTTCAACAAGCCTGCTGAGAAGAAAAAGGAAAAAACTAAGGAAGAAGAGTTTGCTGATCTAATTAAGCACTTCATGACCGAGGGAATTCCTGTAAAGATCAAGGGCGCATCCGAATGTGAAAAAGCCGAAAAACCGTCCTGAAATTCGGTTCAGGAAATCTGACTGATCGGCCGGTTGATTGTCCGAAAAATATGAATGGATGGTTTCTCGATAAACGCGAGAATTCTAATTGCTTGACGACCTTTTTCTGTGGGGACGATCGCCCAAAAATAACCATCCTCTGTTTGGGTTTTGAGTTATTTTCGAGTTGATTTCGAGTTGATGGAATACTCAATTTGCCCCGTTCATTCGCGCCTTTTAGCAGCGTGTGTTGAAGGTGGATTTGGGGCGATCGCCCCCACCCCAAATACCCAAGCTAAATCCCCATTCCTCATTGGCGTATCGGCATTGGCGTATCGGCATCGGCGCATCGGTATCGGCGTATCAGCGCAGAATAGACAGCGCGGCTCATGCGGCTAAAAGTTCTATTGGCCACAAATTCACTTTGGAGTATACTTAAGCCTCGATTCACTTACCCAGACACAGCGCTGAGTTGAACGCCAGCGGGGAGGTTCTTATTCCTGAGACACTTACTTTAACGGTGAGCTTGCGCGGCACTCGGGAGGTGCGAGACAACAGCCAGGTCTTCCGCCTCGCGGGGCTTCTCGATGCGTTTTCTGAACCCACCTTCCGCAAGGTTGTCGATAAATATGTAGAGGAGGGGCCGTCTAGCGTCATCCTCGACATGTCCCAGATTGACTTTATTGATAGCTCCGGCATTGGAGCGCTGGTGCAGGTGGCCAAGAAAGTGCAGCAGGCAAATGGCAAGCTGCAACTGATCGCCAACTCCCGCGTCATGCAGACGATCAAAATGGTGCGTTTGGAGCAGTTTTTCAAGATTCAGCCCAACGTCGAGGCAGCGCTGGAGAATGCCAAGCGGTCTTGATGCGGCCGGGTCGTGCCCCGCTGAGAAGGGATTCCGGGAGCAAGACCTCCAGCGGCTCTCTCCGGCGGCATTGGCCTACGTGGGCGATGCAGTGTACGAACTGCATGTACGGATAGCCTGCCTGCTGCCGCCCAAACGCATTCAAGACTATCATCGGCAAGTCGTGGAGCAGGTGCGGGCCGAAAGCCAGGCCGCCCAAGTGCGATCGCTCTCTAGCCATCTCACCGAACAGGAGCAAGACATTGTGCGGCGAGGGCGCAATGCGGCTCAGCGAGGCCCCCGGCGGGTGGATGCTGAAATTTATCGTCAGGCCACAGGTCTAGAAACGCTGCTGGGATACCTGTATCTCAGCAATCCGGGGCGATTGCAGGAGTTGCTGGCACAGATGCAGCCCCTCGAAAACTTGAAGCCCCCGCCAGAAGCAAGCGGTGAAAAAGGCGGTGAGAGAGGCGGTGAAAAAGCCTGATAGACCTGTATAGATCCGTTGCAATCTGCCCTCCGCTCGCTTAAGAAACTGAAACGAAATCGCAAGAAATCTTTGGTCAGGGAATCGTGTTGATTTTCCCCCAATTTGGAGCTGGCTCCGCTATGCTAGAAACCCGGAGATGCTGACGGTTTTACTGCCCGGCGCGTCTTAGACATTTGGACACTACGACTACGTCAGGGAAGGAGACTCATGGCTGCTCAAAACCGCGACTCAAACCGGGGGTCGTCCCCGCGCAAAGGACAGGGTTCATCCCGACCAGGCAAACCGCGTGCAGGCGGGGGCGGGCGAAAGTTTTCGGGCGGAAAGTCGGCAGGCGGAAAGTCGGCGGGCGATCGCTACTTTAGTGAGCGGGCAGCAGGCGACGATCGGGGCGATCGCTATGGTGACGGATCTGCGAGTCGAAAGCCTTCTGGCGATCGCTACGGCAAACCTGCGGGCAGAAAGTTTTCGGGCGATCGCCCTGATCGTCCTGCCAGAGACTCCTACAGCGCCAGACCGTCGGATCAGAGGCAGCCAGAGCAATCAGTGGGCGATCGCCCTGCCCGTCGTCGCAGTGATGCAGACAAGCCCGCCAAAGCCAAATTTAGCCCAGACCGGCCCGTCCGCCTTTCCGGTGACCAGGTTCGACCTATTTCCCGCCGCCCGGCCGCTGCGCCAGGCAGAGACGGGAGCGATCGCCCCGGCCGCAAACCGCCCCGACCAGCCTGGGAGAGCGATCGCGGCACATCCCAACCGAGGAACTTTGGGGACGTTTCGGAAGCCCGCTATAGGGCCACGGAGAGCCTCGGCAATGAACTGCATGAATCCGAAGAAGCCAGCCTCGATTTGATCTATGGTCGTCATACGCTGGTGGCGGCCCTAGAGAGCGATCGCCAGCTTAACCGCATCTGGGTCACGCCGCGCCTGCGCTACGATCCCCGCTTCCATACGCTGCTGCAAAAAGCCAAGAGCAACGGAGCCGTCATCGACGAGGTAGACAATCGACGGCTCGACCATCTGACCCACGGCGCAACGCATCAGGGCATCGTGGCGCAGGTTGCTCCCTATGAATATCTGGAATTGGGCGACCTGATTGCCCAGGCCAAAGCCGCAACCGAACAGCCCGTGCTGGTAGCAGTGGACGGCATCACCGATCCCCACAACCTGGGTGCAATTATTCGCACGGCCGAAGCGCTGGGCGCTCAGGGCATCGTGATCCCGCAACGGCGCTCGGTCGGTGTTACCTCAACGGTGATGAAAGTCGCGGCGGGTGCATTGGAAAACCTGGCGATCGCCCGCGTGGTCAACCTGGGACGAGCGCTCGAAGAGTTGAAAGCCGAAGGGTTCTGGATTTACGGCACCGACGCAGAAGCGGGGCAGTCGATCAACACGGTCACGTTTCACAGGGCGACGGTGCTGGTGGTCGGCTCCGAGGGTGACGGGCTAAACATGCTGACGCAGCGCAGTTGCGATGTGCTGGTGTCGATTCCGCTGCGGGGCAAAACAGCCAGCCTGAATGCCTCGGTGGCCGCGGGTATGGCGCTGTATGAGGTGTATCGCCAGCGCTGGACGAATACGCTCTCGCTCAGTCCGGCGATCGCCAAGTGATTCACTGGCTGGGTATACATCTGCCCCCCGAAACAGAAAATATGCCAAAAAAACGCAGAGGCAAAATAAGTCTGAAATCAGAAGCGATCAGAATTTTTGCCTAAACGTCACACACAATACGATCTGGGGGGCAGATTTCAAGGGATGCTGTAGGCGGGACAAAACTTGAGCTAGGAGTCTTAGGGATTGAAGGGGATGGAAGCTTAGCCCCCTTGAATAGACTGGCTCATAGGATGCCTTATTTTGCTGAAGCTGGTTCATAAAGGATTGTAATAAATATTGAATTTTCCTAAAGAGAACCCTACAGTTTAAGCCAAAGACTTACATCCTAACGCCTTATGAAAGAAACCTGGACATCAATCTTGCAAACGGTAGGTGCGGCCTGGTGGGTGGAAATTGTGACTGACTCGCCCCGCTGCACCTACTACTTCGGCCCGTTCGCCAGTGCAACGGAAGCAGAACAACACAAGGGCGGCTACGTCGAAGATCTGGTGCAAGAAGGCGCACAGGGAATCAAGCTCAGCATCAAGCGCTGCAAGCCCCACAAGCTGACGATCGACGATGAGCAGGAAATGCCTACCCGCAGCGCGGCGGCGTTTGGCTAGGTCGAGCGAAGCCGGGTTTTGTCAGAATTGGGCGATCGCCTCTCTTTTTGAGTTCTCTGTTTGAGCTTGTTTGAACTTGTTTGAACTTTCTAGGGAGGGCGATCGCTTTTAACTTGTACAGACAGCTTGTACAGATAACTTGTACAGAAGCTGCTTAGTACATAAGCTCTGCTTAAGAAAAATTGCGCCTAGTGAGCAATTCTGCTTGCCAGAGGTAGGATCAAGGTGTAAGCCAAAGCCCATAGAAAACGCTTCAAACTCTCTATCTGCAAGGCTTCTACCAGGGAACCTGATCGCTGATCAGGAGGAGGGTGTCTACCATGACGCTGCATACTAATCTCAATCCCAACTCTTGGAGAGATATTCACTTACCCCCTATTTTGCTTGCATCGCTTCTTATTCTCTTTGCCGGTATTCCAACTGCGGTTCAAGAATATCGACTGCGGAATGTTGCTCAAAGCTCAAGCATGGTAGCAGAGCAGCTCAGGCTGACTCAAAAAGCTCTGCTGGCTAGCCAACAAACTGAGCTATCGCTTAGCCAGCAATTAGCGCAAACTAAGGCAGATGCGACGCTAATGAGTGCCTGTCTTGTCGATGTTCAACGCTTCTCTGAAAATGCCCAGACGGCATACAACAGGAGTAAAGCTCCTTCCGTAAACTGGCGAGTGGTGGGTGAACAATTTTGGTTAGCGGCTCTCGATTTGTCCAGCTTTACAGAGTCTTGGCAGACTGGTGCTTGTAGTCAGGCCAAGCCCATTATTCAAAACTACAAATAGATGCTCGAAACAAGGTGACTAGGGCTGCTAGGTAAAACTTAAAATTGCCCTTAGCAATGAGTAATATTTTTGTTAAGGGCAGCTTTTCAAAGTGAGAAGTCATGTTTATGGACAAGTTGGCCATGTTTTGCGGCGGCGACGAGCAGGAGGGCGATCGCTCCACCGAAAATCCTGGGTCGGGTTCACCATTTCAAACACTGCCACGTAGGGATTTCCTGAATCTGGCGTGGCGTAGGTCGAAAACACCTGCCGATGATCCCGCCAAAACAGACATGAATCTGCATAGCCCGCCTGCTTGAACTGTTGCACCAACACCTTTCCATATTGCAGACGATACAGCTCTGCGAGGCGCGAAAATTGCACCCACGGCCTTCCGCTTCTGGCAGACTCCGCCCGCAGCAGCGTGCAAAGCTGACGGCTTAACTCCCCCTCCTCAGCTTCCGAAATGCCCAAACGAACCTGAGATATTGCACTGTGATGATTGATAGCCATGACGATTTTCAGATTTAGCTGAACTATTGCCAAATTGCGATTTGAGGTGCAATTTGTGGATGTTGAAAAACTACATTCTGCAAGGTTTACGTTTCTGGCTAATTTGGGTGTGGATCTCTGCACCCTGACTGCCTGACACATCTCTAGAAACCCCTGATTTCTCGTAGGGGACGCTGGCCCAAAAGCTCCTCTGACCAAGCCCTCCGGCTCCAACTCAGGAGCTATGGGCTTCGATCCCAAGACAACGAATTTTCTGGGCTTTCGGGACTTGTGTCAGGCAACCAGCTCTGCACCGCAAAACTACTGCCCCAATCTCGTTGATAATGAGAGGAGACACGTTACAGTTCTTCATCATGGCGCGAGATCTGCGGGGATTTTTGAACCAGCTAGAGCAGCGGGGGCAGTTGCGGCGCATTACGGCGCTGGTTGATCCCGAACTGGAAATTGCCGAAATTGCCAATCGCCTGCTGCAAAGCGGCGGCCCGGCCCTGCTGTTTGAAAACGTGAAGGGGGCTGAGTATCCCGTTGCGGTGAACGTGATGGGTACGGTGCAGCGCGTCTGTTGGGCAATGAACATGGAGCAGCCCGAAGAACTGGAAGCGCTGGGCAAAAAGCTGGCCCTGCTGTATCAACCCCGCCCGCCCAAGAAGATTTCTCAGGCGGTTGACTTGGGCAAGGCCCTGTTTGACGTGGTGAAGGCCAAGCCCATGCGCGAGCTTTTGCCGCCGTGTCAGCAGGTGGTGCTGAAGGGCGACGAGGTAGATCTGACTAAGCTGCCACTGCTGCGGGTGTATCCGGGCGACGCGGGCAAGGTGATCACGCTGGGGCTGATGATTACCAAAGACCCTGAAAACAAAATTGTGAACGTGGGCGTATATCGCCTCCAACTGCAATCCAAAAACACGATGACGGTGCAGTGGCTCTCGGTGCGCGGCGCAACGCGGCATTTGCGGAAGGCGGCCGAGCGGGGCGAAACGCTGGAGGTGGCGATCGCCCTTGGGGTAGACCCGATGCTCGTGATGGCGGCCGCAACTCCCCTGCCCATCGACATGTCGGAGTGGCTCTTTGCTGGCCTCTACGGCGGCGGCGGCGTGCATCTGGCCAAGTGCAAGACGGTGGACTTGGAAGTGCCCGCCGATTCAGAATTTGTGCTGGAGGGTACGATTACTCCCGGCGAGGTGGCGATGGACGGCCCGGCAGGCGACCACATGGGCTACTACGGCCCTGCAAACCCCAACGGCCCGCTGATCCGCTTCCACTGCATGACCCACCGCAAAAATCCGATTTATCTCACCGCCTTCAGCGGTCGCCCGCCCAAGGAAGACGCAATGATGGCACTGGCGCTAAACCGGATTTATACGCCCATTTTGCGCCAACAGGTGCCGGAAATTGTGGACTTTTTCTTGCCGATGGAGGGCTTGAGCTATAAGGTGGCCGTGCTGTCGATTGACAAATCCTATCCGGGGCAGGCGCGGCGGGCGGCGCTGGCGTTTTGGAGTGCGCTGCCGCAGTTTAGCTATACGAAATTTGTGGTGGTGGTGGACAAAGATATCAATGTCCGCGATCCGCGCCAGGTGGTCTGGTCGATTACGTCAAAGGTGGACCCAGCGCGGGATGTGTTCATTCTGCCGGATAACCCCTTCGACTCGCTGGACTTTGCCACCGAGCGCCCGGGTCTGGGCAGCAAAATGGGCATCGACGCGACCACCAAGATCTACCCAGAGAGCGATCGCCCCTGGGGTAAGCAGCTAGACCCCGACCCCGACACGGCGGATTTGGTGTCGCGCCGCTGGGCTGAATATGGCCTCGCTGACCTGAATCTGGAAGAGGTAGACCCCAATCTGTTTGGCTATGATATGCGCTGAGGCGTTTGGCTTGATTTTCATTCTGAGAAATCGGCACGCTGAGAAATCGGCAATGGGTTTACGATTTTGCTGTTTTCCGTGCGTACTATGCCCTGTTTTACGTCGCTGAGGCGCTCTTGGACAAAAAGGGACTCTCTTTCTCTAGCCATGCTGCTGTGATTAGCGCCTTTGGTCAGTATCTCGCTCGCCCAGGAAAAGTGCCGCTCGATTTACACCGCCAGTTGATTGATGCCCAAGCCCTTCGCACTCGTGCCGATTACGACATTTATCCTAATCTCTCGAAACAAGACGCTCAGATGCTAATTGCCCAAGCAGATGCTTTTTTGGCGATCGCCCGACAGGTGTTTTCCTGAGCGACGAAGCGCGATCGCCCTCCAGTCTGCCACTCTGAACCCAACCGTGCAAAATTTAGCAACACTGAGTCCCCGCTTTATGGTACTTATAGTCAGATATTCGACTGCGGACGAGTGATTGTGGACGAGTACGCATTTTGCCTGCATGGGCTTGTTCGCATGAGCGTGTCTGCATAGAGCAGGGTCAAGTGTTTGAGGAGGGAGGGCAAACTGCATGAAACTTTCGGTTGTGGTGCCCTGCTACAACGAATTGGGAACAATTGGGCAGGTGGTGGAGGCTGTGAGGCGATCGCCCGTCCAAGATCTCGAAATCATCATCGTTGATGACTGCTCGACCGACGGCACCCGCGAACTGCTGCAATCTCAAATCGAGCCGCTAGTAGACCAGGTGATTTATCATCCCAAAAATCGCGGCAAGGGAGCCGCCCTGCGGACGGGCTTTGCGGCGGCAACGGGCGATGTCGTCATTGTGCAAGATGCCGACCTGGAGTATGACCCCCAGGAGTTTCCCCTGTTGATAGAGCCGATTCTCAATGACAAAGCCGATGTGGTGTTTGGCTCTCGCTTTATGGGCGGCCGCCCCCACCGCGTGGTCTACTTTTGGCACATGGTGGGCAACAAGTTCCTAACGCTGCTGTCGAACATGCTGACCAATATCAACCTCAGCGATATGGAAACCTGCTACAAAGCCTTTCGCCGCGAGGTAATCCAGTCTATCCGCATTCAGGAAAACCGCTTTGGCTTTGAGCCAGAAATCACCGCCAAGGTCGCCAAGGCAGGCTGCCGCATCTATGAGGTGGGCATTTCCTATTACGGCCGCACCTACAAAGAAGGCAAGAAAATCGGCTGGAAAGACGGCTTCCGCGCCATTTACTGCATTTTGAAATACAACCTGGTTGGGTAGAGCCACCCAGCTTTGTAAAGTTCGCGTTCTAGAAAATGAAATTTCTTGCACAAAAGCATCCCATGACTTGGTAGCCTGTAAGGCTATAGTATGCATTGCTACGTCATACCAGACAGAATGGCGATCGCGCTGGAGGGATCGCCCTGACTGCCTGACACATCTCTGGAAACCCCTGATTTCTCGTAGGGGACGCTGGCCCAAAAGCTCCTCTGACCAAGCCCTCCGGCTCCAACTCAGGAGCTATGGGCTTCGATCCCAAGACAACGAATTTTCTGGGCTTTCGGGACTTGTGTCAGTCAACCAGGGACAAGACACAGTTGTAGCCGTACCAGATCTGATTAGTTCTGATTAGTACGGTGTTAGAGAGAGGAGTTAAAGCATGAACATTTTTCATTGTTGCACCCATAAAACTGCAAGCCAATGGGTTCGTGCTATCTTTTCAGACTCCAGGGTACAAGAGTTTTCAGGGTTGCAGCCATATTTTTATGAAGATGAATTACTCTTAAAATATGGTGTTCAGAAGCCGACTGAGAAAGTTTTTAATGAGCCATTTCCAGACAATACGGTGATCACACCGCTCTACGTAGACTATGAGAGCTTTTGCAGGGCCAGAGCAATGGCACATTCCCCATCTTTTGCCTTTTTTGTGACGAGAGATCCGAGAGATATGCTCGTTTCTTGGTACTTCTCTATGAAATATTCGCATCAGGCAATTGTAGATGATGTGTCATTGATTAGGGAATTGCTTAACTCAAAGCCTGAAAAAGAAGGACTAAAACAGAGTATTCGATTATTGGATAGTTTTGATTTATTTGAGTCAATTCGCTCGTGGATTAATGCATCCTCAAAGGACAAGAATATTGTTCTCATTAAATATGAAGACTTGACATCAAAGAATAATGTCAAAGTTTTCATGGATCTTTTCAGAGGCTTCGGAATAGATGCGCCCGAAAATACTTTAAGAGAGGTTCTGGAGGAGTATAGATTTGAGAGTCTGACAGGTCGAAAAAAAGGGCTTCAAGATCTTCAGGCGCATCTCAGGAAAGGCATAGAAGGGGACTGGATTAATTTCCTGGATGACGAGATCCTGGAAGAGCTTCAAAATGTTGCAGGAGGATTGCCAGAAAAACTAGGCTACAAGTCGAGGGATGAATTAACTTGGCAAAATTTGTGTTTTTATCAACGGCTTTCATCTGAAGTCTATTCTGATCTGTGTGCCGCCGAGACGAGGATCAGTTCTATTGAAGGTGAACTGTCTTCTACCAAACAAGAACTGTCTTCTACTAAACAAGAACTGTCTCTCAGGAATTCTTGTCTTGCGGAAATCAGTCAAGAACTTTCGCACACTCAGGAGAAACTGGCTACTGCAAAATCAGTTATCAAGAGAAAGTCTTCCGCAGTCAAGAGATTGAAAGCCAGAGTTTCGGAGCAGGAACGTCAATTATGCGAAACTGTTCAAAATTTGAGGATTCTAGAGAACAGAATTAAGCAGATGGAAAGCAGCAAGTTTTGGAAGATTAAGCGATTTTTGTCAAGTTTGACGACCAAACGTTGTGGGATGTATCTATGAAGCTTGCGGTGTTTTACGCTTTTGCCCGCTCCGGTGGAACCTTGATTAATAGATGCATTGGTTGTATTCCCGGAAACTTGGTTCTGTCCGAGGTTAATCCTCATGCTTCTGTTGTTCCTCCTGAGCAACAGGCTCATGAATGGTGGAAGTTAATTTCGGACGAAGAAGTTGATGTTCTAAGGTCACAAACATACATCCAAAAGATTAGATACTTTTCTCAAAAAGCTCATGAACGTCAGTTGAATCTTATTATTCGAGACTGGCCATCTGTCAATTTTCTGGGGGATCTCCTTGTTCAAGATATTCTCACTCCTAGCTATGTTCTGGAGCAGGAGGTCTACTTATCGCATGGCGATTTTGAATGCTGCTCTGCGGTAATTACTAGGAGAGCAGAAGATGTCTATACATCAATTATTAAATCCTTTGCAGAAAAAGTGCCAGAAAGCTTCCGTTTCTTAAGTGCTGAAGATTTTGGCATACGCTATTTACGTTACGCAAAGTCTGTTTGCAAACATCGAATTTTTCACTACGAAGATATTTGTGAGGAGCCAGAGGCTCAGATTAAAGAATTGTGTGAGTGCTTAGAGATTCAGTACAGTGCGAGTTTCTTGGAAAAGTTTAAATACTTCAGGCAGTGTACAGGTGATAGTCAACCTGCTGTTGGGTCTAGGGGATTTAATCTGGATGTTATCACACGACTAAAAAGTTATACTGATTCCGAATACTATGTTGACACCCAGAAAAATGAGTCTTGTGTAGAAGCAAACAGACTATTAGGTTATGGATAACAATCTAGATACAGATTTTTCATATTCATGTATTAGCAATCTCTGGAAAATTATTGAGGCGCGTGACCATTCTGTTACTATGTCGCGTGAGCGCTTCTTGTCTTTAAATTATGAGTATCAAAGCTTATTCCAAAGACAAGATCAATTTCAAAAGTATCAGCAGGAACAAATCCAACACCAGCAGGAACAGATCCAACACCAGCAGGAACAAATCCAACACCAGCAGGAACAGATCCAAGAACTGAACAAACAACTTCAGGAAGTGTATCTCTCCCTAGAACAGGTTCAGTCTTACGCCAAGACTCTAGAGGTGCAAGCCCTACAATTGCGATCGCACGCAGAACAGCTACAATCACAACTAGCTGAGCGGCAATCTCGGATTGAGCAACTCAAAGGGGATAAGCAGAAGTTGCGCGATCGCCTGCAAAAAACAAAGCTCAAGATCAGCAACTTGCAGCAACAGATCGAATCTATGCAAAGCAGCAAGTTTTGGAAGCTCCGCACAGCATGGGTTTCTTTGAAAAACCGGTTGCGTTTGAATCCATAGCGGCTATGAAAACGGCGCTGATTTGCGGCGTTTCGGGACAAGACGGAGCATACCTGGCGAGGTTTTTGCTCGAAAAGGGTTACACAGTTCATGGAACCTCCCGCGATGCCCAGGTTTCGTCGTTTAAAAACTTGGATCGGCTGGACATCCGCGATCGCCTGGTGCTGCACTCAATGGCGCTTAATGACTTCCGCAGCGTCCTGCAAGTGATTCATCGGGTCAAACCCGACGAAATCTACAATCTGGCTGGGCAGACCTCCGTTGGGCTGTCGTTTGAGCAGCCCGTAGAAACGATGGAAAGCATCACCCTAGGCACGCTCAATCTGCTAGAGGCGATTCGCTTTATCAATGCCCCCATCAAGTTCTACAACGCTGGCTCTAGTGAATGCTTTGGCAACACGGGCGATCGCACAGCCGATGAAACCACTGCCTTTTCTCCACGCAGTCCCTACGCCGTTGCCAAGGCCGCTGCCCACTGGCAGGTTGCCAACTACCGAGAGGCCTACAATCTCTTCGCCTGCTCTGGCATTTTGTTCAACCACGAATCTCCGCTCCGTCCCAGGCGCTTTGTCACTCAAAAAGTGGTGACCACTGCGATCGAAATCTCAAAAGGTCGTGCAGAGCGACTGTACCTGGGCGATATCTCAATTCGGCGGGACTGGGGATGGGCAGCAGAGTATGTCGAAGCAATGTATCTAATGTTGCAGGCTCCACAGCCTGAGGATTATGTGATTGCTACAGGTGAAACCCATTGTCTGGAAGATTTTGTGGCCGAAGTCTTTGCCTATGTGGGATTAGATTGGACGGCTTACATTGAAATCGACAAGTCCTTGTTTCGACCGTCTGAAATTGCCGTCAACCGAGGCAGTCCCCAAAAGGCTCATGAAAAGTTAGGCTGGCTGGCCCAGCGAAAGATGAAAGACGTAGTACGGGGTATGGTTGATGCCATTCTGTGCGATACTAGTCTAAGTGCGTAAGCCAGGACGGAGCGAATCAAGGCGAATCTTGGGCGATCGCAGATTTAGGATTCCGCAAGGCGGCAGTTTGAGATGCAGAAGAAGGTTAATTTTCCAGCAAAACAGGCTAAACTTCGCCGACGCTTAGAGACTTTACTAACTGGTTACTCTGCATTTCCTAAGGGCAAAACGCTGACAAAAGCGGATGTTGTTATCACACCAAACGAGATCAATACTCGACACGGTACAGGCCTTCTCGTAAAGCGAATCTTTGGCACAGGGGCGAATACAATCTCAATTCGCTCTGCGGATACCTACCCTGGCGATCATCAGTTTGGGGATCTCAGCTTGTCAATTTCTCATCGAGGCTGTTCTCGACCAGAGTCTTTCAAGAAGCTATTGAAGCAGCTAGAGGACGTAACCATTCGTCGAATTCTCTGCATCCCCTTCTTCAAAGATGACCTGATTACGGCGATCGCCCTTAAGGAAATATTCAATGTCCCACTTTGCACTTACATTCTGGACGATCAGAACATATACGTTAAGAATATTCCAGATGGCTTGATGCGCGAGCTATTAGAAAAGTCCTCACTTCGTTTAGCCGTTTCTCCTGAAATGAGAGATGCTTACGAACAGCGCTATCGCCTAAAGTTTTGGTTCGTTCCACCCGTTGTACCCAGTGATCTAATTCAGAACTACTTCAAGCCCGCCGCCGATGACAAAAGCAATGACAAGACGGGCGTACTAATTGGGAATGTCTGGAATGAGCGATGGTTCAACAACCTGCAAAAGCTGCTGACTGGTTTCCCGCATCACATTGATTGGTTCCGCAGCGGGCAGGTTCAAGATTTTGAATGGCTTGCTGATAAACAAGCTTTTCTGCAACAAGGCATTCTTCGTGAGCAAAACTTCATTGAAGATGAGTTTGAATTCGTGCAAAAGCTGCGGCAATACCCCTACGCCGTAATTCCCTCCAGCACACTCGATCAAGAAGATGAACATCTTCCCGTTGGGTATCTCAGCCTGCCTAGTCGCATTCCTTACCTACTGGCCACCACAAATATTCCGATGATTGTGGTAGGTAGCCCAAAAACCGCAGCCGCTAAGTTCATTGAGCGCTTCGGCATAGGAGTAGTTTCAGATTACGATCCTGCTAGCTTCAATCAAGCTGTGGAGTACGTTACTGCTCCCGACAATCAGCGTGAAATGCGGCAGCGGGCTGCTATGCTAGCTGACGCATTTTCAGATAAGAAATTTGACACCTGGTTATGGAAATCTCTAGAAGCAGGACAGCCAATCGACTTTAGATTTGAGGAACTCTGCCCGCACCGCCCTAGCGACCTGCTTTATTTCATTGAACCGCCGACACCACGCGATTTGTTTCCGGAGTTTGTTCCATCATTCAATTCATTTCGTCGGCTAAAGCGGCGAGGGTATGAACCTGATTTCATCATTGACGTGGGCTGTTCTGTTGGTGTTTGGTCATTCACCATCAGTAAGCTATATCCCAGCGTTCGCTACGTCCTCATTGATCCACTGTTGGCAAAACATGATGCCAACTTATTGCGTCAGTTCGCTGGATCATTAAGACATCATGATTTGGTAGAAGCAGCAATTTCCAATCAGTCTGGAAAAACGCACCTGCAAGTATCTCAAGATCTCTATGGTAGTTCTTTGCTAAAACCTGCTGACTTCCGTTCATACGAATCTGTGGAAGTCGAAGTGAAAACCCTTGATCAAGTCTCTGAGGAACTGTCGATTGAAGGACGGGGTGTTCTAAAAATTGATGTTCAGTGTGCTGAACATTTGGTTCTAGAAGGAGCAGCCCAGTTTTTGTCCAAGGTCGATATTCTGGTTGTAGAGTTATCCCTCGTTCAGTATGATGCTGACGCTAGAACCCTCGCAGAGATGGTAGGCATTATTTCCGACTTAGGATTTCGCTACTATGATGATGCTGGAGAATGGCGATCGCCCGTTGATGGAGCCTTGCTCCAAAAAGATATTGTCTTCGTTCGCGAAGGACTGATCCCCTCAGAAACCAGTGATATTCTTCTAGACGAGAAAGCCTTTATAAAACCCTCAGTTCGCTCTAAGGATGAAGAGTTTCGCCTGGGTGAATCATCTCCTGCTTTACCTTCTTACTACGAAGGCGAGATGATATATAGCAAGATGTTTGGCGAACTAATCAATGAAGTCCAGCGTTTACATCGATACTATGTTGACTATCAGGCAAAGTATACGCTGACTGTCCATGACGAGTTGCTTGCGATGAAGCAAGATTTAGATGACCTAAAGAAACGTTTTATGTATTAATTCCTCCTGTTTGGGGTGTACTTAGTTGAGGCGGCAATAGGATTACAGAAAACCCACAGAGTCAAGGCTTAACATGAAGGTTAGCATTATCACCCCTTCGTATAATCAAGGGAAATTTATTGAGAAGACTCTGCTTAGTGTCCTATGCCAAAATTATCCCGACATAGAGTACATCGTGGTTGATGGAAACTCCAGCGATGAAACCATTAAAATTCTGGAATACTACAGGGATTTTATTGATCACCTAATCATTGAGCCAGATCGGGGTCAGTCCGATGCTCTAAACAAGGGATTTAGATTGGCTACAGGGGATGTCCTAGCCTATCTGAATTCTGATGATGTATACGCAGATGAAAATGTTGTTTCTACAGCCATCAAGCACTTTCAGGAAACCAAAGCAGATGTTGTTTATGGTTGTCGGAAGTTCATTTCAGAAGATGGCTATCAAACAAATTTTCATCCTTACAGGGAGTATTCAAAAGAGTATCTAGTTTGGACAGACTATATCCCTCAAGAGTGTGTCTTTTGGGGGAGAGATATCTTTAGGAAAGCAGGCGAGTGGATAAACGAAGAGTTCGATTTCGCGATGGATTATGAGCTTTGGTTTAGGTTTCTGGAGCATGATGCTCGATTTTACGCCGCACCTGAGACATTTGGCTTCTTTCGATACTATCCCGATCAGAAAACAAAGTCCCGCTGGGAAACTGTAGGACTTCCTGAGATTGCTAAGTTGCATCAGCGTTATAACGGTTCCACAATTCCCCAAGATAAAATGTACGCCTATTTTGCAGAGTACACGTTTGGTTCTAGCAATCAGGCACTCATCTCTAGCTTGTATGAGTCCTGGAGAAACTATGCTGAGTTTGAATCAAGAACTTTTGAACGCTTGCCAATAGATAATTGGGTTTATTATTGCCAAATCAATCCAAGACGGCTTGGAAAGCAGTTCTAGTACAAGTTCCAGATTCAATTGACGGGTTCTTAGAGGTACGGAGGAAGCAATGGTAGTTGGTAGACTAAAAACGATTAAAGACCTAATTCTAAACAAATTAGATCAGATTCAATCGAAGGTTGAGCAGTTTGAGCAGGTTTCTTCTGCCGCCTCTGAAAATGAGACTGCCCTATTAAGGTCTTCAGTGTTTTTAGTAGACGCGATGCAGCGCCAGGAAAAGCTTAATCAAGATTTTCAAACAACGCTTTTACATCAGATCAATACAATTCACCGCCAAGGGATGGCTCAGCATGAGTTGCTGAGCAATGCCATATCTCAAATTCGTGATATGAGAGAGCAAGTTAGCGCCCTCCAAGATAGGATTGATCGGCTTGAGAAGAGTTCGGAAAAAAGTCATGACATGGGTAGGGTTTAAAGCAATTTTGTGACCAAACTTGAGAGCTGATTTATGAAGCAAATCTTAAGAAGCCTGAAACTCTTGGCATGTGTGGCTTTGAGGTCATGTTTGCCCAGGAAAAGCGGTTTCTCGGAAATCCTTGATTAACAAGGCTTTCAGGCTCCTTTACAAATTAGCTCTGATGAACTTGAGTCTGTAGGTTTAGAAAATATGCTCAGAAGCTTAAGATCAATTCTCCGTCGAGCTGAGTCTGTTCAAGAGGTGCTTGCTGACGCTGATTCTGCTCAAAGAGCTTCTGCTCAAGGATCTACAGTGTCTCAAGTAACCTCTCAAACATTTCCTGTTCAGCAGCTAGTCGCTAACAAGAAAGATAGGGTGATTTCGCTGCTTGCGTTAGGCGTTCCTATCAATGCAGTGGTTGATGTGGGTGTTCAAAGAGGTACTCCAGAATTGATGGAGCCACTTCGGGAAAGACATCACCATCTATTTGAGCCTGTTTCCTTGTGGTATGGAGATATAGAGAAGAACTATTCCGCCATCAGCAATACGCTTTACCCTATTGCATTGTCAGATGAAATAGGATCTGCCTGGCTTATTCAGACGGCGCTCTTGAAGGATGGAGTTGCTACTCATGCAAGAATCAGCGAAGTACCAGTAATACCGGATGGGCAAGAAATTGTTTCCTGTGAGGAGATCAAGGTAGACAGACTTGACTCATACTCCGATTTACTTGAAAAGGATTACTTGCTCAAGGTTGATGTTGACGGAAAAGATTTGGAAGTTCTTAAAGGAGCCTCTGGCTGCATCAGTAATGCCTCCGTTGTGATTGTGGAGGCACATTGGGCTGCATTGACGGCTAGGGGAAAGATTCTTGAGGAATACGGGTTTGAGCTGATTGATATTGTGGATCGAGTTATGTATGGACAAGTTTTGTGGCAGTGTGACTTGGTTTATCTAAGGAGCGATCTGATGAATGAAAAACTACGTCCTCCCATGTTTGATCCCGCCCACTGGCATCCTCTTCCATAGCAGAGGCAGATTATAGATTATCTTAGATTGGGAAAGTGGTGCCCGATCTGGTTGACTGACAAATCTTTTTCCCTCATCCCCCAACCCCTTCTCCCAAAAAGGGAGAAGGGGAGCCGGAGTTTAGAACTGGGTTTGAAGCCCCTCTCCCGCTTTGAGAGAGGGGTTGGGGCGAGGGTGATTCGAGTTTTGTCAGTCAACCAGGGTGCCCGATTCAATAGATTAGACAAACCTGACCGCATCGATCGCATCAATCAAAACCTGAAAATCGAAAAGCTTTATTGCTAAAGAAAAATCATTACGGCGGCGGCTAGCGTGATCAGGATGGCGTTGTAGGCGGCGTGGTCGGCGGTGCTGGCTTGCACGCCTGCTTCTTCGGACTGGAAGGCGTTGCCCGTTTGCCGCAAATGGCGATCGCGCACATACTTATAGCGGCAGGCAAACAGGAACCCCGGCAAAATCAGCACGATCCCGCCGATTAGGGGGATTCCCGCCAGCAGGTGCGCCAGCCCAAACCAGGTGGAACGCACGCCGATTTGCCGCCAGGTGTTGGCCCCGCGCCGAAACAGCCGCTCCTCCAGCCGCGCCCAAAAGGGAATGCCCAGCAGCAGCGCCAGCCAAAACAGCAGAATCAGCAGCGTCGCCCAGTTGAAATGGGATACTGCTTCTGGCACAGGCGGCGGCTCCAATCCTGGCATCGGCGGGGTAGGGAGGTCTGGCACAGGGGATGGCGCAGGGGCGGCATCTTTGATCAGGTTAAACGGCTGAAACATGACGTTGCCGGGTCGCCCAAACACCAGATCCGACCAGCCCAGACGCAAAATCGGCGGGGCGATCGCATCGGCAATCGAATAGGTCACCAGCGTTGCCACGACGATGCCCAGCGCCCGCCCATAGGTCAGCCAGTGGGTGCCAAAGTAGGTCTGCCAGACGAAGCCCAGCCGCGACCGATGCCGCCACAGATCGGCCACAATCAGCCCCAGCACGCCCAGCGATAGCAGCACCGACACCCCCTGCCGCAGCAACTCCGCCGCCGGCCCCTGCCCCAGCGCCAGCAGCAGCACCGCCGCCGTCACAATCAGCAGCCGCAGCTTGGCCGCATTCAGCACTGCGCCCACATTGTGCAGCAGGGGCCAGCGCGTTTCCCCCCGCCGCAGGTGCATCCACAACTGCCCCGCCATGCCCAGGCTCAGCAGCCGATTCAGCGCCGCCGGAGCATAGCCCGGTTGCAGCCGCAGTGCCTCTTCGCAACTGGCGATCGCCCGCTCATAGCGCCCCAGCCGCATCAGCGCCCGCCCGTGATGCGCCCAAGCAGCCGCTTTCCACGCCTCCTGCCGATGCGGAGCCAGCGAGAGGGCCTGCTCAAAATTGGCGATCGCCTCCAGCACCCGATCTTGCCGCAGCATCGCAATCCCCCGGTTGCTCCAGGCCCGGTCTAGCCTGCTGTCGAGGGCGATCGCCCGCTCATAGCACTGCTGCGCCTCGGCATATTGCCCCGCCACCGAATGCACCACACCCTTACTGTTCCACGCTTCTGGCAGGTTTGGGTCAAGCTGCAAGGCACGATCGCAAAGCTGCATCGCCGCTTGCTTTTGTCGCCGCAGCACCGCCAGCAAAGACCCCTTCGCGCTCATCGATAGGGCATCCTGGGGCTGTTGTTCCAATGCGTTGCCAAAGCTGGCCAGCGCCTCGCCATAGCGCCCCAGACTGCGGAGCGTACAGCCGCGATCGCGCCACAGCCTTGCCCTCGGTTTGGCCGCCAGCTTGATCGCTTGGTCAAAATTTGCCAGCGCCTCCTTAAATCGCCCCAGCCCATCCAGCGCCCGCCCCCGCCCGTGATAGGCCGCCACCAAGTCTGGCCACAGCAGCAACGCCTGGTCAAACTGGGCGATCGCCGCTTCGATCTGCCCATCTCGCAACTGCCACCAGCCCAGCCGACACAGCAGCCCTGCCCGCTCTGCCTCTGGCAACGCCGCCTCACTCAGCCGCTGCCCACACTCCGCTGGCGTTAACCGAGCCAAATCATTACCAGACCATGAAACATCCGAATCAAACTCAGAATCAAACTCAGAATCAGCGTACATGCAAAATACTCAGCGGCGCGACGGTGTGGCAATGCCTCTATTTTAGGTTGAGCAGGATTGAGGCAGTTGGCAGATTTCTCACGGGCTGCATCCGCGAGAAATCCGCCAAAGTCCAGAACACGGATGGCTAGTGCATAAGTCCTGTTGAGGTTTTGGCGGGTTGAGGGGCGGGAGTGAGATGATTAAATAGCACCGCCCCTACCAACCCACCCATGCTCACCGCCCCCCTGCGCCAGCACAACGGCATTTTTGAAGACCGCGCCTTTACCCGCCCAACGCCAAACAGCGAACTTTCCTGCGCCATTCTCGTGGTGGGGGGATCGACGGCGGCCTATACGGCGGCGCTGGTGGCGGCGCGGGCCAATCTGTCGGTGTGCCTGGTGCAGCCGACGCAAATCTTGGGGGGACAGTTCACCGTGCAGGCGCTGCCCGCGTCGGACGATGGCGATTTGCTCAAAGAGCGGGCGGGCGCATTTCATCGGGCAGGGGAAGAATTTGCGATTTCGCCGTTGCAGCGCTGGTTTCGCGATCGCCAGCGACAGCTCCAACCCGTGCAGGGGGAGGTGCTGCAAAACCCCGGCGGCGGCTGGGTCAGCCCGATTTGCACCAGTCCCGTCGTATCCGCCATAGCCCTAAACGAGGCGATCGCCCCCTGCTTGGAACGGGGTACCCTCCGCTTCATTCCCTTTGCAGAACCCGTCGAGGTGCGGTTTGTCACTCCCCCCGGCGGGCGGCGGCGCGTCACGGGGGTTGTGTTTCAAGACCTCCAGCGGGGGCATCGCTTCACGATTTCGGCGCAGATCACCATTGAGGCAACCGATTTGGGGGATTTGCTGGAAGTCGGCAATATTCCCTCCCGCGTGGGGCAGGAAACCCGCGAAGAAACCGGCGAACAGGCGCTTCCCAAACATCCCCTGCCGGAATGTCAGCAGTCCTTTACCTACGGCGCGGTGATCGAACTGGCGGAACCGGGCAAAGGCAAACCCATTGGCGCACCGCCAGGATACAACGTCGCCCCCTGGCTGCTGGCGGCAGATTTTGAAGCCGATTTTTGGACGAAATCTGGCGGTCAGTGGGAGCCACAGCCGCGCCCCTTTTTGCATCCCTTTGGGATTTTCCGCTATCGCCGCCTGATTCGCGTGTCTACCCAAGAGAAGCTGGTAAAGCCGGGGGACGTGTCGGTGCTGAACTGGGGCCAGCATCAGCACGGCGAGGGCGGGCCCATGCTCTGCGGCAACGACTATCGCGTGGGGGAACTGGTCGGCGTGAGTCGGGAGGAACGCAAGCTGCATCTAAAACAAGGGCGCGATCGCGCTCGGGCCTACGTCCACTATTTGCAGCAGCGGGGCATTCCGCTAAAACCCCGGGGCGACCTCACCTGGACCGCCGACGGCATCGCCCTGGAACCCTACATCCGCGAGGCGCGGCGCGGTATCGCCCTCACCCCCATCCTCCACGAAGACGTGGCCAAGGCCTTTTTCCCCAACCAGGCGCGGGCCCGCTGCTTTGCCGACAGCGTGGGCATTGGGCAATATCACTATCTCGACCTGCACGGCAACGATCGCCAGGGCCACGCCAGCCTGCCCGGAGACAAGGTAATTGCGCTGCCCTTTACGCTGCCCGTGGGGTCGCTTGTTCCCCTGGACACCGACGGGCTGGTGCTGTCCTCCAAAAGCCTCGGCACGACCCACATCACCAACGCCGCCTACCGAATGCATCCGGTGGAATGGGCGATCGGGGAAGCCAGCGGCTATCTGGCGGCGCTGGCCGTGTGGGCGGGAGTGCAGCCGAGGGCGATCGCCCTGCAAGAACCCCTCCTCCGCAAGCTGCAAGGGCTGATCACCCGCAACGGCATTCCTATCTTCTGGTTTGACGATGTATCCCACAGCGACCCCGACTTCGAGCCGATCCAGGTGATGGCGACCGCAGGCATCGTCCGCAGCGAAACCACCACCGATCTGCATTTCCGCCCCGAAAACACCGTCACCCGCGCCGTCGTTTCTACCGCAATGGTGAAGCTGCTCAACCTGTCGCCCACCACGCCCCACCAGCCCACCTTTTCCGACGTGCCCAAAAACCACTGGGCCCATCCCTATATCGAGGCGCTGGCCGCAGCCGGACTGATCGCCGGAGTCGGCCGCGGCCGCTTTGCGCCAGAGTCGCCCATCACCCGCGAGCAGTTGTCCTTCTTGGTGAAAAAAGCCGCACCCGATGCCTATGACCGGGCCTTTGCCCGCACGCCCATCGACCGCCAATCCCTGCGCCGCCGGGAACTGTCGCGGGTGCTGTATGAAGTGATGAAAGTCGTGTTGAAGAATTAGACAATCATGGGGGCGATCGCCCGGATTGATTGCTATGCTGCACAGGGCAGGCAAGCATTTGAACAAAATGAATTAATTCAAGCTTGGTTCACTCAAAACTTGACTCAAAACTTGCAAGTGATTGGGGAGGCTTCCCGCTCGCTCTCTTCAACCCTGCAAGCTCATCAACCAGAAGTCCCTTGGGCCGACTCCATCATCCGCGCTAGCTTCTTTAGTACCTGTAATGCCCCCTGCCACTCTTAAGTGAGCGTATAGAGCGAAAAGACCCGCGACAAACTGTACTGTTTTTCTGGTCGCAGCACTAGCTTGATAAACAGCACATCATCCCCATTGGTCAACATTCCGTACTGGGGCTGGTCTGACTCAGGGGTTGCCATCATGTAGGCTAATGCCTGGGGCAAGGCCGATCGCGTTGAGATTGTCGTTTTCTTCGATTCCAAGACCAGCGCCCAAAACTGCCGCTGCATAATCAAAACATCAATGCGCCCCCGCAAAATTTCTTCGCCATCTATAACCGTCACTTCCACGCCTGTCTCTGCCTGCATCCGAAAGGGCGGGTCGTAGAATCCGGTCTGCTCCAGAAGAGGCGAAGCCACCAGCAGCATCACCGAGCCTCCCAGCAAATCCCCTTCAGCCCGATGATAAAGTAACCGTTGACGCAAAACTTGCAGCCTTGCCCGTTCAGCATCATTCAACTCCGGCAAATCCTGCTGCCATTCGGTAAAAAATTGCTCATCTTCCACCCGGCGTAATCCAAACCGAGCTTCCACTTCAGATAAGCTTTTAACCGCGTCGGTGACTGCAATGACTTTTGCCATGATGGGTTCCCTTCACCGGAGTCCTAATCATATCAGGGACAAATCAGGGACAAATCTTTTAAGTAGATAGACCAGATTAAAAAATAGATCCTGAACCCTGCGCCGCCCGCGCAGCGGGCGGCGCAGGGTCTTTGGGTTTTATATCTATTAATGTCTACCTATTTATCAACGGGATGTGCAACTTTGCCAATCCTCCTCATCCTAAATCCAGAGCGGGAGAGAGACTTCAAGCCTCTGTTGCTCCCCTTCTCCCGACTTGGCAGAAGGGGTTGGGGGATGAGGGAAAATTGAACGTTGCACATTGCGTTTCTAACATTGCGGTTTTAACATCGCGTTTCTAGTTTTTAGCATTGCGTTTTTGTCAGATAGCAAAATCTCGCTTCAAAGTCCATTGCCGATCAGGATAAACGGGGCCCAGAAAAACGGCGGCTGGTTGTCTTGAATGAGACTGATCTGGGCCTGCTGGAGGGCTTCTGCTTTGGAGATGGTTTTCTGATTCAGCAGTCGGTAAAACTGGGTCATCAGCGCCTCGGTGCCTTCGTCGTTGACCCGCCACAGCGAGGCGATCGCCGCTCTGGCCCCGGTGCGCTGCATCTGGAAGCCAAATCCCAGAATTTCTTCGCCATTGCTCTCGCCGCTCACGGCGGTCTGGCAGGCGCTCAGCACGATTAGTTCCACATTGGGCAATGACCAGCGCGACGCATCTTGAAGCGTGACGCGATCGCCATTCCCAAACACAATAAACGTTTCCTCCGGCGAACCCGCCACAAACTGCGCGTGGGTCGCCAGGTGAACTACCGTATAGTCATTCATGCGGGGCACGGTTGCCTGGGGGCTAAACTGGGCATCAATCAGCTTTTGCGTGTTGGGAATCTGGGCTGCAATATTCTCTACCTCGATGCCTGCAAACGGCAGCCCCGGAAACCGCAGTTCTCGCGTCCCCACTCGCACGCTAACTTCACCCTGCACAAACGCCCCTGCCAGCACCCGCAAGTCGCGCTGGGGTCGTCGATCAAACTCTGTGAGGGAGGCGGCGGTAATGTAGTTAACCCGGTAGCGCTGGGCCAGCCATTGCGTGCCGTCGTGCAGCGCCGCCAGCGGAATGTAGCGCAGTTGCCCGTCTGGGGCATAGACAATGGTTTGGGTGTTGGCTTGGGCCAGGTCTGCTTCGAGCGGCCGCACCAGCCAGTTGTAAAGTCGCTGGGCGCTGGGTCTGGGGTTGACCCGAATGTCGGTCAGGGATTGCCGCAGTTCCAAAACTGCCTGATTGAGCTGGGTGCGCGGGACGTTCACCGTGCGGCGGATGGGCGGCGAAAAGGGCGTAACCAAAATTAGCTCTAGCCGATCGTCTAGCACCAGCGGATAGAGCAGGACGGCGTTTTGATTCAGGTTTCGCAGATTGTTTTGCAGCGCGGTGAACTGCACCGGGTCAATGTTTTGGCGGCGCGTGGTGCGGCTGAGCTGATCTAGAGCGGCGGCCACCTCTGGGCGATTGAGGAAATCATCGAAGGTGCGGGCCAGGTTTTGCTCGGCGGCGACCAGCACGGCGAGGCGCTGCTGCTGGGCGGGGGTGCGGCGGTCGGGGGCGATCGCCCGCAGCCTGACCAGTTCCCGTCCCTGGGCGATCGCCCGATCGTAGAGGTTGAGCATGTTTCGCTCTTCCTCAGAGAGGGCAATGCCGCGTCCCGTCTGCTCGTTGCCGCGCACGTCGCGCAGATAGTCGTCTAGTTCCTGCACCTTGAGCAAATCCAAGACCTGCTGCGCCTCCAGCACCCGATCCTGGCGCAGCAGCAGATCTGCGAGCAGGCGATAGGTGCTGGCTACCCGGTCGGTGTAGGTCTGCTGAATGTCGGGGTTGGTCTGTTGCAGCCCGGCCCGCAGCGCTTCCCACAGGTTCACCGCCTGCTTTAGGAACACGATCGCCATCGCGGGCTGGTCTTGCTCCAAAAAGAGCCGCCCCAGGTTTGCCAGGGTGCGGGCTTCGCCCTCGCGATCGCCAATTTCCTGCTTCACCAGCAGCGAGTCTTGCAGCATATCCATCGCCTGGGGATATTGCTGAAGCTCGACATGCACCAGTCCCAGGTTGTTGAGCGCAGTGGCTTCGAGGGAGCGATCGCCAATCTCGCGGGCAATGTCCAACTGGCTTTGCATGGCGGCGATCGCCCGGTCATACTGGCGCTGGTTGAGCCACAGCACTCCGATGGCTCCCTGAATGGCAGCCTCGCCCTGGCGATCGCCCTGTTCCTGGGCAATTCGCAGTTCTCGCTCCAGTCGAGTCATCGTCTCCCCAGCGGGCTGCGAAGCCACCTCTCCCTCGCCGCCAGCCGTCCGAGCTTGTTGCACGCGGCGATCGGCCTCCTCTGGCTGGCCTAGCGCCCGATAGACGACCGCCTGATTAAGCAGCGCTGTGGCGATGCCCTCGCGATCGCCCACGTCCTGAGCAATGGCTTGCGCCTGCTGCAAATTTTCCAGGGCCAGAGTATAGTCGCCCGTGGCATAGTAGGTCACGCCCAAATTGCCCAAAATCAGCCCTTGCCGACGGCGATCGCCCGTTTCCTGGGCAATCGGGAGCGCCTGGGTAAAGGCCGCAATGGCTTCGGCATATTGCCCCAGGCTGCGATGGGCTTCGCCAATGTTGGTTAGCGCAACCGTGCGGCCGGGGCGATCGCCCAACTCCTGATAAATCGCCAGCGCCGCCTGCCATCTGTCTAGCGCAACGGCAAACTGACTGGCGCTATAGGCCTGTACGCCCTCTCGCAGCAGGCGATCGGCCTCATCCTGACGGGTTGCCGCTTCTAGCGTCTGCGGCAGGTTTGGGGCTTGAGCCTGAGCGCTCTGCCCCACCAGCGCAGCTAGCAAACTCAGACCGCCGATTAGACTGGTGAACAGCAGCAGCCAAGATCGAGATCTGGACTGGGAATGGCAGGAATCGATTGACGGAAGCGTCATGGCTGAACCCGTAAAGTTAACCGTTGACCACAGTTGACCGCAGTTGGCCGCAGTTGACCGCAGTTGACCGCAGTCCAGTGGAGACTAGGATTTTGCCTCCAGATCGGCTCCACACAACAGTTCTAACACCTGTTCTGCCGTGATCAGCCGCTTTAGCACGACTTGCCCAATCGATGCACTTGATCCGTCTGCTTGGATCGTAGGCGATGGACAGACTTCTACCATCAGTACCGACTCTTCGACCTGGTGCAGCCAGAGGCGCTCGCCCCGCTCCACGATAGAGAGCTGCATCCGCTGGATATGGGGCGGTCGCCGCCAGGCCCGCTCATCCCACAGCCCGCCAAATTCCCACACGCGCCCCACCGTCCAACCATCCGATAGAAAAAAATACTTCACAGGCTCCCACACCGATTTGTCTATTCAGTCTGTTGGTTCAATCTGTTGGTTCAAGCTGCTGGCTCAAGCTGTTGGCTCAATCTGCTGGTTCAAGCTGCTGGCTCAAGCTGTTGGCTCAATCTGCTGGCTCAAGCTGCTGGCTCAAACTGCTGGCTCAAGCTGCTGGCTCAACGGCTCAAGCTCCTGGCGATCGCCCTCATGTCAACACAGATGTCAATCCAGAAGCATAAAAATCACAGAAGCATAAAAATCACCACTCGAAGGGCGATCGCTCCGAGTGGCATCACTCAAACTGTCATTGGCCCCTTGCTGCTTAGAATACCGGGTTGCCGAGTGGATTTATCGCAATCTGGCTTCAAAGACGTTGGGATCTGCTTCTGGAAACCTGATGAACCCTATTAGGACTTACGCAGTTGGACAATTTCTCGCGGGCACATCCCACCAGAAATTGTCCAAACCCCAAGGAGCTTATCGCAAGTGCGTAAGTCCAGTGCTAAGTCCTGCCTATAATCTGGAACCCTGGCTATGAGGCAACCAGGGTGCTGCCATGCCGCTTTAGGTGCCAGGCCCAGGCGTGGGAAATGATATCGTCAATGCGGTTATACTGCGGCTGCCAGCCTAGAATTTGCCGGGCCCGGTCGGCGCTGCCGATGAGAGCGGGGGGATCTCCAGGGCGGCGATCGCACGCCTTCACCGGAATGTCCCGTCCCGTAATCTGACGCGCCGCCTCGATAACTTCCTTCACCGAGAAGCCGCTGCCATTCCCCAGATTAAAAATGTTGCTGCCGCCGCCGTTGAGCAGGTATTCCAGCCCCAGCACATGGGCCGAAGCCAGATCGGTCACATGGATATAGTCGCGGATGCAGGTGCCGTCGGGGGTGGGATAGTCCGTGCCGAAGACCTGAATGGCATCGCGCAGCCCCAGCGCCGTTTGCAGCACCAGGGGAATTAGGTGGGTTTCGGGGTTGTGATCTTCGCCGAGCCGTCCGTCTGGATCGGCTCCCGCCGCGTTGAAATAGCGGAAAATCACCGATTGCAGGCCATAGGCTACGCCAAAGTCCTTCAGCACCCGTTCAATCATCAGCTTGGTTGCGCCGTAGGGGTTGATGGGGTTCTGGGGATAGTCTTCGGGGATGGGCACGACGCTGGGAATGCCGTAGGTGGCGCAGGTGGAAGAAAACACCAGCTTGTTGATCCCGGCAGCGTGCATTGCTTCTAGCAGCGTCAGCGTGCCGACTACGTTGTTGCGATAATACTTCGCGGGTTCTTTGACTGATTCGCCCACATAGGCATAGGCGGCAAAGTGCATAACTGCGTCGATGGTGCGGCTGGCAAAGATTTGGTCGAGCAGGAGGCGATCGCCAATCTCTCCGACAATTAGTTCCGCTTTCAGAACGTCTTCGACTAGCTCCCGATGCCCATACACCAGATTATCCAGAACCAGAACCTCGTATCCCGCTTGCTGGAGCGATAGCACCGCATGGGAGCCGATATACCCCGCACCCCCCGTCACCAAAATCGTCGGTTGATTGGTTGAACCCATGACCAAACTCCTAAAGCGAAGTGCCATCTGATGCTTACCTATGTCTACTGGGAAAGTAACAGGCAAGTTTAATTTTCTTTATAAAGATTTAGTGAATTTATCGGTTTTTACGGAAAGAATCAAGCCTGGATCGGGAGTCATCCGGGCTTGATTCTTCCAAATCTCAGTCCATCGCTAGGGGAAATCATAAGAGCGGCGAGACTGCTGGGCAGGAGAATCCGATGCGGGAAGCTCGCCCATTTCTGCGTTCATCGACACGGCGTAATGAACCAGTTGCAGCAAGCGCTGTCGGAGGGTGCCCAAACCGAGGCGATCGCCCGCCGAAATAAACAACGCCTGCGGAAACTCCGACTGAGCCAGCGCCAGCGTGTCGCCGTCTACTTGGTCAATCTTGTTAAACACCAGCAGCGCCGGCCCCGGCGTAATCGGCATTTCGCTCAAAATCTTCATCACCGAGCGGATTTGGCTTTGCCAAGCCGGATGAGACAAATCCACCAAGTGCAGCAGTGCGTCTGCTTCAGTCACCTCTTCTAGCGTCGCCCGAAAGGCATCCACCAGCGATGGCGGCAGGTCGTGGATAAAGCCCACGGTGTCTGTCAGCACCAGTTCCACAGGTTCCTGGGTTTCGGCATCCGTCACCACCAGGCGGCGGCTCGTGGGGTCGAGCGTGGCAAAGAGCTGGTCGGCGGTATAGACCTCCGCATTGGTTAGCGCGTTCAGCAGGGTAGATTTGCCCGCGTTGGTATAGCCCACCACCGCCACCGAAGGCACGTCTCGATGCTGTCGGCGCTGTCGCAATCGGGCCCGATGCGCCTGGAGCTGGTTGACTTCCTGTTGCAGTCGGGCAATCCGCCGCTGAATCGCGCGTCGCTCGGTTTCTAGCTTGGTTTCTCCTGGGCCTCGCGTGCCGATGCCGCCCCCCAGTCGAGACATATCGCGCCCTCGCCCAGTTAGCCGGGGCATGGTGTATTCCAACTGCGCCAGTTCCACCTGGAGCTTGCCAGCCCCCGTCTGGGCCCGTTGGGCAAAGATATCGAGGATTACTTCCGTGCGATCTACCACCCGCACGCCGATCTGCGCCTCCAGGTTCCGCACCTGGGCAGGCGACAAATCCCGATCAAACACGATCAGGTTTGCGCCGACGGTCTGGGCGGCTAGGGCAATTTCCTGGACTTTTCCTTCCCCTACGACGGTTTGGGGATGGGGGTGGGCCCGCTTTTGCGAGAGGACTTGCACCACGTCGCCGCCTACCGTTTCTACCAGCCGCGCCAGTTCCTCCAGCCCTGCCTGAAACTGCTGAGCCGAAAGGTTGTCGGTCATTACGCCTACCAGCAACGCGCGATCGTGATCGACTTCGACCTGCTGCGCCACAAACTCGCGGCGAAATTCTGACTCCAGCCCTTCCGTTAGCTCCAGAAAGTCTTGCTGGCTGACCCGATCGAGGCTGAGAGGCTGCGAAACGGTCCAGTTGGCCTCAGGATGGGGAATCAGGTGGGCCAGATAGGCTTCGCGGATATAGCCCGTTGCGCCGCCGCCGCGTCGCTCGAAGCCTTCGCCCGTCATCACCAGCAGCACCAGTGCATCTAGCCGTTGTAGCGCCATTGCGGTGAGGGCCGCGCTGCTGGGGGGTTCCGGTTTGAATTTGGTGGCCACACAGCGGATGCCGCTGAGACGCTCTGCGCCATATCGCGGGAGCTCTTGTGGCGGAATTTGAGTTTGTCGCAGAGTGCCCACTCCCACGCGAATCACCTGTCCCCGGCGATTAATATAGGCGCAAACGGGCTGACCAATCTCAGTGCTAACGGCCGCGAGGCGTTGGGCAAATTCGGGGGTCGTCAGGCGATCGCCCGGAAGTCGCTGGTGATAGAGCCGCTGCAATTGCTTGATCTGGCTGGGCTTGAGTCCCTGCAAGTTGCCAAAAATCGTTTCGATAGGCACAACGGATCGGCAGTCCGATCCCCTAGCTCGACTCCCTCATTTTACATGGCAGGTCTGGGATGGCTGTGTGGAGGTTAATAAGAGTTGAGATCCGTGCCGATTTGAGTCGAACTTCGGGCAAATGGCGGAGCAAAACGATCCATCGGGCGTGATGTAGGCGCTGTGCAAATCTTTTGTGAAGATTCAAGCTTGACTCATTTCGCCATATTTCACGGATACTACGCAAGTAAATTCAGAGAAAATACGCAGGGCGATCGCCACCGTACTAAATTTCAAAAGGTAAACTCCGGGATAATACATAAGCACATTAAGACTAATCTTACGATCGATAACAATCAATAGAATTGCTTTAAAACCTTCAGCGTCTTGGCGGATTGACGTAAGGTTTTTTGCGCCTTAAAGACCTAATTAATATCGATTAATAAAGGGTTGAAATGCTTTCAAATGAGGGGTTTTGCCCTCTTTTTATTAAAACTTGGTTTTGATTATAGTTGGATTAGTAAAGCCGATTCAGGTTTTTTCAATTCTAATTGATCTTGTTCTTGAGAGTATCGCATCGCTGACAAATGAAACAAAAACAAAACATAAGCGAGGGACATGCGAGGAAAAATTAAGTGGTGAAATCTGAAAACTTTAGGGCATTTTAGCAAACAAGGCTGAAAAATCAGGCTTCGGCAGCAAATGCTTTTCGAGAATCAGTAGTTTCCCGTAGTTGCCAAAGACCATTTTCAAGAAGCCGAGTTGTGAAATTGTCTCTAATGATTTCTCTAGTGATTTGAATTCAGCGTCATGGATTAGTTCGAGTTTGACCAAGTTTGACCCAGTTCGACCAAGTTCGATAACAATGACTAGCTCTACAGGCTCTACTGGCTCTATCGAGCATCTGCATTGACAGACTTTATCAGATTGACCTTTTGGCAGTGCTTTTATAGCTCGTGAGGGTCGTGAGCGATCACGAAACCCTTGCCTCTCATGGCAAACGCGCCTCGCGATGCAAGGAAACTCTATAAGGTTTTGCGATCGCAATTAGGCTACGCAAGTTTATAACCGCCTTCCAGATAACTTTAGAAACTGAGAATATTCAGATGCGGACATCGTGAAGAACGCTTGCCGTCATTTTGTCACGACTTTTTCAGGCGCTTTTTCAATTTTCCAGTCTTAGTTTTTCTGGCTGATTTAAGTGATTTGTTTAAGTAGTTTGTTTAAGTAATTTTCAGTGGGCTTAGCCTGCGATCGCCAACTCGATTAATACATCCAGAATTCTTTCTTCACCTGTCTTAGTCTATTCTTCTCGTCTAAGTTCTTATGTCTATCCATAGCGGTATTAGTCGTCAAATCCACCGTCGAAGTTACTACAGCTAGCCTTGTTTGTTGTGTGTGAGGAGTTGGGTCATGTCTCGGGATGCACTCGTTGTTGGAGTTAATGCTTATCAGTTCTTACAGCCGCTCAAAGCCCCCGCTAGAGATGCAGAAGCGATCGCCCAAATGTTGCAAACCTACGGCGAATTTCGGGTGCAGCGACTGCCCGAAGTTGTGCAGGTAGGGCAGCCCAAAATCGGTCAAGCGACACCCGTTTTTTTGCGAGATCTAGAAACTGCGCTGGTCAATTTATTCAAGCCCAAAGGCAGCAATATTCCCCAGACTGCGCTGTTTTACTTCTCTGGACATGGCATTCAAAAAGAAGCGGGGATTCACGAAGGCTACCTCGCAGTCAGCGATGCCAACCCCGATGCGGGATTTTACGGACTGTCGCTCTACTGGCTGCGGCGGCTGTTGCAAGAAAGCCCAGTGCGGCAGCGAATTGTGATTCTGGACTGCTGCCACAGCGGCGAGTTGCTCAACATGCTGGAGGCAGACCCCGGCGCACGGACGGGAACCGATCGCCTGTTTATTGCGGCCTCGCGGGAATATGAAGCCGCCTACGAATCGCTCAATAGCGACTACAGCGTTTTGACCCAAGCGCTGCTGGAAGGGCTAGACCCGCGCCACGCCAGCACGGGCACTGTGACGGCGCACTACCTGACGGCCTGGGTGAGCGATCGCCTCAAGCACGAACTCCAGCAGCCCTTGTTTGAAAACTCCGGCAGCGAAATCATCCTGACGCGCTGCGGCATGGCTACTTCCCCCCTTCTCCCCAAAACCCCGGAAAAGCCGGAGATTTGCCCCTTTCGCGGGCTGGAGTGCTTTGAGGAAGAACACGCCGACTTCTTCTTTGGGCGCGAAGAACTGACCCATCAACTGGTCGAACGACTCCGCACGAGTCCCTTTGTCACGGTGCTGGGTGCGTCGGGCAGCGGCAAGTCGTCGCTGGCGCGGGCCGGGCTGATGCACGAATTGCGCCGGGGGCAGCGGCTCGCAGGCAGCGATCGCTGGCGACTCAAGCTGATTACGCCGGGCGAAAACCCCCTGCGGAGCCTGGCCAGCGCTTTTGTCGATCCAAACGCACCAGAGATCGAGCGGGCGGAGCAAATCCAGCGGGCAGAGACCTTTTTGCAAAGCGGCGGCACGGGGTTGGCGCGATTGGTTCGGGCTAGCCTGCCCAACAGTCCCACTTCCAGCCCAGTCTCCACGCTTCCCTCTGGGGCCGTCCGTCCGCGCCTAGTGCTGATTATCGACCAGTTCGAGGAGGTGTTCACGCTCTGCTGTGGCTCTCAGGCGGAGACCCTACGGCAGCAGTTTTTCCAGTGCTTGACCAGTGCTCTGGCCCAGTCGGAAGACTGCCTTAGCATAGTTGTCGTGCTGCGGGCAGATTTTTTTGGCAAGTGCCTGCAATATGCGGGGCTAGCGGCTCAGATCAAGCGGCAGATTCTCAAAGTGCTGCCCATGAGCTATGAGCAGATTAAAAATACGATTGTGCGCCCTGCCAAACGGGCCGGGCTGATTTGCGAACCCAATCTTGTCTACACGATGCTGCTGGACGTGATTGGGGCACCGGGAGAATTGCCGCTGCTGCAATATACGCTGCGGGAACTGTGGGAACAGCGCGAGCGATCGCCCCAGGGCGCACCCTCCAAGCTGACCCTCAATGCCTACACAGAACTGGGCGGCGTGCGGGGCACGCTGCAAAAGCGGGCGACGGACATTTACAACAGCCTGGAGCCGGATGAGCAGGCGGCGGCGCGGCGCATTTTCCTGACGCTGACTCGACTGGGTGAAGGCACGGAAGACACGCGCCGCCGCGCCGCCAAGGATGAGTTAGTTAGCCCTGCGTTTCCCAGACCGCTGATCGAGCGCACGCTGGAAAAGCTGGTTGCCAGCAAACTCGTTGTCACCAGTCGGGGCAGCGAGGGCGATCGGACGGAAGGGAAGATGCGGAGTCGCCCATCGGCAGAATTGCTGGATGTGGTGCATGAGGCGCTGATTCGCAACTGGAGCCTGCTGCGGGGCTGGCTGGATGAGAGCCGCGAGATGCTGCGTCGCCAGCGGCGGATCGAACAGGCGGCGCTGGAGTGGGCAAAGCTGGGCAAACCCACCCGGCACGAGTATTTGCTGGGGAGCGATCGCCTCCAGGATGCCATCAGCTTCCAGAAGACCTATCCCCAGGAGCTTTCGACCCTGGCCCGAGAATTTCTCAGCGTCAGCGATGCCGAAAACCGTCGAGTTCGTCGCAAGGCTGTGTGGGTAAAGGTGTCTGTGCCGTCTGCCCTGGCGCTGGCGGTGGCGCTGTCGTTGGGGCAATATCGCACTACCGTAAAAACGCAGGCCGAGAAAGATTACCAGACGATGGTGGCCACCTCGCGGGCGCGAGCGGCGATCGCCCAGTCGATGTTGCAAGAGCCAGACCGAGACGCGATGGCGGCCCTCGTGGTCAGCCGACTGGCAGCGGCCCAGGGCGCAACCTACGAAGCCGAATCGAGCCTGCGGGCTGCGCTCCAGGACTTGCGGCTGCAAATCTGGCTACCGGGGCATCGCGGCGCAATTCGCCAGTTGGTCCATAGCCCCGATCGTCGCTATCTCGCCACAGTCAGTGCCGACGGCAGCATTCGCCTGTGGGCCAGCCCCGATCAGGTCATCTATGCCGACACGACCGCGAAGCCGCTGCGGGTGTTCACCAGGCCCGGCGACGCTAAGGCAGAGATTACGGAAATTGCCTTTAGCCCAGACGGCAAGAAGCTGGCTGCGATTTTGCTCCACAATGCCGACACAACCGCCAAATCTGCGACTCAGCTTTACCTCTGGGACGTGGACACTGGAACTCTGGCGCAAACCCTGCCGATGACCCAGCCTGCGACCCAGCTTCGCTTCAGTCCTGATGGCAACTGGCTGGCAACTGTGGGCGATTCGCAAACCGATCCCGTCGGGAGTCGTACCCTTTCCCTCTGGCATGTTGAAAGCGGTCAGCAGGTGGCTCAACTCACCCAAGAGTGGCCGATCCAGACGCTCCAGTTTAGCCCCCAGGAACTATCCCTGCTCATCGCAGGACAGTCGGGTATGGTGCAAATCTGGAAGATTACGCCCGCTCAGCCGGAGTCCTCAGAAGCAGAAGCGACTGCTGAAGCAAACGACCCAGCGCAACCCACGCCCCCGGCCCCGGCAGCCCTGACGCTCACGGGCAACCTCGATCTCCGACAGCACATTGCGCTGCCCTACACGGGCGGTATCCTGCACGCCACCTATAGCCCCAGCGGCCGGTGGATTGCAACGGCGGGAGCCGATGGCATCGCTCGTCTGTGGGATGCCCAAACGGGTACGCTGGAGATGACACTCACGGGGTTTGCCCAGACTGCTCAGCAGCCGCCCGCCCTTAGCCAGCTTCAGTTCAGCCCCGATGAAACCCTGCTGGCGGCGGTGTCGCCTGGGCAACCTATCCGGGTGTGGGACTTGCGGACTGGACAGGTGCAGCAAGATCTCTCGGTGGGGCGGGGGAAGACTCCGCAGCCCATCGTGCGGGCGATCGCCTTTAGCCCGCGAGGAAATCTGTTGGCCGCCGTCAGCGGGGCCACCACGCAGCTTTGGAACCCGCACACAGGGCAGCTTGTGGCGCTACTGCAAAACCCCAGTGGCCCTGTAACCCGCCTGCAATTCAGCCCTGGGGGAACCCACCTGGCAACCGGAGATGACGCGGGTGATGTTTACCTGTGGTCGGCTGAGGCGGGCGGGGAACTGCCCAGCATTGCTATTCCAGAGGGTGGTGTGTCCTGGCTGGCGTTTCTGCCCGATGGCGGGGTACAGTCGGCAATTCCCGCAGGGATCGCTTCGCGAATCGCGCCAGCGTTGCAAAGTAAAACCGCCTCTTCTGGCGACGAACGGGGCAGCGAGCGACAGATCGGGCTTCCGGCAAATGGGGCGCTGCTGTCGATTCGGCGCGATGCGGCTCCCCAGAGCTTGCGCCAACGCCCCAAGTTCACCCTGGCCGCAAAGCAGGCGGAGGACGCTGCGGAGGCGCTGCTGGCGGAACCCGAAGACCGTTTGCTCGACTCGACGGCTCCGCTGCCCGGAACCCTCAGTCTGGCACTGGTCACCGCTGAGGGCATCTTGCAAAACTGGGCGTTTTACGCCGATCGCTCGACAGATCCCTACGTTGAAACCGTGGTCCAGGAGATGCCCGACGCAATCCACCTGCATCGGCTTAATCCGAGAATGCTCTGGCAGCAGATCAAAACCTGGATGCCGCCCGATCGCCCTGCTGCGGACTCAGACTCCAGCGCTGACGCAACTGCATCTCAGCCTGCGCCTTCTGGAACCGTTGCCGAAGAGGCGCAAGAGCAGCCGAGCATCACTCAGCAGATTCTCTCCCGGTTTCAGCAAACCTCAGCGCGGGCTGCACGGGTGGCGGATGCAGAGGGCACATCGGGGCTGACCAGTTTTGCGCTGAGTGCAGATGGCGAACTGATGGCGATCGCCACTCGCGAAGGGCAGCTCGAGATTCGTCGGGTTCAGTCGGCCGACAAACAACCGCTACCCGGCTCAGCCACCACTACACGGCTGCACCAGCTTTTGTTGAGTTCCTCATCCCCGTCCGGTAATCCATCGGGTAATCCATTAGGTAATCCATCGGGCAATCCCGTTACGATTCAACAGTTGGCGTTTAGTCCTGATAATCGGCTGCTGCTGGGGTTGGGCAGCGACGACCGTGTGCGCCTGTGGCGGGTCGAGTCGGGCGAGTTGGTGGCAGCGCTAGAGGGGCATCAGGGGGCAATTCCCGTAGGGATCGCGTCGCGAATCGCCACGGCCCGCTTTAGCCCAGACAGCACGCGAATTGTTACTGCTGGCGCAGACCACACTGCGATTGTGTGGGATGCCCAGACTGGCCGGCGACAGGGCATCCTCAGCCACACGGCCCCGCTCACCAGCGCCAGCTTTAGCCCCGATGGGTTGAGCCTTGTCACCACCACTCGCGATGGCACGGTGCGAATTTCCGATGCCACCACGGGCGATCCGCGCATGGTGCTGAGTGGCCACCAGGGCCCAGTGCTGGATGCCCAGTTCAGCCCCGACGGGCGATCGCTCGTCACCGCGGGCAGTGATGGCACGGCTCGCCTGTGGAACCCCCACACAGGGACAGAGCAGGCCCAACTCCGGCCTGCCACCGAGTCGCCTGTTACCATTCAGCGGGTGTTCTTTACGCCCGACGGCAGCTACGTCGCCACGCTGGCCAGCAACGGCCGCCTGTATCTGTGGGCGGCAACCTGGGACACCCTGCTAAAGCTGGCCCGCGATCGCACATTGCGCCAGCTCAGCCCGGACGAGTGTCGCCGCTATCTGCGCCTTGCATCCAGCGAGTGCCCCCAGGTGGACTTGGGCAGCGACTATGCGCCTCCCCGTTCCCCCAGCACCCGGATAAACTCCAGCGGCAACCCGTCGGAATCTGCCACAAACGCGACTTCGTAGATGCGATCGCCGATCATCTGCTGCGTCGGCTCCAGCAGCACCTTCAGCGCATCGCCCTCGCCTGCGGCGGCCGCCTGGGCAAAATCTTGCTGCAAATGTTCCAGCCAGTCCGGCAAACTCTCGACTGCTTCCGTCAGGTCAAACGATAGGTGATAGTAACCCGTGTAATGCTCATCCCCAAAGGCATCTGCTGCGGCCCTGGGCTGGGGCACCTGCAATAGCTCGATGCGTCCGCCTAGTCCCTCCATCCAGCAGCCCAGCGTGATGCCCGCCGTGAACCGCTCGCACACCGTGAAGCCCAGCCGCTCATAAAAGGCGATCGCCCGAAAGATATCGGCAGTGCGAATTGAAGCGTGATGCATGGCTCGCGCAAGCTACTCAAACAGCCGAAAGTAGGGATACCGCACGGGCGCACCCGGCTCTTTCTCCAGGTCAAAGTTAATCACATCCCAACATGGCTCCTCCTTCGGGTCGGGGCTGAACTCTACGGGCAGCCCGTAGAGGCGGGGGCGAGTGCTAGCGTCTGCCTGGCCGCGCCAGGGGGCACTGCGGTCAAGGTAGGTGCTGATCAAATCCTGGTAGCGACGGGCAATGATTACGCGGGTAGCGCGATAGCCCTGGGTATAGAGGCGATCGAGCGCTTCATGGATTTCAAATCGGATGCCATCGGGATGCGTGTGCTGGCGATACCATTCGTTATCCCACTGTCGCCAGTGTCGGCCAGACTGGAGGTGAATCAGTTCGCCCGTTTTGGGATTCGCTTCAAAAGCTCCGTGGCGCTGGCATAGATAGGTGTCGGTCAGGGTCAATGCCGGAATTGTCTGACGACAGTGGGGACACTGAATCTCCGGGCCGAAGATTGGGTACTGTAGGGCTGGGTTCATCATGAAATCGCGACCCGCGTAGTCTCCATCTAGCATCAGCAAGGCTCTATTATAACTTTGGGTTTTTCTTAGGCTTTTCTCAGTTAAAAGCTAGAAACAATTCTACGGGTATTCGCTGGAAGCAAGGGCGCGAATCCTGGCAATCTTAAGAAATTTGACTGGAGTTTACAGCTTGTCTACGGGTTTCACGGAAAATTCACAGCAAAATCGCACCAGCGGTTGGTCTGTCCCAGATCTCTCCAGGGCGGCGTTTGTTGCGCCGGGGGCAGCGGTCATCGGTGAGGTGTTGCTGGCGGAGGGCGCAAGCATCTGGTATGGCGCGGTGGTGCGCGGCGATGTGGAACGGATTGAGATCGGGCACTGCACGAATATTCAAGACGGTGCAATTTTGCACGGCGATCCGGGGCAGCCAACGGTGCTGGAAGACTACGTGACGGTGGGGCATCGCGCCGTCATCCACAGCGCGCATATCGAGCGGGGCTGTTTGATCGGCATCGGGGCGATCGTGCTGGATGGGGTGCGCGTGGGGGCGGGCAGCATCGTAGGTGCAGGCGCGGTGGTGACGAAGGACGTGCCAGGGCGATCGCTCGTCGTGGGCATTCCCGCAAAGGTGGTGCGTTCCCTCAGCGATGAAGAGGTGGCCGACCTGATCGACCATGCTAAAAAATACGAAAAGCTAGCCCAGGTTCACGCAGGCACAGGGACAGATTTGGGGTTTAAGCGTTTGCCGCCTGCGTCATCTTGATTTTGGATTGGGGATTTTGGATTAGGGATTTTGGATGATTGGACGACCCATCCCCAAGCCAAAACCTAAAATTGACATAACTAGGACTTACGAAGTTGGACGATTTCTCGCGGGCTGCGCCCGCGAGAAATCGTGCGAAACCCAGCAAGTTTATCGCAAGTGCGTAAGTCCTAATAAGGTTCTTTGCATGGAAAAATAAACACTTTGCCATGGCTAGGTCACTGCTTACGGTGGGCGAACCCGCTCCCTGGTTCACCGCCCCTTCCACCAGCAACCCCCGCTATCATTTCGACTCGGTAGCTGGCCGCTATGTGGTGCTGTGCTTTTTCGCCTCCACCAGCGTCCCCGTCAGTCAGCAAGTGCTGACGCTGCTGTTCCAACATCGGGCGCTGTTCGACGATACCCACTGCTGCTTTTTTGGAGTCAGCATTGACCCGGAAGATCAGGCGCAAGCCAGAGTGCAGGAAGCCATTCCCGGCATTCGCTTTTTTTGGGACTTTGACCAGTTAGTGAGCCGCCAATACGGCGTTTTAGACGAAGCTACCCAGAGCTACACGCCCTGCACGTATATCCTGGATGAGCGGCTGCGGGTGCTGGGGGTGCTGCCCTTTGGCGACCAGCCCGAACAGCACGTCGCCCTGCTGGTGAAGATCCTCGAACAACTGCCGCCGCTCCACCCTGCCGAACCCGCCGCCGTGCAAGCGCCCGTGCTGGTGGTGCCGCGGGTGTTCGAGTCAGATTTGTGCGAAGCCTTGATTGATTACTACAACCAGCACGGTGGCGAGGAATCGGGCTTTATGCGGGAGGTGGGCGGGCGCACCGTTGCCGCACGCGACCACAGCTTCAAGCGGCGAAAAGACCAGGAAATTTTGGACGAACCCCTGCGGAATGCGGCGATGTATCGGATTCACGATCGCCTCGTCCCCGAAATCGCCAAAGCCTTCCAGTTTCGCGCCACGCGCATCGAGCGCCACATCGTCGCCTGCTACGACGGCCACTCCGGCGGCTTTTTCAGGCCTCATCGCGACAACACCACCAAAGGTACGGCCCACCGCCGTTTTGCGGTGTCGCTCAACCTCAACACGGGCGAATATGAAGGGGGTAAACTGCGCTTTCCCGAATTTGGCAGACGAACCTACGAAGCCCCCGCGGGCGGCGCAGTGGTCTTCTCTTGCTCGCTGCTGCATGAGGCCACGCCCGTGACGCAGGGACTCCGCTACGCCTATCTGCCCTTCCTCTACGACGATGCCGCCGCCCAAATCCGCGAGGAGAATCGGCAGTTTTTGGCCGTCGAGTAATCCGTAGTGAGGAGTTCGTGATAGTCCGTAAAACCGTGAGTCCAAATCCTGATGCCCTTTGTGGGATTAGCTGACCTTTGAGTCTACATCCGGGAGTCTACATCCAGGAGTCTCCATCCGGGAGTCCCTATCAGGGGAAGACCTACTCGTACTCATTACGAGTATGATTAAGGAGTGGGGGCTGTTTGGCTTTGGCGATCGCCCCTTTCCAGAGGGCCAGATCAGGTTCATCGCCCATCGCCACAACGCGCCTCACACGACACTCCTTACACACCACACTCCTTACACAATGGCTGGAGGCAGTCATGAACTTCAAACGGATGGAACACGTCAATCTATCTTGTCAAGATTTGGAGGCGAGCCAGCGGTTTTATCAAACGCTGTTTCCCGACTGGTATGTGCGGGCGGAGGGCAGCTATGGGGGCGATCGCTGGGTTCACCTGGGCAATGAGCAGTTCTATATGTCGCTGAACAATGCCCACGAACCTGCGGCGGCTCATCGCCCCTATGCCAGCGCGGGGTTCAACCACGTCGGCTTTGTGATCGAAGATGCCGAAACGATGCGATCGCACCTAGAAAAGCACGGCATTGAGTATTACACCTACACCTCGCCCGAAACGCGGCTGCGGCTCTACGTTAGCGACCCTGACGGCAACGAGGTGGAACTGGTGGAGTACCAGCCTGACTATGCGCTGCGATAGTCACGGCTGCGATACTCACGGTTGCGATACTCACGGCTGCGATAGTCACGGCTGCGATACTCACGGCTGCGATACTCACGGTTTCGGGTTGGCCTAGCGCCTATGCGATGCCCAGTTCTTGCCGCCATTCAGCCAGCGGACGCTCCCAATGTTCCTCCCACTTTTGCGCCAGAAATGGCTTGGCGGTCATGCCCATGCGGTAGCCCTTCGACAGGTCGTTGAGGATGCCGTCGAGGGACTCTGGCGCATCGGTGAGGGTCTTCAACAGCCCGCCGCAAATCAGCACGATTGACATGGGACGACGGGTCTGCGCCAGTTCAAAGGCCTTTAGCCCCAGTTCGCCAAAGACGCTGGTTTCAAAGCCCGTCACCAGATGCCAGATGTCGTGCGTTTGCCGCAGGCGCAGCAGCATGTAGGTGATGTCGTCGGTGACTTCGACCTTGCGATAAAAGTTGGGGTCGAACCCGGCGGCGGTGAGCGTCGAAGCGTAGATGTAGCCGAGGGAATCGGGCGGCAGCTTCAGCAGGGCATCCAGATCGGGCGGCGGCGCGATGTAGCGTTCTGCAAACAGGCGGGCGATCGCCTCGTCACGCTTGACGTATTCCACCGCCAGCGCCATTGCTTTGGTCGATCGCAGACCGTCTTCAATGTCATACACCGAGTCTGTATTTTCAGCATTCCGCAGCAGGGAAATGGTGCCTTTGCCGACGCTCAGCAAATCAATGTTGAGCTGACGAAGTTTTTGAAACAACACAGCAGCCTCCTGGAGGACTTGGGTGAGGAGAGGGGTTCACAGGGAGAGGAACAGAGAGGACTACAGCAAGCCACAGCCGGATTCCAGAATGTCGGCACTTTCGGCGGATTTCTATTCTCTCCCATCTCTCAAACACACATCTACAACTAGGAACCACCAGGCTTGCGGATGGTAAAAGAAATTGGGCGGGGCGGGGGCGCAGGCGGGGCGGGGTGGAGGTTGGGAAGCTGGGTGGGGGGGCGCTGTGGCGCTGGGCTTGGGTGCGGTGCGGAGGCGGGGTTGGCGGGTTGAGCGGTTTCTGGAGGAGTGGCTTTTGGCGCGGGCTTTGGCGCGAGGCGGGGCGATTCCCGTAGGGATCGCTTCACGAATCGCCCTCTACCGTTGAGGGGAAACCGATTGGAGGCGATCGCCAGTCCCAGCCCGGCCGCCACCATCAGCGGCAGCGGTAAGCTCAGACCCTCGACCCAGGGATATAGCTCTGCCATTACAAAAAACAGCACCACGCCTGCAACCCACACCTGCATTCTGCCAAGCCCTTGAATTTCCAATGCTCACAATACCCGAAGGATAGCTGAAGATTGGCAAAATGCGACAGGATGGAGGCTGATGCGCCTTGCTCCAAATGCTTCCCTTCGTGTCCTTAATTATTCCCACCTACCAGCGCGAGGCGGTGCTGCGGGCCACGCTGCGGGATGCCCTGTGGCAAGATTACCCGACCTACGACGTGGTCGTGGTGGATCAGACGGCGGTGCATGAACCCGAAACCGAGGCAATGCTGGCAGAACTCAGCGCAGCAGGCAAGCTGACCTGGCTGCGGGTGGACTGGGCCAGCCTGCCGCAGGCGCGAAATGTCGGCATTCGGCAGGCAACGGGCGAGATTGTGGTGTTTGTGGACGACGACGTGCAGATGCCGCCGGATTTTTTGGCAAGACACGCGCGGCATTATCAAAACTTAGAGATTGGAGCGATCGCCGGCCGGGTGCTGGATCGGCTGAAGCTGGCGGATGACCCCGATCGCCGCATCGAGCAACTGCCGCCGGAGGCAAACGATCCGGCGATCGCCTGGTATCACCTCGACCTGGTGCATACAGTGCAGCCGCAGCGGGTGCTGTCGGCACGGGGCTGCAATATGTCCTTTCGGCGATCGCTCTTTACCCAGCATCATCTCTGGTTTGACGAGCGGTTTCGGGGCAGCGCGGTGCGGGAAGAGTCGGACGTGTGCTTGCGGCTGCGGGCGACGGGGCTGGTGATCTGGTACGACCCGGAGGCGTGGCTGGTGCATCTGGGGGAGGAAACGGGCGGCTGTCATGACCTCTCGACGCGATCGCCCCGCTATCAGATCAGCTTCTATCACAATCATTTCTGGCTGGGGTTCAAGAACCTGACCCCTGCTCAATGCCTCCGGTTTTTTGCCAAATTATTTGACTGTCATGTGCTGGGAAATCCGCCCTGCAACAAGGGCGGCCACCCGCTGAAGGTGATGACTCGTCTGTTTTTTTACCTGTTGGGGCTGCTGGCAGCAATGGGAACTGCGCTTTTGGCAAAGATGTCAGAACTCAGGAGCGGCCGTTCTTTGCTCTAGCCCCAGACGTGCCCGCCGTCTCCTGCGCCAGCGGCAGCGTAAAGTGAAACTGGCTGCCCTTGTCGCGCCCATCCGACTCGGCCCAGATCTGCCCGCCCAGGGCCAGGATGATCTGTCGGCAAATCGCCAGGCCCAGCCCCGTGCCGCCCGCCGTCCGCCGCAGGGCTCCTTCTTCCTGATAGAAGCGATCAAAGACGACCTCTAGGCGATTTGGCTCGATGCCGCGTCCCGTGTCGGCAATGGTGACTTCCAGCATCTTGCCGCCGTTTGGGTGCGCCTCGATCAGCACTTCTCCGGTGGATTCGGTAAATTTGCAGGCGTTGTCTAGCAGTTTGGCCAGCACCTCGACCAGCCATTCCCCGTCGGCCTTGACCAGCGGCAGTTCCCCCGGCACGTTGGTCTGGATTTTGGGCAATGGCGCGTCGGACTGGCGGGTTCGTAGGCTGCTGAGGGCTAGGTCTACGCACTCTTGCAGCGCCAGCGGTTCCAGATGCCACTCGACGCGGCCGCTCTCCAGCCGCGATAGGGTGAGGAAGTCCTGCACCAGTTTTCGCATTCGTTCTGCATCGGACAGGGCCGTGCTGAGCATGACTTGGCGCAGTTCTGTGGGCATGTCAGGTTCGCTGGCAAGGCTTTCCAGGCAAACCTGAATGGTGGACAGCGGCGTGCGGAGTTCGTGGCCCGTGATGGCGATCAGGTTGCTGCGGGTGCGCTCTAGCGCTTCAAGCTGCTCGTTCAGGTCTTCCAGGTTGGCGTAGGATTCGGATTGGAGGATGGCAACGCCCAACTGGGAGGCGACGGATTCTACGAGCGATCGCGCTTCGTCTGTCCAGGTATGTGGCTCTTTCTGGCAGTGGTGTAGCTCCACCATGCCCAGCAGTCGTCCCTGGTTAATCACAGGCACCATCAGCCAAGAGCGGATGGATGCACGCTTCAAAATTGGCTTGATCGGCGACAGGTCGAGCGGCGGGTCAGTGCTGGTGTTTGCGATTCCCGCAGGGAGCGCCTCGCGAATCGCCACCGAGGTCTGCTGCTGGGCCACGGCTTGAAACAGGGGATTGTCTCGCAGCGGCCAGTCCTGATCCACCAGGGAAGCAATGCGCTTGTCGCGGAGATATTCATAGGTGATTTTGGCGCTGGTGTCGGTGTCTTTGCAGCGATAGATGATGCAGCGACAGACCTGCATCGCTTTGCCCAACTCCTCCACTGCCACACGGAAGATGTCGTCGGTGTTGAGGGACTGGCGCATTGCTGTGGTGATGGAGTTCACCAGGCGTTCTTTGCGCTCCTGTGTAGCGATGGAGCGATAGGCCTTGAGCAGCTTGTATTGCCCTGCCTGCAAATGAGTGACTAGGCGCTGGGCAAAGGGGTCGGGGTCTACTTCCAGCTTGGTGGGCTGCGGCAGCAGAATTTCGGCCTTGGCGGCGGCGATTTTTTCCGCCAGTTCTGGGCGATAGCTCAGGATGCGATCGAGCAAAATTTCGGCGGCATGGTAGCTCACCTGGCGGTCAAACGTCCACACGCCTTCAAAGCGGCGGGTTTGATCCATCGTCGTTTCTGCGGTGTCGGCAGCGCTGGGCAGGCTGGTACGCTCGCGGCAGACCAGACAGGCGGAATACTGCTGCCCAATCACCACCAGATGCCATTCCTGGCTTAATTGGTCAGAGGGGTCAAAGGCGACGGTTTCATATTCTTCTGAACGGTTCATGAAGTCCGTTTCGGGCGCAGCCAGGACGTAGACCTGGGGTGTGAGCGCGGCGATGCGGAGGTAGCGGTGAGATTCCTGTCGATAGAACCGTTCGCGCTGGAAGCTGGCAATGATGAGCGGCTGGCCGGAGGATGCCAGAACCTGATCCTCCATCGCGTGAGAGAGGGCGGTGAGCGACGATTTGAAGTAAAGCTGGGGGCGCAAGTGGGGCGATCGCTTCAATAGCGCATCCAGCACGGACTCAGAAATGCTCATGCAGGGCTTGCTTAATCCAATCCGGACAATCCAGCAGCGGTAATCACCAAAGCAGGGTGAGGTGATCCTATTCTCGGATAAACTTGCGGTCTTAGATCTAGAGAATAGCTAGATTAAAGCAGGATTGGGGGATGGAATGCGGTCGTCTGGCTAGCAGAGGGAAGGGGAAGAGGGAAGAGAGAAGAACGAAGAGGGAAGAACGAAGAAAGACAAACTCTAGCGGGGCAAGGGTGATAGACCGGGAAGAGAGAAGAACGAAGAGAGAAGAACGAAGAGGGTTGGATGGGCGGAGACTGGGCTGACTGTAGTCAGTGGTAGGAATGACAGGCTTGGAGATGGTGGGCCGAAAGTGGGCTGACACAATATTTACGCAATTTACGCATATTTGCGCTTCAGGTATGTTTGCGCTTTAGGCAAGCTGGTGGGCCAGGAAGTAGTAGGCTCCAGCGATCGCAATGGCGGCGATCGCCCCCAAAAATGTGTTCACAATATTCACCATCTCGTTGGTGAGCCAGCGGTATTTGGATTGCAGCGTTGCGCCGATCAGGCTTTCCAGATTCGTGGCGATAAATGCGGCGGCAATGCACATGGGAATTTCAATCGGGGCGATCAGCCGCACGGCCCAGCCCAGCGTGGCAATCAGCGCTGCCCCCAACAGCCCTGCCAGCGTTCCCTCCAGGCTCACTGCGCCCTCAGTTCCCGCTGGAACGGGTTGGAAGTTGGTAATCAAAAACGTGCGGCGGCCGTAGGCTTTGCCAATTTCCGTAGCGGTGGTGTCGGCTAGCTTGGTGGCAATGCTGGCCACATAGCCCAGCGCTAGCAGCACGATGATCACCTTCGTTGTCGCCGTGCCCGCACTCCCCAGGGCGTAAATGCTCAGCGCACAGAGCGTCGCCGTCAGCGCCGACCCCCAGACGTTTTCGGGGCCCCGTGCCCCAGAGCGCTTCTCGGCAATGCCGGCCTCTTCTTTGCGCTGCTTGCCGATGCGAGTGACCGCCGATCCCACCAGGAAGTACACCACCATGACGACATAGCCGCGCCAGCCCAGCGTGCCAAACAGAATCACCCCCAGGGCCCAGGCGTGGAAAATGCCCGCCGGAGTCAGCAGTTTCTTGGGCAAAACCCAGGCGATCGCCGCCAGCAGGCTATTCAGCCCCAACCCCACCAGCCAGGGCATCCATTCGCTAGAGATAGGCATCGCACCTCCTCCCAGACGCGGTTTTGCAAGAGGACTCTGATCTTAGGGTAAGTGATGATTTCGGCAGAGGCATGGGAAAAACGAAAAATGAAGAACGAAAAACAAAAAAGAGCCTCCTTCCCTCTTCGTTTTTCCCTCTTCGTTTTTCCCTCTTCGTTCTTCGTTCTTCCCTCTTTGTTTTTCCCTCTTCGTTCTTCCCCCTTCCCTCTACCGCTTCACCGCCAGCGTCAGCCCGTCCGATACGGGAATCATGCTGAGGGAGACGCGGTTGTCCTGGTGAATTTTTTGGTTGAACTCGCGAATGGCGAGGGTGTTGGGGGATTGGTTATCGGGGTTGATGACCTCGCCGCCCCAGAGGACGTTATCGACGGCGATCAGCCCGCCGGGGCGCAGGAGTTGGAGCGATCGCTCGTAATAGTTCCAGTAGTTGCCCTTGTCTGCGTCGATAAAGGCAAAGTCAAACGTGCCCGCCTGTCCCTCTGCCAGCAGGCGATCTAGCGTTTCCAGCGCAGGTGCAAGATGCAGCGCGATCTTGTGCGCCACGCCGGCCTGCTGCCAATAGCGACGGGCGATCGCCGTGTAGTCTTCGCTCACGTCGCAGGCGATGACTTGCCCCGCTTCCGGCAGCGCCAGCGCCACCGCCAGGGAACTGTAGCCCGTAAACACGCCAATTTCCAGCGTTTTCGTCGCGCCAATCAGTTGCACCAGCAGCGCCAAAAATTGCCCCTGATCGGGCGTGGTCTGCATGATGCGCTCTGGATGGCGGGACGTTTCCTCTCGGAGCGATCGCAGCACCTCCGGCTCTCTCAGCGACACCGACAGCAGGTAATCGTGCAGCGGTTCCGACAGTCCCAAGCTTTTGCCTGTCATGGTTTTCAACGGTAGAAGGGCAATTGGATCATAAGATGTTCTGAGAAGGGAAAGGGGAGAGGGAAGAACGAAAAGAGAAGAACGAAGAGAGAAGAACGAAGAGGGAAGAGGCTTCGTTTTTCATTTTTCATTTTTCGTTTTTCATTTTTCATTTTTCATTCTTCGTTCTTCGTTCTTCGTTCTTTAACTTCCCCTTCCCTCCCTTTGTGCTTTATTCCTTCAATTAACCCGAAAATGCTCCGTCCCCTCCTCGCGCTCCTGCTCACGTTCCTCCTGACTGCCTGTAGCTCTGTCTCTGGGCCGGGTCGAGATATCGTGGAGCGGGCGATCGCCCTCCAGTTCAGCCAGACGCAGGAAGACCTGATCCAACTGCTGAATCCTCAAGACCCGACCTTTCCCCCATTTACCATCAGCAATGTCAAAATCACTGATGAGCAGGGATTGCAAATCGGCAACCTGCGGGGGTTTCGGGTGCGGGGAACCTATGATGTGACGCTGGAGTTTCCGGGGCGAACGGTAACGCAAAAGGCTAACCCGTTTGAGATTTACCTCCAGCGGCAAATTGAGGGCAAAACCTGGCGCTTGGCGCGGCGGCAGGCCAATCCCAAAAATCAGACCGATACGGAAAGCTGGGTGACGCAGTTGGTGTTATGAACAGCCCCGGCGGCTGTCAGTGGCGGCCCTGACGGGTGAAGGATTCGCTTCAGAATACTGCTCCTGTAAACCTTTGCCTTGTGGAGAAGCGCCCGTGGAACAGCCCGCTCTGGAACAGTCCGCTCTGGAACAGTCCGCTCTGGAACAGCCGCCTCTGGGTTCCGCTGCTCCGCTCGGATCGTCTGATCATCTCGTGCTTCGGCGCTATGGAGTGGCTCTGGAAACGCTGGAAGCCCACGCCGAGCAGCCCAGTGAAGATGTGATTTTGCAGGCGTTGACGGCGCGAGACGCGGTGCAGGCTGCACTGGATAAAGCACCTGCTGATCCGACAATTCGGGCTGAAATCTATCGGCTAGATCAGCGGCTGCGGCAGCAGAGCGGGGCGATCGCCCGTCATCTCGATCTGGCGACCTGGCGCGACAGCCTCAATCCGCCCGCAAGCGCCTGGTGGTGGAAGTTTCCTAAGCCGCCCGACCCGCGCGATCGCCTTGACTGGCTCTGGGACGCGCTCACTGTCACCACGCTGGCCGCCAGCTTTAGCCTGGTGATGGATATTTCCAGCAAGTTCTTGACAGGAGGCACCGACCTGCTCGGTTCTTTCATCATCGTGGGACAGAGCGTGTTGACGCTGCTGACTGGGAAAACAGCGCTGACCCAAGCTGGGCAGGAAGCCACCGAACGCAGCCTGGAGCGCTTGGGCGTGCCCTCCCCCTATCACCACGAGGCAAAGCTGGGACTCTCGACCGGGCTACTGCTGCTGCTGCTGGGGCTACACGCCAATCTGCCCCGCATTGCCAGCCTCTATGCCGCCTGGGGCAACGACAATCAGGCTCAGGGCGAAATGACCCGCGCTGAGGAGAACCTGCGGCGATCGCTCGCCCTTAATCCCGACAATCCCCAAACGCGCTATGACCTGGGCACGGTGTATGAAGACGGGCAGAATCCCGAAAAGGCGATCGCCCAATATCGCCTCGCGCTCCAGGGTGGATTGCCCCAGGCCAGTATTCCGCTCTCTCGGCTATACATTCTCGATGGGCAATACGACATGGCTGCCAGCGTGTTGATGCAGGGCGAGCAAACTGCATCTGCTGGGGCGACTCCCGAAGGACTTTAGTTTGGACTAATGGTGAAGAGGAAGGCAGTCAATGAGAAGCACCGACTGCCGTAAGGTCAATGAAGTACAACCAACATTGACCCCATGATTTTCAACGAACTTCAGCAATTTCGCCAAACGTTGTATGCCAGCTTGGGAAACGCCAGAGATGCCCTGTTTGATCTGATGGATGCCGTGTTAGTGAGTGCGTGCATCGTGTCGTTTGTGAGGCTATCGCAGAGTCCTGTCTTTCGTCGCCAGTGGTCGAGCACCTATGAAGCGTTGCGCGATAGCCGCCTACCCCGATCAAAGGTGCTGAAGCTGTTGGTGCAGCAGATACCGACTCAGCAGCAACCGTTGTTGGCAGGTGATGCGAGTCGGTGGAACCGTCCTGCTGCCAGGCGTTTGAAAGACCGCACCTTATCAGGCAGAACAGGACATGCCCCGATAGCCGGACAAAACTACAGTACCTTAGCCTGGATTGCTGAAGACAGGGGCAGTTGGGCATTACCATTGCGGCATGAGCGCATCACCAGCTTTGAAACACCCGCCAGTAAAGCGGCATTCCAACTCAAACAAGTGACTCGGCAGTTAGCGGTGCGTCCGTTGGCGATCTACGACCGAGGGTACGGCAATGCCAGTTTTGTCAACCAAACGGCAGGGATTGAGGCAGACTTGCTGCTGCGGGTTACATCCAATCGATGTGTCTATGGCGCGCCCCCAGCGTATCGTGGGCGAGGCGCACCTGCCAAGCATGGACATAAGATGAAACTCAATGACCCTGACACTTGGAGTGTCCCGGTCGAAACCGTTGAAGTCGATGATCCCAACTGGGGACGAGTGCGGGTCAGTCGTTGGAGTGCATACCATTTCCGCAAATCCCCCAAACGGGCAATGGAAGTGTTGCGCGTGGAGGTGCTGGAGACACAGAGCAGCACGCGACGCTTGGCTCCTTTGTGGTTAGTTTGGCTGGGTGAGCAGATGCCTCCGTTAGAAACCCTGTGGTTGCACTACCTCCGTCGCTTTGCCATTGAACACTGGTATCGCTTTGCCAAGCAGAGGCTATATTGGACACATCCCCAGTTCAGTTCTGTATCGGCAACCGAACAGTGGAGCAGCCTGATGCCGTTGCTCAGTTGGCAGTTGTGGTTAGCGCGAAAGGACTGTACTGACCACCCCTTGCCCTGGCAGGCACCGCAAGAAACGTTGACTCCGGGTCGGGTCGCACAAGCGTTTGCAGGCATTTTGGCAGCGATTGGCACCCCTGCTCCTGCGCCTAAACCTCGTGGTAAATCGCCAGGACGAGGCAAGGGGCACAAGCCAACTCCTCGTCCCTGCTATCCGATGGTCAAAAAACGAGCCTCGAAACGCAAGACATCCGAACAATCCCTGAACAGTCCGGTTGCAACAGCAGCTTAACTGCGAGCAGGATTGTATCCAATTCCTTAAGTTCAACTGTTATGAACGGTTGAGCAGATTCTTTATGGCATCCTGTTGAGCATTATTGTGATGCCAGTTAGTCCAAACTAAAGCGAAGGAACAGGGGCGCTACTAAGCTCAGACTTTACCTATAGCTATCACAAGAATTTGGGATGGATTGCGTTCAGACAGAGCCGTCTCGATGAAGCGGCTGCCCATCTGCAAGCGGCGATTCAGCTTGACCCCCAACGGGCCGCTGCTCACTGCCTGCTGGCTCAGGTGTGGACGGCTCAGGGCAAACCTGCGGTGGCAGAATGGCAAGCCTGCGCTAACACCGCAGACCGCACCATTCCCGAAGAAAACACCTGGTATACGCAGGCTCAGTCTGCCCTACAGCGGCGAGGTTCCTAGGAAGCCGGAAAGTTAGTTAGAAAAAGCAGGGTTAGAGCGGTTGCTTCATGGCCTCTAGCAGGGCAGAGAGCGCCTGATCCTCTGAGGCGGTGACCCGACGATCGAGCATCGACAGACTGACGGCCTTGGGCAGGGCGATCGCCGCCAAGTCAGCATCCAGCCCCTCCGTCAGCACCTCCAGCGATTGCGGAATCTTCAGCGCCGAACGAATCCCCAGCAGCATGTCTTCTTCATAGCCCAGCCCGCGCAACTGCGGCAGCACATCCTCCCACACCACCTTGCTATCGGGGCTACCCGCCTGAATCACGTAGGCTAAAAGCCGCTGCAACTTGCTCTGCTGTTGGGGAGTCAGCACGATCGGCTCTGCTGGTTCTGCACCACTGGCCCGCTCGCTCTCCTCCAAATTTTTCAAAATTTGCTCCCAGTCGTGGCTATCGCAGGCCTCAGGCTTGCCAACCACCAGCGACACCTGAATCTTGTCCGATGCGGCATCAATTTCGGTGACCCGTGCCTCCACGCCCAAAAAGCCCAGCCATTGGGCGATCGTATTCACCAGCGTGGCGCGGGTAGACTGGCTGCTTGCCAAAAGCCGCAGTTGCGTGCGAACCATCGGGCGCACAATCTGTGTCAGCATAGCCTCGATCTCTGAGGAATGAAGAATGAGTGTTGTGAGTAGGATAGCGCAGATCCCACCCGGCAAATGGTGGCCAAGATTCCAGTCCGAGGGGAAACCTAATTTTAAAGAACGAAAAACGAAAAATGAAAATTTCCAGGTACCTATCCAACCCTGACCAGATTTTCTTCGTTCTTCGTTCTTCGTTCTTCGTTCTTCGTTCTTCCCCTCAACATCTCTTTACACCCCCAGTATCCTGTGATAACCTAAACGTAGTCGTTATGAGTTTATCTATTTCCCTATGGCGAACCCAGCGGTAGAAAATGCGGTAGAGAATGTGGTCATCATTGGCTCCGGCCCAGCGGGCTATACGGCTGCGATCTATGCAGCGCGGGCAAATTTGAAGCCGTTTATGTTTGAAGGGTTTCAGGCCGGCGGGCTGCCCGGTGGACAACTCATGACCACCACCGAAGTCGAGAATTTCCCCGGTTTTCCCAACGGCATCACTGGCCCCAACCTGATGGACAACATGAAGGCGCAGGCGGTGCGCTGGGGCGCGGAATTGGTGACTGAAGACGTGACTTCTGTAGATTTTAGCCAGCGTCCTTTTGTGATTCGCTCAGAGGAGCGCGAAGTGCAGGCCCACACGGTCATCATTTGTACTGGCGCAACGGCTAAGCGGTTGAATCTGCCCGGAGAGACGGAGTATTGGACGCGGGGCATTTCGGCCTGCGCGATCTGTGACGGCGCAACGCCGATTTTCCGAAATGCGGAACTAGTGGTGATTGGCGGCGGCGACTCGGCGGCCGAAGAAGCGGTCTACCTGACCAAGTATGGCTCCCACGTTCACCTGCTGGTGCGCGGCGATAAGATGCGGGCTAGCAAGGCCATGCAGGATCGCGTGCTGCGAAATCCCAAGATTACTGTGCATTGGAACACATCGGCGACTGAAGTATTTGGCGATGGTAACCTGATGACGGGGATTAAGACCATCAACAACCACACGGGCGAAACGGGCGAAATTGCCGCGAAGGGTCTGTTTTATGCCATTGGTCACACGCCGAATACGTCGCTGTTTCAGGGGCAGATCGACCTGGATGGCGTGGGCTACATCGTCACCCATGAAGATGTGAAGACGAATGTAGAAGGTGTGTTTGCGGCGGGCGACGTGCAGGATCACGAATATCGTCAGGCGATTACGGCGGCGGGGACGGGCTGTATGGCGGCGCTGCTGGCGGAGCGCTATCTCTCGGCAAACTCGCTGATTCAGGAGTTCCACCAAACGGAAGCCTCGGAACGTCCCCACGAAGCCCCTGCCCACAAGACCGAAGAACAGCAGGCTTCGGAATTTGACCTGGCAAATACCCGGCACGAGGGCGGCTACGCGCTGCGGAAGCTGTATCACGAGAGCGATCGCCTGATTGTGGTCATCTACACTTCGCCCACCTGCGGCCCCTGCCACACGCTGAAGCCGATTCTCAGCAAGGTGATCGACGAGTTTGCAGACCAGGTTCACTACGTCATCATCGACATTGAGCAAGATCCTGAGATCGCGGCCAATGCAGGCGTGACGGGAACCCCGACCGTGCAGTTCTTCAAGGACAAGGCCCTGGTGGGGCAGATGCTTGGCGTGAAGCAGAAGAGCCAGTATCGGGAAATGATTCAGAAGAATCTGGCGGCCGTCCCGGTGGGGTAGAAGAAGAGGGGAAGAACGAAGAGGGAAGAACGAAAAGGGAAGAGGGAAGGTTGGAGTTAACGAATCCCTCTGCGTGGCTACCCATTCCCCCTCCGCTTGGCAAACCACTGCTGCAACTGCGCTCGACACGCTGCTTCTAAAACTCCCGATAGCACTCTGGGGCTGTGGTTTGAGGCGGCGCTGTCGGGCAGGTTGAGGACGGTGCGGATGGCTCCGGCTTTGGGGTCGTCTGCGCCGTAGACCAGCATTCCCAAGCGAGCAAGGGCGATCGCCCCAGCGCACATGGGGCAGGGTTCCAGCGTGACGTAGAGCGTGAAGTCTTCCAGTCGCCAGGTGCCAAGGCGTTGCCCTGCCTGACGCAGCGCCAGAACTTCGGCGTGGGCAGTGGGGTCATGGTCGCGTTCGCGGCGATTTTCGCCCGTGGCGATCAGGGTGTTGTCTGGGGCGACGACGACTGCGCCGACGGGCACTTCTCCGGCCTGTCCGGCGGCGGCGGCTAGGGCGATCGCCTGCTGCATCCAGCGACAGTGGCGATCGTAGATTGACTCAGAGATCGATTCAGAGATCGGCTCAGAGATTGACTCAGAAATTTCAGACGATTCAGAGGCACCCATCATGGCTAAGGGGGCGGGGATAGGGGCGGAATTTTCTCTGGAAGAATAACTGTGAAGCAACTGCCTTTTCCGAGCTCCGACGACACCGTAATCTGGCCGCCGTGCAGCCGGGCCAGCTTGCTCGACAGCACCAGTCCCAACCCAGTGCCTTCGTATTTGCGGTTGAGGCCTCCGTTGAGCTGCTGAAAGGCTTGAAAAAGACGGCTCTGGTCGGACGGGGCAATGCCAATGCCCGTGTCGATTACGGCAAAGTGCAGTGCTTTTGCCTGCTGCCATACCTTCAGCGTCACCGACCCTTCATCGGTAAATTTAACCGCGTTGGCTAGCAGGTTCGACAGGATTTGCTTGAGGCGGCGCTTGTCGGCTGTGCAAACGGTAACATCTTGGGCGATGTCAAGAATCAACCGTAGTCCCCGCTTTTGGGCGGTTTCTTGCACCATGCTCATGCAGGCATCGCAGACTTCCTGAACCAGAACGGGTTCAAAAAACAGTTCCTCGCGTCCGGCTTCGATTTTAGATAAATCGAGCAGGTCGTTGATTAGCTCCAGCAGATGGTCGCCACAGGAGCGAATCCCCTCCACGTATTGCCGCTGGAGGCTGCTGAGGGGGCCGTGGAGTTGGCGGCTCAATACGTCGGCAAAGCCCAAAATGCCCGTGAGCGGGGTTCGCAGTTCGTGGCTCATATGAGTCAGAAATTCACTCTTGGCGCGGTTGGCGGCTTCTGAAATTCGCTTTTCTTGTTCTAGCTCTTGGGTGCGCTCCTGCACCAGTTTTTCCAATCGTTCATAGCTTTGGGCATTGAACAGGGCGATCGCCGTTGCGTCTGCTAGTCGCTGCACAAGCTGGATCTCGTCGGTCGTGAAGGTGCGGCGGGTCTGGGTGCAATCGAGCGACAGTTCGCCATAGTGCTGCCCGCGCACGAGAATTGGCGTGCTAAGCATGGACTGGATGTGCTTGCGTTGGCCCCGCAGGCGGGCGCTGGGGATTTTTTGCACCCACGGGTCTTCGAGAAACGTGGGGGCGTGCCAGACTTTCTGCGTCAGGTAGTCTCCCTCGGGTCGGAAAAAGTCCTGCCATTCGTGCATGGGCAGCGGCAAATCCAGGCTGGGTATCACCGCGTCCGAGGCTCGCCACTCTGTCTGGGGCACAATCCACTCCGCCTCATGCCGCAGCAGCACCACGCGGTCTACCCCGAAGTATTCCCCCGCCAGCCGCACCAGTTCTTGCAAGATAAAATCCAGATCTAGGCTGGAATTGAGGGTTTGCCCAAGCTGGTTGAGAAACTGCTCTCGCTGGGCCTGCTGCTGCACCTGTTCAAACAACTGGGCCTGGTGGATGGCCAGGGCAAACTGGCCGGCGATCGCCTCTACCAAATCCACCTCTTCGCGACTCCAATCCCGCTGATGCTGGCACTGATGCAGCGTGATCGCCCCTAAATAGGTCTTCTGACACAGCATCGGCACAATCAGCGTGGACTGAATATTCTGGGATTGCGAAATAGACAGAATATCGACTGGAGAATCAATCGGAATGGTGGATAAGACGATCGACTGACCCTGCAACAGGCGATCGCCATAGTAGCGCTGAAACCCGCACTCAAATTTTCGACCCAACAGGCGATCGCGCTCTGGTGTTGCATTGCTTACGCAACGAACCATCATCGTTTCGCTCCACGCTGACCGCTGAGCCGTGTTCCCTTGCATTAACAATGCACAGACATCTACACCTAGCACCTGATGCAGCACATCCATTGTGGACTGCATCAAGTCGTCCAATACCAGCGTTTCGCGCATCTTGCGTAACACCTGGTTCATGATGGCGACCTGGCGCGTCTGCTGCCGGAGGCGCTGGTCAGCAGCCAGCTTTTGACGGCGCAGGGCATATTCCTGGAGCGATCGCCTCAGCACCATCGGCAGCCGAAAGAGCCGATCCTTCATCACATAGTCCGTCATGCCCGCCTTAATGCAGTCCACCGCAGCCTCTTCGCCCAGGCTCCCAGTCACCAAGATCAGCGGCACATCCCGTCCGGCAGACTGCAACGCCGCCAGGGCCTCGTAGGCCGTAAATCCAGGCAGGCGATAGTCGGCTAATACAGCGTCATAGTCATGCTCTTTGACGCACTGTTGATAGGTCGATAATGAGTCCACAATGTCACAGGTAAACGACACGCCGTTCTCTTCTAGAGTCAGCGCAACCAGTTCAGCATCCATTGCAGAATCTTCGACCAGCAGCAGTTTGAGCGGCAGTTCGGGGGATGACGGCACTGTAGATGCTCTCTTCGATAGGGTTCAACTTCCAAAATGGCGTGCCCGCCTAGCTTATAAACGGAACAAAACCAAGGATGCTGCTGATAAATCCGGTTCAGCTAAATCTAAATAGATGAAATCTGGGCGATCGCCCTTGCTGAACACAAGCAGCTCCGACTTAATTAAGAGGTTGAATCAAGAGGTTGAAAAGCTTTGGAATTGAATGGAATTGAGTCACTCAATCGCGTCCTTTTACGCAAATTGAGCAGGCTTTTGAAATAAAAAATCTCAGGCTTAACCTTAGACAATCACTTCGAGAGACACATTTCCAGGAGAAAAATGCCCTGATTAAAAAAGCATTGAAGTGACTTCAAAACTGATTTGAATTCCAAATCTGTCTGTTCAGACTACTAGATATGTCATCCAGTAAGAAGCCCTAACAGATAGTCCCTGAATCGCTGCCAAGCCTTTAATCTCAACGGCTTGAACCGTAGGCTACCTCAACAAGGCGCATTGCGTTTGCTACGAATCGCCCGTTTCGGCCACACCTAATACCGCATCAAGCAGTTGATAACTAGCCTAACTTGGTCGGCACTTGTTTGCTAAAGCATTGTATCTGCTAAAGCCGAAGCAGCAGAACACGCCAAGGGTAGACTCTTTAACGGGAGCCATCCCGCTCCGAAAGTTGTGCCCTAATGCTCTGCGATGTTCTCATCTCAACCTGAAACTGACACCCTGATAGCTCACTTTCCAGTAATAAGAAGAGCTACCGTTGAAACGGGAACTCCTGCAAAAAAAGACCGACTCCATTTCGATTGCGATCCGAAATAGCGGTATGAGCAGCACGGCTGAAATTCCACAGCAACTCGCTCATTGCTTGAACCCATTTCAAAACAGAAATCAGATTCAAGCAGAACTTGCTGCTTCGATGGTTTCATCTGGCTGTGCTGGTAAAGTGGATAACTCAGTATATCGGGATTCTAGATTTAATGCATCTCCCTAGACAACTATTAGCGGGATGGGGCGAGATGGTGGGGGGCAGAAGTGTTGAACGCAATGTTAGCAGGGCAAGTTCATAGCTGAATCCAGTACAAAAGATCTATAATTCTGCCTGTAATGACCTACTTATTGCTTCCATTCTCAATAATCCGCCTCTTGAGAGTGCTTTTTGTAAAGTTTTACCATCAAGATTCAACACTTCTGGGTGGGGGGGTGCCCCCCTACTACTGAGAAGTTAAGAGGGCAGAGGAGTGGGTAGTGGCGGACAATTCAACTGCATCCAGTAGTGACTGATTTGCTGAACCGCGTCTGAAAATTGCTGGAAGTCCTGGGGTTTCACAATGTAACTATTGATACCCAGGTCATAGCAGGCGTTGAGATCTGGGTCTTCTTGGGAGGAGGACATGACCACGATGACGAGACGACGAGTGCGGGGGTGCGATCGCAGCCTTTGCAAAAGCTGAATTCCGTTGATGCGGGGGAGTTTCAAATCCAGCAGCACAAAGCGGGGCAGCGGACGCGCCGCCGCGGATTGGGAAGCGTCATCCAATGAATTGTCTAGAGCCTCGCCGAGTAAATAGTTCAAGGCTGCTTCTCCATCGTTGACTACATCCATTGGGGCTGCTAGCCCGCCAGTCTCCAGAGCAAGGCGGATCAGTTCAACATCATTGGGATCATCTTCGACTAAAAGTAAACGTGACGATTCGATTTCAGGAGGATTCATACGCGCAGTGCAACGAAATTGATCAACAGAGAAGAGACGCACCCGCGATCGCAGATAAAGCGAGAACACCGACTAGAGCAGATTGAGTCAGTCACCTGTGCGTTGGATGCAGCGTGAAGGTCTTGACTTTTTCTAAGTGTAAACACTTAAAATAAGGTATTATTATTTACACTGTTTAATTCAATCTAGTTCAGTATTCATTGCAAGGCAAAGACTTTATGGGAACCTTTAATCGCTCCTTTAATAAAAGTTGAAGTTTTAGAAAGCACATGGCTTTGCTGCGATTTTTCCGAAGCAGGCTTTGTCGATCTAGGGCGATTGATCGAGGGGGGGTGGCACACCAAACGAATACTTGGAAAAGAGCGATCGCCCAAAAACTCACCTGCTAACTCATCTGTTATTCACTGTTCAAAAGTAGACAGAAATAGGCCTAAAAAAAGAACCTTTTCGTGAATCTTGCTGAACAAGATCCTCAAAAAGGCCCTTTGTGATACGCACAGATTTTTGTTAGCAGCCGATGCTGCAAACGCTCTGAACGAATTGTTGAACGAGTTGCCTATGTCTGCACTGATGCAGAATGAATGAAACTATCACCTCAACCTGGTTGCCTGACACAAGTCCCGAAAGCCCAGAAAATTCGTTGTCTTGGGATCGAAGCCCATAGCTCCTGAGTTGGAGCCGGAGGGCTTGGTCAGAGGAGCTTTTGGGCCAGCGTCCCCTACGAGAAATCAGGGGTTTCCAGAGATGTGTCAGGCAGTCAGCACCTCAACTCTGAGCCAGACGATTTGCAGGGTGACAATTAGAGCAGTCAACTTGCAAACGGACTAGAAATAGAACGTCGTGCGAAGCACACCCAGGAAGGTGTCGCTATTGTCGTTGTTGTTGCCGGGGTCAGCCGTCCAGATGATGCCTGGAGTCAGCGAGATATTGTCGCTAAAGCTAATGCGGTACGAAAGCTCTGCTGAAAACGCAGCATCGTCAATAAACGCGCCGATGCGAGTGCTGCCGATTTCGTAGTCAGAAATGCGAGGCGGCACCCCTGCTGCCAAAACAAGCTGGTTATTGGGCCCGCCCAAGTCGTTAATCGCCAGATAGCCCGCATAGGCCACCGAGCGATAATCCGCCGTTCCAATCAGGATGCCGTCTTCATAGTTAAACCAGGCTCCGATGTTGAAGGTATCCGACAGCGCGTAGTTGATGGTAATGCCGTACTGGTTGGTCACGGCGGCGGGCAAACCGCTCGACTCCAGGTTGTTATACCCGTTGAGATAGATCAGACCAATCGACAGGGGCCCCGGCCGGAAGGTGAGTTGCCCAAACAGAGAATAGCCCCCGTTGAACAGCCCAAAGCCAGGAGACGGATTGCCCTGGCCAAAGCCCGTCAGATAACCTACACCAATCTGGAAGGTGTCGCTAAAGTCGTAGGTTAAACCAATACCAGAACTGGGCGCACCCGCATCGTAGATCGGGTTATAGGCCAGAAAACTGATGGAGCCGTAGCCGCCTGCATCGATGGGGCTAATGCTGGAGACGATATCGGTAATGCCTGTGCCCGTAGCCGCCAGCGTGACGCGCAGGTTCCCCACCGGAAAAGCATAGAACAGGCGGGTTACGTCGAAGTTGTTAGTGCCAAAGAAATAGTAGGGCGAAGTTTGCCGCAAGTAGGGGTTGGGAAACGTCGCCATCGGCACAACATTGCCAGCCGTAAAACTGTCGGGCAGTCCGTTGTCTCCCAGGTTAAAAAACTCCAGGTTGGAGAACTGAAGACGGGTATTCAGCAGGTCTTGACCCGTAAAGCTGGTATTGAAGTTGAGGCGGACGCGGGCCTGGAAGACGGTGCTATTGGCATCGTCTACGTTGCTGCCAAAAATGTCGGCAATGGAAAAGATGGTTTCACCAAAGAGGGTGGTGGTAGTGGAGAACTGGTTCGCTTGCAGTTCTTCGACGGCGGCCTCGAGGGCATCGACCCGGCCGCGCAGGGCGGCGAGTTCAGACGCAAACTCTCGCTGGAGCGCTTCGATGCGGGCCAGAGCTTCGGGGTCGAGGCTTTCCAGCCGTCCCACGACTGCATCTAGACAGGACGCTAGACCTGCGGCGAATTCGTAGCGGGTCATGGCTCGTCCGCCCAGGTAGGTGCCGTTGGGGTAGCCCTCCAGACAGTCCAAACCACCCTGGCTCTCGGAATTTGCGAGATAGGCGAGGGCTTCGTAGGCCCAGTCGCCGGGGCTAACGTCAGAAAACTCGGTGACAGACGTGACCTGGGCCATGTTGCCGTCGCCTCGGTTTTCGCCGCCATATTCCGAAAGCTGGTCGAGTGTGGTCAGGCTGACAGCACTTGCCGGAGTATCCAGGCTGTATTCGGACAGATTGCTTCCAGCGAGTTCGCTTGCTGGAATTTCGGAGACTGGAATTTCGGAGACTGGAAGTTCGGAGACTGGAAGTTCGGAGGCGTTGGCGATATCGCTCTGCAAGGCTAGCGCCAACGTCCCCAACCCGGCCCACGCCATGCCCCCAGTCATCAGCGCCATACCCAGCATCAGCGTTTGCCAGAAGGACTTAGCAGGCGACGGCTGGATCTGCGACCGATGTCCTTCGGCTTGTTTAACCCCTGTGGAAAAATGATTCAGCTCAAACTCTTCAAACTTTTCAAACTTTTCAAACTTTTCAAACGTTGACCTCATGTTCTCCTCACAACCAAACGGAACAACCAGACGCAGAAACGCCTAAAGAAACGCCCAAATTGCAAAATCCGAATGCCTTGCGGCTTGCCGTCGCCGAGCATAACTCCAACAGCAATGCCCAAACCCGGAGCCGCGATCGCACAGGACAGACGGATTTTTAATTTCCTAGAATATTTGGGATATTGCAGGATTATTCAGGGTTCTACCGGTGTCCGTCGTAGCGCTCAATACACAGACACGGGCAGTTCAGATAACGATGACATTCTGCACGTCTATCTCCACTGTGATCTCGATGTAGTGGTGCCCCTGTAGATTCACGCTGCTATGTGAACGACTTTCCTTCGAGACGCGACTTTCTATAGAAAAGCTTTGGTTTATACACTCCGGGGCAAGTCAACCTGATACTTTTGGGCGTACTCCTCATGCAGACAGGGCCAGGTTATATGCAGCACGAAGCGTCGTGCGTATGCCGTAGAGATGCTGTGCGGCAGGTACTTGACACCTGATTTTCCGTTTAGTAAAGCTCGTTTTTTGTGTATTTGCGAGAGGTGCCGCCATCGGTTCTCTCAGAAAAGCTTGATAGGGAGTGTCCATGGAACGTGCGATTTCACTGATTGGGATTCTTATATTTTTTGGTTTAGCGTATCTGTTTTCTGTCAATCGTCGGGCTATTAACTGGCGGACGGTGACTATCGGCTTTTTGCTTCAGTTTTTGATGGGTTTGTTTGTGCTGAAGCTGCCAATTGGCTATCAAATTTTCAAGTTTATTGGCGACCTGGTTACGGGATTTCTAAACTTTGCGGATGCGGGTGCAGAGTTCGTTTTTGGAGCCGATTTTCGGGAGCATTTCTTTGCCTTTAAGGTGATGCCCACGGTGATCTTTTTTTCTGGGGTGATCGGGCTTTTGTATTACCTGGGCGTGATGCAGAAAATTGTGGGGGCGATCGCCGGACTGATGCGTCGCACCATGCGAACTTCTGGCCCTGAAACAACGTCTTGCGCTGCCAATATTTTCATCGGGCAGACGGAAGCGCCGCTGATGATTAAGCCCTTTGTGGGGCGCGTCACGCTGTCGGAGCTGCACGCTATTATGACGGGCGGCTTTGCGACGGTGGCGGGCGGTGTGTTGGCTGCTTATATTTCGTTTGGTATTAACCCAGAGCAGTTGATTGCTGCTTCGGTGATGAATGCGCCGGGTGCTTTGGCGATGTCAAAGGTGTTTTTTCCACAGACTGGAAAATTTTCCTATGATTCTGTTTTAGATGAGGAGCTAAAGGAAGACGAAATCGCGCGCAAAGAAGCAGGCGAAGAAGAGGTGCTGATTCCGCCCGAAGCTGCTTCTACAGCAAAAGATCCGATTGGGGCGATCGCCGATGGTGCGATTCAGGGCATCCAGTTGGTATTAGCCATTATGGCGATTTTGATTGCGTTTCTAGCGCTGATTGCTGCCATAAATGCCTTTTTGGGCTGGCTTGGCGGGCTGATTGGTGTGCCCCAGCTTTCGATGGAATTTTTGCTGTCTTATCTGCTGTTTCCGCTGGCGTTCATCATGGGTGTACCGATTGCCGACTGTGCCAACGTTGCCGTATTTTTGGGCAAGAAAATTATCCTGAATGAATTCATTGCTTACACCGATCTGGCAGAAGCTATTAGCAACAGCGCCATCGGGGCCCGTGCAGCAACGATCGCTACCTTTGCCCTCTGCGGCTTTGCCAACTTGGGGTCTATCGGTCAGCAAATCGGCGTGATTGGTGGCATGGTGCCCAGTCGTCGCGACGACGTAGCCCGCCTGGGCGTTCGCGCTATGATCGCAGGCTCGTTTACGAACTTTGTCAGCGCGGCGATCGCCGGCCTGTTGACCTGATCTGGAGTCTTGGCGTAACGGGGGGATGGGGGATGGGAATGGCTGAATCTCTATCCTCCCAAGTCCCCGCATGACCTGCTCCGAAGCACTCCAACCCCCCAATCCTCTTTCATGAACATCTACCTCGCCGGGCCCGATGTCTTTTTACCAGAACCACTGGAAGCGGCGCGGGCCAAAAAGGAAATTTGTGCAAAATATGGCTTTGTTGGTCAGTTTCCGTTTGACAATGCGCTGGATCTATCGGGGTTGACCCCTGTTGAAGCGGGGCTGGCAATCTACAAAAGCAACATTCAACTGATGGATCGCTGTGACCTGATCGTGGCCAACATGACCCCGTTTCGGGGCCCCAGCATGGACGTGGGCACGGCGTTTGAAATGGGCTATATGGCGGCGCAGGGCAAGCCTGTGTTTGGCTATAGCAATGATGGTCGGCTGTATGGCGATCGCGTCCCTCAGCCCACGCCCGAGCACGACGAAAACAACCTGTTTGTAGAACAGTTTGGAATGCATGACAACCTGATGTTGGAGGGGGCGATCTACACTAGCAGTGGCGACTTTCAGGGCAAGCAGATTGACACAGCGAGCTATTACACGGATCTGAGCGTGTTTGAAGCCGTGATTCAGCTTGCTGCGGCAAAGCTCTTGAGCTAGCCCTGAAGTGCCGGGTTGCACTGATTCTTTGCGGCACTTATGGCTCTTGAAAATGGCGATCGCCAGCAAGATGATCCTGCGCCCAACCAGGTCGGGCTAACGCCTGAACAGCAGCTTGCTGCCCTAGAAGTCGCGGTCTACGGCATGGCTATTTTCAATGATGACGGATGCATCATCTATGCCAACCCCGCCTGCGCCAATCTCTGGCAATACGACAATCGCGAAGACTTGATCGGCCAATCCTGGCAGCGCCTCTACGCGCCAGAGGAACAACAGCGGTTTGAGCGAGAGATTTTGCCGCAGTGCCTTCAGGCAGGCAGTTGGACGGGAGAGGCGATCGCCCAGCGGCAAGACGGCACAACCTACCCCCAGGCCCTTGCCCTATCGCAGATGACCGATGGCAGCATGGTCTACATTGCCCAAGACATCACTGAGCGACAGCTCGCGGAAGACTCTCTCCGTCGCAGCGAAGCCGACAAGCAGGCAATCCTCCAAGCAATCCCCGATCTGCTGATGCATTTTCGAGGCGATGGCACTCATCTAGATATTGCTAACAGCGACGGCTACTCAGTTTTGGAGTTAGACAAGCTGGTTCAGGGAAATGCCAGCGTGTACGATCTCATGCCCTACGAGCTAGCCAAGCAGCGGATGCACTACATTCAGCGGGCACTCCAGACGGGACAGATTCAATTCTATGAGCAGGATATCGAAGTTAACGGGCAGATCCAGTCCGAAGAGGTGCGCCTAGTAGCAACTGGGCCAGACGAAGTGCTGGTCATTATTCGCAACATCACCGAGCGCAAACGCTCCGAATCCGCCCTCCGCCAAAGCGAAGCAAAAAACCGAGCGCTGATTGAGGCGATTCCCGATTTGCTGATCCGAATGCGGGGGGACGGCACCCATCTGGAACTGGCTAATGGCGATCGCTACCCAGTGCTCAACAAAGACAAAATGGTTCCAGGCAAAAGCACCGTGTATGAACTCATGCCGCCTGATCTGGCAGAGATGCGGATGCGCTACATTCGACAAGCCCTACAAACAGGCAAGTACCAGTTTTATGAACAGCAGATCGAAATCAATGGGCAGCTTGAGCTTGAAGAGGTTCGCGTGGTGGTGACGGGCCCAGACGAAGTGCTGCTGATCATTCGCAACATTACGGAACGCAAACGCCAGGAAGAAGCCCTGCGAATTGCCGAGGAAAATTACCGCAGCATCTTTGAAAACGCGCTAGAAGGTATTTTTCAGTCTACGCCAGAGGGACGGCTGATCACCATCAACCCAGCGATGGCGAGAATTTACGGCTACGATTCGCCCGCTGACATGATCGCTAGCATTACTGACATTGGCGAACAGATGTATGTTGAGCCGTCCCTCCGTCTTCAAGTGAAGGCGGTGCTGGCAACCCAGGGCTTTTTAAAAGGCTTTGAATTTCGTAGCTATTGCAAAGACGGCAGCATCATCTGGACGGCGATGGATGCTCGTGCCGTTTGTGACAGCGGCGGCACCCTGCTCTATTATGAAGGGATCGTGCAAGACGTGACTGAGCGCAAGCGCAAGGAAGAGGATCTGAAACGCCAGCTAGAGCAGCTCGAAATTCAAATCGACCAGTCCAGACGGGCCCAGGAAGTCGCAGAGATCGTCCAAACCGATTATTTTCAAAAGATTTTGGAAGAGGCTGAGTCTTTGCGCTATCTGGATGACTAATATTTGGATGACCAATACCAGATTAATATCACGATTAATCTGGCTGGGAAATTGATGTAGCGGGACGATATAGCGGGACGATATAGCGAGATGTGGCGATCGCCCCAAACTCCAAGCCACCCCAGCATCCCCCTGATTTGCTGGACCTTGAGACTTTTTCCATTGGGGGAACCTCCCTGTTTCCATTGGGGGAACCTCCCTGTGCCAAGACGAGTCAACTGCATCTGACGGACTCGTTTCGAGGAATCGCGGGATGCTTAAGCAATATCAATACCGCTCACAAGCTGCGCTGCTGCTGGCAGTTGGCATGACCGCAACTTCGCTGCTGCCTGTGTGGACTTCGCAGCGTGCGGTGGCTCAGTCGATTCAGCTTGCTCAGGTCTTTTCTAATCCGGCGCGGGTGGGGCTACCTGCGGGCACGGTGCTGCCTGTGGCCTACAGCGGTGCAGAGAGAGTGGTGGTGCTACCGACCGAAACTGCGCCCCTGACCCTGACGCTGACCAGCGACGTGCGAACCCCCAGCGGCACGGTGATGCTGCGGGCGGGCAGCGAAATTAAGGGCGAACTGCGCCCGGTGGACGGAGGGACTCAGTTCTTTGCTCGCTCAGTCATTCCGGCCGGAAGCACCCGCGAAATTCCGCTAGACGCGACTTCCAACCGAATTACAAAGCGAGAAACCATTACTCGCCGCAATCGCCCTGACGTGTTGCGGGGTGCAGCCATTGGTGCAGCGGCGGCGGCGGTGCTGGCGGAAGTGTTTGGCAGCGTGCAGGTTGTAGAGGTGCTGGCAGGTGCAGGCATTGGTGCAGCGGCTGAACTGCTGATTCGCCGGAATCGCCGGGTCGAGGTGCTGGTGGTGGAACCCCGCACAGATCTGAGCCTGACGGTGCAATCTCCGTTTTCTCTGCAATAGCCCTGGGATTCGGTTCCTCAGGAGTTGGGCGCTAATAGCGTCAAGTTGCGCTGCGATCGCTCGATTTTGCCTTCTTGCTCTAGCTGGCTCAGCAGGCGAGTTACGGTGACGCGGGTGGTGCTGATGGTTTCTGCGAGTTCTTGATGGGTCAGCAGTACGTCGAGCGATCGCCCACCCGGCACAGGCTGCCCAAAATGGGTCGTCAGCCATTCCAAAAGCTGCAACAGTCGCATTACCACGGAGGGCTGATGCACAATCGTCAGCAACTCTTCACTCTTGCGGGCGCGGCGGATCAGCCCCTCCTGGAGATGCCGACTTTCAAGCGACAGTTTCACGACTTTGACCGGGGTAACACATTCGGCCTGGTAGGGCGAAATCGGCGACAGCGGCAAACCCAACACATCGCCCTGTCCCCAAAAGCCCAGCCCAATCGTGCGCCCTTCCTCATCCCAGGTTAGCGTTCGCACAATTCCTTGCTCGATCGACCAAACGCTATCCGGCTCGAGCGGGAGCAAATCTTTGCGCTGGAACGAGCGAACCGATGAAACAAGCTGGAGTGCGGGTTCCCCCATCAAGGGAGCTTCGTGAGTGGAAACGTTTAAATTCTGCATCATCGCTCACCACAGCTATACACTTATGAATTTAATTTTTGAAAAGCGTTACTATCAGTCTAAACAATACTACGCTTCAACTCTTAATCGGCAAATGCCCCCCACCCCCTTCTGTATGGATCGACCTCTTCGCAATACTTTGACCAGTATGCGCTAGAAAAAGTCTGCAAACTGGCGAAAAAAAGAAGGGACTTTAAAGAACACGGACTATCGAACGAAATAGCCTGACAAAGGTCTAGGATCGGACTTTTTGGGGCGATCGCCCTTTCCTGAGTGTATCCGCAATTTCACGGATCTGCTACTGGAGCCAATTGAGAGTATTCTCAATAACTGGAGGTTGAACTATCTCCCTCTGCCCAGAGAATGGACTCAGGTAATTCTCTTTCAAGGTTTCTCCGTAAATTCTCGGTTTGCAGACGCACCTTGATAATCTAACCAAACTTTCAGCACTGAAATAAAGTGTTGGTCAGTACATCATCAATTCATGCTCTTTGCGGAAGGACGATCGCCGCTATTTTTCGGCTATTTCGACCCCATGCGCCGATAGTATTCCCCTACGCGCCGCTGCCACTGGCCCCAGTATTGGGCGATCGCCCCCGGTTCAAACCAGAACACCTCGGCGGGCTGATGGGGAATGGCCACTACCAGCATGGCTTCGCGGATGTGAATCTTCTCGGCTTCGCAGTAATGGTTCACCGCGCCGCAGTAGGCCGCCAGTTGCAGTGGGCCGTCATACAGCCGCTCGATACTGCCCTTAGGGCGATCGCCCGTTTTCCAGTCCAGCACGCAGGGCACGCCGCGATAGCTGGCTACGCAGTCCACTTTGCCTGCATAGCCCAGGTCATAGTGAAACACGGGCGCTTCTAGCAGCCGCACGTTCTGGATTTCTGCAACAATCGGCTCCAGGCTTTCCCAGTAGGGGCGCACTGCATCAGGACAGGTGGGATGTTCGCCTGCCAGATAGCGGCGGATGTGGGCGTGGGTCTGACTGCCCCGACGGCTGGCAGCGGTGGCGATGCGTCCTGCCTCCTCTGCCCCCAGGCGATCGCGCCATTTTGCCAGCGCCTCTCGTGCCTCTGGCGGCTTGGTAGCGTTGAGAATCGTGCTGACGCTAGGGAGCGATCGCCCCGCCGCATCGACCAGATAGCCCCGCCTCGCCCGCTTCATCACGACAGAATTCTTGTAAACGCCGTTCGTCAAATTGCCCGTCGAACCGATCTTAGCCCGTTTAAACCCTGAAGCTGGGCAGGAGCGCGATCGCCCTTAAACCGGAACCTCAACGATGCAGGAGCGGCAAATAGCGGCAAATATTAGGGACGGCAAATATCCGGGGCGGCAAATATTAGGGACGGCAAATATTAGGGACGGCAAATATCCGGGGCGGCAAATATTAGGGGCGATCGCACAGTCTTCCTTTCGCTACACAGTTGGCTGCACAGTTGGCTGCACAGTTGGCTGAACCTTTGGCTGCACAGTTGCCTTTAGTCACTCATGCGGTGCGGCCTTTGCAAAAGACTCATCACTTCGCCCGGATTTTGCGTAGGCACTAAACGGCTCCAGTCCCGGACATGGGCAATGCCAGCGCTGTGCGGGCGGGCGATCGTGCCGCTCACCCAGTCCGGTGCGCCAACTAAAATCATCTTGTTGTAATGGGAACAGGCTTTGGCGGCACGGGGCGTGGGTTCATCAGTAGGGAATTCTCCTGCCATAGAGCGATGTATCCAATTGGTGACATCCGCAATCATAGCCTATTTGTCTCCAGTTGGGGACATTTACTCCGTCAAAACCCTCTGACACGATGAGGGCATGGGTAAAGCAGGCAACGCGCTAAGAACTGTTCTAACCACCTATGGCATTAGCCAAAATCGCCTGGCCGTAACGATGGGCATTAGTCGTGGCACGGTCAACAATTGGTTTAACGAAACGCGAGATCCTACCGCAGAATCAATTCCTGCGATTGTGGCGGCGTTGGACACGCTCAATCCGACGGCAGCACGAGACTTTTTGCGGCTGTATCTGGACGAATATTGGGCCAAGCGATTGGATTAACCCGCTGAGGGCATGGGTAAACCGTCGAGTTCTCCTGCGTGGTGAGCAGGAGAACAAGAGTCGCTTAAAGTTCCTCACCGCAAATCCAAAATCGCAATCGATCAAATTCCTAAAATCCCATTGCCTGCGCGACGGCCTCCAACTCCGGCGCAATGCCGCCTTTGAACTGGTTTTCGCAATGCTTGATGGCGGTGTCGGGGTCTTTTAGCCCATTTCCTGTGAGGACGCAGACGACAGTAGCTTCCGCAGGCACGCGATCTTTTACCTTGAGCAGGCCCGCCACAGAAGAGGCGCTGGCGGGTTCGCAGAAAATACCCTCGCGGCTGGCCAGCAGGCGGTAGGCGGCCAAAATTTCTTCGTCGGTGACGGCGTTGAACTCGCCCTGGCTGGCATCTCGGACGGCGATCGCCTTTTCCCAACTTGCGGGGTTGCCAATGCGGATTGCGGTGGCCAGCGTTTCGGGATGGGGAACTGGGGCCCCGCTGACCAGGGGCGATGCGCCCGCCGCCTGAAAGCCCATCATCCGGGGCAGGCGATCGCACTTGCCTTCCTGGTGATATTGGCAAAAGCCCATCCAGTAGGCGGTGATGTTGCCCGCGTTGCCGACGGGAATGCAGAGCCAGTCGGGCGCAGTGCCCAGCACGTCTACAATTTCAAAGGCAGCGGTCTTTTGCCCCTCTAGGCGGTAGGGATTGACCGAGTTCACCAGCGTAATTGGGTAATGCTCTGCCATGTCGCGCACAATTTGCAGCGCCCGGTCAAAGTTGCCCTGAATCGCTAGCACTTCTGCGCCATAGAGGAGCGCCTGGGCCAGCTTGCCCACCGCCACATAGCCATCGGGAATTAGCACAAAGGGACGCAGCCCCCCCCGTCTAGCGTAGGCGGCGGCCGCAGCGGAGGTATTGCCCGTGCTGGCACAGATCACCGCTTCGGCTCCGGCTTCCTTGGCTTTGGAAATGGCCATGGTCATGCCCCGGTCTTTGAAACTGCCCGTCGGGTTCAGCCCGTCGTACTTGACAAACACCTGCACGCCGCGACCAATCTCTTGGGCGATCGCCGGCACGGGGATCAGCGGCGTATTGCCCTCTAGCAGCGTCACCACGGGCGTTTGCGCCGTCACGGGCAGATAGCGGCGATAGGTTTCGATCAGCCCGCCCCAGGCAGCTGCGCTGCTGGCAGAACTTGCAGGTCGATCAACAGGTTGAACCAGATGAGAATCAGAAGTCAGGGTCACGGCAATATCACTGAGCGTAAGTTTGAAAAGCGGTGAAAAGCGGTTTTGCTGAAAAGCAGCGGTTTTGCTGAAAAGCAGTTTTATCGAAAAGTGGCGTTGGTTTCAGGCAACTAATTGGGCAAAACAGGAGTCTTTTAGCTGGAAGGTCAATTTTGAAGATTCAGATTGAGATTCAGACTGAGATTTAGTATTTCAGTCTCAACCCCGCTCCAAAAAGCTCGGACTACTGAATCTAGACGCTGTGTTCAAAAGGCTATCTCTAAAAGGGTGCTACAAAACTCGTTTCAAGATTCCCATTTTCGCCTATAGTGGCTGAGGCTTCATCAGACTCGGACTCGATTCAGACTCAGGCTCGATTTGAAAAAGCAGTTTGAAAAAGCGGTCTGAGGAAGGCATGTTCAGCGAGTGTGCGATCGCACAAGGCAATCGCACAAGGCGATCGCACAATTGGAGTGAAATGAGGAACAGAGCGAAATGGGGGATGGATCTCAAGTCTACCCGCAGAGGGCTTGCTGCGTAACCCGTCAGAACAGGCGCAACTGAGTGCGATCGCGCTGCCGTTTGGTCGGGACGCTGACCAGTGCCCAAACTGCCACATTCTGCGGTGGGTGCATCAATGATTTGACTAGGATCGATCTTTAGCACTAAGTTAAGATTACTTAATGGTGTGAGTGAGTACAAATGACTAGCGCAACTTTGCATCTGTCTTTGGATCAGGTTTCTACTGGTCAAGCAGTGAATGTTTCTGTGGATGCGTCTGTTTCTCCCATTGTTGGTGACGTTGTAGTTGGTGACGTTGTAGTTGGTAACGTTGGTGACCGAGCTATGCTAGATAACCCCGCAGTTGAGAGCGATCGCAGTCTTGTTTCAGCCGCCCCCGCTCCAGAGCTGAACAAGCTTCCCTACGACAAAGCCCATCAGCTTGAGCTGTTGCACCTCCGCGCCGAGGCCGAGGCCCTGCTCCAGCAGCTCCAAATTGAAAAGCAGCGCAAGTTGGTTTCCGCAGGCAGCTAAGTTTTAGCCTCCAGGTTTTAACTGGCTTTCGAGGATTTCAAAGCACCTCAGCCCTGTCAGCGTGTGCGGGTCTGACTTTGCCATATCTCTTTGCATCTCTTTTGAGAAGGGCTGCTTGAGAAGGGCTGCTGAGCTCGTTCCACCCTGGATCGCTCTTGGCTCGATGTCTTGGGCTGATGTCTTGGGCTAAGGATCTTCAGCCAAGCCTTCAGAATTCCAAATACTGGCAATATCTGGCAATATACCGACTCTGGCAATATACCGACCATTTAGGCTTTGCCTGAACCCTCCATGCCTTCATCGCTGCATTGGGTTCAGGCAAAGTCTTTTTCCGGGTGAACCGAGGTCGTCGGGCGCTATCTGGCGACGCTACCCGCCAATTTTATCCGCCGACGTTAATCGTGGACTTGACCTCGATTTGTCCGGCATCATTAACCGTCCAAACGTCGTAGCTGCCCACCACGTCACCCTGCTCGTCAAAGTCCAGGCTGCCGCTTGCCCCCTGAAAGTCTACGTCCTTGCCCTCGCGAACAAGGGCCAGCGCTGTGCAGATGTCGGTCGTTTGTTCACCTGGGGGGTTAGACACGCTGCGGATACTGTCTTTTATGGCGGGGCCACTGCCGCTCTTGGCTGCTTCTGCTGCCAGAACAAGGAGCGCCGCCGCGTCCCAGCTATTGGGGTCATAGACCTGTGGATCGCGGTTGAACTTTTCTCGGTAGCGATCGCGGAAGTCGTTTAGCCCTGGGCCACCTGCGCTGGGGGCCGTGCCCATCATGCCCGTCACGATGAACTTGCCGTCGGCCGTCTTGCCGACCAGTTCCGCCAGGTTGTCGGTCTTCATGCCGTCGGTGAAAAGCACCTTGGTCGTGCCGTCGAGGAAGCCCTGCTCTTGGGCAGCTTTGAGAATGATGCTGCCCGATTCGGGATAGGCAATGATCAGCACGGCATCGGGTTTGCTGCCAAAGGCGCTGCCCACTTCCGAGTCAAAACTGGTGGCGTTGGGGGCGTATTTGGTGGGGTTGGATTCGTTGACGACCGTGCCGCCCAAGGCTTTGAAGGCAGGCACAAAGGACTGGACGAGTCCGTTGCCGTAGTCATTGTTGATGGCGAGGATGGCGATCGTTTTGATGCCTTCCTGATTGGCGAGTTGGGCTAGCGCGTCACCCTGGAAGGTGTCGGGGGGCGCAGTTCGCAGCCAAAAGCCGTTAAATTCTCCCTTCTTCGCCCGCTCGGTAAATACAGGACTGGTGCTGGAGGGGGAGATTTGCACGACCTGATTTCGCACTGCGATATCCACAGCAGCGCTGGAGACGGAACTGGCGGCCGCGCCCACCACTGCGCCGACTCGATCCACCTCGGCCAGCTTGGTCATGCCCGATGCACCTGCGGCTGGATCAGTCTGGTCGTCCTCGGACACCAGTTGCACGGGTTGCCCCATCACGCCTCCACAGGCATTGACGGTTTCCACCAAGAACCCGACGCTATCTTGCATGGGCTGTCCATATTGAGCCAGGTCGCCCGTGACAGGCAACAGCGTCCCCAGTTTCAGCGCACCCGATCCGCCTGTGGCTGGGCTGGCGGCTGGGCTAGACGTGCTACTGGTCGGCGTAGGCGGTTGGCAGGCGGCTGTGGCCAACAGGAGGGCGATCGCCCCGCCTCGTCCCAGCCAGCGCAGCCCCAATGTGCCTGAACCATTGGCTAATGCGCCTGGGTGGGTTAGAGTCTTAAATTTTGGAGTGGTCGTTTCAGTAGGGTTTGCAGAATTAGCAGACCGAGACTTGGCAGACTTGAACGATGTGAAGCGTTTCATCATTGCACCATGTTCTCCTATGGTTCTCCTAAAGTCGTCTATGGATTTTAGCTTGAGTGATGCCGCAGCAAAGTCAGTCGATGGGTTTATTAACCCAATTGGTTGGCATCCCTTAGAGGATGTTTGAAAAGTCCTACTGTTTGTAGCAAAGCGTGCAAGATCCCCCTAAATCCCCCTTAAAAAGGGGGACTTTAAGGCGGTTTCCCCCCTTTTTAAGGGGGGCTAGGGGGGATCTCTGAGTGCTTAACATTACAGGCGATACCTTTTCAAACACCCTCTTAACGCTTAGGACTCACGCAGTTGGACGACTCCTCGCGGGCGCAGCTCACGAGAAACCGTCCAAAACCTAGAAAACGTATCGCAGGTGCGTAAGTCCTGGCGCTTTCAACGATAGGAGAAAAAGCAAGTGGTGTCCTTATGGAAAAGTATGGACTGGACGTATGGTTCTTGCAGGCTGCGTGCTACACGAATGCTACAGATTGCGTCCTACAGGCTGCTTAACACAGCGGAACTATAGGCGGGGCAAGAGTTCGGGTAGCAAGTGGGCAGGTACGGTCGAGAGCGCCTGATTTTGCCCTGCCGTTCCAAACAGTTCGTAAAAGGCTTTCAGGGTTTGCAACACGCTCTGCATCGCCGCTTGCCGCAGTTCCGGCTGGTGCTGCCATCGGGTGGCGGCCTGGAGATGGTGGTGCAGCGCTTTTTCGAGGGGGGCAACCTCTGGCGCAGTGCCCAAGAGCCGGGGAACCTGGGTGGCAATGTGGAAATAGGCAAGGCCGAGGTTGTTGTGTGTGGTGGCGGGGTCAAAGCTGAGCATGGCTGGGCTGGATAGCGCTTCAAGCTTTGCTACGCCCTGCAATGCGGCTTCGTAAGCCTGGATGGCTGCCTGGAGCTTTTGAAGCTGCTCTTGGGGGCGATCGCCCAGACACAGCGCCAGATGCCAGAGGGCCGTGCCCAGGTTGTTTTGCGTGGCGGCAAAGGCGGCTGGAGCCGCATCCAGGGTGCGCTGCTGAAGCGATTGACGATAGGCGGCGATCGCCTTGGGCAGGTAGACCTCTGGCTGCTCGATCTGCGCCAAACTCCACAGCGCCGTGCCCAGGTTGTTTTGGATCATGGCGTAGCTCAGCGGCGGCTGGCTATTGGGATGTTTCAGCGCTTCCTGATAGGCGGCGATCGCCCGCTTCAGGGACTCTTTGGGCTGGTGGTGCTGTGCCAGATTCCAGTAAGTCGTGCCCAGGTTATTCTGCGTCGAGGCGTAGCGGGCAGGATCGCTGCTGGCATCCCGATAGCGCAGCGCCTCTCGGTAGGATTGCGCCGATTTCTGTAAATTCTCAACGGGCTGCTCGTAGCGGGCCAAATCGGCGTAGGCTGCTCCCAGGTTGTTGTGCAGCATGGGATAGCTCTGGGCCTGGGTGTGGGTGTCCAGCTTCTTGAGCGCGAGTTGGTAGGACTGGATCGCCTGCCGCAGGTTTGGCAACACTTGGTCAGGGGCAGACGAGTTGCGCGACAGCAGCCAGCAGAGATTGCCCACGTCATTCAGCAAATCAGTCCACAATGGCGATTTATCCGGCAGGCGCACCATCACCTGCTCATAGGCTTGCAGCGCAGCCATTAGGGTGGGCAGACTGGTATCGCCCTGCTCAATGCGATCGCGATAGGCATCCCCCAGCGTGCGATAAGCGTCCTGCAATTGAGCCGCTGAGGCCGACTGTCGATGCAGATGGGCAATTTGCTCCAGCAATCGAGTGATCTGCGCGTCGGGATCGGTCGGCGGGGCTAGGTTAGCCAGTGGCGGCTGGGGCGGGGTGGGGGGCGGCGGGCTGGCTGACGAGTCTGCTGGAGGCGTTGGCGGTTTTCCGATGGCTGCCGATGTCGCAGGCGATCGCCCAACGGAAACCGAGGAGGGAGTCGGAGTCTGCGCGGCATCTAGCCGAAACGAGCCAGAAACGAGGCTAGACGACGGTTTGGCAGCAGCAGACGAGGCAGTCGGCGGGGCGGCCACTGGGGATGCAGGCGGTTTGGCGATCGCCGCAGGGCGGGCTGATGAGGCCGCTGGGGACTTTGCAGAGGGGTTCGCAGGCGAGACGGGGCGAACCGTTCCAGTCGGGGCCGCAGGTGGAGCAGACGGGGCGATCGCCCAGGGATTCACAGGAGGACTTGCGCCAGCCTCGGCGGGTCGTTTGGATTCTGGCGCTTTGGCGCTCGGCGTCTCAACTTTTTCAACTTTTTCAACTTTTTGGGCTACGTCTACCTTGGCAGGTGCCTGTGCAGCGGGCGGGGCTTTTTGGGGCGTGGGTTGTGTCACAGCGCGAGCCGCAGGTGGAGAAGAGGCGGCGCTATTGGACAGTGAATTGGGCGACGGATTGGGCGACGGGCTGGGCGGGCGTTGGGCTGCGGGGGCTGTGCTGACGATGGGGGTCATCGTTCTTGGTGGGCGCGGGGTCGGCTCCCCAACAAACTCAAACACGCCCGTTCGACAGCGCCAAAACTCCAGCGCCGACTGGGGCAACAGCCGAAACCAGGGCTGTGGCATCCAAAATAGCAGGCTAGAATCCAGCACGGGTAGGCTGCGCTCGATGCCCTGTAAACGGGTGATGAACATGCGCTGAGTGGTCGGAGACTGGCGCGTGAGTTGCTCGATCCCCAAAAACTGAAAGGCGGGTACGGGCGATCGCCGTTTGCCATTCATCGGCGGCGGCGAATCTGCTAGCCATTGCGCCACCTGCACAATCGGATTTGGGTCAGACAGGTTGAGATCGAGCGTCACCAGCCGGGGATAGCGGCGTTCTCCCACTTCCCAAAAAGCGCGATCGCCTTGGTGAATCGGCGACGGGTTGGAGAAATCTGCCTGGAGTTGGGACGCGAGGCGATCGCGCAGGGGCAAATCATCGCATACGGCGATAAATACCTGTCGGCGCAGATTCAGGCTCAGCGCCAGCTTGAGCCGCAGGTAGCTCTGCTGATTAAAGGTCAAATTCTGACGAGGGGAACTCTGGCTCACGGGAGGGAACGGCAAGAACGACAGCGGTAAAATTTGGACGGTTGCAGGCCTGTCGCAGGCTTGTTGCAGGCTGGATAACGAGAACGAGGCGGGTGAGAAACGGGGCGATCGCACTACTCAGTTCTTCGCCTCAGGAAAATTCCTATCGGGACAGGATCGAGACAGGATTGACAATTCAACTCCAAATTCAACCCAATAACGAGCATTTCACCGATTCCAGAGAGTGACCGAGACGCATTCAACCGCCCGTCCGTTCCCAGCAAATTTCACATAGGACTTATATCAATTCTCGATTTTGGATTTGCGATTTTGGATTGCCAGTCAAGCGCTTGCAAGGCTTCTAGCAATTTCATTCGTAGCTCCACTTAAAAGAATTGATATTACAGACACTTCACCAGCAATCCAAAATCCAAAATCGCAATCAGTCACGCTCCACACGGGTCACGTTCCACACTGGATTCATGCCAGAGATTTCACACAAAAAGGCTCCAGTATTGCAGCGATGCCGCCAACTGGAGCCTACGATTCAAGACAAATATTCAAGAGAAATTCTGATCAGAAACCTGCCGCATCAGGGCGTGCTTCAACCGTCAACTTTCGTCAACTTTTCTCAGTCAATTTTTCTAGAGTCGATTTTTCTAGATCGAAGAACCAATGCCTGCGTAGGCACCATAGAAAAACAGACCCACGATTGCAATCACGCCAAGGCCCGCAATCGTCCCGACAACCCACAGCGGAATTCTGCCATTTGACAACATAATGCCTCTCCGAAACTCTCCTAACCTGACCAAAAACACAGCAAAATCGAATCTGAAAGTTGGATACTAGAACAGCTTGTTAGCAGGTATGAAAACTCATTTCGGCTAACAAGCGATCGCCCTAGTTAAAGAAGTAGCTAGAAAAAAGAATACCAACCGTGAACACCAGCAGCAGACCCAGATAGAGGGACGTGCGGTTTAGCTCGACAGGCTGATTGTTGGGATTCGGTGTGCGTTCCATGTTGCTCTCCTATCGCTGGATAAACTGCATTGCGGCGATCGCCCCCAGGAAGAACACTGAGGGAACGGCTAGCGTGTGAACCGCCAGCCAGCGAACGGTAAAAATAGGGTAAGAAACAGGCTGATTGGGATTGTTGCTCGTCATAATAAACTGTCGCTTGCTACTTCAAAAATTCCTGGATTTGCTCTTTTGCCGTGAACCGATCTTGCACAATGGGCACTTCTTGACGCTCTTGCGTGAAGTATTCGTTCGGACGCGGTGTGCCGAACACGTCGTAGGCCAAACCCGTGCTGACAAACAGCCATCCAGCAATAAACAAAGCCGGAATGGTAATGCTGTGAATTACCCAATACCGGATGCTTGTAACAATGTCTGAGAATGGACGTTCTCCAGTGCTGCCAGCCATTCAGATCCCTCCCAAAGAAACTACGAAATCATAACTTTTATCATACGAGAGCAGGGGAAGAGTCACAACCTCGTAAAGCCATCTCTTGCTCATCGCGATAGATTCGATATTAGATTCAGCATTCGATCAAACTGCGTTGGCTAAGCTGCTTTGGCAGCCGCGTCTGCATCGTAGCGCAATAGGTTGCCCTCCTGGCCGAGAATGAAACCACGCTCCGGTGAGTCAAACACAATTTTGTAGAAATTGGAAGGCACGTCTTCGACCGCGCGATCCTTTTGCCAGGTTTGTCCACCATCGCCGCTGTAAAGCAAGTTGCCGCTGCCGCCCGCGACCCAAATCTCGTCAGGGGTTCGATAGGCCAGATCGAGCAAGCCCCAGCTTGTAGCAAACTCCGGCGCGACCTGCTCTCCCCAGGCTTCGTAATCTTCAGAATCGCTGAACTGCACTAGCCCACCCCGCGCCAGCAGCCAGAGCCGGCCATCTTTGGCAAAGCCCATATTCTGCAATCGGCGAGAACTGGTTCGATTGTGTGGCTGCCAGGCATCCTGACCCGGCTCCCAGGTGGAGTAGAAGTTTCCACGGGCCGAAACCGCCACATAGCGCCCATCGTCCGACCGAGAGATGTTGCGAACCACGCCGACTGCTTCCTGCACCAATGCCTGCCAAGAGCGTCCGCCGTCTTTGGTTTGGTAGATGGCTCCGATATCAGTGGTCATTTCAGCGGTCTTAGGACCGAGCGCTTTTACCGTGTTTGGCGAACCCGGTAGCTGGGCGCTCAGCGGCACCCGCAGCCAGGACTTGCCGCCGTCGGTCGTGTGCAGCAAGATTGAGGGTTGCCCCGCGATCCAGCCTTCCTCTCCGGCAAAGCTGACGGATGTGAAGCTGTAGGACAGGTCATCGCCCAGATCGAGCGATCGCAGTTCCCAGGTTTTTCCACCATCCTGCGTTTCCAGCAGCGTTGCCGATTTGCCTACCAGCCAGCCGTGAGGCGAATTGCCAACAAACGCCACGTCTGAGAGCGTCGCAGTAGTTGGCAACTCGACCACCTGCCAGGGGTTAAAACTCGTGGATGGCAGGTAGCCCCGGGAGCATCCGGTAGACAGAACCAGAACCGCCAGCAAAATGAGAATGCGTCGGAAGGAGAGGAGAAGTCGATTCATCGAACTGTTGGGCGCTGTGCGCGTTGGCTAACGTTGAATAGGAGTTTCACTGAGGGGTTTGGGACTGGAATACCTCTGAAGCGGGCTTGTTGAGTGGAGTCGCCAGAGCAGAGTCGCTATATGTGACTCCAAGCTTCTCCTACTGCAAGCCGTAGAGGCTGAGGAAAAACAGAACGGCGATCGCCAGCCCACCAAAAATCAGCAAATTCTTCTGACCCGGTGTGAGCGTGTTGACGCCAAATCCGTAGCCCAGGTTTTCCTTAAAGCCAGAGGGGCTGCCTGCTGGCCCGATGTTTGTAAACCGAGCGGTGCGGGCCCCGCAAACGGGACAGCGCCAGTCGGTCGGTAGGTCTTCAAACGGGGTTCCGGCTGCAATTTTGCCCAGGCTATCGCCTTTGACTGGCTCATAGATATAGCCGCAAGCGCCGCACTCGTGGCGGTCGAGCGTCCTTGGATCGATTGCCTCTGCACTGCTTTCTACACCACTCATCGCTCTACGGGCCTCCCCTGGCCAAGATGAGAATTTATGTAAATGATTATGACACAGTGGGGGATCGGCGGAAGGGGGTAGGAAGAACGAAAAAGGAAGAAGGAAGAACGAAGAAGGAAAAATGAATAGGACTTACGCAGTTGGACAATTTCTCGCGGGCTGCGCTCGCGAGAAATTGTCCAAAACCCAAGAGCTTATCGCAAGTGCGAAAGTTTTGACGAAGAAGGAAAACCGAAGAAGGAAGGTGATGCGCTGGGTGTTCAGGATTTTTTGTCGCTGCTGCTGGGGCCGAAGGCGACGAAGAGCAGGCAGAGAATGCCCAGGTTGATGAAGACATCGGCAAAGTTGAAGATGGGGAACCGGATCAGGCGAAAGTCTAGGAAATCGATCACTTCTCCCAGCATGAAGCGGTCGATGCCGTTGCCAACTGCGCCTGCCATGATCAGCCCGTAGCCCAACTGCTCCCAGCGAGGCAGCCGTGCCCCCCAAATTGCCAGCGCTGCCAGGGCCAGGCTGACCCCCAGCGACAGCCAGCGCAGCCAGCTTCCGTCTTCGCTAAACCAGCTAAAGGCCGCGCCTTTGTTGGTGACGTAGGTGATGTGAAACACGCCGGCCCAGAGCGGGATAGTTTGGGGTGGATCGGTGAGCGTCATATTTTGGGCGATCGCCATCTTGGTGATCTGGTCAAAGACGACCCCCAACACGGCTGCTGCCCAAAAGAGAAAGTTTTTAATCGGCATGGTCATTTAGTTAAGTCAAGCGCAGCCAGAGAGAAGCGGAGTGCCGTCAGGCGAGGGGTCAGTTTGCAGAAATTTAGATTTGTATCAGTAGAACAAGAGACGTCGCAGGGCAAAGGAGACGACCGTGACGGCGCACAAAATTGCCAGTTGCCCCAGGAGTGGCTGGAGGGAATGCAGGATGAGAAGCTGGCCCAGTGGCAGCGTGGGAGCCAGGAGCCAGTTGCTGGAATGGGCGATCGCCAAATAGGCCATGCCCACCAGATGCACCGTCACCAGCCCACACAGGCAGCTAAAGGCCAGCGACTCCAGCCGGGGCGGTACGCGAAACGCCAGCGCTCCACAAATCCACGCACCAGGGATGAACCCCAGTAAATAGCCAAAGCTGGGACGATGAATATACTCCAGCCCGCCGCCCTGGGCGAAGATATTGAACCACGTCAGCCCCAGCAGCACGTAGGCAATCTGAGACATGGCTGCTGCGTTGCGCCCCCCCAGACACCCCGCCAGCAGCACCGCCCCAAGCTGAAACGTCACCCCCAGCGAGTGCGTTTGCAGTCCGCTGTGTGCCCACTCCCACGGGGCATTGGTAATCGAAGCCCGAAGAAACGTGCCGCCAATCGTCAACACCAACCCGATCAGGGCCCAAAGCAAATCGGTGGGGGCGATCATGCGACGCACAGGCAGCCTGGGGGTAGGAAATGGCAGCGGACGGAGATGGTTTCGTAGATGTGTCAAGCGGTTGCCCAAAACCTCAGACTCTATAGTAAGCCCGAACGAGAAATAGAATGACAGAACTTACGCACTTGCGATAAGTTGTCTGGGTTTTGGACGATTTCTCGCGGGCTGCGCCCGCGAGAAATCGTCCAACTGCGTAGGTCCTAAATGAATCTGGATTTTTGGGTTTTGGATTTTGGGTTTGAAGGACGAATGGTTGAGAGATTCAGTGGCTGGGTTAGCGTCGGGACGGGGATGGAGGGCGGCGACTGGCCGTGAGGGCAGCGGGGCGGCGGCGCGGAATTTCGTGAGTGTAAAAATCTTGTGCCATAAGGGTGTTTGGGAAAATAGCGCGGGCCTCGGTGAGCAAATCTTCGAGGGCGATCGCATTTCCAGGGGCATAGCGCGGGCTGAAATGGGTCATGATGAGCTGCTGCACGCCCGCATTCAGCGCCACCTGTGCCGCCATTGTGGAGGTGGAATGGAGCCGCTGATAGGCCAGTTCGGCATCTTGATGGGCAAACGTCGCCTCGTGAACCAGCACATCGGCATCCCGCGCCAGTTCCACCGCACTGTCGCAGTAAATGGTATCTGTGCAATAGACAAACTTGCGCCCGATCTGCACCTCGCCGCAGAGGTCTGCGCCATTGATCTGGCGGCCGTCGGGCAGCGTCACCACTTCCCCCCGTTTCAGCCGACCATAGAGCGGGCCAGAGGGAATGCCCAGTGCCTCGGCTTGCTCTACGTTGAAGCGGCCGGGTCGGTCTTTTTCTGATACGCGATAGCCAAAGGCTGGAACGCGGTGCGTCAGCGCCTCGCAGCTCACCACATACTCGGCATCTTCAAACACCACACCCGGTTCGACCGTGTGAACCTTGACAGGATAGGAGAAGTGGGTCTGGGAATAGCGGCCGCAGGCCCGCAAATAGTCATCCAGCTTTGGCGGGCCATAGACATCGATGCGCGTGGGGTTGCCCGCCAGCCCAATGCTCGACAGCAGCCCCATCAGCCCGTAGATGTGGTCGCCGTGCATATGGGTAATAAAAATGCGGCTGATCTGGCTGATGCGGATATCGCTCCGCAAAATCTGATGCTGAGTGCCTTCGCCACAGTCAAACAGCCAGGTTTCTGCCCGCTGCGGCAGTTGCAGCGCGATGCTCGACACATTGCGCGATCGCGTTGGCACCCCCGAACTGGTTCCCAAAAACGTAATTTGCAAAGCCCGACTTTATCCCCCATGCTCAACGTGTTTCCTATCCTCAGGACTTACGCACTTGCGATAATCTTTCTAGGTTCTGAACGATTTCTCGCGGGCGCAGCCCGCGAGAAATCGTTCAACTGCGTAAGTCCTAATCCTACTGGGCAAGTCAGTTGCAGGCTATATGACTGGCCCAAAGCTTACTCTTCCCCTTTCATATTGCACCAATCTCGCAGGCTTCTGGGTCTTGCGCTGATGCTAGATTCCGTTCTTCAAAAAAAACTGAAGATTCGGAGGCATCTAATCAACCCTTCTTCTCAACCCTTCTTCTCCAACTCTGCTACAGCTTGAGGATCAGCCGAGCCACGTTTAAGTAAATCATCACGCCGAGGACATCAACAAACGTGGTGATGAACGGGGCCGACATGAGGGCGGGGTCGAACCCCAGCCGCTGGAACAGGAAGGGCAGGCTAGAACCCGCCACTGAAGCCAAGACGGAAATGCTCACCAGACTCGTACCGACGGCGATCGCCACTACGAGATTTCCCTGCAACAGATACGCCCACAGCAGCACTACCGCGCCTAGCATGATGCCCAGAAACGCCCCGGCGATCGCCTCTCGTCCTATCACCGCCCAGGGTTTAGTAGAGCGCAGTTCGTCAGTATTCAGCCCGCGAATGATGACTGTAGACGACTGTGCGCCCACGTTGCCGCCCGTGCCAATCAGCAGCGGGATAAACGCCGTCAGGGCTACCACCTGCTCCAGTACGTCCTGCTGGCTGCGAATCACGGCACTCGTCCCCGTATTGGTAATCAGCAGCACCAGCAGCCAGACCACCCGCCGCTGTGCCACCGTCAGCAGATTGGTCTGAAAGTAGCTGGCATCGCCCGACTGCACGCCGCCCAGTTGGTAGATCTCTTTCGTGGCCTCAGCCTCCAGCACATCCAGCACGTCGTCTACCGTGACAATGCCCACCAGCCGTCGCTCGGCATCCACCACGGGCAGCGCCAAAAAGTCGTACCGCTGGATCAGCCGCGCCACGTCTTCTTGGGCTGTGTCTGTTTGCACGCTGACCACCTCGCGCACCATAATGTCGCCGATGGTCTGCTCTGGCTGGGCTACCACTAGGTCGCGCAGGGAGAGGATGCCCGTCAGCCGCCGGGAGCTGTCCGTGACGTAGAGGTAATAGATCATTTCGCTGGCGCGGGCGAGGCTGCGGATGTGCGCGAGCGCCTGGGTTGCGTCCCACCCTTCCTCTAGGGAAATGTATTCGGGGGTCATGATGCGCCCAGCGGTGCCCGGTTCATAGCCCAGCAGCAGGGCCGTTGCGCCACGCTCCTTGGGGCTAAGCTGCGACAATAGCCGCGTCACGACCTTAGCGGGCAGCTCGTCGAACAGGCGGGCGCGGTCGTCGGGCGACATCTGCTCCACGATATCCAGCACGTCCTGGCCGCGAAACTCTTCGATCAGCGATTGCTGTACCTCTAGGTCGAGGTATTCGTACACCTCAATGGCTTCGTCTTTGGGCAACAGGCGAAAGGCGATCGCCTGTAGAGGGTTGGGCAAATCCTCGATTGCTTCGGCAATGTCGGCCGGCTGTGCGGGCGCGAGCAGGGCTTTGGCTTCTGGCAGGTTGTTGGCTTCTAGCAATAGCTGGAGTTGCGATCGCACGATGGGCCGCAACTCAGTTTGGGAAAGGCTTGGGGAACCCGACGGAGACTCGTTTTTAAGAGCGGTCAAGGGTGTTTGAAAAGGCGAGATGGGGTAGGACTGGCAGATGATCTATGGTGATTTGGGGCGATCGCGCTGGCTCTCGCTTGTTATCTCAGTGTAGAACGAGTAGGTAAAACGAGTGGGTAAAACGAGTGGGGCGATCGCCTTAATCTTGTCCCGAATCTCGTCGGATAGATCAATCGTTACTTGATTTTTCTTCGTAACCACGCGAATAATCCCTGCTTGCCTCTATTCAAGGCTATTTCCTTATGTTTTAATTAGGGTAAGGTACTTATAAGTACATATATTCAAAAGAGGAGGAATAACCCACGACCCACCTCACCGATGATGAAGTAGCGCTGCTAAAATCCCTGCTCATTGCCCTGCGGAGCATCAAAATCCGCGACATCGACAAGGCCCTGGTGATTCTGGCAGGGCAGATCGGGTCCGCAAGTCTTGAGCGGATTGTTGGGGAGCGTTTAGTTGGGCTGGGGCGGCGGCAGCGCCACGGGCAGTTGCAGGCGCACTAGGTCATACTTGCCCGCTTCGGCCAGCAGCGTCATCTGCTCCGGTGGCAGGTTCAGGTCTTCGATTTTGTAGCCCAGCCCCACCAGCAGCATCGACGGCGGATCGCCCTGGCCGCGAGACTGGCGACGAATGTAGGCGATCGCCGTTTCCTGGCGCTGGGCAAAGAAAATCGGTCGATGTCCATAAAACACCAGACTCGGCTTGTGTAAGCCCGCCATCATGATTGGCTCGTCGGGCTGCTGCTGTTCCACAATTTCGGCGGCAAGCTGGCGCAGGGGCAGTTGGCGATGAATGTCCAGAATATCCATCAGCGGAAACACAAACAGCAGCAGCGTCAGCGCCATTGCCGCTAGGTTTACGCCCCACAGCCAGCACCCCTGTCGTCGGATTAACAGGGCGATCGCCCCCAGCAGCGCCAACCCCCAGATCACCGTGCCCATGATGGGCAGCCCCGACCGGGTGATAGCTTCCTCTAGTCCGCGCACGGCGTTGTCGCTGTCTAGCCAGGGGGCGCTGTTGTAGCTGGCGATTGCCAATGCCGCCAGCAGCAGCAAATTCAGCCCGTGGCTCAGCGCCATGCCCCAGCCAGCGCGGGGTCGATGCAGCAGCAGATCACTCCAAAACAGCGCAACCAGAATGGCGATCGCCGGATAGAGCGGCAGCACATAGCTGGGCAGCTTGGTGACGGCGATGGTGAAAAAGCCAAAAATCACCGCTGCCCAGATCAGCGCAAATAGCCCAAGCTGGGTGCGGCGGTCTTCTGCCTGCCAGCGCGACCGTCGCCAAAACCGCAGTCGGGCGATCGCCGCAGGCAAATGCGCGGAATAGGGCGCAAACCCCACCAGCAGCACCACGACGTAGAAATACCAGGGCGCACGGTGCTGGTTCACCACGCGGGTAAAGCGCTCGACGTTGTGATAGCCAAAGAAGGCGTTGATGAACTTGTCGCCATTGGCAAGGGTGACGAGGATATACCAGGGCAGGGCGATCGCCAGAAACACCAGCCCGCCCCGCAACGGGCGCATGTCCCTCAGCACGGTTCGCCCGTTGCCCAGATACAGCAAAAACGCCGCCACCGTCGCCCCCGGCAGCACCACGCCCACGGGCCCCTTCGTCAGCACGCCCAGTCCACACAGCACAAAAAACGCCAGATACCAGCGCTCTTTTGCCCTCAGTGAATCTGGCGACGCGGCATAGCCCCAGAAAAATGCCAGCAGCGCCCCGCCCACGCAGGCACTCAGCAGCATATCCGAAACGCCCGTCCGCGCCCAGGCAATGGTCTGCAAGTTCAGCGCCATCAGCCCAGAGCCAAGGACGGCGGGGAACCAGTGGAATTTGAGGGATGGCGGGGATGGGGCGGATGACGGGGATGGCGGAGATGGGGCGATCGCCTCCTCACCGTCTGGCTCTGCCTTTGCGGACAAGCCGGGTCGGGAATAGCCAAACCGCAGCAGGGTGAAGAAGCCGAAGACCACCAGCGCCGCAGCAGACAGGGCAGAAGGCAGCCGGACGGCCCATTCGTTGACCCCAAGCGTTTTGTAGGCGATCGCCATCAGCCAGTAGATCAGCGGCGGCTTGTCAAATCGAGGCTTTTCGTTAAAGTACGGCGTGATCCAGTCGCCCGTTTCCACCATTTGGCGCGTCGCTTCGGCAAACAGTGGCTCGGTTTCGTCCACCAGCCCAATGCTGCCCAGTTGCCAAAAGAAGCCCAACCCGCAGAGCAGCCCCAGCCACGCCGCCACCAGCCCCCATCTCAGCATCGGGCGCTTGTCGAGGTGCTGGAGCCAGGGGCGGAGGTGGGGAAACGCGAACGAGGTCATGGGTCAGCGCAGGCGGGGAAGAGGGGAAAAATACCGTTCCCATCATCGCATCATCGCCCCTTCTGTACATCCTCAATCCGTCTCAATCCGTTGTACAGGCTGGACCCTACGCTCAAACTTCAAAGGTGGGGCAATCCCTACTCTGGTGTGGATAGAGTGGACAGAAGGGGGGGATGACGCGGGCGCTACACTGGAGGAAGCGAATCTGTAGGCCCGATGACCCATTTTCAACCGCAATCCTCTGACCCGACCACGGCCGACTACGAGGCTCCGGCGCTCGACCCGCAGGCTCCGGCGAGTTTGCCCGATCCGGATCGCAACCTGCCCGTGCCGCGCCAGAGCCATATCATTAGCACGATTCTGACTCCGGCGCTGCGGCTGTGGCTGCGATCGCAGGTGGAACACGTAGACGACCTGAATTTGCTGATTGAGGGGGGCGATCGCCAGTTGCTCACGGGTCTGATTCCCCGCGTCACGATTTCGGCGCGAAACGTGGTCTATCGCGGGCTATACCTGGAGCGCATCACCCTGGTCGGCCGCGGCATCAAGGTCAACTTTCGGCAAATCTTGCGGGGCAAGCCGCTCCAGCTAGAGCGAGCCGTCCCGGTGCAGGCAGAAGTGCACCTGTCGCAGCAAGACCTGAACGACTCGCTCCAGGGGCCTCTGCTGGCAGGCGTGGTGAACGATCTGCTGCTGAATTTGCTGAAGGCGGGAGCCGCGCCGGATCTGGTCACGCCAGATGGCAAAACGCCGATTTTGCTGGACGACTTTCGCGCCAAAGTTGCCCCAGGGCTGTTGACGCTGGGTGCGGCGCTGGTGTCGAGCAATCAGGGCAGTCCGGTTCCCTTCATCATCCGCACCGGACTCCGCACCACGAACGGGCAGCAGCTTCATCTGGTGAATCCGGAGTGGCTGCCTACGCCCAAGGCAAAGCGCGGGCTGGCGCTGCACGATTTAGACGGATTTGCGCTGGAGTTGGGCAGTGATGTGGAGATTCAAGACCTGGAGTTGGGCGATCGCCACTTGGTCTGTCGCGGCAAGATCAACGTTTTGCCCGAATAGTTTTGCCCGAATAGTTTTGCCCGAATAATGGCCGACTGCACAGCGGCAAGTTAGCCGGAGGGATTCTGCTCGGTCTGCTGGTCTTTCATGTAGCCCAATAGCCAGTTGGCAATCGTGGCGCGGCGCGTTTTGCGGGGCACGAGTTCGCCCACCTTATAGCCACCAAAGCCGAGTTGCTCTTTCAAAAGCTGCTTGTTTTCGGGCGCAATGGAGCGGGTCAGCTTGACGGTGGCCGGGCGGCTGTCGATAAAGTCAGGCGGCTCTGGGTAAGCGTTGCGCCAGTCTTCGGATACGGCGGCAGTGTCCCAGGAGCCGTCTTCGCGCTGGCGATAGCCCAGGCAGTGCCACACCAGTCGATTGGCGGTGGCATCGTCGAGGGTGTCATTGAGGATGGCCCACACGGTTTCGACTGTGAGGGACGGTGGATTTGTAGTACTCATGGCGCTGATGGCGAATTGCGTCTGTCGGTGCAGTCGGTCTGCGAAATATGCAAAAATCATGACACGCAGTGAAGCGCATTGCAGCGTTTCGCAAGTTGGGTTTTGCAAGTTGGGTTTCGCAGGTCGGGATAGAGGGGCGATCGCCCAGCTTCTTTCCCGGCGCTGCGCTTCAGATCTCTTTATCAGATCTCTTCAAAGGTATCCCGTGGAATTGATTAACGGTCCTTACCAGATTCCGCCGCCGAAGGGGTGGTCGCCACCTGTGGAGCCTGTTCCCCCTGCTCAGGCATCTGCACATCAGACCTCTCCGAATCTGCCGCTTTACCCAATCGAATATCGACCCATTTCGCCGCCGATCGGGTCGCGTCCGGTAGGCGCAACTGTGCCGCCGCCGATTGGGTCAACCCCTGCGAACCTACCGATTCAGCCGCCGATTGGATCACGTCCGGTGGGCGAAATGATTCAGCCGCCGATCGGGTCGCGTCCGATAAACTCGCCGATTCAGCCGCCGATTGGATCAACTCCTGTGGGCGCAACTGTGCCGCCGCCGATTGGATCGACTCCTGTAAACTTGCCGATTCAGCCGCCGATCGGGTCAACTCCTGCGAACCTACCGATTCAGCCGCCGATTGGGTCGCATCCGGTGGGCGCAACTGTGCCGCCGCCGATTGGGTCGCATCCGATGGGCGCAACTGTGCCGCCGCCGATCGGGTCAACCCCTGCGAATCTGCCGATTCAGCCGCCAATTGGGTCACCTCCTGTTGGCGCAACGATTCGGCCACCGATCGGGTCGCGTCCGGTTGGCTCAACGCTGCAACCGCCGATTGGGGCTGCACCTGTGGACTATTACCGGCCGCCCTCGGTGGGGGCGTATCCGTCGGATTATGCGATCGCCCCTCCAGTTGGAGCGCACGGGGCCCAGCCTGCTGGAATGCCTGTGCGTCCCCCGGTTGGCGCTACGCCTGCGGAATACGCGGTTGCGCCGCCAATTGGTTCGCGTCCGCAGCAGCAGCCCCTGCCGCCGCCCGTGGGGGCCTACCCGTCGGATTACAGCATTGCGCCGCCCGTGGGTTCCCAGCCCCTACCCCACGCAGTGCCCCCCCCGGTGGGTGGAGGCTCGACCGAGAAGGTGCTGTCGCCGCCGATTAGCTGGGTGCCGCCGACCCATGCTGCGGGCCAGGCCGTGCCGCCGCCCGTAGGGGGCCCGCCCAAAGATGAAACCCTGGGCTATTGGCAGTCTTACGGAGCGAAGCAGGATTGATGAACGCTGTGATTTCGGTGGATCTGCCGCAAAATTCCTACGAGGTGGCGATCGCCCCCGGCAGTCTGTCGCAATTGGGAGCCTGGCTCCAGCCGTTGGGATTGGGGCGCAAGCTGATGCTGGTGTCGAACCCGATGATTTTTCGGCGCTATGGCGAAGGGGCGATCGCCTCGCTGGAGGCGGCCGGCTTCGACGTGTGCCACGCGCTGATTCCGGCGGGTGAGCGCTACAAGACGCTGGGTTCGATTCAGAAACTCTACGATGTGGCGCTGGCCCATCGGCTAGAGCGATCGTCGGCGGTTGTGGCGCTGGGCGGCGGCGTGGTGGGCGACATGGCGGGCTTTGCGGCGGCCACCTGGCTGCGGGGCATCCGGTTTGTGCAAGTGCCGACCTCGCTGCTGGCGATGGTGGATGCCTCCATCGGCGGCAAAACCGGGGTAAACCATCCCCACGGCAAGAACCTGATCGGCGCGTTTCACCAGCCGCGCCTGGTGCTGATCGACCCGGAGGTGCTGGCGACGCTGCCGCCCCGTGAGTTTCGCGCAGGCATGGCAGAGGTGATCAAGTATGGCGTGATTTGGGATGCCGACCTGTTTCAACAGCTAGAGCAGGCAAAGCGACTGGATCAGCAGCGCTATGTCTCGCCAGAACTCATGCAGACGATCTTGACGCGATCCTGTCAGGCAAAGGCGCACGTCGTCAGCAAGGACGAGAAGGAGGCGGGCCTGCGGGCAATTCTCAACTACGGGCACACGATTGGGCACGCAGTGGAAAGCCTGACGGGTTACAAGTTGGTGAATCACGGCGAGGCGGTGGGCATTGGCATGGTGGCGGCAGGGGCGATCGCCCTCCAACTGAACCTATGGGATGCAGACTCTAACCGTCGCCAAACCGCGCTGATTCAGAAAGCGGGCCTGCCTACGCGCCTGCCCGCTGGACTCGACCTAGAGGACATCATTGCTACCCTGCAAACCGACAAGAAGGTGAAGGCGGGCCAGGTGCGGTTTATCCTGCCGACGCAAATCGGCACGGTGATTGAGACTGACCAGGCTACGCCAGCGGTGATTCGCAAGGTGCTGCTGGCAATGGCTGAAGCGGCTTAGAAAAAGCTTAGAAGAAAAAATCTTAGAAGAATTCTAGACAGGCAGCTTCACGTCAACGCCCTGGTATAGAGGCTGGATTGAAAAGACGTAATTGCGGGGCAACTTGCGAGGCAACTTGCAGGGCGATCGCTACACAGGCTCACCCGTGCAGCGACGAAGGATATCTGGAGTATACGAATTGGGGTATAGCAAACTCGCTAGGCGTGCTATGCCGTGTAGCTGTAGCTGCCCAGCAGAGAAGCAAGCACCGCATGGAAAGACTCGGAGGCATTGCGGATGTCGTCTCGACTGGCGAAATGATCAAACCGATGCAGCACCCTGTCCCCTTCCACCAGCAGCAGCGTGGGCAGCGTCGTCAGCCGATAGGTATTTGCCAGCTTAAAGTTTTCGTCGGCGTTGATCGTCACCAGCTTGATCTGTCCGCCCCATTCTGCCTGAAGCTGATTCAGCATCGGGTTCATGAGCCGACATAGCCCACACCAAGGGGCCCAGAAGTTGATCAAAACTGGGGTCGAAGATTCCAAAACTTCTTTCGAGAAATTGCTTTCGTTAACAGAGAGTGGCATAGGAGTTTTTAAGAAGAAAGGTTAAAAACCAGCAGGGGATCAATCGGGGATCACACGATTACCCTAGATTACCTGTTGCTTGGATGAATAGCGGGTGGGCAAACCAGAATAGCAATACAAAAATCGCCACGCCGACATAGGCGGGGCGAAGAAACTCTTTGAATTCGAGCGTTTGACGACCATCGAGAATTGCTAAAAAGGGAATGACCGATGTGCGGGCTTTGACCGCTGCAAACGCTTCGCCGTAGCGCTGGGTCAGGCGGCGATCGCCATGCCACACGCCAAACAGGTGATGCAGAATCAGTCCCGCAGACGTGACCAGCATGAAGGTCGTCCCCAGCCACAGCGTATGGGCAATACACCAGATCACCTGTCCCACCATCTGTGGATGGCGGGTAATCCGAATAATGCCCGTTTCATAGAGATGAACTTGAGGTTTTTGAATAGCCGCAATTTCTAGCAGATTAAACGTAGCCGGATAGAGAAACAGGAACGAAATCGCCGACAGCGCCCACACCAGCGGTTCCACCCCTGGTACACCCTGCACATTCCACAGTCGCAGCCCGTCGTAGCGGTGCTGGATAAAGTAGACAATGAGCAGCGTGGCTAGGGGCAGGCTGACTAGCGCAAAAATCACTCGATAGGGACGTGCCCCGATGCGTTTTTCGGCATAGGGGCGCAAGGCCGCGAGGCCGCTATGGGCGATCGCAAACCCGATCAAAAGCCCAAACATTACAAAGTGGCTGGAGGTAAGCCAGTCGTCACGCATGAGATGAGAAGCCAAGTCGGGAGATCAGGGGGTACAGTGGCAGCGGTTACGGAGACAAGTCCGTCAAACGGGCAAACCGGGCAGCATAATCCTGGTCTGTAACCTGGTTTATAACCTGGTCTGTAAGATCAGCATCAAAACCAGCCAGATTTTGAGCCAACCACAGCAGGGATCAAAACTCCCTTCGTGTTACAGGATACAGGTTCCTGCATATTCAGCCAATGCTAATTTCGCCAAAATGGGAAGATTCTTGATCCCAAATTGATCCTAAAGTTTCATTCCGACAGAAAACGCAGAATTACGGGTTCCAGTCCGTGGCTCATTTGTGGCTCATTTGTGACTCATTTTTAAGCAAAACGACCTGTTTGCCTTCCAGAAAGCTAGGACTTACGCAGTTGGACGATTTCTCGCGGGCGGCGCCCGCGAGAAATCGTCCAAAACCCAGAAAATTTAATCGCAAGTGCGTAAGTCCTAAAAGCATCCATTGATTGGGCAATTGTGTCGATTCCCTTGCCCCCTGATATTTTAGGGAGAGAGTGAACAGCCGATGCGATGGGTATTGCAGTGAGTCTTACGGTCTATTTAACGGCCTATTTAGCCGTCTATTCAGCAGGGGCGATCGCCACCGCAGCGCCAGAGGCCGCAGGCACCTTTGCCAAAACGAGTCTGGATTGGCAGGTGCAGCGATCGCTCCAGCAGGTGGGCGAGTGGATCGAGTGGGTGCTGTTTGGTGAAAGCCCGAACCGCCCCAATTTCTCAGGCTGGATGCCGCCAGAGTGGGTCTTGCAGGCGCTGTTTTGGGGGATTGTGGGGCTACTGGGAATTTGGGCTGCATGGTGGCTCGTGCAGTGGCTACGGCCTTATTGGGAGGCATTTCAGCGGCAGCAGGGCCGGGCGATCGCCCCCATGCCCCCAGCCCCAGCGCCGGATCTCAGCACTGCCGAATGGCTGGCCCGATCGCAGGCGGCCCAGCGCCAGGGCGACTATCGAGAAGCCTGCCGAGCGCTGTATCATGCCGCGCTGCATCGACTGAGCGATCGCCACCAGATTTCGCCCCTGCCCAGCCGCACAGATGGCGAATATCTCAACTTGCTGAATGCGCTGCCCAATGCTCAGCCCTATGAAGTGCTCATTCGCACCCACGAGCGGCTCTGTTTCAGCCCGACTCCGGTTTCGGCAGCAGCCTTCGAGCAGTGTGAGCGGGCCTACCGGGAAATTTCGACTTCCCAGTAGCAATCTTGCAAATTTTGTCGAAATCTTGCGGAAGTGTTGCTATGAATTTGCTATGAAGCTGCCATGAAGCTGAACCGTCGCGCCTGGATTGTTCTATCAGTTGCACTGGCGACGCTGGTGGTCTTGAGTGCGATCGCCGCTCCCAGCACCCGCCTGCGAGCCGGATCGACCTACGGCCGCGCCCCCGGCGGCTATGGAGCCTGGTTTGCCTACATGCAGGCGCAGGGAACCCCCGTGCAGCGGTGGCAGCGCCCCTTTGAGGACTTATTGGAGCTGCCCGATTCCAGCCTGCCCGAAGCCATGCCCATTTCGGCCCATGCTCAGAGTCCGGGGAGCGGCGCTGGCAATCCTCCGTCCCCTGGCTCTGGGGAAAATCCGGGGGCAGGTTCCTCCCTCGACGATCGCCCGGCGGAGCCGATGACGCTGGTGGGCATTGCGCCGCTCGTGGAGCAATTATTACGCCCCGACGAGGCCTGGCTGCGGCGGGGCAACGTGCTGGTGCTGGTGGGTGTGCGATCGCCCGTCACGGGCGCACCCTTTCGATCGGTCTTGCCCACCCCCCAGGGCGAGGTGACCGTGGAAACCACCCGCCGTCAGGCTCCGTCGCCCGGACTCAATGCCCGCTTGAGCGATTCGTTTGGACTCGTTGCGTGGGAGCAGACGGTGGGCGCAGGCAAAGTTATCCGCGTTGCCACGCCCCACCTGGCCGCCAATGCCTATCAGGACGAGCCGGGAAACTTCTCGTTTCTGGCCAATCTGGTGACAGAACCGGGGTATCCCGTCTGGGTAGACGAATATATCCACGGTTATCGTGACCCCCAGAGAGAGGCTGCGACCGGGCGATCGCCCCAATCCGTTTGGGCATACCTGAGCCGCACGCCGATCGCGCTGCTAGTTGTGCAATCCTTGGTGCTGCTGATGCTAGCGGTGTGGGCTGGCAATCGCCGCATGGGACAGCCGCTGCCTGACCCACCGCCCAAACTGGACAACAGCGAAGCCTACATCCAGGCCCTCGGCACTGTCCTCCGCAAAGCCAAATCGACCGAATTTGTAATCGACATCCTCTGCAAGGCTGAACAGATCAATCTCCAGCGATCGCTCGGCCTGGGCACTATTCCCGCCGACCTGCTCACCCTCTCCCAAGCCTGGGAGCAGCACACCGGCCGCCCCGCCGCCGAACTCCGCCGCCTGCTCAACCCAGAGCGAAAGAAACGGCTGGGCGATCGCGCTTTGCTGGACTGGGTGCGTCGGGTGCAGGCGTTGAGGCGGGAGTGATGGCATGATGGCGGCATGGTGGACTGGTGGGTTGGTTGGCAGATTGGAGTGACGGAGTGACGCAGGCGGCAGATAGCGAGATGATGGAAGGATAAAAGGAGGCTACTGTCGGACAGACCTCTCGATTGTTTGCATAAGGCTCTGTTTGCATAAGGCTCTGAAAAATCCCCCTTAAATCCCCCTTAACTAAGGGGGACTTCCGAGCCAGTCCTCCCTGCTGCGGGTCACTCCGGGTTCGGTTCCCCCCTTAAACAAGGGGGGCTAGGGGGGATCAAAGCATCGCCGCTCAAGCCTAGAAGACTTGTGTATACCCAGTAGATGAAAGCAGGAGAGTAAGATTTCAGATGCCCTGCTCGCCCGGACTCCTATAACTTCTATAAAAAGTCCTCCCAGATCTGTTACTCCAGCACCCCACGCTCTATGCCCAACCCCTTCCAGACCCTCGCCCAAGCGCTCGATCGCGTTGTCGTTGGACAGGCTGCCCTGTCGCAGCAATTGCTGGTGGCGCTGCTGTGTGGCGGGCACGTCATCCTGGAAGGTGTGCCGGGAACGGGCAAAACGCTGATGGTGAAAGTGCTGGCGCGGCTAGTGCAAGGCGATTTTCGGCGGATTCAGCTCACGCCTGATATCCTGCCGTCGGATATTTTGGGCACGAATATTTTCGACCTGAATACGCGCAGCTTCAGCCTCAAAAAAGGGCCGATTTTTACCCAAATCCTGCTGGCAGACGAGATCAACCGCACGCCGCCCAAAACCCAGGCTGCGCTGCTGGAGGCGATGGAAGAACAGCAGGTGACACTGGATGGCGAGAGTTTGCCATTGCCAGACCTGTTTTGGGTCATTGCCACGCAAAACCCGCTGGAGTTTGAAGGAACTTATCCGCTGCCCGAAGCCCAGCTGGATCGTTTTTTGTTCAAGCTGGTGGTGGATTATCCCGACCCCAAGGCAGAGCGACAAATGCTGGTCAACGCGCAGGCGGGACTGCAAAATCGGCGGCTCGACCTGAGCCGAATCAAGCCCGTCATGTCGGTTGAGCAAGTCCTGAAAGCCCGTCAGCAGGTTCGCGCCGTGCAAATGACCGATGCCCTGGTGGATTATCTGCTGGCGCTGGTGCAGCGGAGCCGACAGCATCCGGATCTGGGGCTGGGTGCATCGCCCCGCTCGGCGGTGGCCTGGCTGCAAGCCAGCAAAGCTAGGGCATGGCTAGAGGGGCGCGATTTCGTTACCCCAGACGACGTGAAGGCGATCGCCCGTCCGCTTCTTCGCCATCGTCTCATCCTCCGCCCCGAAGCCCAGCTTGACGGGCAGCAGGTGGATGAGGTGATTACCTCGCTGTTGGGTCAGGTGGCAGTTCCCCGATAGGATGGGAGATAGGAGAAGGATCAGTCATCTAGACTTGTTCAGGCTTGTCAGGACTCATCTAGACTTATCTGTACTTATCCGTCGGCCTTGTGCCACTTTAAGACAGACGGCGTGTGCTGCCAGCCGCCCAGCAGCAGCCACCACGCGCTGACGGCGATCCAGTGCAGGGCAATAATTGTCCATGCCGATTCAGTCAGACGATAGGTCAGAATAGTGGCTATTCCCAGAAGCATACTGAGCACCAGTCGCAGCGGAGCAGTTTTGTCTTGCTGCTTTGTCAGCCGGAGATACAGCCAGCGGTATAGCACGTATAGCCCCAGCGCCAGCAGTGCCCAGCTCCACCAGCGCCATTCAGCAATCCAGGGTTTGGGATAGGGAATCAGCAAAACGCGAAACAGGTATTCTTCCAGGAACGCGGGCACGAATAGAAATTTGACCAGCGTTAGCAAAGTCTGCACCCAAGATAAGGAGGCGGGGTTCCAGGTCAGGAGATGTTTGACGGCAGGAGATGGAGCGTTTTTTTGAACAGCGCGGGTAAGGGCGATCGCCACCACGCCAAACGCCAGCAAGACCGTCAGCATGATGAGCCAATCTACGACGCGAGGAATCGTCGCGCCGCCGAAGGTGCGATGCACCAGGAACGTGAGTAGGGGCAGTTCCGTGAAGGGCAATTTCCAGCCGCCAAAAATCAGCGTCGCCTCCAGGGGCGCAATGCCGGGGTCGTTGCCGCCGACCTGGTTGGGCCGCAGAAACCAGAGCTTTGCGCCGTTGGTGAGAAACAGCATGGCCAGTTCGTCGTGGGCCTGGCGGGGCATGGCGGTGCGCCAGCTAATCAGCCCCGTCAGCAGATTGCGGATTTGGAAATCGTCGATGCTGATGAATTTGCCGGGGTCTTCGTCGGGCGATTCGCGCAGCGCCCCCTCTGGAGATCGCACGCCCATTAGCACGTCGGCATTTTGCGCCCAGTCCCAGCGCAGGATTCCCATCGGCATCAGTTGTTTTTCCAAATCTCGTCCCAGCCGTGCCAGCCGCCGAAACCGCTGCGTGGTGGGGTTGTCGGGGTTTGCCCGTAGCCATTCCATGACTTGGGGATTGTTGGCAACGGTCTGGCGGAAGCGCTGAATCGCCAGAAACATTCCCTGCGCCGAGTCCTGCACACAAGACGCAGCCGAGGTAATGGTCGAATCGCCCGTGCCGTCGCCAATGCGATAGCGGGCCCCGATCAGGCTCAGTTCGCCCAGCAGTTCGTTAAAAAAGGACAGTCGAGTGCCGCCAAAGTCGTAGTCTTCGGTCAGCGTGTCGAGCTTGACTAGCACATCCGACACGGGGCGCGTTCCGGCTTTGCCGCGAATCAGGCTGCCCATATAGTTGTGCCAGGTGTTTGCGCCGGAGAGGGTGCCGTCGGAGCCGTTGCCATAGACCTGGAGGTAGTCCAGGTTAAAGATGAGTTCGTTCGTGAATGGATCGCGCACCACCTGCCCCAAGCCAAAGGAAAAGTGCCCCGCGTAGGTTCCCAGAATCAGCAATTCACGGGCTTTGTGGCTACCGCCGCGTCCGCCATATAGGTGCATGAGCAAAGCGCGATCGCCCTCTTTCCATTCAGCTTTGGCGTTCTCTGACGTATTCGCGCTGGCATCAATCAGGACGCTCTGAATCGTTCCCTTGCGCTGCTCTACGGACTGCCAGTTGCGGAAGTTAATGTAATCCAGCCCTTTGCGAAAATCGAGGATTGTTTGCTGGGGCTGGAGTTGCACCAGCATTCGTGGCTGCATGGATTGCACCGTGAATTTCCCTGTGCGATCGGGCGATCCGGTGATATACCAGCCTGCATCCGCGACAGGCGATCGCACCAGGTCACGAGTCGTTGCGTTAAACACGCCGTCTTTATCTTGTGGCTGTTGCGGAACGCGAATAATTTCCTCTGCCCCGTCAAACTGGCGTGAGGTGGGGTTGTAGTGGCGCACTCGAAAATCATCACTCTCGCAGGGCAGTTCACCGGGACACTGGGCGGGCAGATCGGCAGGATTTGCAGGCGGCACGGGTTCGAGAAACTTCACTAGCCCGATGTATCGTCCGGTTTCCTGAACGGGTTCGCGCACCACGCGCAGCGTCGGCGATGCACCCGGTTGTCCTTCTGGCGTGACCCGGCCGCGCAGCACCACCGTCACGTCGTCGTAGGGATGGCCCCCCGCCAGCGATTGCAGCGGCCCGATGCGATCGCGCCCATTTAGCCGAATCGGGTGGATGATGCCCTTTTCCAGCGTCTTTTGCACAGCGGGCGGAAACCGTACATCGCGGGAGGCTTTGGCCACGTAGGCCTGGGTGAGGGGAGTTGGCTGCCAGGCCAGGCGCACGGTTTGCCCCACCCAGTCGCGATATTCCGCAGGCGCAAGGTGGACTTCGAGCCAGGCCCAGTCGGTTTCCCGCGTCGCGGCGGCGGTCTGCTGATACGCTCCTGCACTGGGCAAAATCAGCCGACCCACCCAGTCCCCCAGCGGACGATAAGCGTCAGACGGCTGCGCGGCGATGGGGTAATAGTCGGGCTGGTTGAAGGGCGCAATGACCGTGGAGGCGTATTGGGAAGGGAAGAGCGAAAGATGTTGTGGAGGTTCGCTGGCTTGCAGGGGCGTGTCTCGCAGGAGTGTGTATAGAGGCGTGTATGGAGGCGTGTATAGAGGCATGAACGCGAAGGCGATCGCGCTAATCGCCGAAACCCAGAGCCAGCGTTCCCATCGCCGTGCTGTTCTCATTCGTCGCCGCATTCCGAAACCTCATGCTATAGCGTCATCGGTGCAATCGGTTCAATATCTGGATCGTATCCACCGACCTGGTTCGTTCGCAGTACCCATATGGATGCACCATGTTTCAGAAACGCATGGGCGATCGCATCACTAGCTTTGCGCGGCAGGATGGTTCGCCAACTGCCTAGCCCAATCCACAGGTTCCGCAAGGGATAGTCTTCTAGCGTGCTGCCGAGGTTGTACTCGCTGCGTTCCCAGTCGCGTCGCAGTCCGCCAAAAGATTGCAGCTTACCTTCCAGATCCTTGCCCAATTCTCGAAGCTGCTGAAACTGTCGCGCCTGCTCTGGCTCTTGCAGCAAGAGTTCCAGAATGCGGGGATTTTCGCGCAGGGTGCGTTCTGTGTTGCGAATACTGGCAAATAGCGCCTGATTGGAATCCTGGGAACAGTTATAGGCGGCGTTGACATAGGTTCCGCCCGTGCCGTCGCCAATTCGATAGCGGGCCGTCATCACCTGCAACTGTCGCTCTAGCAAGTCCAGCGGCGAAACCAAGACATTGCCGATTTTGTAAGGGTTGGTGTAGGCGGGCAGCTTGATCAGCAGGTCGCAGATTGGGCGCGTGCCCAGCCAGCCAAACTGGCGATCGCCCAAGTAGCGCGACCAGTGCAGCGTGCCTGCCACCAGCCCGTCGGTGTTTTGCGTATAGACCTGGTAATAGCAAATATCGAACTGGCGTTCGTCCGCCAGCGGCTCGTGGATGACGGTCGCCACGCCGTAGGCAAAGTGCCCAAAGAAAATCGGCGTGGCCGCGGCGGGTTCCTTTTTCTCGCCGCCGATGCCGCCGTAGGTATGCAGCACCAGCGCCTCGTCGCCCACGCGCCATTCGTCGATCGCCGCCTGGATTGCCGCATCCGACCCGTTGGACAGGCCGCTGCACAGCACCGACGCAATCTTGCCCTTTTGGGCCGCGATGTCCGCCCAGGTCTGCTTGCGGATGTAGTGGTAGGCTGCTTTGCTGCCAAACAGCACCGATTCGGGTTGCAGGCGGAACAGGGCACGGGGGGCGATCGCCTGCACCACAAACGCACCCGCCGCGTCCTTCGCGCCGTAGACGTACCAGCCTGTCTCGTTGTAGGGCGATTTTTCCAGGTCGCGGGTGGTCGAGGGATAGCTGCCATAGGCCTTGGCCAACACCACCTCTGGCAGCCGCATCGTTTCCAGCTTGCCGCTAAACTGCCGCGTTGCCCGGTCAAAATGCGTCACCACAAACTGGTCGCTACCCGCCACTGGCTGCTCAAATCGCACCAGCGCGTAGAACCGTCCCGTAATTTGCACAGGCGTATCGGCAATCAGCAGCACGTCGCCCTGCACCACCACAGGCGGTTCCAGCCGCACGATCAGATCATCCACCGGATGCCCCGCCGCCAGCGACTCCAGCGCGTTCACCCGCCGCCAGTGGTTGAGCCGATCGGGATGCACCATGCCGCCGTAGCGACTGCTGAATTCTGCCTCGGCGCTAAAGTGGACATCCTTCACGACCGAGTTCATGCTCTTTTGCACATTGGGGTAGTCTACCCAGCGCAGCCGTACTCGCTCTCCCACCAAGTAGCGGTAGCCCTCTGGGGCGTGGTGAACCTCCAGCCAGGTTCCCTGGACGTGCGATCGCTCTTCTGGCTTAGGCAAAATGAGCCGACCCATCCACTCACCGATGGGGCGATACCACTGGGGATCCACGGTTTGGGCGATTGGATAATAGTCGGGGCGGTTGAACGCGGCTGCCTGGTACAGGGCATAATTGCTGGGCGTTTGGGGAATCATGTCGCCGGCCCGCAGCGCCTCCCCCCGCAAAATTTGCAGAATCGTCTCGATGGTCTGCTGCAAATGGGTGCGACCGTCGGGTAGCGTTGCCTGGGGATCCATATATCCACCGGGAACTTGGTGACCGACCGGCCCAGCCGAGAGAACGGTGACTTTGCCCTTGCGCTTGCCCCGATTCCAGTAGGACAGCGGAAACAGCTTCCAGCGGCCAGGAAAGATGATGGGGCCGACCCGCTCCACCACATCCTTATCGCCGACGATGTGATAAAGATGCTCCAGCACCAGCACGTTGTTGTTGGCGCTCATTACGCCGCCCAGAGAAATCACGTCGATGGGAGCATTGGTAGACCGCTTTAGGTAGGGCGCAGCCGCCACAGACATTTCGCCACCGCCGCTATAGCCCAGCAGCGTAATCGGCACACGGCTGCCGGGCCGATAGCCCCGGCGCACCAGCCCGTCGAAAATCACCTGGGCAATGCCCTGGTTATAGATGGGGCCATAGCGCTTATCGGACGACACCGCCACGATCAGCACGTTTCGCAGATTCACCAGCATCCCCAGCAGCGCCGCTGGGTTGTTCCACCGCATCTTGTCTGCCAGTCGCCACAAAAACGCCAGCGGCCGGTCTTCATACAGCGGGCGATTCAGCACCGAATACATCATCAGACCCTCAACCAGTTCTACATCTTTGGGCAGAGCGGGCTTGAGAGCATTCAAAAAGTCTTCGATATCGGGGGTGTATTCTTCGCCCGACTGGGCAATGCCGTCCAGATATACCAGATAATGATTGATTTGCGGGATGTAGGGGTCAGGGCGATATTGCTCCGCGGCGCCGGGGCGATCGCCCGCTTGCAACCCCTTCAAGCTGGTTTGAGCAGTTTCATACTCATTTTCATGCCCATACTCATACCCATGTAGAGATGCATTCACCGCTGTTGCATCCAACTCGTCGCCATACCAACCGGCCCACCAGCCCAGCGACTCCAGCGGCGCGATGATTCCCGCAAACACCGTCGCCACCACGCCAATCCAGGCTAAATCAAACGTTAGACGAAACGGGGTCGGCAGGCCGTTATACCAGCCAAACAGCCCATCCCGCACTGGGCGCATCAGCACAAAAACTAGCCAGAAGGCGATCGCCAGCGCCAACAGCCCCAGCACCACCTTCACCACCTGGGGAACGCCGCGTGTTTGATAGTCAAGCTGTAACACGGGGTCATTTGCTTCCGGCACGTCCACCGGACGCAGCGAATAGCCAGAAGACGGCTGCTCCAGCACCGCCTGAGACACGCTGCGAGCCGCCTCCGGATGCGATCGTCCCGCAGCCGCCACCAACTGACGCACCTCCGGCAAAGCCACATCCGACGGGGGAATAATTGGCTCTGCGGGGCGGGTCCCAGACAAAACGCGCTCCCGCAGTTCACGAGAGTCTTTAGCCAGTTCGACCCCCGCCACGCGATCGGCCAGACGGCGACCAAACTCGGCAATCGGCTGGGCGATCGTGCCTTCCAAAAGTTGCTTGACGACCCAGCCCAGCAGCACATAGGCCAGGGCTTCGCTGGCGCTGAGCCGAACCACCACCGCAACCCCTACCAGCATCGACAGCAAGTTCCACACTGACAGCAAATTCTGAATCGGGTAGCCCAGGTAGGGCAGCGCTCCTAGAAACCCAAACAGCAGCGGCGCATAGCCCAGCCCTAGCACCGTCACCAGCGTCGGCAAGGGCACCCGCACAAACCCCGGCAGCAGCCCAATGAGCCAAGTGCTGAGGGCGAGAAACAGAAACCCAAAGGCAAATAGAACAGCATTTAGCAGCAGGCTAAAGACAAAGCGGCTGGGCTTGACGCGGTTGACAAATAGAATGATGCTCTGCCCCACCCCTAGCGATAGCCCCGCCAGCAGCACAATTAGCAGCGCCAGCCAAAAGCCGCCGGGCAGTGTCACAGCCCGCCGAAATGCATCAGATTGTAGCGAAAAAGCTCCGCCGATCAGCTCAGCCGCCTGATTCCACGCTGTATCAGCCATGATTTCACTCCTAAATAACGCAATGGGCGATCTTGCTGACCGCCAGGCCGTTGCTGCGATAATAAACCGCACCGCGCAAATTCAGAAGTTAAATTGCCATAAAAAATTGCCCTAAAGCAAATTCACGCAAGCGCTCAAGTCGAAACTGCTCCTTTGGCAATGCCATTGCAGTAGTGCAGTAGCCGCTATTCCACTAGGGCTATTCCACTGGGGCTATTCCACCAGATGGTGATCCATCACGTAGCGGACGAGTTCGGCGCGGTTGCTGGTGTTGGTCTTGCGGAGGAGGCTGCTGACGTATTTTTCGACCGTGCGGGGGCTGAGGTGGAGGCGATCGCCAATTTGTGAATTCGACAGACCATCCGCCAGCAGCGACAGTACCCCCTGTTCTCGCAGCGTTAGACCCAAATCGCTCTCTGGTTCCGCAGCGGACGGCTCCTCGGCTGATCGATGCGTGCCAGACTCCGCCGCCTGCGACGCGCGGATCTGCCGTCGCCATTCGGTCTGGATCAGCTGCGATCGCTCCAGCAAATTTCGCACCACCGCCCCCAACTCCTTCAGGTCAAATGGCTTCGGCAGATAGGCATCACACCCAAGCTGATAGCCCCGAATGCGTTCCTCTGTGCGGCTCAGCGCCGTCAGAAAAATCACAGGCAAAAGCCGCAGCGCGGGCTGCGATCGCACCTGTCGCACCAGCTCAAACCCATCCATCCGGGGCATGGCCACGTCAGTCACAATCAAATGCGGCTGCACTTGATCGACCAAGGCCAGGGCCTGCTCACCGTTTTCCGCCATCACCACAAGATAGCCAGACAACTCTAAGTAGTCGCCAATCGAAAGCCGGGTGCCCAGATCATCATCCACTACCAGAATCGTCAGAGGCATTGCGGAGAGCCTGAGTTCAGAACCATTGAGTTAGTACAATAAATACAATAATTTCCACCGATTTCCACTAGCCTAAGCCAAGATTGTCAGAATCCGTCAATTTTTCCCAACCGAGCCGACCCAAACGCCAGGAAGGGCGATCGCCTCTCTACTGCGTCCTCAGCTTGCTTGATAACCAAATCTAGATACTTTCGGCCTTGCCAGATGCTAAGCCGGACTAAAGGCGATGCTTGCGATCTTGGGAGAGCGTGTGGGGGCTGTTTGATGGAGCATTTGTGGCGTAGCCCAGTAATACGGAACTTTCAGAGCGGAACTTTCAGAATGGAACAGCAGTCTTTCATGGTCAGATTCAGACAAGCCAACCCGCGACCCGCAGCTCCGGTAAACCAGCCTTATAAAATTAACCTGGAATTGGCTAGGCAGTGTCTTAAAACTTTCTAGGTCGTTCAATGTCCTGAGTCGATCCCTCTAAATCCCCGCGGTTACGCGCCGCTTCGCTAGAAACAAGGGGGACTTCCGGAGCAGTTTTGCCCGTTTCCCCCCTCGTTAAGGGGGGCTAAGGGGGATCAAAAGGCTTTAAGACACGCCCTAGGCAGACCGCAAGACAAGCCATAGTCAGCAGGTTATCGAGAAGTCAGCAGGTCATCGAGAAAAGTGAACCAGCAGAAACCTAGCGCAAGAAAAACCGACACAGGAAAAACTGACACAAGTGAAACTATATCTTGATCATCAGCCATCCAGAATAAAGACGACTACTGATATCATAACTTTGTCAAGATTTGTAAGTTTTCTTCAAACTGTCCCGTTCATATCCAGCGGCCCCAAGCCTTCCTGAGCAATGGATTGGGTCAGCGCTCCAAGAGAACAGCGGCTCCAAATTAGCGATTGTGGTGTAGGAGAGTGCAGGCGTGCAAAACGGATTTGTTGGAACTGCGGATACCTCAGCGCCACGCAGCTCGCATGATCCCATTCGAGTTGGCGTGATCGGCGTTGGCAATATGGGCCAGCACCACACCCGCGTCCTCAGCTTGCTCAAGGACGTAGAACTGGTGGGCATTTCCGATGTCAACGTCGAGCGAGGGCTGGATACGGCAAGCAAGTATCGGGTTCGGTTTTTTGAAGACTATCGCGAACTGCTCAAATGCGTAGATGCGGTCTGCGTGGCAGTTCCCACCCGGCTGCACTACTCTGTGGGGCTGACCTGTCTCCAGGCGGGGGTGCATGTGCTAATCGAAAAGCCGATTGCCGCCAGCATTGCCGAGGCAGAGCTGTTGGTCAACGCGGCGGCCGAGTCCAACTGCATCTTGCAAGTGGGGCATATTGAACGGTTTAACCCGGCGTTTCAGGAACTCAGTAAGGTGCTGAAAACAGAGGAACTGCTGGCGCTGGAGGCTCACCGCATGAGTCCCTATTCCCAGCGGGCCAATGATGTGTCGGTGGTGCTGGATCTCATGATCCACGATATCGACCTGCTGCTGGAACTGGCCGCTGCGCCTGTCACGCGATTGACCGCCAGCGGCAGCCGCGCGTCGGATTCTGGCTATCTAGATTATGTGACGGCGACGCTGGGCTTTGCCAACGGCATTGTGGCCACGCTGACTGCTAGCAAGGTCACCCATCGCAAGATTCGTCGCATCGCTGCCCACTGCAAGAATTCCCTGACGGAAGCCGATTTTCTGAACAACGAAATCCTGATCCATCGGCAGACGACGGCCAACTATCGAACCGACTATGGGCAGGTGCTTTACCGTCAGGATGGGCTAATTGAAAAAGTGTATACCAGCAACATCGAGCCGCTACACGCCGAGCTAGAGCATTTTGTGCAGTGTGTGCGCGGTGGCAAACAGCCTTCGGTAGGCGGCGAACAGGCCCTCAAGGCATTGCGGCTGGCCAGTCGCATTGAGCAGATGGCGCTGGATGGGCAGGTGTGGCAGCCGGATGATCTGAGCGGCGTGCAGTCGGAGGTGTCGGCGATCGCCCTCTAGCCTCTTGCCTGTTCTAGCCTTTGGTAGCCTTTGGTAGCCTCTGGTCGTCGCAGGTGGCTTCAGGCGCTATCTTAGACTTTGCAAGTCTTCTGACGAATCTGGCGTTGATTACGAATCAGGCGACAAATGCAGGCAACAAATTCAGGCAACCAAGCAGGGTCGGATCTTTGGGATTTATCGACAGGCTCCCCACTCTTTACTATGGAAAGGTACGTTGTTTTGAGTGCGAGAGGCTATGGGGCTTGCTCAGCAGCGGCTCGTGCAGCAGGTAGCGCGGGCCTTTCCGGACGGACTGTTCTATAAAGAAACCACCGAGCGCGTGGTGACGCTGACCATCGACGACGTGCCCACGCCCGGTGAACCAGAGGATGAGTCTACCCAAAAGATTTTGGAGGCGATCGCTGAACACAATCGCCAGATCGAAGATCCAGACCGCCATGTACGGGCCACGTTTTTCATTATCACCAGCCACCTCAGCCCCGAAAGCACGATTATTCCTCGCATTCGCGCTTACGGGCACGAAGTCGCCAACCACGGCATCGTAGACGACACGACCGCCCTCCAGCACCCCGAACTGTTTGCCCTGCAAATGCGCGAAGCCCACAACCGCATCTGCAAAGATTGCAATCAGCCCATCCGCTGGTATCGCCCAGGTCGCGGGCTATATGCCAAGAGCATGGTTCCCAAATTGCAAGCCATGCCCGGTTACGAACCCCGGTTTGCCCTGGCCTCCATGATTCCTGTAGACACCTTCAAGCCAACAGACAACGCCCTATTTAGCGCCTGGTATGTGTCGCGCTTCGTGTTTCCTGGCGCTATCTTGGTGATGCACGGCGGCTCTGCCGAGCGCTCCGAAAAAACCGCCGCCGCCATGCCCCTGCTGCTCGACTACTTGCAGCGCAAGGACTATCGCGTGGTCACGCTATCCGAACTTTGGGATAACTATTAGGTTGTGGAACGGGTAGGCTGTGAAATGGGTAGGCTGTGGAATTAGGCTTTGGAAATCTAAAATCCAAAATCGCAAATCCAAAATCAAGAATCGACCTAAGTCCTGCGATTGGCTCCCATCCCTCCTGCCCTTTGCATTGCACCCCCAAACCTGTCATGATCAGCCTATGCTGATTTACATTTTTTCATGTTTGCTGGCAGCGCTGTTCTGGCTGGGCGCGTGGCCCTTTGGAATCGCGGCTGAGGCGCTCCCAACAAAATCACCGGAACCGCTTCCGGTCGAGCTTCCGTCGCTGAGCGAGCTGCGCGAAAAAGCGTTTGACGCAACCAACCGGGGCAGTTTCGCAGAGGCAGAAACCTATTGGACGGAAATTTTGGAGCAGTTGCCCGACAACGCGGCCGTATGGAGCAATCGCGGCAACTCGCGCGTCAGCCAGAACAAACTGCAAGCGGCGATCGCCGATTTTGACAAAGCCACCGAACTGGCTCCCGATGCTCCCGATCCCTACCTCAATCGGGGTGCGGCGCTGGAGGGATTGGGCCGCTGGGAAGAGGCGATCGCCAACTACAACAAGGTGCTAGAACTCGACCCCAACGACGCGGCTGCTTATAACAATCGGGGCAACGCCAAGGCCGGCCAGGGCAACTGGGAGGCGGCGATCGCAGACTACCAAAAAGCGGCAGACCTTGCGCCCGATTTTGCCTTTGCCAGAGCCAATTATGCGATCGCCCTCTACGAAACCGGGCAGATCGACGAAGCCATCCGCACCATGAAAAACCTCGTCCGCAAATACCCCCGCTTTGCCGACATGCGGGCCGCCCTCACCGCCGCCCTCTGGGTCGCGGGCAACCAGGGCGAAGCCGAAAGCAACTGGTATGCCGCCGTTGGGCTGGATGCACGATACAAAGATTTGGACTGGGTTGCGAATGTCCGCCGCTGGAGTCCGTCACTCGTCAGCGCTCTGGAGAAGTTTCTGACCTTGAAGTAAATAGGACTGACGCAGTTGGACGATTTCTCACGGCCTGCGCCCGCGAGAAATCGTCCAAAACCCAGAAAGCTTATCGTAAGTGCGTAAGTCCTGGTAAAACTGAATCCAGCCCCACTGGGAGCCTGACGAGTCTGGGAGCCTGACGAGTAATGAGTTTCAATGAGTTTCTCTGACATCCAAAGCCATTGGGCAAAAGCGTTTATCGAGGCGTTGTCCGAGCGTGGCATTGTGCGGGGCTTTGGGGACGGCACATTCCGCCCTGAGCAGACGATTACTCGCGCTGAGTTTGCATCCCTCCTGCGTTCTGCCTTTTCCGTTGCGCCCAAGCGACCTTACGTGCCGTTTCAGGATGTGTCGGAGAGTTTTTGGGCTGCGTCTGCGATTCGTTGGGCCTACGAAACCGGGTTCATGTCCGGTTATCCTGACGGATCGTTTCGTCCCGCAGAGGCGATCGCCCGCGTGCAGGTTTGGGTGGCGCTGGTGAGCGGGCTGGGGTTTGCGGCATCGGGTCAGGCTCTGTTGTTCGACCTATATGCGGATGCGGGCGAGATCCCCGACTGGGCAAGACGGGCGATCGCCACGGCGACGGAAACGGGGTTGGTCGTAAACCATCCCGACCTGAAACGAGTGCGATCGCAGCAAGCGGCTACACGGGCCGAGGCGGCTAGCTTTGTGTATCAAGCACTGGTGCGTTTGGGCCAGGTTCCGGTAATCGAGTCGGCGTGGATTGTGCGCTGGGTGCGGACGGTCGCAGTGTCGCATCGGCGCGAGTTTCGGGCGGCGTGGGTGGCAATCGTGTGGAATATTGACTTTCCCAGCGCCCGCACGCTGACCACCGACCAGCAGCAGGCAGAACTGATTGCCATTTTTGACCGACTGCGATCGCTCCATTTCAACGCTGTGATTTTGCAAATTCGCCCTGAAGGGGATGCGCTGTATGCCTCAACGCTGGAGCCGTGGAGCTTTTGGCTGACGGGCACTCAGGGCAAACCGCCCAGCCCCGCCTACGACCCGCTGCAATGGGCGATCGCCCAGTGTCGCCAGCGCAATCTGGAAATTCACGTCTGGTTCAACCCCTATCGCGCCCGCACGTCTCAGCAAACGGTCAACGTTTCGCCCCACCTAGCGGCGACGAATCCTGATGTGGTCTACCCTTGGGGCAACCAGATTTGGATGGACCCCGGCGCGACCGTCGTGCAGGAACGCACCTATGCCGTGATTCTGGACGTGTTGCGCCGCTACGACGTGGACGGCATTCACCTGGATGATTATTTTTATCCTTACCCAATTGCTGGGCAGAGCTTTCCCGACGACAAAACCTATCAGGCCTATCGCAATAGCGGCGGCACGCTCTCCCTGAAGGACTGGCGGCGGGATAACGTAAATCGCCTAGTGCAGCGCCTTTCCAGCAGCATCAAAGCCACCAAGCCGCACGTAAAATTTGGCATCAGCCCGTTTGGAATTTATCGCCCCGGCCAGCCGCCGCAAATCCAAGGACTCGATGCCTACGACCAACTGTTTGCCGACGCGCTGAAGTGGCTCCAGCAGGGCTGGGTCGATTACCTCGCACCGCAGCTTTATTGGCGCATCGACCCACCCGCCCAGAGCTATCCCGTGCTGCTGGAATGGTGGGCAGATCAGAATATCCAGAAGCGTCATATCTACCCTGGCAATAACTTATCTCAGCTTGATGGCAAAGCCTGGGACGTGACCGAAATCGAACGGCAGGTGGCCATCACGCGCCAGCTAGAGAGTAAACTCGCCCTCGGCAATATTTTCTATAGCATGAAGGCGCTGCTGACGAATCGCGAGGGCATTGGCGATCGCCTCCAGACCAATATCTACCGCACCGCCGCCCTGCCGCCCGTCATGCCCTGGCTCCGCAGCTTGCCCCCCGTGCCGCCGCAAAATGTGCGCGTCTTGGGAAATCGACTCGTCTGGAGCAGCGCCGCCAGTGTCCGTTCCTGGACGCTCTATCGCCAAGCAGGAAGCACCTGGACGCTGCAAAGTATCTTACCTGCCACTACAACACAGCTTACCCTGTCGCCCGGAACCTACGCACTGTGTACGGTCGATCGGCTGGCGAATGAGAGCGCGGGCGTAGTAGCAGTGGTTTAAGCAGCAGTAGTTTAAGCAGAAGCGATACAGGGAAGATACTCCGCCAAAAACCACCTGATGCGGCACTGCGCTAAGCTAGAGCATATTGCGCTGGTGCTGTGCGATGACGACTTCTTCTGCGCCCAAAACGGCTAGCCAATCTACAGATATTGCTACAGATATTGTTTATCCCACTGGGGATGGATCTCCTGTGGCAGAAACCTTCGATCATTTGTATGCGCTGCTGATCACGCTAGAAGTGCTGAAGCAATACCTGAGTGGGCAGCGGGCAACCGTCTTGGGGAACCAGTTCTTGTACTATGCCAAGGGCTATCCCCGTGCCCGCACTGCGCCCGATTTCCTGAAGAAATGGCAGATGCGCTACGGCAGGAAACGCTGAGCCGTCAGGAAGCAGAGGCAAAAGTAGAGGAACTGGAAGAGAAACTGGAACGCTATCGCGAACGCTTTGGTGAATTGCCAGAAGACTAGCCCGCATCTTGAAACAGACGCTCTAGCGTATTGATTTGCTGCCATCGATGGCGATCGCGCTTTTGCTTTATGAACACAGAGATCGCCGCGCTCAGCAGCGGAATTGTGAGCAGCCAGAATCCTGTAGCTAGGGGAAAACTGGGCGGCGTGGATTGGGGCGATCGCTGGTAGGCAACGCTGGTGCAAACGGGTGGCGAAAAGGCTTTCATGGAATTCTGAGACAGGGTGAACTGGTTAGCAAGTTTGCTAAACGCGCTGGCGCTGAATCAGTTGGCTAAACAATCCAGGCTGGGTGGCCAGCGCCTCGAAGTCACCTTTCTGCATGACGCGGCCGTTTTGCAGCACGTAGATGCGATTGGCATTGCGAATCGTGCTGAGACGGTGTGCCACTACAATTCGCGTCACGCGGAGGCGATCCAGACTCTCGCTGACAATGGCTTGTGTGCGGTTATCTAGGGCACTGGTGGCTTCGTCAAACAGCAGAATGCGGGGACGCAGGGCCAGGGCGCGGGCAATCAGCAAGCGCTGGCGCTGTCCGCCCGAAAGGTTTGTGCCGCCCTCGCTGACGACCGTGTGCATTCCCATTGGCATTGCCTGCACGTCATCGGCCAGTCCTGCCATGCGGGCTGCTTCCCAGGCTTCCTCCATGCCAATTAGCGCACCGCTGGCAATGTTTTCAAAAATCGACGCAGACATCAGGCGGCTATTTTGCAGCACTACGCCAAGCTGTCGCCGCACAGCCTGCATGTCTAATCCAGACAAGTCCTGCCCGTCGTAGTAGACCGTACCCGACTCTGGCGTGTCGAAGCCCAGCAGCAGCCGAAACAGCGTCGATTTGCCGCTGCCCGATGGGCCCACCAGCGCAATGAACTCTCCCGGCTCGGCGTGAATGCTGACACTATCCAGCGTTAGCGGTCCATCTTCGCGATAGCGAAACACCGCGCGATCGACGGAAACTTGCCCGGTTAAACGACCCGGATCAGCCTTGTCATCCGCCACTTCTGGTACGGCATGAAGAATGGGTAATGCCCGCTGCCAGATGGGTAGCACTTCCATCACATCGATTACTGTAGTGCCGAGACTGGTCGCCCCGCCGATGAACGTGCCGAACGCGGCATTGAATGCTAGAAACGTGCCGATGGAAAAGCTGCCGTCCTGGGATTGGGATTGCTGAAGTAACTGTACCGTGAATGCAAACAAGACGGCTGGGGTCAAGGCAGATAACAGGTTATTGATTACCGCCAGATTGTCTTCAATGCCCTGGGATGCCAGGGTTAGCTTCAACTGCTGGCTATATTGCCGTCCCCAGTAGGCAAAGGCGCGAGTCTCCGCTCCGGCAACGCGAAATTTTGCCACGCCGTTAATGATTTCTCTCATGATGCCTTGCAGTTTGCCCTGGCGATCGAGCAGGGGACGCGCCTTTCGCAGGGTCAGGATACTGGAGATGACCGTCACGCTGATGTTAATTAGGGCAACGAGGAGGGCGATCGCCGCTAGGGGTGGACTGTAGTAAAACAGCAAAAACAGGTTCAGAAGCGAGAATATACCAGAGAAAACGCTTCTGAGAATAGTATTTCCCAATTTTTGCCGAATTTGGCTGACGGCAGACACTCTTGTGCTTAAATCACCGATGGAATATTGCCGAAAGAAGGACAGCCGCAGCGCCAGCAGTCGATCCCACACTGCCGCCTGGGTCGAGGCATCGGCAACGGTTTCTAGCCGCATCAGCGCAATGCTCTGAGTAATCTGAAACAGGGTCGCGCCGATCGCCGTAGCCAGCAGCCCCAGCGCGATTTGCAGCAGCAAACTGCGGTTGGCATCGGGAATGGCCTGATCGATCAGCAGGGCCGTTGCCTGGGGCGTGACCATGCCCAGCAGCGTTGCGCCCAGCCCCGCTAGCAGCACAACCCACAGTTCTTTGAAATGTCCCCGCAGGGCAAATTTCAGCAGTGCTAGGGGCTTGGCGACGGGTGGCAGCGGGCGATAGAAGGTGTAGGCGGTGGGCGCAAGGGTTTCCGCAGTGCGGGCATCGCAAATCGTGCGGGTTTGGCGCAGCGGGTCGAGCAGTTCGTAGCGCGAGGCAGATCGAGGCAGCAGCGCCACAGGACGGCCGTCTTCCAGCGAGTAGGCCAGCAGCGGGCCGCCGTCCTGATGCCACCAGCCCTCTCGCAGCGTGACGCGGCGAATGCGGATATGGGAGGCACGGGCGATCGCCTCGATGGGGTCTTTCAGCCGCCGCAGATCTTCTGACTTGCCAGGGGGTGAAATGGCAATCCCCAGGGCCCGCCCCACAGCCCCGGCCGCTTCCAGTAGCGCCGTTTCCGGGTTCGTGGCGATCGCCTCTTGTGCAGAATTCGCAGAAGATCTCGGTGCAACATCAAACACGGTCGATAGTTCATCCAGCGTCCGCGTTATGGCTTCTGTATTGAGATGCTGCCGTTCGCAATAGCGTGCGAGTTCCTGCTCCTGTTCCTGCGCTTCGAGCCTCTGGATTCCCTGCATCACCATTGCTTGTAGGTGGCTTAGTCCAGTCACCAGGGCGATCGCCGATCGGGCATCACTGGTGCTGGTTTCTAATTCTACAATATCGCTAGCTTGTAGCCAGAGATGTCGTTCCAGCGGCAGCCACACCCCCAGTTCCAGCGGCAAACTCGATACCCCTTGCAGCAGCGCAGTTCCTTGCAGCACGCGCACCCAGGTCACTGCATCCTGGGCAGGCTGAAATACCTCGCCTGTGCCCAATACGCCATATCGATCGAGGGGCGTTGGCAAGATAGTTGCGGTCATGCTTGCCAGCGTCGTGCCCAACTGATGCACCCAGCCCTCAAACTGCTGCTGGGCAGTCTGCGGTTCGTCGTGCAGCCATTGGAGGAATTCAGCGGGCGATCGCCCTTTCAAATCCGTCTCTTCCAGCGCCACTGCCATTAGTTGATACGGCTGTTGACACGGCTGCTGACACGGCTGTTGACAGGGCTGCGATAACCCCGGTTCGCCAGACTCGGCTGCGTCGGCTACAAATACGGCCCGGCCCGCGTTGACGCTGAACAAGTATCGCCGCCGCCCGCGTGGAATTCCATCTTGCATTGGCACAGCAAACAGCGCCAGCGAGCCGGATTGTACCTGCCAAACGGTCTGGTGGTCTAGCAGTAGGGGTTCATTTCCGTGCAGCGATCGGGTAGGATGAATCGGCTCAAGCTTTCTTTCTTCTGCCAGCATTCCTGCATTCCTTTTGTCTCGTTTTTTACATGCAATCTGCAATGCAATCTGTGATTCAATTTGCAATGCAATTTGCAATGCAATTTGCATTGCGATCTGTAATACGGTCAGCAACACGATCTGCAAGTTATTCAATCGAGCCGCCTTCGCTGCGAATGAGCTGGAGATAGGGCCCTTCCTGCGTCTTAAGTTGATCGTGGCTGCCTCGCTGAACCACTTTTCCGCGTTCCAGCACAATGATTTCATCACAGTCTCGAATGGTGCTGAGGCGGTGCGCCACGATGAGACAGGTGCATCCGCGTAGCCGCAGGTTGTAATCAATGATGCGTTCCGTTTCTGTGTCTAGGGCGCTTGTCGCCTCGTCCATAACCAGAATTGAAGGATTGCTAACCAGCGCCCGCGCAATTTCCAAACGCTGCCGCTGTCCGCCGCTGAGGTTCGTTGCGCCTTCCGACAGTTCCGCCCCATAGCCCCCTGGCATGGATAAGATAATGTCGTGTACCGCAGCATCCCGACAGGCTTGAATCAACTGTTGATCGGAAAGCGTTGTGTCCCACAGGGTCAGGTTGTCGCGCACGCTGCCTGCAAACAGCAGCACCTCTTGCTCAATCATTGCCAGGGAATTTGCCAGCACAGAACGCGGAAGTCCCTGGCGCGGCTGTCCGTCAAAGTAAATCTCGCCCGCCCAGGGCTGATAGAGTCCGCACACCAGTTTAGCAATCGTCGATTTGCCGGAACCACTGCCGCCCACTAGCGCAACCCGCTGACCGGGCTGGAGCGACAAACAGAAGTTTTCAATCAGCGGCGGTGCAGTGCGGCTATAGCCAAAGGTGAGGTTGTGAATGTCTAGATAGCCTTCAAGTTTGGTGAGGGCGGGAGAGGCGGCGAGAGAATGGGTCTGTTCCGAAGCAGGAGTGGCGTGAGACATGGCAGGTGAGTTGTAGGTGGGTGTCATGTGCTGTTCTAAAAGCGGATCTTTGGGATTCTGCAAAACATCATCTAGGCGGGTCAGCGTCCCTTCCAAATCTTGAAAATCGCCGCCCAGCCGAATCAGTTGACTGACAGGCTGCATGAACTGCTGAATCAGGGATTGAAACGCCACCAGCATCCCGATGCTGAGGTAGCCCTCCATAACGCGGAAACCACCGACAACGAGCAACAGCATGGTGCTGAGGCTGGTCAGAAACGTGGGCAACACGCCGAGTTTTTGATTGAGGCTATCCATGTCCTGACGCGCATTCAGTAGCTTGGCATAGTAGCCGGCCCAGCGCGTGAAAAAGTCTGATTCTAGACCGGATGCCTTGAGCGTTTCGATACTTTGCAAGCCAGACATTGCCACGCCGTTTACCTTGCCCTGTTCCTGCATCAGCCGGAGATTGGTATCGGTACGGAAGCGAGATACCGCCTGTAATGCCAGCAGGTTAATACAAACGAATGCGACTCCGATTAGCGTGAGGATACTGTCATACTGCCACATGACCAGTCCATAGAAGATGACCATGACCGCAGAGATTACCGTCGTTGCAAGCTGACCCGACAGCAAGCCTGCCAGACGATCGTTTAGCTGAACGCGGCTGCTGATTTCACCCGCAAAGCGCTGATCATAAAAGCTAACCGGAAGGTAAAGCAGATGCCAGAGAAAACGGCTGGACATCCCCATTGCCAGCTTGACTCGCAAACGACGGAGTAGCTGAAGTTGCAAGCGTGTGAGCAGCCCGGTGACCGCCGCAGTGAATAGCATCACGAACACCAGCGGACGCAGCCAGTCCTGTCGTCCTTGCAGCAGCACCTCGTCCACAAACACTTGAGAGAAGGCGGGCATTGCTAGCCCAGGCAACACCAGCAAAAATCCTACGGCAACACAGAACATCAGCGAACCGACGGAACCCCGCAGCCGCTGCTTCAGCGCCCGCAACACGCTTGGTTTTTGTCCACCTTTTTGAAACTCAGCACCCGGCGCAAAGGTCAGCACTACGCCCGTAAACGCTTCGCTGAATTCGTCCAAAGAAACAGTGCGCGGGCCCGTTGCCGGATCGTTCAAATAGACCCGCTGGCGATGGAACCCTTGCACGACCAAAAAATGGTTGAAATTCCAGTAGACGATAAACGGTGGCCTCAACCGTTGCAGTCCGGCAAGATCTAGCTTGAAGCCTTTTGCATCCAGCCCATAGCTGCGGGCGGCGTTGAGTAAGTTCGAGGCTTTGCTGCCGTCGCGAGAGATGCCACAGGCTTGACGTAATTCTGCAAGAGAGGCGATCGCCCCGTGATAGGCCAAAATCATCGCTAGCGATGCGGCTCCGCATTCCACCGCCTCCATTTGCAGCACCGTGGGAACGCGATAGATGCGGCCGTGCCCCCAGAGGGTGGTGGGCAGTTGCCGAAGCGTGTGCGGAAGCTGGCGGAGGTGTTGGGGAAGCTGTTTGCAGTGCTGGGAAGCCTGCTGGAGGGCTTGGGAAACCTTTTGAAATCGCTGGGTCCAGCTTGGGGGGGAAGGTTGTAGAAGTTGTGGAGTCATGCTAGGCAGTGTCTTAAAACTTTCTAGGTCGTTGATTGCCTTGAGTCGATCCCCCTAAATCCCCCTTACTAAGGGGGACTTCCGGAGTGGTTCGGCTCGGTTCCCCCCTTTTTAAGGGGGGCTAGGGGGGATCGAAGGGCTTTAAAGCACGCCCTAGTTCATCCCCGTCAGCGATTTGAAAATGGGCAGCACGTAGGAAATGGGCGATCGCGCTTCGGTGGTGATGCGCCCAGTCGCCGTTGTGCCTGCTGTGATCGCCTGGCGCGGCCCGTTAGAAGACGACCAGACATACTGGAGCGTGTCGTCAGACTGCCGCCCCGATTCGCGGGTTTCCAGCCGCACGAAAACAGCCAGATGGGGCTGCTCATTCATCAAGGCAGGTAAGATATCGGGATTGCCGACCAGACTGGCGGCTCCGGCCCGGGTCAGCGGAAACTTGGAGACTTCAAATACCCGCCCTTGAATGCCGCCATACTCTTCCCGCTTAACGGTGGTAGGCGTAAGCTGTACGGCCATCCCTGGCATAATTTTCTTACCTTCGCTGACGGGTAAGAACATCACCCCAACCAGCGGCGTAGCATCGCCCTGAGCCGACAGCGTGAGGATGCTTGCGCCCGCCTCTATCCGCTCGCCTGGTTTGGCAGAGACTTCTAGCACCTGCCCGTCGTAGGGACTGGTGATTTCGCTGTTTTTCTGAAGCTGTAGCTCTAGCTGGGCGATCGCCCGCTGGGTTTCCTGGATCTCCTTTTGCCGCGCCGTATTGGCGATTAAATTCTGCTCTCGTCGCGCTGCCGCTTGGGTTTCCAGGTTCTTGATCTGCGTCTGCAACTCATTACTCTGGTTTTCGCTGCGGAGATACTCACGTTGGGCATCGGCTTCCTTTACGTCAAGCTGCTTGAGTTGGGATTCTGCCTGATTTAGCTGGGCGCGGGCGTTGAGGTATTCCTGCTCTGCTTGCAGCACCATATCGCGAGACAGTGCGCCTTCTTCGTGGGCTGTTTGGCGGGCTTGCCAACGCTGTTCGTAGGTGGGCAACTGGTCGCGCAGGGCTTGGAGCCGCTGTTCTAGCGCAATCCGCTCCTGCTGAATGGCTTCGATGCCCTTTTCGCGGATGACGGGCGTGAGGGATTGCACCGTGCGTAGACTCTGCTGGAGTGCTTGCCGCTGTTGGGCGATCGCCGCCTGTTCAAAGCGATCGCGCTGAAGTTGGGCGGTGCGGGCTTCCTCATCCTGCCGCTGAAGCTGGGCCAGCTTTTCTCGCGAAAGCTGCAACTGCTGCTTGAGTTCCGACTGATCCACCGTTGCCAGTACGTCACCGGGCTGGACGCGATCGCCCATTCGCACAGGCAGCGTCAGCAAGCGCCCAGACGTGGGAACCTGAACGCGAATGATTTGACTCGGATCAACGCGCCATTGATCGGGCCCTAACTGGGCAACGGGAAGGGGCACTAAAACCCCCTGTCCTGGAACAGTAATGGGAATGCGACCCAGCACGCTCCAGACCGCACCGCCGATTACAATCGTACCCAGCGCGAGTAAGGACAGCCAGCGCTTGGGACTGACAACCTGCACCAGTTGATCGAGCTGCTCCGGAGAGGCGCTCCGCTCCAGCGCCTCAGTGCGAAACAGCTTGTTTTTTGCAGAGGACTTTGCATTTGAGGACTTTGCATTTGAGGACTTTGCATTTGAGGTCTTTGCATTTGCTGGAGATGGACTCGCAGATGCATGACCGCCTAATGAACTAGATAAAGAATCTGGCAAACGATTTTCTGGCATTACCATTGCAAGTCCCTCCCGTTTTCTTGTTGCGCCTGGATTCGCTTGAGCAGCCACTCAAACCGCGCTTCGGCAAGAGAAATGCGGGTCAGTAAACGGCTACTCAAATCGTCGCGATCGCCCATCAGTTCTGTCCTTTCGTCTGCGGAACCCAGGGTTGCGGCATAAAGCTGATGCAGCATTGCCTCATATTCCGTAGTAAGTAATGTTGCCAGCACCCGGTAAAACCGCGCAGCAAAGCTAGGATCGTGCAGCAGTTTTGCCGCCAGTCGCCAGCGCGGAATCGACAACACCTGCGAATCGCGCAGAGCGCTGGCACAGAGCGTTAGGTCATGGGCATTGACCAACTGCATCTCGCCCACCAGATCGCCCCGCGACAGCCGTGCAATTTCTTGATGGGGTGCAGAGGGATTTTCAGCAGGTGCAAGCGTTTGGGCAATCAGGCTAGACATTTCGACAGGCTGGCTCAGCAGCAGCGCTCCCTCCAGGACAATATGCAACGCATCGGGCGATCGCCCCGTAGACAGCAGCACCGTCTGCGCTGGCAGGGATTGAACCATTCCCACCGTTGCCAGCCAGTCCAGATCGCTATCCTGCAATTCGGCAAATAAGGTAATGGATTGTCGCAAGGGCGATCGCCGGATGGGAAGGTTTTGATACTCGAACTCGCGCACCAGCCGCCGATTTCGAGCCGACATCAGCAGCGCAACGGTTCGATAAAACCGGGACGCAAAGCTTGCGTCTTCCTGGAGCTTTTGTAGCAGCACGGCACGCGGAATGCAAAGAACCTGGCACGGGGACTCAGAAATGACTGAGTAAGGAAGCGATCTGGAATCTAGAATCGTAGCGAGACTGGCAAAGTCACCCGGCAGGATTTGCGAAAGGGTGGTGATTGTCCATGATATTTCCCCGGATTCGGCAGAGGAGGGCTTCTTGGACGAGTAGGCGATTGCCTCTTGCCGTATCGGTGCGGCGATCGCCACCATGCCTTCGAGAATCAAAAACACATGGTCGGACGGCTGATCAGAATCCACCAAAAGCGTTTCTGCGGGAACGCTGCGATACACTGCGGCTTGCACTAGCCAGTTCAAATCTGAGGAATCCAGTTCCTCAAGCAACAAACAAGTCATTGACAGCCTCCCGATCGCCATGAGAGCAAGAAATAAGGAATGGACAAGATCCAGTCTCTAATAGCCAAACAGCCTGCCAATGCTGGACAATGCTTTCATCAGACTATTCGTTGAGTCGAATCCCGTCAGATGAATCTGGAACACGGAGAAGCGCGTCTGCGAAGACTGGCTGGCTTGCGATAGAGCCGCGTAGTCCGACTCAGTAGATACCAAAGACAGTTCATCGCTGCCATCAAATCTGACCAAGGTGAGGGATAAATCGACCCCGCCTGAAATTTGCTCTAGATCTTGCTCTGACAACTCGACGGGAGCAGCGGTGGATGGGGGTGGTTCCGCCGGATAAAACTGAGGCGCATGAGACATGGGACTGTCCGAATTCAACACTTAGGCGCTTTACTGCACGGGGTCATACTGGCGCGTTGACAACATTCAACACTTAGGCGTTTTGCTGCACAGGGTCACACTGGCGCGTTAATCGACTCAAAAGGGCGATCGCACGACACCAGCAGTGACCCCTGTAGACTTATCTATTTACCGAGGGACGTGAATCGATTTGCGCCAGAAATCGTGCGCTCGAAGTCGAGGGTCGAAATCGTGCCGCTACCATTTGGGCCCGCAAAGGTCGCCTGGCCCAGAGACAGCCGTTCTTGCCCAAAGAAACTGGATGACCCGTCCATTAGGCTGCTGAAATCGCCCAGGCTCAGACCGCCCGCGCACTCATCCAGATCAGCCTCAGAAAGTTCGGTCATGGCCAGGTCGCTGGGGGGAATCTCCTCGATATAGGTTGCAGTGAACCGTTCGGTTTGCATCGATTCCATGTAGATTTCTCCTTAAATGTAAGGTCGGATAATCGGGAGGCGTGGATGTCTCGCCCTCCCGTACTGCCATATTTTTGGTGGCTGGAAGGGTATACAGGTTTTGGATTTTGGATTTGCAATTTTGGATTGGTCATTTAGCAAGTGGAGTAAGTTCTGTATGTTGAGTAGATAAGTTCAAATAAAAAGCGATCGCCCTCCAAAAAGAGCGATCGCCATTTACTTGTGTGGGAAATTTGGGTAAAAATCTGCTGGAACGTCCGTCAGGCGCTCAAGAAACTGATCTAGAACCGCCTAGTTTAGATAGCCAGAACGTTCTCAGGAACAAAGCTGGGCTTTGCTTCGGCACGATATTGTGCGCCGCGATAGGTCAGATTTACAAACACCTGTGCAGGCAGTTTAGAGGGGGAGTGCATCGTCATCTCTGCGCCGCGATAGCATCCGTTGAAGCTTTGGCTGGTAGTGGGCAGTTGGTTGCTGGCGATGTATTCGGTGCCACGGTAGGTCAGATTCATGGTTGTGTCTCCTGGAAGTGAGGTAGTGTGAGGTGCGTTTCGTTCGATGCTTTGGTTATAGAGCGATCGCCCCGGTCAGCGCGATACTGAAAAGTTAAGGACTTTTTTCCGGCTCAACTCCTTAACTTTTCTGAATAGAGCGATCGCCCTTTTCGTCCTATAAATAATTTATGGCTCCAAAGCGATAGCTCGTCAGCCAAAGGTACGCCTCGACACCCCTCTATAACTTCCTTTACAACCCCGTCTACAACCCCCTCCAAACGCTCCCATGTTCTACACCACTGATGCTCCCGGATTGTCAATCGATGCAACACCCGACCCGTCCCCATTCTCTGTCGCAGAAAGATCCAGCAACCCCGCAGAAGCAGAGCATGGCGGCTGGATCGGGTTTGCTGTCCTGGCAATGCTGATGGCGCTGGGTTTTGCGGGTTTGACCTTCGGCTCTATCAAACTCGCCGAAGGAGCCATCCTATCCCAGCAGAGCATCGTTGGCCCTGCCCTGATGCGCTAAGATTTGTTGCACTGTGGGCTGGACAGCGAGTTAGACGGCGGGCTAGACAGCAAGTTAGACGGCGGGCTAGAACCTCAGACTGACTCGCTGCGGCAACACAGCGCTGGTTTTCTGAATCGTCCAGTGTGGCAAGACCGATTGCGTTGATCCGTCTGTAAACGCAGACACCAGCGCCTTCACGTTCTGCCGCATGGTGGCGATGTAGTAGTCCGGCTGCAAGGCTTCGGGGCCACCTGTTTCCATAGGGTCAAAGGTGCTGATATTCACGTCCAGGTCTTGGGCGATCGCCGCAAACGCATCTTCTCCACTTTGAGGCTCCGTCAGCAGCGTTTTTAGATTACTGGCTTTTACCGTATCCATGACGCGCTTCACGTCTTGGGGCGATGGGTTGACATCGGGCACATCCACTAGAAACTCAGCCTTTAGCCCATAGCTTTCGGCAAAGTAAGGCGCAAAGTCATGAAAGGCAACAAACGTTTTGTTGGCAAACGGCTGGAGCTGTTGAGCAATCTCCTCATCCAACGCTTGCAATTGCTGAATGTAGGCGGCTGCATTGGCGGTGTAAACAGCTTGCCCATCGGGATCGGCCGCAATCAGCCCATCGCGAATAGTTTCAACCTGTTGAATTGCCCGCTTCGGATCGAGCCAGATGTGCGGGTTAAACTCACCGTGATTGTGGCGATGGGCGGTTGGTTGGCTTGCTGCTTCTTCAGCGTGATCATGAGCATGAGCGTGATCATGACTATGGCTGTGCCCGTAATCGTGCGCCTCTCCTTCAATAGATTCAGTCGTAATTGTGGCAATGCCAGCGCTGGAGTCAATCACTTTCAGATCTGAATTTCCTGCATTTTCAATCAGGCTGTCCAAAAATGACTCCATTTCCAGACCGTTTTTCACCAACACATCGGCCTGGGCAATCCGCTGGGCATCTTCGGGGCGGGCTTGATAGTCGTGCGGGCCAACATTGGTGGGCAGCAGTTGGGTGACCTCAGCGCGATCGCCCGCCACGGCCTTTGTGAACTGGGTCATTGGGATAAACGTAGTGACGACCCGGAGTTCTGGCGTATCGGCGGCTGTCGGCGGCTGAGATTCGGCATTGTTGCTGGTGGAAGCAGTGGTGCAACTGCCCAAACCGAGGGCGATCGCTGACGCAACAACAATGGAAATGCGTTTTGGAGAGACATAGCGAATGGCTGAGCTTGCGTGTTGCCAGGTTGCTTTGGCAGGGGTCATAGTACTCATCCTCAGGTACAGGTCTAGTGGGAAAACGATTAGAAAAGCAGCTAGTAGCTATGAGAGCAGCTATGAGAATGATTATCATTTTCTAACGTTATACCACAGAACCAGAGGTGCAGTTTTCCTACAAGCAGTCATTAAAACTGGCTGAAACCCGCGCCATGAAACCAGCGCTATACCGGGCTCAATAACAAAACTTTCTTCTATATCACTGCATGAGATGGCTAAGAGTCCTGCAAGAGTGCATCTCACTTTTGTACCCCTCACCCTAAATCCTTCTCCTGCTCTGGGAGAGGGACTTCAAGCCTCTCTTGCTCCCCTTCTTCCGACTTGGGAGAAGGGGCTTGGGGATGAGGGCGAATTTGCGTAACTGGGATGCACCCGCTTGCAGAACCCTGAGTTGGCAATCCAAAATCGTCAATCTAAAATCCAAAATCAGAAAGTCCCGTCAGATTGGTACTCAGAAACTCCAGGTTTTGCAAAACGCTTGAGCGATCTGCGCTGCCCAAGGAACTTGGGAAACCGACCCAATCGATTCGACATTTGGTTAATCAGATGTCTAATCAGATTAGCGCCTTGAAGGATTGCAGGCTGTGGCATTGTCTTGAGTTCATAATCCGTGCAGCCGATTGCTAATTCCGACAGCGCCCGACAGGGATGCACCGCACATTTCAAGTGATACTCCCCAGTAAAGTAAGCACAGCGGCTGCACGGAACCTGATGCAGTCGCCTGAGTCGCGCTATCCCGTCCTGAATTGCAAAACAAACGGACAGACAAAAGCAGACCGTGACCAGCCAAATTCCAAGAATACAGAGAGGATTCATTTGAGAACGATGTTGGTAAGCATAGCTGTAAGGAGTGAGGTACTCATGACTGAAGGTTTCACTCTAGCCCGCAGACGCAATCTCGAATGCAGGGTGTTGGACAGGCAGACGCGAGAAGGATTGCCAAAAGTCTAGAATTTGCTCAGCCGTGGACTGGGGAAAGTGATAGTGAAAGAAATAGCGCCCACCCGGACATTGCCACAGGCGATCGCCCGGTGGAGTCCAGCCTGTTTCATCTTTTGGGAAGAAGCCTTCGTCTTTGAGCCAGGGTCGCCAGCCGTCCAGTGCGTTGGGGTCGATGATTGCGTCTTCTGAGCCACCGCAGACCAGCAGCGGCACGGGCACTCCGCCAGGAAACAAGCTTGCCCGCCGATATAGCGTGTGGGGCGACAGTGAGTTGTCCAGGTCTTTTTCCAAAAGCTGAATCAAGTTTTGCGTGACTGGCCAGGACTGTCGCCCAAACAGGGTGGGCACCATTTGCGCCAGCACCGTTTCGCGGCTACAGGGCAGCAGAGCAAAGCGGCTGTAGTAGTGCGCCTGCCAGTCTACCAGCGGGTATACGCCGACGGAGAGCAGGGTGAGCGATCGCACTCGTTCGGGATGCCGCCGCGCATAGAGCAGGGCCAGTGCGCCGCTGATGCCGTGCCCCAGCAGATGCACCGGGCGATCGCCCTGCTTGAGATAGTCGTGCAGTAGCACCAGCGCTGCTGCCATCGACACGGCTTCGTCCTGGGTCTGGCAATATTGCCAGTGGGCGATCGCCCCATGTTGCGCCAGATGCTTTAGCAGCGGGCGATCGAATTTTTGCAGCGCAGGGCTGACGTTGAGCCACAGTGCATCGGGCGATGAAGACATACAGAATTCCTTGCAAGATAAACACGAATGGAGCCGCTAGATGAGAATTTAAGTCAATTAGACTTTTAGCCTCATCTGGCATTCCTCATCTGGCATTTGAGTTGCAAGGCATTGGGCAGAGGGGGAGTCGGGAGGATGCTAAACGCCAAATCCCAATCCCAATCCTAATGCCTGCTACGCTACGAAAAACGGCTTTTAGGAAATCTTGAAAAGCCTTGCACTCTTAGAGGATGTTTGAAAAGTCCTACTGTTTGTAGCAAAGCGTGCAAGATCCCCCTAAATCCCCCTTAAAAAGGGGGACTTTAAGGCGGTTTCCCCCCTTAACAAGGGGGGCTAGGGGGGATCTCTGAGTGCTTAACATTACAGGCGATACCTTTTCAAACACCCTCTTACACCCCAAATTCCCGCTTGAGCTGAGCAACCCAGGTCTTTACACGCTCGTCCGTCAGGTCAGACTGATTATCTTCGTCGATCGCCAGTCCTACAAACTTGCCATTGCGTACCGCTTTCGATTCGTTGAAGTCATAGCCATCGACTGGCCAGTAGCCGACCGTTGTGCCTCCCAGCGACGAAATCTTTTCCTCTAAAATGCCCATCGCATCCTGAAAGTTGTCTGCATAGCCGACCTGATCGCCCGCGCCAAAGTACGCAACCTTCTTGCCAGAAAAGGCGATCGCATCTAGCTCGTCATAGAATCCTTCCCAATCGCTTTGCAGTTCGCCAATGTTCCACGTCGGACAGCCCACAATCACACACTCATACGCTTCAAAATCCTCAGGGCTGGCATCGGCAATGTCGATCAGTTCCACTACGCCATCTCCGCCAAATTCCTTTTGAATTTGTTCTGCAATGGTTTGCGTGTTGCCCGTCTGCGTTCCAAAAAATAGCCCAATCTTCGCCATAGTTTCTCCGACTTCTATCCATTGAACGTTCTAAAGAAAAGTGTTCTCATCTCTCAATGGATCGTTGGAGCCATAGACACTCATGATCACATTCCGCTAAGTGTTTGGCAATCTTGCAAACTGCCTGCATTTTTGCCTGCACTTTAGCTTACAGTTCAAGTCTATAGTCCAAGCCTGTGCTGCAAGCCTACACCTCAATCGTATTCAGCGCCCGTTCCACACGGCGAAAATCGAAGCCCATTGCCCGCAGCGCATGCCACAGGTGACCCTGCAAAAAGAAAAACGCCAGGAAGAAATGAGCATTTGCCAGCCAACAGCGCGAGGTGTGCGCCCCCATTGGAAGCTCAACGGTATCTGCGAAATAGGGCGCAACACCGAGCTTGACCTCTAGCGGCGGCCCGTAGAACTCGACGGGATAGGCCAGCGTATTGACCGCACAGAAGTAGGCAGCGACGAAGCCGGCCAGCGCAATGCCGCCCAGCGAGTAGGATAAGATCGCTTCTCCGGAGAACGTTAGCACCTTCTTGGCCCAGTCCAGTGGCGGCACCAGGATATGCCAGATTCCGCCCCCAATTAGCATCAGACCCACATAGATATGCCCGCCGACCAAATCTTCCAGATTATTGACGCTGGCGAAATGGGTCTGGTAGCCATAAATCACAGCGGGGTCGAGGGTTGGGTTTGTCACCAAGCGCACCGTTTGCGTGGCTGCGTCATACAGTCCGCCCCAATACATCGCCTTGGCAACCAGCAGCAGCGCTCCTGCACCCAAAAACAGCAGGTGATGTCCGAGAATCATCCCAAGTTGTTTGGGATTATCCCAGCTAAAGTCGAAGAGGCGGGCGCGACCCGACGCAGCGGATAAATCTTCGGGGGCGCGGAAGGTATGGAACAGCGCTCCTGCACCCAAAACGGCTGACGAAATGAGATGCACGGCCCCTACTACAAAGTAAGGATAGGTATCAACCACTTCGCCGCCGCTGCCAATGCCCAAACCGAGCGTGGCCAGGTGTGGCAGCAGGATCAGTCCCTGTTCCCCCATTGAGCGCGTTGGGTCAAACCAGGAAATTTCAAACAGGGTGAAAGCACCGGTCCAAAAGGTAATGAGTGCAGCCTGGGCCACATGGGCTGCGATAAACAATCCAGAGAGATTGGCAAAGCGGGCATTGCCGGCCCACCAGTCATATTTCACATCGGGATTATCGTAGGTTTGCATAAAGACAACTGTCCTCACATGTTAGGAACTGCAAGTCATCGAGGATTAATGAGAAATATCCTCAATAAGAAGCCTACCCCACAAATCGGAATAGTTCTCAATAGCAGTCCATAAAGTTTTGTATCAATTGTCGCAGCAGTCACAAAAAAGAGGGCGATCGCCCTCCCTAACCCAGACTTTGTTTCTGCGTGGCCCAGTGCGTTCTACACGCGCCGCCGCACCAGATAAAAGCAACTGCTGTAGGCTTTGCCCTGCTGCATCGACCAGTTGCCCGTAAACGGCGTAACGCTGCTGTCGTCTGCGGCCCGCACCAGCACGCTGTATTGCCCAGGCTTGAGGGTATAGGTTCCCTCTGCTCCTTTTTCGGGGCAGGATCGGGGAGGCGTGCTGTATACCTGACAGTCGCGGCAGGGCGGCAATTCGGCAAACTGCGGTTCTGGCCCGCTAAAGACAATGCGTAATACATTGGGCGAGTCGTTGCGAATTTTTACCACACTGCTGCTGTTGCCGGAAGACCCCAGGGGTTGCGGCGGCGGAATCTTGCCTGCGCCTGTTTCATTGGCTTGGGCAACCAGCGTGCGGGCGATCGCCGCTTCAGCATCTCGCGCTTCGGCGGCGTTGGGATAGTCGTTCAGCACGCTGCCGTAGTGCTGTATCGCGCCCGCGTAATCTTTTTGCGCCTCATCCTTTTTGCCACAGGCGAAGTGGAGCGCTGGGGCTTGGGTTGCGGGGTCAACTATGAGGTTTTGGTTCATCAGCGCCGTCATGCTGGAACAGACTTTTTCATCGGCCAGCGCGTCGGGACTATGCTGCTGAAACAGCGTCCTGGTCTGCTGTTGGACAGTTTCGAGGAGGGCAGTGTCGGGGTTGAATGTCAAAAACTGGCTGTAGCTGACCAGCGTGGCGCTGGGGCCAGCCGCTGCTTGATCCGTGCCAATTTTCAAAAATTGTTCGCATTCGCCGCGCAGTGGGATGGCGCGAGTCACGTATTTTTTGGCGTTGAGGTCTTGCAGGCGAGTAAATTGGGCGATCGCCGTTGGGCAGTCGCCTGTCTGGTAGGCGGACTCGCCCTTGCGGTAAATTCCAGAGTTTCGCAGTTCTGGATAAACCACGCCGCCCAGCAGCGCTAGCACACCGACCAGACCCACCCAGAGCAGGGGGCGCTGGCGACGCGGAGACGCAGCAGGCGTAGCAGGTGCAGTACGATGGCTCATGGTTGGCTCCCGTTAGACAAGGAAGGGGGTTACGCCAATTCCTATTGCCCACGCTGCTGCACCTATGTATTAACGTGAGAGGACGTTTGAAAAGTCCTACTGTTTGTAGCAAAGCGTGCAAGATCCCCCTAAATCCCCCTTAAAAAGGGGGACTTTAAGGCGGTTTTCCCCCTTTTCAAGGGGGGCTAGGGGGGATCTCTGAGTGCTTGACATTACAGGCGATACCTTTTCAAACACCCTCTGAGGTATTAACGTGAGTTCGAGGGTAGAAACGTTTCAAAGAAATGCTGAGGCTGGACTTGAAGTTGAAACAGCCCAGCCATGACTTTCATCGTATCGCGCCTCGATTCCATCCAAATCTTCTATGACCTTGAGGATTCCTGCCAAGCGTCTGAGTCGAACTCATGTTCTATCTAAGACAAGGGCGCGGTCTTCGCCAAATCGGTCTGCGCCACGTCGGACTGTAGGGCAGTCGAGGGCGTGGGTGTCGTTTGCAACACCAACACCGCACAGGGGGCATGGTGCAACACATAGTTGCTGACGCTGCCCAGGAGGGCTTCCGCCAAGCCGCTGCGGCCGCGCCGACCCAGCAGCACCAAATCCGCATTCCACTCTTTCGCCAAGTCGCAAATGCCGCGTCCCGCATCGGTGCAGCGATAGCTGAATCGGGTAGACACACCCTGGGCGATCGCCCCTTGACACAGATCATTCAGCCAGTCGCGCACCTCTTGGGTTTGCCGATCCAGGTAGTTTTGCTGCGCCTCATAAGCTTGGGTCACCAGTTGCGGAGCTAGCCCCATTTCGCCTGGCAGCAGCATCGGGCCCAAGATCAAATCAGGGTTCAATGCGTGATACAGCATTAGCTCAGCGTTTTGCGTTTTCGCTAGCTCTAGCGCCTGTTCATAAATCGATTGCCCCAGTGGAGATTGATCGAGTGCCGCCAAAATCTTCTTGAATGTCATAACGGTGTCTCCCTACCAAATTGCAGCGAAGAGGGAATTTAACGAGGGTCATCAGCAGAGGACGCGACGGAGTTAATGCGTATTTCTGCTTACCTACAAGCTATCGCATTTTGCGTGGGTCATCTCAGGTTTGCAACAGGACTTTACGAGCTTGGGAGGTGGGAACGCAGGATGCAGGCTAAATTGCAGGCAGGCGGATCGAGACAAAATCGGCTTTGGTGATTTGGGCTTTGGCGATGCCGGGGAGGATGGCGAGGAGGTCGTTGCCGAGGCTGATGCGAGTGCTGACGCTGGAGCCGCTGCCCTGCTGCACGATTTTCAGCCGGGGAAAGCGAAGTCCGGGGGTGAGTCCGAGGCGATCGCCCCCATCCTGAAAATCCAGAACGCGGATCGACCCCGGCCCCCGCTCTAGCGCAAACACATCGCGCCCTTGGTTGCCGCGCAGCGTGTCGTTGCCCGCGCCGCCAAACAGCGTGTCGTTGCCGCGCCCGCCCGTGAGGGTGTCATTTGCGCCCAGTCCCAAAATCGTGTCGTTGCCGTTCAGTCCGGCGATCGCATCTTTCTGCGGCGTGCCAATCAGCAGATCATTTCCATTCGTTGCGCCTGCATCTTGGATGGTAACGGTTGCTAAATTTACATTCCCAATCAGCGTATCCAGTGTTCCTGCAAAGGGGTTATTTACGGGGGAAAGAGATAGCAGAATTGTTTCATCTCCTTCTACAAATGCATCCCTCAGAATGGGAATTTCAATCGTCTTCTGGGATTCGCCAATGCCGAACGTGATCGTCTGCGGAAATGGGGCAGCGCCGAAATCTACATCGGGAGTTGCTGTTCCACCGGCGATCGCCACGCTGACCTGAGACAATCCCGCCAGCGTTCCGGTGCGATTCAGCGTGATAGTCGCAACGCCTGCGGTTTCGTTAATCAGCAGCGTGCTTTGGGCAAACTGCACGCTGGGCGCTAGCGGCAGGGGGTCGCTGGGCGCTGGGCGGCGGCGCGTGTCGTCAAAGGTGACGATGTACGTGTGGTTGAAATTGCTGAGACTTGAGCCATCACCGCTGCTGAGATCGGCTAGCTTAATCTGCTCGGTGGGGCCAGAGCCATCGGGATCGAAAAACAAGGATGCGGAAGAATCACCAAAGCTACTTAAGGTAAGAATGAAGCGATGGTTGGCTGTAGTTGCGTTGCTGCCAATGACAAACTGGCTGGATAAAATAGCGCTGTTGACAGTCAGCCCAACGTTGCGAAAGCTAGACGATTCTGCGGTTCCTATGTAAATACCAACTGTATCGTCTGCCAGGCTGAAGTCACGAATAAAATCGTCATCATTAAATCCAGGACGATAGGTGTAGAAATCGAAGCGATCGCGCCCATCTCCGCCTTCTAAACTGTCTTTTCCAGGGCCACCCGATAAGTAATCATCCCCTGCATCACCAAATAACTTGTCGTTATCAGCTCCGCCAAAAATAACATCGTTGCCGTTACCCCCGCTTAAAACATCTTGTTCGTCTGTAAAAGGGTTTTCAGAATCAGGGTTATCCAAGCCAGGGTCAGGATTGTCGCCGTAGATTAGATCATCGCCCTCCATCCCATCAATTGTGTCCCAGCCTCCCTCGCCATAAAGCGTATCGTTGCCTGTACCACCATTTAGATAGTCACCTGCTGGGCGGGTATAGCTGGAGTTTTGAATATCTGTAATTCGGCTATTGCTGCCCCGCAGCAAGTCATTACCAGCTTCACCGTAGAGCATGTCGTCGCCATTGCCACCTACTAGCCAATCGTCACCCTCTTCGCCCCGCACGGTATCATCGCTAGCGCCTGTGTCAATTGTGTCGCTACCTGCACCCGCATAAATCACATTGATGCCGCTAGTGTTGCCAATGCCGCTGCCGGGAACGGTGTTATTTTCTGCTCCAAGCTGAATAGGCAACGGGCTTTGAGCATCTTCGATGATAATGATGATTTCCTTGAAGCGTCCACCAGGAATGAGGCGAGGCGTGTTGAATGGGCGACTAGCACCATCAACTAAAAATGTTTTTGACAGGTAATCTGCCAATTGTTCTGGTTGAGGATAGGAAAATCGATAAGGGTCTGTGAAAACATCACCAGCGATTGCATCCCATGATTCTTTCAAGATATAAGTTTCCTGAGTAAAACCGACTGTATCTGCTGGATCGAGCGATAGGGTAATCGTGTTAAATCCGTCTGTATCGTTGCCAATGCCGTCATTGTTGACATACAGCGGCAGAAAAAGCTGAGATCGTCCCTGCAAATCCGCGTTAAAAGATAGCGGCTCGATGGGGCTAAATGTTTCGCCTTCTGGCAGTTCCCAAACGGGTAAATAGTCGTCTACGTCCCAGTCCACGCCGTCACCATAGGGTGAGGAGTAGTTAACACCTTTTCCCTTGCCCTTCTTTTTTGCCATTGCAAGTTGTCTCCAGAAGCAATTCTCGAATATTCTCCAGGAAAAACTTGCATAATTCAGGAATTGATCGAAAAGTCTGAAGATTCTTGCAAGCTCTCGTCAAATTCACGCTTTTAGCGATCTGGAGTGCCGTTATGATCGAAAAAATGACTGGGCTGTGATTTGAATGATTGATTTGGATAGTTAATTCGGATAGTTGATTCGGATGCTTTAGCCATGCCGTCGCCTTTTCCTGGAATGGACCCCTATCTTGAAGGCTATCTCTGGTCAGATGTACACAACGCCCTTGCCAACAAAATTCGGCAAATGCTCGTGCCGCTGCTGCGCCCTCGCTACACAGCGCGACTGGAAGTGTACCTGGTCGAAGATACGTCGCCAGAGAGTGAAATCGGCATTTTGTATCCTGATGTAGAAGTGCTTCAGGTGCAGCCGACTGAGGCGAGTCGCCAAACAGGCCGAGCGTCCCAAGGCGCAACGGCAACCACGCCTGCCCTCCTAACCCTGCCGCTGCTTCTACCCGTCGAAGTTCGCATTCCAACCATCGAGATTCGCGATACGGCTCAGAATCGGTTGATTAGCTGCATTGAAATTCTGTCTCCGGTCAATAAGCGAGAACCTGGATTGAGCGAATATCGCCGCAAGCGGCAACGGCTCTATCAAGCCAATGTGCATTTGATTGAGATCGATTTGCTACGGCGAGGCGCTCGTCCGTATAATCATCCGCGCTTGCCTGCGGTGCCTTATCTGGTAACGCTGACTCGCGCCCATTCTGGATTAGTGGAGGTTTGGGCGATCGCCCTTGCGGATGAGCTACCCACTCTTCCAGTGCCGCTGCAAGCGCCCGATGAGGCGGTGCCACTTGATTTGGGGGCAGCTTTGAGGGCTATCTACGACGAGGCCGCCTATGACTTGTCGATTGACTACCGGCAGCCACCGCCGCCCCCCGCGCTCTCTGAACTGGACATGGAATGGCTACGGTCACAAATTGAAAAGGCTTAGAAAAAATCGGGTGGACATCGCAATGGCACTTGCTGCTTCAACTTCCAATCAGGTCAACGAGTTGCCCGTGTCCTACGCCGATGTGGCAGCGGCGGCAGAACGGCTGGCCGGCGTAGCCCACCGCACGCCCGTCATGACCAGCCGCACGGTGAACGATCGCACGGGCTGCGAGGTGTTTTTCAAATGCGAGAACTTGCAGCGGATGGGCGCGTTCAAGTTTCGCGGGGCGTATAACGCGCTGTCGCAGCTTGCGCCCGAAGAGAAACAGCGGGGCGTGCTGACTTACTCATCGGGAAACCATGCCCAGGCGATCGCCCTCTCTGGCAAGCTGCTGGACATTCCCACCACCATCGTCATGCCCGCCGATGCGCCCCAGGTAAAGCAGGATGCCACGCGGGGCTATGGCGCAAAGGTGGTGCTGTATGACCGCGCCGAAGCCGTGCGCGAACAAGTGGCCCAGCAAATCGCCCAGGAGCGCGGCGCAGTGGTGATTCCGCCCTACAACCATCCGCACGTCATCGCCGGCCAGGGCACGGCGGCAAAGGAACTGATCGAAGAGGTGGGCGAGCTGGATTACCTGCTGGTGTGCTGTGGGGGCGGCGGGCTGCTGTCGGGCTGTGCGATCGCCGCCCACACGCTTTCCCCAAGTTGCCGGGTGATCGGCGTGGAACCCGCAGCCGGAGACGACGCGACCCGCTCGTTTCATACCAAAACGCTGCAAACCGTGCAAAATCCCAACACGATCGCCGACGGCGCACGCACCCCCGCGCTGGGTAGCCTCACCTTTCCCCTGGTGCTGCACTACGTTCACGACATGGTGGCCGTGCCCGACGACGCGCTACTGCGGACGCTGTTTTTCCTGTGGGAGCGGATGAAGCTGGTGATCGAGCCGACGGGAGCGCTGGCTGCCACAGCCCTGCTCGAAGGCTACTTGCCCCAGGTTACCGGGCGCGTCGGTGTGCTGATCAGCGGCGGCAACGTAGACCTTCGGCAAATTGGGGCGCTGATGGCGGAAATCCTCCCTGCTGATAGGTGAGGAAACAGGAAGCCAGATGACAAAATATGAATGGGGTAGCCATCTTGCTGCTTAACCCAACCCCAGATCCAAAACCCCAAAACTCAAAATCCAAAATCCAAAAATCTAGATTCCTATGCCCCTGCGCGATCGCTTTCAACAACTCAGCGGCAAAACGCGGTTTGTCGTGTGTCGTATTTTTCTGCACTTAGCCGGCCGCGAGGTTGCGCCACTGCTGGGCGTGCTGAACCAGGCTGGACAGCGGGCGATCGCCGCCGAGGGTGACCTAGACGTGCTGGGGGAAGAACTCGTCACCCTCTGCGACCACCTGCTAGAGTACGAACCGTACTGGCAGTCTGCCGCAAACGAAGGCGATGTTTTCTGGGACGAGGGCGAAGCGGGCGACTACGTGACGGAACTCTTTACCGACTCGGCCCAGCGCTATGGCAGCGGTGCAGAACTGCTGGACTCGGACACCGAGGATGCAGAAACGCCGCTGATTCTGCCCATTACTCAAAACTTGGTGGTAATGATCACCGTCGCCTATGAAGGCGAAGTGCCTACCCTGGAAACCGACCTAACCAACGCCAGCGCCCTGCGAATGGGTCTAAAGTCTATCATCAACCTGCATCACAACGAAAAGCTGCGGGCGATTCAGGTGCATTTTTCCCCGGCGCAACTGGGCGACGAACTCACCTACGACGAGCTATTGCAGCATTACCCCGAACTTGTTCCCCTGTAGACTTCTAGCCTGTTTACCGAGCCTGTTTGCCGAGCCTGTTTCCTGTGACGCTGTGACGGACTGCGCTTGGTTCAGGTCTTGCGTCTGGTTTAGATTAGAGTCAGGGCCGATTTTTGCCGATTTTTTATTGAGCGTTCAGCCCGGTTCACTTGTTTTATCAAACCCTTGTCAACCCCAACGCCTGATAAGTTCCCTTCTTTGTTTCACCCATTGATTCTCATGATGCAGTTTTCTGTGCTTCGCAAGCTGGTTGCCCTCACGGCAGCCTTTACGCTCGCCTTCACTACGCTGGCCTGCTCGTCCTCTCTGGGAGATTCGGGGGCGATCGCCCCTGCCGATCAGCCCATAGTTGCCGCTGCGCCGTCCCAAGCGACGCTGCCCGATGGCAAGTATCCTGTGCAGCAAGCCAGCTACAACGACCTAGAAGGCGACTATACGCTGATGCTGCTGAATACGCCGCCAGGAACCTCTTCAGTGTTCCAATCTGCCGACCTGCCGATGGCGCGGCTGACGGATGAAGAAATCAGCGCTGGCGAAAAGAGCTACCTTAAGGTCGAAAACGGGCAGCCCTCGCTGCACCTGACGGAAGACTTTCGGATTGAGTATGTCCACAACGTCACCGAAACCCAGGTGAATCCGCAGACTGGGCGGCAGGAAGTGGTCGTGGTGCGCCAGGAGCCGAGCTTCTGGTCGCCCTTTGCTGGAGCGCTGGCAGGTCAAGCCCTGGGTAGCCTGCTGTTTACGCCGCATTACTACTTCCCGCCTGCCTATGTCCCTGGTCGCGTGATGACGGGCTACGGCGGCTATGGTCGCACCTACGGGCAAGCGGTTGAGCGCTATCAGGCGCAAAACAAGACCGTGCCCAATGCGGTGCGTAATCGCCAGCTTCGCACGTCGGGGCAACTGCGAGTGCCCACTACGGCCCGCCCGGCGACCGCTCGACCCAAGACGACGGTGAATCGTCCCAGCGGCTCTGGGTTTGGCTCCACCAACCTGCGCCCGAATACGGCTCCCCGCCCGAAGACTACGGTGCGCCCCGGCGGTGGCTTTGGCAGCGTCCGTCCGCGTCCGTCCTTTGGTGGCGGAATGCGGGGCGGTGGGTTCCGTCGTCGCTAGGCTAAGCAAACAGTTTTGATTGGATATAAAACCAGAGGGGACGATCGCTCCCTCTTTTTTTTGGAATCAATGGGATTTTTTGGAATTACTGGGAGCAGCAAGCTGCTGGCCATTTTCCCGAGGGGCGCGACGAGTAAAATTGCCGGAAGCCCCGAAGACGCTTGACTGGCACTCCAGAATCGCCATTCCAGAACACCATTCCAGAACACTATTCCAGAATCGCCAATCCAAAATCACCAATCCAAAATCGCAAATCGACATTATCCCCATCCTCAGCAGGGGCATCGCAAATTTAACGCAAACTCGGTAGTCTATGCCTTAATTCGACGGGACTACCTGTCGTCCCAAAGATAATCGTCCCAGTGATAGTTGTGAGGAAATGGGTGTTTATGCGATCGCTCGATTTACCAAAACTTTCAGTTGCAATCCTGACGGCCCTGGCTTGTCTGAGTGGGCACAGCGGATTGGCAAACGAACCCGTAGCGGTTGTTTCTCCAAATTCCAGCGTTCCGTTTTTGGGCGTGAATGGCGTGTTCACACTGGATACAGCCGTGCCCTCTTCGCTGAATGACCCTAGAAATCCGGGGCGCATCGTCTTTAACCAGATGGAGCAATTTTCCTTCTATCGGGATCTGGCGGGCGAAAATGCGATCGCCGAGAATTGTCAGTATGCCTATCGCGGCGCCGCGCCTGACCCGTTCTACTATCCCCGCTTTCAGTCGTCGATTTGGGATTTGTTTGAGCTAGTGTCCGAAGATGCGGCTTGTAGTGGCTTCAAGTATGTGGCGCTCCGCGCTCCCCACGGCGACCCAATCCACATGCATGTGCGCTATGGCGGGGTGAATTCCAGTTTTGAAGAGTTGCTGGGACACAGCACGGGCGAAGCAGATACCAATCAGCTTGATCCGTGGTGGAGCTTGTATTGTGCAGAAGGAGTGACCGCATGCGACTAGAAGGCAGGGTCAAGCAGTATCTAGGGCGATCGCTCGGCCTGATCTTGCTGCTGGGCACGTTAGCCGTTCCAGCCCTGGCCCACGAAGTCGGCTTAAGGGCCATCGTGCAGGCGCGGGGTGTGCGGGGGGAGAGCATTACCTACAGCGAATCTACGCTGCCCCAAAATGCTCAGATAGTCTCGGTGGAAATCATCGCCGACTATAGCACCGGGGAACCGATGGCAGGCGCACAGGTGTTGATCTTTGCGCCGGGGAATCCCAGTGTGCCCTGGCAACGGGGGACGAGCGATCGCCAGGGTCGCTACAGGTTCACGCCGGATTTATCCAGACGCGGCCGCTGGACAATCCGAGTAGAAGATGCCGGTCACAGCAGCTTCATAAACCTAATGATTTAGCACCAGATGATTTAGCACAGAGGGCGGCGGGCGATCGCGCAGATCGTCGCCGCCACTGGATTGCAGAGTTCAGCTTTTGAACTTTTCCACAATTCGGCGCATCGCTTTGTTTACGTTCTCGCGGCTATTGAAGGCGGAAATGCGGAAGTAGCCCTCGCCTGCCGCACCAAAGCCGGAACCCGGCGTGCCGACGACGTTGCAGGTGTGCAGCAACTTGTCAAAGAAATCCCAGCTTGACAAACCGTGGGGCGTTTTTACCCAGACGTAGGGCGCGTTTACGCCGCCGTGAACCTGAATTCCAGCATTTGTCAACTGTTCCCGAATAATGCGGGCGTTTTCCATATAAAAGTCGATCAGAGCGCGGGTCTGAGCCTTACCTTCGGGCGAGTAGACCGCCTCTGCGCCGCGCTGTACGATGTAGGACACGCCGTTGAACTTGGTGGACTGGCGACGGTTCCACAGTCCCCATAGCTCTACGTCGGAGCCGTCAGCCGCTTTGCCCTTGAGAGATTTAGGAACGACGGTGAGGGCGCAGCGAGTGCCCGTAAAGCCTGCATTTTTGGAAAAGGAGCGAAACTCAATGGCACACTCCCTCGCCCCTTCGATTTCATAAATGGAATGCGGCAGCGAAGGATCGGTGATAAAGGCTTCGTAGGCCGCGTCAAACAGGATGATCGAGCCGTGGGCGCGGGCGTAGTTTACCCAGTCGGTCAGGTGTTCTTTGGTCGCCGTTGCGCCTGTGGGGTTGTTGGGGAAGCAAAGGTAGATCAGGTCTACTTTTTGGCTGGGGATCTCGGCGGTGAAGTCGTTCTCGGCGCTGATGGGTAAGTACACTAGTCCGTCGTATTCGCCGCGCTCGTTGGCATCGCCCGTGTGCCCTGCCATAACGTTGGTATCGACGTAAACCGGATACACGGGGTCGGTAACGGCGATGGTGTTGTTGTTGCCAAAGATGTCCAAAATATTGCCACAGTCGCACTTGGAGCCATCGGAGACAAAGATTTCGTCGGCGCTGATGTCGCAGCCACGCGATTGAAAATCATGGGTGGCGATCGCCTCTCGCAGCCAGCTATACCCTTGCTCTGGCCCATAGCCCTTGAACGTCGCGCGATCGCCCATGTCTTCTACGGCTTTGATCATTGCCGTGCGGCAGGCTTCGGGCAGCGGTTCGGTCACGTCGCCAATGCCCAGCCGGATGATCGGCGCGTCGGGATTCGCCGCCGCAAAGGCATTCACCCGCCGCCCAATTTCCGGAAACAGGTAGCCTGCCTTAAGCTTCAAATAGTTGTCATTGATGGTCACCATAGTTTCTTGCGCCTAGTCTTGCGTCTGGGTAATCGTCTCAATAATTTAAGCCTCAATCCAGCTTACGGCAAACCTTGGTGCGCTAACCTGTGCTAAGGGAATTTTTGCGGAAGGGAAGTGGGCGGAGAGGCATGATTAAGAGTCCGTTGCGGTATCCAGGTGGCAAGTCGAGGGCGATAGCCCAGATTTTGCCGCTGCTGCCGGAGCGCATTGCCGAATTTCGAGAGCCGTTTGTCGGCGGTGGCTCCGTGTTTCTGGCAGCTCAGCAGCAGTTGCGTGAAGCTCCTCGCCTATTCTGGATCAACGACCTGAATCGCGACCTCGTTTGCTTCTGGAAAACTGCCCGCGATCAGAACGAGGCACTGGTCGAAAAAGTATCCTGGCTGCGTTCCAGTTTTCCAACCGGACGTGAACTGTACGCATTCCTGCTGGATGAACAAAACAGTTCTACGGATTTTGATCGTGCCGTTCGCTTTTTCGTGATGAACCGCATCACGTTTTCGGGCGTGATGGATTCTGGCGGCTATTCGCAGCAAGCCTACGAGCGGCGCTTTACCGAGTCGGCGATCGCCCGCCTTGCCAGACTTCCTGCCTTACTTTCAGGCGTACAGATTACGCATGGCGACTATGCAGAACTGCTGCAAAAGCCTGGCGAAGACGTGTTTATCTTCCTCGATCCGCCCTACTTATCTGCCACGCACTCTAAGCTATACGGAGTGAAAGGCAACTTGCACACGGCCTTTGACCATGCGCGATTTGCCGCCGCGATGCAGCGCTGCCCCCATCGCTGGCTGATTACCTACGACGACTCGCCAGAGGTGCGGCAGTTGTTTCGGTTTGCAACCATTGTGGAATGGGAGTTGCAATACGGCATGAATAACTACAAGCAGGCGATCGCCGCTAGGGGTAAGGAGTTGTTTATCAAAAATTACTGAACTAAACCTAAAAAATCACTCCAAAAATCACTCCACTGAGCGATAGGCAAACTATCCGGACGGAGCATCAGCCTACAGCAATAGATCTATTACCATTACCATAGTCGCAGATTGGCGAAAGGCTGGAGTTCCATGTTCACATCCCTGGTTCGTAAATCCCGGACACGCTTTGCGATAGCATCTACCTTACTTGCCGCAGCGCTGCTGGCGGGATGTGGTTCTGCACCCTGGCTGTCCTCTGCGCCCTTAGAGTCGCCCGCAGAGTCGCCCAGTCCCTCTGAACCCAGTGGCGGGGCGATCGCCCAGTCTCCCGCTGCCACGCTGGACACCACGATCGTTCCTGGCGAACGCTTTGGCCCCGTAACGAAAAACACGACCCGCCAGGATCTGGCTGCACAGTTTGGCGAAGCCAACCTAGAAGATAAAGAAATTGTCATGGGCGAAGGCGAAACCGAACTGGGAACCGTCGTAAACCTTGGCCCAGAACGTTCTTTCACCATCATTTGGGGCAACCCAGAACGCACCGAAGCCGCTGCTGTGATGAACCCTGGCCCGACTTGGCAAACGCCAGAAGGAATTGGGGTGGGAACCTCGTTTGCAGAGCTACAGCAAAAGCTGGGCCCCTTCAAGTTCTACGGATTTGATTGGGACTATGGCGGCACAGTTCTGCTAGAGGGAACCGAACTGCGGGACTACTATGGGCTATTGGTGATGCGCCTACACATGGATGATGCAGCCCGCACCCAGTCCGCTTCCGACTATCAGGCGCTGATTGGCGATGAACTGTTTGAGTCCAGCAATCCCCACGCCCAAAAGCTAAACCTGACAGTCGGCGAATTACTGGTTTCTTTGCGCGAAACGAATAACTAAGTGGGTGGACATTAATAAACATAAAATTCAAAGACCCTGCGCCGCCCGCGCAGCGGGCGGCGCAGGGTTCAGGATCTGTTTTTTAATCTGGTCTATCTACTTAGTGCGCCTGAATCTGATGGAGTGATCGGCGTGGGCGATCGCCCAATCGGGTGATTTCTAGAAAACTCCGCCCAAATCAAGCCAGGAACCCTTGACAGATAAATTCAAAACAGTAACAATAGATACAGAAAATAAATCGTTCATCTCTTCCCGCTGTCAGCTTCAGCCAGCCTAATCGCTCGAAGCCTGATCGCTCAAAAGAGACGGAAGTAGGGAGCAATCCCGAAGGAACGCGCCTCACCCTTACCCTTCAAAAAGAGAGGCGAATCCTATGAAACTCACCTATCGTGGCGTAACCTACAACTACGATCCCCAACCCCTCAACCTGAACAACAGCCACCCAACCACTACTGAACTGAAGTTCCGGGGCAACGAATATCAGACCAATCAACCCGTTGCAACTGACGCGGTGGCAACTGACGCAGCCGCGACCGTTCCTGCTGCTGCTGCACCCGTAGCCCAGCCCGCAGCCTCCGTTTCCATCGAAGAGAGAGCGCGGGAGCTGATGATGAATCACCACAAACTGGTGAAGCGCCGCCAGCAAGCGATGCTGACCCGTTTGGCGGCCAACGTCGGGCTAGATGCCGGAACCACCAGCCAATACTGGGGACACATTCAAGGCAAGGTGCAGCCCGGCTTCTGGGACAGCTACGACCGCAGCCACGCCAGCATCAGCTAGGGTCATAACGGGTTCTCATCTGCTTCCCATCTCCGCTCCACCAGTTTCCCGAACATTTCCTAAAAGTTAGCTGGTTGCAGGCACTCCCATCGGGGGTGTCTTTTCTTATGCCGATTCCTTGGTATCGAATGAAATACGGTAAACACCGTCACAATTTGTAGATTTTTTTGTAGATTTTTGCAAAGTTCCGCAAATCCTCGCCGTGCTTCTGCTGCTAATTTTTTAGAAAAAATTAATCTTTAGCCTTAATAATGTGATCCAAACAACAATGATGGGCATAATGCTAGTTAACATACGGTTAACCCTCCTATATACAGCAGTGCCTTAGCCTAGGAAGACTGCATTTTGAAGGTCGTTCACCTGATAGTCCTGACTTAGCTGTTGCAACGATGAAGTATCAAGACTTTGGTCTGATTACCGTAGGACAACGCCACACCCGATCGCTAGATGCAGAGGGAGCCGAGTTTACCTGGCGTTCCGACTGGTTAGAACTGACCCTAACCTTTCGCAATCCCTCCCTGGCTGAGCAGTGGGTCGTCGAGTCTGGCGTTTTTGAGGTTGCTCTTAACGTCGTCGAACAAGTCCCCTTTCTCTGCTTTCGGATTTTCCAGGTTGACAAGTACGCCGGGCCCGGACGAACAAAGCCCGCAACCCTGGTTCTCCCCTGGCAGGAATGCCCATTTCACCTCTGTCAACTCCATCCAGAGCAACTGCCCAACTTTGACCCTGTCTTACACAATCCCAACTTTCAACTGCCCCTAGCAGTAGTGCTGACTGATTTGGAAACCAAGCGAGTGAGAGCCGTGCGGCAATTTGCCCTCGGTTCTTTTCTGTCTCGCTCCTTCGTGGAGGCTTTGCTAAAAACATTCCCTTACTACACTCACCTTTCCTATCCGAACGCCGTTGACCGCATCCTGGCAAAGCACCCGATAAACACGATTGGTGATAGCGCCCGGATTCGATGTCGTTCAGAGCAGTAGCGTGGCAGAAAGCACGAATCGTTGCACGACAATGCCGCACAACGATTCACTCTAGAGGAGACGTTTTAAGTTCTAGCGAGCGCTACGAACTTTTTCCCAGGCATAGTGAATTACCGCCTTGTTCTGATCCCAAGTGCCGGGGTTCTTCTCTTCCCAAATGCGGCGAGCGTCTTGCTCCACGGCAGACCACGGGCTGCTGCGGAAGGGTTCGCGGGTGGCCAGGCTATAGCCATAGTTAAAGGCCGGACGGAGTTCATCATACTGAACGCCCTTGTTGGACAGCTTCTCGTTGTAGAAAGCGCGGAAATCGGCATCATAGTCAACAAAAGGACGGGCTGCCGGGATTTCCTCGATCTCTACATCCTGACGGCGGAGGGTTTCCTTGATGGTTTCAATCTTCTCGGAAACTTCCTTACCCAGAACAATCTCTTCAACCACCCGAGCAGTTTTGCCAACTAGGGCGATCTCATCCATCTCCACCATCTCGAAGGAGCGCTCCTGGAACAAGTCAGGGCGAATTTCGACCTGGCGGTTCACGGGGCGACGGCTGACGCGCAGGGTCTCATCGCGCAGAGCCACATTCTGGGAGACTTCACGCTCGGTGACAACGGAATAAATCCGCATCCGGCCCCGCTCAACGGCGGTCTTGCCGACTTGCAGATCTTCTTCAATCACCTCCAGAACGTTCTCATCCCGTGCAGGATCGCTGAGGGTCAGGTTCGGGTTTACCTTCCTGAGTTCGGCAACGCGATCAGCAATCACAACCATGTTGAAATTGGACATGATTTCGGCTGCACGAGTAGCAGTACTGTCGGTCACGTTTGCAGTGATGATCGTGCCACCTTGACGGACCCCTTCCAAATACACTTCGGCATCGGAAGCGGGCAGATTTCTGCGAAGATTTTCCAGCTTGGGCACGTCATCTTCGTCGTCGTTGGTCAGAATGTCCAAGTCTGCCAAGGCAAATCCTTCATCGTGCAGAGCAGTATAAGCACGCATCCCTTCTTCGCGATCATCAAACAAACCAATAACAGTTTTCATGAATTCGTCCTTTCGTGACTAACGATATGGGGTCAAAACGTAACCGAATCCCCTGTTCTCGCTACAAGGGCTACCTTAGATAGGCTGGATAACACCTATCTCAACCGAGGAGAAAGCTCGTACTATCAATCTTTTGAAAAAACCTTCGCTCTCAAGGAAAAGCGTAGAGAACGAACTATTCGCTACTATCCTCAAAGCTGATCTGCTCAATATCTGCAACCTCATAGCGTAAAGTGATTGCCTGAGGAATATTCTCTGTGACTCGACGCTTTGAAATTCGCACCTCTTCTCGAAGCAAAAGCTGCTTTCTGCTCACCAATACTTCTTCCAAGATGGGGATAATTTGTACGCCGTTTTCTTCGCGGATTTGCGGTAGATCACCCTGAATGGACTGGTTTCGAGGAATATGCTCGATAATCAGTTCCTCACGCATCACAGGTGCTTCGACAATTTGCTCTACTGTGTCAAACCTGGTGCGTACCTGCACCTTGCTACGAGCGATCTGTTGAACCGTTAAAGCAGCCTCTTCGGCCATTATCGGTACGACAATCTCTTCCTCAGCAATCGCCTCACGATTAGAAACTCGATTGGGAGTTTGGGGCTGATTGGCTTGAAGCTGTGCGCTGGAAACAAAGGCTAGAGCTTCTTCAGAGGAATCAACAGGAGGCTCTGTGCGCTTTGATTCTGGCACAGCTACAGTGTTAGCTTCAGCTTCATAAAGGTCAAGTGAGGTAGATCTCAATTCTTTTTGCGCTGTTGCTGGCCCTAACTGAGCTTCTGGATTGATTGAGGCGCTGGTTTGAGAATCTATAGCAGCCTGAGTTTGGTTCGATAGCTCACTCTCAAAAGCGGTACGCTCAATATCAACGACACCACGTTGAACCGCTACGGCTTGCTTTGCATTTGCTGTAACAAGCTTTTTAGAGATATGCACTTCTTCTCGCAAAACGAGATGCTTTTCAGCTACCGCAACTTCCTCAAAAATGGGGATGATATGAACCCCATTTTCATGCCGCTCTGTGGGGATCTCTCCCTCAATTACTTGATTGCATGGAACACGTTCCACGACAACTTGCTCATGCACGATTGGGGCGTTGACTATTTCCTCACGACTTTCTACTCGCTTATTAACTCGAATCTTGCCTCGTTCAACCTGCTGCTTACTAACCGATACCTCTTCTTGAATGACCGAAAGCGCTTCCTGCTGAGCAGTCGAACTCTCTTGCTGGGTGTTAGAGGTGGGTTCAGGCGTTATAGAAGCTGAATCAGGCAAGTTAGCTGAATCAGGCAAGTTAGATGTTTCTTCCATGAGAGAGTTGATCGTAGAATTGCTGGCTTCGGGCTGCTTACTGGAGGGCGGATGAGCAGGATAAGGAGCCTCGGCAGGGGAGATGCTTTGCTGCACAGATTGCCGTTTAGATCGCATCAAAATGAGCAGCAATAGCCCTAGAAAAGGCAACAGTAGCCACAGCCAAAAAGGGAAGCCGATTAGTGCCTGACTACTGGGATCTGTGGGTGAAAATCTGCTCTGTGGACTATTCCTTGGTTCCATAGAAACTGACACATCATCCGTAGCTGCTAGATTTGCGATCGCCCAAGGAGCTATCTGCGCCTTAGAAACTTTCAGTAGGCAAGCCTCCCTGCGAAGGGTAGCTTGAAGGGTAGCTTGACCTTTAGCCTGGTTCCTGGAGGTGAGTAGGTAATCCGTCGTAATCAGACTTTCTAGCTCAGCGTATCCAGGACGCACATTTCCAGATGTAAACATTCCGGATGTAAACATTGAAGCCGCATTGCCTTGTAATGGGCGATCGCAGTAGCAAAGCCATAAATGCTTATCAAAGATGCTTACCAAAGCTGGTAGAAACGCTGGCAGTAGAACGAGATCACTGCTCCGACTGTCCACGCACACTTTTGTCACACAACACAACTCCAAGGAGCATCACTGGTTAACTGTCAACCCGCTGCTCTATGGGATAAGCCTATGGAACATGAAGGCTAATAAACTGGGAAGTATCTCAATACCAGCCCTACACTAAACCGTAATACTAAACCCCTGAGGTTTCTAGAGGGAACCAGGCTTCTGGCTCAAGCATTCTAAACAAAATCAGGCTTTAAGAACCGTTCATGAAATCTGGCGAAACCAGAGTTGCTGAAGCCTTGAATATTAAAACCATACTTATCCTCAAGCGGCATGTTTTCCAGAACACTTAAGAACAATCAAGGATCGGGCTCAACAGCGGTATACCTTGACTGCACTGCATTTCAGCGCTGTAAGTACGCAATATAGAGACACGCTGAGCATGAAGCAAACTATTGCATTCTCTTAAGGATTTCAAACCTTATATGAAGCTAGCCTATTCCGGCAAAAAAGCAAGGTTTGGTGGCGCACAATTTGTGAGTATGCAACTGCACATTTTGAGCAAATTGATGAAGGATCTCACATTTCTCGCTCTGTGGCAAACTAAATTCGCCTGAGATCCAAGCTTTTCAGACGGGTGCATAAAGGTGGATGAAAATCAAGTTCAACCAGAAATCGCATACGCATAGTTTGGGGCCGGAGAACCAAGAACAGGATGAGAGGATTGTGATGATTTGAAACCGAATAGCTCTAATAAACCCGCAATAAACAAGGCTCTAATGCATGGTTCGTGACATGCAGCATCTTCTTGCAAGGTGAGATACGTGCTGTTTTGCAAAGACGAAAGTTTCATAGCCTTCTGTGTACCTCACTGGCTTCAAAAACGCTGCATCCTTGTTTCAAAAGCGCTTTTCCTGGAATGTGACGACTGTAGGTGACGAATGTAGGAATGATTGAGAGCTAAGAGCTAATTTGTAAAGGAGCCTGAAAGCCTTGTTAATCAAGGATTTCCGAGAAACCGCTTTTCCTGGGCAAACATGACCTCAAAGCCACACATGCCAAGAGTTTCAGGCTTCTTAAGATTTGCTTCATAAAGCAGCTCTAAGCAAATTCAGTTTGAAACGAACGCGCTAGGGTTCAATGGTTCTCCATCTCTATAATTTTTGTATGGAAATGTGTAGAACTCTTGTGTTGTTGTGTTAGCAACTGAAACAGTCGTGTCAGGCGTTTGTGTGGAAATTCGCGCATGAGGCGAGAGGTTCCTGCTGCTTGACTGACAAAACAGGTTAAAGCTGGAACGAAAGCCATGCGGGAAGCAGAGCATGATTTAGGCTGAGAAGTAACCACACAAACCAGTCAAATCAATGTCACCGACTTCCCGTCTTTATGATGCGTTGAATGATTTTCTGCGTCAATGCGACATTCAGTGGCAGGATGCTCGCCATCTGCAAACACTGTGCTGGATGATCATTGGCATGATTGGAAGCCAAAACGTTCATCTCAATGGATTTGGGGTGTATGTGAGGAGTCGCGCTCAAATGGCTCAATCCCACCAACGCCGGTTTCGCCGCTGGTTGTCGAATCGGCGGATCAATGTCGCGTCCGCTCATCATGCGCTGATTGGGCAGGCTCTGTCCAACTGGCAGACCCAACGACTCTACTTAAGCCTCGATACAACGGTCGTATGGAATTGTTTCTGCATCGTCTGGGTCGCAGTGGTGTACCGAGGAAGAACGGTTCCGGTCGCTTGGAAAGTGGTGGCGCAATCAAGCAGCACCGTCAGGTTGTGGACGATTCAACGGGTACTGCGGCAAGCGCAACGGCTGATGCCCGAGGGTGTCGCGATTGTCCTTTTGGCAGACCGAGGGTTTGCCGATGGCAAGTTGATGAAATACCTCCGGGAGAATCTGGGTTGGCATTTCCGCATCCGCATCAAACGCTCCTTCCAATTTCAGCACCAAGGGCAGTGGCGCCAGGTATCGTCGGTTCAATTGCAACCAGGACAAGCTTACTTTACGCCTGCAGTGTCGGTGGGTAGAACAAAGCCCTACGACAATGTTTACCTTGCCTTTGCCCACGACAAACTCAGCAGCGAGAATTGGACAATTGTGAGTGATGAGCCGACGAACTTGCAGACGTTTGCCCAATATCGACTGAGATTTCAGGTGGAGGAGTCGTTTTTGGATTTGAAGTCCAACGGGTTTAATCTCGAAGCCTCCAGACTCAGAGACAAGGTTGCCCTTTCCCAGTTGTGTGGGGTAATCGCCTTGACGATGCTGTTCTTAGTTCTCCAAGGGGTGCAAGTGGTCGCATCCGGCAAGCGTCGCCAAGTCGATGCTCACTGGAAGCGCGGCATGAGTTATCTCAAGCTGGGCTGGAATTGGATTCGGCTGGCTATCACTCACCAGTGGAAGATTCACGTTTATCAGTTCCTCTCCTGTTCACCTGACCCTCAACCTGCCATCGCATCAAGGCGACAACACGATGACTCCCTAAAGCGTGAATTCACTGTCCTCAGCCGTATTCCAGCTTCTTAGTTTTGTCAGTCAAGCAGGAGGTTCCTGTTATTAGCAGGATTATGCTCAGGACATTCTATCGGTTCATCGGTGTCTTGGAAGTCGGAGTTTGTTCATGCATCAGGGAGTGCATCAGCATCGCTCTTGCTTGGTAGAATCAGGTATTCAGCGCGTTGCTGGTTGAGTAATATAGGGAGAAGGGGCTGGGGGATGAGGGCAGGTTGAAAGCTTCACATCGCGTGGATTTTGGATTTTGGATAGGCAGACTGAACCGCCAAAATCCAAAACCCAAAACCCAAAATCGCCCTTATCTGTTCTTACTCGTTTGCGCTAGGGTTGCTGCGGATGTCGCGGTGGAGGTAGCGCAGCACTTCGCCGGGGCGACCGTCGAGGACGATGCCGTGGGGCGGGAAGTCGAGGGCGTGCGTCCACTCGAAGCGTTCGGCGTAGCGGAGCAGGTGCAGACGGTCAATCGCCATCTGCGCGTCTTCAGGCAGGCCGATGATGCAGTGGCGCAGGCGGCGACGGTGGGGCAGTTCGCAGGTGAGCGGGGGCAGCGAAAACTGGGTCGCCTCCGAGCATGGGGACGACCAGGTGTATTGAATTGTCAGCATTTGGGGTTTCCTCCAGGAAACGAGGGGGTAGGAAACCCCGAAATGTTGGCCGCCCACGGACGTGAAGCGCTGGGACAGGGCGGCCTACAATGGACGCAGCCCTGAGACAGCCACGGACTGTCGAGGGGTCAGGCGTTGGTGGGTGCGGGAACACCTGCCAATGCCGTAGATGACTAAACGACCAAAATTTCGGGGGTAAGGGTAAGCCGCGCTGACTTGGGGTCATTCACAGCTTGATGGTTGATTGTAAGGGATGCGATCGCCCCTGGCAAGAAAAAGTTTCATGGGTTCAACACACGGGTTCAACATTAGACCTCTTGCGTGAATCGTTTGGCAGCACCGCCGCCCAACGATTCACGCTCTCAGAAAAGCATTTATGCAAGAGGTCTGAGGTCTATTGAAGACAAGAATTGGGGACAAAGATTGAGAACAAGGACTGGGGGCAAGAATTGGGGACGACCTTGAGCAAACCTGTGATTAGTTGCCGAAGCGAGAAAATAGCTTGATACTGGGGAGGAACCTTGATGCACTGAGACTCTGCCATGAGTGCCTCTTCTGCCTATGAATATCAGGTCGGCGGCAGGCTGCCCGCAGGCGCACCTAGCTATGTCGTGCGACAGGCAGACGACGAGCTATATCGGGCGCTCAAGGCGGGTGAGTTTTGCTATGTGCTGAACTGTCGGCAGATGGGCAAGTCTAGCCTGCGCGTGCGGACGACCCAGCGCCTCCATGCGGAGGGCTGGAGTTGCGGCGTGGTGGATTTGTCGAGCATCGGCAGCCGCGACATCACGCCTGACCAGTGGTATGCCGACCTGATTATGCGCCTGTTGCGGAGCTTCCAGCTTGCCAAGCAGGTTCCTCTGCGGCAATGGCTGGCAGAGCGTCAGGACTTGTCGCCTGTGAATCGGCTGGGTGAATTTCTAACAGAGACGCTGCCTGCGCTGGTGTCGCCGCCGATTGTGATTTTCGTGGATGAAATCGACAGCATTCTCAGTCTGTCGTTCAATACCGACGATTTTTTTGCGCTGCTGCGGGCCTGTCATGATGCGGGGCAGTTGACCTTTGCGCTGCTGGGGGTGACCACGCCCTCTGACCTGATTGCTGATAAGACACGCACGCCGCTGAATATTGGTCGGGCGATCGCCCTCACTGGGTTCCATCTCGACGAGGCCGAGCCGCTGCTGATGGGGCTGGAGGGCAAGGTCGATCATCCCAGAGCCGTCCTGCGCGAAATCCTTGCCTGGACAGGCGGGCAGCCGTTTCTGACGCAAAAGGTGTGTCAACTGGTGGCCCAGCACAGCCGGCTAAACGCCACGCCCGGACGCGCCCCGTGGGAAACGCCCGATTTGCAAACGCCGTTCTTGCAGCAGCTCGTGCGCGAGATCTTGACCAATCACGGCGCAGAGTCGGTGCAGGTGGCGGCAATTGTGGAATCTAAGGTGATTGAAAACTGGGTCGCCCAGGACGAGCCGCCGCATTTACGCACCATTCGCGATCGCCTCTTGAACGACGAGCGGCGGGCGGGCCGCCTGCTGGGGCTTTATCAGCAGATTCTCCAGCAAGATCCTGCAACCCTGTCGGTATCCCCACACTCTATGTTTTCACACCCAGGCAGCGGGCGATCCACAACCCTCACCGACGACAGCCGCGACTCGGTGGAACTGCTGCTGTCGGGGCTGGTGGTCAAGCAAAACGACCGCTTGCAGGTTTACAACCGGATTTATGAGCGCGTGTTTAATGCAGCCTGGGTTGAAAAGCAACTCTCGGCGCTGCGTCCCTACGCGGACGCGCTGGATGCCTGGTTGCAGTCGGGTGGACTGGACGAGTCGCGGCTGTTGCGCGGGCAGGCGCTGGCCGATGCCCAAACCTGGTCGGCTGGAAAAAACCTGCCCGCCGATGACTACCGATTTTTGGCGGCCAGCCAGGCCCTCGACCAGCGGGATATGCAAACGGCGCTGCGGGCCGCAGAACAGGCTAACGAAATTTTGCAAACTGCCCAGTTGCAGGCGCGGCAGACGCTTCAGCGGGGGATTGTGCTGCTGCTTTTGGCAGGGGTGGGGCTGGCGGCAGCGGCGATCGCCCTTTCGGTTAGTCTGTGCCGGGTTCGGGGATAAACTCCAGCCGATAGCGGTAGAGCGCAACGGGGCGATCGCCCGCCGCAAAGTAATCGGGGTCTTGGGGCGATAGATAAATTGCCGTCACTTGGTCAGCAGTAATGCGGGGCAGTTCGTCGGGGTGCAGTTGATAGGCCGTGCTGGTTTCCACCGTATTGAAGTAGATTTGCGGCGATCCTAAAAACTCCTGCTGAAAGACCTCAGTGGTAATGAACTCTGAGGGACTGGGCGTTTCCACCCCCCGCGCCACCACCGTAGACACCAACTCCTTGGCCCCCAGCACGCTGTCTTCCGACTCGTCGCGCAGCAGCGTAATCTGGCGGTTGGGATTTTTGGGATCAACCTTCACCGCCAGCACCGGACTTTTCTGATGGGGCTTGTCTAGATACGCTTTCGCCAGGTTCAGCCCGTTAAACGCGCGATCGGCGACGACTTGCGGCTTGCCCAACAGCGACGGCGGCAGCGGCAGCCCCCCAAAGCGATTGGGCAGCGTCGCCACAAATCTCGCCTGAAATGGCACTGGCTGGTTGAGATACTGCCGATTGCCCTCAAACCCAGGGGTTGTGATCTCTGGGGCCAGCGGCGCGACCAGATCTACCAGCGTTGTCGTCACGTTCCAGGTGCCCTCAAACCAGTCGGGATAGACCAGATCGCCCCTGGCGCTGGGCAAGAGTGGCTTGCTTTGCCAGTCGGGAAACTGGGCCAGGCGATCGCCCAGCGGCCCTGCCTGTGCGGTTCCAGCCGCTCCCAGCCCAACCCACAGCAGCAGCAACGCCACCACCAGCCCGATTCGTCTCAGGACGCACCAGCCGCCAGTGATCTTTTGGGATACACTCCTCACTGGAGTTTTAGAAAGCTCCAAAGATCGCTCTGGAGTCCAGGCCGCCGCCCCCAGCAATTTTGCGGAGCCGTTGACCAGGTATGGTTTCAGAGTAGACATGAGAACGGAGATGGGCAATTTTGCGGAGACGATTGCCAGACGTTTTGCAACGCTGGGGGCGATCGCTCGTTGCGTTGACACCGCCTTCACCGGGCACCTTCCTGTAGGTCTGATTTTCTGCAAAGCTACCATACAATAGGTTTTTAGGGGATCTTTAGCGAGTTTTTGGAAGATTCGCAAGCTCTTTGGGTGCCTACGCTGGACGAGGGGCGATCGCGACGATTCTGAGAAATTTTGAAATTTGGAGAAACTCAGGATAATTACTGAGATCATCACCCAGTAAATTCAAGCAATTGCCTGAAGTATGGCCGATAAATTACCAAAATGCGTCTAATCTAGGTATTAAAATCAAATTTTCTAAAATTCCGCCCAAATCGACTCTTTGGGAACAATATGAGAAGGCAAGCTTGCTTTATATGAAAAGCTAACTTGCTGGATTCCAGCAAGGCAATCAGATCAGTCAGATCGGTCGTATCAGTCATTTCTAGCGTTGGCACATACCCGCTAAGTGCGGTTTATGAATCACTCCCAATTTGAACAGTGGCTCCGGGCACTCCCGCGCGATCGCCCTCACCATAGCAATCTCACAATTCCACTTCTGCAATCGGTTGATTTTTTGGGCGACCCTTCGCAGGTGTCTGCGTGGCTCGATCGATTGCCGCTAGGCATTGCAATCTATCAAAAAGATGGCTGTGCTGTGTTTCTCAATCAAGTGGCGCGGGACATGATTGGCATTGCCCCATGCACGTTCTCAGATATTTCCTTAGACACTGCCCTAAGCACTGCCCTGGATACCCCAATGTCAGTTTGTCCGATCTTTCAGGCGGGCACGGGGCGGCTGTACGCTACCGAAGCATTGCCCATCTCTCGCGCCCTGCGTGGCGAAAGCTGCACAGCCGACGATTTGGAAATCCGCCGTGCAGAGCGAACCGTTCTGCTGGAAGCGCGGGCCGTGCCATTGTGCAACGGTCAGGGCGAAGTTTTAGGCTGTGTCGCGGTGTTTCAAGACATCACGCTGCGGCGACAGGCCGAGCGATCGCTCGTCACCCAAAACCACGCCCTGCGGTCAGAAATTACCCAAAAAACGGAGGCGTTACATCATCAAAAAATAGAAACGCAGGCCCTGCTCGATGCCATTCCCGACCTGATTTTTCGCGTCAGCGACCAGGGCATTTATCTCAGCTATCTCAAGACGAATCATTTGACTGATCTAATCCCGCCAGATGTCAACCCGGTGGGAATGCGGGTGTCTCAGCTTTTGCCAAAAGAAGTCGCCCAGCGCAAGCTGCATTATTTAAGAGCGGCCTTTGCCACGCAGCAGATTCAGGTCTATGAGCAGCAGGTTTGGTTTGGCGATCGCCTCCAGTATGAAGAAGTCCGCATTGTGCCCTATGGCCCTACCGAAGCGCTGACGATGATTCGCGATGTCACCGACCGCAAATCCGCAGAAGAGGCGCTGCGCCAGAGCGAGGCAAGGTTTCGCGCCGCCTTTGACCACAGCGCCGTGGGCAGTTCCATCAATGCCCTCAACGGTCAGATTCTGGCGGTCAATGCTGCTTGTTGCGATTTGCTGGGCTACACCGAGGCTGAACTGCGATCGCTTACGTTCCAGGCCGTTTCTCACCCCGAAGACTTGGCTGCTGACTTAGCGATGGTGCAGGAATTAATCGACGGTAAGCGAAACTCCTTTCAGATGGAAAAACGCTATATCCGCAAGAGTGGAGAAATTACCTGGGCACTGCTGAGCGTATCGCTGGTACGAGATGCACAACAAAATCCGCTCTATCTGCTGGCGCAAATGCAAAACATCACCCGGCAAAAGCGGGCCGAAGAGATGCTGATTCGAGCCAATCAGGAGTTAGAAGCCCTCGTCAACATTGACGGACTGACGCAAATCGCCAATCGCCGCCGCTTTGACCAGCACCTCAAACAGGAGTGGAATCGGCTCTTGCGAGAACAGCAGTTTCTCTCGCTGATTTTGTTTGATGTAGACGAATTCAAACGCTTTAACGACCACTATGGACATCAGGAAGGCGACGACTGCCTGCAAAAGCTGGCTGAAGTTGCCAAGCGCGCGGCGCAGCGTCCGGCGGATCTGGTGGCTTGCTATGGTGGTGAAGAGTTTGGCGTGATTTTGCCCAACACCGATATGGCAGGGGGGCGGGCGATCGCCGAAAAAATTCGCCTCGGCATCCAGGCGCTGGGCATCCGCCATGAGTATTCTCGTGTGGCCCGGGTCGTGACGGTTAGCCTTGGTGTCACTAGCCAGATTCCCACCTCTACGCAAACTATTGAAGCCCTGATGGCGCAGGCCGACCAAGCCCTCTACAACGCAAAACGTCGGGGCCGAAACCGGACTGTGGTCTACCGGGACTTCGACATGTCCTAATCAGGCTTTGCAGATGTAGCAAACTCTAGCAGGACAAAATAAATGGACCAATTAAGTACCAATCAAGTACCGACGGGAGTATCGGTACAGATTGCTTAATTTAATTAAACTCAAGGCGTTACGAAATTTATTGGTATTCGCAAAACTTATTTACAAATTGAAATATCAAACTTCGTAACAAAAATGAAAGCAAGGTTCCAATTTTTAGGGATTCATTTCTTAAAGAAACGAGCCTATATTGTTACATTTCATCACTTCAGAAAAATCTCTAAAAGTCCTTGCACCAAGACCGTTTCAGGCTGTTTGAACCTCCTTTTTAGGAATTCACGCATTAAATCTTTTTGCAATCCATCGTTTGAGTTTTTGATCTGCGCTTGAATAAAAGTATTGAAAAGAAGCGCAGTTGCGCGATCTCCTCAGGTGTTTCCCTAGAATCTTGCGTTTTACCGAATAGGTAGCTGCAAAAGAGGATGGGCGATCGCTGGGGGGCGGTTGCAGGTGCGTCGCCTTAATAAATCCATCTTTAGGGGTTCGCTGCAATGAACTGGTTTGCCCAACTCACTCGACTCATCCTCGACTTTTATCGGGAGAACCCGGTCGAGCTACGACAGTTGCAAGGGCTAAAGGCATGCCGACTGTCTCGCCGCTGGGGAGTGCTGCGAATTGAGTGTCGCGATCGCCAAGTCGCCGAAACCCTCCTTGCTGCTCAAGACTTGCTCAAGGAGCCGATTTCAGAACTCCGGATTGCTCACCAAATCAATATTCTGGTCAACGGAGTGTTGATTAGCAGCCTGGTTGTGGACCCGACCAAGCTCACCTTTTCGTAGCCTGGTCGGAGATGGGTTATTGATATCTCTGCGCGACATCTCTGCGCTGACATCCGTCCTGCTGGCTGAGCGATCGCTCGGTCTACTTTTGTTTTCAGAGCGCATCGAAATCAGAGCGCATCGCAAAAGGACTGGCAGGGGCGATCGCCCAGCGATTCCCCCCAGCGATTTCCACAGAAGAACACCGCTACACCCCAGTCCTGTCGCACACTAACGTTTTTCGCGTATTTCTCGCGTGTTTCTCGCGCAGGGCTGAACTACACCTTCAGCGCCACCAGCTTTTGCACTGCTTCCACAATTTGGGCAGGTTGCACAATCGTCAAATTCTCTAGCGTGCCGTTGTAGGGCGTGGGAATATCCTGCGAAGCGAGGCGAATCACGGGCGCGTCCAGTTCGTCAAAGAGGCGATCGTTAATCGATGCCGTAATTTCTGCGCCGATGCCGCCAGAGCGCATACATTCTTCCACAATGATCACACGATGGGTCTTGCGAATTGATGCACCAATCGTCTCAAAGTCCAGCGGCTTCAGCGAAATCAGGTCAATCACTTCCGGGTCAAACCCCTCTTTCTCCAGGGTCTTCACCGCCTGCATCACGTGGTGGCGCATCCGCGAATAGGTCAGGATGGTCACGTCATTGCCTTCGCGCACGGTCTCTGCTTTGTCCAGCGGCAGCAGGTATTCTTCCTCTGGCAAATCCTGCTTCAGGTTATAGAGCAGCACATGCTCAAAGAAGATCACAGGGTTGTCATCGCGAATGGCAGACTTTAGCAATCCCTTAGCATTGTAGGGAGTCGAGCAGGCCACCATCTTTAGCCCAGGTACGCCCTGAAAATAAGCTTCTAGCCGCTGGGAATGTTCTGCGCCGAGCTGCCGCCCCACGCCGCCGGGCCCGCGCACCACCAGCGGAATCTTGAAGTTGCCGCCGGAGGTGTAGCGCAACATTCCGGCGTTGTTGGCAATCTGGTTAAACGCCAGCAGCAAAAAACCCATGTTCATCCCTTCGATGATGGGACGTAGCCCCGTCATCGCCGCCCCGACGGCCATCCCCGTAAAGGCATTTTCGGCAATTGGCGTATCCAGAACGCGCAAATCGCCGTATTTCTTATACAGGTCTTTGGTGACTTTGTAGGAGCCGCCATAGTGCCCCACGTCTTCGCCCAACACGAACACGGACGGGTCACGCGCCATCTCTTCGTCGATTGCTTCACGCAGGGCGTTGAACAGGAGGGTTTCTGCCATTGGAATTGCTAATTTTGGTAAATCACTCAATCTAGAATCATACCCTGGTTGTCTCTCATCTGTTTGAAAGAGATGCACTTTTAGACGAGAGAAGCGACCGAGGCTTGACAGAAGCGACCGAGGCTTGACTGGCTAGCCAAAATCGCCAATCCAAAATCGCCAATCGGTGCAAGATAGATTCCTGCCAGCGTTGCTGCCTGCGCCGCGCTCTAGGCCAGCACCGACGGCAGCACAAACGCCAGCCCAATCAGCAGCGCCCCAAACAGCAGATTCCAGAAGCGGTGATAGCTGCGAACCGTCCACTTGGCGGGGCAGTCTAGCCGAATCAGGTCCACCCAGGGCATCATGCCGCGTCGGAACCAGCCCACCGCACTGACGGACTGGTGGATGAAGCTTTCGGCCTGACTTGCGCCAAACAAGAAGTTGCCCAGGGGCCCAAAGCGGGACGAATAGCGCAGCAAAATCATCCCTGTTGGGTCTTGCAGCTTGATTTCTGAGCCATAGGCATAGCCAGAGTCGCCTTTGCCAATAATTTCGCCGCTTAGCTTGACCGGACGACCCCGCAGCGGGCTGGCGTAGGGGTCAGACATGAGGGTGAGTATGTCCATCGCCGGGGCGCGGTTGAAGTCGGGATACATGACGAAGGTTTTGAACAGTAGCCCGATGCCGCCACCCAGCAGTGCAGGAGCGGCGATCGCCCCCAGGTTGCTCGCACCGCTTTGGTAGAGGGCGATCGCCACGAGCAGCCCCAGCCCAAAGCCGATCCAGTCTGCCCAATACAGCAGCACATCCAGCACAAAGTTGCCATAGAGCCGCGTTTTGTTTAGCCCGCGCCCTTCACGCACCACCTGCGCCATGTCGAACTCTGCACCCAGCCCAAGCTGTTCGGCATAGGTGCTGAGGGCGCGGACACGCTTGCCCGTTAGCGGGTGAGTGGAATTTAGCTCCATCCAGGCCGCCCAGGGGTTAAACATATCCCAGAGAAAGACGCGCCCCACCTGCACCGGGCTTGCTGCCACGCGGTAGGCTGTGCCTGTAAATCCGGCGCTGTTGCTGTCGGCAATGCCCAGCGTGCGTGTACCTTGCAGCACCTTGCTGGGCTGGGGGTTGTGCTGTCCCTCTTCCACAATCCCGTAGGCGATTTTCACCAGCGCCCGCGACAGCCCGTTGGGGTTGCCCGTCACCTCGGCGGCAAAATGGTCTGCATAATATTCCCGCGTGCGCGACAGATACAGCACCAGATATTCGCCTAGAACATAGAACACGTAGGCGGCGATCGCCACACTCCGCGTCCCCAGCTTGAGCCGTCGCGCCATTTCGCTGTCGCCCAGCCAGTCCTGGGCCTCTCGCAGATACACATACAGAAGATACGTAATCTGGACCAGCGTTGCCGCCAGCGTCATCACGGCAAAGTCCCAATGCACGACATGGCCCAGTTCGTGGGCGTAGACCGTGGCCACTTCGTCATCGTCCAGGTACTTAAACAAGCCCTGGCTCACCACCACCCGCGCCGTGTTGGGCAGCGAGCCGTAGGTAAAGGCGGTGGGGTTGTCGTCGGGAATTAGCCCCAGGCGAGGCTGAGCAAGCTTCTTTTGCTGGCAAACGGTGCGGATGACGCGGCCCGCCTCCGGACTGCGCCGCTCAATATCCGACAGCGAGACCCAGCGCGTGCCATAGAGCCAGCCCTGCACCACATCCATGATCAGCGGCGACAGGAAAAAGACAATGGCATTGAACAACAGGGTTGCCACCAGCGCCAGGCCCAGCCCCGCCGTGGGGTTGTCGCTGCCATGCAAAAACAGCAGCGCCATGCAGAGCGCAAACACCATGCCAAACAGCAGCGTGATCGTCATGCCCGATGCCAGGGCCAGGCTGCTGGCTACGCCTTTCATCACCAGCGAGACTCCGCCGCGAGGGGCGCGGGTTTTGGTGGGACTAAGGGCGGAAGGTTGGGTGTTTGAGATTTTAGATTTTAAATTTTGGATTTTGGGATGCAGGCTGGCTGCGTTGGCGAGGGGGGCTTCGAGTTGGGTTGCTTCGGCTTCGGGTTCGGGAGCCAGCGTGTTGAGGTATTGGCGGGCCCAGAGCTGCACGAATTCTTTTTCGTGATGCAGCAATCGACGACAGAGGGCGATCGCCGTCTCGGTTTGCCCATTGCCGTTGTAGGCTTTCACCAGCCACATCTGGGCTTGGGCGAAATCTTTGTGATGGGGATTGGCGGATCGGCAGTACGTTTCCAAATGCTCGACGGCTTCGGCAAAGCGCTTGGTTTTCAGCGCATGATTACCCCGATTGAACAGGTCGAGGGCTTCTTCGGCGCTGAGCTGGGGCAGGTCGGCGGTGGGTGCGTCGGTGGCGGCCGATCCGGCGGTGTCCAGGCCGATTGCAGGCGCAGCGGATAGCGTGGGCAGCAGGTTCATAGCCCAGGTTTGCACTTGGGGCGGCGCGTCGGTGCTGAGCTGCTGACAAAGGGCGATCGCCCGCTCTGCCTGCCCACTGTCATAGTAAGCCCGCACCAGCCACATCTGCGCCTGGAAATAGAGCTTGGACTGGCGATCGGCGGTCTGGCAGCAAGCCATCAGCGCTTGAATCGCCGCTTTATACTGCTGCTGTTTAACTGCTTGAATGCCCGATTTCAGGAGGTTCTCGGCCGTCATGACTCGTACTCCCCAAGAGACAATGAGGTATCAAATTGAACACGACACCTCTAGGGTTCCCATCTGAGAATCTTCCTTATTCTTCATCGCCAAAACTTGCGTTCCCGGAGTCTGCCCCAATCCCGCAGCCTGATGGGAGTAACCCAGTTGGAGGATGCTGCAGCAGGGCGATCCCGCTACATTAGTTGACTATTCGTGCAATATCATGAATAAATACTTAGATGCGCAAGAAAAAATTATAAAAATTGCCGTAAAAACACCGACATTGAATAGTTAAGGGCATAAAATCAAGGTGAGCCTGACGGAATGTCTTGAATATGGTTCAACTGGTATCAGTCAGAATAGCGGGCGAAGAGGTAAGCAAAATCACCTCTCTAAGACCTGTCAGTGGTAACCTGTTGAAGCCTATGGCTTTCCTTTTGCCTATTCTGATGAATTTAAGCGCGAGTATCTCAGAATGTTATTTCAATGACATGGGTTTTCGCAGCATCGAACGAGTCAGAGGGAGTTCACCATGACACGGTCATTATTTATTTGGGTCAAGCAAGTTGGTGAATTATTACCTAATGCCTATGATTCAGATGTTTCGTCAAAGGTGGGTGAGTTGGATGCATTGATGCATTGAAGATCTTTGTTGGGGCAAAAAGCAAAATCTGGCTCTAGGCTGCTGTTGACCGCTGCCGATAAGGGATCTTAGGTCGGGTTCTGGGCAACCAGAGTGCGGAAACATTCCGGCCATTGTGGGCAATGGTTGCAACTTGGAAGCGCTATTTTATGTCGCCGATAGCTCTGTACAACTTGGTAGCTCCATAGGAATGGTTTGAGGATAGGGCAACACGTCAGGTAGCGCCACTTTGTATGTCGCCGGTTGAAGTTATGAGATCGCTTGGTGGCTTGTGGCTTCTTGACTGTTATGGTTTGGTGCTAGCAATGCAGTTCCGGCAGTATTTTATGACTAGAGTATTCACATCTTTGTTTCGGGTTTATTTCGCTAACTCCAGGTTTCAACGTGAGCGTAGGGTGTCGCGTCGGGGTTCGCTACTTAGCGCCATGCTGCTGTCAATGGTTGCTGGGGCCTGCCAGAGCGGCCCGCCAGAAGTACAGGGCGGCCCGCCTCCTGTGCCTGTGGAGTTGCAAACTGTGCAATCTAGTACGGTGCTAGAAACTTCAGAGTTTGTGGGCGCACTGGAGGCAGAAGATCGGGTTGTGCTGCGTCCCGAAGCCGATGGGCGAGTGGTAGAAATTTTTGTGCGTCCGGGGGATGTAGTGCAAGCACGAACCCCGATTTTGCAACTGCGGGCTGACCGCAGCCGTGCAGAGGTCAGTGGGGCGATCGCCAACCTAGAGGCTGCACAGTCATCCCGAAACACAGCAGTAGCTCGGCTCCGAGCCGCAGAGGCTGATGCCGACCGCGCAGCAGCCGATGTCAGCTTAGCAGAGTCAGATTATCGCCGCATCGAGTTGTTGGTGTCGGCCGGCGCGCTATCGCGGCAAGAGCTAGACCGAGCGCGAAATAGACGGGATACGGCGATCGCCAGCCGTCGAGCAGCAGAAGAGAACGTGCGAGCGGCCGAAGCCTCACTGCGCGAAACCGAGTCCCAAATTGCCCGCGCCCAGGCAAATCGCAACATTGCTGTTGAAGACCTACAAGATCGGCAGGTGATTTCGCCGATTGCGGGCGTGGTGGGCAATATCCCGGTGAAGGTGGGTGACTTGGTCACGCTTAGCACTACGCTTACCAGCATTATTCAAAACAGCACGCTGGATTTGAACATTGCTGTGCCCATTGAACGATCGCGCCAACTCCGGGTCGGGCTGCCAGTCGAGCTATTAGACGAACAGGGAAAACCTGCTCTGCGCGGTCGCATCAGCTTTGTTGCGCCGGAGGTCAGCAGCGGTGAGCAGTCGGTTCTTGCCAAGGCCAGCTTTACGAACGACGGCAGCCTGCGCGATGGTCAACTAGTTCGCACTCGTGTTGTTTGGAGCAGCCAGCCGGGGCTGCTAGTGCCCACTGCCGCCATCACCCGCATCGCTGGACAAACCTTCGTTTACATAGCCGAACAGCCCGAAGTCAATCCGGATCAGCCCACACCGCCCAACGGCCAATCCGGACAGCCGCCCATGCAGGTGGCCCGCCAGCGGCTTGTGCAACTAGGCGACATCCAGGGTAATAGTTATCGGGTCATCTCTGGTCTACAGCCAGGTGAGCAGGTGGTCGTGTCGGGCGTGCTAAACCTTACTGAAGGCACGCCGATTATGTCCGCTCAGGCAATGGCGCAGTAGGAGTTTGGGATTTGGGGTTTGGCTTCGCGTAAACACCAGCATTCCAAACAATCCAAGCCCTTCTCTTGTTGCAACTTAGTGTGCTAGACCCTTAATCGCTGAACCCTCAATCCAACTCCACATGTTTGCCAACTTTTTCATCAAACAACCTGTTTTCACACTAGTTTGCGCCATTATCACGGTGTTTTTGGGATTGGTGGTTCTGCCAACGCTGCCGATCGCCCAGTTTCCTGATATCGCACCGACGCAGGTGGTGGTAACAGCAAATTATCCAGGGGCAGACGCAGAGACTGTAGAGAATACCGTGACAAATATTCTAGAGCGGGAAATTAATGGTATAGATGGGCTGCGCTACATGAGTTCTAGCAGCGGCAGCGATGGCACCAGCCAGATCACTGTTACCTTTACAGCAGGGCAAGATTCGGACATTGCAGCGGTGAATGTGCAGAACCGAGTAGCTCGGGCCGAGTCTCGTTTGCCAGAAGTGGTAACCCGTACGGGGATTAAGGTAGAGCAGTCGTCTAGCGACTTCCTGATGGCGATCGCCCTCTACCCCACCAACGGCGAATACGATAGCTCTTTCCTCAGCAACTACGCCGACCTGTACATGGTGGAAGAATTGCGGCGGATTCCGGGGGTCGGGTCGATCCAGATTTTTGGAGAACGGAAGTTTGCCATGCGCCTCTGGCTCGATCCAGCGCGGTTAGCAGCACGGGGTCTGACGGTGCAGGATGTTACGAAGGCTATTCGCGAACAAAACATCCAGGTAGGCGCAGGGCAACTGGGGCAACAACCTGCCGATCCGAACCAGGAATACCAAATCAACCTGCGGGCTGATAGCCAGCTCAAGTCCGTCGAAGAATTTGAAAACCTAGTGCTGAAGACGGGAGAAGGCGGCAACTTGGTGCGCCTGAAAGATGTGGGACGGGCGGAACTCGGTGCAGAGAACTATGCGACTTTCTTGACTTATAACGACATAGAATCTGTTGGTTTAGGGATTACGCAACGTTCCGGTTCCAATGCGCTAGAGACGGCGGCTGCCGTTCGCCGAGAGTTAGAAAACTTGAAACGTTCCTTTCCGCCTGGCGTTGACTATGCCATTGCGTTTGATGTCACAAGCTTTGTGCAGGTTTCGTTACGAGATGTGGTGTATACGCTAATCACCGCTATTCTGTTGGTGATATTAGTGCTGTTTTTTTTCCTGCAAGATTGGCGAACCACGCTGGTTCCAGCGGTCGCCATTCCTGTTGCGCTGATTGGGACTTTCGTATTTATCAAGATATTCGGCTTCTCAATCAACACACTGACCTTGTTTGGTTTGACGCTGGCGACAGGTATGGTGGTGGATGACGCGATTGTGGTAGTGGAGGCGATCGCTGCCAAGGTGCAAGATCGCGGCATGAACCCGTTTCGCGCAGCAGCAGAAGCTATGAAAGAGCTGTCTGGCGCGGTGATTGCAACTTCGCTGGTGCTGATGGCGGTGTTCGTCCCGGTGGCGTTTTTTCCCGGCACAACGGGCGCAATCTATCGCCAGTTTGCGCTGACGATTGCTTTTTCTATCGTCGTGTCTACATTCAATGCGCTGACCTTTTCGCCTACGATGTCGGCACTGCTGCTGCGGCCCCGTTCCGACCACCAGGGCTGGCTGGGGCAACAGTTTGAGCGATTTAACGGATTTCTGGAGAGTGTGCGGCAGCGCTATCGCCGATCGCTCACAGTGCTGTCTCGGTTGAAGTATTGGGTGCTAGCTGGGTTTGTACTAGCGCTGATAGCCACGATCTGGGTCTATCGAGTTGTTCCCGGAGCCTTTTTGCCAGAAGAAGATCAAGGCTATTTTATTACGCTGGTGCAGGCTCCCGAAGGCGTGTCACTTAACTACACCAAGAAAATCCTGGATGAAGCCTCAGCCGAGGTACGCAAAATTCCAGAGGTAGAGTCTAACTTTGCTGTGACGGGCTTTAGTTTCGGGGGTGTTGCACCCAACCAAGGCATCATGTTCACCCTGCTGAAGCCGTGGGAAGAGCGTAAGGATCGGGGACAATCCGTCCAAGAAATCATCGGGCAAATCCAGATGAAGTTCTTGGGAATGCCCAAAGCCCGAATTTTCTCGCTAAACCCGCCCTCGATTCAGGGCTTGGGCAGCTTCGGCGGCTTCCAGATGGAAATGCAGGATCGCAGAGGAAACATGCCCCTGGACGAGTTTGTAGGCTACCTCAACGCCCTAATAGGAGTTGCCAACCAGAATCCCAATTTGCAGGCAGTGTTCTCGACCTATTCTGCCAGCACACCACAACTGGTTGTGAATGTTAATCGAGAGCGGGCAAAAGCGCTGCGTGTGAATATTGATGATATTTTCTCCACCCTCCAAAGCTTGTTAGGCTCGAACTATGTCAATGACTTTACGTTAGATCGGCGCAGCTACCGCGTTTATGTGCAGGCCGACCAGCAGTTCCGCGCCCGGCCGGAAGACGTGAACCAACTCTACGTCCGCTCTGCTGCCGGAGATATGGTTCCCCTGGGCAACTTGGTAACGCTGACCCCAACCACCAGCGCCCAGTCGATTACGCACTACAACCTGCTGCGGTCGATTTCGGTGCAGGGCAGTGCAGCGCCGGGAAGAAGTTCTGGTCAGGCGATCGCCACGATGGAGCAGGTTGCCCAGCAGGTGCTTCCACCTAGTCTCGGGTTTGAGTGGACTGGCACTGCTCTAGAGGAAATCGAGTCGGGCGGGCAAGCACCGCTGCTGTTTGCCCTGGGGCTGCTGATGGTGTATCTGGTTCTGTCGGCGCAGTACGGCAGCTTCGTAGATCCGGCGATTGTTTTGTTTGCGGTTCCGCTAGCGGTGTTAGGGGCGATGGGAGCGCAGCTTCTGCGGGGGCAGGCCAACGACGTGTATTCTCAGGTAGGTCTGGTGATGCTGATTGGTCTGGCGAGTAAAAACTCGATTTTGATTGTGGAATACGCCAACCAGTTGCGCGAGAAAGGCTTGCCCATTACCAAAGCAGCCATCGAGGCAGCACAAGAACGACTGCGACCCATTTTGATGACGGGCTTTTCTAGCTTGGTAGGCTTTTTCCCGCTGGTAATTGCTACTGGAGCCGGGGCCGCTAGCCGCCGTTCGATCGGGACAGCTATTTTCGGCGGCTACCTGCTGTCTACGTTTCTCAGCCTGTTCATGGTTCCCGTGCTATACATCATCGTGAAAAAGCTGACGGATCGCTTTATGCCTGAATTGCCCACGCCGCCTGCCGATTTTGAAGATTTGGAGGAACCGCTGTCGACAACGCAGAAATAGGGCAACGCAGAGATAGGAGGGCAGTAAACTTAGTAAGTTGTGTTAGTAAGTCGTATTAGCAAGTCATGCAACTCGCTTGTCTAGGTTGCACGACTATTTGGCGATCGCCCCTCCAGTTCCTCCACAAAGGCCTGATGCGCCGGGTCAGCCAGCCCCGCTTGCAGCACATTTAGCATCTCGATCATCCGCCCCTCTAGCAGCGCGGGCGCGTCCAGCCACAGCCCCGGAAACACGCTGATGCGAATGATGCCCTCCGCATCGGGTTCCACCAGGACGTATTCTTCTGCCTGCAAGCGAAACCAGCTCAGGCGGTTCTCGAAGGTCTGCCAGACCAGATATTCCTGCACCCCGTTGCGGCGATAGGCGTTTTGTTTGGCTCCCAGGTCGATTGCAGCGCTGCTAGTGGCAATTTCTGCAATCAGTTCTGGCGCTCCTTCGATATAGCCGTCATCACTAATTGTGGAGGTTCCGCCCACCTCAATCCGCAGCAGCGCATCCGGCTGGGGTTTGTTGTCCATGTCCAGCCGAGTCGTCGTATTGTCTGAGCCGCTGACACCCGGCGTTGCCACGCTATAGACCCCTAGCCAGGTGATGAGATTGAAATGCGGGTTGCCATGAAACGTTCGGACGGGAGATGCCACGTAAACCACTCCTTCGATGAGTTCTGCTTTGAAATGCTCTGGGGTTGCCTGGTAGCGGCGCTCAAACTCGGCGCGGGTGAGGCGATCGCCACTTTCCAGCGGCGGCATCGGCACAGAGCGGGCAGGCTGTTGAGGATGTTGCAACACCATTGGCGACTCTCTGGGGCAATCTTGGGACAATCTTGGGGCAATCTTGGGGCAATCTTGAAGCGGCACGCTTAAAGCATCGAAGGAGATGGCGCTATTTTAACGAACGGCTACCTCCGCATAAAGCGTCTGCAAAAGCCCCGTTTGACCAGGGCTGAGTCTGCAACGCATTCATCGCTGACTAGGCATCGCGGGCTAGGCGTTGTGCTGGCTCGACTCCTGCGGTGAGCCATCGGGTTGCAAATTGCAGTCGCCCAGTCCGCACATCGGATAGGCAGACTGGTAGAGGCGATCGCGCTTGCCAAACAACGCATAGCGGTTGTCGCGGACTTGTTCATAGAGGCGATCGCCCGCCCACTTCACCCCCGGCAGCGCCCGATAGGCTGCGACAAACCCGTTGCCCAGCGGCAGCAGTCGCCCAATCTCTTCGGCTGCATCACTGCCCTGCCAGCGCACCTCCGGCGCATCTGCCCGCAGCAAAATCATTCCCATTTCGCAGTCCTGCGGCGTAATGCCAAACTGCGCCAGCGTCGGTTCATCCTGCATTGGCGCATATTGAAACATCTGGCCGCGATCCAGCGATTCCAGCAGTTTCACCAGATTGACGCAGAGATTGCAGTTGCCGTCGTAAATCACGAAATAGGGTGCGCTGGCTGACGAACTCATAGCATCTGGGAAGGAAGGATTGCGAACGTCAGTCATAGCGCTCCGATAAGCTCCGATAACTTGATGAATTCGTCCAGAACCTACGCACTTGCGATAGGCTCTTTGGGGTTTGGACGATTTCTCGCGGGCGTAGCCCGCGAGAAATCGTCCAACTGCGTAAGTCCTATCGTCTTTGTCTCTATTCTAGAAACTGAATGGGGGTGAATTCGGTTGCAAACTGAATTCTCGATTTCCTCATTTCTTTATCTTTCCGCTATCGCCTGCAACCCTGTAGGCTAAGGATAAACGCATTCATTCCCCAAAGCTTTTGGCAACTCAACCTATGGTGACTCATCCCTCGCCCCAACCCGAACCGACTTGGCTGAAGGTGGTGCGCCTCTTGCGCTGGGACAAGCCCGCCGGACGGCTCATTTTGATGATTCCGGCGCTGTGGGCGGTGGTGCTGGCGGCGCGGGGCAATCCGCCGCCGATTTTAATTGGGGTGATCGTGCTGGGGACGCTGGCCACCAGCGCGGCGGGCTGCGTGATTAATGACCTGTGGGATCGCAACATTGATCCGCAGGTGCAGCGCACCAAAACCCGGCCCCTGGCCTCGCGGGCGCTGTCGGTGCGGACGGGCATTGCGGTGGCGCTGGTGTCGATGCTCTGCGCCTACGGATTGTCGCTGTATCTAAACCCGCTCAGCTTTTGGCTCTGCGTGGCGGCGGTTCCGGTGATCGTGCTGTATCCGCTGGCAAAGCGGGTGTTTCCGGTGCCGCAGTTGGTGCTGTCGTTGGCATGGGGCTTTGCGGTGCTGATTAGCTGGAGCGCGGTAACGGGCACGCTGGAGCCGGAAACCTGGCTGCTGTGGGGCGCGACGGTGCTGTGGACCCTGGGGTTTGACACCGTTTACGCCATGGCCGACCGGGAAGACGATTTGCGCGTCGGGGTCAATTCCAGCGCAATTTTCTTTGGGCGATACGCGGCGCAGGCGGTGGGCGCATTTTTTACGGCGACGGCGGTGCTGCTGGGGAAACTGGGTAGCTTGATGGCGCTGGGCTGGGTCTATTGGATGGCGCTACTAGGGGCGATCGCCCTATGGATCTGGCAATACCTCCGCCTCCGTCGCACCCCCACCGCCGCCCCAAATCCCGCCCTCTATGGACAGATCTTTCGGCAAAACGTCTGGGTCGGCTTTGTTTTGCTTGCGGGGATGGCCCTTGGCTTTTTCTGAGATTCGCGATTTTGGATTTGCGATTTTGGATTTGCAATTTTGGATTTGCGATTGGGCTTTCTAGCAAGTTTGTTCGGGGTGCCGCTGAGGGGTCTTGAGATAGAGCCAGATCACGTTTAGTCCAAGACACGTCAAAAAGAGGGCAGGAGCAAGACCCCCACCCCCTTTCTGCTAACGTTGCCCAGCAGTGTCCTAAAATCAGCGCCCCAAATTCTGCACTAGGGCTTGGGTTCTTCGACCTTTTTGAAGGGCGATCGCTTCATTTTGCGCTTCATCGCCTTCTCTTTCGCCTTTTCTTTTTCGTACTCTGCTTCCTTCAGCTTTTTCATGATCAGGCTGAAGTATTCCTGCATATAGCCTTCCAGCGTCGTCAGTTCCTTGGGGTCGATGCCGAAGACCTGATAGGTTTCATCCATCGGCGCGGTCAGCGGCTTACCCGTTGCCAGCACTTCGGTAAAGGCGAGGCGATCGGCCTGGTTCCAGCCCCACTGAAAGAACCGGGCAATCTTGCGGGCGGCTCGCAACAGTTCCAGCGGCATCCGCGACACCTTAGATTCCTGCCCCGACAGACGCTCACACAGGCGGATGATTTCATACGCGCCCCAAGGCCGCGACCCCACGACCGGGAAAGTGCGGTTAGCGGTTTCCGGCACCTTCAGCGCCCGCACAGCAAACTTGGCCAAATCCTGCGTGTCGATGTAGGCGATCGGCGACGTTTCCCCCGTCACCCAAACAGCCTGCTTTTCGAGAATAGGAATGGCATACTGCCCGATTAGCCCCTGCATAAAGCCAGCCGTCCGCAGAACCGTGTAGCTCAGCCCTGATTCTGCCAAAAACTGCTCTGTGCAGTGCTTGATTTCCATCAGCGGCACGTCGGGATATTTCTCTGCATCCAGGATGGAGAAGAAAATGAAGCGCTCGACTCCGGCCAGCTTGGCCGCCTGAATCAGCGCCACCTGCCCTTCCCAGTCCACCTGGCGCACGCTGAGGGAATCTGTGGCACGAGCCGTTGCCGCGTCAATGACCGCTGTAACCCCTTCAAAGGCAGGGGGCAACGTCTCCGGTTCGCACAAATCTCCCAGCACCAGCTCTGCGCCCCATTCCCTGAGAAACGAAGCCCTACGGAAGCTTCGCACCAGACAGCGCACCGGATAGCCTTCATCCAGTGCGCGACGAACCACTTGTCTGCCCAGGGTGCCCGTCGCACCGACCACGAGTAACATCATTATAGATTTCGTCCGAAATCGTTAACTTTTTATAAGATACACCTTTCATTCTCTAATATTTCGGCCTGCTAGAGAATCCGTTTTTTTGCGAGACGCGCTGAATAGCAAGCAAATTGCTAGGCTAGAGAGAGATTCACCTGTGCTGTGCAGGCTGTAAAGCGGCTTGCAGTTTGTCAAATCTTTATCAAAGCCCAGACCTCAGACCTATGCCCAAAGCAGTGTCCCAGAGGAATTCCTCTCCGCTTCGAGCGGCTGTCAGCGCGTCTATTCCTGAGAATAGCCCCAGTTGTGCGACGGAACATCCTGTTGATCTGGAGCATGTGCGGCAGGCGCAGCGGGGGCTGCTGAGTGTCGAAAAGGCGCAGCGGATGGCAGAATTTTTTGCGCTGCTGGGAGATGCCAATCGTCTGCGGATCGTGTCGGCGCTGGCTCAGCAGGAGCTCTGCGTCTGCGATCTGGCAGCAGTGGTGAAGATGAGCGAGTCGGCGGTGTCTCATCAGTTGCGATCGCTCCGATCGCTCCGACTGGTCAGCTATCGCAAGCAGGGGCGCAACGTGTTCTATTACCTGAAAGATAGCCACGTCCTCAATCTATACCGTGAAGTGGCAGAGCATCTGGACGAGCCAGAGGATAGCTGAGGCGTTGGATTTCGGATTTGCGATTTTAGATTTGCGATTTGGGGTTTGGGAATGCGCTTGGGGAGGGCTGCCTGGTTTTTCGTGCGCTTTGTCGTGTGACCGATCGACGGGGACGCAGCACAGTCTTACAGAAAACCAGGCCAGCTAACCTCAAAAATTACTCTTCGCCGCCTTGGAGCTTCAGCAGCGCAAAGCCCAGCGCTAGCCCCACCAAGATTAGAGTAAATGACAAGAAAGTTGCGTTCAGCATTTCACCGCTCATGTGTTCGATATCTCCTTAGTTTGTTTGCTTGAATTGATTGAGTGGGATGACGTGGGTTTGCGAGCTTGGGAACTGGCGATCGCCCTCAATGCCGCCTTGAGAATGCCGCCATTAGGAAAGCGCTGCCGAGAAAGCGCTGCGGCATAAACCTAGCGTTGACCGGGGTCGAGGTTGCCAGAGCTTGCACCATGCACTTGCACCATGCATTTTAAGGCAGTTTGCAGCCCGTTTGGTGGATTGGCTAAAGGTTCCGCTGATTTGATGAATTGTGCTTGGGGGCTTGGGGCAGGCATTGTCCGGTGTTTTGCGAGGCTCAACAGGTATTTAGCGAGGAGGAAGCAATGGTGCAGCCAAGAGTGGCGATCGCTCTGGGAGATCCGGCGGGGATTGGGGCGGAGGTGGTGCTGAAGGCGCTGGCGGCGCTGGCGGATGACTCCCCAGAAGACCCACCAGAACCGCCCAGCAAAATCACGCTGGTCGGCAACCGCGCTTTGCTGGAACAGACGTGCGATCGCCTCGTGCAGGCAGGGTTCTCCTATCTCCCTGACTTCTCTACGCTCGACCTGCTGGAGGTGCCGCTCGACTCGGCGCTGGTGTCCCAAATTACGCCAGGAGCGGAAAGCGCTGCTAGCGGCGAGGCCAGTTTTCGGTTTTTGCAGACGGCGATCGCCCACACGCTAGCAGGCAAGTTTGACGGCATTGTCACTGCGCCCATCGCCAAGTCTGCCTGGAAAGCGGCGGGTCATGTCTATCCGGGGCAAACGGAATTGCTGGCAGAACAGGCTGGAACGACGCGGTTTGGCATGATGTTTGTCGGGCGATCGCCCCATACAGGCTGGACGCTGCGGGCGCTGCTAGCAACGACGCATATTCCCCTGCGGCAGGTGCCCGATGCCCTCTCGCCCGATCTGATGACGCGCAAACTGGGGCTATTGCTGGACAGCCTGCGGGACGATTTTAGAATTTTGCAGCCGCGAGTGGCGATCGCCGGACTCAACCCCCACAGCGGCGAACGGGGCCAGCTTGGGCACGAAGAATTGGAGTGGCTGACCCCCTGGATTCACCAAATGCGGCAGCAGCATCCCTACCTGACGCTAGACGGCCCCATTCCGCCAGATACGCTCTGGGTGCGGCCGGGCCAGGCTTGGTTTGGCACGTCGCGCCCGGTGCAGACCCACGATGCCTACCTAGCGCTGTATCACGATCAGGGGCTAATTCCCGTAAAGCTGATGGCGTTCGATTGCGCCGTCAATACCACAATCGGGCTGCCGTTTGTGCGGACTTCGCCCGATCACGGTACAGCCTTCGACATCGCGGGTCGGGGCATTGCCGATGCCAGCAGCATGAAAGCGGCAATTCGGCTAGCGATCAGCCTATCCGCACAACGGCTGATCCTTCAAAATCAGTCTTGATTTTAGTAAGTTCGTATTACCAAAATGTTATGGTTTCGTGACTTTTTAACATTTTTTAATCTCACTACCGGGAAACTGGCGTGAGAATAGATATGGTTCAGTATACTGAAATACAAAAGGTAACACTGATTGTAAATAAACGCTAACTTTTGATACAGAGTGTTTCGTTGAGTGTTCCTACGTAGGTCAGTCATGCTTGAAGCACTCACGACGTTTCGATAGTTCTAGCGCAGAGGTCGAAATCATGCTCCAAACCGTTCAATACTCTATGGATCTCCTTCAAGACGAAGCCCGTCAACTGGTTCAAAAAGGGATTGTCAGCCGTCAGCAGCCCATCTACGTCCTCTGCAAGTACATTCCTGCCCGCGAGTGGGCCTGCGTTGAGTGCGAACTTGAAAAATGTGACTTTTTGTTGCGCGATCGCATCGGCGATCTGCTTGGCCATGAAGAGTGGGACAACGACTAGGCAAGCTTAGCTCCAGAACCGTCTGGAGTGACTCTAGCGACACAACCGTACAACTACGGAATCCAAAAAAGTCAACCGGGGATCTCTACGCATAATGGCGGAGTGCCCCGGTTTTTTTGTCCAGTACGAAACGGAATCACGTTCGGTCAGCGCAGACTAGGCAGGCGTGGCGACACGCCGCTTGAGGGACTCGGTGCGCCGTTTGGCAGTGCCGTTTTTCGGGTCAATGGCCAGCGCTTGCTCGTAGGCTTCGATTGCCTGGGTAACCAACTGCTTTTTCTCGTAGGCAAAGCCTAGATTATTCAAGGCAGTAACGTACTTGGGCTGCTTTTCCAGCGCTTCTTTGTATTGGCGAATGGCCAGGTCATATTGCTCCTGAGCGGCATAGGCATAGCCCAGTGCGTTGTAGACCAGAGCCGCGTTCTCGGCTTCTTTCAGGTCTTTGGACTTGAGCGCTTTTTGGAACTGGGCGATCGCCTGCGAATAGAGCTTCTTGTCCAGATAAATGCTGCCTAGTTCATAGTATTCCTGCGCCGTGCCGGGGCCCTTGGTGAGCTTGTTTTGCAGGCGCGTCAGGGCGGTTTCGACCTTGCGGGTTCTAAGCACTTGGCGAAACAGGAAGATACCCGCGATCGCCAGCAGCGCCACCAGCACACTGAGATAGACAACGGGCAGCAAGCTATCGTCCATAACCTTTAACTTCTAACTTCAGCTAAAAGAAAACTAGAAAACTATAAGAAACCCAAGAGAAATCAGACTCAACTCGATCGAGCGCGGCCATTATCCGGCGGCCAGTATCCGATTGAAACGCGGATCCAAAACCTCTTTACGAAACCTCTTTACGAAACCTCTTAGAGACACTCAGACCGCTTTCTTCAGCCTACACCATCGCGCCGATGCATCGAGGGGCGATCGCCGCTAATCCCTGAGATTTGGACAAGTAAGGGCTTTTGGGGTTCAGCGCTGCCGAGCGACTGTCCATCGATGCTGCGTCAAGCCAAACATCAACAGACCACTGCTCGAAAATCGTATGCTATGAGAGGTGATTTTAGGCTGTGTGCTTGCAGCGGTAGGCGGGTTTATGCTTCCCTTTTTGCGCTCCGATTTGGCTCAGTTGGTGTCCTACACGCCCCATCCCGGTGGTGCAGATGCGGCGGCTCACGGCTCTCCGACGCAGCCTGCCCAGGTCGATCGGCTGGATACCAACGAAAGCCCCTACGATTTGCCAGAGGACCTGAAGCAAAAACTGGCCTGGGCCTATCAGCATGAACTGGAGGCAAACCGCTATCCCGATGGAGGACATGCGGCGCTGAAAGGGGCGATCGCCCAATATGCCAACCAGTCCGCTTACCAGTCCGCTCAATCCTCTGCTCAATCCTCCGTAAGCTGGGTTACATCGGCGCATATTTCCGTCAGCAACGGGTCTGACGAACTCATCCGGTCGCTGCTGATTGCCACCTGCCTGCGGGCGGAAGGTTCGGTGCTGGTGGCCGACCCCACATTTTCCATGTATGGCATCACGGCCAATACGCTGGGCGTTCCGGTGGTGCGAGTCGGTCGCAACGCGCAAACCTTTGAAACGGACCTCGCCGCTGCCAGCCATGCGATCGCCACGCCTGCCGCCGGACAGCCCGCCATCCGCATCGTGTTCACAGTCCATCCCAACTCGCCCACGGGCAATGCACTCACAGACGCAGAGCTAGACTGGCTGCGGAGCCTGCCGCCCCACATCCTGGTGGTGATTGACGAAGCCTATTTTGAATTCAGTCAGCAAACCGTGCTGGCAGAACTGCCCCAGCATCCCAACTGGGTGATTCTGCGAACCTTTTCCAAGGCGTTTCGGCTAGCGTCGCATCGGGTTGGCTATGCGATCGCCCATCCCGAACTGGCCGCCACGCTGGAAAAAATTCGCCTGCCCTACAACCTGCCCAGCCTGTCGCAACGTGCCGCCGAGCTAGCCCTGGCGCATCAGGATGCGCTGCTGGCTGCTATCCCCATGCTGCTGTCCGAGCGCGATCGCCTCTTCCAAGCCCTTGCCGAGCTGCCGGGAATCACCGTCTGGCCCAGCGCCGCCAATTTTCTGTTCCTGCGGCTCCAGAACGATCCAGCCGAGGAACAGCTAGAAACCCTATTTCAAAGCCTGAAATCCGCCGGAACCCTCGTCCGCAAAACCTGCGGCGGGCTGCGAATTACCATCGGAACGCCAGCGGAAAACCAGCGCACCCTTAATCGCCTCCGCGACCGACTTTAGCCCGCCTCCAACCCTGCGGCATCTAGACAGAACCCTGCAAACGATTCATAATAAAAGCGAGTTTACAAATCTTAAGAAATAGTTAAGAATTCTCCTTTCGATAAATCCGGTTAGGTCGCTACGACCATTCACGACGATTCACCTTCTGAACGCCCCATAGCAAGCTTTAGAAGGCTTCCCATCGCTTGAGGACGATCGATGCCCGGATTGACCCTACCCCTTGCCCCCGCGCCACCAAGCGCAGCCTTGCTGTCTCAGGCCGCCACCCAGTTTGGAGCGCCGCTTTACCTATATGACCTGGCGCTGATTGAGGCCCGATTTGCGGCTCTCAACCACAGCCTCCCCCAGAACTTTCGCCTGCACTACGCCCTCAAGGCGAACAGCAACCTTACTCTTTCGCACCTGCTGGCGCGACGGGGCGCAGCCGCAGAGGTTAGCTCTCTGGGTGAATTCATTGCCGCGCTGAAGTCGGGCTATCCTGCTGAGGAAACGGTTTTCACGGGCCCTGGAAAAACCAATCATGAACTGGCTGAGGCTCTCAATTACCGCATCGGACTGATTGTCGTAGAGTCGGTCAATGAAGCACGACGGCTGAATCAGATAGCGGCGGAGCAGGGGAAACAGCAGCCCATCCTGCTGCGAATTAACCCCCAGTTTCGCACGCTGAATAGCTGTGATTCTGGCTGCGCGATTGACGCGAAGACGAATAGCGTTGTACACGCTGCCGAGAATCCCAACGCAGCCTCCGAAACCATCGAAACAATCTCTGAGTCAAATGGCGGTCATAATGGCGACACGCTAAGACCCATTGCCATGAATGGGCAGGGTGCGAGCAAGTTTGGCGTAGATGAGGCGCAGGCAGCAGCCGAACTGTTGCAGGTTCAGTCGCTTAGCCATGTGCGGCTTCAGGGAATTCATGTGTTCACCGAAAGCAACGTGCTGGATTATCGGCAACTGATTGATGCGTGGCAAAACACTGTGGCGATCGCCCATCGACTGCGGGCCCAGGGGTTTTGCATCGAGGTCATCGACTTTGGCGGCGGTATTGGCGTTCCCTACAACTCCGTAGATGCCGCGTTTGATGTGCCTGCGTTTGGGGCGGCCCTGCAAGCCCTCTTTAGCCACGAGCCGTTTCATTTCATTTTGGAAATGGGGCGCTATCTCGTTTGTGAGGCAGGCATGTATTTGACAGAGGTGCTGGATATCAAAGAATCTCAGGGCAAGCGGTTTGCGATTCTCAACGGCGGCGTTCACCATCTCTACCGCACCCCCGCCATGCAAAATGCCAGCAAGTTTCTGCGGGTATTGGGTAAAGAGTCATCCGACACGATGCCCACTACGATTGCGGGCCAGTTGCCAACGCCTATCGATGTGGTGGTGCGCGATGCGCTGCTGCCCGTGGATTTGGAAATTGGCGATCGCTTGGTCATCCGCAACTGCGGCGCTTACGGCTTCAATCACTCGCTGACAAACTTTGCGCTGCACCCCGCCCCCGCAGAGGTTGCCATCTGGGGCGATCGCCTAGAGCTAATCCGCGCCCGCAGCCACTACGAGGACTTCTTCCAGCATCAGCGATTAATCCAGTTTGACTAACCCAGTTTTAAGTCTTTGGGGGTTGAAACCGCCGAGTTAATTCTTAGCTCGACTCTGCCGAACGCTTCGCAGGTCTGATTCTGCACTTGGCTGTGCAAAATGCTGTGTAATGAATTGATTCAAAAGGTGTCATGACTAATCTAAGCTACGTGACAATTGGCATTCGTCGAGAGAACGAAGCACGCAAGTTTGAAGCCAGAGTGCCGCTGGTTCCATCCGATGTGCAGCGATTGAAGAAACAGTTGGGCGATCGCGTTCGGTTTATCGTGCAGCCAGCACAACTGCGGACGTTCTCTGATGCTGAATTTGCAGCAGCAGGAGCCGTGATTCAGGAAGACCTATCCGAGGCAGAGATCATCTGTTGCGTCAAAGAGCTTTACCCAGAGCAACTGCTGGATGGCAAAACGTACCTGGTGTTTGCCCATGTAATCAAGGGGCAGCCCGAAAATATGCCCCTGCTGCGACAACTGCTCGATCGCCGCATGACGCTGATCGACTACGAATGCATCACCGATGAAGAAGGGCGGCGGACAGTATTTTTTGGGCGATCGGCTGGGCAGACAGGCATGTTTGAAACGCTGAGGGCCTTTGGGCAGCGCTGCGTAGCGTTGGGCAAGTCCTGTGTGTTTGCAGAACTGAAGCCTGTGTATGAGTATGCAAATTTGGCCGAGGCAACGGCGCATTTGCGGACACTGGGCGATCGCCTCCAGCAAGATCCGGCGCTGCTGGGCGTGACGGACTATCCGCTGGTGGTGGCGATCGCCGGATTGGGCAACGTTGGCCAGGGCGCGATGGAAATATTGCAACTGCTGTCGCCGCAAATCGTTTCTGCAGAGGCGTTGCCCGCGCTGTTTGCCTCTGGTCGCACAGGGCTGTTTCAGTGTCCCCTGCGAAAGCCCGACACGCTCCGCAATGGGGACGGTCTTTTCCACAGTGCCGAGTATGCAACCTTCCCTCAGCGCTACAGCAGCCGCATCCCCGACTTATTACCTTACTTATCCATCTTGCTAAATTGTGTCTTCTGGGCCCCGCAATATCCGCGCATTCTGCCCCACGATGCATTTCAAGCTGCATGGCGACGTGGCAATCATCGTCTGCAAGTTGTTGGAGATCTGAGCTGCGATCCACCTGCGGGCAGCGTCGCCTGTACGGTGCAATCGGGCGATTTGTACAACCCGGTGTTTGGCTATGACCCGATCTCGCGGGCAGTGCTAGAGCCATTTCCTGAACAGGGGATCACCGTGATGGCAGTGGACAATCTATCGGCTGGCTTGCCCCACGATGCCTCCGTTGCCTTTAGCGAAATGCTACGCGACTGGATTCCACCGCTGGTTGCGGCCAAGCTGCGCGGAGACAACTGGGTAGCGACACTTCCCCCGGCCCTGCTGCAGGCCACCGTGACGCATCAAGGCCGCTTGATGAAGGGTTTCCAGCGGTTACAGTCTGATCTAGAACGATATGGTTCTATGGTGCAGCCCGTGTAGCGTCTGGAAATCTTAACCCGCGATCGCCCGTGAAGACTTCTTGACTTCTAGCGTGCGATCGCTGCTCATTTCTGATTGCGCTTGCCTATCCTGATCACCTCCTCTAGCTTGATAAATATGCTGATTTGTCAGGCTTTTTTTGCGTGAAAAATTGATTCTTCTCGATGTACCATCCTGGTGTTCTAAAACTTTCCTAGAAAACACCTGCGGAATGTTTTCTAGACATCATCGGAAGTGCTTTGGCTAACTCTAAAATTAAGGTTAATTTTCATTAAGCATTCTCTATTACATTCATCGTTGATACGACTCAGCTTTTCAATACTGGATTCCCTTTGAATCTTCTCGTCCGACGGAGTACGTATCGTGACCCTATCTGTTTCTACTGCAAGCTTTCTGAAAAAGCTGGCGATTTATGGAGCGATCGCCGCTGTCACTATCCCATGCATCCTCCTGTTCCCATTTCCATTCAGGCTGCCGTTCCAATTTGTGATGGGCGTGATGTTTGCCCACGGGGTCGAGCTTTCTCACGAAATGATTCACCAGAAGCACTTTGGGCGACGCTGGGGCGGGGCGATCGGCTTCCTGCTTGGGCTACCGATGGGTGTGGAGTTTACCCGCTACAGCCTCACCCACAGCTACCACCACCGGGCCGTAGGTACGCCCGAAGACGAAGAATCCTTTTCCTATGACTTTGGCAAGCTGAGCGCACCGCTGAGCTTTTTGCTGCACTTGTCTATGCTGAGTCACTACTGCACAGTGGCTCGCAGTTTGCTGAGTTCCCTATTGGGTCATGAAGCTGCGATTCGGATTAGTATGGGTTCGGCAGGCACAACAGCACCCCGCTGGGTGATCGCCAACGTGATGCGCGGCTACAAAGTCATGGCACTGCTGCTGTTTGGCATGGGGCTGATAACAGCCGTTCTGCAAACGCCTGTGTTCGTTCATCTCTGGCTCGTGCCGCTGCTGTTTGCGGGCCCCGTTCATGCACTGATCGAGCTGCCGGAACACTGGGGCTGTCAGCGAGATACCACAGACATAATGGTCAACACGCGCACGATCTTACCGAGCCGCTTTGCCGACTGGCTGACCAATGGCAACTGCTGGCACGTCGAACACCACTACAAGCCTGCCCTGCCAATGGCCGACCTCCCCAGACTACATGAGGCGATCGCCCCCCAGATCAAGTATCTGAACTTGGGCTACGGCGAGTTTTATCGCGAGTTTTTCACCGAACTATGGAGATCGCCAGTTGCCCCCACTGACTGAAGCCTATCGCAATCTTGGTCGCCGGACATTTCGCCAAGCAGTGAGGGACTGGGTTGAACGACAGATGGAACAAGAGTCAGCACAGGATTAGACCGGGTAATCCAATTTTTTAGAGCCTTTTGCGTTATTTTTTGTGCATGGCAGCGGTGCAGGCTTAGGATATCTTTGGAAACGCAAGAGCGTATGCAAAGACGAATTGCTATTACAGGCGTTGGGCAGGGGCTAGGGCGATCGCTCGCGCATCGGTTCATCACGCTGGGGCATACGGTCTGTGGCTGTGATCTGAATGGAGGGGCGATTGCCCAGTTGCAGCAGCAATACGCCGCCCTGCATCAGTTTCAGAGCGACCCGTTTCAAAGCCGCCCGTTTCAGAGCCACCTGTTTCAGAGCGTGGACGTAACCCGACCGGATCAGGTAAATGCCTGGGCGGAATCGATCCTAGAGCAGGGCGCACCAGATTTGCTGATCAATAATGCGGGCTATACGCCGCCGATGTCTGCCTTTTGGGACTTGCCTGCTGTCGAGTTTGACCGGACGCTGGCGGTCAACGTGCAGGGAGTCGCCAATGTGCTGCGGGCGTTTCTTCCGGCAATGGTGGCGCAGCAGCAGGGCATTATCGTGAATTTGAGCGCCCGCTGGGGACGACAGGGAGCCGCCAACGCTGCTGCCTACTGCGCCAGCAAGTGGGCCATCGAGGGGCTAACCCAGGCGATCGCCCTGGAACTGCCTGCTGGCATGGCGGCGGTCACCTTTTCGCCCGGAGCCGTCCACACCCACGCGCTAGAAGTGGTTTATGGTGCAGAAAAGGCTGCGACCTATCCCAGTCCCGATGAATGGGCAGAGCAGGCGGCTGAAACCCTGCTGGCGATCGCCCCAGAGCAAAACGGTCAAGCCCTGCCCTAGGCGCAAAATTCTGTCGCCAACTCCTGCTGCTAACTCAAACATTTCAAACATTTAAAGATTCAGGACTTGCACACTTGCGATAAGTTTTCTGGGTTTTGGAGGATGTCTCGCGGGCTGCATCCGTGAGATATCCTCCAACTGCGTAAGACCTAAGATTTTCTGGCAAACACCGTGATTTCCGAAGTGTGGCAATCCGAACTGATCGGGTTGCGAAGTGTTGCGAAATGGGAATCCTGTCGTTGGAATCTACCCATGTACCAATTCTTGGATTGTCACAGCTATGACTGCTCCTTCACCCCAGGGCCAATCGCTACAAGTCCCGGTTACTCGTTTGATAGAACTGCTGCGCCAAGAGCCAGCGCTGCGATCGCACCTCGACACGACTCAGGCCGAAGCGTCGCTGGCAAAGGCGATCGCCCCTACGTTTGAAATCGTCTTTGCAGGAGCCTTCAGCGCCGGAAAATCCATGCTGATCAACGCCCTGCTGGAGCGCGAATTGCTCTATAGCGCCGAAGGCCACGCTACCGGCACGGAATGCCGGATTGCCTACGCCGAAGCGGGCCAGGAGCGCGTCGTGCTGACCTTTATGAGCGAGGCAGAAATCCGCGAACAGGCGGCGGCGCTGTGCCAGCGGCTAGGGGTGACGGCTCCGGCAGACATTCGCCAGCCCGACGTGGTCAGCCTGCTGCAAGGGCTGTGCCGCGACGTGATTGCCACCGAGGGCGGCGAGAGCAAGTCGGAACGGGCTAAGCAGGCCAGTGCGCTGAATTACCTGCTGGAAGGGTTTGTCGCCAATGGCGATCGCATCCACCCGACGCAAAACCAGACCTATTCGATGGAGCAGTTCCAGTTTGCCACGCTCCAGGAAGCCGCCGCCTACGCCCGCCGGGGAGCTAACAGCGCCGTCCTCAAGCGGATTGAATACTACTGCCATCATCCGCTGCTGCAAGACGGAAACGTGCTGGTAGACACGCCGGGAATCGATGCGCCCGTAAAGCGCGATGCGGAACTGACCTACCGCAAGATCGAAAATCCCGATACGTCCGCCGTGGTGTGCGTGCTGAAGCCTGCTGCTGCGGGCGACATGACCAGCGAAGAAACGGAACTGCTGGAGACGACTCGCAGTAATCCTGGCGTGCGCGATCGCGTCTTTTATGTGTTCAACCGGATTGACGAAACCTGGTACAACACGCAGCTTCGCCAGCGGCTCGATCGCCTCGTGCAGGAGCAGTTTCAGGACACCAACCGGATCTATCGCACCAGCGCCCTTTTGGGGTTCTATGGCAGCCAGATTCGCCACACCAGCGTGGGCGATCGCTACGGGTTAGATTCTCTCTTTGCCGACAGCATTCGCATCAGTGGGGAAATTGAAGACACGCCGCAATTCGTGAATGAATTCAATCGCTACTGCGCCAACTCTGGCAAACTGCCTGCCGATCGCTTTCGCATTGACGTGCGGAGCTATGAATCGCCCAATGAAAACTACGTGCGAATCTTGAACGAACAGGGGCGATCGCTGATTGAGCAGTTGATTCACGATAGCGGCATTGAAACCTTTCGCAACGCTATTACTCGCTATCTGACCGAAGAGAAGCGTCCCCAACTCCTCGCTACACTGGCAGACGACTTGCAGCCCCTCTGCATCGCCCTCCGCAAAGCCTATCTGGACGCATGGCAGCATATCGGCAGCCAGCCCCGCGACCTAGAGGGCATCAAGGCGATGGAATTGCGCCAGCTCAGCCACGACCTAAAGCGCGTTGGCGAAGCCTTTCAGCAGGATATCGAAGCTTCGGTGAATGAAGCCGTTGCCAGCAGCCTCAACACTGCCTTTGAAGACGATTTCAAACGCCTCAAAGCCCGCATGGTCAGTCGCTTGGATGAACTGCTGCAAACCTTTTCCGTCAGCGAGGTGCATCGTCAGGCACAAGCCAGCCATAAGCGCAATTCCGTCGTGCCCCTGTCGGGCATTCTGGCAGAGGCATTCTACTACCTGGCAAACGGGCTAGAAGAAGTGCTGGTAGAATCGTCGCAAGACCTGATGGGGCGCTTCTTTCAGCGGCTGATCGACCGGGTGCGCCAGCAGGACTATTACCGCGATTTGTATCGACTGCTGGGCAACGACGGCGGCATCGAGCAAGCCCTGCGCCGACTGCGCGACCGGGCGACTCTGGCGCTAGAAAACGAGGCCAAGACAGAGTGCGATCGCTACGTGCGGGAACGTCCAGAGTTCTATACCGAGGGCACTTGCTCCATCTGGCAACTGCGGCAAACGCTGCAACAAGCCTGTCGCGGCTACGACTACCAAACGATGATCGAGGCGGAACCCGCAATTCGCCAACTGCTCAAGCTCGACTTTGAGCAAAAGGTGAAGGACACCATCACCCGCACCTTCCGCCAGACGATTAACCAAACGCTGAATACGCACCTGCTGCCTAGCGCCCAGCAGCAGGCAGACCACATCCTCCAGCAATACGACGCGGCCCGCGCCTATCTGGCCCGCGTGCTGGAAAAGGAAGCCGAGGAAAAAATTCGCCAGCTCGATCGCCAAAAGGCAGACCTAGAGCAGCACATCGCCGCCTACAACGAGGCGATCGCCACGTTCAATCAGCATCTAGAAACCATGCAGCTTGATCGCAAGGCGTTGCCCAGTATCAGCGAGACAGATCTGGTCATTTTGCCCGCCGAGGAACCCGCCGAGACGCTGGAAACACCGGAAATCGCGACAGTAGAAGAAGGGGCGATCGCCTAATTTCAGCACCTTGGGAAACCCGGTCGTTCTCAACGGGCGATCGGGTTCCCTGCCTGCTTGTGGGATAGGGCGATCGCCCTTTCGGGAAAACTAGGTACGGCTAGATGGGGTGTATCCCAATTTTATAACCCTCACCCTAAATCCCTCTCCCAAAGCGGGAGAGGGACTTCCAATCCGGCTCCCCTTCTCCCGTTTTGGGAGAAGGGGCTGGGGGATAAGGGCAAACTTGCAGAACTGGGATGCGCCCGCCAGACGTGGGTTTACAGGAAAGTTAATCAGGCTAAAAATATGAGTGACTACCCCTATCAAATCTCTTCAGAACTCGCGGAAAGCACAGACGGAGTTATTCAGGTTTTCGTAAATCAATCCTCCGGAGATAACTACAATCGATCTACGGTCAGAGTTAGAACGGGTATTGAAACTATTGGACGTTTGAATTCGATTGAAAGTGTCGGTTGAATTTGTGCCAGATGAAGCAAACACTCCGCAGAATGAGCCGATTGGAGAACATTTGGATACGACGCTTGAGGAAATCCGGCAGATGATGCAGCATCAGGAGCAGTAAGAATTTCGCATGGACAAAACGCCACGGATACGGATTCCGTCGGAGGTGCGGCGGTATGTGATGGAGCGCGATCGCCATCAATGCAACCACTGCGGCGCGGGGCCACACCAGGCAGAACTGACGGTTAATCACATCATTCCGCTGGCGCAAGGTGGGGCAAACGACCTGAGCAACCTGCAAGTGCTGTGTCGGCGCTGCAACTCATCTAAGCGGTATGGATTTGATACGAAGCGCGATCGCCGGATGGTTTGATCCAGAGCAATGCCTATAGGCAGCAGGTAATCGAGGATAGCCTCACACAGGTATCTCACACAGATATCTCACACAGGTATCTCATACGGATATCTCACGCAGGTATCTCATACGGATATCTCACGCAGGTATCTCATACGGATATCTCACACAGGTATCTCACACGGATATCTCACACAGATATTTAGAGAGACAGGAAATTTCTGTTAATAAAGCGTCAGAGCGGTTTTCGTTTGCGCTTTGGGATGGGTTGTAGTGATGACACAGAGCGATCGCCCTTGTCAGTTGTCCTGTGCCAGCCTCCCCATGTCTTCTCCTTCCACAACACAGCACACCGCATCCCCAGGTTCCCCAGTCTCAGGTCAGGAAGGGCGATAGGCCGTCACTTCGATTTCTATTCGCATATTCAAATCGGCTAATCCCGCCACGATCATCGTCGAAGCGGGGCGGATCTCTCCGAAGTATTTTCGCAGCACGGGCCAGCAGGGTTCAAAGTCTTCTCGGTTGGGCACGATATAGCGAACACGCACCACATCCGCCAGGGAAAACCCGGCTTCGTCTAGGGCGGCGCTGATATTTTTCAGGGTTTGCTCTGCCTGCTCTACTACGTCGTCCGCAATCGTCATGGTGCGATAGTCGTAGCCCGTGGTGCCCGACACAAACGCCCAATCGCCCTCCACCACAACGCGAGAATAGGCGACTTCACGTTCAAAAAAGGAACCGGAGGAAATCAGGCGGCGACTCATGATGAAGAGAAATCAGGTTTTAAGTAGGCGGACATTAATAAATATAAAACCCAAAGACCCTGCGCCGCCCGCTGCGCGGGCGGCGCAGGGTTCAGGATCTGTTTTTTAATCTGGTCTATCTACTTAGGTTGCAGAAATCTGGACAGAGCCATGCCCTCATCATGAACGAGGCGCTTATATTCAAGTCTTGCAAACGGCGCTCCAAATGAAATCACAAGAAGCCTTGCAGCCTCCTAGACTCGCCATCTAAAATCGCCAATCTAAAATTGCCAATCTAAAATCCAAAATCAACCTCAGCCCAACTGCCGGGCCTGTAAGTAGGAGCGCAACAGCAGCAGGCTGGAAATCGACTTGGAATCCACCGCTTCCCCGTCTAGGATTGCTTGCTCTAGATCCTGCGGGGTCAACAAGAGGGTTTCCAGATCCTCATCTTCATCCAATCCTGGCGGCGTGTCTAGCTTCTCCAACTCCGTCGCCAAGTAGGTATAGATAATCTCGTCGGAATAGCCCGGAGCCAGGAAAAACTGCCCCAGTTTGTGCCATTGGCTAGCTTTGTAGCCTGTCTCTTCCTGGATTTCGCGCTGGGCAGTGGTCAGTGGGTCTTCGTCTTTCTCAATCGTGCCTGCGGGAAACTCCAGCAGTCGCCGCGATGCCGCAAAGCGATATTGCCGCACCAGCACCAGCTTGCCTTCTGCCGTCATGGGCACGGCCACTGCCCCGCCCGGATGCCGCACACACTCCCAATCGCCCTCGGCTCCGTTTGGCAGGCGCAGGCGGCTCACCTCAAAGTTGAACTTGCGTCCCTGAAAGAGGAGCTTTTGCTTGAGGCGCTGGGGAGGTTCGTGGGCCATGGTCTGGAAAGGGTAGGTAACGAGATTTTGGGGTGAGGGGGTGAGGGGAGACGGTTGCTGGACGATGCCATCATGCTCGCATCAGCAGCGCCACTGCGTAGGCCGCGATCCCTTCTTCTCGTCCGACGGGGCCCAGCTTTTCGTTGGTGGTGGCTTTGATGCCAATTTGATCCGGGGCGAGTTGGAGGGTGGTGGCGAGGCGATCGCGCATCGTTTTAATATGCGGCTTCAGTTTGGGGCGTTCTGCCACGATGACAGAATCGATATTTCCGATCTGCCAACCTTGTGACTGAATTAGCGCGTGGACTTGTTCCAGCAGTTTCAGGCTGTCGGCTCCGGCCCACTGCGGGTCGGTGGGTGGAAAATAGTGCCCAATATCGCCCAAGCTGAGCGCTCCCAGCATCGCGTCCATGATGGCGTGGGTCAGCACGTCGGCATCGCTGTGGCCCAGCAGCCCCAGTTCATGGTCTATCTTAACGCCGCCCAAGATGAGGGGGCGATCGCCCACCAGTCGATGAATGTCGTAGCCGTTCCCAATCCGAATCGCCATAGAGTTTCAGAATTTCGTGGAAAGTGTGTTGCAGAGAGTGTGTTGCAGAGAGTGTGTTGTAGAAAGTGTGTTGTGAAAAAGATGCTCTCTCACGCTAAGCCCTGCGCGAAAGCGGGCGATCGCCCAGCGCTCGGTTGCAGGCTAATTACCGCCCCTTTGCCGCAGTCGATCTGCCTGTTGCAGTGCAGCGTTGCTGTTTTCCCGGTAAAGCACGACGCGGTTTTGGGCAGTGGTGTAGCGGCTGTCGGTGGCGGGCACTTGGGCCATGAGATCGGAGGCTCGCTGCCATCGACTGGCCAGGTCTAGCCAGTCGGCCGAGGTTTGCGCCGTTTGCCCATCGCGCACGGCCGCCTCTGCCAGCCGCACCGCTTGGACAAAGGGATCGGGCGTGGGGGCAGGCGCGGGAGACGGGGACGACTCCACTGGCGAGGCCGGCGCGACGACCTGCTCCATTGGTTTGGGAAGAGAAATGCCTAGCCAGTCGGCCAGGGCCCAGCCCACCAGCAGCGCCAGCACCCCCAGGCTCAGCCCGCCAATCAGAATGCCCCGCCAAAACTGTTTCTTAGCGCGTGCCTCGGTGGGGGATTGGGCCGCAGGTTTGGCTATGTCGAGCATTCGGTTATAGCGCCAGTCTTCGACCATGCGCTGGAGCGGGTTGGGCTGGGGCAGGGTAATTTCTTGCGACCAGAGGAGTTGTTTTTTGGGGTCGCGCTGGATATCCTCAAGCCAGAGAAGCTGCTGCTCTCGCACAATACGGCTGTTGATATTGACACGACGAATGCCATTGGGACTGAGCCGCTCCAAGATGTAGCGGACATCTTCAACGAGCGACTGCTGTTCCAACTGTTCCAGCGTCTCCGCCTCGCACAAAAGCTGAAGCACGCCGTGATCCAGCACCGCCCGAGTCCGCACGCCAGCATCCGCCAGCCGTTCGTTTAGCACCTGAATAATTGCCGACACGCTTCCTTGGCGTGCCTGGCGCTCGATATCGTCGATGGGATCTACCATAATCGCTTGGCAGCAGTCTGATGGCGTTTCCAGTGATTTTAGTGATTTTTAAGGCTAGCGTAAGATTAGCGCATCCTGAGAAATTTATCGCAAAGGATAAACAGCCCCCAATTTTGACCTGTTTTAGGCAGCCTGCTGGGTTTGCTGGGCAGCTAGAACTCTTGCAAATGGCTGGTGTCGTTAAATCGACGAATATGCCAGAGGTCGCTGTTCCAGCGGTTGGGATTGTTGGAGGGGAGTGTCCAGCGCGATCGCTCTAGCCAAAACTCAAACACAGCCGTATTTTTTGTAGAGCAATGCCAGGTGCGATCGCTCCCCAGCATCGCCGCAATGAGATGCTGCAAAATCCAGCTATGGGTGACGATCCATAGCGTTTCGCCGTTGCAATGCGTTGCCAAAACCCGCTGGATAAACCGCTCAGCGCGATCGCGCCCATCTTGTAGGGTTTCGGCTCCTGGTGCGGGAATCCAGTCGGGCGAAGCTTCCAGATCAGCACAGAGTTCGGGATATCGCTCCCGCGCCTCGTCCCAGGTCAGCCCTTTGAAAATGCCGTTTTGAAATTCCAGCAGTTCCTCGGCGTATTCAATCGTCGGTTCAATCGTAGGAATAGAAATTGGATGCAGAACTGGTTCGCTCGTTCTCTGAGCCAGCAAGATTTCTGCCGTTTGCGCTGCCCGCTTGAGGGGGCTGCTGTAGACCTTCGAGGGCGGCTGTCCCTTTGCCCACAGGCGTTCTGCCAGTTGCCGTGCCTGCTGTCGGCCGCGTGCTGTTAGCTCATAGTCGGCATGGCCCTGCATCCGCCGCTCCACATTGCCCACTGACTCGGCATGGCGAATGAAGAGGAGCTTAAGTCGATCTCGGCTGAAATCCTCGCCCTGCTCCATAGCGAACGGTTTTGAATTCGACGATGTTGCTGTATGGATTGTAGAGCGTATAGGTGGCCCGACCCGGAATACGGCCGACATTGCCCACGCCAATTATTTGCCGGGGACGGACGGTTGCTGTTTGGCGCTCTACAGGTCGATCTAGGGTGGCTATAGTAGAGACAATTCCACCCTCCTGCAAGGTATATTGAAACGTTAGCCCCGATCGCCCGCAAAACAGAGAGTTGGCATCCATCCGCAGGAGACGATCGAGCATTTGCACAGGTGGAGTGTCGGGCGTGAGTTCTTCGCTGACGCTGACGCTGCTGCCGTGAATCAGCAAGCAATCTAGCTCAAAAAAGCCAAAATCGAGCGATCGCACCCATGCGACGACCGAGCGCGGTATGGATTCCCATAGCGCTTTGGCTGTGCTTGTGCCGTGGCGCTCCAGCAATTCGGTGGGTTCTGGCGTGCGTCCTAGCCCGTGCAAGCATAGCAATTGCTCTTCCCACCAGCCCTGGCAAACTTGCGGCTGGGGATTGGGATGTTGGGGCGATCGCAGCCATTCTACCAGCGCGATGCTCTCCGGCGTTGGGGCAATCACATCGCCTAATACGTAGAGGGCTTCGATGGGCTGTCGCTGTCGCCGCAGGTCAGCGAGTACGGCTTCATAGGCGGATAAGTTTCCCTCAATGCCGCTTAAAATTGCCCAGAGCATGAATGTTCACCAAATTTTTGATTTTGGGTTTTGGATTTTAGGTTTGGGCGATGGGTATGGGGCGATCGCCCGTTGCGTTTGCCCGCCTTAAGGATTCTGAAGGGATTCTGATACAATGCCGAACTGACCCAGTCCCTAGCGTTCGCAAACGTGGGTGGGATCATCGGCCCGCTCTGCAAATTCCAGACCGTGGGCCAAGCGCCAGGCAAAAATGGGTGACAGTCCCTTAGCGACAATATCGGCGCAGGTCTTGTGATAGTCGTATTCCACCTCGCGCAGTGTCACTTGCTCAGTATCGGTGTCATAGAGAACGTACGTGGCGTTGGGGCGACCGTGGCGCGGTTCGCCAACGGAGCCAGCGTTGACAATTCGCTTCAGCGGCGCATCAAATTTAGTGGTTCTAGAGGACTCCTTGGCAGACTCTTGGGCAGACTCCCTAGCAGACTCTTGTCCTGGAGAGTAGACGCGAACTTGTAGCTGGCCTGACTCAAGTTGCCGGATGTAAGGCACATGGGTGTGCCCGCAAAACAGCACATTGGCACCAGTGGATAGCACTCGCTCCAACGCCACAAAGGCATTTATATTCGGCAGCAGATATTCGTGCTGGCTATGGGGACTGCCATGCACAAAGCAAAGATCGCCATGCCGCAAACTCAAGGGAAGCTGAGCCAGATACTCGCGCACCTCTGGATGGATGGTCTGCTGCGTCCACTCGTGGGCGAGGCGACCGCGCTTTTCGGCCAGCACGGAGGGATAGCTACACTCACAAGCATTCAGCCCTTCCACAATGTCTTCGTCCCAGCAGCCTTGGCAAGTGGGAATATCCAGCGAGCGAATCATTTCTACGACGGCGTTGGGGTGGGGCCCATAGCCGACCAGATCGCCCAAGCAGTAAATTTTGTCGGCGTTCTGGTGGTCAATATCAGACAGCACGGCATTTAGGGCTTCGTAATTGCCGTGGATACAGGAGAGGACTGCCAGTTTCATAGGGGTGCTTGTGTTCTTGAAAGAAGAAGGGCGGAAAGGGTCTTGAATTGGAGGTTGCTTCGGCTGGAAGTCGAGAGTTGGGAGATGGAATGGTAAGGGGGGGTGGGTTGCTAGCCTAGGCTGGCTTTGAGCTGCTGCTGATAGTAGGCGATCGCCTCGTCATCTAGGCAACAATCTTTTAGAGTTTGGGCGATCGCTCTCTGATCTAGCCCTATGCCCAGCACCTCGACACCACTTAGGCGAGTGGGTCGGCCCTCTAGCCAGCGCGGCAGGTCAAGTTCGGTGTAGTCGGTGGTAGGTGGCGCTGCGGACAAGTCAGTTGCAGACAAATCAGAGGACAGCGATGGCGAAGGTGATGAGGTTGCAGTAGGCGCAGCCGTGGCGTTCACAAAGGCGTTCACAAAATTGAAATAAAACGCTCGCCCGTCGGCTACGTCAAAAAGGCCCTTCGCCCGCAGAACTTTGCCATACGCGCCGTGGGTTAGCTCAAACCAAACGGTGTCTAGACTAGCGGGGTCAAACACTTGCCCTGTAAGGGGCGATCGCCACAAATCCAACACCTGCGCCTCGCTAGATACCATCGCTAGCAGAGAAACCCCCATGCCCCCAACCACCACCTCCTCTGCCCAATCATGCCACTCGGTTTGTGTCGCAGCAGGCGGCAACACTGCCACTCGCCGACAAGCCGCCACTCTAGGTAACGACAGCGTAGAGGGATCAATCTGAAACCCTAGCTCCACAAACAGCGGACAGGATCGCTCGTCAAGCTCCCAGTCCAATAAATCCGCCTCTTCCCATAGAAACAGGTTTGGCAGTTCTGCTGCCAGGTAGGTTCCATCCAGCGGCACAGCGCCCGCCCCCAAGTTGAGATAACCAGCAGGCTGACCTGCCGCTGCGATTTGCTGTCTAATCCAGGTCGTTTTGCCAATGCCAGGGGGGCCGGCCACAAGCGTGAGGAGGGGCGATCGCATCTCGAAGTTCTACTCGAAGTTCTATCTATATCTCAGCAGTCTTTATCTCAGCAGTCTTTGAGTTTGGGAGTTTGATTGAGAATCTGACTGCGAATCGAGACAAAATCTCGGTATTCCGGTGAATCTAGAAAATCGAGGCGAAATGCTGCCAGATTGTGGCAATTTTGAAACGCTAGCTTGACCTTGAAATGACGCTCCACTGCTCCTCGAATTGCATCACCCCCTACCAGGCGAAGCAGTTGCCCCCGTGCTTGCTCGCTCGGCGGCACAACGGCGTAGTGATCCCAGGCTTTCCCGCCCCGATGAATTTGGTGGGCCAGCTTTTCTACGATCTGCCAGGCATAGGGCAACGACTCGCGGATCGTTTGCACAAACGCAGCTTCATCGATGTCGCCAGTCTGGGCTTGCTGAATGAGGTCGGGTGAAACGGTCAAAGACATGGGCTTTGCTCCCTCGATAGCGAGATAAATCGCGAAACACAGGCAATTGGTTTCAGTATACCGAAAAAATGATAATGATTATCATTCTAATTGGATTCATTTAAGAATTGCGCTGGGCGGGCTGAGGTCAGGTTATCAGCGCTTTGTGTGGATTTCGTGACGTTTTTGAGTTTCTGCTATGGATTCGGTTGTGCGATCGCTCCCACAGGCTATTGACTTAGCGGTGATTGGGGCTGGGCCCCACGCGCTGACGCTAGTGACGCATCTGCTGCAAAAGAACAAGCGAATGCGAGGGCGAGTTTGGGTGTTTGACCCCAGCGGCACCTGGATGCACCAATGGAATCATCAGTTTTTGGCTTTGGACATCCCTCACCTGCGATCGCCCGCGGTGCATCATCCTGATCCCGACCCCTACGCGCTGCGCCGCTTTGCTGAGTCTCGCTGGGATGAGTTGTTTCCACCCTATGATTTGCCCGGAACACTGCTATTTCAGGAGTTTTGTCAAAATGTGGTGCAGCGGTGGAATTTGTCTGATTGGGTCTACCCCGCACAGGTGGTGCAGGTGCAGCCGGAGGGCGATGCTCGCAGGGATCGCTTCGCGAGTCGCCGTCGAAGCCGTTTCTTGCTAACCCTTTCGACTGGAGAAACACTCCACGCCCGACGGGTCGTGCTAGCGACGGGCAGCGGTCGTCCCCACTGGCCCGATTGGGTGCAACAGATTCCGCCAGGCTATCCGGGCGATCGCCTGTTGCACTCTAGCCAAATCGATTTACGAACCCTGCCACTCCGGGGCGAGCGGGTGCTGATTATTGGCAGTGGGCTGACCAGCGGCCACCTGGCCATCGGTGCTATTCAACGGGGTGCAAAGGTCATCCTGCTGGCGCGGCGAAAGGTTTACGAAAAGCTGTTCGATGCCGATCCGGGCTGGCTGGGGCCAAAGTATCTCAAAGACTTTTGGGCAGAGCCAGATTGGTTCGCTCGCTGGCAGATGATCCAGCAAGCCCGCAATGGCGGCTCGATGACACCGGCCATTCTGACCCAACTGCGGCGGCTGATGCGGGACGGACATCTGGAACTGTTTGAGCAGTGTGAAGTCGCGGCCGCCCGCTGGGTTCTAGAGGAACCGCCTGATGCATCAGAGCAGGCGGCACAACATCGCTCAGGCTATTGGCGCATTTGCTGCAAGAACCCAGCCCTGCACGACTGCATCCACACGCAGCGAATTGACCGCCTTTGGCTGGCTACTGGCAGCCAGCTCGATGGGTCGCAGCATCCCCTACTGCAAGACATCGCAGCCCAGTACCCGGTGGAATGGGTCAAGGGGCTGCCTGTGCTGGAGGAAACTCTGACGTGGCCGGGTATTGGGCTACACGTCATGGGTGGACTGGCAGCGCTGCACGTCGGCCCTACAGCCCGCAACCTCTCTGGGGCCCGGTCGGCGAGCGATCGCATCGTTAGAGCGCTGTTGACCTGAGGGCGATCGCCCCACCGCCGATCTGTTTCATCAATCCCCAGCTAGCCAATCGGCCGCATCGGCTGGGTTGGGTAAATCCGTTCGGGTGTGGGCTGCGGTCGAGGCGTTTGAACCCCGCCCGTATTCACCACGAGCCACAGCAGCACTCCCAGCAAAATCGCCAGAATGAAGCCGCCGTCAGGGCCGCCTGCTGGGTCTTGGCGTTCGATGCGATAGCGATCGCCCGTGTTGGGGTCAAAGGCTTCCCGGTCGGAAAGCTTGACTAGGCGGCGATAGTCGCTGCGGAAATCGTCGTTGTGGTCGTCTGGCAAAATCAGCATGATTTTCAGTTTCCCCCGAAAAATTTGGCAGAAAATTGCAGAAAATTTTGGCAATCGAGTGATTGAGCGATTCAGCAATCGGTCTAGCGATCTCTAGTGATTTCTAGCGATCGGTCTAGCGATCGGTTAGTTGCCTGCCAGTCTGCTGCTCCCGAAGCCGATTGGTGGAAACTATAAACAGTTTAGCCTAAAAAAATACAGGGTGAAAATATTAGGCTTATAATCTTACACAAGATTTAATACACAATTTGAATTGCCTAAAACTGTGTTAGGCTGAGCCTCTAGAACCATCAGATTGGGAGGACTGAATGCACACCCCAGAACCCCGCTCTCGCATTGCGGAACTTCGCAAAGCGGCTGGCCTCACTCAGCTTCAGCTTTCGCAGCGAGTCGGCGTAACAGAAACCACCATTGCCAACTGGGAACGCGGTCGCGGCGGTCTAGATTGGATTGTCAAGCTGATCCGGCTGTGCGATGCGCTGAACTGCAATCTCAAAGACCTGATCGAAGACCCGGCGACGACTGCTGCGCCGCTGCTGTCGCTGGAGGAGGCGCAAGCCCTGATGCGACCACCTGCGCCGACCCATCCGCCCGCCGCAGAAACCGAGGCGATCGCCCCCCCACCCCCTGCCCCAGTCGCAGAACCCAATGCGCTATCCCTCAGCGAGGCACAGCGACTCATGGGCAGTCCGGCTCCTGAGCCTGCTCCAGAGGCGACGCAGCAACAGCCCCGCTCCATCGGCTAGCGGCCGTGCCCCAGCCAGATTCTCAGCCCGTCCAAAAAGTTCATTTAGTTCAGCTAGTTCAGCAAATAATTCAACAGCTCTGTCAACTGCCCCCGAATACAAGCAAATAATGCTATCATCAACCCATTCGAGTCAAAGATATCGTTTTTCGATATCAACTCCGCCATCAATCCCGCCATCAATCCCGCCATCAATTGAGCTTTGTCGGGGGAGTCCACACGGCTAAACGGGCGATCGCACTGCCCGCGTCCTGGTTCTGACGGTTTAGCGCAACGGCCGCCTTGTGGATGATGACCGACCCTCGCGCCCGGTTTGCTCTGTCTTCAGGAGGAGTTTTGGGGCTGGGGCCAACGCCAAATCATAAAGCTGAGTCATCAGGCTGAGTCTTTTAGATAAGCCCCCTCACCAAACCCCTTGAGGAGTCTGCACCGCTACTCACGTCACGCTCAGGAGAGAGTTTCATGGTTTCTAATCGCTCCCCCCAATCGCTCTGTACCCGGTGCTACATGCTAGACGCAGATTTGTTGGTGGATCTGATTTTGAGCCGTCCGAGCATCAGCGCCGACTATGCCAGCTTTCTGTGGCAATGCTTGCAGCAGCGGCAGATCCACGGCTGCATCACCGAACTGGGCTATCAGCGGCTCTGCATCATTATGAACCAGCGCGACGCTCGCCACGCGCTGACTCTTGCGGAGGTGCTGATGCGGATGCTGACGGTGTGCCGGAGCGATGCCAATATCTGGCTGCGGGCTAATAGCCAGCCCTTTGAATACGACTCGGCAGAGGAAATCGCCTGTGCCTTGCACTATCGCATGGACGGGCTGATCACCCATCGCCCAGAACAGTTTGAGGGCGCGGGCATTCCCGTGCTGTCGCCGCGCGATGTGCTGGAATCTCACCTGCGGCGATCGCTCCAGCCCCCGTCTCACCATTCTTTCCCTCTCCCTGCCCGCTCGATCACGCATCTGGCGAACTGGCGCAATGGACAGTTCGATACGTCCTGGCTGCCGCTGGCAGACATTTGGGATCAGGGACATCTGGGCACGATTTGCCGCGACGCATCGCCCTATGCCGCCCCTTCATCCGCTGGCGGCACGCGGCCCGTCGCCCGTGGCAAATTCGTCGAGGTGCGCCATTTTGACCGACGGCTGGAGCGGGTAGCGCTGATTGTGCAGATCTGCCCGATGCAGCAGCCCGACGTGTTTGATTTGTCGGTCATCTGCGCGGCCCGTGATGGCGGCGACCTGCCCGCAGGCTTGCAACTGTGGGTGGTCGATCAACAGGGCCAGGAGTCGATGGTGGCCCAGCCCAGCCGCAGCGGTCGAGCCACGCTCCAGTTTGAGGGCCAGGCGGGTGAGGCGTTTGATGTGGTGATTAGTCTGGGGGGCGATCGCCACGTCGAAACCTTCCTGATTTGAGCCTTTCCGAACTCCCCTTAGCCCCCAATCCCCAACCCCTACGCCTACCCCGGAGGCATAGCCATGACGAAACTCGTTCTGCTGAGACTAGACGGCGATCTGGCATCGGGCGTGCAGGTGGGTCTAGAAGTGGGCGAAGACGGCAAGCAGCCTGAGCTAGAGTCGTCCGGTCGACTGCCGCCCCAGCCCCACCTGCTGGAATACTTCAACTACTGGCGGTATTGCTATCGCCAGTTGCCCGTGCCGACGCGCCTGCGCCCCAAACAGGTGTCTTATACCAGTTCGGTCTGGTCGTGCATCCAAGCCTGCCACACGGCGGCCAACTATCTCCAGCGGGCAATGTCGAACTGGCTGGCCGCAAGGGAATTTCGCCCCATCAAAGAGGATTTGCTCTGCGAACTCAAGCGCAACGACACTGTGCGTGTGCTGGTTCACACCCGCGACCCGCTGCTGGCGCAGTTGCCGTGGCACTTGTGGGACTTTTTTGAGCGCTACCCCAATACTGAACTGGCCTTTAGCTCGCCTGCTGCTCAGCGCACTCGTCCGGTGCTGACTGTGCCGCCCAGCGGTCGGGTGCGAATTTTGGCAATTTTGGGCAACAGCGCCGGAATCGATATCGCCACCGATCGCGCTTTGCTGGAGCGCCTGCCCCAGGCGGAGGTGAGGTTTCTGGTAGAACCGTCGCGCCAAGAGATCAGCGATCGCCTGTTTGAGCAAACCTGGGACATTCTCTTTTTTGCTGGACATAGCGAAAGCGTTGAGGGTGCAGGCGCGGAGGGGGGCGATCGCGGGCGGATTTTTATCAATCAGACCGACAGTTTGGCGATCGCCGACTTTCGGGCCAGCCTCGACAAAGCCGTGCATCGCGGCCTAAAGCTGGCAATTTTGAACTCCTGCAACGGGCTGGGCCTGGCGCAAGATCTGCGACAGCTTCATATTCCCCAGCTCATCGTCATGCGCGAACCCGTGCCAGATCGCATCGCCCAAGAATTTCTGAAATACTTCCTCAGCGCCTTCTCTCGCGGCACTCCGCTGTATCTGTCAGTGCGGGAGGCCCGCCAGCGTCTAGCAGAACTGGAGCGCGATTTTCCCTGCGCCAGTTGGCTGCCCGTGATTTTTCAAAACCGGGCCGAGATGCCGCCGAGTTGGGCAGAGTTGCTAGGCGAGCCAGGGATAGTGCTGCAAGCCTCCTGGTCGGGGCAGCGGTTTGGGAACCCTGCCAAATCCGCGCTGCCCAGCCCGTCCCCCCAGCATAATCTGGCGCAAGAGGGGCGATATAGAGAACAGAAAGAACAGGAGCATCCCTTCCGAGAACCCGTACAAGCGGCTCCTGGGGGGCGATCGCCCCTCGCCGTGGCCCCGCCCAAAACCCATCTCCTCCCCCTAGCCGAGGCTTTCTCCCATCCTCGACAGATTTCCCCAGAGGAAACTTTATGGGATGCTTCTATTCCGGGTTCCACTCCTGGGAATTCTGAATGGAGAACTCCGAGTTCTACCCATCTGGATGCTCTACCGCCATCAACCACCGCCATGCAAAACCTGAGCCAACCCGCAGCCCAGCCCGACCAACCCACGCCGCCTGCTGTTCCATTCCCTGCGCCCACGCCCCAGCCAGCGGCAGTTCCTACACCTGCTGCTGTGCCGACTGCGACCGCGCCGACTGTACCACCTATGCCGACTGCGCCGACCGCGCCGACCGCGCCAGAGCGCACCAGTCCCGAATATAGCGCCCCCACCACTGACCCCAATTCCGCCGAAGCCAAGCTTGCTCCTGGTATTGAGGCAACGCCTGCCCCGCTTACCTGGCTGCCAGAAGAGGTTTTGCCTATCACTGACGCACTGGGCGTGGGCCCCGTCAGCGACCAGGGCGTTGTAAAAGAAGCCATTTATCCCGGCTATACGGGCTGGGTCATGCACGAAGGGATTCGCTGGAAAGCGTGCCTAGATTTGCCCTGGCGACAGCTACACCTGCCTGTGGATACGCCCGTGCGCGTGATGGGGCGGCTGGACGGCACAAATATTCTGGTGGTTCAGCCCATTAGAGTAGCGGAATGAGCGGCATGAAACGCAAAGGGATGATGCGATCCAGAGATCAGGCACGTCAAGATCCTATCCTCTTCTTCCGTCATCCCATCCCATTGATTCCGACAGCACGCTTGAGGCTTGCTACAACCAAGAGCTACCAACGAAATTGCGAGAAGCCCCGCAGGTTCTTGACTGCCATTCAATCGCCAATCCAAAATCCAAAATCGCCAATCCAAAATCGATATCACTCCCAATGCCTCGCACCCTCAAACGCGGCCCCGGCTGGCAAATCGGCTGGGACGAAGACGCGCCCGAATTTGTTGGACTCGTTGGCGGCGACGACTGGGCGCTGGAGCTAACCGCAGCGGAACTGGAGGATTTTTGTCGGCTGGCGGGGCAACTGGCGGAAACCATGAGCCAGATGACGGCAGAATTGATGGAAGAGGAGCGGATTGCCTGTGAACTGGAGAGCGATCGCCTCTGGCTGGAGGTCGAAGGGTTTCCCCAGTCCTACAGTCTGCGGATGATCCTGCTGACGGGCCGCCGTGCCGAGATGGGATGGAACGCAGCAGCCGTACCAGGACTAATTCAGGCGGCGCAGTCGCTCAGGGTTTTCTAGTCCCCTTTCTGTCCCCTTGCTTAGACTCCCTACTGCTGTTTGAGCGAGGCCGCAGGCTGCCCAGTCAGATATCCCTGCTGCTTCAGGAAATTCAGCACCTTGGCGGCGCTCTCTTCTAGGGTTTCTTGATCGGTGCGGCATTCCACTTCCGGATTCAGCGGCGCTTCGTAGGGGTCGTCGATGCCTGTGAACTGCTTGATTTCGCCCGCCCGTGCTTTTTTGTAGAGGCCCTTCACGTCGCGCTCTTCGCACACGCTGAGCGGCGCGTTGACATACACTTCCACGAAATCTCCGATGCGATCGCGCATTTCGTTGCGCACATCCCGATAGGGCGAAATCGCCGACACCAGCACAATCACGCCATTGCGGCTGAGCAGGTGCGCCACAAACCCAATGCGGCGGATGTTTTCGTCCCGGTCTTCCTTGCTAAAGCCTAGCCCCTTGGTGAGATGCTGGCGCACGATGTCGCCGTCCAGCACCTCTACCGCCAAGCCGCGATCGCGCAGTTCCTTTTCCACCGCCATGCGAATCGTCGTCTTGCCTGCGCCGCTCAGCCCGGTAAACCAAACTGTGACCCCTCGCTGCTGCATTGCTTTTTGCTCCTCACGATAGAACTAGCACAAGAACCAGCACGCTCTTGGGGGCACCGACGGGCGCAAACCAAGAACGCTCTGGAAAACCAGAAATAAAACTGCCCCCTAGTCTACTTGATCACGTTCTCCACTTGGGTTGGATTTGTATCACTCTCTCCCGGAAAAAACGCTGGCTTTGCAGGCAGCCGCGTCCCACAGTTTTTGCAAAACAAGGCATCCGAGTCATGCACCGACAGGTCGCAATTTGAGCATTGCACAGCGACACGAGTGCCCGTTTTAACCAACTGCTTGATCAAATCGCCCAACTGCCAGGGAATAAACAAAATTCCGGTCAATAGCATCAAAATGGTGAGCGATCGCCCACCATCGGTAATTGGCACCACATCCCCCAAGCCTGCCGTTGAAATGGTCGAAATCGAGAAATAAATCGCGTCAAAAAACGTGCTGAATTGCTCCGGGTTGACCGGATGTTCGACCTGATAGATCAGCCCAGAATAGACAAACACGATAGAAAACAGCGTGAACAAAATGCGGGCAACAATGGCGCTGTCTTCCGTCGTGACATAGCCAAACACCGTCCGCCCTTCAAAAAATCGCGCCAGCCGCAAAATCCGAAACCAGCGGAAAATGCGGATAAACCGAATATCCACTGCGCCCAAGAAAAATGGCAAAATCGCCATCAAATCAATCAGCCCAAAGAGGCTGAACACAAACTTGAGTCGATCTTCCGCACACCACAGCCGCAGCAAATATTCCAGCGAAAACAGCAGCAGCAGCACCAAATCCAGCGCCCCCAAAACCGTCCGCCACTCCTCCGACAGCGGATAGGTCTGCGCGACAAAAATCGCCACCGACAGCAGCACCAGCCCGGTAATCAGCAGGTTGAGCGCCTTTCCGGTAGGCGTGTCGATATCTTCGAGGTAAAAGGCGATGCGCTTGCGAAAAGACATTGGGAAAACGCAATTGAAAACGCATTGAAAAAAACGCAATTGAAAACGCAATCCGGGGAAGGACGCGATTCCGCGATCCTCTTATTATCCCCTCATTCCCAATCTGGGACACATCCCAATCCCCCTCTCCCCCATTCCACGACTCCCCGCCTGGGGTAAGATGGCTAGGCACATGTGAACAGCCGCAGGGTGGGAAAGTCCGGTGAGAGTCCGGCGCTGTGCCGCAACTGTGATGGGAGCTGGAGCATGTTTCGTTGGGTAAACATCAAATCATCCAAATCATCCAAAGCTCCCCAGCCAGAACGCCAGCCTGCTGCTTTTTCACTCTAGCTCTCGCGTCGCACGGGAACGGAGTTTTGATTTTTATGACCCTTTCTATTGACCCTGTTTCTTCAAAGTCCAATTTCCCCATTGCTGCAAACTCTGAGTCGCTAGCGCAGCCGCTGATGTATCCTCTGGAGTCAGAGCAGGGGGCGATCGCCCTCGGAAATTCGCCCCAGATCGATCTTCCCCCGCTACCGATGCAGCGTCCGGTGCTGCTGGTGGGCCACGGCAGCCGCGATGCCGATGGTCGCCAGGGCTTGCTAGATTTTGCAGCGGCGTATCAGGCGTTGGATCTCTCGCGTCCGGTCGTGCCCTGCTTTTTGGAACTGACGGAGCCATCGATTCAGCAGGGCGTAGACGAGTGCGTTGCCAAGGGCTATACCGACCTTTCGGTGCTGCCTGTGCTGCTGTTTGCGGCGCGACACAACAAGTTCGACGTGACCAATGAACTGGATCGCGCCAGCCAGCGCCATCCCCAAGTCACGTTTCACTATGGGCGGCATTTTGGCATTACGCCAGGAATTCTGGATCTATGGCGATCGCGCCTCGCAGATCTCGACCAGCCGCAGTGGAACCCCCAGGGCATTGCGCGGGAAGACACAGTGCTGCTGTTTGTGGGGCGCGGAGCTAGCGATCCCGATGCCAACGGCGACGTATACAAAATGGCGCGAATTCTCTGGGAAGGCAGCGGCTATCACACCGTCGAAACCTGCTTTATCGGCATTACCCACCCCCGGCTAGAAGAGGGTTTCCGCCGCGCCCGTCTGTATCAGCCCAGGCGGATTATCGTGCTGCCCTACTTTTTGTTTACGGGCGTGCTGGTCAAGAAAATTGCCACAATTACTGCTCAACAGCAGGCCCAGTTTCCCGATGTTTCGATGGTCTGCCTGCCAGAAATGGGGCTGCACAGGACGCTGTTTTCTGTATTGCGCGATCGCGAAATCGAAACGCAGCTTGGGCAGGTGCAGATGAATTGCGAAATGTGCAAGTTTCGTCTGGCGGCTGTCGGCAATGGCGCAGCCCACGGGCATGACCACGCGCACGCACACGGGCACAATCATGGACATGCACACGCACACGGGCACAATCACGAGCACGCACGCGGGCACGATCATGGACACACGCATGAACATGCCCAAAATCATGCTCAAAATCATGCTCAAGATCATGCACATAGACCCAGCCATCCGCAGGATCACACGCATGACCACACGCATAATCCTACGCACGACCATGAACCCAGCCACGCCCACGGGCATCCCCACAGTCATACGCATGGGCATCATCATCATGGCGAAATGATCGATCCCTATGCGGAACCGAGCCAGTATCATGAAAAAATCTGGCAAGTTCCCTGAACGAGGGTGAAGCAATGGCAGAACTAGATGGAACAGAGGAGAAGGTGTTTCAGGTGGGCGATCGGGTGCGGGCGATCGCCCTGCCAACCTACCTCAAAACCGCAGAACCCATGCCCATGCTGCGTCCACCCGACCTGATTAAGGTTGGAGAAGAAGGTATTGTGCTAGATCGCCGTCCCGGTGGCTATTGGGGCGTGCGGTTTGGGCGCGGCGCGTTTTTGCTAGAAAGTCAGTATCTCGAAAAGGTTGTGGAATCAGGAAGTCTGTAACGATACCTGTGGCTTTCCAAAATAAGCAGACCTTACGCACTTGCGATAAGTTTTCTGGATTTTGAACGATTTCTCGCGAGCGCCGCCCACGAGAAATCGTCTAACTGCGTAAGTCCTTTAGTTTGGACTAATGGTGAAGAGGAAGGCAGTCAATGAGAAGCACCGACTGCCGTAAGGTCAATGAAGTACAACCAACATTGACCCCATGATTTTCAACGAACTTCAGCAATTTCGCCAAACGTTGTATGCCAGCTTGGGAAACGCCAGAGATGCCCTGTTTGATCTGATGGATGCCGTGTTAGTGAGTGCGTGCATCGTGTCGTTTGTGAGGCTATCGCAGAGTCCTGTCTTTCGTCGCCAGTGGTCGAGCACCTATGAAGCGTTGCGCGATAGCCGCCTACCCCGATCAAAGGTGCTGAAGCTGTTGGTGCAGCAGATACCGACTCAGCAGCAACCGTTGTTGGCAGGTGATGCGAGTCGGTGGAACCGTCCTGCTGCCAGGCGTTTGAAAGACCGCACCTTATCAGGCAGAACAGGACATGCCCCGATAGCCGGACAAAACTACAGTACCTTAGCCTGGATTGCTGAAGACAGGGGCAGTTGGGCATTACCATTGCGGCATGAGCGCATCACCAGCTTTGAAACACCCGCCAGTAAAGCGGCATTCCAACTCAAACAAGTGACTCGGCAGTTAGCGGTGCGTCCGTTGGCGATCTACGACCGAGGGTACGGCAATGCCAGTTTTGTCAACCAAACGGCAGGGATTGAGGCAGACTTGCTGCTGCGGGTTACATCCAATCGATGTGTCTATGGCGCGCCCCCAGCGTATCGAGGGCGAGGCGCACCTGCCAAGCATGGACATAAGATGAAACTCAATGACCCTGACACTTGGAGTGTCCCGGTCGAAACCGTTGAAGTCGATGATCCCAACTGGGGACGAGTGCGGGTCAGTCGTTGGAGTGCATACCATTTCCGCAAATCCCCCAAACGGGCAATGGAAGTGTTGCGCGTGGAGGTGCTGGAGACACAGAGCAGCACGCGACGCTTGGCTCCTTTGTGGTTAGTTTGGCTGGGTGAGCAGATGCCTCCGTTAGAAACCCTGTGGTTGCACTACCTCCGTCGCTTTGCCATTGAACACTGGTATCGCTTTGCCAAGCAGAGGCTATATTGGACACATCCCCAGTTCAGTTCTGTATCGGCAACCGAACAGTGGAGCAGCCTGATGCCGTTGCTCAGTTGGCAGTTGTGGTTAGCGCGAAAGGACTGTACTGACCACCCCTTGCCCTGGCAGGCACCGCAAGAAACGTTGACTCCGGGTCGGGTCGCACAAGCGTTTGCAGGCATTTTGGCAGCGATTGGCACCCCTGCTCCTGCGCCTAAACCTCGTGGTAAATCGCCAGGACGAGGCAAGGGGCACAAGCCAACTCCTCGTCCCTGCTATCCGATGGTCAAAAAACGAGCCTCGAAACGCAAGACATCCGAACAATCCCTGAACAGTCCGGTTGCAACAGCAGCTTAACTGCGAGCAGGATTGTATCCAATTCCTTAAGTTCAACTGTTATGAACGGTTGAGCAGATTCTTTATGGCATCCTGTTGAGCATTATTGTGATGCCAGTTAGTCCAAACTAAAGTAAGTCCTAACAAAAGCATAAGATTAAATAAGTTTGGTAAACCTTATTTATGCTTTGGTGACTTTTTATGATGGGCGGGAACTCTAAGCTGAGTTCTGCCAATCTAGCATAGTCCCCAAAATGCCATGAAACGACGCAATTTCCTGTGGTATTCCAGTCTCTTTATTGCTGGCTGTAGTGCAACCTCCACGGCTTCGCGGGTATCCACTGTCAAATTACCTGAGAAAATTAGATTCGCAATTACGGATGTTCAGGGAATTGATGAATTAAAGGAAAAGTACGATCCGTTTCGGGCGGCTTTGGAAGACGTTTTAGAAACTTCCGTTGAGTTTTTTCCTATGGATGATTTGCTCACGGCCGCCTCTGCATTGCAAACCAATCAACTGGATTTGGTTTGGGCCGGCCCATCTGAATATGTCACCATCCACGCCCGCACTCAAGCCACACCACTGGTCAGCTTGATTCGCTCCAACTATAGCCCTACGCAGTCACGTTAGGGCATTCTCTAAAAGCAGCATCAACACAATCGCGAAAGTTATCAAACTCATCCCAGCGTTGCCGCATCCAATTCTTCAGCACAAACCACCAATGCTCAATCTCGTTCAAGTCTGGGGAATAAGGGGGTAAATACCAAATCTCACACCCTGCTTGAGCCACGATCTCTTCAATGGTTTGAGAATGATGGAAACTGGCATTGTCAATCACAATCACATCTCCCGCTCGCAGTTGGGGGACTAAGCACTCCTCCAACCCCCTCTCCACTAAATCCCGGTTGCACGAGCCAGCAAAGGTCATTGGCGCAAAGAGGCTGTTCTCTCGTAAGGCCGCAATCCAACTGACTCGTTCGGTGCGTTTTCCTGATTTAAGCCCATAGAAGCGGTCTCCAACCTCGCAGTAGCCGTAGGGATAAACGTCTCGATGATCAATGCCTGCTTCATCGACATAGACAACCTGATGCGGCAGCTTACTCCTCAAGCGCTCTTGAAACTCTTGTCGCTTCAGGTCGTCTCGTTCCCGATAGCCATAGGTCTTTTTTTTCGACTAAACCCAATCTTTCGCAAGGCTCGACTGATGTCCTGCTGTGTCACATTATCCCCCCACAGGGTTGCCAGTCTCGCTTGGGTCTGATCCCCATGCTGCTTGACAAACTCACGAAAGCGCGACCAGTCGGTAATCTTATGCCGATTTCCTCGCTGAAACCCAGTCATCGCTCGGCAATCTCCCGTTTCTTTTTCCCGTTTCAACCACAGGTCTAAGGTATTGCGACTGATGTTGAACATTCGACAGACATCAACTTTGCGGTGACCTTGTTTCACGGCTTCAATCGCTTTGCAACGCAAGTCGTAGCTGTAGGGGGCGGGCATAGGTGTTCCTAAACTCTCCTGATGGCTCTATGATAACGTCCTAACCCAAATACGTAGTGCTATAATAAATATAAAGCCCAAAGACCCTGCGCCGCCCGCGCAGCGGGCGGCGCAGGGTTCAGGATCTGTTTTTTAATTTGGTCTATCTACTTATTAGGCTGAGGAGAAGCTTTTGGGAGATAACGATTGCGCCGTATTTGCGGCAGCCAGTCCCCGCGACAACACTCAAAAGGAGCGCAGGCACACCCACACTCCTTTTGATTCCTTTAATTCCTGACTCCTAGATGGGTTAGCCAGCCCAGCGCAGAAGGCAGCCAGTGCTGTTGTGCGTCCTATCTACGTCCTGGCATTCTAACCAGTATGCTAAGACACATTCACTAGCGGCTGCTCCAGCGGCTCGGCGGGCAGTGAACTGAGGGCGGCTGCGGTGGTTGGAGCCATCGGAACCGACAGCAGATCGCCTGTGAGCGATTGTGCCAGCAGCCTGCGATAGAGGTCGCTGAGGCGAGCGGCCACTGCGCTCCAGCTAAAGTTTTGCTGGACTCGTAGGGAAGCCTGACGACGCAGACGGTGGGCCCAGAGGTCGTCGCTGAGAATGCGGGCGATCGCCCCCGCAAAGCCGTCTACATCCTGCGGAGCCACTAGCAGCCCCGTTTCCTCCGGCACGACGGCAAACTTCAGCCCGCCAACATCCGACGCGACCACGGGCGTACCGCAGGCCATCGCCTCCAGCGCCACTAGCCCAAAGGGTTCAAACTGGCTGGGCACAACGCACACATCTGCAGCGGTGTAATACAGCGGCAGACGATCGTGTCCGACCTGACCGACAAACTCCGTGACGGCGTTTAGCCCCAGTTCGGCTACAAGCGACTGGATGCGATCGCGCTCGGCCAGGCTCTCGGCATCGTCGGCCGCGCCCACCAGCAGCAGCCGCAGCGGTTCCCCTGCTAGGGTATCCATTTGCTTGATTTGGGCACAGGCTCGCACCAGCGTCTCAATTCCCTTGCGCGGGTCAAACCGTCCTACATGCAGCACCACGTTTTCCGAGGGCGACAGGCCCAACTGGGCGCGGGCATCGCTGCGCGACATCTGGTGGAACACGTCCAAGTCAGTGCCACCGGGAATCACCTGCACGTTGCCGGGAGTGGCCACCAATTCCCGCAGGGTTTCTTGCTCTTGGGGGCTGGTTGCCACGATGCAGTTCGCGCCGACGAGCGTATGCCGCTCTACGGCCATGCGGTGGTCGGCAACCAGCGGCTTTTGAGCCATGCCTGCGTATTTAACCGCCGCCAGAGAGTGGTAAGTATGAACCAGTTGAATATTGCTCTCCTGCTTCAGTTGCAGCCCCACCCAGCCTGCGAGCCAGTAGTGGGTATGCACCAGCGGATAGTGAAATCCGTCCTTGGTCTGAAACTTACGGAAAGCTTCGACAAAGGCGGGCATATGCTCCAACAGGCGATCGCGCGGGATAAACTCCTGCGGGCCAGCGACCAGACGAATCGTGCGGTGGTGGGGCGAATGCTGCACGATCGTTGGATCGTCGGGATTCGTCTTGCGGGTAAACACATCCACCTGCCAGCCAAGCTTGGCCAGCGCCTCGCTGATTTGATTCACGTATACCCGGCTGCCGCTGGCTTCTTCGCGCTGAAATTCCAGCGCCGGATCATTATGAACCAGGATAAGGGCGATCGCCTGCCGCTGGGGCCCAGCAGAAAACGTTGCCCTAGGATGACGCGATTGGGATACGGGAGGGGTCTGGGACATTGCTAACCTCGTAGACTTGGATATCGTACCGGACACCGCAGCCAAGCCAACCCTCTAGCTAGGATAGGATCTTCCTGTCCGGTTGGTCTGACCTCGCCAGTGAACCATCGGCGAACCGCTAACAATCCTGAAATAAGCCGTGATGTTCGTTAGGGTTCCTTTACACTGCCATATTGTGCCGTGTGGAGCGATTAAACGCTGTATCGAGCGTGCTGCTTTTTAAGTTTTTCTCCAGGGGCATTGTATAGAGCAGAGGTACGCCAACAATGTGCTAGGTCACGACATGAGCGATGTCTCGGAAGGGGTGAACGAAAAAATCAGGAACACGCGAGGGACGAACCGCCTGTAGTCGGCGTATCACCTTGCAATACATCTGCAAGGCAAAATGTCTGTAGCGCGAAGGGAAACACGTCAAAGCGTCATCAGTCAAAGCGCCATCACAGTCAAAGCGCCATCATCAGGGGAACTTAGACTACTTCAAGCGCGGGAATTGCGTTCCCGGACTAAAGTGCAAAGAAAGCACGACGCTTTACAAAACCAACTCTGCAATTTACAAACCCTGCAATTTGCAAACCCTGCAATTTACAAAACCAGAACCCGATGCAGGCGGCTCGCACCCTGTGCTGATTCTGTGCTGACCCTGGGCTAACATGGGCTGAACTCAAACTGGGACCTGACTTGACCAGGGTCAACCTTATCTTGTGGTTTGGAAGCCAACTCTGCGGCAACCCGGATAGACTGCCATCCCTGCGGCACTACAGAAGCGCTATAAGCGGCGCTACAGATATAAGAGTTGCAACTCAACTTCAAAGCATTGCACGTTTGAAGGGTTGAGGCTTCGATCTTAGGGCAGAGTTCGCTCCTCAACCCTTGCTATAACCCCTGCTATTGGTCAAGGGTTACCCGGCCAGCTTTGGCTGCGGCAGGCTGAAAATTGCCGGACTGGTCAACGTGCGATCGCCCACCAGTTGGCGATAGACCTGCTCATAGCCATCGGTCATGCGCTGCACACTGAAGTTCGCCTGGACATGATCTCGACAGGCCCGACGATCGAGCTGCGGCACCTGGGCGATCGCCGCAACACACTCCTCCACCGAATGGCAGAGAAAGCCCGTCTTGCCGTGAGCAATCACTTCGGACGTGGACCCCAGTTCCATCGCCACGACAGGCGTACCCGCCGCCATTGACTCCACCATCACTAGCCCAAACGGTTCGCGCCAAGTGATGGGGAACAGCGTGGCGATCGCCCCGCCCATCAGCACATTTTTCTGCTGATGATTGGCCTCGCCGAGATACTGAATCTGTTCGCCATCGATGTGGGGCTTAATCTGCTGCTCATAGTATTCCCGATCCACCACGTCGATCTTGCCTGCCATCTTCAGCGGATAGCCCGTTTTCTTGGCAATTTCGATGGCGTGATGGGTTCCCTTTTCGGGCGACAGCCGCCCCAAAAATGCCAGATAGGGGGGATCATTCGGCACAGGATGAAACTTGTGGCTCTCTACATCAATCCCGTTGTATACGGTGGCAACATAGTTTAGTCCCAGGCACGGCTCCCGCTGCGTGTTGGAAATGCTCACGTAGGGCTGCCGTTGGGCATAGGTGAACATCTTTTCGTTGTCTGGCGTAAAAATGCCGTGCAGCGTGTGGACGGTTGGCGTTTTGACCAGATTTACATAGGGCAGCGCGGCACAGCCCACATGGGAATGAATTATGTCGAATTCGTCAGCCCGTTCGTAAACCTGAGCCAGTTCCAGCATTTCGTAAATGCCGTATTCTTTCACCGTGCTATCGAGCCGCAGCGCACGAGGATGAACCGATTCCAGATTCGCCAGCGTAATCGAATCTCCTGAAGCAAATAAGGTCACTTCATGCCCCCGTCGGACTAACTCATCCGTGAGCAAGCTCACCACCAGCTCTGTTCCACCGTAGGTGGTAGGAGGAACTCGTTCCCAGAGCGGAGCAATTTGTGCAATACGCATAATTTGTCTCTCCTTTCACGAACATGGCTAGCCGTTTTGATTGGGCTATTCGGTCTAGGAAATTCGCAGGAATTTAGCAAGAATTCTCAGGAATTTGTATCTGAAATGCGCGATGGAAGCAAGCGAGTCGGCAGCATCGGCCGCCAGCGTGACACCAGCTAGAAAACCATTTTCCGCGAAAGTTGATAGACATGAGTAGAGGCAGGGAACCCTGAATCTTGAGCTTCAGCGAAATCAACAATTCTGCTCTTTATCTGCTCTTTATCGGATGTCCACAACTGCGGATGGTCTTCTTTTAACGGTCAACATAATGTCTCGTCTTGTGTCGCAACTTTATCAGATGTATACAGCAGATCCACGCCCCCCAAGGAGGATTAAGAAGTTCCTAGAGGCGTAGAACAGAATTTAAGAAATATTCATGTTTGAGGCAAGGCGGATATCTCTACCGTGGCAAATACGGATATCCGAATCGAGCGATCGCTCTCCATTTTGTTCTAATAGAAACCAAATCCCTGAAAGCTGCTTGCAAAGAGGCTTTTGGGCGATCGCACTGGACTGAAACCGGCTGACTTGGCGCATTCTAACGGTGATCATGACAAATACGAATGAGGCGATTAATCGTGTCATTTGCTACCGTTTTGCGCTGTTCCATTCCTCGATTTTTTCTCTTTTCGCCCTGCGTTATGGCGCTTTTCGTCGTTTGCCCTTGGGTGTGTGAACTTCGATGGGTTGCGTCGTCTCAAGGCAAAGCTCAGCCAGACCTAGATAGCGGATACCCGCAGGCGAAATCTCGAATCGACAGGGCAGCACTTCTAACCCCTGGGCGATCGCCCCCCGCAGCAGTTGCCCATAGACCGGATCAGCGCGATCGCCCGGCGAAAACCGGGTGCAGTCGCCTCGATTAATGAAATACAGCATCACCGGTCGCGCCTGGGGCAGCAGCGCTGTCAACTCTCGCAGATGCTTTTGCCCCCGTTCTGTCACGGTGTCGGGAAACAGCGCCAGGTCGCCCAGCGCCCAGGTGGTGTTTTTGACCTCGATATAAACGGGTCGCCCATCGGCGGCTCCCGTCAATAAAAAATCGACCCGGCTTTTCTGATCCTGTCCGTAGGGCACTTCGCCCCGAATCTGCTGATAGCTGCCCAGTTCTGGAAACAGCCGTGCTTCCAGCGCCGAGCGGACGATGCGGTTGGGCAGCGCCGTATTCACCCCCACCCACGTTGGCCCGTTGTCGTTCACCTCGATCAGTTCCCAGGTATAGGCGAGCGATCGCTTCGGGTTATTGCTAGGCGACACCATCACGCGACTGCCAGGGCAATTGACCCCCGTCATCGGCCCGGTATTGGGGCAGTGCGCTGTAACGATCTCGCCACTCTCTAGCTCAATGTCCGCGAAAAATCGCTTGTAGCGCCTAACCAACACGCCAGACAAAAGAGGCGGATAGGGATAAATCCAGTCCGTTTGCACCACTACCCGCCTTTAGCAATTTGCAGTTCCATTCAAAATGAAAAATCGGGATGACAGGATTTGAACCTGCGGCATCCTGCTCCCAAAGCAGGCGCGCTACCAAGCTGCGCTACATCCCGAAGCGAGTTGTCGCCTTCCCTAGTATAGCGGACTGGATAGCTGAGTCAGAAGTTGGGGTCATAGATATTCCCACACACCAGATCACAAGGATCAAACAGACCCAGGGCATACGCACTTGCGATAGGCTTTCTGGATTTTGGGCAATTTCTTGCGGACACAGCCCGCGAGAAATTGCCCAACTGCGTAAGTTCTAAGATCAACGTAAGTTCTAAGATCAAAAGGCACAAAATTTGTGACAAGGCCCATCAGCCAAATGCTATACTAGTATTCGCCTGTAGAGGGCACTGTACGGCGAGCGTAGCCAAGTGGTTAAGGCAGCGGATTGTGGTTCCGCCATTCGTGGGTTCGAGTCCCATCGTTCGCCCTTGTTTCACATCCTTATCCAACGCCAAGCTGAAACTCATCGAACTTGACCACAGGCGCATCCGGGGTGCGCGTGTCAAAGCGGTAGCTACTGATGGTGCCCGTGCCTGTGTCGAAAATGGTGAAGGCGGTGATGTCGTTGCTGGAGAGAAACGGCAGCGGCTGTCCATCATCTCCCGTCACGGGCGCAAGGGTCGGCGTAATCGGTTCCAGCCCCCCCGGATCGCCCGCCGTCACGTAGTTTTCCAGGTTGTAGAATTGCGGGTTCAGATCGGGCAGCTTCCGGGGCTGCGGTTTCCAATAGGCTCCGTAGGTATTGCCCACGTTGGAGGTTTCCAGCAGGTGCAGGCCCGCAGGCGAGCGGAAGCGGTTCCAGACGTGAGAATGCCCGTACAGCACCAGTTGCGCCTGCGCCGCCTCCAGCAGCGGCATCACATCCTTCAGCAAATAGTCGTCCGACTTTGGATAATCGTAGCGAACCACCGCAGGGCTGCCCTCGGCGTTGCGCTCCACTACGCGAATGGGGTCGGTATAAGGCGGCACGACGTTATCCCCCAGGGTATGGGTTGGGTGGTGCAGCATCACGATCTTATAGCGGGCCTGCCGGAACTCCGGGCTGCTCAGTTCCTGCTTTAGCCAGTTGTATTGCGGGCTGCCCTTGCGGATTGGCTCAAAGATAATTTGCCCATAACCCCAGTCTTCGCGGCTATTGAGCTTGGCTTCGGGTTCGCGGAAGCGCCCCTTGGCAGAGGGGTCTAGGCTGGGCACGCGCCACAGGTTGGTGGCAAACAGCGATACCAATCGCACATCGCCAATGGTGGTAGCGTAGTAGGTTTCGCCGCCCTCTGGACTTTGGGGCAGGCTGAAGATTTCTTCGTAGGTGTCGGTGCTGAAGGCGGTGTTGTTTAGTCCGTTGGGGCCGTAGAGCCGCAGCGCTACATCACGGGGAATCGCGTCTTCAAATTCGCCGTTCAAGCTATCTAGGCGGCCGTAGCGCCCCATGATTTCGTGGTTGCCGATTGCCACGTACATCGGCGCGTGCTGAATGATTTCGCCGCCAGTGTAAACCCGCGTAGTGCCGTTGCGCTCTAGGGAATAGCTGGCGCGACCCTGGAGGCAGGGGAAGAATGCACCGCCGCGATTGTCATCAAACCATTCCGAGGCGCGGTCGGGGATGTTCACCGTGTCGCCTGCCAAAAAGACCGCATCCACCTGTCCCACTGTCTCCACGACCTTTTGCAGGTTGGTGGCGGTCATGGGCATACTCTGGTGGTCGGAGGTGAGCAAGATTTTGAGCGGCGTACCGGGCGGTGGCAGGGGAGCCAGGGTAAAGGGGCGGCTGGCGATCGCCCGTGTGAATAGCCCATTGGCCCGCAGGCTGGCGACGCGATAGGGAATGCGCTGCCCCGGTGTCAGGCCCGTCACTTCGGCTTCGTGCCGCCAGATGTCGCGGGGCGTGGGCTGCTGATAGACCTGGCCGGGTTCGGTCTGCTGGCCGACGCGCGATCGCTGGTCTTCGCGCACGCGGGATAGCTTTGTGGTGGTGGCGATCGCCCGCTGCTGGAACCCGTCGCCATATTCCACCCGATGCTCGCCGCCCTCAAACTCGGTAAACCAGACAACGCGCACGCTGGTCGGCGTGGGCAGTTGCAAAAACGGGTCAGTGAGCAGCGTGGCAGCGGGGCGATTGGCGACGACACAGCCATAGGTCAGCGTCAGGACGAGCAGGATGAGAAGGGGCGATCGCCACTGCCCAGTCGATCTCCATCCGGCTTTCCATTGAATACTCCGGCAAGTATTTCTCAAGGAATTCCAAAAAATGCTCCGAAAAGCGCTCCGAAAAGCGTTCTGAAAAGCGTTCTGAACAGTGTTCCGAAAAGTGTTCCGAAAAGTGTTCCGAAAATCATTCCACAGGAAGTTCCAAGGTTGCCATTGAGGGTACATGATGGGCATCGGGAAAGAGGACACAAATCAACTTTACAGAGTTAAAACCCGTTCACCCTGCCTCTTCACCCCAATTTTGCCAAATTCATCGCCAAGTTATTGCCTTTAGGACTTACGCAGTTGGACAATTTCTCGCGGGCGCAGCCCGCGAGAAATTGTCCAAAATCCAGAGAGCTTATCGCAAGTGCGTAAGTCCTGGCTTTCTTGGATCAAGTAATTCAAAACTTTTAGCGATTCAAAACATCGTTGCGATGGGCAACAGATCCCACAATTTCCACCACCTCGTCAATTAGGGCTTGGGGAACCTCTAGCTCGACCAGCGTGGCGACCAGATCTTCGGCGATCGCATCAAAATGGTGATCCGTTAACCCCATCTCCGCAACCAAGCTGCTGTGGGCATCTCTCATCGGCCGACCGTTCCAGTGATTAGCCCCCCCAAAGGCGTAGGTCATAAACGCTTTTTGATGGCGCTTTTGCTGTGCCATGTCTGTATGAGCAAAGAAGTGTTGAACCCGCTCGTCTGCCAAAACCTTCTCGTAAAACTTCTCGACTGCTAAATCCACCGCCGCCGCGCCACCCAGTTTTTCATACAGCGTGTTCATGGAAATGTCTCCTCTGGCAGGTTGTTTTTAATGTCCCATAAAGTATTTTGGAAAAGCCGAAATATTCAACAATGTTGACCTAATATCCAGAGCTTTCTGAATAGTCTGTATAGTCTGTGATAACTGTCCCTGTGCTAAGAACCACAAAGGGGTAGCTCGAATGGCCGCGCACTTTACGCTCCACTGCGAGGCATACCCCTCTTTCCTCTAGCAAGTCAGTGACTTAGGTACAGGCAGTCCGAGTTGGCTAGGGCGTGTTTTAAAACCCTCTGATCCCCCCTAGCCCCCCTTAACAAGGGGGGAACCGAGCCGGGCCACTCCGGAAGTCCCTCTTTTTAAGGAGGGGGATCGACTCAGGGCAATCAATGACCTAGAGAGCTTTAAAGAGAGTTTTAAAACAGTGCCTAGGTTCTGTTTGATCCCCCCAGCCCCCCTTAACAAGGGGGGAACCGAGCCGGGCCACTCCGGAAGTCCCCCTTTTTAAGGAGGGGGATCGACTCAGGGCAATCAATGACCTAGAGAGTTTTAAAACAGTGCCTAGGTTCTGTCTTAGAAGCTGGCTTTCCAGGCGCGTCGCGCTCAAAGCATCAAGCCCTCTCTTTGTGAGATACAAGCGAGATACACCTGGCGAGATACACCTAGCGATTCATATCCTCTACTAGGGAGGCAATCGCCTGCTCAACTGCCCGACTCATTAACTCATCTTCACGGTTTCTATCAGAGCCGCCGCCAATGCCGACGATGGAAACACTGGAAGAGCGATCGCCCGCCGAGCCTCTCCCACGCATTGTGTCCACGATAGCGCCATCTGCCGTGCTGATCATGCGAGCCGTTAACGCGACATTGGCAGTGGTTTCCCGCTGTCCTACGCCGATTCCTAAAAATCCACCCCCTGACCTTTCGGTAGATATATTAAACTCCGTGACCGAACCCATAATCACATAGTCAACGCCGAGTTCGCGGCCGATGGCAACGGCTGTTGATACGTCAGTAACATAGGCCCTGAGGGAGACGGAGTCAACAGTCAACCGTGAAAAGGTACTGAGTAAATTGATGCACAGACTCTAAACGCAGCAAACCATAAGCCAGCCCGAGGTTGGCTACATTGCATTAAATGTTTCATTCCTAAATACGTTCCATTTGTTGAACTGTCATGTGTCTTTTAGCGTAACTTGAACCCTAGAATTACTGCACTCACCTCCTGCACTCGTCGTCACTTCAGCAGCGCTTTGAACTAGCATTACCGCCAGTGGTGACCTCTTGCGCTGGAGCGCCGCCAGATAGCGGTCTTCGTCATAGGGCACTCGGTCTTGCCAGCAGCGCCAGAGAATCCGTCCCCACTTATACGCCAGAGCGCGAATCGCTTTGGGATGACTTTTGCCGGATCGCCGCTGCTGCTGATAGAACGCATTGGCCCACGATGAGTGCCGCCGCGACTGGTCAGCCCACTCTACAAAGGACTGCCGCAAGAACTTTGGACAACTCCAGCGCCAATGCGTCCAGCGTTTCTTGCCACTCTCCTCTTTGACGGGTGCAATGCCGATATAGCTCATAAACGCCTGGGCGCTGCCGAAGCGACTGCGGTCATCGCCAAACGCAATCAGTAGCCGGGGCGCAAGATGGGGTCCTGCTCCGGGTAAAGCATCGAAAAACGCCGCATCTGGCAAAGACTGAAACAATTGCTCAATCGTTTGATTTAACTCATCGAGTCGATGCAACAGCGCCTTGAGCTGAATCACCAGCGTTTGCACCAGCCATTGCATCGGTTCAACAATCCCTGGGTCTTCTGTCAGGGGGATGCCAGCGGTTTGGATTTGGTGAATGCGCCGCTCAATGGCGCTCCGGCGGATGACTCGATGAGACTGGAAGAACAGAGTCAATTCCTCAGCCGAAACCGCTTGGGCAGAGTGGAGGTCAGGGTATTGAGTGATAAAGTCACAAAACACTTGGGTGTCTTTATCCTCAAACCACTCCAGCACTTGAGGATAAAAGTTTTTCAAAGCAGCGGTGATGCGATTGGTCAGTCGTACCTTCTCTCCCACCAGCATGCGGCGGGATTCACTCCACTGCCGCAACGCTCGCAGTTCACAAGATGCGGCTTGCCACGGGGGGATCTTGTCTGGGTGCTTGAGCAGCAGCTCAATCAAAATCTGGGCATCTACGGGGTCTGATTTTGCTCGTGAGGGCTGAAAGGCTCGTCGATAGTTAGAAACCGTGCGCGGATTGATGGGAAACAGCACTAGGTTGTCGTACTGGCACAGCGCGTAAATCAGGGGTCCTCGCTTTTGCTCCAGGCAGATGGCAATTGGGCTGTTGCCGTATCGCTGTTGCAAGGTCGCAACCCAGTTGGCAATCTCTTGCGGTTGAGCGCCAATCACGCTGTATTCTCGCTGTGCGCTCTCGGGGTCGTACAGACAGATGTCGTGTTTGCGATCTGACCAGTCAATGCCGATGTAGGCGACAAAGGTTCTTTCCATCAGCTAAGTTGGGGATAGTTTGTTGTCTGGAACTGGGCTGCCTGCTTCTGAGCGAAGAGATTATGGAAGGTGTCTGTCACCACTCCCTGAGAATTCGTTGAAGGAAGCTGGTCAAGGTTGAGGCGATGCAATATGTTAGTAGACATCGAGATGTCTGACGTTGGATGGTCGTCCTCAATCCCTAGCCCAGTTCCTTTTCCTATTACCATTTCTCTGGCTCTTAGCGATCTCTATGAGAGGAGCGAAGCGATATGTTAGTAGACATCTGACTGTCGCTCACTGCATGGTCGTCTCCTCTCTGTTGCGGTTCTGTCTCCCCATAAAAGCCCTGCCGTCTTCCGCCAACTATGCTGTTGTCTAGAACGATGTAGTCTCCTCAATCCACTAGGGCATCGACAATCAAATCGCTAATGCCCGATGCATTTCCCCGTCTCCAGTAAGACCAATAATAGTTAGTGTCGCTGGTTGCAGAATAGTCAAAATCCAGAACCACGACCCGCTGGCGCTCTCGTTTGGTTGCTTCGACTTGCATCGGAGCAGCAGTTGCGGGGGATGCAAGCATCAGCAAATCCATTCCCCCGATACACAAAGTTCCAGCAAACAGAATCGCAAGGCTAGATTGTAAGTGACTCATCGCTCTTTTGGGCATAGAAATTACAGAGTGAATACGGATATCGTGCGCGACGATCATGAGGGCAGGGCGATCGCCCTGCTTATTGCTGGCAAAGGGTTAACCCCGACTGTTGAGGATTTAGTATTCAACAGGTCAGGGTTTATATAGCAATTTCTAGCCTAGTGAGGCGTATTTTGATATAATCTATTCAGTGAATTTACTTTACCCTTAACTCAAATGCGACCCTACTCACTAGATCTTAGACAAAAAATTATTGATGTCTACATTGAAGGGAATACGTCGCAACGTCAAATCGCTCAACAATTTCGAGTTGCTTACAGTTTCGTGCGAAAGCTGATCAAACAATATCGGGAAACAGGTGAGATTGCCCCCAAACGCCGCACTGAGCAAACGCCAACCAAATTAAGTAATGAGCAACTAGAGATCCTAAAAACGATTGCTGAATCAAATCATGACGCGACATTGGCAGAGTTGTGTGACTTGCTGGAACAAAGGGTCGGTGTTCGGATTGGCGTTTCGACGATGTTTCGTATGTTAGAGAAACTGAACTTAACCCTTAAAAAAAACGCTGTATCCCGACAAAAAGGAAACTGAACGGGTGCAAATCGAACGAGTCAAATTTTGGCAACTGGTTCGAGGATTCCTGGCTCAAGACTTAATCTTTATTGACGAATCAGGAGTGAACCTGGCTTTGACTCGACTCCGGGCACGTGCCCCGAAAGGAAAACGAGCCCATGGCAAGCGTCCCAGCAAACGAGGGAAACGGGTCTCGATTCTTGGTGCAATTAGCCTTAAAAAGGTAATTACCTATTCCAATCTCATCGGTTCAGTCGATGGACTTACCTTTGAAGCCTTCATTTCCCAGAGACTCGTTCCTAAGTTGTGGAAAGGGGCATGTGTCATCATGGATAACTGCTCGATTCATCTTGGTGAAGAAGTTAGGAGGTTGATTGAGGATGCAGGTGCTAAACTGATGTTTCTACCGCCGTACTCGCCGGACTTTTCACCCATCGAGAATTGCTTTTCAAAGATTAAGAGTATTCTGCGCTCCCTTGGGGCACGGAGCTATCTTGATCTAGACAAAGCCATTGAGGAGTCCTTCTCCCAAGTGTCATTGAATGACCTACAGAATTGGTTCTCCCATTGCTGTTACTATGCCTCGCCAGAATGAAAAACGCTATAGCTCGCCAGATTTATCATTCCCGGATTGGACTGCTACTTCACAGAAGTTCTGCGTCGAGGAGACGCACTGGCAAACCTGCTGCCAATCTCTTCCCCCCGTGGCAGAGGAACCTCTGTTAGACCAAAACATTGCTTTTGCCGGAGGACAACCCGTGCATTTCGTACTTCAATAGGGTGGGAACTGAATGCGGGGCGGTAAGGCGTAAGGCAGGTATGGTCAATCCTTCCAGAACATCTTTTAAGGCAACTTTTAGAGCAAAAAGTCCGTCGCGGCCGCTGGTGCGCTGGCTGGATCGTGCAATGGCGCTGGTGGTGCTGCTGAACTTGCTGCTGGTGTTGGTAGATACGAGTTACATCCCGCTGCGCGACTACTACCTGCGATTTTTTCCGCAATTCACAGCCTGGTATGGCGAAACTTATAAAGGTATTGAGCCGCATCGCGTCACCGAGGGCTATTTGGAGCAGGCGGCCAAGCTATGGGACGCAGACTTGGGTTCGCCGGAGTCGGAGGCGCTGCTGAGAAATTTGCGCGATCGCAGCGATGAGCTAATCGACGAAAACCCCTTCAACCTGGCGGGCAAAACGGGGCAACTGGAGCGCCTCAAGCACCGGATGCGGCGGTTTGTGGGCACGGACTCGTCGCGGCAGGCGTTTCGCACCTTTTGGAGTCGTGCCTATCTGGAGCAGATTGGCGAAGACCGAGCGATCGCCTTTTTTGACCGCGAAATCGAGCCACTGCTCCAGCGCAACTACTATCGCGGTGTTGACGAAAACGGACGACCCATCGATCGCTTTTGGCGCATTGACCTCTGGTTTATGGGACTATTTGCGGTGGATCTGGGCCTCCGGCTGTGGCATCTCTACCATCGCTATCGCCGCACCAACTGGTTTGATGTGATCCTGTGGCGCTGGTATGACCTGCTGCTGTTTCTGCCGATTTGGCGATGGCTGCGCGTGATTCCGACGGTGGTTCGGCTGGATCAGTCGGGGCTGCTGCCGATACGATCGCTCCAAAGTCGGGTCAGTCTGGCGATCGCCAGCTACTTTGCCGTGCAACTGACCGAGGTTGTCGTGCTGCGGGTAATCGAACAGGCCCAAGACTTTTTGCGGCAGGGTGGGCTGACCAAGCTGCTGCTCAATCCCGACACGCGGATGCGATACGTAGACGTGACGGGCGTTAACGAAGTCGAAGAAATCGCCCGCCAAATCGCCCATCTCACTGTGCATCAGGTCTTGCCTGCCCTGCGCCCAGACATCGAAGCGCTGCTGCACTACACGCTGACCAGCGTCTTGGAGCAATCACCGGTCTATCGGGGGCTTAGCCGGATGCCGGGGGTCAACGCGCTGCCCCACCAGATGAGCGAGCGGCTGGTGTCTAATGCGACCCAAACGGCCTACGGCAGCCTAGTGACGGCGCTCGACGACCCCAAGGGCGTAGAGCTAACTCGAAATTTAGTTGATCGGGCGGGTAAAACCCTGCGGCAACAACTGCGCGAAGGCGACACATCTCGCGAGCTAGAAAACCTGCTGGCCGACCTACTAGAAGAAATCAAGATTAGCTACGTTCGCCAGATTTCGGAACAGGATATCGAAGCGCTGCGCGACAACAATCGCCACCTGTATGAAATTGCTCAGGCTGGCTTCTTGCCGCCCGATTTGGAACATTCCTCGGAATATTCCGATGCGTAAGTGTTTGCCGAATAATTTGCCAAATAATTTGTGGTCATGAATCGCGTGGGCAGTGATACCGGGCATTAATTCTGTCTAAACATGACAGGATTCAAAGCAATCGCTAAGAATATCCACACATCTTGACAATAGCCAGCACCCCTCACCAAGCGTACTAAAATGTTAGATCGACTTTGTGTCGTGACTGAATCCATAGAATAGACCGCGAAAAGACCCCGAAAACAGCCGTTGGGCAGCGCCAGTTAGCCCCTGCAAAGGCACGTAGATTCACTTGGATTCTAGATCCAGATATCCAGCTTTGTAGAGGCTGGTTGGGCGATCGCCCCTGCGACTGATTCCGATTGTTGCCAGGGCTTTGCCACAAGTCATGGCAAGCATAATCTACGCCAGCTAATCTCCGCCAGCTCATCTCTCCTTTAACCCCCAATCCTTAGTCCTTAACCCCTGACCTACCATGAACTCTGCCATTCGGTTTTTGATGTGCCCGCCCGACCACTACGACGTGGATTATGTGATTAATCCTTGGATGGAGGGCAATATCCACAAATCCTCGCGCGATCGCGCCGTTGAGCAGTGGCACGGGCTGTATCACCTAATCAAAGACCGGGCAGCGGTGGATCTAGTAAAGCCCCAGGTCGGGGTTCCCGACATGGTATTCACCGCCAACGCGGGGCTGGTGCTAGAAGATAAGGTCGTCCTCAGCCGCTTCTATCACAAAGAGCGCCAAGGTGAGGAGCCGTTTTTCAAGGCCTGGTTTGAAGAACAGGGCTACACGGTTTATGAACTACCCAAGGATTTGCCTTTTGAGGGGGCGGGCGATGCCCTACTGGATCGGGAAGGACGCTGGCTGTGGGCGGGCTATGGCTTCCGCTCGGAGCTAGATTCTCACCCGTTTTTGGCGAAATGGCTGGATATCGAAGTGCTGTCGCTGCGGCTGATGGACGAGCGCTTCTATCACCTCGACACCTGCTTTTGCCCGCTGACGGACGGCTACTTGCTGTATTACCCGCCCGCGTTTGATGCCTATTCTAACCGCCTGATCGAGATGCGCGTGCCCGCCCACAAGCGCATCGCTATTGAAGAGGCCGATGCGGTGAACTTTGCCTGCAACGCGGTCAATATCGACCGGGTGGTCATTATGAACAAGGCCAGCGACGGTCTGCGCCAGCGGATGCAGGATCTGGGCTTTGTGCTGTTGGAAACGCCGCTGACGGAGTTTATGAAGGCAGGCGGTGCGGCCAAGTGTCTGACGCTGCGGGTGACGGAGCCGCTGGAGCCGCTGCACCAGGCGATCGCCGCTGTGGAGAGCCGCGTGATTCAGCTAGAGGGACACTTGCTCGATTCGGGTCTGATCAACAATGCGCTGGATTTAATTGTGGAAAGCGGCGGCAGCTTCCAGGTGCTGAACTTCCGTCTGGGCGAACAGCGCCAGAGTACGTCGGCGGCGGAGGTGAAGGTGTCGGCTCCCTCCCACGACGTGATGGAGAGCATTATGTCGGGCTTGATCGACATGGGTGCAGTGCCTCAACCCCAGGAAGTGTGCGACAACCCGCTGGAAACCGTGACGCAGGACGGCGTTGCGCCCGACGATTTCTACGTCACCACGATTTACCCGACGGAGGTGCGGGTGAACTGTGAGTGGGTGCGCGTGCAGAACCAGCGCATGGACGGGGCGATCGTGGTGTCGCAAACACCGGAGGGCCCCAGGGCAGAGTGCAAGCTGCTGAGGGATCTGCGGGTGGGCGATCGCGTTGTGGTGGGGGTCGAGGGCATCCGCACCGTCCGCAAGCCCGATGCCCGCGACAGTCGAAACGGCAGCGGCTCTGGCGACAAGGAATTCAGCTTTATGGGGTCGGGCGTGTCGAGTGAGCGCCGCGTCGAGCTGGTGGTCGAGCAAATCGCCTGGGATCTGCGCCGGATTCGCGACCAAGGCGGCAAGGTGGTGGTGGTCGCTGGCCCCGTGGTGATTCACACAGGCGGCGGCGAACACTTGGCGCGATTAATCCGCGAGGGCTATGTACAGGCGCTGCTGGGCGGAAATGCGATCGCCGTTCACGATATTGAACAGGCGATGATGGGCACGTCGCTGGGTATGGACATGAAGCGGGGCGTGTCGGTGCGCGGCGGCCATCGCCACCACCTGAAGGCGATCAACACCATCCGTCGCTGCGGCAGTATTGCCAATGCAGTAGAACAGGGCGTGCTGACCAGCGGAATCTTCTACGAGTGCATCAAGCACCAGGTTCCTTTCTCGCTGGCGGGGTCGATTCGCGATGACGGCCCCCTGCCCGACACACAGATGGACTTGCTCAAAGCCCAGGCAGAATATGCCGAGCTAATTCGCGGCGCAGACCTGATTCTGATGCTGTCCTCCATGCTGCATTCCATCGGCGCGGGCAACATGACCCCGGCGGGCGTGAAGATGGTCTGCGTAGACATCAACCCGGCCGTGGTGACAAAGCTGAGCGATCGCGGCTCGGTAGAATCCGTTGGCGTGGTGACGGATGTGGGCTTGTTCCTCAGCCTGCTAAACCAGCAGTTGAGCAAGCTCACCAGCCCCTACCGTATTGCTCAGATGGTCTAGGAATCGGAGGGCGATTCCCGTCGGGATTGCTTCGCGAATCGCGCTCTCTGTTCTACCAGCCAGGAATCCTGCTGCTCCCAATGCCCATGTCCACGCCCCATCCGCTTACCATTCATACCCACGGCAGCGGCTACCCGGTGCTTTGTCTGCACGGACATCCCGGCGCAGGCAGCAGCATGGGCGTGTTTACCCAGCATTTGGGGCGGCGGTTTTGGGCGATCGCCCCTGATCTGCGCGGCTATGGCCAGAGCCGGGTGGCGCAGCCGTTTGTGATGGCGGATCATCTCACAGATCTGGAGGCGCTGCTGGATCGGCTCCAGATTCAGCGCTGTCTGGTGTTGGGCTGGTCGCTGGGGGGCATTTTGGCAATGGAACTGGCCCTGCGGCTGCCCGAACGGATTAGCGGGCTAATCCTGGTGGCGACGGCGGCCCATCCCCGCAGCAGCCACCCGACCATTTCCTGGCAGGACAATCTGTTGACGGGCGTGGCGGCGCTGATTAATTCGTGGCAGCCGGGAAACCGCTGGAATATTGAGCTATTTGCCAAGCGATCGCTGTTTCGCCACCTGATCCAACAGCACACGCGCACGGCCTACGAGTACATTGCCGCCGATGCCGTGTCTGCCTACCTAAACACGTCGCAGGCGGCGACTCGCGCCCTCAACCAGGCCATTCGCGCAGGCTATAACCGCGTGCCAGATTTGCCCAACATTCGGGTTCCGGCGCTGATGCTGGCGGCAGAGGGCGATCGCCACATCACGGCGCTTTCCAGCGAAGAAACCGCCCGCAAACTGCCCAACTGCGACTGGCAATGCTACGCCCGGGCCGCCCACCTGTTCCCCTGGGAAATCCCCCAGCAAATGCTGCAAGACATTGACGCTTGGCTAGCGCGGCATCCGGAGGTGGTTAGCCCCTCTGCACCGTTGGCAAACCCGCAAAGCTCCTGAAATCAGGAGTCATAATTCATCCTTCCGCCAGCGCCACGAAGAACGAACACTGCCGCAAGCCCCGTCCACACCTGGCTGGCAATCCAAACAGGACTTACGCACTTGTAAGTTTTCTGGGTTTTGGACGATTTCTCGCGGGCGCAGCCCGCGAGAAATCGTCCGACTGCGTGAGTCCTACCAAAATCCAAAACCCAAAACCCCAAATCCCTAACTTTGTCCCTCTGCCTGCTCAACAAAGGGAGGCTTTGATGCTGAAATAGAAGCATGGGGCTGACACGGCGCGAATTTTTGCAGCGGAGCAGTGGGGCGATCGCCATCGGTGGGGCGCTCGGCAGCGGCCTGTGGGCTTGGGGCGATCGCGCTGGGCAAGTGCTGGCCGCGCCAACCTCGCGCAAGCTAGCCCTGCTAATCGGCATCAGCCAGTATCCCGAAGCCGTGAGCGATATTCCCCCTGTGAAAGGCGGGCTGCTGCCAGGAGCGCTGACGGACGTGGAAATGCAGCGACAGGTGTTGCAGCACCGCTTTGGGTTTCAGCCTGCGGATATGGTAACGCTGACGGATGAGCAAGCCACCTGGGCAGGCATTACGGAGGCATTTCAAGCCCATTTGCTGGAGCAGGCGAAACCCGGCGATGTGGTGGTGGTTCACATCAGCGGGCTGGGCAGCCGAGTGCGCTCGGCGACCGATCCGGAGCAGCTCTGGGACAGCATCGTGCCCATCGATGGCGGCCTGCCCACGAGCGATCGCCCCCTGATTGCCGACCTCACCCGCGCAACGCTGGAGCAGTTGGTGCGATCGCTCCCCACCTCACAAGTGGTGACGCTGCTGGATTTGGGCTTCTCGAACCTGGGCACCTCGCTCCAGGGCAACCTCCGGATTCGGGCCCGCCCCAATGCGCCCACGGGCGACCTGCATCCCCAAGACCTCGCGCTGCAAGAGTCGCTGGGCGATCGCCTCCGGGCTGCCAAGGCAACTCTTTCGGGCCCGCTGCCGGGGCTATTCCTCACCGCTGCGGCCTCCGGCCAGGCGGCGCTAGAAGGTCGCTGGAGTGGCTTTAGTGCAGGTCTACTCACCTACGCCCTGACGCAATATCTCTGGGATGCCACCGTAGGCACGGCCCTCTCGACAGTGCTGACTCAAACCAGCAGCAGCATCAAGCGGCTGTCGGGCGCAAACCAGGAGCCACAGGCAAACGGTACGCTTAGCCGCGACGGAACCAGCGCCTATCCGCTTGTGCCTGCGGAAGCCGGAGCCGACGGGGTGATCCTGGTTGCGCCGGACTCTGCCCGGACGCTGCGCCTGTGGGCGGGCGGACTGCCACCGTCTGCCCTCAGCGCCTATAGCCCCGGTTCACTTTGGGAAACCCTCGGCAGTGCGCCGCAACTGCTGCGGGTGCAGGGCCGAGACGGGCTGACGCTGAAGGTTTTGCCCGTGATCGAGGGCGCGTCCGTAGAGCCAGGACAGCCCGTGCAAGAGCGGGTGCGCCTGCTGCCCCGCAGCGTGGGGCTGACCATCGCCCTCGACAGCAGCCTGGATCGGATCGAGCGGGTGGATGCCACTAGTGCATTTACGGCAGCGAAGGTGTCGCTGGTCAACGCGGGCGAACAGTCGGCCGACTATCTCTTTGGCAAGCGCCGGGCGGTGGAAACGACGGTAGCAGCGGTGTCGCTGTCAGAGTTGCCCAATCCAGCCGTGCAGACGGACGTGCCCCCGTCCCAGCCTGTGTTGGAGATGCCCAGTTCACCTGCAAGCCTGGATGGAAAGTATGGTCTGTTTTATCCGGGGTGTGTGCCGCTGGGCATTGAGCTATCCACAGCAGATGAAGCGGTGAAAACAGCGGTCAATCGCCTCACACCCCAACTGCGATCGCTCTTTGCCATGAAGCTGCTGCGGCTGACGGTGAATGCGTCGTCCTCGCGCCTCAGCGTGCGGGCGATCTTGGAACAGATGGGGCCAGGTTCCACCACCGCTCGCCCCCTGCCCATCGTGCAGCAAGAAACCGTTAGCATTCCCAACCGCCTCAGCAGCAAGCGCCTGGGGGCAGCGGTCGAATCCGGCGCATCCGTCCCCGCAGGCAGCACCCTCCGCTATCGGCTGCAAAACGCAGGCGACCAGCCGCTCTACGGCATGTTGATGGGGCTGGATAACACGGGCCAGGCGATCGCCCTGCCCCTGTCTACCAGCACCGAGCAGCCGCCGCTGTTGCCCGGATCGAGCCTAGCGCTGCCCGCCGAACCCTTTCCGGGCTGGGTCGTGCCCAATGTGCCCGGCCTGGCGGAAATCTTCCTCATTTTCAGCGTGGCTCCCTTTAGCCAGACGCTGGCCGGGCTGCCCATCGCCCCCGGAGCGACCCCCCGACAGGCGATCGCCCTCTCCAACCCCCTCGATGTGGCCCAGTCCATCCTGCAAGACCTGCACGATGCCACTTCTATAAACAGCCCTTCCTTAGGAAATTTTCCGAGCAATTTCCCAGGCGGCTCCTACGCCTTGGACGTAACACGCTGGGCGACGCTGCACCTCATGTACCGGGTTGAAGCAACGGCTTAGCGGAAAGCCAGCGGACGAGACTGAACGAGATTGAACGAGGTTGAGTTCCAGGAAAATTGCTGGCTAATAGTTGGGTTGAGGCCCTAGTTCACCCAGACGATCGACTGGCCAGAAGCGCACCACCGCCCGTCCGATAATATTCTGGCGAGGCACATAGCCCCAGAAGTGGCTATCGTAGCTGTTGTTGCGGTTGTCGCCCAGCACTAGGAACGAATCTGCGGGTACAACCTCTGGGCCCCACTGATAATCAGGCGGTGACTGAATATAGTTTTCTTCGATGGGCTGGCCGTTGATCAACACGCGCCCGCCCGTCACCTGCACTGTTTCACCAGGCAGCCCAATCACCCGCTTGATGAAGGCCTCGTTGAGGCTAGGGTTTTGCTGCTTGAGCGCCTCGGTGGGGTGAAACACGATGATGTCGCCGCGTCGGGGTGGGTTGAAGTGATAGCTGATTTTTTCCACAATCAGGCGATCATTCACCTCCAGCGTCGGCAGCATGGACTCGGAAGGGATATATCGCGCTTCTGCCACAAAGGTGCGAATGCCCAGCGCCAGCACTATGCTCAGGCCAATCGTTTTGATCCCTTCCATGAGGGGGCTGTCGGCCTTGGGCTTTGGGGCAGCCTGCTCAGCAGGAGGCGTTTGAGGAGTGGGGGAATCAGATTGACTGGACATCTGCGAGTCTATGTAGTTAGTGGTTGATGTACTTGATGAGGTAAACGATGAGGTGAACTCAGAATCGGGTGAGCCTAGAAATCTGGAGACGGTCTAAGAGGGTGTTTGAAAAGATATCACCTGTAATGTTAAGCACTCAGAGATTCCCCCTAGCCCCCCTTAACAAGGGGGGAAACCGCCTTAAAGTCCCCCTTTTTAAGGGGGATTTAGGGGGATCTTTCACGCTTTGCTACAAACAGTAGGACTTTTCAAACATCCTCTAAGACTAGGGATGTAACCCAAGTCAGCCGTAATTTCAGATGTATAGCCGTTAAGTACAGCCGTTACGGTTTATGTGGGTTAATGCACAATCATCACGATAGACCACTTTCCAGCAGACGACACCTTTTCTTTAATCCCAGTTTATCTGAGGAGCAGATGTACCTTTTAGCTCTGGCAGAGGCTAACACAGGTGTTCTGTTTGAAAAGTCAACACTAAAGTCAACTTTTCAGACAGCCGCTCACAAAATTGGGGCCGCGCCGATACAATCATTTCACGGTTTGGAAGGGGACACGAGGGATAGCAGGTAGCATATGGCAAGTTTAACAACTGCTCCACTGGTCATCCGTCAGGCGCAGGTCTTGCTGCCGGATGGAGCGATGGCGCTGCGAGATGTGCGTGTCGAGAATGGGGCGATCGCCCAAATTTCTCCAGACCTTCCCCCAACGCCGGACGACATCCTCATCGACGCAGCAGGGCTGACATTGTTGCCAGGGGCGATCGATCCGCAGGTGCATTTCCGCGAACCAGGGCTGGAGTACAAGGAAGACCTGTTCACCGCCAGTTGCGCTTGTGCCCAGGGCGGCATTACCTCGTTCCTGGAAATGCCCAACACGCGCCCGCTGACGATTACCCAGGACGCATTGGACGACAAGCTGCGCCGCGCTTCGGAGAAGTGCCTGGTCAACTACGGCTTTTTTATCGGTGCAACGCCGGAAAATCTGCCCGATCTGCGGACAGCCCATCCCGTCTGCGGCATCAAGGTCTTTATGGGGTCGATGCACGGGCCGCTGCTGGTAAATGACGACGATGCGCTGGAGCGAATTTTCTACCGCGACCTGAGCGACCCGAATTACGAAAATCGGCTGATTGCCGTCCATGCCGAAGACATGGCGAGAATCCTTCAGCGGCGCGAAAAGTATGCCGGGGTGAGCGATCCGGCGATTCATTCCGTGATTCAAGACAACGAGGCGGCGCTGATCGCCACGAAGCGGGCGCTGGTGCTGTCCAAAAAATATCAGCGGCGGCTCCACATTCTGCACCTGTCTACGGGTGAGGAGGCGGAACTGCTGCGGCAAGACAAGCCAGCCTGGGTGACGGCCGAAGTCACGCCCCAGCACTTGCTGCTGAATACCTACGCCTACGAAACCATCGGCACGCTGGCGCAGATGAACCCGCCGCTGCGATCGCCCCAGGACAATGCCATCCTCTGGCAAGCGCTGATAGACGGCGTGCTGGACTTCATCGCCACCGACCACGCCCCCCACACACTGGAGGAAAAAGCCCAGACCTATCCCAACACCCCCTCTGGGATGCCCGGTGTGGAAACCTCGCTGCCGCTGATGCTGACCCAAGCCGCCAAAGGACGCTGCACCGTCGCCCAGGTGATGAACTGGATGTCTACCGCCGTTGCCAAAGCCTACAAAATTCCCAACAAAGGGGCGATCGCCCCCGGCTACGATGCCGACCTAGTGCTGGTAGACCTTAGCACCTACCGCCCGGTGCAGCGAGAAACGCTGAAAACCAAATGCGGCTGGAGTCCCTTTGAGGGCTGGGATCTAACGGGCTGGCCGGTGGTCACGATTGTCGGCGGCCAAGTGGTTTTTGATCACGGCACGCTGAATACGGCAGTGCGAGGGCAGGCGCTGCGGTTTGAGTGAGGAAGGAAAAAACGAAGAACGAAAAACGAAAAACGAAAAACAGAACCTCTTCGTTCTTCCCTCTTCGTTCTTCGTTCTTCCCTCTTCGTTCTTCGTTCTTCCCTCTTCGTTCTTCGTTCTTCCCTCTTCGTTCTTCCCTCTTCGTTCTTCGTTCTTCCCTCTTCCTCCAGCCCCCTTCTGCTATATCGTGAAAAAGGCAGATGAGCGGACGAACCTCGCATGACACTGTCGGAAATTGGCGTAGCCGTTGTGGGCACTGGGTTTGGGCAAAAGATCCACATTCCCGGTTTCCAGATTCATCATCAAACGAAATTGGTGGCGGTGCAGCACCGCGATCGCCCCAAGGCAGAGGCGATCGCCCAGACGCACGGCATCCCCCACGCTTGCCAAACGGTGGAAGAAATAGTAGCCCTACCAAAGGTGCAGGCAGTCAGCGTCACCACGCCCCCGTTCTTGCACTACGAGCAGGCGAAAACCGTGCTGAATGCAGGCAAGCATTTGCTGCTAGAAAAGCCCACAGCTCTGTCGCTGGCCGAGGCGGAGGAATTGCAGAATCTAGCCCAGTCCAAAGGGCTCGTTGCGGCGCTGGATTTTGAGTTCCGCTTTGTGCCCACCTGGATGCGGCTGGCAGAACTGCTGGCTGAAGGTTTTGTGGGGCAAAAGCGGCTGGTGAAGGTGGACTGGCTGGTGAGCGGTCGCGCTGATGCCAATCGCCCTTGGAACTGGTACGCCCGCAAAGATCAGGGCGGTGGGGCGCTGGGGGCGCTCGGTTCCCATACGTTCGACTATTTGCGCTGGCTCTTTGGCCCGGCGACGCGCCTCTGCGGCAGCCTCAGCACCACCATTCCCACCCGACCCGACCCAATCACGGGCGAGCCAAAACCCGTCGATTCGGACGATACCTGCCGCGTCTGGCTGGATCTGGCGGACGGAACGCCCGTGCAAATCACCCTTAGCACCGTCACGTTTCAGGGCCGTGGGCATTGGGTGGAGGTGTATGGCGATCGCGGTACGCTGATTCTCGGCAGCGATCATCAGACCGATTATGTCCACGGCTTCAAGCTCTGGGCTGCTCCAGCAGGGCAGTCGCTCCAGGAGGTCGAAATTCCCGATCGCCTCGCGTTTCCCCAAACCTACCCGGACGGTCGGCTTGCGCCGTTTCTGCGGGTGGTGGATAGCTGGGTGCGGGCGATCGCCCAGGAATCGTCACCCATGCCCACGCTGGCCGATGGGGTCTATTCGCAGCGGCTAATCGACCGCACCCACGAATCCCATCAAAAAGGGGGCTGGGTGAGCCTGTAGTGACCCGTCCAAACCCCCTAGTTTGTCATAGCAGGAGCGAACTAGCGACGAACCTGCCCCTACCGGCCGCTAAAGTTGCTGCGACCGTGGTCAATCCCAGAGCCAGTCACGCTGCAAAAACTGCGGCTGACCGACGTGCCGCCGCTGGTCTGGATGTTGCAAGTGCCAGACGCAGAAACCGTGCGATAGCCCATCTCAGAAGAGCGGAATTGGTTAATCTGAAGTTCCACCGCACCCTCAAAGTTGCTTCGCACCGTGCCAATGTACTCGACGTTGAAGCGCCCACCCGTGAGGCTAAAGGAACCGTTGCGGTTTTGGCGACCAATCACTAGCTGGGCCTCGCCGGAGCCATTGTAGCGGGCGTTGTCGATAGTGCCCGTGCCGCGAAATACATCGTTTGTGGGCGTGGGGGAGGGGGCAGGAGAGGGGGTAGTGGTGGAGAGGTATTGACCAAAGACCCAGCCTTCGCCGCCGCGCTCGCCCACCACAAAAGCCCAGTTGCCCTGGCGGCGGATAATCTCGACGCGATCGCCACGACGAAGCACAAAAGTGACTGGGAAGCTGGTGCCTGGGCCGCTGCGAACGTTTAGCTCATTGGCCGTCACCGTGGCAACTTGGGCCAGCGCAGCCGTTGCTGCAATGACCAGGGCTGAGCAGGCTGCAAGACCGCCTGCGATCCAGTGTTTTACACGCATATGAATCATCAATTCCTGTTTTTGAGAACACGACAAAACGAACGCTAACGGTTCGATAAAGGCGCAGTAGAATTAACCCAAAATCAACGCTTGTTACACAACGCTTGTCACACAACACCTTCAAACCAGCGCATACGCTGCGTGAACGTCCTGCGTCATACAAGCCGACTCTTGTGTTTGATAAGCGGTTTGATAAACCTGAAGCTGATCCTAAACGCTTAAACTTTACCAGATTTGCCCAAAATCACTTCAAAAAATAGAGAAAAATTTCCTTAAGAGCTTCGTTCTCCAGCAAATTCCCGGCAAGTCTCCGATCAAGATAAACCAGCATCATCGCACAATCTCTTTTGCATCCTCTGTTTTCTTCACCTCTCTTCTGACGCAGTAGCGATTGTGAAACAGATTTAAGCCGAAACAGATTTTAACTAATGCGTTGGGTAGCGCCAAAAGTATCGGTTCTAAGGGATTCGGCTCTAGGGAATTGGCTCTATTGACGATCGCCTAGCCAGAATGCCAAAGATAGAACAGCGCAACGCGATTTCTTTTGGGCGATCGCCATTATCTCTTTGTTCGCACTGTTCGTGCTGTTTGCACTGTTCGTGCTGTTTGCACTGTTTGCACTGTTTGCACTGTTTGCACTGTTTGTTTTGTACTGCTTGCACTGTTTGTACTGTTTCTTCACCAATACTCCGCATGTATTTGTCAAAATCTGACTTCAAGCTGGCTCGGTCTTGCCCTACGAAGCTTTACTACCACAAACTGGGCTATCCTTCGGTGCAGGCCGGCAGCGAGTTTCTGGAACTGCTGGCAGAGGGCGGATATATTGTGGAGGCGATCGCCAAACTGCGCTTTCCAGACGGAGTTCGGGTGCAAGCCGAAGCAGACCCAGAAGCGGCAAATGCAGAAACGCTGGCGCTGCTGAACCGTACAGACTCCATCACGCTGTTTGAGGCAACCTTATTGTGCGATCGCGTCGTGGCGCGGGCCGACATTTTGGTAAAACGGGGGCGACGGATTGACCTGATCAAAGTCAAGGCCCGATCCTTTGACCCCACCGAGTATCAAAAGCGCATCGCAGAAGGAAAATCCAGTCTGTTTTCGCTGGCGGCCTGGCGCGACACGCTCGAAGATGTTGCGTTCCAAGCCCACCTGCTGCGATCGCACTTCCCCGATTTCGAGATTCGCGCCTTTCTCATGCTGCCCGACAAGACCAAACCCTCCGCCATCGACCAACTGCATCGCCAGTTTCAAGTACGGCGCATTCCAGTAGATGCAGGCTTTTCGCAGATTCAGGTCGAGTTTTTGGGCGACGAAGCAGCGCTCAGCGCGGCCAGCTTTCTGACCCAGAAGATCGACATCACCGCCGAAGTAGAGGCGACGCTGCCGACAGTTCGTGCAGGCATTCAGCAATACACAGCGCTGCTCTGGCCCAGCTTGCAACGGGCCGAACCCGCCCTGTCGATCAGTTGCCGTGACTGCGAGTATTGGGTCGAGGACGAAGCCCCACTCAACGGTTTTCGCCACTGCTGGGGCGACTTAGCAGACGTGTCGCCGCATCTGCTAGACCTATATCGCGTCGGCAGCCTGGGCGATCGCGCTAATGAACTCATTCAGCACGGCAAGGTCAGCCTATACGACGTAACGCCAGATCTGCTGGTCAAAAAAGACGGCTCCATGAGCGCCTACACCGATCGCCAACTGCGCCAACTCCATCACACCCGCGAAGACACCGAGTGGGTTTCGGCAGAGCTAGCGGACATTTTAGACAGTTTTGACTATCCGCTGCACTTTATCGACATGGAAACCTGTGCGCCTGCCATTCCCTGCTACAGCGGGATGCGCCCCTACGAAACGATCGCCTTCCAGTGGAGTTGCCACACGCTGACCGCACCCAATGCCGAACCGCAGCACGAATGCTGGCTCTGCACCGAAGACGAGTTCCCCAACTTTGCCTTTGCCGAATCGCTGATGCAGCACCTCGGCAGCACGGGCACGCCCTTTATGTGGAGCAAACACGAAAACACCGTGCTGCGAGAAGTGCTGGAGCAAATGACCCGGCGCAGCTATGACAACCCTGCCCTGCGCGACTGGCTTGGCCACACCGTCAAGCTCAACGGGGTCGATCGCGGCCGCCTGGTCGATCTCTGCCAGCTAACAGAAAAGCACTACCTCCATCCCCAGATGCGCGGCAGCACCTCGATCAAAGTCGTGGTAGAAGCGATCTGGCGCACCAATCCAGTCCTGCGCGATCGCTTTCCAGAATATGTCCGCTACGACGAGACCGGCCGCCTGCTCAGTCCCTACAAAGCACTACCCACGCAGTCGATCCACGGAGCAGCGATCGCCGTCACCGAAGGCCCTTCCGCCGTCCGCGCCTACCGCGCAATGGTTCACCACACCGAGGGCCCCTGCGACCCCGCTACCCGCGACCAGTGGAAAGACCTGCTGCTGCAATATTGTCAGCTTGACACCGCCGCAATGGTGATGATCTGGTGGCACTGGGCGGGACTGTTGCGGGGGAAAGCGAGAAGAGGGTGAGGGAAGAACGAAGAACGAAGAGGGAAGAACGAAGAACGAAGAGGGAAGAACGAAGAACGAAGAGGGAAGAACGAAGAGGGAAGAATGGGGTTTTCGTTCTTCGTTTTTCGTTCTTCATTTTTCATTTTTTCTACAGCACCCGCAGCACGCTAGGAATCTCCGCCACGCCCTCAAAGCCGCGAATCTCTGCCAGGGCTTTGCGGAAGTTGCCCTCGCGCACGTCATGGGTGACAACGACAATTTCCGCCAGGTCGTCCTGAAAGCCAATCTGCACCACGGATTCCAGACTCACGTCATGGTCGCCAAAGCAGGTGCCCAGTCGCCCAATCACACCGGGCATATCGCGGGTGAGGAAGCGGGCGTAGAAGCGGCTGACGACTTCATCCATCGGGCTGATGGTGCAGTAGTGCTGATGGATGCAGGCCAGCAGCAGATGCAGGTCGGCAGTGGAATGAGGCGACCTGCTACCCGTTGCTTTCAAAATCGCCACGATGTTTTGAATATCGGACACCACGGCGCTGGCGGTGGGCCCAGACCCCGCACCCCGGCCAAACAGCATTACCTGCCCCACCGGATCGCCTTCAAACAAAATCGCGTTGTAAACGTCATTGACGCTGGCGAGGGGGTGGCTCTTGGGCAGCAGCGTCGGGTGGACGCGCACTTGCAGATGGTCGGTTGCGTCGTCCGGGGCGCTGGGTTCCCGCAGGGCTGTGGCCAGCAGCTTGATCACAAACCCTAGGCGATCGGCGTAGGCGATGTCGGCGGCGCTGATGCTGCGGATGCCTTCGCAGTAGACTTCGGGCAGCTTGATGCGGCCGCCAAAGGCGAGGGAGGCCAGGATAGCAATTTTGTCGGCGGCATCGAGTCCGTCTACGTCGGCGGTGGGGTCGGCTTCGGCATAGCCCAAGCGCTGGGCATCCGCCAGCACTGCATCAAAGTCTGCGCCTTCGCGGGCCATGCGCGTCAGGATGTAGTTGGTCGTGCCGTTGACGATGCCCATGACGCGGTGAATGCGGTTGACGCTGAGGGATTGTTTCAACGGCTGAATGACCGGAATGCCGCCTGCTACGGCCGCCTCGATCATGACGTACACCCCGGCAGTGCTGGCTGCATCAAAGATTTCGTCGCTGTAGCGGGCAATGACGGCTTTGTTGGCGGTGACGACGTGCTTGCCGTGGGCGATCGCCTTCAAAATGAGCGATCGCGCTGGCTCTAGCCCGCCAATCACTTCCACCACAATGTCAATGTTTGGATCGGTGACGATGGCTTCTAGGTCAGTGGTCAGCAGGTCGGCGGGCAGATCCACCGGGCGCGGCTTGTCGAGCGATCGCACGCCCACTTTGCCAATCTCGATTTCCTGCACCAGCGGATGGCGCAACTCCGGATTCAGCAGAATCTCTGCCGTCCCTGCGCCCACCGTTCCCAAGCCCAATAGCCCAATCTTGAATGCCACAGTTCTCGACCCGTGAAAATCGTCTTCCCCCAATTGTAGGAGGGAATGTCTGCGCGGGTGAGGGCGCTGCTACTGCAAAAAATTCGTATCCAGGGTTCGCCCCGGCTGCTCCAGGCGTTTGGCCGATGCTTTCCGGCGTAAGCGTTAGGTTTTGTAAGGTCTTGACAGGAGACTTCAGGGCGATCGCCAAAAGTCTCGATGCACCGCTACGATTTCGTCCTCCAGCGCATCGAACGGCCCCCAAACGCGAATTGGCTTTTGTCCAGCAGCAAACACCTGGCGACAGGGCAGGCTCAGCGTCGGGTTTTGCGCGTCGCTGCCCGTCAGCGCCAGCAGGCTGGTTTCGGCAATACCATAGACCAAGCGCCCAATGTTGCCCCAATACTGGGTTCCCGCGCACATGACGCAGGGTTCGGCGGTGGTGTAGAGCGTGCAGTTCCACAGATACTCCGGGCTGAAATTGGTGCTTGCAACCCGCACCAGCACGGATTCGGCGTGGTTCACCGTGTTGACGTTGCCCTGTTCTAGCAGCACCGTTTCGTGATCTGGCGCGACGAGAATTGCCCCGAAGGGATGATGCCCAAAGCCCCTAGCGCGGAGGGCGATCGCATTGGCCCGCCGCAGATGATGCAGCATTTGCGCTGGCGTGGGGTCTGGATGGTCGAAGGTGTAAGGCATAAGGCATACGTCTTTCTCAAAATTCGCGCTTACACCACACTCAGCGCGACTCCGCAAAATTAAGCTCGCCCATGACCGACTATATCCCGGCTTCGCTCCGCCAATTTGTCACCCGGCGAGCATCCGAAGCCAGGGAGTATTGCCTAATCCATCAGACTTTCTCTATCTATCGCCATGAGTCTCCATGAGGTTGCCCCGAATGTTGCTTAACGAGGATTCCGCTTGCAATGACCTGCCCACCGGCCCGGGCGCTCAGAAAAACTTGCGGCAAAGTTGGCGATCGCCCTCGTTCAGGGTCGGATGGGTTTTAAAGTAATCCCGCAGCCAGTTGCAGCCGTAGCCCATCAAGTCCAGATTCAGCAGAGAATCCATATTCCAGATAATGGCCACCCGGTCTTCGCCCCCCGATACCACCGTTTTCCTATCGGGGCTAAAGGCAATCGATCGCACGCCCGAATTGTGCCCTTGCAGATTAAACAAGCGCCCGGTAGTGCGATTCCACACAGTCACAGTGTTGTCCATGTTGCCAACTGCAACCTGCTGACCGTCTGGACTGATGGCTACCCGCGACAGGCCAAGCCCGTCTACTTCAACTGCTTCTAGCAGTTCTCCCGTGCGGCTCCATCGCCTAATCGTGCGATCGCGCCCCGTAGACACCAGCCACGTTCCATCTGGGCTAAACGCCACCCCCCACACGGCCCCCAGATGGTCTGCCAGGGTTAGCTTCGGTTCTGGAGATAGCCGTCCATCCGGTTCCAGTCCCCACACTTTAACTGTGCGGTCAATCGCTGCGGTTGCCACCTGCTGACCGTCGGGGCTAAAGGCCACGCTCCAGATCCGCGATGCCGGATGCGCCAGAATCGCTTGGTGTGGTGCAAACGAACCGTCCGCCCGGCGCGTCCAGAGCCGCAGGGCCCCGTCGTCTCCCACAGAGGCAATATGTCGTCCATCGGGGCTATACTGCACGTTCATAATGGAAGCCGTGTGGCCCGAAAGCGCGGTCGTGGTGCGGCTTTGTAGGTCGAGCAAGTAAAGGTTTGTATCTACGCTACCCAGGGCCAGGGTTTTGCCATCCGGGGCAAATGCGCCGGAGTTGAGCCGCTCTGGCAGGCTGAATTGATTGACTAATGCCCCATCCGATCGCCAGAAGCGAACCTGCGCTCCAGAGATGGTCGCCAATAGCAGCGGCTCTCCAGGCGCTTGAGGCTTATAGGCGACTTGATTCACCACTTCTGGTAGCCCAATCAGGGGGATTGAGAACGACGACGGTTTCCATAGCTTGACCTGTCCATCTTCTGATGCGGAAGCAATGGTCTGGTTGTCCGCTGCGATCGCCACATTCCGAACAACCGCCTGATGGCCTTGAAATGTTCTCAACGGGGTTCCATCGCTCCGCCAGAGCTTGACTGTCCGGTCGGCGCTGGCAGAGGCGAGGGTTCTGCCGTCGGCGCTAAAGCGGACGTGCAACACTTCGGCATCATGACCGGCCAACGTTTTGGAGAGGCGACCGGCCCGACTCCAAAGCCGGATTTGACTGTCCCCGCTGCCTGTGGCAAGCAGTTGCCCATTCGGGCTATGGGCGACACTCCATACAGGCGCATCGCTGACCTGAGTGGTCCGAATCAAGGTGCCATCCACTGTCCAGAAAGTCAGTTTTCCATCAGTGCTGCCCGACACAATCTGCTGACCATCAGGACTAAACACGGCTTGCCAGGTAGCCGCATCGTAGCCCGTTAGGGTGCGAACTAGGCTGCCGTCGGCAACGCGCCAGAGCTTGAGCGTGCGATCGCCGCTGGCAGACACCAAAAGGCGACTATCCGGGCTAAACGAAACGTTCCACACCGGGGCAGTGTGCCCTTTCAGCATTAAGCCAACGGAGCCGTCTAGCCTCCACAACTGCACCATGCCGTCTACGTTGGCCGTCGCTACAAATTGGCTATTGGGGCTGATGCGGATGCCGTGGGGCGTGGCGCTGGTGGACAGGGTGCGAACCAGGGTTCCGTCAGGCTTCCAAAGCTTAACGGTGCGATCAGTTCCCCCGGACGCAATCCACTCACCATCGGCACTCTGATCGACTGCCAGGACTCCTCCCTGATGACCGACCAGCCGATTCGTTTCATCCGCACCCTGAACCGCTTGCGCCAAAACCCTGTCAGTTTTCGCATCCAGATCTTGGCGCAGGGTCGGGTCGAGGAATAGCAGCGATTGAAATTTGTGACGCGCCTGAATCGCTTGGAACAGTGCATCGAGCCGCTGGTGTGAGGCGTAGTTGCCCTTGGAAGCAGCGGCGATCGCCCGCACCTCGCTCACTGCCGACCGCTGATAAGCATTGAGCGCCGCCAAACCAGACAGCACCGCAACCCCCAGCGCAATGCTCATGCCCACCAGTAGCCGCCGCTGGCTGCGAGAGCTCCGGCGCTCTAGCTCTAGCCGTGCTTCCACTTCTTGCAGCCGCTCCGCTTCGAGCTGCTGCTGCATGATGCGTCGATCTAGCCCCTGGCTAGCTGCCAAAAATTGATAATCTAAATCGCTTAGATATTTGCCCTGGGCCCAATCTACGGCCGCCTGGAGCGCCTGCCCCCGCAGCAGCCGCGATTCATCCTGAAAGCCAGAGTCTACCCAGGCATTCAGCGACTGGGCATAGGGACGCAGCCGATCCAGTTGCGTATTCACCCAGGCTTTGTCAAACACGGCTCTGTAAATGCGGTTTTTGACGCGCAGGATGCCGTTGTGCTTTTCGACCAGCCCGGAGAGCAGGAGTTGGGTTTGTTCGGGAGAGTCGGGTAGATTTTGGATTTTAGGTTTTGGATTGCTGGAGATTGCAGGTTCGCAGGGCGTTTGTGCAACAGGCTGGGGCAATGGAATCTGGGGCGATGGAATAGCCGTGTCGGCAGTTTCTCGCTGCAAGATCTGCTGATAAAGGCCCAGGAGACGGCTGGCGCATTGCTCGTTAATCAAGAGGCGATCGCGGATTGTTTTCAGGTGTTCTGGCTCGTCTTGCGATTCCCAATGCTGGAGAATGCGCGATCGCACCAGTTGATCAATCCACAGCGCTTCAGTGCCCGGTGGCAGCACGAGCTTGCCCGATGGAGCCTCCAGCGCAATCTGCACCACCAGATGACACAGCTTTTGGGTCAAAAACGGCTGCCCATTCGTCCAGCCCAAAATCGCCCGCACTACGGCAGACGGCTGGCTGACGATCCCCACTAGCCCTTCGATCAGCGGGGCGACTTCATCCGGCTGAAACCCAAATAGCTCGATCGCCGTGCCAATATTAAACGGGGTGCGGCGCTTGTCGTCGATCAGGTCAGAGGGCGTGGCTACGCCAAACAGAGCAAAGCTCAACTGCTGAAACAGGGGATTGTGCGATCGCTGGTTATAGCAATGCCGAATCCAGGCAAAAAAATCGCTCACGCCAAAGGGCAGGCTCAGCAGGCTGTCGATTTCGTCAATCAGAACTACGATGGGCTGCTGCGCCAACCGAGAGACTAGAACATCTTCTACAAACTGGTGCAACTGCTGCACAGGCGAGAGGTCAGCGTGGTTATCGCGCCACTGCTTCAGGTTGATCTGGCTATCTAGACCTACGCCGTGGTGCAGAATCGTGATAATGCCGCGATACCACTGGAGCGGTGTCAGGTTTTCGCTGCCCAGTTGCGTAATATCGAGATAAACGCAGAGACGGCCAGCTTCCTGAAGACGAGCGCTGGTGCGCTGGAGCAGCGACGACTTGCCCATCTGCCGCGAATTCAGCACATAGCAAAACTCTCCCCGAATCAGCGCTTGATAGAGATGCTCATCGGCCTGGCGCACCACATAGGTTGGGTCGCTGGCGCGGAGGCTGCCGCCGACCTGATATCTCATAGCAAGGGCGACTCAGACATAAACTGCTGCCGGAAGTATTGATGGTACAGCCGACAGCGGGACAGTACGCGATTCCCGCAGGGATTGTTTTGCAAATCACCCTCGTAGCGCAGCAAGCCCCGGCTTTCCAGCCGATAGGCCTGGAGCGGGTCTAGCAACACGCTCTGCCCACACTCGGCCAGCACAACGGTTCGCAGCGCCGCCAGCAGGTTTGGATGCTGTTGTATTGTTACCCAGTGTCGCCAGAGGTGGGGACGAAAAATGCCGCCTGTGGCGATCGCCCCTTGCACCAGTTGCGACAGCGACAGTCCATAGGTACAGATGTGATACAGCGCCATCCGCACCAGCCCTGGATGGCCGCCAATCAGATCGATCAGTTGCTCCACTTCGTCCATGCCCCAGGGTAGCCCATGCCGCTGCGCCAGATTTAGCACCTGCTCAGCCGAGAACTCCGGCAACCGCAGCGGCAAGCCGATATTAAAGGGCGATTGATTGATATCCAGCGCTACATACGCTTCGGTAGAATAAACCACCACCAAACGCAGCTTTTGCAGTGTTAGATCTCGCCGCGACTCCTCGTACCACGAGCGCAACAGCGGAAAAAAGTCCTGAGCAAAGGCGGTATGCTCAAAAAATCGATCGATCTCATTCAGCACCAGCACAACGGGCGCGTCGATCTGCTTGAGCAGATAGGTTTTCAGATAAAAGCTACAGCTTAGCTTGCTGCCAATCTCCTCATCCCAATAGTCTTCCAGGTTTGGCGGAATATGGAGCGCCTGCGCCAGCCGCAGACAGAAACTCCGCAAAAACTTACTGAGATCGTTTAGCAGCGCCGAGTCAAGCTGGTTGCAGTCTAGCGTCACCGTGCGATAGCCTTGCGCCTCGGCCACCGTCAGCAGGCGCAGCGTCAGCGAGGTCTTGCCCATGCCGCGCGGCGCACGAATCCGGATGACGCAACCGGGTTGAGAAATTTCCTGGTAGGCTAGCGCCTCGATGGGCGGGCGATCGATATAGAACGGTGAGTCGAGCGGTACAGGCCCGTCGGGGTAGGGCAGCGCTCCTGAGAGCGACGGGTTTGAAGGATGAACCGCCGCAGCGGGGCGAGGGCTGGCTTTGGGCCAATGAGTTGGAGGACTCAACGAACCAGACGATTCGCTGGAGCCTAGTTCTATCTCCGTTCTGGGTGATTGGGCAGGCAAGGGGCAAGGCGATTCGCCTGGGGCAACCTCCGATTCCGCCAAATCGCCGACGACAACGTAATCCCTGGACTGCAAATCTAAATTAAAGCTACTAAAGCAGAGGTGCAGCGTTCTTCGATCGATGCCAGAGTTGAGAGACCAGAGGCGGCTGAGGGTTTTGGTAGACACCCGAATCCGGTCGCCCAACTCTTCCAATGTAAAGCGTTCACCATCGTTTTCTGCAATTTCCACAGCGGCGATCGCCGCCTGCAATCGCTTCAGCCCTGCATGGGTCAGCACTACTCCTCGCCGTCGTTTCATTTTCGACTGCTTCGCTGTACCTGATTTTCCTATACTAGATATCTTTGCTTGATCTGCGTCTATCGTTGCCATAGCCCCTTTTCATTTCGCCAGTCCTATTGGTAGTGATACGGAGAGAGTAGTCTGCTGTACGCTACCACCAGAGATCCGCCTTCTGGAATTCAGGCTTACCATAGGCGATCGCCCGCTTAATCGACACGTTAGTCCAGCTTTTCTGACAGCCAACGCCAATATCCACTCATACTACCCGCAAATTTCCTGTAAAGACTTTAGATACGCTCCTGGTTAACTTCCTAACCGTTCCCACGCAATACCTCCCTTGACAACCGAAACCCGGCACAGAAATCCAGCGATGAAATCTGGCCCCTTATCGTCGCAAGCGATACAGCATTTCCTTTCGAGGGGACGCAAGTGCCAACCAAGAAAGGCGAGGGCTTTTGTCCCATCTCATGCCTCACCTGCTTCAAAAACGCTGTATTGGGCGCTTAGTAAACAAGCTTCTAGACAAGCCCCCACTCCATAGCCCGCAGGAATCGATGCAACTCCTTAAAGGGAGCATCCCACTTTCGCGAAAACAGTGCGAAGGGTGAGAATGGGAGGGTAGCCCCAGGGATGACTCACCATGACACCTGAAGACCAAAAGCGATTGGAAACTTGTACAGCAGAGATCGCCGAGATTTTGTATCGCAATAGCAACCGAGAGGGGCTCGATAGTCTAGAAGGCATCGAGCAGACTGTACGACGGCAAATGCTAGAGGAGGTGAGCCCTCGAGTTGCCCTTTTTTTGTCAACCAGAAAGCCTACCCCGCCCGAGGCCGGGTTCGCCGATTGAAGAGTTTGGTAGGGGTCCTTGAGATTCGTCAAAGTCAGGCAGAACGGTTAGGCGTAAAGGCTTACAGCCGTCTCAGTGGTGGCCTAGAGAAAGCCAACCTACGCTTAAGTGCCAACGAATCGTTTCAAGATGCAGAGGATGACATCGTAGCCCTGACCGGGATGCGGGTCGGGCACTCGACCCAACAACGTCTGGTGGGGCGTCAGTCGTTCGAGTCTGCCGAGGCTAAACAAGGCGTCAGTGAGGTCAGCATTGATGGCGGCAAAGTCCGTCTGCGTGACCTGCTAGAGTCCGATAGCCCGTGGCGAGACTACAAAGCGGTGCGGGTGGAGGGGATTTATTACAACGCCTTCTTCCAAGACAATGACAGCTTGATTGATTATCTCAGCGCTCAACGCTTGCTCTCCCCACTGGTCTGTCTGGGCGATGGTCACGCTGGGGTGTGGAATCTGTTTGCTCAACTCACCACCGTTGAGACCCGTTGGGAAATCCTCGATTGGTACCATCTCAAAGAAAACCTCTACAAAGTCGGTGGGTCGCTCAAGCGCTTAGCAGCGGCGGAAATGCTGTTATGGCAAGGTCAAGTGGAAGCCGCCAGGGCCCTCTTTGCCGACTGTCGGCGCAAGCAAGCCCGCAATTTTGAAGCCTATCTGAGCACCCATCGCTCTCGCATCGTGAATTATGGGTTCTACCAGGCTGAGCAACTCTGTTCTATTGGATCAGGAGCCGTAGAATCGGCTGTCAAACAGATTGGGCGACGCCTCCAAATTTCGGGTGCTCGCTGGAATACGGCCTCCGTTAATGCCATGTTGAGTCTGCGCTGTGCCTACCTCAATGGACAGCTCGCCAGTTGACTGTTTCATCGAAAGTGGGATGCTCCTCTCCTTAAAGGCAAGGCAACCATGCGAAAACTGTAATATTAAGAATTTGTAACGTCACTTGTCGTGTCTGCCGCACTCTGACCTTTCTTTCGTAAAACTTCTCCATCCGTTTGAACCTTCCCTCTAGCGGGTATTCTATGCTGTATAGTAGCCAAAATATAGACTTAATCAGCTTTTATAGCTGGTTTTCCAGTATTTTAGAGATTCTGTCAATCCCCTGGCGAAGAAACCTTCTTGCCAATCCACTTGTATTTGGATCTCTCATCGTTGTGTTTGTGTTTGATGGTTTGCCCGACGCGTTTCTAGGCTGTTCTCTCTGGTTGGCTGTCTTTTCTTTTCATACTGTTTAGTATCCGTGTGTTTATTGTTCGTTCGCCTCTACTAGCAAAATGTTTAGCCCATTGATGAATGGTCTTCTGTCGTCCGAGCAGTATATGCCCCACGGTCATTGTTATCTTTGGCAGACACCGCTGGTCAGCCTGCATGTGGTCAGTGATGCCCTAGTGGCGATCGCCTATTTTTCCATTCCAGCGATCCTGATTTACTTCGTCCGCAAGCGCGAAGACTTGCCCTTTTCCAGAGTGTTTTTCCTGTTCAGCGCGTTTATCGTGCTGTGTGGCATTGGGCACCTGTTCGACATTTGGACGCTGTGGCATCCGGACTATTGGCTTTCGGGGTTGGAACGAGCGCTAACCGCACTAGTGTCTTGCTATACAGCGCTCCAGCTGGTGGAACTGGTGCCGCAATTTTTGGCCCTCAAAAGCCCTGAGCAGCTAGAGCGGCTAAACCATCAGCTTGCCGCCGAGGTGGAGCAGCGCAAGCAGGCCGAGTCTCTGCTGGAGGTGCGGGTACAAGAGCGCACCAGCGAACTGCTGAAAACCAACGAGGCGATGCGCCAGGAGATCGAAGAACGCACCATAGCCGAACGCAAGCTACAGCAGTCGTTTGAGCGGGAACAGGCGATCGCCCGCGTGGTGCAGCGGATGCGCCAGAGCCTCAGCCTCAGCCACATTTTTGAGACGACCACCCACGAACTGCGACAAACGCTGGCGTGCGATCGCACCCTCATCTATCGATTCAACCCAGACTGGAGCGGCGAGGTGGTTGCCGAATCGGTCGCCGACGGCTGGAGCAAAATTGTCGTGTCGTCAGAAGTGACCGACGCTTCGTCGCTTTCTTCCAGCCTGGAAAACACAAATTCACACCACTCTTACAACGCTTCTCGCAACTCTGTAGATCTATCCAGTCCCAAAGATCTATCCAGCCCAAAGGATACGAACCCGCCTCCTGAAGCCAGCACGCTGGTCAACCAGGCGGGCTGCACCGTCAAACAATTCGATGGCACCGAAACCCTGATTCGGGATACCTACCTGCAAAATACCGAAGGCGGCATCTATCGGCGCAAGACTGGCTCGTACTGCTGCGTTCCGGATATCTACACGGCTGGCTTTTCTCCCTGCTACCTCAACGTTTTAGAAACCTTGCAGGCTCGTGCGTATACGATTGTCCCCATCTTTTGTCGCAATCAGCTTTGGGGGCTACTTGCCGCCTACCAAAACAGCGCTCCGCGCCAGTGGCAAGAGAACGAAGTGCAGATGATTCTGCAAATTGGTAGCCAGCTAGGGGTTGCGGTGCAGCAGGCAGAACTGCTTGCCCAAGCGCAGACCCAGGCAGAGGAATTGCAGCGGGCCAAAGATCAGGCCGATGCTGCAAACCGCGCAAAGAGCGAGTTTTTGGCCAACATAAGCCACGAACTGCGGACTCCGCTGAATGCCATCCTGGGGCTTAGCCAATTGCTCAGCCTAGATCACAGTCTTCACCAGGACTATCGAAATGACTTGGATACCATTCAAGCCAGCGGGGAACACCTGCTCCAACTGATCAACGACGTGCTGGAGATGTCGAAGATTGAGGCAGGGCGGCTCACCATTCAGGAGAGCGTGGTAAATCTCCAGGATTTGCTCAACAGTTTGCAAAGTATGCTGCAAGTCCGGGCAAATGCGAAAGGGCTGCGGTTGGCGTTTGAGATAGATGCGGATCTGCCCGTGGCGATCGCCACCGATGAAGGCAAGCTGCGCCAGGTTCTCATTAATCTGCTGGGCAATGCGGTTAAATTTACAGAAAAAGGCTGTGTGACGCTACGGGTTCGTGCAGTTCCACATTCCAGCAATTTGACAGCCTCAGATCTGCTGGCGTTCTACCGGTCACCGGCCGACTTGTATCTAGGTTCCATTGATGCAGCGGCTCATTCCACAGCCCACGCTGAAGCCCATTCCGAAGGAGCAGTGAAGCTGGCAACGCCATCCGGACTCAGCCAAACAGCATTCCACTTGCCGTCCAATCCCAAATCAGGCAACGAGGCTGCTCAGAAATACACGCCCATGTATCTGGTGTTTCAAGTAGAAGACACGGGCTATGGCATCGCTGAAGACGAGCTAGACCAACTCTTTAAGCCGTTTAAGCAGACTCGCAGCGGCATGAACGCTTCAGAAGGAACCGGCCTGGGGCTGACCATCAGCCGTAAGTATATACAGATGATGGGGGGCGACATCACGGCTCACAGCAAACTGGGGCAAGGCAGTGTGTTTACCTTCTGCATCCAGGCAGACGCGGTGGATGAATTCCTTTGCGTCCCCGAAACGACGGAGCCAAAAGGACGGGTATTGGGGTTAGCAATGGATCAGCCCACTTACCGTCTGCTGGTGGTAGAAGATCATCCGGTGAATCGAGATTTGCTGATTCGCTTGCTTAGTATTCACGGATTTGAGGTGCAGCAGGCGACTAATGGGCAAGAGGCGATCGCCCTCTGGAAAGCCTGGCGGCCCCACCTCATCCTGATGGATATGCAAATGCCCGTGATGAATGGCTACGAGGCAACTCGGCAGATTCGTCAGGAAGAGGAGAAACTGTTAGATACCAATCCCACTGCCAGTCACACCTGCATCATCGCCCTCACGGCCAGTGCCTTTCGAGAGCAGCGCCAGCAAATCCTGAATATGGGCTGTGACGACTTCATCAGCAAGCCCTTTAAGCGAGAGCAAATCTTTGAGGCGATCGCCCGCCATCTCTCTGTGCGCTATGTCTACGACGATGTTTCGTCAGAACGTGCAGTGGGTAGCGCCAGCACAACCCTCCCCATGCAGCTAGAGCCGGAGCAGTTTCAGTCGATTCCAACTTCCTGGATCGCCAATCTTCATCAGGCTGCCCTCCAGGGAAACGACCTGCGGATTTTAGACCTGTTGGGCGAACTTTCTTCCGATCAAGCCGAACTGCATCAAGCCTTGTCTTACATGGCCCAAGAATTTCAATTCGACAAAATTCTAGCGGCGACTCAGCCGCTTCTTGCCAATGCTGCATCCTAATCCTCCGATGGCTGAGACATCTCAGCACACCAGTATGCCAAACTCTATGCCCAACGCCACCCTAAACCCATTGTGCATCTCAGTGTCGGAGCAACCGCCGAATTCACCCCGACCCGATCTGCTGATCGTGGACGACATCCCGGACAACATCCGCTTTTTGTCAAAATTTCTGATGGCGCAGGGCTACGAAGTCCGCAAAGCCACCAGTGGGGCAATGGCACTGCGGGCGATCGCCGCCTTGATGCCAGACCTGATCTTGCTCGATGTCAACATGGGCGAGATGAGCGGCTATGAACTTTGCACCCGGCTCAAGACCGATCCGGCAACCCAGCACATCCCGATCATCTTTCTCAGCGCAGGCAGCGATACCCTCGATAAAGTCCAAGCTTTTAAGGTCGGTGGTTCGGACTACATCACCAAGCCCTTCCAGCTAGAAGAAGTGCTGGTGCGGATTCAGACCCAACTCACATTGCGATCGCTCCAGGAGTCGCAAAAAATTCAAAACCAAAAGCTGCGACAAACCCTGGAAGATCTCAAACGAGCGCAGGCCAGCCTAATCCAGCAGGAAAAAATGTCCACCCTGAAAAAGGTTGTAGCTGGCGTTGCCCACGAAGTCAACAATCCGCTGAGCTTTATTGCCGGCAACGTCGAGCCGGCCCGCCAGTACGTGCAAACCCTCGTCGAGTTGTCCCATCTCTACCAACAACACTACCCAGATCCACCCGCTGCCATTCGCGACTTCCAGACTGAGGTTGATTTAGATTTTGTTGCTGAAGATCTAAACAAAATCTTGCGGTCGATGAAAACAGGCGCAGCCCGCATCAAAACTGTCGTGTCGGCGCTGCGTAGCTTCACGCATCTAGACGAAGCAGGCCTCAAGCGCATCAGCCTGCAAGATACCGTAGAAACGGTCTTAACCCTCCTCCGCTATCGTCTGGAAAACCGCTCCACAGGTACGACTATTCAGGTTCGCAAACACTATCAGTCTATTCCTCCGGTCAATTGCTACGCTGAGCAAATCAGTCAGGCAATTTTTAATCTACTGGTCAATGCTGTCGATGCCGTCGAAGCAAAACTAGATCATCTGGAGAAAAATCCCTCAGAGGTTCCCTACACGCCAGAAATTGTAATCACGATTCGACAAGGGTCGGAGCGGTGCATCCTGCTCCAGATTCAAGACAACGGCATTGGTCTTTCCCAGGAAAAGCAGAGCCGTCTGTTTGAACCATTTTTTAGCACCAAGCCTGCGGGGAAAGGGCTGGGGCTGGGGCTAGTGACAGCTCGCCGCATTATTGAGGAGCAACACTACGGGCAACTCACCTATGCCTTCGAGGATCATTGCACTACATTTTCAATTTCCATACCTATCAGCGATCTCGCACTCTCTCCCGTCTCTCGCCCTTAGAACAGGCGCACTATTTTCTCTTTATAGAGAGCAGCTTCAGGGTGCCTTCAGTTCGTGGGTCTGGCTTGGCGGCGTTGGTTTTGTGCCGCTGCAATGCCCAATCGAACCAATTAGCAAGCATCTTAAAATATTAAGTGTCTTAAATGTCTCCAGGACTCACGCACTTGCGATGAGTTTTCTGAGTTTTGGACGATTTCTCGCGAATTGTCCAACTGCGTAAGTCCCATGCAAGCTGAACTATCTGAGATTATTCTGACAGTACCTGTATAACAGTACCTGTATATACACCCCTAAACGCCTACTCTAAATTACTCTAAATATAGATAAACCTATACAGTAGGTAACATTATGTCTTTTGGCAATCCCCCGAATGGATGACTTAAATTTCCAAACTGCTATGTTTTTTTTCACCTAAAGATGGGATTGTATTAGGGAGTAATTCGATCTAAAGCCGCTTTGCAAATGGGGCAGGTGCGTTTTTGCGGGTTGCAGGGTTCGTGTCTAGGTGTGTCTGTTTTCGGGTTCAGTTCGTTCAAGAAGGTTTGTTCTCTTTTTTGTGCGGTTTCTCAACTCTATGTCGGCTGTTTTGGCGAGGTGTGTAAGTCTGCTGGCAGTGTCTTGGCATTTTAGGATTCGAGTCAATTCGGAGTTGGGAACGAGGCGTGAGTAGTCCGTATGCCGCACGGCATGTTTTTGACATTTCTTTCACCAAGCGAGATACATAAGCAAAATACACGAGCAGTCTCAGGTCGTGGCGTTGCCGGGTGTTGGTCTTTGATCACACTGATGGGTTTGCCCTCTGCAGGCGTTGTGGCGCAGTTTACAGACTCTAGTGAGAGCGCTGTCTTCGCAGCAGGTCTTTGCTTTACCCCAATGGCACGACTTTTGAGCTTAGTTCTGACTTTCGACTATCAGAGCGGTTGTCGGCTTGTCTGACCGATGTTGCTGTGTTGAAAACGTGAGCCAGCCCAGAGCGGGTAATGGCTCATGCTTATGTAGTTGATTAATTGCGCTATGAAATGTCCTCAATGCGGTTCAAACCAGATTCGGAAGAATGGCCATCGCCAAGGAAAACAAAATTACCTTTGCAAGTGCTGTGGTCGCCAGTTTGTAGAGTTTTATTCCCAGCGGGGATACTCTGAAGATGCCCGCCAGATTTGTCTGCGGATGCATCGCTCTGGCATTAACTTTCACGAGATTGAGCGGCTGACGGGCATTAATCACAACACAGTGATCAACTGGGTGAAACAGCAAGAGATGTCTTCACTGCTCAGTATGGATGACGATGCCCTGCTGAGCAGCTAAGCGACTATCTATGTAGCTGGCCAGCCAGATCAGCCCTGGCAGGCTCAGGTTAATCACCAGCAGGCGCACCAAATGGGAGGCGGTGACTAGCTCCACATCGTGCTGGAGCGTGAGAGCAATCCAGATCATTTCTGGGGAGCCACCCGGCGCCGCAATCAGCAAGCAAGTGAGCCAGTCCCAGGGGGTCAGCGCTTTGGCGATCGCCGCCGTGAGCAGCCCCGCACTAAAGGTCAACGTGACCGGGATGATGGCCCGCGCTAGCGTGCTAAGCGTGATGCGCGGGCTGTTTGCCCAGTATTCGCCAATCGTTGTGCCCAGCAAAATCTGCCCCACTACCTTGAGCAGCGGTGGCAGGCTAAAGCTGGCATCAGCGCCGCTGGGCAGTCCAGCAAACCAGTCTGCAAAGCCCAGGGGCGCGAACCCCAGTCCTACTAGGATGGGGCAAAAGAAGGTGGCAACGGGAATGTTCAGCCGCGTGCCCAACTGGGCTGCGAGGGCTGCGGCCGCCAGCACAGCAGCTAGCTCTAGACCATTGCCTAGGGTCAGCCAGTGGGCATCGGGCAATAGCGCCGACAGGGTGCTTCGTAAATCGGTCGTGTGGGGAACCTGCGCCACTAGTGGAATCACGGCAATGATCGTGGTGAAGCGCAAAAGCTGCACCAGCGAAACGAATGCGGTGTTTTTGCTGTAGTCAGCAGCGATGCTGGCCATCACGCCGATATTGCCGGGGGTCGTCGCCAGCACGCCCGTTAGCAGGTCTACTTTCTCTAGACGGGAATAGAAATAGCCAATCACCCCGCCGCTGACTAGGAGCGTCATCCCCAGCAGCACCAGCACAGGAATTTGGGACGACAGGCTGGATAGCGTAGACTGCCGGATGGAAAAGCCAATCGCTAGACCGATGAGCACCTGACCCATTTTTCGCAGGGTTTTGTTGGGCAGAGCAGGTCGATGAAACCAGGTGCGATCGCCATAAAAGACCAGTGCCCCGGCTGCAACACCGCCCAAAATCCATGCGCCGCCGCTCAGCCCCAACATGATGAGCGCCAGTCCGATGAAACCCGCCAGCACCACTTCGGCGATCGCCCGCAATACCTTGACTCCAAGGCTACTTTCTAAATCAGCGGCGATCGCCTCAATCGTGTCTTCAGGTGGCTCAATAGGTGGCTCAATCCGTGGCGCGGTCGGGTCTGTCATGCTGCACAGGCAAGCGGTGAGAGGCTACGTCCCTGGCATGAGTGTATAGCAATTCCCGCCCCTCCAATCTCTCGGCCAAGGGTCTGCGGTTCTGGCGTAAGTTCAGCGTAATTTAGGACTTACGCAGTTGGAGGATTTCTCGCGGGCTGCGACCGCGAGAAATCCTCCAAAACCTAAAGAGCCTATCGCAAGTGCGTAAGTCCTGACAATTATTCAGGTTAAAAATCGGGACAGGTGCAGGAATCGTCCCTACAGGCGGAGCGTCTCGCCCAGCTTGTCGGCAATTCCGGCAATCCAGATTTCGTCCTGGCGGGTATAGCTGCGGGGGGCATTGGCGGCTAAGATAATCACGCCGCGATCGCCCATCGGCTGGCAGATCACGCCCTGGGTATTGTCTGGCAGATAGTCAAACTCAATCTTGCCGGGATAGAGTTGCAGGTTCACCAGATAAATCGGCTTCTGGGTATCCAGCGCCCGCTGCACAATGGGGCCGGGGGTTTTCATGACTTTGGGACTCAGCACACCGCGCCGCAGCAGCACGCGCCCGTCTTGCCACACCACGAGCGATCGCGTCACAGTATTGGTCAACAGCAGGTGCGAAGCCCAGGCCAGCTCCAGCTTGGCAGCGTCGGGCAAATCTTCTGCCAGGTCAAACCCTTCTTCGCCGTTGAGAATGACCGCATCGGGCGATCGCGGCTGGATGCGCTGCCACAGCAGCCCAGTAAGAATCAGCACCGCGCTCAAAATCACCCCCACCACGTCCGACCGGGCTTGAAAATCCGTCAGATTTGACGTAGCCAGTCGGTTAATCAGCAGCAGCGTGCCGCCCAGCCCGCCCACCGCCAGCGGCATCAGGCGCAGCACCCGATTTGGATCAGCCTTGCTCACGAGATTTGCTCAACGTGCAACACTTAGCGTAAAACAGCGTAAAACTACTCTAAACTTCGCCGTCGCTCTTTTCCTGGAAGCCCCGCACAATGCGGGATAGCTCGTTCTTCTCGTCTACCGAGATGCGGGTGGGCGAACCGCTGATGATCCGCTCAAAGTTGCGGAACGAATCCTTAATCTCTGGACCATTCTCGCTGATGATATATTCGCGGATGCCCTTGTCATGCCAGGAGCCACGCATCTTGAAGACGTTGATGGCGCGAGACATTTCGCCGCGAATCTCCACATATTGCAGCATCAAAATCGTGTCTGTAATCGTGGAAATGTGGGAATCGGTGATCGAGTGCGACCCCATGAATTGATCCGTGGTGTTGGTAAAGAAGCCCGTAATCTCCTCCTGCTTGGCATAGCCCGTCACGCCGATCACAAACTGCCGGAAGGCATTATTGCTCACGCCCCGCGCCAGCGCCGAGAGCGAGTCGATGGCAATGCGCGACGGCTTGAACTCGGCAATTTCTGACTTAATAATTTGCAGGTGGTCTTCCAAACCCGCCGATTCGGGATAGGCGCAGATGATTTTGAGCAGGCCGCGCTGCTCCAGGTCTTCAAAGTCAATACCCCAGGAATAGGCGTTGCGCGAAAGCTGCGCCCGCGACTCTTCATAGGCAAACAGGATGGCGCGTTCGCCGTTCTGACAGGCGTTTTGCAAAAACATGCTGACCAGCAGCGTCTTGCCTGTCCCTGTTGCCCCTGTTGCCAGGATGATCGAGTCTTTGAAAAAGCCGCCGCCACACATCGAGTCCAGCGTTGCCACGCCAGACGACACGCGGGCATTAGAGGAGCGCTGGGTCAGGCGCATGGCTCCTAGGGGGAAGATATTGATGCCCTGATTGGTGATGGTGAAGGGATATTCGCCCTTCATGTGGGTGGTGCCGCGCAGCTTCAGGATTTCCATCGTGCGGCGGCGGCGTTCGCCCTCTAGCACGTTCCGCACAATCACCACGTTGTCAGACACAAACTCTTCGACCCCAAAGCGGGCGACGGGGCCGTATTCATCGACGCGCTCTGTCGTCATGATGGTGGTTGCGCCGACCTGCTTGAGGCGAGCCACCAGGCGAAAGATTTCGCGCCGCACCACAGAAACGGCGGCATATTGCTGAAACACTGCCGTTACCGAGTCGATCGAGACGCGCTTGGCTTTGTATTTTCGGATGGCGTATTGAATCCGTTCGATCAGCGCCGACAGGTCAAAGTTGCCGACGACTTCCTGCCCTTCGGGATCGGGCGAAGCATCAAGGATGAACAGCTTGCCGTCGTCGATCAGCTTTTGCAGATCCCAGCCAAAGCTGTAGGCGTTTTTGATGATGTCAGCAGGGGCTTCTTCAAAGGTGACGAAGATGCCTGCTTCGTCGAAGTGAGTAATGCCGTTGTAGAGGAACTGCACCGCAAAGAGGGTTTTGCCGGTTCCAGAGGTGCCGCTAACGAGCGTGGCGCGTCCGACTGGCAGCCCACCGTTGCTAATGTCGTCAAAGCCCTCAATCATGGTGCGAATCTTCTGGACACCCATGAGAGCCGCGCCGTTCTGCTGCTGTCCAGTCTGACTCGAATCGTTCATACCCAGATATCTACCCAAAATTTAGAAACTTTTAGAAACCTTGAAGACTCGAAGCGAAGATTCAATGAGGTTTGCTGCTGGAATCGATGGGGCTGATGAGGCAGCTTTAGAAGACGCTGGTAGTCGTGTAGGGTATTCGTGTAGACGGGCGATCGCCCTATCCCTACACGCTGTCTAAAACGCAGCCAGTCCGGTAAAAACGCAGCCAGCACCCCCCAGAAATCCCAGACACTCTAGATTTCTGCCTCCTCTTCACCCAATTCATCATACAGAAGGTCAAGGCCGATCAAGACTTTTTCTCGGTCAGATAGATCGCCAATGATCTTGCGGACAGGGGGCGGCAGAATCTTAGCCAGGGTCGGCGTTGCCAGAATTTTGTCTTCCTCTGCAAGCTGGGGGTTCTTCAGCACGTCAATCACTTTGAGCGCGTAGACTCCCTGAAATTCATTCTCCAGGATGTGGTTCAGGGTTTTCAGCGCCCGCACGGAGTTCGGAGTATTCCCGGCAACGTAGAGCTTGAGGATGTAGGTTTTTCTTAGAGGACTCATGGGTTGATGGGAAAGGCAATCGAATAAAGAATATTGATATAAACCTGGGCGGATAGATAGTGAGATTTGCAACGAGCCAGTAAGGTTCAGCGGATTCAGGTTTCGCGAGGAATCGAGCGGCGATACATCTCACACAAATGGGCAATCACATCAATCAAAGTCAGCCGATAGTCAAGCAGAATTTCGTCGTTGCGTCCCTCCAGTTTGAGCTGTTTGGCAAACTCATCCATTAACTCCATATGAATCTCAACGACCTGCGCCACTGGCACGTCGGCAAAAAACGCCAGGTTCACGAAGTTATCGATTTTTTCGTTGAGATGTGAGTCTTCTATGAAGTAGCGGAGAATGATCTCTCGGTATTCGGCCTTAAGCTGTTCCAGAAATTCCTGCCGCTCTGGGGGGGGCATGTGTCGAAGGAAGTTTGCGGAATTACGCTTGTAGTAGACCCCCAGGTATCCTAGGCGTTCGCTCAACTTCTCAGAGAGGCGACGCTGCTGCTGAATCAGAGAGGAATGGGTCGTAAGCGTGCCAACCCGACTGGGGGTAGACGGATTCAAGCTGGAGGGGGTTGCAGACAGCTTGAGGAATTGGTTGATCGCCTTTTCGGTTAGATGTTCTAGATCGGAGAACTGAGTTACCGGGACGTGCAGGATCGCCGAGTGGTAGGTGATGGCATCTGCTTCTTGCAGCAACTCGTCGAAAATTGCATCGGCAGAGGGCACGGGCTGGAGGGGTTCCGGCTCTAGCACGATGGCAGGCAGAAAGATACTCCTTTGGCGAAGCTGAGAGAGGGCTGTTTTGAGGTCGGGGCTGTTCTCAAACAGCAGACAGTCGATCTGACGCTTTTCGCGCTGAACGTAGTCTAGAAAGAGGTCGAGCTGGTGGAAAGACGTGACCCGACATCGAGAGCGATCGCCCCCGATCATCATATCGCTTTGCCAAGCCTGCAAGAGTGAAGGAAGCAGGCCCTGGGGGTAGATTAACGCGCAGAGAGAAAGCAAGGGCGTGAGTCAGGGATTGCAATGAGCAAGTTGGCAAAAGTCTCGAAGATTCTGCAAGAAATCTGCAAAAAAGGTGACAGTTCTTCAGGCAAAATCGTTGGGAAACGCAACATTTAGCACTAATGTTAGAAGTTTAACACTAGTTATCGGGGCAAACGTTTCCAATCCCTGGATCACACCACCATAATGAGTTTAGGTCTTACGCAATGGGACGGTTTCTCGCAGGCGCAGCCCGCGAGAAATCGTCCAAGACCTAGAAAACTTATCGCAAGTGCGTAAGTCCTAAAGTTTATTGGGTTTAGTGGGTTTTAGGTTATAGCGCTCACCGACCCGGAGTTCTGCCTTGGTGCTATGCCCATTCCTCGACTGCGCGATTTTTTGGAACCCATGTTGTCAGTCTCTATCAAAGAGACGCTGATTGGGCTGATGGCTCAGGGTCGGCAGCAAGAGACAGCTGAGGCGATCGCCGTGGATGAACAGGGTGCGCCGCTGGGTCGGCTGCAAATCAGCCGTATCCTCACACTCTTGCACCTAGACCTGCCCGCAGAGGCGACCCCGCTGCTAGATACCAGCCTAGAAGATATTTTGATCGATCATCCTGCGCTGCTGCAACCGCTGACAGTGCTGCCAGCCGATTGGGAAGTGACCGAGGGTTGGCACTGGCTCCATGCCAGCGATCCGCCGTGGGTGCTGGTGGATGAGGCGGGCAAGGTGCTGGGCGCAGTAGATGCAATCGCCTTTTGGCGACATTTTGCCGTTCTGCCAGCGAGGGCTGACGGGCCGTCCGCTTTCACCGCTCCCGATGCTCTGGCTGCTTCAGCATCACCGACCGACTCATCTTTCCCACCAGACGCGCCTGAACCCCCCTCTGCACTGCCTACCGTCAAACCTGAGAATAGTGCGGGCGATCGCCCCTGGCAGATTGCCGTTGGCACGGCCTCGTCCCCCTTTGGGCGATCCAAGCACAAGGCTCAGCCAGCCGAGGGTGAATCGCCGCTGGGGTCGGGGCTGGTGGGGCTGGTCAAAGGGCTACCTGTGCCGATGATCCTGTGGCGAGCAGAGTGTGGAGGGGTGGCCTATAGCCAGGGTTGGCAGCAGCAGATTGGCGACGAACCCAAGGTGCTGGAGGCGATCGCCGCGATGGAGGAGGCCGACGTTGCTCAGACGGAGGTGCGGTTACCGCCGTTTTGCCGTCTCGAAGCAGAGCCACCCACCGGGCGATCGCCCAAACCTGCGGCAGCGTGGCCGACCCACAGCCCTGCCCACGGTTCCACTCATAGTTCCGCTTATAGCCCCACTCAAAAAGCCCATACGCTACACCAGCGAATCCCCAAAGAGCCAACCCCGACTCCGCCCAACCGCGTCTCTACCCTGCCGCCCTCGCCCCAGCCGCGTCATCTTCATCCCCAAGACATCCTTTCCGACAGCCCCGACGAGGAATATTTTCCAGACCGCGTGTGGCAACTGACCCGGTTCTCGTTGGGCAAAAGCAGCACGCCAGACCTCCAGCCCCTCTGGCTGGTGATTGCTCAAGATGTAACCGAGCAGCACCAGATGGCGCGAGAGTTGGCCACAAAAACCGCTGAGCTAGCCCAGCTTAACCGCCTCAAGGACGAGTTCTTATCCTGCATCAGCCACGAGCTGAAAACCCCGCTGACAGCGGTGCTGGGTCTATCGAGCCTGCTCAAGGAACAGCTAGTTGGGCCCCTCAACGATCGCCAGGCCCGCTATGCTCAACTCATCTATCAGAGTGGTCGCCATCTGACGCTGATTGTAAACGACATTCTGGATCTGACCCGGATTGAAACTGGGCAGCTTGAGCTAAATCTGGAGTCTGTCGAGCTAGCTTCCCTCTGTCATCGGGCCTATGAGCAGGCCCGCCAGCTTCATCAGGAAGTTTCTGTGTCTGAAGCCGGAAAAGCCGCCGAGACGCTTGAAGAACCAGAATTTAGCCTGAGCATTCAGCCGGGGCTAAGCGAAATGACGGCGGATGACCTGCGGTTGCGGCAAATGCTGACCAACCTGCTCTCCAACGCGCTCAAGTTTACGCCGACGACGGGCAAGGTGGGGCTGGAAGTGACTACTTGGGATGGCTGGGTGGCTTTTACTGTCTGGGATACGGGCATTGGCATCGCGGCAGATAAGCAGCATCTCATCTTCCAAAAATTTCAGCAGCTTGAAAACCCCTTAACGCGACGGTTTGAAGGCACCGGGTTGGGATTGGTGCTGACGCAGCGCATTGCCCGACTGCACGGTGGCGACGTTACCTTTATCTCTGAGGAAGGCAAGGGCAGTCGCTTTACGGTGCTGCTGCCCAAAGATGTGCAGCCCCGGCCGACCAAACTGCCGCTTCATGCATCCCGAAAACTTCAGCAGCGGCTTGTGCTGGTGGCCGAGACGAACACGGCCCGAATTGAGATGCTGGATTCTGGTTTGCGCCAGTTGGGCTATCGGGTGGCGATCGCCCGCAGCGGCACCGAAGCCCTGGAAAAAGTGCGGCGGCTCCAGCCTGCGCTGGTGATTTTGAACCCGAATCTGCCGCTGCTGTCGGGCTGGGACGTGCTAACGCTGCTCAAGGCCGGCATCGATACTCGCGCCACGCCCGTCATCTGGAGCGGCAGCACGGAGGAAAAACCGAGAGCGATCGCCTACGGGGCCAGCGCTTGCCTGAGTCACCCCATCCACCCTGAGTCTCTTCGCAAGAGCATTCTGGAAGCCACCCAGACACCGGATGAGTGGTCGCCGATTCCTGCCAATCGCCTGACTGTGCTGCATCTGCGTCTGTCGCCCCAGGCGCTTGCTGCCGATGGCCCCAGCGTGTCAGAGCTATTGCACAGCTACCCCTACCGGGTGGTGGAGGTGAGTGATCTCGACCAGGCAGATTTGCTGGCGCGGGTCTGGAAGCCCCATGTGGTCGTGCTGGAAGGCAGCCTGCCCGATCCCACTACCTATTTCAAACATCTCTATGAACATACGGTGCTGAGTACCGTGCCGATGGTTACCCTCACCCCTGAAGCTACCCAATCTGCTAACCGCGTGCCAGGGCTGACGGTGTTTCCCTGTCTGGCACCGCTGACCCCCGTCGATGCGTTTGGCGCGGTCGAAGAATCGGCCCTGTTTCAGGTCATTCAGGTGGCAAGCGGGCGAGGGTGAGTCTTGGAGTCGGTTCTCGAAGGCATCTCACCCGTCCGTCCTGTGGTTGTCCATCACGTTTCCTAGTGCCTGCCTATGCTCCTGTTCCACATTACAACTCAACCCCAATGGCGGCGGGCCCAGGCGTTGGGCGAGTATCGGGCCCCCAGTTTGGACGCAGAGGGCTTTATGCACTGTTCCACCGCAGCGCAAATTAGCTGGGTGGCGAATACTTTCTTTGCGGGGCAGACGGGGTTGATGCTGCTGTGGATTGAGGGCGATCGCCTCCAGTCTCCGCTTCAGTATGACGAGGTAGCGGGCGTGCCTGTTGACCGCCACTTTCCCCACGTCTACGGTTCGCTCAATTTGGATGCCGTGGTGCGCGTGCAGCCGCTGCAACCCAGCGCAGACGGATCATTTGCGATCGCCCTTACGCCTCAGTAGCGCGTTTCGTGCCTAATCTCGCGTGCCTAATCTACAGATTTGGGATCTGGCGGCAAATCGGCAGAAACAGATTGCAACTGAGTGATAGGCGCGAGCGCTTTGATCACAGGCGCTTTGATCAACTGATGGGCGATCGCCTCTAGCGCAAGACTGAGCGGATGATCGGGATAGGTCAGGTAAAACAGCCCAGTGCTGCCCAGCGCCAGCATCTCATCCTCCATCGGCAACACGCCAATCATGGCGTTGCCATAGCTATGCTCCAACTTGCGCCAGACTTCCCTCAGCCCATAGGCAGGCGGCACCTGGTTAGCCAATAGCCAGACTTGAGGGACTTCCAGCGTGTGGGCAATGTCCATCCGCACGGCCAGGCTTTGAAACTCGGTCGCATCCAGCCCCAGCACCAAAACGACTGCATCGGACACTGCCATCCATAGCATTGTGCCTTCGTCCAGTTCGGGGTAAGTGTCGATGAGCAGAAACTCTAGCCCCAGTCGCTCTGCCACGGTGCGGAGGCCCTGCCCCAGGGGGTCGGGATCGTAGCCCTGCTGAAGACACCGCTGCACATCCCGCACCCGCAGGTCGGGCGGCACTAGGCACAGATCGCCCCCCAGCAGCAACACAGTGCCTTGGCCTATCGGAATAGCAGTACTTGAAAAGGGTAGCGGGCGATCGCCCGATTCGGAATCGCTCGTCCAGTTGCTCCACACGTCCTGATTAATTGCTACATCGTCCAACGCAGCCGTTCGACCAAACAGGGCATGAATTCCTGGCGCAGCGCCATCCGCATCCAGAACGCCCACACGGTAGCCCTGGGCGGCAATGCAAGCTGCCAAATTTGCCGTCAGATTGGTTCTGCCGACCCCGTGGCGACAGGACTGGAGTGAAATCAACGTGGGCATGGAGGGGCAACCCCGTTACTTCTCACGTTATTTCTCATCAGTATGACGAAGTTTTGCAGGAATAGGATTAATCCCTGCTGCTTCGGCCGAGTTTCGACTTCAGGTGCTAAGCACTGCCTCCGCCTGATTTTGTAGCAGCAGACCATATTCCAGTCCCTCCACCACCGCCTGATAAGACGCTTCGATGATGTTGGTAGACACGCCCACGGTCGTCCAGCGCTGGTGGCCATTGCTCGACTCCACCAGCACGCGAGTTTTGGCCGAAGTCCCCGCGCCGCCATCGAGAATCCGCACTTTGTAATCCGTCAGGTGGAATTGGGCGATCGCCGGGTAAACATTCACCAGCGCCTTCCGCAGGGCTGCATCCAGCGCCGACACGGGGCCATTGCCCTCAGCCGCCTCCAGATAGTCCTTGCCGTCAATCCGGACCTTGATCGTTGCCAGCGCGTAGGAATTGCCGTCATTCATCTCTGGAGCCATATCGCACCGCGCCTGAAAGCCCTGTAGCTCAAAGAACCGCTGCCGCTGCCCCAGCGCCTCCCGCATCAGCAGCTCAAAGCTAGCCTCCGCCGCTTCAAACTGATACCCTTCGTTTTCCAGCGTTTTCAAGTGCTGCAAAATATGGCGACAGGTGGGATCATCCTTTTCTAGCTCGATGCCAAAGCTGCGGGCCTTGGCCAGCACATTGCTCAGCCCGGCCTGGTCAGAAATCACAATGCGGCGGCGGTTGCCCACCTGCTCTGGGCGGATGTGTTCGTAGGTCAGCGGGTTGCGCTCTACGGCGCTGACGTGGATGCCGCCCTTGTGGGCAAAGGCAGATAGTCCCACAAATGGCGCGTGGTCGTCCGGGGCCAGATTGACAATCTCGCTGATCAGGCGGCTGGTGTCGGTTAGTTTGGCCAGTTGCTCCTCACGGACGCAGGCATAGCCCAGCTTCAGTTGGAGGTTGGGGATCAGCGTGCATAGGTTGGCATTGCCGCAGCGCTCGCCGTAGCCGTTGATCGTGCCCTGCACCATGCGTGCGCCCTCGCCCACGGCCGCCAGGGCATTGGCCACCGCCGTGCCAGAGTCATTGTGGGTATGGATGCCGATTTGGGGAGCAGGGCGATCGGGGTCGAGCGGGTGGCTAGCCAGGTGATTGACAATATATTTGGATACCGCGCGGGTAATCGTGGCCACGTCTTGGGGCAGCGTGCCGCCGTTGGTGTCGCAGAGGACGAGCCATTCCGCCCCTCCGGCGATCGCCGCCCCCAGGGTTTCCAGCGCATAGTCAGGATTTTGCCGATACCCGTCAAACCAATGCTCTGCGTCGTAGATTACGCGCCGCCCCTGGCTGCGGAAATAGCTCAGCGTATCGCGGATCATCTCCAGGTTTTCGTCCAGCGTGGTCTTCAGCCCCTCGACAACGTGCAGATCCCACGACTTCCCAAACACCGTCACCCAGCGCGTCCCCGCCGACAAAATCGGTTGCAGCATCGGGTCTTCGGCAGCGGTGCGTCCCGGTCGGCGAGTAGAACAAAAAGCCACAATTTCCGCCTGGGACAGCGGTTCTTCTTTGATTTGCCAGAAAAACTGCACGTCTTTGGGGTTTGCGCCCGGCCAGCCACCTTCGATAAAGGGAATGCCCATCTGGTCAAGCTGGTGGGCGATTCGCAGCTTGTCTTCTAAGGAAAGCGACAGCCCTTCTCGCTGGGCACCGTCGCGCAGGGTGGTGTCGTAAATCCAGATCGGTTCGGCAGTGGTCATTGAGAGGTGTGGGGTTAGAGGGTAGAAATCAGGAGAAATCAGGAGGATAAGCGCAAACCTTGCGTTTCCCAAACGCTTCAAAAGATTTTTCAAAAGACTCCCTGAGGGAGGTGAATGCAAGTCAAAAAGGAATGTTAAAGTTCAGATGGAGTTTAGATGGACAAATGTATTTCAGTATTCGTGTATTTGGCTGATTTTGCAGAGTTCCAGTCCTCAGAGCCTCGATTTTTCAGAGCCTCGATTTTGAGGGAGCTTTTGAGGGTGCTACCGAACTGCTCCAGCCAAGTGGTTCTGTTTCTTCGCCGTGCTAGGTCTATGCTGCCAGTGCAGACTTTAGGAAAACCGTCTGAGGACAAAGCAGGAAACTATCTCCGTCAGATCCTATTACAGCAGGGGATTGACCTTCATAACAAATTGGCTTTCATAACAATTGGTTGAGTGGGTTGGTTTAGTGGGTTTAGTCTGAATCATGCGTTTGATCAACGGGCGTGAACTGGGGGCTAGCAGTACTCGCGCCATGCAGGCAGAGGGGGCTGGGGCAATCTGGGACTGGCTAGGCTGGGATTGTCTGGGCTGGGATTGTCTGGGCTGGGATTGTCTGGGCTGGGATTGTCTGGGCTGGGATTTTCCAGATTGGGCGCGGCCGTCGCTGTCTTCCAATTCTCCCACGAAGGATCGGCGGTTAGCTTGCCAGACTAAGGTGTTAGGCAGTTTGCGGTTAGGCAGTTTGCGGATGAAGTTTACGGTGAAGGATGACGGGGGCTGGAGGGCGATCGCCCTCTACGTCCAGATCCAAACCCAAAGGAAGTGTGGACTAGGGGCTATTTTGGGGAGCAGGTCATGCTGTTAACTGCTGAGTTTCTTGGGTTTCTCATTGCGTTTTTGATCCTGGCCGCCCTGGTCAACATCTTGGCAAAGGATTGGTATCGCTACCTGGGCTTTGGGCTGCTGGTGTTTTTCGCGCTGACGATTTTCCAGACCCGCTGGCCCATTTCGTTCACGCCACCATCCCTGCGGCCAACGCGGGAACAGCCTCCTGCGGCTCAGGCTCCTGCCAACCTGCCCTCGACCCGGACTCAGGTCAATCCCCAAACCGTTCCCCAAGCCACCAATCAGGCTCCTAGCCGCAGCACCCAGGATATGGGCGGCCCTATCTACGGCGATGGCCCCATCTATGGCGACGGCCCCATCTACGATGGCATGGGGGGGCCATCTGGGGTCTACTACGATGGAACCTACTATTACGACTCTGGTGGCCGCGGCCCAATTCGAGCGCTGTGGTAATCCGGCGGAGTTGAGGCGGACGTAATGCCGCAAGCTTATCTGAGGGCAACTGCCCAGCATAGACTTGAGAAAGCGATATGGGAACGCAGCACGATAGGCACGATACATCGAGATGTCGAGTGAACTCTGGAGGGGGCTAACTGCATGAATACGATCTCTATCGTGGGTTTCATTCTCATCATCCTGGTGTTGGGTGCTTTGATTAATACGCTGGCAACTGGGGCAGTGCGGCTGATTGCGTTTTCTGTGCTGGGGGTAATCGCCGCGCTGTTGCTATCCAATGCAGTCAAAAATCCCTCCGCTACGCTGTCGCTGCCTAGGCTTCCCATTCCCAATATCTTTCGCACCAGTCAGCAGACTCAGCCCCCTCCCAGCCCTGCTGCGGTTGGGGGTGAAGCCACAACCCCCGCCGGAGAAACGCCCGTTCAGCAGGCTCCTGCCTCAGTTGGCGGTGAGGCCACCTTTTCGCCTGATCCCGGCAGCGTTCCACAACAAGACTCGACCTTCCAGCCCCAACCTGCCCCAGCGGCTCCAGCGCAGACACCCGTTAGGGGTCTATGGTAGGGTAGTGGACTGTTTCACCCCCCTCCTTCTGCTGTAGATATGAACTCGGCCTCTGATGTGCTGATTATTGGCGGTGGTGCAGTTGGACTGGCGATCGCTGTAGAGTTAAGACTGCGTGGTGTGTCGGTGACGCTGCTCAGCCGCGACTTTAAGCAAGCCGCCAGCCATGCCGCTGCCGGAATGCTGGCTCCCTACGCCGAGCATCTCGACGGGCCGATGCTCGACCTGTGTTTGCAGAGCCGCGCTCTCTATCCTGACTGGACGCAAAAACTCGAAGACTTGACCGGACAATCCACGGGCTACTGGCCCTGCGGCATTTTGTCCCTAGAACTCGCCATTGAGGGTTCGTCCCCACGCCAACGCGCCCATTTGCCTTCTCCTCATTCCTCCCCTTATCTCGACACTGCGGCCATCCACCTGGCTCAGCCGGGGCTGGGCGATCGCGTCGTCGGCGGCTGGTGGTATGCCGAAGATGGGCAGGTAGACAATCGAGCGCTGACGCTGACGCTGCGGCTGGCGGCAGAGTCGCTGGGGGTGGAGATGCACGAAGGCGTGGAGGTGCTGGGGCTAGAGCAGCGCAGGGAGCAGGTGGTTGGCGTGCAAACGAGTGCGGGACTGTGGCGATCGCCCCACTACATCTTGGCGACGGGAGCCTGGAGCCGTGCCTTGCTACCCGTGCCCGTACAGCCGCGCAAGGGGCAAATGTTTTCGGTCACGGTTCCCTCTGGCGCAATGGCCAGCGCAACGGCGGAACTCCCGCTCCAGCAAGTGCTGTATGCGCCCGGAGCCTATATCGTGCCCCGGCGCGACGGGCGCATCGTAGTGGGGGCAACCAGCGAACCCGTTGGCTTTATGCCTGGAAACACGCCTGCGGGCCTGAACGAGCTGCTGGCGGGGGCGATCGCCGTCTATCCTGCCCTCCAGCACTTCCCGATTCAAGAAACCTGGTGGGGCTTTCGCCCAGCCACGCCAGACGAGATGCCTATCCTCGGCCCTGGTCCCTGCGATAACCTCACCCTCGCCGTCGGGCACTATCGCAACGGCATTTTGCTCACGCCGATGACTGCCCGCCTGATTGCCGACTGGGTGTGTCATCAGCAGGCTGACCCGCTGCTGGCTGCCTTCTCCTGGCAGCGATTTCAAGCGGGCGCTGGCTTGCTGCCTGCTCCAGTTCCCCAGCCACCTTCCTCCCAAGCCTCTCCCCCACCCTTAAATTCCGCTGCCATGATCCAAACTGCTACACCTGCTGACCCAATCTCCGCTGAAGTTCCCATTGCATCCACGTCAACGCCTGACCCAAAGCTGCTGATCATTGCTGGACGCAAATTCCGGTCGCGGTTGATGACGGGCACGGGCAAATATGCCAATTTCGACCTGATGCGCCGCAGCATTGCCGCTAGCGGCAGCGAGATCGTGACGGTGGCGGTGCGCCGCGTGCAGACCAACGCGCCGGGGCATGAGGGGCTGGGCGAAGCGCTGGACTGGAAAACGCTGTGGATGTTGCCCAATACCGCAGGCTGCAAGACGGCAGAAGAGGCAATCCGCGTCGCCCGACTGGGGCGGGAAATGGCGAAACTGCTGGGACAAGAGGACAACAACTTTGTGAAGCTGGAAGTGATTCCCGATGCCAAATATCTGCTGCCTGACCCGATTGGCACGCTCCAGGCGGCGGAGCAGTTGGTGAAGGAAGGCTTTGCCGTGTTGCCCTATATCAACGCTGACCCGCTGCTGGCCAAGCGCCTAGAAGAGGCGGGCTGCGCGACGGTGATGCCGCTGGGTTCCCCGATTGGCTCTGGTCAGGGCATTCGCAACGCTGCGAACATTCAAATCATCATCGAAAATGCCAGCGTGCCTGTTGTCGTGGACGCAGGGATTGGTGCGCCCAGCGAGGCCGCTCAGGCGATGGAAATGGGGGCCGATGCGCTGTTAATCAATACGGCGATCGCCCAGGCGCAAGATCCCGTCCTCATGGGTCACGCAATGGGCTTGGCGACCCAGGCCGGCCGTCTGGCCTATCTCTCGGGCCGCATCCCGGTGAAAAGCTACGCCAGCGCAAGCTCGCCGCTGACGGGCACAGTCACGGGATGACGCGATGACTGGGTGGCGAGGTAACGGGGAATAGGGTCGGGCGATCGCCCCTGATCCCTAGCCCCCAAGCCCGCCAGTCTGCTCTCGTCCAATTAGCTCTGGCAAGCGGCCGGTTCCAGGAAGCGACTTGGCATCCGTCGTGGCCATGTGCCCGGTGTAGAATGCGCCACCTTCGATGTCAATCGCGCCAGCCGTCACGTCGCCTTCCAGACGGGCGGTTTTGCTGACTGACAGCTTGCCATCTACCATGAGACGCGCCTTGACCACACCGTGAATAATCAGGTTGCGGGCGCGAATTTCCAGCCCTTCAACCAACCCGGTGTGCGACACTTCCATATCGCCCAGAACTTCCACATTGCCGTGGACAATGCCATCAACCCGCAGGTTGCCTTCCAGGTGGATATCGCCATTGATCTCGCACTTTTCACCCAGATAGGTCAACGAACCCGATGAAACCGCTGGCTTGCGTGCAAAAAACATCTTTCAATAACCCCCCAAACTGAGTTGCGTTGTCCCTCTACCCTGCACGAAATAACCTGCACGAAATAACTTGACTCCTCTAGGCAGAATTCTACAGCAGACCCAGCTTTGTACTATCAAAGCGGATACGTTCAAAGCGGATACGTTTGGCTGGTCGAGGCTGATCGAGAAAGTCAACACGACATCCAGAGAGATCCGAAGAACTACCGACGCGGTGCTTTAAGACGTAGATGCGCTGCTTCCAGCTAAATCCTACTCCAGATAGTCTTTGGGGTCGATGGGCTGATCGTTGTAATACACCCCGTAATGCAGGTGGGGGCCGCTGGAGCGTCCGGTGCTGCCTAGATAACCCACAAGGCGATCGCGCTCGATTTTCGCCCCCGCCTCGACCTCAACCTTGGTCATGTGGGCATAGAGCGTGCGATAGCCATAGCCATGATCCACAATGACGTGATAGCCATAGCCGCCCTGCGACCAACCCGCCGTCACAACCCGCCCCGGAGCCGTTGCATGAATCGGCGTGCCGTAGGCTGCGGTAAAGTCCATCCCCTGGTGTAGCTCGTAGCCGCTGCCAAAGGGGTTGCGTCGTAGCCCAAACTCAGAAGAAATCTCCACGCCTCGCCCTTTTAGCGGAACTCCCTTGGGGCGTGCGTCTTCGCGGATCAGCGTCTTTTCCAATGCAGGCTGCACCCGCTGCTGCAACTTTTGGAGCAATCCGGGAATTTGCGCCTGGGCCGCTTGCAGCATTAGTTCCGGCGGCACTGCCTGCGAGAGTCCACCCTGGAAGTTGCTGCTTTCAGACTGTCGAACGGGAGGACGCAGGGGGCGATCGCCCGCCGACTCAGCCTCAGCAGTCCCAGAATCGTCTTCCATGCCGGCCCGCTGCTGCAAGTCACCAATCTGCGCCTCCAGCACCTCAACTTGCTCTAGGATTTCCTTTGCCTGCTCTGCCAGGGCCGAGTTTTCCTCCGTAAGAGAGTGATTTCGCTGGGTGTAGTTGTAAAAAACTTTGCCAACTCCGACGATGGGGATCGCTGCAACCACGGCCAGAGTTGTCAGCACAACGGCAGGCCGAAAGGTGATTGTGAGGGGCGATCGCCCAGTGCAGGCGATCATCAGCGTGTAGCGTTTGGGGATACGTGGGTTCATGGAAACTCGAACAAACAACTCCGCTTTAAGTTCTTAAAACAGAATTAAGAAGCAATGAAACAAGACCTGAGAATACCAACAAAAAGGCAATCCCGCAACGGGGATCGCCAAGCCACAGGCTTTTCAGCTTGCAATCATAACGTTTGAAATTCGCTAAAGCACTATAAAAATTGGGCTAAAGCAGCATAAAAAATTGGGATGGAAGAACAAACTCCTCCATCCCAATCTGATGAATTCAAACTCAGCAACGCTGAATTGAAACAAACCCTAGCTGTTGATTGCCGGAGCCGTCAGCGCCACAGGAATCGCCTCACCCGAAGCCAGGTCAAGCGGGAAGTTGTGAGCGTTGCGCTCGTGCATCACTTCCATACCCAGGTTGGCGCGGTTCAGGATGTCTGCCCAGGTGTTGATCACGCGACCTTGGCTATCCAACACCGACTGGTTGAAGTTGAACCCGTTCAGGTTGAATGCCATCGTGCTGATGCCCAGCGCCGTGAACCAGATGCAAACCACCGGCCATGCACCCAGGAAGAAGTGCAGCGAGCGGCTGTTGTTGAAGCTGGCGTATTGGAAGATCAACCGACCAAAGTAGCCGTGGGCGGCAACGATGTTGTAGGTTTCTTCTTCTTGTCCGAACTTGTAGCCGTAGTTCTGCGATTCAACTTCGGTGGTCTCGCGCACTAGGGAGGAGGTCACCAACGAACCGTGCATGGCGGAGAACAGGGAGCCGCCGAACACGCCTGCTACGCCCAGCATGTGGAAGGGGTGCATCAGGATGTTGTGCTCTGCTTGGAACACGAACATGAAGTTGAAGGTGCCGGAGATGCCCAGGGGCATACCGTCGGAGAAGGAGCCTTGTCCGATGGGGTAGATCAGGAACACCGAGGTGGCGGCGGCCAGAGGTGCGCTATAGGCAACGCAGATCCAGGGACGCATACCCAGGCGGTAGCTCAGTTCCCACTGACGACCCATATAGGCAAAGATGCCAATCAGGAAGTGGAAGCACACCAGTTGGTACGGACCGCCGTTGTACAGCCACTCGTCCAGAGAGGCGGCTTCCCAGATGGGATACAGGTGCAGACCGATGGCGTTGCTGGAGGGAACCACTGCGCCGGTGATGATGTTGTTGCCGTACAGCAGGGAGCCTGCGACGGGTTCACGGATGCCGTCGATGTCCACGGGGGGAGCAGCGATGAAGGCGATAATGAAGCAGGTGGTTGCGGTGAGCAGGGTGGGGATCATCAACACGCCGAACCAGCCCACGTACAGGCGGTTGTTGGTGCTGGTGACCCAAGCGCAAAACCGCTCCCAAGCCGAGGCGCTATCGCGCCGCTGAATGGTTGTAGTCATAATAAATGCGATCGAATTGCGAATGGATAAATGAGACGGGCTAGCATAAAACCTTCCCGTTCTTTGCATAATAGTTACATTGAGTCAATCTAGCCAAGGTTCTTTACATTTATTTGTATGTTGAAAGGCTCCGATTTTCTTTAGAATTGCCTCAATTTGAGGGGCAGAATTTGAAATAAGGCTGGGGAGGAAGATTCCAGCTTTTTCTAAACAGCAATGGGCGACTTTGTATCAGAATGTGAAGCGAGCGATCGCCCCTTGATTTATTTCAAATTGTGGTAGTGGATTAACGTAAAGGATGGAGAGAAAAAGGAACGCCATCGCCTTTTGAGAGTTTGAGCGAGTAGGCTCCACGACTATCGAGATGACCTGTCCAACCCGTGGGTCCCATGACATCTCCAAGAACGGCACCACCCGGCGCGGTAAGCAAAACTACAAGTGCCAAGACTGCAACCGCTAGTTTGTCGAGAACCTCCAGTGGAAGCCGAAAGACAAGGACACTCGATCTTTCGTTGGTCTACTGCTGTTGGAGAAACTTCCGTTAGCGGGTATCGCCAGGGCTGCCAAGGTTTCGGCTCGCTGGCTCCAGGCTTATGTCAACGCGTGCTATGCAGCCGTGCCGCAAGCAGCAGCGGTCATCCCCAAGGCTAAAGGCAAGCTGAGCGTGCAGATGGATGAAATCGGGTCTTTTGTCGATCGCAGAGGCAACAAGCAGTGGGTCTGGGTGGCCATCGATGCCGACACCCGAGAGATCATCGGCTGCCACATCGGTGAGCGCTCTCGAACATCAGCGATCGCCCTATGGCAGTTCATCCCGGCGGTCTATCGACAGTGTGCCAAAGTCTATACCGATTACTGGGAGGCTTCTGTCACCGTCATTCCCAGCAAACGCCATACGGCTGTGGGCAAAGAGAGCGGCTTGACAAGCTACATTGAACGACTGAACAACACCCTGAGAGCTAATTTGTAAAGGAGCCTGAAAGCCTTGTTAATCAAGGATTTCCGAGAAACCGCTTTTCCTGGGCAAGCATGACCTCAAAGCCACACATGCCAAGAGTTTCAGGCTTCTTAAGATTTGCTTCATAAATTAGCTCTGAGGCAGCGGATTTCTCGGTTGGTGAGGAAGACGTTGTCCTTTTCCAAAAAGATTGAGAATCACATCGGTGCGATTTGGATGTTCATCCATGACTACAATCGTTGTGTCAGAGAGAAGCTAGCAGAACAGGAAGAGGCTATCTTTCCCTTACTAAAAGGCATTACCTCGTTATCTGCTGCCTAGTGTCAAGAGGCTGATGATTCTGATGCGTGTTGGAGTGCCCAGTCGATCTGTTTGAACAGATTGTCCAGGGTTGAGGTGTTTTGAATGATGACGTTGGCGTGGCTGATTTTCTGACTGATTGGCATTTGGCTGTCGATGCGAGCGTGGATCTGTTCTAGGCTGAGGCGGCCGTTGCCGGAGCCTTCTACGTCTCGCTGCATGAGTCGTTCAATTTGCTGTTCGCGAGGGCAGTTGACGACCCAGATTTCGTTGACTAGATCTGTCATGCGGGCTTCGAATAGGAGCGGCACGACGACGACTGCGATCGCCTCTCGCCGCCGTGCCAATTCCTGTAGCTCTGCGGTGATACGATCACGCACGTAGGGATGAATGCGCTGCTCGATCCAAAGACGCTCTGGCGGACTATGGAAGATAATTTCTCCGAGTCGGGCGCGATCGAGTCGTCCATTGGGCATGAGGATACTTGGCCCATATCGTTCCACAATTTCATGGAGTACGGCACACCCAGGTTCAACTGCTTCTCGTGCATATACATCGGCATCTAGTACGGGAAGCTGTCGGACTGTTGCTAGATAGTTTGAAATCGTGGTTTTTCCCATCCCAACGCCGCCAGTGAGTCCAATTGTGCGGGGTGGCGCACTCCGGGTAGAACTATAGCCGCAATCGCTCATAGAGTCACCCTGCTTGTTTAGGAACTCTTTGCCCATTTGACTAATGCTTGCGTCAATCCCTCCAAAGTATACTCTTCTGCCTCTATGTCCACTCGTCCAAATGCGGCTTGGCAGGCTTGTGAGGTTTGGGGACCGATCGATGCCAAGCAGATGGAGCTTGACAGTAAGCTGGGATTAGTGTCCAGAGTTTGACAAAAAGCGGTGAAAAGTTGCTTGAAGCAGTGTACTGTTTTCGAGCTTGCAAACGTAATGATATCGACGTTTTGGTTTTGAAAGGCGTGTTGTACTTCTGCCGCGATGGCTTTCGCGCAGCTTGATTCGTAAGCAGGGACTTCGACGACTGCTGCGCCGCTGTGGGTAAAAGCCTGAACGAGAACGTCTCGACCGCCCGTTTCGACTCTTGGGAAGAGAATGTTTAACCCTTGCAGAGGTTCGGGAAAATGCTCGACTAGGGCATCAGCCACAAAGTCAGGCGGGATAAAGTCGGGCTGAATGCCATAGTGCTGGAGCTGGGCGGCTGTTTTTTGTCCGACCACAGCGATTTTGATTCCGTTTAGGGAGCGGGAGTCCTGATTTTGGGCAAACAGGCGCTGAAAGAAGGCATCAACCCCGTTTGTTGAGGTCAAGATCAGCCAGTGGAACTTGGGCAGATGGGCGATCGCCCCATCGAGGGCATCCCAGCTTGAGGGCGGGCCTATCTCCAGAGTCGGCATTTCCAACACAGTTGCGCCCTGGGCTTGCAGGAGTTGTGTAAAGGAGCTAGATTGCCCTGCGGCGCGGGTTACTACCACTGTTTTGCCGGAGAGGGGCAGCGGCATGGGCTGATCTGCTGGAGAATTTATCTGCAAGGTGGAGTTGGACACGGGCGCGATTGCAGGTGACGAGGGAACTGAGCTAACTCCATTTTGGGCTGAGGACGGGGGATCAAGATAGGGGCGGAGGGCAACAACTTCACCAATTGTAATGACGGCGGGTGACAACGCTTCGTGGGCGGTTTGTCGTACGACCGCTTCCAGAGTGCTTGTCCACACTTGCTGCTGAGGATGCCCGGCCCAGCGAATAATGGCGATGGGGGTGTGGGGCGATCGCCCGTTGGCAATTAACCGCTCCACAACGACCGCAAGCTGCTGGGTTCCCATCAGCACGACCAGCGTATCGATCCCCGCCAGCGCTTGCCAATTGAGCGCATCTGGCTCATGGGCACTCACCACAGCAAAACTGCGGCTTAGCACCGGGTCTGTGAGAGGGATACTTGCCAACAGGGGCCCTGCCAGGGCTGAGGAAATACCAGGGATGACTTCAAAGTGACAGCCTGCTGCGTTCAAGGCCTGAATTTCAGACGCAGTCCGCCCAAAGATGAACGGGTCGCCGCTTTTGAGCCGAACAACTTGCAGCCCTTGCTGACACAGGTCAACCAAAAGGCGATCGATTTCTGATTGCTTGAGGCTGGGCTGCCCCCCGCGCTTTCCAACGTGAATGCGCTGGCAGATTGGTGGCGCAAGGTCGAGCAACTCTTGAGAAACAAGCGCATCGTAGACAACCGCTTCAGCCCGCTCCAAGCGTGATCGCCCCTGCAAGGTCAGGTAATCTGGCAGCCCTGGGCCCGCGCCGACAATGGACACGAACCCTGTCGGCACCCTGTCAGGACGCAAAGCCCGGTGGGGGGCGATCGCCATCAATCTCTACCTGTAAATGACACAAAAACCGGCTCAGGAGATTCGCTAAAGTGATTCCTCCGGAGGCTCCGAACCCGCAATCTCGCGAGTCTTGCTGCGATCGACCTTCAGCACTAGCACCCCCAACGGCGGCAGGCAAAGATCGATCGAGTAAGGACGGCCGTGGAACGACCACTCATCAGCCCACTTTCCGCCCAGGTTGCCCATGTTGCTGCCGCCATATTCCCGCGAATCGCTATTAAACAACTCACGATAGAATCCAGGTTCCGGCACGCCGACACGATAGTGCGCGTGAGGCTGGGGCGTAAAGTTGCAGACCGTAATCACATATTCCTGAGGATCTTTGCTCTGGCGAATGAAAGATACAACGCTGTGGCGATTGTCGTTGCAATCAATCCACTCAAAACCGTCGTAGGAAAAGTCTTGCGTGTAGAGCGCTGGCTCACTTCTATAGAACTCGTTGAGCTTGCTTACGAAATGCTTCAGCTTTTGGTGCGGTTCGTATTGCAGCAGATGCCACTCCAGGTCGCCCCACACGTTCCACTCACTCCACTGGCCAAACTCGTTGCTCATGAACAGCGTCTTCTTGCCCGGATGCGTGTACATGTAGGTATACAAGCATCGCAGGTTGGCATATTTTTGCCATTCATCTCCTGGCATCTTGCCGATCATGGCGCTCTTTCCATGCACCACCTCATCATGAGAAAACGCCAGCATAAAGTTTTCGCTGAAGGCGTACATGATGCTGAAGGTAATGTTGTTTTGGTGGAACTGGCGGAACCACGGGTCCATGTGGAAATAGTCCAACATGTCGTGCATCCAGCCCATGTTCCACTTCAGGTTAAACCCAAGCCCGCCAACGTAGGTCGGCCAGGACACCATCGGCCAGGTCGTCGATTCCTCTGCAATGCTGAGGATGCCAGGGAAGTAGCTGAAAATAACGTGGTTCATCTGGCGCAAGAAGTCTGCCGCTTCCACGTTTTCTCGACCACCATACTGATTAGTCACCCATTCTCCAGGCTTGCGCTGATAGTCCAGATAAAGCATGGAGGCGACCGCATCAACCCGGATGCCGTCGATATGATACTTGTCGAACCAGAACAGGGCATTGGCAACGAGAAAGTTGCGAACCTCGTTTCGAGAGTAGTTGAAGACCAGCGTGCCCCACTCTTTGTGTTCGCCCTTACGCGGGTCAGCGTGTTCATAGAGGTGTGTGCCGTCGAATAGTGCCAGCCCATGACCGTCTTTGGGAAAATGACCCGGAACCCAATCTACCAGAACGCCGATGCCATTTTGATGGCACTGATCGATGAAATACATCAGGTCTTGGGGAGAGCCGTAGCGCGAGGTCGCAGCGTAATAGCCTGTGACCTGGTATCCCCAGGAGCCATCAAAGGGATGTTCGGCTATCGGCAGTAGTTCGATATGGGTGAAGCCCAATTCCTTGACGTAGGGAATGAGCTTGTCAGCAAGTTCACGATAGGTCAGAAAGCGTGCGCCCGGTTTGAGGTCGGCGACAATGACAGGCGGCTCCTCGGTTCCATCAGGGCGGATGTAGGGTTCGGCAGAGGAGGCGTGGAGCCAGGAACCGAGGTGGACTTCGTAGACAGAGATGGGCTGGGTTAGCGGATCGGTCTGGCGACGCTTTTCGATCCAATCTTGATCCTGCCATTCATAGGTTTCCAGGTCTGCCACGATAGAGGCAGTTTTGGGGCGCACCTCTTGGAAGAACCCGTAGGGATCGGATTTTTCGTAAATATGCCCTTCCTGGTTTTTGATTTCGTATTTGTAGTGCGTGCCCACGCCTAGTCCTGGGATGAATAGCTCCCAGATGCCGTTGCCTATGCGACGCATCTGGTGTTTGCGGCCATCCCACCAGTTGAAGTCACCCAGTACGGAAACGTTTCGGGCATTGGGGGCCCAGACGGCGAAGTATACCCCCTTGACTCCATCGACTTCGGTGAGATGTGCGCCAAGTTTTTCGTAGATTCGGTGATGGTTTCCCTCGGCAAAGAGGTGGATGTCGAAGTCGGTCAGCAGCGGCGAGCGAAAAGCGTAGGGATCGTAGGTGACCCGCTCGTGGTCGCCCTCTTTGATGCGGAGTTGATAGTTGGAGAGTTCTGCACGATCTAGGAGGCACTCAAAAAAGTGGGGATGGTGAGTGATTTCCATCGGGTACTCGGTGCGCTCTTCGGGGCAAACCACCCAGGCTGCGTCGGCATTTGGCAGATAGGCGCGAACAACCCAAACCGTTTTGTCGTCTTGTGTGATCTGGTGGGGGCCAAGTACCTCGAAGGGGTCGTGGTGCTGGTTCCAGACAATGCGATTAACCTGGTCGGGTGCAACGGTCGATGACATGAAACTACCTGCCTGCAAGAGCAATCTAGACTAAGGGGCGGACGTAGCAAAACTCAACTTGACCTTACTATACAGGTCGCTTTGTCCAGTTCATCTATCTATCCTGATGGAACTATCCTGATGGAACAATCCTGACAGAATTGGTGGATGCACGCTAATGCGGAGTGTGGCTGCGGGGTGCAGATGGGCGATCGCCCCTGCCTAGGTCAACAAACGGTGAGCATTAAATCACTACTGCCAACCTGGCCCAGTTCTCAAGTACAAACACTCTGGGAAATCGTGGCCAACACTCTGAGCAATCCGTAAAAGGTCATTTAGGGTCAAGAAACCAAAACGTCAAAGAGCTTTGTAAACAAAATCCAACATTTGCTTATTTATCTGTAATAAACCGTAGCAAATTACGGCTCAAGTCTCAAACGATGTTTAATTTTCTGAAAAACAAAAAATACTGCTAGACCCTTTGGAGCAGTGGGGTGTCTAACCTCAAACTTTCTATCCATAACAAAGGCGCGATCGCAGGTGTGGACGGAGGCGTGGGGGATTTCTCGCCGACGCTGCTAGAATCACTAGAATTACAGATATCTTTGCAAACTCACTGATCCTATGGATCGTTCGCTATGCCAAATGTCGTTGATTTCGCGCCAGTGCTTGAGGTTCGCAACTTGCAGGTGCAGTTCAAAACCGAAGATCGGCTGAATACCGCGGTTGACAACATTTCGGTGCAGGTGAAGCCGGGACAGACGCTGGGCATTGTGGGCGAATCGGGGTCGGGGAAGTCGGTCACGTCGCTGGCGGTGATGGGGCTGCTGCCGCGGCCGGCGGGGCGGGTAACGGCGGGCGAAATCTGGTTTCGCGAGTCGCCGGAGGCAGAACCCGTGAACCTGCTGGCGCTGAGCGAGGAACAGCGGCGACGGCTGCGGGGCGGCAAGATTTCGATGATTTTTCAGGAGCCGATGAGTTCGCTGAACCCGGTTTATACGTGTGGGTTTCAACTCGTGGAGGCGATTCGGCAGCACACGGATATTTCCGAAGCTGAGGCGCGGCGGCGGGCAATGGGGCTGCTGCAAGAGGTGCGGCTGTTGCCCAGCGATGCGGAACTGGAGCGGCGCGTGGTGGAGGATTGGCAAAAGCGAGTGCCCACGGTGGGACGGGGGGGCATAACGGAGCGGGAACTGAGCGATCGCCAGATTCAGCAAGAGGTGATCCGTCAGAAGCAGGCGATGCTCGACCGCTATCCGCATGAACTCTCCGGCGGGCAAATCCAGCGGGTGATGATTGCGATGGCGATTTCCTGCAATCCGGTGCTGCTGATTGCCGACGAGCCGACGACGGCGCTGGATGTGACGGTGCAGGCGACGATTCTGGGCTTGCTGCGAGAACTGCGCGATCGCCGCAATATGTCCATTATTTTCATTACCCACGACCTAGGTATTATTGCTGAAATTGCCGACTGGGTGGCGGTGATGTATCGCGGGCGGGTGATGGAGATGGGCCCGGTGATGGACATTTTTTCTAACCCCCAGCATCCCTATACGCGGGGGCTGCTGGCGTGTCGTCCCCAGCCGGATCGTCGCCTGCGGTTTTTGCCGACGGTGGCAGATTTTATGGAGGTGGAGACCGGGCCCGACGGGGCGATCGCCATTACCGAAAAGCCGATGGATCGGGAACGCCAGCGCCAGTTGAGCGACGAGATTACCGATGCCGAGAGCCAGGAGCGGCTGGCTACCTTGCAGGGGCGATCGCCCTTAGTGTCTGTGGAAAATCTGGAAGTCGGCTTTCCGGTGCGCGGCCTGTTTGGCAGAACCCAGCGCTATCTGCTGGCGGTCAACGGCGTGACCTTTCAGGTGTATCCGGGTGAAACGCTGGGGCTGGTGGGCGAGTCGGGCTGCGGCAAATCTACCCTGTCGCGGGCGCTGCTGCGGCTGATTCCCACGATGGGTGGGCGGATTGTCTTTGACGGGCAAGACGTGACGCATCTGGATCAGCGCCAGCTCCGGCAGCTTCGCCGCGACATGCAGATTATTTTCCAGGACCCCTTCAGCGCCCTCGACCCGCGCATCAGCATTGGTGCGGCCGTGCTGGAGCCGCTGAAGATTCACAACATCGGCAACGCCCGCAGCCGCCAGGAGCGTGTCGCTTACCTGCTAGAGCGCGTTGGGCTAGACCCGCGCTGGAGCAACCGCTATCCCCACGAGTTTTCCGGTGGGCAGCGGCAGCGCATCTGCATTGCTCGCGCTTTGGCGCTAAACCCGCGCTTTATTGTGTGCGATGAGTCGGTTTCGGCGCTGGACGTGTCGGTGCAGGCGCAGGTGCTGAATTTGCTGAAGGAATTGCAGGACGAATTTAAGCTGACCTACATTTTTATTTCCCATGACCTCAGCGTGGTGAAATTTATGAGCGATCGCATTATGGTGATGAATCGCGGGCGCATTGAGGAAATCGGCCCGGCAGAGCAGATCTATCGCCAGCCCCAGCAGCCCTATACCCGCCAACTCATCGACGCAATTCCGGCAGGCACTCTCGACGCGATTCGTCAGCGGCAGTCTCAGCCCGGTTAAGGTGGCTAACTGTCTTGCGTGAGAGCTAAGGCTATTGAAAAACCGCCTGAACCCGCAGCGAAAACCCCGGTAGCAGCGGCGAAGTGAGTTCATCCTGCGGCGAGAACGTCCCAACCAGACGCAGCATTCCTTCACTGTGGCGATACACTGCGATCGCCTGAGCCTGCCAATCCACAATCCAATATTCCTGCACTCCGTATAGCGAATAGAGCTTAAGTTTGAATTCTTTGTCTCGTTGCTGATTCTGCGCCCCCTCTGAAAGAATTTCCACGACCAGCTCTGGGGCGATGATGAAATGTCCTGCCTGATCGATTCCAGTTTCCAACCGCTGATGACTCGCCCACACCACATCAGGAATCACCGCATCCGTCGGCGTAAACACCAGACCGGGCGTTTGGTAGGCATGACCTAACCCTGTTTCGTCTGACCAAACTTCGAGCCGTGTGCTAATCCGATTGGCAGCACCTTGATGGCGAATATGAGGGGCGTGGGTCACGTAAAGCTCTCCATCCACAATCTCATAGCGCTTCCAGCCCCCATCATCGGGCATGACTTCAAGGTCTCTGGTTGTCCATTTCAGAGAGTCTGCCACCATAGAATTTACCGCTGGAAGTTATTGATGGAATTTTGGATTAATTATACTTGAGTATCGAGAATGGTGACGATTTGGCGATGGCGATCGCACTAAGTTCGTCATGGGTAGAAGCGCGATCGCCCCGTTCCCATCATCCATGCTTTTTACGATACAGAAAGCACCCAACACCTGCTTTATGAACTTACTACGTAGAAACTCGCAGCCTTTATTAAGGTTTCCCTGAAGAACTACGGAAACACTAGATTATTTCGGGGGGGGAGTAAAACTGTGAACAGTGTTGACCGGAACCAAAAGACCTTTTGGGCAAGCATCTTCCACGTCATCCATTTCCAGTGCTGTGAAGTCTACGCCATCTCGATCGAATCAATGGGATTCGCATGGCGTTATGCCCACAAGCACTCAGAATCAAGCTTCTACCCACTAAAATCAAAACTTTAAAAGCCAAATTGGTCTAGCTTCTGCTGGTCACGCTTCAGAGCTAATTTGTAAAGGAGCCTGAAAGCCTTGTTAATCAAGGATTTCCGAGAAACCGCTTTTCCTGGGCAAGCATGACCTCAAAGCCACACATGCCAAGAGTTTCAGGCTTCTTAAGATTTGCTTCATAAATTATAGCGTTTTTCATTCTGGCGAGGCATAGTAACAGCAATGGGAGAACCAATTCTGTAGGTCATTCAATGACACTTGGGAGAAGGACTCCTCAATGGCTTTGTCTAGATCAAGATAGCTCCGTGCCCCAAGGGAGCGCAGAATACTCTTAATCTTTGAAAAGCAATTCTCGATGGGTGAAAAGTCCGGCGAGTACGGCGGTAGAAACATCAGTTTAGCACCTGCATCCTCAATCAACCTCCTAACTTCTTCACCAAGATGAATCGAGCAGTTATCCATGATGACACATGCCCCTTTCCACAACTTAGGAACGAGTCTCTGGGAAATGAAGGCTTCAAAGGTAAGTCCATCGACTGAACCGATGAGATTGGAATAGGTAATTACCTTTTTAAGGCTAATTGCACCAAGAATCGAGACCCGTTTCCCTCGTTTGCTGGGACGCTTGCCATGGGCTCGTTTTCCTTTCGGGGCACGTGCCCGGAGTCGAGTCAAAGCCAGGTTCACTCCTGATTCGTCAATAAAGATTAAGTCTTGAGCCAGGAATCCTCGAACCAGTTGCCAAAATTTGACTCGTTCGATTTGCACCCGTTCAGTTTCCTTTTTGTCGGGATACAGCGTTTTTTTTAAGGGTTAAGTTCAGTTTCTCTAACATACGAAACATCGTCGAAACGCCAATCCGAACACCGACCCTTTGTTCCAGCAAGTCACACAACTCTGCCAATGTCGCGTCATGATTTGATTCAGCAATCGTTTTTAGGATCTCTAGTTGCTCATTACTTAATTTGGTTGGCGTTTGCTCAGTGCGGCGTTTGGGGGCAATCTCACCTGTTTCCCGATATTGTTTGATCAGCTTTCGCACGAAACTGTAAGCAACTCGAAATTGTTGAGCGATTTGACGTTGCGACGTATTCCCTTCAATGTAGACATCAATAATTTTTTGTCTAAGATCTAGTGAGTAGGGTCGCATTTGAGTTAAGGGTAAAGTAAATTCACTGAATAGATTAATCAAAATACGCCTCACTAGGCTAGAAATTGCTATAGCTCTCAGGGACTCCTACCATTCACCTTGACTTATCTTGACTTATTAGGAGTACAAATGATAGCTACTTTTTCTTCGCGTCAATCCAAGTCAGTAGCAAGATTGATCAGTGCTAGTCTCGGTTTAATGGCTCTTTTGGCAACAACAATATCCCTTACTGAATCGGCTAGTGCTGCAGCTGTGCGTATAGGGGTATTTAATGCCAACACGCTTCTTGCAAACGATGATGGTTCCACAGGAGCAGTAGGTATTGGGTTTTCAATTGACTTCTTCGGAAGTACCTACTCTGACTTGTTCGTTAACAACAACGGAAACGTAACGTTTAATGCCGCGTTGGGTACTTTCACTCCATTTAACCTTCTGTCCACCAGCACCCCAATCATTGCGCCGTTCTTTGCAACCGACCCTTTGTTCCAGCAAGTCACACAACTCTGCCAATGTCGCGTCATGATTTGATTCAGCAATCGTTTTTAGGATCTCTAGTTGCTCATTACTTAATTTGGTTGGCGTTTGCTCAGTGCGGCGTTTGGGGGCAATCTCACCTGTTTCCCGATATTGTTTGATCAGCTTTCGCACGAAACTGTAAGCAACTCGAAATTGTTGAGCGATTTGACGTTGCGACGTATTCCCTTCAATGTAGACATCAATAATTTTTTGTCTAAGATCTAGTGAGTAGGGTCGCATTTGAGTTAAGGGTAAAGTAAATTCACTGAATAGATTAATCAAAATACGCCTCACTAGGCTAGAAATTGCTATAGCTCTCAGGGACTCCTACCATTCACCTTGACTTATCTTGACTTATTAGGAGTACAAATGATAGCTACTTTTTCTTCGCGTCAATCCAAGTCAGTAGCAAGATTGATCAGTGCTAGTCTCGGTTTAATGGCTCTTTTGGCAACAACAATATCCCTTACTGAATCGGCTAGTGCTGCAGCTGTGCGTATAGGGGTATTTAATGCCAACACGCTTCTTGCAAACGATGATGGTTCCACAGGAGCAGTAGGTATTGGGTTTTCAATTGACTTCTTCGGAAGTACCTACTCTGACTTGTTCGTTAACAACAACGGAAACGTAACGTTTAATGCCGCGTTGGGTACTTTCACTCCATTTAACCTTCTGTCCACCAGCACCCCAATCATTGCGCCGTTCTTTGCAGATGTAGACACCCGTGGATCTGGTTCCGGTATCGTATCCTTTGGTACTGGCACCGTAGATGGACGTACAGCATTCGGTGTTAATTGGCCCGGAGTAGGGTATTTCAGCAATCAGACTGACAAACTAAACACATTCCAGCTTGTGCTAATTGATCGTTCTGACACGGGTGCAGGTAACTTTGACATTGAATTTAACTACGACCAAATCCAGTGGGAAACAGGTGATGCCAGCAGCGGCGATAATGGTTTAGGCGGGTTTTCTGCACGGGTGGGCCTGGTTGCCTGACACAAGTCCCGAAAGCCCAGAAAATTCGTTGTCTTGGGATCGAAGCCCATAGCTCCTGAGTTGGAGCCGGAGGGCTTGGTCAGAGGAGCTTTTGGGCCAGCGTCCCCTACGAGAAATCAGGGGTTTCCAGAGATGTGTCAGGCAGTCAGCGGGTGGGCTATTCTAACGGAGTTAACACGGCGTTTGAGCTTCCCGGATCAGCTATTAACGGAGCATTCTTAGATGGTGGTTCAAACAGTCTAATTGCTAATCGCTTGAACTCAACTGTAGACGGACGTTATGTCTTTCAGGCAAGGAATGGGACGGTTGTGAACCCTGACTCCATTCCGACTCCGGCTCTGTTGCCTGGTTTGGTTGGCATGGGTGCAATGGCACTGCGGAAGCGGAAGGCGGAAGCGGTTGAGCAAGAGAGTGAGGCTTAATTGGCGTTAGGCGCTTGTTAAAACTCGGAGTTCTAAAGTCAAAATGAAGGCTCTGCCTGAAGACTGGCTCAGAACTCCGAGTTTTGTGTGACTGGGCGCGATCGCTGGGCTAAAACTCGGAGTTCTAAAGCCAAAATAAGGCTCTTGCCTGAAGGATGGCTCAGAACTCCGAGTTTTGTGTGACTGGGCGCGATCGCTGGGCTAAAACTCGGAGTTCTAAAGCCAAAATAAGGCTCTTGCCTGAAGGATGGCTCAGAACTCCGAGTTTTGTGTGACTGGGGACGATCGCCCTAACTTCCAAAATCTTTGATTTCTCCCGATATGCAATGCTGATGGTGGAGGTTTACCTACCATGATTCAGTTCTCTGCGTCTGAGTCAATCATTCGCTCTAAAACGGCTCGTCCCACGGTTCTCCCAGCAGCCAGGAAAAGAGCATCGCGCCGAGGGCGATCGCCAGCCACGCGGGCCAATGGAACAAATGGTTGACCAATACAATCGGGAAGTAGACCACCGCTTGCACTAGCGCCAGCGTGATGAAAAATGCCAACAGACCGATTGCAAACGCCACGAGTTGACCTGCTCCTTTGCGATGCGTGCAACCCCATGCTACAGCAAAGCGATTGGAGCGAAAGCCGTCTGCATTGCCCCGCTTCCTCGCTATCCTGATGGCAGCATCGGCATGAAAGGAAAGAAAGACATGAATCAAAAAAAGCCCAAGGGAAACGGTGCGGGGGCGTGGCTGGTGGCTGGGGCGGCGATCGCCCTAATTGCAGGCGGCGGGCTGGGCTACTGGCTCTCTCGCCAGCCCAAACCGGGCGCAGTCTCCGATGTACCCGCTGGGCTGGAAGCCGCTCCCCGCGATGCGCTGCTGGCGCTGTCGATTTCTACCCGCCCGGCCCAGTGGCGACAACTGCGTGAATTTGGCACGCCCCAGACCCGTGCCCGACTCGATCAAGCGCTGGTGAACTGGCGCGATCGCCTGCTCACGTCCAAGGGCTATCGCTATGCTCAGGACATTCAGCCCTGGGTAGGCGACGAGGTGACGCTGGTGCTGCTGGCTCCGGCTGCGGAAACCGAAAAACCGCCTGCCCTCTGGATCTTGCCGATCGAAGATGTCGAAAAGGCACAGCAAAGCCTGTCGCGACTGGGGGCGGGCGCATCTGCCCCTGCTCGCAGCCACAAGGGCATTGCCCTCCGCACCCTCGCGGGAACCGAAGGACAGACCCTCAGCGCGGCGGTGCTGGAGGATCGCCTAGTGCTGTTGTCGGACACGGCTTCAGCAATTGAACGGGCGATCGATACCTATCAGGGCGGCGAGGCGCTGACCCAGTTGCCGAATTATTCCCTGGCCCTGGCGCAAACGGCTGTGCCTGAACCCTTTGCGCGGCTGTATGTCAACGGGCCCCAGGCAAAGGCGATCGCCGCTGCGAATTCTATCCAGCCAGCGCCGCTGTTGGGCCTAACGCCCCTACAAAACAATCAGGGTCTAGTCGCCAGTGCCCGTCTTACCGAAACGGGGGTGCAACTGCGGGGTTTTAACTGGCTACCCGCCGACAGTCAGAATCGCTATCGGGTGATCAACAATGCCGGAGATTTGCCGAAGCGATTGCCAGACGATGCGCTGATGGTGGTTTCGGGCAGCAGCTTCCAGCAGTTTTGGCAGGGCTATAGCCAGCAGGGCAGCGTAGTCAATCCCCGCAATCCGCTGAACCCCAACATGCTGCGCGAAGGGCTGCTCAGCACCACTGGGCTGAACCTGGAAACGGATCTGGTGGACTGGATGAATGGTGAATTTGCTCTGGCGCTGTTGCCGCAGCCCGATGCGACGGGCGAACGTCGTCTGTCGCTGGCCTGGGTGGCGGAAACGAGCGATCGCCCCGCAGCAGAGGCCTCCCTTGCCAAATTAGACGAGGTGATGGGCAGTCGCTATCGGTTTCGCGTTACCCGAGCAGAGGTGGGTGGGCAACCCGTGGTGGGCTGGGCATCGCCCTTTGGCTCGATCAACGCAACCCACGGCTGGCTGAATAACAACACCGCCTTTTTGACTCTGGGTACGGGCACGCTTCCCAGCCTGCTGCCCCAGTCCGAAACGCCCCTGTCTACCGATCCAGACTTTTTGGCCGCCACCACGACCTCTCTGAACAATCAAAACGGGCAATTTTTTATCGATATTGAGCGGCTGCTGACGAGCGACACCCCCTTTCCACTGCCCAATCTGCCGAATGGGGCCGAGATTTTTCTAACAGGAATGCGATCGCTCGGCATTACCACTGCCATTGAGGGCGATCGCACGACTCGCTATGACCTAAACCTGATCCTGCAAAAATCGACCGAACCCGTTGCGCCCCTGCCGCCGCCAGAGTGAGGGAGGCGCAAACTTCGTTCTTCGTTTTTCGTTCTTCGTTCTTCTCCCTTAAACCCTCGTATAAGCAGAATAGACTGCTTTCTCGTTGACCCGCACCCGGTTTGCCACAATGCCCAAAATGGGCAGATTCGACACGCGGAAGGTTTCCAGCGCGTCGGACAATTGCTTACGCTGCACTTGACCCAGGCTGGCGACGATCAGCGTACCGTTGGTGTAGGCGGCGACGACGCTAGAATCTGCCAGGTTCAGAATTGGTGGTGTATCGTAAATCACTAGGTCAAACAGGCCAGCGCACTGGCGGGCGACTTCCTGCATCCGGGGAGACGTGAGCAGACGGATGGGGTTGGGAGCCATTGAGCCTGCGGTGATGACGTAGAGCGAGGAGTCGGGCGATCGCCGCCGGATCACCTGCTTTAGCGACACATCGTTGTCGCTCAGCAAATCCGTCAAGCCTAGATCATTCGGCAGGCTCAGCCGCTCGTGCAGCGTCGGTCGCCGCAAATCGGCATCCACCAGCAGCACCCGCTGCCCCAGCGAGGCCGCCGCCTGCGCCAGATACAGCGCCACGGTGGATTTGCCTTCCTCCGGTGTAGCGGAGCTAATGGCGAGCGATCGCAGCGGCTGCGACGCACTCAGCAAATTCACCCGCGTTAGCAAGGACTGGAATGATTCCAGAAACAACGGCGAGAGCTGCTGGTCAGCCGTGAAAATTGGCATCGGCTGGAGCGGAATTTGCCCCAGCACAGGCAGCCTCGCCCCCATCTTCAGTTCATCCGGCGCGTGATAGCGATCGGCCAGGATTTCGATCAGCAGCCCCACGCCAACGCCCAGCAGCGACCCTAACAATGCTGCGAGAAGCAAATACTGGCTAACGTTGATGCTGGCGATGTTGGTTGGATCGCCGTTCGCATTACGCAGCAGGGTTGGGGGGTTGATCAGCTCCCACGGGGTTTGCTCCTGGGCAGCATCGACCTGGAGCGCCTTTTGCCGGGCCGAAAACTCGGTGAGAATGCCAGTGGCAATGTTGAGCTGCCGCTGGAGTTCGTCGTATTCGTTGGCGGCGGCAGGCAGATTGCGGATCTGCTGCTGAATCTGGCTCTCGGACTGGGCGATCGCCCGGTTTCGGTCTTCTAGCACACGGATCTGGTCTTCGACTTTATCCAACACGCGCCGCGCTTCGCGGTTAATCAACTGCTGGATGTTGTTGCGCCGCTCCTGGAGATACTGCATGTCGGGGTTGAGGTCGGTCATGCGAGCGGCCTCGGTGGCCAGTTCTGCTTCATACTGCTGAAACAGTCCCAGCAGCGTGCCATATTCGGGTGCTTGGCTGAGGATGGCGACGGGATCGTTCGCAGCTAGGGCCGCATAGCGCGATCGCGCTTCGACCAGGTTGGTATTTGCGGCCAGTCGCTCTTGCCGCAAAGTGCCCGACTGCTGCGTCAGTTGCGTGCCCTCCAGAGCCGGATCAATCAGCGTGTTGCGCTCTCGAAAGGCCTGCAGCCGTGCCTGGAGGCGATCGACCTGCTCCTGCAATGCCGGAAGCTGGTCATCAATGAACTGTACTGCTTGCCCAATGCTGGTTTGGCGCTGCTCTAGGGCGTATTTTAAGTAATTACCTGAAAGCTCTTCCAGCGCAGCCAGCACCACTGCTGGATCACTATCTTGATAGGAGACTCGGATAATTTTCGTGTTTTCGTCTCTGTTGCCGATGCGGTTGCTGAGACGTTCCACCACAAGCCGCCGCTCCAAAATCTGCCGCGCAACTTCATCGGTCAAGTTGGGATCACGCGCCTGGAGGCGATCGACTAGGGGCTTGATCAGTTGCGGATTGCGGAGAATCCGAATTTGAGTAGGGTAGTCTAACCTTGGCCGACTCACGTCTGTGCTGCCAACTCCGTCAACCTGGGCAGCCGTTGTTTGGCGACTGGCTTGGACATCGCTGGTAACTGGCTCTACGAGTAAATCAAAGCTGCCGATGTAAGACGGTGGCGTGTTGTTTGCCTGGTTCAAGATCAAAAACGCGGCGGCTGCTGTAGTGCCAGTAGCCACGCCCAGGATAATTGGGGCGCGTCGCCGCAGCGCTGCAAAGACCCAGCCGATATTCCAGGATTCTTCTCCCGCAGCGCTATTGATAGTACCCTGATCGACTGTCTCTAGCCTGGCCAGAACAGGTTCTGACGTGGGCCAGCCAAAGCGCTGGGGATTGGAATTGGGTTGAAAGTTGGGTTCGCTTTTCATAGGCTGCTGAGAATCTGTGGGAGGCTTGACAACAACGTTCCGAATGCTGAGATAGATTCCCAAAATCGGTCGGTTGCTCAGACGACATGGGTTCTGTTAGATATTTACGCTTTTCCGCATTCGGGCCCGGATTTTTACGGAAAGTCGGATTAACGGCAGGGGTCGATTTTTTCTGGAGCAGCGGGCGATCGCCCCACAATTTCCTGCTCATCACCCCCTAATCCTCTTCAGATCCTCAGCACATCTTCAGATCCTCAGCACATCTGCCCTCAGCAAAGCGTCGCGAAAAGCACCCTCCGAAAATCTGGACAAACCAAACACCGCATCAGCAAATTTTCGAATACTCCGGATTTCCACGAAGCCTTCATGAACTTGGATACAGAAGGCTTCGAGTTCATGTTGCATTCTGTTAACTTGCCTTCGAGAGGCAGAAGGGCGATCACGCTGTTTATTTTTTGGAGAGCACCAGTTTAGAGTTAGAAAGCTAGCTTGAGTACCAAAGCTTTTAATTTAAAGCTAATGAGCCGAAAGCTCTAGAAGAATTAAGAATCGCACTACCTTCCTATGCTGCAATACTTGAAGAAGATCTGGTTTATTTTAGGGAATTCAAAGAGGCAGATCCCGCTGTTATTTCTGGTATTTACTATTTCTTCACTTGCTGAAACTCTGGGAATTGGGATGCTCGGGCCCTTTTTTACAATTGTTTCAGATCCACAAATTATTGAGCAGAATTCTGCTCTGTCAGGAATATTTGGTGCTTTAAGGATATCTTCTACAAGAGGCGTGATTACTTTTCTCTGTATTTTCATAGCTGTAACTTTTATTCTGAAGTCAGCACTCTACTTCTTTTCTAAGCTGTATATTCTTAAGTTCAGCCATATGCATAGGGCTAACATGATTCAGACTTTAAATCATGCCTATCTTTATAGTGATTACAATTACTTCATTTCCAAAAACTCATCAAGTCTAATTAAGAATATCACACTCGAAACGCAGGAGTTCTGTTACAAGATTCTACTGTCCTTGCTGTACGGCGTTTCAAATCTGTTTATTCTAGTTTTTCTATTTGTCTTAATGGCGGCAACAGATTTGCTTCTTTTAGCCGCAACCCTTTCCGCATTGCTGCCTGTTGTGCTGCTGATTTACTTCATGAGACATCGATTAAAGCGCTGGGGACGAAAGAGTTCAGAGGCACTGCAAGGCATTATTAAGACGCTCAATCATGGGCTAGGTGGATTTAAAGAAACTCGTGTTATTGGCTGTGCGCCCTACTTTGAAGCGCAAATGGCTAGCAATGCAAAGCAATATGCTCAGGCGGCTTCCTTTGCTGCAAGCTTTGACATGTTGCCTCGCATTTTGATTGAAACAGTGTTAGTTGTGTTTATCGTGTCATTCATTGCAATTTCACAGCTTTTTCTATCTCGTAGCACAGATCTACTAATTTCTAGCCTCAGTGTGTTTGCAGTTGCTTCGATTCGCCTGGTGCCTGCCGCTAGCCAACTCATGTCTACCATTGGTAATCTGCAAAGCACTCGCCACGTCCCGGATATTTTATATGCTGATCTGAAGGAAATTGAACAACGGTTCTCTGTATCTAGCAATAGCAGCCTAGGGTCTAGGGAAAGAGCTTTGAACCATACAGTTGCGATGGACTTTCAGCAGCAGATTCGATTATCGAATGTGGTTTATCGCTACTCAACGTCTTTAGACCCAGCAATTAACGATGTATCGTTAGAGATTCAAAAGGGAGAATCGATTGCGTTTATCGGAAAATCTGGAGCAGGCAAAACCACGTTGGTCGATATTATCTTAGGTTTGCTTACGCCTCAAAGTGGAGATATTACCGTTGATGGGGTGTCTATTTACCGAGATTTGCGAGCATGGCAAAACTTGGTGGGCTACATTCCACAATCTATTTTCCTGTTAGACGACACGATCGAACGAAATATTGCCTTTGGGGTTCCGGATCATCTGATTGACTATAGAAGGTTAGAGCAGGCGATCGCCGCTGCTCAGTTAGAGGAACTGATTGCCCAGATCCCCAAAGGCATTCATACTCGCATCGGAGAGCGCGGCGTGATGCTCTCCGGTGGACAGCGACAGCGAATCGGCATTGCCAGAGCGCTCTATCATGAGCGAGAAGTGCTGGTACTCGACGAAGCTACTTCTGCCTTGGATAACGAGACCGAAAAGAAGGTAAGCGAAGCAATTCAAGCACTGTCAGGTAAGAAAACAATAATTATTATTGCCCATCGCTTATCGACAGTAGAACATTGCAATCGAGTCTATCTATTGGAGACTGGAAAAGTTTTAAGATCTGGAAAATATAGGGAAATTATTGCCTCTTGAGAATTCTGAAAATTATTAGCTTACGCAGGAAATACTAGGCTGAAATATAAGACTTATGAAAAAGATGATTGATAGCCCAAGCAAAGCTTTGGCCTTCTATAGTGCAATAACTCAATTTGATAATCTTGGCGATCTCCTCATTAATAAGATTCTGATATCAGAAGTGAGGAATTATGCACGACTGGTAGTCAATGTCAATGGTGTTCCAGAATGGTACAGACAAGAACTTGGCTTGCTACCAGAGGAAATTATTGAGGAATCCAGAAGTAAATTTCGTGTTCGCATTATCTTGGCAGGTATCAGAAGGCTGTCCGGGTTCAAAAAAAATACCTTTGTGATTATCAATCCTGGACACAGTTATGGAGATATGAAAGTGCTAGGAGGTGTTTTTTTCAGAATATTGATAAACTCGACCCTGATCTACTTGTCTGGAGTCAGACGTTGCCGTTTTGGTTGCTCCATTGGCCCCTTTTGGGGAAGACGGGAAAGCCTAGAAAGATGGCAGTCTAGACTAACGTACTTTAATTCTGTAAGAGACAGCTCGTCAAAAAGCTATGCCGAAAGTATAGGAATCCAGAATACAGTATATTTTCCTGATTTAGCTTGGTTAATGGAAACACGATATACGCGAGAAAGGCCCTCTATTGAGTCTCGAGAGTTTGTAATTCTTAGCTTCCGAGATTCAACTCCTGGTTTCTTGGGTCAGCATTTAGACGCTCAAGAATATCAAAATCTACTATTCTCCAAGATAGATAGAATTGTAGAATATGCTTCGAACGTTCTATCAAAGAAGATTCTGGTTTGCCATCAAGTTGAGCGCGATGAATCTATGTCAAAGTTGATATATGAGCGCTACAAAAGCACGCATAAAGTTGATCTTCTGGACTCTAGAGTGACAGCAAGAGATATGGAAAAGGTGTATTCAAGTTCATGTCTTGCTTTTAGCAATAGGCTTCATGTCCTAATGTTTTCTATGGCTTTTGGATCTCTGCCTGTGGCTGTTATAGACTCAAAAAGGCATACGAAAATATCAGGAATTTTTATTGATTATAGTATGGAATCCTTGATACTAGATATTCATGATAAAGATACATTTGTACGGCAGAGGCTGGATGACTTGTTGCAGAGACAAATGCCATCCTTGAATGAAATTATTGTTGATTCTTATCAGAAAAACTCTGCTATTGCCAAATCTTTGATTCAAAAGACCATTTTGGGATAGTTTAATCTTTTGGATTTGATTTGCGACGGAATAAACCGTTTTAGACTGGCTAGAATCATGAAAAAAGCTGTGGCAATTATTATATTTAATCGACCAGATAAGACCCTGAAAGTGCTTGATAAAATTCGTCAAGCTAAACCTGAAAAGCTCTTTGTGATTGCAGATGGGCCGAGAAGTGAGAATATTAATGATGCAAAGAGGTGTTCTCAAACTCGTGCAATCATCGATCAGGTTGATTGGGAATGTGAAATCCTAAAAAACTATTCGGAACATAATTTAGGCTGTGGAAAGCGAGTCGCATCTGGTCTGGATTGGGTATTTTCGTTAGTTGATGAGGCAATTATTCTGGAAGATGACTGTGTCCCTCACTCCAGTTTCTTTTCTTTCTGTGAAGAACTTTTAGACCGCTATCGAGACGATGCTAGAGTTATGTCCATATGCGGAAAAAATGTTCAGTTTGGACGCAATTCAACTAAATTTAGCTATTATTTCTCTCGCTATGCTCACTGTTGGGGATGGGCAACATGGAGTCGAGCATGGAAATACTTCGATTATGACATGCTTAATTGGGAGATGGTAAAGTCTGAAAATCTTCTGGAAGATATACTGGGGGATTCTCGCTCTGTTGGTTATTGGACTAGTATCTTTCAGTCAGTTTACGAGCGAAGGTATCAGTCTGCTTCTTGGGCTTATCGCTGGCTGTTGTCTAGCTGGTTGCAGAATGGTTTAAGTATTTTGCCAGGTGTAAATTTAGTTTCCAATATTGGCTTTGGCGAAGATGCAACACATACAACAACGACGAGCGAGCGAAGCCAGTATGCCAATATGCAGACGGAAACAATGCAGTTTCCTCTTAAGCATCCGCCTTATTTAATTCGTAATCGAGCGGCTGACAAGTTTGAGCAAGATACCCTGTTTGACCCTAGCTTAATGACCCGTGCCAGAGCGAAACTGCTACGCATGCTTGGCAAAAAAGTGATTTAAGGTAAAGTAACTTCATTTCTGTTAGTTCCCTTGGTTTTCCGCGACCTTGATCTGCTAGCCTCTGAACCCCTTACAGTATGGTTAATCCTGATTGGCATTTTGAGGGTGGTGAATGAATCAGAATGCTAATGATTTCTTGATTTGTTCAGGCAATGTTCTTCCGGTGCTTCATAAAAATAGCTTGCAGTCTATTCCTGGAAATACATCATGTCAATTGCAAAATTTTCAGTTAACCAGCCGAAGGAGATTCAACAGTATTACCGAGAGCAAGGTTATGTTATTATTTGCAAGGCCTTGAAGCTTGACAAGATTGACGTATTGCTGGATCTGGTTGAGCAAAAGAAGCGCGATCGCCTGTTTGTCTTCAACAGCCAGGATACCCATATCCCCACCCGCCCTCGCCTTACCGAAGCAGGATTTATTGAAAACTCGATGCTAAATCCTGCGAATTTGAAGTTTTCGCCTCGACTATCTCGCGCTATTGAAAGCTGCTTGGTTGACCCAACGGTGGCCGAGATTCTGAGCGTTTTATCGGGCGATCGCGCTCATGTGATGATACAAAATATGCTGTTTGATAAGTCAACTGGCACAATCGAGCATCAAGATCACTATTACCTAGATGCTGATCCACCCGGCAATATGGTTGCAGCCTGGTATGCATTAGAAAATATTCAAGAAGATGCAGGCTGCTTTTTTGTTTTACCCGGAAGCCATAGGGGACGAGTAATTTCCAGAGCCAATGCCAAAAATTTTAGTGATCATGAAGACTATCGCAAGGAAATTATCACGCTGATTCACAATAGCGACTATCAATATAAGGCTTTTCCCTTAGAAAAAGGGGATGTTTTATTCTGGCACCCTTACACCATTCACGGAGCCTACAAAAATACTAATCCACAACATAGCCGCAAGTCGCTAACGGCACACTTTTATCCGGCTCAGTACAAGCCACTCTATGCAGCAAACGCACCCAAACTTCACGCTTCCATAAACCCGCGCATTTTGATGACAGGCGATGCGATCGCCCCCTATGTGGATAGCTTCAAAACCTACTTGCGCTTTGTTGCCAATGCTCTTCGGGGGCGCGGTCCAGAAATGGTCATGCGTCGAGAAAACTATGAAGAGGCTGCCTGAGCATGAAAATTTTACATCTCAGCACCTTTGACACCATTGGCGGCGCAGCGCGGGCAGCCTACCGGGTGCATCAGGGGTTGCGATCGCTCGGAGCAGATTCCTGGATGCTTGTGCAAAAAAGCACCAGTGGCGATCGCACTGTCTTGTCTCCAAAGACCCTACTGGGACAAGTCGCGAGTCGCCTTCGTGCTGAAATAGATGGACTAGCGCTGCGTCCCTATCCCCACGTCAACAAATCAGTTTTTGACATCCAGCGTACGCCCAACCGAATCTCTCCCCGTATCCAGCAGCTTAACCCTGATATTATTAATCTTCACTGGATTTTAAATAGCTACTTGCCTATTGAAAGCTTGACGCGCATCCCAAAGCCGATCGTGTGGACGCTGATGGATATGTGGCCGTTCACTGGCGGCTGCCACTACACGCAGGGATGCGATCGCTACACCCAGGCTTGCGGAAGCTGTCCCCATCTCGGCAGCACCAGCGAAAATGACCTATCTCGTCGCACCTGGCAGCGTAAAGCGAAGGCGTGGAAGGATCTCAACTTGACGATTGTTTCCCCAACGCAGTGGCTCGCAGAGTGCGCTCGTGCCAGTACCCTGTTCAAAGACTTGCGTATCGAGATTATTCCCTTTTGCCTCGATACGCAAACGTATAAGCCGATCGATCGCCAGGCGGCCCGATTCGCCCTCAACCTGCCGCCAGATAAGAAGCTGATCCTGTTCGGGGCCATTAGCGCTACCCAGGATCGGCGTAAGGGATTTCAGCTATTGCAGCCCGCGTTACAGCAACTTGCTCAGACTGAACTGAATTCGCAAGCTGAAGTCGTGGTGTTCGGCTCCTCCAAACCGGAGTTTCCTGTTGATTTGGGTTTTCCTGCCCGTTATCTGGGACATCTCAGCGATGACGTTACATTAGCCTTGGCGTATTCCGCTGCGGATGTATTTGTAGCGCCATCGCTACAAGAAGCGTTTGGGCAGACGGCATCTGAGGCGATGGCCTGCGGCACGCCGGTCGTTGCGTTCAAAGGCACGGGACTGGCGGACATTGTGGATCATCAGCACAATGGCTACCTTGCCAACCCGTTTGAGATTGAGGACTTAGCCCAAGGAATCCGCTGGATTTTGGAGCATTCCGATTCGGAGCAATCACTGCGAGTGGCTGCTCGCCAAAAAGCTGAACACGCCTTTTCACTTGAGTTACAAGCTTGTCGCTATCTAGAGCTTTACCAAGACTTACTGGCTCGAATGCCCCCTGCATAACCACACTTCCCATGCAGATCCCATCTACAGACCTAGAGTTCAGCCTGGTTTGTTTTGACCTGTCGATCTACGGTCATCATCCACACTATATTTTGCACCTGTGTAAAGGTTGGACGGCGCGATCGCCCCTGGGAACGCTCTTTTTCGTCGTGTCGCCCCAGTTCCTCAAGGTTCATGCCGATGTAGTGCGGCAGTGCAGCCAGGGTGCCTCTGTTCAGTTTGTGGCGATTACCGAAGCTGAACAGACTGCGCTGAAATCTCGCAGTTCTGGCATTGCTCGCAACCTTCGCAACTTCCAGGAATGGCGATTGTTTGCCAGGTATGCCCAACTGCTGCAAGCTGACCATGCGCTGATGCTCTATCTAGACACCTGTCTTTTGCCAATGGCAGCTGGACTATCGTTTCCTTGCCCTGTTTCAGGGATTTACTTTCGCCCTACATTCCATTACTACACCTTTAGCCCCCGCCCCCAAACCTGGCGCGATCGCCTACAGGCCTGGCGCGATCGCCTGATCCTCGGCGCTGCGCTGCGCCATCCCCAGTTTCGCACGCTGTTTTCCCTCGACCCGATTGCACCAGGCCATATCACGCCGCCCCCCCATGTCAAGGTCTGTGCGCTAGCCGATCCGGTCGATTTGGCTTACCAGTCGGCCGGTTCTGGGGTCGAACTCCGCCAGCAGTTAGAAATTGAGGGCGATCGCACTGTATTTCTCCTGTTTGGTGCGCTGACTGCCCGTAAAGGGATATATCCACTACTGGAAAGCTTGGAACTGTTGCCTGATGAAGTTTGCCAACAGGTTTGCTTGATTTTGTTAGGGGAGGCTAATGCTGGTGATCAGCCGCGAATTGCTCGTTCAGTATCGCTGCTGCGTCAGTGCAAACCGATTCAAATTCTAGAGCGCTATGAGTTTGTAGAAGATTCGGTGCTGCATCAATATATCGAAATAGCAGATGTGGTGCTGGCGCTGTATCAAAAGCATGTTGGTATGAGCGGCATTTTGATGCAGGCCGCGTTGCACCAAAAGCCCGTGCTGAGTTCGGATTATGGATTAATGGGTGAACTGGTGCGCCAGTATGAATTGGGGCTAGCGATTCAGTCGGAAAAACCAGGGGCGATCGCCAACGGAATTACCCATTACATTTTGCAAGGTCAAGAAATCAATATTAATCTCCACAGAACACACGAGCTCATTGCAAATCATACCTCAACGAAATTTTCTACTTCTATCCTAAGTGAGTGCGTCAGCCAGGAGATTTATGCAAAAGCCCAGCACCTCTAAAATTGCCTGGCTGCTGCCAACGACCTGGTTTTATTGGCAACCCGCTTTGAGTGAACTGACTCGATATTTTCCGCATACCAAGGTTTTTACGGGGCTATTTCCAGGTTTTGCAAAAGGACTAGAAAATCCTTTAGACGTAGAGATGGTTGGTAAGCAAAAAGTGGTGACAGTTACGAAGTCTGTTACCAGTTATGGCAATAACTTTACTTATCTTTCACCCAAGATCTTGCCTCGACTGTTCCAATATCGCCCTCAAGTTGTGTTTTCTAGCTCCTTTGGCATCTGGACATTGTTTGCACTGCTAACAAAATGGCTAGGCAGATGGAAAGTCGTCATTGCATACGAAGGCAGTTCGCCGGGAGTAGATTATCGAAATTCACCCCTCAGATTGGCGTTGCGTCGAGCAATGGTGTGGGCTGCTGATGCTTGCATTACCAATAGTCGCACTGGGCAAAAGTATTTAATTGACTGCCTGGGATCGCCGCCAGAACGAACCTTTGCTCAGCCTTATGAAGTGCCGGATGTGCGCTCTCTGGCAGCAGTGAATGAAATGCTGGAGATTGTTGTTCCGGGTCAGTTGCTCCGTTTTTCAGATTTGAGGCATCCAGTTTTTCTTTTTGTGGGCAGTATGGTGCCCCGCAAAGGGGTGTCATGTTTACTGGATGCATGCAAGCTCCTGAAGGACGCAGGAAGTAAGGAGTTCAGCGTGCTGTTAGTGGGTGATGGCCCGCAGCAAGAAGATTTACAGTCATATGCGCAGCAGCATCAGCTAGAGAATTGCGTCACTTGGGTGGGGCGGATCAGCTATGACGACATCAGCACCTATTTTCATCATGCAGACGTATTTGTGTTGCCCACACTGGAAGACACCTGGGGCATGGTGGTGCTGGAGGCGATGCTGCTGGGAAAGGTGGTGCTGTGTTCTACAGGGGCGGGTGCAGCAGAGCTCGTGCGAGAGGGTGAAAATGGCTATTGCTTTGCGCCCAATGACCCAGAGGCGCTGGCTGCCGCGATGCAGCGTTTGATCACCGATCCGTCTCAGATTGCTGCGATGGGAGAGCGTTCAAAAGCAATCATGGCTGACTATAGCCCGCAGCAAGCAGGCGTATTTCTAAGACATGTTGCAGTCATGGTCATGGGAGGCGAATCAACATGAACCAGCCTCTCTGCATTTTGCTGTCGGCCTATGCCTGTCGCCCCAATATGGGGTCGGAGCCAGGTGTAGGCTGGAACTTAGCGCGGGCGATCGCCCAGCATCACCCCGTCTGGGTTCTCACCCGTGAAGACAATCGCCCTTTTATCGAAGCCGAACTTACTCAGCATCCATTCCCAAATTTGCAGTTTATTTATTGCGATGTTCCGGGTGCAAAGCTTTGGCATCGTAGTAATAAGACTGTTCATCTTCATCATTATCTTTGGCAACTCAGCGCCTACAGCACTGCAAAACGCTTATTGTCGCAGATTCAGTGGGACGTAATTCACCACGTTACTTACGTTCGCTATTCCTCGCCCAGCTTTCTGAGTCTTTTGCCTGTGCCGTTTGTTTGGGGGCCTGTGGGTGGTGGTGAAATGGCTCCTGCCGCGTTTTGGGAAGAGTTTGATCTCTATGCGCGAGTATATGAAGTGCTGCGCTATTTATCCCATCGGCTAGGCGAGGCTGATCCATTCACGCGCTTGACGGCAGCTCGCAGCGCTCTGGTCAGGGCGACGACCAAAGACACTGCCGCACGCCTGCGGAGCATGGGCGCTCAGAATTTAGAACTTTACTCAGAGTCAGGGCTTTCTCAAGAAGAAATTGTCAAGCTTTCAACCCTGTGGCCACCTACTTCAGACCCTGTGAGGTTTATTAGCATGGCTCGGTTGCTGCACTGGAAAGGTCTGCATTTGGGCATCCGAGCCTTTGCCGCCGCAAAGCTGCCTGACGCAGAATATTGGATTTTGGGAGAGGGGCCGGAGCGCGATCGCCTTCAACGGCTAGCAGATGACTTAGGAGTTGCAAAGCAGGTAAGGTTTTTCGGTAAGCTCCCTCGTCATGAAACCCTAAATCGACTGGGTGAAAGCCATATTTTGGTGCATCCTAGCCTTCATGATTCTGGCGGTTGGGTTTGTTTGGAAGCGATGGCGTGTGGACGGCCAGTCATTTGTTTTGACTTGGGTGGGCCAGCCGTTCAAGTTACCGAGAGTACCGGAATCAAAGTCGCAGCCCACTCCCCCTCGCAAGCAGTTTGCGATTTGGCAAGCGCCATGACTCAGCTTGCAACAGATGCAGAACTGCGATCGCGCCTCGGCAAGGCAGGACGGGAACATGTTCAAGCCCACTTTTCCTGGGAGCAAAAAGCAAAGAGCTTAATGCAGATATATAAGTTAGTGAGCAAGAAGCAATTGCAACCCTTCATCTAGTCAAGAGCTAAAAAGTCATGACAACACGGAATATAGCCTACTTTACAGGCCGTCTCCTACCTGCATCAGAAACTTTTATTCGCGCACAAGCAGAAAGTTTAAAGACGTTTAATCCTCACTACATCGGTACACGCTATATTTCTGGTTTGCCACTTCCAAAAGAAAGAGTGTTTGCAGTTAATTCAAATCAGTTTACAGGGTCTGCTCAGGAGTTGATTTTTAAGCTTTCAGGGATTGCACCACATCTTGTAAAACACCTTAGGAAACTCGAAGTATCACTAATTCATGCACATTTTGGAGTGTGTGGAGCTTTAGTGTTACCCATTTCTAAAGCCTTGGATCTGCCATTGGTAGTCACTTTTTATGGACTGGATGCCACCATGACAGATGAGTATGCTAATCGTGAGTCTATCAGCACAAGAGTATATATAAGAAGACGAGAATCCTTGAAGAGATCAGCCTCTTTGTTTATTGGTGTATCCGACTTTATTCGAGATAGGCTAATTGCTCAAGGCTTCCCATCTGAAAAAATAATTTCACACTATTATGGCGTAAACACACAGGAGTTTTCCCCAAATCAAAGAGTTGAGCGTGAACCAATCGTGTTGTTTGTAGGACGCTTCACTGAGAAAAAAGGCTGTGAGTACATTATTAAAGCTATGGCAGCAGTCCAGTCTGCTTTGCCAGACACCAGTCTTATCTTAATTGGCGACGGAGATGAAAGACAAAAGCTTGAAGAAATGGCCTCCCAGATACTAAAACGATATCAATTTTTAGGCTTTCAACCCTCTGATATCGTGAAAAAGTGGATGAACCGTGCTTCAATCCTAGCTGTACCTAGCATTACTGCATCTAATGGTGACTCAGAGGGTTTGCCTACTGTAGTTGTTGAAGCGCAGGCGATGGGGTTACCTGTTATTGGTTCTAGACATGCAGGTATTCCGCAGGCGGTAATTCATGGAGAAACTGGATTCTTAACAGAAGAACGAGACTGGCAGACCTTAAGTAATCTAATTTTTCTGGTTCTTCAAAACAAAGAATTGCTGAGAAGCCTCAGCGTTCGCGCTAGAGAACATGCAGTTAGCAACTTTAATCTAGATAAACAAACTGAAGTTCTGGAATCTATATATAAAAACTTAATACACCAATTTAACAGTATCAAATCTAAACATTAGCTTGATTACTTGAGTACACAACATGAAGTCAATTTCGTAATGCAGCAGATAACAGTTAGAAGCTTTAAAGAGCCTCATCGCATATATTTACCCATGCACATCCTCAGCATTCACAACGCCTATCAAATTCGCGGTGGCGAAGATGAATCCTGTGCTGCTGAACAGCAACTCCTGCGGGAACAGGGTCATCAAGTCGATGTGTATCAAGAGGACAATGCTCGCATCCAGACGCTCAATTCAGCCCATGCTGCTATCAAAACCACCTGGTCTGCCGAGTCCTATCGGGACATCCGGCAACATCTTGCACAGCATCCGGTTGATATCGTGCATATCCAAAACTTTTTTCCCCTCATTTCTCCCTCTGTTCACCACGCCGCCAAAGATGCAGGTGTGCCTGTGGTACAAACCCTGCGAAACTATCGATTACTGTGTCCCAATGCGCTCTTCTTTCGAGCGGGCCAGGTCTGCGAGGATTGCTTAGGAAAACCCATTCCTTATCCTGGTGTGCTGCATGGCTGCTATCGTGAGAGCCGCGCTGCCAGTGCTGCTGTAGCTGCAATGCTGCTTGCCCATCGTCTGCTAAGAACTTGGATTGAAACCGTAGATTACTTCATTGCACTCACAGAATTCGCACGTCAAAAATTCATTGAAGGTGGTCTACCAGCCCACAAGATTGTTGTGAAGCCCAACTTTGTGAGTCCTGATCCTGGTGTAGGAGACGGGCGAGGTGGCTACATGCTCTACGTTGGGCGGCTCTCGGTCGAGAAGGGACTGGACACACTGATCGACGCATGGCAGCGGCTAGACTTATCAGTTCCCCTCAAAATCATTGGTGATGGCCCGCTCTCTGATCAGGTCAACGCTGCTGCTCAAACCCATCCCTCTATCGAATGGCTGGGACGACAGCCCATGAATCAGGTTCACAATCTTATGGGCAGCGCTATGGCCGTCATCTTTCCGTCTAAATGGTACGAAACCTTTGGGCGGGTAGCAATTGAGGCATTTGCTAAAGGAACCCCCGTGATTGCGTCAAATATTGGGGCGATCGCCGAAGTTGTCCAACCTGGCTACACAGGCCTACAGTTCCATCCCAATGATCCGGACGATCTGGCACAACAAGTGAAATGGGTATTGAATCATCCAGAAGCGCTCCAGCAAATGCGTCAAAATGCCCGTGCTGAGTTTATCGCCAAATATACTGCCAAAGCCAATTATCAAATGCTAATGGATATCTACAGCAAGGTTCAGAAGCAGGTTTAACTGTACTTCTAAATTCCTATATATAGTGCGTTTTTGGCTTTTAACAAGATGAATCAGGTTATAGATATCTCTGTGCAAAAGCGAGGACGGCTGAGAATTCCTTCGCTTGTTGTTTTTGCCTTCGCAACAGTCTTTTTTCCTCGTATTGTGGAGTCGGCAGGAGCACCCGCAGCGATTAACTTCCTTCACTTTGCAATTGTTCCTATAGTCTTTGTACTAACCTTTACTAAGATTCGCAACAAAGGTAGTTCAGGGATCTGGGTCACTCAACTTTTGCTGTTGGGCTTGTTTTTTCTATTGCTAAGCATGACTATCAGCGCCTTTTTAAACAAAGCAGGGTTGGTTAATCTATTCATTGGATACATGCTTTTGGCAGAGCCGTTTTTTCTACTGGCAATTATTGTCTACACGCCAATGAGTGCTCGTAATGTGCGCTGGATGCGAGGCTGGATTTTAGCATTTGGTGCTAGCAATGTGCTTCTAGCATTGGCCCAAAAGCTACTAATTAGCATTGGCGTACTGAGAGTGACCAGAATGACAGTAGCTGATAATATACAGGGCGTATTTTATCTCTCTGGAGCAGGTCATGTGGTGTCTGCCTCTGTTTCTCTTACGTTTGGTTTGTACTACTTTGCCAGTGCCAAAAACTCACCCCTATGGCTACGCATTACAGTTTTTGTTTCAACAATACTTCAGCTTTTATTCGCTGACGCTAAGCAAACGCTGCTAGTTTTTCTGGCTGCTTGGGGGATCCTGATTTTGGTTAAGCTGACGGATATTCGAGTAGTTATTCAATACATCATTAGCGGCATTCTGGCTTTTTACTCATTCCTCTGGGCATTGAGAAATGTGCCATTATTCGCAGCATTCAACGGTTGGATTCGTCCTGGACTCTACGGCCCCGATGGCGATGCAACTGTACTTAAACTTAGCGGCTTTTCAATTATTGTTTCATTTTATGAAAACTTTTTGAATTGGTTGTGGGGATTGGGCCCAGGACATACGGTTGGACGTTTGGGAGGCTGGCTGCTGAAAGAATACTCCTCATTGCTAAGCCCACTGGGAGCGACTACTCGACCTGTCAGTTCTGAGGTCGGAAGAGTCTGGGGAGAAAGCTATCTAGATTCCAGCTTCTTCTCGCCTTTGTTTGGCTGGATTGGGATTTGGGGAGATTTCGGCTTGTTGGGGTTGGGGGTTTATTTATTTCTGTGGTGGGTCGTTTGGCATTTCCTGTGTCAAGACGACTTCTCTAAATTCACAGTGATTACTGTGTTTATCTTTGGGTTTATTTTCACCCAGATGGAAGAACCGGGCTATATGCTGACGGTCACGACCTTGCTTGGATTGCGATGGCAAGAACTGTGTGCAAAGGAAACTCCTCCTACTCGACGAGTCTATTTACAGCTTTCCTGATGGGATGAATGGTAAGCGAAGTAAGTGGATATAACGTCTGCACGATCGCTTCTGAGGAACATCTCTCTGGTTTTGTGCCGTTGGTGTGTGAATAGATCGCTGCTTGACTGACAAAACAGGTTAAAGCTGGAACGAAAGCCATGCGGGAAGCAGAGCATGATTTAGGCTGAGAAGTAACCACACAAACCAGTCAAATCAATGTCACCGACTTCCCGTCTTTATGATGCGTTGAATGATTTTCTGCGTCAATGCGACATTCAGTGGCAGGATGCTCGCCATCTGCAAACACTGTGCTGGATGATCATTGGCATGATTGGAAGCCAAAACGTTCATCTCAATGGATTTGGGGTGTATGTGAGGAGTCGCGCTCAAATGGCTCAATCCCACCAACGCCGGTTTCGCCGCTGGTTGTCGAATCGGCGGATCAATGTCGCGTCCGCTCATCATGCGCTGATTGGGCAGGCTCTGTCCAACTGGCAGACCCAACGACTCTACTTAAGCCTCGATACAACGGTCGTATGGAATTGTTTCTGCATCGTCTGGGTCGCAGTGGTGTACCGAGGAAGAACGGTTCCGGTCGCTTGGAAAGTGGTGGCGCAATCAAGCAGCACCGTCAGGTTGTGGACGATTCAACGGGTACTGCGGCAAGCGCAACGGCTGATGCCCGAGGGTGTCGCGATTGTCCTTTTGGCAGACCGAGGGTTTGCCGATGGCAAGTTGATGAAATACCTCCGGGAGAATCTGGGTTGGCATTTCCGCATCCGCATCAAACGCTCCTTCCAATTTCAGCACCAAGGGCAGTGGCGCCAGGTATCGTCGGTTCAATTGCAACCAGGACAAGCTTACTTTACGCCTGCAGTGTCGGTGGGTAGAACAAAGCCCTACGACAATGTTTACCTTGCCTTTGCCCACGACAAACTCAGCAGCGAGAATTGGACAATTGTGAGTGATGAGCCGACGAACTTGCAGACGTTTGCCCAATATCGACTGAGATTTCAGGTGGAGGAGTCGTTTTTGGATTTGAAGTCCAACGGGTTTAATCTCGAAGCCTCCAGACTCAGAGACAAGGTTGCCCTTTCCCAGTTGTGTGGGGTAATCGCCTTGACGATGCTGTTCTTAGTTCTCCAAGGGGTGCAAGTGGTCGCATCCGGCAAGCGTCGCCAAGTCGATGCTCACTGGAAGCGCGGCATGAGTTATCTCAAGCTGGGCTGGAATTGGATTCGGCTGGCTATCACTCACCAGTGGAAGATTCACGTTTATCAGTTCCTCTCCTGTTCACCTGACCCTCAACCTGCCATCGCATCAAGGCGACAACACGATGACTCCCTAAAGCGTGAATTCACTGTCCTCAGCCGTATTCCAGCTTCTTAGTTTTGTCAGTCAAGCAGGAATAGATCGTCCTTTTTAAGAGTATGCTATGACCCAGGCAGCTACCCTCACGCTTACGCTCCAGCCCGTTGCGGGTCGGCACGTCTTCGTTCCGCCGGAACCTGTGCTTCAGTTGCGGCGGGCGGCGCGGGCGGAGGGGGAGAGCCTTTCGCCGCGGTGGGTTAGTGACGATCGCCCCCTCCTTTCTCCCCGAGTTCCCGCAGCCGTTCCGCATCGACTCGGTGTGGCGGTGGGCGTGGCGATCGCCGCTACTGTGGGCACCAAGCTTTACCAGAGCCATACGCCGCTGCTGTATAAAAGCACGTTTGAATTGACCCCAGTGGCGCAGCGATCGCAGACTATCGGCACAGCCACAGCCACGACTGACATTCGTCCAGAGGTGGATCAGGCGACGCTGATTCAGGTGTTTCGGAGTCATCAGGTGTTGCTGCCTGCGGTGCGCGACTTGCGGGCGCATAACATCAATCTGAGTCCGGCAGCGCTGGCGCAAAATCTGGAAATTGTGCCGCTAGCGGATGGGCGACTGGAAGTGCGATACCGCCATCGCAGTGAGCGTGTGGCGCAGATGGTATCGCGGCAGCTTGCCCAAACCTATGTGGACTATGGCGATCGCTGTCGGCTGGATGCGTGCTACGCGCTGGATCAGGCAAAGGCAGATTTGACCGAGGCGACCGGGCAGGTGGCGCGGCTGGAGCAAGCGATCGCCCAGTTCCGGGCCCGCCCCGATGCCCAGAACCTCCGCCATCGCGCCGACACCCTCACCCGCCGCACCGCAGAATTCACCCGCTACCTGACGCAGACTGAGCAGGAGCTAAAGCTGGCGCAAGAGCGATATCAGACACTTCAGACCCAGCTTCCTATCGCCAGCGCCCAAAGCATTTTGCAGCAGCAGGCAGACTATCCAGCATTGCTGCAAGACCTGCACCAGACCGAGGGACACATTGCTACGCAGCTTGCCCAGGCGCAGCCCGATAGCCAAACCCTATCTGCCCTTTACCAGCGCCACCAGATGCTCAGCAGGCAACTGAATCAACAAGTGGCGATCGCCCTCAACCAGTTCCTCCTGACGCAATTTCCAGACCTAGCCGCCGACTCAGAAACACTGCCGCCCGCGCTCTCGCAAATTGAACAAGCGTTTGGACTGGCGCATCAGGTGAACCTGCTCAGCGCTCGTCAGCGGGCGATCGCCCCCATCCACCAAGCCATGCAAGCCGACAAGGTGAGGCTAGCAGAGCTACTGCAATATCAGTCCAAGCTGGAAACCCAACTGGCGGTGCAGCGGCGAATCTTGCAAGAGAGCCAGCAGCAGCACGCCCGCCTCCAGCAGGAAATTTCTGAGCGTCGAATCGTATGGCGTGTAGCAGGTGCTTAAGCGTCACTTTCGAGCTTGACTCGAAAGCATAGAGTTGAGTGAGCATGACGCTGTACGCCTGCACATGGCAGCAAAGCACCAGATTTAAGCACTTGCGATGAACTTGCTAGATTTTGGATGTTTTTCCTCTGGCGGTATTCCCTTTAGTTTGGACTAATGGTGAAGAGGAAGGCAGTCAATGAGAAGCACCGACTGCCGTAAGGTCAATGAAGTACAACCAACATTGACCCCATGATTTTCAACGAACTTCAGCAATTTCGCCAAACGTTGTATGCCAGCTTGGGAAACGCCAGAGATGCCCTGTTTGATCTGATGGATGCCGTGTTAGTGAGTGCGTGCATCGTGTCGTTTGTGAGGCTATCGCAGAGTCCTGTCTTTCGTCGCCAGTGGTCGAGCACCTATGAAGCGTTGCGCGATAGCCGCCTACCCCGATCAAAGGTGCTGAAGCTGTTGGTGCAGCAGATACCGACTCAGCAGCAACCGTTGTTGGCAGGTGATGCGAGTCGGTGGAACCGTCCTGCTGCCAGGCGTTTGAAAGACCGCACCTTATCAGGCAGAACAGGACATGCCCCGATAGCCGGACAAAACTACAGTACCTTAGCCTGGATTGCTGAAGACAGGGGCAGTTGGGCATTACCATTGCGGCATGAGCGCATCACCAGCTTTGAAACACCCGCCAGTAAAGCGGCATTCCAACTCAAACAAGTGACTCGGCAGTTAGCGGTGCGTCCGTTGGCGATCTACGACCGAGGGTACGGCAATGCCAGTTTTGTCAACCAAACGGCAGGGATTGAGGCAGACTTGCTGCTGCGGGTTACATCCAATCGAAGTGTCTATGGCGCGCCCCCAGCGTATCGAGGGCGAGGCGCACCTGCCAAGCATGGACATAAGATGAAACTCAATGACCCTGACACTTGGAGTGTCCCGGTCGAAACCGTTGAAGTCGATGATCCCAACTGGGGACGAGTGCGGGTCAGTCGTTGGAGTGCATACCATTTCCGCAAATCCCCCAAACGGGCAATGGAAGTGTTGCGCGTGGAGGTGCTGGAGACACAGAGCAGCACGCGACGCTTGGCTCCTTTGTGGTTAGTTTGGCTGGGTGAGCAGATGCCTCCGTTAGAAACCCTGTGGTTGCACTACCTCTGTCGCTTTGCCATTGAACACTGGTATCGCTTTGCCAAGCAGAGGCTATATTGGACACATCCCCAGTTCAGTTCTGTATCGGCAACCGAACAGTGGAGCAGCCTGATGCCGTTGCTCAGTTGGCAGTTGTGGTTAGCGCGAAAGGACTGTACTGACCACCCCTTGCCCTGGCAGGCACCGCAAGAAACGTTGACTCCGGGTCGGGTCGCACAAGCGTTTGCAGGCATTTTGGCAGCGATTGGCACCCCTGCTCCTGCGCCTAAACCTCGTGGTAAATCGCCAGGACGAGGCAAGGGGCACAAGCCAACTCCTCGTCCCTGCTATCCGATGGTCAAAAAACGAGCCTCGAAACGCAAGACATCCGAACAATCCCTGAACAGTCCGGTTGCAACAGCAGCTTAACTGCGAGCAGGATTGTATCCAATTCCTTAAGTTCAACTGTTATGAACGGTTGAGCAGATTCTTTATGGCATCCTGTTGAGCATTATTGTGATGCCAGTTAGTCCAAACTAAAGCTTCCGGTTGGGTAAGCGATTCGCCCCCCAATTGCAGAGGCTGGGTTCTTCGAGATCTGGGTCAAGCCGAACACTCCCAGCCGCTTCCGGGTCAGCCGCAGAAGTTGGGTAGCGATATAGCAATTTCTAGCCTAGTGAGGCGTATTTTGATATAATCTATTCAGTGAATTTACTTTACCCTTAACTCAAATGCGACCCTACTCACTAGATCTTAGACAAAAAATTATTGATGTCTACATTGAAGGGAATACGTCGCAACGTCAAATCGCTCAACAATTTCGAGTTGCTTACAGTTTCGTGCGAAAGCTGATCAAACAATATCGGGAAACAGGTGAGATTGCCCCCAAACGCCGCACTGAGCAAACGCCAACCAAATTAAGTAATGAGCAACTAGAGATCCTAAAAACGATTGCTGAATCAAATCATGACGCGACATTGGCAGAGTTGTGTGACTTGCTGGAACAAAGGGTCGGTGTTCGGATTGGCGTTTCGACGATGTTTCGTATGTTAGAGAAACTGAACTTAACCCTTAAAAAAAACGCTGTATCCCGACAAAAAGGAAACTGAACGGGTGCAAATCGAACGAGTCAAATTTTGGCAACTGGTTCGAGGATTCCTGGCTCAAGACTTAATCTTTATTGACGAATCAGGAGTGAACCTGGCTTTGACTCGACTCCGGGCACGTGCCCCGAAAGGAAAACGAGCCCATGGCAAGCGTCCCAGCAAACGAGGGAAACGGGTCTCGATTCTTGGTGCAATTAGCCTTAAAAAGGTAATTACCTATTCCAATCTCATCGGTTCAGTCGATGGACTTACCTTTGAAGCCTTCATTTCCCAGAGACTCGTTCCTAAGTTGTGGAAAGGGGCATGTGTCATCATGGATAACTGCTCGATTCATCTTGGTGAAGAAGTTAGGAGGTTGATTGAGGATGCAGGTGCTAAACTGATGTTTCTACCGCCGTACTCGCCGGACTTTTCACCCATCGAGAATTGCTTTTCAAAGATTAAGAGTATTCTGCGCTCCCTTGGGGCACGGAGCTATCTTGATCTAGACAAAGCCATTGAGGAGTCCTTCTCCCAAGTGTCATTGAATGACCTACAGAATTGGTTCTCCCATTGCTGTTACTATGCCTCGCCAGAATGAAAAACGCTATAGACTTCGGTCAGTGTGCAACGTCCCAAAAGGTATCCGAGGGGCGATCGCCCAAAGGGGTCGGTGCTGCCAGATGAGGGCGATCGCCGAAAGGTACGGGTACAAGGAGATGAAGGGCGATTGCCCGGACTCATCCCACACTCAGGTTTCCTGCCGTCGTGCGTAGGCCGTCATCGGCTCCTTGATGAAGCGGATGTAGAGATGGCGGAAGGTGGACTTGATCACGCGGGGCATTCCGAAGTCAATCGGCATGAGGCGATCGGAGAGTTTCCAGTTTTCGATTCGCAGGTCGGCGGGTTGGCAAAGCGGAAAATTGATTTGCTGTAGCGACGGACATAGCCCCATCCGCTGGGAGGCGGCAACCGTGGGCACTTGGTCTGGATTGACCTGGAGGATATCGACGAGAGCGCGATCGCACGCAAAGACATCTGCCGACGCAGCCAGCACGCCCAGCATCCTCGGTTCGCCGCCGCTGGGGCCGTTGCCTTCGTGGCCAATGATGCCGTCGGCAATGGTGAGGTTGGGGGCGATCGCCCGCGCAGTTTCGACCAGCATTTCCCCAAAGCGGCGGCTGTCTTTGCCTGCCTCCATGTGCCACCAGGCTTTCATTTTGCCAGGGACGCAGCCAAATAAATTCTTCACACCCAGCGTCAGCGTCAGTTGCATGTGTGACTTCACCTTGGGCAAATTGATCACCACATCTGCTTCCATTGCCTCTTTGCACAGCAGCAGGTGGTTGAAATTCTCGCTCACGGTTTCGTAGCGGCGGCCGTTCCATTCCACAATCGGCAAATTTAGCTCGTCGATTAGCGGCTGATAGCCATTGGCGATCGCCACCCCCCGCGCACTGCCAAAGGCGGGACTGTCGCCCAAAAACGGCTTGCCGCCTGCTTCTTGCACCAGTTGCGCGACAACGTAGACCAGTTCCCAGCGCGTTACGCATTCCTTTTTCGGTCGTGCCCCCGTCAGCAGGTTTGGCTTGAGCAAGACGCGATCGCCCGGTTTCACGAACGCCCCCATGCCGCCCAGGGGTTCCAGCAGGGTTTGCAGGGCTTGGCGCAGCGATTCATGTTCGTAGCTGGTGGCCTGCAGCAGGCTGACTGTAGACATAACGCAAGACCTAACGCAAGGTTGAAAAACTATCTTGATTTTGCACCATCTCGCCCAAACGAGTAGCCGCTCACCCGTCCCACCGGAAATAATGGAGAAGACCCACTCTATCCCTCGTCGCCCCATGCCCTACCGCCGTCTTCTGGCGATCGCCCTCGCCTGCCTGCTCTGGTTCTGCGGAATTTCTCCCACCCGCGCTCAGGATCTTGCGCCCGTGCTAACGCTCGACCCGCCGCCGCCCAATACGGAATTTTACGAATATCGCGTGCTGCACAATCCCGACGGCATTGGCAAATTTTACATGGGGCGAGAAATCGCGCAGGTGATGGGGCATCAGGGGGCGGCGTGGCTGGAGCGGCCGGGGCGATCGATCCAAGAGCAGCCCGACAAAGTGCTGCCCGCCCTCAACCTAAAGCCAACCGATGTGGTTGCCGACATTGGCGCAGGCACGGGCTATTTCAGCTTTCGCCTGAGTCCCCTAGTGCCCCAAGGCAAGGTGCTGGCAGTAGACATCCAGCCAGAGATGATCGATATTCTTGAATTCTTTAAGCAGGAGGCCGCAGAAGCGGGCACACCTGCCGACAACGTGGAACCCGTGCTGGGCGAGCCGGATAATCCCCAGCTTGCGCCAGACAGCATCGACCTGGCGCTGATGGTCGATGCTTACCACGAGTTTGAATATCCCCGCGAGATGATGGAAGCCATTTTCAAGGCGCTGAAACCGGGCGGCCGCGTGGCGCTGGTGGAATATCGCGGCGAAAATCCCTTCATCTCTATCAAAGGGCTACATAAAATGACCCAGCGCCAGGTAAAGCAGGAAATGCAAGCGGTGGGGTTGGTCTGGCGAGAAACCAAGGGCTTTTTGCCGCAGCAGCACCTTATGATCTTTCAAAAACCTGCATAATGCACTGGCACATCCGCGATTTGCAGCCCGATGAACCCGACACGATTCAGCAATTGGCAGCAATGCTGGTGGATGTCTTTGGCCAGATGGAGCATGGCTGGCGCGATATGCCGTCTGCGGTGGCAGAGGTGGAGGAATCGCTAGAGGGCGATCGCCTCAGCCGGATTGCCGTATTGCCGACGGGTGAAGTGATTGGCTGGATTGGGGCGATCGCCCAGTATGGCGGTTCTGCTTGGGAGCTACATCCGCTAGTGGTGCAGCGCAACTGGCGCGGGCGGGGTGTCGGGCGATCGCTCGTACAAGACCTAGAACAACAAGCCGCGGCGCAGGGTGTCCACACCCTGTATCTGGGCACAGACGATGAACTGGGTCAAACCAGCCTGTTTGGGGTTGACCTCTACTCTGACCCATTTCAGCACATCGCCCAAATTCGCAATCCCGGCAACCACCCCTACGAGTTCTATCAAAAGATGGGCTTTCAGATTGTCGGTGTGCTGCCCGATGTCAACGGGCCCGGCAAGCCCGACATCCTCATGGCAAAACGGCTAGTGCAGGATTTCCTGACCTGAAGTCGTACCTACTCAATGCCTGTGAGAATGCTCACCGTGGGAAGGCTGGTGGGAATGGTTATGCGTATGTCCGTGGGCATAACGATGCTCAGGCGGGTGAGCATGTCCAGAATCATGCGAGTGGGAATGTCCGTGGGAATGCCCGTGGGAATGCCTGTGGGAATGTCCGTGAGAATGTCCGTGGGAATGTCCTTGGGAATGCTCGTGGTGATAGTGATCTGCATAGGACTGGGCCAGGGCGATCGCCAGCGATGGATTCACCGCCAGCGCCTCTGCCTCCAGCAAGTCAGCAATCTGCCCATCAGCCCAGTCTGCTGCCATTTGCAGAAAGTCAGGGTGGTCATTGACGCAGGGCATCTGCACGCAGGTCACTTCGGGATGGCGGCGACGCAGCCCGTGGATGATGTGATCCACATCCAGCAAGGTTTCGTGGTTTTCGGTGGCAAAGCCAATGGGCATGAACACCAGCGCCGTTGCGCCCAAGTCGATTAGGTTTCTGGCAGCCAGTTCGGCATTGGGCTGGGTCCACTCGATTAGCGGTGTTTGGTGATTCAGCCAGCCCACGGAAATCAGCGGATAGCGGTGAATCAGCTTTTCGCGCACCCGCTCATAGAGCGCCTGACTTTCGTCAATGCCGGAGGTAAAGCCCTTGGCCTTGTGAGGGCAGCCGTGATTCATCAGCACAATGCCCGTCTGTGACGGCAGGTGCGCCACCGCTAGGTCAGCGTGAATCTTGTCTTCGACCAGCCGCGCCATCAGGTCGATGTATTCTGGCTCGTTGTAGAAGGAGGGAATGTAGCGCGTGCCTTTGAGCCAATGCTCGGAGCCAACAAAGGTTTTCGCCAGGGCTTTGTTAACCTGCTCCACTGCAATGCCACTGGTAAAGATTGAGTCCACCACCAGTAGTGGATAAATTAGCAGCTTGTCGAATCCCTCTGCCTGGATTTGCGCCAGCACTTGCTCCGGTAAAAACGGGGCGCAAAAGTTGAACGCCTTGAAGACCTTGATGCGATCGCCCCATTTTTCCTTCAGCCGCGCCTCGATACCCGCCCGCTGCTGCTCAAAGATGGCGTTGTGCGGCGAGATAAAGTGATCGTGCTGATGCTGCCACTCGTGTAGGTCAAACACGGCCAGCAGCTTGGCCAGCGGCGGATAGATCCATGTGGGAACGGGGGCAAATTTTGCCGTCAGCAGGTTCAGCGCCTGCTCGTTGTAATTGGCGAAGTCTTCGTAGCTCTCGACCTCGCCGTAGCCCATCAGCAACACCGCCACTCGGCTGGACGGGGCCACGCCGGGGGAAAGCTCGGTGGGAGTTTGCTCAAGTCGTTCGGGAGTAGCAACCACGCGATACACCTACCAGTTAACGTATGGGGGCAATGTGATAAGGAATACAGGGATACATTGAAGCGGTTCCCAGCATCCTCCATAGCCTAGCATCCCCCTACCGGGTATGGGCATTTTTTTCCCGCAATCTCTAACATTTTACCGCTGCGACGATCAGCGTTGCTGAATAGCGACAGGATTTACGCACTTGCAACAGGATTTCTGGATTTTGGACAATTTCTCGCGGTCGCAGATCGCGAGAAATTGTCCAACTGCGTAAGTTCTAAGCTGAATAGCTAAATATGAATTAGGACTGACCCCAAACTGCCCTCACCCGAACGCCCTCTCCCGGACGGTATTGCCGAACCATTTACGGCTCCACCCGAAAGAAAAATGCAGATTCGCTACTCAAAAAGCCCTTAATCTCTATCCGAACGTCAACACCCCAGGCGACCCAGTGCCGCCCATAGCCAGTCTTCTCCTCGATTGTGGGAACCGCGTCGGGTGGCAGGCAAAACTGCCAGGTGTGTTCAACCTGCATCAGCCCAGAGGGCAGGTCTTTGTCAGGTAGATTTTCGATCCAGAAGGGTGAAGCGCGATAAGTTGATGTCTCATCGGTAGTATCTTTCTGCACGTCCAGTCCAAAGGCCATTGCCGAAACTTTGCCGGGGTTGCTGCCCGACGGGGTTTTGAAGCGGCGAGAAAATGTCACGGTTACCCAATCGCCGGGATGGAGGGGATAGGGCGAAACCCGAAGCTCAGCGGGTTCTGCCCGCCGGGTCGCCTGAAGCTGAAGAATCATGCGCCGAATTATCCCAATGCCGCCCAGCAGGGCGATCGGCCCCAAGACGAAAAACAATCCCCGCAGCAACAAGCCAGTCCATCCGGGTCTAGTTCCCGTGATCGCCTGCCCCAGCATCCCCAGCCCAATCAGCATCACAAGCCCACCGACGAGGGCTTGCACGGTAGGTTTGATCCCTACCCGCGTGCCCAGCGGGTCAAGCAGGACGGTTTCGCCATTGCGCTGCTCCAGGCAAATCCCGTGTCGGTCGAGCTGGTCTGCCAAATACAGCGATCGCCCTGAGCCAAACCTGGCAAGTCGTTCATCGGTCATGCTTTTCCCTCCACAATCACTACGCTTCCAAGCTAGCCTTGCTGGGATCTGAGCGGCAAATTTTTGCGACGGAGGCATTAACCCCAGAGGCGGCGACGCGGCGATCCGCCCAGGCGGCGATGGGCATCGCGCAGCAGAGTGGGAATGTCTAGTGCTTCGGGACATCGCGGCAGGCAGTCGCCACAGTCGGTGCAGCGATCGCCCCGGCGACCAGGAAACCAGTGTCCCGCGTTTTCAAACATACCGTAGCGGTAGGTGCCGTATTGGGTCATGTCGTAGGCCACTGCCAGGTTTCTCAGCCGCAGCACTTCGGGAATATGGATGTCTTCGGGGCAGGGCAGGCAGGCATAGCACTGGTTGCATTGGTCGGTTCCCAAGACGGCAGATTGGTGCGATCGCAGCCGTTCCAAAATCTCTACCTCTGTGTCTGTGAGCGGGTGCGTTTGGTCTGCCATTTCCAGGGGCCAATCCAGTTCCTCTGGTCTGGCTGCGCCCAGGCTGAGGGTGGTGATGCGCGGGTCGCTGAGTAGCCAGCGATAGCCCAGGTGCAGCGGCGATTGGGGGTGGCATAGCGTGTCCAATCGTTCTGGCGGCGTGTAGAGCAGGCCGCCTTTGTCCGCTGGGGAAATGATGAACACACCCATGTCCTTTTGGTGCGCCAGTTCAACTGCGGCTGCGTTGCGCTGGAACAACCAGTTGTAGTGCAAGTTCACAAACTGGAACTGGTCGGTGGCGATCGCCCCCAAAATCACATCCAGCGGCCCATGCGTCGAAAAGCCCACCCACCGCACACGCCCATCGGCGATCGCCGCCCGCACCGCCGCCATGCAGCCCCTTTCCACCGTCAACATTGCCAGATGTTCTGCCGTATTCACCCCATGAATCGCCAAGCAGTCTATATAGTCCAGCCCTAGCCGCGCCAGCGATTCGTCAATGCCCCGCGCCATTGCATCAGCATCGATGGTGGGTGGCAGCTTTGTGGTGATGATCAGATCTTCCCGCTTTGCCCGCTCTTCCCGCCGCAGCCCCGCCAGCGCCTTGCCCAGAAAGATTTCGCTGTTGCCATAGCCCCGCGCCGTTTCGATGTGGTTGATGCCGAGGGCGATCGCCCGCTCCACCGTCTGCCGCGCCGTTTCTGCCGAGGCCAGATAGCGCATCGTCCCCAGCGAGAAGACAGACAGATGCAGATGGGTTTTCCCAAAGCGGCGATAGTGCATGGCTGCGAGTTACGCTTGCGAGTCGCCCTCATGCAGGAGCCAGTCTACTGTCTTCACTACCAGCCGCGCCGAACCGAGGAAAAACGCTGTATTGAGCGTGTCGGGGGTGTCGCTGGGCTGGTGATAGTGGGGATTGCGGAAGTTGGCGGTGTCGGTGAGCAGCACTGCGCTGATGCCCGCTTTCCAGAAGGGGGTGTGGTCGCTGCGGAGGAGGTCGGGAGTGAGGTCGCCCAGCAGCGGCACGGCCAGGCTGAGGACGGGGGGGACGGCGGCAGACGGGGTATCGGCAATCTGGTGAAACGCCTGGATGAGCGGGGGGCGATGCCCGTAGGGATTGTGTTGCAAATCGCCAAGCACCGCCAGAAAATTGCCCCGATCCGTCGGTGGGGCGATCGGCAGCATCGCCGGATAGGACTGGCAGCCCGCCACGTCGCAGCCATAGCCGATCATGTCCATCACCACCGCGCCCCGCACCCCCTGCCGCCGCGCCGCCTCCGCCACAAACGCCTCGCTGCCCTCCAGCCCCGCCTCTTCCCGGTCAAACAGCACCAGTTCCAGGCGGGCGGGCGCGTCCTGCGGGTCGAGCAGCCGGGCCGCTTCCAGCACGGTTGCTACAGCCGTCGCATTGTCGTCGGCTCCGGGGGAATTCTTTACCGTGTCGTAGTGGGCCGCCAGCAGCAGTTTGGGACGATCCGGCGGCGCGTCTGGGCGGGTGGCGATCAGGTTCTCTCCAGCGATTTCGCCTGCGCCGAAGGGCTGACGCGCTACCTGCCAGCCCGCTGCGGTCAGCGATCGCTCGATATATTCTGCTGCTCGCTGGCGATCGCCCGCTTCGTATCGCACAAAGCTGAGCGCCTGCACATCTCTCAAGAGCCGTTCGGGGTTGATGTCAGGCGTAGACAGGGCTGGTCGCAAAGCGATGGGCTGTGGGCGGGAGTGCGATTCCCCCAGAAACCCCGCTGGCAGCAGCCCCGCTACTAGCCCTACCAGCAGCGCGATCGCCAGCCACAGCCCCACCCAACGCCGTCGAATTCGCATGGTGAACGGTTCAGCGTTTTGCAAAATGAATCCCCAATCATCCTAGCGCCATTGCCGGGCCTTGGGAAATCGCGGCAGTCTTGGGCAAAACCCGCAGAATTCCTGGCCCGATTGCGGGCGATCGCTGCCATGATGGAGCAGAGCGTTTCGCAACTCCGCGCCACCCTATCATGAGAGACCGCATCGAACAGCTTGTAGAAAATTTGGGACGCACCATCGTCGGCAAATCGGAGGCGATTCGGCTGGTGCTGGTGGCGCTGTTTTCGGGCGGCCACGCGCTGCTGGAGGACGTGCCGGGGGTGGGCAAAACGCTGCTAGCCAAGTCCCTGGCGCGATCGATCGACGGCCAGTTTCAGCGGCTGCAATGCACGCCCGACCTGCTGCCGTCGGATGTCACCGGGACGAATATCTGGAATCCCCGCAGCGGCGAGTTTGTGTTTATGCCGGGGCCCGTGTTTGCCAACGTGGTGCTGGCCGACGAAATTAACCGCGCCACGCCCCGCACCCAGTCTGCTCTGCTAGAAGTGATGGAAGAACAGCAGGTGACGGTGGATGGCGTGTCGCGCCGCGTGCCCACGCCCTTCTTTGTCATCGCCACGCAAAACCCGGTGGAATATCAGGGCACCTTCCCGCTGCCCGAAGCCCAGATGGATCGCTTTGCCCTCTCGCTGAGCCTGGGCTATCCGACGGAGCTAGAAGAATTGCAGATGTTGCAGCGGCTAGATGGTGGTAGTGTGCCCACCGAAGCGCTGCGCCCCTGCCTGTCGCTAGAGGAGGTGCAGGCGCTACGACAGAAGTGTGCGGCGGTGCATGTAGAGCCGCATTTACAGCAGTATATGCTGAGCTTGGTGCGGGCGACGCGGCAGGATGAGGAGATTTTGCTGGGCGTGAGTCCACGGGGGACGGTGGCGCTGCATCGGGCCGTGCAAGCGATCGCCTTTTTGGAAGGACGCGACTACGCCATCCCCGACGACGTGAAGTATCTGGCCCCGTTCGTGCTGGCTCATCGCCTGATTCCCGCAGGCGGACGCAAAGCACGGCTAATCGTCGATCGTCTGCTGCACACGGTGGCGATTCCGTAGCAGCGATAAGGGGAGGGTTGGAATGGTGGAGGGAGGAAGAAGGAGAAATGAAGAACGAAGAACGAAGAGGGAAGAGGGAAGAGGGAAGAGGGAAGAACGAAGAGGGAAGAGGGAAGAACGAAGAGGGAAGAGGGAAGAGGGAAGAGGGAAGGGGTTCTGGTTTTCGGTTTTCGATCTTTCCGTCCCTTTCGCCTGTCACCCAAATCACCCCGTCACCCAAATCTCCCTACCAGTGCGCCCAAGGGTGCCGATTCCGGCTAGATTGATGTTAAGGAATATTTTCTTTTTGGTTTTTCCGTTTCATCCTCTGAATCTGCACTGAAGGAGTCCGTTGTGCCGTACTACTACTCAAGCGCTCCGTATTTTTTGTTTGTGGCGGGGCTGTTGGCGGGGCTGGCATCGGGTGCGGCCTTTTCGGCAACCCTCAAGCAGCAAGTCAACGAATGGGACAAAAACCGCTCGACCCGCACGCTGGCAAATATGCAGGGGCCGCAGCTTTTGGTGCCGTTTTTAGGAATTTCCGGCGGCGTGTGCTTCTTTCTGGCGGCGGGGCTGGAAATTTTTGGGTTTCCCACCAAGTTGGCCTACGCGGTTGCCATTCCGCTGACGGTTCTGACTGGACTGCTGGTGTGGACTCAACTGGCACGACTGCTGGAGCAACTGGAGCGTGGCGGCTCTAAGGCGCTCGATCTGGACTCTTTTGGCTAAAGTGAAGGAGTGGCTAAAGATCGTATCTCGACCTCTACGCCAAACCTCTATTCCTTAACCCCTAAACATGGTCTACCTCTACTGGATTCTTGTTGCGGTGATGCTGGTGGGCGTGATCGGTTCCATTGCGCCTGCGATTCCGGGAATTGGGCTGATTGCGCTGGCGATCGCCGTTTGGGGACTTGTCAATGGATTTACCGGCCTGGGCATTCCCCTGACGGTGGCAGTGGTGTGCCTACTGGTGGGCACGGGGGTCGATTTTCTGGCCACCTACTTGGGCGCGAAAAAAGCTGGCGCTAGCAAGTGGGGGCAAATTGGTGCAGTGGTGGGGCTGCTGCTGGGCTTGTTTGGGCTGCTGCCTGCGCTCCCCTTTGGTGGCCCGTTTTTGGGGCTGATTATCGGGCCGATTGTGGGCGCAATTTTGGGTGAGCTTCTGTTTCGCAGAAACCTGAGGCTGGCGATTAAGGCCGGTTTGGGGATTGTGGTGGGGTCGCTGATTGGGCGGCTGATGCAGTTCATTCTGGCGATCGCCACCTTTGCGGTTTTCCTGTGGACGACGCTGCCCACTGTGACAGCAGTTCCGGGCGCTGCCTGATCTTGGCTATTGGTTAGAAGAGAGTCCTGATATTGGTTGGAAGAAATACAGCGTGTGCCTCTAGGGTTCGCGCCGCACTTCTTCGACTTGGCTGACGGACAGAATCAGCGTCATGGGTCGTCCCAACTCTCGGCTCACAAATTCTTCCAGCAGTTCCACCTGGCGCGGGGTGACAGGTTCTCGGCTCCTCACCGTCAGCCGTACCTCTGGCGGCTGAGTATACCAGTTGATGTCGCTATCGACCAATTGCACGCGCTGAAAGGTTTCTGTGCGCGTCAGCAGCGCCCGTTTTAGGGCGGTCTCAAGCTGGTTTTGCTGCACCATTTGCACAAAGCTGACCCCCAGCGGAATCAGCAACAGCCCGGTAAAGGTGAAGGCCCACAGCAAAGCTCTTTGCGCCTGTTCGATAGGCGTATAGCCCGCTAGCAAAAAGGTCAACATGCAGGACAGCGTAATCCCCAACAGGTTGGTGAGATAGAGCAGCGTCGCCCCCAGGCTGAGATGCCAGTCGCCCTGGGAGAGGCCTAGCCCAATCACGCAAACGGGCGGCATGAGTGCGACGGCGATCGCCGTTCCGGGCAGCGAGGCCGACACTTTGGGATTGATCTTGGCGTAGCCGCTCACCCCGCCAGCCGCCACGGCCACCCCCAGATCCAGCAGGTTGGGGCTGGAGCGGGCCAGCACCTCGCTGCCAAAGCTGGCAATGCCCACAACGCGCCCCAATAGCCAGGCGATCGCCATGGCCAGCAGCGTTCCCAGCAAAACCGACGCAGCCGCTCGCCGCACCAGCAGAATGTTCCCCTCCAGCGCCCCAAAGGCCAGCGCCCGAATTGGTGACATCAGGGGAGCGATAATCATTGCGCCGATGATCACAGCCGCGCTGTTGGACAGCAGCCCAAAGGTGGCGATCGCGCAGGATGTGACGACCAGCACCAAGTAGGGCGTATCCGCAACGGACTCGCTCAGCATGTCGCTGTGCAGGCGCTCCAGTTCCGAGAGGTTGATCCGCCCCCGCTGGAGCGTTTTCACCGTCTCCCAAAAGTTCGCCATGAATAGCGCTATCCGTCTTCGCCTCATCGTTCCTCCTCCCTGCTGAGCGATGCAAGCAGATGGTCATCCCCGTTCAGGAGACGCAAGTCCTTTCAGACGCAAGTTTTAGAAGCAAGTCCTTTCAGACGTAGCCTGCCGCATCGCAGATATTACGCTTACAGGGACTATCATTTCAGATGATGGAGCCAGATGATAACAGGACTTACGCACTTGCGATAAGCTCCTTGGGTTTTGGACAATTTCTCGCGGGCTGCGCCCGCGAGAAATTGTCCAACCGCGTAAGTCCTAGATAAATCAACTTCGCTACAGTCGGGCGGCTCTTACGGCGGCCCCGATCAGCCCGACCTGAGGATTCAGCACTACATGCACCGGGACTTGCTCCAGCAGGGGACTCATGCGCCCCTTGTCAAGAAACGCCTCCATAAAGCCGCCCGCCTTTAGCACGTCCAGGTTTTTGGCCGCGATGCCGCCTGCGATGTAGAGGCCGCCAAAGGGCAGTAGCTTCAGCGCTAGGTTGCCTGCTTCGGCTCCATAGGACGAGGCAAAGAGGGTCATGGTCTGCTGGCAGAGGCGATCGCCCGCATGAGCGCCCAGGGAAATCACCGCGCCCGGATCGACGGATTTTTCTGCCTTGCCCGCCTCGCGCTCCCAGGTGAGGATTTTTGCGCCGATGTCGGGTGACTCTTCGGCAAGCTGGCGATCGCGCAAAAACTGATAAATTGACACAATCCCCTGCCCCGACACAATGCGCTCGGCCGAGAGGCGATTGATGCTGAGCTTGTCTAGCAAATATTTCAGCAGTTGAAATTCCAGTTCTGAACGGGGCGCAAAATCAGCGTGTCCCCCCTCCGACGGGTAGACGTAATACACGCCCCCTTGAGGAATCAAGAAGCCCTGACCTAGCCCTGTGCCTGCGCCAATGACGGCGATGGGGGCATTGGGCTGGGGCTTGCCGACCTGGAGCGTGTAATAGTCGTCTTCACCCAGGCCTAAAATGCCGTAGCCGACGGCTTCAAAATCGTTGATCAGGCTGATATTGGGAATGTTGAGTTCGCGGCTGAGGCGATCGCCCTCCAGGGTCCAGGAGAGATTGGTCAGCACGGAGGTATTGTTGACCACGGGGCCGGCGATCGCAAAGCAGGCTTTCTCGATTCCAGGAGCGCAGCCCATGCAGCTTTCTGCATCTGCCAGAAACGCCCGCACCATCGGCACCAGGTCGAGATATTCCGCACTGACATAGCGCATCTCATGGAGCGTTTGCAGCTTAATCGGGCCGTCGTCGCTGTGGACTTCTGCCAGCCGCAGAATGGTCTTGGTGCCGCCGATGTCGCCTGCCAAAAGTCGAGTCATGATGCGATGTCATCCACAAATAGGGGGTCTAGAACGGGCTGGGGGGCTTCGTCCGCGTCGTCGTCCTCAACGTCCTCAAAATCATCGACATCGACATTGTAGGCGGGATTGTAGTCGGGTTCCAACTCGGCTGCCGCCGCTGCCCAAATTCCTTCGGAATCTTCATCGTACTCGTCGTATTCATCATCCTCTTCAGATACTGCGGCAGGGGCGATCGCCCGGTTGGCCACCGTGCCGATAATGGGCAGGTGAAATTCCTCCAGCTTTTTCAGCACCTCTTTGGTCTTGGAATAGGCCGTCTGGCGCACTGCCAGCACCAGCAAGATGCCGTCTGCCTGGGCCGCCAAGAAGTTGGCATCCACCGTGCTGCCCAGGTTGGGCGTGTCGTACAGGATCAGGTCAAACTGGGCATCAAACGCCGCCATCAGGTCTTTCATCTGGGGCGAGGCCAGCATTTTGGTCGTGCCGGGGGGCGTTTGCCCTGCGGTGAGGATGCACAGATGCTCCAGGCTGGGGCACTCTTGGATGGCATCTTCGGGATAGACTTTTTGCGCCAGCAGTTCACTCAGCCCGCATTCATTCGGCAAGTTCAGAATGCTGTGCAGCTTGGGCGATCGCAGGTTAGCATCCACCAGCAGCACGCGCTGCCCCGCCGCCGCCGCCGTCTGCGCCAGGTGGAGGGCAGTGGTGGTCTTGCCGTCGCCCGCTGCAGGAGAGCAAACGACGAGCGATCGCACCAGGTTGTTGGGGTTCAGGAACCGCAGGCTGGCGTAGAAATTGTTCACCGCGTCCAGAAACGGGAAGGCATCCTCGCTCAGTTCCCCACTGCTGGGCGCAATGCTAAGCAGGCTGCCGCAGGGGTCGGCCGTGGCGCAGGCCGGCAGCACCCCCAGCAGAGGCACGGGCACGGCATCTTTCACATCTTCTGCGCCGAAAAAGATGTTTTGCCGCTTTTCAATCAGCACTGCCGTTCCCAGTCCCAATGCCAGCCCAGCCACCATGCCCATCATCAGCTTCTTGCGAGAGCTATTCGGATCGGGAATGGCAGCGCCGCTAGGATCACGAGGCAGCATGGGTTCTGAGATTAGTTCCCACGGCACTTGCGTCTGGGCGGCTTCTACTCGCAGCGTCTCGCGCTGCCCCAGCAGTTGATCCAGCGTGCGGGTGGCCACGCCCAGCTCGCGCTGAATCTCGGCATACCGACGGGCGATCGCCGGAAACTGCTGCACCTGGCGCGAAACCTCTGCCTGTCGCCGCGCCAAAAACTGATCCCGCATCTGCAACACCTGCATCTCGTTCGCCGTCGTGATCAGTTGTTGAATCAGCCCCAGCCGCAGCGAGTCTTGATAGGTCAGCGAATCCGCCTTGCGGGCAAGCTGTGGTCCCAAAATGCGATTGGCCTGCTGCCCCAGCACGGTCGTCAAATTGGCCTGCCGCTGTCGCAATCGCTGAATAATCGGGCTTTCGTCGGTAAAGCGACTCGACTCCAGCGCAATCTGGCTGTCGATTTCATTGATGCTGCTGAGCAACTGCTGATAGCGCGGATCCTGGCTGAGGGCCGAAGCGGCGATCGCCTCATTGGGCGACAGACCCAACTGCCGTTGCAGCGTGTTATAAAGCACGCGCTGTTCTTGAATCTGCTGCTGGGTTGCGACTTGCTGCTCCGTCACCGTCTGGAGTTGCGAAAAGATTTGCCCCCCCTGCGAAGATGGATCGATGAGTTCGTAGGATTGCTGCAATTCCTGGAGTTGTTTTTCTAGCTCAGCCACCCGCCGTTGCAGGCTAGGAAGCTGATCTTCGATGAACTTCACCCCCTCACTAATGCGAGACTTGCGATCCTCCAGGCTATAGCGCAGATACTTACTCGCCAGCTCATTCAGCACCATCTGCACCAGTTCCGCATCAGAGCCAGAGTAGCCCACCTGCAAAATCTTCGTTTCCGTTGTGCGAGTATTGCCAATTCGCCCCAGCTCCAACCCCTGGATGAGCTGAGAGTAAGTAAACGCTGGGTACTTCGCCTGAACCTTTTCATACACCTCTTCCAGCACCTTGGGACTCCGCAAAATTTGCAGTTGCGTCGGATAGTCCAGGCTGAAAATGTCCCGACTGGGCACACCGCCCGCAGAACGGGTCAACGCCGTTGGCTCGGCAATCCGCGCCTCCGAGGTCACAGGCTCCACCAGCAGTTGAAAGTTGCCGCGATAGGTGGGCAGATCAGAGGCAGTGGATAACCAGGCGGCGATTGACAATGCCCCCGTCATTCCTCCAATGATCAAGATCTTCCGCTTCACCATGCGGATCAGTCCGCCGATTGGCAGTCCGCCCTTTTTCGGAGCGCTGGCTTCTCCAGGCTCATCGAGGGCTTGCATATCCAAATCCTGATCCATAGTTTTCTCGCTGTGATGTCTCTCGCAATGCGGGGTCATCCATTTGCCTATGGAAACCGCTAGGGCTTAAAGGCTGATAGGAACCCCTGAATTTTTTGCTTAGAACCTTGAGAATCCGCGCTTAAATTTCAGGTTGAACGCCCCACTCTGAAAGGCGTTTTTTGAAAGGCGTTTTTTGAAAAGCGGCTCTAGAATGCACCCCCAACCGAACCAGCCATGCGTCTTCGCCAGAAATTGCCCAAACCCTGAGCCATTTGGGTAGCTCCCCTCTGCTCTAGGGGTTCCGAGGAGACGGGGCCAGGAGATTGCCCAGCCCATCAAACACGCGAAAAATGGAAAACACGCCGTTGAGCGGGCTGAGCAGCGTATTTAGAAAATCAGAGGTAGATGCGAGGGACGATCGCCCGACTACGATAATGTCGTTACTGCGAAGCGGCGGATTGGTGGCATCGTTCAGGCTGGCCGCAAAATCAATCTCTACATCGCGCTTCGTCACGGTTCCGTCGGGATTTAGCCGGATCAGGCTGACTTCGCTCTGGCGGGCCCGCTGTCGATTGAACCCGCCCGCCGCCATGATGGCCTGATTCAGCGAGACATTCGGCGGCAGCGCAATAGTGCCCGGTCGCATCACCTCGCCCACGATGTTGACGTTAATCGTAGCGGGGGAAAAGCTGGCGGCGGCAATCTGGGCGGATTCTGCCGGGTCGATAGTGTCGGCCTGAGGAATGACCACCGTATCACCATCTTGCAGCGCAATATCTTGAGAAATGTCGCCGGCCTGCAAGAATCGCCACAGATCAACCGTAATGCTCTGCTCTCCGCTGGGCGTGGGGCGGCGTACCTCGATAGCCCGCACGTTGGCCAATTGGGTGATGCCACCTGCCGCCTGGATGGCGGTGCTGACGGTTTGCTTTTGGGAGGTTGCGCCCGTTGCTGGGTTGACGGTGTAAATTCCAGGGCGATTCACCTGACCGATAATCCCAATCCGCATGGGCCGGGGAGCCAGCAGCGTCACGGTAATCAGCGGATCGTCGATATAGCGGGCGTAGCGCTGAGCTAGGGTGTTGGCGGCCTGCTCCAGCGTCATGTTCTGCACCGATACATTGCCAATCCAGGGCAGGTTTAGAGAGCCATCCGACAGAATGGTGTACTGCCCATTCTGCCCGCTGAATTCTGGCACGTCGAAAATATCAATGCGAATCGCGTCGCCTGCGCCCAGGATGTAGGTATCGCGGCCTTGGGCGGCGGGTAGGGGCTGTTGGAGGGCGAAGGGCGAGTCCGTTTGGGGTGTGGCGGGCAGGAGCGGCATCAAGGGCTGCAACCCCGGTTGGGGCGAGGGTTGTCCCTGCGCTGGGGCGTTTGTCATCGGCGCAGCAGGAGAGGTCGGGGTTGCTGTCCATCCTGTCGAAGACGTGCCTGTCGAAGACGTTTGCGCGGCAACAGGGAGGGCAGTGGCGCTAATGACGGACAGGGCAATAGTGCTAATGAAAACTGTTAATGCCGTATTAACACGGATATTGTTGCGGTGGGCGATTGGACGGACACGCTGCGGCACAGGAGGGCAGAGAGCGTCGGGAAGATGAGTCGCAACAGTCTGGATTGGGGGTGTCATAGACGCTGATTTTTAAGTGAGACGCATCTTTGCGATCGGTGCAGTTTGAATTGGGCTTAGGTGAATGAGCGGGTTTTCAATTTTGGTGCTGTTCGGTGCTGGATTCGACTCTGGTAAAGGCAGAGCGGGCGATCGCACGCTGCGTTGATTCAGAAACTCTGGCTTTAGAATGCCCAACTGCTGGCTCTCAGTAACGCCCGCAAGTCTAGTCAAAATTGCGGAGATTGCCAGGATTTGCTTCGGCTTTGATGCATCTTGGCGTGCTTAAAACCGGGACGATATTGCCCCTCAATCCGGTTTCAGTCCAGCCGTTGGAAGTTTCTGCAACGCATACTTGGCGTGGCAAATGTTACCACCTCATCCCGGATGGGCACACTGGATTGGGGCGCAGCCTCAGCCCGCCCCTAGCACATCACCCCTGCAAAAGCAGCCATGACGATTGCGTATCTGGTGAATCAATATCCCAAGGTCAGCCACAGCTTTATCCGGCGAGAGATCCTGGCGCTGGAGGCGGCTGGCACGCCCGTTGCTCGCTTTTCGGTGCGCTCCTGTAGCGGCGAACTGGTCGATCCTGGTGACCAGGCAGAGCTACACAAAACTCAGGTGATCTTGTCGCGGGGTGTTTCTGGCTTGCTGACCGGATTAATTCAAACGGCGTTGGCTCACCCCGGACAGTTTCTAAAAGCACTTGCCTTTACGCTAAAGATTAGTCGTCGGGGTCAGCGCGGGCTGGCTCATCATCTGGCTTACCTAGCAGAAGCCTGCATTTTGCGACGCGAGTTTGAGATCCAGGGAATTACGCATGTCCATGCTCATTTTGGTACGAACTCCACAACCGTAGCCATGTTGTGTCACGCGCTGGGCGGGCCGACCTATAGCTTTACGGTGCATGGCCCCGAAGAATTTGACCGACCAGAGGCGCTGCTGCTACCCGAAAAGATCCGGCGGGCGGCAGCGGTAGTGGCGATCAGCGCCTTTGGCAAAAGTCAGCTCATGCGCTGGTGTGAGGCTGCCGACTGGCGCAAGATTCAGGTGGTTCACTGCGGCGTAGATGAAGAATTTCTCACTCAGGCGGCGACCCCGGTTCCCGAAACGCAGCGGTTGGTCTGCGTGGGGCGACTGAGTGAGCAAAAGGGACACCTGCTGTTGCTGGAGGCGATCGCCCCCCTGGCGGCCGAGGGTATTCCCTTCAAGCTCGTGCTGGTGGGCGATGGCGAACTGCGTCCCCAGGTAGAGGCGGCCATTGCTCAGTATGGTCTGGAGTCTTACGTCGAGATTACGGGCTGGGCCAGCAGCGCAGAGGTGCGGCAGCAGCTTCAGACTGCCCGTGCGCTGGTGCTGCCCAGCTTTGCAGAAGGGCTGCCCGTCGTGCTGATGGAGGCGCTGGCGCTGGCGCGTCCGGTTGTCAGTACCTACGTAGCGGGGATTCCCGAACTGGTGGAGCCGGGGCGATCGGGCTGGCTGGTGCCGCCGGGTGCGGTAGAAGACCTGACGGCGGCGCTACGGGAGGTGCTGCAAGCAGACACAAAGACGCTCAGCGCGATGGGACATCATGGGCGATCGCGCGTGGTTCAGCAGCACAACGCCGCCACCGAAGCTCGTAAGCTGGCCGCCCTATTCCAGCAGATTGAAGCCGAAGCGCGATTGTCTGAGGCGATCGCCCTACCTGACCTGTCCCAACCGATCCCCGAAGGCTAGGCATTGCCTGTGGTTGCTCCTATGCTGTCTGCCCCAACCTCATCTGCTGCCTTCGCTCAACAGCATCTAGCCTGCTTGGAACGCGACCAAACGTCTCTCTGCCCCTTCTCATGGAATTCGCATGGCCTCTTCTGCCTCTCTCAACCGACTAGCCCTCAGCGGCGTGATCTGGACTATTGCAGGCTACGGAGCCAGCCAGGTCATGCGCTTTGGCGGCAACCTGATCCTGACGCGGCTGCTGTTGCCGGAATATTTCGGACTGATGGCGCTGGTGAATATTCCCATCATCGGGCTGCAACTGTTTTCCGATGTGGGCATCATTCCCAGCATTGTGCAAAACAAGCGCGGCGACGAACCCGCGTTTTACAACACGGCCTGGACGCTGCAAATTGTTCGGGGCTTTGGGCTATGGCTGTTTTGTCTGGCGATCGCTTATCCCACGGCCCAGTTCTACAACGAGCCGCGCCTGCTCTGGCTAATTCCCGTCGTCGGGCTGACCACGATTCTCAATGGGTTTGAGTCCACCGCCGTTGCCACCCTGCGTCGCCACGTTGACCTCGCCAAAACCATCAAATTTGACGCGCTAATGCAGGCGGCCTCCCTAATTTTCATGATTATCTGGGCCGGATTCAGCCCGACGATCTGGGCGCTGGTGGGCGGCAACCTGGTGGCGGCAGCCCTGCGAACGGCTCGAAGCTTCTGGCTGATTCCGGGCTATCGCAACCAACTGTGCTGGGACAAAGACTCGCTGCGAGATCTCTTTAGTTTTGGCCGCTGGATCTTTATCTCTACCGCGCTGACCTTTCTGGCAACCCAGGCTGATCGTCTGATTCTGGGTAAATACATCTCCATCACCATGCTGGGGATTTACACCATTGCCTTTACCCTGTCGGACATTCCCCGGCAGGTGATTGGTGCATTGGGAACCAAGGTGATTTTTCCCGTGGTGTCGCGCACGGCAGATCTGCCCCGGCCTGAACTGCGGGCCAAGATTTTGAAAAAGCGCTGGCTGCTGCTGATGGGGTCGGCGCTGCTGCTGTCGGGCGTGGTGGGCTTTGGCGATTTATTCATCCTGACGCTGTATGACAACCGCTATCGGGATGCCGCGTGGATGGTGCCTGTGATGTCCTTTGGGCTATGGCACACGCTGCTGTATAGCACCATGAACCCCTGCCTGCTGAGCGTGGGCAAATCAGTTTACGGCGCTTGGGGTAATCTGCTGCGGTTTGGGGCGATCGCCCTTGGGATTCCCTATGGGTTTGATGCGGCGGGGCTATGGGGTGGCGTGCTGGCCATCACCTTTAGCGATTTGCCGATGTATGGCGTGGTGCTATACGGACTGGAAAAAGAGCGGCTGGGCTGCTGGCGGCAGGATGTGCAGGCGACGGCCGTGTTTTTGGGACTGCTGGCGGCGGTGCTGGGGCTGCGGCTGGCGCTGGGTTGGGGGCTGCCTGCCTTTGGCGGATCGGTGTAAATCCTGAGGAGCGATCGCCATGAGTCCAACAGTTGCCCTGGTGATGTACGGCTGGATTCCCATCGTGCTGTACCTGTTCACGCGCTATTCCCCCCCGCGGGCCGTCATCATCAGTTTTGTAATCGCGTGGCTATTCCTGCCGCAGGCGGCCATCGTGCTGCCCAGCATTCCCGACTACACCAAAATGTCGGCGACTTGCTATGGCATTTTGCTGGCAGTGTTTGTGTTCGACTCAGGACGATTTAGCACCTTCAAACCCGGCTGGATCGACGGACTGATGGCGCTGTATTGCATCAGTCCATTTGTCTCGTCAATGGCCAATGGGCTGGGGGCCTACGACGGCGTTTCCAGCAGCCTGGAGCAGGTCGTGAGTTGGGGGCTACCCTACTTTTTTGGGCGATTGTACCTGAGTAACCTGGCGGGCATGAAGCACTTGGCGATCGCCATCTTTGCGGGTGGCCTAACCTATATTCCCTTCACCCTCTACGAATCGCGCTTTAGCCCCCAACTTCACCGGATGGTCTACGGCTATCACGCCCGCGCCGACTTTTCTCAAACCATGCGGATGGGCGGCTATCGCCCTACGGTGTTTATGTCCCACGGGCTAGCGGTGGGAGCCTGGATGATGGCGGCGGCGCTAGTGGGCATCTGGCTCTGGAAAAGCGGCGTGCTGAAAAAGTATTGGGATCAGCCGATGAAAACGCTGGTGCCCGTCATGGTGGTCAGCTTTCTCAACTGCCGATCGACGGGAGCCTACCTACTGCTGGTGTTTGGCCTGATCATCCTATTTCTGGGCAGCAAGCTGAAAACCTACATTCCGCTCATCTTCCTGGTCGTGTTCATCGGCACGTACCTCTACATGGGCGCAACGGGCTACATCACGCCCGATCGCCGCGACAGCATCGAAGAATTTGTCACCAAGACGCTGAATGCGGAACGCGCTCAATCGCTGATCTTCCGGTTGGAAAACGAGGAACTGCTGAGCGAGAAAGCCCGCCAGCGGCCTGTGTTTGGCTGGGGCGGCTGGGGGCGGGCCCGCGTCTACGATGACTACGGCAAAGACATTTCTGTGACGGACAGCCTGTGGATCATTGCCTTTGGGAATCAGGGCGCGTTTGGGCTGATCACGCTGTTCAGCACCATGATCGTCCCGTCGTTTCTGCTGTGCGTCAGTCGCTACCCGCCAAAAGTTTGGGCCCACCCGCTGGCGGCTCCTGCGGTCTGCGTGGCAGTCGTCACGATTCTGTTTGCGCTGGACTGTGTGCTAAACGCCATGCCCAATCCTATTTTCACCCTCTCTAGCGGCGGCATTGCGGGGCTGGTGCTGAAACCGGAGCCGCTGCGAAAACGAGTGCCCAAACGCAAACCCGCGGGGCGATCGCTCCCTCGTCGAAGGCAGAGCATACCGCTCGCTTCACCCTAGATTTGGGAACGCTAATTGAAAGACTTGCGATGTGCTGCGACTCACTTTTTTGCTGCTCCTGAGGTTATTTTCATGCAAAAGATGATGCCATCATCTCTGCGCGTTTTGTACGCGGCTGGGCCCGGTAACGTGATTGGTACGTATCAGCACTGGAGCCAGCAAAAAGATGACCCATCGCAGGTGTCTGTGACGTACTCCGGACAGTTCTTTGAAGTCTGTCGCGAACTCAATGCGAATGCTTATGTGATTTCTTCGTGTCGAGATAAACGAACGCTTCGGGATGGCGCATTTATCCTAGAACATCGACCCATTCCCTTTCGGAAGGCAACGGGGCTGCTCTACCACGCAGGGCAGATTTGGTATGGGCTGCGGCTGGCGATTACAGCTGTGCGGTTCCGCGCTGATGTGGCGGTTGTGGCTGATGGCACCACCCACTGGTTTATGCTGTCGCTGCTGCCCCGGCTGGGGGTGCAGGTAATCCCATCGCTGCACTGTGTCCTGTGGCGCAAGTTTTTGCCCATGCGAAAACTTGAAAAGACCGCGCTCAGGTGGGGAAAACGCTTGTTTCAGCGGGATTGTCGCGCAATTTTGGCGATTTCTGATGATATCGCTGAGCAGGTCGCCATGATCACCCATCGTCAGCATCGCACCATCTCCATCTTTACCCCTGTTTATCGGCGGGAACAGTTTGCCCTGCTGAAGCCGCCTGACGAAGCGCGATCGCCCTTCCGCGTGCTGTTTGCGGGACGCATCGAGCCAGAAAAGGGCGTGTTTGACCTGCTGGACATCGCCAAGCAAACGCGCAGCCTCAGCCCCAATATCGTATTCGACCTGTGCGGCGATGGCTCGGCGCTGGATGCCCTGAGACAGGCAGCGGCCACAGCGGGATTGGCGGATTCCTTTATCTGCCACGGCCACTGCGACCAGTCCGCTATGCGGCGGCGCTACGAAGCATCCCATGCCGTCATCGTGCCCACCCGCACCGACTTTGTGGAGGGCTTTAACAAAGTGGTGGTGGAAGGGGTGCTGGCGGGTCGTCCGGTGGTCACGTCCGCTGCCTGCCCTGCCCTGTCTGCTGTGCGCGAGGCGGTGGTCGAAGTGCCGCCAAACGATATCGCAGCCTACGCCGAGGCGCTGGTGACGCTGATGGGCGATCGCGCTTTCTATCAGCAAAAGCAGCAAGCCTGCCTCAAGCTGCAAGACCGTTTCTATGACCCCAAGCGCGGCTGGGCTGCCCGATTGAAAACGCTGCTGCTGACTTGCAAATCGCAAAACTATGGTGCGAGTGCGCTGCAACCCGAATATCGCGAAACCTGACCGCAGTCCTGGGAATCGAATCCGAACAGCGCAAATCCAGAACCAAAGCACACTAAAGCACATTACGGAGCAACCCTATGTCATCTGTCGCCCATTTGCCTGACACGCCACCGGACACGCTACCGAACACGTCTTTGCCGGATAGAACCCCGGACATCACCCCGGATATCACCTTTGTCTGCTGCGTCGAGTCGGGCTGGCTGGAAACCCAGACCGTGCGGATGGTAGAGAGCCTGCGGCGCTGGGGCGGGGCCTTTGCCGATGCGCCCGTGGTGGCAGTCACGCCCCGCTTTGGGCCGCCGCTGTCGGGCAAGACGCTGCGGGCGTTTGACCGCCTGGGTGTGGAATACCTGCGTTTTCGCGCCCCCAATCCCTACGCCTGGAAAAGCTTTTTGAACAAGCACTACGCGATGGCGGCGGTTGAGGAACGCTGCACCACGGAGTTTCTGGGCTGGTTGGATAGCGACCTGCTGATTTTGGGCGAACCCGACCAGCTCCGCCTGTCCGACGACGAAGACTTTGCCGCCTGCGCCCCCGACAAAAACATCGGCACATCGGGCCCGGACGACCCGTTTGAACCCTACTGGCGCGAAGCTTGCAAGGTAGCAGGGCTGGAGCTATCCGATTTGCCGTGGGTGGTGACGGAGCGCGAGGGCATCAAAATCCGCCTGTACTGGAACAGCGGCGTGTTTGTCTATCGCCGCGCCACGGGCTTTTCCAAAGTCCACCTGGACACGACGCTGAAGCTGCTGGATGCTCACATTGCCTCCGCCAAGGCGGGCGTGTATTTCACCCAGCACACCCTGGGCATGACGATGGTGAAGATGGGCCTGCGCTGGCGATCGCTCCCCCATTCACACAATTACGGCATGGGCACCAAAACCCATGCCCAGTGGTATGACCCCGAAAAGCTGCGGCAAGCCAAGATCTTGCACTATCACGATGCGATGTGGATGCCGTTTTGGGACACGTTTCTGCAATGCCTGAACGACACGCATCCCGATGTAGGAACCTGGCTGGCAGCGCAGGGGCCCCTGGTCAACAGCGCCCCGCCCCAGTGGAAACTGCTGAGCAGGGGGCTAAATCGGCTACGCCAGCAAAAGGCCGCCGAATATCAAAAGCTCTGTACCGTGATTTGACGGATGAGTGGATTGATACCGTGATTTTAGCCGCTGTGTGATTTAATCTCAGTGGATCGAAAAGGACGGGTTCCGGTGCATTGATCGACCCATCGCTAGCCCAAAGCAACCCAGTTGTGCGCGTTTTTGATCAACCCCTATGACTCAATCTTTACCCCTGACCCCAGCGACCCGCCTGCTGGTGGTGATTGTGAACTATCGAACGCCCGACCTGACCATCGACACGCTGCGATCGCTCGTCCCCGAAATTCAGGCCATGCCCGATACCCGCGTGGTGGTGACCGATAACCTCTCGTCAGATGACTCGGTCACAAAAATCGGAGGGGCGATCGCCGCTGAGGGCTGGGACTCTTGGTGTACCTTTATGCCCCTCCCCAAAAACGGTGGCTTTGCCTATGGCAACAATGCGGCGATTCGGCCAGCGCTGCAATCAGAACACCCGCCAGACTATGTGCTGCTGCTCAACCCAGATACCATCGTTCGTCCGCGGGCACTGCAAGTGCTGGTGCAGTTCATGGACGAGCATCCCAGCGTGGGGATTGCGGGCAGTCGGCTAGAAGATCCAGACGGTACGCCCCAGCGCTCGGCCTTCCGGTTCCACACCCTGCTGAGCGAAATCGACAGCGGGCTGCGGCTGGGCGCGGTCAGCCAACTGCTAAACCGCTGGACCGTTGCGCCGCCTGTCTCAGACGAGACGTTTCAAACCGATTGGGTCGCTGGAGCCAGCATGATCATCCGCCGCGAGGTCTTCGATGCCGTCGGGCTAATGGATGAAGAATATTTCATGTACTACGAAGAGATGGACTTTTGCCTGCAAGCCTATCGCGCCGGGTGGCCCTGCTGGTATGTGCCAGAGAGCCACGTCGTGCATCTGGTGGGGCAAAGCTCCGGCGTGACCAACCAAAAGCAAGCGCCCAAGCGTCGCCCGCAGTATTGGTTCGATTCCCGCCGCCGCTATTTCGTGAAAAACCACGGCTGGCTCTATGCCGCTGCCACCGATGCCGTATGGGCCAGCACTTTTGCTCTCTGGCGGCTGCGGCGCGTCCTCCAGCAAAAGCCCGATGCCGACCCGCCCAATTTCCTGTCTGATTTCATCGCCAACAGCGTGTTTTTGAAGGGCGCAGATATTAAGCCCGCCCGCTGTTCCTGAGATGGCTTCGGCGGAAAGTCTGGCTGGGTTTTTCAGGTAGCGTTGAAAAATAGCGTTAAAGCGCTAGTCCCCCAAAAAAACTCTTTGAAGGGCTACTGCATACACACAAGTCTTCTACGCTTGAGCGGCGATGTGTTGATCCCCCCTGACCCCCCTTGAACGATCCCCCTTAACCCCCCTTGAACAAGGGGGGAACTGAATCTCTCCTAACCCCCTTTAAATAAGGGGGGAACCGAACCTGGAGTGCCCCGAAGCAAGGAGAACTGGCTTGGAAGTCCCCCTTATTAAGGGAGATTTAGGGGGATCTTTCAGAGCCTGACGCAAAAAGATGGTGTACATAGTCGCTTGCTAAGGAGGGAGTCGAGCCGCCCGATCACAGTCCCCCTGATGAAGGGAGATTTAAGGGAGATCAAACGCCGACTTCCTAAGCCGACTGCCTAAACAGAACCCTCACTGCATACCCTAACCCCAAATTTCATCTATGGTTGCTCATCCCGACCCCTCTATCCCCTCGATAATGTCTGCTGCTTCGGATGATGCGCCGCTGTCGCTGTGGCAGCAGATCAAAGAAGACTGGATCGCCCACGGCCGCGACTGGACGAAGCCGGGATTTCGCGCAGTGGCAGTGCATCGCTTTGGCGTGTGGCGCATGAGCATCAAGCCGAAGCTGCTGCGGGCCCCCTTCAGCATTCTCTACCGGGCCATGTTTCGCCATGTTCGCAATGTCTACGGGATCGAACTGCCTTATACGGTGCAGCTTGGGCGGCGCGTGATTATTGAACACCAAAGCGCAATCGTGATTCATGGGCAGACGGTGATCGGCGACGACAGCGTGATTCGTCAGGGCGTGACGATGGGCAACCGCTATCTCGATCGCCCCACCGAAGCGCCCCGCCTCGGCAAGCGGGTGAACGTTGGCGCGGGGGCGAAGATTCTGGGTGCGGTGACGCTGGGCGACGATGCTAATGTGGGCGCAAACGCCGTGGTGTTGAAGGACGTACCCGCAGGCAAGACGGCGGTGGGCATTCCTGCCAAGATTATCGACTAGCGGGGGCAAGGGCTAGCGGGGGCAAGGGCTTGGCAGCCAAGTAAGGGACGGGCTGGTGCAACGGCGATCGCCCCTAGTCTGATAGGCTTGAGGGAATTGTTTTAGGGCTTCGGGGGCCGCTGAGCCGTGCCATCGTCTGATCTGGAAGAAAAATCTTCACTGCTGCCGCTCCAGCGCGTTTTGGGCAGCTTGCGGCACTATCCCTGGCTGACATTGGGCGGGCTGCTGAGTGCGCTGCTGCTGATTGCGGCCTACGCAGCAACACCGCAACTCTTCCGCTGGGCCATTGACCAAGGGGTCGCGCAGCGCAATCTGCGCGTGGTGCTGTACGGGGCGGGTGGGCTGGTGGCGGCGGCGATCGCCCGGGGCGTGTTCAACTTTGGGCAAAGTTTCTGTGCCGAGGCGCTGTCGCAGGGGGTCGCCTACGATCTGCGGAACCGTATTTTTCAGAAAATTCAAAACCTCAGCTTTAGCTACCACGACCAAGCGCAGACCTCGCAACTGCTGACGCGAGTGACCAGCGACATCGAGCAGGTGCGGACGTTTCTCAGCACCAGCCTGATTCAGGTGATCAGCGGCGTGGTGACGCTGGTGGCGATCGCCATCATTCTGCTGATTATGAACTGGGAACTGGCGCTGATCACGCTGACGGTCGTGCCCGCGAGTAGCTGGCTGATGGCGCGGTTTTTGCGGCAAAACAGCAGCCTATTTCGCCAAGTGCAGGAACAGTTGAGCAATCTAAACGCCGTGCTGCAAGAGAACCTGATCGGCGTGCGCGTAGTCAAGGCGTTTGTACGCGAGGACGTGGAAACGGAGCGCTATTCCCACCTGAATCAAGACCTGGTGGCGGCGAACCTGAAAACAGTGCGGTCAATTCGCAACACGTTTCCGTTTATCTTTTTGCTGAGCAACCTGGTGACAGTGGCAGTGATCGGCTATGGCGGCGCGGCTGTGATTGGCGGCCGTTTTTCGGTAGGCGAACTGGTAGCGTTTAACTCCTACCTGCTGCTGATTTTGCAGCCGATTTTGCTGATTGGCTTTGCGGCCCCGGCGATCGCCCAGGCAGCGGCTTCGGCAGAGCGCGTGTATGAAGTAGTGGATGCTGAAATCGAAATTCGCGATCGCCCCAAAGCGGTTCCGTTTGTCACCTGCGGCGGCCGCATCACGTTTGAGAATGTGTCGTTCCGCTATCCCGGCTCTAGCACGCCCGCCCTCCGCCATGTGTCTTTCGAGACCCGGCCCAACGAGCTAATCGCCATCCTGGGCATGACCGGATCGGGCAAAAGCACCGTGGTTAACCTAATTCCCCGATTTTACGACGTGACAGACGGAGCCGTGCGGATTGATGGGCGGGATGTGCGCGATTTCACGCTGCAAAGCCTGCGATCGCGCATCGGCATCGTGTTTCAGGAAACGACGCTGTTCTCCGGCACAATCTTGTCCAACATCACCTACGCCAAGCCCCACGCCACCCTAGAAGAGGCGATCGCCGTGGCAAAAACAGCGCAAATTCACGACTTTATCATTAGCTTGCCGGAGGGCTATCACACCCTCGTCGGGGAACGGGGCGTGGGGCTATCAGGCGGGCAAAAGCAGCGATTGGCGATCGCCCGCACACTGCTGACCGACTACAACATCCTAATCCTGGACGACAGCACCTCGGCCGTGGATGCCAAGACCAGCGCCGAGATTCAAGCCGCCCTCGACGACCTGATGCGCCGCCGCACCTGCACCTCCTTCGTAGTAGCCCAGCGCATCAGCACTGTCCGCACTGCCGATCGCATTCTGGTGATGGACAAGGGGCGACTGGTGGCCCAGGGCACCCACGAGGAACTGCTGAAAACCAGTCCGCTTTACGGCGTGATTTTGGAATCCCAGGTGAAGAAATCCGTCGTAGCCTCCGCCTAAACTGCCCATCTCAACTATCTTGTCCAATGCTTTTGCCCCGCCCCCCGTCCTGACACCCAGATCAATCCCAGATCAATTCTTACAGCGCTTCTCACAAGCGCCAATGCCCGGAGACCTCATCAACGCCTAGTCTGGCAATCCCCAATCCAAAATCCAAAATCCCCAATCCAAAATCCGAAATCCCCAATCCAAAATCCAAAATCCCCAATCCAAAATCTCCAACCTGTCTCCAAATGGGCATCAGCGGGTAAATTGGGAGGGCAGATAGTCGTTTGGAGCCGCGACGGATAATCGCGAAGCCGAATTGCAAGACTGGGAGGACAGGGAGCGATGGAACCACTCAACGCCGCACAGCGCAGGGCATGTTTTCAACAGGCGGGCGATCGCGCTGGGGTTCATGCGCCGCTGCTGGCGGCCCTCCACGCGGTGCATCAGGCTCCAACCCTGAGCGATGGTGAAGTCGGCCTCGGCATCTCGCCTGCCAACCAGGTGGCGCTGACAGAGGTAGAAACGCTACCTGGACAGGCGCAGGTCGTCGCCAGCACGGTTCGCAGCATCACCGATCGCCTGATTGCTCAGGGCTGGCAAAGCGCTGACCTGTGGGACGTGGATCGGGGGCGCTATGGCGATCGCTTTTTGACCGCCTTGGCGGAGGGCTATTTGCCGCCGCCCAACGACACCCACGCCGCCCAGCTCGAACCCTGCGACGGCGGGGCGCTGCTGCGGGCCTATGTCCAAAGGGTGGAAGCAGACCATCTGGCGGCGGGTTTGCCGTCTAACCTGGCGTTTGTGGATGGGGCGCTGCTGAATTTCCTGGAACAAGTGCCTGCAACCTATCGCGGGCTAAGCCACGAGCGAGACGGACTGCTGGAGGCAGTGCGACTCTGGCGGAAGTTGGACAGCCAATCAGCCGCCATTCACTCGCTCTTGCCCCGTGGGTCAACCTCTGAGCCAGACGCGCTGCCTGCTACGGACCGCCTGGACATCGCCTTGCAAGACCTGAGCCGCCGCCTGCCGCTCAACTACGCGGGCTATCCCCATCAGCGGGAGGCGCTGCTGCGGCTGGTGCAGTGCTGGCGACAGTTGCCCAGCCGAGAAGCGGCGATCGCCTCTCTAGAAAAGAAAGATCCCCTTTCCCCAGATTTGACCACGCTAGACCCGGCGCTGATGGCTTTTGTGCAGCGGCTTCCGGCGCATTACCTGGGCAAAGGGGAACAGCGCAATGCCCTGACGGAAACCTTTCGCCTATGGCAAGGCCTGGATTCGCGCACGACAGCCGTGCGGACGCTGGGTGTAGATCCAGAATCCTTGATGAGCGCCAGCCCCGCTGCGTTGCTGGATGCTGCTCGCCAGCTTGATCAGCAGCTTCTGCGATTTGTCCAGCGGATTCCCGCTGCCTATCGCCAAACCGACGCTCAGCGCGTGGCCCTGCTGCATCTGGTGCAGACCTGGCGGGGGCTGGAGACAGGCGAGACCACCGTGCGATCGCTCGTGGATGACCTGCGGCAGTTGCAATCGGCACGTCCCGGCTCTCCAGACGCAACGCCTGCACCCGTACCCGACCTGCTGCCCGTGCTGCAAACCGAGTGGACGCTAGACACGATTCAACTGCACGGGGCGATCGCCCCTGGCGGACGGCTGACCTGGGCGGAGGCGACCCAAGGCGGGCTGTACCTGCCGAAAAATCTGGCGGCGATGCGGGCGATCGTGCAGTTGGCGACGGCGATGGAACAGGTGGCCACGCGATTAGGGCGATCGCCCCATATCATCGCATGGCACTGTTCTCCAGAGGCAGCCAGAGCCTTGCCTGGCCCCAGTCCAGAGCAGCATACGCTTGGCAGTGCCCTGCTGTTCTACTGCGACGGTCTTACCGGGCAGCAGATTTACTGGACGCTCGATCCCTGGTGGACAGGTGGGCTAGGGCGGTTTACCCAATATCCAGCGCTGGTCTACCTAGAGAGCAGGGGGGCGATCGCCAGCCCAGAGCCAGATCACCGCGTCCGCTGGGTTTACTAGAATCAAGCGCTTCTAGAGTTAAGCGTTTCTAAATTAGGCTTTTCTAAATGCCCAGCATCAGGCATTTCCAGTCAACAGCACCAGCCAAAGTCAATCAGACGCTCAGGACGCTTTGGTGGACTTGGTGCTGCGCGTGGTGGATGCCGCTTTTTGGGTTGTGGACTTGGCAGGGGTGGATTTTGCTGCCGTTTTTTTGGCGGGCGCTGGTTCGGTTGGCGTTACCTCAGCTTCGGCCTCCGCCGTCGATTTAGCAGATTTGGTTGTCTTCTTCGCAGCGGCCGCCTTAGTTGTGCTGGATTGAGCCGTGCTGGATTTAGTTGTACTGGATTTAGCCGTGCTGGATTGAGCCGTGCCAGCCTTTGCGCGGGTTGTTTTGGTGGTTTTGGTCGCTGTCTTGGTGCCCGAAGTCTTCGTGCCTGCGTCGCCAGTTTTGCTGGAACGGCGCGAGGTTTTCTTGGTGGCGGCTTTTTCTGCCAGCGCTTTCAGGGCCGCTTCCATGCTGATGGACTCGGCTTTTTCGCCTTCAGGCAGGGAGGCGTTAAGTTTGCCGTGCTTGATGTAAACGCCGTAGGGGCCGTTGTAGAGGTTCACGGGTTCGCCGTCTTCCGGGTGGGGGCCTAATTCTCGAATCGGAGCCGCGGCCCGTCCGCGTCCGCGCCCTGCCTTCGGTTCTGCCAGCAGTTCCAGCGCTCGCTCCAGGGTAATCGTCAGCACGTCGTCGTCGCCTTTGATCGAGCGGTAGTCCTTGCCGTTTTTGCCCTGGTCGTGGACGATGTAGGGCCCAAAGCGACCCAAGTTCGCCTGAATCTTGCAGCCCGTTTCCGGGTGCATCCCCAGTAAACGCGGCAGCGCCAGCAGGTTCACCGCCTGCTCCAACGTTACATCTTGGGGCTGCACGCCTTTGGGCAGCGAGGCGCGCTTGGGCTTGGGGTTTTCATCCGTTACATCGCCAAGCTGCACATAGGGGCCGTAGGCTCCGATCAGCACGTAAATCGGTTCGCCCGTTTCGGGGTGAAATCCAAGCTTGTCCGGCCCTTCGGTTTTTTGACGCAGCAGCACTTCGACCCGCTCGGCATCCAGGTCAGACGGCGTAAAGTCTTGGGGAATGGTAGCTTTAACCGGCCCCTCCTCGGTTTCGGTTTCGATATAGGCTCCGTAGCGGCCAATGCGGACTTTGGCATCCAGCCCCTCCAGATCCACGCTGCGGGCTTCGGCAGGGTCGATCTGGCTCTCGCGCTGCTTCACCTGCCCGTCTAGCCCGGTTTCGCCCAGGTAAAACTGTTGGAGATAGGGCAGCCAGTCGGCTTCGCCCGTGGAAATGTCGTCTAGCGTGCGCTCCATGCGAGCGGTAAAGCTGGTATCTACCAGGTCGGGAAAGTGCTTTTCGAGCAGGCTGGTGACGGCAAAGGCAGTGAAAGTGGGCACGAGACTGTTGTTCACCATTTGGGCGTAGCCCCGGTCGATGATGGTGCCGATGATGCTGGCGTAGGTGCTGGGGCGACCGATGCCTTCGCTTTCCAGCGTTTTCACTAGGGACGCTTCGGTGTAGCGGGCGGGCGGCTGGGTTTCGTGGGCGATCGCCTCCAACTCCTGACAATTTGGATGGTCGCCCTCCCGCAGCACAGGCAGGATCACTTCCTGGTTTTCGATTGCCGCATCGGGATCGTCCGATCCTTCCACGTAGGCCCGGAAAAAGCCGGGAAAGTCAATGCGTTTGCCCGTAGCGCGGAATCCCGCATCTTCTGCCTGGATCTGCACGGTGATATTCGTCTGGCGAACTTCTGCCATCTGGGTGGCCACCGTGCGCTTCCAGATCAGGTCATAAAGCTGAAACTCGCGCCCGCTCAGGCCCGTTTCCTGGGGCGTGCGGAAGGTGCTACCTGCGGGACGGATGGCTTCGTGGGCTTCCTGTGCGCCCTTGCTCTTGGTGGAATAGCGGCGCGGTTCGGGGCTGAGGTATTCGCTGCCATACATCTGTTGAACGCAGCTTCGAGCGGCGGCGATCGCCTGTTGCGACAGATTCACCGAGTCGGTTCGCATGTAGGTGATATAGCCCTGTTCATAAAGGCTCTGAGCCACGCGCATCGTATCACGGGCCGACAGGCGCAGCTTTCGGTTGGCCTCCTGTTGCAGCGTCGAGGTGGTGAAGGGCGGCGAGGGCTTGCGTGTCGAAGACCGCTCTTCTAGTCCTGTGACAGTCCAGGTTGCCGACTGGAGGCGATCGTGCAACGCCTGGGCCTCTGCCTCACCCAGCAGCAGCACATCGCGTCCGGCGATGATTTGTCCCGTCGATTCGTCAAAATCTGCCCCCGTGGCAATGCGGCAGCCACCCAGGGTCACCAGTTTCGACTCAAAGCTGCTGCCGTCTTTCTCCAGCGTCGCCTTCAGATCCCAGTAAGACCCTTTGCGAAAAGCGCGGCGCTGCCGTTCGCGGTTGACCAATAGGCGTACTGCAACCGACTGAACTCGCCCTGCCGATAGACCCCAGGCAATTTTTTTCCACAGCAAGGGCGACAGCGTGTAGCCCACCAGCCGATCTAGAATGCGCCGAGTTTCCTGGGCATGAACCAGTTGCTCATCCACATCGCGGCAGTTTTGCAGGGCCTCGCGGATGGCTTCCTCGGTGATTTCGTGGAACACCATGCGCTTCGTGGGCACCTTGGGCTGGAGCAGTTGCAGCAGGTGCCAGCTAATGCTTTCTCCCTCGCGGTCTTCGTCCGTCGCCAGGATTAGCTCGTCGGCCTGTTTTAGAGCCTCTTTCAGAGCCTTGACGACTTTCTTCTTGTCCTGCGGCACGATGTAGAGCGGCTCAAAATCTGCGTCTACGTTGACCCCAAGTTTTGCCCACTCTTCGCCCTTGACCGAAGCGGGAATGTCGCTCGCCGACTGGGGCAAATCTCGCACATGGCCCATCGATGCCTCGACCCGATAGCCCGGCGGCAGGTAGTTGCGGATGGTTTTCGCTTTGGTGGGGGATTCGACAATGACGAGAGTTGACATGGATCTCAGTCGTGCTAAGAAAAAGGACGCAGATGGAGAACGTATCGGTAACGCTTCGATCTGGTGGGGGACGGGCGAGGACGAGACAGATAGGCGATTACAGACAGGCGATTACAGTCTGTTTGACTGATGCCTGTTCTCTACTTATAGACCATAGCCTTGAAAAGTAGGGAATCTCAAATCGTAAGGATTTTACAAGAAGGAAATCTTTTGGGGGCTATTAGGAGAAACAACGGGGATTATCGGCCGAGCCGCACGTAGCGCACAGATTTGCGCGGTATGATCCATTAGAAATGGAAGGAAATGGAACGAGCCTGACCTGCAATGCAGGCGGTTAAAAAGCAGTTTGCCCACAGAAAGCGGATTCGGCAACCACGTTTGAACGTTTTTTCGGTTTGAACTTTTCGGTTTGAACGTTTTGTCGAGTGTTTCGTTCAAGCGCTTTTGTCTAAACTGCCCATGATTCTGATAAGGTCGTCTTGTTCCGTCACGTTTTCAACTTTGCGCCGTTTACGCTAGACCCCCTATGGACTTTTCCACGCTTGTCGGCCAGCTTAATGCCGGAACCATTCTGCCGGAAGGGATTGTGATTGCCACGCTGATGGTGGTGCTGATCGGAGACTTGATTGTGGGGCGATCGTCGGCTCGATGGACTCCCTATGTGGCGATCGCCGGACTGTTGGCGGCCGTTGTGGCGCTGGTGCCGCAGTGGGATATCGCCGAACCCGTTTCGTTTCTGGGGAGCTTTAGCGGAGACACCCTGAGCGTCGTGTTTCGCGGCATCATTGCCCTGTCGGCGGCGCTGACGATCCTGATGTCGGTGCGCTACGTAGAGCAATCGGGCACATCGCTGGCCGAGTTCATCGTGATTTTGCTCACGGCGACGCTGGGCGGCATGTTCCTCTCTGGGGCCGATGAACTGGTGATGGTGTTTGTGTCGCTGGAGACGCTGAGTATCTCGTCTTACCTGCTGACGGGCTATATGAAGCGCGACCCCCGCTCCAACGAGGCGGCGCTGAAGTATCTGCTGATTGGCGCGGCCAGTTCCGCCATTTTCCTCTATGGCTCGTCGCTGCTGTATGGGCTGTCGGGTGGGGAAACGCGACTGGGGGCGATCGCCACCAACGTTGCGATCGCCGGGCTAGAAGACTCCATTGGCATTGTGATCGCCTTGGTGTTTGTGATTGCGGGCATTGCCTTCAAGATTGCCGCTGTTCCCTTTCACCAATGGACCCCAGACGTGTACGAGGGGTCACCAACGCCCGTAGTCGCGTTTTTGTCAGTGGGTTCAAAGGCAGCGGGCTTCGCTTTGGCGATTCGCCTGCTGGTAACGGCCTTTCCTGCTGTTTCCGATCAGTGGCAGTTTGTGCTGACCGCCCTGGCAATTCTCAGCATGGTGCTTGGCAACGTGGTAGCTCTGGCACAGACCAGCATGAAGCGACTGCTGGCCTATTCCTCGATTGGTCAGGCCGGCTTTGTGATGATCGGGCTGCTCGTGGGTACTCAGGCCGGCTATTCCAGCATGGTGTTCTACCTGCTGGTGTACCTGTTCATGAACCTGGGCGCGTTTTCCTGCATCATCCTGTTTGCGCTGCGGACGGGCACAGACGAAATTACCGAGTACAGCGGTCTGTACCAAAAAGACCCGCTGCTGACGCTGGCGCTGAGCATTTGTCTGCTGTCTCTGGGGGGCATTCCGCCGCTGGCAGGCTTCTTTGGCAAGATTTATCTATTCTGGGCAGGCTGGCAGGCTGGGGCCTATGCGCTGGTGCTGGTCGGCCTGGTGACGAGCGTGATCTCCATCTACTACTACATCCGCGTGGTGAAGATGATGGTGGTGAAGGAGCCGGATGAAATGTCTGAGTCGGTAAAGAACTATCCGCCAATCCGCTGGACGCTGCCAGGAATGCGCCCGCTCCAGGTAGGCATCGTCACGGCGCTAATCTTCACCTCGCTGGCGGGCATTCTGTCCAATCCGCTGTTTACGCTGGCGAATGACTCGGTTGACCGCACGCCGATGCTGCAACCCGCGCTACGGGTTGAACGGGCCCTGATGGCGATCGCCCATCCAAATCCTGTGGAGTAGGGCTGCGTCCGCACTCCGATGGAAGGGGAAGCGCGAAAGAGGAACAAGGAAGAAGGAAGAGCGAAGAGCGAAGAATGAAAAGTGGGTGGCTGATCGCTTGGCGATTGGCCACCTGCTTTTTGTGGTTACGGTTTTTCGGTTACGGTTTTGCGATCGCAGTGCGAGACCGCACAAGATCTGCAAAATACAAAAATTACACCAGGAAAATCACACGACGGTCAGGTCGCCCTGCACATCCAGCCGCTTAAAGTTGCCCAGCGTTAGGTAGCGTTCGGTCAGCGTTTCGGCGATCGCCGGGGTCACCCAGCCGATCTGCTTGAGCAGGTGAACCGCGACGGCATACTTGGCCCGCTTGGCTCCGTCCATCACCTTGATCGCCAGCCCCATGCCTTCGCCCACGCGACCAATGCACTGAATCCCCTCTGCACCCGACTTGCTCACCAGCGCCCCTTCCGACAAGCGCATCACTTCTGTATCAAATTCGCCCTCGCCTGCCACCAGAATGGGGTGATGGGTCATCGCTCGCACAATGCGTTCCAGATCCAGGCTGCTGCCCGACGCAAGCTGGGCAAACAGCGTCGCCATCTGCCCCAGTTGCATAAAGTAGGTGGGTGCGCCGCAATCGTCGTGGGCGGAGATAAATTCCGCCGCAGGCATCCGCAGCAGTTCTGATACCTTGGACAGGATCAGCGTCTGCACCGGGTGGTTGCGCTGCAGATAGTCGGAGGTGGGATAGCCAAGCTGGCGGCAGACTGCTAACATGCCCGCATGTTTACCAGAGCAGTTATGCTCTAGCGGGCTACGCTTGCCATCGGGAATGGGGCATTGCAACATTGACGGGTCAACGTCGCAACGCCAAAGAATGTTGAATACCTGACGCACCTGCTCAATCGTGCCGCGATGGGAACTGCACATAATCGCCAGATCGCGATCGCTCAACCCAAAGCGCTCCAGCGTGCCCGTGCTGGTCACTGCCATCGCCTGAAACGGCTTGAGCGACGATCGCACAAAGGAAGCCGTCTCCGCACTGCCCGCGACGGACAGCACGCGACCACGATTGTCTGCGACTGCCGCCTGCACCAGGTGCCGCGACTCGATAATGCCCTCTCGCAGCAGCCGAACTTCTAGCTCTGCGGTCTGTACTCGTTTTCCCCTAGTCATTCCTGGCCTTAGCCATTTCCAGTAAATAAAGTCCAGCGTCTTCCGCCTCTAGGACTGTGACACACTGCGTCCACCAGCGCAATAGAAACGCCATGATGTGTCATGAGATGGCTTGACAGCAGGTGTGGTGGACGGCAGATGTTTTGGATCGAGGCGATGCCAGTCAACGATTCTCGCGAGGGAGTCACGTCAACGAGCTACGATGCGAAAGAATGCCCCAGATAATGCTACTAAGAACCAGCAATAGCCCAAAGATGGCAAACGTGCGCCAGAGCCGCTTCATAATAGGCTGAATTTGGTAGCTCACGATCAGGCGATCGCGCTGCAACACCTCTTCGGGCTTCGTCCAGGTCTGTCCGTCATACCAGCCCGATTCTTCATAGAACACGGTTTCCTTGGAAAGGCGATCGCGCACATACCACCAGCCCAGCGTCAGCCGCACTAGCGCCAGCAGCGGAATCACGCAAGCCCCTACCGCCGCGCTCAGGGCAAACAGCGCTGGATATTTCGCGGGCGGAAAGCTGACCGCCGCCACAGGCCCAGACACCGCCCAACTCAAGCTCCAGAGAATCAGAATCGGCTTGATGTAGTGCCAGAGGTCGAGCGTCGCCCAGCGAAAAAACCAGGACTCCTGCAAGTCCTGAAACTCATTGATGGGTTGCTGCTCGGAGGGAACCGGGCAGACGGGCAGAGAGGATTTCATGGGCAACAGTTGGGCTGCATCCTAGCGCGAGGTGGGAAACGGTGAACGAAGTGCGCTGACTTCTCGCGTCATCCGCACTGAGTCTGGTTCCAAATCGGATTCTGAAAACAATCCTGAATGCAGTCTACTGTAATCCACGAATCTGGTGTAGCTAGGAGCAGACAGAAGGCAGGAGGCGGTGCCAAAAGTCACGCTGCACAGGGCTTTTGTGATTTCCAGGCTCCTCGCTACCTTGTTTAACCCCAGCCGCCTAGGACAGAGGGCACTCGACCCAGCGAGATTCTAGTTAAATGCTCCGGACTGAAAGACGCGGGTCAAATGCCCCTTCTCAAGGCCGGCCGTCAAACGCTCCCCTAGCCTTTTGCAGAGGGGCTTGCGCTTTGCAGTGCCGCAAAAGACAGCCGCTCGGCGTGTCCCCAAAACGCTTCCAGGTTGTAGAACTCGCGGTCTTTTTCAAGGAAGATGTGGGCAATCACATCGCCGTAGTCGATGAGTACCCAATTGCCTTCGGCTTGCCCCTCGATTCGCACGGGCACTCGCTGGAGTTTTTCCTTCACCGTTTGCTCAATGCTGTTGGCGATCGCCCTCACCTGCACATGCGAAAAGCCCGTCACCAGCACAAAATAATCTGCCAGGTAAGACACATCAGCCACCTTCAGCAGCACAATGTCGCCGCCTTTGCGGTCGTCGGCGGCCTGGGCGATCGCCAGCGCTAGGTCATCGCTGCTGGAGTCGGTTTCGAGGGTGAGGTGAGGGGCGGATGCATCGGCAGCCAACCGAGTAGAAAGCAGGGCCTCTAGCGGAGATTCATGGGTCATCAAATGTTCAGTACCTCTAGGTTTGATAGGACAGGGTTTGATAGAACCGGGTTTGATAGAACCGGGGATTCAAGACTGGCTAAATCGAGATTGCAGGCAGGATAGCAAAAAAACAAAGTTTTGCATTGTGTGATGAACAACGAAGCAGCGGGCAAAAAATCAAGTTGCGGTAAATCTTGGAACCGATCAAGTTGCAGGGCGATATGCCTCGGCAGCGGGGCTGCGCCATCGCCCCGAATCTGCCTGGAGAAACCAGTTTCGGGTTTGCAGGGCGCGGGGATGAATTAAATGTCCAGCGTCCAGCAGGTGTTTGAAGGTATAGTCGCAGGTCATCCAAACTGCTTGCGTTAAATTTTGCTGACTCACGGTTCGCAGATGACGCAGTTCGTCGGTGTTGCCGCGACCCGGTTCTAGCGTGTCTGCCAAAAACACAACACAGCTAAGGGCGCTCATGCCGGGACGACCGAGAGTATGGTTGGCGATCGCCGCCAACACGTCGGCATCGGTCACGCCAAATTCTCGCTGCGCCACGATCGCCCCCACGTCGGCATGGAGCAGGTGGGGATTGGCTTCATCTACCGGATCGAGCGGCAGCCCCGCCTCGTCCGCAATGCTCAGCAGCGTTTGGGGTTTGAAGTATTTCGCCAAATCATGCAGCAGTGCTGCCAGGGCTGCCCGCTGTGGATCGAGATTATGAACATGGGCCAGGGCGATCGCCATCTGCTCGACCCCAAGCACATGCTGCACCCGCGAGGCTGGAACCTGCGCCTCTAGCCAGCTCAGGATGCGGCTCCGCAGCGTGTCGTCGTCTAAATCAACCATGCTGGATTCATGCTGCTTGAGGATGCATAGGAATGCATAGATTTGCTCACTGTCCCCTGCCAGATGAGTCACCAGATGAATCAATTGTAGCGCAGGTTACGAGATGGCTGGCTTACCGCTAGGATTGGCGACGGGCTGGCTCGGTGGAATTCGTGGGGCTGTCAGACGTTGATCCGCTGGGCATGGAACCGTTAGCGGTTGAACTGTTAGACGTTGAACTAGGTAGTGAATTAGGCACTGAACTAGGCACTGAACTGGGTGATGAACCATTGGGCAGCAGGGCGGCGGGTGGCGTGGCAGTGGGCGTAGGGGGTGGGGCGATCGCCGCTGTTCCTGGCTCTGTCAAACCGGTCAGCGAGTGGAATAGCTGTTCATAGGCGGCGATCGCCTGCTCAAAGCGATAGTGCTGGAGGGCATACTGTCGCCCTTGGTGAGCCCACGCGGCCCGCTGCGGCGCATCGTGATAGACCGAGCGCAGCATTTCTGCCAGTTGCTCTGGCTGCTCCGGCTGCACGACCGTTCCCGCCTCGCTGTGCAGCACGAGTTTTGCCAGCTCACCCTCCATCGGGGCCGAAGCCACCACTGGGCAGCCGCTGGCCAGCAGCAGTTGAAACTTCGACGGCATGTTAAAACTCACCACATTTTTGCGCTGCACCACCAGCCCTACATCGGCCGCTGCCATCAGATGGGGCAATTGTTCTCGCGGCTGAAAGTCAAAAAACTGCACGTTGTCTGCATGGCACTGCCCCGCATAGTCCTGCAACTGCTGACAGGCTTCGCGCTCGCCCACAATCGCAACGATTAAATCGGGCAAATCGCGCAGCAGCGCTGCGGCCTCAACCACCGTTTCCATGCCCTGCGTCAGAGCAATGTTGCCTGCATACAGCACGATAAATTTTTCTTGCAAGCCGTGCTGCCGGCGGAATCGGTTCTCGGCTGGCGGCATCGGGCGAATAAAGTTTACGTCTACCCAATTGGGAATACAGGTTAACTTTTGGGGCGACACGCCCTTGTTTATCAGGTTTTGAGCAAAGCCGTCGGCAATCACGGCGATCGCCGTTGCGGTGCGGTAGGCAAATCGCTCAAGCGCCTCGAACGCGCGAATGGCCAGCCGATTTTTCACAATGCCCAGCCGCACCGCCGCTTCCGGCAAGATATCCTGCACGTTTAGCACCACCGGACAGCGGTAAATCTTCCCTAACAGCGCCGCAGGCACGCTGACGGGCAGCGGCGGAGTGGTCAGCAGAATTACATCCGGTCGAAAGCCCCATAGCGCCTGCACGACGCTCGTAATCACAAAGCTGCCATCCAGCAGCACCCGCCCCAGCAGCCCCGGTCGCGGCCGAATCCAGACATAGCAGCGCTGTACTCGCACGCCGTTTTCTACCCGCGTTTGATACAGCCGTCCGCGATAGCCAGGGTAAATGCGCCGCTGCGGATAGTTGGGCATCCCCGTCACCACGCGCACCTCATGTCCTCGCTGTACTAGGCCTTCGGCTAGCTCGGTCATCAGCGGCGCAATTCCAATCGGCTCTGGAGAATAGTTGTAGGAATAGATCAGAATTCGCATGTAGCCAAAAGCGCCAGCAGAATGAGCATCCTAACGCAGAAGCCAAGGAGACTGAAAAACTGCTGTCAGGGATAAATAGCTCTCAGGGATAGATAAATCAAGGTTGCCCACGCGCTGTATTCAGGCGTGCTTTCTGGGATTCGATACAAAGATTCAATGCAGGAAGATTCAATACAGGAAAATCAAGACTGAGGCGATCGCTAAAATCAACTTGCAATCTGGCGATTTGCCTACCGCCTTAGCTCAAAGCCCCGTAAGTGTTCCGGCGATTCATATTGCACTGCCACGTCTTTTACGACCGCTGTCGGTGGCCCCTGATGGCACCAGCGAATCATTTCCTGAACGCGATCGCCCGGCCCCTCAAACACGGCCTCAACGCGCCCATCTGCTAGATTTCGCACCCAGCCGTTGATCTTGAGCAGTGTTGCCGTATCACAGGTCGAAAAGCGGTAACCTACCCCCTGCACTTTGCCCGAAATCCAGACATGGGCCCGCACCCAGTCGCCTACAGCCCTCACAGCCCTTGGTGGTTGTGCATGTGTCATTGGTTGGTTGCTCCTCATCCAAAACCCTTGTGAGTTAGCCAGGGTTGACCTGATAAAGAACTACTTCATAGAGAACTACTTCAACCCTCTGACAACGCGCTCCTGATCCCAATCCCGAACCCTCAATTGCCCTCGCGTTAGCAATTGCCATACCCCAACCTCCAACCGCTAGTTCGGGAACCCGTACACCCCAAAAAGTTGCAGAGGGGCCCACCTGCCAGGTAAATTAGCACTCAGGAGTTGAGAGTGCTAAATTCTCGACTCGATAGCAACGGCTCGATTGCAGATTGGCATAGGGCAGATGGCTTCTGCTGAGCTTACGGAGCTTGTTTCCCGATGGGCGATCGCTCTGGCAAGTGTCCGGTTCAGCCTTTCAATATGAACGGGAATGCGGAGCGCGTCAAGGGCAAAGTCCTTGCAGCAGGTCTGTCTGGTCAAACAAGCCAGCAATTGAGCAAGATTCTTTCAACCTAACTGCAACTTTATCGTCTGGAGAGACTATACGTATGGCTGCTGTGTCCTTGAGTGTTTCCACCGTTAAGCCATTGGGCGATCGCGTGTTTGTAAAGGTCAGCGCTTCCGAAGAAAAGACCGCAGGCGGCATTTTTCTGCCCGACACCGCTAAGGAAAAACCTCAAGTCGGCGAAGTGGCGCAGGTGGGCCCCGGCAAGCGCAACGACGATGGCACCCGCCAAGAGCTAGAAGTGAAGGTGGGTGACAAAGTGCTGTACTCCAAGTACGCAGGCACCGACATTAAGCTGGGCGGCGAAGAGTACGTGCTGCTGAGCGAGAAAGACATTCTGGCGATCGTTTCCTAAATTTTGGATTTTGGGTTTTGGACAGGCGGCTGCGGTTGCAAGCCGCATGTGTTCCGAGGCCTAGCCCGAAATCGAATCTGTTCAACTGTAAATTCTCAATCGCAAATCCAAAATCGAAACTATGGCTAAGCGCATCATCTACAACGAAAACGCACGTCGCGCTCTGGAAAAGGGCATCGATATTTTGGCAGAAGCCGTCGCAGTCACCCTCGGCCCCAAAGGTCGGAACGTGGTGCTAGAGAAGAAGTTTGGCGCACCCCAAATCGTCAACGACGGTGTGACCATTGCCAAGGAGATTGAGCTAGAAGACCATATCGAAAACACGGGCGTTTCTCTCATTCGTCAGGCTGCATCCAAGACCAACGATGCTGCGGGCGACGGAACGACCACTGCGACCGTGCTGGCCCATGCAATGGTGAAAGAAGGTCTGCGGAACGTGGCGGCGGGGGCCAATGCAATCTCGCTGAAGCGCGGTATCGACAAGGCTTCTGCGTTCCTGGTAGACAAGATTGCAGAACATGCTCGTCCGGTGGAAGACTCTAAGGCGATCGCCCAGGTTGGCTCTATCTCTGCGGGCAATGACGAAGAAGTTGGCGCGATGATTGCCGAAGCGATGGACAAAGTGGGTCGCGAAGGCGTGATCTCGCTGGAAGAAGGCAAGTCCATGACGACCGAACTGGAAGTCACCGAAGGGATGCGCTTCGACAAGGGCTATATCTCGCCATACTTTGCCACCGACACCGAGCGCATGGAGGCCATCCTGGATGAGCCGTTCATCCTGCTGACCGACAAGAAGATTACCCTGGTGCAGGATCTGGTGCCCGTGCTGGAGCAAGTAGCCCGCGCTGGTCGTCCGCTGCTGATCATTGCTGAGGACATCGAGAAAGAAGCCCTGGCAACGCTGGTGGTGAACCGTCTGCGGGGTGTGCTGAATGTGGCTGCGGTCAAGGCTCCTGGTTTTGGCGATCGCCGCAAGGCCATGCTGGAAGACATTGCCGTGCTGACGGGTGGCCAGGTGATCACCGAAGATGCGGGTCTGAAACTGGACAGCGTGAAGTTGGAAAGCCTGGGTAAGGCTCGCCGTGTCACCATTACCAAGGACACCACGACCATTGTCGCCGAGGGCAACGAGGCTCAGGTCAAGGCTCGCTGCGAACAAATCCGTCGTCAGATCGAAGAAACCGATTCTTCTTACGACAAAGAGAAACTGCAAGAGCGCCTAGCCAAGCTCTCTGGTGGCGTGGCTGTGGTCAAGGTCGGTGCCGCAACCGAAACCGAAATGAAGGATCGCAAGCTGCGTCTGGAAGATGCCATCAACGCAACCAAAGCTGCGGTAGAAGAAGGTATCGTTCCTGGGGGCGGCACTACGCTGGCTCACCTGGCTCCCCAATTGGAGGAGTGGGCTAAGAGCAACCTGACGGCGGAAGAGCTGACGGGTGCGCTGATTGTGGCTCGTGCCCTGTCTGCGCCGCTGAAGCGGATTGCCGAAAACGCAGGTCAGAACGGCGCGGTGATTGCTGAGCGTGTGAAGGAGAAGGACTTCAACGTGGGATACAATGCCGCTACGGACGAGTTCGTGGATATGTTCTCTGCGGGCATCGTCGACCCTGCGAAAGTGACCCGTTCTGCGCTGCAAAACGCCGCTTCGATCGCGGGCATGGTGCTGACGACCGAGTGCATCGTGGTTGACAAGCCCGAGCCCAAGGAAGCGGCTGGCGCTGGCGCTGGCGGCGGCATGGGCGGCGACTTCGACTACTAAGTTCGTTCAACGACTCAGTTCAACGGCTTAGTTCGACGAGTTAGTTGGAACATTCCCAGGCGCTACGCTGCTGGTGTAGCGCCTGGGAGCCGGACTCAGAGTTGGAGGTCAAGAACATTCAGCGAAAAGAGCGATCGTTCCAAGCGGGCGATCGCTCTTTTCTTAGTTTTCTTCTAGTTCTCCTTTAGTTCTCCTGCCATGCCCTATTCCCTTTAGTTTGGACTAATGGTGAAGAGGAAGGCAGTCAATGAGAAGCACCGACTGCCGTAAGGTCAATGAAGTACAACCAACATTGACCCCATGATTTTCAACGAACTTCAGCAATTTCGCCAAACGTTGTATGCCAGCTTGGGAAACGCCAGAGATGCCCTGTTTGATCTGATGGATGCCGTGTTAGTGAGTGCGTGCATCGTGTCGTTTGTGAGGCTATCGCAGAGTCCTGTCTTTCGTCGCCAGTGGTCGAGCACCTATGAAGCGTTGCGCGATAGCCGCCTACCCCGATCAAAGGTGCTGAAGCTGTTGGTGCAGCAGATACCGACTCAGCAGCAACCGTTGTTGGCAGGTGATGCGAGTCGGTGGAACCGTCCTGCTGCCAGGCGTTTGAAAGACCGCACCTTATCAGGCAGAACAGGACATGCCCCGATAGCCGGACAAAACTACAGTACCTTAGCCTGGATTGCTGAAGACAGGGGCAGTTGGGCATTACCATTGCGGCATGAGCGCATCACCAGCTTTGAAACACCCGCCAGTAAAGCGGCATTCCAACTCAAACAAGTGACTCGGCAGTTAGCGGTGCGTCCGTTGGCGATCTACGACCGAGGGTACGGCAATGCCAGTTTTGTCAACCAAACGGCAGGGATTGAGGCAGACTTGCTGCTGCGGGTTACATCCAATCGATGTGTCTATGGCGCGCCCCCAGCGTATCGAGGGCGAGGCGCACCTGCCAAGCATGGACATAAGATGAAACTCAATGACCCTGACACTTGGAGTGTCCCGGTCGAAACCGTTGAAGTCGATGATCCCAACTGGGGACGAGTGCGGGTCAGTCGTTGGAGTGCATACCATTTCCGCAAATCCCCCAAACGGGCAATGGAAGTGTTGCGCGTGGAGGTGCTGGAGACACAGAGCAGCACGCGACGCTTGGCTCCTTTGTGGTTAGTTTGGCTGGGTGAGCAGATGCCTCCGTTAGAAACCCTGTGGTTGCACTACCTCCGTCGCTTTGCCATTGAACACTGGTATCGCTTTGCCAAGCAGAGGCTATATTGGACACATCCCCAGTTCAGTTCTGTATCGGCAACCGAACAGTGGAGCAGCCTGATGCCGTTGCTCAGTTGGCAGTTGTGGTTAGCGCGAAAGGACTGTACTGACCACCCCTTGCCCTGGCAGGCACCGCAAGAAACGTTGACTCCGGGTCGGGTCGCACAAGCGTTTGCAGGCATTTTGGCAGCGATTGGCACCCCTGCTCCTGCGCCTAAACCTCGTGGTAAATCGCCAGGACGAGGCAAGGGGCACAAGCCAACTCCTCGTCCCTGCTATCCGATGGTCAAAAAACGAGCCTCGAAACGCAAGACATCCGAACAATCCCTGAACAGTCCGGTTGCAACAGCAGCTTAACTGCGAGCAGGATTGTATCCAATTCCTTAAGTTCAACTGTTATGAACGGTTGAGCAGATTCTTTATGGCATCCTGTTGAGCATTATTGTGATGCCAGTTAGTCCAAACTAAAGTGGGAATAATCGCCGCGCCAAAGCTGGCCGCACTGGTGGCAAAACTAATGCCGCCGGGGACGAGTTCCGCAGGCAACCGCCGGGGAACCAGCCAGATCGTCGCTGGAAAAATCGCCGCCAGCGCCAACCCAATCATCGGCAGGCTGAGCCACTGATCGGGCAATTGCCACCAGGCGAATAGCCCAATCAGCAACAGCGTCAGCGACAGGCTGATCATCCGCACGGCCCCCACCCGTCGCAAACAATAGTCCAAACCAAACCGCCCCACCGTTAGCCCCAGCCAGTAGGCCGCCACACCGTAGCCCGCGGCCATGGGGGACATGCTGCGCCCGACGGATTGCACGGTGTAGGCCCAATTGCCGATCGCCGCTTCCGTGCCCACGTAGACCAGCAGCAGTAGCCCCGTCAGCAGAACCGCCGGATGCCGCAGCGATCGCCCCAGATTTTGCGCCGCACTCGCTCCTTCGGAGGTGGCCACACCTCGAAGATGCATCGGCGGATAGCGAATCACCAACACCGCCAGCAGCGCCACAATCAGCAGCCCCACCACCCCCGTCAGCACGACATACACCTGTCGCCAGGTCATCCCCATCGCTAGCAGCGTCGTGGCGATCGCCGGGCCCGACAGCGCCCCCACGCCGTAAAACCCATGCAGCGTGCCGATCAGCGATGCGCCGCGTTCGTCCTGCACGATGTAGGTGTTTACGCCCGCGTCGATCAGCCCAATGCCCAGCCCCAGCAGCGTCCCGGCTGCCACCATCAGTCCCCACACGGGCGAGGTCGCATAAATCGCCAGCGCCAGCGTCAGCGTGCCCGCCGCCATCAGCAGCATCCGCGCCAGCCCCAGTCTGCTGCTGATCAGGCTGCTGGTAAACGCTGCAAAAATGTAGCCTGTAATCTGGCTGACGAATAGCAGCGTGACGCTGGCGGTTGTTAGGCTATATTCCTGCAAAATCGACGGCAGCAGCACCCCCAGCCCGCCCTCGGCAATGCCAATGGCAATGAAGGCATAGAAGGCGAGCGCCACCCCAATCCAGCGCGGAGATGGCTGAGAAGACAGTTGCGCCATGAGAGATCCTGAAACGAGGTCTATGCCTTGCTCTCGCGCATCTGGCGAACAAACTGCTCAAACAGATAATCGGCATCGTGGGGGCCGGGGCTGGCTTCGGGGTGATATTGCACCGAGAACATCGGCAGCGTCTTATGGCGCAGGCCAGCCACCGTGCGATCGTTCAGGTTCAGGTGGGTAATTTCTACCTCGGCATCGGGGAGCGACTCCTGGGCGATGGCAAAGCCGTGATTCTGGCTGGTAATTTCCACCTTTTGCCGCAAGCCCGCTGGCTGGTTTAGCCCGCGATGGCCAAACTTGAGCTTGAAGGACTCGCCGCCCATCGACAGACCGAGAATCTGGTGGCCCATGCAGATGCCAAAGACAGGCTTTTGGGCCTTGAGCAAGGCTTTGGTGGTTTCAATGCCGTCGGTGTTGGCGGCGGGGTCGCCCGGCCCGTTAGACAGGAAAATGCCGTCCGGGTTGTAGCTCAGGATGGTTTCGGGCGGCGTGTCGGCAGGCACAACAATCACCCGGCAGCCGTAGCTGGCCAGCCGCCGTAGAATATTGCGCTTTACGCCAAAGTCAATTGCGACCACGGTCAGCGGCTCTGGCGATTTTGCTACGCCTTCGCTAAATTCCCACTCTGGCGGGGTCGGCTCGCTCCATTCGTAAATTTCCCGCGTGGTCACGTCCTTGACCAGGTTTAGCCCGGCCATGCTGGGGGCTTCCTGCACCTGCATCAGCAATTCCGCCGGGTCGAGAATTTCGGTGGAGAGGCCGCCATTCATCGCGCCGACGGAGCGCAGCTTGCGGGTGAGGGCACGGGTGTCGATGCCGTAGATGCCCGGAATGTGGTGCTGCTTGAGGTAGTCTGGGAGGGATTGGGTGGAGCGCCAGTTGCTCGGACGGGGGCAGATATTGCGGGCGATCGCCCCCTTCACCTGAGGCCCCGCCGATTCCTCATCCTCCGGGTTCACCCCCGTATTGCCTAGTTCGGGATAGGTAAAGGTGACAATCTGCCCGCGATAGCTGGGATCAGTCAGGACTTCTTGATATCCCGTCATACCCGTGTTGAACACCACCTCGCCGATGCTGGTGCCCGCCGCGCCAAAGGAAAACCCGCGAAACACCGTGCCATCCGCCAACACCAGCAGCGCCGGGGGAGCCGTTACCAAACCCATATCCCTTCTCCCAAACAAGACCAAAATTCCAGCAAATCATACACCGGGATCATCGGTTTGTAATGGTCGTTGCCAAACTTGTTGGATTTGCTTGCTGGCCGGCTTGCTGGTCTGCATTAGGCTTTTGTGGGCGTGAGGCTGCGTCGGCAGGGCGAGTGTTCAGGTTTGCGCTGCGTCGTCGCGCTCTAGGCGCACTTCCACTTCCCGCTCCACATAGTCCCATTCCTTGCTAGCCCGCATCCGCACCAGCAGTTGATCAAACGCGGCAGTGTGTTCTGGTGCAAACTCAAACCAGGTGAGGAAGTCGAACGGTTCCCCTAGGTCGCGGCAGTGGAGCAGGCGACGGGCCACCCCCGGCAGATACTCCAGCCCGACGGCCGTATGGTGAGACTGTTCCTCAAAAATGGCACGGCGCTCGTCTTGCGCCATGTCCCACCACTGAGCCGATTTTTTAATGGGGATCAGCACAGCGGAGACGGCTTCTGCCCGGTTGAGGTCGGGCTGCACTGCACGGAGCGTATCTAGTTCATCCCGCTTGGCATAGCGGACATTGCTGGCAAAGCTGCGAAGCACCCAGGCGCTGTCGGGTGGCGGTGGGGCGATCGCCCCGTTTACAATATCAAGCCGCTTCACTGGGGCTAGGCCAGCCCCTGCGACTGGTCGAACCTCTTGCACCCGCCACAGTCCTCGCGTTCCGCCAACAAACGAGTATTGATTGCCCATAGAGTTTCCCTTTAGTTTGGACTAATGGTGAAGAGGAAGGCAGTCAATGAGAAGCACCGACTGCCGTAAGGTCAATGAAGTACAACCAACATTGACCCCATGATTTTCAACGAACTTCAGCAATTTCGCCAAACGTTGTATGCCAGCTTGGGAAACGCCAGAGATGCCCTGTTTGATCTGATGGATGCCGTGTTAGTGAGTGCGTGCATCGTGTCGTTTGTGAGGCTATCGCAGAGTCCTGTCTTTCGTCGCCAGTGGTCGAGCACCTATGAAGCGTTGCGCGATAGCCGCCTACCCCGATCAAAGGTGCTGAAGCTGTTGGTGCAGCAGATACCGACTCAGCAGCAACCGTTGTTGGCAGGTGATGCGAGTCGGTGGAACCGTCCTGCTGCCAGGCGTTTGAAAGACCGCACCTTATCAGGCAGAACAGGACATGCCCCGATAGCCGGACAAAACTACAGTACCTTAGCCTGGATTGCTGAAGACAGGGGCAGTTGGGCATTACCATTGCGGCATGAGCGCATCACCAGCTTTGAAACACCCGCCAGTAAAGCGGCATTCCAACTCAAACAAGTGACTCGGCAGTTAGCGGTGCGTCCGTTGGCGATCTACGACCGAGGGTACGGCAATGCCAGTTTTGTCAACCAAACGGCAGGGATTGAGGCAGACTTGCTGCTGCGGGTTACATCCAATCGATGTGTCTATGGCGCGCCCCCAGCGTATCGAGGGCGAGGCGCACCTGCCAAGCATGGACATAAGATGAAACTCAATGACCCTGACACTTGGAGTGTCCCGGTCGAAACCGTTGAAGTCGATGATCCCAACTGGGGACGAGTGCGGGTCAGTCGTTGGAGTGCATACCATTTCCGCAAATCCCCCAAACGGGCAATGGAAGTGTTGCGCGTGGAGGTGCTGGAGACACAGAGCAGCACGCGACGCTTGGCTCCTTTGTGGTTAGTTTGGCTGGGTGAGCAGATGCCTCCGTTAGAAACCCTGTGGTTGCACTACCTCTGTCGCTTTGCCATTGAACACTGGTATCGCTTTGCCAAGCAGAGGCTATATTGGACACATCCCCAGTTCAGTTCTGTATCGGCAACCGAACAGTGGAGCAGCCTGATGCCGTTGCTCAGTTGGCAGTTGTGGTTAGCGCGAAAGGACTGTACTGACCACCCCTTGCCCTGGCAGGCACCGCAAGAAACGTTGACTCCGGGTCGGGTCGCACAAGCGTTTGCAGGCATTTTGGCAGCGATTGGCACCCCTGCTCCTGCGCCTAAACCTCGTGGTAAATCGCCAGGACGAGGCAAGGGGCACAAGCCAACTCCTCGTCCCTGCTATCCGATGGTCAAAAAACGAGCCTCGAAACGCAAGACATCCGAACAATCCCTGAACAGTCCGGTTGCAACAGCAGCTTAACTGCGAGCAGGATTGTATCCAATTCCTTAAGTTCAACTGTTATGAACGGTTGAGCAGATTCTTTATGGCATCCTGTTGAGCATTATTGTGATGCCAGTTAGTCCAAACTAAAGCTTACAACACCTTCAGCAGATTTTTGCGATGGCGATGATAGCGGCTGGCGGCCAGGGCGATGCCCATAAAGCCCCACAGAATCATGCCCGACAGGCCCAGCATGACGCTGCTAAAAATAAACTGAAAAAACACTGCCAGCGAAATGCCCCGTGCAGTGCTGGCAAACGGGTCGGAACGGGCAGCAGAATCTTTGAACAGGCTGACGAGCAGGAAGATCACTCCCCCCAAGTAGGGCAGCGCACCCGCCCAGCCCAGCGTGAAGAAAATGTCGAGAATGGCGCTGTCCAGCACAATCATTTCCAGCTTGCCGTTGCGCTCATTCACAATCCACGTACTGCCCATGCCGCGCCCCAGTCCCCGCGTAATGGCCACGTTGAAGTCGCGGTCGTGGTTGCGAGAGCGATCGCGAAAACTCTGGTCGCGGGCGAGGTTAGAAATCGACTCGACCCGTTCGCTAATCACCTCATCAAACGGCTCCATTGCCGTCAGCGGCGTGACGCACAGCACCAGCACCAAAATCGTGACCACCAGCCGCATTTGATACTTGGGCGTGGTAGAGGCAAAGGCCGCCAGCAGCCCCGCCACCCAGCCGCCCCAGGCCGAGCGCACCATGCTGAGCAGAATAGACAGGTAGCCGCTGACGGCTGCTGGAATACCCAATACGCTGCGCTCCGAAAACAGCAGCAGCAGCCCTGCCATCATCACCACCGCAAACGGACCGGGCGAGTGCATGGTGCTCCAGACGCGGATTTCAAACGGTTCGGGCTTGCCAAAGCTGACCAGCTTGGTGCGAATTAGCCAAAAACCGTCCCACGGCGGCGCAACCATGAATTGGTAGATGCCGTACAGCCCTGTGAGCAAGACACACCAGAGAAATACACGCTGGAAATTGCTGCGGTAGCTGGGATAGTCGCGCCAGTTTGCAAACAGATGAAAGCCAAACAGAATTGGGCAAATCCAGTCTAGGAAAGAGCGAACCACGGCAAGCGGCGGATTATCGAGAATGAGTCCGATCAAAAAGGCATAGACTACACTCGCCATTGCCAGCACAAAGGGCAGTCCGCCAATTTTCGACGTGCGGGGCAGATAGCGCACCAGCGTTAGCACGCTGACAAACGTGACCAGATAGGGCGCAAGCAGAATCACGCCCTTTTCATCCCAAAAGCTGTTGTAGTCGCTGACGCGCCGCAGCAGCGGTGTGAGAAACCAGACCCACCAGGCAAACCCAACGTAGAGCAGCGGATAGCGGAAGTAGAGCAACACCGCCACCAGCAGCGCCGAGGCCGGAAAAAACAGCCGCACCAGGCTCCCTGCCCCTACCAGGGCCCCCAGCGTGGCAATGCCAAACACCCCGGCGATCGCAATCCATCCGGGTAAGGACTGACTGGCACTCGGCTGCGGACTCGAAATGACTTCCATAGGCAAAACGCAGGCAAAACGTTGGCAAAACGCAGGCAAAACGGCAGGCGGCTCACGCACCCTCACACACAGAAGACATACTCAGTCAACCCATCCAACCACCCAACCCCCAATCCAAAATCCACAATCCCCAATCCAAAATCCTTCTCTACCCTCCCATCTCCAACTCCTGCCCCCCAACCCCCGTTCCCAGACCCCGCTTTCGGCTTTTCCACCAGGTCTGAACGCCCTGCCAGCGCCCCTGCATGGCCGCCGCCCACTGACGCATGGCTAAATCGCGCTGTTGCGGAAAATAGCGCACCAACTGGGCCAGCCCAAAGGCATCCCGATGCCCCAGTAGCACGGCGTAGAGCAAGAATATCCCTCTTTGCACAGGTGGCAAGTGTTCCAGCAGCGCCAGGGTTTCGTTGTGGACGGCGTTTTGGCGGGCGATCGCGCTGAACTGGTGGCGCTGGTCTTCGTCATGCCGGGGGGCGGGGTAGTGATTGACCAGGACTGCGGGATCGTAGACCAGTCGCCAGCCGTCGCGCCGCAGCGCCAGACTAAAGGCCAGTTCAAAGTGAACCTGGGCCCCAGAGCCGCGCATCCGGGTGTCGAATCGTCGGTGGGCGATCGCCGTTCGTCGGAAGCTCATGTTCACGCCTTTGAGAATATCGACCTCTCGCGCCGCGCCCATGCACAGGTGATGGTTGCCGATGGGCCGACCAAACCATTGCAGCTTGCCCACGGTGCAGGGCCGGCCGGTCAGAGATTCGGGCAAGTGCTGGATGCGATCGCGCCCGCCCAGTCCGCCCAAGTGGGGATCGGCCAGGAAATGCTGCTCGATGCGCTGTAGCCAGTCCGGGTGGGGCGCAGCGTCGTCGTCTGTAAAGCAAACCACATCGCCCTGGGCAGCGTCCAAGCCCCGATTCATCGCCGCTACTACTCCCGGCAGAGCCACGCTCAGCGTTCGCAAATTGGGCTGCAAGTTTCGCAAGGGGAAACTCTTCTCAGACGCTAGAAAACTCCAGGTGTCGCAATCCGTCTCGCGCACCACCACGATCACCTCATCGGGCGATCGCACTTGCTCAGCCAGGGCCGCCAGACAGCGCCGCAGGTCGTCAGCGCGGCAGTAGGTGGGAATGATGACGGTAAGTTTCATGGTTGGCAGTTTGGGGATGATCAGCAGCGGCAGGGCAGCACAGCGCGTCAAACAAGTCCAAATATTGCTGCGCCATTGCGCTCCAGGTGTGGGCTTCGGCGCGGCGACGGGCCGCCTGGCCCAGTTGCGATCGCCGCGTGGAGTCGGCAATCAGCGCGTTCAGCGTTTGGGCCAGATGCTCCACGTCGTTGGGGTCGGGCAGCACCACGCCGCAGTCGGGGGTGACGATTTCTGCGCCGCCCGTGGTTGCCGCAGTCACCACTGGCAGTCCGGTGGCCATGGCTTCTAGCAGCACGAGCGAACAGGCTTCGTATCGGGATGGAAAAATGAACAGGTCGGCGGCTTGCATCAGATCCTTGAGGTCGCGGCGATAACCCAAAAAATGAACGCGATCGCCCACCCCCAAATCCTGTGCCAAGCGGGGATAGGGGCTGCCCTGCAGATCGCCCGCCACTGCCAGATGCAGCCCAGCCACCTGAGCTAGGGCGCGAAGCACAGTGTCTAGGTTTTTGCGCGGCGTTTTGATATCTCCTGCAAATAGGCCCATCGGCACGTTCCCCGGCAGTCCCCAGCGATCGCGCTCCACAGAACCCGGCACAAACTCTGTGGCATCCACTCCGTTTAGCACGACTCGAATCTTCGACGCAGGCACTCCTAGCCTCAGCAGCCCCTGCTTGACCTGCTGAGAAACCGCCACCAAAACCGTCGCCTGTTGAAATGCCTGTTTTTCCCAATGGGCATTCAGGAGGGTGTAGAGCCGCTGATACAGACCCCGCAGTCCAGGAGGGTGATTGGCGGACGATTCCCGCAGGGATTGCTTCGCGAATCGCAGCCAGTCATGGTGGACAAAATGCACCGCGTTGACCCCTGCCGGAAAATCGGTAATCGCGCCGTTGAGCTTAATCACATCGAACTCGACCGCGTGCTTTGTCAGCCAGCGCCGACTGTGCCAGGAAAACACCAAGTTTCTTAGCAACTCGGTCGGCAGCCCCTCGGACGGAATTGCCACCCAAGTCACCCCCGGATGCGGCACCAAGTCTGGCGCAACCTCGCTGGCCAGCAGCGTTACCGAATGCCCTACTGCCAGCGCGTGCTGCACAATGGCGTAGTTGACGCGCCCCTGCCCGTCTCCTGGAACCACCCGATGCGTCACAATGCAAAGTTTCACTCGCGCTGCCTCCAGCTATGCTAAAGCGGCAAATATCGGTGTTTGATGCAGCCATAGAGTTCGCCGCCGCGCCAGCAGCCTTCCATCAGCACCTTGCACAACGAAGCGCGATCGCGCAGCGAGGCAATCAGGCGAACCGGAAACAGCGCCACCGTTTTGACGATCGACTTCCAACTCAAGATTTGCGGCATTCCCTTGTTTCGATGCTTCTGATAAAGGAATGGTTCTGTATATCCAAACTTGAAGGCTCGGCGACAGACGCTCCGAATGCTGCCGCGCAGCCGAAAGTGAACGATCGCATCAGGTGCATAGCTCAGTTTGAATCCAGCCTGCTGCACGCGCCAGGAATAGTCCACATCCTGAAGCCGCAACAGCGTTTCATCAAATCCATGAACCGCATCATGAACAGCATGACGAATTCCTAAATTACACCCGCTGGCAAATTTTAGGTATCCCGACTCAAACAGCTTCAATCCATTTTCGTAGCTATAAGCCCGTACTAGCCAGGGTTCGTTGAGCCGCCAATATTCCATATACCCGCCGACCAGATCGGCTTTCTCCAGGGCAGCAGCCATCGCAGCAACCCAGCCTGCGCCCACCTCATCATCTCCATCACAAAACAGCAGAAACTCGCCCCGTGCTGCTGCCGCCGCCACGTTGCGGGCATGGGCGCTGCCACCAACCCTAGAGGCATCTACCACACGCAGATTGGGGAGGCGATCGCCAAACTGCTCTGCAATAGCCACAGTGTCGTCTGTAGACCCATTATCTGCCACGATGACTTCCCACGGCTCTGCGTACTGTTGGGCTGCCAAAGCCGCCAGTTGGGTGGCAAGAGTAGACGCATTGTTTAGGCAGGGAATGATCACGCTAACTTTCATGGGCTGGAATTCGCGAATGGGGTAGATGCTAAAAGTGAATTAGTCAGAATGGGCAAAAAAGTTGGACTCACAAGGCGCTAACGAGCGGTGTTCTTAAACGCGTCTTGAATGCTCTGAGAGATGCGGATCGACTCGACTCGATTGAGACTCAAAAAGTGATCTGAATCGTCTTCGTGCGATCGCTCCATCAGCACCAGCGAACACAGCAAGCTCAGCATCAGCGCAACCAAGGTTCTCATATTAAACAGCCGACCCCTGAGCGACTGAAATAGATGAACTCGGGCTTCAGACGGACGATTCGCCAACAGCAGCCCAATGCCCAAGGTTGTTTGGGCGTGCAGCAAAATCTTCTTGAAATGAGGTCTAAATGGACGCAGGTTGCTGTCTTGAAGAAAGCGCTGATAGCAAAAGATTTCTACTTTAGCTTTAGAAATTTTGGCTAGCCCATCTCGTCGGCCGCTCAAAAAGGTATCCGTGTTTGGATGTTCTCGATGGTAAACCAGCTTGTCGGCAAGGTAATATGCAGCCTGCCCATCTTTGCAGCACAGATAGGTAATGTAGAGGTCGTGCATCCTATCCACTTCCGATGGAATATTCGCCCAGTCGATTGACACTCTCCGAATCACAGCGCCCGCAACGCTGGGGACAGATTTGTGAACCAGACCAACCTCGACAAAGGGTTGGTAGAGTCCGCTCTGGAGGCGATCGCGCCGATAGGCTCGCGTCATCCTGCGCGTGGCAAAGGCGCTGATTTTTCCCGTCTCGTCGATGATGAACTGATCGCAGAAAGCAATCGTTGCTTCGGGGTATTGTTCCAATAGCGGAACCAGCCTCTCTAAAAAGCGATCGCTCCAGAGGTCATCATCATGCAAGAAGGCTAGATACTTGCCCCGCGCCATTTTGACAGCATTTATCGCGTTGGCAAAAAGTCCCAAGTTCTTCTCATTTCGCCAAAAACGAATTCGGGAATCATCAAAGGATTCAATGATCGCCTTCGGATCTTTGGGGCTGCAATTATCGGAAACAATAATTTCAATATTTTGATAGGTTTGCCGAACTGCACTTTGAAGCGCCGCCCGCAGAAAAGTCGGACGATTATAGGTCGGAATAATAACGCTCACGAGTGCAGTTTGATGATTCATCGGCTTACGCTTTAATCGGTTTCTTTAAGTTCCTTGTCTCTGCTTGTCCATGCCCCTGAATTTTATTAACAGCGGTTTCAAAGCCCTTTTCAAAATTCTTTTCAAAGCCGTGACCTGAACCCGTCTCAACCTTAGGATGCCTGCTGAATTTGGTAGTATTTCCAGAAGCGATCGCGCCGATCAATTAATTCTCGGTAGCCGCCTTGCTCGACAATTCTTCCCTGCTCTAGCACCACAATTTTGTCGGCTCCTGAAATTGTAGAGAGTCGATGGGCGATCGCCAGCACGGTTCGCCCTACCGAGAGTTTTTCGAGCGCTTCCTGAATCAGTCTTTCAGACACCGAATCCAGAGCGCTGGTAGCCTCGTCCAAAATCAGGATTTCTGGATTTCGTAACAACGCACGGGCGATCGCAATTCGCTGGCGCTGCCCACCCGATAGCCGAATGCCGCGATCGCCCAGCGTTGTTTCAAACCCCTCCGGCATTTCTAGAATAAACTCCAGCGCGTTTGCCAACCGTGCGGCTTCATACACTTCGCTATCGGTGGCCTGTTCAGAGCCGTAGGCAATATTGCTGCGAACAGACGCATTAAAAATGAACGTATCCTGACTCACAATCGCCAACCGATGGCGAACGGAATCGATCTCGAACTCTCGTAAATCAATCCCATCTAAAAGCACCCGCCCAGCGGTTGGGTCATAGAAGCGAGAAATCAAATCTGCCAGCGTAGATTTGCCAGAACCCGATGCCCCAACCAGGGCCGTGGTTTTGCCTTTTTCGATGCAAAGATTAATATCTTTTAACACCAGATGATCGGGGTCATAGCCGAAATCAACAGCTACAAACTCAATCCCATGAAACAATCCAGGAAAACTGCGCGTACCGTCTTCAAAAAATTGCTTGCCTTCATCGCTCAAGAGCCGCTTGATATTTTCTACAGACCCCATCATGGTGCTGAGGTGAGAAAACACACCCAGCAAGTCCTGGCTGTAGGGAACCATGCGAAACAGAATAAATAAGAACGTCAGCAAGGACGCAACGGGCATGATGCGATTGGTGAGCGCGAGGATAATCATGCCCACCAGCACAAAGGTCGCCGAAGCCTCTGCCAGCGGACGCACCAGGCAGGACAGGCGATAGACCGTTTTCCATTCTTGAACCAGTCCTGTGCTGGCCTGATAAAACCGCCGCCGTTCAAAATCTTGTGCAGAAAAGGCCTGTACAGTGCGGATTCCGTTGATGAATTCGATGGCGATGGAAGTCAGTCGTCCGCTGGCTTGAGAGGTTCTGGTACTTCGCCGCCGTACCCGTTTGTTCAGCTTAGAAAATCCGAAGGCCAGTCCACCAAAGAGGAGAATCGAAATGAGTGAAAGCTGCCAGGATAGTAAGAGAATGGCGATCGCGTACACCAGCAGCGTAAAGGCACGGGTCATCAGAAATGACATTGCCCCAAAAGCATTTCTGATCCGCTCCATTTCGCTGGTTAACACATCGACCAGTTCCCCCGATCGAGTCTGAGAAAAATAGCTGAGACGCTGCGATTGAAGCTGCTCAAACACGCGCTTGCGGAGTCGATCGATGAGGGTGACTTCACTCGTCAGCGTGTAATATTGCGCCAGATAATTAAACACGGCCCGGATGCAGGTCGCCGCCACAATCAGTCCAGACACGCGATAGATCCGCTGGGTAACTGGGGCGTTAACCCCTAATACCCAAACATCAAACCATTCAATTCCAGTCTGGACAGGCGGTGCATCCGGTGAGGTAAGACTTTGCAGAAACGCCAGCAAAAACCCCAGCCCAAACCCTTCTGTAATAGATGCCAAAAGGGCAAAGCAAACTGCGGCGATCGCCAGCCAGCGAAAGCTTTTGAACTCCCTCAAGATCAAGTGGTTTTCTTGCCAAAACCGAGTTGCTCTTAGGGGCTTGCGAACCAGTTGAAGCAGTTTGAAAAACATGGGCGTAGCAACAAAACAGCTTAGTTATCCCGGATCTCTACGCAGTCTTTATAAAGCTCCTTAACCTCCTTTGCTAGGCGGCATCTCGTCCTGCGGATTCGGCAGTTTCGCGGTTAGAAACGGACTCGGCAAACAGGGCCCCCAGTCCCGACGGGCGACCGTAGGCCACCTGAGCGCCCTTTACATCGTTGGCAATCATTCCAATCACATTCAAGCCATTGAGCGCCGTGGCTGCCTGAATCAGGCTAGACTGGGAGACGCTGTCGAGACGAGCGACGACGGCAACGCCTTCGCAAAGCGAGGCGGTTTGAATCGCATCCACCACGCCCAGCACAGCGCAGGAATCCAGAATCACTAGGTCATAGTCTTTTTCAAACGCTCTAATCCAGTCCCGCAGTTCGTCGGAACTGAGCAGGCGCACCGGATCGCTGGACAGCGGCCCCGCCGTCAGCACATCAGTATTTGCGCCGATGCTGTGCAGTAGGGGCTGCCGATCTTCTCCGCTGAGCAGGGTGGAGAGTCCCTGACGGTTGGGCAGGTTGAGCTGGTGGTGCAAGCTGGGCGATCGCAGGTTGGCATCAATCAGCAGCACCCGCTGATGCAGTCGTGCCGCACTCAGGGCCAGCCCAATCGACACCAGCGTTTTGCCTTCATTCGCCAAAGCAGACGTAATAGCGAGCGATCGCAGGGCCGACACCGGACTGCTGCGCCGCAGGCTCTTGTAGACCAGATCCATCGACTCTCGAAACAGCGGCCACTGGGCGGCTTGCAGCATGGGCAACGCAGCGGGCGATCGCCCAGACAGCGGCAACTGACCCCCCAGCGGCCAGCGCTGACCGACAATGCTGCGCGGCAGCCTTGGCACCATGCCCAGCGGCGGCAGAGCGACCGTTTCTGTCAGCTTTTCGGGCGAGTGGATGACATCATCCATCGACTCGCGCAAGAACACCGCCATTGCGCCCAAAAACAGCCCCAGCACCGTTCCCAGCAGCAGATCGGTCAGCACTCGTGGCCCCGTTTTGATGCCCTGTTCTGGCGCTTCCACCACCTGCCAGTTATAGCCACCGCGCCCAATTTCAATGGCCAACTCTTGACGCGCTTTCAAAAGCTGCTGGAGAGTTTCGCGCTTGGTAGTGATGTCGGGCTGGAGGCGGTTGTATTCGGCAATCAGTTGCGGAAACTGGTTTAGCTCGTTACGAAGCTGGGCTTCGGCCTGGGCCAGACTTTGATCGCGAGCCTGCAAGCCCACCAGGTTGGTCTGCGTGGCCACCAACTGCCCAGCCAGCCCCATTTCCACCTCGCCCATCTGAGCTTCGGTATAGAGTTTGTCTTCAGAAAGCTCAGCGCGATCGCCCAGGATGCGTCTAGCCTCTTGCTGGAGCAGCGCCCGCTCTCGGTCAAGCTGCTGCGTTAGGCTGCGGACTGTAGGCGAGCGATCGGTATAGGTCACCAACTGCTCCGCCAGCGCCAGTTCAGTTTCTTGCAGCGAGGTCAGCAAGTTGCGAAATCGCTGCGACTGGCTCAGGCGCGACGCGACGATCGCCCCCTGGGGCGTGCGGGCAAGCTGCTGCTGGAGGTCACGAAACCGCATCTGACTATCCTGGAATTCGGCCTGGATGGCGCGGCGCTGTTCGGCGATCGCATTCAGCGCCTTCGCAAACTCCGTAGCCTGCTGCTCTGGGTCGATAATGCCCTGCCCTTCGCGGAAATCTTCGAGCGATCGCTCTGCATTCGCCACCTCCTCCCGCACTGTAGGCAGTTGCTCGTCAATAAACGACAGACCGTTGCTTAGGCGGAGCTTCTGCTGCTCCAAGTTATAGGCCAGGTAGACATTTTTCATCACCTCCAGCACCCGCTGCGACTTCAGCGGATCGCCGCTGGTATAGTCCACCTGGAGAATTTTCGTCTCAATCTTGTCCTCGGTTTCCAGCACGCGGCTCACCGCCAGACCCCGCTTCAAGTCCTCCAGCCCCAAGTCAGGATACTCAGAGCGCAACGCCTCCACCGCCCGCCCCAGCAGGATGGGACTTTGCATCAGGCGAATTTGCGTGGCGTAGTCAATTTCGACTGCGGCTGGAGCCGTGAACAGGGTCTCTGGCACAGCCCCCCGCAGATTCGCCTTCTGCTCGTAGTTCGACTCCACCAAAAGCTGCATCGAACTGCGATAGGTCGCGTCCTTGCGGGCTGACAGCAAGGTTGAAACCGCCATCGTACTCAGCAGCACCCCCAGCAGCAACAGCCGCCGCCGCATCAGCGTGGCAAAAAGCTGCCCATAGCCGAGTTCCGAGTCGGCTGCTCCATTCAGTTTCGCCTCAAACATGATTCTTCATCCCGCATGAACTCAAAATCTGGAACTCCGGTAGTGACCTTTATGACGACCTTTCTGGCTGAGCTTAATCACTGAATCTAGACAAACGCCCTCAATGAACACTCTGGACGAATATTTTTGCAGCACACGCTGAAACAAAAGAACACCTTGAAACAAACCCCTTCAGCTAGGCTCATCTAGGCTCATCGAGCCAGACTCACCGAGCTAAACGCAACCGCTCGGCGATCGCACACCCCGTCGATAATTTCCCCAATCTTGTCAAAAAAGACCTTCTTGGTAAATCGACTCAGCGCGTGATCCCGAATCCTGGAATAATCCCACTGCATCCGCACCGCCTCTAGCAGCGTCGTCTCCAGCGAAGCAGCCGTCTGCTCTTGAAAGAATAACCCCGTCAGCCCTGGAATCTGCGTATCCAGCACGCCACCCGCGCCATAGGACACCACGGGCGTACCGCTGGCATTCGCCTCCACAGGCACCAGACCATAGTCTTCCAGCGCCGCCACCACCACCAGCTTCGCCCGCGCCAGCAGGCTAGCCCGCTCCTCATCGCTGACGTAGCCCAAGAACTGGATATTTCTGGCGCTCATGCTTTCCAGGCGCTTGCGATCCGGCCCCTCCCCCGACACCAGCAGCGGCCAGCCCAGCCTGCTAAACGCTTCCACGATGACATCCACCCGCTTGTAGCCCAGCAGCCGCGCCGAAGCCAGATAAAAGTCATCCTTTTTGTCCGAAAACTGAAACAGGCTGGCATCAATTGGATAATTCACCGTCACCGCCGGACGGTTGTAAAGCGCCTCAATTCGTCGAGCCACTGTGTTGGAATTGGCAATGTACAAATCTGGTTCCTGAGCATAGGCCAAGTCTGCCTTTCTCAGGATCTTAAACACCACATCGATAGCAGGATAAAACGTCTGAAAATCTCGATATTCGCGCAGATAGTTTTGCGTATCCCAAAGGAATCGAGGAACGTTATGACAAAAGCAAATGTGCTTTGCGTGGGCCCCTTTTCGCACGGCTTTTGCAAAACTGGTGCTGCTGCTCACGATCAGATCGTAATCTCGCAAATCGAGCGCTCGAAATGCTGGGTAATAAAACGGAGCCAGCAGCCTGAAATACTTCGAGGCATTGGGCATCGCCTGCAAAAGGGTGGTTCGCACTTCGCGATCGCCCAGTTCGATCGTGCGCTCCGGGTCATACAAAGACGTGTAAATATCTGCGTCTGGAAAATATCGGCATAGCAGTTCAAAAACCCGCTCTGCCCCGCCCCGCTGAGTTAGATAGTCGTGTACCAGCGCAACTTTCATGGTTAGAAACTCTGTATCTAGCTAGTTCAATATCCCAGCCATGAGCAAAACGGGAAGCATTTACATAACAGTCAAGGCATCGATAAAGCGCGGATTGTTCAACCCCAATCAGCAACCTGACCTGATTTCAATATTTTTTAAGTCGTCAAAGTTTTAGAGCACCCTTTAGATCACCATTTAGAACGCTATTGGAACCCCGATTTAGACCATTAAGGCCAACGTCATAGAACCAGCGCAGCAGGCTGTAGAACAGATGCACTTTCCAGCATTATTTCCAGCATCAATATCATTTGGTGCTAGAAGTTATGTAGACTAACCGGAACTCGCAAAAGTACGATGTCGTCGCCAACAAAGGTTCACATAATCTTCATATATAAGGGCAAGATCATGAATTTTTCATGAAGTTATCAAGAAGGCACGACTCTCTTCGGAGGTTCAAAGCCCTGAGGACAAACACTTTCAGCTTTTATCACTAGTTTTTATCTTCCGGTCTGAAGTTCATGTTTTTTTAACGGGAAACGACCGGGTATATCCGAATAATTACTGAGATCATCAGATACATCCTCAATGGCGATCGCCCCAATTTTCTAGTTTTGTACTAGTCCAATGCATAGCCCATGCAAAAGCGGCCAGGGAAAACCGTCTGCTCCCTAGCCGCTTTTTGGCACTGTTTTTTGACAGTGTTTTTGACAGTTATTCTGAGTTGCTAATCGCTACCGTTTCCTATTCAGAACATTAGGAAAAACCTGGCTATTGTCATCCGATACAGCATTTTTGGCAGCCAGAAATTCTCACATTCAAAAGTTCTCACCTTACAGTCATCACTCCCAGACAAAACATCTACAAAACCGGCTCGCAGTGAACAACCTTGCTAAGTTTAGAGCTAATTTGTAAAGGAGCCTGAAAGCCTTATTAATCAAGGATTTCCGAGAAACCGCTTTTCCTGGGCAAACATGACCTCAAAGCCACACATGCCAAGAGTTTCAGGCTTCTTAAGATTTGCTTCATAAATTAGCTCTTAGAATGGTCTCTCTAGGCAAAGTAATTGCCGACTGACAATACTCCTGCCTGGGCATCGCCCGCACTCAAGGCGATCGCTGTAACGTTGATCAGCAAATCACGACCAGCAGAAAAGCCCGCTTGATTATCGTTCACCGAAAGATAAGTACGGTTTCGCCATTCAAAGAAGACCGCTTGGTTTGCCAGGGGTCGCTGATTGCCTCGTCGGGCCAGGTTTTTGTCGAGGTATGCGGCTTGGACTGCTGCTTCGAGCGATCGCCCAGTTTTCACCCCGGCATTAAACAACCTGCGGGATCGCTGTTTGCGTCAACAGGCTGCTGGAACGAGTCTGTCAGCAAAGTTGCTGCCCCCGTCTAGTGCCTTTTCTGATTGCGTTGTTGCATTCCAAAAGAGTTTGTATGCACACCAGACTTCTGTTAAAATGAAGCTTCGGCATCTTGGAGAGATGGCTGAGTGGTCGAAAGCGGCAGATTGCTAATCTGTTGTACGGTTCGAAAGTCCGTACCGAGGGTTCGAATCCCTCTCTCTCCGTTCTAGATTTATGAACCTTGGGCATTGCTCAGAGAGGGCTGGGTCACGTCCTAGCGATCGAGCGCACTCAGCAGTTGAGCCGGTTGAAATTGCTGGAAGTGGGCGATCGCTTCTACCCGCTGAACGAAGCCTTAGCTATGTCTATTAAGCTTTTTTGCACTTTTCGTTACATTTGTTGACCGCATAAGCATTGGGCATCGTTCCGGGATAGTCTAGATCCGGCAACGGTGAAAACCGGATGCAGCATCAGTGCTGCGGATGTTTCGTCGATCATTTCCTTTACTTTTAGCAACTGTTCTTTTTCCATCATGGCAACGTCTCCCTCTCCCGAAGCGACTTCTCCGTCTCCCAGTTCCGTCTCTACGAACGCTGCGGTTAATGTAATGCCCCCTGCGGATTCGCGGGAGCGTGTCAGCACAGCGCTGAAGGCGCTGCAAGACAGCATCTGTCAGGGACTAGAGGCACTAGACGGCGAGGGCAAGTTTCAGGAAGATGGCTGGGTGCGCGAAGAGGGCGGCGGCGGGCGATCGCGCGTGCTGAAGGGCGGTCGTGTGTTTGAGCAGGGCGGTGTGAATTTCTCAGAAGTGTGGGGCAAGGATCTGCCCCCATCGATTTTGGTGCAGCGCCCAGAAGCGGCGGGGCACGGCTTCTATGCCACGGGCACGTCGATGGTGCTGCATCCCCGCAACCCCTACATTCCTACGGTTCACCTCAACTACCGCTACTTTGAGGCGGGCCCAGTGTGGTGGTTTGGCGGCGGCATTGACCTCACGCCCTACTATCCCACCCGCGAAGATGCCGCCCATTTCCACAAAACCATCAAAGCGGCGTGCGATCGCCATAACCCGCACTATTACCCCGCCTTTAAGCGCTGGTGCGACGAGTACTTCTACCTCAAGCATCGCGGTGAAACGCGCGGTGTGGGCGGCATTTTCTTCGACTATCAAGACACGCAGGGCATCCTCTATCCCATTTCCTATCCCGGCTCCCACAGCGACACCCCCGCAGCCGACTACAGCAAGCAGGTCGGCCCCGTGCAGGGACGCACCTGGGAAGACCTATTTGCCTTTGTGCAGGACTGTGGCAACGCCTTTTTGCCCGCCTATGTGCCCATCGCCGAACGGCATCAGCATGACGAGTATGGCGATCGCGAACGGAATTTCCAGCTTTATCGGCGCGGGCGCTACGTCGAATTCAACCTGGTCTACGACCGGGGCACGATTTTTGGACTACAAACCAACGGCCGCACCGAATCAATCCTCATGTCGCTGCCGCCGCTAGTGCGCTGGGAATATAACTACAAGCCGGAACCGGGCACACCCGAAGCAGAGCTATACGAGGTGTTTCTGAAGCCGCAGGACTGGGCTGAGTGGAACGGTTAGGGCATCAAAAGCTGAGCATCTCCGGGTCGTGGCTCTAGCGGCAGGGGCTGAGTGGAGCCACGACCAACGGGGGGCGCGTTCTGCTGGGGAGTTTCGGCGGACATGCTAGAGGGTGTCAACTGGGGCGGCGGATTTAGCACGCTGGGGTTAAAAAAGGCAACGAGCGTGTTCACCAATGCGTCGCGCTGGGCGCGGGTGAACTGGTTGACCACGGCGGTGTCTGCCTCTAGAGGATTGGTAGTGAGATTAATGGCCCCAGGATAGGAGCCGGGAACCATCGGCTCGTTGATGCCCAGGTAATCCGCGAGGGTCAACTTCCAGTCAAACCGGGAGATGGGCGATCGCCCTTTAATCAGCGTGTGGTATCGGATCATCCGGCTGAGGAAGGTATCTTCGGGATCGACGGCTCCCGTGCGCTGAGAGATGTAATTATTTTCGAGCGGTATCTCTGGCAGGCGGCGATAGATCTCCTCCGCCACGCGGCTGGGAATGGGAACGCCATACTGCTGGGCGATCGCCCGTTGTGCCCCCAGCGGCGAGTTGGCATAGCGGGTCTGGGTTGGCGCAATCAGCCCCATCGCCAGCAACATGCCTGCCGCAATCAGCAGTGCGGCAATTAACCGAGAGAGCAGCCGAATCCGGGTTTGTCGGCGTGAGCGCGATCGCATGGTCTCCCCTCCACATTCCTTCCAACTGAGCTTACGCTATTCACCAATAATTTCTGGTTGAGTTAGCTCGTCCGACATTTCAATAATGGCGCGAATCACGGGCTTCATCTTGGGATCATCCAGGCTGTCAAACTCCTCGAAGCGGCGGCGCTGAGCGCGGTTGGCCACCTGAACTGTGATGCGATAGCGATTGGAAGCCGCGTTGATGAGATCCTCAGCCCGACGCATTAAATGGCTGGAATCAAAATGAGACCGTTTCATAGCTGCCAATCCTTAGAACGAGTAAACAGAACAAGTAAACAAGTCAACTAAATCAAGTCAACGCGCAAACCAACTGACGTACTCCAGTGTAGCCAATCGAGTCGCGGTTGATGCCGACCATCAAACCAAAGTTGCGCTGAGAGTAGCGCAAGGCTCATCAATCCATCGCTCTATGGGCACTCTGTTGGCAAAGGTATTGAATTCAACCACTGGGCAATCACTGGGCAATCACTGGGCAATCACTGGGCAAAACCTCTGGATCTCTGGATTAAGCTGGATTAGCTGGATCAACGTGATAGAGCAAAATCTCTGGACAAAATCGGAGCAGGCATAGTTTCGGAACCTAACCGCATGTTAAAATATGCACCAATTATGAGATCTGTGTTGGAGAGGTTATTTCACTCATGGAAGCGGCTCTGTTACTCGCAAAACTGCCCGAAGCCTACGCAATTTTCGACCCCCTGGTAGATGTGCTGCCGATTATTCCCGTGTTCTTCTTTTTGCTGGCGTTTGTGTGGCAAGCCGCCGTGGGCTTCCGCTAAGCTGCTTTGCCTAAGCTGCTTTACCGAGGTTTTGATTTTCTCAGGTTCTTTGAAGGGGGTGGGGACAGGTTGGTTCCCGCCTTTTTTCATGCCTTTCATGCCGTAGTTTTTTGTGTCCTGAGGGTCTGCCCCAGTTAGCTGATTCGCCCAGTCCACCCGATTCGTTTACACAAGGAACTTTCTAATCCACATCATCCGCTAGTGGTCGCCTGCCAGTAGCCTGCCAAGGGGACTTTGCTTCTGTATGCCAGTTTTGAGCGCCCAACGTCTGAGAAAAGTCTATCGAGACAAGAAGATAGAAGTGCCCGCCGTGCGAGACGTATCGCTGGTGCTGAGTGCGGGCGAGGTGCTGGCGTTTCTGGGCCCCAACGGGGCAGGCAAAACCACCACCATCAAGATGATTGCGGGGCTGATTTTGCCCGATGCGGGCCAGGTGCAAATCGTTGGGCGCGATCCGCACCGAGACAGTCGGGCGCTGCGATCGCTCGGCGCAGTGCTGGAAGGAAACCGCAACCTCTACTGGCGCTTGACCTGTGAGGAAAACCTGGAATACTTTGGCGTGCTGCGGGGGTTATCGCGACGGGTGGCGCATCAGCGAGGAAAGGCGCTGCTGGAGCGGTTTGGGCTGACGGAAAAGCGCAAAACCGTGGTGCAAGCTTTGTCGCGGGGGATGCAGCAAAAGCTGGCGATCGCCGTTTCGCTGATCCACGACCCGCAACTGCTGCTGCTGGACGAGCCGACCTTAGGGCTGGATGTTGAGGCGACGCAGGCGGTGAAGGCACTGGTGCGAGAGATCGCTGCCGAAGGCCGCGCCATCCTGCTGACCACGCACCAGCTTGACATTGCCGAAGAATTGTCCGATCGCGTTGCCATTATCCGTCAGGGTGAAATTGTGGCGGAGGAAGCCACCCCTGAGCTAATCCGTCAGTTTTCTGGCTCTGCCTACCATATTGAATTGGAGAGTCCGCTCACGGGCGATCGCCTGCAAAAGATAGACGCGCTGGGGGTTTTAGTGCAGGGTTGCACCCTCACCGTCCCCGATTCGTCCCTGCTGTATCCAGTTCTGGACATCCTCAACCCCCTGCCCCTGCTGAGCATCACCCGAGACGAAGCCAGCCTCACCGATATTTTTCTCAAGCTCACCCGCCTCAAAGCTTGAGCAGGAACTGCATACGAACTCTGCATACAAACTCCGCATACGAACTCTGCACGCTATTGCTGCACAGCAACACCGCAGCAGAAAAATGTGGGGCACGTCCTGACCTGCTCCATCTCCGGTATTTCCTGTAGAAATGATGCGAACCAAAGTCGCAATTCTTACTCGAAAGGGGCTGAACTGCTTTCAGTTAAGGGGATACACGCGCCCTCACTGTTACATCCCAACTCAGCTTTCATTAATTCTTTATGCCGCCCCTACAGATATCTTTAGCATTCATCCCGCATAACAGTATTGGAGACTGTTGAAGCATAGAAGACCGTTGGAGCCATTTCCAAATCCCCCGGTTCCAAAGGCGGCAACTGATGCCAATCGAGCCAATCGAAACCAATCGAGCCAATCGAAGCCAATCGAGCCAATCGAAGCCAATCGCAGTTGTCAATTGCAGTCAATGCAATTGCGGTAAGTGCAGTAAGTGCAAAAGTCAGAATCATGCGGAAGCTCGTAAACCCTAATCAGGCAACCTTCTAGCCCTGCTCGCCCCAGCATGACAGCGAAAGTTCCCTGACCCTCTAGCGTCTGAACCCCCAAAATCCCGTTTTGCTATGACTATTTCCGTGCTAATTCCCCCGGTACAAGCCATCTCATCCCCCATCCCGCTAACAGACCTGGCGCTGCTGCATCGGTCGCTCCAGCCTCAGCTTGAAGCAGTGATTCAGACGGCAATGCTCCAAGGAGACTTTGTGTTGGGTGGGGCGCTGCTCGACTTTGAAATCGCCTTTGCCCGCGCCTGTGGCAGTGAGCATGGCGTTGGGGTCGGCTCTGGGACGGATGCGATCACCCTGGGGCTGCGGGCCTGCGGCATCGGGCAGGGCGATGAGGTGTTGCTGCCTGCAAATACCTTTGTGGCGACGCTGATCGGCGTGCTGCAATCGGGCGCAACCCCGGTGCTGGTGGACTGCGAACCTGATACCGCACTGATAGATCTGGTGGCCGCCGAAAAGGCGATTACGCCCCGCACACGGGCCATCATCCCGGTTCACCTCTACGGGCAAATGGTGTCGCCTCGTCAGTTGCTCGATTTGTCTAGCACCTACGACCTGATGATTTTTGAAGACGCAGCCCAGGCGCATCTGGCGGAGCGCGAAGGCTATCGTGCGGGTTCCGTTGGCATGGCGGCTGCCTTTAGCTTTTATCCCAGCAAGAACCTGGGGGCGCTGGGCGATGGCGGCATGGTGGTAACGCGGGAAGCGCAGATTGCCGAACGGCTGCGATCGCTCCGCAACTATGGCGCACCCTGCAAGCACTACCACACCGAGTTTGGCGTAAACAGCCGCCTAGACACGCTGCAAGCCGCTGTGCTGGGCGTGAAGCTGCCCCACCTGCCCCACTGGAACCGCGATCGCCTGCGGATTGCCCAGCGCTACGACGAACTGTTGGCCCCCCTCCAGTTTGCGGGAATCCAGCCCATCACCAATGTCAGCGGCGGCGGCCACGCCTATCATCTCTACGTGGTGTGTGTAACCAATGCCTGCCCTCTAGAGCGAGTTGCTTTACAAGCTGCGCTAGAGTCTCGCCGCGTCAGCACAGGCATCCACTATCCCGTACCCTGCCATTTACAGCCCGCCTTCCGCTATCTGGGCTATAAACTGGGAGATTTTCCCAATGCCGAGCGGCTGAGCCATCAGGTGCTATCGCTGCCGATTTACCCCGGCATGACAGACGCTCAGATTCAGCGCGTCGTCGGGGCGATCGAGGCGGCGGTGAGTGCGCCGTTTTCGGTGTCGTGCTGAATCATGGTGGGATGAGACGTGGGATGCGGGAGTGATTGGATCGTCGGGGCACTGGGACGTTGGAGCGTTTTAGTAGTTTCAGTAGTTTCAGTAGTTTAAACAGTGGAATGCTAGAGTAAACTTCTAAACCTCGTCCTTTCCCGCATCCCTGCATCACCTCCCGCACGGGCACTACCATGCATCCTCGCTATTCTGGCTCTGGCATCTGGCGATCGCCCTCTCGATTTCGAGGCTGGCTGCTGCTGGGGCTGCTGGGGCTGCTCTACGGGCCGCTGCTGCTGCACTGGGCAGAGGGCTGGCTGAACAAGACCATCAGCATTGAGCATGAATACTATAGCTGCGGGCTGCTGGGGCTGCCGCTGGCGGCGTGGCTGGGGTGGCAGCGGCAAGGCGACTGGGAGACGCTGCCGGAACAGCGCATGGGCTGGGCGCACGGCCTGGGGCTGGGGCTACTGCTGCTGGGGCTACGGCTCTATCTTCACCCTGTTGCCGAAGCAGTGAACCTGTCGCTGCCGCTGGTGCTGACGGGGCTATGCCTCTGGCTCAAAGGTGCGGCGGGGCTGCGGCTGATGGCGTTTCCGCTGCTGCTGGTGGCGCTGGCCACGCCGACGGCATTTCCCTATCTGCTGACCCCCTACATCCTGCCCTTGCAACAGTTGATTGCGATCGCCGCTGGGTTTATGCTGCTCCAAATGGGCATGGATGTGTGCGTGGATCAGGTGTATGTGTATGTGAACAATCAGGTGGTGGAAATTGCGCCCTACTGCGCGGGGCTGAAGCTCCTGTTTACTGGGCTATACGCGGGGCTGATCCTGCTCTACGCGGCCGAGGGCTGGCGATTTACGAGGCAATCCTTACGGGAATCGCGCTTCAAGGCGGCCCTGTTTCTGCTGGGGATTGTGGGACTGACGGCGATCGCCAATATCTTGCGAAACACAATGCTGGCCTACCTGCACGGCACCGAACAAAAACTCGCCTTCGACTGGCTGCACGAAGGCTGGGGCGGTGACCTCTATTCTGCACTGACGCTGGGCGGGCTGCTGTGGGTTTGGCGCGGGGTCGAGTGGCTGGGCGATCGCTGGCAGCCTGCCCCAGTAGACCAGACTCCTCTCGCTGAAGGGCCTCGTTCAGAACCGCTGCTGCCGCGCCGTTAGGAGAAATCGCCGTGAAATCAATCCCCGCGAAACCCACCCTATCCCGCCCGTGGCGCGGCTGGGTGGCGCTGCTGCTGGTGGCGATCGCCCTGGCCGCTGCCCTCCCCGGCTACTTTGGCAAGCCGTGGCCCTGGACACAGCCGCCCCAAATGGCGCATCTGGAGCAAGTGCAGGCATTGCGGCAAAGCGGGCTGGGCCTTGCCGGGTGGCAAACCGAGAGCCGCGAGGAGATTCGCATCGGCGTGCGGCGCTGGTCAATGCAGACGATAGTGCGGGAACCGTCTGGCCCTTTAGCCACACCATCGAGCGAGTCTCCTGCATCTGCAATTCTGCTGCTGCGATCGCCCATGCGGTCGGCCGATGCCCCCGAAATCGATTGGGTCAGCTTTAGCGGCGAGTTTGGGCTGCGGGTCGATTCGCGGCGAAACTTGCGCTTTTCTGTCAACGCTTCTGATGGCCAGCCCATTCTGGTCAATACTCGATTTTCGCGCCACTGGAACGCCGAGCAGACCTACGCCGTCGTGCAATGGTATGCCTGGCCGACAGGCGGCAGCGCCGATCCGGGGCGATGGTTTTGGGCCGACCAGCGAATGCAGTGGACGCAGCAACAGCGGATGCCCTGGGTGGCGATCGCCCTGCTGCTGCCGATGGAGCCGCTGGGCAACCTGGAGGAATCCCACGCCGATGCCGAGTTATTGGCAAAGGCCGTACAATCAGCACTGATGGCGGGTGCATTTCGATGAAGATAGAGTCATAGGACTTACGCAGTCGGACGATTGCGAGAAATCGTCCAAAATTCAGAAACCTTATTGCAAATGCGTAGTCCTGAGTCAAACTGTAGTCAAATCCAGCCAATACTAGCCAGGATCGGCTGTGTGTCTCGATCTGGATTGGGTGGAGTTTATCCTGCGTGTTTATGACCGCTCCCGCGACGTGTTTCCCCTGGGCGATCGCCCGTTTGCCTGGCTGGTCTGGTCTGCCCCTGATCTTGCTGACCATCTGGGGCGCTTCTGTCTGGGGCGCTTCTGCGACCGCGCAAACCGTAGACATCCCGGTGCCGCCGCCCTCGCTCGATCGGCTTGATATCAAAAAAGACCCGCCGCCGCCCAACAGCCCGCCGCCCGCCGCTCGTACTCGTCCGCCTGCCCGCCCCACGCCCCTTGCCGATTTCAACCGCTATCGACTGGGGCCCGGCGACTCAATTTTTGTAAACGTGCTGCGGTTTCCCGACCTCAGCTTTCAGGGCACGCTCGACCTAGAAGGAAACCTGCTGGTGCCGCTGGTGGGGTCGCTGCGGCTAGACGGACAAACTCTCAACAGCGCCCGCTTACAGATTCAGCAGGAACTCAACCGCTTTGTGGTGAATCCGCAGGTAGACGTGATTTTGGTCGCGCAGCGGCCCGTGCGGGTGACGGTGCTGGGAGAAGTGTTTCGGCCGGGCTATTACCCCATGGAAAGCCCACAACTCTCTACCGCGCTGCTGGCATCAGGCGGCACGACGCGCCAAGCCGACCTGCGGCGCGTGACCATTCGCCGCACTGCCCCAACGGGAGCAGCCCTAGAGCGAACCTTCGATCTGTATACGCCCCTGCGCGACTCGACTGCGCTGCCCGCTGTGCGCCTCAGCGATGGCGACACCGTTATCGTACCTGCCCTCACCGCTGCCAACCGAGACGGCTACGACCCCGACCTGACCGCCCGCTCTACCCTCGCCCAGCCGCAGATCAACATCCGCGTGCTGAACTATTCCAACAGCCTGGGGGGCCGCGGCGGCGGACGGGCGATCGCCAACATTACCCTACCCAACGGGAGTGATTTCCTCGATGCGATCGCCGCCATTGGCCCCAACCCCGACACCGCCGACCTGCGCGACATCGCCCTGATTCGCTACGACCCCGACCAGGGCCGCGCCATCCGCCTTGACTTCAACGCCCGCCGGGCCCTACGCGGCGACCCCGAAGAAAACCCCCGTCTCCAGCACAATGATGTAATCATCATCGGGCGCAACCTGATCAGCCGCGTCACCTATGCACTGAATGTCTTCACCCAGCCCTTCCGCGATGTGCTGGGCTTCCTGCTGTTTTTCGACCGACTCACCGAAGCTTCGGAAAGCCTGTTTGAGCCATAATTCAGCCTAAGACTTCCGTAAGATGCGTTACGGTGGGTATATAAAATTGAACGTCCAATTTCTGCAAAATGCAGCCAGGGTCAGCATCCCTTCCTCCCTAAGTCTCTATAGTGTACATGCAAGTCTTCTATGTTTGAGTGGCAATGCTTTGATCCCCCCTAGCCCCCCTTGTTCAAGGGGGGATCGAACCCAGAGTGACCCGCAGCAGAGAGAACTGGATCGAAAGTCCCCCTTTAATAAGGGGGATTTAGGGGGTCGAAAGTCCCCCTTATTAAAGGGGATTTAGGGGGATCGTTCAGAGCTTGACGCAAACAATCGAGGCGTATACACAGTAGACCCAAGCCTAGAATGATGGGCAGCGTCGTCTCCCTGTCCCCCTTCGCCTGAGTTAGTCCCGCCGCAATCCGCAATCCCCTCAATGGTTTCCCCTCTAATCAAGCGATATCTCGTAGCGCTAGACCGCCACAAGTGGGCCGGGCTGACAGGGTTTGCGCTGGTGATGGGGCTATCGGGCGTGGCTGCACTCCAGCCCGCCCCGCCGACCAGCTACATCTCGCGGGGGATGCTGGGCTATGCCGCGCCGCCCGTCACCGTTAGCCAGACCAACACCGCCCTCCAGCAGCAGGCCCAGGTGATGACGGCAGAAACGCTGCTGTCGGACTTTGTAGTAGAAACCGCAGTGCAGCAGCTTGCCACCCAACAGGTGAGGACAGATGCTTTTATCATTCGACGCAACGCCGCGGTAGTCGTTAATCCCCGCCCCGAAGGAGAAAATCGCAATCGGAATGCGGAGGAAGTGGGGCTGCGGGTGCTGGTGCAGTATCGCGACCCAGACAATCGCGTAGCCCAGGCAACGGTGGTGGCACTGATGCAGGCAATGGTAGATCAGAGCCGCCTGTTTAACCGCCAGCAAATCCAGCAAATCATCGACAACCTGAATCGGCTGTTGCCTGTGGTGACGCAGGAGTTGCGGCTGGCGGAGCGTGACCTGGAAGAATATGTGCGCGTCGAAGGGCCTGCAATTCAAGCCGCGCAGGACGGTCAACTGGTGGGCGCAATTACCGCTAGCCAGCAGCAGCAGCGCCAGATCCGGCTGAATCTAGAGGCGATCGCCGCTCAGATCCGCAGCCTAGAATCGCGCTTGGGACTTTCCGCCGACCAGGCCTATACCTCCGCCGCCCTCAGCGCCGACCCCATCATTGCCGACCTGCGGGCCAAGATTTACCAAAACGAGCTACAAACTCAGTTGCTCTCGCGCAACCTGCGCCCCGAACATCCCACCATGCTGGACTTGAAGCACCAGCAGCAGTCCTTCGAGGCGCTGTTGCAGCAGCGGGTGACCGAAGTGATCGGTGGCAACCAGCTTGCTGCACCCCTCGCTAGCCTGTCCACGATCCGCCAAGGCAGCAGCCTCGACCCTGCCCGCCAGCAGTTGGCCAATACGCTGGTCAACCTGCAAACCGAACGAGAATCCCTCCAGCAGCAGCTTGAAGCCCTCCGCGCCGCCGAGCAGGAACTCCGCCAGGAATATACTGCCGTGCCCAACCGTCAGGTGGAGCAATCGCGGCTGGAGCAGCAGGTCGTGCTGAAGCGAAACTTCTACGACCAGATCCAGGCAAAGCTGGCGGACGTGCGGCTGGCGGCGGAGGAAACCGTCGGCAGTCTAGTAGTCGTGCAGCCGCCTCAGACGGAGATCGCCAACGCCGAAGGGCGCAACAGTCTGGCGATTTTACTGGTGGGCGGGCTGGTGGGGCTGCTGGTGGGCAGCGGGTTAGTCATGCTGCTCGATTCGCTGGATGCCACCTTCCACACGCTGCCCGATCTGCAACTGGCGCTGCGCCAGCAGGAAGTGCCAATTTTGGGTTTACTACCTGATTTGTCCGGAGTTGCCGATACGGAGGACATGCCGCTGGTGCTGAAGGCAGATTCGCCCTACCTGGAGCCGTATGAGCGGCTGCGGGGCAATCTACGGCGGGCAGCGGGGACGGGCGGTCTGAAAGCTGTCGTGGTGACCAGTCTGCTGGGCGGCGAGGGCAAAACGGTGACGGCTTACAACCTGGCGATCGCCTCTGCCCGCGCTGGCAAGCGGACACTGCTGATTGAAGCCGATCTGCGATCGCCCTCCCAAGCCACTGCCCTGCGCGTTGCGCCAAACCCCGACAGCCAGCTAGAGCCGCTGCAACACTTCGACCGGGGTGAATTTAGCCTGGTGCCTGAGATAGAAAACCTTTACATTTTGCCAAGCCCCGGCCCCCAGCGACAGGCAGCCGCTATTCTAGAATCGGGCGAAGTCAAGCGCCTGCTCGAAGATGCCTGTGGTCGATTTGACTTGGTGGTGATCGACACGCCCCCCCTCAGCCGCCATACCGACGCGCTGCTGCTAGAGCCACACACCGACGGACTCTTGCTGGTGACCCGACCCGGCATCACAGAAGACGGCCTGCTGACCGAAGCCGTCGATCAGTTCATCGAGTCAGAAACCATCCAGTTTTTGGGCGCGGTGATCAACGGTGCAGACGTGCCTGTGCGTTCCTTCGGCCCCACAGAACCAGAGCTTGAGCCAATTGAAGATCAGCCCGACCTGTTTCCCCCGGCTGCCGCCGAGCCCGACACGCTCTCTACCCGCCTGACCCGCGCTGGAAAGCGATAGCCCCGCCGCGGTCTCAATCTCACCAATCGCCAATCTTCTCACTCCTCAATCGCTCGCCAATCCAAAATCCAAAATCTACTCGCCCCACCATTCATTCCCCTTCCTCCGGTGACTCTATGCTGAAAAGACTCTTGTTTGTGGTAATGCTCGTCTGCTGTCTGGTCTGCGTTTCCGTTGCTCCCGCCCAGGCCCAAGCCACCCTCAGCGTTGATTCTCGCGTGCATCTCAAGGGTGTCGGCCCGGTGCGCGTGGGCATGACGGTCAACGAGGCGAAGCAGGCGGCGGGCATCCCTCTAGTGCGGGCAGAAAATGCTTACAGCGAGGGGGATGCATGTTATTTTCTGAATGCTCAAGGAATTTCGGGTCTGAGCTTTATGGTTACGGATGGGCAGATTGCGCGGGTGGACGTAGGCAGAAATAGTCCAATCAAGACCCTCAGCGGCGCGGGAATTGGCAGCACCGAGGCGCAAATTCAGCAACTTTATCCGGGTCAGATCGTCTCTAATCCCCATGAGTACTTTGAAAATGGAAAGTATCTGACCTTTGTGCCAAAGGATGAGGCAGATAAGAGCTTTCGGGTGATTTTTGAAACGAATCGGGGGCGGGTGGTCGAGTATCGCGCAGGTAAGCTACCTGAGGTGCAGTATATCGAGGGCTGCGCGTAGTCGAGAGCGTCTTTGGGTCGTTGTGAGGGTCGTTGTAACTTCGGGTGATCATGTGACTTTGGGTGATCATGAAAATGATGCAGCTTAGGCAGCGTGAACGGATTCGTCGGAGTGTGGGCATGATCCTGGCATCCTGCATGGCGATCGCCCTATCCGCAGGGGCCGCCCTGGCCCAGGTCGGGCGCGTCACCATCGACGGACTTAGTGTTCGCACTGGCCCCGGCGAGAGTTATCCCATGACCAACGTGTTTCGGCGGGGCGATCGCGTCGAGGTGATTCGCCGCGATGGGGATTGGGTCTACGTGCGGGGCGATCGTGGGGCGGGCTGGGTGCAGCGTCGCCATCTGTCGGTCGAGGAGGGCAGTTCCTCTAGCAGCCGTCCGCCGTCTAGCTCAGACGTGGTCTATGAATCGCGGGGCCGCATTGAAACCCGGCGCTATCGCACGTCTGGTGTGGCGGAAATCATTCGGCTGCGCCGCGATAACGAAGTCAGCCTGCGGCTCCGCAGTTCCCGCGCTGTGCTGGAATATGTGGGAGAGGTGGGCGAAACCCTGGGGGGCGACTCGGTGCTGCGCGTTCGTTATTTCCGATCATCGGAATTGGGCGATCGCTACGTGCCGGCCCGTGGCACCTGCGACCTGCAAACCCGCGAGGACGACCGCAGCCGCGATCGCATCCGAGAAATTTACTGCGACGTGCAGCCCGACGACCGCTACAGCGAATACTGGGAATACGCCGCCAGTCGGTTTACAACACACTGATAGGACTTATGCACTTGCGATAAGCCCTTTGGGTTTTGGACAATTTCTCGCGGGTGCAGCCCGCGAGAAATTGTCCAACTGCGTAAGTCCTAACTGAGTTCGATTTCGCAAAATCGCGACTAGCGGGCAGCCAGCACAGGAGACTGCACAGCCGTTTCCAACAGCCCCTCAATACCAGACACGACGTAAATCGGTGTTTTCAGCCGTTTTTCCAGATCTGCCACCGTCGTATCGTCCAAAAACCGCGTGTCGCCATGTTTCAGCATCAGCGACGGCAGCAGCACGCCATCTCCCAGATCCCGCCCGGCTAGCGCCAGCGCCAGGTCGTGCCCTGTCAGTAGCCCCGTCACCGTGATGGACTGCCCCCAATAGTCGCTTCGCAGCGCCACCATCTCCACGGTCAGTCCGTCCACTTCGTTCAGGCGTTTGAGAATCGGCTGAAAGGCTCGCTCAACGGCATTGCCCACCACCCACACCCAGCGGCGCGGCGGACTCACAGATTTGGGCAACTGACGAGCGGCTATTTTGAACTGCTTCAGGAATTGACGAATCGACCCCACGCCGTTGCCAATCTGCGGATAGTCTTCGTAGTGGGATTCGGGCGGCAGGTCTTGTCCTGCAATCAGAAACCACTCATCTGCCAGCCACACGACGTTAGAGCCAAATTTAGCCCGGAACTCTGCTTGGAGCGCCTGCACTTGGGCGATCGCCCGACGGGCGTGTTCCGGTGTGACTGGAATTAATTCATCTTCGGCCGGGCGAAAGCGGGTCAGCCCGACGGGTACGACCGCAGCGGAGGCAAGGGCGGGAATATCGCCCGTGTGGAACGAAGCCAGATCTCGCAGTGTCTGCTCCAGATGCACGCCGTCGTTGATGCCCGGACACACAACGACCTGAGCGTGAATTTGCAGCCGATTTTTCTGGAACCAGCGCAGTTGGTCGAGAATTTGACCCGCTCGGTGATTTTTTAGCAGGCGAATGCGAACTTCTGGCTCCGTCGCGTGAACCGAGACATAAAGCGGTGACAGGCGCAGTTGGGCGATGCGATCCCACTCGCGCTGGGGCAGGTTGGTCAGCGTCAGGTAGCTGCCATAGAGAAAGCTGAGGCGATAGTCATCGTCTTTGAGGTAGAGGGTTTGCCGCATTCCGGGCGGCTGCTGGTCGATAAAACAAAAGGGGCAGCGGTTGTTGCACTGGATCAATCCGTCAAACAGAGCCGACTCAAACTCCAGCCCCAGGTCTTCGTCGTAGTCTTTTTCAATCTCAATCTGGTGCGTCTTGCCCGCAGCGTCCAGCACTTCTAGCTCCAGCACCTCATCGGCGCAGAGGAACTGATAGTCGATCAGGTCGCGGGGAGCCTGTCCGTTAATCGACACGAGGCGATCGCCCTGCTCAAACCCAATCTCTGCGGCGATCGAGTCGGGCAGCACGCGGGTAATCAGGGCAGGCTTGATGGCGGCATCGCTCATGGCAGGTTGAGAGAAGGGAGGGTTGGCGTGCAGGGGGGTTGGCAGATCAACCCCGTCTTCGATCATTCCATGATCCCTCTTATCCCATCATCCCCTGATCGCACCATCCTCTGCCGCTCCATTTGATTCACGCCCCTATTCTCGAATCAGCCCTGCTACCAGCGAGAGCAAAATCGTGGTCCCAAAGGCGAGGCGATACCAGACAAAAACCCAGGTGCTTTTGCGCTGGAGATAGCGCAGCAGCCAGGCGATCGCCAAGTAGGAAAAAATAAAGGTGGAAATAATCCCTACCAGCAGCGGCAGCAGCCGATCGACGTTGTCAAAGGCTTTGGTGGACTGATAGAGTGTGGCGATCGCCAGGGTAGGAATTCCCAGCAAAAACGAGAAGCGAGCCGCAGTCGGTCGCTGTAGCCCCAAAAACATGCCCGTCGTCAGGGTGGAGCCAGAGCGAGACACACCGGGCACCAGCGCCAGCGTTTGCCCCAATCCCACCAGCAGCCCGTCCAAAATTGATAAATTATCGAACCCGCGCTTGCGGCTGCCAATTTTCTCGGCCAAGCCCAACAGCAGAGACATCGCAATCGACACCACCGCAATCACAAGCGCACTTTCGGGGATAGCATCGCGAAACAGGTAGCCAAACACCAGTGCCGGAATCGTGCCCACAGCGATCCCCACCAGAATCTTCCACTCCTCGCGCTGCCAGTCCTTTTGCTGGAGGGCAGTCCACGCGCCGCCGAGAATCTGGCGAATGTCTTGCCAGAAGTACATCAACACAGCAATTACGCTGCCAAACTGGATTGCGTCTACGAAATACTTTTCGCCTACGGCCGACCAGCCCAAGATTTTTGTAAAAATCAGCAGATGCGCGGTGCTGCTGATGGGCAAAAATTCTGTGATCCCCTGCACCAGCCCCAGCACAATGGCCTGGAAGGTACTGGTCAAGAGACCCGGCTCCGCAGCGGCATCTGGAGCAGCAGATTGGGCGATCGCCAGCGGGGGCCAGCCCTGTGCAATGCCTGCGACTCCTTGCTGCATCCCTTGAGAAACGCCTGAGACTGTTGCAAAGGGTTCACCCTGCGTGAACACACGCCAAGCCGAAAGCAGAGGCAGGTTGATCAACTCCATGCGCTTAATCTCTAAAACTCCACCACATCTTAGCCGAGTCAAGCGCAATTCCTCGGCTTCCAGTCCCCTTGCTTGGTAAACAGGCTGTAAATCTCAGTAAATCCTTTATAAAGTCCTGGATAGAATCCTGTACGAAGTGCCAGCGCTAGGGCCATGATCGCGAGGGCTAAATCCTAGGCACTGTTTTAAAACTTTCTAGGTCATTGATTGCCCTGAGTCGATCCCCCTCCTTAAAAAGGGGGACTTCCTTAAAAAGGGGGACTTCCGGAGTGGCTCGGCTCGGTTCCCCCCTTGTTAAGGGGGGCTAGGGGGATCGAAGGATTTTAAAACACGCCCTAGCCGGACTCAATAATCTGCCTAAACCAACCCCCTGTCTACATCGCTCCAAGGCTTTCCTCAATGTGTTAAATAACGTAAACTAAATGAAAAGCATTAAGAATCGTTGGTATTAAAGTTGGTTTCCATTACACCGCGCGATCGCTCTCTTTACCTCACCGAGTCCATCGTTGAATCTACTGCCGACTCAGCCGCTGAATCAGCGATTCTGCCGGTTCGTTTGCCGTTCGTGCCTTCGGGTCTGCCTGCTGCCCTCCCCAGCGATCTTGCTGCAGAATCTCAAGTGGCAGAGCGTCAAGCAGACTACACGACTCATCTCGCAGTTTTTTCGGCATCTGTCTTTTTAGTCTCGGTTCCGGTGTTTTTCCAGGCACCGCTAGTGCAGCTATTTCCCTGGCTGAGTCTGGGGATGACACTGCTCTGGGTTGGACTGGGGCTATCGCTCTTGCGCCAGCCGACCACTAAACTTTGGGGTGACTTGCTGATTGGCTTTGCCTGGACCTGGCTTGCCGGGTCGATTTATTGGGGCTGGCTGCGCTGGGAGCCGTTTTATCATCTGCCCGTCGAGGCGCTGGGTCTGCCGTTCATCTTGCCTGGCCTCCACAGGGCAAAACACAAAATAGGGCGCTGGTTCTACCTGGGGTCACTGCTGGGAACCGCAATTACGGATCTGTATTTCTACCTGGTCGATCTGGTTCCCTATTGGCGACAATTAATGCAGTCAGACGCAAGTGCCGCCGGAACAATCCTTCAGGCAGCCCTTCATCAGATGTATACGCCCTGGGGTGGTGGCTTTGCGCTGCTGCTAGTGGGGCTGCTGGTGATGCTGGGGTTTGCGCCTTTACGGTTGCGATCGCTCCACGGGTGGAGCTTTGGAGGAGCGATTTTGAGCACTCTTTTGGTAGATGGCTTATTCTGGTTAGCGGCGACTGCTGCCTGACTGAGGATATGATTTGAGTATCCTGGGCTAACTTAGTAGTGTGGCTTTGGTAGCATTGCTAGGGTCGCATGGTTGAGTTGCAGGAGTGAGTTAGCTGATTGTCGTTGCAGGTTATGGGCGCAAATGCTGGATATTGCGAAGTTTCCAGGCAAATGGGTGTCCTGAATTGCAGCGCATCGTTGGCAGAGTGCTACAAGCCTCTCTTAAGCCTCTCTGAGAGACTTGAGGGTTTGTTGACATGGTGCAAACGGGCTAAGACCACTGGCGGTTCTCACTCAGGGTGATTTAGAGCTTCGATGGAGCCTCTACAGAGCATCTGCAAGGTTGTTTCTGGAGCGCCTCTGGCTCGGCTGGCCCTTCGCTGACACAGCGTGCCAGACTCACCAGGATGCATCTCTTTGGGAAAGATTTAGCGGTTTCTCATCTTTGTCAGTGACTGCCCAACCCATTCCCCATCTGATATTACGAACCGACGCTGGCAATCGTTACCTCTCACTTACGAACAACAACTGTTGGACGATTGGACGAGGAGACGATAACAATTTTGTGCTGCCCGATCGCTGGATTTCGCGCAACCATGCCATGCTGCAACGCATGGAGACAGGCGAGTTTTACCTGATCGATTTGGGCAGCCGCAACGGCTCGTTTGTGAACGGTCGGCGGGTGAGCGTGCCCGTAACGCTCCACAATGGCGATCGCCTCACCTTTGGGCAAACCGAGCTAGAGTTCTACTCTCCCGAACTGTCGCACCTCCATGACTCCTCGGTCGGTATCGACTCACAAGAATTTACCGCTACTGCCACCCTCCACGTCCGGCGGCTCATCTCGGTGCTGGTCGTCGATATTCGCGACTTTACGGTGATGACGCGCCAGCTAGACGAAAAAATTCTCTCAGAGGCGATCGGCACCTGGTTTCGCTGCGCGGGCGACATCATTCGCGAATATGGAAGCTGGGTCGATAAATACATCGGCGACGCGATTATGGCAGTCTGGATTCACGGGGCGCAGGGCATTACGCCCGACGAGATGGTGCGGATTGCTCGCGCCCTCAGCGCTCTGCACAAAATGACCAGCCGCCTGCATGAGCGCTATCCGCTGCCGTTTCCACTGCGGGTGGGCGCAGGGCTAAACACGGGCTATGCGATGGTGGGCAACACGGGTACGGGCGATCGCCCCGACTACACCGCCCTGGGCGACACGGTGAATGCCGCCTTCCGTCTGGAATCGTCTACCAAGCAAATTGGCATGGACGTGGCCCTGGGGGAAACGACGTATCAATACCTGGCCGGGGCGATCGCCAACCCCAATTTGTTTAAGCAATACACCGTTAGCCTCAAGGGCTACGACACGCCGACCGTCACCTATGCTGGCTCTTTCGCCGACCTGGATACGTTTTTGAAGCTGAGCAGCAAGATCTAGGGCGATACTCCCCCCAAAGTGGTAGTCTCTAATTATGAGGCTGTTAAAGCTGTGTTGTTGAGAGTTATAAAGTAGCTCTTATAGGCTGCTGGTTTATAGGCTGCTTTACAGGCTGCTGATTTGGAGAACTGTAGTTGGAAGGGATTCGACTGATGAAGCGACTGGTTGGCGTGTTGATGATTCTGGGTCTAATGCTCACCTCTTGGGGGTGGCTGGGTTCGCCTCAGACGGCGATCGCGGCCTCGCTCAGCCCCCTGTCCTTCAATCCATCGCCCGTGCTGGCAGAACAGCAATTCCGCAATGCGATGGATGACAAGCTAGCGACCGACTTTGGCAAAAAAATTGACTTGAATAACACCAACGTCCGGGCGTTCATGCAGTATCCTGGTATGTACCCGACTCTGGCCCGCATGATCCTCAAGAATGCCCCGTTTGAAAGCGTGGAAGACGTGCTGAAAATGCCGGGGCTGACCGAGGCACAAAAAGAAATTCTGAAAAACAACTTCAGCAACTTTGTTGTTAGCCCGCCGCTCGATGCGCTCGTAGAAGGGGGCGATCGCTTTAACAACGGCATTTACCGCTAGGCAGACCGCAGTTGTCCTCGTCGTCTTCTTTTTCTCGCCAGTTTGATGTCTTAGTCGTTGGCGCGGGAGCAGCCGGACTTTATACGTCGCTGTGTTTACCGACCCGCTTTCGCGTCGGACTAATCACCAAAGACGAGTTGCTCACCTCGGCTAGTGAATGGGCCCAAGGCGGCATTGCTGCGCCAATGGCGGCGGATGACTCGCCAGAGCTACACATCGAAGACACGCTGCGGGCAGGCGCAGGACTGTGCGATCGCCAAGCTGTGACCCTCATGGTGCAACAGGCTCCCGACTGTATCCGGGATCTGTTGGCTATGGGGGTTTTGTTCGATCGGCATGGGGCTGATCTGGCCATGACGCTGGAGGCGGCTCACTCGCGACGGCGGGTGCTACACGCGGCAGACACCACCGGACGGGCTGTGGTGTCTATCCTGGCGGAACAGGTGCTTCAGCGCCCAAACATCCACGTCATGAGCCAGAGCTTTGCGCTCGACCTGTGGCTAACAGAGACGGGCGATCGCTGCTTGGGTGTAGTAGCGATGGTCGAGGGGCAACTCTGTCGGCTAGCGGCTGGAGCCGTGGTCTTGGCGACAGGAGGGGGTGGCCAGGTCTTTGCCCAAACCACCAACCCCGCTCTCAGCACAGGCGACGGCGTGGCCATGGCCTGGCGGGGCGGCGCAGTGCTGCGGGATTTAGAATTTGTCCAGTTTCATCCCACGGCGCTCACAAAACCGGGTGCGCCGAGATTTTTGGTCAGCGAAGCTGTGCGCGGCGAAGGGGCACACCTAATCGATGACGAAGGACAGCGATTTGCCTTTGACTATCACCCTGAGGGCGAATTGGCTCCACGAGACGTGGTAAGCCGCGCAATCTTCAGCTATCTACAGAGTCATCATCCCGATCCGGCGCATGGGCATGTCTGGCTAGATCTGCGCCCGATTCCGCCTGAAACCATTCAGCGGCGCTTTCCCAACATTGTGCAGGTTTGTCGGCAGTGGGGAGTGGATGTGTTTCAAGCGCCCGTGCCCGTCGCGCCAGCAGCTCATTACTGGATGGGGGGCGTGCTGACCGATCTCCACAGCCAGACCTCGATTGCGGGGCTGTATGCTGTTGGGGAAACGTCCAGCACAGGGGTACACGGCGCAAATCGCCTGGCCAGCAACTCGCTCTTGGAGTGCCTGGTGTTTGGGGCGCAACTTCGGCATGTCGCACTGCCTGAAAATTGGCTAGCGGCGATCGCCCCCAATGCCCCCAGTATCCCCAATACCTTAAAAAGTTCGCCGAGCCTGGCTCCCAGCAGCGCCATTGCCGACTGGGAGTCTCAAAAATTAGCGATTCAAACCATTCGCCAAAACCTGCCGCCACTAGTCTGGCAAGCAGCAGGCATCTGTCGAGAGCAGCAGTCGCTTGAACGGGCGATCGCCCAAATTCAGGAGTGGCGGCTTCAGTTTTCTGAGATGCCGCTGAGCCAGTTCCTTAGTCGCTGCCCCGCTCACCTGGATGCCCCTGTTTCTCTCGCTAAAGCAGGACTCGCGCCTACGCAGATTAGGAACTGGGGAGAAACGCGCAATCTCTTGGACGTAGCCTATCTATTGGTGAAAAGTGCTTCCTTCAGAACTGAGAGCCGGGGAGGCCACTACCGCTCGGACTACCCCCATACAGAAAACACGAATTGGCAGGCCCATACGCTGATTCGGTCTGAGCGCTGGTGGAAAATGCCGATTAAGCTCTAGTTAGGCGCTTAGGTCAGATGCCCGCAGACTGAAATAAGGCACCGACAAGCTCTTAACCTCTTGACCCAAGGAGCTGCGCTGAAACCTCACAACGCCTTACGCCAACTCTGCATCGCCATCAAGATCAAGCTTTAGTCTACCGAGTTCCAGAGCCTTGAGAACTCTGGGGGCCGCCCTGCACGGGTGGGTCATAGGAAGAGTTTTGAGGCCGAACCAGATTTCGCATCCGACCTGTCGAGGGATTCACTGCATCAGGCGAACCCAAGCGCTGGAACTCCAGCCTACTGTCACTGAGAGTAGACCAACGCTCGACTGGGTAGGTCGTTGCAGAAGAAGCTGCTGCAAGGGAAAGCCCGACCGCCAGTAAGACTGAATTTGCAAACCTAATGGAGCTACCCATAGAACCTAGTGACAGACAGTAGATTCACGAATTACACACCACAGTATAGCTGAATATCGCAATTTTTATAAGTATATCTGCTGAAATCTTTATTCTTAATTGCTGGCTAGGGCTAATGAAAAGCCCAAAAAATAAGTGCTTGGAGGGTCAGACCCCTCATTCATGAGTAATTATAGAGTCAAGAATCATTTTATACCAACTCTGAAATACATGAGTATTTTCACGGATTAAAGGACACATCTCGTGCTACGAACTTTTGGCGATCGCCCTCGCTGGAATCCCAAAAAACTGCCTAGTCAACTAGCCAACAATGGGATGACGAGGGTTTGAAATGAGACCCCGCTATTTAGGTTAGGATTGGTGTTGATATACCCAATGGTATTCACGGCCACAGTCACCCATTTCGGATCTTCACGAAAACTTAATAGCACTTCTTATAACTTTTAACGTTTTATAGAAGCTTTTAATGTAAGTAATATCCGTTACTTAAATCCTGCCTCTGCGTACTAGCTGGTAGAAATTACTGACTGTACGTGTCTGACATAGCAATAGGAATGAGATTGGTAGATCTCCCGTAGATGCCGGACTGGCAATCCAAAATCAAAAATCGATATCACTCTATCTTCCGTGAATTTTGGAAATGAAAATCTATCCGTGGATTGACCTCACGGCTCTGCTTTTGGAGTGAATTGGAGTGAAATTAACGAAATCTGACGGTCTGAAGCGGGCTAGGGCATTGGGTCTGGGGTAGAGCGATCGCCCGGCAAAGCAACACTATCGCTGGCCGGCACATTTGCAGGCACGCTTGCAGGCAGCGCGGGCGACGTTCCCTCCGCAGGCAGCGTCAGAACGGGTTCGGAGACTGGCAGGGCAGACGGCACGACCGGAACGACCGGGGGCAGAGGCGCAGGCAAAGGCGGTGGAGTGGTGCTGGCAGATCGATCTAGCTGACGCAGCATCTCTTCCTGCTCTCGCAGCCGCAGTTCATGAACCTGTCGCCGCCAGGTATCTGCTTGAGTGCGGGCTTCTTCATGGAGCGATCGCCCCCAGGTGATCTGGTTTGCCTCGTCTATAGCCACTTCGAGCGATCGCACATCGCCCTGGCGAGCCAACTCAGCCGCACGCGCCAGCCGGGGGCGATCTTCAATCGCTTCGATTTGCTGTCGCCAGGTGTTGATCAAAGACTGGGCCTGATCATATTGCGGCGTGCCGTAAAGTACCTGCTCTGCGGCACCTACTGCGGCCCGCAAATCCTCAACTCGGCCACCCTGAGCCAACTCCTGGGCCGTCTTTAATCGTTCTGCGTCTGTCTTTGTTTGCTCAGTTTCCCACTGACGGATCAGATCGTTCAGCCCGCCTCCCTTGCTGGCTGAATTGGGCGATCGCCGCGCGGTTGCTTCACTTTCACGAGACGATTGCAGCAGCCGCATTAGCGCTTGATACTGGGTAGTTGCCCAATATTGATTGCCCACGGTTAACAGCATTCGGGCCGCAGACATGGCCGCAAACCAGTTTTCCTGATCGATCTCGGCTTCGACCTCGCTGTAAATTTTCTCAGCCTTGGCCCAAATTGCTTCCCATTCTTTGATTTTTGCTTCAGCCGTCGCATACGTAGCGACGTGAAACGGAACCCGCTTGGCGATATCGCGGGCCCGGTCGAGGGAACCTGCCTGAAACTCCGCCTCCCCCAGTCGCAGAATATCCTGAGTCCATTGCTCAATCAGGCGATCGCTCTTGTCGCGCAGCGGATCGTCTGCATTAACCTGGTTTGCCAACTGAATAGCGCGTCGCAGATCTTCAACCGTTTGTTTATTCGCTAAAATCTCAGCACAGTAAATCCGAGTAGAGCCAGAGTTGTTGCTTTGGGCCACATTCCAGCAGCGGGGCAGCACAGGCAGCACCAGCAGTTCCCGCACTGCCATCGAGCCGACCCCGACAGGCACCAGCAGCAGCAAGAGGCCAATTGCGCTCCAGACCCAAATCGAGTCTACCGCCAAACGAGCGCTATCTGGCGCGTTGGGGAGTGTGCCCGATGGCGATAGTTCGGGAGCGGACGGCTGAGGTTCGGACGGAACGGGAGCCATGAGAAAACCGTGCAGCGCCAAATCGCGTAATGGAAGATACCCGCTATTTTAACGATAAATCTTTTGTCTCATGGCGGGCTGGACGGGCTGAAACGTTTAGCTATCAAGGAGTTTCGCAATGACAACACCAACTCTGCATGTTGCTGCCCGGATTGTGGCTCAGGCGGAGCAGGATGCCGCGCTGCGCTTAGTGCTGCTGGAACTGGTGGATCAAACGCGGCGAGCGCCACTCACCGGTCGGGAGATGCCGTGCAATCTGCCCTGGCCAGGAGCGAATCGCTGCTGGCGATCGCACCTGAGATCGTGAGCTACGTCAAAATTTCAGCGTAGGCCTGGCTCAGTATCCGGCGGATTTCCCGATGCGTGCTTGCGCTCGTGCAGTTGCAGCAGGATATTGGCATGAACCTCGCGGGAGATGGGGTAGAAATAGGCCAGCCCAATGCCCAGCAGCAGCACGATGGCCGGCAGCGGACCGATCATCACGCGGATGGCGGTGAGTGCCGAGTCTGGCTGAATGGGGGTTGCTTCTCCGGCAGTGCTTTCGATAAAGCCAGCGGTATCCAGCGCCAGCCCGACCAGGAAGAGAGCGATCGCCAGCCCCATTTTTTGCAAAAACACCATAAAGCTATAGAACACGCCCTCGCGCCGCTGTCCGGTGTGCAGTTCGTCCAAATCAATCACATCGGGCACCATCGACCAAGGAATCAGGTAAGCCGTAGACACACCCATCCCGGCTAAAATTCCCAAAAAATACATCCAGCCCACCTGTCCCGGCTGAAGGAAAAACAGCCCAATTTCTGCCATCACCCACAGCACCATGCCCAGGATGTAGACCGCTTTTTTGCCCACGCGCCGCGAAATTCGCTCCCACACCAGCAGCATTGCCAACGCCGTTACCTGCACCGCCATCACGACCTGGGTGTAGACCGCGTTCGACAGACCCATCCAGTCGCGCACGAAGTAGGGAATGATGGTGACGGTGTTTTGCAGCGCCAGCCAAGAGCAAAGGTAAATACCAATCACAAACAAAAAGGGGCGATTGGCAAAGGCCACTTTGAGCTGCTGGAGGATGGGCATTTCCTGGGTGCTGGTTTCGACTGCGCCGCGAAGCTGTTGTCGCCGCGTCACATGGCCGTAAGTCCCAAACACACACCAGAAAAAGGGCAGCACCGAAATCACCGCACAAATTGCGCCGATCGCCCGATATTGCTGAGCTACGTCGTCGGGAATGGCGTTGAAAATGGCCAGCACGATTACCAGCGACAAAATGCTGCCGCCGATGGAAAAGATAAAGCGAAAACTGTTGAGGCTGGTGCGCTCGTCGTAGTCGTCGGTGAGTTCTGGAGTGAGGGCGGTGTAGGGCAGGTTGACGACGGTGTAGAAGGCGTTGAACAGCACTGAAACCGCGATGTAGTAGGCCACCAGTGCCCATAGGTTTGTGGTGGGATTGTCGGAAAAACGAGGCACAATCCACTGCAAGAAGAAGAAAATGCCGAAGGGAATCGCGCCTGCGACGATCCAGGGATAGCGGCGGCCCCAGCGGCTTTGAGTGCGATCGCTCAGAATCCCCACAATCGGATCATTCACGGCATCCCAGATTTTGCCGACCAGCAGAATACTGCCTGCGATGCCCGCCGGAATGCCCGCCACGCTGGTAAAAAACACCAGCAAAAACACCGCCAGGATATTTGCCGTGATGGCGGTTCCCAAGTCTCCGGCTCCATAGGCCAGCTTGGTGCCAAAGCTGAGGGTGTCTTCGGGAGATTTGGAAGATTTGGACAGTTTGGAGGCAGACTCGCTCATCGGCTTGAAAACCTAAAACAGGGAAAGAAAACAGAGAAGGAAAACAGGGCGCTGAGGAGATCGGGGAGAACGGGCTGGCGATCGCCCACCGTTCTTTGCAACCGCTGGTTGGACAACTGCTCTGGCAACCGTTCTAGCAACGCGGCAAGTCACCCGTCGAGGGACTGGATTTGTGCCAGTGGCTTGATTTTATCCAGCAAGTTGTAGGATGCTCATCATCTAGGGAATACGCGGCGGGCGATCGCCTGCTCTGTCGCTCGCTGTGGGGGCAGTTCTAGTATGCGGACTCCTGGTATGTAGACTCCTAGTATGTAGACTCCTGGTATACAGACTGCTGGAGTGCAGCCCCAATCTTGCAACTTGAATCCTTTTAATCCTAAGGTAATCCTGCCCGTTCGCTCGTTTTCGTCCCACTCATCCTCTGCCGTCTTTCCCATGTCAGATCTCTACGTCTCGTGGCCCGACTATCATCGCCTAATTGAACAGCTTGCCGTCAAGGTTTATGAATCCGACTGGGAATTTAACCAGATTGTTTGCATTGCCCGGGGCGGCCTGCGGGTTGGCGATTTGCTCTCGCGGGTGTTTGACCTGCCGCTGGCGATTTTGTCTACAGCTTCTTATCATGGGCCAGGAGGGCGATCGCGCGGTGCAATCACCTTTTCTCGCGACCTGGCCATGACTACGCCCAATCTGGGCAGCAATGTTCTGCTGGTGGATGATCTGGTCGATTCAGGCATCAGCCTCAAGCGCAGCGTCGAATGGCTAAATCACAACTACGGCTTCTATATTGACGAGATGCGGACTGGCGTTCTCTGGTACAAAGCCTGCTCCATCTTTCAGCCGGATTACTACGTAGACTATCTGGAAGATAACCCCTGGATTCATCAGCCCTTCGAGTATTACGAAAACACCACTGCCGAAGCACTGGCCGCAAAGCTGTCAGCCCCGGCCTAGTTCGTCCAGCGTTGGCAAGCCTCTGCGAAACCGACTCTGTAAAGCTGTGCTGTAAGGTCGCTGTAATTAGCGGTCTGTGAAAACAATCTGTGAAAGCAATCTGTAAAAACGATTTGTGAAAAAGCGCGTTACGCTCACGTTTCCCAAGCGCTCGGTTCACATGCCCGTCACCTATCGGCTGGCAAAGGATTTTAACGTGGCTGCCAACATCATCCGCGCCCAGGTCGCGCCGAATCAAATCGGGACGCTGGTGGTGGAGCTGTCGGGCGATATTGATCAGCTAGATGCGGCGCTGGACTGGCTGCGATCGCAGGATATTGGCATTTCCACCGCCAGCCGCGAAATCCTGATTGATGAAGACCTGTGCGTCCACTGCGGCCTCTGCACGGGAGTCTGCCCAACGGAAGCGTTGAGCCTCGACCCACAGACCTTCCGGCTCAATTTCGGGCGATCGCGCTGCATTGTTTGCGAACAGTGCATCCCCACCTGCCCGGTGCAGGCAATCTCCACTAACCTGTAGGTAATCTAGAGCGTGCTTTAGAGCTAATTTGTAAAGGAGCCTGAAAGCCTTGTTAATCAAGGATTTCCGAGAAACCGCTTTTCCTGGGCAAACATGACCTCAAAGCCACACATGCCAAGAGTTTCAGGCTTCTTAAGATTTGCTTCATAAATTAGCTCTTAAAACCCTTTGATCCCGCCTAGCCCCCCTTAAAAAGGGGGGAACCGGGCCGAACTACTCCGGAAGTCCCCCTTAATCTTTGATCCCCCCCTAGCCCCCCTTAAAAAGGGGGAAACCGGGCCGAACTACTCCGGAAGTCCCCCTTATTATTAAGGGGGATTTAGGGGGATCGACTCAAGGCAATCAACGACCTAGAAAGGTTTAAGACACTGCCTATTAGGTAACCTAATAGAAACGCAGTTCAGCGTTTTACCCTATTGTTCCTGCTCTGGGCCATGCTCTGGGTTTCTCTACCGCTGCTGCTGGCAGCCTACACTAGCTTTAGCTGGTTTCTCTACCAAAACACCGAAAACTGGGTCGCTTGGGCGCTGGCGGTGACCTTTGCAGTCGTGCAGGCGCTCTTACTCACGGCCTGGTCACGAGGACTGCGGCGCTTCTTCAGAAATTGGCTCCGATCTAGCCTGGGCTATTTTTCGCTAGTGCTGCTAGGAGCCATGTCGATCGCCGTCATCCTCGTTTGGTATCACGTCTTTGAATACATCCTGGTGGTAGTTGCGGCGGAGATTCTGGCACGGCTCGATTTGCAGCAGGCCAAGCTAGGCCGCTGGCAGTCCCTCGGCGTGCTGACTGCGATTTCGGTCATAGGGTTGTCCATTGGGTGGACGGCTGAAACGACGCTGCCTGCTCCCGCAAACCGACTGCTCCAGGTCTGGCCGTTGGGGAGGTAACTGTCCCCGCCAGTTCGACTACAGCCTCGGAACCGCTGCGCCAGTTCTCAGGTGCAAATCCCTCTGTAAGTCCCTTAGAAATAAACAGCAGCCCCGACGAACCCGACGAAGCTGCTGAGCGCATGAGGAGTGAACACTCTTAATCTAAGCCGGGAAACGCTCTCCCAGAGCGACGTTACGGTTTTTGATACGGGGTGGCGCGGCGCAGCAAATGCTGGGGGTTGCCCCCAGACGGATAGGAGCATCCCACTTTCGATGAAACAGTCAACTGGCGAGCTGTCCATTGAGGTAGGCACAGCGCAGACTCAACATGGCATTAACGGAGGCCGTATTCCAGCGAGCACCCGAAATTTGGAGGCGTCGCCCAATCTGTTTGACAGCCGATTCTACGGCTCCTGATCCAATAGAACAGAGTTGCTCAGCCTGGTAGAACCCATAATTCACGATGCGAGAGCGATGGGTGCTCAGATAGGCTTCAAAATTGCGGGCTTGCTTGCGCCGACAGTCGGCAAAGAGGGCCCTGGCGGCTTCCACTTGACCTTGCCATAACAGCATTTCCGCCGCTGCTAAGCGCTTGAGCGACCCACCGACTTTGTAGAGGTTTTCTTTGAGATGGTACCAATCGAGGATTTCCCAACGGGTCTCAACGGTGGTGAGTTGAGCAAACAGATTCCACACCCCAGCGTGACCATCGCCCAGACAGACCAGTGGGGAGAGCAAGCGTTGAGCGCTGAGATAATCAATCAAGCTGTCATTGTCTTGGAAGAAGGCGTTGTAATCAATCCCCTCCACCCGCACCGCTTTGTAGTCTCGCCACGGGCTATCGGACTCTAGCAGGTCACGCAGACGGACTTTGCCGCCATCAATGCTGACCTCACTGACGCCTTGTTTAGCCTCGGCAGACTCGAACGACTGACGCCCCACCAGACGTTGTTGGGTCGAGTGCCCGACCCGCATCCCGGTCAGGGCTACGATGTCATCCTCTGCATCTTGAAACGATTCGTTGGCACTTAAGCGTAGGTTGGCTTTCTCTAGGCCACCACTGAGACGGCTGTAAGCCTTTACGCCTAACCGTTCTGCCTGACTTTGACGAATCTCAAGGACCCCTACCAAACTCTTCAATCGGCGAACCCGGCCTCGGGCGGGGTAGGCTTTCTGGTTGACAAAAAAAGGGCAACTCGAGGGCTCACCTCCTCTAGCATTTGCCGTCGTACAGTCTGCTCGATGCCTTCTAGACTATCGAGCCCCTCTCGGTTGCTATTGCGATACAAAATCTCGGCGATCTCTGCTGTACAAGCTTCCAATCGCTTTTGGTCTTCAGGTGTCCTGGTGAGTCATCCCTGGGGCTACCCTCCCATTCTCACCCTTCGCACTGTTTTCGCGAAAGTGGGATGCTCCCTTTGCTTTGAAGCGAGTGATGTGCCGCGTTTCTATCAGGATTCTCCCTTGCTGTATCGATGGTTAGAGGGTTGGCTCTACGGCTGCACGATTGTTGGGAAACGTCCGTTTGGGTCAGGCGTGGCGGAGTTGATGGATTGGGAGAACAGCGCAATTGATTTTCCAAGGGGCAGCAATGCGGTTGAGTTTTTGGAATCTCTGCTAGCGGATCAGGATTTTTTACAGCAAAACTCCCTCCGAAATCACTGTGAGTGCCTCTTGCGGCACGACTGGCGCTATCGCCTTCGAGATCTGTTGGCGATCGCCAGTTTGCCTTTTCCTGCGAGGCTGGACGCAGAAATTCAAGCGCTGCAACAAAAGGGCGATCGCCTGCTGGAAGAATGCCGCATCCCGATTTATTTTTAATGATTCCATTGCTCAACTTAGAGGCTTAGATTCAAGTAGTTCTCGAATGCTTTGAAGTTCTGAGAGAATCGCCCGCAATAGCTTGTGGGTGGTGGTTTCTGCTGATTCTTGAACATGAATTGTGACTTGTTTCATTCCAAGGATATCGGCTGCAAAGCGGGCGACTTCATTGGGGTGAAACAGGATGGGATCTTCGAGCGTTTGGCGCAATTCCGGGTTGAGCCGCGATGGGTCATAGGGCGGATTTAGGGTATTTGGGTCGGTGTTGGCATAGCGATAGACCGAAGCACGGGAACGATTCAGCACTTTTTGGGCAGCTTCGACGGTCAGCAGTCCTTCGGGGGTGGTGAAAACTCGGTTGTCCATGAATTTGCAGACGAAAATTTTTAAGAATTGCGTTTGTCTTAATTTTATCCGATTCGTCTTACATTGAGTCTACATTTAAGAATAACTATCTCAATGCTAGTCTTTTGATTGGATTTATTGTCTTATTTTAAGTCTAATAAAGAGACTTATTTTCTCTTTATTGGACAAATTTTAGTAGATTTTTATTTCTCTAATTGAAAAAGCAGTTGCGTTTGTCTCTTTTTGGACAAGCACGCTCATTGTTAGACCTATAAAAAGACTTTTAATCTTAAAATGAGTCCTGAAAATGGATTTTTAGTCTCAAATTAATACTCTTTAGGGATATGACTCGACTCCGCTATTCGGATCTGACAATTGAAGTTGCAATCAAACTTCTGCGCTCTTCCGCACGGGCTGTGTTAGGGTTGAGGCGGCAAAACGCCAGAGTTTTTCACCGGAGCAGGGCGATCGCTACAACGTTATCGGTTCAGAAGACTAGCGTTGCCTGACCGCCCAACACGGGTTAAAAAATAGTCCAAATTAAGTCCAGAAAATACACTGCATCTCCAAAAGTCCTGCCAATAAAGAACTCCGTCGATTTGAGTATTTGCGTTATCCGCAGCTAGTCAAAGCGACAAATGACCTGCCGCAACAGGTACTTCAGAACTGCGCTGCAACCCATCAAGTGGGTCAACATCAATAAATCGGGCTGTAGGGTGCTGTTTTGCGTAGCTGCACCGCAAAATCTTGACCCTTTACGCTAGCGCTAACACATCCTACAAAAGGGTATCCATTTACTGTCAACGACCCTGAAGCGAGTTTCTAAAGCAAGTGAAGAATTAGCAGTCACAAAATCCTTGTTCTTAAAAGGGAGTCTTTGAAAAAAGTCTTTACCCCACTATGCAGGGAAATGTTGCATAACATTTCCACTTAAATGTCTGAAATTAAAGCTTATAGAAACCAAGTCTCTCTTTAGATAAGAGCGAACTACGTCTTCAGATGGTCTTACTCACAAGACAGATTCGATATTGTTTAGCTATGAACGAAAGGGCATTCAAAAGCCTGTTGAACTTTAGGAGATTATCTATGAACCTTCTAGCTTGGATCGTGTTGGGTCTGGTAGCCGGTGCGATCGCCAAAGCGATTTATCCGGGTCATCAAGGCGGCGGTATTTTAGGCACACTGCTGCTGGGTGTGATTGGTGCATTTGTGGGTGGTAGCCTTTACAACCTGATCACGACAGGCACTCTAGCGCTCACGGCTACCGGACTTAGCATTGGTGGTGTTTTTATTGCCGTGCTGGGCGCGATTATTGCACTGTTTGTTTACTACTCCGCGACTCGTCGGGCTGTCTAATTACAGTCCTTCGCCAGCAGCATGATTTAGGGCAACTGTTAGGATGGTTGCCTGGTTGCCTGACACAAGTCCCGAAAGCCCAGAAAATTCGTTGTCTTGGGATCGAAGCCCATAGCTCCTGAGTTGGAGCCGGAGGGCTTGGTCAGAGGAGCTTTTGGGCCAGCGTCCCCTACGAGAAATCAGGGGTTTCCAGAGATGTGTCAGGCAGTCAGGATGGTTGCCCTACGTCATTTTCTGAAATTGGTTTTTAGACACCACTTTTATAGCCGTCGATTTTGAGTGTTGAGATTTTGATTTTATTGCCCGTCAATTATATTAAGTGCCTTTACCTATTTCATTGGCAGCGCCACTGAGACAGGCTAATACAAGCTGCTCTTTTTCAGCAGTAGATATTTTGGAACAGATATTTTTTTAGGTATATCGATAGTTTTCACCCTTCTTCTTGAGCTATGTCAACCGACCTACTAATGAGCGAATTCCTTCAGCAATCTAAATCTTCTAAATCTGAAGCAGAAGCAAAAGCCGAGTCCTTAAGGCAGGAGTTGCGAGACTTTGTGCTGGATGCGGAAGATGATGTGGCGATCGCCCTGCTTGACTGACAAAACAGGTTAAAGCTGGAACGAAAGCCATGCGGGAAGCAGAGCATGATTTAGGCTGAGAAGTAACCACACAAACCAGTCAAATCAATGTCACCGACTTCCCGTCTTTATGATGCGTTGAATGATTTTCTGCGTCAATGCGACATGCAGTGGCAGGATGCTCGCCATCTGCAAACACTGTGCTGGATGATCATTGGCATGATTGGAAGCCAAAACGTTCATCTCAATGGATTTGGGGTGTATGTGAGGAGTCGCGCTCAAATGGCTCAATCCCACCAACGCCGGTTTCGCCGCTGGTTGTCGAATCGGCGGATCAATGTCGCGTCCGCTCATCATGCGCTGATTGGGCAGGCTCTGTCCAACTGGCAGACCCAACGACTCTACTTAAGCCTCGATACAACGGTCGTATGGAATTGTTTCTGCATCGTCTGGGTCGCAGTGGTGTACCGAGGAAGAACGGTTCCGGTCGCTTGGAAAGTGGTGGCGCAATCAAGCAGCACCGTCAGGTTGTGGACGATTCAACGGGTACTGCGGCAAGCGCAACGGCTGATGCCCGAGGGTGTCGCGATTGTCCTTTTGGCAGACCGAGGGTTTGCCGATGGCAAGTTGATGAAATACCTCCGGGAGAATCTGGGTTGGCATTTCCGCATCCGCATCAAACGCTCCTTCCAATTTCAGCACCAAGGGCAGTGGCGCCAGGTATCGTCGGTTCAATTGCAACCAGGACAAGCTTACTTTACGCCTGCAGTGTCGGTGGGTAGAACAAAGCCCTACGACAATGTTTACCTTGCCTTTGCCCACGACAAACTCAGCAGCGAGAATTGGACAATTGTGAGTGATGAGCCGACGAACTTGCAGACGTTTGCCCAATATCGACTGAGATTTCAGGTGGAGGAGTCGTTTTTGGATTTGAAGTCCAACGGGTTTAATCTCGAAGCCTCCAGACTCAGAGACAAGGTTGCCCTTTCCCAGTTGTGTGGGGTAATCGCCTTGACGATGCTGTTCTTAGTTCTCCAAGGGGTGCAAGTGGTCGCATCCGGCAAGCGTCGCCAAGTCGATGCTCACTGGAAGCGCGGCATGAGTTATCTCAAGCTGGGCTGGAATTGGATTCGGCTGGCTATCACTCACCAGTGGAAGATTCACGTTTATCAGTTCCTCTCCTGTTCACCTGACCCTCAACCTGCCATCGCATCAAGGCGACAACACGATGACTCCCTAAAGCGTGAATTCACTGTCCTCAGCCGTATTCCAGCTTCTTAGTTTTGTCAGTCAAGCAGGGCGATCGCCCTAGAACGCTACAGCGCTGATCAGCTCCGTCATTGGGCAGCCACAAACCTCCAGGGAATCAGCCGCACCGATTTGGCGATTGACATGTTTTTGACGGAGGGGCAGGTCAATGGGCAATCCGTGCTAGATATTTTTACTCAGAATATCTCTAATCGATCGCAGGACGATCAGGCGTTAGTCGAATCCTGGAAACGGACCTTTAACGGACTGTTTATGGTGTTGCAAGCTGAGGGCGATCGCTACGAGGTGATGAACTTTAGTTTGGACTAATGGTGAAGAGGAAGGCAGTCAATGAGAAGCACCGACTGCCGTAAGGTCAATGAAGTACAACCAACATTGACCCCATGATTTTCAACGAACTTCAGCAATTTCGCCAAACGTTGTATGCCAGCTTGGGAAACGCCAGAGATGCCCTGTTTGATCTGATGGATGCCGTGTTAGTGAGTGCGTGCATCGTGTCGTTTGTGAGGCTATCGCAGAGTCCTGTCTTTCGTCGCCAGTGGTCGAGCACCTATGAAGCGTTGCGCGATAGCCGCCTACCCCGATCAAAGGTGCTGAAGCTGTTGGTGCAGCAGATACCGACTCAGCAGCAACCGTTGTTGGCAGGTGATGCGAGTCGGTGGAACCGTCCTGCTGCCAGGCGTTTGAAAGACCGCACCTTATCAGGCAGAACAGGACATGCCCCGATAGCCGGACAAAACTACAGTACCTTAGCCTGGATTGCTGAAGACAGGGGCAGTTGGGCATTACCATTGCGGCATGAGCGCATCACCAGCTTTGAAACACCCGCCAGTAAAGCGGCATTCCAACTCAAACAAGTGACTCGGCAGTTAGCGGTGCGTCCGTTGGCGATCTACGACCGAGGGTACGGCAATGCCAGTTTTGTCAACCAAACGGCAGGGATTGAGGCAGACTTGCTGCTGCGGGTTACATCCAATCGATGTGTCTATGGCGCGCCCCCAGCGTATCGAGGGCGAGGCGCACCTGCCAAGCATGGACATAAGATGAAACTCAATGACCCTGACACTTGGAGTGTCCCGGTCGAAACCGTTGAAGTCGATGATCCCAACTGGGGACGAGTGCGGGTCAGTCGTTGGAGTGCATACCATTTCCGCAAATCCCCCAAACGGGCAATGGAAGTGTTGCGCGTGGAGGTGCTGGAGACACAGAGCAGCACGCGACGCTTGGCTCCTTTGTGGTTAGTTTGGCTGGGTGAGCAGATGCCTCCGTTAGAAACCCTGTGGTTGCACTACCTCCGTCGCTTTGCCATTGAACACTGGTATCGCTTTGCCAAGCAGAGGCTATATTGGACACATCCCCAGTTCAGTTCTGTATCGGCAACCGAACAGTGGAGCAGCCTGATGCCGTTGCTCAGTTGGCAGTTGTGGTTAGCGCGAAAGGACTGTACTGACCACCCCTTGCCCTGGCAGGCACCGCAAGAAACGTTGACTCCGGGTCGGGTCGCACAAGCGTTTGCAGGCATTTTGGCAGCGATTGGCACCCCTGCTCCTGCGCCTAAACCTCGTGGTAAATCGCCAGGACGAGGCAAGGGGCACAAGCCAACTCCTCGTCCCTGCTATCCGATGGTCAAAAAACGAGCCTCGAAACGCAAGACATCCGAACAATCCCTGAACAGTCCGGTTGCAACAGCAGCTTAACTGCGAGCAGGATTGTATCCAATTCCTTAAGTTCAACTGTTATGAACGGTTGAGCAGATTCTTTATGGCATCCTGTTGAGCATTATTGTGATGCCAGTTAGTCCAAACTAAAGTGATGAATTGGCTCACGGAAAAATACTACTGGGCAAAGCCAGATCGGCTCCACTCTTCAGAAGAACTTTCTCGCCTCAGCCTTGGTGAGATTGTCGTGACCCGCCTCTGGCCCGAAACACCAGATCAGTGGATATTCTCCGGCCCCTTGATGCTGCTTGGAAAATTAGGAAAACCCAAGCTCGCAGTCGCCATTGGCAACTTCAAAAACTGGTTTCCCAATCAGCTCTATGGCGACGCACCAGAGCTATTAGAAGAAGCTTGGACTTCCGTAGAGCGATATCGTCAATACTTTGTGGAATTCTTTGGAACAAATCGCATAACCCTGCCGGGGCAAGAGTTGAACAAGCAGCTCAAAGCTTATCAGGACGAAATGACTCAACGCCGCTTGGGAGAAGCAGGGATTGATGCCTCTAAATCCTTAAAAGAACTGGTCAACGAAGCAGGTCTTTCGGAAGAAGATGTGGCGGAGTCGGCAGAGCTACTAGGAGAAGAAAGTGGAGCAGTCAACCACCTGCTCAATAGCAATCAATCTATCAAAATGGTGATGCCGCCGATCAATTTGCCAGATGATCTGCGTTGGGCAGAAGCGGTGACTGTGTTCGTCCATCCCCGCTGGGGTCAAGCCTTTTTGCAAGACTATGCGCGACTGACCCAACTGCTTGAATCCACAGATGAAGCGGCAACGGCAGGAGCAGACCAAATTCTTCAAAAATATCTGAAAGAAGATGCAGTGAACACCTACGTTTGGCACTGCATGGCAGAAGACTATCCCCAGCCATTGACGGAGGCTTTGCAACGCTGCCTCGATCGCCCATCGTTTACACTGGATGAACTGGACGAGGTTCTGGTAGGCGCTGGTAAATCTGTAGAACCCACGCTGCCGGAGATAGCCAGTGTGCCGATGCATTTGCAAACGCTGTTTGAAGAAGCTTTGCAAGACGTGACCCGCAGTTCTTCCAAGAAAAAGGCAAAGGGTAAACCAAAGCAAAAGTCTGGGTTTGGAGGCCGCTGACTTCGGCTTATTGACCCGCCTCACGTCACGCATACGGAGCATACATAGCGTGTTGAGCGGGTTGCAGGTTCAAGCACCGGCAGCGAAAACGGTTTCAAACCCCGAATCAATGTTTCAATAAGAAACAGGACTTACGCAGTTGGACAATTTCTCGCGGGCTGCGCCCGCGAGAAATTGTCCAAAACCCAAAGAGCTTATCGCAAGTGCGTAAGTCCTGAAGAAAGAACAACCCAGTTTGATGGTGAAGGAGAATAGTTGCAATGGGATTTGTTGCTTACGTGCTAATGCTGGCGATCGCCTTTGGTGGCGCAATTGGTTTGTACTACGCGCTGCGGACAGTGAAGCTGATTTAGGTTGCCTTGAACAAGCGGATTGAGCGCAATCACCCTCGCAGCGATCCGCCATATCTTGATACGCCACATCTTTCCGCCATATCTTATAGAGATCCGCCGTATAGCGATCCGCCACCTGCATTCCCCAAAAAAGCTGGCCCTTCAGCCCATGCGGCTTGAAATGCCAGCTTTTCTGCGTGGAATCACTCCCGCTCGCGCTGGCGCTCCGGAGCCGACAACCCCTCATTCTTATCCCCCGACTGACTCTATGCGTGCATTCAAGCATCTCGACACCATTACCGCGCTGTTTGTCGCAGTGCTGTTAATCTCCAACATTGCCTCCACCAAGATTTTGACCCTTGGTCCGCTTACCTTCGACGGCGGCACGATTCTATTTCCCCTCAGCTATATCTTTGGCGACATCTTGACTGAGGTCTACGGCTATGGGCGATCGCGCCGAGTGATTTGGCTGGGCTTTGTGTCAGCGCTGGTCATGGCAATCACGCTCGCCATTGTGGGGGCGCTGCCACCCGCCGCCGACTGGGGCAACCAGTCCGCCTATGAAACCATTCTGGGGCAAACGCCGCGCATCGTGGCAGCAAGCCTGATTGCCTACATTGCGGGAGAGTTTTCCAACTCCTTCACGCTGGCAAAGCTCAAAATTCGCACGGCAGGACGCTGGCTCTGGCTCCGCACCATCGGCTCCACGCTAATTGGGCAACTGCTCGACACCGGGCTATTTGTGCTGATCGCCTTCACAGGGGTCGTGCCAAACTCCCTGCTGTGGCCGCTCATCGTGTCCAATTATTTATTTAAGTGCGGCGTGGAAATTCTCTTCACCCCTGCCACCTACGCGATTACAGGCTGGCTCAAGCAGGAGGAACAGGAGGACTACTACGATCGCAACACCAACTTCAATCCGTTCCACCTGTCGCAAACGCACCAATAAACCACGAAACGAAGCCTCGGCAGACCAACAGTCGTTAGCCAATGTTAGCCGATCAAAAAAGCGAGAAAACAAAAACACGATGGGTAGACCCTTGCTGAACTAGAGTCTGCCCATCGCGTTTGGGTGAGATGAAACGAGAATGAATCGAACCAGGCGTTTGGCTACTGCACCATGCCACCCGATGCCTGGAACCGAGCGCGAGCCCGCTTGTAAGCCTGCGTCGCACGAAGTTGGTCTTGGCGGGAACCACCACTTTGAACCTGGTTAAGTTTGGCCTGAGCCTCAGTAAAGGCAGTCCGCGCCTCTTCCTGGTTGATCGCATCACCACGCTCTGCACCGTTCACCAGGATCGTAACCTCGTCCTGATCGACCTCTGCAAAGCCACCCATCAGGGCGATCGCCACCCAGTCCTTATTCGCACGGACGCGCATCACGCCCGTATCCAGAGCCGTCAGCATGGGCGCATGTCCGCTCAGCACGCCAAGCTGACCCGTAGTGCTGGGCAGAATCACTTCCTCTGCCGGAGAATCCCAGACCGTTTTGTCTGGCGCAATGACTCGAACAGTTAGCGGCATAACGTTGAATTGGGGTTAGAGAATCAAAAGCGAGTCGAAGGAAATAGCGTTAAAGAAATAGCGCTATGGATCATCTCAAGCCAGGTATGTACAGCGTAAACTGCACATACCCAGCGATTCAAAACATTACTTGCCTTCAGACTTCATCTTTTCGCCCTTGGCGATCGCCTCGTCAATGTCGCCCACCATGTAGAAGGCCCCTTCCGGCAGATCATCCAGTTCACCCGCCAGAATCTTCTTAAAGCCCTGGATGGTTTTATCGAGTGTCACGTACTTGCCAGGGGCACCCGTAAACACTTCCGCCACAAAGAACGGCTGCGACAGGAACTTTTCAATCTTGCGGGCGCGGGCCACCGTCAGGCGATCGTCTTCCGACAGTTCATCTAGACCCAGGATCGCAATGATGTCCTGAAGCTCTTTATAACGCTGAAGCGTTGCCTGCACCGCACGAGCCGTGTTGTAGTGGTCATCGCCCACAATATCCGGCTGGAGCATGGTTGAGGCAGAATCCAGCGGGTCTACCGCCGGATAAATGCCCTTGGAGGCCAAGCCGCGAGACAGCACTGTAGTTCCATCTAGGTGGGCAAAGGTCGTTGCTGGGGCGGGGTCGGTCAAGTCGTCCGCAGGCACGTACACCGCCTGAATGGAGGTAATCGAACCTTCGCGGGTCGAGGTAATCCGCTCTTGCAGCGCCCCCACGTCAGTACTCAGCGTCGGCTGATAGCCCACCGCAGACGGCATCCGGCCCAGCAGCGCAGACACCTCAGAACCTGCCTGCACAAACCGGAAAATATTGTCAATAAACAGCAGCACGTCCTGCTTGTTTACGTCCCGGAAGTATTCTGCCATCGTCAGCGCCGACAGACCCACCCGCATCCGCGCTCCGGGCGGCTCATTCATCTGGCCATACACCAGCGCAATCTTCGAGTTGGCAGGGTTGTCCTTGTCGATTACACCCGACTCAATCATCTCGTTGTAGAGGTCGTTGCCTTCGCGGGTGCGTTCGCCCACGCCGCCAAACACCGACACACCGCCATGCTGGGTCGCAATGTTGTTGATCAGTTCCATCATGATCACGGTCTTGCCCACACCAGCGCCGCCGAACAGACCAATTTTGCCCCCCCGGCGATAGGGAGTGAGCAGGTCAACCACCTTAATCCCGGTTTCAAACACCGAGGGTTTGGTTTCCAGGTCGGTCAGCTTGGGAGCTTCGCGGTGAATCGGCAGTGTTTCCTGCGTTGCCACATCACCTTTGTTATCAACCGGCTCACCCAGTACGTTAAAAATTCTTCCCAGCGTTGCCGTTCCCACAGGCACGTTGATGGGTGCGCCCGTGTCTACTGCCTCCATGCCCCGCACCAGTCCGTCGGTTGAACTCATTGCCACGGCGCGGATTTGGTTGTCACCTAGAAGCTGCTGCACTTCGCAGGTAACCGAAATTTCTTGCCCAGCGGCGTTTTGTCCTTTAACCGTCAATGCATTATAAATCTGAGGCAGGCTGCCACTGGGAAAGCGCACGTCTACGACGGGCCCAATGACCTGAGTAATGTAGCCAATATTAGTTTTCTCTGCTGTGGTGACCATGCTTTCGCCTATCGTCTGATCAGCTTTTTGAGGGGTTCGTGACAGCTTTAACATAACGTAAAATTGCCACTTTTCAGATTATCACTAAACCTGTCACAAAAAGTTCTCAAAATTTTTAGAATCTCCAGTGACGACGCTCTGTAGCCACCTCATCAGAGCTGCTTCAGACCTTCACCGACTGTTCAACCAGTCCCCCAAATCGCCAATAATGAGGATAATTGCTAGGTGCTAGCCATCTGGCAACCTGGCTTGCGTAAAGGATCTATGTATCTATCCTGGACGGTAATTTGAACCTTCCTTCTTTTCTCTGGCTCTGGCGCATTGCGGCCTGGTCGATGGGGCTATCGCTGTTGACCTATAGCCTGCTGGGAATCAGCGGGGTTTGGATGCGGCGTAGTCGTCGTCAGGCGTTCCCCAGACCAGGGTGGCTGCGATCGCTCCACCTGGCGTTAGGCGGGTTGCTGGTGTTGCTGGTGCTGCTGCTGCTAACGATTGGGCTGGTGGGGACGCTGGGCTACTACGGCAGTCTGGGGCATTCGGTGCATCTGGTCGCAGGGCTGACGGTGGTGGCGCTGGTGCTGCTGTCTGCGGGTAGCGCCATGCAGATTGGAGCCGAACGTCCCTGGGCACGATCGCTCCATGTAGGCACGAATCTGGTTCTGTTCCTGGGCTTTATCGCCGTCTCTCTGTCGGGCTGGAGCGTAGTGCAAAAATACCTGCCCTAGTTTTTTCACCTCTGAGTTCTATGGCTACCTCTTCTGCTGAATGGCAATCTCCGCCGTTGCCAGAGTTGCCGCAGGCATTCCGCATTTCGCCGCTGATCCGCTTGACGCTGCTGCTGTTCTATGTCGCGCTGACGGTGCCGCTGCCGTTTTTGGCAAAGGTGACCCAGGCGCCCGTGCCGCCGAGTGCGCTGGCAGTAGCGCTGGGGCTGGGGGCGATCGCTCTCTATGCCGCCCTCAGCGAGCGAGTGATCGTAACCAACACGGGGATTCAGGTTGCCTATCCCCGCTGGGTTCCCGATTTATTGCGAAAGGGCTGGAGCCTCGACTGGTCAGAGATTACATCACTCAAGCCGCGCTCCACCGGCCAGGGCGGGCTGGTTTACTACTTTTTGACTCAAGCAGGCGAGGCAAAGCTGCTGCCGATGCGGGTGGCAGGCTTTGCTCGGCTAGTGTCGCTGGTGCAGACCAAGACAGGCATTGACACGACCGACGTGCGCCCACTGTCTCAGCCGTGGATGTATCTAATTTTGCTGGGGCTGACGCTCCTGCTGCTGTTGATAGACGCCTGGACAATCTGGACCGCGCTGACTGTTGGGATGCCTGCTTAATGCCCAATGCCAGAGCGAATTTCCGGGATAGACCTCTGTTCTGGATAGACCTCTATTCTTCAGTTTCCAGAACTTCTGACGAAGACCGCTCCGGCGCGAGAGGCTCATCCTCGTCCTCTGGCCAGTCGGCGATCGCCTGCACCACAAACGGCAGCCCAGCGCCCCGCAGCCCCCGACGAATCCGCTCCGGCGTGTCCTGAAACACCACAAACAGCGGGTGAGTTTCTTCAGCCGCTTCACTCAGAATGTGCTTGTGACGCGGCGGCATCAGCCATTCATAGCCCTTGTCGAGAAGCACTTGGGTGCGCCGCCAGCGGCTCAGCAATTCCGAAAAGTCCTCATTGGGACGATAGATAAAGACGAAGATTTCTGGCCCGGTTTTCACCTGCCATTCGGGGTCGCACATCAGAATCGCCACATCGCAGGGCAACCGCAGTACCTCACCTGCCGACACCGTTGCCCCGCCCGATTCTGCCGACACACCCGCCTGCCGCACGCGCACCACAGGCAGCGGAATTGTAATCACGCTGTCGTCAGGGCGGCGCATACTGGGCACAGTTTCCAAGTAGGGGCGATATTGCTTGAGTAGGGCGATCGCCCCCCGATGGTCGCTATACTCAGCTAGCAGTTCTTCATAGCGCAGTTGCAGGTTCGCCATAGGATTAGATGAATCGAAGGAGGGCGATCGCTCCAGTTTCGTCCGCCCTCTCTCTGCATCTTGCTTGAGTTCTTACTAAAAGATAGGTTGTCCGGGCAAGAAGCAGCGCTTGTGTGTCCTCGCCTGTTCTTTTGCCTATTTAATTTTGCCTATTTAATATTGTCCATCACCGCAAACATCGGCAGATACATCGCCACCAGAATCGACCCCACCATGCCACCCAAAAACACAATCATGATTGGTTCCATGATGCTAGTCAGCGCCTTTACAGCCTGCTCCACTTCGTCCTCATAGAAGTCTGCCACCTTCATCAGCATCGAGTCGATCTCGCCCGTTTCCTCACCAATACTGATCATCTGGATCGCCATCAGTGGAAACACCTGCTCCCGCTGGAGTGCCAGACTAATCATGCCGCCCGACTGCACCTCCTTTCGCGCCTCATCCACGGCGTTAGAAATTACCTGATTGCCTGCCGTATCGCGCACAATTTCTAACGAAGTCAAGATTGGAACTCCAGAGCGAGAAAGCGCCCCAAACGTCCGGCAAAAGCGAGCCGTCGCGCTCTTTTGCACCAGATCGCCAAACAGCGGCATCTTGAGGAAAAAGCGATCCATTGTTTCCCGACCCACGCGGGTTTTGTAATACTGGCGATAGGCAAAAGCCCCCAGAATCACAATAATCACCAGCGCGATCAGATAAATCGGCGTTCTCAGGAAGTTACTAATATTCAGCATGAACTGGGTAAACGCAGGTAGCTCTGCGTCCAGTTCATCAAAAATATTGGCAAAAATGGGCAGCAAGAAAATTGTCATGCCCAAAAACACCAGAATAGCAATAATTCCTACAGTCACCGGATACGCCATTGCAGACTTGATCTGGTTCTGCAATCGGGCAATGTCTTCCAGCAGTTTAGACAGCCGATTCAGCACGTCATCCAACACACCGCCGACTTCGCCAGCCTGAACCATGCTGACATACAGGTCATCGAAGCACTCCGGATGCTTACGCATCGAATCCGACAGGTTCGTTCCCTGCTGCACATCTGCACTAATGGCCTGGAGCGACTTTTTCAGCTTGGGATTGGGGCACTGATCTGCCAACACTCCCAGACCGCGCACCAGCGCCACGCCTGCGTTGACCAATGCCGCAAACTGGCGAGAAAAAACAGCTTTATCCTTAACCGTGACCTTTGCAAAAGAGTTTTGAATGTCCTTGAGATCAAGCGTGTTGAGCTTTTCAAACAGACTGCGATCCTCAGCCAACTCTTGCACAAACAGGCCCTGTTCCCGCAGCGTGGTTCGCGCTTCAGCGGGAGAGGCAGCGCTGATTTTGCGTTTTACTGGGTTGCCCTTAGAGTCGCGGGCGCGAACAACATAGGTTTGCATAGCGGGGAGGGAGATAGATACGAGACGACGTAAATCAGGAAGTTCGCCAACGGTCGAACGGCAAGGCTGCTAATCGGCAAGGTTCTTGAGTTCCACTTTATCCAAAACCTAATTTTTCGATACCGATTTCGATACCTAGCAGTTTAGTGAAATTCGCAAAGAATGACACAACTCTAGCCAAACTTTGAATCAGCAGGACTTATACACTTGTGATAGGTTTCCTGGGCTTGGAACGATTTCTCGCGAGCGCAGCCCGCGAGAAATCGTCCAACTGCGTAAGTCCTATCAGTAGAAAAACTAGAGGAGCATATGAGGACACTTTGGACGAACAGCATCCTGATGAAACCAGTTCCTCAGGATGGAACACGTCCTTCGGGCTGCTGTTCTAGCTGTTCTGGAGTATGTTCTACACTGCCAGAACGGTGCTATCGAGTGCCCACGGGCGCACCCGGACGCGCACCACCCGGCGCGGGTTGCTGCATTGCGCCGCCGATCAGCCGCTGGAGTTCGTCGGGGCGAGAGGTTTTCGACATAGCCGATTCAAACGAGATTGTGCCCGCTTTGTATAGGTCAGCCAGCACCTTCTCCAGCGTGACCATGCCCAGTTTGCCGCCCGTTTGAATAGCGGAATAGATTTGGGCGGTTTTGCCTTCGCGAATCAGGTTGGCGATCGCCGGAGTAACGACCATGATTTCCTGTGCCATCGCTCGCCCAAATTCACCGGGCTTCGGATTCTTCTTAGGCACCAGCGTTTGGCTAAACACTGCCACCAGCGAGTTGGAAAGCTGCACCCGCACCTGCTGTTGACGCTCAGCCGGGAACACGTCGATCATCCGGTCAACGGTCTGGGAAGCAGAACTGGTATGCAGTGTTCCCATCACGAGGTGTCCAGTTTCGGCCGCCGAGATCGCCAGTGAAATCGTCTCCAGGTCCCGCATCTCGCCCACCAGAATCACGTCTGGGTCTTCCCGTAGAGCCGCCTTCAGCGCGTTTGCAAAGCTCTTGGTGTCTTCCCCAAGCTGCCGCTGGTGGATCAAGCTTTTAACAGGTTCATAGACAAATTCAATGGGGTCTTCCACAGTCAGAATGTGTTCTGCACGGGTGCGGTTGATCAGGTCGATGATGGCCGCCAGCGTCGTGGTTTTTCCGGAACCCGTCGGCCCCGTCACCAGGATCAGTCCTCTGGGCTTTTCCGCCATTTCGCGCACCACGTCCGGCAGACCTAGCTTCTCGAAGCTAGGAATTTTGGAACTCAGCGCCCGCAAACAGGCGGCGTAGGTGCCCCGATCTTTGTACACGTTCACCCGGAAGCGGGCCAGACCTTTCACACCGTAGGAGCAGTCCAGTTCCCAGTTTTGCTCCAGGTTCTTTCGCTGGGTGTTGTTAAGCATACTGAAGATCAGCCGCTGGCATTGCTCCGAGGTCATCGGCTCGTCGTTGATGGGGGCGAGGTGGCCATTGATGCGGAAGTAGGGCGGCAATCCAGCCGACAGGTGCATATCCGACCCGCCCATCTCAATCAGTTGCTCCATCAAGTCTTCGATCATCAATTCCATGTGGGTGGCTCCTTCTATGCAGGGTTGTACTTAAGTTGTACTTAGTAAGACAAGTTGGGAACAGCTAGCGCTTAGGGCAAGTAGCACTTAGGGCAAACAGCGGCGCTAATCCTGGAAGCGGGGGGTAGTGCAATAGGGACAATCTAGCCATTCGGGGCGTAGCTCAGCAGCACAGTTGCGGCAAGTCAGCGAACTCTTGCGCTTGGCTTTGAGTTCCGCCTCCAATCCCGTATCGGTAAAGGTGACGCGCTCTACCTCTTCAAGCGTTGTGCTGCCCTCGCGCACCAGGTTTAGGCTATAGGCCAGCAAGGTCTTCATGCCCTCGTCTACTGCCACTTCCTTGATTCGCTCGGTGGGTGCGCCTTCAGTAATGAGAGTCTGGATTTGCTCCGTTACACGCATGACTTCGTATACCCCGCAGCGTCCTTTGTAGCCACTGCCCTTGCAGGTGGGGCAGAGGGTGTTTTGGGCGCGGGCGGACTGAATTTCGTCAGGTGACAGTTCGTTGGCCTTATAGAAGGTCACTTCTGCTTCGCGAGAAGCCGACAGGCCAAAGCGGGCCAGTTCTTCGGGGCTAGGGCTGTAGGGAATACGGCAGTCGGGGCAGACGCGGCGCATGAGGCGCTGAGCCAGCACGCCAATCAGCGAACTAGACACCATAAAGGACTCTACGCCCATTTCTTCGAGACGGGCGATCGCACTCGCAGCGTCATTCGTGTGCAGCGTTGTCAGCACCAGGTGTCCCGTCAGTGCCGCCTCGATCGCCGTCTTCGCCGTCTCCTTATCCCGAGTCTCACCCACCAGAATCACGTCCGGGTCTTGCCGCAGAAAGGCTCGCAGAATCGAGGCAAAGTCCATCCCTTTTTCGCGGATCACCTGCACCTGGGTAATCCCCGGTAGGGAGTATTCAATCGGGTCTTCGGCAGTGCTGATGTTCACGCCGGGACTATTGCGCTCCGCCAGGGCAGAATAGAGCGTTGTCGTTTTACCCGATCCAGTCGGCCCCGTCACCAGGATCAGACCAAAGGGACGCGATACCATTTCCTGCACAATTTGCAGCGTTTCTGGGTCGGTGATCAGTTTGTCCAGCCCCAGCTGAGTAGCGGAGTTGTCGAGAATCCGCAGCACCACCTTTTCGCCGTAGCGACTGGGCAACGTGTTCACCCGGAAGTCCACCTTGCGCCCGTCAAAAATCCGGCGAATGCGCCCGTCCTGGGGCATCCGGCGTTCGGCAATGTCTAGATCAGCAATGATTTTGAAGCGAGCGGTGACCGCCGGAACGATTTTCTTGGGCAGCGGCTCCAGTCCCTCCCGCAGCACGCCGTCTTTGCGAAAGCGAATGCGGAGATGTTCTTCCTGCGGCTCGATGTGGATATCGGAAACCCCTTCCTGAAGCGCCTTCACCAGAATTTTGTTGACCAAGGCGATCACAGGGGCCGCGTCGGCATCCTGAAGGGCAGCATCCAAGTTGGCTTCGATATCGTCGGGTGGTTCCTCCAGATCGAGGTAATCCAGCCCTTCAAGATCTGCCTTCACATCCACCTTGGACTGAAATTCGAGCTGCTTCTGGCGTTCGACCTGCTCATCTAGATATTGGGAGATGATCCGCTGATAGTCTTCAACCGTGATCACCATCCGCATTAGCCCCAGACCCTGCGGACGCAGAATGCGGTTGAGGTCGTCTTGTGCAGCCAGATCATCGGGATCGACCATTGCGATCAGCACTGCGGGCGGTTCGCTTTCGGTGCGCGACAGAGGCACAAGGCGATAGCGACGGCACAGATCGACGGGAATGAGACTATCGATGAGTTGCCCAACCTGGGCAGTCGAAATTTCGTTGATCTCCGGATCGAGGGATTCAACTCCGTAGAGAATTTTAAGTTCAAAAAGCTGTTGCTTCTTATATTGGCGCAGCAGGTCAGGCGGCAACTGCTGACCTGTAATCATCTCCAACACATCCGTCAGCGGTCGCCCTGTTTTGCGGCTTTCCACCAGGGCTTGCTGCATTTGGTCGTTGTTGACGTAGCCCGCCTGGATGAGCTTGTTGCTGAAGGGCGAAAAATTATGCTGGACAACAAGGGCACGACGTTGGGATGAAGAGTTAGCCATAGCTGCTGCTGAGAGGTTTATAGCCTGTATAGAGTATTGTCCCAGCGCTAATGCCAGAGGGTGTCTGGGGCTGCTGGAGGAAGCAAGAGTGAACCTGCGGTTTACAAGTTCTAAAGCTGGGTTATGGGAACTGGATTATGAAAGGCAAATTGGGCATTCCGAACGTTGGCTGGAGAGCCTGACTGGATTCGTTACGACGGGCGATCGCCAGATTCACCCATTGCCTATAACCCGTCTGAACAAATGCCCTGAACGAGCGTGGACTATCACGAATGCCTCCAGTATTCCCCACATAGGTCAATAAACTATCGTCGTTAGGGTACTCTGGATTAGGTAGCTGATGGGCTGGTGAATCGATGCATTCTGTATAGCACAGCCCAGACTCATCCGTTACACAAACTGAGATAAACGGTTCAGACCTGATGGTTTGCCCGTTTGGTTGAGTTGTATAGGTACGGGCGATCGCTCTGATGTTTCTGATATTAGGGATATTGGGAATAAGAGATATTTCGTCTGTCGCGTCAGAATTCTTAAAACCTGAGGCACAATACATAAAAAGTAGAAGCGTTGCAAGAGTACATCAAGAAGAAGGGCGACGAAGGGTTAATTTCAGAAAGAAGATGAGTAGGCTAAGAAGCCAGGTTCTACAACAGGCTCGATTTCAGACTCTTGATTGAAAGCTTCCGAAGGGGCTGCTCAAGGCTCGACCCCGAAGCAACAGCCCCTTCGACTCAGATTTTGTCCAGTTCACAAAACGACATCCGTTAGGCAAGCATGATCGAAGAAGAGAAGCAACCGATGGAGGGTGATGACGTGTCCGCTGAAAGCAATGGCGTGGAAAGCGAAGTCATGAATACCGAAGCAGTCGATCCGTCTGCCTCGACGGTCGAAGCATCGACTGAGCCTCAGGTGGAGGTCGTCGCGGAGGTTCCCAGCGGAGATTCTTCGGCGCTCGTCGATGAGCTAAATCAAAAAGTGGCGACGCTAGAACAGCAGCTTGAAGAGTGGACAAATCACTGCAAGCGGATTGCGGCGGATTTTGAGAACTTCCGCAAGCGCACCCAAAAGGAGAAGGAAGACCTAGAGCAGCAAATTAAGTGCAAAACCGTTGAAGAACTGCTGCCTGTCGTCGATAACTTTGAACGAGCGCGATCGCAGATCAAGCCCCAGGGCGACGAAGGCATGGCGATTCACAAAAGCTATCAGGGAGTCTACAAAGATCTGGTAGAACGGCTCAAGCGCATCGGCGTTTCTCCAATGCGCTCTGAGGGCAAAGAGTTTGACCCAAACCTGCACGAAGCCGTCATGCGGGAGCCGTCCGAAGAATACGCTGAGGGCACGGTTATCGAAGAACTAGTGCGGGGCTATATGCTGGGCGATCGCGTCTTGCGCCATGCAATGGTCAAGGTTGCCGCCGCTGTCGAGCCTTCCGACGACAGCAGCAGCGCCGACACGTCATCTGAGGGATAAAACCAGACCAAGACTCCGCTCAAGAATCTTCTAGCTGACCACTGTGTATAACTGATGTGGATAGCTGACCATTGTGTAGTAGACGAACTGTGTGAGAGGTGAGCGCTTTTCAACAATCGTCCTGAGCGACTCAATTAAACCTGACTAAGCCAAGAGGTCTTTAGCAAAATCCAGGTAGACTCGCTCCAAAAACTCAGCCTGAAAAGCCCACCATTCGGCAAATCTCCTGTTTTTTGCGGAGCCTCTAGAAATATTTTTAAGCGCGACTGATTAAATTCCCGAACAATTGCGGAATACTTGCTAAGAGTTGAATCAGCTTCTGGTCTCCGACTCATTCACTTGAAATCTGATAGCCGCTACTAGCTAAATTATGGGAAAAGTCATTGGCATCGACCTGGGCACAACGAATAGCTGTGTTGCTGTCCTGGAGGGCGGTCAACCCGTTGTCATTTCCAGCTCAGAGGGAGGACGCACCACTCCTAGCATTGTTGGTTTTGGCAAGAACGGTGAGCGGCTCATAGGGCAGCTCGCCAAGCGTCAGGCTGTGACCAATGCCGAAAACACCATTTTCAGCATTAAACGGTTTATCGGGCGACGCTGGGACGACACAACCGACGAGCAAAGCCGAGTCCCCTACACCTGCGTCCGGGGGAAAGATGACACGGTAGACGTGCAAATTCGCGGACGTTCCTACACACCCCAGGAAATTTCCGCCATGATCCTGCAAAAGCTGAAGCAGGACGCTGAAAACTATTTAGGAGAACCAGTCACCCAGGCGGTTATCACCGTACCGGCCTACTTTACAGATGCCCAGCGCCAGGCCACCAAAGATGCAGGCACTATTGCAGGGCTAGAAGTGCTGCGGATTATCAACGAGCCAACTGCTGCGGCTCTATCCTATGGATTGGACAAACAGGATCAGGAACAAAGCGTGCTGGTGTTTGACCTGGGCGGCGGGACGTTTGATGTGTCCGTGCTGCAACTCGGTGACGGTGTGTTTGAGGTGAAATCCACCTCTGGCAACAACCACCTGGGCGGCGATGACTTTGACAATGTGCTGGTTCAGTGGCTCATGTCTAGCTTCCAGCAGCAAGAAGGGATCGACCTCTCTAGCGACAAGATGGCGCTACAACGCTTGCGCGAAGCTGCGGAGAAAGCCAAGATCGAGCTTTCGAGTATGCTCACGACGACCATCAACCTACCGTTCATTACAGCCGACGAAACTGGGCCAAAGCACCTGGAAATGGAGCTGACCCGCGCCAAGTTTGAAGAACTGGTGAATGATCTGGTCGAAAGCACGCTTGAACCTGTCGAGCAGGCGCTGAAGGATTGCGGACTGAGCGCGGATGATTTAGACCGCATTTTGCTGGTAGGCGGCTCTACTCGGATTCCAGCAGTTCAAGAAGCCATCAAGAAGTATTTCAACGGCAAAGCTCCCGATCGCTCTGTCAACCCCGATGAGGCGGTTGCACTGGGTGCGGCAATTCAAGCAGGCGTTTTGGGTGGTGAGGTGAAAGACCTGCTGCTGCTGGACGTAACCCCACTCTCGCTGGGGATTGAAACACTCGGCGGCGTGTTTACTCGCATCATCGAGCGCAACACCACAGTTCCCACTAGCAAAACCCAGACCTTCTCCACAGCAACCGATGGACAGACCTCGGTCGAGATCCATGTTCTGCAAGGGGAACGGGCGATGGTGAAGGACAACAAGAGCCTTGGGAAGTTCCAACTGACGGGGATTCCGCCTGCCCCACGTGGCGTACCGCAGATCGAGGTGTCCTTTGAAATCGATGCAGACGGTATTCTGCAAGTCAGCGCCCGCGACAAGGGCACAGGTCGGGCGCAAACGATCCGTATCACCAACACAGGCGGACTCAGCGAGTCTGAAGTGGAACGGATGCGGATGGAGGCAGACCTCTATGCCGAAGAAGATCAGAACCGTCGTCTGCTAGTGGAATATCGCAACCAGGCCGATATCCTGTTCAGCAATTATTGAGACGACGCTTCGCGAGAATGGCGACTTGATTCCCGAAGCGTATAAAGCAGAGGCTGCTGAAAAAGTGGCAGAACTGCGAGCGGCGGTCGCCGATCGGACGCTGGATGTAGACACCATGAAGGCTCGCTTGGATGCGCTCCAACATGCCCTGTTTGCAATTGGTTCGGCGATGTATCAACAAGCTATGCATCATGGATCAGATGCGAACGGCAACTATGCAGGCTATGGCAGTGACCCAGACGGCTATGACGATCCCACGGTTGCCTGGCCCAACGGCAGTGGAGAACCGGAACTTACAGAAGCAGTCAACGGAGACGACTTCAGCTTCGAGACAGACGAAACCGTGACGGCTGACTACGAGGCCGTGGATTAGGACAGCGAATCGCGTATTCCCGCTTGAGGGGCATTGGTTGCGCTGCACGTCTCAGGGGCGTTGACTCCCGAAAGTCTCTGGTTTGCCAATTTCTCCGGGTTGGCAGAGGCTTCAAAGGCTAGCCGCTGCTACATGGGGGGATTGGTTCGGTAATGCCCACTTCAATGACAGGGTGCGATCGCAAACAATTCGTTACGATGTAGGATGTGGGGAATTGGGTGGCCGAATCGCCTGTTTGTACGGCGCTGACCTGTTTCCCCGACTCTATTCACGCCAAATTACTCAACCCCCAGCAGCGTTCTATGGCCCGTGACTACTACGACATTCTGGGTGTCTCTCGCGATGCCGACAAAGAGGAGCTAAAGCAAGCCTATCGACGGCTTGCCCGCAAGTATCACCCCGATGTCAACAAAGAGGAAGGCGCTGAAGAACGTTTCAAAGAAATTAACCGCGCCTACGAAGTGCTTTCAGAGCCAGAAACTCGCGCCCGCTACGATCGCTTTGGTGAGGCAGGCGTTGGCTCTGCGGCTGGCGCAGGCTATCAAGACTTTACCGATTTAGGCGGCTTTGCAGATCTATTCGAGAGCTTCTTTGGAAACTTTGCGGGTGCGGCTCCAGGTCAGCAGGCCCGTCGTCGCAGTGGACCCACCCGTGGCGAAGACCTGCGCCTTGACCTGAAGCTAGACTTTCGTGAGGCCATCTTTGGCGGCGAAAAGGAAATTCGCATCAGTCACCTAGAAACCTGCACCAACTGTAGCGGATCGGGCGCAAAGCCGGGGACACGCCCCAAAACCTGCACAACCTGCGGCGGCGCAGGGCAGGTGCGGCGGGCCACCCGAACTCCCTTTGGCAGCTTTACTCAGGTGTCTACCTGCCCCACCTGCAACGGCAGTGGGCAGATGATCGAAGAAAAGTGCGACGTGTGTGGCGGCAGCGGACAGAAACAGGAAGCCAAAAAGCTCAAAATTACGATTCCCGCTGGCGTGGACAATGGGACGCGGCTCCGCATTTCTTCTGAGGGAGATGCAGGAATGCGGGGTGGCCCACCGGGCGATCTTTACGTTTTTCTGTTTGTCAACGACGACGCGGAATTCCAGCGGGACGGCATTAACATTTTGTCGAACCTGAAGATTAGCTACCTGCAAGCGATTCTTGGCTCGAAGTTAGAGGTAAATACGGTCGATGGGCCCGTGGAAACCATTGTTCCGCCCGGAACCCAGCCCGGAACGGTGATTACGCTTGAGAATCGCGGCGTGCCTCGTTTGGGAAACCCCACTAGCCGGGGCGATCATCTGATTACGGTTCAGGTTGATATTCCCACTCGCGTTTCGGCAGAGGAACGGAAGCTGCTGGAGGAGCTTGCCAAGCTGCGGGGCGATCGCATCGGCAAGGGCGGCATGGGCTTCCTGGACAATCTGTTTCACAAGTCTTGAGCAGGATGCATGACGGAATCTTCCCCAGTCCCAGATATCCAGCTTGACCTGCGCGGCACGCCCTGTCCGCTAAATTTTGTGCGAACCAAGCTGCGTCTAGAAAAAATGCCTGCTGGGTCGCTCCTAGAAGTGTGGCTTGATCCAGGAGAGCCGATGGAGCAGGTGCCCGATAGCTTGCGAATGGAAGGATACCCGATCGAGCAAGTGCAGGAGCGACAAAGCGGAGACGGCGCTTATTTTGCCCTTAGTATTCGCCGTCCCTAGTTATAGGTGCAGAGTTATGGGTGCAGATTGCCAGCCCCAGTCGCTCGTTGAGGCCACGGTTCAGCAGGTGGGGTCGCAACGGATCACGGGTACAGTGCTGGCGGTGCAGGCTAATTACTACTTTGTGCGGCTGGACCCAGGCTGCTATCCGCCAAACACCGGGGATATGCTGCTATGTACCCGGCGATCGCGCCTGCGAAAAATCGGGCAGCAGGTTTGGGTGGGCGATCGCGTCGAAGTTGAAGAACCCGATTGGGCCGGGCAGCGAGGGGCGATCGCCCAAGTGTTTCCTCGTCGCTCCGAACTGGATCGTCCGCCCATTGCCAATGCCGATCAGATTTTGCTGGTGTTTGCCCTGGCAGAACCCGCACTCGATCCCTTCCAACTCAGCCATTTTTTGGTCAAGGCCGAATCCACAGGGCTATCGGTGTGCCTGTGTTTGAATAAATGCGACCTGCTGACGGAGGTAGAACTGGTGGCGTGGGGCGATCGCCTGCGACAGTGGGGCTATTTGCCGCTGATGATTAGCGTGCGCGAAAATATTGGGCTAGACAAACTTGCCCCTGACCTGGCAAAACAAATCACCGTCGTCTCTGGCCCATCTGGCGTCGGCAAATCCAGCCTGCTAAACGCGCTGATTCCAGCGGTCAATCTGCGTGTGGGGGAAGTCTCCGGCAAACTCCAGCGGGGCCGCCACACCACGCGCCACGTCGAACTGTTTGAGTTGCCAGCGGGCGGGCTGCTGGCCGATAGTCCTGGGTTCAATCAGCCCGATCTAGACTGCACTCCGGGGGAGCTGGCCCACTACTTCCCAGAAGCCCGCCAGCGAATGGCGCAAGCCGCCTGCCAGTTTAGCAACTGCCTGCATCGGGAAGAGCCAGACTGCGCCGTTCGGGGCGACTGGGAGCGCTATGAACACTATCGGATTTTTCTAGAAGAGGCGATCGCCCGTCAAGAGGCCCAGGAACGCACCCGCCATACCGAAGCCACCACCAAACAAAAAAGTCGCCAAGACGGCCAGACCGAAATCGAGCCAAAGCTAGAGCGCAAGAAGTATCGCCAGCCCTCACGGCGAGTTGAGAAACAGCGTCTCAAGAACTGGGATGCAGATGGTGCAGATATAGATGTAGACTAGCCGAACTCTGAGAAATCCAAGACAAACGTATACGCCAAGACTTTCGCGATAAAGGCGACTTTAGGACATCTTATTGCAAAAAATTAGAGGCGATTTGCAGGCGCTAACCGTTTAACCCCTCATTTCGTTCCAGGACTTACGCACTTGCGATAAGCTCTTTGGGTTTTGGACAATTTCTCGCGGGCTGCGCCCGCGAGAAATTGTCCAACTGCGTAAGTCCTGTCTTCGTTAAGTTCGCGTTAGTATGCGTTTGCTCTGCTGAGAAATCCCCAGCGATTTGGTAACCGCAAGACTAGCCACGAGCCTGCGTGCTGAAAGCGATTGCCAAGTACTTAACATGCCTAACATAAAACTATTTCTTGGATGCATATTAAAATGGTTGACTTAAAGATAAGTTTTGTAAAGAAAAGTTCAGCATAAAATCGTAGAGTCAACCTCTAAACCGCTTAAACTTTTATGTTAATTCTGCAATCATTGTTGGGAAACCTGAAGAAATAATAAGCCGTGTTCAGCCAAACACAGCATGAAACCTGACAAGCCTCTATGGAGAATACTGCAAAGCGTTGCCAGGACTCCCATGAGATAGCGAACCCTGAGTCCTGGTTAACCTAAAGGTCTATCGACTGAGCCTACGCCTAGTCTTGCCTATCCGGCAGTGAATCTAGTGTCCGTCTACTTGCTGTAACAGATGATGACGTGGAGGGTGATGAAATGTTGAATAATGACTAATATCTTATCGATCAGCTATAGTTCCTAACAATTGTTTCTCTGTTGGTTCCTCTAATGCACTGTTCTATTCTGTAAAGTCGATTCCGTTAGACTCACAGCTACCCTGACTGCCTGACACATCTCTGGAAACCCCTGATTTCTCGTAGGGGACGCTGGCCCAAAAGCTCCTCTGACCAAGCCCTCCGGCTCCAACTCAGGAGCTATGGGCTTCGATCCCAAGACAACGAATTTTCTGGGCTTTCGGGACTTGTGTCAGGCAACCAGCACAGCTACCTTCTCGAAATCTCCTCATCAGCTTGTATTGGTTTCTATGCTTATTGCCCCTGTTTATCTTGCATGAGTCCTAAAAGCGCTGACTCAAAAGCCCTGACTCATAGATCTAATCTGCGGCTGATAAACTCATAGAAAAGACCATTTGAGGCAGTTTCAATAAGCAATCAGGGGCTTCTAGAGGTAGGGTATGCAAACCGGCAATTTTTTCTCAAACACGCTATTCTATGAACCAACAACAACTAGAACAACTGCGAGCCTACTGTAGTAGCGATGCTGCTTTTGAGCAACTCCGGCAAAATCTATTGAATTGGGCAGATATTTCTAAGGCGGAACAACAGAAAGCACTGTTTCGAGTAATTACAAAAATTCGCGAATCCTTAGATCTAAACACAATTTTTAAGACGGCCGCAATTGAGGTTCGCCGCCTTCTAAGTGCAGATCGTGTCGCTCTTTTTTGCTTTGAACCTAATTCTGGTTGGAATGATGGCGAGTTTTTAGCAGAAGATGTTGCCCCTGAGTTTAAATCAGTCTTATTAGAAAAGGTTCACGATCACTGCTTTGGTGAGCGATACGCAATTGATTATCACAAAGGACGAATACAAGCCGTTAGTGATGTTCGATCTGCAGGTCTGAAAGAGTGTCATATTGAGATTTTAAGTCACTTTCAAATTTGCGCCAATTTGGTTGTACCAATAATAAAAGAAGAAACACTTTGGGGTCTACTTTGCGTTCATCAATGCTCAGGTTCTCGCACCTGGACATCTGACGAAATCGAGTTTGCCAAGCAGGTTTCTACACATCTTGGTGTCGCACTTCAGCAAGCCAGTTTACTGGACAAAGTACGCTTTCAGTCAGAGCAGCAGAAAGCCTTATTTAAGGTGGTTTCTCGAATTCGAGAGCCAATGGATTTGGCAACTATTTTTAGAACGGCTGCAACTGAATCTAGACAGTTGCTTGGGGCTGATCGAGTTGCAATTTTTCGATTTGCGCCTGATTCTAACTGGAATGATGGAGAGTTTGTATCAGAGAGTGTTGGGCAGGGCTATGCATCAGTCTTAGCGGAAAAGGTTCAGGATCACTGTTTTGGCGATCGCTACTCTGATGCTTACCATCAGGGACAATTTCAGGCAGTTGCTGATATTTATTCAGCAGGTCTTCAAGCGTGTCATATTGACGTACTGTCACGCTTTCAAATCCGTGCCAATTTGGTTTTACCGCTTTTGCAAGGAAGTTATCTGTGGGGCTTATTGTGTGTTCATCAATGTGCTGAACCGCGCTTCTGGGAAGCGGAAGAAATTGAATTTGCTAGGCAGATTGCAGCCCAGCTTAGTGTCGCGCTAAAGCAGGCAGAACTACTGGCTCAAGCTCAACAGCAATCTGTGGAAACTGCGGCTGCATTAGATCATCTCAAAAAAGCACAAACCCAGTTGATTCAAAGTGAAAAAATGTCAAGCTTGGGGCAGCTTGTAGCTGGGGTTGCCCATGAAATTAATAATCCTGTTAACTTCATTCACGGCAATATAAGCTACGCTCGCCGCTATGCCCACGACCTCATGGAGTTAGTTAAACTTTACCAAAAGCATTATCCAGAACCTGTTAACGCAGTGGGCGATCGCGCTGAAGAGATTGATCTGAATTTTCTGATAGAAGACTTCCCTCGAATTTTAGCTTCTATGCAAGTTGGGGCTGAGCGAATTCGCAGTATTGTGTTATCCCTTCGGAATTTCTCACGGCTGGATGAAGCGGAGATGAAAGTAGTGGACTTACACGAAGGACTAGAAAGCACACTCCTCATTCTGCAATATCGCTTGAAACCCAAGTCGGTTTCTAACCCTGCGAACAATATTCAGTTGATTAAAGAGTACGGACAGTTGCCGCTAGTTGAGTGCTATCCTAGCCAGCTCAATCAAGTATTTATGAATTTGCTCAGCAATGCCATTGATGCCCTAGAGGAGCAGATTGGAGCAAGAGAAAAGGCAATTCAAGAAGGAATGAGTAGTGACGTCGATAGTCTGCGCCAACCCACCATTACCATCCGAACCAAACTGTGCGATCCCAGACCGTGCGATCAATGCGATCAACTGCACGAACACCATCCCCTTAAGGGCGATCGCCCCCAGTACGTTTGCATTTGCATCGCCGACAACGGCCCTGGGGTTCCTGAAAAACTACAACCCAAACTATTCGATCCCTTTTTCACCACCAAGCCTATCGGAAAAGGTACAGGGCTAGGACTCTCAATTAGTCAGCAAATTGTCTGCGAACGTCATCATGGCACGCTGCAATGCATCTCGCAGCCTGATACGGGTACAGAATTTCACATAAGAATTCCGATTCATCAGCACAAGGTCATGCAGGAGAATCTCAAACCCTCAGGCGCACTGAACCAAGCAGAACAGTAGCTATGGAGCCATCACCATTTACCCCAACGTCCACAGCAGCCCGACCCAAGAGTTTCAAACGGAATAACCTTTGAATTTGAAGCTTAATCCCTGATTGCCTGACACATCTCTGGAAGCCCTTGATTTCTCCTAAGGGGACGGTGACCCAAAAGCCCCCCCTTAACCAAGCCCTCTGGCTCCAATTTAGGGGTTATGGGTTTCGATTCCAAGACAACACAGTTTCTGGGCTTTCGGGACATGTGCCAGGCAATCAGGCTCAATCCTCGAATATAAGCGTCGTGGAACAAATCCTAAGCCACTGAACCCTGCTATGGCGACTCACCCTGAGTGACTTACCTTAATAATCCGCATCTTCCTCGTATTCCACGACCTTTTGCCGTTCGGGAATATTCAACTGCGGTGCGCGATAGGGCTGGGGGTTGTCGTCATCCTCCCACACGTCGTCCAGTTCTTCTTTCATCGGAGGTTCATAGGCATCGGCATCTTCATAAGCCTCTGCATACTGTTGGCGACGGGGCGGATCGTTCCAGTTATCTTCCGGCTCATCGCGGTAGAGCGGCTCTGGCTGGCGCTGACGCAGCGGCTCCTGGATCGGGCGGCGGGGTTCTTCCCACGTATCGTCATCCCAGGTCGATTCGCGGGCAGGCGCACGCATCGGCTGAGGCGCAGGGGTACGCACACCCGTCGGCAACTGGTTAGACGTAGACACCGGCATAATGTAGTCTTCTTCGTCGCGCTCCCACGGCGGACGACCAATGCCGATGCGCTCCAAAAAGCCCACGCTAAGCTGCGACATCTTTTGCTCCGCGCCCTCAAACACAATCAGGCGATCGGGGCCGCTGCTCACCACCTCTTCGATCGACAGTTCGTAGGTGCTAACCACCTGATCGGGAATAAAGGGAAACCCAATCGAGGCGATCACAATAGACTCAAGCTGACCATTTTCGACGTTGAACCGGAAGCCCCGCACCTTGCCCAGCAGTTCTCCCGTCTCAGTGATCACTTCGCTGTTGATCAGGCTGCTATATGCTTCTGTGTCAACTTCATCCTCTACCGCAGAGTCGTCATCGACTAAAATCACGTCGCCGATCTGGCGAATGTTCGCAAGATACATCATCTGCTGCGTGCCAGACACCACGCCCGATAGGATGCTTTCCCGCAAACCGATGGCAACCACCTCGCGGCGATCGACATCCACCCAAAGCTGGCTCACGACACCCAGGCGCTTGCCGGTGTCGCGGGTGATGATTTGCGTTCCAAGGAGGTCTGAGCGTTGGCGGATTTGTTCAGATGTCATTGTCGAGTCCTAACCTCGAACTGGTTGAAATAGTTCGATTGAAATATGAATACAGTAGATACGGTCAGATATCAATACTAAGCCAATCTTAACCAAACTCGAACGTTTGGTAAGTCTGTCTTGAGTTCGGAAAGCCGCCCTTGGGGGTAATGGGGCAAGAGACGGAAAAAACGAAAAGTGAAAAACGAAAAACGGAACCTCTTCGCCCTTCGCCCTTCTCTCTTCATTCTTCTCTCTTCGTTCTTCGTTCTTCGTTCTTCCCTCCTCCCCTCCTCCCTCACCCCGAAACGTTCTGCTGCAAGTCGATGCCCAGCACCTGCGTATAGGCTCCCCGCGCCTGGGTTACGCCGATGGTGCGCTGGGCGGCTTCGATCATTGGGCGGCGCAGGCTGACAACGATGAACTGAGCCTGCTGGGCCTGGTGCTTAATCATCCGGGAAAGACGCTCCACGTTTGCGCCATCCAGGAACATATCCACTTCGTCGAAAGCGTAGAAGGGTGAGGGACGATAGCGCTGGAGAGCAAAAATGAAGCTGAGGGCAGTGAGGGATTTTTCGCCCCCAGACATAGAGGCGAGGCGGCGGACGGGCTTGCCCTTGGGATGAGCAACCAGATTTAGCCCACTGCCAAAGGGATCGTTGGGGTCGTCGAGTTGCAAATAGCCATCGCCGTCGGACAGTTCGGCAAAGATGGACTGAAAGTTTACGTTCACCGCGTCGAAAGCCTCCTTGAAGGCTCGCTGACGTAGGGTGGTGAAGTTTTCGATGCGGAGGAGCAGCTCGCTGCGCTCTTCGTCCAGCGTGCCGAGCTTTTGGCTGAGGTCTTCCAGACGCTCCTGGGTGCGCTCGTATTCTTCCAGGGCCAGCATGTTGACAGGTTCCATATTTTCGATGCGGCGCTGGAGCGATCGCAGTTCGTGCTGCAATTCGCCCAGGTCGGGCAGCGGATCGGGCAACTCTGGTAATGGGTCTGGTAACTCCGCCCGCTTTGCTTCTAGCGCTGCCTGGAGCGTGGCCAAGCTTTCGCGGCGGGTCTGCTGGGTTTCCTGGAGTTTTTGGCGCTGCCAGTCGGCCTGTTGCTGAGCGGTTTGGCGATCGCGCAAGAGGCGTTCCGTGCGATCGCGCTCCTGTTTTTCCGACGCGAGGGAGGCCTCCAGCGAATCCAGCGCCGCACGAGTCTGGGCGATGGTCTGGCTGAGGGCGGTCTGCTGAGTCCCCAGCGCAGATCGCTGCTGCATCTGCGTCGTCTGCTGAGTACGGAGATCGTGCAGCCGCTGATTTAGCTGGGCGATTTTTTCCTGGAGGCGCTGCCGCTGAATTTCCAGGTCTTGAACCCGCTGTTCGGCAGATCGCAGGGCAAGCTGGCGATCGCCCAGTTCTGCCTCCTGCTGACGAATAGTGGCTTGAATCTGCTGCCACTCGCTGTGAGTCTGGGATTGCTCCAGGTCTGCCAGGACTTGTCGCTGGCGCTGGAGTTCGGCTTCCTGGGCGGGCAGGTCGCGTTCCAACGTTTGCAGGCGCTCTTCGGCAGGGCCAAGCTCCTGGCGGTTTTGCGAAAGCTGGGTGCGAAGCTGCCCTTCTTGGGTCACCAGTGCTGCCAGTTGGGTCTGGAATTGGTCTGCCTGGAGTTGCACTGCACGCTGCTGCTGGCGGGCTTCGTTGAGCGCCTGGGTGTGGGTGCGGACGGCTTCTGTGCCCTGGGCGATCGCCCTTTCACAGCGCCGCAGAATGGTGTCGATTTCCGAGAGGCGATCGCGCAATGTGGCCGCTTCGGCCGATTCTCCCGGCTGCACTGTGCCAAATCTCAGAGAGCCTTGCCGCTGGGACACGCTGCCGCCCGTCATCGCGCCGCTGGTTTCCAGCAGTTCGCCGTCCAGCGTCACAATGCGATATTTGCCCAAGTGCGGTCGCGCCTGTTCTAGCGTGCGAAAGACCACCGTGCTGCCAAAGACATAGGCAAACACATCCTCAAAGCGGCGATCGCAGTCAATCAGGTTCACCGCATAGTCCACAAACCCGTCTGGTCGGTTACCCTTTGGGATTTCCGTAAACTGCGGCACGCGGATTTTGTTCATCGGCAGGAAGGTGGCTCGACCCGCCCGCCGCTGCTTCAGCAGGTCGATGCACCGCGCTGCGATCCGGTCGTCTTCCACCACCAGATTGCCCAGGCGGCCGCCCGCCGCAATTTCCAGCGCCAGTTGATAGGGCGAATCGACTCGCCCCAGTTGTGCCACCAGCCCGTGAACCCCGTCAATACCTGCGCTCAAAATCACCTGGCTGGCTCCGGTGCCCTGGGCCTCCTGCATCGCCTGAGTCTGGGCTTCCAGACGGTCAAGCTGGCGCTGTTTGTCGCGCTGCTCGTTCAGCAGACGGGTCTGGGTGTCTTGCTGGGTCCGGAGGTCTTGCTCGGCTTCGGTAAGCGCTTGAGCGAGTCGCTGCACCTGGGTTTCAGCCTCGGCCCGCTGCGCTTCAACGGTAGATTGCTCGGACTGCTTTTCAGCCAGCGATTGGGCGATCGCCCCCAGCGCTTCCGTCTGTTCCTGAATCTTGGCGCGGAGCTGCGACACTCGCTCTTGCAGCCGCGCCTGCTCCGTGCGCTGCGGCTCAATTTGGTTCAGCAACTCCTCCATCTGGCGACGCAGGGCGGCTTGCTCCTGCACCCAGGCCTCCGACGCTTCAGCGATCGCGCTGGACTGTTCCCGGCTAGCTTGCAGGGCCCGCTGAGCGCGATCGCGGGCCGCCTGGAGGGCAGCAATTTCCTGGGTTTCGATGCGCTGCTGATCCGCAGAAGCCTGTTCTAGCATCTGCATTTGCTCCTGAAGCGCCTGCTGCGCCTGGGCAATCTGCGCCATCGTGTCGCGGTTCGCCGTCAGGAGGTCCTGCTCTTGCCGCTGGAGCTGGCGCAGTTCGGCTTCGTGCGTCGCTAGGGTGGATTGCAGCGCCAACTGCTCGTCTTCGCCCAGCGCCTTCACCCGCGCATTCAGCCGCTCTAGATCAGCGGTAATTTGCTGAATTTCGGTCGCCAGCGCCGTCAGTTGTGTAGCAGTTTCCGCCAGAGCGCGATCGCCCTCCTCGATCTGCTGCTGGAGCTTCTGCGCCTGGTCTTGCTGACTCTGCCAGTTCAGCACCACTTCCCACTGGCTTTTGGACTGAAACTCGGCTTTGAGTCGCTTATATTTCTCTGCCTTGAGGCGATCCTGAGCGAGGCGATCGCGCTGCTCGATTAACTCCCGCTCCACAATGCGAAACTTCTCTTCCCGCTCCTTCACCGCATCCAGCTTGTCCTTTGCTTGGGAAATCTTGCGGTCAAACGCCGCCACGCCCGCCAATTCATCAATAATTTCCCGCCGTTCACGGGGATTCATGGAAATAATGCTGGTGACGTCGCCTTGCAGCACCACGTTATAGCCTTCGGGATAAATCCGAAAGCGGTGAAGCTGCTCATGCAGTTCGTTCAGCGTGCAGGGCTGTCCGTTGATGTAATAGTTCGAGGTGTAGGTTCCCTGCTGCGTCACCCGCAGCTTGCGCGTCACGCTCCATTCGTTGAAAGGAACCATCACCGGGGCAACACCAAGCTGGCTGGCATCCGGCTTTTTGCCGCTGCCGTTGCTAGGACTGCCGCTCCCGTGATTGCCGTGATTGCCATGATTGTCATTCAGATATCCGTTCTGGGGGGCGGCATCTATCTGTCCATTGCCTTCACCAAAGGCCAGATCAGCGCTGGGCAGAGGATCGTCATCGCCCTGGTAGGCCGCGATGTCTTCTTCATCCAGCGCAAAGGTAACGGTGACGCTGGCTTCCACCGTGCTGCGGCCGCGACTGGCCACGCTCTGGTTCACCAAATCTGGCAGGCGCTCTGCCCGCATTCCTTTGGAACCCGCCAACCCCAGCGCAAACAGCAGCGCATCCAGAATATTCGACTTGCCCGATCCGTTTGGGCCAGAAATCACGGTAAACCCCGGCAGCAACGGAACCTGCGTTGTGCCACCAAAGGATTTGAAGTGAGACAGTTCTACGCGCTTGACGTGCACAAAGGGGCAGGAGCAGAGAGGTTAATACGAATATACTAATCCGCTGGACTACTGAACACCAGTTTTAACAAAAAAACTTGGCCTTGAGCCAGGAAGCCACCATAAAGTTTAAGAGAGGCTTCATGCTTCCCCAGACGCAGTGGCCAGCCGCTAGAGTAGCGGAGGTTCAGCAAACAATCTCTCTTCATCAGCCCCTTCTTCCCCAACCTCGCCCTATGCCCGTCTATCCCGGAATCTCCAGCGAAGCCTTCCGTCACCCGCTCGATCAGCAGGCCGAGCAGACGCTCCGCAGCGTGCCGGGGTTTGACCTGGTGGCACGGCGCTTTGTGGAATTCGTTTATGAGCGGCCGCGGCAGGTGTTTTTGTTGGGCAATGCCATCGAGGTGGGGCCACGGCAATATTCCACGCTGTTTCAGATGTTTCGGGAATGCCTGCGATCGCTCGATATTGCGCCAGAGCCGACGCTGTTTGTCTCCCAATCGCCGATGGTAAACGCCTACGCGCTGGGGCAAGAGCGGCCCTGCGTGGTGCTAAGCACGGCCCTGCTTGACCTGAGCGACGAGGCCGAGATAAAAGCCGTCCTAGCTCACGAACTGGGACATCTAAAATGTGGACACACGACGCTGACGCAGATGGCAAGCTGGGTCATCACCGCTGCATCGGGATTGGCAGAGATGACCTTTGGGCTGAGCAGCCTCGTCAGTACGGGGCTAATCCTGGCCTTTTATGAATGGCTGCGGAAGGCGGAACTGTCGGCCGACCGGGCGGCGCTGCTGGTAATGGACGACGTAAAGCCCGTGCTGCAAAACATGATGAAGCTGGCAGGCGGCAGCAGCCGCTATGCCCACGAGCTGAGCCTGGAAGAATTCTCGCGCCAGTCAGAGCGCTACCAGAATCTAGATCAAGACGGCATCAACCAGGTCTACAAGTTTCTGCTGTATAACAACCTATCGCAGGGATTTTTTCAGACGCATCCGTTCACCGTGGAGCGGGTGCATTTTCTGAAAGAATGGTCGGAATCGGAAGAACTGCGGCAGATTCGCGCAGGCAACTATCGCCGCGCTGGAGAGCCGACAGTGGACGCAGAGCCGCCATCCCCCAGTAGTGAATCGTCGTCCACGGGCGAGGCCGATGTGGAGCGGCTGCGGCGCGAAGTGGCAGAGTTGCAGCGAGAAATTGACCGCATCCGGCGATCGCGCTCAGAATAACAGGGCTTGAACCCCCAATCCCCAATCCCCAATCCAAACTCAACCGTGCCCCAGCCACTCGGCAAATTCCACAGCAAAGCGATCGCCCAAAATCGCCTCTCGAATCCGCTGGGTAAAGCGCACCAGTTCCGTGATGTTGTGAATGGAGATAAGCGTAAACGCCAGAATTTCGCGGGCGTGCAGCAGATGACTGATATAGGCGCGGGTGAAATTTTGGCAGGTGTAGCAGGGGCAAGTGTCGTCTAGCGGCGTGAAATCGCGGCGAAAGCGGTTGTTTTTCAAATTCCAGCGATCGCCCTGCACCAGCGCCGCACCGTGTCGCGCCAGTCGGGTCGGAATCACGCAGTCAAACAAATCCACCCCAGCGGCGATCGCCCGCACCATTTCTTTGTGCGTGCCCACGCCCATCAGGTAGCGCGGTTTGTCTTCTGGCAGCAGCGGAGCCGTCACCTGCACAATTTTCTCGATCAGTTCCGGTGGCTCCCCGACGCTGACACCGCCGATGGCATAGCCGAAGGCCTCATACTGGGCGATCGCCTCGGCCGCTTCCTGCCGCAAATCAGGATACACACCGCCCTGCACAATCGGGAACAGCGCCTGATCCGTCCGGGTGTGGGCCACAAAGCACCGTTCCAGCCAGCGCATCGTGCGATCGGTTGCCCGCTTCACTTCGTCCCAGGTCGCCGGGTGGGGCGGGCACTCATCAAAGGCCATAATCACGTCGGCCCCCAGCGCGTTCTGAATTTGAATCGAGCGCTCTGGCGTAATCTGGATAATCTTGCCATCGCGGGGCGATCGAAAGGTCACGCCTTCATCGGAAATTTGGCGCATCTCGCTCAGGCTGAAGACCTGAAACCCGCCCGAATCCGTCAGCATTGGCCCATCCCAGCCCATAAACCGATGCAGCCCGCCTGCCTCGGCCACCAGATCCTCCCCCGGCTGCAAGTGCAGGTGATAGGTGTTTGCCAGCACCATCTGTGCGCCCGTGCCCCTCAGTTGGGCAGGCGTGACGGTTTTCACGTTGGCCAGCGTGCCCACGGGCATAAATCGCGGCGTTTCAACCACACCGTGGGGCGTATGAAACACGCCTGCCCGCGCCTTTGTGACGCAGCACCGCGCCTGACACGTATACGAAAAATGACTGCCCAAGAGCTGCTCTAGCGTCCGCTACATTGAAAAATTTTCTTCGTCGTCAATCCGGACATCCCACCCCGCAGACAGGACTTCCGTGACCACTGCTTCTAGGGCTGCTGCGTTTAGCCTGCGACAGTTTTGGTCATCCAGCGGGTTCGACAGGGGCACCAGCCGCAGTAGGCGATTGTCTTGCACCAGATCAAAGCAGGCTTCGCCCTCTGGCAACTGAGACATCTGCAAGTAATCGAAGCTCTGGACGTTGAGATAGAGCGTGTGGTTTGCCACCAGGCTAGAACACTGGGGATCGGAAAAAACTTCCATCACGTAACCTTCGCACTCGCTGCCGGGGATTCCGTCCTGGATGTAGCAGTAGCGGACTTGGTGGAGATCTGCCAGGAGCCGCTGCATGTCTTGCTTGTTGACCAGGATGCCTGTGTCCACAAGGCAAGGGGCAGGAAGTCGGGGGTTACTGGATGGTGAATCGTGACTCATAACAAGAAAACCTGCGATCGCACCAGAATCCGAATCTGGAGTGAGCTAAAGGAACTGGAACAGCGAGGTGGCTGCGTCCATGCAGCCTAGACCAGAGACAGAGAAAACCGTAAAACCCTGAGAACAGTCGCCCAGAGTGAGAGAACCCGCCATAGCCAGGAGCCATAGCCAGCGAGACGGTAAATCTGGCAATATTTCAGCTAACCTGACTGAGCCTGAGTAGATCATATCTCAAGATTCCTTGCCTGATGGGAGGGGGAATCTTGGGATGGGCACTCACAGCCAGCTTGAACCATTTTTAGCGTCATTTTGGGTGTCAATTTTGACAGTCCTCAAGCCTTGACCCTTGTTTGCTCCTGACCTCGCCAAATTTTATGTAGGTTAGGACTGACGCATTTGAACGATTTCTCGCGGGCTGCGCCCACGAGAAGTCGTCCAAAACCTGGGAAATTCATCGCAAGTGCGTAAGTCCTATAGGTTTCATGTAGGTTTTATTGTGGTTAATTGGAACTTGCCTAAAGTATGGCGCGGCTTGAGCAATGTGAGTCAGCGTCATGGCTGATGCGGATCTAGATCAAATGTGCTAGCCACGGGTACTGATTGTCCTGTCTACAGGCTGAGCGAAGGAGGCAAATGGCTTGAGTCAGTGGGGTTCTACGCTAAGCGCAGCGATTGTGAACCTGGCGCAAACGCTGGCAGGGGCGATCGCCTTCTATACCTGCCTGCCCGTGCCCGACTGGATGCATCCGGCTTTTCCGCAAGTCGCCCGCATGGCTCCCGTGGTTGGTCTGCTGATTGGGGCGCTGCTGGGGCTAGTGGATGCCAGTTTGCATCAGTTGGGAATGCCCGTGCTAACCCGCAGCGTGGTGGTAGTTGGGCTATGGGTGGGGGTGACGGGCGGGCTGCATTTAGACGGTGCAATGGACACCGCTGATGGGCTGGCCGTCCTCGACCCGCAGCGTCGCCTGGCGGTGATGGCCGATAGCCGTGCCGGCGCGTTTGGTGTGATGGCGGCGATCGCCCTTCTTCTGCTCAAAACCGCTGCCCTGACCGATCTGGTAGACCCCGCCCTGCCGCGCCCGCTGTTGCTCGCACTGGCGGCGGGCTGGGGGCGCTGGGGTCAGCAAGTGGCGATCGCCTGCTATCCCTATCTCAAGCCCACCGGCAAAGGAGCCTTTCACAAAGCCGCCCTGCCCAGTCCTGCCCACACCCTACCCAGCCTGCTGCTGCTGCTCAGCCTCAGCCTCTACCCCGCCCTGGCAAATCCTGACCCGTGGCGCTGGAGCCTGATTTTAGGGCTGGGTGCTGGGGCGATCGCCCTCCTGCTTCCCGCCTGGTTTCATCGCCGCCTGGGAGGACATACGGGCGACACCTACGGCGCGGTCGTGGAATGGACAGAGGCGTTGGTGCTAGTGTTGTGTACCCTGGCTTAAGGAGTGTTGGAGCGAAGAATGAAGAGAGAAGAACGAAGAGGTTCCGTTTTTCGTTCTTCTTTCTTCGTTTTTCGTTCTTCGTTCTTCATTTTTTCCCTCTCTCCCCCCTCGTCCCTCTATCCCCCTAACCTTCCCTCCCATGACTACCCCCCTCTCTACCTGTGTCGCTGCGCTCCATCTGCCGCAAATCGAGCGCCACGTTTTTATCTGCGCTGATCAGACCGTGCCCAAGTGCTGCGACAAGGGCGACAGCCTGGTGGCGTGGGATTATTTGAAAAAGCGACTAAAGGAATTGGGACTAGACCAACCCACGGGCGATCGCCCCACCTGCGTTTTTCGCACCAAAGCCAACTGCCTGCGGGTTTGTCAGCAAGGCCCCATTTTGGTGGTCTATCCCGACGGGGTATGGTATCACAGCGCCACCCCGACCGTGATTGAAGAAATCATCCAGAAGCACCTGCTTGGCAATCAAATCGTCCAGGACTACGCCTTCCTAGTTCACCCGCTACCTGCGCCATCCGATGAATTGAAAACACATGGCAGGTTGAATCTGGACGCGCTACAGTCAGAAAGCAAAGATTAATCTATTAATTTCAACATTGCTTAACTATGCGGATTTCCCGCTTGCGCTCAGTATGATGTAGACAGGTCTACTGAAGGGCGGAATGTCTTCACGAAGCCTTGACTTCGGCACAAAGTCAGGCCAGGCAAATCAGGCAACGCAAATCAGGCAATACAAAATTTCTTCAGGTTCTTGGGCTAAGTTGTGCGCTCTGTGGATCTACTGGGTATCATTTATTAGCACGATTCATCTCAACTCAGGCATGGCGAGTGATGTAGCATGACAAAGGAAGCCAGTGTGGGAGAGCACAAGCGACTTTTATTAATTGACGACGACCCAAACCTCATTCTGCTCGTAAAGGACTACCTAGAGTTTCGGGGGTATGAGGTCATCACCTCAGAGAACGGTCAAGAAGCGCTAGAAGTGCTGCAAAAAGAGACACCAGACATGATCATCTGCGATGTAATGATGCCGCAGATGGATGGCTACTCGCTGGTGGAGCAAGTCAGAAAAGATCCACGCACGAGCTGGATTCCAGTGCTGTTTCTCTCTGCGAAAGGGCAGAGCCAGGACAAAATCAAGGGCTTGAACACTGGCGCTGACGTGTACATGGTGAAGCCCTTCGAGCCAGAAGAACTGGTTGCCCAGGTAGAGTCTTCTCTCAAGCAAGCCTCTCGATTGATTCAGCGGCAGGACAAGGGGCTGGACAGCGCCCCCAAAATTCAGGTGCCCTTCGACGTTGAGCTAACGCCGACCGAGCTGCGGGTGGTGCAGTTTGTCGCCCAGGGCATGGCAAACCGAGAAATTGCCGAGAAGCTGAACGTGAGCCAGAGAACGATTGAAAGCCACGTCAGCAACATGCTGGGCAAAACAGGACTACACAACCGCACTGAACTGGCTCGCTGGGCGATCGAAAACAGTATGGCGTAGCTTTATAGGTTGACTTTATGGGTCTTTAACTTGTAGGTCTTTAACCTCTAAGCCTTCAACTTCGAGTACGGTCGCCATCGGAAGGCGGCCGTACTTGTTTTTTGTAGGTTTCATGACCGAAGTAAGATTTTCTTAATGTTTTTTATGGAAAACCGGTGTTGCTTCTGAAAGCCATGCAGCAGAAGGGCTGATGTGGCAGGCTTAGGATGAAGAACGGATGAAGACAACGGATCTCAACCGTAGAAGTACGGGTCTTGCTTGACATCCCAAAATAAACTCTGCTTAATACTAAAAGTTTCGATCACTACGCCTTCCCTCAGTGTCGCTACTGGTCTTGGTTATGATGACTGAAGCCGCTGGCGATCGCCCGCCAAGCTTGTCTAGCTTGGTGACCGTTCAACAGCAGGCTGATTTCGCTATGTTGTCTGGGTCACTCATTCACAGGTCGTGCGGTTGCTTAGGCACTTTGCACGACAGCATCAGCACCTCGCCACTGATTCTTTTCAGTGGTCATTGCTAGGCGCTGTTTTTGAAACGCATCGAAACTGGCTAGACGCTGCGTCTACAGGCTGCGTTTCGACAGTTTTGCTTGGACAGACTGGTTTTGTCCGGTCAAACCTAGCAAAGATAGAATAAATCTAAAGAGGTCTAACGTATGGGTGCAGTCAGATCAGCGGTTTAGTCCCTGGTTTGGCTGGCTAAGCTTGCGAGAAGCTGAAGGCGCATTCCATCCGCCGCAGATAGGTTTATCTCGCTAAGGCGCTCACAGATCCTCTGAAGGGCGAGTTCTCGCACGGTGCGCTGGTCGAGCATCCAACATTTGAGACTCAAAACTTAAGACTCAGAAGATTCGATGACCGCTCTTTGAACTCTCTAAGCTGAACTTTCTAAGACAGTTTCGAGAAGTCCCGCTCTAAGTTCAGACACTCTCACGTTTAACCATGAACTCAAACACCCCTAGCAACACCCTCTTTCCAAATCAAGAAGCAGGTCGAAAGCCAAGCCTCTGGCATCGCCTGAAACTGTGGATTCGTCAAGACATCGTGGCAGACGATCCGTGGGACGTAGATACCTATTTTCCCGAAGAAGACCAGGCGGCAACTCTTCACCAAGAGACGGTCGAAAAGTAGAGAACTGAGGCTAAGGGACGGCGCTCCGCAGTAGTGTTGGATTTAATTTCACTTTAATATCTACGCTGAGCTTGAATCATACAAGTCTCATCGCCCTCTAGAAAAGCCGTTTCTGCCAGAGTTCACACTACTTTTACAAATTCATGCAAATTGTAATGCGAGTTTGTAGATGGCTCACTCGGTTCTCCTGTGTTCCAGGAAATTGCAAGCGTCTGGGCAGCTTCTCCAGAAGCGCAGGACATAGACAGATATAAAAACGAGAGGTCTTGAATTGGAATCCCGATTCAAGACCTCTTTCAGTTAGAGCAGCTTGTGGAGTAGCTTGCTAGCACAACGGTTTCGACGTGGCAGCTAGCTCATGTAGTCTTGCAGCGCCTTGACCTCCAGCGGCTCGGACTGGAGAGAGCGAATCGCAGCCGTGCTGGCCTTGGCTCCGGCGATCGTGGTGACAACAGGAATTTTATAAGACAGGGCAGTGCGGCGAATTGCGCGATCGTCCACCTGAGCCGTCTCGCCCAAGGGCGTGTTGACCACAAGCTGAATCTGCTGGTTTTTGATGGAATCCATCACGTTAGGACGACCCTCATGCACCTTCAGCACCAGATCCACATCCAGTCCATTTTCTTTGAGGACGCGGCGAGTCCCCTCCGTCGCCACAACGTGCAGCCCCAAGGCCTGCAAATCCTTCACCACAGGCACAGCAGCCTGCTTGTCGCGGTCGTTCATCGAAACGAAGACCGTGCCCCCCAGCGGCAACACCTGCGAAGCCGCTAGCTCTGCCTTGGCAAAGGCTTTGCCAAAGTCGGTGTCAATGCCCATCACTTCGCCCGTGGAGCGCATTTCGGGGCCAAGAATAATATCCGTGCCGGGAAACTTGGAAAAGGGCAGCACGGCCTCTTTCACCGCAATGTGCTGGGGAATGATTTCCTGCGTGAAGTTTAGCTCCGCCAGGGTCTTGCCCGACATGACCAGGGATGCCAGCTTGGCCAGGGGCTTGCCGATCGCCTTAGACACAAAAGGAACGGTGCGCGAGGCGCGGGGGTTGGCTTCCAAAATGTAGACCACATCGCCCTCGACCGTGCCTTGGATGGCGTACTGTACGTTCATCAGACCGACGACGTTCAGCGCTTTGGCGAGTTTCGTCGTCCAGGTGCGGATGGTTTCCAGCGTGTCGGGGCCAAGGGTGACGGTGGGAATCGAGCAGGCAGAGTCGCCAGAGTGAATGCCCGCTTGCTCAATGTGTTCCATGATGCCGCCGATGACGACGTGGCCAGTAGCATCGGCGATCGCATCCACATCCACCTCGATCGCGTTTTCCAAATACTGATCCACCAGGATGGGGTGATCTGGCTCGACCTGCACCGCGTAGGTCATGTAGCGCTCCAGGTCTTTGTCGGAATATACAATTTCCATCGCCCGACCGCCCAGCACGTAGCTGGGGCGCACCACCACGGGATAGCCAATTTTCTTGGCCACCTCCAGCGCTTCGGCGGTGCTGCGGGCGATGCCGTTGGCGGGCTGGCGAATCTCTAGCTCCCGCAAGATTTTCTCGAATCGCTCCCGGTCTTCGGCGGTGTCAATCGAGTCGGGCGAGGTGCCCCAGATTTGGGTCTGCGGCGAGTCGCAGATGGGCAGCGCCTTTTGCAGCGGCAGGGCCAGCTTGAGCGGGGTCTGGCCACCAAACTGGTTGATAATGCCAGCGGGCTGCTCCGCTTCGATAATATTCAGCACGTCCTCTTTGGTGAGTGGCTCAAAATAGAGGCGATCGCTCGTGTCATAGTCCGTAGAAACCGTTTCCGGGTTGGAATTGACCATGATTGTCTCAAACCCTTCGGCTTGCAGCGCAAAGGACGCATGGCAGCAGCAATAGTCAAACTCGATGCCCTGCCCGATGCGGTTTGGCCCGCCGCCCAGGATCATGACCTTGCGCCGGGTTGAGGGCAAGACCTCCGACTCTGGCGCGGCGGCTTGTTCCGAACCTGCGTCTCCATTGACCACTTCGACGGGTGTTTCGTAGGCGGAGTAGTAGTAAGGCGTTAGCGCCTCAAACTCGGCGGCGCAGGTATCTACGGTTTTATAGGTGGGGACGATGCCCAGGGCCTTGCGGAAAGCGCGAACCTCGTCTTCGGTGGTTTTGGTGGCAAAAGCAATTTGGCGATCGCTAAAGCCCTGCTGCTTGATCGCCAGCATTTGCGCTTGAGTGAGGCTGTTGAGCGGGGTGCGCTTGAGGAATTTCTCTGTTTCCAGCAGTTCTGCCAGCTTGTCAAGAAACCACGGGTCGATGGCAGTGAGTTCGTAGATTTCCTCCACCGTCATGCCCATCAGCATGGCGTGGCGCAGCGTAAACACCCGATCCGGGTTCGGAGTCCGCAGACCCGCACGAATTTGCTCCAGGCTGGGCAGTTTTTCGGTTTTGTCGCAGCCCCAGCCCGCGCGGCCCGTTTCGAGCGATCGCAGCGCTTTTTGGAACGATTCTTGGAACGTGCGCCCAATGGCCATCGCTTCGCCCACCGACTTCATCTGCGTCGTCAGCACGGGCTGAGAACCAGGAAATTTCTCAAAGGCAAAGCGAGGAATTTTCGTCACCACGTAGTCGATCGTGGGTTCAAAACTGGCGGGCGTTTTCTTGGTGATGTCGTTGGGGATTTCGTCGAGCGTATAGCCCACCGCCAGTTTGGCCGCCATCTTGGCAATTGGGAAGCCTGTCGCCTTGGAAGCCAGCGCCGAACTGCGCGACACGCGGGGGTTCATCTCGATCACGATGAACTCGCCCGTGTCGGGGTTCACCGAAAACTGAATGTTGGAACCGCCCGTTTCCACCCCGATTTCGCGGATGATCTTGATCGACGCATCCCGCAAGCGCTGATATTCCTTATCCGTCAGGGTTTGCGCCGGAGCAACGGTGATCGAGTCGCCCGTGTGAACGCCCATCGGGTCGAAGTTTTCAATCGAGCAAATAATCACAACGTTATCTGCCAGGTCGCGCATCACCTCCAGTTCGTATTCCTTCCAGCCCAAGAGTGATTTTTCGATGAGAATCTGCGACACCGGGCTGGCATCTAGACCCGACTGAGCAATTTCCTCAAATTCTTCCTGGTTGTAGGCAATGCCGCCGCCCGTGCCGCCGAGGGTAAAGGCGGGGCGGATAATCAGCGGGTAGGAGCCGATTTCCTGGGCGATCGCCCTCGCTTCGTTCATGGTTTGCGCTAGCCCCGACGGGCAAACCGGCACGCCAATCCGCGCCATTGCTTCCTTAAACAGCTTGCGGTCTTCCGCCATCTCGATGGCAGGCAGCTTTGCGCCGATCAGCTCTACGTTGTAGCGCTCCAGCACGTCAGTTTTGGCCAGCGCCACTGCTAGGTTCAGCGCTGTCTGTCCGCCCATCGTCGGCAGCAGCGCATCAGGGCGCTCCTTTTCGATCACCTTTTCCACCATTTCCGGGGTCAGCGGCTCGATATAGGTGCGATCGGCCGTCTCCGGATCGGTCATGATGGTTGCCGGATTGGAGTTGATCAGCACCACTTCGTAGCCTTCGTCGCGCAGCGCTTTGCAGGCCTGGGTACCAGAATAGTCAAACTCGCAGGCTTGCCCAATCACGATGGGGCCAGAGCCAATTAGAAGAATTTTGCGGATATCAGTACGGCGGGGCATAGCGGCAGCCTGGGGAACTAGCGGAAATCCAAAACATTGTAGAGGGTTTCTCGCAAAACAGATTGTGCTTTTATCATCATCTCCAGATTTGTCAGCAGGTTAACCCAACCTGCCTCGAACGCTGAGCGGTTTAGCAGAGGCTGTAGAGATTCCAGGGCCACCCCACAGCCCAAATCACGCCGTCAGTCTGAGTTTGTCTAAGTTTCTGCCAGCCTTACGCCTATAGACAGATTTCAATCCTTCCGCAAGGTTCAAGGTTGAATTGATCGCTCGATTTGGGAATTCTGAGTAGCAAGTTTTCATAACTTTAAGATCGTTTACTTTGGCAGAGCTTTAGGGCGATCGCCCCCCAGCACCCTCTCCAGGAACCTCCCCAGCGCCCCTAGACAACCAGCCCTGAATCTTCCCGAATTTCCCACTCTTCGTCCACCTAACGTTTGCAGCCAGTTATGACCTCCCAGCCTTCTGAATCTCAGGGTTTTCAGTCGAGCCAGCCAGTCGCTTTGTCCAGCCAATCGCTTAACAAGCCACCCAAACCAGCCCAATCTGACCCCTGCAAGGCATCCCTCGATCTGGAGCGAAAGCTCTCCTTGCTAATCGACCGCAGCCCGATGGCCGTGATCGAGTGGAACTCCCAGCTACAAGTTATAAGCTGGAACGCAAGCGCAGAGAGAATTTTTGGATTTAGTGCGGAGGAAGTTTTAGGACGCAACGCCAATCAGTTCATCCTGCCAGCGTCGCAGTTTGATCTGGTGAACGAAATCGTGATGCAGATCCTAAAGCAAAAAAATGGAACCCACAGCATCAACGAGAACCAGACTAAGGACGGCCGCACCATTACCTGCGAATGGTTTAACACGCCGCTGGTCAATTCCAACGATGAGGTGATTGGCATTATTTCGATGGTGAGCGATGTGAGCGATCGCCGCCAGACGGAGCAGCGCCTTCAAGATTCCGAGCGATTTCTCGACAGCGTGATCAACGGCAACCCCGACCTGATGGTGGTGAAAGACGAGCAGTTTCGGTTTGTCTTGGTCAACGAGGCGCTGTGCCAGCAGCTTGGGCGCGATCGCAGCGAACTCATTGGCAAAACAGACTACGACCTGTTTCCAGCAGCAGAAGCAGACCAACTCCGCAGGATCGATAAGCATGTCTTGGCAACAGGGGAAGAATATGTAGTTGAACACTCCGCCAAGCTAGCCGATGGAGAAACTCACTACTTCATGGATCGCAAGACGCGATTTCAAGATGCCAAGGGCCACTACTTCATCATCGTCACTGTGCGCGACATCACCGAGCGGCGGCTGGCGGAGCTGGCGCTGGAGCAAGCAAAAGCCGAACTAGAAGAAAGAGTGGAAACCCGCACGGCGGAGCTAAAAGAGCAAGAGCAGTTTCTTCGCAGCATCTACAACGGCACCGATCAGGGCATTTTTGTCGTGGATATTAGCCCAGAGGGAGCGTTTCGAGTCGTGGACTGCAACACTACGCTGACTCGCATCACAGGCATTCCTCAGCAAGCTTTTAGAAATAAGACGCTGGCAGAGATCTTTGACCCGGTTCAAGCCAAGAGCTTTCAGAAGAACTATGAGCGCTGTGTTCGAGCAGGCATCTCAATTTCCTACGAAGAGCGGATTCGCTATTCCGACGGCGATATCCAGTGGTTTGACACCACCCTATCGCCGATTCGGAATGCGGAAGGGCAGGTCTATCGCATCATTGGCACCACGATCAATATCACCGACCGCCGCAGAACTGAAGATGCGCTGACGGCCAGTGAAAACCGCTATCGGCTGCTGGTGGAAACGTCGCAGGATTTGATCTGGTCGTGCGATCGCGAGGGCTGCTTTAGCTTTGTAAATGCAGCCGTTCGCACCATTCTAGGCTATGAGCCTCAGGAAATGCTCGGTCGTCCCTTTAGCGACTTTTTGGCACCGGGACAGCTAGAGCAAGATCGGGAAATCTTTCGACGGGTGGTTTCTGGGACATCAGTGCTGAACCACGAGTCGGTGTATCTTACAAAGGACGGTCAGCGAGTGACGCTGCTGTTTAGCGCGGCAGTGCTGCGCGACGACCAGGGGAATATCTTGGGCAGCACAGGCACCGCCCGCGACATCACCCGCGAAAAGCAGATGCAGCAAGAGCGATCGCGCTTGATTGAGATTCTGGAAGCCAGCCCCGACTTGATTGGCACGACCGCTCCAGACGGAACGCCCTTTTACATGAATCGGGCTGGCCGCCAAGTGGCTGGCATTGCTCTCGACGCTTCGCTTGCAGACTACTCCCTCACAAACTTCCATCCTGCTTGGGCTACAGAGCGCATTTTGCAAGAGGGGATTCCTGCTGCTGTTGAACAAGGGGCGTGGATTGGCGAAACGGCTGTTCTGACGCATGAGGGCGAAGAAATCCCTGTTTCGCAACTAATCATTGCCCACAAAAACGCTGAAGGACAGGTCGATTATCTGTCTACAGTAATGCGCGATATCCGCGAATTTCGCCAGGCCGAGGCAGCATTACGCGAAAGCGAGGAGCGGTTCCGGCTGGTGGCTGAGCAAACCGGGCAACTCATCTACGACTATGACTTCAAGTCTGGCAAAATCCGCTGGGCGGGAGCGATCGCCCAAATGACCGGCAACACACCAGAGGAGTTTCAGCAGGTGGACGTTGAAGCTTGGGAGCAGCGCATTCATCCAAGCGATCGCCAGCGGGCGGCCAAAATGCTGGAAAAAGCCATCAACGAGCGATCGCAATACCATGTGGAATACCGTTTTGCTCAGGCCAACGGCAGCTACATCTTTGTGGAAGATCATGGCGCGCTGCTGCAAAACGAAGCGGGTGAAGTCTATCGTCTGGTAGGCATCATGAACAACATCACCGAGCGCAAGCAGGCTCAGCTTGAGCTAGAACGCTCCGAAGCCACCCTCCGCCAGCGCAGCGAAGAACTCCAGAACGCGCTGCAACAGCTTCAGCGCACCCAGTCGCAGATGATTCAGGCTGAAAAAATGTCGAGCCTGGGGCAACTGGTGGCCGGCGTGGCCCATGAGATTAACAACCCCGTGAACTTTATCTACGGCAACCTGTCTCATGCCAGCAGCTACACGCAGGACTTGCTGGGGCTGCTAAGTCTGTATCAGAAGCACTATCCCGTGCCCCATCCCGAAATTCAGGACGAGGCAGACGCGATCGACCTACCGTTTGTGCTGGAAGATCTGCCCAAGCTTATCTCTTCAATGCGCGTGGGAGCAGAGCGCATTCAAAAAATCGTCGCGTCCCTGCGGACCTTTTCAAGAATGGACGAAGCCGAGTTCAAATCTGTAGACATTCACGACGGCATCGACAGCACGCTGATGATTTTGCAAAATCGGCTCAAGGGCAAGAGCGATCGCCCCGAAATCCTGATCCTCAAGGAATACGGCAACCTGCCCCACGTCGAGTGCTATGCGGGCCAGCTCAACCAGGTGTTTATGAACATCCTCAGTAATGCCATCGACGCGCTCGAAGAGGCGATGGCCCAGCCCAACAGCCCATTTCGGGACAAAAAACGCCAGCCCAGCATCAAGATCCGCACCGATTTGCTGAATGGACAGTGGGTGTTTATCCGCATCTCCGACAACGGCCCCGGCATCCCTGAAGCCATTCGGCAGCGTCTATTCGATCCGTTCTTCACAACCAAGTCCGTCGGCAAAGGCACAGGCATGGGGCTGTCGATTAGCTATCAGATTGTGACCGAACGCCACAGCGGAACGCTAGAGTGCCACTCGGAACCGGGCAACGGGGCGGAGTTTGTGGTCAAGATTCCGCTGAAACAGATGAAGCCCGCCGAGTCGGGCGATTCGCGAAGCAATCCCTACGGGAATCGCCCCAGCAGCGAGCAGTCCAGCAGCTAGCTAACCCATCAGTCGCCCCGCCATCGCACCCGTCAGGACTGATGCAGACCTCTACACTCCCAGCAGAGCGGCTACCCTGGCTGCAGCGCTTCGCCCGTATCGGGATCAAACAGGTGCAGCTTGTCAGGCATCAGCGACAGCCACACCTCATCTCCGGGCGAAACGGCGCGATCGGGTTCGATGCGGACTTGCAGCCAGGGTTCCTCACTGCCGGGTTCATGAATACTAACGCTGAGGAAGGTATCGGCTCCTAGCGCCTCGATGCGGCGGACACGGCCGGGCAGGTTTTTGGGGGCGGGTAAGCTGAGGTTGAGGTGTTCGGGGCGGATGCCCAGCACGAGCGATCGCCCCGCATAGGGTCGCAGCAGCAGTTCCCAGCTTTCGGGCAGCGTCATGCGGAACTGGGGATGGGCAATGACCAGCGGCGGCTGCACCTGCACGGGCAAAAAGTTCATCGGCGGCGATCCGATAAACTCTGCCACAAACCGATTCGCCGGACGATTATACAGTTCCAGCGGCGTGGCGATTTGCTGAACCTGGCCCGCATTTAGCACAGCAATGCGATCGCCCATCGTCATCGCTTCTGTTTGATCATGCGTCACGTAGATCGTCGTTGTGCCCAGCTTGCGCTGGAGGTTCACAATCTGGGCGCGGGTTTCCGTCCGCAGCTTGGCATCCAGGTTGCTCAGCGGCTCGTCCATCAAAAACACCTGCGGATTTCGCGCCATCGCCCGCCCCAGCGCCACTCGCTGCTTTTGACCACCCGAAAGCTGCTTGGGCAGGCGGTTCAGCAAGGGTTCGATCTGGAGCATCTGGGCCACGGTCTGCACCCGCTGGGCGATCGCCCGTTCGCGCTCGGTCACGTAGCGCAACCCCTTGGGCAGTGGACGAGTCGCCGCCACCAGCCAGTCTTGCCACCAGGACGGAGTGTCAGCAGGTTCCGTCAGAGCGCGGGCCGCACGGCGCAGCCCAAAGGCCAGATTGTCATACACCGTCATGTGGGGATAAAGCGCGTAACTCTGGAACACCATTGCAATATCCCGCTGGTTGGGCGGCAACGGGTTGACGAGGCGATCGCCCACATAAATATTCCCAGCAGTTGCCGTTTCCAGCCCCGCAATCAGCCGCAGCAGCGTACTTTTGCCGCAGCCGCTCGGCCCCACCAGCACCATAAATTCGCCATCGCGCACGGTCAGGTTGATGCGTCGCAGCACCGCCGACGAACCCGCCTGGGATTTGCCCTCAGCTTTGCCCTTCTGAAAGCTTTTGTAGAGATTTTCTAAGACAACCTGAGCCACCGTAGTTCTATTGACTCCTAGAGCGTGTGCGATTGAGAAGACCTGATTGAGAAGATGAGATGACGTGATTGAGAAGACCTGATTGAGATGCTCTGATTAAGATGGCCTGGTTTGAGGCACCAAGCGGGACGGATACGAGGAACTTAACAATCTATTGCAAACTCATACAGACTATCGGGAACTCTATGGTAATGAGGGAATATACAATCACGGTTTAAGCAGCAGGTCGAGCCGCCTGCAACTGTCCGCCTGCAACTGCAACAAACCCGCGCTGAATCGCTCCCTGTCAAACAGCAAAATGGTTTATTTCTCCGGTATCCTGCGCTCAAGAGGCTAAATCTTGTCTGAAAGCTCTAGTAGTTTATCAGAGGGCATTTGAAAAAATCTAACGCAGAGTCTTCTAGCAACGAGCTTGGCGGGTCTGTCATGGAAGCACCCGATGTCGATGTGATTAATATTCTGATTGTGGACGATACGCCCGCCAACCTACAGTTGTTAACGAGCTTGCTGCGGCGCAGAGGATATGAAGTGAGAGCCGCAAACAGTGGCGCTTTGGGATTGGCGATCGCCCGCGCTACGCGAACCGAAGTGGTGCTGCTCGACATTTCGATGCCCGAAATGGACGGCTTTACAGTTTGCGAACAGCTCAAGTCGGACCAGCGCACGCGAGATATTTCCGTCATCTTTGTCAGCGCCCTCAGCGAAGTCGTAGACAAAGTAAAAGCCTTTGCGGTAGGCGGGGTGGACTATATCACCAAACCCTTTCATGTGCAGGAGGTGGTGGCACGAGTCGAGACGCATCTAACCCTGCGCCGACTCCAGCAGCAGCTCCAGGCGCAAAACGAGCGGCTACAGCAGGAAATGCGCGATCGCCTAGCCGCCGAAGCCGCCCTCCAAGCCGCCAACCTGGAGCTAAAGCGCCTCGCCAATTCCGACGGGCTGACCCAGGTCGCCAATCGCCGCCGCTTTGATGAATACCTGTCGCAAGAATGGCAGCACATGCTGCGCGAACAGCAGCCCCTCTCGCTGATCCTCTGCGATGTAGACTGCTTCAAGGCCTACAACGATGTCTATGGCCACCAAGAGGGCGATCAGTGCCTCCGACAGGTGGCCCAGGTGATTGACGCTGCCGTAAAACGCGCCGTAGATCTGGTAGCCCGCTACGGCGGCGAAGAATTTGCAGTGATCTTGCCCAACACCGTCCGCGAGGGAGCGCAGCAGGTCGCCCAGGAAATTCAGGCAAGTATCAAAGCGCTGGCGCTGCCCCATGCCGCCTCGTCCGCTGCGCCCATTGTCACGCTGAGCCAGGGCATTGCCACGCTGATTCCCCAACTCGACGAGGAACCCGACCAACTGATTGCCGCTGCTGATCAGGCGCTCTATCGAGCCAAGCAGTCTGGGCGCGATCGCATCGTAGTGGCGACTCCAGATTCCTAACCGCCGATCCGAACCGCCGATCCGAACCGCCGATCCAGCGCTACTCCAGGGGCTTCTGGCTGGGAACCCCAACCGGACGGGGAAACTCCGCCGGGGTAGGCGCGGTTTTTCGCAAATACAGACAGTGGCGGGCGGCACGGCTGATCGGCGTGGTGAAGGGTGCGATCGCCTCCAGGTTCCCCCCCAGAAGTTTCAGAACCGGCCTCAGCGCAGCAGTTTCCGCCTCGCCCCACTGCCCGCGATACAGCACCGCCACCCCGCCCAGCTTCAGCAGCGGCAGCGCATATTCGGCACAGACTGCCGCCGGAGCCACCGCCCGCAGCAGCGCCCCATCATACTGTTCGCGGTGTTGCAGAGCTTGCCCCACCGATTCAGCGCGATCGCAAAGGGTCTGGGCATTTTGCACCCCCACCTGCACCAGCACCGTTTCCAAAAACGCCAGCTTCTTGCGCGTCGAATCCAGCAGCGTCACCTGGGCCTGGGGCAGGGTCAGCGCAGCAGGAATACCAGGAAAGCCTGCGCCAGTGCCGATGTCGATCAGCCGCAGGGAGGACGGGAGGGCTGGAGGATTTTCCAACGTGCCGCGCCTCTCACAATCGCTAACTCCCAGCCCCCACTCCCGAACCCCCACCAGTCCACTCATCGAGTCCCACAGATGCTTTTCCCAAAACTCTTCAGGGTCGGTGATGCGGGTCAGGTTGAGGCGCTGGTTGCCGTCCAGGATGTAGGTATAAAGCTGCTGAAACTGCTCTTGCTGGGCGGGGGTGGGCTGCCAGCCGAGGGTGGTCTGCCACAGTTCGGGCAGGGTGGGGAGCGTGGGGAATGACGCAGCGTGGCTCATGCTGAAGGAGGTATCGGCGGCGGCTAGGCGCTGGCAGTGATGAAGAGGGACGGCTCGACGGACTGGAGTTGGCCGTGGTGCAGCGTCCAGCAGCGGTCGGCGATCGCCGCCAGTTCGCTGGCATCGTGGGACACCACCAGCAGACACCAGTCTTGCTTGAGCCGCGCCAACACGCTGACCAACTGCTGCCGCATCGACCAGTCCAGCCCAGCGGTGGGTTCGTCTAGCAGCAGCAAAAAGGGCTGGCGAATCAACTGCACGGCCAGCGCCAGTCGCCGCTGCTGGCCCCCGCTGAGGTCGCGGGGTGATGTGCCCAGAGAGAGATGATCCAGACCCACTTCTTGGAGCGCGTGATGGAGGCGATCGCGGCTCAGTTCGGGATGGCCCAGCCGCAGTTCTTCCAAAATTGTGCTGCCGCAAAAGTGCCGCTCTGGAAACTGAAACACCAGCCCCGCCAGCTCCCGCAGATATTCCGGGTTCAAGTCCTGATCGCGCCAGCGAATCGTGCCCGACGTTTTCTTGGCCAGCCCGCTGAGGATTTCCAGCAGCGTGCTTTTGCCAGAGCCGCTCGGCCCGACGATCAGCCCCAACTGCTGCGGAGCCATGTCCAGGCTGATGTCCTTTAAAATCGGGCTGGGCGTGGCGGCAGGATGATAGCTAACGTCGCGCAGATGGAGCATGGGGAGAGATCAGGGCTTAAGATCAGGGCTTAGAGAGCGAGGATCAGCGTCAGAGATCAGGCAGGAATCAGGTCTGGGCGTGCAGCAGCATGGCGGCGTAGGGGGTCTGGTGCTGGTGAGCTTTGCCGTCGGAGCCAAACAGACGGATCTTTTCCATAATGACCGATCGCATGGCGGCGATCGCCTCTTGCGTAACATCCAGCAAGTCTTGCTCATCGTCACCGCAGACCTGTCCCGCCAGCGTCGCCATATACGCCTGCCGCACCTCAGTATTGACGTTAAACTTGCACACGCCAAGCTGAATCGAACGGCTAATCATCTCTGCGGGCAAGCCCGATGCGCCGTGCAGCACCAGCGGAATCGAGAGCCGCTGCCGGATTCTCGCCAGCCGATCAAAATCGAGCCGGGGCGGGCTTTTATATTCCCCGTGGACGTTGCCGATGGTCACGGCTAGCGCGTCTACCCCCGTCGCCGCGACAAATTCCACCGCTTGATCTGGGTCGGTCATTTTGGCTTCCTTTTCCGCAATGGTCAGCCCGTCTTCGATGCCGCTAATCCGCCCGATTTCCGCCTCGACCACTGCGCCATAGCGATGCGCCAAGGCCGTCATGTCGCGGGTAAAAGCCAGATTTTCGGCATAGGGCAGCGGCGACCCGTCCGCCATGATCGAGCGCATCCCCGCCGTCAGCGCGTCCTGAATATCGGCTGCGGAGGTGCTGTGGTCGAGATGCACCGAAATAGGAACCGATGCAGCCCGCGCCGCTTCCAGACAGAGCGCCACTAAGGGCGATCGCCCATACTTCAGCGCACTCGGATGCAGTTGCAGCATTGCCGGACTCTGCAACGCCTCCGCCGCCTCCACCACCGCCTTCACGCCCTCTAGGTTATAGACGTTAAATGCACCAATGGCGTAGGCATTGCGCCGCGCTGTTTCCAGCAGTTCTTGGGTGGAGGTGAGCATGGGTTTGAAAGAGATGAGGCGGGGCGGAAGAGAAAGGTCGCTCTTTCCTTCATTCCATCATCGCATCATCGCATCACCCCGCTGACCTCACCCGCTCCCGCGCCCCCTCGCCCCGCCGACCCACAGGCACATGCTCCGTCGCCGCCGCCAGCCCAAAGACGGGCATATTGCCGTAGATCGCTTCGTATTGCCCCGGCTGAATTAAGTAGGTTTCGTGCCAGATGCCAACGCTGCCATCGCTGCCCACGGCCTTGTTAAACGCCTGCCAGGCCGGGAGGTGCGGTTCAGACGGACTGCGGGCAAAGCGCTCCAGGTCTTCAAACGATCGCCAGTAGGACATCATCATGATGCCCAGGGGAAAGAGCCGAAAGAAGCTCTCTGCACCCAAAAAGCCCTTTTCGGGATGTTCCGTCAGCGTTTTGATCATCGGCCCCATCGCCTGGGCAACGGGCAGCCATTTGCCAAATGCCCACGGCTGATTCACGCGCATCCCAATTAGAAACACGACAAACTCGGTGTCGATCTGCGCGGTATAGCGACCAGGCCTGACTAGAGAATGAGCCGTTTGAGCAGAGCTTTGAGCTGAATCGGGCCGGGAAGGTAGTGGGTTCATCACCAGACTCCAGAAATTCAAAAAGTAGATTACTCAATAAATTGAGTATAGTCAGTATGGTATATTCGCATTGTTGAATATGTCAAGGATTGGGTTAAGACATCCCGATGGCGATCGCCCATGCAATTCTCGCGGCCCTGCTCCACAAGCCATGCAGCGGCTATGACCTGGCAAAACGGTTTGACCAGTCGGTCGAAAGTTCTGTCGGCTTCTTCTGGACGGCCAGCTTTCAGCAGATTTATCGGGAACTGGGGCGACTAGAAGAAAAAGGCTGGCTGCAAGCGGAAACTGTGCCGCAAGACCACCGCCCCGACAAGCGGATTTACTCCGTCACCGAGGCGGGGCAGCAGGCGTTGCGCGAGTGGATCGCCGAACCCGACGACCCCATGCCCATGAAAGACGACCTGCTGGTGAAGCTCTATGCGGGTCATCTAGTGCCGCCCGAAGCCATGATTCGCAAGCTAGAAACCCAGCGCCAGCAGCACCAGCAGCGCCTCGCCATCTATCAGGAAATTCAGCAGAGTTATTTCCAGCATCCCGACACCCTCTCGGCCCAGTCGAAATACGTCTATTTAACGCTGCTGAATGGGCTGCACTATGAGCAGGGCTGGCTCGCCTGGTGTGAAGCGGCGATCGCCCTTCTGCAATCTTGAGGCTGCAATCTGGATGCGGCAGAGAAGCGCCGTCGCCTCAATAGCATCGTCCCAAGGGCGAAGACTAAACAGCAGGCTAGCGGAGAAACTGGGGGCGGGCCTGCTGCGTTTGCTGGAGCAGCGCTTCCAGGGCGGGCCAGTTTTGGGTTTCGACGTGGTGAATCATTTGGTCGAGGCGATCGCGGTATTGATGCAGCCCGTGCAGCAGCGCCGTCTGGTTGTATTGCGCCATCATCACCCCCAGTTCGGGGTTGCCGCCGCCGACGCGACTGGTGTCCGCAAAGCCAGAGCTGGCAAGGCATTGCGCCAGTTGCAGCACCTCTGCATCGGGTTCCGCGAAGCAGGTTGCAATCAGCCCTGCGCTGACCATCACAGGCAGATGGGAAATCAGGGCAACGGCGCGATCGTGGGCGGCGGGCGGGCACTGGTATAGCCGCGCCTGGAGCGATCGCACTAATTCCGCAACCGTTTCCAAATCGGCGGGTTGGGTGCTGTCGATGGGGGTCAGCACGTAGGGGCGATCGACAAATAAATGGCGCTGGGCAGCCTCCAGCCCGCTTTCGGCCGTGCCCGCCATCGGATGTCCACCGACAAAGTGGGGCCAGCGTGGGGCGATCGCCCCTACAATCGGCTGCTTCACCGATCCCACATCGGTCAAGATGGCATCGGGCTGCAAGTGTGGCAGCAGCGCCTCCACCGTCGCCTCCATCGCCCCCAGCGGCGTACACAGCACCACCACCGCTGCTTCTGCCATCAGCGCCAGGTCAGGACTCGCCCGATCCACCACGCCCAGGGCGATCGCCCGCTCACAGGTTTCCGCCCGACGGCTCATGCCCAAAATCGTGTGGCCGAGCGATCGCCAGTCCAGCGCCAGCGACCCACCAATCAGCCCCAGCCCAATAATGCCAATCTTCACAGCCCGCGCTCCGCCTGGTTTATCGTGCAGTCCCGTTATTTTACCGGAGAGGGGATGGGACGGAAAAAACGAAAAACGAAAAACGAAGCCTCTTCACTCTTCGTTCTTCATTCTTCATTCTTCTCCCCTCCCTCGCTCCCCCCAACACCACCAAGCGAGTATGTCACAATGAAGGACAGTCCACCGGAGAATGAAACCAGCGCGTGATCGAGGTCGAGGTTCATCAACAGCTACGGGCGTTTTTGCGGGCGCAAGGCGAACCCTACTGGCCCCATCATTTGACGATGGCGCGGCTGGTGGCGCGGGCCCTGCGGCTAGGGCGCAGTGCGCTGGTGCAGGCGGGTGCGCCGTCGGGCTATCATGGGCGCTATCGGCTGAGCTATTTGATGCCCGCGCTGCTGTGGCCTGAGGCGACGGTGCTGGTGGCTCCGGAGGCAGTGCAGCAGCGCCTGCTGATGGTGGAGATTCCCCGGTTGCGCCAGTGGATTCCGGCAACAAAGGCAATTCGGACGGGCGATCGCCTCCCGCAAGACGGGTTTCAGGGTTTGCTGCTGACTACGCCCCAATCCTGGCTGGCAGATCGCCTGCGAAATGAAGGCCGCTTTCCGCCCGCAGTGCCAACCATCTTTGACGGTGCAGATGATCTGGAGTGCTGGGCCCGCCAAGAGTTAACCGTTACGCTCCGTCCTGCCGACTGGGACGCGCTGATGCTGGCCTGTCCTAGCCAAACGGAGCAAATTAGAGATATGCGGGTGCGGCTCACCCGCCAGTTGTTTCAGCATCCGGCAAATCCCTACGATTGCTATCTGCTAGATGCAGCCGAGCTAGCGGTATTGAGCGAACTGGCACAGCGGCTTGCCGAGGAAACCGCTGCCCTGCCCGATGTCTGGCGGCAGTTTTGGCAGCACTATCCGCAGCCGGGGCAGATGATCTGGGCAGATGTAAACCGTCGGCTGGGTCAGTTTGCGATCGCCTGTGCGCCCGCAGACCTAGCAGAACTCCTGCGCCCCGTGTGGATACAGCAGCCCGTGGTGCTGGTGGGCGGCGCGGTGGATCAGGAAACCGACGCGGAAATCTATCGGCAGCGCATTGGGCTGGAGGATGTTACCTGTCTCAAGTTTTCGCCCGATCGCCAGCACGAGCTTATTCATCTCTACCTGCCCGATCGCTTTCCCCTGCCCAACACGCCCCAGTTTCAGCCCGCGCTGATGAGCGAACTGCGGGCCATGCTGGCGGCGAACGTAGCACAGCAGGGATTAACAGTGGTGCTAGTGGGGGATGTGCCGCTGCGATCGCAGCTTGGGTCGCAACTGGCGGCGGAGTATGGCTCCCGCGTGCAGGTGGAAAAAACCTGTCTGGATGAGCGCGGCATTCTGGTATGTGGCTGGGAGTTTTGGCGAGAGCAGCAGGCCGTCTTGCCCGCGCCCAGCCTGCTGGTCATCACCACGCTGCCCATTCCGTCGCTAGAGGAGCCGCTGGTGTCTGGCCGCGTCGCCTACTACAAACAGCAGCGCCAGGATTGGTTTCGGCTCTATCTATTGCCCGAAGCGCTGAGCGAACTGCAACGGGCGATCGCCCCTGCCCGCGAGTCCCAGGGTGTGGTTGCTCTGCTCGACACCCGTGTAAACTACCGCAGCTACGGCCAACAAGTCCTCGCCGCCCTAGCTCCCCTGGCCCGGATTAATTACCTCGATGCCAGCCTCTTTCGACACCTCGAAGGCATGGGCATTCTGGAATAGCCGGATAGAAGCTGCTCGCGCTCCACACAGTATCAACTCCAGTTATCACCCAACGCCGCTGTCACTGCATCTGTCATCGCACCTGTCATCGAGTGCATTCTGCTTTTGCGATGAGTATAAGTGCTTGGTTTTAGTCTTTACCGATATTGCTAAGCTCTGAGTATCGTACCCTTACCCGATACCCCGGTTGACTGACAAAAGTTTCTTAAAAGCTGCTGACCAGCTTGTGGTGGGGTAGTTTCGGAGAACTGAGGAGAGAGGAGAGCCAGCGTTCTAAGCTTAGATACCACTCAAAAGCGCAAATGTTGTGAACTCCTCTCTCTAAGTAGATAGACCAGATTAAAAAACAGATCCTGAACCCTGCGCCGCCCGCGCAGCGGGCGGCGCAGGGTCTTTGGGTTTTATATTTATTAATGTCCACCTAGCTTATGCCGTCGATTAGTTTTGTCAGTCAGCCGGGCTTCGCCAGATCTTGTGGTGTACATGGGTGGACTACCTTGGGTGTGGTGTACGGCGAAGCGAACCTGTGTACTAGCCCCTGATAGTCAAAACATCTCTGAAGTTGGCTCTCAATAACCAAGCCCTACAGTTGTACTATTCAAACACCCTACGCCAAAAACCGACCCGCACTAAGCTTGCAGAGCTTGATAGAATGGGCTTTTTAGGGTTTTCCTAATTTATGGGCGATACTGGATTCGAACCAGTGACCCCTTCCGTGTGAAGGAAGTGCGCTACCACTGTGCTAATCGCCCGCAGTCTTTTAATGTAGCACAAGCTTCTTAAATCCACAAACTTTTCAAAATACCGATTTACTCGCACCCCTGCTCAACTCAGGGGCTTTTGCACTACCATAGAAAGGTTGTAAAAATCTGAACCGTCGGCAGCTATGGCAGTTCCTAAGAAGAAAACCTCCAAATCAAAGCGCGATCAGCGCAAAGCCACCTGGAAGCGCAAGGCCGCTCTGCAAGCTCAGCGTGCGCTGTCTCTGGGCAAGTCGGTGTTGACTGGCCGCTCCACAGGCTTTGTCTATCCCCAACCGGAAGAAGAAGAGTAGAAACGAGACGGATGGTGGCAGATCGTCTGACCCTGCATTAGCATCCCTGAGCATGGTTCATGCTGTCAGCGCATCATGCTTCAGTGCAATAATTTAGGAAGAGGCGATCGCCCCTATTGGTGTGAATCTATAACCCAACTAAAACCCACCTAAGCGGACTCTATGCTAGGCAAGTTTTTTAGGCCCCCCGCACCAGAGCAACGGGATCGAGTTCCGCCTGGGCAACACCTCGCTAGCGGTTTCCCAGTCCTGACCTACGGAGCAACCCCCGACATTTCCAGCGATGTTTGGGAGCTAAAGATTTGGGGACTCGCTGAACCGCTGACGCTGACCTATGCAGATCTTTTGAGCCTGCCGCAGACGGAATTCACGGCTGATTTTCACTGCGTCACAACCTGGTCAAAGCTGGATGTCCAGTGGACAGGAGTCAAGGTGACTGATCTGATGCGGCAAGTCAAGCTTAATCCCAGCGCTACCCACGTCATGCAGCACAGCTATGGTGGCTACACCACGAATCTGGAGCTAGCTGACTTTTTACGAGAAGAGAACTTCCTGGCCCACACGCTGGCGGGCGAGCCTCTGCCTGCCCCACACGGCGGCCCAGTTCGGCTGGTGGTGCCGCACCTCTACGCCTGGAAGAGTGCGAAGTGGATCAACGGGCTGGAATTTTTAGACCACGAAGAGTTAGGTTTTTGGGAAAGAAACGGGTATCACCGCCGGGGGGAACCCTGGGCAGAGGAGCGGTACAGCGACTAATCTGCACAGCACTTGACAGCACGAGTGCCTAGTTAACAGCACAAGTGCCTAATTAGCCGAAGCTCGGCAGTTGGGCGATCGCCCTTGGCGATTACGTTCTAGGCGATGACTCAATGGCTACGGCTTAGCACGTAGTCAGCCAATTGAATCAACGCCTGACGGGACTCCGAAGCGGGCAAAATGCTAATGTGCTGCACGGCAAGCTGAGCATGGTGGTTGGCTAACTCGCGCGATCGCTCTAATCCCCGACTGTCTTCAATCAGCGCTAGCGCCTGTTCCAGATCGCCTTCTTGGGCAAACTCCCGCTCGATTAGCACTTCCAGATAAGGTTTTTCCTCAAGGGCATAGAGCGCTGGAGCGGTCAGGTTGCCGCTTCGCAAATCGGAACCCGCAGGCTTGCCCAGGGCATCAGCAGAACCCGTAAAATCTAGCAGGTCATCCACGATTTGAAAAGCTAGACCGATATGGCGACCATAACTATACAGATGGTGACAGGTCTCTGATGAGGCATCACTCAGCACGCCTGCCGCCTTGGCACTGTTGGCAATAAGGGACGCGGTTTTGTAATAGCTCTTGTCGAGATAGGCTTCCAGGCTAGTTCCAGTGTCAAAGCGATTTAGCCCCTGCTGAATCTCGCCTTCAGCAAGATCCATAATCACCTGCGACAGCAGCTTCACTACTTCCAGGTTATCCAAATTTGCCAGATACCATGAGGACTGTGCAAACAGAAAGTCACCCGCCAGCACTGCTACCCGATTGCCAAAGCTGCTGTGAACCGTCGGCACACCCCGCCGCAGTTCTGCCTCATCCACAACATCGTCGTGAACCAGGCTGGCAGTGTGGATCATCTCGGTGATCTCAGCTAAGCGGCGGTGTCGGGGCGTGATGTCGGGGATGCTGGTGGCTCTGGAAATGAGCAGCACAATCGCTGGTCTCAGACGCTTTCCACCCGCCCCAAACAGGTGCTCCGCTGCCGCGTAGAGGATGGGATGGCGAGCACCGACCAGTTGCTTTAAGTTGTCCGTCAGTTGACAGAGATCGGCATCGACAGGTGCAAAGAGAGAGGTGACTGAGGTCATGGAGACGCAGCGATATACTTAGTTACGAAATTTTACATATTTGCCTTTATTCTAAGCTACCCCCTCCCATCTGTGGGATGAAATTCTTGATAGAAATGCCAGAGTTCACTGAACTGATAAGCCTTTCAGGATTATTACAGTTTTGTAAACATTCTCTCATGAACTTGACTGATATGTTATTCTTATAGCTACAAGGTATCCAACAATTAAATATTTTAAGAACCTTCCTTTTGAGAACCTTCCTCTGGAAGTTTTTTCTAGAAGTGCTAACTAAAGGGCGGCTCTGGGATTGCTACTTGCCTAGCAGCTTATGAGCGTGTCTACCCGGTGCCCCCTTACCTGGTAGATTGCTTTTGGGAGGTTGGTGCAGCAGTCGGCGATCGCTGTCTTCAAAGCTCTGGTACGAGAACGTTAAGCCACGGGTCTTTCTGGAGGTCTTTGTGTCTTCTGTTCTCGCCAAGAGTTTTGGTCGCCGCTTCCGGTGCTGCTGAGTTCAGGGTATATGACCTTAGTGATCCTGTGAATGGGACGGCATTTTTGTATCAAATGTTGTCCCAGATCTGATCATGGGGTATTCGCTACCAGCGTCTTGGATTCTGATTCAGATATTGACCATCTGGGTCAAGGAGCTAGCTTCGGCTTGCTCTCAATGCTTCGTTTTTTTCAATACTTCGTTTGACGAGCCAGATGCATCGCCCATCGGTCTGGAGTTTACCAGGCTTGTAGGTTGCGGCATTCGACTCCAGACGTGGACGAGTGATGTCTGCCAAGCCAGAGGCAATTGCTTTTGGGCGATCGCCCTCGGTGGTATTTGGTAAGGTGTCGCTTCTGGTTGGGTTACGGTCGGTTTGGTTACGGTTCACTGGCTGGATGCAAGACTTACTTGCGGCAGCGCAGTGACTTGTTTTGCTCAGATTTGATTTGCTTATGGGTCTTTCGACCCTTTCCCTATATTTTTCCTGTAAACCGTAATGTTTAATGGAATGGTTCGCCATGGCTTCCTTCGGTATTCCGCTCACGATTCCCATCCTGGCTGCTTTTTACCTGCTGGCAGTGTACTTGCTGCTGATGGTAGTGCAGCGATCGCAGCCGTAATCCTTGCCCCACAGGCTTCCTAGCTTTAGCCACAAAATGCTTTAGCCACAAAACACGCTTTATGCTATGCAAGCTCTCAGAAACCCTCCGAACCCCGCCATTGTGCAGGAGACGGAGGGTTTTCTAGTTCGTCGAAAGGCATATTCGATCTGGCTGCTATCCCGCTGGCAGCCCTAATCGCGGTTAATATCATCCACCGTGCGAAAAATATTGAACAATGCGCCAATCGGGTTCAGCACCGCACCAACCGCCCCACCAATTACCCCCAGAACATCGGTCGTCCTAGCCCGACCCGAAGGACTAACCACCACAATGTCATTGCTTCGCAGGATCGGGTTGGTTTCGTCATTCAGGTTAGCCGATAGGTCTACCGGAATTTCGCGTCGAGCCACAGTTCCATCCGGATTTAGCCGGATCAGCGTGACCCGGCCCTTGGAAGCCCGAACATCATCAAACCCGCCCGCCGCCAGGATTGCCTGATTGAGAGATGTGTTTGGGCTAACAGAAACCGTGCCCGGCCGAACCACTTCACCCACCACATTGACGCTAATCGTGTCGGGAGAGAAGCTAGCAGCAGCGAGACGTTGGCTTTCATCAGGATTCAAAGCCGTTGCCGTGGGCACGATCACCGTATCGCCATCCCGCAGGGTCACATTTTGCTGCAAGTTGCCAGACTGCAAGAACGCCCACAAATCAACCAAAATAACCTCTTCGGTGCCATTCAGGCGCGGGCGACGAACTTCCACATTTCGCACGTCTGCAAGCTGCGTAATGCCGCCTGCGGTCTGAATTGCTTCAATAACCGTGCGAAGTTCTCCCGCTCTGGCTTCGCCACGGGTTTCTAGCGTGGTCTGTCCGGCTGGGCCTGTTCCCACGCTTTGTCCTGTTGTATAGGCTCCTGGACGGTTCACTTCGCCGACGATCGCCACTCGCATGGGGCGCGGTGTGAGCAGCGTCACCGTCACAATCGGCTCCCGAATAAACTCGGCATAGCGGCTGGCGATCGCATCTGATGCCTCTTGCAGCGTCAGTCCCCGCACATTGACTTTGCCAATCCACGGCAGGTTCAGCGAACCGTCTACCAGCACCGAGTAGCGGGCATTTTCGCCGCTCAGGTTAGGCACGTTGAAAATGTCAATTTGCACTGCGTCGCCTGCACCCAGGACATAATCGGACTCGTAGTTGGGCGGCAGTGGGCGGCCCTCCGGCGGCATCGGTGCGGCAGGCTGGACATTGGCGCTGGCATTAGAAGATGGAATGGCGGTCTGCGCCAGAACGGGGGCAGTGTAGAGCATCACCAGCCCAAAGGCGATCGCCCGCACAATCCGACGAGGGGCTTGCTGGGGTCGCTTGGGCTGACTGGGGGCAAACGACGTTTCAGGATAAGAAAACAGCATCTCCAACCAGACCTCAGGGTGAACCTGACTGTGCGTTGTCAGGGGTGGGCAGGATGACGGGCAGTAAAAGCAGGGGAGAAATAGCAGGGGAGCAAGGGGGGCGATCGCCCAATTTCAGGGAAAACGACTCGGTATCTAAACCTGAATCTAAAACTGACGATTAGTATCGTTGAGTATCAATATGGAAAGCAATATTGCAGGATTAATATAGCAGTCCTTTTTGGAAAGCAAAATCGCAACGCCTGAATCGCTCAAGCCGGCAATTAGAAATAAAAATCGAGGTTGGGCTGCCCAAGCGGAGTTGCCCAACCCCAATGAAACCTAAAAGAAACCTGAAAACCAAGCCTGGAAAAACCTTGAATGCCAAGGACTGTCAGGACTCACTGGGAGATGGGCAAGAAGATGTGCAACTTGGCCAATTCCCTCACCCTAAATTCCTCTCCTAGGCACTGTTTTAAAACTTTCTAGGTCATTGATTGCCCTGAGTCGATCCCCTTCCTTCAAAAGGGGGACTTCCGGAGTGGCCCGGCTCGGTTCCCCCCTTGTTAAGAGGGGCTAAGGGGGGATCAAAGGATTTTAAAACACGCACTAGAGTGGGACAGGAACTTCAAGCCTCTCTTGCTCCCCTTCTCCCGACTTGGGAGAAGGGGTTGGGGGATGAGGGCAGATTGAAAGTTGCACATCGCGTTGCTTAAATCAATACCGGAACCTTGGCTGGGGCAAAGTAGGCATCTTGCTCAGCCCGCAGTTTGTCGCACAGGCGACCGGCTGGAAGTTCCACATCATCGTAGGTCAGCACCTGATCGCGGGGGATATCGCGCTTCAGACGACACCCTTCTGCCAAGCCCATCGGCAGTAGGCGCTGCGCCTGCGTAATTTCCGCCGTTTCGCACTGGCCGTAGGTCATGTAGTAGCCGATGCCGTCCAGGGTTTCGCCGGCCTTCAGGTCAATTTTGGCAGTTGCAACGACATCCACCTTGGGGCCCGCCGCAGGAGCGAGAACCGCATCCTGGAACAGCACCACGCGGGCAACGGACAGCGGCACTTCAAAGTGGCAGAGGTGGTACGGTGTGTAGAAGCTGTAGAGCGGCCCTTCACCAAGCTTGTACAGGTTGAGATAGTGCTTTTGTTTCGGGTCGTCATGAGTCCCGAAGACAAACACGCCAGGGCCCGGACGCACGCCCACAACGTAATCCACAATGCCACCCAGAGACTTTAGCTCGTCCACGTCATACAGCTTGGTGCAGTCGTCGATGTGGCCGGTGTATTTCAGGTTGAACTGCTCAACCAGCGCGTCGGCATTGCGGTTAAAGTCGTAGCCATACATGCCGCGTTTGGCAACGGTCATGCCTGTGGCATTAGCAACGATCGCCTGCTCAAAGGAAATCTTGGTACCGTCGGCGAAGCTGGTGACCATATGGGCTTTTTGCCCCCACTGCTTGGCAAAGCCTTCTTGGGTGGTGGGGTTGCGGTAGGGGTCTTGCAGGCCCTTGATGTTGCCGCAGAGCAAGGGGGTGAGGCCGATGCTCTTGACGAAGCGGTAGAGGTTCATTTGCACGCCGGGCTGGTCGCCATCGCAGGCCGACAGCACCACGCCTGCCCGATCGGCATAGACCTTGAGGATGGGGCCGATGGTTGCGTCTAGCTCGGCGTTCATCAGCACGACGTGCTTTTTGTGGGCGATCGCCTCTAGCACCACCTGCGCGCCAAACTCGATCGCGCCCGTCACCTCGATAATGGCATCAATGCTTTCGGCGCGACACAGCAGCATTGCGTCATCCGTTGCGGCGGGAACCCCCTGGACGATCGCATCTTCCAGTTCACCCAGCGTCTTCACCGTGCGGATATTGTCCAAACCCGCTTCGCTGTAGGCGCGAACTGCACCCTCTACGCTGCGGTTGAAAATTGCCACCAGCTCCATACCCGGAACGGAATTCACAATCTGATTGGCGATGCCGCGCCCCATGAAGCCCGCGCCCACCATCGCCACCCGAATCGGGTTGCCCGCTTCCTGGCGAGTCTTTAATGCGGTGTCTATGATATACAGCATTTCTATACTCCTACTGCAACGTTCTCAAACAGCGCCCAAGCAGCGTCCTTCTCAGAAATGACGGTCACCTCCATCGGCCACTCAATGCCAAAGGCTGGGTCGTCATAGCGGAGGCCGCGCTCATAGCCAGGGGTGTAGAATTCACCAACCTGGTACACCACCTCTGCCCCATCCGTCAGGGCTTGATAGCCGTGGGCAAACATCTCTGGTATGTACAGGGCACGGCGATTTTCAGCCGTCAACTCCACGCCGATATGCTGCCTGTAGGTCGGCGAATCGGGCCGCATATCGATAATCACGTCGTAGATTGCGCCCCGCGTGCAGCGAACCAGCTTGGTTTCCGCAGCCGGGGGAATCTGATAGTGCATTCCGCGCAGAGTGCCTGCCTTGTGGTTAAACGACAGGTTGCATTGCGCCACCGTCGGCTTCAGCCCATGCGCCTCAAATTCCTTGGCACAGAAGGTGCGAGCAAACGCGCCGCGATGATCTTCGCGATAGTCCAGGTCGATGATGAACGCGCCCTTAAGTTTGGTTTCGGTAAAAATCATGACTAGCTCCAGAAGAAATCCTTGTCGATTTGCTGCGTGCGAATCAGGTATTCAAGCTGCTTCAGGCGCGTGAAGCCGCGAGCCTCAAACACCTCTTTCGTCATGTCGATCTGGCTAAACACCTTGCGAAGCTGCTCAGCACCCCGACGCGCATCCCACTCGCATTTGAAACCAGGAAGCTGGGTGTTGATCTTTTCAAACGACACGCGATAGCTGCGGTTGTCTGAGCCGTTGTCGCCAAAGCTGAGCTGGCAGCCGGGGAACGTTTCTGCCACGATCTCGGCAATCTGCTTGACCTGATAGTTATTCGCCGTGTCGCCCACGTTGAAGACCTGATTATGAACAATGTCACGCGGCGCTTCCAGCGTGCAGATGATGGACTTGGCGATGTCAAGGGCGTGGACGAGCGGACGCCAGGGCGTACCGTCGCTGGTCATTCTGATCTCTTTGGTCGTCCAAGCCAGACCCGACAGGTTGTTTAGCACGATGTCAAAGCGCATCCGGGGCGACGCACCAAACGCAGTCGCGTTTCGCATGAAGGTGGGCGAGAAGTTGTCGTCGGCCATCGGCTTGACATCACGCTCCACGAGCGTTTTGCATTCAGCGTAGGCCGTTTGGGGGTTGACCGGGGTTTCCTCCGACACGACATCCGTAGAGGCAACTCCGTATACGCTGCAAGAGGACATATACACAAAACGGCGCACCCCTGCCTGCTTGGCCAGTTCTGCCAAGCGGACAGACCCCTTGTGGTTAATGTCGTAGGTAATGTTGGGGGAAAGCTGGCCCGTGGGGTCATTGGACAGTTCCGCCATGTGAACCACGGCTTCTACGCCTTCTAGGTCTTCCAGCGTAATGTGGCGGATATCCTTGTTTAAGGTTTTCGCAGTTTTATCTGTGCCGTTATAAAGCCAGCCGACTTTATAAAAACCTGTGTCTACGCCAATCACGTCAAAGCCGCGATCCATCAACAGCGGTGCTAAAAGGCTGCCCAGATATCCTTCGGTTCCAGTGACCAATACTTTCATGCTGTGGATTCCTGTGTTGTGTGTACTGTAAACGCTGATATGCCAGATGTTCCGAGACTGGCTTGGGCTGCTCAGAAGGGACGAGAAGGTGTGAACAAAAGGGGGATTTTAGAGCTAATTTGTAAAGGAGCCTGAAAGCCTTGTTAATCAAGGATTTCCGAGAAACCGCTTTTCCTGGGCAAACATGACCTCAAAGCCACACATGCCAAGAGTTTCAGGCTTCTTAAGATTTGCTTCATAAATTAGCTCTTAGGGGGCGATCGCCCTTAGACCGCTTGCACAGGGGACGTGGCAGGCGAAAACTGTTCGGCAATCTGCTCGGTGACGGCCTTGCCAATCTCCAGCGAGGAGGTCGCCGCCGGAGACGGCGCATTGCAGACGTGGATGGAGTTTTTCCCCTTCACAATCAAGAAGTCGTCCACGAGCTTGCCATCGTTCATCAACGCTTGGGCCCGCACGCCCGCGTGGGTCGGCACCAGATCCTCAGACTGCACTTCGGGGATGAGCCGCTGCAAGCTCCGCACAAAGGCTGCCTTGCTAAATGAACGGATGATTTCCTGGATGCCCTCGTCAGCGTGCTTTGCCGCCAGCTTCCAAAAGCCGGGGTAGGTCATCACCTCAGCAAAATCCTTGAGGTCAAAATCGGTTTTCTTATAGCCCTCGCGCTTGAGACTCAGCACGGCGTTTGGGCCGGCGTGGACGCTGCCGTCGATCATGCGGGTAAAGTGAACCCCTAGAAACGGAAACGCCGGGTTGGGCACGGGATAAATCAGCCCCTTTACCAGATAGCGCTTTTCGGGCGTGAGTTCGTAATATTCTCCCCGAAAGGGCACAATCTTGGCTTCGGGATCGACCCCGCCCATCTTGGCGACGCGATCGCTGTGCAGGCCAGCACAGTTCACCAGCAGCTTCGCCTCAAACGTTCCGTTGTTGGTTTCCACTGCCTTTCCATTGGTCAGGTCAACGATGCGCTCTACCTTAGTATTCAGATATAGCTCACCGCCTTGGGCCCGCACCAGTTCTGCATACTTCTGGCAGACCTGCTTGTAGTCGGCAATGCCCGTCGAAAATACACGCACCCCAGCCAGACAATTCACATGCGGCTCAATCTCTCGCACTTCTTCAGCCGAAATTCGGGCGACCTGGATGCCGTTTTGCAGACCCCGCTGATAGAGATTTTCCAGCAGCGGTAGCTCATGCTCCTCGGTTGCCACGATTACCTTGCCGCAGACCTCGTGGGGGATGTCATGTTCGCGGCAAAACGCCACCATCGACTGGCAGCCGTCGCGGCAAAACTTTGCCTTGAAGCTGCCCGGTTTGTAATAAACGCCGGAGTGAATCACGCCGCTGTTGTTGCCCGTTTGGTGAAAGGCCCACCGGCTTTCTTTCTCAAACAGGACAATCTTGGCATCTGGGTAGCGACGACCCAGCGCCATTGCTGTGGATAAACCAACGATGCCACCGCCAATAATTGCAAAATCGTACATGAATCTCCGTCCTTAGGATTGGCTATTCGTCGCTTGAGAACCCGCCGAACAAGGTTCGACGCGGTTCGCGCGTTGCGTCAAGTCACAGCAGTGTTGGTTTAGAAACCCAACCCAAAGCACCCCTACCAGGTCTTCCAAGGGGCTTTTCCTTTTTTCCAGAGTTCGTCCAGGTAGTTCTTATCCTTGAGGGTATCCATGGGTTGCCAGAAGCCTGCGTGCTTGTAGGCAGAGAGTTGACCCATGTGCGCCAGCTTTTGTAGCGGCTCCTGTTCCCACACAGTCAAGTCGTCTTCAACGTAGTCGATGACCTCTGGCTCCAGCACGAAATAGCCGCCGTTGATCCAGGCTCCGTCGCCCACAGGCTTTTCGTGAAACTGGGTGATTTTGGTCTGCTCTTCGCCGAGGGCGATCGCCCCAAAACGACCCTGGGGCTGCACTGCTGTCAGCGTTGCCAGCGTCGATTGCTGCTTGTGAAATTCCACTAATTCGGTGATGTTGACATCACTCACGCCGTCGCCGTAGGTGAAGCAGAAGGTTTCATTCCCAATATGCTCTCGAACGCGACGTAGACGGCCCCCGGTCATCGAGTTTTCGCCCGTATCTACCAGCGTGACGCGCCAGGGTTCGGCATAGCCGGAGTGAATGTTCATCTGGTTAAATCGCATGTCAAATGTGACATCCGACATCCGCAGAAAATAATTTGCGAAGTATTCTTTGATGACGTAACCCTTATAACCGCAACAAATAATGAAGTCGTTGATGCCGTGGGCAGAGTAGATCTTCATGATGTGCCAGAGAATTGGCTGTCCGCCTACTTCCACCATCGGCTTTGGCTTGATAGATGTCTCCTCGCTCAAGCGAGTCCCCAATCCTCCAGCTAAGATGACTGCCTTCATAGGGTTACCCTGTGTAAACTCTCTAAGCCTATTTTTAAGCAGACTCCCAGGAATGCTCGTAAAATTTCGAGGATCTGAAGTGAAGATCAAGTAAAGCAGCGGGCTAACAGGACATTTACAGAGAACTTCATGTGAGATTTTTGACAAATTTACAGAGATAGGTTCATGATTTTCTTATTTTTATGAGCAGGTAACTCGTGAAATTACATAGGTTTTGAAGGCAAGCTGTACAGTCACCCGATCGAAAACCTGTCTTGAACGTCTGGGCTACGTGAATTCATGCGAAGTCATTTGAAATTAGAGCCAATCTGTAGAACCAATCTGTAGAACCAATCTATAGAGCCAATCTATGAAGCCAATCGAGCTTGACGGATCTTGCGAACTTGCCCCTTGCGTAGGCTTGCGGACTTAGAGGCTTAGAGGCTTAGAGGTTGGCGATCGCCACTGCTTCCATCTCCTCTGCCAGCGGAAAACCAAACACTCGCGCATAGAAATAGAGTTCACTGTCCAGCGCCCGTTTAATGTTCTCTGCTTTGCGGAAGCCGTGTTGTTCGCCCTGAAACAGCACGTAGGCGACGGGCAGTCCCTTTTCTTGCAGCGCGTTGACCATCATCTCCGCCTGATTGGGCGGCACGATTTTGTCTTCATCGCCCTGGAAAAAGATGAGGGGGCAGTTGAGCCGATCGATGGCATAGATGGGCGATCGCTCGATATACAAATCTCGGCGGGCAGGGTAGGGGCCAATCAGCCCGTCCAGATAGCGCGATTCAAACTTGTGGGTGTCCTTTGCCAGCGCCTCTAGATCGCTTACGCCGTAGTAGCTGGCCCCAGCTTTGAACACATCACGAAACGCCAGCGCCGCCAGCGTGGTATAGCCGCCCGCGCTGCCGCCGTCGATGCAGAGGCGATCGCCATCCACCCAGCCCTGGTCTGCCAGATACTTCGCGCCATTCACGCAATCGTCTACGTCCACAATGCCCCAGTTGCCCTTCAGCCGTTCGCGATACTCGCGCCCGTAGCCCGTGCTGCCGCCATAGTTCACGTCCAATATGGCGATGCCCCGGCTTGTCCAGTATTGGATGCTGGGGCTGAAGGTGGCGCTGGTGGCAGCGGTGGGCCCGCCGTGAATTTTCACCAACAGCGGCGGTTTTTCCCCGGCGGGTGCGATGAAATCCTGATTTTGGGGCGGATAGAAAAAGCCGTAGGCAGTGAGGCCGTGGGTCGTGGGAAACTCGATTGCCTGCGGTACAGAAATGTAGCCAGGATCAATTTCCAGCGTGCTAGAGCGTCGCAGTTCCGTGATTTGCCCCGTAGACAGGTCGAGATGGGCGATCGCCCCCGGTGTGGTCGGCGAACCCGCGCCAAACACCACCGAGGAACCCGCCACCTGAAGGCCGCCAATGCTGGTGTAGGGGGTGGGAATCTCGGTGAGTTCCAGCGTGCGCGTGTGCAGCCGCGCCAGTTTAGAAATGCCGTCTTCGCTGTAGGTGCAAATCAGCGACTCTGCCGACTCAAAGCCGTAGGTAGACATGCCAAACACCCACAGCGGCAGCCCAAACTCGGCAGACTTGAGACAGAGCGGCTCTGGTGTGGCAGTGGCAACGTTCCAGCGGTAGAGGTTCCACCAGTTCGTGCGATCGCTCACAAAGTACAATTCTCCATTCGGCGACCAAGCGGGCTGAAAAATCGACTCCGCCTCGCCGCCAACAATCTTCTGCGGTTCTCCCAAACAACCGTCTGCATTAACCTCCGCAACCCACAGTGTCGTGCCGTCCCACGGCATATTCGGATGGTTCCACTCGATCCAGCACAGCCGCGAGCCGTCAGGACTCAGCCGGGGAAAGGCGTAGAAGTCGCTGCCCGACACCAGCACCGTTCCTGCATCTAGCCCTCCATCTGTGGATGAGAGGCTGACAGACACGATCGTATTCACAGGTTCGTGATCATTTTGGGAATAATCTTCGCGCACACAGATGAGGCGATTTCGCACGCGATCGCACACGGCATCGGCATAGCGAAATGCACATTCGGGCGTAATTGGCTGCGGCGCTTCACCCGGACTTATTTGATACAAGCGCTGATCCGCAAAGTTCGAGAAATATACAATGCCATCCTGCACGATGTACGCACCGCCGCCATACTCATGCACGCGAGTCCGAACGTTAAACGGTAGAGGAGTGAGATCCAGCGTGGAAGCATCTAGAGCATTGGAGGGCGATCGCCGCACCACCACGTTCCGCCCGCCCTCCGACGGCCGCCCCTCACTCCAGTACACATCGCCGCCATCCAGCCGCACCTCCCCCAAGCGCAAGCTTCCCGCCACAATCAAGTCTGAGGTAATAGGCGATTTCCAGGAGCCAAAGGGGGCAATCTGCGGCATGATCACGGGTTTCCTGCTAACGTCTGCGGAGCAAAGGGAGTTCTCACATTCGATGTCTGGCACAGGATGTCTGGCACAGGATGTCTGGCACAGGATGTCTGGTACAGGACTTGATGGCAGTTGCACAAGGGCTGATGGCATTCTGACATCGAGCCTACATTCAGGAAAAGCCTGGGTTCAAACCCCTAGCTTCACAAGCCCATCTAGCTGCCAATGTATCGCAGAATAGCCCGGAGTTTGCGGGTTTGCCGATATCATAGTCTTCAAAATTTAGGAAACTGACCGTGCCTGCACATCGCTAGGACTTACGCAGTTGGACAATTTCTCGCGGGCGCAGCCCGCGAGAAATTGTCCAAAATCCAGGAAGCCTATCGCAAGTGTGTAAGTCCTGATCGCATAAACTTCAGCTTTTTGGAGAAACTGCATGAAGGTTGCTGTTTTTAGTACCGAACCTTACGATCGCAAGTTTTTGGACGCTGCCAATGCCGCTGCTGGATCGCCCCACGAACTCGTTTATTTTGATGTTCGTCTGGAACCCAAAACGGCGCTTCTTGCGGCTGGATTCCCCGCAGTCTGCGTGTTTGTGAACGATGATGTCAGTGCTGACACACTCCGCGCCTTGGCAAACGGAGGAACCTGCCTCGTCGCTCTGCGCTGTACAGGATATAACAACGTCGATTTGGAAGTGGCCGCCGAGTTAGACATGAAAGTCGTGCGGGTCGTTGCCTACTCCCCCTACTCCGTAGCAGAACATGCGGCCGGGCTAATTCAAATGCTCAATCGCAAGCTATACCGAGCCTATAGCCGCGTCCGAGACGACAATTTTTCGCTTAACGGGCTACTGGGCTTCGATCTACACGGCAAAACAGTTGGCGTAGTAGGTACGGGCAAAATCGGCGTAATTTTTGCCCAGATTATGCACGGCTTCGGCTGCCACCTGCTAGGTTACGACCCCTACCCCAGTCCCAAGTTTGAGGCGCTAGAAGATGCCCGCTATGTGGATCTGCCAGATCTGCTGGCTCAGTCGGACATTATCTCGTTGCACTGCCCGCTGACCCCTGAAAATCATCACCTGATTAATGCCACCACGATCGCCCAAATGAAAGATGGTGTCATGCTGATCAACACCAGCCGAGGCAAGCTGATTGACACCAAAGCGGCGATCGCAGGCATTAAATCAGGCAAAATCGGCTACCTGGGCATCGATGTCTACGAAGAAGAGGAGGAGCTATTTTTCCGCGACCTCTCCGACACCGTGATTCAAGACGACACATTCCAGCTTTTGCAGTCCTTCCCGAACGTTGTCGTTACAGCACACCAGGCCTTCTTTACCCGCGAAGCCTTAAACGACATCACCACCACCACCATCACCAGCATCAGCGATTTTGAGCAGGGCAACCCGCTCAAGGACGAGGTGAAGCTGCCGCAGAAAGTCGCCACGCCCGCCTGATTCCCTGAATAGCTCCCCTGAATAAAATAATTTGTGGAATTGGCATAAGACTTACGCAGATGGACGGTCAACTGGGGGGCATCCCAGTTCTGCAAGTTCGCCCTCATCCCCCAACCGCTTCTCCCAAAACGGGAGAAGGGGAGCCGGATTCAAAGTCCCTCTCCCGCTCTGGGAGAGCGATTTAGGGTGAGGGTTACAAAAGTGGGATATACTCGTCAACTGAAGCCTTTGGTCAGGCTTTGGGCTGTTTCGTAGACCACGGTTCCCCAAAGGCCGTATAGGGAATTCGGGTTACCTAAGCGATTCGGAGGCAATCACTGCAAAAATCCACTGCAAAAATCCACTGCAAAAATCACTGCAAAAATCAAATCACTAAAAAAAGCTGCTGTGAAACCACAGCAGCTTTTTTAGTAAGAACTGAAGCAGAGCTATCTAAACACGCTAAACACGCTTCACAGACTGCCCTATAGCTGAGGCACGTAGGACTCCTTCTCCGGCACGTCTACATACTCAGCCACGATGCGGCGGAACTCGTCTCCGTCAATCGTTTCCTTTTCAATCAGCAAATCGACCAAGCGATCGATCACCACGCGATTGTCTCGAACGATACGGCAAGTTTCCTCGTAGCAATGTTCCACGATAGAGCGAACCTGGGCATCAATCCGAGCCGCGATCTCTTCGGAGTATTCTGAGCGGGTCATCCAGTCGCGCCCCAGGAAGACCTCACCCTGCTGGCTCTCCAGAGACACCGGGCCCAGATCCGACATACCAAAGCGCGTCACCATTTGCCGCGCCATGCCTGTCACCTGTTGCAAGTCATTGCCTGCGCCTGTGGTGACTTCGGCATCGCCAAAAATGACCTGTTCCGCAGCGCGTCCGCCTAGGGCACCCATGATGCGGGCCAGGATTTGCGAACGAGAGATGAGCGCCTGGTCTTCGCTGGGCGTAAACCAGGTCAAGCCCTGAGCCTGTCCGCGAGGGATCAGCGTCACTTTCTGCACCGGGTCGTGATCCTTGACCAGCGTGCCAACGATGGCATGGCCAATTTCGTGGTAGGCAATCAGGCGCTTGCTCTTGCTATCGACCAACGGAGTTCCCTCCATACCAGCCACCACGCGATCGACGGCATCGTCGATTTCCAGCATGGTGATTTCATCCTTGCGGCGGCGGGCAGTGAGGATGGCGGCTTCGTTCAGCAGGTTTGCCAGGTCGGCCCCAGAGAACCCTGGCGTGCGGCGGGCGATCGCCTCCAGAGACACTTCCTTCGCCAGCTTCTTGTTGCGGGCGTGGACTTGCAGCACCTCTAGGCGACCTTTGATATCCGGCGGCGACACCTCCACCTGTCGGTCAAAGCGGCCAGGTCGCAGCAGCGCAGAATCCAGCACGTCAGGACGGTTTGTGGCGGCGATGATGATGATGCCCGTGTTGCCCTCAAAGCCATCCATCTCAGTGAGCAACTGGTTCAGGGTTTGCTCCCGCTCGTCGTTGCCGCCGCCGATGCCCGCGCCGCGCTGCCGACCCACTGCGTCGATCTCGTCGATAAAGATGATGCAGGGCGCGTTTTCCTTGGCTTTTTTGAACAGGTCGCGGACGCGGGATGCACCCACCCCCACAAACATTTCCACAAATTCTGAGCCAGAAATGCTGAAGAAGGGAACGCCTGCTTCTCCGGCGATCGCCTTGGCCAGCAAAGTCTTCCCGGTTCCCGGCGGCCCCACCAGCAGCACGCCCTTGGGAATCTTCGCCCCCACAGCGGTAAAGCGTTCCGGCTTTTTCAGGAAGGTCACCACTTCTTGCAGTTCTTCCTTGGCCTCTTCGATGCCCGCTACGTCGTCGAACATCACGCCCGTTTTGGCTTCCATCATGAAGCGGGCACGAGACTTGCCGAAGTTCATCGCCTGCCCCGGCCCACCGGGCACGTTGCTAGAGCGACGGAACAGCAGGAACAGCCCACCAATCAGCAGAATGGGGAACAGCAAATTGCCGAGCAGTCCCCAAATCGCCGCATCGTTGCGGGGCGGATGCACATCAAAACTGATGTGGTCAGTTCTCAACCTAGAGACCAACTCTGGCGCATTGCCTGGCAGATCAACCCGCAGTCGCTGAATCCGATTATCCAACTCTGGATCAACGGCTTCTACAATAGCCGTACGACCGCCCTCATACAAATCCACGCTGGTCACACGGCCCGCATCCAGGTATTCCAGAAAGCGGCCGTAGGTCATGCGGGTGCTGGCGGTGTTTCGCCCCATGTCCATCGGGGAGGTGGTAAATGCACCCTGCCAAAAGAAAAAGCCGACCACCAGGGCTGGCAATGTCCAAAGGAGGATGACTCTCCAGGAAAGTTTCATAACGCCAGGTGCCTCTAAAAACTGCAACTAAAGACTTGGACTAAAGGCTCGAACTTAAAGACTCAAGAGCTTAAGACTCGAAGCTGCGAAGACTCGAAGACTCAGAAAAGGACTGACAGCGTTGAACGACCGGGCAGAGAATGAGCCTGCGTCAGACAACTTTCGACAACTTTACGTTAAACCAATTCATTCAGCCAATGCTTATAGCTAGAACTTGTAAGAACAAGTCAACACCCGTCAACCACTATCAGGAAATTAGGGTTCACCCAATGCAAACGTCCAGTATGTCTAGACAGAGAAGACAACCAGAGTGCTTCAGGGAACTTCTATTTCTGAGAACGAATCTTAACTAAATTTAACTTAATTTCTGAAGTTCGGACAACTTATAGTTGCAGAGCCAGTTACAGTGCTAGTTGCAGAGCCAGTTACAGTGCTAGCTACAGATCTAGTCACAGTGCTAGCTACAGGCCCTCGCCCTGTCGGGTTGCGTGTGGTTGGCTGAGGTCAGGGTTTCACCCTGGGCTAGCTCGATGGTCGCAGGTGCCGCCAGTGAAAAATTGCGCCGAGCAAAGCGGCTAAGCCCATCAGCACGCCGGGTTCAGGAGTGGATTGGGGCGATCGCCCGTGCAGCACAAAATTGAGGTCGGGCGAAGAACCGTCCCAGCGATGGTTCACTGCCTTAAACGTCGTGAGGTTGGTGGCGGGGTTGTAGGAAAAATTGTCCAGGATAGTATAGCCAGATCCGATGCCCCGAAACTCTAGCTGGCCGGGGTTGCTGCCCTGGGTTGACCAGTTGCCCGGAAGGGCGATCGCCAGTTCATAGTCCGGCGGAATCAGCCCCGTATTGGAGCCGCCGCCTAGAAACTCCAAATCCCAAGCCTCCCCGTCGAAGGAGCGCACCAGCCAGCTTTCGCTAAAGTTTCCCCCTGGCGCGGTGGCAACGGGCGTGTCGTAGCGGATTTCAAATCCGCCCGGGCCGCCGTTCGACACGATGAAATGGGTAAACACATTGCCGCTCTGAGTGACGCTGGCGATGCTATTGCTGCCAGACGGCAAGCCGACGAAATTTTGGACGCTGGTTTTTAGCTGGGTGTCGAGCGTAATCAGGTCGCCCCGCTCGGCATCGGTGGTGTAGGTAATGCGGTAGGACGCAAGCGCATCGGCAAAGTCGGGCTGGCTAAAGCTGAGGTCATAGGCAGACTGGCGCGAGTTGAAGCTGAAGGATGTGGCGGGTGACACACCTGCGCCAAGGACAAGGGCGATCGCCCCCACAGAACCCAGCAGTACCCCTAGCACGCCAGATCGAAGGGCAGGGCTTGGAAGCGCAGATAGAAGGTTATCCGAAGCGTGGGGCGATCGCTCGTCACGCCTGAAAGACTTTGGATCAGCAGCATCTACAGCGTAAATTCTATACATAGAGGTTATGGGAGGTTGTAGAAAATTTTGTGGAGAAGTTCAACGACGCGATTCTGAAAAGAGCAAATTTTAAAAGGGAAAAGCAAAACCGCCTGGTTCAGACCTTGCAGCGAACGGACTTGAATCAGTAGATGCCCAGACCCTATAACCACGCTAATATCCCGATATTGCACTAAATCTTTTGACCCAAAGACTCTAGAAAACCAAATTTAAGCATTTCTTATACCCGCTGATTTCCCCCAAGCAAGTTTTTACCCTGTCATCTGCGCTGGAGTAATGCCTAAAATAAGGTGGAACTGCCGCAAAGGGAAAAGATTCTCATGGGACTGTTTGATCGTGTAAGCCGGGTGGTGCGGGCCAACCTCAACGCCGCCGTTAGCTCTGCCGAAGACCCCGAAAAGATTCTGGATCAGGCGCTGATCGACATGCAGGAAGACCTGATCCAAATGCGTCAGGCGGTGGCTAGCGCGATCGCCAGCCAAAAGCGGATGCAGCAGCAGTATAACCAGGCGCAGACCGAAGCCAACAACTGGCAGCAGCGAGCCCAATTGGCCCTGCAAAAGGGCGACGAAAGCCTTGCCCGCGAAGCACTAAACCGCAAGAAGGTGCAGCTTGACACCTCTGCTGCGCTGAAGACCCAGCTTGACCAGCAGAGCGCTACAGTGGACACCCTCAAGCGCAACCTGATTGCCCTAGAAGGCAAGATTGCCGAAGCCAAAACCAAGAAAGACATGCTCAAGGCCCGCGCCAGCGCCGCCAAGGCCAACGAGCAACTGCAAAACACCGTCGGCAAGTTGGGCACCAGCACGGCAATGGGCGCATTTGAGCGCATGGAAGAGAAGGTGCTGCAAATGGAAGCCCGCTCTCAGGCTGCGGCCGAGCTAGCAGGAACCGACCTGGAAATGCAATTTGCCCAGCTAGAGTCGAGTACGGATGTGGATGCTGAACTGGAAGCCATGAAGGCACAGCTAATCGGCGGCGCGTCGCCCGCTCAGAGCCAACTGCCCGCCTCTGCCCCCAGCACTACCACAACCGATGCTTCGGTAGATGCCGAGCTAGAGCAACTGAAGACCCAGCTCGACCAGCTCTAACCGACTGGGTTCAGCGCTTTCGATTAGCACTTTCAATATAAGGTGGACAAACTTCAAAGCGAGATGATGCAGGAGGATTCTTCGGGCGCATCTCGCTTTTTAGCAGCAACTTCGGCTGGGTTTTGCGAGTTTCGCGATGCTGCCAAGGTTCTCCCCGGCGTGTGGCACGATGGATAGGTGCCCTTTGTGCGGCATCAACCCAAGCACTTTAGCAAGCTGATTAAACGTTTTATGAGTAGCAGCGTGGTGGTCATTTCTGACTCCGAGTTTGAAACGACCGTTCTGCAAACCGACCAGCCCGTGCTGGTGTATTTTTGGGCCCCGTGGTGTGGGCCGTGTCGCCTGATGTCGCCGATGATGGAGTCTGTTGCCAGTCAGTATGGCGATCGCCTCAAAATTGTCAAAATGGAAGTCGATGCCAACCCTGAAGCAGTCGCCCGCTACAAGGTAGAAGGCGTGCCTGCCCTGATTCTGTTCCGAGAAGGACAGCCCGTGGAGGCGATCGAGGGTGTGGTCAACAAGCAGCGGATTGAGGGCTTTTTGGACGCGCACCTGCCCCAGCCCGCATAGCGCTAAGCCTACGGGGTTCTATAGCAGCCAATCCCGCTCCGCTAATGTCCCTCCCAGCGCTTGAGCGGCACACAGTCGATATCGAACTGATCCAGCGCTCGCGCTACGACAAAATCCACCAGATCTTCCACCGTCTGCGGGTGGTGATACCAGGCCGGAATCGCTGGCACAATCCGCGCTCCGGCTTCCGCCAGCGTCGTCAAATTCCGCAAATGAATCAGGCTAAAGGGCGTTTCGCGGGGTACGATCACCAGCTTGCGCCCTTCTTTTAGCTGCACGTCTGCGGCCCGCTCCAGCAGGTCAGAACTGAGGCCCGCCGCCAGCTTGCCCACGGTACTCATGCTGCACGGCATCACCAGCATCCCCGCTGTGCGAAAGGAGCCGCTGGCAATATTAGCCCCCACATCGCCCCAGGGATGACAGCGCAATTTTCCCCCCTGTGCCACGCCCGCCTGCTGCCGCCAAAACTCCTCCTGCTGGGCAGGCTCCGCAGGCATCCGAATGCCCAGTTCTGCCTGCCACACCATGTAGGTTGATTTGGACGCGACCAGTTCGACGGCATAGTCCGCCCGCAGCAAAAACTTCAGCGATCGCACGGCATAGATCAGCCCGGACGCGCCCGTAACACCGAGGATAAGGGGGAGGGAAGGAGTTTGAGACTGCAAGAGACTGGGGGAGATGAGGAAAAACAGAGCTGATCAACCATTCTCTTCCTATTATCACCCTTGGGCTTCGGGACGCAGTGGGCTTCGGGGCGCAGAAAGATGCGATCGCCCCCGCACGCCCCCTTCCGTGCCCCAGTCAACCTCCCAGAATCAAAAATCAGTCCATTTCAAGGCGCAGAGTTGTACCCTTGGGAAAAGACAAGGATCATAGAGAGCGATCGCCCCCCGCAATTCCCCCTTCCCTCTTCGTTCTTCGTTCTTCCCCCTTCCCTCTTCATTCTTCCCCCTTCCCTCTTCCCCCCGTGTCCTCCCCCTCCCCACCCCCTTCCCGCTCTCGCCGCATTCCCAGCCAGCGCTGGCACATTGCGGATGCCGATCCGGAGCGGGCGGCGCGGCTGGCAGCAGCGGCCGATCTCAGCCCTGTGCTGGGGCAGGTCTTGCTAAATCGAGATATCGACACGCCCGACCAGGCGCGAGTATTTCTCAATCCTGAGTTGATGCAGCTAGCCTCCCCGATGGATGAGTTTCCTGACCTGGCAGAGGCGGTGAGCATTTTGCAAACGGCGATCGCCCGACAGCAGCGAATCGCCATCTGCGGCGACTACGATGCCGACGGCATGACCAGCACGGCGCTGTTGCTGCGGGCGCTGCGATCGCTCGGTGGGCGTGTCCAGTCAGAAATTCCCAGCCGCATGACAGAGGGCTACGGCATCAACCACCGCATCGTGGAAGACTTTCACGCCCAAGGTGTGCGGGTGATCTTGACCGTAGACAACGGCATCGCGGCGGCGGGGCCCATCGGCTTTGCCCGCGATCTGGGGATGCACGTCATCGTCACCGACCACCACGACATTCCACCCGAACTGCCCCCCGCCCACGCCATCCTAAATCCCAAATTAATTGCCGAAAGCTCGCCCTATCGAGGGCTGGCAGGCGTGGGCGTAGCCTACATTCTGGCCATTTCGCTGGCGCAAGCACTGGGGCAAACCCAGGATCTCACCGGGCCGCTGCTAGAGCTATTCACCCTGGGCACGATCGCCGACCTAGCTCCCCTGACGGGGGTAAATCGGCGCTGGCTGCAACGGGGACTGCGGCGGCTGCCCAAGTCGCAACTGGCAGGCGTACAGGCTTTGATCCAGGTGGCGGGCGTGAATCCAGAGCAGGACGCGCTGAAGCCGGAAGCCATTGGGTTTCGTCTGGGGCCGCGGATCAACGCCGTGGGGCGCATTGCCGACCCAAATATAGTGATTGACCTGCTAACGACGGACGATCCGGGCGTGGCGCTAGAGCGGGCAATGCAGTGCGAAGAGGTAAACCAACTGCGGCAGCGGTTGTGCGAATTGATCGAACAGGAGGCGATCGCCCTTGCCGAAACCTACGCGCCCAATCTGCAAAACGACCGCGTGCTGCTGCTGGTGAAGGACGGCTGGCACCACGGCGTGATTGGCATCGTCGCATCGCGGCTGGTGGAGCGCTACGGCGTGCCCGTGTTCATCGGCACGTACGAAGAAGGCGACCCGACGCGGATTCGCGGCTCAGCGCGGGGCATTCCCGAATTTAACGTGTTCGATGCGCTGCAATGCTGCGCCGATATCCTCGACAAGTTTGGCGGACACCGAGCGGCGGGCGGCTTTTCCCTGGCCACAGAGAACCTGGAAGAAATGCGATCGCGCCTGCGAATCTTCGCCAACATGCACCTGCAACCCCAGCACCTGCGCCCGCTGATCGAAGTCGATGCCCAGGCAAACCTGCACGACCTCACCCTCGACCTGTATCAGCAAATCGACCAACTCCACCCCTGCGGCATTGGCAACCCCGACCCCGTCTTCTGGACTCCCAATGTCCGTATTGTGGAACAGCAGGTGATTGGCAAAGACCGCTCTCATCTGCGGGTCGTCGTGGCTCAGGACGACGATGAGTACGGCATAAAGGCGATCGCCTGGCGCTGGGGTGAATATTGCCCCCTGCCCAGCCCCATCGACATCGCCTATCGCCTCCGCCTCAACGAGTGGAACGGTCAGATGAACGTGGAACTTGAACTCATCGGCATCCGCCTTCCCGGTGGTGTTCCTATCCCCGATCTGCCCGACCCCCCGCCCGACCCGCCCGAACCCGCCAGCGATTCATCTCCCCAAAGCTCCCCCTCCCCCGTTTCCCTGCCCGGACTCCCCTTCCCCTTCAACAACCGCACCTACACCTGCCATATCACCACCGTCGAGGGTCAGCGCGAACTGCACATCTACAACCCCGACGGGCAGCTTTTGGCCACTCGCCCCAGAGAAACCTGGGGATTTTTGGGCGAGAGCCGCGCCGAGGCTCAACCTGTGGATGTCTCCCAGCCGCACTATTTCAACCTGATTCGTGCCGCCCTCAACGCGCTGGAAATCGCGGAAAAAACCGATCTGCTTAAAAAAAAAGATCGACTCCTAGCTGAAAAAGACCAGCATATCAGCGCGCTCACCCAGCAGCTTGCCCATTTGCAGCAGCAGCTAGACTGTCTCTCCGCCGAACAGCCGCAGACTCCGCGCTCCCAGACCCAGGCAGAACCGGATCACGCCGAAAATCAAACGCGCCGACCAGCCACCATCCCGCAACCGCAAGCCCAAATCAACACCATGCAGAATGCTGTCTCGGCAGAATTTGCATTGGAATCTGCGTTACCGAATCAGCAGGCGAGTTCTGCAAGCCCAACGCCCAGCGCCCCAGTCTTTCCTAAACCTGCTTTCCCCAAACCTGCATTTCCCAAAAATATCAAAGCGCACCTTGGCAAGAAAGTCTGGTATTGCCTCAATCCCCAAAGCCAGCAGGACTTACAAACGGCTCAGCGGCTGATGGGCGAGTCTGGGGGAGAAACGGACGCTGCCGCAGCGGATTATGCTGCTGCGGATTATGCTGCTGCCGATTATGCTGCTGCCGATTATGCAGCCGTTGGGCGATCGCTCTGTGCGGTCGTGCTGCGGGAGGTCGTCGAGCCGTTTATCACGGCGCTGGGTGAATACTGGCTAGAGCAGACAGGCGACACGCAGCTTGGCGACCTTTCGCTCGATCCAGAGGAGTTCAAAACGCCCAACGCCCTTCATATTTTGGCGATGCTCCTTGCGCCCACTTGGCAAGCCATTCGAGAATCCGCGCTGAAGATGCCGCTGGAACCCGCCGCTGCGGATCTCTACGTCTTAGCAGGCAACCCCGACGACGAAGCCGCAGCGGATGCCCGCTATCAGGTTACGGAGTTTCTGCAAACCTGGGAGCATCCGGTGGCGGGCTGGATGCAGCGTGACTCTACTGCTGCTGCGAGTCTGCTGGCGCAGGTGGGGCAATTGAGTTTGGGGGCATTTGGGAAGGGGCGATCGCTCTATCCCTGGCAGTTGAACGGATTGCAGCAAAAGATTTTGGGAAAGTCGGCTAAATCGGGGCTATTGCAATCGATCTACGGCGGCTCGTAGCAAGGCAATCAGGCAGATGCGGGATTGGTGGGTATGCAATCACAAACTTCGTCCCTGGCCACAAACTTCGCCCTTGGTTCTGTCAGCTTATCGGTGGGTAGGCGATGGCTGCTCCGCAGGGCTTACGCCAACGCCCCCAATTGCGAAGGTTCAGTCCTTCGAGATTGGGGTCAAGCCGCACACTCCCAACAGCTTTCGGGTCAGCCGCAAAGGTTTAGTAGCGACAGACCTTGGTCAGTGTGCAACGTCCCAAAAGGTATCTGGGGGGCGATCGCCCAAAGGTACGGGTGCTGCCAGATGAAGGGCGATCGCCGAAAAACGAACCTGCACCTGTTTGATCTTACTCATTCTTATTCGTCCTCCAAAAGCAAGAGTTGTTCGTCGATTTGCTGAAGCTGTTCGCGGGCGATCGCCTCAGAAATCACCCGCTTTCGCAGGGCCTCTTGCAGGGCGCTTTTTTCCGAAAGCAGCAGATGGCGGCGGATGGCATCGAGTTTGGGGCGATCGCCCGCGTCGATTGCGCCAGAGTCCGCCCGCTGGTTGTAGCGATCGCGCAGCAATTTTTCGGCGCGGGCCACCTGGACTTGATAGCGCGATCGCAGTTCCTCATATACCGCCTTGGGCAATACGCCCGTCTTCAGCAGGCTTTCTAGCTCGTCCTGGGCAGCTTTGGCGGCGATCAGTTGCGCCTGCAATTCCTCGGTTTGGCGGCGGGTTTCCGACAGGGGCGATAGCTTTAGCTGCTTCACCAGCCACGGCAAGCTGAGGCCCTGCCCCACCAACGACAGCAGCACGGCTCCATAGACCAGCGCAATCAGATCACCGCGTTCCGCTAGGCTAGCAGGCAGGCTCAGCGCCAGCGCCATCGACAGCGAGCCTTTGATGTTGCCCAAAAACATCACATGCTGCCAGCGTAGGGGAATTGGGCGATCGAAGGGCCGCAGCAGCGCCAATAGCGGATAGACCGACAGCAGCCGCCCCACCTGATACGCGGCGATCGCCAGCAGCACGGCCGGCAAATTGCGCCACAGCGTAAATAACTCCAGCTCCAGACCAATCAGCAGAAAAATAAACGTATTAACCCCAAAAGCAGCGTAATTCCAGAAGTTATATAGCGTGATGCGGCTGGAGGCAGAAAATCGCCGCGATAGCCCCGCATTTCCCACGATTAATCCAGACACCACCACCGCAACCACGCCCGACACCCGCAGCAACTCCCCAAGCTGATACGCCCCCAGCGCCAGCGCCACCGTCAGCAAAATGCCGCTGAGGGGATCATCCGACTGAGTAAAAAAGCCTGCACAGAGATAGCCCAACACCAGCCCCAGCAGCGCCCCGCCCGCAATCACCACCACAAATCGCTGCACGCCTTCCGTCAGCGTCACCGAACCCGTCAGATGCGCCTGCAAAATCAGCCCAAACAGCACCAGGGCAATGCCGTCGTTAAACAAGCTCTCGCCTTCCACAATGGTCGAAAGGCGACCCGGCACAGCAACTTCTTTGAACACGGCAATGACCGACACCGTATCAGTAATCGCCAAGATCACCCCCGCCAGCAGCGCCGGAATCCACCCCAGACCCAGCCCAAACTTCAGCACCAGCGCAGTGATACCTGAAGCCAGCACCACACCTGGCCCCGCCAGCAGCAGAATTGGCCTCAGAGTGCTGCGGAGGCGGCTAATGTCAGTGTTGATGGCAGATTCAAACAGCAGAATGGGCAAAAACAGGTTCAGGATCAGCGAGGTGTTGAGGCCAACTCGCCGGGGCAACAGTTCGGCGATCGCCAGCCCCGCAATCACCAGCCCCGTCACGTAGGGCAGCCGAAACCGCCGCGACAGCAGCGCCACCGCCGTCGCCACCAGCAGCAAAATAATCAGCACCGGAATCAGCTCCGGCACATCACGGGTCGCAGTGGCAGCGGTTCCAATCAACATTACAGGCTCAAAGTTCAATCGGTTTAGATCCAACAGGTTTAGCGTTGAGTAATCCTGCTGACAAGACGAAATGAGGCAGTTGCTATAGCCTAGCTGCAAGGGGTTGAGGCAGCGTTCAAGGTGACTTCAAACCGAGACTGAGAGGGCATTGGCGCAAGCCTTGCGGCACCGCATCGCCCCTTAGGAATCGGGTTGACAAAGCCCTGAAATCATACCGTTTTCTCAGCTTCACCTTAAGGAAATCCGGTAATCTGGGCAAGAATTCCAATTTGCCCCTAGCTTGAGATCTAGTTTTGCAACTGGTTTCGCAGCTAGTAAGTTGGCGCTAGTGACGCAGCAACTGAAAGCTGCCCATTGAAACCCTCCCACACCCAAGGAGATTTACCCTATGACCGTTAGAGTCGGCATCAACGGATTTGGTCGCATCGGTCGCCTAGTGCTTCGCGCAGGCATCAACAACCCCAAGTTTGAATTTGTCGGTATCAACGACCTCGTGCCCGCCGACAACCTCGCCTACCTGTTCAAATACGACTCCACCCACGGCATGTATCACGGCACGGTGGAAGCCACCAGCGACAGCATGACCCTCAATGGGCACAAGATTCCCTGCATGGCCACGCGCAACCCCGCAGAACTGCCCTGGGACAAGCTCGGCGTAGACTACGTGGTAGAATCCACTGGCTTTTTCACCGACTACGAAGGCGCATCCAACCATCTCACCGCAGGCGCAAAGCGGGTGCTGATTTCGGCTCCTACCAAAGACCCCGAAAAAGTCCCCACCTACGTCGTTGGCGTGAACCACGAAGACTTTGAGCCTTCCAAAGACGTGATTGTCTCCAACGCAAGCTGCACGACCAACTGCCTCGCCCCGATCGCCAAAGTGCTGCACCAAAACTTCGGCATCGCTGAAGGACTGATGACCACCGTTCACTCCATGACCGCCACCCAGCCTACCGTCGATGGCCCCAGCAAAAAAGACTGGCGCGGCGGCCGCGGTGCTTCGCAAAACATCATTCCTTCGTCCACAGGCGCAGCCAAAGCCGTGGCGCTGGTGCTGCCGGAGCTAAAAGGCAAGCTGACGGGCATGGCTTTCCGCGTCGGCACGCCCGATGTGTCGGTAGTTGACCTCACCTTCAAGACCGAAAAAGCCACCACCTACGAGGAAATCTGCGCCGCCATGAAGGCCGCTTCCGAAGGGCCGATGCAGGGCATTCTGGGCTATACCGAAGAAGAAGTGGTGTCGATGGACTTCCGCACCGACCCACGCTCCAGCATCTTCGATGCCAAGGCCGGCATCGCGCTCAATTCCAACTTCTTCAAAGTCGTGTCTTGGTATGACAACGAGTGGGGCTATTCCAACCGCGTCCTTGACCTGCTCTTGCAAATGGGCGAAGAGGATGGGTTGATCTAAGAGGGTGTTTGAAAAGGTATCGCCTGTAATGTCAAGCACTCAGAGATCCCCCCTTGGCCCACCTTAAAAAGGGGGGAAACCGCCTTAAAGTCCCCCTTTTTAAGGGGGATCTAGGGGGATCTTGAGGGGGGAAACCGCCTTAAAGTCCCCCTTTTTAAGGGGGATTTAGGGGGATCTTGCACGCTTTGCTCCAAATAGTAGGACTTTTCAAACATCCTCTAAGACCCAGTGTGCAGCTTTACTGCCGCCTTGTCCTAATATCAACCCTGTTGAGATGAGGTTTAGATTTTTTGTAGAAGCTCTGCTATGTGGGGCTTCTACAAAAATTATTGAGGAATTATTGAAGATACTAAGTACTCTGTAAATTAAGTATCTGACAGTTTTACTCCTGACTGCCTGACACAAGTGGTTGAAAGAGTTGAGACCTCGTCAACAGAGGGAAAAGGTGAGCTGACATGAGACGCTGAAATTTGCGTCATCTCAGGGTCTGTATCATGCCAGCCACCACCTGCCTCTATGATCAAGTGCTGTCGTTATTGCGTCAATCCAGTAATGCCCGCGACCTGCGCCACCTCAAAGCGCTGGCGTGGATGGTGACGGCCCTGGTGTGCAGCGGTCGGTTGAGCCTGCCGCAGTGGGAAGCCTATGTGCCCAGTCGGGCCCGTCAGGCGCAAAGCACTGAACGCCGGTGGCAGCGCTTCCTAGGCAATCGCCGGGTGCGGGTCAAAAGTCTGTACGTGCCGCTGGTGCTAGCCGCCATCCATCGCTGGCAAGGTCGGCGGCTTTACCTGGCGCTCGATACGACGGTGTTGTGGAATCGCTACTGCAGGATTCACCTGACGGTTACCTGTTGCGGACGAGCGGTGCCGCTGCTGTGGCGGGTTTTGGAGCATCCCAGTGCCACCGTCAGCACGAAGCGATACCTCCCCATGCTGCGGTTAGCCCATCGGCTGTTGCAGTCGTACCCCGATGTGATGGTGTTAGCCGACCGCGGGTTTGCTAACCATGACCTGCTGGAGTGGCTAAGCCAAAGTCGCTGGCACTATTGTTTACGCTTGCCCAGTGACGTAGTGGTGCAGGGTCCGCGCCGTCATCCTGTTAAGGTAGGCTATCTGTGGCCTCCCAAAGGTGAAGCTCGACTCTATGAAGGGGTGGGAATCTGGAGCGAGGGGCGCTGGCGCTGCAATTTGGTGCTGGCTCATGTCAAAGGCGTCGAGGAACCCTGGGCGGTCATCACTGATGAGTCTCCCTCCCTCAATACCCTGTGGCAATATGCTCTCCGCTTTCGAGTCGAGGAGCTTTTCCTCGATTCTAAATCTGGTGTCTTTGAGTTAGAAGCTTCCGGCATCCGCTCCGCTCCGGCTCTCGAACGCCTCTATCTGGTCGCGGCGATCGCTATCCTTGATGGCACGACCCAGGGCATGGCGGTGCAACTCGATGGGCTACGCTGCCAGGTTGACCCGCACTGGAGGCGAGGGATTAGCTATCTCAACATAGGTTTGCGCTGGCTCAAGGGTGCCGTCAATAAAGGGCGAACACTGCTTCAGCCGATTGCCCTATTTACCGTTGACCCTGAACCCCTGCTTGACTGACAAAACAGGTTAAAGCTGGAACGAAAGCCATGCGGGAAGCAGAGCATGATTTAGGCTGAGAAGTAACCACACAAACCAGTCAAATCAATGTCACCGACTTCCCGTCTTTATGATGCGTTGAATGATTTTCTGCGTCAATGCGACATTCAGTGGCAGGATGCTCGCCATCTGCAAACACTGTGCTGGATGATCATTGGCATGATTGGAAGCCAAAACGTTCATCTCAATGGATTTGGGGTGTATGTGAGGAGTCGCGCTCAAATGGCTCAATCCCACCAACGCCGGTTTCGCCGCTGGTTGTCGAATCGGCGGATCAATGTCGCGTCCGCTCATCATGCGCTGATTGGGCAGGCTCTGTCCAACTGGCAGACCCAACGACTCTACTTAAGCCTCGATACAACGGTCGTATGGAATTGTTTCTGCATCGTCTGGGTCGCAGTGGTGTACCGAGGAAGAACGGTTCCGGTCGCTTGGAAAGTGGTGGCGCAATCAAGCAGCACCGTCAGGTTGTGGACGATTCAACGGGTACTGCGGCAAGCGCAACGGCTGATGCCCGAAGGTGTCGCGATTGTCCTTTTGGCAGACCGAGGGTTTGCCGATGGCAAGTTGATGAAATACCTCCGGGAGAATCTGGGTTGGCATTTCCGCATCCGCATCAAACGCTCCTTCCAATTTCAGCACCAAGGGCAGTGGCGCCAGGTATCGTCGGTTCAATTGCAACCAGGACAAGCTTACTTTACGCCTGCAGTGTCGGTGGGTAGAACAAAGCCCTACGACAATGTTTACCTTGCCTTTGCCCACGACAAACTCAGCAGGGAGAATTGGACAATTGTGAGTGATGAGCCGACGAACTTGCAGACGTTTGCCCAATATCGACTGAGATTTCAGGTGGAGGAGTCGTTTTTGGATTTGAAGTCCAACGGGTTTAATCTCGAAGCCTCCAGACTCAGAGACGAGGTTGCCCTTTCCCAGTTGTGTGGGGTAATCGCCTTGACGATGCTGTTCTTAGTTCTCCAAGGGGGGCAAGTGGTCGCATCCGGCAAGCGTCGCCAAGTCGATGCTCACTGGAAGCGCGGCATGAGTTATCTCAAGCTGGGCTGGAATTGGATTCGGCTGGCTATCACTCACCAGTGGAAGATTCACGTTTATCAGTTCCTCTCCTGTTCACCTGACCCTCAACCTGCCATCGCATCAAGGCGACAACACGATGACTCCCTAAAGCGTGAATTCACTGTCCTCAGCCGTATTCCAGCTTCTTAGTTTTGTCAGTCAAGCAGCCCTGAACCCTGTTTTGCCTCTAAAAAAGCTGAAGCCCACTATTATGACCGCATTTGGTTTTCTAGAATTCAATCCTTGTGCTGCCAGCCGACACCCGGGCAGTCCGCATAAAAAGATGTGTCAGGCAGTCAGGGGATCGACTCCGGGCAATCAACGACCTAGAAAGTTTTAAAACTTAGAACAATGCCTAGGGCGATTTGGGTCATCTGGAGCAATCTGTGAGCAACAGGAAATTGATAGGCTAAAGTCAAACTTGGTCGTAAGCTATAGAGACTCAGCTTGCTCTGGTGAGCGCTATGCACATTCACACCCTGGAACCCTGGCAACACCCACACGACTTTTTGATCCGTCAGGATCGGGCAGAACGCAAGACCCAAATTGTGCTGGTTCTGACTGCTGTCACGATGGTTGCTGAGATTGCAGCGGGAACCCTGTTTGGCTCGATGTCGCTGCTGGCCGATGGGTGGCACATGGCAACCCATGTTGCAGCATTTGGAATTACGGTCTTCGCATACCAATACGCCCGGAAACAGGCCAACAATCCCCAATACACCTTTGGCACGGGGAAGGTTAGCGTGCTGGGTGGGTTTACGAGTGCGATCGCCCTGGCGGTGGTAGCGCTGCTGATGGCGATCGAGTCGGGATATCGGCTATTTCAGCCCCAGCAGATTCAGTTTAATGAAGCCCTCTGGGTGGCGCTGCTGGGGTTGGGGGTGAATTTGGTCAGCGCTGTGCTGTTGCAAGATTCCCACGATCCTTCTCATAGCTATTCCCACGACCCTGCGGCTCCTTCTCACCAGCTGCATCTTCCGCACGAGACGGCGCACTCGTCCCATACCGACCACAACCTGCGGGCTGCCTATGTTCACGTCCTGGCAGATGCGCTGACCTCGACGCTGGCGATCGCCGCCCTTCTAGCAGGCAAATTGGGAGGCTGGACTTGGCTCGATCCAATCATGGGCGTGGTCGGCGCAGTGGTGATTGCTCGATGGGCCAATAGTCTGATCCGAGAAACGGGGGCCATCTTGCTAGACGGCGCAACCGATCGCACGGTTCGGCTAGACCTGATCAGCGCCATCGAAGCCGATGCCGACAATCGGGTGGTTGATTTGCATGTGTGGAACGTCAGCCCGGCTCATCTGGCTGCCACCGTTGCGCTAGTCACCCACGAGCCGCAGCCACCAGAGCATTACAAAAACCTGCTGAAACATATCCCCGCGCTCTCTCACGTCATCGTTGAAGTCAATCCCTGCCAGGGAGAGGCCTGCATGAGTCTGTCGTCTAAAGCGCTATGAGAGCGCTGTGAGGCTGTATCTTCTTGCTTCTACACAACTGAGTCATATCAACTCTGTTGGTGTAGGACTTAAGTTTTTTGCGGAGAGGCTACGCCAGCGACTTATTATATTTCTTGATAAAAAATAAACCCATTTCGCTTACTTCCCAATTATGTGCAACGTCTCAAGCCAGATTTTGAGTTCTTGTTCAGCCAGATTTTTATCGGTTAGCTCTTGTTCCTGATGGGCAATGTAGGTGTTCCGAAAGTCGTTGATGCGGGTGACGGTTAGGAGCATCCCACTTTCGATGAAACAGTCAACTGGCGAGCTGTCCATTGAGGTAGGCACAGCGCAGACTCAACATGGCATTAACGGAGGCCGTATTCCAGCGAGCACCCGAAATTTGGAGGCGTCGCCCAATCTGTTTGACAGCCGATTCTACGGCTCCTGATCCAATAGAACAGAGTTGCTCAGCCTGGTAGAACCCATAATTCACGATGCGAGAGCGATGGGTGCTCAGATAGGCTTCAAAATTGCGGGCTTGCTTGCGCCGACAGTCGGCAAAGAGGGCCCTGGCGGCTTCCACTTGACCTTGCCATAACAGCATTTCCGCCGCTGCTAAGCGCTTGAGCGACCCACCGACTTTGTAGAGGTTTTCTTTGAGATGGTACCAATCGAGGATTTCCCAACGGGTCTCAACGGTGGTGAGTTGAGCAAACAGATTCCACACCCCAGCGTGACCATCGCCCAGACAGACCAGTGGGGAGAGCAAGCGTTGAGCGCTGAGATAATCAATCAAGCTGTCATTGTCTTGGAAGAAGGCGTTGTAATAAATCCCCTCCACCCGCACCGCTTTGTAGTCTCGCCACGGGCTATCGGACTCTAGCAGGTCACGCAGACGGACTTTGCCGCCATCAATGCTGACCTCACTGACGCCTTGTTTAGCCTCGGCAGACTCGAACGACTGACGCCCCACCAGACGTTGTTGGGTCGAGTGCCCGACCCGCATCCCGGTCAGGGCTACGATGTCATCCTCTGCATCTTGAAACGATTCGTTGGCACTTAAGCGTAGGTTGGCTTTCTCTAGGCCACCACTGAGACGGCTGTAAGCCTTTACGCCTAACCGTTCTGCCTGACTTTGACGAATCTCAAGGACCCCTACCAAACTCTTCAATCGGCGAACCCGGCCTCGGGCGGGGTAGGCTTTCTGGTTGACAAAAAAAGGGCAACTCGAGGGCTCACCTCCTCTAGCATTTGCCGTCGTACAGTCTGCTCGATGCCTTCTAGACTATCGAGCCCCTCTCGGTTGCTATTGCGATACAAAATCTCGGCGATCTCTGCTGTACAAGTTTCCAATCGCTTTTGGTCTTCAGGTGTCATGGTGAGTCATCCCTGGGGCTACCCTCCCATTCTCACCCTTCGCACTGTTTTCGCGAAAGTGGGATGCTCCCTGACGGTTTCCAGAACTTTGCGTCCGCTCTGAAACCGCAACTGAGTTTTCAAGGCTTCAAACATACCGCCGATTTTCGTGGTGTCATTAAGTGCATAATCTAGACACGATTGCAGCAAGCCAATGAGCGACAAGCCATTATTGAACACCAACGTTCGTTTCAGGTTTTGTGCCAATTTGCGGTAATAGTCCCCTGATTTACGGTCAACACCGCCCAGATAGGGAGCAAACCAGGCTTTTTGGTCATCCACGATAATGGATATCTCTGATTGCAGTCGCCTTACCAGACGGTCTTTCACCCTGGTTGACTGACAAAGGTTACTTAAAAGCCGCTGGCTACACAACAGTCGTCTGAACGTTTATCGCTTGTACAAGCCGTTGATTCAGGCAGTGTTAGCGGATTGGGCTGAAGCGTGTCTGTACCTGAGTTTGGACACCTCGCCCTGTCTGCGCCCTCTCTCGCCTCTGGTTTCTCTTGGCGGTCGCGACCCTTTATGCCACTGCCCAAGGGATCGAGGTGGTCGCAACGGGTAAACGTCGTTGGGTTGACCCTCATTGGTTTCGCGGCAATAGCTACTTTCGGATTGGTTGGGATTGGGTAAAAGCAGCTTTAGAAAATGGTTGACAACTCATTCATCATGTCCGTTTCAGCCATAGCTGCGATCCTCAACCCCCGATGGACTCTCGCAAACAGCATGAGCGGCGCACCGACCGAATCGAGTTCAGAATACGCACGTACTGCTATGCCGTCGATTAGTTTTGTCAGTTAGCCAGCACTGGGCCTCATTGGGATATTAGTCGTTGTATTCCCTTCATGAACTTCGCGTATTAATCCGGTTGCGAGTCCTTGGCAGTGTAAATAGCAGAAGAAAGCGTGCCCCCCTTACGGTTTTTTCGGATAACTTCCGTAAACGCTGGTGTCTTTTCTGCCAATCTTCCGGACGTTTTACCGCAATGTCTAACTTCCAAAAACACACTGCCTCCGTTGCAAGTGCGCTGATCGTGTTGAGCGGTGTTGCCTTGCCTGCCCATAGCCAGTTGCAGCCCGCAGCGCCAATTTCTGTTTCCCAGTCTGTGTTTGTTGAGGATGCTTATACCCTGGGGCCGAGCGATCGCATTCAGGTCACCCTCTTTCGAGTGCCAGAATACACTGGCCCCCAGCAAGTTTTGGTAGACGGCACGCTCAACTTGCCCCTGGCCGGGTCTGTGTTTGTAGAAGGACTGACGCTTCAGCAGGCCGCAGCGGCAATTTCTGCCCGCTATGCGCCGTTTTATCGCCGTCCGATTGTCACCCTCAGCCTGCTGTCTCCCCGCCCGATTCGCTATAGCGTCGCTGGAGAAATCGATCGCCCCGGATCTTACACCTTCAACATATCGGGCGATCAGGGGGGGCAAACGCTTACTACCGCTAGGTTGCCAACGCTGACGACTGCTCTGCAAAATGCAGGGGGAGTTACCTCCTCTGCCAATGTCCGCCAAATTCAAATTCGCCGCACCCAGCGCCTCAGCCCGACCCAAAGCACGACACAACTGATTACTGTGAACCTCTGGGAGTTGTTGCAAGAGGGCGACCTGACCCAAGACATTACCCTCCGAGACGGCGACACGATTCAGATCCCAGCGGCAAGCACGCTGAATCTGGCGGAAACTCGCCGCTTGGCAGGAGCCAATCTGTATGCCGCAACGCGCCGCCCGATTGACATTGTGGTGGTGGGTGAGGTGAAGCGGCCGGGCACGCATACTCTAGCGCTTGGCACGGGCGGCAATAATGCTGAAGCGCTGATTCCCACAGTGACTCGCGCGATTCAGGTGGCAGGTGGCATTACCGAAACGGCGAATGTCCGACAGATCCAAGTGCGCCGACAAACCGCTAGTGGTCGTGTGCAAACGCTGGATGTCGATCTCTGGGATCTGCTGCAAACGGGCAATGTGAATCAGGATACAGTTTTGCAAAACGGCGATACGGTCTATATTCCGGTTGCGACTGCGCTCGATCCGGCTGAGGCAACGGAACTTGCAGCCGCAACCTTCTCGCCCGCGTCGATTCAGGTCTACGTGGTGGGCGAGGTGAACCAGCCTGGAATTGTGGAAGTTCCCCCGAATACGCCACTCAATCAGGCGATTTTGGCGGCGGGTGGTTTTAACAATCGTCGGGCTCGGCGCGATTCGGTGAAGCTGATCCGATTGAATCCTGATGGAACGGTGGCAGAACGCACGATTGAAATCGACTTTGCCAATGCATTGAATGATGCGGATAATCCAGCCTTGCGAGGTAACGATGTGATTGTGGTTGGGCGATCGGGATTGGCCAGCTTCTCAGACACCTTGGGAACGATTACAACACCCATTGGGCAGATTTTTCCGATTGTGAATATTCTGCGATTGTTTGGCCTTTAGTGGTTTGGAAAAGGTGCGTAGAGGCGATCGCTATTTGAAGTGAAAAATTTCGTTGACGAATCTCATTTCAAATGGCGATTTCAACCACAGCCAATAAATTTAATCCAATGAATTTAATCGGATTATTCTGGCTAAAATCGTGTATTTCTACACGTTGTTATCTTGAAATATCTGGGCAAATTAGTTCCTATTCCGCAGATTTTTACTTGTTGAATAAAACCAGGTTTTCCTGATCAATCACTTGAATTTAAAGATATTTTATCCGGATTTCCGATCGTTTTTAAGAAAGATTACTTGACCGACTTCAAATCATAGAATTTGGGCACTGGATTGACCAGAGTTGTTTCCCAGAGTTATTTCATAGATAGCCATCCGGCAGATGGATACCTTAATGAATCCTTAGTGGATTGATAGTTACATAGTTCAAGAACAATAATTTGGAAGGTAGGAGTAGAAGCGGAACAGAACCAAGGGCGATCGCCACCCACTGAAATTGAGCTTCTAAGTAGGTAGACATTAATAAATATAAATCCCAAAGACCCTGCGCCGCCCGCGCAGCGGGCGGCGCAGGGTTCAGGATCTGTTTTTTAATCTGGTCTACCTACTTATCAGAAGAAATGCACATAGAAGCAGAATGCCAGTCTTACTGCTAACAATACGAGGCCATTCATGACCTACAAAAAGCACGCACTGATCACAGGCATCACAGGACAAGACGGGTCATACCTGAGCGAGATGCTCCTAGAGAAGGGATACGAAGTCCACGGCATCATCCGCCGCACCTCCACCTTCAACACCGACCGCATCGACCATATCTACGAAGACCCCCACAACGAAAACGCCCGCCTGTTTCTGCACTACGGCGACCTGACCGACGGCACCACCCTGCGGCGCATCCTCGAACACGTGCAGCCCCACGAAATCTACAACCTAGGCGCACAATCCCACGTGCGCGTCAGCTTCGATGCCCCCGAATACACCGCCGATGCCGTCGGCATGGGCACCCTGCGGCTCCTAGAAGCCCTGCGGGACTACCAGCAGCGCACCGGCAACGAAGTCCGCTTCTACCAAGCAGGCTCCTCCGAAATGTACGGCAAAGTGCAAGCCGTGCCCCAAAGCGAAAGCACCCCCTTCTACCCGCGCAGCCCCTACGCCTGCGCCAAAGTCTACGCCCACTGGCAAACCGTTAACTACCGCGAATCCTACGGTCTGTTCGCCTGCAACGGCATCCTGTTCAACCACGAATCTCCCCGCCGGGGCGAAACCTTTGTCACCCGCAAAATCACCCGCGCCGTCGCCCGCATCGTCGCCGGTCAGCAAAAGAAACTCTACATGGGCAACCTAGATGCCAAACGGGACTGGGGCTACGCCAAAGACTACGTGCAAGCCATGTGGCTAATGCTGCAACAAGACCAGCCCGACGACTATGTCGTTGCCACTGGCGAAACCCACGAAGTGAGAGAATTCCTGGAACTCGCCTTTGGTTACGTCAACCTCAACTGGCAAGACTACGTCGAGTTCGACGAACGCTACCTGCGCCCCGCCGAAGTTGACCTGCTGATTGGCGACCCCACCAAAGCCAAGACCCAACTCGGCTGGCAGCCCAGCGTCAGCTTCGAGCAGTTGGTCTACCTGATGGTCGAAGCCGACCTCAAAGCCCTGGGTCTCATCCCCCTCAACGGCAACAGCGCCCAGACCGTCCTCGACCACGCCACCATCCGGCAAGCCGCAGGCACAAGCGCAACGCCCTAGGGAAAGAACGAAGAGGGAAAAACGAAAAACGAAAAACGAAAAACGAAAACCCGCTCTTCCCTCTTCCCTCTTCCCTCTTCCCTCTTCCCTCTTCCCTCTTCCCTCTTCCCTCTTTCCCCTATGCCCCTCTCCTTCTCCAACCAACGAATTCTCGTCACGGGCGGTGCCGGATTCCTCGGCAAGCAGGTGGTGAACCAACTCATCCACGCGGGTGCCGACCCCGCCAAGATTACGGTGCCCCGCTCTCGCGACTATGACCTGACGCAGATGGAGGCGTGCCGTCGCGCCGTTGACCAGCAAGACATTGTGATTCATCTCGCAGCCCATGTCGGCGGCATCGGGCTGAATCGGGAAAAGCCTGCGGAACTGTTCTACGACAACCTGATGATGGGGGCGCAACTGATTCATGCTGCCTATGAAGCGGGGGTGAAGAAGTTTACCTGTGTGGGCACGATTTGCGCCTATCCCAAGTTCACGCCTGTGCCGTTCAAGGAAGATGACCTGTGGAATGGCTACCCGGAGGAGACCAATGCTCCCTATGGGGTGGCGAAGAAGGCGCTGTTGGTGCAGCTTCAGGCGTATCGTCAGCAGTATGGGTTTGATGGCATTTACCTGCTGCCGGTGAATCTGTATGGACCGGAGGATAATTTTGACCCGCGCAGTTCTCATGTGATTCCGGCGCTGATTCGCAAGGTGCATGAGGCGCAGTTGCGCGGGGAGAGGACGATTCCGGTGTGGGGGGATGGTTCGCCGACGCGGGAGTTTCTCTATTCCACCGATGCGGCGCGGGGGATTGTGATGGGGACGCAGTTCTATGCGGAGCCGGAGCCTGTGAATTTGGGGACGGGCTATGAGATTTCTATCAAGGATCTGATTACGCTGATTTGTGAACTGATGGACTATGACGGGGAACTGGTTTGGGAGACTGATAAGCCCAATGGGCAGCCCCGCAGGTGTCTCGATACGCAGCGGGCTAAGGATAAGTTTGGCTTTACCGCAGAGGTGGAGTTTAGGGAGGGACTACGGAACACGATCCACTGGTATCGAAATCATGCCAGTAGGATTACAGGTTAGCTGGATAAAGGTTGATTAAGATTCGGTAAAGTTTAGCTTGAGGTCTGTAGCTTGAGGTCTATCGCTAGAACAGTCTAAAGCAGTCGCGAAAGATTGACACGGGAACAATCCGACGTAATCAGAGTCTATCCAACGGGCACTGGATACTGCGATCCCTTTCAGGATATTTGCGTAATGTAAATTGTGTAAAAATAGCGGAGTCAGGTGAAACTTCGAGCTTTTTTCTGTAGAATTACGGAAGTATCTACCAAGCTATCTTTACAAGAGCAGGGTCATCTCCGCTGGTTTCGTTCACTGGGGTTATCTATCCAGTTTCCTAATCTTGGGATCTGCCTGTATCTACCGCTTCATCTCTCTTGTAAACCGTTTCAGGTGTTGTGCTAGCAAGGTTGTCGATCGTGCGATCGCCCTATTCAGAAAGCTTGAGATTTTTTGAGCGGTTTTGAACCTAACGTAAAAGCGCCGCCAGCATTTACCTTATAAAGCATCTGCCCTATAAAGCATCTATCTCTACATCAAGCTTTGGCTGCTTTTTCAATGCCTGCTGCATCTGACAGCCATTAAGGGGCCTATATCAATTCTCGATTTTAGATTTGTGATTTTGGGATTGCCGGTCAAGCATCTGTAGAGCTTCCAGTAATTTCATTCGCAGCGCTACTGGCGAAAGTTGATCATTGAGCATCAGCCAGGCCTTGAACCTACAATGAGCGCTTTATCGCGCACGAAACTACATGAAGTTATGAGTAGGCAACTGCTGCTTTTCCAGTAGCGCCTCATGACTTATTTTCATCTACTGCTCTCTTCGCTCTTCTACCACTCTACTGAGGGTTATTAGATAGGGGAAGATTTCCCATTTCATTTTGATAGGTTCATTGAGCTTTGGTTGAATGCAAAGCGCCTTTTAAGCGCTCAATCGGATCAGGGAATTACTGCAACTGAATAGTGAGCATCTCCACATCAATTCACGAAGTTCAGTTTATCCCGAAGTGTTAACTTATGATGTCCCAGAGCAAGCCTCCAACTCAGAATGTGATTGGGTTTCCAGTTACAGCTCTTAGCTTTTATGAACAGATAGATTGGATGCTGGAATGGGCCGCGCAGCGCTTGAGTAAGACCGTCTGCGTTGCCAATGTGCATATGCTGATGGAAGCAACCTGGAACAAAGAGTTTGGCGCTATTTTGTCGGGCAGCGATATGGTAACGCCGGATGGAATGCCGCTTGTTTGGTTGATGAGTTGGATGGGGCGCTATCGGCAAGACAGAGTGGCTGGCATGGATATTATCTTGGGGCTTTGTGGGCGATCGCCCTCTCGAAACGTCAGCATCTTTTTCCTGGGCTCCGATGCAAACACCTTACAAAAAATGCGCCAACGGCTGCGCCACGAATTTCCAAATCTGGAGATTGCAGGCATGGAACCGTTGCCCTTTCGCCCGCTTACTCCTCAGGAAGATGAGAACATTACGCGGCTAATCAACGAGAGCGGCGCAGGCATCGTGATGGTGTCGCTGGGCTGCCCAAAACAGGAGCAATGGATCAGCGATCACAAAGACAAAGTGAATGCGGTGATGATTGGGCTGGGTGGGGCATTTCCTGTCTATGCAGGGGTGCAAAAGTGGGCACCGGAAATCGTCAGGCAATTGGGATTTGAATGGCTCTATCGTTTAATTCAAGAGCCAGGACGTTTGTGGAAACGTTATGCAAAGACAATTCCGCCATTTGCAGTTCTGGCACTGTTGCAAGTTGTGAGTACGCTGAGTCGTGAGGACATGAGTCTGCAAACTCGCAGCAGATAGCTTGGAGATTTGTCAGACGCAATCAGCCAACGGCTTGGTGCAGCAGAGGTCGCACCTTTGGCTTGGCCCAAGCATCTAGCCTAGGCGGCTTCAGGTAGCCGGATGGTTGCCACACGCTGCGACAAACTGGGCTGCTAGCTCCGGCCGCGCTCCCCAGTGGACGTGCAGATAAGAGGCGTGCAGGGTGGGCGACTGCCAGCCTTCGGGAATGGCAGGGCTTTGGGGGTCGTAGGGTTGCAGGTGATAGAGCGGGGTTTCGGAGGAGTGAGTCAGGTGCGATCGGTGAAACTCGTGCCCCCAAAGCGTTTCGCCCTGGCGATAGAGGAAGGTGTCTTGCTGGGCGATCGCCCGTCGATAGCCGAGCATCAGCCGCTTGCCCATGACCGCTTCTGTTGGCAAAACGCCCGCCATCTCCCAGGCGTTTCCGTCAAAATCCACAATGTTTTGGCTGAGGTACATTAACCCGCCGCACTCCGCATAGGTCGGCAGCCCTGCCCGAATGGCGGCTCCCACGGCTGCCCGTGCCGCTGGGTTGGCTGCCAGTTCTGCGGCAAACACTTCCGGGAAGCCGCCGCCGAAGTATAGCCCGCCTACGCCCTCTGGCAAAGCTGCATCTTGCAGTGGACTCCAGAACACCAGTTCAGCGCCCAGCCGCTCCAGCAGTTCCAGGTTATCGGCATAGTAGAAGCTGAAGGCGCGATCGCGGGCAACGGCCAGGCGGATTTTGGATTTTGGATTTTGGATTTTGGCATCGGCGGTGGGTATTGGTGGGGGCGGCGTTTCGATTTTGCCAAGTTTGCCAAGTTTGCCAATTCTGAGTAAGGGGCGCAGCAGGTTCCAGTCGAAGCTGGTTTCTGCTAGGGACGCGAGGCGATCGCACAAGGGTCTTAGCTCCGGCAGTTCGTCTGTGGGCACGAGTCCCAAATGGCGATCGGGGAGGGCGATTTCGTCTTGGCGACGCAGCACGCCGAGGATGGGCAAGTCCAGCGGCTCCAGTGCCTCTTTGAGCAAGGTTAGATGGCGATCGCTGCCTACCCGATTTAGCACTACGCCCGCGATGGATAAACGCGGGTCAAAGCTGCGATATCCGTGGGCGATCGCCGCCACCGAACGCGACATTCGGGCACAATCCAGCAGCAGCAGCACGGGCAGGTTCAGCAGCCGGGCCACCTGGGCCGTGCTGGCTACGTCTTCGCGGCCGCTGGCCCCGTCGAATAGCCCCATCACCCCTTCGACTAGGGCAAATTCTGCGTCCTGACTTGCAGAGGTAAAGCACTGCTGCACATAGGTTTCGGAGGTCAGCAGTGGATCGAGATTGCGGCAGGCGCGACCCGTAATAAACTGATGGAACATGGGGTCGATGTAGTCTGGCCCCACCTTGAACGACTGGACGCGATCGCCCCATCGGGTCAATGCCGCCAGCAGCGCCATCGTTACCGTCGTCTTGCCTACACCGCTGCGTTCTCCTGCCACCACCAGCGCCATTGTTGCATCCCAGCCACGTCACTACAGCGTCATTTTAGCGTTCGACGGATTGCATCGAGGACGTGCGCCTTTGCATCCTTGATAAATGCTTTAGAATGATTCCCCCCGGCGAATTTCCAGGGAATAGCAAAAGCGATCGCCCCGTGAAATGGTTTCCCCGTAGGCAACGGGGCGATCGCCCGTGGTAAAGGCGGTGTGGCGATAGACAATCAGCGGATGTCCCAGCGGAACCTCTAAATGCAGGCTCTCTTCTGGATTGGCATAGGTGCATTCTAGGATGGCTTCTATGCGGGCGATCGCAATGCCGTGCTGCTCCAGCACCGGAAACGTCATTTGATGGGCTGAATCGACCGCAAAAAATGTTTCAAACGGCGGCGGCACATAGGTCAAGTCCAGCGCTCCGGGTGCGCCGTTAATCTCCAGCAGTTTCTTTTGAAAATAGGCAGTGGGCGTTTCAAACAAGTGCTGAGCGACGACGGGAACCTCGACCAGACCAGACTCCAGCCGCTTCGCCAAAAGCGAAATGCCTTGCTGCGCCATGTCCGCTTCCAAAAACACCATCGGGCTAGACAGGGAGTAGGTGACCTTGCGCCGCTCCGTAACAAACACGCCCTTACCCTGGCGAGAGACGACGAGGCCCTGGCTGATGAGATTGGCGATCGCCTGTCGAATCGTCGTTCGGCTCACCCCAAACCGCTCCACCAGTTGGTATTCGCTGGGCAGTTGTTCTCCTGGCGGATAGTCGCCGCCGAGAATTTGGCAACGGAGTTGTTCAGAAATTGCAAGATGCAGCGGAGTGGACATGCTATCGGCTGGGTAGACTTGGTATGCAACCAGTCTACGAAACCAGCCAATCTATGCAAGAACAGTCCACAAAAAAATTGGCGCAGCGCGTCAACTATTCTGGACAAGAACTATTCTGGACGAGAACTATTCTGGACGAGTTGATAGAAACTCCGCGATTAAACCAGACATAGAATCCTGTTTTTGCTTTGCCTTCTTGTGAGAATTCTGGATGCTTCGTATGCCGCCTGCCACCAGCAAACCCGATAGCGCACTTCCCAAAATGCAAAGCCCAATATTTCGCACAGCAATATTTCGATATTGCTCCTTTAAGGCTAGTTCTTGGGGCATTTCGGATGAGGGCAGGGTGTTGTAGTTCGTTACAGCCGTGACAGACAATCCAAAGACAACCCCAGCCGTGAGCAATGAGGGAATCAAGATTGTTTTGATGGGAGACTGGCTCATCTTAGTACACGTTAGAGAAAATTCTCGACAGATATTTTTCACTTTGCCTTCTCAGCAATGTTGCTGATTTGATGCCGCAAATTTGATTTTGCTGATTTGACGACATCGCCTCGGCTCTAAGAGGGTGTTTGAAAAGGTATCGCCTGTAATGTTAAGCACTTAGAGATCCCCCTAGCTCCCCTTAAAAAGGGGAGAAACCGCCTTAAAGTCCCCCTTTTTAAGGGGGATTTAGGGGAATCTTACACGCTTTGCTACAAACAGTAGGACTTTTCAAACATCCTCTAAAGCTAGAGAGGAAGCAGTAGCAGATTGCTGCAACATCGCAGCCTGACTAGGCATAGTATAGTAATCCACTCAGCGCAATGGCTGTTATCAATTGCCTAGTTGGCTGATCTTTACAAGAAAAATAGCCATATAAAAACTAGATGATCAGCCGCTTTATCTTTATCAAGTCTTGATTTAAATCTTCCGGTTGCGCTGTAAAAAACTGCTCGCTCGAAACAGTTGATTTGCAATCGGCTCACTCTCCGGATCTGAATCAATCGAATTGAAAAGGTTGATAAAGGTTGTCAAAAGCTGTCATTTTTGCTGAAAAATACTTGATGATTTTCTAATTCGATCTGCTTGCCTCCAAGAGGCAAGATAGAGTCTGAATCCACAAGCTTTGTTCTGAGACATTGGCGATCGCCCCCCAAGTTCTAGCCTTATGGATAAGAGATTTAGCCTGTTCATCATCGTGGTTCTGGGGTCTGTAGCCGCCATGCTGGGTATTCCTGGACTCCGAGCATTCCTGACAGGCTTTGCTCGTCCGGAGCCGTCTAGAATAGTTGCTTCCGAAACAGGTTCTCTCACAGGTTCTCTGTCTCAGCGGCTGCAAAGCGGCAATCTAGAACGCCTGAAGCAAACGCGCAAGTGTCCCCGCTGCAACCTGAGTGGGGTGGATTTGAGCGGACTCGACCTGAGCCGGGTTGACCTGCGAGAGGCAAACCTGACGGCCGCTAAGTTTGACAACACCAAGTTAATTAATGCCCAGCTAACCCGATCCAATCTGACCGATGCTAGTCTACAAAGTGCCAATCTTCAGGGTGCAGATTTGCAAGGCGCGGTGCTGAATCGCACCAACTTTCGGAACGCTCAGATGATGCACGCCACCTTAGAAAAAGCAGACTTGCAGCAGGCAACGCTGACCGGAGCCGAGATGCGGGCCGCCAACCTGACAGATAGCCAAATGGAACGGGCGAACCTAAGGCAAACCAGCCTCTACGGCGCATTGCTGAGTCGGGCAAATCTGGCGATCGCCGATCTAAGCGATTCCGATCTGCGCTATGCCAACTTCCTGGATGCCAATCTACAGGGCGCAAACCTCAGCAACGCCCAGCTAGAGTTTGCCATTATGCCCAACGGCAGCACCTATCAGGGTACTGTGCCCTATTAAATACCCGATTAGTAAATACCCGATTAGTAAATACCCAATTAGTAAATACCCGATTAATTCTCTATTAACCTTGCCAAAACTCCAATCAAGCAGGTTCTAGCCTCATTCCGTTTCGCTGAGTTGTTATGTTACTTTCTATATCACCGCTACGGGATCGATTACGTTCGCTAGACTATCGCACTGCCCGACATTTCCTACAGGCTGGTGCGGTGTTGGCAGCGGTCTTGCTCCTGTCTCGCTTCTGTCAGCCAGGACGGTTTTCGCTGGGTTCTCGAAGTGATATTGATCTGCAACTCAGCGTGTCGTCAGAGGGTTCCGGTGTGTACGCGATCGCTGGTACAACCAATCTTCCTGATAATGCTCGATTGGCGATCGCCGCTGTTCGCTATCTGGAGCCAGCGCGACAGTCTGGCGTTTCCTCCAACGCGAAGCCCAGTTATTCCATCCTGGCCTATCAGACGGCAACCGTGACCAATGGCCAATGGCAGGCCCGGCTTAACTTGTGGCAGGTTGCGGAGGATGGTCGCTATCAGGAATCGTGGCAATTTGAGCAAGCTGCCCTCCGGCTGAATTTGGAACCCAGCCAAGACGTGATCTTTTTGGCAACGCTGAACCCGGTCGGCAAAGTCGAGCAACTGCCCGCGCTAGAACAGCAGCTTCGCAATAAAAAGCTGACCATCAGCGGCAAACATCTCTACACCGCCGCGGACGGGCAGCACTATATCCAGGTGCATCAAGCGCAGCCTGTTGCCCTGCCTGCCGACCGCACCACTCCGCCCGTCCGTCGCCCCGAAGACCTAAACGGCGGCTGGGGTGAGCGCTATTTGATGCCCGGTGAGCCGCCCAATCCCTACGTGCTGGAACAGCCGACAGAGCGACAGACCGATGCGCCCATGCGCCGCGAGGAATTTTTGTGGTGAGGGTGTTGGATTTTGGATTTTGGATTTTGGATTTTAGATTTTGGGTTGCCGATTTTGGGCTGCTCGTTTAGCTAATATCAAATCTCCAAAGATCTGCTACATGTAAGAAGACGTTAGAGCGAGCCGCCATGAGTGGAGTCCTCAAAATCGATATCGCTGAAACAGCAGAAGAACTAAAAGCCGTCTTGGAACAACAGCAACGGTCATCACAGCGCCGTAAAGTACAGGTGTTGTGGTGGTTAAAAACCGGACAAGCGAAGAGCGTTGAGCAGTTAGCCCAACTGAGCGGTTGCCATCGCACGACCGTGTCTCGTTGGCTGAGCCAGTATCGACAGAGTGGACTCGAAGCGTTGGTGAAGGTGGCATCTCGCAGTGGACGACCGCGAGCGATTAGCGGTGAAGTCCTGGCATCTTTGGAACGGGAACTGCAAGATCCAGAAGGCTTTAGCAGTTATGGAGCAGTGCAGCAGTGGCTCGCAGCGGTGCATGGTCAACCCGTCCCCTACAAGACGGTGCATAAGACGGTGCGCTATCGGCTCAAAGCGAAGCTCAAAGTGCCCCGTCCGGTGTCAAAGAAGCAGACTCCTGGGGCGTGCGAGTCCGTTCAGCAAACCTTGCAGCCCAGATAAGCCAGTCGATTCCGCCAGCCTTGAGACAACGCTACGGGGGGCGAATCCGCTATTGGTGCAGCGATGAGAGCCGCGTCGGACTGCTGACGGTTCAACATCGCAAGTTGACGGGCTTTGGGGTGCAGCCGATTGGTTCAGTTCAATGGGACTTTGTGTATCGGTGGCTGTACGGTCTAGTGGAACCGCTGAGCGGTGCATCGTGGATAGTCGAGTTTTCTCATCTCGACAGTTCCTGTTTTGAGGCGTTTTTGCACAGCTTTGCGGCTCAGTTCCCCGATGATTTACATCTGATTCAGGTGGATAATGCCGCAGCCCATACGGCTCAGACCCTGACGATACCGGACAATGTCATCTTGGTGTTTCAGCCGCCTTATTGCCCTGAGGTCAATCCCATTGAGCGGGTCTGGCGGGAACTCAAGCGGGAGCTAGCTTGGGTTCACTTTGATGATGTTTGCCAACTCCAGCACGCCATCAGCCAGTGGGTTTGTCGCCTTTCGGCGGAGTCGCTGCGATCGCTGACTCAGTAGGATTGGATTGTCGATGCTCTATGTGTAGCGGGTATTTAGAGAGTTGATATAAGTAGGTAGACATTAATAAATATAAAATCCAAAGACCCTGCGCCGCCCGCGCAGGGTTCAGGATCTGTTTTTGAATCTGGTCTATCTACTTATCGCCGAGTTTTAGAGCTAATTTGTAAAGGAGCCTGAAAGCCTTGTTAATCAAGGATTTCCGAGAAACCGCTTTTCCTGGGCAAGCATGACCTCAAAGCCACACATGCCAAGAGTTTCAGGCTTCTTAAGATTTGCTTCATAAATTAGCTCTTAATACAGGTTGCTAACTCTTGAAAGCCAGAAATTAATCTGTGGGGCAGCCTTCGATGAAATCCACCGCCTGATGAATGGAGCCGGGCTTGGTGGCCATGAGAATTGTGGAACCCGCCTCCAGCACCGTGCTGCCCTTGGGAATGACCAAGTTTTCATGATGGTGGGGCTGATAGCCGATGATCAGGGAATCACGAGGAAAGCGGGGATCTTGGGCAATCTCAGCGAGGCTGCGGCCGACAACGCGGCAACTCCCTGGAATATGGAGCTTGAGGATTTCGATTTGCCCTTGGTCGAAGTGCATGATGGACTCGACCTGGGGATATTCGATGGCGTTGGCCATGGTGGATACGGCCAGGTCGATGGCGTTGACGACGGTGGTTGCGCCCGCGATGCGGTAAGGTTCGGCAAAGTCGCGATGGCGCATCCGCACGACAATCTGTGGCACGCCGTAGTGCTTGGCCAGCGTCACCATTGCCAGGTTGAGCGCGTCTTCTCTTAGCACAGCGGCGATCGCATCGGCTTTGCGAATGCCTGCTTCCAGCAGCACTTCGGTACTCACGGCGCTGCCCTCAAACGCCATTGCGCCGATCTGTTCTCGCGCATAGCGGCAGGCGTTGGGGTCAATATCCACCAGCGCCACGGTGTGCCCCAGTTCTACGAGCGTTTGCGCCAGACTGATACCGATCACACCCGCACCCCCGATCAGGACATACATGCTAGTCTCCTGAGTTGACCCGTAATATTTTGGTAAATCTTTTTGGTAAATCTGGGCAAAGCCTGATTGGATCAGGACTCACGCACTTGCGATAAGTTTTCTGGGTTTTGGACGATTTCTCACGGGCTGCGCTTGCGAGAAATCGTCCAACTGCGTAAGTCCCGTTTGATTTTGGATTGGAGATTTTGGATTTTGGCGAGGGTGGTCTGGATGGGCCTTAGCCCCATCTCTTAACCTCTGCATCCTAGTCTTCCAAATAGCCCAAGTCGCGCAGGCGGCGCTGAACTTCGGGATCGTCGAAGCCGGGGGCACGATGCTGTTCCGTCGCACCAGCGCGATCGCCATACTCCACGCCCTCGCCTGCGTATTCCCCGACAAATTCCCCAACAAACTGCTGCAAGCACTCCTGGAGAACCTCCACGTTTTCCGGCAGAATGTCGCTGAGGTTGAGGGCTTCGGTGGGGTCTTGCTGAAAGTCGTACAGCTCTAGGCGATTCGCGAAGCCATCTGTCCCAGAATCGCCCCCCGTTTCGATCAGCTTGTGGTTGCCAATCCAGACGGCGCGGCGCGGCTGATCGCAGGCGCGGGCCAGCACCAGTTCTGGCTGCCGCTTGTAGAGCAGGTTTACCACGTTTTGCGGCGGAATCGCTTCGGCAAACACGCGGCGATCGCCCTCGCTGCCAGGGGGGTGCGCCAGGGTCAGGGTTTCCTCCATTTCGTTGGCCAGTCCAGCACTGGTCAGCACCGTGTGGAACAGACGACGAGTAGAAACTACATCCTCGCGCACCGTGCCCTTGGGCAAATTGCCACTAGGGTCGTGAATCATCAGCGGCACTTGAATTAGCTCGTTGTAGAGCGTGATGGAGTGGCCGATGAACTGCTTTTCGCCCAGGTGTTCGCCGTGGTCGGAACACACGATGACCAGGGTGTTGTCCAGTCGCCCGCTCTCCGCCAGCCTGCGGAAAAACGCGCCCAGCAGCTCGTCTTGATAGGCCACCTCCGCGTCGTACATGCCGTCCAGCGTGGCTTTCTGGCGCTCGTCTAGCACCTCCGCTAGGGGAGCCAGCCAGCCGTAGATGTCGCCATTAAACTGCTTCAGGTAATGCTGCGCCGCCTTGTCGCGCAGGACGTTTGGCGCAAACCGCTCCACATACTGCCGGGGCGGGTGGTAGGGCATGTGCGTGCCCATCAGGTTCAAAAAGCTGAAAATGGGCTGATCGCTATCAAGTCCTTTGCGGTCGATCAGCAGTTGGGCCGCGTCGTCCAGGGATTTGCGCGTGTTGCCCTTAAAGCTCAGCGCCGTTTGCCAGAGGGGAACCATCAGCGGCGTAAAGGACAGCGCTAGCATCAGCTCCGACCTCGCAAAGGAGTCCTGCACCCGGTTCAGCAAGTTGGCGAGCGATCGCTTAAAAAACTGCCGATATTTGCCCACCAGCCCAGACGGAATGCCGGCCTGGTTGGGCCGCGAGGTGAGCAGGCCGCTGTAGTTCAAAAAGCTGTAGAAGCCGCGCCGCAGTCCGTTGTTGATCACGCCCACCAGCGGATTGTTGCAAAAGCCCGCCGTATAATAGCCGCCTGCGCTCAGCCGCTCTGCCAGCGTGGGAATGTGATCGGGCAGCCGCGAGTAGGACTGCAACACGCCATGCGCCGAGGGGTAGAGTCCGGTGAACAGGGTGGCGTGGGAGGGAACGGTCCATTGCGCCGCAGACACCGCATGGTGAAAGCGGGTAGACGTTGCGGCAAATGCGTCTAGATGGGGCGAGGTCGGCAGCGGGTAGCCATAACACGAGAGGCGATCGCGCCGCTGCGTATCCAGCACAATAAACACAATGTCGGGCCGCGCCGTGGACATGAGCCAACTCCCAGCGTTGAGCATTTACCCCTTAGATCATAAGGGAGGGTTGCCGGATTGGGGTCGTGCGGGAGAGGGAGGGAAAAATGAAAAATGAAGAACGAAAAATGAAAAACGAAAAATAAAACCTCTTCCTTCTTCTCTCTTCCTTCTTCGTTCTTCGTTCTTCCCTTCAACCCTGCACTAAACTAAGGGGCAACCAGTTTGAGTAACCATTGCAAGGGGCAGAGCGATATGCGCGATCGCATTGTGCCAGGGCCAGGACAGGAGTCGGTATGGGATTATCCCCGTCCACCTCGGCTAGAGGCAACGTCAAAGCGGGTGCAGGTGGTGTTTAATGGGGTGGCGATCGCCGACACGCAGCGGGCGAAGCGGATCTTGGAAACGAGCCATCCGCCTGTGTACTATATCCCGCCGGAGGATATTCGTATGGACTATCTAACGCCGACTCCGCGCTCTAGCTTTTGCGAATGGAAGGGGCAGGCGGGCTACTATACCGTCACCGTGGGCGATCGCACGGCGGAAAACGCGGCCTGGTTTTATGCCAACCCGGTTAGCGCCTATGCCGAAATCAAGGATCACGTTGCGTTTTATCCGAGTAGAATGGACGCTTGCTATGTCGATGGTGAGCAGGTGCAGGCTCAGCCGGGTGATTTCTACGGCGGCTGGATTACGCAGGATATTGTCGGCCCGTTCAAAGGAGGGCCCGGCTCCTGGGGATGGTAATCCTAGGTCGGATTTCTGATTTGGGTGCAGACAGCAGCGCTGTTTTGAGGCGCGTGCTGTTTGGCAAAGCTTCTACTGATCAAAACATAGGACAACAAGGCGGAGTCCCCAGGCTGGTTCAGGTCTGGATGTGACTCCGCTGATGATGCAGAGATTAGGTTTGCTCATGACGGTTTTGCGAGAGACAGGTTTGCAACAGACAGGGTTGCAACAGGTGAGATTGCGACAAACAGGTTTGCGGCAGACGGGTTTGCTACAGATCTTGGCTGGGCTTCGGTGGCGAGGCGTGGCGAAGCTTCTGGTGGCGGTGCTGCTGACTGGGAGCCAGTGGGGGCTGGCGGGCAGCCGCGTGGCAGAGGCGCAAATCCAGCCCTACTGTAATTTTTCTGCCGAAGACATTACTCAAAAGCAGACGTTCTTGGTGGGGGCGTTGCAGGGCGATCGCAATGCGGGCAATCGCTATCGCAACCTGATCGAGCAGCATGGCGATCGCCTGCGGCGCTGTCGGCGCGAAAGCTGGCTGAAAAATCAGGCGGTGTGGCTGCGGCTCTATCCGTGCGATGCGCGGCCGGGGGCCATTGAGTACCTCATGGATCAGATTGTGAACCGGGGCTATAACCAGGTTTATGTAGAAGTCTTTGGCGGCGGGCAGGTGCTATTGCCGCGTGCGGAAAATAATACGCCCTGGCCGTCGGTGGTTCGCACGCCGGGGTTTGAAAATCGAGATTTGCTGGCAGAGGCGATCGCCAAGGGGCGCGAGCGGGGGCTACAGGTCTACGCCTGGATGTTTAGCATGAATTTTGGCCATACCTATGCCCAGCGCCCCGGTGCAGAGCAAATTCTGGCCCGCAACGGACGCGGGCAAAACAGCATGACCTTTAATGGCGCAACGGGGATTAACAGTCTTGGCGAGGTGGTGTCGGAAGAGGTGTTCATCGACCCCTACAATCCCCAGGCCAAGCTGGAGTTCTATAACCTGGCGCAGGCGATCGCCCGCCGTCGACCAGACGGCATGTTGTTTGACTACATTCGCTATCCCAAGGGCAACGGCAATGCGTCCGTTGCAGGGCGGGTGCAAGATTTGTGGGTCTACAGCCCTGCTTCGCAGCAGGCGTTGTTGCAGCGGGCGCTAAATCCCAGCGGGCAAGACCTGATTCGTCGCTTTTTGCAGCGGGGCTACGTCACAGCGCAGGATATCCAGGACATTGCCACCGCCTACCCGCTGGATGGACAACCGCTCTGGCAGGGGCGATCGCCCGACCCGCTCTATGCCTCCCTCACGCCCGACCAGGCCCGTCCCTCCCTGCAAACAGAACTCTGGCAACTCAGCGTAGCTCACGCCTTTCAGGGCGTACTCGATTTTCTGACCGCAGGCACTACACCTGCCCAGCAGGTCGGCATTCCTGCGGGCGTGGTGTTCTTCCCAGAGGGCAACCAGACCGTGGGCGCAGGGGGCTACGACTCGCGCTTGCAGTTTTGGGAGCGCTTCCCAAGCAATTTGGAATGGCATCCCATGTCCTATGCCACCTGCGGCCGGGCTGACTGCATTGTGCGGCAGGTGCAGCGCGTGCTGGCGGGCGCACCCGCAGGGACGCGAGTGATGCCCGTGCTGGCGGGCACTTGGGGACGCTCGGTCAGCAACCGCCCACCGCTCGAAACCCAGATGCAGTCCATCCGCCAGTCTGCGCCTCAGATCAACGCCATCAGCCACTTCGCGCTGTCCTGGCAAGACCCAGAGGGCGATCGCACGCGCAAGTCTTGCCGACTACCTTAAGATGCCCGGAGTAGGATTACCTTAGCCAGAGAGATTTCTAGTTCCCTGCGCCTGTTGGGTCAAATGCACCAACTCCGGCAAGATTAGCGCGTCCATTGCAAGGCGAACCGCATTGCTAGAGCCAGGGAGAGAAAAAATCAGCGTGGTGCCGCGCAGTCCGGCGGTGGCGCGAGAGGCGATCGCCCGCGACCCGATTTCTTGATAACTCAGCCAGCGAAAGACTTCGCCAAAGCCAGGGAGCGTCTTGTCCAGTAGGCTTTCAATCGCATCATAGGTCGTATCGCGGGGAGCAATGCCCGTGCCGCCGTTGAGGAGGATAGCGGAAATATCCGGGCGATCGCACAGTTCCAAAACTCTGGCGCGGATTTGGTCGGGTTCATCCGGCAAGATTTCGTAAGCCAAGACGCGGTGTCCGCTGGACTGGAGGCGATCGCTCGTCAGTTGGCCGCTGCGGTCAGTTTCCGGCGTGCGCGTATCGCTCACCGTAATTACGGCACAGCCAACTGACGGCTGTTCTGTATCTGGGTGGGGAAGCGCTGCATAATTCATAGACGCTTTAAGAGCTAATTTGTAAAGGAGCCTGAAAGCCTTGTTAATCAAGGATTTCCGAGAAACCGCTTTTCCTGGGCAAACATGACCTCAAAGCCACACATGCCAAGAGTTTCAGGCTTCTTAAGATTTGCTTCATAAATTAGCTCTAAGAGTCCCCAAAGTTCTGTAAAGCCTAGGACTTAGTGAATCCGAGTCCATGCTCTTCAGCGTAACGCTCCATGAACCGCATAAATCGGTTCCACTCGTCTACGCTCTTAATCACGTAGACCGCCTCAAGTGCTGCTGGCTGACCATTGATAAACTTTGCCTTGACCTCACGGGTGACTAACTCACCTTCCTCGTCGAGCAGGTACATCCCTGTAATATCTTCGGTGCTCTCCACACTCAGGGCTTTGGGGTTCTCAAAGTAGAAAGTAGCTGTCCCGTTAGTGCCGTCCTTAGAACGGGTCATCCGCACATCGGGAACGACCTCTTCTGTGATCCCCCTAGAAAACTGGATTTCAGCCATAACCTCTCCTTTACAAACTGTTACCGTCGGCCTAATATTCCATCTTCGCACGGTAGCAGCCCACTAAAGCAGCAACCCTTCTAATCGCGTGCATCTGTACTTGTGCATCTGTACTTGTGCATCTGTACTTCAGTCAGGGAACTCACCAAACAAAGAACTTCAGGATTTATGCAGGGAGGCAATTTTTCGTAGGGGCAGCCTACAAAAAACTGTCCAAAATCCTGAAAACTCATTGCTAGCGCACAAGTCCTGTGAGATCGCTAACCTTACCCAAAAAACAAAACAAGGAGTCTGAACGTATGATGCAGCTTTCCGATCGCAACCTAGAATCCTCATCTCACTCCATGGCTGACGCTTCTGACAGCAATTCTGCCGATGCTTCGAGGTGGATTGCTGGTCATAGCACAACAGCGTGGGTGTATCAGTTTTTCTCTGCTCGATCGCCCATCTCGCGAGAGGACATTAGCAGAGTTGTCTATTTCCACTTCGTCCTAGACTTGTTCGAGACTTTAGTTTGCGAAAAAACGATTTCCCTCAGCAAACTCGAAGAAGTCGTGCAGCAATACCAGCTACAAGAGGAGCGGCGGTCTGTGGATTACCACGATTGCCTGGCAACCTATCGAACGCAATATCTCAACAGCGATGGGGCTGCAAACTGGCGATTTCGAGAAATCTATTTTCACAGCTACGAAGAAGCCTTGCTTGTGAAAAGCGTGCTGGAGAATCAAGGAACCCAAAGCGCGTCTCGCATTCTGGTTGCCTTGCTGCTGCTCACGTGTCGCTATCGGAATTGTCTATTTCGTGGAGAAGTCAGTTGGAGTACCCTGCCACGTCGAATCCCGATTCTCAAGTCAGCAAGCCATCTGCTCATGCAATTTCTAGATCGCTGGCAAGACAGGGTTCCAGAAAACTCAGCAAACCCTTGACGTAGAACTGTACTTAGTCCAGGTAACTGCACTTAGTCCAAGTAACTGCATTTAGGCAAAGGACTTCCCACAGCCGCAGGAGACGCTCAAGACGCACTCCTGTTTGACAGGATTGCCGACGGGCCAATGATCTGCCAGCGGGCGATCGTTGGCCCTTTTATTCTGGCTTTGGTGAGCAGGTGAAACTACCATCAAACTCTGTTAAACCGATACACTTGGAACATTCGTTAGAACGTTAACCGGTAAGTAGGTGGACATTAATGAATATAAAACCCAAAGACCTTGCGCCGCCCGCTGCGCGGGCGGCGCAGGGTTCAGGATCTGTTTTTTTAATCTGGTCTATCTACTTAGAACGTTAACCGGTAGAACATTAATACGTTTGAAACGAAGCATCGGCTTTCCTCAAGTCTGCACCTTCAGTTGCACCTTCAGTCTGTACCTTGTTAGTGTTCTGGAGCCACGCTATGGCGATCGCCCCTTCCCAGCCCGCCCTATCGCTTCCCGACCACACCCAACTGCCCGAAACCGACGGCACGTTCGTGAAGAATTTTCAGGAGCATCCCCAAAGCTTGCTGCTCACCGATTCCATCCGTCCCGTTCTAGACGCACTGCATCCTGACGGGCAATACGCCATCGGGCAAGACTGCGGTATCTATTGGCGGCTGACCGACCCTCCGGAGCGCGGAGCCGAAGCCCCCGACTGGTTCTATGTGCCCAACGTGCCGCCCCTGCTCGACGGTCAGCGGCGACGCTCCTACGTCCTGTGGCAAGAAATCATTGCGCCGCTAATTGTGATTGAGTTCGTCTCCGGGGACGGTTCCGAGGAGCGCGACACCACCTCGCCCCTGGCTAGCCCAGAGTCCAAAGCGGGAAAATTCTGGGTCTATGAACAGGCGATTCGCGTCCCCTTCTACGCCATTTATGAAGTAGACAAAGCTTCGGTGGAGGTCTACGAGCTAGTCGGCAACCACTATCAGCGCTGCACGCCCAACGAGCGCGGGCATTTCCCGATTGACCCCATCGGCGTGGAACTTGGCATCTGGCAGGGACAATACCTGAATCAAGATTTGCCCTGGCTGCGCTGGTGGGATTGTGAGGGCAACTTGCTGCTGAACGGCGACGAGCGGGCAGAACAAGAGCGACACCGGGCAGAACAAGAGCGACACCGGGCAGAACAAGAACGACAACGGGCGGAACAAGAACGACAACGGGCGGAACAAGAACGGCAGCGGGCTGATCGCCTGGCCGCCAAACTGCGTGAGATGGGCATCAACCCAGAAGACCTGTAAGCACCTGGGGCTTTAGCAACCTGGATTCTTTAAACAAGCCGACAGACTCCGCAAACCCCGGCGGCTGGAACTATCGTAGGAGCAGTCTCACCCAAGGAACTGCGCCATGACGATCGCCGTTGCCAACCTGCCCGCCCTGCCTCCCACCACCCACTACGGCTTGCCCAACATCTGCGGCTGGGAGGCGGAAATCAGCACCGTGGTGAATCACAGCGACCCCATCTGGTTGCCCTACACTGCCCTGCGGCTGGAACACATCACCAGCGGATTTGCCTGCGCCCTGCATATGCACCAGCCCACTATTCCTGCAGGCTGGGACGGGGCGCTGATCAGCAATTTGCAGTATATGTTCGAGCATCCGGGCGAAGGGGATAACCACAATGCGGGCGTGTTTGCCTGGTGCTATGGGCGCATGGGCGAGTTTATCCCCGAACTAGTAGGCAACGGCTGTCAGCCGCGCATCATGCTGGATTATTCCGGCAACCTGCTCTGGGGGCTGGTGCAGATGGGGCGGGAAGACGTGCTGGGCAACCTGCGGCGCATCACCTGCGACCCGCACTATCACCCCTACGTGGAATGGCTGGGGACGATGTGGAGCCATGCGGTGGTTCCCTCTACGCCGATTCCCGACCTGAAGCTGCATATCCAGGCATGGCAGCAGTATTTCGCGGCGCTATTTGGCTATGAGGCGCTGCGCCGAGTAAAGGGCTTTTCACCGCCGGAGATGCACCTGCCCAACCATCCCGACACGCTGTATGAATACCTGAAGGCACTGAAGGAGTGCGGCTATCGCTGGCTGCTGGTGCAGGAGCATTCGGTGGAGCGGCTAGATGGGTCGAGCCTGATGCAAGACCAGAAGTATATTCCCAATACGCTGGTGGCGCGAAATTCTCACGGCGAGACGGTGCGGATGACGGTGCTAATCAAAACTCAGGGGTCGGACACGAAACTGGTGGCGCAGATGCAGCCCTATCACGAGGCGAAGGGGCGCAGGCGGCAGGAAATTGGCGGCGTGTCGGTACCCTGCTGCGTGACGCAGATTGCCGATGGGGAAAATGGTGGCGTGATGATGAATGAGTTTCCACGCGATTTTCATCCCGTTTGGTATCAAATTCGAGATGGACATAGCAGCGGTACGGTCGGGCTGAATGGCACGGAATACCTTGAGCTAATCGAGGCGGCGGGCGTGAACCCGGCGGACTATCCTGAGATTCAGGCGGTGCAGCAGCACAAGATTTGGCAGCAGGTCGATCCGCAGGACGCAATGCCGGAGAAGGTGCAGGAGGCGATCGCCCAAATCCAGGCCACCGATCCCCAATTCCACATGGACGGAGCCTCTTGGACAAACGACCTGAGCTGGGTGGCGGGCTATGAAAACGTGCTGGAGCCGATGAACCAACTCAGCGCCGCCTTTCACCAGAAGTATGACCCGCTGGTGCAGCAAGACCCCGGCATCACGCGCCAGCCCGACTATCAGCAAGCGCTGCTTTATAACCTGCTGCTGCAAACGAGCTGCTTTCGCTATTGGGGCCAGGGCACCTGGACGGATCATGCGCGGGAGATTTTTCGGCGGGGGCAGGGCGTGTTGGGTGGATGAGGATTTTGGATTTGGCTTTGGATTTGGGATTGCCGATTTTGGGCAGGTTTGGGGGCAGGAATGAGAGCGATCGCCCCCTAACATCCAAAATCTAAAATCCAGAATCCAAAATCCCCTAAATGCCCGCCAGCGCCGCCTGAATCACCGCCCGCTGCTCGTCGTCATAGCGCCAGCGGTTCAGAAATTCAGCGTAGGGGCCGTCGCCGGTTTTGGCGCTGTTGCGGAGTTGCTGCGCTTTTTCAGTCACCTGGGGCAGGCCGACCCTGCGGATCAGATCGAGTGTGCGGCGGCTGACCCGCTCGGAACCCTGGGCCATGTCTTCGGCTTGGTTGCGGCGATGGGCGATCGCCATTGCGGAAGACATGGCCACGTTTTTCACCAGCAGTTCCGCGACGGTTCCGGGGGAAGATTGCAGCGCTTTTACCACGGCTTCTGATGGCGCATCTGCCAAGGCGCTGTCGCTGGTGAGATAGGTGACGAAAAAGCCCCGCGCCCCGTTTTCGCTAGACACCAGGGCGGCGATCGCCTGCTCCTCTGCTTCATCCGACAGCGTGCCTGCCGCCATCTGTGCCATCAGGTCTTGCGTCAGGGCGATCGCCTGTTCAAAAGACAGATCCGGGGGAAGGGTGAGGGGGTTGGTCATGGCGGCCTCCAACTCGGTTTCCCCAGGATCATATAGCAGGGAAGCGGGATCAGTTTATTCCAGCCGCTTATTCCAGCCGCTCGCCCCTTTCTACGCCATCACCCGTCCCATCTCTCGCTGCTCCAACAGATCTAGCACCTCCCCCGCAGCGCGATCGCACACGCCGCCATCTCCTAGCACCTGGCGCAATCGGGCATAGTCTTGCTGGATTTGGTGGCGGCGATCTGGGTCGAGCAGCAGCGCCAGCCCCTCGCGGGCGATATGCTCTGGGGTTGCGGCTTCCTGCAATAGTTCCGGCACAATCGGCTCCATCATCACCAGGTTGGGCGGCGACATGAAGGGAATCGAAAACTTCAGGAAGCGGCGGGCGATCCATGCGGTCACGCGGCTGACGCGGTAGATGACCACCTGGGGCACACCTGCCAGCGCAATTTCCAGGTTGGCCGTGCCAGATTTGGTCAGCGCTAGGTCGGCAGCGGAGATCACGGTCTGGGTCTGCTCGGTCACGATCGTTGCCCGCAGCCCGTAGCGCCGGATCGCCTGCTCAACAGAGGTCTGAAACTGCGACAGCGAGAGAGGAATCCAGAGATGCGCCTGGGGCAGGGCGGCTTGAATTTGCTGTGCTGCCTGACACAGCACAGGCAGCAGGTGTTTGACTTCCTGGCGGCGAGAGGCGGGCAAGAGGGCGATCGCCACTTCATCTTCGGCAATGCCCAACTGCTGACGGGCTGCGGCGCGGCTGGGGAAGGTGGCGACGCGATCCACCAAGGGATGCCCAACGTAGGTCGCGTTTGCGCCCCATTTTTCGTAATAGCGGGCTTCTTCAGGAAAAATGGCCAGGAGGCGATCGCTCAGGCTAATCACCTGTTGCGTTTTGGCCGGACTGAGCGACCACACCCACTCCTGCGGCGCGATGTAGTAAATCAGCGGCACTTGGGAAAAGTGGCGACGCATATAGGTGCCGATGCGCGAGTTTGGTCCAAAGTAGTCGATCATCACGACCAGATCGGGCGGATGCTGCTGCAATTGCTGCTGCACTCGCCGCTGGAGCATCAGCGTCGGCAGCACAAAGGGCAGTGCTTCCACAATGCCGACGGAACCAATGGCAGTTGTGTCGCCCAAGAGAGTCGCCCCGGCCGCCGCCATGCGATCGCCCCCCAGGGCCAAAATCTCCAGCGCCAGTCCGCGTTTCTCGGCCTGCCGCCACAGCGCCTCCACCAGCAGCGCCCCCTGCAAGTCGCCTGACACCTCGCCCGTGCTGATCAAAATCCGAGCCGACCGGGCCGCAGGCGGGTGGACTGGCTCAACCGTGTCCATCAATCTGCGCCTCGGTTGCGACCACTCCCCGGAATCAGCCCCCGACGGCTTGGCAATTGCGACAGTTGCAAAAATTGCCGTAGATGCTGCAAGGGTTCGCAGTCGGGCAGCAGGTCGATCTGCTCGATTGCCTGATTCAGCGGCAGCCCAGAGCGATAGAGGGTGCGAAAGGCTTTTTTGAGCGCTTGATAGGTGCGTCCCTGGTCGGCATCCATCAGCCCAGAGCGGCGCAGACCCACCAGATTGAGCGATCGCACTCTGGCCGGGTTGCCCTCCACCAGCATATAGGGCGGCACGTCGCGGTTGATTCGGCTCATGCCGCCGACCATCGCCAGTCGCCCCACCCGCACAAACTGATGGATGCCCAGCACGCCGCTAATCGTCGCCCGCGCCTCGATATGCACATGCCCAGCCAGCGCGGTGCTGTTAGCAATGACCACGCGGTCTTCGATGACGCAGTTGTGCCCGACATGCACGTAGGCCATCAGCAGGTTGCCATTGCCAATCACCGTCGCCTCGCCTGTGTAGGTGGCACGGTTGATGGTTACGTACTCTCGGATCAGGTTGTCGTCGCCGATCTTGACCTGGGTGATCGCACCGTCGTATTTCAAGTCCTGCGGGGGCAAGCCGATGGCAGCACCCGGAAAGATCTGGTTGCGGGCTCCGATTTCGGTCCAGCCATCCAGCACCACATGGGCCCCCACGACCGTCCCTGGCCCCACCTTCACCCGATTGCCAATGACTGCATAGGCCCCAACCTGAACCGTCGGATGCAGTTCAGCGTCGGGGTGGATAACAGCCGTAGGATGAATCAGGGTAGTCAAGGATCAGTCCACCAGTGAAAACATCAATTCGCCTTCGGCAGCCAGTTGCCCGTCTACCTCTGCGCGTCCATACATCTTGCCAAAGCGGCGTTTTTTGACCCAGAGCAATTCAACGGCCATGATGATTTGGTCACCGGGCACAACCGGACGGCGAAACCGCACTTTGTCGATGCCTGCAAACATAAACAGACCGTCTTGCACGTCGGCCATCTGCGTCAGCACCACGCCGCCCACCTGGGCCATGGCCTCCACAATCAATACCCCCGGCATAATAGGGCGACCCGGAAAATGACCCTGAAAGTGGGGTTCATTGAACGTAACATTTTTGATGCCCACGGCCCGCTTTTCGGGAACGAATTCGATGATTCGATCGACCAGAGAGAACGGATACCGATGCGGCAGCAGCTTGTGAATTTCCTCCACCGAAAGCACAGTCGGCGGTGCAGAGGGCGTTTCAGGAGCGGCTTCTGGCTCAGCCTGAATGGGAGAAACGGGGGAAACGGTGGTATGGAGGTCGGTCAAAATGGTCATGGGCTGACAGAGGGGAATAAGAGGGGAATAATGGAATCGAGGGTTTGAAAGGTGGCTGGAGATGGACAGCAGAGTCAGACAAGAGCGGCAATAGGGCTACGGAAGCCGGGTGTGGGAAGATTGGGCAGCAGCGGCGCTGAGAATCGCGCTAGGGCGCAAACGGGGACAGTCGGAGGCGGCGAGCCAGTTCCGTATGCAGTTGGTGGCTCGCTTTGTAGGCGACCAGGTGCGCCAGGGGCATCCAGCCGAGCAGACTGATGTCTCCTACTAAGTCTAAAAGTTTATGACGCACTGGTTCATTTGAAAATCTCAGGGGTGGGTTTAGCCATCCGTCGGGGCCGCACACCAGAGCATTGTCCAGGCTACCGCCGCGAATCAGGCCGAGCGATCGCAGTTGGTCGATCTGATGGGCCAGACCAAAGGTGCGGGCGGGAGCGATCGCCCTTTCAAAGGGTTCTGCGCTGGGCGACCAACTGACCCACTGGTTGCCAATGGCGGGCAGGTCAAAGTCGATGCCGTAGCTAAAGCGCAGTTCTGAGGCGGGGATCGCGGCTACAAACGCATCCTCGTGGCGCACCCAGACGGGTTCTGGCAGGGGAACCAGAGCGCAGGAGGCGGACTGGGGCATGATCCCGGCGGCGGCGATCGCCCTGGCCCAGTCCTGGGCGGAACCATCTAGCAAGGGCACTTCGGGCCCGTCGATTTCGATGCGAGCGTTGTCAATGCCCATGCCCACCAGCGCCGCCAGCAGGTGTTCCACTGTGCGGGCGTTGGCAGTCCCCTCAGCGGTTTCCACTGCCAGTTCGGTCGAAAGCCGCGTCTCGCGCACCTGGTCAATGTGAGCCGGAATGACGGGCTGCCCCGGCAGATCTACCCGCACAAAGTAGCGCCCATCTCCCGGTTGAGCAGGCAAAATCCTGACCTGGGTGGGTTCGCCCAGGTGCAGCCCCACCCCCGACTGTGCTAAGGGGCTGCCAAGGGTATGCTGCTGATCCCTCAGCAGACCGGGAGCCGAGGCTTCGCGACGGTTGGCGGATGGGATGCTAGAGAAAGAGAGGACTTGTTCCATTGCGATCGCCCAGATGGCGGTATCAAAACCTGACGGGTCTTAACTAAGGCTACTGCTAGAAGCGTTCCCCAATGCCAAAGTGAATCCGACTGTCGCCTTCATCATTAAAGCCCAAGTCTACCCGGATTGCGCCAATCGGCGACTGCACCCGAATTCCCAGCCCAAAGCCAATCCCGGTTCCTGGCTTGTCGCGCACCACAGCGGGCTGTCCTGGCACGTCGCTGCCCGTTCCCAGGTCGCTGCCCACGTCTACAAACAGCACGCCGCCGACAATTGAAAAGATGGGGAAGCGGTATTCTACCGTACCCAGCACAAAGGCGCGACCGCTGCCCACATCGCCCGCTTCATAGCCGCGCACCGAGTCTGTGCCGCCCAGCGAGAAGGCCTCGTAGGGCGGCAGATCGCCAAACACCACGCCGCCCTGCACGTTGAAGGCTAGCGTTTCGGGCCCTTCTGTGAAGTCGGTGATGTCTACGGGGAAATAGCGGCTATAGCTGCCTCGCAGTCGGTTGAAAAAGATATTCCCCTGACCTACAGGAATCGACTGATCCGTTGCAATCCGGAGGTTATAACCCCGTGTGGGGGCAACGGCGCTATCGCGGCGATCCTGACTGGCGCTGAGCTGCACGAGCAAAATATCATCCGTGCCCGACTCGCTGAAGCTGAGCTGGTTGCCCAATTCGTCCACTGGAGCCAGATCGCCATCGGCATCTTGCAGGCGGATGTTCTGATATTGCAGCCCGGCCGTGGCTCGCCAGCCGTCGCCCAGGGGGCGGCCAAAGGTCACGCCGCCGCCAATCCGCCGCACGCGAGGGCGATCGCCATTTTCCAGTGTCACCTCCGTCTCGCCGCCCTGAAACACCAGCGGAATCGACCGACGGCTAAAGGCGTTGACCGTATAGGAGGTGCGGTTTGGATCACCCGCAATCCACGGGTCCGTAAAGCTAATATCAAACAACAAATCCCGCTGACCAAACTGCACTTCTGCGCCGAGTCGCTGGTTGTTGCCGCCCAGGTTTTGCTCCTGATAGCTAACCGTGCCAAACAGACCGCTAGCTGAACTCACGCCCACCCCAGCGGAGATCGAGCCGCTGCTCCGTTCCACGGCGTTGATGGTCACGTCCACCTTGCGGGGGTCGTCACCCGGATTCAGCGTCACCTGCAAGTCGTCGAACAGCCCCAGCCGAAAGGCTCGCTGGAGGTCTTGCTGAATCTGGTTCTGGTTGAACACGTCCCCAGGCTTAGTTTCAAATTCCCGCGTGATGATGAAAGCGCGGGTGCGGCCTCGAATCGGGTTGCCGTCATCGTCCTCGGTTTCGCCGTCTTCGGTTTGAAAGGCGACGTTGATATCCTCGATCACGCCCTCTGCCACCGAGAGCGTGACCACGCCATCTTGGCTGATGCGGGGTGCGTCGATCACCTGCGCCAGCACATAGCCGTTGTCCTGATACCAGCGGTTGATGTTGCGGATACCCGTCTGGAGCTGGTTCAGGTTCAACACGCGGCCGTATTGCGTTCCAAAGGTCTGGTCAACCACCTGCTGGGGCAGCACCTCGTTGCCCTGGATTCGCACTGCCGTTAGCACCGGGTTGGGCTGCACCACGAAGGTGACCCGCACGCCCAGCGGCGTATCTTCGGGAACCGCCCGCACGTCCGCGAAAAATCCTGTGGCAAACACCGCGTTAATATCCTGCTGAAGCTGGGTGCGCGTAGTGGTTGCGCCAGCGCGAGTTCTGATGGCGTTAAATACTGCGTCCTCTAGCTCCGGGCTGGGGGCCCCGCTGACGACCAACTCAGACACCAGCACCCGCGGTTCTTCCTGGGGCGGGGCAGCCTCAGCAGGGGCGGGCTGTCCGTCGGCGGGCTGGGGCTGGGGGATAAATTGGGCTAGCTCAATGGGGTTGCCCAGGCGGGAGGTTCCTGTCTGGGGCACAGCCAGTTTAGACAGAGCGGAGGGAGTTGCAGGTTCTGCTGCCTCTGTTCCCGGCGACTGGGCTGCCAAAGGGGATACTCCTTCCAGCGGTTGCTCAGCGGGCTTGGAGGAAAGCAGGTTGGCCAGCACAGTTGCATCTCCGTTCACCGAATGGGTCGGAGCCGCTGCGATCGCCCCTTCTGGAGTGCCCGATGCGGCATCCACCTCAGCGCGGGCGATCGCCCCTGGCAGCAGATCTGGCTTGACTAGGCTCGGCGGAACGGCTCCATCTCCCACAGCCGCAGCGGATGCGTCAACTGGCTCATGGGGCGACTGCTGAACCTGACTTTGGGACAACTGCTCAGAGAGGGGGGCAGTTTGAGCGCGCGCCGCCTGAGCCGCAAGACCTGAAACGGAAGAAATGGCGATCGCCGCCAATACGACAGGAGAAAAACGCATAGGTTTTAACACGTCCACACACCACAGACAGGAAGAACTGAGCAAAACAATCGGCTAGGTCAGCCAGGAACGATTCGGATCAGCGCGACGGCATAGCCCAGTCGAGATAGCCTAGTCGAGACGCAGATCGGAATTGACGAGCCGAGTGCGATTCCCGTAGGGATCGCTTCGCGAATCGCAATTCCGAGCAAACGGAGCAATTTTACAGCATTGGCAACGCCCTTCTAGACGCTTTGTGCCAGAACTCGCTGTAGCACCTGCTGGTACGCAGCCTCCACATCGCCCAAATCGCGTCGAAATCGGTCTTTATCCATCACCCTGCGGTTAGGGTCAGACTCCGCCTGATTCCACAGACGGCACGTATCGGGACTAATCTCATCCGCCAGCAGCAGCTTGCCTGCCCCATCGACCCCAAACTCCAGTTTGAAGTCCACCAGTGTAATCCCACACTGATTAAAGAACTCAGACAGCACTTGGTTGACCCGCAGCGCCATCTCCCGGAGTTGTTGCACCTGATCGGGCGTAGCCAGCTCCATCACGCGCAGCCGATCTTCCGTCAGCAGCGGATCGCCGAGGGCATCGTTTTTCAGGTAAAACTCTACCAGCGGCGGACTGAGCGGGGTTCCCAATTCCAACCCAGTCTGTTGACAGAGACTCCCCGCCGCAATGTTCCTGACCACCACCTCCAGGGGCACAATCGATACCCGCCGCACCCGCATGGTGTTGGATGTGGGGCAGTCGATCAGGTGGGTCGGCACGCCCTGCGCCTCTAGCAGGCGAAACAAGTGCTGCGACATGGCGCAATTCACCTCGCCTTTGCCGGAAATCGTGCCGCGCTTTTGGGCATTAAACGCGGTTGCATCATCTTTGAAGTAGGTCAGCAAGACTTCTGGATCGTCGGTGGCGTAGAGGATTTTGGCCTTGCCCTCGTATAGTTTTTGGGCAGCAAGGTTTTCAAGGTTTTCAGCGGCAGGATTTTCGGCAACAGGGTTTTCGGCGGCAGGATTTTCGGCAGCAGGCGGTTCAAAGGCATTCATGGCAGCAGGGGAAAAGAAACTCCAAAAGAACATTCTATGCAAGGCGATTCGGGTTCCGTCGGATGGCTTAATCCAGCGGCTGGTGAAACTGGTTCCAGGCGGCGGCGGCTTCGGGGCTGGAGGGCACACCGCGCCGCAGCAAGGCAACCCCATCCTGAAAATCCATCAGCCCAAAGCTGCCGTCTCGGAGCCAGCCGAGGACGCGGTTGGTCATGCCAAAAAAGCTTCTGCCTTCGTCAGGAAAGGCCGCCGAAAAGCGCAGTGGATACCAAAAATCCAGCACGGCATATTCCACGCCAATCTGCTTGCGGTCGTCGTTGATCAGGCGCGTGCCCGGATAGCGCAAGACTTCGCGGCGGCTGGAGAGATGCGCCACGATGTTTCCCGTAGCGGTGACGCTGGCATCGCTGGGGATTTGCCGCAAGAGCGATCGCACGGCCTGGGCGTGTTCCCACTGGCGGGCGGGCGACGTGTAGACCCACGGCTGGATCGAGTCGGGAATGAACACCGACAGCGCCCGATTGGGATTTGACGCAACTGTGAACAGCAGCGCCAGCCCCAGGCAAAATAGCCAAAACTGCCGCAAGCGGGGGCGAAACCAGTGGGGATGCTTGTGCCACCAGAGGATTGCGCCGTAGAACAATCCTGGAACCAGCGACACGGCATAGCGCAGGTGCATCGACAGGGCGGTAGGGTCTTCTTGCAGCAGCAGCTTGAGCAGCGGAAACCCGGTCAACAGCCACGCATCCAGCGAAATCACGGGCACAAACGCCAGCGGCAGCCATTGCGCCAAGACATAGCTGAGGGTGCGTCCCGGTGGGTTGACTACTTCTGCCAGAACCTGGTCGGGGTTGCGGATCATCGCCCACAGCACCTCCAGTGTCGAAGCCTCCTGCCCGTTAGTGAACCGTCCAAACTGCTCCACCATAAACCGCCGCGAAATGTCCGGCGCAAACAGCGGCATCACCCAATTCGTCAGCAGCAGCATATAGCCCAGGCTGAGGATGCACACCGCCACCCCAGCCCGCAAAAAACGCCGCGATGCTGCCATGTAGAAACCCACGCCAAAGGTAATCACCCCGGCATCTTCGCGCACCACCAGCGTCAGCCCTAGCAGCAGCCAAAACAGCCACCAGCGCCGCTTTTCCATCGCCCATAGCAGGCCAAAGACAAACAGCGGAATTTGGGAGAAATCGTGGAAATTGGCCAGCGTCGGCGCGATGACCGCATTCGCGCAAAAGTAGCTGACGGCAATCAGCGCCGACACATGGGGCGGGTGATAGTGACGGGCCAGCGCGTACAGCACCAGTCCGCCCGCTGTCATCAGCGTCACTTGCAGCAGCGACAGCCCCGCAGGGGACTGAAACAAAGCATAAATCGGCAGCCAAAGCAGCAGCGCGGGGGTGAAATGCTGGGCGAGGCGGCGATAAAACACCTCGGGCAGTTGGTTGTCTAGCTGCACGGCGCTCGATTCGCTGGAAGAGAGGGAGCCTTCAAACCAGCGCCCGTGCAGGCTATTCCAAAACACCTGGTTGAAGATGCCCTGGTCGAACGACACAAACGTCGGGAAAAAGTTATAGAACCGTTGCAGCGCAAAAATGCTGCACAGCACCCAAAAGAGGGCCGCCGCGATCAGCACTGTCCGCCAGCCCCAGTCAAACTTGCGTTTTGTGCGAGGCTCTGGCCCCTCACGTCGTTCATCGCCCATTGTGTTTACTCTCGGCTCACTCTCGGTTCACTCTCGGTTCACTTTCTGGTTTTCTACCCGGTCTAGCTGCTACGGGCGCTGGAGGAGGCGATCGCCCATGCGGTTGCGGTGTTTGTCGATGGTGATGAGGCGAATGTAATCCTTCGGATGTTCTGCAATGCAGCGTTCCAGCGCGGCGATCGCCTCCTCTGGGTTGCCGTCGTAGGTTCCAAAACACTGCCACGACCCCATGCGATAGCGTCGCTCATCCACATACTCAATACCGAGTCGCAGCCCTCCTGCCAGGATGCTGCGAATTTCCTCAGCGACCTCTGCCGCAATAGCAGGCCGCGTTCCAGTGGGGGAAGTTTTCAACGATGCCATCCCGTTCCCGTTGGCGGACTTGGCGGGTGGAGGTTCGGCCGACCCAGGGCGATCGCCATAATACATAAAGGATTTATCGGATTTGCTGATCGAATGGCTTGCGCGGTTCGCTGAGCGGGGGCGATCGCCCTTCAGCACCTCGTTATATTCAGATACCAGCCGCAGTTCACGAATGCGTTCTTGCTCCTGCACCATCTCTGTGCCAATCTCAATTAAATGTTGCAGGCTAAAGTTGGGTTTTTGAAATTCCGTCGGCTTGCCATCGCTGTGAACCACCTCCTGCGAAATCTTGTCGATGCCGACCTGGTGAATGAGCGTGCGAACCTGTTCATCATACAGGCGCGATCGCAGTGCGCCAAAAAAGTCCGTTGCCTGTTCAGCAAAGTGATCCACCAGCGCTTCCACGTCCGATCGGGGAACGCCATCCGCCTCAAAAATGCCCGCCACAATGCCCAGCCGATCGTCCCGCGTCGGGTCCCAAAAGAATTTCTCCATCCGTCCATCGCGGATCAGCGGCGCATACAGCGTTGCAAAGTCATTGCCCGTCACAATAATCGGAATTCGCTGGGTCGGCTCTGCGTCATAGCTGCCCGGAAGCTGCACATTAGTCGGGTTGTCGGCAATGTTCATCAGCGTGGCGTTGACCAACTGCGTGTTCACGGTATATTGCGTGCTGGCATCCACCCGCCCAATGCCTGCATCTACGTCGTTGATCATCAGCACTGCCATGCGCCCGTGGGTGCGGCTCCACTCGCCCGCCTCCCGATAGCGCAGCCGAATCAGCCGCGCCGGATCGCCCGCATCAGGACTTTCCAACTCGCCTGCCGACATATACACCGCCCCCAGCCCCATGCGCTTAAACACCAGCTCGCACATGAAGGTTTTGCCCTCGCCTTTGCGCCCATGAATCCCCAAAATCAGCGGCACCTTGACGTTGGGCAGCGCCAGAAAGTTCTTGGTGATATGCACCGAGAGGCGATCCAGAAATTTGGGCGGAATGTAGTAAGACATGTTGAGACAAGACGGGACGAGGGATAGACTCTGGATTTGCGGCTTGAAACTTGCTGCTTGATATTCATCACCCTGTCCATCATCTCATCATCGCCTCGCATCCAGAGTGTTTAGACCTCACGCATCTATCACGCATTTATTCAGTGTTTATTTGGTGCGTATTCATGTTTATCCAGTAGACCTCTTGCATAAATGCTTTTCTGAGAGCGTGAATCGTTGGGCAGCACCGCCGTCCAACGATTCACGCAAGAGGTCTAGTGTTGATTCAGTAAACCTTTGCCAGAGCGCGGCGGCTCAGGGAGCATTACAGGGGAATCGCCTAGAATAAGACTCAGCCCTACAGCCCGTCGCCTCTTCAATTCGCCCTTCGCCCCTGGAGCCTGTCTCATGGTGCAAGTTCCCACAAAGCCGCTGACCCTGGAAGAATTTCTGGCGCTGCCCGAAACCAAGCCCGCCAGCGAATTCATCGACGGCATTATCCTTCAAAAACCCATGCCCCAAGGAAAACACAGCGCCCTCCAGGGAGACTTGACAAGTGCGATTAACGCAGCACTCAAGCCGTCAAAAATAGGACGTGCTTATCCAGAATTGCGCTGCACGTTTGGGGGACGCTCTATCGTGCCCGATATCGCCGTTTTCCGCGCCGACCGCATTCCCAGAGACGGCAGCGGCGAAGTGGCAAATACGTTTAACCTGCCGCCCGACTGGACGATAGAAATCCTCTCGCCCGGACAGAGCCAGTCCAGGGTAATTCGCAACATTCTGCACTGCCTCAGCCACGGCGCGGAGATGGGCTGGCTGCTCGACCCGGAAGAGGGGTGCATCTTCGTCTACAGCGCAGATCACTTAATGCAGCTCTTTGATCAGCCGGATAGCGTGCTGCCTGTGCCCGCCTTTGCTGGGGCGGTGCGGCTGACGGTCGGGGAAATTTTTGGCTGGCTGCAAGCGTAGAGGGGGTGTCTCATGGTGCAAGTTCCCACAAAGCCGCTGACCCTGGAGGAATTTCTGGCGCTGCCCGAAACCAAGCCCGCCAGCGAATTTATCGACGGCATTATCCTTCAAAAGCCCATGCCCCAAGGAAAACACAGCGTTTTGCAGCGTGAACTAACCTTTGCTATTACGGCTGCATTTCGTGCTGATGGCGCAGGGCAAGCGTTTCCAGAATTGCGCTGCACGTTTGGGGGACGCTCTATCGTGCCCGATATCGCCGTTTTCCGCGCCGACCGCATTCCCAGAGACGGCAGCGGCGAAGTGGCAAATACGTTTAACCTGCCGCCCGACTGGACGATAGAAATCCTCTCGCCCGGACAGAGCCAGTCCAGGGTAATTCGCAACATTCTGCACTGCCTCAGCCACGGCGCGGAGATGGGCTGGCTGCTCGACCCGGAAGAGACGTGCATCTTTGTCTATGGCGCAAATCAGTCGGTGCAGCTATTTGACGAGCCGGATAGCGTGCTGCCCGTGCCTGGATTTGCTGGGGCGGTGCGGCTGACGGTCGGGGAAATTTTTGGCTGGCTCCAAGCATGACGATGAATCGCGTGATTGTGGCGTGTCATGAAGTTAGGCTAAATTTCTGGATTGTTAGCGGCAGGTTTGATCCCCCTAAATCCCCCTTGGCAAGGGGGACTTCTGGACAGCGGCTCGGTTCCCCCCTTTCTGAAGCGGGTCTAGGGGGGATCTCAGAGTCTTTGCGTGCGAACTGATCCCCCTCAATCGCCCTTGGCAAGGGGGACTTCCGGAGTGCGCTTCGCGCAGAAGAAAAGAAAAAGGGAAAAGAAAACAGGGAAGAGGGCAAAAGAGCCAAAGTATAAAGGGCTACTGAGTCCAGGGGAAAACACAGACCACCCGAAACCCGATGCTAAAGTTGCGGCGGCGCGGCGTGCTACGGTTGCGATAGGCAGAGCGGCAAAAGGCAGGAAGGTCGCCCCAGGAACCGCCCCGCACCAGCCTGTAGCGATCGTTGCCTTCGGTGATCCAAGCGCTGCCATCGGTGGGCGATCGCTCGTAGGTGGAGTGCCAGTGATCGAGACACCATTCGTAAACATTGCCGTGCATATCGCCCAAGCCAAAGGCATTGACCCCAAAGCTGCCGACTTTGCTGGTTGCTTGGCGATAGATTCCGGCGGTGCCGTTGCCATATATTTCGGTGCCCCTGTAGTTGGCAAGGTCGGAGCGCAGGGTGTCGCCCAGGTGGAACGGATCGGTGGTTCCGGCGCGGCAGGCATATTCCCATTCGGCTTCGCTGGGCAGGCGGTAGGTCTTGCTGGTGTGCTGAGAGAGGCGATCGCAAAACTCGATCGCGTCATACCAGGAGATACTTTCGACGGGGCGATCGCCGCCTTTGAAGCTGGCTAGGTCTGGATCAAGCTCTCGATTCACCGGGGGCAGTGCTGTAGCCACGGCTCGCCACTGCGCCTGGGTGATGGGAAACTGGCTCATAGAAAAAGGCGGCACCGTGACCCGATGCTGCTGCTCTACGTCCAGCCCTGCTGTTTCTGGAAGGTTGTATTGATCTTTAGTTTGGACTAACTGGCATCACAATAATGCTCAACAGGATGCCATAAAGAATCTGCTCAACCGTTCATAACAGTTGAACTTAAGGAATTGGATACAATCCTGCTCGCAGTTAAGCTGCTGTTGCAACCGGACTGTTCAGGGATTGTTCGGATGTCTTGCGTTTCGAGGCTCGTTTTTTGACCATCGGATAGCAGGGACGAGGAGTTGGCTTGTGCCCCTTGCCTCGTCCTGGCGATTTACCACGAGGTTTAGGCGCAGGAGCAGGGGTGCCAATCGCTGCCAAAATGCCTGCAAACGCTTGTGCGACCCGACCCGGAGTCAACGTTTCTTGCGGTGCCTGCCAGGGCAAGGGGTGGTCAGTACAGTCCTTTCGCGCTAACCACAACTGCCAACTGAGCAACGGCATCAGGCTGCTCCACTGTTCGGTTGCCGATACAGAACTGAACTGGGGATGTGTCCAATATAGCCTCTGCTTGGCAAAGCGATACCAGTGTTCAATGGCAAAGCGACGGAGGTAGTGCAACCACAGGGTTTCTAACGGAGGCATCTGCTCACCCAGCCAAACTAACCACAAAGGAGCCAAGCGTCGCGTGCTGCTCTGTGTCTCCAGCACCTCCACGCGCAACACTTCCATTGCCCGTTTGGGGGATTTGCGGAAATGGTATGCACTCCAACGACTGACCCGCACTCGTCCCCAGTTGGGATCATCGACTTCAACGGTTTCGACCGGGACACTCCAAGTGTCAGGGTCATTGAGTTTCATCTTATGTCCATGCTTGGCAGGTGCGCCTCGCCCTCGATACGCTGGGGGCGCGCCATAGACACATCGATTGGATGTAACCCGCAGCAGCAAGTCTGCCTCAATCCCTGCCGTTTGGTTGACAAAACTGGCATTGCCGTACCCTCGGTCGTAGATCGCCAACGGACGCACCGCTAACTGCCGAGTCACTTGTTTGAGTTGGAATGCCGCTTTACTGGCGGGTGTTTCAAAGCTGGTGATGCGCTCATGCCGCAATGGTAATGCCCAACTGCCCCTGTCTTCAGCAATCCAGGCTAAGGTACTGTAGTTTTGTCCGGCTATCGGGGCATGTCCTGTTCTGCCTGATAAGGTGCGGTCTTTCAAACGCCTGGCAGCAGGACGGTTCCACCGACTCGCATCACCTGCCAACAACGGTTGCTGCTGAGTCGGTATCTGCTGCACCAACAGCTTCAGCACCTTTGATCGGGGTAGGCGGCTATCGCGCAACGCTTCATAGGTGCTCGACCACTGGCGACGAAAGACAGGACTCTGCGATAGCCTCACAAACGACACGATGCACGCACTCACTAACACGGCATCCATCAGATCAAACAGGGCATCTCTGGCGTTTCCCAAGCTGGCATACAACGTTTGGCGAAATTGCTGAAGTTCGTTGAAAATCATGGGGTCAATGTTGGTTGTACTTCATTGACCTTACGGCAGTCGGTGCTTCTCATTGACTGCCTTCCTCTTCACCATTAGTCCAAACTAAAGATTGATAGTAATCGCGCCCTTCTTCCTCTGGCGGCGACCCCATCAGAAACTCTCCGCCAGGGACTTTCACCAAGTTGAGAATCTGCTCCATCGGCAGGGTTTCTTGATAGACCGGAATGGGCTTGACCTGCGTGCTGATCTGCCCGTCTTGCAGTTGCACCATCAGCATGGACACGGGCTGTCCGCTGGGTGCGCCGATTAGCCCCAGGGCGCGGGCGGCTCCCTGGCGCAGGGTCAGCGGCTGCGTTTCGTTGCTTAGAATTGCTTGGAGTTCGGCTTGCCCGGCTTTCATTGCGCCCAGCGCTTCGGCTGCGCCCCGCCGCACGGCCAGTTCGTCGGGCTGCTTGGGGTCATGGTCGGCTTGCAAAAGAGCGATCAGCTGGGGAGCGAGGTCGGCTTTTAGGCTGTCGCTACAGGCTCCCAAACTGCCCAGCGATTTCAGCGCTTCCTGGCGGGCTTCCAGGGTTTGGTTGGGGTTTTTGGCCATGCCCAACAGATTAGGCACGGCTTTGGCGGCGGCAAGTCCACGCTTGCCAAGGTCTTTTGCTGCGCGGATGCGATATTCTTCGTCTGGGTCGGAGAGGTCAGAAATTAGAAGGCTGATGCGGCGTTTTTCCTCAATTTTTTGCAACTCGGCGGGGTCGAGGCCGGCTTTGCGGGCCAGCAAATCTGGGATGTCTTCTGGAACCTGGGCTTCCTTTTTTTTCACCTGGCAGCAGTCGCGTACTGCCAGCAAAAAGCCTTGAATCGCGGTGGGAGAGTCGTTGCCCTGTTCTAGCACGAGGTCAATCGAGTCTAAAAACTCTGTCCAGGATTCTGCTGGATTTTTTCGACACTGATCGACCCAGTGCAGCGCTGCCAAATATTCTGCCAGCGGGTCTAGCACAATGCGGAGCTTGTCTCCCGGCTCTAGCGTTTGCACTAGCCGCAGCCGGGTTTCCAAATAGACCAGCCGCGCTGGGATGTCGTCTGCGCCGTTTTTGGTCAGGGCTTTTTCAATATCTGACTTAGCCGCAGTGGTGGGGCGATAGGTCTGTTTTAGGCATTCCCAGGCAATGTGCTGGGCATCTTGCTGCACGGCCAGGTTGTCTCGGCGGTTGGCTTCTTCGATGCTGCGATTGAGCTGGTTGAGATAGCTCAGCATCAGTTCGGGCACAGAGGACGGCAAAATGCCCCCCACACCTTCTTGCTGCTCGATCATCTGATCGGCATAGAGCCGGGCCAGCAGCACGGTGATATTGCGCTGACCCACCATCTGCGACAGGCGACGGCAGCCGTTGAAATAGTCTTCGTCTTCAAACAATCCTCGCTTGTTGCGGGCTTCTAGATAGGCATCCATAAAGCGAGACAGACTGCTGCCCTCGATTCGCAGGGGCTTCAGAATGGTTTTGGGCAGGTTGCCGAGCGGTTCCGGCAGGCGAGAGGTGACGACCAGCGCCCTAGCCGGAAAATCGGCTAGATATGGCGTGATTTGTTTGCGAGTCTCCTCGCCCATTTCAGAAAGGTGATCCACGATGACCAGCACCCGCCGCCGCTGCAACAGCTTTTCCAAAAGCTCTGGCGCAATGGGATTGGGCTGATCGGTGAGGGTGTTGATCTGGCCGCGGATGACTTCAAAGAGTGTCTGTTTGTCGTCTAGCTCGGTTTCCACCAGCACGGGCAGCAGGCGATGCTGGCACAGTTGTTTATTCAATCCCCAAAGAGCGATCTGGCAGGCGAGGCTGGTTTTGCCTGCGCCGCCTTCTTCGGTAATCAGCAAGATCGCTGTGTTTTTGGAAAAGGTGGGTTTGAGCGCTTCTCCGATCAGCTTTTCATCAATGGGCTGGTTGTTGAGATAAACGGGCAGGGGAATGTGGATCGCCCGCTGGCTGACGGTTGGCAGGTCTAGGAAGGACTTTTGAGCCGTTTGCCAGTGCTGGTTCACCTAGGCATCCAGAACCCGGTTGCGATATTTCAGAAACCGCACGATGCCCAGCGGAATTTTCCAGCTTGTGTAGGGGATGGACAGATCGCTGGAGGGTAGCCTGAGCAAGAGCAGCGGTCGGAACCCCAGCACGCCCAAATAGCTCAGCAAAAGCAGCGTGCCGATGCTGATCGACACCTAGTGCTGTTGCCAGAGTTCGGCGATGGGATGGGCGGGTTCGGCGGTGGCTTCGGGCGGCGCGGAGCTGGTGCGGGACTGGGTAAGGGACTGGGTAAGGGATTGGGCAACTGCTGGGGCTTCTGTGGCAGTAGACAAAACCAGAGCGGCAAGGAAGCTGAGGAGGGGCGACTGCAAAGAGGGCATGGATGGGTTTCGCTTGAGAATCGATGCTGCCAATACAGATGCACACCTTGCTGCATCTTAGTGTCTATTTCAACACCCTTTTTCCAGATTCAGGGAAAAAACTTTAGGAAATTCTCTCGTGAAGCGGGGTAGAACCTCCCTCGCCCGATCGCATCACGGGAAGGCTGACGACCTGAACAGGCTGTCTCGATCGATCTATTCTACGTCTGCCCTCATCCCCCAACCCCTTCTCCCAAGTAGGGAGAAGGGGAGCAAGCGTGGCATATCCTGTTGCTCCATGTTGCAATAAGAAAAGGCACCCCCGATGGGAGTGCCTGCAACCAGCTAACTTTTAGGAAATGTTCGGGAAACTGGTGGAGCGGAGATGGGAAGCAGATGAGAACCCGCTATGACCCTAGCTGATGCTGGCGTGGCTGCGGTCGTAGCTGTCCCAGAAGCCGGGCTGCACCTTGCCTTGAATGTGTCCCCAGTATTGGCTGGTGGTTCCGGCATCTAGCCCGACGTTGGCCGCCAAACGGGTCAGCATCGCTTGCTGGCGGCGCTTCACCAGTTTGTGGTGATTCATCATCAGCTCCCGCGCTCTCTCTTCGATGGAAACGGAGGCTGCGGGCTGGGCTACGGGTGCAGGGGCCGCAGCAGGAATGGTCGCGGCTGCGTCAGTTGCCACTGCGTCAGTTGCAACGGGTTGATTGGTCTGATATTCGTTGCCCCGGAACTTCAGTTCAGTAGTGGTTGGGTGGCTGTTGTTCAGGTTGAGGGGTTGGGGATCGTAGTTGTAGGTTACGCCACGATAGGTGAGTTTCATAGGATTCGCCTCTCTTTTTGAAGGGTAAGGGTGAGGCGCGTTCCTTCGGGATTGCTCCCTACTTCCGTCTCTTTTGAGCGATCAGGCTTCGAGCGATTAGGCTGATTGAAGCTGACAGCGGGGAGAGATGAACGATTTATTTTCTGTATCTATTGTTACTATTTTGAATTTATCTGTCAAGGGTTCCTGGCTTGATTTGGGCGGAGTTTTCTAGAAATCACCCGATTGGGCGATCGCCCACGCCGATCACTCCGCCCGGTTCTGTGGACGGGCGGGCAGGAGTCAGCAACGCAAACTCTTGGTAAATCTGCCATTCATGTCCGTCGTGTTTCAAGAGCGTGAGGCAATCGCCCGAAAATCTCAGATCCAGCGGGCGTTCCTTCAGCAGGGCCCAGGCTTGCTGAAACGTGTAGGGGGTGATGTTGCGCGAGGCGACCGTGACGTGGGGCGTAAACCGCCGCCGCTTTGCCTTGGGATCGACGATGCCGAGGGTTTGCTCTAAATGCTCCGCCAGGGTCGCCTGAAGCGCCAGCAGCGCCGGAGACCTTTCGACGTGGATATACAGCACGCGGGGCGAAAACTGGCCAAACCCTAGCAGATGTACAGGTACGCTGCTCTGTCGCTGGGCAAAGGCGGCGAGTTCTTCGGTGAGGCGATCGGCGCGGGCCGGCGACCACTCAAACGGTGGCTGAAGCGTGACGTGGGGCGGGGCTTTGGCCGTGTGGGTCTGAAAGCGATCGCCCAATTCCTGAATTACGCCATTGGCATAGTTTTGAATGGCAGGGGGGGGAACCAGGGCAATGAAAAAGCGGGCGGTTGTATCAACCATGTTGGGGGAAAAACAGGGGGCACTACATGGCGCTGAACCGGGGGTGCGATCGCAACATTGTGGGTTCAAACTCTTGCGCCCACTGGATAAATGACTCCGGCAGGGCTTCAGAAGTTTGTCGAGTCAGCAGGGCGGTGTAGCGATTTTTTTGCCGCACCACCACTGCCCGATAGTCTGCACTATGAATCACCGCATGACGAAACCCATCTAGCTTCAGCGAAGACATCAGTAGAGACTGCAACCCCAGCGCCTGAAAGATTGTTTGCACCCAACTGACATCGCTGCTTTCGGCCGTGGTGAAGTATTCCTTTGGCAATCCGCTCAGATCAAAAATAGCAGCCCCGATCAAGTCATCGGTGTATTGACTACTGGAGGCTTGGCGTTGGGTCTCTTCCATGAGGGAGCTGCTGACCAGCATCGACGGGGCTTGGAGATGCACGACAGGATGTACAAACGGCTGTGCAACAGGCGGATTGGCAACAGGGTTGTTCACACCGACTCACCTCAAGCGAAAAGACCACATCCAGAAAGCATCACACTCTCATCATTCCCAATCTAGAAACGGAATCACCGGGGAACGACCGTAGAATTGCCTGTTGCACCATGAACCTATGCAATGTTTGCATAATGCAAACGCCGCTTAATGTAATGCTTTGATGACGCTTTGATGACGCTGGCGCAAAGGATTTTCACTTTGCCAGATTCTTTTACCAGATTCTTTTACCAGACTCTTTTACCAGCTTTTTTCACCAGACTTTTGACAACCCTATCAGACTAAGCGGCCTGCTCAAAAGACGGGCGACGCACCATATACACCACCAGCCCTACAAACGGTACCAGACGGGCGATCCAGCTAATTGCTGGGTTGACCCACTGGCGACGAGCCATGTCATCGGACACTAGCCATCCTTGAAATAACCAAAATACGAGCAGGTCGATCAGGAAAGAATAGGCGAGGCGATCGCCCTGCAAAATCTCCATCAGACTGGCCCAGCGGGTTGGCCCGTCGCCAAACTCAGGGCGGCCCGCCACTGCCCAGACAACCGACGCAAGGGCGATCGCCCCCAGCACCAGCGGACAGGCTCGGTTTTCGGTTATTTGCTCTAGGCGGCTCAGCGGCGGGGTCGGCGGCTCCGGATTCGGTCGTCGCAGCGCCAGCCAGGGCAGATAAAATACGTTCGTTAAAAATGCTGTGCCCAGGAGAAAGGGTAAAATCGGCAGCCGCTGCCCCCGCCCATCGATGGCAAAGCCCCACAGCAGCAGCCCCCAGCCCACCGTCAGGTTAAACAGCGCCTCTAGCCCAGGATGTAGCACTGGGGCTACGGCGGGAAAGAGCGCAGGCAGCACTAGCCCAAAATTCAAACTGAGGGCGATCGCCTCTTGCAGGGTGGCGGGCGACGTGTGCAGCAGCGACGGCCCCGGCGGCAGGTCGCTCAGCAGCACATAGCCGACGTAGGCCAGCCACACCAGCCAAACCAGGGGCGAAACCCAGGCCGCCTGGGCGGGGCGATCGCCCTTGGTCTGCGTCGAAGAATCGCCCAATACACCAGCAGTTTGCGAATCAGAAATTGACATTAATCGGCATTAATCGGCATTCAATGGGGTCTTGATAAGGGGAATCGATTTAGATTTTGGATTGGCGGTTTTAGATTGCTGGCCCGAGTGTCTATGAGGCTTTCAGCGATTTCACCAGTTTCGCTGTTGGTGCGGATTGATATCCAGAACGGTAAGTTAGGCCAGCAAGAAGGTCGGTTAGCTTCGCTGGAATACCTTTTCGCTGGAATACCTTTTCGAGCCTTATCTTTGGCTTCGGAATCCGTGTTCCCTTACTTCGTGCCATAGAGGCGATCGCCCGCATCGCCCACGCCAGGAACAATGTAGCCATGCTCGTCCAGTCGCTCATCCACTGCAGCCGTGTAAATGGGCACGTCTGGATGCTGCTCATGAAAACACTGGATGCCTTCTGGAGCCGCCAGCAGACAGACAAACTTGATCGACAGCGGATTGGCTTCCTTGAGGCGATCGACGGCGGCGACGGCCGAGTTGCCCGTAGCCAGCATCGGGTCTACAACGAGCATGTCGCGGTGTTCGGTGTCGTTGGGCAGCTTCAGGTAATATTCCACCACCGTCAGCGTGGTCGGCTCCCGATATAGCCCAATATGCCCGACCTTTGCGGTGGGAATTAGCTCCAACATGCCGTCTAGCAAGCCCTGCCCCGCCCGCATGATCGAGACAATTACCATATTTTTGTCGGCGGCCAGCACGGGCGCATCCATCTCGGCCAGGGGGGTGCGGATTTTTTCATACTTCACAGGCAGGTCGCGGGTGACTTCGTAGGCCAGCAGCATGGAAATTTCCTTAAGCAGTCGCCGAAAGTCTTGCGTGTGGGTTTCTGCCTGACGCATCAGGGTCAGCTTGTGTTGCACCAGCGGGTGCTTGATGACGTTAACTTCGGCCGGAAAGACAATCGATGAGGATTTAGATGGGGGTTGCTCGGACACGGTTTTTACCAGACCTTTTACCAGATGCTCGTTTTTGTAGTGCAGCCTGAATTTCTCATGGCCCGATTTTAGTGCATCTCATCGATGGGCGATCGCCCTTCTTGCTCCTGTCTTGCCTTAAATTTGCAATTCTCCAGTCGGGTTCTTTTGCTAGGGCATTAACGGCTGAGAGATCAAATGCTACAATCTCGCTTTACACAATTTGGTTACACAATTCGGCAAGTAATTCGGCAAGTCTTATTGGCAAGTTTTATTGGTGAGTCTTGTGGGCAAGTCTTGTAGGCGAGTCTTATCAGCCAGTCTTCGCCAGTCCTATTAGCCAGCCTCAACGTTGTCGATCTGAAAACGGGCTAAAGAACTTGCTAAAGTTTGTGAATCATTCTCAGGGTGTCTTTTCGCTATGACAGACGCACAATCAGACGCACAATCCAAAGCCAAGCCCAAACATATTATTCTCACGTCTCATCGCAATCGCCTGGGAGCCAAGACTACGCCGATTCTCTGGGGCGCAGCCAACCCGGTCGAGCGCGGCCCCATCATCGGCTCGGTTCGCAGCACGGCCCAGCGCAATGTGATTGGGACGCACGGCGGCTCCTATAGCGTCTATCGGGCGCTGGCCGTGGCCAGTGGGGTGCTTGACCCAGAGCATCGGGCAGATTTGACCAATACCGCTCCGGTTTCGGCGATTGGCCCCTACGCCAGTTGGAAAGATCCCGAAAAGATTGTCTCACTTGATCCGTGGGGGGCGATCGCCAGCGAGATTTTTGCGCCCCATTTCCCCAGCGACTACGACATTCGTCCCACCATCGCCATCACCAAGGCACACATCTTCATTCCCGAACTGCGCGACGAAATCGCCAGCGGCCGCCTGCGGGTAGACGGCAAGATCCTCAAAGAAGACGGCAATTTGGTGGTGACGAAGGCCGCCATCGACCCGGTTTGGTATCTGCCGGGGATTGCCAAACGGCTAGACGTGGAAGAATGGGAACTGCGCCGCATTTTGTTTCAGCAGACGGGTGGCATGTTTCCCGAACTGGTGACGCGCCCCGATTTGCAGGTGTTTTTGCCACCCATCGGCGGCACGACAGTTTATATCGTTGGCGACGAAACGACTATTGGCGACCCAGCCAAGCCGCTGGCCGTGCGGGTGCATGACGAATGCAACGGCTCCGATGTGTTTGGCTCTGATATTTGCACCTGTCGCCCCTATCTGGTGCATGGCATCGAGGTTTGCATCCAGACAGCGCAGGAGGGCGGAGCAGGCATTATTGTTTATTGCCGCAAGGAAGGTCGGGCCCTGGGCGAAGTGACCAAGTTCCTGGTCTACAATGCTCGCAAGCGCCAGGAGGGAGGCGATCGCGCTGATGCCTATTTCCTGCGGACGGAGTGCGTGGCGGGGGTGCAGGATATGCGCTTTCAGGAACTCATGCCCGACGTGCTGCACTGGCTGGGCGTGAGCAAGATCGATCGGCTGGTGTCGATGAGCAATATGAAATACAACGCGATTACTCACGCGGGCATCGAGGTCGTGCAGCGAATCCCAATCCCGCCAGACCTGATTCCTGCCGACGCGCAGGTAGAAATCGAAGCCAAAAAAGCATCGGGCTACTATTCCGAAAACGGTGTGTTGACGACCGATGCGCTGGCGCAGGTGAAGGGACGGGATTATTAGGATTTCGGTAAGGGTTCAGGAACCGTAGAACAACTGAACGACGGGGAACAACTGAACGGCGGGCGATCGCGGGCTGAGGGGTGGTGTTTTATCAACAACCCCAAACAGCCCGCTTTCGGTATTTGTACGCAGGCGATTGAGGACTATGCCCCAGTTTTTGAAAAACACTTGCCAATTTAATCGCCAAAATCACAGAAAAAATACAAATTTCTCCTGTTAGGCTTCATGTTTGATGGGGAAATATAAAGATATAGCGCTTCATAACGGCGATCGCGCATCTAGAAGAGGAAGCTCGTATGAGCAGTAACAAAATTACAGCCCGGATCGAGTCCGAGATTCAGCGGTTATCTTCCGAGCATGGCTACAGCGATTCAATTCTGCGAGAATTCGCGCTCTTTGTGCTTACAAAAGAGTCTGCAAAATCAAAGTCTGCTGCAAAGCCGAAGCCGCCCAAAGTCAAGAAGCTAACCGTTACACAAGTCAAGCAAGCAATCTACGATCATTTCGGCGTAAAAGACACCAAGGAACTCAAAAAGTCTGGTGCATTTCAGCTTGCAACTAGCAGCATGGGCAACATCAGCCTTAGCAAGAAGGATGACTGGGAGCAGCTTTATCGGAAGCTAATTGGTATTTTGCCCGGTGAAGAAAACGAATCGGGCTATGGCTGCGTCAATGGCATCAACATTTTCAAATACGATATGCCGTGGAAAGCATTTGGGCTTGATCCTAAAGTCAACTCTACTGAGGATGTCAAAGCCGCCTATCGGGATCTCAGCAAGATCTACCACCCAGACAATTCCGAAACAGGAAATGCAGAAATTTTTGACCGATTGACCGTGTTCTACAAGAGTTTGACCGAGAAGTTCTAAATATGGCAAAAACCTACATCAGAGCAGAAGACTTGCTAAAGCTTCTCAAAATCTCTTCCCAGGAGCTAATCGAAATTGAGAAGTTCTTTGATGCCATTCCTGATGATGAGTGGGAATTGGAAGAAGGGAAAGATTATCGAGTGGTTTCAAGCAACGGAGCCAGAGAATATACTCAGTCGGGAGCGTACACTCTAGCTCGATACCTTGAGGCTACGAAGAAACTGAGTTTTTGGGATTCTCTCAAAGAGTGGTTTTTGCACACCAGAGAAAAGATTCGTAAGAGCTTCGTCCGTAAGAAAATTTTGGATAACTGTGCTTCGCTGATGCGGCGGAGCGATCAGTATTGGGTGAGCCAAGCAGATGCAGTAGCAATTTTCGGGACAAATATCCAGACGCTTCGCCGGATGGCTGAATGTACCCAAAAGAGCGATCGCCCGCTAATCAAAGGACAGCACTACCAGGAATTTATTGACGAGGGCGGAATTTTCTACTCTCTGGAAGGCATTTATCGACTTTCTCTAGCATTCTCAACTGAACTTACGCTTAAAAATCGTCGGGACGAATGTCGGGATGTCGGTGAAGAAATCAGTCCTCAAGTCTCAGACATTATTAAGTTGATTGAGTCTCGTGAGAAGCGGATTTCCAAGTGCAAGGAAGAAGCCAAAAGGCGGGATAAAAAGACTTGTCTTGTCACAGGTCAAAAACCGGATCGGTACCACCGATTTAATTTGGCAGCCCATCACCTCTATTCTTCCAGTGCGTATCCTCACTTGGCAGATAGTTTGGATAATATAATTACGATCTCCGAAGAGGTTCACACTAGATTTCACCGAGAGTTCATGAGTGGAACGGGTAAACCTTGTACGCCTGATGACTTTATTAAATTTGTTCAGCAATATTATCCGGAGAACAGTAACGTCATCATTTGGCTAGAGGGACAAAGGCGCAAACTGGGACAGCAGGAACCTCTAGGTAAGAGAAATAATCACGTTCTCTATCTGCCTCTAAGCCGAGTCATTTAGCTTCTAGACAGGCTTGCCCTGAGCGATCGCTCCAGCAGCAAGGGCGATCGCTTTTGGTTGTTTTCTAGCCTGTTTCAGCGCAATACCTGCTGCGAAATGGATACGCACTGCGCTTGCGGCAAATCATGTCGGGAGTGCGTTTTTTGGGGGGGGGGTGACGAGCGGCGGGTGTTGGAGGGATGAGCGTGGATTAATAAAGCGCGGCTTAATAATAGGTTCCAGATTTGCGGTGCTGGACAGCGGTCACTCCCACGGTTTCTAGCACTTTGCCATTGTCTACGCTGGCGTAGATCAGCCAGTGATCGCCGCACTCCATCCGGTTTTGCACCTGGCATTCCAAAAAGGCGATCGCCTCGTCCAGCACCAAACAGCCGTTGCTGGCGGGGTGATGAGCCACGGCCGCAAAGCGGTCTTCTCCGGGCTGCATTGGCTTTTGGAAATGGCGGCGCAGGTTACGGCCTTCTTTGAGGATATTCAGCACGAAGCCGTCGCCCGTTTCGGGCAGCAGCGCCTCGGCCTGGTCTTTGGCAAGCGCAATGGTCAGACCCGGCGGATTGAAGGTCGCCTGCGACACCCAGGAGGTGAGAACCCCGATATCGGCGCTGCCCTGCTTTGCAGTGAGGACGCAGAGGGAACCTGTGACGCGGCCGACAGCTTGTTCCGTGCGATCGCTGCGGGCATCCACCGCAGGCTGGCGCAGGGTGCGAGTTTTTCGCGTCTTTTTGAGGATTTGGGCAAATTCGGCCCCGGCGGCTTCGCATTGCTGCAAGACCTCCTCGGTGGGCGAAAACTTCACCCGCAGCGTCTCAAAGCCCAGCGTATAGCCCGCATCTTGCAGCTTGCTCTCCAGCAAGTCTACCGCTTCTCCGCTCCAGCCAAAGGAGCCAAACACGCCCGCCAGTTGGGTCTTTGGCGCAGTAGACAGAACAATGCCCAAGGCGGTCTGAATCTGGCTGGGGGGATGGCCCGCCAGCGTGGGGGAACCGATGATGAAGCCGTCGGTTTTGGCGATCGCCGCTGTGACCTCGTCTGGGTCGGCAAATTCGCAGTTGATCGAAGCCACCGTCACGCCGGCCTGGGTCAGCCCACGGGCGATCGCTGCTGCCATTGTGGCCGTGTTGCCATAGGCGGAGGCATACAGCAGCGCCACACTGAAGTCCTGCTGATCCTGCTGCTCGCACCAATAGCGATAGTCAAACACCAGACGGCTGGCGCTGTAGCGCACCAACGGCCCGTGCCCCGGAGCCAGAATCAGCGCCGACTGAGTGACTTCGGCCAGGCGATCGAGGGCGGCTTCGACCTGCTTAGACTGGGCCGCGTGGATGCAGTCAAAATAATAGCGGCGGTCATCGGTGAGCGATCGCCAGTGTTCGTCGTACAGCGCGTCATCGCACACATGCGCCCCAAACAGCTTGTCGGTATACAGGATTCGGGTCGCAGGGTCGTAGGTGCAGAGCGCATCGGGGTGGCGCGGCGTGGGCGTGGGGATAAAGTGCAGGCAGTGCCCCTGTCCCAGATCAATCGTATCTTCGGCGTTTGCCACCAAAATCCGCAGCGCCTGCTCTGGAAACGACTCCCGCAGCACCACCTCTGCGGCGCGGGTGCAGACAAAGGTAATCTGTGCTGCTACTTCGGGGTTGAGCAAGTCCTTCAGCGTAGACAGCCGATTGGGGTTGACGTGGCTGAGAATGACATAGTTGATCCGCTGGAGGTAGACATGGTGCGCCAGCTCTTCGATAAACAGCCCGCTGAAGGAGGCTCCGGGCGGGTCGATGAGGGCAATCTGGTCTGCCTGGATCAGGTAGGCGTTGGCAGTGGTTCCCTTTTGGCGGGCGTATTCCACCTCAAACTTGAGTCGGTCAAAGGTGCGCGATCGCAGCACTAGAGTATTTGCACCGACTTCCGCCACTTGCACGTCTTTGGGTCTTAGCTCAGCCATAGGAAATCCTTAGTGTGGCAAGGGTTAGGGACAAGTGAAAAAGGGTTAAAAGAAGAAGATTGCGCTGGGGCTACAGCACTCCTCTGCGGAGAAAGGTACGCGCTGCCCCAAAAGAGCAAATAGCCTATAATCGCCCGCGTACCTGACTAACTTCAGAAACGTGATAAGCGCCTCGCGAGGAAAGAGCCTAAGGGCCAGTATCTCTCATCTGGGTGGCCCGATCGTCAGTCCGAGTAGGAAACTCGCCCCAGGCAGCGCGGCGACGACGAGACACAAACTTTTCAGGGTCGATGCCCTCAAACGTGGGTGGCAGCCACACCCTTACCACTAGAAGCAGCGCCATCACCACCAAAAAGGCGCAGGCCGAGAGAATCTGCGTAGAAGACGTTTCCAGCACGCCGCGCACAATCACTTCGCGCAGCACCGACACAATCGAAACCTCAACTGCCACGCCAATGGACACGCGCTGTTCTTGCAGGTAAATAATCAATAGCCGAAATAGCTCCACCAAGATCAGCAGAAACAGAATGTCGGCGGTGACTTCTTGAAAATTGAGCGGTGGCAGCAGCGACAAAAACATCTGGCGAATTTGCAGCACCATGAAGCTAAACAAACCCACGCAGAGCGAAATCACAATCCAGTCTTGAATGGTTTCGAGGGCGTGAACTAGATGATCGCGGGTGAGCCAGGAGAGGCGATCGCCCGAATCAGACTTAAGCGGCGTTTGCATGGAAATCCTCCAGCCTTGGGTGGTTTTTTCCACCTTAGTTCAGCCTGGTTTATAGGTAAAGAGTTTTTGCATTCAATTAAGTTATACGTAGAATTCAAAATTTCAGTCACTCGGACAGCCAGATTCCCGATAAATCCAGGACAAAACCGGGAAGAAAGCCTTCCTCCGGCAGCGATGCAGGGTTTTCCAGGCGTTCTGGCGGGCGATCGCGCCGATACACCTCGAACTGCCGCGTCCTGGGGTCGATTAGCCAGCCCAACACCAAACCGTTTTCGATGTATTTCCGCATCTTGGCTTGCAGCACCGGCCAGTCGTCCGACTCGGAACAAAGCTCGATGACAAAATCCGGACAGAGCGGTGGAAACCGTTTGCGATCTTCAGGCGCTAGGGCATTCCAGCGCTCTTGCCGAACCCAGGCCGCATCGGGCGATCGAATTGCGCCATTGGGCAACCGAAAGCCAGTAGATGAGTCGAAGGCAACGCCCAGCCTTGCTGTACGATTCCATAGCCAAAGCTGCCCTGAGATATCAAGATTTCGGTTTCCGGTCTCTCCGCCTGTGGGTGGCAACAGAATCAGTTCTCCTGTTGCAGATCGCTCGATTCGCACATCTCGATTTGCCCGCGCCAACCGCTCGAACTGCTCGTCGGTCAGTGCGATCGCCGTTCCCAGGTGGAGAGTGAGGTTCATTTACGATTCGGGTGAGAGGGGTTGTCTCTAGTAATGCAATTTGCAACTTTCAGTCTGCCCTCATCCCCCAACCCATTCTCCCAGGGCGGGAGAAGGGGAGCAAGAGAGGCTTGAAGTCCCTCTCCCAGAGCGGGAGAGGGATTTAGGGTAAGGGGGAGCGGCAAAGTTGCACATTGCGGCTCTAATATTGCAATATTGCGTCTCTAATAATGATTACCCACTTTGCGGTGGTGAACCGCTGTCAGCGAGTCGGGCTTGGAGACGCGACCCGTGTCTACGCGGCTATAGACGATCCAGTGGTCGCTGCACTCCATCCGGCTGACGACTTCGCACTCCAGGTAAGCAAGGGCATCGGCCAAAATGGGCGAGCCGTTGGCGGCGGGATAGGTTTTGATGCCTGCAAAGCGATCGGCACCCGGCGGGAAGCGCTTTAGGAAGTGCTTCATGAGCGGCTGATAGTTGCCTTCTTCCAGCACGTTCAGCACAAAGCGATCGCCCACATGCATGAAGGACTCAATTGCCCGATCCTTGGCCACCGCAATGGAAATACCCAGCGGTTCCAGGCTGGCCTGGGCCACCCAAGACGCTAGCATGGCGCTGGCGGCATCGTTCTTTTGAGCAGTGATAATGTAGAGTCCGCCGCTGAGGCGACCCAAGGCTTTGTCCAAGTCGTTGTCCAGCGACTTCATTTGTTTGATCGAGCGATCGCGCGTCAGCCATTGCCCCAGGTCGGTTCCGGCTTCGTGGCAAAGTTGCAGCGTCGCGTCGGTCGGCGTTTCCTTGATCAAAATCGGCGCGAAGGCTTCCGTCAGCCCAATTTCCTGAAAACGATTCCGCAGCGGGTAGACCGATTCGTCATCACCACCACCACTTTCAAACAGACCAACCGCCTGCTTGGCGTGGGCTGCGGCCAGGATCGTGCTGAGGGCGGCTTTGGTAGAAACTGCGTCGGGGCCAGACTGTGGCGGCATCCCAATCACCAGCCCTGCGGCAATGCTCACCAGCACGCTGATTTCGTGGGGTTCTGCCACCTTCAAGTCCACTAGTTCCACGGCCACGTCGGTCTTGCTAATGCCGTGGGCGATCGCCTGGGCCAGTCGTTCGCTGTGGGCATAGTCAGCGGTGTAAAACACGGCGACCGTGGTGGCTGCTTTGGCCTGGGCCTGGCTCCAGTCGCGGTAGAGGCCCATCATTTCGGGAACGTGGTGGCGCAGCAGCGGCCCATGCCCCGTGGCGATGGTTTGAATATCCGGCAGTTCGCCAATCCGCTTCAGCGCCGCCAGCACCGAGCGGGCGTTGGGGCCCATCAGGCAGTCGTAATACAGCTTATAGTCGGACTCCAGCGGTGCAAGGTCTTCGTCGTAGGTGCGCTCGTCGCAGAAGTGCATCCCGAAGGCATCGCAGGTGTAGAGGATCTGCGTCTTGTGGTCATAGGTAAAGATGGTGTCGGGCCAGTGCAAGTTGGGCGCAGAGACGAATTCCAGTTCGTGACCCTGACCCAAATCGAGGCGATCGCCGCTTTTCACCAGCTTGCGCTCGAAGGGCTGATGCACCAGGTCTTCGAGGAACTGGATCGCCACCTTTGCGCCGACGACGGTGATTTTTGGGTTCAGTTGCAGCACGTCTTTCACCAGACCGCTGTGGTCGGGTTCTGTATGGCTGATGATGAGATAGTCGATCTCGACTGGATCAATCAGCCCGGTGAGGCAGTCTAGATAAAGCTGGCGAAACTTTTCGTGGGAGGTGTCGATCAGCGCTACCTTGTCACCGCGGATCAGGAAGGAGTTGTAGGTGGTGCCGTTTTCTAGGGCAAACTCGATGTCAAAGCGATCGCGATCCCAGTCGAGTGAGCGAATCGCGGTCGTGTCTGCTGCGAGGGGCGCAGTTTGGAGGGTGAGTCGCTTTTGGGCGCGGTCTACTAGAGCCACCATATACCTAGAACCTCCTGGTGATAAACAAAAGTTCTGCCAGAAATAGCCAGATGCAAAAGCTGATTGATAGAAGTCGATTGCGAAAATTCGTTAAGCAACCTGTCTCTATTATCACCCTGTTCCTGAGAGTTTTGTAAACTTTCAATAAGTAAACCTGCTTATTAACGGAACTTATACTCACCGGACTATTCAATAGGCTTTATAAATTTTCTGGCTAATTCCTGGCAGATTCCTGGCAAATTCCTAGCCGATTCCTGACTGGATTTCTGGCTAGGTTACTTGCTGAGCTGCCGTCCCCTACTGAAGTTTTCTACCCAAATTTTCTGCTCCGACTCCCCAAAGTTGACATAGAATGGCGGCGATTCTCCTCATCCTCTAACGCGCTTTTTAGCCATTCGCCATGTCCTTACGTCTTTTTCTACAGTCCGGCGTTGCAGCCTGCGGCCCAATCGGCTCGACTCGCTCCCTGGCGCTTTGGCTGGGGGTGGCGATCGCCAGCCTGTTTGCAACGGTGTCCCCCTCCCTAGCGCAATCCGTCGGATCGTCTGCGGCCGGATCACCCGCGCAGGGGCAGCCGATTCGGCTCAGTCAGGCCGCCCTCGACGACACACTCCAACTCAACGACAGCAGCGATGCCGTTGCCCAACTGCAAACCCGACTGACGCAATTGGGCTACTACAGCGGGCCAATTTCGGGAACCTTTGGGCCGCTGACGCAGGAAGCCGTTATCAAATTTCAGGAGGCGCAAGGTCTGACGGCTGATGGCATTGTGGGACCGGCAACGGCATCGGCTTTGGCTCGTGCAGGGAGTCCTGCGTCGGGAGCGGTTTCGTCGTCCGATTCTCTCCTGCAAGTGGGAGATACAGGGCCAGCGGTGACGGCCCTGCAACAGCGGCTAACTACAGCAGGTTATTACCAAGGCCCCGTAGACAGCATCTTCGGTTCACAGACGGAAGCGGCGGTGCTGGCCTTTCAACAAGCACGGGGGCTAACGGTAGACGGCATCGCGGGGCCGGCGACCTTGGCGGCGCTGGCAAATGCTCCCCAGGCGATCGCCCAAACCAGCCCCCCCGCCACACCTTCAGCCAATCCTCAAGGTTCTGCCCAGCCTGTTTCCCCGCAGCCGATTACCGCTGCGCCGCCGCCCGTCCAGTCCGCCCCTGTCGAACAGCCCGGCCTAGTGACGACCCAACCGCCCGGAGTCGTTGACCCAGCCAGCCCGGTCGTCTCTGTGCCGCCGATCGCCCCTACCGCACCCCCCATTGCCACAGCCCCGCCAGTCTCACCAAATCCTGTACTGCCGCCGCCCAGCGCAGGCGTATTAGAGTTGCAAAAGCAGCTATCGGAGCGGGGGCTGTATCAGGGTCCGCTGGATGGCGTGATGGATCTGGCTACTCAGCAGGCAATCGAGCAGGCGCAGCGCAACCACGGCCTTAGTCTGGGAGATTGGGCCCCTTAGTCGCGATTGTGTTGATGTTGGATTTTGGATTTGTGGTTTTGGATTGCTAGTCCATCGTTTGTAGGGATTCTAGCAATTTCAGCAGTTGCTATGCCTAAGAGAAGGAAACATCGCGAAGCAAAACAGCGTGCAGCACTTGTCTACACGCTGTCTGGTATTCACTAAAACTAGGTCTCTATCCCTGAACCTATGTGTGGCGCAGAGCTAGTCGATGAAGCCCATCAGCACGTCACCCGTTTCGTTGGCAACATCATTGGAGGCGATGGGGCGACCGCCGGGCAGCAGCGAAGCTTCGAGCAAGCGCGGATCGCTGGCGACGATGGGGCGACCGCCGGGCAAGGTCAGGTCGTCGCGTACCAACAGATCAGTCGCAAACACCGGCCGCTGTCCCGGCAGTACGTCGTCCAGCACTTGCAGATTGCTGGCTTCAATAGGGCGGTTGTTCAAAATCGTGCCATAGACCTCTAGCTTGCCTGCGGCAATCGGGCGTAGACCAGCCACCGAGAAATTTTCGTAGACTTCCATCTGGGCAGGGCCCACAGGGCGATCGCCCACATATCCCGATAGTTCACCTGCCTTCTTTCGCGGCTGCACCGAAAGCGCCGTTACATCGCTCGTATTCTCAGCAGGGGTTGTCTCTTCGGGTTTCACAGTATTTGCCACGTCACTCACAGATTCCTCCTTTGGGGCACTTGCCACACCGCGCCCATTGCTTTGACCGACCTCAGCACCTTCCATCTGATAGGCACTCCTTATAAAACGACATAAAACGACGATGATTAAATACTTCTCAGAGTCTTTCAGATATCGCTAAACGCCTTAAAAGCCCTTCACTAGAGTCCGTCCACCAACACAATGGTTCCCTAAAACGTCAGTCCCCTAGAAGCGAAACTGCCGCTAGTAAATCCATAAAACCGAACCTCCCCCACTGTGTCTCGAAGTGCAAACTCTCAAGCAAAAGCCTCTAGGCCAAGTGTCAAAGCTGAATGCGTTGGCACAGTTTGCTCAGGGCACATCGCATAAGAGCAGGGTTGGCAGGCGAAACTAAACAAGTAGCGCCTGCTACGCTTAGCGCCGGCTAGCCATATTATACGGGCTTGCGGCTCTAGCTTAACTTCAGTGTCTCCTATCAAAATCATAGTAATAATTTAATAACTTTTTGAAATACCTTAACAAAGAAAAACTTGTCATTTGGTAGAACGCCTGAACTAAAATCTAAACGCCAAGTGGTCTAAACGCCAAGTGGTCTAAACGCCAAGTGGCACGGAAATCCACACCTGCCGCTGTTGGATGCCCCGCTGCAATTCTGCGCGTATTTTGCGTATAACAGAGAAGGCAACTCCTCTCCAGGTTATGGCTCCATGAAACCGCGCACAGTATCTCCTCTAGGCTCGCCGTTTGATTCGCCCCAGGTCATGGTTGACGCGAGCACAACGGATAAGAGATTTGGCGAGGGCAGCAGGATGGAGTTTTATAGCCAGGACGAAGTGCAGCATATCCTTCAGGTGGCGATCGCCCGCCAGGCCCAGTCTTCTGGCACGGTGGAGCATCTGACCCGCGCTCAACTGCTGGAAATTGCAGAGGAACTGGGCATTTCTCCCGGCGAACTCCACGAGGCCGAAATTGAGTGGCGGGCCCAAAGCGGCGAGATGCAGGAGCGGCAGGCGTTTGACCAAGCGCGGAAGGGGCGGTTTCAGCGGCGAGTCACGCGCTACTTGATTGTCAACGGATTTTTGGCAGGCTGTGCGCTGCTGGCGAGTGGCGGCGCGAGTATTATGGGAGTACCCTACATTGCGCTGTTTTGGGGCATGTTTTTGGCGCTGGACGGCTGGAATACCTATGGACTGACGGGCGATCGCTATGAAGATGCCTTTCGCAGGTGGCAGCACCGCCATCGCCTCAAGCGCTCTGTACATTCATTGCTGACCCGTTGGCTCAAGCCTTAGCATGTTTTCTAGACGAAAAAGGCTTTACGCTAACCCTTAAACGGTTGCATGAGTTGGTTGCATGAGTTGCATCAACTGTTGCGGTGCCAAGATTGGTGGGAATTTTAGCGATAGGTTTCCCCAATTTTGAGCGCCGGTCATGGGCAAGCTGCTGTTGCGGGTCGTCTGCTCGAAATTTTGATGCAGGGTCGCCGAAGCGCTACCAACTGGCTAGAATGACAGTTATCGCCATATCTGGTGAACTTCGCAGACTACAGCGCCTGGCCTTTGTTCATCCTGCGTTCAGGTCGTCGCTACACGGCTGTTCCTCTTGCAGGATTCGGCAGTGTTCTCTGGTGCGGCTTCCGCCCTGTGTCGTCCTGGGTATTCTGCAAAGTTTTGCGGATCTGGATCGGAGTTCATTGCTTTGCTGGGCGGATGCTTTAGCTTTTTGGGTCAGCAAGTTGCGGTTGACTGTAGCGTCCTAAAGCCAGTCCCTCTTGCAGGTGACCTCAGTAGCCAGCGGTTTGAAAACCGTAAGTTTTGAAAACCGGACGCATGGTCAGGGCGATCGCCCCTCTTCTCATTCCTCCCTTACTCCTTGCCAGGTCGAATTCATCGGAGCCTTGAGTCGGATGCCGTCAGACCCGAATATTGGTCGCATACTCCAAAATCGCTATCAGCTTGTCGGCCTGCTGGGGCAGGGGGCGATGGGCAAGGTCTACGAGGCGAGGAATAACCTGCTGGGTGGGGTGCCAGTGGCGGTCAAGTTTTTGTCGCAAACCCTGCTGAATCAAAAGATGCGCGATCGCTTCATGCGCGAAGCCACAACCTGCGCCCTGCTGGGCCAGCGGAGTATGCACATCGTCAACGTGACGGACTACGGCGTAGACGAAGACGAAATTCCCTACTACGTGATGGAATACCTCAAGGGGGATAGCCTGAGCGAAATCATCATGCGCCAGCCGCTGCCCCTGCCCCGCTTTTTGAACCTGACGCGCCAAATTTGCCTGGGCTTGCAGTGTGCCCATGAGGGTATTCCCGTCGATGGCGAGATTTGCCCCATTGTGCATCGCGACATCAAGCCTAGCAACATCCTGGTTACTCGTGACCTAAGTATGGGCGAGGTGGCGAAAATCCTGGACTTTGGAATTGCCAAAACGCTCCAAGCCGACAGCAACCAGACCAACTGTTTCATGGGCACGCTGGCTTACTCTTCACCAGAGCAGATGGAGGGGCACGAGCTAGATGCTCGCTCTGACATCTACAGCTTGGGCGTGATGATGTTTCAAATGCTCACGGGCAAGATGCCGCTGAATGCCGATACCCATAGTTTTGGCGGCTGGTATCGTGCCCACCATCAGCAGCCGCCGCGTTCGCTGGCCGAGGCCAATTCCAGCCTGCGGGTGCCCAAGGCGCTGGAAACACTGATCATGAGCTGCCTGGCCAAGTCGCCGGGCGATCGCCCCCAAAGCGCCAACGAGGTGATTAAGCAGCTCAAGCCATTTGAGGAGCGCTACATTCCGGGACTCAACGTGGCAACGGCCATCGGAGACACGCTCAACAAAGTGCCCGTTACCAAGACCAAACCGCCGCTGACTTCCGACACGATTGGCCGAGCCTATTCCTGGCCTGCCAACAAGCCCATCGGCGACATCTCGTTTCCCAATCCCATCCGTACCGATCAGGGAATGCTGCCTAGCATCTGGGTGATGCTCTCAGAACAGGAAATCTTTTCTCGCCAAGCCTGCACCCGCTACAATCAGTTTCTCTTTGCTCCTGCGCCGCATCCGTCGCTCCTCTGGCTGACGGTGCTATACACGCGCAAAGCGGGCGCACGCTGGCTGTCTTGCTATCTGGACTTGAAAACGCCCCAGGGACAGCAAATGACGCGACTTCTGAGCGAGTCGGGGCAATATCGGCTGCTGTTTTTTGCCAAAGAGGAGCCGCAGCGCTGTGCCAACGTGATGACCTCGACCATTGCCCTAGCCCAATGTGAACGGCTTAACTTTAGTTTGGACTAACTGGCATCACAATAATGCTCAACAGGATGCCATAAAGAATCTGCTCAACCGTTCATAACAGTTGAACTTAAGGAATTGGATACAATCCTGCTCGCAGTTAAGCTGCTGTTGCAACCGGACTGTTCAGGGATTGTTCGGATGTCTTGCGTTTCGAGGCTCGTTTTTTGACCATCGGATAGCAGGGACGAGGAGTTGGCTTGTGCCCCTTGCCTCGTCCTGGCGATTTACCACGAGGTTTAGGCGCAGGAGCAGGGGTGCCAATCGCTGCCAAAATGCCTGCAAACGCTTGTGCGACCCGACCCGGAGTCAACGTTTCTTGCGGTGCCTGCCAGGGCAAGGGGTGGTCAGTACAGTCCTTTCGCGCTAACCACAACTGCCAACTGAGCAACGGCATCAGGCTGCTCCACTGTTCGGTTGCCGATACAGAACTGAACTGGGGATGTGTCCAATATAGCCTCTGCTTGGCAAAGCGATACCAGTGTTCAATGGCAAAGCGACGGAGGTAGTGCAACCACAGGGTTTCTAACGGAGGCATCTGCTCACCCAGCCAAACTAACCACAAAGGAGCCAAGCGTCGCGTGCTGCTCTGTGTCTCCAGCACCTCCACGCGCAACACTTCCATTGCCCGTTTGGGGGATTTGCGGAAATGGTATGCACTCCAACGACTGACCCGCACTCGTCCCCAGTTGGGATCATCGACTTCAACGGTTTCGACCGGGACACTCCAAGTGTCAGGGTCATTGAGTTTCATCTTATGTCCATGCTTGGCAGGTGCGCCTCGCCCTCGATACGCTGGGGGCGCGCCATAGACACATCGATTGGATGTAACCCGCAGCAGCAAGTCTGCCTCAATCCCTGCCGTTTGGTTGACAAAACTGGCATTGCCGTACCCTCGGTCGTAGATCGCCAACGGACGCACCGCTAACTGCCGAGTCACTTGTTTGAGTTGGAATGCCGCTTTACTGGCGGGTGTTTCAAAGCTGGTGATGCGCTCATGCCGCAATGGTAATGCCCAACTGCCCCTGTCTTCAGCAATCCAGGCTAAGGTACTGTAGTTTTGTCCGGCTATCGGGGCATGTCCTGTTCTGCCTGATAAGGTGCGGTCTTTCAAACGCCTGGCAGCAGGACGGTTCCACCGACTCGCATCACCTGCCAACAACGGTTGCTGCTGAGTCGGTATCTGCTGCACCAACAGCTTCAGCACCTTTGATCGGGGTAGGCGGCTATCGCGCAACGCTTCATAGGTGCTCGACCACTGGCGACGAAAGACAGGACTCTGCGATAGCCTCACAAACGACACGATGCACGCACTCACTAACACGGCATCCATCAGATCAAACAGGGCATCTCTGGCGTTTCCCAAGCTGGCATACAACGTTTGGCGAAATTGCTGAAGTTCGTTGAAAATCATGGGGTCAATGTTGGTTGTACTTCATTGACCTTACGGCAGTCGGTGCTTCTCATTGACTGCCTTCCTCTTCACCATTAGTCCAAACTAAAGGCTTAAGCAATGGCTGACGATGGGCCAGATGACCCCCGGACTTAACCAGTTCAATACCACGAAAACCCAGCTCAAGCTGGCGCTGGAAGATCTGAAGCCCAAGATTTTGATGAAGCTCGAATCGCTTTATGACGACGGTGTTGACCTGTCGGGCTGAGCGGGTCGCAGAAACCTCAGAGCAAAAAGCGCACGGTGACAAACAGGGCGCTGGTAATCAGTTGCGCCACCATCACCGGAAAGCCGTAGTGAAAGAACCGCTTGAAGGAGATGCGGCGGCCGTGCTGCTCGGAAATGCCAGCGGCGACGATATTGGCCGACGCGCCGGCCAGCGTGCCGTTGCCGCCCAGCGTTGCGCCAAACATCATGGCATAAAACAGCGGCAGCACCTCTGGCGGAAACTGACCCCCATAGCTCGGTTCCAGCACTTCCTGGCCTGCCATGCCCACATTGACCAGATATTGCTTCAGCAGGGGCACCATTGCCACCACCAGCGGAATGTTGGGCACGACACTAGACAATAGCCCCACCAAAAACAGCAGCAGGATGGAACCCAGGAAAATGTTTTGTCCCAAAATTGTTGCCAGGATGCCAGAGATGCCGCCGATCACGCCAGTCTTTTGCAAGCCGCCAATCAGCACAAAAATCGACATAAAGAAAATCAGCGTACTCCAGTCCACGTCGCGCAGGATGTTGTTGAGCGTATCAATCTTGCTGTGGTGTGCCAGCAGGAGGGCCAGCGCTGCGCCCATCAGCGCCACGCCTGCTGGGGAGACGGGGACGGGCAGCGACTCGCCAATGACGAAAAATATCAGCACCAGCGCAACGATAATCGCGCCGACAGACAGGACGCGGGGATGATTGATTTCTGGGTGAGGCAACTGGTCGAGGTTGGTTAGCTCGGTCCGCCAGATTTTGCGAAATAGGACAGGGGTCATGAGCAGGATGGTGAGCAGGGCGATCGCCCCTCCCAGGCTCAAGCGGCTGAGATACTCGACAAAGCTGATGTTGATGGCATCGCCCACGATAAACGTTGCCGGATCGCCCACCAGCGTTAGCAGTCCTGCACTATTGGACACCAGCACCATCAAGATCAGCAGCGGCACAAAGTCTACGCCCACGTCGGCCGCCAAAGGGGGCAACAGCGGAGCCAGCAGCATGACCGTCGTGGCATTGGGCAAAAAGGCGCAGACTAGGGAGGTGATGCCCGTGATCGCCAGCAGCAGTCGGCTGCCCTTGCCCTTGGCCAGAATGACCATTTGGGTCGCCAGATAGTCGAAAATCTTGGTTGGCTCAAACGAGCGCACCAGCACCATTACGCCAAAAAATAGGGCGATCGTGGAATAGCCTGCGCCAATGTAGCCAATCGCTTCGTTGAGCGTCATGACGTTGGTAAACACCAGCAGCAGCGCCCCCAGAAAAGCGGCGATGGTAAAGTGTATCCACTCCGTCATGACCAAAAAAATAACCGTGCAAAACAGGCCCAGAGCAAGAATTGCGGGTGTGTTTTCCAAGGCTGTTCTCCCTGTATGGATGAGTGGCAAGCAATAAACCGGAGCGGAGATAAGGGAATGACTGCATGGAAGCTCAGCCTTTAAGTGTCTCTTCAGGTGACGGTTTGGCGCAAGGGGAATGGAGGATGGGGGACGTGTTTTTTGGGACGCGGGAAAGCAGGGAATTTTTCGGACACTTGGCTTAGTGTAATTTGGGCTTGGGCAAAATTTGGCGATCGCCCCTCACTTGGCAGGGCGACCCCCAGCATACGGTCTGCGCGGGCATGGAGTGAAACACAGCGCTGCGGGCCCCAATCACGGTATTTGCCCCAATTTTGACCCCTGGCGCGATAAAGCAGTCAGCGGCGATCCAGGCTCCGTTGCCGATGGCGATCGCCCCAGTGATCAGCCCAAAGGCAGGATCGGTCACGTCATGGCTGCCAGTACACAGGTAGGTCTTTTGAGAAATGACGCAGTGCGTCCCCACGCGAATCGGGGCAAGGCTGTAGAACACCACGTTGTCCCCCACCCAGCTATGGTCGCCAATCTCGACTTTCCAGGGATAGGTGAATCGAGCCGTAGGGCGAATCACCACACCCCGCCCAATCTTTGCCCCAAACAATCGCAGCAGGGCGCGGCGCGGTGCATGGTGGCTATGCAGCGTCAGCGGAAAGGCGATCGCCTGCACCAGCCACCACAGCATCACCACCCAGCCCGGCCGCCCCCGCACAAAGCCGCGTGGGTCATATTGCCGCAAATCAACTAGGGGTGGCGCATCCAGCCCAGGTTCCGGGACGCTCCCTTCTGCCGCTAGCCTCCGTTCTGCCGCTGGCCCAATCGGTGTCGGGTTGCTCAACTCAGCAGAATCTTGCCCTTTTTCTGCCATTGAGTCTTCCTCCCATCCAAACCTTGAGTCGGGCATCCCGAAATCCTGCAATTCAAAAGCGAGCGATCGGCAGCGGTGAAGCTGATAGGAACCCCTGAAACACGCTATTCAAAACGCAGCCCAATTCCCAGCGGTCTGCGTCTCTAAAGTAGCGAAAGTAGCGTTTTCCGCACTTCAGCCGCCCCTAGCTTCTGCCCTAATATGTAATGTAAATCAACGGTTGAAGGTGCAGTTTGAAAGGCAGCCGTTTTGCGCTAAACGTTTGCGCCTGATTTTTGCACTCAGAAACCTGCGTTGAAGTTAATATCGCTTGGCAGTTTGGTTCAGTTTTCGGAAGGTGGGGCTGAAAATGGGATTTTTCGATTCTGAAATCGTTCAACAAGAAGCACGTCAGCTATTTGAAGACTACCAATCGCTGATGCAACTGGGGTCGAGCTATGGCAAGTTTGACCGCGAAGGAAAAAAGATTTACATCGACCAGATGGAATCGATGATGGAGCGCTACCGCATCTTCATGAAGCGCTTTGAACTGTCAGAAGATTTCACCGCACAAATGACCGTTGAACAACTCAAAACCCACCTCGGTCAATTTGGCATCACGCCCCAGCAAATGTTTGACCAGATGCACGCGACGCTAGAGCGCATGAAGGCAGAGCTAGAGAAGAGTTAAAGAGCATAGGGTTCAAGGTTAGAAGTTGTGTGCCTCAACCCTAACTCCCACCGCTCTCGCGAGATGCCAGTTCTTGCCAGTCCACCTTGCCCGCGTGGATACTGGCTTGTTCGGTAGGAATATCTTCGGGCAGCAGCGTGGTCAGCACTTCGTCGGTGAGGTTGGAGAGAACTGCGAGGCGGTTGGCCTGCTTTTCGATGGTTTTTTCAAACAGGTTGCGGACGGTGCGCCCGTTGCCAAACGTGCGATCGCGCTTCACATACAGCGCCTCAAATCTCTTGAGGAGCGTATCGCGGGCTTCGGGCGTGAGCGTGAAGTGGTTCTTCTTGCCCATGCTTTCAAAAATCGCCAGCAGTTCTTCTGGCTTGAAGTGGTCGAAATAGAAGTAGCGGTTAAAGCGCGACTTCAGCCCCGGATTTGATTCGATAAACACCGACATCTCATCGGTGTAGCCCGCAACGATTACCACGAGGCGATCGCGATAGTCTTCCATTCGCTTCAGCAGCGTGTCAATCGCCTCCTGCCCAAAGTCCTTGCCCGTTTCTGGCGGCACCAGCGCATAGGCCTCGTCGATAAACAGCACCCCATCCAGCGCTGAGGTCACCACTTCATCCACCTTTTTCGCCGTTTGCCCCACATAGCCCGCCACCAGCCCCGCGCGATCGGTTTCGATCAGGTGCCCCTTTTTCAAAAAGCCTAGCCCCTGAAAAATCCGGCTCATAATGCGGGCAACGGTCGTTTTCCCGGTTCCCGGCGGCCCGCAAAACACAGAGTGCAGCGACACCTGGGTTTGCGCCAGCCCGCGCTCCTGCCGGATTTTCTGCACCTTTAGGAAATTGGTCAGGGTTTTCACCTCTTCTTTGATATTGTCCATGCCGACGAGGTTATCCAGTTCCGCCAGCGCTTTTTGCAAGATCTGGTCTAGTTCCTCTGGTGTTTTTTCTGGCACTGCTGCTTCGTCTGGGAGACTGGGGTCGGCAGGAGACGGGGCAGCGCCGCCCGTGGTTTGGGGCAGGGGCTTGGGAAGGGCGTTGGCAAGTCCCTGTTCGTAGCTCTCTAGAGGGGCGATACTGTGTAGCCCTTGCCAAATTTTCGACAGCGCTTCCATTTCCTGCATGGAAATCACGTCATCTGCCTTGGCGACCACCTGCGCGAATTTGTAGATGACGTTTACAGCCTCGCCAAGAAAATCCGTTCCCCGTTCTTCGTCCAGTTTTTTCACTAACGAGGGCAGGCTGAGTTGGTCGGGCTGAGCCGATGCTTTCACGCGCTCCAGAATGGTTTGTAGCGTGATTTTTTGATATTTGAGGCGATCGTCGCTGGAAAACTCCCATTTGCTGTTGGCGACGCTGAGGGTGTCTTTGTCATCGCGGATTAGCGCGTCCATCATCAGGTAGGCCAGCAGTTCCGCCGACCCGATTTCGTTGTTGCTACGCCCGCAGATCTGCACCACTTTGGCAAAATCCGTCAGCGCAACTTCTGCGAGGCGCGGGTCATATTTAAGCAGCGGCGCAAGGGATTTGTGCAGGTCGGTTACGTCTTGTCGCACTTGCCGAAAGCCAACAATTTGCCGAAAATCCACAGAATCCTCCTAGGCCGCTAGAGAAATTGTCTTAGAACACCGGTGGCACAACGTCGGGAAAACGGTGGCACAACGTCGGGAAAAGCTGTAGATATCTTAATCGTTTGCTGCGAATAGCGGCGGCTGCAAACCTGCTAGGATGGGCAAAAAATCGGCTGTAAACGCATTTGTAAACGCATTTAGCGATGAAAGAAAAGTTTCTGGAGTGGTTAAACCTGGCGCTGATGGCAAACCTGTTTTTTGTGCTATTTGCCTTTGCATGGTTTGCGATCGCCCTCCTCGGCAAATCCCTGAACCTCCCCCTGGGCTTCGATCTGTGGTACTCGCTCTGGGAACCCGTCTTTACGCCAGCCATTGGCATTTTGATGGCAGGCGCAATCCTCAGCGGCATCACAGGCTGGGTTTCCAAAAAGCTCAGCCCCGAAAAGTAATCGCAAAATCTCAAGGGTCGTCTTTAAAGAACAGGAGGCTGGGCGGTGTATTGCGTCCGTCCAGCCTCATACCGAAACTGGCAAACAAGACAAATAAATTAGCCAACTCAACTAGATTTCTTCATCTTCTTCAGCATCACTTTCTGCATCTGCTTCTTCTTGCCTGCGCTTACGCATCATCTGCACTCCCATCCCAATCAATCCTGGTAACAGAGCAGGGGTAGGAATTCTGTTGTCTGGGGTGGGAGTTGGAGTTCCAGTTGGCGGGGGCAATGGTGGCTCCTCACTCAGCGGCGATGGCGATGGCGTTGGCGTGGCCGAAGGCATCGATATCGGGGGCGGCGGGGGCGGTGTGACTGAGGGGGTCGGGGTCGGTGGCGTTGGTGGTGATGGCGTTGGTGGTGATGGCGTTGGCGTGACCGAGGGTGTCGGTGTCGGCATCAGTGGACGACGTGCTACACGACCACTACCGCCCGAAGTCCACCCAAGGATCATCACCAGAAGCCAGCTAACGAGTGCAATAATTTCAGCGGTTCCCATGACGTTGTGATTGAGTTTAGTTTCTAGATGAAATTGACGAAAACTGATGCACTGTTCGAGGCGATAACCAGATCTCTGCAAAGCTGATTATGAGGCGCTTAGCAGTTTTTGCCGGATTGGAGAGCAGCAAACTCCCTAGTTGGAATTTGGAAAACAGAGTTGCCATCTATTAGGAAGGATTAGACATGGGGCGATCGCCATCATCTCACCGTCATCCAGTACAAGTTTCTGGCGACAAACCCCTGCCTTTTGCGTACTAGCTTTCTGCATACTAAAAGCCTTCAAAAGCCATGTCGTAGGTTCAGCAATTTCCAGATTCCGGTTCACAGGTAGTGTCCCTCGGAAGGATAGAACCAACTGGAACATAACTAGTGCCAATAGCTTAGAGCTAATTTGTAAAGGAGCCTGAAAGCCTTGTTAATCAAGGATTTCCGAGAAACCGCTTTTCCTGGGCAAGCATGACCTCAAAGCCACACATGCCAAGAGTTTCAGGCTTCTTAAGATTTGCTTCATAAATTAGCTCTTAGAGCCAACGAAGCCATTTTCAGGTATTTAGCATTAGACGCTGCCGTTGAGCCTTTCCATTTCATCCTTACCGGAGAATTCACGGTGGCCCGGTGATTTTACTAGGCTTTACCGGGAAAATACTGAAACAGGGCAACTTGTTAAAGAACTATTAAAAGCGTCCGACTAAAGCATCCTACTTATCGGACAGGTGATTAGGGGTTTATGGCCTCTACCAGTGGCCCTGTCAACCCAAGCGTCAGCAGAGCGTTGCAAGCTTGCAACAAACCTCCTATCGGCGCAGCCAGGGAATGTCGTGATTCCACGGAATGCGGCGGACGATGAAGCGACAGAGAACGGCGTGGGTGGTTACGTCGTCATCGACCTGGCGCTCCTGCTCCACCAGCAGCAGCAACAGCCGCAGCGAAAACTCTAGCTTGCCGTCATCGGGCAGTCCCCGCGCTGCACCTAGGTCTACCAGCGGCGCAGCCACCTGCAAAATGCCCTCCGGAGTCCGCTTCAGCATGTCTTCTGCTACAATCCGTTCGCTGAGCGATTTGCCTGGTGCAATGACGCTGAACACCTGCGGACGAGAGAGATCGAGATTCATGCTGGGCGTAATTCGGATGACCCGGCGCGATCGCCCTTGAAAATTGGTCAGCGAACTGCGATCCCAATCCACATAAATCGGCGCTGGAGATCCATTGCTAATGCTGAGTGCCAAATCGGTAATTGGCTCAAACCCATAGCGCGGCTTCAGCCCCACATTAATATTGACCTTGCCCTGCAAATCGGCGCGGGTCAGTTCTTCCTTCAAGCCATCTCGGTCAAGCTGCACCGTCGCCCAGTCTTCCATCTCGCCCAGCGCCTGCCGCGCCACATACACCAGCGTCAGCGCATACACCACAATAATCAGCAAATCTAAACCCACCATGAGCGATGCGCCTTATCAAGAGGCCGTATCGAGATCCTGAATCAAACCATTCAAATTTCTGAAGGCTAGTCAAACAAAACCGAATCCTTGCAAACAGTTCAGGCTCTCAAAACAATGTAAAAAGAGAGTAACATTATCAGAGATTCGGCTTGTCGAGTCCTGATGTTTCACTAAGCTTCACCGGGCTGCGCTAGCAGGGCCGCATCCTAGTGTTGCACTTAAGCTAATCAAGTGGCAGGTGACTTCGTGTTTGTTCTCAGTGGCTACGAATACCTTCTAGGATTCCTCATTGTCTGTGGCATCGTTCCGTTTTTAGCGCTAGGGTTGTCTTGGGTGCTGCGTCCCAGCAAACGAGCTGGCGTGGAGCGGCGCACCACCTATGAGTCCGGCATGGAGCCAATCGGCGGAGCCTGGATTCAGTTCAACATCCGCTACTACATGTTTTCGCTGGTGTTCGTCATTTTTGACGTGGAAACGGTGTTTCTCTACCCTTGGGCGGTCGCCTTTAACCAGCTAGGGCTGCTGGCCTTTGTCGAAGCACTGATTTTCATTGCAATCCTGGTTGTCGGTCTTGTATATGCGTGGCGGAAAGGAGCACTGGAATGGTCATGAATCCTGGCACAACGGAACCTAAGAACTTGCTAGAAGGTCTACAGAACCCCATCGGTCGCCCAGAGGTTACGAAGGATCTTTCGGAAAACGTGATCCTGACCACAGTCGATGATTTGCACAACTGGGCGCGGCTGTCGAGCCTCTGGCCGCTGCTCTATGGAACGGCTTGCTGCTTTATTGAGTTTGCGGCGCTGATTGGCTCCCGGTTTGACTTTGACCGCTTTGGTCTGCTGCCGCGATCCAGTCCGCGCCAGGCCGACCTAATCATCACTGCTGGCACTATCACTATGAAGATGGCTCCAGCGCTGGTGCGGCTTTATGAGCAGATGCCCGATCCGAAGTATGTGATCGCGATGGGGGCCTGTACAATTACGGGCGGCATGTTCAGCATGGACTCGCCAACGGCAGTGCGCGGCGTAGACAAGCTAATTCCCGTGGATGTCTACATTCCTGGCTGCCCGCCGCGTCCCGAAGCAATTATCGATGCCATCATCAAGCTGCGGAAGAAAATTTCTAGCGAGGCGCTGGCAGAACGGGGCGAAGTGGCGCAAACCCACCGCTATTACACTATTTCCCACGGCATGAAGGAAGTATCGCCGATTCTGACTGGGAAGTATCTGGAGGCAGACACACGCAAGGCTCCGCCGAAGGAGCTGGCCGAAGCGTTTGGAATGCCTATGTCGCCCGCGTTAGAAGCTGAAAAGGAGGCTGTGGATCGTGGCTGAAGAGACAACCCCTACTCCCCAGGAAACCCCTGAAGCTGCGCCGATTGTCGAAGTTGGCAAGGTGTCTAAGTGGCTCGCTGAGAACGGCTTTGAGCATGAAGCCCTGGAGCTGGATCATCTGGGTGTAGAAGTGCTGAAGGTGGATCGGGAGTTTCTAATTCCCTTTGCAACGGCGCTCTACGCCTATGGGTTCAACTGTTTGCAGTGTCAGGCGGCCTACGACGCGGGGCCAGGCGAAGACTTGGTGAGTACCTATCACCTAATCAAGATTGCCGATAACGTCGATCGCCCGGAAGAGGTGCGCGTGAAGGTGTTTGTGCCGCGTGAAGACCCGCGAGTGCCTTCGGTCTATTGGATCTGGAAGGGGGCCGACTGGCAGGAGCGTGAGAGCTACGATATGTATGGCATTGTCTATGAAGGGCATCCTAACCCGAAGCGGATCTTGATGCCGGAAGATTGGGTCGGTTTCCCTTTGCGGAAGGACTACATTTCGCCCGACTTCTTTGAATTGCAAGACGCTTACTAACGTATTGAGCAAACGGTATTGGGCAAATTTGTCCGAATATTCCAGAATATTCCGCCAGAATATTCCAAATGTAATGACTGGTTGTGTCACGCCTGGGGGCTTTTTGCTCTTGGGCGTTTTGCTGTTTGGTATGGCAGTTGCCTAGTAGGGTATTTGGGTTAGTGGGGGATTTGGGGCGATCGCCCCGATAACAACCCGACAAAAACCCGACAAAAACCCGATAAAAAGTTGATTCATCTGGGAAGTGCCGTGCTAGACTTGCGGGCAAAAATCGACATCTAGCAGGCGATCGCCCTTTGTCCGCTATCTGTAGCGCGATCGCCCATCCTTCCCCTCACTTCTGCAAGCTTATGACGGCATCGTTTTTTTCTCTGTGGTATAGGTCAAATCTGCGCGCTAGGCGTTTAGCAGGGGGGGGGCCTTGGGTGCGTCTGGTGCTGGGGGCGATCGCCCTGGGTAGCAGTGTCGGCATTGCAGCGCCCGTCAGTGCAGGCCCGGCCGAGCCGGGATCTACGAGTTTCATAGCGCAGCCCCAGCGCATGGCACAGCGCACGGTACAGCGCGTCGTAGATGGGCTGCCGCCGCCGCCGGATGCTGGAGTGGGAACATTCTATCCGCAGCCGGGAGCCGCCGTGGGGTCAGACGGGCGCGGGACAAGCACGGCCCAATTTTCAGGCCAGCAGTACGTGGTTATCGTAAATGGCAACAGTCCGCTGCTGCTGTCTCAGGTGCAGCAAGTTGCCCCCGGCGCTGGACTCCAGTCCTATCAGGGGCAGCAGGTGATTCAGGCGGGTGTGTTTGGAGAGGAGTGGACGGCATCGCAGCAGGTGCAGGCACTAGCCGCGCAGGGGATTACTGCACAGGTTGTAGCCGTGTCGGGCGGCGTGGCTCCGGTGCAGACGATCTATCCCGACGCAGCCCAAGCCTCGCTTGACCCGCTGCCACCCGCGCCGCCCGTCGAGGTTCCTTTTGGGCAGTATCCAGCGCTGGAGCCACAGCCCGCCCCAGCCTATGACTATGGAACTGCCGACCGGAGTCGGGGCTACTACGTGCTGATTCCTGGTACGTCTGGCAGTCTGTCCCGCGTGAGCGAGCAAGTGCGGCTGCTGAGCGAGGGCTTTCCAGTGGCGGGGCGCGTGCAAGAGCGCGATCGCCCCCACGGCCCCCATGTGCTGGTGGGCCCCTTTTCGGGACGCAGCGCCGCCGAGCGATGGAATCGCTATTTCCGCGACTTTGGGCTAAATGCGCGGGTGCATTACGAGCGATAATCGATCCTTGTGCTTAAACCGTCGCTTAAGCCATTAGGCCTAAGCCATTACACCTGAACCATTACACCTGAGCCATTACGCCTAAGCTGTCAGGTTGAACCGCTGAAGCTGGGCCTCTAGCGCCTGGGGCAGCAGCTTTCGCAGTTCGGTCTTGTTGCGAAAGGGCAGGCGGCTGTTGCTGGGCAGGTCGAAGGGAAACTGGCCGGGCACGTCCGAGCGCTCCATCTGCGCCAGCAAGATTTGCTCCGATCGCTTGCTCTGGAGGGCATAGCCAATTTCAACGCAAACCTTGGGGTCGGGAATCAGTTGTGGCGGCGTGCCGTCTAGATGCAGAATTGGCGTGCCGTCGGCAATAAACAGCAGCGACTTGCGAATCTTCCGCATTAGGCTGCTGCTGAGGCGGGCGGGGCCATCCGTCAGGCGGTGCGACTCCTCCAGGGTAAGGGAAATGCGCGATCGCCCGTTGAACTTTTCAATAAAGGTTTGCAACTCCTCGCGCAGCAGGTCGCTAGATTCATCGAACTGCGTCTGATAGCACAGGAAAATAGTCGGATCAAGCTGCGACAGCGAATCCTGTTTGACGAAATACATTTCGTGGCTGATCAGGTCAATATTGGCGATCGCATAGCCGCCGCTGCCCTCGATGTAAAACTCTACCGTGTCACCATCCAGATAGCGCTGAAACCACTCCGTTTCCCGCACCTCGGCACTGTCGTCGAGAAAGTCGGCCCGCAGCGCCGACTTGAGCAAGCTATTCTTGCTGAGGCGGAGGTCATGGGGGCGCTTTTCCACCTCGCGAATTGGCTCGTATTCTCGCAAATACCAGGCTTTTAGAGCAATGATAGCCATAGGTGAGTCTCTCGCAGGCGAGGATGGAATGAGTCTAGATTACAGGCGATCGCCGCCCAGTCAAACCGGAGGATATCTTTGCTTCGGCGGCCTAGCATCTCCTCCACTAATGTAGAACAATTGTACTATATTTCGGGGTGTCGGTTGCGCTCTCTTTGCCCCGATACGTGACAAACGGAGTCGCTTGTTAAGCTTACGTCAGGTTATAGACCGCTGAACCCTAAAATTTGGGACATTCCCACCCAGACCCGCGAGTTTCCGCATGAAAAACCCTTTTTCTCAGGCATTTCAGCTTTTATTTCTAGCCGTCCTGAAATGGCAAAAAGACAACTGCCTGGATATGGGCGCGACGCTCTCTTACCACGCGCTATTTTCCCTGTTTCCGCTGCTGTTGCTATCGCTCAGCCTGTTGGGGTCGCTGCTCGGTCGCAATGCCGAACTCTACACCAGCCTGCAAACCCTGTTGCAGGAGGCGCTGCCCCCAGAAGCCTACCGCATTGTCGAGAGTTCGATCCTGGTGCCAGGACAAGACAGCCTCAGCATTGGGCTATTGGGTCTGGTGTTCTTGCTGGTTGCCGCCAGCAACTTTTTCTATTCCCTCGATCGCGCGTTTGATAAAATTTGGGGCGTTGCGTTTCAGCCTGAACCCGGCCAAAGCCCCTGGAAAATCCTGCGGGTGATGCTGCGTAAAAAAGCGTTTTCTGTGATGCTGGTGATTGCGACTGCGCCGCTGCTGTTTGTGTCGCTGGTTTCCGATTTATTAGTCCAAACTGGACTGGAGCTTTTAGAAAAAACGGGCGGCACGAGCGCTTTTCTAGAGCCGTTGGGGATTGATTCGGTAGAGATTGTCTGGGCGCTTCAGGCGCTCTTTTCGTTTCTAATCCTGGCGCTGATCATTATGATTCTATTTCGGATTTTGCCCTCTACCAATGTCACTTGGGGGGATGTTTGGCTGGGGGCATTGCTCACCGCAGGAATGCTGCTCTTGCTGCAATATTTGGTGCATAACAGCGTGCTGTCGCTGGGCGATCGCTTTCGATCCTATGGAGTCGTGGGCCGGGTCATGGTGCTAATGTTTTGGATTTATCTCACCAGCCAGGTCTTCTTTTTAGGCGGCGAGCTGACCTATGTGTATGCCCAGCTTTTTGGCAGTCGGCGCAACGCAGGCCCACAGCCAGAGCCATCGCTAGAATGATAGAAAAATAATAAGTAGATAGACCAGATTAAAAAACAGATCCTGAACCCTGCGCCGCCCGCGCAGCAGGCGGCGCAGGGTCTTTGGGTTTTATATTCATTAATGTCCACCTACTTAGAAAGCTAGAGAAAAATACTTTAAAATCCAACAGCACCCAGCCTCTCTACCGTTTATTTTCCCTTTTTCACAGCCACTTCGTAGAGCCTCACAGACATCAAAACTGAACGGTTTATTCGACTGGTTCAACTAATTGGTTCAACTAATTGACTCAATCAATTCATTCAAGTTCGGTCGATGTGATTACACTCCCTGTGTTGCCAGATGGGAAAATCTCAGTTCTTGAGTTGGGTGCTGTTGGGTTGGACGAGACAGATTGTAATAAACAGCGCTTTTACCTCTGTAGTAAACGTGTGAACTTGGCTGTTAATCTGCCAGGGAAGCCAGCAGATGAAGCACTCTTAAAAGTCAGATCACCTATTAGCTTCAAGATTAAGAATAGACGATCTACAGATGAAATCAAGTTGATGAAATCAAAGTTTACCTGCGGCGCTTTTGTGTAAACTTTGAGCCAGTTTCCTAACGTTTGGTAACGATAGCGGGTTGAAATCACAGAAACAGGCAGGCGGTTCAAGCAAGCGATCAAATCATCAAACAAATCATCAAACATCCGACTTGATCCGGCGAATCGGTAAGTTCGCGATTAGCGCTGTCGCCCGCTGGTTGTTTTCCAGCATAAATTCTGTCCCCTCCTGATCGATCTCCACATAGCGCGACACCACTTCCAAGATTTCCTGGCGCATCTTTTCGATCGTGGCTGGCGGCAGATCCGTGCGATCGTGAGCCAGCACTAGTTGGAGGCGCTGCTTTACCGTTTCGCGGCTAGACACTTCGGGCTGGCGGGGGAAGAGACGGTCGAGGAGTTCGCTGAGCATAGGGCAGGGCTAACTGGGGAGAATGGTGAGGAGAGAAACCCCCGTGCTAAGAGGGTCGGCACTGGCTAGCGCGAAGGGCTACGGAACATGCGGCGGATGCGAGAGAGCAGGTCATCATGGCTGGCGGTGAAGTCCAGAAAAGGCACCTTTTCACCTTCTAGGCGGCGAGCGATATTGTCAAACGCTAACCCCGCCAGCGAGAGCTTTTGCGATAGCACCAGCGGTTCGCCTTTATTCGTCGAGACAATCACGCGCTCGTCGTCTGGAACTACGCCCAGTAGGGGAATTGCCAGAATTTCCTGGACATCGCTAACCGACATCATCAGGTCATCTTGCACCATTGAGGGTCGGAGGCGGTTGACGATGAGGTGCTGTTTTCGCACGTCGTTGGCCTCTAGCAGCCCCACGACTCGGTCGGCATCGCGCACGGCGGAGATTTCAGGCGTGGTGACGATCAGCGCTTCCTGGGCAGCGGCGATCGCATTTTGAAAGCCCATCTCAATGCCTGCGGGGCTATCCACCAGGATGAAGTCAAACTGCTCCTTCATCGTTTCGATGAGCTGCTTCATCTGATCTGGATTCACCGCGTCTTTGGTGCGGTTTTGGGCTGCGGGCAGCAGGGCCAGATTGGGCTGTCGCTTGTCTTTAATTAGCGCCTGATCTAGCCGACATTCGCCCGCGATAACCTCCATCGCCGTGTAGACGATGCGATTTTCTAGCCCCAGCAGCAGGTCTAAGTTTCGGAGTCCAAAGTCTGCATCAATCACCACGACCCGCCGCCCCCGCTTGGCCAGCGCCATGCCCAGGTTCGCAGTCGTCGTGGTTTTGCCAACACCGCCCTTGCCCGATGTGACGACAATAATCCGAGTCATGAAAATCGCCCCTAATGCTCCTAAAGCTGTTTGAGTAAACCCTGAACGAATGAAACCTTGCGGAGATGAAACCGAAACTCTGGTCGATGCAATTTAGCAGTGCGATCTAGCAGTGTAATCTAGCAGCCGCCCTGACAGGAGAAATCTTTTTCACAAAACCCTGAATCCTGGATTCTGTTAGGCATCGGGCGCTAACAGCCGCAGCTTGGAAAAATCTGCCGAGCGAGTAATGCGAATCCCTTCCGAGGCCACGTAGGCCACTTCCGGATAAAACTGTTCGGGTGGTTTTTCGGGGGCGCGGGCAAGCTGCTCGCCGATGCGGAGTTGGGTTGGCTCTAGCCGCAGCGCCATGATCAGACAGCGGGGATTGCCCGATGCGCCCGCGTGGGCCACGCCGCGTAGCGTCCCCCACACCACAATATCGCCATCGGCGACGATCGAGCCGCCGGGGTTGACATCGCCTAGCACGACTACGGTGCCTGGGTGCCGGATTTCCATACCCGAACGCACCGTCGTTTCGACGTAGAGCGGCTCTGCCAGCGCTTGGCCGGTGGCTTCGGCGGGGGCGTTGAGATGGGCAACGGGCGTGTGTTGTTCCACCGAGAACCCGACCGTCGCTGCTGCCACCGCAGTTTGCCGACGGCTGGTGTAGACCCGCTTTAGGCAAAGCTGCTCTTGGGCCAGGGCTTCGTCGATGGACTGGAGTTGGCGCACATCCAGGAGGCGATCGCGCGCGATGAGATGCACGGAGGTATTCGGCTGCCAAAAGCGATCGCCCGCGCTGAGACGCTGCTTAAGCTGCTGCCAGAGGTCGCCCCAGCTTACGGCAAACTCGCTCTCGCCTTCTGGCGGCAGCATCAGCAGCAGGCGGCCGCCTTCACTCTTGAAGCGGACCTGCGAATTGGGATGGGCGGCATCGGCGGGGGGCTGGGGCAGAGCCGACACCGTAGACACGGGGGAGGAGTCAGAAGTCATGAACCCAAAGGATGACGATTATGCAACAGGGCGAAATAACTATCCATATTAGTCGCGGGAGCGAGATTCGGAAAATGTTTTTCGCAGGATGGGGTAGCGCACTCGATATCTAAGCCGCAGAGTCTTCCTAAGTTGCAGAGTCTACCTAAGTCGCAGAGTCTACAGATTGCAGACGCACAGATGGCAAACTCGTAGATGGCAAACTCACAGATGCAGATTCACAGGTTGCAGACTTGTGGGTGGCAAACTCACAGATGCAGATTCACAGGTTGCAGACTTGTAGGTGGCAAACTCACAGATGCAGATTCATAGGTTGCAGACTCGTAGGTGGCAAACTCACAGGTTGCAGGGTCTACAGATTGCAGACTCACCGCAGCTAAGGTCGCCGACTGCCCAGCGCCGCCCAGTCTTTTAGCGTCGCCGGAGTCCATAGCCAGTTCTTTGCTAGCGCCGTTTGATCGAAGCTGGCTGGATTGCTCAGCATTACCATCTGATAGTATGCGGCAGACTGTTTCAGTAGCTCGGTTGCACCCTGAGAAAACCTGGGATCGAGGGCTGCCTGTTGCAAGGCCAGCGCCACGCCAGCGTAGGCGGTCAGCGCTTCGGGATTGGTGACAGACTGAATCGGCGGCGGACAGTTGAGGGCGGCGCGGTCGTCTGCTGCGTCCACCGAGTCGGGAATCGGCTGTGCCAGCATCAGCGCCGCCGCCCGACACCAGACTCGCGCCGCGTCTACAGACTCACCCTTGGCATAGTGGGCAAAGCCCAGCGCATTCCAGTAGGCGGCGGCATCGGGCCGTCCTTCGGCCGCCAGTTTCCAAAACCGCTGTACGTCGTCCACGCTGTAGATATTTCCCTCCTGCTGCTGCCATTGCCATCCCAGTCGCCCCATCAAAAACATCAGTTCGGGATAGCTGGCATTGCGCCATTCGGAGGGCACTGCGTCGAGGGCGACTTTGGCATCCAGCAGCGCATTTTGATCCAGCAGTTGGGCGATCGCCTTTTCCGCTTCGGGCAGATTTTCGCGCTTCAGGTTCAAGATAGCCGCGCCCGCAAGCTGGCTGGTTTCAGTTGTGCCAACGGGCATCGGCGGCACGCCGGGCGTATAGGCGCTGTCCATCGGCGGCAGCAAATCAGCAGGTGATGGCTCGCGGCGGAGCAGTCCCATCGTGTAATGAAACGAGGAGAGGGCGATCGCCATTGCGCCTGCACCCGCCAGCGGCAGCAGGATGTGCTGCTTTTGCAGTCGGCCAGGTTTGCGGGCGGGATGGGCTGCCCGGCTGTCCCGCAGCGCCGGAATGCGGTCGGCCGTGGGAATCGTGTCTACAGGCGTAATCGCTCTGTGAGAATCCTGGGGTGTAGCCGTCTGCTGGTGGGAATCTAGCTGGGAATCCTGCGGTGGCGCAGCCGCTTCTGAAGAGTCCGGTGAGGTAGCAGGCGCATGGCTAGCCAGCCACCGATAGGTCGCCGCTGGAGACACGGGCGCATCCACCGGGCGGGCATCCTGAGTCGCGTCGGTGGCCACGTTCATCAGGTCAACGGGGCGGGGGGTTAGCTGCTGCAACAGGTCTGCGGCATTGGCGGCATTCGCCGTTTCGGTCTGCTGGGGAGCGGGGGTAGAAGACAGACTGAGGGAGGATGGGGCGGTGCTGTGGTCTGACGGATTTGCGTGCTGTGCCAGCAGCCGACCCAGATAGCCGCCAGGAAGTTCCACGGGCGATTCCCCTAAAGATTGCTTCGCGAATTGCCCCGCTGCTGCTGGTTGATCCGCCGTACCCAGTCCCTCTGCTGGAGCAGATGGCTCTTGGTCATACCGTCCGAGGGTAAATAAGCCAGCACCCGGATGATGAATCGGCCACTGGGCGAGTCTGGACTCTGCCGCCTCGTCTACCCGTTCGCTGCTGGTGGGCTGCACTTCTACCAGGCTGCCACTGCTGGCAAAGTCAAAATCAAACGGGTTTTCGGTGGCGACGGGCGCATCGAAATGAAACGGATTGTCGAATTCCAGCCCTGGCGAGGCCCAGTCGTGATCGAGCAGCACCGCCCGCGAAATGAGTTCAAAATCCTCATCAGTCTCCAAATCTAGTTCCAAATCTGGCTCTAGCAGTCTCGACGGCGACAGCACCAAAGATGGCTCCTCCCCGGCCAGCAGCGGCAGGTCATAGGAGGGGGGAAACTGCTGCAACCGATCGGCGGGATTGATATGGTGGCGATTCCCGCAGGGATCGCTTCGCGAATCGCCCGACACCAGGTATCCGTCAAACGCAGGATGTAGGTACAGCACGGGCAGCGCCCAATACAGTTGATTGGACGTGTAGGACGAGATTAGTCCCTGCCGCGCCCGACTGAGGCTGAGGTCGATGGGGAAGCCCCGCCGCAGGTTGCGATAAAACAGGCGGGTCAGCGTCAGCGCTACGTCGTCGGGAATCTTTTCGGCCATCGCCAGCACAGCGGGAATGCCCCGGCTGACCAGCGCTTCGGCCAGGTTACGCGTGTCTTGGGCAGGCTGGGCTTCGGCAGACGATCCAGCAGCGGGAACGGCGGTGTGTGCGCCCCGGCAGGAGTTGAACACCACCAGGCGAATGTCGTTATTCACCAGTAGCCCGGCCAGATCGTCGCCGCTGAGGGTTTCTGTGAGTCCTGTGCGCGAGTTGACTAGGTACAGGTTGCCGCCGGATGCGCCCAGATTGCTGTGGCCTGCGTAGTGCAAGATATGGAAATGTCCCTGCTCTAGGGCGTGGGTCAGTTCTTCGCGGCCGGGCTGCTCCAGCACAGTCAGTTCTAGCTGGGGATGCGTGCCCAGTCCTTCCAAACCTGGCCCGGCGGGTCGCCGCAGTTCTTCTTGCAAATGCATGGCTTCGCGCATTAGCTCTAGCCGCTCCTGATCGGTGGGCGTGGCGACCACCATGAGGATGCGGACGGGCTGCGTGGGGCTGAGGGGACGGAGCGATCGCCCCCCCATGACCTGGATGCCCGTTTGAAAGCGCGAGAACACGACATCGGTTCCCGTGGCGATGGGATAGCGCAGATTGCCCAAACTGTCGCGATCGCCCCCGTTCATCACCTCCCACGGCAGCCGGGGCAGGCGCGACCCCTTCAGCCCCAGCCGCAGCCGCAGCATTTCGCCTTGGTGTTGGGCAATGCCCCGTGCAATCATCCAGCTATTCCGCAGCGTTCCCTGAAACAGCGCGTGATACAGCGTTTCGCCCAGTTCTGTGAGGCTGACGGGCAGCTCGTTCTCATACTCAGATCGACGCGGCAGCTCAAACCCACCCACTCGATAAAATCCGTGCCCCCGCAGCAGCCCCAGCAGCGGGTCATCCATCAACTGCCGCGCCAGCGCCAGCCATTCTTCTACTGCCCAGCGGAGTTGCTCCTCCGCCAACGGCACACCCGGCGCAACCCGCTCGGTTCGCACCAGATACTCGTCATTGCCCACAGGGGTTACGGAAAGATGAAACTCCTGAGTCACGGCTGTAGCGCTTCCCTAATGTGTGATGGATAGGGGCTTTCCATCTGATGTGGGGCGATCGCTAGCCAAAGTCCCAGAAGCCAGGAGACTCGTGTTATCCACACCTAGGGCGAACGCACCCGCAAAAAAGCCCATCGCGAGATAGCTCGTGCAGTGTTGCCCAACGACGCGCCAGAGGTTGCGCTGCAATGCCTGAGGGTGACCCAATTTAGCCAGCCGTCGTGCGGAGCAAACCGCTTGATAAAGCGTGTGGTAGTCTGTCCCTGCTTCTAGATCCAGAATAGCGCTGTTCGCGTGGCCTTGCGACAGAATCGCATAAAGCCCAACGAAGCCATTTCCGACGGTGGGTGAGGGGCGATTCGCGAAGCGATCCCCACGGGAATCGCCCGTTTGTGGCACTGTACCCCATCGGCCCGCCGAAGGCCCATGACATCTAGAATGCCCAATTGGCTAGACGCAGCCTAGCAAGAAAAAGTTGCCAAGTGGCGGAATGCAAGTGACAGAATGCAAGTGACGAAATGACTAAATTAACGCTGGAGCGATATCAAATCTGGTTCTACCCGCTTGCCCTAATCAGCGGAGGTGTCTGGGGCTGGCAGAATGCTGAGCGGGCCCAGGGTCTAGAAATGCTGATTAACCTGGTTCTGGGAGTTCTGCTGCATACCACCTTCTGTCAGGTGCCGCTGACGCAGTTGCGAGAGGTCTTCCGAAGTCGGCGGTTTATGCTGGCGCTCATTGCTGCAAATTTCGTGCTTGTGCCTGGGGTGGTCTGGTTTCTCACCCACCTCTTGCTGAGCGATCCCAAGCTCCAGTTTGGTGTGCTGCTGGTGCTGCTAGTTCCATGCACCGACTGGTTCCTGACGTTTACTTATTTGGGAAAAGGCAATCTTAACTTGGCCATTGCGGCAACGCCAGTTTTGCTGCTGCTTCAAAGCCTGCTGCTGCCCGTGTATCTGTCCTTGTTTACCGGGAGCCTAATCCGCAGCGCGATTCATCCAGCCGACTTCCTAGACACGTTTATCAAACTGATTTTGCTGCCGATGGGGCTGGCTGCGCTGACGGAAACCTGGGCAAAACGGCACGCCGTTGGGCAACGCTGGCTGAGGCTGGCGGGCTGGCTGCCCATTCCGTTGTTAACCTTGGTTCTCTGGCTGATTGCTGCCTCCCAAGTGGGGAGTCTGGAGGGGGCGGAGATTCGGTCTTTGGGGCCGGTCATCCTCATTTTTGTGGTGTATCTCATCTTGGCGGGATATTTTGCCGTGGGGCTGGCGCGATGGCTGCAATTGGAGCGAACCGCAAGCCGCACGCTGGCATTTAGCATCGGGACTCGCAATTCTTTTGTGGTGCTGCCGTTTGCCCTGGCGCTGTCCGAGGATTGGTCGGTGGTCGTCACAATTGTGGTGATTCAGCCCCTAGTCGAGCTGGCGGGCATGATGGTTTATCTGTGGTGGGTGCCTGCTCGGTTGTTCAGAAGCCGCTCTCAAGAGGAGTTGTTTAACCCTCGCGGGTAATTTGAATCACGTTTTCGGTGACTTTCTCGAAGGTGTCGTCGTGGCTGATGACGAAGAGTTGGCGGAAGGACTTGAGATTGGCGATCGCCTCAGCCAGACTCTCGCGGCGGGGGCGATCCATATTGGTCGTTGGCTCGTCGAAGAAGGCCATGTCTAGATCTGCCACCACGCGCAGCAGGGCCAGCCGCACCGCCAGCGCCGCGCACATCTGCTCGCCCCCCGAAAGATTGATAAAGCGGCGGGTGTAGCCTCCCTCGCGCACCAGAATCTCGTATTCCGCCGTCCACTCTAGCGACAGGTTGGGGCGGTTCATTAGCTCTCGAAACAGGCGATCGCCCTCCTGAGATACCTGCTGCACATAGCGGGCGGTGATGCGGGGGCCCGCGTCTTTGTAGGTTTTGCGGGCAAAGACGACGAACTTATGGTTTTGCTTGCGCTGCTTCAGGTCGTGCTGGGCTTGGTCGCGCTGGGCGGCGATCGCCCCTAGTTCTGCCAGCTTGCGGTCTAGCTCTGCCAACAGTTGTCGCTGGGGCGGCAAGCCACCGCTGATTTGGTCTGCCTGGCTGCGTTTGGCGCTATAGTCGGCTTCGACCTGATGCCAGCGCTGCGGGTCATAGCGCTGTTGTAGTGCGTCCAGTTCTGCTTGTACCTGGGCCCGTTCGGCTTCCAGGGTCGCCACCTGGGCGATCGCCGCCTGAAGCTGCTGTTGCAGGCTGGGCAATGGTTCCGCCGTGGCTTGGGCTTGCAGAAAAAGCTGGTAGCCCGCCTGGTGTTGCTGGCGAATTGCGGTTTGCGTGTCTATCTGGGTTTCCAACTCGGCAAACTGGGCAAGCTGGGCCTCCAGTTGGGCGATCGCCGCTGCTGCGTCTGCCTGCGAGCTTTTCAGCCGCTCGTACTGCGCCTGGAGCGTTGGCTGCTGGGCCAGGTCTTGCTGCAAAAGCTGGCTGCGCCCCCGTGGATCGCCCAGGTCGCTGAGGGCTTGGATCAGGTGCGATCGCCGTTCTTTGGTGGCTGTTTCTGCCTGGAGGGCCTGCTGAAGCTGCTGGAGCCGCGACTGAGCCTGCTGCAACTCGCCCTGGAGCCGCTGCTGCTGCGCTTGCTGGGCGGGTAAATTGTCCACTTCCGCCCGCTGGCGATAGGCCGCGTCGATCGCCTTTTTCGTCTGCTGAATCTGTTTGCGAATTGCCTCTGCGTCGGTCTGTGCGGCCAGATCGGTCAGAATGGCTCGAATGTTGCTCAGTAGTTCCGAATTCAGGTCAATACCCTCTTGGAGCGCTTGCAGCACGGCATCTACGGCATCGGTTGCCAGCAGGGGCATTCCCGCCTGCATCTGGCGTAAGGTGTCTAGGGCGGCTGCGGCTTGTGCCCGATGGCGATCGCGCTGCTGCTCTGCCCCGGTTAGCAGGGTTTGCAACTCGCCCTCAAACTGGCGGGCCGCCTCGAGGCGGCTAAGTTGGGTTTGCAGGCGATCGCGCTGCTGCTCCAGGCTGGATACATCCGCCAAGTTCTCGGCCAACGCTTGCAGTCGCTGAAGGTCTTGGGCAAGTTCCGCCAGGTTTTCTTGCAGCTTTCCCTGTTGGGATAAGAGCGATCGCTCCTCTACCCGCATGGCCTGAAGCTGGTTCAGCGACTCCGCAACTGCGGCCTGCTGCGCTTCCAGTTCTGCCTGCTGCGCGATTCCCGGTTGGAGGGCTTGCAACTGCTGCTGTGCTTGCGCCAGGGCTTCCAGTTGCAGGTTCAGGCGGGTGAGTGCGGCTTGGCCGGCGGCCAGGGCTTTCTGCTGAGCATCACGCTGTTTGACCAGGGGCGATCGCTGTTTAAGCTGCTCGTTCAACTGCTTCAGCGTCGCCTCTGCCTGGAGATAGGCCGCATAGCTAGCTCGATGGGCCTCGCACTGCGCCAGGGCAGCCTCCGCCTTTTGCACCGAGGTTTCTAGCACCTGGTTGGTCTGCTGCTGGGCTGCGATTTGCGTGGTCAGTGTTTGCAGCCGCAGTTCTGCCTGCTGCACCTGGTTCGCCAGGGCCGCTAGCGCCTCCTTCTCGGCTTGCAGGGTTGCGAGGTCTGCTTCTAGCTGGGTCAGCGTGGCCTCGGCCGTGGCGATCGCCTGGGTCACAGTCTGCTGGCGCTGCTGGGTCGCCCCCAAATCCTGAAGCGCTTCTTCATAGCGGGCGATGTCGCGCTCTAGAGCTTCGACCTCGCTTTTGGCATACTTTTCCAGCGACAGCATTTTCTGGTTTGCCTGTTTGTATTCCTCGACTTTGAGGATGCTGTCGAAGACGCGCTTGCGGTCTTCTGTCGCCTTCAAAAAGTCGGCGGTAAACGTCCCCTGGGGCACGCCGATGGTGTTGGCAAACAGTTGCGATAAATCCGTGCCGCCCGCCACGCCCAACTGTTGCCGCAGCCAGGGCAGCACCTCTGCCTCAAGGTTGCGATAGGGGAGCTTTTGCCCAAGCTGCGGGTCGTAAATGACGTAGCCTTTGGCGGTGCAGCGCTCGACTTCGTAGGTGCGCCCGTCCTGCCGCGAGACAAAGGCAACTCTTGCCTGGGCACTTTTTTCGCCGTTGCGAATCAGATCCTCTTTGCGATAGGGCCCCTGATAGGCAAACAGCGTCCAGGCGATCGCCTCCAAAATGCTCGTCTTGCCTGCCCCATTCTCTCCGCAAATCGCGTTTGTCCCCGGTTGAAACACCACATGGCGATCGCGATGGGATTTGAAATTGGTCAGGGTGAGGCTGAGGAGTTGCATGGTGGCAGCGGCGGGAAAAGAGAAATGCGGAGAAATGCGAAGGGAGAAACGCGAAGGGAGATATGCGAAGAAATATGGGACTGCGGGGAAACGAGGGCGGCTCTGATGAACCGGAAGCCAAGGAACCGGAAGCCAGGCCGGTTCCCCCGGCGCTAGAGATGAGAAGATGAGTCTTGTAGGGTGCTGGTAGGCGTAGCCGTAACGCACTGCCCCGCAAGGCTTTGATGCGTTCCGCTGGTGCTAACACATCCTACTGGATCTGCGGAGGGTTCTGCCCATCGACTTTCAATAGCCATTGATTTCAATAGCTATTGAAATGACTATTGAAATGGCCAGGATAAACCGCCAGGATCAGTGGTTAGTTCATTTGTTCACTTTAGCAGGGGTATCCCGCCCCCCCCAACCCCTAGAATGCGCTCTTATTCTCTAATTGCCCCGGCCAAAATCAATCTTTATCTGGAAATCATTGGCGATCGCCCCGATGGGTATCACGAACTGGCGATGGTGATGCAGAGCGTGTCGCTGGCGGATTGGGTGGATCTGCGGGCAAATGGCATCGAGCAGTTTCGCCTCAGTTGCGACTCGCCGGAGATTCCCGCCGATGAGAACAATCTGGCGCACAAGGCGGCGGTGCTAATGGCGCAGCGGTTTCCCAAGGCCTACGCCCAGTTTGGCGGGGTGGATATGACGCTGCACAAGCGGATTCCTGTGGGCGCGGGGCTGGCGGGCGGCTCGACCAATGCGGCGGCGGTGCTGGTGGGGCTGGATCTGATGTGGGGGCTGGGTCTGACCCGGATGGAACTGCAAGAACTGGCGGCCGAGTTGGGGTCGGATGTGGCCTTTTGCATTGGCGGCGGAACGGCGATCGCCACGGGCCGGGGCGAACAGCTCGACCCGCTGCCCAGTGTGGATTATCTCTGGGTGGTGCTGGCAAAATATCGCAGCCTGCCCATTTCCACCGCCTGGGCCTACAAAACCTATCGCCAGCGGTTTGAAGGAACCTATGCCCGCGATACCGACTCGCTCCAGCAGCGGCTAGAGCGGGTTCACGCCGGGCCAATGGTGGGGGCGATCGCCCAGCGCGACGGCTCCAAAATTCCCGAACTGCTCTACAACGATTTCGAGCGTGTGGTTTTTCCCGACTATCCCAAGGTGGCGGCGCTAAAGCAGCAGTTGCTCGATCTGGGGGCGGCAGGGGCGCTGATGTCGGGGTCGGGATCAACGGTGTTTGGGCTGGCCCATTCCCAGGCGCGGGCCGAAGCGCTGACGGCGGCCCTGCGCGAACAGCAGCCCGACCCAGACTTGGAAATTTGGGTGGGCCAGTTGATTGCGAAAGGTATCCATTTGGCACCGTAATCCGAAATTTGGGGTATTAGATGGGTATGCAAGGAACAGCGCTGTCTGGCGCTCTCCATGCCCCCTTTAAGGAGTTGATCCATGTCCCAAGCCCAACCGTCGGCTGCATCCGAAGCGCCTGAAACCCGCTATCTTACCCCAGAGCAGGAATGTGACCTGGTGATGAAAGGCGGCATCACCAGCGGCATTGTCTATCCGCCCGCAATTTGCAAACTGGCCGGCGAGGGGAAGTATCGCTTTCGCAGCGTGGGGGGAACCTCCGCTGGGGCGATCGCCGCTGCGGTGACGGCCGCCGCCGAGTTTGGCCGGGAAACAGCCTGGGACGGACAGCCCAGCGGATTCGACCGACTCGACACGCTCAGTCAACAGCTTTGCCAAGAAGGATTCTTGCTCAGCCTGTTTCAGCCAGAACCGATGCTGAAACCGCTGATGGACGCGCTGATGGCGATTTTGGGCATCACGCCCGACCCCAAAACGGGCAAATCGGGCAGAGCCGCCAGCGCCCAAGGCTCGAAACCCAGAAAATCCTGGCTCCAGCGGATACAGGAATTGCTCGACATCACCCGCCGCACCAGCCCCGCCAGTGCCCGCAAGGGAACCCTCTGGGGACTGCTGGGTAGCGCGGTGCTGGCGCTGGTGCTGGGAACTCTGGCGGCGATCGCCTTTGGCATTGCAGGCTGGCTGACGGGCAACTCGGTGGCGCTGGGCGACTACCTGCTGGGGGTGGGCGTGCTGGCGGTGATGTTCATCGGGCTGGATCGGCTGCTGGGCGTGGGCACGCTGGCGGCGGGCGCGGTGGATTTGTACACGGCGCTGTTCAAAATGCTGCCCACCAATCTGTTTGGCATTTGCACCGGACATATGCCTGAAGCAAATGGGCCAGACCCCAACCCCATTGCGCTGACGGACTGGCTCAGCGTCAACATCAACAATCTGGCGGGGCTAGATCCAACCGGGCGACCGCTCACCTTTGGCGACCTGCGAAAGAAGCCCCTGCCAAACGGAGATCTGCCCGACTGCGATAACGGTAAATACAACATCGACCTGCGCGTGGTCACCTCCAATCTCAGCCACAATCGCCCCTACACCCTGCCCTTTGAACCCGACCATCGCTTTATTTTTAAGGCGGAGGAATTTAGCAAGCTGTTTCCCAGCAATGTGGTCAAGCATCTGGTCGAAAAGGCGGGGCAGCGGCCGCAGTATGACCTGCCAAAGGGCTATTACTTTCTGCCCGATCCCGACGATCTGCCTGTGGTAGTGGCAACGCGCATGAGCCTTAGCTTTCCGGTGCTGATTAGCGCGGTGCCGCTCTACACGGTGTCCCAGTCGTGCCTCAATCGCCACCAGCCGGGCGATGTGATCAGAGTAGACCTGACGAAAAATTCCAAAGATTTGCAGCAAAACTGGTTCAGCGATGGCGGCATTTGCAGCAACTTCCCGATTCACTTTTTTGACTCGTGGCTGCCCACGCGCCCAACCTTTGGCATCAACCTGGGGTCGGTGTCGGAAGATGCGCTGCAAGTCAGACCTGGATTTGGCACGGGCGCGACGCGCACGATCAATCCGGATTATCTGAGCGTCACGCCCAACTCGCCCAATTTGCAAGAAGAGCGATCGCAGGAAAGCGGCCGTGTGCTGAATCAGGATGTGTTTCTGCCGCGCCCCAACGATCGTCAGGCTCCCGAATGGGTCGATTTGCAGTCGAACCTGCTGGCCTTTGCGTGGCAAATGTTCCAGACCGCACAAAACTATCGAGACACCAGTCTGGCCGGGCTACCTGGCTATCGCGAACGAATTGCCCAGGTGCGCCTGGCCCACGACGAAGGCGGCCTCAACCTGGCAATGGACAAGGCTACGATTGAGGGCGTGATGAACAAGGGCAAAACCGCAGGCGATAAGCTCATTAAGGAGTTCAAGTTTGAGGATCACCAGTGGGTGCGGTTCCGGGTGCTGATGGGGCTATTGGAAGAACGGCTGACGCAGCTCGAAGCAGTCGCCTTTTCTACGAAAAAGTTCGACTATGAAACTCTGACAACCCACCACGCCAGCTATCCCTATGCCTATCCTGATGACATCCACGCCAAGAAGGCCAGGGAATGCGTTGAGCGGATGCGCCAGTCGGTGACGACTTTCTGGGCGTGTGCCCCTGCCCTAGATGAGAAGCTCCCTCAGCCAAAGACCGTGCTGCGGACGATGCCAGAACTTTAGAGCCGATGACGGGATGCGAGGAGGGGAGGAGGGTACCAGGACGCAAGTCTAAATTCCCATCCTCCCCTTCTCGTTCCATCCTGTAAGATCATCACTAGCAAGGCTCAAGTGAGGTTCGCGACATGGCAGAGATTAACCCTGTTCAAGAGACTGCTAAAAAGAAGCCTCTCCCCCTAGTGGCAGATGAGACACCGCCGACCCCCCTGCGCTGCTGGACGGGGGCTGCTATTTCAGGGGCGATCGCCACTGCGCTTTATTTCCTCACCGTTTCCATCCACAGCACCTTTGCTGCCAAGCCGCTGCCTGCGGGCAATTCCCTGGCAGTGAGCATTGGCTCGGCCGTGCGGACGCTGGTGCTGGGGATGAGCTGTCTGGCGCTGGTGACGTTTGGCATTGCGGCGGTGGGGCTGGTGGCGCTGGGGATTCAGCTTCTATTTCAGCCCAAGCAGTCGGATGCGTAGGGCGTTCTCCCAACTATGACCATTGGCATCTGGGTGCTGGGCGACCAGCTTTGGCAGAGGCAGGCGGCGCTGCAAAGCCGTGCTGAGCAAGCGGAAAACACGCCCGTCATCCTGATCGAGTCGCTGGGCTGGGTGCGGCTGCGTCCCTATCACAAGCAAAAGCTGGTGCTGGTGTGGTCTGCCATGCGCCACTTTGCGGCAGAACTGCGCGAGGCGGGCTGGCCCGTCACCTACGAAACCGCCGAAGATTTTGAGTCGCCGCTGGTGGGTTGGATCGAGGCGAACGGCATTACGGAACTGCGGGTGATGACACCGGGCGATCGCCCCTTCCTGCACCTCATCCAGTCCCTCAACTTGCCGTGCGATCTGAACCTGTTGCCCAATAACCACTTCCTCTGGCAAGATGGCGATTTTGCTGCCTGGGCCAAGGGTCGCAAGAACCTGCTGCTGGAATATTTCTATCGCGAAGGGCGGCAGCGCTTTGGTGTGCTGATGGAGGGCAAGCAGCCCGTCGGCGGCGCATGGAATTTTGATAAAGACAATCGCAAACCGCCCAAGGGCAAGCTGAACCCGCCCGCGCCGCTAGAATTTGAGCCGGACGCAATGACCCGTGAGGTGATGCAGCAAGTGCGGGAATTGGACTGCCCCACCTACGGAGAACTGGAGCCGTTTCGCTGGGGTGTGGGGCGATCGCACGCGCTGCAAGTCCTGGATCACTTCATCGCCACGCGCCTGCCCACCTTTGGCCCCTACCAGGACGCAATGGTGACGGGCGAAGACACCATGTGGCACGCGCTATTGTCGCCCTATTTGAACCTGGGGCTGCTGCGTCCGCTGGAGGTGATCCACGCCGCCGAACGCGCCTACCACAAACAAGCCCTCAGCCTCAGCAGTGTTGAAGGCTTCATCCGCCAAGTGCTCGGCTGGCGCGAGTATATGTACGGGCTATACCATCACGTCGAGGCAGACTACGCCCAGCGCAACTGGTTTCAGCATACTCAGCCGCTGCCCGCCTTCTTTTGGGACTCGACCCAGACCGACATGAACTGCCTCCGCCAAACCCTCCGCCAAGTCGAACGCACGGGCTACGCGCACCACATCCAGCGGCTGATGATCCTGGCGAACTTTTCGCTGATTGCTGGGTTCTCGCCGCAGGAAGTCGAAAACTGGTTTCACGCCGCCTTCATCGATGCCTACGACTGGGTGATGCAGACGAACGTCATTGGCATGGGACTCTTCGCCGATGGCGGCATCCTCGCCTCCAAGCCCTATGCCGCCTCCGCCAACTACGTCAACAAAATGAGCGACTATTGCAAAGGCTGTCGCTATGACCCCAAACAGCGCACGGGCAAAAACGCCTGTCCGTTCAACTTTTTCTATTGGGACTTCCTCGATCGCCACCGCGCCCAGCTAAAATCCCAGGGCCGCATCAACCTCATCCTCGCCAACCTCGACAAAATGCCCCCCGAAGAACTCCAAGCCATCCGCCAACACGCCAAAGGATGGCACGAGCAGCATTCTTATCTAGTTTAAATTGGCGGGCACCTCGAAAAATTCAGAACCTCTTGAGAATGGCTACGAGAAAACAAGGGTTTCAGACTTCTAAAATTCTCAATAAGGCAATTAATCGAGGTGCCCTATTGTTTGGGATGTTGTTCAAAACGAAATCCCTACACTGATTTCGGTGTTGAAATCGAGAATTCCTCCTGGATGCTAAGAGAGTGTGATGGGCGATCGCCCCCTAGATTCACTCCAAAGGTCTCTATGGTTTGATTTCATGGCGTAATCAACCGACCTACAATAAAAGCAAGTAAGTTTGAGGGAATCGAATGACACCCCAACTGATGATCCAGCCCTCCTCGTTTTTGCCGACTGGCATCCGCCTTTAGCCAGTCGGCAACTTTAGCCTGTTTCGCTTTACCGACGACCTGCAAAGCCGCCTGGAAACCCTCCTGGAAAAACAGAAAACCGACAGCCTCACCGCAGCCGAAACCGCAGAGTGGGCTGGCATTACCGACCTATCGAGAACCTTCACTTTGATCAACGCGCAACTGGCAGCCAGTCAAGCCACCGTCTGATTTGGGGCGGCAAATTCGTCTTTTGGCGGCGATCGCCTTCTTTCAGAAAAAAAGCTGTCGCTCGGCAAAGCCGCTGAACTTTCGGGGCTAAATCGTTTGTCTTTTATGGATCTGCTGGTTGAGAGGAATATTGTTGTCTTCGACTACGATGAGTCGGCCCTTGCTACAGACTTGGCTGGCATCGGTGAACATAGATTTCACCAGCGGATCAATTAACTCGTCGGGAATGCGGTTTTGCTCAATGTAGCGGTTGATTTCTGCTGGATGGTCGCTGTAGTAGGTCAACGCGCTGAAGACCTGCGCTAACGTCAGGTGCGGCATCCCGACGGGAATCTCCTCTGGCGCGACGCCCATCCGCCATGTTTCGGCGATCGCCCTCGTCGAAGTCCGCGTTTCCCAAATATTGACCCCTGACTCAGAATTTCGTCACCTCGGACGATCTCGGACAGTATACGGATAGTTCGTTGCGCGAACTATTGCCCCTTCTCCAAGCCCACGCTATCCACCGTATCGGACACGATAGCTGAGTGGGTCTATAATCGTCTCCACCGACAGATCGTTAATTGATCCAACTGATAGACCCAGCATTTCGGTGGCTTGTGGCATAGTTCGGGTGTCGGGGACATAGACCCGGAAACAGACCGCTGTTCTAAAGCCCTGACCCCCACCTCTACCCCCTGTTCTCGTTGCTCATGTCCATCCACACACCTGACTGGGTAAAACACGCCGTTTTCTACCAAATCTTTCCTGATCGGTTTGCCCGCAGCAGCCAGCTTCATCCGGTATTTAGCTCGGCTGCGCTAGAGCCGTGGGACGCACCGCCCACCTTCCACGGCTATAAGGGCGGCGACCTCTGGGGCGTAGTCGATCAGCTTGACTATTTGCAAAATCTGGGCGTTACGGCTATCTACTTTACGCCCGTGTTCCAGTCTGCCAGCAACCACCGCTATCACACCCACGACTACTATCAGGTCGATCCGCTGCTGGGGGGCAATGAGGCACTAGAGAAGCTGCTCACCTCTGCCCACAGCCGGGGCATTCGTATTTTGCTGGATGGCGTGTTTAATCATTCCAGCCGGGGATTTTTCTTTTTTAACGATATTTTGGAAAACGGGTCGCGATCGCCCTGGGTAGACTGGTTCCGCATTCACGACTGGCCGCTCTCGGCCTACGACGACGAAAAGCCTGCCAACTATGCAAGCTGGTGGGGGCTGCGGGCGCTGCCCCAGTTTAACCACGACAACCCTGCCGTGCGGGAATACCTGATGCAAATTGGCGAATACTGGATCAAGCGGGGCGTAGACGGCTGGCGGCTGGATGTGCCCAATGAGATTAAAGCCGATGGGTTCTGGCAGGAATTTCGCGATCGCGTCAAAGCGGTCAACCCCGAAGCCTATATTGTCGGCGAGATCTGGGAAGATGCACGGCACTGGCTGGATGGTACGCAGTTCGACGGCGTGATGAATTATTTGTTCACTGCGCCGACGATTGCGTTTGCGGCGGGCGATCGCGTGGATTTGCCCCTGGTGGAAAATCGCTCCTATCGTCCCTATCCGGCGCTGGATGCCGTAGGCTATGCCGCCAAAATCCAGGAACTGCTTGACCTTTATCCCTGGGAGATTCACCTGACGCAGTTGAACCTGCTGGATAGCCACGACACGGCTCGGCTGATTTCGATTGCTCAGGGCGATCGCGACAGCGTGAAGCTTGCGACCCTGCTGCTGCTCACCTTTCCCGGTGCGCCCAGCATTTACTATGGCGACGAGGTGGGGCTACCGGGTGGCAGCGACCCCGACTGTCGGCGCGGCTTCCCCACCCCCGACCAGTGGGATCGCGACGCGCTGGCCTATCACCGCGAACTAATCGCCCTGCGCCACAGTCATCCGGCCCTCCGCACGGGCGACTATCGCATCCTCGCCGCCGTGGGGCATTGCTACGTCTTCTCGCGCACGCTGGGCCAGGACTCGCTGCTGGTCGCCGTCAACGCTGGCCTCGACCCCGCCGAAGTCACCCTCACCGCCGACACCCTGCCCACCAATCCTGTCGATCGCCACCTCTGGGGTGCAGGCGAGTTTCACATTACAGAAGGTCAGTTGACCCTGCGGCTGCCGGGGCGATCGGGGCTGGTGTTGGGGTGATGATGAGCTGGTGTTGGGGTGATGATGAGATCGTGGGATGATGAAAAACGGATGATGAAAAACTGAAATGATCTGAAGCATTCCCTGACCCCCTCATGGACGTAATCCCTGCTATTGACCTCCTCGACGGCCGCTGTGTGCGGCTTTATCAGGGCGACTATGCCCAGTCGGAGGTGTTTCATGATGATCCGGTGTTGGTGGCGCAGGAGTGGGTGGCGCAGGGCGCAACGCGGCTGCATCTGGTAGATCTGGATGGAGCCAAGGCGGGGCATGTGGTGAATGGGGACGTGATTGAGGCGATCGCCCGCTCGGTGTCGATTCCGGTCGAGGTGGGGGGCGGCTTGCGCGATCGCCAAAGTGTGGCGGAGGTGCTGGGGCTGGGCGTGCGCTGGGCCATTTTGGGCACGGTGGCTGTGGAAAATCCCGATTTGGTCGCGCAACTGTGCCAGGAGTTTCCGGGGCAAATCATCGTCGGCATTGATGCCCGAAACGGCAAGGTGGCCACTCGCGGCTGGCTAGAAACCTCAGAAGTAGACGCAATTCCCCTGGCGCAGCAGATGGCCGACCTGGGCGCAGCCGCCATCATCTATACCGATATCCACCGCGACGGCACGCTGCAAGGGCCCAACCGCGAGGCGCTGCGAGAACTGGCCAATGCCATTGCGATTCCTGTGATTGCCTCTGGCGGCATTAGCTCGACCAGCGACCTGATGGGGCTGATGGCGCTGGAGCCGATGGGGGTGACGGGGGCGATCGTGGGGCGGGCGCTCTACACGGGCGCATTGTCGCTCCGGGATGCGGTTCGTGCCGTGGGCCAGGGCCGCTGGCAGGATGTGCCTCCCGACCTCGGCTTCTCAACCTTTGCCTGATTGCCCGATCGCCCGTCTCGCCCTGTCCCCCGATGCTGCCTTCTGACCTGCTGATCCACCGACCCCGCGGCGAAAGCCTAGAGCCGAAACGATTGGCGCTGAATGACCCAAATCGGGCGATCGCCATCGACCTGATCGACCAGTTCCAGCAGCACGTTGGCAAAACCCAGGGCGAATTGGACGGCCAACTCCGCGAAATGGAAGGCGAAGAAACGGATTTCAAGGTCAAGCGGGGACTGGCGCACCTGCTCAAAAGTGAGGCCTTCAGCACCTTTGAAATTGTCAGCCCCCTAGAGCCAGGACAACTGCGAGAGCGTGTCTTTGCTATAGCGGCGCAGCGCGTCCCCTCGCCCCCAGCCACCGAACAAACCCTCCAAACCTTGGCGGCCCAACTCAGCGCCGAGCTAGAGCGCGAAGTCTTCCCCGACCACATTCGCGCCGGACTCTATGCCGACCTGTCCGAAAACCGCATCCTCAGCCGCTTTGAGCCGCCCACGCCCGATGCCCTCCTGCACCGCTACAACCTGTCTCAGGTGCAGGGCGTGTTTTATAAAGCCAGCCACCTCATCCTCACTGCCCATCGCAACGATCCCGGCGAATACAAGCTGCTGTTTCGCTATCTCAAGCTCTTTGGGCTAATGGCCTACATCGAGGGCGACGCGGATCACGGCTTCACCATCACCATCGACGGGCCCGCCAGCCTGTTTGGCAATAGCACCCGCTACGGCACCGACATTGCCAAGCTGCTGCCTGCTCTGCTGCACGTCACCAAATGGAGCCTGAACGCTGAACTGCAATGGCGCGACACTTACACGGGCGAAGTGCGGCCGCGCCGCTTTGCGCTGGATTCCGACTGCGGACTGGTGAGCCATTATCCACCGGGCAAACCCTACGACAGTATGCTGGAGTCTGCCTTTGCCGAACGCTGGGATGCCCTGAAAACCGACTGGCGACTGGAGCGCGAGGTAGACCTGATCCCGATTCCCGGCAGCGTGATGATTCCGGACTTTCGGCTGGTGCATCCTGACGGGCGATCGGTACTGCTGGAAATTGTCGGCTACTGGCGACCAGAGTATCTCCGCAAAAAGTTTTCGCAGGTGCGGCAGTCGGGCTGCGAGAACCTAATCCTGGCGATTTCCGAACGGCTGAATCTGGAAAAAGCGGGGGTGAAGCCGCAGGACGCACCCGCCCGCATCGTCTGGTTCAAAGACAAGCTCCAGCCCAAAGCGGTGCTGGCGGCCCTCGAAGAGAGCAGCCCTTAGCCTACAGATCCAGATCGGGTACTATTTCTACAGTTGCCAGTTACGAGTTCTATAGTTGTCAGTTACGAGAGCATCAATCTCGATTTCAATCCCTGGAAGGGATGTGGGGGTTTTGCGACCTGCTGAATCGGCTGTCCACCAAGCTCTAGGAGCCGTTTCAATCCCTGGAAGGGATTTTTGGGTTTTGCGACAAAAATATAGCTCTACGCAGTCACGTCAGGATATTTTCTAAAAGCAGCATCAACATAATCACGAAAGTTATCAGACTCATCTCAGCGTTGCCGCATCGCACTTATACTCATCGCAAAAGCGAGATGCACTCTACGAATGCTCTGTTCTTCAGGAATGCCCAAGTCGTAAAGGTAGCTGCGGCTGGCGGTAAACCACGACTGGATCCGCGATCGCATCGATACCTGTAACAAAGCGCTGAATTTGCTCAAAGACGCGGGTCAGATCAACGAAGCCTTAGAGCTAGCCCAGTTGCTCCTAGAACGAAGCGAACTGAGCCACCCGCTGCGTCAAGAAATTGAGCGCTGGGTCAACCAGCCCACCGCCCCCTTGGCGCACTGACCTCGATCGCTGCATTCGGCTGCACCGACCCTTTAAGCTGGTCTATCAAGATGCTGCCGATCGCCTGTGGAACTTTACTGTACGCCACGCCAAGATCGAGCGCCACGAAGATCGCCAATATCTCGACTGCTGGTGCGATCTTTAGTTTGGACTAACTGGCATCACAATAATGCTCAACAGGATGCCATAAAGAATCTGCTCAACCGTTCATAACAGTTGAACTTAAGGAATTGGATACAATCCTGCTCGCAGTTAAGCTGCTGTTGCAACCGGACTGTTCAGGGATTGTTCGGATGTCTTGCGTTTCGAGGCTCGTTTTTTGACCATCGGATAGCAGGGACGAGGAGTTGGCTTGTGCCCCTTGCCTCGTCCTGGCGATTTACCACGAGGTTTAGGCGCAGGAGCAGGGGTGCCAATCGCTGCCAAAATGCCTGCAAACGCTTGTGCGACCCGACCCGGAGTCAACGTTTCTTGCGGTGCCTGCCAGGGCAAGGGGTGGTCAGTACAGTCCTTTCGCGCTAACCACAACTGCCAACTGAGCAACGGCATCAGGCTGCTCCACTGTTCGGTTGCCGATACAGAACTGAACTGGGGATGTGTCCAATATAGCCTCTGCTTGGCAAAGCGATACCAGTGTTCAATGGCAAAGCGACGGAGGTAGTGCAACCACAGGGTTTCTAACGGAGGCATCTGCTCACCCAGCCAAACTAACCACAAAGGAGCCAAGCGTCGCGTGCTGCTCTGTGTCTCCAGCACCTCCACGCGCAACACTTCCATTGCCCGTTTGGGGGATTTGCGGAAATGGTATGCACTCCAACGACTGACCCGCACTCGTCCCCAGTTGGGATCATCGACTTCAACGGTTTCGACCGGGACACTCCAAGTGTCAGGGTCATTGAGTTTCATCTTATGTCCATGCTTGGCAGGTGCGCCTCGCCCTCGATACGCTGGGGGCGCGCCATAGACACATCGATTGGATGTAACCCGCAGCAGCAAGTCTGCCTCAATCCCTGCCGTTTGGTTGACAAAACTGGCATTGCCGTACCCTCGGTCGTAGATCGCCAACGGACGCACCGCTAACTGCCGAGTCACTTGTTTGAGTTGGAATGCCGCTTTACTGGCGGGTGTTTCAAAGCTGGTGATGCGCTCATGCCGCAATGGTAATGCCCAACTGCCCCTGTCTTCAGCAATCCAGGCTAAGGTACTGTAGTTTTGTCCGGCTATCGGGGCATGTCCTGTTCTGCCTGATAAGGTGCGGTCTTTCAAACGCCTGGCAGCAGGACGGTTCCACCGACTCGCATCACCTGCCAACAACGGTTGCTGCTGAGTCGGTATCTGCTGCACCAACAGCTTCAGCACCTTTGATCGGGGTAGGCGGCTATCGCGCAACGCTTCATAGGTGCTCGACCACTGGCGACGAAAGACAGGACTCTGCGATAGCCTCACAAACGACACGATGCACGCACTCACTAACACGGCATCCATCAGATCAAACAGGGCATCTCTGGCGTTTCCCAAGCTGGCATACAACGTTTGGCGAAATTGCTGAAGTTCGTTGAAAATCATGGGGTCAATGTTGGTTGTACTTCATTGACCTTACGGCAGTCGGTGCTTCTCATTGACTGCCTTCCTCTTCACCATTAGTCCAAACTAAAGTGCGATGAGACAGAGGGGAACCAGGATATTGAACCACTGCGGCACAATCGGTCATTGCGGCTGGATCGAATCCCGGATGAAGCCGTCATTGCTCCTGCCGACGGTCAATGGCAACCAGAGTTAAGCCACATCGAGATTGAGCTTCATCTGAGGCGGGGGCTGGCTCTTGGCTATCGCACAAAAACGGGGGCGGATCTGACCAACGAGTGGCTGCCTGAGCAGCAAATTCGACGAGTTGTTCGCCGCATTCACAACACGTTCTGGTTCTTTCGCGAGGTACGACGCTATGGCTCTGAGTGTGTGATTGTGTCGCCAGAGGCAGTGCGCGATCGCTTTAAGCAAGAACTCCTGGACATGATTGAGCAATACAATGCCGACTAACCCAGCCATGTTAAGTGGCGATCGCCCCAACGAGCAACAGATACTCGCTATGAATTGGTGAATGGAGCGCTGGTCGAAATGCCCCCCGAATCTGAAGCAAACAACGATATTGCCCGCAAGCTGTTGTTTGAATTTGCGAAACACCTGCCTATCGCTCTTTTAGCCTATAAAGATACAGAAATTGAAGTGACCGGGCGGCAGGCCACAGCGCGGATTCCCGATCTACTGGTGCATACGGAGGAGTCAAAGGCGGCTATGGTGGGTGCCTCCCGCGCCACCATTACCCGCGACATGCCGCCCCCGGCGCTGGTGGTGGCAGTGGTTAGCCCTGGTCAGGTCAATCGTGACCGCGACTATCGCCACAAACGCACCGAGTACGCGGCTCGCGGCATCGCGGAATATTGGATTGTCGATCCCGAAACCCGACAGGTGACGCTGTGCCTCTGGGTCAATGGTCAGTACGAAGACCGGGTTTACGGCGAGGCAGAATCCATTCAATCGACGGTTGTGCCCGTCTTTTCGCTCACTCCTGCGGAAATTTTTGGTTGAGTGGGGTGTGCCCCCATAATCAGAATATGCCTGGCACGTCTCCATACAGATGGCGCTCAGTAACAAAGCATTGATTCATAAACAGAAATGGGGCTGACCTCGGCAAGACAGCGACCGTCGGGTGTCTGGTTGGGGTCAGATAAGAACTGGTTGGGGTCAGATAAGAAATCGAGGGCGATCGCTACTCGGCAGGCGGCAACACGAACTGAGGAAATAAATCAGTGGTGCAGCTCGTGTTAGGGACTTGGGTGGGATTATTCACAAATGCCACACCAATATCCTTCGCGCACTGGGAGGCGACGATCACCCCGTGGCCCGTGCTGGAAAACTCCACAAAGGTGCCATTGCGCAGCCCCGCCATTACCCCGATGCCCATTTCGGTGTTGGTTTGCACGTCGTAGCGGCCTTGCAGCACCAGGGTAGGGATGCTGCTGTTTACCGGGGCATGTTCCCTCGCCGGGGCGGGTTCGACGGGCCAAAAGGAGCAGAGGTCGTAGGCTTGCTGGGCAGCCGCCACCCGCCCGATGCCGAGCTGGGGCATCAGCATGGCCTCGTAGTTGGCCTGGGTTTGGGCCGGGTCGCTAAAGGGCACCAGTTCGCGGCAGTCTAAACTGCGAAACATGCCCGTGGTGATGCCGGCATCGACCCCGGAGAAGGAGTCGGTGAGGGCCGAGACCACGTCGTACACGTGGCGCACCTCGACCTCAGACATGGCTTGAAGGGCGGCGGTGAGGCTGGCGGCGGTGTCGCCCTCAAATTCTTCGGCCACAAAGGCGAGCAGGGTTTCTCGGTTGCGGGGCGTCTCGGTGTAGCCCACCCCCAGGAGGTTGACCAGCAGCAGCACCCCCTCCGAGTCTGGCAGGGTGTTGGCAATGGATTGAATCTGCTGTACCCAGCGGCTGGCGGGGCGGCTGGTCTCGGCGGCAGTGGCCCTGGCCCGCAGAATATCCTCCGCCTTGGCCTCAAAATCGCGGGCTTGCAGGCGGTAGGCCTCGGGCGAAGATTCAAAGGCGGGGGGGTTGGCCGCGCTGCTGAACAGCGCCCCGGTAATCACCCCGGCAAAGGTGGTGGTGGTGCCCTGCTCCAGCTCTTGGACAATCAGCGGCACATAGGGGGCCATCTGGCCGGGGTAGTTGTTCATCAGTGTGATCAGCGTGGCAAACTCGGCGGCGGAGACGCGCTCGATGGGGGTGGTTAGTGGCCTCAGGGGGGTGATGGGTTCGGCCAGGGGCAGAGGGGATTGGTCGAGCTGGTTGAGCAGGGCGACGGTGCGCTGGGTCAGGTTGGGGTAGGCGTTGCGGCAGGCGGCATCGGCCTCGCAGTCTGCCACCAGGTTGAGAAAGCTGACCTCCAGGTCACGGACGATCGCTTCATACTTGTTGGCCTGCATGGGCACCGTCGAGTCAAGCACCACGCTGCGCACCCGGTCGGGGTGGTTGGCCATAATCCGCTGGGCCAGGTAGGTGCCGTAGGAAATGCCGTAGAGGTTGATCGAGCCGTAGCCCAGGGCGGCGGTCAGGTTCACTACGTCCTGGGCGCTGTTGGGGGTGTTGTAGTTGCTGAGGTCGTTGCCGTGGTTTTCTAACAGGCGGGCGCAGAGGTCGAAGGCGGCATAGAGCGTGATCAGATCGTCACTGGCGTTGGGGAAGCGCGATCGCATTCGCGCCTGCAGCGGATCGAGCGTGCCCGCGTATGGGCTATTGGGGTCTAGAAGCACTTTGGTGGCGGCCAATACCGCCGGGGCACAGCCCAACCGATTGGAGAATTGCGTACCCCGCTGGTCGAGCACGATGATGTCGCGGGTTTGGCGCAGGGGTTCGTAGATGTTCACCCGCGTTGCCAAGGAGCTGGATTCGATGGTGCTGCCCCCCCGGCCCGCCCCGCAGATCCATCACTGGGTCTGGCGCAGGGGAAAGGCTGCGGCTGTGCAGCACGGCATAGGTGAGGTCGATCTGGCGACCGTTGGGCTCGGCGTAGTTTTCCGGCACGGTGAAGATGCCGCAGGTGATGGTTTTGCCTTCAATTTCGTTGGGGGGCAGCACCGTGGGGCAGGGGATGACGGTGGGGTAGCGCGGGGTTTGGGCGAGCGCGGGAATCTGAGCAGCGAGGGCAGCGGCGAGGGAGAGGAGGGGGAGGGAGAGGTTGCGGTGCATGGGTTTTATGGGGGTAGAGGGGGTGAGGGGTGGGGGAGATGGGGAGGATAGGGAAGGGTGGGGTGGGTGGATAGCGCTGTCCCCTCCTTGGGAGGGGTGCCCGGAGGGCGGGGTGGGTAAAACTGCTACAGAATGTAAGTCTCTAGAGGCTGTGAGTTGCCAGGGTGGCCTAGATGACCCACCCCTACCCCTCCCAGGAGGGGACAGTCGAACTGCTTTTCCGAGGATTTTCTAACCTCGAATTCGGATTAGGGAGGGGTTATTGGGGGCTGGGTAGGGCGTGGTGGAGGTTGGTGAAGCTGGCTAGGGTCTTGTCCAGATCGGGCGGCTGACGGGCTTGGGTGGCTTGCTCGATCGCATAGCCCACCGCCAGCAGATCGGGTTCGCTCAGCGCTTTGCCGATCAGGGTTACGCCCAGGGGTTCGCCCGTTTCGGCGTAGCCGATGGGGACGGTGAGGGCGGGGTAGCCAGCGGCGGCGTAGGCTTGGGTGCTGGCGATCAGTACATCAATGCCCGCCTCGGCAAAGAACTGGTCGAGGGTGGTGCGGGCGGTGGTTTGGTGGGTCTCGCGCAGGGTGGTGTAGGCGGCGGAGGGGCTGTCGCTGCGCTGGGCGGTGCTGAGGTGATCTTGGCCGTAGGGAATGCGGTTGGCGGGGTCGGCGTAGTTGAAGGAGACCACATCGATCAGGGCCGTGACGGGCGGGTTGGGCAGGGTGGACAAAAAGGCATTGAGGGAGGCTTTGAAGCCGGGGGGCAGCGCTGCGTTGGCATCCGGTGCTTGGGGCACGGTTTCGTTGTCTAGCTCGACGACGGTAATGCCCTGCTGGGTGAGGGCGGCGATCGCGGCGTTAGCGGTTTGATTGGCCATTTGAAACTGGCGCAGGAGGATCGGCAAGGCCGTCAGCCCCTCCGCTGGCAGGTCTGCGGGCGGGTTGGCGAGGAGGGCTTCCAGCTCTGTGATCGTCGCCTCTGGAATCACCGCCACCCCTACCCGCCGTTGCTTGGCTCGCTCCAAATCTAGAAACCGGGTAAAGTCTTCGCTTTGCAACTCCGCCACGGCAGGGTCAGGATTTTCCTCCGATCCCTCGTCGGTGTGGGTGAGGGCGCTGAGCAGGGTGGCTACATCAGTCACCGTGCGGCCCATCGGCCCCGGCACATCCATCCAGTCCACCAGGGGAATAACATAGTCGCCGCTGACCAGGCCGTGGGTGGGTTTCAGCCCCACGATGTTGTTGGTGGCGGCAGGCCGGACGATGGAACCCGCAGTTTCGCTGCCGACGCTGACGGCGGTGAGGTTGGCTGCCACGGACACTGCCGAGCCAGAGCTAGAGCCGAGCGGGTCGAAGGGGCCGTAGGGATGGCGGGTTTGGCCACCCAGGGCACTAAAGCCGCTGGGCATGGCGGGGTCTACATAGTTGGCCCATTCCGATAGGTTGGCCTTGCCGAGGATGACAGCACCCGAATTCCGCAGGTTTTTGACCAGTTGGGCATCGCGATCGCCCCGCCAATCCTTCAGCGCAACAGCTCCGGCGGTGGTGTGCATCTGGTCGCCCGTGGTGATGTTGTCTTTGACCAATACCGGGATGCCGTGCAGCGGCCCCCACAGGTTGCCCTCGGCCCGTTCGGCATCCAGGTTGCGGGCAATGGTCAACGCTTCAGGATTCAACTCCATCACCGAGTTGAGCTGGTTAACGTCGTAGCGCTGGATGCGATCGAGGTAGTAGACCACCAGCTCCTCGGCGGTGAGGTCGCCGCTGGCCATCCGTTGCTGCAATTGGGAAATCGTCGCTTCCAGCACCAGGGCATCGAGGGCGCTGCGCCGTGCGGCGGAAAAGTTGGCTAGGGCAGACTCAAAGGGGCTGAAGTCGCGCAGGCGCTTGCTGGTGTAGTCGGGTTCTGACACTGGAAACTCCGTGGGGTAGGCGCGGGCAGGGCCTGCGGGGGGTGGGGGAACGGCGGCGGCGTGGGTGGCCAGGGTGAGGGCGATCGCCGCCAAGGCCAGCAGTAAGATGCGACGTAAAAATTTCATAGCGAGTGACCTGAGAAGGGTTTATCAGGGCTGGCCTACGGTAGTCCTGGTGGTGGAATGTTTTGGTTTGGTCGTGAAATATCGGTAGGCAATGATTAATGCCAGACCCCAGATAGCGGTGGCAATCAAACTGTTTTCGGGACCAAACGCGCCACCACTCAACCAGGAAATAGCAGTTTCCGTCGGTGCCAACCTGAATACTGAGGTGTCGCGGGGCAGATCGCTAACCGGAAAACCAAAGGCATTGCCCTGAAACCAGTTCCAACCCGTGTGGATGCCGCACACCAGCCACAGCGATCCCTGGCGCAGCGCGACCAAAGTGGCAAGCAAGGCAAAAAGCACAATGTTGAGACCCGCCAAGGGTTGGCTAAAACCCCCAGAAACCAGATGGAGTGCTGAGAAGACTATCGCTGGCAACAGCACGGCCAACCACCCCGATAACTGCAAAGCACCCACCTGCACCTGGTAGCCCCGGCAAATCCTCTCCTCAGCAGAGCTTTGCACCGCCCAAACGGGAGCCAGAGCCAGGAAAGGCAGCAGTGCAGCCCAACCGCTGAGAGAACCAACAGCCGTTGGTACCGCTTGATATTGACCGAGTAGCAGCAGAATCAAGGTTACGGTACTGAGCATGATGGCCCCGATCGCCACTCTAGCCAGGAACCGATATGCCCAATTGCGCCCTCGAAATCCCAGCGAACTTACTGGTCGTCTTTCTTTCAACCTCACCCAAAGTGCCAGAACTGTGATGGTAATTGCATTCGTAATGCCTTCAAAAATTTGCCCTGGAATTGACGTGACCGAGAATTGGAACAGGGCTTCACGAATCAACTCCATCGTCACCATGACGCCTAGCAATGCCACGAATAGACTAAACAGGTAGGCGAGCCACCATCGCGTCGGTCGTCTGGCTTCTGTTGCAGCCATGACCAATGGGGATTTTCGAAGATCATCTAGATGCATATCAAAAATTCTGCTATCAAATTAGGCTTAATCAGAAAGAAATGGAATTGGGGGAAGCGGCGATCGCCCGCTCTGGTACTTGCTTGATCTGCAACCACATCACAATGCCCAAAATGAGTTGAATGGGGTCGCCGAATTGCACGATCGATTTCATCTTCATCGCCGTGGCAGTTTGTTCATCCACCAGCGACCCTGCCATAATCTGCACAAAGTCCCACAGCCAGTGGTAGATAATTAACGGCAGGATGTTGTTAAGTTTGAGCATCAGCGGCGCAAAGAAAAAGCCAAACTGAAAGGTATTGAGCAGTTGGATGGGGACAGCCAGTAAAGGAACGCCCCCAAACACATTCACCGCATGCAGGAGGGAGAAGGCGATCGCGCTCACCAACATCGCCCAACGGGAGCATCCCACTTTCGCGAAAACAGTGCGAAGGGTGAGAATGGGAGGGTAGCCCCAGGGATGACTCACCAGGACACCTGAAGACCAAAAGCGATTGGAAGCTTGTACAGCAGAGATCGCCGAGATTTTGTATCGCAATAGCAACCGAGAGGGGCTCGATAGTCTAGAAGGCATCGAGCAGACTGTACGACGGCAAATGCTAGAGGAGGTGAGCCCTCGAGTTGCCCTTTTTTTGTCAACCAGAAAGCCTACCCCGCCCGAGGCCGGGTTCGCCGATTGAAGAGTTTGGTAGGGGTCCTTGAGATTCGTCAAAGTCAGGCAGAACGGTTAGGCGTAAAGGCTTACAGCCGTCTCAGTGGTGGCCTAGAGAAAGCCAACCTACGCTTAAGTGCCAACGAATCGTTTCAAGATGCAGAGGATGACATCGTAGCCCTGACCGGGATGCGGGTCGGGCACTCGACCCAACAACGTCTGGTGGGGCGTCAGTCGTTCGAGTCTGCCGAGGCTAAACAAGGCGTCAGTGAGGTCAGCATTGATGGCGGCAAAGTCCGTCTGCGTGACCTGCTAGAGTCCGATAGCCCGTGGCGAGACTACAAAGCGGTGCGGGTGGAGGGGATTGATTACAACGCCTTCTTCCAAGACAATGACAGCTTGATTGATTATCTCAGCGCTCAACGCTTGCTCTCCCCACTGGTCTGTCTGGGCGATGGTCACGCTGGGGTGTGGAATCTGTTTGCTCAACTCACCACCGTTGAGACCCGTTGGGAAATCCTCGATTGGTACCATCTCAAAGAAAACCTCTACAAAGTCGGTGGGTCGCTCAAGCGCTTAGCAGCGGCGGAAATGCTGTTATGGCAAGGTCAAGTGGAAGCCGCCAGGGCCCTCTTTGCCGACTGTCGGCGCAAGCAAGCCCGCAATTTTGAAGCCTATCTGAGCACCCATCGCTCTCGCATCGTGAATTATGGGTTCTACCAGGCTGAGCAACTCTGTTCTATTGGATCAGGAGCCGTAGAATCGGCTGTCAAACAGATTGGGCGACGCCTCCAAATTTCGGGTGCTCGCTGGAATACGGCCTCCGTTAATGCCATGTTGAGTCTGCGCTGTGCCTACCTCAATGGACAGCTCGCCAGTTGACTGTTTCATCGAAAGTGGGATGCTCCTTCGCCCAACGGACTCGCCCGGTGGTCAAAAAGGCGTGCAACACAATGCCCCGATACATGATTTCTTCCCCAAACCCGACTAACAGGGTGGTGAAGCCAACCAGGGCAAACGATTGCCATTGAGCGGCACTGAGGGAGATCCGCGCCAGACCCGACAGAAAGACCACCCACAGGGCAATTAGCACCACGATCAAGGGCAGAAACCATAGCAGTTGCTTGCGATCGAGGGGACGAAAGCCGATCGCCCGCCAGCTGAAATAGCGAGTGACCCAGAAGACATTGATGACATTGAGGATAATCAGGATGAACCAGAACAGGTTCATCATTTCTGGTTGACCGTAGCTAATGCCCAGGAATGTTTTCATGTAAAACATCCCAATGCCCATGATTGCGGTGTAGACGAATGCCGCCAGGATAGCGATTTTGGGTTTTGAGAGTGATGCAAGCTGATCCATCATCGTTCAGTTTCCTTTCTATGCAATGGTTTCGGCTCAGAGGATGTTTTAAAAGTCCTGTCTCTTGTAGTAGAAGTAGAGATCCCCCTAAATCCCCCTTAAAAAGGGGGACTTTTACCCACCTTTTTAAGGGGGGCAGGGGGGATCGGCAAGTGACTAAAGCTACCGTAGATCCCTTTTCAAACGCGCTCTCAGACCGCGATCGCCGCTTTCCTGTCCCGCATCCGCGTTAGCTCATCACGCCAGGACGCGACAAGCTGATCTTTGTCTGGAGACTGGCCCATCTGCTTAACGCGCCATTTACGGAAAGCAAGCTCGTTTTGCGCCCGGACGATCGCCGCTGAGGTGCGTCGATCGGTGCCGTCAATGCGGCGGGTGCGAAAGATGCGATCGCCCTTTACCGCCTCGTACTCAGCAGGTGTAATGACAGGTTCTGTCTCATCGGCCAGCTGTTCCCGAATCACATTGCGTTCCCAAACGCCGCTCTGCCAGACCATCACAAGGGTGATCACGACAAAGGGGAGGAGCAGGATGAAATTCTGGATGCTACCCTGCAACAAACCAAGCCAAAAGGGTGGATCGATGGGAATCACGCCTTTGCTGCTGGCAGCAGCTTTGCCACCGTTCAAAACAATCATCAGGGTGATCAGCAGACCCATGCCGTTGTTCACCAGATGGGCCGAAAACCCCAGCAGCCAGCCTCCAATGGGAGCCACGTAGCGTAACCAGGGGCGGGTGGTCTGCCGCGCCAGACCCAGACCCATGCCAAACAATCCGGTGTAGAGCGCATGACCACCCAGCCCCAGTAACGAGTGGCGCACCGCCAGTTGTCCCCCCCAGGGTGCAACACCTGTATCGGCAAAGACGTTTGCGACATAAAAAGGGGCTTCTAAGAAATTGAACCCAATGCCGACCAACGCTCCATAGATAAAACCATCGCGCACATTATCAAACTCGGCCCGCAGCAGCCAGAACAGCAGCACGAGGGCCAGTCCCTTGGTGGTTTCCTCAACGATAGGCCCCGCCAGGGGAGCGGCGATCGCCATCCTGGCATTGTCACCGAGCAACTGCTGAATATCAGGATGCAGGGTGAGGTACTGATCAACACCGCCGATGATCAGATCGTTGATGGGTTTGGCGATCGCCGTTGCAATCAGAGAACCCCACAAAAAAGTCAGGATATACAGCCAGGTGGTTTCATGCTCCCGACGATCGAGGAACCATAGAATGGCTAAGGGAATAATGGAGAGTAAACCACCCCACAACAACGCAACCAAAAATACCTTCAGGGCATCCGGTTGCAATGGCGTGAGAATGTTTTTGACAATGAAACTGGTGCCGATGATCACCAATACTGTCAATACAATCACGGCAAATTTGGCAACTTTGGGGCGGCTTAAGGGTGAGCCATAGAGAACGCGGGCGGAGTCAGTTAATGACATGGGGCACCTCATGATCTAGGATGAACGGTATTACTCGTACTTGAAAATAGGTTTGACCTCATCAATACAGCGGTGATTCGATGGTTGATTGGGATCAGCCAGGAAATCGAGGGCGATCGCCTCTACACAGGTCGCGGCTGGGGTGCCCCCTGGTGCAAACATCGAGCCATGACCTACACCGGGGAAGGTGTAGACATGGGCATTCTGGAAATTGCGGGCGACGGCCTCGCCGTAGCGTTGGGGCGTGACCGGGTCGTAGCCGCCATTCAGCACTAAGACAGGAATCTCGGTGTTGTCGTAGGCGAAGACTGGCTCTCGCTCAACCTGAAGCAGGTCGCAGAAGTGCTGATAAGAAGCACTCTCATTCTCCCCGATTGCGATCAGCTGCTCGTAGGGGGCGGGAAACACGGTAGACGGATCTACTGCTATGGAATCGACCCGCGAACAGAGCACCGTGTGATACATGCCTGTGCCACTATCATCGTCCCGGAGCGCCTTCGAGAGTTCGGATACGGCCCAGCTAAAATCTCCCTCAGCCGCCTGATAAATGTTCTTGGGCAGGGCTGAGGCATTCCCACTGTTGGCGATATAGGGTTCAAAAAACATCAAGAATTCGTCTCGGTCTAGCGTAGTTTCGAGGGTTTCCTCGGTGTCGGGGATTTTGAGCGTCAGCGGCACGGGGGTTTGCTCTAGCCGATCCAGCAGGCTCAGAAAGACGGTTTCCAGGTTGGGATAGGTCTGATTACACTGGGCATCGGCGGCGCAGGCGGCAAACAGGTTGCGCAGTGCCCCGCTCAAGGTATAGGTGGCGGCCAGGTTAAAGTCGATATTTGTCGTCACCACCCCGTCGAGGATCGCACTGCGGAGCTGGGCGGTGTGTTCCTCCGCCTGCTCTAGCACGTACTGCCCCAGCAGCGTGCCATAGGACACCCCGTAGTAATTAAACTGGTCGTAGCCCAGGGCTTCGGCCACCGCATAGATATCGGCGGCATTTTCGATGGTGTTGAAGGCGTTGGGGTTAATGCCTGCGGCAAGGCTGCGATCGCGGCAGGCCACCATCCACTGGGTATCGGTGGGGGCGATCTCGTCGCGAGCCACCGCTATATTGTGCTCGGTTTTCTCGGGGCAGTTAAAGAAGGGGCGTGAATGCCCAGTGCCCCGCTGATCGACAAACACCAGATCGCGCGCTTGCAGCAAGGCGGGCAACACCGGAAGGTTGGGTAATATATCGACCGCAAAGGTTTTAATGGTAGTGCTGCCAGGGCCACCATTTTCGATAAACAAGGGATCGGGGGCAGGGTTGTTGCCAATGCTGCGGGTTCTCACCACCGCCACCTGAATAGTCGGCCCATCGGGCTGGCTGTGGCGCTCGGGCACGGTGACATAGCCACAGTCAGACATGGCGCTTTGCAGCGCGTTCAGGCCAAAGGTAGAGCAGTCGGTAGATTCCCACGCGGGGCTGGTGGGGGGAGTGGCGATCGCTGGCCTGGCCATGGCGATGGCAACGCCCAGGGCGGTGAATCCGATCAAACGAGTGAAGAAGTGAGTCATAGGGGTATTTCCTAGATGGATAGAAAAAACGAGTCAGCCAAGCGGATTCGCCGCATCGCCGCCAGAAGTCGCTCACAAAATATCGATAGTGTTTAAGCGCCATCTGCTCTAGTGCGTCTGCACGCTCTAGAAGTTCACTGTCTAAAGGTTCGTAGAATACGGCGCTGCCAAATCCAGCCTGACTGGGAGGGCCATAGATCGCATGCAAGTTGGCAACACAGTCTGGAGCCTGGGGCTGCGGGTTAGATGGATTTAACATGACTCAGTTTGGTAGAGGCAAACCGCGGCGATCGCAATTTTGGGTTTTGAAGCGAGGACTGCATTCATGGCAAACGCACCCTGAATTTAGAGGATGAATTTTGTCTTATTCGCAAGTTCTTTAGGAGGGGGCAGGTTTTGGGAGTCAGGTTATTGCTCCGCAACGCCGACGCGAACAGGTCTGAAAAAGTAGCAGAAAAAAGCGCTCAGTCAAAGGCTGAGCACTTTTGATAAATGAAGCAACTTCTAGCAGGGTTCGCGGGTCGGATCGCACATGGTGCTGGGGTCTTCACCAACCGACACCGGAGGAATGGTGTAGTCGTAGAAAGTCGTCCCGGTGACTTCATTAAAGACAAGCACCCGACCCGTGCTAGGAGTCAGCACCACGCGCACACGCCCATCGGTGCCGGAATAATCGGGCCCTGGCAGCTTGGTCAGTGTGCCCCGGAAGTTAAATTCTGCTTCGGTGATCTGAATGTTGATGTGGTTGTAGTCAATGACCGTAGTGTAAGTAACCGGATTGCCGCTAGTGTTGGCGCTGGCGGCTGGAATGCCCGCCGTGTCCCAATACACGTAGATCGACTCGTTGGCAAAGCGATAGATTTGACCGCGATCGCCCAATCCCGATTGCCGATAGGCCGGCTGCCCATTTTGATCCACATAGTTTCCGGGCTGGCTGCCCACGGGGGTCAGGTCATAGCGCCGCCCGTCTTGCAATTGAATGCCCACATTGCCCTGGCGCTGAGAAAAGGTGCAGGCCGTCACCGCCGAAGCCCGATCTTCACCACGCGGATAAATATCGCAGCGGGCATCGACCGTATCTGCCTTTGCTGCAAAGGGAATCGCAGACGCAACGGCAGCTATTACTGCAACAAGAAGGTACTGAATTTTCATTGTTAAATCTCAAGTTTGTCCAGATTGTGTGTAAACGCAAGCATTCTCCCCGCATTTACACACAATCAAATCAATAGTACAAGTTTCCAATCGCTTTTGGTCTTCAGGTGTCATGGTGAGTCATCCCTGGGGCTACCCTCCCATTCTCACCCTTCGCACTGTTTTCGCGAAAGTGGGATGCTCCCGTGGGTAAGGGACACACTATGAATCCTGAAAACCGAGATCCTGAAAAACAAGATCTTGAAAAACGGCGAATTGCTAAACGCAAACGCGGGATTGTTCTGAGTGATTATGGGCTGAGTCGTTTGCAAGGGGCGATCGCCCGTTTCGAGGCAGAGCAAAACGGCGGCGATCGCTACAGTGCCGAAGCGTTGAGCGATCTGGCGGACGTGTCTCCGTCGTCAATTCGTCGGCTGTGGGCGGCGCAGGCGGGTGTAGATCAAAAGACACTGCGAAAGATTTTCAACACCTTTGGGTTGACACTCACGGATGCCGACCTCCAGCCGGTTGACGGTTTTAATCCAGCAACGCTTTCCCAACCGCAAGTGGACGTTTCCTTAGGGCGATCGCTCCACCGCTATCCCAGCGGTCCCTTGCCGCTCCAGTCATCGCTCTACATTTACCGAGAACCGATCGAAGCGTTAGCTTTTCACGAAATGACCCAAGTTGGCTGTGTGGTGCGAATCAAAGCGCCGCCTGGCTTTGGCAAAACGTCGCTGCTGCTGCGGATGCTCGATCAGGCTCAGCAGTTGGGATATGCGATCGCCTCGATCGACCTCCAGCAAGCCGAAACTGATATTCTGGAAAATCCCAATCAGTTTTTGCAATGGTTTAGCATGTCGCTGGCGATGAAGCTGGGGCTAGTGCCGCCCCCCGAAAACCCCTGGGGGGAGGCGATCGGCATGAGTTTTAGCACCACGCTCTATGTGCGAAATCAGCTCCTGTCTTCGATTCAGCGTCCTGTGCTGCTGGCGATCAACGCAATCGATCGCGTGTTTGCCCATCCTGCAACTGCGCAGGCTTTTTTGCCTCTGCTGCGCTCCTGGCATGAGGAAGCCGGACATGATGCCGTCTGGCAACACCTGCGCCTCGTCGTCACCTATGCCACCGACCGCTATTTGCTGCTCGACATCATCTTTTTACCGTTTAATGTTGGGCTGCCGCTGGCACTGCCCGAATTCACCCCCAATCAAGTGCTGGAGCTAGCGCAACGGTATGCTCTATCCTGGAGCGAGGCAGAGGCCAATCGGCTGATGGCGCTGGTCGGCGGGCATCCTACCCTGGTACATTTGGCGATTCACCACATTGCCCGTCAACCGTCTTCGTTAGATGCGTTTTTGGAGGCCGCTACAACGCCTCAAGGGGCATACCAGAGATATTTACAGACGATGTTTGCCTCGCTGCAAGATCTGCCCTGGACGATGGAGCCGCTGAAGGCTCTGCTTCAGCCTTCAGGCGTGAGTGTTTTAGATCCCATGCTGGCGTTTAAGTTAGAAGGCGCAGGATTAGTCATTCCAACGCCCAACGGTTGGCGACTCAGTTGTGAGTTGTATCGCTATTATCTAAAGCGCTACATTCTGACCGAGTGATGCGTTTTCCTGAGATGTTGTCGCCCTGGTTCAAGGAGTCATTCATAATAAAGCAACAGCAAATCAAGGCGTCCCCTGGTGATTACGTCCCCACGCTTTAAAGTTGGCGGCTGCCTCCATGCCAACGCTCCCAATTATGTGGAGCGCCAGGCAGATACAGATTTGTACGACGCATTGCGATCGCGCGAGTTTTGCTACGTCTTTAGTTCGCGCCAAATGGGGAAATCGTCGCTGCTGGTGCGGGTGAAGGAGCGACTGCAAGCCGAGGGAGCCTGCTGCATTTATCTGGATATGACGCGCCTGGGTGGCACCGATCTCACCCAGCAGCAGTGGATTGCGGGCGTGGGGATCAGTCTGATTCAGGGGTTGAAACTGCCGCCGCAGGTTGACTTTTTGCAATGGTGGAAAGCGCGAGAAGCCCTGCCGCTGATGCAGCGCCTGAGCCAGCTTGTGGAAGAGGTGATCTTGCCGTCGGGGGGCGATCGCCCCATTTACGTGCTGATTGACGAGATCGACAGCCTGCTGGGGCTACCGTTTTCCACCGATGCGTTTTTTGCCTGGATGCGGGCGTGCTATAACCAGCGATCGCACGATGAGCAGTATCATCGCCTGACCTTTGCGCTGTTTGGAGTCGCCACCCCCTCCGATTTGATTGCCGACAAACAGCTCACGCCGTTCAACATTGGTCAGGCGATTCAGCTAGAAGGGTTCACCTTCGCCGAAAGCGCCCCGCTATTGCCGGGACTAGAGCCGTTTGTAGACGCTCCATCAGCAGTGCTGCAAGCCATTTTGAGCTGGACAGGCGGGCAACCGTTTTTGACCCAAAAGCTGTGTCAGCTTGTCGTCAAACAGGCGCAACAGGCGGAAACGCTGCCGCTGCGGTTGCCTGCGGGCACGGCTGATCTATGGATCGAAGAACTCGTGCGATCGCACATCCTCAGCCATTGGGAATCACAGGACGAACCCATCCACCTGCGTACCATTCGCGACCATCTGTTTTGGCACGAAAACCGCATTGCGCGATTGCTGGGGCTGTATCAGCAACTACTCCAAGGAAAGCCTGTCTACACCGACGACAGTCGTGAGCAAATCGACTTGCTGCTGTCGGGGTTGGTGGTGCGGCGGGAAAATCAGCTCGCCATCAAAAACCGCATCTATCGCCAGGTGTTTACCCCAGCTTGGGTCGAGCAACAATTGCACCGGCTGCGTCCCTATTCGGTCAACCTAGATGCCTGGGTCGAGTCAGGACGACAGGACGACTCTCGCCTATTGCGAGGGCAAACCCTGCTAGAGGTAGAGCAATGGGCCAGGAATAAAAGCCTCAGCGACCTGGACTATCAATTTTTGGCAGCTAGCCAGGATATTGAGCGGCAGTCTATTCAGCAGCAGCTCACCGCCAAGGCCGAGAGCGAGCGCTTCTTTCGTCAGTTGGCAGAAGCGGTGCCGCAGATTGTGTGGATTGTGGAACCCGACGGCAGGCTATCTTACACAAATCAGCAAGGCAACGACTTTTCGGGGCGATCGCTAGGCGATGTGCAAGATTGGAAACGCCTGGATATCGTTCATCCCGAAGATCGTCCCCTCAGCTTGGCTGCCTGGAAGCATTCCCTGGAAACAGGCGAGCCTTATGAACTTCAGCTCAGGATGATGGACAGTGAGGGAACCTATCGCTGGTTTCTCAACCGCGCCATTCCCATTCGCGATGGGGCGGGAAATATCGTCAAATGGTTTGGCACCAGCACTGACCTCGACACGCTCAAACGGGAAGAGGAAAATCGACGACTGCGCGAAGTGGAGAAGCGTCTGCGATTGCAGCGCTGGCTCTTGGGCACGATCAGCACTGCATTTGTGATTGCCAGTGGCTTGGGGCTTTATGCCGCTGCCCAAAAACGTCAGGCCTCGCTGCGCGAAATCGAGGCGATCGCCAACATCGCCGAGGCCCAATTTGCTTCGGGCAATCGATTGGATGCACTCGTCACGTCGATTCAAGCCTATACGCAGCTAGACCGGATCGGCCGGGTGCCCGCCGAACTAGCGACCCAAGTTGAGCGAGAACTGCACCGCATCACCGTTCAAGTGGTTGAGCGCCATCGCCTGAACGCCAACAAAGGACGAGTGCGGGGATTGGCGATCAGTCCTGATGGTCAGCGCATTGCCGCAACCTATGATCAGTCTACTATTGTCCTCTGGAAACCCAACGGGACGACTTTGAACACGATTCCAGAAAAGGCGCGGGAGGTTGTCTTCAGCCCCGATGGTCAAACCCTGGTGGGGGCAATGGACGATGCCACCATGCGGCTGTGGCGCACAGATGGCACACCCGTGGCAACGCTCAAAGGGCACCCAGATCGCGTGCTGTCGGTGGCGATTAGCCCCGATGGACAGTGGATTGCCTCAGCCGGCAACGACAAGCTGATCAAACTCTGGCACACCGACGGCAAACTCGTCCGCACCTTGAGCGGACATCGCGGCGTCATCTGGAAGGTGGTATTTAGCCCGGATGGGCGATCGCTCGCTTCTGCCAGTGCCGACAACACGGTGATGCTGTGGGATCTAGACGGCACTCCCCGTCGCACCTTCCGCAATCCCACGCCTTCCACCGACGGGGAAAATCGACTCCTGAGCGTTGCCTTTAGCCCCGATGGGACAAGGCTGGTGGCGGGCGATTCCTATGGCAACATCCTCTGGTGGAACCTGGATGGCACCTTACTCAACACCACGTCCGAGCATCGCAAGGCGGTGGGGAATTTAGTCTTTAGCCCCGATGGGCAAACCTTGGCATCGGGCAGTTGGGACAATACCATCAAACTGTGGAATCTAGAAGGAACGGTGATTCGATCGCTTCCAGGGCATCCTAGCGGCACGCTGGCGCTGGCGTTTAGCCCGGATGGCGATCGCCTGATTTCCGGGGGAGAAGATGACCTGGTTCGAGTTTGGCAGTTGTCCTCTCGCTTTACGACGGTCTTTCGGGGCCATCGCGCCTCTGTGTGGAGCGTCACGGTTGCACCCAATCGCGGCACCAATCGCGGCACTGCTGCTCCGGTGGCGGAACCAGTTGTGTGGTCTTCTAGCACCGACGGCACGATTAAACGCTGGACACCTCAGGGGCAACTATTGCAAACACTGACCGCTGCCCGTGGAGAAGTTTGGGCTGTTGACACCAGTCCAGATGGGCAAATGATGGTCACTGCCCACAACGACGGTACCCTGGCGCTTTGGAACCCAGACGGCACCCTCATCCAAACGATCAATGCCCATCGGGAAACAGCATTTGATGTGGCGTTTAACCCCAGCAGCACCGAGGTTGCATCTGTGAGTTGGGATGGCACTATCAAACGGTGGCAGTTGGATGGCACCTTAATTCAAATCCTCAAGAGAAGCGCTGAACCGTCGTTGGACAAACTCAGCGATCGCCTCAATGCAGTTGCCTATAGTCCCGACAATCAATGGCTGGCCGTTGGTGGTCGAGATCAGATCCTTTACCTGTGGCGACGCAACGCCAATGGGCAGTTTTCGCCTCAGCCGCAGCGGGCGCTGAGCAGTCATGAAGACACCATTTGGGATGTAGCCTTTAGCCCAGATGGGCAAATGGTGGCAACTGCTAGTGAAGACAATACGATCAAGCTGTGGTCGCTAGATGGAACGCTGATTCACACGCTAAAAGGACATGGCGATCGCGTCAATGCGCTCACCTTTATTCCCGCAGATGCTGGACTTCCCGCAGAGTGGGGCACGGTCATTGCCTCTGCCAGTTGGGATAAAACGATTAAACTTTGGAAGCTAGACGGAACGCTATTGCACACGCTAGAAGGACATGAAGAGCGAGCGCTAGATGTGGCGTTTTATCCTGCTGCTGCAAATCAGAAAGCACTGCTCGCGTCTGCGGGATTGGATAATTTGGTGATTCTCTGGCAACTCGATCGGGTATTCGATACGGAACAGATCCTAAACGCGGGGTGTGAATGGGTTCGGGATTATGTGCAAATGCGCCAAAAGCAGGGCGATCGCTCCTCGATTTGCAAACGCAATTAGCGATCAAGAATCAGCAAAATTTGAAATTCGTGCCACCACTGTGCAACCCCTTGAAACGCCCTTGAGATGCCCTTAAAATGCGTCGCACGACGGGTCTAGACGGGTCTAGACGGACATTTGCTGGCGCTGGTAGAGCGAGTAGTAAAGCCCCTTTTCCTGCAACAGCGAATCGTGGGTGCCCCGCTCGACAATCACGCCTTTTTCCATCGTCAGGATCAGGTCGGCGCGTTTCAGCGGCGCAAAGCGGTGAGCGATGAGAAACAGCGTCCGCCCTTTCGACACCTGCTTCAGATTTTCGAGGACTTGCTGCTCGGTTTCCGCATCCAGGTGGCTAGTGGCCTCGTCCAAAATCAGCACAGGCGCATCCGAAAGGAACATTCGCGCCAGGGTAATGCGCTGCCGCTGTCCGCCAGAGAGGGCTGTGCCGCGTTCGCCGACGCTGGTTTCATAGCCGTGGGGCAAGTCACAGATAAAGTCGTGGGCTACTGCCATTCGTGCGGCTTCAATCACCTGCTCTGCCGTCACATTGGGGTTGCCCAGGGTAATATTTTCCAGCACAGAGCCGTTGAATAGGAAATCCTCTTGTAGCACCACGGCAATTTGTGGTCGCAGCGAAGATAAGTCAGCACTTTTGATATCGAAGCCGTCTACCAGAATCCGCCCTGCCTCCGCTGGATAGAGCCGCTGAATCAGCTTAGATAAGGTACTCTTGCCGGAGCCGCTGCGTCCCACGATACCCACAAACTGCCCCGGCTCAGCGCGGAACGAAATGCCCTTGAGAATCGCCTCCTGGTCGGGCTGATAGCGGAAAAACACGTTTTCAAACACGACTTCGCCGCGCAGGTTGGGCAGGGTCAACCCCGTGCCGGGTTCTGATTCGGGTGCAACGTTGAGGATGTCGCCGATGCGATCGACCGCCAGCAGCACTTCCTGCAAGTTTTGCCAAAGCTGGATCAGCCGCAGCAGCGGCCCCGTAACGCGACCCGACAGCATTTGAAATGCCACCAATTGACCAATGGTGAGATCCTGGTTAATCACCAGCCGTGCGCCAAACCACAGGATGAGCAGGGCCGACAGGCTGGTGAGAAAATCGCCTAGGTGGTTGCTGATGTTTGCCGTGGTGGTGGCGCGAAAGCCCGTGCGGACAAAGCGGGCATACAAACCTTCCCAGCGATCGCGCGTGGTTTGTTCTGCCGCATGGGCCTTTACGGAATGAATCCCCGTCATCGTTTCCACCAGGTAAGACTGGCTATCGGCGCTGCGGTTGAAGGTTTCATTCAGCCAGTTGCGGAGAATCGGCGTGCTGATCAGCGTCAGGATGGCGAACAGGGGAATCACCGCCAGCGCGATACCTGTCAGCGTGATGCTGTAGTACGCCATCATCCCCAGATACACGACAGAGAAGATACTGTCCAGAATCACTGTCAGCGCGGTGCTGGTGAGGAACTGGCGGATTTCTTCTAGTTCCTGAACGCGGGCCACTGTGTCGCCGACGCGACGCGCCTCAAAATAAGATAAGGGCAGCCGCAGCAAGTGCCGGAAAAGCTGTGCCGACAGCGCCATATCGAGCCGATTGGTCGTGTGGGTAAAGATAAACATCCGCAAAATGCCCAGCACCGCCTCGAATACTGCGATGATCAGCAGCGCAATGCCCATCACGTCTAGCGTGGGGATGCTTTCCTGCACCATCACCTTGTCGATGATTACTTGCGTAATCACGGGTGTCCCCAGCCCTAGCAGTTGCAACGTTAGCGAGGCAAACAGCACCTCCCCCAACAGCACGCGATATTTCCAGACCGCAGGCAAAAACCACTTGAGGCTAAATTTGTCCTGCTTTTGAACGGGTTCTACCGTCCACAGTTGCCCGTCCCAGGCCGATTGGACGACGGGCTTGGGGATGCTTTTGCAGGTGCGATCGCCATCGAGCGGGTCGGCAATCAGCAGGCGATCGCCCTTCACGCCGTAGGCCACCACCCAATGCTCCCGATGCCACAGCATCAGTGCCGGATAGCTGACGGTTTGCAGGTCGCGCCAGTCGGTCAGCAGCAGTCGCTTCATTTGCAGCCCCAGCTTTTCGGCTGCGTTAATCAAGTCTTTGGGCAACTGGCCGCGCAACTGCCGCTGCACCCAGTCGATCTGCGTCGGCGCATTTAGCACCTGAGCCACCATCGTCAGGCAGGCCGCTGCCGAATTCACGCCGCCCACGAAGGGAAACCCTGCCACGGGTTTGGGCGCATCGGAATAGTCGGGCTGATAGCGCGATCGCCCCTCCAGCCAAAACTGGCGCACTTCGGGAACCCGCGCCGATACCTCATCCCATAGGTCGCTGTTCCAAGCCAGCACCTGCACCTCTTTGCCCGCCGCCCGCGCCTTCCAGGGGCCCGTCAGGCTAGGAAAATCACCAAACCAGTCCCCCGGCTTTAGCAGCGTCGGCTTGCCCTCCTCCGGCACCAGCCGCACGTTGCCCGCCAGCACCAGGTATTGCTCCCCTGGCGCATCGGCCGACCAGATCACTTCGCCCAGCTTAAAGGAGCGAACAACGGCCTGATTTTTGACAGCAATTTGCTGATCTGCGTTGAGCCAGCAGAGGGGAGGGGCATCCCAGGGAATGCTGGCAAGGGGGTCTTGGGGCATTATTCTCCAATATTGATTTTAATCGGCAAGGTTTGAATTTTTTCGGCAAGCCACTGGTCAAATAGCTCATTTTGCAGGGTTTGACGCACCTGGGGGTTTTCCAGCACGGCGGGCAGCAGTTCTTCGACGCGAAACAGGGCCCAGCGCCCCTCTAGCTCAATGGGGCCGACAATTTGCCCCGGTTCTGCCAGATCGATCGCCGCCCGCAAGATATCCGGCATACTGCCGCGACTGACGGGGCCCATCATGCCGTTCATCACGCGGTCTTCCAGCAGGGAATGCTCTCGCGCCAGTTGCTCGAAGCTGGCTCCCTCGGAGAGTTGCAGGCGCAGTTCCTCTGCCAAATCTTTGCTGTCTACAATAATGCGCGACAGCACCACTCGATCCAGAAACATTTTGCGCTCGATGAAATATTCCTGGAGCTTCGGCTCCGTTACGTTTTGCCGCAGCTTGTCCATGCGGAAGCCGACAGCAATACGCTCGTGAAAGGTTTCGTAGGTCAGCCCGTTGGTGCTAAGCCACTGCTGGAAGACTTGGGCATCCGTCAGTTTATTGCTAAGCCGAAAATCGACGACGGCTTGTTCCAGCACAGCCGGACTAGGCTGGAGGTCGGGTTCCTCAGTGAGCGATCGCTCGATGACGTATTGCCGGACAATTTCGCCAATGAACCCGTCGAGCTTGCCCCCTGCCTGCAAGTAGCGAAAGACCTGGGATACGGTGATCGGCTGGTCATCAATGGTCAAAAACGGCTCTGAAGTCATGCCATAGCTCTCTGCATCAGCACCCTCCATTATGCCCAAGGTTGGGGGTTAGGTTTCAGGGGTTAGGGGTTAGGCGGGCTTTAAGCTAAAGTTCCTGCATGATTGAGTCAGCGCATTTAATTAATGGAAAAATCTATGCTAGAAGACAAAACCTGCTCCCCCAGTTGCAATGTCTTGAGCTTCACATCTAAAGGTATAAGACCCTTTTTGATAGATATCACGGTGCTGGATAATTTGCTCTATGCCTAAGGCACTGTAGCTGTAGAACTGGACAATGACCGTATCTCCTTCTTCTTGGCAGGATGGCAGCCATATATCTGGCTTAGAGACTAACCACTGAAATGGAGAATCTCCTGCCCGACGCAATTCATCTGGATCATTTCTAAGGATCATGTGAGTAGACCAGCTGCAACCGTGTCCAGAAGCTCCAAGCTCTGGCGCTTCACGGGCAAACAGCGACGCAGACAAATACGACCAAGGCGTACCGTCCCCTTCAATTGCTTCCATGAAATTTTCTAAAGCGCCATTTGGTTTGTCGAAGACTTCCTCAAAAGTTTCACACCGACGGCCAGGTTTCAGCCTCCCCTTCTCTAGAAATTCCTCGATTCCTTCTTCATAAGCTGTAAACCATTCTTCATCAGCTATAAAAAAACAATTTTCAGGAGGGGCATCTTCGTTTCTAAACGCCCAAACAGCTCCTACGCCATCGCCATGGCTGTAATGGTAGTAAAGCCGTAGCACGCAGTTAGGCTTGATTCGCAGCGCAGGAAATGCTTCTAGAAGGCTCATTGGGTCTTTATAATTCTGAGCATCAGTCTGAAGCATCTTAAATTGTTCGATCGGAAAAGTTGTCAGCATATGTCAGTTCCCTCTTATCTAGTGCAGCATTACAAGTCAGAGTTAGGTTTGGTAGCCAGCATTCTGGCTCTGAAGCGCTGACTACGGCCCAGAGCATTAGCCCGAATTTGACTTATGACTTTTTGCTAAGTTGTTTTGTCAAGTTAGTGTCGCGTTCTCTATTGTTCCCGCTATACGTTCCACAATCCTGATTAACTGCAATGGTTTTCAGCCTCAGTGCTTGAAAATTCGAAAAATCCCAAAGCTTAAAAACTACAATGTTCTGAGCTTGTAGATTCTGAAAATTGCGTTGGAGTTGGGTTTGGCAGCAATGGAACGGTTGATGGTGGAGAGACGGCGGAACGATCGCCCTCAGTTTTGCAGAAAAATCCTCGCGGGCGTAGCGCTGGGGCCAATGGTAACTTTGGGGCTGTGGCTGGGCGGCGCGGGGCTGGCAGCGGCGCAGACCGTTCCACTGCGGCGGGTGGAGGCGACCCAGCTAGAGGCGGCGGCAACGCTGGACGAGCAGCTTCGGCGATTTGGGGGCGATCGCCCGGCCATGATTCGCGCCATCGACTATTCGCTGCGCTATTTGAACACGCCCGCAGCGGCCGAGGCTTATCGTACCCTGGCTGTGCCGCCCTTCACGCGCGATCGCGTCCGCCGCAGCCTGGTGCGGTTTCGCCAGTTGCTGCAATCGACCCGTTCTGCCGAAGAATTGCGAACAGCCGTGCTGCGGGAATTTTCGCTCTATCAATCTATCGGGCGCGACGGCCAGGGCACGGTCGATTTCACCGGATATTTCGAGCCGACCTACACCGCCAGCCGCCGCCCCACCGCCGAGTTTCGCTATCCGGTCTATCGCCAGCCGCCGGATCTCGATCGCTGGCCTAAGCCCCACCCCACCCGCGCCCAGCTAGAGGGCATCGACGGCTTGCAGGGGGCGGCCGGGCCGCTGCGGGGGCTGGAAATTGCCTGGTTGCGCGATCGCCTAGAAGCGTTTTTGATCCAGGTGCAGGGGTCGGCGCGGCTGCAACTGACGGATGGCACGACGCTCAGCATTGGCTACGCCGGCCGCACGGACTATGCCTACACCAGCCTGGGGCGAGAGTTGATTAACGATGGTAAGCTTCCCGAAGCGGGGCTGAGCCTGCCCGTGGTGCTGGACTATTTTCGGCGCAACCCGGCAGAGTTAGACGTTTACATTCCGCGCAACAATCGGTTTGTGTTTTTCCGAGAAACGGCCGGTGCGCCGCCCATCGGGTCGCTGAATGTGCCCGTGACGGCTGAGCGGGCGATCGCCACCGACAAGACCGTATTTCCACCTGGTGCCCTGGCGCTGATCCGCACGGACATTCCCCAGGTGGAAGCAGCAGGACAGTTGACCCTGCGCCGCGTCAGCCGCTACGTGCTGGATCAGGACACCGGCGGCGCGATTCGTGGGCCCGGTCGCGTCGATATCTACATGGGCAGTGGGCGACTGGCGGGCGATCGCGCTGGGCTGATCAACCATCCAGGGCAGTTGTATTACCTGCTGCTGAACGAGTGAGGTGGGTTTTGGATTTTGGATTTTGGGCTGGCAATCTAAAATCCAAAATCGGCAATCTAAAATCCAAAATCTGCCTCAGCGGTGGCGCGACGAAGAAACCCGACGCAGCGGCTTCAGCGATCGCCCCCGCCAAGTCCAGCCCCAGCCCGTTTCGGCTTTGATAATAGAGGCGATCGCCAGCGCGGTGATCAGCGGGCCGCTGAGGACGTGCAGCCACCAATATCGCGTCGTCGTGTCCAGGGCATGGGAACCCATAGCGCGAATGGCATATTGCAGCCCCAGTCCGGCGATCGCCAGCAGCAGCAAAATCCAGCCGCCCAGACCACCAGCGGTGAACAGGGACGTGAGGGCGATCGCCAGCGCCAGCCAGGGCACAGTGTAAATCGACAGCATTACCAGCGCCAGCAGCAGCATCAGCGGCACGCTATAGTTTGCGCCGACGTAAAGCACCTTCGTCCAGCCTTCCCACAGGGTTCTAAAGGAGCGATACATCCGCAGGCTCAGCAGGTCGCAACCGAGTACATGCACCACTCGAAAGCCCTGATGCTTGAGCGTGCGGGCAAAGACAACATCTTCTGCAACTTCCGCGCCGATGCCGCCGTGGCCGCCTGCCGCCGCGTAGCTCTCCCGCGAAAACAGCAGGCAGGGACCCAGCGCGTAGGTCGTCGGCGACGTTGGATCGCGCACGGCTTCAGAATTAAACGTGACTGCGGCATTGGCAAACATCAGCGGTTGCACCAGCCATTCCACCAGCGATCCGCTGACCACTTGCGGAATGCAGGTGAGCAGGTCTGCCTGAAGGGCGATCGCCGTTTGCACCATCGAGGCGATCGCCCCCGGCTTCAGCCGCACGTCCGCATCAATAAACAGCAGCCAGTCGCCGTCTGCGTGCTGCGAGGCTTGAAAGCAGGCCCAGTTTTTGCCCGACCAGCGCTGGTTCGCGGGTTGGGGCCGGCCCGCCAAGATATGCAGCCGGGGATCAGCCAGCCGCGCTTGCAGGTCATACAACTGTGCCAGCGTGTCGTCGGTGGATTGGTCGTCGATCACCCAGACCTGGAGGCGGTTGGCAGATAGACTTGTGCAGTCCAGCACCGAGCAAATACAGCCCTCCAGGTTTTCAGCCTCGTTGTACATCGGAATCACTACCGAAATTAGCGGCGGCGAAGCGGCCGACCACTCGGCATCGGTTTGAAATGCCCGGGGGCGAGGCAACTCCATCACGGCGCGGCGCAACTGCGGAAAGTAGCCGCCTGCCATGCCCAGCGCCACGAGAGAAATCGGGATAAACAGCCAGGCTAGACTCACAAAGTTCTGCTCAGAATCCCATTTTGATAGACGGCTAGTTTTTGACTCGAACTTACTATATAGTACTCGTAGATTATTCGCCTGCAATGCAAATTTGCGGTCGCGAGCGTGCATCTGTGGCAGATAAAGCGGGCAAATAAAGCGGGCAGATAAAGCGGGCAGATAGAGCGGGCAGATAGAGCGGGCAGATAGAGCGGGCAGATAGAGCGGGCAGATAGAGCGGGCAGATAGAGCGGGCAGATAGAGCGGGCAGATAGAGCGGGCAGATAGAGCGGGCAGATAGAGCGGGCAGATAGAGCGGGCAGATAGAGCGTTCTAGAAACGTTTCTAGAGGCTGCTATTGTGCAGGATGTGATTGTGCAGGATGTGATTGTGCAGGATGTGATTGTGGACAAGACTCTGACAGGAGTTCGACAAGACCGCGAACGCTGGTACGAACTTGAGTGGGAAAGTCAGACTATCCTTGTCTAGCCATTCTGAACGAGATTGTGAAGGCAGCGTTGAATGTGGATTTCAATGCTTCTCAAACCAGCTTTGTACAAAACTTTACACAAGCTTTTGAACGAAATTTGAACAAGCCCTTGCGGAAATCTTTGAATCTGATTTTGAAGCGTGTGAGGATTTGAAATCGTGGGTTTATATTCCGTTCCGTTCCAGATACAGCGGGCGATCGCCCGTCCTATTCCCCCCCTCAGCACACGCTTTAGCATTCGGCTGCGCCAGGGATGTTCGGCAATTCTGGGACTGTCGCTCGGCCTATTGGCGCTGGAGTTTCCTGCCCACTCGCAAGCCCTGGATGAATCTGCCCTAGACTACACCGCGTATCAAGCTGGATCTGTCGCCGAACCCGCCGCTCCATCCGCAGAGCTAGACGGGCTGGCGGTAGACCAGATGGCGCAGGTGACTTCGGTTTCGCAGCTTGCGGACGTGAATCTGGGCGACTGGGCCTATGAGGCGCTGGCCTATCTGGCCAATAACGAAGCCCAGGGCGGGCTGGACTGTCTGGAGGGCTACCCCAGCGGGCTGTATCGAGGCGGGCAGGCGATGACGCGCTACGAGTTTGCGGCGGGGCTGGCGGCCTGTCTGGACGCGGTGACGGGGCGGCTAGAGCAGCTTGACCCAGAGGCGATCGCCCGCATCGAAGCCCTCCAGCGCGAGTTTGCGCCAGAGCTGGCCACCCTGGGCGATCGCCTGGATGACCTAGAAGCCGCCGTTTCTGAACTAGAAGCCAACCAGTTTTCCACCACGCTGCGGTTTAACACGCTGGCCTCTTTTAACTTCAGCCACTCCTTTGCGGGTGGCGACATTTTGGCCGAAGGCATCACCGTGCCAGGTGTGAGTCCGGCAGCGCGGCGGCCGGCCCGCCAGTTTGACCTGCAAACGGGGCAGTTTGGCGACCCGGTGGTAGAAACCGTGCGAGATGACCCAGAAACGACCCTCAGCTATTCTGCCTACTTTGTCTTCACGGGGTCTTTTCAGCAGACCGATGAACTGACGATGATCCTGGCAATGGGCAACGGCGACCCGCCCGCCAGCGCCTTCAGTTCTGCTGGGTTTACTAGCAGCTTTGGCATCCCCTACGCCGATTCCAACCCCGTTACGCCGCTGTCGCCCAATTCCGTCGGGTTATTTGAGCTAAAGTACGCCTTTCCGCTGTTTAGCGAAGACTTTCGGCTGGTGGTGGGGCCGCGCATCCTGCCGTTTCGCCATTTCGACCAAAACCCGTTTACCAACATCGTTTTCGGCTCCAGCGGGCTAAATTTCTACCAAAGCACGCTGGCGGGCAACGGGCTATCGGGGGCGGGCGGCTTGTTTGAATGGACGCTCAGCCCCCAATGGCTGCTGCGGGCGGGCTACCTGGCCCGCAACGACCGATCGCAGCAAATTTTTGACGAACCCTTTATTTCCCCTGGCGGCGATGGCCCGGCCAACCCCCGCCGGGGCTTTTTCAACGGCAACAACAACATCCTGGCGGAGCTGACCTATTCCCCCAGCTTCAACGCCAACATTCGCCTGCTGTATAACCGCAGTCGGCTAGAAGCGCCACCGCCGTTTCCGGGTGTGCCCGAAGGGTTGGCGGTGTTTCCCTTTTTGCTGACTTCGCTGCGGGGCGCGGTAGATGACGGCTTTGGCGGCACGGTGGACGACATCATCGCCCATAACTTTGTGCTGAATTTTGACTGGGCCCTGTCGCCGGGGTTTGCGGTGTTTGGGCGCTATTCCTTTAGCACGTCGGAGATTGACCCGATCAATCCCCTGCGGGAGGGTGGCAATGTCGAAGTGCAGGCGTTTCAACTGGGCTTTGCCTTTCCCGACCTGGGCAAGCCGGGGGCGCTGGGCACGCTAGCGGCGACGATTCCGTTTGACGTGACGGATGGTGAGGAGTTTCTGGTAGGGGGCTATGGCGATGGCGGCACGCAGGTCGATGTGCTGGCCAGCTACTACTTTCCGCTGAATGACAATGTGGGGCTGGTGCCGATGTTTTTTGTGTCGTTTAACCCGAATAATTTCAGCGAAAATCCGCCGGTCTACAGTATCATCCTGAGAACCCAGTTTTTGTTTTAGCGCTTATCCGGCATGGTCGTAATTGCAGGCTATGAAGTGCTGACCCAACTCCACATGAGCAGTCGCTCGGTGGTCTATCGGGCTGAGCGCGAGTTGGATCGAGTGCCTGTGATTCTTAAAGCGACTCAGTCGGAATATCCCAGTCTAGAGGAGCTGGCGCGGTTTCGGCTAGAGCATGAAATCCTGAATCGGCTGTCGGCAGTGGACGGGATCAGCCGCGTCTATGGACTGGAGCCACATCAGAGCGGCGTGGTGCTGGTGCTGGAGGACTTTGGCGGCGAGTCGCTGCAACGGCTGCTGCTGAGGCGATCGCTCGATATGCCAGAGGCGCTGTCGGTGGCGATCGCCCTGGCGGAGATTCTGGGTCAGGTTCACGCCGCCAGCGTCATCCACAAAGACGTAAACCCTGCCAACGTGGTGTACGACGCAGACACGGGCCGCGTCGGGCTAATCGACTTTGGCAACGCCACCGTGCTATCGCGGGAAAACCCAACGCTGCAAACGCTGAACCGTCTGGAGGGCACGCTGGCCTACCTATCGCCAGAGCAGACCGGGCGGATGAATCGCTCGCTAGACTATCGTACTGATTTTTACTCGCTGGGGGCGACCCTGTATGAACTGCTGACGGGCAATCCGCCCTTTAGCACATCTGACCCAATGGAGCTAATCCATAGCCACCTGGCCAAACAGCCCGACCCACCCCACGAGGTCAACCCAGCCGTACCGTCTGTTCTTTCGCAGATCGTGTTAAAGCTGCTGTCCAAAAATGCTGAAGACCGCTACCAGAGCGCCTATGGGCTGAAGACCGATCTGGAGCGTTGTCTAGTAGACCTGCGGGCCACTGGAGCGATCGCCCCCTTTCCGCTGGGGCAAGACGACGCTTCCGGCCGCTTCCAGATTCCCCAAAAGCTCTACGGGCGAGAGCGAGAGGTGCAGCTTTTGCTCGATGGCTTTGAGCGGGTGGCAGCGGCCCAGGCAGCGACCGCAGGGTCAACAGCACGGGGGCAAGCGGATAGAGAACCGATTGGAGAACCGATGACCCCGTCCAAACTGCCAGCGCTACGGGCGGTGATGGCGGCCGCCGGACGCAGTGAGGTGATGCTGGTGGCGGGCTATTCGGGCATTGGCAAGTCGTCGCTGGTGCAGGAAATCTACAAACCCATCACGCGCCACAAGGGCTATTTCATCGCGGGCAAATACGACCAGTTTCAGCGAAATATTCCTTACTCGGCGCTGATTCAGGCGTTTCAGGAGCTAATACGGCAATTGTTGACCGAGAGCCAGACGCAAATCGACCGCTGGAAAGCGCTGCTGTCGAAGGCGCTTGGGCGCAACGGTCAGGTCGTGATCGAGGTGATTCCTGAAGTCGAGCTAATTATCGGCCCCCAGCCGGAGGTGCCGCTGCTGGCTCCCGATGCAACCCAGAATCGCTTTAACCTAGTGTTTCAGAATTTTATCCAGGTGTTTACCCAGGCAGAACACCCGCTGGTGATGTTCCTAGACGACCTGCAATGGGCGGATGTAGCCTCGCTAAAGTTAATTGAGCGCCTGCTGACTGCGCCCGACAGCCGCTACCTATTTTTGGTAGGAGCCTACCGCAGCAACGAAGTCAGCCCGGCCCATCCGCTGATGCTGACGCTGGAACAGATTCGGCAGGCGGGCGTGCGGGTCAACCAAATCGACCTGGCCCCGCTGAATGCGGACACTGTGCAGCAGATCGTGGCTGATACTTGCTGTGCCGAACCGCAGGCGATCGCCCCTTTGGCCAGCTACGTCATGCAGATTACGGAAGGCAACCCGTTTTTTCTGACGGAATTTCTCAAGTCGCTGTATACCGAAGGGCTACTCAACTATGATGCGTCGTCAGGAAACTGGCAGTGGGATCTGAGCCAAATTCGTGATACGGGGCTACCCGAAGATGTCGTCGAGCTAATGGCCGACAAGATCCAGAAGCTGGAACCCAACACCCAGCGGGTACTGCGGCTGGCGGCCTGCCTGGGCAACCAGTTCGACGTGCCCACGCTGGCGATCGCCGCCGACTTGCCCCAGAGCGCGGTGGCGGCCGACCTGTGGCAGAGCGTCGAGGAAGGACTGGTGATGCCGCTGGGTGAGGGCTATCCGTTTGCCAGCCTGGAGCAGAATGGGCAGGAGTTGTCTGGTGCAGAGGAGTGGCAGAGCGACCTGTCCCGAAACCGTGACCTGACCTTCCGGTTTCTGCACGACCGGGTGCAGCAGGCGGCCTACTCGCTGATTCCCGAAACCGAGCGCGAAACGATCCACTACCGCATTGGGCGATCGCTCCTCACCCACAGTTCCGCCGAACAGCAGGAAGATCATCTGTTCGACATTGTAAACCACCTGAACACGGGCGCGGGGTTGATCGCCCACGCCGTCGAGCGGCACGAACTGGCTCGGCTAAACCTGAAAGCAGGCACCAAGGCCAAAGAATCCAACGCCTACGACACGGCGCTGCGCTATCTGCGGTCGGGAGCCGACCTGCTCGATCAGCACAGTTGGCTCAATCAATACGAACTCACCCTGGCGCTCTACGAAGAAGCCGTCGAGGCCGCGTATCTGAAAGGCGATTTTGATCTGGTCAACCAGCTATCGGAGACAATCCTCTCAAACGCCCGCTCCGACCTGGACACCGTAAAGGCCTACCAGACGCAGATCTCTGCTTACTCTGCCCAAAACAACATGGACGCGGCGCTAGATATCTTTGTGACGGCGGCCAATCGACTGGGGCTGAAGATTCCCCGCCACCCCAGCCGCCTCCAGGTCGGGTTAGAGTTGATGCGGACGCGCTTTTTGGTCATCGGCAACCGCTCTTCCCGCGATCTGGAGGCACTGCCACCGATGACCGATCCGGTCAAAGAAGCGATCATGCGGCTCGTTGGTTCGCCGATCATCGCCGCCGCCAATGCCGCACCTTATCTGATTGCCGTAACGGCACTGCGCGTGATCAATCTGGTAGTCAAATACGGCAGTTCGCCCCAGACGGCAGTGCAAGGCGTGGCCTATGGCGTGATGCTGCGGGCGGGGCTGGGCGATATCGACCGAGCCTATGACTTTGGTCAACTCAGCCTGCGAGTCATAGAACGGCTCAATGCCCGCCAGTTCAAAACGATCGTCATTGTCGGATATGAAAGCTGTCTGCGCCACTGGAAAGAACCCCTGCGGCGATCGCTCCCCGAATTGCTCAACGCCTACGCCGAAGGACTGGAACTGGGCAACCAGGAGGCCGCCTCGCTGGCCGCCTCGGTCTACTGCTTTCACCAACTGCTGCTGGGCGAGCCGCTGTATGAGGTGGCCGAAGCCTTTCAGCAATACGAAACCCAACTCCTCAGCCTGGGACAGGAGCAGGTGGTCTACTCCATGCTGCCCTGGCATCAACTGGTACTGCACCTGCGCGGCCAGGGCATCGAGGGCGATTCTGGAACAGATCGCTACGCGAATCGCTTGGTCGGCAGCATCTACAACGAAGACGAAATGATTCCCCAGTTTATCGACAGGCAGCTGGGAGTTCCCCTATTCTACGGCTCCATTGCCAAGGTGATCTGGGCGTATCACATCGGCGACTATGCCACGGCGATCGAAACCGGAAAACAGGCTGTGGCATATCAAGAATCCTCCCCCATGACCTCGCTCTATGCCCTCTTATATTTCTATTGGCCGCTATCTTATCTGGCCCGCTACAACAACGTGTCGCCCAAGGTGCAGCGGCAATATCTGCGCCAAATCAATAAATTCCTGCGGATGACCCAGCGCTGGGCGACCTACTGCCCCGCCAACTATCTGCATCGCCACCTGCTGCTAGAAGCAGAGCGGCTGCGGGTGCTGGGGCGCACGGCCGAAGCCATTGATGCCTACGACAACGCAATCCAGGCCGCTAGGGACAACGACTTTATCAACGACCTAGCACTGGCGCAAGAACTGGCAGGTAAGTTTTATCTGGCACTGGGTAAGGAACGGCTAGCCCAGTCTTACCTGATGGATGCCCGCTATACTTACCTGCGCTGGGGGGCGACCTATAAAGTGGATGCCCTCAACACGCTCTACCCCCAGTTTTTGGAACAGCGGATGGAACCCTTGGCCAGAACTGAGCTAATGAACCAAACGGTGTCGCTGGGGTCAAGCAGTTCCACAGGCGGAACTCAGGGGCTAAACCTAGATCTAGATACGGTGATCAAGGCGGCGCAGGCGATTTCTGGAGAAATTGTGCTGGCGAACTTACTGGAGAAGCTGCTGAAGCTGGCCATCGAAAACGCGGGCGCACAGAAGGGCTGTTTGCTATTGCTTCAAGCAGACGGGCTGCGAATTGAGGCGGAGGGGATGCTTGAGGGCGAGGAGCAGGTGCAGGTCCAGTCGCGATCGCCCGACGAACAGACACTGCCCCTCTCGCTGATCCATTACGTACAGCGCACCCGCGAAGACGTAGTGCTGCGGGATGCCGCCGCAGAAGGACTTTTCACCACCGACCCGTACATCGTGCAGTCCCAATCGCGTTCGGTGCTGTGTTCGCCCATTTTGAATCAGGGCAACCTGATCGGGCTGCTGTATCTGGAAAACAACTTAGCCACCGATACCTTTACGCCAGAGCGAGTAACTGTGCTGAATATCCTCTCGTCCCAAGCGGCGATCGCCCTGGAAAATGCCCAGTTCTACCGCACGCTAGAGCAAAAGGTCGAGGAACGCACCGCCCAGCTTGCCCGCGCCAATGAGGAAATTACGCTGCTGAATCAGCAGTTGCAGTCAGAAAACCTGCGAATGGGCGCAGAACTGGCCATTACCCGCCAGATTCAGCAAATGGTTCTGCCCAAAGATCACGAGCTAGATCAAATCGAAGGATTGGAAATTGCCGGGTTTATGGAACCCGCTGATGAAGTTGGCGGCGACTATTATGACGTGCTGCACGATAACGGCGCGGTCAAGATTGGGATTGGCGATATCACAGGTCATGGATTAGAAAGCGGTATGTTGATGCTCATGGTGCAGACGGCAGTGCGAACGCTGCTCTCCACGCAGGAAACCGACTCGGTACGCTTTCTCAGCACGCTAAACCGCGTGATTTATGACAACGTGCAGCGCATGAACTGCGATCGCAGCCTGACGCTGGCCCTGCTGGACTATGAAGCGGGTCAACTGCGGCTCAGCGGACAGCACGAGGAAGTTCTGGTCGTGCGGGGCAACGGCGAGATCGAGTCGATTAACACCATGACGCTGGGCTTTCCGGTGGGTCTGGTAGAAGACATTTCCGACTTCATCACCCACACCCACATTCACTTGCAACCCGGTGATGGTGTGGTGCTATATACCGACGGCATCACCGAGGCCGCCAACGAAATTCACGAACTTTACGGCATCGAGCGGCTCTGTCAGGTGATTAGCCAGCACTGGCAGCGCTCTGCCGTTGAGATTCGGCAGGCGGTGATTGACGATGTGCGCCGCCACATCGGACAGCAAAAAGTGTTTGATGACATCACGCTTTTAATTGTGAAACAGCGTTAGGAGGGCGCTCGACGGTTCGCTGAGTCTCGCTTGCTTCTGGATCAAAATCGAAAAAGCCAATTAAAATTTTGTGCATTCATTCTGCGCCGTTCTGTTTATTTCTGTGCCTTTGATGCGCTTCTGATAACGTCGCCCATATTTTTGCCACTTGCGCCTCCTTGATCCGCCTCCCTGATCCGCCTCCAGCCGCCTGCATGAATCAAATCTTCGGAGAATTTGACGACGCTTTGCAGCCCAATCAGGAATATCTGATTTTGGGCTTTTCGCCCAGCGCCAAATCGATTCGCCAGCGCTGGCGAAACAACGGGCTGTCTGCCAATTTTCTGGCGGATTATATGGTGACGTTTTTTCCCGCCGACGAGCGCGACCCCAAAACGCTGAGCCGCCGCACCGAAATGCAGGATGCGGTTCGATACATTGCCAACGAGCTGCTGGAAAATGCAATGAAGTTTCACGACGAGGCCTCTCGCCAGCCAATCACCATTAAGTTGCAACTCCATCCCGATTGCCTGGTGTTTTGGGTAACCAATAGCGTCAGGTCAGAGGCGATCGCCCCCTTTCAACGCTTTATCCAGGACATCCTCGCTGCTCAACCCCTAGAACGCTACCTCCAGCAGCTTGAGCAAAATGCCCTCAACGACGAACACACCGCCTCCGGTATTGGTCTGCTGACGATGATGGTGGATTATGGGGCGATCGTGGGCTGGAAATTTACGCAGCTTGAGCAAACGCCCCCCGTGATGACCGTGACGACGCGGGTGCAGGTGCCGATTTAGAGCCGGTTTCACGGTCTTGGTCTGTGCTGACGACGCAGCATAACCTGAGCGATTTCGGGCACATGGGCAAGATAAGATAAGCGGCTTCCGATCCCCTCAACTCCAGCCACTTGCAGGCGGGCTTGCATCTCTTTAGCGCTGTTTTCAAAATTGTTTAACAATTGCCTGCGCTTTTGGTATCCCTATCGAAGATCGGGTAGAAATTCTGGAAGAGTAGACTTGCTGCCTTTGTCCCGCAGGGTTCCCTCCAGAGCGACGATTGCTCGTCGGGGCGATCGCCTCAGAGACAGCTTCATCTCGCCGCGCTGCGGGCGCATCGCCCCACCCTCCTCCCTCACCGCCCAATCGGCCAGGCAAAGCCCCAGCGCCAGCAGCACCCCGCCAACCCCCACCACAAACACGCCCAGCGAAAGCTGAATCAGCCAGTTCGCCTGCACCAGCGTCCGCAAGGCCAACAGCAGCGTGCTAGATACCAGCAGCAGCAGCGATCCGTGGGAGACTAGCAGGCTCACGGCGACCATTTGGTGGTGTCGCTTGAGACGGCGATTGCTCCGCCGCAGCGCCAGCAGCGACCGATAAGACACTCTGTCCCACGACTGTTCCAACCGCCAGGGGCGCTCGCCCAGTCCCTTCAGTTCACCTCGCAGCACCTCTGCCCCTGCCCCCCGCAGCAGACTGTCCAGCCACACCCAGCGCAGCATCAACCCCAGCCACACCACCGCCCCCACCGCCACCATCAGCACACTGTTCAAAATCAGTTGGATCAGTTGGGTTGTTTGCTCAATGCTCATGGGCTTGTCGGGAATTGAGGATTGCTGGGAACTGGGGGAATAGGAGTGCGGAGTTGGAGGGATTTATGATTTTGGATTTGGGCACCTCGAAAAATTCAGATCCTCTTGAGAATGGCTACAAGAAAGCGAGGGTTTCAGGCTCCTAAAATTCTCAATAAGGCAATTAATCGAGGTGCCCATTTGCAATTTTGGATTTGCGATTTTGGATTGCCAGTCGAGCATTGCGGGCTTTTAGATGAGGCTTCAGCAATGTCATTTCTAGCGCCACTTGCCACTGTGTATTCGTAGTAAAACTCGGTAGTAAAAAAGTAAAGTCGGCTTCTGCCCAAGCAAAAACCGACTGTGGCAAGAAGTTGGTTAGTTCAATAGTACTATCCAGCTTCGAGTTATGCAACTGTTTTAGCCCCAGAATCAAGCCCTACGTGCCGAATTCTAGCGCCTGGATTCTAGAAAAAGGCAGGCTGATGGCGGATCAGACTAAGGAACTCTTCTCGCGTGCGCTGATCTTCCTGGAATACACCCAGCATGGCGCTGGTCACCGTCCAGGAACCGGGTTTTTGCACCCCGCGCATCACCATACACATATGAGTCGCTTCCATGACCACCGCCACGCCCTGGGGTTCCAAAATCGTTTGCACTGCTTCGGCAATCTGGCGAGTTAGACGTTCTTGCACCTGGAGGCGGCGAGAATACATTTCCACAATGCGGGCCAGCTTGCTCAGCCCCACCACTTTCTGATTGGGGATGTAGGCGACATGAACCCGACCCATGAAGGGCAGCATGTGGTGTTCGCACAGGCTAAAGGCGTTGATATCGCGCACCAGCACCATTTCGTTATGCCCTTCATCAAAAATTGCGCCGTTCACCAGTTCTTCGAGCGACTGATTATAGCCACTGGTGAGAAAGCGCATGGCTTCGGCGACTCGCTTGGGGGTCTTGAGCAAACCTTCCCGCTCCGGGTCTTCGCCCACGCCCAGCAGCATGGTTCGCACTGCGTCGATCATGTCCTCTTGCGACACTTCGGTATGCTCTTGGGAATAGGAGGTCGTGCGATCAGGACGCACCTCCAGCGTTAGCGTTTCGCCCTGCTTCGGTGTATCAATCTTGGCGGGTGAGGAGTTGGCTCCATTAGATCCGTTCGTAAATCCGTTAGAAGAAGCAATCGTCATAGGTCTTGGGATGAACTCTCCAAAGAAAACAATCAAACTGTTGAGGGAATCAGCCAGTGCCGAACGACTTGTTCAGCAATCTCTCTGTAAAGCAGTCCTGGTAAAGCAGTCCCGGTGAAACCGTGCTGCTTGGGGACTGGTTCGGATCTTCACAAGGCTCCCGCACTGGGAACCAGCGTGATTTCTTCAATCACTGCACCAGGGGGGAGCAGGGCAGTATGCACAATCGACTGGGCAACCACGTCGGCAGTGAGCATACGAGAGCGATCGAAGTCGGCTTGCACCGTGTCGGTGTCCCAAATTGGCGTGTTGACCGATCCGGGCGAAAAGGTGACGACGCGAATCCCGTGGGAGCGCTCCTCGGCTGCCAGGGTTTTGGATAGGGCAATTAGCCCCGCCTTGCTGACGTTGTAGGCTCCCCATCCGGGAAAAGCGTGATAGCCCGCGATGGAGGCGATGTTGATAATCACACCCTGGCCACGATCGCGCATTCCTGGCAATACGGCCTGGATGCACTGAAAGACGCTGGTGAGGTTGAGATTGATCACCCGCTGCCAGTCGGGGAGGGGAGTCGTCAGCAAGTCTCCGGTGTAGCCGATTCCGGCGTTGTTCACCAGAATGTCGATAGGGCTGGCTGTGGCGATCGCCCCTATTTTTTCAGCGACCTGATCCAAAGCTTCCAGATCGATGGGATATGTGTCTGCCGCTACGCCCAGTTTGCGAGCCGCTGCGGCGACTGATTCCAGGGAGTCGGCAGAACGGGAAACCAGGGCCAGGTTTACCCCCGCTTTAGCAAAGGCGATCGCCGTGGCTGCGCCAATGCCCCGACTGGCTCCGGTGATCAGGGCGCGGGTAGGAAGAGCGTGAGACATGAGTAAAATCCTGAACTGATGAACCAGCGTGAAAGGAATAGAAAAAAACAATGGTTAAGCCAGCCTGTAGCCAAAACTTAAAATCGCAGGTGGGTAGCGAACTGGGAGAAACTCCAGTTCCAAGCAGCGGTATGAAGCGATTGATGAAAAGAACGATTGGTTAAAAACAGTTGGGTTAGCGGGTGAGTTAAAAAAGTTAGAAAATTGGATTGCTAGCGTCAAAGAGTCCTGAGTCTAAGTCTGGCGTGGGCTTTTGATCGGGCGACATCTGGCTAATCCGTGCCATCAGGCATTGCAGTGAGGCGATCGCACGGCGAGTGTCCAGAAGCCAGACCAAATCCATCAGCAATGGCTCTATCCAAATCAAATCCAAGCCTCAATGCCTAATAATTAGCATGACCGAAACAGGGCCCCATTAACGAGTATTAAGCGCTACACACCAGGATTGGCTCCAAAATTTTAAAAAATGTTACGGACTCGATTTTAACACTCATAAACCAGACTCGACCAACTTCCTCTGCTACGCTATCTGATTTTGTCAAAGGGAGTAGTGGGCAAATCCGTCCGGTCGCCGAGCTCAAGTCCCATTTAGAAATCTAGGGGCTGGGCCTATCAGTTCAGCCACCCCAACTCCTTTCGCGTCGCTCAAGCCGACATCTCCTGAAAGATTCCAATCTTGCGAAACTTTTGGTAGCGCAGGTCACGCCGCTGGGCGTTGGTGAGGCTATCAAGCTGGGCCAGGTTTTCTAGGATGGCGGCCTTGAGGGTGGCGGCGGCCTGGAGCGGATTGGCGTGGGCCCCGCCCAGCGGCTCCGGCAAGATTTGATCTAGAATGCCAAGCTGTTTCAAATCTTGGGCGGTAATCCGTAGCGCCTCGGCCGCCTGGGGCGACTTGGCTGCGTCTTTCCACAGGATGGCGGCGCAGGCTTCGGGGCTGGCGACTGTGTAGACCGAATGCTCAAACATCATCAGGCGATCGCCCACGCCAATGCCCAGCGCCCCGCCCGAACCGCCCTCGCCGATGACAGTGCAGAGGATCGGCACGTCCAGTCGAAACATTTCGCGCAGGTTGTAAGCGATCGCCTCCCCCTGGCCCAGCCGCTCTGCCTCCAGCCCCGCATAGGCCCCCGGCGTGTCGATAAACGTCAGAATGGGCATTCCAAATCGATTGGCGTGGTTCATCAGCCGCATCGCCTTGCGATAGCCCCCCGGCGAGGCCATGCCAAAATTTCGCGCCACGTTGTCTTTTGTGTCGCGCCCCTTTTGATGCCCCAGCAGCACCACGGGTCGTCCGTCCAGCCGCCCAATGCCGCCCACCAGCGCCCGATCGTCTGTCCCCGTCAGGCGATCGCCATGCAGTTCGATCCATTCATCGGTCATGGACTGAATGTAGTCCAGCGTGCTGGGTCGGCGAGGATGCCGCGCTACTTGGAGCCGCTGCGCCGGGGTCAGGTTTTGAAAAATCTCCTGCCGGAGCTGATCGGCCCGCTCCTCTAGCTTTTGAATCTGATCGGACACGTCTACCTCACTTTCCTCTGCCAGGTCACGGATTTGCTTGATACGCTCCTCCAGATCGACCAGGGGTTTTTCAAAATCCAGCAGCAGGCGACGTTCCGATGTGGGCATGGCTCAGGGTTAGAGGTTGAAAACTAGCTTGGGGTTGAGAACTGGGCTGATCACCCAAGGGTTCATTTTAGCAATCCGTCGTTCCCTACAATTGCTCCAACGGCTGCGCCAGGGGATTTCAGACATCAAAACTATTGAGCTTTCCTGAGTTGGCCCCAGGAAAAAATTGATGGTTCTGCGGGTTGTTCCACGCCGTCCCCCCAGACCTGATTCCCGTTCACCCAATCGGGTGAGCCAGGTAGGTGAGGTAAGGATTGGGGCGATCGCCCTACGATAGGCACGACACTTCTGACAGCTTGGCTAGAGGAGGCAAAGCAGATGCTCAAACACAGCGGCGTTCGTACCATTCCAAATATCCGAGTCGTTGTGGTTGCTTTTGTCGCCCGCCAGGCCCAACGTCTCCAGACTAAGGTTCAGATTATTCAGATTTTGCGGCAGTTGCTCAGCCCCCCACGCGGAATGCAGCCGGGGTTGCTGATGCGACGAAGCGGCCGCTGGGGCGCAGCAAGCTTTTCCAAAGCCCTTTTCAAAGCCTCTGGGCTGAAGGGCGCGGAGGAGTTTGCCCATTGCGGATAGCCCGCGGATAGCCCGTGAATAGTCCGTGCAACGGTTCAGCATTTTGTTTGCGATCGCTGGGCCCTGCGTCCCCTCAGGCGACTTCAAGATTTAGCTAGGTCTAGAGGCTTCTCTGACCTGCATTTGCTTCCGGTTTTAGACACGGTTTGACGCTTCATCCGTCGTGCCCGCAGGTTGGTTCATGGGCGGGCGGTTGAGGAATCGGCGTTGGGGCAGTTGCTAGAACAGTTGTCGGAACGGTTATTGGAACGCTTGTCGGAACGGTTACTGGAATAGTTGTTGAAACGGGCAAGGTGGGTTTGGTTTGCCAAAAGCGGGCGATCGCCCTGGCCCGTACCTCAATGTTCGCCTCCGTTCAAACTCTGGTTGATGCCTTTATCGACCGCATCGCGGTTGCCTCTGGTGCTTCACTGGTCGAGCCTTGCCACCGTAGCGTGAGCCAGGTTTCGCAGCACACGCGGTGCCCGCAATAGGTTCCTGATACGCTCTACAACTCCGCAGCGCGATCGCCCTAGTGGTGTTTGCCAAGGCTCCAACCCGCTGATTTTGCCTCCTCTGAGGGTGCAGATCAGCATTTCCCTCGACGGATGGCGATGGTTTGACCCGGTTTGAGGTTTGACCCGATTTAACTACAGCGACGGGCAGGCAAGCTGGCTTTTGCTGCACCGTGCCCAAAGTCGCCTCTTCATCTCACCATTCACCCCTGGAGTCTTTCTCATGAATACGATTCATAAACCCGGCGACCTAGAGCCGAAGCCGGGTTCTGCAACCAGTCTGGCAATTGACGGCAGTTGTTCCCGCAGATCTCGCTGGGCAAGGCTCTGGGACAGCTTGCTTGACCACCTGCTGAGCTATGCGGGCGACCCTGGCGAACCGCGTGTTTGGTTCGAGCGCGATCGCAATGGGGAAAGCTGGTGGTGTGCCCATGACCCAGTGACGGGCGATCGCGTCCGCTGTCACACGGGTACAGAACTCCGCGCCTGGTTGGAATCTCGGTACAATCGCCCCTCTAGCCGCTCGACTCACACCGCCCGCAGTATCGTGCCACCGATTCATCGCTGGTAGTGGGAGTGATGGAGCGAGAGATGGGAAAAACGAAAAACGAAAAACGAAACCTCTTCCCTCTTCTCTCTTCCCTCTTCTCTCTTCTCTCTTCCCTCTTCCCTCTTCCAACACCCCAATCCCCAACCCCTGACCCCTGAATCTCTAAAACCTATGAAACCCTGGCTTACGAAAAACACGATTTCAGCCGAATCGCGGGAGTTATTTTGGCTGGCGCTGCCGCTGGCGGGGGCGCAACTGTCGCAGTCGGCAACGGGCTTTGTCGATACGGTGATGATGGGTCGGCTGGGCAGCGAGTCGCTGGCGGCGGGCGGATTGTGTGCGACCTATTTTGTGGCGCTGCTGCTGCTGGGCGGGGCAGTCGTGGCGGCGGTCAGCCCGCTGGCGGCGGAGGCCTACGGGGCGAACAATCCGCAGCGGGTCGGCGCGGTGAATCGGCAGGGCCTCTGGCTGGCGCTGCTGCTGAGTTTTCCTATAGCAGTGCTGATCTGGCACGGCGACGCGGTGCTGAGCCGCACGGGGCAATCGGCAGAGATGCTGGATCTGGGGCGGCCCTACTTGCGGGCGATCGCCCTCGGCTATCTCCCCGGTGTGGGTTTTGCCGCGCTGAAAAGCACCGTGTCGGCCCTGTCGCGCCCCCGGCCGATCATCCTGATTATGCTGGGCGGAATGCTGATCAACATGACGCTGAACTATGCACTGACGCTGGGCAAATTTGGGCTACCGCAGTTGGGGCTGGCGGGCATCGGCTGGGCCAGCACAATTTCGCTGTGGAGCATGTTTGGGGCGATCGCCCTCTACATCCTGCGGCAATCGTCGCTGCGTCCCTACGCCCTCCTGAGCCATCTGCATCGGTTTGACCCCAAGCTGTTTCGAGAACTGGTGCGAATTGGGCTACCCATCGGCATTCTGGCTGCCATCGAGGTGGGCCTGTTCACCGTCACCACATTTCTGATCGGGCAACTGGGAACCGTGCCGCTGGCGGCCCACCAGGTAGCGCTGCAAACGGCCGCCGTCACGTTCACCATTCCGCTAGGGATTTCCTTTGCCACGACCGTCCTCGTGGGTCAACGCCTGGGCCAGCGCCAGTTTCCCCTGGCCAAGCTGGCGGGATACCTGGGCATTGGCATGGGCAGTCTGTTTATGGCCATCATGGCGCTGATTTTCTGGCTGATGCCGGAAACCATCGTGTCGCTTTATATCGACGTGCGCGACCCGGCCAACAGGGAAGTGGTAGAACTTGCCAAAAAGCTGCTCTGGGTGGCAGCGATGTTCCAACTGGTAGACGGCATCCAGGTCACGGCGACGGGCGCACTGCGGGGACTGAAGGATACGCAAGTTCCCATGCTGATTGGGCTGCTTGCCTACTGGGGCGTAGGGCTGACCAGCGGCTACTGGCTGGGTATTCATGCGGGACTGGGGGCGGTCGGTCTGTGGTGGGGGCTGGCCCTGGGGCTGACCGTCGCGGCGATCATCCTGCCCTGGCGATTTAGCCGCGCCAATCCGCTCAAGCTAGAGGAGGGTCTGGCGAGTTCAGGCTCCTGAGGCGATGGCGGATTATGGCTCTACGCGCACGGGCGTTCCCACTTCCACCAGGGCATAGAGCGCCAGCACGTCTTCGTTTCGCAGCCGGACGCAGCCGTTGGATGCCGCCTGTCCGATGGAGGAAACCGTCGGCGTGCCGTGGAAGCCGATCACGCCGTTGGGCAGTTCTGCAAAGCCAATCCAGCGTAAGCCCAGGGCGCTGTCTGCTCCTGGCTGGCGAATTTCCCCCGTCCAGGGATTTTGCCAGGTCGGGTCTTCGATCATTTCAAATATGGTGAACTCGCCCGTTGGCGTGGGCGTGCTGGGCTTGCCGACGGCGACGGGAAAGCTGCCCAACATGGTGTCGTACTGGTAAGCAAACACGCGCCGCTGGCTGATGCTGAGGACAAGATGGGTTGCTTTGGTGCGGGGTGCGGGCGTAAACTGCTCTACATCCCATAGCGGCGGTAGCTCCGGCAGCGTCGTGTTGTAATAAATCGGCAGGGGAGCAGCGGCAGGAATCGCTTGACTGGAGGTCGGGCCGCTGGTGGAAACGGGATAGGCTTCCGCGGCGGGTTGGCTGGCGGCAGGAGAGGAAAGGAGGGCGATCGCCCCTAGCACCAGCGCACTTGCCATCCCTCTACACCCTCGCGATCTGATCCACCGCGGGCTATTCCGTCCAGATCGCCAGTCTGGTTGATTCCAATGCATAACACGCTCCTCATTCCACACGTTCAAACTATCCTGCCCAGGAATTCGTAAAAGATTTCGTTGCTACGCCGCTGGACAGGAATCCTGGCACAGGATTTCTGTCCAGGATTTCTGTACATGATTATGGTCAAGAATCAGCGATGCTGCCAAGAGCAGGGGGGCTGCCAAAAGCAGGGGTTCGGCGGTCAAGAGTATATCGATTTTGGGTTTTGGATTTTGGATTGCTAGTCAACTGTCTATGGGGACTCCAGTCATTTCATGCGTGGCGCTGCTCAGGAACATTGATATTACAGATCAGGCGATTTTGGATCAAGAATGCAACAAAGCTGTAAGCCTTCAGGTCAAACGGGGGCGCTGCCTGTATAATTTCAAGACTCGTCAGGCTTGAGGCGTTTAAGGCGGGTAAGTGGAGAATTGCAAGGGCGATCGCCCGCAGTTCGCGCTAGTTTTTTAATTTTTTTAGCTGGTTTCTATAGGCTATGAATCACGATCCCTTTCTCGTCAAACCCGGTTCAAAAGTTTCTTTAAAAAAAGACTATGACCCTGGCTACACTGGCGACTATACCGACAAAGCCGCAGCGCAGGAAAAGCTGAAAAAAGGCGTAGAGCGGCTGGCAAAATATCAGGATGTCCTCTACGCCCAAAATATCTATGCGCTGCTGCTGATCTTTCAAGCGATGGATGCGGCGGGCAAAGACAGCACAATCAAACACGTCATGTCGGGTGTCAATCCCCAGGGTTGCCAGGTCTACAGCTTTAAAGCGCCGTCGGATGAGGAACTCGACCATGACTACTTGTGGCGATCGTTCAAGGCGCTGCCAGAGCGGGGAAGAATCGGCATCTTCAACCGATCGCACTATGAAGAAGTGCTGGTGGTGCGGGTGCATCCCGAAATTTTGCAAAAGCAGCAGTTGCCCAAATCGGCGCTGACGAAAAATATTTGGAAGCAGCGGTTTGAGGAGATTAATAACTTTGAAAAATATCTGGTGAACAACGGCATTGTTGTCCTCAAGTTTTTCCTAAATGTGTCCAAAGAAGAGCAGAAAAAGCGATTTCTGGAACGCATCGAGCGGCCAGAAAAGAACTGGAAATTTTCCGCTGCGGATGTGAAGGAGCGGGGGCTTTGGAACGACTATATGCGGGCCTATGAGGAGATGTTTTCCCACACCAGCACCGAACATGCGCCCTGGTACATTATTCCTGCGGATCACAAGTGGTTTACGCGGCTGGCGGTGGCGGAGATTATTGGCGATCGCCTCTCACAACTCGATCTGCACTACCCCGTGCCCACAGACGTTCACATGAAAGATCTGCTAGAAGCTAAAAAGATTCTCGACGCAGAAGAGTAACCCACCCCATGCCCACGCTCCTCCTGGTTGACGGCCACTCCCTCGCCTTCCGCTCTTACTACGCCCACGCCAAAAACCGCGACGGCGGGCTGCGAACCAAAACGGGCATCCCCACCAGCGTTTCCTTCGGGTTTATGAAGGCGCTGCTGGACACGATGGAGCAGGAAAAGCCGGACTATGTGGCGATCGCCTTTGACCCCGGTGAGCCGACCTATCGCCACGAAGCCGACCAGACCTACAAAGAAGGACGGCCCGACGCGCCAGAAGATTTTCTGCCCGATTTGTCCAACTTGCAGGAACTCTTGCAGGCGCTGAAACTGCCCGTGATCGCGGTTCCAGGCTACGAAGCCGACGACGTAATCGGCACCCTCAGCCGCAAGGCAGTGGCCGACGGCTTTCGGGTGAAGGTGCTGACGGGCGATCGCGACCTGTTTCAGCTCATCGACGACGAGCAGTTGACCGTCCTCTATCTCAGCACCACTTTCGGCAAAGGCACGCCGCCGCCCCGCGAGTTCGGCCCGCAGCAGGTGAAAGACAAAATGGGCATCACGCCGCAGCAGGTAGTGGATTACAAAGCCCTCTGCGGCGACGCTTCTGACAACATTCCTGGGGTCAAGGGCATCGGCGACAAAACCGCCGTTTCTCTGCTGACCGACTTTGGCTCCCTCGCAGAAATCTATAGCCACCTCGACGACCCCCGCATCAAAAGCGCCGTCCGCAAAAAGCTAGAAGAGGGCCGCGATGCTGCCCTGCATTCGCAATACCTAGCGCAAATTCACCTAGACGTGCCCCTTGCCCTCCGCCCAGAAGACTGCAAGCTGCAAGCCTTCGACGATGCCGAAGTCGTCCCGCTCCTAGAAAAACTCGAATTCCGCTCCTTCCTTAACCGTTTGCAAAAGCTTCACAGCCAGTTTTCTGGCGATGGCGCGACCGAGCAGCCGAGTGCCCCAAGCGCCGCCCCAGCGCTCCAGCGCTCCAGCACCCCAGCCCCCTCCGAAGACGACGATCTCTGGTTCTTTAGCGCCGAAGACACTGCCACCTTCCAGGGCTACGCCACCACGCCCGTCCAGCCGCAAATCATCGACACGCCCGACAAGCTGAGGGCCCTGGTGAACACGCTGCAAGCCTGCACTGACCCCGCCGCGCCCGTCGCCTGGGACACGGAAACGACCGCCCTGGAACCCCGCGATGCCATGCTGGTGGGAATTGGCTGCTGCTGGGGGCCGGGCGAGGCAGACTTGGCCTACATTCCCACCGGGCACGCCCAGGGAACAAACTTGGACGCGGCAATAGTGCTGGAGACGCTGCGCCCGATTTTGGAGAGTGCGGACTATCCCAAAGCCCTGCAAAATGCCAAGTTCGATCGGCTGGTTCTGCGCTGTCAGGGCATTCACCTGGCGGGTGTGGTGTTTGACACGATGCTGGCCAGCTACGTGCTGAACCCCGAAGGCAGCCATAATCTAACCGATCTGGGGCGCAAGTATCTGAACCTAAACGCCCAGAGCTACGACGATCTGGTGCCCAAGGGCAAAATCATTGCGGAGGTGTCCATTCCCAAGGTCGCCAATTACTGCGGCACGGATGTTTACTCTGTGTTTCACCTCGTCCCCAAGCTGCGGGCAGAACTGGCGCAAATTCCTCGGCAGACGGAACTGCTGGAAACGGTGGAGCAGCCGCTCGAACCCGTGCTGGCGGAGATGGAATACACAGGCGTTCGCATCGACCAAGACTATCTCAACGCGTTTTCCAAAGCCCTGGAGCAAGACCTGAAGCGGATCGAGGAGCAGGCCTACGAAGCAGCGGGGCAAACCTTTAAACTGGGGTCGCCTAAGCAACTGAGCGTGCTGCTGTTTGACACGCTGGGGCTGGACAAGCGCAAGTCCAAAAAGCGGGCCACAGGCTACTCTACGGATGCGTCTACGCTGGAAAAGCTCCAGGGCGACCATCCGGTGGTGGATTTAATCCAAGAACATCGCACCCTGTCGAAGCTGAAATCGACCTACGTAGACGCGCTGCCTAGCTTGGTGCGCCCTGATACGCAGCGGGTGCATACCGACTTCAACCAGACGATTACGGCGACGGGACGGCTGTCGTCGTCGAATCCTAACTTGCAGAACATTCCGGTGCGGACGGAGTTTAGCCGCCAGATTCGCAAGGCGTTTATTCCGGCAGAGGGCTGGCTGCTGGTGGCGGCGGATTACTCCCAAATTGAACTCCGCATCCTGGCGCACCTGAGCGAAGAACCAATCTTGATTGAAACCTATCAGAACAACGAAGATGTCCATGCGCTGACGGCGCGGCTGCTGTTTGAAAAGGACAAGGTGACCCCCGACGAGCGGCGCATGGCCAAGACGATTAATTTTGGCGTGATCTATGGCATGGGGGCACAGCGGTTTGCGCGAGAGTCGGGCTTTAGCCAGGCCCAGGCAAAGACGTTTATCGAGCGCTTTTATGAGCGCTATCCGCGCGTGTTTCGCTATTTGCAACAGATGCAGCAAGAGGCGATCGCCCGTGGGTATGTGGAAACCATCCTCGGTCGCCGCCGCTATTTCAACTTTGGCAGCGAGAGCCTGAAGGCATTGCGAGGACAAAACCCCAGCGAGATCGACATCAATAAAATTCGCCTGCGCGACCAATACGATGCCCAACTGCTTCGCGCCGCCGCCAACGCGCCGATCCAGGGGTCTAGCGCCGATATCATCAAGCTCGCCATGATCCGACTGCACAAGCTGCTGACGGGTCGCCAGGCCAACCTGCTGCTGCAAGTGCATGATGAACTGGTGTTTGAAGTGCATCCCGACGAGTGGGAGGACTTGCAGCCGCAAATCCGTGCTGCGATGGAGTCTGCCGTTGACCTGAAAGTGCCGCTCAAGGTGGAAATGCACGCGGGGCAAAACTGGATGGACGCAAAGTAAACCTGCGGTAGGATTCTGCAAGATTTTCCAATTCACCCACCCCATCTACGACTCAAAGACTCGAAGAGACAGCACCTATGGGCAACGGCTGGAAACACTGGCAACGGGGATATCGAGCAGCTTTGGCAGGGGCGATCGCCCTTTTGGGAATCACCACCTCCGCCCAGGCAAACCCCACCAGCCATCTCAGACCCGTCGAACTGCGCGGGGTTTGGCTCACCAATATCGACAGCGAGGTGCTGTTTTCCAGCCGCAACCTCGTCGTGGGGCTGCGTCGCCTGTCTCGCCTGCATTTCAACACGGTTTATCCCACCGTCTGGAACGGCGGCTACACCCTCTACCCCAGCCCCACTGCCCAAGCAACCTTCGGCGTTGCCCTCGATCCCTATCCCGGCTTGCAGGGGCGCGACATGCTGGGCGAGGTCGTCGTCGAAGGTCGCCGTCTGGGCATGGCGGTGATTCCCTGGTTTGAGTTTGGGCTGATGGCTCCGGCGGGGTCTGAACTGGCGGATCAGCATCCCGACTGGCTGACCCAGCGGCAGGACGGCACGCAGGTCTGGATGCAGGGCAACGAACCCCGCGTCTGGCTCAACGCAGCCCATCCTGGCGTGCAGGACTTTATGGTGAATCTGCTGGCGGAAGTAGTAGAGCGCTATCGGGTAGACGGCATCCAGCTAGATGACCACTTTGGGATGCCCGTGGAAATGGGCTATGACCCCTACACCGTGGCGCTCTATCGGGCAGAACACAACGGCGCAGATCCGCCCGCCGACCCCGAAGACCCCGCCTGGGTGCGCTGGCGAGCCAACCACATCACTCGCCTGTTTCGCCGCATCGTGGCCGAGGTGAAGGCGCGAAACCCCGACGCGATTATTTCCCTATCGCCCAATCCCCGTGAGTTTGCCTACGAGCGCTACTTGCAAGACTGGGGAACCTGGGAGCGGCGCGGCCTGGTCGATGAGCTAATCGTGCAGGTCTATCGCAATGACATGGGGCGCTTCGAGATGGAGCTAGACCGACCAGATGTGCAAGTGGCGCGGGAGTATCTGCCTGTCAGTATTGGCATTTTGGCGGGGCTGAGGGGGCGCATCACGCCGATTCGCCTGATTCAGCGGCAGGTGAGGGAAACGCGCGATCGCCACTATGCTGGGGTGGCCTTTTTCTTTTATGAAACTCTGGGCGATCGCGACCAAGAGTTTCAGCGCCTCTTTCCCTTTCCCGCCAGTCGCCCCATCCCGCCAGATTTGGGGTTTTGAAGATTGGCAGCAGTATGGTCTAGTCCGAAAACTCTGGGCCGACTCTCCAACCCCGAACCCCAAACCCCTAAACTGAGGAAAGTACGCAAGAACATTACGCTGGGAGCAGACCCAATGCTGTCGAAGGGCTTTGAAATCGAGATGTACACAGGCACGCCCGATGGCGACATTGTGGGGTTCTCCGACAAGATTGTGGCTGCCCTGGACGGGTTTGTGCGAGAGCCAGACACGCGCAACGTGGAATACACCACCCCGCCACTCTGCCGATATGAGCGGCTGCTGTGCGAATTGGTGCGCCCCCGTCTGCGGCTGCGGTCGTTTCTGAAGCGGCTGGGCAATTACACCCTGATTCCGGGCAGCACCCTGGCCCTGGGCGGCAGCGACCAGTTTCACCGCTCCGATCCGGGCAACCCCTATCACAGCTTTATTGAGCGCACCTACGGCACGACGGTTGTGACGGCCAGCGTTCATATCAACGTGGGGATTGCTGATCCAGAGGTGCTGATGCGGGCCTGCCGCCTGATCCGCGCCGAGGCCCCGCTGTTTTTGGCGCTGAGTGCCGCTTCGCCGTTTCTAGACGGTCAGCCGACGGGCAATCATTCCAGCCGCTGGCGCGTATTTCCCAAAACGCCCCGCGAAGTGCCCCTGTTTGAAAGCCACGCCCACTACATCCGCTGGACGGATGAACAGCTCAAGCTGGGCACTATGCAAAACGTGCGCCACCTGTGGAGTTCGGTGCGCCCCAATGGCGATCGCCGTCCCTATTGCCTTAACCGACTGGAACTCCGCATCTGCGATCTAGTGAGCGACCCGGTGGCGCTGCTGGCGATCTGCGCCCTGCTAGAAGCCCGGATCATGCAAGTGATGGAAAACCCCGACCTCGACCCACTGGTGCAAAGCGACCTGCCCAGCGTGACGCGGGCGACAGATTTAGTCGCGTTGATCGATGCCAATGAAGACGCTGCCGCGCAAAACAGTCTGGAGGCGGAATTGCGCCACTGGCAAGACGGTCGGATGCTGCGGGCACAGGACTGGGTGAACCTGCTGCTCGAAGAAACGCTGCCCACGGCCAAGCAGCACGGCTTTGCTTGCTTCCTCCAGCCGATCCACAAGATTTTGCGGGAGGGCAACGAGGCCCAGCGCTGGCTGCGGCTGATTGACCAGGGCTGGGATGCCCGCCAGGTGGTGAAACAAGCCATCCGCGACACTGAATCTATAGAAATGGCCTTGGCGGAGGATCTGTGTGAACCGGGCGTGGATCTCAGCGTGCCAGACGATGAGCCGTGTCTGGCGCTGGTTCCCTAATGGTTTGAGGAATGGCTTGAGTAAGGGCTTGTTTGAGAAGAGGTTTGAGGAATGCCTTGAGGAATGCTTTGAGGAATAGTCTGAGTCGAAGCTAGTCCAAATTGCGTCCGGTCAGTTCCACAAAAATATCTTCCAAATTGGACGGACGCACCATCATCCCGGCTTTGTGGGGCTGTGCTTCAAAGAATGCCTGGGCCTCGCTCATCGTAGGGAAGAACTTGTAATCCCAGCGATCGCCCGCTTGCTTCATCACCAGCCCTTCCCCATGCTGGCGGCGCAGTTCCTCCAGCGTACCCAGGGCAATCAGCTTGCCGCCGTCCAAAATGCCAATGTGGTTTGGCACGGCGTAGCTGCCAAAGCTAGAGCCACAGAGGTATTCCACCTCTTCCATATAGTGCGTCGTCAGCAAAATCGTCATGCCCTGCTGGTTCAGCCCCTTGATGATTTCCCAAAGGCGGCGGCGGGTTTGCGGATCGAGTCCGACGGTCGGCTCGTCCAAAAACAAAATGCGCGGCTCGTGCAGCAGGGCGCGGGCGATTTGCAAACGGCGCTTCATGCCGCCGGAGAGGGTTTTCACCAGGTCATTGCGGCGATCGCTCAGTTCCACATACTCCAGCCAGCGGTCAATTTCGCGCTGGCGGCGGGGATTGGGAATATGGTGCATCCGCCCATGAAATTCCATGTTTTCCCACACAGTCAGATCCACATCCACGCTCATCTGTTGCAGCACCACACCGATTTGCTGCTTCACCAGCACGGGCTGCCGCGCCACGTCGTAACCTGCCACTTCAATGCGCCCGCTCGTCATCTGCGTCAGCGTAGTCAACATGCGAATCGTGGTGGACTTGCCTGCGCCGTTGGGCCCCAATAGCCCAAAGATTTCCCCCGGCTGAATCGAAAAAGACAGGTCGTTGACGACGGGCGTATTGCCATAGACCTTAGTGACGTGTTGAAGGGCGATCGCCGCTGTCATAGTTCAGGGTTGGACGTTGAAGATTGGAGGTTGAGCAAGAAACACGATGCGCGTCAGCGTTTCTTTACATAAGGTAACATCCCTAGCAGCCTTAAATCCTGGCTATAAAACCCTGACAATTTGGCAAAATTTCTCAGGCTGGGGGTTGACGAGGTTTTGCAAACTTCGTTACAGTTAGCAGTAAATTGAAATGAGTTCAACTTGCAAGCAATTCGTTTTCAGGGATTTTGTGCTGAGCAACCTGCTCATGCAGCTATCAGGCTTTGTTATGTCGATTCAAGTCCGCTACTTTTACTTTTGGTATGGCAAGGTTCACCTGGGGTGAGTCCAGCTTGACCTGGAACCTTGGGTGAACCGCAGAGCGCAACCTCTGCGGTTTTTGCGTTTTAAGCGGTCTTTCTTAAGCAGCCAGTATCCATTGCATCCCCAACTTACATTCAAACCCATGAGCCATATGTCCCGCTACTTTTACTTTTACTTTTTTTGGACCAGGGAATGCCCCGGGTAAGTTGGTCATGCGCGATTGTGCAACCCGGGGCCTCTAGAGGTTCCGGGTTTTTGTTTTGGACTTTAGATTTTGGGGTTTGGATTTTGGATTTTAGGTTTTGGATTTTGGTTCGCTCCCGTTTACGGTCTAGTTCTCTTCTCATCCTTTACGTTCAACCAGGAGATTCTTCCCATGCAAAAAGCAAAGCTGACCCTCAAGACCGAACCCAGCCACAGTAGCATTATTCAGATTTCCGAACGGGTTTCGGCGGGCGGGTCAGAACTGCTCCTCATCGGCGGGCCCTGCTCCGTCGAAAGCCGCGCCCAGATGGATGCCGTTGCCAGTCGCCTTTCGGTGGCGGGTGTGCAGGCGCTGCGGGGCGGGGTCTACAAGCCGCGCACCTCGCCCTACGATTTCCAGGGCATGGGGCGCGAGGGGCTAGAAATTTTGGCGGCGGTGCGCGATCGCACGGGAATGCCCGTCGTTACCGAAGTCATGGCCGTTTCCCAAATCGAAGAAATCGCCGCCTACGCTGATGTGCTGCAAATCGGCAGCCGCAATATGCAAAACTTCGACCTGCTGAAGGCGCTGGGCCACGTCGATAAGCCAATCCTGCTGAAGCGGGGGCTAGCTGCCACCATTGAGGAATTCGTTATGGCCGCAGAGTACATCCTGGCGCACGGCAATCCAAACGTGATGCTGTGCGAACGGGGCATCCGCAGCTTCGACACCTATACGCGCAACGTGCTAGATCTGGGCGCAGTTGTGGCGCTGAAGCAAATCACCCACTTGCCCGTGATCGTAGACCCCAGCCATGCTGCCGGAAAGCGCGAACTGGTGCCGAATCTCACTTTGGCGGCGATCGCCGCTGGAGCCGACGGGCTGATCATCGAGTGCCACCCAGACCCCGAAAAATCTGTCTCCGATGCGCGGCAGGCCCTCTCGCTAGACGACATGGTGGCGATTGTGGAAAAGGTGAGGGCGATCGCCCCCATCGTCGGCCGCACCCTTCCCCCCGTTCAAGAGCCGCTGCCGCAAGTTGTCGTTGCGTAGTCAGAAAAAGAGCGAAGAACGAAGAGAGAAGAACAAAGAGGTTCTGTTTTTCGTTTTTCGTTTTTCGTTTTTCGTTCTTCGTTCTTCGTTCTTTCCGCCCCATCACTCTCCCACCACTGTCACCTCCACCAGCGTATTGTCACTGGGACGCGCAATCCCGCTATCCAGCGCCGGACGAAACTGCAAGCCCGTCTGTGCTAAGCACTGCACCAGTTCCGTGTAAGCATAGTTTGTGGGCGCGGGCTGCTGCACCTCCGCACGAGACACACGCCCGTCTGCCTCAACCGCTAGTCGCAGCGTCACGGGAGCGCCAAAGCCCACTACACTGTCCGGAAAAAGTGGGCAAGAGTTGGGCTGAGTCGGGTCGGCGAGGACGCTGATGCGGCTGGTCAGCAGTTCGGCATTGTCTTCGGGGATGTCAGCAGTGTCCTGAGGCGAGAGGTACCGCACCGCGGCCACGCTCAGCGTCAGGCTGGTGGGCGTGGGCTGGCGACCGATCACCACTTCGCCTAGGTCGTCTCCCGTGCCAGAGTCTGGGCCGCTGGCAGGCGTGTCGATGCTTGGTGCGCCGCTGCCTGGGGCAGGATTCGCAGCCACATCTCCGGGGTTATTAACCGGGTTGCCGCCCCCTATCGGAGTTTGTCCCGGTGTGGGGAAGGGTGGCTCAGTGGACTCGCTAGGCGATCCCGCGTCAGGAAAAGGACGTGGAGGGGGCAACGGCTCTCGCCCCAAAACTGGCGGCGGCTCTGGCGGAACGAACGGCGACGGCTGCACTGGGGCGGGCGACGGCGGCTGGGGCGGTGGTGTGGGGGTTGGGATGGGCGCTGGCGTTGGGATGGGCGTTGGAGGTGACACCACGGGAGGTGGCGCGATCGGGCTAGGCGGTGGTGTTTCCACGGGCACAGGGGCAAGCACCGCAGGCGGGATGGCAGCGGGCGCAGGCGGTGGGGCTACCGGAAGAGGGGGCGGCGCTGGCGTTGCAGCAGGGGGCGGGGCAGACACTTCAGCCGGGGCTGGGGCGACAGGGCTGGCAGGCACGGTTGCGGGATCAGGAGTGGTATCTGGGGCGATCGCCCCCACATCGATCAGTTCAATTGGAGTCGCCGCGCCTCCCCCTCTAGACCGCTCAACGGCAGTCTTCAGCGAGGGCAGCACCGCCAACAGCAGCAGAATATGCAGCACCACCGACCCCGAACACACCCGCGACCACAGCCCAGACGGATCTCGATGCCGCCGCTGCACGGGCACTGGAAACGGGGAAAAATTGCTGGCGGGGGAATGCGTCATGGGGAATGCAGGGGGCTTGCATCATCTAGGAAGTGCAGGAGGGCGATCGCAAAATGCTTCAGCCGAATCATTTAACCGCCCAGCATTGTCAAGCTGGAGCTTCAGGACGAAAAAGCGGGAAGCAATATCCCACCCGATCATAACGAGTTGTAACGAAATAGACGGCTTGTCGTCTCAGATGTCCTCATCCGGTTTTGGCCTGCCTCGTTTGTACACTGCGAAGCTAGAGCGGGCCAGGGATTCACGATTACTTTCTGCTTCCAAAAATCTTAAAAAATAGTTAAGAACCTTTAGAAATATAAATGCAGGTTATTGAGAGGCCAAGAAGTTTCAACTTTTAGCTTATTGAATCGGTTTCATTCCCTGATATATTTTGTCTTGAACCCGTGATCAGGGCAGTTTGCAGGTCGCTCAACGTCAAGTCTGTTCAACCCTTTGCCCTGAACATAAAGACTTTGTTAATGCCAGTCCGCTGCGTCTGAGAGTACGCGCTGAGAGTGCAGCTAGCGGTATGTCGCCTGTGTAAGGTTTTACACGGGCAGGGTTTTGTACGCTCTGAAAACAGTGATTCACAGGAAGGGAAACGATGTCTTATTCGCAAACCAAGACCCAGGCAAAAGCTGGGTACCAGGCTGGGGTTAAGGACTACCGCCTGACGTATTACACCCCCGACTACACGCCCAAAGACACGGACATTCTGGCCGCCTTCCGGGTCACCCCTCAGCCCGGTGTGCCGCCCGAAGAAGCGGGCGCAGCCGTTGCGGCTGAGTCCTCCACCGGTACCTGGACAACGGTGTGGACCGATCTGCTGACTGACCTCGATCGTTACAAGGGTCGTTGCTACGACATTGAACCTGTCCGCGGTGAAGACAACCAGTTCATTGCCTACATCGCCTATCCGCTGGATCTGTTTGAAGAAGGCTCTGTCACCAACATGCTTACCTCTATTGTGGGTAACGTATTCGGTTTCAAAGCCCTGAAGGCCCTGCGTCTGGAAGATTTGCGAATTCCCGTAGCCTACCTGAAAACCTTCCAGGGCCCACCCCACGGCATTCAGGTCGAGCGCGACAAGATCAACAAGTATGGTCGTCCCCTGCTGGGCTGCACCATCAAGCCCAAACTCGGTCTATCGGCGAAGAACTACGGTCGTGCGGTGTACGAATGTCTGCGCGGGGGTCTAGACTTCACCAAGGATGACGAAAACATCAACTCCCAGCCCTTCCAGCGCTGGCGCGATCGCTTTACCTTCGTGGCTGAAGCCATCCACAAAGCTCAGGCTGAAACGGGCGAAATTAAGGGTCACTATCTGAACGTGACCGCTGCTACCTGCGAAGAAATGCTCAAGCGGGCTGAGTATGCCAAAGAACTCAACATGCCCATCATCATGCATGACTTCTTGACCGCAGGCTTCACCGCCAACACCACCCTGTCCAAGTGGTGCCGCGACAACGGCGTTCTGTTGCACATTCACCGCGCCATGCACGCTGTGATCGACCGTCAGAAGAACCACGGGATGCACTTCCGCGTGTTGGCGAAGTGCTTGCGGATGTCTGGCGGCGACCACATCCATACCGGAACCGTGGTGGGCAAGCTAGAGGGCGACAAAGCTGTTACCCTTGGCTTTGTGGATCTGCTCCGCGAAAACTACGTTGAGCGCGACCCTTCCAAGGGCATCTACTTCACCCAAGACTGGGCTTCTATGCCTGGCGTGATGGCAGTTGCTTCCGGTGGTATCCACGTTTGGCATATGCCCGCGCTGGTGGAAATCTTCGGCGACGACGCAGTGCTTCAGTTTGGTGGTGGTACGCTGGGTCACCCCTGGGGCAACGCACCTGGTGCAACGGCAAACCGCGTCGCCCTGGAAGCCTGCTTGCAAGCTCGGAACGAAGGCCGCGACCTGATGCGCGAAGGTGGCGACATTATTCGCGAAGCCTGCCGCTGGTCGCCTGAGCTGGCTACCGCTTGCGAACTGTGGAAGGAAATCAAGTTCGAGTTTGAGGCGGTGGATACCGTCTGATGAGAAGGGCTGGCAGATGAGGAATAGGGAATGAATTGATGCTTGGTTTACGCTCTCAGTCATGAATTGAGGGTATAAGTATTAGCACTCATTCTTTATTCCTCAGAGTTCAACCTTTCACCCCTTTGGGGTCAACTGCATGGATCTCAAACAGATCGCCAAAGAGACGAGCAAGACGCTGATCAGCTACCTGACGTTTCAGGCAATGCGGACGGTGATGGCTCAGCTTAGTGAAACTGATCCGCCCCGCGCCCTCCGGCTGCATGAATTTTCTCGCCGCGAACGAATCGAAAACAGCGAGTCCTACCTCCGGGCTTTGTTCAAAGAGGATCAGGCCCTTGCCTTTCGGATCTTGACTGTGCGAGAACATATTGCTGAGGAGATTGCCGAATTTCTGCCAGAGATGCTCCGTACAGGCATTCAGCAGGCGAATACGGAGCGACGCTGTGAGCAGCTTGAGCGGATGACGCAGCTTGACCCCGGTGCTACCAGTACGCATCCAGAACAAGATTCAACGTCTGAAGAATAGAGGAATCCATGAAGACTTTACCGAAAGAGCGCCGGTACGAAACCTTTTCCTATCTGCCTCCATTGACCGACGCACAAATCGCCCGTCAAATCCAGTACACCCTCGATCAGGGCTATTTCCCGTGCATTGAGTTCAACGAAGACTCTGCGGCTGAGATGCACTATTGGACGATGTGGAAGCTGCCACTGTTCAACGCGACTTCTCCGCAGGAAGTGCTGAATGAGGTGCAGCAGTGCCGCTCAGAGTTCCCGAACTGCTACATTCGCGTGGTAGCGTTTGACAACATTAAGCAGTGCCAGGTGATGAGCTTCATCGTTCACAAGCCCGGTAGCAACAACAGCTATGGCGGTGGCTATCGCTACTAGTGCTTGGTTGGCTAATGCCCGGTTGATTGGTAGCTAGAGTTGCAAATTAGTTGCAAATTAGTAGGGAGGTGTTGCGTGGTTAGTCCATGCAGCACCTTCGCTTTTGTGGAGCGGCATCGCCCCACTATCGAACGCTCCTCATCCTACCGTCACATCCAGCACCATCATCAGCACAAAGCCCACTATTACGCCGACCGTTGCGGCTTTTTCATAACCCAGACGGTGCGATTCGGGAATGATTTCATCGCTGATGACAAACAGCATCGCGCCCGCCGCAAAGCCCATCGCCAGCGGCAGGATTGCTGAAAACAGAGAAACCGCCATCGCCCCCAAGATGCCACCCACCAGTTCCACTAGGCCTGTGAGCAGGCTGACGAATAGCGCTCTGGGCTTGGAGTAATTTTCAGACAGCAGCGAAATAGCAACCACCAGCCCTTCTGGAATGTTTTGCAGGGCGATGCCCAGCGCTAGCGCAATGCCGTTGGAAATATCGTCGCCGCCAAAGCCTACGCCGACTGCCAGACCTTCAGGAAAATTGTGAATGGCGATCGCCATCACAAATAGCCACACCCGCTTCAGGTTCATGGCGCTGCTGCCCTCACGCCCCTTGAAAAAGTGTTCGTGGGGGAAATAGCGATGGCTCAGCCAGAGGAAGAGTCCGCCTAGCCCGATGCCCAGCGACACAATCAGCGCAGCGTAGGCGTTGCTACCCGCCCGCTCCATTGCTGCCTCTAGTCCTGGAATCACCAGAGAAAATGCCGTTGCCGCTAGCATTACGCCCGCCCCAAAGCCCAGCATGATGCCCTGGGTGTTCTTGCTAATTTTTTCAAATAGGAAAATGGGCAGTGCGCCTAGACCTGTCGCAAGGCCCGCAATGCCGCTGCCAAGGATGCCAAGGGTAATGGTGTCGAGGGAATTGAGCATGGGAAAGAGCGGTAGAGATAGAGGAAGGCAATGGGGCGATCGCCGCTGGTTATTTCAGGATCTCCGCGTCATTCCAGCACTTTAACCTTTGATTCCTCAAACCTTTGATCGTTCAAACCTTTACTCATACCGTCTACTCATACCGTCGGCCGCGCCATTGCGTGGGCTTGCGGCTGGCAGAGCGGAGGATGCGGAGGGCAGCTAGCGGATCAGCGAGGGGAGAGAGCCAGAAAGCGAGAGGAAAGCGGCTGCCGGGGCGATCGTAGGCAGAGCGGATGCCGAAGTGGGTGCCGAGGCGCAGCAGGAGCAAACAGAGGTTGAGTGCTAGCAGGGCGAGGAGGGTTGGCGAGGCAGCAGTAGGACGGACTGCCAGAATCGTTAGCACAGCCGGAACCAGTAGCCAGGGTAGCGCCTGCACCGCAAGCAAAAACGCTACGTCGCTCCAGGTTTGCGCGGGGGTGCTGGCATCTTTGAGATCGAGCGATCGCCCCCATTCGCGCCAGGTTTCACCCATGCCCTCGTACATGCGGACTTTCAGCAGGCTGGAACCGTCGAGAAAGCCGACCTTTGCGCCGCGCCGGGCCGCCTCGCGTACCAGCGTCACATCATCGCAAAAGGACTGGCGGGCACAGGTGTAGCCGTTGAGGGAGTCTAAGAGCGATCGCCGAATCAGGCAACACTGACCATTCGCCATCGTGCGCTCAGGCGCGTCGGCCGGACTCCCCGCCGCCCCAAACCGATAGATCAGCGTCATCAGCAGCGCAGGCTGTAGCCACCATTCCCCTGGCTGCTTCAAGATAAATCGCGGCGCAAGGGTAATCAGGTCATACCGCTCTGCCTGAGCCGCCTGGAGCAATGCTGGAATCAGCCCCGGCTGCGGCTGTGTGTCGGCATCGATGCCGAGAAGCCACTCGCTGTGGGGGCTACTGTGCAAATAGCCGGTGTGAAGTGCCCAAGGACGACCGACCCAGCCCGCAGGCAGCGGATCGTCATACACTACGCGAAATCGCGGATCGCGCTGGGCAACGGCTTTCACCAGATCCACCGTGTCGTCCTGGGAATGGCTATCGACCACAATCACTTCCCGCAGTTCATAGCCCTGGCGAGTCAGCCCATTCAAACAGGGCTGGAGCCGATGCGCTTCATTCAGCGTGGGAATCACGACGCTGACGCTGCCCAGCATAGCTGGCGTTGCGCTTCGGGGATGCAGGGGCGCAGTGCGACGGGCGGCGCTGAGCAAGCGGGTCAGCAGGATTGCCGTGGCAGGAAGTTGGGTGAGTAAGAGGAGGAGGCCGATCGCCCCAAGCCAGCCAGTGAGATCAGCTTGCAACGGTGCCAGGTTTAGATCGCTCAATTGGCACTCACTCCGACGCGGACTGAAGGCTTTATGGATGCTTCGGCGGCTGCCGATTTTTCACTCAGCAGGTAGCTCTGCCGCCAGCACAGCACCGCCGGAATCACGCCCAGCAAAATGCCTAGCAGCACCGGAATCCAGAACCCAAAAGCGAGGCTCATCACCATTGCAAAGGCGAAGTTGCCCAGATAAACCGTCAGCGGAAAGTTCAGTTGGATTGCTTGAGGCTTGGCGACGTTTCGCCCCCAAAGTAGTACCGCAACCGTCATAAACACCGCCCCCGTGCCTAGCCAGCCGACGAAGTTCTGATACGGCATTCCAAAAAACGCACCGGGCTGGTGCCAATACCAGAACGGCATCGCGGTTTGGCTCATGGCGGGGTCTAGCACAAAATCCCAGGAAGTGAGCAGCAGCGCACCCAAAAACACCGCCGCCGCTCCCCGCGCAATGGTCAGAAACCCAGACGTAGGCTTGTCTGTCTCCAGCCCTGCCCGCGCCAGCAGGTAGGACGACAGCCCCAGGTAATACCAGGACAGCGGAATCGTGAAGGGAACCAGACCGTTAATTTTGTAGCCTAAGCCGCTGAGATAGCTGTAGTGTCCAAAGGGAAAGCCCGTGCTGGTGCCCAGCAGTTCGCTGGTGAGGGACAGCCCCACAGAGCAGACCAGGAACGTGAGCCACGCCCGCAGACCGAGCGTGCGATAGGCATAAATCGAAACGGCGATCGCCCCCAGCAGGATATACACCACGCCGCCGCCCGCCATACTCCAGCGAAACAGCGTTTGACCAGCGGGCACATGGGTCAAAAATTCGGGATGGGGCATGACCAGCAGCAGACCCGCCAGCCCAAACGCCATCGCCACCAAATGCCCAATCAAACACGCCCGCTCAATTCCAACCAATCTCTGCATAGTTGCTCCGTGTAGGCTTGCGCTCAGTCTAGTAGGCTTAACGTATTGCTTGAGCTAATGAATCGACCATCAACTGAGCCGATAGAATACGCAAGAATCCGCCGTCTACCAAATCCTAGAATCCAAGCAGCGTAGGTGGATTGCAGCGCTGGAGAATTCTGGAGGGAATAGGGGGCGCAGGAAACCTGATACTTACGATTCTGCGACTATGACTTTGAAGATTTAGGGACAGTTGATAGCAATAACAGCTTTTATAAAAACTAAAAAATTAGGAATTCCGAGTGCATCCTAACGCAGAATAATAAGGTTTGTAAATTTATCTCTGACCTAAGACGATTGCTTCAAGGAGCCGGGGTTGTCCAGTCTTCTGGTGTAGTCTTCTGGTGTAATAGTCTGAAGAGTCTGAAGGGCGATAGTTGGGAGCATGACGGACGTGGGAATCATCACAACGGGATTGGGGATTGCAGCAGGGCTGGTGGGACTGGGGGCGATCGCCTGGGAAGCACAGTTTCGTCGTCGTCCAGGCAATGCACTGTTACTCACTCCCGGCGAGTGGAACCTGGATGTCTACGAGCCGGATCGCTACGTGCTGGTGGGCGATGTGGAGTTTCGCAACCTGACCGAGCGGCTAGAAATTATGGTGCCCCACGTAGAAGCTGAGGTGACGCTGCTTTCCAAAGACTCCCTCGACGGCATCACGCACCGCATCTGGGTCACGCCGAAACACGCCGACGCGCCCGCCCGCGCCGATGGCTACTGGTTTGGCTATATCGTCAAAGTTGGCAAGACGACCCATGCCGAAGTAACGCTGGAGATCAAAGGCCCCGACCTCAGCAGCCTGCAAGCCGCCTGGGTGCGGATTCACTACATCACCTACGGCCCCCAGGGACGCATTCCCAAGGTGCGTCATGTAATGGTGCCGCTGAAGTTTCCCAGCAGCGAAGACTCGCACCGCTGGCGACCCACCGCCGCTGCCGACGTACTGCCCATTCGCACCCACCTGCTAACACATTTGGATGATCCCGTAACGGTGGTGAAGCGCTACGTCATGCCCCACGCCCAGCCCGGCGACGTAGTGACCATTGGCGAAACGCCCGTTGCCATTATGCAAGACCGCTTTCATCATCCCTCGGAAATCAAACCCGGCTGGCTGGCCAAGCGCCTGTGCTACTACTTTTTGCCCACCTCCAGCCTGGCCACGGCCTGCGGAATGCAAACGCTGGTGAATATCGTCGGGCCGTGGCGCGTGGCGGGGGCGTTTCTGCTGGGGGCGATCGCCAAAAAGTTCCTCAAAAAACCGGGCTTGTTTTACCAGCTTGCGGGCGAACAGGCGCGACTGATCGACGACGTGACGGGCACACTGCCGCCCTACGACCAGTTCATCGTGCTGGGGCCCGAAAATCCGCAGCAGGTGGTTGACCAGATCAAGCGCGAAACCGGGCTGGCGGCGGCAATCGTCGATGTGAACGACCTGAAAGCCGTGAAAGTGCTGGCCGCCACCGCCGGACTCACCGACGAGTTCCTAACCCAGGCGCTAATCAGCAACCCCGCTGGAAACGCCGATGAGCAAACCCCCGTCGTCCTCATCCGCCCCGTGAAAAGCTGATTTACCCCACTCCAAAATCCAAAATCAACCTCTAACCAACGCTCCTGACCTCAGACTTGGCGGGTTCAAACAGCCGCCGCGCCTCCGGAGTGCCGACGTAGCGCCAGTGCCAGGGTTCGTACTGCACGCCCTGGGGATTATTTTCAGGAAAGGATAGCTCAAAGCCGAACTCGGCCGCGCGGCGCGTGAGCCACGCATAGGCCGCCGTTTTGCCAAAGGCCTGGCTGATGTCCATCGCCCGCGCCAGCCCGTCCGACAGGTCAATGGCATAGCCTGTGTGGTGTTCGCTGTGGCCAGGGGGAGCCACCGCCCGTGCTGCTGCTTCTGCTGAGCCGTACTGATGGGTTTTCATGCGAAACAGGCGAGTTTGCCGCTCATAGTCCCGAAACCCCGACACGGGCACAATCCACACGCCCTCCAGCCGGGCCGCGTCGATCATCTGTAGCAGTGCTAGCCCCGCGTCGGTGTGCAACTGCTCAAACCGCTGGGCCACGTCCTGAGAATAGCTAGCGACGACCATCAGATCGGCTGGGTCGGCTTCGGCAAAGGCGAAGTGTCCGTAGCGGGGCAGCGGCCGGGGGGCCCGACCTTCGTCACGGTCTTCGGTCAGATCTCCGGCAGGATTCGCTGAAGTGGAGAGGGCGATCGCCCCTGGGTTCTCCCGTTGCCCCACGGTCTGGCCAGCCTGGATCTCTAGCCAGGGTAGACGACCCACGCGCAGCAGCGGATTCCAGACTGAGGGGTTCCCCAGCGAATGTAGGCCCAATGCCCCCAGCAAAACCCCCAGCCCCAGCAGCAGCGGCAGCCAGAACCGCCCAACCCATCGCTTCAACGCATGGGGCGATCGCCCGTTGGTTAACGCACTGCGCCAGCCCAGGGATCGCGGGCGCACCCAGACCGTCGGCTTGGGCGGCTTGGGCGATTCAGTCGGCTGTGAAGAGGAGGTCGCAGGTTGAGTCATGACAAATTCCAGGAATCATCGGGACAGGAATTGTAGGGGACTTATCGAGGAACCGAATCCAGCGGCGCACTGCCCGGCACAAACGCGGTAAGGGCATCCAGGCAGCGATCGCGCCCATTGCAGCCAGACTCGGCCCTGGCCACAGGAAGTTCGCTACAGCCCTGCGCCATCTCGCTTTCGACGGGCGGAAACAGCGCAACGGCGTGGGGCACGGGGCGGGGCGTATAGTCCACCAGCAGCTCATCTGCGTGGGCCAGCGACGCGCTTGCGCCCGAATCTAGCATCACCACCTCCCGCAGCCCTGCCCGACTCAGCAGCTCGCCCAGGGCCACCGAATCGACCCGCTCCTTGGACACGCCCACCACGGGCTGTCCTGCCTGGTCGATGCCCCAAAACGCCCGGTGGCGGGGCACGTCGAAGCCAAACAAATCCCGGAAGGAGGCGGGCGATCGCCCCTTTCCATCCTTCACCAGCCACGCCCCGGCCACAAAGGCATCCGTCACGTCGGGCATCAGCTTGCGAATGCCTGCCAGCGTGTTGTGCTGCTGCGGATTGAAAGGGACAAACTTCACGCCAGCAGGCCCAACCAGCACCAGCGGCCGGCCGCCGATTTTGGAAATATCCCAGGCACTCCCCGGCACAAACTGCCCTGTGTTCTGGCTATAGACCGGGCCAATCATGACGTTGGAATCGAGATACTTCATCGAAAAGAAGCCACCATCTACCGCCGCAACAGCGGGCGTGTTGGCGATAATTTCAGACACTTGATAGCGGCTGTCGGCGTGGAGCGTTACCGGGCGGCCGCCAGAAAACAGCACCAGCCGCACGCCGTCTAGCTCTAGCTGGCGCTTGCGAACTGGAGCCGTGAAGTTGAAGGCGCTGCCCGGAGGTGGCAAGGGTGCGCCGCCGTCGGCCTGGGCGATCGCCATCGACAGTTTTGACTGGCCCAGGCGGTCGATGCTCAGCAAATCCTCCGATTCGTTAGCAAACCGATCGACTTGGTTGCTCATGGTCAGCGCCGAGCGATAGCCCGCCTGCCGCACGGCTGCCTTTACCCGCTCGTCATAGTTGCCTTCGGGATAGACAAAGTGCTTTACCGAAACGCCCAGCTTTTCTTCCAATATGCGCTTGGATTCCGTCACTTCCCAGCGCAGTTCAGGGTCGTCCAAATCAGCCAGGTTTTTGGGATGGGTGATGCTGTGGGAGGCGATCGCCACCAGCGGGTCGGCCGCCATCTCCCGCAGTTGGGCCCAGGTCAGCCCCGGTCGCCCATAGTTGCGCTCCACCTTGCCCGTGTAGATCGCAAACACGCCGGGATAGCCATACTGCTTCAGCAGCGGGTAAACGTGTTCGTAATGCCCCAAATAGCCATCGTCAAAGCTCAGCAGCACAGGCTTCGGTGGCAGCGGTGCGCCCGTGGCCAGGTGCGCCACCAGTTGATCCAGATGAATCGGGGTCAGTCCGCTGTCCCGAATGGCTTGCAGGTGCGCTTCAAACTCCGCCGGGGTGACATCAAAAAACACCTCTTTGCGAGGCAGCACGTCGTGATACATCAGCACAGGCACACGCCCCAGCCGCGCCTGTGGGTGAATCTGTGGAAACGGAGCCGCCAGCGGCAGTGCCCTCAGCATATCGCTCACGCTGGAGAACAACGGCGCTGAATGCCCCCCAGCGTTGCTCGCCAAAGGCCCCGCTACCTCAGCTTCCTGGGCAACGGGCCGATTCACCGGGCACTCGGTTCCAAACCGCCTTACCTTAGCTTCCACGGCCCTATCTGACGGCTCCGCAGCGCTGCCTACGCCCAGCCCACCCAGCGACAGGCTGCCTGCCAGCGGTAGGGCGATTCGCAAAGCAATCCCTACAGGAAGCGCCCGTCTAATCCATCGCTGCATCACTCCTCGAACCCCGGCCAGGGAGTGCTCCCTCAGCCCAACGAACCCGCCCCGTCTGCGAGACCGCGCCATAGAGATTCAGTCATAGAAATACATCTGCCGCTACATGTAACGGATTGCGAAGCCGATCCCAGGTGCGCTAGCCGACATCTACCAAAGCTTCACCCGTTGCTAATTTTTTCTTAATCTTTTTCCGAACCCTGCTGACCGCGCCTTTTCCCGTACCTTTACTGAATCTAGATTGCATTCGTTAACAATCGAAGCTCAGCGGGCACTCTAGGTCTGTGCTGGGGCTGCGCTAAGGCTGCGCTGGCGTAATTCGCACATGACTCCGCGACATGAATAGGGATACATAAATTAAGGATGGCGGGGTGCGGGGTGCGGGCAAGTGGATTGCGAGCGATCGCGCTGAGTGAATGCAACTGAGTGAAATGCGAGAGGCTTGAATGAACGTCGTTCCGACTGAAATTCCCGACGTGCTGATCCTGGAACCCAAGGTGTTTGGGGACAGTCGCGGCTTTTTTTTTGAGAGCTACAACGAGCAGGTTTTTCAAGACAAAACTGGGCTAAGGCTTCGGTTTGTGCAGGATAACTATTCCCGCTCTGCTAAAAACGTGCTGCGGGGAATGCATTATCAAATTCAGCAAACCCAGGGAAAGCTAGTGCGCGTTACCGTGGGCACGATCTTCGATGTGGCGCTCGATTTGCGAAAATCATCGCGCACCTTTGGCATGTGGGTGAGTTGCGAACTGAGCGCTGAAAACAAGCGGCAGCTTTGGGTTCCGCCGGGATTTGCCCACGGGTTTGTGGTAGTGTCAGATTTTGCGGAAGTGCTGTATAAAACGACGGACTATTACGCGCCGCAGCACGAGCGCAGCATTTTGTGGAATGACCCCGATCTGGCGATCGCCTGGCCGCTGGAGGGCGAACCGATTCTCTCTGCCAAAGACCAAGCGGGCACGCCGTTCTGCGAGGCGGAGGTGTTTGCATGAGCCGGATTTTGCTCACGGGCGCAACTGGGCAGGTGGGGCAAGAACTGGTGCGATCGCTCGCGCCCATTGGTGACGTGATTGCGTGCGATCGCGCTCGCTTGAACCTTGCCGCGCCGGACACGCTCAAGCAAACGATCTACGAACTCCAGCCGGACGTAATTGTGAACGCGGCTGCCTACACTGCGGTAGATAAAGCAGAACAGGAACCGGAACTGGCAAATACCATTAACGGCATAGCTCCAAAAATCCTGGCGGAATGCTGCAAGGAAACAGGTGCATCCCTCATTCATATTTCCACAGATTACGTATTTGACGGTACGAAGAATACGCCCTATCTTGAAATCGACACGCCCAATCCCATCGGCGCGTATGCAAAATCGAAGCATTTGGGAGAGGTGGGAATTCAGGACGTGCTGGGCGATCGCCTCAATCAGTACATGATTTTGCGAACGTCCTGGGTTTATGGCGTGTATGGCGCTGGAAACTTTGTGAAAACCATGCTGCGCGTGGGCAGCAGCCGCGAAGAACTGCGCGTGGTGACGGATCAGGTCGGCAGCCCCACTTGGGCCGCAGACTTGGCAGGTGCGATCGCAGGCTTCACCGTCCGCGCCCTCAATGCCTCCACCACTCCGCCCGCAGCCCCCATCGGCGGCATCTACCACGTTACGAATACGGGCGTGATTAGCTGGTACGACTTTGCAGTTGCCATTTTTGAAGAAGCCGAAGCCCTGGGCTATCCGCTCACCGTGCAGCGCGTCGTCCCCATCACCACCGACGAATATCCCCTGCCCGCGCCCCGCCCTGCCTATTCCGTGCTGTCGGGCAAAAAGACCGCTGCCCTGCTCGGAGACTCTCTCCCCTACTGGCGGCAAAGCCTGCGGCGAATGCTGGCTGACCTGCAAGCCGCTGTGCCCGGTCATTCCTAGAACCCTCCGTCCCTACCCAATCGTCCTCTAAAATCCAAGTCCAAAATCCAAAATCAAAAATCCAAAATCGCGACCGTTCTCATCCCCAACCTCTGGTGACCCCATGAAAGCCATCGTTCTCTCTGGCGGAAAAGGCACGCGCCTGCGTCCCCTGACCTACACTGGCGCAAAGCAACTGGTTCCCGTGGCAAACAAGCCGATTCTCTGGTACGGACTGGAGGCGATCGCCGCCTGCGGCATCACGGAAATCGGCATCATTATCAGCCCCGAAACGGGCGACGAGGTGAAAGCAAAAACGGGCGACGGCAGCCAGTTTGGTGCCCAGATTACCTACATCCTGCAAGACCAGCCTGCGGGTCTGGCCCATGCGGTCAAAATCGCCCAGCCATTTTTGGGCGACGCGCCGTTTGTCATGTACCTGGGCGACAACCTGGTAGAAGGCTGTCTGGACGGACTGGTGGATCAGTTTAAGACCAACACGCTGGACGCGCTGACGCTGCTGTGCGAAGTGCCAAATCCCACTGCCTTTGGCGTGGCCGAGGTGGATAAAACCGGGCGCATCCTGCGTTTGGTAGAAAAGCCCAAAGTGCCTCCGTCTAATCTGGCGCTGGTGGGGGTTTACCTGTTTTCGCCCAAGATTCACGAGGCGATCGCCCAGATCCAGCCCTCAGCCCGTGGTGAGTTGGAAATTACCGATGCTATCCAAAAGCTCATCGATTTGAATCACAAAGTCGAAGCCTTTAAGCTCCGGGGCTGGTGGCTCGACACTGGGAAAAAAGACGACCTGCTAGAAGCCAATCGGCTGATTCTGGACAACTACTTGCAGTCCAGCATTCGCGGCGATGTGGATGAGCGCAGTCAAATTTCTGGTCGTGTGGAAATCGGCGAAGGGGCCAAGATTGTGAACTCTACCATTCGCGGCCCTGTGTCCATTGGCAGGCATTGCCACATCGAAAACTGTTTCATCGGGCCCTACAGCAGCATTGCCGATGGCGTGACGCTGGTTGAGACCGATCTGGAACACAGTGTTGTCCTGCAACAGGCAAAAATCGTGGGCATTCACCAGCGCATTGTGGATAGCGTCATTGGTCAGCGGGCGAACCTGCGCGTTGCGCCCCAGCGGCCCAAAGCCCTGCGGTTTATGATTGGCGACGATTGCCAGATCGACCTGGCGTAGGGAATCGCGTAGTTTCCTCTTGAGGGAAGGGATTCATCCCATCTCACCTCTGCTTACCTTAGGCATCCCAAAGCATCCCAAGAACTCCCCAACCTAATTCATCTCTTACCCCTCCTATGACCTCCACCCTCCGCACCCCCCGCCGCATCTTAATCACTGGCGGCGCTGGCTTTATCGCGTCAAACTTGGTCTATCACTGGGCTGAGCAGTATCCGGGCGATCGCCTCGTTGTGTTGGACGCACTCACCTACGCAGGCAACCGCAAAACGCTGGAACCCCTGGAGGCAAATCCCAACTTCCGGTTTGTGCAGGGGAATATTTGCGATCGCCCGCTGATTGACGCGCTGCTGCGGGAAGAGGCGATCGACATGGTGGCCCATCTGGCGGCAGAATCCCACGTCGATCGCTCGATTCTCGGCCCGGCTGCGTTTGTGCAAACCAACGTCGTCGGAACGTTCACGCTGCTGGAAGCGTTTCGGCAGTATTGGGATGGTATGGGACAGCCCGACCACTTCCGATTTCTTCATGTTTCCACCGACGAGGTGTATGGCAGCCTGAACCCCGAAGACCCCGCCTTTAGCGAAACCACACCCTACGCGCCCAACAGCCCCTATTCCGCCTCCAAAGCAGGCAGCGACCACCTAGCGCGGGCCTACTTCCACACTTACGGGATGCCAACGCTGATTACCAATTGCTCCAACAACTACGGCCCGTTCCACTTCCCCGAAAAGCTGATTCCGCTGATGTGCATCAATATCCTGATGGGGCGACCGCTGCCCGTCTATGGCGATGGGCAAAACGTCCGCGACTGGCTGTATGTGGGCGACCACTGCCGGGGGCTGGATACGGTGATTCATCAGGCTAAACCAGGCGAAACCTACAACATCGGCGGCAACAATGAGGTAAAGAATATCGACTTGGTTCACAAACTCTGTGACCTGATGGCGGAACTGGCCCCTAGCCTGCCCGCCGAACCCCGTTCGCTGATTACCTTTGTGAAAGACCGTCCGGGGCACGACCGCCGCTATGCCATCAACGCCACCAAAATCAGAACCGAACTGGGCTGGGAGCCTGCCGAAACGCTGGAAACCGGCCTCCGCAAGACGGTGCAGTGGTACCTGGACAACGCCGCTTGGTGGCAACCGCTGCTCTCGGCTGAATATCAGGATTATTACCAAAAGGTATACGCAGCAAGGCTCGTGCAGGCGGGCTAGGATGGACTGGACTGGCAGCAAAGAAACAAGATGAGATAAGGCACATGTGGGGTTTGCCGTAGCGTCGTAGTAGCGGTGCGGGTTCACCCTGAGTAAGTAACTCCCGCACTGCCACACGGTGCTTTTCACATTCAAGGACTATTGTCTCAGCTTGGGATGGTTTCGCAGTTGTTTGTGAATTTGCTTCCAGCGTTGTTTTTCGGCGAGTTGGGCTTGCTGATCTTGTCGCCGTTCCAGATAAGCTAGCTCGCCTTGTAGCTTTTGGTAGCTGGCAAGCCGTTTGGGGTCAAGCGTTCCGCTGGCGATCGCCCCTTGCACTGCACAGCCCGGTTCCTGCTCATGCCGACAGTCGCGAAAGCGGCACTGAGTCGCCAGCGCTTCAACATCCTCAAAGGTTTGGCTGAGGCTGTCTTCGGTGGCCCAGGGCTGCAATTCACGCATTCCTGGCGTATCCAGCAAGAGCGCGCCAGAGGACAACAGACAGAGCGATCGCCCGGTGGTGGTGTGTCGTCCCCGGCTGTCGTCGGCGCGCACGGCTTGCGTGGCCTGGGCAGCGTGGGCTAGCAAACTATTGGTCAGTGTAGATTTGCCCACGCCAGAGGAGCCAAGCAGCGCCACGGTGTATCCCGGTTGCAAGTAAGAAACGAGCGCATCGATGCCCTCGCCATGCAGAGCGCTGATGGCCACGATCGGCACACCAAACGCCACCTCTTCTAGCTCAGCAAGGCGATCGCCCAGGTTGGGACACAGATCTGCTTTATTTAGCACAATCACAGGCCGTGCGCCGCTATCCCACGCCAACATCAGGTAGCGCTCCACCCGCCGCAGGTTAAAGTCGTGGTCTAGCCCAGTCATGAGAAACACGGTGTCTACGTTCGCCGCGATCACCTGTTCCTCAGTTTTGCTGCCAGCAGCCTTCCGCACAAACTCGCTCTGGCGAGGCAGCACGGCGTGGATGATCGCGTGACGGTCTGATGAGGAAGCGATGCCGTCTGGCGAGGCGAACGCCAGCGCCACCCAATCGCCTACTGCCGGAAAGCTGCGCGGACTCGTTGCCAGATGGCGAAATTTGCCGGAGACTTCACCCGAGTATTCTCCTGTTTCGCAATAAACTTGATAGCGGCCGCGATGCTCTTGAACCACGCGAGCAGGCACATAACCCGCTGCTCGATACGGCGAAAAGTGGGGCACAAAGCGATCGCTCCAGCCCAAGGCTGGAAGTGTCAATTGAGTTGTCATTGGATTTCTCTGTGATTCTGAGATTCTGAACGTTGAAGTGATGGTTCAAACCATCAGAGGTGAAACATCAGAGGCTCACAGAGGACAAGTCCAATCGTTTGAAAATCCAATCGTTTGGAGTTTGGGTTCCTCTAGAGCCTGTATGAAAGCTGTGTAGCGAGGTTCCATACTGACTCAGACATACCTGGCATCCTCCAAACAAAATTTTCTATACAGCTCAGGCTAAGCCTCAATACCAATGTAACACGATGTACTACGAGCCGACAACACAGAGCTGTCGTCCAGGATTTCAGCAGATTGTATTCAAGCAAATCAACTCCAAAAAGTTAAGGATGCGCCACAAGATACACAGCACATCCTTGCTTCCACTTACTTCATGTCACTTCACATTAGCTCTCTTGCATGAATGCTTTATCCGAGAGCGTGAATCGTTGAGCAGCGGTGCCGCCCAACGATTCACGTAAAAGGTCTATGCTTACTGCTTACTTCAACGGTCTTCAGCGGCACTCCGCCCGGAGCTGACACAGCTTAAACTTGCACCTCAAGACAGAGGCTCAAACAACCTCTCAAGAAAACGGAGCAGGACTCTGGATGGAAAAGCCACCTCAAACCCTACCCCGACCCGGATATTGCGCTCTCGAAAGGAACGTCTGACTAAGATATAGCAAGGTCTCCGGGTCGGAATTGTGTTGTGAGTCACGATCTGAGGGCGATCGCAGCTCGTGCCGTGCTAATGCAGTGCTAATGCAGTCAGCAGACCGCCTGCCTAGCCAACTTTGACCTGGCTGGTGTCCACGTCCGTTGCTCCATTCACGCCGCGAGCGATGGACACCGCACGGCTCAAGTAATCCTGGTTGGGCACTTCACCCTTCAGCACCACCTTGCTGCCCAACTGCGCTACCCACAGGCGCTCCAGATCGTCCAGTTGAGGATCTTCGTCGAAGGCCAGCGCCACACGCTTTGCCAGACCGCTCTCATCAAACGCGCCATCCAGACCAACCTTTTCAGGGGGAATGCCCGCCTGAGCCGGTGCAGGAGCAACAGAAGCGTTTGCAGGCTTTTTGCTGCCGGGGAATAGTCTACTTAGCCAACCCATAGTCTAGGCCTCTCAAAAATTTCAAAAGAGTTCAATTTCAAGTGAATTTACGGTTTCTGGGAATACCCCAGGTAGATTATGAAGTGAGTCCCCTGCTTTTGGGAGGGAAGCAAGGTTAATTTAATAATCCGTGCCAGTGTCCATCAGGCTTTGCAATCTGAAGGGGGGTTCTTCAGTGTTCAAACAAGCTTGCTGAAACTGGAGAGTTTCTGATATGCACGATTGATTTTGAAACTGAGATATTACGTTGTTTGAAGTTTTTCGAGGGTTTTCTGAATCTGGCAAAAGCGCTGCTGTAAACTAGTTTCGACTGCAAAAGGTTATGGTTCGGTCTGGTCAAGGGATTCAGCGTTTTGCGATCGCCCTGCCGCAGCCCGAACAGCATTACTCTGATATAACCCTGTCGCTAGATCGTTTGGAGCCTCTATATCCATGTCGCATTCAGTCAAAATTTACGACACCTGCATCGGCTGCACCCAGTGCGTCCGCGCCTGCCCGTTAGACGTTCTGGAAATGGTGCCCTGGGACGGGTGCAAAGCCGGACAAATTGCCTCCTCGCCCCGCACCGAAGATTGCGTCGGCTGCAAGCGCTGCGAAACGGCTTGCCCCACCGACTTCCTGAGCATTCGGGTCTATCTGGGTGCCGAAACCACCCGCAGCATGGGGCTGGCGTACTAGGTTCTACTAGGTTCTATTTGATTCCACTGATTCCACTAGGGTCTATCTACTGGATTCTGGTTGATCAGATTTTGTCTAAGACTTGTTTAGGACTTGTCTAAGACCTGTCTAGAAACAGATGGCATCGGGGCCTTGCGTCCGCTCCATCCGTTCTTGGATACGCATAGCAACCACCAGCAGGAGGGCGATCGCCCTCCTGTTTTTTATTGCCGATGGCTCGTAGGACGGCTCTTTAGGACAGCTCGTCGTGCGATCGCCGATCCAGCGATCGTGACCAAGGCTGCATTCCTGACGGCGCTTTCTCCTAAACTAGATGGAGCATTGCGAGCATGAGCAACCCTGAAACACGGTCAGACGAGCCAGGAGACCAGAAACCATGTGCGGAATTGTGGGCTATATCGGGACGCAGACAGCCAGCGGCATTCTTCTGGAAGGACTCCGCAAGCTGGAATATCGGGGTTATGACTCGGCAGGCATCGCCACCGTGTGGGAAGGGAAGCTGCATCGCGTGCGGGCAAAAGGGAAACTGTTTAACCTCCAGTCCAAGTTGGAGGGCGAAGAATTGCCAGGATTCGTCGGCATTGGGCACACCCGCTGGGCCACCCACGGCAAGCCCGAAGAACACAACGCCCATCCCCATTTCGACATGACGGGGCAGGTGGCGGTGGTGCAAAACGGCATCATTGAGAACTACCGCGAACTGCGCGAAGAGCTGCGGCAGCGTGGCTATGAGTTTGTCACCGAAACCGATACCGAAGTCATTCCCAACCTTGTTGCCGAGTGCCTGCAAACCATGCGGCAGAATGGCGAGGTAGACAGCCTCTATTCTCCGCTGACGGAGGCCGTGCGGCGCGTGGTGCAGCAGCTAGAGGGAGCGTTTGCCATTGTGGTGCTGGCGGCAGATTATGCCGATGAGATTGTGGTGGCACGGCAGCAGGCTCCGCTGGTGCTGGGGTTTGGGCAGGGCGAGTTTTTCTGCGCGTCGGATGTGCCTGCGATTTTGCCCTATACCCATGCCGTCGTGCCGCTGGAAAATGGCGAAATGGCAACCCTGTCGCCGCTGGGGGTGGAGGTGTATACCTTCGCGGGCGATCGCCTCAAAAAGCACCCCCATCGCCTGACCAGCACCTCCCTCACCACCGAAAAGCAGGGCTTCAAACACTTCATGCTCAAGGAAATCTATGAGCAGCCCAGCGTCGTGCGGACCTGTTTGGAATCCTATGTCAACAGCGAATGGACAGCCGCCAGCAGCACGAATCCGATTAACCTCGGCTTGCCGGACGATCTCTATACTGACCTAGAGCAGATTCACATCGTCGCCTGCGGCACCAGTTGGCACGCCAGCCTCGTCGGCAAGCACCTGCTCGAGCAACTGGCGCAGGTTCCTAGCCAGGTTCACTACGCCTCAGAATTTCGCTATGCCTTGCCGCCGCTGACTCCCAATACGCTGCTGATCGGCGTGACGCAATCTGGCGAAACGGCCGATACACTCTCTGCCATCCACAGCGAAAAAGACCGTCGCGCCAGCCTGTCGGCCGCCTACCAGCCGCGCCTGCTGGGCATTACCAACCGCCTGCAAAGCACCCTCACGCGCCTGGTCGATAGCGTCATCGATACCCACGCCGGAATTGAGATTGGGGTCGCCGCCACGAAAACCTTCATCGCCCAACTGATGGCGTTCTATTGTTTGTCGCTGGATCTGGCCTATCGCCGCCAGACGGTTTCCCCGACGCGACTAGAGGAACTGCTGAAACAACTCTGGCAACTGCCTACCCAGCTAGAGGCGCTGCTGGAAACCCAGGAAAAGCGGATCGAGGAACTGGCCCATGAGTTTGTGGAAACTCAAGATTTCATTTTTTTGGGGCGCGGTATTAATTTCCCGATCGCCCTAGAGGGAGCGTTGAAGCTGAAGGAGATCAGCTACATCCATGCAGAGGGCTATCCGGCTGGGGAGATGAAGCACGGCCCGATCGCCCTGCTGGATGAAAAAGTGCCCGTGGTGGCGATCGCCATGCCTGGAAGCGTTTACGAAAAAGTGCTGTCTAACGCGCAGGAAGCCAAGGCCCGCGATGCCCGACTGATCGGCGTGATGCCGCCCAGCGATCCGCACGCCGCCGAAGTGTTTAACGACCTGCTGCCTGTACCAGAAGTGGATGAACTGCTGTCGCCGCTGCTGACGGTGATTCCACTGCAATTTCTCGCCTATCACATTGCCGCCCGCCGGGGGCTGGACGTAGACCAACCGCGCAACTTGGCCAAGTCGGTGACCGTGGAATAGTCACAGAAATCGCCACGGCTCAGATCATCGCATGGCAGCGGAGCGTCATTTCACGGCGACTTAACGGCGACTTAACAGCGACTTAACAGCGACTCCTGCGTCTGCGTTTGCGCTAACTCAGCGGCGAATGGTCAGGCCTGTCTCGAATCCAGACGGGGCGCGATATTGCTCCGCAACGCTGGCGCAATTGCCCCCAAAATTCCGCCCAACCCGCTTCCCCAATCTCCTGCGCCGCGCCCGCCTCCTGGTTTTGCAGCAGCACCGTAAACGCGCCTGCCCCCAGCCCATCCTGGGGAAACATGCGGTAGCAGGGCAATTCCGTCAGGGGCGACTGAAGCGCCGCCAGCGGGGGCACGGACACAGGCGCAAACTGGGGAAACCGTTCCAGAAACCAGTCCATCACGCCTTCGTTTTCGGCGGGGGAATAGGCGCAGGTCATGTAGGCGAGATGCCCGCCGGGAGCCACCAGCCGCGCCGCGTTGGCCAAAATCCGCTTTTGCCGATTGGCGTTTTTGTTGATGGAAACCGGATGGAAGCAGCCCGGTGCGGTTTCGCCCTTGGCTAGGAGCGATTGCCCCGTGCAGGGCGCATCCACGATGACCAGATCCGCCGCCTGGGGCATTGCCTCTGCTAGCACCTGCGAATCTAGGCTGACGGCGGCCACCCGCTGCGGCGCAGTGTTTTCGGCGGGGGTAAAACATCGCCGCAGGTTCGACACCAGCGCCCCCATGCGCTTGCCGATGGTTTCGTTGCTCAGCAAGAGCGCAGGTTGCAGCGTTGTGCCTGCAAAGATGCCCTTGCCGCCGGGGGAAGCGCAGAGGTCGATGATGGTCTGGGGCGGTCTGCCCGCCTGCGCCTTTAGCAGCGCGATGGGGGAAATGGCGAACACCGACGAAAAATCCAGGCAGTAGAAATACCCTGCCTCGTGCCACGGATGAGCGCCCGGCCGCTCTCCCAGCGCCAGTCGATCGACCGGAGCAGGCTGCCAGGACACGGTGGGGGCGATCGCAAACGGCAAGGACTCCGGCCGCGGGCGACACCAGAGAATGCAGGGGTGAAACGGCTGCGGCTGCGTCAGCGCAGTGACAAAGCGCCCCTGCTCCAGCGGATCATCAAACAACTGGCGGCTGAGCTTGAGCAGAAGGTTTGAGGGCTTTTCCACAGTGTCGATTTTGGATTTTTTAGATTTTAGATTTTGGATTTTGGATTTTGGGTTGGGCATTTTCAGGGCTTCTGGCAATTTTATTTGCAGTTTTATTTGCAGGGGAACTTACAAGAGAACCGACAACCTGGACAACGTGCCCACCAAAATCCAAAATCCCCAATCCAAATTTTGAAACATCGGCCAGCCCTGACAGCGTGCCCACCAAAATCCAAAATCCAAAATCAACCATCCGGAGTCAGGGCAAGGTCGCAAAGGGCGGGCGGGTCCTCCGAAACCGTAGCGGGGAGGGCGCGAGCAAAGGCCAGGAGGCGATCGCCACATTCGGCCGCAGACAACCCTGCCACCTCAATGGGGTAGCGGGGGACGGAACGGCGCGTCAGGTCGTAGGTGTAGGTTTTGTCGTAGTAGGTGAGCAGCAGGTCGAAGGCTTCGGGGAGCCGCCGCGCTTGCAGGAGGGCGATCGCCTCCTGAGTTCGCAGCCCGCCCAAGCGCTTGCGGATGCGCTCGGTGGCGGCAACCAAGTCGTCGGTAGAAAAGCCGCCATAGTCTCTGACCAAAATTTCTAGCCGCTCCGCCTGGGGACGCACCAGCTCCAGCACTGCCGCCCGATCCATCTGGCGAAACAGCGGCTCCGGCACGCGGCAGAGTCCGATGCGCTTGCTTTCGGCTTCGATCCACACGGGCCGCGTCGGGTCAAACCCCGCCCAGCGCACAGCGATTTCGTTTTCAAACTGCTCATTGGTGGGCTGGGGGGGTTGGCCCAACATGCCGAAGCTGCTGCCCCGGTGGTGGGCGATCGCTTCCAGATCTAGCACTTGTTCGCCGCGTTCCGCCAGCGCGTGCAGCACGGCGGTTTTGCCTGTGCCCGTCATGCCGCCCAGAATCCAGATTGGCCGCGTCCATGCGGGAACCGTCAGCGCCCACCGCCGAAAGGTTTTGTAGCCGCCCACCAGCGTCGTCACGGACAGCCCCCCCATGCCCAGCACCCAGGCCACGGCTTCGCTCCGCATTCCGCCGCGCCAGCAGTGCAGCCGCACCGGGCCATTTCCAGCGAGCGATCGCGCCTGGGTGATAAACCCGGCAAACTTTGGCCCTGCCAGAGCAAAACCCAGTTCCACAGCAGCATCGCGCCCCTGCTGTTTGTAGCAGGTTCCCACCTGCGCCCGCTCGTCGTCGGTAAACAGTGGAAAGCTGATTGCGCCGGGAATGTGTCCCTGGGCAAACTCGGCCGGGCTGCGGACATCGAGCAGCACTCCGGGCGCAGCTAGAAAATCGGATAGAGCAAGCGCTTGGGTCATGAATAGATCTAAAAGGGAGCCAGAAGGAACCTGAAGGGGGCGCAAAAAGAGTCGCAAAACCCAGAGAATACCTGGCATTTTGTCCAGATGCCTGCCATACTTCCAAACCGAATTGGAAGTGGTATTATGCCGAAGTTCTTAAGCAATTTTATCGGAGCTTTTATATGTCGTTTTCTCCTGAGGAAGGTGCGGCGATTCTCAAGGCGGTGACCATGAGCGGCATGGCGGTGGCGATCGCCGACATGGGCATTGTCTCTACGGCGATCGAAGCGGCGGCTCTGGCAAAGGAAGTCGTGGGTGCAGCCGCCAAGTACCCGACGAACTCGATTATCCAGGGTGTGTTTACTGAAGAAGCCCTGAAGACCTTCAAGCCCGAAACGCCTAAGGACGTAACGCCCGACAATGCGGTAGACATGGCGATCGCCGCGGTAAACGACGCTCTGACGACACTGGAATCCAAAGCCACCCCTGCCGAAATTGCTGAGTACAAACAGTTTATCTACAGCGCCGCAACCCATGTGGCCGAAGCCGCTGGCAGCGGTCTGTTTGGCTCTGGCGCAAACAAGATCAGCCCTGAGGAAGCCGCAACGCTAGCCAAGCTCAAAACGGCGCTAGCTATCTAAGCTCTGACTGCCTGACACATCTCTGGAAACCCCTGATTTCTCGTAGGGGACGCTGGCCCAAAAGCTCCTCTGACTAAGCCCTCCGGCTCCAACTCAGGAGCTATGGGCTTCGATCCCAAGACAACGAATTTTCTGGGCTTTCGGGACTTGTGTCAGGCAACCAGATCTAAGCTGGCGGTTGATATCGGTTCTTGGTCTTGGATTTGCGATTTTGGGATGCTAATTGGACTGCTAATCTGTACAAGACTTGCAGCAGCTTCATTCAGAGCGCCATCGAGAAGAGTTGAGACTAGATTAGCTTAGTTGAATGCGCGTGAATGCGCGAGATGGCTAACCTCTCCAATTTCAAATCAGCCCTAAGCCATGCACTTATTTTCATTGAACGGTGCGTGGCTTTTTTAGAGGATGTTTGAAAAGTCCTACTGTTTGTAGCAAAGCGTGCAAGATCTCCCTAAATCCCCCTTAAAAAGGGGGACTTTAAGGCGGTTTCCCCCTTTTTAAGGGGGGCTAGGGGGGATCTCTGAGTGCTTAACATTACAAACGATACCTTTTCAAACACCCTCTTAATTCGTCAGTTCAGAAAACTAGATTAACAAGCCAAAATTGCCAAGCCAAATCGCCAATCTAAAATCCAAAATCAACATCAGACGGGCAGCGTAAAGTAAAAGACCGAACCAACTCCGGGCTGAGATTCGGCCCAAATTCGCCCGCGATGCAGTTCTACAATTTTTCGACAAATAGCCAGCCCCAGCCCCGTTCCGGGATAGTTTTCAGCAGTGTGCAGTCGTTGAAAAATTTCAAAAATCGACTTTAGATGGGACGCTTCAATGCCAATGCCGTTGTCGTGTATTGCAAATAGCCAGTCTGTTTCGCGCTGGGTTGCAGTGACCAAAACCTGGGGCGATCGCCCTTCAGTCACAAACTTAATGGCATTCCCAATCAAATTTTGAAAAACCTGGACAAGCTGCACCTGGTTTGCCTGAACGACTGGAAGATTCTCATAGGTAATGCTGGCATTTTTTTCAGCAATGCTCGTTTCCAGGTTTTCCAGAACGATGTCTAAAATCACTGTACAGTCAGTCGTATTTAGCTCACGTTCCTGATGCCCCAACTGGGCATAGCTCAGCAAGCCCTGGATCAACTGCTGCGATCGCCTGCCAGATTCCAAAATTCCCGCCAGATACTCGACGGACGTTTTATCTAGATGAGTCTCATGCTTCATCATCAGCAGTTTGGCAAAGCCCATCATCGTTTGCAGGGGTTGCTGCAAATCGTGAGAAACCGCATAGGCAAACTGCTCTAGCTCCCGGTTGGAATGCAGCAACTCCTCATTGCACTGAATAAGCTGATGCTGGAGTTTTTGTAGGCGCATCTGCGTTTCAACGCGAGCTATTACCTCTGCTTCTTGAAAGGGTTTTGTAATGTAGTCTACACCGCCTGCATCAAACGCTTTTACCTTATCCATGACATCACTCAGTGCGCTAATAAAAATCACTGGGATATGGCTAGTTCTTGGATTGTCTTTTAGGATCTGGCAAACGGCATAGCCATCCATCTCTGGCATTCGCACATCCAGCAAAATGATGCTAGGCAGGCTGGCTTGAATAGAGGCGATCGCGCTTTGTCCACTCAGCGCCTTGCGGACTTTGTATCCTTGTTTTGTCAGGATTGCCGACAGCACCCGCAGGTTATCCGGCATATCGTCGATAATTAAAACATCATCCATATATTGACAGAGAATTTGTAGAGACGTCGGACTGACCGCCTGACACATCTTTAGGCAGCCTCCCAGGGGGATACTAGCAGCGCATGGATTGGATTCTAGAGAACCAGATAAGGTCATAATACTGGGCCTCAGCTTGTTTAGAAGCAAAACAGGGTTCAGGGTCAACGCTAAAGAGGGCAATCGGTGATAGTGGCCGCCCTTGGTTGACCGCCCCCTTGAGCCAGCGGAGACCGATTTTGAGATGATATCGTTCAGGACTCTGGAGATATGCAAATTTCAGCGTCTCATGTCAGCTCACCCTTTCCTACCCACCTTCACGAGATTTCAAGCCTTTTGCCCACTTGTGTCAGGCAGTCAGGCTGGGGAGACTTGGGGTTCGGCTTCAGAAACCGTGGGCGCGGGCTGTAATGGCTGAGCAGGGAGTTGAACTCTGTCCCCATTCGACTCCCTGTTCAACAGGTGAGATGGCCTATCAGGCTGCTCCAATATCCCTTCATCCAAACGAGCCAAGGTAGGCAACGGGGGGTAGACGAGTCTGCGGATGGATCTGAGGGGATGTCGGGTGGCACGTCTGATGCTGGCGATTCCATCTCTTTCTCTGAAGGATTGCCAATGACCGCCATCAGGGTTTTGAAGCGACTGACTCGCTTTTCTGCTTGCTTTTCAGCCATTTAAGTAGATAGACCAGATTAAAAAACAGATCCTGAACCCTGCGCCGCCCGCTGAGCGGGCGGCGCAGGGTCTTTGGGTTTTATGTTTATTAATGTCTACCTACTTAGAATTTCCTCTCCTATTGCACAATACTCGTTCCAGGCAATGCGAGAGCGGCGATCGCCCACTGAAACCGTCGAACGCTGCGGAACTTCGAGCAGCATTTGGGATTCTTGAGCGGCGATTGCCACTCGGGCACGCCAGCAGCCCGCCCATCTGCATGACGTGGCTGTTCGGGTTGACGAGGCCCGTCGGTCTGCCCAGCAAGCCGCCTTTGCTGCCCGGATGCAGACTTACCTAGCGTCGGGCGACCCGATCCTGATGCGAGAGGCGATCGCCTGGATGCAAGCGCGATCGCCCTCGACACCCATGACCTCCTCACCAATGACATAATGAAACCCAGGATCTAACTTTAGTTTGGACTAATGGTGAAGAGGAAGGCAGTCAATGAGAAGCACCGACTGCCGTAAGGTCAATGAAGTACAACCAACATTGACCCCATGATTTTCAACGAACTTCAGCAATTTCGCCAAACGTTGTATGCCAGCTTGGGAAACGCCAGAGATGCCCTGTTTGATCTGATGGATGCCGTGTTAGTGAGTGCGTGCATCGTGTCGTTTGTGAGGCTATCGCAGAGTCCTGTCTTTCGTCGCCAGTGGTCGAGCACCTATGAAGCGTTGCGCGATAGCCGCCTACCCCGATCAAAGGTGCTGAAGCTGTTGGTGCAGCAGATACCGACTCAGCAGCAACCGTTGTTGGCAGGTGATGCGAGTCGGTGGAACCGTCCTGCTGCCAGGCGTTTGAAAGACCGCACCTTATCAGGCAGAACAGGACATGCCCCGATAGCCGGACAAAACTACAGTACCTTAGCCTGGATTGCTGAAGACAGGGGCAGTTGGGCATTACCATTGCGGCATGAGCGCATCACCAGCTTTGAAACACCCGCCAGTAAAGCGGCATTCCAACTCAAACAAGTGACTCGGCAGTTAGCGGTGCGTCCGTTGGCGATCTACGACCGAGGGTACGGCAATGCCAGTTTTGTCAACCAAACGGCAGGGATTGAGGCAGACTTGCTGCTGCGGGTTACATCCAATCGATGTGTCTATGGCGCGCCCCCAGCGTATCGAGGGCGAGGCGCACCTGCCAAGCATGGACATAAGATGAAACTCAATGACCCTGACACTTGGAGTGTCCCGGTCGAAACCGTTGAAGTCGATGATCCCAACTGGGGACGAGTGCGGGTCAGTCGTTGGAGTGCATACCATTTCCGCAAATCCCCCAAACGGGCAATGGAAGTGTTGCGCGTGGAGGTGCTGGAGACACAGAGCAGCACGCGACGCTTGGCTCCTTTGTGGTTAGTTTGGCTGGGTGAGCAGATGCCTCCGTTAGAAACCCTGTGGTTGCACTACCTCCGTCGCTTTGCCATTGAACACTGGTATCGCTTTGCCAAGCAGAGGCTATATTGGACACATCCCCAGTTCAGTTCTGTATCGGCAACCGAACAGTGGAGCAGCCTGATGCCGTTGCTCAGTTGGCAGTTGTGGTTAGCGCGAAAGGACTGTACTGACCACCCCTTGCCCTGGCAGGCACCGCAAGAAACGTTGACTCCGGGTCGGGTCGCACAAGCGTTTGCAGGCATTTTGGCAGCGATTGGCACCCCTGCTCCTGCGCCTAAACCTCGTGGTAAATCGCCAGGACGAGGCAAGGGGCACAAGCCAACTCCTCGTCCCTGCTATCCGATGGTCAAAAAACGAGCCTCGAAACGCAAGACATCCGAACAATCCCTGAACAGTCCGGTTGCAACAGCAGCTTAACTGCGAGCAGGATTGTATCCAATTCCTTAAGTTCAACTGTTATGAACGGTTGAGCAGATTCTTTATGGCATCCTGTTGAGCATTATTGTGATGCCAGTTAGTCCAAACTAAAGATCTAAGTAGGGATTCAATCGAGACGACCCTATGGTTTCACTGACGTTGCCCCTGGTGCTGGAGACGACCGAGGTTCATCTTACCGATGAGCAGTTTTATCAGCTTTGCCGCAGTAACCCCGACCTGGCTATTGAACGAAGTGCCAAAGGAGCTTTGATTGTTATGACTCCTGTGGGGGGAGAGGGCGGCAGCTATGAGATGGAATTGGGAGCAGATTTGACCCTGTGGAATCGACAAACCAAAATGGGCAAAACCTTCAGTTCCTCTACCTTGTTTAAGCTGCCGATTGGCGGTGGGGGCGAAGCCAGCGCATCCAGCTTTCGCTCTCCAGATGCCGCATGGGTGGAGTTATCCCGCTGGCAGGCGCTGACCCCAGAACAGCGGCGGAAATTTCCCCCCATTGCCCCTGACTTTGTGATTGAACTGCGCTCTCCCAGCGATGACCTGGAACTGTTGCAGGCAAAGATGCAGGAATACATGGATGCCGGGGTTCGATTGGGCTGGATGCTGAACCCGCAGGAACAACAGGTGGAGATTTACCGCCAGGGGCAGCCCAAAGAGGTGCGCGAATTGCCCACAGAACTCTCTGGCGAAGACGTGCTGCCTGGATTCGTGTTGCCAGTATCCCGCTTTGAAGATTGAGGGGTCAGCTCGGCGGAAATTTGCGTAAATTTTTTGCGTAAATTTTTTGCGTAAATTTTTGCGTAAATATTTTTTGCGATTTTTTGCGTAAATTTAGAGAGGCATAAGCTTGGCCGGACTTTAGGGGACTTGGGGGCGGAGGTGTCCCTGCTGAAACTGAGTCCAGGCGGTTTGGAGCGCCGGGGGAGCAGGGGTGCGGGCATCGTAGACCGCGATCACATTCGTCAGGTTGCGTCCGGCAGGATAGACAATTGTGCCCCGCGCTGCCAGCGCCACAGACGCTCCACCGTCTAGGTTCATCGCCTGGTATGCGCCCAACTCTCGCAGGATTTCGGCAGCGCGACGCAGGGAGACTGCATCGATACACGCCACCATCAGCAGTGTCCGACTGTCTTGGGAAAACCCAATGGCAGACCGCCCAGCGGCCGTCTGGGGATTGACCAGATGGGCGGTGGTAAAGCCTTCGGCCCGCACCCGCTCCGCCGTCACCGATACCTGCCCATCCGTCACCAGCCGGGGCCCACAGGTGAGGGAAAACCAGTATTCGCCCCACGCCCGCGGCCGGTTTTCCAGATTGGGCGTGAGCATCTCTGGCCGCTGGTTTTGGCGCAGGCTGAGGGTCGTGCCCCGCGTTTCCCAGGCAAAATAGCGCAGCAATCGCCCTGCTCCTACCATATTTCCCATTACATCCCGATGAGGCGCAGCGGTATTGAAAAATGTGCCATTTGCCACCACAGCCGCCTGCATTCGCCGGACGATTTGCGGGAACGGCTCGTCGCCATAGGAGCGCTGGGGCGTGTTGGCCTGGGGCGCGTCGTTGGCCAGCCCAAGGGTGACCAGGGTTTCTGGCTGCGACAGGTCTACGGTGGTCAGGTGAAAGGCAACGCCCTGGAGCGATCGCCGCTGGGTGTCTACTGCGGCGGCGGGTTGGGCGATCGCCCTGCGAGACACGCCATAGGCCGCGCCCAGGGCCGCGCTACCCAGCAGGAGCGAGCGTCTTGAGAGTTTGTGAGTGAGAGGTGAGTTGTTCATCTTGGCTGGCCTGAGATTTCAATCAGTGCAGAAAAAGTGGCGATCGCCCTCGAAAAATCGTCTATCTCAATCATCCTCAATCATCCAAAATCGCCCATCTAAACTCCAAAATGCAGTCGGGCGATCGCCCCCCAACCCGCCTGAGCTATCGTGCAAACTGGCGGATAAAGGCCACAATCGGGTCGATTTTGACCCCGTAGTTCACCACGCCCTCACGGACACGCTGACCGGGGCCATCTTCATAGGTGCGAGTGCGGCCGCCAGAATGCAGCGCCACAATGCGAAACTGGCCGTTAACCTGAGCCAAGATGGGGCTGCCCGATGCACCGCCCGTGGTGTCGCAGTCGTGAATGATGTTGCCTTCCACCTCGCCCAGGATGCTGCATCCTACATGCACCCCCGCAGTGCGGCCAGGATTATCCGCAGGAAAGTCACCCGAATAGCCTGCCAGGGTCAGTTGTCCGCTGTAGGGTCTATTCACAAGCTGGCTCAGCGGCAGCGAAGTCCAGGCGAGGGTGCCATAGATCGTTCCAATCGGGCGATCGAGCTTGGCAAAGGCCCAGTCGTTGGGGTGGGGTGCGGCGTTGCCGTCGCGGAAATCCGTGCCATAGATTACGTCCACCACCTGCGCCACATCCTCAGGGCGAACCACTGCTCCGTCAATCAGGTTGGGGGCAAAGGTGATGTTTTGCCTCACCTGGTTGGTGCGCTCATCTACAACGCAATGGGCATTCGTTAGCACCACGTCTGGCGCAATCAAGCTGCCTGTGCAGATGGATACTTGGTTCTGCCCAACGGGGCTTTGCAGCCGACCAATGGCCGACCAGGGATAGGCCCGACTGGTCATGAGACGGCGATCGTCTCGACCCATGATCCCTCGACTATCCTCACTGGGGTTCGCAGACCGGCGCAATCCCTGCGGAATCAAGGGCTGGGGGTTGGGCACTAGGCCAAAATCAGCCACCTTTTGAGCCAAGTTGCGATTGTTTGAGGTGCGCTCGGTCTGGGCTTGCGCGGTTTGGACTGGCTCAGGGGCGACCGTTTGGGCGCGGGCCGAGAGGATGGTGGCGGCTAGCAGGGTGCAGGCGAGGCTGGCGAGGGCAAGCAGGGGGCGGGAAGCAGTTTTCATGATGTAGTTTGTCGATAGTTGTCGATAGTTAGAACTAACTGGCTCGGAAGTCCCCCTTGATAAGGGGGATTTAGGGGGATCGGGTCGGGCGCGATCGCCCTTCACGCCTACCTAGTTCCGCAAGATCAGGAGGTATGCAGAGGGAAGAGGGAAGAGGGAAGAGGGAAGAAGGAAGAAGGAAGAGGGAAGAAGGAAGAACGAAGATCTAGAATCTTTACAGTCCGTTGCCGATGATTACGAATGCTGACCAGTAGTAGGAATGGGCGAAGCGGGTGTCTACGCTGATGCCTTCTAGGGGCACGATTGGCGCAGTGCTGGAACTACCAGAGGCATGGTGGGTAGTGCCGCCGTGGAGCATTTGCAGTTGGGCTTGCTGCATGGCCTGGGCGATCGCCATCGGTTCCTGTTCTGTGCCCTGCGCCAGCGTCTCGTAGAACTCCTGCATGAGTTCGCTGGTTGCGCCGTCATTCACCTGCCACAGCGACGCAATCACTGTATTGGCTCCGGCATTGATAAACGCCTGGGCAATGCTCGACTGCGTTACTCAGCAGCACTCTAGAGACAGCGTTGAGACTGCATCGCTCTCCCCGATTGGCTAAAATGGCTGCATCTGAGTGATTTGCGTCTGCGCTATGCCCCGCCCGCCCAAAATCCTCAAGCCCAACGAAACCTACACCTTTACGCAGTATGCCGAGTTGCCCTACGAGCGCGACGATATCTTAGCTGACCTGGGCTGCACCCTATCCAGGCAGCGGGTGGAGTTGCCCTACTATATGGGGGCGTTGCAATTGCAAGCGTTGGACGATCAACTCAATGATGCCTTCCAATTCACGACCATTAGCAGCGAACAGGCGCGGCGCGAGTTTCTAATTGCGCCCATCATTGCCCATGTCTGCCGCCAAACGGGGCAAAAGGTACGGGTGGAATATCCGCTGGCGGTGAGTGGCTGGCTGCGCGGCACACTGGACTACTACTTTCAGGCTAGCAACCTGCTGATCATCGAAGCCAAGCGCGAAAACCTCTACACAGGCTTCACGCAGCTTGGTGCAGAGCTGGTGGCGCTGAGCCAGTGGATCGACCGTGATACGCCCCTCCTCTACGGCGCAGTCACCACGGGTCAAATCTGGCAGTTTGGCACCTTCGACCGGGCTACCCAACACCTCACAGAAGACCCCACCCTCTACCGCATCCCCGAAGAACTGGAGCAGGTGGTTCGCCTGCTAATGGGTATTTTGTCTCAACAGCCGACCCCGATGTTGATGAACCCTACGCTTGCCTGAGATCGCTCCACCGCTCTTACCATTGTGCAGTTACCCAAAGCTGATACTCCCCGCGCTGCTGGGGATCTGCCGCCTGCACCCGCAGGATGTGGTTGCCCGGTTCCGACAGCGCAATTTCGTGAAGTATCTGGCGCGGTTCTTCCACACTGCTCTGAGCGTGACTCCATGCCTGAATCAATTCCCAATTCTGTTCCGCAGATGAGGTTTCAGATGAGGTTTCAGAAGAATTGGAGGGCGATCGCAGCAGGGAGATCTGCATGTCGAAGTCTGTGCTTTGCGCCAGAATTTCCACGGTTTGAGGCTGGCTGAGGGTGAAGCTGTGGTCGCGGTAGGGGCGGTTGTCGGGGGTGCGGGTGGCATGGCCGTCGGAGCAGCGCCCGGAGGTGTTCACGAGCGGGCAGACCGCAGACACCACGTTGCGCTGGAGCGCTTTCCAGTCTGGCGAGGGATGAGGGTCTGACCGCACCACTGCCCAAAATTCTGACCAAAGCTGCTGGCTGGCGTAGTAATCGGCTCGACGGGCGATCGCCGCTTTGCCGCTGAGGTTTTCCTGGGCGATCGCCCGCTCTACCTGGGCTAACTCCGTCGAGAGGCGATCGCGCTCTGCCGTATCCATCACCCGAAACCGAAAAGACCTGGGCGCAAACTGCCTAAAGGACAGCAGCAGGTTGTAGGACTCGCCGGGTTGCAGCGCGATATCTGGCGTAATGCCGTAGATGGGGCTACCAGGAATGACCTCCTCTATCAGTTGGTCTGCCTCTGTCACCGGGCGGCTCCAGAGAATGTCGCTTGTCCCTGCCCGCTGGAGCGCCACCCGGTCTGCCACACCCTGCCACACCAGCATTGGGCGGTTGCTGCTGACTCGCAGTTCCGTCGTTGCATCGGCATAGGGCGCAACCAGACACACCTGATCCCCCCTGGAGGTGGCGGGTAATCGGGGTCGCGGCGGCGCACTGCGGCTAAACCACTGGCTCCAGAACCGCGCCTGAGCGGGCAGCGTCGGGGAGAAGCTGATGAGTAGGAAGGTGAGGAGGGAAGGGGGAAGAACGAAGAGGGAAGAGGGAAGAACGAAGAGGGGAGGGGGAAGAACGAAGAGGGGAGGGGGAAGAGGAAGGCGTGGGCATATGGGGTGTTCTTTTGGGAGGTTTTGGGTTTTGGGGTGTGGAAGTGTTTGGTCTTCCTGGGGCTAGATAGATTCGCTGGTCTTTCACCTATGCAGGGCGATCGCCAAGCTAGGGCAATCGATAAGGCTCAAGAAGGCGCTATGCTTTTGTGGCGGATTTCGCCTCTACCCCATTTCCATAAAATCTGTCGTGAGGGTTTGAAGGATTGGTGTCTCTAGCTTAGTGCTGAGCTACTCTGCTTCAAACTCATAGCTGGTAAACTTCAGCGTGCGACAATTTTCCGTAACCGTGCGGGTCGCTTCATCTGTGGCTCCTTCTGGAAAAGTCGCTTCCACTTCGAGCGTAATTTTCACCTGCGCTCCATTCAAAGCGGCCAGATGGCGAATGACTTCATCGGCGATCGCTGAGGTATCTCGATTGATCCGTAAGGGGTCAAGCTGCACACTTCCGTAAAACCTGCTCCTCTTGAGAGGAGTTGGGGTGGGTTCTAGGTCGGGTTTGGGCGTTGGGTGTATTACACCTGGCCCAGGAGGGATGTCAGTGGGTTTTGGGTCAGGTTTGGGGTGTGCCTCATCCAACTGTTTTTGGGCAATCTCTGGCTTCACGAGTAAGCTTTGGGGGCTAATGCTGGGGGTGATGCCTGTGGCAATGCTCAGCCCGAGATATTTACCCTTGGTTTCGTCGAATCCTTCAGCGTAGGCAAAACTATCTGCCCAAGCAGTCGAGGCGACACCGTTGCGAACGGCTTCTAACAAGACAGACGCATCTTTTAGGCGCGGCAGGTATAGGTATTGGGTCAAATAGTTCCAGAGGCGCTTCAGATCGATGTGATTGGCCTCGCGCCAAAGGAAGGGGTCTAACGCCTCGAGCCGCAGATTGGTGGGCGCATAGGTTGTCAGCAAGTCTTGTTCGCTGACCGCTTTGCGGCTGGCCTGCAAAATTGGAAAGTCTTGGCCCTGTAGCCGAGCTTCTTTCCATTCGATTGGGCCTTGGGCCTCTGGCTGATGGGGCACTAAGAGCCATTGATAGGTTTCTCGCAAACTGACGGCAACGGCTTCTTTGGCTTGGCTTAGTTTCGATTCAGCTTGTCTGGTTTGGGCAGGGTCGAGGTTGAGGGACTCTTTTTCCTGTACGATGGCGTTCCAAGCAAGGTATTGGGCCGTGCTTCGTTCTAGGGTTTCAATCTTAGCCTTGTCGGGAGCGAGAAAGAGGAGGGTGTTTTTGTAATACCGAGGGCCGCTGCCCCGATGCGCTAGGGCATCTTCGACCCACTGACGGGCGGGGCTATCGGGGCTGCTTTTGCTGTGGGGATGCTGAGGATGCAACACCACCAACCGCACGCCTTGGTCTGGGTCGTCGGGGATGTCGGCGGTGGAGTCGGGGGCGACGTGGACTGCGCTAAATTCGCCGCGATTTCTGTCTGCTTTGAGGCGCTGGATGATTTCTGCCCAAACCGGATCGCGATCGCCCAACAATTGCTCTGCCCGCTCTAGCGCCGTGCGATTGATATTGGGCTGGGTGGAAATCCAGTAGCGCTTGCTCTCATCAACATACAGGTAGGTGGCGCGGTCGGTGAGGTAGCGGAGGGCATCGCCAAACACGGCTGGAGTTTCACCCGGTTGCACGCAGCCTAGCTTAATGCGGCGATCGTCAATGCCTCGGTTGGCTGCTCGCAGGGTAGGTGCAGACCCCATATAGATGGTGCGGGCTACGCGGCGACAGGCAGAATAGCGGCCCAGGTTGGGAAACTGGCGATCGAGGGCAAGGGGCAAGGAGTTGGCCCCGTCTACATCTTTATCGATGACGGGCTGCCAGTGGTCATCGAGATAGCGCGTCAGTTCCGACTGCACTTGTAGATCATCCATCGGGATGTGGGCCGGCAGGATGATGAGGCTCTGGTCATGGCGTTCCCAGAGGGAGTGGATGACCTTAGCCATCAGGCGCAGCACGCCACGGGTGCGCTGGAATTTGTCGAGGGTAGACCAGTCTCCATAGAGGCGATCGAACAGTTCGGGGTGGATAGGATAGGCGGCTTTTAGGCGACGTTCATAATCCGATTCTTTGCATTCGCTAGGAAACTCTTGGCTCTGGCTGCGATACAGGTCCATGCAGGCTTTGACCACAGCATCTCGTTGTACATAGAGGCCAGGGTCGCTGATGGGTTGAAACAAGCGTCGGCGCACAATTTCAAAACTCTCTTCGGCACTTGCAGGCCGCCAAGGCGACTCCACCCGACCAATCGCATTTTTGAGCCGATCGAGGGCTTCTTTGCCGCGATCGCCCCCAATTTCGATATCCGACGATGGAATACTAACCACCAGCAGCGTGTCTTTGGCATTCTTAGCCGATTCGCTCAGGGTTTGGGCAAAGGTAAACTGCGTATCAAAGCTGCCGCCGGCTAGGTCGCTGGTTTCGTGCAACTGGCGGGCATAGGACACCCATTCGTCGATCAGAATTAAGCAGGGCGAATATTGGTTGAACAGGGTCTTCAGCGCATCGCCTGGATTCGTTGAGGTTTCGTCGGCAGAGCGAATGATTTCATAGGCTTCGGCTCCCCCTAATTGCCAGGCCAATTCCCCCCACAGGGTTTTGATGACCGGCCGCTTGGACGCGCCAGGCCCGTAAGGTGCGATGCCACTAGGCTGGAGCTTGTTGCCCACCAACACGGCCACGCTCACATTTTGGGGAAGCGCATCGATGCCCGCCGCCTGAAAAACGGGTTCCATCCCCGGCAGGTTGCTGACTCGCAGTGCTTGGCACAGGTGGTAGAGGGCGAGCATGGCGTGGGTTTTGCCCCCACCGAAGTTGGTCTGTAGCTCAATCACTGGGTCGCCCCCTTTTCCGCTGAGGCGTAGCAGCGCATTTTTGAGCAATTGCTGCAACCCATCCGTCAGGAAGGTGCGGCGATAGAACTCTGTGGGGTCGCGGTATTCGTCGGAGCCTTCGTCGAGATATACCTGCCACAGGTCGGCGGCAAATTCGGCTTGTTGGAACTGCCCTGAGGCCACATCGGGGTGGGGGGTGACGATTTCGCGCCAGGGCTTAAGTCCTGCTTGGGGCTGGCCTTCTGTCGGTGCTCCTGTAATGCGACGGGTTTCGCGGCGGGCCTGTTCTTCAAAGCGGATGCGGAGGAGTTCTTGCTTTTGTTTTTCGACTTCGGCCGCTTCAGGAGCGGCGATCGCCGTCAATAGACGAGTGACGCTATCAAGAGCGCGGTAGGCATCATCGGTCGAAAAGCTGCTGTTGTGCGCCCATTCGTTACGGGTTTCGCGCAACTCACTCACGAGCGTGCGTTCTGTTTTCCCCAGCGTTTGCCTAAAAACGTCATTCCACTTTTCCCACATGACGATCAGCAGCGCAGAAACGTCGTCCCTGAGGATGTCTTGGGCACTCTTGGATCTCCCGTAGCTTTCGGGAAGACAGGCCGAAGCCGCCAGAGGCCAGCGATCGCCATGAATGGCTTTCATCTCTCGTTCCACAAAGGGATACAAGCCCTCCCGGAGCAGACTCAGGGCACGACCTACTCGTTCGTGATTGCTAATGGCCATAGTTGATCTTGTGTATAGTGTGAGGGATATCTTTAGGCTTCTTCGTGAGATTTCTGCGTGTGCTTGGGTCTTTGTCGTGAAGAGGAAGCACAAAGGCACAAAGGACACCAAGAGACAGAAGGCTCACAAGTCAAGACGAAAGGCTTGGATGAAAATTTGGTTCAGATAGTTTATCTGGCGTACACTCAATTGACCTAAGCGTCGCTGTAGCAGACGGCGCTCCAGGGTAACGATTCGAGTCACTCTGATTTTGGAGGTCACTTTAAGCCCGGTTTGAGCAAATTCTGGGTCGCTTGTCTCAAGTAACAATTCATCTGACATAATGCGTTCCAGATTTTGCGAGGAGATGAAGCATAAGGTGATTCTTGCCCTTGAGGATCTACCCAAAGAACGGCAGAAGGTCGGAGTTTCGTTTGGCTGAGATCAGTGAAGGGAAACGGAACCAGAACAATGTCCCCTTTACTCAAAGACATGGAATGGGTTCTCCATCGTCTAAGGTGTAGAGGTCAGGTTCACTGTTGAGAAAATCGAAGTTGAGAAAATCGAAGCTACTGCCTCTGAGAGCAAGGGTGAGGATATCTGAAGTAGACGGGTAGGCGCAGTCAAAGAACAGTTTCTCTGCCAACGCAGCTTGTTCTTCAGGCGATAGAGAACCAATCACCTGGATAATGGCATCAATTAACTGGGTGTTCATAGGCTCTCTCCACGTCTTTAGTATTCCTTGTATCTTTATCTGGATCTTTATCTGTATCTTTATACTTTGCTGCACCCTGGTGGCCAGGCCTACAGCAGCCGCGTTTGCACGGAGTCGCTCGCCTGTAGGGCTGAGGCGAGGCGGCTGATTTCGGGCCAGGCAACCACGAGACTATTGTAGGCGACGGCTTCTTGGCTCCAGCCCTTGCGATCGCACAGGCTATAGAGCCGATAGGCCAGGTCGCGACACACGGCCACCGCATCGCCCTGGGTGGCGGAGAGTGTTGCCAACAGCGTCGCTGCACCCTGTTCTCCCTCGTTGGTCAGTGCCCGAATCAGGTGTTGCATCATCTCCCAATGGGGCATTCGCTGATCGGTGGCGGGGTTCCAGCCGGGGGGCAAGTCTTCGCGTTTGAGCAGCTGCACCTTGCCCGCCTTCGCTTCTAGAATGCCCGCCTCCACCATGCCACTCACACTGGTATTGCGGGCTTTGCTGAGGGTTTCGGCGGTGCCATAGTCGCCGGGGTGAAACTGGTGTTGCTCAAACCAGGTGAGGGCCCAGCGGGTGTCGTTGTCAAATTCGCCTTCTTGTTCAGTGAGGTATTCGTCGAGGTATTGGTTAATTAATTGCAGGGCAGTGCGGACGGGCATCGGGGAGCCATCGCTTTCCAAGATTGCCCCATAGCGAGAATAGACCATCATGCCAGGGCCAATGCTAGCTTGGGCGAGGTCTACAGGGGCGATGTTGCCCTGCTGCAAGAGTTTAAGCGCCGCTGGCAGTTCGCGTTTGAGTTCGCTGAGGAATTGGCGACGGGTGATTTTGGGCGCATCGGCGGGGCGGGGGCGACAGACGAGGACGATGGATGATGCGAGGGCGTTAGTGCCGGATGCGACCATGCGGTTACTGAGTTCGCTCCGCATGGGCCAGGTGCCATCAATGGTGAAATCGGCTTTGATCAAGCCTTCTAGCATCGTTTCCCATCCGGTAGAAGCAATGGATTCATCGCTTTTGCCTTTTTGATCTGTTTCTGCTTGCTTGAAGGCGTAGTAAACCGTTAGCGGATAATCCGCATGGGAGATTTCGTGCATTCGATTGAAGGCTTTGCCGAGTCCTGCTTCAAAGAATGCTTGAGCTTTTTGTTTGCTGCCATCAAAGCGATAGGGGGTAGCGACGAGTTCTTGAGCTTTAGGGACTAGGAGCGTGCTGCAAATGGTGGGATAAATGGAACTGAGGGAGCGCCGCAGCCAGACATAGAAAAAATCTGCTAGGTCTGCGTAACTGATGTTGTCGTAATAGGGCGGGTCGGTGGAGATGAGTTTGGGGGTGGGGTCGTGGGGGTGGGGGGCAGTTGCGTCGTGTTGGGTAGCGTGTCCGTTAGTGAAGCTAGAAGATTTTTCAACTACTTTCCAAACCCAATCAATACACGCCATCCAATTGCCAGTTGATTCACTGAAAGGACAGCACTCGGCATAATCCCAGACCATTGGAATAGCTTGGCGACCAAAAGTATTTCTCATTTTTTCGCCTGAAGAATGCCAGCTACAAAGCCCTGACCAATAATCACTAGCTTTATCGACAGCAAACGCCAAATAAGTCCCGATCGCCTCTCCATAGGCTCTCGCCCCGGTACCGCCATCATTCAACGGCACATCATCATCCGGTAAGCCAGCGGCGATCGCATCCTGAGTCGCCCGTTCCCGTGCTTCCCCCACCAAATTGCTGAAGGTGGTCAGGGCGACCAGTTGCCGGGGGGTAAAGAGGTCGCCATAGGTTGGCAACCCATAAATTTGAGGGCGAATATCACGAGTATTATCAGGAAGTTCTGCCTCTGGCTTCCAAGTTGGCTGTGCTGAATTGGCAACTTCCACATGGTACTCATCAGGCGAAAGATAAACCCTGCCCGATTTACCCTCAGCAACGATCGCCATCATTTGCTGCCCCATGCGTCCGGCGCGGCCTTCCTGGCGCACATACTCCAGCGGCACAGGCGTTTCGCAGGCGATGCAGCGTGCCCCTTTGCGATCTACCGTGTCTTCTGGGGCTTTGCCCTGGCCTGATTTGACGATGAACCGGATTTTGGGAACCACAGAGGCACAGAGATCACGGAGATTCTCTGTGTCCTCCGTGTCTCCGTGGTTTTTATTCACCACAGTGTCTCCGTGGTTTTTATTCACCACAGAGGCACAGAGATCACGGAGATTCTCTGTGTCCTCCGTGTCTCCGTGGTTTTTATTCACCACAGTGTCTCCGTGGTTTTTATTCACCACAGAGGCACAGAGATCACGGAGATTCTCTGTGTCCTCCGTGTCTCCGTGGTTTTTATTCACCACAGTGTCTCCGTGGTTCCTATCCTCCACGATCGGCTCTACCCAAGCCTCCTTCCCCTTCTTCGTCGAAAGCTGAAACGATCGCACCAGCGGCATCGCACACCCACAGGCCGGGTTGGGACAGGTCACCGTCCGCGCCCACAGCCATGCAATCACCGTCGCCTCTGTGCCCTCCGTGTCTCCGTGGTTTCTATTCACCACAGAGGCACAGAGATCACGGAGGTTTTCTTTCTCTGTGTCCTCCGTGCCTCCGTGGTTCCCAATCCTCACCTTCGGGTAAAGATACCCAATCTGCTCAAACGCCCGCTCCCGCATCCAGGCCCCATAAAACCGCACATCCGCCGCCAACCCCTGCGCCCCCCGCCACGATGAAATACTTTTCTTAGCGCGATCTTCAGGATTGACCGGGGATTTATCCTTAAACTTCGGCGGAATCTCAATCAACGCCTTATTGATCAACACCGCCACTGGGTTCAAATCACTGGCGTGAGCCTCCAGCCCCAAGCGCTGTGCTTCCAACGGAATTGATCCACCCCCCGAAAACGGGTCATAGGCAGGGGGTGCATACTTCACAATGTAGGCTCTGACCGCATCGGGTTTTGTTGGCGGTTCCTCACCCCGTTCCCAAGCCAAGCACCGGGCAATCTCCCGTTGAGCCGCCTCCAGCACCCCAGAGTTGGGATCATTCACGTCATCCCACGACACCAACCCCCGCACCACTTGCTTCGTGTTGCCCTTCTTATCCGTTTCCGTCTCAATCCGTCCCAAAATATTGAATAGCCGCTGCCGTTCCCGCATCTGGTCTGCCTCGCTGGGGAATTTGTCGGGCCAGCTACCCGGATCATCCACGAGCGAAGCCCATAGGACGGCACGACAGGCGGCCAGGGGACGGCGTGCCCACCAGAGATGCAGGGTGCTGGGGTGCCCGTGGCGGATCGATTTCTCACGGGCCGATTCGAGGTTGATGGCTTCTAGGGGCAAAGCGACTTCGATCAGTTTTTTGCGATGGGGCATAGTAGGAACCACAGAGACACAGAGGGCACGGAGAGTATCAAAACTCTGTCAGAATTTGAACATGGGGATAATTGACGATTTTGGTGTCAACTGTGAGCAGTGGACAGGCATGGACTTGGGCGGTTGCCACAATGATTTGATCCGCTGGATCATTGTGAAATCCTTCTAGTTGGGTCGCTTTCACCACAATCGGTAACGTCAACCCCAGCAATCGTACTCCAGGATAGGCCAATGCCATCTCCATCCATCGATCAATCGTTTCTGGCAAAACTAATCGCTGTTTCTCAACCAGCTTCGCAACTTCCCAGCAACTAAAGATACTTACCCCTAGCCCCTCCGATCGATATTGCTGGAGCCACTGTTCGTGTTGCTGGTTCAGCCTGCTATCTTTTTGCACACACCAAATCCAGATGTGTGTGTCTAGCGCAATCACTTCAAAACCTCCCAATCTTCCGCAGGTACGGCAGGTTCAAACGGATCATCGTAGCGATAAGGTTGTTTTCCCTGAAGAGGATACTCGGTTTGTCGGGGTGGGGATGCTGACTGTTCCTTTGACTGCTCTAGGATAATGATTTCTACGGTATCCCCGGCATGGAAGGGTAATCCTTTCAGGATGAGAGTGCCGTCCTCGATTAGGGTTGCTGCTAGCTTATAGGCATTCATAAATTTAACTCCTGAATAATAAATAACCACAGAGACACGGCAGGCACGGAGGGTTAGCCATTGAGGAGGCGTTTGATGCCGTGTTTGAGGATGGGGACGTTGAAGTTGATCAGGAGGCCAAGGCGGAGTTGACGGAGTTTGAGGTAGGTCAAAAGCTGGGCTTCGTGGATGGGTAAGAGGGTTTCAACGGCTTTTAATTCTACGATGACCCGATTCTCGACCAGGAGATCTAAACGGTAGCCACACTCTAACTGTAATCCTTTGTAAATGACAGGTTGCGGGATTTGTTGCTCAATCTGAACCCCCCGCTGGCGCAATTCATGCACCAAACACGCTTCATACACCGATTCCAGTAACCCGGGCCCCAACTCTCGATGAACGGCGATCGCTGCCCCAATCACCTGTCCCGATATTTCATCCAACTCCATCTCCATGCCCTCCGTGCCTCCGTGGTTCACTCTCAGAATTCACCACAGAGACACAGAGATCACAGAGATTTCCTTCCTCCGTGCCCTCCGTGCCTCCGTGGTCTAATTCCAGAATTCACCACAGAGACACAGAGATCACAGAGTTATTTCTCCGTGCCCTCCGTGCCTCCGTGGTCTAATTCCAGAATTCACCACAGAGACACAGAGATCACAGAGGTTTCATTTGTTGTTGAACCCAATCCCGAAATGCACGCATAGCAACCGTTCTCCCCTGCGTCTTACTCATCTCTAAGTAATGAGGAATCGCCTCCTGCAACGCCATCCCCGGAAACTGCAAGCTCTCAGAGGATAAAGAATAGGTTTCTCCCTGTAACACATACATTTCCAGAGCCTCGCTATCGTAGCGCCAGAGTTCTGGCACTCTCAATTTTTCATAGTTACCCAGGCGAGTGCGGGCTGTGATATCAATCTCGATGACTAGGTCTGGGGGAGGATCAACTCCTAAATCAATTCGTTTTTTGCCCCGAATGGCTGCTTCGTGTTGGATATAAAAACATTCATCAGGTTCTACAGCTTGATCCATCTGCTCATGCTTAAACGTCGTCGATCCGAGGTTCCGAAACTCCCTCCCTTGCTCCTCTAAGAGAATCTTAACGAAATCGCTGATGATGACTTTATCATCCTCATGTTCGGGCAGAGGCGTCATAAGTTCCAATAAACCACTGCTGTAAGAGATGCGAACCGCTCGATGCTCACCCAGTTCCTCCAAAATTTGCTCCAATTCTGACCAAGACACATCTCGCAACAAAACTTGGTGACCGGGCGGCACAACCCAACGCTTCAGTTCCAACAGCATGGCATCCACCCTCCTCCCGAAAACGCTCTATCAACAGAACCCACCCAAAATTATCCTGTCCTCCGTGTCCTCCGTGCCTCCGTGGTTTATTCTCAAAATTCACCACAGAGACACAGAGGTCACAGCGATTTACTTCCTCCGTGGTTTACTCTCAAAATTCACCACAGAGACACAGAGGTCACAGCGATTTACTTCCTCCGTGTCCTCTGTGCCTCCGTGGTTCACTCTCAAAATTCACCACAGAGACACAGAGATCACAGAGGTTTCTCCCCCCTTTCCCACAACTCCCGCCATTCATAGTTCACACTACTCGCTCCGAAGTCTGGTTCTCGTTGAAACGGGTGCCTCACATAGCGTACAATACAACCGTTATCGCCCGCGTTGTAGCTCCCTTTTGACGTGGCCACCTTAAATGCATCTCCTTCAGGGAAGTCGGCTGATCTGGGCACTTGTACTAGGGCTAGCACAAAAGTTTCTGGCTTGTTGAGGGCAGTCAAAATTTCGTTTTTGGTCACAGTGACGGTTTCTGCTCCTTCAATGCGTCCTTTCACTTCAATAAACCGGATGCGGCTGGGCTGATCTGCGATCGCTGGCACGCGAGACTCAATGTCGTAGCCACACTTCTCCTGGCTCACATCTCGTGGTTCGTGCCCCAACGCTCGCTCTGCTGCTATGACTGCCTGCATCGCCAGTTGCTCTACTCGCTGCGTCTCTCTGGCAAACAACTCTGCTGCTGACTGCCGCTTGCCCTGTAGTCGCTGCAACAAGCCAATCGGGACGATCAATGCTCCCCCCACGACGACGGGCGGCAGAGGCGAGAGCTTGCGCTCCTGTTCCAATTCTGTCAATCGTCTTTGCAGTCGAGACTCCAGCTCATCGGCTCTCGCTCTCGCTTTGGTGGAGTTAATCTTGGCATTCACCTTACCTGCCGCCTCTTGTTGTTTCAAGCGTTCTGCCTGCTGATCCCAGTAATAAATCTCTTGAGTCAGCCGCTCTTCCACAGCCCGAATGGTTTTGTCAATGAGTTTTTCCTTGTGTTCTCGGACATCCTGGAGATGTTGGGGAACCAAGTGCGTAATAGCGTAGGTGGTGGCTTGGGTTTCGAGATTGGAACCACAGAGGCGCAGAGGACACAGAGGAGCTTGAGTTTCTAGGAGGGTGCGCTCATCGGGGGTGAGGGGGCGGTAATCCAGGTAAGGCGCATACCCTGCATTCCTCACTTCCAATTCTCTGTGCTTTCCGTGCCTCTGTGGTGCCAAAATCTCCACATACTGCATTCGCCTTGACACCACTCGCCGCTTGCCGCTGCTATCAGTTCTGGCATCCTGAATCGAATGCTCTAGATACACTAGCACCCGCACCTGCTCACCAAAATCATTCTCATCCACCAGCATCGCCCCCCGCTTCAGCAAATCTTGATGCTGCTCAAGGGTTATCTTGATGACAACCTCCAGCAGCGGATGTCCCGGGCAAATAAAAGCAGCAGTTGGCTTCCCCGGAACGTTAATCAGTTCCTTCTCGAAACAAATCCGCTCGTAGCGCCGCAGAATCGGCTCTCTGCCAATCTGCCATTCGCGGCTACGAAGCAGGGCTGGCACGTAGGTAATCTCATATCGTCCAGGTTCCCGCGGCCGAACTGTGCCCCCTAGTCGAGCCAATGCCTCCAAGAAAAAGGACGCAATAAAGTGGGGTTGGAGTCGCCGTGCCTCGGCCCGTTCCACCTCTTCCCGAATCTGCTGCACTTTGGAGGCATCCATGATGTCTCGCGCTAAGGCCCGTTCTTCGAGCAATTCACGCAAGCGTTGCTGATCTAGACGGTCGGCCAAAACTTGATGCAGCTTGGCTCGAACGTCGGGGCGATCGCCATAGCGGATTGCCTCAATCAACAGCTCACGCAATTCCTTCCCAGCGATCGCCTTACCCAACACATCAAACACTTTGCCGCCCAATGCCTTCTCTTCCAGATCCAGCTTTCGCAACAGCGTCAGATACACATCTCCCTCGCGGGTTTGCTCCGCCACCAAATTCCAGAGATGGCAGACCTCCGTTTGCCCAATCCGGTGAATCCGTCCAAACCGCTGCTCTAGCCGGTTGGGGTTCCAGGGCAAGTCATAGTTCACCATCAGATGCGCCCGTTGCAGATTAATCCCCTCACCCGCTGCATCCGTCGCAATTAAGACCTGCACCGCAGCATCCTGCTTAAACGCCTCCTCCGCCTGCTTGCGCAACTCCCGACCCATGCCGCCGTGAATCGTGACCACGGCCTCAGTCCGTCCCAGCAGGGTAGTAATTTGGTTAGCCAAATAGTTGAGGGTATCTCGATGTTCGGTAAAGATTACCAGTTTGCGGGATGAACCACAGAGATACAGAGACCACAGAGTTTCTTCTCCGTGCTCTCTGTGCCTCTGTGGTGCAAAGATCGCCTGAATCACCCGCGACAACTCCTCCCACTTGCGATCGCGCCCACTCCGCCGCACCCGCAGTGCTAGGTTTTCGAGGTCCTTTAACCGTTCAATCTCAGTTTGCAGTTCAGCAATCGTGCGAGCTGCCGTGGCCTGATCCACCACCTCTTCTTCAGACACTTCCCACTCGTCTGCCGTCAAATCTTCCTCGTCTAATTCACCACGGAGACACAGAGACCACAGAGTTCCTTCTCCGTGCCCTCCGTGCCTCTGTGGTTCCCCTCTCTCTTCTTTTAATCGTTGCTCCAGCCGTTCCCTTCTTCGCCGCAACGACTGATAAATTGCCTCCGGCGAAGATGCCAGCCGTCGTTGCAAAATGGTCAACGCAAATCCAACAGTTCCTCTACGCCCATTGTTCTCCAGTGCATCTGCCCGATTGAACTCTTCTCGCACATATTCCGTGACCTTGTGATAAAGCTGCTGCTCCAGGTCAGATAAACTGTAGGTCACCGTATAGGCTTTGCGCTCTGGAAAAAGCGGCTTTCCATCAAACTTGAGCAAGTCTTCTTTCACCAATCGCCGCATCAAGTCCGATGCATCAGTTGGTTTAGCACCGTTACGAAATCGTCCCTCAAAGCGATCGCCATCTAGCAGCGCCATAAAAAGCTGAAAATCTTCTTCTCTGCCATTGTGTGGCGTTGCCGTCAGCAGCAAAAAATGGCGAGTGATCTGGCTCAGTTTTTTACCTAGCTTGTAGCGTTTCGTCTCTTTAACCTCTCCCCCAAAAAACGAAGCCGACAGCTTGTGCGCCTCGTCTACCACAATCAGATCCCAATCGGTCTGCTGGAGCTTGATCTGCAAGTCATCATTGCGACTGAGCTGATCAAGCCGGGCAATGAGGAGGGGAATTTCAGTAAAAACATTGCCGGTTCGCGCAGCCTCGATGCGATCGCTTGTGAGGATCTCAAAGGGCAAATGGAACTTTTGGAACAATTCATCCTGCCACTGTACTGCCAAACTTCCTGGACAAACCACTAAGCAGCGGTGTAAGTTCCCCCGAATCAGAAACTCTCGCATCAACAACCCAGTCATGATGGTCTTGCCAGCCCCAGGGTCGTCTGCCAGCAAAAATCGGAGCGGCTGCTGGGGTAGCATCTCCCCATAGACTGCCGTAATCTGATGAGGCAGGGGTTCCACAAGCGACGTATGGACGGCCAGCAGCGGATCAAACAAATGGGCCAGCCGAATCCGATGCGCTTCCGACACCAGCCGCAGCATAGCACCATCACCATCGAAACTCCAGGGCTGCCCAGCCGTAACAATTTCTAAGTCAGGCTCGCGATCGCGCCACAATAGCTCATTGCCCAAATTGCCACTGGCATCCCTATAAACCAGTTCAACCACAGCCTCGCTATGCCAGGTGACATCCACAACAGTGACCAAGGCATGGGGCAAAATGCCTTTCACAGCTATGCCACGAACCAAATCCTCAAGCCGAGCCATACAGTAGCGCTCCTGGAACTAGAGATATTTCCCCGCTCATATTTCCCTGCATAACCTGCATAATTTATAGCCGGCATTTACTGGAATTGCCCGCTACACTCCATCATCGACTTGGCTTGCTCTTGGTTAGCAATTTGCGATCGCCCCTCGTTTTTTCTGATTGCTTCAGACAAAATTTCTAGCTCAAATTTCTGGCTCAACGTCCAGCATAAGCAATCACGGCTTGCTCGCTCAGTTCACCAAGCAGTGGGACTGTATTGAGCTTTAACCCCAAAGCTGATTCACTTGTTCGGTCGAGAGGCCCAGCAACTCTGCCACTTGGGCAGGGGGCATACCAGTCGCCAAAAGATTTCGGGCCGCTTGCAGCAGTTGAGCTTGCGCCCGCTCTTTTTCCTGCTGCTCTCGTTCAGTATCCGTCAAGTACCAATCACCGTCTGCATCACACCACCGCAGCCAGCAGCTTGAGATCCCCTCGAAGGACCCCTCCCATAGCCCCAAGCCAATCTGCAAATCCTCCAGCCAGACCTGCGGAGGGGTCGGATTGAGGGGCTGCTCCCGGTAGCGACCGCCTGCCCATTGAAAATAGCGGAGTTGACGGGTTTGTCGGCTATAGGTCAGATAATGGGGCACCCGGAGATACTGCTCGTAGACCTGAAACTTGGTCGGCGGTGAGTTGTCCCGATAGGGCTGGGAAGACGGCGACGTTGCCGCTTCTACACCTGCTTCAATCGCATCTTCAGCCCGATAAAAGCGCCCCAAATCTTCTGGCTCGGTTCCGGGCGACAGCAATTCAATCGCCACATGGGGATTCCGCCCTTCTTGCCAGGTGACGTAACTGCGGCGAAAGTCTTGTCCAGCATAGAGGCGAGGAACCCCCACGGCCAAAAACCAGTCTGGGCGCTTGTACCAGAGGGGATGATGGACATCGTAGTACAGGTTGAGGTCAGCCCCGGCAAACCACTGGTCGCGGGGATAGTCGGCCAAAGATAGGGTGCGGCTCAACAACTGGGGCTGGAGGTCGTGAAATTCGTCGGGCAAGCCGGGTTCCCCAATCACTTCGCTGGGCAAATCATACATGGTGGGCAGCGTCTCGCAGGGCGGGCGAGGTGGCTCAGTTTGGGGAACGGCATGGCCAGTGGGGAAGCTCATGGAGGAAGACTCGAGTGGAGTGATTCACAGCCCCATTGTATTCAAATGTATTCAAACCTGGGCTGATGAGCCGTGCTAACGACGGCGCGATGACCAGAGCCAGGGTATGGCGTAGATCCATACGGTGACGGCAGGCAGCACAATCGGCAGGGCGATCGCCCAGGCAGATACGAACAGTTGCAGGCTGGCCAGGGCATAGAGCGCGGTGCCGCCCGTCAAGGCCAGCAGTCCCCGGCGGCGGTTGGGCAATGGTGGCCCTAGCAAACCGAGGGTCAGCTTAGTGGCGATCGCCGCTGTCAGAATCATCCAGGCATCGGGAATGGGCGTGGCAAAGCGTCCAGTGAGGAAATGCTGGAACAGATAAGCGTGCATCTCCCCAGCAGGCAGAGTGTCTCGCAAATCAGGCGGATTTTGCTGATGTCGCCAATAGCGCAGCGCCTGCGGCAGGGCCAGGTTATCTTGCCCCGGCTCCAGGCCCGCTTCGTCATAGCCACCGGGCACGATCATCACCGCCGATTCAAACACGCGCTTTAGCACATCGGGTGGGTTGGGTCGAACACTTGCCAAGCTGGAACTTTCTGAAACATCCGGTCGGGCGGCAGCGAAAAATCCACGATCGGATGGAGCCACATCTGCTGCACGTCGTAGCCCAGACGGGTCAGCAAGCCGGGGCGAATCGAGGTCGGTGGTGGCCGTTTGGGATACCACTGCGCCTGCGCCAGCCGCGCCACCTGATAGGAAAATGGCGGCACTGCGCCCAGTTCACCCGATAGCTCAAGGGGAGCATGGTAGACCTGCGCGTTCGGCTCTCCATAGAGGTCGGCATCGCCCGCCAGCGCCCAGTTGGGATGCAGGAACATTGCCATCGGGCGAAGCCAGTGGTTTGCTTGGGTATCGTAGCTACTGCTCAGCACAAACCGCGTACCGTATTGACGCTGGGCTGTCTGCAATGCCGCCGTAAGCTGGGTATCTTGGACTGGCTGCGGCTGATCGAGTAAGTAATCAATGCCGATAACCTTCGCTTCGAGGGCCGACAGGCGTTCTACCAACTGAGCCAGATAAGCCCGATCCATCGGCCAGGGAGTCTGCAAACCTGCCCGCCGCACAGATTCAGGATCAATCTGCACCATCAGCACGGGCGGCGCTCCGGTGGCAACTTGCCGTGTGATATTGCGGTACTGGGCCTGCACGAGCAGCCGTTGCCCTAGCAGCCAGTCCTGCATGGATGGGAATAGACTTAGCCCGATCAACCCTGCCACAGCCATGAACTCATGTAGCTTTGGCCGGAGGCGCGGCGGTGCAGGCAGGGTGTAGGGCTGCGTCGCGGGATGGCAGAAAAAAGAGGGCACCAGATGGGCCGACGGGTAGGTGATATTCTGCTCGGCTCGCAGGGTGTGTGTTGCCTGCACGAGGGACTGATGCACATCGAGCCGCTGGGTGAGTCCTTGCAGGAATTGTATTAGGAATGCCTGGGCGACGCGGTTATGAATCGGTTCGCGCATCACGGCGACTTGGCTAAACCCCAGGTCTAGCAGCGAATTGGCAATGTCCAACCCCTTGCACGAGTTGAACAGGGCAAACTGGAGTCCCCGATCGATGGCGATCGCCAACTGTGGTGCGATCGCGCTAATGGTCATAAACGTCTTGGGCGCAATGCCCAGCTCGCCTCCGGCCAGCGGCGCTTCGTTAGTGCGATCGCAGCAGTCGCTCATCCGTCTGCAAATCCAGCCGTTCGTCATGCCCCACGATGACCAGAATGCGGGCGCGGCGGCGCAGCTTTGGGGGACTGGTGGGACGGCGTAGATTAGCGGCAACTCGCACAATCCGCAGCGGCGGCCCGGCAAACTCAGTGCCTAGTTCCCAAGCTTCCCAGGGAAACCGAGCCAAATCGGTGGGGTCGCAGGTCAGATACAGGTTTATTGGAGACTAATTTGGGGAAGCTGCGGACTGAGCCGCTTGGGCGATCGCCGCCCGAATGTCGTACAGTTCCTCCCGCCGCAGCCAGCGGTTAAACTCGTGCAGCAGTTGCGCTTCACGGTTGGCCAGCTCACCCCGCCAGTCGATGGGCGGTGCAGACAAGTTGCCACTGCCGCCACTCCTGCCGCGCAGTGAATCAGAGAATGAGTCAGAGTTAGACCCACCGGACCAGTCAGATAAGTTGGACGATTCAGGCTCCGCAGACTTGGGCTGCATTTCTTCTGAAGTCTTGGTCAGCGGCAGATGAACACTCCGGTAGAAGTGGAGATACTGCGTTTGCCAGCGAGTCAATAGCTGCCCCAATTCTGCCGGAAACTCTAGGGTGCGCGAGGTGCGCTGTCCCTGCCCCCAGGACACCTCAAACCAACAGGACGACCCGACCTGCTGCACACGGAGATGAATCGGCGCTGGCGATGTTCTGTTCAACGATCTGTTCAACGCCCTCACTCCTGCACAAAGCGAAAGGGTGGCAGCGTTGTAGATGCCCCATTGGTTAGCCGAATCGTTGCCCAAAACTGCTCATTCAAATTACCCAACACACAGGCATAGAGATAGTCCTGAGCGGCATCTGTGATGGCGGTTTGCTCCAGCACTAGCACATCATCGTGAATCTCTAGCTGAATGCCCAACGGCAGCGATGCGTTGGGTTGCGCTCCCAAAAACAGCAGCAAACCCCAGGTGGGTTCCCCGTCCATCACCGTTTCCCAGGTAACGACGTAAAGCCGCAGCGGCAGTCCCTCCCACTCAAAATTGCGGTAGGCCCCCCGCGCATCGGCGGGCAGTTGCAAATCGCTGCGCTGGATAAATTCAGTTAGCAGTGCGTCGAACGGCTCCACAGGAGAGGCGGGCAAGGAGCTACTCCGCAGCCCCGGACTGAGTGCAGGCGGCGGCAATAGCACCCAAGATAGCTCCTGCGCCAATTCGTCTAACTGATGATTCAGCCACCGCCCAACGTTGATGGCCCGCTGCGTCAGCCCTTGCAAAGGAGAAGTAATGTAGGGCGCGGCAGGTGGTGCGACGCGCTGGGCGGTGCGGAGTGCTATCGCCTCTGGTTCCACACACCGCAACAATAGCAGCAATGACTCTGGCTGCGGGTCAAACCAGGCCAGGGGGACGCTGTAGTGATGGTCGTCGTCCAGAGCTAGCGCCGCGGTTTGCTGATGTTGAATCAATTGATCTTGTCGCAAATGACCATAGACCCGAACTTGATCGATGTCTTCTAGAACTTCCATAAGCACGAAAAAATGAGGGAGATTGTCTGATGAATTGGATGAGTCTAGGATGCGCTGCGGCAGGGCGATCGCCCCGTCTTGAAATACTTCAGTGACCGTTAGATACAGCCGAAAATCACCAACTCGAACCCATCGCAGCGAGTCTATTTGCTCACTTGCAGGAACACCTTCTAGCCTCCTGATAGGAATACTATCGATCTCCCTGGGTTCAAATCCAGACAGCCAGTCATTCCGCAGGTCTAGTTCTGGTGCGTGTTTCTCAATCCATTGGGCAAAGCCAACGAGCGCCAGCGCGTCCAAGTAGGTTTGCCACTGCTGCGCTTCGGTGGGCAGGGACGGACTGAGGACATGGCTGAGGGCGATCGCCCAGTCGATGTGTTCTGGCGTGAGGATCAGTGCGTCGGGTTTGAGGAAGTGCCCCAACAGGTCTGAATCAGAATCAATGATGTAGTAGGTCATGGTGAGTTCAGAGTAAGAATAAGTTGAGAGTCGCGCTCGATGCGCCAAACCTGAAACTGAGGATGCAACTGACGATGGATGAGCCAGGCATCGCGGATTTGCCTAGAGGGATAGCGTGTGCAGATAATGGCAGAGCCGATCGGCAAACACCTGCTTGAGCGGCGCTTGGGGTATGCAGGGATGTTCTGGCATCTCATTGGCATCGTGCTTGGATTGACCGCTAAAGCTCGATGCCCGATCCGCGTCCAGCACTTTATCGACTTCTGCACCCAGCAGTTCATCCAGCTTGCGATCCAGTTCTTGCACACGCTCAATCGGGTCAGTCTTGGACAGCGCCCACTCTCGCAGGCGATCGCCCAATCCTTGCAGCATGTGATGGCGCACCGCCGCCCGCAGTCCGTCCAAATCGAGCAGGCGCGACACCTGATATTGCTTGCTCAGTCCTACTTGGGGCGCAATCTTGGCCATCGGCCACTGCTGGCAATAGGTTAGGCACAGACCCCGCAGAAACTCAGCAGTGGTCGGCTTCCGTTTTTTGCGGTGGTGCGCCAGGTGACTGCTGACGCTCTGGGCGATGGAAGATTCTAGGCAGTGTTGAAATGCTTGGCGATAACGCTGCAAGAACTGCTGCATGGGCGGGTTTTCTGGATCATCGTCTAAATCGCCGCCAAGATCACCGCCAAGCTCGCCGCCAGCGCCGCGGCCCATGCTGATTTGGTAGTCAAGCTGGTCGGGCATTTCTGATTGGTCAAAGGACACCATCTGCGGGGCGTGGGCCTGCCGCACTGTTTGTGCCAGGGCCTTCAGCGCCTTTAGCAGTGCTTCGGGCGTGTAGGGCCGAGCCTGTTGGGTTTGCAGCCAGGTGATCATTTCGCTCAGTTGCTCTGCGCTCGGTGGCCCACAGCGGCTGCGAGAGGTGCCGGGTTGCCGCAGGCGGCGATCGCGCCGATAGACCGCATGAAACGCTTCGAGGAGCTGGCAACCTGCCTGCACCGAGCTAGCGGTAGTGGGTACGTTATAAACGCCGCTCAGCAGCGCTGCCAGTCGAGCAGGCGTGAGCTTACCGTCATTCAGCAGCGCCCAGTCGCTAATCAGCCGCACGCCGCAGCTTTCCAAAAATCGGGACAGATCTGGATGGGAGGTCACTCGGCGCTTTGTCCAGGTGCTTAGCTCGGCCTTGTCAGGGTCAAAGCTCTGCAACACTCGGCTGGCAAAGGGCTGGAAGCCTTCGGCAGGCGGGGCCAAGCCATAGGGCTTGGAAACCCCAGCGCGATCGCACTCGACATCATCTAGCACTAGCGGCAGCAAGTCTTGGTGACTGAAGCCTGCCCTGCTGCCAAAATCTTTTGCCAACCCAGCGCAGGCGAGATTGATTTGGTGAGAAATGAAACAGCGCAGGCTGCATTCTGCTAGCGCTGCCTCCGAAGATCCGGGACTATGCTGCAAGATTTGCAACAGGTGACGCGGGAGCATCCCACTTTCGCGAAAACAGTGCGAAGGGTGAGAATGGGAGGGTAGCCCCAGGGATGACTCACCATGACACCTGAAGACCAAAAGCGATTGGAAACTTGTACAGCAGAGATCGCCGAGATTTTGTATCGCAATAGCAACCGAGAGGGGCTCGATAGTCTAGAAGGCATCGAGCAGACTGTACGACGGCAAATGCTAGAGGAGGTGAGCCCTCGAGTTGCCCTTTTTTTGTCAACCAGAAAGCCTACCCCGCCCGAGGCCGGGTTCGCCGATTGAAGAGTTTAGTAGGGGTCCTTGAGATTCGTCAAAGTCAGGCAGAACGGTTAGGCGTAAAGGCTTACAGCCGTCTCAGTGGTGGCCTAGAGAAAGCCAACCTACGCTTAAGTGCCAACGAATCGTTTCAAGATGCAGAGGATGACATCGTAGCCCTGACCGGGATGCGGGTCGGGCACTCGACCCAACAACGTCTGGTGGGGCGTCAGTCGTTCGAGTCTGCCGAGGCTAAACAAGGCGTCAGTGAGGTCAGCATTGATGGCGGCAAAGTCCGTCTGCGTGACCTGCTAGAGTCCGATAGCCCGTGGCGAGACTACAAAGCGGTGCGGGTGGAGGGGATTTATTACAACGCCTTCTTCCAAGACAATGACAGCTTGATTGATTATCTCAGCGCTCAACGCTTGCTCTCCCCACTGGTCTGTCTGGGCGATGGTCACGCTGGGGTGTGGAATCTGTTTGCTCAACTCACCACCGTTGAGACCCGTTGGGAAATCCTCGATTGGTACCATCTCAAAGAAAACCTCTACAAAGTCGGTGGGTCGCTCAAGCGCTTAGCAGCGGCGGAAATGCTGTTATGGCAAGGTCAAGTGGAAGCCGCCAGGGCCCTCTTTGCCGACTGTCGGCGCAAGCAAGCCCGCAATTTTGAAGCCTATCTGAGCACCCATCGCTCTCGCATCGTGAATTATGGGTTCTACCAGGCTGAGCAACTCTGTTCTATTGGATCAGGAGCCGTAGAATCGGCTGTCAAACAGATTGGGCGACGCCTCCAAATTTCGGGTGCTCGCTGGAATACGGCCTCCGTTAATGCCATGTTGAGTCTGCGCTGTGCCTACCTCAATGGACAGCTCGCCAGTTGACTGTTTCATCGAAAGTGGGATGCTCCTGGTGACGCTGGAGAAACGCATTAGAAACGTCTGGCTCCAGACTCGAAAACTGCCCCTTAAAAAAGGCTTTGACAGGGGCAATCTCAGTGACCCGGCGATCGCCGCCTGAGTCGATTCGCACTTGAGTCCAATATCGCTGTGACACGTTCATCAGGAGAATCAGGGCTGAAGGTAAACGACCGCAGATGACAGGCGCTAGCCCAAGCATGGCTGAGAACGCCCATTTCAGCGATCTAACGATCTAATCAGAGTTGCACCAAAAGTGTGCGCGATTTGGGGAAAATCTGCCACTCGCAGCCCACCTAGTGTGCTCACGGCCCGACCTATGCAGGTTCCATCCCCAACCGCTTAACCCCCCAACTGCATACGTCCAGTTTGCCGAAAATAGGTGCCCTCAGCGGGCAGTGAAGCTTGCCCACGGCTAAGCAACCTGGTGACTTTAAAGAAGATTGAGGACTTTTGCAATGAAACGCTTTAACACGATTGGACTCTCTCTGGCTACGCTGTTGATTGCAATCGCGGCTCCGCTCAGCCTACGGCCCCAGTTCAACTCCTTTGAGAAGTTCGAGATACTGCAAGTGGGGCTGGGCACGGCCAGGGCGATCGCCTCCCAGCCGCTCCTCGCGGTGCAGGGAACCCTGGGGGCTGAGCATGAAATCACCCTCTCAAGCGGCAGACGCAATCGCGCTGTTTTCCACCGATTTAGCGGACAAGCGGGGCAGACCGTGGCGATCGCCCTAACCAGCAGCGAATTTAGAACGGTGGTGGCCCTAGTAGATACCAATACCCGGCAAATTATTGACGCAAACCAGGGCCTCCAAAATGATTCCAGCCTGCAACTCCGCCTGCCCTACACTGGCTCCTACGTGGTGATGGTGAGTTCGATGCAGGAAGATGCCCACTTTAGTTTGGACTAACTGGCATCACAATAATGCTCAACAGGATGCCATAAAGAATCTGCTCAACCGTTCATAACAGTTGAACTTAAGGAATTGGATACAATCCTGCTCGCAGTTAAGCTGCTGTTGCAACCGGACTGTTCAGGGATTGTTCGGATGTCTTGCGTTTCGAGGCTCGTTTTTTGACCATCGGATAGCAGGGACGAGGAGTTGGCTTGTGCCCCTTGCCTCGTCCTGGCGATTTACCACGAGGTTTAGGCGCAGGAGCAGGGGTGCCAATCGCTGCCAAAATGCCTGCAAACGCTTGTGCGACCCGACCCGGAGTCAACGTTTCTTGCGGTGCCTGCCAGGGCAAGGGGTGGTCAGTACAGTCCTTTCGCGCTAACCACAACTGCCAACTGAGCAACGGCATCAGGCTGCTCCACTGTTCGGTTGCCGATACAGAACTGAACTGGGGATGTGTCCAATATAGCCTCTGCTTGGCAAAGCGATACCAGTGTTCAATGGCAAAGCGACGGAGGTAGTGCAACCACAGGGTTTCTAACGGAGGCATCTGCTCACCCAGCCAAACTAACCACAAAGGAGCCAAGCGTCGCGTGCTGCTCTGTGTCTCCAGCACCTCCACGCGCAACACTTCCATTGCCCGTTTGGGGGATTTGCGGAAATGGTATGCACTCCAACGACTGACCCGCACTCGTCCCCAGTTGGGATCATCGACTTCAACGGTTTCGACCGGGACACTCCAAGTGTCAGGGTCATTGAGTTTCATCTTATGTCCATGCTTGGCAGGTGCGCCTCGCCCTCGATACGCTGGGGGCGCGCCATAGACACATCGATTGGATGTAACCCGCAGCAGCAAGTCTGCCTCAATCCCTGCCGTTTGGTTGACAAAACTGGCATTGCCGTACCCTCGGTCGTAGATCGCCAACGGACGCACCGCTAACTGCCGAGTCACTTGTTTGAGTTGGAATGCCGCTTTACTGGCGGGTGTTTCAAAGCTGGTGATGCGCTCATGCCGCAATGGTAATGCCCAACTGCCCCTGTCTTCAGCAATCCAGGCTAAGGTACTGTAGTTTTGTCCGGCTATCGGGGCATGTCCTGTTCTGCCCGATAAGGTGCGGTCTTTCAAACGCCTGGCAGCAGGACGGTTCCACCGACTCGCATCACCTGCCAACAACGGTTGCTGCTGAGTCGGTATCTGCTGCACCAACAGCTTCAGCACCTTTGATCGGGGTAGGCGGCTATCGCGCAACGCTTCATAGGTGCTCGACCACTGGCGACGAAAGACAGGACTCTGCGATAGCCTCACAAACGACACGATGCACGCACTCACTAACACGGCATCCATCAGATCAAACAGGGCATCTCTGGCGTTTCCCAAGCTGGCATACAACGTTTGGCGAAATTGCTGAAGTTCGTTGAAAATCATGGGGTCAATGTTGGTTGTACTTCATTGACCTTACGGCAGTCGGTGCTTCTCATTGACTGCCTTCCTCTTCACCATTAGTCCAAACTAAAGTGCCCAGGGTAGCTATCGGCTTACCGTGGTTCCCAGCCGCTAAGATGGCGTTTCGATGACTGCGGGTGGGGCGTGCATTGTTGTGCGATCGCTCCACCCGCAATCAATGGAATCCTGGCCTTGCCGAATGAAGCGATGCCCCCCGGAGGGACTGGGATATCGTCGAATAATCCCTGAATAATCCCTGCCATCAAGCCTTCTTAAACAAGGCCCAGAGCCTCTTGCATTCGAGTGCGATCGCTTGCTCCGAGGCTAAATCGGCCATTCTCCACGTCGCGAATCCAGCTTTGGCTTTTGCCCAAGCGTTCGGCTAGGGCCCGCTGGCTCAGGTTTTGGCGCTGGCGGGCGGATTTGATGGCTGCGCCGGAAAGGGGAGCGGCCTGCTGCGGGGGGGTGGATTTGGGCGATCGCCGTCGTTTGGGACGGGCTTTGCCGACGCTCTGTCGCCAGTCCTCTGAAAGCTCAAACCCCAACAGGCGGGCGTTCAGGAGTCGCTGCCCCTTGTCGCGGGGGGCGCGATTGGTAAGGCTGAGGTCGCTGTGGGCATCATCAGTCCAAAAGTTGAGGGCGGCCTCGGCATCGTCGGGAATGTCGGCCACCCTAGCCCATAGGGGCTGGATAACAGGCGGGTAAGTGTCGGGGTCGAACTGGGGCCTGAGGCCGTAGTGGTAGAGAGCCTCTAGGTCGTTTTCAAAGGTTTTGATCAGGCGCTTATGGGCACCGCGCACAGTCAACGCCTCAGTAAGGCGATCTTCGCCGTAGGCAATCCGCAGCAGGGTGCGTATGGTGATGCGGTGGTCGCTACCCAGGCGCAGCTTAAAGACCAGCCACAGCAGCAGGCGCATGGCCCCTTCGTGCTGTTGCCAATTGCCCATCACCTCGGTGAGCAAGGACTGGGGCAGAGTGCCGTACTGGTAAAAGGCTGTCTGGCGGCGGTAGTCCTGTCGGTTGAGAAAGCGCTGCGCCCAGGCCCCGGCCCGCACTGTGAAACTCAGACCAATCAGGTGGCGGCAGCCCTCAGCATCGGTCTCGAAGTAATACTGGGTGTGGAGGAGTTGCCAGACGGGGTGTTCATCGAGGCTAAAGCCCTGCACCTTACCTTGGCGCGGCCAGTCGAGGGACACTAGCACCCGACAAGTTTGGTAGACCAGCGTTTTAATCAGCGTTAGCCGTTCCAGCTTGGTCAGGTCTTTGCGACGGTGTAGACCCAGGTACTGCTCGATGTGCTGGTCGTTGAGTACAAAAGACTCTGCCCAGGGGCGATCGCAGGTGGTGGCCTGGGCGGCAAAGATCAGGTGCAGACAGGCGGCCCGCAGGTCAAACTGGGTCAGGGATGCGATTCCCAGGGTGTAGTCTATAGGTCTGGCCTGGAGGGCTTCTGGGTCTGTAGCCAGGCGAAACCGGAGTTCCCCCTGTCCCCGGTGAATGGTGCGACGGTAGGTTAGGCAGCCGTCGTCGTCGGCCTGCCAGGGCAAGGACTGGCGCTGGGCTAGCAGATTGCAAGCCTCCCACACCACCATGCAGGAGGCAAAGGGGGTGGTTTTGCCGTTAAGGAAAAGGCTGGGAATAGCAGCGGGCAGCAGGGTACTTTTGTTGCGGCCTTTTTTGGGCTGGAGGGGAGCTAGGGAGCCGATAGTGCAGGCTTCCACACAGCGAGGCGTGTCCAGATCGACGCAGCGATCGCACAGGGTAGGGTCAATCCAGTAGCCGTTATCGGCTTGGGTCTTGATGGCTCCGGTAGGACACTGGGGCCGACAGCGATCGCAGGCAATGCAGCCATCTTTCACGGTATAAGCCATGGCTCAGTTCTTTCCCTTGACCAGTTGACTCTCCCAGGGATAACAACCTCAGTGATTAGTTTTTATGCTGACCGATACGGTTTAAGGATCTCTTTTTTATTGCTAAAAAGAGGTTCAGAATGGACGTTTGAGCGCGAAATTCGGTGACTTCAACAACAAGAATTCAGCCCCAAATTTATGGATTGATGACCCCATTTCATCTCACTTATTAATTCATTGAAAAACACAACAAAGCCTTAGTATTAAATTACATTGGGTCGGGTCGGGTAGGTTTTGTGGGGGCAAAGTGGCGATCGAGCATCTCAGGCAGGTGCGACAGCTTTACCCGGCTATATCGGTACCTGCCAGGCATGATGGTGAAAGTAGGGGCTTCAGAACAGCGCTTCTGGCAGCCAGTGTGCTGAATTTCGACCTGGGATTGGAGGTCGCGATCGCGAATTGCCTGCTGTAACGCTTCGACCAACTCGCGACCGCCCCGCTTTTGGCAGCCGGATTTGCGGCAGACCTGGATTTTGAGGGATGGAGGGGATGAGGGAGTGGGCTGGGAAGATAAGGAGGGGTGGCGCACGGCTGTGCGTTTGCACAGAGGATCTGCCTCTGACAGGGGTGGAGAGAAATGACGATCAGTGTTGTTGGGAAGAGGCGGGAAGGTAAGGATGTGGTAGGCTTTGAGCTTGATGGTGCTGCCATCGAACTTGGTGCGGCCAAGGCAGCGCAGGTAGTCGCCGGGTTTCAGGTGCGATCGCAGAATGGCTCGTCCTTCCTTTGGCAGTTTGATGGTTAGCACTTCGCCCTCTACGTCAAGGTAAATGGCCTTGGCAGTGGTAGAGTCTGCGCCTACGAAACCGAGGAAGGTGCCGTCGAGGTTGAAGAGCCAGGAAAGACCGGAGAAAGGGGACATAGGGCCTATGAGGTACGAGGTGGTGAGGTAAATCGGTCTAAGCAGACCGGGGATTAGAAGTTTCCTTAGTTCAGTTTGCGGGCTTCGACGGTTTGGGGGGTTTGGATGGGGTCGCTGAGTCCGGCGATCGCCAATTCCCAGCCATTGGAAAGGGTAAAGATTTGAGTATCCTCTTGCTGGGTTTGGGAGATTACTTCTTCCTCAAGGTCTTTTTTGGCTACGTAGACCAGGAGCTTGCCTGCGGCGTTGGTGCGGAGCATGACTTTCATGAGTGGGTAGGAAGATAGGAGTGGATAAAGAGCGGGTAAGATGAGATGAAGTAAGATATCCAAGCTCCCTTGTCATGCCATCATGCACGCTCGGTCTGCGGCGATGCTGAGCAGTTCATCGACAGTGAGGCTCCGTTTTAGGGAGACGGCGCGATCTCGAACGTCATTCAAGATGGACTGAGTGCGATCGCCGTCGAGGTGAATACCTTGGGTGGCGAGAACCTGCTCGATTAGGCGGCGGCCAGAGTGCTTACCCACGACTAACCGCCGCTGGCGGCCGACTTCGCGGGGGTCGAAGGGTTCGTAGGTGCGGGAGTTTTGCAGCACGCCGTGGGCGTGGATGCCGGACTCGTGGGCAAAGGTATTGTCGCCGACAATGGCCTTCCAAGGGGGAACGTCGCAGTGGACGGTTTTGGCCACAAAGCGGGAGAGTTCCAGGAAGGATTGGGTTTGGATGCCAGTTTTAAGATTATAGAGGTGTTTCAGGGCCATCACCACCTCTTCGAGGGCAGCGTTTCCGGCCCGTTCCCCTAGCCCGTTGACGGTAGTGTTCACAGAGGTCGCGCCAGCCCGTACCCCCGCCAGGGCGTTGGCGGTGGCCAGACCCAGGTCGTTGTGGGTGTGCATTTCTACCGGAATGTCTAGGGCTTCCACCAGGGCTTTTACCCGTTCGTGGGTGGTGAATGGGTCAAGGATGCCGACGGTGTCGCAGAATCGGAATCGAAATGCGCCCCACTCCTGAGCATACTGGGCAGCGTCGATTAGAAAGCTCTCGTCGGCGCGGGAACTGTCTTCGCCGCCGACGCTCACCGTCAGCCCGTGGTCGCGGGCAAAGGCAAGAGCATCGCGCAACTGCTCCAGCATGGCCCGCCAGCGACCCTGAAACTTTACCTGAATCTGAATCTCTGAGACTGGGATTGAGATATGAATCCGCTTCAGACCGCAGTGGATTGATGCCTGAATGTCGGACAGCACGGCGCGGTTCCAGCCCAGCAGGTGGGCGTTGAGGCCGAGGTCGGCGATCGCCCGGATCGCCCGGGCCTCGTCCCGTCCCATAGCAGGAATGCCCACCTCTAGCTCGTGGACTCCAATCGCATCAAGGAATTTGGCGATCGCAACTTTCTCTTCTATGCCAAAGGCAACGCCTGCGGCCTGTTCGCCGTCGCGGAGGGTGGTGTCGTTGATGTAGATCATGGTGGGGGGGCGGGTTGGTAAGGGAATGGGGGAGGTCGGGAGTGGGGAATTAGAGACATAAGACCGCTCTATCACGCCGTCATAAATGCCGGGGTCAAACTGTCGTGGGCGAGGAAGTGGTTGATATGAAAGGCGCGGTCTTCGGTTTTGAGCAGGATTTCGTCGTAGAGATAGCGGGTAGCGCGATCGCCCAAACTTTCAGCCTGGACAGAGAGGCGGCGCAGCAGGTCGATAATGGTCTGTTCGGCTGCAAGGTCGTGTTCGAGCATGGCGCGGCAGGTGTAGGCTCCATCCGGTTCGGGGGCAAAGCAGCAGAGGTCTGAGAGGGTGGCGAAGTTGCCCGCCGGAATGCCGCCCAGACCGTTGAGCCGCTCTGCTAGGTCGTGGGCATGGCTCTGAGTCGCGTTGTAGCTCTCCTGAAAGAACTCGTGGATGGAGTAGAACTCTGCCCCTTCTACTACGAAGTGATGCTTTTGGTATTGCAGGTAAAGAGCCTGGAAGCTGGCATAGGCAAGGTTCAGCCCTTCACAGATAGCAGTCGTGATATCGAGATCAAAGCCGACAGGGTTTGGGCCAACTTGGCCAAAGGCGCGAACAAGAGTTTCGGTGGTCATGGAGAGTCCTGGGATATGAGGGAGCATCAGGAAAGAGAGCGCATAGGAGATATTGGGTTGGGATTGTTAGTGTCCTTAAGTTTTTCGCCATCTATGATCCAGCCATCTCTGAAAAGACTTTCGCACTTGCGATAATTTCTCTGGATTTCGGACGATTTCTCGTGGACGTAGCCCGCGAGAAATCGTCCAACTGCGTAAGTCCTATCTGAAATCCTCACAGCCTGGCCACTCTTGAGCGGTCATTTTTCGGTCATTCTGAGGATGGTGAATACATCAGGACACCCACAGAACACTAACCCCAATCCAAAGCTTCCTTACCACTGGCTGACTTCTGGAAACCGGGTGGCCAGTTCCAGACCTTTCTGCACCAGCCGTTCGCCTTCCTCGTTGAGTTTTTCCAAGGAGGCAAAGCCAAACCGCTGGGCATCGCGCAGGGTTTTGGAGACCAACAGCAGGCGACCGGAAAACACCAGCGCCCAGCCAAAGCCCTCGTGGCTGAGGTCGATGACCACCTGGGAGAGCAGGCCGGTTTCTTGCTCAATGCGGTAGGCGACGGCTCGGAAAAATGCCAGAATGCGGCCCTGGGTGAGGGGGTCTACTTCGCCCTCCACGGAGATTTCGCGCTTTTGGGCTTTGGTGAGAATGTAGGGCTTGAGCAGAAGTTCGTCGGTCCAATGGCGATAGGTGCCGTAGGCATCGTTGGCGCGAATTTGCTGGGCGATCGCCTGCAAAAAGGGCGCATCGGCCACGGTCAAACTGGGGGGCAGGGTGGGGGTTTCAGCGGTGGTCATAGCAGGATTTCCTCTTCGGTTTCGGTGTAGGCGTTTTCAAAGTGGGTGGCTTGTTCCTGGCGCAGCACCTTGCGTAGCCAGGGCGGTGGGCTGCCCTGGAGGGTTTGCATAAGCTGGGCCAAAATTGCTGTGATTTTGTCGTTCTCAGAGTCGGACTTCATCGGGGTAATGCGGCGATTGATTAGCCGCGCCGCCGCACTGCCGCCAATGTCGGCCACGTAGACGATGGTGCAGCCCTCCAACGCCTTGAGCTTAGGCTCTAGCTTGTCCTCGTTGCCGTCCTCCTTCAGCGTGCCGCCAAAGGTGAGGGTTTCCAGAAAGGTGAAGCCGTCTGGGGTGAGGTCGTAGACATCGATTTTGCTGGCCCAGCCAAAGTGGGCGTTGATGTGGATGTTGTCTTGGGTGGCGAAGGCTACTTTCATAGTGAAGCTCCTTTGATTTTGGATTTTGGATTTTGGATTGGCTTCCCTCTCCCAAAGGGCGAGGGGCTAGGGGTGAGGGTCTGCGGAAATTTTCCGTCTCCGATTTCCCTCCTCGGATGGGCTAGGGGTGGGTTAGCGAGAAATTTTGGATTGGGATTTTGGATTTTGGAAAGGCTGTTGACTCAATCGCAAATCCAAACTCCAAACTCCAAAATCCCTTCATTTCCCTCCTTCCCGCCATCGATGTACCAGCCTGTGGGTCCGCTCTTCGTCGGCTTCGAGCAAAATGTTGCCGATCGCAAACAGCAGGTCTAATGTGCCGCGATAGCCGACGGTGCAGCGGTGGCCGTTGCCCAGGTGCTCTAGCATGGGGAAGCCGTGCAGGTAGAGGGGAATGCCGAGGCGGCGGGCAATGGGGCGGGCCTTGGAGTTGGTGATCCAGAGGTCGGCGGCGGCCCCCAGATCCTCCAGATCTTCAAAGTCGCCGATGGTGACCTGCTCGATGGGTAGATCCTTCAGCAGCGGGGATGGGGCTGGGGCCACAGCGGCCTGGATTTCGGCTCCGGTGCTGTGTAGCCACCAGGCGATGTTGTGCAGCAGGTCGGGTTCGAGGGCGATCGCCACCTGTTTGCGGCCAAAGAAGAAGTGAGTATCTAGCATGGCATCCTGCACCTGGCGGCGCTGGCGCTGATACTTGGCGGGCACGGGCTGGCCGCTGAGCTGAGTCAGGGCGTGGAGGAAGTCGTCTACCGCCCTCAGACCAGTGAGCCGGGTGAAGGTCTGGGCGGGGGTGCCGAAGCGATCCGTCAAAATCTTCGCCGCCCCGGCCATGCTGCCGCCTAGGGCCAGGGTGAGGGCGGAACGGCCCACGGTTTGGAGGTCTGCCACGGTGGTGCCGCCCGTGGGGGTGGTGTAGTGGTCGGCATCGTCCAGGTGTCCGTCCAGGGAGGTGGAGAGATCGGGGACTGCGATCGCCCTCAGGCCAAACGCTTCCACCATCTCCTTCAACTCCGCCACATCGCCGGGTCCAAAGGCAGCACTGGCCAGCAGGGTGACCTGTTTAGGGTTAATCTCTCCTGATTCAGGGACGGTCTGCACCAGGCTCTCCACCGCCCGGGCAAAGCCGTCCTCCAGGCTGCCCTTGTAGTCGGGGGTAGAGGCAAATACGATCGGCACCGTCACCTCCGGATTCGCCTGGTGGAAGTCCCGCAGAATGCCCTGCATGTCGTCGCCCCGGGTTTCCGTCAGGCCGGTGGTAAACAGCCCCACGAGCTCCGGCTGGGAGTTTTTAATCACTGTCAGCAAGCCGCCGTGGACGTTGTCGTCGCCCCCCAGCACGGTGCTCACCTCGCTCATCGCCGTGGTCGCCAAGGGAATCGCCTCCTGGAAGTGGTTGACCAGCAGCACCTTGGCAAAGGCGGTACAGCCTTGGGAGCCGTGGAACAGCGGCATCGCCCCCTGAATGCCCAGGAACGCCAGGGCAGCCCCTAGGGGCTGGCTCTGCTTCAGCGGGTTCACGGCCACGGCCTTGCGGCGAGCGATGATCTTGGTAGCAGCCCTCTCTCCACTTTCGTCCCCCCTCTCCCTTGGGGAGAGGGGTTGGGGGTGAGGGTTTGCCCACGGCGCTTCCCGCCGCACCTCCGCCCACACCGGGCTATGCAAGCTCTCGTCTAGTTCCTTGGCCATCTCCAGCAGGCCGCCATAGCCGGAGTAGGGGTTGTGGCGCTCCTGGTTGATGTGCAGAAAGGGAATGCGGGCCTTGAGGGCGGTGTACTGGTTGCGGCCTCCGGCGATCAGCATATCGGCGTTGGTTTGCTCGATCACCTTCAGCAGTTCGGCAGCCCCGCCCTTCTCCAGCATGATGCCGTCCTGGCCCAGCAGGGTTTTGATCCGGGCTTTGTCCTCCTCGGTGCTCTTTTTGCTGCTGGTGGCGACGACTGTGATGCCTAGATCTTGGGCCGCCGAGATGATCGACCAGGACTTGACACCGCCGGTGTAGAGGACCACGCGCTTGCCCAGCAGTCTTTCTCGGTAGGGGGCGAGCTGCTGGTTCAGCTTCTCGGATTCTTCAGCGATCACGGCTTCGACCCGAGCCTGCATGGCCTCGTCGCCCAGTTTGGCGGCGATCGCCCGCAGGCAGTGGTTCATATCCGCCACGCCGTAGAACGACTCTTCTATATAGGGAATGCCGTATCGCTCCTGCATCTTGTGGGCCAGGTTGATCAGCGCCTTGGAGCAAATCATCACGTTCAGCTTGGCCCGGTGGGCGTAGGCCACCTCCCGGTAGCGGGCATCGCCCGTGATCTTGGAGAGCACCCGAATCCCCACCTTCTCGAACAGGGGCAGCACACCCCATAGTTCCCCGGCGATGTTGTACTCGCCGATCAGGTTGATGTCGTAGGGGGTGGTGAATTCCGGTTCCGCCGTGCCAATCACGTGCTCCAGCAGAGCCTCCCCGGCCAGGCGGTTGCCCAGGTTCTTGCTGCCCACAAAGCCGGGGGACTGCACCGGCACCACCGGCAGGCCCAGCTTTTCTGAGGCTGTCTTACACACCGCCTCCAGGTCGTCGCCAATCAGCGCCGTCACACAGGTGGAATAGATAAACACGGCAGCGGGGCTGTAGCGCTCCTGCACATCCTGAATAGCCTTGTAGAGCTTCTTCTCGCCACCGAAAATAATGTCGTTCTCGCTCAGGTCGGTGGTAAAGCCCATTTTGTACAGCGTGCCCCCGGAAGACAGGCTGCCCCGCCCGCCCCAGGAGTTGCCCGCACAGGCGATCGGCCCATGCACCAAGTGGGCCACGTCGGTAATCGGCACCAGGGCAATGCTGGCCCCATCAAAGGCACAGCCCCCCTGGGCGGACCCAGGCTTGGCCTGCTGCTGACACACCTTGTTGTGGCCCTTGCCGTTTTTCTTGTGGTTGTGCTCGCAACCCGGCTGGGTCAGGAGTTCTGTCATGGTGGCTTTGGTGGAAGGCATGGCAGGGAGGGGATAAGGGTTGGTGGGTGAAGGGGTGGATGAATGAAGGGAACCGTCAGGGCATAGTGCTGAGGCGAGGTTTTGCCAACGCGAAGCAATGCATCGTCAAGAACCTTGCGGCTCAACACAAATACCGAGTCACGTCTTCGCCGCAGGTGTCGGCAAGATAAGTCAGCGCCCTCAGGCGCAGCGCTACCAGCTCGTCGTACACCGGGTTGAGTTTGCACAGGGCTGGAATGTGAATGGTGTGGCCCAGCACTGTCAAATCGCGCTCGAAGGGGCAGCAACAGGGAATTAGGCGGCAGATCCGATGGGCGACGTGAAGATTAGTAATTTCCACCCCATCAATCCAGTGGCGCAGGGGGGCAAGGGGGGTGGACGGGTGGAGGGGGAGAGGGGTAGAGGGGTGACGGGTGAGGGTAGCCATGGCTGTGCTCGGTGGGTAAGGGCGATGTGCGGGTTTCGGTTCTGGCATCCCTCTCCCCTAGGGAGAGGGGTTTGGGGGTGAGGGCCAAGGGGTTACTAGGTGTCGTCGTCCTGAGGAATCAGTGGGTCGATCACAACCAGTCTCCTAACTCGGCGGAATACTGGAAGTTACTAGGTGTCGTCGTCCTGAGGAATCAGTGGGGGGCGGTCTTCGGTGAGTTCGAGTTCGCGGCCCAGGCAGCCAACTACATAGTTGCTCTCCAGAAAATGCACCGAGTAGATGTAGGCCCGTTGCAGGTAGGTGCCGATGCCCACGACGTAGCCGATGTCGCCCTTTTGGGCCAGGGGTGCCCCTACCTCTTTGCCGGGGAAGGTTCCGTCATTGCGGATCAGCTTCAGGATGCGGACGCGATCGCCCATGTCAAAGGTCGGCGGATCGTCGATTTCGATAGTTTCAGGGAGACGCATGGGAGTGAGTGGGTGGGGTGGGATGGTAGGGGCGAACCGCCGTTCACCCCCATCGAGGAACTAACGGATCAAATCAAAGGAGATGTCTGTCTTGGCGGGCACGATGGTCTGGCGATCCAGCTCATCCAGAATGGTGTTCACAATCCAGTTGAACTGGTTGATTGCGCCCTGGTAGCCCAGAGTGGCGTAGCGGTGCATGTGGTGGCGATCGAAAATCGGGTAGCCAATCCGCACCAGGGGGGTACCGGTGTCGCGCCACAGGTACTTGCCGTAGCTGTTGCCGATCAGCAGGTCCACAGGCTCGGTGAAGAGGAGCGATCGCAGGTGCCACAGATCCTTGCCGCCCCACACCGTCGCACCCTGGCCGTAGGGGCTGTTGGTTAGCAGCTCGCGGGCTTCGGCCTCAAACTCGTCGTTGCTGTTAGTCACCACAATGTGAGTCGGCTCTGCCCCCATCTCCAGCAAGAACTGAACCAGCCCCAGCACATGATCGGGGTCGCCGTAGAGGGCAATCTTCTTGCCATGAATCCAGGCCTGGGAGTCGGTCAGGGCATCCACCGCCCGGCCCCGCTCCTGCTGGAGTTCCAGCGGAATCGGCTTGCCAGTAATCGCCGACAGCGCCATCAAGAACTCGTCGGTGCCCTTGATGCCGAAGGGCCGGAAGTTGTAGGTCTTTTGGCCCCACTCGTTGGCAATGTATTCCTGGGTCTTGGGCGTAGTGTATTTCTGGAAGAACACCGTCCCTTCGGCGTTGATGCTGTCGGCGGTATCCGCCAGGGTGGTAAGGCCGTTGTACATCTTGAACTCGCCCGTGTTGGGGGAGTCAAAAGCATCGGAGTTGTCCGACAAGATGGTGTAGTCAATGCCAAACAGACCCAGAATCCGCTTCAGTTCGCGGATGTTGCCGATGTAGGGGTCAAAGCCCAGGTTGAAGTTGAACTTGCCGTTGGTGGTCTCGGCCTTTTCATCCTTAGTCAGGGTCTTGAGAATGCCCTTCAGCATGTTGTCGTAGCCAGTGATGTGCGACCCTACAAAGCTCGGCGTGTGGGCGTAGGGCACCGGCAATTCCTCAGGAATGTGGCCTTCGTTCTTCGCAGTGGTAATGAACGCACCCAGGTCATCTCCAATCACCTCTGCCATGCAGGTGGTGCAGAGGGCGATCATCTTAGGCTTATAAAGGGCGTGGGCGTTTTCCAACCCCTGCTTCAGGTTGTTCAGTCCGCCAAATACCGCCGCATCCTCGGTCATCGACGATGACACCGCCTGGAAAGGCTCCTTATAGTTGCGGGTCAGGTGGGTGCGGAAGTAGGCCACACAGCCCTGGGACCCGTGGCTGTAGGGGAGGGTATCTTCAAACCCGGCGGCCACAAACAGCGCTCCCAGCGGTTGGCAGGCTTTGGCGGGGTTGACGGTCAGGGCTTCTCGGGCAAAGTTCTTTTCCCGGTAGTCCCAGCTTTTTGTCCATTCGGCAATTTCTGCAACCTTTTCAGGACTGTGGGCACCCTCAAACTGGCGCTTGTACTCAAACAAGTTCTGGTAGGTATCGGTGTGGAACAGGTCAAAGTGGTCTTTAATCTGACCTGGGTCGTCGCCCCCACAGGAGGGTGTGGGGATAGTGTTGTCAAGATTGTCAGTCATGGCTTTAAGGGGGGATGGGTGGATGCGGGCGTGGGCGATGAGAGGCATTGGGGCGAAGTACCCATGGGGGCGCACTGCTGTGCGCCCGTACAAGGCTCAAAGTTTGCCTAGTTCTGGGAAATCTGCCAGGGTGGGCTGATCAAACTCCAGGTGGGGTTGTTGATGGCCATATCCATATCGCGGGCAAAGACCTCGAAACCGTCGTAGCCGTGGTAGGGGCCGGAGTAATCCCAGGAGTGCATCTGGCGGAAGGGCAGGGCCATCTTCTGGAAGACGTACTTCTCTTTGATGCCAGAGGCAATTAGGTCAGGCTTGAGGTTCTTGGCAAGTTCCTCGAACTCGTAGCCGCTGACATCGTCGTAAATTACTGTGCCTTCGTCGATGTATTCGGTGGTGCGCTTATAGTCGTCGCCGTGACCAAACTCATAGCCAGTGCCAATCACCTCCATGCCTAGGTCAGTGAAGGCGGGCACCACGTGGCGGGGGCGCAGGCCGCCGACCATGAGCATCACTTTCTTGCCTTCGAGGCGGGGGCGATACTTGGCCACAATCGCATCCATACGCGGTTGGTACTTGGCGATCACCTGCTCCGCCTTTTCCTGAATGGTTTCGTCAAACTGGGCGGCAATCTTCCGTAGGGATTTGGCAATCTGGGTGGGGCCAAAGAAGTTGTACTCCAGCCAGCCAATGCCGTACTTCTCTTCCATGAACCGGCAGATGTAGTTCATCGACCGATAGCAGTGGATTAAGTTGAGCTTGGCTAGGGGTGTCATCACCACTTCGTTAAAGGTGCCGTCCCCCGAAAACTGACAGATCACCCGCAAACCAATCGCCTCCAGCAGCAGGCGGCTGGGCCAGGCATCGCCGCCGATGTTGTAGTCGCCGATGATGTTGACATCGTAGGGGCCAGGTTCGTAGCCCTCAGGTAACTTGCGGTACTCGTCGGCCTTGGGCAGCACCCAGTCGCGCACGGTGTCGTTGGCGATGTGGTGGCCCAGGGATTGGGACACGCCCCGGAAGCCTTCGCAGCGCACGGGCACCACGGGCTTGCCGTATTCCTTCGCCTTCTTGCGGGCCACGGCCTCAATGTCGTCGCCGATCAGGCCTACCGGGCATTCCGATTCAATGGTGGTGCCCTGGCTGAGGGGAAACAGGATCTCCAGTTCGTCGATCAGTTTGTCGAGCTTTTTGTCGCCGCCAAAGACAATATCGCGCTCCTGAAAGTCGGAGGTGAACTGCATAGTGCCGAAGCTATCGACTCCGGTGGTGCCAATGTAGTAGTTGCGGCGGCCTGACCAGGAGTAATAGCCGCAGCCCACTGGCCCGTGGCTAAGGTGGATCATGTCTTTGACCGGGCCCCAGACCACTCCTTTGGCTCCTGCATAGGCGCAGCCACGAGTCGTCATTACACCGGGGACGGACTTTTTGTTGGACTTTACGCCACAGTCGGTCTTTTCGGCCTCTTGGACGCTGATGTGCTTGGCCCGAAGCTTTTTGGCTTTGTCGGGGTAGGCTTCTAGCACCTCGTCGATGAGTGCTTTTCTATCTTCTACAGTAGTCATGGTGCCCTCTTGGGTAGGGTGGACGGGATGGGTGGATGGGTTTGAGTTGGGGGTTGGGGCGCACGGCGATGCGCCTGTATAGCTTTGGGAAAAGATCCCAGGATTCTGTCGGGGGGAATTGTTTGACCTAGCGCCTGGCTCAGAACCCTGGGATCTGCTCCCAGAAACCTAGACCACTGCCAGGGCCTTGTCGGCCTCCAGAGCCTTCTGGTACTCTTCATCACCATCGAGAATGCCAAATTCAATCAGCAACTCCTCTAGCTCGTCCATCGAAATAGGAGTTGGGATGGTGAGATTCTTGTTGTTGATGATCTTGTCGGCCAGTTGGGCGTACTCCTTCGCTTGGTTGCTGTTGGGGGCGTACTCGTTTACCGTCATGCGGCGCAGTTCGGCGTGCTGCACCACGTTGTCGCGGGGCACGAAGTGGAGCATCTGGGTGTTGAGCTTGGCGGCCAGGGCTTCGATCAGCTCAATTTCCCGGTCGGTGTTGCGGCTGTTGCAGATCAAACCGCCCAGGCGCACGCCGCCGGAGTGGGCATATTTCAGCACGCCTCGAGCAATGTTGTTGGCTGCATACATGGCCATCATTTCGCCCGACACCACGATGTAGATCTCCTGGGCTTTGCCTTCCCGGATGGGCATGGCGAAACCGCCGCAGACCACGTCGCCCAGTACGTCGTAGGAGACGAAGTCTAGGTCTTCGTACGCGCCTTCTTCTTCTAGAAAGTTGATGGCGGTAATAATGCCCCGTCCAGCGCAGCCGACACCGGGTTCGGGGCCGCCGGACTCGACGCACTTGACGCCGCGATAGCCAGTGAGCAGCACCTCGTCCAGTTCCAAATCTTCCACTGCACCGCGCTCGGCGGCTAGGTGCAAGATGGTGGTCTGGGCTTTGCTGTGGAGCATCAGGCGGGTGGAGTCGGCTTTGGGGTCACAACCGACGATCATGATCCGCTGGCCCTTTTCGGCCATGGCGGCTAGGGTGTTTTGGGAGGTGGTGGACTTGCCGATGCCGCCTTTTCCATAGAATGCAATCTGTCGCATGGGGGGATTTCTCCTTGGGTTTGATTTCGGATTGAGGGGTAATGAAACGTTCGTCAATTCGGATCAGGCAAGGGCCTGGAGGAGGGCCGGCGGGTCGCGCCCGGCGCGGGGGATAGAGGGGTGCATGGGTGAGAGGAGGGGTAAGGGGATTTGGAGTTGGTGATTTTGGATTTTGGGAAAACTTATGGAGTGTCGAAATTTAGATTGCTTCGACGATGAGGGAGGGTAAGACTAAATCCTTTAACTTGGCCTCGATTGCGTACTTTAGGGTTTGCGTGCTGCTGGGGCAGGAGCCGCACGCCCCTTGGAGCTTAACTAGGACGCGATCGCCCTCGACATCGTGCAGACTGACATCGCCGCCGTCGGCCAGCAGCAGGGGCCTCACCTCGGTGTCGATCACCTGCTGGATCAGGGTAATTTTTTGCAGGTTGGTGAGGGGGGTGGAGGGGTAAGGTAAGGCTTGGGTGCTTTGCTCCTTTTCCGGGGTGAGGGTGGGGGCGACTTTTACGGATTCTGCCGAGTGTTGAATGTCCAGCAGAATGTCCTCAATGTCTGCTAGGCAGGAGCCGCAGCCGCCCCCGGCTTTGACGTAGTTGGTGACTTGCTCTACGGTGGTTAGTCTGTTTTCGGCGATCGCCCGGCGGATCTTCTTCTCGCTGATGCCGTAGCAGGTGCAGACCAGGGTGCCGTCGTCGTCCTCGTGGTGCTCCACTTCGATGCCGCGATACTTGTAGATCGCTGCCTCTAGGGCCTCTTGGCCCATCACCGAGCAGTGCATTTTCGCTTCTGGCAGGCCGCCGAGGAAGTCGGCAATGTCCTGGTTGGTGATGTGCAATGCCTCGTCTAGGGTTTTGCCCTTGATGATTTCGGTCAGGGCAGAGGAAGAGGCGATCGCACTCGTGCAGCCAAAGGTCTGGAACCGTGCATCCAAAATGCTGTCGGTGGATTGCTGAATCTTCAGGTGCAGCCTGAGGGCATCCCCACAGGCAATGCTGCCCACTTCACCGTAGACCACCGCCACATCGGGTTCCTGTGGGTCATCGATGGTGCCCTGGTTGATGGGGTTGTAGAAGAGTTCGAGTACCTTTTCGGAGTAGTCCCACATGGCAGTTTCGGGGGAATGAAAGAATTTTGGATTTGGGATTGGCGATTTTGGGATTGTGGTGAGGCAGTCCCCTTCTGGAAGAGGTGCCCAGAGGGCGGGGGGTTGGCGAGAATTTTGGATTGGCGATTTTGGATGAAGCAAGCAATCCAAAATCCAAAATCTAAAACCCAAAATTGCCTTAGGTTGCAACGGCTAAATCTCGCTCTTGCAGCCACTCCACTTGATCGTTGTTGAAGGGCGATAGGGCCCGCAGGCGTTCCACAATTTCGGGCATGACAGTGAGTACCTGGCGGATTTCGGCTTCGGTGGTGTAGCGGGAAAGGCTGAAGCGGATCGAGCCGTGGAGGATGGTATAGGGCAGCCCCATAGCCGTCAGCACATGGGAAGGGTCGAGGCTGCCGGAGGTGCAGGCAGAGCCGGAGGAAGCACAGATACCCTCGCGGTTAAGCATGAACAGGATGGCTTCCCCTTCGATGTACTTGAAGCCAATGTTGGTGGTGTTGGGCAGGCGGGGGGCACCGCCGCCGTTGACCACGGTATCGGGGATGGTGGTCAAAATGCCGTGTTCCAGCATGTCTCGCAGTTCGGCTTCGCGCTGGACATGAGCCAGGTGGATCTGGGCCAGTTCCGCTGCTTTGCCCAGGCCTACGATGCCTGGCACATTGTGGGTGCCCGCCCGGCGGCCCCGCTCCTGGTGGCCTCCTAGCAAGAAGGGACGGAAGCGGAAGCCTTTACGGACATACAATGCGCCGATGCCCTTGGGGGCGTGGAGCTTGTGGCCGGAGAGGGTGAGCAGGTCGATGGGGCTGGTGGCCAGGTTAATCGGCACCTTGCCGACGGCCTGGACGGCATCGACGTGGTAGGTGGCCCCGTAGGACTGGGCGATCGCCCCAATCTGCTCTACCGGGAAGATCACCCCGGTTTCGTTGTTGGCATACATCGTAGTGACTAGGGCTGTACCACCAGTCATCGCCGCCTCCAATTCCATCAGATCCAGCTCGCCCCGACTATTCACCGACAGGTAGGTCACCTGGTAGCCCCGCTTCTCCAAGTGCTTGCACACCGCCAAAATCGCCGGGTGCTCGACTGCTGTGGTGATAATGTGGCGCTTCTCCGGCTGGGCCGCCAGGGCAGCGTGGATGGCGGTGTTGTTGCCCTCACTGCCGCAGCTATTGAAGATAATCTCCGTCGGCTCGGCCCCCAGCAGGCTCGCTACCTGCTCCCGGGCAGTTTCAATTGCCGCTCCTACCTGGCCGCCAAAACTGTGCATCGACGACGGGTTGCCGTATAGCTCACTCAGGTAGGGCAGCATCGCCGCCAAAACGTCGGGGTCGGTGCGGGTGGTGGCGTTGTTGTCGAGATAAGTGACCATAGCAGTTAGGGAATTTGGGATTGGGAATTTGGGATTGGGGAGATTGTTCTTCCGGTTCCCCTCTCTCTCAGGGAGAGGGGCTGGGGGTAAGGGTCAATGGGCCGTTTGCAATCGCTTCAAAGCCTGCGAATAGGTATCAAACCAGTGGTGCCAATAGCTCGACTCCTGCACCCCCCGGAGCCTGGCCACCATGCGGGTGTAGGTGGCAAACCAGGCCTCCCAGTAGTCGGGCGATCGCTCTGACGCTGAGGACAATGGCACCGCCGCCACGCCACTGGTCAGCGGCACACAGCCCTCGTTGGTAGGGCAGATAGCCCAGCACTGGGCCACCCCGTAGGTTCCCTGACACTGGTTGCAGCGATCGCTCGCAATCCAGAATTTTGTGCTGCCATCGGTCTGAATCGCCCCAGTGGGGCAGGCAGAGAGGCAGCGCCGACAACCGATACAGCTTTGAGTGATGGTGTAGGGCATGGGAGCCTCCAAGGGGAGTGGATTTGTGGGGATTTTGGACTGGAGATTTTGAACTCTGGAGGGGATTTTTCAATCCGAAATCCAAAATCCAAAATCGACCTATCGTTTCAACACATGCTCGTCGTAGAACCTGCGGGCCACAGTCTCGATCACGTCGTAGTCTTCGACCACCACCAGGCCCGCTTCCTGCAACCGCTTGCTGGGGCAGGGGCCAATCTTGGCCGCCAGCACCGCTTTACAGTCGGCAATGGTGTCGATGATGCCGGTCAGCATCGCCTCTTCGCCATAGCCGCCCTGGCAGTAGTCGGCCACCTTGCGATGGCTGATGAACCGAGCCTCGGCAGCATCCACTTCGTAGATCATGAATTCCTTGGCGTGGCCAAAGTGCTGGTTCACGATGCCGCCGCCCTTGGTGGCCACGGCAACGAGAACCTTGGGCGAATCCTCCGAACGCTCACCGGGAACGCGGGCGGCGGACTGCTTCTTGGCGGCCACGGCGGCCTTGGCCTGCTCAATGCTAAGATGCACGGCCTGGCGGGTTTCCAGGCTGTAGTCCACGGGCATAGCCATAAACTTCTGCTTGGTAAACTCCTGGCTGCGGTCTTCGCCCAGCAGACCCACGGCATCGGCCCGGCACTGGCGACAGTGTCGCATCAGCTTCAGGTTGCCAGCGCAGTTATCCTGCACCTGCTTCAGTTCCTTGGGGCTAGGGCCGCGCTGCCCATTCAGTCCAAAGTAGGTGCCGTGTTCCGGGGCCGAAATCAGCGGCATGATGTTGTGCAAAAATGCGCCCCGCTCCCGAATGGCAGCATTCACCTCGGGCATGTGCGTGTCGTTGATGCCAGGGATGAGGACGGAATTGACCTTGCAGAGAATGTCAGCCTCTTTCAAAGCCTGCAATCCCTCCATCTGCCGCTCGTGGAGGATGCGTACCCCCTCAAGGCCCCGATAGCGCTTGCGGCGGTAGTGAACCCAGGGATAAATCTTCTCGCCCACGCTGGGGTCCACCATATTAATAGTGATAGTGACGTGATCGACATTTAGCGCTTTGATGCGATCCACATAATCCGGCAGCATCAAGCCATTGGTGGAGAGGCAGAGTTTGATATCGGGGGCCTGCTCGGCGATCAGCTCAAAGGTGCGGAAGGTTTTTTCGGGGTTGGCCAGGGGGTCGCCGGGGCCAGCGATGCCCAGCACCGTCATCTGGGGAATTTTGCCCGCCACCACTAAGACCTTGTGGGCGGCCTCTTCGGGGGTAAGCAGTTCGCTGACCACACCGGGGCGGCTCTCGTTGGCGCAGTCGTACTTGCGGTTGCAGTAGTTGCACTGGATGTTGCAGGCAGGGGCCACCGCGACGTGCATCCGGGCGTAGTGGTGGTGGGCCTCTTCGCTGTAGCAGGGGTGCTTTTCAATGCGGGCCTGCAAGCTCTCGCTAAGGGCAGTGTCGGTTTTGGTGGTGCAGCCAGAGGCGGTCGTACTACAGCCGCCACCCGCTGGCTTGATCACGGTTTTAGTCTTGGTCAGGGTAATGTCCAGATCGGGCGTCGCGGTGGGCGCGGAGGTCATGGCAGAGGATGGCGGTGGCGTCATGGGTTTGGGGAGGTAGGGGTGGATAGGGCGGGGTTGGAACTCATGGCGGCGCAGCCAGACAAGGGCTGGAGAATTTCCGTCGCTGGCTGGTGGATGCCCTACAGGGAGCAAAACCTATCAGCCAGCAACGTGCTGATAAGGGCGATTCCCCTGCGTGGGTGGTATCGCGAGGAAATCGGTGGGCCGTTCGATTGCTGTTTAGGTACTGACAGGGCAGCGTGTCAAAGTTATTAGCTTTAACCAAGCTGAGGTTGACGTTGCCATCTGCTGAGTCCCCTTTCAGGTATCGAGTAACGCTGGGGTGTTCGGCGTTGAAAGAGTTATAGCAACGGGAATTTTGCTACTTTGGTTGCTTGTCCCGGTAGAGTTGATTGAATGATTAGCGGTGTACTTAACTGCCAGACACCCGGATTACAGAAGCCCTGATCTTTTTTGGCAGGGTGGGGGGCTAGTATTTCCCTGGAGCCATGCTGGTATTTCAACAGCCGAATGCTGTATTTCTGTACTCAGATGAAGTGCCCATTGGAGAAAGGATTTAGCATTGGTCTAATGCTTTAACTAGCTGAGGTTTCTGAGTACTCAAAGCTCACATTTTGGCATTATTTACTACAGAATGAAGCGTTGTTTTCAAGTGCCAAATATTAAACTGTATCGATCTTGGCTGTCTGCCGAGCGTAATGGTCATCAACGTTACTTTTAGTGAGTCAAGAAATGTTTTGGATGCCCAGAGCGCGATGGGTTTGCTGACTTGGATAACTGGGTAACCTCAAGCCCAAATTTCCCTTAGAGAGTGACTTTCTTGGAGAGTGACTTTGAAATTTCAGTTCTCTGCGTCTCTCAGGGGTTTAGGGAGATAGGAGCAGACTTCAGATATTCAGATGGTTTGTCAGACGGTTCATTAGTTGGCTTACTTTCTTCAAGGGCAACAGATGTTAAGGATTTCTGAATTAAAGAGAGAAGCTTCTGATAAATCTGCTACAGTTTTTTGTGTCAAGGGTCAATTGTAGCTTTGGAAGCCCCTAACCCTGAGTGCATAATAGACAGAATCTTGCCCACTGACCAAATCAGCTAAAGTCTTTGATGAGTAAGACTTTTCAGTGAGTACATAATGCTTGAACCCAGGGGTAAAAATGCGCCTTCCTACGATGAGAAATACCCGTCCCCTTAGCCATCAAAAACTTTTCCCCCTGGATCGATAAGGGATTTGGGACTGAGTGCAGTTGTAATTGGTTTAGTCATCTGGATGAGTTAGCCCTCAACTGGCAGTCTTAGAAGTCATTGCTATAAGCAGAGAAACAAAACGCCTCCACTGGAGCTATGTTTCTCTCCTTTCCTCGCGGTTTTACCCAGCCTTCGGTCGATATCCCCAAGCGGCTGCCCATTCTGGCTGCTCTACGGGAAGACTTTGCCATCATCTTTGAACGCGATCCGGCGGCGAGTCACTGGCTGGAGGTGCTGTGCTGCTATCCCGGTTTGCACGCCTTGGTGGCCCACCGCCTAGCCCACGAACTGTGCGATCGCGGCATCCCCTTTCTGCCCCGGTTTATCGCCCACCTCAGCCGCTTTTTCACGGGCATCGACATTCATCCCGGTGCCCAGATTGGCCGGGGTGTCTTTATCGACCACGGCATGGGTGTGGTGATTGGTGAGACGGCGATCGTGGGCGATTACTGCCTGATTTACCAGGGAGTCACCTTGGGGGGAACTGGCAAAGAGACTGGCAAGCGCCACCCCACTGTGGGCAGTCATGTGGTGATTGGTTCCGGGGCCAAGGTGCTTGGCAACATTACCCTTGGCGACTACGCCCGCATTGGGGCCGGGGCAGTGGTGCTGCAATCGGTGCCTGCCCACTGCACTGCGGTTGGTGTGCCCAGCCGCAACGTTTGCCGCTGCAACACTGCCACCGCTCCCCTGGATCATGCCCAACTGCCCGATGCTGAAGCGAGGACGATCCGCGCCCTACTCGATCGCATCGAAACCTTGGAAACCCAGGTGAGCCAACTTAGACAGTCTGCCTCTATCCCCGTGGAGCTAGTGCCATGAACTCGTCTTCTTCTGTCTCCGGTTGGGGACACATGATTTCAGTGAACCGATGCGATCGCTGGTCAATCTACTACCGCCTGCGAGATTTGAATATCCCCTGCGCTTGCCCGGCAGATGGCACTCTTCGAGTAGAGGTCAACCACGCCCTTGCGCTATTGCTAGTTCGCAGTGCCCTGTTTCAGTTTTCCTGCTCTCGCCAGGAACGGGTGGACTGGCTGGAAAGATGCTGGCGGAGCCGGGAGGGATGCGTGGCTAATTCGTAAAATCTCTGATTCTAAAAATCATCCAAATCCCCAATCTCTAACTCTCAATTTTTGCCTAATCTCTTGTCTAATCCGAAATTCCCAATCGAAAATCTCCAATGCTAACCACTGACTCTTCTACCATTGACGCTCTCAAGGCCCAAATCAAAAAGCTCAATAGCAAAGCTGGGCAACTCAAGATGGATCTGCACGATATTGCTGAAGGTCTGCCCGCCAATTTAGATCTTTTGCCCGATGCGGCAGCCCGCACCTACGAGGTCTATTGTCAACTGCGCGACTTGAAACAACAACTGCACACCCTGGAGCAAGCCCAATGAGTTCTAAAGTAACGACCTTTAATGAAATTACCCAGGCTGAGGACTACTTTGCGTTTTTTGGACTGCCCTACGACCCACAGTTTCTCAACGTCAACCGCCTACACATCTTGCAAAAATTTTCCCGACTGATGCAAGAGAAGGGAGTCGAAAATCCAGATATGGCAAATGATGCCACCTTTAACCAGTACCGAGAACTGTTGCAGGAGGCTTACAGCCTATTCCAAACCTCGTCGCCTCTTCAGCAAAAACTGTTCAAAGTTTTCAACAACAAACCCAAAAATGTCGTCCTTCTCTCTGAAATTGAAGTCGAATAAGACATTTTGAATTTGCAGGTTTGAACTGTGAATTTCAGTCAAAGCTTCAAGCTGCAAGCTCAAAATTTTCCATCCCTATCTTCCCAACTCCCTGCTATGCCAACACCCCACGCAATACTCTCACCTACCGAGCGCGAGCGCTACCGCCGTCAAATGCAGCTCCCTGGCTTTGGCCAGGAGTCTCAGGAACGACTGAAATCCGCTACCGCCCTAGTGACTGGGGTGGGCGGGCTGGGCGGCACAGCAGCGCTGTATCTGGCGGCGGCGGGGGTGGGGCGGTTGATTTTGGTGCGGGGGGGGAATCTCCAGCGGGATGACTTGAATCGTCAGGTGCTAATGACCGATGACTGGGTGGGTAAGCCCAGGGTGTTCAAGGCCCAGCAGGCCTTGGCCGCCTTTAACCCGGATATTGAGATTGAAGCGGTGTGCGAGTATGTTACTGCTGAAAACATCGATGGTCTGGTGCAGCGGGCAGACATCGCCCTAGACTGTGCGTTTGACTTCAAAGAGCGCGATTTGCTCAACGCCGCCTGTGTGCGCTGGGGCAAGCCAATGGTGGAAGCGGCGATGAACGCAATGGAGGGCTACTTGCTCACTGTGATTCCGGGGAAAACCCCCTGCCTGTCGTGCTTGTTTCCCGAAAAGCCAGAGTGGGATTGCTGGGGCTTTGGGGTGCTGGGGGCGGTGTCGGGCACTCTGGCTTGCCTCGCGGCCCTGGAGGCGATCAAACTTGTCGCTGGCCTGGGCGAGCCGCTGCTGGGTCAGCTCCTCACTATGGATCTGGCGCGGGCAGAGTTTGCCAAACGCCGTGCCTACCACGACCCGGATTGTCCGGTGTGCGGTGGGGTGAAGGCAAAGGGCGATCGCACTATTCCCGTAGTAATGGCGAGGAGTTAGCCCATGACCTTTTCTCGCGGTCCACCCTGAGGTAGCGGTGGGCAATGCCTATTTCACACACAGCACTGCCAAAATCTAGAATCGCCAATCCAAAATTCATCCACCCCCTTACCCATCTAATTCTTACCTATCCATTTGCTATGACTATCACGATTACCGAACTCGCCGAACTGCGCTTGCGTACCTTCCTACGCGGTACGCCGGACTACACTCCCGAACGCGGCGTTCGTTTGGCGGTGAAAGACGGCGGTTGCAATGGTTATGAGTACGATATTAAAATTGCCAACGCTCCCAAGCCCGACGATCGGGTTGTGGAATCGGGCAGTTTGAAGGTTTTTGTGGACCCCACTAGCTGGCCCCTGCTGGACGGCATTGTGGTGGACTACATCGATAGCCTGCTAGAGAGTGGGTTTAAGTTCACCAATCCCAACGCCACTGCCACCTGCGGCTGCGGCAAATCGTTCCAGGCGGCGGGCGATTGCAGCCCTACTGGAGTGCCCTGTAGTTAAAGGTTTTGAGCATTGAGTTTTTGGGCTGCGTTTTTAGGCTTGAATGCAGGAATTTGACTCAGCACTCAAAATTCAACATCCACAAACTGCCCCTCAAAGGAGTCCTACCATGACGAAAACATATCAAGTTCGTCTAATCAACAAGAAGCGCAATATTGATGTCACCATTCCGGTGGATGAGAACACTTACATCATTGACGCGGCAGAAGAGAACGACATTGACCTACCCTTCTCCTGTCGGTCGGGCGCTTGCTCTAGCTGCGTTGGCAAATTGGTCGAAGGCGAGGTTAATCAGGAGGAGCAGTCTTTTCTAGACGACGAGCAGATTGCCAAGGGCTTCATCGTACTTTGCTCATCGTATCCGCGATCAGACTGCACGATTAAGACCCATATGGAGGCGTATTTAATTTGACGATTGAGGGGGGCATTGCTATATGGATGCAGCCTATGGTTGACCCAATCCTTTCGCTGGAGTTGCGTCATGTTTAATCGATTTACAGTTGCAGGAGCAGCATTACAGGTTCTCAATGTGGGCGATCGCGGCACGATTGCTCGCTTTACCGAGACCGATTCCCAAATTCTTTCTCACCTGCAATCTCTTGGTTTAACTCAGGGAAAAACCATTGCCGTTACCCAGCGACACCCCAACTTCATGATTCGCACCGAAGACGGACATCTTACCTTACCGCCTTTGCTGGTGAGCGCGATCTACGTGCGACTAGTAGGCCCCCAATCTGATTTGGAGGAAAGAAACAGCCGCCAAAATTTAGAAAGATAGTGGCTCTACAAAGCAGATAAGTAGGTGGACATTAATAAATATAAAACCCAGAGACCCTGCGCCGCTCGCGCAGCGGGCGGCGCAGGGTTCAGGATCTGTTTTTTAATCTGGTCTATCTACTTAGTACCCAACCTATTCTCTTTACCTTCTACCTGTTTTCAAGGAGTAAACCCGTGGCAGACATTGGACTTTTCTACGGCAGCACTTCTGGCGTTACCGAAGAAATTGCTGAAAAAATTCGAGATGCGATCGGTGAAGACCACTGCGACCTTTACAGCATGGAGACCGACTACGATAGCGTAGATGACCTGCTCCAGTATGACTACCTGATCCTCGGCTGCTCCACTTGGGGGGCGGGCGAATTGCAGAACGACTGGCGCGAACCTATATTCGACATGGAGATGGACAAGCCCGACTTTTCGGGGAAGACCATTGCCCTGTTTGGCCCCGGCGATTGTGAAGGTCACAGCAAGCATTTTGTTGGGGCTTTGGGCATTCTATACGACCAGTTCAAGGCACTGGGAGCCACTATCGTCGGGGCGGTTTCTGCGGAAGACTACACCTTTGAAAAGTCCACTGCTATCCGCGACGGCAAGTTTGTGGGCCTGCCCCTGGATGAGGTAAATGAAAGCGAGAAAACTGACCAGCGCATTGCCAACTGGCTGGAGATTTTGAAGGCAGACTTTCCGGCGATCGCCCGCTAACCCCATCTCTCTCAGCCCATCCGCAAGCCTCGACCCAGCCCCACCGATCCAAGAGGTTCCCCATGGCCACAGTCATCTTCTACGAAAAACCCGGCTGCTTCAACAACGCCCGCCAAAAGCGTTTGTTGGAAGCCGCAGGGCATCGGGTGATCGCCCGCAACCTGCTGACCGAGCCGTGGACTTGCGATCGCCTGCGCCCCTTCTTTGCTGGGCTGCCTGTGCCCCAGTGGTTCAACGCTAGCGCTCCGGCCATCGCCGCTGGGGTGGTCGTGCCTGCCCAACTTGATGCTGACACTGCCCTAGAACTGATGGTGCTGAACCCATTGATGATCCGCCGCCCGCTGCTGGAGGTGGAGGGCGATCGCCGCGCTGGCTTCGACTCCGAGGCGATCGATCGCTGGATCGGCCTTACCGTTGCCACCCCGACCCCCGATCTCGAAACCTGTCCTCGAATCCTTGCACTTCGGAGGGGCTAGCCAGCCCAACCCCCATGTGTGACTTTTTAAAGCGTTGGCCGATGGGCGATCTGTCCTCAGCCGCGGAGGCAGCAATGAACTTTGAAACCCGCTGGCAGCAATACTATCAAGCAGTGGAAGGGCGGCCTCCCCGGACGACCCTGACCCGAGCGCTGGATTCCATTGCCCGAGACCCCAACCCCCTGCCTCGGTTTGCGGTGGACTTGGGCTGCGGCAACGGGCGCGACACCGTGGAACTGCTGCGCCGGGGCTGGCGAGTGCTGGCTATCGATGGTGATCCAGAGGCGATCGCCCGCCTGCGGCAGCGGGATGACTGCGATCGCACCTACCTAGAGACCCGTGTCCAGCGCTTCGAGAACCTCACCCTTCCCCCAGCGGTGAGCCTGATCAACGCCAGCTTTTGCCTGCCCTTCTGCCTGCCCCAGCACTTTGCCTACCTGTGGGAGGAAATTGTGGTGGCTCTATCTCCCGGGGGGCGCTTCTGCGGACAACTCTTTGGCGACCAGGATTCCTGGGCGGCCTATGCTGACCTCACCCACCACAGTCGCATCGAGATCAATCAACTGCTAGAACCTTTCACTGTCGAATGGCTAGAGGAAGAAAATCACCCTGGCAAAACTGCCCTGGGGGAAGACAAGCACTGGCACATCTTCCACATCGTGGCCCAAAAGCAGTAGCCTAATCCACAGCCACCATCACGTCGGAAGCTTTGACCACGGCGTAGGCTTCATCGCCCACCTTCAGCCCCAGGTTCTCAGCCGATGACTTAGTGATGACAGCGGACACCTCCAGCCCTGGAGCTACCTCAATGACAACTTCTGCTGTCACCATGCCAGAAACCACTGATTTTACAGTGCCTTTCATTGCATTCCGAGCGCTGATCTTCATAACTGTCTGGGTTAGTGCTTATAACTGAACAACAAAACTTTACTACATATAGCAGATATCCTTGAGCCTGAATTTTGAAGTAGCTGAAAATCCTTATGGCCGTGCTATTTGGCAAATGCTCAAATTGTAGAGTTTGTAACTAGATGAAGCTGGAAAATGTATTGAACTAAACCAAGGTGTGAAGTTTTACCAACTTTATCAATAGAAATCATTGGCAATTAAAATGTCTGACTCTATGCCCAGCATGTGCTGAGAAAAATGAGAGGCAATTGTGGGCAACAAGCTTTGGGCGTGTTTCTCGCTGAACTCGATTAAGTTGCTGTACAAAGACGCAGATTTTACCCCCATCCAAGCAATAACGCTTGGATGGGGCGCTGAAAAGTTTCCTCAGAGCGATCGCCCTTGTGAGCATTGCTGCTTCTGGTCAGAATCTCGAATTGCAGCTAACTCGTTTGTTTTTCCAACCACTAGGTTTCAGACCTTTCATCTCAACTCGGTCTTCTGGCCAGTTTGACTTTGAGCTACTGTCCATTTTTGAGCAAGAGAACCCACAATCATGCCAATCAAGAACAAAACCGGATTCCAAATTCCTAAAACCAGTGCTGCAATCGCTGGCCCTGGGCAGTAGCCCGAAATCCCCCAGCCGATGCCAAAAATTGCCGCACCCACAACCAGCGGCAAATCAAGCTCTCGTTTAGTAGGAAGATAAAATTTATCGGCAAATAAGGGACGCGATCGCTTGAGTACAAAACGGAACGCAATCAGCGTAACGCCAACTGCCCCTCCCAAAACGAACAGCAACGTTGGGTCCCATGCACCTGCTACATCGAGAAATCCGAGAACGCGATCGCGATCGATCATTTGCGATAGTCCTAACCCAAAGCCGAACAGAATGCCCGAAATGAGTGCTGCTAGATGGTTTTTCATAAATCTAGATTGATTTGTTGGATTTTGCGATCACAGTCCTGAAGACAAACCATGTCTAATCACAAACCATGTCTAATCACAAACACTGTAAGCATTCCAGTGATTAAAAACGTGAGGACGGCCACCAGCGATCGCCCCGATAAGCGTCCCAGCCCACAGACCCCATGACCGCTCGTGCAGCCGTTTCCCATGCGGGTTCCCCAGCCAACCAACAGTCCCCCCACAAGCATGGCGATCGGTGCAAACGTAGAACGAGGTGTAGGCTGCACTGCAAAGCCATACTCATACAGCGCAGCGCCCAACAACAACCCAGAAATAAAACTCCATCGCCAAGCTTCTGCTTTGCGAAAGGTAATTGCCCCATTCACCATGCCGCTAATGCCCGCAATGCGACCACTCAGCAACAACAAAACCGTCGCGCTAAGACCAATCAGCCCGCCGCCCAATAATGCCGATAGTCTGTCCAACAGTGCCATCTGTGCGCTCTCCGTTAATTATGCAGGTTCTACTACCGTGTGGTAATATAGTAATAAGAAATGGATCTATCGCAAGTTGCGGAATGCCTCCCATGCCTACAAAATCATCCAGAAAGCCTGTTGCGGTTCAAGAAAGAGCGCCAGAACAAGTAGATGGGAGCCTAGCCCATGCAAACCTAGTCAATGAGTGCGGTATTTCTAAACTCACTCCCCAAGCATTAAGCCTGATGGCAGACTTCTTCAAAGTTTTATCAGAAGTGAGTCGCCTTCAGATCGTATGTTCTCTGAAAACAGGCGCTAAGAATGTAACAGAGATTATCGAAGAAACAGGCTTGGGACAGGCGAATGTGTCTAAGCATCTGAAAATGCTGACTCAAGCTGGGGTGGTTGCCCGCGAGCAGCGTGGAGTCTGTGTTTACTATCGCATTGCCAATCCATTTCTGTTTGAACTGTGCGATTTGGTTTGTGATGCACTGACGATGCAAGTTGAACAGCAGAGTCAACAACTTCAGCAATTATCACAGCTAAGGCAGAGCCGCTAGCGTTTGCTGAGATCATCAAATGCAATTCCGACAACTTGCTCGAGACGAGTCGTTTGACAGACAACTCGCCTCGTTTTTGCATCTAGGGCGATGATTTCCAGCACTTGGTTTCCGTAATCGCACAGAAGCTTGGCATCTGAACCAGTGTAGTAGACGCGATCGCCAACCTTAAAACACAGGGAACTGCCCGATCCTTGAGGGGATGGTCGCTGCCCATCCCCTCCGCAATCTCGTTTAGCTTCGCAATCTCGTTTAGCGCCGGAGCAGTCGGTTGATGGGCTTGAAAATATCCGCTTCAAATCCTTCACCCTTTAGCATGCGATTCCAGTACAACCAGGGCAACACATGGGCCTTTGCCAAATACATTGAGTAGCGTTCTTGGGTCGGATCAAGCGGAAACGAGGGAGCCAACTTTCCACCATAGGCAAACTCTGCCATGATGGTTGAGTTGTAGCCTGTGATGAGGGGACAGCAGGTATAGCCGTCATATTCTGCGGTTATCGGCTGCGACTGAATCAAAGACAGCAAGTTCTGAACCACGATTGGCGCTTCTTTTCGGGCTGCGGCGGCTGTCTTAGAGGTCGGCAAAGAAGACGCATCGCCGAGTGAAAACACGTTGGCATAGCGAGTGTGTTGTAGCGTTGCCTGATCAACATCCACCCAGCCACCGGCCCCAGCCAACGGGCTTTGCTTGATAAAATCGGGGGCACTCATGGGGGGAGCCACATGAATCATGTCGTAGTGAATGCTGACTTCCTCAGTGCCGTTATCGGTGGTGACATCAAAAATTGCTTCTTGTGTGTCTGCCTTGATTTCCTTAAGGTTGTGCTTGAACTTGGTAACAATGCCGCGCCGCGCCACCACTTTATCCAGAGCGGCTGCATATTCTGGTACAGCAAACATAGAGGCCCCAGCGGTGCAGAACATCACTGTGGTGTTCACTCCGACACCGCTCTTGCGCTTGAAGGTGTCATCGGCCATATACATCACTTTCTGAGGCGCACCGCCACACTTGATCGGCGTGGCGGGATAGGTAAAGAGGGCGTTCCCGCCTTTGAAGTTTTGGATGGTTTCCCAGGTGTAGGGGGCGTAATCTTTGGAGTAGTTACTGGTGACTCCGCCTCGACCCAGCGCTTCTTTTAAGCCTTTAATCAAATGCCAGTCAATTTGAATGCCAGGGCATAGTACCAAGTACTCATACTCAATGGCTTGGCCGGCTTCGGTGATGACCGTGTTGCGATCGGGGTCTAGTTTTGCGACTCGCGCTTGAATCCAGCTTGCCCCCTTGGGAATGACATCTTTTTCATCTCGAATGAATTTCTCAATCGGAGCCACGCCGCCGCCCACCAGCGTCCAGCCAGGTTGGTAGTAATGTTTGTCGGACGGTTCAATGATGGCAATATCCAGAGCGCGGTTTCGCTTCAGCAGTTGGGCCGCAACCGTGATTCCGGCTGCTCCTCCTCCCACAATCACAATTTGGTGGTGCTTCACGGGCGGGGCGATCGCCTCGGCGGTCGAGAGATTTTGATGAAGCTGTTCAGCAGGGTGGGTTGATTGGGTTTGCTGTGCAGTCGGTGACACGGTAGTTCCTCAAATGTAACGAAGGGTGTAGAAAATGAGTTGATGACGTAAGATATTTACTATGTGTACCATACTACCAGTTGGTAATATAGTTGTCTCTTCTAAAGAAAATCTTAAATCCATTTCGGCGGCTTGACGAAAATTAAATCTTAAACTATATTACTATATGGTAATTAAATTGAAGCAGGAATCCCTAAGTTAACGCTACGGGGCGATCGCAGTCATGGTTGCTGGCTATCTCACGTTTTTTTCAATCCTGGTTGTTGTCGCCATTCTGTTTGTTGCAGGCGACCTCTAGAACACAACCCTTCTGCACAACACCGTCTCACGAGGTAACGAACGATGCTATTTCGACAACTTTTTGATCAAGACACCTGGACTTACACCTATTTGATTGCTGACCCCAAGACCAAGGAAGCCGTTTTGGTGGACTCCGTGATTGAACAGGTCGAGCGCGATTACAAGCTGATTAATGAATTGGGATTGATCTTGAAATACTGCCTAGAAACCCACGTCCATGCTGACCACATCACGGGGGCTGGCAAACTTCGGGAGCTAACGGGCTGTGAAACGATTGTGCCGGAAAAGGCGCAGGTTGCTTGTGCCAACCGCCACATCCGGCATGGGGAAGTCTTGAAGGTCGGAGAAGTTGAAATTCGGGCGATCGCCACTCCAGGACACACCGATAGCCACATGGCGTATCTGGTGAATGGCGACCGAGTGCTAACGGGCGATGCATTGTTTATTCGGGGCTGCGGACGGACTGATTTCCAAAGCGGCGATGCAGGGACACTGTATGACTCCGTAACAGAGAACCTGTTTACGCTGCCGGATGGTACGCTTGTGTACCCGGCTCACGACTATCGCGGCCACAGCGTCTCCACGATTGCTGAAGAAGAACAATGGAACCCGCGCTTTACAGGGCGAACCCGCGATCAGTTCATAGAGTTTATGAACGGGCTGAATCTGCCTGATCCAAAGAAAATCATGGAAGCTGTTCCCGCAAATGAACAGTGTGGCAATGTGCTGGTAACCAGCTAGAAGACTCAGTTTGGCAGGGCAGGAGGACAGCTCAAACACAGAAATGGGAATGCAGAAATGAACGAAATGCAGCTAGTTGGCATCCACCGGATAGACGCAGACGTTTCTGTGGCCGGAGAGCTTAGCCCAGAGCAGTTGCAGCAGGCATCTCACCAGGGCTTCAAATCAGTGATCAATCTGAGGATGCCAAAGGAGAAGGGATTCCTGCCCGATGAGCCGCAGATTGTGGAATCGTTGGGAATGCAGTACGCCCATGTTCCTGTAAATCCCTCTAGTCTGAGCGGTGAGGTTATTGCTCAGGTGTGTGAACACGTTGATCAGCTCCCAAAGCCAGTTTTGATGCACTGCTCACTGGGGCTGCGCTCGGCTGGGATTGCGCTGCTGCGGTCTGGCGTTGAGCGGGGCATGACCGTCGAAGAATTTCTGCACCGAACAACGGCGATGGGCTTGGACTTTAACAGTCGCCCTGGTGTCAAGCGATTTTTTGTAGACTACATCACTCAAAATTTTGAGCAGTTAGGAGCGTCTAATGACGAGCATGAATGAGATCGGTTTCAACTATTCCAGCCAAACTCAGCGCGATCGCCTAAAAACCGTTGATCCATCCTCCCTGAGTACCTTATTGAGCCAACAAGCCGTCACGCTAGTTGATGTTCGCGAACCCTCTGAACATGCGGGCGAAAAAATCCCTGGCTCAATCCTAGTGCCGTTGTCCAAATTCGATCCGAATCGCATTCCGTTTGATGGCAACAAGGATGGCAACAAAACTGTGGTGCTGTATTGCCGAACAGGTAATCGATCGGCTCAGGCGGCACAGAAATTATTCGCAGCAGGAATCGATGAAGTGACCCATTTGGAAGGTGGATTATCGGCTTGGGTGCAGGCCGGGTTTCCAACTGAGGTAAACAAACGTGCCCCCATTAGCCTGATGCGCCAGGTACAGATTGTCGCAGGTTCGCTGGTCGTAACTGGCACTTTACTGGGTGCGTTTGTCTCTCCCTGGTTTTTGTTCCTTAGCGGTTTTGTGGGTGCTGGTCTGGTGTTTGCTGGGATTACGAATACCTGTGCATTAGGAATGCTGCTGGCTAAACTGCCTTACAACCAGCGCGTTTGAGTTTGAGGTTTTAGGGCGCTCATCGAGCGTCCTAATTTTTTGGAGTGGTGATTGCAACGAGTCTTCTAAGGCTGGGCGATCGCCCAGTTTTGCATGGCTTAGCAAACAAATCTAGAACCATACATCTTGGCTGCCTGACACAAGTGCCTCAAATGGGGGAAGTACGTAACGTAGTTTCAAGGATTTTAGGAGATGTGTCAGGCAGTCAGCCATACATCTCTAGAACCATACATCTCTAGGACGATACATCAATGTTAATTACTGTCATTGGGCATTTGCTGGCAATTTGTATTGGCATTAGCCTGGGGTTGATTGGTGGGGGTGGGTCGATCTTGGCGGCTCCTGTGCTGATCTATGTCATGTCCGTCCCTGCAAAATCTGCCTTTGCCATGACTTTGGTCATTGTGGGAGTTGCAAGCTTGATTGGTGCGATTCCTCACTGGCGACAAGGCAATGTCAATCCTAAAATTATCGCGCTGTTTGCGCCTGCTTCCATGCTAGGGGCTTATCTGGGAGCGAGGTTAGCCTCGTTGCCATTTATCACCCCTACAATTCAGCTTGTGACCTTTGGAGTCATGATGCTGATCGCCTCAATTACCATGATTCGCAAAGGAGCCAGCAAATCAGAAAACCCGCTCGATAAGGCCGGGCATTCTGATCGCCACACAGTTATTCCTAAATGGTTGGCAATTGCTCTGGAAGGTCTTGCCGTTGGCACCCTCACAGGCTTCATCGGTATTGGGGGTGGGTTTCTGGTGATTCCGGCCTTGGTGCTGCTAGGAAAAACCCCCATGAAAGAAGCTGTGGGAACGTCCCTAATTATCCTGGCGCTAAAATCCGTTACTGGGTTTGCCGGATACTTTGGTCATGTTCCGATTGATTGGACCTTGCTTTTGTCTTTTACAATCGCCTCTAGCGCTGGGATTCTTCTAGGATCTTACTTAAATCAATTCGTCAGTGCCAAGCAGCTTGAAAAAGGGTTCGGTTACTTCGTGTTAGCGGTCGCCGTTTTTGTTCTCATCAAGCGATGAGAATTGTCCCTTGCCTGTTCGTTCCGATCCGTTCTAAACTCTTGTCCAAACTCTTGTCAATGAGGCAACTATGGCTATCTGGGCTGATACTGTCGCACTGTCGCGAATGCAGTTTGCTTTGACGGCTATCTTTCACATGCTCTGGCCCGTTCTTACAACAGGTATGGCAATCTACCTTGTTGTGGTTGAAGGATTGTGGCTGAGGACGAAAAATCCAGATTACTACCGCCACGCCCGTTTCTGGTCGAAACTATATGTTCTAAACTTTGGCATTGGTGTTGCCTCTGGCTTGCCCATGGAGTTTCAGTTCGGCACGAACTGGGCCCCTTTTTCAGAAGCAGTGGGCGATTTTTTTGGCAGCATTCTGGGGTTTGAAGGCGCAATGGCCTTCATGCTCGAAGCTGGATTTCTGGGGATTATGCTCTTTGGCTGGGGGCGAGTGCATCCAGTCATTCATTATTTCTCCACCATTATGGTTGCTTTTGGTGCGAACCTTTCCACATTTTGGATTTTGGTGGCAAATTCTTGGCTGCAAACACCCGCAGGTGGAGAGCTTGTCAACGGAAAGTTCATTGTAGATGACTACTTTCAGGCGATTTTGAATCCCTTCATGTTCATCAGCGTTTCCCATATGTTCTTCGCAACCTTGGAAACGTCGCTGTTTGTCATTGGCGGAATTAGTGCCTGGTATATTCTCAACCACCGCCATCCTGAGTTCTTTGCCCGATCGCTCAAAATTGCAGTGGCAGTGGCGATCGCCGTCACTCCCTTGCAGATTTACATTGGGCACCTCAGTGCCGAGCAGGTAGCGCACTACCAGCCAACTAAGCTAGCCGCAATGGAAGCCAAGTGGGAAACCAGCCCAGCGGGACAACCTGCGGATTGGAGCTTGGTGGCGTTGCCCAACAACAAGCTGGAGCGAAACGACTGGGAGATTTCTATTCCTAATGGACTGGGCTACATTTTGGAGTTTAAGAAAAACCTCTCTGAACCTGTTTTGGGCCTTAAAGAATGGCAGCCAGACGACCGACCCGAAATGGTGGGCTTGGTTTATTACTCGTTCCGCATCATGAGCGGGATTGGCTTTTTCTTGGCGGGCTTGATGGGGGTGAGTGTGATTCAATGGCTGCGGGGCAAGTTTGCACCAGAGGCGATCGCCCACCAAAAGTGGCTATTGCGAACCTGGCTACTGGCGGCTCCCTTGGGCTACATTGCCGTAGAATCGGGATGGATTGTGCGCTGTGTAGGACGACAGCCCTGGGTGGTGTACGGGCAAATTCGCACAGCGGAGGGGGTTTCCAACTTGCCTGCGAGCGAGGTGTTGACATCCCTGCTAGTTTTTGCAGCCGTGTATACGACCCTGTTTATCTGTGCGCTATTTTTTGGCAGTCGCATTATTCGTCAGGGCCCCAACCTAGAATTGCCTGTGCCGGGAATCGAGAATCAACCTGCGGTAGAGACAGAACCCGCTAAATTTATTCCTGACCAACGCCCTATTGAAGCCCAGCAGTAAGGATGAGCCTATTGAGTAAGTATTTGGCAAGGGTAGACCTCACTCATTTGATAAGAGTATGGAAAATTTAGAACACTTTCTAACACAGGTCTGGTTTGTCATCTTGGCTCTGTTCCTGTTCCTTTATGTCATGCTAGATGGCTTTGATTTAGGTGTGGGTATTTTGTCGCTGACGAGTTCTGATGAAGAACGACGCAGCATTCTCATGACCAGCTTGGGAAATGTTTGGGATGCGAATGAAACTTGGTTGGTACTGATGGGCGGAGCCTTATTTGGAGCGTTTCCCCTTGCCTACGGCACGATCTTAAATGCACTCTATATTCCAATTTTTGGGATGATTTTTGGTTTGATTTTTCGAGCCGTTGCTTTTGAATTTCGAGAACATTCCACCAACAAGGTGTTTTGGAATCTAGCGTTTGGTGTGGGGAGCTTTACGGCAGCCCTGTTTCAGGGTTTTGCTTTAGGTAGTGTTTTGGAGGGAATTGCGGTCGATGAAGCTGGCCACTTTGTTGGAAGCATTTGGGACTGGCTCGATTGGCGATCGCTCTTGGTCGCTCTCACACTCATTCAAGGATATGTTTTGATTGGCTCGACGTACCTAATCCTCAAAACCGACGGAGAACTTCAAAACACGCACTACCGCACTGCAAAGCTAGCAGCCATCACTACCTTAATTGGTGCAGTCTTGATTACGATCGTCACGCCTGTGGTCTATGAAAACGCCAGAGCCAAGCTGTTTCATCAGCCAGAAGTATATATCTTTGCGCTGATTCCTGCATTGGGGATCGTGCTAGTTGGGCTATTGCTGAGGAGCTTGAATCGGAAAGCTGAAGTGACTCCGCTAATTTGGACGATCTTACTCTTTTTGCTTACTTTTGTAGGATTGGGATTGGTTGTGTTTCCCTACATCATTCCGCCTGATATCACTATCTATCAAGCAGCAGCGGCTCCCAGCGCACTTGTTTTCATGATTATCTTTATTGGCTTTCTGATTCCAATCATGCTGTTCTACAACATCTACAACTACATCGTGTTCCGAGGTAAGGTTTCTGGAGTCCACTACACAGAGTAATCCCTATTTCGGCATCGCTGAATCCGATTTGGATAAAGCTAGGACTTACGCAGTTGGACAGTTTCTCACGGGCGCAGCCCGTGAGAAACTGTCCAAAACCTAAAGAGCGTATCGCAAGTGCGTAAGTTCTGAAAGCTTTGGATTAAAGCTTTGGATAAGGACTTGGGTAAAAACGTGCTGGGAACCTATGGGGCGTACAGGTTCCCAGTACACTCACTGATGAAGTAGCCGTCTCTATCGAGCCGCGATCGCCACTTTGCCGCATTCCTGATTAGCGGGCACCGCTTCCATAATCTTCTTGGGATTGGGCAGGTTGAGGTTTGCCATCAGGTCAACAAAGCTTTCCCGCGTTTGCCCCACAAAGCGAGGATTCCACTGCTTCTCTTCGCCGATCGTAGAGACCGTTTCGCCCTTATAGTCATGTCCTGGATATACCAGCGTTTCATCCGGCAAGGTAAACAGGCGTTGGGTGATGGCATCGTACATGGCCCCGGCATTGCCGCTTTGAAAGTCGGTACGTCCGCAGCCGCGAATGAACAGGGAGTCACCCGTCAACAGATGCGTCCCGTTGACCAGATACGCCATGTGGCTGTCGGTGTGGCCCAGAGTGGCGATCGCCTCAATCTGAATTGAACCCATTTGCAGCACTTCGCCATCCTGGATAAAGCGATCGGCACAAGTCGCTTGGGCATTTGCAGGAACGATCCCCAAACATCCTGTAGCATCCCGCAGCTTGCCCGTACCCGTAACATGGTCAGCATGGATGTGAGTTTCCAAACAGTAGCGCAGAGTCAGTCCCAATTCTTTCAAGATACGCAGATCGCGCTCCACTTGTTCGGCCACGGGATCGACCAGGATGGCTTCCTTCGTGTCTGGGTCAGCAATCAGGTAGGTATAAGTCCAGGTGGCTTCATCAAAAAGTTGGCGAAATAGCATTATTAGGGATCTCCTTTTGTAGAGGGGTTAAGGGTTACAGAATTTTGCAAGACAACCTGAAAGGTTACTTACTTCACAACAATCTTGCTTTTTATAATTATATCACCATATGGCTATGTATTGGAAAACGAAAAATTTGCCTTAAAGCTTAAGGGCACCTCGAAAAATTCAGATTCTCTTGAGAATGGCTACGAGAAAACGAGATTTTCAGGCTCCTAAAATTCTCAATAAGGCAATTAATCGAGGTGCCCTTTAGTTTTGGACTAAAGAGATGAGGTATAGCATGAACTCAGAACTGACGCAATTCGAGTGGACTAGAGTTATGACCCTGTTTCAGGTTGGCGAAGTTTCGCGTCACTTAGGACTCAACCCCCAAACGCTATACTTTTATGAGCGGATTGGGCTAATTCCCCCTGTCCCACGAACTCAGGCAGGCTATCGGCTGTATCGCCAGGAAGATATAGAACGGCTTGCTTTTATTACCCATGCAAAATCGTTAGGCCTAACTTTGGACGAAATTAAGGACATCTTGGCACTCAAGGATGGGCGATCGCTGACTTGTCAGGCTGTCTACGAGCGGCTGAGCCGGAAAGTTCAATCGATTCAAGAAACCATTCACAAGCTCCAAACCCTACATGATGAGTTAATTCCTTTATTAGAGCAGTGCCACACCAATCTTGATCATGCTGATCCAACTCATCAGTGTGTGGTGCTGGAAAGGTCTCCAGGCTAACCTCGATCTAAATTCTGACTGATGCTTCTTGACCTTATACCTATGTATAAGCTCTACGCTAGTCACAGATTGTAGAGGCAAATGAAGACAGAATCATGGAAACGATGAAGATTGAAGTTTTGGGAACCGGTTGTAAAAAGTGTCAGCAGCTAGAAGCCAACGCGAGAGAAGCGATCGCTGCCCTTGCTCTAGAGGCTGAGGTGTTGCACATCACTGATCCCATCGAAATCGCCAAGCGTGGTGTGATGTCTACGCCTGCTCTGGCGATTAACTCTCAGGTGGTCAGCAAAGGTAAGGTTTTGACACCGACTGAAATTCAGCATCTCCTCAAGGCTTAATTCCTGGAGGATGAGCCATGCTTGATCCGTTTTATCCATTCGATTGGTTGGCAACTCAAATTGTCACCCACCTGTTGGGGCTATCTGTAGACTCTCATCTGGGGGCTAGCCTCCATTTTTTTCTGTACGATGTGCCGAAAGTATTGACTTTACTGATCACTATCAGTTTTCTGGTCGGTACATTTCAGAGTTTTTTGCAACCGGAAAAGGTGCGGTATTGGTTGTCTGGTAAGCGGACTCTGAGCGGGAATATTTTGGCAGCAATGGTGGGAATTATTACTCCATTTTGCTCCTGTTCCGCAGTCCCTTTATTCATTGGCTTTTTGGAAGCCGGAATTCCATTGGGAGTTACTTTTTCTTATCTCATTTCAGCACCGATGGTGAATGAGGTTGCAATCGTTCTGCTGTGGGGATTGTTTGGACTGAGGGTAACTCTGCTCTATATTGGTTTTGGCGTTGGGCTAGCGATTATTGCGGGTTATGCGATCGGACGGCTCAAACTAGAACACTGGGTTGAACCGTTTGTTTGGGAACTGCAACGATCGCACCAAAGCCAGGAACTGGCTCAATCGTTTCAATCCCCTCGCCTTACTTGGAAACAACGCTTGCAGCAAGGGTGGTTTCAGTCAAGTCAAATTTTTCAGTCGGTTTGGCTGTATGTAGTGATAGGGATTGCGATCGGGGCAGGCATTCATGGCTATATGCCGACGACGCTGGTGACGCAGCTAGCTGGTGCTGATAATCCTCTTGCTGTTCCGGTAGCTGTGGTCTTGGGCGTACCACTTTATGCCAACATTGCGGGCGTGATGCCCATTACTGAAGCGTTGGTCAACAAGGGGATGCCGTTAGGTACGGTTTTAGCCTTTACGATGGCGGTCACTGCGCTTTCATTTCCGGAGATTGTGATTCTGAAAAGGGTGCTTCGCCCTCAGCTTCTAACTGTCTTTATTAGCTTGATGACTTTGGGAATTATCAGTGTTGGCTATTTATTCAACTTGCTTTTGCTAAATTAATCACCTTGTTCAATTAACCAATTTCTTACTCCGTCAGATTCATCTGACCCCGGTAGCCTGTGATCAATCGGCTGCCATCTTTGAGAATGTGAATTTCCATTTGATCACTAGCCCAGTTGAGGCGATCGCGAAAGGCAGGATTGAACACATGCACTCGCTGATTGCGCGAAGACACCAGGGAATCTGGCGTATGCACTGCCAGCGATTCAACGTAGGGGCCATCCACTAAAATATCTAATTCATCTAGCAATGCCTGTGCGCCGGTTGGGGCATCAGCTCTTTGCAGTTCCTCTAGGGTGAATCCGGTAAATGACATGACATTCAGCCCCTGCGCTTTGGCTTGATGGGCCAGTTGTGCCAAAGCGGGTGCTTGCCAGAATGGTTCTCCACCTGAAAAGGTCACTCCTTCGTTGCGTGGATTCGCCAAAATTTTGGACAGCAAGTCATCAACACTCACAATTTGATTTTGTTCAAACGACCAGGATGCTGGATTGAAGCATCCTGGACATTCCCGCAAACAGCCCTGTACCCAAATCACCGCACGGCAACCAGGGCCGTTCACTTCTGATTCATCTACATAGCCCATGATGTTGAGGTGACCCGGTGGAATTTCCATTCGTTTTAGCGCGGCTCTTTCCTGAGAATTTAGCATTGTTGCTACTCTTTATGCTTGCGTGGAAGGGATGAGTTGGTGCTGAGGATAGCGAGTGGGAATCCCTGTCGCAGATTGAATGTGATCGCAAAAAATTTGCAATTGCTCTACGCTCACAGGTCTGAGGGAACGTACAGGGTAAGGTCGAGATCCTGAAGTATGGTTGCCCCGTGCATCCAGTTCGTGACGAGTTGGCTTCGGACGGGTAGGCGTGTTGATCTGAATTTCATCGGGCAGCAGTCTTTGCATCAGCGTGATGTAGTCAGCTTGTTGTTGATCGCTCCACGTCGAGAGCAGCATGGTTTGGATCGATAGGATGCCTGAATATTGTTGCCGAAACTGCCACAGCCCTGCCCAAAGTCGTCCGAGGTCTAAGCCATCGAGGGGGCGGTTAATGCGTTGGGAGAAGCTGGGGGCGATCGCGTCTAGTTTGACCGAAACGCGATCGGCAATCATCAGATCTGCTCGAACATCTGGATCGGTAAGTAAACTACCATTGGTTAAAACAGCCAGGGGCTTCTTGGTGATTGCTTTGGCAGCCGTCAGAATATCCGCCAAATTTTGAGCTAGCGTAGGTTCGCCGCTGCCACTGACGGTGACAAGATCCACATCCCAGGGCGCAAAAGGTTGTAGATCTTGTTGGATTTGTTCAGTTGAAATGAAAACTTGTCGAGTTGTGGTCTGATATTCAATTTCGCCAAGCTGACAGTACACGCAGTTGAAGGAACAGGTTGAAACTGCGCCGATTGGATCAATTCCCAAAGACTGCCCAAATCGCCAGGACTTTACGGGGCCATAGATAGAGTTAAAGAAACGTTGATTGTGCAACATTGTTCAAGTTTCATTACTTTTTCACAGGTTTTCATACTCAAGTAGCGATCGCCACTCTTCAATTAGCGCCGGTGGAATATTCAGTGTCGTACTAGCTTGATCAGGTTTGGGAACTTCCAATCGGAATGGCACCGCAGGGTCTAATTGTATCAAGATTGGCTGCAAGTCATACTGGGCCACGTTCGGTTCTGGATGAGTAGCATCTGTGAAGATTTGTTGCGATGCATCATGGGCTGTCCAAGTTTTTCCTAGCGAGTTGATTAATTTGAGCGGGCGAGTGTGATCCACCTCTGAAACGCCAGGAAAAGCAACAAGACGTAAATAAATCCCCGCTGTACCGTCCGGTTTTACTCGCTTAAAGCTTTAGTTTGGACTAACTGGCATCACAATAATGCTCAACAGGATGCCATAAAGAATCTGCTCAACCGTTCATAACAGTTGAACTTAAGGAATTGGATACAATCCTGCTCGCAGTTAAGCTGCTGTTGCAACCGGACTGTTCAGGGATTGTTCGGATGTCTTGCGTTTCGAGGCTCGTTTTTTGACCATCGGATAGCAGGGACGAGGAGTTGGCTTGTGCCCCTTGCCTCGTCCTGGCGATTTACCACGAGGTTTAGGCGCAGGAGCAGGGGTGCCAATCGCTGCCAAAATGCCTGCAAACGCTTGTGCGACCCGACCCGGAGTCAACGTTTCTTGCGGTGCCTGCCAGGGCAAGGGGTGGTCAGTACAGTCCTTTCGCGCTAACCACAACTGCCAACTGAGCAACGGCATCAGGCTGCTCCACTGTTCGGTTGCCGATACAGAACTGAACTGGGGATGTGTCCAATATAGCCTCTGCTTGGCAAAGCGATACCAGTGTTCAATGGCAAAGCGACGGAGGTAGTGCAACCACAGGGTTTCTAACGGAGGCATCTGCTCACCCAGCCAAACTAACCACAAAGGAGCCAAGCGTCGCGTGCTGCTCTGTGTCTCCAGCACCTCCACGCGCAACACTTCCATTGCCCGTTTGGGGGATTTGCGGAAATGGTATGCACTCCAACGACTGACCCGCACTCGTCCCCAGTTGGGATCATCGACTTCAACGGTTTCGACCGGGACACTCCAAGTGTCAGGGTCATTGAGTTTCATCTTATGTCCATGCTTGGCAGGTGCGCCTCGCCCTCGATACGCTGGGGGCGCGCCATAGACACATCGATTGGATGTAACCCGCAGCAGCAAGTCTGCCTCAATCCCTGCCGTTTGGTTGACAAAACTGGCATTGCCGTACCCTCGGTCGTAGATCGCCAACGGACGCACCGCTAACTGCCGAGTCACTTGTTTGAGTTGGAATGCCGCTTTACTGGCGGGTGTTTCAAAGCTGGTGATGCGCTCATGCCGCAATGGTAATGCCCAACTGCCCCTGTCTTCAGCAATCCAGGCTAAGGTACTGTAGTTTTGTCCGGCTATCGGGGCATGTCCTGTTCTGCCTGATAAGGTGCGGTCTTTCAAACGCCTGGCAGCAGGACGGTTCCACCGACTCGCATCACCTGCCAACAACGGTTGCTGCTGAGTCGGTATCTGCTGCACCAACAGCTTCAGCACCTTTGATCGGGGTAGGCGGCTATCGCGCAACGCTTCATAGGTGCTCGACCACTGGCGACGAAAGACAGGACTCTGCGATAGCCTCACAAACGACACGATGCACGCACTCACTAACACGGCATCCATCAGATCAAACAGGGCATCTCTGGCGTTTCCCAAGCTGGCATACAACGTTTGGCGAAATTGCTGAAGTTCGTTGAAAATCATGGGGTCAATGTTGGTTGTACTTCATTGACCTTACGGCAGTCGGTGCTTCTCATTGACTGCCTTCCTCTTCACCATTAGTCCAAACTAAAGTGAAAGCGTTGACCTAATTTAGTTAAGACTCAGTTGATCATGAACCCCTGGGATAAGCGCTACGAGGTAGAGGATTATGTCTATGGCACAACTGCCAACGATTTTTTGAGCAGCGTTGTCGATCGCATTCCATTGGGATGGGTTCTGTGCTTGGCGGAAGGGGAAGGGCGAAACGCAGTCTTCCTGGCAGAGAAGGGCTACTCGGTCACGGCGGTTGACTTTTCCAGCGTTGGCTTGCAGAAGGCGCGTCGATTAGCGGATGAGCGGGGGGTTAGCCTCGAAATCTGTTGTGCTGATTTGAAAGAGTACACGATTCATCCCAACCAATGGCAAGGGATTGTCTCTATCTTTGCCCATCTACCGCCCGAAGTGCGGGTTCCGTTGCACCGCGCTGCTGTCGCAGGATTGGTGACGGGTGGAGCCTTTGTTTTGGAAGCCTACACGCCTCACTTTAGTTTGGACTAATGGTGAAGAGGAAGGCAGTCAATGAGAAGCACCGACTGCCGTAAGGTCAATGAAGTACAACCAACATTGACCCCATGATTTTCAACGAACTTCAGCAATTTCGCCAAACGTTGTATGCCAGCTTGGGAAACGCCAGAGATGCCCTGTTTGATCTGATGGATGCCGTGTTAGTGAGTGCGTGCATCGTGTCGTTTGTGAGGCTATCGCAGAGTCCTGTCTTTCGTCGCCAGTGGTCGAGCACCTATGAAGCGTTGCGCGATAGCCGCCTACCCCGATCAAAGGTGCTGAAGCTGTTGGTGCAGCAGATACCGACTCAGCAGCAACCGTTGTTGGCAGGTGATGCGAGTCGGTGGAACCGTCCTGCTGCCAGGCGTTTGAAAGACCGCACCTTATCAGGCAGAACAGGACATGCCCCGATAGCCGGACAAAACTACAGTACCTTAGCCTGGATTGCTGAAGACAGGGGCAGTTGGGCATTACCATTGCGGCATGAGCGCATCACCAGCTTTGAAACACCCGCCAGTAAAGCGGCATTCCAACTCAAACAAGTGACTCGGCAGTTAGCGGTGCGTCCGTTGGCGATCTACGACCGAGGGTACGGCAATGCCAGTTTTGTCAACCAAACGGCAGGGATTGAGGCAGACTTGCTGCTGCGGGTTACATCCAATCGATGTGTCTATGGCGCGCCCCCAGCGTATCGAGGGCGAGGCGCACCTGCCAAGCATGGACATAAGATGAAACTCAATGACCCTGACACTTGGAGTGTCCCGGTCGAAACCGTTGAAGTCGATGATCCCAACTGGGGACGAGTGCGGGTCAGTCGTTGGAGTGCATACCATTTCCGCAAATCCCCCAAACGGGCAATGGAAGTGTTGCGCGTGGAGGTGCTGGAGACACAGAGCAGCACGCGACGCTTGGCTCCTTTGTGGTTAGTTTGGCTGGGTGAGCAGATGCCTCCGTTAGAAACCCTGTGGTTGCACTACCTCCGTCGCTTTGCCATTGAACACTGGTATCGCTTTGCCAAGCAGAGGCTATATTGGACACATCCCCAGTTCAGTTCTGTATCGGCAACCGAACAGTGGAGCAGCCTGATGCCGTTGCTCAGTTGGCAGTTGTGGTTAGCGCGAAAGGACTGTACTGACCACCCCTTGCCCTGGCAGGCACCGCAAGAAACGTTGACTCCGGGTCGGGTCGCACAAGCGTTTGCAGGCATTTTGGCAGCGATTGGCACCCCTGCTCCTGCGCCTAAACCTCGTGGTAAATCGCCAGGACGAGGCAAGGGGCACAAGCCAACTCCTCGTCCCTGCTATCCGATGGTCAAAAAACGAGCCTCGAAACGCAAGACATCCGAACAATCCCTGAACAGTCCGGTTGCAACAGCAGCTTAACTGCGAGCAGGATTGTATCCAATTCCTTAAGTTCAACTGTTATGAACGGTTGAGCAGATTCTTTATGGCATCCTGTTGAGCATTATTGTGATGCCAGTTAGTCCAAACTAAAGTTCAGTGTACAAGTACAATTGCCTATTGTCTTTTTGATAACTATTTAGTTATATAGTTAGTTGAGTTGAGACGGAAGGCACTTCAATGACGATACAAGCCAAAGCTAAAAAATCCAAAGGCAAGCGTTCTCAATGGATTATGTTGGGATTTTTCCCGTTAATTGTAATTGGGGGCTTGTTCTACCCCTTGCTGGGCTATTTGATGCCTCTGATGATGGCATTCGCGCCAAACGAATGGCTTCTCTGCACGCCCAGCGACCCGCAGCAGTAGACTCAACGTCCACAAAGCACAACTCAAACCCGTGACTTAATTCACGCTTGATTCAACGAGCAAATCATCAATATCGAATCATCAACAAACGCTCATGTGGAAACTTCTTTCTCTCATTCAGCAGCAGCTTGTTTGGTCAATTCCCTCTGCAATGATCGCAGGCATTCTCTTTGGCGTGATTGTTGACCCTCGTTTCCTAAAAGCAGCCATTATTCCTCTAACCTTCCTCATGGTTTATCCCAGAAGTGTTGAATTGAGACATAAAACTTTACATTCAACCCTACGAAGCTCCTACGAGTGTCTCTGGCAGCAGATCGTAGCTCCAATGGACAATCGAACAACGACGACTCAATTCAAGTTGCAAATAGCGCAACTTATCTAGTAATTGATGACCATAAAACTCTGGAATTTCTATCAATTGCAGAATCAGATAGGCAATCAACACCATGTAGATTTGAATGGTGACTCCATTGACACTCTTAGAGATTAGTTTATCTAGCTTCAAGTGCATCTTTAGAAACTTCCACAGCACTTCTATCTGCCACCGATGGCGATAGACTTCACTAATCTCTTCATTCGTCATCAGTTCTACATTGGTCGCCAGCCGAAACTCCGTTTGGCTCTCTAAGTCACAAAACCAAACCACTCGATATCGCTCATGCTCAAACTCGGTCTTCATCGTGTTCTTAAGGCGGACAACAAAGCGAGTCTGATCCTGGCTTAATTGGTCAAGGAAATCCCAACTGGCAAAGCCTCTATCCATGACGCCGATGGCATCTTCAGGAATCATTCCTGTCACTCTGTCAGCAAATTTTGCGTCATGTCCTTGACCAAAATGAATCAGGCATTCACTGGGATTACCTTGCGTTAAGTTGACTCCATTAAGCAATTTGACTTGATGATAGCCTTGCATCCAGAACAACTTGCTTGTCAATGTGATGACCGTTGAATCAATGGAAAACAGCATCTGTGCTGTCGCTGGATTTTTTTGTTTTAGCTGTCTTATGAGCTCAGCGTAGATGCGACAAAAGTGTTCATCCTGTCGAGTCTTGCAGGCTTTAGAAAAGGTGGAAATATCAACCTTGATTCCTGCTTTGTTGAGACGATAAAACAGGCTTCTCATGCTCGTTAAACCCTGGTCTAAAACGAAGGTCAACCAGATTTCAAAGAATAAGCGAGAGTTCAAAACAGGATAGTTATGTGGGCACAACTGCTTGAGTATCGGTTTGACAAGCGCAGGAAATGACACTAGCATCTTAAACATTGTTTTTGTTTGCTGGGGGCTAGAATACAATATTCTGCCCTGCTTGACTGACAAAACTAAGAAGCTGGAATACGGCTGAGGACAGTGAATTCACGCTTTAGGGAGTCATCGTGTTGTCGCCTTGATGCGATGGCAGGTTGAGGGTCAGGTGAACAGGAGAGGAACTGATAAACGTGAATCTTCCACTGGTGAGTGATAGCCAGCCGAATCCAATTCCAGCCCAGCTTGAGATAACTCATGCCGCGCTTCCAGTGAGCATCGACTTGGCGACGCTTGCCGGATGCGACCACTTGCACCCCTTGGAGAACTAAGAACAGCATCGTCAAGGCGATTACCCCACACAACTGGGAAAGGGCAACCTTGTCTCTGAGTCTGGAGGCTTCGAGATTAAACCCGTTGGACTTCAAATCCAAAAACGACTCCTCCACCTGAAATCTCAGTCGATATTGGGCAAACGTCTGCAAGTTCGTCGGCTCATCACTCACAATTGTCCAATTCTCGCTGCTGAGTTTGTCGTGGGCAAAGGCAAGGTAAACATTGTCGTAGGGCTTTGTTCTACCCACCGACACTGCAGGCGTAAAGTAAGCTTGTCCTGGTTGCAATTGAACCGACGATACCTGGCGCCACTGCCCTTGGTGCTGAAATTGGAAGGAGCGTTTGATGCGGATGCGGAAATGCCAACCCAGATTCTCCCGGAGGTATTTCATCAACTTGCCATCGGCAAACCCTCGGTCTGCCAAAAGGACAATCGCGACACCCTCGGGCATCAGCCGTTGCGCTTGCCGCAGTACCCGTTGAATCGTCCACAACCTGACGGTGCTGCTTGATTGCGCCACCACTTTCCAAGCGACCGGAACCGTTCTTCCTCGGTACACCACTGCGACCCAGACGATGCAGAAACAATTCCATACGACCGTTGTATCGAGGCTTAAGTAGAGTCGTTGGGTCTGCCAGTTGGACAGAGCCTGCCCAATCAGCGCATGATGAGCGGACGCGACATTGATCCGCCGATTCGACAACCAGCGGCGAAACCGGCGTTGGTGGGATTGAGCCATTTGAGCGCGACTCCTCACATACACCCCAAATCCATTGAGATGAACGTTTTGGCTTCCAATCATGCCAATGATCATCCAGCACAGTGTTTGCAGATGGCGAGCATCCTGCCACTGCATGTCGCATTGACGCAGAAAATCATTCAACGCATCATAAAGACGGGAAGTCGGTGACATTGATTTGACTGGTTTGTGTGGTTACTTCTCAGCCTAAATCATGCTCTGCTTCCCGCATGGCTTTCGTTCCAGCTTTAACCTGTTTTGTCAGTCAAGCAGATATTCTGCCCCTATTTTTTGTATGTTGAGCTATCTTTCAACACTTCTGGGTTTATCCCATGATGATCAACTTGCAGGTGAAGGAGGTTTTTTCAGGTGGTGACTATAGGGTGCAAATTGTCACTCAGTTGATTAACTTTGCAGTGATTCCTTTTTTTGATTATTTTGTAGGACAATGGTTTTTCCATGATCAGCCGCTGATTGCGCTAGGACTTCTCTTGTCGGCTCTGCTGCCGACCAGCGGCATGACGATTTCCTGGACAGGGTTTGCGAAAGGAAATGTGAGTGCAGCGATCAAAATGACCGTTGTCGGCTTAATTGCTGGATCGATCATTACTCCATTTTATGCCCAGTGGTTGATGGGAACTGTGGTGGAGATTCCTTTGGCAAGCGTGTTCCAACAAATCTTGGTGATTGTGTTCTTGCCCTTAGTTTTGGGCATTGTCACTCAGCGCATCCTGATAACAACTGTTGGACAGAATAAGTACAATAAAAACCTGAAGCAGAAGTTTCCTGCCTTCTCGACCTTGGGCGTATTGGGGGTAGTATTTGTTGCGATGGCATTGCGTGCGAAGGGAATTGTGGCAAATCCTTGGATGCTGGTGTCCCTGCTCCTGCCGTTGGCAATTGTGTATAGTGGAAACTTTCTGCTGAGTACGATCGTGGGCAAGCTGTTTTTTAATCGGGATGATGCGATCGCACTAGTTTATGGAACTGTCATGCGGAACCTATCGATTGCCTTGGCGATCGCAATGACGGCTTTTGGCAAGGAGGGTTCAGAAATTGCGCTAATCATTTCAATGGCGTACATTATTCAAGTGCAGGCGGCTGCCTGGTATGTGAAATTTACCGACAGAATCTTTGGGAAACCGATTGAAGCAGTTTGATGCGGTAAGGTTTAGTAGGGGTTGCCTGGTAGTTGGGTAATTCGTTGGATAACTCGTTAGGTAATTCGATAGGGGGAGCTATTGATTTTTAGAGCGATCGCCAATCTCAAACATTAAATCAATCATGACTCCATCCTTTGACGCGGAACAATTCTGGGTTGAACAAGCTTGGACGGTGCAGGATCGGTTTCTGGAGATGCATTCGCACTGGCTGACCGTGATCGGTGAACATCTTCAAGATCATCGTGGAAACGTACTCGAGTATTGGCGAATTGAGAAAGCGGATTCGGTTATTGTGCTGCCGATTCAGAACGAACAAATTCTCTTTCCGTCTCCCAGCTATCGTCCCGGCGTTGGGTCGGTCACGTTAGATCTCCCAGGCGGACGAGTGCCCGTGGGAACCAGCCCAGAACAGGCGGCGATCGCCATCCTGCAACGAGAACTTGGCATTGATGCCGCTTCGATCGATCGGCTAATCGCCCTAAACTCCATTGGATGGGCCGTCAATAGCTCTTTCTCGAACCAAAAACTCTACGGCTTTGTTGCCCACCTCCACAGCGCTACCGAACCTGCCAAGGAATTGATCTCAGCCGCCTATTCCATCACTCCATCGGGCATCCATCAATTGCTGAGCGTGATTAACTGTCTACAGTGTCGAACGGTGCTTCTAGAATGGATTTTCCGTTTATCGTACTTAAGGCTCTAACACCAATGGATTTGGATCTAGGGCATGTTCTAAAACCCTTCGATCCCCCCTTAGCCCCCCTTGTTAAGGGGGGAACCGAGCCGAACCACTCCGGAAGTCCCCCTTGTTAAGGGGGATTTAGGGGGATCAACAAAAAAGGGGGAACCGAGCCGAACCACTCCGGAAGTCCCCCTTGTTAAGGGGGATTTAGGGGGATTGAAAAAAAGGGGGAACCGAGCCGAACCACTCCGGAAGTCCCCCTTGTTAAGGGGGATTTAGGGGGATTGAAAAAAAGGGGGAACCGAGCCGAACCACTCCGGAAGTCCCCCTTGTTAAGGGGGATTTAGGGGGATCGACAAAAAAGGGGGAACCGAGCCGAACCACTCCGGAAGTCCCCCTTGTTAAGGGGGATTTAGGGGGATCGACTCAAGGCAATCAACTGCCTAGAAAGTTTAAGATACTGCCTAGATTCACTGCTGAGGTTTCAGTAACCTGTTTTCAGAGCCGACCACTTTACATTCAGGAGCGCGATGTCTGATTGCGGATGTGGTGATGTTAAGGCGGCAAATGCGGCGCAGCGCAAGACGCTGGGCTGGCTGCTGGCGGTTAATGCCTTGATGTTTGCGCTGGAGCTTGTGACGGGGCTGCTGGCAGGTTCAACCGCTTTGGTGGCAGACTCCCTCGATATGTTTGCTGATGCAACAGTCTACAGTATTGCCCTGTATGCTGTGGGGCGATCGCCCGCAGCCAAAAAAAGAGCCGCTGGCTTAAGCGGTCTGTTTCAAATAGGATTGGCGCTGTTAGTTTTAGCAGACGTGGTGCGGCGGTTTGCCCTTGGCAGCGACCCTGAGCCGACTTGGATGGTGGGCATTGGGCTATTGGCTCTGGCTGCAAACGTGGCTTGCCTGCTGCTGATTGCCAAACATCGTCAGGGAGAAGTTCACATGCGGGCAAGCTGGATCTTCTCCAAGAATGATGTGATTGCCAATTTGGGCGTAATCGCGGCGGGTTTCTTGGTCAGCATGACTGGATCGCGGTTGCCCGATTTGGTTATAGGGCTGATCGTCGCGGCGATTGTCCTGCGGGGCGGCATCGCTATTTTGCGCGATCAAGCTCCTGTTGAGGCTTCATAGGTCTTGAAGCCACCTGTGAGATTATAGGCATCAAACCCAGATTGCCGCAGGGTTCGGGTGGCGAAATAGCCGCGCTGTCCCACCTGGCAGTAGATCCAAAGCGGGCGATCGCCCGGCAGATCTCCCATCCGCTGCCGCAGTTGCGATAAGGGAACGTTGATTGCCCCAGCAACATGTCCCCGTTCAAACTCAGACTCCTCACGCACATCCACCAAATTCACTTGCGCCAAGTCAAGGTCTTCCCAGTACACAATGGGTGCATCGCCGCGCAGCGCATTCGCTGCAATCATCCCCGCCATGTTCACCGGATCTTTGGCCGCTCCAAATTGCGGTGCGTAACATAGTTCTGCTTCTTCCAAGTCGAACACAGTCATTCCGGCCTGAATCGCCATAGCCAGCACATCAACTCGCTTCTCGGTTCCCTCTCGGCCAACAGCCTGCGCTCCCAGAATTCGACCATCGGCTGGAGCATATAAAAGCTTAATGTCGATTGGCTGGGCCCCAGGAAAATAGCCTGCATGATGACCAGGATGCAGATAAACCTTGCGGTAGTCCATGCCTACCCGTCGGAGCGTTTTTTCACTGGCCCCAGTACATGCCACCGTCATGCCAAAAATGCCGCAAACCGAGGTTCCCTGTACGCCGCGAAATTGTGAGTCTCGCCCCAAAATGGTTTCGGCTGCGATCCGTCCTTGACGATTGGCAGGCCCAGCCAGGGGAATCAGAGTCCACTCTTGCGTGACAAAATCCTGCACTTCTACAGCATCCCCCACTGCCCAAATATGAGGGTCACTGGTTTGCATGGCTGCATTGACCCGGATGCCGCCGCGATCGCCCAGTTTCAGCCCTGCCTCTTTGGCTAACGTATTCTCCGGGCGCACCCCGATTGCCAAAATCACCATGTCGGCAGGATGCTGCTCGCCGGAGTCTGTTTGAACCAGCAAGTTATCTTCTGAGCCAACTGTAAAGCCTTGAACGCCATCGTTTAAGCAGAGCTGTAGGCCTTGATCTCGGAGGTGAACATGAACCGGGGTCATCATCTCTGGATCAAAGGGGGGCATCACCTGGGGCAACTTTTCTATTAGCGTGACAGCGATACCACGATGCACCAAATTTTCTGCCATTTCCAGCCCAATAAAGCCACCGCCCACAACCACCGCCCGCTTCACCTGATGCGTGTCAATCCATTCTCGAATCCGACGGCTATCGGGGATGGTTCGCAGCGCAAAAATTCCGGGTCGCTCTATTCCTGGCAGGGGCGGACGGATTGGGGCAGCACCAGGAGATAACACGAGAGCATCATAGGGTTCTTGTTTCAACTCTCCGGTTTGCAGGTTTTTGACCGTCAGAGTTTGGGCAGCACGATCAATCGCGGTCACTTCGTGCTGTAGCCGCACTTCGATGTTAAACCGTTGCTTAAATAAGTCTGAATTGGCAACCAACAGCTTTTTTTCATCAGCAATCACACTGCCGACATAGTAAGGTAAACCACAGTTGGCAAAGGAAACAAATTGACCGCGATCGAAGATGATAATCTCTGCGGCTTCTGATAGCCGCCGTGCCCGCGCCGCACAAGAGGCCCCTCCGGCAACGCCGCCAACAATCAAAATTCGTGGTTTAGCCATTGAGTCCTTTTTTCTATTTCCCGTTCATTTTCCCATTCATTATGCTCGAATTTGCCGTAGTGGCAGTGGCTCATTCACAAAGCGAATCAGAATCACAACAGGATGTGTGTATTGTGAACTTGATGCGATAGTTGCGCTGCTCACGCTTTGTCCAAAATGCCATCTCGTTCGTGTCCTCTTGAGGGTGGCGAAAAAAATCGAGACACTCACGAAAACTGAACCTTGTAGCAGGCATCATAGGCAGAGATCTGATGAGCGTTCAGAGGGTCAAGAGTTCTCGACACAAGTTAATCTTTTGCAACATTGGTGTCACATCAACAGTGTAATATTGCGCTGTGTACTGAACATCCCACAACACGGTTTATGTTTGCGAACGTCCCCGAACGGAAGATGCACTGGACTCGCTGGGTCCTCACGGTGGGCTGGCTGCTGGTGATTGCGTCGTTGTTTTATGACCCGTGGACCGCAGCGTTGACTGTTCCTGACCATCTCTGGAGTCCACTAGCGTTGACGGGGGAGTGTGTGCCCGTGCAAGGTGTGTGTGTGGAAGAGCAGCCTTATTCAATTGGTGCCACCTTATTCTGGGGGGCAATCGTTCCTGCTGGCATCTTTATTCTGCTGGTGTTTGGGCATGAGTTGTGGCGGCGCATCTGTCCGTTGTCCTTTCTGTCGCAGATCCCACGGGCTTTGGGCTGGCAGCGGCAGTTTAAGCGGGTGAATGAAAAGACTGGTAAGGTTCGCTATGAGTTGGCGAAGGTGCAGTCAGAGTCTTGGTTGGGTCGTAATTACTTATATTTTCAATTTGCTTATCTATTCATTGGGCTGTGTGGGCGAATTTTATTTTTTAACGCCGACCGGCTTGTTTTAGGAGGGTGGCTAGTATTCACGATTGTGTTTGCGATCGCCATTGGTTACGTCTATGGCGGCAAGTCCTGGTGTCAGTTTTTTTGTCCGATGGCCCCGGTGCAGACGGTGTTTAGCGAGCCAAGGGGGCTGTTTGGCAGCAAGGCTCACCTGAGCGAGAGTCGCATCACGCAGTCTATGTGTCGCACGGTTACCCCAGAAGGAACCGAACAGAGCGCCTGTGTTGCCTGTCAGAGTCCTTGTTTTGATATTGACTCTGAGCGGACTTACTGGGATGGCTTGCACCGCCCCGATGAGGCGGTGATGCGCTATGGCTATCTAGGGCTGATGGTGGGTTATTTTGTCTACTACTATCTCTATGCAGGCAACTGGGACTATTACTTTTCTGGAGTTTGGAACCGCGACCCCAACCAGCTTGCTGCCCTGTGGAGTCCGGGGCTTTATCTTCAGGGGCAGGCGATCGCCATCCCCAAGCTAGTTGCCGTCCCCCTAGTTTTGGGCAGCTTCACCGTTGCAGGTTATCTCCTCGGCAGAGCGGCTGAACGCGGGGTCAAGGCTTACAGCCGCAGTCAGCACAAACATTGGAGCAATGACCTGATCCAACACCGTATTTTTGTGGTGGTTACCTTTATTGCTTTTAATTTCTTTTTTATCTTTGCAGCCCGTCCGTTAATCCTCCTTACACCGACTGGGTTTCAAACACTTTACGATATTCTATTGGTTTTTCTCAGTACGCTGTGGTTGGTTAAGAGTTGGCGGCGCAGTCCTGAGCTATATTCCCGCGAGAATCTCTCCAACCGTTTCCGCAAGCAGTTAGAGAAGTTAAACCTGGATATTGCCCAATATGTGGAAGGGCGATCGCTCGATGACCTCAACGCCAATGAAGTCTATCTGCTGGCAAAGGTGCTACCAGACTTTACCCGAGAGAAGCGGCATGAGGCTTATAAGGGGGTGGTGCGTGAGGCGCTGGAGGAGGGCTATGTGAATACCTCCAATAGTCTGCAAGTGTTGGCGCAGATGCGACGCGAGTTAGACATCTCCGATGATGAGCACCGCGATGTCTTGGAAGAATTGGGGATTGAAGACCCTGCCTTACTAGACCCCAATCGTCAGCGGACGCTGGAAAACCAGATCCGCCTGACGGGATATCAGAAATCGCTGGAGCGGCTCATGCGACTACGGCAGCAGCCGGGGTTGACCCGTCGCATTGGCTCCGAGGAAGACACGGTCATCCTTCGTTCGCTCCGCCGAGAATACTCCATCACTCCCCAAGAGGAAGACTGGATTCAGAGTAGCCTGTCGCCAGCAGCGAGCAACGTGCAGAAGGCAGAGGGATTGCTGACTCGCCTGCGGGAGTGGGTGGAGTGCGATCGCGCCCTGCACCACCCCGCCCTGCAACAGCATCCGGCGGTGCTGCAAGTGTTGCAAGAGACGGTTCAGCGCAAACAGGAACTGATCGCCTATGCCTTGCTAGATACCCTAACGACCCTACAAGACCAGCCCGACGCGATCGCCTTGGCCCAGTCCTTTCAGCAGTTGGCGCCTGCCATTGCGGCCCGGTCTATCACTCAAAAGCGCTGGCAGAGCAAGCTGGCCCCAGCGATGGTGCAGGTCTTGACGGCAGGAGACTTATCGCCTAGCGAGACAGCCCCTACTCTGCAAGAAACGGTAGACTACCTAGAATTTTTGCTGCCGCACTACAACCCCCTGGTGCAGGCGAGTGCGTTGTATCTGATTGCCCAACTCAACCCTGACCGTGGCCGAGCGATCGCCCAAACCCTTCCCCTTGCCTCGCCCTCGGCTCTGTTGCAAGAAACGGCCGAGCAGGTGAAAACCCTCCCCGCCAACGCACCTCTCTCGGCTTTCCCGTCCTTAGAGAAGCTGGTGTATCTGTTTAACAGCGACTTTTTCCACGGCATCCACACCGATACGTTGATGGCCTTGGGCGATCGCGCTGAAGTGAGGACGTATGCTGCCGGAGACGTGATCACCGAGGCTGGCGATACCTGCCGGGAACTGCTGATGTTGATTGAAGGAGATGCCACTATTCGCTATCAGTCTGCTGATCAGGTGCGGGTCGAGCAGTTCCACCCTGGGCAAATGCTGGATGAGCTAGAAGTCTTGACCCACAGTGATGTAGAAAACACGATTACTGCTGAGAGTGATAAGACTCGTATTCTCGCGGTGCCTGTTGATACCTTCGATGAACTGTTGGAGCGAGACCCAGATTTTGCGCGTCAGGTGTTGGAACTGGAGAGCCGCCAACTCCAGCGCTTGGTGAGGGTTTGATGCTCATCCAGCAAAGCCAAAAGCGATGGCTAGATAAGCGCCAAGCCGGCGATCGCTCTATTCTCCCGCATTCCTTTGCTTATAAGTAGGTGGGCATTAATAAACATAAAACCCAAAGACCCTGCGCCGCCCGCTGCGCGGGCGGCGCAGGGTTCGGGATCTGTTTTTTAATCTGGTCTATCTACTTAATCTTTGGAGATTTGATATTAGCTCGCTTGCGAGTGGTGGCTGAACAGGTCAACCGCCGTTTGAAGATCTTGTGGATTAGAAGTTGGTTGCATGACTCGCCCAGCAATTGAGCTTCCGCTTCTGGCTAAAGCTAACCCCAAGTCTGGCCTCTGATTCATAAGCTGGTCGGAAACTGGGTCAGGGGATGGCGCTTTTTGCCAGGAATGAGTGCATCTAAAGCGGTTGAAATGAAAGTTTGGATCACCTGCCCGGTGTTGCGATAGTCATTTTCGGTAATCGGTTGAAAGCCGTGGGCGAATAAGGAATAATTGCGTACTTGGAGCGCATTTTCTAGGGATTCGGCGTGTTCCTGAAACCGTTGCCCCAGCGGATCATCTGGCAACTCGCTTAGGAGGAGATAGCTTTTCCACAACGGAAGCTGAATTTTGCCGTTGCGGGGATTGCGCTCAGCACTATACTTCTCCCGCAATTCAACGGGTAACTTTTCCAGATCAATATCCCCTGTTTGCAACTCGTAGGTCTGCCGCAGGCGAATTTGCGCCAGTAACTCCAGCCCTCGATACAACCGACCAACGGCATCGTCATAGCGCTGCTGGTGGGCACGACGCTGGGCATTGAGCAGCAGGTCTTCCACCAGTTCATAGCCGTGACCGGGAATCGTTTCCGTTGGCTGAAAGGTAGGGTCAATCGCCTGGCGGCTGCTGAGGACGCGCTTGAGCGCCAGTCCGTAAGGCTGCACCTGATTCATGTGCAGGGAAAGTAAATCCCAAGCCGTCTGGTGATCAAACCGATCCCAGGCATCAAAACCTCCGCAAATATTCAACCATTCTCGCAGCTGGCGTCTCTTATCCTGGGGCAGTTCCAGGGATTGCAGCAGGGTTTGCAGGGTGGCGATCGCCCCACTGTAGTTGTAGTCCTGCAAAAACCGAGGTAGATCCTGGTTGAGCGTCCGTTCTACGGTCAGCAGGGTGGTAGGTGCCCGCTCGGTCGATTCGCCCCGCTCCACCCGGATCAGATTTTCGCGGGTGGCGTTGGTGGTTAGGTACGGCGCTACGCCATAGTCCAACGCTGCCATGCCCAGGGCCAGGGACATGGTTTTGGTGCCGCCTGTGTAGTCTGCCAAAAGTTGAGCATTGGGATCAGTGGTTTTAATGTCGTTGATTTTGGTCGCAATGCGTCCGTAGCACTCAGCCAGATCATCAGGATTGTCCAGGCGCACCAGATCGGTATCTGGATCAAAGCGATCGCCCAGGCCCAAATGGGTCGGCAAATTCGGCAACCGTTCCACCACCTCTGCCCCCCGCCGAATTTCACAGGGCGTTCCCTCGCCAATCACCTGAGAAACACTGCCCCTTGAGCCATCGGAACAGATAAAAATTGTGCGATCGGGATTGAGGGACTGGATCGCGGTGATAATCGGTTGAGGAGAACCGCCAACGGTAATGAGTAGGATGGTGGACATGGCAAAAATCGAGAATTCTGAACGGAATCTGAGACAGCCTTCGGTGCAAGGATAGAACCAGACTATGGGGTATTCTAGCAGCAGGTGCAAGTCATGTTGCTGGTTGAAAGTTGTGGTAGCTGGTTACCTGACAAATCTTTTCCCCTCATCCCTAAATCCCTTCTCCCACAAGGGGCGAAGGGACTTGAACTGCCAAACCTGGGTCAAAAGCCCCTCGCCCGCTCTGGGAGAGGGGTTGGGGTGAGGGTACTTCGAGTTTTGTCAGTCAATTAGGTTGCGCAATTAGGTTGCGGCAGCGCTAGGCAGCGACTAAAGTATTCAACTGGATCTGGCATTGGTGAAACACATAGTTGACCACCCCGAAGAGGGTATCCAGCTCCTGAATAGTGTAGAAGGTACGGTTGAAGGTAAAGTGGGTGCCCTCTAATTTGCCAAATTGCCAGCGATCGCCGTTGGAGGTAATACCGTATATGACTAACGCTGGCAGGTCGTTGAGCCGTTGAGCCGCCACCATTTCAGCCAGGCATTGCCCCCAGGCGGCATCAAAGTTATCTTGCTTGGCTTCTACGAGCACAAAATAGGGCTTGTCGAACACAATTTTGCCGAGGGGCGATCGCCGCGCCAAAACGTATTCGGGAAACCCCGACAACTGAGCATCGCAACTGAGATACTCGTGGCTCCAGAGAATAAAGTGCGATCGGTACTCCTTCCAGACTTCCTTGAGGATGGGATACACCAAATTCTCGCAAATGGCATACTCTGAGTTATCTACCACCGCTTCTTCCATCATCAACTGCAAGTCTTGTCTAAAGTAATCTGAAACCGGGAAGGGCAATGGTTCCAGAAAGTTGGCTTCGGTGTAGACAATCTCAAACGTTTTGAGGGTTTCACCCAGGCCCTTAAACTCGCTGAATGACATGGCGACTCCTCTGTTAGGAAGGTCTTGTCATAGCATAGCCCAGTTGAACCAAAGCCAGACCGCACTCCCTCAACTGGCTTGTGATACCAGAAAGGTAGGGTTCTGATGCCGGCTTATGATTGAGGGAGAACTGTTTACTTGTCGAGGTCAACGCCAATGGTCACGCTGCAACTGCGCCAATTGGAGGTACCACCTGGGGAGTGTCTATTGCTCCACGATGTGAGCTGGTCAGACTTTGAGACCATTTTGGCGGAGATGGGAAACCATCGCAGCACGCGCATCGCCTACGACAATGGCTTGCTAGAAATCATGGCTCCCCTACCGGAACATGAATACTTTAAGCAGTCTCTGAGTATTGCAATTGAAGATATCGCCGAGATCCTAGAGCAAAACTACGAAAGCTATGGCTCCACAACCTGGAGAAAACGGGCAGAGCAAGCTGGGATAGAACCCGATAATTGCTTTTACTTCCAGAATGAAACTCGCATGCGGGGTAAACTCACCTTTGATTTAGATCAAGACCCTCCGCCCGATCTGGCGCTGGAAATTGACCTCACGAGCAAATCCCTCAACCGTTTCCCCATTTATCAACGCCTGGGAGTGCCAGAAATTTGGTGCTACGACCAAGGTCAACTCACGGTTTACCGGCTGCAAGCGGGTGAATATCGCCCGGTAGACCAAAGTACCGTTTTTCCGGCTCTGCGAGTGCAGGAGTTGCCTCAGCTCATCGAGGTACATCGTGAACAGGGGCGATTGGCTCTGCGGCGAGCCGTGAGGGACTGGGTGAGGGAGCAGATTAATGGTTAAAGAAGTTGTTCAGTCTGCTTGGTAGTCATTGAAGCTCATAGGCATCCTTCGAGCAGAGCGTTCCTGGTACAGCATCATGGACGCTTCGGTCTTTGAGTTGCCCGTTCAAAGGCAGCCGCCATGCTGGTTTTCCCAGTTCCAGCGGGAGAGGATTTTTGAGGTTTAGATGAGGAGCGATGGTGCTCCGCACCGCCCGGAGAGCCGCCCTTACCTGATTTGGGTGAATTGGGCTTGGGCGAGTTGCCCTCCCCAGAATTTCCTGAGTTGGGATTGTCATTTTCATTGCCACAATCCTCCCAGCCAATGACTTGCAGCGGCGTGGGTAGAACTGGGCGATCGGCATACTCGTTAACTTTACCTTTTTTCGGTGTGCCAATGTGGGGCTGGCTGGCATCCCGTTCAATTTCCAGATAGCGAGTTTGATCAGAGGGTGGAGCCTTAGTCCAACTCAGCATTGCCAGCAGCATTTTGATGCGTCGCACGTCTTTGAGTGAAGATTGCTTGGCACCAATTGCCTGACGAATATAGGCATCAAATGCATCGATATAGGGTTTTGATCAGAAGTGTTGAACGCAATGTTAGCAGGGCAAGTTCATAGCTGAATCCAGTACAAAAGATCTATAATTCTGCCTGTAATGACCTACTTATTGCTTCCATTCTCAATAATCCGCCTCTTGAGAGTGCTTTTTGTAAAGTTTTACCATCAAGATTCAACACTTCTGGGTTTTGATAAATCCGGCGCAGCAGAGTATCCCGTAAACCACTGCTCATCCGCAAAAAGTTTTTCATACCGCTGTTTGCGTTGATTCAGATAAAGCTTATGGGCAATCTTGATGGCTCCCATACCCAACGGCTTGCCCATGCCTAAGGAAAGCCGATATTGCTCATCCTGGGCCAGATCCAGCACCCAGAGCAGCGCCCCTAGTTCAACATCACTGAGATTCTCAAAATGAATCGTGAACTGAAAACTAACGCCTGGTTTAATTGGCTTAATCTGTGTTTTCTGCGTGTCAGAAACTTCCTCAGGGTTTTCGAGCGTGATGGTTGGCTCTTTCTTATGCCAGTACAGTTTATGCCCCCGGATAACAGTTTCTGTGCCCGGTGCACTACCATAATGCTTCAGATCTGGCTTACTGGCTTTAGTTTGCACTAAGTAATGCTGAAACGTAGTTGGCTTAGGCCCAGAAGTGTTGAATTGAGACATAAAACTTTACATTCAACCCTACGAAGCTCCTACGAGTGTCTCTGGCAGCAGATCGTAGCTCCAATGGACAATCGAACAACGACGACTCAATTCAAGTTGCAAATAGCGCAACTTATCTAGTAATTGATGACCATAAAACTCTGGAATTTCTATCAATTGCAGAATCAGATAGGCAATCAACACCATGTAGATTTGAATGGTGACTCCATTGACACTCTTAGAGATTAGTTTATCTAGCTTCAAGTGCATCTTTAGAAACTTCCACAGCACTTCTATCTGCCACCGATGGCGATAGACTTCACTAATCTCTTCATTCGTCATCAGTTCTACATTGGTCGCCAGCCGAAACTCCGTTTGGCTCTCTAAGTCACAAAACCAAACCACTCGATATCGCTCATGCTCAAACTCGGTCTTCATCGTGTTCTTAAGGCGGACAACAAAGCGAGTCTGATCCTGGCTTAATTGGTCAAGGAAATCCCAACTGGCAAAGCCTCTATCCATGACGCCGATGGCATCTTCAGGAATCATTCCTGTCACTCTGTCAGCAAATTTTGCGTCATGTCCTTGACCAAAATGAATCAGGCATTCACTGGGATTACCTTGCGTTAAGTTGACTCCATTAAGCAATTTGACTTGATGATAGCCTTGCATCCAGAACAACTTGCTTGTCAATGTGATGACCGTTGAATCAATGGGAAACAGCATCTGTGCTGTCGCTGGATTTTTTTGCTTTAGCTGTCTTATGAGCTCAGCGTAGATGCGACAAAAGTGTTCATCCTGTCGAGTCTTGCAGGCTTTAGAAAAGGTGGAAATATCAACTTTAATTCCTGCTTTATTGAGACGATAGAACAAGTCCCTCATGCTCGTTAAACTCTGGTCTAAAACGAAGGTCAACCAGATTTCAAAGAATAAGCGAGAGTTCAAAACAGGATAGTTATGTGGGCACAACTGCTTGAGTATCGGTTTGACAAGCGCAGGAAATGACACTAGCATCTTAAACATTGTTTTTGTTTGTTGGGGGCTAGAATACAATATTCTGCCCCCATTTTTTGTATGTTGAGCTATCTTTCAACACTTCTGGTTCATCTTACCTACAATGCAATTGGAAATTATGCAGTTTATGACAGGGGCGATCGCCCACTCATCTCCCGACTTGATTCCACCACTCATCCACTAAATCATCTATTCTAAAAGTACCCAAGTCTTCACCGATTGCATCTTCCCCTTTAGCTTCAGCGCTAAATCTGACCGAGTTTTGACACTTATCTGACCATGCAATCTCTTATAAACAGCGTCTGAAATTGTAATATCTCCTGCTGCCGTTGAACTTTCTAAACGCTTTGCAGTATTTACCACATCACCAATGACAGTGTAAGTACGAACATCATCTCCACCAAACAAGCCCTCAATAACTGATCCATAATGAACAGCGCAACCTGCACCAAGTCCATAGGGTGAAAGCACTACTTTAGCCACATTTTGCATGGCTAAGGCGGCACTGACTGCTTGCTCTGGTGTTCTGTAAATCGCCATTACTTCATCAGCAGTAAAACTAATCCGCAAGGGATTGAAAGATACTGCAACTGGCTCAATTTGTTGATAGTACTGATTTAGAGCCTCAGCAACAACCTGTGGCTGATTTTGTTCACACCAGCTTGTGAATCCGCGAATATCCATGAACAAGATGGCACGCTCACGTTCTTCGAAACTGAGTCCATTTCGATCTGCTATGAACGCATTAACTGCATAATTTCCCATTCCCCAACGAGCCAGTCTATTCAACAAAGAATTGGTCTGCTTAAGTTGTCTTTCTTGCACCGTGACCTGTAGCTGTCGAATCCCCAACAATAGCCCAACAACAAGCATTCCACCCATCAGAAACAAGTGAGATCTTTTTCCTGTTAACTCCTGGAAAAATAACCATCTATTAAAATTAAAATAGTTCTGGCTTTCACTCAGTCTAACAACTGAGTAGAAAGATAGGAGCATTAGCATTCTAAAAATACTTTTCAAGGGAATAATCCATCGCTCCATTTTTATTGGATCGAAACAATAAATACCTTCAAGCAGACTAATGCTGATAGAAAATATCCAAAATACTGTATGTGATGGTTCTTGGAAAAAAGCGATCAGTCCATCATATGGTAAATCAACTAATGTATAAATGCTAACTCCAATCAAATTGCCGAATATGCGAGAAGCATTAGCACGAGACAAATAGGCTGTCTGTATACACATTGCAAAAATCAGCAGATACTCCGCTGGACTACTAAAGTAAGATTGCCAGCCATCTAATGTGATATCCGATAAAGACTTAAGAATTAAGAAATGTCCACTATTACCCAAAAATTCAGCTAAAAAGTCGGTCATGCCTGATTTAGATAGTCCTAAACTACGGTTTAATTGTCCAAGAATAGAAATTGTACTCATGGGAAGCTATAAATTTTCTGTAATTTAAAGCTGGGAGTGCCCTTAGCAAGCACCCCCAATCAGCACAGTATTCCCAAGTTAGACAGAAAACTAACCGTTAGTTGTATCAGACGCTTTCAATGATTCTCCGGAGCTTGTGGATGGCTTCTTGAAGCGTATGAGCGGCGTTTGTGAACAATTCCTGACATCTGGATTCCTGTTACTAGCATTGCAATCAAGCTAGCTCCAACCAAAAGGACGTAAATCGGACTGAGGGTTGAGCCAAGATATGATCCCTGATGAATCCTTAAAAGGAAAGCAGCTTGCTCATCTGACAAGCCAAACCAAACCTTGCCAAGACGGTAGGACACACCCGTAACAGCACTCACAGCAAGAGGCAAGGACACAATCGGAGCAATCATATAGTGAAACTTTCGTTCACTGAGCTTGAAAGGTTTGGAAATTGCAGCTTTCTTGCGATGCTTAAATAAGGTTATGCCACTGACAAGCATCCCTAGCAGACCCAGTCCAACTAGCAACACATAAATCGGAACAAGCGGCTTACCCAAAAAGCGCCCTTCATGCAGCAGCATCATAAAACTGCCAAATTCCTTAGGCAAACCAAGCCAGCTTCTACCGATTCGATATACGATCCCAGTTAATGCTGTTAGCAGTAGAGGAACAAATAGAATTGGTGCAGTTCGACGATGCAGATTTCTCAGATTCATAACCTAAATATCTCCTACTCGTGAAAATTTGTCAGTACTTCTGAGGCGTAACCGGTTCTAAACGTCTGCCCATTTTCGGAGCAGGTTAGCATGAAGCTTACAAAGCAGATCAAACTCAACAGTTTTGTTGTATTGTTCAAAAATTGCACGTCGGACGGTATCAAGTTCAAACAGCATTTCGCGCTCATGGGCATCTCGAACGACACTTTGTACCCAAGTCACTGCTGCGAGTCGAACACCCTCAGTCACTTCTGCTACACGATGCAGAAATGTGGACGGATAAACAATCATGGAGCCTGCCGCAAGTTTGAAGAACTGCTCTCCTAGGCTAGTATCAATCACTAGCTCGCCACCGCTGTAAGTATCTGGATTGCTAAGAAATAGCGTGAGGGACACATCAGAACGAGTCAACACATCGTCCCCCATCAGGGCATTGTCAGTGTGAGATCCATAAAACATTCCAGCTTCATAGCGACTGATCAGAGGAGGGCGAATTATCTTGGGACGAACTGCTGCTTGAAAGAGAGAATTGCGCTTGAGTGCCAGATTGATAATCGCCCTAATCTCCTTAGCTACGTTACTATCTCCTTTCAACTGACAGTTTTCCTTGACTGTCTTGGCATAGGCTCCAGCAGTCAATTTGCCATCTACAAACTCTGCACCTTCCAAACTAAGTTGGATCTGCTTCAGATCTCCAGATGTAAGGACATTGTCAATGCAAAGAATCATGACACTCAAGCACAGATATGTTAGAGGATGTTTAACTTAGGGCTGTCTAAAAGGTTGGTTCCGTGTGCATCGAGCACACATGAAACCAACCTTCACTTAGTTGGAGTTTCTCAGACTTATGCTCACCACCAATATCCGCCCTCGCCAGATTCACCCCGCTCGCCAGATTCACCCCGCTCGCCAGATTCACCCCGCTCGCCAGATTCACCCCGCTCGCCGGACTCACCGTAGCCTCGTCTAGAAGCCAGAAGCATCTCAGGGTAGGAATCCGGAGAATTTGTATACGCAAGCTGAGCAACTTCAGATACAGATGGACGTTTTGGCAGCGTGTTCAACTCTTCGCCGCCACCTCCCTGCGCACTGGAAGAAGGATCTGGAGACACTGATGCTTCTCCGCCTTCTTCACCGCCAGCATTCGCTCCTCCACAAGCACTCAAAGTTGCAGCTAGACCAACGCTGAGAAACAGACCAACGGCTTTAGAGGTCATACTTTCAGAGTTCATGACATCTCCTCCATTAAGAATTGAGAGTTGAGGTAAGAATAGATGGCAAGGAGCAAGAACCTGGAAAAAAGCACACTGGGTTTAGTGCTGATCAAGAGCTAATGAACCTTTCCAGGCCTGCGATTGACGTAGTTTGGTAGAATGCACCTTACTTACCACGGGGACTAATCCCCTTACCGTGATTGGCCTAAACTTTACTAATCACTAGGCATCTAGTAATCAATCACTAAGTGCCCAGTAATCAACTACAGGCACCCAGAAAAGCCACCTAGTCGGGCTATGAAATCACAAAGTCTGCCGCTGTAATCTGAGAGGCATTGACCCCTTGTAATACTGCTAAAGTCTTGCCTGTACCAGAAAGTTGAATCAGCGTGTCCCCGGCAAAGCTGCCGCTCCCCTGGACGATTTTAATACTTGCAAAACTCACGTCGTCAAGCTTCAACCGGTCTACACCATCCTTGAAATCGGTGATGGTATCGGTAAAACCGTACCCAGGTTTATTGGACTTGTACTTTATCTCAAACGTGTCTCTGCCTACGCCACCGGTGAGGATGTCTGCACCCTGACCACCTTCGAGCGAGTCGTTGCCGTTGCCGCCAATGAGTGTGTCGTTGCCTTTACCACCTTCGAGATAATCATTCCCTCTACCACTCAAGAGATAATCGTTGCCGTCTTTTCCATCAAGTTTATCGTTGTTGCTGCTACCTGTTAAGCGGTCATCGCCGCGCGTCCCTTTGATCTTGGTCTTGGAACTGTAGCCATAGCCAGACTCGCCGTACTCACCAGATTCACCGAGTTCACCAGACTCGCCGTACTCACCAGATTCACCGAGTTCACCAGACTCGCCGTACTCACCAGATTCACCGAGTTCACCAGACTCGCCGTACTCACCAGATTCACTGTAGAAACGACTACGACGAGAAGGAGAGGATAAATGCTGAGAATCAAGATCGAGAAACAAAGATAGTGCCTTAGACATGGATGATCTTTTAGTTGACTACAGATGGAACTGTAATTTAGTAAAGCCCGGAAAAGTAAAGAAGTCGGGAACTAGGTCTAAGGTTTTCACAGCAGGCTATCTTAGCCTGCCAAGGGGAGCTTTACACAGAAGGAGCTTCCCTGCCCTAGTTTGCTTTTTACGGTGATATTGCCTTGATGGCGTTGGGCAATTGTTTTGGCGATCGCCAATCCCAACCCAGATCCCGACTCGTACTGAGTGCGGGCTTGGTCGGCTCGCCAAAAACGGTCAAAAATATACGGCAGATGCTCAGGAGCAATCCCAATACCTGTATCCTGAATCGTTACAAAGACGTGAGACCCAATTCGCTGTAATGACAACGTCACAGTTCCACCCGATGGGGTGTACTGTAAAGCATTAGTTAAGAGATTGGTAAATAACCGGTGAAGTTGGTAGGCATCTCCGTTGACCTTTGCATCAGAAATCAACTGATATTTCAGGGAAATTTGGGATTTTTCAGCCTTGTCGTGATAAAAATCAACGAGGTCTTCTAACAATTCATCTAGATCAATACGTCGCCATCCAGGTTGATCGGGGATCTGCCGATCCATGCGAGCCAACAGCAATAGATCATCAACCAATTGGCTCATTTGTGCTGAAGCTGATGCAATGGAAATGAGCTTCTCCGTATCAGCAGGATGAACGCGCTCTGGATGACTCTGCATAACCGCAATCGATGCGCGAATAGCAGAGAGTGGGTTTCGCAACTCGTGAGAGGCATCTGAGGTGAACTGTTTTAATTGATTAAAACTTTGTAAAACCGGCTTTAGTGACTCATGTGTAAGCCAGACTCCACCCAGGGCAGCTAATCCTGAAGCGACAAACACCCCAACAGTCAAGCTCCACCGTAGTCGGCGCAGTTCTGCTTCTAGGGTAACAGTTGATTCGGTAACACGAACATACCCCAAGATTGAAGGAGTATCTGTTGTAGTAGAAATGGCATAAGCAGGCTGAGTAAAGCTTCGAACATTACCCGACTGCATTAATATTCCGCGTCGAGGGATATCTGATGGGAGCAAGGTCTGCAAGAAAAGCCCCCCGTCACGCACTATTAGTCGCCGCTGTGCATTGTACCATTCCACACCTTGATTAGAGGCTGCTAGGGGACTAGCGGAAATCTGCGAAGCAGACTCTGCCTTATATTTACCCATCAGTTGAGACAATGTGATTGGGATTGGCATTCCATCAGTACCGACTGGAACATAGCCTTCATATTTATCCTCCGATGTCAGTTCTTCATATTCATGCTGGATGATTTCTAGTGTACCCGCGGAGGAAGCAGCAACTTGACGAAGATGAGCATCTAACTGTTGGTTACGATCGCGTGTGACTAGCAGATAAACGGCCGTTGCAAATGTTTCTAAAATTGCAACTACGATTAGAAAGTAAAGTAATAGCAGTCGATTTCGCAATTTACGAAATTGACGATTAGAGATTGGGGTTGAGTCGGTATCCCAAACCATAAATAGTCTCGATTAGATTAGGCGGTGCACCTACAGTTTTAAGCTTCTGACGCAAGCGTCGCAGATGCACTTTAACAGTTTCTTCTCCAGGCATGTCCTCGAATGCCCATACGCGCTCTAAAATCAGGCTACGACTGAGAACGCGACTTCCATTTCGCAATAATAATTCTAGTAAAGCATATTCTTTGGGAGTTAAAACCAAGGGAGAATCACGATACGTTACTAGGTGTTCATTCGTATTTAATTTCAAGTTTTCCCATTCTAAGACTGGCAAAAATGTAACATTGCCACGCCGTAAAAGCGCTCGAATTCTTGCCAACAGTTCTGAAAGATCAAACGGTTTAATCACATAGTCGTCAGCCCCAATATCTAGCCCCAATACCTTATCTGCACTCGTGTCACGTGCGGTCAGCATCAGGATTGGAGTTTTATTTCCGTTTTGCCGCAGTTTTTTGCAAATGCTAATCCCATCTAACTTTGGCAACATTAAGTCTAAAATGATCAAATCGAACGTATCAGTCTCGGCAAATGTCAAACCAAGCTCACCATCATGGGCAACTTCTACTAGATAGTTATGAGCACACAAGGCTTCTGCGATTGCCTTTGTGATTCGGGAATCATCCTCCAATAGCAAAATTTTCATCCCTATTACCTGTCTAAACAAGTTGATGCTCTGCCTGACGTGTCGTCATCTTAGACGGGCAGTAGATTATGATTAGTACATCAAAGCTTCAGGAAACTCGAAAATTTGGCAGTCGGTCACTGACTTGCTTAAGTAACAAAAGTAATCTAGAAATCAGCGTCATCTGCTGCAAATAGACGGGACAGGACAGGCTGACTGCCTGATACATCTCTGAAAACCCCTGGTTTCTTGTAGGAGACGCTGGCCCAAAAGCCCCTTCGACTAAGCCCTCCGGTTCCAACTCAGGAGCTATGGGCTTCGATTCCAAGACAACGAATTTTCTGGGGTCTCGGGACTTGTATTAGGCAACCAGGATTGCCTGTCCTGGCTCATGAAACAGTCAATAGGGATAAGCTCCCTTACGCTGATCAGGGCTGGAGTCGGTCTGGCAAACATGGGCGGCGATCGCCTCTGTAGCTTAATAAACTTTGGTTTGCTGTGTGGGTAGAGGCAGTTTGCATCTTGGGCAAGGGATTGGAGAACCTAACTTGCTGTCAGTTGTCGGGTCATAACTAAGGTTGACTCAGTCGCCCTTAGTTATGATCATACTCCATCACGCCTAGCTCACAGGCTGCACATCGCTATGCTGGGGATGCAGCGCTTCGCCTTTTTGCAGGGAGGCAGACAGGCGGTTGAGCGCGTTCAGGTAGGCCTGGGCAGAGGCGACGATGATATCGGTGTTTGCGCCGTGGCCTGAGAAGATGCGATCGCCATATTTTAGGCGAATCGTCACTTCGCCCATTGCGTCGATGCCTGCGGTGACGGACTGCACCGAGAACTCGATGAGCTGGTTAGGGATGCTAACGACGCGGTTGATCGCTTTATAAACAGCATCCACGGGGCCTGTGCCGATGGCAGCATCGGTCAGTTCCTCCCCGGCGGGCGTGCGGACGGTGACGGTCGCCGTGGGGCGCGAGTGGTCGCCGCAAGACACCTGCACATGCTCTAGTTTGAACAGTTCGGGAACCTGCTGGGTTTCGTCATTGGCGATCGCCTCCAGATCCCAGTCGGTAATCTCTTTCTTCTTGTCGGCCACGTCTTTGAACCGCAGGAAGGCTCGGTTTAGCTCCTGCTCAGACAGTTCATAGCCCAACTCCCGCAGGCGCGTGCGGAAGGCGTTGCGCCCGGAGTGCTTGCCCAGCACGATCTGGTTATCCGTGAGGCCGATGGACTGCGCGTCCATGATTTCGTAGGTGCGCTTGTGCTTCAGCACGCCGTCCTGGTGAATGCCGGACTCGTGGGCAAAGGCGTTTGCACCAACGATCGCCTTGTTGGGCTGCACCAGCATCCCCGTCAGGTTCGACACCAAGCGCGAGGTTTTGTAAAGCTGGCGCGTGTCGATATGGGTCAGCGGCGCTTCCGACTCTGCCGGACGACCCAGGAACGGGTTAAAGTATTGACGACGCACATACAGCGCCATCACCAATTCCTCTAGCGCTGCATTTCCGGCGCGTTCGCCAATGCCGTTGATCGTGCATTCCAACTGACGCGCCCCGTTCTTCACGGCTTCCAAAAAGTTGGCCACGGCCATTCCCAAGTCGTTATGACCGTGTACCGAAATGATGGCCTGATCGATATTTGGCACGTTCTCTTTGATGCCCTTGATCAGCGCCCCAAACTCGCTGGGGGTGAGGTATCCGACGGTATCGGGAATGTTGATGGTGGTAGCCCCAGCGGCGATCGCCCGCTCCAGCATTTCATAGAGAAACTCCGGATCAGAGCGCCCCGCATCCTCTGGGGAAAACTCCACATCGTTGACAAACGACTTGGCATAGCTCACCATTTCGGGCACGATTTCCAGCACTTCGGCCCGCGTCTTTTTCAGCTTATATTCCAAGTGAATATCCGAGGCGGCAATGAAGGTGTGAATCCGGGGTTTGGCGGCGGGTTTCAGCGCGTCGGCGGCCGCTTTGATATCCTGCTGAGTGGCGCGGGCCAGTCCACAGATGATTGGGCCGTCTTCGCTGCCCACTTCGGCGGCGATCTTGCTCACCGCTTCAAAATCCCCAGGGCTGGCAAAGGGAAAGCCCGCTTCAATCACATCCACACCTAGTCGTGCCAGTTGCCGGGCGATTGTCAGCTTTTCATCCACGTTCAGCGTTGCGCCGGGCGACTGTTCGCCGTCGCGCAGCGTGGTGTCGAAAATCAAAATGCGATCGGGCTGACCAATACCGGACTGGGCGTTAGGTGAAGTACTCATGGCACAAATCTAAGCATGTGAATGGATGAATGCAGGTTCACAACGCGGTTTCGAGCGATAACGGGCATCGGCGATGCGCCGACCACGCCGAAACCAGGGTCGAATCTGGCAAGTCGAACTGATGCCGACTTAACCATCATACTGAATCATTCTAGTGGGCGAGTCTCCCCTTCCAACCCCCTGATCGGGTGATTGGGGGGTGGCGCGGTTTCAAAATACGCAGGTGGGCATTCTCGGCGTGGCAAGCTGATGCCGGGAGACGTGCGATCGCTGCCCCGCCCCATGCCCAGCCAAAGGCTTCGGCTTATCATGTTCATCCCCACCACCTGGGCGCAACTGGAGGCTGCACAGGCAGTGGGCAATTTGCTCTAAAAAAATGGGCTTAGGGCTTGATTTGCCTACCCACCCTAAGCCCATCAAACGAACTAACCAGAAACTACTAGAAACTAATAGGACTGACGCAGACGGACAATTTCTTGCAAGCGCAGCCCGCGAGAAATCGTCCAAAACCCAGAAGACTTATCGCACGTGCGTAAGTCCTGACTAACTTAAGCCCTGACTAATAAAGACCCAGCCAGGACAGCAAGCCCTGACCCGTCAGGTATTCGATCGCCAGCGTAATCAAAAATCCCACCATTGCCGCCCGCCCATTTAGGCGCTCAGCATACTCATTAAAGCCAAACTTTGGTTCCTGGAGCTTCGGAGTCACGGTCGGTTGCGGCGGAGTCTGAGTCATGGCTTTTACAATTCTTTACTCGTCCTCTTCATTGTAGAGAGTGCGGCCCATTCGTCAATCCAACATCACCCCCGCAGCCCCAAACTCCTGCTATAAACGGTGGAGGTCGATCCATCCGGGCGAAGACTCTCTCGCAAAAGGGATTTACCTTGGAACTATAGCGCTAGCTACGCTAGCTATGTTGCTTAGGACGTGGTTGTAGGGTGGCGCTGCTGCTCTACGACAGCACCTATGTCCTAATGAAAGTGACGATGGCTATATCTAAGAATTTACCGTCTCCGCAGTGGGTCGGGGAGCTTTTGAGGTGTTGGCATGGAAATCGGCGTTCCAAAAGAGATTAAGGATCAGGAATTTCGGGTAGGGCTGAGTCCCAGTAGCGTCCGCACGCTGGTCGAAGCAGGACATACGGTTTTTGTCGAAACCCAGGCGGGCATCGGCGCAGGATTTGCCGATCAGGACTATGTTCAAGTGGGCGCTCAGGTCGTACCTTCTGCAAAGGATGCCTGGAGCCGAGAGATGGTGGTGAAGGTCAAGGAACCGCTGCCAGCGGAATATGACCTGATGCAAAAAGATCAATTGCTGTTTACCTACCTGCACCTGGCGGCGGCGCGAGAACTGACGGAGCAACTGATGCGGGTGGGGCTGACGGCGATCGCCTACGAAACCGTTGAACTGCCCAACCGCAGCCTGCCCCTGCTCACCCCCATGAGCATCATCGCTGGGCGGCTCTCGGTGCAGTTTGGGGCCCGCTTTCTGGAACGGCAGCAGGGTGGACGGGGTGTGCTGCTGGGCGGTGTACCAGGGGTAAAACCCGGCAGGGTTGTGATCTTGGGCGGTGGCGTGGTGGGCACCGAAGCCGCAAAGATGGCCGTCGGGCTGGGCGCTCAGGTGAAAATTTTCGACATTAACGTAGAGCGACTGTCTTACCTAGAAACCCTGTTTGGCTCGCGGGTAGAACTGCTCTACAGCAACTCCGCCGAGATCGAAACCGCCGTTGCCGATGCCGATTTGCTCATCGGCGCAGTGCTGGTGCCGGGCCGACGTGCGCCCATCCTGGTGCCTGCCAGCCTGGTAGAGCAAATACGGACGGGTTCGGTGATCGTAGACGTGGCGGTGGATCAGGGCGGCTGCGTAGAGACGCTGCACCCAACTTCCCACACGCAGCCTACCTACGAGGTGTCGGGCGTGGTTCACTACGGCGTGCCGAATATGCCCGGAGCCGTGCCCTGGACTGCAACGCAGGCGCTCAACAACAGTACCCTGCCCTACGTGGTGAAGCTGGCCAATCAAGGTGTGGGGGCCCTGGAAACCGATGACGCGCTGGCCAAGGGGCTAAATGTCCAGGCCCATCGCCTGGTGCATCCCGCAGTGCGGCAGGTTTTCCCCGACCTAGCGTAGCTCGTGTTGATTTGCGATTTTGGATTTGCGATTTTGGATTGTTTGTATTGAGATTACGGTCAGAGAGGCGGATACGTGCCCAGGACATTGAACACAGACGGTTCAAACCGGGTGGTTCAAACCGGGTGGTTCAAACCGAGTGATTCAAATCTGGGCACGGTATCTCCGTTGATCTTTCAGAAGTAGAGGCTTCTAGGAGCGGACGGCTTCGACTGCGGCCGGAACCACCCACTCGCGGATGGTATCTGCGATCTGCGGGCCCGTCAGCCCCAGGCTGCTGAGCGATTGCTCTGGCTTGGCGTGATCGACTAGCACATCGGGCACGCCCAGCCGCTTGATCGGCACGGCAACATCCGCATCGAGCAGCGCTTCTGCCACGGCTGAACCAAAGCCACCCATCAAGCAGCCCTCTTCCAGCGTCACCACGCGCCCAATCTGCTGAGCCAGCGGCAGAATTAACTCCGTATCCAGCGGTTTGGCAAAGCGGGCGTTGACCACGGTTGCCTCGATGCCGTGTTCGCTGAGGATTTCAGCAGCCTGCATAGCGGGATAGACCATCGTGCCATAGCCCAGCAGCAGGATATCATCACCCTGGCGCAGAATCTCGGCTTTGCCGATGGGCAGCGGCTCCCAGCCCTCTTCCATGAGCGGCACGCCCTGGCCACTGCCGCGTGGATAGCGGAGGGCGATCGCCCCGTCGGTATAGTTCACCCCGGTTACAATCATCCGCTGAAACTCGGCTTCGTCCTTGGGAGCCATCAGCACCATATTGGGAATGCAGCGCAGATAGGCAATGTCGTACATCCCCTGGTGGGTCGGGCCGTCTGCCCCCACAATGCCCGCTCGATCCAGGCAGAAAAACACGGGCAGCTTTTGGATGCAAACATCATGCACAATCTGGTCAAAGGCGCGTTGCAGGAAGGTGGAATAGATCGCCACCACCGGGCGCATTCCCTCGCAGGCCAGCCCCGCCGCCAGCGTTACGGCGTGCTGCTCGGCAATGCCCACGTCGATGTATTGCTTCGGCAGCTTTTGCTGGAGCTTGTCTAGCCCCGTACCCGTGGCCATGGCGGCAGTAATGCCAATGATTTTGGGATTGTTTTCCGCCAGCTTCACCAGCGTATGGGCAAAGACTTTTGAGTAATCAGCAGGCTTGGGCTTGTTCGACGGTTTTGCTTTGCCCGTGGCCAGGTCAAAGGGCGACTGGGCGTGATAGCCCACCTGATCTTTTTCGGCGATCGCATAGCCCTTGCCCTTGGTCGTGGCCACATGCACCAGCACCGGCCCCTGAATCTTGTGGGCCTGGGTGAACGTGTGAATCAGTTCTTCTAGGTTGTGTCCATCCACCGGGCCCATATAGGTAAAGCCCAGTTCCTCAAACACCGCGCCCACCTTGGGCACTGCTAGCCGCTTCATCCCCTCCTTCACCCGCTGAAGCTCCGGCGTGAGCGAATCGCCCACAAACGGCAGATGCTTAAACTGCTCCTCCAGGTTGTCAGTGAGGAACTGCATCGGCGGGCTGAGGCGCATTTTGTTGAGGTAGCGAGGAATCGCGCCGACGTTGGGCGAAATCGACATTTCGTTATCGTTCAGCACCACCATCAGGTTGGTCTTGGGCAGGTGTCCGGCGTGGTTGATAGCCTCTAGCGCCATGCCGCCCGTCAGCGCTCCGTCGCCAATCACCGCTACGACCTTGTACTTTTCGCCCTGGAGATCCCGCGCCAGCGCCATGCCCAGCGCCGCCGAGATACTGGTGGAGGCGTGGCCCGCGCCGAAGTGGTCAAACTTGCTTTCGCAGCGCTTCAGATAGCCCGCCACGCCGTCTTTTTGGCGCAGCGTGTGGAAATTGTTGTAGCGTCCAGTAATTAGCTTGTGGGGATAGGCCTGGTGCCCCACATCCCACACCACCTTGTCATGGTCGAGATCCAGCGTTTGGTAGAGCGCCAGGGTCAGTTCCACCACTCCCAAACCGGGGCCCAGATGCCCGCCACTCGCCGCCACGGTTTCTAGATGCTTTTCCCGGATTTGGCGGGCGATTTGCTCTAGCTGGTGGATCGAGAGTCCGTGGAGTTGGTTGGGGTGGGTGATTTCGCTCAAATGCATAAATTTACCCCGTTAAGCCTAGATGAAGATCGGGTTACTCTTCTCAATCTAAAGCAAATGGGCAGATAAAATTGGTGCGCTTTGATAAGCGAAATTCACAAGATTTAGCCAGAGTTTTGTCCTATTTGTGCTAACCAAGGGGTTGGTTTCGCTATGCGATTAAAGAAATTGGTCGGCAGCTTCGGAGGATTAGCAGCAATTTTCGGAGCAATTTCAGGAACCATGTGATGCAGGCAGCGGTGGATCGACGCAGTTGCGGAACCAGAGATATTGAACTAGCGATAGGCGGCGATCGCCTCTATTTGCAACTGGAACGGGCCAGGCGCGAAGTGTGGATTGAGTCGTCCGTCCAGTTCAAACTTGCTGAGCATGAGTTGCAGTGAATAGATCCGCGATAAATCTAGCGACACGCCAGAAACAGTCTTGGCGCGGATCACGGGCGCAAACTGGGCGAAGGGCAATTGCACCGTGATCCACTGGTCGTCCAGCGTGTCGAAACTGCTGCAAAACGCCAGCCCGTCCCAGCGGTTTTCGGGCCGCAAGAAGAACTTGTAGCGGTTGCCGTCGCCCCGCAGCCGCAGTTCGATGCCAACATAGCTCGACAGATCCAGCGGCGGCTCAAAATCCCGCGTCCGCACCGAGGCAAAGCCGCCCGAATTTTCCGTAGACACCCGCCCAGAGAATACGCCCGACGTGCCTACCTGGCGAAACTGGCTCTGGCTGAGGCCGCCCATCACGCCATCGTTGAGCGGCCCCCACACGGCCGCAAGGGTGGGCTGGGGCTGGCTAAAGTCAAACAGGGTGAGCGTTGTGGGCATAGTCAGGCTTTGGGCTGCGGGATCAGGCTGCGGGATCAGGCTGCGGGATCAGGCTTACGGAATTAGGCTGTGGCTCTAGGCAAGGGGCGGCTGGGATCGGGGTTCCAGTCCTTGCAAAAAGACATAGCCAACATACAGCGAAACGAGGGCTGCAAAAAAGCACCATACTGAAATGAATCCGGCGCTAAAAAAGTTGGCGGTGAGCAGCAGCGCCACCAGCACCAGCCCTCCCAGCCGCTGAAGATGGCGATCGCCACTTAGCACCAGCGGAGCCAAGATCGTCAGGACATACAGCGTATAGCCCAGCAGCACCAGCAGGCGCGTGGGATAGAGCCACAGTTGAAGCTGGTAGACGAGCGAATGATTGTGGATACTCACTGCGAGTTGCCGCTGGTGGAGCCAGAGGGGCAGGTTGAAATAGAGTCCGTAGAGCAAGCCGATGCCCGTGAGCGCCCGCCAGATCTGTTTTCGGGGGCGATCGCTCTCTACGCTCGCCGCCGTCAGCGGGGTCCACACCAGCCAAAAGCCGTGAGAAAAGCACACAAACCCGGCCGCCGCCAGCGCCACCAGCCGAGTATGGTTTGCACCTAGTCCCACCCACACCAGCCCCTCGATTGCCTGCTGGATGCCAAATGCCAGCGGAAACGCCGCCAGTGGCATATAGCGTCTGTCCTCTTCTTGCGCCTTTTTGAGGCAGGCGATGCCGACGGGAATCAGGGCCGCGCCCAAGCTAAAGCTAGCAGTTGCAGAAAAACACATAGCCAGAGATCCTCCTAACGCCGTTATAGCGCTGGCGGCCTCAGAACGACTGGTCGTTATTCCGACTGCTGCTGCATCCAGATTGCCGCCAAATCAAGCGCTTCGGCGGGCGTGGCGATTTTTCCTTCGGCGCGAGCCAGTTGCAAAACTTCAAGCAGTTGCCCAATTTGGGGGCCAGGCGGCAGATGCAACTGGGTCATCAGGTCGCGCCCGGTCACGAGCGGGTGGGGATGGGCGATCGCGTCATGGGGGTCAAGAAATCGGTTAATCAGCGGGGCGATCGCCGCTTCGGAAATGCCCGATGCCAGCGCCACCACGCTCAGCGCCCCAAAGGCCGCGCCCACGCCCTGAAAGAAGAAATACTGTTCAGTCGCGGTGGCAGTCGGCTGCACGATGGCAGGCACCTGCGGCAAATAGCGCAGCACCGTCTGCACCGCCTGAATTTCGTTGCGGCTATACTTCAGGGTTCGCAGTTCGGCTTCGGCTTCGACCGCCTCCGGCGAGACCAGCGCCGTCAGTTTGGCAATTCGCATCCAGCTTCGCCCCAGCCCCGACACCTTTTGCTGATCCCGAAGCCAGCCCGAAAGCTCTGCTCCCAGCGCCGGCCAGCGCGTTTCCAGGGCGATCGCCGCCTCGTCCATCTGGGCCACCCGATCCATCCCCGTCGCCGTCGCGTGGGGCAGCCAGGTGCAAAACAGCCCGTCTTCCCAGGCTATCTGCAAAAAGCGCGTGCCTCGTGCCGTGCCCAGCAGGTAGTTCAATTCTGCCTGCACCCGCTCTGGCGCGATGCCTGCCAGCAGATCTGCCAATCGCTGAATCGTGGTCTGCGTGTCTGGCTCTAGCTCAAAGCCAAGCTGTGCCGCCTGCCGATAGGCCCGCAGCAGCCGCAGGGGATCTTCCTTCAGGTTTTCTGGCGCAACCATGCGGATGAGTTGCTGCTGTAAGTCGCTGTAGCCGTTCAGTGGGTCAAAGAGCCGCTCGGTGTGTGGGTCGTAGGCGATCGCATTCACGGTAAAATCGCGCCGCTGCAAATCTGCCTCCAGCGTCGGCCCAACCTGCTGGGCAAAGTCCACCGTGGCCCGCTCAAACACCGCCCGCGCAATCTGCCGCTCCGCATCCAGCAGCACATAGCCCGTGCGATAGTGATTGGCGATCGCCCGCGCCGTGGCCACCGCCCCTTCCGGCAGCACAAAATCCAGATCCAGATACTCTGCCTGTCGCCCCAGCAGCGCATCCCGCACGCTGCCGCCCACCAAGTACGCATCCGACGGCAGCCACTCCAGGCTAAAGGGCCAGGTGTGGGGCGACAGGGCAGAAGCTGTGGTGAGCGTGTCTGTGGGCAGGGTGAGGTAGGTCAAGGGAGGGAGAGATCAGGGGGTCGGGGAGCAGGGAATCCACGGACGATGGTTCGGAGGTGACGGATCAAAGGTCAGAACCGTGCTTTCTGGAGCGAGGGAGGCAAGGTTCAACCCCTACACCCGTCCGCTAGCCCCCAGCCGTTCACCCCCGATCCCTAACCCCTGAAACCGAATACCTCCATTCTGCTACATCTGTCAGGGGCAATCGCCGCTTTTTCGCAAACTGAGCTAGAGTAGCATAAAAGCAGACGACTCTAAATCCCCACTGGCCTGGCGGCGGGAGAATTTTTAAGATGTGTATTTGCGTTAACTGCCATTACGTAGATCGCTGCACGACGTATCACGCGGTAGAACATCAGCATCAGCAGCCCCATCTGACAGAATTTCCAGACTTTGAAGCCACCGAACCGACGATTAATGTCAATATTCGCCAGGGCGACGCGGACGACATTATCGAAATGGAGTGGGATGTGGTCGGCTGCCTCAGCTTTGTCGAAGAAATGGGCAAATGGGCAAAGCTGCGTCCGGGTGAGCTAGTTCCCACGTAATCGCGCTTTGACCTTATCGGCTGAACCGAATGCATTGCCTGAATCCTGCCTGCCCGCAGCCGCAAGATCCCGGAACCGGAGAAACGTGTCAGCACTGCGGGGCAGCGCTACTGCTGGGCGATCGCTTTCGAGCGGTCAAGCTACTGGGGCAGGGCGGCTTTGGGCGCACCTTCCTGGCCATCGACGAGCGCAAACGGTCTGCCCAGCATTCCGCTTCTCCTTGCCACTGCGTTATCAAGCAATTCTTTCCCCTCCAGCGGGGCGACGTGCGCCGAGCAGCCGAGCTATTCCGGCAAGAGGCCGAGCGGCTGCGGCGGTTGGGGCAGCATCCCCAGATTCCCCGGCTGCTGGCCCACTTGGAAGATGAGGACGGGCAATACCTGGTGCAGGAATATATTCCAGGAAAAAATCTGGAAGTGCTGCTGCACGAGCAGAAGGTGTTTTACGAAGGGCAGGTGCTAGATTTACTCAAAAGCCTGCTGCCTGTGCTGGCGTTTATTCACAGTCAGCGCGTCATCCACCGCGACCTGAAGCCCGAAAATATCATTCAGCGGCAGAGCGATCGGGAACTAGTGCTGGTGGACTTTGGCGCGTCGAAATATGCCACGCAGACGGCCCTGGGGAAAACGGGCACGATGATCGGCAGCGCGGGCTATGCTGCGCCAGAGCAGGTGATGGGGCGGGCCGAATTTGCCAGCGACCTCTACAGCCTGGGCGTGACCTGTATTCACCTCTTGACCGGGATGCACCCGTTTGATTTGTATTCCCCCATGCAGGATGCCTGGATCTGGAGACAGTATTTGCCAGAGCCGATTGGCGATCGCCTCACCCGCGTTCTCAATAAACTGCTCCAGCGCCCCATCAGCAGCCGCTACAAAACCGCCACCGCCGTCCTCAAAGACCTCGGTTTCCCCCTCCCCAAACTGCCCAACTCCCCCCCTGCCCCTCGCCAATCCATCGTCCCTGCCCCTCGTCAACCCGTCGCCCCCCTTGCCCCCCCGCCCCCGCTCTCCAACTGGCATTGCGCCCACACCCTTGCTGCCCACTCCGGCCCCATTACCACCCTCGCCACCAGCCCTGACGGTCTGTGGATTGCTAGCGGCAGCACCGATAAAACCGTCCGGCTGTGGAGCCTAGAGACGGGCGACCTGCTGCATACGCTGGGCAACGGGGGGCTGTTTGGCAATGGGCATGGCGATCGCCTCAGCGCCCTGGCCTTTACCCCCGACAGCATCGAACTGCTCAGCGCCAGCGACGACGGCACGATCAAGCAGTGGGACATGGCCACCCAAAGGCTGATGCGGACGATTGACGGGCACGACTGGTTGGTGTCGGCGATCGCCCTTAGCCAGCACGCACCCCTGTTCGCCACGGGCGGCGGCGACGGGCGCATCAACCTGTGGAATTTGGAAACGGGTGAGCAGATTGCCAGCCTGGGTAAACACCGCGATCGCATTAGCGCCCTGCTCCTCAGCCCCGACGGGCACACGCTAATCAGCGCCAGCTACGACAACACCATCCGCCTATGGAACCTGCGAACCGACGCACTGATCGGCACGCTGCGGGCCCATACCGACCGCATTACCTCACTGGCGATCACCGCCGACTGGCAAAGCCTGATCAGCGCCGGAGCCGACAAGACGCTGCGATTTTGGGACCTCAACCGCATGGCCCAGACGCGCCCCATCGTCGCCCACAAAGACACCATCACCACCCTTGCCCTCAGCCCCCAGGGAACCCTCCTGGCCAGCGGCAGTGACGACAACACGATCAAGCTCTGGCCCCTCACGCGCCATCCTGAGATTGGACTGACCGTTGCCCATCGACCCATTGCCTTGCGCGGAGCCTGGGCGATCGCCGCTCTTGTCTTTAGCCCAGACGGAAAAAGCCTCGTCAGCGGCGGGGCCGACGAGGTGGTAAGGATATGGGAGGAGGGGATTGGGAGTGACGGGGTGAGAGATAGAAAAAACGAAAAACGAAGAACGAAGAACGAAAAAGGGAGTGGTCAGAAAAACGCGGATGACAGGGCTGAACCCCTTGATTTCTAGTTTCCAGACCTGGGACACACAAAGTTCTGATCGCTCCCACGAAAAACGGAACTTCACGGGAAAAACGAAAAACAGAACTTCTTCCCTCTTCCTTCTTCTCTCTTCCTTCTTCTCTCTTCCTTCTTCTCTCTTCCTTCTTCTCTCTTCCTTCTTCCTTCTTCCTTCTTCCCTCTTCGTTCTTCTCTCTTCCTTCTTCCTTCTTCCCTCTTCCCTCTTCCCTCAATCAATCCGGCGCTTGCGCCAGGCCGCTGCCCACGTCCCGCGACGGCAGCGACAAACGCCAGGCCCGCTGAGTCAATTGGGCCCACAGTTCCCGGCCGCGTGCGCCCGTGGCTTCGGCGTGGAGGGCGGCCAGTCCGGCGACGTGGGGCGTGGCCATGCTGGTGCCGCTGATGGTGCTGTAGCGGGTGGGCATGGGCCAGCTAGAGTATACGTCTACGCCAGGAGCAGCCAGATCAATCTGCCCGCCGTTGCGGTTGATGCCGCCGTTGGAGAAGGGGGCCATCTTCAGGTTGGGGCGCAGAGCGGCGATCGCCATGATCGAAGGACAATTTGCCGGATGGCTGACGGGCACAATCACGCCGAACTGCCGGAAGCTGTCGTTACCCGCCGCCGCAATGATCAAACTGCCGCGCCGCAGGGCCCGCCGACCCACGTTTTCATATACCGCAGAATGGTTCTGACCGGGCAGCACCATCGCCCCCAGCGACATAGAGATGATCTGACATCCGCTGGCGATCGCCCAGTTGATGCCCGCCAAAATGCCGCCGTCTGCGCCGCTGCCCTCATTGCTCAGCACCTTGCCTACATAGATTTCGGAATTATAGGCAACGCCGTAGCGCGGCAAAATCTCCGGCAGCTTCGACCCGCAGGCCGTGCCAATGCAGTGTGTGCCGTGACCGTTGCCGTCTTGCACCTCTTCCCCTTCAATAAAAGACTTGCTAGACACTGCCCGCCCCACAAAGTCGGGATGGGTCAGGTCAAAGCCCGTATCCAGCACAGCAACCTTTAGCCCCAGCCCGCTATATTGCGAGGTGCTGGCTTTCGTCACATCCAGCCCCCAGGTGATGGAGCCATCGGCAACGGCCCCGCCGCGACCCAGCACCGACTCTGCCTCCTGCTCTTTCGGCAGCAGCCGATCGACCAGATGATTTACCGCATCCCGATAGCCCTTGAGGTAGTCCACGGGGATCGTAATGATGTCCGTCTCTGCAAATCCGGGTGGCGCAGGCAAATAGCCATCGGGATCGGGGTCTTCGATTGCCCGCACGACCCGCTCCGGTTCGACTGCAATGACCGAGCTACCGCGCATGGTCGCCGCATTCAGCGCTTGCGCCTGACCTGGCTCCATTGTCACCACTGCCACTCCCAATTCGTCAAAGACAAGCGAATCTTCGCTGGCAAGCTGTTCACCACTGGGGGAATGGTCGCGAAAGTCCGCAGAATGGGCAACATGGCGAATTCCTGCCGAATCGTCCATCGCACGGAGTCCGTCATCAATATTGTCGGTATCCAGCAGGACGAGGTACCTACCAGTGGTTTCGGGCTGTCCTGACGAGGAATAGGGGCTGTTTCCGGATGTCGTCATAGGGTTGATGTCTTATGTCACAGCTACCTTGAAGTCTACGCCGCCGAGTCTAAGGATTTCGGAGGGTTCCGGATCTTCTTAACGATTCCCGAAGAGGGGCGGAATGGGGGGATGGCGGGATGGAGTGATGGGAAAGATGAGTAAAGATGCCAACCTCTCCAGTCCTCAAGGCTGAACCGATATGACCCACCTCCCCATGCTTCTGGTTTATTTCCGTCTGGCGATCGCCCCTTTTCTGCTTTGGGATGCCTTCGATGGCTCGGTCACGCCCTGGTTCTTAGCGGGCTACATTGCCGCATTTCTATCGGACATTTTCGATGGGGTGATCGCACGGCGGCTGGGCGTGAGTACGGCGGCCGTGCGGGCCGCAGATAGCTGGGCGGATGTGACGCTGTATCTGTGTCTGGCGGTGGCAGCGTGGTGGGTGCATCCAGACATCCTCACGGCGTTTCGTGGACCGCTGCTGGCGGTGGTGGCAGCGCAGCTTCTCTGGTGGGGGGTAAACCTGGCAAAATACGGCAAGCCCGCTAGCTATCATACCTATTCTGCCAAGCTGTGGGGGATCACGCTCTTTGTCGCCAGCATTGCACTGTTTGGTTTTGGACAAGGCGGGCCACCGCTGGCGCTGGCAGTGGCAGTGGGGCTGGTGCATACGGTCGAAGAAATCGCCATGACCCTGATATTGCCCACCTGGCAGCACGATGTCTTGAGCTTGGCCCATGCGCTGAAGCTGCGGCAACAGTTGGGGTAAGCTTTGGAAGGCGAGAGATGAGAAGATAAAGGAATCAGGGGCCTGGTTCCAATCTGTCCGAATCTCCGAATTCAGGGCTGTAGATTGGGTCAGGTTAGCTGTCGATGGATCAGGTTAAAGGCTTCTGTTTGTTAGCCAGAATGCGGAATAGGGCACTCTGGCTAGGGGCTCTTTGGGGTAAAGCGTTATAGAGTAAGGGTGCGATCGCCTTCCATGTCAGGGTTCAGCCCAAGGGTTTAGCCCAAGGTTTCTGCATTCCAACGCTGCATCCCTGCCCGCCCCTTCATGTGCTGTTGACCTTTCTGCCGTCCACCCTACTGTGTACACACAGGTCTTCTAGGCTTGAGCGACGATGCTTTGATCCCCCCTAACCCCCCTTCAACAAGGGGGGAACCGATCCCGGAGTGACCCGCAGCAGGGAGAGCTGGATCGGAAGTCCCCCTTATCAAGGGGGATTTAGGGGGATCTTTCGGAAGTCCCCCTTATTAAAGAGGATTTAGGGGGATCTTTCGGAACCTGACGCAAAAAATCGAGATGTGTGTATACAGTGGCCGTTAATGATGGATATTACCCCCTTCTCCTCCAAGTTCTAAAAGTCTATGGTTGAGCCTGCTGGTTTCGGTTTGCCCCTACCCGACGACTGCTTTTGCCAGCTTTTTGAGCGCTCTGCCGATGCCATTTTGCTGATCGATGGCGACGTGTTTATTGACTGCAATCCAGCGGCGATCGCCCTGCTGGGTTGCACTGACAAAGCGCAAGTGCAATCGCTGCATCCCGCCCTCCTCTCACCAGCGGTGCAGCCCGATGGACGATCCTCGTTTGAAACGGCAAACGAGATGATGGCGATCGCCCTGCGGCAGGGCAGCCACCGATTTGAATGGATGCACCACCGCATGAATGGGGAAGACTTGTGGGTGGAGGTATTGCTGACGGCGATTGAGTGGCAGGGGCGCACCATTCTGCACGCAACGTGGCGAGATATTGGCGATCGCCTCCAGCTAGAGGCTCAGCGTCAGGAGGTCGAAAAGGCATTGCAACGAAGTGAACAGCGGATGCGGCTGGCGCTCAAGGCGGCGCAAACGGGTATCTGGGAATGGAATATTGCAACGGATCATCTGGAACACTTCAGCGATGAAGCGAAGCATCTGTTTGGACTGACGGATGACACCTTCGATGGCACTTGGGCGACCTGTGCGAAGGCGATTCACCCAGAAGACGTGAGGCGGATTGAACAGGCAATCGAATCGGCGATCGCTGGCAAAACCGCCTATGCTGCGGACTATCGAGTGATCTGGCCCGATGGCTCCATTCACTGGCTGGCGGGTCGGGGCGATGTCCTGTGGAGCGAAGACGGCAAGCCCCTGACAATGGTGGGCACGGTGCAAGACATCACGCCGCGCAAGGAAGCAGAAGAGGCTCGCCGCCAAAGCGAGGAGCGCTTTCAGGCGTTTATGGATCACAGTCCGACGGCTGCCTGGATGGTCAGCTATGAGGGGCAAATGCTCTATATCAACCAGACCTATCTGAAAATGTTCACCCTGCCCACGCCGGACGTGGTGGGCAAGTCGCTATTTGATCTGTACCCCAAAGAGGTCGCGGCAGAATTTTTGCACAACGTTCAAACTGTCATTCACAACCGTCGTCTGCTGGCCACGATCGAGCCGATTCCGCTGCCGGATGGCACGACTGGCGATTCGCTGGTCTACAAATTTCCCATGTCGGATGGATCGGGACAGCAGGTGGTGGGCGGCATCGCCATCGACATCACCGATCGCAAGCGGGCAGAAGAGGCGATTCAGGACTATGCCGATCGCCAAACCCTGCTGAACCAGCTTGCCCACCAGATCCGCAATTCTCTCAACCTGGACACGGTACTTGAAACCACCATTCAGGCCGTGCGAAACCTGCTGGAAATCGACTATTGTGGCTTTTGCTGGGTGCTGCCCGATGCCGACACGCCGCACTGGGAGATTGTGCAAGAAGCCAAAAACGACCACGCGCCCAGCTTGCTGGGTGAGTATCCCCTGCGGCTGATTGGCGACAGTGTGGTACAGCAGTTGATCCAGCAGCAGATGGTTTGGGTAGACGACACGGCCCAGTGCAGCGACCCGGTTTTTCAAGCGCTGCTGACGGAATCGGGGGTGCAGTCGGTGGTGCTGATGCCGCTGCGGACGCATTCTCAGCGAATCGGCTGTCTGATTGGCGACCACTTTCAGCAGGTGCGCCCGTGGACCGAGCGAGAGTGCGATTTGCTGCAATCGGTGGCCACCCAACTGGCGATCGCCATTGACCAGGCCGAACTCTACGCCCAGAGCCGCGCCCAGAGCGAGGAACTGCAACACGCGCTGCAAGAGCGTCAGCGCACCCAGGCGCAGATGGTGCAAAGTGAAAAAATGTCGAGCCTAGGGCAACTGGTGGCCGGCATTGCCCATGAAATCAACAACCCGGTGAACTTTATCCATGGCAACCTGGCCCATGCCCGCAACTATGTGCAGGATTTGCTGGAGCTCATGGATCTGTATCAGCAGGAATATCTTGAACCCACGCCCAAAATTACCCAGTATGCCGAAGAAATTGATCTGGAGTTTCTGCGCGAAGATTTGCCCAAACTGCTTGCCTCAATGCGAGTGGGAACCGAGCGGATTCACGAGATCGTGCGATCGCTCCGCATTTTCTCCCGGCTAGACGAAGCAGAGTCTAAGCCCGTAGACATCCACGACGGCATCGATAGCACGCTGATGATCTTGCACAACCGCCTGAAGGCGCGCTCCGGCCGCGAGGAGATTCGGGTGGTCAAAGAATACGGCTCGCTGCCGCCCGTCGAGTGCTATGCAGGTCAACTCAACCAGGTGTTTATGAACATCCTGTCGAACGCCATTGACGCGCTAGAAGAACGCGACCAGCAGCGGGCGATCGCCGACCAGCAGGCTGAACCCAGCACCATCCGCATCAAAACCCAGGTCTTGCCCGATCATCAAGTCAGCATCCACATCATCGACAACGGCACAGGAATACTGCCCAGCGTCAGGCAGCGCATCTTTGACCCATTTTTCACCACCAAGTCTGTCGGCAAAGGCACAGGCATGGGCATGTCCATTAGCTATCAAATCGTCACCGAAAAGCACGGCGGCACGCTGGAATGCTTCTCGGAACCAGGTCAGGGCACCGAGTTTGTGATTCAAATCCCAATCTCCCAGGCGATCGCAGAACTCTCCTAACCCATTCCTCCCTCTTCATTCTTCCCTCTTCGTTCTTCGTTCTTCCTTCTTCCCCCTCCCCTCACACCCCGTCCACCCCGTTCACTCCAAACCGTATCAAAAAACACAAAACACCCTCCCCCTTGGGGATAATATGCTACGCGCAAGGGGGTTTCCAAGGCTGACCAGGTTTAGGGACACGAGTTGCTGATCCCTGCTGTTGGCGATCCAGCGATCTATTGTTCGTGCTTCGCTGTTATTTATCAGGGCGCGGGGGCAAAGCTCTTGCGCTCCTGTGCCGCTCAATAATCTCTGAAATAGACCTGCAATAGACCCCTGCAATCACTGTTACTAGGAGCACTGGCGTTCATGGTTGCGACTTCGAGGGCAGACGGTGAAACGTTTCGATTAAGTTCATTTTTGCTCAGCGACGGGCCCGCAGGGTTTCTGCTGAGTTGGGTGGCAGGGTTTGTAGATACCTCAGCATTTATTATTCTGTTTGGCATTTTCACCGCCCATGTCACAGGCAACATTGCGCTGGCAGGGTCGTCCTTTGTGGCATCGGACGAAGGCAGCACGGTGACGCGGCTGCTGATGCTGCCCATCTTTATGCTCACGGTGGCCATCACGTCACTGGTCGCTCGGTTTGCACGGGGCAAGAAGTGGCCGGTGTTTGCAGTGCTGCTGACCCTAGAGGCGATCGCCCTGGCGGTGTTTCTCGTCGTGGCGACGAGCCTCTCCCCCTCTCTGCTTGTAGACGTGCAGGAAGATCTAATTTTCCCCATCGCGATGGCCGGTGTGGTGGCAATGGCGATTCAAAACGCGCTGATGAAAGAAGCCAAAGGCGTATTTAAGAGCTACATTCCAACTACCGTGATGACGGGCAACACCACACAGATCACCATCGATATCGTGCAGTACATCGTAGGTAAGCTAACGATGCACAAAAACCCCCAGGCTAGCCAGGAGGTAGCCGAAGCGGTTGAGCGGATGGGCCGTGTTTTTCCTGTTATCCTAGGGTTTGCGCTGGGTGGCGCGTCGGCGGTTTATTTTGTCATGGTTTCCGAAACTTGGTGGAGTTTGATCATTCCGCTGATTATCATTTCTGTGATGGCGATCGCCGCTTTCAGGGAACATGCCCAAGCCTCTTCCCCTGCATAATCTGAACCTGCACTGTATTAGACCTGAAACTTAAACCTGAACCCTACTTGATCGCTTTCTCGCATTTACGGATACACACAGCTTCATACACTGGTGTAATGCTGATGGGTGAAGAAGAGGGTTTTCCGCTGCTAGCACAATGTTGATTAAAGCTGATTTAACTTAAAGCTCAACGACTTAAAGCTCAACGACTTAAAGTTGATTGACATCGAAGAACTAAATCAGCCTGATTCTCTCAAACAAGAAGGATATATCCGATGAGACGTGCGTTTCTGTCTTTAGTAGTTTCCCTAGTCATGGGGTTGAACCTTTTATTGGGAAGCGCTGCCCATGCCTTTCCGATTTCCCAGTTCTCGATTTCTGATTTATTAAAAGCATTTCCGGGTCTAACGCAGACCAGCGATCTGGATTTGACCGAGTCTCAAAAAGAGCTGTTGCAACAGCTCAATGAGGAAGTTCTCCCCCAACTTGCTGCTGTTTTGCGCCCCGACCAGATTGATCAGTTTGCCGCAGAAATTGCAGGCGGCGACAGCCTCCGCAAGGCCTTCAAGTCACTGACCCTGACACCAGAGCAAAAGTCTGAGCTTGCAAGCCTGATCAAGGGTCTGCCCAAGAGCGACTTCTTCGCCACCCTGACCCCCGAACAGCGCACCGAGTTTTTCATGCGAAAGAAGGGGCTATTCAAACCATCTATTGAAGAGATCACTGAAAAGATCAAATTCGGTTTGAAGAAGAAGGAGATGTTTGCCCCGACTGCCGAAGAAATCGCCGAGAAAGTGAAGGCAAAAGGGATCAATCCTGGTAAAGATGGCATCGCGCCAACGGCTGACGAAATTGCTGAAAAGATCAAGATTGGCTTGAAGAAGAAAGAAGAGTTTGCGCCTTCTCTGGAGACGATTACTGAGAAGATCAAGCAGAAGATCGAGACGGTTTCCGAGTAATTTTTCTCTAGTTTTTGCTCTAATTTGTTGGGTGCATCCCACTTTTTTAACCCTCACCCTAATTTAACCCTCACCCTAAATCCCAGAAGTGTTGAATCTTGATGGTAAAACTTTACAAAAAGCATTCTCAAGAGGCGGATTATTGAGATGGAAGCAATAAGTAGGTCATTATAGGCAGAATTATAGATCTTTTGTACTGGATTTAGCTATGAACTTGCCCTGCTAACATTGCGTTCAACACTTCTGCCTAAATCCCTCTCCCAAAACGGCAGAGGGACTTTCAATCCGACTCCCTTCTCCCAAAAAGGGAGAAGGGGTTGGGGGATGAGGGCAAACTTGCAGAACTGGGATGCGCCCAATTTGTTTACCTCAAACTTCATCTTTGTTTACCTCAAACTTCATCGGGGCTGTATGGATTGGGATTTTCCACCGTACAGTCCTTTGCTTTAGTTACGTTTTGAGGCAACGTGATGAATTTGCTGCGCTCCTATATTCACTGCGCTCTATTCACCACACTCGTACAGTCACTGCGCTCGTACAGTCACTGCGCTCGTACAGTCACCCCGCATGAGTGTAGCGCTCCCAATTCCCATTTTCTGAGACGAAACAGCACCCGGTAGATCGACAATACCAGGGTTGTCAAAACCAAGGTTGTCAGATCTGTGCCGAGTGCCATTTTCAATTAGTGAATTGACCTGGGACAGGTACTTTACCTAATGCATAATCAACAGATGCATAACTAACAGATACCTAATAGCGGATCTGGAGCGTGACGGTTGTTTGCACTTCTTGTTCTCCACCAATCACAGGCGTAGGCGCAGCAGCGGCAGAATCCATTGCCATAGACTGGCGCAACACAGGCATCGGTGGGGGTGCAGAGGCGTGGTTGATCTGCACACCGACAATTTCCTGACGGCGCAGACCCAGTGCTGCCAGGACAGTATCCGCCTGGGACTGGGCCTGCTGAACGGCTTCGCGCAGAGCGACCTGCTGGGCCTGGGCGATCGCCTCATCTGAGGCCACAAAGCTCACGCTGTCGATGCGGCTGGCCCCCGCTTTTACGGCTTCATCTAGCAGCCCGCCGGCCTGCTCGGTCGGCACACGGAAGCTGACGGTGTTCGTGGCCGTGTAGCCCACGAGCCGCTGCTCGTTGTTGTTGTAGTTGTAGACCGGGGTGAGGTTGATGCCTGTGGTTTGCAGCTTATCAACCTGGCGCGATCGCAGCAATTGCACCACTGCATTTGACCGACGCGCCGCGTCCTGCTGGGCCGCTTCTGCGGTTGCCCCCCGCACTTCCACCCCCAGGTTGACCTGGCTGAGCGTGGTGGGGATAAACTCGTTACCTGTTCCCGTTACCGTCAACACGCGCGTCATCACTTCATTCGCCATCACTGGATCGGGGTTCATCGGCATCAGGCTCAGCCCACCCACCGCCAACAGCACCGCCGAACTCAGCCCAAAGGCGGTGCGCGTCAGTCTGTTCGGTTTCATCGCCGCTTTTATCATAGAAGGCATCGCGGGTTTCATTGCTATCATCTCCTCATAGGAATGAATTTAAGGATGCTCCTACTTTGGCACTGCCCAGGAGAGACGGTACGTTCAGTTACACTTTTTGATACCCCATCTTTTGAAACCTAGCCGATCGACCTGATCGAGGCGGAAGCAGCATCGCCACGTCTGCTGGCAGAAATCGAAGCCACCGGAGTCGATTTGTGAGTCGGACTACTGCAAGTTTGGCGCTTCGCCTTCGGGCAGAGATGGAGGAACATTAAGATGGGCGATCGCCCTCGTTCAGTCCCATTTGCTGACGCACGCTCTGACGAAATGCCTTCGCGGCTGCCAGCGGACTGGGATTGCGGACGCATTCATTCAGGAATTCCACATCCAGTTCAGGCAGCAATTCACTGTGCTGAACTAGCTCATAGCCAGCCGTTTGCAAAAATGATTCAGGAACCTGTTCGCGGAGATGGTAGATCGAAAAGCGATCGCCCTGCCAAAACCAGACTTCTGAAATACCCAGCCGCCGAAACCGTTCCAGTCGGTTCATCCCGCCGCTGGTGATGATGACTTCGATCGCCAAATCTGGAATCTCCTTTTCGCTGCCAATGCAATAGCTCTCGTCTGGCTCTAGCCCAACCTGTTGCTGTGCCTGGCGAAAGGTGGTAGACCCTGTGGGGAAATATTCAATTTCTGCTTCCAGAAAATAGATTTCCAGCAGCGTACCAATGCGGGTTTTTCTTGACTCATGCCGACGGCTCGGTGCCACAATTTCTAAGATTCCATCTAAGTAGTTCACCCGGTAGGCGAGGCTGTCGCCCCGTTCTGCCAGCAGCGTTTCATATTGCGCCCAGGAGACGTTGGAGATGAGCCGCTGTTCTTCCGGATCTTCGATTTGCCAATGGGTTGCCAGGTCGTCGAGGAGTTGCATGGCGGAGTTGCGATTTTGGATTTTAGATTTTGGATTTTGGATTTTTGGGGGCGATCGCCCTGGATTGCTAATTATCAAGCACTATCGCGAATTATCGCTGAGCATTTTGAAACATCTGCCGCAGCCAGTCCCAGATGGCGAACACGGGCTGCATGGCTTCGCCCAGGCTGACTCCAGTAATTCGCACCAGCACAACCAGCAGCACCAGGGTAATCGCCACATTTATGGCAAGCCGGATTGCCTTGGTAATCAAGGAAAACACCAGCATCAAAATGAGAACGGCGATTGCCGCCGTGATTAAGGTCTCCACGTTGTTTTAGCCTCCTAGCGCTTGCTTGCTGCTTCCACCATACTCAGAAACGGAGTTGGAAAGGGCAACTCTGCCCAGATGGGCGATCGCCGGAGCTTATCGCAAGTGTGTAAGTCCTGATCTAATACTCAATCCAATACTCCTAATGGCAATCATTGAAACCTGAATACCAATCTGGCTCCCCACCTGAGATACGATGATGTATTGTGTTTTGCGGTTTCTAGTGTTTTGCGGTTTCTAGCGTTTATCTCAGCGGGGGATGTGGCATGACGGCGACCCAGATGGCTCCGGGATTTTGTGAAGGGATTCAGTATTTTGGTGAAACGCTCCCAGGATTCGAGACCTACGGGGCTACACCTGCCATCGCTGAAGGGGCAAGGGCGATCGCCACGCCAACAGACCCCGCCGCTGTCTTCCAAACGCTGCTTTATGCCGACGCGCTGCGCTACCTGACGGTGCAAATCTGCGGCAGTAAAGGATCTGGACACCCCGGCGGCTTTGCCAGTCAGGCCGAAGCGTATGCCGCACTGGTGATGCTGGGCTACAAAAACATCGTGACGGAGGTGGGACACCACGCGCCAGGATTCTATAGCGCCATGTTCCTCGATCGCTCGCTGGAGGATATGGGCATTACCACGGTGCAGCAAATGCGCGATCGCTTCCGGGAGCGGCACGGACTGTTGGGCCACCTGTCTGGCTTTATTCCCGGTCTGCTGGCTCCGGCGGGGCCCTTGGGCCAGGGGCAGCATTTTGCAATGGCCGGGGCGTTGCTGTATCCCGACACGCTATTTCCCTTTACCATTGGCGATGGCGGGCTAGGCGAACCCTACATTATGAGTTCGTTTATGCACTTCCACACAGCCTTCCCTGGTTCTACCAACTTTTTGCCTGTGCTGGTGTGGAATGGCTTTTCGCAAGAACACCACAGCATGGTGTCGCTGAAGACCAACGAGCAAATGCTGGCCTACTGGCATGGGCACGGCTTTGACGAAGTGGTGCTGGTAGATGCGAAGGACTTCGATGATCAGGATCAGTCGGGAGATTATGTCGATAGCACGGCTTTCTCCTTGAAGCAGCGCCTCGCTTTTACCCAGAGCGTGCTGGTGGGTGTGGACGAAGCAGCCCGCTCTGCCCTCAGCGGCAAGCTGACCGCGTTTATCATCAAGCAGCTCAAGGGCGCAGGGGTTCATGCCCGTGGCGCAAAGTCCCACAATCTATACCCCAAAGACACGCTGGACGCGCCCCACATTATGGATGCGCTGAAGACGCGATCGCTCTCTCCTGAAGCTTGGGCAATCGTGCGGACGAACTGCGAGCGGGCGGGGGGCGGCCCCGCATCGAAAACAGTGGTCACCGAGTTTGAGCGTCCCCTGCCGGATTTGGGGCCGCTGCCGCTAGAGGAATATCCGGTAGGGGGCGACCCCAAGGTTTCGACTACGGCAATGGGCAAGCTGGTAGGGCATGTGGGAACGAGCGATCGCACGTTTCTGGTCACCAACGCCGACGGCAACGAGGCATCGGGCATCGCCAACATCAACCAGGCGCTAAAGATCATTCACCCCACCGAAGACCCGCTCTATAACCAGGCTCCCACGGGTCAGGTCTATGAGCCGCTGAGCGAAGATGCTTGTGCGGGTCTGGCAGTTGGGCTGTCGCTGTTCGGCGGGCGGACGCTGTGGTGTTCCTATGAATCGTTTGCCATTAACGGGTTGCCGATCTGGCAGACGGTAACGCAGGCGATGGCCGAGCTACGCCGCAAAACGCCCGCGACCATTACGCTGTTTACCGCAGGAGCGCTAGAGCAGGGGCGCAACGGCTGGACGCACCAGCGCCCAGAAATTGAGGCCTACTTTGCCGCCATGATGCGGAATGGGAATGTATTTCCGCTGTTTCCGCCCGATGCTAACAGCGTGCAGGCTTGCTACGAATGGGCGCTGTCGCAGAAAAACAAAGGTGTGGTGATTACCGCCAGCAAGTCGCCGCTGCCGATTCGCACGACGTTTGACCAGACGCGGCAGGCATTGGAACGGGGGGCGATCGCCCTTCATTCCAGCAGCGGCAGCAAGACCGTCGTGTTTGCGGTGGTAGGCGACATGATCCTTTCGCCCGTATTCGACGCAGCAAAGCTTTTAGAAGCCCAAGGCTTGGGGGTGCGGATCGTGTCGGTCGTCAGTCCCCGTCGCCTCTACCGCCCCAGCGATACCCTGTGGGACATCTGCTCCGAGCCAGATGGTCATTTCCTGGACGATGCTGGATTTGAACACCTGTTTGGCGGCGATGCGCTGATCGGCGTGACGGGTGGAGCCAGTGCCATGCTGGAGCCAGTGATGCTGCGCTCAACCAGCAAGCGCGATGTGTTTGCCTGGAAGCGAGGCGAAACCACCGCCAGCGCTGGGGAACTGATGGCGCTCAACGGCATTACGGCTGAAGCTCTGGCTGCACGGGCGATCGCGCTAGCCTAATCGCGCTAGTCCAATCGCGCTAGTCTAAGAGGATGTTTGAAAAGTCCTACTGTTTGTAAGCAAAGCGTGCAAGATCCCCCTAAACCCCCCTTAAAAAGGGGGACTTTAAGGCGGTTTCCCCCCTTTTTAAGGGGGGCTAAGAGGGATCTCTGAGTGCTTAACATTAGAGCTAATATCAATTCTCTAAATACCCGCTACACATAGAGCATCGACAATCCAATCCCACTGAGTCAGCGATCGCAGCGACTCCGCCGAAAGGCGACAAACCCACTGGCTGATGGCGTGCTGGAGTTGGCAAACATCATCAAAGTGAACCCAAGCTAGCTCCCGCTTGAGTTCCCGCCAGACCCGCTCAATGGGATTGACCTCAGGGCAATAAGGCGGCTGAAACACCAAGATGACATTGTCCGGTATCGTCAGGGTCTGAGCCGTATGGGCTGCGGCATTATCCACCTGAATCAGATGTAAATCATCGGGGAACTGAGCCGCAAAGCTGTGCAAAAACGCCTCAAAACAGGAACTGTCGAGATGAGAAAACTCGACTATCCACGATGCACCGCTCAGCGGTTCCACTAGACCGTACAGCCACCGATACACAAAGTCCCATTGAACTGAACCAATCGGCTGCACCCCAAAGCCCGTCAACTTGCGATGTTGAACCGTCAGCAGTCCGACGCGGCTCTCATCGCTGCACCAATAGCGGATTCGCCCCCCGTAGCGTTGTCTCAAGGCTGGCGGAATCGACTGGCTTATCTGGGCTGCAAGGTTTGCTGAACGGACTCGCACGCCCCAGGAGTCTGCTTCTTTGACACCGGACGGGGCACTTTGAGCTTCGCTTTGAGCCGATAGCGCACCGTCTTATGCACCGTCTTGTAGGGGACGGGTTGACCATGTACCGCTGCGAGCCACTGCTGCACTGCTCCATAACTGCTAAAGCCTTCTGGATCTTGCAGTTCCCGCTCCAAAGATGCCAGGACTTCACCGCTAATCGCTCGCGGTCGTCCACTGCGAGATGCCACCTTCACCAACGCTTCGAGTCCACTCTGTCGATACTGGCTCAGCCAACGAGACACGGTCGTGCGATGGCAACCGCTCAGTTGGGCTAACTGCTCAACGCTCTTCGCTTGTCCGGTTTTTAACCACCACAACACCTGTACTTTACGGCGCTGTGATGACCGTTGCTGTTGTTCCAAGACGGCTTTTAGTTCTTCTGCTGTTTCAGCGATATCGATTTTGAGGACTCCACTCATGGCGGCTCGCTCTAACGTCTTCTTACATGTAGCAGATCTTTGGAGATTTGATATAATTTATGAAGCAAATCTTAAGAAGCCTGAAACTCTTGGCATGTGTGGCTTTGAGGTCATGTTTGCCCAGGAAAAGCGGTTTCTCGGAAATCCTTGATTAACAAGGCTTTCAGGCTCCTTTACAAATTAGCTCTTACAGGCGATACCAGAAGTGTTGAACGCAATGTTAGCAGGGCAAGTTCATAGCTGAATCCAGTACAAAAGATCTATAATTCTGCCTGTAATGACCTACTTATTGCTTCCATTCTCAATAATCCGCCTCTTGAGAGTGCTTTTTGTAAAGTTTTACCATCAAGATTCAACACTTCTGAGGCGATACCTTTTCAAACACCCTCTAATAGTCTCAGCGCAATAACTGGGATGTGATATCTCAGCCATCACCTGTTAGCGCCAGAAGTACCGTTGTGGTAGACTGCAAGAATTATAGGACTTACGCAGTTGGACGATTTCTCGCGGGCTGCGCCCGCGAGAAATCGTCCGAAACCCAGCAAACTTATCGCAAGTGCGTAAGACCTAAGTTCCTTGGCTTCAGAAAAAATGAAATTCTGGCAGAAGAATGGCTGCCCTAATTGGAACCCAGCGCTGCTTCTATCTGGGGAATCAGGTTGTCCTGTCCAACGATATTAAACTTCCAAACCGCACTGAGCTGCTCAGTTTCATCAGGATCGAAGTCAAGAATCACTAGAAAAGCTCTCTCCGGTGAAATAGAGAGACGTTTTCGACGATCGGAAAACTTCTGATAAGCATCTCGATCTCTTCCTGTTTTGCACTCAATCAGCAATGGCTTGCCTTCAACCACATAGAATAAATCCAGTTCAAAACTGTCCCCGTTTGAGAATTGAATCAGCCGATTCATTAGACGAGAATAGGATAAATTTGAACGTTGCAGAAAATCAGAAACTTTGTATTCTATAAATCTCTCAAACCAGCCCCCTGTGAAAAAGCTCCGCGTATCTGGTCTATTCCGCACACTTGCACGAATGATCTTTTCGCCCGGAAAATACTTGTATCGAGAAAAGAATAGGGTGTCTTTGTCCAAGTCTTTACCAAATTGGGTGATCGTTCCAATTTGCTTTTGGGAGGCTCTACTGAGGTGACAGGTCAGATTTCTCTCATTTGTAATTGACCACTTGATTTGTCCTAATAAGCGAGATAGCTGGGGCTGACCATCTTCGTCCTTATACTTATTGCCTAATCTAACGGCGTGCTTATTAAAAATTTCTTCTGTGTGAGGGTCAAGCTCAGGTTGATCCATGACAGAAACGCCTCTATTCGCCAGCCATTTGATGGCAACCTCTTCACTTAAGCGTCCATCCAAAAGCTGAAGATTTTCAGCCTCTTCGGACGTGTCTTCTGTAGAAGGATTTGTAGAAGGATTTTCTATTAGGCTTGCTTTTGAGTTCTTATCTAAGACGGGTTCGCTAAAGGGCGTATGTTCTGCTGAATCTGATTCCTCTAGTACGTCTGAAACGTGTTTTTCTGACAATTCAGGCAACTGAGGATAGGCATTTTCTTCCGGCTCCTCTGATTTAGGTAAGAGGCGAGTTCTACGCCGAGCAAGAACCATTGAACTGGAGACTGCTCCCAAACTGCTGCTGGCGATGCTGGCAATAGAGTTTCTGGGGAATAGGGCTGAGGCTGTGCTACCCAGAACAATTGTTGCTAGCCCAACAAGCAGTCCATCGGCTACCCATTTCTGCATGAGCTACGTAAACCTTGCGCGACAGCAGTCTCTAATGTTGTATATCAATCAGGGATGTTCAGCAACTTATGATTTTTTTCGGAGATTAATTGAACGCCTTGCTCAAGCTTTTTAGTGACACTGCCTCAGGGGATCAATGACTTTTCATTAAGTCCTTACAAAACTTATTAAATAGAACTCCAAAGGATATGCCTAGAGAGAGGCGATCGCGCTCGATACTACAACCGAACAATCGGTTTAGGCACGTTTCCACTAAGCGCTTTTTCGCTCGGTCTGCTCTTTTTGCAATAGAAAATCTGGATCATCTTCTAAGAGGATGTTTGAAAAGTCCTACTGTTTGTAGCAAAGCGTGCAAGATCCGCCTAAATCCCCTTAAAAAGGGGGACTTTAAGGCGGTTTCCCCCCTTTTTAAGGGGGGCTAGGGGGGATCTCTGAGTGCTTAACATTACAGGCGATACCTTTTCAAACACCCTCTAATCAACTGGCTCTGCGGGCTAGTTGTTCAAAGTGTAACCTTGTGCCAGGAACTTTGACTTTCCATCTCTGGGTAAAGGCATTAGCGAGTAACGGGTTAGCTTTTCTTCTGCGATGATGGCATCTTGTGGCAGCAGCGCTCTTTAGCAATCTTTGAGCCTTCAACGCTCAGTCCTAAATATTTAGCCGCTGGTAGATCACGTCCAGATTTCTCAGGTGGTGGTTGGGATCAAAGCAGGCTTCGATTTCTTCTGGGGACAGGTGGGATTTGACCGTGGCATCGGCGGCAATTAGCGCATGAAAATCCCCATCGGGTGTATTCCAGGCTTGGTGGGCGCAGCTTTGCACGACGGCGTAGGCGGCTTCGCGGGCCAGCCCCTTTTCTACCAGCGTCAGCATCACCCGCTGGCTAAAGACCACGCCACCGTAGACGTTCATGTTGCGCTGCATGTTTTCGGGATAGACCTGGAGATTTTTCACCAAGTCGGTGATTTCCACCAGCATGAAGTGGGTGAGGATGCAGGCATCGGGCAGCGCGACGCGCTCGACGGAACTGTGGGAAATGTCGCGTTCGTGCCAGAGAGCCACGTTTTCTAGACCCGTCATGGCGTAGCCGCGAATCAGGCGGGCCATCCCCGTCAGCCGTTCCGAGCGAATCGGGTTGCGCTTGTGGGGCATGGCGGAGGAGCCTTTTTGCCCTTTGGAGAAGAATTCTTCCACTTCCAGTACGTCGGTGCGCTGGAGGTTGCGGATTTCTACTGCAAAGCGCTCGATGGAGGCGGCGAGGAGTGCCAGTACGTTGAAGAACTGGGCATGGCGATCGCGCGAAATGACCTGCGTTGAGGCAGTATCCGGCTGCAAACCGAGCTTCTGGCAGGCGATCGCCTCGATTTGCGGATCGAGATTGGCGTAGGTGCCCACTGCGCCAGAGATCTTGCCGACGGCGATTTCTTGATGCAACTGACAGAGGCGATCGCGCCCACGCAGCACCTCCGCCAGCCAGCCCGCCAGCTTAAAGCCGAAGGTAATGGGTTCTGCATGAATGCCGTGCGATCGCCCAATCATCACCGTTTCCCGATGCTGCTGCGCCTGAAAGCGAATGGCCTGGGCCAGCTTGTCTACGTGGGATTGCAGCACCTCTAGACTGGCGACCAGTTGCAGCGCCAGCGCCGTATCCAGCACGTCGGAACTGGTCATGCCCAGGTGAATGTAGCGCCCTGCGTCGCCGACGGACTCATTCACGTTGGTCAGAAACGCAATCACGTCGTGCCGCACTTCTGCTTCGATTTCCAGAATTCGCTTTGGATCAAACTGCGCCTTGGCCTTGATCGTCTCCACCGCGTCTGCCGGAATATAGCCCAATTCCGCCTGCGCCTCGCAGACTGCAATCTCCACCTGGAGCCACGTCTTGAATTTATATTCGTCCGTCCAAAGACTGCCCATTTCGGGCAAAGTATAGCGCTCGATCAAGGCTCTGCCGCTGAATACAACCCATTTATTGTATTGGAAAGCGCTAGTCTTTCGTGCGTCCTGCGCGAAAAATCCACGTCCCTCCTTCAACCCATTTGCCAGTCGCTAGAATGGTCATCTAGCCCCACGTCGCGCTCCACGAAGGCAAGGACGGCGGCGCGATATTCCCGCAGGGTTTCATCCACCCAGCCGCGATCCACGCTGTCGGCGTAGAGATGCACCAGCGGTTCGCCCGCATCGGGCAGCACCAAGATCCAGCTATCGTGCTGCGGGTTAAAGATTTTTACACCATCAATTAGCTCAAGCTGCTGCGCCGGGTGCGTTTCTACCAAATGGCGCATGAGAGACCCTTTGGCCGTCCAGGGACAGCGGACGGTAATCATTTTGTGGCAGACGCGGGGCAGGTCGAGGCGAATCTGGCCGAGGGTGCGGGGGGCGCTGCTGGCCAGGTCTTGCGATCGCAAACTCAGCATCTCGATCATCTTGGCAATGCAGAACATCGCGTCGAACCCCGGATGCAGTTGCGGAAAGATAAAGCCCATCTCGCCGCTGCCGCCCAGCACCACATTGGGATTGGTGTAGCAGGCTTCCATCAGGGCGGTGGGGTTGGCGCGGGTGCGGAGGATCTGGCCGCCGTGGCGACGGGCGATTTGTTCGGCAGCGCTGGAGGCATTCACGGGCACCACCACGGAGCCACGCGGATGCTGCGTCAGCACCATGTGAATCATCAGCGCCGTCAGCAACTCGCCGCGAATCGGGCTGCCTGCTTCGTCTACCAAAATCAACTGCTCGCCATTGGCAGACACCTGCACGCCGAAGTTGGCTTTCAGCGCCTCGACTACATGACCCAACTGGCTCAGCAGCGCTTCTCGGTCTTGGGCGCTGGGCACGGTGGGATTGAGGCTGGCGTTTAGCACCACCGCGTCGCAGCCAAATTTGGACAGCATTTGCGGCAGCACCGCGCCTGACACGGCATAGGCGTAGTCGATCACTACCTTGGAGCTGTGGCTGCGAATCGCATCTAGCCGCAGGTGTCGCTCAAAGCTGTCGCAATAGATATCGCTGGCTTGATGCACCGTCACTACGTTGCCGATTTCCTGAATTTGGGCGCGGCGAAAGTCTTCTTTGAAATAGGCTCCCTCGATCTTTTTTTCCTGGGCTTTGGACAGATTGATGCCCTTGTGGTTGAAGAATTCGATCAGGATGTGATCCGAGCGCTCTGGGTGAACGCGGACGTGGATTCCGGCGGCGACGTTGCGGCTGGGGGCGACGGCGCGGGCCACGGGAATCGCGGTGGCCTCCAGGTTTTGCACATGCACGCCGACGGACATTAGACCGGCAATGAGCGATCGCGACACCATGCGAGAGATATTGCGCTGGTCGCGAGATACCGTGACTTGGCTTCCTGGCTTTAGCGTCGAGCCAAAGGCCGCCCCCAGCCGCACGGCAAATTCTGGCGTGATGTCTACATTCGCCAGACCCGACACGCCCCGCTGCCCAAACAGGTTGCGGTGGGCGGCGTGGCCCCAGATCAGGTTCATGTTGAGAATGGCCCCCGGCTCGATGCGCTTGCTGGGCCAGATCCGCACGTCTGGGTTCACCAGCGCCTCTTCGCCAATCACCGAGAGGGAGCCGATAACTGCGCCCTCCAGCACATGGGCGCGGCGATCGACCCGCGTGCCTCTGGCGGCTACGCAGGCCCGCAGGTGGGCCTCGTCGCCGATGGTAACGCCATTCCAGAGGATGGGGCGCTTCAGGTCGGCATCGGCTCCGACGGTCACGTTGTCGCCAATAATCGTGCCTGCGGCGATCGCCGCTCTGGGGCCAATCCGGCAATTGCTGCCGATGATGGCAGGGGTGTCGATTTGGGCGGTGGGGTCGATGTGGGTGTTTTGCCCTACCCAGAGATTGGGCGATCGCTCTTCACTGGCAAACTCCAGCTTTACGCGCCGATAGAGCGCCGCATACTGTGCCTCGCGGTAGGCATCCAGATGCCCCACATCGCACCAATAGCCCTCCGCTGCATAGCCATACAGGGGCAAATCCTTTTCCAGCAGCAGCGGAAACAGATCCTTGGAAAAGTCTGATTCCTCATTGGCGGGCAAGTAGTCCAGCACCTCCGGCTCCAGGATATAAGTGCCCGTGTTCACTGTGTCGGAGAAAATTTCGCTGCTGGAGGGCTTTTCCAAAAATCGGCGGATGCGCCCGTCTTCGTCCGTAATCACCACGCCAAACTCTAGCGGGTTGGCAATGTGGGCCAGCACCAGCGTCGCCTTTGCGCCCTTTTTCTTGTGAAAGGCGATCGCCTCGCTCAGGTTAATATCCGTAATGCTGTCGCCGCTGATCACCAGAAAAGTTTCATCCAGCAGATCTGCCACGTTTTTGACGCAGCCCGCCGTTCCCAGCGGCTCGTCTTCCTCCACGGCATAGGTCATCTGCACGCCAAAATCGCTGCCGTCCTGAAAGTAATCCCGCATCACGTCAGGCAGATAGTGTAGCGTGGCGATGATTTCCGTAATCCCGTGCCGCCGCAGCAGGTTAATAATATGCTCGGCGATTGGGCGATTCAAAATGGGCACCATTGGTTTGGGCAAATCGCAGGTCAGCGGCCGCAGCCGTGTGCCCGAACCCCCTGCCATTAGCACTGCTCGCATAACGCCTCCATCAGCCCCTTATTTCAGCGATTCTAAGTCGCAGGCTATAGCTCTTACTGTGACAGATCAAGATGATGAGAGGGCAGCCGAAAAAGATTTCGTTTTGTTAAATTCCCGGCGCGGCGATTCCTGAATCCCTAGGGGACAGGCGTAGAGTCAGCCAATTGGCTCTCCCACTCGCGATTCGCCCGCTATTCACCTGCTACTCGATCAACACCTCGCCCTGCCCCGCAATGACTTCGCCCAAAGGCCACGCTGCGACGCTCTGGGCTTGGAAAAAGCGACAGGTTGCTTCAGCGCGATCGCCCGGAACCAGCACCACAAAGCCAACCCCCATGTTGAACGTGTTGAACATCTCAGCGCGGGCGACTGCTCCCGCCGATTCTAGCCAGGTGAATATCGGTGGAATCGTCCAGCTTGTGGGGTCAACGCGCACGCTCTGGCCACTGCCCAGACCACGGGGCAGGTTTTCGGGCAGCCCGCCGCCCGTGATGTGGGCCATGCCGTGGATGGGCAGACCGGAGCGCAGCGCCGCCAGCACGGGTGCAACGTAAATGCGGGTTGGTGTCAGCAAGACCTCACCGAGGGATGCCTTTCCCAGTTCCGGCAGGGATTCGCTCAATTCCAGACCGGCCTGGTCTACGATTTTGCGAACCAGGCTGAACCCGTTGCTGTGAATGCCACTGCTGGGGAGGGCGATCGCCACATCGCCGATTTGCACCTGCGACCCGTCGAGGATCTGGCTCTTTTCCACAATGCCCACGCAAAAGCCCGCCAGGTCGTATTCTCCCGGCAGGTAAAACCCCGGCATCTCCGCCGTTTCGCCGCCCAGCAGCGCACAGCCCGCCTGCTTGCAGCCGTCTGTGATGCTCGCCACCACGGCCGCGAGTTGGTCTTCATCCAGCTTGCCCGTCGCCAGGTAGTCCAGAAAAAACAGCGGTTCCGCGCCGCAGGTCAGCACGTCATTCACGCACATGGCCACCAGATCAATGCCTACGGTGTCATGGCGATCGCACTGGTGCGCCAGCTTTAGCTTTGTGCCCACGCCGTCTGTCCCCGACACCAGCACGGGTTCTCGATAGCCCGTCGGCAATTGAAACAGCCCGCTAAATCCGCCAATGCCGCCCATCACCTCTGGGCGATGCGTACTGGCAACCATTTCCCTGATCCGCCGCACGAAGGCGCGTCCCGCCTCTACGTCTACCCCTGCTTGCCGATAGTCCATGAGTTCCCGCGTGTGGAGTGCAAGGGAGTATTTTACAGGGATTGGGGGTCAGGAGGCAGGAGTCGGGAAGCCGACGCGCAAGCCCTCTTCCGGCTATCCCCGTATCATATTCCCGCATTCATATTCCCGCATTAACAATACGGCGTGACATCCTCGCCGCAGTCGTCTGCCAGATAAGATAGCGCCCGAAACCGCAGCCCGACCAACTGCTCATACAGCGGATTGAGCTTGCACATGGCGGGAATGTGGACGATCTTACGACCGAACAGCACCACGTCGCGCTCGAAGGGGCACTGCGGCGGGATCATTTTGCACAGGAAGCGGGCCAGTCGCGGATCTTGCACTTCCAGCCCGTCCAGCCACTCTTGCATCGGGGCCAGCACGGGGAGATAGTGGTCATTGCCCAGGCCAGCGAACCGATCCACCGGGCCGCCCTCGCTCATCTCGGTCAACGTGTGGCGCAGCGAGTCTAGCACGGCGGGCTGGAGATTCAGCGCGGTGCAATATTCTTGAAGCAGGCGGTCTTCGGCGGCAGAGTAGGTGCCATCGGCGATCGCCACCATCACGGCAGTCCGCAAAAAGTTTTCGGCCGTTTTGGGATCGTCTCCCAGACCTTCGGCGACGGCTTCTGGCATGATGTGGGCTGCGCCTTCTAGCTCGGTTTTGGGCGCAAGCTCGAGTTCCGTCAGGTCAGAAATCAGCGCCTTTTCCTGCTCGTCGAAATTGCCGTCAGCCCAGGCCAGGGCGAGCAGGCCGCGCAGCCAGACCGAAATCTGCTGATTGCTATAGGGGGATGGCACAGCGCCAGTCATACGAAGAGAAAATGGAAGGGAAAGCGTGAGGGTCATGGGGCGAAATCCATCACATTAGCTCCATGCTAGCGGGGCGATCGCCCGTGTAAGGCTGCCTCCTCGATGGGAAATCCCGAACCTGCATGGTAGAAATGACAGACTTGCAATCTGTCGCCTACGTAGCCAATATGATCCATTCCGCACGGCATCACTTTACCAAATTTCGAGAACCTGGCCCTGATGCCTGTTACGCTGACCTAGTTCGCCCAGGGCCTGCCCTTCCCCTGCGCGATCGCCAATCGACCGGGCGATCGCCAGTGCCTGTTCATACTGCTGACGAGCCGCCCGTAGATTGCCCATTGCGGCGTAAGCACTGCCCAAGACCTGCCGCAGGGCGCTCTCATTGGGACGATCTTCCAGTTGCGCGGTGATTTCAATCGCCGATTGCAGCAGCGGCACGGCCCGATCGGGTTCTGTGGTGCGGGCGTAGACGGTGCCCAGGCTGCCCAGCGTGTAGGCTTGCAGGCGGCGATCGCCCAGACCTCGCGCCAGCGCCAGCCCCTCCTCCAGCACGGCCACCGCCCGCGATAGATTGCCCAACCGAGTATACAATTGCCCCAATCGCTGCAAGACGCCGGCCTGCATTCCCCGATCTTGTGCCTGCTGAGCCAGTTCCAGCGTTTTTTGATAGCTCTCTAGAGCGGCCGGATAGTTGCCCTGCTCGGTGTAGGTGTTGCCCAGATTGCCCAGCACATTCGCCTGACCCCGACTGCTCTGCTCTGCTCTGCCTGGGCGATCGCCAAACTTTGCTGAAAGGCGGCGATCGCCTCGTCGTAGCGTCCCTGCGCCCGATGCACAATGCCCAACTGGTTCAACACGTCATACTCACCCTCGCGATCGCCCATTTGCTGCACCAGCGGCAGGGCTACCTGAAGACGGGCGATCGCTTCGTCATATTGCCCCAGCCGCGTGTGCAGGAACCCCAAATTAGACAGCGCAAAACTGATACCCCGGCGATCGCCCATTTCTTCTGCCACTGCCAGACTTTGCTGAAACAAACGCAGCGCCGCCTGCGGCCGCCCAATTGCCTCCTGAATTGCCGCCAAGTTGCCCAGCACACGCCCCTCGCCTACCCGATTGCCGGCCTGCCGATAGAGCCGCAGCGCCTCCTGCCACAGGTGTTCGGCCGTATCCCATTGGCGGCGCTGAAACTGACTTGCACCCTGTTGCAACTGTTCATCTGCTTGTTCTGTCAAACGGGCCTGAGCAGATGGATACACTTGGGCCAGCCGGGGCGGCGGCTCCGCAGCAGCACGGGACGGCAGCGCCGCCAGCGGCAACACCAGCAGCAGGCTCAGCCATAGATTTCGGGTTGAGCTAGACGAGCAGCGTGTAAATAATCGGCGTGGCATAGGGCGGCGTGGCATAGGGCGGCGTGGCATAGGGCAAAGTTTTCGTAGGAAGGGCTGTAGCAGATTACAGCGGTTGAACCTGCTATCCAGCAGGATTCCCAAAATCTGCCCAATGCTCAAAAGCTCCCAGAAGAGGCGTTTGCTACCACCTTACCTTTTGCCCTCAACCCATACGGGCACTCGCTTATAGCCCGGTGTGCCGCAGCGCTTGTCCGTTTTGGCGTGAAAAATTGCGTTCACTTCGGGATAAAACATCAGCGCCGCGCCGGGACGCACCGCACCGAAAATCACTTCCACGCCGTCTAGCTGGCCTGCCTCGCCCCGCACGGTGACTCTCTGGTGTTCCGCAAGTCCAGCACGGGACGCATCCAGCGGATTCAGCAAAATGCAGTGGCGATGAGGCATCCCTCGATAGCGATCGCCCTCCTTGTACACCACCGTATTGTGCTGCGAATAGCTGCGGGCCGTGATCAGCGCCAGCACCAGCCCGTTTGCGCCATTGGCCGCGCCAAAGTGACTGGGGTCGGGCAGCGACAGATCGGGCAGCGGTGTCAGCTTCATCTGCGCTTTGCCAGAGGGCGTTTTGAACTGCGGCTGGGTGAGGATGCGCCCTGAAATGGTGAACTCTTCACCGCCGTCGTCCAAAGCAGCAATCTTTTCGTAGCCAGGAATCGTTTTGGCAATCAACTGGCGAACATAGCGCGTATCTTGCAGCTTGCGCCAGTCCACCGGGTCGTCGCCCAGCAGCCGATGCGCCAGTTCCGTGAGAAACGTAATTTCGGCAATCAGGTCTGCCTGCTTCAGATGGGTCTGGCCCGGATCATTCATTCGCACAAAGTTGTTGCCCGATTCCACCGTGGTTTTATGCGGATTTTCAAAGCGGTTGAAGACCGGAATCACAATCGTATTCGTTTTGGCCAGCCCGTGAAAGTGTCCCGGATTGGGCTTGGTCGCCAGATAAATAATCGTGTCGATGTTGCCAAGGGCGCGTTTTGCCTGGGCGGTGTCGGGGTTTGCGCCGTAGAGGTTGCCGCCCAGCGCCAGCAGCGTGTCTACCTGACCTGCCTCTGCCGCGTCGATCAGGTCGCGAGTATGATAACCCGGTGGCAGGTTGAGCGATCGCCCCAGCAGTTTCTCTAGCGCCTGCTGAATCTCCTGCTTCAGCTTCACCGTCACGCCCATCGAGCCAAAGCCCTGCACGTTGGAATGCCCGCGAATCGGCATCACGCCTGCGCCGGGTTTGCCCAGGTTGCCCGTCATCAGAGCCGTGTTCACAATATTCCACACGTTGTCCACACTGTTTGCGTGGTGCGTAATGCCCATTGCCCAGGCAAATACGACGCGCTTTGCATTGCCGATGATCTCTGCCGCCGCCTCGATCTCCGGCTGAGACACGCCGCATCCCTGGGCGATCGCCTCCCAGCTTGTGCTGCGGGCCTGTTCCACCACTGCTTCCCAGCCTTCGGTGTGCGCTTTGAGAAAGTCCCAGTCCACCTGATTGCACTCCAGCAGCGCCTTTTGGATGCCTGTCAGCAGCGTCACGTCGCTACCGGGAATCGGTTGCAAATAGTGGGAGGAAATGTCTGAGCCGGGAATGAGAGACTTCAGCGGAAAGGCCGGCGAACCGAACTTGACCAGACCCACTTCCATGATGGGATTGATCACAATTACAGAACCGCCGCGATCGCGCAATTTGATTAGCTCATTCATCAAGCGCGGATGGTTATAGGGCGCATTGGAACCCATCAGCACGACGCAATCTGCCTGCTTCAGTCCCTCCAGGCTGACGGTCGAGGTACTGGTTCCCAGCACTTCTTTTAACCCCACGGTGGAAGGGGCGTGACACAGATTGGAACAGTCGGCGAGATTATTTGATCCCAGCGTCCGCAGCAGCAGTTGCAGCAGAAATGCAGCTTCGTTGGAACTGCGCCCCGAACTGTAGGACGCAATCCGTTCCGATGGCTTTTGGAAGGCAGCAGTGGCGATCGCGTACACCTCATCCCAACTGATGCGCTCATAGTGCGATCGCCCCGCCCTCCGGATCATCGGCACACTCAGCCGCCCCAGCCGATCGGCCGCCATCGAGGACAACTGCTGGAGTTCTGCCACGCTGTGGGTCTCAAAAAACTGCGGCGGCACGGCTGGCATTAGCTCCGCCATGATCGACTCGACGCTTTTCATGCAGCGCTGCATCGACTCGTCTAGCTCGTTGCGAAAACCGCCTTTTTGCCCCCCTGTGCCCCATGCACAAGATAAACAGGCGCTCTTGTGCATTAGCGTTTGCCAAAGCTGCGGCCCTGCTGGTGCCAGCGTTTGCTCTGCCCAATATTGCACCACGGAAAGCCCACCACCCTGGTCGGGCGTGTCGGCATTGGTCTGGCTGTGGGGCGGCTTGGGCTGGGGAGTTGGAGACATGAGCAGTTGTAAGGAGCGTGATAAAGAATTGCAATGGAACGGGATTTCTAACCCTTAACAAAAGGCTACCGCAGGACTGATTGCAGAGGATGTCTCTACAGAAGGAGTCATCAGAGGAGTCACCAGAAGGAGGCATCCGTCCTGGCTAAAAAGTTTAGGGCGAACCTCGCTCCAGATGGCTGAACTGCTATCTTGCGGCTACACCCTGCTGCCATACTCCACCGCCATGCTCCACTGCTATACAATGTGAGGGAACAATGTGAAGGGAATGATACAACCCGCAAGGTCTTGTAAGTTCCAATTGTGCACAAGGTGTTCACAAGACGGTTAGATAGTTACGAGATTACACACAGGACGAGAAACGATGTCAGTCAAAAAGGGCGATGTGGTGCGCGTGGTGCGCGAAAAGCTGGAAAACAGTCTGGAAGCAGCGGCGAGCGACACGCGCTTTCCGTCCTACATTTTTGAGACCAAAGGCGAAGTGCTGGATGCACGAGGCGACTACCTGCTGGTGCAGTTTGGCCATGTGCCGACACCAAATATGTGGCTGCGGGCCGATCAATTGGAAAAATTTGAGTAGATTCGCAGGATTCGCGGAGGGGATCGCGTACCCTACGCAATAGAACCCCAGCGGAACCGGGCGATTCTCTACGAGACGGCAAAGCCGAACGCACTTCACCAGTCTCGCTCGTGCCGCTCTCTCAGCGAGTCCTACAGCAATGTCTACAACGTCCCACGCACCCAACGCCTGCACCCCCACCCGTGTTGCCATCATCGGCTCTGGCAACGTTGGCAGTACGCTAGCCCAGCGAATTGCAGAGCGAAACTTGGCTAATGTGGTGCTGCTGGATATTGTGGATGGGCGACCCCAGGGCGTGGCGCTGGATTTGTTGGAGGCTCGCGGCATCGAGGGACACGATCGCCAGATTGTGGGCACGACGGATTACGCGATGACGGCGGGTTCTGATGTGGTGGTGATTACCGCTGGGCTGCCCCGTCGCCCTGGCATGAGCCGCGACGACCTGCTAAAGACCAATGCCGCGATCGTGATGGAGGCGGCCCAAAAGGCGATCGCCCACTCGCCCAATGCCATTTTCATCGTCGTCACAAACCCGCTGGATGTGATGACCTATCTGGCGTGGAAGGCAACCGGGCTGCCGCCAGAGCGGGTCATGGGCATGGCGGGGATTTTGGATTCGGCGCGGTTTCAGACCTTTATTGCGCTGGAACTGGGCGTGTCCACTGCCGACGTGAGCGCAATGGTGATGGGCAGTCACGGTGACCTGATGGTGCCGCTGCCGCGCTATTCCACGGTGAACGGCATTCCCATCACAGAACTGCTGGACGCAGACACCATCGCCCGTCTGGTTCACCGCACGCGCAACGGCGGCGCAGAAATCGTGGAGCTAATGCAGACGGGTGGCGCATACTATGCGCCTGCGTCTTCGACCTGCGTCATGGTGGAAACGATTTTGCTGAACAAGTCGCGTCTGCTGCCGATTGCCTCCTATCTGCGGGGCGAATATCGGCTCAGCGATATCTTTATCGGTGTGCCTACGCGGCTCGGCTGCGGCGGCGCAGAGAGCGTGCTGGAGCTACAGTTGAGCGACTCGGAACTGAAAGAACTGCACAGTTCAGCGGCGGTGGTGCGCCAAGGCATCGACCGGGCAATGGCCTTGCTTTAGCCGTGCTAATGTTGCAGCAGGCTAAGGCGTGCTTTAAAGCCCTTTGATCCCCCCTAACCCTCCTTAACAAGGGGGGAACTGGGCCAAGTCGCTCCGGAAGTCCCCCTTTTCAAGGGGGATTTAGGGGGATCGACTCAGGGCAATCAACGACGTAGAAAATCTAAAGTCCCCCTTTTCAAGGGGGATTTAGGGGGATCGACTCAGGGCAATCAACGACGTAGAAAATCTAAAGTCCCCCTTTTCAAGGGGGATTTAGGGGGATCGACTCAGGGCAATCAACGACGTAGAAAGTTTTAAAACAATGCCTAGCTTTGCAACAGGCTAGCTTTGCAACACATTGTCCTGCATCAGGCGGGCGACCATCGCGGCGCGAGATGACACGCCCAGCTTGCCAAAAATGCGGCGTAAATAAGTAGAAACGGTGCAGGGGCTAATTTCAAGCGTGCTGCTGATGGTTTTGTTGGGTAAGCCTTGGGCAATTAGGCGGGCGATCGCCAGTTCTCGCGGGCTAAGACAAACCGCCTTGGCATCTGTTGGTGTGCGACGAACCAGATAGAACTCGGTTTCGTCAATTTTTAGTTCAAAAATGACTTCATTAATCGTTTCCTTTGCATCCTGAAAGACCTTGATGGGCTTCCAAAATACGGCGGCTTGGCTGAGCAGGCGAATCAATACGTCCCGCTCAAGTCGATTCAGGTCGAGGGAGCCTGAAACGGGTTTATTACTGTTCTGGGTATTCATTATGTTCATTTAAGGACTGGAAAAAATTTCAGAACTGATGCTACTTTCCTGAAACTTAGAGCTAATTTGTAAAGGAGCCTGAAAGCCTTGTTAATCAAGGATTTCCGAGAAACCGCTTTTCCTGGGCAAACATGACCTCAAAGCCACACATGCCAAGAGTTTCAGGCTTCTTAAGATTTGCTTCATAAATTAGCTCTTAGCCTCCATACTTTGAGATAGGTTAACCGAGATTGAACGATTAAAGTTGCTCGGCGTGAATGAAATCTTTGGTCGAATAGCAGAAGTGTTGAATTGAGACATAAAACTTTACATTCAACCCTACGAAGCTCCTACGAGTGTCTCTGGCAGCAGATCGTAGCTCCAATGGACAATCGAACAACGACGACTCAATTCAAGTTGCAAATAGCGCAACTTATCTAGTAATTGATGACCATAAAACTCTGGAATTTCTATCAATTGCAGAATCAGATAGGCAATCAACACCATGTAGATTTGAATGGTGACTCCATTGACACTCTTAGAGATTAGTTTATCTAGCTTCAAGTGCATCTTTAGAAACTTCCACAGCACTTCTATCTGCCACCGATGGCGATAGACTTCACTAATCTCTTCATTCGTCATCAGTTCTACATTGGTCGCCAGCCGAAACTCCGTTTGGCTCTCTAAGTCACAAAACCAAACCACTCGATATCGCTCATGCTCAAACTCGGTCTTCATCGTGTTCTTAAGGCGGACAACAAAGCGAGTCTGATCCTGGCTTAATTGGTCAAGGAAATCCCAACTGGCAAAGCCTCTATCCATGACGCCGATGGCATCTTCAGGAATCATTCCTGTCACTCTGTCAGCAAATTTTGCGTCATGTCCTTGACCAAAATGAATCAGGCATTCACTGGGATTACCTTGCGTTAAGTTGACTCCATTAAGCAATTTGACTTGATGATAGCCTTGCATCCAGAACAACTTGCTTGTCAATGTGATGACCGTTGAATCAATGGAAAACAGCATCTGTGCTGTCGCTGGATTTTTTTGTTTTAGCTGTCTTATGAGCTCAGCGTAGATGCGACAAAAGTGTTCATCCTGTCGAGTCTTGCAGGCTTTAGAAAAGGTGGAAATATCAACCTTGATTCCTGCTTTGTTGAGACGATAAAACAGGCTTCTCATGCTCGTTAAACCCTGGTCTAAAACGAAGGTCAACCAGATTTCAAAGAATAAGCGAGAGTTCAAAACAGGATAGTTATGTGGGCACAACTGCTTGAGTATCGGTTTGACAAGCGCAGGAAATGACACTAGCATCTTAAACATTGTTTTTGTTTGCTGGGGGCTAGAATACAATATTCTGCCCCTATTTTTTGTATGTTGAGCTATCTTTCAACACTTCTGGTCGAATAGCTTTTATTTAAGCGGCCCTAGAGGGCGATCGCTATTCCCCCATTGGGTACTGACAGATCCGACCTGACAGAGCTGAAAGTACAAAGCCCAGGGACTCTCTCTGCCGCCATACTTCTAAATTCTAAAGTTTTGTTCAGAATTGCGTAACGCTTAACTGCATTCAAAATGTCATTCAAATCGATGACATCTATTTCCATGACCCTGCATGGATGTCATCAAAACGTGTGACTGCTCAAGCAATCTTTCTCAAGCTATAGCTAGAGATGAACTGCATTTCGATTGGAGTGATGCAATGTTGGACGGTGAAACTCTGCAACAGGAACTCACGAATGAGTTTGAAAGCGAATTTGAATATGAGCTGCAAAATGAATACGAAGTTCAGCATGAATACGAAGGTGAAGAATTTTTGGGTGGACTCATCGGCGGCGCAATGAACGCCCTCGGACTGGGCGAAGGTGAATACGAAGGTGAATACGAAGGCGAGTACGAAAGTGAGTATGAAAGCGAAGCCTTTTTGAGTACGGTGCGTCGTCTCGCTGGACGGCTCAAACCGATTCTGCCGAAAGTGATTCCTCATGCCACTCGTCTGATCGGCAATGCCATTGGTGGGCCGCAGCTTGGCGCAGCGCTGGGGCAGATGATGCGCGAAAGCGAGTACGAATTTGAGTACGAAACGGCTGGACAAATGGAATTTGAAGGAGGGTGGGCAGGAGAATTTGAATCCGCTGCTACGCCGCAAACAGAAGCCGTTGCTGAAGCCCTAGCGGGGGCTGCGGCCAAGGCCCAAAACGAAGCCGAGGCTGAGGCGTTCGCAGGGGCGGCCGTCACTCGCGTACTGCCGACCAAAGCGGCTGCGGTGCAAAAGCAGATTCCGGCGATTGTCAAAGCCAGCGCCCAACTGACACGGGGACTACGCCAAAACCCGACGACCCGCCCGCTGGTGCGAATTTTGCCGACGGTGGCGATGCGGACGGGGCAAGTGCTGACCCAGAAAGCCGCGCAGGGTCAGCAGATTACCCGCCCGGTCGTAGCCCAGGTGATGGCCGCCCAGACCCGCAAAGCGCTCAAAAATCCCATGACTGCTGCTCGAATTGTGGCTAATTCTGCCAAAGTCGCGCAGAAAGTGACCCAGCCTGCTCCAGTTGCCCGCAAGAAAGTGCGGGGCTAGTTCTGCTGGAGTCTCGCTTTGTTTTCAACCCAATACCTCAACTAAACATCGCTGAAAAAGGAGACCAAGACTCAATGTATCAGTACGAATTTGAAACCCTGGATCGGGAACTGGAATCGGAATTTGAATCGGCCATGCTGGGTGAAAGCGATCGCGCCTATGAGTACGAATACGAAAGTGAAGAGTTTCTGCCCCTGCTGGCTCCCATTCTCAAGGCGGCTGCACCGATGGCGATTCAGGCTATCGGTGGGCTGTTCCGTCGTCGCCGTCGCCGGGGCCAGCGCGAATTTGAGATGGAGTATGAAACACCCCTGAATGAGTTTGAACTGGAAGGCGAATATGAAGGCGATCCGTTTATCGGCAATCTGCTGCGGGGATTGGGCAGCGCCTTTGGGGGCGATGGCGAGTTTGAGTATGAGTTTGAGCAGCATCCTGAAGCGCTGCCCGAATTTGAAACCGCGCCAGCCAGCGAGTATGAGGTGATGGCCGAACACCTGGCCCACATGGCGGCTAACAGCCAGAGCGAAGCCGAAGCAGAAGCCTTCATTGGCGCATTGATTCCAATGGTGGCGCGGGGCCTCAGCGCAGCCGCACCCGTCATCTCTCGCGTGGTTCCCCAGGTCATCCGTCCCCTGGCCCAAGCTGGTCGGGCGCTGCTCCAGAACCCCCAGACCCGTCCGCTGGTTCGTACCTTCCCCACGATCGCCCGCAGCAGCATGGCAACCCTGGCGCAGCGCGTCGCTAAAGGACAGCCCGTAAACGCTCGCGTGGCAGCGCGGACGGTGGCTGGCAACGTGGCGCAGGTGTTGGGTAATCCGCGCCGGGCCTCTGCTGTGATGAAGCGATCGCGCCAGATTCACAGCCGCCAATGCACCTGCGGCGCACGCAAGCGGGCCCGCGTATAGGCAAAGGCATTGCAGCATCAGGGATGTCAGCGAAAAGTTGATGGGAATGCAATCGGGAGCTTTGGTATGAACGGGTTTACGAACGGATCGAAGAACGGGATAGACCCGTGTCGGGCAACGCGGCAGGCCCTCGCCGAGCTATATCAGGAGACTACGCCTGAATATTCAACCGCTCGCGCTGTGGAGCCGCCCAACCTCGACCCCTGGCTGCGGGCGCAGGCGGTGAACGTGGTGCGCCATGTGGAGGCGCTGCGTCCGTTTCGCCAGGGCGAGTTTGGCACCGATGCGGCCAGTCCCAGCGATGCCCATATCGACGCGGTGAACCAGCTTATTGCCAGGCTGCGATCGCACCTCCAGGGCGTGTCCAAAACGGTCTCTGGCAGCGCTCAGGCGGCGATCGCCCAGCCCGCAACGGCGCAGTTGCAGCAGATGATCGCTCGCAAAGACCAAGCCCACGACCTGGTTCGCAAAATCGAGCAAATCTGGGACTTTTACTTTGAGCTGTTTGGGCAGCGGCAGAGCCAGTTTGCGCCGTGGCTATTGGGGTGCGATCGCATCGCCCTCGACTGCTACCAGGACGTGTATATGGGCTTGGGCAAGGCAAAGTCGATTCCCGCACCGCCGCCGTTCTCCTACGTCAAAACCGGGTTTTCGCCTGCCACTTTCCGGCGCGGCATTCCCCTCACCAAGCTGAGCCAGCAGTTGAATCCGTTTCCGCTGATCCAACTGCCCTACCATCGTTTGGTGAATCCCTGGACCCTGGGGGCGATTTTGCACGAAGTCGCCCACAACCTGCAAACCGACCTGGGCCTGCGGCAAACCTTGCCCAAGGCGATCGCCCACCGTCTGCTGAAAGCGGGGTTCTCCCCGGACGTGGCGGCCGTGTGGACAAAATGGCACAGCGAAACCTTTGCGGATATGTCGGGGCTGCTGCTGGGTGGCCCCTACATCGTCGCCTCGCTGATGGACATTGCTTCGCGATCGCCCCAAAGCACCCTCTTCTTTCACCCCGGTGCGCCCCACCCCACCCCCTACTTGCGCGTGTTCATCAGCACGGAACTACTGCGGCGGATGGGCTTTCCGCAAATGGCGGACGACTACAACCGCATCTGGAAGCGTCTGTATCCCAATCCCCATGCAGGCACGATTCCGCCAGCCGTGCTGCAAACCTTCGACCGGGCCCACAAGCTCGTGGTCGATACGATTTGCTACACGCCCTATAGCGAACTGGGCGGGCGATCGCTGGCAGAAGTCACCGGCTTCAAACCGCACCACCAGCAAATTATCGAAGAAGCCGGACAGCGGCTGGCCAAAGGCAACGATCCGGGCATCGTTCCCGAACGCTTCCTAATCTGTGCCAGCCGCCACGCGCTGGATCGGCGGCTCGCCGCACCGGGACTTATTACTGAAAACTTCTATAAAGCTTTAGCAAGGAGATAGCGCAGCATGAAACGAGACAGGTACACGCTTCGCGGGCGTGTGGTCAAAAACCAAAGCCAATCCGAAGCTGGCATCCGCGTAGAACTCCACGACAAAGACCGACAATATGATGACCTGATCGGCGTTTCCCGGACGGATACCCAGGGCTACTTTGAAATCTCCTTTACCAAGGAAGACTTTCGCCAAGATCCCGGAGAAACAGAACCAACACCCGATGTGTATTTCAAACTCTTTCGGGATAGCGAATTTTTGGGAGAAACAGAGATTCGTCCCGATTTCTCCTTGGAGCCACTGAGAACCCCTGTCACTCCACCAGACCCCAGACAAGGCCCGCATCAGGTCAAGCTAGAGGGTCAGGCAACGTCCTACAGCATAGAATTAGTGGCGTTAGAGGTGCCGAGTCTTGAGCAATCCAAACGTCCGCCCGCCCAGCCTTCCAAAGACAAACCCGGCCAGTTGCAGGTGGTGGACGTACTGCCCAGCCTGGATCAAATCCACCGGACGGGCAGAATGGCATCTGTTTCGGCTCCGGCCAGCCCTGGCGGCGACCTGCAAGGCATTGTGGAAAGCGCCCTAGGCGGCATTTTGGGCCACATCCAGCGCACGGACAACCCAAAAACTCTGGTAGACACGCTGACGCAGACCTTCACCGCTCGTCAGGTCGATGGCCGCACGATCTACGACTGGAATCCGCAATCCGTCAGCGTCCGCGCCTCCGACCTGGGGGGCGGCATCACCGGGGCACAGGCCAGCCTCTATCACCGGGCAAAAACGGCGATTCAGGACGGTATTCGATTGCTAAATGCCCTCACACCGCTGAAGCCCTCTGCCGACCGCGAAAACATGGAAGCCACCCGCTCCATCATCCGCACGGAAATGCAGGAACTCTTGGTGGAACTGGGCGCACGGGGTGGCCCACGAATTTTGCGGGTGGATAACCTGTTTCAACTGCTGCTGGGTGAAGACGCGGACAGTGGCAATCAGCGCCCCGGTGGCCAACTCAAGAAACTGGCGGAATATTTTGGCCTGGTGCGTGGGCAAATCAACACGGTCGAAGAGGAGCAAAACTACAGCAACTTCCTGACGCTGAAAGACTATTTGCAATCGCTGCGGCGGAGCTGGGTAGACTACAAGCGCACTCAGGATTCCAGCGCTGGAGCCTACATTGGTACGCAGTTGGTGCGGCTGTCGCAGGCGCTGGCGGTGGTGGCCGAGTCGGTGCAGGAGGTCTACCGGATTATGGAGCTATTCTTCCTGGGGCCAGAGGAACGGCTGTCGGTCTATATCGACTTCACCCGCGCTGAGGCTGATGAAGAGGACATAGAGCTTTCCTACGGTGTTCCCCGCCCTGCATTTCCGCTGCCGGACGGCACTGGATATTCATTCGAGGACACCGCACAACTGCGCGACTCGATGAGCATAGAGGGGCTGCTGAATTGGGTCTGGCGATTTGCCTCTGAAGAGGGGCCGCTGCTGGCGAAATCGGGCGGCAAGCTGGGCATTCGGGTAATTTCCGAGACGAGCGATCGCCTCATGGTGCTAACCCAGGCCACTACCTATACGCCCATTCCCAACGCCGCCTTCCGCCGCGAAGGGGTGATTCGGGCGCTGCGCGATCTGGCTTATCAGCTTTATCAGGTGCGTCAACTGGCAGAGCAAGTAACATTGCCCTCTGGCGACACGCCCGACGATCTCGATTGATCTCCGATGACAGCAAACGCAATGGTGAATCGCTCGGTAAGCATGAATCGCAGCCAAGTCGATAGCCACAGCCAAAACCTGCGAAATCTAGGCTGGCAACAAGCCATCCTTAATCCACTCTACTCATCCCTGACTAAGCCCTTGTTCGAGGAGAAATTCCCATGACCACCACCGGAGAAAACCAAAGTTTACTCGACCGCATTGCCGCGCTAAAGGAAACGCTCGTCGATCAGCTCGGGCCGCAGTTGATCCAAAATCCCCAGCTTGCGGACGCACTGACTCAGCGCATCGAAGATATGTTAGCGCAGGCGATCGCCGCTAATGCTGCTGCGCCGATTCCTGCTGATGGCGGACTCGCTGATCTGATCGGCATTGGTAAGGATGCTGCCAAGGGCATCGACGAAACCCGCCTGCCCCAAGGCGTGGAAGATTATGACGAACAAGTTGCGAGCGATCGCATCTTATCTGTCGCCGATTTATATTATCTGTATCAGATGGAAACCGTCGGCGTGTTTCGTGCCATCCGCAAGCTGCAAGAGCTATTCGATGCCGGGGCAGTCCGCCTTTCGACGGGCGAAGGAGCCTACGGGCTGTATCGGTTTGACCGTCGCAGCATCCTCCGCTATGCCGAGCGCAACCGAATGCAGACCTACCGCCGCGTGTTTGGCTACACCACCACACCGCCCATGCCCAGCGCCAAGCCAAACGCCCAATTCCACGGGATGTTCACGCAGTTCATCAACAGCGTGGCCGCCTTCTGGCGCGACAAACGTATTTCCGACGTGATTCGCGAACGCGCCTACGATCCCAGCTTTGGCAGCATCGCCACCGTGCGTCGTGCCGGACTGGACTTGCGGAATAACCTGAAGTGGAATTCCTATGGACACGTTAACGTATTTCGCATTGAGACGCTGCAACTGCTCGACGAAGCCTTCCGCATTCTGGGGGCCGAAGACGTTCGCAAGCTGTTCGGTGCAGAAAACGCCTGGGATGTGGTGGAAGAAGTGATGCTGCGCTATTTCAACAAGCACGTCAACGCTTCGCAGCGTCACCGCATGGCAACTTCCGGGCGATCGGTCATTCGCTGGCTGGCACAAAAGTATATCCTCAACAGCTCGCGGGCGGAATTTGAAGCCCTGCTGCGGGAAATCGCTGATGTGTCCGAAGAATGGCTGACCAGTGCCGAGGTGCTGGGGATTGCCTTTCGCGGCCACACCCAGCGCGTCGTCCCCATCAATGCTGGCCGCAACGGCAACGTCGCGCCACTCAGGGCAGGGCAAGGTTAGAGGGCGATCGCCCCAGTCATGTGCCGCTTCAATTGGGTTGGATTTTAGATTTTGGATTTTAGATTTTGGATTGTGGATTGAACCGGACTGAGCGATCGCAATCCAAAATCGCCAATCCAGAATGTCTAGCCAAAATCGCCAACCTAAAATCCAAAATCAACACTATTCCCCTTCGATCACTATGAACTCGTTTTCAACTAAAGCGCTCCAGAACGGCTCGGCCGCTCCGGAGTTTGAAGATGAATTTGGCCGCCGGGGGCAAGCCGGACGCAGCATCGCTCAACGATTTGCCGCCTATCTCAAGCGGCAGGGCTTTTTACCCACTGTTCATTTCACCCAGCGCTTTTTGCAACGGCTAGCCTCCAAAGGCGTGCGGTTCGATCCGCGCACCTTCGTCCGCGAGTTTCGCGCGGCCAAGCACTATCGCCAAACCCGCCCCGGCTACAACACTCGTCTGACCGTGGTGCGGGGCGTACCAATTGTCTATCGGCCTGGCGGCGAAAACGGCAACCGGATTGTGCTGGTGACGGCGCTAGAGCAGGGGGCAGATTTGCCGCCTGTTGCCCGCACTGCTCCACCCAAACAGCGCGAAGCAGAATGGGAACTGGAATCTGAATTTGAATGGGAATTTGAATCTAAGCTGGAACAAGAATTTGAATCTAAGCTGGAACAGATAATTGTATCTAATACGCCACGCTCATTCGATGCGCGGGTGCAGCAGCAATATCTGGAAACTTTGCAAGAAACGGCGGCCGAACTTGAAGCCGATCCGTTCGTTGTGGAAGATATTAAACGCCGCATTCCGCCGGGGCATGAAACCCTGAATCGGGAGGCTGCCAAAGGACTACCCATCACCCCTGCTGAACTAAATGCCATGAATCGGGGCGTGCGCCGGGTGGATCTTGAAAAAATCACAAACCACTTTAAGCCCTCGCAACAGCGCCGCCACATGCTGCGCCGCCACAAGTGCCAGTCGCTAGAGGAAGCCCTCGCCGAAGCGCGACAGCAGCTTGTGGCTATCTACCAGCGAATCATGGCTGCCCCAACACGAGAAGCCGCCTTTGAGTGGCTGGGCGAGGCGCTGCACCTGATTCAGGATTCTTACTCATCTGCCCACACGGAGCGCGAAAATGGGGGAGCGGGAGCCATCCGGTTTATCCGCTACTTTGGGATGGGCGGGCTATCTTATCCGCACGAACATCGCGTCATGCCGATGCGTCAACCCAACGGGCGGGTTTTCTTTGGTGATCCGCGTGATTATATTAACCTGAGCAATATGCCCACCCGCGCGGCGATCGCCGCCAGTCGCCGCTTTATCCAACTGGTGCTGCGACACCTGCAAGCGGCCGTAAGTTCGCCAGCCCACCAGGCCGAGTTGAAACAGTTTATGGATTCGGTGCTGGTGCTGAGTCCCCGCCGCACGCCCACCAAGTCGCTCTATCCCAGGTGCCCGTGAGAGTCTAGCAGTTTGGCAACGGAGGGCGGTGTCAGTTCTCGGACAGTATTCACCACGCGGACTGCGCCTGCGGTGTGGAGCTTGTCGGTATAGGCGGCGGCGTAGTCGGCGGGGGACTGGGCATGGGGCGGCAGCACGCCCACACCTATCCAGGGGCGATCGCCCGCCACAGCTTTCGCCGCCGTCACCGTCTGCATATCCGCCACCGTATCGCCCACATACACCACCGGCAGCAGGTTAGACAACCCAAACCGAGCCTCGATTTGCGCCACCGTTTGCAGCAACCCCGTCGGGTCGGGCTTGCCGGGGGCATCTTCCATCGCAATTAAAATCGGATCGTGCAGTCCCAATCGGCGCTGCAAAACGTAGGTCGCCGATCCCCGCGTCGCCCCGCTAAAAAATCCCCAGGGAATTGCGTTGGCTTTCAGTTCAAGCAAGTGGGCCGCATCGACCAGCAGTGGCTCTTGGGTGATGTAGCCATCCCACCGATCGGGATCGTCTAGAATGGCTCCGCGATAGCGCCGCTGAAAGAAATCCACCACTTTTTCGTAGGACACATCAAGCTGCAATCGCTCGCTTCCCTGCCGTTTGTAGTAGCGGTAGATTAGCTCTTGAGACGCTTCCCAGTCGTTGTTCCACAACCCTTCGGCTTTGAGCTGATCGATCTCTGCCTGGGAGGGACGGAAATGACCGTTGGTAAAGGCTTCTACGGTGTCTGCTAGGGCGCGGCGGTAGGAATTGCTCACGTCGCGGATTACGCCGTCGATATCAAACACTAGAATGGCGATCGCCTGCTGCATAGGAATCGTTTGGGAAAAAATTCTAGAAAAAAAATTAGCTCAGGACAAATCTAACCAAGAATATTGGCGATCGCGCCAGTTCGTAATTTACTATAGAGGATTGTAGAGTTTTTGAAGGCAGCCCGGACTGTCCTGGAGGTGCGATTGTCGAAGTTCATTCTCAAGGTTCTCTGGCTAGATAACAACGTGGCTCTGGCAGTAGACCAAGTCGTCGGAAAGGGAACCAGCCCGCTGACATCCTATTTCTTCTGGCCCCGCAATGATGCGTGGGAACAGCTCAAGACCGAGCTAGAGGCGAAGCACTGGATCGCCGAAGCTGACCGGGTAGAACTGCTCAACAAAGCCACAGAAGTCATCAACTACTGGCAAGAAGAGGGCAAGAAAAAGTCCATGGCCGAAGCGCAAAGCAAGTTTCCAGAAGTTACTTTTACGGGAAGCGCCTGAGCATCTACCGCTATTTCATAAATGATTTGAGTACTGTAGGGTGCTGTTGGGCGTAGCCGTAGCGCACTGCCCCTCAGGGCTTTGGTGCATGATGCTGACGCTAACACATCCTGCGAGTGATGGTGTTCATTTGTTTGACCTCTGACTTCTTTGGGAGTTAGAGGTCTAAGTTTTTATCAAAATTCGCGGCGGGGCGTGCGGCGCTTGGGCGGTCGGCTACGGGGCTCTTGGCGAAAGCTATCAGCCTGACGGGGGCGACCAGAGCGCTCAGTCCGACGCGGCGGCGCTTCATAAAGGCCGGGGTCGTAGGCAGGGTCACTAGCACGGTCGCGGCGGCGCTTTGGGCTGGGTTCGCCAGCGCGACGGCTGATCTGCTGGCTGATGCCTGAAAACACCTCTCGATTCAGATAGGGATAGTCGCTGACCCACAGCCCGTAATCCGCCATGTAGACATCGGATAGCTCCAAAACGGGGTCGAGATCGGGGCGATTGGAGATGGCAACTAGTTGAGCGCGATCGCCCGGACGAATCACCCGATGGTCGCGCACCAGGGGCACCTTTACCTTGCCTAAGTAGCCTGCTTCATCGGCTAATTCTAGGTTCAGCCGTCGCTGCCGATTTTCGACGACCACCAGTTCGCCCTGCTTGTTGACCCGTTCTTCGGTGCCGACGAGATCTTCAGTAATGTAGACATCGGACACCTCGCCCTGCCAAAAGCCAGCGTAAGGAAAGCGGCGATATTCCGCATTGCGGCGGCCAGCCTGGTAAGCGGGCCCCCACAACCAGTACAGACCTGCAATAATCGCCACGCTGAATTCCAGAATTTCAAACCAAAAGTTGGGCGGCAAAATTGCCCGCAGCACCAACCCCAGCAGCGCCCCCACGACCGAAATCAGCACGCGACTCAGCACATCCTGAAACTTGCCCCAGTAGTAGCGATACTGCTGCGCTGTGGCGACAGCGGGAATCAGTTGCTTAAAAACGTCTTCGGTGATGGGGGTGAGCATGGTTGGATCGTGGCGATCGCCCTCAGCAGTTCTCTGGCGCAACGTCCTCTTTAACGCAGCACCTCAAAGCCCTGACAAGCAGCATTTTTTCGAGCCTAGCATTTGTCCGTCTGGAATGGTCATCCAAGCAGGAGCAGATTGATTCAAATTTTTAGACTCCTGAGTGCGTCAGGCTCATTTCTAACCCCCACTATCGGAAAACGGTTGATTGATTACCCGACAAATCACAGAATTGTCAATGGAAATTCCCGTATCCAATAGCACCTTTTCGCAAAACTGCCCCACAGAGTTCAGTAAAAATCTCAGGGAAATTGAATTCAAGAAATTGCAGAATATGGATAACTCTGGAGAACGCATTCGGAACACTAGCGATTAGGGGGCAATTGAATCGTTAGTGTTCCTGCTCAGAAGGCGTCCTTACAGGTGAACTGCCTGACCTTGGGGGCTTATAAGGTCAGGCATTTTTCTTTTAAAGATTCAGCTACAAGTCTGGTTACACGAGTCTGGTTACACAAGTCTGGTTACAATTTAGCAGCCGTCTTAGAGCTAATTTGTAAAGGAGCCTGAAAGCCTTGTTAATCAAGGATTTCCGAGAAACTGCTTTTCCTGGGCAAACATGACCTCAAAGCCACACATGCCAAGAGTTTCAGGCTTCTTAAGATTTGCTTCATAAATTAGCTCTTAGAGGGTGTTTAAAAAGGTATCGCCTGTAATGTCAAGCACTCAGAGATCCCCCCTAGCCCCCCTTAAAAAGGGGGAAACCGCCTTAAAGTCCCCCTTTTTAAGGGGGATTTAGGGGATCTTGCACGCTTTGCTACAAACAGTAGGACTTTTCAAACATCCTCTTAGCAGTCGTCAGACCAACCTTTTGCATCAGCAATACGATTCTTGCCGACGTGCCGTGAGCCACGGCAGAAATCTGCGGGATAAGGCCGGTAAGGTCTTACATAAGGTCTTACACTGGATAAGGCTCTTAGATGTTCTTCGGCTAAAGCAGGGCTTGACCCAAGTCCCTCTGTACGTTGCAACTCATTTCCAATCATTTCCACCCTTGGACTCATGTCTCCCGATCTTCTGCGCTCTCTAGTTTGGATGGACTATCGTTTGGCGGTGCTGTTTGCAGTGCTGCTGCCGCTAATTTTGCTGATCTGGGCAACGGTAAAGCAGGCTGAAGCCATGCAGCGGCTGCTGATTATTTACTGGCGCGTTTCCAGCCTGCTGGCGATTACGGTTTATCTGCTGATTGGCGATTTGAAGATCGGCTTTCTGGCATCGTTTTTGGCGCGGATTTTGATTCCCGTCGGGCTGTGGTTCTGGGTTGACCTGAATGAGGAAATTGACGACCAGCGCTCTAGCCCGCTTAAATTTGTGTTTAGTGCCTGGCGCTGGGCGCTGACGATCTACAGCACGCTGGGGGCGATCGCCACGATTCCCTTTTTGCAATGTGCCTTTTCGGACGCAAGCTACCCAACGTCTTTCTGCCAGGTGTGGCGCGAGGCCCCGCTGATTTACAAAGATATCCTCCATGCCAACTATCGTCTGCCTTTCCTGGGCTTTTTGGGTATTGTCGGGCTGGTAATTTATCTGATTTACTTTGGGCACTTTGTCATTGTGCGGTTGGGGCGGCAGGGTCGTTCTGCCATCGAGCAATAGCCTGTACTGCCAGTGCATAGCACTATGGGCAAAGTCTTGCCAAAACCAATTCTGGTGACGGGTTCCCATCGCTCTGGCTCGACCTGGGTAGGGCGGATGATCGGCGCATCGCCCCAAGTCGCCTATATTCACGAGCCGTTTCACCTAGATCACAACCTGGGCTTTTGCGGCGCACAGTGGGACTATTGGTTTCAATACATCTGCGCCGACAACGAGGCTCAATATCGGCGGTTTTTTGAGAAAACGGTGCGGCTGCAATACAACCTGATTCCCAGTTGGAAGCTGGTGAATGATGCAGAATATCGCCGCAAAGTGCAGGGCGATCGCGCGTTTTTTGCCAAAAGCCGTGCCGCGGGCCGTCGTCCTCTGCTGAAAGACCCGATCGCCCTCTTCTCTGCCGACTGGCTGGCAACCCGCTTCAACATGGACGTGGTGGTGATGATTCGCCATCCTGCTGCCTTTGCCTACAGCCTGAAAAAAGCGGGCTGGTTCCACAATTTCCGCCATTTTCTCGACCAGCCACTGCTGATGCGGGATCATCTGCATCCCTTTGCTGCCGAAATCGAGGAATTCGTCGCCGGAGACGAAGTACCCGGTGGCGGGCACGGGCGATCGATTCTGGAACACGCGGCGCTGCTGTGGAAGCTGATTCACTATCGCATCGCCACCTACCGGGAGCAGTTTCCCCACTGGCAGTTCGTGCGGCACGAAGACCTGTCGCTAGAGCCGCTGGCAGGCTTTCAGCAAATTTTTGACCAACTAGGGCTGGATTTTAGCGACACCGTGCAGCGCAAAATCACAGACTATAGCAACGAAAAAAATCCCTCGGTGGAGCCGTCGCTATTTGCCCTCAAGCGCAACAGCAAAGCCAATGCCTACACCTGGAAGGAAAAGCTTTCGGCTGAAGAAATTGCGTTTATTCGAGCGCAGGTGGGCGATTGGTCGGATCGGTTCTATCGTGCTGAAGAGTGGTGAAGAGTGGTGCAGTGATTCGCTCCTGGCTGCGGCCTAAGGGTTGCTGGCAAACACGATGCGGATTTTTGATGCAGATTTTTCCAGATCAGGGTAGAGTCATGGAAGATAGGAAAAAATTCTCAGAGCTGCCGGATTGCGGCGGAGGTTTTTAGAGATTTTTTCAGTTTGGGTGAATCTTCTGTCCGCCGTCGGAGCTTTTGTTTTTGCGCTCGTCGCGCCTTGCCCTCAGGCCATCCTGCATGATGCTATCGAGTCGATCGCCCCACTCCCAGTTTTCCACAAGGCTGAAGCAGCGACCGCTGGTTTGCTTGCTCAGCCTGGAGGAGTGTGTCCGCTAATCCGCCGCGATTTGAACGATCAGAGGCGGAGAGCGAATACTCTGCCTCGCTAGTTTCGATGCCTGAAAGTGTTAAATCTGACGCGAGTTTTCGACCGTCTGCGGAGACCTATACCAAACACTATTCGGGGCAATGTCCGGGGCAACAGGCTGGGCAATGCACCGGGCAATGCGCCGAGTCACACACGGAACAATACGCGGGGCAACATGCGGGCGATCGCCCGTCAGGGCCCTATCGCAGGCAGTTGATATTGCCAGCGCAGGGAGAACCCGCTGCACTTCACGCGGCTCTCAGTCCACATGCTCTCAGTCTGCATAATCCCAGTCTGCATAATCTGAGTCCGCATACGATCTGGCTCACGGACGAACTGCTGTTTAGCTTTCAGCGCTGCCATCGCCGCGCCTACCTCGACCGCTATGGCGACCTGGAATATTGCGATGCGCCCAGTGACTATCTGCTGAAGCTGCGGCAAGACAGCCTGGCCCACCGCCGCGAAATTTTGCAGGATGCGGTGATTCACGAAGCAGATTATCCCCGGTCAAACTGGGCGGCGGGCGCGGAGACCACGCTGACGCTGATGCAGCAGGGGGTAGAGCGGATTTCTCGCGGCGTGCTGCTGACGGAATACCGCGATGGCGTGATGCTGGTGAGTTGCCCTGATCTGCTGGTGCGGCATCCGGGCGAGTCGGTTTTTGGCGACTGGATGTATGTGCCGACGGATATCCGCCTGGGCAAACGCCCTAAGCTGGATTATCAGGTGATGGCGGCGTTTCATGCCTACGTGCTGGCGGCGGTGCAGGGTGCGTGGTGCGACACAAGCTGGCTGATGCTGCGGCAGCGTGGTCCCTATGCAGTGGATTTGGTGGATCTCGTGCCGCGCATGGAGGAAATTCTCTACGCCTGTGCTGAAATGCTGATCGCCCAGCGGGAACCAGAGGTGTTTATTGCCCACAACCGCTGCGACCTCTGCCACTGGTATAGCTTCTGCTATGGGCTGGCAACGGGCGATCGCCACCTCTCCCTGCTCCCCGGCGTTACGCCCAGCCGCTATGTTTACCTCAAGCAAATGCAAATCACCACGCTGGAGGCGCTAGCGGCCACGCCCGTCCGGGAGTTGGAAATGCTTCCTGGCTTTGGGCCGGCCGTGGCGCACAAGCTGGTGCATCAGGCCCAGGCAACGCTGAATCAGGAGGCGCTGCTGAATCCGTCGCTGTCTCATGGGGCGCTGCTGGAACTGGTCACTCATCGCCGCCTGCCCACTGCGGAGGTCGAACTGTATTTCGATATTGAGTCCGCGCCAGAGCAAAACGTGGTGTATCTGCATGGCGTGCTGGTGGTGGATCGGGGCCAGGGGCACAACACCTTCTACGCGCTGCTGGCGGAAACCCCAGAGGACGAGCGTCTCGCCTGGAACCAGTTGATGGAACTGTTTCAGCGCTATCCTGACGCGCCGATTTTTCATTTTTGCCCCTACGAGGTGCAGACGGTGCGCCGTTTGGGAGAATTGTTTGGCCCTGCCTCAGAGGTTGTGGAGGATTTGCTGACCCGATTTGTGGATTTGCACGACTGGGTGACGCAGGTGGCGCTGCTGCCCGTCGAGAGCTACGCGCTGAAGGCGATCGCCCGCTGGCTGGGGTTCAACTGGCGCGATGCAGAAGCCAACGGCGCACAGTCCATCTTCTGGTATGCACAATGGCTGCAAACGGGCGATCGCGCGTTTCTCGAATCGATTTTGCGCTATAACGAAGACGACTGCCGCGCCACCCACTGCGTCAAAGACTGGCTGGTGGCATTCATCACCGAAAAAGTGCAGGAAATTCAGGCGGATCAAGGGCATTAGGAACGAGCCTCAGCCTGTTCTCCAAAAAATATCCAAAAGTTTCTCAAAACATTTGACAAAAGGCTCCCAGACCTACACAATAGAGATTGCGTCTTTCAAAGGGCGCACAAAGCGCAAGGGACCGTAGTTCAATCGGTTAGAGCACCGCCCTGTCACGGCGGAAGTTGCGGGTTCGAGCCCCGTCGGTCCCGTTTTAGAGTTTTACTTGAGCAGGCATTTGATTTAAGCAGGTAGTGTTTGGGAGGCAATGTGGGCAAGTGCTATGCTGTCCAATCAAGCAACCCCAAGTGCAGACCAGGGTTCAGATCAAGGTGCGAACTCTTGTGCAGATTTACAAGCGACGCTGATCGAGTGTAAACACCTGCTGAGCCAGCATTATGGCGAAAGGCTAAAGTCTCTGATTGTCTTCGGCTCTGCCGTTAGAAATGAGTTGACCCCAACTAGTGATATTGATCTGCTGATATTGCTGGCTCCACCCATCAATTCCTTTCAAGAGCTGCGCGCCATTGTGGACTTGCTCTATCCGCTTCAGCTAGAAGCGCCATACTGGATTTCTGCAAAACCAGCCGACGCAACCGAGTTTGAGCAAGGCGTGAGTCGCTTCTACCGCAACATTTTGCGGGAAGGCCTCGTGTTGTAAACCATTCTGAAGAAGTTCAGGCAAATTTAGGTCGTGCTGACTCGTCATTGGAAGCGGCAAAGATGCTGCAAGATGCTGGCTTCTTAAACGAGGCGGCATCAAGAGCTTACTATGCTGCATCAGCCCTGCTGCTCTCTCAAGATCTGGCATTTGGTAGTCATACTGGTGTTCTGCGTGCTGTTAGCTTGCATTTTGTGAAACCAGGAATTTTGGATAGGCAGTATGGGCGTGACCTGAATTGGTTAGCCGAAATACGACAGATTGCAGACTATGGAGAATTGAAAACGATTGATACATCAGAGACTCAAGCGGCGATCGCCTGCGCGGAGCGCTTTCTCACACAGGTTCAAGAAATCTTGAGAAGTACTTGAAAAGTGAGATGTACACAACTCCTGCTAATACTAAGGTTCCATGAATCGCTAGAATCTTTAAGGTTGGTTGCTGAGTGTCACTGGGTGCTGCTGAGGCGATCGCCATCAATTCCCTCACTCCATCTCCTGTCGCCCACCTAACCCCCAATCCCTAACCCCTAACCCTTACAACATGTCCGTTCGAGTTCGCATTGCGCCCAGTCCCACCGGAAAGCTCCACATCGGCACCGCTCGTACTGCCGTGTTTAACTGGCTCTTTGCCCGTCACAATGGCGGCCAGTTTGTGCTGCGGATTGAAGATACTGACCTAGAGCGATCGCGCTCTGAGTTTACCGACAACATCCTCGACGGGCTGAAATGGCTGGGGCTGAATTGGGACGAGGGGCCCATCTTTCAAACCCAGCGCACCGAGCTATACCGCCAAAAAATTCAGGAATTGCTGGACAAGGGGCTAGCCTATCGCGCCTACGACACGCCCGCAGAACTGGACGCGATGCGCGAATCCCAAAAAGCCCGCAACGAAGCGCCCCGCTACGACAATCGCCATCGGGATTTAACGCCAGAGCAGGAAGCCGCTTTCATCGCCGAGGGTCGCCAGCCTGTCATCCGCTTCAAAATCGACGACGACCGGGAAATTTCCTGGACTGATCTAGTGCGCGGGATGGTCACCTGGAAGGGGCGCGACCTGGGCGGCGATATGGTAATTGCCCGCGCATCGGCGGCTGGCGAAATCGGCGCACCGCTCTACAACTTCGTCGTGGTGGTGGACGACATCGACATGGGCATTAGCCACGTCATTCGCGGTGAAGACCACATCGGCAACACGCCCAAGCAAATCCTGCTGTACGAGGCGCTGGGCGCGACCGTGCCAGAATTTGGGCATACGCCGCTGATCCTAAACCAGGCGGGCGCAAAGCTGTCGAAGCGAGACGGGGTTACGTCGATTTCCGACTTTCGCGACATGGGCTATACCCCAGAGGCGATCGCCAACTACATGACGCTGCTGGGCTGGTCGCCGCCGGAGGGCATGTCGGAGATTTTCACCCTGGAAGAAGCGGCGAAACAATTTAGCTTTGATCGAGTCAACAAGGCCGGAGCCAAGTTTGACTGGGACAAGCTCAACTGGATCAATAGCCAATACCTGCATCACAAGCCCCTCGGTGAACTGACCGACCTGCTGATTCCCCTGTGGCAAGCGGCGGGCTACGAGTTTGACCCGACGGGCGATCGCCCTTGGCTAGAACAAGTCGCCGCCCTCGTCGGCCCCAGCCTGGTGAAGCTGAACGACGCAGTGGAGATGACCCGCTACCTGTTCGTGCCGGATGTGGGCTTTACCGACGCAGCCACGCAGCAGCTTCAGCAGCCCAGCGTGGGCACGGCGCTTCAGGGCATCCTGACGGCGCTAGACACGACCGCTGTTACACCAGACACCGTGCAGGACGTGATTCAGCAGGGTGTGCAGGCGGCGGGCGTGAAAAAGGGCGTGGTGATGAAATCGCTGCGGGCGGCGCTGACGGGTGACTTGCAGGGGCCAGACCTGGTGCAATCCTGGTTGCTGCTGCATCAGCGGCAAATCGACAAAGCCCGCCTGAACCAGGCCCTGGCGATCGCCCAGTCCCCTGCCTAATCTGCGCCTGACCTGCGCTCTACCCTGAATCCCCTGGACTGTTTGCTGTTCAACGCTCAAATTGCCATGCCTCATTCTGCAACGTTGCGTCGGGTTTTGTTCTGGACAGCTCTGCCGCTGGCGATCGCCGCTTTGGGATCTGCTACTGGGGCGATCGCCCAGGCTCAGCCCACCCTGTCCGACCCGTTGCAGCCTGCGGTGCCGTTTCCGACGGAGGAGCCAGAGCCAGGTGAACCCGCGCCCGTCGAACCCCCCGCAGCTTCACCCAGTCCTGGGGTACGGCCTGAAGCACCTGTGCAGTCCGTGCCAGCGCCCCCCAGCCCCGCATCCCAGTTTCCCCGCAGCACCCAGCGGCGATCGCCCACTCCGTTTGGCGGCAGCACGATTTTTGAAAACCTCACCCTCACCCCCGGCGCAGACCCCAGCCCCAAAACGATTCGCGGCATCAGCGGCGGCCCCCTTCCAGCCAGCGACGTGGCCGGCCGCCCCGAAACCGCCACGGGGCCCTGCCTCGGCTTCGTAGACACCCAGCCCGACCACATTTTGACGCTCACGGCCCCCTTTGAGTTTCTCAGCCTCCAGGTGCAAAGCGCCGAAGACACGACCCTCGTCGTCAAAGGGCCGGGCGGAAGCTGGTGCAACGATAATTACCTGAGCCTCAACCCCGGCATCGCTGGACAGTGGCTCCCCGGTCGCTACGAAATCTGGATCGGCTCTCACCGCAATAACGGGTACTTTCCCTATGTGATTCGGGTGTTGCAGCAGCCGGAGTGAGGGCGTGTTGGCGCAATTCACCTGCCATAATGGGAAAAGTCGGGCGATCGCCCGTCGTTGGGTAAAGTGCCCTCTCAGCCGTTCGTCAACCGCCCATGATTACGCTATCGTCAGAACTCCAGCAACGCCTCGCCTCGCCGCTCAAGATCGGCAATTTTGAGGTGAATAGTCGCGTGTTGCAGTCGCCGCTGTCGGGCGTGACCGATCTGGTGTTTCGGCGGCTGGTGCGGCGATATGCGCCCGACTCTATGATGTACACCGAAATGGTGAACGCGACGGGGCTGCACTACGTCAAGCAGCTTCCCAAAATCATGGAAGTAGACCCCAGCGAGCGTCCAATTAGCATTCAGCTTTTTGACTGTCGCCCCGACTTTTTGGCTGAGGCCGCGCAAAAGGCCGTAGACGAAGGCGCAGACACCGTAGACATCAACATGGGCTGCCCGGTGAATAAAATCACCAAAAATGGCGGCGGCTCCTCCCTGCTGCGGCAGCCGGAACTGGCGGGCGAGATTGTGCGGTCTGTGGTGCAGGCGGTGAATGTGCCCGTGACGGTGAAGACGCGCATCGGCTGGAGCGACCAGGAAATCAACGCGGTGGAATTTGCCCGCCGCATGGAAGATGCGGGCGCGCAAATGCTGACGCTGCACGGCCGCACTCGCGCTCAAGGCTACAACGGCCCCGCCCGCTGGGAGTGGATCGGCAAGGTGAAATCAGCGCTGTCGATTCCGGTGATTGCCAATGGAGATATTTTTTCGGTGGAGGCGGCGGTGCGCTGCCTGGAGGAGACGGGTGCAGATGGCGTGATGTGTTCGCGGGGGACGCTGGGCTATCCGTTTCTGGTGGGTGAGGTGGATCATTTCCTGAAAACGGGCGAGGTGCGTCGGCCGCCGAATCCGGTGGAGCGGATGCAGTGTGCCCGCGACCATTTGGAAATGCTGTGGGAGTATAAGGGCGATCGCGGCATTCGTCAGGCCCGCAAGCACATGACCTGGTATGCCAAGGGGTTTCCCGATGCGGCGGTGCTGCGCGGCAAGCTGGCCGTCATCGAAAATCTGGAGCAAGGGCTGGAACTGCTAGACTGGGCGATCGCCCGATTGTCTGAGTATGATTGGAGCGACCTGCCCAGCGCTCCACCAGAACTGGTCGAAGTTTAGGGTCGAAATCGGCTCTAGAAAAAGCGAGTCAGATAGGCTAGCCCCAGGTTGGTTGCCCGCAGGCTGAAAAACGCAGGCGCGACGCAACAAAGCAATGAATAAAATGAATAGAGTAATAGAACAAAGTAACAAAAGATAATAAAAAGTAAATTGACGATGTGCCGTGGCAGCGCAAGTCTAGCCCAGCGCCGACTGAGGCTCCAGTTCACAGACCTGAACCTCTCGCCGCGAGACGATGTGCAGATCGCTGGGATAGCGGGGTCGCGGATCGCCCACCAGCCAAATTGGGGGAACCATCAGCGCTTCGTAGAATTCAATTTGATACAAAACGCCAGGTTTTTCCTTGAGTTCTACCATTGTTCCGGGCAGATACTCGAATAGCTCTTCCCAGTCAATTACAGAGTCCACTACAGGGTTCACAGCGTCGGTGTTCATCGTTGGTATTTGTAACGGTCTACGGCTCTGGTTCAAGCATTCAGATTCAAACCAGATTCAGCGGCGATCGCCCTAGCAGTAGAAATCGCTCCGGTCTAACACGACCTCACCATAATCCGGCACCCACGCCACCCAACTCCCAGAAGCCTCCTGGCACAGCAGCTTGGCTTCATTGAAGCTGTAGGCACTGAGCGGTTGCAGCAGATTGACCCACGTATCCCGGTTGTAGGTGATGCGACAGACTGGGTTCCAACCCTGGGCGATCGCCCGCTCTAGGTCTAGCGTCAGCCGCGCCGTGTCGGTCGGGTAAAGGGACATAGTTTCAGACTCCGGCTTAATGAAAAATCAGTGCAGAAAAAATCAACACAGAAGCGCTCTTCCCGCGCCGAAGCGAAAAAAAGCAGAAAAAATTTCTGTATTCATTTTTACAAATTACAGATGCCAGCGCTGGTCTGATGCCAATAAGTTAATAAACCTTGATGCAAATACCTTGGGTAAATCAGGGGTGAATCCCCCTAACCCTCGTCCCAGAGCCGATCTACGGCGATCGCCAGGTCAGGAAACTCAACGGAAGCGATCGCCTCGCCTGCGCCAAAGGTGCCGACTTCTCGATAGACGGTTCCTTCCAACGACAGCACCGTCAGCGTCTGCGCGATTGGGTCAATTAGCCAATATTCGGGAATGCCGACTGCTGCATACTGGGCCCGCTTTCGCACATCATCGCGATCGCGGTTTGTTTTGCCAGGGCTGAGGACTTCCACTACTAGGCGCGGTGGGGGCATTTCCAGCGTAATCGTCAGCCGTCGTTGCGTTAGCTTCAGATGTTCGGGACGCAGGACTACCAGGTCGGGATAGCGATTAGCCGAGTCCCGGGGCTGCAAAACAGGAACCTGAATTTCACACTTGCCAGGGTGGACAAGATCAACCGAAACACCCGCCGCGACCAGCACCAGCAAAATTCGCACGGCAATTGTGCTGTTGATCCTAGCTTCTGGCGGCAACTCGATTAGCTCCCCATCGATTAACTCATAGCGACCCTCCAGCGGCGCTGCATCGCTGTAGGTGAGGTATTCCTCAAAGCTGGCAAACGTGGTTCTGGCCTGGGTCATGGCAAGTTCCTACAAATTGAATGTCAGTGCTTCAAGGCTTGAAACTGATGCAACAGCCAGCGATTCACTGCACCGTGATCTTCCGTTTGGCTGCGGCGTAGTGCCTCCTCCACGATCGCCAGCGATAGATCTGGCAGCACAGTTGAAACTTGGATCTGGCGACTTCCACCACTCACAATTTCAAACGCGATGATTGCGGCTGCTTCCACATTCACCACCCAATATTCCCGTACACCTAGCCGCTCATACAGCAGCCGCTTCTGCCCCAAGTCATCGCTGAGCGTGCTGGAGAAAATTTCAATCGCCAGGGTCGGCGCACCCCAAACGGTTACATCCACAGGCTGATTATTTTTGGGTGGGCGGGCAGCATCTGTGCCAATGTAATACGCCAAGTCTGGCTGACACTCCCGCTCTCCCGGTTGCCGGAAGCTGGTGTTGATTAAAGCAGTATAGGCAAGGTCACGCAGGGTGCCATATAGCGTAATGACTGCCGCCAGAATCGAATTGTCTTGACCGTGTGCCGATCCCGTTGGCATCGTTTCAATCCTCATCCAGCCCGCATCGTAATAGCATTGGGCGTTTTCAACCTCTGGGCGATCGCAGCTTGCCAAAAACACTTCCCAGGTCGCAGGCACCCAGGCATCTGAGATCAGGCTTGGCGAAGATGACAGCGCATCAACCATGAATTAACCTGAGGATTTTCTCTGAAACTTCATCTCCTGACCTCCAGTGTATCGAATGGGGTCGGGAGAATCGTTTAGACTAAGTCAAGACCGACGACCTAAGCCAGGTAGTTGCGCTCAGGCTAGCAGCCATTCAGCGTTTCAGACTCTCTGCTCCTCAGACTGTTCTTCAGACGCTTTCAGAGTCTTTAAGATGGGCGGGGCGAGAATCGAACTCGCATACCCGAAGGTGCCACATTTTGAGTGTGGTGCGTCTACCAGTTTCGCCACCCGCCCTGGGATTTGGCTTTTTCATTATACGGGATTGGGCGCTGATGCAACAGCTTTTCATAATCCTGGCTGCTGGCCCAGCGATCGATTTCTCGGGCCCGCAGCACGGGAACCGGATGGGTGCGCTGGGCGGTCTGGGTTTCGCGCAGCATTTTGCCCATGTCGCTGAGGCTGAGGTCGTCGTAGGCGCGGGCCTGTTCCAGAAATGCGTCTAGGTTAAGCTGGCTGGCGAGGGTGGGGGAACCGCCCGTCAGCTTCATCAGCACCGAGGCCACTACGCGAGCATCTTGCGCGACCAATAACGCAGCGCGATCGCACGTAAATTCGGCACAGCGCACCCATTCCAGCAGCCGCTCTTGCAAGCCCTGCGCCACCAGCGGCCCCAGCGGCAGCCCCAGTTGCCCCGCCGCCAGCACCGCAATGTTCGCCATCGTCAGATAGACGCTGTGTTCGCATTTCAAATGCCCCAGTTCGTGGGCAATCACTGCCTGGATTTCTTCCGGGGTTAGCAGATCAATCAGCGAGGTGTGGAGAACCACAAACGGCTGCTTGCCGCGCATGGCAAAGGTGTAGGCGTTGGGCGTGGGGTTTTGCCGCACGTAGAGCTGCGGCGGCTCCAGGTCGAGGATCTGGCACGCCTCTCGCAGGAGTTCATGAAGCTGGGGCAACTGGCGATCGCTCACCAAAATCCCCGATGCTAGGTTCTCTAGCTGAAAAAACTGCTCTGCTACCGGCCCCATCAGCCCGCGAATCGCTAAGTCCAGCCCCGGAAGCTGCTGCAATGCCTGAGTTGCTTGCAAATCGAGCGGGTGGCGAAAGTGGGCGGATTGCAGACCAATGAGCGGCGTTTTGGCAGACATGGCAACAGGCAGAGAGCAATATTCCGCGCAAATCTTCGCTGAATGGGGCGATCGCGCTGGTTCTCTTCATTCTAGCGACAAGCCCGCCTGTAGATTGCTGGCTCGGCAGACTTTAGCCTGTGCAAATTGCCCTACGCAAACTGCCCTGTGCGATTTGCCCTGATTTGCCCTATGTAGATTAGCGGGTGAAAATTTTTTGCCTGGAAGGCTAGCCCCCCAACCTCCCAGGCTTGGAGCGCAAGAGTCTCCAGCTATAGAGGACGAGTGCGGAATGCTGACAAGTTCCCCAACGCGGAAACAATGCGGAAATGTGAGCGGCGGGCAATTAAATTTTATACTGGCATCAAAAGTTGAAAGCGCAGATTGCTTAATAAAAAAAGATTTTTGCTCAAAATATCTTGCTATGTTAAACCTATGAGCCTAGATGACATCGATTCCAAAGTGATTCGACACCTGATGCAGAACGGCCGCATGACCTGGGCCGAACTGGCGACGGTGCTGCAACTGTCGGCCCCAGCGGCGGGCGATCGCGTCCGGCGGCTAGAGGAACGCGGCGTGATTTTGGGCTACACCGCACAGGTCGATCCGGAGGCAGCAGGCTGTCACCTCACTGCCTTCATTGCCGTTACGCTGGAGCGCCCCGAACACCGCGCCCCCTTCCTCGAAAAAGTCCTGCAACTCACCGAAGTGCAGGAATGCCACCACATCGCCGGAGAAGATGACTACTGGCTGAAAGTCCGCTGCCAGCACACCAAAGATCTGGAACGCCTGGTTAGCGACGAACTCAAGAGCCTTCCTGGTATCCTCCGCACCCGCACAACGATTGTGCTGTCCACGGTGAAAGAGACGAGCGTTTTGCCCATTCGGGAGTGATGGGTCGCCCGACTATCCCGCCATCTCATCACGCAAATTCTCAACCGCAAACCCCCAACCGCAAACCTCCAATCGCGAACCTCCAAACTCATGAACGCCTCTCTCTTTATCCGGAGTCTACTAATAGGGTTTTCGATCGCCGCTCCGGTCGGCCCAATCGGCGTATTGTGCATTCGGCGAACCCTGGCTCAGGGGCAACTGGCGGGATTGCTATCAGGTTTGGGCGCGGCCACAGCAGACGCTATATATGGGGCGATCGCCGCGTACGGATTGACCCTGATCTCTGCTATCCTGATTGGTCAAGCCGGGTGGTTTCGGCTGATCGGCGGGCTGTTTCTGATTTACCTGGGGGTGCAGACCTTCCGCGCCCAGCCAGCCACAGAGGCCGCTTCGAGCGACGGCAAAATTCGGGCTGCTGGGCTATGGGGTGCCTATCTTTCGACAATTTTGTTAACGCTGACAAATCCGGCAACTATCATGTCCTTTGCGGCGGTGTTTGCTGGGCTGGGGCTGGCGAATTCTAGCGGTGACCCACTGGCGGCTACGGTAACGGTGCTGGGTGTGTTTTTGGGGTCGGCGCTGTGGTGGCTGCTGCTAAGCGGCGGTGTCAGTCTGTTTCGAGCATCCTTTTCTAAAACCAACAGCTTACAGTGGGTCAATCGAGGGTCTGGAATCGTCTTAATCGCCTTTGGCAGCGTCGCGCTGGCATCTCTTCTGCGGGGATAGCGCTGGTGCTGGCGGTGCTGCTGCTGGGAAGTGCGGGAATGCGAGTTTTGGCGCAATCTGCGGTGCTTCAATCGGGGACGGTTCAATCAAGTACAGTTCAATCGGGGACGGTTCAATCGGGGGCGATCGCCCTGCCCACGATCCTTGCTCAGGCATCGCCCTCCATAGACACACTCCGGCAACAGCGGCAGCAGGTGGAGCAAAAGCGATCGACCCTGAACCAGCAGCGCAACCAGCTAGAAAATCTGGAAAACTCTGCTCAGCAAAAGCTCGATGCACTGGAAGACAAAATCAACACGACGACTGCCCAAATTCAGCAGAATGAAAAGAAGCTAAAAGATGCCAACACGCGCTTGGTTCAGCTTCAGGCTGAATTGGAAAAAGCAGAGGAGCGTTATCAGCAGCAGCAGTTTGCCACTGTGGCGCGGCTGCGCTTCTTGCAGCGACAAAAGGACAGCAGCGGTTGGGCAGTGCTGCTCCAAAGTCAAAACCTGAACGAATTTCTAGAACGGCGCTATCAGCTTCGGCGAGTCTATCAGGCAGACAACCAGTTTTTGGTGGATCTCAAGCGGCAATCGGATGAGCTAGTGGCCCGGCATCGCGCCGTCGAGCGCCAGAAAAACGAGATTGCCCTGATTACTCAGGAACTCCAGTCTCAAAAGGCGGAATATCAGCAGCAGGCTGCCACGCAGGAAACGCTGATTACCCGGCTCAAGCAGGATCAGCAAGCGCTGGAAGAAGCTGAGGAGCAGTTGGCCCGTGATTCCGCCAGTCTGGCAAACCTGATTCGCCAGCGCCTTGCCGCCGCGTCGCGCAGCCGGATTGTGATTCGCGGCAATGGTATTATGAGTATTCCTGCCGATGGGCGGCTGACCAGTGGCTTTGGCTATCGCGTCCATCCAATTTTGGGCTATCGCCGCTTTCACGCGGGCATCGACTTCGGCGCACCGACGGGCACTCCGATTCGCGCTGCCAACCACGGCGTGGTGATTTATTCGGGCTGGTATGGCGGCTACGGGCGATCGGTGATTGTCGATCATGGCAACGGCATCACCACGCTCTATGCCCATGCCAGCCGTGTGTATGTATCTGAAGGGCAGGCAGTCAGCCGGGGAGAGGCGATCGCCGCTGTGGGTTCTACGGGCTTTTCGACCGGGCCGCACTTGCATTTTGAAGTCCGCAAAAACGGTGAACCCGTTGACCCGCTGAATTACTTGTGATCCTGGCCTTAGCTGGCGGGGCGACGGGCAGAACGACGGGAACCCGGAGAGCCAGGGCGAGATCGGCGGCGGCCGGGATCGGTGCTGTCTGTGTTGCTGCCGGGTTTAGGGCGATCGCCCCGTCCCGACAGGCCAGCCTTGGCAGCCGCACGACCCGGCGCTCTGTCAGAATGCGAACGAGCTTGCCCGCCGCCTGAGCCACTTCCTGACCCGCCGCCCGATCGCCCGCGCCCGCCCGCCTGACGATTGCGCCCGTTAGGGATGGGTTCCGGCTTGGCGTTCAGGTCGGGTTCAAAGCCGGGGACAATTTCCTGAGGGAGCGATCGCCGGATCAGTTTTTCGATATCCGCCAGCAGCTTTAGCTCGTCTACGCAGACCAGCGAGGCCGCCTCGCCCTCGGTGCCTGCCCGCCCCGTGCGCCCAATCCGATGCACATAGTCTTCTGGCACATGCGGCAACTCGAAGTTAATCACATGGGGCAGTTCGCTAATGTCGATGCCGCGAGAGGCAATGTCCGTTGCCACCAGCACTTGCAGGCTGCCGTCTTTGAACTGAGCCAGAGCGCGAGTGCGGGCGGCCTGACTTTTGTTGCCATGAATCGCCATCGCGGGAATCTGATGATTGCCCAGATGCTTTACTAGATGGTCTGCGCCGTGCTTGGTGCGAGTAAACACCAAAACTTGAAACCAGTTGTTCTGCTGAATCAGGTGGGTCAGGAGCTGGCGCTTTTTGTGGCGATCGACGGGATACACCTTTTGCGCCACCAGGTCAGCCGTGGCGTTGGGCGGTGCCACTTCAATCGTGACGGGATTATGAAGCAGCCCGCTGGCTAGTTTCTTGATTTCGTCGGAAAATGTGGCAGAAAACAGCAAATTCTGTCTCTGTTTGGGTAGTTGCGCCAGGATGCGGCGAATATCGGGCAAAAAGCCCATATCCAACATGCGATCGGCTTCGTCCAACACCAAAATTTCCACCCGCGACAGATCCACCGTGCCCTGCTGCACATGGTCTAGCAGTCGCCCTGGCGTGGCCACCAGGAGATCAACGCGGCCGCGTAGCCGCTGCACCTGGGGCTGCATTCCCACGCCGCCGTAGACAACGGTGGAGCGCAGCGGCAAAAACTGGCCATACTCCCGAATGCTTTCTTCAACCTGGGCGGCCAGTTCGCGGGTGGGCGTGAGGACGAGCGATCGCACGGGAACGCGCGGCATGGGCTTGCCAGGAGAAGCACCACGCCCCGATGCCGCCAGCAGGTGCAGAATCGGCAGCGTGAATCCAGCGGTTTTCCCTGTGCCCGTTTGGGCGCTGGCCAGCAGGTCGTGCCCTGCTAATATGGCGGGAATGGCTTGTGCTTGAATCGGAGTCGGCTGAGTGTAGCCGCGTGCAGTCACCGCACGGACGATTTCATCGGTCAGACCGAGATCAGAAAAGGACATTAAAACTCCAAAATAGATTCGATCTGCGCCGTTTGAAACGCCAGTCTGCCGCAAATCGAGAAAAGGGGTATTTCAGGACAGATTCTTGGCGCACTGGATTGAAACCTATTGGATGGAAACCCGTTGGATTGAAATCCGTTGGTTAAAACCAGTTGCTCTGAAACTAAAGGATCTGAGGAATGTTCTTAGAATTGCCCAGTGCGGCCTCAGACTGGAATAGCGTGCCGCGAACCTGCATCTTAACAGATCTACGGCAGAATCTATGTTTGGGCGTTTGCTTGTAGGTTGGAGATCTATAAATTGGCTGAACAAATCGGCTGAACAAATTGGCTGATAACTCCAACCCCTGACCCAAGCAGATCCCGCGATCGCCGCAAGCCAGCGTTTTGGTATCCGGTATCTGTCTGACAACTCGCAGACACCTCGTAGAATGGAAGGACTTGAGCGTAGTGCTGGTGTTGCGCTGCTGACCAAGAGCCTCAAGTTTCACAACGACTCCTATAAGTTCAGTAAGTTCAGAATGGCTGAAGCGATCGCCCTCACTCCTGCCCAGACTATTGCCGGATTTCACGCTCTGTCGGAACCGCTGCGCCTGCAAATCATCGACGCGCTGCGGACTCAGGAACTATGCGTGTGCGATTTGTGCGACGTGCTAGATGTGTCGCAATCCAAGCTGTCGTTTCACCTCAAGGCGCTGCGCGAAGCAGGGCTGGTCATCGCTCGTCAAGAGGGTCGCTGGATATACTACAGCCTGAATCTGCCGCAATTTGCGCTATTGGAGCAGTTTTTGGCAGATTTTCGCCGCTGCGGACAGGCTCGTCCGGGTCGTCCCTGTGCCTAGCAGCAGCAGGGTTCGCTGACGGAGGGCTAGGGGTCTTCTGGAGCGGTTTTTTGGCTCAGGCGCGTAATTTAATAAATCGTTGAAAGTTTCTGTGTTGTAGGCTACATTGCAGCTTGACTCATCGACTTTATTTGATGTATCAATATTTCTTAGTTTGTCTAGGTTTATTTCACAAGTTTGACTCAGGCTGCTGATTTGGCAGGTTGAGGACGATGGGCCGAACTGAGCAGAGGTTTTAGCTCCGGCGGATTTTCCAGTCAAGCTTTAGGTGGGCTGCTAACCCAGCCAAGTTAAGGTTTGAGACAAGTTTTTTGCAATTTTTTGCGATCGCTATAAACAAAACTTAAAGCGTCTGTGTTCCTGCCGACAAAGGTTTCCTGGCTGCACGATTGGACAATCGTGTTCACTAGCAGACCAACGTTGGTCTAGCCCTGGATGCAACTCAGGAGTAAGGCTACCCATGAAAGCAATTATCCAAGCGCTCAGCAATCTTTCTAAGATGCAAAAGATGCAAAATTCTTTGGTTCGATATTCTCTGGTTCGATATTCAGTGATGGCGATCGCCACCAGCCTAACCATCGCAGCCTGTAGCGTACCCACACCACCCGTCATCACAGAATCGCCCGGAGTGCCCGCCGCCACCGACACCACCGGAAAGCCCGTCGCCCCGGCCGAGGCAATCATCACCATCGACGGTTCCAGCACGGTCTATCCCATCACCGATGAAGTCGTTAAAGAATACGCCTTCGAGCGCAAAGATTATCCAGAAGTCAAAGTTGCGTTTTCGGGAACCTCAGCAGGCTTCCGAAAATTCTGTGCAGGCGAAACCGATATCAGCAACGCCTCTCGCCCCATCAACAGGCGCGAAATGGATGCTTGCAAAGCTGCGGGCGTTCGCTACTACGAGCTACCCGTCGCCTATGATGCGCTAACGGTGGCCGTTCATCGAGACAACAACTGGGTCGATTCGCTGACCGTCGCAGAATTGAAAAAAATCTGGGAACCCAGTGCCGAAGGCCGGATTACGCGCTGGAACCAGGTGCGCTCGACCTTCCCCGATCGCCCGCTAGAACTCTACGGCGCAGGCAGCGATTCGGGTACGTTTGACTACTTCACCGAGGCAATCGTGGGTGAAACCGGAGCCAGCCGCAAGGACTACACTGCCAGCGAAAATGACTACGATCTCGTGCGCGGCGTTCGCAACAACCCCAATGCCTTGGGCTATTTCGGTCTTGCCTACTTTGAAGAAAGCCGCACGCTGCTGCGGGCAGTGCCAATCGACAACGGCGCAGGCCCGGTCGAACCCTCCGCAGAGGCGGTTCGAGAAGGGACTTATCAACCCCTGGCGCGACCGCTGTTCATCTATGTCAACGCGGATTCGGTTGAAAAGAACCCCAAGCTCAAAGAGTTTGTAGAGTACTACCTCAACAACGGCCGATTTTTGGCCAGGGTGGTAGGCTACGTGCCCCTGCCCGATGAGGTCTACAACATTGCGCTGACCCATTTCCAAACGGGTAAGGTGGGCACTGTGTTTGGAGGGGCAGCCCCCACAGATCTAAAACTGGAAGACCTGCTGCAAAAAGAAGCCGCCTTCTAAGCAGCACTCGGCAAAACGCGGGCGCGGTTTAGTCTCAGGGCTAGGCTGTGCCCGCTTGATGTCAAGCTTTACTCTGCAATCTCCCACTCTCCTAACCCCGCATGACCGCTACACAAGCTTCTTCCATTAAAGTTGGCATCAATGGCTTTGGCCGAATTGGACGACTGGCGTTGCGGGCAGCCTGGGACTGGCCCGAACTGGAGTTTGTCCACATCAACGAGGTCAAAGGCGGGGCAGACTGCGCGGCGCATCTGCTGAAGTTCGACTCGGTGCATGGGCGCTGGGGGCATGAGGTGGTGGCGGAAAGAGATGACCGTATTCGCATTAACGACCAGTCCCTTAGCTTTAGCGAACACAGCAGCCCTAGCGAGGTGCCCTGGGAAGAGTATGGTGTAGACCTGGTGCTAGAAGCGTCGGGCAAGTTTCGCACGGTGGAAACGCTGGAGCCGTATTTCAAACGCGGTGTGCAGAAGGTGATTGTGGCGGCTCCGGTGAAAACGGGGGCGCTGAATGTGGTGATGGGCGTGAATGATCACCTCTACAACCCTGCTGAGCATCACCTGCTAACGGCGGCTTCTTGCACTACGAACTGCCTGGCTCCCGTAGTAAAGGTGATTCACGAAGGCATTGGGATCAGGCACGGTGTGATTACCACTGTCCACGACCACACCAACACGCAGACAATCGTAGACGCGCCCCACAAAGACCTGCGCCGCGCCCGCGCCACGGGGATGTCGCTGATCCCCACGACGACGGGTTCTGCAACGGCGATCGCCCTCATCTATCCCGAACTCAAAGGCAAGCTCAACGGCCTCGCCGTCCGCGTCCCCCTGCTCAATGCCTCCCTCACCGACTGCGTATTTGAAGTCGCCCGCCCCACAACGATCCAAGAGGTGAACCAACTGCTCAAAACTGCTTCCGAAACTGCCCCGCTGAACGGCATCCTCGGCTACGAAGAGCGCCCCCTCGTCTCCATTGACTACAAAGACGATCCCCGCTCCAGCATCATCGACGCGCTCTCCACAATGGTCATCGACGACACGCAGGTAAAAATTCTGGCGTGGTACGACAACGAGTGGGGGTATGCGAACCGGATGGCGGAACTGGCGAAGAAGGTGGCCGTCTTGCGGGCATGAGGAAGTGTCCTGAACCCATCGTCAGTAAAATACAGCCGTAAAATACAGCAGCGAAATACAGCAGCCTCACGGCCCATCCCCAAACCCCACTACCTCAAACGCTTTATGACTGCTACCCAAGCTGCCAACGTCAAAAACTACGCTCTTGTCACCTTGGCCTATTGGGGCTTTACGCTGACAGACGGGGCGCTGCGGATGCTGGTGCTGCTGTATTTCAACGAAATTGGCTATACGCCGCTGGAAATTGCGTTTCTGTTCCTGTTTTACGAAATCTTCGGCATTGTCACCAACTTTTTGGGCGGCTGGATTGGGTCGCAACTGGGTCTAAAGGTGACGCTGTATGCAGGCATTGCGTTGCAGGTTCTGGCGCTGCTGATGCTGTCGTTCTTGAACCGCGACTGGGCGCAGTGGTTTGCAGTGCTGTATGTGATGGTGTCGCAGGCGTTTTCGGGAATCGCCAAAGACCTGACCAAGATGAGTTCCAAGAGCGCGATTCGGCTAGTCGTGCCGCAGGAGGCGCAGTCGTCGCTGTTCAAATGGGTGGCAGTGCTAACGGGTTCCAAAAACGCGCTGAAGGGTGTGGGCTTTTTCCTGGGGGCGGCGCTGCTGTCGCTGTTTGGGTTTGAGCGATCGCTCTGGATCATGGCGGCGGGTCTGGCGCTGATCCTGCTGACGGGCTTTTTCCTGCCCAGCGGCATGGGCAAAATCAAGTCCAAGGTCAAATTTACGCAGCTTTTTTCCAAGAGTCGGGAAATTAATATCCTGTCACTAGCGCGGTTTTTCCTGTTCGGTTCGCGTGACGTGTGGTTTGTCGTGGGGCTTCCGGTCTTCCTGCGGAGCGTGCTGGGTTGGTCGTTCTTTCAGGCGGGCGGCTTCCTGGCTTGCTGGGTGATCGGCTATGGGATTATTCAATTCCTCGCGCCGACTCTGTTGCGTCGCTTTAATGGTGGACAGCCGCCCCGCGCCGTGACGATTCAGTTTTGGACGCTGATTCTGACGGCCGTTCCAGCGGCGATCGCCCTCGGTCTGACCACTAATCTTCCCCCTGATGCGGTGATTGTAGTGGGACTGATGCTCTTTGGCATCATCTTTGCGTTCAATTCAGCCGTTCATTCCTATCTCGTGTTGGCGTTCACCGATGATGACAAGGTAGCGCTGAATGTTGGGTTTTACTACATGGCAAACTCGGCGGGGCGACTAGCGGGAACGGTGCTATCGGGTTTGATCTATCAGCTTTTTGGGCTGGTGGGCTGTCTTTGGGTGTCGAGCCTGTTTGTGTTGGCGGCCTGGCTCATTGAGTTGCGCCTGCCCGACCCCAAGCCGATGCCGTCTGTAGCCTGGAAAGGCGGCGATGGAGATTAGCTCTGTCTCATCGCTAGGCAGTGTCTTAAAACTTTCTAGGTCGTTGATTGCCTTGAGTCGATCTCCCTAAATCCCCCTTATTAAGGGGGATCTCCGGAGTGATTCGGCTCGGTTCCCCCCTTTTTTAAGGGGGGCTAGGGGGGATCAAAAGGGCTTTAAAGCACGTCCTAGAATAAAGGCTTTAGAATAGAGGTTTTGCTGGTTTTTAGCGCGAATTCACTGCTCCTGCGCGTTTTCAACCTTTCTCTAACCTTTTTATAGTCTTTCTGGCGTTCCAGATATCGTGGTGGTCTATGTCATTTGAAAAGTCCTCCTCTCCTGCCAGTTCGGTTCGAGCTGGCAATCGTCTTAGCATCTTTGAGCGCTACCTGACGCTGTGGGTGTTTCTGTGCATTCTGGGGGGTATTGCGCTGGGCCGCCTGTTTCCCAATGTGGCGATCGCCCTCGACCGCATGAGTGTTTATCAGGTGTCCGTTCCAATTGCCATTTGCCTGTTCTTCATGATGTATCCCATCATGGTAAAAATTGATTTTTCGCAGGCAAAGCGGGCCGCTCGAACGCCGCGCCCGGTGCTGCTAACGCTGGTGGTGAACTGGTTCATCAAGCCGTTCACAATGGTCGCCTTTGCCCAATTCTTTTTGGGATACCTGTTCCGTCCGCTGATTACTGGAACAGAAGTGATCCGGGGCAGTGAAATCTCGCTGGCAAACTCCTACATTGCGGGAACAATTTTGCTGGGCATTGCGCCCTGCACGGCGATGGTGCTGATGTGGGGTTACCTGTCCTTTGGCAATCAGGGTTTGACGCTGGTAATGGTAGCGGTCAATTCTCTGGTCATGCTGTTTCTCTACGCACCGCTGGGCCGCTGGCTGTTGGCGGCAAACAATCTCTCGGTTCCGTGGGAAACGATTGTGCTGTCGGTGCTGGTTTACGTGGGGCTGCCGCTGTTGGCAGGAGCCATTTCGCGCACCTGGATCTTGCGAAACAAGGGCAAGGTCTGGTTTGAGCGCGTGTTTTTGCGTTATCTCAGCCCGGTGGCAGTGGTAGCGCTGCTGACGACGCTGGTGCTGCTGTTTGCCTTCAAGGGCGACTTGATCGTGCAAAATCCGCTGCATATTTTGCTGATTGCAGTGCCGCTGTTTGTGCAGACGAACTTTATTTTTCTGATTTCCTACGGGGCAGCCCAAAAACTGGGCCTCTCTTACGAAGACGCGGCTCCGGCAGCGATGATCGGTGCGAGTAACCATTTTGAAGTGGCGATCGCCACGGCCGTCACGCTCTTCGGCCTCAACTCTGGCGCGGCGCTGGCGACCGTGGTGGGCGTGCTGATCGAAGTGCCCGTCATGCTAATGCTGGTGGAAGTTTGCAAGCGCACAGCGTTCTGGTTTCCCCGTGAACCGGAAAAAGCGACGCTACCCGACCCTCGATGTATTCGGAATTTGCCGCAGAACCCGCTATGAAACCAACCCAGGAACCAACATAATGTCTGGTAAAGCTAGGTCACGGCCCAGAAGCGGCGATCGCCACGGTACAGGCCGTGCGATCGGGGGCGCTGTCGGTGGCGGCACAGCGGGAGTTTGTGCATCAGTTTGCCTAGCACTAGGTTGTGCAGGGTCAGGAAAGAGGGCGATCTCGCTAGCCAATGAAGCATCAGGGCTGTGCAGAGGGGAGAGGGCGCTGATCAGGGGCGATCGCCTTCTGGGTCGCTGCCCCACAATTCCGCCCGTCCCAGGCTGCGTTTAAGGCTTAAAATGGAGGGTACTTTCCGTTCCCCATCCCTGCAAACCAAGACATACAAGGAGTTGCGTTCGTGGAGTCCCGATACAACCCCGCCGAGATTGAGGAAAAGTGGCAAACTGCGTGGGACGCGCAAGGGCTAGACCAAACGCTGGAAGACCCTAGCAAGCCCAAGTTTTACGCGCTGTCCATGTTTCCCTATCCGTCGGGCAATCTGCACATGGGCCACGTCCGCAACTACACAATTACCGACGTGATCGCCCGCGTGCAGCGAATGCGCGGCTATCGCGTGCTACACCCGATGGGTTGGGATGCGTTTGGACTGCCTGCGGAAAATGCGGCGATCGATCGGGGCATTGCGCCTGCCAAGTGGACCTATCAGAACGTCGCCCAGATGCGCGCCCAGCTCAAGCGGCTGGGCCTGTCCTACGACTGGGACCGCGAAGTCACCACCTGCTCGCCCGATTATTACAAATGGACGCAGTGGATTTTTCTGCAATTTTTCCAGGCAGGGCTGGCCTACCAGAAAGAAGCAGCGGTGAACTGGGACCCCATCGACCAGACTGTGCTAGCGAACGAGCAGGTCGATAGCGAGGGCAAATCCTGGCGATCGGGCGCAAAGGTGGAGCGGCGTTTGCTGAAGCAGTGGTTTTTGAAAATCACCGACTACGCTGAACAACTGCTGCAAGACCTGAACCAGCTCGACGGCTGGCCCGAGCGCGTCCGCCTGATGCAGGAAAACTGGATCGGCAAGTCTACGGGCGCAGAGGTCGTCTTCAAAACCGAAGCAGGCGACGACCTGACGGTTTATACGACGCGCCCCGACACGCTGTGGGGGGCGACCTTTATGGTGCTGTCGCCGGAGCATCCGCTGGTGGACAAGCTAACAACCCCAGCCCAGTCTGCCGCCGTCGCCGCCTACAAAGCCGAGGCCGCTGACAAGAGCGAAATCGATCGCACGGCGGAAGATCGCGAGAAAACGGGCGTGTGGACGGGCAGCTACGCGATTAACCCGGTAAACGGTGAGCAGATTCCCGTCTGGATTGCTGACTATGTGCTGATGGGCTACGGCACGGGCGCGATTATGGCGGTGCCCGCGCACGACCAGCGCGACTTTGAGTTTGCCCGCAAGTTTGGGCTAAAGGTGAAGGTTGTGGTGCAGCCGGAAGGCGAGACACTGGATGGCGACACGATGACCGTGGCTCATGCAGGCGAGGGCGTGATGGTTCATTCTGGGCCACTGGACGGCATCCCGGCGGGCAAAGGCGCTGGGCAGAGCGTGGAAGCCGCCGTGAAATGGCTAGAAGCCAACGGCAAAGGCAAGGGCACGGCTAACTATCGCCTGCGGGACTGGCTGATTTCTCGTCAGCGCTATTGGGGCTGCCCGATTCCGGTGGTGCATTGCCCCAGTTGCGGCACAGTGCCCGTTCCCGATGACCAGCTTCCCGTGACGCTGCCAGAACAGGTGGAGTTTTCGGGGCGGGGGCCGTCGCCCCTGGCGAAGCTAGAGAACTGGGTGAATGTGCCCTGCCCTAGTTGCGGCGAACCCGCCAAGCGCGAAACCGACACGATGGACACGTTTATCTGTTCGTCGTGGTATTTCCTGCGCTATCCTGATGCGCGAAATGAAAGCGCTGCCTTTGACCCGGCCAAGACGAACGACTGGATGCCGGTGGATCAATACGTCGGCGGCATTGAACACGCGATTTTGCACCTGCTGTATTCGCGATTCTTTACCAAAGTGCTGCGCGATCGCCACTTGCTCAACTTCGACGAACCCTTCAAGCGCCTGCTGACCCAGGGTATGGTGCAGGCGGCCGCCTACAAGAACCCGGTGACGGGCAAATACATCGCTCCGGCGGATATTGCCGACCTGTCTGATCCCCGCGATCCTGCCACGGGCGACAGGCTGGAGGTCGTCTTCGAGAAAATGTCGAAGTCGAAATACAACGGCATCGACCCGAAGGACGTGCTGGAGAAATACGGCGCAGACACCGCCCGCATGTTCATTTTGTTCAAAGCACCGCCAGAGAAGGATCTGGAATGGGACGATGCCGATGTAGAGGGGCAGTTCCGCTTTTTGAACCGGGTCTGGCGCTTGGTTACGGAATTCCAGGCATCAGGGGCGAAGCCGCAAGGTTCTGGCGAACTGACCAAGCCCGAAAAGGATCTGCGGCGGGCGATTCATACAGCAATTAAGGAAATCACCGAAGACCTAGAGGGCGACTATCAGTTTAATACGGCAGTGTCGGAGCTAATGAAGCTGAGCAATGCGCTGAATGATGCTCCCTGCAAGGAGTCTCCAGTTTACGCCGAAGGAATTGAAACGCTGCTGGCGCTGCTGGCTCCCTTTGCGCCACACATTGCTGAGGAACTGTGGCACCTGCTGGGACATGCCGACTCAGTGCATCATCACGCCTGGCCTGTGGCCGATCCAGAAGCGCTGGTGGTGGATGAGATTCCGCTGGTGATTCAGATTATGGGCAAGACGCGGGGCACCATTCAGGTGCCTGCGGGAGCCGATGCCCAAACGCTAGAACAACTGGCCACAGAGTCCGAACTGGCCCAGCGCTATATCGAGGGCAAGACCATCAAAAAAGTGGTTGTCGTACCGGGCAAGCTGGTAAATTTCGTGGTGCAGTAAGCCACAAAAAAGTCCCCCTTGCCAAGGGGGATTTGGGGGGATCTAAAGTACTGGTTCGACCGAAGTCTTAGCCACCATTGCTGCGGGCAAGGACGCGCTCAGCAACTTTATCGGGCACTTCTTGCAGGTGGTCGAACTGCCAGCGGAAGAAGCCGACCCCCATTGTGAGCGATCGCAATTCGACAATTAGATCATGCATTTCCGCCTGGGGCAGGTAAGCCGACACCTCATCCCAGCCGCGCCAGTTGCTCTTGGCATCGTAGCCCAGTACTTGACCGCGCCGCCCGCTCACCAGCCGCAGCACCTTGGAAGTGAACTCGCTGGGAATGGAAATGGCGATCGCCAAAATCGGCTCTAGCAACTGCGGTTCGCATTTGGGCAGTCCCTCCTGCATGGCCAACCGCGCCGCCTGCTTAAATGCCTGCTCTGAGCTATCGACGCTGTGGTAAGAGCCGTTCGTCAGCGTCACTGCCACATCCACCACCGGGAAGCCCAGCGGCCCGTGGGCGAGGTATTCCCGCACGCCAATTTCCACGCCGGGGATGTACTGCCGGGGCACTACGCCGCCCACAATTGTTTCGCTAAACTGGAAGCCCTCACCCCGCGCCAGCGGCTGGATGTCGATATACACATCGCCAAACTGACCGTGTCCACCGGTCTGGTGTTTGTAGCGTCCGTGGACATTCTTACCGGGGCGGCGGATCGTTTCCTTGTAGGGAATTTGCGGCAGGTGCGTACTCATGGGCAGGCTGTATTTGCGGCGCAGGCGATCAAGCGCCACCTTCAGGTGAATGTCGCCTTGGCCCCAGAGGATCACTTCCCGCGTGTCGCCGTGCTGCTCCCAATAGAGCGATGGGTCTTCTTCCAGCAGTTTCGTCAGGGCGCTGCTCAGCTTCACTTCGTCGTTGCGGTTTTCGGCGGTGAGGGCGAGGGCATACACCGGGGCGATCGCCTCTGCCTTGGGCAATGCATCGACCGCGACCCCATTAGCGCTCAGCGTATCACCCGTTTTCACCCCTTCCATCCGCGCCAGCGCCACCACGCAGCCCGCATAGGCCCGCTGCACGCTCTGCTGCTGCTGCCCCATCAGGCGATACATGCCGCCCATCCGCACGCCGTTCAGGGTCATGCCGTCCGTCAGCATTCCGCGCCAGACGCGCACCAGCGACAGCTTGCCGCCCTGGGGCGTGTAGTAGGTCTTTAGCACCTGGGCCAGCGGCTCGTTGCCCGCAGGGATGCCGCGATGTTCTGCCATGACGCTGGGTTCAGGACACTCCCGCAACAGCGCTGCCAGCAGCGGCCGCACGCCAAAATCTTTCTCGGCCACGCCGATGAACACGGGCACAATCAGGTCTGCGCCCAGTTCCATTTTCAAATCGGTGATAATTTCCTCTTCTGGCGGCTCAATTTCTTCCAGCAGTTCCTCCAGCAGGTGATCGTCAAAATCAGCCAGCGTTTCTAGCATTTCAACACGGGCGGCGTGTTCAGCTTCACGTAGTGCCTCCGGCAGCGGCACCGGATCGGCGGGCGCACCCGGATGATAGTGATACGCCTGCTCCGTCACCAAGTCGATAAAGCCCTGCAAGGTTTCGCCCTGACCGATGGGATATTGATGCAGCACCAAAGGTCGGCTCGACACCTGCTTCAGCGCGTTCAGGATGTCGGCAAAGCTGTCGTTGGCTCGATCCATCTTGTTGATAAAGACTAGGTGGGGGATTTCCCAGTCGTCGAGGAATTGGAACAGCGGAGCCAGCGTCAGCACTCGCGCCTGATCTGGCTCGCAGACTACCACGGCGGCATCTACGCCCATCAGCGCGTTGCAGGTTTCCTGAGCAAATTCCACCGAGCCAGGGCTATCGAGAAAGGTAAACAAAATGCCGCCCTGCTGAGTGCTGGCGGCATTAATTTCAACGGTCATCTGGCGATCGCGGGCTTCGGGTGATGCATCCCCGACCGTGTTTTTATCATTCACGCTGCCCTTGCGGGAAATGGCTCCAGTGACAAACAGCAAGCTTTCCAGAAGCGTCGTTTTGCCGCTGAGATAGGGCCCCACGATCGCCACGGTTCTAGTACGGCTTTCTGCATTTGTGCTAACAGTTTCAGACATAGAAAATTCCTCCTGATATTTCAGCTTGATGACTCACCCTGGTCGGGTTCAAGCAGTTGAAACCAGAGGATTTCTGCCGATGCGGTTAAGAAGGTTTGAAACGACGGGCCGGGCGTTTTACTCGGTCATCTGAAGCGCTCTAGTCTTGATCAATCTCTCGATGATTTGAATCTCGATGATTTGAATCAGAGATGATCAAGAATCAACCGTTCCCACAGGTTTTTCAAACGGCACTTCATGTATTAAGAAGCGGTATAAAACGACTCATGCTTGTGTAGAGAAGCATGAGGGCGATCGCCCCATGTCAACTGAACCGACTCCAAAGACTTTGCTGGTATTTCGCAGGTGGATTAAGGCAGGAATCCTTAGATACGACCAGATATGACCTGATCTGAGTTGAGCTTAATTTGAGATTAAATGAGTAGAGAATGACTGATCCCAACTGCATTAGCTTCAGATTAACCTGACCATAATCTACGGAGGATCTCCAGTTAAAAAAATTCACCGATGGTAACAGTTCGCATTAGCTATGTCTGAGCCAACAGTCCTGGGGAAACATTGCCTCGTCCAAACCAACAGACTTGGGGGACGCTTCGTCCCCTGCAAAAGGGGGTTTGGGGGATATCCCCCAAGGCTGTTGGCTCGAAGCCAAAACTTCTCATACAGCAGGAATCAGAAGCTAGCGCCTTTACTCAATTCCCTCATTCACCGGGAAGCGATCAATCAGGGCGATCGCCCGTCGAGCATTATCCCGCAAGCTAGACGGCAGGTACGGCACATGGGGAAGTTGCGACATAAAATCCAGCGTCCGCCGCAGCACGCGGACGATATCGCCCTCATCCAGGCTAGTATTGGCGCACAGTTCCGGCCATTCCACCCCCAGCGCCCACTGCTCCACCAGCGGAATAAAGTCATATTCCATCCACACAGGCAGCGCCACCTGATACTGGTGCTGGAGCTTGAACAACTGGCGGCGCGTGCTGCGGAGTCCTTCCAGCGCCGACTCTACCCTGGCAGACACCTGATAGCTTGTCCACACATCAGGGCGAGACACCTCCGTCGTCAGCGCCGCGCAGACGGTCACCAGTTCATGGGGATCGAGGTCGTCTAGTTCACCCGATGCCATCGCCAGCCCCAGCCACAGTTCATTATCGCCCCGGATGGCGGCGGCAATTTGTCCCAATTCCGTTGGCACCACGCCATCCAGACAGCCAAACCGCCGCAAGATTTCCATCAGGTTGACAAATTCCTGCCAGTAGCGGTGGGTGTGGCGCTCTAGCTTGGCGCGGCGATCGCCCAGTTCCTCCAGCAGCCGCTCGACCTGCTTGCGCCGCTTCAAAATGTGTCCCGGATTGCCAAACTGACGCGCCGGGTGTCGCTGTAGCTCTAGGTCTAGCTCCCGCACCTTTGCCTGCTGCTCGACCACTTCGGGAGCCTGCTCGGTCGGGGCGGGGATGGGGGGAATCTGCTGGGCGATCGCCGCCGATTCTTCTGAGCCAGAGCGAACCTGACCAGGCTTTGGCGGCAATTCTGGCGGCACGGTTAAATGATCCACCTGCGCCATGCGGGGCAGTTCGGCATGAAGGCCCACCACGTCGTTCGCCGTCACCACGCGCCAGCGGTTGTCTTGCCCCAGGCAAACAAAATAGGGCAACTGCCCACCCCCCTGTGCCTTAGCCACCAGCACCGCAGGCAAGGGCTTGGCAACGGGTACGTATTTCCCTTTGAGTGAGAGAATACTTCCGGCGATCGCAAACGGCAGCGCCGCGTGCATGTCCTTCACTTGCAACTCTTGCGCCTGCTGCTGGAGATATTTCAAAATGCGGCGCTCTTCTTTGATCCGGTCGTGCAGCTTTTCGTAGCTGTTGAGAATTTCGGCATCGACATGGGCGATCTGGGCCTGCTGCTGCTCGACCTCGGCTTCTAAATCGGCGATTGCCAATTGCTGCGGCCGCAGATACAGCGTAGATAGATACTGCCCAAAGCTGCGCTCGATCAGATCCCGCGCCTCCTCCTCCGAGTGCGTTTGCAGCAGATTCAGCACCATGCCGTAGCTGGGGGTAAACTGGCTCACCAGTGGATCTGCGCCCTGCGTCGCCAGATACGCCGCCTCCGTAGCTCCTTCAAACGGCGTTTGCACCGTCACCACATAGCCCCGGTCGTCCATGCCGCGCCGCCCGGCCCGCCCCGCCATCTGCAAAAATTCTGAGGCCGTTAGCAGGCGATGCCCCCGATCCGTCCGCTTTGACAAGCTGGAAATGACTGTGGTGCGGGCAGGCATGTTGATTCCGGCAGCCAGCGTTTCGGTCGCAAACACAACCTTGATCAGCCCCCGCTGAAACAGTTCCTCCACGAGCACCTTCCAAGCCGGGAGAATGCCTGCGTGGTGTGCCGCGATGCCTCGATACAGCGGCTCGATCTGGCTGGCGCGGACGGCCTCTGGGTTGCGCTCCAGAAACAGGTCGATGAAGGTTTTTAGCTGAGCTTGTTCAGCCTCATTCACCAGCGACAGGGTTTCGATTTCCTGCACTGCCTGGTCGCAGCCCCGGCGGCTAAAGATGAAGTAAATGGCTGGTAGCATATCGCGCTGCTGAAGCTGGCTAACCAAAAAAGAAATTTTGGTTGGCTCTTGCCGTACCCTGGGCTGTTTGCCGCGTTTTTTCTTGAAGCGAGGGTTGACGGCGGTTTTTTCTTCATTGAGCAGGGGAAACAGACCCTTGGGCGACCCAAAGTAAAACTCTAGGGGCACAGGGCGAAAGTCCGAGTAGATCAGCGTGGTGGGGCCGTGAACCCGGTCGATCCAGTCGGTGAGTTGGTCGCTGTTGGCGACGGTGGCAGATAGCGCCACCAACTGCACCTCTCTGGGGCAATAGATGATGGATTCTTCCCAGACCGTGCCCCGCTGGCGATCGTTCATGTAGTGGCACTCGTCCAGCACGACCGCATCTACACCCTCCAGCGATGTGCCTACTTCACCGATGGGCGTGCCGTAGAGCATGTTGCGAAAGATTTCGGTTGTCATCACCAGAATTGGCGCGTCGCGGTTGATCGATACATCGCCCGTGAGCAAGCCAATATTTTGCTCCCCAAAGCGATCGCGGAAATCGCGCAATTTCTGGTTTGACAGGGCTTTGAGCGGGGTGGTGTAGAACACGCGCCGGGGGCACAGTCTGCCGCCTTGAGCGGCTAGTTCTTCGTTCTGCTTCAGCGCTCGAATAATGGCGTATTCCCCGATCAGCGTTTTGCCCGAACCCGTCGGCGCACAGACCACCACAGATTTTCCGGCATCTAGGGCGGCGATCGCCTCCCGTTGAAAGGCATCCAGCTCAAATGGGAATACTTGATTTAAATCGAGCTGAAATGGGGCAGAAGAAACATCCACGGGTTTTGCCTGGGAACGTAGGGTAGGTCTAGGATGGGAAACAATTGTATCGGCTATTTCATCGAACGGTTCCAGTGTTTCGGAGAAATTGTGGATTTGCCCAACTTCAACCGGATCTGGACAGGCTTTCTCAGCAATTCAGGAAACAGGGATCACCAGAGCCGGGTGAGCATTGATCGGGGTGCTGCTATTGAACGAGCAGGGGTTTGCCTACCCAAAGACCAGACGAGCAGTCAGACGGACAATCATCCAATATTGCTCCCTCTGGAATGGCTCCCTCTGGAATGGCTCCCTCTAGCATCACGGCCCCAAGGCGGCTTCTATCACCAGCGCGATCGCCCCTCATTAAGGCTGAAATTGTTCAGCGTAATGGCTTAAATCGAACGGCGAAATCATAATTGCGTGACCAAAGTGCGTGACCTAAAGTGCGTAATCAAAGTGCGTCATCAACAGTCCCGTTCAAGCGTTGCACTCCATCCTATTTCCCAATTCTGCCATTCCCGACAAGATACCGTGCTGCGTGCAGGCTTTAGAACCCTGCTGGCTTGCACCAGAAGGATGAGCACTAGGAGGGTAAAGACAGGGTGAAAGCCTTCAGGGAAAGTTCACGACCATGCAGTATGATGACCCACTTAGGTAAAGGCACAGGTAAAGGCACAGGGGTTGCTGGCGCGGGGCTAGCGTTAAAACGGCTGGATAGACGAGTCCTGACCAACGTAGGGACAAGTCTAAAACCAGCAGGTGACTGGAGTCTGCAAAGGATGTGGCCAGGGGTGCAGCTCAGGGCGATCGCCCAAAGTGTCACTGCTGGAGATGCGGCTCTCCCCTTTGCGGTTGATGCTATGGTTATCACGGGGATTGCCCTGTAATTCTGACTACATCTTCAGTCCAGCGCGATCTGCCGGATCGCTGAAGTGGGGTTCTGGTTTGTGAAACAATGTCTCCAAGAAACGATGCCTCAAGGTCTTTGCAGCGCCCCACCCTGCCCCCAACGAGGACATCTCGCCAAATTGCTCTGTCGTCTACCTGCATCACCCCTTTCACCCACTTTTCTTCGCCTGCAACCCTGCTGACTCAACTGGCTATTTTGCCCAATTCGTTGCTAGACAGGTGCCACCCAGCGCAATCTACTGCGTTGTTTCACCCGTTTCACAATGTCATCTCACGATGTCAGCAGCCTAACCCCTTTTCGAGTCGTGTTGGAACACGCTCGGCCCAGGCGAACGACTCTCCAGAAGCGAGGCAGTTTGCGCCAGGGCATCTCGCCTTAGCCGTCAGGCGGTAAAGCGTTAAAGGTAAAGCGTTAAAGTTGGCGTAACATTCTCTTGGCAACGTCCTCTTGGCAACGTCTCGAACTGAGAACTCAAACGTTCACCAAAGGAAAAGCTGTCTGAAACGACTTCTAAAACGACTTCCAAAAGCCGCCAGAAAAACCGCCCCAAAATGCTGCTACGAAATTTCCAAGAATGCCTATAGTCGCTGGATACACGCCCCTATCATGCTCCATTGGTTAAAGCCGCCCGCAAAACTGCCGTTCGCGATTCAGCGCTTGCCGCTGGTGAAGACGGTTTGGGATCGGATTTTGCCGGGAGTATTAGCGGGACTGCTGGTGCTGGGGCTGATTCATCTGGGCCTAGTGCAGTCTCTAGAACATTTGGGATACAACGCCCTCTTCTCGCTGCGTGGGCCCATTCCCTGGAGCAGGGATATCGTCGTGGTCGAAATTGATGAAGAAAGCCAGCGGAGCATTGGGCAAGCCGTTTGGACGCGCGATCGCTACGCAGACCTAATTAACCAGCTTAGCCCCGCCCAACCCAGCGTCATCGTCCTCAACCCGCTCTTGTCGGAAAATGACCCCCAGGACATGGCCCTAGTGGCGGCGATGGGAGAATCTGGAAAAGTTGTGTTGGGCCAGTCCTGGACTGATACCGACTCGGCGATCGTGCCCTCTTTGCCCCTACGAGCCGTTGCAGTTGATATCGGACACGTCTTTTCGCGGGAAGACCTGGATGGATTGGTGCGCCAGATTCGCCTGCGACGCTATGGGGTGCCAGCGCTGTCGCTCGTGGCGGCCAATCTCCACCTGCGCCCGCTGGGAGAGCGCATTGTTGTGGAAAATCCCAACCAGGAACTCTGGATCAACTGGCCCGCCGCTGCCCGCGAATTGACTCACTACTCCTACGCAGATGTGGTGCGGGGGCAGGTGCCGCTCCAGTTTTTCCGAGACAAGATTGTGCTGGTGGGCATTACTACCTCCCCCATGAACTCGCTGCAAACGCCGTTTGACCGGACTGTTCCGGTCAGCGATATGTACCTGCAAGCGGCTGCGATTAGCAACCTGCTTCAGCAGAATGACCTGCGACGGCTGGGCAACGGCTGGCAGGGATTGCTGCTGCTGCTCTTGGGCGGGCCGGTGCTGAGCTTTGGGCTGATGGGGTGGTCGTTTGAGCGGCGGCTGATGGCGTGGCTGGGGCTGTGTTTGGGCTGGCTGGGGCTGTCGGTGCTGTTGTTTCATTACCAGTATTGGATTCCGGTAGCGATGCCTGTGCTGCTGGTGACGCTGACGGGGGCGGCGGTGGCGCTGCGGGAACAGTCGCGAACCAACCTGCTGCTGCGCCAGAGTGAGGAACGCTATGCCCTGGCAGTGCAGGGGTCGAACGAGGGTCTGTGGGACTGGAACCTGATGACTAATCAGGTTTACTATTCCCCGCGCTGGAAGGAAATGCTGGGCTGGGAGGAGTCGGAGGTGGGCGATCGCCTTGAGGAATGGTACGAGCGGGTGCATCCCGATGACCTAGATTCGCTCAAGGCCGCCCTCCAAGAGCATCTCGACGGGCACACGGCCCATTTCGAGCATGAGCATCGCATGATTCATCGCGAGGGCAGCTATCGCTGGATGCTGACGCGGGGTGTGGCTATCAAGCATCGGGACGGCACAGCCTATCGGATGGCGGGCTCCCAAAGCGACATCACCCAGCGCAAAGAGGCCGAAGACCAGCTTTGGCACAACGCCTACTACGACGACTTGACTGGGCTGCCCAACCGGGCCTTTTTCTTGGATCGACTGCGGCAGGCGATCGCCTTTTCCCAGGAATATCCGCTCTGTTTTCATGCTGTCTTGCTGATTGACCTGGATCGGTTTCAGGTGGTCAACAACAGCCTGGGGAACAGCGTTGGCGACCAGCTTTTGATTGCCACGGCGCATCGCCTGAAGGGTTTTTTGCCCAGCGAAGCTGTGGTGTCTCGGCTGCCGGGGGATGAGTTTGCTATCCTGCTGCCCAACATTGAAGACGAGCGCGAAGCCACCCGCACTGCCGAGCAGCTTCAGCAAATCTTGGCCCGGCCATTCAACGTTGGCGACCAAGAGGTTTACATTACCATCAGTATCGGCATTGCCATTAGCTCTGCCCGCTATACCCAGGCGGAGCATATGCTGCAAGATGCCGACACAGCGCTGCATCGCGCCAAGGCCAGCGGCAAGGCTCGCCACCAAGTCTTTGACCCGGCCATGCACAACCGCATGTTGGCCCGGCTCAAGCTAGAAAATGATCTGCGGCGGGCGATTGCCCAGGAAGAGCGCTACGCCATGATCGGCGCAGACAACCCAGAACCGGAGCTATTTTTGCACTATCAGCCGCTGGTGCAACTCGACACTCGGCGCATTGTGGGCTTCGAGGCACTGATCCGCTGGTATCACCCCAGCACGGGATTTTTGTCGCCGGGAAAATTCATTCCAATGGCAGAGGAAACCGGGCAGATTATCCCCCTAGGCTGGTGGATTTTGCGCCAGGCCTGCCGCCAGATGAACCGCTGGCAGATGCAGTTTCCCGACCTGCCGCCGCTGACGATCAACGTCAACCTCTCCAGCCGCCAGTTTTCCCTGCCCGACCTGACCCAGCAAATCCAGGGCATCCTCTACGAAACGGGGCTAGATGCCTCCAGCCTGAAGCTGGAAATTACGGAAGGCACGATTATGGAAAACGGTCGAGCCGTCATCGATATGCTCTATCAACTGCGATCGCTCGGCATCCAGCTTGCTATCGACGACTTTGGCACGGGCTATTCCTCCCTCAGCTACCTCTACCGTTTTCCCATCAACACGCTGAAAATCGACCGCTCCTTTATCACCAAGATGCATACCGATAAGGACAGCGCTGCCATCGTCCGCACGATTATCAACCTGGCCCATAGCCTCGGGCTGGATGTTACCGCTGAGGGGGTGGAAGATCCCGAACAGGTGACCCGCCTGAAAGAGATGAACTGCGAATGCGGTCAAGGATTTTTGTTTAGCAAGGCGATCGATGCGGAAGCAGCGGAGGCATTGCTCAGCCAGACGGAGCTAATTCAGGACTTTACGTAATCTTGACTTGGAAACCCGTAAAATTCCGGTCAACCCTCACCGAAACTTTACTGAATGGTCTAGCCAGCATAAGGGCGCGATCGCAATACTAGAGATACCACTGAAAGTCTTGCTGGATTGCCGAACTGGATCTCCTGCACCCTGGCGGGCTGGGGGCGATCGCCAGCTTTTTCGTCCTTTTTATCCTCTATCAACCCATGCTGACCTGGAAAATTGTCAAGCGCATCGGCTACTCGGCTGTCACCTCGGCAGCGATCCTGATCGCCTCGCCCAGCCTTACGCCCGCCCAAACGGTGACCGGGCAGAATGTGTCGAATGTAACCGCCGTCAGCGCTGCCTCTCCGCTGCTGCAACCTGCCTACATTCTCGGCACGGGCGATGAACTGAGCATTGCCGTCTATGGGTATGACGAATACACCCTGACTACTTCGATCCTGCCAGACGGCACCATCACCCTGCCGCTGATTGGGCCAATTCAGGCAGCGGGTAAGACTACAGAGCAATTCAAGCAAGACCTAACCGAGCGGCTGCGGGCAATCTTGGTCAATCCAGCAACCACAGTGACCGTGCTAACTCCGCGCCCGATCGTGGTCAACGTTGCTGGCGAAGTGATGCGTCCTGGGCCGGTGCGAGGAACAGACCTGCAAGGCACGCCCACACTCAGCGCCGCGCTGATCTCGGCAGGTGGCATCACGCGCAATGCCGATATTCGCCAAGTCTATCTGCGTCGCGTTGGCCCCAACGGTGGCAATCAGTCCTACACGATTAACCTGTGGGATGCGATCAGCAGTGACAACGCCTCTGCTGACCTGTTGATTCAAGATGGCGACAGCATTTACATTCCCCCGCTGGGTCAGGGCGAAATTTTGGATCGTCGATTGTTAGCCCGCTCTAGCTTCTCGCCTGCGACGGTGCGGGTGCGCGTGGTGGGCGAAGTGACCAAGCCGGGTGAAGTGCAGGTGCCGCCCGGTAGTTCGGTGTCTAGCGCTGTGGCGATCGCCGGAGGCCCGACAGAAGATGCCCGTCTCAGCCGCGTCGCCTTTATCCGCATGAACGAGCAGGGGGTTATCGAGCGACGAGTGATTGATCTCCGTAATCTCAGCGATGCCAACGAGATTCAAGACGGGGATGTCGTCATCGTCCCCAAGCGACAGGACACGAGCTTTCTACAGATGGTGGGACGTGTGCTGAATCCTCTGGGATCAGTTATCGGTATTTTGGAAGGGCTGGATGGATTGCTACAAAACGACAACAACAACTAGATTGGCATCTTGACATCTGAGTTCTAGGGCTGGACAAGGGCACTGACATACCTGAGACAGCAAACTTACTGCCCTTATCCCCCAGCCCCTTCTCCCAAGTGGGGATAAGGGGAGCTAGATATGGGGTTGAAGTCCCTCTCCCGCTCTGGGAGAGGGCTTAAAAGCCTTCGGCACACCAGAAAAGGGTGAGGGCTGAAATTGCTGTGCGAAGTATATTAGTGCCTGGACAAGGCTCATCATGCTCATAACGTGCTTGTGAATCCCAAGCTTTTGAATACTACGCTTGTGAGTATCACGTATCAGCTTGAACCGATGTGAAGCAAGTGTGGCAAGAACGTCACAAACCTGGCAGGCAAGTATAGTAGAAAAGCTGCGGTTTGAAACTGGGATGAGCCATTTGCAAGATGACGTGCCAGCAGAAGATGATGCCCAGGGGTGGCAGGGAACAGGGCGATCGCCCTCCCGTTCACCCTTTGATCGCCCCTCTTCGTCCAGCGATGCCGAATGGGACGCAGCACTGCGGGCAATGGGCGAGGAACCTGCACGGGCGATCGCCGACGCTTCTGATCCCTCGCCCGTGCAGGTAAACGTAGCTCCGGCTCCGCTTAAGCTGGTGGAAACGGCATTTTTGTCTAGCACGGCGGGGCTGCTGTGGCTGGTGAGCTACTATCTCAGCCTTGTGCCCTGGATGCGGATTGTGTTTCCGCTGCCGATCGCCCTGGTGTATTTGCGCTGGGGAGCGCGGGCCGCCTGGATGTCGCTGCTGGTGACGGGGCTACTGCTATCGGTGCTAATGGGCCCATTTCTCAGCATCTTGTTCATCATTCCCTACGGACTGCTGGGCGTGCAGCTTGGCTTTTTGTGGCGGCGGGGCGCAGGTTGGCCGGTTTCCATTAGCATTGGCGCAGTGCTGGCGACGCTAGGCCTGTTTGCGCGAGTCGCTCTAACGTCTGCCTTCGTGGGCGAAGACCTGTGGGTTTATTTGACGCGGCGCATCGCCGATTTGCTGGAGTGGCTGGTGACGCGGCTGGTGGACTGGGGCGTGTTGGGGGTTGAGGCTCTGGGACAGATTAATCTGTCTGCGGTGCAGGCGCTGACGGTGGGGGCCTTTTTGCTGAGCGATCTGGTGTATGTGTTCACGATTCACCTGGCGGCCTGGCTCTTGCTGGGGCGGCTGGGCAACGCCATTCCGGAACCGCCGCGCTGGGTGCGGATTTTGCTAGAAGAAGAATAGCTGGAGCGCGCCCATTGCAGCGGCATTGCACCAGCTTGATACTAAGAATTGATATTGACAGAGCATCCGGAATAGCCTATCGTGAGAGTGTAATACCCTGTAGTACGATGCTGACTCTGTTTCACCTGGGCGATCGCCCGGATGACTTTGCGCCAACTGGGTCAGTAGGTTGTAGAGCCTATAGAGCGCGTATCGAGTAGCGCGTAGAGTGCAATTTGACGACCTGCGATGCGATCGCCTCTAGCCCCTGAATTCGTCGTTTTCGTTCAATTCGAGTCTCATCTGTTAGCAGTTGAGATCCATCCATTCAGCGCCACCTGTTAAACGCTACAGCACAGACAGTCGGTTCAAAATTGCTTGCATATTTGCAATCAAGGGCTTCCCAGAAAGTTGAGGTGTTGTGCTGTCTGGCGCTATTTCCAGCACCGTGATTTGAAAGTTTTCGGCAGATAGTCATAAATGATGCCCCCTAATATGACCCCCAATATGTTTCCCACCAAGCCTCCCACCAAGCCTCCCACCAAGCCTCCCATTACGCCCCCGATTTCGCTTTTTGAGAGCTTGTTAGACGGTGTTCTCATTGCAACGGAAACCGAGCTGATTGTTGCAAACGATGCCGCCCGACAGATTTGTACGGTGCTGTGGCATCGGGCCCAGTCTGAGCGGCGATCGCCCCTCCAAGTACCGACTGATATCTGGCAAGTGTGCCAGTTAGTCACGACTGGCCACGTTGACAAACTCACGGTTCAAGATGGCGAATATTTCGTGGAACCGCGCCAGCAAATTCGGATGCGATCGCACTGGATGACCCTAGCTGAGGGCGATCGCCCTTATCTGCTGGTGATTCTGGAAGACCAGGACAGCCTGCGCCGCCGAGCCGCCCGCGCCGAAGCCCGTCGCTTTCGTCTCACCCGACGCGAAACAGAAATTTGGGAACTGCACCGCGCTGGCCACAGCCGCCAGGAAATTGCCGACCTCTGCTACATCACGCTGGAAACCGTGAAAAAACACCTGAAAAGCGTCCGCGCCAAAATCGAACCCTGGGAAGCAGCAGGCTGATCTCAATTTTGGATTTTAGATTTTGGTTAGTGTCCTTAGTTTTTCGCCACCTCAATCTGGCAACTGCTGAAACCCTTACAGCATGGTTGTTCTTGATTGGTCATTGTGAGGGTGGCGAATAAATCGGGACACTAACGATTTTGGATTTTGGATTGCCAGTCATGCATCTGCGGGGCTTCTGGCAATTTCTTTCGTACAATTCGGCTCCCCTTCTCCCAAAAAGGGAGAAGGGGCTGGGGGATGAGGGCAAACTTGCACAACTGGGATGCGCCCCTTTCGTAGACCCTCAGAAACACTGATAGGAAAGAGTAAAAAGCCTCTGGCATATCTGGAGCTTTACGCCCTTTTGCAGACCAATCACCCACTGAAGCTTAACCCCAGCCTAACCCCAAAAATCACTGCGTAAAACCTGGAAGCAGAGCCGATAACTGCAATAGCTCTACCCAATCAACTCGGCATTTGGAATGATTTCGCGTCCGGATTGCGTCTTGCTCTATTGTCTGCCTGGATGCCGTTGCGATCGCCCTCAGGATTCTCTCAGGGGGCGCGATGGCGCACCGCTGAGCAAGGTGTTTTCGGCGGTGTGCCATCGCACCTGTACAATCCGCAGTGCTGTGCGCGACACCGCCGAACAGTTCCAGTTTGTTTCAGCAACCAATCTCTCGTGTGGCAACTTAGTTAAGCGCTCAGTTAAACGCTCAACCTATGATTTTCCATCATCCACACGCCCCATCCGGAGCAGCAGTTTGGATAGTGGCACAGTGCCACTTCTGAACACAAGATCGGTGGATTTCAATCGGGGTACAGCATTTTTGAAGCGGTGGGATGCATCAATCGCACTCCGAAGCCCAAACGTAGAGCGATTCAGATAGCGCTCACCTAGCGAGAAAATGCTGCGACCTCAACGAATGACTCTGACGTTTATGCTTTGCCCCAAAGCTCCGCCAGAGCAATCAGCCAGGAACCTATGAATCAGGGAAACTGACTTTTTCATTCGCCGAGGCAAATGCAGTGTATTTTGGAAAGCCCCCATGAACAGCAACTTTTTACTGCAAGCGATTTTCGAGAGCTTTATCGATGGTGTGCTGATTGTGAGCGATCGCGGCGAGGTCATCTACGCCAATCGCTCAGCCCATGAAATTTGCCGAATGTTATCGTCTGATGGGTTGAAAACTATGCGCTTGCCTAACCAGATCTGGCGCATTTGCCAAATGCTGGTGAATAACCGAGCGCTACACCAGGATACGACCGTGATTCTAGAAGACGAAATCCTCACCAGCAACAACAATCCTTTGCGAGTTCGGGTGGAGTGGATCTCGCTGGAATCAGTAGAGCGGCCGTGCCTGCGCGTGACGATCGAGGACCGGATGCAGTCTGCCCGCAAACGGGCGATCGCCGAACGAGAGCGCTATGGACTGACGGAACGTGAGGCAGAGGTCTGGCTGTTGCGCCATCTAAACTGGACCTATAAGGCGATCGCCGCCAATCTGCACATCACCGTAGACACCGTGAAAAAGCATGTCCGCAATATCTACGCCAAGCGCGAAGCCTTCGAGTGGGCGCAAGAATAGCAGCGGACAGAATCCACTTCAGTAATCAAACCTTCCTGATGCGCCGGGTGCCCCTCAAAAGGCACCCGTTTCTTGAAACTAAAAACTTGCAATCTAAAAAATGCCAGGAGGCGGACTTGAACCGCCGACACGAGGATTTTCAGTCCTCTGCTCTACCAACTGAGCTATCCCGGCAGATAAAGCTTTCTAGAGGCTTGGAGCAACCCAAACGCCTTTGGAAAACTTCAGCGCTTAATCAAGCTAACAGACTTTGAGAGATCTTGGCAACCCCTTTTGAGGGGCGATCGCCATTTTCTCTGTCTTTAACCTCCAGCATGGCTAGATGGGGCGTAGCCGAGTCACCTTTAGCGTAAACCGCCCACTGCCCTGGCCGCCGTAGGGACGCACCCGCAGAATGTAATTGCCGTCTTGAGTAATCCGCATAAACAGCAGCGAATTCGTGGTTCCATCGGGGCCGTCATCATTTTCGCCAATGGTGGTGCCATCGGGCGCAATCAGCGTAATGATGGTATCGAATTCGTCGGAGAGCAGATCCATCACCACTTGGTCGCCCTTTTGAAAAGTTACAACGTAATCGCGGGCAAAGCCCCCAAACCCAGTCGGAATATCCTTGTCCGAAAGGGTGTCCGTCACCTCGTTGCTAGAAGGCAGAGGGATGGGGTTATACATCGTCCTGCCTTGTTGGGTGGCGCTCTGGGCGTAGGCTGGTGTTCCCAGTCCGATCAGGAGAGAAGCCACAGACAGGAGCAAGGAGGCATTGAGCGAGCGAAAGTGCATCATGAGTAAGGTGAGTGGTTGAAAGAGGGGAGACGAGTAGGCAATGCAGACCTGGGCAAGACCGAAGGCGAGTGAGATTTTGCCTCGGAAGAGTTTCGTTCATTATGCCCCAACTCTTTACACAAAGCGTCAGGTTTAACAACCCTGCAACAGTCAGGAAAGCACGTCGTGAGGCATACAGGCAGAAGGGCGATCGCCCAGCCAGTTTGCTCTATCAAAACCATTGATGCATTATCACCGATGCATTATCACCACCGATGCATTATCACCGATGCATTGTGGAAAGATGCATTGCGGAAACCGAGCGCTACTGCGCCTGAATCAGGTAGCCGCAGCGATGTTCTCCATTGGCTAACCAGTGCGTTCGCTGAACGCGACAGTCTCCCAGCGCCATCTCAAACATTTCTAGCTCATGACCACACACGCTAGGAAACGACTCAGCAATGTGCGAAATAGCACAGTTATATTCCGTAATAATGAACTGCGGCTCTGCCCCGTCTTCAGGTTCAACAAAGTGCCACTCGGCCATGTAGCCTTCGGCTTTTCGCAGATCAACCAGCCGCATGACTCGCTCTTGCAGCGTGCCCGCACCGACCTGCTTGCGATATTCCAGGGCTTTTTGTTCCCACTGCTTGCGAAGAATGGACCCCATCTGGTCGGGGCCGACGGTTTCCGCCAGAGTCGTCAGCAAGGACACGGCAAACTCGTCGTAGCGCTCAGGCAGGCGATCGCGCCCCTCTCGACTCAGCCTATACAGATAGTTGGGGCGACCCATCCCTACCTGCATAGCCTCGTGTTCCACCAAACCCTCATCCGTCAAATCCTTTAGATGACGGCGTATCGCTTGGGGGCTAATTCCGAAATGCTCTGCCAAAGCCTGAGCGCTCACCTGCCCCTGCTTAGCGAGGTAATGCAGAATGTCTTGCTTGGTGGACGGTTGCTGAGTTGCGGTCATCGTCCCTCAAAAGCGTCAAAACGCCTTAGAATTAACTTTGACAACTGAAGTGTTGCTAAAGTACCCTTACAATAGAACTAAAGCAACTCTCAAGTTGTTTTAATTATAGGCATGAATCGTTCGCGCTGTCGCCCTACTCATGGAAAAACCAACTCAGGCTTCGGAAAAGAATCTGGAACTTATGCGGAGCTTCGCAGAAAGCTACGCAAAGCGCACTGGCACCTACTTTTGCGTTGATCCAGGCGTTACGGCAGTGGTCATCGAAGGCCTCGCCAAGCACAAAGACGACCTAGGCGCGCCCCTCTGCCCCTGCCGCCACTACGAAGATAAAGAAGCCGAAGCGGCCGCAGCCTATTGGAACTGCCCCTGCGTCCCCATGCGCGAACGCAAAGAATGTCACTGTATGCTCTTTCTCACCCCCGACAACGACTTTGCAGGCGACAAGCAGGAAATTAGCATCGACGAAATCCGCGGAGTTACCAGCCAGTATTAGAAGTCAAGTCTAGGGAACCGAACCAGCCATTGCAGAAGCATTTCATCACAGATGCATTTGGCTTATGCGGTTCCCTATTTCAACTGGTTCTTTCCTCCAAGCTGAATCTGAGTCAGTGCCCAATTCCTTCCCTTCGCGCCTAGTCCTCAACTCCAAACCCCCAATCCCTTAACCCTCAAAATGTCTACCTCTGTCAAATCTCTTGTAAATCAGCCCTACAAATACGGCTTTGTCACCGAGATTGAGTCCGACACTATTCCGCGTGGGCTAAGCGAAGACGTGGTGCGGCTCATCTCTGCTAAAAAGAACGAGCCAGAATTCATGCTGGAGTTTCGCATCAAGGCCTATCGCCAGTGGCTCAAAATGGAGGAACCCAACTGGGCTGCGGTGGGATATCCGCCGATCGACTATCAGAGCATCGTCTACTATTCCGCGCCCAAGCAGGCAAAAAAACTCAACAGCCTGGAAGAAGTCGATCCGACGCTGCTGGAAACCTTTGAAAAGCTGGGCATTCCACTTTCGGAGCAGAAGCGACTGTCCAACGTGGCGGTGGATGCCATCTTCGACAGCGTTTCAGTTGCCACGACCTTCCGCGAAAAGCTGGCGAAGGAGGGGGTCATCTTCTGCTCGATCTCGGAAGCGATGCGTGAGTATCCGGATCTGATTCAGAGGTATCTGGGCAGCGTTGTTCCGGTTGCAGACAATTACTTTGCTGCACTCAATTCAGCGGTGTTTTCCGACGGGTCGTTCGTCTACATTCCCAAGGGCGTTCACTGTCCGATGGAGCTTTCGACCTACTTCCGGATTAACAATGGTGAATCCGGACAGTTCGAGCGGACGCTGATTGTCGCAGAAGAAAGCAGCTACGTTAGCTATCTGGAAGGCTGTACCGCGCCGATGTTCGATACGAACCAACTCCATGCCGCTGTGGTGGAATTAGTCGCACTGGACAATGCCGAAATCAAGTATTCCACCGTGCAAAACTGGTACGCCGGAGACGAAAACGGCAAGGGCGGCATCTATAACTTTGTGACGAAGCGCGGCCTGTGTCAGGGCGTGAATTCCAAGATCTCGTGGACGCAAGTCGAAACGGGGTCTGCCATCACCTGGAAATATCCAAGCTGCGTGCTAGTGGGCGATAACTCCGTGGGCGAGTTCTACTCCGTTGCCCTGACCAACAACATGCAGCAAGCCGACACGGGGACCAAGATGGTGCATGTTGGCAAAAACACCCGCAGCACGATTATTTCCAAGGGCATTTCCGCAGGCAAGTCAAAGAACAGCTATCGCGGGCTGGTGAAGATTGGCCCCAAGGCAGACGGCGCACGCAACTATTCCCAGTGTGACTCGATGCTGATTGGCGACACTGCTGGCGCAAACACCTTCCCCTATATCCAAGTGCAAAATAACACGGCACGGGTGGAACACGAAGCGTCTACGTCCAAGATTGGCGAAGACCAATTATTTTACTTGCAGCAGCGCGGCATTTCCGTTGAGGATGCCATCTCCATGATGATCAGCGGCTTCTGCAAGGACGTGTTTAACCAACTGCCGATGGAATTTGCAGTGGAGGCCGATCGCCTCTTGGCGCTAAAGCTCGAAGGCAGCGTTGGGTAGTTTAGGAGCCTGATGGAGTCATGGTGCAAACTCTCCAAGCTAGAGCAACTGACCTGCAAACGCTGACTCACAACTTTGGGTTGTCGTTAGTTGAGGATGAGTCATTTTTCTGGGAATGGAGAGTTGATTTACCAGAAATCACAGAATCTGAGCGGCAATTTCTAGATCGGTTGCGTGCAGGATGTCTGAATCTGCTCGAAAGTCCTCCCTTTTTGGAGAGAGCGGTGCAGATGGCAGTGCTTGGGCCCATGCTCTTTTTGGCTGGCTTTTATCTACCCCCATTCCATATTCGGGCTGAGAAATCTGTAGAGATTTCGGCAGAAGATGACGGCTTAGTCGTGAAGGGACAAATTGATGTCTTACTGCTGAAGGAACAGTTTTGGACGCTGGTCATCGAGTCTAAAGAGTTTTCTTTTGCGCCCGAGGTAGGATTGGCGCAGCTTCTTACCTACATGCTGGCGAGTCTCAATTCCGATAGGTCGTGCTTTGGATTGATTGCGACAGGCGGTGCTTTTTTGTTTGTGAAGCTTGTCCGGCGTGGCGGTATAGATTCTCTTGAAGAAAAACAGACTCAGTATGCGTTGTCTGACCAGTTTGCGACCCGAAACCGAGTCAATGGAATTTATGATGCTTACAAAGTTCTGAAGCGAATTGGACAACTCTGAATCGATATCTGAATCAATAGTCCATAGTCGATATCAGTATTAGATCTGAGTTGATAACTTTGAGTCGATAGCTTTAAGTCAATAGCTTTGAGTCAATAACGGAGAGCGCAGCGTAAGAGAGGAAATCTAATCCATGATTGGTAGTAACGATGTGATTTTATCGGTGAAGGATCTCAGGGCTGAGGTGGACGGCACGGAGATTCTGAAGGGTGTGGATTTGGAAATTCGGGCGGGCGAAATTCACGCCATTATGGGGCTGAATGGCTCTGGAAAAAGCACCTTTTCTAAGGTGGTTGCTGGACATCCGGACTATGAAGTAACGGGTGGCGAGGTGATTTACCTGGGGCAGAATTTGCTGGAGATGGAACCTGAAGCGCGATCGCGCTCTGGTATTTTCCTCGCTTTCCAGTATCCGCTGGAGATTCCCGGTGTGAGCAATCTGGACTTTTTGCGCGTCGCCTACAACGCCAAGCGCAAGCACCAGGGGCTAGAAGAACTGGATGCCTTTGATTTCGACGAACTGGTGCGCGAAAAGCTGGACGTAGTAAAGATGGACGCATCTTTTCTCAGCCGCAGCGTGAACGAGGGCTTTTCGGGTGGCGAGAAGAAGCGCAACGAAATCCTGCAAATGGCCCTGCTGGAGCCGAAGCTGGCGATTTTAGACGAAACGGATTCGGGACTGGACATTGACGCGCTGAAGGTGGTGGCGGATGGCGTAAACCAGCTTGCGAACGCTGAGAACGCCATGCTGGTGATTACGCACTATCAACGCCTGCTGAACTACATCGTGCCCGACTATGTGCATGTGATGGCGAATGGTCGAATTATCCGCACCGGCACGAAGGAACTGGCGCTGGAGCTAGAGGAGCGCGGCTATGAGTGGGTGCTGGAAGACGCGACGGTGAAGGCATAGGGGGCGATCGCACGATGACAGTCCAAGTTTCCCCAGAGGTGAATACACCCATATCACAGGCTGCTGCTCTGCGGGCCGAGTTTCTTCAGCACTTGCGGCAGTTGGCGCAGGCGATTCCGTCTCGGATTGCATCCCTAGAGCCACTGCGGAATCGCGCTCTGGGTCAGCTTCAGGAGCAGGAGTTTCCGACTAACCGCGATGAGGAATGGCGGTTCAACGACTTGTCGGCGCTGCTTAGCCTGAAGCTGACGACGGCTGAGACGAACCCCGTTGTTCAGCTGGATGACCTAGAAGCGTTTTTCATGCCGGAAACCGCCAGCCGCCGCCTAGTCTTCGTCAACGGCGTGTATTCCGAGAGCCTGTCGGCGCTGGGAGACTTGCCATCGGGCGTGACGGTGGCCAACTTGGCAGGGCTGGATGCTGCTTGGACAGAACGACTCCAGCCTTACCTGGCGCAGCAGCCCAACGCCGAGGAGCTATTTACCACGCTGAACACTGCTGGCTTGAGCGATGTGGCGGTTGTGTTTGTGCCCAAGAACGTGGAAGCCGCAGAACCGATTCGGCTGTTGTTTGTCTCCACCGCAGCAGACCCGCCGACCTTCAGCCAGCCCCGCGTGCTGGTGATCGCCGAGGCGAATAGCTCGATCACGCTGCTGGAAGATTATCTGGCGATCGCCGACGGAGCCGACGATTCTTACTTCGTCAACCCTGTTACCGAAATCTGGCTGGGCGACAACGCCTCGGTGAACCACACCCGCCTCCAGCGCGACAGCCGAACCGCGGTTCACATTGGCAAAACCGCCGTCTCCCTGAAGCGCAGCGCCCGATACACCTGCAATGCCCTCAGCCTGGGGGCAGCCCTGTCGCGCCATCACCTAGAGGTGCATCCCACGGGCGACCAGGCCGAGGTGACGCTAAACGGACTGACCGTGGCCACGGGCGACCAGGAAAGCGACCTGCACAGCGCGATCGCCCTCCGCCAGCCCCACTGCACCACGCGCCAGTTGCAGAAAAACATCGTGGGCGATCGCGCTCATGTCATCTTCAACGGCAAAGTCTTCGTGCCGCAAGCCGCGCAGCTTACCGATGCTGGACAATTGAACCGCAACTTGCTGCTGTCGTCCAAAGCGCGGATTGACACCAAGCCCCAGCTTGAAATCGTCGCCGACAACGTAAAATGCACCCACGGCGCAACCGTTAGCCAGCTTGAGGCCGACGAAGTATTTTACCTGCAAAGCCGGGGTATTGATGCCGCCAGCGCCCAGCAGTTGCTGATATACGCCTTTGCCTACGAAATTTTAGAGAAGATTCCCATTGCCTCGCTGCGGGAGTCGCTTGCCTCCTCACCCCTCTTTTGCCCAAACTCCTAGTTCCAGACCCCTAATCCCAAACCCCTGCCATGACCCTCGCCCAAGAACGCACCCTTGCTACCAAAGTCCGCGCCGACTTCCCCATCCTGCAACAGGACATTCACGGGAAGCCGCTGGTTTACTTTGACAACGCCGCCACGTCGCAAAAGCCGCTGGCGGTGCTGAATGCGCTGGAGGACTATTACAAACGCTATAACTCCAACGTGCATCGCGGCGTGCATACCCTCAGCGGGCTGGCCACCGATGCCTACGAGGGGGCGCGAGATAAGGTGCAGCGGTTTGTGAACGCCGCCCAACGCGAAGAAATCATTTACACGCGCAATGCCAGCGAAGCCATCAACCTCGTTGCCTACGCTTGGGGCATGAACACGCTGCAACCGGGGGACGAAATCATCCTGACGGTGATGGAACACCACAGCAACCTGATTCCCTGGCAACTGGTGGCGCAAAAGACCGGGGCAGTGCTGAAGTTTGTGCGGCTGACGGAGACGGAGGAGTTTGACTTCGAGCATTACCAATCGCTGCTGTCGGACAAAACCAGGCTAGTGTCGGTGGTGCATGTGTCTAACACGCTGGGCTGCATCAACCCTGTGACGGACATCACCGCCGCTGCCCATCGGGTCGGCGCGAAGGTGCTGATCGATGCCTGCCAGAGCGTTCCCCACACGCCGATTGACGTGCAGGCGATGGATTGCGACTGGCTGGTGGCTTCGGGCCACAAGATGTGTGCGCCTACGGGCATTGGTTTCCTCTACGGCAAGAAGGAGGTGCTGCGGGCAATGCCGCCGTTTTTGGGGGGCGGCGAGATGATTGCCGATGTGTTCCTCGACCACGCCACCTATGCTGACATTCCCCACAAATTTGAGGCGGGAACGCCGGCCATTGCAGAGGCGATCGCCCTCGGTGCGGCCGTCGATTACCTAAGCGCCATCGGCATGGACAAAATTCACGCCTACGAAGCCGACCTCACCGCCTACCTGTTCCAGCGGCTGGCGGAACTGCCCGAAGTCCGCACCTACGGCCCCCAGCCCGATGTCCGTGGTGAAGGCCACGCTGCCCTGGCCGCCTTTACTACGGGCGCGGTGCATCCCCACGACCTGTCCACCATTCTTGACCAGGCAGGCATCGCCATCCGCGCCGGACACCACTGCACCCAGCCGCTGCACCGTGAGGTCAAAGCCCAATCCACTGCCCGCGCCAGCCTTTACTTTTACAACACCAAGGAAGAAATCGACACCTTCATTGCGTCGCTGAAGGAGGCGATCGAGTTTTTTGGCAGTGTGTTTGGATAAGCCACTTTACCTTTACAATCTGTAACGGAGTGTACGCTTAAAGGATTTTTGGTATGGCTCTTTCTGTTGGCGCTCACGCCCCCGGCTTCACGGTCAAAGATACGAACGGCAACACGGTGTCTCTGGCAGACTATGCAGGCAAGACCGTCGTGCTGTATTTCTACCCCAAGGACGACACCCCCGGCTGCACCAAGGAGGCGTGCAGCTTCCGTGACTCCTATAGCGCCTACCAGGGCAAAGATATCGTGGTGCTTGGCGTGAGCCGCGATGACGAAGCCTCGCACCAGGCCTTTACGCAAAAGTTCAACCTGCCCTTCCCGCTGCTGGCAGACGTGGACGGCATCTTGACCAGCGCCTACGATGTAGACGGCGGCGGCTATTCCAAGCGCGTGACCTATGTGATCGACGGTGAAGGTAAGATTGCCAAGGTGTACGATTCGGTAAAGACCGAAACCCACGCAACGGATATCCTCGCAGATTTGGGACTGTAATCCCGCTGACTTCTCGCTGACATCTCGCTGACATGTCAGTTTTCATGATTAAGGCGATCGCCCAGAGTGCTGCTTGGTGTAGGGTGAGGGATCTCGGAGCTTGCTCTCATCCGTTGCCTCTCGTGAGCAGCACTTTGCGCTTTGGTGGTCTTGTTTTGATTTCAGATTGCTTCGATTCAGCATTCCTCAAAACGGGCGGAGGGTGAGCAGCGTCACCTCTGGCGGGCAGAGAAAGCGACCGGGTAAGTAAGTGCCCAGACCTCGATTCACATAAAGCTGATTGCGTCCGACCGAATGCAATCCCTGGGCCCAGGCCCAATGGCGGACGACGCGGGCACAGGCGCTATTGCCAAAGGGCAGCCAGCGGCGAACAGCGCAGGGCAGCTTGGCGCAGAGGTCAAAATACAACTGCTGGGGCGATTGCACGCCAGGAATCACGATCTGCCCGCCGTGGGTGTGGCCCGAAAGCTGCAAGTCTACGCGATAGTTGGCCAACTCTGCTGCACTGTCGGGATTGTGCGACAGCACCAGGCGCGGCCTGTCGGACGGCAGCGATTCCAGCACCTTGGGTGAAAACGCCTTCGACCAAAAATCCGCCAGCCCCACCAGCGGCAGGGCATCCCCCAGCGGATAGGCAATCTGGTTTCGCAGCACCTCGATGCCGGCCGCAGTGAGCGTGCGAGTAATATAATCCGCCGCGCCGAGCCGATAGGAATCGTGATTTCCCAGCACCGCAAAGCGTCCTAGTCGGCTGTGCAGCACCTTGAGATGTTTGGATAGCGGCTCGATGGGGCTGGGGTCGTGGGTGACAAAATCGCCCGTCAGCGCCACTAGGTCTGGCTGGAGGCGGTTCACAAGGGCGATCGCCTCTTCTAGCAATTCATCCGACAGGCCCAGCCCGTCGTAGTGAAAGTCGGAAAGCTGGGCAATTCGTAGCCCGTCGCAGGAGGGCGGCAGGTCGGCGATGCGAACGGTGACGCTTTCGAGGGTGAGTGGGCCCGTGAGCAGGGGGTGCATTGTGGGAAAAGGGTTTATATCAGGGCAATGGGAGGATTAGGACAGGAGCAGATTCGGTTAATGCTGAAATTAATAATGCTGTTAACGCTGACACTTAAGAGGGTGTTTGAAAAGGTATCGCCTGTAATGTTAAGCACTCAGAGATCCCCCCTCGCCCCCCTTAAAAAGGGGGGAAGCCGCCTTAAAGTCCCCCTTTTTAAGAGGGATTTAGGGGGATCTTGTTTCAGGGGGATTTAGGGGGATCTTGCACGCTTTGTTACAAACAGTAGGACTTTTCAAACATCCTCTAACGCTGACACTTAACGCTGACACTGCCGCACGATGGGTCATGTCCACAGTATTGCAAACTTCATCTGGATCAACCTCCCTGCCAGCGTCCGTCCAAATGCGCCGCGTCACCTATAGCCCGTCCTACACGCTCGTTCCGACCTACGAATGCTTTAATCGCTGCACCTACTGCAACTTTCGCGCCGAGCCGGGAACCGATCGGTGGCTGTCGCTGGAACAGGCAGAATTCAGGCTGCGATCGCTCCCCAGTGGCTCCGTCATCGAAGCGCTGGTGCTGAGCGGCGAGGTGCATCCCAAAAGTCATCGCCGGACTGCCTGGTTTCGGCGAATTTATGACCTGTGCGACCTGGCGCTGCGGCTGGGCTTTTTGCCGCACACCAACGCTGGCCCGCTGAGCTATGAGGAACTGGCGCAGTTGAAGCGGGTGAACGCCTCGATGGGGCTAATGCTGGAGCAGGTCACGCCCGCCCTGATGCAGACCGTCCATCGCCATGCACCCAGCAAGCAGCCAGAAGTCCGCTTGCAACAGCTTGAGTGGGCGGGAGAACTGCGGATTCCCTTTACCACGGGGCTGCTGCTGGGGATTGGCGAAACGGCGGCCGACTGGGTAGACACGTTGACGGCGATCGCCCGCCTCCATCGCCGCTATGGGCATATTCAGGAGGTGATCTTGCAGCCCCACAGCCCCGGTTCCTCGCAGACCGAAATCGGCGAACCCTTTGCGCCGGAACGGTTGACAGAGACCGTGGCGATCGCCCGCCAGATCCTCCCTGCTGACATCGCCCTCCAAATTCCCCCCAATCTTGTGTCGCCCCAAACCCTGCTGGACTGCCTCGCCGCCGGAGCCACCGACCTCGGCGGCATCAGCCCCATTGATGAAGTGAATCCTGACTACGCCCATCCGCAAGCCGATGCATTAGCCGCACAGATTCGGCCCGGAGGCTGGCGACTCGTACCCCGCTTGCCCGTGTATCCGCAATACGACGACTGGCTGTATTCAGCGATTCGAGAACGGGTGCAGGGCTTCAGGGAGTGGATTTCAGAAACCGGGCAGCTTGAGCCGGAATCCGGAGAGCATGACGCTGACCGTTAACGCTGCAAATAGCCCTCGATCAGCAGGTCTGGCCCGATCGCCCGCCACTGGACGCGCTCCAGGGCGATCGCCTCGGTCATCAGGGTCAAACCCAGATCGCCGACGGGAGACGGAGCCGCTGCGCCACCAATGATTTTGGGTGCGATAAAGGCGAGGACTTTTTGGATAGACCCATCGGCGATCGCCCTTGCCGCCAGCGTGCCGCCGCATTCCCACAGCACAGCCATTGCGCCGCGCGTGTAGAGATTTGCCATGACCGCTGCGGGCGTTAACTCCGCTTGCTCTACCACCTCCACGCCAAGTTTTTGCAAGTGCTGCTGAACGTCGGGATTTGCGCCCGTTTCGGTGAAAACGACGGTGGGCGTTTCGTCGGTCTGCCAGAGCTTTGCGTCGGCGGGCAAATCGAGATGGCGGCTCATCACCACCCGCAGCGGATTGTGGCCCTGTCCGTGGCTGGTCAGCAGCGGGTTGTCGCGGCGCACCGTGTTGCCGCCTACGACCACGGCATCGCATCCGGCCCGCAGGTCGTGAACCAACTGGCGCGAGGCGGGCGATGTGACCCACGCGCTATGGCCCGTCGTCGTGGCGATTTTGCCATCCAGCGTCATGGCATATTTCAAAATGCCCAGGGGCTTTTGGTGCGTCATGCGGTAGACAAAGGGTTCGTTGAGCGCCTGACAAGCCGCTTCCTCTACGCCCACCGTGACGGCAATGCCCGCAGCCCGCAGCTTTTCTAGCCCGCGCCCCGCCACCTGCGGATTGGGATCGACCATGCCCACCACCACCCGCGCCACTCCCGCCGCAATCAGCGCATCGGCACAGGGCGGCGTGCGGCCAAAGTGGCTACACGGCTCCAGGTTGACGTAAACCGTTGCACCCGCAGCGCGATCGCCCGCTTCTCGCAGCGCGAATACTTCGGCGTGGGGCTGCCCCGCCTGCGGGTGAAAGCCTTCGCCCACGATTTGCCCGTCTTTGACCACCACCGCGCCCACCATCGGGTTTGGAGCCGTCTGGCCACGGGCCCGCTGGGCTAGCTCCAAACAGCGACGCATCATCGGGCAATCGCCCTCGTCCCGATTCAATGCCATGCTCCAATCAGCGCGTAAGGTCGATTCCCAAAATTCTCTAAAATCGGCTCTAGAAGAGAACCATGTCGCCCTCGATCATCGTCTAATGGGCGGCAGTGTTTACTAGTTCCTCCCGCAGGAAAACGGTGAACGATCGATCCCAGAAGGGGCCTAGGCAAGTTTAGGCGGCGATCGCCTGCTGCGTTTCTAGGCTAGCGCGGCGGCTACACAATTCGCCCAGCGCCAGCGAATCGTAAATCGTAGTAGCGCCGCAGAGTAGCGCCGCAGATCAGTGCTGATTTTACCCATAAATAAGGTCGAGTTGTTCTGCTTCGGTCAGGCTGCCCCACCCGCATTGCGCCCAGTTCCCTGTGCGTACTGTTGTTGAATCTGTAAGTGTAGATTCGCTGGCCGACGCGATCGCTCGCCTCTAGCACTGCCTTAACTCGATGCCCACATTCTGCAAGTTCGTAAGCCGCCAGCCCAGCGATGAATATCAGTCCCGTTCAGTCCTAATTTGTGTCATTACTTGTGTCACTCTTTATGGCACTTGTGTCACTCTTTATGGCACCGCAAAATTTGTGTCACTGCAAACACTGCTCAATCTTTCCACTTTGGGTCAAAATGGTTCGCGTTGCTTCTGACGAATTTTTGACGATTCATGAACGTCGTCCAGTCCACCTTCGCCAAGCCGCTGCCCTGCTCAGACCTGTCTGCTGAGTCGGAGGTGCTGTATCCCCAGCCGTTTTGCCCAGAGGCGATCGCCCCCCATCGCCGCACCCCGTTCGACTGGGTGGTGAACCTGATGGCGATCGCCCTTGTCGCCGCCGTCTTTCTCAGTGCCCTGCTGCAATTCGTCTTCCTGGCGCTGGGTGTGGTCTTGCTCACTGTTGCCTTCTACGCCCTGTGTCGGCTGATCTGGCGGCTCTACGTCTGGCAATCTCGCAAATTCCACGCCGATTCCTGATTCCTAACTCCGCCTCAACATAAATCCGCCTTAACATAAATCCGTCTCAGCATAAATCCGCCTTAACATAAATCCGTCTCAACATAAATCCGCCTCCACAGAACTCCGCCTCCACAGAACTCCGCCTCGACCATGCAGCACCAGCAAATTCTCCGCATCTCCACCCAAGGCAAAACGCTGCAAAAAGTCACGGCTCAGGTGGCGCAGGTCGTCGCCGAGTCGGGCATTCGCACCGGACTATGCAATCTGTTCCTGCGCCACACTTCTGCCAGCCTAATCATTCAGGAAAATGCTGATCCAGACGTGTTGCGGGATCTAGAAACCTTTCTGTCAAAACTGGTTCCCGAAGGCTATCAATACATTCACAGCGCCGAAGGGCCGGACGACATGCCCGCCCACATCCGCACCGTGCTAACCCATACCTCCGAACAAATCCCTGTAGGTAACGGTCGGCTCTTGTTGGGAACCTGGCAGAGCATCTACATCTGGGAACACCGCCGCCACAGTCATACGCGGGAGTTGGTAGTGCATGTCTGGGGAGAGTGAGGGTTGGGTGTTGGCGGAGGAGCGAAGAAAGTAAAAACCACCCCATCCCTTCATGCTCGCTCTCCCTCTCCGCTCCCCTTTCGTCGGGCCCGCCGCTCATGGGCGCGGGTAAACTCACCGGAGGTCAGCGCGCCGATGATCGAAAGTTCGCCCGCCAGCAGCAGTCCGGCGCAAACTTCGGCAAAGGCGCGGGCGTGACCACTACCAGCCAGTCCTAGCAGGGTTAGACACGCCTGCTGGCTAGGCAGTCCCGTGCCGCCGCCGACCGTGCCCACCACGAGATTCGGCAGGGTCACAGCGGCATAGAGGGAACCATCGGGTGTGACTTCAAACCGGGTGACACCCACAGCAGACTCGGCGACGCAGGCGACATCCTGGCCGCAGGCGAGATAGAGGGCGGCGAGGCCGTTGGCGTAGTGCCCCTGCACGCCGATAGTGCCCGTCAGCGTGCCTGCCAGGGCCGACATCCGCCAATAGTCCACCATTTGGGCGGGCGTGGCGTGCAGGCATTTTGCGACCAGATCGGCGGGCAGTGTGGCCTCAGCGGTGACTTTCTTGCCGCGCACCGACAGAAACGACTGGGCGCTGGCTTTCTTGTCGCCCGACAGGTTGGCTTCTACGAAGGCATACTGCGGCTGGATTGGCGCGTGCTGCTGAATGTAGTCACAAATGGCCTGGGTGGCGATGGTGACCATGTTTTGCCCGGAGGCATCGCCCGTGGTGAACTGGAAGTCGAGGTAGACGTGGTTGCCCTCGACGGTTACCCGCAGGTCGATCAGCTTGCCGTGGCGCGTGGTGGCTTCGGCGACTTGGCGGAAGGTGTCTTGCTGGGCGATCGCCCACATGACAAACTTGCCTGCATCGACCAAATTGGCAAAGGCAAAGCCCGGAGCGCGACCCAGACCCTCATTGAGCAGCAGTGTAGTGCAGCCGCCTGCCGCCGTTAGCAGGTGTGCCCCCCGGCTATAGGAGGCAACCAGCGCCGCTTCCGTCGTTGCCAGGGGCACGTAGTAATCGCCCTGGGCAAACAGGCCATTCACCCGCAGCGGCCCGGCAATACCGACAGGAACCTTGACCGTGCCGATGAAGTTCTCAATGTTGTTGCGGTAAGCCTGCATCTGCTCAGCTGTTTGCGGATCGAGCAGGGCAGCTTGCAGATTCTCTGCTGCGCCCAGGGCCTTCCAGCGGCGATCGACGGCAGCAGGCGTAATCCGCGACCCGCCAGGAAACTGGGGCGGCGGCTCCTGGGGCTTGGGCTGGAGGGCTTGCTCAAGCTGAGGAACGGTGCGCGACTGGAGCAGTTGCGCGAGGTGCTGGCCGGCGTGCTGGGCGTAGGTAGACATGGATGGCGGTGAGAGCGCGAGTTGAGAGTAGGAGGGCTGAGGGATTTAGGCTCGGCGGCTTCGAGCGGGTCAGTCCTGACTTGGCTCTGTCTTTGTGAACCCTAACCCCTTGATTCCCAGGTTATGCAGCAAATTTGCAAGTCGGGAAAAAGCGGGTCAGTTTTTCGGACTGGCCACGGGACTTTTGGGCAGGGAACGTGCGATCGCCCAACAGGTGAACTATCCTAAGTCCTGGCAGGATTTCCCGTATTTCCACTGATCCGCTGACCGAGGATCGGCACGGTGGAGGCGGGAGTTCAATGTTTTGCATGATTGCATGATCTGTTGCATCAGATGTTGCACCAGATGTTGCACCGGATCATGCACCAGCTATACCTATACACGCTTAGTGAATTTCTAATGGATGATCGTTCGCCTAAGTCAGCTTCTACTGCATCTACTGCGCTCTACGCTTTTTGGAAATTTTCTCGACCCCATACGATTATCGGGACAACGCTCAGCGTGGCAGGAATTTTTGCGATCGCCCGCTCTCAGGTTGCCCAACCGTTCAGTGCCTCGTGGGAAGCCGTGGCGATTCGCGAAGCGATCCCTATAGGAATTGCCCTCTTCGCCTGTCTCTGCGGTAATGTCTACATCGTCGGGCTAAACCAGCTTGAGGATGTGGATATTGACCGGGTCAACAAGCCACACCTGCCGCTGGCATCGGGCGAGTTTTCGCGGCAGCAGGGCTGGGCAATCGTGGCAATTTGTGGGCTGCTGGCGTTGATGCTGGCGGCAGGGGGTGGGCCCTGGCTGCTGGCGACGGTCGGACTCAGCCTGCTGATTGGCACAGCCTACTCATTGCCGCCCATCCGTCTGAAGCGGTTTCCTGTGTGGGCCTCGCTGTGTATCTTCACGGTGCGCGGCGCAATTGTAAACCTGGGGCTGTTTCTGCACTTTAGCAGCGTGCTGGGGCTGCCCAGCGGCATCCCGGCAGAAGTTTGGGCACTGACGCTGTTCATTCTGGGCTTCACGGGGGCGATCGCCCTCTGCAAAGACATTCCCGACCTAGAGGGCGATCGCCGCTACCACATCCGCACCTTTGCCCTCAGTCTGGGCAAGCGCCCCGTGTTTCGCATCGTGCTGGGACTGATCAGCGCTTGCTATGGGGGCATCATTGTGGCTGCACCTGCTCTGTCTCGCGCCTCTACGGGCTGGCTGATAGCGACGCACGGACTGGCGCTGGCGGCCCTCTGGTGGCAACAGCGACAGGTCAATCTAGACGACCGCAGGGCGATCGCCCAGTTCTATCAGTTCATCTGGAAGCTGTTTTTCCTGGAGTATCTGATCTTTCCCATAGCCCTCTGGCTCAGCAAGCCCTAGAGCGCGGCATTAATTCCGATACGTTAACTTCAGAAGCCTTGAGGAATCAGCCGTATCGCGCCCGTCCAAACAAATCAGGCTAGGGGCTGAACCTTCCAAGTAACCAGATGTTGAGTAGACATGCTAGGTAGACCATTGATGACAGCCCCTAGCCTCTGCGCCTGACGAGTGCTTTACAAGTGCTTCATTTAGGACTTATGCAGCTCGATGATTTCTCGCGGGCTGCGCCCGCGAGAAATCGCCCAAAACCCAGCAAACTTATTGCAAGAGCGTAAGTCCTGTCATTATTTGGGTCATTATTTGGGCTGTAGGGGATGGTGGCGATTCCAAATGGATGACTCGGTAACTGTCGGTACGGTGACCGTCGGTGCTTGGATGGTTCGAGTCGGCAGCGACGATGGCGGAATCGGGGTTGAAAAATAGGCGATCGCTGCCACAGGAACAACCAGCGTCAACACGGCGATGAAAGTGCCTGCAATCTCAGCAGCGCGGTAAAGCGGGGTTTCAGGAGAGGTGTCGTTTCGACTACCAGGTTCCATAAATTGATGATTTAGAACTCGACAAACAGCCTAAAACCCTCAGTAGACCTAGAGTTCAAGCTTTGAAGCTACAGAACTCGAGTCCAGGTTTGGGCTGGCGCTGGGAAACGGAGAAGCCCCCAGATTTCCTGCAACTCCAGGAAAACCAGAGCGCTGACCTGACGCTTACCCAGCTTAATGGGAAAGAGCGATTGAACACGCTGCCCTTAAGTATCATCATATCCGAAACTTTCATAAGAGAAAGTTATTGAAGCTACTTAAACCAATTAATGCTGCTAGTATTTGCAGTCATCCTCCAGACTAAGCTGCCCGAAGACGGCAGTAAAACGTAAACCAAAGCTAGCAGCCTGTCTGCACTTGCCCATCTATTTTCACCATGCTGCATAGCGTATCTACTTAATACAACGACGGAAATACGGATTCCCGATAGTAGTTTTTAAGGCTTCTCTACCCGCGCAAGCCTCTTCTGCTCCAACTTCCGCGCCAACTTTTTAGGTGTTCGGGGTCAAGAGCGTTAAGATCGTCCTGGCATAAATTTCTACATGCAAACCCTCAACCTCGAACCTCAATGACCACGACAACTCAGGTAAAACACGAAGTCAAAGATCTGTCCCTGGCAAGCCTGGGGAAACAGCGCATTGAGTGGGCCGGACGGGAAATGCCCGTGCTGCGCCAGATTCAAGACCGCTTTGTTGCTGAAAAGCCGCTGGCAGGAATTCGTCTCGTCGCCTGCTGCCACGTCACCACGGAAACAGCTCATCTGGCGATCGCCCTCAAAAATGCCGGAGCCGATGCCCTGCTCATTGCCAGCAACCCCCTGTCTACGCAGGACGACGTGGCCGCTAGCCTGGTAGCCGACTACGGCATCCCCGTCTTTGCCATCAAGGGCGAAGACAACGCCACCTACCATCGCCATGTGCAGACCGCGCTGGATCACCGCCCTAACCTGATCATCGACGATGGCAGCGATGTAGTGGCCACGCTGATTCAGGAGCGTCAGGATCAAATCGCTGACCTGATCGGCACCACGGAAGAAACCACAACGGGCATCGTCCGCCTGCAAGCGATGCTGCGGGATGGCGTGCTGACCTTCCCTGCGATGAACGTCAACGATGCCGACACCAAGCATTTCTTTGATAACCGCTACGGCACAGGCCAATCCACGCTGGATGGCATCATCCGCGCCACAAACATCCTGCTGGCAGGCAAAACGGTCGTTGTGGCAGGCTACGGCTGGTGCGGCAAGGGCACGGCGCTGCGGGCACGGGGCATGGGCGCAAACGTGATCGTCACCGAAATTGACCCCATTAAGGCGCTAGAGGCCGTGATGGATGGCTTCCGGGTGGTGCCAATGGCGATCGCCGCTCCCCAGGGTGATCTATTCATCACCGTCACGGGCAACAAGCACGTCATTCGTGGAGAACACTTCGACCGCATGAAGGACGGGGCGATCGTCTGCAACTCTGGTCACTTCGACATTGAGATTGATCTAGTCGCCCTGAAGGAACGCGCCGCCGAAGTGAAAACTGTCCGCCCCTTCACCGAAGAATACAAGCTTGCCAGCGGTAAATCGGTCGTCGTACTGGGCGAAGGTCGCCTGGTCAACCTGGCCGCTGCCGAAGGTCACCCCAGCGCCGTGATGGATATGAGCTTTGCCAACCAGGCCCTCGCCTGCGAATACCTGGTGAAAAACAAGGGCAAGCTTTCGCCCGGATTGCACTCGATTCCTCAGGAAATTGATGCAGAGATCGCCCGCCTGAAGCTGCAAGCAATGGGCATTGCCATCGACGCGCTCACCCCTGAGCAGATTGAGTACATTAACTCCTGGACCTCCGGCACTTAGGCCTTAAAGACCTAAGTTTAGTTCCTGTTTCGGGTGCATCCCATCCGAAACAGGAAACCCCTACCCCTCATCTCTTCCCCCAAACGTGGCTCGACTCTCAACCGAACTGCAACGCTATTTTTTTGACGAAAACCCGCCCGAAAAAGTCACACTTGCCGATATTTTGAACCTAGCGGGTGAGCGAATTTTTGGTTTTTTGTTTGTGCTGCTGGCGCTGCCGTCGGCGCTGCCAATTCCGGCTCCGGGCTATTCTGTCCCCTTCGGGATTCTGCTGTTTTTGCTGGCAGTACAGTTGATTGCGGGGCGAGAAACGCCCTGGTTTCCCGAAAAGTTTAAGCAGCACGCGCTCGATTTGAAGCAGGTGCAGGGCGTGCTAAATGCTGGGCTACCCTGGCTGCGGCGAATTGAAGCGCTGTCTCGTCCCCGACTCACGCCCGTTTGCACGAGCTTGTCGGGGCGCGTGGTGATTGGCGTGGCGATCGCCCTCATGGCCATTTCCATGATGATCCCCATCCCCCTGACCAACACGCTGCCCGCAATGGGCATTTTCGTCACCGGGTTCGGCCTGCTAGACGACGATGGCGCAATCAGCCTGGGTGGACTGGTGCTGTGCGTCATGGGGGCAACGCTGACCACGGCGGTACTCACCTTCGGCTATACCGCCGTCCGCGCCGCGATCGACCTGTTCAAGGAGACCGTGCTTAACCTTGGCGGGTAACCGGAGAGGTTGGTGGGTAAACGGAGAGGGCGATCGCTCTTAGTCCTTCTATTTCCACAACAAATACAACCTATTCCTAAAACGAATAAGTAGGTGGACATTAATAAATACAAAACCAAAGACCCTGCGCCGCCCGCTGCGCGGGCGGCGCAGGGTTCAGGATCTGTTTTTTAATCTGGTCTATCTACTTACAACAAAGCCCCAAAGTTTTTAAGCTTCGGGGCTTTGCGCCTTTTGCGAGAAGTGGAGCTGAGGAGAGTCGAACTCCTGTCCGTCCTGGGTATTGGTACCTCACTCATTCACAGGCTTAGCCCTGGTGACCCTCAGGGCGGGGACTGTCACTTATCCCGGACAGTGGGATGCTCTGGTAGGGTCTTAGCCGGAGATTGACCAGAGGCAATCATCCGGAGCATCCGTTGGGGGTTGGTCTGCAATCCTTAACGGAGTCAAATCGCAGACGCTCGAACCGTAAGGAGGTTGTTAGGCGGCAGCAACAGCTACGCGCTTACGAGCAAAAGGTACGATGTTGTTCGCATGTACGTTGGTTTGAGCCATTGATTAACGAGAGGTAGCCCGCTCTCGGCCTGCATCACAAGGTAGTGTTCGCCAAAACGTCGAAACCGTGACAGCCCCATGAGGGCATCTGTATGCCTCATCACATTATAGCAAGGGGATGAAGAAATGGTGCGACCCCATGCCAGGTTTGCTCATTCTCAACAATTTGTCGCCGCCTTCCTAATTACATTCAAAACATCTTGCGGATACGAAATCATCGGGAAATGGCTTGACTTTACGACAGTCGTTTCTGCACCCATTCGTTGAGATAATTCATGCTGCAAATTTGGGGGAACTGCTTTATCTTCCGCTGCTAAAACATACCAGCTTGCCTTTTGTTTCCATGCCGCAGAACTTGCTTTGGCTGCCATCAGAGAAACGGAGGGCGGAGTTTGGGCTGCATATAGTAATGCCTGATCTACTTCCGAAAGATCGTGCACCAAAACTTCTTCAACGCCTTTTCTGGAAATCCAAACGAAGCCATTCTGCTCTTGAAAATGGGGCGATGGAGCGCCGTACTTACTCATCAAATCCATCATGGATTCACCAGTATCAGGCACAAGTGCAGCAAGATATACCAAGCCTAAAACCCGTTCGTCATTGCCAATTTCGGTAATGACAAAACCACCCCATGAATGGCCCACCAAAAGACAGTTCCCCTCGATCCGATCCAAAGCACGTTTCGTAGCTGCAATGTCGTCTACTAGAGAAGTCAATGGGTTTTGAACGGCAACAACTTCATAGCCTTCTGCCAAAAGCGTCGGGATGATTTCACGGTAGCAAGAGCCGTCCGCCCAAAAACCATGCACCAAGACGATGGCTTTGATTTTGTTTTCAACTTTGCTCATTAATCTATTTGTCAGCATTTAAGAAATACAAATCTACCCATTTTTGGAGAATGGGATTTAGGGCAAGCTAGACAAAGGTTCAAGTTATTCTACTTTTCTGCAATCCTAATTTCTGAAACCCTATCTGTATTACGCCGTGTTAACGGATGGTCATAATTAGGGATAGGTGGTCGGGCTGGCGCTAGAATGGCTGAATCGTAAGTATTTCAGGCGTTTGACGGCTATTTAACTGAAGCCATTTGGCGAGGAGCGACCCAGCATTATGGTGCAAGAATTAACCTACCCCAATTCCCCTTGCGGCAGCGCTACAGACATGGAAGCGTTCTGGATGCCGTTTACTGCTAATCGACAGTTTAAGGCAAATCCTCGACTGTTTGTCGCCGCAAAGGATATGCACTACACGACCGCCGATGGGCGGCAGGTACTGGATGGCACGGCGGGACTGTGGTGCGTCAATGCCGGACATTGCCGCGTCAAAATTGCCGAAGCCGTCAGCCGCCAGGTCAACACGATGGACTATGCTCCAGCGTTTCAGATGGGGCATCCGGGCGCGTTTCAACTGGCGGATCGGCTGGCGAAGATGCTGCCGGGGGATCTCGACCATGTGTTTTTCGCCAACTCTGGGTCTGAGGCGGTGGAATCGGCGCTGAAAATTGCGATCGCCTATCATCGGGCTAAGGGCGACGGCACTCGCCAGCGGCTGATCGGGCGCGAGCGCGGCTATCACGGGGTCAACTTTGGCGGCATCTCCGTCGGCGGCATTCCCACGGTTCGCAAATTCTTCGGCGGGCTGCTGACGGGCGTAGACCACCTGCCCCACACCCACAGCCTGGAACACAATGCCTTCAGCAAAGGACAGCCCGCCTGGGGCGCACACCTGGCCGATGACCTAGAGCGGATTGTGGCGCTACACGATGCGTCAAACATTGCCGCTGTGATTGTGGAACCTGTGGCGGGTTCGACGGGCGTGCTGATTCCCCCCGTCGGCTACTTGCAGCGTCTGCGAGAAATTTGCGACAAGTATGGCATTCTGCTGATTTTTGACGAGGTGATTACGGGCTTTGGGCGGCTGGGTGCGCCCTTTGCGGCAGACTATTTTGGCGTGCTGCCAGACATGATCACCGTCGCCAAGGGCATTACCAACGGCACCGTGCCAATGGGAGCAGTTTTCGTCCGCAAGCATATCTACGATGCCTTTATGCACGGGCCCGAAAACGCCATCGAGCTATTCCACGGCTACACGTATTCTGGACATCCGGTGGCCTGCGCGGCGGCCCTAGCGACGCTGGATGTCTACGAAGAAGACGGCCTATTCCAGCGGGCAAACGACCTGTCGGGCTATTGGCAAGACGCGCTGCATTCGCTGAAGGGGCTGCCCCATGTTATCGACGTTCGCAATCTGGGTCTGGTGGGTGGCATCGAGCTAGAGTCGATTCCGGGGAGGCCGACTGCCCGCGCCTTTGATGTGTTTGTGCGGGCCTATGAGCAGGGTCTGTTAATCCGCACCACGGGCGACATTATTGCCCTATCGCCGCCGCTGATGATCGAGAAGCGCCATATTGACCAGATGGTGTCGATGCTGACTGACCTGCTGAAGGCAACGGCTTAGGGGCTGGTTTGAGTCTTGGTGAGGCGATCGCCCTTAAATCCCCTCAATCCTTAAATCCCCCTTAAGTAAGAGAAAGTAGGAGGAGACTTCCGAAACTTCTCTCCTCTTCAAGGCAGGAGTCCATCGGGTGGGGTGATTTCGAGGCGACGACTGGGCAAATCGACCACGGGCACGATCGCCCTCACAAAGGGAATCAGCACAGTGGTCGTTTTGCCCTGCGGCGCTAACAGTTTCACTTCTAGCAGATCATTGCCTGCGGCGATCAGGTCAGTGACCGTGCCCACTTGGGTTTGCGTGACCTGGTGCCAGACTTCCAGCCCGATCAGGTCGCGGACGTGGAACTCGTCTTCTTCTAGGGGCAGGCGATCGCCCGCCGGAACCAGCATCACCGCGCCGCGCAGCGCCTCTGCCTGAGTGCGATCGCCCACCTCGGCAAACTTCACGACGTACAGATTCTTGCCTGCCAGCAAGCGCCCTGCGACCAGCTTGACCGACCGGGGCGTGGCTTCTCCTGGCCCTTGCAGCCAGCGCGTCCCCGGTTCCAAAAACCGCTCTGGAAAATCGGAATCGGGATAAACGCGCACTTCGCCTTTGAGGCCCTGCGCCCCGACGATGCGCCCAACCTCCATCCACTCCGTGTCTGGGTCTGTAGCGTTTGTAGATTGAGCGTCTGTAGATTGAGCGTCTGTGGATTTAGCAGGTTCCGATGCCATACGCTCAGTCCTCTAGAATCCTGTCTGAATACAGATCTGCCGGGCCCGGCACGAACTCCAAGCTGCCAACCGCGTTGGTCTGGTTGAGATAATCCCGCCGGGAGGTGAGACACTCTTGCATGAATAGATTGACCCCTGGAGGCACGTTTTCGACCCGCATATAGGCGACTAGTTCGTGGGGTGGACCGATCAAGAGCGATCGCACGTCGGGCTGCACCAGTACTTGGTTCATTCGGTGAATGCTATAAATACCCAGGCGATCGGGACTACGGTTAATCGATGCCGTGACAATGGTTCCCAGCGCAAAAAACTGCACACAGAGGCGATTGTTCAGCGCTGCTACGCGGACGCTGCGATTTTCCGCCTGATACGCCCCCACCTGAAGCGGCAGATTTGCCCCTGCTGTGCCCACGCCGCCCAGCGTCACCAGTGCCGCCGCCGAAAGCCCATACAAAATCCTCACGGTTCACTCCTGTTGCTTAAAAACGTTCAGTACTTAGGCACTTCGATAGGTTTTCTAGGTTTTGGACAATTTCTCGCGGGCGCAGCCTGCGAGAAATCGTCCAACTGCGTAAGTCCTAACGTTGATGGTTTGATGCTATGGATTTTAGTTCAGCGAGAAACGGCCTCTGTGCTTTTTTCAAAAAAAAGAGGGTGCATTGCACCCCCAGTTTTGCAATTACAGAGCTTTCATTGCTGAACGCTCACCGAGACAGCCAAATCTGATGCCAAACCTACACAGCGGCGAAGAAATCCTTCGACTTCACAGGGTCGGGATTCATCGTGGCATCGCCGGGCTTCCAGTTGGCAGGGCACACTTCATCGGGGTGAGACTGCACATACTGGATCGCTTGCAGCACGCGGAGGGTTTCATCCACGTTGCGACCAAAGGCGAGGTTGTTGATGGTGGCGTGCTGAATAATGCCGTCTTTGTCGATGATGAACAGACCGCGCAGCGCAACGCCTGCTTCGGGGTCTAGCACGTTGTAGGCAGCGCTCACTTCTTTCTTGATGTCTGCCACCAGCGGATAGTTTAGGTCGCCCACGCCGCCGCTCTTGCGGTCGGTCTGAATCCAGGCGAGGTGAGAGAACACGCTGTCTACTGATACGCCCAGGATTTCGGTGTTGATGGCTTTGAAATCGGCATGGCGATCGCTAAAAGCGGTGATTTCCGTCGGGCAGACAAAGGTGAAGTCCAGAGGATAGAAGAACAGAACGACATATTTGCCGCGATAGTCAGACAGCTTGATGGTCTTAAATTCTTGATCGACCACCGCTTCGGCAGTAAAGTCAGGTGCTGCTTGACCAACGCGAAGACATTCGGTGCTGTGAGTCATGAAATGTACTCTCCTTAGAACTTCCTAATGCGTCTATAGTTTCCTTAGATAATCTGGCGGGAAATGGTCGGCATTGCCTTGCCACAATTCCCAGATTGCGAACTGTTACGACTATATCATAGTCATAACGATTTTGAGTAAAGTTTGTCGCTAAGTTTTCAGCTCAGTTCCAAAACTTTAATTCCCCGCCCCTATTTCCTTAGACAGTCTTAATTCTTCGCCCCTTGAGCCTGTAGTAGACTGGCGGTTCACTGAGCCTTAGACCCCTATGGATTTTCTCGACACTCGCGAATGGCTCCTGACCAACGGCCTGGGCAGCTTTGCCAGCGGCACGGTTGCCGACGCGCACACCCGTACCTATCACGGATGGCTGTTTGCGGCAGTGTCGCCACCGGGCCAGCGGACGCTACTGCTGTCGCGGGTGGAAGCCTACCTGGATGTGGCAGGCAAGGGCTACCCGCTGGGCACAAACTACTGGGGCAGTGGGTCGGTGTCGCCAGTAGGCTACAAGCTGCTGCAATCTTTTTCGATTGACCCCGTGCCGACGTGGGTGTGGGGCACGTCAAACTGGACGCTGACCCGCGAAATTTTGATGACGCACGGGCTGTTGCCCAATCCCGACGGCAAGCCCGAACCCCGATTGCGACATCAAGTTTACATTCGCTATCGCTATGCCGGCCGGGAGCCTGCCTGGGTTAACCTGCGACCGCTGGTGGGCGATCGCAACTTTCACCATCAGCAGCACCACAGCCCAGAGTCCGGACCCGGCCTGCAATTCTCGCAACTGGTGGAACCCAACCGCGTGTCGATCCAGGCGACGCGGGGCAACTGGGTGGGCACGTCCTGGCAACTGAGTTGGAGCCAGGGCGACTATTATCCCGACGGGACGTGGTATTGGGATTATCGCTATCCCGAAGAGACGCGGCGCGGTCTGGGCGATCGCGAGGATTTGTACAGTCCGGGGCATCTGGCAATACTGCTCCATCCGGGGCAAAGTCTGGTGCTGGAGGCCCGCGTCCGCATCATCAACCCACTGCGGCCCTTCGTGCCGCCCAGCAATGAGACGTTTGAAACCGCGTTCCAGGCAGAGCAGGCGCGACTCAGACAAGTCTTTGCGCCGATGCTGAAGCCGATCGACCGGGGGCGATCGCCCACCGTTACCTTCGCCGCGCCCCATCTCAGCCCCACAGAATCCATGCTGGCAGCCCTGCTCCGCGCCAGCGATCAGTTCATCGCCCATCGCGCCTCCATCTGCGGCCCGACGGTAATCGCGGGCTACCACTGGTTTAGCGACTGGGGCCGCGACACGCTGATCGCCTTGCCGGGGCTATGTCTAACAACGCAGCGATTTGACCTGGCGCGGGGGCTGCTGGAATCCTTTGGTAAATACTGCCAGGGCGGTCTGATTCCCAATACCTTCCCAGACAACGGCGCACACCCAATTTACAACAGCATCGACGCGGCGCTGTGGTGGGTCGAGGTTTTGGGCCTCTACCTGGAAGCCAGCCAAGACTGGGACTTTTTGGTGCAGCAATATCCTGTCGTCCGGCAAATTCACAAGTCCTTCGCCACGGGCACGTCCTACAATATCCGCATCGACGCGATGGACGGGCTAGTGACCTGGGAGCATCCCGGTTTTGCGCTGACCTGGATGGATGCGGTGGTGAATGGTGAACCCGCCACGCCGCGCCAGGGCAAATGCGTGGAAATCAACGCGCTGTGGTATTCGGCGCTGTGCTGGGCGGAGCGCTGGGCCACCTGGCTGGCGGAAAAAGGCATCAACGGCGAGGAACCCGCCAACTATGCCAACCACGCCCGCCGCTATGGGCAGCAGGCCGAACAGGTAAAGGCATCGCTGCAAAAGTTTTGGAACGGGCGACTGGCCTACCTCTATGACCTGATCGACCCCGGCGACAGTCCCAATACGCAAATTCGCCCCAACGCGGTGATTGCCCTCTCGCTCACCCACTGTGGCTTTTCTGATCTGCAAGGCAAAAAGGCGCTGGTCACCGCCCGCGATCGCCTCTTGACCCCCTACGGACTGCGATCGCTCGACCCTGGCGACCCCCACTACGTCGGCCGCTACATCGGCGACCCCGTGCATCGCGACCACGCCTATCACCAGGGGACGGTTTGGAGCTGGCTGATCGGCCCCTTCATCCGGGCGTGGCAGCGGTTTTATCCCGGTGAAGCGCTGCCCTGGGATGCCCAGCCTCTGCTCGACCACTTTGCAAACCAGGCCTGCCTCGGCTCCATTTCTGAGATCTTTGACGGCGACCCGCCGCACGATCCGCAAGGGGCGATCGCCCAGGCCTGGTCTGTTGCCGAACTGGTCAGGCATTGGAATGACCTGGGAGTGGGACGTTAGGGCTTCACTCCTCCTGCCTTCTCGACCCAACCTGCAAACGCTGGACGAGTACCCCAAAATCCAAAATCGCAAATCCAAAATCGAGATTAAGCCAACCTCAGCAGCCCCTCCATCATCCGCCGCGCCTGGCCCTCATAGCCGCTGCCGAAGAGGTTGAAATGATTCAGGATGTGGTAAAGGTTGTAGAGCGTTTTGCGCTGGGCATAGCCCGGTTCCAGGGGAAAGGCTTCGTTGTAGGCGCGGTAGAAATCATTGGGGAAGCTGCCGAAGAGTTCCGTCATGGCCAGATCGACTTCGCGATCGCCAAAGTAGGTCGCTGGGTCAAAAATCACGGGTTCCTCTAGCTGGGTAACGGCCGCATTGCCCGACCACAAATCGCCGTGTACCAAGGAGGGCTGGGGATCGTGCCCTTGCAGCAGTTTGGGAATTGCGTCTAGCAGGCGATCGCCCTCTGGAAAGTGACCCCCGCGCTTTTTTGCCAGATGAAGCTGGTAGCCGATGCGATGCTCTGCCCAAAAATCGACCCAGCTTGCGGTCCAGGGGTTGGGCTGGGGCGTAGAGCCGATGGTATTGTCCAGATCCCAGCCAAAGCCGCGATCGCTCGTGACCCGGTGCATCGCCGCCAGATTTCGCCCCATCTCCGCCCAACTGCGGTGCGTGCCATAGCCAAAATCTAGCCACTCCAGCACCAGATATGCCGAGCCGTCCGCCGTGCCCCAACAGAGCGGCTGCGGCACGCGAATCGTGTGGGTGGCTGCCATCTGGCGCAGGCCCAGAGCTTCTGCCTCAAACATCGCCACGCGAGCCGCCTGGTTCAGCTTGACGAAATAGGCGTGGCGCTCATCTGTCAGCGCATAGCCCTGGTTGATGCTGCCGCCGCCGACGGGACGCTGGCGCAGGCTGCCCAGTGGCGCTCCGGTGACTTGGCGGATATGGTCGGCGATCGCATTCCACATGCAGGAGGAGTCAAAAGTTAGGGATCAGGCTTCGGGCTTGAGGATGACTACGCTGTAGGCATCGGCAGAGAGGTATTGCTGAGCCGCAGCCATCAGGTCGGCAGCCTCGACGGACTGAATGTGCGTGGGATAGAGCAGGGCGGGCTGCAAATCGCCCACGACAGAATGATAGTAGCCATAGAGTCCGGCGCGATCGCCCGGTGTTTCGTTGCCAAAGATAAAGCGGTTGGCGACCAGTGTGCGGATGCGCTGAATCTCGAAGTCGGTGACGGGTTCGCTTTGCAGGCGACGAATATGCTGGGCGATCGCTGCTTCCACGTCGTCTAGATTCTCAGCGGGCAACTGGGCAGAAATGTAAAATACGCCCTGATGGGTGTAGGTCATGTTGCTGGCAGAAATGCCCGACACCAGCCGCCGATCTTCCCGCAGATCGCGCACTAGCCGCGAGGTTCGTCCCTGCGACAGCACCGATGCCAGCACGTCTAGCGCGTAGGTCTGGGGCAGGCTGTCCATCCCTGGCACGCGCCAGGTCATCACCAGTCGGGCTTGCTGGAGAGTGGGGTCGGTCTGCTCGTAGCGATGGATGGACTGGAACGGCGGCTCCGGCTCGGTGTGCAGTGGTTCTTGCAGCGTTGAGGGGGCCGGCTGGGCCCGATGCGCCTGGGTCTGCGCGAAGCCCTCCGCGACGATCTCCACCAATTGCTCGACGGGCAAATTGCCGACTGCTACGGCAGTCATGGATTGCGGCTGATACCAGGTCTGGTGAAAATCGCGCATCTGCTGCGCCGTGAGCGCCTCAATCACAGACGCAGGGCCAAGAACCGGGCGGCGATAGGGCGATCGCCCAAAGGTCATTTCCATCGCCCGGTAGAACGTGCGCCGCTGGGGATTGTCGTTTGCCCGGCGAATTTCTTCCAAAATCACATGGCGCTCTCGCTCAAAGGCTTCATCGGGAATCGCAGCGTTTAGCACCACCTCGATTTGGTGCGGGGCCAGCGCTGCAAAATCCTGCGGAGCCGTGGTGATGTAGTAATGGGTGTAGTCCTGGCTGGTGGCGGCATTGGTGACTGCACCGCGCTGTTCGATCAGCCGCTCAAATTCGCCACTCTGGAGCCGGGCCGTGCCCTTAAACACCATATGCTCCAGAAAATGCGCCACGCCGTTGATGGCATCTGTTTCAACCGCAGACCCCACCCCCAGCCACAGGCTCAGGTTCACGGCCTCTACGGGAATTTGTTCGGCAACAATGGTTAACCCATCGGGGAGTCGGTGAACCGTTGGCGCATTGAGACGAGGCGGTTTGCTCGCCTCTAGCACAGTCGGAATTGGAGTCATTGGGTAACAGACAAACAGTTCTTAATCTATCTTAATCGTCTGAACCATTGAAAACAGCATTGCCGCTCTAGTTTTCCTAGTTTCATCCTACCCATCCCCATCTCAATTACCCTCAATCGCTGACCTCAATCCATGAGCAGACTTCACTTTCCGGAGCGCTCCAGGGAATCCTGGTAGGAAAGAATGATTGGGATGATTGGCGCTGGGTTTGGGAATGGCAGACAGGGCAGGGGGCTGAAGGTCTGGGGTTTCGGGCGGTCAGGGCGACGCAGTTGAGAAAGGTCTGACAGACTTTGCCCGCGATCCAGCGAGATGCAGATGTTTAGGAAAGTTTTGGAGGCAGGAATGCGGCAGATGACGGATACGTCTGGCAATCGGGCAATGCTTGGGGCGATGCTGGGAATGGCGCTGGGGGCAATCGCCCTGGGGGCTTGCTCATCCAGTGTTTCCCGCGTTCCCATAGAACCGTCCCCCATTGCGAAGGGACAGGCTCCAGAAGCCTCTCTCGCATCCGCCACAACCGTTTCCGGCGCAGCAGCTCTCGAATCCACCACCGCAGAAATCTCGGCAGACGATCGGGCCGCGATTCGGCAGTTGGGCGTGCCGCTGGTGGTGCCTACGGTTCTGCCGCCGGAGACGTATTTATCCGATGTGGTGGTCACGTCTGATCCAGACTGGGGCAAGGAATATACGCTCTACTACCGCTCGTTTTCAGCCGATCGTGCGATCGCCACCTGTTTTCAGATTGAATACGCTGACGGCGGCTTTGGTGGCCCAGTGCCGCCCAATAGCCGGCCCATCGAAACGCCTGCGATCGCCCGCTCCAACGGCCCCTACTTCATCTATTGGGCAGACAACGAGCCATCCAGCGATGATTCCCCCTTTCCAGCCAATGCTGTGTTTTCTGACTGGATTGAGGTTCCGGGCGTACCCGGCGGCTATCGACTCAGCAGCGGCCTGATCGATTCGGAACTGGTGCGGGCCTGCAACTTCCTCGACCCAGACTCCGCCGTGGCGATTGCTTCGTCGCTAAACCGTCTGGAGCCGTGATTCTTCAAACCCTTGCTTTCTACCCTTGCTCGGCGTAGCGCTTTAGCTCCTGCGCCATGCGTCGCAGCCCGTGCTGTTCGTCCCGACGGATAAACGGCAGCAGCAGGGTGGTCAGCGTGCCAGAGAGGGTTTCGCGGTGGAGATATTGCGTGCGATCGCCCCCTAGGTCTTGCAGTTCAAACCAGTGTTCGCTGCGAAATCCGGGCGCGGTGTAGCGCAGGCTCAGACAAACCGACGGCTGCACCAGCGTGACCAGCGGCTCGATCTGGGTTTCTTCTTCGCCCATGACGCGCTTAATGGACAAGCGCACGGTTTTGCCCTGGCGAAAGGGGCGATCGGGCGACAGGTCGTAGAAAAAGGTGTTCCAGCGAAACCACTGGTGTTTGTCCATCAGCACTTGCCAGACGTGCGATCGCGGCGCGTTGATTTCCGTTTTGGCATAGAGCGTGGGCATTGTTAGGGATTGCTGATTGGGGGGTGCAGGGGTTTTTAATAAAAGGCTATAGGATTTACGCATTTTATTGGTGCATTATTGGCGCTTTATTGGCGCATTTTCAAAAGTTGGGCCGTGTCTTTTGAATTCCCTAAACCCCTGCCCCAAGTCCCCTGGCATCCCATGCGGATCGTGATGCTGTCTTCAACCTTTCCCTATCCGCCGACTCGCGGCGGGACAGAGGTGCGAACCTTCCACCTGCTGCGATGGCTGGCGCAACGGCACGAGGTGACCCTGCTGACGCAGCGGGTGAATGCGACCGGTTTGGAAGTGTTGGCTGAAGGTGCGGAACCCCCGATGAGCGTGGATGCTGATCTGGCGGCACTGGCAGCAACGGGCGCAAGGGTGGTGTGTTTTCCCCTGGGACGACTCGCGGAGCAATCCCTAAGGGAATCGCCTCAGGACGATTTTCCGGGCGACTCATTTCGCAATTCCCTGGGCAAGCTGATGCGACTGGGGCGATCGCACCTCTGGGGCATTCCGCCGAACGTGGCCTTTCGCCATAGCCCCGCGCTGCAAGCCTGGGTGGATGACGCAGTGCAGCAGCGCCGATTTGACGTGCTGACCTGCGAGCATGGCGCAAATGCGGTGTACGTGCGGCCGGAGTTTCAGCGGCGGGTGCGGACGGTGCTAAATGCCCACAGCTTTGCCGTCGGCTGGACGCGGGCCGAACTGGTGCTGGGCGTGTCGGCCAATCCCTGGCGCGATCGCCTTTACTTGCCGACAATCGAGCGCTACGAGCGACGGTTTCGGCAACAGTTTTCCCGCGTGGTGGTGACGACGGCGGAAGATCGGCAGCAGTTTTTGGATTTTTTGTTGGGGCCCGATTCTGCCGCTGCCAATGCCGACCCCGACTGGGTACAGGTGGTGCCAAATGGGATTGATTTGGCAGCCTTTTTGCCTCGCGCGGCCGATCCGGGGGGATATCGGCTGGTGTTCGCAGGGGCGATGGATGCGCCGCATAATATCGACGCAGTGTGTTTTTTTGCTGAAGCGGTATTACCATTAGTGCGATCGCGCTATTCTGAAGTCACTTTTTGCATTGCGGGGGCGCGTCCGGCAGCCGCAGTGCGGGCGCTGGGGCAGCATCCTGGCGTGCAGGTGATGGGCGCGGTTGCAGAGATGGGTGCAGTGTTGCGGGAAGCAACGGTGTGTGTGCTGCCGCTGCGGCTGGGGTTTGGCATTAAAAACAAAACCCTGGAAGCGATGGCGGTGGGTGTTCCTATTGTGGGGAGCGATCGCGCTCTGGAGGGGTTGCCCATCGAGGGGGCGGAGTCGCTGGCGCTGCGGGCCAACACGCCGACGGAATATGCAGGGGCGATCGCCCGTCTGTTTGATAGCCCTACGCTGCGGCATCAGTTGTCTCAGCGGGCCCGTGCCCTAGTGGAGACCGACTACACCTGGGAAACGGTCGGTCAGCAGTACGAGCGGGCGCTGATGGAGCCGTCGCCCGTTGCGAAACCCTGGCATCCTTGAGCGCCGCCCCGCTCGCAAACGTCATCTGGGAAGAGTGATGCAGCGGTGATGAAAAAACCGGCCCGTCGAACCCGTCCAGCCCAAAAGCAGAGCGCGTCTTCGTCGTCTATGGCGGCCCGTCACCTCCGCTTCACGCCGCCTAGGGTCAAGGTTTTTGTGTCGCCAGAACCGCCCTCTCCGAAAACGACGGTGGCTCCTCGCCCCAAGGTCAATGTGTGGGTGGGGCGATTTGCAAAGCAGCCTGCTCCGGAGTCGCGCTCGGTCGATCTGTCGCTAGAAGACTCGCTGGAGGACTGGGAAGAAGCGTTTCTAAACGAAAATCCCCCGGTCGAATCCAACGGTGTGAAGCTGCTGGTGTCGCCGCCGCCGCCCAAGCAGCGCCCCTGGCTGGGGAGCCTGCTGGCGACGCTCCTCTGGCTGGGCAGCGGTAGTTTCGTGGCGATGGCGGGCTGCACGGCTTTTTGGCTGATTGTGAATCCGGGGCGGGTCAGTTGGCTGGGCTGGGCGCTGCCGGAGTGGAACCGGGAAGCCTTTATCCGCGACGATACGCCGCGAAGCTGGGGCGCAATTCAGGCAGAAGCCGCCCAGCAAAACCGGACGCTGGGCACGCCGCTGATGCGGCCGATCGGTCGGGGAGCATCGGCTGGAAAGGCAACCGTGGTGCTGGTGCCTGTGCTGGCTGTCCAGCCCCGCTGCGCCGACCCTGCCGAGGCTTGCCTGCACCTGGTCGAACTGCGGGCTTATCACCTGGAAACGCCGCTGGACAGCGCCGGACGGCTGAGCAGCGACACCCGGCTGCAACTAGGCGATCGCCTGCCGGTGGCGGGCCCCAGGGAATTTGGCGTGGTGTCGCTGCTGCCGGGGGGCGCTCCGGCGGGGCAGGGTTCGACCCGTCGCCTGCCCCTGCAACAGATCGAGCCGATTGAAGGGGATGCGCCCAAACCCGACGGCTGGTTTTCCCTCAGCGGACAGCAGCGGCGCGGCAGTCAGGCGATCGCCTATGGGCAAATCGGCTATTACGATGCGGCTCAGCGACGGCTGCGGCTGCTGATTTCCTGGAGTAGCCTGGTTCGCCGCCCGCGCTGGCAGGCGGTCACAGGCGATGACCCGCCAGAACTGGTGGTTGATCAGACCGTGGGGCTGGAGCCTCAATTTACGGTTTATCAGGTGAAACCGGCCGAGGGTGGTATCATGCGGCTGGAGGCGATCGCCCTAGAACAGCCCCCCTTCGCCAGTCAGAGCTTGGAAAATGCGCTGTTTCTCGCCCGCAACGGCCTGTGGAGCCACGCCCGCGCCTGGATGGAGGGCTATAAAAAACGCAATCCCAAAACCTGGACTGCGGCTGCCCAGGCCCAGCTTGACCTGATTGCGCTGCACGCCGCCGCCACCCGCGCCCAGGCCGAGCGCGATCGCGCCAGCCCCAGCCAGCGCCTAGCCACGCTGATTATCGACAGCCGATGGGAGGCGGCGATCGCCCTGCTGCAAACCGCCCTGCGCGACAGGGCCGATTTGCGGACGCTGATTGGCGGCGATGCAAACCGCTGGCGGCAGCGGGCCGAGGCGATGTTGCGGGTGGATGCCGACCACACCGATGCCCAGTTTATCGGCGGGCTGGTGGTGATGCTGCGGCAGGGACGCGACGAGGCGATCGCCTGGCTTCAGACCCAGAACCGCGCCCCGATTCCCAAAACGCCAGCCTCGCCGCTGCACCCGCGCACCCAAGCCGTTCTGCGCCGCCTCGACCAGTTGCCCCTGCACGGTCAGTCCCTCTACCCCAGCCGCCTGATTGGCACTGCCACGCCCCTGCCCAGCCCCCGTCCTGGCGACTGGGACACGCCCGATGGCTCTGCCCTGCCAACGCTGCCCGATGGTGAGGTGTGGTATCGCATCTCCCTGACCCGCTATCACGACGGCACGACCTGGCAGCACGCCCCATTTTCTCAGTTGTCCAGCCGCCTGACTCCGGGTTTTCTGTGGAACCAACTCGGACTGGGCGATTCGCAAAGCGCTGCCTACGGGAATCGCCCCACGCTCCAGTACACCACCTGGAACCCGCAGGCCCAGATGCAGTCCCATCCGCTCACCGTGCGAGCGCTGCGGCTCCAAGGCAGTGCTATTCAACTGCTGGCCAGCGGCCAGCCCCTGGGAGACTCCCTAGCCAATCGCCCCCATCTCGTCCTGTCGGATGCCGCGCTCAACTGGGAACTGCCCACCGACAGCACCTCCCTGGCCGCCCTCCATCTGCAACAGCCACAGCAGGGCAGCGCCATACTGCGAACCCTTGCCACCGAGCTACGCCGCGCCCGACCGAACCTGCCGCTGCCGCCTGCCGACGACCCAGAGGCGCTGGCCCAAGCCTTCGGCTCTTGGAGCGTGCAGCTTGCCGACCTGACGGGCGATTCCCGCAGGGATCACTCGAATCGCCAGCCGGAGGTGATTCTGGTGCTGCATCCCGACCTGCTCGATCCGCCCCCTGCCGAACCCGCGCAAGAGTCAGACAATCTGGAATTGCTTGGCGCATCGCCCAGCCCCCCTGTCCCATCCAGTGCCCCATCCAGTGCCCCACCGGATGCCCCGCTCCGCACGCTGATCTTTTCTGCCAGCGGCAGCCTGGTCTACAACGAACTGACGACGAATACGCAACTGGTGGCGATCGCCCGCCTGGAAGGGGAGACAGCGCCCGTCCTAGTAATCACGCAGGGCGATCGCGTTACGCTGCGGCGGTGGCTTGCGTCTCCACAGCGCTTCGAGCCAATCGACTAAGCAGAGGTGATTTGACAAGCCATGCAAAGATCACCAATCCAAAATCCAAAATCCAAAATCCAAAATCAACACTACCGAGCGTCTTCGTTGATCGGCGCGATATATTGCCGATTAGCACGGACATAGCACGTTCCCAGGGTTTGTCCCGGCTGGGCAAAGGTGAGCGCATCCGTACCGCGCACCCGCAGCCAGGGAGCGCCATTCTGGAAGACGATTGCTTCATTTCGCACAAACTCGGCCGTCAAGATTGCCCCAGGCGCAATGCGCGATCGCACGACTCCATTGGGACTGAGGCGACAGTTTAGATAGGTCGGGTCTGGATCGACCACCAGCCAGCGACGGTTATAGTAATTGCCCCGGTTTCCCTGCATGATGGCAGTCGTGTAATCGCCGCTGCGATTTGGCGTGGGAACTTCGGCCATTTGGGCGATCGCAGGCATAGACAGACCCATTACCAGTCCTGTTCCCAAGGCTAGTCGCAATCCATTCAGTTTCATGTTTATCATAGCGTTCAAAATTTGACTCAAAGTGACTCAAAGTGACTCAACAGGATATGTGCAAACTATTCAGCAGCGCGTCAGCAACAAGTTAGCAACACGTCAGCAACACATCAGCAACACGTCAGCAGTGAGTGTTAAGCGCGTGTACTGTGGTCTGCACTTCGAGTAGCTTCATTCTCGGTCGAAAAGATTCCTGAGAGTCGGGCGATCGCTGTGCCAGAACCCAGATCGGCTGGCGTTGGGGGATGGCGCTACAGCATTTGCTTGCGAAGTTAGGCATGGGCTAACGACAAAAGGGGAGGGCTTTTGTCTTACTCTCATGCCTCACTAGCTTCAAAAACGCTGTAGTCTGACCTGCCATACCAAATGGCTTCTACCTGGCGGGCGATTCGCGAAGCGATCCCTACGGGAATCGCCTCTGCCTCTGCTCGCCCCTGCCCTGGCTGCAAGCACACGGTGACATGGCCCAGCTTGCGCCCCGGCCGCGATTCGGATTTGCCATACCAATACACCTGAGCCTGGGGAATTGCAGCAAGCCGCTGGCGCAGAGCAGCATAGTCAGACTCAGGAGTTTCAACGCCCAGCAGATTGACCATCACCGCGCCCGCGCAGGTGAGCGCCGTAGACCCCAGCGGCAGCCCCGCCACAGCCCGCAGATGTTGTTCAAATTGTGAGGTGGCGCAGGCATCGAGGGTGTAGTGCCCGGAATTGTGGACGCGGGGCGCAATTTCGTTGACCAACACACGCCCGTCGGTCGTCAGAAATAGCTCAATGCCCAGCACGCCGACATAATCCAGGGCAGTGAGAATCTGGCGGGCGATCGCCCCCACCTGCTCCGTCACACTCTCAGAAAACTCGTTCAGCGCATACACCCGGCGGCAGACCTGTTGTTCCTGCTGCGACTCCACCACCGGATACAGCGCGATTTCGTGGGATTCATGAAGCGACCCCTGGGGGAATCGCCCCCGCGCCGCTATCACCGCCAGTTCTCGCTCAAACGGCACAAACTCTTCTACAAGCCACGACTGTCCCGGTTTTTGCAGTAGCGCTTCCAGCTCTACCAAGGTTTTGCAAACAAACGTACCGTAACCGTCATAGCCATGTCGCCGCGCCTTTAGCACTACCGGAAACCCAAAGCTCGCATCCAACTCGGACGCATGGGTGATTGCCTGAAAGCGGGGCGTAGGAACGTGGATGGACTGATAAAAGGAACGCTGATCGAATTTGTCGAGGATAGGAGCGATCGCCCCCAAAGAAGGCAAAAACTCTACACCCTGCGAGGCGATCGCCCCCAGTCCCGCCAAATCCACAAACTCATTCTCAAATGTAATCACATCACACTGCTGGGCCAGATGCGCCGTTGCCGATGCATCTTCCACCTGCGCCAACACCACCTCCTCTGCAACACCCACGGCCGGATCGTCCTGATTCGGCGTTTGCACGATGAGATGCAGCCCCAGTTTCTTGGCCGCCGCACCCATCATCCAGGCAAGCTGCCCGCCGCCAATTACCCCAACCCGCTTCACATCGCTCCCTGTCATTCCTGTCTATCGCCACCACAGCATTCTGTCTGCATCAGTATAGCGACATAGCGACTGCCCAAAACCCTCGAAAAACCAAAGCACGATTCCCGAAAAGAAAGTGCGCTGCACCGCTTGCGCGAACGCTTCGCAAATCACCCCTGCCGCCTCTGCAATGCGAAGCGACCTCTCAGGACAAACCAGAAAGTCCTTAGGAGGGGGCGTGGGGGACGCTTCGTCCCCCGCAAAGGGGGTTTGGGGGATATCCCCCAAGGCTTGCTGGTTCGGAGATCAAATTCCTCAAAACTGTCCTGAACAGCATCAACCCCAGGCGTAGGCCTCTGACGGGGCTAGTACTTCACCTGCGCTTTTGGAATTTCCGCAAACCTAGAAACCTATGTGAAGCTCGGTACGTCCGATAGACAAGTTTCGTCGATGCTGCCCTGAACCCTCCAGAGATCGGTATGATGGATGGTTTCTTCAGGAGGCGATTCGATTCTCAATTCTTTGAGATTTTTCCAGTTAAATCTGATCGCAATTGCGCCAAACCTGATTAATATCGGTTTTGGTCGATTGCGATGGAGGTTTGTGCGACTCAGCTGCATCTGCCCCAACTCCCCAATCGGTGTTTTAAGAGGTTGATTGTGAGATTTTCTTGGTTATTGTCTGGTGTGCTGGGCGTTGCAGGGTCTCTCCTGATTGCCGTTTCTGCTGAAGCGGGCACGCTGCAATCCTGGCGGTTTAACTCGGCGGAAAACCGACTGGTCTTTACTACTGATGACGGCGTGCAACCTAGGGCCCAACTCATTTCCGACCCTGTTCGCTTGGTCATTGACCTGCCAGGAATTACCCTCGGCCGCTCGACAACCCGCCAGAGTGGAACCGGCGGCATTCGGGAAATTCGCCTGGGGCAGGTAGACGCTCAGACCACGCGCATCGTAATCGAGCTAATGCCCGGTTATACCCTCGACCCGCAGCGGGTGCTGGTGCGCGGGGCCACGCCAACCGAGTGGTCTGTGCAAATTCCCACGCCGCAGTTTGTCGGCGGGCCCGTTGCAGGCAGCCCTTCCCCCACCCCCGGAACGCCGCTGCCTGCACCCAACCCTCCCGCGCCTGCACCTGCGCCCCCAGCGGCGGGCCCCGCCCAGATTGACGAGGTGCAAATTACCCAAGACGGCTTTTTCATCCGCACCAGCGGGGGTGTGCCTCGGCTGACGCTGCGCCGCAACAGCGATCCGCGAGATGTGCAGTTCGACATTGCCAATGCCCAGGTTTCGCCCCAGTTGACCAATCGCGATTTGCGGCCCAACCATCGCGGGGTGGAGCGGCTGCGGCTGGAACCCCAGCGGAATGGCGTTGTGCGGCTATCGCTGCGCTTGGAGGGTCGCCGAAACGACCGCAACCGTCGCGGCTGGCAGGCCAGTGTCAGTGATTTTGGGGGGATTGTGCTGCTGCCCAGCCTGAGTGCCAACAGCGGCGTGGTGGTGACCCGTCCATCCCAGCCCGCGCCGACCCCGCTCCCCCCAACAACTCCGCCTATCACCCCTCCCACCTCGCCCAGCCCGCCGCCGCGCCCTAGTCAACCGCCCGTCAGCGGTCTTTCGACAGTGCAATCGGTGGAGTTGTCGAGTAATGGTCAGCAGTTGCTCATCCGGGCAGATCAGCCGATTACCTACACCAGCGATTGGGATCGGGGGCGGATTTTTTATCGAATTACGATTCCTGATGCTCGACTGGCGGAACGGGTGATTGGCCCGCAAATCACGGCAAACAGCTCAATTCAGCAGGTGCGCCTGTTGCAAGAGGACGAGCGGACGGTGGCGATTTTGGTGCAGCCTGCTGCTGGCGTGGTGATTCGAGATGTGATCCAGCCGAGCGATCGCCTCTTGGCCCTGGAACTGCGCGGCGCTGCCCAGCCTCCCACCACGCCCACGCCCACCACCCCGCCCCCAATCGTGACACCCCCCACCACGACACTGCCCCGCGTCCCCACCGGCCGCGTCGTGGTCGTGCTAGATGCGGGACATGGCGGTCGAGATCCCGGCGCAGTGGGCATTGGCGGGATACGCGAGAAAGATATTGTCTTGTCCATTACAACTCAGGTGGCTCGTTTGCTAGAACAGCAGGGCGTGCAGGTCGTCATGACTCGCACAGACGATCGAGAAATTGACCTAGAGCCGCGCGTGCAAATTGCTGAACGGGCGCGGGCAAATATTTTCGTCAGTATTCACGCCAACGCCATCAGCATGGATCGCCCCGATGTCAACGGCATTGAAACCTACTACGCCTCGGAAGCGGGGGCACGGCTGGGCCGCGTGATTCACGACAGCATGGTTCGCAATACGGGCTTGAACGATCGCGGCTTGCGGAGTGCCCGATTCTACGTGATTCGCAACACCTCAATGCCCGCCGTATTGCTGGAAACGGGGTTTGTAACTGGAGCGCAGGATGCAGCGTTTTTGAGCAGCGCTCAGGGACAACAACGCATGGCATTTGCGATCGCACAGGGTATCTTGCAATATATTCAGCAAAACTTCTAAACATTTCGTTTGCAGCCTGTGTCTAACTCTGCCTCGTTCTCAGAATCGGTTAATCGTGCCTCAGACCCCCTTTCTCCTGAAACAAACGGGACATTTTGCGAATCCGTCCTCTTGAAAACAGGCGATGCCCAGGCCCCCATCGGGGTGTTTGATAGCGGCGTGGGCGGGCTGACGGTGCTGCGGGAAATCCAGCGCCAGCTTCCGAATGAATCGGTGCTGTATTTTGGCGACACGGCGCGGCTGCCCTATGGAACCCGCTTGGAGGAGGAACTGCTGCAATTTGTGCGGGAGATCTTGACCTGGATGACGCAGCAGCGGGTGAAGATGGTGGTAGTAGCCTGCAACACCAGTTCTGCCAAGGCGCTGGACGTGGTGCGGGCCGAGTTTCCGATGCCGATTTTGGGCGTAATTTTGCCGGGGGCACGGGCGGCCGTGCAGCGGGGGCGGCGAATTGGGGTGATTGCCACGCCCTTTACGGCGGCTAGCGATGCCTATCGACAGGCGATTCATGAAATTGACGAGGCGATCGCCGTTTGGCAGGTAGGCTGTCCGGAGTTTGTGCCGCTGATTGAGCAAAACCGGGTTCACGACCCCTACACCCGACAAGTGGCTCAGCGCTATCTGGAGCCGCTGATTCAGGCGCAGATTGATACGCTGGTCTTTGGCTGTACGCACTATCCGCATTTGAAACCCGTGCTGCGATCCCTCTTGCCGCCGACGGTGCAGTTTGTCGATCCGGCGGTGCATGTGGTGCGGGCGGCGGCGCGAGAGCTAGATCTGCTGGGGCTGCGAAATCTCTATGCTAATCGCACGGCTCGGTTTTGCGTCAGCGGCTGCCCAGAGAGCTTTGCTCAACTTTCGCAGCAGTGGCTCGGCTATTTGCCCATCACCGAGCGGGTGGACTTAACCGCTGTGACCCCTGCAATCTCGACGGTAAGGGCGATTTCTGAAGGAATCGCTTCACGAATCGCCCCGCTGGAAACCTCGGAGTGAATGCAAAGCTAGGACTAGGGTGGGGCGATCGCCCTTGGAATTCTCCGCGCTTGGAATTCTCCGGCCAATTCCTCAGTGAATTCCCCTGCATTCACCCTTGGGGTGGGCCACCCTACGGTAAGCTGGTAGTTGGCTCAAAATGCCTCAAATCTAAGGCTTGCTTAACATTCCGCTGTTTTTGTACACACTTCTTTGCACATGATCGCCAGTCCTCCCCGCACCGTTCGCATCGGTTCTCGTAAAAGTCAACTTGCCCTAGTGCAAACCCACTGGGTGCAGTCCGAGCTACAAAAAGCCTTTCCGGGGCACACCTTTGAGGTTCACACCATGAGTACCCAAGGTGACAAAATTCTGGACGTGGCGCTGGCCAAGATTGGCGACAAGGGGCTGTTTACCAAAGAGCTAGAGGTGGGGATGCTGAACGGCGACATCGACTTTGCCGTGCATTCGCTCAAGGACTTGCCGACGCGCCTGCCGGAGGGGCTGATGCTGGGCTGCGTGACTGAGCGCGAAGACCCTGCCGATGCGCTGGTGGTGCATGAAAAGCATCAAGACAAGCAGCTTGACACCCTGCCAGAGGGCGCGGTGATTGGCACGTCGTCGCTGCGGCGGCTGGCGCAACTGCGACACCACTACCCGCACCTGGCCTTCAAAGACGTGCGGGGCAACCTGAACACGCGGCTGGCCAAGCTGGATGCGGGCGAATATGATGCGCTGATCCTGGCGGTGGCGGGGCTGAAGCGGCTGGGCATGGGCGATCGCATTCACCAAAACATTCCCAGCGATGTGTCGCTTCATGCGGTGGGGCAGGGCGCTCTGGGCATCGAATGCCGCACCGAAGACCCGGAAATCCTCAGTGTGCTAAAGGTGCTGGAGCATACCCCCACTGCCCAGCGCTGCTATGCCGAACGCGCTTTTCTGCGAGAGCTAGAGGGCGGCTGTCAGGTTCCCATCGGGGTTCACACCGTTATTGAGGGCGACACGCTGACGCTGACCGGACTGGTGGCCAGCCTGGATGGACAAACGCTCATTAAAGATACGGTTTCGGGCGCACCCGACACTGCCGAGCAGTTGGGCATTGACCTGGCCCATCGGCTCAAGGAGCAGGGCGCACAGGCCGTGCTGGATGAAATCTTTGCCACGATTCAGCGGGGTTAGAGGTTGAGTGACCGCATCGGTTAAGTGACCACATTGGTTAAGTGACCGCATCGTCTGAACTCTCGCTCCAATAGGACTTACGCAGTTGGAGGATTTCTCGCGGGCTGCGCCCGCGAGAAATCCTCCAAAGCCCAGAAAACTTATCGCAAATGCGTAAGTCCTGTCCAAATCAGGAACTTCTCCAATTGGCGATGCATCTTCAGAAGTAGTGCGATCGCCCGGTTGTTCATGCCTGTTGTTGTTCATGCCTGTTTCTGTGCGTCAACTGGTGCGTCAACTGAGGGGCGATCGCCCGATCTTCCTAAAACGAGTCTAGAAACAATCCCAGAGGCCATTATGGATAAAGGGCTGAGAACGGGTTTCGCTGGGTTGGGCGGTCTGCTGCTGCTGGGCATGGGCTGGCTCCACCAACAGGCGATCGCCACAGAGCAGGCCTTGACCTGGTTTGAGCGATTATCCGAGCAATCGTTTGAGTCATCATTTGAGTCATCTGAGCCATCTGAGTCTTCTCTGGAATGGCATCCTTTAGGGCGACGGGCATCGGGATGGCGCGAAGCCCCTCAGCGGCGAGCCGACCGCTCGGACGAAGCCTTTGTGGACACTATGCTGGCTTCTCACAATCGCTATCGCACCGAGCTAAACCTGCCGCCGCTGCGATGGTCAGACCAACTGGCGCAAAATGCCCAAGGCTGGGCAAACGAACTGGCCGCACGGGGCGGCCGTCGATTGGTTCACAGCCAGGGCACGGGCGAGGGCGAAAATCTGTGGATGGGCACGTCGGGCTACTTTTCCTACGACGACATGGTGGCGGGCTGGGGCGACGAAAAGCGGCATTTTCGTCCGGGCACCTTCCCTAACGTCAGCACGACTGGCAACTGGGCCGATGTAGGGCACTATACCCAAATCATCTGGCGCGACACCACCCACGTCGGCTGTGCCCTCTCCACCGCAGGCGGCAACGATATCCTAGTTTGTCGCTATAGCCCGCCCGGAAATTACTACGGTCGCCGCGTTTATTAGTCCCTCAGCTACCCCCCCCTGCGAACTCCCCGCCGACGGGATCAGTCCTAAAATAATTACGAAAACGTTACCGAAACTTGCTAGGGTTTAGGTGTTGTGCGTTGCGCTAGAGGATGAACGCACAACCGAGACGTTCGGGAGACTCAGGGGGGTCACGATGCGAATTTTGTTTGTGGCGGCCGAAGCGGCCCCGGTGGCAAAAGCAGGCGGCATGGGCGATGTGGTGGGCGCACTGCCCAAGGTGCTGCGGCAGATGGGGCACGATGTTCGCATCTTTATGCCCTACTACGGCTTTTTGCCAGACAAGATGGAAATTCCCAAAAAGCCCGTCTGGTCTGGCACGGCAATGTTTCAGAATTTCAAAATTTTTGAAAGCAAGCTGCCCAGAACCGATGTCCCGGTTTATCTGTTTGGGCATCCCTCCTTTATGCCCCGCCGCATCTACTACGGGGAAGACGAAGACTGGCGGTTCACGCTGTTTGCCAATGCAGCTTCCGAGTTTGCCTGGAACTATTGGCGACCGGACGTGATTCACTGTCATGACTGGCACGCGGGCATGATTCCCGTGTGGATGCACGAAACCGAAGACATCAAGACCGTTTTCACGATTCACAACCTGGCCTATCAGGGGCCGTGGCGCTGGCGACTGGAGCAGATGACCTGGTGCCCGTGGTATATGCAGGGGCACAACACGATGGCGGCGGCGGTGCAGTTTGCGGATATGGTGACGACGGTTTCGCCGACCTATGCCGAGCAAATCAAAACGCCGGAGTATGGCGAACAGCTAGAAGGGCTGCTGTCCTACATTAGCGGCAAGCTCGTGGGGATTCTCAACGGCATTGACCAAGGGCTGTTTGACCCAGAGCGCGATCGCCAGATTCCGCAAAACTTTACTGCCGATACTTTGGAAAACCGCCGCGAAAACAAAATTGCGCTGCAAGAAGAACTGGGGCTAGAGGTGAATTCCAAGGCCTTTTTGCTGGGCATGGTGACGCGCCTGGTGGAACAGAAGGGTCTGGATCTAGTGATCCAAATGCTGGATCGATTCATCTCCTATACGGATGGTCAGGTGGTGGTGCTGGGCACGGGCGATCGCTATTATGAAACCGAGCTATGGCATATTGCCTCGCGCCACCCTGGCCGCGTTGCCGTGTACTTACTGCACAATGACACCCTAGCCCGTCGCATCTATGCAGGCACCGATGCCTTCTTGATGCCGTCGCGATTTGAACCCTGTGGCATCAGCCAGATGATTGCCATGCGCTATGGCTCGATTCCCATCGTGCGGCGCACGGGTGGCCTAGTGGACACGGTGCAGCACCACGTCCCCTCAGAAAATGAAGGCACGGGCTACTGCTTTGACCGCTACGAGCCGCTGGATCTGTATACCTGCATGATCCGCGCCTGGGAAGGCTTCCAGTACAAAGACCAGTGGCGATCGCTCCAGCAGCGGGCTATGCGTCAGGATTTTGCCTGGGATCACTCAGCCCGCGAGTACGAGAAGATCTACCGCCGCATCAAGGGGTTGCCAGAGTCGGATGATGAGCCGCAGGCCGAAGCCGATGAAGCCGCTGCGACTTCGGAGCATCCAACTCCCGACGCAGCAACTCCAGATGCAACTGCCGAAGCCGCTGCCAAGGAAAAGGTCGCCTAGCCGAATCATGGGGATCTGTCTCATTCTCCCTGGAGCTATGCAGCCAGATCCCCAAACCCTCGTCCACTCGCGTCCTCTATAGACCTGCTCCGACTGGCAGCCCAACTGCCTTAAACGCCGAGCGCACCACCTGCGTTGATCCCAAAGGAACCTTGCCATCGCGAGTCAATTCGCGGGCAGCCGTCACAATCACTGCCACTGCATCGTCGAACTGAGCCGTGGGCCAAAGCTTTTGCAGCGCACTAAACCAAATGTAGGCTGCATTCTCGGTGCCAATTTCCATCGCGGTCAGGTAAAACGCCTTGTTGGGAATGCCGCTGTTGATATGCACACCAAAGTTATCTTCGGGGCCGCTGAAATAGTCGCGCATGTGCCCAGGCTGTGGATCTTTGCCCAGCAGGTCGTTATCGTAAGCTGTTCCTGGCTCCTTCATCGACCGCAGCGCCTCGCCATACAGCGTCGGCCCCATAATCTCATCGCCAATCAGCCAGTCGGCGGTGCTGGCGGTTTGCCCTTCGGCATATTGCGTAATGGCAGTGCCAAACACATCAGCGAAGTGTTCGTTTAGCGCCCCCGATTGCCCCTTGTATTCCAGATTGGCGGTGAACTGAATTACGCCGTGGGTTAGCTCGTGGGCCACCACATCCAGAGAGTTGGCGAAGCTGTTGAAGATTTTGCCATCGCCATCGCCAAAGGTCATTTCGTCCCCGTCCCAAAAGGCGTTGAGATAGCGCACGCCGAAGTGGACATTCAGGATCAAATCCATGCCCAGGTTGTCAATCGAGTTGCGCCCCATGACGGTTTGGAAATAGTCGCGGACGACACCTGCGTAGTTGTGAATAGTCGTCACGTCGGCATCGCCCGTTTCTGGATCAGACTCGCCGCGCACCAGCTTGAGCCGCTGCTGCCAGGTTTGTTCGCAGTCGTAAACGAGGCGATCGCTCTTGCCCACAGGAGCCGCCCCGGTAAAGGTCGCCATGCTGACAGCGGCGGCGGTCGCTTTCCGTTTTTCTCGCATCTTGCGGCTCTGCTGATAGCTGACGCGGGCATCGTCAACCCCTTTGCGGGCAAGATGCTCTGCAATCACCGGGGGAATAAAAGAACACCGACAGCCTGGACGACAAAGGTAACGCATAAAGACTCGCTCCTAAAAAATGAGCAGGACTGACACGAGAGACGTTGAAACAGTGCTGAAGCAACGACAGCAAAACGGGGGTCTAGGTTGCTACAGCTTATCTTTTTGGACTAGAGACGCGCCTGCGTCAGCCCTGAGCAATCGTGTGACGGGACGCTCGCCCTCGGTGGGAGATGGCTGCGTCCCTAAAACCCCCAGGTGCGCTTCGGCCCGATATCCAGGTGGATCACGTTCGGCATGTTGCTGTAGATGCCAATGCCGCCATTCCAGGACAGCATCACTGCATTCGCCACCTGGCGACCGCTCAGGCCCTGCACCTGCACATCGACCGCCTTGCCGTAGAGGTGCTGGCTGTTGGTTGCTCCGCCCACTGCCGAGTTGACATCTGGCGGACGATACCAGGAATTGACCTGGAAGGGGCGGCCAATCTGGTTTCGCACCCGTTGCAGCTCCCGCGCCAGGGCCAGGATATTGTCGGCGATCGCCTTGGTGGCAGGAATGCGCGTCGCGTTCTTGGTTGCCTCGCCCCAGGTAAAGTTGCCGTTGGGAATAATCGGCTGGTCGGTATAAAACGTGGAGGAATAGCCCGGCAGGCGAAACGGCCGACCCGTGTACTGGGGTGGCGGGGGCGGTGGGGGTGGCGGCGGGGGCGGCGGGGGCGGCGGCGGAGTCGGTTGGGGTCTGGGATAAACGACTCTGCCTGCCTGCTCGACTCGCGCATGTTGGTCAAATACATACCAGGTGTTAAACCCGTAGATATTGTCTTTGACGTACTTGAGGGCAAACTTGATGTGTGAGTTGAACGATCCTTGGGCATCGGCAAAGGCATAGTTGTCAATCACCAGCAGCGTCCCCGGAACAGCAGGAGCCTGTTCGTTGGGCGCAAGCTGCGACGACTGCACCGGGCGACGTTTGAACAGCGTGTTTTGCGTAATTCTCAAGATAAACGCATTGGGGTCTTCGGGGGGATACACCACGTCTCCATCAAAGGTGACGAAAGCGTGCTGATTGAACACGAACCAGGTGCTTAGCCCGTTGATAAAATCAATGCGATCGCGGATGGCAAACTTAATATGGTTGTTAAATTCGCCCTGCGCGTCGGCGAAGGCGTAGGAATGCAGGTTGATCATGCAACCCCGCTGGATCGAGACTCGTTCTGACGGGGACAACACAGATGAATCGACTGGGCGGCGCTTCAGGATCGTATTTTGATTAATCCAGAGGATCGGTATGCTCTCTTGATCTTCGTGCGGGTAGACCACCACCCCGTTGGCTTCGACTTGAGCATCCAGACTCGACACAAACCAAGTGTTGAATCCGTTGATGGTTCGGTTTTGCAATGCAAACTTTATATGTCCGTTGAAGGAGCCATTGATATTGGCGTAGGCGTAGGAATGCAGCGGGTAGGTGTTGCCAGAGGCGATCGCCACCATTTCATTGGGCTGCAACAGAGAAGTCGGCTCGGGCCGCAGCTTAAACACGGTTGCTGTATTCACACGCAGAATCAGTTGTACCATCGGCAACACCCAAATCTAGTTCGCTCAAAGCGCTCCAAAGCAAGCGCTGAAAATAGACCTACTCATGATAGGTGCTTTTGTAGCTTTTGCAGCTTTGGGCATCGCCCCGCTGTTTCATAGCAACTGGCTATGACTACAGGGCAACCCGGAGCAATCCCAGATAGACTGGTCTGAATCGATCAGGACTTACGCATTTGCGATAAGGTCTTTGGGTTTTGGACAATTTCTCATGGGCTGCACCCACGAGAAATTGTCCAACTGCGTAAGTCCTATCGATTTTTGGAAGCGTAGAAGACCCGCGCAGCCCAACTCTGGGCGCAGAAACCCATTTCATAAATTAGTCAGGGCTGCTATAATTCATGATTGTCTGTAAAAATTGACTTTGCAGCGCTCGATGCAGCCTTGCCGGTGTAGCTCAGTGGTAGAGCACTCGATTCGTAATCGAGCGGCCGTGAGTTCAAATCTCATCACCGGCTTTTATCCCGAAACCATTAAGGTTCAGTAACTCTAGGGTGCCTACTTCCCCAAGTTCCAAAAGACGGCTTCTGGAAGCCTAAACCCGTTCTACAGGGCAAGACCAGTTCTAGAGAGAAAACTCCAGTTCTCGATATGGGCGGGGTTTATCTGCTGTGTTTATCTGCCGTTCGTCCCCTAAAGCAGCGAGGGACGGATCTCAGCGGCCCGCTGCAACAGCTTGCGATACTCGCGGTTGCTGACGATGTAGGCTCCAAAGCGGGCCAGGTGGGGGTTCATCATTTGCGCGTCGAAGAGGACAAACTGGCGATCGCGCAATCGCTCCACCAGCTTCACCATCGCTACCTTCGACCCGTCGGGAATTCGATAAAACATCGACTCGCCAATAAACGCACCGCCGACAATAATCCCCAAAATGCCGCCCGCCAACTCATCGCCCTGCCAGGTTTCAAAGCTGTGGGCATAGCCCGCGCGATGGAGTTCCTGATAAATCACCTTCAGTTCGCTGGAGATCCAGGTGGTGTCGCGGTCGGCGCAGCCGTCCACAACCTCTGAAAAGGCACGATCGATCGCCACCGAAAAGCGGTTTTGGTTCAGCACCCGCTGGAGCGATCGCGGATACCGAAACCGATCATCCAGCGGGATCAGCGTCCGCTGCTGGCTGGAATACCAACCCAGCGAGTCGCCTGTGTCTTCTGCCATCAAGAAATATCCCTGGGCATAGCGCTGGACGATCGCCTCAATGTCATACTGATACCAGGTCATACCCTCATCCTACGGAACAGACTGCGAAATCGCTGAGTCAGGCGCGAAGTTGTTGCAAACGCGACTTTCAAACGCGAATCTCAAACACGAATTTCAAACGCGACGTTATTTCAAGCTTGTCTCAAATTCGTCTCAAATTCGTCTCAAATTCGTCTCAAAAATTTGTCTCAAAGTTGCCTCAGACTCGAAGTTGCCTCAGAATTGCTTATGGCTGAACCGATTCCAGCAATTACCCTGCCCGTGGCGACCCATCCCCAGCAGGAGGGCGAATGGCTCCAGGCGGCGCTGCACCGCTGGCTCGACGAAGAGTTTATCCCCGAAGCAGTGAATGCAGAGATTGCCCGACGGGCGGCGCAGGTGTTTGTGCGACATCGCATGGAAGGGGAAACAGATTTGGGGTCGCTGGTAATTGCCTTGGTGACGGAAATGCAGGCGTTTGACTTTTCCCACAGTTTTTTTAGCGAGTTTGCTGTGGCCAATGCAGTCAGCGATTTGCTGCTAGACAGTCTGGGGATTGATCGCTGCTGCGGCGGTTGAGTAGGGCGCAGGACGGACGCAGGCTCAATGCAGGCTTAATGCAGGCTTTCTGACCAGTTTTAAGGATTCCTTAAAATTGCGCGAGCGAGCGCCCTCAATCTGTTTCGACCAATTTGGTAAGATTGGCCTGAAGATTCACCGCAAAAAATTCATGGCCTCCATGATTCAGGACACCCCAGCGCCAGATAGCAAGCTGCTTCAGACCGATGTCAAGCTCGGTCGCGTGCTGCTGGTGGAAGACGAAGAACTCATTCGTGAAACGATTAAGCTCGCCCTCAGCGACGAAGGCTACGACGTACTCGTGGCAGAGGACGGGCGGGCCGCGCTGGAGATCACGACCCGCGCCGACGAGGGTGATTACGCCGAGTTTGAGATCGACCTGATTATTCTGGACTTAATGTTGCCCTACGTGAACGGATTGGATCTGTGCCGTCTGATCCGCCACAACGGCAGCACCGTACCAATTCTCATCCTCAGCGCCAAAGGTAGCGAAACCGATCGCGTGGTTGGGCTAGAGGTAGGCGCAGATGACTATCTCACCAAGCCCTTCGGAATGCGGGAACTGATTGCCCGCTGTCGAGCGCTGCTGCGTCGCTATCGCCAGGCCCAACCCCAGATCGGGGATGCCAACCTGAGGTTCCAGGATATTACCCTGTTTCCGCAAGAGTGTCGCGTGACGGTGCGCGGTGAAGCTATCAACCTCTCGCCCAAAGAGTTCCGCATCCTGGAACTGTTTATGACCCATCCCCGGCGCGTGTGGTCGCGAGAGCAGCTCATCGAAAAGGTGTGGGGGCCTGATTTCATGGGCGACAGCAAGACGGTGGATGTCCACATTCGCTGGCTGCGCGAAAAGCTAGAGCTAGACCCTAGTCACCCCGAATATTTGAACACGGTGCGCGGGTTTGGCTATCGCTTCGGCTAAGCGCCCTGGAGCGGCTGATTGGGGGCTTTCAGAGGTACTCTCAAAGGATCTGCGGTGGGTATTCTCGATTTCTTGCTGGGGCTGCTCATTGGTTTGGGGCTATTGTGCTGGCAGCAGATTCGCCAGCGCCAGCGCCTCACCCGACTGCTTCGGGAACTGCGGGCCGCAGATGTGGAAACTTCTCCCTTTTCGGCTACGTCTCAGCTTGCCCTGACGGTGGCCCACCAGCAGCGGATTCAGCAGCAGTTGGCGGCGGAGGTGTCTACCTACCGCTCCATCTTGGAGGCTGCGCCCGTTGGCTATCTGCATCTTGATGACGAAAACCGCCTGGTCTGGTGCAACCCTGAAGCGCGATCGCTCTTAGACCTTACCCCCGCGCCGCCGAACCAGCCCGAAAATCCCCGCCTGCTGCTGGAACTGGTGCGCTCCTACGAGCTAGACGACCTCGTGGAGCAAGCCCGTAATTCCAAAACGCTATGCCAGAAAGACTGGGTGTTCTACCCCGTCAGCCCAGACGTGTTGCAGCTAACTCGCCAGCGCTCTTACGTGCTGCGGGGCTATGCGGTTCCCCTGCCCAAGCAGCATGTCGGCGTGTTTTTGGAAAGCCGTCAAGAATCGGTGCAGCTCAGGCAGAAACTCGATCGCTGGGCTTCCGACGTAGCCCACGAGTTAAAAACCCCCCTCACCTCTATCCGACTGATTGCCGAAACGCTGCAAACTCGGCTCGATCCAGCGCTGCGGGGCTGGGTCAATCGGCTAATTGGGGAATCTATTCGTCTCAGTGACCTGGTGCAAGACTTGCTAGACTTGGCGCTGATTGACCGCGAATCGTCTCAATGCCTGCATCTGAGACAGGTCAATCTGCCCGACCTGGTGCAGGCAGCCTGGCTCAATCTGGAGCCGCTGTCTCGCAAAAAGCAGGTGCAGTTGAGCTATCAGGGACCAGAGTCTTTGCCGGTGCAGATCGATGAGGCCCGAATTTATCGCGTGCTAATGAACCTGCTAGATAACAGCATTAAATACAGTCCGCCCTGGGAAACGGTCACGGTGCGAATCAGCACAGGACTTGCAGAAGAGTCTACCCACAGTAGCCCTGAAACAGGCGTTTGGCTGGAGGTGTTTGACGCAGGAACCGGATTTGCGGAGCAAGACTTGCCCCATGTGTTTGAGCGGTTCTATCGGGCCGACCCAGCGCGATCGCGCTTGCCACCCAACTGCTCTGCCAGTTCTGAAGCGTCGAATTCATCTCATTCAAATTCATCTCATTCGAGTGCAGCCGAGCCATACCACCGCACCAGCAGCGGTCTGGGTCTGGCAATCGTTCGGCAAATTGTGGAAGCCCATCAAGGCATAGTGTTGGCCAGCAACCATCCAGAAACAGGCGGCGCGTGGCTGCGGATTTGGCTACCGCAAAACGGGCTAGAGCCGGAGCCTCACAAACAGCCACCGGACGGGCTGGAAATCAAGCTCTATGAAGAGCCAAGGGCTGATGTGGGTTCTGCAAATCTATTGGAATAGAGCAGATTGGAATAGAGCAGAATAGAGCAGTGCTGGGATCACGCTGGCAAGCCACTGAGCTTTAAGCCACTGAGCTTTAAGCCACCCTGATTCCACTAAGCTGGAACAAACCTCAGCGCAACGCCATTCATGCAATAGCGAAGACCCGTGGGCGCGGGGCCATCGTCAAACACATGCCCAAGGTGACCCCCACAGCGGCGACAGTGAACCTCTGTACGAGTCATCAGAAAAGAATTGTCGATGCTTGCGCCGATCGCCCCTTGAATGGGTGCAGAGAAGCTGGGCCAGCCTGTGCCACTGTCGTACTTCGTTTCGGAGCTAAACAGCGGCAGGCCGCAGGCTGCGCAAACATAGGTGCCGTTGCCATATTCCTTGTCTAGGGGGCTGCTGCCGGGATACTCGGTGCCGTGCTGCCGCAGCACGCGAAACTGTTCCGGTGTCAGAATGGCTCGCCATTCTGCCTCTGTTTTGGTGATCTCGAACGTTGTGCTGGCGATCGCCTCGCTTGCCCCTTGCTGTCCGGGCAAATAGCGAGAAAGCCACGCCACCCCCAACACTGCCGTACTGATGCCTAAAAAGTATCGCTTCTTCATCGCTGCTTTATCGCTATTCGGTCGTGGTTGTCAGGGTTTACCCAAAAGCGCTCTGGTAAACCCTCTCCCGCCGGTTCATAAAATCGACGGGTAGAGGGCCCAAGAACTTATGAGAACTATGATGGGGCGATCGCCTGAACGCACCTTGAACAGCCTCTGAGAAGTGCCTGAAAAGCTGCTGAGGATCTTCTCAAATCGCAGATCAAGTTCCAGATCTCCAGGACTTACGCACTCGCGATAGGTTTTCTGGGTTTTGGATGATTTCTGGTGGGTGCAGCCCGCGAGAAATCGTCCAACTGCGTAAGTCCTAATCTCATTCGAGCGCCCCAGGCTATTGCTCTTGCATCAGGCGCAGATAGTTTTGCTGAAGCTGGAAGTGGTTTGCCGACAGGTTTTCGGTCAGGTCGCGCTCCACGTCGCAAATCTGCTGCCAAAACGCGGCCGAGCGCCGCCCTGCCACTGCCTCTCGCCACAACATTTCCAGCAGATTAGCCATTGCCGGATTCGACTCGGCAATTTGGGCTTTCAGTTGATCAAACGCATCATTGGCCGCTGCATGAGTTTGTAGATCTTGCAGCAGGGCGATGCATTCCGCTAGGGCTTGCGTCATCGAGTCGGAAGAAGCATAAGTCATGGGGGCGCTGTGAATTATTGCTTACAAGTTTTACAATTTCGTAACATTTACTTCATTATGGGGGTGGGCAATCGGGATTCGCAACCCGTAGACTTCTAGGTTTGCCCATCCGCACGACAGCTACATCCCAAAACGCTATTTGGGTTATGGTTGAAAACACGCGGGTATAACGATTTCTTAGGCTTCCGCCGTCCTCACTGTCAAGATACTTTCATCAGCAAACAGTTTCATGGGCAAGCAGCGCGTTCTCTCTGGCATTCAGCCAACAGGTGAGTTGCACTTGGGCAACTACCTCGGTGCCATTCGCAACTGGGTCGAGATTCAGGAAGACTACGACAGCTATCTATTTATGGCGGATTTGCACGCCATTACTGTGCCCCACGATCCCACACGACTGGCCGAAAGCACCTACAAAGTCGCCGCCTCTTACCTTGCCAGCGGCATTAGCCTGGAACACGCCACCATCTTTGTGCAGTCTCATGTGCCCGCCCACGCAGAGTTGGCCTGGCTGTTGATGTGCATTACGCCGCTGAACTGGCTGGAAGACATGATCCAGTTCAAGGAAAAGGCCGTGAAACAGGGCGAAAACGTCGGCGCAGGCCTGCTCAGCTATCCCGTGCTGCAAGCGGCAGACATCTTGCTCTACGAACCTGACAAAGTACCCGTCGGCGAAGACCAGAAGCAGCATCTAGAACTCACCCGCGACATTGCCGCCCGACTCAACTACCAGTTTGGTCGCGAGGATGCGCCGATCCTGAAGCTGCCTACGCCGATGATTCGTGCTGAGGGCGCACGGGTAATGAGCCTGACCGACGGTACGAAGAAGATGTCAAAATCTGACCCGTCAGAGTTAAGCCGAATCAACCTGCTGGATTCGCCCGAAGAGATTCAGCGCAAGATCAAGCGCTGCAAAACTGATCCGATTCGCGGACTGGAGTTTGACAATCCTGAACGCCCGGAATGCACTAACCTGCTGACGCTTTACATGATCCTGTCGGGTCAGACGAAGGACGAAGTGGCGAAGGAATGTGCCGAGATGGGCTGGGGGCAGTTCAAACCGCTGCTGACGGAGACGATGATTACTGCACTGAAGCCGATTCAGGATCGCTATCACGAGATTATGGGCGAACCGGGCTATTTGCAGCAGGTCTTGCGTGAGGGCAAAGAAAGGGCAGAGGCGATCGCCAATATCACGCTAACCAAAGTGAAAAAGGCGCTGGGATACGCTTTGCCCGTTTGAAGAGGTCAGGGAGATTGCTCCGCAATGCTTGCGCGAACAGGGGTCGGACTATGAATCTTGATCATCCTTAGTTATATTGCCCCTGAAATCTCGATGCCTCAAATTGTTAGAATCCGCTGATTATGGTTACCTCTTCATCCCTGCCTGCTGAACCCCGATCTCTGGCTCCTTCAACCCGTCTGCAAGCGGCTGCCCGGTCTGGCGAATTTTTGATCACTGCTGAGGTGATGCCGCCGAAGGGCTGCGACCCGACGCATATGCTGCAAATGGCGCATTTGCTGAAGGACTGGGTGCATGGGGTAAACATTACCGACGGCAGTCGGGCGGTGCTGCGGATGTCGTCGCTGGTGTCAGCGGCGCTGCTGCTGCGGGAGGGTATCGAGCCGATTTATCAGGTAGCCTGCCGCGATCGCAATCGAATTGGGCTACAGGCAGACCTGATGGGGGCGCAGGCGCTGGGCATTCGCAATGTGCTGGCGCTGACGGGTGACCCGATCAAGGCGGGCGATCATCCCGATGCCAAGCCTGTATTTGATCTGGAATCGGTGCGGCTGCTGCGATTGATCGGCAACCTCAATGCGGGGCTGGATATTAACGAGAAGCCGCTGACGGATGGGGCGACCAGCTTTTTTGCCGGGGCAGCGGTCGATCCGCAGTGTCCAAGCTGGTCAGGACTCCAGCGCCGATTTGAGCGGAAGGTTGAGGCGGGGGCGCAGTTTTTCCAGAGTCAGTTGATTACCGATTTTGACCGTCTGGACAAGTTCATGCACCAGGTTGCGGCGGGCTGCAATCGGCCGATTCTGGCGGGCATTTTTTTGCTGAAGTCTGCCAAAAATGCGCAGTTTATTAATAAGAATGTGCCTGGTGCCCAGATTCCCCAACACATCATCGATCGCCTAGAAACAGCGGCCCATCCGCTAGAAGAAGGCGTGGCGATCGCCGCTGAGCAGGTGCAGATGGCGCGGCAACTCTGCCAGGGCGTTCACATGATGGCGGTGAAGCGGGAAGACCTGATCCCAGAGATTTTGGCACGGGCGGGGTTGGGAAAAGTATCAGCGGTCAAACGTTAGGCCGCTCTAGCAAAAATACCAGCCTTACCTGCCACGCTTCTCCCTCGCGCTCCAGCACGATTTGCCGCAGAAATTCGCGGAAATAGGCGCGGCGCTCAGACTCCGACAGGTCAAGCCAGAACTGAGGTAGCGAGATGACCTGGGCGATCGCCCTTAGGTTTGCTGGAGGCAATTGGTCGATTTGGGTTTGCAGGCGGGCAATTTCGGTTCGCAGCGTATAAGCGCGGAGGTCGGCGGTTTGCTGATCCAGAATGCCCTGCTGCACCAGATCGGGCAGTTGACCCAGCCAGGTTTGGCGCGTGTGGATTTGAGCGGCGATCGCCCGCTGCATCTGTTCTACATCGGGCAGGGGCGTGCCCGAAACTAGGCGCGGCAGGTCGGTGCAAATGCGCTGGAAGGTGGCTTGCAGCACGGACTCGTAGGCGATCGCCCCACATTTTTTCGCACGGGGACAGGCCGCAGGGCGCAGGTAGAGATAGCGCTGGGACTGGCGGGGGCGCGTCACACTGCACACGCGCAAAGCCGACTGGCACTCGCCGCAGGTGACCAGCCCAGAGAGCGATCGCGGGGCACTGGCGGCCCGGGGCGGCAGCTTGCGATTTCGCCGCAAAATGCGATCCACCTGGGCCGCCTCAGCCTTGGGCAAAATCGCCGGATGCGTATCGGGCACGACCTCGCCTGTGTGATATTCCAGATCGCCGCGATAGACCGGACTGGTGAGCCAGCGCTTGCCCGTGGAGCTAGAAATTTTCTTGTTGTATTTCTGCTGCAAATAGCGGATGCTGCCGCGCAGCGAACCATAAAGCAAAAAATGGTCGAAGAAGTCCTTGACCACTGGGGCCGTCGTCCGATCCAGCACGTAGCGATCCTTGCCCCGCCGATAGCCATAGGGCGCTTTGCCGGGCGGCGGCTGGGCCTGGATGCGGTTGCGGGCGTGGCCCTGCTGAATGCGCTGGCGATGCTGAGCAGACTGGAGCGTTTGAAACTGCTGCAACAGTTCCGCAGGCGAGGGCGCAGGAGCCTGGGGATCAGCGCCTGCAATTCGTAGCGGAATATGGAGCGCCTCTAGCTCGGCCAGGCGATCGCCCACCTCCGCCACCGACTCGCCCAAATCCGATAGCTGACGAACCAGCACTGCATCCGGCGGGTTCTCCTGGCAATCCTGCACAAGCTGTTGCCACTGCGGTCGATGGGCAGCGCCGGGAGTGATGCCGTTTTCCCTGCAATTTATCACAGGATTCGAGGCAGGATGATCCGTCGCAGCATCCAATCCTGAGTAATCCTGGTAGACTCGATCTGCGATCGCCCACCATGCAGAACCACCAGCGGAATCATTAAAGGAAACCTTAAGTGATGCATTGGGTACAGTCTCGAACTTCGGATCAGCGTAAGAATAAGCGATGATTTTCATGGTGTTTTTCCTAGCACCATTAAAAACCTCCTAAAATTATCGAATAATCCAGCCAGGACACGCCATGAGTTCCATCCTCCACTCGTCGGATGATGCCTTTAGCACCGGCACTGCCACAGAAGATCGAGACGACCAGCCCCTTTCAGCCACTTCAACTACAGATCTGTTTCTTCGCCATCGGCTGAAGCTGGTTGAAGAACTATGGGAGTCGGTGCTTCAGCAAGAGTGTGGCCAGCAGTTGGTTGACCTGTTGCAGCAACTGCGCTTAGTCTGCTCTCCAGAAGGGCAAGCGCCAGAAGAGGGAGAGGCGATCGCCCTGGGGGTGATCGAAAAGCTGGATCTCAACGATGCTATTCGGGCTGCTCGCGCCTTTGCGCTTTATTTCCAGTTGATCAACATTGTCGAACAGCACTACGAACAGCGCGGACAGCAGCAGCAATATCGCGCCTCCTATGATGTCGCCACTGCCTCCGAAGAAAGCCAGTCCGAGTCTGAGACCCAAACTGCCGGACTCAGTGCTGACATGCTAGAGCGCAGCTTGCGAGAAGAAACTGCCCTGCGCCGAGAAATGAGTACGTTCCGGGGGCTATTTCCCAAGCTGGCCAACCTCAACGTGCCGCCACGCCAGATCCAAAATCTGATCGACAACCTCGACATTCGCCTAGTTTTCACAGCCCACCCGACAGAAATCGTCCGCCACACCATCCGCGACAAGCAGCGCCGCATCGCCAAAATCCTGCGCCAGCTCGACACTGCCGAAGACAGTATGCGGATGCTGGGGTTGTCCTCATCCTGGGAAACGGAAACGCTGCGGGAACAACTGACCGAAGAAATTCGCCTATGGTGGCGCACCGACGAACTGCACCAGTTCAAGCCGACAGTGCTGGATGAGGTGGACTACGCGCTGCACTACTTCCAGGAAGTCTTGTTTGACGCGATCCCCCACCTCTACTACCGCTTCCGTTCGGCATTAGAGGCGACCTTCCCAGGACTACATCCGCCCCGCTATAACTTCTGCAAGTTTGGCTCTTGGGTGGGGTCTGACCGGGATGGCAACCCATCCGTCACCCCGGAAATCACCTGGAAAACCGCCTGCTATCAACGTAACCTAGTGCTGATAAAATACATTCAGTCGGTGAAGCACCTGATCAACCTGCTGAGCCTGTCGCTGCACTGGAGCGATGTCTTGCCCGACCTGCTAGAGTCGCTGGAGCAAGACCAAGCGCAGATGCCCGAAGTCTACGAACAGCTTGCCATCCGCTATCGACAGGAACCCTATCGCCTGAAGCTGAGCTACATCCAGAAGCGGCTGGAAAATACCTGTGAGCGCAGCCGCAAGCTCTACAACGGCGACTATTTCAACGATGAGTCTCCGGACTATAACCCGGCGACGCTCTATCGCTCTGGTGATGAGTTTCTGGCAGATTTGCAACTGATTCGCAGAAATCTGGAGGAAACGGGCCTGACCTGCCGAGATTTGGAGAATCTGATTTGTCAGGTGGAAATTTACGGCTTTAACCTGGCCCACCTAGATATCCGCCAGGAAAGCAGTCGCCACTCGGATGCGATCGCCGAAATCGCGGAATACCTGCAAATTCTGCCCAAGTCTTACCACGAGATGACGGAGGAAGAGCGATCGCACTGGCTGGCCACCGAGCTGAAAACCCGTCGCCCGCTAATCCCGTCGGAACTGCCTTTCTCCGAAAAAACCTGCGAAACCATCCAAACCTTCCGCATGGTTCGCAAGCTGCATCAGGAGTTTGGCCCCGCCATTTGCCAGACCTATGTCATCAGCATGAGCCACCACGCCAGCGACCTGCTAGAGGTGCTGCTGCTGGCCAAGGAGGCAGGCATCTACGACCCCGCCACGGGCAGCGGCGCAATCAACGTGGTGCCGCTGTTTGAAACGGTAGAAGACCTGCTCCGCGCCCCGTCGGTCATGAGAGAGCTATTTGAGTTGCCGCTCTATCGGGCGTATCTGTCGGGCGGCTATGCCGAGCGCCAGCAAGAAGAGACGGGACAAAAGGTGGATATTGCAGGCTCCAGGAGTACGCTGCCGCAACAGGCCTCGCTCCAGGAAATCATGCTGGGCTATTCCGACAGTAATAAAGATTCCGGCTTCCTCAGCAGCAATTGGGAAATCCACAAGGCCCAACAGTCGTTGCAGGCGATGGCCGAAACCTACGGCATCTCCCTCCGGATCTTCCACGGGCGCGGCGGTTCCGTGGGTCGCGGCGGTGGGCCGGCCTATGAAGCGATTCTGGCTCAGCCGGGTCGCAGCATCGACGGCCGCATCAAAATTACAGAACAAGGCGAGGTGTTGGCCTCGAAATATAACCTGCCGGAACTGGCGCTGTATAACCTGGAAACCATCACGGCGGCGGTGGTGCAGGCGAGCCTGCTGCGAAATGGGTTTGACGATATCCAGCCGTGGCACGAAATTATGGAGGAACTGGCGACGCGATCGCGCTCTCACTACCGCTCCTTGATCTACGAACAGCCGGATTTTGTCGATTTCTTCCACCAGGTCACGCCGATTGAGGAAATCAGCCAGCTTCAAATTAGCTCCCGTCCCGCTCGGCGCGGCGGCAAAAAAGACCTGGGCAGCCTGCGGGCCATTCCCTGGGTGTTTAGCTGGACGCAGACACGCTTCCTGCTGCCCTCCTGGTATGGTGTGGGCACGGCGATTAACGAATTCTTGCAAGAGGAGCCAGAGGAAAACCTGAAGCTGCTGCGCTACTTCTACTACAAGTGGCCCTTCTTTAAGATGGTGATTTCCAAATGCGAAATGACCCTTTCAAAGGTGGACTTGCAAATCGCCAGTCACTACGTCCAGCAGTTGTCGCAGCCCGAAGACCGGGAGCGCTTCGAGCGGCTGTTTGAGCAAATTCGCAACGAGTATCACCTGACAAAACGACTAGTGCTGGCGATCGCCGGCCATGAGCGCCTGCTCGATGGCGACCCCGACCTTCAGCGCTCGGTGCAACTCCGCAACAGCACAATCGTTCCCCTCGGCTTCCTGCAAGTCTCCCTGCTGAAGCGCTTGCGCCAACACAAGACCAGCGCCGCCTCCGGCGTAATCCGTTCGCGCTATAGCCGAGGCGAACTGCTGCGCGGCGCACTGCTCACCATCAACGGCATCGCCGCCGGAATGCGAAACACAGGCTGAAGAAATGTAATGTCTCGATGTAACGTCTCGTGCGCGACGTACACGAGACACTGCACATAAAGGCACATTAGGGCGAGACTGCTGAGAGCGTGAATTGCTAGGCCGCGCTGCCGCCCAACGATTCACGCAAGAGGTTTAATGGCGATTGCTACGGCCGATGGCTGCGGCGCAGTTCTGTAATCTGATCCGCCCGATCTAGAATTGACTCAGGCATCTCTGGCCCCGTCAGGATTAAATCGACCTGGCGGGGTCGGTTTTTCAAAAGTTCTAGCACCTCAGATTCTGGAATCAGCCCAAACTTAATCGCCAGACTGAGTTCATCCAGCACCACCAGCGCATACTGACCCGACCGCACCACGTCCTGGGTATGCTGCCACAATTCCTGCAATGCCTCCGCTTCGCCATCCTCAAGTTGGGGCGTATCGATGCAGCGGGGCAGGTCGCAGCGTAGCCAGTCGAGGTGCTGCCCCAGTCGCACTGGGTGTGCCTGACCCTGCCCAATGCCGCCTTTGAGAAACTGCACCACTAGCACAGGCGTTCCCTGCCCCGCAATGCGGAGCGCCTGCGCCATCACGCTGGTAAAAAAGCTGCGGTGGGGGCAGGTAAACACCTGCACCAATCCTTCCACCGTATGAGAGAGGGGGCGGGTGAAATCTGAAACCGAGGTCTCAACTTGAGAAACCATGAACACTGACCAATAGGGGGAAATGGGGGCGCAAAACGGGCGATCGCAGCGTGTTTATGCCAGCGTTTCAGGAGCGTTTCAGGAGCGCTTCAGTTGGGCGATCGCCCAATAAGGCATTAACTAAGGACGTTATATAGCGCTACGTAACGCTACCTGGCGCTGCAAAAAAACTGCCAAAAACAGATACGCCCGCAGACCAATACGCTAGTATTAACGCAATTTGCCGACAAGATGCACCCGAACGAGCTTTATTAAGCAGTTGGCACAAAGGTTCACAAAACAAAATGTAGCGTGATCGACTGCACTTTGCCTCTATAAAACACTACATCTGCGATCGCGTCAAGCGTTATCTCCTAATCCTACCTAAGCCTACTCCACTTGCATGGTCGGCATTAGGCGCTGTAGGTTTTTGAGCGATCGCCCCTGCCAGATAATTTCTTCGCTGCCCAGGATCACCAGCGAGCTCTGAATCGTCCATTAGCTCATACGTCACGCCCAACTTTGGCGATACCTGCTTGGCTAATTGGACACACATCCCCAAACCTTGCTAGATGCCGCCAATCGGGCCCTCTATACGGCTAAGCAGGCCGGGCAAAACCAAGTGGCGATCGCCGAAGCATAGCGTCAAAATTGCCAGACACCGCTGTTTTTGGGTAATCTGCTTTTTGGGCAGCCTGTTTTTTGGGCACCCTGTTTTTGGGCAGCCTGCTTGAGCAATCAGGGGCGATCGCCCGGTTTCATCCGGGTCAGGGCTGCAAACGCCAGAAAAGTTCTGTACGGCAGTGAAAGGGGCCAACACCTGGGGCTACAGAAATGGTTAGGACAAGCCTTCCGTCACACGCTTGTGAGAAGAACGGCTTTTAACTAAACCTCGTAATCCCTGCCCAAATCCTTTACCCCCTGCCCCCTCTCGTTCTCCTCATGGCAGATTTTGACCTGCTGGCGCTGCTGAAAACAGGTGTCAGCATTTGGAACCAATGGTGTTTGACCCATCCTGAAGCGGGGCGGCTGGACTTGTCTGATGCGCGGTTGCCAGAGCTTGACCTGAGCCGGGTGCTGCTGCGGGGCTGCCTGTTGCAGCGAGCCGAACTCCGCCAGACCAACCTCAGCTTTGCCAACCTGAGCCAGGCCGATTTCAGCAATGCGATTCTGGAAAGCGCCAATCTTTATCGCGCCGACCTGTACCAGACCAACCTCACCGGAGCCAATCTGCAAGATGCCAATTTGCAAGAAGCCAGCCTGATCCGCTGTGTGCTTGTCCGGGCAGCGCTGGGGCTGGCAAACCTGCATTGCACCAAGCTGACGGGAGCCGTATTAGAACATGCGGATTTGCAAGGGGCAGATCTGACCCAGGCAACCCTGCGTCGAGCCAAGCTTCAGGGGGCCGACCTGCGCGGAGCCGACCTCAGTGGGGCCGACCTCAGCGAGGCCGACCTGCGAGACGCAAACCTGGCGCTGACCGACCTAAAGGGAACCCAACTGCAAGGGGCAAACCTGGAAAACGCCAGCTTGATGGGAGCCGACCTGAGCCGGGCCGTGCTGCACGATGCCAACTTGAGCGGGGCAAACCTTCGCCATGCTTATTTGCAGGACAGCAATCTGCAACGGGCGAGGCTCATCTGGGCAGACCTGCGAGAGGCGGAGCTGTGGCACGTTACGCTCGATCAGGTGAACCTGACGGCGGCCCAGCTCGATGGCGCAATGCTGAACGGCACGATTGCCCTGGAAAGCTACTCGCCGACGCAGCCCGGTGAGGAGTTGGAAGTGACGGCTAATCTGGAAACAACCGAAGACCTGATGCCGTTTGCCAGAAATCTGTGAGCAGCGGACGCTCGGCGGGCATTCCAAAATCGCAAATCGACCTAAAAGCCCGTGACCAGTCCGGCGATCGCCAGCACAGCCCCACCCACCAAACAATACTTCATCGCAAGGTCGCTGGCTTTGGCGTTGCGCTCGGCCGATTTCGTCAGTTCTTCGGCATTGCGGAGCGAGATGATGAACTGTTTCCCCGATTCGGTCGGGCGCTGCAAGGTCAAGCCATTGCCCGCATCGCTCACCGTCGCCACCACCGTCACTCGCCGTTCCACGGGTACAATCACTTCCTGGTAGCGATAGCCCAGCGTGCGGCGGTTGCCTCCTGGCGGACTGAGCGCCCGCGAAAAGCCGCCAAAGGAAATAAAGTTGCCGGGCGATTCAGGCCGAAATTCATCCAGCACGGTTACCGTCTCAAACTCGGCCTGGTTGGGGTCAACGGCGATCGCCCCGGTGTCATCTTTCAGCATGAAGGGTGTCGATTGCTCGTGGCTGGCGACGGTTTCCGAGCCGCGTTCGGTGCTGCGCTCTTCGTTGCCGTCCTTGTCGCGGCGAACCACGGTTTCCTCATACTCGCGCCGTACGGTCATGTGGTAGTGAACACAGGGCTGCTGCGCCAGTTGGGAGGTGAGAGGGCGATCGCACTGCACGATGCCCGACAGCCGCACATACTCGCGCCAGTTGCCGCCGCCAATTTCCTGGGCAATCTCTGCTGACATTTTCTCCAGTTCGGCCACCGTTGCCGGCCGCGACACCTTGAGGCAAAAGGCCCGGCCGCTGTGGTGGCGTTTGACAAAAATCAGCACGACTCCCGCAATCAGCAAAATTGCGCCGACCGTTAGCAGCACCATAGCTCGACTCCAGACCTAGCGTTTAAGGGGATGCGTTTAGGATGCCCGGAACCCTGGTCAGAGTCTCGTCAACTCCAGACATCTATACACTTCCTCTCAAATTCGATGCCGCTACAGGATAAAACTCGCAACCTAATCTGCAAAATCAAACCGGGGGTGAAACCGGGGATGCAGCAGCCGCTCTACGGGTTCGTCGTGCTGGAGATGCTGAGTGGCGATCGCCCCTACATCTTCCGGCTTTACCCGGCAATACCACACGTTGTCTGGCGTAACGCGCACCGTTGGCCCAGAGGCACACTGCCCCATACAGTCGCTAGCGCTGATCAGCACCCCCGGCAGATTCGCCTCTCGAAACGCCGCCAGCACCGCCGCCGACCCGCTCCGTTCGCAGGAGCGATATTGACAGACCGAAACGCAGCGTCGCTTTAGCGGAGTCGCTTGTTTGCCGGGTAATTCAGCTTGGGGGGATTCAGGTTGCGAGGTTGGCTGAGGAGTCTCAAACATGGGTTCCGCCATCGGTGCCGCGATGCGTAGAGATTTCTACTCACAGCTTATTCATTAATTTGCGGAGTTGCCACCTGCCAAGAACCTTTGCCCATGCTAATTCCTGTGCCCATGCCAATTGCTGTTGGCAAGATCGGCCAGAACTTACGCACTTGCGATAAGTTCTCCGCATTCTGGACGATTTCTCGCGGGCGCAGCCCACGAGAAATCGTCCAACTGCGTAAGCCCTATTGGTAATAGATTGGTAATAGACGGGCACCTCGAAAAATTCAGATTCTCTTGAGAATGGCTACGAGAAAACGAGATTTTCAGGCTCCTAAAATTCTCAATAAGGCAATTAATCGAGGTGCCCAGACGTGAAAGACATTAGAGACATTTGCAATCGTGGGCTATTGACCCAAGTAGGCTTCTAGCACCAGCGGATTGTTCTGCACTTCTTCGGGGGTGCCCGATGCCAGGTTGCGTCCTTCTGCCATCACCCAGACGCGATCGCACAGTGACATCACCACGTCCATATTGTGTTCAATCACCAAGAAGGTGATGCCCTGACGGTTCCACGCTTGGATATGTTCACAAATCTGGTTGATCAGCGTCGGATTTACGCCTGCGGCGGGTTCATCCAGCAAAATCAGCCGGGGCTTGACCATCAGCGCCCGCCCCAACTCCAGCAGCTTGCGCTGTCCGCCCGATAGAGAACCCGCGTAGTCATGGGCTTTGTGCGCCAGACCGATGGATTCCAGGATGTTCCAGGCATACTCGCGCTGTGCTTCTTCTTCCTGGGCAATGCGGGGCGATCGCCACCACACATTCCAAAACTTTTCGCCCGTCTGCTCTTGGGCCGCCAGCAGCATGTTTTCCAGCACCGACAGCCGCGACAACACCCGCGCCACCTGAAACGTCCGCACCAGCCCCCGCTGCGCCACCTGATGCGGCTGTAGCTCGTGAATCGGCTCCTCAGCAAACTGCACTTCGCCGCTGTCTGGACGCAAAAACATCGACAGCAGGTTAAACAGCGTCGTCTTGCCCGCCCCGTTCGGCCCAATCAGCCCGGTGATGCTGCCCTCTGGCACTTCGATCGAGGCCGCATCCACCGCCCGGATGCCGCCGAAGGTTTTGGTAAGTTGGGTTGCCGTCAGGAGAGCCATGAGGGGGGTGGGATGTTGGAGGAATAGGGGGAAAGAGAGAAGAGAGAAGAACGAAGAGGGAAGAGGTTCCGTTCTTCGTTCTTCATTCTTCATTCTTCATTCTTCATTCTTCGTTCTTCATTCTTCGTTCTTCGTTCTTCGTTCTTCGTTTTTCGTTCTTCGTTTTTCTCTCTTTCCTCCCTACTTCCCAAGGGTTAGCTCATCTTTGTTGCCCAAAATGCCCTGCGGTCGCCACACCATCAGAACCATCAGCAGCAGACCGATGAGCATGATGCGGAATGCGCCAAGGCGGGCATCGTCGAGGGGAATTACATCGCGCAAAAAGAAGCGGGTGACGGTCTGGTAGCCCCAGAAGATGGCGGCTCCCAAAATCGTGCCTACATTGTTGCCTGCGCCGCCGAGGACAACGATCGTCCAGGCGTTGAAGGTGACGAGGGGCTGGAAGTTATCGGGATAGACCGTGGTGAGCTGCCAGGCGTAGAGGGACCCCGCAATGCCGGCCAAGAAGCCGCCGATCGCCAGGGATTGCAGCTTGTAGGCAAAGACGTTTTTGCCCAGAGCGCGGGCGACGGCTTCGTCTTCTCGGATGGCTTTGAGGACGCGACCCCAGGGCGATCGCACGAGTCGTTCTAATGCCCAAAAAATCACCGCCAGCAGCACCACCGAGATCAGCATCAGCCCTGCCTTGCTGGGATTGCGGTCGTAGTGATATAGCGCCGAGGCCGAGTAGCCATAGACCCAGAGGCCCAGCGCCGCGCAGACCAACGCCGCCACCGTTCCCAAGCTGTTAGACCAGGCAGGAATTCTGGTCTTGGCCAACGCTCCCAGCCACACATAAAACCACACCAGTGCCACCATTGCCCCCAGCAGCAGCACCCCCAGCAGCCAGTAGGGAACCGTGCCTAGTTGCTTGAGCGTGCTGGAGGCGTAGCCCAGCCCAATCACCAGCAGCGTCAGAGACAGCAGGTAGCCTAGCGACAGGGCCACGCCGTTGGTCAGATGCGCCGGAGGAATAGACTTCACGGTTTGCCGCAGCCAGCGCCAGAACCGCCAGTAGGCCAACCCGGCGATCGCCGTTAGCATTGCCACCATGAGCGATCGCCCCAGCCAGTTGGGGTTCCAATTCGCCAGCGGCAGCGGAAAGCTTTGGAGTCCAAACGTACCGCGTGTCAGCCAGGCCTCGTTTTCGGCAATCAGGCGCACCATCTCGGCCACGCCAATGGTAACAATTGCCAGATAATCTTCCCGCAGGCGCAGCGTCGCCAAACCAATGCCCAGCCCCAACAGCGCTGCCAGCCCTGCGCCGATCAGCGCCCCCAACCACAGCGGCACCCCCCGCAAGCTGAGCAGCACCGTCGCGTAGGCTCCAATGGTCATAAACGCGACCTGCCCAAAGTTAATTAGCCCCGTGAACCCCCATTGAAGATTCAACCCCAGAGCAAAAATGGCAAAAATTGCCGCAAAGATGACCAGAGAGACAACAAACCCTTCCATGAGCAGTCGGGAATTAGCTTTCTTGAAGAATAGCAGGTCGGGGAAGAGGAGGGAGAGATGGAAAAAACGAAAAACGAAGAGCGAAAAATGAAACGTTTTTCCCTTTCCGTTCTTCCTTCTTCCTTCTTCCCTTTTCGTTCTTCCTTCTTCCTTCCGTCACTCTCCCCCCGGCCGCCACAAATATTTCCGCAAATCCACCTTTCCTTCTGGGCTAAACTCGATGCCCTCGGCTTCTAGGAGCGATCGCTGCAAATAGTCTGTGCCGTAGCGCAGGGGGGATTCCGATACTTCGCCTTTGGCATTGATGACGCGGTGCCAGGGAATGTCGGAATTTTGCATATCAACCCGATAGAGCGCATAGCCCACCAGCCGCGCCTTGCCGTAGAGTTGCGCCAGGTCAGCGATTTGCCCATAGGTGGCGACTTGCCCGTAAGGAATCTGCCGCACGATGTCGTAGATCACCTGGTAGGTGTTCATCAGTTTCCGGGGTGAGCGCAGAAGTGAGGATGGCGGCTCAGGCGAGGTCGCGGTGGGTGAAGGGGCGGGCGTGTTCGCCGCTGTAGGTGTTGACGATATGCCCATTGCCCAGCAACTGGTACTTATAGGTCACCAGACCTTCTAGCCCCACGGGGCCGCGGGGCGGCATTTTCTGGGTGCTGATGCCGACTTCTGCACCAAAGCCGTAACGGAAGCCGTCGGCAAAGCGGGTGGAGCAGTTGTGAAACACGCCCGCTGCGTCTACTTGAGAGATAAACGTGGCGGCGGCTGCGTCATCTTGTGTGGCGATCGCCTCGGTGTGCCGGGAGCCGTAGGTGTTGATGTGGGCGATCGCCGCTTCTAGCGAATCCACCACGCGAATCGCCAGAACCAGATCGCCGTATTCCGTTGCCCAGTCTGCTTCCGTGGCAGGCTCGATGGCAGCGCCGACTAGGGCTTGTGTCCGGTCGTCGCCGCGCAGTTCTACGCCTGCGGACTGGAAGACCGGAACCATTGCAGGGAGAAACTTTGGCGCAATCGCCTCATGCACCAGCAGCGTCTCAATGGCATTGCAGGCGGAGGGATAGTTGGTTTTGGCATCAAGGGCGATCGCCACCGCCTGGGCCACGTCGGCCGCCCGATCGACGTATAGGTGGCAGATGCCGTCGGCATGGCCCAGCACCGGAATCCGAGTGTTCTCCTGCACAAACCGCACAAAGGCGTTGGAACCCCGTGGAATGATCAAATCCACCTCTTGATCCAACCCCAGCAGTGCCACCGTTTCCTCCCGCGTCGTCAGCAGGCGCACCACCGCTGGGTCCAGGTCTACCGAACTCAGCCCCTGGTGAATCGCCTTCGTCAGCGCCTCGCAGGAGCGCACCGCTTCCCGCCCGCCCTTGAGGATGACTCCGTTCCCCGACTTGATGGCCAGCGACGCAATTTGCACCAGCGCGTCGGGCCGCGACTCGAAAATCACGCCCAGCACGCCCAGCGGACAGGTGATCCGCTTTAGCACCAGCCCGGTGTCTAGTTCTCGATGAAGCTGCACCTGACCCACCGGGTCGGCCAGCCGTGCCACATCGCGCACTCCGGCAATCACGCCACGCAGCTTGGTTTCATCCAGCTTGAGCCGCCCGTAAAGCGGTTTTGCCAGTCCTTCCTCTAGCGCCGCCGCGCAGTCCGCCGCGTTGGCCGCCAGAATTTCTGGGGCGGCGGCTTCTAGGGCAAGGGCGATCGCCCCAACTGCCTGATTTCGCGCCTCGCCCGACAGCGCTGCTAGCCGCCGTGCCGCCGAACGGGTCTGCTGGGCCAGGGTTTTGAGGTCGGGAGTGGAGGTGAGCATGGGAGTGGAGGGTTGGAGTTTGGATTTTGGATTTTGGGAGGCTTGCCTGCGCTATTACCTACCTTATTACCTACTTGTTACCTACTAGCCTTTTATTGGCATCAGCCGCTCCAGCGCTAGGTCAGAGGCGACTTGGGTGAGGCGGCCGAGGTCGGTGGGGTCGGGCAGGTGGGGAATCAGGCCGAGGATGGGAACCTGGGTGAGGGACTGGATCAGGTCGGCAGGGGCCCAGTCGTCAATCTCCTGCTGGGTGCAGGGCGCGATGCAGTTTAGCACAATGCCCTTGACATGGACGCGGGCCTGGCGGGCGAGGGCGACATTGGCGACCGCTTGCCCAATTGCCCCCAGCTTCACCGGAACCACCAGGACGGTGGGAATGCGCCAGTCCCAAGCGAGGTCGGCAACGGTGGTTTCGTGGGTGACGGGCGAACCGAGGCTGCCCAGCGCCTCGACCAGCACCCAGTCTTTTTGTTTAGAAAGAGTTTCAAAGGTGTGCCACGCGCTGTCTAGGTTGATGTTGCGGCCTTCTTTTTCGGCAGCGATGGGCGGCGCTAGGGGCGAGTCAAAGTGGATGGGGTTGATCTCGCTAATGGACTGGTTGAGTGGGAAGAGGCGCTGATAGAGTTCGCGATCGCCCTTGCCAGACTGCACAGGTTTCATAATGCCGAGCGATCGCCCGCCGCTGTGAGCTTGCCAGTAGGCCGCCAGTGCCGAAATCAGCACCGTTTTTCCCGTATCTGAATCCGTCGCTGCAATCAAAAGCGCGCTCAAAACCAACTCCTAGTGACCATTTCCAAAAAGACACGTTCCAGTTGCTAACTCAAGCTAGCAAACTGGATAGGACTTACGCAGTTGGACGATTTATCATAAGCTGTGCCCGCGAGAAATCGTCCAAAGCCCAGAAAACTTATCGCGAGTGTGTAAGTCCTGCTGGATAAAAAACTGGGACAGAACCTTTCCCAGCGAAAACCTACATTATATCGCAGCGGTCAAGCTGTCTCTAGAACCAGTGTTGAGGATGCCCATACCTGCGTAGGCTATAGGCTTCTACCTGCATGGGTTAAGCGCCTTCTGGAGGTTTTGGAGGTTTTGGAGGTTTTGTCTGCAATGGCGGCACTTTGGGCGCTTCGGGCGGTTCCCAGATTGGCGACGCGATGCCCGACAATTCCCGTATAGTGGGGACAGAATGACTGGCAGGAGAGCGTTATGTTTGGTTTGGGCTGGCCCGAGGTTGCCATTATTGCAGTCGTTGCGATTCTTATTTTTGGGCCTAAAAAGATCCCTGAACTAGGCGGGGCTTTGGGCAAGACGCTGCGGGGCTTCAAGGAGGGGATGAACGGAGTAGACGAAGAGGGCGATCGCGAACCGGAAGAATAGCCCCCAAAGTCCAGATTTGGCCGGTCAAAGTGGCATTACCTCAGAGGCAATTCGAGAACTGCTTGAGCGATTGCCAGATGCACCCGATAGAGTTCATCCCACTTTTGTAACCCTCACCCTAAATCCTTCTCCCACTCTGGGAGAGGGACTTTTGAAAAAAAGCCATAGAAACCATAAAGCTGCTGAACCCTGCCGTAGAGTCAGGGGCGGTTCTGCTAGGAATGCTGTAAGTGCTTTTGGCAGTGCGGCAGGTTAGTCCCGTTCGAGAAGCCATCATCGTGCGGCGGGGCAGTCTTGTGCTTATCGCGTTGAATAACTGGTTTCGTACTGATTTCATGCTGATACTGATTTCAGAGCTAATTTGTAAAGGAGCCTGAAAGCCTTGTTAATCAAGGATTTCCGAGAAACCGCTTTTCCTGGGCAAACATGACCTCAAAGCCACACATGCCAAGAGTTTCAGGCTTCTTAAGATTTGCTTCATAAATTAGCTCTCATGCTGATTACGATAAGCAATCACCCCTTGGGAACGTCGCCCTGATTTCGTACTAACTACGATCAGCAGTCACCCCTTGGGAACATTGCCCATCTTTTCCAACAGATTTTTCCAACAGGCTTTTCCAACAGAAACCCTCATGCATTGGGGAGCGAGCGGGAACCTGCGATCGCCCAAATCCATCATATGTTCCGTCCTCTAGCGCTTTCGCTGGAAAAATCGAGGCTCCTCCAAAACATGACAGGCAATTGATCCTGTGATCGAGCAGTTTTTGGAAATCATGCTGTCAGGTGATACAGCAAACTGACCCACACGCGCTAAAACATGAGGCGGCGAGGCTAACTGCCTCCTCTACCCGTTTCTCTATTAGCTTTATTAGCTTTTACACTTCTTTATTTTTGGCGCTGCTTTCCCTCCGTTTCTGATTTCCTAATCTCAAAGCGCACGTCCCTTCAGTCACTTTTCACCCAAACTTTCCTTTCTGTATGTCAACTCCCGGAAAACTCGATACCACCTTCAATGGCAACGGCCGCATCACCTTTGGGCTAGATGGGCTCGACCAGGCCCGCAGAGTGCTGGTTCAAGCCGATGGCAAAATTCTGGCGCTGGGCGACAGCAGTGGCAGCTTTTCGGCGGCCAGGCTGACGGCGGATGGTTCCCTGGACAATAGCTTTGCGGGCAACGGCAGAACCGTGCTGAACTTCAGCGGCACGCAGGTTTTGCGCGATGCAGTGCTGCAATCTGACGGCAAGCTCATCATGGTGGGCGACAGCGATGGCGATTTTGGCATTGTCCGCTTCAACCTCAACGGTTCGCTTGACAGTTCCTTTGCCGGAAATGGCCGCCAGTCTACCAACTTTGGGGCTACAGAAACGGTTCAAAAAGTGTTGCTGCAAAACGACGGTCGCATTCTGGTGATTGGCCAAAGCAGCAGCACCTTTAGCGGCAACAGCTTTGCAGTGGCCCGCTATCGCACGGACGGTTCTCGCGACACCAGTTTTGATAGCAATGGGCGCAATTCGACCAACCTGGGTGCCACGGCGCAGGTTAGCGACGGGCTGCTACAAAATGACGGCAAGATTGTGGTTGCGGGCACCGACGGATCGGCGTTTGCGCTGGTGCGCTATCGCACGGATGGGTCGCTCGATCGAGACTTTGGCAGTCGGGGCATTGTGCGGACGCGCATCGGCAGCGGCACGACGTTTTCAATTGCTCAACGGGTGCTGCTGCAAAATGACGGCAAGCTGATCGCCGTGGGGACGAGTAGCGATGATTTTGCGATCGCCCGTTATAACTCCGACGGGTCTCTCGACCGCAGCTTTGGGCGATCGGGCGTGCGAACTACTGATTTTGGCGGCTTCTTTACCACCGTGGATGCGGTGACGGATGCGGTGCTGCTGTCGGATGGCAAGATTTTGGTGGCAGGGACGAGCGGCGGACGGGTCGCCCTGGCGCGATACAACCGAGACGGCAGCCTCGACTCTAGCTTTGACGGCAATGGGCGCGTCACGACCAGTTTGGGCAATAACAGCACGGCAAAGAAGGTGTTGGTGCAGCCCAATGGCAAGATTTTGGTGCTGGCGGTGAGCGATGGCAGGGCTGCGCTGTTGCGCTACAACAGCAACGGTTCTCTGGACAACAGCTTCGACGGCAACGGGCGCGTCACGACGGATCTCGATGCGGCGGACAACAATGCCGATATTGCGCTCCAGCCCGATGGCAATCTGGTGCTTGTGGGAACCAATGTAGGCTTCTTTGACCGAGATTTTTCGGTGCGCCGCTATGTGGGCGATCGCATCGACGTGAGCCTGGGCACGCCCATTGAACCCATCGACTTTAACAACGGGCCCGCTGGCATTACTCGCAACGGCACCGCTGCCAACGACCGGATTGCGGGCACTCCCGGCAACGATATCCTGCGCGGCAAGCGGGGTAACGATGTGGTAGACGGCAAACGGGGCAACGATCGCCTGTTTGGCGGTGAAGGCAATGACAGCCTGATCGGCCGCGATGGGCGAGATGAATTGGTGGGCGGCAACGGCGACGACACGCTGAAGGGCGGCAAGCGCGGCGATATCCTGATTGGCGGGCGCGGAGCCGATGTGCTGTCGGGCGGGCAGGGCATCGATATGTTTGTCTATAACAACCTGAACGACGCAGGCGATATCATTACCGACTTTGAAGCGGTGGATCGCATTGACCTGCGTGGCATCTTCCGCAGCCCCACCTTTGCTGCGCCCAGCCCCACGGCTCAATACAACCAGTTCATTCGGCTGGTGCAAAATGGCGCGAATACGGAAGTGCAAATCGACCGCGACGGCAACGGCCTGCGGCTAGATTTCATAACGCTGGTGACGCTGCGAAACGTGTCGCTGGATGCGGTGCGACCTCGAAATTTCGTGATTGCCTAGCCGCCGCTCCTGCGGAGACATTGTTCCGTTCTGGGAATTTTGCGCTACGCTCTGAAGCGATCGCCCAACTCACAGACCCCACAAGCCGGAGTGCAAGGGCGATCGCTTCGTCATGTGCGTTTGCTGCTGGACTGTGGGTTATTTCAGAAGGGCGATCGCCCCTCAGATCCATCCTGGTGCGAACCCAATCTGCGAACCGTCCATCGAGTAAAATTAGTACGAAAGTACTTTACTCATTCCCCCAACGCCCTATGGTGCAATATACGCTCGCCCAAAGCCCCGACGTGATCCTCACCGTTCCCGGCAAGGACTCCGCCAAAGCCCGCGACAAAGCGATGGATCAGCTCATTGAGCTAATGGAATCCGGCAGCCTGCCCACGGATCTTTCCGATGGCTTTGGGCCCCATCAGTTTATCGAAGTCAAGGAGCCTGTGTTGACCAACACCGAAGATGAAGACGCAATCACTCAGGCCGTGCAGGTTCTCAGCAACCTGGCCACCCTAAAGCTGCGGGTGCAGGCCTCCCGGGCCGAGGCGATGAAGATCCGCGCCCAAATCGACACCCTGTTCACCGATGAGGTTGTCAGCGAAGAAGAAATCGCCAGCCTCAAAGAGGGCTTTAAGGTGCTAAAAACCTACGCCCAGGCAAACCTGCGCTACCAGGAAGCCCGCGCTCAGGCAGAGCAGGCGAGGACGGTGCTAGATCGGGCGCTGAAATCGGAAGGAGAGAAGACGTAACTGACGGGCGATCGGGGGCAAATCTGCCACTCACTCTAGGGCGTGCTTTAAAGCCCTTTGATCCCCCCTAGCCCTCCTTAACAAGGAGGGAACTGGGCCAAACCGATCCGGAAGTCCCCCTTTTTAAGGGGGATTCAGGGAGATCGACTCCGGGTAATCAACGACCTAGAAAGTCTAAAGTCCCCCTTTTTAAGGGGGATTTAGGGGGATCGACCTGACTGCCTGACACAAGTGGTTGAAAGAGTTGAGACCTCGTCAACAGAGGGAAAAGGTGAGCTGACATGAGACGCTGAAATTTGCGTCATCTCAGGGTCTGTATCATGCCAGCCACCACCTGCCTCTATGATCAAGTGCTGTCGTTATTGCGTCAATCCAGTAATGCCCGCGACCTGCGCCACCTCAAAGCGCTGGCGTGGATGGTGACGGCCCTGGTGTGCAGCGGTCGGTTGAGCCTGCCGCAGTGGGAAGCCTATGTGCCCAGTCGGGCCCGTCAGGCGCAAAGCACCGAACGCCGGTGGCAGCGCTTCCTAGGCAATCGCCGGGTGCGGGTCAAAAGTCTGTACGTGCCGCTGGTGCTAGCCGCCATCCATCGCTGGCAAGGTCGGCGGCTTTACCTGGCGCTCGATACGACGGTGTTGTGGAATCGCTACTGCAGGATTCACCTGACGGTTACCTGTTGCGGACGAGCGGTGCCGCTGCTGTGGCGGGTTTTGGAGCATCCCAGTGCCACCGTCAGCACGAAGCGATACCTCCCCATGCTGCGGTTAGCCCATCGGCTGTTGCAGTCGTACCCCGATGTGATGGTGTTAGCCGACCGCGGGTTTGCTAACCATGACCTGCTGGAGTGGCTAAGCCAAAGTCGCTGGCACTATTGTTTACGCTTGCCCAGTGACGTAGTGGTGCAGGGTCCGCGCCGTCATCCTGTTAAGGTAGGCTATCTGTGGCCTCCCAAAGGTGAAGCTCGACTCTATGAAGGGGTGGGAATCTGGAGCGAGGGGCGCTGGCGCTGCAATTTGGTGCTGGCTCATGTCAAAGGCGTCGAGGAACCCTGGGCGGTCATCACTGATGAGTCTCCCTCCCTCAATACCCTGTGGCAATATGCTCTCCGCTTTCGAGTCGAGGAGCTTTTCCTCGATTCTAAATCTGGTGTCTTTGAGTTAGAAGCTTCCGGCATCCGCTCCGCTCCGGCTCTCGAACGCCTCTATCTGGTCGCGGCGATCGCTATCCTTGATGGCACGACCCAGGGCATGGCGGTGCAACTCGATGGGCTACGCTGCCAGGTTGACCCGCACTGGAGGCGAGGGATTAGCTATCTCAACATAGGTTTGCGCTGGCTCAAGGGTGCCGTCAATAAAGGGCGAACACTGCTTCAGCTGATTGCCCTATTTACCGTTGACCCTGAACCCTGTTTTGCCTCTAAAAAAGCTGAAGCCCACTATTATGACCGCATTTGGTTTTCTAGAATTCAATCCTTGTGCTGCCAGCCGACACCCGGGCAGTCCGCATAAAAAGATGTGTCAGGCAGTCAGCTTACGCACTTTCGATAAGCTCTTTGAATTTTGGACAATTTCTCGCGGGCTGCGCCCGCGAGAAATTGTCCAACTGCGTAAGTCCTACAAGCCATTCAAAAATGCCTGGGTTTCTTCGGCTTCGTAGGGCATTCCAAGCTGTTCAAACAGCGCTAGGGCTTCCCGCGCCCAGCGTTGCGCTTCGGAGGGGTTGCCCCGCGCCTGCACCAGTTCGGCAAAGGAGCGTTTCACATAGGCGCTGCGGGTCGGGTCGTCCTGTTGCTCTGCAATCCGCAGCCCTTCGACCAAAAGCTGCTCCGACTCGTCGAGTTTGCCCTCGCGCACGGCGATGTCGGCCAGCCAGTTTTCCGTCATCCGCACGGCCCGTTCCCAGCCGACCTCGTGGGCCTGGGCGCGGGCGGTTTCAAAGACCTGCTTGGCGGCGGCAATCTGGCCGGCTTTGAAATAGGTCATGCCTCGATAGTAAAGAAGCTGCACCCGCTGGCGGGCATACTTTCCGGCGGGCCAGTCGGCCGGGTTGAGCAGGGCCTCTGCTTCGTCTAGCAACTGATGGGCCTCGTCAAACTGCTGCTGCTGGGTTCGCAGGACAGACATTTTTTTCGCCCATTCGGTCTGGAACGGCTGGTCTTGATAGTCGCGCAGGGTTTGAATTTGCTCGAATAGCTGCTCGGCTTCTTCTAGCGCCCTGGGCTTGCGGGTGGCGGTCAGCGTCCAGGCACGGTCGAGCATTACCTCTGCCAGGGTGCGCCACTGGCTGCGCTGGGTGGCCTGAGCAATCAGCCATTCTGTCCACCGCAGGCGATCGCCCCAATAGTCTGTCCGTCCCTTGCGCCGCCCCATGCTGTAGGTATAAGCCTTGACGTTGTTCCAGATCTGGAGCAGTTCGTCATACCAGCCCTCGGTCATACAAAAATCGGCGATCGCCCGCAGGTTTTGCCATTCCTCTTGCAGTCCGTCAAACGACGAGTGCCAGGTTTTTACTTCCTGGTTGGCATAGGGTTCAGAAAAATGAAGCGCCCAGGCGACCCACCGCTGCCGCGCTACCTGGGCAAAGTCGGGATGCGCCTTTAGCTCTGCCAGGGCGTATTCTTGCGTCAGAGGCAGCATTCCGTAGCGATTGTCCTGCTGATTTACCAGCGAGAGTTGACAAAGCTGCGACAGCGCTCCTTGCAGCGCATCGGGCGAGGTCGCCACATCCGCCACCTGAAACAGGGTTTCGCGCAAGACCGGGGTCGGAAACATGGCCAGCGCCATCAGCAGGTGATGAGACGGCTGGCCGCGCAAACCGTTCACCGTTGTCTCAAAGCAAAAGCGGGCCACGTCGCCCGTCGGGTTCGACATGCCCTGCAACACCGTCGCTAGGTCAAAGTCGTTGGCAAGCTGCCCGATGGCGTAGTGTATGGCTACGGGTAGGCCGCCTGTGGCCCGCAGCAGGGCCCGCCGTTCCGTGGGGTTCAGCGCCACGCCCTTTTCCTGGGCTTCATGCTGAATCAGGCTCAGCGCCTCGTCGGTGGGCATTGCCACCAGCCGCACAGGGACGAAGACCGACTGTTCGCGGGTGGTCACCAAGCTTTTGACCGATGGCGGCAGATCGTGGAGGAAACTCAGCACCATCTGCGGATTTTCCATCGTTTCCAGATTGTCGATGATCAGCAGCGTCCGGCGTGGTGCGTGGCTCGCTGAGGAACTGCCGTGCAGCGATCGCCGAATCATGTGAATCTGCTCATTCAGGCTGGCTCCGGCGAGTTCCGTTTCGCCCAGCACGTCGGCGATTTGCTGCAAAATGTCTTGGAGCGATCGCATCGGGTCAAAGCGTTGCAGCAGCCCAAAGGATTGCAGATAGCACAGCTTGGCCGATACAAAAATCAGCGCATTGAAGGTGGGGACATTTGGATAGGTCTGGGGGTTGCGACTGGCCGCCAAACAGCGCCGCGCACACTCTACCGCCAGCGAGGTTTTGCCCACGCCGCCAATGCCCGCAATGCTGATCAAATGGGCGGCGTGGTCGGGCGAGAGGAGGTGCAGCAGGCGCTCAATCTCTGCCTCACGCCCAATAAAGGCCGTGCTGGTGGGCGCGGGCAGGTTCTCTAAAATAAACGGCTGAGCAATAAACCGCTGAGCGGGCGATTCGCGAAGCGATCCCTGCGGGAATCGCCCCTCCAAATCAATCCCATTGGGCAAATCCTGCGGCGCTAAAGTCGCAGCCTCATCGGCCCGATCGAGTGCGTTTTCTGAAAAATCTGAGCCAATAGACAGAGTGTTTGGCTGAGCCTGCTGGCTATAGTCTTCCAAGATCAGCCGCAGATTTTTGATGCCGACTTTTTGTGAACAGGCTTGCGACAGTAGCTTCCACAGACGCGGCGCAAACACTCGCTCGACGGTGCCCTGGGAGTAGCCCACCACCTGAATATCCTTGAGCTTGCTGCCCCGCAGCGCTTGCTCCAGCACGATCTTATCGACATCGGTGAGGGACTGATGCAGGCGATCGCCCACCAGCCGATCGGCTACGGCGATGAGTTCCGTAATTTTGGCTTTTTCCGTCGTCACCGTCCGCAGTGCCATATCGCCACCTCTCCGCAGTCCGCTGAAGTGCCAGCCTGCGATTAGCATAGAAGATCTGCTGTCGGCGCGATCGCCACGGGTTCTACAAGAACTTCAGCTGTTTCTTCAGTTTCTTCAATTATGTCTCTTTACTTTGCTATGACATCGCAAACCCACTGACGTTGCAGAAAGAGCAAGAGGTGCTTCCCGGATTTACCCTACCACTGGCTAATTTATTTCAAAAACTTTCGTTTTAAGGTCAAATCAACAGCTAGAAATTGATCCAGACGGTGTACTGACAATTGTGCAACCGTTCGATCCACGAATCATATAAGAGCCATCACTTGGATCGTAATGGGTCGATGAGCCGCTGCGGTTGCTGTTGCTTGGTTGAGGATTGCCATACTGTGATGCAAAGATATTGCCCTGAATTACTGGATTGCCTTCATAACCCCAGTTTCCGTTTTGATCTAGCCAATAGCGTCCTGCTGGAATACGAGTACCCATCAGATATTCCAGTAGTGCCAGTTCTTGACCTTGCACCAATTGACCATTGATCACAACTTGAGCGGTTGCTGTCATATTCAGTGGCCCCAGTAATGAAATTAGGGAAATTGCGAGGGTAATCAGTGTTTTTTTCATGAGTCTGCACCTTGATCATCAGGGAAGCTTGGTGGAGCGAATTAGCTTGTACGCTCCAAACACTTATCGACCCAAGGCATAACTTTTACGCAACCGCAGGCTTCATTTTGAGTAGGCTGAATTTTGAGCAGGCTTAACCTTGAACCGTCAACGCAGAATCTTCGCTCTCAGATTCCGGTAAACGTTGATCCTCTGGGCGCTGTGGGGTAAGCCGCTACCGTTGAACGGCAGTTTCTCGGACATCAACGCAGGCTGCATCGATCAGGCGCGATCGCCCAGCGCGGACGGCGGTGCAGCGGTCGAGCAAAGGAACAATGGCCGGAGTTTCGCCCTGTTCTAGCGTGGCGATCGCCTCGTCTACCGCAGATTTGAAGGAGCTATGCACCAGCCAATCTTTCTGGCGCAGGTATTCGGGTTGGAAGGCGGCATCTTCAATCCAGATCCAGTCAATGCCGTAGTTTTGAATAACTTGCTGAACGGTTTGTAGATTGGGGCTGTATTGCAACTGCAACAGGGCGATCGCTCTATTTTGAATCTCTTGGTAATAGTCGGGGTGATAGGCCAGCGCAAACTCCCGACCCACCAGCGTAGACCGCAGCGCGAACGCGGGCACATTGTCGGCCTCGTCGGCCAAAGAGGCCACCAGCGCAGACTTGGGCTGCTCTGCCAAAAACTGATGGATGGCGGGCGTTTGGGCGATTTGCCAGTTTTGCAGGATATAGATCAACGGCGGTACGAGCGGCACGAGCGTCACCACGGCGGCAAGACAGCCAAGCAGACCAATCAGCGTGCGATCGCCCTTTGCCAGGGGCACTTTGCCGCGCAGCTTGGGGCCAAATGTTTGCCAAAACTGGCTGATCAGCACGGTGAACACGATCGCCGCACTCAGCGGCAGCACAATCCGAAAGCTGTGGTAGTTATAGCGGCTGGGCAGGTAGAGGCGCGGCAAGAACAGGTGCGCCAGCACAAACCAGCCCATCGAGGCCAGCACCACGTCCACCAGCACCCGCACCTTGGGCGTGAGGTGCTGCATGGCGGCAAAGCGCGATTCGCGAAGCGATCCCCGCGGGAATCGCCCCAGCAGCGGCAGCGCCAGCCCCACCAAGCTGAGGGAGGGAAACAACTGGAGCCGGATGCCGCTGCGCCCGTTAAACCAAAAGTTGAGCGGCGGCACGCCAAAGTATTCGTTGCGTCCCATTAGCCCGTGTTCGGGCATGGAGCGCATCAGGTCATAGGTGAGGGGATTGCCCAGCGAATCCATCGCCCGACTGAAGGGCAAAATGACCAGCAGCGCCACGCCCAGCCCCGCGGCCCAAAACAGGTAATCGCGGCGGTCTTGGGACAGGCGGAACCGGTTGCCGCACCATTTCACCAGCGCCACGGTCAATACACCCACGCCCACCAGCATCAGATGCGGAAAAAAGAGTCCCTGTAACCCTAGCGCCAAAACGCACAGCAGGAGCGATCGCCGCAGCAGGTAATACAAAAACGCGGTGAAAATTGGATATACAAAGGCTCTAGGCGTACCAGAAATGAGGTCGTCGTTGAGCCAGAGCAGTTGGTCGGTGATCAGCGTACTGAGGAATGCGCCGAAGGGTGAGGGAAACAGTTCCAGGAAAATTAAGAACAGATAGATTGTCGTGCCCAAACTGAGCAGCAGCGGCAGGATTTTAACAAAGGTGAGGGCAGGAAGACCGAGCTTGGCGGCTGCGGCAAAGACGGCTTTGAAGCCCAGGGGCGCAACGGATTGGAAGTAGTTGGCGATCCAGTCGTTGGGGAATAGCTCTGGATCGGTGAAGCGCTGCATCCAGACGACATGCTGACGAACGTCATCCTGCACAATGTAGGGATAGCTAAAGGCATGGGCAATTGTCACCAGGCCGTAGTACAGCGTGAACAGCAGGCTGATGCCCAACCAGAATGCAAGGGGCGATCGCACGGACACGCGAGACGCTGACGAGCCGGAGGATGAGTTGGATGCAGGCTGGAATAGAATCATTGCAAGTTTCTGACCTTGGCAGTGATTTTGTCAAAGGATTGATTGAGCATGGGCAGCAACACGCTGTGCAGGCGGTTCAATACGCCCATTTCAAAGCCGGGAGTGATAGCAAAGGCGCGGCGCTGCACACCCGCCAGGATCACCTCGGCAACGCCATCAGCGCTCCAGGTCTTGGCGGTGGCAGTAATTTTTTGAGTGACAAGGGGCTTGGTTTTGTTTTCCTCGGCGAGTTGCGGCGTGTCGGTGTCGGGCGGATAGACAATGGACACGCCGATGCCTTTGGGTTTGAGTTCGCCCCGCAGAGACTCGGCCAGGCCGCGCAGGGCAAACTTGCTAGGACTGTAGGCGGTGTAGCCGTAGAGGCCGATCAGCCCTGCCCCAGAGGACACGCAGACAATCTGCCCGTGCCGCTGTTGCTCCATTGCGGGCAGGGCCGCGCGGATGCAGTACAGCGTGCCAAAGTAATTCACCGCCATGGTTCGCTCAAATACCTCGACGGGAATTTCTAGAAACTCGCCCGGCCGCGCAATTCCGGCGCAGGTGACGAGCCAATCCGGTGGGCCCAAATGGGCGATCGCCCGCTGCACGGCCTGGTCTGCCTGCGCTCGATCGGCCACGTCGGCGGCAACGGTGAAGACCTGCTGGTCGGGCAAGCGCCGCTTGGCTTCAAGCTGCGCCCGCGCCGCCTCTAGCTTTTCGGGGGTGCGGGCAATCAGCGAGAGGGAGGCTCCCTGGGCGGCCAATCGGTGGGCGATCGCCAGCCCAATGCCGCTAGAGCCGCCTGTGATGATGGCGTGTTTGGGTGGGTTCATCGGCTACGGCGCTCAATTTCTCGACGCAGGGAGACTAGAGTCGTCTCCAGTTCGCCGCGATAAACCCGCGAATAGACATCGCGCATCAGGTCAGATCTGGGGGAAATAACCACCTGATGGGTTAACACCAACTGGCGGGCCGAGGCTTGCTGAAGCTGCCAAACGCCCTGCATGATCGGCTCGTTGCCGTCCATCACCACAAACTGAATCTGCGAAGGTCGCTGCTCGGACGAAGCGATAGTGACGCGGTTTCGCACGGGAACTGAGGCCACCCGCAGCACGTTCACCTGCTCGAACGTAACCTGATTACCATTGCGGCTCAGCAGGCGGCTGGATTCAACATTGGGCAAAAACGATGCAAAGTTGTTGTAGTCAGTCAACACGGCCCAGGCGGCCGCAGCGGAGCCGTTGATCACCACCTGCCCTACAAACCGCCCGTTTTCGCCTGAAATCGTGACACCGGGAGCCGTCGCCACCGCACCGGGCAGTCGCAGCAACTCCGTTGGGGCGGTGCTTGAGAATTCCGTCGAGGGCAAGCTTCGTTGGGGGGCAGCGGTTGGTGCAGCGGCCAGCCCTGTCCCCAGCGCTGAGGTCAAGACAGCAGACGCGCTCAGCAGCGCTGTCAACCGAGTCCAACCGAATTGAAGTGAAATTTTCATAGGCAACCAGAGTTCAGAAAAACCAACTCCCCCGCATTGTATAGCAGGTGCCAGTTCCAGGGGAGACGGATTAGGGGGCAGGAATCGGGCCACAGGGCTGGCGCTGGAAGGGGTAGGTGGGCAGGGCGACGGTTTGCTGAAAATAGCGGCGATCGCCATCGTGCCAGGTCAATTCGCTGCCTTGCACAAAGGCGGTGGCAATGTCGGGAAGTTGGCCAGCGGCGGTGTCGGGCGACAGGTAGCGGGTGGATGCCGTGGGCGGCTGGGACGCGGCGGTGTAGTGAATCTGGAGGGCGGGCGCGGTGGGCTGGGCGCGGCCCTGGAGAATGCCCGGTGCAGGTGTGCCTTGTAGGACGGAATGCAGTTTTTGCAGCAGGTCTGGCAGGGAATCGGTGAGGATGGCAAGGCGCTGGGGCAGGGGCGATCGCCCCGTGTTGGCCGTCCAGCAGAGGTCGGCGATGGGGAAATTGGGATGCCGCTGCAAATGCTGCACATAGCGCTCGACCAGTTGGCGCAGGGCAGGTTCGGTGCGGGCAGAGAGGGTCAGCAGGTGCAGCGGATAGGGGAGCAGGGGGGCGGATTCAGGCGCGGGCGCTTCCGTCAGAACCACATGGGCATTGGCTCCGCTAAAGCCGAAGGCATTCACCCCGGCAATGCGGCGCGGCGCGTCCCAGGGGGTGGGGGCAGTGGGCACCTTCAGCGGCAGTTGGGCCCAGTTGATTTTCGGGTTAGGCTGGCGCAGGTGCAGATGGGGCGGCAGGGTTTGATGCTGGAGTGCGAGCACCACTTTGATCAGCCCAGCCATGCCAGAGGCGGCTTCCAGATGCCCGATGTTGGGTTTGACGGAGCCAATCCAGAGCGGTTCAGGGCGATTTACAGCGCGATCTGTCCCAGAAGCACCAAACACCTGCCCCAGGGCCTCTAGCTCGATGGAGTCACCCAGCACTGTGCCCGTGCCGTGGGCTTCCAGATAGCTGACTTGCTGCGGCTCTAGGCGGCTCTGCTTCAGGGCTTGGCGGATCACGGCCTGCTGCGCCAGTCCGTTGGGCACGGTCAGCCCGCTGGAGCGGCCGTCGTGATTGGTGGCGGAACCCAGGATCACCGCTTGCACAAAGTTGCGATCGCCCAAGGCCTCGTCCAGCCGCTTTAGCACCACCACGCCGCAGCCTTCGGAGCGGACAAAGCCGTCGGCGCTGGCATCAAAGCTGTGGCAGCGTCCGGTTGCAGACAGCATCTTCGCCTTGCAAAAGTTCACCATCATCTCCGGCGACAAAATCCGGTTCACCCCGCCGACGATCGCCAGGTCGCATTCCCGCTGGCGCAAGCTTTGGTAGGCCAGATGCACGGCGACGAGGGAAGAGGCACAGGCTGCGTCGATCGCCATGCTCGGTCCGGTGCTGCCCAGCAGATAAGATAAGCGGCCAGCAGCGGTGCTGTGGGTGTTTCCCGTGGTCAAGTAAGCATCGATCGTGCTGGGGTCTTGCTGCAAAAGCTGATGCCAGTAGTCGATGCCGCAGATGCCAACAAACACGCCGACCGATTGCCCCAACAGGCGGTGGGGCGAAATGCCGGCCTGCTCCAGCGCTTCCCAACTCACTTCCAGCAGGAGGCGCTGCTGCGGGTCGAGGCTGGCGGCTTCGCGGGGCGCAATGCGAAAAAAAGCCGCGTCAAAGTCGTGCAGATGGGGCACAAAGCCGCCGTGCCGCGTGTACATCTTACCCGCTGCGCTGGGGTCTGGACTGTAGTATTGGTCAAGGTTCCAGCGATCGCCCGGAATTTCGGTGATCGCGTCTTTGCCCGCGTGCAGCAGCGCCCAAAAGTCGTCCAGCGTCTCCGCACCGGGAAAGCGACAGCCCATGCCCACAATGGCGATCGGCGGGTGCTTTTCTGCCTCCAGCGCCTCTAGCTTTGCCTGGAGTTGCTGAATTGCTAGGAGGGCGCGTTTGGTGGGGGAGGCTTCGGTCATGGGGGATTTTAGATTTTGGATTTTAGATTTTAGATTTCGGATTTTGGATTTTTGGGTTAGGGGTTGAGGTTGAGGCGGTCGAGTTCGCTGAGCAGGAGGGCTTCGGCTTCGGCTTCGGTGAGCTGGGCAATTACTGCTTCGGTGTCGTTCCTGGAGTCGTTCAAGATGTTGTTCTCAGAGTCATTCGCGGCTGTGTCCTGCTCTGTTGAGAAGTGATGGGATTCTGCCGGGTCGGAAGCGGGTTCCAGCAGATGCAGCAGGTATTCCGTAAGGGTGGCGATCGTGGGATAGCTGTAGAGCAGTGCGTTGGGCAACGGCTGGGGCACTTGCTGTTGCAACTGGTGGGTTAGCTCAATGGTGGTGAGGGAGTCGAGGCCGAGGTCGGTGAAGCCCTGATGCGGGTCGAGACTGGAGGCGGGGCGACCCAGCAGGTTGGCGACGGCTTGCTGGAGGCGGGCGGTCAGGGCGGCGGGGCGATCGCCCGTTGGCAATTGGCGAATTTGCTCAAACCAGGAGTTGGCAATAGGTGCAGATGTGGAGGCAGGGGCTTGCGGTTTGGCATAAGGCAGCACGGCGACCTGGGGCACAGTTTCGGCCAGCAGCGCTTTGAGGAGGGTCACGCCCGTTTCAGGGGGGGTTGGCTCCATGCTCTGGAGGCCCTGGGGGGCAGCGCGGTCGGCGCGGCGGGCGGCCATGCCCACGGCTGCCCAGGGGCCCCAGTTGATGCTGAGGGCGGGCAGACCGAGCGATCGCCGCAGGTGGGCCAGCGCGTCCAGTCCGGCGTTGGCGGCGGCGTAGTTGGCTTGCCCCGCCGACCCCAAGACCGATGCGGCGGAGGAAAACAGCACAAAGCAGTCCAGCGGCCAGTCCTGACTGAGGCGATGCAGCGTCCATGCGCCCTGGAGTTTGGCGGCCATGACTGACTCGAATCGTTGCGGGGTCTGGTTGGCGATCGCCCCGTCGTCCAGCACGCCGGCCGCGTGAAACACCCCGCGAATTGGCAGATCGACAAAGGGGCGCTGGGATTGGAAAAAGTTCGTCACGGCGGCTTCATCCGCCAAGTCGAGTTGGGCAGTGGCGACGGATGCACCGGATTGCTCCCAGGTTGCCAACTCTGCGGCAATTGCGGGGCTGGGAGCCGTCCGCCCAATCAGCAGCAGGTGCGTTGCGCCCCATTCAACGAGCGATCGCCCCACCTGCACGCCCAGTCCACCCAGCCCGCCCGTGATTACATACACACTCTTGGGACGCGGCGCAAAGGTGGGTTTGGCGAACTCGATCACCACTTTGCCGATGTGCTGCGCCTGCTGCATACAGCGGAATGCGTCGATCACGCCGTCGCGCTGAAACTGGGTGTGGGGGAGCGGCTGAAGCTGGCCCGCCTCAACTTGCGCCATCACCCACCGCAGCATGGTCTGAATCTGGTCAGGCTGCTGCGTGGTCACCTGCATCAGGTCAATGGCGGTGTACTGCACGTCGGGGCGGAGTTGCCGCAGTTGCCAGACCAGCGCCGGGTCGGGTTTGCCGATATCCACAAAGCGCCCGCCGGGAGCCAGCAGCGCCGCACTTTTCAGCATGAAGTCGCCCGTGAGGGAATTTAGCACTAGGTCGATGGGCTGCTCCCCTGCGTCGCGAACCATCTCGGCGGCAAAATTGAGCGATCGCGAATTGTAGAGCCGGGTCACGCCGCACTGTTGCAGCACCGACCACTTGCTGGGGGAAGCAGTGGCGAACATCTCCGCGCTGATTTGTTGCGCCAGTTGCACCGCCGCCAGCCCCACGCCGCCCGCCGCCGCGTGAATCAGCACCCGCTCGCCCGGTTGCAGGCCGCCCACGGTTCGCAGCGCGTACTCAGCCGTAAGCATAGCCGTGGGCAGAGTGGCGGCTGCGACCGGGGTCAACGTGGCGGGTTTAGGGACTGCCAGCATTGCCGAAACCGTGACGAACTGTCCAAAGCAGCCGGGGGCGATTGCTACCATCACGTCACCCGGCGAAACGTCCCGCACTGCCGCACCCACGCGCACCACCTCGCCGACGCACTCCAGCCCCAAGGGGCCTGCCTCGCCGGGATAGCGCCCCAGCGCATTCAGCACATCGCGGAAGTTCAGCCCTGCCACCAGCACCCGCAGTTCGAGTTCGTCTGCTGCGGGCGATCGCCGCTCGACGGTTTCCCAAGCAAGGCGATCGAGGCTGCCCCGTTCTGCAATTTGGAGTTGCACCCCGCGAGAGTTCCCACCAGCCGCATTGCGATCGCCCCCCAGCAGGGCAGCCGCATAGGGTTGAACCTGAGCGACGTAGCGCTGTCCCCGGTGAATCGCCACGCCAGCATCCGCTGCGCCAGACTGCACCTCGGCCCACAGCATCGCCCCTGCGTCGGAGGCTGTACCCGGCTCTAGGTCGAGACAGCGGCACGGGAGGGCGGGATATTCCAGGGCGATCGTGCGACCCAGCCCCCAGAGGGGAGCCTGGGCCACGCCTGTGGACTGGGCTTCAGGCAAGATATTGAAGATATTGAGCGACTGGCTGCCCTGCGTCACTAGCCACAGAGGAGCCTGAACGCCCGTCTGAACCAAGGCTTGCGTCAGGTAGAGCGCTCCGGCATAGGCGGTGCGGGTGTCTGCCAGGGTCGCTGCATCCAGTCCCCAGAGGTAGATGACGCCGCCGAGCGTTGGGGTCTGCTGCAAAACCTGCTGCACCAGCGCGTGGAACTCGTCGGGGCGATCGCCCTTCACCCGCTGTGCTGCTTGTAGCGTGGGGGGGCGATCGCCTGGAACTTTGCCAGCCGGAACTGCTCCCGGAACTGCTCCCGGCACTACACCTGGAACTGCGCCCCTAACTGCGAGTGTATAAGTCTGCTGCGCCGCGTCTAGGCATTCGACCAATTGCTGCGCCACGCCCTGGGCGTCGGCAAAAATCAGCCAGTGGGCTGCGGGCTGCGAAGGCGGCGAGGCAGGGCGGGGTGCAGGCTGCCACGCGAGTTCATGGAGCCAGCGGGAAACGTCGGGCGTGCGGCCCCAAGCATGGGACGACACGGCTTTGGCGGTCAATCCGGCGATCGCCAGCACGGGCTTTCCCTGCTCATCAAACAGCCATACATCCGTCGTTAGCACGCTGGCAGACTGTTCTTTGACCGTCACATAGCTCCAGAGTTGATTGGATCGATGACCGTAATCGTGCAGGCAATCGAGACTAATCGGGACATAGGGTTGAGCAGGATTCTGTACCAAAGCCAAGACAACTTGCAGACAGGAATCGAGCAAAGCGGGATGAATGCCATAGTGTTCTGCCTGAGATTTCAGCGCGTCAGGAAGCTGCACGTATCCCAGAACGCTATTAAAAGGCTCCTGCGCCGGTCGCCAGACCTGCTTTATGCCCTGGAACCGTGGCCCATAGCCCAGTCCAGGGAAGGAAGCTAGCCACGTTGTCCAGTCGATTTCCAGCGGGTGGGTATGCTGAAGCTGGGAAAGATCGGGCGTGGAGATGGGGGCAGCCGCTGTGCTGAGGGTTCCGTGAGCGTGCAGCGTCCACTGGGCCTCGCCCTGTCTACCCTCGCCTTGGGCACTGTGAATCTCGAAGGTGTATCCAGTTTCCTTGGGTACAAGGCTGGTTTGGAGCGATCGCCCTCCACCCAGGGCTTCCTCCAGCACGAGCGCCTGCGCCAGCACCACATTTTCAAGCTGAAGCGGCTTGGACGGCAGCAGCATCGCCCCAGCTGCCAGCGCCATTTCCAGATAGGCCGCGCCAGGAAAGACGATTGCGCCGTGAATCCGGTGATCAGAGAGAAACGGCAGGGATGCCAGCCGAAGCTGCACGTCGAATAGGGTGGCGCGGGGCGTGGCAATTTTTTGGCCCAGCAGTGGATGGACAGCTTGAGGGAGTGGCTGGGCTGTGGCGCGTGCAGGTGAGACATCCAGCCAATAGCGCTGCCGCTGAAAGGGGTAGGTGGGCAGCGAGAGGCGCTGTCGGCCGTAGGGCTGATCGAATCCGCGCCAGTCGATGGTGACTCCGTTGCAGTAAAGCTGCTGGAGGCTGTGAAGTAGGGTAGCCCAGTTGTCTTGCGGCGGATGCAGGCTGGCTAGCCACTGAATTTCTGAATGGTTTTGAGAATGGGTCGGCGACGACCTCAGGATAGCTCCCGGATGATTCTGAGAAAGGGTTGAAGAACTGTTTGGAGACTGTGTTTCGGATGTCCGCTGTTCACGCTCTTGCCAGGCTTTTTGAATCGCTTTGCCCATGCCAGCTAGCACGGGTTTGGGGCCACATTCTAGCGCCACTGTGCAGCCAAACTGACGCAATTGGTCAACGCTGGCGGCAAACTGCACAGGCTGGCGCAACTGCCGACACCAGTAGTCCGGTGTCGTTATTTCCTCACCGCAGACCGTTCCCGTGAGGTTGGAGATCAGCGGCAGGCGGGGGCTGGTGAACTGAACTTGGCTGGCAAGGGCCCGGAATTCGTCCACCATCGGCTCCATCATTGGCGAGTGGAAGGCGTGGGAGACAGGCAGCGGCTTGACGGAAAACTGCGGCTGGAGGTGGGCGATCGCCCGATCGATCTGTGCAGGTTCACCGGAAATCACCGTATGCTGCGGGCCGTTGAGGGCGGCGATCGCCACGGTAATTCCGGCAGAATACAGGGTGGACTGGACGGCTTCGGCGCTGGCAAACACTGCCGCCATTGCGCCGGGGGGTTGCGCCTGCATCAGCCGTCCCCGATGCGCCACCAGCGTCAGCGCGTCCGCCAAGCTAAATACGCCCGCCACGCAGGCCGCTACATACTCGCCGATGCTGTGCCCCAGGACGATATCCGGCTGCACGCCCCAGGATCGCCACAATTCGCACAGGGCATACTCGACGGCAAACAGCGCGGGCTGGGCATAGCGGGTCTGCTGGAGGCGGTCAGCGGGTGCGTTGTCTGCGTTGTCTGCATTGTCATAGAGCAGGTCGGGCAGCGACCATCCCAGCAGCGGCCGCAGAATCTCGTCGCACTGGGCGATCGCCCCCCGAAACACGGGCTGCGCGTCGTAGAGCGATCGCCCCATCTGGGCATATTGCGCCCCCTGCCCCGTAAACAGAAACGCCACGGTGGGGCGGGTGGAGACGGTGTGAATTTCGGGCGCATTCAGCCAGCTTTGCAACTGCGCCTGGGCCTCGGCAGCGTCTGCCGCGACGATTGCCAGCCGGTGAGCAAAGGGCGATCGCCCGACATTGGCCGTAAAGCACACGTCGGCCAGGGGCGCGTCGGGATGCTCTGCGAAGAACTGGACATAACGACGGGCCAGGGCTTGCAGGGCAGCGGGCGTTTTGGCAGAAAGGGTCAGCGGGTGCAGCGGGCGATCGGGCGCAGAAGACCGCGGGGGCGGCAACGGGGGCGCTTCTTCCAGCACCACATGGGCATTCGTGCCGCCAATGCCCAGGGAGTTGACGCTGGCGCGGCACGGGGAGCCGTCCGTGTTCCAGTCGCGCAGCGTCGTATTCACAAAAAACGGGCTGTTGGAAAAGTCGATCTGCGGGTTGGGCTGCTGGAAATGCAGGCTGGGCGGCAGTTGGCGGTGCTGCAAACAGAGGACGGTTTTGATGAAGCCGACGATGCCAGAGGCGACGTTGAGATGGCCGACGTTGGTTTTGACGGAGCCGAGGGCGCAAAACTGCGGGCGCTGGGAGCCGCTGCGAAAGGCCCGGGTGAGGGCAGCAACTTCGATGGGGTCACCCAGTTCCGTGCCTGTGCCGTGGGCTTCGACGTAGGTAATGCTGTCTGGATCAACGCCTGCCATGGACAGGCACTCGCGGATCACGGCGGCCTGTCCATCGGCACGGGGCGCGAGATAGCCCGCCTTTTGGCTGCCGTCGTTGCCAATGGCGGAACCCTTGACCACGGCGTAGATCTGATCCCCGTCGGCGATCGCCTCTTGCAGCCGCTTCAGCACCACCACGCCCGCGCCGCTACCAAAGATCGTGCCCCGCGCTTGGGCATCAAACGCGCGACAGTGACCGTCTGGCGACAGGATCATGCCGTCTTGATACAGATGCCCCGCCCGCTGCGGCGTTTCCACCGACACGCCCCCTGCCATCGCCAGGTCGCACTCGCCGCGCAGGAGCGATTGACAGGCCAGATGCACGGCGACAAGCGACGTGGAGCAGGCGGTCTGCACGTTGACGCTGGGCCCCGTCAGGTTCAGCTTGTAGGATACGCGGGTGGTGAGGTAGTCCTTGTCGTTGGCGATCGCCATCTGAAAGCCGCCCATCGCGCTCAGCGTCACTACGTCCAGCGAGTCGTTAGCATCCAGCCGATGGCGATTGGGATAGACGTGGTTCAGCAGGTAGCTGTTCATAGATGCGCCTGCATAGAGGGCGATCGCCCCGCCGTCGGCCGCGTAGGCAAAGGGGTCGTAGCCCGCGTCCTCCAAGGCTTCCCAGGCGCACTCCAGCATCAGCCGCTGCTGCGGGTCGAGCAGTTCTGCCTCGCGGGGGCTATAGCCAAAAAAGTCCGCGTCGAACTGCTCCACATCGTCTAGAATCGGGCTGGCTTTTACATAGTTGGGATGGCGCACCAGATTAGGGTCTATGCCTGTTGCCAGGATTTCTTCATCGCTAAAAAAAGTGATAGACTCCACGCCATTTTGCAGGTTTTGCCAAAATTCCGCAGGCGAAGCGGCTCCGGGAAAGCGACAGGCCAGCCCAATTACCGCGATGTCGTTTGACGGTTCTGCATTTGACTGTCCTGCATTTTCTCGGCGACGCTGTGATGCACGAAGCGCTTCCGGCGGGAATCGCCGCTGGTTCTGAGGCATCGCTTCAGCCATCGGGGGCCGCGCCAGAAACTCGGCCAGGCTGCCAATGGTGGAATGCTGAAACAAGTCCACTGCCGAAACAGTATGACCCTGCTGATGAAGCTGGTGCAACACCTGCATCAGTTGCAGCGAACTGCCCCCCAGTTCAAAAAACTGCTCGTCGAGGGCGATCGCCCCCAGCCCCAGCACCGACTGCCAGATTTTCAACAGCGATCGCTCTAGCTGGTTGCGCGGCGGCGGGGCGGGTGGAACCTGCTGAAACGCTTCGGCGATGGACTGGAGGCAATCGCCAAACGCGCCAGCCTGAAAGCGGCGGCTGAGTTCGCTGCGCTGAATTTTGCCGAGGGCGGTTTTGGGAATGTCGTCCTGCGCCACCGGGATAACATAATCGGGACTCACACCCAGCCGCATAGCCACCTGCCGCCGCACGGCTTTCACCAGTTCCCTCAGGGCTGCGGCATCCGTCAGTTCAACGGTGGGATGCAGAAAAATGGCGAGGCGATCGCTCGTTTCCTGATCCCGGCGCACAGCGCAGGCCGCGGTGTAGGACACTTCTACACCGGGCAATTCCTCGACTACGGCTTCGATTTCGTGGCTATACACATTTGCGCCGTTGAGGATAATCAGGTCTTTTTGGCGGCCCGTGATGGTGAGCCGCCCGGTGTGCAGAAAACCCAGATCGCCCGTAATGAACCAGCCGTCGGGCGTAAAGCACTCGGCATTCAGGTCGGGGCGATTGTAGTAGCCGGGAGTGAGGGTCAGCCCGCGCACTTGCAGGCTGCCGACCTGACCTGCGGGCACGACCTGCTGCTGCTCGTCCACAATCCGCAGCGACACGCCGGGAATTGGCTGGCCGACCTTGACAAAGGTATCCGCATCGCTGGTGGAGGCGAGGGAAAATTCGTGGGAATGCACAATGCCAGAGGTGGTTTCCGACATGCCATAGCCGGGGCTGACCACACCATCCCGCAGACCGCAGGGCACCAGGAGTTGCAAAAAGCTGCGGGTGGTTTTGGCGACGACGGCCTCGGCTCCGTTGCCCATCCACTCCAGGCAGGACAAGTCCCACTGCCGCTGGGCCACCTCCTGCGGGCGATCGCAGATCAGCCCATAGGCAAAGTTGGGGGCCCAGGTGACGGTGACGCGATGGCGATCGCACAGATCCAGCCACCGCAGCGGGTCTTGCAGCACATAGTCGTTGCTGACCTGAATCTGCGGACAGCCGACAAAAACCTGCGTCAGGTGAAACATCACGAGGCTGGCGACATGTTCCAGCGGCATCCAGTTGAGGCTGAGGCTGCGCTCGGTAATACGGTTCACGGTCGCCATGCCAAAGGCGCTCACCAGCAGGTTGCGCTCCGTCAGCATCACGCCCTTGGGTTGCCCCGTGCTGCCGGAGGTAAACAGGATCAGCGCCAGTCGGTCGGTCGCCAACGCGGTGTCGAAAGGCGGTTCGAGCGGCGGATCGGACTCAGCAGCGAGCAGCGCTGGCAGGGGCAGCAGGCGGCTGGGGTCGCAGCGAAACTCGACAGAGCCGTCTGTGCAAAAGGCTTGCAGGGCAGGGGCGATCGCCCCGCTAACCAACACCCACGGGTGATCCAACTGTCCCAAAATAGCGCGGAACTGGAGCGCCTTGCTCTGCGACTCGGCATAGGCTGGCGGCACGGCAATGGGCACCACCACCAGTTCCCCCAGCCACCCCGCCCAGATTGCAGCGAGAAACTCATCGGGATCGGAAACTTGCAGGACGAGGCGATCGCCCGCTTTCACGCCTGCGGCCCGCAACCCGGCTAAAATTCTTGCGGCCTGCTGAGCCAGCGCCCGATAGGGCTGATGACATTCGGCTCCGGCTGGAGAAATGTGGAGAATTGCCCCTTCGCCGACGGCTGCGCGATGTAAAACCCTTGAGAGACTGGGCAGGGAGCGGAGATCTGCAACCTCATCACCATGACACACGGACAAAAACGCGGAATGGGCATCCATCATGCTGTTGTCTGTAGACAGCGCTTGAGAAAGCGATGACTCGCCGCTCAGCCCCCTTCAATTCAGAGCTAATTATACAGCACGGGTCTGGTGGGGGATGGCGCTGGGTGTATGTTTATTATGTTGCGCCTCGCGTGTGATTCACGGTGCCCTGCGGTATAACTTGCGTACCTGCGGGTAATACGTTTGGGTTAGGTAGGCTGCTGGCAGGGGTGCATCCTTCCTGGATGCCTAGAAACCCTCTTCAGCAGGCTTTTCAGGGGCGATCGCCCTTGTTGAGGGGTGCAGTTGAGGGGTGCAATAGTCCTCTGGAACCCTGATGCACTTTGTGCGTCATGCGCTGTGTCATCCTGGTCTTGTGCTAAAAAACACTCATGACTAAATAAACACCAAACCGACCTGCATGAACCCCGAATCATAAACGCTAAATGCCACGCTGTTTCGATGAGCCTTTTCAATCAGCCGGTTCGATAAGCCTCTGATGCAGATAGGACTTACGCAGTTGGACGATTTCTCGCGGGCTGCGCCCGCGAGAAATCGTCCAAAACCCAAAGAGCTTATCGCAAGTGCGTAAGTCCTGGCAGATTTTTTGATGCAGATTTTTCTGATGCGGACTTTGTCGCCGTAGCTGTTGTTTCTTGGGACCGAGTCCGACCTGCAATCCTATGGAGACCATTCACCTGATCATCGCCGACGAAACGCTCCGCGACGGAGAGCAGCAGGTCGGAGTCTGTTTTAGCAAAGACATAAAGCGCAGGCTGGCCCACGAAATCGCCAGCACTGGGGTTCACTCGCTCGCCCTGATGCCCGCCGTTCACCCGGTCGAGGAGCAGTTGACGAAAACGCTGGTAGCCGATGGGCTGGGGGGCCAACTGGCGGCCTCCACAATGATGAGCAAAGCCTGCATTTGGCAGTCCCAAACGACGGGGGTGCAGCACATTATTTTGTTTCATGCTGTGTCGGATCGGCTGCTGCTGCTGCGCGACCCAGAGATGCAGGTGGCGGAAGGCGGCCAGGCGCGGGAGGCAGCGCTGCTCAACGGCATCAAGGCGACCCCGGCTCAGGTGCAGATGGTGCGAGCAAATATGTGCCGTCGCGTCCGCCAGCATTTGGAATACGCGGCTCAGCTTGGACTGCGAATTAGCTTTGCAGCGGAGGATGCCAGCCGCGCCGATTTTGATTTTTTGGTGGAATGCATTAACCAGTTTTCGCCCTACCTGGAGCAGTTTTTGCTGTGCGATACGGTGGGCTGCCTTACGCCAGAAAAATCCTACATCTGGATTCACGATTTACTCGCGTCGGCCCGCTGTGCGCCGCTGATTGTGCATTTTCACAACGACATGGGGCTGGCCCTGGAGAACACGATCCAGGCGGTGCGGGCCGGGGCGGCGGGGATCTCTGGCACCTTTGGCGGCATCGGGGAGCGGGCGGGCAATGTGGCCATCGAGCAGGTGCTAAACGGGCTGCGGCTGCGGTTTGGCTGGGAGGTGGCGGGGATAGACTATGAGGCGATCGCCCGCGTCGGCCAGCACCTTGACCAACTGGGCGCACGGGCCTATCCGCCCTATTCGCAGGCGGCCCAGCGTCACGAAGCCGGGATTCATGTGCATTCCCTAATGCGCGATCGCCTCTCCTACGCCATTTTTCCCTACGGGCAGCCCGAAATCTGGTTCGGCAAACACAGCGGCGTAAGCAACATTCGCTACTTGTTTGAACACTGCCTGCAAAAGCCGCTCGACCGAGAAAAGTACGAGCAGATCTGCCAGGATATTAAAAATCTTTCAATCCAGCAAAACCGCTCGTTTTCCACCGATGAAATCCTCCAGTGGCTCCAGGAACAATCCTACGATTCCGCCTAAGCCAAACCAGGGCTGATTTTAGATTTTAGACTGCCGATTTTGGAGCATTAAATTAATTTGTTGTCTATGCGAGATTTTCAGCTATTTTCTGTACAGAATTGAGCCGAGAAATTAACATAAAACCCAAAATCTAAAATCTAAAACCCAAAATTCTCCCTTCTCTATACTCACCTGTCCACTGACCGACTCGCGTATGCCCCCAGAACCCATCGCAATTATTGGAATTGGCTGTCGCTACCCCGGCGCTGATTCTCCCGACGCTTTTTGGCAGTTGCTTAAAAACGGTGTCGATGCCGTCACAGAAGTACCGCCCGCTCGGTGGAACAAAGACCAGTTTCAAGCAGTGGCGAATACAGAATCAGCCAGAGCCAGTCTGCGGTGGGGCGGTTTTTTAGAACAGGTCGATCAGTTCGACCCGCTGTTTTTTGGGATTGCGCCCCGCGAAGTGAACACGATGGACCCGCAGCAGCGGCTCTTGCTGGAGGTGGCGTGGGAGGCGATGGAGGATGCAGGCATTGTGCCGGAGCGCCTGCGGGGAACGGATACGGGCGTGTTTGTGGGCATCGGCACGCACGACTATTCCATCATGCTGTGGCAAGACCCCATTGATGACCCGTATCTCACCACAGGCACGGGCAACTGCATCGCCGCCAACCGGATCTCCTACCTTTTTGACCTGAAGGGGCCGAGTCTGTCGGTGGATACCGCTTGCTCTTCCTCGCTAATTGCCATTCACCTGGCCTGTCAAAGCCTGTGGACGGGTGAATCGACGATGGCGCTGGCGGGCGGCGTGAATGTGCTGCTGCTGCCGACGGTGACGCTGGGCTTTGCGCGGGGCGGGTTCATGTCCACCAGCGGGCGCTGCCGCAGCTTTGATGCCAGGGCCGATGGCTACGTCCGCAGCGAAGGGGCGGGGATGGTGCTGCTGAAGCCCCTGTCGCAGGCGCAGGCGGATGGCGACCCGATTTATGCCGTGATTCGGGGCACGGCAGCAAATCAGGATGGGTTCAGCAACGGCATGGCCGCGCCGAATGTAGACGCGCAGGAGCGGGTGCTGCGGGCGGCCTATCGGCGGGCGGGCATTTCCCCAGGGCAGGTGCAATATATCGAAGCGCACGGCACGGGTACGAAACTGGGTGACCCGATCGAAATCACGGCGCTAGGCCGAGTGCTAACGGAGGAGCGTCCGGCAGGTAGCTTATGCGCGGTGGGTTCGGTGAAGTCCAACATCGGGCATACAGAAACGGCAGCGGGCGTAGCAGGGGTGATTAAAGCCGCCCTCAGCCTGAAACAGGGGCAAATTCCGCCTAGCCTCCATTGCCAAACACCCAATCCGCAAATTGGATTTGACTCACTGCCGCTGCGAGTGCAGACGGAGTTAACGCCGTGGAAATCCAGCCCTGCGATCGCCGGAGTGAATTCCTTCGGCTTTGGCGGCACGAACGCGCATATCGTCATGCAGGAAGCACCGCCGCCTGCTGAACAGAATGGGGCTAAGAATGCCCCTAAGAAGATAAATAAGAAGGTAAGCAAGAAGCTAAACAAAAACTCAAAAAAGAAGCAGATCGATGCGCTATTGGAACGTGAATCGGAAGGCGATCGCCCGCCGTATCTGCTGATCCTCTCCGCCAAAAGCGAAACTGCCCTGCGACAGCTCGCGCACCGCTATGGCGAATACCTGACGAATCACCCAGAGACGGATTTGGACAGTTTGTGCTTTACGGCAAACACCGGGCGATCGCGCTTTTCCCATCGGCTGGCGCTGGTGGCAGCGTCTCCTGTGCAGATGCAGCAGCAGCTTCGAGCCTTTGCCCAGCGCCAGGAAACGGCCAATCTCACCTACGGTGTGGCTTCTCAAGCAGCTACAGAGGTGGCGTTTCTGTTTACGGGGCAGGGGTCGCAGGCGGTGGATATGGGGCGATCGCTCTACCAAACACAGCCGCTCTTTCGCCAAACGGTAGACAAAGCCGCGAAACTGCTGGAGCCGCAGCTTAAGCGTCCCCTCCTGTCGGTGCTGTATCCCGCGCCAGACCAGGCTTCCGAAGCCGCCGACTGGATCGATCAGACCGCCTACACCCAGCCAGCCCTGTTTGTGTTGGAATATGCCCTAGCGACGCTGTGGCAGTCGTGGGGCGTACAGCCTGCGGTGGTCATGGGCCACAGCATTGGCGAGTATGTGGCGGCCTGCATTGCCGGAGTGTTTAGCCTGGAGGATGCGCTGCGGCTGGTGGCGGCGCGGGGCCGGCTGATGCAGGCTCTCCCGCAGGGCGGCGGCATGGTGGCGGTGATGGCGGATGCAGAAACAGTGGCGGCGCGGCTGGGGACGGCAGAAACGGTGGCGATCGCCGCTCTCAATGGCCCGCAGTCTACGGTCGTCTCCGGCGAGAAAATGGCCCTGGCAAAGCTCACCGCTCAACTCGCCGCTGAAGGCATCAAAACCACGCCGCTGAATGTCTCCCATGCCTTCCACTCGCCGCTGATGTCGCCCATGCTGGCGGAGTTTGCCCAGGTTGCGAATACCGTTGCTTACCACAGTCCGCACATTCCGCTAATTTCCAACGTGACGGGCGATTTTATGACTACGGACATTGCCACGCCCGACTACTGGGTTCAACACATTTGCCAGCCCGTGCGATTTAGGCAGGGCATGGACACCTTGCAGCAGCAGGGCTGTGGCGTGCTGCTGGAGATCGGCGCAAAGCCGATTCTGCTGGGCATGGGACGGCTGTGCGTGCAGGCCGGCGATCCCGATTTGGCGAAAACCATGCTCTGGCTGCCGAGCCTGCGACCAGGGCAAGACGACTGGCAAACGCTGCTCAGCAGCCTGGGAGAACTGTATGTTCGCGGCGTGGATATCGATGGGCAGGCGATCGCCCCTCCCTCTGCCCGACGGATTCCCAACCTGCCGACCTACCCATTCCAGCGACAGCGCTACTGGTGGCAGCCGGATCGCCCGTCTGGATCAGTCAGCCCGCCTGTACCCAGTCGCCCGCGTTCTCTAGGGCTGCATCCCCTGCTGGGCGAACGGCTGCGACTGGGCGGCACCAGCGACATCCGGTTTGAAGCGCAAGTCAGCGCCGATGCACCCGCCTATCTTGCGGATCATCGGATTGCCACGCAGCCCGTCTTTCCCGCCGCCGCCTATGCAGAAATGGCGATCGCCGCGGGTCGGGCCGTGGGGCTATCCCCAGTGGAACTGACTCAGGTTCGCATTGAGCAAGCGCTGCGGCTGTCGGCGGCTGCCACCCCGCTGCAACTGGTGCTGTCGCCAGAAGCAGGCGGCTATCGGTTCCAACTCTTGAGCCTGAACGCCGAGTCGGAGGCATGGACGCGCCATGTCACGGGCTTTTTGGCAGCAGGTCAGCCGTTGAGTTCCGGCCCTGCGCTGGCAGAGATCCAGGCGCAATTTCGTCAGCAGGCGATCGCCCCGCTGGACTATTACGCCCAGTTGCGCCAGCAACACCTGAACTATAGCCCTGCGTTTCAGGTGATTCAGCAACTCTGGCAGGGCGAGGGCGCTGCCCTGGCTCGTCTGCACCTGCCGGATACGCTGGGGACTGAGGCGGCGGCGTACCATCTGCATCCCGCACTTCTGGACGGCTGTTTTCAAACGGTGGCGGCTGCCTGCGGGCTGGACAGTGCCGCCGGAACTTACTTACCTACGGGCATCGAATCGCTGCGGCTGGGGGTTCCGGCCCAGTCCACGGTCTGGAGTTGGGTACGGCAGGTTCGCGCTATGGCTCCACCGGAAAACGGCGGGCATTGGCATCAGACCAGCGAAGCCGCATTGCCCCTGGCTGCGGATTTACAGATTCTCAATCCGAATAGCGAACTCGTGGCTGAGATCACGGGACTGACCCTGCATCGCGTCGGCGAAATGTCGCTTCTGCGGCTGGCCGGCAGCACAGGATCTTCGCAGGTTGTAGAACGTGATCCGGCCCACTCCACAGAACTGCAAACGGAATGGATCTATACCCTAGACTGGCAGGCGGACGGGAATGATCCTCAGCCTGCACCTGCATCGGCTCAATCCCGCCAGTGGATGATTCTGAGCGATCGCCAAAAGATTGGCCAACAGCTTGCAGAACTTCTGACCCAGCAGGGCGATTCGCATAGCAATCCCTTCGGGAATCGCGCATCACTGCTGTTTGCGGATTGGGGGTCGGATGGGACTTCGGCAAACAGCATGAATCCGCTGGATGCCGAAGAGATGCAGCAACGCATTGCAGAACAGGTGGCGATCGCCCCGGTGACCGATGTGGTGTACCTGTGGGGACTGGATGCGGAACCGTCCAGCACGGGCCAAACGCTAACCCAAACCTGCACCCAGCTTTGCGGCGGTGTGCTGCATCTGGTGCAGGCGCTCAATGCCGTTCAAAAATCCCCCACGCCCCGGTTGTGGATCGTCACGGCGGGAACACAGGCAATTGCCCCATCTGACCCGCCCACCCACGTCCCTGCGGCGGCGCTGTGGGGATTGGGGCGATCGCTGCGCCAGGAACAGCCCGACCTGCGCTGCACCTGCATCGACCTGGATGTGGTAGACCCAGACCCCGCCAAGACCCTGCTAGCGGCATTGCACCAGACCGATGCGGAAGACCAAATCGCCTATCGCCAGGGCACTCGCTACGGGGCGCGGCTGAGTCCAGATCTGGCAAAGCCCGCCCTGACGATTCCCGCTGCGCCCTCATTTCGCCTGGGCTTGACACAATACGGCGTGCTGGATCACCTGACGCTGATGCCCTGCCAGCGGCGATCGCCCGGCCCTGGTGAAGTGGAGATCTTGGTGCGGGCGGCAGGCGTAAACTTCCGCGACGTACTGAACGCCCTGGGAATGCTCCAGCCCTATCTGGAGCATATGGGCTTTGCCACGGCGGACGCAGTGCCCTTTGGCGGCGAGTGTGCAGGGACGGTGGTGTCCCTGGGCGAAGGCGTAACGGCATTCCGTGTGGGCGACGAGGTGATGGCCGCACAAGCAATTGGCAGCCTGGGGCAGCATGTCACCGTAAATGCGAAATGGGTTGCGCCGAAGCCCAGATCCCTCACCTTTGCAGAAGCAGCAACGATTCCGACGGCGTTTCTGACAGCGGTTCACGGACTCTGCCAGTTAGCAAAGCTGCAAAAGGGCGAACGCATCCTGATTCATGCCGCAGCGGGCGGGGTGGGTCTGGCCGCAGTTCAGCTTGCCCTGCGCCTTGGTGCAGAGGTCTACGCCACGGCCAGCGCACCCAAACAGGACTTCCTCAAGTCTCTCGGCGTGCAGCATGTGTTTGATTCGCGCACACTGGCGTTTGCCGACCAGATCGCCAAAGTCACGAACGGACAGGGCGTGGACGTGGTGCTGAATAGCCTCAACGAAGACTACATTCCCCGCAGCCTGGAACTGCTGTCGCCCAAGGGTCGCTTCGTCGAAATCGGCAAGCTCGGCATCTGGACATCGGAGCAGGTTCGCGCCCTGCGCCCCGATGTGGACTATTTTTCGTTTGACTTGCTGGAGGTGTCGCAGGCGCAGCCAGACTACATTGCGGCGCTGCTAAACGAACTGACCGACCAGTTCCAGCGGGAAGCGTTGCAGCCGCTCAAGCACACGGTGTTTGAGATTGCCGAAGCGCCGACTGCCTTTCGCTACATGGCCCAGGCAAAGCACATCGGCAAGGTGGTGATGACGCTGCCGCCCGTGCTGCCCCAGCAGCCTGCGGTTCGCCCCGATGGAACTTATCTGATTACGGGCGGGCTGGGGGCGCTGGGCCAACTCACGGCGCAATGGCTGCTGGAGCAGGGGGCAAAGAGCCTGCTGCTGGTGGGGCGCAAGGCTCCCTCGGCGATCGCCCAAGCCTGGATCGACGACCTGAAAGCCCACGGAGTGTCCGTCATCCCAACCCAGGCAGATGTGGCAGAACCGGGGGCGATCGCCCCTCTGCTAGAACGCTGTCCCCTACCGCTGCGGGGCGTGGTTCACGCGGCCGGCGTGCTGGACGACGGCATCCTGCAAAACCAGACATGGGAGCGCTTTCAGGCGGTGCTGGCTCCCAAGGTGCAGGGAGCCTGGAACCTGCATGAACTGACGCGATCGCACGATTTGGATTTCTTCGTCTGCTTCTCGTCAGCGGCGGCGCTGCTGGGTTCGGCGGGTCAGACCAACTACGCCGCTGCCAATGCAGCGCTGGACAGCCTGATGCATCATCGCCGCCAGTTGGGGCTGCCGGGCCTCAGCGTCAACTGGGGAGCCTGGGCCGCGGGCATGTCTATGCAACTGATGGAACGAGAGCGACAGCGGCTCGAAGCTCAGGGCATGAGGCTGATTTCGCCCGCGCAGGGGATGCCACTGTTGGCTGAGCTATTGCGGCAAAACCCGGTGCAGGCGGGCGTGTTGCCCATCGATTGGGCCAGGTTTCGCGCAGCCCAGGCAGGACAGGAACTATCGCCTTTTTTTGAGCGCGTGCTACCCGCCGCCCCCGTTGCCACCCCTGCGGCCTCTCCGCTCTTGCAAAGCTTGCAGCAGGCGGGCGATTCCGGGATGGATCACGTTGCGAATCGTCTGGAGCGATTGCAGCAGTTTATCCAGCAGCAGTTGGCCAAAGTCCTGGGCTTTAGCGCACCGGAACTGATTGACATTCACGATCAGTTTTCGGACTTGGGGATGGATTCGCTGATGGCGGTGGAATTCACCAACCGACTCCAGGCAGGGCTGGGCTTCTCCATTTCGCAAGCGCTGCTGCTCGACCATTCCAGCGTGGCTGCCCTGGCGGAGCATCTGGCCACAACGCTGTTTCAAGACGATACCGCTGCGGGGAAAGGAGTAGTCACAACACGGCAGGCGATCGCCCAAACCGGGCAGTCTATTGCAATGGACATTGCCACAGCCACAGACCTTGCCATTGCCACAGCCACAGACCTTGCCGCAACGGAAACGACCGCCAGAGAAGGAGAAGACGGGCGATCGCCCTCGTCCTTGCAGCACCCTGAACAGTCAGATTCGCCACCCTCTAGGACAAATCAGGAGAACACCAACCTGAACGGACTGACGAATGCAAGTATTTCCGCCGATCGAGTCGGGAACAGCAGCCTCTATACCCCTCAGCCGGATGCGTCGGGTTCAAATCTAGGTTCAAATCTAATCGCTCATTCTGAATCAGAAAATCTTGAGGTTCCAGAATCCTATTATCACTTTCATCTCACGCCTGAGTATCAGAACCTGCGACAGGAATTGAATCGAGTAGAAGAACTCGGAAACCCCTTTTTCATGCAGCATACTGGGATTTCCCGCGACACCACTGAGATTCATGAAAAAACATTCATTAGCTACGCCAGCTATAACTACCTGGGCATGTCCGGTGATCCGATTGTGACCCAGGCGGCGATTGCTGCGGTGCAGGAATATGGCACGTCGGTTTCCGCCAGTCGCGTCCTGTCAGGCGAACGCCCTTTCCACCGAGAGCTAGAACAGGAAATTGCTCGGTTTTTGGATACTGAGGATTGTCTGCTGTTCGTTGGGGGCCACGCCACAAACGTAACGACCATCGGGCATCTGTTTGGTCGCCAAGACTTGATCCTCTACGATGCCCTCAGCCACAACAGCATCCGCGAGGGCTGCAAATTGGCAGGGGCGACGCTGATGGAATTTCCGCACAACGATTGGCGATCGCTCGAACACCTGTTGTCCCAGCATCGTCTGCGCTATGAAAAAGTGCTGATTGCCATTGAAGGCATCTACAGCGCGGATGGCGACATCGCTCCCTTGCCAGACATTGTGGCGCTGAAAAAGCGTTTCAAAACCTTCCTGCTGGTGGACGAGGCGCACTCCATTGGCGTGTTGGGGCAGAGCGGTCGCGGCATTGGAGAACATTTTGGCATTGCAGCCCGCGACGTGGATCTGTGGATGGGAACGCTGAGCAAGTCGTTTGCAAGCTGCGGCGGCTACATTGCGGGCAGCAATGCGCTGGTGGAGTACCTAAAATATACGGCTCCTGGTTTTGTGTACAGCGTGGGCATGACTCCTGCGAACACGGCAGCCGCCCTCGCCTCGCTGCGACTGCTGCAACGGGAGCCAGAGCGAGTTCAGCGGCTCAGAGCGCGATCGCAGCTATTCCTCCACCTCGCACAAGACCACGCACTGAACACGGGCAGCAGTGCAGACACGCCGATTATTCCGGTCATCATCGGCGACTCCCAGCGAGCGATTCAGCTTTGTCACCGCATAATGCAGCATAGGATTCATGTGCAGCCGATGGTCTATCCCTCGGTGCCCTACGATCGCGCTCGTTTGCGGTTCTTTTTGTCTTGTTTACATACGGAGGAGCAAATTCACCTTACTGTATCGGCGATCGCCAAGGAGATTTCGCGATTGAATTCTTAGTTAGTTAAATTTCTAACCCCACCTAATGTCAGGCTATGACCCGCACTGTTCATGCTCTTGTTCCAAAAACGTGAATTCAGAGCTTACAGCAACTCTCAAAAGCTGAGCGTGAGCAGATCCAAAACCCATCAAAAAAATGACATTTTCTATTCCTAATAACCTTGTAAGAGCCTCCTCTTTGAATCACCAGTCTGTTTCTTCTAGGATTTCCTACACCGCGCTAATTCTGACAACATCGTGGAGCGCTGTCGTGCTTTCTCCGATGTCAGCCCTTTCCCAGGAAGCATTACCCCAAGACGATATTTCCCCAGCTTCTATCCCCGCATTGGTTGAATCTTCTCCATCTGCGTTGCTGCCCGCCGCATCGACGGAATTCTTGCTTCCACCAGATTCAACTGATGCGATTGCGGAGAGTCCGATGCCGCTTACGTCTTACCAGGCGGCGGATTTGCTGAATATGGAAGCGCCGTTGCCATCCGAATTGGCCGCTACTGCCGACTACCCACCGGAGCCAGATGCAGACGGGAGGGCGATCGCCCAAGCTGAGCCAGCCGCACCATCCGCCCCGGAACGCTTTGGAGCCGTTGGGCAAAATTACTGGTACGTGCAGGCAGGGCCGTCCATTTCCTTCGATCCAGATGATGACGGCTTTGCAGCGTTTGGGCTGGCGGGCGCAGGCATTACGGACTTCTTTGCCCACGGGCACAGCATTAACCTGGAATTGAATAAGCTCAAGTTCATTCAGCCAGGAGACGATGCGGTGGGTCTCAATCTTGGGCTGATCCTGCGCTGGCACTTTGTACGAGAAGACACCTGGTCGCTATACGTGGATGGCGGCGCAGGGTTTCTGGTCACCAGTGAAGACGTGCCCGCAGAGGGTGGATCGCAGTTCAACTTCACGCCCCAGGTCGGCGGCGGTGCAACCTTCCGAATGCGAGACCAGGAACACCTCATGGTAGGGCTGCGCTGGCACCACATTTCCAACGCCGAGCTATACCCACCAAACCCCGGACGCGACAGCATTCTACTCTACGTCGGCTATATGTGGCCGCGCTGAGGATTAGGGGCTGGTAGCAACAGGCAGGCGCGAAGCCCAAAGGCTGACCAGGCGATCGACTGCCTGATCCCAACCGTAGGGCTGCACCCAGTCTCGCGCCTGCTGCCCCAGGCGTTGCCGCAGGTCTGGGTCTTCGATAAGCAACTGAAGTTTTTCGACAAAATCGGCCGTGTTGTCTGGCTTATAGAGCAGACCGTTAACTCCGGGCTGAATGCTGTCCAGAACACCGCCTGCCGCTGGAGCAACAACGGGAATTCTAGCAGCAAAAGCTTCAAACAGCGTCAGCCCTTTGGTTTCCTTCTTGGAGGTTGTGACGTGGATATCACTATTTGCCATAAGCGCAGGAATCTGATTTGGAGACACGCGACCCAGCAGGTGAAAATCGACCACGCCCGTTAGCGATTGACGGATGGTATCCCGCAGTTCGCCATCCCCCGCAATCAGCAGCGAGATGCGATTTGAACCCAGTTTTTGGACTAACTTTGGAACTGCTTTCAGCGTGAATTTCCAGCCCTTGTCTGGGGTTAATCGCCCTAGGAAAAGAAGTTTTGTGCGATCGCCCACTTCGATTCCATAGGTCTTTTCAAAAAATAGTTCCTGCCGGAGGTTCGGGCTAAAGACAGCTAGATCAACGCCCAGCAATTCTTCGTATAGTGCATTCCTAATCCCCAGTTTTTGCAGCTTTTCATAGGTGGTTTTGCTGCCCGTTAGCGTCACATCATAGGCGTTGAATACCCGCTGAGTAATGAACACTTTGCAAAGCCACCTCACTAAGGTTTGCAGCGGGGCTGGCAGCGGAAAAAAGTCGTCAATATATTCCAAGAAATTGGTGTGATAGAAGCTGGTGCAGGGGATCTGGTGCGTCTTCGCATGGGCGATCGCCGGAATTTTGCCAAAGCCAAGAAAGAGGCGATCGGGTTCATCCACATGAATAACATCAGGCTGAAATTGCGCCAATCTTGGCAGCACAAGATCATAGGATGTTGAGGTAACATTGCGCTCAAACTCAACCCCCATAAATGAGGTGCTTGGCAAATTGATAACTTCTACACCAGGCAAAAAATGTCCTGTATAGTCTGCCCAATTTGGATAGATCGATTCCAGCAATTCATAGCTTGGACAAAACACTAAGACCTGATGACCCAACTCGCTCAGTCGCTTCAATCTGTGGAGGAGAGTGACTGTCACCCCATCGATTACGGGCAGAAAGCCAGACGTAAGAATTGCAATTTTCATATATAAATTTAGCTGTTAAGTTAATTATTAAGCCTTGTCACTCTTGTCACTGGTTTGGGTCGATTATTTCTGCCTGGCTTCCCACTCTAAAAGATTTTTGCGACCGCTCTGTACATAGGGCGACCAGGCAATCAGTTGGATCATAAACTGATTGAACCAGGATACGGGCGCACGCATTGGACGGATGAAATCAACAAACAAAATTACGCGCATGTCATCTGTATGATTCCAGGCGGAATGAGGAAACGTATCGTCAAAAATCAGGCTTTTTCCCTCCTGCCAGTGGCTCACTCCGCTGCCCACCCGAATGCCGCACTGCTCTGCCGCTGCGGGTACTTTTAGCCCCAAGTGATAGCGCAACAATCCCTTATAGGGGCCGCGATGTTCTGGGATGGTTTTATGGGGCAGCAGGATAGAAAAGAATGCCGTTTTCATGCCAGGAATCTGTTCAACTAGGCGCGTCGTTTCGGGGCAGCGCAGGCAGTTTTGCTCTGCTTTGTAGCCATAACCATAGAGAAAGTAGGTCTTCCACAGATTGTCCTGAGTGATGCTGATCTGATCCGTAGAGATGTCTTGAAAATTGGGAATGGAATACACGTCTTTCAGCAGATTGTCTAACTCTGCTCGAATCGTTTTCCAGTTTGTTTCTAGAAGGCCAGCCCAGGGAAATTGCTGAACTTCAAAAAAAGCCCCGTCACCAACAGCAGAATACTTCGCAATTAGATCCTCTAAGCTTCTAACCAGCTTTTCCCCTTGATGAACCACAAAGGCTTTATGCTGTTTCTGGAATTGATCGATTAAGGATTTCATAATCATGGAGAAGAGCAAGGTTGGTTAACTTTCCAGAGCGACAGAGCCAGTTCATTGGGGACTAGTTTTTGGGGACGATAGGTTTCTTGAACGGGTTGGTTTGTTTCAGTTTGAATGCGGGTGATTAACGCTGCTGAAGGATTCAAAAAAAACACAGGCTGGCACGGTTCTAATAATAGGCGATCGCCCCTCCAATTCTCGCCTATCGAGGCAATCACCTGGATCTGCGTTTGGGGCTGCAAGTCGAGACTGAGGGAGACCAGATCCAGCGCCTGGGCAGGTTCGGCAATCAGGCGGGGGGGAAGGGTCTGGCCAGTAGTTTGGTTAATCAACGCGGCGATCGCCCGATTGTGCAGATTGCGACTTTTCTGGTACTTGGGCGGCTGCTGAAGTTGGAAGCCGTAGGACAGAAAGCACAGGGCAACCAGGCAAAGCATCAGCCCCCGCCCAAATCGCCGCCGAGAGGGGGATTTGGCGCAGAGTGAGTCAGTGAGGTAAGAAGACAGCACCAAAATCATACCCAGGTGAAACGGCAGCAAATAGCGGGCAGCCGTGGAAAGCTGGCTATTGCGGACAACATCTAGCCCCAGCAGCAGGGCAGGAATCGTCAGGGCAAACAGCACGACAAATCCCCAGACCGGGCGTGGTCTGCGGCGGACGAGATGGCGGAGGGCGATCGCCAGCAGCAGCACCAGCAGCATGGAGGTCAGCAGTTTGGCGACGGTCGGCAGGTCGGGGGACAGCGTGGCGGGTACGTCAAACAGCAAAATGGAGGTGTTGTAGAGCCAGATTGCCAACAGCGGCAAAACGCCCATCGGCTGACGCATCCATTCAGTATTGGCTTGCAGGGTATCCCAGCGACCCAGCACGACAAACACCCACGGGAGAAATAGCCCGACTGCCAGCGCCGCTGCCTGGAGGAACCCACACCGCTGAGCGCGAGTCCGAGACGGGTCGCATCGCGAACTGGCCACTCTCAGCACATATAGCCCATGCCCCAGAAACACCAGCACCGTCAGCAGCGACGTATACAGCCCCACCGCCATGCTGAATCCATAGGTCAACCAGCGCCGAAGCGAATGCGGCATCTCGTTCCCAACGGCGTTCTGCTTCACGTTCTGTTTCACGTCCTGTTTCATGCTCCCTTTCACGTACCCCATCGCGTTCCATAACGCCAAACTGCTCCACAGCAGCGTGACGCTCCACAGGCTGTAGGGACGTGCTTCTTGGGCATAGGATACGAAAAAGGGCGATAGAGCGAGCAACATCGTGGCGATCGCCCCGGCAGTGGCAGAATTAAACAACTGGCTGGCCAGTCGCCCGATGAGCGCAAGTGAGATCAGGCTGAACAGAACCGAGAGCGATCGCACGGCGACTATGCTGCTGCCCCAAAGTTTTGTCCAGCCGTGGGCTAGCAAGAAATAAAGCGGGGCGTGTTCGGGGCTTTGAGCCAGGGCACGGAGGACTTGGGTTAAGGGCAAATCGGGGGCGGGATGCAAAAACTGCTGGAGGTCTGCGGGCGTGCGAGGAACGCCGTCGCTGAGTTGGGCGGTGACTTCGGCGCGGGTGTAGCCAGAAATGCGAACCGAGGTGGCGACTTCATCCACCCAATACACGCGATCGCCCAGCCCATACCCCCGAAACAGGATGCCAGCCAGAATCAGGAATACCAGCAATCGTCCCAGGATTTGACCCGGATTTTGCAGGAATTTGAGAGGCGATCGCGCTACATGAAACATCGCAACAGGAACGCAGTGAGGAGCGACATCACTCAGCTAGAAGGACAGGATCGATCGGGATTCTCAACGTGCCAGAGGGATAGATAAATGTCTGAATCTGTCAAGGTTTTTGGGCGAAAAACTTCGGTAATCTGGGGGCGATCGCGCTGCTGAATGTCCTGCTGGAGCGATGCAGATGGGTTAAGCAGAAAGAAGGGTTCACATCGCTGCGGCGGCATGGACGCAGGACTCAGAATTTGAACCCTGATATCGGGTTTGAGGAACTGGCTGAGGGATACCAGATCGAGGGCATAGCGAGACTCGGCAACGATCTGGGGTAAAGGCTGCTGATTCACCAGGGCGGCGATTTCAGGGTTGTGGCGATTGCGAGATTTTTGATAGTCGGGAATGTGATGCAGGTTGGACAGACCCGATGAAAAGCTGACCGTGAGCAGGAAGGCTAAAACGCCGCGCTGCCAGGAACGCCCCGCAGAGAGCCAGCCTGCTACCGAAATTAGTACGGCAAGCTGGACAGGGATGAGGTAGCGCGATGTGGCCGAGGCTTGGCCCTGACGGATGAGATCCAGCGCCACCAGAATCACAGGAACAGGCAGCAGCAGGGCGGCGACGAAGCTTCCTACATGCTGCTGCTGAAATGTCCACCGGAGCGCAAGGGCGATCGCCCCCAGGGTGAGCAGTGCAGTGAGAAATTTGACCGCCACCAGCGAAACTGGCCCCAGTTCCACAGGCGCGTCAAAAAACAGCACGACGAGACTATAGAGCCAGACCACCAGCATCGACAGCGCCCCCATTGGCTGGCGCATCCATTCAGTATTAGCTTGCAGGGTATCCCAGCGACCCAGCACGACAAACACCCACGGGAGAAATAGCCCGACTGCCAGCGTCGCTGCCTGGAGGAACCCACACCGCTGAGCGCGAGTCCGAGACGGATCGCATTGCGAACTGCCCACTCCCAGCACATACAGCCCATGCCCCAGAAACACCAGCACCGTCAGCAGCGACGTATACAGCCCCACCGCCATGCTGAATCCATAGGTCAACCAGCGCCGAAGCGAATGCGGCATCTCGTTCCCAACGGCGTTCTGCTTCACGTTCTGTTTCACGTCCTGTTTCATGCTCCCTTTCACGTACCCCATCGCGTTCCATAACGCCAAACTGCTCCACAGCAGCGTGACGCTCCACAGGCTGTAGGGACGTGCTTCTTGGGCATAGGATACGAAAAAGGGCGATAGAGCGAGCAACATCGTGGCGATCGCCCCGGCAGTGGCAGAATTAAACAACTGGCTGGCCAGTCGCCCGATGAGCGCAAGTGAGATCAGGCTGAACAGAACCGAGAGCGATCGCACGGCGACTATGCTGCTGCCCCAAAGTTTTGTCCAGCCGTGGGCTAGCAAGAAATAAAGCGGGGCGTGTTCGGGGCTTTGAGCCAGGGCACGGAGGACTTGGGTTAAGGGCAAATCGGGGGCGGGATGCAAAAACTGCTGGAGGTCTGCGGGCGTGCGAGGAACGCCGTCGCTGAGTTGGGCGGTGACTTCGGCGCGGGTGTAGCCAGAAATGCGAACCGAGGTGGCGACTTCATCCACCCAATACACGCGATCGCCCAGCCCATACCCCCGAAACAGGATGCCTAGCACCACCGCTAGCACCACCGCTAGCACCACAAGCCCTTGCCAGATTTGCTGTTTCGAGATCCACATTCTTTGCTTCACAGTGTTCCTTGCTTCACAGTATTCCTTGCTTGGCAGTGTCGATTTCCTGACAACAGACCTGGCAACAGATCGGTTTGGGGTTGGATGCATAGCGGCGCTACATTCCGGCAGCAGCAGGCTCAGCGTAGCGCGTAACGAAGCGCTGGAGCGTCTGGAAATACAGCGTCCGGTTGATTCGTCGCAAATTGCTGTGGCCCGCTTGGGGAATCAGCAGCAGTTCCTTGGGCGGCGGCGCGGCCTCGTAGAGCGCTTGCCCCATGTGAACAGGCACGACGCGATCGCCCGTCCCGTGGATCACCAGCAGCGGCATCTGGAGCGATCGCACTTTTGCCAGGGAATCAAACCGCTGATGCAGCAAAAGATCCACAGGCAAAAGCGGCACAGGAACAAAGTAGCGGATCATGTCTCGCATGGAGGTAAACGAGCTTTCGACAACCAGGGCGGCCAGGTCGGGATTGTGGGCTGCTAGGTCGAGGGCGATCGCCCCTCCGATGGATCTTCCCATAACCACGATGCGCTGTGGCGGAATGCGGCGGGTTTGGGTGAGGTAGTCGAGGGCGGCGATCGCATCGGCATAGACCGACTGTTCGCTAGGAAAGCTGCCTTGGCTCTGCCCATAGCCGCGATAGTCGATGAAAAAGGCCGCCCAGCCTAATTCATGAATCTGCGCTGCCAGTCGAGGCAGATCCCCCAAATTGCTGCCTGTGCCGTGGAAATATAGCACCGTCGGTGCGTCGTCCCGATTCGCGCCAATCCACCAGCCGCGCACCCGCCCCGTCCCTACGGGCAAATCGACGGTTTCGTAGCGCAATCCTACCGCATCCGGCGTAGTGCGAATGTCAGCATCGGGACGAAAAATCAGCCGCGTCTGCCCCGCCCACATCAGCCCACAGGCCGCTACGTACAGCGCCGCCATGCTGATCAACAATCGATAGAGCCTCTTAGTCTTCGTAAAACGCATCCGATGTAGGTTTCAGGAGTCAGGGGTCAGGGGTCAAGGGCAGAACGACTTTCAAGTGTCCTAGCTCCCTCTCCGACCGCCGTAAGCACGGCCCGCCATCCCTAATGCTTATGCAGAACAGAGGTCGGAGGGGGTTTGGGGGACGCGCTTCGTCCCCCAAGCGGGGGTTTTGGGGGAAAGCTTCCCCCAAGGCTTGCTGGCTCGGATACTGAAACAAGCTCTTTAAGCACTGCCGCGATCGCCAACCCTAGGAAAGCTTGCTACCTCCAGGGAGCGCAGCCCTACTCACCGCGATCGCCAGCAATAAACCGGATTTGAGATCATCCTGATCCCTAAAACCTGACCCCTGATTCCTATCTCCTGCCAGACGTATTATCATCCATAGGTTCGCTGTGGGAAGTGGGGATTGTGGGGATTCAAGAATATCGGTTGGTGGCACTGCCAGGGGAAGGGGTGGGCCCAGAGGTCGTAGAAGCGGCGCTGGCGGTGCTGGCGCATTTGGCGACGCTGCATGGCTTTTCGGTGCGGGTGACGCATGGGCTGGTGGGAGAACCCGCCGTACAGCAGTTTGGCACAGGGTTTCCGGAGGCGACGGCGCGGCTCTGCGAGGGGGCAGACGGTATTTTATTCGGGGCGGTGTCAAAGGCGGGCTTGCTGGAGTTGCGAAAGCAGTTTGACCTGTTTGCCAATTTGCGCCCGGTGCGCCCAGTCAAAAGTCTGCGGCATCGCTCGTCGATCAAGCCGGAAAAGCTAGACGGCGTGGACATTTTGTTCGTGCGAGAGCTAGTCAGCGGCATTTACTTTGGCCCGTCGGGGCGCGGGGTGGATGAGACGGCCCCCTACGGCTTTCACACAATGCAGTATGCCGATTCCGAAATTCGGCGGATTGCCCGCGTTGCGCTTCAGCAGGCCCAGCAGCGGCGCAAGAAACTGGCGATCGCCCACAAGGAAAATGCGCTGCCCTGCCTTCCCTGGACGCGGCTCGTGCAGGAAGAAGCGGCGGCGTTTCCCGATGTAGCGCTGGTGCCCATGCTGGTGGACAATCTGGCGATGCAGTTGGTGATGAATCCGCAGCAGTTTGACGTGATTTTGGCGGGCAACCTGTTTGGCGACATCCTCAGCGACATTGGCGGGGCGATCGCCGGGTCGATTGGGCTACTGGGGTCTGCCAGCTTGAACGCAGACGGCTTTGGCCTGTACGAGGCGATTCACGGCACTGCGCCAGATATTGCAGGCAAGGGCATTGCCAATCCGATGGGGACACTGGCCAGTGTGGAGTTAATGTTGCGGCAGTGGGACGAGGGAACCGCAGCGGCCCATCTGGCGATCGCCCAAGAGCAACTGCTGGAGGCAGGCTATCGCACAGCCGACCTAGTGGACTCGCCAGAAGATCGGTTTGTGAATACGAAAGCCTTCACGGAGCAACTGATTCAACAGCTAACCAATTCAAAAGCTAACCAATTCAAAAGCTAAATCATTCAAATCCCTATGAACACACCTGAGAATCATCCTGAGAATCATCCTACGAATCAATCTGAGAAGGTTTTAACTCTGGGAGATGATATCAATACGGATAATATTATTCCCGCAAAGCGAGGAACCAATCTCGACCCAGCGCATCTGAAACGGTATGCGCTGGAACACATTATCGGTATCGATCAACTCATGAATTATGACGTAATCGAAGCAGGCGCAAACTTCGGCTGTGGCTCCAGTCGAGAAATCGCAGCGATCGCCCTAAAAGCGGCGGGTATCCGCGAGGTGCGGGCGCGATCCTTTGCCGATATTTTTTATCGCAACAGCATCAATATCGGTTTGCCCTTAAAGCACTTAGGCGAAGCAGAATCTCACCCGATTGTGGCGGCGATTACGCAGGCAGGCGGACTGTTTGCCTTTAACCAGCAGCGATTGCGCGGAGACATAGCCCTGCCGCCCAGCGACACGCCGCGCCGCCCCATGACGATGGCAGAAAAGCTGCTGGCGCGGGCATCGGGCAATGCGTTTGTACAGCCCGGTGAGGTGGTGTTTGCCAGAGTGGATTTGGCGATGTCCCACGATGCGATCGCCGCTGGGGTAGCACAGCTTTTCTACCAGCATTTCGGTGAGTCGGCAAGGATTTGGGAGCGCGATCGCCTGGTGCTGGTGGCGGATCATTTTATTCAAATCAACGACATTCGGGTTGACCCCAAAGCTGACCTGCTTTATCAGCAAATGGTTCAGTTTGCCGAGGAGCAAGGCTGCCACCTGCTGGATGTGGTGTCGCCCGGAGAGGCGGCGGGCATTTGCCATGTGCTGCTGCCAGAGCGGGGGTTTGTGCGGCCGGGCATGGTGATCGCAGGGACGGATTCCCATAGCTGCACCTATGGCGCGTTTGGCTGCTTTTCCACGGGCATCGGCACGACGGACATGGCAAATTTGCTGGCAACGGGCGACCTGTGGCTGCGCGTGCCGCCGACGCTGCGAATCTGCCTGGAGGGAACGCCTGCACCAGAGATCAGCGCTAAAGATATCATGCTGTTTTTGCTGGGGCAGTTGGGCTGCGACGGGGCGATCGGGCGGGTGCTGGAGTTTTGCGGCGGGGCGATCGCCCGAATGCCGATGGACGAGCGGATGACGCTGGCGAATATGGCAGTGGAGTGTGGGGCGCTGTGCGGACTGATCGCGCCTGATGCAGTGACGTGGGAGTATCTAGCAGAACGCCAGAGGGAAGTCCCTAGCGAATACTTAGAAGAACGACTGGATGATGAGGTGATGGCAGAACTGGGGAGGGCGATCGCCAGTTCTGCGGATGCAGAATACGAACGCACCTACACGTTTGACCTGACCCATCTAGAACCCCAAGTCGCCTGTCCGCCCAAGCCCGATCAGGTCGTGGGCATTAGCCAGTTGGGGCGGGTTCCCATCACCAAGGCGTTTATCGGCTCCTGCACGGGCGGCAAATTGCATGACCTGGCCGAAGCGGCGGCAGTGCTAAACGGGAACCGAGTTGCGCCCCAGGTCAGCCTGTTTGTCGTCCCTGCGTCGCAAGCTGTGCTGCAACAGGCCGAGGTCTTGGGCTATGTGGAGATTTTAGAGGCGGCGGGTGCAACAATTCTCAAGTCGGGCTGCGGAGCCTGCATCAACGCGGGCAGGGGCGTTTTGGAGGCGGGCGAGAACGGCATCTACGCCACCAATCGCAACTTCAAGGGGCGCAGCGGCGATCCCACGGGGAATAACTATCTAGCCTCGCCGCGAGTGGTGGCCGTTTCTGCAATTCGGGGATACATCAGCAGTCAGTTGGACTAGGGGAAATAAGTTGTATCAGATCTTGCACGGTGTAAAGACGGTAGCAATACAGGTTAAAAGCTGGCTTGTTTACTGCAAACGCACTAGAAAAATGATTACCAAGCGACATAGGTTTAATCTGCCAGTGTGAATCAGACGGTGATGCATCAGTGAATACTGGGACACGAATTGAGCCGTTAGGAGCGATCGCCATCTCAGCCTGCTCCAGCCCGCTCAGCCCCAGCCCGATCGCCTTCAGATATGCTTCTTTGCATGTCCAGAGTTGAAAGAACTGAGCAAGTTGTTCGGCGGTTGAAAATTTGCTCAGGAAAGCGCGTTCTCCCTCTGAAAAAAAGGTGCGGGCGAGGGCTGATACCTCTAGCGGGCGGTGCTGCTCTAGGTCTACGCCAATTGGGTGGGTAAGGGTAAAAGCGTACAGCACCAGCCCTCCAGCATGAGATAGGTTGAATTGCAGCGGCGGAGTTTCACTAGACGGCGGGGCAAAGACCGGCTTGCCATAGGAGTCGTAGGAAAAGCGAATAGCAGCCGGAGAAAGACCTGTGTAGCGACTGAGCAGATACCGCAGGGTGCCCCGACAGATGATGAATCGCGTGCGATCGCCCTCTTGCCGAAACTTTGCGGCTCTGGCGTGTTCATCGGGTGAAAGGATTTGCTCAAACAATAACAGGCTTTCTGCACAGCTTTCGACATTCATGAGCCACAGATGAACGTCTTCGGAAGAGAGGATTGCTGACTCTGAAGATGATAGCCAAGTGGGGGCGATTGCCGCAATTTTAGGAACAGTGAAAGACATAAGTGACGGATTCAATCAGGATGCAAAATACTGTCGCAGATGTACGAACTTAAGAAGACATAACGGTACTCAAAATATCCCCCGTTTGACTCGTATCGTAACCGCCCAGCGTTTGTAGCTGCGACAGAACCCGACGATGGCCCAGCGTACTCAAAAGCTGCTGCACGGGCGCTTCTTCGAGATAGGATTGGAGCGTTACCAGATCATAGCGAGAGTGATGCAGCGGGATGAACTCTAGCCCAAACGCTGCGGCAACCGATGCAGTGCTAACGCCTGCGCTTGCCTGCCCAGTGGCGATCGCCCTGGCCACCTCCAGATGCCCCGCTGCCAGGGTGTCGAATCCCCGAACCGCTTGCGGCGGAATGCCTGCTGCCTGGAGCGATCGCTCTAACACCTGCCGACTACCCGCCCCCGCTTCCCGATTCACAATCTTTACGTCCGGTCGAGTCAGATCTTCAATCGTTTTGAGATGCAGCGGGTTTCCAGGCTGAATGAGTAACCCCTCTTCCCAACTGCCCAAATTAATCACCACAGCAGAGACATTTTGCAGGGCAGCTTGCGTTTGCAGAGCAGTTTTCACAAACGGAACGTTGTGATCTTGCGTGGCCGCATCGTAGAGATGCATTCCTGCAAGATGCACCTCTCCGCAACAGAGCCGATCCAGGGCGCACATGCTGTTGTCCAGCGTCCAATGTACGCGCAGGTCGGGATGCCATCGCTCGGCGGCCCGCGCCCACAGCGACAGTGCTGGCGTGCAGCCCGCGATGACAACTGTGCGGTGCAGCTTTTCCAGATCGTCGAGCAGGTGGACGCGCAGCATTTGGGTAGTCGAATCGTAGCGACCTTCCCCGTCCGCAGGCACCATTTCTGTCCGAAAGGCGGTGCCCCCCTTCAGCGGGTGTGCAATCCACTGGCCGCCCACTCGGGCCAGGCTTAGTCGGGTTACCTGATCCGTCGGAAAGTCCCGGATCGGGATTGCATCCAACTCCACCGCATCTTGCTCCAGCCAAAACAGGTCTTCGACCTGGCAGCCCAGCGCCCCGGCTAGCCGCAGCGCCACGGTTGTAGATGGTGCGTATTGTCCTGCCTCTACGCCGCCGATGGTCTGGCGCGACACTCCGGCGATCGCCGCTAGGTCTTGCTGGCTCATGCCCAGCCGCAGCCGGATTTGCTTCAGATTATTGCAAAGGTCTGAGTCTTGCTTCACGGCTGTTAAGCTGAACGCAATTTGCTGCTTTTCACTTCAAGATAGTTTTTACTTCAAGATAGGTTTCACTTCGAGATGGTCTTCACTTCGGGATAGCATCCGATCTCAAGCTATCATGCCGGACTAGGAAACTGGCGTGAAGCCGAAGCTCTCGAATACTTCTGCAGCCTTGGGGCTAAGCAAAAATTGGACATATTCTTTCGCCTGATCGGGATGGACGCTGGCACGGATCACGGCCAGGGGATAGAGCGTCGGAGAGTGAAGATTTTCGGGGATCGCCTCCACAATGTTGACCTGATCTGTTGTTTTGGCATCCGTAACCCAAACCAGGGCTGCATCGACGTTGCCAGATTCTACATAGCCTAAAACTTGGCGCACGTTCTTGCCAAATACAAACTTAGGCTTCACCTGATCCAGCAGGTTCAGGTTCTTGAAAACTTCTTCCGAGTACCGCCCAATGGGTACGGTATCGGGGTTTCCAACTGCAATCCGCTTGACGCTTTCTTGGGTTAGATCTTGCAGGCTTTGAATTGCGGTAGAGTTTTTGGGAACCACAAGAACGATTTGATTCTTCACTAAGTCATTGCGCGTTTCTGGAAGCAGCAGACCGTCTTGCTCTAGGTCATTCATGTCTTTTTGAGCGGCTGATATAAAAATATCGACGGGCGCACCGCTCTGAATTTGCTGGCGCAGTTCGCCTGATGCACCAAAGTTGTAGGTAATCGTGATGTTGGGGTGTTCGGCCTGGTAGAGCGGCTTAAGGGCTTCTAGGGGTTCCGTGAGTGCGATCGCAGAGGAAACGGTTAGCTCGACAGGCTCCGCAAGGGGGGGCTGGGTTGCACAACTGACGCTAAGCATCAAACTCAACAATACACAAGTGATGAAAGTCAACCAGTTTGGGCGTTTCATGATCTATCCTCAGAAGTTTTTCAGTAGGAGTAGTTTCTGGGCATCGAGACAAGCGATCCAGGGCTGCGGCCGATGTTTCAGCGCGTCCCACTTTTCTTTCAAAACTTCAGCCTGGAGATGATAATCATCTGCATGGCTGGATGGCTCTCCAAGCTTGAGATATAGGGTCATGTGGTGAGGTGTTTCGCTAGCCCAAGCTAGCCAAGCCGGGAAGGTATTAGGGCGATGGGGCGTTTCTAGAAAGCGGATGTGATGGGCACGGATGCCAATGTGTGTATGTCTGCCATCAATGGGAGCATCCATTTGAAGCGTGCAGTTCCAATCCAGCGCCCGTACCGTTTGTCGATTGATTGGCTGAATGCAGGAGTAGTTTTTACATCCGGTTAGCCGGGCAACGCTCATGGTTTCAGGGCGATCGAAGATATCCTGTTTCTGTCCGCTGGCAATCACTTTTCCGGCGGAGAGAACGAGCAGTTGCTCACAAATGCGGTAGGCTTCGTTCAGATTGTGGCTAACAAACAGCGTGAGTCCCTGGTAGCCCGAGAGAGTTTTAATCAACTGCTTTTCCAGCTCGCTGCGGAGGTGAGTATCCAGGGCGGAAAAGGGTTCATCCAGCAGCAGCAGATCTGGTTCAGTGATTAGGGCGCGGGCTAAGGCAACCCGCTGCTGTTGTCCGCCGGAAAGCTGATGAGGATAGCGGTTTCCAAATCCGGCAAGCTGAACGCGCCCAAGCTGCGCTTCGACGGTTTGGACGAGTTCTCGCTTTTCTTGTTTTGACCCCTGGCGCTTACTCAGTCCGTAGGCGATGTTTTGGGCAACCGTGAGATGCGGAAACAACGCATAGTTTTGAAACAGAAACCCCACGCGGCGATCGCGGCTGGGGAGGTTAATGCCTTTGCGCGAGTCGTAGAGAATGCGATTGTTCAGCACGATGGTGCCGCTGGTAGGGGTTTCAATGCCCGCGATGCAGCGGAGGGTCATGCTTTTGCCCGATCCTGACCCGCCCAAAATGCCGAGTGGCTCTCGTTCAGCGCTGAAGGCCACGTTCAGGGTGTAGCTGGGGAGCCGCTTCTGAATATCCACCAATAGGCTCATCTGGGTTGACCTCTGAGTTGATCTCTAAGTCGATCTCTGAGTCGATCTCTGAGCAAATTGCGATTGGCAACTGCGAAGGAGATTGTTTGGACTCCAAGTGCCGCACCCACCACAACAGAGCAAAGGCGATCGCCGTCATTATCAGCACCATCGTATTTGCCAGCCCATAGCGCTGCATCTGCACGGCATCGTAAATTGCCAGGGGGAGGGTCTGGGTGCGGCCGGGGATACTGCCTGCCACCATCAGCGTTGCGCCAAATTCTCCCAATCCCCGCGCCACGCTCAGCCCAAAGCCCGCCAAAATGCCGCGATGGGCAAGCGGCAGGGTAATCCGCCACAGCACTTCTGGCTCCGTTGAACCCAGCGTGCGGGCGGCGGCCTCTAGCTCTGGGCTGACGTTGGCGATCGCCGCACGGGTCGATTCCACCATCAGCGGCAGCGCTACCACCGCCGAGGCGATCGCCGCCGCCTGCCAAGTGAAGAGCAAATCAATCTTCAGCCATTCCCTAATCGGGCTACCGCGTCCCAGAGCCAGCAGCAAAAAATAGCCCACGACGCTGGGTGGCAGCACCAGCGGCAAATTCAGCAACGTAGACACAAAAATCTGTCCCCGAAACTGCACCCGCGCCAAAAAAATTCCCAACCCTAGCCCAAACACCAGAATCAAAGCGCTGGCGACCAAGGTGACCTGGAGAGAGAGGATCGACGGCTGCAAAATCATAGGACTAGCTCCTCTCCCGGCAAAACGAAACCGTATTTTCTCATGAGGGGCCGACCCTTCTCCCCATTAATAAATGCGGCAAACTGCTGAGCCAGTTCGGGATGCGGCGCGGACTTGGGCACGGCCAGCATCTGCTCCAAGGGCTGGTGCAATTCCGCCGGAATCAGCGTCCATTTTCCGGGTTTGCCGACGCTAATCGAAAGGGCGGCGATCGCCACTTCCACGTTCCCCGTTTCGGCATACTGCTGGGTTTGCTTAATGTTTTCCCCAAAAACCAGCTTGGGCTGAATCGCATCCCAAATCCCGGCAGACTGCATCGCTTCGCGGGCGGCGACCCCGTAGGGCGCGTGGTCTGGATTGGCGATCGCAACCCGTGTCACCTCCGGCTTCGTCAAGTCTTGCAGGGTTTTCAGATCCAGGGGACTATCTGCTCTCTGCCACAGCAAAATTCGCCCCACGCCATACAGCGTCTTCGTTTCGGATCGAATCAGCCCTTTCTCGTCCAAATCTTCGATAAATTTCCGGTTGGCTGCGGCAAATAAATCAACGGGTGCGCCCCGCTCAATTTGCTGTGCCAATTGTCCGGTTGAACCCAGGTTAAACGTAACCCGATGTCCGGTTTCCGCCTCCCACTGCTTGCCAATTTCGGGAAACACGTAGTTTAGGTCGGCCGCCGCTGAAACCGTCAGCGTGACTAGCTCCTGTGCAACGGGCAGTGCCGACTCAGGAGCCACATTGGAAGCCACATTGCAAGATCCCAACAATCCTACCAGTAGCCCAACCCACGCCCACCTCAAAAACCAATTCTGTCGTCTGACTCTTTTTCTGACCATTGGCTGACCCCTCTGCTATTCAAAGATAGCAGCAATGCAAGTAAGCTTAACAATATGCCAATATACTTGCTCGGCAGCCAGATGAGATTCTGTCGTCAAAACAGCAGATTTAGAAAAAATTCCATTTTGGCGGCCTCAGGGCGAGGCCAGAGCATCCATTCTGATACAGTAGCCCCGGATGATTGGGCTAAAGCGGTAGCCGCGTCAGTGGCACGAAGCTGGCAGCGGTCAGCTTGTTCGCCTGCACGCCCGACAGTTCCGCAATCACCTCATCCGAACCATTTAGCCAGATGCGGGCCCCCTGGCTCAACTGCTGAATCCGCAGTTCGCGGAAGGTCAACCCCTTCGCCAGCCCGATGACATCAACGCCCACTTTGAAATCTCGGATGACATCAGCGCCACCATGCTTGGCGAGGACAAACGTATCGCGGCCCGCGCCTCCAATCATCAGATCGCTGCGTCCACCGCCCACCAGCAGGTCGTTGCCCTTTCCGCCCTTCAGAACATTTGTGGCGATCGCCCCCCAGATTGCCGTCGCCTCCTGGAATCCGCGCAGAAAATCAGTCGTTTCGCCCGCAATCAGCACATCGTTGCCCGCGCCCCCAACTAGCACGTCCGCCCCGCGCCCGCCGACCAGCGTGTCATTTCCGCCGCCGCCCACGAGCCGATCGATGCCAGCGCCACCCAAGATATAGTCGTCGCCACCCAGACCCTCGATCACGTCGTTGCCGTCAAACCCCTCGATGCGATCGCCCCGTCGTGTTCCACGAATCCGATCCGGCCGGGGCGACCCCTTCATCCGATTCAGTTTCTTCGGGCCCTGCGGCGGCAACCCACTGTCTGACCTGACCAGCAGATCAAATTCGTCAACCGCACTCATGCCCGAACGATCTGTGGCCCGCACAACGATGCGATAGCTACCTGCGTTTCCGCCCGCAGGGGTGCCGCTAAAGGTGCGCGTCACGGGGTCAAACGTTAGCCACGCAGGCAGCGGACGACCGTCGCTCAAACTCGCCGTATAGGTCAGTACATCGCCTGCGTCTATGTCCACAAACGTATCCGACTCCAGCATCAGGCCAAAGCCCTGCCCCGCCACTGCCGTCCGATTCCCGATCGGCTTTTGCAGCACTGGCGCATCGTTAATATTCAGCACCGTCAGCGTGAATGTGCCCGTACCCTGCACCCCACTGGGATCGGTCGCTACAACCCGCAGCGCAATCGTGCCCACATCCCCATTCGCAGGCGTACCCGAAAATGTTCGAGTTGCTGCATTAAAAGTCAACCAAGCGGGCAGCGGCGCACCATTGGCCAGGGTTGCGGTGTAGGTCAAAGAATCCCCGTCTGGATCAACAAAGGCGGTGAGCGGAAGCTGGGCCACAAACGGCAGCCTTTCGGTGGCACCGCGACGCGGCAAGGGTGCAGTCAACACCGGGGCCTGGTTGGCCGCCACCAGCACAGAAATGGTGCCCGTTGCATTGAATACGTCGTCGGTGACTTGAAAAACGAAACTGTCTGGCCCGCTATAGCCAGGATTGGGCGTGTAGGTGTAGGTTCCTGTTGCCGTGTTGGTAATCACCACAGACCCGTAGCTGGGCGCAGTCACAATGCTAAAGCGGATGATGTCGCCATCGGGATCGGTGGCCACAAGCCGCCCCGATCTTTCCGCATTAACGCGGGTATTGAGGCTGCCATTGGTCGCAACGGGGGCGCTGTTGGGCGCAACCGTAATGCTGACCGTTGCGGGGGCGGAGTCATCCGTTCCATCGTTTGCCCGAAAGGTAAAGCTGTCGCTGCCCGAAAATCCGGCGTTGGGGGTGTAGGTATATTCTCCCGTCAGTGCATTGATAATCGTGACCGTGCCATTGGTCGGAGCCGAAACGATGCTGAAGCTCAGCGGATCGCCTTCCACGTCCGTTGCCGTCAGTACCCCCGCCTCGGTTTTACCCGTCCGAGTGTTTAGCGTTGCAGCATTGGCGACGGGCGCATCATTGACCGGGGTGATGGTAATGGTGATGGTTGCGGGTTCTGATTCCTCAAATCCATCGAACACGCGGAATGAGAAGCTGTCCGAGCCGTTGGCATTGGGGTTCGGCGTGTAGGTGAATGCGCCCGTGTTGGGATCAAACGCCGTGATGCTTCCCTGGCTGGGCCCAGTGGCGATCGCATAGATCAGCGGATCATTGTCGCCATCTGTGCCAGAGAGCGTCCCTAGCACTGCCGCATCTTCGTTGGTCACCAAACTGTCGCCATTGGCTACGGGGGCGTTGTTGCCAAAGTTGACCACAATGCTCACAGTCGCCACATTCGAGAGCGCATTGGCTGCCCCGCTGCCGTCATTCGCCTGGAAGGAGAAACTGTCGGGCCCAACGTGTCCCGCATTGGGCAGGTAAGTAAACGCCCCAGTCGCCGCGTCAAAGCTGGTTAGCGTGCCGCTGGCTGGCCCAGTCACAACGCTGTAGGTCAGCATGTCGCCATCCACATCGGCCGCCGCCACGGTTCCATTTTGAGGCTGATTCCTCGTTGTGGTCAGGCTGCCATCGGTGGCGACGGGCGCATCGTTAATGGGGGCGATCGCCACGGTCACCGTCGCCGTGTTGGAATACACCGTTCCGTCAAACACGCGGTAGGTAAAGCTATCTGCCCCGTTCGCATCGGCATTCGGCGTGTAGGTAAAGGCTCCTGTAGCCGCGTTCGTAATCGTCACCACGCCCTTGGTCGGAGCCGTCACAATCTCGTAGCTGAGCGCATCTCCGTCTACATCCGTGCCCAGCAAAAAGCCCGAAGTCGGTACATCCTCATCCATCGTTACGATCACGCCTGTCGCCGTCGGCGCGTCGTTGATGGGCGTAATGGCGATCGCCACCGTTGCTGCGGTCGAGTAAACCGTTCCGTCAAACACGCGATAGGTGAAGCTATCTGCCCCATTCGCGTTTGTATTTGGCGTGTAGGTAAAGGCTCCTGTAGCCGCGTTCGTAATCGTCACCACGCCCTTGGTCGGAGCCGTCACAATCTCGTAGCTGAGCGCATCCCCATCCACATCCGCACCCAGCAAAAAGCCTGAAGTCGCCACATCTTCATCGGTCGTAATGCTCAGGCTAGAAGCGGTAGGGGCATCGTTAATGGGGGCGATCGCCACTGTTACCGTCGCTGGACTGGAATACACCATCCCATCAAATACCCGGTAGGTAAAGCTATCCGCACCGTTCTCATCCGCGTTTGGCGTGTAGGTAAAGGCTCCGGTTGCCGCATTCGTAATCGTGACAGATCCTTTTGTTGGAGCCGTGACAATCTCATACGTCAGCATATCCCCATCTACATCTGCGCCAAGCAAAAAGCCCGACACGGCCTCATCCTCATTAGTAGTCACAATCACACCAGCGGCCGTCGGCGCATCGTTCACTGGATTGACAGTAATCGTGACAGTTGCTGTGCCAGAGTCATTCACGCCATCATTCACGCTAAACGTAAATGAGTCACCGCCATTAAAGTTTGCATTTGGTGTAAATATGTACGCTCCAGTTGCCGCATCTGTGAGGGTCACCGTGCCACTAGCGGGCTGATTCACGATGCTATAGGTCAGCGCCGCCCCCTCCGGATCTGACCCAGACAGGGTTCCCGAAAATGCTGTATCTTCATCTGTGGTTAACGTGCCATCATTCGCAACGGGTGGCTGGTTCACCACTGCGCTCGGCGAAAACGCCACCCCCCGAAAAACCTGGTTTGCCCCAGCCGTTGCCAGGACGGTTAATGTTGCATTGATATCAGCGTTAAAAGCAGCCGTGTCTACAATCCGAACCAGCGAGTTATTTGCTCCATTCCCTCGCGTGGCATACAGTTCAACCGTGCTGCCGACAACTTGACCTGTCAAACCGCTGAATTGACCGACGAGCCGCTGGCGCAGTGTCCAGGTTGTGCCATCAAAGGAATACTTCCGGATTCCGCCTCCTGATGCATCCGGACTTCGATCTGCAATATAAAGCGTGTCAACTCCTGCAACCGTTGCATCCCGGTCCAGCAGGACAAATTCAAACGGGGAGTTGCCGCTTGATGTGCCAGGAACCGCTGTAATTGGGATAGATCCGCTTTCGGGTAATCCAGTGCCAATAGTATTTAGTCCGACATGGGTGGGGCTAGTCGAACTGCCCGCTGTGGTATACAAACGCCCATCGAAGATTCCCACACTCCGGACTGCACCATCCACCGTGGTCAGCCGCGTTCCTGTGTCGCCGTAGGGTACATAGTGAATCCCGCCTGTGTTATTGCTAGATACTCCAGCGACCCAAAAGCTGCTGCCATCTACGGAAGCAACACTCCGAACACTATTCCCACTAAAACTACTGGTCAGATGTGTGGAGGTATCTACCGTCCCGTTCATATCAACGCGAGCAATCACTCGGTTGACTGCTGTGCTGGTGGTGCTGGCGATCGCCAGAGTGCCAACACTCGCGTCATAGCCTGCTAAAACCAGGTATCGACCATCTGTTGAGAGACTTAATCCCCCTTCTAAATCTGCTGTGCCACTCAGGGTCAATCGTCGGTTGCTGCCATCAACCGTAGTTGGCATGGCGATGGATTGCAGCAGGCTGCCACTCGTATCGTATACATCCAAAAAAACAGCAGTGGCTGCATTGGTCAGCAGGGCGCTGCCGTCGCCAGTTCGCAGCACGACAATGCTGCCCGTCGGAATCGCAGGCAGAATCCCTTTGTAAGAGTTGAGGGCATCCGCGTTGAAAGGATTGCTTGCTTCGATGCTGCCTGTGGTGTACTCTAGCGCCCAGTCGCCGCCGAGGGCAGCACTGCCTGTGAGGTTCGTTGAGGCTGCGAGATTGGCTCCTGTGAGGGCGGCTAGCTGCTGCACAAACGCGCTGCCCTCGCCACTGGCAATGTTGCAGCCGTAGAGCAGGATATCGGCATCTTCCGTCAGCGCCGCAGACCAGGATTGCAGGAACGTGCTGTAGTGTGCCAGGGTGCTGCGATTTAGCACGGTGGAGCCGAGATGGAGGCTGCCTGTGCTGCCGTGGGAGATAATGTGGACGCTGCTGATGTTGCTGCGCCCTGCTAGATAGTCGGTAATTTGCTGAATTCCATCTTGCCCAGGGTCGAGAATTTGAACGTCAATATCGGGATGGATGCCAGCAATTAGGGTTTGATAATCTGGCGTAGCTGCATCAACAAAAACGACGGTGGCACAGCAGGTGATAGGAGACATAGCTGGACAGAGGTAGATGGATAGATACACGAAATCGGATGTGCGAAAATCGCGGCACAAAAAACAAGGGCGATCGCCCCGAATAACCCCACTCAAATACTTTTGAAGCCTGAATCAATCAGACGCTTTGTGTCTGAATCAGCGATAAGCCTGTAAAATTAAGAAACCAAAAGGAATCCGCGAAAAGTAAGGCTTCATGAATCATTAGAAGAGCGTTAGACGTAACCTCAAACCATTTAATAGTCAAACTAATAGTCGAAGCCTAAAGTTCGTTCTTGGGACTGTCTGGCGTTTTATCCCTAAATTCGCTGCCTTAATGCATATTGCCTCTAACGATGGCTTCGCCGGATTATATGGGTCTTAAGCTTGGATTTCAAACTGGGAGTGAACTCGTTCACAGAGCAGCCTGAAACTGCCAAATTGCATTTGTAAACAAAGTATTCCCCATGTTGCGAAATATTGAACGACTCAAGCCACAAATTTTCAGTAAATTTACGTCCGAAGTCCAGAGGCTCATTGAACGCTAAAAATAGCAAAACTTTTAAGACTAAAGGCACTTCCTGTTGGCTTGGATTCCGAAATATTGCGGAATTTCTAAGCAGTTTAAGCGGCAAATCCGTAAAGTTTCGGAGCCATTTTTGCTGCCACATTCTCGGCAAACTGCCCTTGACAGACTTCCAGGCCCGCTGCCTACACGGAGATCTGAGTAGGATCTGGGAATTTTGAACTTTGGCTGACAAATGCCTGCAATATTTTGATTTGTGCGCTGGTGGGTGCTGCGATCGCCTGCACCTGCTGAACGTAGCGCAGCGCTTCCCACACCTCTAGCTGATGATAGCGGCACAAATAGGCGGCACACACCAAGGGCGATCGCTCTATTCCCCGCCGACAGTAGACGTAGACCGGGCGCTGGCGGCGGAGGTGCTGATGCAGCAGTTCTGTCGCCACCTCAAAGTGTTGAACCTGAAGCGGAACCAAGTAGGATTGATTTGGCAGAATATATCGCTGACAGTGGAATTTTTCTGCAATCGCTTGCGGCAGCGGCCCTTCTGCTTCGGCACAGAATGACAGCACCACCTCTACGTTGGCAGCAGCGAGGATGCCAGCGTAGTCTGGTTTCGGGAGCGCACCAAGGGCCAGACGGTTGGGCAAAATCCAGCAAATCTGGGTTTGGCGGATGAGCGTAGTGGAGGACTGGATAGAGCGGTAGGGCGATCGCCCTGTTTTTAGGACAAGCCCCTGTCGCGATCGCAGTGTTTTCAAGATCCCCTTGCCCATTGCGGATGCCTCTATTGGATGCCTCTATAAAATCAGCGCCGATTCTAGTTCAACCTTCAAGGCTACTGGCTCCGTATCAGGAACCGTTTTCTGCTCCCACTCAAACTCACATGGTTCACGTTTCTCACGTTTTAACCGCTTATCTTGTACTTTCGGCGATCGCCTTCACCGTTTACCTATCCATTTTCCTAAAAGACCCTTCAACCCCCAAAACAGACTCTCTATCTTGGCTAGTGCTAATTGTTGCCACGCTGCTCTCGCCCATTTCGCTGCCCATCTCGCTGCTGAAGTGGCTGAAATCGCTCCGCCGCCCAACTGAATAGACCCTTCAAAAAACGAAAGAAAGCCTATAAAAAATCTTTTCACAAAAAAATCACCTATAAGATACTAGGAGTTTCGCAATTCCAAATAGTCTCCAGCAATTCCATCTAGCTCAAGAGTTCGTCATTATTAACCCATATTTGCCGTGTCTATAGCCATGTCTACACTAAAAACCCCTTTGTCCCAAAACACGTCCTCAGAAATTGCTCAAGCTTCTCCGCTAACTTTTACAACACTGCCTGCTGTCCCAAGTCCATCCCTGCATCGCACAACCGCTCGTGCCTCAAGGCCAGATACACTAAGCCCCCAAAGCACTCGACCAGCGACTAGAAATGTTCGCCTGGTTGGGGCCTTTCTCGGCAGTGCGCCACTCAGAATCCGCAGCATTCAGGGCGTTGGTTCTGCGACTCGACTACGCCAGTCTCAAGTTGGTGGTATTTGGGAATTTTTTAGCAATCGGCTATTTCGTTTTACCCCCAGAGGAATCGGTACTATCGTCCGCGATGACCTCTTTCCTGTGGTCGGCACCTATCGACTATCCCGCAACTCTATTCGCGTCTCTGGACAACGCAGCAGCAGTATTGGACTAGGGGGTGGTGCAGCCGTCTTTATCGATGGCATTTTTGCACGCGCACAAAATGGTCAAGTTTTTGCCCGCATTATCCAATCCACCACAGCCTCCTCAGCCTTTGTAGGCATTGGCGGCCCTATTAGTGGCGGTTCCAGAAATACTTTAGTTTGGACTAACTGGCATCACAATAATGCTCAACAGGATGCCATAAAGAATCTGCTCAACCGTTCATAACAGTTGAACTTAAGGAATTGGATACAATCCTGCTCGCAGTTAAGCTGCTGTTGCAACCGGACTGTTCAGGGATTGTTCGGATGTCTTGCGTTTCGAGGCTCGTTTTTTGACCATCGGATAGCAGGGACGAGGAGTTGGCTTGTGCCCCTTGCCTCGTCCTGGCGATTTACCACGAGGTTTAGGCGCAGGAGCAGGGGTGCCAATCGCTGCCAAAATGCCTGCAAACGCTTGTGCGACCCGACCCGGAGTCAACGTTTCTTGCGGTGCCTGCCAGGGCAAGGGGTGGTCAGTACAGTCCTTTCGCGCTAACCACAACTGCCAACTGAGCAACGGCATCAGGCTGCTCCACTGTTCGGTTGCCGATACAGAACTGAACTGGGGATGTGTCCAATATAGCCTCTGCTTGGCAAAGCGATACCAGTGTTCAATGGCAAAGCGACGGAGGTAGTGCAACCACAGGGTTTCTAACGGAGGCATCTGCTCACCCAGCCAAACTAACCACAAAGGAGCCAAGCGTCGCGTGCTGCTCTGTGTCTCCAGCACCTCCACGCGCAACACTTCCATTGCCCGTTTGGGGGATTTGCGGAAATGGTATGCACTCCAACGACTGACCCGCACTCGTCCCCAGTTGGGATCATCGACTTCAACGGTTTCGACCGGGACACTCCAAGTGTCAGGGTCATTGAGTTTCATCTTATGTCCATGCTTGGCAGGTGCGCCTCGCCCTCGATACGCTGGGGGCGCGCCATAGACACATCGATTGGATGTAACCCGCAGCAGCAAGTCTGCCTCAATCCCTGCCGTTTGGTTGACAAAACTGGCATTGCCGTACCCTCGGTCGTAGATCGCCAACGGACGCACCGCTAACTGCCGAGTCACTTGTTTGAGTTGGAATGCCGCTTTACTGGCGGGTGTTTCAAAGCTGGTGATGCGCTCATGCCGCAATGGTAATGCCCAACTGCCCCTGTCTTCAGCAATCCAGGCTAAGGTACTGTAGTTTTGTCCGGCTATCGGGGCATGTCCTGTTCTGCCTGATAAGGTGCGGTCTTTCAAACGCCTGGCAGCAGGACGGTTCCACCGACTCGCATCACCTGCCAACAACGGTTGCTGCTGAGTCGGTATCTGCTGCACCAACAGCTTCAGCACCTTTGATCGGGGTAGGCGGCTATCGCGCAACGCTTCATAGGTGCTCGACCACTGGCGACGAAAGACAGGACTCTGCGATAGCCTCACAAACGACACGATGCACGCACTCACTAACACGGCATCCATCAGATCAAACAGGGCATCTCTGGCGTTTCCCAAGCTGGCATACAACGTTTGGCGAAATTGCTGAAGTTCGTTGAAAATCATGGGGTCAATGTTGGTTGTACTTCATTGACCTTACGGCAGTCGGTGCTTCTCATTGACTGCCTTCCTCTTCACCATTAGTCCAAACTAAAGAGAAATACCTACGACTTTACAATCCGTATGGCGCGGCTTGTAGGCAATTTGTTGCGCTAAAAAATCCTGGATAAGAGCGCTTCTTACTCTTATCCAGGATTCAAAGCTGCATCAAATACTTAGCTAAACATTTAGCTCAATATTTAGCTCAATATAAAGTGTCAGCACCTATGCTGCGGGCTGCGTCTTAGAAGCTTTGCTGCGCTTTTTCTTGGCGCTGCGGGCCCAGCGCGTGAGGTGCCAGATATAGATAAACAAGAAGCCCGAAATTAGTGCGCTCAGATTCCACTTGGCAGAGCTTTCCATCAGGCGATTGCGGCGGCTTGCCTTCTCAATTTCAACCTGCTCCTGCATCCGCTCCTTGAATTGAGACAACTGGCTCAGCATTTGCTCCTTCGGCGCTCTGGCCGCATCGCCCTCCAGCGTTACGCCCTGGCTCTCCAAAAAGCCCTTGATTTGCTCTGCGCTGGCATCATTGATTTGCTTCTCGAAAGCAGCCACCTGCTCAAGCTGCTGGCTAAATTGGTTACTGATCAAATCCATGCTCTGGCTATTCAGCCGTAGCGTATTCGTCACGCCCAGCGGAACCAGAAGCAGCAGGAAAATACCAAACAGCATCGATACCCAAGAGAGGAACTTCAAAACGGGACGTTCCCACTTACTGCGAAACTGCATTTCCCCGAAAAAAATTAGCGCTGCTGCTAGCAGTGGAACGGGAACTCGCTCTACGATTGCACCCATTGTTTCAAACTCCCAGATGGGATTGGTGAATCGGGGCGGGAACAGAATCGTGAACAGGTCAAGCGTCGTTAGAACCAACAGTCCATACCCGGCCCAACGCAGCAGCACTGGGGAAAAGGGCTTGCTTGCGGGAGAGGGAGTGGGAGATTCGGGTTGGGCTTGAGTCATGGGATATCCTCCGAGTATGTCAATAACCGAGTGAAATGGGGTGAGAACAAGGGAGCCAAGAAGCGTCTCGCAGGCTTCAGGAAACGGGAAACTTAGGGAGTCGGAAACTTGGGTTGCCACCACGCCTGCCAGTCTGTCCAGGCGGCTTTGAGCTGCGGATAGACCTGATCCGCCGGGGTGTTTTGGAGTGGGGCAGACATCACCGTCCACAGACAGCGCCCATCTCGCAGCGTCTCTCGACCCAGCAGGACGGGCAGGGCCCGCTCTGGGCGCAAGTCGAGGACGTAGCGGTTTTGCATAAACTGCGCCTCGGTGACGGTGCTAGAGCCACGAGGATTGATGCAACTGGTGAGATGGGCGTGGGTTTCGTCGGCGTAGATGCTGTAGAATCCGCCCGATTCGTCTTGCTGAATCGTAGTGGGGAAGGCAACCGTCGGCGTTGACTTGCCGTACTTCAGCAGTAAATTGCGGACGCTGGGATCGGTGTTGACCAGGTATCGGATCTCGACGGCAAGAGCGCGATCGCCCTGCCTATAGCTATAGCGTTTGCCCGACACCATTTCCGCCTGGGCCTTTTCGGGAATTGGCAGCGCTGTTGCCGACTGGGCCTGCCAGCCAGGAAGGGGCACCTGCTCCGGGAAGTCAAATTCGGCCTTCGTCTGCCCATCAGTCGCGGGAAACAGGAGCAAGCGCCCCAGCACCAGCACCACGCCCCCTAGGGTCAGCGCCAGTAGCGGCAGCCGGACATATTTCACAACCGGACTTTCGGTTGAGTTTGCAGATAAATTTGCAGTCATGAACGTGCTATCACAAAAGGGACTATGGCTCTTGCCATTCCAGCGGATCATCAAGCGGATCATCCAGAAACAGTTCCTCTTCCGCCGGATCATCACTGACCTCTGCCAGGGCAATCCAGCGCTCTGCTACCTCCTGCCAGCGCAGCAGCAGCCAGCACACGCCGCCAAAAATCAGCACGGCAATCATGGAAAAGATGAGCGACCCGGTGCCTTCGTGCCAGTATTCAAACGCCTCCGGCTGAGAAGACGCGACCAGATACGCCATCAAAGACACCCGCACCCCGTTGACTACAAAAGCGATCAACACCGCCAGCACAACTGCCAATCCGCGACGCAGCCAGTTCAGAGGGAACATCACCACAAACAAACCCGCTAGCGACAGCAGGTAAGTGATGCCCTCAATGCCAGAACAGCCAGGATAGACCTCAACTGACCCGGTGGGCAGGTGAATATTGACTCCATCGCGAACTACTTCAAACCCGCCATACCAAAGCAATGCCGTCGAAAATTTCGCCGTCCACAGCGTCGGGTCAAACAGCGGCGGAATAAACACCTTGGGCGCACCCAGACAAAACAGCAGCAACAGTTCTTGTCGATATTGCCCCAACCCGCGAAAACCAGAGGATAGGAGGGCTAATCCTAAACCAGCCGTGAGCGGAGCTAGCAGCAAAAACGCCTCACCCGGAGTCGCCAAACTCCGCAACAGCACGAACGCAATCAGCATGGCCCCAAGCACGCTTGCGAGAATGCTGCTATCAAAGCGCAGTGTATGCTGGCGATCGCCCAACAGCGAGGTCAGCGCCGCAAAAAACAGAATGCTGCTGCCCAGCAAATCGACGTTATCAGCCCGCCAAACCAGCGTCAGGTGAATTGCAGCCAGCCCAGCGGCGATCGCCACCAGCCAGAACCGAAATTCAGTGACTGATCTGAAGTTCAAAGACGAAAACGTTTTCATACAAACTGTTAGAAGAGGTTCAAATCTGTTGTGCGAGGGTTCGCATTCAAACTTTGAACCGTACAACGCTAGTGTGCCCAGGTGCGATCGCTTCCTAACAGACGCAATATTTTGCGGCAATGCGCGCAATCCATAGGCGGGAAAAATCTCATTCAATGGGCCTAAATTTCCCTATCGGGCGATCGCAAAAGTGAGGAGGATGAGTACACAAACCGAACGGACTGGTGAAAAATACGGTCACCGGGGGCAATGAGGTCGCAGATCGGATTTGTGCTTTCGCTGCAAAAGATTATCCATTTCTATAGCCTGAAAACCCATCAGGACAGTGCTTTCAGTCCTTTTTGTTGGTTGATGAATCCCTCGCCGTGCGGGTGATTTATTCAGGCAAAGTATTTAACTCATTAAAACCACACAAAACCCATACAATATCAAGGCAAAAGAGCCGCAGTCCACCCCCTCAGAGGGCGGAAACTCGTACGTAATCTCCCTCTGTTTATCCGGGTTTTGCGAATGTTATCACCGAATATAGATGGTCATTGAGTCTGCGAACAAGCCGCCTGGTTTGAATTTCGGATGACTATCGAGCAAAAGACCTCAGGAATGGAGCGTGCTGGATGGACAGCGTTAAGATTCTGAACGTGCAAATTGACAACCTGTCAATGCAGGAACTACTAGAGAGGCTAACCAGCGGCGTTGTTTATACTCCCAATGTGGATCACTTGGTCAAACTGCAAAGAGATTCGTCCTTCTTTAAGGTCTACAATGACGCGGACTACCGGGTTTGCGATAGCAAGATCTTAATGTACGTCTCTCGCTTCCTGGGGTCACCCATTCGCGAAAAAATTTCAGGGTCTGACCTGTTTCCCGCTTTTTACGAGTATCACAAGGACAATCCAGACATTCGCATTTTCCTGCTGGGGGCCAAGGAGGGCGTTGCAGCAGCGGCTCAGCAGCGGATTAACGCAAAAGTTGGGCGGGAAATCGTCGTGGCGACCCATTCGCCGTCCTTCGGGTTTGAAAAGGACGAAGCCGAGTGCGATCGCATCCTGGAAATGATTCGAGAGTCGGGCGCAACGGTTCTGGCTGTAGGGGTTGGCGCACCGAAGCAGGAGCTATTCATTCACAAGTACAAAGACCAACTGCCCAATGTCAAAATCTTCCTGGCTATTGGGGCAACGATCGACTTTGAGGCAGGAAACGTTAAGCGATCGCCCAAGTGGATCAGTGAGGCAGGGCTGGAATGGCTCTATCGCCTCACGGCCGAACCCAAGCGGCTATGGCGGCGCTACCTGGTCGAAGATCCGCTGTTTTTTTGGCTGGTGCTGCTGCAAAAGCTGAATGTTTACACCAACCCGCTCCGGAATAGCTCCAGCGACCTCGACCGCATCGACTACGGCACGCCCCGCGAGGCTCTGGCGGCTGAATAGGTTCCAGGTTTATAGAATTGCTGAATCCAGCGAAAACGAGGAGAGGGAGTGCGGGAGCTAAGCTGCGACACTCCCTTTTTTGTGCTTTTGCGCTTTGTGCCTCTGCTGCGCTCTGCGCTGTGCTGACTTTTGCCTCTATTTCACCGGATGCTGTCCGTAAAAAGGCAGCGCGGACGACCAGTGGGGGCGATCGCCCCTTTGCCAGTCTGCATAGGCCAGGGCGAGCAAGTCAGCGGCGGTGTGGGCGCGATCGCCATTTGCGTCGATGGGCTGCCAGGGAAAGGTCCAAGAGTCGAGGAGCGATCGCCAGTCCGTTTCCGTCAGCACGGCATCAGGACACACGGGGACGAGTTGGCGGGTCTGCGGCTGGCTGCGGTAAATTGCACCAAACACTTCGCCGCGCTGGGCGGATAGCTGCACTGCCAGGTCGATTGTAGAATCTGTAGAATCGTCAGGCATCTGAGCAGCGGCGGCATGGGCGACGGCCGCCAGCGAGGAAATGGCAAATAGCGGAATCTCCAACTGCTGCGCCAGCGTTCGTGCCGTGACCATGCCGATGCGCGTCCCCGTGAAGCCACCCGGCCCCCGCGCCACCGCCAGAAAGTCCAGATCTGCCCAGGTCTGCGGCGGCAAAAACGCCATCAGGCAGTCGTGCAGATGCGTAGACAGGGCCCGCCCCAAATCCCAGGTCTGCTGGCGCTGCACATCGACAAAGTTGCTGAGCGCCAGACCCAGATTCGGACTGCTGGTGTGGAGGGCGAGGGCGGTGGGCATGGGGGTTTATAGACCAGCTAACTTTAGCTGCCAGGGTTCACGACAGTACCCATAAACAGGATGCTGCCTGTCTGATTATCCTGGATAGCGTAGAAGAAGGGGCGATCGACCACCATCTGGAAGGGTGGGTCGATGGGAGCGGAGGTAACCCCGATGCTGATGCCCGTGCTGCCTGCGGCTTCGGTGCCCTGCTCGTTGACCTCGATGAAGGTCTTGTGCTGTACGCGGTTGATGAAGGCCTGCGCGTCGATCATAGCGGAAAAGTCGGCCTGGTCTGGGTCGAAGGCGATCGCCATGCCCAGCGATTTGAGCGCGTCGTTCAGCCCCACGCTAAATTCTGTGTTGAAGCGGGGCAGCTTGACCATGCCCTCGCGGCGGCGAAACTGGGTATTCCAGGTCTGCCAGTTTTCGGCAGTGAGGGTCTGCTGGAACGCCTCCAGGCTGGTGGACTGCTTGGGCAAAAACACGACCATGCTAAAGTGGCGGTTGCCGTAGGGCAGGTTCACCGCTTGGAACTGGTCGGTTTCGGCGTAGACAAACTGCCCCGACTGCGACATCAGCGGATGATTGAGGCGATCGCCATTGGGCAGATAGAAGGGCTGCGTCTGGGTCATCGACGGATTAAAGGGCGCACTCCAAGTGCCCTTGAAGTAGATGGCATTCACCAAAAACAGCACATCCTCCGGATTGAGCCGCTCGACGATGGTGGGAATTTTGCCTTCGGTGCTGCGGCTGACCCAATCATTAATCACGCTGGGCGCATTCGGCTGGGAAAAGTCCAGACTGGTGACCTCGGCATTGTAGAACTCGCGATTCTTTGCCAAAAAGTCGGGCCGAAAATCTACTCCTTCCCGGCTCCAGAGGGAATTGGCGATCGCCAGCTTCACCTTCGGGTCGGCACTTTCCAGCAATGCCTCTAGTGCTGCATTGCCCTGATTCACGTCGTCCAGGCTCAGCCCTTCAAGCTGGAGCGCTTCGGCGATCGCCCGCTGGGTGTCGCCGCTGGCCCCGTTATAAACCATCGACAGGGCGATCGACACGCTTGACGGCGAAATCAGCACATTTTCACCCGGCGACTGGGCCGCTACTTCCGAAAACAGCTTGAAGCCAAAGCGGGTATTGGCCGCCACCAAACGCGCATCCACGGGTTGCTCCGTCACATCAGGGTTTTGGGAAATGGGGGATTCGGGCACCGACGGGATGGACGGCACGGGCGACGAATCGCCAGCGCGAGACTGATTCGCAGCACAACTCAGCAACCCAACAACGAGCAGGCTGCCCGCCAGCGCGGTGCCAATGGTCAACAGTGAGCGACGCATGTCTTGATTCTCCTTCAAATCAGCGGATGGGAACACTCCGCTGCAAAAACTTTCCACTTCTTTAGAATGGCAGCCGCCCCCTCGAAGTTTCCGCTGGTTTCGGTTTTTGCTACGCGATGTCGGGTCGCAGTTGACCAAGCGCGGGCGCAGTAGGCAGCAGTTTGGGCAAAAAAAACTGGCTTGCGAAAACAGCAATTCGCAGCCAGCCCAGTATCCCAAACTTTGCGTGTTGATATGTTCAGGACTTATATCAAATCTCCAAAGATCCTTTAGTTTGGACTAATGGTGAAGAGGAAGGCAGTCAATGAGAAGCACCGACTGCCGTAAGGTCAATGAAGTACAACCAACATTGACCCCATGATTTTCAACGAACTTCAGCAATTTCGCCAAACGTTGTATGCCAGCTTGGGAAACGCCAGAGATGCCCTGTTTGATCTGATGGATGCCGTGTTAGTGAGTGCGTGCATCGTGTCGTTTGTGAGGCTATCGCAGAGTCCTGTCTTTCGTCGCCAGTGGTCGAGCACCTATGAAGCGTTGCGCGATAGCCGCCTACCCCGATCAAAGGTGCTGAAGCTGTTGGTGCAGCAGATACCGACTCAGCAGCAACCGTTGTTGGCAGGTGATGCGAGTCGGTGGAACCGTCCTGCTGCCAGGCGTTTGAAAGACCGCACCTTATCAGGCAGAACAGGACATGCCCCGATAGCCGGACAAAACTACAGTACCTTAGCCTGGATTGCTGAAGACAGGGGCAGTTGGGCATTACCATTGCGGCATGAGCGCATCACCAGCTTTGAAACACCCGCCAGTAAAGCGGCATTCCAACTCAAACAAGTGACTCGGCAGTTAGCGGTGCGTCCGTTGGCGATCTACGACCGAGGGTACGGCAATGCCAGTTTTGTCAACCAAACGGCAGGGATTGAGGCAGACTTGCTGCTGCGGGTTACATCCAATCGATGTGTCTATGGCGCGCCCCCAGCGTATCGAGGGCGAGGCGCACCTGCCAAGCATGGACATAAGATGAAACTCAATGACCCTGACACTTGGAGTGTCCCGGTCGAAACCGTTGAAGTCGATGATCCCAACTGGGGACGAGTGCGGGTCAGTCGTTGGAGTGCATACCATTTCCGCAAATCCCCCAAACGGGCAATGGAAGTGTTGCGCGTGGAGGTGCTGGAGACACAGAGCAGCACGCGACGCTTGGCTCCTTTGTGGTTAGTTTGGCTGGGTGAGCAGATGCCTCCGTTAGAAACCCTGTGGTTGCACTACCTCCGTCGCTTTGCCATTGAACACTGGTATCGCTTTGCCAAGCAGAGGCTATATTGGACACATCCCCAGTTCAGTTCTGTATCGGCAACCGAACAGTGGAGCAGCCTGATGCCGTTGCTCAGTTGGCAGTTGTGGTTAGCGCGAAAGGACTGTACTGACCACCCCTTGCCCTGGCAGGCACCGCAAGAAACGTTGACTCCGGGTCGGGTCGCACAAGCGTTTGCAGGCATTTTGGCAGCGATTGGCACCCCTGCTCCTGCGCCTAAACCTCGTGGTAAATCGCCAGGACGAGGCAAGGGGCACAAGCCAACTCCTCGTCCCTGCTATCCGATGGTCAAAAAACGAGCCTCGAAACGCAAGACATCCGAACAATCCCTGAACAGTCCGGTTGCAACAGCAGCTTAACTGCGAGCAGGATTGTATCCAATTCCTTAAGTTCAACTGTTATGAACGGTTGAGCAGATTCTTTATGGCATCCTGTTGAGCATTATTGTGATGCCAGTTAGTCCAAACTAAAGAAGATCTGCTACATGTAAGAAGACGTTAGAGCGAGCCGCCACGAGTGGAGTCCTCAAAATCGATATCGCTGAAACAGCAGAAGAACTAAAAGCCGTCTTGGAACAACAGCAACGGTCATCACAGCGCCGTAAAGTACAGGTGTTGTGGTGGTTAAAAACCGGACAAGCGAAGAGCGTTGAGCAGTTAGCCCAACTGAGCGGTTGCCATCGCACGACCGTGTCTCGTTGGCTGAGCCAGTATCGACAGAGTGGACTCGAAGCGTTGGTGAAGGTGGCATCTCGCAGTGGACGACCGCGAGCGATTAGCGGTGAAGTCCTGGCATCTTTGGAGCGGGAACTGCAAGATCCAGAAGGCTTTAGCAGTTATGGAGCAGTGCAGCAGTGGCTCGCAGCGGTGCATGGTCAACCCGTCCCCTACAAGACGGTGCATAAGACGGTGCGCTATCGGCTCAAAGCGAAGCTCAAAGTGCCCCGTCCGGTGTCAAAGAAGCAGACTCCTGGGGCGTGCGAGTCCGTTCAGCAAACCTTGCAGCCCAGATAAGCCAGTCGATTCCGCCAGCCTTGAGACAACGCTACGGGGGGCGAATCCGCTATTGGTGCAGCGATGAGAGCCGCGTCGGACTGCTGACGGTTCAACATCGCAAGTTGACGGGCTTTGGGGTGCAGCCGATTGGTTCAGTTCAATGGGACTTTGTGTATCGGTGGCTGTACGGTCTAGTGGAACCGCTGAGCGGTGCATCGTGGATAGTCGAGTTTTCTCATCTCGACAGTTCCTGTTTTGAGGCGTTTTTGCACAGCTTTGCGGCTCAGTTCCCCGATGATTTACATCTGATTCAGGTGGATAATGCCGCAGCCCATACGGCTCAGACCCTGACGATACCGGACAATGTCATCTTGGTGTTTCAGCCGCCTTATTGCCCTGAGGTCAATCCCATTGAGCGGGTCTGGCGGGAACTCAAGCGGGAGCTAGCTTGGGTTCACTTTGATGATGTTTGCCAACTCCAGCACGCCATCAGCCAGTGGGTTTGTCGCCTTTCGGCGGAGTCGCTGCGATCGCTGACTCAGTGGGATTGGATTGTCGATGCTCTATGTGTAGTGGGTATTTAGAGAATTGATATGACGTGGCATCTGGCACCTCGGAGGTAGGGCGACTTTGCAACCAAGCAAATAGCGCTGACCCCATCACCAAGTTGAGGGTGATGATAGAAACCAGTTGCAGCATCAGGATGTAGCGCATAGGGAAATGTGTCGATTCTCGACTTTGGATTTGCGATTTTGGATTTGCGATTTTGGATTTGCGATCTTCGGATTGCCTGCCAAGCTTCTTTAGGGCTTCCAGCAATGTCATGATTCTGTTCATGACTCAAAGCCATTTACACTAGGTTGAAGTGTTCCATGTGGATGTGCGTGGGCGGCACTTGGAGATGGTGGAGTCCGGCTTCGACTGCATCCATCATGCGGGGACTGGCGCAGATAAAGTATTGACGGCTGCCGCGATAGTGGGGAATGTAGCGTTCTAGCAGGGCTTTATCAACGTAGCCCGATTCCCCGGTCCAGCCCTCGTGCGGATGGCGGAGAACGAAGACGATTTGCAAATCCAGCTTGTCCCTCAGGGCTTCCAACTCCTCGCGGAAGATGAGGTCGTTCCAGCGATCGCCCGCGTAGATCAGCAGATGGGGGCGATCGTCGCCGCGTTCGGCGTGGGTGGTCAGAATGCTCATAAACGGCGTGATGCCAATGCCCCCAGCAATGAAAACAAACCCGGCGGTGTCTGGATAGCGATCGCTCGTGAACACGCCATAGGGGCCGTCTAGGTAAGCCCGCGTTCCTGGCGGTACGTGCTTAATTTCGCGGGTAAAGTCGCCCAGCGCCTTGATCGTAAACTCGATACGGTCGGACTGGCTGCCGCTGGAGGACATCGAAAAGGGATGCTCGCGCATGTGGAACGGCGATACGTCCAGCGTGATCCAGGCAAACTGGCCCGGCTGGAAGGTGAAGCCGTTATGGCCGTGGGGTCGCAGCGCCAGCGTCCAGCTATCGCCCCGCTGAGACTCGACCGCTTCCACCAGGTAGGGCTTTTTCAACATCATCCACGGCTTCACCAGACGCACATAGACCAAGAGCCAGAGGGCAGCGAGGGCGATCGCCCCCCACAGCACCGTCTTCCAAAACAGCGATAGGTAATAGCCAACCCCAATCGCGTGCGCCAGCCCCAGCCCCAGCGCCAGCACCGCCAGCAATCCGTGCAGCGTGCGCCACGCCTCGTAGGGAATTTTCAGTCGCGTGCGCCAGATCGAGGTGATAATTAGCGCCACCAGCGCCAGCGTCCCCATGACGGCAAATCGGGCCCGCCACGGCGCTTCTGGAAAATTGAGCAGAGCCACGGTTTCCGGCTGGTTAATAAACAAAATCGCCGGATGCACCAGGATAAACAGCACCGCCACGATGGAGATGTAGCGGTGAAATTGCAGAATAATGTCGATCCCGTAAGAAGCCTCGACCCGGTTGATCCGTGCCGTCAGCGCAAATTGCAGCGCCATCATCGCCAGCCCCACAAATCCCAGCGCCACCGAAAACTCAACCCAGAAGCCCCGCGCTTCAATGGACATCGGCGGATAGAGCAGCAGCACCAGCAGCGGAACAAGCGTCAGTCCCAGATAGACGGAGATCCAAAAGATGGCGATCGCAATTGGACTATGGGTCAAGATAGTCTTCATGATTAGCGGTTCAAGAATAGAGGCTGAGTAAAGGCTGGAGTAACGGCTGAATAGAGGCCGATGCGTCAGGAGTTACCGCGCAACCGTAAGATAATCTGTCTGCAAGCAGGAGTTCCTCTACCTCAGGCGGCGATCGCCCCTCTGCTGCCCTATGCCTCTAGAGAGAAATACTCTGACCCAACAAAAAACCTGTCTGGCGATCGCGCCAAACAGGTCTTTCCAAGTCCTAACTCCAACCCGCTCTCGCCTCAGCGCTGGAGAGCAATTACCCCAGGCTAGGCCTTCTTCAGCCAGCTAAACATGGCCCGCAGATCTTTGCCGACTTCCTCAATGGGATGCTCGGCCTCGCGGCGGCGCATGGCGGTGAAGCCCGGTTTGCCAGCCTGGTTTTCCAGCACAAATTCGCGAGCAAACTGTCCCGTCTGAATCTCCGTCAGGATCTTCTTCATTTCCGCACGGGTTTCGTCGGTGACGATGCGCGGGCCGCGAGTTAGGTCGCCATATTCTGCGGTGTTGGAGATGCTGTCGCGCATCTTTGCCAGACCGCCTTCCACGATCAGATCCACAATCAGCTTCACTTCATGCAGGCACTCGAAATAAGCCAACTCAGGCTGATAGCCCGCCTCCACCAGCGTCTCAAAACCCGCCTTGATCAAGGCGCTGAGACCGCCACACAGCACCACCTGTTCGCCAAACAGGTCGGTTTCGGTTTCTTCACGGAAGGTGGTTTCCAAAATGCCTGCGCGGGTGCCGCCGATGCCTTTGGCGTAGGCCATCGCGCGATCGCGTGCCCGGCCCGTTGCGTCTTGATACACCGCAAACAGCGCCGGAACGCCCTCACCCTGCTCATAGGTGCGCCGCACCAAGTGTCCCGGCCCCTTAGGAGCCACCATCACCACATCCACATCCGCAGGGGGCACAATTTGGGCAAAGTGAATATTGAAGCCGTGGGCAAATGCCAGCACCTTGCCTGCGGTCAGTTGCGCTTCGATCTCGTTCTTGTAGACCGTTTTCATCACCTCATCCGGCAGCAGGATCATGATGAAATCTGCGGCAGCAGCAGCATCGCTCACCGTCTTCACGGTCAGCCCTTCCGCCTCAGCTTTGGCAGCCGACTTGCTACCCGGATACAAGCCAACCACCACATTCAGCCCGCTGTCGCGCAGATTCAGGGCATGGGCATGGCCCTGCGAGCCGTAGCCAATAATGGCAATCGTTTTGCCAGCCAAAACGTCCAAATTCGCGTCTGCATCATAATACATCCGAGCCATAGGGAAGGAATCTCCGTGAAGCGAGGGTTATCTGTCTTGCAAATTGGTCTTTGCAAATCGGTAAATCTTGCAAATGTCAAGCATTTGATTCTACCAAACGGAGGGGAGTGGGTGAAAGGCATGGCCCGAATCAGCGCAAAAAGAAACTGGGTTACCCATCCGGCAACCCAGCCCTCAACACAAGACAGTGCTTAGATAGTGCTTGCAAACAAGTGCTGGCAAACAGCAGTTATTTACAGCTATTTATAGCTACTTACAGCTACAGCTATTAACCGCCACAGCTATTGACCGCTACTCCGCAGACTGAGGCAGCAACTCCCGCTTTTCACCCGGAAGCACCTTTACCTGTCCGTCTTCGCCTACATCCACAACGGCCACATCACCATCCTTGACTCGCCCTGAGAGGATTTCCTCTGCCAGGGAGTCTTCCAACAGGCGCATGATGGCGCGGCGCAGGGGACGAGCGCCGTAGCTGGGGTTATAGCCCTCTTCCACTAGGCGATCTTTGAACTTCTCGGTGACTTCGAGGGTAATGCCCTGCTCCAGCAAGCGACCCGATACTTCCCGCAGGAGAATGTCACCAATCCGCTTCACCTCGTCCTTCGTCAACTGACGGAAGACAATAATCTCATCCAGACGGTTGAGGAATTCAGGGCGGAAGTATTGCTTCAGTTCCTCATTTACCAGAGAACGGATGCGGTTATATTGGGACTCAGCCATGTCTTCCGAAGACAGGTCAAAGCCCAGACCGCCGCCGCCCTTCTCGATCACCTTGGAACCGATATTGGAGGTCATGATCAGCAGGGTGTTCTTGAAATCCACCGTGCGACCCTTGGCATCGGTCAGGCGACCGTCCTCCAGGATTTGCAGCAGCATGTTGAACACATCGGGGTGGGCTTTTTCGATTTCGTCGAACAGCACCACGGTGTAGGGGCGACGACGAACCGCTTCGGTAAGCTGGCCCCCTTCGTTGTAGCCGACGTAGCCGGGAGGCGACCCGATTAGCTTGGAAACGGTGTGCCGCTCCATGTATTCCGACATGTCGAGGCGAATCATCGCATCTTCGGAACCGAAGAAGTAGGCCGCCAGAGCCTTGGTTAGCTCCGTCTTGCCGACCCCCGTAGGGCCAGAGAAGATAAAGCTGGCGATCGGACGGTTGGGGTTCTTCAAGCCCACGCGGGCGCGACGAATGGCGCGAGACACGGCCTTCACAGCTTCGTCCTGACCAATCAGGCGATTGTGTAGGGTGTCTTCCATGTGCAGCAGCTTCTCGGATTCGGTTTCCGTGAGCTTATTGACTGGAACGCCTGTCCAGGCTGCAACGATTTGGGCAATATCTTCTTCCGTCACCACCGGGGAATCTTCGCCGCCCGTTGCCTCGCTCTGCTTGGATTGGACGATGGCGCGAATTTCGGCGCGTAGCTCCATCTCACGATCGCGTAATTCGCCTGCCCGCTCAAAGTCCTGATTGCGAACAGCATCGTCTTTCTCTTTTTGAACCTGGCGCAGTTCCTTATCCAGTTCCTTCGCAGCCGGGGGCATTTGCGAGTGGAACAAGCGGACGCGGGAGCCCGCTTCGTCGATCAGGTCGATGGCCTTGTCGGGCAGGAAGCGGTCTGAGATATAGCGGTCAGACAGCTTAGCAGCAGCCTCCAGTGCCGCATCAGAAATCTTCAGCTTGTGGTGCTGCTCGTAGCGATCGCGCAGACCCCGCAGGATCTCGATCGTGTCCTGCACCGACGGCTCACCCACCATCACGGGCTGGAAGCGGCGCTCCAGAGCCGCATCGCGCTCGATGTGCTTGCGGTATTCATCCAGCGTCGTTGCGCCGATACACTGGAGTTCACCCCGTGCCAGCGCGGGCTTCAGGATATTAGCCGCATCGATCGCCCCTTCTGCTGCGCCTGCGCCGATCAGCGTGTGAACTTCGTCGATCACCAGAATGACGTTCCCCGCTTGGCGGATTTCGTCCATGATCTTTTTGAGGCGTTCCTCAAACTCACCGCGATATTTGGTGCCCGCCACCAGCAAGCCGATGTCGAGAGTCACCACACGCTTCTCTTCGAGAATATCGGGCACGTCGCCGCTGGAGATGCGCTGGGCCAGCCCTTCGGCGATCGCCGTCTTGCCGACTCCCGGCTCTCCAATCAGCACCGGATTGTTCTTCGTGCGGCGACCCAAGATTTGAATCACGCGCTCAATCTCTTTCTGACGGCCGACCACGGGATCAAGCTTGCCTTCGCCCGCCATCTGAGTCAGATTCGAGCCAAACTCGTCCAGCGTGGGGGTCTTGGTGCGTCCCTGGCTGCCGCCCGGCGTGACCTCGGCAGTTTCACCCAGCATCCGAATCACCTGGGTGCGAACCTTAGAGAGATCAACGCCCAGGTTTTCGAGAACCCGGGCGGCCACACCTTCACCTTCGCGAATCAGCCCCAAAAGGAGGTGTTCTGTACCGATGTAATTGTGTCCAAGCTGGCGAGCCTCTTCGAGCGACAGTTCTAGAACTCGCTTGGCTCGTGGGGTAAAGGGAATCTCGACCGCCACAAAGCCCGACCCGCGACCGATGATCTTTTCAACTTCAATCCGAGCGTCCTTGAGGTTGACCCCCATCGACTTCAACACTTTGGCGGCGACACCGGTCCCTTCTCCAATCAGACCCAGGAGGATCTGTTCCGTTCCTACAAAGTTATGACCCAGGCGACGAGCTTCTTCCTGGGCAAGCATGATCACCTTAATGGCTTTCTCTGTGAAGCGTTCAAACATGGCAGTCTCTATCACCTGCTGCGTGCCGGTACTGCTGATTCTAGCATAGGGTAAGTGAATCCACCCGGCTGCTCAACGGAGACAACCGACCCCAGCCAAGACCCTGATCCCGAAACGAGCGCACCAAAGAATGCAAGCGAAGAATGCGATCGCACGCTTGCTGCTCCGAAGGGGATCTTGCTAGGAAAAGATACCTATGTCAAGAGGGATGGCAGAAAATCCCAGATCGCCTGCTTCTTCTTGGGTAGGGGATTGGGCGGGGATCAGGTTCCACCCATGCTGACGATGGCGATCGCCCACCCAGCCCCACCACTGCCGCAGCGTGTCTGAGAAGTCTGGCTCTTGCAGCCCCCTGCGCCAGAGAATCAGCGCGTCCTCTTCGGGGTTTTGGTAGTAGCGGGGCCGCAGGCCGACATCCGTGAAGCCAAATTTTTGATAGAGGGCGATCGCCGCTCTGTTTGATGCCCGCACTTCCAGCGTTGCCCAGTGCATCTGATGTTGCCACGCTGCCTGCATCAACGCCGTCAGCAGCAGTTGCCCCAGCCCCCGCCCCCGCTGTGCCGGATGCACTGCCAGCGTCGTGATGTGCGCCTCGTCCAGAATCATCCACAGACAGCCCAGCCCAGCGAGTGAGGTTTCCCCATCCGCTGCCGCAGCGGTCAGCGCCAGCAGCGTGCTATTTGGGCTGTCAATTTCTCTCAAATAACCGTCTTCCGTCCACAGGCCACCCAAACACTGCCGATCCAGCGCCACGGCGGCATCGACTTGATCCCGTGTCAACAGCGACAGATATAGCGTGTCCATGCCTATCTGCGATCCAGAAAATCCATCTTCAATCCCTCCAAGAAGGGTAGGTGCCAATTGTAAACTAGAAAAATTGGCATTCCCTCTAGCATTCCTCTGCAAACCCTCCTGTAAAGACAAGGACAGTTCCGCCCGATGGTTTCGACTCCTGCACCTGCTCTAGACAACTCTGGTCGTCAATACTTGCCTACGTTAGACCCTGCGACTGCTTCACCGAATCAAGTTCTAATGCCGCTGACTGCCCGCGCCAACGCACAGAACCATCTGGAAATCGGCGGCTGCGACGTGACAACGCTGGTGGAGAGATTTGGTTCGCCGCTGTACATATTAGATGAAGAAACGCTGCGAACAGCCTGTCGTCAATATCGAGAGGCCTTTCGTCAATACTATCCGGGCGAGTCGCTGGTGATCTACGCCTCCAAAGCCTGGAACTGTCTGGCCGTGTGTGCAGTGGTAGATAGCGAAGAGTTGGGGCTGGATGTCGTCTCTGGCGGAGAACTCTACACTGCGCTAAAAGCAGGCGTGTCGCCCGACAAGATTTACCTGCATGGCAACAATAAGTCGGTTGAGGAGTTGTCGCTGGCTGTCAGCGCAGGCTGCACGATTGTCGTGGACAATTGGCAGGAATTGAAAACCCTGGTGTCTCTGGCGGCTGATTCGGAAACTTCGGAAACTGCTGGCGGCCAGCCGATTCGCATTCTGCTGCGCCTGACCCCCGGCATCGAGTGCCACACCCACGAATACATCCGCACCGGACATTTGGACAGCAAGTTTGGCTTCGATCCTGAGCAGTTGGACGAAGTGTTTGCCTACGTTAGCCAGCAGCCTGCGCTGCTGTGTGTTGGATTACACGCGCATATTGGGTCGCAAATTTTTGAGCTACAGGCCCATCAAGATCTGACCAGCGTTATGGTGCAATGGCTGAGCAAAGCAGCGCAGTATGGACTGCCGATTAGTGAACTGGATATTGGCGGTGGACTGGGCATCCGCTATACCGAGTCGGACGATCCGCCCAGCATTGACGAGTGGGTGAAGGTGATTTGCGAGGGCATTATTCGCGCCTGCCAGCGGCAGGGTGTGGCGATGCCCCGACTGATTGCGGAACCGGGGCGATCGCTCATTGGTTCAGCCTGCGTTACGGCCTATCGCGTGGGGGGACAAAAGACAGTTCCTGGCATTCGCACCTACGTCACGGTCGATGGCGGCATGTCCGACAATCCCCGCCCGATTACCTACCAGTCGGTCTACCGCGCGGTGGTGGCTAATAAGCTGTCGGCCCCGATGACAGAATCGGTGGCGATCGCCGGAAAGCACTGCGAATCGGGCGACATCGTCATCAAAGACGCAAAACTGCCCCCCACTGAGCCAGGGGACGTGCTGGTGGTGATGGGTACGGGCGCATATAACTACAGCATGGCCTCCAACTACAACCGATTGCCTCGTCCAGCGGCGGTGCTGGTCAACCAGGGCGATGCCAGCCTGATCTTGCAGCGCGAAACGGTAGAAGACTTGATCCGCCAGGATCGCCTGCCAGAGCGACTGGTGCGGCGCGAGGGCTGAGGGCTACCGGGGAAGAGAAGTTAAGTTGTGCAATGGCAACTTATAGGACTGATGCAGTTGGACGATTTTTCGTGGGCTGTGCCCGCGAAAATCGTTTAAAGCCCAGAAACCTGAACTTGATGACCCGGAGTGGTGAAGACAAGACTGGTTTTGGCGAGAGCAGCGTGAAGGGCGATCGCCCTTTCCCCGTCCAGCCGTGATCTCGTTTGTGCACTGCAAGATTTTTCCGGCTTGCTGATCTCCGGAGTCATCCGTCAGAGACGTGTATCAGGGAAAGGGCAACCCCCTAGCTTTCCGATCCCATCGGTCACTCACTGGTTCTTCTTGCCTCCCGCTCTTACAATTGGGGGGTGCGTTCTGTCCTCCGTAATACAGCTAGGACTTACGCAGTTGGATGATTTCTGGCGGGCTGCGCCCGCCAGAAATCATCCAAAACCCAGAAAACTTATCGCAAGTGCGTAAGTCCTGACAGCTTTTTAACGGATGGTTAAGACGTATCGCCTGGTTTGAAGTTTTCACGGTATCTCTTGTGGTGAAGAGACGTTTTTGGGCGGTTTGCCACGGATTTCGGGAAATACCTGTCCCTAACCCCATTCTTAAAATCTGTTTTCAGGAAATCTGTTTTCAGGTGCGATCGCGCCTGCCATAGCTGCAATTTACACGGGGCATAATGCCTAGCACCAGTTAACTGATGGGATCTTTGCTAAAGCAATGGCTGACAAACCCTGGCTGGACTCAGTCCTTGCTGCTGCATGGGATTGATGTCGTATTGGTGCTGATGCTGACCTACATGGTGCTAGTGATTATTGGCGATCGCCGCACGCTGTGGATGGTGCGCGGGTTAATCGTGCTGATGCTGGCTTCGGCGCTCAGCAAAGCCTTGAGCCTGCAACTGCTCAGCTTTGTGCTAGAAAAGCTAGTCATTGGATCTGCGGTGGCGATGGCCTTTATGCTGCAAGCAGAGTTTCGGCGGCTGTTGGAGCAGCTTGGGCGCGGCGAAATCTGGCAACTGCTGAAACCCGCCACCGAAGCAGTACCCAAATCTGACAGCGTGATTGATGAAATCGTCGATGCAGTCAAAGAACTGTCCCAAAATCGCACGGGCGCACTGCTGATCTTGGAAACCAACCGCCCCATCGACGAGCGCGATTTTTCGGTTCCCGGGGTCAAACTCAACGCCGAAGTTTCAAAGGAACTCTTGCAAACTATTTTTCAAACCTCAACGCTGCTCCACGATGGAGCCGTGCTGATTCGCGGGTCGCGGCTGGCCGCAGCAGGCGTAATTTTGCCCCTGTCAGAACGCAGCGCCTCGCGGCAACTAGGCACTCGCCACCGGGCTGCAATGGGAATTACTGAGCGAGTGGAGCAATGCCTCTGTATAGTGGTATCGGAAGAAACGGGTTCAATTTCTCTGGCAGAAGGCGGCATTTTGAACCGTCCCCTGACGAGCAGCAAGCTGCGAGAACTGCTCATTGCCCGGTTTTCTCAGTCGGTCGAGCGTGAACCCGTCGCCCCTCAGTTGCGGAGTTTGGGTCGCCAGTTTATCGATCGGCTCAAGCTCTTTTTGCCCCCTCCCTTTCGCATTTCCAAGTCGGCTTCTCGGAGAAAAAATGACAGCAAAGCCAACCGTTCTTAGAGACCTGCCCGCAGATTTGCAGCAGGAGCGCCTGCCCAAACACGTTGCTGTGATTATGGACGGCAACGGTCGCTGGGCCAAACAGCGGGGCTTGCCGCGCATCATGGGTCATCGCCGAGGTGTTGATACCCTCAAGGAACTGCTGCGCTGCTGCCGAGATTGGGGCATCGGAGCCTTGACAGCCTATGCTTTTTCGACGGAAAACTGGGGTCGTCCACTGGAAGAGGTGGACTTTTTAATGACTTTGTTTGAGCGGGTGCTGCGCCAGGAACTCCGCGAAATGATGGAAGAACAGGTGCGGATTCGGTTTGTGGGAGATCTGTCGAGGCTGCCTGCGTCGCTGCGGGCTGAGATTGAGCGGTCGATGGCAGAAACCAGCCAAAATCAAGGCATTCAGTTTTCTGTGGCTACGAACTATGGCGGGCGGCAGGAGATTGTCCAGGCTTGTCGGGCGATCGCCACTCAGGTCGAGCAGGGCAAACTGCACTCGGAAGACATTGACGAGGCGCTGTTTTCTCAGCATTTATATACCCAGGGGACGGTCGATCCTGACCTGCTGATCCGCACCAGCGGCGAAATGCGAATCAGTAACTTCTTGCTGTGGCAGATGGCCTACGCCGAGATTTATATTACCGACACGCTGTGGCCCGACTTTGACCGGGCAGAGTTTCACCGGGCGCTGGTGGACTATCAACAGCGCGATCGCCGCTTTGGTCGTCTCTCTTCGTAAACCTACAATACGCATAGTATTTAGCTGCTTAGTTTTCGATCGGTTGCTGAGTTCACCTGTCCTACTGGCTTCAATTGCGCACTCACTGATGAGACAAATTGCTAACCAAATGCCCACCATCTCTATCTCAGGGCAATTTCTCAGGGCAATTTCTCAGGGCAATTTGTCTGGATCTGCAATGCCGTAATTTTCTGGAGTGAACCATGTCAAACCTGCGCGGAATCCTTGGACGATTTTGGACAAATCTGAACTGGGAACTGGTGGATTTACTCACCAATCCAGCGAAAGTCACGCTCTTATTCGTCATCTTGCTGGCGTTGCTGTGGGTCGTTCCTAGGCTCATCCCCGGTTCAAAAAACTGGATTCGGCAGCGAAAATCTCTAAAGCGCCTGCTGATGGGCGCATTGGTGCTGTATTGGCTGATGGTTTCGCCGCTGGGTGCCGCCGCGCTCACCTATCCACTGGTAACTGCCCTACCCCCTGATTCGGGACAAACTGCTGATGCCATTGTCGTGCTGACGCGCAATTCTCGCGATGAGGGGCGACGCTATGAGACGGCTGTGGATCTTTACAAGCAAGGGCGATCGCCCCGGATCTTTGTAACGATGGAGCACAATATGGAGGAGATCGCGGAACTGCTTGAGCAACAAAACATTCCGCTATCGGTTCTCGCAGCGACGCGGTGTGCCCGCACTACCAAGGACGAAGCCGAGTCAACGGCGACCATTTTGGGGCCCCAAGGCGTAAAGACGATTATCTTGATCACCGATCCGGCTCATCTGAAGCGGGCAACGTTGACCTTTGAGGGCTACGGCTTCTCGGTTATTCCCCATGCTGAAACTGCGCCCATTCCGTCTGCACGGCGATCGCTCCTAGCGCTGCGAGAATATCCCGCCCTGGTCAGCTACCTGTTGCTGGGACGGTTTCACCCAGATTCGCCCGATGCACTGAAAAATCCGCCCCCTGAACTGCTGGAAAAAGTCCGGGAGCGGGGATGTGCGATCGCCCCAAACTAGGCCAGCCATTGCACCAGCAGACCGAAGTCTTCGCCTTGCGCCGCTTATAGCATTGATTAATTGATTGATTAACTGATTAACCGATTAATTAGAGCGCTGATTAATTTAGAGCGCCAAATAACGCGCTAATTCACGCGATGGGTTTGCAGAAGTCCGTCGCGTTTCCGCTTGCGTCGCCTTCGGCATCCTGCCTGCATTTTGCCTGCATCACGGCCCAATGCATCACAGCCCAATGCATCACGGCCCAACAAAAATTGCCTCGTCCAAGTCTCGACGGCTTAGAGAATACTTGAACGATCGCACCAGATCTTGCCCGTTTTCGCCCGCACCAATGTAGCGAACGGCAATGGAGTCTACATCCATCACAATTTCTGCTTCCCACTGAGGCTTTTGTACATACCAGCAATGCAAATTGTCGCGGTCTTGCTGGCAGCCCTGCGAAATGAGCCACTGCTCAATTTCGGGCAGCGGATGATTATAGAGCGGCGTATCGGCAGGGGGGAGGGACATAAGGCGGTGTGAGGTGTGGGGATATGCGGAATAAAAGGGATCAAGCAGCGAGAAAAATGCCTGCGTCACTCCATCACGGCATCACTCGGGGCTTCCGGGTCAAAGTCCACTGGCGCATGACTGGAGACATCGGGGGGAGAAACCGCAGAGTGGGCTGTGGCCTGGTGAATAATTTCGACCAAGCGCTCGGACTTGAGGCTGGCGATGGTAAACTCGCCCCGCGAAACGCCCACCGCCAGCACCAGCAGCAGGCAGGCGACAAAGGTAACTCCCAAGATGAACAGGGCAAATAGCTCACCCGCAGACAGGGGGCGATCGCTCGGATCAAGATAAGCGCTTGATCGATAGCGGCGGGCTTCGGAAACGGGACGATTGAAATTTGCCGGGGTCTGGATGACCGAAACGCGGGAATAGCCGCTTTTCAAGTCATAGGCGGCGCGGCGCTCTGGGCTGCTCAGCGTGGCGTAGGCCTCGTTGAGGGCGTGAAACTTGGCCGTAGCCACGTCGGGCGGCAGTTCCGTCGTATCTGGGTGGTAGAGCTTGCTCAAGTCTCGATAGGCGCGACGAATCTCTTGCACCGATGCCGTATGGCGCAGCCCCAGAATAGTGTAATAGTTGGTGGATGGTGGCGTGGGATAGGTCGCATCGGGTGATTGCCCTGGCACTGTAAATCCTCCGGTTTTGGAGCAGCCCCTAATTTTTAGTTCGTATAGCTCTAGGACTTACGCACTTGCGGTGAGACTTTTTGGGTTTTGGACGATTTCTCGCGGGCTGCGCCCGCCAGAAATCGTCCAATTGCGTAAGTCCTAAGCTCATATTTTTAACCAATTTTAACCAAATGTCTGGGCGATCGCGCTAGGAGAACGCTTTTGAAGCAGGTCACGGAACCACTGCTCCGTGCGATCGCCCATCGCCTGCTTCGAGTAGTGAGCTTCGGCGCGGCGGCGACAGGCCGCCCGGTCGATTTGCCCCAGCTTGTCAACAGCCGCCACCAGTTCAGCAACCTGATCCGGCTCCACCAGCCAGCCCGTTTCCCCATCGGTGACAATTTCCGACGGGCCGCCCCGGCGGTAGGCAATGACGGGTACGCCGCAGGCCAGCGCTTCCACAGCCACATTGCCGAATGCCTCGACCCATTTAGGAGTCATGACCAGCGCCCGACAGCGGCCCAGGTCTTGCTGCAATTCTTCGGTTGAGAGAAACCCCCGGTACTCGACCGGCGCATCAGGATAGCGCTGCTGGATCTGCTGCCAGTAGGCGGGATCGGGCATCGCCCCCCACACCGAGAGGGGAATTTGGGTTTGTGCGGCGAGGGCGATCGCATCTTCCAGACCCTTTTCGGGAGCCAGTCGCCCCACCCAGCCCAGTCGATTCTCTGGCTCGGCACAAAACTCGTAGCGTGACAGATCCAGGCCGTTGCCCAGCACGCGGAATCCGCCTGCATCTGGAAAAGTATCCACCTGGGCGTGGCTGTGGGCGGCAAGCGTGCCCGGAAACATGCGGGCGACCTGCTGAATGGCAGCATCCATCGCCGCTGACAACGATCCCATGCTGATCAGATGGGCCACGGGCCGCTGAAAAAAGGGCGTGAGGTAAAGCGGCAGCCAGTCGTAGGCAAAGTTCACCAGCACATCAACGTCGTGCTGCGCTTGGCGGGCATAGTCCCACATGTTGCCCAGCACCGACTCTGGCGGTAGGGTAATCGGGTCGGTATAGTGCTGGGTCTGGGCACTGGTTTGCAGCTTGCCAGGAATCTGGGCGATCGCCACTGGGGCCGCGTCGGCAGACTGCGGCAGTTGGGAACCCTCCGGCGCGACGATTTGCACCCTGTGTCCCCGCTGGGTCATCTCTATTGCCAGGTTGTACAGCGTCAGTTCCACGCCGCCGCCCAGCCCTGTGCCCAGTGGCGCAACCGGGGTCGAAAGAAACAGCAGCCGCAGAGCGGAACAGTCGGAAAGGATTTGGGAGGTCATGGGGACGTGGTGAGGAGCGATCGCGCTTGGTCGCAGTCTTGCTGAATTTGCGCCTTCAGCGCGTCGAGGGAATCAAACTTTTGCTCAGCGCGGAGAAATGCCTCTAGGCCGACCACCAGCGTTTTGCCGTACAGATCGCCCGCCCAGTCCAGCAGGTGAACTTCCACCTGGCGCTGGCTGCCGTCTACCGTTGGACGATAGCCCAGGTTCATCACGCCGGGCTGCGGCTGCCTTGCTGGGTCTGCGGGCGGGAGGACTAAGGCGTTGGGAAAAGCCTCATTCTGAACCCAAACTCGAACCGCATACACGCCCAGTCGGGGCAAAAACTTTTCTTCGGGCAGGCACAGATTTGCAGTGGGAAAGCCGAGCGATCGCCCCAACTGCTGCCCCTTCACCACGTCGCCGACGAGCATGTAGGGTCGCCCCAGCAGCCGCGCAGCGGGCCGCACAAGTCCTTGCTGCAAATAGTCGCGGATGGTGGAACTGCTGACCCGCTCGCCGTCCAGCGTATACATGGGCACGATGTGAACGGGAATGTCGTACCGAGCGGCGATCGCCCGCAAATCTTCCGCCGTGCCCGCCCGCTTATGCCCAAAGCAAAAATTCTCGCCCACGCTAATTTCCTGTGCCGCCAGCGATCGCACCAAAATCTGCTCTACAAATGCCTCTGGCGACAGGCACGATAGGTCATGGTCGAACGGTAGCCGCACCAGTTGCGCGACCCCAAGGGGTTTGAGTTGAGCCACCTTTTCCGCCAGCGGAGTCAGCAAATCGCGGCGCTTGCCCGTAAAAAACTCGCGGGGGTGGGGGTGGAATGTCACAACGGTCGGAACAGGGGCGATCGCGCCAGAACCCACAGCGCAAGTTGCCCGAAACTGCTGCGCGGCCAGCCAAACAGGTTCAATCACAGTTTGATGCCCTGGGTGAACGCCGTCAAAGTTTCCTAGGGCAACGACTGTCGGGGTTTTTACCGTCTCTAAGCAGGATGTGATCCACACGCTTTACATTCTGACATAAAGCGGCTGAGCGAGGTGGAACCTGGATTGTATCTGCTGCCAAAGGCTGGAGCTAATCTCGGACTCAGGCAGAAATGCTGGCTTGCGAAGCAGCAGGCTTGCCGTCAGTCGTGTCTGCTGATTCTGCGGATGCTGCGGATGCTGCTGCCTCTGCCAGTACGTCAATCTCCAGCCCTTCGTAGGCAACGATGCTGTTGGGAAAATGCTTACGGGTGTCTTCCTGGACGCGATCCATAAACTCGTCGCTGTGCAGCGGGTCGTGGTGGAAAATCACGACTTTCTTCACGTTCGCTGCCTTCGCAACCTTCACCGCTTCCTGCCAGGTCGAATGTCCCCAGCCAACTTTGCTGGATTTTTCCGAGTAGTATTCCTCGTCGGTGTAGGTGGCATCGTAGATCATGACATCCGCGTTGCGACAGAGCCAGAGGACGTTTTCATCCAGCCGATCGGGAAAATGCTCGGTGTCGGTGATATAGGCAACCGCGCGATCGCCCCAGTTGACGCGATACCCCACCGACTCGCCCGGATGGTTTAGCAGGGCGTTTTCTACCAGCACGTCCCCCACCTGCACCGACTCTCCAATCTCTAGGTCGCAGAAGTTCATATCCGCCCCCATGATTTGCAGCGGCACAGGGAAGTTGGGATGCAGCATCTGGTCATTAAGCCGCTGCTCGATGGTGGAGCCGTTGGGGGCGATCGCCCCATAAATATTGAACTTATTGCCTTTGACAAAGGCTGGCACAAAAAACGGAAAGCCCTGGATGTGATCCCAGTGGGAATGGGTAAAGAACATATTGATTCGCAGCGGCATCTCTCGCAGCAAAGACTGCCCCAGCACTCGCAGCCCCGTACCGCCATCAAAAATCAGCCGCTCTCCAGCGACGCGCATTTCCACACAGGAAGTGTTCCCCCCATAGCGCACCGTCTCTGCGCCAGGACAGGCAATACTGCCCCTCACACCCCAGAAATGAATCGTAAACTGGTTTTTCACGCTAGACATTTGTGGTTCTTACTGGACTGACATTGGCCCTGCCAAACAAGACCTTCTCGTTGCATGGCGCTTTCATCCGTGAATGCTTCGGCTCTTGATAGATGGCTTTCAGGCGTTTGGCGGCTTGAGAATGCAGCCCCAGGTAGCATCGGCAGTGTTGACAATATGCAGCAAGCATCCGGCATTACTCCTGTGCTACCTGCGCCAAAGGCCCCAAAAATGTTTCACCCAGTTTGCACCGTACCTCTGATCGAGCCATTTGGAGGTAAACCAGGCTCAACACACCACTCACCAGCCTATGACCCTATTGTAAAGGGGGAAAGACCGCCCGGCTGCATCCTTAATCCTAGAGTTCCCTCTTCATCATGACATTGCTCTAATCTCACAAGAAATTTTGTTTGCTGCAAATTCATAGAACCAAATTCACAAAAAACCAAAAAACTTTCAGCATCGGTGCAGCACTGGGGTTTTGCCCGCGAGGGTGGAAATTTGCGACTGGCTCGTTCATCATGCTTCATTCAGTTGAAGCTGACATCCGCAATTCATAGAAAAAATTCAGATTCTACGAACTTTTGAACTTTGTTTGAAATTTGATTGAAATTTGTCAAGAAACGAGTGCTGTTCTTTGGCTAACCGATTATCCACCTCGATCCCATACTGCATTTGCTGCATTTGCCCCCATCTCTGCCAAACTGGCCGAGTGACTGCTGGCCAACTGACTGTAGCCTGGCTTAGGGCTGAGCTTGACTCATTATTCAACCGATAATGTCCAATCCCGGAGATGATGCAAACCGTGGGCACAGGAAAGGTTATATTGCAGCGGCGTAATGGTGATGTAGTGCTGGCGAATGGCCTGGACATCGGTCATCATTTGATTCAGCCATGTTCCGCTGGCTTCACCGAGCCGGGTCTGCGAAGTCACCACCAGTTCTAGGTCTGGCTGCGGCACGTCTTCCAACAGCTCGCCCGCCAGCCAGTAATAGGTTTTGCCCCTGGGGTCAATTCGCTTTTCAAACTGGTCAATGTAGCGCCGGAGTCCCTGTCGAGTTATGGCTACGCCCGCAATTTTTTCGACAGGCACAGCGGGCACGTTGACATTCAGCAGCATCGGCTGGGGCAGCGGGTTGGCGGCTAAGTAAGCAACGAGCCGCTGGGCAAAGTTGGCAGCAGGCTGAAAATCTTTTGAGGAGAAGCTGGTGAGGCTGAAGGCAATGCCAGTTACATCTTCGATAACGCCTTCCATTGCCGCCGAAACAGTCCCTGAATACAGCACGTCTGTGCCCAGATTAGAGCCGTGGTTGATGCCCGATAGCACCATGTCAGGGGGGGTGTTGAGGAGCGCTCCCAGCGCCAGCTTTACGCAGTCAGAAGGGGTGCCCGAACAGGCCCAGGCCATGACGCTAGGCTGGAAGATACCTTCGACCTGCTCTGCCCGAATCGGTTTGTGGAGGGTTAGCCCATGCCCAGTGGCCGATCGCTCTCGGTCGGGGCAGACGACGGTGATTTGATGCCCTGCTTGGGCAAGGGTGTTTGCCAGGGTGCGAATTCCTAGAGAAAAAATTCCGTCATCGTTGCTGATTAAGAGGTGCATAGTGGGTGGTTTGATTGAGGTGGGCCCATTCAGAATTATGAAAGCGATTGGCTGGCTTATCCATTACTATTCTTCCTCTGCTATTCTCCGCTTGCGCCATGCTTCTGTTGTAGAGGGCGATCCTGTGGGGAGGTGGGTCGTTGAGGGATGAAGCTCGGTAAACTATCGGTAAACTAAGGGAGTAGGGATTGTAGCTCTACGCCGACTGTTGCTCTTGAAGACTGGCTCGAAGAGATTCCTCTTTCCTGGTTCTTCTGGGCGACTTCTCCCCAGTCCTTTTCAGACATTCCTCAGACATTCCTTTCAGAACAACCCGCCAGACAACCTGTATGACCACCCAGTTGGTAGAGCTAGAAACCCAGTTGACGACGTTGCAGCAAGAAGCCGAAGGGGCGATCGCCGCTGCTGCTTCCCTCGAAGATTTAGAACAACTCCGGATCAAGTATTTGGGCAAAAAGGGCAGCCTGTCGCAAGTGCTGGGCGGCATGGGGCGGCTGAGCGCTGAAGAGCGTCCCCGCATTGGGGCCCTGGCCAATGAGGTCAAGGAAGTCGTGCAAACGGGGCTGGATCAGAAAAAGGCGGCGCTGCAAGCGGCCCAAATTGAGGCCCAACTGGCCGCGGAAACCTTGGACGTGACCATGCCCGGAACGTTCCGGCCCCAAGGGCGCAACCATCCCCTAACCAGCACCATTGACCGGGCGCTCGATATTTTTGTGGGTCTGGGCTATACCGTGGCCCAGGGCCCCGAAATGGAAACCGACTACTACAACTTTGAGGCGCTCAATACGCCCGCTGACCACCCGGCACGGGATATGCAGGATACGTTCTATCTGCCTGATGGCAACCTGCTGCGAACCCACACGTCTTCGGTGCAGATTCGCTATATGGAGGCGAACGAACCGCCGATTCGCGTGGCGGCTCCGGGGCGGGTCTATCGACGCGATACGGTAGATGCAACTCATTCGGCGGTGTTTCACCAGATTGAAATTCTGGCGGTGGATGAGGGGCTGACCTTCACCGACCTGCGCGGTACGATCAAGACCTTTTTGGAAGAGATGTTTGGCGAGATCGAGGTGCGGTTTCGGCCTAGTTTCTTCCCATTTACGGAGCCATCGGCGGAGGTAGACGTGCGCTGGCGGGGACGCTGGCTGGAGGTGCTGGGCTGCGGCATGGTCGATCCCAACGTGCTAAAAGCGGTTGGCTATGACCCGGAAATTTACACGGGCTTTGCGGCCGGCTTCGGGGTAGAGCGGTTTGCGATGGTGCTGCACCAGATGACCGACATCCGCGACCTCTACAAGAGCGATCTGCGCTTTTTGCGGCAGTTTTAGTCTGGCAAGTCATGGTCTAAGTTGGCGGTTGAACCGTGCTTGCGCCGTCGAACTTGCGCCGTCGAACTTGCGCCGTCGAGTTTGCTGTGCCTGCCATGCTATCCAACCTGCCATGCTGTCCAAATTGTGCGGTCAGATTGTGCTGTTGCAGCGGGCTGTTGCAGCGGGCTGTTGAAGTGGGCTGCCAAAACATGGCGGCAGAATGTTACGTTTATTAACGTTGGGAGTGTGAATTTCTAAAACGACCATGCGTTTACTTCGAGCGTTGCTGAGTCTGGTGTTTGGGCTGTGGGTGGGGCTGATGGGGCTGCCGCAGGGGGCGATCGCCGCGAGTTCTGCTGCCATCCGCGCCTACGACGACGTAGAAGCCACCACCAAAAATTTTGCAGGACAACAGTTGATTCAAGCCGAATTTGCCAATGCTCAGCTTGCTGGAGCAGACTTCAGCGGTGCTGACCTGCGCGGGGCTGTGTTCAACGGTTCCACGCTTACGGGGGCCAACCTGAAAGGAATCGACATGACCGATGGGATTGCCTACCTCAGCAATTTTGCAGGAGCCGACCTGAGCAATGCCGTGCTGACTTCTGCCATGCTGCTGAAAAGTAACTTCAAGGGTGCGAAGGTGGACGGAGCCGATTTTACCTTTGCCATGCTGGATCGAGAGCAAGTGCTTCATCTATGCAAAACGGCATCAGGTATAAACCCGGTGACTGGCGCTGATACACGAGAATCGCTGGGGTGCAAGTAGAGCTTTCCAGCGGATTTCTCAAGCTCCTTGCTGACAGTGCCGCCGTCTAACCAAATTGCTCTTTAGCCTGACCGATCGAACGGCTGACAGAACCGCTGGAGGTTGCTGCGGGGCTGGTTCTTTTGCAAAAATTGGGTGGCAGTCGCTGCATCTAGCGGACGGCTGAAGAGATTGCCCTGCATTTCTTCACACTGGAGCGATCGCAGCTTGGCGAGCTGGTCTATCGTTTCTACGCCTTCAGCGACGACGTTCAAGTTCAGCCCCTGGCCTAGCGCCACAATTGCCGCCACAATTGCCGCATCGTCTGGGTTGGCCGTCACATCTTTAACGAAGGATCGGTCGATTTTCAGTGTATTGAGCGGAAATTGCTTCAGATAGCCCAGCGACGAGTAGCCTGTGCCAAAGTCGTCCATTGCAATCCGCACGCCCATATCCTGTAACTCGTGCAGCAGTGTGGTGGTGAACTCTACATTCTGCATCGCAGCCGTCTCGGTAATCTCTAGCTCCAGGCCGGTTGGCGGCAATCCCGTTTCTTCTAGGATGCTGGCGATCGCACCTACCAGGTTAGGCTGCTGAAACTGTCGTGCGGATAGATTTACCGCCACTCGCAGCGGGCCGAATCCAGCTTCTTGCCACTGTTTGTTTTGCAGACAGGCTGTGCGGAGAACCCAAAACCCGATGGGAACGATCAGCCCATTTTCTTCTGCTAGCCCGATAAAAGTCTGGGGTGAAATTAGCCCAAGTTTGGGATGAGTCCATCGGAGTAGTGCCTCCATCTGAATAATTTCCCCCGTCAGGACATTGACCTGAGGCTGATAGTGGAGGGTAAATTCCTGGCGCTTTAGCGCGTAGTGTAGGCTGCTATCGAGGGCGAGACGTTCCGTAGACTGGCTGGTAATCGCGGGCGTATAGAACTGATGATTGTCGCGTCCGTGCCCTTTGGCAAGGTAGAGTGCGGCATCGGCATTTTTCAGCAGGGTTTGGGCATCGGTTCCGTGCTCTGGAAACAGGGCAATGCCCATGCTGCATGTGATGTGTAGCTCGTGGCTATCGACGTAGAAGGGGGGGCGCAGGTTCTCCGAGATGCGTTCAGCAATCCGGCTGGCATCCTGGGGCGATTTTAGATTGGGCAGCAGCAGGGTAAATTCGTCGCCGCCCCAGCGGGCGATGATGTCTTCTTCGCGCAGGCAGTAGGTGAGGCGCTGTGTGGCTTGTTCCAGCAGGCGATCGCCCACCGTATGGCCCAGCGTGTCGTTGATGGTCTTGAACCGATCCAGGTCTAGAAAAACGACGGCAAACGGCTCTTTTCCACGGCGGGAGCGGGCCAACATGAGATACAGATGGCGGTTGAACATCATCCGGTTGGGTAGACCTGTCAGCGCGTCATGAAAGGCCTGGTAGCGCATTTTCTCTTCGGTGCGTTGACGCTTGATCGCGCCCCCCAAACTGGCGGCGATCGCCCGTAGGCTGGATTCGTCGCTTGCAGACCATTGCCGCTCAGCATGACAGTCATCCAGCCCGATATACCCCCAAAACTCATCTTCGATAAAAATCGGCACCATCAGCGAAGACAGCACACGAACCGCTGCTAGTACATCCTGCTCAACCCTAGGCAACTCTCGCGCGATTCCTCCCACAGACTTGCCTAGCAAAAACTGCTCATACCAGCGACCTAGACCGTGGGCGGCGTAGGGCTGATTTTGCCAGTCGGACAGGCAGGGGACTGTGCCTTTGCGAACCCATTCATAGCGGACACTCATGGCCATCTCACCCGTCGTTTCGTGGGGATGATTTTCGGCAATAAACACCCGATCAACCCGGGCCATCGTGCCCAGAATGGCGATCGCCTCGGAAATGGCCGTCGATAAATCCTCATGGGTGAGCAGGCAGTTCGCAGCCTGGGCAACCCCCTGCAACAGATTGTCGCGGTTCAGCAGTTCCAATTCTGCCCGCTTGCGTCGGGTGATATTTTCCACGGTTCCTTCAAACCGGATCAGGTTTCCTGCCGCATCGTAGAGCGCTCGCGCCGATTCCGAAATCCAGATAATACTGCCATCCTTTCGATACACCTCCGACTCGAACCCTTGAACCGTGCCCACGGTCTGCATCAGCCGCACAAACTCTGCCCGACGCTGCGGATCTACATAGAGTTGCTGCCCGATATTGGTCAAATTCGCCACCAGGTCGGCGGGCGACTCGTAGCCATACAGTCGTGCCAGCATCGGGTTGACCATCAGATATTGCCCATCGGGGGTGCTTTGAAAAATCCCCTCCACCGCGTTTTCAAAGATGCCCCGATATTTGGCTTCGGCGGCTTGCAGGGCCGCATCCGCCCGCGCCTGCTCGATGGCAATGCCCGCCAGCGGCGCAGAAATTTCCAGCAGTGACCAGTCGGTGGCGGTTGGGGTACGCGGCGTCCGGCTGTGAATCGCAATGCTGCCCAAGACACTGCCCTGGGAGGAGAGAATGGGCAGCGACCAGCAAGACACCAGCCCAAACTGCCGTGCAAAATCGCGATAGTCTTCCCAGAGGGGGTCTTGGTAGAGGTCAGGGGTAATCACGGGCGATCGCCGATACATTGCTGTGCCGCAGGAACCCACCTTTGGGCCAATTTGCACGCCGATGAGCTGTTCGACATAGGTATCGGGCAGGCTATTGGTGATACCGCCTTCGATCCGCTGCCCTGTTGCATCAAGCAGCAAAATTGAGCCAATCAGCCCGTCTGCTTGAGATTCCATCACCTGGAGCAGCAGTTTCAGCGTTTCTGTCAGGTCGGCACCCGTCGCAATTTTTTCCAGAACCCGCTTTTGCCCTGCCAATAATTGTTCCGCCTGCTTGCGCTCGGTGATGTCGCGGGAAACGGCGATGATTTCTAGAACCTGCTGCGTGGCGGGATCGCAGAGCGCTTTGCTGCGCGTTTCAAACCATATATAGTGACCCTTGGCATGGCGAATGCGATAGACCACGGGCCCACGATTTAGCAAGAGAGACTGCAACGGGGACTGCGGCGGAGACTGCGAGGGAGACTGGGGAAGCGCTGTGTTGAGCAGACTTTCGCAATCTTGGGGGTGCAGAAGATCTGCGAGCGATCGCCCTACCAAATCCTCTGGACGATAGCCCAGCAGCGCTTGGCAAGCCGGGGAGGCATAGCGATAGGTGCCATCGGGCGCATGGACAGAAATCAGGTCAGTGGCGTGTTCGGCCAACAGCCGATAGCGGGACTCGCTCTGACGCAGCGCCTCTGCCGCCTGGGCCCGCTCCAAGGCCAGGGAAACGGCCGCCGCCGCCGCCCGCAGCAAACCCACCTCCGCCGCCGTCCAGGCTTTCGCCTCTACGCAATTTGAAAAGCCGATAAACCCAAAAAACTCGCCATTCACCTGCAGCGGCAACACCAGCAGCGACAGCACGCCCTGCGGCTCTAGCACGGCCCGCTCCGAGGCAGACAGTTCCGCGACAATCCCCGCATAGGGTCGCCCTTCGGAGAGGACCTGTTCAAACTGGGTAGAATAGTCGAGATAGCGCAATCCCTTGAGCAGCGGTCGGTCGATGTTGGGAGAGATTCCCTCGGCGCACCATTCATGCACATAGTGCATCCGCAAATTGCCGTCCGAGTCGCGGCTGTTTTCAAACACGTAGACCCGACTTGTGCCAGAAATCTGTCCTAGGCGCTGGGAGACAAGAGCATAAATTTTTGCTGGATTGTCCAGCGAGAGCAACTGCTGCTGCACGTCCACCAGCGTTGCAAGGTATTGCTCTCGCTGGGCCAGGGCTTCTTCGGCCTGCTTGCGCTCGGTGGTGTCATCGTAGGAGCCAAGAATGCCAATAATCTTGCCGTCGGCATCTCGAATGGGCACCTTGCTGGCATCCTGCCAGATCTCGCGGCCGTCAGCCAGCACCTTTTTGCGAACCATGTGCAGCTTGGCCTGTCCAGTTGCCAGCACTTCGCGATCGCTCGCCACGTAGCGATCCGCCTGGTCAGTAGGCCAGAGGTCGTGGTCAGATTTTCCCACCAGGTCTTCTGGACGCTCGAATCCGGCGGAATGGGCAAAGTTGCGGTTGCCGCCGCGATAGATGAGATTGCAGTCTTTCCAGAAAACGTGCTGGGGAATATTGTCGATAATCAGCCTCAGAAACGCCTCTTGTTCCCGCAGGGCCCGCTCAGTGCGCTTGCGCTGGGTAATATTTCGCACGCTGACAATGAAAATTGGGTCAGAGGCTTGGCAACCCGTCGGGCTGTTTAACGAACAGGCAAACAGATTGCCCAGCCGGTTGTCCAAGATTTGATTGCTGCTCTGAAGCGACTCTGGGCCGCAGTCGGCAATGCGAGCCTCAAAGCAGCGCTCCTCGCCTTGCAGCAGCAGGCTGTATTCCAGGGTTTGCACGGTTCCGGTTTGTGCTGCCTGGGCGATCGCCCGCATCATCGACTGCGCGACCTCAGCAGGCAACAGTTCCTCAATCTGCCGACCCAGTTGGTCACTTAGAGGACACACCAAATCATCGTCTTGCTCCGTTTGAATATGCAGACAAGTGCCCTGCCGATCAACGATAAACAGCATTTCCGGCAGCGCCCTCAGGAGATTGCGGTTAAGAGTTTCGCTCTGGCGCAGCGCATCTTCGGCCTGCTTGCGGTTAGTAATGTCTTCCACAATGGCAAAGGTAAATTGCAGCGCCCCTTGCTCATCGCGCACAGCACAGACCGTCAGGTTTGCCCAAAAGATGCTCCCGTCTTTGCGAATGTAGCGCTTTTCAAGCTGGTAGTGATTGCGCCGCCCTTCGATCATGTCTTGCAACAGGTCTAGGTCGATCTCCAAATCCTCTGGATGGGTATAGTCCTTGAAGTTCATCCGATAGAACTCTTCTCGGCTATAGCCAAAGAGCTGGGTCGAGGCTGCGTTGACATCAATAATGCGACCGTCCAGCGCTGTCATGCCAATACTGATGTTGGCGTGTTCAAAAACGGCGCGAAATCGGGACTCATTTTGCCGCAGGGTTGCTTCCGTTTGGCGAACCTGGATTACTGCACCTAGCTGAGCAGCGATCGCCCTCATCAGTTGCACGACTTGAGAATCTTCGTCCCGTGCATCTCGACTAGCGAACAGCAGCACTGCCAACGGGCGATCGCTCTCCATCACAGGCACCGCCAGCGCCGATCGCCAGTTTGGAACTCCGGTTAGAGCGATGTTTTGAGCCAAGTTTTGAGCCAAGTTTGGAGCCAGGCTTGGGGCTACGGCTGGATTCGGCTGCGTCGCAGGCACAGGCGATTCCTCTCGCGCCTCCGGAGGTCGCTTCGTCAGATCCACGATCCATTCCGCCTGTCGATGGTTCCACGCCCGCTCCAGCAGCGCCACACCTGCACGTCCCAACAGGTCTGTGATTGGTAGATCTACGACTGGTAAATCTGTGATGGGCAGATCTGTAACCGACACACCTTCTGTAACTGGCATATCTAAAGTGGGCACAGCGGGCACCTCTGGCTCTACCGAACCGTCCTGCGCCGTCAGCGGCCTGATCCAACTCGCCGCCCATCCCTGATGTTCTAGAGGATCTTGGGGAAGCCAGCAGACTCCCAGCGCCCACTCGCCCGCTTCACAGACCTGCTGGAGGAAACAGCGCAAATGAGCAGCAAACTCTTCATGTCGAGTTTTCAGAATCCAGCTTTGTGGGTCAAAAGAAGCCGCTAAGCGATGAAGCGCTTCTGTCCCTTGATCCAGTTTTGTAGTCGGCTCTGTAGTCGGCTCTATGGTCGGTTCTATTTCATCAAAGCCTTCAGTGTTATGTCCTTTGCTTACGCTACAGGAAACATCTGTCTCAGGAAGTAAGCGCCGCGACCGATCAGGCATCATCATGACAAACAAATAAGGCTGGGATAAGAGGTTTGTGCAAGGTATCGCCACGTATACGATGCACATACGACGCAAAACCGTACTCCTCACTATTCAAGGATGCGCTCAGTCACCCAGATTGTATCGCTGAGCTAGAAAGGTTAAGGATCTGTTTTTCTTTGTAGCTAGTTTTCTTTGTAGCTGAACTTTGTAGCCAGATTTTGTAGCCAGAAACCTTTGCTTGCCAAAAGCACCAGGATTATTTGCAAGCCTAACGGGACGAGCAATCCTTCCACAACTGAAACATTGCGTAGAGAAACAGTTCGATTTGCAATCCCTTCCGTTTTGTGGGGTTGAGTTCTGCTTGGCGGCCTTCTGATGGCGATCGCGCTTCTTCTAGCCTAAGGGCTGGCTTGGGGACGCATAACAGCAACAGCCTTGCTATGCCGATTCAAAGTTAAATATGGCAGTTAAACATGGCGCACCGGGCCCAGATACTGCCTGAGATAGGGCGAAAACACTTCGTAAATCAGCGTAATCGGGTGTCCGTGATGCCAGAAGAGATAGTGCCGCCCCCAAAACGGCCCCGCTTCGCCAAACGCCAGTTCCAAACTCGACGAATGCCCGTAGTAAATGCCCTGCACATCCCGATATAGCTCGGTGCGGAGCCGCGTCAGGTTGACCCAGATCCCCAGCGAACGATTTTGCAGATATTCATCCACATGCTCAGCGTTCCACCAGGACGTAGCATAGGCGAGGCGCTGCCCCGACGCGGTGCGGAGCCACACCTGTCGCCGCACCCGTGGCCCTGGCACTACGGAAAGTTGCTCCGGCGCATAGTCATGATCCATGCCCACCAGCGACATATCAATCACGTCCACCTCGGTTGGTTCGCCCGTTAGCAATTGCAAGTGGCGGGTGGGGGAACCGTCTCCCAGCAGCAGCATTTGCCACGCCGGAGCCAGTTGGTGATGGGGCAAGCCTTTTTGCACGACATCTTCTCCACCCTGCCAGAGCGGATTTAGGGCGTGCCAGGCAGTGGGCAGGGTTGGGCGTTGGGAAGGCTTGATGGCTGGAGTCAAGGCGCGTTAAGGGTAGGAGTGGGGGGACGGGCTAGTAAAGCGGAGCAACGACCGGCCGGCTAGCTGCCAAATAGTTAGCACTGCTGTCAACCCGTGACGATGGCGCTGGCTCTAGTGCAGTTGCCTCCTGAGACAATCGCGAGTGGCTGCCCAAGCGCAGTCGTTTACAAAACTTTAAGCTTGTACTTGCATAATAACGTGAATTGCAGAGGCGATGGACAGACGGAAATACCCCAACCCTTTTCGTTCTTCGTTCTTCGCTCTTCGTTCTTCGCTCTTCGTTCTTCGTTTTTTCTTCTCCCTTCTTCCTAAAGGGCGATCGCCACGCCATCTGCCCTGGGTTCCGTGGCGGCGATCAGGGTGCTGCCGTGCTTCAAGATAATTTGCCCTTTACCAAACTGGCTGACTTCGGCGCTGACCTGGACTGCATGATGGCGATCGCCCAACGCTCGCACCACAGAAGGCGGCACGGCCTGTTCCAGCAGCACCTGGTTGTCCCGCAGGAAGCGCCAGCGGGGAGCATCCAGCGCAGCTTGGGGGTTCATGCCGTAGTCGGTCAAGTTCACCACTACCTGCACATGGCCCTGGGGCTGCATGGGTGCGCCCATCACGCCGAAGGGGCCGAGCGGCTGTCCGTTGCGGGTCAAAAAGCCGGGGATAATCGTGTGAAACGGGCGCTTGCTGGGGGCATAGTCGTTGGGGTGTCCTGGTTCCAGCGTGAAGCCCGCGCCGCGATTGTGCAGGGCGATGCCCGTATTGGGGATTAAGATGCCGCTGCCAAAGCCTTCGTAGTTGGACTGGATGAAGGACACCATCAGGTCGGGTTCCGCAGCCACGAGGAACACCGTGCCGCCTTTGGGGATGCCGGGTTTTGCCAGGGGCAGGGCGGTGTCGGCAATGAGGGAACGGCGATCGCCCGCGTAGCCCTTGTCCAGCAGCCGCGCCGGGTCAAATTCCAGACTGCGCGAATCGGCAACGTAGCGATAGGCATCGGCAAAGGCCAGCTTCATCGCCTCGATTTGCCAATGGAAACTGTCGGCCGAATCGCGGGGATAGCGCCCCAGGTCAACGCCTTCCAGAATGTTGAGCGCCATCAGTGCGGCGATGCCCTGGCCGTTGGGCGGCGGTTCCCACACCGTCAGGTCGCGGTAGGTCGTCGAAATTGGCGTAACCCAGTCGGCGGTATGACTTTCCAGATCTGCCAGCGTCAAAAATCCGCCCGTGCTGGCAGCAAAGCGGGTGAGGTTCTGGGCCAACTCGCCGGTGTAAAATGCCTCGCCGCCGGATTGGGCGATCGCCCGCAGGGTTCTGGCATGGCCCTCGCTGCGCCAAATTTCGCCCGCTCTAGGAGCGCGATCGCCCGCAAAAAACACCCGCTTGAACGGCTCAAATTCTTTCCCTTGCAGCGGCAAAAACACCCGCTCTGCCCGTTGCCATGCCCGCGCTGTCTCTGGCGACACCGGAAAGCCCTGTTCCGCATAGCGAATCGCAGGTTCAAACAATTGCTCGAAGGGGATCTGGCCCCACCGCTGCCAGAGCAATCGCCAGCCCGACACCGCCCCCGGCACCGTCACCGCCCGCCAGTCACACAGCGGCACTGTAGCCGAGTCGCCAAAGTCTGCCCGCGCCAGCCCTTGGGGACTCCGCCCCGACGCATTCAGCCCGTGCAGTTGCCCGTCCCACACCAGCGCAAACGCATCCGCCCCAATGCCGTTGGAGGTGGGTTCTACGACCGTCAGGGCGATCGCCATCGCCAGCGCCGCATCCACCGCATTCCCCCCTGCCCAGATCATCTCTGCCCCCGCCATCGTGGCTAGTGGCTGACTCGTCGCCATCGCGCATCGCTGCCCCATAATGACGCGACGACCGGAGGGATAGGGATAGTGAGTGAGGGTCATGCGGAAGCCTAGCAGTAGGAAATCTAGTGGGTCAGGGAAATAGAACGAAGCGTCATGCTGGATAGCATGATAGGGAGAGAGTTGCGTTGAGAACAGCAGGCTCTCCTCGTTTCCTCCCCCCATCATCTCACCCCCCTCCCAAACTCCCAATCTCCTTTATGACAGGTACCCTCTACGGCGTGGGCGCTGGCCCCGGCGACCCAGAACTCATTTCTGTGAAAGGGCTGCGGCTGTTGCAGTCGTCGCCCGTGGTGGCGTTTCCGGCGGGGCTAGGGGGCAAGCAGGGCGTAGCGCAGCAGATTGTGGCGCAGTGGCTGCGGCCAGACCAGGTGCAGTTGGCGCTGGACTTTCCCTATGTGCAGGAGGAGGCGACCCTGAGGCAAGCCTGGGAAACGGCTGCGGCACAGGTCTGGAACTATTTGCAGCAGGGCGACGACGTGGTGTTTGTGTCGGAAGGTGATGTCAGCTTCTACAGCACCTTTACCTATTTGGCGCAGACCGTGATGCAGCAACACCCCGAAGCGCAGGTAGAGACGATTCCTGGCATCTGCTCTCCAATGGCGGCGGCGGCGGCGCTGGGTCTGCCGCTGACTGTGCGGGCCGAGCGGCTGGTGGTGCTGCCCGCTTTATACACCGTTGCAGATTTGGAAACGGCGCTGGATACGGCGGATGTATTGGTTTTAATGAAAGTGAGTTCAGTGTACGAACAAGTCTGGCCTGTGCTGGAGCGGCGCGGTCTGCTTCAGCACAGTTACGTGGTCGAGCGGGCCAGCCAGCCCACGCAGGTAATCCATGCCGACTTGCGCGATCGCCCTTCGCTAAAGCTGCCCTATTTTTCGCTGTTGTTGGTGAAGTGTGGCACAGATCAGCAATTGCCGACCCCCACTCTGACCTCCCTACGCTAAAATTTCAGAGGCTTTCGACGAAGCGCGTATGACGTATTACTCTGCTGAACCCTATCCCGAAAATTGGCTGCAACGGTGGTCGCAGGAGCCGCTGTTCTGGGCGGCGCTGGCTTCAGTAGGGGCGCATCTATTGCTGTGGGCGTTTTTGCCGTTTTTGCCGGGGCAAAAGCTGCCGACCGAGCGACAGGTGCAGCGGCCTGTGTCGCTGGTGCAACTCACGCCGGAGGAACTGAGCCGCGTTCCCAGTTTTGCCCAGCCAAATTTGGAATTGCCCACCTTCTCGAATCCTTCTACGACGCTGCCGCAGCCCGCGCCGGGGTCGTCCTTTAGCCTGTCGCCGCTGCCGGGGCAAACGGGGCGATCGCCCTCTGCGCTGCCGCCCTTCTTTGTGCCGCCTGCGCCGCCCTTGCCGCCCTTGTCGTCCCTCAGTCCTCGCTTTAGCGCCACTAGCCGCCCCCGGACGACGCTGCCGCCTAGATCTACCTTTACGCTGCCCCCATCGTCCGCGCCCTCGTCGATTCCGTCGCTTGTGCCCTCGCCCTCTCCGTCAATTCCATCGCTAGACCCAGAGTTTTCCATCGATGGGCCCTCGCTGCGGCTGCCCTCTGGCTCCCAAAACAATTCGCCCCTGTTCCCCACGCCGCCGTCGGTGATTGCCAGCCCCTCGCCTGCGCCGTCGATTGCGGCCTCGCCCAGCCCCACAGCCTCGCCCAGTCCGGCGGCTTCTCCGACGGTCGAGGCCTCCCCAGCGCCCAGTCCTGCGGCTTCTCCGGCGGCTCCCAGTTCTCCAGCGGCTTCGCCAACCCCGACCGCACCTGCTCTGTCGCCTGCTCAGCAGCTCGCAGCCCTCCAGCGCGATCGCCCGGAACTGTTTGCCTACAATCCCCAGGGGACGAAGCCCGATGAGGCGAATCTGGCCTACATTGCCTGGTTTGAGCAGCTTGGCGTGGAAATTCCCGATCCCGATGCGGTGCGCCCCCGCGAGATTGCGGTCGAACTGCCGCTGAATGCTTGCCTGCTTCAGCTAGAGCTGGATGAAGATAAAGTGCCGTCGGCAGTGGTTGGTGTGGTGGTAGATGCCGAAGGCAAGCAGGTGCAGCCGCCGACGCTGCTGCGGAGTTCTGGCTACGGCATTTTGAACGCTGATGCGATCGCCGTCGTGCGGACTCGCCCAATTGAAAACACCACAGGCGAAACTCGTCCCTATTTGTTTGAAGTGAAATATTCGCAGAAGAATGAGCGCTGCCCAGACCTGCCTGTGCCCGCTCCGTCGCCTGCCAGCTAGAGAGGAGACAAGCGCATGGTAGAGGCAGCGTTTCTGGAACACCTGCGGGCGATCGCCCCCCGACTGAACGCGCTAATGGATCGGTTTACCGAGGCGCGGGTCATGGTAGCGGGTGACCTGACGCTAGACGAGTTTCTGACGGGGCAGGTGGAGCGGCTGTCGCGGGAGGCTCCGGTGCTGATCCTGCGGCACGAGGAGACGCGGCAAATTCCCGGCGGCGGCGCAAACGCGGTCTATAACCTGGCGAAACTGGGGGCGCAGGTCAAGGCCGTCGGGTTGGTGGGCAAAGACGAGCAGGGTGCAGTGCTGCGGCGCATTTTCGAGGCGGCAGGCATCGACACAGGCGGCATTTTGCTGGACGGCGATCGCCCCACGGTCACCAAAACGCGCATTTCCGGCCATGCTCGTCAGTCTGTGACGCAGCAGATCGTGCGGGTCGATCGCAAGTCCGACGCGCCCGCTGATCCAGACTTGCAGTTGGCGCTGGCGGACTATATTCGGCAGCACCTCAATACCGTAGACGCGGTGGTCTGTTCGGACTATGGCGACGGCGTGCTGAGTGCCCCGGTGATCGAGGCCGCCTTGCAGCATTCTCTCTGTGTCGTGGATACCCAGATCGACCTGCATCGCTTTGCTGGAGCCACGGTTTTCACGCCCAATCTGCCGGAAGCAGAGAAAGCCGTGGGCTATGGAATTACAGGGGGCGATTCGCGAAGCGCTCCTTCCGGGAATCGCCTTGCCCAGGCAGGAGCCGACCTGCTGCGTCTGACCCGCGCCCAGCACATGCTGATTACTCGCGGCGAGGAGGGCATGAGCCTGTTTAGCCAGGACGGTTCCCAGCACCACGTTCCTGCGTTTAACCGGACGGACGTGTTTGACGTGACAGGCGCGGGGGATACCGTGGTGGCGGCGCTGACGCTCGGGCTAATCGTCGGCGCAACACCCGTAGAAGCGGCGATCCTGGGCAACTTGGCCGCCAGCATTGTCGTCCGTCAATTTGGTACAGCTACGACCAGCGTGGCGGAAATGAAAGCTGCCCTCCGGAGCCTGGTGGAAGCCAGCAAGTAACCCGCTAATAATCGAAAGATTTCTATGGCCTGTTGGGATCTGCCCTAAAGTGATGCGATAGAGTGTAAGCACTTGAGTCGCCGTCTGCGGAGTCACCGTCTGCGGAGTCACCGTCTGCGGAGTCACCGTCTGCGGAGTCACCATCTGCGGAGTCACCGTCTGCGGAGTCACCGTCTGCGAAGAGACAATCGCCCAAATCGCACCCATGAAGTGCGGTGAGGCAAGTTCCCATGCCCACTGGGATTGCGGAAAAAGGTTTAGCTGGTTACCTTTTAAGGGTTCTCTCAAGTAAGATTGCTTCGGATTTGGATTACGCTGCGCCATGTCTTCTATCTTTCCTACCACTCGTCGTCGCCAGCGGCAATTTGGGCTTGCCAAACTGCTGGGTTTTGCCCTGGTTTTGGGGCTGGGCTATATTGCGCTCAAGGAGGTCAGGACTTTGCTGCGAGAGCCAGAGGCGGTGCTGGTGTTGGGTGGGTCAACGGCGCGAGAGCAGTTTGCAGCAGAGTTTGCTCGAAAGCATCCCGATCTGCCCGTTTGGATTTCGTCGGGCAGCAATCCAGAATATGCGGAATGGGTGTTTAGGGAGGCAGGAATTGAGCGCGATCGCCTCCGGTTGGACTATCGAGCAGTGGATACCCTCACCAACTTCACAACGCTGGTAGATGAGTTTAAGGCCCAGGGGATCAGCAGCATTTACCTAATTACGTCTGACTACCATATGCGCCGCGCCCGGGTGATTGGCAAAATCGTCTTGGGCAGCCGGGGTATCGAGTTTAAGCCAGTGGAAGTGCCTTCGACGCAGCCTGCCGAAACGACTGATAAGGTGGTGCGAGATGCCGCCAGAGCCGTGCTGTGGGTGACGACGGGGCACACGGGCGCGACGCTAGGCCGCTACTTTCGAGACTAGCCTCAGCCAGAAATCGGTCGCCTTGATCGGGCACATCCCAGTTGTGCAAGGTTGCCCTCATTCCCCAGCCCCTTCTCCCAAAGCGGGAGAAAGGGAGCCGGATTGGAAGTCCCTCTCCCGCCTTGGGAGAGGGATTTAGGGTGAGGGTTGTAAAAGTGGGATATACCCCCTTAATCCCATCATCTCTACGCCAATTCATCCCTACGCCAACACGTCTTGCACCAGTACGTAGGGCTGCAAAATCAGCGCGTTGAATCGCTTGTTGCGACTGCTGTTCCAGGTTTTGATTTGCTCAGGGCTGGGTTTTTGGATCAGTCCTTCGTCAATCCATCGTTGCACCGTTGTGGTGTGATCCGAGGCGATCGCCACGCCCACATCCAGCAAATCCAGACCTGTGGCCACCAGCACTAGCGCATTCCGCTCCGCATGGGGCATGAGCCAGTCCCACTCTGCCTCGCCCATCGTGCCCGCCAGCTCTGCCCGCAAATCCTGCATTCTGACAACCCTCGCTACTCAACATGGTTGGTCTAGTTCTATAGACCGCAGTTCGATGAGATTCCCCTAAAATCGGGCGGTTCCCTTACAAAAACTCTATAGACCTTCTCTGTAGACCTTAAGACCTTAAGACTTTACTGAGATCTGACTCAAAGTACAAATCATGTCATGTTCGTCGCACTGCACGCTGCAATGTAAAGCCCCGCATTCCAAATGTGGCTTGGACTTAGGAGTGCAAACCGCAAGCCCCTAAGCACTTCAGATTCCAACCCTCACCCTTGGACTTTCTCAGCCCAATCCGAGTTTTATTTATAATTCTTAACATAAATTTACCGCCCCAGGTCGTGCATTGCATGAATTGTTTCTACACAGCGCTGCGTGACCTGCTCTAGGGCAGCGCGATCGCCCGCTGGCGGCTGAATGGGCTGTCCTATTCGCACTGTAATGGGTACTGGGCGGGGAAATCGACTGCCCTTGGGGAGAATTGCCTCTGTACCCCAGAGGCTAACGGGTAGCAGGGGAGCTTGCACCTTAGACGCAATCATCGCCGCACCCAGCTTGGCGTCGGGAATGCGGCCGTCGGGGGTGCGCGTGCCAGAGAGGAAAATTCCCACCGCCCAGCCCTGCTCAAGCTGATGCAGGGCCGCTCGAATGGCGCTGCGATCCGCCGAACCCCGCTTTACTGGATAGGCTCCATAGAGGGCGATCGCCTGCTTTAGCACGGGCACGCGAAACAGTTCTTCCTTGGCCATGTAGGACACGGGCCGCCGCACACAGCACGACAGCAGCGGCGGATCAAAGTCGCTGGCATGGTTTGCCACCACAATCAGCGGCCCGCGCTGGGGGACGTTTTCCAGTCCATAGACCCGCCCGCGAAAGTAAAACCGCAGCATCGGTGCCACCACCGACCATTTGAACAGGTGGTAGAGGGCAAGGCTGACCGGGGGTTCGCGATCGCGCATGGTAGGACTGTTGGGTTGACGGGGAGTTCAGCGGCATCACACGGCCACGCGCTCGATGTCGGCGATCGCCCCCACGTTTTCCAGCGCTACGTCCGGGCAGGTGCGCTTGATAATACCCGTCAGCACCTTACCAGGGCCCACTTCGATAACCCGCTCGATGCCTGCCTGGGAAAGCTGGAGGGAGATTTCGCGCCAGCGGACGGAACCCGTCATCTGCCGATCGAGGCGGTCTCTTAGCACAGCAGCATCGGTGGCGGGCGTGGGGTCTACGTTCGACAAGACGGGGACTTGAGCCGTCTGAAACGCCACGCTATCCAGCACCGTGCGAAATTCTGCTGCCGCCTCCGCCATCAGGGGCGAGTGGAATGCGCCGCTGACGTTGAGCTTGACGGCCCGCTTGCACTTGACCCCAGACATGATGGATTCCACGGCGCTCGGCGTTCCCGAAATGACCACCTGACCGTCGTTGTTGTCGTTTGCCAGCACGACATCCGGCGTTTGGGCGATCGCCGCTTCGAGCTGCGCCCGGTCAAACCCCAGCAGCGCCGCCATCATCCCTTCGGACGCGCTATCCATTAGCTCAGCCCGGCGCTTCACCAGCCGCAGGCCCGACTCAAAATCAAACACCTGCGCCGCGTACAGTGCCACATATTCACCCAAGCTATGACCCGCTACCAGCGCAGGTTGTAGCCCCCTTTCCAGCAGCAAATCTGCCAGGATGCTCTCGACGGTGTAGAGGCAGGGCTGGGTGTAGAGCGTTTTGGATACCTTGTCGTCTTCGCTCTGGCAAATCTTTGGCACCGACCAGCCCAAAATCTCCGCCGCCTGCTCAAACCGCTGCTGAGCAGCGGGCAGGTCAAATAGGTCAGCCCCCATGCCAACTGCCTGCGACCCTTGCCCAGGAAAGACCCACGCTGTCTTTGTCATATTTCAACGCCTAGTGATCAAGACCGTGATCCAAACTGTGATCAGAACTCTAATTGTCTAATTCGCGTCTAACTCGCGCCTGACTCGCGCCTGACTCGCGCCTAACTTGCGCCCCAGCGAAACACCGCCGCGCCCCAGGTCAATCCTGCGCCAAAGCCTGCCGTGGCAATGATGTCGTCAGGCTTGATATCGCCCCGCCGCACGGCCTCGTCCAGCGCTAGGGGAATAGACGCAGCAGAAGTGTTGCCGTAGCTGGCCATGTTGCTGATGACCTTTTCGCTGGGAATGCCCAAACGCTCGGCAACGGCATCAAGGATTCGCTGGTTTGCCTGATGCATCACCAGCCAGTCAATCTGATCGACCGTCAGTTCAGCCCGAAATAGCGCCTTCTCGATGACTTCGGGAACCCGCTTGACGGCAAAACGGTACACCTCCTGTCCGTTCATCGTGATGGGCTGAAATGTACCCTGGGCGATCGCCACTCCGTCCACCAGTTCTCTATCCTGCCCCTGATAGGCCAGGTTCAGGCAGTGGTTCAGGGTGCCATCGCTGCGGAGTTCAAACCCCAGCAGGCGATCGCGCTCACTCGCTTCCATCACCACCGCACCCGCCCCGTCGCCAAACAGGACACAGGTGCGGCGATCGCTCCAGTCCACCCAGCGCGACAGCACATCCGCGCCGATGATCAGCGCCTTGCGATACACGCCATTTTGGATAAACTGCGCCGCCGTTACCAGCCCAAACACAAAGCCCGAACAGGCCGCCGTCAGGTCAAAGGCCGTTGCCTGCGTTGCGCCCAGATCATGCTGAATCTGGCTGGCAGAGCCAAACAGATCATCGGGTGTAGAAGTCGCCAGCACGATCAGATCAATCTCTGAGGCCGCTACCCCTGCCATGTCCAGAGCATTCTGGGCCGCCTGAGTGGCGATCGCCCGCAGAGAGCCTGCCGCATCTGCCAATCGCCGCTGCCGAATGCCCGTGCGAGAGGCTATCCATTCATCCGAAGTGTCCACCACTCGGCTCAGGGCTTCGTTATCGAGATAGCGCTCCGGCACTGAAGAGCCGCTGCCCGTAATCGCCACCCCCGCTCCAACTCGTTGCGCCATTATTCAACACTCTCTGGTTGTTCACCGCCGCGCGACAGCGACGACTGCCCATCTGCAACTGCCAGTTCTGGCGATTCATACTGCGCCCGAATCCGGCCCAAAACGCCATGATCGACCGCCTCCTTTGCCATCCGAATCGCATTGAAAATCGAAGGAGCCTGAGAACTGCCGTGGCTAATGATGCAGATGCCCGCTACGCCCAGCAGCAGCGCACCCCCATGCTCAGCGTGATCCATCCGCTGCTTAATGCGGCGCAGGTTCGGCTTGAGCATTGCAGTACCCAGCTTGCCGTTCAAACCCTGAGGCAACTCCTCGCGGACAATTTGCAGCATGACGCTGCCCACCGCCTCGGCAAACTTCAGCAGCACATTGCCCACAAAGCCGTCGCACACTACCACATCAAAGTCGCCCGACAGCACATCGCGGCCTTCTGCGTTGCCAATAAAGGCAATCCGCGAATTTTCTTGCAGCATTTGATGGGCACGAACTGCCAGATCGTTGCCCTTAGAAGACTCTTCGCCAATATTCAGCAGTCCGACCTTGGGTTCTGGAATGCCGAGGACGTACTTGGAATAAACCGACCCCATCACGGCAAACTGTTCCAGAAACTTGGGCCGACAGTCCACATTTGCGCCCACGTCCAGAATCAGCACGGGCTTAGCCGTCATCGTAGGCAGCACCGCCCCAATCGCCGGCCGATCAATCCCCGGCAGCCGCCCTAGCCGCAGCAGCGCTGCCGCCATCGCCGCACCCGAATGCCCCGCAGACACCACCGCGTCGGCCCTGCCCTGGCGCACCAAATCCATCGCCACGTTAATAGAAGCATTGGGCTTGCGACGAATTGCCGTCAGCGGCTCCTCGTGCATTTCCACCATGTCTTCCGTTGGCACAATTTCCAAACCGGGAGGCACGCTATGGTGCTTGAGCGCTTCCTGAATCTGATCGGGCTTGCCGACCAGCAGAATATCTGCATCTAACTCTGCCTGGGCCCGCAGGGAACCCAAAACAATCTCCACCGGGGCAAAGTCCCCGCCCATTGCATCAACGGCAATCCGTGCTCGAGTTGAACCCATCGATCAACGTTATAGAAACCTCACAAATTTTATCAGATGGACTCTACCGGAAACCGGAGCGAGTCAGCGGAGTGCCCTGAATTCTTTGCCCTGAGTCTTTACAGACCGGATCAGCGCATTGGGGTGCATTGATAGAAGGTGCATTAGTTTCAGATGCATTAGCTCAAAGATGCGAGAGACAGGCGCAACGGAGACGCAAGATTACTCCACTTCACCCGGCGGCACAATCCGCTGGAACAGGTAGCCTGTTCCGCGTGCCGTGAGGATGAGTTCGGGGTTGCTGGGGTCGTCTTCGAGCTTAGCCCGCAGTCGAGAAATGTGAACATCGACCACGCGGGTATCGACATGGCGTTCTGGCGTGTAGCCCCACACTTCTTGCAGGATTTCGGAGCGGGAGAAGGGTTCGCCCGATCGCCCAACGAGCAGCTCCAACAGGCTAAACTCCATGCCCGTCAGCCGAATCCGCTCGTCGCCCTTGTAGACCTGGCGCTTGTTGGTATCAATCCGAATCGTGTTGATTTGGATAACACCGGAACTGGGAATACCCGTTGTGCCCGTTTTTTCTACTCGGCGCAGCACCGAGCGGATGCGGGCCTCTAGCTCCTTGGGCGAGAAGGGTTTGACCACGTAGTCGTCTGCACCCAGTTCTAGCCCGGTGATGCGGTCAGCCACGTCGCCCAGGGCCGTCAGCATAATGATCGGTACGTCGGACTCTTTGCGAAGCTCTTGGCAAACCCCATAGCCGTCGAGCTTGGGCATCATGACATCCAGCACAACCAAGTCTGGATCGGAATGGCGGAAGGTTTCTAGCGCTTCTTCGCCGTCGGCAGCGGTGACGACATCGTAACCAATCATGGAGAGACGAGTTTCAAGAATGCGTCGGATGCTGGCTTCGTCGTCAACGACCAGAATTTTTTCTTTGTGATTCTCCAATTTAGTCAACACTCCTTGAAGCGATTATTTTTGATAGTTAATTCTTCCCAGACTATCATTAACAATAGTAGCCTATGGGCCTGTCTTGAGCGCGTGAAATTCCCAATCTCCCTACATTTCAGAGTTTTTTAACATTTCTTGCGAACTCTCAGATAGTAATAAATCTATGAAAGATTTCGCCTCGTTTCACATTAAGAAACATTAATCTCGAAGGGTTTCAAATTGTCTTTGTGGGGTTGGGCTATAAGTTGGGCTTACGTCGAAAATTGCTGCTCTGAGATGGAGCCGTTGGGATAGCCCCTACCAGGACGGAACTTTGATTCTTTGGGACTGGCGATCGCCCCTTTGAGGGAGGTGAACGCAGGCGGAAGCAGGCGGACGATCCGCTTTCTTGGGTGTATTGATTGAGTAAATCCCTGAATTCACTAAACTTCTCACTAAGTTTCTCACTGAACTTTAATTTTTGTGCTGACCAGGTCTGCTGCTATGCCCAAGCCTCGAACAAGCTATGTCTGTAATGAGTGTGGCGCAGACTCGCCGCAATATTTTGGCAAGTGTCCCTTTTGTGGAAGCTGGAATTCGCTGGTGGAGCAGACTGTTGCACCAGCCAGCAGCGCCAAGACCGCGATGGGAGCCGTGAGCCGATCGCCCAAACGGGCCAGCGCCAATTCCAAGGGGGAACCAAGGGCGATCGCCGCGCTCACCCTCCCCGAAATTTCCGACCATCCCCAGACCCGCATTGCCTCCGGCTACGGCGAACTGGATCGGGTGCTGGGCGGCGGCATTGTGCCTGGTTCTCTAGTGCTGGTGGGCGGCGATCCGGGCATCGGCAAATCTACCCTACTGCTGCAAGTGGCCAATCAGCTTGCGGCGCAGCACCGGGTTCTCTATGTCTGTGCCGAAGAGTCGGGGCAGCAGGTGAAGCTGCGGGCGCAGCGGCTAGGCGTGGGGAGCGGGGTGAAAATAGGGGAAGAAAGAAAAGAGAAAACTCAAGACCCTATCACCCTGTTGCTACAGCAGGCCAACGCCTCAACATTCCACTCCCTTTATCTTTTGCCGGAAATTGACCTAGAGACGATTCTTTCTGAACTGGAGTCGCTGCGGCCGACGGTGGCGGTGATTGACAGTATCCAGGCGCTCTATTTTGCCACGCTCAATTCGGCTCCGGGGTCGGTCTCGCAGGTGCGCGAGTGTACGTCGGCGCTGATGCAACTGGCAAAGCGGGAGCATATCACGCTGTTCATCGTGGGGCATGTGACGAAGGAAGGGGCGATCGCCGGGCCGAAGGTGCTGGAGCATCTGGTGGATACGGTGCTGTATTTTGAGGGCGATCGCTTTGCCAGCCACCGCCTGCTGCGCTCGGTGAAAAATCGCTTTGGCGCAACCAATGAACTGGGTGTGTTTGAAATGGTGGATCGCGGGCTGGAGGAGGTGCAAAATCCCTCGGCGCTGTTTTTGAGCGATCGCGATGAGGAAACCCCCGGCACGGCCACCATCGTCGCCTGCGAAGGGACGCGCCCGCTGGTGGTGGAGCTGCAAGCGCTGGCCAGCCCGACGAGCTATCCGTCGCCCCGCCGCACGGCCACGGGCATTGAATACAATCGACTGCTGCAAATTCTCGCAGTGCTAGAAAAGCGCGTGGGCATTCCCCTGTCGAAGCTGGATGCCTACGTGGCGTCGTCGGGCGGCATTAACGTGTCGGAACCCGCCGCCGATTTGGGCGTGGCGATCGCCGTGGCGGCCAGTTTCCGCGATCGCGTCGTCGATCCGGGCACAGTGCTGATTGGCGAAGTGGGGCTGGGCGGCCAGGTGCGCTCGGTGTCGCAGATGGAGCTGCGGCTGAAGGAAGCGGCCAAGCTGGGATTCAAGCGGGCGATCGTGCCGGCCAGTCAGGCGGAGCATCCGGGACTGGGACTCGACATTATTCCCGTGGCGCGGGTGGTGGATGCGATCGCGGTTGCCCTGACCAGCGGTAACCTGTCTACCCAAAAGAGCGGGCAAGAATGAGTCGGGCGTGAGGGAACCTGCAAAACTGCGCTCAGATGCGAAACCGCGCTCAGATAAGTTTGCTCTGGCGTAATCGGCAGTGCCTGCAACTGCTCAACTGCTGATGCTGCAAATCTGGCTCCAGACCCAGCGCCTCCAGCGGAATCATGCCCAGCAGCGCATTCTGTCTGCCGGGTAGTCAATCCGGCTTGTAGATGGGTGGGCGCTCCGGCTTGTAGATGGGTGGGCGATCGCCAAATATTGGAGCTTTTCTGAATTCCAAGCCAAAATCCGCAGTTTTTTGCATTTACGTTGCGATTGCTACTTTTTTCCCCAGGTCATGGCGTTATCTTGGGGCGATGCTTAAAACTTAGCGTATTTTACTCTGATCGCTATCTCTGGGCTGGTCTTATCAGCCCGATCTGTCCCAATCTGTAAAGTTTCTGCGGCTTTGGAGGATGTAGCCATGCACAGCACAAGTCTGGACGCAGGCAAGAGCGCGAGTCAGGATGGGCGGCCTGCGGGACAAGCCCTGCTGATAGGAGAAGCTGCTTCCAAAAAGGGCAAGAAGAAAAAGAAAAAGAAGAGTCTCGCGCCAGAGAAGCGGGCAAATCTCTCCAGTTCAAACGCGCTTTATCGCCCCTCTGAGCAGGAGGGTATTTCTAAACTCTCCAGCAAAAAATACGAAAAGGAACTGGCTCGGTTGCAGCTTGAACTGGTCAAGATGCAGTACTGGGTGAAGCACACAGGCGCTCGGATTGTGATTTTGTTTGAGGGGCGCGACGCAGCGGGCAAGGGCGGCACGATCAAACGCATCACCGAACCGCTCAACCCGCGCGGCTGTCGTGTGGTGGCGTTGAGTACACCGAGCGATCGCGAAAAGACCGAGTGGTATTTTCAGCGCTATGTCGCCCATCTGCCTGCGGCGGGCGAGATCGTCTGCTTTGACCGCAGTTGGTATAACCGGGCGGGTGTAGAGCGGGTGATGGGCTTCTGCACGGATGAGGAATACCAGGAATTCATGCGCTCTTGCCCAGAGTTTGAGCGGATGCTGGTGCGCTCCGGCATTATCTTGCTGAAGTACTGGTTTTCCGTCAGCGATGAAGAGCAGGAGCGGCGGTTTCAGTCGCGGACGCTCGATCCGGCGCGGCGCTGGAAGCTGAGTCCGATGGATCTAGAATCGCGCGATCGCTGGGTGGAATATTCCCAGGCCAAAGATGCAATGTTTGCCAAGACCAATATTCCCGAAGCGCCGTGGTTCACGGTCGAAGCGGACGACAAAAAGCGGGCCCGCCTCAACTGCCTGCACCATGTCCTGTCCAAGATTCCCTATGTAGACATGACACCGGAGCAAATGGAACTGCCGCCCCGCCAGATTGCGCCCCACGACTACGTGCGATCGCCCCGCAACGAGCAGTTCTTCGTGCCCCACGTTTACTAGCAGCGATGATCGACGCACGCGCCTATCGCCTTGAATGCAAGTTCAAATTCAATGCAGGTTCAATGCAGGTTCAATGCAGGTTCAATGCAGGTTCAATGCAAATTTAATGCCAATGCCTTTCTGATTACCTTCTAATAATCGCCTTTCTGATTTTTCTGCAACTGTTCAGTCCCCAGAAACCAGCAGAGACGCTCTGGGGCTGAAGAGATTTCCAGCCCCGCTGACTGTTCAACTCACCTTCAAACAAACCAAGGTACATTGCTGTATGAGTGCTAACGAGCTACGGTTTCAAACCATCTGTCAAATCACCGAACGCCAGCCCGTCGCCCCCAAGGTGCCCAGCCGCCTAGAAGACCTGTGGGCGGTGGACGTGTTCACCCTCAACAAAATGCAGGCCTGCCTGCCTAAGGAAGTGTTTCGCTCGCTAAAACACACCATCCAGACGGGCGGCAAGCTGGATGTGTCAATTTCAGGTATCGTGGCCGCCGCCATGAAGGACTGGGCTATCTCCAAAGGAGCGCTCTACTACGCCCACGTCTTTTATCCGATGACCAACATCACGGCGGAAAAGCACGATGCCTTTATTTCGTTGCAATCCGACGGCACGGCCATCACTGAATTTACGGGCAAGGTGCTGGTGCAGGGCGAACCCGATGGCTCCTCCTTCCCCAACGGCGGCATCCGCTCCACCTTTGAGGCACGGGGCTACACGGCCTGGGATGTCACCAGTCCTGCCTACATCATGGAAACGGACAACGGCGCGACCCTCTGCATCCCCACGGTGTTCATTTCCTGGACGGGCGAGGCGCTGGACAAGAAAACGCCGCTGCTGCGGTCGAATGCGGCCATGAGCAAGGCGGCCACTCGCCTCTTGAAACTGCTCGGCCATACCGACGTGGCTTCCGTAAACTCTAGCTGCGGTGCAGAGCAGGAATATTTCCTGGTGGATGCCCACTTTGCCCACAGCCGTCCTGACCTGCTGCTGGCGGGGCGTACTCTGTTTGGCCGGCCCGCTGCCAAGGGACAGCAGTTTGATGATCACTACTTTGGCGCGATTCCTGAACGGGTGCAGGTGTTCATGCAGGACGTGGAGGAAAAGATGTATCGGCTGGGCATTCCGGCCAAGACGCGACACAACGAGGTGGCTCCGGGTCAGTTTGAAATTGCGCCCTATTTTGAGGCGGCGAACGTGGCCAGCGACCACCAGCAGTTGACCATGACCCTGCTGCGAAATACGGCGAAGAAGCACGGGTTTGTCTGTTTGCTGCATGAAAAGCCGTTTGCGGGCATCAACGGCTCTGGCAAGCACGTCAACTGGTCGGTGGGCAATGCCACCCAGGGCAACCTGCTCGATCCGGGCGACACGCCCCATGCAAACCTGCAATTTTTGCTGTTTTGCGGCGCGGTGATTCGCGGGGTGCATCAGTATGGGCCGCTGCTGCGGGCTGTCGTGGCGACGGCCAGCAACGACCACCGCCTGGGCGCAAACGAAGCGCCGCCTGCGATTATCTCGGTGTATCTGGGTTCGCAGCTTGAAGACGTGTATGAGCAGATCAAAAATGGCGATGTGCAGGGGTCAATGCGACCTGGCCTGATGAACTTGGGCATCGACACGCTGCCGGAGTTTCCCAAAGATCCGGGCGATCGCAACCGCACCTCTCCCTTTGCCTTCACGGGCAACCGCTTCGAGTTTCGTGCTGTTGGGTCAAACCAGTCCGTGTCGGGCCCGCTGGTGGCCATGAACACCATCCTGACCGACTCCCTCACTTGGGTTGCCGATCGGCTAGAAGCCGAGCTGGGCGAGGGCAAATCCCTCGATGCCGCTGCTTACAACATCCTCAAGGAGGTGATGGAGCAGCACGGTGCGGTGGTGTTTGGCGGCGACGGCTACTCTGCTGAGTGGCACCGGATGGCGGTAGAGGAGCGGGGCTTGCTGAACCTGCCCACGACGGCCGACGCGCTGCCCATGCTGAAAACAGAATCCATCAAGGAACTGTTTGTCAAAACTGGTGTGTTGTCGGAGAAAGAACTGGAAAGCCGGTTTGAAACCTATTCGGAGCAATACATCCGCGTGATCGATATGGAAGCCAAGCTGGTGATTAGCATGACGAAGACGCTAATCTATCCCGCTGTGCTGCGCCATTTGTCGGAGATTGCGGGGGCGATCGCCAGCCTGAAAACCATCGGGCTGCCCTTTGAAACCGCCAACGTCGAGCTAATCTCTGACCTGACTAGCAAAATGATGACCACCGTCGGCGAACTCAGCAGCGCCCTTGCTGTTCATGACTTCGCCACCACCGAGGAGCATATGCAGTATTGCGCTAAAACCCTGCGTCCGCTCATGGATCGGGTGCGCGGCTATGCCGATGCGCTGGAGGACGAGGTGGCAGACGACCTGTGGCCCCTGCCCAAGTATCAGGAAATGCTGTTCATCAAGTAGCGTCATCAAGTAGCGCTTTCTCCTGCCCCTGCTGTGCCCGATTTAGCCAGGGTGCGAGATGGGCAATTCGCGGACAATCCAAGTGCAAGGCGTTTGTCTAGACAGCGCCTTCCACGGGAACCGGGACTTCGACGAGAAGCGCGAGACGACTCTTAACCAAGACTACTCCCGATCGAGACTACTCCTAACGAGACTACTCCTAATAGTGACAAAAGGCGCACTTATCCAAGAAGGTGCGCCTTTTCCCTAAATTTTCCCTGAATCTGGTCAAATTTAGTCGCCTATGGCGAGCTTTGGAGTCTTGAACCGCGATCGCCCGAATCCCTGGCCCTAGAGACTTTGGGGACACCTCCCTGAGGATGCCTCTAGGACTCCTCCTTTGAGACTTCGGCCATGTAGACCATAGCAGGCAGCCCCTCCTGCGACACGGGCTGATTAAATAGCACCATCGTCGTCGTCTGGTTTTCCTCGAAACCGATGCGAGAGTAGAACCGCTGCTCGTTGGTGGTCATCAGATAAACGCGCTCGGCCCGGTTGACATGGGGATGCATCAGCACCGTTTCCACCATCTTGCGGCCCAGCCCTGCGCCCTGATAGTCAGGGTGAATCACCACGTCCCAGATGGTGGCGCGATACACGCCGTCGGAGGTGGCGCGAGAGAACCCAATGAGGCGATCGCCATCCCAGGCTGTCACAATTGGGTTGCTGTGGGCGATCGCCGTGGCCAGGTCTTCGATGCGTCGGTTTTGCGCCCAAAATGCCGTCACGTTAAACAAATCCTGAAGCTGGTGCAGGTCGATCTCGCGGGCCGCAGCGGTCTGTGCAGAGGAGTCGTGTATACAAAACTGAACGTGGCTGCAATCCATTTCGGCAAAACTCCTTGATTCCCTTAGGTCAAATTACGTCCAATTAACATTCAATTCCGTCAAGCAATTCCGTCAAGCAATTCCGTCAAACAGGTGAAGACCGTTGGCAGCATCTCCGGCTACCTCAAGGTTCCGATAGAACAGGTTAATCAACAGGCCAGCAAAATCAAAACCCAGACAAGTTTCGCAGCGCTTGCTTGCCGGAGTGACATCGCTGCCAATACATTACGGCATGTAACTCAAAACGTGCCTCACCCAGCCAGACGAATGCTACCCGGTGATCCGGTCGCGTAAATGGGCTGAAACGCTTGATAAAAGGGCGATCGCCCCTCTGTCGCCCGCTCAAAACCACCCCAAAAAAGCATCCATTCGTTGGGAATTCATGACAGAATGACCCGTCAGAGGTTTGGGTTCCAGGCGTTGACTTTGGGGAACTGTAGGGATCTGTTTTCAGGGAGTTCGGTTTCAGGGAGTTCGGTTTCAGGGAGTTCGGTTTCAGGGATCTATTTCCGCATTCCGTCCGTCTATCTATACTCAAGCCACAGGGTGTATCCCACTTTTGTAACCCTCACCCTCTCTCCCAAAGTAGGAGAGGGACTTCCAATCCGGCCCCCCTTCTCCCAAAAAGGGAGAAGGGGCTGGAGGATGAGGGCAAACTTGCATAACGGGGATGCGCCCAAGCCACAGCCCACCTTTGGCTAAAACTCCCAAGCCCAAAACTCCCAAGCCCAAAACTCCCAAGCCCAAAACTCCCAAATTTTAATTTCTTTCAATTTCTAGTGTTCGAGAGACCTCATGGCAATCCAGCAGCTTCTTCAGTCGATCTCATCCCGCTCTCGCCGTTTCCTGAGCCGGGCCAGGCGGACATCGCTTGTGCTGGCGCTGGTCTTGGGTTGGAGCCTCAGCCTGGGCTGGGGATTGTCGCAGGTAGGTGGGGCACAGGAAACGGAGCGGGCGATCGCCGCCACCCCTCCGGCAAACACGGTCGAAATCGGCACCGTCGATATCGTGCCCACACAACTCCAGCTTGGACAGCGACTCTATTTCCAAAACTGCTCCGGCTGCCATTTTGCCCCGCCGCCGGAGGTGATGCCGCTGCAATCCTGGGCGGCCATTCTGCAAACGCCCCAGCACTACGGCACAGTCATCACCCCACTGCAAGACCCTGCCCGTCGCATCATGTGGAACTATGTGCGTGCCTCTTCGCGCTCCATTGTGCAAAACGAAACCGTTCCCTCTCGGTTTGCCCAATCCCGCTATATGAGAGCGCTCCATCCCGGCGTAGAGCTGCCCGAACCCCTCTCCTTTGGCTCTTGCATCAGTTGCCATCCCGCCGCTATCGATTTCAACTTCCGTCGCCTCAGCCCAGAATGGCAGGCGAGGGAATAGTCCCCTGCTTTATCTGCCCTGATAACCAAGGGTGAACCTCTTACGAGAGCCTCTTATCAAAAGGCCAGTCTCCAAACTACGCGAAGACTGGCCCTTTTGATTGTTTTTGATTAGGATTTAGCAAGAGAGTATAAATACTCAAAGAGGTTACCCGATTCCCTCTTCTTCGGGCTAATCTGTAATTAAAGTTCATAAAACAGAGCAATGGTTCAAAAAAAATTACGAATCATCACAGATTTTGATGGGCCCATCATGGACGTGTCGGAGCGCTATTACCAGGTCTATCAGGTTTGCCTGGAGCAGGTGCGCCGTCCGGGGCAGACGGTCAAGCGATTGTCTAAGGCGGAGTTTTGGCAACTCAAGCGATCGCAGGTGCCAGAGCGCCAAATTGGTCAAATGTCCGGTCTGGACGAGCTACAGGCTCAAGACTTTGCCCGGATGCGGCGAAACACGGTTCACACGCCTCCCTACCTGAGTTACGACACGCCCATTCCAGGCGCAGTAGAAACTCTAGAGCGCATTCAGCAGGCGGGCATTGATCTGGCGGTGATGACCATGCGACGCACCAGCGAGCTAGACGAGGCGTTTCAGCGGTGCAATTTGGGACGATTCTTTGGGGGCGATCGCCGCTACTGTCTCAGCAATGATTACGTCAAAACGACTGACGTGCAGGACAAGCCCCTGCTAATGCAGCGGGCCCTCAGCGAACTGCCCCCCGCAGAAAACTGGATGATCGGCGACACCGAAGCCGACGTCGCCGCAGCAAAGGCCCACGGCATCCCTGTTGTATCCGTACTCAGCGGCATCCGCGATCGCACTCAGCTCAGCAAACACCAGCCCGACTGGATTGTGAATAACTTCGCCGAAGCCCTTGACGTGATCGTGCAACACGCAGGCTGGGAAAGCACAGTTCGGAAAGACATCGCCTGGCAAAATGCAGGCAGCAGCGACACCTACTCTAGCGCTGGGAACCGCTAGCGTAGTGGAATATCGAGAATACAGAGTGAGATTGGGCAAGGCAGCGACACCTACTTTAGCGCTGGGAACCGCTAGCGCAGGAAACTGCTGATCAGCCAGAGGATAAACAGGGCAATCATAGCGGCGGCGCTAGGCCCGCCCAAGTTAATCTGGGCAAGCTGGGGGGCGATCGCCTCCACCAGCGCCATCCCCAGCAGCACGCCCAGCAGCAGCCCTGCCAGCGACAGTAGAAACGCTCGTCCAAACTTATGCTCTTTGCGGTTCAAAAAGAAAATACTAATCCCTACGCCCAGCGCCAGCGCCAGAGACGGTGAGCTAAGGCCAAGCAGCCCTGCCCCTAGCAACAATCCGCCTGGCCAAAGAATATCGGCGCGGCTGGGTGTGTCAATCCACTGCCGAAGCCAATTGGGGGAAGGGCTGGGCACAGCAGGCGCAAAATCTGGCGGTGGCTCGGCAGTCCGTTCAGGAAAGCGAATCCGATCGGGCACCTTGATCTTGCCCTCCTGTCGCTGTCGCAGCCGATCCATCAGGATTGCATCGTAGGATGCTTCAATCGCCTCTAGTGTGCGTGGGTCGCCCTCATGCTCCTGGGTCAAACGCGCCTTCGCCGCCTGAATCTCTTCAAACGTCGCTGTTTCGTCTACACCCAGTCTTTCGTAGTGGCTCATGTCCTCCATTCGTGCCCTCCAGCCGAATCCCCACGATAATTGATTATGAATCGTCGTTTATGATGAATAGTATCAGTCGCGGCCTTAGTGCAAAAAATTGACGGAGCTTAATATTACAATCAATTTCGTTTCAGAAATGATTGGCAGCAAGGTTCAGATAGCAGTCAGCAGCAGACAGCGGAAAAGCATCAGATCGAGAACTTGCCCAGGGCCAGTTCTCCTTTATCCGGGTTGCAAGTCTCAGGCTTAGGCACAGTTCGACCATTATCGTTTGACCTTGAGTACTGAACGCCAGGTTTAGTCAGGCACTCCTGCTGAATCTATGCTGCTGACAAGCACTTGGGTTGCTCCAGCGCTAACAATTCCCAGTTATCTCCAGTTATCTATTTAGTTACCGATTACAGGTTGCCCGTCCCAGAGCCACTCGCTGTAGTCAGGCATCCAGGTCAAGTATCCAGCATCCAATAGTCAAACCCATGAGTCAAACACATGATTCAAACACGATGGTCAAACAATTGTGGTCTACCACTTATGGTCTAACACTAGAGTTTCAGGATGTCACTGAACTTCGAGATGCCACTTAAACTACTTAAACTATAGCTCTTGAATCCACTGCTCCTGAGTTCACTGGTGCTAAACCCACACTACCCTCAACTTCTGAGTTGAACACTTCTGAGTTAAACAGCAACGCTCCGACTGGCGATCGCCCCGGTTTTTGTGCTTAAACTGATCAGGTCAGGTTTAAATTCTACCTGCATCTCCCTTCCCTCGTCCCACCCCCATGATTCCTTAGTGTAGCCACCCGGTTCTACCAGGCAAATGCGTCTACAATACAAGCCCCTTCTCTCCGAGGCAATCTCTAGCAAGCCCGCGCCTATCCATAGCGGATCTTTAATGTCCTCACAATAATCCCTCACATAATCAACAAAATTTGTTTTACGCTTAAGTGCAACTATTTGCGACTATTACAGATTTCTATGCGGATACGGTTTTTTGGGGCGGCTTAATGTAAGTAGGGGCATGGCGGAGACTGGCGCTGGGGCTGGCCAGTGGACTACCAGAATCTACCCACCCGCTCTGGCTTGCTTCTTTATTCGCTCTTGATCCAAAAGTTTCAGTTTAGGGTTTACATTTACAATTTCACTCAACGTCCCTCTATTCATCGACCCAAGGTTACAGTCATGGCTTCAGCCAAGATTCTTGTCGTTGACGATGACCGTCACATTCGTACGCTGGTGCATCGTTTTCTCTCCACCCACAGCTATCAGGTCGAATCCGCCGAAGATGGCAAAGGGGCAATGGCGATTTTTGAACAGTTCAATCCCGACCTGGTGATCTTGGATGTCAACCTGCCAGACGCAACAGGCTACACGCTTTGTCAAGAGATGCAGAGCCGGACGGGTGTGTTTGTGTTGATGCTGACCAGTCGCGCTGACGAGGCTGATAAAATCCACGGGTTTTCTAAGGGCGCGGATGACTATCTCACCAAGCCGTTTGGTTTGGCGGAGCTAGAGGTGCGTGTAAAGGCGATTCTGAAACGGCAGCGCCCGGTCACAGCAGCGGAGCAGCAGTGCCTCACGTTCAACGGATTATCCATCGATCCGGTACGGCGTGAGGTGACGCTGAACAGCGAGATGGTGCCGCTAACGGCGCTGGAGTTTGATTTGCTGCATTTTTTGGCGAGTCACCCCGGTCGCGTGTGGCGGCGGGCAGAGTTGATTCAAAAAGTATGGGATTACGAGTATGTGGGCGATCAGCGGGTGGTTGATGTTCATATCGGGCAAATCCGCAAGAAGATTGAAATTGACACCCAGCAGCCCAATCTAATTCAAACTGTACGTGGTGTAGGCTATAAGTTTGAGGCTCCTGACACAGCAGGAGAAGAGGCTGCTTCCTAAGCCTCTTCTGAATCGCTGTTTTCGTGAAGTCGCAGAATTAGAATTGTAGGGCTTGGGGAGAGTGTGGGGCGATCGCTCTGCACTCTTTGCTTCTCTGCACTCTTCTTTATGGACGGCGTTGCTCTGCACTCCTCTTTCCCAAGGGGTTGGGGATTCCTAGCGGCATCTCCTGCCCTAGTGAGGTATGGAAGACTGCCCTGGAAAAACGCAGCTTTCGGGCCCCCTTGCTGAGTTTACTGACTGGGGAACTGGCTTCGGAAGCGCTGTATGTGCTTTAATTTCAGCTTTCTTTGATGAAGAAGCGATGAGTAAGAGTTAAGGCAAAACAGTTTTGTGGAACTCTAGAGGGGGTTAGATCATCCAAAGATGGTGAGATTCAGGGAAAATTGGCTGTATTTGCACAGGGCCGCTAGTATTTCTTTTAGATACTTTGTTAAAGCCGTTTTTTGAGAACCACTTCTTAAAGCTGTTTTTGCATCCTTCTGATTGAAAGCCTGATTGTGGAAGTCTCTAACGGTAGCAAAGCTAGACATGGCCAAGGCGTTCAATCCCTAGACAGGTTTGAACGGTTGGAAAGTTTTTGCAGGCGTTATGAGAGGGCGATCGCCCAGACCTGCCAAGACCTTATGCGGAGAAATGAGTGGTAAGGAGCCGAATGCCAGACTATCCAGAACCCAGGAAGCTACTACTAGAGGTAAACTCAGGGTCTGCTCAGGCTGAGATGGGGCTGGCATCGCAGCAGCACCTTGCAGACCTGCTGGCAGAAAACGAACGACTGCGCCAAGAGCTGGTTGAGCGGGAGTGCAGCCTCCGTCAGCGTCAGCAGGCCGACGCAACTCAGCAGGAGAATCAGCGGTTCATTCAGCAGATTTTGGAAACCACACCCAATCTGCTCTATCTCTATGCCGTAGACGCGAAGCGAATTCGATTTATCAATCGCCGGGTTTCCGAGATGCTGGGCTACCCTGCCCATCAGGTCTATGAAATGGATTCGGAAGCATTGCGATCGCTCGTCCATCCATCCGACTTGCCCTTGCTCCGCAGCAGCATCCAGGAATTGCAGCAAGATTCTGTTGGACAAGGAGTGGAGGTGACGTTTCGGCTGCGTCATGCCAGTGGCGAGTGGCGCTGGCTGCAGTCTCGTCAGACCGTCTTTAGCCGAGATGACGCGGGCAATTTGGTGCAACTGCTGGGCACGGCGCAAGATATTACCAGCCGCAAACAGACTCAGGAAGCGCTCGCCCAGAGCGAACAGCGGTTTCGCTCCCTGGTTTCGCATTTGCCGGGGGTGGTGTTTCGCTCCCGCTACGGCCCCCAGCGCGAGGCAGAGTTTGGCTGGGTCATTGAGTTTATCAGCGAGGCGATCGCCGACTTGACGGGCTATCCCGCAGAGGATTTTTTGAACAACCAGGGGCGGCACTACGCCAGCATCGTGCATCCTGAAGACCGCGATCGCCTGTTTCAAGTTGTCCTGAGCCGCGCTCGCGCAGGCCAGCCCTACACCCTAGAATATCGGCTGATTCACCGGGATGGCAGCCTGCGCTGGGTCTACGAAAAAACGCAGGTGGTTGAAGAGGCCAAGGATCTAGTCATAGAAGGTGTACTGCTGGACATTACTGAGCGCCACCTGGCCGAAGCTGCGCTGGAGCGGCATCTTCAAAAAACCCTCTTGCTCCAGCAAATCACTGAGGAAATCCGCCAAAGTCTCGATCCGCAGCAGATTTTCCAGACCGCTGCAACGCAGATTGGGCAGACGTTTCGCGTCAGCCGGGTGCTGATTCATACCTACGTTGCAGAGCCGGAGCCAGAAATTCCTATCGTAGCGACCTATCTGAAGCCAGAGTACGAATTTGAGCATGTGATGAAATCTGTACCGATTACAGGCAACCTCCATGCTCAAACCATGATGGCGCAGGATCAGGCGGTGGCTTCTGGAGACGTGTTGTGTGAACCGCTGCTGAGCAATCTGCATCCGCTGCTGCAAGCGCTGAAGATCCGATCCATGCTGGCAGTTCGCACCTCCTACAAAGGTGAACCCAACGGCGCGATTTGCCTGCATCAGTGCGATCGCCTGCGGCGCTGGAGCGAAGACGAAATTGACCTGCTAGAGGCGGTTGCAGCCCAACTGGGCATTGCCCTGGCCCAAGCCCAACTGCTGGAGCAAGAAACCCAGCAGCGCCAGGAACTTATGATCAAAAACAAGGCGCTAGAACAGGCTCGGCGCGATGCCGAAACTGCAAACCGGGCCAAGAGCGAGTTCCTGGCCACCATGAGCCACGAAATTCGCACGCCAATGAATGCGGTCATTGGCATGTCATCTCTGCTGTTGAGTACGCCCCTTACGCCTCAGCAAGAGGAATTTGCCCAGACCATTAGCAGCAGCGGCGAAACGCTTCTGAAAATCATTAACGACATTCTGGATTTCTCCAAGATCGAGTCGGGCAAGCTAGAGCTAGATCTGGAAACCTTTAACCTACGACAGTGCGTGGAGTGTGCCATTGACCTGGTGATGCCAAAGGCGCTGGAAAAAGACCTAGAGGTAGGCTGCCTGTTTGAACCAGAGGTGCCCGACTGGGTGATTGGCGACTCGACCCGTGTGCAGCAAGTGCTGGTCAATCTGCTGAGCAATGCCGTGAAGTTTACATCACAGGGCGAGGTGACGGTGACGGTCAGTGCCCACTGCATCCATTTGAGTGCCGTGCCCGAAGAGGCGGGGGTGCCAACCTGCACAATTCGACTGGCAGTCAAAGATACAGGCATTGGCATTCCCACGGATCGGCTCGATCGCCTGTTTCAGCCTTTTTTGCAGGGCGATTCTTCGATTAACCGCACCTACGGCGGGACAGGGTTGGGATTGGCCATTAGCCAGCGGCTTGCGGAGCTTATGGGAGGGCGGCTGTGGATGGAGAGCGAAGTGGGCGTTGGCTCTACATTCTATTTTTCGTTTGTCACTCGATCCTGTGCTGGAGCCAGCGTGTCGGTTGACTATCGCAGCCCGTTTGAGGGGCGATCGCTCTTATTGGTAGACAGCCAGACCATTCACCGCGAAAATTTAGTTCATCAGGCAGAGTTTTTGGGGCTGCGGGTCGTGGCAGTGGGCAGCAGTGAGGCGGCGCTCCATTATCTCCGGCAGGCTGCACCGCAGGGCGATCGCCCAGATCTGATCGTGCTAGAAGCCCATCTTTCCACTGATTCCGGCAGCGCGTTAGTTGATGAAATCTCCCAACTGCCGGGTTGCAAAACCATTCCGCTTGTATTCCTGACTCGTCTCGATCGTTCTCTTCAGTCGGCTCGCTACGCCCTAACGCATTCTAGTAGGGCGATTGCTATCCCACGGTTGGCCAAGCCCGTTAAACAGTCTCAGTTTTATGCCATGTTAAGCAACTATTTCGGTGCAACTCCGCATTTTCCCTCTGGTATGGTGCATTCTGGCGATTCTCTTGGTGCTGGTTCTGCCCTAGACAACACCCATGAGCTAGGTTTGGATGGCGACGTTCACTCAGAAAAAGACAGTGATCTGCGAATTCTGATTGCCGAAGACAACCTAGTGAACCAGAAAGTGCTGCTGAGAATGCTTCAGCAGTTGGGCTACCATGCGGATGTGGTGTCCAACGGAACGGAAGCAGTCGAAGCCGTTTTGCGCCAAACCTACGATGTTGTCCTGATGGACGTACAGATGCCAGAGGTGGATGGCATCATGGCGACCCGGATGTTGCGCGATCGCCTACCGTCTGAGGAGTTGCCTTACATCGTCGCGGTCACGGCAAACGCTATGATGGGCGATCGCGAAGATTGCCTGATTTCGGGCATGGATGACTACATCAGTAAACCGATTCGGCTCGATCAGCTCTCAGCCCTGCTGAAGAAATGCCCCCGACGGGCGATCGCCCAACCTGTTTCCCAGTCTTCTCCTCTGGATGCCCGGTTCATCAACAGCTTCATCGCGGACATGGGCGACCAGGCTGCCGCGATTTTTACAGAACTGATCGACTGCTACCTCATCGAAGCGCCCAAGATGGTCGCCAGCATCCGCAACGCAGGCGCAATGCTCGACACTAGCGCCATCATGCGGACGGCTCATACCTTCAAGTCCAGCAGCGCCGTGGTGGGAGCCACCCGCCTCTCAAAGCTGTGTCGCTATCTAGAAGACACCGCTCACCAAAGCACCCCCGATGAAATTACCGCTCAGATCGACAAGCTGGTCGCAGAATATGAACAGGTTAGCGCGGCCCTGAGGGCGGAACGTCAACGCCTAACACCGGGCTAAAGCGCGGGCCCACGTACATCCACGCCAGCCCGTCGGGGTCGAGGCTCTGCGTCCATGCGGAGAAATCTTCTTGATACTTGCGGCGGCTGAGGGTGGTGCGGCTGGTGCCGAGTCGCCGGGCCAGCGCTGTCGCTGTCCAGCCCGATTTCTGGCTTGCCGCGTCAGCAGTTAAATCCACATAGAGTTGCCAAATGATCACCGCAATCAAATAGGCAACGAAAATGACTGCTTCCGGCCGCTGCCACAGATCGGATTGGGGCGCTTCCTCTGATAGCACTGCGGATGGCAGTGCAGATGGAACATCTGGCGGCACTGCGGATGGCACTGAAACCGGAGACATTGCATCCGATGAGGCAACCGGGCCCGCTTCAAATGGCCCCTCTTCAAAAAGCGGTTCGCCAGGGGGTGGGAAGACGTTCAAGCTTGCATCCAGATCGATGGAATCAGTTGCAGGGTCGGGATGCCCCTGAGAGTCGGGCGTTTGAGTCGCAGACATGGGGGAAAGTGCTGGGGAAAGAGCGGCAGGCTGGGACGGAAGATCGGTAGTTGGTTCAGAAATGGGCTCAGGAATAGATAGTCCGCCCTCGTCTTGCCTCCATGCTACCGAGTTATGGGGCGCAGGTTGTGTCCAGTTTGTCTGTGTCCGGTTCCTCTGCGGTTCCTGAGACGGCGAGGTTTCTGGCGAAGAATGCCGGGGTGCGTCTGGAGCAAGGGCGATCGCCACCGTTGGAATATAGGGAATATCGAGCTGGCGAATGACCTGATGCACCAACTGAGTCACGGTCGTTTCTTCTACCGGGTGCGATGCTAAAAGCTGAATCTCCAGCCGAATTTCGTGCCGCACCACAGTTGCCGTTACGCCGTAGGGTTTCAGCACATGGTTGAGCAGACTGGTCAACACGGTTGGGTCGCCAGCCTTGGCGAGACGCAAGATTTCCTCAGAAGCCATAGGAGGGATTGGAATCGAGAATAGGAATGAGGGAAAGCAGGCGACAACGGTGGGTATAGATTGTGGGGACAGATGCGGATGTAGCTGAAGAGAGAGCCTGCTGACGACTTCTAGATTTATCACATCAGGGGCAATGCTCACTGTGTCCTGCTCCAGCGCGATGTCTGATCCCGATGGTCGGCGCAGCCGCGCAACAGTCCCCAACCTCTGAACCCCCAACCTCTAAACCCCTAACCTCTAAACTAGGGCATCCTAGAGAGGGAGGTTCGGCGCTCACGCTCTATTCCCCGCCCCCATAACCCTGAGATTTCCAATGTTAATCGTTGCGCTGTTTGTCTTTGTGGTGTGGATTGCGTCGGTGTGCCTGCATGAGTTTGGACATGCGCTGGTGGCCTACTGGGGGGGCGATCGCTCGGTCAAAGACAAAGGCTATCTGACCCTGAATCCGCTAAGGTATACCGACGTGGGCACTAGCTTGGTGATGCCGCTGATTTTTTTGATGCTGGGCGGCATTCCCCTGCCCGGCGCAGCAGTGTATATCGACTCGTCCAAACTGCGGGGGCGGCTTTGGAAAAGTGCTGTATCGCTTGCGGGGCCGCTGATGACGGCGCTGGTGGCGCTGGTGCTGGCGCTTCCATTTTGGCTGGACTGGGCACCCGCCAGCCCGACGGGTGGCTGGAGTCTGCCTGACTTGCTGCGATCGCCCCTCCCCTTCAGTCCGCTCTGGGCTGCGCTGGCGTTTTTGGTCACGCTAGAAGTTGCAGGGGTGCTGATCAACCTGCTGCCCGTACCGCCGCTGGATGGCTACGGAATTTTAGAACCCTGGCTGCCCGAAACCCTGCGCCACCAGGTCAATCGCTGGAGTCGGTATAGCATGATTGCGCTGTTTGGGATCTTGTGGACCGTGCCAGCGGCAAACCGGGCGCTGTGGGATGGAGTAGACGCGATCGCCAGTTGGCTGGGCGTGCCTGCGGAGTTGTCTTGGCTGGGCTATTCGCTCTTTCGGCAGTGGGGCACGATTTTGCTGCTGGGGGCGCTGGCCGTTACTGCTATCGTCATGCGGCGATCGCCCCAGTTTCAAAATTCGGCTCACTATTGGGGCGGCAGCACAGGAAAACGCGACCCCAGCCTGGATCGATTTCACGCCTCAGCCCAGTATTTGAATTATTTGGTCGAGCAGCAGCGCTATGACCGGGCGATCGCCCTCTGCGACCAGGCCATCAAAAGTGCGCCCCACCGCTACGAACCCTGGCAGACCAAGGGCAATATCTTCCTAAAGGCAGAGCGCTACGCCGAAGCCCTCGCTGCCTACGACCAGGCGATCGCCCTAGAGCCAGACTTCTATGGCGGTTACCACGGGCGGGCCCTGGCCCTCAAGCAGTTGCAACAGCCACAGGCCGCGCTGGCATCCTTCGACGACGCTTTGCAGCGATACGAGTCCGACCCCAGCCTGTGGAGCGATCGCGGCTCTCTGCTCTACGAACTTCAGCGCTATGAAGACACGATCGACTGCTATACCCACGCGATCGCCCTAGAGCCAGACAATGCCCTATTCCACTACAACCTGGCCTGCTGTCATGCGCTGCTGGGAGACTCTGAAACAGCGCTGGACTGCTTGAACCGGGCGATCGCGCTGAATGACCTGTATCGGGCGATCGCCAAAACCGATCCCGACTTCAACACCCTGCACCAGACCCCCACCTTCCAGGCTCTCGTGCTTGACGCTTAGGCAAAACACCATAAACATTCGAGAAAATTACGAGAAAGTTATCGCAAGGGCATAAGTACCAAACTTTACCTTACGTCCGCCTTTCAAAGTTCAATAATTTTAACGATATCTTCTGGTGATGATTTGGGCAACCTAGCCATTGTCTAATACTACCCACAGAGACCATGGCGATAGATGCAGGCAATACCCGGAGAACCGCTCGTCGAATTAACGTAGGGCCAAACCCCAGAGTCTTCCGAGATTCACTGAGTAGCAGCGATCGCGATGACTTCTTCCGCTTCGTGGTTCGAGCGCGAAGCAGCTTTGACGGCGAAGTCTTTAACATTCCCCGAAACTCCAACTTCAACTTTCAGCTTCAAAACGCCAATGGCCGAGTCATCGCCCGCTCAACCCGGCCAGGCAACCAACCCGAAAACATCAACCTGAACCTCGATCCAGGAACTTACTTTGCCCGCGTGTTCTGGCGCAGAGGGCAGGGGGCCTATCGGATGCGCCTCAGCCTCAATCCCGATACAGCCGGAGAAACCCTGGACACCGCCCGCGACCTCGGCAACCTCACGAGTTCCACAGGCGTTGATGAATACATTGGACGCTCCGACCCTGCGGACATCTACCGCTTTACAATAGACGAGCGATTGACCGTCGGCGCAACCCTCACGCCCTTCAGCGCTGGGGCCGAAATCTCGCTCCTGGATGCCAGCGGCAACGTGCTTACGGGCACCTCTGGCAGCGGCACAGAAGCCCGCAGTCTCCAGCGCGTGCTTGATCCAGGCACCTACTTTGTTCGAACTACCCCCGTTCCAGGCGGCAATACGCGCTATAACCTGACGCTGAACGCCGGCCCCGCCCCCGACCAAGGCGGCAACGACTTTGGCAGCGCCTCGGCATTTCCTGGGTTTGGCTTTTTTCCAGCGTCGGTTCAGGAGTATGTGGGCAACAGCGACCCGGTTGACTACTACACCTTTACTACAACCATCGGAGGCGATCTGAAGATCGACCTCACCAACATTGCACCAACCGCTGACCTTAACATCACCCTGTTTGACCAGTTCCAGCAGATCCTAGCTTTCCAGGGCGGCGCTGGCCCCGGCGGCAACGAGCAGATTATCTTCAACAACGCTGCTCCCGGTCAGTATTTTGTGTTGGTGCAGACCGCCGGGCCAGGCAATAACTCCACCTACAGGCTGACAGCCGTCCTCACGCCCGAAGACAAATTTGGCGACACCTTTGCAGATGCAACCTCCATTACTGACCCGCTCTCAACCTCACCGGCTGGCCTAGCGCCGCTCAGCAATGATCTGGATAATCCCAGCATCTATCAGGATTTTGTGGGGGCAGGCGATGTCGATGTGTTCCGGTTTACCCTGACTGAGCCAAAGAACTTCTTTGCGACCCGCCTCAAGGACTTTACGGGCAACATCACCTTGCAACTCTTCCAGGCAGGAAACCCAACCCCGCTCTCCGGCGGCGGTTCGGCCTTGCGGGGGGCGCTTGGCCCAGGTACCTACTTCCTGCGCGTTTTGGCCGGTGGCCCCACCGATGCCTCGACCTACACCCTGGAGGCTGCCTTCGGCGAGCGTGAGAGCGGTATTATCGTCCGCGACGTGAACCCAGGGGCGCTCGATGCCAACGCTAACTTCCTGACCGACGTGAATGGTGTGCTGTTCTTCGCGGGAACCGACGGGACTCCGGGCGCACCCGTGGGGCTATGGCGCAGTGAAGGCACGCTGAACACAACCGTCAAAGTTGGCTCGTTTACTAACATCACTGGCATCGCGAACGTCAACGGTACAGTCTACATTGCAGGTAGCACGACGCAAACGGGCGTAGAACTGTGGAAGTGGCAGCCGACGGGCGGTTCCTTGGGTACGCTGTCGCTGGTAGGAGACATTGCTCCAGGGCCCGGCCTGTCGTCTTCTCCGACCAACCTGACGGCGGCTGGAAACAACCTATTTTTCTTGGCGACTCCCACGGGTAACCCGGTCGGACGGCAACTCTATTTCAGCAACGGTGGTGCGCCAGTGGCGATCGCCAATGCAGGCGACAGCATCCAAAACTTGGTCTATGTGCAGGCGACCGATACCCTTTACTACGTCGCAAACCGGACGGGCGTTGGCACTCGACTCCTGTTCCGGATCAACAACGCTTCGACTGCCAACCCAAGCGATCCCGTATTGCTGGAAAATATCGGCAGCCCATCCTTCTCGCCTCGCTTTGTCGATAGCCTGAAGGTGGTTGGAGGCGATTTGTTCTTTGTCGCTAGCGAAGCAGTGAACACCGAAAACCGCGAACTGCGGCGGATCGCTGCCAACGGCACTGTGTTTACCTACGACGTAGACGGTGACCTGAATCAAGCCTCGATTGCTTCGGGTAATCTGAGCTTGGCAGTGGTCGAGTCGGGCGGTAATAGATACGTCTATTTCAGCGCTTCTTTTGAAGATCCTGTTGAAGGCCTTGTTCCTTCATTAACCCGTGTCAACCTGACCAATGGAACCGCTGAGCGAGTCTCGACTAACGTTAGCGGTACGTTTACAGCAAATAACTTGACCGTGTTTGAGGGCAAGGTGTACTTTACGGCAACAACCTCCGCTGTAGGGACGGAACTGTGGGTGACTGACCCGGCAGGCGCATTGGAAGTGACCGCCCTCGATAATCTGGTACCTGGAGCAGATAGCTCGTCGCCCGCCAATCTAGTGGTGGCTGGCGGCACGCTGTACTTCACCGCAGAGACGAATGCTACGGGCAGAGAACTCTATCGTCTGGATAGCAATGGTTTGCCAGAGCTGGCGCTGGACATCAACCCTGGGCCGACTTCGTCGAACCTGAATAACCTGATTGCAGCGGGTAATCTGTCGGCGGGTCTGGGGCAACTGTTCTTTGTGGCAGACGATGGCGTGAATGGACGGGAAGTGTGGACGGTGTAGGAGCCTGACTCGACCGTTTGCTTGATTTGCTGGGTCTGCTTGGTAACTAGAGACAAGGGGTTTCGGCCCCTTGTTTTTTTGTCTTTTTTAGCGGAAGTCGAGAAATGAACCAGAATTCAGTCCGCACAAGCACTGAGCCGATTGTGAGCGGCTGATAAAGTTCAACAAAATCACCGAACACTCCAGACTGTGCTGAAGGCAACACTGGTCGTTGGCAGTGCATCAGGAGTCTCGGAGTGAGTAGCTACCCTCAACGAACAGACGGATTTCGCGACGTTGGGCCGGCTCCCTTTCGCAGTCGGGAGTCCGGTAGAACGGTGTATTCCGGGTGGCTGGGCGGCAGGAACCCGCTGGATATCATTCGGCTGCGGGTGGCTCGTCGCAGCCGGGTAACGCTGGATTTGTCTGAACTGAGCGCGGGCGCGATCGCCCAGTGGTTCGATGAGACAGGAAAAGCAGTGGGGCGATCGCACGTCCTATCCACCCCTGACTCGGTTGCGCCCAAGGTCACCTTCAAACCCGGAACCTACTATCTGAAACTGTCGGCAAGATCGGGCGTTTCGTCCTATCGGCTGAGTCTGGCGATCGCCTCTCGTCCCCGTTCTGCCCAAAAGTCCCTGCGATCTTTTTCAGACCATGCGGGCGATCGCTTTGCGCTGAAAGTGCTGACGCTGACCAACGACTATCGCCGCCAATACGGGCTGCCTCCGCTGCGGCTGAATCCGATGCTGAGTGCGATCGCCCAAGCCCACAGCCAGGACATGGCCAGCAACGACTTTTTTGACCATCGCGGATCCAATGGCTCCACCGTTTTTGACCGCTTTTTGCAGGGGGGCTATGCCTATCGCAGCGGCGGCGAAAACATTGCCGCAGGTTTCAGCACACCAAAAAGCGTGGTGAACGCCTGGATCAAGAGTCCGGGCCATCGAGCCAATTTGCTCACGCCGTTCTTCCAGGAGATGGGCGTTGGATTTGTGCATTTGCCCAGCGACCCCGGCACGATCAAGCTGCGCTATTACTGGACGCAGGATTTTGGCGTGCCCGCAACCTGAAGATTAGCGATATGAACACTTCGAGCGCGTTGCGTAGAAACAGCCGACACTACACTGCGCCATCGCCCTGGCTAGTAAAGATAGCAAACAGTCGATAGAACAGGTTCATGCTGACAATCAGCAGAGGAAACGCAACCCCTGCCAGCGCAACCCAGTTGACCAAACGCCCAGACAGCATTCCCGCCCAGCGCTTGGCCTTGCTGGTGCTGGCTCTGGAAGCTCCCACAAGGCGGCTAGCAGAGGCAAGCAAGAACGAGCCACCCATTCCCAGGACGACGCTTGCCCAAAACCAGGGATTGGTCTGGGAGAAGGAGATGTGATCAAACCCAATGGCGGGCATTAGCCTAAAGGCAATGAGTTCCAGCGTCAGCCAGATGCCCAGACAGGTGAAAAAGTCGCGCCGTGCGCCTTCGCTTAGGGACAGGTGTTGCATGGGTCAAGGGGAAGAATTGGATCGGGAAGCGGTTGCGATTTTGGATTGGCGATTTTGGATTGCTGAACCAAGGGTTTGTGAGGCTCTTTTTTGACTGTACGCCACGGCGAGAAAATAATCTAGCTGGGCAGTCGCGTTAGCGTTGCAGAGCAATCTCGCGTTAGCGTTGTGGAGACATATTGCCAAAATAGCGCCGATACAGCCCGTAGCTCAGCGCCACCCGGTTGCCGTGAAGATGCACCAGCCCCATGCTGCGGAGCTTAAACGCCTGCATCTGCTCCACCTCGACAGGCGCAGACGACTTCGCCACCTGGTCAAACGTGGCGGCCAGGTCAGGATGTTCCTGCAACTGCCGCAGCAGGCGATGCAGATGATTGGAGTAAATGCCCGAATCGGTCGGAGCCGTTTGCCAAAACTCATCCAGCGTCAGGTCTTGCCGCGCCAGGTGGTAGATGGCACGATGCACCAGGTAGGGATGCCCACCGACGAGTTCTTGCAACTGTTGCAGATCGGCTGCTGCAAGCGATAGCCCGTAGCGCTGGGCCAGATCCATCACCTGGGCTGGGGTAAATTCTTGCAGCTCCACTGCCAGCCCTACGTTAAAGGGCGACTGGTTAATATCGAGCGGCAAATAAACCTCGGTGGAATGCACAATCACCAGCCGCAGGTGTTGCCAGAGGGGATTGCCGCTGTCGCCGTAGGCCGCTTCTTCGTACCATGCCCGCAGCAGCGCAAAAAAGTCGTGGGCAATTTGCGGATGCAGAAACACGTCATCCACTCGATCGAGCGCCAGCACCAGCGGTGCATTCAGATCGGGCAGCAGGCAGTCTTCAAAGTAGGCGGTGCAGTTGCCCTTGCTGCCAAAGGTGGGACTCCAGTATTCTTCAACGCGATGGGGCAGGCGCAGCTTGCGGGTGATCAGCGCACAAAACCAGCGGAGAAAACCGTCTAAATCGTTGAGCGCTTGACTGTCTGCCTGCTGCAAACTGAGGGCGACGGTGTGGATTGGGCGATCGCCCCCTTCCGACAAGCGCCGCGCCTGCTCCAACACGCGCACCATCAGCGAAGTCTTGCCCATCTGGCTGGGGGCTTTGATGCGAATCAGCGCACCCGGTCGCAAAATCTCGTCATAGCAGCGGGTTTCCGACGGGGGGCGCTCGACGTAGACCGGAGAATTGAGCGCTACTAGCCCCACCGGGGGGTCGAGATCCTGCGGACGAACCGTGGAGGCTTGAGTCAGGGCTTGATCGGGAGGGGCGATCGCGCTCCTGTCTGCTGTCGAGGGGATGGGAGTCGCGCCGTTTTGCGAGACAGCCGAGCCGTTCGACTGGGCAGCCCGCTGCGACAACACTGCGACGAGATTCGTCTTGCTCACGCGCTCCCCTAGGCTAGAGGAGAGCAACTGCCATAGCTTTGGCCCGACATCGTGTTTGATATATTCCGGCGTGTAGCCTGTTTCTTCGGCGATCTCATCATACTTAAAGCCGTGCCATGTGCCCTTTAGCACGGCCACTTCAATATTTTTCAAATGGCGGGACGCGGCCGCCAACACTGCTGCATCGGCAGCCTGAAGCGCGGTTTCAAACAGGATGGGTTGGTTGCCGCTGGATGCTCGGTTGGCATCTGGCAATGGCTCATTCATGGGCGTTTTAGATCACGGCTTCCCTGCTCTGAGCCTAGCCTAATGCAAGAATAAAAACTCAGAGGCTCACGATTGAGATCGTCTACACAAGTTCGTTTATTTTACTCCTTCCCTGCGGCGTGGATTTGCCCCTGGTATACCATTCAGACTATGTTGCGCCCCTGCCCGATAGCCATCGCTTTCCGATGGAAAAGTTCCGGCGGCTTTCGGAGCTTTTGGTTGCAGATGGCGTGGCCCATCCCAGCCAGTTTCACACGCCGGAGCTGCCGCCGGTGGACTGGCTGGAGCTAGTGCATACGCCCGATTATGTGCAGCAGTATCGCGCAGGCACGCTGGATGCGCGGGCGCAGCGGCGAATCGGGCTGCCCTGGAGTCCGGCGCTGGCAAACCGCACCTGCATCGCCGTAGGCGGCACGGTGTTAACCGCAAAGCTAGCGCTGGAGCATGGGCTGGCCTGCAATACAGCGGGCGGCACGCACCATGCTTTCCCCAGTTTTGGGTCGGGGTTTTGCATTTTCAACGACATGGCGATCGCCACTCGCGTCTTGCAACACCTGGGACTGGTGAAAAAGGTGCTGATCGTCGATCTAGACGTGCATCAGGGCGACGGCACGGCGGTCATTTTTCAAAACGACCCCAGCGTGTTCACCTTTTCCATGCACTGCGAAGTGAATTTTCCCGGCACTAAGCAGCAGAGCGACCTAGACGTGCCGCTGCCAGAGGGTGTGGAAGACGACGATTATCTGCGGACGCTGGCAGACTATTTGCCCGATTTGCTGTCGCAGGTGCGTCCCGACCTGGTGTTGTTTGACGCAGGCGTGGATACCCATGTGGGCGATCGCCTCGGCAAGCTAGCCCTGACGGATAGCGGCCTCTATCGCCGCGAGATGCAGGTACTCAGCACTTGCGCCGCCCAGGGCTATCCGGTCGCCTGCGTCATCGGCGGCGGCTATGCCAATGATTTCAACGCACTGGTGTATCGCCACTCGCTGGTGCATCGCGCCGCCAGCGAGGTGTTTCGGCAATATCGGCTGTGATCCCCCTCAATTCCCCTTAGCTAAGGGGGACTTCCGGACGGCTCGGTTCCCCCCTCGCTAAGGGGGGCGAGGGGGGATCTCCGATACCTCAAGCTCCGATCCGATCCCCCTCAATTCCCCTTAGCTAAGGGGGACTTCCGGACGGCTCGGTTCCCCCCTTGCTAAGGGGGGCGAGGGGGGATCTCCGATACCTCAAGCTCCGATCCGATCCCCCTAAATCCCCCTTGGTAAGGGGGACTTCCGGAAAGCGGCTCGGTTCCCCCCTTGCTAAGGGGGGCGAGGGGGGATCGACCGCTACGCCTCACCGAAGGTGGTGAAGTGCCAGCCCTTGCGCTGGTCGCCCGTGATGTCGAAAACGACGTGCTTGACGATGGTGTATTCCTCCAGCGCGTAGTGCGACATATCTTTGCCAAAGCCGCTTTGTTTGAAGCCGCCGTGGGGCATTTCGCTGGCGATGGGCAGGTGGTCGTTGATCCATACGGTTCCGGCTTGCAGGGCCTTTGCCATTCGCATGGCCCGCTGCACGTTCAGCGTCCAGCAGCTTGCGGCGAGACCGTAGGGCGTGTCATTCGCCAGGGCGATCGCCTCTTCTTCCGTCGAAAAGCGCTTCACCACCGCCACCGGACCAAAGATTTCCTCACAGACGCAGTTGGCGGTTTGCGGCGGATCTACGATGATTGTCGGCGGGAAGTAGAAACCCTTGTCGGGTACGTCGCCGCAGGTAATCACCTGAAGACCCTGCTGCTTGGCCTCTTCAACGTAGCCCTTCACCTTGTTCAACTGGGCCTGGCTGGAGAGGGGGCCGATGTCTGTGCCTTCGGCAAAGGGATCGCCCACTTTCACCTGCTTCGACAGTTCCGTAAACCGCGCCAGGAATGCGTCAAACACCGACTCGTGGACATACATTCGGGTAGCGGCGGTGCAGTCTTGCCCAGAGTTGACGTAGGCTCCGACGACCGCGCCGTGGGCGGCGGCTTCGATGTCGGCATCCTCAAACACCACAAAGGGTGCTTTGCCGCCCAGTTCCAGGGTGACGCGCTTGATCATCGGGCTAGCGAGTTCTGCGATGCGCTTGCCCGTGCGAGTGCTACCCGTAAAGCTGATCATGCCGATATCGGGGTGGGTGCAGATGGCTTCGCCAACTTCCACGCCGCCCGTGACGATGTTGATCAGTCCGGCGGGCAGTCCCGCTTCCAGGGCGATCTTGGCCATCTCGATCGTCGTGGTGGGCGTGTTGGGGGCAGGCTTGAGGACGATGGCATTGCCAGCGGCGATCGCCGGCGCAATTTTCCACACCGCCATCATCAGCGGATAGTTCCACGGGGTAATCGCGCCTACCACGCCGATCGGCTCCCGCCGCAGCAGGCTGGTGTAGCCGCCGACATACTCCCCAGCGGCCGCGCCCTCTTGCCGCCGCACCACCGACGCAAAATAGCGAATATTGTCAACCGAGAAGGGAATATCGCCGTTAATCGTCAGCTTCAGCGCCTTGCCCGCGTTCTTGCTTTCTAGGTGGGAGAGTTCCTCGCTCTTGGCTTCCAGCAGGTCGGCAAATTTCATCATGGCGGCGCAGCGCTCGCCGTAGGACAGCGCAGCCCAACCGGGTTGAGCCGCTTTCGCCGCTGCCACGGCCCGATCTACGTCTGCGGTGGTGCCCATCGCCGCGGTTGCAAAGACTTCGCCCGTGGCAGGGTCGATCAAGTCCTGGCTGCCGCTGCTGACTAGCTCTTCGCCAATTACCATCGGGTAGTGGATTAACTTTTCTGTCGTAGAAACCATAAAAACCTCGGTTCGGGGTAAAAATCCCAAAAAGCTCGTCAATTGCGTTGCGTTGGGCATCTTGCGCTGTCGGGGCAGGGTGCGATCGCCCCATTGATCGAGCGATCGCCCCATTGAATCCTTCCGCCAGCTTCGCCAAGCTGTTCTGCCAATTCGTACAGATAACTTTGTACAGATATAACAATCGCGACTCGCGGCGAAGTCTAGCTGTATACCACCCTAGTATCTGTCGGCAGAAGTGGGGGAGGAACGTCATATTTTTTTGTGGCGCTGGGTGTTGGGCGACATTTCTCCTCATAGGAAGGATACGCTACAATCTCTACCCAAATTACACACACAGATTACCTGTTGCATAGTGACCTTTACAGGAGCAGCGGCATGACATCCCACTCTTCCAACCACTCTTCTAAAGCTGAAGCCCAGCGGCTCGATGCCGCCAACGCGAAAATTTCCGCTTGGAAAAAATGGGGACCTTATCTCAGCGAGCGACAGTGGGGCACGGTGCGCGAAGACTATAGCCAGACGGGGGATGCGTGGGGCTATTTCAGCCACGACCAGGCGCGATCGCGGGCCTATCGCTGGGGCGAAGACGGGCTAGGCGGCATTTCCGACGATCGGCAGCAGGTTTGCTTTGGGCTGGCGCTGTGGAACGGGCAGGACGCGATTTTGAAAGAGCGGCTGTTTGGGCTGACCAACAGCGAAGGGAATCACGGCGAAGACGTGAAGGAGTATTACTTCTATCTCGACAGCACGCCGACGCATTCCTATATGAAGTTTCTCTACAAATATCCGCAGGCAGCCTTTCCCTACGAGGATCTGGTGCAGACCAATTGCCACCGCAGCCGCCTGGAATTGGAATACGAGCTGATTGACACGGGCATATTTGATGAGCAGCGCTATTTTGATGTGTTTGTGGAATACGCCAAGGCGACCCCAGAGGAACTGCTGATCAGAATCACGGTGGAAAATCGCGGGCCTGAAGCGGCGACGCTACATGTTTTGCCGACCCTGTGGTTTCGCAACACCTGGGACTGGTTTCCCGAATCGCCGCCCAAGCCCCGCCTTCATCAACTGAATGGGCAGGCGATCGCCGCTCTGCATCCAGACCTGGGAACGCGCTACCTGTATAGCGATCGCCCCGTTTCCGCCCTCTTTACCGAAAATGAAACTAATCAAGAGCGCGTGTTTGGGTTGCCCAACGCCTCGCCCTACGTGAAAGATGCGTTTCATCGCTACGTGATCAACGGCGACGTGGAGGCGGTCAATCCTGAGAAAACGGGCACTAAGGCGGCATTTCACTATGTCCTGGAGATTCCAGCCGGGGGCGCGGAGGTGATCCAGCTAAAACTGGGCGATCGCCCCCAAGAGCCAGAACTACTCGGATTTGGACTGGCGTTTGACGAACTCGTGCAAACTCGCATCACCGAAGCAGACGAGTTCTATGCCGATATCATTCCTGCAAGCATGTCAGACGACCAGCGGAACATAATGCGGCAGGCGTTCGCCGGAATGCTCTGGACAAAGCAATATTACTATTACCCCGTGCGGGCCTGGCTGCATGACGAAATCTTGCCGCCCGACTGCAAGGTACGGATTCCCTTACGGAATCGTGAGTGGTTTCATCTGGAGAGCGCAGATATCTTATCCATGCCCGACAAGTGGGAATATCCCTGGTTTGCCGCGTGGGATTTGGCGTTCCATACCCTGGTGCTGGCGGCGGTGGATATGGAGTTTGCCAAAGACCAACTGCGGCTGATGACCCATCAGGTTTATCTGCACCCCAATGGGCAAATTCCCGCCTATGAGTGGAACTTTAGCGACGTGAATCCGCCCGTCCACTGCACGGCGACTTGGCAGGTGTATCTGATCGACAAGGCGCGGAACCACGGCAAGGGCGATCGCCCATTTTTGGAAAGTATGTTCCACAAGCTGCTAATGAACTTTACCTGGTGGGTCAACCGCAAAGATTCTACTGGCAACAACCTCTTTGAGGGCGGCTTTTTGGGGCTGGATAATATTGGCGTGTTTGACCGCAGCGCCCCGCTGCCCACAGGCGGTACGCTAGAACAGGCCGATGGCACAGGCTGGATGGCGATGTTTTGTCTGGATATGCTGTCGATCGCCCTGGAACTGTCTGCCGAAAACCAGGTTTACGAAGAACTGGCCTGCAAGTTTTACGAGCATTTCATGTACATCGCCGGGTCGATGGATCGCATCGGGCAAAACGACGATGAGCTATGGGACGAAGAAGACGGCTTCTATTACGACGTGCTGCAGTTTCCCAATGGTTACTCCACGCGCCTCAAAGTGCGATCGATGGTGGGGCTGATTCCGCTGTTTGCCTCGTCTGTTTTTGATGACAGCATTCTCAAAAAGCTGCCTGTGTTTGCGGCTCACGTTGCCCGGTTTACCCAGGAATATGCTAAGCATTTGGACAACCTCAGCGATCCGCGCAAACTCGGCGTTGCGGGTCGTCACCTGCTGTCTCCCGTGAGCGAGGACAAGCTCCGCCGCATTTTGCAGAGAATGCTGGATGAATCGGAGTTTCTTAGCGACTATGGCATTCGCGCCCTGTCTCGCTATCACAAAGACCATCCCTACCTCTTCAATGTAGGCAGCACGTCCTATCGGGTAGACTACGAGCCAGCAGAGTCTTCGACGAACCTGTTTGGCGGCAACTCCAACTGGCGCGGGCCGGTCTGGATGCCCGTTAACTCCCTAGTTACTCAATCGCTTCGCAAGATGTATGCCTACTATGGCGACGATTTTAAGGCCGAGTGCCCCACTGGGTCGGGCAACTGGCTGACGCTGTGGGACATTGCCAACGAAATCGACTTGCGTCTCAGCCGCATTTTTCTCCGCAACGAGCAGGGAGAGCGTCCGGTCTACGGCGAGACTTCGATATTTCAGAATGATCCGCACTGGCGCGACCTGATTTTGTTTTACGAATACTTCCACGGCGACAATGGCGCAGGCATCGGCGCAAGCCACCAGACGGGCTGGACGGGCTTGGTTGCCCGACTGATGACGATGCCCTTGACCAAAAATCCTCAGGAAGTGCTGGAACACGGTTTCTTGACCGTGACACTGGACAAGCAGAGCATTGTCTGATCCCAGCGCCGATCGAGTGAGGATTGTCTTGGGTGTATCCCACTTTTGTAGCCCTCACCCTAAACCGCTCTCCCTAGGCGGGAGAGGGACTTCCAAGCCGACTCCCCTTCTCCCTTTTTGGGAGAAGGGGCTGGGGGATGAGGGCAAACTTGCATAACTGGGATACGCCCGATTGTTTTTTGGGATTTTTGGGACTTTCGGGATTTTGGGGCGGGTCAGGATGAGACGTTGGCCGATGCGCCAGGGTCGCTGTTGGGATGGCGCTGGCTCACCTGCTCCACAAAAAACTCTTCGAGCGATCGCCGCGCTAGGTTCATCCCCACCAACTGCCCGCGCATTAGCTCTAGGCTGGCGATAAAGTCCTGCGGGTGGCCGTGCAAATGCCCCTGCCACAGCCCTTCTTTGAATTCCAGGTCGGGAATCCACTGCTGCAAAACGCTAGGCGTGCTGCCGCTGACTTTGACGAAATAGCGGTCGGCGGTGCCCAGCAGTTCTGTCAGCGTGCCGATGGCAATGAGTTCGCCCTGGCACAGGATGGCAATGCGATCGCACACCTTTTCCACATCGGACAGGACGTGGCTATTGAAGAAGATCGTTTTGCCCTGGTCTTTCAGCAGTTGGATAATTTCGCGGATCTGGTAGCGGCCGAGCGGGTCTAGCCCCGACATCGGTTCGTCTAAAAACACCACTTCGGGATTGTTGATTAGCGCCTGAGCCATGCCAACTCGCTGCAACATGCCCTTGGAGTATTGCCGAAGCTGCTTTTTCTCCGCAGCAGCCCGCGACAGCCCCACCAGGTCAATCAGTTCGGGAATGCGCTTGCGCTGCACGTCGGCAGGAATCTGGAACAGCCCGGCGGCGTATTGCAAAAACTCGCGCCCGGTCAGATAGTCATAGAAATAGGGATTTTCGGGCAGATAGCCGACGCGCTGCTTGACCGCGCGATCGCCCAGGGGTTTGCCCAGCAGCAGCCCGCGCCCCGCCGTGGGTCGAATAATGCCCAGCAAAATTTTCAGCAGCGTCGTTTTGCCTGCGCCGTTTTGCCCCAGCAGCCCGAAGGTTTCCCCTTCGTAGATTTGCAGCGAACAGTCTTTGAGGGTCGAAATTTTTTGGTTGAGCCAGAAGCCCGTGCGATAGACCTTGCGGAGATGAGAGGTCAGCACGACCGCAGGGCGATCGCTAAGACTAGACAGGGCAGCAGGAGGAGACGAATCCATCGGAATAGCTGAGGGGACGGCATCTGTAAGAAGCTGTACTCAATCTTAGACCAGGACAGGGGTGGTGAACCCTCCCGCAGATCTTCCAGAGAACCTCCTAGAAAATGCAGGAAAACGGGGTAGTGCAAATATTTTACGAAAAAGCTTGTAGCTCAAGCAGATTTAAATCCTACCCTGGGGTATTGTGCAAACATCAGCGCTACTGTTAAGGCCATCGTAGCAACGGATGACGATCGCCCAAGTCTTGCTTCAAACTCTGCGGATAATCGGGTGATTAGCCTGCGGCTGGCTGAGTTTGACCACACGCCCCAACGCTTACCTTCTATAAAAATCTGTGACCCTCCCTGCCCGATCGGTGATTTTCCCCCGCCCTCTCCGATTCGCACAGCTCAGCTTCGCCTATGTTTGGAAACAGGGCGCTGTTGCGGTTGCGTACTACGCTGCGGCTCAGTTTTCGATTGCCTACGCCACACTGCCCGATGCTGCCTCTACGCCCGTCTGGTTTGCAGGGGGCATTGCGGTGGGGGCGATGCTCGCCTATGGAGTCGAACTTTGGCTTGGCATCTTTGCCAGCATTCTGGTGCTGGAGTTTATCTTCTTTAAGGGTTGGGAAAGCACCAACAGCCTAATGCTGGCGATCGCCGTCACCTTCATCGCCACGCTGGGCAAAGTTATTGCGGCAGTGTGGAGCGATCGCCTCACCCAGTCCCGCTCTCCCCTAGACTCGCCAGCCGATGTGGTGCGGTTTATCCTGGCGGCGTTCCTCAGCCATCTGCCGATTGGGATGCTCTGCGCGGCGCTGGTTTGCAACTTTGGCAAAGCGCCCTGGACCGCCTATCGCCAGATCTTCATCACCTGGTGGCTGAGCGATGCCTTTGGAATCGTCCTGGTGGCTCCGCTGCTGTTGGCCTGGAGCAGCACGCGATCGCTCGATTTGTTCCAGTTTCGCAACGCCATTCGGCGGCACTGGCTAGAGGCGGTTGCAATGGCGGCGCTGGTCATCGGCATCAGCGAAGTGGCGCTGGTGGACAAATACCCAGTGGAGTATCTGCTGATTCCGGTGATTGTGTGGGCGGCGTTTCGGTTTCGGTCGCCAGGGGCCACGCTGGTGATGGTGCTGCTGTCGCTGCTAGCGGTGATTAGCACGGCAAAGGGTTTGGGTTCCTTTGCCCGCAGTTCGATGAACGAGTCGCTGCTGCTGCTTCAGTCGTGCATCGCGGCGATCGCCCTGACGACGCTGCTCCTGTGCGCCGTGCTGTACCAAAACGACCAGTCCAAACAAGCGCTGCGAGACGCAAATCATAGCCTGGAAGACCGGGTGCAGCAGCGCACAGCAGAACTGGCCCAAGCCAACGCAGCAATTGTGGATTTGAACGAGCGGCTCAAGCAAGAAAACCTGCGAATGGCGGCCGAACTGGACGTGGTGCGCCAGATTCAGGGCCTGATCCTGCCCACGCCAGAGGAACTGAGCGCAATTCAAACGCTGGACGTGTCTGCCTTGACTGATCTGACCGATGAAGACAGCACCGACTATTTCGACGTGGTGGAAACCGACGGCATCGTCACCCTCAGCGTTGGCATCGTGGGCGGGCGCGGTCTGGAAAGCGGCGTGCTGATGCTGATGGTGCAGACGGCCGTGCGGACGCTGGCAGAATTGCGCGATCGCAGCTCGGTGCGCTTTTTGCAAACCCTGAACCGGACGCTGTATAAGAACATCGAGCGCCTCAGCGCCCAGCAGCAGCAGCTGCTGACCCTGGCCGTGCTGAATTATCTCAACGGCAGCCTCAGCGTCAGCGGGCAGCATGAAGATCTTGTGGTGGTGCGGGCTTCGGGGCGCGTCGAGCGGGTCAGCATGACCGATCTGATTCTGCCGCTGGGGCTGGAGTTTGACATCACCGCCTTCACCAAACGCGCCTCCGTTGAACTGCAACCGGGCGACGGCATTGTGCTATATACCAGCAGCCTGCCCAGCGCCCTAGATGAAAATGGCGTGATGTATGGTCTCGATCGCCTATATCGCGTCGTGGGTCAGCATTGGGCCCAGCCAGCCAGCGCTGTTCACCGAGCCGTCATTCAGGACGTGCGCCAGCACATGGGGCAGGAAAACGTGCTGGATAATCTGTCGCTGCTGGTCTTGAAGCGCCGCCTGTAGGTCAACGCAGGGCCGCTGAGCGGTAAAATAGGCGATCGCTGTGCGTCTCCATCCAGCGCCCAGACCGAATCCCTAATCTCTAACCCCAGACTCCCGAACTATGACCCAGACCTACCGCATTACCCTCCTCCCTGGCGACGGCATCGGCCCCGAAATCATTGCGGTGGCGGTCGATTTGCTAAAAAAAGTGGGGCAACAGCATGACCTCCGCTTCGAGTTTCAGGAGGCGCTGCTGGGTGGGGCGGCCATCGACGCAACGGGGAGTCCCCTCCCTGCTGACACGCTGGAACTCTGCAAAAACAGCGATGCCGTGCTGCTGGCGGCGATTGGCGGCTACCAGTGGGACACGCTGCCCAACGACCAGCGGCCGGAACGCGGCCTGCTGGGGCTGCGGGCTGGGTTGGAACTGTTTGCCAACCTGCGCCCCGCTAGCATTTTGCCGCAACTGGTCGATGCCTCCAGCCTCAAGCGCGAGGTGGTGGATGGCGTGGACATTATGGTGGTGCGAGAGCTAACGGGCGGTATTTACTTTGGGCAGCCGCGGGGCATCTTTACTAGCGAAACGGGCGAACGGCGCGGTGTAAACACGATGGTCTACACCGAGTCGGAAGTGGAGCGGATTGGGCGCGTTGCCTTTGAAGCTGCCCGCAAGCGCCGCAAAAAGCTCTGCTCCGTAGATAAATCCAATGTGCTGGAAGTCTCGCAACTGTGGCGCGACACGATCACGAAACTGGCGGCTGACTATCCCGACGTGGAGCTAACCCATATGTACGTGGACAATGCGGCCATGCAGCTTTTGCGAAACCCCAAGCAGTTCGACACGATCGTTACGGGCAACCTGTTTGGCGATATTCTCTCCGACGCGGCGGCCATGCTGACGGGCAGTATCGGCATGTTGCCGTCTGCCAGCCTTGGCTCCTCCGGCCCCGGCCTGTTTGAACCCGTCCACGGCTCTGCCCCGGATATCGCAGGTCAGGACAAGGCCAATCCTCTGGCGCAGGTGCTGAGCGCGGCGATGATGCTGCGCTATGGGCTGAACGAACCGCAGGCGGGCGATCGCCTCGAACAGGCCGTCCTCAAAGTCCTCGACCAGGGCTATCGCACGGGCGATATTATGTCCGACGGCATGACCCTGGTGGGCTGCAAGGCGATGGGCGAGGCGCTGCTGGCGGCGCTGGAAGACTAGCAGGTTGCCCTGATCCTCCAAACCCTTTTCCCAAGTCGCAAGCAGGGGAGCAAGAGAGGCTTGAAGTCTCTCTCCCGCTTTGGGAGAGGGATTAAGGGTGAGGGGAATCAGCAACGTTGCACATCCCGTTGCTTAATCCGGCAGCGTCAGGGCTAACTGGTAGAGGTCGCGACGGGGGAGTTGGGTTTGCTGGGCAAGCTGGCGGCTGGCCTGGGAGCGGGAGAGTCCCTGCTGCATCAGAGCAACGAGTTCGGCTTTAAGGGCGGCTTCCGACAAAACGACGGGGGCGGCTATGCTGCCGGCCAGCAGGACGGTGTATTCGCCCTGGGGGTCGCGGGTTTCGTGGTGGGCGATCGCCTCCTGCACCGTGCCGCGCCAAAATTCTTCATGCAGTTTGGTCAGTTCCCGCGCCAGCACAATGGGGCGATCGCCGCCAAAGGTTTCCGAAAAATCCGTCAGGGTTTGCCGCAGGCGGTGGGGCGACTCGTAAAACACCAGCGTTCGTGATTCGGACTGGAGCGCAGCGAGGCGATCGCGCCGCTCTTTCCCCTTGGCCGGCAAAAATCCCTCAAACACAAACCGATCGGTGGGCAGTCCGGCGGCGCTGAGGGCCGTCACCACGGCGCTGGCTCCCGGAATCGGCACCACGGGAATCCCTGCCTCGACGCAGGCCGCCACCAGTTCATAGCCCGGATCGGAAATTCCCGGCATTCCGGCATCGCTGACCAGCGCAATGGACTGTCCCTGCTTTAGGCGGGCAAGCAGTTCCGGCAGGCGGCTGGTGCGGTTGTGGTCGTGATAGCTGATCTGCGGCGTGGTGATCTGGAAATGCTGGAGCAGTTTGCCTGTGTGGCGGGTGTCTTCGGCGGCGATCGCTTCCACCTCCCGCAAAATCCGCACTGCCCGAAAGGTCATATCTTCCAAATTCCCGATGGGCGTAGCGACAACGTAGAGCATTTTAGAAATTTCAAAGGCAATCTGGGTCAGCGACTCGCACCGAGCTAGCTTCAATCTAAGCCAACCCCGGCGGTAGGGGTTCTCCGCAGCGCTGATGCACAGTGGCGATTTTCTCAAATAGCCAGGGATGGGCCGCCCGATAGTGGGGCAGCAGGGCCAGCGGGCTGAGCAGGGCCGCAGTGGTCAGGTCGGCGGCGGTGATTTGGCTTCCCACCAGAAACTCGCGGTCTTTCCAGTGCTGCTGGAGGTATTGGAGAGCATCGGCCAGGCGATCGCCCGCCAGCCTGACCCGCGCTGCATTCATGCCATACTGGCGGCGCACGATGGCAATCATGGCCTGGCTCATCAGCGACGGGTCGATGGACTTGCCCGCGCCCGCACGATAGTCGTAGTAAACAAAGCGGGTGGCAACGCCGATGCTCTCATCGAGCCAGTCTTCAAGCTGCTTCACCTGGCTGCGCTGAACCGGATCGGCGGGATAGAGGGGCGGGTCGGGCTGGTGCTGGTCGAGAAATTCAAAAATGTGGCTAGAGTCGGCGATCGCTCCTGCCTGCCCCTCTAGCTCTGGCAGCAGCACAGGCACGGTAGTAGTCCCCGTCAGCGGCTTTAGCTTCAGCGCGTGCAGCCCCGGAGTCAGATTTTCCACCGTAAACGGCAGTTGCTTATAGCCCAGCGCCAGCCGAGCTTTGCGGCAATAGTGGGAGGTGCTGAATTGCAGCAGGTGCATGGGTCTTGGGCCAATAAAAATCCACAGCAGATGCCTCTCTCAGCATACGCGCATTGGAATACACGCATTGCCAGAATTTCTAGAGGGGCGATCGCCGTGGATGGCTGATCGAGATGAAAGTCAGGTGAATGAAGCTAGAACACGAGAATGCACTGAGTTAGCCAATACCAGCGACAGACAGCCAAGCGATGAGTCAACAGTGAATGCGAAACGGCAGGCTAACTCCCAACAAACTACGGCGTGGTCGTTGGCGAAGGCGCGGGCGACTCGGTGCCAGCGGGCGACTCGGTGCCAGCAGGCTCACTGCCACCACCACAAGCGCCCAGCATTGCTGCCAAACCCAGCGTGCAGACCAAAGCAACTAGCTTCTTGTACATTCGTAGCTCCTCATTCGTAGGGGTTTAAGTGTGTAGAAAAACATCCGAGAGGCTCGGAAGCAAAGCACTGTCTGCGTTTCAGACAGTCGCACTTTACCGCAGGTGAATGAACAAAAATGAACCAAATCAGTTTTATCAGATCCCGTGAACAATGTGTCTCAGCCAACAATCAGAGGTTTTAATCGGTCGCAGGGCATAGCTTTGAGTTGCCCCGTCACTTGAATATTTCAGGTGAATATTTCAGGTGAATATTTCAGGTGAATATTTCAGGTGAATATTTCAGGCTGTCTTGGCTGGATCTATTCCAGCCCGTTTTGGGAACGCTGAAGGCAGTCGCTGGCAACCGAATGACCCAAAGCGACCCACATTCAAGTTCTGCCTCAAGCTGTTTCGGTCTGGCCAGCCATCCTCCAGCAAACAAGCTTTAGAAAATGGCGAAAACGGTTCCAGACCTTCCCAGCTTGCATAAGATGTAAGGCAGATATCAGGTATCGCTTCCTTCACGAGTTCCCTGGACAGCATGGCACGGACGGGTGGATCATCGCGCACAAACCCAGCAAAGAAATCCCGGCTTCCCTCCGGGCGGACGCTGCTGCAATGGCTCAACCTGCGGCCAGAGGAAAGCGAGCGCACCTTTTTGATGTTTGCCTTCTACACCGCCACGTCGATTGGCGTGCTGTGGCTGGAGGTCAGCATTGCCGCCCTATTTTTGGATGAATATGGCGCAAACTCGCTGCCCTGGATCTACATTGTCAGCGCAGGCATTGGCACGGTTCTGGGCTTCTTTTACTCGCTGCTGCAAAAGTTTCTGCCGCTGCGCCAGGTGATTGTGGTGATCGCGGTGCTGATGGCGCTGCCGCTGCCGCTGTTTCGGCTGGGGCTGGCGATGCCGCTGATGATGGGCTACAGCGTGTTTCTGATGCGGCTGTGGATGGAGGCGATTTACGTACTCAATGAGCTGACGACCTCGATCACTGCCAACCAGTTGTTCAACATTCGCGAAATCAAGCGAGCCTATCCCATGATTAGCAGCGGTGTGCTGCTGGCAGATGTGCTGAGCGGGCTGTCGCTGCCTGTGCTGCGATCGCTCGTAGGGCTAAATAACGTCGTGCTGCTAGCGGGGGCCATGCTGATGATCGGGGCAGGCATTCTCTATCGCCTCAGCCGCTCCTACAGCCAATTCTTCCCCGATTCGCCCCGGAGACTGCTGCAAGAACGCCAGCCCGACTTCACCACGCGCCGACTGCGGCGACCGCTCCAGCGGTATGTGGTTTTGCTGGTGGCGTTTTTTGTGATGGCGCAGGTGCTATGGCTGCTGCTGGATTTTCAATATCTGGCGCAGCTAGAGCGACGGGTCAGCGGCGAGCAGCTTGCCGACTTTTTGGCCTTTTTCAGCGCAATTTTGGGGACGTTTGAACTGCTGGTGCAGTGGTTTGTCTCCAGTCGGGCGATCGAGCGGCTGGGCGTGTTTGTGGTGACGATGGCCCTGCCTGCACTGATCTTCATCATCAGCCTGGTGTCGATGATGGGCTGGCTCAGCCTGTTTGTCGGCATGGTGATTTTGAAATTTGCCGATGAACTGCTGCGCTATACCGTGCTGGCCAGTACCGGCCCAATTCTGTTTCAGCCTGTGCCGGACAACGTTCGTAGCCGCGTACAGTCCATCGTGCGGGGCATTGCCGAGCCGTTTTCCTCTGGGCTGACGGGCGCGGGTATGTTGACGACGCTGTGGCTGTGCCAACACGTCTTCAGGGGCAGCGACCCGGCCGCGCTGCAAGATGCCGAAAGCCTGGTGTTCATGTTCCAGATTATGCTGTGCGGGGCGCTGTGGTTTGTGACGGTGTGGCTGCTGCGATCGCGCTACGTCGATTTGCTCGTCATCAGTGCTGACCGGGGCGAACTCAGCCTGTCCGATGTGGATCTGCGGACATTTAAGCGGGCGGTAATCGAGGCGCTGGGCAAGGGAACCGATGCCGACAAGCAATCTTGCATTGAACTGCTCAGCCATATCGACCCGAAAGGCGTGGGCGAGGTGCTGGCTCCCATGTTGTATGACTTTTCGCCCGCGCTCCAGCGCCAGAGCCTGCTGGTGATGACGGAAAACCCCAACCCGCTGTTTTTGCCACTGGTGCGATCGCTCATCGAACAACCATTGCCGCCTGATGTGCTTTCCATCGCCCTGCGCTATATCTGGCTGACTGACCCCGACCCCGATATCGAGCGGCTACGCCCCTACCTCAACCCGTCGGCTGATCCCGAAGTGCGGGGCACGGCGGCTTCCCTGATGCTGCGGCGGGGCACACTCGAACAGCGGGCCGAAGCTACCGACACGCTGCGGCGAATGCTGACCCACAAGCGCGAACGAGAGCGGGTGATGGGCTGTCGGGCGTTGGGTGAGGCGCTGTACCTGCAAGCCTTGCGAATCTACATCGAGCCATTGCTGCGGGACGAGTCGCTGCGGGTGCGCTGTGCCCTGCTAGAGGCGATCGCCGCCACCCGCACCGAAGAATACTACCCCTCGCTGCTGCGGGCGCTGCAATTCAAATCGACCCGCGAAGCCGCCATGCAGGCGCTGACTCGCCTGGGCGACGATGCAATTCCGCTGCTGATAGCGCTGGGTAAAGATATCTACAAACCCGAAATCATTCGCGCTTGCGCCTGGAAAACGCTGGGGCGCATTGGCACGCCCGACGCGGTTCGCGCCCTGGTTCGCAACCTGGAAACCGCCTGGGGGCCCAGCCGCCGCACCATTCTACGAACCCTCTTAAAAATTCCTAACGAAATTGGCATTGATGCAGCAGCCGACGAATTGGGGCGGAGTGGCGTAGAGGAATTGATCAACCTGGAGCTAATGCTGATTGGGCAGGTCTATGCCTGTCTACTGGATTTGCCGCCGGAGCGGGTGCCGGGGCAAACCGCCGACCTGCTGCGCCGCGCCCTCAGCGATTTGCAAGACGATGCCCGCCAGCGCCTCTTTTTGCTAATGCGGCTGCTGTATCCCTCCAGCGCAATTCAGGCCGCCGCGTTTAACCTGCAATCCCATTCTTCGGAAAGCGTGGCGCGGGGGCTGGAAATTCTGGATAACACGCTCGATATCCAGAGCAAGCGGGCGCTGCTAAGCATTCTCGATAGCCGCCCCGATTTGGAAAAGCTGGAAAGCCTGGATGAGTTTGTGGACTATCAGCCCCTATCGCCGAGCGATCGCCTGCGATACCTGCTGGATCTGCGCCATTTTCTGTCCGATTGGGCCCTAGCTTGTGGTGTCCACGTTGCCCGTGAAAACCGCTGGAGCCTCACACCCGCTCAGATTATTGCCTGTCTGCAACATCCCACAGGGTTTGTGCGGGAGGCAGCAGTGGCCTATTTAGAAGTCGCTTCGCCGCGCACGCTGCGGGAGTTGCTACCCATGCTCCGCCGCGACCCCAATCGACTCGTCGCTGCCCAGGTCGAGCAACTGTTACACAAGTACAGCGCGGTTTCCACTCACAACGGCAACGGCAAGGTTCTCACCCATCCTGCAAAACTGCCCGACCCACCGCCGCGTTTCAACCCACCCCGCCCGCCAGACCTGCCGATGGGCTGGGAGCCGACTTGACCGTTTCCAGGCAAAACTCGATTCGCAAACTGATTAGGCTCGGTGAGTCTAGCAAGTTTGAGTTCAGCAAATTTAGCGAGTTCAACCTTGGTTCCATGCGGTTCAATAGACGTTCATGGTTCTTTCCTTCCTGGGTTTTTAATGTTCACGGCCCTTCAATGAACGACTCGACTAGCGAGCCATCAAGCTGGCTCCGGCTGTAAATTTTCCTTTCGGTCGTGATTCAGCGAAATTTCTGGACAAAAGATGAATAGAATTCTCTGCATGGGCAACCTACGGATGGAACAGACAACACGCAGGGACTCACGCGCTGAGGACTGGGCATTTGGGAGCGGATGCTACAGGCTTTGGGTCGGGGTAGGGTTCACATTGGTATGCTGACGAGCGTTGATCGCCTTCTATTTGTGCGCGGTGTCCCCATTTTCAAAGAACTGCGGGACGACTTTTTGGTGCGCCTCGCTTCCATCATGGACGAGCAAGAATTTCCGCCGCAGCACACAATTGTCAGCCAGGGACAGGAGGGGCGATCGCTCTATATTTTGGTGAAAGGTAGTGTGCGCGTCCATGCGGACAACCAGGAAATTGCCCGGCTCGACAAGGGCGCGTGCTTCGGGGAAATGTCGGTGTTTGACGCGGAGCCGCGTTCTGCCTCTGTCACGACCATCGACCGCTGCGAGTGCCTGACGTTAACCCAGCAGCAGCTTTATGAGGCAATCGAAGAAACCCCCAGTATTGCTGTCAACATCATTCGTCTGCTGTCGCGCCGCATCCGCGAACAAAACCAGAAAATTAACAAACTCCAAAACGGCAATATCAACCGTCGCCTGTCTGATGGAATCTATCAAAAACTGACTGGTGTTTGAGTTGGGACACGGCACGAGGAGGCTGAGGGACGAGGTTAAGGGCGAGCGGACTGGCTAGATGACCCGGCTAGATTGGGCACTGACATACTTGAGACAGCAACCTTACTGCCCTCATCCCCCAACCCCTTCTCCCAAGCGGGGAGAAGGGGAGTCAGACATAGGTTTGAAGTCCCTCTCCCGCTCTGGGAGAGGGACTTAGGGTGAGGGCTGAAGTTTCTGCGTGAAGTATATTTAGTGCCCTAGATTGTCTAGATGACTTGCCTAGATTACAAAGTTCAGTGTGCTGAAGCTGGCGATCGACGTGTTGTTGATCTGGGCGATCGCCACGAAGTCTTTACCTTCGCCCGCACCATCTGAGTCGATCAGCACCTGAGTTGCAGTGCCCGCCTGCGCCAGCTTGACAAACTCCCGCAGCCGCTGGAACGGCGTGCCGCCTCCGCCAAACGCGGGCTGTTTGAAAATGCCCCGCAGGTCAATCACATCCAGTTGGCTAAGAGCTAATTTGTAAAGGAGCCTGAAAGCCTTGTTAATCAAGGATTTCCGAGAAACCGCTTTTCCTGGGCAAACATGACCTCAAAGCCACACATGCCAAGAGTTTCAGGCTTCTTAAGATTTGCTTCATAAATTAGCTCTAAAGCCCAGAATCGTGTCGATGCCTTCGTTGAGGCTATTGAATACGTACATATTCTTGCCGCCGCCCGCCAGCGTGTCATTTCCCAGCCCACCAATCAGCACGTCGTCGCCGGCCTGCCCAAACAGGCGATCGTCGCCTACGCCCCCTACAAGCTGGTCGCCGCCATTGCCGCCGCGCAGCACATCATTTCCTGCGCCGCCGCTGACTAAATCGTTGCCGCCCAAGGCCTTGACGGTATCGTTGCTGCCGCGAGCCAGAATCCGATCGCTCTTATTGGTTCCCTTGAGGCGATCGGCACGGTTTGTCCCGTTGATCCGCTGCGGCCGCCTGCCCAATTGGAACAGGACGGGCGCGCCCAACTCCCCATTTGGCGCGGGGGGAATATCCTCAGGCTGAGGGAATCTCAAGTCGTCGAAAGCCATTTGCCAGGTGTCGAAGGCGGCCTGTGCCAGCGGGTTGCCCGCCAGATCGCTGATGTCGTTGATATCCAGCGTCAGTTGATAGCGACCTGTTCGACCCGTGGAAAACTGTAGCCCGCGCAGGATAAAGGTCTAGTTGTTGATGGTGGACAGCATTGCGCCCACCAGCGGGGCGATCGCCCCATGAAACTGAGCGGCTCTTAAAAATTAGAATTGGCAGGAGTCATCAACAGGGAAAAACCTTTACACGGTCTGATCTGTGAAGCAGTTCCTTACATCTCGGCATAAGCCAAGGCACTCTACAGATTTACCGAAATCACTGCCAATTCATACTGTCTAGAATGGCAGGGGCGATCGCCCTTTTTCTAGCAAAAACCCTTAGCTTTTACAAAGCCTTTAGATTTTTGAGAAAAAGTATGCGGCTTCTGACTTTTCTCGAAAACTATCCGGATTTTCTGAATGCGATAGGATTCACGCAGTGAGACGGTTTCTCACGGGCTGCACCCGTGAGAAATCATCCAAAATCCAGAAAACTTATCGCAAGTGTGTCAGTCCCGTACTAGAAGTCGAAATAAATGTAAGGCGGGCTTTCGTTGGGGGCCAGCAGCCAGGCCGCGAACAGGCAGAGGGGAACCAGCAGCAGCTTGACGGGCCAGTTGAGCCGCAGCTTTAGCCAGCGGTTGACCGTATACACCAGCGTCATGCCGCCGAAAAGCGCCAGCAGCAGGAGCGAAAGATGGAGGCGATCGCTCTGAAACGTCTCAACATAAATCTTTTGGGCAAACTGCACGTCGGCGGGGTGTCCCCACAGCCGCTGCACCACCAGCAGTGAATCTTGCAGGTTGGGCAACCGGAAAAAGATCCAGGCAAACAAGACGGAAGCCTGTGTCAGCCCCCAGCCCAGCAGCGTTCCCGGTACGCTTTTCCAGCCTGCCCTCAGCCAGCCCCACCGCTCGCTCAGCGCGTCCGTCAGGCGATGCACCACCAAGAACAGTCCGTGCAGCGCTCCCCAGACAATGAAGCCCCAGCCCGCGTCGTGCCAGAGTCCGGCGATAATCATCACCACCATCAGGTTGAGGCAGGTTCGCACCAGGCCTTGGCGGGAACCCCCCAGCGGAAAATACAGATAGTTGCGGAGCCAGTCGCCCAGCGTCATGTGCCAGCGTCGCCAAAAGTCCGCAATGCTAGCGCTGAAGTAGGGAAAGTTGAAGTTTTGCGGCAGGGTGATGCCCAGCAGCGCAGAAAGGCCCCGCGCCACATCGACATAGCCGCTGAAGTCGAAATAAAGCTGGAACCCGTAGGCGGCGATCGCCAGCCACAGGTCGCCGCTGCCCGCCCGCGCTATGTTGTCGAAGCTAAGATTTACCAGCGTAGCCAAATGGTCGGCAATCAGCAGCTTTTTCACTGCGCCACAGGCAATGAGCCACAGACCCTCAGCAATTTGGGGCGTAGTCAGCGACGGCTGGGCCTGAAACTGCGCCGCCAGCGGGTGAAACCGGGTAATTGGGCCCGACAGCAGCTTGGGGAAATATAGCTTGTAGGCTGAAAACTTGAGCCAGTCGAAGGTAGCAGGCGCACCGCGATACACGTCCACCAGGTAAGCAATGCACTCAAAGCAAAAGTAGCTGATGCCCAGCGGCGCGATGAGGGTTTGCCCAAGGGTGGCCGCCCCCGTCGTCAGCGCAGGCAGCTTGAGCCAGTTGCCCAGCACCGCCCCAAAAAACGGAATGTACTTGAACCCCAGCAGCAGCAGCACATTCAGCCCAATGCCAACGATCAGCAGCCGCAGCCGCCGACGGTTCCAGTCGTGCTGGGCAAACTGCCAGTTTTCGTTCTCGATCCGCCAGTCGATGGGCGCACTCAGCCCGATGCCGATGCGATAGGTCATGATCATCATCACTAGCAGCAGCGGCACGTATTGAAATTGCAGCGAGCTATAGAACACCAGGCTGGCAGCCAGCAGCACCCACAGTTTGAGCGATCGCCCTGGCGCTGACCAATACAGCCCCAGCACGCTGAGGAAAAACAGCCCAAAGAGAATCGAGAGCAAAGTCATGGCGGCGGGATTCGTTTCAAGGGGCAGATTGCGAGTTACCAACCGAAACTCGGCGGGAGGGGATGCTTTGATCCCCCCTGACCCTCCTTAAACCAGGGGGGAACTGAACCCAGAATGACCCGAAGCAGGCAGAACTGGATCGAAAGTCCCCCTTCTTAAGGGGGATTTAGGGGGATCGGTTCGGGTGCGAGGCTTCTGGAAATCCCCCTTACCCCACTCAAATAAGGGGGGAGAACTGAATCCAGAATGACCCGAAGCAGGCAGAACTGGATCGAAAGTCCCCCTTCTTAAGGGGGATTTAGGGGGATCGGTTCGGGTGCGAGGCTTCTGGAAATCCCCCTTACCCCACTCAAATAAGGGGGGAGAACTGAACCCAGAATGACCCGAAGCAGGCAGAACTGGATCGAAAGTCCCCCTTCTTAAAGGGGATTTGGGGGGATCGTTCAAAGCCTGACGCAAACAATCGAGATGTGGGTTCACAGTAGCCCCAAGGGAGAGGGACTGCCGATCCGGTTCCCATTCTCCTTTGGGAGGAGGGCTGGGGGATGAGGGCGACTCGGAACACCAAATCACAAAATCAAATGTTGCCAAGCTAATTTAAGACTCTAAGTTAAGACACTTATTTGGAACACTCATTTGGAACACTTAACTGTATCTCAGGTTTGCAAGATCAGACGCAGTTTTTGAACAAGCGCCCCCACATCTAGCGTGTGGGTTCATCTAGGGTGGGGATTTTGCAGCAGCGATTTCCATGAGCGTCACTTCCCACACCAAGCGCGGCTGCACATAGCCCAGCAGGTGACGGCGGGCAGTTTCCAGGCGTTCCAGGTGGATGGCGGGCTGCTGCGATCGCCAGTAGGCTTGCTGCACGTAGTCCACCAGCCAAAGCTGGGCTTCCAGGTCTAGCGCCTGATCGATCTGGCGGGCCAGTTCCAGCGCGGCACGGAGGGACGTGGGCACCTGAAGCGCGGCGTGCAGCAGATCCGGCGGAACCGACTGGCGTTGTTGCCACTGGGCGATCGCCTCACCGGGGCTGCCCTGGGCCAGCGCCAGCAGGTCTGGATGCTGCAAAATCTCATCGTGCCCCAGGTGTCGCAAAACGGTGGCTAAATCGTCGGTGCTGAGGCGGCGAAAGGGAATCCGTTGGCAGCGCGAGACGAGTGTGGGCAGAAGTGACTCCACGCTGGGCGCAATCAGGATCAGCGTGGCGCGGCCGGGTTCTTCCAGGGTTTTTAGCAGGGCATTGGCAGCGGCTTCGGCCATGGTGTGGGCATCGTCCACCACGACGACGGCGCGGGGCGCTTCCAGCGGCGGACGACTGAGAAAAGTGGCGATCTCCCGAATTTGCTCTAGCCGAATCTGCGGGGGCGATCGCCGCTTGATGCCCTGTTCCGCTGCCTCGGCCGCCGACAGCCGCTTGCCCTGGTGTAGATAGGTTGGCTCTATCCAGAGAAAATCGGGATGGTTGTGCTGGGTGATGCGCTGCTGGCGGGCGGCTGAAAATGGCTCCTGAAAATGATGCGCCAGCAGCCGCTCGGCAAAGCCCAGAGCCGCCAGACTGCGCCCCACGCCTGCTGGCCCAGCAAACAGATAGCCCGGCGCAATGCGATCGCGCTGGAGGGCGCTCTGCAATAGCTCGATGGCCTGCGGCTGGCCGACGAGATTTGCAAATGCCCTGGTTGTAGTACCAGTTGGATCAACGGAACCCGTTAGGGGCTGCACCATTGGGCGATCGCCTCTTGCAAAATCTGCTGCACGTCCTGAAACACCTCGTCGGCACTGCGGTTTGCGTCCACCCGCCGAATTCGCTGGGGATACGCCGCTGCCAGTTCACAAAATCCCTGCCGCACCCGCTGATGAAACTCGACCTGGTTTTGTTCCATGCGGTCGGCGCTGCCCCGCCGCTGGGCCCGGCTGAGGCCCGTGGTCACGTCTACATCCAGCCACAGCGTTAAATCCGGCTCCAGCCCGCCCGTGGCAATCTGGTTAAGCTGGTGAATCAGCGCCAAATCTAGCCCGCGCCCATAGCCCTGATAGGCCACGGTAGAATCCGTAAAGCGATCGCACAGCACCAGCGCCCCCCGCCGCAACGCCGGCCGCAAAAATCCCTCCACATGCTGCGCCCGATCGGCCGCAAACAGCAGCAGTTCTGCCCGATCCTGCGTTGGCTCTGCCAGATCGGGATGCAACAGCAGTTTCCGAATCTGCTGCCCCAGTTCTGTGCCTCCTGGCTCTCGCGTTTTTACAACCGTAAAGGAACTGCCATCAAACTGGTTCATGAGCCAATCGTGCGATCGCCCCAGTTGTGTCGTTTTGCCGCTGCCTTCGCCACCTTCAAATACAATGAGCATCCCTTTGTTAGGTAGAGGAGAGGGCTGTGATTTCAGCAAATCTAGTAAATTTTGCATTGATCAAGGAATACTTTTCACCTGATTTCATCTGAAACTGGGCGACGCGGCAGCAGCGCTCAAATCAGAGACAAAAAGTTGCTGAATTCTGTACAGCAAAACCATTTTGTTCAGAAAGGGGCATGGTAGAATGCGCCAATAATTCGTTATGTTAATTTCTTTATCAACAGCCGCCGCACTCGGCACAGTCTGCTGCTCACTGCGTCTAGCGTCAGGGCATTGCGTTCTGGATTGTCCGGTAAAGTGTAACGTTCCGCAAGTCCTGCTAGGCGACTGCCCTTGCTGTCGTTTGACGGTTGACCGAATGAGTTTGCTATCATTTTTTAATTGCACTTGCGTGTCCGAGGTTACTATGGCTCGCTATACCCAGTTGTTCACGATTGCAACGCCGCTCGATCGCTTTCGGCAGTTGCTGGAGGACGTGCTCCAATCCTGCAACTGCGCGGTGATCTACGACGGTGAGGACTACATGGTGGCCCGCGAGAAACCCGGTGGCGTTACCTATGCCCAACTCGTTACGGTGGAGGTGCTGATCGATAAAACGGCGATCGCCACCCCCAAGGACGAAGTCCGCATGAATGTGGTAGTCAAAAACGAAGAACTGCCGCTCAAAAGCGATAATCACTGCTGGCGCATGTTTAGCTTGGTGAACCGTGCCGTTGCCGAGAATAATCACTGGAATCTGCTGAGCAGCACGGCGGGGTAAGGTTTGGCAACGATCCTGCGAGATCTGAGCTATCGCCATCAGTGGCTCTACGACAGCATTTCCCGTCTGGCGGCCGTGGCAGTGGGCGGCGAGGGCCGGTTTCGGCAGCTTGCGCTGGCGGGGCTAACTTTTGACAAAAGCACGCAGGTTCTCGATCTCTGCTGTGGTAGCGGGCAGACGACTCGATTTCTCCTAGAGCGATTTCCGCAGTCCGCTGATGAGCAAGCTCTGCCGGTTACCGGGCTGGATGCGTCTCCACTGTCCATTCGCCGCGCCCAGCAGAATGTTCCCCAGGCAACCTTCGTAGAGGCCTGGGCAGAAGACATGCCCTTTCCCGATGCTCAGTTTGACTTTGTTCACACCAGCGCCGCCCTGCACGAAATGCAGCCCGACCAACTTCGGCAAATCCTCAAAGAATGCTATCGCGTGCTAAAACCCGGTGGCATTTTTGCAGCCATTGATGTGCATAAGCCAACAAATCCGCTCTACATGCCGGGTCTAGCCGTCTTTTTCTGGCTATTTGAAACCGAAACCGCCTGGCAATTCATTCAAACCGATCTGCCCCAACTGCTGTCAGAGGTGGGCTTCCAGACGGTCACTCAGACGCTCCATGCAGGTGGGAGTTTGCAGGTTTTGCGGGGCGTGAAGCGCGGAGGCGGTTCGGAGTAAGAACGAAGAACGAAAAACGAAGAACGAAAAACGAAAAACGAAACTTCTTCTCTCTTCGTTCTTCTGTTTTCGTTCTTCCCTCTTCCCCTTCGCACACCGATCGCTCCCAAACCATGCCCTACGACGATCTGTTTCAGCAAATTTCCGATCTCGTCATGTGCCACTCGCCGAGCGGGGTAGAGGGCGAGGTGGATGCGTATTTGCTGGAGCGGTTTCGGGGGCTGGGCCTGGAGGCGTGGCTGGATGAAGCGGGCAATGCGATCGCCAAGATTCCGGGCCGCAACTCTGGAAAACAACCGGACGATGCGGCGCGTCCGGGGATTGCGATTACTGGCCACAAGGACGAAATTGGCGGCATTGTGAAATCGATCGGCGAGGCGGGGCGCGTGCAGGTGCGAAAGCTGGGCGGGGCGTTTCCCTGGGTCTATGGCGAGGGCGTGGTGGACTTGCTGGGCGATCGCACGACGCTGAGCGGCATCCTGAGCTTTGGGTCGCGCCATGTCTCGCACGAGTCGCCCCAAAAGGCGCAGCAAGAGGATCAGCCCGTGCGCTGGGAAGATGCCTGGGTCGAAACCAAGTGCAGCTTGCAGGAGTTGGAGGCAGCGGGTATTCGTCCGGGTACGCGCATGGTCGTGGGCAAGCACCGCAAGCGCCCTTTTCGGCTGGGCGACTATATCGCCAGCTATACGCTGGATAACAAAGCCTCGGTCGCCATTTTGCTAGAGCTAGCCAGGGTGCTGAAGGAACCCGCCCTGGACACCTATTTGGTCGCCTCTGCCAAAGAAGAAGTGGGCGCGGTCGGGGCGCTCTATTTCAGCCGGAATCGATCGCTGGCAGCGCTGATTGCCCTGGAGATTTGCCCGCTGTCTTCGGAATACCCGATCGCCGATGGAGAAGCGCCAGTGCTACTGTCGCAAGACGGCTACGGTCTCTACGACGAAGGGCTGAACCAGGAATTGCGCCAGTCCGCAGAGCAGGCGGGCGTTCCGCTCCAGCTTGCCGCCATCAGCGGATTTGGCAGCGATGCCTCAATTGCCATGAAAATGGGGCACGCCGCCCGCGCTGCCTGCCTCAGCTTTCCTACCCAAAACACGCACGGCTATGAGATTGCTCACTTGGGGGCGATCGCCAACTGTGTTCCCGTTTTGCAAGCCTACTGCGAGACAGACTGGCCATGAGGTGCTGCAAAAGGCGCTGCAAAGGCAGCCTTGGATTAAAGGAGCTTAAGGGAAGTCAAGAATACTCGGCTTTGGTAGACTCAATCGGGCGCAAACTAACGTAACTTGGACATTACTTGACATCAGCAGGTTTTCCACAGATCTTCCACCGCTTTCCCAAAACCCATGACGCAACCCCCTGCCCCCCAAACTGCAATAGCCCCTCCTTCCCCAGATTCAGATGCACCCCCCTCGCCATCGCCAGGATTTCCGCTTCGGCGCTGGCTCAAAAAGCTGCGCGGCGGGCTGGTGTTTGGGATTGGCTATATGCTGTCGCCACTCTCCTGGTGGAATGATCTGGTGTTTAACCTGCCCGTGGCCTATGGGTTTGGGTATGTGGTCAGCCGCTTTGCGCCAGAGACACTAATCCCCTGCACCATCGCCGGATACTGGCTCTCCAACGTGCTGGGCATTTTGATGATGCAGTGGGGAGTGCTAGACGTGGTGCAAAATCAGCCCCAGCCGCGACATCTCAAACGAGAACTGCTGGCCAGCCTGGCAACTTCCACAGTCTATACCGTGGTGATTTTGGCGCTGGTGCAGTTCAACGTGCTGCAACTGCCGGAGCTAATTGCCGACGATGGCTCGATTAACCTGCGGCCGCTGATGAGCTGGTTGGATTCGGTGTGGAGTTAGCGAACACTTCGGGATTGCGGTCGGGATTGCGGGGACTGTCTTGCTGCGATCGCCGCTCTCGTGTGCGGCCCGCTGATGCAGACAAAGCTTATGCAGGCAAAGCTAGTGCAGGCAAAGTTTGTGCAGCCCGCTAGTGCTGTCCAATTGTGCGGTCAGCGCAGGGTTCTGCCTATTGAGAGAGCAAAACCCCCGATCGCATCATCCACCCGCATGAGGGCAGTTTCGGTTGCCAGTGACATCGTAGAAGTAGGGGTGTATTACTCGACTTTTACGTATTGTCTATCGTCTTGGGAGGTCACTGATGACCCGCAACAAGCGCAACCGTTGGCTGGCGATCGCCCTCGTCTCCACGCCATTGCTAATCGCAACCCCTGCACAGGCCGAAAACCCGGATCACGTCCTCCAACTGCTGTCTACCGGAGCCTGTGCCCGCTGCGACCTACAGGGGGCTGATTTGCAAGGGGCCCATCTCATTGGAGCCGACCTGCGCGGAGCCAATTTGCAGAGCGCAAACCTGCAAAGTGCCAATCTGGAAGGGGCGGATCTAGAAGGCGCAAACCTGACCTCGGCAAACCTGACGGATGCCTATGCCACCAACGCCAGCTTTATCAAGGCCAACCTGACCAACGCCAACCTGACCAACGCAACGGTTTTCCACGCCCAAACAACGGGGGCAACGCTGCGAGGCATTAACCTGGCGGGTGCGGAGACTGCGGGCAGCAATCTGAGCGTCGGCGGTGACTAAACCTCTGTTCTCGCAACAAAACGCAGCCCAGCGCCAAACGCGCTGAATCTAACGCGCTAAATCCAACGCGCTGAGCCAAACACGCTGCATCCTAAAATAACCCGAACCTATCGCCTTAGCACCGACGTAACAATCACCGTCAGCGTTGCTGAGGCGATTAGCGTAAAGGCAAGCTGCACAACCCACTGGGTTGCCCGCTGATAGTCATTGAAGCGATCGTTGAAGCGCTCTTGCTCGTTATCCAGTTTCGTAAAGCCCTTGGACAACTGTTCAACATCCGTTGAGAGCGTATCCACCCGCGTCGAAAGCGTATCCACCCGCGTCGAGAGCGTATCCACCCGCGTCGAGAGCGTATCGACCTGGGTAGACAGCGTATCCACCTGCGTCGAGAGCGTATCCACCCGATTGGTCAGCGAGTTGAACTGGGTTGACATCCCAATGACCCCGGTCGAGAGCTGCTCTAGCTGGGCTAAGACCTGCTGCTCAAAATTGCTGCTGTTTTCGGATTGGTCTGGATGATCTGGATTAGTCGTCATGCCACTATCCTACCAAGCTGTTCTGCCTAGTGAAGGTGCTTCGAGTCGTCTCAAGGTTCCAAAAACTCCCAAAAATATCCTGAAGCGAGAGTGGGTACGACGCTAGATGTGGGATGATCTTGATTTACTTACGCTACGGGTTGTTTTATCAGGAGTTATTCTCCAAAGGACTGGGCAAGTGACAATGATTAAGAACGACACCTGGATTAAAGAACAAGCCGCCGCTGGGATGATTAAACCCTTCGAGCCAAAACTCGTGCGATCGCTCGACGGGTTTCCGGTTATCTCCTACGGCCTCAGCAGCTTTGGCTATGACGTGCGGCTCTCGCCCGTTGAGTTTCGCATTTTCCGCCACGTGCCGGGCACGGTGGTCGATCCCAAGCATTTCAACCCCGCCAATCTAGAAAGTACCGAGCTACACGAAGACGAGTCTGGCCAATATTTCGTGCTGCCGGCCCACAGCTATGGGCTGGGCGTGGCGCTAGAGCGGCTGGAAGTGCCCGACTATATCACCGTTATCTGCATGGGCAAAAGCACCTACGCCCGCTGCGGCATCATCGCCAACATCACGCCTGCCGAAGCCTCCTGGCGCGGACACTTAACCTTAGAATTTTCCAATTCTTCCAGCGCCGACTGCCGCATCTATGCTAATGAAGGCGTGGTGCAGCTTCTCTTTTTGGAAGGGGAACCCTGTGCTGTGAGTTATGAGACGCGACAAGGGAAATATCAAGATCAGTCTGAGGTGGTGACGCTGGCGCGAGTATAGGTTCCTGCTCTGCTCGTCCTGCGTGTTGCTTTTTTAACCCTTTCTGCCAAGATTTGTCAGGAAATCCCACCGCCGGGGCTGAAGTCTATGAGAGTCAATATGCAAAGTCTATTGGCAAATTTGCAAGATCATTAACAAGGTCAGTCAAGAGACACGGCGTTTCAGGAATCAGGGCCATGCCTTTGCCATCGGTGTCTTGTATGTGTCTTGTAGATGCCTTGTACGTGGCTTGTAGATGATCGAGCAGTCAAGTAACCCAGTCGAGGATATTGTGAGAACCATGCTAAAACGATTTGAAAAAGCGAGTGTGGTGTTGGCAACGGTGTTGGTTTTGGGCGGTGGGTCTTGGGTGGCGACGACTCGCCCGGCCGCTGCACAGGTGCTATTTGAGGAGCGGGGCAGCTTGGCCCCAATGCAGAATGAATACACCTTTGCGGGCAAGGCCGGCGACACGGTGACGATCTCTATGACCAGCACCGACTTTGACACATTTTTGGTGTTGCAGTCGCCCTCAGGGCAAGAAATCGCTAGCAACGATGACTACGCCCGCAGCCTGAATTCAACAATTGTGATTACGCTGCCTTCTAACGGCACGTACAAGGTGCTGGCTCGCTCCTTTTCGGGGCAGGGCGGCAATTATCTGGTGACAGTGCGCCCCGCAACGCCCTATGACCGGGCCTATTCTCGCGCGACCGAGGTGTATCGGACAGGGGACATGAACGCAGCGCTAACTGCGTTTAACGAAGCGATTCGTCTGGATTCCAGTCGTCCCGAAGCCTACCTCGATCGTGCTGATGTGCATTATGTCCAAGGCAACCTGAACGGCACGCGGGCAGATTATCAGCGGGCGATCGCCCTCTATGAGCAGCAGGGCAACAGCGATATGGCTCAGATGCTCCGCGAACAGTTGACCTATCTGGACGAGGTTCCCCCGCAGTAGGAACTTGCCCAGTTCGATAGGGTTCCTTTCGATGGGTTTCCTAAGGTTTTGCGATGACTTCTCGTGGGCACAACTCGCGAGAAGTCATTCAACTGAACCAGCCCCGACTCAGTAACCCTGACCCTAATAAAGCGCCTGAATCCACTCCCACTCTCGCGCCAGCCCTTCTTTTAGAGAAACCTGGGGGGCGTAGCCAAGGAGTTGCTTTGCCTTGGACACGTCGGCGGCGGTGTGGCGGGCATCTCCGGCGGCGTTGCCAACGTGCTTGCGGCGCAATGGTTTTCCAGTGATTTGGTCGATGGTGTCTAGCACGTCCGTCAGCACGACTCGGCTCCCGCCGCCGATGTTGAAGGTTTCGCCGATAGCAGCCTCTACGCTGGCAGCAGCTAGATTAGCGGCGATCGCATCGCTGACAAAGGTAAAATCCCGCGTCTGCTGCCCGTCGCCATAGATTGAAATCTCGCGGTCTTCCAGCACCGCCTTAAAAAACTTGTGAAACGCCATATCGCTGCGCTGGCGCGGCCCGTAGACTGTGAAATAGCGCAAAATGCTGACGGGCACATTGAAATTTTGATAATAAAGCTGACACAGATGTTCGCCTGCCAGTTTGGTAATGCCGTAGGGCGAAACAGGCTGTGGACAGAGCGTTTCAGCCGTCGGCAGGGTTTCTGCATTGCCATAGATCGAAGACGACGAAGCAAATACCAGCCGCTTTAAGCTGGGAGCTTGCTTAGCGGCCTCTAGCAAAATCTGCGTGGCGTTGACATTGCGCTCGGTATACAGGCGGAAGCCCTCGCCCCAGCTTGCCCGCACGCCGGCCTGTGCCGCCTGATGAAACACCACATCCACGCCTTCAAGCAGCATGATCCAATTCAGCGTTTGGATGTCGGCTTCGATCAGGTGGAAGTTGGGGTTTTGCTCCGCCGTGGCGATGTTCTTGCGCTTGAGCGCCGGGTCATAGTAGTCGTTAAATTCGTCGATGCCAATCACGCGATCGCCCCGATTGAGCAGCGCCTCCGTCAAATGCGACCCAATGAACCCCGCCGCCCCCGTCACCACACACGTCGCCATACCTGTTGCCCACTCCTCTGGAATCGCCTGCTGTGCTAACCCTGCGCTGCCGTTTCAACGGGCGATGCGCTTTCCGGCAAATCCAGATTCTACACCCCAGCCAGAGGTCTGGAAAGGGCACAGTGTGACGGTTTTGCCGTGACGGTTTTGCCGTGATGGTTTTCCAGCGACGGTTTCACTGCAACGGTTTTCCAGCGGCGGTTTTCCTAGCGCAAATTTCCCAAACTCGCGGTCAGGCTTGTTTCAGACTTATTTCAGACTTATTTCAGACTTGTTTCAACCTTATTGGGGCGGACGGTTTAGCAGCGCCTCAAACTCTTGCTGCATCGCCTGCACGTCGGCAACCCTGGCCACCAGGACGTTTTCTCTGCCCGCATCTTCGAGCCGCTGCCGCCAGTGGCGCACCTGTTCGCCATTGTTCAGCCAAAAGTTCACCACGCTGTCTACCACAGCATCCAGGTTCCAGCCTCGCTTTCGGGGCACCGTTTCCACGGATTCCAGAAATGCATCCAGCGTGCAGCGATAGGCTCCCAGATACTCTGCGCCCCGATGGGCAGGGGTGCTGTGCTGATGGCTAAAAAACGACAGAATGGGCGAAATGCCCACCAGTTCAAACGAGTAGTTCATAGCTGACTCTTACCGCTGGTTTAATCTCAGTGCTGATTGGTGAGGCGCGTTGATAGGCGCGTTTTTCAAAAAGGTGACGCAAACCGTAGATTGCTGAAGGGCTAAGTAAATGGAGAAAAAAGTATCAGAGACAACCCCGTGAGCAGCTTCAGCAAGAAGCGCGATCGCCCAGTTGGTATGGGATGTAACTGTTTGAAACCCCCCGTAACAACATCTTAAGCATGGGATTTTAATGGCTCTATCTGAGAATCGGAAGGCCCTAGCCGAGCAAGTTCAAAAAACTTTGAAATTCAGCGCTTCGACCTGAAACGCCATTCGGCTGTGGCCCGCGAAAAAGGCGAACGTCCGGCGTGTTGGGGATATTTTGCGGGCCGCTTTTGGGGAACTGGTTGTGCCTTGGGTGAGATTGGGCAATCTCAGCACAGCGGGGCAAGCGGATTGGGTAACGAATAAGCTAGAATCATTACGGCTTCTTTACACGGAATCTGGTGCTTCGGCAAGAAAGAATTTCTTAAGAGGTAGGGGCTAGAGACTGGAGCTAAGAGGCTAGAGCTTGGAGGCTAGAGCTTGGAGGCTAGAGCTTGGAGGCTAGAGCTTGGAGGCGATCGCCCCTGGCACCGCGTCCAGAACTTTTCCAGCAGCGTTCACCAGGCTTCTGTACCGACGGTTCCCTATAAAGGATTCCACAAAGATTCCTAAATCCTGCCCGCTGCTCTTTGCTAAACCACCCAGAGAGTGCTGGCACTGCCAGGTTTCAACCCACCCTATTCACGCATTATTCACTTTCAACCGGGACTTCTCCTTATGACACTGCCGATTCGCAATGTTGCCATCATTGCCCACGTTGACCACGGCAAGACCACGCTGGTAGACGCGCTGCTGAAACAGTCCGGCACCTTTCGAGAAGGCGAAGAAGTCCCTGACTGCGTGATGGACTCCAACGCCCTGGAGCGTGAGCGCGGCATCACCATCCTGGCGAAAAACACCGCTGTCCGCTACAAAGACACGCTGATCAACATTGTGGACACGCCTGGCCACGCTGACTTTGGGGGCGAGGTGGAGCGAGTGCTGGGCATGGTCGATGGCTGCGTGCTGATTGTAGACGCGAACGAAGGCCCGATGCCCCAAACCCGCTTTGTGCTGAAAAAGGCGCTAGAAAAGGGGCTACGTCCGGTGGTCGTGGTGAACAAAATCGACCGTCCCCAGGCAGATCCCTTCGGGGCGATCGACAAAGTGCTGGATCTCTTCCTGGAACTGGGCGCAGACGACGACCAGTGCGAGTTTCCCTATCTGTTTGCGTCGGGCCTGAGCGGCTTTGCCAAGAAGGATCTGGACGACGACAGCACTGATATGAAGCCCTTGTTTGAGGCAATTTTGGAGCATGTGCCCGCGCCCGTTGGCGACCCGGCTAAGCCGCTCCAGCTTCAGGTAACGACGCTCGACTACTCCGAGTATCTCGGTCGTATCGTTATTGGCCGCATCCACAACGGCACGATTCAGGCGGGGCAGCAGGCTGCGCTGGTGACGGAAACGGGGGCGGTGGTCAAGGCAAAAATCAGCAAGCTGCTGGGCTTTGAGGGGCTGAAGCGGGTAGAGCTAGAAAGTGCCACGGCGGGCAATATTGTCGCAGTGGCGGGCTTTGCCGATGCCAACATTGGCGAAACCATCACCGACCCCGAAAATCCCCAGGCGCTGCCGCTGATCAAAGTCGATGAACCGACGCTGCAAATGACCTTCTGGGTCAACGATTCTCCCTTTGCGGGCAAGGAAGGCAAGCTGGTTACGTCTCGCCAAGTGCGCGATCGCCTCATGCGCGAGCTAGAAACCAACGTCGCCCTGCGCGTCGAAGAAACCGACTCGCCCGACAAGTTTGCTGTGTCGGGTCGGGGTGAAATGCACTTGGGCATTTTGATCGAAACAATGCGCCGCGAAGGCTACGAGTTTCAGGTGTCTCAGCCGCAGGTCATCTATCGAGAAGTAAACGGGCAACCCTGCGAGCCGTTTGAACTGCTGGTGCTGGACGTGCCGGAAGAGAGCGTCGGCGGCTGCATCGAGCGGCTGGGTCAGCGGCGTGGCGAAATGCAGGATATGCGCGTCGGCGGCAACGGCCGCACGCAGTTGGAGTTCGTGATTCCGGCACGGGGGCTGATCGGCTTCCGGGGCGAGTTTATGCGGCTGACTCGCGGCGAAGGCATCATGAGCCACAGCTTTTTGGACTATCGCCCCCTGTCGGGTGAGGTGGAAACCCGTCGAAACGGCGTGCTGATTTCCTTTGAAGAGGGCGTGGCCACCTTCTACGCCATGAAAAATGCCGAAGACCGGGGTGTGTTCTTTATCACGCCAGGGACAAAGGTCTACAAAGGAATGATCATCGGCGAACACAATCGCCCCCAAGACCTGGAGCTAAACGTCTGCAAGACCAAGCAGTTGACCAACCACCGAGCATCGGGCGGCGACGAACTCGTGCAGCTTCAGGCCCCGGTGGAAATGAGCCTGGAGCGGGCGCTGGAATACATCGGCCCGGATGAACTGTTGGAGGTTACGCCAGAGTCGATTCGCCTGCGTAAGATGGTGAAAAAACTGGCAAAACGTTAGGATTCTCTGGAATTCTCGACCTCTTCCTTCGGAAACATAGCCAAAAGCGGGGTGAATTAGATTTCAACTCACCCCGCTTTTGTTTTTACCTGTCGAGATTACCGCTTGAGTGTCTCGTTGTCCAAAATCCCCGGCCAGTTGGCGTTGGCTTGAATGATCTTCGTCTCGGTGTCTTGCTGCCACTCCCGTTGGGCATCGGCGCTGTAGTTTAGATACAGCTTGCCGCCTCGCACTTCCCATGCTGTTGGAATTGTAGTTGCCAAGACACCACCTGCCGCAGCTTTGGCGCAATAGCCGCCGTATTGCGGGGCATATTGTCTAGGATTTTGAGCAAACAGGTCGCGGTTGGCGGCGCTAGAAAATAGCCACGTTGTGCCGTTCCATTGCAAGGAATAGGCGGTGCTGCCTTCGACTACGGCGCTTTGGGTGAAATAGGCAACAACGTCTTGACCATCCAACGCGACACCATTTTCGGTGTAGACGGCGGGATGGCGAGTCGCAGCGACTTGGGCGATCGCCTCAGGTTGCACCACATCAGCCACTACCGACCGATTCAGTTGATGTCCTAGGCTCACAACTGTAAGACCAGCGATCGCGAGAATTGCTAGATGCTTAGATTTCATGAATTCAACTATCCTTGAATAGATTGCAGAGTCGGGAACCAATGTGTTCTGGATGAACGTTAGAGATCTTGAATCAGAAGTGTTGAATCTTGATGGTAAAACTTTACAAAAAGCACTCTCAAGAGGCGGATTATTGAGAATGGAAGCAATAAGTAGGTCATTACAGGCAGAATTATAGATCTTTTGTACTGGATTCAGCTATGAACTTGCCCTGCTAACATTGCGTTCAACACTTCTGATCTTGAATCATTAAGTAATCGGTTTTCAGGGCGCTACATTAAGAGCTAATTTATGAAGCAAATCTTGAGAAGCCTGAAACTCCTGGCATGTGTGGCTTTGAGGTCATGTTTGCCCAGGAAAAGCGGTTTCTCGGAAATCCTTGATTAACAAGGCTTTCAGGCTCCTTTACAAATTAGCTCTAAGTTCATAAACCGTTTCAAACTCAAGGTCAGCGTAGCGGGCTGATTCTGGTATTAAGTGAGAGTTTGCTGAGAACCGTATAAAGAACAAGTAAGAAAGTATTTCCAAATCTGAAAGTGCTTTTAGGACTCCTGAAAATGCTCATCTTTCGAGTGAGGAAATGCGTCCAATCTCATAGCAAACGGCTCGATGGGATAGGCGGACTTCTCGAATAATTAAAAATACTCCTAGAACCAAGGTTCCGGTTCCCAAGAGAAATAATCCTAGCGTTAGAGTGGCGATCGCCGCTGCATTAGACGCAACCGCAAGGGCGATCGCTAACATGCTGATCAGAAATATTAAAACAGCGCTGTAAATAACAATCACCGTTTTTTGCAAAAGACGATGGTGCTGCGTCAGCAGGGGAATTTGGCGATCGATTTCCTGGAGTCGTTCGGCATAGAAATAGTCCTCTTTGGAACGCAGCAAATTGAGGCGCTCTAAGGCGAGCGATCGCATTGACTGACTAATGGCGGAGTAGCGCATCAACACAGCATTTTGAATCAGCGCACAGGCAGTGACTAAAACCACGGGGGCAATGATCAATTGAATGGTTTGGGCAACCTGCTGGGCGTTCATTTCAACCCCTCTAGTCCACTACTTTAAGCGAGAGAAATTATGCAGAATCACTCTCTTTTTGCACATTTCGAGCCGTGTCGCCAAAGCGGCCTTTGATTAACTCAAACCTGGTTGCCTGACACAAGTCCCGAAAGCCCAGAAAATTCGTTGTCTTGGGATCGAAGCGCATAGCTCCTGAGTTGGAGCCGGAGGGCTTGGTCAGAGGAGCTTTTGGGCCAGCGTCCCCTACGAGAAATCGGGGGTTTCCAGAGATGTGTCAGGCAGTCAGAACTCAAACTGCACCGCTGTTCCTGCCGTCAGGGTGCGATACCCTTCGCCAGGAATGGCTGTGAAGTTAAAAAACATGTCTTGTTCCCCGTCTTCCCTGGCGATCATGCCATTGCCCGATCGCAGGTCAAACCAGCGCACCACGCCACGCAACACGGGCAGCCCACTTTCTCCCAGGGTCGGCGTTCCGTTTGCCCAGGTCTGCTGCGGAATGCGAATCTGCTTTACCTCTGGCGCATCGTAGGCTTCGTAGGCATAGTCTACGCGGGTCTGCATGATGGCGCGGAGATCTTGCCGCAGTTTCTCTAGCGTGGGCCGTCCCACAAAAAACCAGCCATTGTAGAGGCTGTGAATCGTCAGGTCGGGACGCAGCACGAAGGTATAGGGCTGTGGACGGTAGGCATATTCGCCTTCGGTTTCGTCCAAAATATTGATTTGCCGCAAGAGCGATCGCCCTTTGTCGCAGAGAAACGGCCACTGCGCCCCCAGCCCTGCCCGAAACGCCGCCTGCACAATGGGCGGATCAACCGACACTGTGGCTAGCTTGCAATAATTCACTGCCAATTCGCTTTGAAACTGTACCAGTTGCGGAAGCTGCTGGCGATCGCGCGGGCAAAAAAAACCCCGATAGAACACCAAAATCAGCGGATAGCCGTCCGCAAAGCCCAGGTAGTGATCGACCAGCGCAGGCTGCGTCAGGCTAGAGAGGGTAATCGGTTCGCCGTTTTGGTTGGGCAGGGTTACGTCGGGAAAGCGATCGCCCACGGTTAGGGTGGTGGTCATGGCTGCGGCCCACGGCAGAGGGAACCTTCATGCTGACATGCCGCTCCAGCCCTAGAATGAGGAAATCCTGAGCGTTTTTCCTAAAGCTCAAAAGCCTGCCGGGAACAGCGCTATACCGATCGAAAACTGCTTCAGAAATATGCCCAACATTGCGATCGCCACCTCTGAGCTTGACCTGTTGCGCTGTTTTCCCGTGCTGTTAGAACTGCGGCCGCATTTAGTCGAAGCTGAATTTGTAGCGCAGGTACGGCGACAGGCACAGCACGGCTTTCGGATCGGCTATCTGAGCGAAGAGGATGCCGTAAAAGCCGTTGCCGGATTCCGCCTGACGGAATCGCTGTTTGCCGGGCCGTTTCTCTATGTGGATGACCTGATCACCACCGAGTCGGCCCGCTCCAAAGGCTATGGGGAGGCGCTGTTTGGCTGGCTGGTAGACTATGCCCGCGCCCACGGCTGCCGCTCGATAGAGCTAGATTCGGGGGTACAGCGGTTTGCAGCCCATCGGTTTTACTTGCGCCAGCGGATGGCGATCGCCGCTCACCATTTTTCTCTGCCGCTGACCCAGCGTTAACCTAGCGTTAACCCAGCGCTACCAAAGTCAGCCCATTGCCGAAGCAACGGGCGATCGCCCGCCCCAAAACCTGCTAAAACGGCACATCCTCCTCCTCTTCTGCGGCATCTGCGTCTCCAGAATCGGTGTTTGCGTTGGGCAACTCTCCGTCTAGATTGACCAATTGCCCATTAAACATCTGTGCCAGGCTCTTGGCCGCCCGCAGCACCTCGTCCTCGGCTTCCCAAGCTGGAATGGGTGGCGGCAGGGGTGAAATTTCGGGAAAGGGGTGGGATGGGGCGATCGCCGGAGTGGCGCGATCGGGTTCGGCAGCAGCGGGCGGCGGAGCAATTGGAGCAGTTGGGGCAGTTGGCGATTGCGGTGGCGCGGCTGGCACGGGTGGCACACTAGCAGGCGCTTTAGCAGGCGCACTGGCAGACCCACTGGCGGGCGCACCTGCAGAATTGGACGCTGCCATAGCCTCACCACCTGCGGCCACCTCCAGCGTCACGCGGATGGCTTCGTTCTGAAGCTTGGCAAAGGCTGCTTCGATATTGGGCAGCTTGCTCTTGGCCATGTTGAACAAAGGCTGCGAGTTCACGCCGATTCGCGCCGTCTGCCCGTCAAACCCCAGCAGGCGACACTGCTGCCGCAGCAGGATCGCAGTCGAAGGAGGGTGCATCAGGCTGAGAACGTCTTGCCAGATTTGGGCCAGGGCGACGGGTGGAGAAGCAGGAGGATTAGAGGGTTGGGGAGGTGGAGCGGGGAGATCCGCGGGTGAGGACGGGGCGGGCGCGGGGGCAGGCGGGGGAGCAGCGGCCGCGGGCGAAACGGCTGTCGGGGCTGGGCTGGGGGCGATCGCGGCAGGCGCAGGCACGGGTGTGGGAGGAGTCGGCGCGGGGGCAGGTGCGGGGGCAGGCGCAGCGATGACCTTGGGCACTATGCTTCCCGCCGACGGCAGCGACACCGCCGACGGCAGCAGTCCCATCAGCGCGACTTCAAGCCACAGGCGCGGCTGGCTGCTCTGGCGCAGGCGCGGCTCGTTTTCCTGCAAGCGCTGCTGCCCCTGTTGCAGCATCTCGATGGGCAGCGATGCGACAAACTCGCACATTTCTGCCCAGGTGTTGGGCGTGATGGCAACCAGGTCGCTGCGGCTGGGCGCGGTTTTGGCAATCAGCAGGTCGCGGTAGAAACTGGTCAGGTTTTGCAGCACGACAAGCGGTTCCCGTCCCCGATCCATTAGGCGGCGGGCGCTGTCGAGGACGGGGGCGGGCTGGTCAGCGGCGATCGCCCTCACCAGATCCAGCAAATCCCGCTCTGGCACAGCACCGACCAGATCCCACACTTTTTCCGTGGAGATTTCGCCCTCTAGCAGGCTGAGCTGGTCGAGTAAGCTCTCCGCATCGCGCAGCCCGCCCTGGGAGATTTGCGCCACCAGATGCAGCGCCTCTGGCGTGATGGGGATAGACTCGGCGCGGGCGATCGCCCCCAGATGCGTCACCATTGCCTCCAGCGGAATACGGCGAAAGTCAAACCGCTGGCAGCGCGAAATAATCGTCGGCAGCACCCGCTGTGGGTCGGTCGTCGCCAACACAAACACCACATGGGGCGGCGGCTCCTCCAGCGTCTTCAGCAGAGCATTAAACGCCGCATTGCTGAGCATATGACATTCATCGACAACATACACCTTGTAGCGACACTGGACTGGGGCAAACTGGGCCCGCTCAATCAGTTCACGAATGTTGTCTACGCCTGTATTGCTGGCGGCATCGATTTCGATCACGTCTAGCGCAGTGCCCTGAGCCACCATGCGGCAGACCTCACACTGACCGCAGGGCTTTTCGGTGGGCTGCCCGGCTTGCAGGCAGTTCAGCGATTTTGCCAAAATCCGGGCGCTGGAGGTTTTGCCTGTGCCGCGTGCCCCAGTGAACAGGTACGCCGGGGCGATCTTTTGCTGACGCAGGGCGTTGGTCAGCGTGGCGGCGATCGCCTCCTGGCCCACCAGTTCCGAAAAGGTCTGGGGACGATATTTGTGGTGCAGCGGTTCGTAGGTCACGGCGGCAAGGGGTGAACGCTCTTACTATTCTAAGGAGTCTGATCTAAACAGTCTGAGTTCTGAACAGTCTGAGTTCTAAACAGTCTGAGTTCTAGAGCCGCCGCAAGGCGGAGAATCCATGTTGACCTGTACCTCGCATAATGGGTTGCAGGCGCTAGCAAATCCTGAAGTTCCTAATATTTCTTGCCGTAATATTTCTTGCCGTAATATTTCCTGCTGTATTTATAGCCGCTGCGGTTCACCATGTCTGCTCAACTGTTGCCTTTGACCCTCGACCTGCCCGATGCTGCCGCTACCCAGCGCTTGGGAGAGCTTTTGGGGCGATCGCTCCCAGCGGGTAGCATTTTGCTGTTGGAAGGCGACCTCGGCGCAGGCAAAACCACGCTCGTCCAGGGCATTGGGCTTGGTTTAGGCATTTCAGACCCCATCGTCAGCCCCACGTTTACCCTCGTGAACGAATATACCGAGGGGCGCATCCCGCTCTATCACATGGATCTGTATCGACTGGAGCCAGCGGAAACAGAAGCGCTGTATCTAGACCAGTATTGGGCGGGGCAAGATTTGCCACTAGGCATTGTTGCCATTGAATGGGCCGAGCGCCTGATTGCTGTGCCTACGCCAAGTCTCCATCTGGCGCTCCAGACCTCGGCCTCCGCCAAACGGCGGGCCCGCCTCACTTCTGCTGGAGAATTTAACTGGGCGGCCTACCTGGGAAATCTACCAGCGCAATTTGCTTGAGCCATACGTCCAGACTCCATGACAGATGGATAAAGCTTTTATAGAAGGTTCCAGTTTTGTATTGGTTTTGTGACCTTAGCGCTTCATTCAGTCAAAAGGGCTACTAAAATATTACTTTAGATATATCGGAATTTTGCGTAGGGCTTTTCTCAGGGAAAACCCTACGATGCACTTCGCCTGATGATTCCTAGTTTGCCCTTTTGGGGATGACGAGTTCGATATATCCGCCGTTTGGCCGATGTCTATCGGGTTCTCAAAGGGGGAAATGGGGAATGGGTGGAGTGATTCACTAAGCCTGTGCGCCAACGGAGTCTGTGTGGGCATCTGAATGGCGGTCTGAACTGGCGCTATGTGTGAGTTTCAGCCTGTCCATCTTGACGCTGGCATACTTCTAGACCACGGTTTCGGGTGCATCTCTCGGCTCCTAAGAAAACTTACTTATGCTATCTCTGTAAAGTTGACGCTAAGATCGCCGCAAAAGAGCGATTGCAGTGTTCGAGTTTGCCAGGTCAGTAGCGTTGGTTCAGTATGGGGTCAAGCTTTGGCAATAACCTGCCAGGGTTAGCCCTTTGCTGAAGGTGGGTTTGATAGCAGTGCAAGGCATATTGCGCGATCGCCCAGTGTCCAGAAGCAGACTTCGAAGAATTCTCTGAATTCTCTCAAGGCTGTTTCTGTCAACGGAGAGTTGGGTAGCAATGAGCCGCGTCACGCTTTCAGACCAAAAATCTTGAAGCCCTTTACCAATTGCTAGGGCACGTTAAACGCTGTAGAGTTGCTGACTGAGGCAACCGCCTTCAAGCTAAATCGAATGGTCGTTTTTGTAGATCCACTGCGCGGCTACAGAATCGTCCTTTGTTATAGGCTTTTCGGCACTGCTGAAATCTGAGGCCAGCTTCTTTCCTGGCGGAACACGTTTTTAGGGGCGCACATTTCTAATGGGGATGTGTTCCTTTTCACAAGGGCGTGCTTCCGTAGGTTTATGTTTTCGTAAGCACGTTTTCCCAAACGTGTTTTCGCAAACATCTAACATTCGCCTGTCGCTCCTGGAAATCTCGTTGCTTTTATAGCGCTCCAAAGCCAAAGGGTTGTTTGTTTACAGTTTACAAGCGCCCCGGCAGCTTGCTGTTTCTGAACTTTTGGATCACCGGGTCTGTCTGCTTGGGACAGGAGTTGGGCGAGATTCGAGTTCGGAGGGTCAGGCAAGACTGCTTTTGCTGAATGCTTTGGGGGCGATCGCCCGGAAATGGGCCACGCCTCACTGCATCTGGCTAGGCACGTCGGGGGATGCTTTTGGTGATCAAATTCCTGTGGAATGGAAAAAGCGCCTCAATCCCCTCAACCCTGCCCACATTTAGAGCCTGTAGAAGAGCCGGTAGAACCTGAGGAACTGAGGTTCAGGGCGCGTCCTCCGCGCTTCCGGGACTGGTCTTGGCTCTGCATCTTTTTCAGTTAACTGGCTAGTTAATGATCTGCATCGTTTACTGAGTTCACCCTTCTAAATCCTTGTTTAAGCCACTTACAGGTTAGGCAATGAAGACTACGACAAATCTTGTAACAGAAGCCTGGCAACTCCTGGAGCGGTCGATTGTGTATTACGGCGATCGCCCCGTCGGCACCGTAGCAGCTTGTGACCCCAGCGTCGAAGCCCTGAACTACGATCAGTGCTTCGTGCGGGATTTTGTGTCCTCAGCGCTAGTGTTTCTCACCCACGGCCGCCCCGAAATTGTCCGAAACTTTTTGGTGGAGACTCTGGCACTCCAGAGCGGCGAGAAGCAGATGGACTACTTCTACGCTGGCCGGGGATTGATGCCCGCCAGTTTCAAAGTTGTCAGTGCCGAAGGCAAGCAATACCTGGTGGCAGATTTCGGTGAACACGCCATTGGCCGCGTCACGCCTGTCGATTCCTGCCTCTGGTGGATTATTCTGCTGCGGGCCTATGTCAAGGCAACGGGCGACCTGGATCTGGCCCACCAGCCAGAGTTTCAGCAGGGCATCCTGTGGATTCTCAAGCTCTGCATGGCCGATCGCTTCGACATGTATCCCACCATGCTTGTCCCCGACGGTGCGTTCATGATCGACCGCCGCATGGGCGTAGATGGGCATCCGCTAGAAATCCAAACCCTGTTCTATGCGGCGCTGATGTCGGCCCGGGAACTGCTGGCTCCGGGCCCGCGCAACGATATCCACATCCAGATCATCAACCAGCGCCTCAGCATTTTGAACTACCATATGCGCCAGTATTACTGGCTGGATGCGCGGCGGTTGAACACGATCTATCGCTACCACGGCGAAGAATTTGGCGAGGGCGCAGTCAACAAGTTCAATATCTATCCCGATTCAATTCCTGAATGGACATTTGACTGGATGCCCGATGAAGGCGGCTACCTGGCGGGCAACCTGGGCCCAGCCCGGCTAGACTTTCGCTTTTTTGCCTTGGGCAACCTGATGGCCGTCGTATCGTCGCTGACCAATGCCGAAGAGTCGCAGCAGGTGATGAACCTGATCGAGCAGCGCTGGGATGACCTGGTGGGGCAGATGCCCATGAAGATTTGCTATCCCGCCGTCGTGGATCAAGAGTGGAAAATTCTAACGGGCTGCGACCCGAAGAATGTGCCCTGGTCGTATCACAATGGCGGCAGTTGGCCGATGCTGCTGTGGCTGATGGCGGCGGCCTGCCAAAAAACGGGACGGACGGATCTGTGTCGCCGAGCCATGGCTATTGCCGAACGCCGCCTCAGTGAAGACGAGTGGCCAGAATACTATGACGGCAAGGCCGGACGCTACGTGGGCAAGGCCTCACGTAAGTATCAGACCTGGACGATTGCAGGCTATCTGCTGGCGCAAGATTTTCTGGACAACCCCAGCCATCTTGATCTAATCTGCTTTGACGAAGATCCGCAGTTTTTCGACTGGATGTATCGTCTGCAAGAGTTCTAGCCGGCCCCAAGGCGGCGGCTTTATGCAGCTACAGACCTGACAAGGGGGCTATACGGTTGAGCCAGGTTTTCCAATTTGAGCAGGATTTTGCCGATTCGCTGCGGTGCGTGCCCATGCGCGTCCGTTATAACCTCGACACTTGTGGGATAAAGCTGAAGCTGACCCATTGGCACGCGCTGCCTTGGGGCGATCGCCAACTGCTGCTCGACTTGCCCTGCCAAAGCGAGGCAGACATCGCCGCCTATCGCCAGCGAGTGTATGACCTGGTGGCTGCCCAAGGGGGCGATCGCCCAGCCGATTTGCCCCTCGATCCGCAGCCCGCCTGGCTCAATGCACACCAAATTCCCGACTCGGTGCAGCAGCAGGGGCAGCGCGTGGGTGTGTGCCTCACTACTGAACAGTGGAGCCGCCTCGATCCGCTCCAGCGATTTGCGTTGATCAAGCTTAGCCAGTCTAGCCATGAACATCAAAATTTTCTGCCTGCGCTGCGAGAATTTGGCGTGCTACAGAGTGCTGGGTCAGAGGCGTAGCGGTTGATTGAGGGCGATCGCTGGGCAAAGACTGGGGCGATCGCTGGGGCAAGTACTGGGACGAGTTTCTTGTAAATCCACTGTTGCATAACTGTCACAAAGGTTCATAGAACCCGATTTTTAGGTTAAGCTTTTGTTTGATTCATTTCTTTGGTTCGATAGATTGAAGTTGTTCTATTGCTGATAGCAAAGCAATAGCCAGTTTTCCAAGCTTGACTGCGCCCTACGGGCTAGTTTTTATCGTTAATCGATAGATCTGGACTTATGGGTCATCTCAGGCGCGATCGCAGACGGTTGGCGCTTATGTAGGTAACAATGTCATAGCAGCGTCATAGCAGTTCGCAATGTTATAGCAGTTCATAGCAGCAGGTTACGGCGTTGGGGTATAGCGGTGGCGGGGGCAACAATCTCAGGATTTGTGGTTTTGCAAATCTTCCGGGTCTGATCCAGCGCCACGATTGCAACTAGAGCAGTTCGATGAGTCCAAATCGGTCTTTTCTAACTTCGCTCTGTCTGTGCGGTTTCAGTGGGGAGAGTTAGCGTGACAGGTTTCTTTGATCGAGTTCAGGGCTGGGTCAAGCCAGAGGGCGACGCGCTACACAGCGGCAAGGACGACCGTCTGGCTCAAACCTCAAGCGGCTTGGGTGTCCCGTTTGCAGACGACACTTCGACGCAGGACACGCCAGCCGATCTGCCTGTAGAAGCTTCCACTCAGGCTCCTGTGGATGTGGCAGTGCCCGTTTCTCCGCCCCAGCCCGACCCGGCACTGGTGGAATGGTCAAAACCCAACCCCGATCTGGAGCCGCCTAAGCGATCGCCCCGTCGGTTCTATCAGGCCTGGTATGCCTGGGTGGTGATGGCTGCCCTGGCGGGTGCGGGCGGTTTTGGCATGGCGGCCATCGATACGGTGCGCCAGATCCAGAGCGAGCTACCCGACCCGGAAGACGCGCTGACCTATACCCGCGATGGCTCGATGACCATCAAGGCGGCAGACGGCACGGTGCTGCAACAGCTTGGGCCCGCAACGCGAGAAGCGCTCTCACTCGACCAGATCCCAGACACGATGATAAACGCCTTCATCGCTGCTGAGGACAAAAAGTTTTATGAACACAGTGGCGTGGACTATCGGGCGATCGCCCGGGCAGCCTTGGCAAACCTGTCGGCCGGCGAAGTGGTCGAAGGGGCTAGCACCATCACCCAGCAGGTGACGCGGATCGTCTTTCTGGGGCAGGAGCGCACCCTCGACCGCAAGCTGCGGGAGGCGCTGATGGCGCACAAAATGGAAAATGAGCTAACCAAGGATCAAATCCTGGAGCGCTACCTGAACTTGGTCTATCTGGGGTCAGGCGCGTATGGCGTGGGCGATGCCGCCTGGATTTATTTCAGCAAGCCGATTGGCGAGCTTTCTTTGTCTGAAACGGCCATGATTGCTGGGCTGGCCCCCGCCCCTAGCGAATACTCGCCGCTGGTGAACCCAGATCTGGCCCGCAGCCGCCGCGATATTGTTCTGGAGCGAATGTATGAGTCCGGATTCATCACCGCCGCAGAACTGGCGGAGGCAAAAGCAGCAGAAATTGAGCTAGCGCCCAGCCAGCCCCGTAACCTCATCAGCCAAACGCCCCACTTTACCTCCTACATCCTCCAGCAAGAACTGCCTCAGCGCGTTAGCCCGGAGGTGTTGGAAGTGGGCGGATTGACCATCGAGACGACGCTGAATCCCAGGTGGCAAGCTATTGCTCAGGAAACGGTCGCCAAAGCCGTCGAGCGCTATGGACGATGGGAGCGGTTTTCTGAAGCGGCTTTGGTGTCTATCGACCCCCGCACAGGCGAAATCAAGGCGCTGGTGGGCGGAAAGGATTTGATCGCGGGTCAGTTTAACCGGGCAACTCAGGCGCAGCGCCAGCCCGGATCGACCTTCAAGGCTTTTGTGTATACAGCGGCGATCGCCGCTGGATTCTCTCCGTACAAAAACTATCTAGACTCTAAGTTGGTTGTCGATGGTTATGAAGTCAAAAACTACAGCGAGAGACATGCGGGCGACGTATCTATGCGGGATGCGCTAGCCCGCTCAATCAATGTGGTTGCAGTCAAGGTAATGCTGGATGTAGGCTTCAACCCGGTGATAGAAACCGCCAAACGCATGGGCATTCAGTCTAAGCTGATTCCTGCCTACTCGCTGGCACTGGGCACGCTGGAGGTCAACCTGCTGGAACTCACCAGCGCCTACGGCACTCTCGCTGCTCAAGGGAAGCACATCGAGCCACACGGCATCACGCGCATCATCGACCGCTTTGGCAACGTGATTTATGAGGCAAACTTCACGCCAGAGCAGGCTGTAGATACCGACAGCGCCAATATCATGACCTGGATGCTGCGGGGCGTGGTGAATGGTGGCACAGGCGGCAACGCTGCATTGCAGGGTAGGCCCGTCGCTGGCAAAACGGGAACCACCGATGCTAAGCGCGACCTCTGGTTCATCGGCTATATTCCTCAACTGGTGACGGGGGTATGGCTGGGAAATGACAACAACCGCCCGACGGCAGGAGCCAGCAGCACGGCCGCCCTCGTATGGCGCAACTATATGGCGCAGGCAACCGAGGGAATGCCGGTCGAGTCGTTCCCGCAGCCCAACCTGCGCGGCGATCGCAAAGGTTCCATCAAGGCAGAGCGAATTCGCCCCCGGAGAATGTTCGTTGGCCCGACAACTGGAGGCGACGCGGAGGGAGAATCTTCTGGTTCTGGCAGCCGCTCTCGCCGTCGATCCGAGGAAGCAGCACCCGCGCGATCGCCCAGTTCTCCTGCGGCTCGCGAAGCCTCCCCAGATACTCGTTCCGAGCCTCGCAAGATTCGCAATAGTGACCCTGTGCAGGCAGCCCCATCGTCCCCTGAAGAGCCACCTGCTCGTCCACAGCCTCCAGCACCCCCTGTCGAGCCAGAGCCGCGTCCCGCAGAGCCGCGTCCTGAACCCGTGCGGGTCGAGCGTCCCCAACCAGAACCCGTGGAAGCTCGTCCAGCGCCGCCGCCACCGCCGCCACCGCCTGAGCGTCCTGCCCCGCCCCCTCGCCTGGAGCGGCCTCGCTCCGAGCCTGCGGCCCCAGCCCCGGCCCCGGCAGAAGCGCCCCCTCCTGCAACAGAGTAATTCCTGAAGGAACCTACACCTTGCAGCTAGTTGCGGCAAAGCACCCGATGCGGCTGTTCACAGGGCTGTTCCCGATCGGCCCTTGCCCAAAAATATTGGTGTGAGGGGTCGATTCTACGGAATGATGATTTTAGGAATAGGACTGACGCAGTTGGACGATTTCTTGCGGGCTGCGCCTGCGAGAAATCGTCCAAAACCCAGAAGACTTATTGCAAGTGCGTAAGTCCTGAGGAATCTGAAATTCTGAAATATTTGGAGCTTAGGGTTATGGTTCTGTTGATGGATGTAGCCGCAGGCGGCGGTTTTCCAGTTTGGTTTACGGCGGTCTACGTGGTGGGGTTTATTGCGGCCGTCACCATCGGCTCGATCGCCTGGTATAACTCGAAGCGGCCGCCGGGTTGGGAAGCCAAGGAGCGTCCAGACATCGTTCCGAAGATCGACGAAGACCCCAAGTAGACGCGGAAAAAGTAAGGAGTTGCTTAGTAAGGATTGCTTAGAAGGATTGCTGAGTTCAATCGGCAATCCGATAAAAAGTCCGATAAAAAATGGGATACAACGGCATTACCGCTATACCCCACTGCATAGTAGCTGCTCTAGGGAAAGGCTGAAGGGCCAGATCTCAACTCAGGATTGCCCGCTGGAGGGCTTTTCTTTGCTGCGGCGAGAGAGAAGCAACCAGTTCCCGAACCGTAGCCGTGTCTAGTTCCTGATTGTCTCCTCTAAGCAGCGCCAAGAAGGAGTCTGGCAAATGGTCGGCAATTCCTGGGAGCGGCGGCTCTAGGGCTTCGTCGGCCTCTGGGTGGCGGCATACGCCTGTGTCGCAGTTCAGCCCTAGCTCGTGCCAGATCAGGGTTGGCACGGCGTTGCCCCGTCGCCCTGCGTATTCCTGGTTTAGCACATGGGTTTCCAGGTAGGCTTTGGGCGATTCGTAGCACGACTGGGCGCGGGCATGGGGAATCGTGAACCCACCAAACGCCTTGCGATATTCTTCTGAGTCGAGCAGGGTCGAAATTAGCCCTGCTGCGCCCTGTCGGGCCAGAACGTTGCCATAGTGCTGCATTTCTTCATGGTTGAGGAGTGCCCGCCCCAAGAAATGCTTCAGACAGCGCTCTATAAATTTGTAGTTAGACGTATTGAAGTAAAAGGCGTTGAGATATACCTCGGACTGTCCCAGTTCGCGCAGAAACCGCCGTACCCCGATCCGGTTGGCCAGAAAGTCTTTTTCCAACCGTCCTAAAATTCGCCGCTCATAGCTGTAGGGCTGGCGTTCGAGGACTTGCCGATAGATTTGCTGGAGGGCGGCTTCGCGCTCGGTCTGAGAGGAATTGGGATGAATCGAAATGGGTGTGTGTTGCATATCGACCTCTGGAATGACCGCTAGACGTAGGCTAGGCGTGGGATTGTAGCGCTAGAACAACGCTATCCAAATACGGAGAAATGAGTGTGTTGGCGGCGGGCGAGAGGTTGGCGGCGATCGCCTCCTGGAGATAGCGATAGGCCGTGGCGCAGTGGCTATGGCGCTTGTGGGCCATCAGGATGGTGTCGAGCCAAGACATCATCTGCTCTTTGAAAAATGTCTCGTCATCTCGCAGCACCGAGAGGGCAATGTAGCGAACGACTTCGGTCATGTCATATAAACAGCGCTGTCCATGCTGCTGGATTAGCTCTGGATGCACCTGCGCCAGCTTCTTGAGCGCCTGGTGAATCATTGGCGTGCTGCGATCGCGCAATTGCTGATATGCATCTAGCCGGGTCTGATAGGTTTGCACGTAGGCACTCAGGATTTGCAGTCCTTGCTGATCCAGATAAGCGCCATCAGCGTTTCGCAAACTTCGGTCTAGGGTGTGGCTAAGGGTGAGCATAGGACAAAGACCATGCGATGGAGACGAGTGGGAAAAGGCGGATGGCGATCGCCCTGCACCCTCTCAACCGCTGCGGCGCTGAGCAACTTGCCATCCTTAGGATCAGATTGCCCACTCCGCAAAATAGCCCCCCATAAAGATGTATTTCTTAATACATCCTGGGGCGGGTTCAACGGTTTGGGGGCGGGATTGCTCTGGAAATCTGAATGCGGGTCTGGTTTGCCAATGCGCGGCTGGGAGAGCCGGAGAGCGGTTCGATCGTGCCGTATTTCGATCGCGCCGTATGATGAGGGGTGTAAAGCAATTAACCCCAGTCATCGATGTTCAATCAGAGTACACCGGAACTAACGCCGGTGGAGTTTGAAGTGCTAACCCTATTGCCGACGGGCGAAGTGGGCGATCGCCGCATGGGTCGAGCCAAGCTCTGGAAAGAATCTCTGGCTGCGGGCGTAGCGTTGGAGATGGTGATCTTGCCAGGAGGCCCGTTTACGATGGGCGCACCTAGAGAAGAGGAGGGCTGGCATCCCTCGCAAGGACCCCAGCGATCGGTTACGCTGCGGCCTTTTTCCTTGAGCAAGTATCCTGTGACACAGGCCCAATGGCGAGCAGTGGCGGCGCTGCCCGTGGTGGGGCGATCGCTCGACCCAGACCCCGCCCATTTCAAAGGCGATCACCATCCGGTGGAGCAGGTGTCGTGGCTGGAGGCGGTGGAATTTTGCGATCGCCTCACCGCGCACACGGGCCGTCCCTACCGCTTGCCCAGCGAGGCCGAGTGGGAATACGCCTGTCGCGGCGGCACAGAGACCCCCTTTCACGTCGGCGAAACCCTGACCACCGACCTGGCAAATTACTCCGGGGTGGACTGGGAGTATCAGGGGCGACTGTGCAACCGGGGCAGCTACGGGCGGGGCCCCCAGGGCGAAGACCGCCGCGAGACCGTGCCTGTGGGCTATTTTGCCCATGCCAATGCCTTTGGACTCTGCGACCTGCATGGCAATGTGCGTGAGTGGTGTCAGGATACCTGGCATGACACCTACGCCGATGCGCCGACAGACGGAACCGCGTGGGAAACAGGCGGCGACCCCAAACGGCGCATACTGCGAGGCGGCTCCTGGAACGTGGGGCCCCGCAGTTGTCGGTCTGCTTTTCGGTCGCGGGCTGAGGGCGATTGCGGCCTGTATGACATTGGCTTTCGGGTCGCCTGCGGCTGGGACGGATTTGCTTGAGGTTTTCCTGAGGTTTTCCTGAGCTTCTACATCCCGGCAAGTCGCAAGCCTACGCGGGATACGGCTGCCGCAAAAAGTTGAGCAGTTCGCGGTTGACTGTCTGGGGCACTTCCTGCTGAATCCAGTGGCCACAGTCGGCGATGCGAGTCAGGCGCAGCGGTGCTTTGACCAGCGCATCCAGGTTTTCCAAAAGAGATTGGCCCAGGAAATGGTCATCTTCGCCCCAGAGGACGAGGGTGGGCACGGTGACGGGCAGGGGCGATCGCCCCCATTCGCGCATCAGCCGTCGGGGCGACAGCAGTTGTCGATAGTAATTGATCGCTGCCGTCAGCACGCCTGGTTTCTCTAGCGCCGCCTGATAAATGTCCATATCTCGACGGCTAAAGGCTCCCTTGCGGATGCAGAATTCCTGCATAGCCGTCGTCACAAAGTTTCGCAGGTTTTGGCGAATTAGCCATTCCGGCAGCCCCGGCACCTGAAACGCCAGCATATACCAACTCCGCCGCAGTTGGTCGAGATTGCTCGACATCTCCTGCATCAAACGGTGGGGATGGGGCGCGTTTAGAATCGCCAGCCGATGCAGCCGCTGGGGAACGGTCTGCGCCAAGTGCCAGGCGATCGCCCCGCCCCAGTCGTGCCCAACGATATGCGCCTTCAGATAGCCCAGGTTCTCAATAATGCCCTGGATGTCGGCGCTGAGGGTATCCAGGTCGTAGCCCGCGCTGGGCTTGTCGGAATCGTTGTAGCCGCGCAGATCCGGCACGACGACTTTGAAATGTTTTGCCAGCGCTGGAATTTGGTGCCGCCAGGAATACCAGAACTCAGGAAACCCGTGCAGCAAGACTACCAGTTCGCCCTCTCCCTGCGTCACGCAGTGCAGACGGATGCGGTTTGTTTCAATAAAGCAGTGCTGCCAGCCATTGGTTTCGGGCGATCGCGGAGAGGAAAAATCGAGGGTCATGGAACGCTGCGTAGCGGAGATTACAAAAAGTACCTATTTTTTTAATTTTATGTCTGGAGGCGGAGGATGGGCCGACCGTGAATTTTCCCAGCCCTTCTTTAAGATTGGCAAACCTCTAAAAAGCGTTCCGTTTTGACGGGTTATTGCTACATTGAATAGCTATTGAATAGTCATTCCGCAGCCATTCCGAGTAGCCATCACGGCGGGGCTTGCTGTGCTATCGCTCAAGGGATTGCTCAGGCTCGGTTCATCAGGTTTCATTGCTCGAATTGCTCCAGTCGTCTTTACGCCAGTCGTCATCAGTCGTCATTTTGATTTCGCCATGTCTCAACCCACGTCTGCCCAGTCCCCTGCGCTAGAATCCCGGAATTCTCAAGAGCTTGCCGATCGAGAATCGAGGGCGATCGCCACGACTCGCGTTTCCGGCGCGTCGAGCGTCGCCACGGAGGCCGACCGCTTTTCCATCGAGCAATATGCCGACCAACTGATGGACGAGCTGTTTAGCGACTTACATGAAGCGCTAGAGCAGGGCAGACCCGTTTCGACGGAACTACCGGAAGAACTAGCCGCCAGCCGCACTCCCACCCCGGTCAGCGTCACGGATGTTACGATTCCGCCTGTGCTGGCCACCGTCTCCCAGGCACAGCGGCAAGACGGCTCAACCAACGTGCCCGATGCTGGCGTGACTCGCGATCCAACCTTTGTGCCAGAGCTAAACCCAGAACCCGCGCTGATTCCTCAGTTTGATCAGAGTTCTGGGCAGAGTTCTGTTCAGAGTTCTGGGCAGGTGGCCGTGGATAGCAGCCCAGAAGATGAGTTGGTCGCCGCAGCGCTCATGCCAAGACCCACTGGCGTAAAGCACAAATCGCTGGATGGGCTGCTGGCGCTGTTGGTCTGCGGATCTTTGGCGGCGGCCGTGGCGCTGTGGTATGCAATGCAGGGGCGCTGGCAGCAGGCGAATGCTCCCGACACGGCCGGCTCATCTGAGGTCGCCACCCAGCCAGCCTCGCCCGAAAACCGCGAATTTTTGGACTACATTCAGCGATCGCTCAGGGTATTGGAACAACGGTCGGCCCGTCGTCAAGCGGAAACCGCTGGCACAGAGGGCAACTTGCCGAGCGTGGCGGTGGCGGGCAATCCAGCCGCGACCAACTCAGCCCCCACCGACCCGCTGATTGTCCCGGTTTACCGGCCGCCCGCAGACATGGCGCTTCCCGGTCGCAGCGGCGGCAACAGTAGTGGCAGCAGCGGTGGCAGCAGTGGTGGCAATGGATTCCCCAGTCTGCCAGGGTTCAACCTGCCGGGGCGATCGCCCGCCGTTTCCACTGTCCCGTTGCCCACTACTGCGCCAGCCGCCCCATCTGCTGCCTCATCGACCGACAGCACGACCGATACACCCGCCGCCGCCCCCAATATCGCCGCCGTCTCGACCCATACCCTCGTTGGTGTTCTAGAACTCAGCGATCCGGCCCGTTCCGCTGCCCTGTTTGAAATCAACGGCACGACCCATCGCGTGCAGGTGGGCGAACCGATTGGAGCTAGCGGCTGGACGCTTGTTTCCGTGAAGGGCAATGAGGTGATGGTGCGACGCAACGGCGACGTGCGATCCATCTACACTGGACAGCAGTTCTGATCCCTTGATAGGGTTTGGGTGCGGTGTTTTGATGCCGAAGGCCTGTTGCTTACAAAATCGCTGCACGCGATCACGGTGTGAAATCGCTGCACGAGATCACGGTGCAAAATCACGGTGCAAAATCACGGTGCGAAGTCGCAGTGCGAAATCACAGTGCAAAATCGCTGCACGAGATCACGGTGCAAAATCACGGTGCGATCGCCCCAACCCTGCCCTATCCGCTCCATAGGAGTGTTCCATGAGCCTTTTTGACGACCTCAGCACGTTTCTAGAAGCCCGCCTGGACGAGTTTTTGCGCGATAACCCGCACCTGGAACTCCAGGCCATCGAGGACAACCTGCGGGATCAGGAAGAAGAAGCGATTCGCTTACTAGGTGACTTGCGGCTCAAGGAAAGTCGGCTCCAGCAGGAAATCTTGAACACGGCACAGGAAGTGCAACTCTGGCACACCCGCGTCGAAAAAGCAAAGGAAAAGGGGCGCATGGATCTGGCCCAGCCCGCCGAAGAACACGAAGCCACGCTGCTGCGCCAGGGAAATCAGCTTTGGGGACAAATGGAAGCCCTGCGCCAGCGGATTCAGGAAACCATCGACCTCCAGCGACAGATTCAGCAAAAGCGCAAGGAAGTATCGGCCCAGGCGGCCCAGGCAAGAGCCACCCGCACCACAACCTCGGTTGACCAGCAGTGGCAAACTGCTGGCTGGCAAAACTACAACGCCTCCCCCCCCGGTTCGTCCTCTCCCCAAGACCTGGAAAAAGCCTTTCGCCAATGGGAGATGGATGAAGAAATCGAAGAGTTGAAACGAAATATGGGCAAGGGCTAAGATGCTGAAATCAGAATCTTAACCTGTAAAAAAGTGAATATTTGGGCTGAGTCGTTCGATTTGCAGCCTAAACTGGAATCTACAGAGCGCTAGATGCCATGCCAGTGAATCTTCCTGCTATTCCTGCCAAGTTCCGCCTCCGCACAGCGCTCGTGGTTCCCTTTGTGTTGGAAATTGCGGCAGCAGTTGGGCTGGTGGGCTACCTGTCGTTTTTGGCGGCACGGCGGGCCGTAAATGACCTGACCTCCCAGCTTCGCACGGGCCTCTCTTCCCAGATTTAGCGCGAGCTAGAGAGCTACTTTACAGCGCCGCACGACATCAATCAGCTCAATGCGGCCGCGTTTACCCAGGGCAGCCTGGATTTCCAAAATCCCCAAAACATTGCCCAAATGCACCAGCAGGTGAGAATTTCGCCCTATATTTTGGCACCTATTGCGGCACAGAGCAGGGGGAATTTCTGGGGGCAGGGCGCTCGGAGGTCGGCAGTAAGGAGATTCGGCTCTGGCTGACCAATATGGCTACGCGGGGTCGTTTTCTCTCCTATGAGCTAGATAGTCGGGGAAATCGTCTGGCTTTCCTCACGGAGGATGGGGAATACGATCCGCGATCGCGCCCGTGGTATCAAGATGCACTTAAGACAAGAGGGGGCTGCTTGGAGCGAGATCTATTTAGACTTTGCAACTTTCTTGCCCGTGTTGACGGCTAGCCTTCCGGTATACAGCGAGGAGGGAACTGTCTTGGGGGTCTGTGCCACCGATGTGCAGCTTCCGGTAGAGTTTCGCCAGTTTCTCTCTAGCCTGAGAACTGGGCACTGGTCTTATGGGGAGATGCATTCAAACCCTCTCATGCAAAGGATTTGCTAGGTTGATAGGGGGCGGGGGCAGAGGCCTATCGCCATCGCCGGAGTCGTCTTTTTCCCTAATCCCCAATGCGGTCTCACCCAATTATGGATGATCCGCTGGATCTCCAAAACACGCTGTAATCCTTCCCGAGTCTTAGCGTAGAGATTCTGACGCCGACGATAGGCACTGCACCGTCGCCTCAAAGCCGCATTCTGAGCCTCATTATGATTGGCATGCACCTCTGCCCTAGGGCTAATGGCCGTAAAGGGATGCTCCGAGTTTACCCAGACCACCCGTCGCTGGCCTTGAGAACCTTTGATTTTCATCGCCACTTCGAGTCCTGCCCGCCAGACTTTTCGCGTGCGATAACTCGGACAATTGCGGAGCGCCAGATAGACGCTGGTCAAATCCTATAACACCTTGGCATAGCGCCGTTCACCGACGGTGAACCACCGAATGTAAGGACACGCTTGTGCCCACTGCCAAGCCTGCTGCGTCCCCCGTTGAAATAGCAGTTCGTCTTTGTGACCAGCCTGGGCCGAGACCCAGTAGCGACTGCTGCATTCGATAAAGTGAATCGTCCAACCCTCCGAGCTAGAGGGGGGGAAGGTTCTCGCCGACGCGAGTGTACACTTCATCCCCTTCTAGCGTCACCTCTCGTTCTGCTGGTGCCGGAGGTGACCAGGCGTCCGCCTGAACGGCCAGGCGGTCTTCCCACCGCAAAATCGTTGAGTGCGACTTGCCAAAAAGTCGACCTGCCGCGCGCACACCCAGGCCTTCGGTTCGACTATTCAGGGCTGTGGCCACGATTACACTGGGCGTTCGGAGGCGTGCCATCGGAGTGCCCGTGCGCTCGTTAAATTGCTTGCCGCACTCTCGACACCGATAGCGCTGCATCAGCATCCCGTTAGGGCGGGATTCACGTCCATTTTTCACGGTCTGTTGGCTCTGGCAGTGGGGACAGTCCATAGCGTGGGGGGGTAATTGCACTACAACCAGTTTACCTATCATCGCCTAGCAGACCAGTGCTCTATAGAAGCCCCTTCAACGTCTCCGATGGTGACTCGCCAAACATCTGCCGATAGTCACGAGAAAAATGACCCATGTGCCAAAAGCCATAACGGTTAGCGATTCCCAGCACAGTAGCTTGCGTGGGGTCGCTGGCTTTGAGGGCTCGGCGCACCTCATTTAGCCGCACGCTTTTAAGGTAGGCCATGGGGCTGAGGCCAAAAATTTCTTGAAAGCCGTAGGAGAGAGTACTTTTACTAGTTTTAACGGCTTTGCAAATCGCCTCTAGGGTAATGGGCTCATCAAGGTGGGCCAGCATATAGGCTTCGGCCTCTTGCACTAGGGTGGCTCGGCGAAAGGGGTGAGTGCAGAGGCGGGGGTAACTTTCGGTGCTAAAGCAGTTGACTAACAGGGGCAGCAGATCGCCCAAAAGGAGGGGATACGAACGCGCTAAAAAATCCGGGTTTTTAACTGCCAGGTAAAAGATTTGGTTGAGGTAGTCATGCAGATTGCCGAGCCGTTGGTCTTCAATTTGAATAACGTTTTGCCGAAAAAATTTGGTGTCTACATTGTCACGATCTACATCGTGTAGATACTGTTGCAAATGCAAACGGGCTAGGGCAGAAGTGTTGAATTGAGACATAAAACTTTACATTCAATCCTACGAACCTCCTACGAGTATCTCTGGCAGCAGATCGTAGCTCCAATGGACAATCGAACAACGACGACTCAATTCAAGTTGCAAATAGCGCAACTTATCGAGTAATTGATGACCATAGATAATTGATGACCATAGAACTCTGGAAGTTCTATCAATTGCAGAATCAGATAGGCAATCAACCCTTCAAAGCGTCCGGATTCTAGCTGGGTTAAGGAAAGTCCCTCGGCGTAAAAGGCTTGGCTAAAGGCATCAACATCCCGAAACTGACGATACAGGATAGAACTAGGGTGCTCTAAAGTACTCAACGCGTTGGGCCTATGGACTCAAAAACTGTGGTGTTAAGCATCGACTGATCGATTGCAGAGAGCAAACAGATCTCCCTCGGTTCACTGTGTATTAATCCACTGCATTAATCCACGCTTTGAAAATAACTACTAGGTTGGAATTTTTGAATGGTTGCAGATTTTGAAACCGATTATATTGCCTACATTTCTTCTATTATCAGCCCTGAATCTAAAATTTTCCTTTTGATCAACAGCAGGGGTCAGGTTAAACCTTGTCCAAGTCCAGACATAGAGTTTTGTCGGTTACGGAAACTTCACGTCTGGACTTGGTACAGCAACCCCCACATAGCCTAAGAGCAAAGGCACTGCCATGAGCTACACGATCAATTTTGTCGGCCTGGGGGCTACCGGGACGAGCGCCCCTGACTGCCCTCGCAGGAGTATTGCCTGGCCCCCTGACAGCCACTCTCATCAGCAATGTGCTGGCCCTTGAGGTTCACAGGCGCGATCGCCAAAGACCGTCCCCGAAGGCGATCGCCATTTCATAGGCTGGCGCTTTGTAAACAACTGTCGGGTTGGAATTTTGGGATATTCGCGAAAGGTGGAGAGCCTTATATTGGCACTGACATTGCGTCTCCAATACCAATTCTGCATCTAAAATCGCCGCTATTTCGGCAATGGCAAGTCTTACTTAAAAGCTTGCTTAGAGGCTTGCTTAGATCAGTCCCTGTCTGCTCTTAAAACACTTCATAAAGGGATAAAACCCATGCCCAACGGTAAACCCAACATTCTCATTCTTTGGGGTGACGATATCGGCTGGTGGAACATCAGCTACAACAGCCGGGGCCAGATGGGCTACCGCACCCCCAATATCGATCGCATCGCCAACGAAGGGGTAGCCTTCACCGACTACTACGGTCAACAGATCTGCACCGCTGGTCGGGCCGCCTTTATCTGCGGCCAAAACCCCATTCGCACCGGCCTCACCAAGGTAGGCATGCCGGGGGCCGATGTGGGTCTGCAAAAAGAAGACCCTACGATCGCCGAGCTGCTTAAGCCCTTAGGCTACACCACCGGCCAGTTTGGCAAAAACCACCTAGGCGACAGGGATGAATTTTTGCCCACCCTGCACGGCTTTGACGAGTTCTTTGGCAACCTCTACCACCTCAACGCCGAGGAAGAACCCGAAGACCCTGACTATCCCAAAGACCCGGCCTTTAAGCAGCGGTTTGGCCCGCGTGGGGTGCTGCACTGCCTGGCCGATGGCAAGGGCGGACAGACCATCGAAGACACCGGCCCGCTGACCAAAAGGCGCATGGAAACCATCGATGACGAGGTGACAGAGCGCGCCCTCGGCTTTATCGATAAGGCCCACCAAGACGGCAAGCCTTTCTTTGTGTGGTACAACACCACGGCCATGCACTTTCGCACCCACGTAGCCGATAAGAACAAGGGCAAGAGCGGCCAGGGCGACTATAACGATGCCATGGTGGCTCACGACAAGCACATCGGCGAAATGCTCGACAAGCTCGACGAGCTAGGCATTGCCGACGACACCATCGTCATGTACTCCACCGACAACGGTGTACACTATAACACCTGGCCTGATGCAGGCATCACCCCTTTCCGCAGCGAAAAAAACACCAACTGGGAAGGCGGCTGGCGGGTTCCGACCTTTTTCTGCTGGCCCGGTCACATCCCCGCCGGTTCAGTGGTGAATGGCATTGTCTCGCACCAAGATATTTTGCCGACCCTACTGGCGGCGGCAGGAGAACCTGACATTAAAGAAAAACTGCTGAATGGCCACACCATTGGCGATCGCACCTATAAGGTCCACCTCGACGGCTTCAACATGCTGCCCTACCTGTGTAGAGAGGTGGAGGAAAGCCACCGCAAATCTTTCTTCTACATCAGCGACGACGGCGACATTCTGGCGATTCGCGTTGGCGACTGGAAGACGGTGCTGATGGAGCAGCGGGCCAAGACTTTGCAATGCTGGTTTGAGCCTTTTGTGAAACTACGGGCACCCAAGATATTCAACCTGCGCCGCGACCCCTTTGAGCGGGCCGACGAGAACTCAAACACCTACTGGGATTGGGTGATCTCCCACACCTATTTAATTTACTGGATGCAGGCAGCAGTGGCGCAGCAGATCGAGGCGTTTACGCAATTTCCGCCCCGGCAAAAGCCCGCCTCGTTCAACCTGGATGCGGTGATGCGACAGCTAGAAGAAGCAGGCAGCAGCCGTTACCACTAGGCTGAAGAGACCCTTAAACTCCCCCCCGTTAAAGCTCCGAGGGGTTTTCAAAACCCCTCGGAGCTAAACCGCCGAGTACCCTACATCTACATATGTTTTCCATGACCGACCCCCTACCCGCTTGGAATGATGGGGCTGCCAAGCAGGCAATTCTCGACTTTGTGGCGCAAGTTACCACGGCCCACAGCCTCACTTTTGTGCCCCCCACCGATCGCATTGCCGTCTTCGACAACGACGGCACCCTTTGGTGCGAGTACCCGATGTACGTGCAGGCGTTTTTTGTCTTTGATCGCATCAAAGCCCTGGCCCCCCAGCACCCCGAGTGGCACACCCAGGAACCCTTTGCCTCGGTGCTGAAGGGTGACCTAGAGGCGGCCCTAGCGGGGGGGGAGCACGCGCTGGTGGAGCTGGTAATGGCCACCCACGCGGGCATGACCACCGACGAGTTTACGGCAATCGTCACTGATTGGCTGGCGACAGCAACGCACCCTACCACGCAAAGGCCGTTTACCGAGATGGTGTATCAGCCGATGGTGGAACTGCTGGACTATTTGCGATCGCACGACTTCAAAATCTTCATCGTCTCTGGCGGCGGCATTGAATTCATGCGTCCGTGGACAGAGCAGGTCTACGGCGTTCCCCCCGAGCAGGTGATTGGCAGCAGCATTAAAACAAAGTTCGAGATACGCGACGGACAGCCTGTGATTGTGCGCCTGCCGGAACTGCTTTTCTTGGACGACAAAGAAGGTAAACCAGCCGCGATTCAGCACTACATCGGGCGGCGACCGATCGCTGCCTTTGGCAACTCCGACGGCGACCTGCAAATGTTGCAGTGGACAAGCGCCGGAGTTGGGGCCAGCCTAGGGCTGATTGTGCGTCATACCGACGGCGATCGCGAGTTTGCCTACGACAAATCTGCTATGTGCAGTTTGGATGTCGCCCTAGCCGAGGCATCCCAACGGGGCTGGGTCGTAGTGGATATGAAGAACGATTGGACGCGGATATTTGCCTTTGAGTCGTAACGGGTACAGTGAAAAGAGCGACAGGAAAGTAGGTAGGTTCATGCAAACCACGACACTCTATGACCAGGATTTCTATGGGAGCATCCCACTTTCGCGAAAACAGTGCGAAGGGTGAGAATGGGAGGGTAGCCCCAGGGATGACTCACCAGGACACCTGAAGACCAAAAGCGATTGGAAGCTTGTACAGCAGAGATCGCCGAGATTTTGTATCGCAATAGCAACCGAGAGGGGCTCGATAGTCTAGAAGGCATCGAGCAGACTGTACGACGGCAAATGCTAGAGGAGGTGAGCCCTCGAGTTGCCCTTTTTTTGTCAACCAGAAAGCCTACCCCGCCCGAGGCCGGGTTCGCCGATTGAAGAGTTTAGTAGGGGTCCTTGAGATTCGTCAAAGTCAGGCAGAACGGTTAGGCGTAAAGGCTTACAGCCGTCTCAGTGGTGGCCTAGAGAAAGCCAACCTACGCTTAAGTGCCAACGAATCGTTTCAAGATGCAGAGGATGACATCGTAGCCCTGACCGGGATGCGGGTCGGGCACTCGACCCAACAACGTCTGGTGGGGCGTCAGTCGTTCGAGTCTGCCGAGGCTAAACAAGGCGTCAGTGAGGTCAGCATTGATGGCGGCAAAGTCCGTCTGCGTGACCTGCTAGAGTCCGATAGCCCGTGGCGAGACTACAAAGCGGTGCGGGTGGAGGGGATTTATTACAACGCCTTCTTCCAAGACAATGACAGCTTGATTGATTATCTCAGCGCTCAACGCTTGCTCTCCCCACTGGTCTGTCTGGGCGATGGTCACGCTGGGGTGTGGAATCTGTTTGCTCAACTCACCACCGTTGAGACCCGTTGGGAAATCCTCGATTGGTACCATCTCAAAGAAAACCTCTACAAAGTCGGTGGGTCGCTCAAGCGCTTAGCAGCGGCGGAAATGCTGTTATGGCAAGGTCAAGTGGAAGCCGCCAGGGCCCTCTTTGCCGACTGTCGGCGCAAGCAAGCCCGCAATTTTGAAGCCTATCTGAGCACCCATCGCTCTCGCATCGTGAATTATGGGTTCTACCAGGCTGAGCAACTCTGTTCTATTGGATCAGGAGCCGTAGAATCGGCTGTCAAACAGATTGGGCGACGCCTCCAAATTTCGGGTGCTCGCTGGAATACGGCCTCCGTTAATGCCATGTTGAGTCTGCGCTGTGCCTACCTCAATGGACAGCTCGCCAGTTGACTGTTTCATCGAAAGTGGGATGCTCCTATTTCTATGCCTGGCCTCAATGCCAAATAGATCTGCTGCAAGCCCAGCAGTGGAACTAGGTGGACATTGAAAACTTAAAAACTTAATCGAGGAGCTGGATGCGTTGGGCAAGCAGCAGCGCCAGGAGTTACGCAACCGTCTAGGGGTGCTGCTGGGGCATCTTCTTAAGAGCTGCCATCAACCTGAGGCTCGTTCCAAAAGTTGGTCTTACATCATCATAGATATGCGGGAGCGTATCCATGACCACCTGGCTGAAAATCCCAGCTTGAAACCTTACTTACCTGAAGCCATCACCAAAGCATACCAGGATGGATTGAACCTAATAGGGCAAGAAACACCACTCAATCCTAGACAACTCTCTCAATAGCTCCCTCAACTCTGTCCTTTCTCACCCGCTAGGGTCTCGTAGGAAACCCGGCAATCGCGAGAGATCGAATAGGGCCTTGGGCCTCTAGGATGCAGGCATAGGTAACAAAATTCTTGAATTTTTCGTCCAGGGAAAAGCTTGACAAGACGACTTGGCAAAGGTAACTTGAACCTCAGCAAAGGCAGCTAACATCAGATCAAAGTGCAGGCGATTGCAGCTCAGTTGCGTCATCTGCACCTTGGCGGAGACCTGTACCTGCTCGGTCAGGTGAGCGATATCGCTGAACTGGCGATGGTAGATGAGGCTACCTTTACCCTTGACTAGGGGCTTCATGTTAGCGATCAGGCTTAAGATAAGTTTTCAAATTAAACAATCTTAAAGCTAAAGCTCTTGACCTCACTGATCAAAAAGCAGTTTTGGAATACTTCTAGGCTTAACCCCTTCAGATAATCATTCTTACTGAGTGACTCCTCTGTTAGTCAGCTGCCATGCGAACTGATTACCAGCGTTAGGAGAACCCCATGCAGAACCTAACAACCCAGGCGCAAATACTACCCACGACTGGCAGCATCGATACCTCCATTGGGCGGTTGGCCTTTGAAGGGGGATATCCAACTTTTGAGAGCGTCGTCAAACTCTATGACGAACTCGACTTTCAGCGGGCGGTGCAGACCTACCTCTGGGCCATTCCCTTGGTCAGCTTCGCGGCTTGGCAGGAGGCTTACGAGACGGTGTTTGGTCAGCAGGATGGAGATCTGGTGCTGACCACTAGCTTCCGCGATAAACTCGGCCTCCTCACTGCCAATGCCACAACGCCCTACGTCATCGGTTTCCTCAACCTGCAACGGACGGGGCCCTTAGTGATCGATTATCCAAAAGGGCAGACCGCAGGCGGCATTCTGGATTTCTGGCAGCGTCCCATTACTGATATGGGGCTGACGGGGCCTGACCGAGGTACAGGCGGCAAGTACCTTGTGATTGCTGCCGGACAGGAGGTTCCCCAGGACGCCGAGGGCTATTGGGTGGTACAGTCACCGACCAACAATCTCTTCCATGCCTTTCGGGTGCTGTCCACCGAACCTCAGGAAGCCGAGGCGCTAACCGCTAGTTATCAGGTGTACTCCTATGCCCAGCGAGAAAACCCTCGCAAAACGCAGATTATCCCAGCAGCGGACAAACCCTGGAGTGGCTGGCCCGCTAGCAATATGGACTATTGGCGACTGCTGGCTAAAATGCTGAACGAAGAGCCGGTGCATGAGCGCGATCGCATGATGGTAGCCATGCTTAAACCCCTGGGCATTGAAAAGGGTCGGCCCTTCCAGCCCGATGCCCGTCAGCAGAAAATTCTGGAACAGGCGGCGATCGTCGGAGAGGCGACAGCCCGTTGCTTGAGCTATGCCAAGCGCCAGCCGGAAGCACACATCTGGCCCGGTACACAGTGGAAGAACGCAGTGCTACTGGAAGCAAATCAGGAAACGGAAAACCATACGGCTCTGGATGAACGCATAGCCTGGTTCTACGAGGCAGTGACTCTGACTGCCGGGATGACAACTAAGACCCCCGGCATGGGTCAGCAGTACATTGGCATCCAGAAAGACAAGGATGGTGATTGGCTCCAGGGCGACAACAACTACAGTCTGCGCGTTCCGCCCCATGTGCCCGTCAAACAATTCTGGTCAATCACGCTCTACGACACTGAAACCCGTTGTTTTATCGACACCCCACACAATATTGCCGGAGTAGATTCGCGCGGAGATTTAATTCAGAATGCCGATGGTTCCATAGATCTCTATTTTGGTCCCACCGCCCCACTGGGCCAGGAAACCAACTGGGCACCCACGGTACCGGGTCGGGGCTGGTTTGCCTACTTCCGGTTTTATGCGCCAACCGAACCCTACTTCGATCGCACCTGGTCACTTTCAGACATCGAAAAAGTAATCTAATCGAGCAAGGCGTTATGCAAGAGATTATTCAAGTCCTTGCCAACCTCAACACTCTGGTGTTTGTGGTGAGTAGTATGTCCTCTTTGGGGCTGAGTCTGGCGATTCAATAAACCTAGACCGTCAATTGCTAGCTCGGTTCGGGCTGGCGACCAACCATGATTTAACAGCAAACTCAACTAACTGCATATCAGGAGAAACATTCATGGCTCTCAAGGAATACAAATCTGGTACTGCTTTCCCCGGTGTGATTGGTCGCACTGCCGATGTGTCTACCCCCGCCTGGCCCCAGCCCAACCGGGCGAGAGATGGTGCGCCTAACGTGCTGTTCATTGTGCTGGATGACGTCGGCTTTGGCCAACTGGGCTGCTACGGTAGCCCAATCGCCACCCCTAATCTAGATGCCCTAGCGAGCGACGGGCTGCGCTACAACAACATGCACACCACGGCCCTGTGCTCGCCCTCCCGCTCCTGCATGTTGACCGGGCGCAACCACCACTCCAACGGCCTAGCCTGTATTACGGAGGGATCGACGGGCTATCCCGGTTCTAATGGCAACATTCCCTTTGAGAACGGGTTTCTGTCCGAAATTTTGCTGCAAAATGGCTACAACACCTATGCCGTTGGTAAGTGGCACCTGACCCCCGTTGAGCAGTGCAGCGCAGCGGGTCCTTACGATCGCTGGCCCCTAGGTCGCGGCTTTGAGCGCTTTTATGGCTTTTTAGGCGGCGACACCAACCAGTACTATCCTGAACTGGTACGCGACAACAGCCAAACTGAGCCCGAAAAAACGCCAGAAGAAGGCTATCACCTAACAGTAGACCTGGTAGAAAAAGCGAAGCGCATGATCGCAGATGCTAAGCAGGTGGCACCTAACAAGCCCTTCTTTATGTATTTCTGCACCGGAGCCATGCATGCACCGCACCACGTTCCTAAGGAGTGGGCTGATAAGTATAAGGGGCAGTTTGACGATGGTTGGGATGCCTACCGGGAAAAGACCTTTGCCAAGCAAAAAGAAATGGGAATTATTCCCCAAAACACGGTACTTTCCCGCCATGACCCCGATGTGCAGGATTGGAACTCCCTTTCGAATGGCGAACGCAAACTCTATGCCCGCATGATGGAGGTGTTTGCCGGATTTCTAGAGCACACGGATCACTACATTGGCGAATTGATCCAGTTTCTCAAGGATCTGGGGGAATACGAGAACACCCTGATTATGGTGATTTCAGATAATGGAGCCAGTGCCGAGGGTGGCCCGACGGGTTCAGTGAACGAAAATAAGTTTTTTAACAATGTGCCAGAGAACCTGGAGCAAAATCTGGCGGCGATCGATGACATCGGTGGCCCCAAGTTTTTCAACCATTACCCCTGGGGCTGGACTCACGCCGGCAATACGCCTTTCCGTCGCTGGAAGCGGGAAACCTACCGGGGTGGCACCAGCGATCCATTTATTGTGTGCTGGCCCAAAGGTATCAAAGCTAAAGGGGAGATTCGTTCTCAATATGCTCACGTGATCGATATGGTGCCCACCGTCCTCGATGCCCTGGGCATTGAGGCTCCCACGGTGATCAAGGGGGTGACCCAGTCGCCCATTGAGGGCTTTAGTCTGGCCTCATCCTTCGACGATGCCAGCGCCCCTTCTAAACACCTCACTCAGTACTTTGAGATGATGGGGCACCGATCGCTCTATCACGAGGGTTGGCGGGCCGTGTGCCCCTGGCCCGGCACCTCATTTGTAGAAGCGGGTATGGGCTTTGGTGCCCCAATCTCCTACGACAAGCTGGTTGAGCTAGATGCCCACGGTTGGGAACTGTACAACCTGACTGAAGACTTTGCGGAAACCAATAACTTGGCGGAGACCGAGCGCGATCGCCTGATTGCCATGATCGGCATGTGGTATGTGGAAGCCGGCAAATACAACGTTCTGCCAATCGATAGTCGCGGCACTCAGCGATTTATGGAAGAGCGTCCCCAAATCGCCGCCGATCGCAAAAAGTACGTTTACTATCCTGGCACTCAAGTTGTTCCCAGTAACGTTGCTCCCAGGGTGTTGAACTGTGCACACTCAATTTCCGTTGACGCAGTGGTACCAGAAGGGGGTGCCGAAGGGGTGCTTTTTAGTATGGGTGGCAATGACGGGGGCTTTTCGTTTTATGTGCAAAACGGCAAGTTGACCTATGGCTACAACTATGTGACTGAGAGTTATTTCAAGGTGGAGTCATCCCAACCGTTGCCTAGTGGTCGCCACATATTTAGTTTCCAATTTACTCCCACAGGCCCTGTCGATATAGCTCGCGGCAAAGGCACTCCAGCCAACATTGAACTGTTTGTGGATGGACAATTGGTGGGCACAGGCGAGCTGCCGGTGACGATTCCCCTATCGCTGGGGCTGGGTGCCGGTGTTGCTGTTGGAGCTGATCCAGGCTCTCCAACAATGCCTGACTATCAGCCACCTTTCAAGTTTACTGGACAGATCAATAAGGCATTGGTAGATGTCACGGGTGAAGCAGTTGAGAACCTGGAGGAGAAGATGCGAATGTATCTGGCTCGGCAGTAAGGAAAATCTCTCCCCGACACGGAGAGGAGAACTTGTTAACGCCTCCTTCCTGAGGGGGAAGGAGGTGAGGTTAGGTCTGAAATGATCTCAGCCAACTACCACCTAGGTAAATTGGCACTTTCTGAATATTGTGTGACTGATTTGAGTATAGATAATAAGGCCGCAGTTGGAAGAACGACTATGAGGCACTGGTACTTGCTGTACTGCTCTTCCAAGCTACTCCATAGGAGAAAGTAGGACAATCATGCAGCTTTTTCATGGCTTGCGGGGCGTCAAGCAAGCCGACCTACCCACCGAGATTTTGGCCGGGGTGACCCTGGCGGCATTGATGGTTCCGCTCAACATTGGCTATGCCCAAGTGGCGGGGCTACCGGCCACGGCGGGGCTATACTCGGCGATTTTGCCGATGGTTGCCTTTGCTATTTTCTGCACCTCCCGCCAGTTGGTCGCCAGCCCCGATGCGGCTCTGTCGGCGTTGCTCGGGGCCACCCTGGCTGGGCTAGCGGCACCCGATGATCCTCGCTACCTACAACTGGCCTTTGCCATCACCCTGCTTTGCGCCCTGGTCTTTTTTCTGTTTTGGTACTTTAGGCTGGGCTTTTTGGCCAACTTTCTCTCGAAGGCGGTGCTGGCGGGTTTTATTACCGGCCTGGGCATTGAGGTGCTGACCAGCCAGGTCAAAAAGATTATGGGCATCTCCGTAGAGGCGGAGGGCTGGTTTCGCGAAGTCGTTGAGATCATTGGCAAGGTGGTGGAGGCCAACCTCTACACCGTGGTGATCGGGGTGGGCAGCATTGTGATCATTCGGCTGCTAAAGCGGTTCGCCCCCCAGATTCCTGGTGCCTTGGTGGCCCTAGTGATCATGACGGCACTGGTGTCCGGGCTCAACCTCGATCGACAGGGGGTAAGCGTGCTGGGGCAAATTCCTGCTGGGCTGCCCAGCCTAACCTTTCCCCAGGTCACGCTGGGTGATTGGGGTAGCCTGTTGCCTGGAGCCTTGGCCATGTGCGCCATTACCCTGGCGGAGGGGTTACTCTTGGGGCGCAGCTATGCCCAACGGCGGGGCTACCCCATTGATGCCGACCAGGAGATGTTTGCTTTTGGGGCGGCCAACCTGGCCTCAGGGCTAACCGGCGGGTTCACTGCTGGAACTAGTGCCTCCCGTACGGCGGCGATGGATAGCAGCGGCTCCCGCAGCCAGGTGCCCAGCTTGGTGGGGGCGAGCGTGGTGGCGCTGGTGCTGCTGTTTTTTACAAACCAGCTGGCGCTGCTGCCCAATGCGGCTCTGGCGGGCATTGTGGCTAATGCGGTGCTGGGGCTGATAGAGGTGGGTGAACTAAAGACGCTATTTAGGGTGCGGCGATCGGAGTTTTGGGTGGCGATCGCCTGTCTGCTAAGCGTTTTGGTACTCGGGCCGCTGAAGGCGGTAGCGATCGCCTTTTTGCTGTCGATGATTGACCTCCTGGGGCGCGCCTCTAAGCCCCCCACTGCCTTGCTGGCCGGGACTCCGGGCAAAGCCCGCTTTGTCGCCGCCGCCCGCTACCCTGCGGCTACGCGCACCCCTGGGCTTCTGATCTACCGCTTTAGCGCTCCCCTGATTTTCGCCAATGCGGAGTTCTTTAAGACGCAGGTCGCTGACCTAGTCGCCACCGCTGAGCCGCCCGTGCAGTGGTTTGTGCTCGATGCCGAGGCCATCACCGATATCGATGTCACCGGGGCCGAGGCGCTGGAACAGGCGATCGCATCCCTAGAGCAGCGCCAGGTTGGCTTTGCCATGACCCGGGTGAGCCAACCCCTTCGGCAACTACTGACGACCTACGATCTGCTGCCCCATCCAATTTCCCCAGGCCGACTCTATGACACCAATCGCCAGGTCACCGAAGCATTTTTGCAACGGCCCCTGGCCCCAGAGGTGGTGTGACTGGCCATGCTCTGCGTCTCCCATGCCGCCGCCCGATGGCTCTCCCGTTGTCGTAACTTTTCTCCTAGTGTGATCTAGCCCCCTATCGTCGATGAAACCTCTTGAACCCCACACCTCTTGCTGCACCCTGGCCGATATTAAGCCCCTTCGACTCCTTATTTTGCTGGCAAGTGTGGCGGCCTTTGCCGCTAGCCTGCCCCAACAACCCGTCGAAGTGGGAGTGATGACTCCGGTGTATCGCATGGCCCCAAGGCATTTACGGCTGGTAAGGAGATGTTTAGTCCAGAAGAACCCTCCCTTGGCCAGTAATGCTGTGCTTTAGCCCGCAGGTGATCTGCTCTGTGCCACCCAATCCACTACCCATGCGTGAGAAACACGATGCAAGACGTGATTCAAGTTTTGGCCAATCTCAGCACCCTGGTGTTTGTGATCAGCAGCATGCTCTCTCTCGGGCTCAGCCTTACAGTGCCGCAAATTCTCGCCCCCCTCAAGGATGTGGGCCTGGTGCTGCGGATGCTGCTGGCCAACTTTGTGCTGGTGCCCCTGGTCGCCTACCTGCTCAAAACGTTGATTCCCCTGGATGACTCCCTGGCGATCGGGCTGATTTTGCTGGCCACTGCTGCTGGTGCGCCCTTTTTGCCTAAGCTGGCCCAGGCATCCAAAGGCAACGTGCCCCTAAGTGTGGGAATGATGGTGCTGCTGATGGTGGTGACGGTGATCTATGTGCCGGTGGTGCTGCCGCTGCTGCTGCCGGGCGTGCAGGTTAACCCGGCAGAAATAGCCCGATCGCTTGTTATCCTCATGCTGATTCCCCTGGCGATTGGACTATTTGTGAATGCTCGCTACGAGGCGATCGCCCACTCGCTGCAACCCCAGATGTCCCAGGCCTCTAGCACCAGTTTGCTGGCTGTTTTTGTGCTGATGCTGGTGCTGAATGTTGACAGCGTGCTGGGGGCCATTGGCAGCGGCGCAATTTTAGCAGCGGTGCTCTTGATTGCTGCTTCTTTAGCCATGGGCTACGCCTTGGGAGGGAAATCCTTCGAGGTCAAATCTGTTGTTGGCCTCGGCACCGCCCAACGCAACATTGCTGCAGCACTGGTGGTCGCCAACGGCAACTTTGCCGACGACCCCAACGTACTGACCACGATTTTGGTCGGTGCCCTGCTGATGCTGGTCATTCTCATGTTCCTAGCCGGAGAAATTGGCAAACGCAGGCCCAATCTCACAGCCTAGCCCCTTGACCTCCCATAGGGGCCCCTTATCTTTAACAAAGAAGCCCACCAAAACCGTCGTGAAGAGCACCAGCAAGACCACAGCTTTGGCAAGCGCAACAGCGGCAATACCGTCTACAAAACGAGGGAAAAAATGATTGCCATCGGCGATGATTTTTTCATCGAAAATTCGGACGGCGATCGCGTGTTTAAAGTCAACGGCAAAGCCCTGCGCGTGCGAGAAACCCTAATCTTTGAAGATTTCCACGGCAACGAACTGTGCAAGCTCCAAGAACGCCTAGTGCGAGTCAAGGACTCTATGGCCATTGAATCTCCAAAGGGCGACAAACTGGCCATGGTGAAAAAGGCGCTGATTGCTCCCCTGCAGGATCGCTGGGTGGTTAAAATTGGCGATGTCCCCGACCTGGAGGTATAGGGTAATATTTGGGGTCACGCGTACGGCATCGCAGCCGGACGCAACAAACTGGCGGAAGTCTCTAACCGCTGGTTTCGTCTGCGCGATACCGACGGTGTTGAAATCGAACCCGGTCAAAATGATGTGCCAATGCTGACGATTGCCGTTGCCATCGACATAATGGCTCACGAGTCCTAAAAACTGGAGAACATACCATGCCCCCGCTGCCCGAAGCTCTCACTAAACCACCCGGTCGCCCCCCCGCCAAAGACATGGTGTGGATACCGGGCGGCACCTTCACCATGGGATCTGACCACCACTACGCCGAAGAAGCCCCGGCCCACTCCGTCACCGTAGACGGCTTTTGGATGGATAAGTACCTGGTCACCAACGCCCAGTTTCAAAAGTTTGTCAAAGCCACGGGCCACGTCACCTTAGCTGAGCGTCCGGCTAATCCCGACCACTACCCCGGTGCTAAAACCGAGCTACTGCAACCCTCCTCCTGTGTGTTCGTCAAGCCCGATCGCCCCGTAGACAAAGGCAGCCACTACAACTGGTGGGCCTATATTGCTGGAGCCAACTGGCGGCACCCCGAAGGCCCCGGCAGCACCATCAAAGGGCGCGAAAATCATCCTGTAGTGCATGTCGCCTACGAAGATGTCGCTGCCTACGCCCAGTGGATTGGCAAAGATATTCCCACCGAGGCCGAGTGGGAGTTTGCCGCCTGGGGCGGGCGCGAAAACGCCGAGTTTGCCTGGGGCGACGAGCTACACCCCAACGGCAAAATGATGGCCAATACCTGGCAGGGCGAGTTTCCCTGGCAAAACCTGAAGACTGATGGCTACGAAGGCACTTCGCCAGTCGGGGTGTTTCCACCCAACGGCTATGGCCTCTACGACATCATCGGCAACACCTGGGAATGGACCGCCGACTGGTATCAGGAGCACAATCAGATCAAACAAGACGCCTGCTGTGGCGAACGGGTCAACCCGCGCGGCGGCAACCTTGAGGCCAGCTACGACCCGCAGACTCCCGAGATCAAAATTCCCCGCAAGGTGATCAAGGGTGGATCGTTTTTGTGTGCCCCCAGCTACTGCCGCCGCTACCGCCCCCCCGCCCGCATGGCCCAGCCAGTGGATACCTCCACCTGCCATTTGAGCTTTCGGCTGATCGTGCGACCGAGCACACCATGACCCTAGATACCCCCTTTCCCCAACGCGCCCGGCTTACCGCGCCGAAGGCCGCCGCCATTGCGGACATTATGTTTTCGGTGTTATTTATCGCCAGTTTGGTGCTCTTTTTGGTGGCCCTCCCCGCCACCATGGATAGCGCAGCGGTGTTTGATGCCTATCGGCAATCGCTGATTGTGGGGCTAAACCTGATACCCTTTGCAGGCATTGCCTTTCTGTGGTTTATGGGGGTGGTGCGCGATCGCCTAGGCAGCAACGAAGACCAGTTCTTTGCCATAGTGTTTCTTAGCAGTGGGCTGTTATTTATTGCCATGCTGTTTAATTTATTGCCATGCTGTTTACCAGTGCAGCGGTGACCGGCAGCCTGCTAACGCTCTACGCCAACGAGCCTAACCCGCAGATTGCGGCTAGCTACTATGCGATTGGTCGCGCCTTTGCCCATGAGATCATGATTAACTACGCCGTTAGGGTGGCCGGGGTGTTTATGATTTCCACCGCGACTCTGTTTTTGCACACCCAGATAGGACCCTGCTGGATGTCGTTTTTGGGCTATGGCCTGGCGCCAGCCATGCTGTTTCGGGTGAGCTACATTGATCGCTTGGGCTGGGTGGTGCTGTTTTTGCCCCTGTGGATACTGCTGATCAGCGTCTACGTGCTGATCGACAACTATCGCCGCCAGGTAAAGGCTACGCTCTGAGCGTGGCCCCAGGCCCCATTCTAGAATGCTAAAGCTGACGGAGAAATAGACTGGAATCTTTAGAACCCGTGATCAACCAAGTAGCGGGGTTGTTAGCGCTGATTTTGGAGGGCGTCTCGGTATTCTGCATTTTGGTAGGTTTGCTGTCTACCCTGCAACTGGCGGCCAAGCAGCGCTGGGGGCGATCGCCGCTGATTCAGCGCACCCCCTGTGATCCAGAATTGTCTCTGTCCAAAGTCAGTCTCAATTTTGACCTGTGGCTGTCGTTAACCTTAGAGTTTCAACTGGGGGCCGACATTGCCCATACCACCGTTGCTCCCTCCCACTTTAGTTTGGACTAACTGGCATCACAATAATGCTCAACAGGATGCCATAAAGAATCTGCTCAACCGTTCATAACAGTTGAACTTAAGGAATTGGATACAATCCTGCTCGCAGTTAAGCTGCTGTTGCAACCGGACTGTTCAGGGATTGTTCGGATGTCTTGCGTTTCGAGGCTCGTTTTTTGACCATCGGATAGCAGGGACGAGGAGTTGGCTTGTGCCCCTTGCCTCGTCCTGGCGATTTACCACGAGGTTTAGGCGCAGGAGCAGGGGTGCCAATCACTGCCAAAATGCCTGCAAACGCTTGTGCGACCCGACCCGGAGTCAACGTTTCTTGCGGTGCCTGCCAGGGCAAGGGGTGGTCAGTACAGTCCTTTCGCGCTAACCACAACTGCCAACTGAGCAACGGCATCAGGCTGCTCCACTGTTCGGTTGCCGATACAGAACTGAACTGGGGATGTGTCCAATATAGCCTCTGCTTGGCAAAGCGATACCAGTGTTCAATGGCAAAGCGACGGAGGTAGTGCAACCACAGGGTTTCTAACGGAGGCATCTGCTCACCCAGCCAAACTAACCACAAAGGAGCCAAGCGTCGCGTGCTGCTCTGTGTCTCCAGCACCTCCACGCGCAACACTTCCATTGCCCGTTTGGGGGATTTGCGGAAATGGTATGCACTCCAACGACTGACCCGCACTCGTCCCCAGTTGGGATCATCGACTTCAACGGTTTCGACCGGGACACTCCAAGTGTCAGGGTCATTGAGTTTCATCTTATGTCCATGCTTGGCAGGTGCGCCTCGCCCTCGATACGCTGGGGGCGCGCCATAGACACATCGATTGGATGTAACCCGCAGCAGCAAGTCTGCCTCAATCCCTGCCGTTTGGTTGACAAAACTGGCATTGCCGTACCCTCGGTCGTAGATCGCCAACGGACGCACCGCTAACTGCCGAGTCACTTGTTTGAGTTGGAATGCCGCTTTACTGGCGGGTGTTTCAAAGCTGGTGATGCGCTCATGCCGCAATGGTAATGCCCAACTGCCCCTGTCTTCAGCAATCCAGGCTAAGGTACTGTAGTTTTGTCCGGCTATCGGGGCATGTCCTGTTCTGCCTGATAAGGTGCGGTCTTTCAAACGCCTGGCAGCAGGACGGTTCCACCGACTCGCATCACCTGCCAACAACGGTTGCTGCTGAGTCGGTATCTGCTGCACCAACAGCTTCAGCACCTTTGATCGGGGTAGGCGGCTATCGCGCAACGCTTCATAGGTGCTCGACCACTGGCGACGAAAGACAGGACTCTGCGATAGCCTCACAAACGACACGATGCACGCACTCACTAACACGGCATCCATCAGATCAAACAGGGCATCTCTGGCGTTTCCCAAGCTGGCATACAACGTTTGGCGAAATTGCTGAAGTTCGTTGAAAATCATGGGGTCAATGTTGGTTGTACTTCATTGACCTTACGGCAGTCGGTGCTTCTCATTGACTGCCTTCCTCTTCACCATTAGTCCAAACTAAAGCGGAAGCTGACAGAACCAAAGCGCTGAGGGCGAACGGCCTGCGGCTCACTGGACGCAGACAACCTTTGCGACTCAGCCAATCAGCTTGGAGCGTTCCGGTGCAACGCGGTTGTTAGGCTACGGCTACTTCTGACGGCAGTTGGGCCGGGCGAACCGTTTCTGAATCGGTGACAACCCGGTACTATGGGAGTAATTTATGACGACTGATTGCAGATAGCCATGCCAGACGAAGCGACCAATCCTCCGGCTGAAGCCGCATCGACACCGACCGAGGCGCAACCCGCCTCCGACGCGCCCGCAGCGACCCCCGATGAAAAGAAGCCCCCCCGCGCACCCAAAGCGCAATCTGGGGATGGCGAAGCGCCCGCGGCCAAGCCCAAGAAAGAAAAGCCACCTGCGCTAGAAGACAAGCCCTTTGCAGACTTCATCACGCAGGACTATATGCCCAGCCTAAAAAAGGCAATGGCCGCCACAGGGTTTGACGACCTGGATCTGACATTTGAGAAGCTGCCGCTGCCGATCAAGGGCATGGAGGAACTCGGCGCTTGCTGGCAGGTGCAGGGCAAGTTTCAAGGTGGGCAGCACCAGTTTTTGGTGGGCTTTGTCAAGGAAGATATCCAAGGGCAAAAGGTCTTTAGCTGCGCTGGGAATGGCGCAAGCCCTAGCCTGCTAGAGTCGTTTATGATTGACGAACGCAAGGTAACGCTGGACTTGATGGTGCTCTACACGTTGCAGCGGCTAAACGGGCAGAAGTGGCTGGTAGGCAACTAGCGTCAGCCCTGGCCCCCGCGTCGGCGCTACCCAGCAATGTTCCTGACTTGTAGAATGCTGAGGAGGCGATCGCCATGTCCTCTCTTCTCCATCGTCTTTGGTTATGCAGCCTTTTGGCGATCCCGCTGTCCCTAGCAGAAGCGCTGGTGGAGGGGGCGATCGCCGCCCAGCCCAATGCGCCCGGTGCGTTGGGGCCAGTTGCGTCCGTTTCAGTCGCGCCTGTTTCAGAGGTTGTAGCGTCCGACGGTATCTCAGCGCCCGATTGGCTAGGGTCGCCCGTCACCGAAGCCTCGGCAGATCCTCCGTCGATGTTGCCCGTGGCCTCAGCAGACCTCGCCAATGCCTCATCGGCTTGGGTGCTAGAAGAATTTGGAGCAACCGCCGAAATTTCTCCCATTGCTGAAGTTCTGCTGGGAGCGGTGGATGAGCCTGCTGTGGCGGGAGAACGGGTTGACCCGATAGAGGCGAACCCAGGCCCTGCGCCAACCCTGAACACAGCCGATGAGCCATCTGCGGAGCCGCACCCTGAACTGGATACGCTGACGGAGCGAGTCGAGCCAGTCGTCACGGAGCCAGTCGTCACGGAGCCAGTCGTTACGGAGCCAGTCGCCGGGCCAGTCGCCGAGCCAGTCATTGCGCCAGCGATCGCCGCACCGGAACCCAGTGCTGCCCCGATCGACCCGGCGGTAGCGCTGGAACTGCTGCGAGAGGGGGATGCGCTGTGGCAGATGGGCCTGCGGCGCGAGGCGGAAGCCCGCTATCGGCTGGCAAAAGCGCCGTTTGATGAAGTGGATGTCGTCGAAGTGCCCCCGCTGGTCACCGAGCCAGAGGCGTTGCCGCCCGAAGGACAGGTCTACTGGCGCGAGGCAGAGGCGGGGCGATCGCAGAATTCTCGTCCGCGCATGGAGTCTGCCCTGCGGCTCTTGACTCAGCAGTATCCAGAGTTCATGTTGGGGCATCTGCGCTATGCCGAGGTGCTGGCGGCAGGCGATCGCTCGAACGAGGCGCTGGCGGTGCTGGAGCGGGCAGTGGGGCTATATCCCGACTCGGCAGAACTGGTGCAGGCACGGGTGGGGGCCCTGGCAACCAACGGGCAACTGGTGGAAGCGGCGATCGCGGCGCGGCAGTTTGCCCTGATGTATCCCGATGACCCGGCGGCGGCGGCGTTTGAAGCGCTGGCGGCTCAGCACGCCAGAACCTTCCGCAATCGGCTGGAGCGCGATTTGCGAGCCGGGGCGATCGCCAACTTGCTGACTGGGGCGCTGGGCTTTGCGCTGACGGGCAACCTGTTTGGCCCCATCTCTTCAATTCAGACCGGAATCGCGCTGCTGCGGGGCGAAGAGAACGTGGGAGAGGCGATCGCCCGTCGTGCCGCCCGCCAGTTGCCGCTCATTCAGGATGAAGCGGTGAATGCCTACGTCAACAACATTGGGCAGCGCCTCGCCGCGATGACGGGGCGGTCGGAATTTGAGTACGAGTTTTTCATTATCCGCGATCGCAGCCTCAACGCCTTTGCACTGCCGGGCGGCAAAATCTTCATCAACGCAGGCGCAATCCTGAAAGCCCGATCAGAAGCAGAGCTAGCCGGACTGATCGCCCACGAACTCGCCCACACCTCCCTCTCGCATGGCTTCCAGCTTGCGGTCGATGCCAACACCCTAGGCAACGCCTTCCAGCTCATTCCCTATGGCGGCTATGCGGCAAACCTGCTCTATTTCAACTACAGCCGCGACATGGAGCGCCAGGCCGATGCCTTTGGGACGCGACTGCTGTCCTCGGCAGGCTACGCAGCGGACGGGCTGCACGGGCTGATGGTAACGCTGGCAAAACAAGAGCGGCAAGTCGCCCCCTTTGAGTGGCTTTCTACCCACCCCGATACCCATGAGCGACAGCGCAACATCGAGCGACAAATCCGCCAGAACGGATATAACCGCTACGCCTACGAGGGCATCGATCGCCACGCCGCCATGCGCCTGCGGGTGCAGACCGAACTGGGGCTGACGCGCCTCCGCAAGCCCACCGCCGAGCGCCGTCCCAATCGCTAGCCTCAGCCTAGAGCAGGCAGCCCCGACACCCCAGTTTGCAAGTTTGTAACCCTCACCCGACATGACCCAAACTCACCCCTCCTCAAACTCCCGCCGCTTAGAAATCTTGCAGTTGGGCAATCCCAGGTTGAGAGACACAGCGCAGGCGATCGCCTCTTCCAGTGATCCTGCCCTGCAAGCCCTCATCGATCAGCTCTTGGTCACGATGCACGCATCAAACGGCGTGGGCATCGCTGCGCCCCAAGTCGGTCAGCCCATTTGTCTGGTCATCGTCGCGTCGCGCCCAAACCCGCGCTACCCCGATGCGCCAGAGATGGAGCCTGTGCCTATGCTGAACCCGCGCCTGCTGAGCCATTCCGACGAAACGGTAAAAGGCTGGGAGGGCTGCCTCAGCGTGCCAGGGATTCGCGGCCTCGTGCCCCGCTATCGAGAAATCGAGGTGGAATATGGCGATCGCCACGGCAATCTGCGCCGTCAGGTCTTTACCGATTTCGTCGCCCGCATTGTCCAGCACGAAGTCGATCACTTAAATGGTCTGGTGTTTGTCGATCGCGTGGAAACGACCCGTGACCTGATCACCGAGCAAGAATACCAAAAGCTGCTGTCGTAGGGAAACGCTGTAACTTACCTGCGGTTACAAAATCTGAAACAGACGATTAGCCGATGTAGCAGCGCGACATAATAGCTGCCAACGTTGCGGCGAAACCGAACGATGGTACAGGACGCGAGGCTTTATCAAATTGGCTTTTTGGCGCTGTTTTTGCTGTTGGGGGCGGGCACGCGGGACTGGTCGCTGAACCCGGTTGTGGTGCTGTCGGCGATCGCCACTTGCCTCATCACCCAGGCACTTTGCGGAGCCGTATTTTATCCATCAGATTCATTAGATCCAGAGACAGAAGATCCAGAAACAGAAGATCCAGCGACAGAAACAGCAAATCACGCAAATCACACAGGCGACTTCTGGGGGGCGATCGCCCTGCGGTGTCGCAATCCCAAAATTCTCTCCAGTCTGCCCAGTGCGCTGGTGACGGGGCTGGGAATGAGCCTGCTGCTGCGAGTCGATCATCCGCTGACAATGGCGCTGGCGGTGATAGGGGCGATCGCCAGCAAGTTTGTGCTGCGGCTACGGGGCGGGCATGTGTTTAATCCCGGCAATTTTGGCATTGTCATGGCGCTGCTGTGGTCGGGTGATGCGTGGGTTTCGCCGGGGCAGTGGGGCGAAAGCGGCTGGTATGGACTGCTGTTTTTGGGGGCGGGTGGGCTGGTGCTGCAAAAGGTGGGGCGCTGGGACACGTCGGCAGCGTTTCTCGGCAGCTATGCGGTGCTGGAGGCAGTGCGGAACCTGTGGCTGGGCTGGACGTGGGACGTATGGGCGCATCGGCTGATGAGCGGCTCGCTGCTGGTCTTTGCGCTGTTTATGATTACCGACCCGCGCACAATTCCCAATTCCCGCACCGGACGGCTGATCTGGGCAGGGGCGATCGCGCTTCTTACCTTTATATTGCGGAATGTCTTCTTTCTCTCCACGGCTCCCTTTTGGGCCCTGTTTGCCCTGGCTCCGCTGAGTCTGCTGCTGGACTGGCTGCTGCCTGCCGCCCGGTTCGAGTGGTCGCAGTCGGCGCTGCGGCTCCCGTTTTCTCCCCGACTTGCATCTCGACAAAAATACGTTCCTGAATAGGTGGTTCTATGAAATCTCTGCTTAAACATTCACTGAACTCTTTGCGGTCTTTTCGAGTGTGGGCGATCGCCCTCATAGCATTCTTGCTCACGTTCACAGTTTCATCCAAAGCACTGGCATTTTGCGGGTTTTATGTGGCAAAAGCCGATGCGAAGCTGTATAACCAGGCTTCTCAGGTGGCGATCGCCCGCAGTGGAAATCGCACGGTTCTCACGATGGCCAATGACTACCAGGGTGATGTCAAAAACTTTGCAATGGTTGTTCCAGTTCCCGTGATCTTGCAGCGCGAACAGGTGCAAATAGCCGATTCACGGATCATCGAGCGGCTCGATTCGTTTAGCGCACCGAGATTGGTGGAATACTTTGACCCTGATCCGTGCGCTCCGCCCATCTTCTGGAACCGCCCAATGGCCGCTCCGGCGATGGAAAGCGCCGCTCCTGGTCGGGCTGGACGCAGCAATCAGGCGCTAGGGGTGACGATAGAAGAACGGTTCACCGTCGGCGAGTACGATATTTTGATTCTCAGCGCCCGCGAGTCTGATGGATTGGAAACCTGGTTGGTGCAAAATGGCTACCGCATTCCCCAGGGTGCGCGAGACCTGCTGCGTCCCTACATTCGCCAGCAGATGAAGTTCTTTGTAGCAAAGGTGAATCTGGAGGAATACGAAAATTCGGGCTATCAGGCGTTGCGACCCCTGCAAATGACCTACGAATCGCCCCGATTTATGCTGCCGCTGCGGTTGGGCATGGTCAACGCAGAAAGTTCTCAGGATTTGCTGGTCTACATTTTGTCGCCGGAAGGGCAGGCAGAAGTCAGCAACTATCGCACGGTGAAGGTGCCGTCGGATGCAGAAATTCCGGTATACGTGAAGGACGAGTTTAGCGCCTTTTACAAAGCCATGTTCCAGACCAGCTACACTCGCGAGGGGCGCAATGTGGCGTTTTTGGAATATGCCTGGGATATGGGAAGCTGCGACCCCTGCTCGGCGGAGCCGCTGTCGCCAGAGGAACTGCGGCAGGCGGGGGTGTTTTGGACGCGCCCGGAGATGCCCAATAACGTATTCATCACGCGGCTGCATGTGCGCTATACCCGCGATAAGTTTCCGGAAGACCTGATTTTTCAGCAGACCAACAACCGCAGCCTATTTCAGGGGCGCTATATCCTACGGCATCCCTATACGGGCGAGATGGCGTGTGAGGCAGGGCGGCAATATCGGCGATCGCTCCGGCAGCGCTTCGAGCAAGAAGCCCAAACCCTGGCCCGACTCACGGGTTGGAATATCCGCGACATCCGCGATAAGTTACCCCAGATTCGGGCTGAGCAATTTCCGGCGTTGCCGTTGGTCGCACGATTGCAACAGTTGATGGGGCGAGTGATGGAGAGATAAGTAGGTAGACATTAATAAATATAAAACCCAAAGACCCTGCGTCGCCCGCTGCGCGGGCGGCGCAGGGTTCAGGATCTGTTTTTTAATCTGGTCTATCTACTTAGAAAAGTACGGATGAAGTGGTAAGGGGATGAGTCGGATCGGGTAGGCTTAGTCGCGATCCAATTAAATTACTCTAAGTTACTCTCAAGTGGCTCTCAAGTTACTCTCCTGATCGCCTCATCCCATCACCAGCCCGCACCCGCACTCTTATTTGAGCTACTTTGAGTATTTAAGCTACTTTGAGCTACCGTCCTCCGACCGTAATCGCATCGACCTTTAGGTGAGGCTGTCCGACGGTGACGTAGATGCCGCCGCTGATGGAGCCGCAGAAGCCCGCCGCCAGCCCCAAATCTTGGGAACACATGGAGATGCGCTGCATGATTTCTACCGCTTCACCAATCAGAGTTGCGCCCTTGAGGGGCTTGGTGATTTTGCCGTTTTCAATCAGATAGGCTTCGTCTACCGCAAAGTTAAACTGACCCGTTGCACCGACGCTGCCGCCGCCCATTTTTTTACAGTAAATCCCTTTGTCGATGGAAGCGAAGAGGTCGTCGAGAGAGTACGGCCCCGGCGCGATGTAGGTATTCCGCATTCGGCTGGCGGCGGCGTAGGTGTAGTTTTGGCGGCGGCCGCTGCCCGTGCGCGGGTGGCCGGTTCGCATAAACCCAGCGCGATCGCTCAGGAAGTTTTTCAGAATGCCGTTTTCGATCAGCAATGTGCGCTGAGCAGGCATCCCCTCATCGTCCATGTCGATCGTGCCAAAGGCGTTGGGCGATCGCCCTTCGTCCCAGGCGGTCAGCGCTTCATGGGCAATCTTCTCCCCTTTTTTGTCGATAAAGGGCGTAGTCTTGCGCTCGATCTGCGTCGTCTCTAGCAGGTGGCCGCAGGCTTCGTGGAAGATCACGCCGCCAAAGTGATTCGCCATCACCACCGGGTACGTGCCAGACTCGACATAATCGGCGTAGAGCATTTTTCCGGCAGACTCCGCCACTTCTTCGGCGGTGCTGTCCATATCCCAGGTGCGGAGAAAATCGGGCTGGCTGGTGCTGCCGATGCGCTGCCCGATGGAGGCACGGTGGTCGCCATCGGCGCAGAGCAGGCTAAACCCGGTGGATTGCGTCAGGCGAATATCTCGCGCAAAGGTGCCGTCGCTAGCGGCCACCAGCACTTCCTGCCAGTCGCGGAAGTAGGAGGCGCGGCGCGACTGGACATGGCTGGCTTTTTTGCCGAGGCGATCGCTCGCTGCCAGCAAAATTTCGCCCATCTCGCGAATCGAGCTACACTGCTCCAGCCAGGCTTCCTTGCCCTTGCGCGTACCATAGTCCCGCAGCGGCTCTAGCACCACTTCCGGGATGAACGCATTGCCGCTGGGCAGTTCTAGCCCCATGATGGACAACGCCTTTTCTAGCGCCAGCTTTAGCCCGCTAAAGGTCAGATCATTGGTGCTAACGTAGCAGTCGGCCTTGCCGCGAAACACGCGCACACCCGCGCCCGTGGTCAAGCTGGGCGAAATGCTGGTGATGGTATCGTCTTCGGCCAGGCAGTTAATATAGTTAACCCGTTCCAGGAAGAACTCGACAAAATCGGCTCCGGCCGCCCGACCCAGCCCCAGCAGCGTAGACAGCGGCGCATCCCACGACTCATCAAAGCGATCGCGCGGCGCGGCATAGCTGAGATGGGGCAGTTTCGCAGGGGTAAGCAGCGTATCGGGCAGGCTGGTCAATAGCATTAGGTGGTCCTCTCAGGGCGCAGCAGTCGGCGTTTCTCACAGTTTAGCAAGGAAGCCTGGGGAGCGTTATGCCAACGTCCCCAGCGGAACTTCAATACGCAGTGCCTTGCCCAGCGACAGCAGCGGTTGAAGCAGCGCCAGTTCAGCTTTGGCAGATGCATCAGAGTGTTGCTGTGCGACAGACCAGCGGGGCAGGAGGTAGCGGTGGAGCGATCGCCAGTACAACTCCTGCACTCGATCCAGCGCCAGTCCCAGATGAAGCTGTTCGCCGATGGCCAGCAGTTGCTCAATCCAGACCAGCGTTGGCTCCAGGGTGTCCAGTTCCGATTCGTTGAGAGCTTGCCACAGCAGCCGCAGGATCAGCCGCTCCAGGATTTGCTTGGCTGGGGTCACAGTCAGATGGCAGTGGAGTTGGTTGGCTTCGGCGGCGATCGCCTCTAGTTCCGACAAATAGCTGTCGCACAATTCGGGATTGGTGGGGGGCAAATCAGAGGTTTCGCGCTCTAGAGCTTGCAGGGAGTGGGTCAGCCGATGGGCGATCGCAATTTCGGCGGCCACTTGCAGTTCACGGGGCGGCTCCAGCGCATCCCGATGAAACGCCCGCAGCACGCCGTAGTTGTCCCGATAGACCTGGGTATACAGCTGATCCAGGCGGGTCAGGGTTTCCTGACTGAGCAGGTGCATCAGCCGATGACGCTCCTCAGCAAACAGATCTTGCAGGCTAAAGGAGCGATTCCCGCAGAGATCGCTTTGCGAGTCACCAAAGGTGCGCGTCATCGCCAAAATCACCTGCGCCGCACTGGCCAGGGACAGCGCCTCAAACAACTCATCCCGCAATTGCAAATAGGCGCGACGACCGCTGGCGGGCCGAATGCAGCAGTGAAAATCCCAGCCGCCCAGATGTAGCACCGCAAACTCCAGATTCACCACCTCGCGGGTGATCTCGGAGGTCAACTGCACCTGCCCCAAGGCTAGCGTCAGCGATCCCATGCGGCGAAGCTGATAGTCTAACCGCTGGACGCTATAGCAATAGAGACGCTGCTCCTGGGAATAGCTGTGGAAAAGGGAACTGATGGCATAGTGCGCGGCCACCTGCTCTGGCGTGATGCGGGCAGGCGCAACCAGTTGGCGATAGAGTTCCGCGCCGTTGCCAAACTGTTCCACATTGCTGGGGATCGCCGCCAGACGACGGACAAACTCTGGTTCCAGGCGAACTGCGGCAAGGTCTTCTGCCAGTTCCAGGGCGCGGGCAGCGTAGCGCAAAATCTGCGTCCCCTCCGGCCGCGACACCTCTTCAAAAAACCAGCCACAACTGGTGTACATTAGCAGGGCGTGGCGCTGCATTTCCAACAGCTTCAGCGCTTCGACCCGTTCGGACGGCATCAGATCGTGGCTTTGGTAAGCTGCGAAAAACGCATCGAGAACGGTATCAGAACGCTCGCCCAACACAGCGACATAGCCATCCCGCGCCGCCCAAGGATCGTGGAAAAACGAACCACCGGACTGTTCGTAAATTGCAATTAGCTGATCCCGCAGCCAGTCCAGCGCATCCCGCAGCGGCCGCCGCCATTTCTGATGCCACTCGCCGCCCCCACCACAGCCGCAGTCGTCTTGCCAGCGATCGACTCCGTGGGAACAACTCCACGCCGTCACGGGCTTCAGTTCCACTTCCCAAGTGGGCGGGTGCAGGCTGAGGTAGTGGGCAAAATTTGTCACCAGCCAGCCTCGCTGCGGAAACTCGTGGGTAAAGGCGTAGGCCAGCGCCTTTTCCGTGCCGCCTTTGTGGTGGCCAAAGGTTTCGCCGTCGGTGGCCACCGAGATCAACTGAGCAGGACGATGATCCCCGCGCACCGCCTGCCCGATGCGTCCCACAAAATGCTCGGAACTGCTCAGCACGTCGCTGAAGCCCATGTCGCGAGAAATGGGGCCATCGTAAAAGAAAATGTCGATGTAGGGCGTAGCAGCTCGGTTCGGGGCGGCTCCAGTTTCACCCAGCCCATCTTGCCCCAGGGTGCCGTCGCGCTGGAAATGGGGCGAATTCAAAAAGCAGCGATAGGGGCGCACGGGGTCGATCTGGCTGCCGCCGACTTCAATCCAGTGGGGATCGCGCTCGTCGGGCGTGGGCAGGGGACGGCAGCGCTGGGCCTGCGACGGAGCCAGGATAATGAAGCGAATGCCCTCTCCTGCCAGGATTCGCAGCGTCGAGTAGTCTACTGCTGTTTCTGCCAGCCACATGCCTTCGGGATCGCGCCCAAATCTGGCTTTGAAGTCTGCCTTGCCCCAGCGAATCTGGGTGCGCTTGTCGCGGTCGTTGGCCAGGGGCAGGATGATGTGGTTATAGACCTGGGCGATCGCATTTCCGTGGCCTCCCAGGCGATCGCAGCTTTTGCGGTCTGCGTCTAGAATGCGCTGGTAGACTTCAGGATCGGCATGTTCCAGCCAGCTCATCAGCGTCGGGCCAATGTTGAAGCTGAGGTACTCGTAGTTGTTGACGATCCCCAGCAGGTCGCCCTGGTCGCTTAGGACGCGGGCAAAGGCGTTAGGGCGATAGCACTCGTAGTGGATGCGCTCATTCCAGTCGTGATAAGGGGAGGCGCTGGGCTGCCGCTCGATAGCGTTCAGGTAGGGATTTTCGCGGGGCGGCTGGTAGAAATGCCCGTGGACGGTAACGTAAATCCCTGTTGCCGAACGCTCTCCCTGGGTATCGCAGGCAGGTGGGTCGGTGTGCAACTGCTGATTGAGCGCGGGATCGGCTAGGTCATTGAGTCGTAAACTATCGGTCTGAAACGCCAAAGCAGACCATTCGGAGCGAGAATCGTGGCGAGAAAAAGTCATGCAACGTGTCCAAAATCTACAGAACCCAAATACATCGCGGTTTGCTCAGGGATATTGCAAAGGGGCTGCAATGCTGGGCGATCGCCCATTGATTTGGGGGGTGAGGCTGGGGATCGGCTTCTAGCTAACAATTTGGTCAGTCATTTAGCCAATTATCCAGTCTGCAAAAGCTCAAAAATCAGGCATCGAACGAACTGATTAAGTCGATCAGATTTATCAGATCAGATTTAGTCGATCATCAGATTTATCAGATTTAGTCGATCAGATGATTGCTCAAATCATCTGATTAAAACCTGCTGATTAAAATCTGGTCACAATCCGGGGATCATCAAGAAACCTGTTAGAAACCTGTGGACAGTCGGGGCAATCTTTCAAAGTAATTTTTTCGGGGCAGTTTCAGGGCAGTTTCAGGGCAGTTTCAGGGCACTTTCAGGGCAGTTTCAGGGCACTTTCAGGGCACTTGCAGGGCACTTGTCACAGCAGTCTTTGAAAAATTCCTGAAGCGGCAAAGGGGCGATCGCGCTTGAGTCCTATATAAGTCCTTACACTACACTTGAGGCCTTATGAGTCTTTCAGTTAAGACTGCCTTGCAGGGTTCCACATTTACGATATATATCGCGAGTTTTTATACTCTGCATGGGATAACGCAATGTTTTCAAACTAAGTTCATGTTTTGTAATAAGAGCGATCGCCCGACTGCGCTGCAAAACGCTCAGTTTGTGTCTTTACCGATTCAGATTTTTAGGAAAAAGTAAACTCGCTTTATATTTCCTTACAAGGATCTCTGGGGGCTACTGTGCTCCAGAGTGTTCTCCGCTCTTTTCTTCAGCCCTTTCTTCAGCCCTTTCGTCAGGATTGCCCTGTCCCTCCGCTGCGATCGCTGCTGGCGGCAACTCCAGCGGCACGGCTCCCAGCAGCCCCTTGCGAAAATCATTCAGCAATTGTCGCGCGGCTCGCTCTACGTCATTCTGATAGCGATGCTCGGCCAGTTGCGCCAGGTAGGTTTCGCCTGTGACTCCAGACGGCGACAGCCCATAGCGAGTTTCCAGACCGCTGCCGATAAGAGTGGGCGCGGCTTCGGACAATTCTTTCCATAAGTCCACAAAGGCGGCGGCGACTCGCTGGTTGTCGTAAGCAGCTTCGCCAATGTCGTCGCAGATGGCCAGCTTCAGGGCGGCTTGCTGGTTCGTTAGCTTGGAGGGCAAAATTCCCGGCGCGTCCAGCAGTTCCAGCTCGTCGGAAATGCGAATCCACCGAAGCTGGCGCGTTACGCCGGGACGACGGGCACTCTCTACTACGCGCCGCTTCAGCAGTCGGTTGATCAGCGCCGACTTGCCCACGTTGGGAAAGCCGATGACCACCGCCCGCACCGGCCGAGGCAACATGCCGCGATCACGCCGTCGCTGGTTCATTTTTGCGCCCAAAGCCTGCGCCGCCCTAGACACTGCCTCCACGCCCTTGCCGTGGTTCGCGTCGGTAAAATACGCCGTGTCATCTTGCTTCTGAAACCAAGTACGCCAGTCCTGCTGCACCCCAGCGGGGATCATGTCCATGCGGTTCAGCACCAGCACCCGCTCTTTGTTGCCCAACCACTGCCCTATCTGCGGATGGCGCGTCGCTATTGGAATTCGCGCATCCCGCACCTCCAGCACAACATCGACTTTTTTAAGCTGTTCCAGAAGCGATCGCTCGGCTTTTGCAATATGACCGGGATACCACTGGATGGGGGGCGTGGACATGGGAAGAGGGAAGAGGGAAAAAGGAAGAACGAAAAAGGAAGAGGGAAAAATGAAGAACGAAGGGGGAAAAACGTAAGGCTTAGATTAGCAGGTGAAGGGTGACTGTGGTGCCCTCTGTGGCGGTGGATTGAATGGACAGGCTGCCGCCGTGGGCATCGATGATGCGTTTGACGAGGGCGAGGCCGAGGCCGGTGCCACCTGCTTTGGTGGAGTAGAAGGGGCGCGTCAGCTTGGGCAGGTCTTCGGGGGGAATTGGCGGGCCGCCGTTGTGGATGGATAGGCAGAGTCTCTGGGGCGACTGGGGTGTGTCGGCATCGGGCAACAGGGTGCAGCGAATGCGATCGCCCTCCATCACGGCTTCACAGGCGTTTCGCAGCAGGTTCAGGCAGACTTGCTTGAGCTTGTTGCGATCGCCCACCACGGGCGGCAGGTTTGGGGCGATCGCCAGTTCGATGATGCGTCCCTGCCCAATCGGCGTTTCCTGCACCTGCGTCACCACGTCTTGCAGCAGCGCCGCCAGGTTTACGGACTCTGTCTGCATGGCCCGCTGCGGCTTGGAAAACTGGAGAATCTCGTTTAGCAAGTCTTCCAAACGATTCGCTTCTTCGCTGGCCAGCGTCAGCCGCAGTTGGTCTGGCCCTGCCAGAGCCAGTCGTCCAAAGGCCTTTAAACCCATTTTTACTGTGGTTAGTGGGTTGCGAATTTCGTGGACGATCATAGCGGCAAATTCACCGATGGCGGCTAGCCGCTCTTGCTCGATGAGCTTTGCCTGGGCGGCGCGGAGTTCTTGGGTGCGCTTGAACACCTCTGCCTCCAGCAGTTCGTTAAACCGCTGCTGCTCCTGATAGAGGCGATAGTGGGCGATCGCCATCGCTGCCCGCTCAGCAAACAGTTCCACCGTCCGCACTTCTTCTTCTGCAAACCTGCGCGGCGAATAGCTAAAGGAACAAACCGTGCCAAGGATGTCGCCGTGGGGGGTGCGGAGAGGAACGCCGAGATAGCAGAGATAGCCGTCGGGAATTTCGCCTGCTTCGGGATTAAGGCGCGTGTCTTCTACCACAAGCGATCGCCCAGTGTCCACCACCGTTCCCGTTACTGTTCCGTGGAGCGTATAGAGCGTGTGATCTTCTTCGCCATCAGAGCTTGCAATGACGCGATCAAAGCCATTTCCTTCGCAGAGCGTAATCACAGTTACATCCATTCGGAGCAAGTGACAAACGCTAGACGCGATTCGTTCCAAATAGCGGTTCAGATCTCCAACATAGTCCAGCAGAGACGACAGCGCCTCAATCACCTGCTGGTCTCGTTGCCACCGAGCGCGGGATTGCATGAATCTGCTTGAGTGAGCGGATCGACGACTTGGACGATCTGCATGATCAGCGTGCTGTGGAATGAACGGTTCTTGCGGTTGACCCTGGACTGTCATGGATTGAAGCTCAAGATATTATGGCAGATTCGGTTGCGCTCCTTCTCGACTGCTCAGCAATAGTTCATCAACAGTGAATCAGTAACAGTGAGTCAGTAACAGTGAATCAGTAGTTCGTGGGTCTAGTCTGTCCTGCAATACCCCTGCGTTTAACTCAAGGTTCTGTCTACAGTCTGTCTACAGAAGTAGAAAAAACTCACCAGAATGCCTCTTTCGAGGATGGTCAGGGGGAGGCATTGCGTAACAAGATCTTGCTGTGAGGCAACAAAAACTCCATCAATCACAAGTATTTCTTAATAATCTCCTTGGGAGGCAGCCATGAAATTGGACGGAAAGGTTGCGCTGGTGACGGGCAGCACCACAGGCATCGGACAGGCGATCGCCCTTCGTCTGGCGGCTGATGGCGCTAGTGTGGTGATTGACCATCGCGCCGATCCAGAGGGCGCAGCCGAAACGCTGGGCAAGGTTGAGGCAGCAGGCGGCCGATGTTTTCAATATGGCTGCTCGGTCGAAGGGAAAATCGTGCAGGCTGACGTGAGCGACGTGGAGCAGGTGCGCCGGATGGTGGCAGAGTCCGTCGCTCACTTTGGTCGCCTGGATATTCTGGTCAACAATGCAGGCATCCAGAAGAAAGCATCATTTTGGGAAGTCACTGAGGAAGATTACGACCAGGTGATGGATGTGAACTTGAAGGGTGCTTTCTTTTCGGCGCAGGCTTTTGTCATCACTGCATGGCAGCCAAACACCCCGGCAAGATTATCAACATTAGCTCGGTGCATGAGGAACTGTCGTTTCCCGATTTTGCGTCCTATTGCGCCAGCAAGGGCGGCATGAAGATGATGACCTGCACGCTGGCAACGGAACTTGCGCCGCTGGGGATTACGATTAACAATGTCGCACCGGGGGCGATCGCCCCCGACAAAAACACCAGCCTGCAAGACGACTCAGACGAATCCAAAGAATTCCTCAAAAAAAATCCCCCTCCAGCGCATGGGCAATCCGGAGGAGGTTGCGTCTTTGGTTTCGTTTCTCTGTTCTGCCGAAGCAGACTACATTACGGGTTCTACGTTCCTGGTCGATGGCGGTCTGATGTGGACGTACCAAGAGCCGTAGCTGCTACCCATTTACGATTCTGGATTTTTACGATTCTGGATTGGCGATTTTGGATTGCCAGTCGGCATTTGCAGGGCTTTCAGCAATTTCGTTTGACTGAGGAATGCGGTACTGAGGATTGCAGTTGGGTGTATCCCACTTTTACAACCCTCACCCTATATCCCTCTCCCAAAGCGGGAGAGGGACTTCCAATCCGGCTCCCCTTCTCCTGCTCTGGGAGGAGGGGCTGGGGGATGACGGCAAACTTGCAGAACTAGGATGCGCCCAATGCAGTTTAGCTGCGAATCTCGTTCCAAAGCTGAACCCACTGGTCGTAGTTCTTTACGCTCTGCCACATGTTGATCTGCGAATGCAGCGACAGATCATCCATGAATAGCTCGTGCGCCTTTTCGGGGCCCACGGCCTCCGCGCCCAGCGTCGTTGCGCCAGAGTAGCCCGTCACGTCCATCACGCCCTTTTGCCCGTCGCCACTGAGGATAAAGTCAATCCACTGATAGGCTGCTTCGGGGTTCTTGGAATTTTTGGAAATCATCCAGGAATCTGTCCAGCCTGTCAGCTTGCCCTGGGGACTGACGGAGCCGATGGGATAGCCCTCGTTGCTGAGTTGGGTATAGGTCAGCGGCCAGGCGTGAGCCATTACGATTTCGCCCGACTGAAACAGGTTGGCCAGTTCGCCTGCTGTCGTCCAGAATTTGCGGATGTGTGGACGCAGTTCCAATAGCTTGGCTTTCACTTCGGCAAGATCTGCGTCGGTGAGATCATAGGGGTCAGATTTGCCCAGCCACAGCGCCACGTCGGCAATGGTCATGGGGTTGTCGGGCAGGGCAATTTTGCCAGAATATTTATCGTCAAATAAGATATCCCAGGACTTCGGCGCGGGTTTTACTTGCTTAGTGTTGTAAACCAGCACGTTGGGCCCCCAGGCAAAGGTTACGCCGTAGGGCTTGCCGCCGAAGGTGTTCCACTTGCCGTCCTGAAATGACTCGAATACGGCACTGTAATTTTGCAGCTTGCTGGTGTCGATGGGGCGCACCAGGCCTGCCTTGTAGAGCCGCTCGGTGATGTCGCCCGACGCAGAAACGAGGTCATAGTTTTTGCCGCCGCCTGCGCGGAACTTGGCGAACATCTCGTCGCTCGACCCGGCGTAGGTGGCTTTGATGGTGCAGCCTGTTTCTTGTTCAAAAATATCGGCAAAGGAAGAATCGGTATAGCCTTCCCAGACGATTGCCGTAAGGGTGCAGCCTGCGGCTTGGGCAGGTTGGGGCGCGGTCCACAACGGGATGAGTCCGAGCAGCCCAATCAAAACTGCGGTGAAGATGCGATGCAGCATGTTAGTAATCTCTTAGTTATGCCTCTAGCGGGGTTTCACAAGGTTCAGACTAGGCAAGAATGACCCGCCAGGGTGTGTTTCGCGGCACAGAACGGCTGCGCCAGCCCAATCTATTGCAGTAGCCAACCCCATGTAGCCAACTCCATAGTGTATCGCTGGGGCTTGGGGCGTGTGGGGACTGTGCAGCATTCTGTAAGAATTGGGCGGCTTGGATGGGGAAACTGGTCTGAATTGGTGAATGGGAGGGTAATTGGAGGGTGAGGAGAATCTTTCAGGTTTGTGTCACTACAAATCCAGTCAAATCTGGCACGGACAGTATCTCGACTGCATCGCCAAAACCGAGGTCGGAGGGGGTTTGGGGGACGCGCTTCGTCCCCCAAGCGGGGGTTTGGGGGGAAGCTCCCCCCAAGGCTTACTGGCTTGGCATCCGGAGCCTTCTCTACTGACCCAAAACCACCCGCTCAATCTCCTTAACACGGCTGTCGTATTGCTCCTGCGTCAGGACGGGCGCATCTGCAAAGGGATTGTCCACATACCCCGCAGGAAGTTCCACATCAATCCAGGATTTGCAGCCGCCGTAGGACTCTTGATAAGGCAACGTGAGAGATTCTGGGAACCGATGCACGCGCAGCAGCAGGACGTAGAGCGGCTGCTGAGGCTTCCATTTCAGCCGTTCTGTAGCTAGGGCGTTTGTCCAAATGTGAAACGGCAGCAGCGCCTCAACGGTTTCTGCGGTGGTGATTTGAAAGATGTGGGTGATGTCGGCCCAGGCGCAGAGGGTTACGGTGTTGGGATGCCAGCCGGAGGGGACGGGCTGCACTCGGTCGGCGTAGGGCGGCTTGAGCAGGTGTGGCTGCTGGTGTTCGTAGGTGGGGTAGAGCAGCACGCGGGACTGTGCCACGCTGAACCGACCGCCTGTTTCCCGGATGCCGCCTTTTCGCAACAGCAGAATAGTGTCGCCGCTGAGCAGGGCTTCGAGGGCGATCGCCCATTCCTTGAGCGCTGCAACCAACGATCTGGCATTCTCTGAAGAAGAGTCTGAAGAAAAGTCTGAAGAAGAGTCTGGACGTTGGGATGTGGAATTTTGGGGGACGTTCAGGCGGGTCATCGGCAGCACAGCGAGTGAGGACGGGAGGTGGCGTTGTGCCTAATCTAGCGCGTTGGGCGAGGCAGTGCGTCATGAAGTCCTGGGGCGATCGCCCGCTTTAGCCGCTTTAGAAAGAAACTTGGTAGAAACATGCAGGATTGCACCCTGAGCGGCTAAAGTTGTGAGTAGCCTTGCAAATCAGGCTGTAACCTAGGTTACACCCGAAGGTATTTCCTGGTTCTGCAATTTTCTTCGGCTATTTGTGTTCGTCTACGGTTATCCCCAATCCCCCAACCATTTGTCCACTCACTGAGCGACCTGCTTCCTATGGAACCTGAATCCAGCCAAGCTTTGACAGAAGAAATTATCGAAGCAACCAGCCATCTGGATGTCGTTGAAACTGTGATTTCCAGCCTGCAAGAAGACCAGAGCGCGATGGTCAGCCGATCTGACCAGGGCAATCTGTGGAAGTTCAAATATGGCAGTGTGGAAGTGTTTGTGCAGCTAACGGGCGAAACGGATGACGACATGCTGATCGTTTGGTCGCCAGTGCTGAGTTTGCCCGCCAAAAACGAGCTAGAACTCATGCGAAAGCTGCTGGAACTGAACTGGACGAGTACCTTCGAGTCTCACTTCGCCATCATGGATGGCAAGGTGATCGTCGCGGCGCAGCGCACGGTTGCGGAATTGTCCCCCGGTGAGGTGTCGCGCAACATTACGATGGTCGCTTCCGTCGCCGACAGCTACGACGAGATCCTTCAGGCCGAGTTTGGCGCTTGAACCTGGGCGGTTCCCCCGCCATGAACGCAAACGATGACGATTCTCGTTCTGTCTGGCGGCTTATTCCGCCGATGACCGCAGATGGCGCGACGCAAATGGCCGTCGATCGCTGGCTATTCGAGCAACACGCCCAGGGTTTGCATCCGCCGACGCTGCGGTTTTATACCTGGGAACCAGTCGCCCTTTCCCTTGGCTATCATCAGCGTCAGATTCCTGAACACTGGCGATCGCTCACTTACCAGAATCAGCCCATCGATCTGGTGCGTCGTCCTAGCGGCGGCCGTGCGGTGCTGCATCAGGGCGACCTAACCTATGCCGTCATCACGTCGGGGCTGGGGCCCAGCCGCAACGCCGCTTATGAGAAGATCTGCACGTTTTTAATCGAAGGCTGGCGATCGCTCGGCGTATCGCTCCACTACGGCACAGCCGGCCGCGGCTATATCCACAACCCCAACTGCTTTGGCACAGCGACTCGCGCGGATCTAGTCACCGACAGTGGCCACAAACTCATCGGCAGCGCCCAACTGCGGCGCGGCGAGTGCATTTTGCAACATGGCTCTATGCGCCTTTGCCCCGACTCCGATCTGTCTTATCAGGTCTTTGGCACAGCACCAGCAACGGATGGGGTGATCCAATCGGCCATCGGTGATCCGCCTGACCTCGCCACTATCATCACCACTCTGGCAACCGCAGCAGAACAGTGCTTTGGCATTTGCTTCGCTGCACAGCCCATCACCAATGCCGAATGGCGGCAAATCGACGCACTGCAAATTGATGCTCTGAGCAATACCCGTCAGAATTTTCACCAAAGCCTGTAGGCTTGCGACTTCAATAAGCCTGCTATTTACAAGCTTGCTACGGAGAGGCGATCGCCCCTGGAATGACCCAGAAAGAGCGATCGCCCTGACTGCCCTCGCCATGCGAGAACTGAGGCCGTCCCTAGATCCGGTACTAGAACTTGTGCGCGTGCAATACCTCCGCATCACAGAGATAAGCAATGCCTGAATAATCGTCAAAAAACTTCGTTGCAATGGTATCTGCGATGTTGAGAGCCATATCCCGACTGGCAGTGAGTACTTCGATCTTGATATTCGAGTAAACATCGCTAACGGTCGGCTGCCCTGACGAGCGCACGTTGCGACTGCCTTTCCCGCCAGCAGGCATCACCGTATAGCCAGCAGCCCCGGCTTCATCGATGATCTGGGTGATTTGTTTCAACAACAATTTTTCTGTAACAATGACGAGTTTGCTGGCTTTCTGAGTCATGTTTGGTCGCCTCCTAAAACGTCCTGCTGCAAAAATCCAAGGAATAAATCTATGATTTAGTCTTGTACCATATCACTGAGTTTATGGTGCGAGACTCACTTTGTTGAGAAGGATTGCCTCAGATTAGCGGAAACGTTTCATAAACAACGCTTATTCCTGGGGTATTCCGGAGGGCGATCGCCACGAGTCAGCCCCAGACAGCGCAAGCTTTCGCGCCCAGTTGCTGTCTCGGTCGAGATGAGCCAAACAACTTTGGGAACTCCATGAACTTAGGACTTACGCAGTTAGACAATTTCTCGCGGGCTGTGCCCGCGAGAAATCGTCCAAGACCCAGAAAGTTTAATCGCAAGTTCGTAAATCCTAGAACTATTAGGAAAAATCTATGATCTCGATTCACATTAACTAGATCTATATCAGAAAGCAGCAAGCAAAAGGAAAACTTATCGCATGGATTTGACATCGTAGTTCAAATCTACGTCGCAGGGGTGCAAAAATTTATTCATCTCAGGATAGACTTGAGTCCATGAAGATTTGAGTCTTAATAGACCTAAGTCTATGAAAGGTTATTCGGAACCGCGATCGCCTTTCAGATCTTTCAGAGAGCGCCCCCTCTCTCAACACCTTATCAGCAGGTTCTTGCGTAACGCCTTCGCTAGTAGGGGTGAAGCGCTTCACTCTTAAGCTCTTCGACTCTGTTAAATAAAGGCTCACCTGTCATACATCATCGCTCCTCGCCAGAGGAGACGGAAGGAGGTACCCGTGGATTTCTTATCCGGTTTCTTAATGCGTTTTATGGGACAGTTGCAGTCCCCGACACTCGGTTTTCTGATTGGCGGCATGGTTATTGCTTCCCTCGGTAGCCAACTGCAAATTCCAGATGCAATTTATAAATTCATTGTCTTCATGCTGCTCATGAAAGTGGGTCTGAGCGGCGGCATCGCAATCCGCAATGCCAATCTGTCGGAGATGCTGCTACCTGCACTGTTCGCTGCGGTCATGGGCATTCTTATCGTATTTATCGGGCGCTACACGCTCGCCAGAATGCCAAATGTTAAAGTTGTAGATGCTGTTGCTACTGCAGGCTTATTCGGTGCTGTGAGTGGTTCGACCCTCGCCGCCGCCCTGACGCTGCTAGAAGAGCAAGGCATTGAGTACGAAGCTTGGGCAGGGGCTCTCTATCCTTTTATGGATATCCCCGCGCTCGTGACGGCAATCGTTGTAGCCAGCATCTATCTCAGCAAGCGGAAGCGCGATAAGTATTATTTCAATGAGGAGTACGTTAGCAAGCAGTCCGTGGCTGTCGGTGGGTATACCGACGAAATCAGCGGCCCTGCAAGCAGGTATCCTGGTGGGTCGGGCATTACCGCAGCCGGGTATCCGAAAGATCCGGACACTACCCCAGGCAAGCGAGTTAGAATTTGGCCCATCGTGAAGGAAAGTCTTCAAGGTTCGGCGCTCTCGGCGCTGTTGCTCGGTATCGCTTTGGGCATCCTAACCCGTCCAGACAGCGTCTTTGAAAGTTTCTACGAGCCTCTCTTTCGGGGTCTGCTTTCTATTCTGATGCTGGTTATGGGAATGGAGGCCTGGTCCCGGCTTGGCGAACTGCGTAAGGTGGCTCAGTGGTACGCTGTCTATGCTGTAATAGCTCCACTGGTGCATGGGCTGATCGCCTTTGGTCTTGGCATGATTGCTCACTTTGTAACAGGGTTTAGCCTCGGCGGTGTTGTGATCCTGGCCGTCATTGCCTGCTCCAGTTCGGACATTTCGGGACCGCCCACCCTGCGAGCCGGTATCCCCTCAGCCAACCCTTCTGCCTACATCGGCGCGTCTACAGCCGTTGGAACACCAGTGGCGATCGCCCTTGGCATACCGCTTTACATTGGTCTTGCCCAGGCATTCATGGGTGGCTAATTCCTGCCGAATCGTGGTCTGCCGGTGTTCGTTGGACCCGGCGACCAACGCAGCGGCTATGCAGAGGTCTGCATTTTCTAGTCAATTTTGATGTACCAGCATCTTTCGGCGATCGCCCTTCATCTCCCTGCACCCGCACCTCTGGGCGATCGCCCCCGGATACCTTTTGGGACGTTGCACACTCACCCAAGTCTGTCGCGACTCAACCTTTGCGTCCGGTTGTCATAGCGTGTAGGGGCGCGACCACAGAAAATACCGGCGGGCGGGCGATAACTCAACTGATCCATTCTGCAAATCCAATCTCGTCCAACCACCCATACGACCGTCCAGGGTGCAATGCAAAAGGACGCGATCACTGAACAAAGCCTGGAGAAAATCCAGGACATCTTCGGTCACAATCTCATCTCTCTGCGGCTCTGAAAGCTTCTTGTCATAAGGATTGAAATGACTGTGCGTAATCTTCTCGATCAAAACTGTCGCCTCGTCGCCGTCGTCATAGACGAAAACTCTGCCGACAGCGGGCTGGGCCGCAGGGAAAGTAGCTATCGGCTGCGGCGGAGAGTCGAACTGAATCTCCCAACCAGCGAACTCGCGCTTCAAAGCTGGAATGAGGCGATCGCGAATCATGCGAGGGTTAAAAATATTACTAAGTAGATAGACCAGATTAAAAAACAGATCCTGAACCCTGTGCCGCCCGCTGCGCGGGCGGCACAGGTTCTTTGGGTTTTATATTTATTAATGTCCCACCTACTTAGACGGAAAGTTTCTAGATAGCTGCCCATCTAGGGGTGTTATACGAAAACCGTCGGGTTAATTCCAGATTTTAGGTGATATAGCCCTACGCAGTCACGTTAGGGCATTCTCTAAAAGCAGCATCCACACAATCGCGAAAGTTATCAAACTCATCCCAGCGTTGCCGCATCCAATTCTTCAGCACAAACCACCAATGCTCAATCTCGTTCAAGTCTGGGGAATAAGGGGGTAAATACCAAATCTCACACCCTGCTTGAGCCACGATCTCTTCAATGGTTTGAGAATGATGGAAACTGGCATTGTCAATCACAATCACATCTCCCGCTCGCAGTTGGGGGACTAAGCACTCCTCCAACCCCCTCTCCACTAAATCCCGGTTGCACGAGCCAGCAAAGGTCATTGGCGCAAAGAGGCTGTTCTCTCGTAAGGCCGCAATCCAACTGACTCGTTCGGTGCGTTTTCCTGATTTAAGCCCATAGAAGCGGTCTCCAACCTCGCAGTAGCCGTAGGGATACACGTCTCGATGATCAATGCCTGCTTCATCGACATAGACAACCTGATGTGGCAGCTTACTCCTCAAGCGCTCTTGAAACTCCTGTCGCTTCAGGTCGTCTCGTTCCCGATAGCCATAGGTCTTTTTTTTCGACTAAACCCAATCTTTCGCAAGGCTCGACTGATGTCCTGCTGTGTCACATTATCCCCCCACAGGGTTGCCAGTCTCGCTTGGGTCTGATCCCCATGCTGCTTGACAAACTCACGAAAGCGCGACCAGTCGGTAATCTTATGCCGATTTCCTCGCTGAAACCCAGTCATCGCTCGGCAATCTCCCGTTTCTTTTTCCCGTTTCAACCACAGGTCTAAGGTATTGCGACTGATGTTGAACATTCGACAGACATCAACTTTGCGGTGACCTTGTTTCACGGCTTCAATCGCTTTGCAACGCAAGTCGTAGCTGTAGGGGGCGGGCATAGGTGTTCCTAAACTCTCCTGATGGCTCTATGATAACGTCCTAACCCAAATACGTAGTGCTATACCATTCGTCTACTAAAGCTTTGCACCACGATAGCGAATTTGCCGTTTGAGCGACAGTTCTTCGGCCAGCTTGGGCATGTCGCCCCTGTGCCCCATCACAATCACCGTGTCATCCTCATGCAGCACAACGGTGGAACCAGGATTCATAATCAAGGTTCCGTCTGCTCGTCGCAGGGCCACAATCAGATAGGTGCGGCCGACCTGCCCGCGCCCCCGCACTTCTAGGTCTTTTACAAAGCTGCCAATTAGAGCCGAACCACGAGACACCCGCAACTCGTCGAGCTGCATGTCCAGATTTCCCAGCAATTCATTCAGTGTACTACTGCCGTCGTTGTGGTTCAGCAAGTCAAGGGAGGCCGGGTGCGTAATCATTTGGGACATTCGCATCGCGCAGATGGTGGCGGGCAGCACGACATGGTTTGCGCCCGCAAGCCGGAGTTTGCGCTCGGTGCTAGGATATTCCCCCCGCGCCAAAATGGACAGGGCCGGGTTCATGCCCCGCGATGTCAGCGTGATAAACACATTTGCCGCATCGTCTGGCAGGACGGTCGCCAAGTATCTGGCTCGCCGAATCCCTGCTAGCTCTAGCACTTCTTCATCCGTTGCGTTGCCGCTGATCACCAGATAGCTCATTTCCTGGGCCTCAACCACGCGGCCGGCATCGTTATCAACAATGACGAAGGGCTTTTGCTTGTCTTTCAGCTCCCGCGCCAGGATTTGCCCCATGCGCCCAAAGCCGCAAATAATCGTGTGATTTTCCAGGGTTTCAATGGCTTTTAGCATCCGTCTGACTCCCAGCGCCCGATTGATTTCTCCCTCAGTAATCATCTGCACAATTCCTCCCACGGCGTAGACTGCTGAGGAAGTGCCGCCAATAATGACCAGCATGGTAAATAGGCGCAGGGTTGGCGTTGTAATCGGATTCACTTCGCCAAAGCCAACGCCAAAGACCGTGATGACAACCTGATAAATCGCGTCTAGAAACGTCCAGCCCGCAACCATATATCCGGCCGTGGCCACGATGATGGTGATCAGGAACAAAACCGCGCCCGTGAGAACCCGGCGGAAGGGAGTCATGCGTTTAGGGAGGGCTGGCAAAAGATTAGAGATCTTGCCTGTATAGTAGCGCTTTCAAATCGGCTCAAAGCGTAATGCACATGGCAACGCCAAAGAACCGTATATGAATTTTCCTTTGCGAGATCTCTGTGTTCGAGAGATTTGCAGGTTGGGAGGCTTGCAGGTTGGGGGGCTTATGGGTTGGGAGACTTACAGGCGAGATTCGATGTGGGCCTCGGCCTGGAGGGCGATCGCCCTCAGTCGATTTAGCACATCCCCCGGAGCCTGCGCCCATAGCCCCCGCTGGTGCGCCTCCAGCAGCCGCTCGGCCATGTCGCGCAGGGCCCAAGGATTTTTGTCCTGCACAAACGCCTGCACTGTTTCATCCAGCACGTAGGCTTGTGCCACGCCTTCATACATATAGTCCGCCACGCAGCGGGTCGTCGCGTCGTAGGCAAACAGATAATCCACCGTCGCCGCCATCTCAAACGCGCCTTTATAGCCGTGCCGCATTACGCCCTCGATCCACTTGGGGTTAATCACGCGAGAGCGATAGACGCGGGCGATTTCTTCCTGCAAAGTGCGGATTTTGGGCGCTTCGGGTAGGGCATGGTCGCCAAAATAGATCTGCGGGGTTTGCCCCGTGAGGGCGCGGGTGGCCACCGTCATGCCGCCCTGAAACTGGTAATAGTCGTCTGAATCGAGCAGGTCATGTTCGCGGTTGTCCTGGTTGTGCAGCACGATTTGCAGGGATTTCAGGCGCGACTCAAGGGCTTCCGGCGCGGCGCGTCCCTCGCCCTGCCCCGTGTAGGCATAGCTGCTCCAATTGATATAGGCGCGGGCCAGGTCGGCGTCGGTCGTCCAGTTTTGCGCGTCGATTAGGCCCTGTAGCCCCGCGCCGTAGGCTCCTGGCTTGGAGCCAAAAATTCGGTAGCGCGATCGCCCTTCTGCCTGTTCTGGGGTCAGCCCCGCCGCCTGCCACTGGGTCGCCTCCTGTCGCACCCGCGCCGCTAGGGGATTGTCTGCGGGCGGCTCATCCAGTTGGGACACCGCCGTTACCGCTTGGTGAAACAGGTCGATTAGATTGGGAAAGGCATCGCGAAAAAAGCCGGAAATTCGCAGCGTTACATCCACCCGCGGCCGACCTAGCAGAGACACAGGCAGAATTTCAAAATCCACCACGCGCCGCGACGCGCCATCCCACACGGGCCGCACGCCCAGCAGCGCCAGCGCTTCCGCCAGGTCGTCGCCACCCGTCCGCATGGTCGCCGTGCCCCACATCGACAGCCCCAGCGTTTGTGGATAGTCGCCGTGTTCCTGGGTATAGCGTTCCACCAGCGCCTCTGCTGCTCTGCGGCCGACATCCCAGGCGCTTTCCGTCGGAATGGCGCGGATATCCACCGAGTAGAAATTGCGCCCCGTCGGCAGCACTTCAGGTCGCCCCCGCGTCGGCGCACCAGAAGCCCCACTAGGCACATAGCACCCGTCCAGCCCACGCAACAGGTGGATGAGTTCCTGGGGAGTGGCGCGGAGGGCGGGCAAGAGGTCTGGGGGGAGGGGATGCCTAGCTTCGTGATCTGTGTGCTCTGTGACTGGATGACCTGGATGTTGCTCCCCGATTTGATTTCCAACTTGATCTCCAAGGTCTCCAATGGCTCGTTCAACCTGGGCGGCGGCTTCTTGCTCGATCAGGTCGATCAGGTCGGCGGCGTTGCGGAGGGTGGCGGGGTTCGCAGCGAGTTTGGGGGCGGTGAGCGTCCGGTGGATTTGGTCTGGCGTGAGGGGCTGGGCGGGGTCGGCAGTGAGCGGATCGAGGTCGAGATGCCAGCGCACGGCGATCGCCCTTGTCAACCCGACGTATCCCGGTGTGGGATGGCGGGCGATCGCCACAACCAGATCTCGCAACTGCCGTCCGCTGGGGCATTGTCCTAGAATATGCAGCCCGTCGCGGATCTGGGCCTCTTTGAGTTCGCACAGATAGGTGTCGAGGTTGGGCAGGAGCGCCTCAATTTCCCTAGAATCGGCAGAGTCAGCCGTTAGCCCCAAATCCTGCAAAACCTGGGTTTGCTGGAACAGGGCTAGGAGGCGATCGCGGATAACAGGTAGCCGCGACGGGTCAAGGCTTTGCGCCTCGTAGTATTCATCCACCAGCGCCTCAAGCTGCTGGAGCGGGCCGTAAAGTTCGGCGCGGGTGAGGGGCGGCGTGAGGTGGTCAATAATCACCGCCTGGGCGCGGCGCTTTGCCTGGGAGCCTTCGCCCGGATCGTTGACGATAAAGGGATAGAGATGGGGCAGCGGGCCCAGGGCAATTTCGGGATAGCAGGTGGCCGATAGCGCCACGCTCTTGCCGGGTAGCCACTCCAGGTTGCCGTGCTTGCCCACATGAACGACGGCATGGGCCCCAAAGTGCGATCGCACCCAGTGATAAAACGCCAGGTACGCATGGGTTGGCTCCAGGTCTGGCGCGTGGTAGTTCAAGCTGGGGTCGAGGTCATAACCGCGACTGGGCTGGATGCCGATAAAAACATTGCCAAGCTGGATGCCGGGAATGGGAACGCCGTCCTGAGACTCCTGACACCACCCATCTCCCCAGCGATCGCCCAGTTGCGTTTGCACTGTCGGCGGCAGGGTTTGAAAATAGGCCCAGTAGTCGCTCAGGGAGAGGGATTGGGCGATAGGGCGGTGCTGGGCTTCGGGGTCGTTGGTGGGGCCGGCGGTGAGGCGGTGGATCAGGTCGTCGCCCGTGGCGGGAATATCGCTCAGGGTGTAGCCCGCTTGCTTCAGGGCCTTCAGGATTTCGACAGTGCTGGCGGGGGTGTCGAGGCCAACGCCGTTGGCAAGGCGGCCGTTGCGGGTGGGATAGTTGGCCAAGATCAGCGCAATGCGGCGCTCTGCGGGGGGCGTTTGGCGAAGGCGCACCCAGGCGGCGGCCAGATCGGCGACAAACTGGAGGCGATCGCCCACCGCTGCATACTCCACCACATCGGTTTCCAGCCCGTCATGTCGTGTCTGCACAGTTTTGAACGACACGGCCCGGCTGATAATCCGCCCATCCACCTCCGGCAACGCCACATTCATCGCTACGTCGCGCGGCGACAGCCCCCGGCTTTGAGCCTGCCACTGCTCCCGCGTGCCGCCGCTGAGAATGACCTGAAGCACGGGCGCATCCAGCCGGGTCCACAGGCTCACATCCGGCGCGTCGTCCTCCAGTCGTGCCAGCGAAAAGCTCGTCGTATTCAGCACCACCTGCACGGCTTCTTCGTCCTTGGGCTGGAGCAGCGTCAGCAGTTCCGCCTGCACGTCTGGATCGCGCAGCGAGGAGACAAATACCGGAATCGGCTGCATTCCTCGCGCCGCCAGCAGTTCGCACAGCGCCTCGATGGGCTGCGTGTTTCCTGCCAAGTAGTGGGCGCGGTAGAACAGGAGGGCGACGTTTGGGGCAGGCTGGGGGTTGGACGCTTGCCTGGGCGGTTTGCAAATGCCTGAAGCAGCGTACACGCCAATCTTAGGAACAGGCTGGGGAGGCGGTGGACTAAAGGACTGGCCAAAGCACTCGTCCGCCAGAAATAGCAGGGCATTGACCCAGTTTTCGCGGCCGCCTTCAGTGAGGTATCGCCAGAGACGGTGGACGGCAGCGAGGGGGGCGGTAGAGTGGCTGAGCAGATCAGGATCGGGGCGATCGTCTCCGGGCAGCACAAACAAGGTTGCGCCCGTTTGGGCAGCGGTTTGCTTTAGCACTTCTAGCCCGTAAGGCCAGTAGGCGCGGCCACCCAGCAGGCGCAGAATAATGACCTGGGCCTGGCTGAGGACTTCTTCGGCGTAGGTGTCAATGCTGAGCTGCTGCTGAAGCTGGAGGAGGCTGGCAACGCGCAGGGCCGGAACGCCAGCAGGCAGGTGGGGCAGGGCGTGGGCAAGGCTCTGGATATCCGTGTCGGCGGCAGTCAGGAAAACGATAGGCGCGGGCGTTTGCTCCAGAAAAATCACGCCCTCGGTGTCGGGATTCCAGCCTCCAGGGCTGGCGGCTAGTCGATGCATCGTATTGTTGAAAATCTATGCTCTGGGGTGAACATCTTTCAAAATCCTTATGCCTCCCAGCGCCAGGTAGACTCGCAGGATACCATAATGAACGGTTGTTAAACTCCTAGTCCAGAGTCCTCCTGTCTAGCGTTCCATCGTGCCCCCTGCATCTCATCTCCAGGCAGCGGAGAGAGACTGGTTTCCGTCGCTGCTGCACTCATCCCATATGCCCACGCCCGAACCGTCGGTTGATTCTCTGATTTTGCCGCTGGCAGTACTGCATCAGCTTCAGGATTTGCTTCAACAGATGGCGCTGTGGGTCCAGTCTTCTGGCGATGGGGCGCTGCTGTTGGGGGCGACGACGCTGCCGCTGGCAGTACAGACGCAACTGCCGGATGGCAAGCAGTTTATGGTGCTGGTGTCGCGCCCCTTTAGCGTGCTGCTGAGCGGCTGGCAGTCTGAGGGGACTAATGTGCCCGGACAGGCTGGTGATTTGGATGCTGCCGAGGAATCGCAGCGGGTGGATTTGACCTTTGATCCGGGGGCGATCGCCACCTTTTTGCAATCCCTGATGGAACTGTGTCAGACCGAGGCAGACCTAATGGCGGCGCTACAGGCGGCGGGCGATCGCCTCCAGCCCAACGATCCCCTCGCCCAGACGGAATTTACCCGGCGACTGGTAGCTCTGCTCACGAATCCTGAACTGTCGATAGAACCAGAGCGCTCGTCGCTAGAGCAGCAGGTCGTCGCCCGCACCCACGACTTGCAGGAGGCGGTGCTGGCAGCCCAGACCGCGAATCGCGCCAAGAGTGAGTTTCTGGCCGCAGTTAGCCATGAATTGCGAACCCCGCTAACCACCATTATTGGTATGTCTGCCACGCTGCTGCGCTGGTCTCTGGGGGAACTCAGTCCGCGTCAGCGCAGCTTTTTGCAGACGATTCATGACAGCGGGCAGCACTTGCTAGAACTCATCAACGACATCCTCGACCTGTCGCAGGTGGAGTCGGGGCGGGCCGTGCTAAAGCTGAGTCCATTTTCGCTGACGATGATGGCTCAGCAGAGCATGAAAACAGTCGAAGAAACTGCCCTGAAGCAGGGCGTAGAGCTGGCGCTGGATCTGCGAATTGACCCTAGCCGCGATCGCTTCGTCGCCGATCCGCATCGGGTCAAGCAGATTTTGCTGAATCTGCTCAGCAACGCCGTGAAGTTCACCGCAGCAGGCGGCAAGGTGACGCTGCGAGTGATGGCCGATCCTCAATACGCCATATTCCAGGTGATCGACACGGGCATCGGCATTCCCGAACAGCAGCGCCCCTTGCTCTTCCAGAAATTTCAGCAGCTTGATAGCTCCTACCAGCGGCTCTATCAGGGCACAGGCTTGGGGCTAGCGCTAACCAAGCAACTTGTGGATCTGCACGGTGGGCGGATTATGGTCGATTCTACGGTGGGCGTGGGGTCGGTGTTTACGGTTCAGCTTCCGGCCCGCTCAAAAGACGATGCAGCGGAGGCAACTGCGCCCATTCCGGCCTTGGATGGGCTGGGGCGCACCATTTTGGGACGGGTGGTGCTGGTGGAAAATGATGAGCTAACGGCCAACATCATCTGCGACATGCTGACGGCGGCAGGATATCAGGTGGTGTGGGTTCTAGAAGGCTCCACCGCCTTTAGCCAGATCGAGCTACTCCAGCCAGATGCGGTCATCGTTGATGTGCAGTCGCCCGAAAATGCGGGCGCGGAGCTAATTCACAACTTGCGCCATAGCCCAATTACCCAGCATTTGAAAGTGATTGCCCTGGCAAGTGATGAAGCTTCACCCTACGCAGCACCCGCGATCGCCGCTGCCGATTCTTGCATCACCAAACCGATTCAGCCGGAGGACGTGCTGCCGAGAGTGCTGTCTCTGGTGGCGATCGCCGAAACCTCTTGACCCGAACGTCCACCTTAACGTTCAAGGATCAGGGATAGGCAGGGTGATCCGGGCAATTCCCAATCCTTGACCCGAACGTCCACCTTAACGTTCAAGGATCAGCAGACCCAGTAGTAATCAAGAGAATCTGCAAAAATGAGCCAGACGGAAATGCCTCGTCTGGCCCACTTCAATTCATCTCTCAGTTCAAAGCAGTTGCCAACCAGAACCTTAGAGGTTTTGCAGGAGGCTGACCAATCCCTGGTGCGTGAGAGCTTCTAGCAGCAGCATCGATACAAAGCCAATCATCGCCAGCCGACCGTTGAGCTTTTCTGCATATTCCGTAAAGCCAGTCCGCGCTTCGCTATCTACATACATCTGCGGCTCAACAGCGTAAATATTTTGTCTGCCCTGCTCTTCGGTAACAACTCCTCTCATGTCAAACCTCCTTAAAACCTTATGTAAATAAATGTAACGCAAAAGTTAACAAATGTAAACTACTCTCAGGTTCGGTTTTCTTGAGTTCTGCAAGAAAGGCGATCGCTCCAGACTCTTGGCAGCCGCTGAGTTCCGCTAGCATAAAGGCGTTCAGGCTTGTGGGAGGGCGCTTTATGATTGATGTGGATTATTGCCAGATGATGGCGAAATACAACCAGTGGATGAACTTCAGGCTGTATGCCCTGTGCGCTGAGATGTCTGATGGCGATCGCCGTCAAGATCGGGGCGCATTTTTCAAGTCTATTCACGGCACGCTGAATCATTTGCTGTATGGCGATCGCGCTTGGCTAGGACGGTTTACCCATCAACCTCTGACGGGTTTGGCAATTGGGCAAGACCTTTATGAGAATTTTGACGAACTGCGACAGGCACGGGAACAGTGCGACAAGGAAATTCTGATCTGGGTTTAGAGGATTACAGCCGACTGGCTGGCACAACCCTTCACATTTCACAGCAAGGCTGATGGCAAAACGCATACGCTGCCGACTTGGACACTAGTGGTGCATCTGTTTAACCATCAAACGCACCACCGAGGACAGATCACTACGCTGCTATCACAGTTGGGCCTTGATCCGGGTGTCACGGATTTGCCCTGGCTGCCAGATCTGGCAACTGCCGTAGGTGCAGATATCGTAGGTGCAGATATCGGAGATCCGTCAGTAGACCCGTCCCTCTAGAACAGTCGCCAAAACAATCGCAAAAACAGTCGCAAAGGCAACGGCCTCAGTCGATATCATTGCCGACTATTGCAAGATAGATGCAGCATTTCATTTCTTGGGATATGGTGTAAGCAAGCCAAAATCCCGATACTGGCGGATTTCCCGACGATACTAAGCGTTATGACTCATCCAGCCCGCGACCCCGCCATTCTGGATGCCGTGGCACTGCTCAACGGCTACGGGTTTGACATGGACGGCTTCGCGGCGGACTATTTGGTGAGCTATTGGGCGGTCAACCACCCGGCACACTGGATTCGGGCAGCCATCGTCGAAGCGCTGTATCAAGGACGCTACCGAGCCGTATCAGTGGGGCAAATCTTGGCCGTGTGGCGGCGGCGGGGACAGCCCATTCCCCACTACACGCCAGATTTTGAACGAGTGGTGAGCGGTCGATTCGGCGGGTTTTCGGCGGCTCCCTCAGCCAGTGCTACTATTTCTCAATCATCGGTTTCTCAATCAACCGCTTCTCAAACGCCTGCTCGCCAAAACCAATCCACCTCCGTATTTTCTTCGGAGTCTGCACTGGATGAACCTGGTTCTGTGGATAGGGCGATCGCCCCACCCAGCGAATCTGAACTCGCAGACGCTGAACTGCCTGCGGATCAGTCTGATCCGAGCGCAGACTCCTCAGGTTCAGACTCTCAATTAGACTCTAGACTAGACCCTCAACCAAACCTCCAATCAGCCCCTCCGTTAGACCCTCAAGAGGCTTCGGAGCCGAGCAATATAGCTGCAACAAACGTAGCTGCGACAACCGAAGACCAGCCAGGCCCAACCGAGAACGAAGACGCTTTCGGCTGGTGGGGGCGGGGCAGCGTGGCCCAGAACCCAATCCATCAGTACGTGCCGATTATTCCCCGCATTGAAGCGTCGGCGTTTTATGCCAAACTGCGGGCCGTTGCCTGTGGCGGAGATGAGGCTGGCGAAGGCGCAGTCCTTGTGGCAGACGGTCAGCGGCTGGCGCAACCTTCCATTTTGCGGAATAGTCCGCTGCTGGACAGCATGGAGCAAGCCCAGTTGGGTGAACAGAACTAGGCGACCAGAACTAGGCGACCAGAACTAGACGCGACCAGGACTAGACGCGACCAGGACTGAACACCTGCGATCGAACGTTTTGCAAAGAATTCCTCTGTTTTGCAATCGGTTTCTTGGATTCTCCTGCCAGGAATGGTATAACAAACGCAGCTAGGGGTGCCTGAGCGATTCAGGCTGAGATTACACCCTGAGAACCTGAGACTGGTTAGCACCAGCGGAGGGAAGCTGTTTATCTGAGGAACTAAATATGAGAGCATCCTGGGTCGCCAAGCGACGCGGACAGAGCAACGTGTCTCAAATGCACTTTGCTCGACAAGGCGTTGTGACGGAAGAAATGCAGTTTGTGGCTGAGCGCGAGCAGTTGCCTGTGGAACTGATTCGCTCGGAAGTGGCGCGGGGACGGCTGATCATCCCTGCCAATGTGAATCATGTGAACCTGGAGCCGATGGGGATTGGCATAGCCACCCGCTGCAAGGTGAATGCAAACATCGGTGCGTCGCCCAATTCTTCGAGCCTACAAGAAGAAGTGGATAAGCTGAAACTGGCGGTGAAATATGGTGCAGATACGGTGATGGACTTGTCTACAGGCGGCGGCGATTTGGACGCGATTCGCTCGGCCATCATTGCTGCATCGCCTGTTCCCATCGGCACAGTGCCGATTTATCAAGCATTGGAAAGCGTCCACGGCAACATCGAAAAGCTGACCCCCGACGACTTTTTGCACGTCATTGAAAAGCACGCGCAGCAGGGTGTGGACTACATGACGATTCATGCGGGAATTTTGATTGAGCATTTGCCGCTGGTGCGCGATCGCCTCACGGGAATCGTCTCTCGCGGCGGCGGCATCATCGCCCGCTGGATGCTGGCCCACCACCAGCAAAACCCGCTTTACACGCACTTCCAAGACATTATCGAGATTTTCAAAAAGTACGATGTGTCATTTAGTCTGGGCGACTCGCTGCGGCCGGGCTGCCTGCACGATGCCTCTGATGCGGCCCAGCTTGCGGAACTGAAAACGCTTGGTCATCTCACGCGCAAAGCATGGGAATCGGACGTGCAGGTGATGGTTGAAGGCCCGGGCCATGTTCCGATGGATCAAATCGAATTTAACGTGAAAAAGCAGATGGAGGAATGCTCCGAAGCACCATTTTACGTATTGGGGCCGCTCGTGACGGATATTGCACCCGGATACGACCACATCACCTCTGCGATTGGGGCGGCGATCGCCGGATGGCACGGCACCGCGATGCTCTGCTACGTCACACCCAAGGAACACCTGGGGCTGCCCAATGCCGAAGACGTGCGAAACGGGCTGATTGCCTACAAAATTGCTGCTCATGCTGCCGATGTCGCCCGCCATCGCCCCCATGCCCGCGATCGCGACGATGAGCTATCTCGCGCCCGCTACCACTTCGACTGGAATCGCCAGTTTGACCTGTCGCTCGATCCAGAACGCGCCCGCGAGTATCACGACGAAACCCTGCCCGCCGATATCTATAAAACTGCTGAGTTTTGCTCGATGTGCGGGCCAAAGTTCTGCCCCATGCAGACCAAGGTGGATGCGGAAGCGCTGACGGAGTTGGAAAAGTTCCTGGCGAAGGAGCCTGCGGTAGGGCGATGAAGGAGACGGAGGGTTGGCGTTGTGTCTCTCCTGCGCCCACCCTCTAGGACTTTCCATCCCCAACCCCTGGGCTATACTAGGCTCAGTTTTTGCGTGGGGAGGCGGTGGTGCTGGTGCGTGGCGTTCGGCGGTTAGCAATACAGTTTGCGGCGGGGCTGGTTTCTCCGGCCATAGTAGGTCTGGTGGGGCTACGTCCGGCGATCGCCAATCCGGGAAGCTTGGTCGAGTGGGGGTCGCTGCGAACTGAACCCGTCGTAGCACCTGTCTCGCCGCCGCCCAGCGCCGTCCCCATCGCGCCCGCCGCCACCTGGCCTGATGTGCCTGCGCTGGGAGCCGCTGAGCCGTTTGTGCCAGAACCAGAAGGGCGATCGCCCGTGTCGCTGGTGGTCGATCTGAGCGATCGCCGCGTCTATGTCTACGAGCAAGAGCAGATTAAAGCTAGCTTTCGCATCGCGGTGGGTCGAGCGGGTTGGGAAACGCCGACCGGTCGCTACGAAGTCATCAGCATGGTGGAACACCCCACCTGGCAGCATCCGTTTACGGGCGAAATCGTGCCGCCAGGACACGGCAACCCGCTGGGAGTCCGCTGGATCGGTTTCTGGACAGACGGCAAAAACACCATCGGCTTTCACGGCACTCCCAACGAGGAAACTATCGGACGCGCTGCCTCCCACGGCTGCATCCGCATGTACAACGATGACGTGGTTGCCCTGTTTGAAATGGTGCAGGTTGGTACGCCAGTCCATGTGGTTCCCTAGTGGGGCTTCCTGGCGCAGCGTTTCCTAAAGCAGCGTTTCCTGAAGCAGTATTTCCTAAAAGTGCATTTCCTAAAAGTAGAGACTCCAGAGACTCCTCTCCTAAAACTGCCCGCTGCGCCGCGCCGCCAACTGCTGCACAAACTCGGCATGGGCGGAAGACTGGATGCCGGTCTGCAATCCCTGCATCACCTGCATCATGTCTCCCCCACAGAGCGCCACCACATCCAACCACAGCCCCGGAAAGATGCGGCTGCGAAGGAAGCCGTCGGCATCGGGCGGCAGCACAAGATATTCGCCTTCGTTCAAATAGAACCAGTCCAGCCCGTTTTCTAAGCTCCGCCACACAATATATTCTTGAACCCCGCTGCGGCGATAGACTTGCTTTTTGGTGTGGAGGTCGATGGAGGCGCTGCTGGCGGCAATCTCGACAATCAGTTCTGGTGCGCCCTCGATATAGTCATCTTCGCTAAGGCGGGACTGCCCACCAGCAGCCGGGTCAATCAGCAGCACAATATCTGGCTGGGGTTCATTGTCTAGGTCGAGCCGCACGGTTGGAGCATCTGCTACTTCTACGGCAGGTGTTGCAAGCCAATAGGTGGAAAGCCAAAGCATCATCTGAGCATGGGGTTTACCATGACTCCTAAAGCGGAGAGCAGCGGGCACGTAGACGACTCCTTCGATTAGTTCGGCTTTTTTGAGATGGGGCATCGCCTCGTAGCGCCGCTCAAACTCGGCCCGCGAGAGGTGGTCGCCGCTTTCCAGGGGCGGCAGTCTGCTGACGGGAGGAGAGGTGGGGCGATTCCCGTAGGGATCGCTTCGCGAATCGCGCTGGGTCTGCGTCATGATTGGGAGAGTTGACGTTTATAATCACTACGGATGAAGCGCATCCTGATAAAGCACGTTCTGAGACGTGGGGTCAGCCGCTTCACCAGAATTCTTCCTATTGTACGGTTGCTGCTCGGTTCCTCTGCCTGCCTAAAACGCCATGAATTCCACCCTTGCACTGTTGAGAAGCCGATTAGAAGCTGCACTGGTTGCGGCGTTTGGGCCGGACTTGGCTGATGCTGACCCGGTTCTGGTGCCTGCCAGCAATCCCAAATTTGGGGACTATCAGGCGAATGGCGCGATGGGACTGGCCAAGAGACTGGGCATGGCTCCGAAGGCGATCGCCTCTCAGCTTCTCGACCATCTGGACGTATCCGACCTATGCGACCCGCCAGAAGTAGCCGGGCCCGGCTTCATCAACCTGCGGCTCAAGCCAGAATACCTAGAAGCGCAACTCAAGGCCATTCAGGCAAACCCGCGCCTGGGCGTTGCGCCCGTGGCCAACCCGAAGCGGGTGATTGTCGATTACCCCAGTCCTAACATTGCCAAGGAGATGCATGTGGGCCACCTGCGCCCCTGCGTCATTGGCGATGCCCTGGCGCGAATTCTGGAGTTTCTCGGCCACGACGTGCTGCGGCTAAGTCACATCGGCGACTGGGGCACGCCCTTTGGAATGCTGATTGCCTATTTGCGCGAGGCCTATCCCGACGCGCTGGCGGGCGGCGAACTCGATCTGGGCGACCTGGCAACGTTTTACCGGGCCGCCAAAAAGCGGTTTGACGAAGACACGGACTTTCAGGAAGCCGCGCGGCTGGCGGTAGTGAAGCTTCAGGCGGGCGATCCAGAAACGATTCAGGCCTGGAAAGTCGTCTGCGATTTGTCGAATCGCACGAATCGCAAAATCTTTGACCTGATGGGTCTGTCGCCCAAGATTCAGGAGCGGGGCGAATCGTTCTACAACCCGCTCTTGCCCGATGTGATTGCAGAACTGGATCGGCTGGGGCTGCTGGTGGAAGACCAGGGCGCGAAGTGCGTGTTTTTAGACGGCTTTACCAACAAAGAGGGGAAGCCGCTGCCGCTGATTGTGCAAAAGTCGGACGGGGGCTATAACTACGCCACGACGGATCTAGCGGCGATTCGCTATCGCGTGACAGAAGACCGGGTGCAGCGGGTAATCTATCCCGTTGGCGCAGAACAAATCAATCACTTTGCCCAGATTTTTCAGGTGGGCAAGCGGGCGGGCTGGATTACCGATGAAACGGAGTTTGTGCATACACCGCTGGGCAATATTTTGGGCGAAGATGGCAAAAAGCTGAAGAGTCGCTCTGGCGAAGCGGCGCGGCTGGTGGACTTGCTGGAAGAGGCGATCGCCCGGGCCCGCGCCGACCTGGAAGCCCGCCTGACCGAAGAAAACCGCACCGAATCCGAGGACTTCATCGTCCATGTGGCCAACGTCGTCGGCATTGGCGCAATCAAATACGCCGACCTCAGCCAGAACCGCACCAGCAGCTACATCTTCAGCTACGACAAGATGCTGGCGCTGCAAGGCAACACCGCCCCCTACATGCTCTATGCCTACGTGCGGGTGCAGGGCATCAGCCGCAAGGGCGGAATCGACTTCGAGGCGCTGGGGGACAATAGCCGGGTCGTGCTGCAAGACGAGGCAGAGTTTGCCCTGGCCAAGTCGCTGCTGCAATTTGACGAAGTGCTGAGCGCAGTGGAGGCCGATCTGCTGCCCAACCGCCTGTGCGAATATCTCTTCGACCTCAGCAAGACCTTTAATCAGTTCTACGACCGCTGCCCCATTTTGCAGGCCGAAGACCCGCAGCGCACCTCGCGGCTGCTCCTGGCAGACCTGACCGCCCGCACGATCAAGCTGGGGCTATCGCTGTTGGGGATTCAAGTTTTGGAGCGGATGTAAAAAACGAAGAGGGAAGAACGAAGAACGGAAACCTGTTCTTCCCCAAGAAACAAGAAAAAAGAACGAAAACCGAAGAAAGATTCTTCCCTTTTCTCTCTTCTCTCTTTCCTCTTCGTTTCTAGCCCCCACAGCCCCCACAGCCCCCACACCCCCCGCAACCCCCCCCACCCCCGCCGCCGCCGTCGCCGCCGCCCCCATCACCACTCCAGCCATCGCTCCCCCAGGAAGACAAATATCCACTGCCACTTCCGGTGCTGGAAACAGGAGAGAGTGCAGCCCGTAAGCTGGCAAACTCTTTGCCGCGTAGTGCGGTGGTTCCGGATAGGGCAATGAGGAACAGAAATTGAGTTTGCTGCACGGCGCTGAGGTCGCGGGTGCGGAGCGTCATGGCGGATTGATGAGTCGCTCGGATCTGTTGCAAAGCGCGATCGCCATACCGACTCGATAGAGGCGGCAGTTGGAATATTGCGATAACAACCAGCCACACCACAATCATCATCAGCAGAAACCCAACGGGCCGCCCCCGCGAAAGGCCGACCAGCACCTTGGCAATGCCCAGCAACAGCGGCAACAGCAGCAGCAGCACGGGATAGAGTCGCGCTTTGGCAGCCTGGGCGGGCGACAGAGCCAGTCCAAGCGCCTGTAGGCGCGATCGCAGGGTTTCGGTCGCCCGCGCATTATTCCGACGGAGGCTCTGTACCGTGGCTTTTGAGCCATTCATGCTTTCCAGAATCGCCCGCTCTAGCGGGTGCTGCGACGGCTCCGGCGCAACCAGCGGCACCAGGAATCCCTCCTGGGCATCGATAGCAGGGAGTTGCGATCGCGCCATGCTTACAATTGCCGTATCAATCGCCCGATCTGCCCCACCCACCAGATAGGCAACGTCGTAGGGATCGAGCGTCGGCAGCGACTGTCCCTCCACGTTGCCAGGTTGTCGGAGCCATCGACGCAGCGCCCATGCCACCAGCAGCGTGCTGCCCAGCACGAAGAGATAAAACTGCAAAAACTCTGGCCCTCGAAGATCTAGCGGGTTGGGAATCGGGGCGATCGCCGCGCAGCTTGTTAGACTCAATGCCAGCACCACCAGGCCACCCAGCACCACCGGAGACTGCTGCACAAACTGCCAACCAGACCGCCAGCCAGACTGCCAGATCGCCGCCCACCGGCCTGCCCAGTCTGGTCGAGGCAGCACCCAATGCTGCTGCACATTGACCCGGCGGAATTGCAAATCTCGCCCAAACCGCAGGCTCGGATCGGGCCAGATGTCTGGGGGCGGTGCTTCCCCAAACCAGGCTTCGTAGCTCTGCAAGGTTTTGCGATACCAGTCGTTAAATTTGTGGTGTTCGGTCTGGCCGCCCTGGGTTGGCTCGTGGTGCAGCGGCATTTGCAGCACCTGTGGACAAAACACCTCCCAGTAGGAGCGGCTGTAGGTGAGATGCTGATGCCATGCCTGGTCTACCTGATCCGACGGCGTGACGGGATGCCCTGCACAGACTGCCAAAAACGCAAACTTTTTGTATTCCTCAATCACTCGCTGGGTATAGTTCAGAGACCAACAATTGTCGCGAGCAAGGCGCTGGCTAAAGCTGAGCGCTGCGCCGGGCTGGTCGAGCGAAAAGGCTTGCAGTCGGTCGTAGAGGGCTTGCTGTTGGGGCGTTGTCGAGTGGAGGGCGATCGCCCCCCGACCAGACCGGAGGGCGGCGCTAGAGAGATTTGAGGCATGGGGAAGATCCGGAGTAGGACTCATAGGCACCTAATCTAGGGAGTGTAGAAGAGGAGTGCAGAAAGGGTTCCCGATTGCTTTCGCTCTATTAAATTTTTCAGACGCGATTTGCCCGAAGAGATTTAGAATCTCTATCACTCAAGACTTGATATAAATACAGGCTGCACTGCTAGGCTTACGAAAATCGACCTTAAAGAATAAAGAATCGGTCTATCACCAGCTATCAATTTCAGCTATCAATTTCAACTACCCATTTCAGCTACCCATTTCAAAAATGACAAACCAACAGACAAACCAACTGATACCAAACGATTTTCCCGCCGACCCCCAACTTTCCCACCAGCGTCCCCAATCCATCCTTACTCGCAACAATGTCACTGTTTCAGGACAGGGCACTCAGCCGATGCTGTTTGCCCACGGCTTTGGCTGCGACCAAAATATGTGGCGACTCGTTACGCCAGCCTTCGCTGCCGACTATCAAATTGTGTTGTTTGACTATGTGGGGTCGGGCAAGTCGGACTTGCGAGCCTACGACCCAGAGCGCTACAGCCGCTTGGAGGGCTATGCTCAGGATGTCTTAGAGATTTGTGAAGCGCTGGATCTACAGAATGTCATGTTTGTAGGGCATTCGGTGAGCAGCGTGATTGGAATGCTGGCGGCGATGCAAGCCCCCCAGCGGTTTGAGCGGCTCATCCTGGTGGGGCCGTCGCCCTGCTACCTCAACGATCCGCCGGACTACTGTGGCGGTTTTGAGCGAGAGGATATTCTGGGATTGATGGATCTGATGGATAAGAATTATCTCGGATGGGCCAGCTTTTTGGCTCCCGTTATCATGAAAAACGAACAGCGTCCCTCACTCTCAAAGGAACTGGAAGAGAGCTTTTGCTCAACAGACCCAGTGATTGCACGGCGCTTTGCCGAGGCAACGTTTTTATCAGATTATCGGGGGATTCTGGCTGACATGACCGTACCTTCGCTGATCTTGCAGTGTGCCGAAGATGCGATCGCCCCTACAGAAGTCGGCCACTATCTCCATCGCCATCTCCCCCACAGCACCCTCAAGCTCATGCAGGCAACGGGTCACTGTCCCCACATGAGCCATCCCGACGAAACCATCCAGCTAATCCAAGATTATCTTTCCGCCGCTCATGTCATCAGAGCCGCACAATAAACCGCAGAATGAACCGCAGACCGCATCACCTGTCGAACGGTGTGCCTGCCATCTAGATGAATTGCTGGACACCGCGCCATGCGGTTTCCTGGCATTCACCGACGACGGCACAATCACCCTGACGAATGCTACCCTGCTGGAACTGCTGCAATGCGGTCTGGACGAGGTGAAAGGGCAGCGCCTAGAAGCCTTGCTGCCAACCGCTAGCCGCATTTTCTACCAAACTCATTTTTTTCCGCTGCTCAAGCTGCAAGGCAAGGTTGAAGAAATCTATCTTCCAGTTCGCTCTAGAACGGGGGAAAGCCTGCCGATGCTGGTGAATGCGACCCGCCATCAGCGCCAGGGGGAAGTGCTAAATGAGTGCGTTCTGATTCCGATCCAGCAGCGGAGCGAATATGAGGAGGCACTGCTGCAAGCCCGCCGCGATGCCGAAGCTGCCATGCAAGCTCAAATCCAGGCCAACGCCACGCTAGAGCAAACCCGGGCCGCCCTAGAGCAGAAGCAGACGGAGCTAGAAGCCCTGAATGCTCGGCTAGAAGATCTGGTGCAGCAGCGCACGGCCCAGCTAGAACAGGCGCTCGAGTTTGAGGCGCTGCTCAAGCGAATTACGGATCGGGTGCGTGATAGCCTGGATGAGGCGCAGATTTTGCAAACGGCAGTGCAGGAATTAGGGGCAGGGCTGGCGCTGGTGGGGTGCAATGCCGGGCTTTACAATGCGGCGCAAACGCAGGTAACGATTGACTATGAGTATCACCAGGATGGGGCTGTACAGTGTTGTAGGGTCGAGGATTTAACCATCGAATCGGCGACAATGTATGCGGCGATCGCGCAGGGGAACTCTGGCCCCTTTTGCTGTTATTTGCCTGAGTGCCCTCGATATGGAGCGGGCCATTGGGCGATTTTGGCGCGTCCGATTTATGACGATCAGGGCATTCTTGGCGATTTGTGGCTCTTTCGTCCGGCTGAGCAAACCTTCAGCGAGGCGGAGGATCGGCTGGTGCAGCAGGTGGCCAATCACTGTGCGATCGCCCTCCGCCAGTCTCACCTCTACCAAGCTGCTCAGCTTCAACTGCATGAACTGGAGGAGCTAAATCGGCTCAAGGACGATCTGCTGAACACCGTGTCTCATGAAATGCGATCGCCCATGTCCAATATCCTCATGGCAATCCAACTGCTGGAGGTGCATCTAGAACCCCTGGGTGTGTTCGCAGACGAAGCAGGAATCGTGAAGCGCTACTTTCGAGTGCTGCAAGACGAGAGCCAGCGCGAAATTCGGCTAATTAACAATTTGCTAGAGATGGCCCGCATAGAAGCAGGCACCGATCCGCTGAATATCAGCATGATTCCGCTCCAGTTTTTTATTCCCTACATTGCAGAACCCTATGTGGAGCGGGCTAGAAATCAGCAGCAGCAGCTAGAGATTCAGATTGAAGAGTCGCTTCCCTCTTTTTCCAGCGATTTATCGTATTTAGAGCGTATTCTCGGCGAATTGCTGAACAATGCCTGCAAGTACACCCCCGCTGGAGAGTACATTACTCTTTCTGTACAGTCTACGTCTGATGGGCTGCGGATTTGTGTTCGCAACACAGGAGTAGAAATTCCCGCGGCAGAGTGCGATCGCATTTTTGAAAAGTTTCACCGCATTCCTGATCACGACGTTTGGCATCAGGGCGGCACGGGGCTAGGGCTGGCACTGGTTAAGAAACTGGTGGAGCGGTTGGGGGCGACGATTCGCGTTGACAGTCGAGACGGTGCAACCAGTTTCATCGTGGAATTTAGTTACTAGGCGTTGGGCCCATCAGGATTAAGCCAGGGGTTCAGTCCAAATTTGCCAAACTGAGCCAAACTGAAGAAAAAAGCGGGCGATCGCTCGGCTCCATCTCCGCCGAAACTCGATGCAGCCAGCATTCGTTAATCCAAAACTTCTAGTCCCAAAGCCGCAGGCTCAACCCTCCAGCCAACCTCCATTTACCTTGCAGTAGCCCCCAACACTCCTTCCGCAGCGTTCTAGAACAAGCCCTATGATTGCTTCACCCCAGTTCATCAGCCCTGAGGAATATCTCCAACTCGAAGCCCAAAGCGCGATCAAGCACGAGTATCGAGATGGTGAAATCTATGCTATGGCGGGTGCGAACGATGCCCATGTGACGATTGCAGGAAATATTTTTGCGCTATTACGGGGGCACGTGCGCGGGACGGGTTGTCGGGTTTTCATTTCGGATATGAAGGCTCGCATCGAAGCGCGAAATTGTTATTACTATCCCGATGTAATGGTGACCTGCGATCCTCGCGATCAGCAAAATGAGACCTTTAAGCAGTTTCCCAGGCTGATTGTGGAGGTGTTATCAGACTCTACCGAAGCGTTTGATCGGGGCGATAAGTTTGCAGATTATCAACTGTTAGAAAGCCTGGAAGAATATGTTCTGATCAACACGCGCCACCAGCGGGTCGAGTGCTTTCGTCGCAATGAAGCTGGGCTATGGGTGCTGCAATACTACACGCCAGACACCGAGACGTTCCATTTAGAAAGTCTCAACTTTACCGATACGATTTCTGCACTCTATGAAGATGTTGTAATCAGCGCAGGAAAGATCGAGTAAAATTGCATTCAGATAGGCGTTCCAGCTTGATGCGCGATCGCATTCCAGGTCACATCCCAAAAGTGCTACATCCACACTGCGAAGATATATCCAAAATAGGCAAGATAAAGTAAGCCTGTGGTGGCGATCGCCCCTCTGCCCAGCCAGGTTTCATAGCTGTGCGGCCAGCAGAGCCAGCTTGCCTAGGGCTTCTAGGGAGCTTTAGTTTGGACTAACTGGCATCACAATAATGCTCAACAGGATGCCATAAAGAATCTGCTCAACCGTTCATAACAGTTGAACTTAAGGAATTGGATACAATCCTGCTCGCAGTTAAGCTGCTGTTGCAACCGGACTGTTCAGGGATTGTTCGGATGTCTTGCGTTTCGAGGCTCGTTTTTTGACCATCGGATAGCAGGGACGAGGAGTTGGCTTGTGCCCCTTGCCTCGTCCTGGCGATTTACCACGAGGTTTAGGCGCAGGAGCAGGGGTGCCAATCGCTGCCAAAATGCCTGCAAACGCTTGTGCGACCCGACCCGGAGTCAACGTTTCTTGCGGTGCCTGCCAGGGCAAGGGGTGGTCAGTACAGTCCTTTCGCGCTAACCACAACTGCCAACTGAGCAACGGCATCAGGCTGCTCCACTGTTCGGTTGCCGATACAGAACTGAACTGGGGATGTGTCCAATATAGCCTCTGCTTGGCAAAGCGATACCAGTGTTCAATGGCAAAGCGACGGAGGTAGTGCAACCACAGGGTTTCTAACGGAGGCATCTGCTCACCCAGCCAAACTAACCACAAAGGAGCCAAGCGTCGCGTGCTGCTCTGTGTCTCCAGCACCTCCACGCGCAACACTTCCATTGCCCGTTTGGGGGATTTGCGGAAATGGTATGCACTCCAACGACTGACCCGCACTCGTCCCCAGTTGGGATCATCGACTTCAACGGTTTCGACCGGGACACTCCAAGTGTCAGGGTCATTGAGTTTCATCTTATGTCCATGCTTGGCAGGTGCGCCTCGCCCTCGATACGCTGGGGGCGCGCCATAGACACATCGATTGGATGTAACCCGCAGCAGCAAGTCTGCCTCAATCCCTGCCGTTTGGTTGACAAAACTGGCATTGCCGTACCCTCGGTCGTAGATCGCCAACGGACGCACCGCTAACTGCCGAGTCACTTGTTTGAGTTGGAATGCCGCTTTACTGGCGGGTGTTTCAAAGCTGGTGATGCGCTCATGCCGCAATGGTAATGCCCAACTGCCCCTGTCTTCAGCAATCCAGGCTAAGGTACTGTAGTTTTGTCCGGCTATCGGGGCATGTCCTGTTCTGCCTGATAAGGTGCGGTCTTTCAAACGCCTGGCAGCAGGACGGTTCCACCGACTCGCATCACCTGCCAACAACGGTTGCTGCTGAGTCGGTATCTGCTGCACCAACAGCTTCAGCACCTTTGATCGGGGTAGGCGGCTATCGCGCAACGCTTCATAGGTGCTCGACCACTGGCGACGAAAGACAGGACTCTGCGATAGCCTCACAAACGACACGATGCACGCACTCACTAACACGGCATCCATCAGATCAAACAGGGCATCTCTGGCGTTTCCCAAGCTGGCATACAACGTTTGGCGAAATTGCTGAAGTTCGTTGAAAATCATGGGGTCAATGTTGGTTGTACTTCATTGACCTTACGGCAGTCGGTGCTTCTCATTGACTGCCTTCCTCTTCACCATTAGTCCAAACTAAAGTAAAAAATGTTGGCAGTTTTGCTAACCTGTGCAGAATCCATTCCACAATTAATTCACTCATTCCACAATTAATTCACTGAAGTGAATTATCACAATTTGGGCAGGGTTGGGCAGGGTCACAATTTGGGCACGGCGCGAGATCTCCGTTCCGCAATCTCCAACCCAAAATCCAAAACCCAAAATCCCCAATCCAAAATCCCCAATCCCGCTTGTAGTCCCCAGCGCCAGGAGACGTTGTTGCGATGGTTTTTCCTGATTTCGTCCGATTCCCCCGATTCGTGCGATCGCTCTTTTTTATCCTGCTGGGTCTAACGTTCACGGTTGCGATCGCCGCCTGTAGCGCCCCCACGCCGCAAGCCGTTGCACCGGGTTCGACGATGCGCGTTGCAGTTGTGCCCAACTATCCACCGTTCGCTTCTAAAACGGCGGATGGCCAGCTCCAGGGCTTTGAGATTGACTTGATGAATGCCTTTGCTGAAGCCACCCAAACCCAGATGGAATATGTGCCGCTGTCGTTCTTCGACGATGTGATGCGGGAGCTGTATGGCAACGAGGTCGATATGGCGATCGCCGCCATCACCATCACCCCCGAACGGCAGCGCGTCGCCGATTTTTCGCGCCCCTATTTCAAATCTGGCATGGCGATCGCCGTCCGCGACAGTGAAACCAGCATCACCAACCTGGACAGTTTGGCAGGCAAGCGCATCGGGGTTGAAACGGGAACCGTTCAAGCCAGCATTGCCCGCACCATCCCCAACGCCACCGTCATCGGCTATGACAGCAGCAAAACCGCCTGGAATGAACTGCTGCAAGGCAAAGTGGATGCCGTCATCAGCGGCGAAACCGCCGCCTCCTACGCCATCCAAACCGGCAGCGTGCGGGGTATGAAGCTTGCAGGCGAACCCTTTACTGACGAATTCTTGGGAATCGCCATGCCCAAAAACTCGCCCAACCGAGAGTTTGTCAACAGCGGCCTCGCCTCCCTGATCGACAGCGGCAAATACGCCGAACTCTATCGCAAATGGTTTGACCGAGAGCCGCGCCCGCTGCCTGAGAAAATTGAAGGCGTTGGCTCGGACGGCATACCCGATTTTCCCTCGCCTCGCCGCCCCGCCCGCTGGACGCTTCCCAAAGCGGCCTAATCACCCGTTTGCATGAATCGCCACTGTGTTCCAATCCATAGAATCTGACCATTCAAATCTGGATGGTGCAACGCCCACTTTTGTGGCTCTACCCAAAGTGGAACAGTTGTGTCAATTTCCAAGTCTTGTGAATGATAGATTGGCCTGCATCCTGCGGGATGAATACTTGTAACGTGGTGTGAGTTGCGAATTCATGGGGAGTCTTTTGCTTTCACTGGTGAAGGCTGCTGCGCGTCGGAAGAAAAATCGGTTTGTCCAGCAAACCAAGAATGTCGCAGCAGTTCAAGAGAAGTTTTTACTGGACTTATTGCGCTGCTATCAAAACACGGAACTAGGGCAGCACTTGGGGTTGGCAAGTATCAAAAGCGTAGAGCAGTTTCGACAGCAGGTGCCGATCTCGCCCTACACAGTCTATGAACCCTACGCTCAGCGCGTTGCCCAGGGCATTCCCAACGTCCTGACCCCCGACCCGGTGGTGTACATCAACATGACCAGCGGCACTACGGGACGGCAAAAGCTGATTCCGGCGACGAAGCGATCTCGCCGAATGCTCTCGAAGGCAAACCAGGTCAGCACTGGCTTTATGGTAGCCGCAGCGGAAGAACGCGGGCTACCGCTGGGCAAAATGCTGATGACCAGTTCGGCGCGGATATTCGGCACCACCGAAGGCGGTATTCCCTACGGCCCCATCAGTGCAGGCACCGTGATTCATAGCGGCTGGCTGTACAAGCAGATTTTTGCCCATCCCTATGAAACGCTGTTCATCGGCGACAGCACAGCACGGCATTATGTCTGTCTATTATTTGCGCTGCGGGATGCCAACCTGTCGCTGCTGGGGGCGACGTTCCCGGTGACGGCGCTGCAACTGTGCGACTATCTGGAGTGCTACGGCGCAGAGTTGGTTGAAGATTTGGATCAAGGGGCGATCGCCCCCTGGCTAGATCTAGAACCGCATCTCCGTGCCAAACTAGAACGCCAGCTCAAGCCCGCCCCCAAACGCGCTGCCCAACTGCGAGCCATCCTCAAAACCCACGGCACGCTCACGCCCAAACTTGCCTGGCCCAGGCTTTCCCTGATTGTCACTGCACGCGGCGGCACCTCCAGCTTCTACCTGGAGCGCTTCCCCCACTACTTCGGCAATACGCCCGTCTTTGGCGGCATCTATTCCTCCGCCGAAGCCACCTACGGCGTGTATCACGACATCGACCGCGATGGCACCGTCCTGGCTATCGAAAGCGGCTTTTTTGAATTTCTCCCCGAAGATCAGTGGGACTTGGAAAATCCTCAAACCCTACTGCCCCATGAGGTGCTGCTGGGCAAGCGCTATCGCATCGTCGTCACCAATTACAACGGGCTATACCGCTACGACAATGGCGATGTTGTAGAAATTCTCGGCTTCTACAACCAGGCTCCAATCGTCATCTTTCGCCATCGGTTGGGCGGGCTGCTGTCTTCCACGACCGAAAAAACAACCGAGTTTCACGCGATCCAGGTGATACAAGCCCTCCAGCACGAATTCGACCTGTCGCTGGCAAACTTCTGCATCACGCTATCCAAGCATGAAGTGCCACCCCACTATCTGGTCAACGTAGAACTGGCACCGGGGCAGACCCTCGCCGATCCAGAGCGATTCTTGCAGCGGTTCGACGAAATCTTAAAAGAGGTGCATCTGTCCTATGCCAAAAAGCGGGCAGATGTAGTGCCGCCGCCGCGCTTGCGGATCTTGGCACCGGGCAGCTTTGAAACGCTGCGTCAGCGCTTGCTCCAGCGGGGGATTCCCGAAGCCCATCTCAAGTTTCCCCACATCACCGAAGACCGCCAATATTTGGCAGGATTAACTGTAGAGCGCGAAATCCGCATGGCGGAAGAACGGGTTGGACTTAGAGGATAGCTACGGAGTCAGTCACAAAGGAAATATTAACCAGCACTATGGGAAACACGCTAACGGAAGTCGTCAAATTTATCGAGAGCAAGGTTCCGGAGTATTCGATCGTCGGCGAGTCGGTGTTCTTTAGCAAAGAGCAGTTTCCCTGGGCCGAGCGCCTGGAGGCAAACTGGCAGGTGATCCGCAAAGAACTGGATCAGGTGATGGAATATGCTGACGCACTGCCCAACTTTCAGGACATTTCGCCCCGGCAGCACCGCATCGCCAACGACGACCGCTGGAAGACCTTTTTCTTTTGGGCGTTTGGCTTTCGTTCGGAGCCAAACTGCAAGCGCTGCCCAGAAACCGTGAAGCTGCTGGAAACTATTCCAGGGCTAAAGGTCGCCTTCTTTTCGATCCTCGCGCCAGGGAAGCACATCCCGCTGCACCGGGGCAAGCATAAGGGACTGATCCGATATCACCTGGCGCTGAAGGTGCCCGAACCCCGCGAGAACTGCCGCATTGAAATCAATGGGCAAACCGCCTATTGGGAAGAAGGCAAGAGTCTGATTTTCGATGACACCTACTATCACCAGGTGTGGAACGACACGGATGACTATCGCGTGGTGCTGTTTCTCGACATTGCCCGCCCGCTACGTTTCCCGATGTCTCTGGTGAATTGGACGGTGAACAGTATTCTCGGCTATACGCCCGTTATTCAGGTGGCGCGGGGCAACCATCAGACCTGGGAGAAGCAGTTTGAGGAGATGTTGAAGTAAAAGAGAAGAGGGAAGAACGAAGAGGGAAAAGGGAAGAGGGTGGGATGATGGGGGGAGGGGAATCGACGACCCCGGTGTTCTAATACTCCCAATTTCTGATGAACCGACTTGCAAACGCCCAAAGCCTGTATCTGCGGAAGCACGCGGAGAATCCGATTGACTGGTGGCCGTGGTGCGACGAGGCGATCGCCTTGGCGCGGCGGGAGAGTTTGCCGATTTTTTTGTCGATTGGCTACTCAAGTTGTCACTGGTGTACGGTGATGGAGGGCGAGGCGTTTTCTAACCTGGAAATTGCCGACTATATAAATGCCCACTACGTTGCCATCAAGGTCGATCGGGAAGAGCGGCCAGACGTAGACAGCATCTACATGCAGGCGCTGCAAATGATGACCGGGGCGGGCGGCTGGCCGCTGAATGTGTTTCTCGATCCAGAAACGCTGCTGCCGTTTTATGGTGGGACTTATTTTCCAGTGAATCCGCGCTATGGGCGGCCGGGCTTTTTGCGGGTGTTGCAGGAGTTGAAGCGGATCTATGAGAGCGATCGCCCCCGTCTGCAATCCGTTCAGGCAGAGATTCAGGCGCGATTTCAGCAGACGGCAGCCCTGTCAGCGGTGGAGTCGCTGGACGATGTGCTGTTGCAAAAGGGCTTGCAATACTGCGCGGGCATCCTGTCGGCCAGAGACATGGGCCCCAGTTTTCCGATGATTCCCTACGCAGAGGCGGCGCTGCGGGGCATCCGGTTTGCCGACTCGGAACTGCTGGACGATGCAACCGTCCGCTATGATGCGCGGGAACAGTGCCGCCAGCGGGGGCTAGATCTGGCGCTGGGGGGCATTTTTGACCATGTGGCGGGTGGTTTTCATCGCTACACTGTAGACCCGACCTGGACTGTGCCCCACTTTGAAAAGATGCTCTACGACAATGGGCAAATTGTGGAGTATCTGGCGAACCTGTGGGCGGCGGGAATGCAGGAACCGGCCTTTGAACGGGCGATCGCCCTCACGGTGCAGTGGCTCCAGCGGGAAATGACCGCACCGGAGGGCTACTTCTACGCCGCGCAGGATGCCGATAGCTTTGTGAACGCAGACGATGGCGAACCGGAGGAGGGCGCGTTTTATGTGTGGCGCTATGCCGACCTGGAAACGCATCTCTCCGAACCTGCGCTGCAAGCCCTGACGGAACACTTCACGATCACGCCAGCGGGCAACTTTGAAGGGAAAATCGTGCTTCAGCGGCGGCAGCCGGGAAATCTACCCAATTCGGTCGAGGAATCCCTGGCGGCGCTGTTTGCGGTTCGCTACGGCAGCGCTCCGGGCGTTGCCCCCTTTCCGCCCGCCCGCAATAACAACGAAGCCAGAACCCACGCCTGGCCGGGCCGCATTCCCGCCGTCACCGACACCAAAATGATCGTCGCCTGGAATAGCCTGATGATTTCCGGGCTGGCCCGGGCGGCAGCGGTGCTTCAGCGAGAAGACTACTTTCACCTGGCCAACCGTGCTGCAGACTTTATCTGGCAGCATCAAATTGTCGGCGATCGCCTGCATCGGCTGAATTATGACGGCGCAGTGAGCGTGCTGGCCCAGTCCGAAGACTATGCCCTGCTGATCAAAGCGCTGCTGGATCTGGATCAGGCGGCGTTGGCACTAGCCTCGCGGAGCGATATCGCCCTTGCGCCCATTGCCTCCGGCGACCTGCCCCTCCATTTCCTCGATCGCGCCCTGACGCTGCAAGCCGAATTTGACGCATACCTGGGCAGCGACGAAGGCGGCTATTACAACACCGATGCCCGTGCGGATCTGATCCTCCGCGAACGCAGCTACGATGACAGCGCCGTGCCCGCGGCCAATGGCGTGGCGATCGCCAACCTGATCCGCTTGTTTCTCCGTGCCGGACGGCTGGACTATCTGGACAAAGCCCAGCACGCGCTCCAGAGTTTCGGCAGCGTCATGGAAAAAACGCCGCAGATCTGCCCCAGCCTGTTCATCGCGCTGGACTGGCTGCAAACCTATACGCTGGTCAAAACATCGGGCGATCGCCTCCCGTTCCTGCTGAGCCAGTACCATCCCACAACCATGTTCGCCGCAGAATCAAGCCTCCCCGCCGAGTCCATCGGCCTCGTTTGCCAGGGACTTAGCTGCAATGAGCCAGCCCGCAGTGTGGCCCAACTGCTGGAGCAGCTTTGGCAAAGTGAAAAACGGGGAGGGGAAAAGAGGGAAAAATGAAGAACGAAGAGAGAAGAGAGAAGAGAGAAGAGAGAAGAACATTTTCATTTTTCGTTCTTCATTCTTCGTTCTTCTCTCTTCCTTTTACCTCACTTCCCAGGGCTTCCAGCAATCGCTGATTCTCCGCCTTTGTCCGCACGGCAACGCGAAAGAAGCGATCGCCCAGTTCGGGAAAGCTGGTGCAGTGGCGAATCAAAATCTGGTGGTGCTGGAGCAGGTGGGCTTGCAAGTCAGTGGCAGAGATATCGGTTTGCACTAGAAGATAGTTGGCGGCACTAGGGAGGGGATGCAGACCCGGCAGAGCCGCGAGTCCGTCGAAAAGCTGCTGACGGGCAGGGGGCAGCCAACTCCAGGTGCGCTGCTGAAAGACTGTGTCGGTCAGGGCGGCGATCGCCGCTACAGAGGCCAGAGAATTCACACTCCAGGGATCGCGCCACTGCTGCCAACGCTGCAATCGGTCGGGATGGGCGATCGCATAGCCCAGGCGCAGCCCCGGCAGGCTATAAAACTTCGTGAGCGATCGCACGATCACTAAATTTGGATATTGCTCTACCCACGCCAGCAGGCTGGTTTGGGACTGTGCTTCCGGCGGCAAGAAGTCCATAAAAGCTTCGTCCAGCACCACCAGCGGCGACTCGTCCAGCAGCGCCCGGATAATTTCGCGGGATAGCAGGGTTCCGGTGGGGTTGTGGGGGCTGTTGAGCAGCCAGCCGGATTGAGGGTGGGGGCTTAGAGGCGTGGGGATGGCTTGCTCTAAGGCTCCATCCATCGTCAGGCGATCTACCGTCAGGCGATCTACCGTCAGGCGATCCACCGCTAGAGGGATTTTCTCCACGTTGGCCCCAAAGGCCCGCAGGGCGCGGAGATAGTCGCCAAAGGCAGGTGTAAGCAGCCGCACGGTGTCCAATGTGGCAAGATCGCGGGCGGCCCAGGTGAGCAGTTCGGCGGCTCCGTTTCCGGGCAAGATCCAGTCGGGGGAAAGATGGTGGAACGCGGCGATCGCCCGTCGCAGATCCGCATAGCTGGGGTCAGGATAGTGGCGCAGATCGCCCAGGTGAGCCTGGATCGCGGCGATCGCCGACGGGGGCGGCCCCAGCGGATTGATACTGGCCGAAAAGTCCAAAATTAAATGGGGAGAACAACCCGCCAGAGCCGCAGCCCAGGCAATGTTCCCCCCATGTGCAGGTTGGGCAGCCCCAGCGTGTTGAGAATCTGAGCGCTGCGAGTTGGATGGTGGCAGGTTGAGGTCTTGCCAGTCTTGCAACGAATTTTGCACGAGGCCGCTTGCTATTTTGCCACCAGGTCTTTGAACAGTTTGCCCGCCGAAAAGGCAGGCACTTTGGTCGCAGGAATTTTCATCGCCTCTCCCGTTTTGGGGTTGCGGCCTTCCCGCTCCTTGCGCTCACGGGGTTCAAAAGACCCAAACCCCACCAGCGTCACCTTCTCACCCTTCGACACCGCTTCCATGATCGAATCAATCGCGGCAGACAGCACTGCGTCGGCCTGTTTCTTCGTCACGTTTGCCTTTTCGGCTACGGCATCAACCAATTCACCTTTATTCATGAGAATCTCCTTCGATTAGATTATCCAGGATTCAAAATCTCTCAAATCTCGCAGATGCAGCTAGAGCAGTTGCAATCTGAACAACTCTCATCTGGAGATCGAGCAGCTAGACGTAGATAGACTTCATCGGCTTCAGGAAAAATCGCTGAAACCCTTGTCATCTCGAATTTTCAATGCCCTATTCTAAGGGCAACTCAGGGGTTCTGGATCGTTGAAACCTTTAATTTATGTGGATTTGAAGGATTTTTTTTTGGGTTTTTCATCCCGCAAATCGCTCGAAAGGCAGTCAAACTAATCCTGGAGGCGGGTTAGGGAACCGATGCACCCCCTCCAAACAAGCTGAAAACTCGGTATTCACCGCTAGCGTCTCCCCCGCTCCAAAATCTGCTGGACATCGCGGCTGGGCACGTAGCGATAGCCAAAGGTGGAGGTATCTGAGTCGTCGATAATCTGCGGCGTAAGCATCACGATCACTTCCTGCCGCTGATTCGTCCGCTGAGTCCGGCGGAACAGCGCACCCAAAATGGGGATATCGCCCAAGATGGGGACTTTCGTCACTTCAGCGCGATCGCTGTCTTGAATAATCCCCGACAAGATTAAGGTCTGCCCATCTCGCACCCGCACCAAGCCAGAAGACAGTCGCCGAATGGCCAGCAGCGTCACTCGCAGCACAGAATCCTGAATCTCGAAGGTTTCCACACGAGAAGGAGACGAAATCGTTGGACCAACCGAAAGGGTCACAAAGCCGTTGTCGTCAATCCCCTCTACACGCACGTTCAAAATCAGACCCGCAGGAGTAGTTTCTACCGTAATAGTCTGAGTGCGCTGGTTGCCCGTTCCCTCTGTCTCAATCTCAAAGTTCGTCACCACATCTTCCGTCAGTTGAACCTGCGCCTCTTGACCTTCTTGAACCACTAGCGTTGGATCGGTCAAAATCTTGGCATTGCCGCTGGTAACTGCAAAGCGCAGCTGGGCCAAGAAGTTTCGCGTGAAGTTAAACGCATTAGTGGGTTGGCCTACAATCAGTCCCCCCAACCCACCAATTTCAGTGACCGGACTCAAAATGCTTCCCGGTGTTCTGCCAGTATTCGGCCCACCAGAGCCAAAGTTGATAACCACTTGCCCACCGTCTTGAATGACGCGAGTATCATCGATACCAAAGGAGAAGCTGGTTCCAGCCCGATCGATTCCTAGCAGGTTCACGTCAATCACGCGGACATTAATCGCAACCTGGCGTTGACGAACATCAAGCTGGGAGAGTTGGGCCGTCGCAATCTCGATTTGCCGGGGCGTGCCCACCAGGGTAATGGAGCGCGTCCGCTCGTCGCCAATCACCTGTAGCCCGCGTAGCAGCGGCGTTGCGTCTCGATAATCTACCCGCTGCACTTCAATGCGATCTTCCTCGGTTGTTTGCACCTGAGTAGGCCCAGCAGCGGCCCCAGCGCCGATGTCGCTACCCTGCACGGGAACTGCCAGGGCGGTGACCACCTGACGACGACGGCTGACAGCGGTTTCTGCGCCCAAGCCCACCAGGAAATTCAGCGCAGCGCCGACGCTGGCCTGGTTGAGCCGGAGGGTTCGCGACACAACAGAGCGAGCGGAGTTGGGCAGGCGTGTGCCAACGAAGATGGTTCGTCCAACTAAATTGGCATCCAGCCCGCTAATTCGCAGCACGTAGTTAAACACGTTCTGCACGGGTTCGTTTTCGATGTCTAGCGAAATGCGAGCATCGGCGGCAGCAGAGGTCTCTTGGGCCGACTGGGCATCTACTCCTTCAGTTTGGGATGGTCGATCCAAATATGCTACGTTTAGCCCCGCAGCACGACCCAGCAGCGACAGCACATCCCGTACGGGCGCATCCCGCAGCACCAGGCGCGGCACGATCTCTGAAGTGCCCAGATCGATAACCGTGGGCGAAACATCGGTCGTAGCGACGGCAATATCCCCCACGGGTGGAGCCACTGCACGCGGCAGCAGCGGCGGCACCTGCCCTGGGAATGCGCCGGACGGGCTGACCGGGGTGCCATTGATTGAAACCTGCGGGTTGGGTACGAGTACCTGAGATGGCGGAATGGCGGGGTTAGACGGGAAGGTGCTTCCGCCGGGGAGTGTTGGTGGAGGAACTTGGGCAGAGGGGAAACTGGGCTGGCTAGGCAGGCTGCCGACACCTGTGCCGTCAGCAGTTAGGCTAAATACAATGGCGGTGCCGTCTTGCCGCACCTGGTTGGCTGGGGGAGCCGCCGTACCCATGACCGCGACGCGCACGCTGTTGGGATCGAGTTGCGTCACCATGACGGAGCTAATGCCAGGGGCGGGGTTGTTTTGCAAATAGCCATTGCCTTCGGGGAGACGCAGTTGAGCATTGGTGATATCGGCAACGAGGGTGTTGCCGCGATTGACGGCAAAGACTTGGGGGCGATCGCCATTTCGCGTTTGCAGCACCAACTCCATCCCAACGGCGGTTTGAAATACCTGTACACCCGTAATTTGGGTTGCAGCGGCTTGGGCTGGCTGGCTTGCCATCAGCACCACTGCACCACTCGTCACCAATCCAGCCAATCCAAGATGCGGTTTCACAGGTCACTCCTCCTTAACAAGCAGGCGAATTCTAAAGGATTAAGTCTTTGAGACAACAAAAGCAGGCATCAGCAGGGGGTAGTCCAGCAAACGCTACTGCGGGGGCGCGTTTGGGTCGGCAGCAGGCGCATTTGGATCAGCAGGCGGCGCAGGCGGGGCAGGCGGCTGGATCGGGGCGGGCATGAGCGCCTGCACCTGGAAACTGGTTCTCAGCCGAGGCTCCGTATCCTGATTCGGCAGCGGCCGTCCCTGCTGATTGAGCCGCAGCGTGGGCGGGTCAGTTGGGGTAGAGCTGAAGTTCCGCAGCACAAGCAGCGGCTGCAAGCGCTCAATGTTACGAATCACCGACTGCGCCTGAGCAAAGCTGCCCTCCATCTCCACGTTGTAGAGACGCTGGCGCAGCTTGTTGTTGACTGCAACGCCCAGAGAACCATCGGTCACCAGATCGCTGGGCTGACCGTCCGGCCCAGCCGGGGGTGGCACTAGCTCAAACTTTGACAGGGTGGCTCGACGATCGGGATCGGTAATGCGGGCATTTGCCGCCTGTACCCGCTCGTTCACGTCAATCAGCAGCGTATCCAGCCCTTCTTCATCAGCAAACAGCGCCAGCACATCAGCCCGGAGTTGCTCTGCCTCGGCTAGCTTGGCGCGGGCTTCTTCAATTTGCTGCTGCGCCTGCCCCTGGTTCACCAACTGCTGTTCTTTGGCGGCGATGTCTGCCCGCAGGGCTGCATTCTCTTCCCACTTGGGCAGCACAGCGTTAAACAGCAAGTAGCCAGCGCCCAGTAGCCCCGCTAGCGCCAGCAAAATCCCATTCACGCGGGGCGTGAGCCGCATCCCAAAGACAACGGGATAGCTCGGCTCTTCTAAAGCGCCGTACTCTTCTCCAGGAATGTAATCTCCACCCACGGTCATGGCGTTACAACCCCCAATTTGCGAAGCTGATCAATCCGAGCGGGCAAGCCCACCGATAGCGTGTTTTCCATATCTTGGAGCAGTTCAGAAGAAGGACGGGGCGTGAGTCCAGCGGTGATTTTGTACTGAACGACCTTAGGTAGCTGTACTTCCAATCCGTCAGGGCGATCGCCCTCACCCACAAACTCTGTCTGAATCGGGCTATCCACGAGCCGCGCATCCACTAGCCTCACCTCGCGGCTGTCCAAGAACGGCGACTGCTGAAGCAGCAGCATAAAGTCATTGGCTTCAGCAAAGGTGCGGGCGTTCCCCGAAATTTCCAATCGAGAAGGCGGCACCTCTGGGGGCGGCGGGGCGGGCTGGCTGGGGTCAGCGGGTGGGGGCGGCGGCGGAACAGCCTCCGGAGCCAACTGTGTCACGTTGGTCAACTGCACGCCCGCCGGAACCCGGCTGCGAATATCTTGCAAAATTGCCGACCAGGGGATAATCCGGTCAAAGACCTGAGCCAACGCTTGGTTCTCGGCATTCAGTTGTGCAACCTGAGCTTCGACATTCTGCACCTCCTGCATCGCCTGTTGCAGCGTTGCAAGCTGACTATCCAATTCTGCCTGTCGAGCCGTCAGCGAGGCCGTCTGGCTTTGCAAAAAGAGCCAGAACCCGCCCACCAACGCCGGAAGCAGCACCCCGATCGCCGCCCCCACATACATCGGACGCGGATCGTCCTGCACAACGGCCCTGCGGGCAGCAACCCCACCCCCATCCGTCGGGCGCTCTATGCGGTCATTGAGAAAATTGACATCCAGACTATACATCTCACCACGCCTCCCGTAAGCCCAAGCCCAACACCACTCCTAGTCCCGGACGCTGCAACTCAGGAATTTCCTGATCGACCTCCAGCGACAGCGCCGAAATCGGATCGACCTGGCTGGCGGGCAGGCTGAGCCGCTGCGAGAAAAACTCGTCAAGCTGCCCAATTGCCCCGCCCGGCCCCGCCAGCAGCAGTTGAGCCACTTCCAGGTTGTCGCCTTGATTCAGATAAAAGTCGATGGAGCGGCGCAACTCGTCCGCCAGTTCGCCCAACACGCGCAGCATCGCCGCCGTGCCAGGATTGGTTCCGGGTGCCTTGGGAGTGCCCATGCTGTCCATCGGCGCGATTGGCACCGTCATCCCCTGGAGCAATTCCGTGTTGCGCGAGGGGGGCAGGTTCATGGCGCGGCTCAGGGCAGATTGGATTTGGTAAGTGCCGATGGGAACCGTGCGGGAAAATTGGGGAACGCCATCCACCACAATGGAGATTTCAGTATTTTCAAATTCAATATCGACAATGGCCGCCGCCTCTTGGGGCGTGAACTGGCGCAACTGCTCTCGGATTGTGCGAATTAGCGCAAAGCTGCTGATTTCCAAAACATCTACGTCTAGCCCCGCCTGCTGAAACGTTGTCAAGTACGAGTCGGTCACTTCCTTGCGGGTGGCCACCAGCAGCACCTGCACCTTTTCGATGCCGTCTTCGTCTACAAAAAAGCCGAGCTTTTGATAGTCCACATCTGCTTCCTCACGGGGGAAGGGCAGGTATAGCCCAGCTTCCTGGTTCAGCACCATTTCGCGTAGTTCCCGGTCATCTAGCTCAGCGGGAACCGGAATGATGCGGGTTACGGTGTCTCGGCCACCCGGAATCGCGGTTGCGGCGTTTTTGACCTTGAGCTTGCTCTCACTCAGCACGGACTGAATGATTTCAGACATCGCGGCAGTGTCCAGGATTTGCCCTTCCTGGTAGATCCCCTCTGGCACCTCGGCCGAGGCCAGCGTGGTGAGCTGAAAGCCTTGCCCCTTTCGTTTCAGCCGGGCGACGTTGACACGCTCAGGGGTCAATTCAATGCCGACACCCTTTGTTTTTTTTGAAAATAATCCCTTGACGTTGCTAAACACAGTTTTAGGAATGAGGGTGGAGAGGGTCAGTATGGAAAGTGCCTGCAAACTTAGACCGTATCAAACTGCAAAACTGTGTCCGAAAACGAACACAACCCGGACTATTAACTGAGACTAAGTTTGGAGATCCTGAACACACATGCTACCCAATTTAATTCAGAATCATGCAGCCGAACACAAGAATATAGGCCTTCAAGCTAAAAAACCGCAAAGATCGCCGATCAAGCCAGAGAAATGGGTCTAAATACTCTAAGCACATCTCTCCTACAGCTTGCCCTCCATCGTTCAAACAGCAACGACCCACACAAACCGACACCCTGAATTGTCGAATCGGCTAACCTAAACCGACCTGCTGAACGAAATTTTTGAACCAAGCTGGCGATCGCCCGACAAAGGACACCAACCCGCCTCCCAAATCAACAGAGGAGAAATCTCCTGATGTAGCTACACTTAGCCAGCAATGGTACACGCAATTTAGAAAAATGGCACAGTTTATCTACAATTTGTGGAAAACTTGCGGAAACCCCAGGCTATATTTTGAGCAAAGGGTTAGGAAAAAACTGCCAGAACGCTTTCAGAGGGCTGTTTCTTGGGGTTCTTTGCGCGATTTTTGCTGGGTTGGCAGGGGCGGCGGGGTAGATTCGGTATGCGGCGACGGGCGCCTTTGGCGCTCGCGCTCCCGCTCGCTCACCCTGCGATGGGCGATCGCCCAGGAACTTTGCTACGGTAGCGCAATCTACGATAGGGTGAGCAATGCAGCAATCGAAACCTGCTCTAAACCACTGCCCTGAATGACCATGTACCTACGACACCCCTGGCGAAAACCCTGGAAATCTTTGAGCCTGATGACCCTGTTTGGACTGGTTTTGACCTGGGTCATTAGCTGTAGCCCCGGCGCACCGCCAACCGCGCGATCGCCCGAAGTCGAGTTTTGGACCATGCAGCTCCAGCCGCAGTTCACCGACTACTTCAATGAATTGATTGCCCGGTTTGAGCAAGAAAACCCCGGCGTTAAGGTCAAGTGGGTAGACGTGCCCTGGGGCGACATGCAGAGCAAAATTCTAACGGCCGTTTCCGCAGGCACTGCACCCGACGTGGTTAACCTCAACCCCGACTTTGCAGCCCAGCTAGCCGGACGCAACGCCTGGATGGCGCTCGATGACCAGGTGCCCGCCGAAGCCCGTCAGCAATATCTGCCCAAGATTTGGCAGGCGAACACGCTCGATGGCAAAACCTTTGGGCTGCCCTGGTATCTCACCACCAGCATCGCCATTTACAACCGGGATTTGCTCAATCAGGCCGGCGTGCAGCAGCCTCCGGCAAACTTTGCAGAACTGGCCCAGGTGGCTCGCCAAGTCAGAGAGCGCACAGGCAAGTACGCCACTTTTGTTACCTTTGTACCGACTGATTCAGCAGAAGTTCTGCAATCGCTGATTCAGATGGGCGTGTCGCTGATAGACGACAGCGGCAAGGCGGCGTTCAATACGCCCGAAGGACGCGCCGCCTTCCAGTATTGGGTGGACTTATATAAGGAAGGTCTGCTGCCCCAAGAAGTGCTAACCCAGGGACACCGCCGCGCCATTGAGCTATATCAGGCTGGGGAAATCGCCATCTTAAACTCCGGCCCGCAGTTTTTGAAGACTGTGGAAACCAATGCACCGGCGATCGCCCAAGTCTCCGCTGTTGCGCCCCAAATCACCGGAGACACAGGCAAAACCAACGTCGCTGTGATGAACCTCGTCGTTCCCCGCAGCACCGATGTCCCCGAAGCTGCCGTCAAGTTTGCCCTATTTGTCACCAATCCCGAAAACCAGCTTGCCTTTGCCAAAGCTGCGAACGTGCTGCCCTCTACGACGACCTCGCTGACCGATCCCTACTTCAGCACTGCCGCTGAAACGCCCGCCTCTACGCTCGACACCGCCCGCGCCGTCAGTGCCCGCCAGATGCAGTCTGCCGAAGTGCTGCTGCCCCGCATGGAGGATATCAAGGAACTGCAAAAGATTATCTACGACCAGCTTCAAGCCGCCATGCTGGGCGAAAAATCGGTCGATCAGGCCGTCAGCGATGCGGCCGCGACCTGGGATGCACGGTCATAAGGGGTGGCGATCCAGGAATAAACTGCGGGCAATGGGCACTCAGGAATGGTCGAAGTTCTTAACATTTCGCAATCAAAACCTCGCCCAAACCCTAGCAATCTGCGTCAGTTCATCGCAAAATAGAAATCAAAGATGAGAGCCTTTCACAAAACTTATAGAGGAGGATATCGACATGGACTGGCGTGTTCTGATTGTGTTGTTGCCCGTGATTCTTGCTGGTAGCTGGGCGGTTTACAACATTGGCCAAGCTGCCCTCCGCCAAGTCAAAGCGTTCATGGCCAGCAAGTAAGCTTTGGCAAGTGAGCTTCAGACATAGGTTTCTGCTAGGAACCCATCTACACTTCGCTCTAAGCTTTGCTCAATTCTTTGAATCACCCATTACTTTGAATCACCCATCAGAAGAGGTGGCTGCAAATTCTGAGGCAGTTGCCTCTTTTGTTTGTTTTTTCGCCTCTTTTGTGTATCGTCTAGCTTGAATCGCTAATCAAAAATCGCTAATCCAAAATTACCAATCCAAAATCCAAAATCGGAAATCTCCCCTGCTAACGCGTCACCTGCTGAAGTAGCTGGGCTGCGCTGTTGGCCCACTGAGCGTTGCCCTGAGAACTGTAGAGATCGCGGGCGTGCTGCAAGACGCGCTGGGCTTCGGCGTAGTTTTGCTGCTGAAGAAACACCAGGCCTGCGCCATAGTAGGCATTGGCGTAGGTCGCATTGGCATCGGTCGAGCGTCGGAAGGCATTGAGGGCGCTGCCGAGGTCGCCCTGCTGCATGAGGACGGAACCCAGGCTGTAATAAGCTTCGGCGTAGCGGGGGTTGATGGCGATCGCCCGCTGAAAGGCCTGGGCTGCCAGCGCCAACTGCCGCTGATCTTGATACGTCAGCCCCAGGTAGTAGGACGGTTCTGGCGCAGTGGGCGTAAGCTGGGCGGCCCGCTGAAAGCTGGCGATCGCCGCTGCTGCATTGCCCCGTCGCCGCTGCACCAGTCCCAGGTTGTAATACGCCAGCCCCAGATTTGGATCAAGCTGCACCGCCCGCTGGAGATACTGATTGGCAATATCGAGATTGTTGCCCTCCAGCAGCGCTGCACCCAGGTTTGCAAAGGCCAGCGCAAAGCCAGGATCGGCCTGGGCAGCGCGATAAAACGACTCCGCCGACGCTTGAAGCTGTCCCGTTTGTCGCAGCGCCAGGCCCAGGTTATAGTGCGCGGGAGCCAGTTGCGGATTGACCTGCACGGCCTGCCGAAAGGCGGCGATCGCCCCTTCCACCTGCCCCGCCTGAATCAGTTGCAGTCCCCGGTTTAGCTCCGCGACCCCTGCTTCGGCTTGCGCGACGCGCTGCGGGATTTGCTGCGGAGCTTGAATGGAGCGCTGCGTAGGGCGCAGTTGTGCCACGGTCCCTGTGGGTGTTGCGGATGTTGCACTTGTGAATGCCGGATCTGGTGATTCCAAACCTCTAGACACTGCACCCATAGATGCTGCACCCATAGATGCTGCACCTGTAGATGCTGCACCCATAGATGCTGCACCAGATGCTGCACCCAGCCACAGCAAGCTGCCTAGAAAACAACCGATTGAGCCACAGGAAACACGCATAGTTAAAACTCTAAACAGAAAGCAGAAGGCACCCTAAAGGTTTTATCTCAAATCGTTCCGCCCAAAGGTATAGGCTTAGACCATACAAAGGAGATGTTCTCAGGATCACAAATAGGAGGGAACAGCCTTCATTAACCACGCTTTGGACTCAGCCTAAAAGGGCTAAAACCATCTTTTGGGTTAATCAAGCAGCACCCAGACAAAGCTTAAATCTTGACGGGGAACGCCCCTGAGCAGCCTAGTGCGATCGCCTATAATGCAGTTTTGATCAAGCATACACGCGCTCATGGATAAATATTTTCGGATCGAGCTGCTGGAGCAAACCCCCAACCCCCAGCGCCTCATCTGGCGGTCGGCTCACCAATGCGTTTGCGAGGGCCCGGCCATCGATGACCCCGCGCCCGACGAAGAAAAAGCTGGGGAATATGCCGTGAAGCACCTGCTGGCGGGCGATCGCGGCCACTGGAGTCCGTTTGAAGCGCCGCAGATTTCGCTGAACGTCATCGGGTTTAATCATCGCACAATGCAGCAAATTACCCGCCACCGCGTCGGCGTGCATTTTTCGGTACAAAGCCTCCGCTATACCAGCGTCCGGTTTTGCGAGTTTGCCCAAAATCCTACCGTAGAAGACCTGGAATCGCTCGTGTATTTTCGTCCGGTTGGTGAGTATCGCGATCGCCAGGGCAAGCGCTACACCTACACCGAGGGCGATCGCCAGGCCGACATGGCTCTGGCCACCCAAATGCTCCAGCACTACGCCCGCAAGATAGATGCAGGCTATTCCGAAGAACATGCTGCGGGGCTACTGCCGATGGACACGCGCCAGCACTGGGTCATGAGCTTCAACGTGCGATCGCTCTGTCATCTGCTCGACCTGCGCTCCAAAGCCGATGCCCAACTCGAAATTCGCCAGCTCTGCGAACTGGTCTGGCCCCATTTTGAAGCCTGGGTTCCGGCGATTGCCCACTGGTACAAAACCAACCGCTGGGGCAAAGCCAAGCTCTCACCCTGAGGATTTCCTAATCGCAACGATTACGATTTCAAACTACGTTTGAGGGACAGAATCCTTTACCCTGAGTATCAGATGGTTCACTTGAAGAGTATCCGCCGTAAACTGCTAACGGGTGTCTAACGGTTGCCTCATGGTTCCTAACCGTTTCCTAATCGTTGGCAGTTTGCCCACTGTATCGCGTTTGACTGGGGATTTTTTACGATGCTGATTTTGCCAGGTTCTGCGGTTCGCGTAACAAATGTGGATGACACTTACTATGGCTTTCAAGGCTTGGTGCAGCGCATCAGCGACGGCAAAGCAGCAGTGCTGTTTGAAGGCGGAAACTGGGACAAGCTCATCACCTTCCGCCTGTCGGAACTGGAGCTCGTAGACGCAACAGCAGGCCGCAAAAAAGGGAAATAGGCGCAACGTTCTAGATAGGATTTTGCACAGAAACAGTTCAGATAATGAGGCGGACGCTGCTCAAATCCTGGACAAACTTGTACAAACTCGCCCAAAAAAGTGCATTTGTACGCTAGTTGCGGTATGAATGAGAAAGATTCTGGATTCAAGTTTGAAACTTAAGTCCAGAGCGTTCGTTCATGCTTGAACCCTGGATGGTTGACCGATGCGCCTGCCGCTGCCGGATGCTGCTCACCAAACGCGATCGCCCGATTACCTGGCCGAAGTCATCGAAACTGCTACCACGGAGTTTCTGGCCCAATGCCTGGAGCCGGATGATTTGAACTTTGCCGTGATGCCGCCCTTCGGCAGTTGGGTCAAGTCCAGCGACGAAGAATCGGGCAACCAAATCTATGCGGTGGTCTATCACGCCACCACCAGTCCCATCGATTCTGTCCACCGAGCGCGGGCGCTAGGCCTGTCGCTCGCCGACCTGCGAGAGCAGCAGCCGCAAATCTTTGCCATGCTGAAAACGGAGTTTCGGGCGGCGATCGTTGGCTTTCGTCCCCGCGCTTCCGGTCGCAATGGCAAGACCCGCCTCAGCGAGACGGTCTATCAGCACTTGCCGCCACGCCCGCCCCAGATTCACCAAGCGGTCTATGCCTGCACGCCAGCAGAAATCATCCACTTCAGCGAACAGTTCGACTTTTTGCGGACGCTGCTGCAAGTGAGCAATGCCCCCGTCGAAGCGCTGATCGCCGCCGCCATCCGCGATATTTACCAACTGCGAAAGGGCGATCGCCCCTGGCTGGTGCAAGCCGGCCGCAGCCTCAGCCAAATCTTAAAAGACGACTACGATCGCCTGCGGATTATCCTCAGCCAGATCTATCTGCAACCCGCAGAGTAACGGGATGACAGGCTCATTAAGAGCAGACATTTTCGCCCTGATTGGCCGTCCGCATTGCGCCCAATAGCGTCTCAATCACCACACAACGCCGTACCCCTCCGGTCGCGGGCACCGACAGCGTAATCACAATCGGCAAGTTGGTGGCAGGCGTAATGTCCTGAGGGCCAGCAATGGGACCACCCGTAATCCCAAACGTAATGGTAGTTGCAGCAGTAGAGGTAACCGTCATCCCCACGCTACCCTGGCCAATCCTCCGGACTTCGCTCAACACATTAATGGTCGGGTTTGCCCCTGTATTCAGGGTCACCTGCTGAGGATAGCGCGTCCGAATGGCTTCGTCCTGCGCCTGACGGAGAGCTTGCAGCACGTCATTAGTGGCGTTGCCCAATCGCTGACGATTCAGCAGGGCCACCCAACTCGGAGCTGCGATCGCCGCCAAAACAGATATCAGCACCACCACCACGATGACTTCGGTCAGAGTAAACCCTGCTGCTGCTTGATTATCAGATTTATCGGGTTTATCTAATCCAACTTGGGCTGAGGGCGATCGCCCAAAAGACCGCTGCAAAAACCAATTCATCACGCGCCTCCTGAGACTGGGATACCGCTCACACTGAACCGAACTGAGAAAGCAGAACAAACCTTGCGCTAGGGCCCCGCACCAGACGGATTCCGCTCCAGCACAGCACGACCCAACACGCGCGTTTGCAATGTCGTTGTAAACTCGCGGTCTGAATTAATGCCTGGTCGCCCGAAGGCATTCCCCCGAATAAACAGCGAAACGTCTCGGAATTGGCTAGTCAACGTTTCATTCGTCACACAGGCATACAGCCCGCCCCGGTAGGTTGTAGCCGCCGTTTCTGGAGAAATGTTGTATCCAGTTGGACAGTTCGGCGCAGGCACACCCAGCGCATTCGCCGCTTGCCCGTCATCCACAAAATCCACCAGAACGGCCCAATTGCCCCCAAGTGCTTCTCCAGTAGCAGGCTGCCACGAAGCAAACGCGCCACTGGCTGGAGCCGTATAGCCCCCTGTTTTACTCCAGTTCGCACCCGAACCTGTAAACTCCGGCAGCACATACCGCACAATTCGCGCCCGCCCCCGCCAAATTCCTGTGTTGCTCGTCGTCAGTGCATACACAATCAGAGAGTAGGAACTACCCGTAACGCAGGGCACTGGATAATTGCCTGCCACAACCTGGGTGGTTCGGCAGCGCTCCCGCAGCGCGTTGGGCAGGGGATCTTGCTTCCAAAAGCCGATAACGGGTGTGCTATTGGCAGGCAGTACGCCATTCAGCGCATTTTGCAATCCAGGGCAGCCCGGCTCCGGAGGCACAGCAGCCGGATTGGCCGCGATACCCGTGCCCAAACAGCGTCCTCGATAGACAAACGTCGCCTCGCGCAGTTCCGCAGAAATGTAATCCAGGGCTTGCTGCATTTCTCGCTGGGTTTCCGAGCGAGATGCCTCGCGCTGATCAGCGGTCAGCAACTCTACCACCAGATACATCAGCCCCGAAACGATAATGCTGCTGATAATCGCGACAACGAGCAGTTCTGAGATCGTGAAACCTGCTGTCGAAGCCCCTGGAGAACTTCGCCGCCGCTTCAACAACTCCCTAATCCCTGCTGCCAGACGATCCCCCATCCCCGTTTTAGCCATAGTCGCTGCTCTTCTCAAGATGTTCTCCAGATACTTGCCGGATGTTCGCGATAAGTCGCGCGGCATTCACGTAAACTTCGATTCACCTTCAATTCAGTAGACGGATTAATCGACTCGATGAACTAGCCAAATCTCATCACCAGGTTCACATCTCCCAAAGTAGCCCTTGCAGTGAGCCATGCCATGCATCAGGGACAAGGCGTGCCGCCCTGCTGGTGAAGCTGACAAAGCGTCGTCCCCTGATCGCTCCAGGTCATGCGCGGATACAGCGCCACCAGCGGACGTACTCGCTGACTGCCCGTGCCAGAGGTGATGTTGAGCGCCGCAGGCTGTACCGGAGTCGTCATGCTGCCAAAGTTGTCTCGAGCAATTGCTGAGTAGACACGAACGCCCAGAATGAAGCTGTTTTGCCTTGTGCCGCCGGGAGCGGTGTCATTTGGGCTGACGCTACGAAATACCTGCATATAAAACTCAGGCGCACAGGGGTCGCCGTTCACCGTAATGCCGTCGATGTCTATCGGGATAGCCTGGAGTACGCCTACCCCCGTGCCAGTGTATTGATTGGCTAAGCCCGTATTGACGCATTTCCGCACACCCGCAACCCCTGTTGGCGGGCCAACGTTTGCGCCGTTTGTGAATGCCCCTGCTGAGGTAGGCAGATTTGTGGCATTGTGTCGGCCGCTGGCAACCAGCGCCTGGATGCGATCGATCTCGTCTTGGGCAATCTGAAACGCCTGCTCAGCGCGACGGTTCTGCGCCCGCGAGGCAGACGCAATGAACAACGGCGGCAAGATCAGCGTCGCGGTTACGGCAATAATCGCGATGCCGACCAGACATTCCAGCAAAGTCACGCCTGCCTCGGACGAGCGGTTCGAGCCGGACAAGGACTGAAGCCGTCGGACGCACTGGCTCAACGCCTTGGCAAAAACGCGGCTCGTTGCATTTGTTCTCTCAGAGTCGAGCGTTGGAGAGTTCGCAGTTGAGAATTTCATGGTGATTGACCTCTCAATTACGCAGGACACGGACGACGGTTAGCAGCGGGCAACGCGCCCTGAATTGCGCCGCAAAGCTGCTGAATATAAGGGTCATTGGCAGGCGGTTCGCTGTAGAACTCGCTGCGGATTGAGCGAACGGTGACAAATCGCTGGGCGATTGGCCCCGCTGGCGCAAGCTGTAGACCCACGTCATACCCCCAGCGTCGCAGCGGCGGCACGTAATAGCGAATTGCCTCATTGACCACTGGGTTTGTCCCCACTTCCCAAGCATCCTGGTCAAAGGGAGCCGTCGCTTGCTGACTAAAGCTCAGTTGGAGTAGCGAACCCGAAATGAACAGGGGCGAGTTGTTTGTCCAGTCCTCATTAAATCGAGGGAAGTTGTGCAATCCGCCGTAGGACTGGTTTGCGCGAGAGGGAACTAGACCACTGATGATGATGGAATTCACCCGCGTATTTGGCAACGCTGGAATCAGAGGACGGTTATCCGTAATTGGATAGTAGGCTCCCAGGTAGCGAGGGTTCGCAGTGACCCCCAGAACAGCACGGAGAGGGACTCCCTGCGGATGAACAATGATGGGAGAGTCACCTTCTTGGGGCTTTAGCGTCGCTGTTGCCAGCGTTCTGAACATGCTGTCCGCGTAATTGGTTCGCATCCAGCGTGCGGTCGGGTTACCGTTCTGATCTCGAACAACGTCGAGCGTATTTGGTGCGGCAGCAGTCGTGCCCGTGGCAAACGCAGCAGAGGCAGGTCCTGCATCGCTGGGGCGCGAGAAATTTAGATAGGTCGTGCGATTGCCATTTCCCTGACAGCCGTATCGAGCAGAGGTTGCACCCACTCTTGCACCATTGCGCGCATCAGCCAAGGTTGCAGCTTGCCCGACCCCAACGGTCAAGAAGACATCCTGCATACTGCCGTCGCAGGAGTTATCTGACAGAATCGTGATCGCGTCTGCCAGAACCTCGCTGGGTCGCCACAAATCCCCGGCACGGGCAAAGTTGGTATCAATTTGAGCCAGGGTGCGGTTGTGGAAGTTGGCGTATCGCTGCTGTGCGTCGTAAGTCAACAGGTTCGTAAACTCTTGAAGTTCAGTTCCAGCAGCATTTTGGTGCAGGTTGAAGTTGCCCTGGATGTAAACTGGGTTATCAGAGATAAAGGACAAGCCACGCCCGTTATCTCCGGGACGATCAAGCCGAGAGCCGTTCTTGAGACGGAACCCGTTTGGACGACGATCCGGGTCGGGGTAGTAGTCCACCGGTTTCGGCGTCACACCGTTGTTTTCATTTAAAGGCGGGTCAGTTGATCTGAACGCATCCACATTCCCTGTGTTCATCCGACAAGTTGCGTCTGTTCGTAGGTTCTGTTCAGAGTCGCAGCTTGGCCAGTCTGCCGGAGATGGACGGACAATCGTTGCTTCAGAGACAGCATCTTCGCGGAAGGCGTAGACAATCCCTGTGACAGGTAGCCAGCGATCGCTCGTCAGTCCGTTTGTAGCCCGACGCAGCAAATCCAGATTCACGTCTAGCACGCGCACGCTGAGCAGTTCACGGCCGTTCATCAAGGCAGCATCTTTGAAGCCAACGCGGCGGAAAGTGCCGTTGGTGGGGCTACCTCCCAAGCTATAGCGAGAGCAATTCTCTGTGATACAAACCTTAATCAGAGTGTCGCGGTTGTTGTTTGGCGTTGATTCGGCCGTGCTGCCCGCAGGAGCCGCCGTCAGGTTTTCAAACGGCAGCACCCAGCTTGCAGCAGGACGAGGCAGCAGGCGCACTGCTTCCGGACGCACCGGCTGATAGGTGACACTGGCATTGCGAGCTAGCAGATAGGCATCGTTTGCCGCATCAGCCTGGTCACGGGCAACAGTGCCGCCACCGTTGGCCAGTGGGCCTGCGGCATCCGGGTGAGCGCCTGTGCCGGTATCCAGCGCACCCCCCAGCGTGGGAAACAGGTTGTAGAGCGAAGGATAGAAGGGGCGATTAGAGCAGAGATACTTGATGGAATCACCAGAGTTGACACCATTGTTGGCCCACATCTCGCGGCAAGTTTTGCCATCGCCATAGAAGCCTGCAACCTGCACCGCTCCTCCAGGCGCACGGGAAGCGTAGGTTTCCGCCGAGTCAGCCAGGTTATCGTAACCAAAGAAACCCCACTGGCGATCGCGCGCGACCTGCTCTTTGGAAATAATCATCTGAGCCAGTCGGATGTAGTTGTTCATCTGGTCAGCCGTCAGGGTTCCGCCGCCATTGGGGAAGCTGTAAGGCGTTCCAGATGCAACAATCTGATCGCGCCACTGCTGCATCAGGGCAATGATGGTTTCGGGCGATCGCGGACGTTCAATAGCACCTCGATCCTTCACCATGATGCCAAAGTCGTTGCTATTGGCTGCCGAAAGCGGGCCAAAGGGGCTGACTCCGCGATCGAGGGCGCGAATGACACCCCGAAGCCCTGCGTAGAACTGGGCAGACAAGGCTGGATTGGTGAAGGCCGTGTTTTCTTCTGCCTGAGTTGCATAGGCATTCCCCAGAGGTACTCCCGCCGCATTCGGATCAAATTTTTCCAAATAGTCCAGCTGATAGGCCAGCATCCCCATCGTGCAGGCAGAGGTATACAGCGTAGACTTATCTGCTGGGCTGAGGTTCGCGAAGGACGTACCTGCTGCCATCCGAGCAATGACCCGACGCAGGATTGAGAAGTCGCCCCACATCGAGAACCAGGGGTAGGGGTGAACCTGCTGATCTTGAACAGGCGTGAAGGATGGTGCGCCGCCGCGCGGATCGCCCGCAAAGTTGGCTAGGTTTTGCAGCGCCAGCATGGTTGGCGTATTTAGCGCACTGAATGCATTGGCAGGCGGGAGGTTGTATTCCCAGCCATTGGTTCCACGTCCCCGCAAAAAGTCAGAAATAACTGAACCTGGGGTGTTATACGGCGCTGAGAATCCGGCTTCTATATTGAGCGCCAGATTCTCGAAGGTGGCGCTGCGGTCGAGCGTGCCTGCCGTGCCAGGGTGAACCGTGAGGGCAAGACAGGCCGCAGGGCGATCGCGGTCGGCGGAGGTTTCTGCTGCGTTCCGATGGTAGATCGCGGCCCCCTGTACAGCGGGAAGGCTGTCGTAGAGCGATCGCCGCTGCCGAGCTTCATTACAACGGTTTGCATTGTTCGTCAAGCAACCTGGCCAGGGCTTCAGGGGTTCATGAATCGCCGTGTCTCTGGGGAACGGGCCACCCCAGCCTGCGGCATCCCCCAGTTCCAAGCGCTGCCCGACGATGATCCGCATTCCTTCATTGCGGGCGCGGCGTTCCCAATAGCCATCTAGACCCACCGCACTTTCATCCTGCCCAACGCCGGGCGTATTGCCGACGAGTCGAGTTTGGGTGGTGGGAATTTGCTCCCCAATCAGACCTGGGATTGAAGTCGCCGGGTCGTCTTCGCGTCCGCCATAGGTCGGCTTGGGCCCATAGCGGTCATCGGCGCGATAGGAATCATCCACATAAGGCGGGTTTTCCTGCGGCGGCTGAATCAATCGTCCCTGACCATTTCGATTGAGGACTGTACCTGCCCAGCCAGGACGCGAAGCCGTGGGGTTTGCCAAGCCCCGTGAGGCAGACCGAGCCTCAGTCTGCAAGATAACCGGGTCTAGCGCGTAGTCTACGGGTGTGTTATTTCCCAAGTTGACCGAGTGGGTCCCTGGGGTGAGGTTTGCGTTGCTGGGGTTAATCCCATAGCCTTCATAAAGCTCAAACGTTGAGTTGTCGTCATTAAGGCTGCTGTTGTTGTTCAGCTTCGCAGCTAGGAATTGCCCTCGAAAATCGATTTGCCCCGCAGCGTTTTTGGTTTCCACTGTACTCACCTCCGAGGCATCGGCGCTGTAGAGGCATGAAAACCGAGAGCTAATCATGTAGCTCCGGAAACTACCGTTGCCAATGATGATGTTGCCCTCGGAGTGCATCGCGCCGTTCCAGTTAAACGCAGGACCAGGGAAGATCTCCAAGTCATTGCGGAACCAAGCTCCCCATTTGTTGCCCTGCTCCACTGTGCGGTCTTGCTGAAACTCCAGCGCTGCCACAGGTCGGTTGGGCGTATTGGGCTGGACATATACGTCAACCTGGAAGTTTTTCCGCAGCAAGGAGGTATTGTTGCCATCTGGTAGCCAGCCCCGTCCCACACCGTCAGCAGTTGCGGCGACGGCTCCGGTAGAGCAGGCGTTATTTTGAGAACTGTTGTTGCTCAGGGGGCCGTTGCGAACCTCTTGGCGACGTGCCCGCCCTGGGTTTGTGCCACTGCCGCGAATCGCAGTGTCACTGGTGTCTTGAATATTGTTCAGGTCGGTTTTGTAGAGAATTGAGTAGGCAACCGTTGCGTCATTCGTGCCGTCGCCATCGGTGTCGGTTGGATAGCGCCACGCATTGTCCACAAGGCCGTCTCCGTCCAGGTCAATGCGCGTTTCACCCGGCAGTGTGTAGGGGTCAAAGGTAGGATTCGCCAAACTGGAAGGATGGCGAGGAACGGTGACAGTTGTTCCAGGAACGGCTGTACCTGTGTTTAGCATCATCCCCAGCAGCCAAGTTTCCGATGGAATACCACTGGGGAAGCGGGGGTCGCGGCGGGGGTCAAACAAATACTCTAGCTTTGCCTTGGCACGGTCAATCGTGGGTGTGGCGGTGTTATAAACGACGCGCTGCTGCCGTTCTCCAATTGTTTGCACCGTGCGCGTGTAGGTGCGGTAGCCAATCGAGCCAACCGTCAACAGCACCACCAGCAGCAGCAGAATAGTGGTTGGCAACACAAAGCCAGCCTTGGCTGAAGCGCGATTTAAGCTGAGCCAGTTGTGAAATAGCCAGAGGACACTGCGCCGGATGCCTCGCTGGATGCGCTGGGTGACGGCACGATGAACCTGATTCAAGCCGCTGTGGATGGCCCTGGTGAACTTGCGGGTTGACATAGCTGCCTTCCTCTTACCTTCCTTGTGGGACGGGTTGGTAGATAAACGTTGGGATTTACGAAACGAGATTGACTGCGCCTAAAGCCGAGGACGACAGGAACAGAGACGCTGCCGTGGAGAAATCGGATGAGGGAAGCAATTCAGGGAAACACTCTGGGGGAGACACGCTCTCTAGGAAGCGCTGACGCTGACTCTGGGGACACGCTGGATGCTGGGAAAAGCTGAATGGGCGATCGCCCCTGACCACACCCCAAGCCCAAAGCGGTAGCTTAGAAAACAACTCAAGAAACCACAGTGTTAACAATTGAACCGCGCAAAATCAACAGGGAAAACACGAAAATTTGCCAATGCAGGCACGAATGACCATCAGTACAGATCTCTAAAGCCAGTTATGAATAACACCAGGCATCAGTGATATCAGAGTTTAATATATCAAATCAACAGTGTTAAGGAATGTGGCCGCAGAAACCTCCAAACTTGTCTGGGCAGCTTGCACAAGTCAATTGCACTGATTGCACAAGCCAATTGCAAAGCGAAACTGCACGAGTAGAGCTTGCAAGTAAGGCTTGTTTAGTGGGCTTTAGGGAACAGAAGCAGAACTTGTTTCAAACTTCTTTTGAAAATGCCAAGATACCAAATGCAGGTCGCGCAATTTCCCTTTCGCAAGAGGTTTGGGACTGCATTTGAGCTAGCTTAGCAAGCAAAAGAGTACCCTCCTAAGGGTAAAAAACGATCAGTCTGGGAAGGGAAATTTGAGAGCCGCTCAGCTTGCTAGGCAGTGTCTTAAAACTTTCTAGGTCGTTGATTGCCTTGAGTCGATCCCCTTAGAGCTAATTTACTGGTTGCCTGACACAAGTCCCGAAAGCCCAGAAAATTCGTTGTCTTGGGATCGAAGCCCATAGCTCCTGAGTTGGAGCCGGAGGGCTTGGTCAGAGGAGCTTTTGGGCCAGCGTCCCCTACGAGAAATCAGGGGTTTCCAGAGATGTGTCAGGCAGTCAGGCTAATTTATGAAGCAAATCTTAAGAAGCCTGAAACTCTTGGCATGTGTGGCTTTGAGGTCATGTTTGCCCAGGAAAAGCGGTTTCTCGGAAATCCTTGATTAACAAGGCTTTCAGGCTCCTTTACAAATTAGCTCTTAAATCCCCTTTAATAAGGGAGACTTCTGGAGCGGTTCGGCTCGGTTCCTCCCCTTTTTTAAGGGGGGTTAAGGGGGGATCAAAGGGCTTCAAAACATGCCCTTGACTACCGAAACAGTATCTAGGATCTCGGCTCCACTGGCGTTTTGAGAGAAAGCGGGAGGGCACTGGATGCGGACGCAGCAGTGCTAGAAGGCGGCGGGGGTTGCCCCATCCCATAGGTGAGTGCGTAGCTCCGGGCAAGGAGCCATAGCCACAGCGACGGATAGCGTGGCTCAAGCCAGGGCTGGATCTGGCGGGCAAACCCTGGTAGCCATTGAAACAGCCAGCTCAGGAGTGCAGCTAGCGTAAAGCTGAGATAGCTGCCGACCCAGCGCAGCAGGTCTGCCGGGCCTGCTAATTCCCAAATCCACAGCAGCAGTGCGGGATTAGTGCGAGCTGCTTTAAGCGCCATGCGGTTAAATGGCACCCAACCCGCACGGTCTTTGATAAAGCGATCGCTCACTTGGGGATCTTCGTCTGCCAGGATGCCAAAGAACGTGTTGAGCATGGCGTTGACCCGTTGCGGCGCGACCCATTTCCCGGTCGGCACCATCATGCCTTTGGAAAATAGCCAGGTGACGGCGATGTTGCTCTGGAAGGCGCGAATTTGCTCTAAATGGCGGGCTTGCAGCAGATCATGGCGCAGGGCAGTGTCGAGCAAGTCCGTGAGCCGGGGCAAGTTTCGCACGAGCGATCCAAAGCCCGTGAACACCAGCGGCGACTGGAGCGATGCCGCATCGCCAATGGCAATCAGGCGGTCGAAGGCCACGCGGCGATCGCTCTTGATCCCGCTGAAATGTCCTGGAATGTAGCCAAACGTAGCCTTACGCCAGGTCAGCTTATCCAGATCACAGCGGCGATACTCTGGCAGGATGGCGAAGAAATCCTCATACATTTCCAGCAGAGAGCCGGGGTTGTCGGGATGCACCTGGTGGTAGTGGAACAGATAGAAAGTCAGTTCTTCCCCGCGCCCCGGAAACAGTTCCCAAATCAACTGTCGCCCGCGGGAAATGTCGCCGTGGCTAAACAGCACATCGCCATAGCGGGCATCCCATACGCCTGGTTCAAAGCCGCGCTCGACCACCGCGCCCACCGTGGGACATACGCTGTCAAACGTGCGATCGCCATTCAGTTGCCACGCAATGGGGGAAGCCGTGCCCATTGCGTCCACCAGCAGCCGCCCAGTCGCCGTGCGGGATGTGCCCGTTGGCAACTGCTTTACATAAACCGTCACGCCACCAAGCGCAACGTCCACGCGCTCAAACTCGGTTTCATCCCAGATCTCGCCGCCCGCCGTCCGCAGCTTGTCGCCACAGATCTTTAGCAGCTTTTCTGCATCAATACCCACATTCAAAACCGTTGGCGTATGCAGCACGGGCGCTTTTGCCTGGGGCGGATTGTTGGCATCAAAGAACTTGCTGAAGCCGTCTATATACTCCCGCGCAATTACGCTCTCAAACTCCGCAGGTGTGAACAGTTCCAGGTCAATCAGGCTTTGAAACTCGGCCCGCGAAATATTCCACTCGCGGTTCATCCGGCCAAAGGGCAGCCGCTCGACCAGCAGCACCCGATAGCCGCGTCGCGCCATCACCGCCGCATGAATAATGCCCAGCGCTCCGCCGATGTAAATCAGGTCGTAGGCAGGTTGCGTCCCTGTATCTGCGACCGCTTCGACCGCTTCGACTGCTTCCACCGCAAACACAACCTGCTTGGGCTGCTGGGGATTTCGCACGCTCTCGCGCCAGCGCTGTTCCCACCAGTAGACCCGGTTCAAGTCGTACTCCCCGTTCGGAATGCGCTGAAAGTATTTCACCGTCTGGGGATAGTAGGGCGCTAGGGCCTCAAAGATAGATTGATGAGACAGGTCAACCTGCGGCGGCGCGGGGTAGCGCCGGGGAAACTGGGCCCGGAGCGCCTGGGTCAACTGCTGCAAAACGGTGCTCTCGTCAGGAAAGGGGCGATCGCCCCAGCGAAACACCTTGAGATACGTTGTGCGCTGCACCGACCAGACAAACCCAGACAGCACTGGCGCGTCGAGGAAGTCATCTCCCAAGTTGCCGCTGGAACCGCTTCTGGCGACAGTTTCCGCCGTGATCAGGAAACCATCGGGGGTAGCAGAGGTATTGCCGACGGCGGGCTGAAACTGGTGCTGAAGCCAGCGACGCACGGCATCCAGGTCAGGCGTAGGCACCTCTAAGTAAAGTAGCTCTGTTAAAGAATCTTTCATCCGATGACGTTGATAACGGCTGGCGAATTCACTGGGCAAGCTCACTGGACAAGCTCACTGGGCGAATTCACTGGGCAAGTTCATTGGGCGAATTCACTGGGCAAGTTCATTAAGGAGGCAGAGTTGACAGAATTGAAAATTGCGCTACACTTCACCAATACAATCAGAACGCTTGAAGAAAGTTTAAGACTTCTCATTTTACCTTTTGACCTGCCGGCCATTTAAGGCTTCACGTCATCCAGCTTGTAAGCTCTGAGAACCTCAAGTCTGAGAACCTCAAGCCTGAGAACTTCAAGCCTGAGAGCGTGTCTTGTGATTACCTGGGGCATTTCTGCCTGACTATGAATTATCCCATTCCGAGTAGTTCTCAAGAAGTCGTTGCCCTCCGCCAGCAGCCCGTAGACGATGAGCTGATTGCCGCGGCGATCGCCGGAGTCATCTACGTCGCGCGATCGCAGGGACAAACGCTGCAAGATCTCACCGCCGAGGTTATGGCGGACGATCGCCTGCTGGATGCCGATTTGCGGCGTTGGCTCAGCGATATCGTCTCGCAGGCGTGGGATCAGCTTGCCTAGCGCCCAGAGGTGCGTCGTTTATCGACCCTGTGCTTTACGTAATAATCATTCTGTTGTGCAGAAGCATTTTGTTTTACAGGCTGTTTACAAGCTCTGTTCGTAACCCCTGTTTGTAACAACATCCTGTTTGTAACAACATTCTGTTTGTAACCAGAGGGAATACGCTATGCTGAGTGCTTGAACCTCTAGCCAGGATGCAGGCTCATGGGCAGCAACGGTCGCAGCACAAATGGCAAAAGCCAACCGCTTTACGCAACCCGGATTGACCTTTCCTCCGAACTTCGCACAAAAGTCATTGCTATTTTGAACCACTCCCTTGCCTCGACGCTGGATTTGAAAACCCAGGTCAAGCAGGCTCACTGGAACGTCAAGGGATTACAGTTCTACCAACTGCACCAGCTATTCGACGAGATGGCTTCGGAGCTAGAAGAGTATGTGGACATGGTGGCAGAGCGCGTCACGGCGCTGGGCGGGCTAGCCGTTGGGACTGCTCGCACTGCGGCATCTCAGTCTATTCTGCCAGAGTATCCCTTCGACATTTTGGACGGCAAAGATCACGTCATCGCTTTGGCAGAGCGCTATGCTGCCTATGGAAAGCTGGTGCGCGAGTCCATCGACGCGACCGATGACCTGGGTGATGCCGATACGGCTGACCTATACACCGAGATCTCGCGGGATATCGACAAGCGCCTTTGGTTCCTAGAAGCGCACCTACAAACTTCGGTGGAGGAAGGGGTGGCCGCCGCTGTGTCCGAAGTCGCAGAACCGAAAGCCAAGAAAACGGCGAAACGGGCAAAGTGAGCAACTGTTCGGATGAGTCTTAACTTGCCCATTACTCCTCCATTACTCCTCTCTTGCCTCCGGCTTTAGCAGGGGGAAGGCAATCACGTCGCGGATACTGGCAGAATCAGTCAGCAGCATGACAAGGCGGTCGATGCCTGTGCCCATGCCCATCGTGGGTGGCAGCCCATACTCCAGCGCCATCAGAAAGTCTTCGTCTACACCGTGGGCTTCCAGGTCGCCTGCGGCCTTGCGAGCCGCCTGGGCTTCGAGGCGCTGACGCTGATCCACCGGATCGGTTAGCTCAGAGTAGCCATTTGCCGTTTCGCGCCCTACGATGAATAGCTCGAATCGCTCCACCAGACCGGGTTTGCTGCGGTGCGCCTTAGCCAGGGGTGAGTTCTCGACTGGGTAATCTGTAACAAAGGTGGGCTGAATCAGTGTCGCCTCGACCTTTTGCTCAAAGGCTTCTATCAGCAGGCGACCGATCGAGTCGCACTTGTCTAAATCTTTGAGACCAGCGGCGATCGCCCCTTCTTTTGCCTCCTCCAGCGTCGTGAACTGGGTAAAATCCAGCCCCGTGTGTTCCTGCACTAGCTCGTGCATCGTGACTCTGCGCCAGGGCGGGGTCAGGTCAATGGCTTGTCCCTGGTAGGTGATTTTCAAATCATCGAGAACTGACTTGGCAGCGGCGACGATCATCTCCTCCGTCAGCGTCATCATCTGCTCGTAATCGCCGTAGGCCTGGTATACCTCGATGGAGGTGAATTCCGGGTTGTGCCGGGTCGAAACGCCTTCGTTGCGGAAGATGCGCCCGATTTCAAACACCTTCTCAAAGCCGCCCACCACCAGCCGCTTCAGATGCAACTCGGTGGCAATGCGGAGATACAAATCCATCTCCAGCGTGTTGTGGTAGGTAATGAACGGCCGCGCTTCGGCTCCCCCCGCCTCCGATTGCAGCACGGGTGTTTCAATTTCGATAAAGCCCCGGTCGGTGAGAAAGCGACGGATGGCAGTGGTGATGAGCGATCGCCGTCGAAATGTCTCCCGCACCTCTGGATTTACGATCAAATCCACATAGCGCTGACGGTAGCGCTTTTCCACATCCGTCAGCCCGTGCCACTTGTCGGGCAGGGGTTGCAGCGACTTGGTGAGGATGGAATAGCGCTGCACGTTAATCGACAACTCGCCCTTCTCGGTGCGTTTGATGGTGCCCGTTGCGCCCAGGATATCCCCCGCATCGGTCAACGTTTTCAGATGGTCAAACGCCTGCGGGTCGAGGTCTGCCATGCCCGCTTCGATGGTCTTTTTGTCGAGATAAAGCTGAATGGTGCCCGTTTCGTCTTGCAGCGTGAAAAAAGCCAGTTTGCCAAAGACGCGACGATTCATCACGCGCCCCGCCACCGACACGACGACCTCTACCTCTTCCCCTGCCGCCAGATCCGCATATTTCTCCTGCAACTCCGCAGCGTGGTGCGTGACATCCCAGCGATAGCCATAGGGATTGAAGCCTAGTTCGCGGAGTTGGGTGGCTTTTTCGAGGCGGGCAGCGCGGAGATCGTCGGACGACATTAGATTCAGAAGATTAGATTAGAAGTTTAGAGATGTATCGGGTTAAAGGGGACTCAGTGTCCAGCCTGGGGCTTCTGGGCGCTAGTCTCGCTGGTGGGAGAACTGGTATGCGCCGACGGCAGAGAGGGCGATCGCCACCGTCAGCAGCACTGGAATACTGTACCAGGGAAACTGGCTCAGCGGCAGATAGGCGGCAGCGCGGAGTCCAGTGCTTGTGTAGGTCAGCGGCAGCAGGTAAACGATAAATTTGAGGATTGCAGGCAGGGTTTGCGGGTCAAAAAAAGTCGCGCCCAGAAACGACATGGGCACAATCAGAAAATTATTCAACAGCCCCACACCCTCCAGCGACTTCACATTCAGCCCCACAATCACGCCCAGCCCAGAAAACACGGCGCAGTTCAGCACCAGCACCAGCAAAAACAGCGGACTGATGAAGCCCAGGTTGCGGGTAAACAGCAGCGCAATCAGAATCACTGAAGCCGAGGTCATCAGCCCCCGCAGCACGCCCGCCATCATCTTGCCCAGGAACAGCGCCAGGGGATGCACAGGCAGCAGCAGGATTTCTTCAAAGGTTTTGCTATAGAGCCGCTCGCCGCAGATGGAAAATGTCGTGCCGCCGAAGCTGATGGTCATGGAGGACAGGGCGACCATTCCCGGCAGGATGAAGTCTAGGTAGGTATTGCCGACGGGAGGCTTCATCGCCGAGTCGAGGGCGCTGCCCAGCCCCAGCCCAAAGGCGAGAATGTAGATCAGCGGCGAAACCAAGCCCGATGCGGCGACCTGGGCGATTCGGACTCGCAAGTCAAGCCAATCGCCCCAAAAGACGGTCAGTGCATCTTGCAGGATGTTACTGATAAGAGACGTTTTGCGAATTTGCCCAAATTCCAGCGAAGGTTGCGCGGTCACGGCAGCGTGGGTAAATGTTACCCCTAAATTTTACATTTCTTAGGACTTTCCGATCTGATTAGGACTTATGCAGTTGAACAATTTCTCGCAGGCTGCGCCCACCAGAAATTGTCCAAAATTCAGAAAGCTTATTGCAAGTGCGTAAGTCCTGCTGATTTTGGATGTTGGATTGGCGATTTTGGTTTGGCGATTTTGGATTGGCGATTTTGGTTTGTCAATCCGAGCCGCTGTAGCGCTTTCAGCAATTTGATCAGGAGGTTCGGGAGCCAATCGTGCTTCTCGTCAGGGCAGCGACGGCAGGCTGCTATTCGCCTTCTGTGCCCGTCTTAGCTACTGAGGAACCAGCTCAGTGTTGATTTCGTTGACGATTCGGCGCTTTAGCTCGACGGATTCTGAGCGCGGCAGCAGGTCGAAGACTTCCCGCAGCACGTCGTCAATGCGCTCGTAGGGAATGACTCCCGATTCATTCAGCACGACCTTGCCTGCCTTGTCGAACACGACTGTTTGGGGCGCATAGCCCGTTAGGTAATAGCCAGGTTCGCTGGGGTCATATTGGTCTTTGACAGGAATGGAGTCGATGCTGATGGGCAGGATGTCGGCGGCGCGCCCGTAGAAGGCATCGAGTTGGGAAATGACGGGGGCAAACTGCTTGCAGTCGGCGCTGTCGTCTACGTATAGCACCAGGATAGCGGGCGTATGGGTGCGGAGCGAGTCAGACAGCTTGAGGCTGGGCGGCACTAGGGAGCCGTTGCCTGCGTAGAGCGGAAAGATGTTGCCGTCGTAGTGATCATCTGTGAGGCTGGCGATCGCCGGATTGCCGCCCAGCAGCATACTAGCCAACACCAGAACGAGCAAGAGCGATCGCTTTGCCCACACAAGCTTCCGAAGTTGAGCGATCGCCGGATGCATCATTATGTTTTTCAAACCGCTTCTAAAACCCATCGCACGTTTAACGTCTTTTAACGTCCCGAAATATCCTGTCCTATTGTGACATCGAGTGACGTTCCGTGACGCTGCGGCGGGGGCGTGGCGTGTCCGGGGTGATGCATTTGGAGCGCGATCGCCATGCTTACCCACCGGACTGCTGTTCTTGAAAGCTCTGGATTACCTGTTGCAGCGTCGGCTGATTTTTCTCGAAATCAGCAGGCGGTGTCCAGGCGAGGATCTGGGCAAAGCGGGTCGGCGTTTCCACCACCGTATGCAGATACAGCACGTCAATGTTGTTGAGCGAGCCGCGCACCTGATACTGCACGGCCGGGTTGCCGCCCACCTGGGAAACGGGCGTGGGGCCACTGACTTCGGATTTTTCCAGTCGCCGCGTCAGGTAGCCGCGCGTGATTTCTGCATAGGTCTCGCGCTGCATTCCGCGAAACTCTGCCTTGGGCTGAGTCAGCACGATCAGATACATCTGCTCTGCCCGGTTCGACGCTTCCAACTGGGCGCGATCGTTCAGTTCGTCGTCTTTGACCCAACCCGACGGTAGCGTTATCGCAATCTGCCCGTCCTCGGAAATCAGCCGAGCCTGGGTCGGCAACGGTAAATTCGCTGGGGGCGGCGGCAGCGTCAGCACGATTTCCTCTGGCTGCGGCTCTTGTTCTGAAGGGGTGGGCGCAGGAACCAGGGTTGCGGCGATCGCCAGCCCGCCCAGCAACGCCAGCGGCACGCTTCCTTTTACCCATCTTGGAATATCTTTCAAATGCGTTATGTCCTCATCTCGCTTAAACTCGCCAAGCTAGCGTCCCCGGCTCCGTCCATACCGTCGCTCTTGGCGATCATAGCGCCCATCCTGCACAACGTTGTTCACGCCTTTGATGATGCCGCGCCCGATCAGCCCGATGCCGCGCCCGATCACCTCCGTCAGCACGTAAATCACGCCGCTGCCCAGCACAGAGATAACCGAACGCAGCCGAGGGGCGATCGCATCCCGCGTTTCCAGAGCCAGCGTGACCGCATAGGGCAGGCCCGACAGTTGTTCTAGCTCGTCGCGGCGGGGCGCGTAGATTGATTCCTGCTCAATGCCCCGCAGCCGCAGCACAAACAGACGGTATTGACTTTCAAAAATATCCTTCGGTTCTGCAAAATAGCGCTGCATCCGATAGCGCCAAGACAGGTCATTGCGAAACCGCTCAATGCCCCGACTCGACAGCAGCCGACGGTCATAAAACGACTGCTTGATGTCTTCTACATCGGCAAAGCGATTGAGCAACGGCTGCACGACAGCGTTGGCAATCTGAATCATCGTGTGGCTGAGCAGCAGCCCAGCCCGCCGCACCGCTTCGGGATTTCCGGCTGCGTAGGGCACACCGTCGATCACCAGCGGAGCCTGCACCAGCAAGTGCGCCAACAGGTCGCTGAATAGCGGAATCTTGCTGAGAATATCCGCCTGCACAATTGCCTGGTCGGCTAGCAGGTAGGGCGCAATTTCCACCTCCTGACCCGACAGCGCCAGCGTGCGATAGCGGCCAAAAAACTCCACCGTCGTCGCCTGCCACAAATCCGCCAGCAGTTGGGGCTGCATGTCTGACAATCGCTGCTCTGGTACTTCTGCCACCCGCAGGTCATCCAGCAGGTCGTCTAGCTTGCGTAGCACCAGTCCAAACAACTCGCGCTTGCGATCGCTCCGCAAAATGTCTGTTTCCAGGGGCAAATCGGTGAGGTTGTCCAGATTGCCTTCCAGCGTTGCCAGCACCCGGTTAAATAGAACTGCCCGCATTTCACGAGAGGCTTGGGCCGTGGCCGTAGTCAGCGCGGGCTGGGGTGTGGCTGCCAAAGCCGTGGGGCGATTTCCCTCAGGAACCGATTGACCCACAGACGCACCAGATACAGGCTGGGGGCGGCCAGGGCGCGACGAAGATGCTGGACGGGCGATTCCCGTAGGGGTCGCTTCGCGAATCGCCGCTGGTGTGGCAGGGACGCTGAGGCTGGGCACGGGGTCTGGAGACACAGCATCCAGGGGGGTAGGAACCGTGGGCAGCGAAGGCTCCGAGACGGTTTCCAGCAGTTCCGGCGTGGCCAGCATCCGCAGCACAATCCACCGAGCCGCCCGTAGCTCTCGCCTGCGCCCCAACAATACCTGTCGCTGCAAAAAGGACAGGCGACGACTGCGGAGTTGGGCAGTGATCAGGGCGATCGCCTGATCGATCTGCTCTAGCCCCGACTGGCGCAGCGTCCGCTTTAGATAGCTGGCTTGGGACACGCGACGCGACAGCACCGGCCCGCGAGCCGCCGTTGCGCCACCACCCGCCAGCCCAGAGGAGGCCATCCAGTAGGGTTCCCCCGCGGCCACTTGCCGCAGGCATTTGGCGATCGCCCCGGGTTCCGCCCCCTTCAGGCAAAAGCCCTGCGCCCCCGCCCGCCGCACCGCATCCACCAAAATCGGCTCCGCTGTGGAACCCAGCACCAGCACCGGGATTTGCGGAAACATCGCCCGCAACTGCTGACACAGCGCCAATCCCTGCACTCGCGCTGGATTCGTGCGCCCCAGTTCCAAGTCCAGCAGCACCAGATCCACCGTTTCGCCCTGGCTTGTGCCCGTGTCCAAGCGCGTGCGAATCAGCAACGGCGCGTCTTCTCCACTGCCAGACTCAATCCCCACGCGAAACTCAGGAAACTGCTCCAACCACAGCCGCAACCCACCGCGAAACACCGCATCGTCGCTAATCAACGCAAGCTGGAGCGGGCGGGTGAAAAACACATCGGCAGAGCGCGAGGTCATGGGCGGGGCGAGAGGATGGGGGAAGCTTAATAAACTTTAAGGCATAGTTTAGGCGATCGCCCTACCGAGTTTCAGTTCGGCAGAGACAAGTTCGGGATTAAGGCTCATCCGCTCTCTCAAGCCCTCACCGCACATAAATTGCGCCAGACACCAGCGTCAGCCCGACGGACAGCCAAAAGGCGATCGCCGCTGCGGGGGTATCCATCGTCGGCGGACAGATTAGGAGGGCGATCGCCGCAATCTGGCTGACGGTTTTTAGCTTGCCCCAGACATTTGCGCCAGAGATGGTGGTTTGGCTGACGCGCCATCCGGCGATCGCCAGTTCTCGCGCCAAAATCAGAAACACCGCCCAGGCAGGAACCTGCCCAAGCTGGATTAGCATCAGCAGCGGAGCCAGCACCAGCAGCTTGTCTACCAGCGGATCGAGAAATTTGCCCAAATCCGTTACCTGGTTCAGCTTGCGGGCCAGATAGCCGTCTAGCCAGTCGGTTCCCGCCGCAACCAGAAAAATCGCCAGGGCAATCCAGCGCGATCGCCCGGTGGGATTTTGCAGCAGCACCAGCAGCAGCGGCACGCCCAGCAGCCGAGAAACGGTGATCCAGGTGGGGAGGTTCATGGTGATGCAGGGAATGATTTACGGAGTAACTTCACCAAGTGTCAGTCTTTCACAAAAGTGCCAACAGATATCGGAGCCACTGCGACGAGAAGCTGTGGAATGGGTGCATCCCAGTCTTACAAGACTCAGGATGAGAATTGACCATTGAGATAAGCGCAGCGATGGCGAAGGACTTGTGGAACGTTGTCTTCCTTCCACTGAGCGCCTGAAATTTTCACCCGCCTACCAATTTGCTTGATAGTCGACTCCACGGCACCCGAGCCAATTGAAATCCCCTCAGCTTGGTAGTAGCTGTAGTTAACGATACGGAGCCGATGCTTAGCCAGATAGCCGATAAACTGGTCTACCCGCTCATGGGACCAGTCGTCGAATAGCCTAACCGCCCCATCCACATCCCCTTGCCACAAGCAGGCTTCGACGGCATCAAGACGCTGTTGAGACCCACCCACGTTACCCAAATTCTCCATCAGGTGGTACCAGTCCAAGATCTCAAGGCGCTCGCTGCGATGCCCGATCTGTGAAAACAGGTTCCAGATGCCGTCGTGACCATCCCCAAGACAAACGAGGGGATGCGCTAAGGGCTGCTGGTTGAGCCAGTTGACCAAGCTGTCGTTGTCTTTGTAGAAGGCGCTAATGCTGCACTGATGCAGGTTTACCCCCTTGTAATCGCGCCACTGGCAGGGCTGCCCCTGAGGAGTCCGCAGACGGACTTTGCCCCCGTCTAAGCTCATTTCCTTAACCCCGCTGTCCACCGCTGGTGGCTCTAGGTCTTGACGATGCACCAGCCGTTGCTGGGTACTCCCTGACACGCACACCCCGGTGAGCACAGCGATATCGTCGGCAGCTCGCGCATAGGCTTCGTTGGCACTCAGCAGCAAGCAGCACGTCTCAACCTGAGGACTCCACTGGGTGCGGGCCTTGACCTTAAGCCGCTGGCTCTGGCGCTGACTCAGACTTAAGCGTCCGACGATACTCTGGATGTGCCGCTTTCGCCCAGAGCTTGTGCCGCTGCTTGTGCAGATAAAAAATTTCCGATCTCAGGCCCCACATACTCCAGTGGGTGGTCACGAACGGCGACTTCGATCCCGGCCAATGTTTTGACTTGTTCAGGGTCTGTCTCGTCGTAAAGCAACTCCGCTAACGCCAGTGCATGGGCTTTGATTTGGGCTTCCTTGGTGGCATCCATCGCTTCAACTATCCTTAGAGCAACTGCTCTGAGCCTACGGCGTCTGCCCTTAATCTGCACTAAGCACTTCTACTCATTGCATAACTGGGATGCACCCTGTGGAATCGTAGTTTCTTCTGATTGGGAATCATAGATTCTTCCTGATATAGCTGGGTTGTGCAAGTTTGCCCTCATCCCCCAGCCCCTTCTCCCTTTTTAGGAGAAGGGGAGCCGGATTGGAAGTCCTTCTCCCGCTTTGGGAGAGGAATTTAGGGTGAGGGTTACAAAAGTGGGATACACCCTCGTCCAAAACCCAAAGAACTTATCGCAAGTGTATAAGCTGGTTGCCTGACATAAGTCTCGAAAGCCCAGAAAATACATTGATTTAGAGATTTAGAACCGAAACTAATCTCCTTGAGCTAGAGATGGAAGGCTTGGCTGAAGGGGTCTTCAGACTGATACTTGCCACGAGAAATTAAGGGTTTCCCGCGATTTGTCAGGCAGTCAGGTGTCAGGAAGCTAGCACATTATCTGTCCGAAATCAAAAGCCTTGTGTTTGTAGCTTTCTCAGAAGCTATTAGCCCAACCCTTACTTTCCAGGAGTGCAACCTATGTCAGATAAAGAGTTGGTTCAGAAATCAAATGTCTTAATTAAAGTAGGCGGATTGTTAGGAGCCTTAGCTGTTGTAACCACATCTTTAGCGACTATCGTTAAAGACAGCAGCACTATCTGGGAGAAACTGCCTTTTGAAGCAGTGCCCGAAACAAAAAGCTCTTTGAGCTTGTCATCTCCGAATCCACAACTGAATCAGCCACAGAATAAAGAAAATGTATCCAAAACGCCATTCCCTTCAGAGAGGTACGAGTATGAGGAAGATGGCAAAACAAGGGCATTCTTTCGTGTTTCTGATGTGGTCTGGAAAGAAGAAAATGAGTTTGGTAAAGAGATTAATACCTTCAAAGAGATTGCGCGAGACTCAGATTTCATTACTCTTTATGACAAGAGTAGAGATATGAGAGTAAAGATACCTATTGAAGGCGGTCAAGTTTTAATCACATGGCCAGAAAGAAACTGGGTTGATTTGCAGTATCGTTACGTAGCGAAGAAATCCAGTACGAATTAGCTGTAGGGCACCTCAATTAATTTCCGGGCACCTCGATTAATTGCCTGATTGAGAATTTTAGGAGCCTGGAAACCTTGTTTTTTCGTAGCTATTCTCAAGAGGATCTGAATTTTTCGAGGTGCCCTTTCCTTATTGAGAATTCGAGGAGGGATAATCCAAAGAGGAATATAGATGGACTATTCAAGGGCGATCGCCCATTTGCAAGCGGCTGATCCCATCCTGGCAGCGACAATCGAGCGCAGCGGCCCCTGCACCCTCTGGCACGATCGGCAGACAGGCGATTTGCTGGAATCTCTAGCGGAATCCATCATTTACCAGCAGCTTTCCGGCAAAGCCGCAGGCACCATTCACCGCCGCTTTTTGGCACTCTATCCCCACACGCCGCACCCCACGGCTGCCGAAATTCTGGCTACGCCGGACGAGGTGTTGCGGGGTGCGGGGCTATCTCGCGCCAAGACGCTGTACGTCAAAGACCTGGCGCAAAAAGTGCTGGACGGGCTGCCCAGCCTAGAGGATCTGGAGCAACTGGAGGCTGATGCAATTATCCGCACGCTGACCCAAGTCAAGGGCATTGGCAAATGGACTGCGGAAATGCTGTTGATCTTTCGGCTGCACCGCTGGGACGTGCTGCCTGTAGACGACTTGGGCATTCGCAACGGAATGCGCTTGCTCTACAGCCTGCCCGACCTGCCCAACAAGAACACCATGCTGCAAATCGCCGAACCGTGGCGACCCTACCGCACGATCGCCGCTTGGTATCTGTGGCGCAGCGTGGATATCAAAGCGATGGGAAAAGAGGGGTAACGGGGTGTGGAGATGAAGAAGCACAGAGCGGGAGAGGGACTTCAACCCTCTCTTGCTCTCCTTCTCCCAAGTCGGGAGAAGGGGGCAGGGGATGAGGGCAGATTGAAAGTTGCACATCGCGTCTCGTAACGTTCTTCCATCACGCTCCTACACGCCCAGCGTCTCCTTCACCACGGCCTCCGCCGCCTTGAATCCCACCATCACGGCCTTGCCGTCTTTCACAAACAGCGGTCGCTTTAGCAGCATGGCATCTGCGGCAAAGGCTTTGGCCCAGTCTGCGTCGTCCCAGGTGTCTTTTTTCTCGCCCAGCGCCCGGTAGGACTGCCCTGAAGTGTTTCGCATCGGCTTTGACCCCAATGTCGCGATCCAGTCCTCAATTTGCGCTTGGGTGGGTGGGGTTTCTTTGGTGTTGATGAACTCGTACTCGACTGCGTTGCGATCGAGCCAGGCGATCGCCTTTTTGCAAGTTCCGCAGTTAGGAATTCCGTAGACCTGGAGTGCCATTGCTGATTGACTTTCTGAGTGCCTTTGGTATCGATTTTAGATTTTGGATTTTATAGCACTACGTATTTGGGTTAGGACGTTATCATAGAGCCATCAGGAGAGTTTAGGAACACCTATGCCCGCCCCCTTACAGCTACGACTTGCGTTGCAAAGCGATTGAAGCCGTGAAACAAGGTCACCGCAAAGTTGATGTCTGTCGAATGTTCAACATCAGTCGCAATACCTTAGACCTGTGGTTGAAACGGGAAAAAGAAACGGGAGATTGCCGAGCGATGACTGGGTTTCAGCGAGGAAATCGGCATAAGATTACCGACTGGTCGCGCTTTCGTGAGTTTGTCAAGCAGCATGGGGATCAGACCCAAGCGAGACTGGCAACCCTGTGGGGGGATAATGTGACACAGCAGGACATCAGTCGAGCCTTGCGAAAGATTGGGTTTAGTCGAAAAAAAAGACCTATGGCTATCGGGAACGAGACGACCTGAAGCGACAAGAGTTTCAAGAGCGCTTGAGGAGTAAGCTGCCGCATCAGGTTGTCTATGTCGATGAAGCAGGCATTGATCATCGAGACGTTTATCCCTACGGCTACTGCGAGGTTGGAGACCGCTTCTATGGGCTTAAATCAGGAAAACGCACCGAACGAGTCAGTTGGATTGCGGCCTTACGAGAGAACAGCCTCTTTGCGCCAATGACCTTTGCTGGCTCGTGCAACCGGGATTTAGTGGAGAGGGGGTTGGAGGAGTGCTTAGTCCCCCAACTGCGAGCGGGAGATGTGATTGTGATTGACAATGCCAGTTTCCATCATTCTCAAACCATTGAAGAGATCGTGGCTCAAGCAGGGTGTGAGATTTGGTATTTACCCCCTTATTCCCCAGACTTGAACGAGATTGAGCATTGGTGGTTTGTGCTGAAGAATTGGATGCGGCAACGCTGGGATGAGTTTGATAACTTTCGCGATTGTGTTGATGCTGCTTTTAGAGAATGCCCTAACGTGACTGCGTAGGGCTATATCAAACTCGTGAGCTAGAGTCTGAATTAGGCGTTGGCGATAACGTGGTGAAGAACTGGGTGCAGACCGGAAAGTTAATCCCCGATCACACCATTCCTATTGGGAATCAAATTTATTACTATTTCAGGAAGGATCATTTAGATGACATTCGGAAACAGTTCAACATTACACCTGTAACCCTGACTGCCTGACACATCTTTTTATGCGGACTGCCCGGGTGTCGGCTGGCAGCACAAGGATTGAATTCTAGAAAACCAAATGCGGTCATAATAGTGGGCTTCAGCTTTTTTAGAGGCAAAACAGGGTTCAGGGTCAACGGTAAATAGGGCAATCAGCTGAAGCAGTGTTCGCCCTTTATTGACGGCACCCTTGAGCCAGCGCAAACCTATGTTGAGATAGCTAATCCCTCGCCTCCAGTGCGGGTCAACCTGGCAGCGTAGCCCATCGAGTTGCACCGCCATGCCCTGGGTCGTGCCATCAAGGATAGCGATCGCCGCGACCAGATAGAGGCGTTCGAGAGCCGGAGCGGAGCGGATGCCGGAAGCTTCTAACTCAAAGACACCAGATTTAGAATCGAGGAAAAGCTCCTCGACTCGAAAGCGGAGAGCATATTGCCACAGGGTATTGAGGGAGGGAGACTCATCAGTGATGACCGCCCAGGGTTCCTCGACGCCTTTGACATGAGCCAGCACCAAATTGCAGCGCCAGCGCCCCTCGCTCCAGATTCCCACCCCTTCATAGAGTCGAGCTTCACCTTTGGGAGGCCACAGATAGCCTACCTTAACAGGATGACGGCGCGGACCCTGCACCACTACGTCACTGGGCAAGCGTAAACAATAGTGCCAGCGACTTTGGCTTAGCCACTCCAGCAGGTCATGGTTAGCAAACCCGCGGTCGGCTAACACCATCACATCGGGGTACGACTGCAACAGCCGATGGGCTAACCGCAGCATGGGGAGGTATCGCTTCGTGCTGACGGTGGCACTGGGATGCTCCAAAACCCGCCACAGCAGCGGCACCGCTCGTCCGCAACAGGTAACCGTCAGGTGAATCCTGCAGTAGCGATTCCACAACACCGTCGTATCGAGCGCCAGGTAAAGCCGCCGACCTTGCCAGCGATGGATGGCGGCTAGCACCAGCGGCACGTACAGACTTTTGACCCGCACCCGGCGATTGCCTAGGAAGCGCTGCCACCGGCGTTCAGTGCTTTGCGCCTGACGGGCCCGACTGGGCACATAGGCTTCCCACTGCGGCAGGCTCAACCGACCGCTGCACACCAGGGCCGTCACCATCCACGCCAGCGCTTTGAGGTGGCGCAGGTCGCGGGCATTACTGGATTGACGCAATAACGACAGCACTTGATCATAGAGGCAGGTGGTGGCTGGCATGATACAGACCCTGAGATGACGCAAATTTCAGCGTCTCATGTCAGCTCACCTTTTCCCTCTGTTGACGAGGTCTCAACTCTTTCAACCACTTGTGTCAGGCAGTCAGGTCCATAGCTCCTGAGTTGGAGCCGGAGGGCTTGGTCAGAGGAGCTTTTGGGCCAGCGTCCCCTACGAGAAATCAGGGGTTTCCAGAGATGTGTCAGGCAGTCAGGCATCCCACTTTCGATGAAACAGTCAACTGGCGAGCTGTCCATTGAGGTAGGCACAGCGCAGACTCAACATGGCATTAACGGAGGCCGTATTCCAGCGAGCACCCGAAATTTGGAGGCGTCGCCCAATCTGTTTGACAGCCGATTCTACGGCTCCTGATCCAATAGAACAGAGTTGCTCAGCCTCTTTAGTTTGGACTAATGGTGAAGAGGAAGGCAGTCAATGAGAAGCACCGACTGCCGTAAGGTCAATGAAGTACAACCAACATTGACCCCATGATTTTCAACGAACTTCAGCAATTTCGCCAAACGTTGTATGCCAGCTTGGGAAACGCCAGAGATGCCCTGTTTGATCTGATGGATGCCGTGTTAGTGAGTGCGTGCATCGTGTCGTTTGTGAGGCTATCGCAGAGTCCTGTCTTTCGTCGCCAGTGGTCGAGCACCTATGAAGCGTTGCGCGATAGCCGCCTACCCCGATCAAAGGTGCTGAAGCTGTTGGTGCAGCAGATACCGACTCAGCAGCAACCGTTGTTGGCAGGTGATGCGAGTCGGTGGAACCGTCCTGCTGCCAGGCGTTTGAAAGACCGCACCTTATCAGGCAGAACAGGACATGCCCCGATAGCCGGACAAAACTACAGTACCTTAGCCTGGATTGCTGAAGACAGGGGCAGTTGGGCATTACCATTGCGGCATGAGCGCATCACCAGCTTTGAAACACCCGCCAGTAAAGCGGCATTCCAACTCAAACAAGTGACTCGGCAGTTAGCGGTGCGTCCGTTGGCGATCTACGACCGAGGGTACGGCAATGCCAGTTTTGTCAACCAAACGGCAGGGATTGAGGCAGACTTGCTGCTGCGGGTTACATCCAATCGATGTGTCTATGGCGCGCCCCCAGCGTATCGAGGGCGAGGCGCACCTGCCAAGCATGGACATAAGATGAAACTCAATGACCCTGACACTTGGAGTGTCCCGGTCGAAACCGTTGAAGTCGATGATCCCAACTGGGGACGAGTGCGGGTCAGTCGTTGGAGTGCATACCATTTCCGCAAATCCCCCAAACGGGCAATGGAAGTGTTGCGCGTGGAGGTGCTGGAGACACAGAGCAGCACGCGACGCTTGGCTCCTTTGTGGTTAGTTTGGCTGGGTGAGCAGATGCCTCCGTTAGAAACCCTGTGGTTGCACTACCTCCGTCGCTTTGCCATTGAACACTGGTATCGCTTTGCCAAGCAGAGGCTATATTGGACACATCCCCAGTTCAGTTCTGTATCGGCAACCGAACAGTGGAGCAGCCTGATGCCGTTGCTCAGTTGGCAGTTGTGGTTAGCGCGAAAGGACTGTACTGACCACCCCTTGCCCTGGCAGGCACCGCAAGAAACGTTGACTCCGGGTCGGGTCGCACAAGCGTTTGCAGGCATTTTGGCAGTGATTGGCACCCCTGCTCCTGCGCCTAAACCTCGTGGTAAATCGCCAGGACGAGGCAAGGGGCACAAGCCAACTCCTCGTCCCTGCTATCCGATGGTCAAAAAACGAGCCTCGAAACGCAAGACATCCGAACAATCCCTGAACAGTCCGGTTGCAACAGCAGCTTAACTGCGAGCAGGATTGTATCCAATTCCTTAAGTTCAACTGTTATGAACGGTTGAGCAGATTCTTTATGGCATCCTGTTGAGCATTATTGTGATGCCAGTTAGTCCAAACTAAAGTTTTTAAGCTCATGCAAAAAATGTTGAAACTTTTGGGATCTACGCAGTCGGACAATTTCTCGCGGGCGCAGCCCGCGAGAAATTGTCCAAAATCCAGAGAGCTGATCGCAAGTGCGTAAGTCCTGACTTTCCCAAAGACACCGCGAGGCTCAGCTTTCTCTAGCTTTCCTGTTCGTGAACTCGCAATGCCTGTCGCTTCAGCTTTTCCACCGGGTTCATCCAGCGCTCCAAAAAGCTGAAGAACTGAGACGAGAGGAGCGTCAGCAGCAGATAGACCAGCGCCACTGCAAAGTAAATTTCAAACGCCCGATAGGTCTGCGCCACGACCAACTGCCCCCGCCGCAGCAGTTCCTCAAAGCCAATCACCGCTACCAGGCTCGTGTCCTTGAGGCGGCTGATAAATTCATTGCCCAAGGGCGGAATCATCCGGCGAAACGCCTGCGGAAACACCACATAGCGCAGGGTTTGCAGGGGCCCTAGTCCCAAAGATTGCGAGGCTTCTCGCTGCCCCAGTTCGATCGACTGGATGCCCGCTCGCACGATTTCGGCAATGTAGGCGGCTCCGTTGAGGCTGAGCGCGAAGATTGCCGCAGTCCACTGGTTGAACTTTAGCCCGATGCCCATGCCTTGCAGCAGGCTGGGCAGCCCGAAATAAATCATGAACAACTGCGCCAGTAGTGGCGTGCCCCGGAAAAAGTCGATATAGGCGATCGCCCCCAGCCTCACCAAGCGCGACGGCGACAGCCGCAGGATCGCCAGCACCGACCCCAGCACCAGCCCCAGCAAGATCGAGACGATGGTGAGTTGGAGGGTGGTAATAGCTCCGAGGTAGAGGCTGGGGAGCGCGTTGAGAATGACTTCGAGCGATCGCTGCACGGTGTTTCCTAAAAACGAGTAAACCGATAATTGTGAATCTAGCTGTGAATCTAGCTGTGAAGCTAACTGTGAATCGCAGACGCGATCGGCCCACGATTCACCTGGAGCGACTAAATCGGTGCGGCTTCGGGCAACACCGGCGGTTCGCCATCAAACCATTTTTGGTAAATCTCTTTGTATTTGCCGTTGGCGATGATGGTTTGCAATCCCGCGTTGATTTTTGCTAGGTTGGGCGACCCCTTGGGCGTGGCGATGCCGTAGAACTCTTCGGTGAGCAGTTCGCCGACGACCTTCACACCACGCACGCCGCCGCTCTTGATGGCGTAGAGAATGGCCGGCGCGTCGCTAATGGTGGCATCGACGTTGCCGTTCGACAGTTCTTGCAGGGCAATTGGCGTGCTGTCGAAGGTGCGGACTTCGCTTGCGCCAGACTTGCGGGCTTCGGCCTCGCCCGTTGTGCCAATTTGGGCAGAGATTTTCTTGCCGCTCAAGGAATCAAAGCCCGTGATGTCGGTGTTGCCGTCCTGAACGGCGATCGCCAGCCCTGCTTTGAAATACGGCCGAGAGAAGTCCACCACTTCGGCCCGCTCTTTGGTGATGGTCATGGTGCTGATGGTGGCATCAATCGTGCCCGCCTGGAGCGCCGGAATAATGCCGTCAAAGGGCAGACCTTCCATGTTCATCGTGAAGCCGCCCGCCTCGGCCACGGCATTCATCAGGTCAATGTCAAAACCCTCAAACTGGCCCGCGCCCGTTTGGGATTGGAATGGCGGAAAGGTGGGATCGAGCGCCACCTTCAGCGGAGCCGCGTCGGCGGTTGACGGAGAGCCGCTGTCGGCGGTTGGCGCACTGCCCCCGCAGGCCGCAAACAGCACCACACAGACTAGGCTCAGCAGCCCTAGCACCAGCGCCCGCCAGCGAATACGAGTAAATCTCAGCATGAAAATCGAACGCTCCTAAACTTGCCTAAAGTTACTAGCCTAAAGTTACTAAACGTTACAGGATTCCCAAAAATAGGATTCCAAAAATTACAAAATCCCAATGGGATAGGCGGATTGTCGTTTGCCTTGAGAGACTGAAATTGTACAGGCGATCGCCCATTTCTCGCGCAAAGATGGTACAGATCGTTAAACAATTTGCTCAAAAGATTTAGCCAGAAACATAACCAAATCAGACCCAAATCAGACCTAAATCAGACCTAAAAATAGCCGACCGTAGCCGTCGCATCTCCGTAGAAGCGATCGCCTGTGCTAAAACTGCATCGTCTGCTGACCGCGGGCGAAATTCCGTTGCCTATAGCACTATTTCTGCCCCTTTTGGTTACTTCTCCTGCTATCCCAGCCTGCACCGCCCATGAACGACCGTCTGATTTCGCCCAACGCCACCGCCACGCCTGCGATTGAGTTTGCTCAGGTGGAAAAACGTTTTGGACAATTGAAGGTGCTGCGCGGCATCAGCGGCCATATCAACCCCGGCGAAGTCGTGGCGGTGATTGGCTCGTCGGGCTGCGGCAAAAGCACGCTGCTGCGGTGTTTTAACCATCTGGAAACGATCAACAGTGGGCGGCTGGTGGTGAACGGAATTGACCTGTCGGCGGGCAGTGTCCTCAGCGCAGCCGATCTGCGCCTGCTCCATGCCCAGGTGGGGATGGTGTTTCAGCAGTTCAACCTGTTTCCCCACATGACGGTGCTGGATAACCTGACGCTGGCTCCGCGCAAGGTGCTGGGCCTGTCTGATAAAGAGGCGCGGCAGACGGCGCGGATCTTGCTGGAAAAAGTGGGCCTGGGCGAAAAGGCCGAGGTCTATCCCGAAATGCTCTCTGGCGGGCAAAAGCAGCGCGTGGCGATCGCCCGTGCCCTCTGTATGAAGCCCAAGATCATGCTATTTGACGAACCGACCAGCGCCCTCGACCCAGAACTGGTGGGCGAAGTGCTGCTTACCATGCAGCAACTCGCCGAAGAGGGGATGACGATGGTGATTGTGACCCACGAGATGCAGTTTGCCCGCGAAGTGGCCGATCGCGTCTTGTTTCTCAACCAGGGCCAGGTCGAAGAAGAAGGCCCGGCGCGGCAGGTGCTAGATTCGCCCCAGAGCGATCGCCTGCGGGCGTTTCTCAGCCGGATGTCGTTTGCCCGCGTGTGAGGGTTTCGCGTGATAATTTGCGTGATAAAGTGACGGTATGAGGGCAGAGGATCGCTATGTATCGCTGTATACGGCGATCACTTTATGGTGAATCTGCTGTGAATATGCCTATGGTGAATCTGCTCTCGTGCCAACGCTTCGATCCGCCCCTTTCTCCGCCCTTGTCTATGCCCTCCCCCCTTCCTGTTCCCACCTTTTTCGACCCGCAGCGCGTGGGCGAGGTCTGGCGCGTCCCTTACGAAACGCGGGCGGCCCAGGCAGCGCTGTGGGCAAAGGAGCATGAATTAACGCCAGCGGTGATGGATGAGAAGCGGGTGTGTCTGCTGGCGATCGACGTGCAGAATACGTTCTGCATTCCCGACTATGAACTGTTTGTGGGGGGGCGATCGGGACGGGGCGCGGTGGACGATAACGTGCGGCTGTGTGAGTTTATCTATCGCAACCTGGGCAGCATTACGGCGATCGCCGCCACGATGGACACCCACACCGCAACCCAGATTTTCCACGCGGTGTTCTGGATCAACGAGGCTGGGGAACATCCGCCTGCGATGACGATGATTTCGCTGGAGGATGTAGAAACGGGCGTGTGGCGTGTGAATCCGGCGATCGCCCCTAATATCGCCTACGGCACCGCAGACAGCCTGCAAGCCTACGCCCTCTACTACGTCCGCAAGCTGAGCCAGGATGGCAAATACCCGCTCACCATTTGGCCCTACCACTCCATGCTGGGTGGCATTGGGCACGCGCTGGTGTCGGCGGTGGAGGAGGCCTGCTTTTTTCACAGCATCGCCCGTCAGGCGCAGACCTTGTTTGAACTCAAAGGCGATCATCCACTGACGGAAAACTACTCGGTGCTAAAGCCCGAAGTGACCGAGGATGCCCAACAGCGGGCGATTCCCGCAGGGGTCGCTTCGCGAATCGCCCAAAAGAACTTGCCGCTGATTTCTATGCTGCTGGACTTCGACGCAGTGCTGATTGCCGGACAGGCCAAGAGCCACTGCGTTGCCTGGACGATCGACGACCTGCTGACGGAAATCCAGGCGATTCACCCCAAGCTAACGAACCGAATTTATCTGCTGGAAGATTGCAGTTCGCCCGTCGTCGTTCCTGGCGTGGTGGACTTTACCGACGCGGCCGATGCTGCCTACGAGCGCTTTGCCGCCGCAGGAATGCATCGCGTGAAGTCTACTGAGCCAATGGCAAGCTGGCTTCAGTAAGGGAAAATATTTCAGAGGGAGATCGGGCAGGGCGGGTCTATTCTGCTTCGGCTTCGGGGTCTTCGGCTTCAGGACGAATGGCCCGGGCGATCGCCTCTAGCACTCGTGCCGTCACGAATTCGGGCGACTCGCGGCCGCGAAGCTGGACGTGGACATCTGCCTGGGCGTAGAGCGGGCGGCGCTGATCCAGCAACTCCTGAATGCGCTGGCGCGGGTCGGGGTCTTGCAGCAGCGGGCGCGTGGTGCTGTGGCGCAGGCGGTAATAAAGCTGATCAGCGGGCACATCCAGCCAGATAACGATGCCGTGGTGTAGGTAGCTCCAGTTTTGGGGACGCAGCACCGCACCGCCGCCTGTGGCGATCGCCAGACTGCCGTAGGCATAGGACGACAGCTCCGCCAAAATTTGCGTTTCTAGATCGCGAAATCCTGCTTCGCCGCGCTCGGCAAACACCTGCGCTACGGTCTGATGCGTCGCAGTCTCGATGAGCGTGTCGGTGTCAAAAAACTGGTAGCCCAGCTTTTGCGCCACCAAGCGGCCGACGGTCGTTTTGCCACAGCCCATCATCCCCACCAGATAGAGGTTTGTGCGCCGCAGCCGCCGCACCGTCGTTTCGGCATCGGCGGGAACGGTGTGATCGGTGGACAGGTGAAGCAGCAGGGATTCCGATTCGGTGGGTTTGCCGTTGGGCGGCGTGTCGTTCATGGCGTGAAAAGGGCGGCGAGAAGTCGGTGAAGATGACCCACAAAAATTCCAGCAGCGACTCTGTAAACATTAATCTTATCCCAACCGCAGTGGTGGGTTGCCCTCTGGCGATCGCCCCGATCCCCCAGAGCGAGGAGGAGGATTGTCTCCGTCGTCATTCTCTTCGTCCTCGTCATCGTCCCAATCATCCCAAATTTCTCGATCCAGCGACCCTTGCCCTGCCCCAGGCTCATCTGCCCCGTCGTCCCAGCTTTCGTCGTCCCACACTTCGCCGCCATCGCTGCGGTCATAGTCGTCGTCGGGGGCAATGGGGCGATCGCCATCGTCGTCCCAGTCTGCGTCATCCTCCGCCATGACCGGGGCGATCGGCTCTTGGTTTGGGTCGCTGGGAGGCGCAACGACCCGAAAGTCTGCCTCGTAAATCGAACCGGGCTTTGTAGATTCCCCGCTGGGTGAATGGGGTGGATTGGCGGTTGCAGAATCGGCTGGGCGATCGGTCGAGGGGTCAGCCGACGTTGCCGCAGGAGTCTGTAATGAAGCCTCTCCAGCGGAACTCTGGGCGGAACTTTGGGCGGAACTCTGGGCAGAACTCTGGGCAGAACTCTGGGCCGACTCGTCTGGCGGAGCCTTGATGTTGTCGGTGGGGGTGTCTGGCTGGGCGCGGCGATAGCTAAAGGAGTAGACCGTGCCTGATCGATAGCCGGTCTCTGGCTCTCGGTTAATCTCCACAATGGGGCGGCGAGGTTCGGCGGGCGGCTCCTCTGGCGAAGGCGACGAGGCGGGCTGGGCGGGCGGCTCTTCCTCCCAGTCGTCCCAGACCTCGCGCTCCTCTTCTGGCTCCTCGTCCAGGTAGGGACGATATTGATAGCCAGCGGAGTCGTCGGCCTCTGGCGGCTCCTCGACAACTTCGTAGGGGCGATATTGATAGGCCGACTCTGCCGCTGCTTCTGCCTCGTAGGGGCGATATTGATAGGCCGATTCTGCTGCTTCGTAGGGGCGATCGCGATACGCGGGGTCTGGCTCGATGGGCGGCGCAATTTCCCGATAGGGTACGTCCTGAATCACCGTGCGGCTGCCTGCCGTGGAAGCACGCGGTGCGTCTTCCCAGTCGTCCCATTCGTTGCTAGGGCGGGGATTTTCCCAGTCATCTTCGGCCGCGGCCCAGGCGGCTTCTCGCGGACGGGGCGCATTGCCTGCTCGATCGACGGGTTCCGGGTCAAGCGGCTTTGTCCAGCCGCCAGTCCAGGGGGGCGGGGTCCAGGGTTCGCCCTGCGTGCTGGAGGGTCTGCGGCTGGGGCGGCGGGCCTTGCGACGGGGCGATTCATGCAAGGATCGCTTCGCGAATCGCCCGTTCGCCAAAAACCGAATCAGCGTGGCCACCAAGACCGTTGTGATGGCCCCCGCCAGCACCGCCCCCACCAGCCACACTGCCAGCGGCAGCGCCACCGTCTGCATCCCCAAAAACGTCAGCGCCACCGAAGGCGAGAGGTTTTGCAGCACTACGATGGCGAGTAGGGCAATGAAAAGGAAAAGCAGAATCGGACGCATGGGCAGGAGAGGAGGGGTTGGGGGTCAGGGAGAACCGGGGTAGAGGGTTGGCAGATTCATCATAGCGAGTGTGTGGGCGAGGCTTTTGGGTTTTAGCGTTTTCCGAGCTGCTGGCGCAGCAGGTCAGCCCTGGAAGCAAGGTCGGCCTGGGCGATCGCCTCTTGCTCTCCCGATGCCAGCCATTTCACCTGCACCATGCCGGTTTCTGCCTCTTCGTCGCCCAGAATCAGGCAGGCAGCCGCACCGCTGCGGTCGGCCCGCTTCATCTGCTTGCCAAAGGCGCTGCCGCTCAGGTCGAGATCGACCGAAAAGCCCAGTCGACGCAGCGTTTGGGCAATCTGGAGCGACTGGGCTTCGGGGCGATCGCCCTTAGACACCACATAAAAATCGACGCTGACTTCGGTCGCCGGATGCAGTTTTTGCAGCAGCAGCACCAGCCGCTCCATGCCCAGCCCCCAGCCGACCGCGGGCGTTTCGGGGCCGCCCAGTTCTGCCACCAGCCCGTCGTAGCGGCCGCCCCCGCAGACCGTCGCCTGTGCGCCCAGGTCTGCCGACTGAATCTCAAACGCGGTGTGGGTGTAATAGTCTAGCCCGCGCACCAGACGGGGATTCACCTGGTAGGCAATGCCCAGGTCAGTGAGGCGCTGCTGCACCGCCTCGAACCGCTGCTGCGACTCGGCGCTCAGGTAGTCGAGAATGCTGGGTGCGTCCTGGACGATTTCCTTGGTGCGGGCATCTTTGCTGTCCAAGATTCGCATTGGGTTGCGCGTCAGCCGATCCTGAGAATCGGGATCTAGCTCGGCTTTGAACGGCGTGAAATAGTCCACTAGGGCGGCGCGATACTGCTGACGGTCAGCGGGCGTGCCCACCGAGTTCAAATCCATCGTCAGCGTTTTCAGCCCCAGATGTTGCAGCAAGTCCGTCGCCAGGGCAATCACCTCGGCATCGGCGCGGGGATCGGCGCTGCCCATGACTTCTACATCCAGTTGGTGAAACTGGCGCTGTCGCCCGGCCTGGGGCCGCTCGTAGCGAAACACGGGGCCGACGCACCAAAGCCGCTGGGCGTTGCCCGCTGCATACAGCTTGTGTTCGATGAGCGATCGCACCAGGCCCGCCGTCATCTCTGGGCGCAGGGTAATAGAGCGATCGCCCCGATCGGTGAAGGTATACATTTCCTTGCCCACGACATCGGTGGCTTCGCCAATCCCGCGTTCAAATAGTTCGGTTTGCTCAAAAATCGGCGTGCGGATTTCGCGATAGCCCGCATTGCCCAGGATTTGTCGGGCTGCCGCCTCAATCTGCTGCCAGTAGCCCACTTCCTCCGGCAAAATGTCTCGCGTGCCCCGAATCGCCTGAATTGCGCTCATGCCCTTTGTTCTGAATTCTGAATAAAACGGGATAAAACATGCAAGACTTACGCACTTGCGATAAGTTTTCTGGGTTTTAGACGATTTCTCGCGGGTGCAGCCCGCGAGAAATCGTCCAACTGCGTAAGTCCTAACGTGCTGCTTCAGTGGATGGCTGGAACGTGCAGCTTGCCAGTTCCCAACTTCCAAACATCACAGTGTAGCAGGGTTCAGGGTTTGATCGGGCAGACCCTGAACTGGCAGGGCAGGGATGCCCCTGGTTTTTAGCGAATGTTGCAGTCCGACAGTCGCCCCATCAGTGCCGCCAGCATTTGGATTTCGTCCTCGCCCCCAAAATCGCGCATCTTGCCCAGGGAACCAGAGCGGAACCCAGACCACAGACCCAGCTTCCAATACCACAGCGCGGGCAGATGTCCCGGTGGCGCGTGCAGACCAAAGGTCAGTTGTCTGTAGGGCTTGAACATCGCGTAGGAGCCGCCCACCCCTTTCCAGGCCCAATCCACCAGCACCGCAAAGTCCAGCGCTCGCCGCGCGTGGGGCAGTTCAACACCCAGTCCTTGATAGATGCGCTCCTGCGTCGTAAAGCCAAAATGTCCGTTGCTATACTTCTGCCACAGGCCGTTGATCGTGTTCAAATCCACACAGGGAAACCGGGCCAGGGAGTCTGGGTTGAGCCAGTCCTGCTTTTGGCGACCTGCGGCTAAGAGCATCAGGTGACAGGTGTATCTATCTGCTTCGAGCCAGAGTCGTTCCTGCAATAGCCCTTGCAGCCGGGTGTAGTCGATGCCGCACTCGGAGGGCAGCAGGTCGGCTGGAGCCTGGACGGGCTGGGGCGCTGGAGCCATGCCGCCCCCTGTTATGATTCCTGGCGGTGGGTCGATGGCGGTGATAACCTGGCCCGGCGGCATGGGGACTCCGCCATTGCCCCAGGCTGGGATGCCTGCGGGCGGCATTGCGTTGTCGGGATGATGGGGTGCGGAACCGTCTGCAATGGGAGTGCCTGCAATGGGGGCATCTGCAATGGGGCGATCGCCATTCCCAGACCCTCCCGGGGAAACCAGACCCGGCGGCACTCCGGCTGACCATCCTTCGGGCAGCGGCAGTTCTCCCAAGTCCTCTGGTTCATCCTCTGGATAGTCGGCTGGCGGGGCGGGCGTGTCCACGCTGCCATCGATGCTATTCACCAGATCGGGCGGTGGCGGCGGGGTGTGGGTGGCAATGTCCTCCAGCCAATCATCAGGGGTGGCGGGTGCGGCTGCGGATTCCGTTGCAAGATCAGGTGCAGGATCGGCAACCGACGGTTTAGAGGCAGCAGGCTCCGGGGCAGCAGGCTCAGGCGATCCCGCTGGCGGCGAGACGGATTCTGGCGGCAACGGCGCTTCGGGGGCTGGGGGGGCTTGTCCTAGCCCTTCGACCACAAACGCCTCGACCTGAAGCTGGGGTTCCGGCAGGTCAGACAACGGCGCTTCGGGGGCTGGCGGCGGAGACGGCAGGGGCAGCGGCGCACTGCCATTTTCCGCAGGTGTGGCTGCGGGTGAGGAGTCTGGGGCAGGTTGGGATTCGGCAGCGGGCGGGGGCGGGTCGCTGGCTGTGGTTTCGGTGAATTCCGGCGGGAGGGGAGGCGCTGCGGTTGTCGCCGCCTCTGCGCTTGCGCCTGCGCCATTGTCAGCCGTCGTGTCAGCCGTCGCCTTGGAAGTCGCGTCGGTGGGCAAGTCTTCTGGTGAGGTTTCCCAGGGGTCGGGCAGCAGGGGGGATGGAGGCGGGGCCGTCGCAGGCTTTGTGGATGAATTAGCAGACGGAGCAGCGGGAACGACGGCGGGTGGCGTGGTAAACGCTGGTGAGGGCGGGGGCGGCGGGGCGATTCGCGCAGTGCCCCCTGCGGGAGTCTCCCCCAAATTCGTCCCTAGGTTCGTCCCCAGGTTCGTCCCCAAATTCAGTGGTTCTGGGGCAGCCGAACCGGGCTGCGGCACAAAGCTCTGGGGCGGCGCGGGCTGGCCCGTGGGCGGGGGCAGCGGCACGGATGGGGCAGGTGCAGCGGCGGGCGGGGGACTGGCAGCATTGCTTCCGGCCGGCGATGCAGGCGGCACACCCGCGGCGAAAGTTTGGGGCTGCTCTTCTGCCTGGGCGCGGCGCTGGGCTTCGGCCAGGGCCGTTAGCTTGCGCTGAATCGCGGCAATTTCCTCATCCGTCAGCATGAGAGACTCCTGAATCAGTTTTAGTTCAGATAGGCTCGACTCGTTTAAGGGACACTCTAGCCTAAGGCGCTGGGCCATCGCCTGCTCGTAGCGTTTCAGATTTTGCTGGTGCTGCTGCTGGCGCTGGTGGAGCAGCGCGGCCTGCTCTAGGGCTTCCACGTCTGCATCGCTAAGCTGGAGGCGCGTTTGCAAGGTCTGGAGGCGATCGCGCTCGGATTTTCGCAGGGTCGGCTCCTGGGCGATCGCCTGCAAAAACGCCGCTTGATATTGCTGCCGCCGCGCCTCTCGTTCGGCCCGTTCCTTCTGCAACCGAGCCTGCACGCGCTGTTCCACCGAGTCGATTTGCACCTGGCGCAGGTCGAGCGTGTGTTGCAGCTTGTCGAGCTTGAGCCGATCGGCGGGGCCAAGGGTTTCGCTAGCCCGCAGCGCCGCTTCGTATTCCTGTTCATAGCGCAACAGGTTGTGGCGATCGCGCTCGCGGCGTTCCTGAATTTGCTGCTGCACGCGCCGTTCGATGGCGGCCACGTCTGCGTCGACCAGTCCCCACACAGATTGCTGCTGTCGCAGGCGATCGCGCACCGCGTCACTGGGCGGGTCGGCTTGCAGCAGCGCCTTGGTCAGGGCTTGCTCATACTGAATCAGATGGGTGCGGTAGGCGGCTTCGCGCTCGGCGTAGGGCTGCATCAGCGCCTCGTGGATCGGCTCCACTTCCTCATCCGACAGTTCCAACACCTGCTGCAATTCCCTCAGCCGACCCAGTTGTGTTGGAGACAGCGGATACGCCTGGGCCAGTTCGGCGCTGAGCGTCTGGCGATAGTCTTGCAGGCGCTCGGCGTGTTCTCGGAAAGGCTGCATCAGTTCTGCCTCGACGCTGAGCGCATCGGCATCCGACAGCCCAAACTGCGATCGCTGCCGTTTTAAAATCGCCACGGATGCGGGAGTCAGTCGTCCGTCGGGGTCAAGCTGCCGCTGCACTGCTTCCCGATAGCGCTGGCGGGGGTCTTGGGGGAAAACGCGGGTGAGGGCGATCGCCCCGTCCTCATCCCGCAGCGCAATCAGTTCCGGCTGCATCGTCGGCAAAACCAGGCGCACGCGATCGCTCGTGTAGGTGTGCAACTCCTTCACCGACACCTGGCCGTCGTGATCCTGATCCGCCGCGCCCGTTGTCATCCCCTCTACTAGATGATGCGTATACAGCGACAGATCCGGATCGCAGTCATCCAGCACCACAGGCGCATCATCTGCCGCCAGCAAAATCGCCCGCCCCTGCGCTCCCAACTGATGCCCAATGCTAAAGGAGCCATTGGCCCGTGCCGCCACGGCCGGGTCTACCTGAGCGTTAAAGCCACAGTCTAGAATCATCACCTGCTGGCGCGAGCGGCTGCTGCCCGACAGATCGCGCACCAGCCCCACAGGCAGGGCGGTTGCTTTGACTAGTTGTCCGTCTGAGTTGCGGCGGGTGGAACGGGTCGCGAAGTAGGCCCGCCCCAAATCGTCGCGCAGCCCCCGCCCCGAAAAGTACATCACCGCCAGATCGTGGGCGCTGCACTTGCGAAAAAACTCCTCAATGCGTTCCTCTAGCTCCATGCGGTCGGGGTCAAACACCTGCGGGGCTTCATCAAAGCCGCCGATTTCTGGATGCAGCAAAACCTCCCGCAGCGCGTTGACATCGTTTCGGGCGCTCGGAGATGGGCGGACGGCATCCTGATTTTGGTAGTTGCTGACCCCAATCAGCAGGGCATATTTCCCCATAGTGAACGCCTGAGCCAGCAGTAGAATCTGGTGCGGCTGGGAAGGTCACCCGATTCCGGAGCAACCTGCTCCGGGTTGACAGTTCCAGAAAAATGGGCAAGCCGGGTGATGACTCGTCTTTCCTCATTTTCAGAACGCTTAACTTCAAGAATACGGTGATTTTTTCAAAATAGCGCACTTGTACGGTTGCAATGGGCACAACTGGGTACAGTTGGGGGGCGTTTTGGGGACACCCGGCCCCAGTTGGCAGAAACTTAGGGAACGGGAGGGCAGAGCGTAACGGAAGTTAACGAGAAATGAAACGAATAGTGAATAGATAATCCCTAATGTTATGAATCGGCGTAGGTTAAGGGGACATGAAATAGCCCCTGGCAAGCCAGTTAGGATCGGTCAATGCGACAGGTTCATGGGACAGGTCAATGGGACAGGCAAAATCGATGACTCTCTTTTCAGCCTGTTCAGCGGTGATTTCAATGGTGATTTGAGCAGTGACCGTTACCCCAACCCCTAACGTCTCAATTCCCAATTCCTAACGCCTTGCCATCACGGATTCTCCTCGCTCCCTGGAGTGCCTATGAATGTGCTGTTGCTCTGGCCCGTGATGCCCAATTCCTTCTGGTCGTATCAGGAAACGCTGGATCTAGCGGGACTGCGATCGACCAATCCGCCCCTGGGCCTAATTACGGTGGCGGCGATGCTGCCTGAAGACTGGAACCTGCGCTTTGCCGATCGCAATGTCTGCCCCGAAACCGAGGCCGACTGGGACTGGTGTGATCTGGTCATGATCTCGGCAATGGTGATTCAAAAAGCAGACTTTCAAGCGCTGATTCGCAAGGGCGTAGCGCTGGGTAAGAAAGTGGCAGTGGGCGGCCCATACCCGACCTCTTATCCAGACGTGGCCCAGGAAGCAGGGGCCCACTATCTGATTCTGGACGAGGGAGAATGCACGATTCCTCTGTTTCTGGAGGCGATCGCCCGCCACGAACCCAGCGGCATCTTTCGCTCTGCTGAAAAGCCGGATGTCACGCAAACGCCGATTCCCCGGTTTGACCTGCTGAATCTAGAAGCTTACCTGGCGATTACTGTGCAGTTTTCACGCGGCTGCCCCTTCCAGTGCGAATTCTGCGACATCATTAACCTCTACGGCCGTAAGCCCCGCACCAAAACGCCAGAGCAAATGCTGGCTGAGTTCGATCGCCTCTATGAATTGGGCTGGCGGCGCTATGTGTTTGTGGTAGACGACAACTTTATCGGCAACAAGCGCAATGCCAAGGTGTTCCTGCGGGCGCTAATTCCCTGGATGGAGGCGCACCAGTATCCGTTTATCTTACTGACCGAAGCCTCGCTGAACCTGGCAGAAGATGACGAATTGCTAGAACTCATGGTGAAAGCAGGTTTTACGATCGTCTTCATGGGCATTGAAACGCCCGATACCGAGAGCTTGGTGGGCATTAATAAACTGCAAAACACGCGCCAATCGCTGATCGATGCTTGCCACAAGGTCACACGGGCCGGGCTGCAAATCATGGCAGGCTTCATCATCGGCTTTGATGGCGAACGGCCGGGGGCGGGGCGGCGCGTGCGTGAGTTTATTCAGGAAACCGGAATTCCTCAGGCGCAATTTAGCATCTTGCAGGCGCTCCGCAATACCGCCCTGTGGAACCGACTCCAGCAGGAGGGACGGCTCACCGATGGTCTGGGAACCTTCCATCAGGGCACGATTATGAACTTTGTGCCGACGCGCCCCGTGGAAGAGATTGCTCGCGAGTATATCGACGCTTTCTGGCATATCTATGACCCGATGAATTTCCTGAAGCGCACCTTTCGCCATTTCCGCATGATGAATGGCTGGCGGGCTAAGAGCGATCGCCCCTTCACCCGCACCGAGTGGCAACTCTTCAGCGCGATTTGCTGGCGACAGGGCGTGCTGCGCTCCACGCGATTTCGGTTTTGGGGGCAACTGCTGGCGATCGCCCTCACCCGGCCGCGCCTGCTCTACGACTATCTCGTTGCCCTTAGCACCGGCGAGCATTTCTTCCAGTTTCGCCATGTGGTGAAAGCGCAGCTTGAGGAACAGCTAGCGGCCCTGGCAGCCGCGCAGTCTGTGCAAGCCGCGGCCGAGCGGCAGGTGGCCGAGGTGACGGGGTAATGCCAGATAATACCAGGTAATGTCAGGTAATATTAGATGATATCAGGTGATGACAGGTAATATCAGGCAATATCAATCCAGCACCACCTCCAAGATTCCCTCTGCGCCAAAGCGGATTACGTCCGTGCAGGGCAGTCCGGTTTCGTCCTGGGTCTGGGCGATCGCCCGCTGTGCGGCTGCTTCGTCTAGGTGAAAGGTGTTGAGGGCGATCGCCACCACCTTGGTCGGGGCGAAGGTGCCGCCTGCATGGACGATGGTTTCATAGACCTGGATAACTTCCGGCAACGGCGGAATGTGGAAACCAGGAAAGCTGCGGATTTCGGTTTGGCCCGCGCGGTGAACCAGGACGAGGTGGGTGGGCTGGCTGCCGCGCATCAGAGGCAGCGTGGCCGTGGAGGCGGGATTCATCAGGGAACCCTGGCCCTCGATGTGCAGAATGTCTTGGTTGGGCGCATTCCGCAGCACGGCTTGCTCGACGGCTCCAGCGGCAAAGTCAATCCGCACCGCGTCCAGCGGAATGCCGTCGTGCCCCAGCATTAGCCCCGTTTGCCCGGTGGCGATGAAGCGCGATCGCAGCCCCCGCGCCCGACAGGCCCGGTCTAGCTCCAGGCTGGCAGACATTTTGCCCACGCTCATATCCGTGCCCACCGTCAGCACTCGCTTGCAGGAGAGCGATCGCGCTTTGCCGCCGCCCACGGTCAGCCCTGGGGGTTCCTGCCGCACGTCCCAAATCCACTGTCCGTCGCGCACCAGATCCCGCAAGTCGGGAGCCGTCGCCATTGGCGTGTGCAGCCCGTTGACCACCGACAATCCTGCCGCCACGCCGTCCTTCACCTCTTGCCACCAGGCATCGGGCAGCGCCCCACCCGACGGCGCAATGCCAATGGTCAGCACGGTTGGGGAATAGGCCAGCGCCTCGCGCACCGAGGCCACAATCGGCACATCGCGGGGAATCCCAGTTATTTCGAGGAGCGATCGCCCCACCGCCGCTTGGTCAATCACCGCCACAATTGGAATGTCGCTATAGCGCAATAGAGACAGCCCTGTTTTGCCGTGGGAACCCTGCGTTCCCTCATGCAGCAGAATGGCAACCCGACTCTCAGCCGTCAGCATCATGGAATTTACTCAAGGGGTTTAGCAACTCAATTCGGACTAACGCAGTGGGATGATTTCTCGCAAGATGATTTCTCGCAAACTGGGCCCGCAAGAAATCATCCAAAACCCAGAACATTCATCGCAAGCGCGTCAGTCCTATACATATATCCATAATCAGGGGTCGGGAAGGCAATTATGGTAGCGCTTTTGTCTCACGCGCTCACCTGCCGCGTTCCAAGCCTGACTCTGATTCACGCTCCCCAGAGGTTTGAACCCCCCGGAGGGTGAAATAGAGCGTGCTGCCCTGCCCAGGTTGGCTCTCTGCCCAGATTTTGCCGCCGTGGCGCAAGACAATCCGCTGCACCAGCGCCAGCCCAATGCCCATGCCCTCAAACTCTTGCTCCGGATGCAGCCGCTGGAATGCGCCAAAGATCTGATCAGTGAATTCGGGCGGAAAGCCCACGCCGTTGTCGCGGACGAACAGCGTGTGGTCGGGCAGGCAGCCGATTTCGACGCGGGGCTGGGGCATAGGGCGGCTGAACTTGACGGCATTGTCGATCAGGTTGGCGAACACCTGCTGGAGCAGGGTCGCGTCGCCCGACACCGTTGGCAAATCTCTAATCACAAATTCGACGGGGGAACCGGGCTGTTCGTTGGACGTGGCCAGGGCGATCGCCCGATCGACCAGGGGACGGAGCGGCACTGGGCGCTGCACGAGCGATCGCCGGGTAACTCGCGACAGATTGAGCAGCCCGTCAATCAGCAGGCCCATCTTGCGGCTGCTGTTGCGAATGGTGTCCAGATAGTGAGTCACTTTGGGGTCATCCAGCCAGCCGTTGGCCGCTAGGCGATCGCCCAAGACCGCTACAAAGCCCGAAATATGGCGCAGGGGGGCCCGCAAATCGTGCGACACCGAGTAGGAAAAGGACTCTAGCTCGCGGTTGATCGCCTCTAGCTGCTCGGTGCGCTGCATTAATTCCTGCCGGGCCAGCACTAGGTCTGCGACTTGATCACGCTGCGATTCGCAAAGCGATCCCTGCGGACATTGTCCCTGTTGCGCTGCGCGGCACTGCTCGGTGAGGTCGATCAGCGTGCAAACTGCCGCTGACGGAGAGGCGCTTGGGGGCAGGGGCTGGATGCTCAGCCTGAGCCAGGTCACAGACCCTCCGAAAGCACTATTCTGCCAAGCCTGGGGTATCCCCACCACCGCTTGCAGGGTCGCTCCAGTGGCGATCGCCTGCTGAACCAACTGCGCCACCGATAGCTTCGACCCCGTTTCACAAATCCAGCCTTCAGTCAGGCACTCGAGCGGGCTATCCGGCGGCAAATCGCCCGTCAGCCCCAAGAGCGATCGCCCTATCTGGTTACAGAACTGTACCTCAACCCGCCGTCCACAGACCACCACCCCGACGCTTACTGCGTCCAGAATCGATCCCTGCTGCTCCCAACTGTCCACAACGCTGCTGACTCTATCGATCGGCTCCACCCTACTCATTGACGCTGATTAACCATCACTCACACACCAGGCGAAACATGGGAGACGAAACACGGGGCATCCGCCACCAGAAAATTCTCTGCCCAATGCTTCTTACTCAGAATTCCCACAAAGGTTACTTTTCTCAACACTGACGCACCTTGCCTGATGCTCTGCTGTTCACCAGCTTGCCCAACACTTACCGACTCACAATTCCCGACCACTGCACCTGCTTGCGCCGCTCTCGCCGATAGGAGAAGAAATGCTCCGGTGTTTGATAGGTGCAGTAGGGGGCGATCGCCACCTGCTCTGGCAGCAGACCCAGATTCAGCAGTTGCAACTGGTTGACCCGGCGCACGTCCAGCCGCACCCGGCCGGGCTGTGGGTCGGGATGTAGCGGCGAAAGGGGCAGCGACCCCAGCGTTTCCAGAATGGCCTCAGCAACGCCATCGGGCAGTCGCGGTTTAGCCGGATCGGGCACATCGCTTGACGGTGCTTGTGGGTCGAGCAGGGTAGCGTCCTGTCGCCATCGTCCGGCAAATTCCGGCAATACGGTCGCGCCCACTTCGGCGGCAACGGTCGTCGAAACCTGGTACACCGCGCCGGCGATCGCCGGCCCCAGCGCCACCCGCAGGTCTGCTAACCGACTGCCCCGCTCCTGCAACCGGGCGATCGCCACGGGCACAATCTCCAGCGCTGTGCCCCGCCAGCCCGCATGAACCGCCGCCACCTGCCCCGTCGAAACATCCGCAATCAGCGCAGGCACACAGTCTGCCGAACAGACCCACGCCGCCTCCAGCGCTTCATCCGTCACGCCGCCATCGGCCGGCGGCCAGCCCGATTCATCTGCCGCGCCCAGACCTGCGGACGCTTCTGCCCAAATCTCTGCCGCGCTCAACACCCGATTGCCATGCACCTGCTTTACTCGCAGCGGCCGTGCCTCCGGCTTCAGCGCCGGGGTTAGGTATTCTGGGCCACACGGCGCAAACTGCCGGGTAAAAAAACCGTGATCAAACCCGTCCAGCAAACTACAGGTCAGGTAAGACGCGCCGCGCCAGTCACGCCATTGCCAGTCGTACATCAGAACCCTGGGGAACAAGAGGATAGACCTTGATGGTATAGCACTTGTTAGCACCAGGTGTGGATCAGCCGACCCGCAGAATTACCTCATCCACAATTCTGCGGGCAAATAGCACTGCCAAAATTGCTGTGTAGCTGAAGGCGTTTGCCGCCAAGAGGGTATTGGATAGGTTGGTGGGGGGTTTTTTATCGCGGTCTTTGTCTCGCAGCAGCCCTTGCCCCGAACGGTAGCGGGGACTGGAGGCTTCTCGGAGGGCGGCCCATTCGGCAGGGGAGAGCAGGAGCCATTCCAGCGCCGACAGCCCCAGTAGCTTGACCGCAAAGCTGGCAAAGAACGTCAGAAAACCTGCCAGGATAGCAGGAAACGCCGCATCGGCAGACCACTGGTCAAAAAAAATAAAGCCCAGCAACTGCTGCTTGAGCAGCGGCGACAGCAGGGGTTGGACGCTGAAAAACACAAACCATCCTGCGATCGCCGTCAACAGGTTCAGCGTTGCGGCAATTTGCACCGACTGCTGCGGCGAAATGCCGTTGGTCTGCTTGGGCGGCAGGGTGAGCTGCACGGCAAAGACGTGGGATTCAATGGCGATCGCCATCAGCAAAAACAAAATTTGAAAGGCGATCGCCCGCAGGGGCAAGACAGATGCGAACATTACCTGCTTATATAGATTAAGGAGTTGTTCGGAGGCGCTACTGGTAGCGTGCCTGCCCAGACAATGCCTAATCCCAGAGTCCCCTAAGGAAGATTCTGAGGAAAAAGCCTGTAATTCTCAAGACCGAGTGTAGCGTTTGGTAGGATGATTGCTTCCGGTGATTTCGCGTTCGGTGATTCTGCGTTCAAAACTATCTTAGAGCCATGACAAGAGCGGGTGTTGGCATTCGGACGGCGCAGCAGCGCAGCGAGCGCATCCTGGGGCAAATTCACGTCTACGACGGCGCGGGCAAAGGCAAGTCGCAGGCCGCGCTGGGCGTGGTGTTGCGCTCGATTGGGCTGGGCATTCGCACGTCGGCGCAAACCCGGGTGCTGCTGCTGCGGTTCCTCAAAGGGCCGGGGCGCACCTACGATGAAGATGCCGCTATCGAAGCGCTCCAGCGGGGCTTTCCCCATCTGATTGATCAGGTGCGGACGGGGCGGGCAGAGTTCTTTGGCCCCGACAATATCACCCGATTCGACAAGCAGGAGGCACAGCGCGGCTGGGATGTGGCCAAGGGGGCGATCGCCTCTGGGCTATATTCTGTCGTCGTGCTAGACGAGCTTAACCCTGTGCTGGATCTGGGGCTGCTGTCGATTGATGACGTGGTTCGCACGCTGAAAAATAAGCCCGAAGATCTGGAAATCATCGCCACCGGGCGCGGCGCACCCCCGCCCCTCCTGGATATTGCCGACCTGCACTCAGAAATGAAGCCCCACTTTCATCCCAACGCCGCCACCCACGGCATCGAGGGCATCGAGATTTACACGGGGGCAGGCAAGGGCAAGTCCACTAGCGCCCTGGGCAAGGCGCTCCAAGCAATCGGGCGCGGGATCAGCCAAGACAAGTCGCATCGCGTGCTGATCATGCAGTGGCTCAAAGGCGGCGCAGGCTATACCGAAGATGCGGCGATCGCCGCGCTGCACCAGAGCTATCCCAACCTAGTAGATCATCAGCGCTGCGGCCGCGATGCCATCGTCTGGCGCGGACAGCAGCAGGAGCTAGACTACGTGGAAGCCGAACGGGGCTGGGAAATTGCGCGGGCGGCGATCGCCTCTGGGCTTTACAAAACCATCATTCTCGACGAGCTAAACCCCACAGTAGATCTAGAGCTATTGCCCCAGCAGCCGATTATCCAGGCGCTCCTGCGAAAACCCCGCGATACGGAAGTGATCATTACCGGCCGCTGCAAAAATCCTCCGGCCTATTTCGACTTAGCCAGCATCCACTCCGAGGTCTTTTGCCACAAGCACTACGCCGAAAAGGGCATCGACTTGAAGCGCGGGGTTGACTTTTAGAGAATTTAGAGGCTGCTGTTTTGCCGAACGCAGGCTGAGAAACCGGGCGATCGCCCTCATCTGGCAGCACCGACATCTTTGGGCGATCGCCCCCCGGATACCTTTTAGGGCATTGCACACTGGCCCAAGTCTGTCGCTACTCAACCTTTGCGGCTGACCCAAAAGCGGTTGGGAGTGTTCGGCTTGACCAGACCTCGAAGAACCGAGCCTTCGCAATTTGGGGGGCGAATCGCCTACCTACCGATAAGCTGACAGAACCAGGGCACTGAGGGCTAAGAGCTAATTTGTAAAGGAGCCTGAAAGCCTTGTTAATCAAGGATTTCCGAGAAACCGCTTTTCCTGGGCAAACATGACCTCAAAGCCACACATGCCAAGAGTTTCAGGCTTCTTAAGATTTGCTTCATAAATTAGCTCTAACTATTAATAGACTGAATTTTTCCCTTTAGTTTGGACTAACTGGCATCACAATAATGCTCAACAGGATGCCATAAAGAATCTGCTCAACCGTTCATAACAGTTGAACTTAAGGAATTGGATACAATCCTGCTCGCAGTTAAGCTGCTGTTGCAACCGGACTGTTCAGGGATTGTTCGGATGTCTTGCGTTTCGAGGCTCGTTTTTTGACCATCGGATAGCAGGGACGAGGAGTTGGCTTGTGCCCCTTGCCTCGTCCTGGCGATTTACCACGAGGTTTAGGCGCAGGAGCAGGGGTGCCAATCGCTGCCAAAATGCCTGCAAACGCTTGTGCGACCCGACCCGGAGTCAACGTTTCTTGCGGTGCCTGCCAGGGCAAGGGGTGGTCAGTACAGTCCTTTCGCGCTAACCACAACTGCCAACTGAGCAACGGCATCAGGCTGCTCCACTGTTCGGTTGCCGATACAGAACTGAACTGGGGATGTGTCCAATATAGCCTCTGCTTGGCAAAGCGATACCAGTGTTCAATGGCAAAGCGACGGAGGTAGTGCAACCACAGGGTTTCTAACGGAGGCATCTGCTCACCCAGCCAAACTAACCACAAAGGAGCCAAGCGTCGCGTGCTGCTCTGTGTCTCCAGCACCTCCACGCGCAACACTTCCATTGCCCGTTTGGGGGATTTGCGGAAATGGTATGCACTCCAACGACTGACCCGCACTCGTCCCCAGTTGGGATCATCGACTTCAACGGTTTCGACCGGGACACTCCAAGTGTCAGGGTCATTGAGTTTCATCTTATGTCCATGCTTGGCAGGTGCGCCTCGCCCTCGATACGCTGGGGGCGCGCCATAGACACATCGATTGGATGTAACCCGCAGCAGCAAGTCTGCCTCAATCCCTGCCGTTTGGTTGACAAAACTGGCATTGCCGTACCCTCGGTCGTAGATCGCCAACGGACGCACCGCTAACTGCCGAGTCACTTGTTTGAGTTGGAATGCCGCTTTACTGGCGGGTGTTTCAAAGCTGGTGATGCGCTCATGCCGCAATGGTAATGCCCAACTGCCCCTGTCTTCAGCAATCCAGGCTAAGGTACTGTAGTTTTGTCCGGCTATCGGGGCATGTCCTGTTCTGCCTGATAAGGTGCGGTCTTTCAAACGCCTGGCAGCAGGACGGTTCCACCGACTCGCATCACCTGCCAACAACGGTTGCTGCTGAGTCGGTATCTGCTGCACCAACAGCTTCAGCACCTTTGATCGGGGTAGGCGGCTATCGCGCAACGCTTCATAGGTGCTCGACCACTGGCGACGAAAGACAGGACTCTGCGATAGCCTCACAAACGACACGATGCACGCACTCACTAACACGGCATCCATCAGATCAAACAGGGCATCTCTGGCGTTTCCCAAGCTGGCATACAACGTTTGGCGAAATTGCTGAAGTTCGTTGAAAATCATGGGGTCAATGTTGGTTGTACTTCATTGACCTTACGGCAGTCGGTGCTTCTCATTGACTGCCTTCCTCTTCACCATTAGTCCAAACTAAAGTTTTCCGTCTAAGGTCCCGCAGAGGGTAGATAGGCAGAACAATTCGGCATAACACCCTAAATACGCTACTTATGCAGATTTTTTCTGTATAAAACGCTGCTCAGACGAAATAGCAGGAATTATTCCGCATAATTTCAGATCCCTCAGGGAGTCGAGCAAGTGTACTATCGGGCGCAAGGTACATCTACTTATCTCTATGCAGTCACCTCCTGAAAAATTGCTGGATCAGGTGCGAGATGCTTTGGGAGCATGTCACCAGAAGGGATTGAAATGACCGTCCGGCAGAAGATTCAAGCGCATGTGAGTCCAGAGTTGGAAAAATTTTTATTGGATCGCTTACAGCAACAACCGCAGGACGACCCCGAAGGTTGAAAAGCACATTGGGAGAGTTAGAGATTACCAGCAAACAAGCCGAAAAGTTGAAGGTGTTGCCGCATCGCCAAATCAGCCCACATTTAGAGAACTGTTGTTTACCTCTGAGTGCGACGGTTTCTTACGAGCAGGCAGAACGGGATCTGGCTTACCTGACTGGAATTCGGGTTCCTGCCAAAACTCAACAACGCATCGTACATCGTCAGACATTTGATTTACCAGAGGTTGAACAACCGATTGAGGAGTTGAGTGTGGATGGCGGTAAAGTCAGAGTGAGAACACCTTTGGGTCATTAGAACCGATAGTCTACGGAAAAGTAGAACCCGCGATCCTGGGCGTTTTCGCCTGCGCCGTCAAACTCGGTGATGGGAATGGCGAAGTCCAGCCGCAGGTTGAGCCGGGGCAGTGCTTCCCACAGCAGCCCCACGCCTGCCCCGACGAGAAACGGGCTGTCGTCGCCGTCGCCATTCACCCAAACGGTTCCCGCATCCACAAACGGCGCGACCTGAAACACCGATTCGCCCGCTTCGTTGCGCCCCAGCGTGATGCGATCTTCCACCGAGACGCGAAAGCCGCTGTCGCCCAGCAGCGCATTTTGCCGATAGCCCCGCAGGGATTGTCCGCCGCCGATCGCCAACTGTTGCGAGGCCGGGAGGCGATCGCCCGAAAGCTGTACATCCGCCTGCACAATCAGCACGTTCCCCGGCTGCAAAATCTGCACCCGCTGCGCCCGTCCCAGCCAATAGACAAACAAACTGTCGCGATCGCCCCCCACATCCGCATCCAGCAGCCCCACGCCCACATTCAGCGTCGATTGCAGCGCCCAGGCCCCCGACGCATCCCGCCGCACAAAATCCTGCCCAAAGGCAATCAGGCTGGTGGATTCACTCTTGAGCAAAAAATTGTCAAAAAAGCGATTGTCGCTAAAAAACGAGCTGCCATCCCGGTGCAGCAGACTCAGCGACAGAGCAAATTCTTCGCGGGGCGTTTTGAACAAGGGCTGGCGAAAGCTGAGTTCATATTCATCGGCGCTGCCGCTGAGGTCGAGGTTTACAAATTCTGGGTCAGTGATGCGATATTCGCTGGGGGCGTAGCGCAGTTGCACCGTGCCGTCCATCGGGTTGAGCGATAGGCGATAGGCAAAGTCGAAGCTGCTCGATCCACCCGTGGTGCTGCGGTAGTAGGTTCCCGAAAGCTCGTCGCCCCAGCCCGTCAGGTTGCGGGCCACCAGCTCCATACCCAGCCGCTCGGAGCCAACGCCAGGGGGCGAATAGTTGTCTACGCTGACAAAGCCAGTGACGGGGCGCGCCTCCGTCACGCGCACCACCAGAATACTCTGACCTAGCCCGCTGCCCGCCCGCAGGCTGGCCTCAACGGTTTCAAACAGCGGATTCAGCCGTAGAAGCCGCAGTTGGTCTTCCAGTCGCGCCTGATTCAGCGGCGTGGTTGCCCCCAGCAAGATGCGGCTCCGCACATAGTCCGGATGGAGACGATTGGTTCCTTCGACCTCAATGCGCTCCAGGCTGCCCTCCACAATGCGGTATTGCACCACGCCATCGGCCACAAGCTGGTCGCCCAGAATGGCCCGCGAGGTCAGGTAGCCCTGGTCGAGATAAAGCTGGGTCAACTGATCGGCAACCTCGCGCAGATCGGCCAGGGTGAGCGATCGCCCTTCGTAGGGCTGCACAATTGGCGCAAAGTCTGCTTCGGTAAACACCATACTGCCCAGCACCTCAATTTGCCGAATGGGGATTTGCACTGCTTCATCCGTCGGCAGCGGTTGGGGAAACCCATCGGGAGGCGACAGGATAGGGGCTTGCGCTTCGGGCGACAGGGGAACGGCTGGTAGGGTCGGCGCGGGCAGGCGATTGCGCTCTGGCTGGGTCGGCGCAAACTGGGGCGGAACCGCCTGGGCCAGAGCGATCGCCCCACCTGACATCCCGCCCCACCGGAACCCCAGCAGCACCCAAACGCCAGCAGCAGCAATGGTCTGCCCAATCTTCTGCATGAATGGCTCTCCTCACGGTGGCTCTCCGCCAGTGTGTACGCTGGAGAGTCCCGACCTCATAGATACCCCTATTGCGGGCCGTTTAGGGATAATCTCTAGAAAATTTTATTGATCCTGAATGTCCGATAGGACTTACGCAGTTGAACGATTTCTCGCAGGCTGCGTCCGCGAGAAATCGTTCAGAACTTGGAAAACTTGTCGCAAGTGCGTAACTCCTGTCCTAAATAGGCTGCGGTCTGGTGGGGCTAGCGCCGCCGGGCCTTGCTTACCATCTTGCGAGAAAAGCGCAGGTCTAGCCCCTGCTTGTCGGCCCATTCTTGCAAAAGGCGAAAGAACAACTGGCGATCGCCCACTTGCAGCACCGCAGTCTGATCCGCCGTTTCGATGGCGTAGGGATAGCCGCCGCCCGCAATCACCTCCGCCCGCACCCAGTCAATCACAGTGTCCGCCAAGCCCGCCTCCACCACCCACAGCGGGAGTTCCAGCCGAGCCGGGTAGGTGTCGCGGGTGGTCTTTAAATACGTAAAGGCAATCCGGCGGCGATGGTGGCCATAGCGACTTAAAATGCCCGGCCGCTCGCAGAGAAACAGCGGCGTGCGATCGCCCCAGCGCATCAGCGCGTTCAAAATCTGCGCGTCGTGAATCGCGTCGGCTGGCTCCAGGTCATACAACAGCCGCAGCATCCGCACTAGGTCATCGGCATAGGACGTGTCGATATAGGCCACCAAGGGCACTCGCTGAGCTTCGCTGGCGTGCAGCAGCGGCAGCAGACAATCTACATAAAACTGCTGGTTTGCCTCGTCAAACGGTTCTGCAAAGCTGGCCACCATCGACCCGTCCAGAAACACCAGCGTTTTCTCGGAGAGGTTCTGTAATTGCTCTTTTCGGCCCTGGATATACTCCGTCAGCCGCCGCGTTTCAAGCTGAAATCGACGCATATTCACCCGCCGATCCACTGGGTCGCCCTTGCCGCCCTCGCGCAAATCCTGCGGGGTCATTAGGTCTACCGCCACGTCCTTTTCGTAGGCTCCGCTGGGACGGTGATGATTTTCATACCAGCCAATTTGCACCAGCGCCACAGGAATCGACAGGTCTTTGCCGGGGTAAATCTGCGACCCATCAACGGCAAAGGTGGTGACATTCAGCAGGCGATCGCGGGCCCAGGCCAAGCTCTGTTCTCGGTTGTCCCACTGGAGTTGGCAGGGCAACACGCACTGCGGCGCATGGGCCAGGCTCTCGATCGGTCGTGCGCCCAAGTCATCGCCCGGATATTGGGCCAGCAAGTGCGATCGCCCCTCGTCGGAAAGCTGAGAAAACTGGCGCAGCGCCGCCCAGTAGCTCTGCAACCGCTGCACTGCTGACCGATCAAACGCGGTGAACTGCTCCCGTCGAGCATCCAGCAGTTGCAAAATCTGGGAAGGCTTGAGCGTCATAGCGAACCTGCATGGATTGAACTGAGTAATACCTAAATACTAGTCTCAAATCGCGACTTCAGGTCGCCACTTTATCAATCCCTCACGCCATTCAGGCTCGGCAAAGTTCAATGATTTCTAGTAAACTCAGCCGATGAAAGTTGATAGAAAATAACCCAAAATCCCAGAAATTCGTCGTAATTGCGTAGCTACTGATTAAGAGCTAATTTGTAAAGGAGCCTGAAAGCCTTGTTAATCAAGGATTTCCGAGAAACCGCTTTTCCTGGGCAAACATGACCTCAAAGCCACACATGCCAAGAGTTTCAGGCTTCTTAAGATTTGCTTCATAAATTAGCTCTAAAATCTTTCACTCCAAATACTGATACCTGCGTATTCCACGGAGAAAAGCTTGTCTGCAAAGAAAAAATCGTTGAAACTACGGAGTCCTAAAGATTAAAAAAATATAAAGAATAGGATCATTCAGGAACGTCTCTGCTCAGGTTCTCGGAACGCCCGCCGCAAAACCACGGACATGCAAAATCCAAAGAACCTTTTTTGTTCTAAGGCCGCGCAACAGTTGCCAAATCTCACTGACATGGAACGCTGAGTCATCCGCATATCCCCTCAGCTGTAGGTTCATCCAAACTTAGTCCAAACCTAGATGGAGTCAAGACTCACATGATTGGTAGTACCGTGAATATTGCAGACGTGTTTCGCTTCGCGGAGGACCGGGGCTGCACCCTCCGCATTAGCATGATGGACAATCGCCTTCTGTATTGGGTCGAAAGTCGATACTTTATCGGTCGTCCCTACAGCCAAATGAACGATTTGGTGGAGTTTCTTGAAACGCTGCCACCGGTCATGCCCGGAGAAGCAGCCGCCAACTTCAGCCTTTAGCAGCAGAAGCGCTGGCGTTTCCGATGACTCGATCCAGAGTAGCGGTTCGGAATCGCAGCCTACAAAGCGCTATCGGTGTCGCTGTCGGTCTGAAGCTGTTGAAAAAGCTGCTGGACTTTTTCCCAAGCATCAGCAGCCGCTTCGGGCCGATAGTCGGGCCGGCGATCGCAGAAGAAGCCGTGCCCCGCACCGTCATAGCGAAAGACGCGATGCGCGATGTAGTTTTCCTGGAGGGTCGATTCGATTTGATCTACCTGCTCTTGGGGAATGCTGGCATCCTCTTTGCCAAAGAATAGATAGATCGTGCCGTTGATATCTGGCGTGTAGCTGACGGTGGGAATGCCATTGCCAGGACACCAGGTGGTGATGCCCGCCCCGTAGAAAGATGCAGTAGCCACGACTTCTGGCAGCGTCGCCGCCAGATACGCCACATGCCCGCCAAAGCAAAAGCCGATGCAGCCAACACCGCCGGGTTTGACCTGGGGCAGCGCGTGCAAAAAGGCGATCGCCGCCTGGATATCACTCAACAGGTCTTCTCGCTTCGTCTGCTCTTTGTAAACCCGTCCCTGCTTCACGTCTTCTGGCGTGTAGCCCGCCTCGAACCCCGGCGCAAGTCGCTGATAAATGGCAGGGGCGATCGCCACATAGCCCAGCCCTGCAACGCGCTCTGTCACGTCGCGGATATGCTCATTCACCCCAAAAATCTCCTGAATCACCACCACCGCCGGAAACGGCCCGTCGCCCGCAGGCATCGCCAGATAAGCATCAATCTGCAAATCGCCGTTGGGAACCTGCACCCATTGCGTCGGGCTAGAGAGGAGTGGTGTCTGGCGGGGCATGGTGAGTCAACCTGATGATGAATCGGGGCTTGATTTCAGATTGGGACTTGAATCAATCTTCAGGACAGCTTTATCCTAACTCTCCAGCTTACTATAGACGATATATCCCCTCAAAACTTCCCATACAGAAGAAGATCAATAGAACAAAAAGCTCCTCAGCAAGACAACCTCGATAAATAGCAAAACAACACCCAACAATAAGAAAATTGAGAGTTCCATCCTCTTGGAAAACTTTCGGGTAAACGCCTTTGTTGCAGATAGGGCAAAAATGGGAAAGCAGATGAGAAGACTCCGAGACATCGTACTCATAGCCATCATCTTTTCAGCGATTTCGGCAGTTTTAGGCAGCTTTTCATAGACAATGAGCGATGCATATCGATAGTAGTCAACATCGCCCAGGGGAGTAATTTCCAGGCTGTTGTCGATCAGCGCTCGAACCGTCTCTATATCTGGAAAGTCTCTAATAATCTCCTCTAGCACTCCCTCTCCAAACAGGTAGTACAGCGGATAGATGACCGTTTCTGAGAGCCGATGAACGATGATGCCCAACACGTAGGACAGAATCAAAAAAAGGGTCAGCATTCCAAGGCCAATCTTGTCATTATCCAGGCTTAAGGATTCTGGTGAGAATAGAAACAGCAGAGAAATGCCGATTAAAAATCCTGGAATGACATAGACCAGTGTATCGAATAGATTGGACGGTAAAATGCTGTTCACGTCGCGACTGCCTGACACATCTCTGGAAACCCCTGATTTCTCGTAGGGGACGCTGGCCCAAAAGCTCCTCTGACCAAGCCCTCCGGCTCCAACTCAGGAGCTATGGGCTTCGATCCCAAGACAACGAATTTTCTGGGCTTTCGGGACTTGTGTCAGGCAACCAGGTTCACGTCGCTTTGCTGGTTTAACTTGTAAGGCTTCAGGTGAAAGTATAGCGATGGCTTTCGACGATTTTCTAAATCGTAACTTATGTTTTTCTTTTGGAAAGAACTAAAGCAAAAACTTCGCGATCTTACTTGGTAATGGACAGATAAATGCCTGTCAGCACGACCGCAAAGGCGATCGCATCCATCAGGCTAATGGTCTGCGAAAACGCCACCAGCGCCAGCCCTGCGGAAATCATCGGCACCGCCAGCAGCACCACCGACACCACGCCCGCCGAAAACCGCTTGAGGCTGTAGGTAATCAGCCCGTGGCCACCCATTTGCGTCATCAGCGCCAGCCCCACGACGGCCGCCGCGCTCGTTCCGCTTGGGGGCAGGGGCGATTCGCCTTGGAGCAGCACAGTGGGCAGCAGCAGCAGACTGCCAATCGCGCATTCGCCCATTGCCAGCAGGGGTACCGAAAAGCGCGATCGCAACTGTTCCATAATCAAAATTTCGGTGGCAAACAGCAGCGCCACGCCCAGGGCCGCCGCATCCCCCCACAGGCTGTTGTCGCCGCCGCCAAAGTCGTCGATGCCAATGGCGATCGCCCCGACCACCGCCACCATCATGCCAATCAAAAATCGCCTGCTAAACCGCCGCCCCAGCACCAGCCATGCGCCCAGCGTGGTGAACAGCGGCATCATGTGGGTAAACAGCGAGGCTTTGGCAACGCTGGTCTGGGTAAACGACCAGGCCAGCAGCACCAGCGACAGCGCAAAGCAAACGCCCGCCGCCAGCAGCAGCAGCCCGTCCAAAACTTTTGGTGGATTGGTCTTACGAAGCTCCAGAATCAAATCGGGCTGGCGCACTGCCTGAATCCCGTTTAGCCCAGCAAAGACGATCGCCGCGATGATCAGACGATTGAGGGCGATCGCGTTGGGACTCATCTCGCGCCCCGCCGCCACAAAAAAGATAGAGCCAATGGAAATACCAAATAGGGCCAGCCCCAGCGCTGCGGCCGCCTGCCAGTCTGCGGGGCTGCTTTGTCCGGTCTGGCCCGCCGAAGACTCGGCCGCGGCCTGCCATTCCAGATCCGTCGAGCCAACTGCCGAACCTGCCGCCAAATCGGTCATTTGCGGCTCCAGATTTTGTTCTGCGTTACTCAAAGTTGCCCGACCGCCTGCTGCCTACCTGAACCTTACGTTTGACTTCTGCACTATAACTTCTGCAACTTCTGCACTATAGAGCAATTCGCCTCAGGAAATTGTGCGCGTTGCTCAGGAATCGAGCATCACCGACTCATCGGGAATCACCGGGTCGTATTGTCGGCAGCCTTCGCAGGGGCCCGACGGGTTGATGGCGCAGCGGAGGTAGCGCGATCGCGCGTTGTAGCGACAGGTAAAGTCTCCAATCAGCAGCCCGATGCCTTCGATGTAGCGCAGGTCTGGCGTGGGCTGGAGGGAGGGGAGTCCTCGATGGGCGATCGCCTCTAGCGCATGGCGCAGTCGCTCTTGAGCCTGGGCATCGGCTTGTCGCATGATCCAGAGCGACACCAGTGAGGGGGTGAGTCCAATCATCAAAATGAGCAGCGCAACCATCACAGCACAGCGTTTGAAAAAACCGAGTGGTAAAACCGAGTTTTCTTCATGCTAATGCCAGATGGGGCAAAAGGCAGAGGGCAGAAACAGCAATGGACAGAGAGAATTGAGCGGGCGATCGCTCTCCATCTCTCTGCCCATCACCAAAGCTTGCGGAATCACAAGCCATAGCCAGGCGACTTCAATCCAAAGTAGCCTGCCTCTTGGTACATAGAGCCAACTCAATGGCTCCGCCCAAGAGGACATTTGAAAAGTCCTACGATTTGTAGCAAAGCGTGTAAGATTCCCCCGAATCCCCCCTTTTAAGGGGGATCTTAAGGAAAAAGGGGGACTCTAAGGCAGTTTCCCCCCTTTTTAAGGGGGTGCTAAGGGGGGATCTCTGAATGCTTAACATTACAGGCGATACCCTTTCAAACACCCTCTAAGGAAACCCTCTATTATTCGATTGATTCGACTAGTTGTCGTAGACGCGGCACTCTGCGGCTTCGGGGTTGTCGTCGCAGTATTGCTCCAGCGAAGTCTTCTCTACTTCCTTGTCGCGCTGGTGGGAGGCTTCTGCCTGAAGTTCCTCAACTGCATCCCATGCGGCAGCACACTCGGCAGATCCGTCGCCCTTGAGTTCACAGACTTTGCGAGCTTCTTGGCGCTCTTGTTGAATTTTGGCTTGGATATCGCTCATAGATTTCAGTGGCTCTAAAGTTGCAAATTTGATTCTAAGGTTCGAGCTTCAAGCTCTACTAACAAGCTCTACTAAGGAGCATAGGAAACATCTAATCTGAGAGGCATCTAATCTGAGACGGATCTGAGCAGCAGCGCTCAGAACAGGCATCTCGGTAGAAGGCATCCAGACAGATCGTGCGAGGAACCTCTCGGTAGCAGGCCGGTATCCTTTTTCTTAGAGTACCCTGAGGACGGGAGCCGTCAAGAGAATGGCGGGAATGTCTTAAGGTCTTAAGGCAAGGGGTCTGTCTACCTAAAGCTGGAATCAAACAGGTTTTTGTCTCGTCTCCATGCTAGCAAGCGATCGCCCTTTCCCGTGGGTCGAGATATCCCGACTGTCCCATTCGGCACTACCATTTTTCTATGAGTAGCTAGTTGTCACTGATACGAGGGGGAACTGCCCGTGGCTGACACGATGCGATGGGTCAATGCATTATCCACGCGCCCGTCTCTAGAAGCGGCAGTGCGAGAAGTGGTAGCGCGATCGCAAGCGCAGTTGGGTTCCCCTGCCGATCTGGGATTGGTCTTCATCTCATCCACCTTTGCCAGCGAATATCCCCGCCTGTTGCCCCTACTCAGTGAGGTGCTGGATCTGCCTGTGCTGGTGGGCTGTGGCGGCGGCGGCATTGTGGGAATGGCCGGCCCCGACTCGATCCAGGAAATTCAGGAAATCGAAGGCGAAACCGCCCTCAGCCTCACCCTCGCCCGCCTCCCAGGGGTCAAGCTCCACGCCTTTCACCTGTCTGCGGAAGACTTGCCCGACCTGGATAGCCCGCCTGATGCCTGGGCTGAGTTGGTCGGCGTTGATCCAGCCGAACGTCCCAACTTTATCCTGATGGCGGAACCTGTGTTTTCTAGCATTAACGACCTGCTGCAAGGGCTGGACTATGCCTATCCGGGCGCAATCAAAGTGGGGGGTCTGACGGACGGCAGCGGGATGGGGCATGGCAACCTGTTTTGCAACGGCAAGCTCTACCGAGACGGCGTGGTAGGCGTGGCGCTGAGCGGCAACCTGGTGATGGAAACCATTGTGGCGCAGGGCTGTCGGCCCATTGGCCAGCCGTTTCGCGTGGTGGAGGGCGATCGCAATATTATGATTAAGATTGCGCCAGAAGCCGCCCAACCTGGTTCCACCCCCGACAGCACGCCGCTAGAGGCGCTGCAAGAGCTACTGCAAGACCTCAGCGAAGAAGACCGGGAGCTGGCCCAGCATTCGCTGTTTGTCGGCATTGCCCAGAGTGAGTTCAAGCAGCAGCTCGAGCAGGGCGATTTTCTGATTCGCAATTTGCTGGGGGTCGATCCCCGCGCTGGAGCAGTGGCCATTGGCGATCGCGTCCGTCCGGGCCAGCGCATCCAGTTTCACCTGCGCGATGCCGATGCCTCGGCGACAGACCTGGAAACCCTGCTGCGCCGCTACCAGGCCCAGTCTGGGCAAACGTCTGCTGCCGGAGCGCTAATGTTCTCCTGCTTGGGGCGCGGCGAAGGGCTGTATGGCAAGCCGAACTTCGACTCCGCTCTGTTCCGACGCTACATCACCCAAGCGCCGGTCAGCGGCTTTTTCTGCAATGGCGAAATTGGCCCCGTCGGCAGCACAACATTTCTGCACGGCTATACATCGGTGTTTTGCATTTGCCGTGCCCGGCAGGCGTGAGGGGGAGGGGGTTGGAAGGTGGTGGGGATAGCGTAGTGCAGATTTTGGGTTTTGGATTTTGGATTGCTGGTCGATAGCGTTACTTAAGCGCTATTCAGGAGAACTGGAGCAGGCGGCTTTGTCAGGCCGCTGCCTCCTCACAAATCCGCGCAAACGCTTCTGCTGGATTGGGGGCAGCGGTGATTGGGCGACCGATCACCAGATAACTTGCGCCCGCCCGAAGCGCTTCGGCAGGAGTCATGACGCGGCGCTGGTCGTTGGCGCTGGCCCAAGTGGGGCGCACGCCGGGGCAGACCAGCAGGAAGCGATCGCCACAGACCTGGCGCAGGTGGGCGGCTTCCTGGGGTGAACAGACCACGCCGGATAGTCCGCTGTCTTGCGCCAGTAGCGCCATCTGGAGGGCAAAGTCGGGCAGTTCCAGGGGAACCTTTAGCTCGAAGGCGAGGGTGCGGGGCGAAATGCTGGTCAGCACCGTCACGGCGATGACCCTGGGGGGCGGGCTGCCCGCAGCGGCGGCTCCGTCTTGGGCGGCGGCGTTGGCGGCGACGAGGGCCTCTTTGCCTGCCGTGGCGTGAACGGTAAGCAGGTCCACGCCATAGCGTCCGGCGGCGCGACAGGCTCCGGCCATGGTGTTGGGAATGTCGTGAAATTTGAGGTCAAGAAAAATTCGCTTCTGCCGCGCCTTCAGTTCTGCCAGGATGGTCGCGCCTGTGCTGACGAAGAGTTCCAACCCGACTTTCCAAAAGCGGACTGCGGAGATCTGGTCTACAAGGGCGATCGCCTCTTCTAGCGTCGGTGCATCCAGCGGCACAATTATTCGATCCTGGTGATCCCGGCGATCCCCGGCAATCTGATCGGCAATCTGAGCTTTGAAGCTTTGATCCTGGGAGCTTTGATCCTGGGAGTTTTGAAAGGGGTCTTGAGAGCTTGCCATAGCGCCTGGGTTGAATCAGTAGGTAAATGCTTAACAGATGAATGAAGTATGGATAAATGAAGTGAAGACATCTTGAAAGAAACGCCTGAACCAGATTTCCAGCCGTATCCTGCGAAGCTAGGGCCTATCGCAACATCTAGGCCATATCCTGGAGGCTTGCCATTGTGACTGCCATCAACTCCTGGCTCAGACAGTTTACTCATGTTCTGAAACCCCCGGATCTCAATTTTCGTAATTTTCGAGATGACTTTTGGGGCGGACTCACCGCAGCGATCGTGGCGTTGCCGCTGGCGCTGGCGTTTGGCGTATCGTCCGGGGCGGGAGCGGTTACGGGACTCTACGGCGCAATCTTCGTCGGCATTTTCGCGGCGTTGTTTGGCGGCACGCCCGCTCAGGTGTCTGGCCCAACTGGGCCAATGACGGTGGTGATGGCAACGATTTTCACGGTACTGATTGGCCGGTATCCCGAAACCGGCCTAGCGCTTTCGTTTACCGTCATTGCGCTGGGGGGGCTGTTCCAGATTCTCTTTGGGGTGCTGCGTCTGGGAACGTACATCACGCTCATGCCCTACACGGTCATTTCTGGCTTTATGTCGGGTATCGGGGTCATTATTATCTTCCTCCAGATTGGGCCGTTGTTTGGCTACAAAGGGTCGAGTGGAGTTGTGGATTCTCTGCGGAACCTGCCGACGTATCTGACGCATCCCAACGGGTTCGCGCTGGGGCTGGGGCTGATGACGCTGGCGATCGTGTTTAACTGGCCGCGTCGGCTGAATCGTGTCATTCCTTCCCCCCTTCTGGCGCTGGTGGTTGGCACGCTCATTTCACTGGCTTTTGGCGAGGGTGCAAACCTGACGCGGATTGGAGCCATTCCCACGACACTGCCGCAGCCGCACTGGCCGGCGTTTGAGTGGGAGGCGCTGCGCGTGATGACGGGCTACGGGCTGATGCTGGCGACGCTAGGATCGATCGACTCGCTGCTGACTTCTCTCGTTGCCGACAACATCACCCGGACACAGCACGATTCCAACCAGGAATTGATCGGCCAGGGCATCGGCAATTTGCTGTCGGGCATTTTTTGGGGATTGCCGGGGGCCGGGGCAACGATGCGGACGGTTGTGAATGTGCAGGCGGGCGGCAAAACGCGGCTATCGGGCATGATTCACGGTGTTTTGCTGCTGCTGGTGATGCTGGGGCTGGGCAGGCTGACGGAGCCGATTCCCAATGCAGTGCTGGCGGGGATCTTGATCAAAGTCGGGATTGACATCATCGACTGGAGCTTTTTGCGGCGGGCGCATCGGCTGTCGCTGAAGGCAACGGGGCTGATGTATAGCGTGCTGTTTCTGACGGTGTTTGTAGACCTGATTACGGCGGTGGCGGTGGGCGTGTTTTTCGCCAATTTGCTGACCGTAAAAAGCCTGAGCGACTTGCAGAGCAAGCGCGTCCGTGCGATTATTCATCCGACAGACGAAGCGCTGGCTCCAGAAGAACAGGCCTTGTTGGAAGCTGGTCAGGGTCGGATCATGCTGTTTCAACTCAGCGGGCCCATGAGCTTTGGTGCGGCAAAGGCAATTTCGCAGCAGATGACGCTGGTGCAAGAGTACGACGTGCTGATTCTGGATCTGACGGAAGTGCCGCGATTGGGGGTGACGGCGGCGCTGGCGATCGAGGGTATGGTGCAAGAAGCACATCGACATCAGCGGGAGGTGTTTTTGGTGGGCGTGGAGGGCAGCGTGCGCGATCGCCTCCAGCGGCTCAACCTGCTGAACGCCATGGACGAAAATCATGTGTTTCCTACGCGCCTGTCTGCGCTGCAACGGGCGATCGCCCTAGTTGCCCCCGAAGCAGGAATTAGAGGTTAGAAGTTAGAAATTCGGTTCGGGTTCCGGTCTTTAGCACCATTAGCACCAACGGTTGGCCGTCTGGCCCGACCGAACCTGAAACCTGATCGATTGTTCACTCTGGCACAATTGCAGTCTGGCGACTCCCTTACGCTAGGGACGATCCGTAGCGGTAAGATCATCACTGCACTGCGGACGGGGAAAACATTCAGCGTCCCCAAAATCCAAAACCCAAAATCCAAAATCGAGAATCCTATGGTCAGCCTCACTCCTAATCCCAGCTTCAGCCTCATGGTGCGCGTGCAGTTGCCCAACCAGGCGGGAATGCTGGCCTACGTCACCATGGCCATTGGCGAGGCGGGCGGCAATATTGACCAGATCGAGGTGATCGAGCGGACGCTGAAAACCATCATCCGCGACATCACGATTGAAGCGTCGAGCGTGGAACATGCCGAGGCAATCGTCACCGCGCTGAAGGGGCTGGAGCATATCAAGGTGCTGAACGTGTCGGATCGCACGTTTAACCTGCATCGGGGCGGCAAGATCAGCGTCCAGAGCAAGATTTCTCTAAAAAACCAGAGCGACCTAGCGATGGCCTACACGCCGGGGGTGGGGCGCATCTGCACGGCGATCGCCGAAGATCCATCCAAGGTCTATTCCCTAACGATCAAAAGCAACACTGTGGCAATCGTCACCGACGGAAGCGCCGTGCTGGGCTTGGGCAATCTTGGCCCCGCCGGAGCGCTGCCCGTGATGGAGGGCAAAGCCATGCTGTTTAAGGAATTTGGCGGCATTGATGCTTTCCCGATTTGCCTGTCCACCCAAGACACCGACGAGATTGTGCAAACGGTGAAAAATATCGCCCCTGTGTTTGGCGGTGTAAACCTGGAAGACATCAGCGCCCCCCGCTGCTTTGAAATCGAGGCGCGGCTCCAGCGAGAACTGGACATTCCCATTTTTCACGATGACCAGCACGGCACGGCCATTGTCTCGCTGGCAGCGCTCTACAATGCGCTGAAGCTGGTGAATAAGTCGATGGGGTCGGTGCGGATTGTGATCAATGGCGCAGGGGCAGCGGGGCTGGCGATCGCCCGACTGTTGCAAAAAGCAGGAGCCACCCAGATCGTGATTTGCGACTCGCGGGGCATCCTCAGCCACGGCCGCAGCGACCTGACCGACCAAAAGAAAGAATTTGCCATAGACCAGAGCGGCTCCCTGGCAGATGCAATGGTGGGCGCGGATGTATTCATGGGCGTGAGTGCGCCGGGGGTGGTGACGGTGGACATGGTGAAGTCGATGGCGACAGATCCAATTGTGTTTGCCATGGCCAATCCAATTCCTGAAATTCAGCCCGAACTCGTGACCGATGATGTGGCGGTGATGGCGACGGGCCGCAGCGACTATCCCAACCAGATCAACAATGTGCTGGCGTTTCCTGGCATCTTTCGCGGCGCGTTGGACTGTGGTGCAAAGACCATGACCACAACCATGTTCCTAGAGGCCGCAGGGGCGATCGCCTCGCTCATTACCGCCGCCGACCTCAACCGCGAGTACATCGTGCCGTCGGTGTTTGACGAGCGTGTGGCGACCGCTGTCTCTGCTGCGGTTCAGCGGGCCGCCCGCGCCGACGGGGTCGCGACCCGCTAAGCTGGCGATCGCGAAGGGGATTGCTTGGGGAAGGGATCGACAAACCCCCAACCGCCGCAGCTAGGCCTCGTCACTAGGTCTTTCAGCTTAGGTCTTTCAACTAGGGCCATTTACATGGCCATGTAATATGGTGACCTGGGATATGGGTGACCTGGGATTCGAACCCAGAACCAGCGGATTAAGAGTCCGATGCGCTACCGTTGCGCTAGTCACCCTGGACTTACCATTATATCACCTGAATTTTGGGCATCAAAACCAGTGCTGTACCTTGGCATCGAGTTTCGCGCCCTCGCCAACTGGCTGCCCGTTGCCCAGGCGGTGGTGATCGGGCTGACCTACGTGGGACTGGCCTTGGGGTCGGTGCCAGGGCTGCGGATGAACCGGGCCACAATGGCGATCGCCGGAACAGCCGCCCTCATTGCCCTAGGCACACTGTCCCTACAGGAGGCCTGGCAGGCCATCGACCCGACAACCATCGTGTTTCTGCTCAGCACGATGATTGTCAACGCCTACCTCAGGTACGCCGGATTTTTTCAACTGGCGCTGCTGTATCTCATCCGCCTCACGAGTAGCCCCTTTGGACTGCTGGTAGCACTGACGCTGGGCTGCGGGGCGTTGTCGGCGGTGTTTCTGAACGACACGATCGCCCTAGTGTTTACGCCGCTCACCGTCAGCCTGGCCCAAACCCTGTCGCTCAACCCAATTCCCTACCTGCTGGCCCTAGCGGCGGCCACCAATATCGGCTCCGTCGCCACGCTCAACGGCAACCCGCAGAATATTCTAGTTGGCTCCTTTTCGGGCATCGCCTACGCCGAGTTTGCGCGGGTGATGATCCCCATCGCTCTGATAGGCCTGCTGCTGCAAATTGGGTTGCTGGGGTGGATGTATCCAGAGGTGCGATCGCTCAAACCGCGCCCCTACGTGCCCACCTTTCGCCCCCGCGCCTATGGCCCGCTGCTGCGAAAGACGCTGATGGTGAGTAGCCTAATGCTGGCCGCCTTTGTGGTGGGATTGCCGCTGGCGGAGTCGGCCCTGGTGGCGGCGGGTGTGCTGCTGATTACGCGCCGCATCAAGCCCCAGCGTGTGTTGCAGGATGTGGACTGGGGGCTGCTGGTGATCTTTTCGGGACTGTTTGTATTGACGCGCAGCCTGCAATCCTTCAACCTGCTGTCGGGGCTGCTCCCCTGGATTGCCCATCCGGTAGGTCTGGTCAGCGTCACTACCATCTTGTCAAACCTGATTTCTAATGTGCCTGCGGTGTTGTTGCTGCAATCGCTGATTGCCCGCGAGGATAGCCAATCCTGGCTGCTGCTGGCGGTTAGCTCCACGCTGGCAGGCAATCTGACGCTGTTTGGCGCAGTGGCCAACCTGATCACAGCCGAAGCCGCTGCCAGCCAGGGCTTTTCGCTATCATTTTGGACGCATCTGCGGTTTGGGCTGCCGCTGACGCTGGCCACCTTGGCGATCGCCACCGCCTGGGTTCTCTGGCAAGGCTGATCAAGAGTCCGGCCTAAAAACTGCCAGCCTGAGCGAGTAGCCCAACTCAGCAACTCCAATCCCTAACAATTCTAATCCCTAAATCACTGGCGCTTTCTTGTGCCACTCCGTTGCCTGCTCATAGGCGTAGGCCACGCTCAGCAAAATATCTTCCCGCAGCACATTACCGATCATCTGTAGACCAATCGGCAAGCCCTGGTCGTCAAAGCCGCAGGGCAGACTGAGGGCAGGCAATCCCGCCAGGTTCACTGGAATCGTCATCAGGTCAGACAGGTACATGCTGAGCGGGTCGTCGGTCTTTTCGCCCGCCTTGAAGGCCGTCGTTGGCGAGGTAGGGCACACCAGCACATCTACTTTCTGAAAGGCGCGTTCAAAGTCTTGCTTGATTAGCGTCCGCACCTTTTGCGCCTTGAGGTAGTAGGCATCGTAATAGCCCGCCGACAGCGCGTAGGTGCCGATCATAATTCGCCGCTTCACCTCTGCGCCAAAGCCCTCGGCGCGGGTCTTAGCGTACATATCCAGCAGATTTTCGGGATTGTCGGCGCGGAAGCCATACTTCACGCCGTCGTAGCGGGCCAGGTTGGCGGAGGCTTCGGAGGGGGCAATGATGTAGTAGGTGGGCAGCCCGTAGCGAAACTGGGGACAGTTGATCACCTGGATTTCGGCTCCGAGTTCCTGCAAGGTTTCGACTGCTGTGGTGACGGCCGCTTCTACGGTTGAGTCCAGCCCTTCGCCGAAGGTTTCTTGAATCACGCCAATCCGCAGCTTGCCGCGCGGCTTGAAATCGGGCTTGAGGGCGGCGGCATAGTCAGGGATTTCGACCTTGAGGCTCGTGGCGTCCTGCGGGTCATGTCCGGCGATCGCCCTCAGCAAGATCGCCGCGTCTTCCACCGTTCGGGCAAAGGGGCCAATCTGATCCAACGACGAGGCGTAGGCCACCAGCCCATAGCGCGACACTAATCCATAGGTTGGCTTCATGCCTACGACACCGCAGAGAGACGCAGGCTGGCGGATCGAACCGCCCGTATCTGATCCCAGCGCCACAACACACTGCCCCGCGGCCACCGCTGCGGCAGAACCGCCCGAAGAGCCACCCGGTACGCGCTCCAAATCCCACGGATTTGCCGTCACCTGATAGGCAGAGGTTTCCGTCGAACTGCCCATCGCAAACTCGTCCATATTCGTTTTGCCCACCATCACTGCGCCTGCATCGAACAAGCGCTGCGTCACGGTGGACTCGTAGGGCGGCACAAAGTTTTCCAGAATGCGGGAGCCGCAGGTGGTGCGAATGCCCTGGGTACACAGATTGTCCTTGATGCCGATGGGAATGCCTGCCAGCGGCCCGATTGCTTCCCCGGCGGCGATTTTGGCATCCACCTGCTGCGCCTGGGCGATCGCCCGGTCGGCCGTCACGCTGATAAAGCTGTGCAGTTTGGGTTCCAGGGCTTGAACCCGCTCTAGGGCTTCGGTAGCAATTTCGACGGCCGAGCGCTCTTTGCAGACGAGCTGTTGATGCAACTCACGGATGGATGCCATTGGAAAACCTCAAAATGAAACGGAAACGTGATGCGTAGACGGCAATCGGAGCAGATGGCAAAAAACTCCAACCCTCACTCTAGACGATTTCCAGACGCTTTTTGGCGATCGCCCCGTCCAAGCTGCGCCCCCTGACCCCCTGTGGCTTTGCGCCTTCTATCTCCCGAAGCCCCAATGTCTATCTACCGAAGCGTTCCGGTTTAATCGGCAAGCCATATACTTGAGCTGGTTTAGCAGTTAGCCGACTGCGCCTTGGGTAACCTTTTCCGCCACAGTGTCTTGCCAGATTGCGTCACACTGCACCATTTAAATATGAAGAATGGTCTTATTATTTAACTTTAATTAAGTTCAGTTGCAGGGTTGCACTTGCTCAAGCTTGAACTTCAAGGTTGAGCTTCAAGGTTGCATTCCTATCAGTACGCCTAGTTAGTAAGCATCTGGTCTTCCGTGGGGAGGGGTGAGTCCGTGGTCGCAATCATGAAATCAGTGGCGCAGCGCGGGTGGTGGTATGCCCTCGTTGCACCCATCAGCGCAGTCGGAGTAATGGCAGGAGCCGTCCTGGTTCATTCTTATCCAGCCCTGACACCAGTGCTGGAGCGTCCCTACAAAGAGGGAGAATCTCTCATTTCTGAAGCCAAGTCGCTGGCAGAGCTATACGAACTCCGCAATCGCCTCCAGCAAGACATCGAAAACCAGCCGCCGACCCTGGTCTCCGTGGCCACTAGAGCAAATTCTGTCCCAACTGCCTTGCTAGAAAAGCTGCAAGCGGTCGAAATTCGTATTGGGGTCGAAGAATCTGCCAAAGTAAGCTGGGAGCAAGCCATCCGCACGGCAAACCAGGCAGTTGAACTGAAGCAGCAGCCTGACCAAACCGAGGAAACCATTGCCAAGCGCTATCAGCTCTGGAAATCCGCAACCGATTCGCTGCGGGAAGTGTCCGCCGATTCGTTTGTGGGGGAACAGGCTGCCAAGAAGCTGAAGGAATATGAGGGCATCTTGAGCGTGGTCGCCTATGAATACGATACTGCCCGCTCTGGATTCCTGAAGGCGATCGCCGACAGTACGGGCATGGGCAGTCAGGTTCACGTCACGGTCTGCTCGCTAGAGCGCGAATGTCGCCGCTATCAGGGCAAAGAGCCACCCGCCAGCCCCGCCAGCCTGATCAAAGTGCCGCTGGCGATCGCCACAATGGACAAGCTGACCCGCGAAAAGATCGACCCCGACACGCCGATTTTCATCGACCCTAGCAACTACACCGAAGACGCAGCCAAGATTTGGGTCGGCACTGAATATCCCATCCGCAAAGTGCTGCTGCAAACGATCACCCACAGCAGCAACATCGCCACGAATCAACTGATCGACTACGTGGGCTGGGACGCAATTAACCAAACCCTGCGCGATCGCGGCTATCAGTACACTCGCATCAGCACCAAGCTCACAGGAAACTCCATCAGTCCTACGGATAATGTCGGCGGCGTGCCCAACGAAATCAACATGGACGAACTCACTGACATGATGGTGAGCATCTATAACAATGAAGTTCCCGGTGCAGACCTGATTTTGGAAGGACTGGTAAACCAGTACGATTGGGAATTGGGCTATGAGGCCATTCGGCGACCCGCCGTGTGGATTGGCGAAAAAACGGGGCAAAACTCCAGCGTGCTGGGCACGACCGTCGGCGTGAACATCAAGGGCAAACGCTACGTGATTTCGGTCGCCATTAACTACACCGCCAGCGAACCCGCCGTGAAGCAGGTGATCTCTGGCATTGTGAAGCATTTAATAGACCACAACGGCTTCTGATGTCCCCAAGGTTTCAAAGACCCGGTGGGGGCGATCGCCCTTCGCAGGATACCCTCACCGCCTGGCTGTTTCTCGCCCCAGCCCTGGCGTTTTTGGGCGTTTTTGTATTTTTCCCGATTGCCTATCTCGCCTATCTCAGCCTGACCCAGGGCAGCTTCACCCGCAGCGGCATCCACTGGGTAGGGCTACAAAACTATACACGGTTGCTGGCTACGCCCGATTTTTGGCAAGTGCTGGGAAATACGCTCTACTTCACCGCGGCCACAGTGCTGCCCAGCCTAGTCTTGCCGCTTGGATTGGCTGTGTTGCTGAATCGAGCCGTGAAGTTTCGGGACTGGCTGCGAGCGGCATATTTCATCCCTTCGATTACGTCTCTGGTGGCCGTGGGTCTGGGCTGGCGCTGGCTATTCCAAACCGATGGCCCCGTCAATGCGGCGCTGGGCTGGCTGGGGATTACCCCAATTCCGTGGCTAGGCAGCACCACTTGGGCCATGCCCGTGCTAATTTTGTTCAGCATTTGGAAGCAGCTTGGATTTAACCTCGTCGTTTTTTTAGCGGGGCTGCAAACCATTCCCCAAAGCCGCTACGAAGCCGCCGAGCTAGACGGAGCCAATGACTGGCAGCAGTTTTGGCACATTACACTTCCGGGACTGCGGCCCACCCTGGTTTTTGCAATCGTCACAACGACCCTCTTCACGCTCCGCAGCTTCGAGCAGCCCTACGTGATCACAGGCGGCGGCCCGCTGAATACCACGAACCTGCTGGTCTATTACGTCTATACCGAAGCCTTCGCCCAGTTTGATTTTGGCTATGCGGCGGCGGCGGCGACCCTGCTGCTGCTAATCACGCTGCTGCTGATTTATCTCCAGTTCAATTTCCAGTTTAAAGGGTGACTGCGCGATCGCCCAATCACGCCCAATCACGCCCAATCACGCCTGGTACTCTGGGTCATCGATGTCCTGTGCAGCAGTTCTATGCAGCAGTTCTACGCAGCAACAGGCCATGAATTGTTCAGCAGCACCGCCATCCTTCGTCAGAACCTTCGTCAGAATATTCATCAGAACAACTGACTGATATTTTCGTAAAGATCGGCGATCGCACAAGAAAATCCAATGCTGCCAACAAAAACGACAGGAAAGCATCGAAATATCGAACCTACACCTAACCTTAGAAAGTCAAAAGGCGATCAATTAGGGGAGCTTTGTTCTCTCTTTTAGGGGCTCTTATTCCCAATTCGTTTGCCCAAGCGCGAAGAAGGTCTTTTGTCGCCTGCTCTAGGTCGGCTTTTAGCTGGGCAGCGGGCACAGAACTGGGGTCTTGGCGGAATTGTTTGAGCCTAGCTGCAAGTTCGCTGAAATCGACTTTATTAGTAGAACTAGCAGTAGAACGCGAAGTGGCAGGACGGTGCTTGAGGCTTTCTACGCTCCGGGCAAGGTTGGAAATTTCATCAGTAAGATGGTTGAGCCGTCTTTCCAAGAGATCTAGCTTATTTTCCAGGAGGGCGATCGCCCCTCCACCCCCATTCCCTGCACCCGCCAAACTCGACAGCCGAGACAGCGTTTGATCCAGCTTTCGATCCAGCGTTTGATTCAGCTTTTGATCGAGCATAGAACTGAGCGATCGCGTCAACGTTTCCAACATCAGCTCGGACACTAATCCTTCAGACACCGATCCTTCAGACGCAGAGCCGATTGGCTGGGGCGCAGAACTGGGCTGCATGGGGGCAGATTCTTCGGGTGCGGTCGCTGCCTGGAGGGGCGAGGCAGGGTTATCGGCGGAGGTGTCTAGAGAAGTTTCTAGAGAAGTGTTCAGAGAAGCATCTAGCAACATAGCGAATTCAGCTTGCGTCGTCTTCACCTCTTCATCGCTCAGGTCAAACACCCACGCCCACAGCATTTCAATGCCTATCTCCTCCGCGACCTTAACCCAATCGGCTCCGTAAATCGCTTCGTATTCCTTTTCATCGCCGAGGCTATCGGTGCGGCGCACCACAATGGGGATCAGGTTGCTCTTGTGATTCTCCAGGCTCCAGCGCAACTCCGCATAGCGTTCGGGAGAAATCTCCGGCTGCGATCGCACGCCCACGGTGTAGGTATAGACCTGTCCGTGGCTGAGGGGCTGAATTTTCAAGCTTTCGCGAATCAGCCTGCGACGCTCGTGATAGTCGGCCATAGTGTTGTAATGGGTGGTGTGATGGAGGATGTGATAAGGGGAGGTGATGGGGGGATAGGATGAGTTGCCCCGTTCGTGTTCTAGCGTGAATGATTCGCGCCATAGGTGCAAGCGGGCGATTCCTCATCGGTTAGGCTAGAGGTGTTTGGCCAACTTGCTAGAGCGTGTTTTAAAACCCTTTGATCCCCCCTTAGCCCCCCTTAACGATCCCCCCTTAGCCCCCCTTAACAAGGGGGGAACTGGATCAATTTGATCCCCCCTTAGCCTCCCTTAACAAGGGGGGAACTGGGCCAAACCGCTCCGGAGATCCCCCTTTTCAAGGGGGATTTAGGGGGATCAACTCAGGGCAATCACCGACCTAGAAAGTTTTAAAACAATGCCTAGGGTTCTAGAGTTCCGTGCTAAAGCCGATTTCTCTTCTTTTTCCTGCTATGGATCGAAAAGATGTCATGGCGCTGCTCACGATCGCCGTCTTTTTGGGATCGCTGGCCACCGCCGTAGGATTGGTTCGTATGGGCAATGCCGCAAAAGCTGGGCGAGTCAATCAGCTCTTGCGGACGAAAGCCTGCGTCAGTTGCGACTTGGAGCGCGTCAGGCTGAATAATGCAGAACTCGATGAAGTAGACCTGCAATATGCCAACCTCCAAAACGTACTGATGCGCGGAGCAGACCTGAAGCGGGCAAACTTGAGCAGTGCCAACCTGACCGGAGCCGCCCTAGACAGAGCCGACCTGCGGAAGACACTCCTGACCGATGCAACGTTAGGTGGGGCAGTTTTGGCAGAGGCGCGGCTGGAGGAAGCCGATCTGCGGCGGGCCTATCTAGGGGATGCAGACCTAGAGCGGGCCCAGCTTAATGCGGCCTATCTGGGGGAAACAATTTTTAGTCGGGCAAATCTGCAGGCAGCCACGCTCAATCGAGCCTACTTGGTGGGTGCAAACCTGGGCGAAGCGAACCTGACGGGCGTGGATGCGCGAAATGCCGATCTGCGGCGAGTTTATCTGGGCAATGCGCGGCTCAAGGATGCGAGGCTTCGCAACGCCAACTTGTCGCGGGCAAACCTGACCCGCACCGACATGCGCCGCGCCAAGCTGCAACAGACTACGCTCAACGATACCGACCTAACGGCTGCCAACTTGAGTGAGGCAAACCTAGCGGGAGCCAGTCTGCTGCGGGCCAACCTGGGGCGGGCCCAACTGCCAGGGGCAAACCTGCAACGCGCCAACCTGCAATCGGTGAACCTGCGACGATCGAACCTGACAGGCGCAAACCTGACCGATGCGAACCTGTCCGGAGCTAGCCTGAACGGGGCAAAGCTAGACGGCGCGACGCTCTGCCGCACAACGATGCCCGATGGGGCGATCGCCCACGATGATTGCCCCGTTCCCCTCGATCCGTTTGCTCCCAATTCACCAGCCACTCCCGAAGCGCCTGCCGCCAGCGCTTCGCCAACAGGAGCCGCGCCCGCTGAAACTCCCTTGCCTACGCCCGCGCCCTGATTCGGAGTTTGTAAGTCGCATTTTGGGATCGCATTTCCCCCATCAGGCTCCTCCGTCATCTCTCCGTAATCTTTATGACTGAGCGCAATTCGTAGGCTTGGCTTCATCAAGCTGGGATGATTTTGCGAATCATCCAGGAAATTTTCGAGAAATCGGGCGAATCCGCATTTGGGCGATCGCCCTCGTCTGCGTGGTTTGACGCAGAAAATGGGATGCCTTCGCCAAAGAGTAATGCGGTTCTGTAGGCTCACCGGGTTCAAAAGGTAAAGCACGGATGAGGTTAGCAACCTACAGACACGGAGATTAGCAGGTATAAAGCCTACTTGAAGTGTCGCGCAGCGTGTTGAAACCATTTCCTGGAAGGGGGTTGGGCGATCGCCCCCAGCATTTTGGGTGAAAAATCCAGTTCCCAAAGTTTTCGGAGGTCTTTGTCTAAAGCATCACTGCACACTTTGTATTGTCAGGGGTTCTCATCTCCGGTATTTTGCCGAATTTATGCAGTTCTCCGGTCGTCTGCCCGGATTTCGGCAGGGGGGATAGTACTAGAGATTGGCTCTCAGGGGTCAGCGGGGTGGGAGGGGTGATGGGTCAAGACCCGCCTCCTGTCGCATCCGCTTGCAGCCAGCTTTACGACAGTCTGGGAGGATTGCATTCATGCCAACGGCACGTTTGAATGAGCAGCGGTTAACCACAGGGCGATCCATAGGGCAACCCACAGGGCGATCGCTCGGCATCGGTCTGACGAGCATCAACGACTTTTCGCCCCAGCTTCCGTTTCTTGACCTGTTCAAAACAGCCCGCGCCTGGATTCCGCAAACCAGCCAGGTCTGGAATACCGGCGAGGCGGTGCAAAATCTGGATGCCCACGGCTGGCCCACCCGTCTGCCCACTGCCGCCAAAGGCACGACGTACACCAAGCTCAGCACGCTGCTGCTGCGCGACATCCCCGGAGCCTATCGCCCCGGCCGCTATGTGGTGATGTATGACGGGCAGGGCACGCTGGAATACGGTTTTAACGCCGCAAAACTGGAGAACCTGTCCCGGCCCGGCCGCGACGTGATCCAGGTTGATCCCGCCAAAGACGCGGGCATTCTGCTCTCGATCACCGCGACCGACCCGCAGAAAACGGGCGACTATCTGCGAAACATCCGCGTCTATCACGAAGACGACCTGCCGCTGGTGGCGCAAGGCTCAGTCTTCAATCCCACGTTTCAGGAGCGGATTCGCAACTTTGGCACACTGCGGTTCATGGACTGGATGGAGACCAATGATTCCACCCAGCGCGAATGGCGCGATCGCCCCAAACCGACCGACGCAAGCTGGGCCTGGAAAGGCGCGTCGGTAGAAACAATGGTGGCCCTGGCAAATGAGATGCAGGTATCGCCCTGGTTCAACATGCCGCACCAGGCAACGGATGAATACATTGCCAACTTTGCCGCCTACGTTCGCGACCACCTCGACCCCAACCTGCGGGTGTATGTGGAATTTTCCAACGAGGTGTGGAATTGGCAGTTTGACCAGGCGCACTATGCCCAGGCGCAGGCCGAGGCCCGCTGGGGCAAAGACGTGCAGGGCGGCTGGATGCAGTGGTATGGCATGAGGGCGGCGCAGACCGCCAAAATCTGGAAGGAAACCTTTGCAGAAAAGAGCGGTGGCAATCGCCTTGCAGCGCAAGATCGCGTCATCGCTGTGCTGGCTACGCAAACGGGCTGGAAGGGGCTAGAAACCTATGCGCTAAACACGCCCGCCTGGGTTGCCGAGGGCAACGAACCCGCCTGGAAAGCCGTCGATGCCTACGCCGTTACAGGCTACTTTGGCAACAACCTGGGCAGCCCCACCCACGCCGACACGGTGCGCGCCTGGCTTTCGGAACCCGACGGCGGCTTTGCCAAAGCCTTTCAGCACCTCCGCGAGGGCGGTCTGCTGGGCGACAGCAAAGATTCCGTCAAAGACACGATCGCCCTATTCAAGTACCACGCCGACATCGCCCAGCGCCACAACTTGCAGCTCGTCGCCTACGAGGGCGGGCAGCACATCGTCGGCACGTCGGGCATCGAAAACGACGCGCAGTTGACCGAGTTTTTCATCGCGCTCAACCGTCGCCCCGAAATGGCGGAACTCTATCAACAACTGCTCGACGGCTGGAAAGAGGCAGGCGGCACGCTGTTCAACCATTTTGTGGATATTGCCCGGCCCAGCAAATGGGGCAGTTGGGGCATGATGGAAAGCCTCGACCAGACCGATGCGCCCAAGTACACCGCCCTGCAAGCCTTCATGAGCGCCAATCCTCGCTGGTGGGCAGAACCAGACTTGGGCGCTGTGCCGCCAGATCCCCCCCGCCCGTCTGACCCGCTGAACCTAGCGGGAACCGATGGCAACGATCGGTTAATCGGTGGCGCGGGCAGCGACACCCTGATGGGCGGCGCCGGCAATGACACGCTGATGGGGCACGACGGGGGCGATCGCCTCGACGGGGGCCCTGGGGCCGATGAGCTAGTCGGCGGCAGGGGCAACGATACTTACGTGATAGACCATGTGGGCGATCGCGTGATTGAGCGAGCCGACGGCGGCATCGACACGGTAGAGGCCAGCATCAGCTACACTCTACCCGACCATATAGAAAACCTGACGCTGAAGGGCACAGCGCCAGAGGGCATTGGCAATTTGCTCCGTAACGGGATATTGGGCAATTTCCGCAGCAACACGCTGGCGGGCATGGGCGGCCACGACCGGATACGCGGCTTCGACGGGCATGACTGGCTGGATGGGGGCAGCGGCAACGACACGCTGGAGGGCGGTCGCGGCAACGATACCTATGTCGTAGCCAGCCTCGGCGATGGGGTCATTGAACTGCTCAGGGCGGGAGCTGATACGGTGATTGCCTTGATCAGCTGGGTGCTGGGCGATTCTTTAGAAAACCTCACCCTCCGCGGCGATGCCCTCACGGGGCGCGGCAATGGGCTGAGCAATCTGATCATTGGCAATGGAGCCGATAATCTGCTCTGGGGCGGCGGCGGCGACACCCTACGCGGCGAGGGTGGTAATGACACGCTCAAAGGCGAAGCCGGAAATGACGTGCTAGTCGGCGATGGGGGGAACGACCTGCTGGTGGGTGGCGTGGGCCGTGACACGCTGACTGGCGGCACAGGGCGCGATTCCTTTGACCTCTCGACCACGCGCAGCGGCGGACTGGACACGCTGATCGACTTTCGCCCCGGTGAGGATGTGCTGCTGGTTCCCGCTGCGGAGTTTGGTCTGGCAGATTTGGCAGGGACATTGCCTACAACACTGCCTACAACACTCCTGCGCCAGGGCACGCGGGCAGTGCGAGAGGGCGATCGCTTCATTTATGACCGCAGCACGGGCAACCTGTTCTTTGACCCCGACGGCAGCGGCAGCGCTCCCCAGGTGCAAATTGCTCAGCTACCCGCAGGCGTGGCGATCGCCGCAGCAAATATTCTGGTGTTCTAGGCTGGCGCAACTGCGGACGCTGAGGCAGACGCTCAGGTAGAAGTTCAAGTAGAAGCTCAGTAGAAGTTCAGACAGGGGGAGATGGCGGGGGTGGCGCAGCGGCGGCAGGCGCGGGTGATTCCGCTACGGGCTGTCCCAGCAGTCCAGTTCGGACTCGCAACCACAGCCGCCCCAATAGCCCCAACAGACCCAGGAGGAAGCCAATCGCTGCGCCAGGAAGGGCGATCGCCAGCACCGACAGCACCACCGCAATCAGGATTTCCAGCGACGTAATCAAAAAATTCGCCAGTCCGCCTGTGAAGATTGTGGTCAACTGCCGCGAAAACCCCGACAGCCCCCGCATTGCGCCCGCCGCGCCGCCCCCCGCCAAAATCGCCAAACTCCACCGCAAAAACGGGTCTAGCCCGCTGGAGAACGCCGCCGTCAGCAGCGTCCCCGCAATAATCGACGCGGGAAACGCAACCAAATCCAGCAGCGTATCCAGCCACGGCACAAAGTAGGCAATCACCTCCACCAGCACCGCCACGCCCAGCGTGAGCAGCGCCGGGAACGAGTCTACCCACTGCAAATCGGGCGCAACCGGGAAATGCCCAAACAGCGCCGCCATGCTCAGCACCAAAAACGGAACCAGCAGCCGAAAACCAGCAGCCGCGCTGAGGCCGATGCCGATGCAGAGGTCAATGATTAGGTTCCAGTCCATGTTAGGGAAGGGGAGAGAGGGGAAGGCGGCGACGAGGGTTGGAGTTGGCATTCCGTCGCCCCGCTGCTTACTTTCCGATGCTAATCTGATCGGGTGCAGGAGCGGCGTAGGCGCGGCTACGATCGCCCAGGGTGGCAAAGTCAAATTGCTGGCGGCGGTTGGCGATCGCACTTCCGACGAGAGCAATCCCAGCAGAAACGGCGATCGCCACGGCAAAGCTCACCAGCAGGTCGCCCGCAAAGGGTAGGCCGTTCCAGGGTGAAAAATCGGGCTTGGGGAAGAACAGGGCCCCTGCGCCAATGCCCGCGAGAGCGCTGAAAAAGGCAGTTTGCCCAGTCAGACGACGGGAGTAAAGTCCCCAAATCACCGGAAACACAGCCCCAGCGCAGACCAGATCCGCCAGCAGAAATAGGTACAGCACGTCGAAGCCCCGTGCCGCAATGGCGATCGCGGGCAGCCCCACCGCCACCGTTAGCAGCCGCGAAGCCCGCAGCAGCCCGCTGGTCTGCATTTGCGGAAACAGGCGGATCAGGTCAATGGTAAACACGCTGGCAATGCCATTCAGCAGCGACGACAGTGTACTCATCACCAGCGCCAGCGCCAGCACCAGCACCAGCACCGTGAACCACAGCGGCAAAGCAAGCTGCTGCAACAGAGAAAAGAAAGCGCGATCGTCCGTGAAGCCCAAACTGGCCGCCAGCAGCCCCAGCGCCCCCGCTATCATCAACAGCGGCAGCGTAATCACCGCGGACCCCAGAAACGCCTGCTGTACGGTCTTGTCGGTGCGGCTGGCGTAGACCCGCTGCCAGTTTGCCTGGTTAAACACCTCAGCAGCGACAATTGCCAGCACCAGCGTTGCGCCAAACTTGATGCCGTCCACGTTGCCCAGCGAGAGCAGTTGGGGCGCATTCAGCCGCACGGGTTGCAGTGCCGCTTCCCAGCCGCCCATTGCCGCCAGCGCTACGAGAAAGCTGACCAGCAGCAGCGGCACCATCACCGCAAACTGAATCGCGTCGGTGAAGATGGTCGCGCCCAAGCCGCCGTAGGTGGTGTAGAGAAACGTTGCGGCAATAACCACCAGCGCCGTCCAGCCGAGGGGCACGTCTGCCAGGATTTGCACCGCTTTGGCGATCGCCGTCAGTTCCGCCGCCAGGTAGATAAACATATAAAACACAATCACCCCCAGCGCCAGCAGATACATCGCATTGCCGAAGCGACACAGCACAAACTCGTTGAGGGAGTGGCCCTGGGGCAAGATCCGGCGCAGGCGCGGGCCAATTTGGGTGAACAGCGCCAGGGGAGCCGCCGACCCCAGACAGTAGCCCACAATGCCCGCAATGCCGCTGCTGGCCCCCACCTGGGGCGGGCTAAACAAAATCCACACACCCAGCGCCGACGCAACGACGGTGGCAAAGGACATCCACGGGCCAAACCGATTTCGGCTGACCATGTAATCTTCCAAATTCATCGTCTGCTGGCTGGCCCGCACCAGCCCCAGCAGGGCAAACCCGCCCGCCGTTGCCAGCGTCACCAACAGCGCCACAGATTGAACCGACATGCTCAAACCCTCCTCTGGGAATTGTTCGGTAAAGTCGCTAGAGGCTGGTTTGGTCTTGGGGATTGTCGCAGCTTGTTCGCAAGCGAGTGTCGCTGAATCTAGTCCGCCCTTACAGGTTTTTGCCAGGATTTACGCAAGCCCTCGTGAATGCAACTCGGATGCTTTTGCGAATCGGCTGGACTGACGCTGAAGACGCGATCGCGAACGGTGACGTGAACAGATTGGAGGACAGCTTGGGGTAGGGTAGAGGGCGATCGCCCCTACCTATTTCACTTCCGTAATTTCACTTCCCTATTCTGCTAGTTCTGCCAACCCTTCGGATGTCGTCGATGCAAGCCTCGCTTCCCTCCGCTGGCATAACCCAGTCTCAGGTTCCAAGGGTGTAATCTCAGCCTGCTCTGTCTTGATTCATGTCTTGATTCAGACAGGGCAAGCACCCCTAGCTTGAGAAGTATTCTACCATTGAGCAACTGTTTCCCAGCCGCTAGAATCAAGTCACCGACTCTCAAGCCCCTCGCGCTGTTGCTCTCACTCCGGCTGCCATGCTCAAGTTCTACGACCCGCGCCTCTGTCTGCCCTCGTCCGAAGAACTGCCCGACTCCGACGAAACGCCCGTGGATAACGAACTCCAGGATCTGATGCCCGGTTTGTTGAAAGCAATCCTGGCCCAGATCTGGGCCGATCGGCAGGACTGGTTTTTTGGCGTAGACATGGGCATCTACTACGACCCAGAGGAGCCAGCCATCGTCCCCGACGGCTTTTTGAGCCTGGGCGTAGAGCGGATTGTAGACGAAGAATTGCGCCTTAGCTATGTGCTGTGGGAGGAGCAGAACATCGTTCCAGTGCTGGTGCTGGAGGTTGTCTCGCGCAGGTATCGGGGCGAATACAACAGCAAAAAAGCCTTCTATGCTGAGATGGGCGTGAAATACTACGCCGTTTATTCCACGCGCCGCCGCCGCAAACCGCCGCTAGAAATCTACCGCCTGCAAGACGGTGTGTACACGCTCCAGCGCGACAATCCACTGTGGATGCCGGAAATTGGGCTGGGGCTGGGGCGCGATCGCGGCACATACCTGGGCATCACGCGGGAATGGCTGTACTGGTATTCTGAAGCGGGCGATCGCTACCCCACGCCCGAAGAACGCGCAGCCCAAGCAGAACAGCGGCTCCAAGACGCGGCCGCAGAACTCGCTGCCGAGCGCCAGCGTACCCAGAGACTCCTGGAGCAACTGCGGCAGCGCGGCATCGACCCGACGGAGCTACTGGAAGGACTGGAATAGGAGCGATCGCCCGCTAGCATTGTTCAGCTTACGGTCCTGATTTGCGAATCAGGCTCAGCGGCTGAGCCACTGCCAGTGCTGATAGTTGGGATGCAAATGGCGCGGCAAGGCAGGATGGCGGATGGAGCCTAGCTCATGGCGATCGCCCACGGTCAGGGGCAGGCGATCTCGAAGTGAAGGATCAGAAGCAAGCAAACTGGAGCAGTCAGATTTTAGATTTCGCATTGCGAACCTCCTGGTAAATCAACGATCAGGAGGCACATCCAAACCTGTCACCATGCTTGATGCAGCCAAATTATAGGCAACTTGGACAGCAAGGGCATGTGCGAATCTTTTTTTGTGCCTTGGGGGGCAGCCGTTTCAGCGTTCAAACAGGCTGAAAAATTGGCTCTTCTCTAATCATATCGAACAAACTTTCATTTTGTAGCATAAGATACTGAAATCTGGAGCGCATCCTCCTGGAGAGCTAGACCAAGGGTGGGTGGGGTTCCTATCCCAACGCAGACGGTTTTTCCCACTCTACAGCGCAGGCACAATCTCGCAGAATGAAGATGTTGAGTAAAGGACATTCCCGATGGCGTTCTCCCTGCAAAGCCTCTACGACTGGTATCGCGATGTCATTCGCAATCCCAAATACCGCTGGTGGATTATCTTAGGCACGATTGCATATATCGTTATGCCATTCGATATCGCGCCCGATTTCATTCCCGTCATTGGTCAAATTGATGATGCGATTATTATCACGCTGCTGTTCACAGAAGTTTCTCAACTGCTAATCGAGCGCGTGAAAAACAAGAAAGAAGTGGTGGATTCTGAGCAGGTTACGTCTGCGGACACGCCTGTCGATGTGCAAGCAGTTTCCATCGATTAAGGTTTCAGGTGACTGGGGTTTCAGGTGACTGGGGTTTCAGGTGACTGGGGTTTCAGGTGACTAAGGTCTCAGAAGCCGCATCGTCTGCATTGACCCAGTGTGTTCCTCAAAAGTGGGCGATCGCCCTTTCCCAAAGTGGCCAGTGTCGAGCCGCGCTTCGGCAATGAAGGAGTCACGGGTGGGGGTTGAGCCAAAAATTCGGACTAGAGTTGTGGCAGAGAGTCGATTCTGAACTTGGGATCGGCTCTCTGCGTGTGTTGTCAGGCTCATCTTGCTGGACTGCGAATCCCCTGCGTTCAGCCCTACGCTTTGACTACAGCAACCCTCGATAGCGGATAAACACGAGGATCACCGCCCAGGAACCCAGCGCCACCTTTAGCGCCACCAAAATATTCAGAATGGGAATCACGCCGCCGCTGACTAGGCTGCCCAGTTCGCCGTGCGGCAGTTCGAGGCCCACCAGCGTCATCACGGCTAGCACGATAAAAATCATCACCGAGACTTTTTCCCAGCGGGCGGTGTGCCAGCGCTGATAGATGCCCTGCATCAGTTCGGAAGAGGATGTGATCGCCACCAGTCCAATAGCCGTGCCGCCTGCCACGCCAGCCGCAAAGCCACCGCCAGGGCTAAGGTGTCCGCGAATCGCCAGTTCAATGCCCACCAGCGCCGCGATTGTTGCGCCCAGCCGTGCCAGCACGATGGAGGGTTCGTCTGTAAAGCGGCGAAACTTGGCCGAAGGCTTTTCGTTTGCCAGCAAGAAGTAGGCTCCCATGATGGCAATAGTGAACACCACGACTTCAAAAATGGTGTCGTAGAGCCGATTGCGAAAAATGATGCCCGTGACGGCGTTGGGCACGCCGCTATCTTGCACGATAGCTTCAACAATGGAGAAATCCAGTTCACTAGGGGCAGGCTGGGGCATCAGCAGGATTTTCAAAAAAATGGCAACGCCTGCCAGCAGATAAATCCAGATCATGGGTGCTTTGCTCCGGGAGTGGGTGGGCCAACGTAGGCGATCGCCGGGGAAGAGGGCAACTCGGCTTGCAAGATGTCGTAGATGCGGCGGAGGCGCGTGGCAGTCTGGTAAGTCGCCTTCACGGCTACATCGTGTGGGGTAGAGGGGTCGTCTGCCTCAAGCTGAGTGCAGGTGAGATGCACCTCCTTTTCGAGGAGCGCCTGCTGCAAATCTTCTGGGCTGAGATAGGGAATTAGCTCCAGTCGCAGGTGATACTTACCAAACGTTAGCCGGAGGTCGTTGATGAGCGACTTGAGAGGAGAGTCCGAGGTTGCTGGCGTGGATTGCCCCAAAGGCAGGCTAGCGTCCTCGGAAAGCAGGTTGAGGGCGATCGCTTCGTCCTTTAGCACGCCCAGCCGCAGCACCATCGAGGAACGCACCGCTACCGCGTAAAGCGTTACCGCTAGCATCGTGCCCACCATTGCCTCCGTCAGTGCCACGTCTGCTGCGCCCAGCAGCGTGTATACCAACGCCGCCACTGCGCCCAGGATGCCGCGAATCACTAGCGCATGGTAGGGATTCACCTGAAACACCAGCATGGCAGCGGACAGAGGCAGAAGCGCCGTAATTGCGTACACGTATTCGTCGTGTGGCCCGAATATGCTGTGTGGCATCATACGTCCCCCTGGTCAGTCTGCGGTTCACTGGTGATGCTGCTAAACGGCTCTACAGCCTCTCCCCAGCGTTCTTTGGCAGGCAGGTCGCTGGCGCAATAGGCCAGCACATAGCCTAGCATGGTGTTCCACAGCGCCAATGAGAAGATAGCCAGCAGCAGCAGCGGCCACTCGCGAGGAATTTTCAGCAGTAGCCCGAAGACGATGCTGAGAGATCCCAGGGTGTCGGCAATCGAGAGGCTGTGCAGTTTGTAGAGAACTGAGCGATCGCCCACCAGCGGCCAGGTTCCCCAAAACCAAAACACCAGCCCCAGCGCGATGCAGCCATAACTCAAAAGGTCTATTAAGGTATTCACAACTGGCATAGTGATCATGGTGGGTTTCTAATCTGTTGAAAGGCGGTTTTAGAGGATGTTTGAAAAGTCCTACTGTTTGTAGCAAAGTGTGCAAGATCTCTCTAAATCCCCCTTGAAAAGGGGAACTTTAAGGCGGTTTCCCCCTTTTTAAGGGGGGCTAGGGGGATCTCTGAGTGCTTAACATCACAGGCGATACCTTTTCAAACACCCTCTTAGACAAAAGTTCTACAGATCTACACAAGTTTTCCTCTAGTTTTCTAGAGAGTTTGTGACAGGTCATTGAGCCGTTTGATGACGTGAGCCAGCAGCATCAAGCCTGCATTGCCAACACTCAGAATCAGCACACCCACTACGCCGATCATCCAGTCGTCTTGCAAGATCGACACAATCAAAATCATGATTGAGGTTTTGGTGGCAATGCTGGCAAAAGCTAACATTTTTTGCCAGATATTATCGTCTTGCCATGCTTCATAAAGTGGAATCAGCAACGCCACCAACATGATCAGGAGAATGAGCTTCATGATGGCCCCCCTCGCGTCACGCGATGCACTTCGAACCAGCCCGCTTCGTGATATTTCAGCACAATAGTTTTGGGTGTGAACGTGATCAGAAATATATCCAGAAAAAGCAAGTGGGGCGATCGCCGAGGCTGCACATGCTGCAAAACAATTTCCTCCCGTTTGTGGGGACGGAGAATCATTTCAAGGGCTTCGGCATAGGCTTGAGGAATAGAGGCAAACACCTTGAACAACACCCTCAGCCATTCGCTGAGGCGGTCGTTTCGGCCAGTATCGCCCCGGGGCAACAGCAGCGCCACGGTTACGCCGATCACGATATTTGCCAAGCTCAAATTTGCGGTGAGCAAGAACCAAATTGTGAGCCGTAAGATAAGCTGCCGAGCTAGTTTGCCACCCATGCAAAGACCATCCAGAAGACGAGGATTAACATTAAGCTCATGCCGCCGATTAAATGCTCGAACTTTTCAGCCGTGCGGGGAAGTTTGACATTGGCTTGCCGGAAGATCAGCTTGTGGGCAATCCAGGCAATTCCAATAATGAGCAGCGGCTTCACGACATTTTCGACCGTATATGCTTCGTAGTAGACTGCGTTAGCCAGCACCAATCCACCCAGCAGCACCAGCATCGCCGCCCAAAATCCGGGCTTGAGTGGCTGGCTCTGCGAGTCTGGTGGAAATTGGCGATGGGGCAGGAAGATAAACTTTGCAAAGGCGATCGCCGTTCCGACGGCTGCCAGATTCATGCCAACAACCTGCCACGGCAGTAGGCTCTTCATCGTCAGCACTTTTGCGCCAAAGCCCGACAGCAGCGGAAAGCCAGAGATCGAGAAACTGGCGATCGCCAGCGCAATCCACAGCGACCTGCGAATTGGCACTTGCTGTAGCTCTTTGAAACTGCGACTGGGCAGGTTGCCTGCCAGCAGGAATAAGGACGACTTGACCATTCCGTGCGTCAGCGCGTAGAAGCCACCCACCTCCGGAGCCGCCAGCACAAAGCCCAACTGTGAGATGGTGCTAAATGCCAGCAGCCGCTTGGTGTCTTTTTCAAAGACGGCATAGGCCACGCCCAACAGCGCCGTCCCCACGCCAAACACCCGCACCATCGGATCAATTTCTGGCAGCAGCAGGGCGCAGCGCATCAGGGGATAGATGCCGGCCTTGACTACCACACCCGACAGCAGCGCCGACACGGGCGACTCCGATTCCGAATGAGTGAGCGGCAGCCATAGCCCTGCAACAAACACACCGCCCTTGACCAACAACCCTAGAAAAATCAGGGCGATCGCCTCCAAGGGCGCACGGCTCAACCCCACATAGGCAAAGGAGTGATTCGCTTGGTAGACCAGCACCGCCCCCATCAGATAAAACAGCATCGCCGTATTGCTGACAAAGAGGTAGCGCAGACCCACCCAAATCGAGCAATCGCTCCGGGGATAGGCAACCAGCAAAAATGCCGCAATGCTGATCACCTCCAGCGCCACGTAGAGGCTCATAAAATCGGCACAGGCAAACGCTGCGTTGACACTGCCGTGCAAAATCGTGAGCTGGGTATAAAAAAACGCCGACTTGCCCGTATCCCAGCAGTAGAGAATCACTGCCGCCGTCACCAGAGCATTTGTGAAAATGAAAAAGCCGCTTAGCGGATCGAGCAGCAGCGTCACGCCAAACCGATCCAGCAGCCCCAAACTGAGGGGCACCTCGCGCAGAAACAGCAGCGTGGCATAAACCGCCGAGGCGAGTGCCGCCGCCAGCGCCAGAGGACGGGCCAGACGGGGTATCAGGTACACTGCAAAGCCAGCAAACAGCGGCAATGCCACCCAACCAATGGTCAAACGACTCATCGTGGTGTTGCTAATGCTCAGATCTGTGGCAATCGGGCTGCTAAACGAAAACCCGCTCATCCACCCATTGAACCCTTCTAGGAGGCCGACGAAGTTGGTCATGGCGTGTTCTCCCTTTCAATCTCGTTGGCCTCCAAGATGGGGTTGTCTCGTGCCAGTTTCATGATGCCGACCAACATCAGCGCTTGAATGGAGAACCCAATCACAATCGCAGTCAAAATCACGGCCTGGGGCACGGGGTCGGCATAGGCAATCCCTGCTGCGTTGTCCAGTGCCTCGGTCAGAATCGGCGTTTTCAAGCCCTCTCGCGAAGCAATCAGCACGTAATAGGCAATTACGCCCGTACTCATCACGTCCATCGAGATGATTTTCATCACGAGGTTCTTTTTGAAGACGATGCCAAAGAACCCGCACAGAATGGTGGCGATCACAAAGGCCTCTAACACAGCATCCTCCTTGCCCAAACTAAGACCGACCCCAGGCCCCGCCGTAGCCCAATCCCTTCGGCGATCGCCTCGACCAGTCCTGTATGGCGTGAGCCAAAACTATAGACTTAATTCAATCATCAAATACCCGTTGATAGCAATCATACTATGATTCTCGGATTGGTTTGCCGTGTTTGAGGATATGAACTTTTGACGAAGGCAAAACAGTCTAGCCAGAGCAATCTAGCCAGAGTATTAGTCAAAGGGCTAGTCGAAGGGGTAACTGGAGATGGCTAGCCAATGTTCAGCAACAGCTTGGCAATGTTGAGGTAGATCAAAATCCCCAGGATATCGGCAACTGTGGTGATGAACGGCGATGCCATAAATGCTGGGTCAAAGCCCATTTTGTGGAACAGGTAGGGCAGGAGCGTGCCGACAGTGGCAGCCAGTGCGGCGATCGCAATCAAACTCAGTCCCACGGTCAGCCCAATCTCCACCTTGCCCACAAACACCATCGCAATGCCCAATACCAGCACTGCTAGCACAATCCCCAGCGCGGCCCCAGCAAACAGTTCTCGCAAAATCACCCGTGCAGGTTTCTTGTTTCGCAGCTCGTCGGTACTCAGCCCGCGAATCAGCACGGTTGAAGACTGCGCCCCGATATTGCCGCCCGTGTCGATCAGCAGCGGCGTGAAGAAGGCGAGTTCTACCACGCTGTCCAGCACCTCTTCGTACTGCGACATGATGAACACCGTGGCGATGTTCGTCACCACCAACACCAGCAGCCAAGGCACCCGCCTTTTCAAAATTGACCAGAAACCGCTGTCGAAATAGCTCTCGCCCTCAGCCCGCACGCCGCCGATGGCGTAGATATCTTCGGTCGCTTCCTCTTCCAAGATGTCGATTACGTCATCAACCGTGACCACGCCTAGCAGAATGCCTTCCTGATCCACAATTGGCAGCGCCAGCAGGTCATAGCGCTGAATCAGCCGTGCCACCTCCTCTTGGTCTACATCGGCCCGCGCAAAAATCACATCACGCTCCATCACGTCTTCTACCCGCTGATCTGGCGATGCCAGAATCAGATCGCGCAGGGATACGGTGCCCAGCAGTCGCTTGACTGGGTCGGTGACATAGACGTAGTAGGCGACTTCCTTGTCGCGGGCCAGTTCCCGAATGCGCTCCTGGGCCTGGCTCACGGTCATATCTGCCCGCACCGAAATAAATTCGGGGGTCATCACCCGGCCGGCAGTGTCGGGTTTATAGCCCAGCAGCAGCGCGGTGGCCTGGCGTTCGCTGGGGTCGAGTTGGGCTAGTACCCGCCGCACCAGGTTTGCGGGCATTTCGTCGAACAGGTTGGCCCGATCGTCTGGAGCCATGCTCTCTACGATGTCGATCGCTTCTTGATCGCGAAACTCTTCTAAAAGAGATTGCTGAACATCGCTGTCGAGATATTCATAAACGGCGATCGCCTCTGATTTACTCAACAGGCGAAACGCAAGCATTTGCATCGGCCTCGATAATCCCTGAATCGCTTCGGCAATATCGACAGGAGGAACCGGAACCAGCAGCATTTTTGCGCCTTCGTAGTTTTTTTGCTCCAGCAGTAGTTGGAGCTGATCGCGAACAATGTCACGCAGCTCGCTGCTGGAGGTCGGGTTGGCGGCTTGAGTCATTGCCTTTGTCCTCCTTAGCTTATAAACATCAACAGGTGAAAACCAACAAGACGAGTGGGCTGGTCGAATTAGATGCGGTCGAATCAGGTGCGATCGCCCTCTCCGTTACACTCCCACATTGTTCAACAAATGTTCAACAAAAGCCCCACCCTGACTAGGTTAGTCAAGCGTTGCAGCAAGTTTTCTAAGCGTTTTTCAAGAGTTTTCCGAAAAACCTGGCCATACCCGCCAATCTTTCGCTATACTTGAAAAGGCAACGCGGGATAGAGCAGCCTGGTAGCTCGTCGGGCTCATAACCCGAAGGTCAGTGGTTCAAATCCACTTCCCGCCACCAAATTTGATCCCTGTAATGGGTTTCTAGGTCAGGAGGAGTCAGTGTGAAAGCTGGCTTCTCTTTTTTTCGGATGCTTTTTCGGATGCAAAAATAATCATCTGTTTTGATCAGGACTTCCGCACTTGCGATCAGCTCCTTGGGGTTTGGACAATTTCTTACGGCTGCGCCCGCGAGATGCGCCCGCGAGAAATTGTCCAACTGCGTAAGTCCTATTCATGACGCAATTTTCCTGCTTTTTGCGATTTTCAGGGGAAAACTGCCTGGTTTTGTAGAGGACTCCGCACTCCCAGCGCCTTCAGCCAGCCCGGTAGAATAGAACAGGTGATGCGAAAGCGGTGAAACGAGCATGGTTCCTAAGATTCGGCGACCGTTGGTGGTGGGGAGTGTGGGGCTGACGGCGAGTGCCTGGTTGCTGCAACTGGGGCATCCCACCGGGGCGCACTGGGGCGAAACGATTGTTTGGGGGGCGATCGCCCTGGGGGGTGGCCTGTGGTGGTTCAGACAACAGCAGCCCGCGCCAGAGTTGGACACCACGGCTCCGCTAGATCGCACCACCGTTGAGCAAGTGCTGAAGGCGCTGGAGCCGCTGCTGGATCAGCTAGAGCGAGAATCGGCAACGACCTCTAGCAGCCCGACCGACAGCACCGTTGCGCTGTCGCTACAACCCGGTCCGCGCGATATTGCTCCGCAACACTGGCGCGATCGCCTCGCCCTCCTCAAAACCGAGCTAGACCGTGACGCGCTGAATGTTGCCCTGATCGGCGGCAAGTCCGTTGGCAAAACCACGCTTGCCGAGCGCCTCACTGCCGACTGGCTGCCCAATATGCCCCAAACGGTGACGCTGACCGATACGCCCGCGCTGTTTGATGAGCTAGATGCCGCATCAGAGGTTGCCCTGGCTGCGGCGGCCGATCTGGTGGTCTTCGTCACAGCAGGCGACATCACGGATTCAGAATTTCAAGTATTGAAGGAACTGTCGCGCCAGCAGCAGCGCATCGTGCTGGCGTTTAACAAGCAGGATCAATACCTACCGGGCGATCGCCCGCTGATTCTCCAGCAAATTCGGGAGCGGCTGCTGGGGCAGGTTCCGGTGCAGGAAGTGGTTGCCATTACCGCTGCGCCTGCACCATTAAAAGTGCGTCAGCACCAGGCCGACGGCACGATTCAGGAAACGCTAGAGCAGCCTGCGCCCGATGTCTCCGCGCTGACTGAGCGGCTGACGGGAATCGTCTCAGTGGCGGGGCCGCAGTTGGTGCTGAACACGGTTCTGCGTTGCGCCGCTGCGCTGAAGGCCGAGATTTTGGCAGCGCTGAACCAGTTGCGCCGCGATCGCGCGATGCCCTTGATCGAACAGGCACAGTGGATTGCGGGCGCGGCCGCCTTTGCCACGCCGATGCCCAGCCTAGATTTGCTGGCAACGGGCGCGATTAACGCACAGATGGTGATGGACTTGGGCAAGGTCTATCAGCAGGCGTTTTCGGCAGAGCAGGCGAAGGCGATCGCCACCACGATGGCCGAAGTGATGCTGAAGCTAGGGCTGGTAGAAGTGTCTACCCAGGCGATCGCCCCCCTGCTGAAGAGCCATCTGGCCACCTTTGCTGTAGGCGGGGCGCTGCAAGGCGTGAGTGCGGCGTATCTGACCCGCGTCGCTGGCCTCAGCTTAGTCGCCTACTTTGAAGAGCAAAGTTCCACGGCGGCCCCGGCGGGCGAATTTGCCCTGAAGCGCGATCGCCTGATTCAGGCCATCAAGGCCGTGTTTCAAAACAACCAGCGCACGGACTTTTTGCAAACCCTGGTGCAGCAAGCCGCCAAACAGCTTGCCCCCGCCACCGCGCAGCCCGTCGCGCTGCCCACACCCTTGGCCGCCCCTGTTGCTGAACCCATCAGCACCCAGGCGCAAGGGATTAACTAGCAGGACTGACCCAATCTCGATTGCCTAGCCCTGTCGCAAGCAGCGGATTGCCTCTAGCATTCCCCGCGCCTTGTTCAGGGTTTCTTGATATTCCTTTTCGGGGTCAGAGTCGGCGACGAGGCCTGCGCCTGCCTGCACGCTGACGGTCGAGGAGCCGTCGGGCTGATTGCGAACAACCATTGTGCGGATGGCGATCGCCGTATTCAGTTGCCCCTCAAAGTCATAATAGCCGTAGGCTCCGGAGTAGACCCCGCGACGGTTGCCCTCCAGTTCATGGATAATTTCCATTGCGCGAATCTTGGGTGCGCCGCTGACGGTGCCCGCCGGAAAGCAAGCCTTCAGCAGTTCCCACGCGGTTTTTCCGGGCGCGAGGCAGCCTACCACGTTGCTGACGATATGCATGACGTGGGAATAGCGCTCGATCACCATGAGTTCATCCACGCGCACTGTGCCGCTACTGCACACGCGCCCCAGATCGTTGCGCCCCAGGTCTACTAGCATGACGTGTTCGGCAATTTCCTTCGGGTCTTGCAGCAGATCTTCGGCAAACGCATGATCTTCGGCGGGAGTTTTGCCGCGCGGCCGGGTTCCTGCGATGGGGCGCACCGTGGCAATTCTTCCACCCTCGCCGTTTTCTGCCTTCACCATGACCTCTGGGCTAGAACCAATAATTTGCCAGGTGGGGAAGTGGAAATAGGCCATGTAGGGCGAAGGGTTGATCAGCCGCAGCGAGCGATAGAGCGAGAAGGAATCGCCACGATACTGCGTCGAAAGCCGCTGGGAAATCACCACCTGGAAGATGTCTCCCGCGCGGATGTAGTCCTTTGCTTTGACCACATTGGCGCAGAATTGCTCCTTCGTCGTGTTGCTGCGGTAGTCGGGCGGCAAAGATCCTGCGTCTGCCTTTGCGCCAGCGTCTTTTCTCGGTGGGGTCCATTCCAAAATCGTGTCTTTGCCTGCCAGCGGCAGTTGCAGCTTTTCTACCATCTGCCGGACGCGATCGCCCGCCTGCTCATAGGCCGCTTGCAAATCAGTGGCCGGGTCGCGCAAATCGGCATAGGCGATCGCCCAAATCTTGCGCTGCACTTGGTCAAACACCAGCAGGTGATCGATCTGCATCCACAGCCCGTCCGGCGTGTCGTCTTCCTGGGCAGCAAACACAGGCACCCGTGGCTCGATCCAGTGGATTAGCTCGTAGCCCCAAAAGCCAAACAACCCGCCAATGCCCGGCGGAAGCTGCGGCAGCGTCACTGGGTGATAGGGTTCCAGACAGGCCGACAGCGCTTCAAACGGATCGCCCTCAAAGACAACCTGAGCGCCATCTCGATGGGTTTGCACAGTACGAGACCCCCGCGCCTCCAGCACCCACTGCGGGTCGCAGCCCACAAAGCTATAGCGCCCGACGCGATCGCCCCCTTCCACCGACTCTAGCAAGAAGCTGTAGGGCTGCCCCGCACACACCTTAAACCACGCCGACACGGGCGTATCCAGATCGGCGACCCACTCCTGATACACCGGGACAAAGTTGCCCTGAGCGGCGAGTTCGGTGAAGTGCTGAAAATCAGGGAGGATCATTGGGAAAGGAGTGATAAGGGGTTGGGTGAGGAGATTAGAAGCCGGTGAGAGGGCAAGTATGGGGGTGAAGGCGGAACTTCCCCCTGCCGACCACTCCCTAACCTCTGACCCCCCATTCTAAGAGGAAACCCGCAAAAAAAGAGGGCAGACCTGAGCCTGCCCCGTCGCGAAAACCTATAGAGATTAGACAGAAATTAAACCAAGAAGTTTAGACCAGAAATGAGGACAGACCAAGGGCGATCGCCTAGGGATCGAAGGTATTCCGTCCGCTGAACTTGACCGTGGCAGGGTCGGGGTTGCTGCCAATGTTCCGCATCACCGTACCCACCTGCTGGCGGCCTTGGTTCACCTTTTCGGGGAACACACCATCGGCCGGATGGAGGTACTGGATCTCACCGTTGGGATAAACACGATAGATCTTGTAGTCCTCGATCCTGGGCTTGAACTTCGTGCGAAGTTGTCCACCTAGCGCGAGGCACTGCTCCTTGCGGGCCAGATAGAGCAGGTTTTCACCCTGGTTCATAATGGCCGCGCCGCCCGTGGGCATTTCAAAGACCTGCTCTTTGGGGCTGGTCCACGTGATGGCGTATTTTTCTTCAGTATCAGCTTTGCTCAGCAGGCCGCCGGTGCTGCCGCCGAATTTGGGCGTTTGTCCAGTAAGCGTCTCTGTCATGAAAAGTATTTCCCTGAACAGTTTTTACGCATCCTATCACTGGGTTTGAACCCCCGAATCAAATTCTTGAGGAACTGTTACAGTTCTTTAGGCAGAAGGGATTCCGAGGCGATGCCCCCATCCACAGGTGGACATTTAGGGGCAACAGGGGCACGCCTGTCAAGCCTGTTGATCTCCTTAGGACTGACGCAGTTGGACGATTTTTTGCGGGCACAGCCCGCAAAAAATCGTCCAAAACCCAGAAAACCTATCGCAAGTGCGTAAGTCCTGCTCCTGTTGAGCCACAGACTTGGCGGGCTAAAGTTTGGCGGGCTTGGGTAGGGTTGCGTGGGCTAAAGCTCGTCAAATGGTCCTGGTAGAAGCTGGAGCGTCCCCAGCCCAACTTCTTCGGAGGAGAGCGATCGCGCTTCAAAAAAGCCCAGCATGTGTTGCAAAGCCGGGTTGCCGCGAGACTTGCCTGTCAGCCCCATTGCCACGACCAGCCCACACTGTCCCTTGGTCTTTTTGCAGCGCTGATCCCACTTGCGCCGCGCTGCGAGGTGAACCGGGTCTCTATCGCGAAACTCGCCCAGCAAATGCATCTTGCCGTCGTTGGTGTGCAAAATGGCGAGGTCGTAGCGGCTCTGGCTGGAGGGGTCTTCGCCAGGGTTGAAGGAAATGCCTTTCACGCCGCCAAACGCTTGAATTTCCGCCAGCAGTTCATTTGCCTTGGGGCGCGAAGTTTGGATCATGATAACGGGAAACTCGCTGGCTTTGGCAGGGAGTGGGGCGGGGCCAGGCTGGTGATGGGACACCCTCAGGCGCAGGGTTTCAATCAGCGTAGTTGGGATTGCCCCCAGACTGTACATCGCATCTTTGGGCACTAGGTCGTCTAGCAAGATGGGCACTGGCTCCGAATCATCCTCCAAGACCCCTAGCGAGTTGAGATAGTTCATATAGTCGGAAGGGTCACTGCCCGACATTTCCGCCAGTTCTGCGGCTAGATCGGGCAAGGTAGACACTTTGACGGATACTTTTGCTTTGGGATTTTTGGGATCGGGCAGACGATAGCTCTTGGTCAACGCCGGAAAGGTTTCTGGGCTGAGTCGATCGAGGTGCTGCCCAAAAAACTTGTGGAGTGCTTGGAGGGTGAGCAAAACGGCGATCGCCTCTTCGTCGTACAGCACCGACCGCATTCCCTCCAGCGGGTGCAGATTGCCGAAGGTCGGAATCATTTCGCTCATCTCCCCCAACGCTTCCAGGCGCAACTCTGCCAGCTCTTCCGGGTGCAACTCGGGGTCATCCCCGTTGTCCAAAAAATCCTCGTCTGTTGGGTCAAAGGTTAGAAAAAGGCAGTCCTGCTGCAAAAAGGCCTGCTGCAAGTCTCGGGGCGAATCTTCGGCAGCAAGCACCTGCTGGCGAAACTGTTTGAGCGATTCAATAGAGCGATACATCAACACGCCAAACTCCATGCCCATCAGCCCCAAGATGGAAATGTAGAGCGCGCCCACATCGCCGTAGTTTAGCTCGACCGCAAAAATCTTCTCCTCATCTAGGTTTTCCCACGGGGCATCCTGCCAGATTTCTGCTGCTGCTCTTAGCACAGCACGGGCATAGTCCGGGGGCAGCGACGGCGGGCGCTGGCGGGCGGCATCCTGCAAGCCGTAGAAGATTTCGTCGATAATCGGCAACTCAGCGACATATTCCACGGCGATATCTAGGCCTTGCAGCACGCCGCGCAGAAAAAACTGAAGCTCGCGATCGCGCACCAAAATGCGCTGGGGTCTTCCGGGTCGAGCGCTACCGCTGTGGGGATTTTCCATCGCTCGCAGCAGGGTTCGCACGATGGCTTCCGAGCCAGTTTCGTTGGGGACAACATCCATTGCCCGCACGACTTCTTCCACCCCATCCACCCAAAGAATGCAGTCCCCTTGCATATCGTCGGCATCAAGGGTTTCGGCAATCTCTGGCATCAGCGTCCGGCGATCGCCCTCCCACACGCTAGAAAGCTGGGGCAATTTTTGCAGCCGTCGCCGAGTGGATGGAGTCAATGGTGTCATAGTCTAACCAGAGCAAGCCCAGTGGGGCTGGGTAGATAAAGCGATTCTGCAAACTGAATACACCGTCTTTGAGAACTTGGCTATTGAAAGCCTGCTCAACGGCATATGCAGCATATCTAGATGCTAAATGATACTAATCCTAGATGATTCGGCAGACCGAAGAACCCAGGTTTTGTTAGCATAAATTCACGCTCGCAGCGCTAAAACCCACCTGTGAGCCGTTTGCGTGTCTTTCCTCAAGTCTTTCTGGAAACGTTTGAGCAGTTCACTTACCCCGCCAAGGAGAGCTTCAAGCCCATGACCACTCAAGCACCACAATCCCAACAGCGCGGTATCTTGATGACCGACGCAGCGCTTCAGCATGTGCTGCAACTGCGCGAAAAGCAGGGCAAGGATCTTTGTCTGCGGGTGGGCGTGCGTCAGGGCGGCTGCTCTGGCATGTCCTACATGATGGATTTTGAAGATCCCAACAACATCCAGCCCACCGACGAAGTGTTTGACTATGACGGGTTTAAGGTCGTTTGCGACCCCAAGAGTATGCTGTATCTCTACGGACTGGTGCTGGACTATAGCGACGCGATGATTGGCGGCGGCTTCCAGTTCACCAATCCCAACGCCAATCAAACCTGCGGCTGTGGGAAGTCGTTCTCCTAAGTAGTTAGTCCAAAAAGACCAGATCTTAAGCCCTGCGCTGCCCGCTGCGTGGGTGACTCAGGGCTTTTGTTTTATGTTTATTTGTGTCCATCTGCTTAGAAACTATCCGTTGAACCATGACCGAACTGACCGTCGAAGAATTGTTTGAGCAGGGGGTGCAGCGCTATCAGGCCGGTGAAAGCCCAGAAGCTCTGATTCCGCTGTTTAAGGAAGTGTGCGATCGCTCGCCCAAGAGTAGCGCCGCTTGGACCTGCCTCTCGTGGCTATACCTGCTGGACAGCAAGCCCACGCCTGCCCAGAAGGCTGCTCAAAAAGCCGTCAAGCTAAACCCCCAAGACCCACAGGCGCGAGTTAATCTGGCGATCGCCATGCTGGAAACCGCCAGCAAGGGCGTGCGAGAGCATGTGGAAATCGCAGGGCAAATCGTGGCGATCGCCCCCGAACTCAAAGAAGAAGTCGAAGGCAACTTTAAAGAAGGGTTAAGCCGCCGCCCCGAATGGAAGAGCCTAAAGCGCGTCCAGTCGTGGTTGTTCGAGGGCTGAGTTACAACGCTTAATAGTTTGAACTGCTGTACTGCCTCCATTTTCTGCCGGGTTAATATTGCTCAACCCGATAGAGAATGGAGGTTTTGCTGTTTTGGATTGGGGCACTTACACAATCATTTAATTATTTAGAAGACGCAATCTTTCCTCAAGACTTTTAACTATGATTCAGCAAGACGGATGATAAGATTTCATGAAATCGGTGATAAGTTTCGGCTATGACTTATCGCCTACAAAGCATATTCATATTCAAGGAGTTGGCAGCTATGTCGCATGACAATGTCGAAGTAAAGCCGGATACTCGCAATCACAAGGGCTTTTTCATCCAGGAAGGTCAATACAAGTTCATGGGGATTGACCAATCGGGTTGGGCACTGATCTGCGTGGATGACGCGACTTGTCACTACGTAGATCCCGACAGCCTGGAATTGGTAGGCAGCGCCGAGCAATAAGTTCTCTGGGTTGATTGAGCAAGGCTTGCCCAAAGCTTGCCTGAGAGAAGGTGAACTGAGAGAAGGCGAAACGGCGTTCTCTCAATCCTTTCTCAAACGCAATCCTCAGCAGGTGTGTTCAACAGCGAATCCCAAGAACGAATCCCAAGAACGAATCCCAAGAACGAATCCCAAGATCAATCCTAACTATTCAATTGTTTTGAGATCCGTGTGAAAACTACAAGTGTGAGGCTCGTCTTGCGGCTCCTAGCCAACTGAGACGAGCCTTCTCCTTTTATGGGTTTTATGGGGGCAGTGGGTTATGGGGTATTGGGGCATTCTAAATTTCAAGCAGCCTGCCGCGTCGGGAGGCTATTCTATGATTTAAGCAAGGATAGTCTTAGCAGACGGAGGGGACAGGATGGTTTGACCTTGCCGTTAACCTGGTTGCTCTGACTGACGTGTTTCGTTGATTTGTTGCCAATTGCCTATGCCACTCGACAATTGCCCAAAATGCCAGCATCGGTTGGGGCCGCCGCTGAAGTCCTCGGGTCGTCAAGTTTGCATGAAATGTGGCTGGTCGGACAAGCCGCGCCAGACCGCCGCACATCCGCAAAAATCTGCGCCGCCGCCGCGTGATCTCACACCAGATGAAATTCACAAAATTTTGTCGCAAGCGGCGGCCGTTTCGCTAAACAATATGAAACCAAAGAGCAAACAAGATCCGACGCTCAAAGACGAATAGTTGGAACAGCGCATTTAGCTTTACTTACAGGCGTGTATCCCTTGGGAGGATACTGATACCCTCTCATTGGAGGATGTTAGAGGGTTGCGATTGGGGCTAGGCTGCTATGGCAAGCGATTGCTATGTCGGTTCTAGGTTTGCGATTAGCCAGGTATCTAGCTCAGTGGACTTTTGAGCGAGTGTTTGAGCGCAGTTTGAGGTTTCGGGTTTGAGTTTGGGCGTTTTTTCTGTCCTCTGCGCTTTGAGCGGCGCAGGCCGTTTGGTGAAAAAGTGAAACCCTTAAAACAACTGGTCAGCATTGAGGAGCGGGCGATCGCTCCCCCAAGCCCCACCGATTTGCTGCTGCGAAGGGCCGTTCAGGCGATTGCCTCCTACTTCCATGTCGAGTGTTTACTGTGGACATCTCTAGAGGGCGAACCGGGTGAGTCTCGCGTGTATGGTTCACCGGGGGCAGGGGCCATGCTCCATGATGTGGAGGTTCAGCCTGCTGGGGTAGAGCCTGCTGCCCCTCATCCCGCCGATTGTGATGCTGATTCTGACACTGAGCAGCCCGCGCAGGATGAGGGGGCGATCGCCTGCTATGTGCCGAGGAACTTTCCAGCATGGCTGATTGACCAACTCGACGCGCCCCGGCTGACCCAGCTAGAGACAGGCGACCTGATCGTGCCCATTTTGGCGCAGGCGTTTGATGTGGATGGATTCACCCCAGAAACCTACAGCGGGACTCGCGGCAATCTGCAACTGCTGCTGCAAGTCCGGCGATCGCCCCAAGACTCGATCCTGTCTGACCCAGCCCAAGACGCAGACCTGAGCAGCACTGCTGCGATCGCCCCACCGCTGGGAGACTCTGCCGATGTCAATCCACTGAAGGGCTGGACGGCTCACGACGTTAGCTTGATCAAGCGGCTGGCCAATGAGCTTGGGTTGACATACAGTTCGCTGCTGTGGCGAGAAAAGTTTGAGCGATCGCAGCGACAGATCGCCCTGATGGGCCGGATTGCCCATCTGCTGAATTCTGGTTTGGAAACAGATGACATTTTGCAGCAAATTGCTGCTGAGTTGGGACAGGGGCTAATGGGCGATCGCTGCTTGGTGATGCGGCTCCAGGCGACAGGCGTTGCGCCAGTGGCTCACTGGGAGCGATCGCAAGTGGTGTTGCCTGCGCTAGAACATCTGGAGCGCAGCGAGGTCTGGCAGCCCGTAATCGACACCTTCCTAGACGGCGGAGCGTCTTACTTGACCGTGCGCCCCGATGCCTCCTCCAGCAGTCTGCAACACTGGCTGCAACAGATGGGCGCAACGTCTGCGCTGCTGATCCCAATCCTGATCCAGTCCGATTTCTTTGGGGCCATCTGCCTGCTGGATTACTTCAAAGTCCGGTGGTATGCGCTGGACGAGGTGCAAACCGTGCGGCAGGTGGGCGACCATACGGCGATCGCCCTCGCCAGCGCCCAGCACCACCACGATTCCCATCGGCAAACTGCGGCGCTGCGGCTGCAAGTCATGGTTCCCCAAACGCCCCTGCGCGATTCGCTGACGCAGTTGCTCAACGCCGAAGCCTTTGATCAGGAGCTTCAACAATTGAGTCGGCCAGCGCTGTGGACGGTGCAGCCGCCCTTTAGCCTGATCATTTGCGATATCGACTATTTCAAGCTGATTAACGAGACCTATGGCTACAGCGTCGGCGACCAAATTTTGAGCCAGCTTGCTCAGCGCCTGCGTCGCCAGTTGCGCCAGGGCACGCTGGCCTATCGCTACGGCGGCGAAGAATTTGCCATTATCCTGCCGCGCACCTCGCTGACCGCCGCGCTAGACGTGGCCGAGCGTCTGCTGAATGCGATTCATGGCCACCCGTTTGACACATCGGCGGGGCCGGTTTCGGTCACCGTTAGTTTTGGTGTGGCGCAGCAAGATCCCAGGGGCGATCGCAACGCCCGCAGCGTGCTGCAACGCGCCGAGAAAGCCTTACAAGATGCAAAACGTCAGGGCCGTGACTGTGCCAAAGGGCTGGAATTTGGGCTGGGTGCTTGAAGCTTAAGGGCTGCCGTTCAGTAGGGCCGCCGTTGAGTCAGTCTGCCGTTCAGTAGGGCCGCATTGCAATGCCGCATTGGAATAGAGTTCATGCAAGATGCAGATTCGAGGTGGGGAAATCTCACCGAGAATTTGCATTTGGGAACTGGTCTTGACTATTAATTTTCGTTATATTACTTAATGAAGATATGTATCCGCTTTAATCTCGTTTACCTCCAGTCGCACCCCCTATGAATATAATCCAGCGTGCCACCGGGCTATTGTCCGCCGTCCTTCGTCCAAACCTCACGCCGAACTATCCCTCACAACTTGCCTGGACAGTGCTTCGTGTGATTGCTGGTGTGGTGATGATCCATAACGGACTCGATAAGCTGTCCGACATTCCCAGCTTCGCAGAAGCCTATGTCAAGGTGATTGGGCTGCCATTCCCGATTTTCTTCAGCTACCTTGCCGCCTACACCGAACTGCTGGCATCGCCGCTGGTGGCCTTGGGCCTGTTCACTCGCCCTGCTGCGCTCGGTCTGTTCTCGACGATGCTGGTTGCCATGTATCACCATGTCAAGGTGGCAGGCCTAAGCATTCCCTACCTGGAACTCTCGACGCTCTATGCAGCCGTGTTCCTGTTCTTCACTATCAACGGTGCGGGGCTGTTTTCGGTGGATGCGTTGCTGTCGGGCTGGCTGACGGCAATGTGGGGCGGCACTCCGGCCAAGTCCATTGCAGACCTAGAAAATGCGTACCAGCTTTCTGAAACGGCCTCTGGAAAATAAGGCTGCCGTTAAGCACTCAGACGTTAAGTACGTCAGAAAGTTCTGCCAGAAAGGTCTGCCCGAACAGAGAAAGCGAAAAGATGCGATCGCACTCATGAAAGGCGATCGCATCTTTTACAAGTTTTTTAACAAGTTTCTTACGGGTCAACCTAAAGCGGGTCAAACTGAAGCCGTCAAGCGTCGCAAGTCCTTAATACGCTTCTCCCTTCGAGCGAGCTTTTGCCTTAGCAGCACTCTTCTTCAGCGCGTCTAGACGCAGTTCATAGCGACGGCGCTCCTTTTTGTTCTTGCTTTGCTCCACCAAAATCTTGAGCGCACTGCCTAGGCTCTTGTAGGCATTGGGCAGAGAATAGCCAAAGCGCGTCGCCAGGGCGATCGCCTTTTCATCCGCTTCAATTGCCTCTCGCAGCGTCTTCTCGCCATTGTTGCGGGCATAGAGCCGCCAGCCCGACACGCCGCACAGCCCTAGCGCCAGCAGCAACAGCAGCCCATCTTGAACCCACAGCTCGCCGACCGCACCACCCAGGCCGATGGCCAAAGCCGCCATTTCCCAGCCATCCTTAGGAATAGTGTCGTTTTGGATGCGGGCCACCTCATGCCAGAACAGCAGGTTCCGCTGATCTAGCGCCAGCGCATCCCACTTCGCCAGATCGACTTGAACCTCGACCTGATCTTTGCCAATCTCCTCGCTAGTGATCAGCGGCGGATTGACTCCAGGCGACGCTTCGATCGTTACCCAGCTCCGCAACTCAGGCGGCAGCAGCGATTTCAGTCGGCGCAGTTCGCTTAAATCGGCTCTGGCAGAAGCAGTTGCGTAAGAGGTCATAGGACTTGTCTGGACTTGTCTAAGGAGTATGGTCTAAAGAATATGGTCTAGTTTCTTCTACAGGAAAACCGGGAATCGCCAAGTACGCCACGAATCTGCCGTCACCCAATCCCCCGCAATTCTAAGACAGCACCTTCGTAAAGGTACTTTCATGCAGTATAGCGATCGCCCGCTCCAAATACATAGCCGGATCTCCGAACTTCAATCAGGCGACCAAGCACCCCCAAAAACCTCACTCTCCCCTCTTCGTTCTTCGCTCTTCGTTCTTCGCTCTTCCCTCTTCCCTCTTCTCCCTCTATCCTAGCTCGACCCACACGCGCCTCAACGAAACTCGCGAGTGCCATCACTAAACAGCCCCAGCAGCGGCCCCAAAATCATGCCAAAAACAAAGCCGCCCGCGTGGGCCCAGTAGGCAATGCCGCCCGTTTCCGCCGCCGTGGTCACACTTAGGCTGGCCAGACCAGAGAACGCCTGCATCACAAACCAAAAGCCCAGGAACAGCAGTGCCGGGATTCGGAAGGGAATCAAGATAATCCCTAGGGGCACCAGCGTTAGAATTCGCGCCTTAGGAAATCTCAAGATGTATGCTCCCATCACTCCGGCGATCGCCCCACTCGCGCCCAGCGAGGGAATCTCTGATCCCGACGCAACAAACCATTGGCACAACGCCGCCAGCGCCCCGCAGGCCAGATAAAAAATCAAGAACTTGCCATGCCCCAGCTTGTCTTCAATGTTATTACCGAAGATCCACAAGTAGAGCATATTGCCCGCCAGGTGCAAAAAGCCGCCGTGGAGAAACTGGGAGGTAAACAGCGTCACCCATTCTGGAACCGGGGTAAGAGATTCCACCCCTGCGCCACCTCCAAAACTTGCCGTAAGCTGGCGAGGCACCACTGCCCAAGTTTGTAGAAACCGCTCTAGCTCTGGCTGCGACAGCGAAATCTCATACAAAAAGACCAGAACGTTCGCAATAATCAACCCGTAGGTGACATAGGGGGTGATTCGGGTTGGATTTTCGTCGTTTAAGGGAACCACAGGGAATTTTTCCGGCTAACTTACACCGAGTACTCTACTATAGGGACGCTCAGGGGGGAATATCTATTGCGAACGATATTGCTTAAGGTGCATCAAAACTTGCCGGAGTATTCTCTCCAACAGTTAAAGAACAATTAAGGCTTGTGCCCCAAGAAAGGTCGATGACAACCATCAACCAAGCTGGACTCACAAGCCCTAATTCTGAATCAAGTTTGACTAGACTTTGACTAAAGCAAGCCATGTGTAGACGTGCGTCAAGCGCCACACATTTTGGAGCTACGGGTTGAAGCTACGGGAAGGGAACTAGCCTTCAACCGTGATCTTGCCCACCATGCCAGCCCCCCGGTGAGGAGCGCAATAATAGGTGTAGGTTCCGGCAGGGAAGTCGCTAGAGAAAGTAATCTCGTAGGACTCGCCAGGAGAGAACATTAGCTGATTGTGGCTTAGTTTATCGGCCAAATCTTTGCTAGCGCCGGGAACTTGCTTCTCATCAAACAGAATGTTATGGGGAGGGAGCTTGTTATTCACCCACTTCACGGTATCGCCAGGATGAACGGTGATATTGGCAGGCTCAAACTGGAGCAAGCCGCTATCGGCTCCCATCTTGACGGTGAAGGTTTCAGCCGCAGCGGGAGATACCACTGCTACAAAGCTACCAACCATCAGCACAAGCGCGAAGAGGGCAAGACTTAGACTCCGTGAAATTTGAGCAATCAACTTCATGGTGACCTCGAAAATTTAAGTGTTAAGTCATGACCCACATAGCATTCTAGCCTGAAGCCGTCATCCTGAAGCAATCATAAAGCCCGTTCAAAAACAAAAATCCGTCGCTAGTTTGAGCCTGTGTGGCAATTGCTGCTTCAGGCGATACGGGAATCTGGATTGCTTCGTAGACGGATTTGGGATAGTAGATTTGGGATAACCGTAGCGGCTAGACGCGGAAGGGTGCTTAGCGGGTGGCGAAACGGCGCACCGCAAACAGGCTGCCGAGCAGTCCAACGGAGCTGCCCAGAGCCAGCAATGCTAGCGGCAAGATAAGCGCTTTTTCTGGGCTGAGGCGGAGTCCTTCGGTCAAAAACTGAATAAAGTCTGCCTGTTGGCTGAGCAGTTCATGGATAAAGCCCTGAACGCCTGAAATGAGTCCCCAGGAGGCGATCGCCCCCACCACGCCAAACGCTAGGCCCTGCAAAATAAACGGCAGATAGATCCAGGCAGACGTTGCCCCAACTAACTGCATGACCTCAATCTCGCGGCGGCGAGCCATGACAATCAGACGAATCGTAGTGGTTAGAACGGCGATCGCCGTCAGCGTCAGCACAGTAATAATTCCCGCGCTGATCCAGCCCAAGCCCTGATGCAGTTGAGCAATCCGGCGCACTGCCTCATCGACATACTGCACTGCATCCACCCCCGGCGTTTTCTCTAGCCGCTGCGCCAAGGCTGCCACACTCTCAGAACTCCGCGCCCGCACCTTTAGCTCGTCCACCAGCGGGTTGCCATTTAGCTGCTGCGTCGCGCCGCGAATATCGGAGATGCCCAACTCCTTCACCAACTGCTCCCAGGCTTCCTCCTTAGACACAGCCACCACCTCTGCCACCTCTGGCATTGCCTGCACCTGGGGCGCAAGCGTGCTGGCCTGAACTCCCGACTGGAGGAATACAGACACCTGAAGCTGGCTGCCAAACTGATTGAGCAACCCTTCCAGTTGCCAGGATGCCTGCAAGCTGATGCCAAATAGGAACAGCAACACGGTCATGGTGCTGATAGCGGCCCAGTTCATCCAGCCGCCCCGCCGTAGCCCCAGCAGCGTCTCTCGCAGCAGATAATCCGATTTGGTGAAAAAGCCTAGCATGACGAAATCCCAGGATGTTGCACAAACTCCGATTCAGAAACTTTAGCGCAACAAGCGTGGGATGACGTGTCAAGTTCTGTGATCGGCGGGCGGGCGTGATGGAGGGTCGAAGCAGGGTCTATCAGCCTGTCTCATCCCGCCATCACTGTCCCGCCATCACCCTGCGCTCAGTCCCCCTGCAATCCCATTACGCTGCGATACCGTGCCTCCAGCGCATCCCGCGTTGGGGACTGCCGATCGACAGCCCACTGGCTCCGGGCAAAGAGTTCCTGACGAAGCTGGTGGACATTGACCGTCGTCATGTTGCCGTCAGCAATTACCTGGCGGCCGCCCACCCAGGCGCTATGAACAGCCTGCACCGGGCGACCCAGCACCAGCAGCCCGATGGGGTCGGTGCGCGGCAACAGCGACAGACTGGTGAGGTCATACAGCACCAAATCTGCCAGCTTTCCTACGTCCAGGGAGCCGATCTGGTCTTGCATTCCCAGCCCGGTTGCGCCGCCCAAGGCGGCCATGCTGACGGCCTGACGGGGTGTAATCCAGTGGCGATAGTCAAAGTCGGTGACGTTGTGCAAGATGGAGCCGATTTTGATTGCTTCGAGCAAGTCCTGGGAGTCGTTGCTGGCGGAGCCGTCGCAGCCAAAAGTAACGTTCACCCCGGCCTGCCGATATTTCAAGATTGGCGCAATGCCGCTCCCCAGGCGCAGGTTGCTGAGGGGATTGTGGACAACGGTGGATTGTGTGGCGGCGAGAAGCTGGATGTCGTGGTCGTTGAGCCAGACGCAGTGGGCCAGGGAGGTGCGTGGCCCCAAGAACTCCAGCCGTTTCAGATATTCCACTGCCGTACAGCCGTATTTTTCTTCTGCCAGCAGCTTCTGGGCTTTGCTCTCTAGCAGGTGGGTGTGGCGGCAGAGTCCGTGGCGATCGCTCAGTTCATTGCACCCAGCAAACAGTTCGTCAGAGCAAAGCTGGGGCCCGGTCGGAGCCATCACAATATAGATACCGTCATCGGGACGATGAAACTGGGCGATCGCCTCGCTCATCATCTCTAGCGTTTCTTGGGCTGTGCGGGCATACGGCTCGTAGACCTGGACAGTTCCTCCCGTAGGAATGCTAGAGGGCAGCGACTGATCCTGAATCAGCGGCGCAACAAATGCGCGAATGCCCGCTTCGCGATAGCCCTTCACCGCCGCGCCAATGGTTTCCAGTTCTTGACCCGGCATGATGGTCAGATGATCGACAACGGTGGTGCCCCCAGAGAGCAGGGTTTCCACCGCCGTACCAATGGCGCTCAGGTAGACTTGCTCTGGATCGGCGGGCGCAAAGTCGTAGAGTTCCGCCAGCCATAGCTCCAAGGGATAAGGCAAAATTGCCCCCCGCTGCCACAGTTCCGAGGAGTGGGTATGGGCATTGACAAACCCTGGCAACAGGAGCTTGTCGCGTCCATCCACAACGATTCCCACAGGGTCAAGCTGGGGAGCAATATTCGCAATTCTCCCGCCCTCAATTTGCACATCTACCGTGTCATAGCCCGTTTCACTTGCAATCCATGCCTGCCGAATCGTATAGCCTGTCAATGGTTTAACCCTCAGAATCGCTCTATAACAAAATCCTTGCGCTGGGTGCATCCCACTTTTGTAACCCTCACCCTAAATCCCTCTCCTAAAGCGGGAGAGGGACTTCCAATCCGGCTCCCCTTCTCCGTTTTTGGGAGAAGGGACTGGGGGATGAGGGCAAACTTACAGAACTAGGATGCGCCCCTTGCGCTTGCCTTAGGGTGTGCTTTGCAAAGCTAAAGCCTAAGAGGGTGTTTGAAAAGGTATCGCCTGTAATGTTAAGCACTCAGAGCTCCCCCCTAGAACCCCTTAAAAGGGGGGAAACCGCCTCAAAGTCCCCCTTTTTAAGGGGGATCTTGCACGCTTTGCTACAAACAGTAGGACTTTTCAAACATCCTCTAACAGCCCTTAAAGCCTAACAGCACAATTAGCAAACTGCCGCAACCCTCCTGGGGGGTATCACAAATGGCGTTGAAATAGCATTCACAAAAGCATCCAAGACGTTTCAAAAATGCTGTCCCTGCACAGCAGGATTATGACATTTCTTGACTGCTATCCGCACGCGAGTTCCGTAAAGTACCTATTTCAAGGGATGCTCGTTTTGCGATAGAGTGACCGGATGTTTGTAGGGGAATACAGTTACTTTTAAGTTCCAACTTTCAAGTTGCAAATGGGTATAAACCGTTCAAAATATCCAGTGCTTTGAGTAATTGGTGATTAAAACTAGATTCAGGTCAGATTTAAGTCGGATTTAAGTCAGATTTAATGAATTCTCTGAATTACTGCCTACAAAACTACATTCTGTTTGTCTTTTCATCTACCTGTTCCCAACTATGCTTCAGTACATCACCCTCGACGGTCTACCCTGTGTTGCGCCCTATTGCCATGCGGTACGGGCAGGAGATTTTCTGTTTGTGACGGGGCAACTCGCGGAAGACCCCAAAACTGGCGAGGTCGTGCGTGGCCCCATTGAGGAGCAAGCAGTGCGGGTGATGGAAAATCTGAAGATGGTGCTGGAGGCTTCGGGTAGCAGCTTTAGTCAGGTGGTGATGGCGCGGATTTTTGTCACCGATTTTCGCTTCTACGACGCAGTTAACGATATCTACAAGTCGTACTTTGAATCAGGACGGCTGCCAGGACGCACCACGGTCGGCGTGTCGGCGCTGGCAGATTTTGGCGATGTCGAAATTGATTTGATTGCCTACTGCGGAGAGTAGGCTTTAGGGGCTGAGGATCAGGGATTGGCTCTGGGAACAAAGCCAAGAGAGCCTGTCCCTGGTTTCGCAGTGCAAAATTCCCAATCCCAATCTGAAACTGGCAATCTAGAAATCTAAAATCAGCGTGGCACATTAAGCTTTGTGGTGCAAATCTGCCAATCGCAGAAGTGTCGGTGAATACTGAAGGCGATCGCCTTTTATCGTAGGACTAGTCGATACTGGCTTGTCATAACAACTTTGGACGAGGTTTCCTATGCGATCGCTTGGCACGCCGCCCAACGCTTGGCTTGTCGATGCCCACAATGCTGACCTGACGCGCCCGCCGCTCCCCCCCCGCCCGATCTCGCTCAAAGCAGACACCAAAACGCTGCGGGTCGATCTGGCAAAAGCGGCCATGCTGGTCATCGACATGCAAAACGACTTTTGCCATCCCGACGGCTGGCTAGCACACATCGGCGTAGACGTAACCCCCGCCCGCGCCCCCATCGGCCCGCTGCAAGGCCTACTACCCGTGCTGCGTGGGTTGGACGTGCCTATCCTCTGGATCAACTGGGGCAACCGACCCGACCTGCTCAACATCAGCGCCGGACTGCGCCACGTTTACAACAGTTCCGGCGATGGCGTGGGTCTGGGCGACCCCCTGCCCAAAAACGGCGCACCCGTCCTGCAAAAAGATAGCTGGGCCGCCGCCGTCGTAGACGAACTGGAACAACTGCCGCAAGATATCAAAGTCGATAAGTATCGCATGAGCGGCTTTTGGGACACGCCGCTCGACAGCATTTTGCGAAACCTGGGGCGGACGACCCTGTTCTTTGGCGGAGTCAACGCCGATCAGTGCGTCATGGCCACGCTGCAAGATGCCAACTTTCTTGGCTACGATTGCATTTTGGTTAGCGATTGCACAGCCACCACGTCGCCTGAATACTGCTGGCAAGCCACGGTCTACAACGTGAATCAGTGCTTCGGTTTTGTTACTCACTCTCACGCAATTCTGGATGCCATGAAGTGAGTGATGGAGCAAAAACGAAAAACGAAATTCTTTCCTTTTTCCCTCTTCCCTCCCCCATGACTACCGAAACCTGCGTCATTCCAGTGATCAGAACGCCCAAGGACTATCAGGCGTTTCGCATTAGTCCACAGGATACAAATCGACTGGCGATCGTATTTGACCCCATCAGCGCAAATATGTCGCTGACCTATTGCGTGGAAATTTTTGACGTGGGCGGAAAAACGCCACCCAATCGGCATCAGCTTGCTGTGGAAATGTTTTTTGTATTGAAGGGCCAGGGGCGAGCCACTTGCGACGGCAAGACGGTCGATATTTCAGCAGGAGACAGCATTCTGGTTCCCGCAACGGGCACGCATGAAATTGAAAACACCGGGCCAGGGCGGCTGTATGCACTCTGCATCATGGTGCCCAATGAAGACTTTGCCGAACTGATTCGCAGCGGCATCCCCGCAGAACTAGACGAGGAAGACCTGGCGGTGCTGCGCCGATCAGACGGGCTGCGGGTAGGCTAGGGCCGACATTGCGGTGCGAGCCTTGGCAGGGAAATCTTGCCTCCCAAGCAGCGACAAACCCCTTCACACTCCGTAGCAAAATTTTGCTTGCGCCGATCAGGGGTATCCACTACAATCGTCCATCAAGCTGTAATTTTTCCAAGACGCAGCTTGCTTCACTCCCCGAAAATTTGGCCGGTTCGTCGTTTACGGCATTGGTAGATGTTGGCGCACCTACCAACGCCTGACCCCAGGACAGAGTGAGCTGTCTCAGGGCTTTGCCTATTGTATGGCCGCCTTGAAACCTGCTTTGCGTCGTTTGGGCGGCCATCTTTTCGGGGTTTCCCTACCTCGTTTCCTGGAGGAAACCCCAAATGCTGACAATTCAATACACCTGGTCGTCCCCATTCTCGGAGGCGACCCAGTTTTCGCTGCCCCCGCTCACCTGCGAACTGCCCCACCGTCGCCGCCTGCGCCACTGCATCATCGGCCTGCCCGAAGACGCACAGATGGCGATTGACCGGCTCCACCTGCTGCGCTATGCCGAACGCTTCGAGTGGACGCACGCCCTGGATTTCCCACCCCACGGCATCGTCCTCGACGGTCGCCCCGGTGAAGTGCTGCGCTACCTCCATCGTGAAATCTGCAGCAACCCTAGCGCAAACGAGTAAGAACAGATAAGGAGGATTTTGGGTTTTGGATTTTAGCAGGGCATCCCCCTGGTTGACTGACAAAAGTTGTCTATAAGCTGCTGAACAGCTTGTGGTGCTGTAGTTTCAGAGAACTGAGGAGAGAGAGGGGAGCCAGCGTTCTAAGCTTAGATACCACTCAAAAGCATAGATGTTGTGAACTCCCCTCTCTACAATGCCTTGAACACTTGGCTGGGTCAATCGGTACCCTGAGCGCATCGTGGGCATCTGACGACCTGCCTGTGGATGGTCATCGCCTTACTCCAGCGCGGAGAGGTCAACCTGACGCGGTGGCTTGCCCTATGTCCCCTGTCGAGGAGTGCAGGCACAAAGCAAACAACGACGGCTAAGCCGCTGGCTGCACAACAGTCGTCTGAACGTCCATCGCCTGTACAAGCCGTTGATTGAGGCGGCGTAAATCAAGCTCTGCTTCCCTCCTGGCTTTCGTTCCAGCTTTAACCTGTTTTGTCAGTCAAACAGGGGCATCCCCTCAATCCAAAATCCAAAATCCCCACTCCAAAACTCAACCCGTCCAAACACCCCCAAAGCCCTCTTCTGCACTCACCCATCCAACGGACTCTTTCCCCCCGTCCACCCCGATTCAGTGTACGGGTATAAATTCCTCACGGTCTTTGCCGTGATTCTGAAAACATACGGAAAATGTCGGTTTAATTGCCCTGGGGCGGATATTATACGGCAAGTTTCGGTTTAATTCCCCAACATCCGGAATTAGCCCGACGGTTTCCGTATAACACCCCCAGATGGGCAGTTATCCAGAAACTTTCCGTCTAATAATATTGTTAGCCCTCAGCGCCCTGGTTCTGTCAGCTTCCGGTGGGGGTCAGCGATTCGCCCCCCAAATTGCGAAGGTTCAGTTCTTCGAGGTCTGGGTCAAGCTGCACACTCCCAGCCGCTTTCGGGTCGGCCGCAGAGGTGGAGTAGCGATAGACTTCGGTCGGTGTGCGATTAGAACTGGCGGGTATATACTTGACGGTAAAGGCACGGTGGAGTAGCGATAGACTTCGGTCAGTGTGCAATGCCCCAAAAGGTATCCGGGGGGCGATCGCCCAAAGATGTCGGTACTGCCAGATGAGGGCGATCGCTCAGTGCTAACAACCCCAATGCACACCGGCCGCCAATCAGTTATCGGTTGGAGTCCGAGATTGTCTGCGGCGGGTGATTGGGAACGTTAGCCTGCTGAGTCAACAATAAGGCCACAACCAAAAGCATACCCGTTAGTAGCCAGAACACAGTAGGCAAGAAAACAGCGTGGTAAGGTTACATCTCAAAACTGCTAGTACGGCTACAGTTAGGGATGACAAGATAAAGCTGAGGTGTACAAGATCTCTAAATGTGCATCAATTTAAAGCTGGTGGGTACAATTGCTGTAGGTGAAAGTGCTGAAAACCTGACTGCCTGACACATCTCTGGAAACCCCTGATTTCTTGTAGGGGACGCTGGCCCAAAAGCTCCTCTGACCAAGCCCTCCGGCTCCAACTCAGGAGCTATGGGCTTCGATCCCAAGACAACGAATTTTCTGGGCTTTCGGGACTTGTGTCAGGCAACCAGGGCTCTCGGTCAGTATGACATATACCGCTATCTTTTAGAGGAAATAGCCCCAGACCGTAAGTTGTACGTTGCCGTCAACAAAGTTGCATACAATACCTTTTTTGCTCAGGATGTGACTCAACTCATTCTCAATAAACATCGACTTCCCGTCATTGTTGTAGATATAGAAACGGAGGAAATTTTGCAATGGATAAATTAACGAAGTATCCAAAGTTAATTAAGCGCATTTTGACTGAATACGTGGAGCTGAGTAAACGTCACCCTAACCCAGACATTGAAACGTTTTTGATTGTAGATGAGGCTAAAGCCCACTATATCTGGATGAACCTTGGTTGGCAGAATGGGGAACGTATTACTGGGATGACGGTCTATGTTCGGATTCGGGATGGTAAATTCTGGATCGAAGAGGATTGGACTGAAAACGGTATTGCGACTGATTTAATTCGTGAAGGTGTTCCCAAAGAGGATATTGTACTGGCATTCCATGAGCCTAAGATGAGACAGTATACGGAGTTTGCTGTAGCGTCGTAGTAGTGGCGCAGGCTAACACTGCGTGGCAGCGGACGGGCGAAAGCTGCCGGTGCTAAGTCAAGCCTATCTGCCGCCGCTGCACTTCACCGTTAGACGGCTTTAACCCTCGGCTGAGGCAGTAGCCGATACCTTGCCTGTTCGAGGACAACCGTTTAAGCTTTGAGGAGCAAATCCAGGAAAATCACTGTGACGTACAATTGTGGACATTTCTGTTGCATGATTTGTATGTTCAGAGGAAAAATATTAGATGTCTGTTAACTTCGATAGCATTATCAGCACTTCAAGTTCTGAAGGAGACTTTTTAAAGATTTTTGAAGATGCATTCTCTCAAGAGAATCAGCTATTGCTTGAAGCGCACCGAACAATTCTCACAGCGTGCTACAGAAATCCAGGACTTTCCCCAACCCTAAAAGCTAATACACCAGAAACGTTAGCCAAAGCTTGGTTGAAAAAGTATAACGATAGTTATGAAAATCGAATTTCAAGGCGAATCTCACAACTCTCAGGCACAGTTGCCGATCCAATTGTCAGTATAATTATAAACGCTCGGTTGATAGGACTAACAACGGAACATCTTGAGCAAATCAAATATGCCCATAGGCTATCAATGTCTGCTGAAAATATTCAAGGATTACTACTGGAGGAGTTTCTGGCTGAGCAACTTGCTGATTATGGTTGGTATTGTTGTTGGGGAGAATCTGTTCGGCACGTAGATTTTTGTAATGTCGATGGCTCTCTCTTACAGGTCAAAAATCGTAGCAACTCGGAAAACAGTTCATCTTCTAGAGTAAGAATTAATCAGCCCATTGAGAAATGGTATCGGGTTGATGCCAGAACAGGCTCGTATCGATGGTCTTATTTCAACGACAAGTACAATACGAATCGCTTTTCAGAAGAAAACTTCGTTATCTTTGTCCAGCAGGTTCTAACCCGCAATCCAGATGCCTTAGCCATTGAGATAAACAATCCTTGGAAGGATTTGTCAGATTCATCAAACTAAGTTGAGGGATAGTTGTTTTGCTGAGGATTCTTCAAAACAACCCATATTCTTCATCCAACTGACATCATCGGTTTTATGATAGCGAGAATACGGAAAATCTGGATATGTAATAAGCTGTTCACCCCTTAGATGAGATAGCAACATCCTAGCGATCGCTCTTCCTAGAGAGCAGGGTACAGCATTGCCAACTTGCCGATATTGCTCAAGTAAGGTACCTGCAATAATCCAATCGTCTGGAAATTCTTGAATACGCTTATATTCTTCAATACTAAGGGGTCTATCCTCTTCTGGATGGGCTAGATCCGTTGCAGGCATTGCTGGATGAGTGACTAAGGTAGGGGCAGGTTTATCCCACGCTAGCCTACGATAAAAACCTGTTTTTCCCCCTCCTGCATGATAAGAAGCTCCTAGCGCCTCTTGATGTAACTCTTCTGGTAAGTCCCGCCAGTATTGTCCAGGTTTCAGGAGCCTGTAATACTTAAGCCGTTTTTCAGGAAACTTGACAAAATGATGTCCATCTTTGGGAAGACCTTCTAAGGCTTCTCGTAAACTTTTCCAGGTTGGCAGCCCATATAGACCCTTTTCTGAATGAGTAGGTGTGAGGTAGGGAAGTTTTTCTCCATCACGACTACAAGCAATGACAACCCTTTCCCGCTGCTGTGGTGATCCAAAATTAGCAGCATTGTACAAATTAAAGGAAATACTGTACCCAGCCTCTCTGAGCCGTTGAGTAATAAACAGCAAGGCACCACCTCTTTGCTCATCCTGAGACAAGGGTGGGAAATTTTTTCCTCGCATTTCGTGAGGTCTATGCTTCAACGGAGCAGATAATAATCCTCGAACATTTTCAATGACTGCAAATCTCGGTTTAAGCTCAGTAATTAAATCAATAAATGTCAAGAAAACATTACCTCGTTCATCATTAAATCCTTGGCGCTTTCCCGCACTGCTAAAGGCTTGGCACGGTGGTCCGCCAACGATGACATCAATCTCATCGGTTGAACTAAGTCCTGCTTTTTCTCGAATTTCTGTAGCTGAGTAATCCCGAATATCCCCAATCAATGCCATATCGGGTCGATTGATCTCAATTGTTTTTCGAGCGGCTGCATCAATTTCACAAGCAAGTAGCACCTGAATACCTTCTTTTTCTAGTCCCAAGTCCAAACCCATGCAACCAGAAAAAAAACTCAAGGCTTTTAGCTCAGGTTTGCTGAACGAGCGTCGCCCATGATCAGGGACTTTTAAGCTAACATCTTCTCCTTTAATACGGTAGTTCTGAACAGACTCTGATGCCACAATCCACCGACTACTAATCCTCTCCCCGCTGATCTCGCCATACCTGAGTAGCTGACGCACATATTGCTCCGAGCAGTTTAAGATTTCAGAGGTTTCTTTTACAGAGAGGTATTGAGTAGCCATGCTTTCGGGAGCGAAACTAAAACTAGGTACCCATGCTACTTGGATGGTAGCATGCTTGCAAGTGTTGTGAACAAATGTTCTTATCTCGACGTTTTGTCTAAGGTTGGCGTCAGCTGTCAAACACTGCGTTGGTGCGGACGGTACAGAGGTTATTGGTGAGAGTTCAAGATTATCTGCTGCCGCACAACTTCACCGTTAGCCCTCAGCGCCTTGGTTCTGTCAGCTTCCGGTGGGGTCAGCGATTCGCCCCCCAAATTGCGAAGGTTCAGTTCTTCGAGATCTGGGTCAAGCCGTACACTCCCAGCCGCTTTCGGGTCAGCCGCAGAGGTGGAGTAGCGACAGACTCAGGCCAGTGTGTAATGCCCCAAAAGGTATCCGGGGGGCGATCGCCGAAAGATGTCGGTGCTGCCAGATGAGGGCGATCGCCCAAAGGTGCAGGTGTTGGGAGATGAAGGGCGATCGCCCAGAAGTGTCGGTGTTGGGATTGCAATTGTCAGAGGGGCAATCCCACAAGTTTTATGCAGTGCTACGAAGCTGCTGCTCTGTAGCAAATGGTCTTTTTTGGGTTAGGAAGGTGGGATTAGGCGATAAACGTGGTGAAAGAGTGGGAGCGATCGCCCCAAACCCGCTATTTTTAATGAAGGGCTTTCCGGCTCTCACTCCCATCTCCTGACCCCTGATCTTTGAAATATGCCGAACCGCATTCTTGACCTCCTCCGCCAGGGCCAGCCCAACGATGCCGTGAGCGTGCGCGGCTGGGTGCGGACGAAACGTGAACAAAAGGAGTTCACCTTTATCGAGGTGAACGATGGCTCCTCGATGGCGGGGCTGCAAGTGGTGGCAAATCAAGACATGCCGGGATATGCCGAGGCGATCGCCCGCATCAACACGGGTGCAGCGGTGGAAATTTCCGGTGTGCTGGTGGAGTCGCCTGCCAAGGGGCAGCGGATTGAGCTGCGGGCGGAATCGGTTACGGTCTACGGCGAGGCAGACCCGGAAACCTACCCGCTGCAAAAGAAGCGGCACTCGTTTGAGTTTTTGCGGACGATTGCCCACCTGCGATCGCGCACCAATACTCTCGGCGCAGTTTTCCGCGTCCGCAACGCTGCTGCTCAGGCGGTGCATCATTTTTTCCAAGAGCGGGGGTTTCTCTGGGTGCATACGCCGATTATCACCGCGAGCGACTGTGAGGGCGCGGGAGAGTTATTCACCGTCACGAATCTGGATTTGAAAAATCCGCCCAAGACGAAAGAAGGCGAGGTTGATTTTGGGCAAGATTTCTTTGGCAAACGCGCCTATCTCACTGTCTCCGGCCAGCTAGAGGCGGAAATCATGGCGATGGCGTTTTCCAATGTCTATACTTTTGGCCCCACGTTTCGCGCCGAAAATTCCAACACGTCACGCCATTTGGCGGAGTTCTGGATGATTGAGCCAGAGATGGCGTTTTGCGATTTGCTGGGCAATATGGAACTGGCCGAGTCCTTCCTGAAGTCCGTGTTCAAGCATGTGCTAGAGACATGCCCAGAAGATATGGCGTTCTTTAATGAGCGCATTGAAAACACAGTGCTGGAAACGGCCGAGAATATTATTAACAGCGAGTTTGCACGGATCACCTACACAGAGGCGATCGCCCTTCTGGAAAAGAGCGATCGCACCTTTGAGTACCCTGTTTCCTGGGGACTGGACTTGCAATCGGAACATGAGCGTTACCTAGCAGAGGAATTGTTTAAGAAACCGCTGATCGTCACAGATTATCCAGTCGAGATCAAGGCTTTTTACATGCGGCTGAACGACGATGAGAAAACGGTTCGCGCAATGGATGTGCTTGCGCCACGTATTGGAGAAATCATCGGTGGATCACAGCGCGAGGAACGCCTGGATGTCTTGGAAAAACGCATTCAAGACTTAGGAATGCCCATCGAAGATCTCTGGTGGTATCTCGATCTACGACGGTTTGGCACGGTGCCCCATGCGGGCTTTGGGCTTGGGTTCGAGCGTCTGGTGCAATTCATGACGGGAATGCAAAATATCCGCGATGTCATCCCCTTCCCCCGAACGCCGCTCAGCGCTGAATTTTAGGCAGCAAGCGGGTCTGCGAACCGACGTGCGAACCGACGTGCGAACCGACGCGCCAGCCGAAAAGAAAAACCGCCTGCGGGGCTGAATTCACAGGCGGCCATGCAGAGGTTCTCTGCCCGATTTAGGGTGAAGCGGTAGCTCAGACAGGAGAAGCCTCTGACGCTCGGAATGCGGCGAATGTGTCCAGCACGTTTGCTGAGGGAGCCGTCCAGCCGACGATGCCGCCCTGCGCCCGCACCATTTCCAGAGTCGCCTGCTTAAATTCTGGAAAATAGCTCTCGGTGCAATCTTCCACCATCAGGCATTCATAGCCGCGATCGTTGGCTTCGCGCATCGTCGTCTGCACGCACACCTCAGTGGTCACGCCCGTCATCAATAAGTGGGTGATGCCGCGCTCTGCCAAAATTGCGCCCAGCGGTGTCGCGTAAAATGCGCCTTTTCCTGGCTTAGAGATGACGATTTCACCCGGCAGCGGAGCCAAATCGGGAATAATGCCGTTTCCCGGTTCCCCCAGCACGAGAATTCGCCCCATCGGGCCCTCGTCGCCAATTTTCAGTGAGCCTTTGCCCCGATTGAGCTTGGCAGGCGGGCAGTCGGATAGATCGGGCTGATGGCACTCGATCGTGTGGATTACAGGCAAACCCAGTGTCCGAAACGCTGCCAGCAGTTCCTTCAGCGCTGGAACGATTGCCTGGAGTCGCGTTACGTCATTACCTAGCGCATCGCCAAAGCCGCCTGGTTCCATAAAGTCACGCTGCATGTCGATGATGACCAGTGCCAGTTTGCTCAGGTCGTCTGGCAGGGTGTATTCGTAAGGAAGCGCTGTGATGGTTAGATCCATGACTGGTGTTCTCCGGCAGGTCGGTTTTGGGTTTTGAATTTTGGATGCGTGGCTAATGGCCGGCCATGCTGGTGCCGATCGCCCCAAAGTCTGCTTCACTCGTTGGACTGTCGTATACAAACTTGCCGCCGCTGATGACGATGAGGCGATCGCTCAATTTCAGCAGTTCATCCAGATCCTCACTGACCAGCAGCACCGCCACGCCACGGTTTCGGGCATCTACGATCTGAGTGTGGATGAAGTCCACCGCGTTAAAATCCAGACCAAAGCAGGGGTTTGCCGCAATTAGCAGCTTGATGTGATCGGCAGACAATTCTCGTGCCAAAACCACACGCTGCACGTTTCCGCCAGAGAGATTGCCGACGGGCGTTTCGGGTGATGGCGTTTTGACGGAAAACTGGTGAATCAGCCCCACTGCCATGTTCCTAATCGCGTTCAAGATCAGCATGATTCCTTTTGCCTGGGGTGGGCGATCGAACGTTCGCAGAGCCATGTTTTCCGCGACGCTCATATGTGGAACGCAGGCGTTCTTTAGAGGTTCCTCCGGCAAGGCAAAAACCTTGTGTTTGAACATTTCAGCACGGGTCGCGCTGTAGGGTTCACCGTTGACCCAAATCTTGCCAGACGTGGGTTCGCGCTGTCCTGCCAGCACTTCTACTAGTTCCCGCTGACCGTTCCCCGAAATGCCTGCAATGCCGACGATCTCGCCGCTATGAACGGTTAAGTTTATGCCTGAAACGGCCTCTACGCCGTTGTCTTTGTTGGCGTGCAGATCCCGCACTTCCAGCACAGAGACTTTTTCCAAGTCGTCAACTTTGTTAACAGGTGTTGGCTCTTTTTTCTCGCCCATCATCATTTCTGCCATCTCTGGCACGGTCAGATCCTTCACCAGGCCGCTGCCTGCAAACTTGCCCTTGCGTAGGACTGTAATCTCGTCGGTAAAGGCCATCACCTCACGGAATTTGTGCGAAATCATCAGCACGCTCAGCTTGCCATCGGTGACCTGTTCGCGCAGCAGACCCAGGACTTCGTCCGCCTCGGCAGGGGTCAGCACCGAAGTCGGCTCATCTAGAATCAGGATGCGGCTCTTCAGGTAAAGCTGCTTGAGAATTTCCAGTTTTTGTTTTTGTCCGGCGGCAAGTTGGGCGATCGGCACGTCGATCGGCACGCGGAAGGGCGAAGCATCCATAAAGGCTTGAAGCTCCTCTAGTTCATCCTTCCAGTTGATTAGCGCCTTGCTTTCGTAGCGAGACAGAACCAGGTTTTCGGCGACCGTCATGGCAGGAACGGAGGTGAAATGCTGATACACCATGCCGATGCCGTAGTGGTGTGCATCGCGGGGATTGGCGATTTTTACCGGGTTGCTGTCGATCAGCACGGCCCCAGAGGTGGGGGAATAAAAGCCCATGATGCACTTGACCAGGGTGCTTTTGCCCGCGCCGTTTTCGCCCAGCAGCGCGTGAAAGCTGCCAGGTTTTAGGTGCAGCGATACGTTATCCAGCGCGATGAGTGTGCCAAAGTGCTTGGACATGCCTGTGACCTGGAGATCGGGTGGACGCTCGACTTGGAGGGTTGGGCTGGTTGTGGCGATGGAAGTCATGAGGGGTGATGGAGTTAGAGGTTAACCAAGGTCGAAGATAGGGCTGTTTGAGATGCGATATGCAGAGCAAATGTATTGATTAATGAATCTACCAATGAATCTACTGATGAATCTGCTGATGATTCAGACGTTATGGAGCGATCGCCTCGATGAAGGAACGTGAATCGGATACTGCGCCGAACACGCCGCCCTGCATTTTGATCATCTTGAGGGCGGCCAGATGATTGCCATAATCCGTTGCAGCAGTACAGTCCGAGAGAAGCAGACACTCATAGCCGCGATCGTTTGCATCCCGCATGGTGGTATGCACACAGACATCAGTGGTGACTCCGACAAGGATGATATTTTGAATACGATTGCGCTGTAGCACAAGATCTAGATCGGTTGCGTAGAAGGAACCCTTGCCGGGTTTGTCGATTACCACTTCGCCAGGTAGTGGGGCCAGTTCGGGGATGATTTCCCAGCCGGGTTCGCCGCGCACCAGAATCTTGCCGCAGGGCCCCGGATCGCCAATGCCTGCCCCAATTTGGCGCGATCGCCACTGTTTGTTTTCTGGCAAATCCGACAGGTCAGGGCGATGTCCCTCGCGGGTGTGCATGACGTGATAGCCCTGCGCCCGTGCGGCCGCCAGCACGGACTGAATTGGCTCGATCGGCGCACGAGTCAGCGACAGGTCATAGCCCATCTTGTCTACATAGCCGCCTGGGCCACAAAAGTCGATCTGCATATCAATTACCAGCACAGCCGTATTGCCGGGATGCAGTTCGCCGTTAAATGGGTAGGGATAGGGATCGGCCTCTACAAATCGTCCCATCATCAACCTCCTGAATCAGCTATCGGTTCCAAGCGCACCGGGAACGCCGTTGAGCGTGCGCTTGGGCGAGCAGGTAAAAATCATGATCAGCAGCGTCAGCACGTAGGGCGCAGCGTTGAACAAGTAATAGCCTTCCTTAATGCCAACGGATTGCAGGGCGGGGCCGAGGGCCTGTGCGCCGCCGAAAAGCAGCGATGCCCAGAGGCACATAATCGGGTTCCAGCGGGCAAAGATGACTAGCGCCACTGCCATCAATCCCTGACCACTGGAGATACGCTCTGTCCATAGGCCGGGATAATACAGCGACAGGGCCGCGCCGCCGATGCCCGCTAGGAAACTTCCGGCAATGACGCTGAGCATCCGCACTTTGAAAATCGACACGCCCATTGCACGAGCGGCTTCGGGGCTGTCGCCTACGGCGCGGACGAAGAGTCCCCAGCGGGTGGAACGGAAAAACCAGGCCATCAGAGGGGCGATCGCCAGCCCTATTAAAAACAGCGGACTGATTTGCAGCGCGGCTTGCAGGGCGGGAACCTGGCTCCAGTTACCCAGGTCAATCGTCGGCAGTTGGGGAGCCTTGGGCTGAATAAAAGGCTTGCCAAAAAAGAACGCCACACCGCTGCCAAAAATAATCATGGCGATGCCCACCGCCACATCATTGACGCGAAACTGCTGCGATAGCCAGCCGTGAATTGCGCCGAGGGCGGCTCCGGCGATACCCGCCGCAATTACACCCAGCCACGGCGACCCGGTAAGATAAGAAATCGCATAGGCAGCCATCGCGCCCGTCAGCAGCGTCCCTTCCAGACCCAGGTTGATTTTGCCGCTCTTTTCCGTCAGGCACTCGCCCAGGCTAACGAACAGAAAGGGTGTGCCGCCGCGCATGGTTCCCGCAATGATTGCTAGGGGAACACCAAGCCAGCCAATTGCTTGTGAGGGTTCTGACATAGGGGTAATGATGAGGGATGAATCAGAGATTTCTAGTGGGTGAAATGACCTTGTGAAACAGAAGTGTTGAACGCAATGTTAGCAGGGCAAGTTCATAGCTGAATCCAGTACAAAAGATCTATAATTCTGCCTGTAATGACCTACTTATTGCTTCCATTCTCAATAATCCGCCTCTTGAGAGTGCTTTTTGTAAAGTTTTACCATCAAGATTCAACACTTCTGCTTGTGAAATCAAGGAAGAGATGCTTGGAAGACGAATGGTAGGAACGAATAAGGAACGTTAGAGTGATACAGAGATGAACCTACTTTGCTCAATAAAGCACCCATTCATGCCTCATCCTTCTGCCTTCATCCTTCCTCATCACACCGTCATAACTGGTTCCTGCCCCGGACTCGGCGGCGGCGGCGCGGGGGGTTCGATAACGATGGGCTTTTCTTTGAAGAGGCCGAACTTGCCGTAGAGCGAGTCGCTATAGAGCACCATCAAGAAGACGAGTCCCTGGAAGATCAGCACGGTGGCATCGGGCAGTCCGTGGGCCCGCTGGAGGATGCCGCCGCTGGCGAGGATGCCGCCGACGAGCAGGGAGATCAGCACAGCGGCGAGGGGGTTGTGGCGGGCGGCAAAGGCGACGAGGATGCCACCGTAGCCGTAGCCAACATTCAGCGATTCATTGGCAGAACCCTGCACAGCGGCCACCTCCACCATGCCCGCCAAACCCGCGCAGGAACCTGCCAGAAAGCAGATCATCACCGTCAGCCTGCCAACGGGTAGCCCCGCAATTTTGGCGGCGCGGATGTTGCCACCAGCGGTGCGGGCGGCGAAGCCAAAGGTGGTGCGCTGCATCAGGAAATAGGCGATGACGCAGGCGATCAGCCCATACAGCAAGCCCCAGTGAACCCGCGTGCCAGGAATGTCGCCCAGCATATTAATCTCCGCCAGCGGGAAGGTCGATGGCTTATTGAGCGAACTGGGATCGCGCATGGGGCCGCCAACGAGGTGATTCAGCAGGGCGATCGCCACGTAGTTCAACAGCAGGCTGCTAATCGTCTCATTCACGCCGCGATAGTGCCGCAGCCATCCCGCCGCGCCGATCCAGATGCCACCCATCACCATCCCGGCGATCGCCATTGCGATCTGCACCATCAAAGGAGGGAAAGCCGTTCCCATAGCGAGACCCATCGAAACGGCTGCCAGTCCACCAACCACCAGTGCGCCTTCGTTACCAATGATCACCAACCCCAGTCGGGCGGGCAGCGCCGTACACAGGGCCGACAGCATCAGCGGAGCCGCCCGCACCAGCGTATTTTGGAAGGTGCTCCACTTGCCAAAGGCAGCCTTCCAGATCGAGGCATACACCGCGAAGGGGTTCGTCCCCACCAGCGCACAAAAAATTCCAAACAGCAAGATTCCGGCCAGAATGGCCCCAAACGACAGACAGAGAGATTCCAGCGTCCTGCGCCAGGTTTGTGAAAGCGCCATTGTTCTCTAGCCTCCCACCGACCCGATTACGCCTTCTACCAGATAATCCATCTGCTCCAGCTTGGGATCTTTTTGCTCCAGCTTTTCGTTCGCCCCGACCACCACACCGCCCTTGTTGTCCTTCACTTCGCCGGAATAGATGACGAGGCTGCCGTCCATCAGCGTGGCTTTGGCTGCGTCCGCAGCGGCCTTGGCTTCGGCGCTGACTGCCGGGCCGTAGTCCGATACCTTACAGAAGCCGTCCTTCAAGCCGCCGCGCAGGATGTGGTCAATTGTGCCGTCTTGCAGCGACTTGCCCGCGTAGATGTCTTCGGCAATTTTGGAGTAGATATTCGTCCAGTCCCACTCGGCTCCGGTGAGGTAGCCCTTAGGAGCCAGGGCCGCTTGGTTGGCATGATAGCCTGTGCAAAAAATGCCGCGCCGTTCCGCTGTTTCCATCACCACCTTCGGACTGTCCACATGGCAGGTGACAACATCAATGCCCTGATCCACCATGCTGTTGGTGGCTTCTGCCTCTTTGATCGGCTCCGCCCAGTTTCCGGTGAAGAGAACCTGAGTTGTGGCATCGGGGCGGACGCTGCGAGCGCCAAGGGTATAGCTGTTGACGTTGCGAAGCACCTGGGGGATTGGTTTCGCGGCCACAAAGCCCAGCTTGCCGCTCTTGGACGTGAGGGCTGCGACGATGCCCGCAACGTATTGCGCCTCGTCGATATAGCCAAAGTAGCTGCCAATATTTTTTGGCGTTTTGCCTTCCTGGTACAGTCCGCCCGCGTGGAAAAATTGGACATCGGGATATTCTTCCGCCAGCTTCAGGATGTGCGGGTCAAAGTAGCCGAACGAGGTGGGGAAGATGGCTTTTGCGCCGTCGATGTCGATCATGCTCCGCATGGATTCGGCAACGGCGGTGGTTTCGGGCACGTTTGCCTCTTCCACCAGCTTCACCCAGTTGAACTTGGCTGCCATGCCCGCTGCGCCCTCGGCGTGGGCCTGGTTGTAGCCGTAGTCGTCCTTCGGCCCGACGTAGATAAAGCCGATGGTGAGCGGGTCGCCGCTGCCTGATGCGCCTCCTTCGGCGGCGGCATCTGTTCCGCCTGTGCCAGAAGGACTGCACGCTGTTCCCAACTTCGCCGTGAGACCAAAAGCGCTGGTGGCCAGCAGCCCTCGAATCACCTGCCGACGAGACACGTTCAAAATTCGTTTCCTGCCCATCTCTTTGCTCACAGTGCTAGCTCCCTTAGCGACAAAACCTGGTGACGAAACCTCTGCGGTGAAATCCCAATCTCAAAAATCTCGAAACTCTTGAAACTCTGAATCCCCAGATTGCGGCGGCTCGAAAAACCCTGAAGCCGTCCTGACTGGGGCGATTAGAAGTTAGACCAAAGCCTATCAAAGCCGCGCCGGAAACGGGGTTCTAAAAGGTGTGGGAAAGGTTCGCAAAAGGTTCGATCTGAGTCAAACAGAATGTGCCTTGGGCTACAAAGGGCGATCGCCCAAACCGTTAGCATCGCTGATACGCAGTGGGGAGCCGCAGTGGGGAGCCGCAATGGGGAGCAATGAGCGCGATCGCCCTGATAGCGGGCAATTTCGATAGGACTTACGCAGTTGGACGCTTTCTCTCGCGCGCAGCCCGCAAGCAAGCGTCCAAAACCCAGAAAACTTATCGCAAGGTAAGTCCTGTTTGAGTCTTTTTTGTAAACAGTTATGAACTCCGAAGAAGCCCTAGCCATAGTTGAGTTCGCCCTGCGGGACAATCGCCTCAGCAAGCTGCAACGTGCGGTATTTTGTCAGGCATGGGAGGAGCAATCTTATCTAGAAATTGCTCGTCGCTATGGCTATGAGTTGGGCTATGTGAAACAGACGGGTTCCCAACTCTGGCAACTGCTGTCGGATACGTTCCAGGAAAAGGTCACCAAGCACAATTTGCAGGTCGTGCTGAAGCGGCAGGCTCCACGGGTCAAAGCCACGGGTTCAGACCCAGAGCGATTAGAACCCGTTGCTTTAGAACCCATAATTTCAGAGCCGCCGGCTGTGCTGGAGCAGCGTGCCGAACCCAGCGCAAATCGAGAGACGCTGCTGAGAAATTCTGCTCTGCTGTTGTCTGCTCCGGTCGCCACCTTGCCCGAAACCCGCGTGGCGATCGCCCCTCCCGTTCCCGCGGCTGCTTCCCTCCCTGCGCCCGTGGCCGACTGGGGCGATGCGGTCGATCTGCCTGCCTTTTATGGTCGCGATGCCGAGTTGCAGCAGGTCGCAGACTGGATTTTGGGCGATCGCTGTCGGCTGATCCTGATTTTGGGCATGGGGGGCATCGGCAAAACCACGCTGTCCGTCAAGCTGGCAAAACGGCTATCGGAGCGGCAAACCGCTGAACCGGGCAGATGCGATGCACCGTTTCAGTTCACCCTCTGGCGATCGCTCCGCAATGCGCCGCCTGTCCTGGAACTGCTGGCAGATCTCATTCAGGTTCTCTCCCATCGCCGGGATGCCGACCTGCCCGACTCGCTGGATGGGCGCATCCGTCGCCTGCTGGACTATTTGCGGCAGCACCGCTGTCTGATCGTTCTGGATAACGGCGAAACGGTGATGCGCCAGGGCGATCGCGGCGGCGGCTACTTACCTGGCTACGAGGGCTATGGTCAACTCCTGCAAGCCCTGGGCGAAGCAGAACACCAGAGTACCGTCCTCCTCACCAGCCGCGAAAAGCCGGGAAACCTAGCGGTGCGTGAAGGGTCGCATCTCCCGATTCGCTCGCTGCGGCTGTCGGGCTTGCCGCCAAACATTGGGCAGGAACTCTTTGCGCTGAAGGGCGAATTTAGCGGCACGGATGCCGAATGGCAAACGCTGGTAAGCCACTATGCGGGCAATCCTCTGGCGCTGCAAATGGTTGCCTCGGTGATTCAGGATCTCTTCGACGGGCAACTTACAGACTTTCTGGACTGTCTGGAAACAGGAACCTCGGTCTTTGGCGATATCCGCGATCTATTGGCGCAGCAGGTAAACCGCCTCTCGCTGCTGGAGCAACAGGTGATGGACTGGCTGGCAATCGCCCGCAAGCCTGTAACCCTCTCCAACCTGCGATCGTGGCTGGTGCCGCCTGTGGCGCTGGGGGCGCTGCTGGAGGCGATTTGTTCCCTGGAGCGGCGCTGTTTGATTGAGAAAACCGCACCCCGTCTCACTGAAAAATCGCAGGCAAGGTTCACGCTCCAGCCTGCCGTGATGGAGTATGTGACGGAACAACTTATTGAACGGCTTCAGCAGGAGATTGGTCACGTTGGTGCTGCTCAAGCTGAATGTGCGAGTGGCCCTTCTGTGATTTCAAGCAACCTGCTGCATACCCACGCAGTCCTCCAGCCCCAGGCAAAGGATTACATCCGCGAAACGCAGACTCGCATGATCCTTGCGCCCCTGGCAAAGCGCCTGCTGGAAAACCAGACCCAGACCCAGCTAGAAGAACGAGTGCGATCGCACCTCCAGCACCTCCGCTGCACGTCTCAAGCTCGGTCTGGCTATACGGCAGGAACCCTGCTGAACCTGTTAGTGCAACTGGGTACAGACCTGACGGGTTGGGACTTTTCGGAACTCGCCGTGTGGAATGCGTATCTGCGCGGTGTGAATCTGCATCGGGTGAATTTCACCGGGGCGAATCTGGTGCGATCGGGCTTTACCGAAACCTTTAGCCAAATTTTGGCGATCGCCTTCAGTCCCGATGGCAAGCTGCTGGCCACGGGCGATATAAACCACGAAATCCACCTCTGGCAAGTGTCAGATGGGAAACAACTGCTCAGCTTGCGGGTTGATGAAGGCTGGGTCTGGTCGGTGGCGTTTTCGCCGGACGGACGCACCCTCGCTAGCAGCGCCAACCGCAGCGTTCACCTGTGGGATTTGCAAACCGGGGCCTGCCTGAAAACGCTGCCCGGATATAGCGATCGCGTCTTTTCGGTGGCGTTTTCGCCGGATGGACAATACCTGGCGACGGGCAGCGAAGACCACTGGGTGCGCGTCTGGAATGTGCGATCGGGAACCCTGCTGCATTCTCTGGCGGGCCATACCCATGAAGTTCGCTCCGTTGCCTTTTCGCCTGCCCCGCTGCGGCAGGGGCCGACCGCGAAGTGTGTATCCAAATCTTCTGCCTTTCTGCTGGCCAGCGCCAGCTACGACGGAACGGTGCGCCTGTGGAATGTCAGCAGCGGTGCGTGCCTTGCCACCCTGAAGCATCCAGATCCCCCTGCAACAGGGGCGCTACCCTGGGTCTGGTCAGTGGCGTTTTCACCCGACGGCCACACCCTTGCCAGCGGCAATGACGACGGCACGGTGTGCTTGTGGACGGTGGAATCGGCCGGATCTTCGAGGGCTGTAATCCCGACCACGCACCCCCCCCTGCAAGGCTCTCGGCAACCCGTGCGGGCGATCGCCTTTAGCCCCGATGGGCGCACCCTCGCCAGCGGCAGCGATGACGGCAGTCTGCGCCTATGGGACTATCGTCAGGGCGATTGTCGGCGTGTGCTGACTGGGCATCGAAGCTGGATTGCGGCGATCGCCTTCAGTCCAGACAGCGGCATTCTCGCCAGCGGCAGCGAAGACCAGTCTGTGCGCCTGTGGGACGGGCGGGGTCTGTGTTTGCGGACGCTCCAGGGCTACAGCAACGGCGTGTGGTCGGTGGCGTTTTCTCCTGATGGGCGCATTCTTGCCAGCGGCAGCCAAGATCGCACCCTGCGGTTGTGGGATCGGCAGTCGGGACAACTCCTCGGCAGCTTGCAGGGCCACACGCGCTGGATTTGGTCGGTGGCGTTTCACCCAAAGCAGCCCCTCCTAGCCAGCGGCAGCGAAGACCACAGCATCAAGGTGTGGAATGTTCAGACGCAACGCCTGCTGCAAACCCTGGAGGGACACCGCGACGCAGTGATTTCGGTGCTGTACAGCCCCACTGGGGAAACGCTGCTTAGCGGCAGTCTTGACGGCACAATCAAGCTCTGGGATGCCCCAATAGGGTTGTGTCGTCGCACGCTGGCTGTCCACGAGGGCGGCGTATGGTGTCTGGCGCTGAGTGTCGACGGTCGCCTGCTGGCCAGCGGCAGCCAGGATCAGACCCTGCGCCTGTGGCATGTAGAGAATGGAAGCTGTTTGCAAACGCTAACGGGGCACACGAGCTGGATTCGGGCGATCGCCCTCAGCCCCGATGGACAACTCCTGGCGAGCGGCAGCGCCGACGGCGTGATCAAGCTCTGGCGTGTGCAGGATGGAGTCTGTGTTGCCACCCTCAAGGCGCACCGGGGGCCCGTGCTGGCGATCGCCTTTCACCCCAGCGGCAACCACTTCGCCAGTTGCAGCACCGACACCACCCTCAAGCTCTGGGATTCTGGTGCTGCCACCTGCCTGCACACGCTCCACGGACACCACCGCTGGGTGCGCTTCCTGGCCTACAGCCCCGATGGCAACACCCTGGCAAGCTGCGGGCAGGATGAAACAATCCGCCTCTGGGAGTTGGGATTTGAGGATCAGGGGTGTTGCGGGGAAGGCACGTCCTTAAGCGCTTGTCCGCCAGCCTCGCACCTGCGGCAACCCGAAGCTTCCTGGGTGCTGCGCGTGCCGCGACCCTACGAAGGAATGGCGATCGCCCAAGTCACAGGACTCACCGACGCACAGCGGGCCACCCTGCGGATGCTGGGCGCGGTAGAGTGATGCCGTGCTGAAGTGATGCCGGGTAAGTGACACCGGGTTGCAGTGATACTGTGCTGAAGTGATGCCGGGTTGAAGCGCCAGTCATAGCAACAACTGCAAAAACTTCAAATCTAGCCAGCGATCGAACTTGTAGCCCACCTGTCGCAGATGCCCGACTTCTGCATAGCCAAAGCGCTGGTGCAGGCGCAGGCTGGCGGCGTTGTCGGCATCAATTCCCGCAATTAGGGTGTGCAGACTGCGAGCTTTGGCCGCTTCGATGAGGGGCGCAAGGAGGCGCTGACCAATGCCGAGACCGCGGGCAGGGGCTGCGACGTAGACTGAGCTTTCGGCGGTGTAGCGATAGGCGGCCCAGGCGCGGAAGGGACCGAGGGCAGCGTAGCCCAGAATCTCGGCATCATCGGTTGCGGCATCATCGGTTGCGGCATCATCGGTTGCGGCTGATGCGGCTGCGGCATTAACGGCAACGAGAATGGGATAGCCCTCTGTTTGGCGGGCGGCAAACCAGGACTGACGCATTTCCAGCGTATGTGGCTCGTAGTCGTAAACCGCAGTCGTGTGCAGGATCGCGTCGTTATAGATTGTCAAGATGCCAGGTACGTCGGCCTCAGTGGCAGGGCGAATGTGCAGGTTGTCTAGCGGCGAGTCGGTCGGTGTTTGTGGGATCATGCAGTCATTCCCCTTTGCAAAACTGCTTTATCCTACGATGCACTCGATGTCTCAACTGCCTCATATCCACCCAACGGAACTTGCCGAACGGCTGGCGCAGGGAGCGCGGCTGCAACTGGTGGACGTGCGCGAACCGGAGGAACTGGCGATCGCCCAGGTAGACGGCTTCATCAACCTGCCGCTGAGTCAGTATGGCGAATGGTCAACCGATATCCACAGCCGCTTAGATCCGGAGGCAGAAACCATCGTTATGTGTCACCACGGGATGCGGTCGGCGCAGATGTGCGGCTGGCTGCTGTCGCAGGGCTTTCAGAATGTCAAAAATCTAACGGGTGGAATCGAAGCCTATGCGATTGCCGTTGACCCCACCATTCCCCGCTATTAACGCTATTAGAGCTATTAGCGCTATTAAAAAGAGTCAGATGGGCGACACATAGAAAATTCCCTCTGAAAGTTTCTATCATGCTGTCTCGCAGCAATTGATACTGCATGGTTGGTATCTTTGCTGAGAAGTGAATGTCGCCTAAACCTTGGGACAGCGGGGGGCGCTGTCCTATGGTTGCCGATGCCCAAGGAAAAATCTCCAACCCTGAAGCTGGGCCTTTGAAATGAAGGGACTGGGGGTGATTTTGAATTTTGGATTTTGGATTGCCAATTCACCGATTTATCGGGCGTGGGGCGATTTCCAGGGGGATGTTGTTTGGCGGAATGGAGAGAAGCCGTTATCTCTAAAATGATCCGGTTTTGACAAACAGCGGTGCGGATGAAAAAGAAATGCGAATTGGGCCCCAGGGTTGTGCAGATTGAAAATCCGTCCATCTGGCCAATTGTGCCAGGGGCGATCGCGGTAGATTTAGGCTGCGAAGGCGACAGTCGTTGCTATACAAGGACTTTGAAGCCAGTGCGATCGCTGCCCTTTACACCGCTTTGCCTGTGGAACCCTGCACTCCTGACCCAAGCCAAAGCAACTTTTGCAACTCCGGTAGGAACATCACCGATATGCAAGCGTCATCTAGAAGTGTCATCTCCCAAAGCCAAGCGTTGCCCATGAGCGAGTCTATGTCTGCGTCCTGGTCTGCCGTTGGGGCATCTGCGCCCCAGGCCAAGGTTCCGGCAGAGTCTCTGTCGAACTACGATTTGATTCTGCAATGTCAGGCAGGGCTACGGCCAAGCAAGACGGCGTTTGCGGAATTAATTCGGCGCTATCAGTCTCATGTGGACAAGGTGTTGTATCACCTTGCGCCCGACTGGTCAGACCGGGCCGATTTGGCGCAGGAGGTGTGGATTCGGGTCTATCGCAACGTTAGTCGGTTGCAAGAGCCAGAAAAGTTTCGGGGCTGGCTCAGCCGAATTGCCACCAACCTGTTTTATGACGAACTGCGGAAGCGGAAGCGGGTCGATAGCCCTCTCTCGCTAGACGCACCGCGCACGCTAGACGATGGCGAGATGGATTGGGAGCTTGCGTCGGACGGGCCAGGGCCCTCCGAAGATTTGGTTACACGCGAGTTCTATGACCAATTGCGGGCAGCGATCGCCGATTTGCCAGAAGTCTTCCGCACCACAATCGTGCTGAGGGAAATTGAAGGCATGGCCTACGAAGAAATCGCTGAAATTACGGGTGTGTCTCTGGGCACGGTGAAGTCTAGAATTGCCAGAGCGCGTCAGCGGCTTCAGTATCAGCTCCAGACCTATCTGGACAGCTGAGGGATATCTCTCCACCCGTGTTGTGGAGGATTGAGGGAAACAATGGGCGATCGCGTCGAAGTTCTGGTTCGGCATGTAGTGTGTGCAACTAGAGGCTGAGGCTGGTTTTACTATATTTCCCTTATGATTCCCCTTATGATCTGAGTAAGGTCTGAACTCAATGTTGGAACTCTATCCTCTCGCGATTGTGCATAACCTTTGCACACTAGCCCTGTGCATTGACTCATCGGTTTAGCGGTTTGCTCTCGATTCTGAGTCCTTGATTGATTTGACCATGATGCCTGATATTAACGACGGTAAAACTCCCCGGCAGCGTGCCTCTCGCCCTGCCTCTGGGAGCGGTCTGCCCCCAGAATGGGCGCATCGTTCACCTGTAGAGCCGATTGACCATTTGAAGCGCGATCGCTTTGAGTTATTGAGCGCCTATCTAGATGGCGAAGTCTCTGCGAGCGATCGCCGCCAGATTGAGGCATGGCTTGCCAGCGACGCTTCTGCACAACAGCTTTATGCTCGCCTCCTCAAGCTGCGTCAAGGGTTGCATGGGCTACGCACCCTCCCTGTTCCTGCCGAGCGCCCCGTCGAACAGACGGTCAGCCAGGTGATGAAGCGGCTGGAGCGTAAGCCAAAGCGTACTGTGGCCTGGGGCGGCATGGCGGCGGCAGCAGCGCTGTTTGCAGGCGCAGTGACGACGGTGGTGGCTCCGAGCTATCTTTCCCCGCATGTCAACGTGATTTCCCAGTCCGATTCTCAACTGATGATCGCGCTGGATCGTCCAGTCATTGACATTCCCGACATTGCCTATCCGAGTGCTGTGCCTCCGAGGACGACGGCCGTTCCCGTTCCCGACGTGGTTCCTGTTGCACCGTCTAACGGCGGGCAGCCTATCACGCCCTAAAGAGGCTCCAGCAAAATAAATCTATAGCAAATAAATCTATAACAAGGTGCATGGGCTGCGTTTGGCTCATGCACCTTGCTGCTCATGCACCTTGCTATGTATATCTCTGCTCTGCATATCTCCCAGGTCAGATTCATTCAACCCGCACCCTGCTGCCAGATTGATCGGTGTGGACGTGATATTTCCCTTGAGGTGTGGAAACTGTGACCCTATAGCCAGGAGTCATGACCTCAGCACAAACCTCGTCAGGTTCTGCGGCACCCAGGCAAGCATTATTCCAGGTTTGGGGGCTGACGTTGCTCAGCGTCATTTGCGCTGTTGAAAGACCCGTTTTCTCCGCTAGCGTGGTCTTGATGCGGGCTGCGACTTCTGCCGGGAGCGGTGTGGATGTTCCAAAGGAGCGAGAGGGGGATGATGGGAGATGAGAGGAGTCCTGACGGGTGGTGGTGTGTACGCTGGAAGACTCTGGGCCAGAGGCAGCCGTTGCGCTGCACCCGGTTAATAAGCCGACCAAAAAAAGCAGGGCGATCGCCCTGAGCCACCGCTTCCAACCTGCGTCAATCGTCCACACCACATCCTTGAACATCATAAATTTGAAGGTCTATTCACCAACTCTTTAATTTTAGCGATCGCCTTGTCCATCAAGCATTTGACCGTCACTAAAAAATCATTTTGGTAGCAACACGTAGGGGACTGTATCTAACTTAGTGGCAATTCGTTCACAGCTATGCCAGTTTAGAGGAGTGCTTAATAAGCCGCGTAGCCATAGATCCGTATTCTCCGTATGGGTCTGCGCGCTCACCCATTGCATATGCTGGGGTTGCAGCGTGGGTTCACCAAAATTTAATGCCCTGGCTCTGCATCTTCATAGAACGTGCAGAGGCTATGTGCATTTTGGTTAACATCCTGGCAGCCGCACGCCTCAATCCTTAAACCCTTGTCAAACTGGAAACATGATTAAAGTTATTGAGCTTTCTGGCATTCTAGATGGCACCCAGGTAGATGCCTTCCATCAGCAAATTGGTGAGGCTCTGGAAACCGGCGCTTCCGTCATTTTGGTGGACTTAGAGAAAGTGACGTTTATGGATAGTTCTGGGCTGGGTGCTTTGGCAAGCGCCCACAAAAAGGTGCGGGCTGCTGGTAAGCGGCTGTCTTTCTGCTCGATTGGCGAACAAGTTAAGATTTTGTTTGAGCTGACCAGTATGGATCAGGTGTTTGAAGTATTTCCGAATCGGGAAGCGTTTGATCAGACCGTGCTATCGGGCGCGGTGTCTTGAGGCAAAACTGGGTATTTATCAAAGGTGTTCAGTCCATCGTCTTGGATAAATTCAGAGCTTAGCGAGTTAAGCTTAACGAGTTAAAAAGGGTGAGGCGCACTGCGTCCCACCCTTTCTGATTAAAGGTTTAATTTGTTGTGTGACCAGGGCAATGAGAAGGTAGTCTGGCTTGACAACTCGACTAAGTTTTACACTAAGAACGTTGCGCCGCGTCAATCCAGCTTTTTGATCATAGATTCGGCTTGTGCCGCGCCCTCTGCGTTGCCCTGCTGCTCGTAAAGCTGGAGGGCACTGCGAAAGGCGGCAAGGGCCTCGTTCCGGCGATCGCGCTCCTTTAGCGCCACGCCAAGCCTATAAAACGCATCTCCACTTTCTGGCTCCAGTTCTGTTAGCCGCCGAAATGTAATGATTGCCTGGAGATAATTCCCCTGTTCCAACAGCAAGTTGCCCAAGGTCGAATGGGCATCGACTGAATTCGGCTCGGCAAAAGTTGCCCGTTGATAAAAGGCGATCGCCTCTTGCATATTGCCTTGGGCGCGATACAAGTCCCCGATTTGCAGATAAATATCAGCATTTCGAGGTTCTAGCTCGGCGGCTCGACGCAGTGCATTCAGCCCATCCTGCACCCGTCCTGAGTTGACCAGTGCCACTCCCAAATTGGCCTGTACCTCAGCCCGCCTAGGAGCCAAATCGGCGGCTTGTTGCAGCATCTCTGCGGCATCTCGATAGCGGGCAGCCAGCAGCAGTACCTCACCCATCGATTCATAAATGCGGGCACTGTTTGCGCCGCGCAGCGTCGCGGCTCGTCGATAGGCGGCTAGCGCTCCGTCATAGTCTTGCAGGCGAGTTAAAACCACGCCCAGACCCAAATTCGCGTCTAGGTTATTAGAATCCAGCGCGACGGCTCGACGATAGGATTCAGCGGCCCCTGCGTTGTCCCCCAGGTTGGCCAGACAAAAGCCAAGCGCGTAGTGAAAGTTGGCGTTGTTGCCATCTAGCTCGATCGCCCGACGATAGGCCGACACGGCTGCCGCATAGTTACGCTCCTGGGCATGAGCGAAGCCAATCGCAGAGTGGATGCGGGCGTTGTTTGGTTCTAGTGCTGCGGCCTGCTCGTAGATGGCGATCGCCTCGCTAAAATTGCGCGATCGCATCAGGTCGCGCCCCTGCCGTACGAGTTCATTTACCCGCCGACTTTGCTCTAGTCGCTGCTGAGGAGTCAGTTGTCGGGCCGTAGTGCCAGAATTTTCAATCTGGGCGATGGCCAGAGGAGGGTTGACCAAACCAGCGACAGGCAGAGAGAGAAAAAAGCTGGCGATCGCCGCCACAGAGTTAGAAGTTTTAAAGCTAATCACAGTTCAATCTGGAACAGACTGCAAGCTAATCCACGCTCGTTGACTTTCGTCAACGCAGATCAACACTCGTTAATAATTAGCCGATTTCGGCTGGATTGAAAACAGTAGCCCCCTCGAAACCTCTCGAAAGCTTACGAAATCTCGTTCAAAATTACACGCCTGAAACTGCACTCCAAACTGCACACCCAAAAAAGTACCTTGCCAGGGGACTGTATCGCCCAACCGTCAGTGCCATATTGGTTTCAGTTGAGTAAGCCAAGGAAAAACGTCAGAACGTTTATCTGCCAAGGCTTTCAACCACACACTATCAACCTGTTGAGGAACTTTAATTATGGCTACTGTTTGTTCTCCCTCCAAAGCAATGCGTGCTGAAGCTGCTGCGGCTGTTGCGCCTCCGGTCGGGGCCCAACCTCCCCAATACGCAGAAACAGAAACCTACTCCCGTAGCATTCTGGGCCCAGTGATGTTTGAACTGTCTGAGCTGCGTGTAGAAGGGACGGCCGATCTGCCTGTGCCCCCCACCTACGTCGCTCCTGGACAGTCTCCGTACATCATCGCGGCTGATGAAGAGTTCGTTTCAAGCGTGAAAATCGTATTCAACCGAACCCCCCTATCATCGCTGCTGATGTGCCTGGGCACCCAAATCTCGATGAACTTCCACTTTGAAGGCCAAGGCCGGAAGGCTACGGAAATTGACCTCCTAGCGGAAATTACAACCCAGAAGGATGTCTATGAGTACGAAGTGAAGCTGTCTGAAGTGCCCAAAAAAGCAGGACTCACCCCCGGTTTGTATGTGGTTTCCGCCACAGCCGAAATTGGCCCTGCCGAACACGAATGCAGCCAGTTCATCTTGGGCTACGGCTACATCTCTGGCACGCTGCTGCAAGTCTACAAAGAGGTCTAAGCGACGATTGGTTCGTACCATTTCCCCAGAGCATGTGAGCTAGCCACCTGCTCTAGGGTCACTCCTGAAGCTTGAACTCGCTGGTAGGTCTTCGTGACCTACCAGTTTTTTGCGGCCATACGATCAAACTACATGTTGTGGCTGGTGAATAATTGGCCACACCTCAAGCGGAGAACTTAAGGCTGTAGATAAGGATTGGTAAAGCTGGGGTTGAGGCTTGACCTTGCTCTAAAAACAGAGCCAGACATGAGAGAGGAGCGACATAAGAGCAAATTTTTTGTAAAGACTAATACAAGACATGACTATTAATTTTTATGTCTGAATGCGATCGCCATCTACACACGGGGCAATCTAGCTGTTATCCTAGTCACTTCTTAAGCTTCTCTTAAGCTATTGATCAAGGTATTGCAGCACTTTAGAGTGCTCTTTCTTCGCGCGAATTCTCTACTCATTCTGAGGCGATAGAAAATCTAGCTCTCAAGCTGAAGCATCTGCATCCTAACGCGACAGCCATTTTCACAGACCCTCCTCACGCCCTATGGAACTTGCTAGCGATTCGTACCCAGTTCGAGCATTTATTCGACACAAAGCCAAAATGAGAGTCTTAGAGGCCGAATCAATGGGGATTGGCTGCTTAGCCTTCGACGAGCCTCTTCTTCAAGAGTTGTCAACCACACTCTTCCAGTCAGAACGAGGAGCCGCAATCTTCATCGCCTACCCAAATCGTCAGGCTGCCGAAGCCATCGAAGATCAGTTCGCCCTGGAACTTGCAGAAACCTATCGCTACATCAAGCAGCGGAAGATGGATACTCAAGTGCAACGGTTAAATAGCCTGCTCTAATCTCTTCTAATCACTTTAGTTTGGACTAATGGTGAAGAGGAAGGCAGTCAATGAGAAGCACCGACTGCCGTAAGGTCAATGAAGTACAACCAACATTGACCCCATGATTTTCAACGAACTTCAGCAATTTCGCCAAACGTTGTATGCCAGCTTGGGAAACGCCAGAGATGCCCTGTTTGATCTGATGGATGCCGTGTTAGTGAGTGCGTGCATCGTGTCGTTTGTGAGGCTATCGCAGAGTCCTGTCTTTCGTCGCCAGTGGTCGAGCACCTATGAAGCGTTGCGCGATAGCCGCCTACCCCGATCAAAGGTGCTGAAGCTGTTGGTGCAGCAGATACCGACTCAGCAGCAACCGTTGTTGGCAGGTGATGCGAGTCGGTGGAACCGTCCTGCTGCCAGGCGTTTGAAAGACCGCACCTTATCAGGCAGAACAGGACATGCCCCGATAGCCGGACAAAACTACAGTACCTTAGCCTGGATTGCTGAAGACAGGGGCAGTTGGGCATTACCATTGCGGCATGAGCGCATCACCAGCTTTGAAACACCCGCCAGTAAAGCGGCATTCCAACTCAAACAACTTTAGTTTGGACTAACTGGCATCACAATAATGCTCAACAGGATGCCATAAAGAATCTGCTCAACCGTTCATAACAGTTGAACTTAAGGAATTGGATACAATCCTGCTCGCAGTTAAGCTGCTGTTGCAACCGGACTGTTCAGGGATTGTTCGGATGTCTTGCGTTTCGAGGCTCGTTTTTTGACCATCGGATAGCAGGGACGAGGAGTTGGCTTGTGCCCCTTGCCTCGTCCTGGCGATTTACCACGAGGTTTAGGCGCAGGAGCAGGGGTGCCAATCGCTGCCAAAATGCCTGCAAACGCTTGTGCGACCCGACCCGGAGTCAACGTTTCTTGCGGTGCCTGCCAGGGCAAGGGGTGGTCAGTACAGTCCTTTCGCGCTAACCACAACTGCCAACTGAGCAACGGCATCAGGCTGCTCCACTGTTCGGTTGCCGATACAGAACTGAACTGGGGATGTGTCCAATATAGCCTCTGCTTGGCAAAGCGATACCAGTGTTCAATGGCAAAGCGACGGAGGTAGTGCAACCACAGGGTTTCTAACGGAGGCATCTGCTCACCCAGCCAAACTAACCACAAAGGAGCCAAGCGTCGCGTGCTGCTCTGTGTCTCCAGCACCTCCACGCGCAACACTTCCATTGCCCGTTTGGGGGATTTGCGGAAATGGTATGCACTCCAACGACTGACCCGCACTCGTCCCCAGTTGGGATCATCGACTTCAACGGTTTCGACCGGGACACTCCAAGTGTCAGGGTCATTGAGTTTCATCTTATGTCCATGCTTGGCAGGTGCGCCTCGCCCTCGATACGCTGGGGGCGCGCCATAGACACATCGATTGGATGTAACCCGCAGCAGCAAGTCTGCCTCAATCCCTGCCGTTTGGTTGACAAAACTGGCATTGCCGTACCCTCGGTCGTAGATCGCCAACGGACGCACCGCTAACTGCCGAGTCACTTGTTTGAGTTGGAATGCCGCTTTACTGGCGGGTGTTTCAAAGCTGGTGATGCGCTCATGCCGCAATGGTAATGCCCAACTGCCCCTGTCTTCAGCAATCCAGGCTAAGGTACTGTAGTTTTGTCCGGCTATCGGGGCATGTCCTGTTCTGCCTGATAAGGTGCGGTCTTTCAAACGCCTGGCAGCAGGACGGTTCCACCGACTCGCATCACCTGCCAACAACGGTTGCTGCTGAGTCGGTATCTGCTGCACCAACAGCTTCAGCACCTTTGATCGGGGTAGGCGGCTATCGCGCAACGCTTCATAGGTGCTCGACCACTGGCGACGAAAGACAGGACTCTGCGATAGCCTCACAAACGACACGATGCACGCACTCACTAACACGGCATCCATCAGATCAAACAGGGCATCTCTGGCGTTTCCCAAGCTGGCATACAACGTTTGGCGAAATTGCTGAAGTTCGTTGAAAATCATGGGGTCAATGTTGGTTGTACTTCATTGACCTTACGGCAGTCGGTGCTTCTCATTGACTGCCTTCCTCTTCACCATTAGTCCAAACTAAAGTCAAACAAGTGACTCGGCAGTTAGCGGTGCGTCCGTTGGCGATCTACGACCGAGGGTACGGCAATGCCAGTTTTGTCAACCAAACGGCAGGGATTGAGGCAGACTTGCTGCTGCGGGTTACATCCAATCGATGTGTCTATGGCGCGCCCCCAGCGTATCGAGGGCGAGGCGCACCTGCCAAGCATGGACATAAGATGAAACTCAATGACCCTGACACTTGGAGTGTCCCGGTCGAAACCGTTGAAGTCGATGATCCCAACTGGGGACGAGTGCGGGTCAGTCGTTGGAGTGCATACCATTTCCGCAAATCCCCCAAACGGGCAATGGAAGTGTTGCGCGTGGAGGTGCTGGAGACACAGAGCAGCACGCGACGCTTGGCTCCTTTGTGGTTAGTTTGGCTGGGTGAGCAGATGCCTCCGTTAGAAACCCTGTGGTTGCACTACCTCCGTCGCTTTGCCATTGAACACTGGTATCGCTTTGCCAAGCAGAGGCTATATTGGACACATCCCCAGTTCAGTTCTGTATCGGCAACCGAACAGTGGAGCAGCCTGATGCCGTTGCTCAGTTGGCAGTTGTGGTTAGCGCGAAAGGACTGTACTGACCACCCCTTGCCCTGGCAGGCACCGCAAGAAACGTTGACTCCGGGTCGGGTCGCACAAGCGTTTGCAGGCATTTTGGCAGCGATTGGCACCCCTGCTCCTGCGCCTAAACCTCGTGGTAAATCGCCAGGACGAGGCAAGGGGCACAAGCCAACTCCTCGTCCCTGCTATCCGATGGTCAAAAAACGAGCCTCGAAACGCAAGACATCCGAACAATCCCTGAACAGTCCGGTTGCAACAGCAGCTTAACTGCGAGCAGGATTGTATCCAATTCCTTAAGTTCAACTGTTATGAACGGTTGAGCAGATTCTTTATGGCATCCTGTTGAGCATTATTGTGATGCCAGTTAGTCCAAACTAAAGTAATCACATTGCCTGCACAAAGCTTGAGGCGGCTGGAGAACCAGATAAGCTCTGGGATTATCCAGCCGTTTTCTGCATTATGACCACTCACCCCAATCCCTTCTTCAGGGAACTCGGCTTAAAACCTTGGCAAGAGCATAGAAAAAATGTGAGCCTAACTATCCGCTCCTAGATTTCTTGAGGATTTTTTTGAAGATGAAGACGGGAATCAGGGGCGATCGCCCCGTACTAGCCTCCTCAACCCCTTATTTGTTGGGGCTTTCAAGTTTTGGGAGTTTTTTTGAGAGAGTAGTTGACAGTTATAGGGAGATAGGGCTACATTAGTAAAGCGGTCGGGAGGACAGCCGAAGCGGAGTGAAGGCGAAGCAAGGCTAAAGTCTCGCCGCCCGAACCTAGAAAAGATAATAGTTTGGAAGCCAGAATAGCATCTGTGACCCGTTAATGCAAATATTGGGGGAGTTATTTCTGAGGTTTCAGAGATTTTTCAGGGAAATTGATATTTAGGGACTAGTTCTTGAACTAGTTTTTAGGGATTGATTTTGCCTGAAGAGTCGAGAGACGAGGGAATGACTTTTCTGAATTAACGAAACACAAGGAGATTATTTAGATAATCTCAAACCGGAACGAGAGTTCTGGAGCCAAAAAACTCTAAATGGAGAACAACATGGAGAGTTTGATCCTGGCTCAGGATGAACGCTGGCGGTCTGCTTAACACATGCAAGTCGAACGGGGTGCTTCGGCACCTAGTGGCGGACGGGTGAGTAACGCGTGAGAATCTGCCCTTAGGACGGGGACAACAGCTGGAAACGGCTGCTAATACCCGATGTGCCGAGAGGTGAAACATTTATGGCCTGAGGATGAGCTCGCGTCTGATTAGCTAGTTGGTGGGGTAAGAGCCTACCAAGGCGACGATCAGTAGCTGGTCTGAGAGGATGATCAGCCACACTGGGACTGAGACACGGCCCAGACTCCTACGGGAGGCAGCAGTGGGGAATTTTCCGCAATGGGCGCAAGCCTGACGGAGCAAGACCGCGTGCGGGAGGACGGCCTATTGGTTGTAAACCGCTTTTGATAGGGAAGAAGTACTGACGGTACCTATCGAATCAGCATCGGCTAACTCCGTGCCAGCAGCCGCGGTAATACGGAGGATGCAAGCGTTATCCGGAATTATTGGGCGTAAAGCGTCCGTAGGTGGTTGTTCAAGTCTGCTGTTAAAGCGTGCGGCTTAACCGCATACCAGCAGTGGAAACTGGGCGACTAGAGTGCGGTAGGGGTCAGGGGAATTCCCAGTGTAGCGGTGAAATGCGTAGATATTGGGAAGAACACCGGTGGCGAAAGCGCCTGACTGGACCTGCACTGACACTGAGGGACGAAAGCTAGGGGAGCGAAAGGGATTAGATACCCCTGTAGTCCTAGCCGTAAACGATGGACACTAGGTGTTGCCCGTATCGACCCGGGCAGTGCCGTAGCCAACGCGTTAAGTGTCCCGCCTGGGGAGTACGCTCGCAAGAGTGAAACTCAAAGGAATTGACGGGGGCCCGCACAAGCGGTGGAGTATGTGGTTTAATTCGATGCAACGCGAAGAACCTTACCAGGGCTTGACATGTCCAGAACCCTGCTGAAAGGTGGGGGTGCCTTCGGGAACTGGAGCACAGGTGGTGCATGGCTGTCGTCAGCTCGTGTCGTGAGATGTTGGGTTAAGTCCCGCAACGAGCGCAACCCTCGTTTTTAGTTGCCATCATTTAGTTGGGCACTCTAGAGAGACTGCCGGTGACAAACCGGAGGAAGGTGGGGATGACGTCAAGTCAGCATGCCCCTTACGTCCTGGGCTACACACGTACTACAATGCTGCGGACAAAGGGTTGCAAGCTCGCGAGAGCAAGCTAATCCCATAAACCGTGGCTCAGTTCAGATTGCAGGCTGCAACTCGCCTGCATGAAGGAGGAATCGCTAGTAATCGCAGGTCAGCATACTGCGGTGAATACGTTCCCGGGCCTTGTACACACCGCCCGTCACACCATGGGAGTTGGCCACGCCCGAAGTCGTTACTCCAACCCTCGGGAGGAGGACGCCGAAGGCAGGGCTGATGACTGGGGTGAAGTCGTAACAAGGTAGCCGTACCGGAAGGTGTGGCTGGATCACCTCCTTTAAGGGAGACCTACCCACTTTAGAGTCGAACGCACAGTGCAAATAGATTCAAAGTCGGTCATCCCAAGGTCGTTCGGATTACAGATAGGCTTCCAAACTATACTGGTTCGGTTTATGGGCTATTAGCTCAGGTGGTTAGAGCGCACCCCTGATAAGGGTGAGGTCCCTGGTTCGAGTCCAGGATGGCCCACCTTTGAAAAAGGGAAAAGCGAAGAATGAAGAGGTAAAAGAGATAAGAGCAAGCAAAGCCTCTGTAACGAAGTCTACGAAACCTTTTCTGTAACGAAGTCTGTTCTGTAACGGGTCTTTAAGTTTTGCTTGGAGCCTTAAGAACTGTTTAGGTTGCACTAGGTTTCAGCTTTTGCTCTAGTTCTTTTATTATTATTTCTTCGTTCTTCAATTCTCTGATTTTCGTATGGGGGTTTAGCTCAGTTGGTAGAGCGCCTGCTTTGCAAGCAGGATGTCAGCGGTTCGAGTCCGCTAACCTCCACTGAGGAATCTTGAATCCTCATGAGGCGATAGCTAGTTAACTTGCTTAGAATGCAGCTTGCTTAGCAGGCAGTTTGTTTAGTAGTCCGCTTACTTAGTTCAGCAACTTATCTTGTTCACCGAGTTAAGGAAGACCAAGAGAGCCTGCTGGATTAAACCAGCCAGAACCTTGAAAACTGCATAGAAAATTGTCAGGTAGCAGACAGCGAAAGTTGGCGGAAGAATAACAGCCTGCTGTCAATTAAAGCTGTCACTATCACAGACACCAATGTAAGCAAGACGAAAGCGAAAAAGTGGTCAAGCTACAAAGGGCTGATGGTGGATACCTAGGCACACAGAGGCGAAGAAGGACGCGGTTACCTGCGATAAGCCACGGGGAGCTGGAAGCAAGCATTGATCCGTGGGTTTCCGAATGGGGCAACCCCAAGTACTACCACCTGAATCCATAGGGTGGAGAGAGCGAACCCAGCGAATTGAAACATCTTAGTAGCTGGAGGAAGAGAAAGAAAACTCGATTCCCTTAGTAGCGGCGAGCGAAGCGGGAAGAGCCTAAACCAGGGGTTTTAACTCCTGGGGTTGTGGGACAGCGACATGGACTCTAGCGGCTAGACGAAGCAGCTGAATACTGCACCAGAGAAGGTGAAAGTCCTGTAGTCGAAAGCTTAAAGATACTAGCTGAATCCCGAGTAGGCCGGAGCACGTGGAATTCCGGTTGAATCATCGAGGACCACCTCGAAAGGCTAAATACTCCTGTGTGACCGATAGTGAACCAGTACCGCGAGGGAAAGGTGAAAAGAACCCCGGGAGGGGAGTGAAATAGAACATGAAACCGTCAGCCTACAAGCAATCGAAGCCCGATTAAACGGGTGACGGTGTGCCTGTTGAAGAATGAGCCGGCGACTTATAGGCACTGGCAGGTTAAGCCGAGAATGGCGAAGCCAAAGCGAAAGCGAGTCTGATAAGGGCGACAGTCAGTGTTTATAGACCCGAACCCCGGTGATCTAACCATGGCCAGGATGAAGCTTGGGTAAAGCCAAGTGGAGGTCCGAACCGACTGATGTTGAAAAATCAGCGGATGAGCTGTGGTTAGGGGTGAAATGCCAATCGAACCGGGAGCTAGCTGGTTCTCCCCGAAATGTGTTGAGGCGCAGCGGTAGAGATTATAGCGGGGGGGTAAAGCACTGATTCGGTGCGGGCTGCGAGAGCGGTACCAAATCGAGTCAAACTCTGAATACCCCGTGTACACTCTGCCAGTGAGACGGTGAGGGATAAGCTCCATCGTCAAGAGGGAAACAGCCCAGACCACCAGCTAAGGTCCCCAAATCATCGCTAAGTGGCAAAGGAGGTGGGAGTGCATAGACAACCAGGAGGTTTGCCTAGAAGCAGCCACCCTTAAAAGAGTGCGTAATAGCTCACTGGTCAAGCGCTCCTGCGCCGAAAATGAACGGGACTAAGCGATGTACCGAAGCTGTGGGATATATCTATCGATGTATCGGTAGGGGAGCGTTCTGTAGTAGTTAGAAGCATCAGCGGAAGCAGGTGTGGACGAAGCAGAAGTGAGAATGTCGGCTTGAGTAGCGCAAACATTGGTGAGAATCCAATGCCCCGAAATCCCAAGGGTTCCTCCGGAAGGCTCGTCCGCGGAGGGTTAGTCGGGTCCTAAGGCGAGGTCGAAGGACGTAGTCGATGGACAACAGGTTAATATTCCTGTACCGATGTGTAGTTGTGCAGAGGGACGGAGAAGGCTAACACAGCCAGAGGTTGGTTACTGGTTCAAGCGTCCGAGGCGATGAGGAGCGGTGAAAACGTTCCGAGTTGAGGCGTGAGTACGAGGAGATACGTCTCCGAAGTGTGTGATGTCACGCTTCCAAGAAAAGCTCTAAACACGTTAACTGCATATTGCCCGTACCCTAAACCGACACAGGTGGGATGGTTGAGAATACTCAGGGGCGCGAGATAACTCTCTCTAAGGAACTCGGCAAAATGGCCCCGTAACTTCGGAAGAAGGGGTGCCACCGAGAGGTGGTCGCAGTGAAGAGTCCCAGGCGACTGTTTACCAAAAACACAGGTCTCCGCTAAGTCGCAAGACGATGTATGGGGGCTGACGCCTGCCCAGTGCCGGAAGGTTAAGGAAGTCGGTCAGCGCAAGCGAAGCTGGCGACCGAAGCCCCGGTGAACGGCGGCCGTAACTATAACGGTCCTAAGGTAGCGAAATTCCTTGTCGGGTAAGTTCCGACCCGCACGAAAGGCGTAACGATCTGGGAGCTGTCTCGGAGAGAGGCTCGGCGAAATAGGATTGTCTGTGAAGATACGGACTACCTGCACCTGGACAGAAAGACCCTATGAAGCTTTACTGTAGCCTGGTATTGGGTTCGGGCTTTGACTGCGCAGGATAGGTGGGAGACTGTGAAGCAATCCTTGTGGGGGTTGCTGAGTCAACGGTGAGATACCACTCTGTCAGAGCTAGAATTCTAACTGAATGCCGTTATCCGGCTTTGGGACCGTATCAGGTGGGCAGTTTGACTGGGGCGGTCGCCTCCTAAAAGGTAACGGAGGCGCGCAAAGGTTCTCTCAGGCTGGTTGGAAATCAGCCGTAGAGTGTAAAGGCAGAAGAGAGCTTGACTGCGAGAGCTACAACTCGAGCAGGGTGGAAACACGGCCTTAGTGATCCGACGGCGCTGAGTGGAAGGGCCGTCGCTCAACGGATAAAAGTTACTCTAGGGATAACAGGCTGATCTCCCCCAAGAGTTCACATCGACGGGGAGGTTTGGCACCTCGATGTCGGCTCATCGCAACCTGGGGCGGTAGTACGTCCCAAGGGTTGGGCTGTTCGCCCATTAAAGCGGTACGTGAGCTGGGTTCAGAACGTCGTGAGACAGTTCGGTCCATATCCGGTGCAGGCGCAAGAGTATTGAGAGGATTCTTCCTTAGTACGAGAGGACCGGGAAGAACGCACCGCTGGTGTACCTGTTATCGTGCCAACGGTAGACGCAGGGTAGCCAAGTGCGGAGTGGATAACCGCTGAAAGCATCTAAGTGGGAAGCCCACCTCAAGATGAGTACTCTCATGGCAAAAGCCAGTAAGGTCACCCGCAGAACACGGGTTAATAGGCTCTAGATGGAAGTGCAGTGATGTATGAAGTCGAGGAGTACTAACAGACCGAGGGCTTGACCTCTGTTTCGTGTCTTGAATTTAAGTGTGTGTCTAGACGATTTTCTATGCAGCCTTTTGGGTTCCCTCTTTTAGCGGGGTCTTCTGGAAAGAAGATTTCTCGCGTGGAAGAGAGTCTAGACAGCCCAATGAGTTTCCTGGTGCCTATGGCGGTGTGGAACCACGCTCATCCATCCCGAACTGAGTTGTGAAACGCACCTGCGGCGAAGATAGTTGGTGGGTAGCTGCCTGCAAAAATAGCTCGGTGCCAGGGCGATAACACAACCCCCCTCGGATGTAATCATCCGAGGGGGTGTTTGTTTACTTTAGTTTGGACTAACTGGCATCACAATAATGCTCAACAGGATGCCATAAAGAATCTGCTCAACCGTTCATAACAGTTGAACTTAAGGAATTGGATACAATCCTGCTCGCAGTTAAGCTGCTGTTGCAACCGGACTGTTCAGGGATTGTTCGGATGTCTTGCGTTTCGAGGCTCGTTTTTTGACCATCGGATAGCAGGGACGAGGAGTTGGCTTGTGCCCCTTGCCTCGTCCTGGCGATTTACCACGAGGTTTAGGCGCAGGAGCAGGGGTGCCAATCGCTGCCAAAATGCCTGCAAACGCTTGTGCGACCCGACCCGGAGTCAACGTTTCTTGCGGTGCCTGCCAGGGCAAGGGGTGGTCAGTACAGTCCTTTCGCGCTAACCACAACTGCCAACTGAGCAACGGCATCAGGCTGCTCCACTGTTCGGTTGCCGATACAGAACTGAACTGGGGATGTGTCCAATATAGCCTCTGCTTGGCAAAGCGATACCAGTGTTCAATGGCAAAGCGACGGAGGTAGTGCAACCACAGGGTTTCTAACGGAGGCATCTGCTCACCCAGCCAAACTAACCACAAAGGAGCCAAGCGTCGCGTGCTGCTCTGTGTCTCCAGCACCTCCACGCGCAACACTTCCATTGCCCGTTTGGGGGATTTGCGGAAATGGTATGCACTCAAACGACTGACCCGCACTCGTCCCCAGTTGGGATCATCGACTTCAACGGTTTCGACCGGGACACTCCAAGTGTCAGGGTCATTGAGTTTCATCTTATGTCCATGCTTGGCAGGTGCGCCTCGCCCTCGATACGCTGGGGGCGCGCCATAGACACATCGATTGGATGTAACCCGCAGCAGCAAGTCTGCCTCAATCCCTGCCGTTTGGTTGACAAAACTGGCATTGCCGTACCCTCGGTCGTAGATCGCCAACGGACGCACCGCTAACTGCCGAGTCACTTGTTTGAGTTGGAATGCCGCTTTACTGGCGGGTGTTTCAAAGCTGGTGATGCGCTCATGCCGCAATGGTAATGCCCAACTGCCCCTGTCTTCAGCAATCCAGGCTAAGGTACTGTAGTTTTGTCCGGCTATCGGGGCATGTCCTGTTCTGCCCGATAAGGTGCGGTCTTTCAAACGCCTGGCAGCAGGACGGTTCCACCGACTCGCATCACCTGCCAACAACGGTTGCTGCTGAGTCGGTATCTGCTGCACCAACAGCTTCAGCACCTTTGATCGGGGTAGGCGGCTATCGCGCAACGCTTCATAGGTGCTCGACCACTGGCGACGAAAGACAGGACTCTGCGATAGCCTCACAAACGACACGATGCACGCACTCACTAACACGGCATCCATCAGATCAAACAGGGCATCTCTGGCGTTTCCCAAGCTGGCATACAACGTTTGGCGAAATTGCTGAAGTTCGTTGAAAATCATGGGGTCAATGTTGGTTGTACTTCATTGACCTTACGGCAGTCGGTGCTTCTCATTGACTGCCTTCCTCTTCACCATTAGTCCAAACTAAAGTTATTAATAGCTGATAGGCCTTCGTATTGTGGCTGTAGATTGTGGCTGTAGATTGTGGCTGTAGATAGTAAGGCAACGTTTTACAGCGATGTCGTATTGGTATTCTTCGGGCTAACAATATCTTGATTTCTATCTTCTAAAACTCTTAGCTGTTGCTGTATATGGGGCTGAATCTCTACGTCTTGTCTGAAAATTCTCCTGATAATCAACATGTAGGTTGGTCAGTCAGTCAGAATCTAGAAGAAGTTCTATCCAGTGTTTTTAAGCCTGTCTTTCTCTACCCCACTCATAACCAGTCAATTCGGCTGGGTTCGCTGAAAGTTTCCGATCGCTATGTGTCTTTTACTCGACGATATCGGCATCGCCTGTTTCGCTCCTGGTATGAGTTAGAGCAGTTGCCCAGTTTGGATTCTGGGATAAATGTATTGCTTATTGTAGGGCTTGGGTCGCAGTTCCTACTGTCGATGCATACGCTCGGCCCTCTGCTGAAACGGTTTGATGTCAGAATTGGTTACCTGTTGGATGGGTTTAGCGCAAATCACCTCAATCCTGCCGCCATTTCTTGCCTGGACTATCTGTTTACAATCAGTCAGGATATGGCTGATTCTGTGAGAGAGACGCACGGCATTAATGCGATGTACTTGCCGCTTGCGACAAATACGTTGAGGGTGGAACTCAATCGGCAGCATCGCTGGATTGATATCTTGAGCTATGGTCGGCGAAATGAAGCGATCCATCGACAGCTTCATGCGCGATTTGGAGGAGCAGAGAGCGATCGCTTTTATTTGTATTCCACCTTTTCCAAGCCTGATCTGCTTGACCGAGGCGAGCATGTGATGCTCCATTCGAGGTTGCTCAATCATGCAAAAATCAGCCTTTGCTTTGACTTTAGTTTGGACTAATGGTGAAGAGGAAGGCAGTCAATGAGAAGCACCGACTGCCGTAAGGTCAATGAAGTACAACCAACATTGACCCCATGATTTTCAACGAACTTCAGCAATTTCGCCAAACGTTGTATGCCAGCTTGGGAAACGCCAGAGATGCCCTGTTTGATCTGATGGATGCCGTGTTAGTGAGTGCGTGCATCGTGTCGTTTGTGAGGCTATCGCAGAGTCCTGTCTTTCGTCGCCAGTGGTCGAGCACCTATGAAGCGTTGCGCGATAGCCGCCTACCCCGATCAAAGGTGCTGAAGCTGTTGGTGCAGCAGATACCGACTCAGCAGCAACCGGTGTTGGCAGGTGATGCGAGTCGGTGGAACCGTCCTGCTGCCAGGCGTTTGAAAGACCGCACCTTATCAGGCAGAACAGGACATGCCCCGATAGCCGGACAAAACTACAGTACCTTAGCCTGGATTGCTGTTGACAGGGGCAGTTGGGCATTACCATTGCGGCATGAGCGCATCACCAGCTTTGAAACACCCGCCAGTAAAGCGGCATTCCAACTCAAACAAGTGACTCGGCAGTTAGCGGTGCGTCCGTTGGCGATCTACGACCGAGGGTACGGCAATGCCAGTTTTGTCAACCAAACGGCAGGGATTGAGGCAGACTTGCTGCTGCGGGTTACATCCAATCGATGTGTCTATGGCGCGCCCCCAGCGTATCGAGGGCGAGGCGCACCTGCCAAGCATGGACATAAGATGAAACTCAATGACCCTGACACTTGGAGTGTCCCGGTCGAAACCGTTGAAGTCGATGATCCCAACTGGGGCCGAGTGCGGGTCAGTCGTTGGAGTGCATACCATTTCCGCAAATCCCCCAAACGGGCAATGGAAGTGTTGCGCGTGGAGGTGCTGGAGACACAGAGCAGCACGCGACGCTTGGCTCCTTTGTGGTTAGTTTGGCTGGGTGAGCAGATGCCTCCGTTAGAAACCCTGTGGTTGCACTACCTCCGTCGCTTTGCCATTGAACACTGGTATCGCTTTGCCAAGCAGAGGCTATATTGGACACATCCCCAGTTCAGTTCTGTATCGGCAACCGAACAGTGGAGCAGCCTGATGCCGTTGCTCAGTTGGCAGTTGTGGTTAGCGCGAAAGGACTGTACTGACCACCCCTTGCCCTGGCAGGCCCCGCAAGAAACGTTGACTCCGGGTCGGGTCGCACAAGCGTTTGCAGGCATTTTGGCAGCGATTGGCACCCCTGCTCCTGCGCCTAAACCTCGTGGTAAATCGCCAGGACGAGGCAAGGGGCACAAGCCAACTCCTCGTCCCTGCTATCCGATGGTCAAAAAACGAGCCTCGAAACGCAAGACATCCGAACAATCCCTGAACAGTCCGGTTGCAACAGCAGCTTAACTGCGAGCAGGATTGTATCCAATTCCTTAAGTTCAACTGTTATGAACGGTTGAGCAGATTCTTTATGGCATCCTGTTGAGCATTATTGTGATGCCAGTTAGTCCAAACTAAAGTTTGAGGAGCATCCCACTTTCGATGAAACAGTCAACTGGCGAGCTGTCCATTGAGGTAGGCACAGCGCAGACTCAACATGGCATTAACGGAGGCCGTATTCCAGCGAGCACCCGAAATTTGGAGGCGTCGCCCAATCTGTTTGACAGCCGATTCTACGGCTCCTGATCCAATAGAACAGAGTTGCTCAGCCTGGTAGAACCCATAATTCACGATGCGAGAGCGATGGGTGCTCAGATAGGCTTCAAAATTGCGGGCTTGCTTGCGCCGACAGTCGGCAAAGAGGGCCCTGGCGGCTTCCACTTGACCTTGCCATAACAGCATTTCCGCCGCTGCTAAGCGCTTGAGCGACCCACCGACTTTGTAGAGGTTTTCTTTGAGATGGTACCAATCGAGGATTTCCCAACGGGTCTCAACGGTGGTGAGTTGAGCAAACAGATTCCACACCCCAGCGTGACCATCGCCCAGACAGACCAGTGGGGAGAGCAAGCGTTGAGCGCTGAGATAATCAATCAAGCTGTCATTGTCTTGGAAGAAGGCGTTGTAATCAATCCCCTCCACCCGCACCGCTTTGTAGTCTCGCCACGGGCTATCGGACTCTAGCAGGTCACGCAGACGGACTTTGCCGCCATCAATGCTGACCTCACTGACGCCTTGTTTAGCCTCGGCAGACTCGAACGACTGACGCCCCACCAGACGTTGTTGGGTCGAGTGCCCGACCCGCATCCCGGTCAGGGCTACGATGTCATCCTCTGCATCTTGAAACGATTCGTTGGCACTTAAGCGTAGGTTGGCTTTCTCTAGGCCACCACTGAGACGGCTGTAAGCCTTTACGCCTAACCGTTCTGCCTGACTTTGACGAATCTCAAGGACCCCTACCAAACTCTTCAATCGGCGAACCCGGCCTCGGGCGGGGTAGGCTTTCTGGTTGACAAAAAAAGGGCAACTCGAGGGCTCACCTCCTCTAGCATTTGCCGTCGTACAGTCTGCTCGATGCCTTCTAGACTATCGAGCCCCTCTCGGTTGCTATTGCGATACAAAATCTCGGCGATCTCTGCTGTACAAGCTTCCAATCGCTTTTGGTCTTCAGGTGTCCTGGTGAGTCATCCCTGGGGCTACCCTCCCATTCTCACCCTTCGCACTGTTTTCGCGAAAGTGGGATGCTCCCGTCGCCAGTTTTCCTCCCGGTGTACCCAGTGAAAAATCTGAGGTCCCTTATCACGTGCCGCTTTGCTACGAAACTGGCTCAAGAAATCCACCAATGCTGTGGCAAATTCCTGCTGTGTGCTAGGACGTTGAAATCGATAGATGACCTTATCCGTCACTTGCCCATAATCCAAGGAACGACCTTGTTTTTGAGCTTGCTGAATCTGTCCGGACAGGTATTTGCTAAACGCGCCCTGCACCACATCAAACAGCACTTGTTCTTCCGCATTCAAGTATTCAGTCATTGTTACCAATCCTTTGCGTTCATAGACTTCGTTACGTTTACGAAACTCAAAAAAGCCTGCATACCAGGGTTTGCCAGCAATCAAGTTGTCACAAATCCAAGGCAGTATTTTAGACACAGCCAGCCAGGTTTCTCCGTTTTCGGTTTGTCGAACGAGTGCTGGAAAGACCTGCCGTGCTACTTCATACAAATGCAGCACTTCATCAGTGACCTGCACGCGATACACGGGTGCATCCCAGTTATGCAATGAGTAGAAGTGCTTAGTGCAGATTAAGGGCAGACGCCGTAGGCTCAGAGCAGTTGCTCTAAGGATAGTTGAAGCGATGGATGCCACCAAGGAAGCCCAAATCAAAGCCCATGCACTGGCGTTAGCGGAGTTGCTTTACGACGAGACAGACCCTGAACAAGTCAAAACATTGGCCGGGATCGAAGTCGCCGTTCGTGACCACCCACTGGAGTATGTGGGGCCTGAGATCGGAAATTTTTTATCTGCACAAGCAGCGGCACAAGCTCTGGGCGAAAGCGGCACATCCAGAGTATCGTCGGACGCTTAAGTCTGAGTCAGCGCCAGAGCCAGCGGCTTAAGGTCAAGGCCCGCACCCAGTGGAGTCCTCAGGTTGAGACGTGCTGCTTGCTGCTGAGTGCCAACGAAGCCTATGCGCGAGCTGCCGACGATATCGCTGTGCTCACCGGGGTGTGCGTGTCAGGGAGTACCCAGCAACGGCTGGTGCATCGTCAAGACCTAGAGCCACCAGCGGTGGACAGCGGGGTTAAGGAAATGAGCTTAGACGGGGGCAAAGTCCGTCTGCGGACTCCTCAGGGGCAGCCCTGCCAGTGGCGCGATTACAAGGGGGTAAACCTGCATCAGTGCAGCATTAGCGCCTTCTACAAAGACAACGACAGCTTGGTCAACTGGCTCAACCAGCAGCCCTTAGCGCATCCCCTCGTTTGTCTTGGGGATGGTCACGACGGCATCTGGAACCTGTTTTCACAGATCGGGCATCGCAGCGAGCGCCTTGAGATCTTGGACTGGTACCACCTGATGGAGAATTTGGGTAACGTGGGTGGGTCTCAACAGCGTCTTGATGCCGTCGAAGCCTGCTTGTGGCAAGGGGATGTGGATGGGGCGGTTAGGCTATTCGACGACTGGTCCCATGAGCGGGTAGACCAGTTTATCGGCTATCTGGCTAAGCATCGGCTCCGTATCGTTAACTACAGCTACTACCAAGCTGAGGGGATTTCAATTGGCTCGGGTGCCGTGGAGTCGACTATCAAGCAAATTGGTAGGCGGGTGAAAATTTCAGGCGCTCAGTGGAAGGAAGACAACGTTCCACAAGTCCTTCGCCATCGCTGCGCTTATCTCAATGGTCAATTCTCATCCTGAGTCTTGTAAGACTGGGATGCACCCGTGCGCTGAGCGGCGCTTTGAGTTGTTTGTGCATTTTGGTGTGCGTATTTCCGATTCCTTAAATATTCAGAAACCTTTGCCTGGGCAGTTTGGTAATTTGGGTGAGACGCTGGAACCGCCTGCATCAGATCAATTGCTTGCTGCCACGTCTTCAGTACAGTATTCCATTCGTCGTGGGTCTTCGCCGTTTGCGTCAGGGTTGCAGCTTCCATAGCCTTGTTGACTGCATCCCGAAAAGGATCGCTTTGTGCAGCATTTTGTTCAGCATTTAGAGACTGGCTTGGCGCTTCTGCTGAAGGCTCTGCAACTGGACGGGACTGGCAACCGAGGGCGATCGCCGCCAAGCTCATCGCCAAAATTATTTTACCTGCTCGCATAAATCTGGGTTGGACTAGCCTTATCTGGTTCATAGTTTGGTACTAGCAAAGTCAACATTGAAGTGCATAAATGGGCGATCGCGGCTAGATCAGAAACACCCATGTCGCTATCGCGGCCGTTCACTCGCTGCTCTTTTGACTGGAAAGCTGGTCAAAATCACTTGTAAGGGTTGTCGCTATCGCCCGCCTGGCCGTTTACTCGCTGCCCGCCCACCGCAGCGTCGTCCACTGGCATCCAGTTGCCAAGGATGGTCGCAGTTGCCACTGCCACTGCTGCCACCACTGCTGCCATTCGTTTGTGAATAAGATGAGCTTCTCAGATCCCGACTGTTGCTACTGCCACTGCTGCCATTCTGTCTATCGCCCCTGCCAGGCTCCTCAAACCCTTGTGGGCCACGGTTCAGCACGTAGCCACTCCATTGGTCTGGCGCATAACGTCGCACCATATTTAATCCAGAGATCCAATGGTCGTCTGAACCCCGTACTTCAGCAGTTGGTTGGGTATAACGGTGGACTGGAGTTGTGGGGGATAGGCGGATGGTTCGCGCACGCTGTGTATCACTGTGGATTGGGGGTGTAGGGGGTAGAGCCTGGCAAAGCTCTGTTAGGTCAAGCATTCGTCCAGAGCTAGTGATCATGAAGCAGGATGGATATTCTTGGGCGATCGCCTGGTCTACTGTGGCTGGAATCACTGTTAGCAGAGAGGTGAGGTGAATTAAGCTAATTGTCCAAGGAACTGAAGATTGCATAGCCAATGATAAGCAGTTGAGTGTGGTTGGATTTAAGGTGATGTCCGAGAGGGGTGCTCAAACCATCGTCAGCAGATCAAACATGGGCATTGATTCTGGTGAAGTGGCCGCTGCAACTGGCAGACATCGCAATTTCAACAAGCTATGGGTATCTTAGGTAGCCAACCCTGCAAAAAAGCTTCCGAGTTGCAGGGAGGGCGCTGGTCTGCTAAGAAGTGATGTGTAAAATAGACCTCCTGCGTGAATGGGAGGGAATGTGCCAGTTAGGGATAAAAGCTTGCAAAGATGGATAGGCGCATGGCAGAACTAAATCCAAGGAGGAAATGCCATGCCTTATCAAGCCTTGCAAAGCCTGTCTGCTGGAGAGTTTAAGCGATTCTGTGGTGTCAACTGGGAAACCTTTGGCGAGATGGTCGAGGTGTTACGTCCCCAACTAAGTAGCCCCAACTAAGTAGTAAGTAGATAGACCAGATTAAAAAACAGATCCTGAACCCTGCGCCGCCCGCGCAGCAGGCGGCGCAGGGTCTTGGGTGCATCCCAGTCTTACAAGACTCAGGATGAGAATTGACCATTGAGATAAGCGCAGCGATGGCGAAGGACTTGTGGAACGTTGTCTTCCTTCCACTGAGCGCCTGAAATTTTCACCCGCCTACCAATTTGCTTGATAGTCGACTCCACGGCACCCGAGCCAATTGAAATCCCCTCAGCTTGGTAGTAGCTGTAGTTAACGATACGGAGCCGATGCTTAGCCAGATAGCCGATAAACTGGTCTACCCGCTCATGGGACCAGTCGTCGAATAGCCTAACCGCCCCATCCACATCCCCTTGCCACAAGCAGGCTTCGACGGCATCAAGACGCTGTTGAGACCCACCCACGTTACCCAAATTCTCCATCAGGTGGTACCAGTCCAAGATCTCAAGGCGCTCGCTGCGATGCCCGATCTGTGAAAACAGGTTCCAGATGCCGTCGTGACCATCCCCAAGACAAACGAGGGGATGCGCTAAGGGCTGCTGGTTGAGCCAGTTGACCAAGCTGTCGTTGTCTTTGTAGAAGGCGCTAATGCTGCACTGATGCAGGTTTACCCCCTTGTAATCGCGCCACTGGCAGGGCTGCCCCTGAGGAGTCCGCAGACGGACTTTGCCCCCGTCTAAGCTCATTTCCTTAACCCCGCTGTCCACCGCTGGTGGCTCTAGGTCTTGACGATGCACCAGCCGTTGCTGGGTACTCCCTGACACGCACACCCCGGTGAGCACAGCGATATCGTCGGCAGCTCGCGCATAGGCTTCGTTGGCACTCAGCAGCAAGCAGCACGTCTCAACCTGAGGACTCCACTGGGTGCGGGCCTTGACCTTAAGCCGCTGGCTCTGGCGCTGACTCAGACTTAAGCGTCCGACGATACTCTGGATGTGCCGCTTTCGCCCAGAGCTTGTGCCGCTGCTTGTGCAGATAAAAAATTTCCGATCTCAGGCCCCACATACTCCAGTAGGTGGTCACGAACGGCGACTTCGATCCCGGCCAATGTTTTGACTTGTTCAGGGTCTGTCTCGTCGTAAAGCAACTCCGCTAACGCCAGTGCATGGGCTTTGATTTGGGCTTCCTTGGTGGCATCCATCGCTTCAACTATCCTTAGAGCAACTGCTCTGAGCCTACGGCGTCTGCCCTTAATCTGCACTAAGCACTTCTACTCATTGCATAACTGGGATGCACCCAGGGTCTTTGGGTTTTATATTTTTATATTTATTAATGTCCACCTACTTAGAACGACAGGGAAAGCGGGGCGGACAAAACAAACTGAGCGTGGAAGAGCAATTGCTAGTGGCATTGGAATATTGGCGGGAATACCGCAGCCAGTTTCACATTGGCGCGAGTTGGGGCCTGCATGAAACCCCAGTCGGACGCATCATCAGGAAAGTGGAAGACATCTTGATCAAGTGCGGCAAGTTTCGCTTGCCCAGCCAACGGCAGTGGTACCAGCCTGGATGGGAATGGAAAGTGTTTATCGTAGACGCAGGTGAAGTTGAAATTGAACGTCCAAAAAAAACAGAAACGTGACTACAGTGGCAAGCAGAAGAGCCATAGCCTGAAGGCGCAACTGTTGGTGGATTTTGAGAACGGGCTAGGTGATTGCGACTGCAATCGACAAAGGCAAGACGCATGACTTCAAGCTGCTCAAACGAAGTCGCCTGCCCTGGGTATCGTCGCAGTTATGTTTAGCTGACCGCGGGTATCAAGGGTTTGCCAAGCGTCATGCTGGAGCTTGTACGCCCACCCAAAAGCCGCGCAACCAACCGTTAGCCGAGGACGAGAAGCAACACAATCGGGCATTAGCGAGACTGCGGGTGAAAGTAGAGCATGTGATTCGTCGCTTCAAGATCTTTCGCATCTTCTCAGGGCGCTATCGCAGCCGGAGACGACGCTTTGGCTTGCGCTTGAACTTGATTGCAGGGTTGCTCAACTACGAACTGGCACACGCTTCCTGATTCATGCAGGAGGTCTAATGCCTCAAGCGGCTGATGAGCTACAGGTACTCTGCCAGAAAATCGAGAGCATCAGTGGCATCTGCACCGAAGGGGTCATCTTCCCAGCAGGGGGCAGGCAACAGCAGCGCCAGATTCGCCAGCACGTCCGCTTCGATTTCATCCAGATTTTTCACCGAAAACCAGTCCTCTAACGCCTTCAGGTCGCGATCACGCAGAGGAGCCAGCGTTGGCGTTTCAACAGGCGGGACGATCGGCAATTCAGGCAGAGGTGCAAGCGTGCTTCCTGGCTCTACCCTTGCCAGCGCTACGTCTCCATCGGGCAGTCGCAGGGCGGGAGTTGTGCCCACAGCCTGCCGACGAGCCACGCGCTTGCGGGTAAGGGCACGCGCACTAAACTCCAACAGTTCTGCCAGAGACGGGTCGGCGTTGTCGTGAGGAGAGGTGAGGAACATGGAGGGTGTGTGGGAGGGGGGAGGGAAGAGGAGAAACGGCGAAGAAGTGTAGGCTGATCTGGTGCGCGTGTGGGTCTGTGTATGCTTGGCGGGTGGTGAAGTTGGGGTGCAACGAGCTAGCGCGATCGCGCTCTGTTTGACCGGGCTATGCAACCGGAACCCGCAAGCAGGCTATGCAACTGGGAACAGCGTTTCAGCAGGAACAGCGCGACTGGGAACAGCGTTTAACTTAGTCTGTCGAGATTCCGAACCCAGGCCAACCGACCTTATGCTGAAATGCCTGCATAATGTCCTGAAAATCAGGCAATGTGAGCCTGCGGGCACTTCAGAAGTATTGGGTTTGCAGATTAAAGACTGGCAGAGTGCGATCGCCCAGGTGAATTGATTGAACTGTGACTAAGCAGATCCTGAGTATCAGAATCAACCAGAATCAACAGATTCTTGAATCCAGCGATATGGCAAAAGCTACTATTGCTTAAACCAGATCTTGGCTTCAGCAATGCTGCGGAAATTTGAGAAACACCCCGTTTCTTGAAGATACGAAAAAATCCGGAAAGTTGCCAATTTATTTACAGATCGTTCACGGTTATGCAATAGGGCTGGAGCGTCACTTCAAAGACCTCGGCAAAAGACTGGGCGATCGCCCCTTGCACCTCCGCCACGGTAATCTCTGGAATCCAGTCGGCCAGGCAACCCACGGGGCGATCGCCGATGCCGCAGGGCACGATCGCCCCAAAGCCACGCATCTCCGGGCAAACATTTAGCGAAAAGCCGTGCATCGTCACCCAGCGGCTCACCTTCACGCCAATTGCGCCGACCTTGCGCCCGCCCACCCACACGCCCGTCAGCCCGTCGATCCGGTCGCCTGCCAGCCCAAACGAGGCGATCGCCCGGATCACTACCTCCTCCAACTGCCGCAAATACCAGTGCAAATCCTGCCGATAGCGCCGCAGGTTCAAAATCGGATAACCCACCAGTTGCCCCGGCCCGTGATACGTCACCTCGCCACCGCGCTCGACCCGGTGAATCTCTGCATCCGTCCGCTCAAGATCAAACTTCACAAAATCCAGCGTTGCCCCCTGCCCCAGCGTGTAGACGGGTGGATGCTCCAGCAAGATCAGCAGGTCTGGGGAATCGGGCTGCCGGATCAGGCGATTTAAGTGCGATCGCTGCCATTCCCAGGCTGTTTTGTAAGGCACAAGTCCCGCTTCCCAAAGCCAGCAAATATGGCTGGATGGTTGATTTACCCGTTGCTCCACCAAAGGACTCATCCCGCCCAAAAGCGACAGTCTGCACCTGCCAACAAATCAAGAATCATCACAGCTTGCAAAGCATTATGTAACGAATCCGTCGTCCAGAATACAAGGTGCTAGGGTGAAAATATACCCACTACAACAGGGTAATTGAATACCCACCATTAAGGGGAGGAAGCTCTATGAAGCTTGTCATCCAGGGCAAAAACATTGAGATCACCGATGCGCTCCATGAATACGTTCGTCAGAAAGTTGAAAAGGCAGTGAGTCATTTCCAAAACCTGACGACCGAAGTGGATGTATGTTTGTCGGTGGCTCGCAACCCCCGGATTAACCCTCGACAAACGGCTGAGGTGACGATCTATGCAAACGGCGCTGTTGTCCGCGCAGAAGAAAGCAGCGAAAACCTCTACGCCAGCATCGACCTCGTGGCGGACAAGATTAGCCGCCAGCTCCGCAAGTTCAAAGAAAAGCGGAAAACACACACCCCCATACGCACGGCTGAGGTGTTGCCCTATCAACCCGTTGATGCCGACTTGCTCGCCAACCGCGAACCCGAACTGCCCTCGGAGGTGGTGCGAAGCAAGTATTTTGCCATGCCGCCGATGACTATTGAGCAGGCGCTAGAACAGCTTGAACTAGTAGATCACGATTTTTACATGTTTCTTAACGCCGAGACGGGCGAAATCAACGTGATTTACGAGCGCAACCACGGCGGCTATGGCGTGATTCAGCCGCGCCGCACCAATGGCCACCACCCTGCTGAAAATGGCAATGGCAAAGCGGCTCAAAATGGCACCAAAGCCTACACGCCTTCAACTACTGCTTCGGTTCATAAGGGAACCTAGACCGCAGGGCGCGTTGGTTCATGCCATTCGTTTAAGTCAGTTACGTCAATCAGTTACAGCGGCTTACACAGCAGCTTATACAGCAGCTTAAAAGTTGCTGACCGCTCTTAACTGATTGCTCTAATCGCTTTTAACAGGAAAAACGGGAGTCCAGCAGTTTCGCTTGGCTCCCGTTTTAGGTTTTAGCAAAACTTACGCCCCTGAAGCCGCCAGCCCTGCCCTCACCAAGCTCCTGAAAACGCAATACGGGGTCGTATCGATTCGGGTTCTGCAATTTTGAATGGTCAGTCAAGCGTCTGTAGGGCTTTTGGCGATTCCATTCATAGCGCCCTTGGGGAGAGCTAATGCCGCTTGGGGTATGAGAGGGTCGATTTAATACATCGAGCACCAAGCTTCCGTATCAGATTTCATTTTGATTCTTTAATTTCACGTCTTTAGAAAGCGGATACGTATACATAGCCAGCCTAAGTGTATAGAAGCACTTCATGATGCCTCCATGAAAGCACCATGAATTTTCCATAAAGACCTGGGGGCAGGATTATCAGACCCTTTGGCGATTCAGCCAATCTACGCTCTACAAAGTAAATTCATACACGGGTCAGTAATGATAAAGATTTAATGGACTGACCGGATACCGCTTTCTATCCGTAGTTACACGGTTTAAGTTGTACGTATACGCAGTGAAGTCTTAAAAACTTTAAGAAGTAAGTTTATCTACTGCCTGATGTTGAGGCGAGTGGTTTCACTGACTCATGTACAGGCGGTTTCTGAGGTGTTTCTAGTTTGTCAGTCTCTTTGAGGGCAATTAAGGATCTGGCTCATTTCAGGCTATGGGCTGCTTTAGGGTGTGTTGAAAGGGGGTGTCGAAACATATTTTAGCTGGAGTCTAGTTCTGTTCCGCTGATTCGGTTGTTGGTTCGTCGGCAGAGTTTCTCTTGCATCAGAGTTCAAGCTTGTTGCTTGATCAACCTTGGTTTCACCCCCCGGTTTTAGGGGCATGACTGATCATCTGGTCTTGGATGCATGTGTTTCGGTTACGTTTGAGTGTTAGCTGGAGATTCAAAAGAGATGGTTTCCATAAAATCCCTCTCGCTCGGTTCGGCATCTAGAACCCTGTCCGACTTGCGATCGCCCGCCTTTACTCAACTCCGCAGAGGTGTGGCAATTGGCTGGGTGCGGATGCTCAGTTTGCTCGTGTCGGATGGCGCTGCGATTTTACTGGCTTGGGGGCTGGCGGTTTCTCTAGGAACCGAGTTGGACTCCCCTTGGAGTAGTTTAGGCCGCTACTCCTTCTTGCCGCTCATTCTGGCGGTCAAGCTGGGAGTCATGATTTCGCGAGGGCTGTACGGTTCGGGGCTGCCCCGTCGAGACTACCTGGGAGTTGTCAAAGCGCTTTCACTGGCGGAAGGGTTGCTGCTGCTGATTGCCTTCCTCTATGAGCCAGATCGGTATGTCTCGCGCTCGACGTTTCTGATTTCCTGGTTCCTGAGTGTGGCGTTTGTATGTAGCGGTCGGTTCTTGATTGACCGGGGCACTGAGATCGTTCGTAAGCGCGGTGCAGCCTGCTATCCGGTATTTTTAATCTGTGATGATGATGAGCAGCAGCGAAATATTCAATTGATTGAAAAAGAAAGTCGTTATCGTCTGATGGGGGTGGCGAGTGCCCGCGCCCTCGACCGACGCAATCGAGATGAAACAATCCGACGAGTCCGAGAGCTTGGCATTGCGGAGCTGTTTGTTTCTTGGACTTCGATTCAAAACCGACTCCACCTCTGTTGGCATTTTCAAACGGCGGGCATTACGCTTCGTATCTTGCCGGGTGAAATTGCCTCTTCGTTTCCCAAGTCGCAGTTTCGGATGATGGGTGAGTTGCCGACGCTGACGCTGGAAGCGCCAGTTCTGGTCGGTAGTGATTTTTGGATTAAGCGGTTCTTTGATTTCTGGGGTGCGGCGATCGCCATTCTGGTGTTCTCTCCGCTCTACGTTGCGATCGCCCTGCTGATTCGGATGGATTCTCCGGGGCCCATCTTCTTCCGGCAAACCCGCGTCGGTCTACATGGCAACAAGTTCAAGGTCTGGAAGTTCCGCACAATGGTGCAGAATGCGGCTCAACTTCAGGCCGTGCTAGAGGCGCAGAACGAGATGAAGGACGGCGTGCTGTTTAAGATGAAGGACGACCCCCGGATTACGCGAATCGGCAAGTTCCTGCGTCGCTACAGCTTGGATGAGCTACCGCAACTGTTCAATGTGCTGGTGGGTGAGATGAGCTTCGTGGGGCCGCGCCCTCTGCCTGTGCGAGATGTTGAGCGCTTTCAAGAGCGCCACTTCATTCGGCAAGAGGTGCTGCCTGGGATTACGGGACTGTGGCAGGTTTCGGGGCGTTCGGATATTACCGATTTCGAGAAGGCCGTGCAGCTTGACTTGATCTACATCACCAACTGGTCGCTCTGGCTTGACTTAAAGATTCTGCTGAAGACGGTTCAGGTGGTGATTGGCAAGAGCGGCGCTTATTAAGCCCTCTCCTAGAGCAGAAGAGGGATTTCGAACCTCTCTTGCTCCCCTTCTCTCCACCTGGGAGAAGGGGTTGGGGGGTGAGGGCAGATTGAACGTTGTACATCGCGTCTATACAAAGCGAGGGGGCACAATGCTCTCTCGCTTCTTCTTATAACGGCTTTCCTAAGATTATGGCTCTCCTGAGATTATGGCTCTCCTGAGATTATGGTTCTCCTAAGATTATGATTCTTCTGCAGCGCTTAACCGTTTATTCGCTAGCGAGTAAATAAACCGCACCCTGTTCGTCTCCGTCGATCACAATGCTCTCAAACATCAGTCGTCCCTGCACGATTCGCCGCTCTCCAGATTGCACCGTTGAGTCTGGCGAGAGAACCCAGATGCTGCCTGTGTTGTCTTGCAGTTCATACAGCAGCGCATCTACAAGCGGAGCGCGATCGCCCACCACGCCCGACACTCGAACGGGCACGCTAAAAACAAACGGCATCTGCTGCACCGAGCGAATCGAAACCGGAATGCCTACCCAACTGAGGGCCGCAAATCGCAGCGGCGTGAACAGCAGCACTGCGAGTACAATGCCTAGCAGACCTGCCAGAAGATAGGAGAGCGATCGCCGTTGAGTCACGGTTGGGGCATGTTGGAGGGTTGGAGGGCGAGAGCCATTGGAGCTTTGGAGTATTGAAGCATGAGACCGCTGATATCCAATGATCCGATTTCCAAAGCAACCATGCGAGCCACGGGCATTGTGCTGGTATTTGTAGGCGGGCTGCTGCTGCTGCAAGCGTGGAATGAAGTGCAGACATTGGGGCGGCGCAGCCGAACCTTCTGGCAGGATGTGGTTTTAGGGAGCGCGTTTGCGGCGCTGGGGGTGTGGCTGATCGTGTGGGGGGTGTTGCGCTAGTGGCTTGGTCACTGAGGACCCGGCTTGAAACGACTGACACACCCTACGCCACAGGGGATGCCTCGGCCCCCGCTGGCGAATTTCTAGAACGCGCTCACTCAGGCGACGGCGGTAGTCGGTGGGAATGTCAAACAGGAGCGTATAGCTTTGCCACAGCAGGGTTGAAACCGCGAGGCTAGCGCAGAGAATCAGCCCTGTGGCAGCCAGTGGATGGTAGATCAGCCCGTAGCGCACGGCAGTCCAGGTGAAATATTGCCGCCAGAGCGCAATTTCATCGCGCAGGTGCCACAAGGAGAGCGGCACAACCGCCAGCCACAACAGCCCTAGCCACCGCCAGCGCATGTTCATCCAGTGCTGATGCAGTCGCTCCACTTCAGCCTGAAAGTCCGAATCCGTGGGAAAGGGATCTGGCTGGGCCGCAGGTTTTTTCCAAATCGGTATGGGCCACATAGAAGCTACGTCTGAGAAGCTACGTCTGAGAAGCTACATCAAAAAAGCCATTTCCAAAAAGCCATTTCAAAGCCATTAGGACTTACGCAGTTGGACAATTTCTCGCGGGCGCAGCCTGCGAGAAATTGTCCAAAACCCGACAAGTTTAATCGCAAGTGCGTAAGTCCTAGCCATATCTAAGTAAAACTGCGTCGGTGCTTAGATGCCCTTGGTGGTCAGGCATCTTCTGGGCTGGGAGTAATGTCAAGCGGGCCGTCGGCAACGGGTTCTGGCTGGGCGATCGCCCGTCCCGTCCGCTCTCGCCAAAAGGCCAGCAGCGTACTGGCGATAAAAATACTGGAATAAGCACCCGCTACGAATCCCACAATCAGCGCCAGGGCAAAGTATTTCAGCGTTTCTCCGCCAAACAGGAAGATCGCCACCAGACTCAAGATTGTGGTCAATGTCGTGTTGATGGAGCGGGTCAGGGTTTGGTTTACCGCCTCGTCCACAATGTCATTGATGTGGCGGCCCGGGCTTTCCTTGATGCGCTCCCGAATGCGATCGTAAATTACCACCGTATCATTCACCGAAAAGCCCACAATCGTCAGCAGCGCCACAATAAACAGGCTATCCACTTCCAGCCCTGACACCAGCCCCAGGATCGAAAACAGCCCCAGCGTCACCAGCACATCGTGCAGCAGTGCCACAATCGCAAACAGAGCATAGTCGAACTGGAACCGCAGGCTGAGGTAGACCATAATGCCCGCGAAGGCCGCCAGCAGCGCCAGCAGCCCCGATGTGAAAATCTGCCGACCGAGCGTGGGTCCCACGGTGTCAATCTGGGTTGCAGCAGGGTCAAATTTGCCCAGCTTGGCCTCCAGGGCTTGCAGGAGTTCGGTTCGCTGTTCCACATTCAGCGTCGAAGTGCGAATCAGCAGGGCATCTTGCTCGGTTCCTAATACCTGGATGCTGCTGTTTGCTAGTCCCTGTTCTGCCAGAACAGACCGCACCGTTGCTGGATCGATGGGCTGCTCACAGGTTTTCTCGCGGGCGCAGGCCAGCTCTAGCTGGAGCCGGGAGCCGCCCACAAAGTCGAGGCTAGGCCGCAGCGGCGCACCAAAGTTTTGCCAGGAGATCAACATCGCTGCCAGTCCACTGAGGATGAACGCGGCGGAGATCGCCCACCAGAGGTTGCGCTGTTTGATGACGTGCAGTTTCATGGAGTTGCCTTTGCCAGACGTGCGGCAGAAATGAACGGCAGAGCGGAGCCTTGTTTCGAGAAATGCTCAAACCTTCTCAGGTCGAAGAGGGACGAGCCGAGGGGGAATTGGAAACGCCGGGGCTAAAGTAGCTGGGCTTCCGCAGGCTGGGAACCGACAGCGCAGTGAGTAGCAGCGTGCGGGTACAGGTCAGCGCGGTAAACATGCTGACGACCACGCCAATTGCCAGCGTTAGGGCGAAGCCTTTGACCAGGCCCACCCCTAGCCAAAACAGGGCAGCACAGGCAATCAGTGTGGTGACGTTGCTGTCCAAAATGCTGGAAAAAGCGCGATAGAAGCCAGATTCCACGGAGCGGTAGAGGGTTTTGCCAGACCGCAATTCTTCGCGGGTGCGCTCGAAGATCAGCACGTTGGCATCCACCGCCATGCCGATGCTGAGGATAAACCCGGCAATCCCCGGCAGCGTGAGTGTGACGTTGAGTAGATTGAACAGCGCCAGGGTCAGCAGCGCGTAGACGACCAAAGCAATATCAGCTAGCAGACCCGGCAGGCGGTAATACACCACCATAAAGATGAGGACGAGAATGAGGCCGGCGATCGCCGCATAGATACTCCGCTGAATGCTGTCGCGGCCCAGAGTTGCGCCGACAGTGCGGTTTTCGACAATTTCCACCGGCACAGGCAGCGCCCCACTCCGCAGTTGCAGCGCCAATTCCCCGGCCCGCTGTGCGTCAAAGCCGCCGCTGATGCTGGCGCGGCCGCCGACGATGCCCGTTTCGGCATATTTCACGTCTACGGTGGGAGCGCTGAGCAGATCGTCATCTAGGAAAATGCCCAGGCTGCGGCCTGTGCCCGCTACGGCTTTGGTCATTTCGGCAAATTTCTGACCGCCCTCCTCGTTAAATTCCAGCCCCACTTCCCAAGCGTTGCCGCTGATGGGCTGGGCGTAGGCATTTCGTAGCATGTCGCCCGTTAGCCCTACTTTGTCGAACAAGCTGGCGATCGCCTGGTTGCTGCGCTCGATGGCGGCTCGGTTTTCGGCCAGTTCTGCCGGGTCTGCGTTGTTGATTTCTAGATTCGCCTGCTGCACGAGCAAGCCTTGCAGCACTTGATATTCTGCCCGAAGCTGGGCCTCTGTACCTTGGCGCTGCTGGCGAAAATCGAGCTGGGCCGTGTCGCCCAACACTCGCTCTGCCTGGGCCGGATCGCTCACGCCCGGAAGCTGCACCAAAAGCTGCGTGTCTCCCACGGTCTGCACCAGCGCCTCCGATACGCCCAGCCCGTTGACCCGGCGCTCCACCACCGCCCGCACGCTCTCCATCTTCTCTGGTGTGATTTCGGGGACTTCTGCCGTCGGGCTGACTTGGAGCGTCAACTGTGATCCGCCCCGCAAATCCAGACCCAAATTCAGCGGTCGCTGGGTTAGCAAAACCGCCGCGGCGATCGCCAACAGTAAAATCAACGCCAGGAGAGAACGCTGTCTGCCCATGCTTTGTAGCTCATACGACAATCGCTATGATAGCCGGATTTGGGAAGTGTTGGGGCGTTAGCGCCTTGGGGTGGAACTGTGAAAATCGAGGATCATGCTGTCCCGTCATTCCCTCTGCTCTTCCAAACGCGATCCACTTGCCGATCTGCCCGCACCTCCACCACCCAATCCACTTGCTCAGAATCCCGCAGCAGGGGCGGGTAAAATAGCGCAGGATGGAGCGATCGCCAGAAATATTCCACAAACTGGTCGATTTCGGCATCGCTCATGCCGGGGCGGCCAGCGGCGGCCATGCGGTGTTCGGCTTGCTTTCGCCACTGCTGGCTGAGGCGATAATCATCGGGGCGCAGCACAATCAGCCCATCCAGTAGGTTCCACAGGGGCAGATAGTCCGCCAGACGAGTGTTGCAGTCGCGGGCAAAGGCTCGGTCGGCGGCGGTGAGAATGGGCAGCGGCGCGTCGTCGAAGGCGGCTGAGTCGATGGGTCGCAGCCCGACAAACCAGCCTTCAAACAGCACCAGGTCTGCACCGGAAACTGGCTCTGGCGCGGTGCGATCGCCCTGGCCCTGGTGCAGCGATTTGTCGAACCGGGGCAGCAGCACGGGACTTTTGCCCTGTCGCAGGGCTTGGAGCGTCTGAATTCCCAGATCTACATCGTGAGTGCCGGGGGGGCCGCGCCAGCGCAATCGCGGATCGGCCTGCTGCAACTGCTGGCGATCGCCCCAGGTTTTATACAAATCATCAATCGATAAACAAACAACCCGCAGCCCGTCCGCCGCCAAAATGCCGCGTAGCAGCCGCGCCAGGGTCGATTTGCCCGTGCCCTGCCCGCCCAAGATGCCCTGAATCAGAGGTCGCGAGTGCAATCGCCAGCACTGCTTGAGCCATTCTGCCAGCGGCAGCCACAGACCCCACAGCAGATCTAGGGGCACTACGTCCCAGCCGAGTTCATCCTGGCAAAGGGGGGCGATCGCCCGATACGCCTGTCGAAATTGTTCGGCTTGGGCGATCATCCAGTCGTCTAGCTGGGCATCGGCAAGCCCAAACTGCTCAGGTCGCCAGCCCCGTGCCAGCCAATCTGCCCTTAGCAACGAAACTGCTAACGAAACGGCTGCGGACGAATCAGAACCCTGCCCAGGAAACGGTTCGTCAGCGAGTTGCGCCAGGAGGGTCTGAAATGGAGCGTTCTGAGTTGCCACAAGTTGCTGTAAGTTGCCACAATGCGTCTTGCCGAACCGCTTGTCGAACTTCTGCTGCGCCTCAGCTTCCCAGCTTGAAGGCTTCCAAAAACAGTCCGTAGGTCAGCCCTATTTTCATGGCGTTTAGCATCTCTGACACGATGGACGGGCGCGGACGGCCGTTGACAAGCTGCGATCGCCGCTGCCAATACACAAAGCGACTAATCGCCTCCGTTATCGCCACCATCAAGGCTGACACCAAAATGTCCAACTCTGAAGTCGCTCCGGCTGTGGTGGCCACCGCCCCCGCCAGAAAATTTCCCAGCAGCAAACTCATCACTACCAGCGAAATCCGCCGCCAGGGATTGAGCAGCCATTGGTCAAACTGGCCCAGCGTACCGTTGAGGAGGCGAGTCAGGCGAGTGTCCTGCATTTCTGGAGATGGGGATTAGGAGTTGGGGATTAAGGCACGATGTGCAACTTTCAATCTGCCCTCATCCCCTGACCCCTTCTCCCAGGTCGGGAGAAGGGGAGCAAGAGAAGCTTGAAGTCCCTCTCCCGCCCTGGGAGAGGGATTTAGGGTGAGGGGGATCGGCAAAGTTGCACATTGCGTGGATTAAGGCAGCTCGACGGAGGTGGGTTTGGCGACATGGGGCAGGCCCCAGCCCAGTTTCTCGCGGAGGACGTGGAAAAATTCCGGTGGCTTTAGCCGCACAAACTTGGCAGGATAGGGCGATCGCTGCACGCGCACCCGGTCTTCAGGACACACGTAGCAGCCTGCGTTGCCGTCCACGACCATCACTAGGCGATCAGGATTAGCTGCGTAGATTGTAACGGGTTCTGTGGCAGAAAAAACCAGGGCGCGAGAGGCCAGCGAATGCGGGCAGATCGGCACCAACTGCATCACGGCTACGTCGGGCGTGATCACCGGGCCGCCTGCCGACAGCGCGTAGGCGGTAGACCCCGTGGGGGTAGAGAGAATAATGCCGTCGGCGGCGATATCGACGGGCGCGTGGCGGCCCACTTCCACCTCGAAGTGGCACATGCTGGTTAGCGGCTCTCGATGCAGCACCATCTCGTTCAAACAGAGCGCCTCCCAGGCCAGCACGTCCTTTTGAAACAACTGAACCGTCAGCATCAGGCGCTCTTCGATATCGTAATCCTGCGCCAAAATCGCCTCAATTGCCTGAGGAAGCTGGTTCAAATAGGTTTCGGTCAAGAAGCCCATGTGCCCCGTGTTGATGGCCAGCAGCGGGATGCCGTGGGGAGCCACCTGCCGAAACGCTGCCAGCACGGTTCCATCTCCGCCCAGCACCACCGCCAGCGCCATGTCTTCGTCAAACCCGGTGGGGGCGAGACTGGCGATCGGCGTATGGCACATGGGCCGGTTCGGCTTGGAATATCCCAGGATGCCGCCCATTCCGGTTGCTAGGTGTACCTCCCAGCCATAGCCTGCAATTTTCTCGTTCAGTTCTTCCGCAATGCGGCAGGCCACAGGTTTGATGTCGTTGTAGATAATCCCGATTTTGGGCACACTCAGCGTCCGGTTCTGGTGGTTGGGCAGTCGTCGAGGGAAAGGGTCGCACGAGGGTCGGGTCGGCGAATTTGGCGATCGCCCTCCAGACTGGCTCCGCAGCAGCGATGCAGCTTGAACTCCGGCAACACGCATTTGCAAGAGCGACCAAGAGCGACCAAAAGAGAGCTAGCCAAGACAGAGTTAGCCGAGACAGAGTTAGCCGAGATAGAGAGCCGAGACAAAGCTGCGCTCCAGGCTGACCCATCATTCCCTTACTATTTAGATTATGTCCAACCGTAGAAGTTTGCACGCTGCTGCTCAAGAGTTGGCAGGGGATGGGGCGATCGCCCCCCAATACAGATTGATAATCCCAGCTAATGACCCCCTGCGGGTTCTCCAATCTCCCCAATTCTGCTTTGAGTTGCGACTTTTGTGAATACTTGTTACAAGTGAGGTGGCTTCGTTACAAATTCGTTACAAGAATTGAACGATCCGCTGCGAATGCCTCCCACCCCTCTACTGCTGGATACCCTTTTAACAAAGCATATGTTTGGCGGTTTTACTGGTTTCACACGCCCACTCAATACTGACATGGGTGAGCAGGTGCTGAATGCGGTTGCAAACCAGTCCATCCGCCACCTGTTCACGAGCAGCGAAGCCATCGATGTGCAGATCCGCTGCTTTCCCTCCAGCAAGCTGTTGCAAGGCAGCATCGACAGCTTCAAGATGCAGGGCCGTAACCTGGTGATTCGGCGCGATTTCCACGTCGAAGAAATGTCGTTTACTACGGATGCAGTGTCGATTGACCCGGCCTCGGCGCTGAGCGGGCAACTCCGCCTCAAGCAGCCGACGCAGGCCGTGGCGCAGGTAATCCTCACAGAAGAGGGGATTAACAAGGCTTTTGACGCTGATTTGGTGCGCCAGCATTTGGTGAATGTAGAGATGGAGGCGCTGACGAATCTGTCGGGCGGCGAACCCGTATCTTTTCGGGATGTCCACATTACCCTGATGCCCGAAAACCAGGTGCATATTGGGGCAAAGGTAGATTTGCCAAACCGGAAGGATCTGCCGATTAGCCTGCGGTCTATGATCGCCGTTGAAAAGCGCCGACAGATCCGCTTTCAGAATGCGGAGTTTGATCCAGAGGGTGTGCCAGACGAGGGGCGATCGCTCTCTAAAATCGTCAGCCTCGCCTTTGCTGAGGTGCTAGACGGCATGGTGGATTTAGATCGGTTTGATCTGGACGGCGTGATGGTGCGGATCAATCGTCTGGAAACCCACGGCAAAAAACTGGTGTTTACCGGGTATGCTCAAATAGACCACTTTCCCGGTTCTCGGTAAAGTCGCCTTTTTTGCCCCGTTTCATGTCAATTCCTAACCTACTTGCCACGGGCGGCCTGGTGATGGTGCCGCTGCTAGGGCTATCGATCTTGGCGATGGCGCTAGTGCTAGAGCGGCTAGTGTTCTGGTGGCAGTTGACCCGCCAGCAAGATCGCGTCATCCAAGACACGTTGGCCCTCTATCGCCGCAGCCCCCGCGCCGCGTTTCAAAAGCTAGAGCAGCACGCCAACTTGCCCATGGCCCGCATTTTCCTGGCGGCGCTGGAGCTAGAGCAGGCCACACCGGACGAGTTTCGGCTGGCGCTAGAGAGCGCGGCCCAAGCGGAGCTGCCCTTGCTACGACGGTTCAACACAGTCTTCGACACGGTGATCAGCGTTGCGCCGCTGCTAGGGCTGTTGGGCACGATTCTGGGGTTGATCCAATCCTTTAGCTCGCTGCGGCTGGGCGACCTCGGCGGTACGCAGACCGCAGGGGTAACGGCGGGCATCAGCGAGGCGCTCATCTCCACCGCCGCTGGGCTGATTGTGGCGATTATCACGCTGCTGTTTGCCAACACGTTTCGCGGCCTATATCAGCGGCAGGTAGCGCTGATTCAGGAATACGGCGGCCAGTTGGAACTGCTACACCGCCGCCGTCAGGAATATCGGAGTCCCCCCTATGCGCCTACCCAGTGAGCCAGATCCGCCGCCGTCGATCAACATCGTGCCGATGATCGATGTGATTTTTGCGATTCTCACCTTCTTTGTCCTGTCTACGCTGTTTCTGACGCGCTCCGAGGGGTTGCCTGTGAACCTGCCAGGGGCGGCGACGGCAGAGCTTCAACCCCAGGAGCAAACCGTCGTCACCATTGACGCTAGCGGAAACCTGTTGCTAAACCAACAGCCGATTACGCTAGACGCGCTGGATGCAGCGGTGCGCCAGCGGACAGACGGGGGCAATTCGCCGCTGGTGGTGATTAATGCCGATAAGGCTGTACCCCACGGTCAGGTGGTGGCGGTGATGGATCGGCTGCGGGCAATTCCGAATGTGCGGTTGGCGATCGCCACGGAACGACCCTAGCAATTTTGGATTTTTGGATTTTGAATTTTGGATTTCAGGCTTTGGAGGCGAGGAACTCATCGTAGGCGGCGTAAACGCCCTGGACGTTGTACCAGTTGAGGAAGACGCGGGCGATTTCGAGCGCAAGCTGCGGTTTGCCCCGATCGATTAGCCATTGCAGCAGGGGCGCGAGGGTGCGCTCGTTGAGCCGGCCACCGAGAGACAGCACGCCCCACAGGACGCGGTGTAGCCAGGTCATCTGGATCATCAGGCGCACGTCCCAAGTGGGGTGCTTTTGGTAGAACAACACGCCCATGCGGCCGCGCTGAATTTCTTTGTCAATTAGGTTGGGAATTTGGCTGAGGGCGAAGGGTGGATGCCAGTGATAGCCGACGGCCGCCGGACATTTCACGAGGGTCAGCCCCAGGTTTTTCAGGCGAACGCCCAGTTCCAGGTCTTCCCATCCGTAGAGCTGAAAGCGCGTGTCAAACAGCCCTGCTTGCTCTAGCCAGTGACGGGCGATCGCCACGTTTCCAGTGGCAAAGTATGCCGCCGAAAAATCCGTCACCTTGAACGGTTCAGCGGTTGGGTCGTCGAAATTGCAGGTATTGATCACGCGGCCGTAGGTAAAGAGGCGATCGCTCCCCAGCCGCTTTGTGCCTTCCACCAGCGCCGCCGCGTGGGCCTGCAAGAAGACCTCTGTCACCACTAGATCGCTGTCGATAAAGATAATCGTGTCGCCCGTTGCTTTTTCCACGCCCAGATTACGAGCCGCAGCCGGCCCCTGGTGATCTTGCAGAAACAGGCGGACGTGTGGCAATGCTGCGGCGTTTGCCCGGAGCCAGCCGACGGTTTCATCCGTCGAGCCGTCGTCTACGACGACGACTTCATAGCCTTCGATGGGGCTGTTGGGCGGAATGACCTGCTGTTCGAGCGATCGCAGGCATTTTTCCAGAATCGGCTTGCGGTTGTAAGTCGGAATAACAACGCTAAAGAACACGCTTTCCCTCGGACAAGTTCTGAATCAGGCGGTGCAATCTCGGCGCAATCTCCATTCTCCGATTTTGGATTTGCGATTGGATTTGCGATTTTGGACTGCCAGTCAAGCTTTTGCTAGGCTTCCAGCAATTTCCTTCGCAGCGCCACCTGGGAGAATTGGACATCAGCCCCAGCAGCCTACGGCCGCCAGCACGTCATTCCGAGCTTAGCGCAGATGCCAGGCGACCTGTCCCAAATGGAGGACGCTTATTCCTGAATTCGCACACCGACCACAGGTGCATTGAATCGGAAGGTTTGTCCCTCCAGTTCCAGCGGCGTGCCCACTTTCACCTTGTTGTTGCCCAGCACTGGCCCATCGTCCGTCATTTGGGCATCTCCCGCCAGAGTAATCATCATGTCTAGGGTGAAGTCCAACTCTGGGCGCGGATCGGGCAGCGAAATCACCGTGCCATCGGGCTGGGGAACCGCCACCGAGCGGGGAAGTTGCTTTACGCCCACCACGTCCAGTTCGCCATAGGGCTGGTTACGGATGATCACATTGACCTTTTTGCTCTCTTGCAAGGATTGCACCAGCGCCGCCGGATCGCTGACCGTTAGCCCACGCACAATGGTATCCACCTGCACGGGCTTGGTCTGTACGCCAAGCTGCGCCACCGAGGAACCCGAAGTTCCTGGCACTAGAAAAACTGCCACCGCTACCAGCAGCATCACCAGCGCCGCGCCTAAATCGAGGATATTGACCTTGCCAAACAACCGTCCCTTTGAGTCCAGAATAGCCATGTCTGAAGCGTTCTAGCCGACGCAATACCAGGTTTAACCCAATTCCTGCACCACTGCAATGCAGCGGACTATGAAAGAGTAGCACGACGGGATGACGGTGGTGCAGTCCGTCCATTAGAGGGGAAAAATATTTGGGCAGTCGAGGGACTTAAGACCTTTTTGGATGATTTGCGGGCATCAACCCGCTACGAATAGTCTGCCTGTATTTCGACGGTTGGGAGCATCTGCTTCCCTTTGTGCTGCACAGTCTGGCGCTACACATCTCGCCCAGCACCACTTGCCCAGTACCAACTGAGCCGCCATACTGAGCCGCCATACTGAGCGTTGCTGCTGCTGGCGCAGGACAATTGACGGGGGCGATCGCATCCAGTACAAACGTCCATCAAGCTGTAATTCGATTCCTATCAGTGCAGCTTGCCTTTCCCCCGAAATTTTGGTCGTTTAGTCACCTACGGCATTGGCAGGTGTTCGCTGCACCCACTAACGCCTGACCCCTCGACAGTCACCGCCTGTCTCAGGACTGCGTCCATTGTAGGCCGCCCTGTCCCAGCGCTTCACGTCCGTGGGCGGCCAACATTTCGGGGTTTCCTACCCCACTCGTTTCCTGGAGGAAACCCCAAATGCTGACAATTCAATACACCTGGTCGTCCCCATTCTCGGAGGCGACCCAGTTTTCGTTGCCCCCGCTCACCTGCGAACTGCCCCACCGTCGCCGCCTGCGCCACTGCATCATCGGCCTGCCTGAAGACGCGCAGATGGCGATTGACCGGCTCCACCTGCTGCGCTATGCCGAGCGCTTCGAGTGGACGCACGCCCTGGATTTCCCACCCCACGGCATCGTCCTCGACGGTCGCCCCGGTGAAGTGCTGCGCTATCTCTACCGTGAAATCCGGAGCAATCCTGGCGCAAACGAGTAAGAACAGATAAGGAGGGTTGCACAGTTTGCGGATTGGCAACGCCAGCGGGTCACGACTTTCATCAGCTACCTTCACAAGCATCGACAGCGGATTGTAAATTATGGCTATTATCAAGCCGAAGGTATCTCCACTGGTTCCGGTACTATTGAACCGACCGTTAAACAAATTGGGCGGCGAATCAAGATATCGGGGGCGCAGTGGGGCAAAGCTAACGTCCCACAGGTGCTGAAGCAGTGTTGTGCCTACCTCAATGAGTAATTCTCAAGATGAGGCTTACAAAACTGGGATGCACTCTCTTCATTTTCCCCTCCATATCGAGAAGGCTTTACTGTTGATCCGTTGACAATTTAATTTATCTAGTGGATTTGATCCAGTGAATTAGTTAAGGAAAATATGCTTGAAGCAGCGTTTTGGGATGGGGTTAAGCAATTTAACCATCGTCAATTTTATGAGTGTCATGACACCTTAGAGGCTATCTGGATAGAGGCAATGGAGCCAGAGCGGACGTTTTATCAGGGCGTGCTGCAAATTGCTGTGGCGCTCTATCACCTCAGCAATGGCAACGGGCGTGGGGCGACGATGCTGCTGGGTGAGGGGCTGCGGCGACTGGGGCGCTATACACCAGACTACGACGGGGTCGATGTGGAGCAGTTGGTTCACCAAAGCACGGCGATCTTGGAGGACTTGCAGCAGCGCGGGCCAGAGCAGGCGGCGGAGCTATGGCGATCGCTCTCCACGTCTCCAGGCAGCGAGTCCCCTTGCCTGCCTACAATTCACCCCGTGAGATAGCGCAGCAGCCAAGCCAAGTCGATTCGTTGCTCTGCGTTTCTGTGTAGAAGGGCGATCGCCCTTAGAAAGTCTCCAGAAAGTTTTGTGACGGACTTGTTCGAGGGACTTGTTCGAGGGACTTGTTTGAGGAACCTTCTGAGGCGCTCTAGCGTCTTTTTCTCTTAAAAAGCTGGGACTCTGCGGATCTCGAACTGAGGGGCGTGGCGCTAATATTGCTAATATTTTGCAGGGGCACAACAACCGTTCAGAACGCTGTCGGCTCGATTTCACTGGCTTTAGAATTCACCACCGGGCAACCCAATGATGGTTTTCTCTCGTTTTTTGAGCCCTGCCACAGCAGGCGCACGTCGGGCAACGCAAGAAGCAAAACCGAAGGCGAAACAGGCGAAACAGACGAAACAGATGTGGATTACTGGGTTGGCGATCGCCCTGACGCTTCCCACCGCCGCCTTCCACGCTGCCACCGCGCAGGCCCCACCCCCGGCTGGCCAGCCCCTCCGTCTCGAAGCAGACACTACCGAAGCCAACGCTGTCACTGGGGTCATCACGGCGCGAGGGAATGTCCGCATCACCTACCCCGCCCGACAGATCCAGGCGACCGCCGTGCAGGCGCAATACTTCAGCCGCGAACGCCGCATCGTCCTCAGCGGCAATGTCTATGTCTTGCAAGAGGGCAACAGCCTGCGTGGCGAGGTGGTCACCTACCTAGTGGACGAAGGACGCTTCCTCGCCCTCCCCGATCGCGGGCAGCAGGTCGAAGCCATCTACATCGTGCCCGACCCCAACCCCACCACGGGCAGCAACCCCGCCGCCCCGCCCGCCTTCAATCCCAAACCAGAATTTAAGCTTCCCGAAAGTCCAGAATAATTGGATTTGCGTATCACGCATTGGGTCGGACGGATCACCCGTTGAGTGTATCCCACTTTACCTATCCCTCACCCTAAATCCCTCTCCCAAAGCGGGAGAGGGACTTCCAATCCGGCTCCCCTTCTCCCGTTTTGGGAGAAGGGGCTGGGGGATGAGGGCAAACTTGCAGAACTGGGATGCACCCTAACCCATTCGGGTAGATCTAGGCGCTCCTGTCTTCCGAACCGCTGCTTCTTTGATAAGATCATTGGCTGATTCCATCTGCTGCGAGTACGCCGTTGAAGATTGTCTTAGAGAACATTCATAAATCTTATGGGCGGCGGCAAGTGGTCAATCGCGTCAGCCTTTCGGTTGGGCAAGGCGAAGTGGTGGGGCTGCTAGGGCCAAACGGGGCTGGCAAGACGACCACTTTCTACATTGCAACGGGAATCGAACGCCCGGATCAAGGCCGCGTCTGGCTAGATAATCAGGAAATTACTCGTTTGCCAATTCAGGAACGCGCCAGGATGGGCGTTGGCTACTTGGCCCAAGAGCCAAGCATTTTCCGCAACCTCAGCGTGCGTGACAACATCCTGCTTGTATTTCAACAAACTGGTGTGCCCGCTGAAGAGCATGAGGCTCGGCTCCGTGGGCTACTCAAGGAATTTCGCCTGGAAACCGTTGCAGGGACACCCGGAAACCGCGTATCTGGTGGAGAGCGTCGCCGCACCGAAATCGCCCGCGCCCTGGCCGCAGGCATCCACGGACCCCAGTTTCTTTTATTGGATGAACCGTTTGCAGGCGTTGACCCGATCGCCGTTGCCGAAATTCAGGAGATTATTGCCACCCTGCGCGATCGCCAAATTGGTATCCTCATTACCGACCACAACGTCCGCGAAACCCTCGCCATCACCGACCGCGCCTACATCATGCGCGATGGCGAAATCCTTGCCTCCGGCAGCACCGAAGAACTCTATGCCAATCCCCTTGTGCGGCAGTATTACCTGGGCGATAGCTTTCAGCCCTGAGCGGGTTGGAGTATGGCGGGGTGGGGAGGAGACAGCCTGAACCCTCTGATGCGAAGCGGCTCCAAAAGCACCTCCAACCCCCCGACCCTGCAACAGGCTATTCTTCCTCAGCTTCTTTTCCTGCATCTTCTTCTTCTGCACCAAACTCACCCCTTCCTATGACCACTCTCACTCGCCCCTACCAGCCTCGCCAGCCTTGGTGGCAGCGCCTTCTGCCGATTCCGGTGATGGATCGGTACATCATTTCAGAATTGCTGCCAACGTTCCTCTTTGGTGTGGGGGCGTTTACCTCAATTGGGGTATCGGTGGATAGCCTGTTTTATTTGGTGAATCAGGTGGTTGAAAAGGGGCTGCCAGTTGCCAAAGCCATCGAGGTGCTGCTGCTCAAGTTTCCCGAATTCATTGTGTATGGGCTGCCGATGGCGACGCTGCTTTCCACGCTGATGACCTTTGGGCGGCTGTCGAGCGATAGCGAACTGGTGGCGCTGCGAGGCTGTGGCATTAGCACCCAGCGCTTGATGATGCCTGCGCTGATTTTTTGCCTGTTGATCACGGGGCTGATGTTTGCGTTTAATGAGTCGATTGTGCCGGCAGCGAATCTGCGTGCTTCGACAACGCTGCGGGCGGCGCTGAATCAGGAGCAGGTGGAATATCGAGAGAGTAATATTCTCTATCAGGAGTTTCAGCAGGTTCAACAGCCGGATGGCAGTCGCGAAAGCGCCCTGGCGCGGATTTTTTACTCGAAGGAGTTTGACGGCAAGCGGATGCGGGGGCTGACGATTCTCGACTTTTCACGGGAAGGACTCAATCAGATTGTGAGTGCCGAGTCGGCCCAGTGGAATCCGCAGCAAAGCGCTTGGGACTTTGAAAACGGCACAATTTATGTGGTGTCGCCGGATGGCTCGTTTCGGAATATTGTGCGGTTTACAGAGCAGCAGCTTGCCCTGCCGCGATCGCCCCTTGACTTGGCTCAGCGCAGCAAAGACTATGGCGAAATGAACATCGCCGAATCGCGGGAATATTTGAAGATCATCGAGCCAGCGGGCAATATTGGCAAAATTCGCGAACTGAGGGTGCGAATTCAGCAGAAAATCTCGCTGCCGTTTGTCTGCGTCGTCTTCGGGCTGGTGGGGGCAACGCTAGGGTCGCAACTGCGGCGGGCCGGGCGATCGACCGGGTTTGCTCTCAGCATTCTGATTATTTTTGCGTACTATATCCTGTACTTCATTTTTGGGGCGATCGCCCAGGCTGGGGCCCTGCCCCCCGTGCTGGGGGCCTGGATTCCCAACCTGTTTGGACTCGCTGCCGGACTTTTGCTGATGATCCGGGCATCGCGCTAGAGCCGCCCTGTCAACACTGCATCCGGCTGCGCCGCGCGGATCTGCATTCCTACATCGGGCCGATCGGTAATGATGCCCTGAATCCGGCGATCGCCCAGCAAATCCGTCATCAGCGGCTCATCGTTCACCGTCCACACCCAAACTGGGCGATCGCCCATCACCACCTGCGACAGCAGGCTATGGCTCAGCAGTTGCCAGTTTGGGGCGATAAAATCGGCTCGCATTTCTCGGACGCGATCGCGCACCGACTTCGCATTCAGCCGAAACGACTTGCAAAATTTAACCGTACCATGACCAAATAAAAACCCCGCCTTAACGTCGGGGTAGTGTTGCTTGATGCGGCGGATGGCAAAGGGGTGAAACGAGGTAACCACCATCGACTCAGCATCGAAGGCTGGCCTCAGGATTTCCATCACCTGCTTTTCGTAGCCGGCCTCTTTTAGCTCTACATCAAGCCGGATCTTCCCTTTGCACAGATCCACGACCTCTGTCAGGGTGGGAATGTCGGGGTCGAGGACGTGCAGTTCAGAGTAGGTCAGCTTGCGAATGGGCTTATCATTCACTTCGGCATCGTGGTAGATCACCAGCACCCGATCCTTGGTGCGGCGCACGTCAAACTCCACCATGTCTGCCCCAAAGGCGATCGCCCGCTCAAACGCTGACAGCGTATTTTCCTTGGCATTCGCCGATGCGCCCCGGTGGGCAATGATTAGCGGTTGCATACTCGTCCACTCCAGCGCTGAATCGTTCAGTCCATAGTCTACAGTTCCCACGGAACCTTGCTGCGTGTTCTGTATGCCAGTTGATTTTGGGTAACCGGAGAGAGACGGGTAGAGCGGCAATCAATCGAATCCCCCTCCGTTCCTTTCTCTCCTTGCTTCCAAGGTGCTTTCAAATTGATCTTTTCACTTCGCAGATAAAGCGATACAATGTTAGTTTTGGGAAAGCATTTCGGAGAGGAATCTAATGGCACGATATCGAGGTCCCCGCCTCAGAGTGGTGCGCCGTCTGGGAGAACTGCCCGGACTGACGCGCAAAAGCCCCAAGCGGGCATATCCCCCCGGACAGCACGGTCAGGCCCGCAAAAAGCGGACTGAGTATGCCGTCCGTCTAGAAGAGAAGCAAAAGCTCCGGTACAACTACGGTCTGACCGAGCGTCAACTGCTTCGCTATGTTCGTAAAGCTCGTCGCGCCTCTGGTTCCACAGGCGAGTCGCTGCTGCAACTGCTGGAAATGCGGCTGGATAACACCGTATTTCGCATGGGCATGGCTCCTACCATTCCAGCAGCGCGTCAGTTGGTGAATCATGGCCACGTCACCGTTAACGGCAGAGTGGTAGACATTCCCAGCTTCCAGTGCAAGCCCGGTATGGAAATCGGCGTGCGAGACAGCGATCGCTCCCGGAAGCTCGTAGAAGAAAATCTCCAGTTCCCCGGTTTGGCAAACCTGCCCAGCCATCTGGAGTTTGACAAAAACAAGCTGACCGGTAAGGTAAACGGCGTGATCGACCGGGAATGGGTCGCGCTATCGATCAACGAACTGCTGGTGGTGGAATACTACTCCAGACAGGCGTAAGAGTTTCTGCGGAAGGCGATCGAGCGAGTCAGACCGCTTACCGTCAAACCCGCAAATCCTACGCAAAGTCCCCAATACTTCCAGGTTACTTTCCAAAAAAAATTCCAGTGTTGGCACTCGTGCGGCTGCGATGCCCTCTCTGAATCCGAATTGTTTTAGCGAAATATCAGGCGACTAGCCCAAAGTTGGCACGTTTGATATGGGACAAACCTCCGATGATCCGTCAGTCATCGGAGGTTTTTGTTTGACTAGGAGACCACCCGATTAGCTGCGACTGGGCGATCGGCCAACATTTGCATCGTCAACCTAGCTTCACCTTTGGGTGGGACGCTACAGGCGGTTGCCACGAACAAGGCTTTTGCTTTGCCATCGAGCTTACGTTTGTCCTCTATGCGAGGTACTTCACTCAGGGCAAACTCCACTCAGGGCAAACTCAACATCCCCATCGACAAATTTTTGTCGAGTTCGATACCGCAACCCCTAGATCCGTCGAAGTCCCGCTGTTTCCGAGCGATATTCGCCCAGCGTCACGCTCATCGGCTGGACGTGCCAGATGTCGTTGCAGTATTCCCGAATCGTGCGATCGGATGAGAATTTACCCATCCGAGCTACGTTCAGAATCGACATTCGCGTCCATTCGTCTTGGTTTCGATAGGCCTGGCTGACGCGATCCTGACAGTCTACATAGGCGCGGTAGTCTGCCATCAGCATATACTCGTCGCCGTGCATCAGTGCGTCTACGATCGCCCGGAAAAGATCCGGCTCCTTGGGTGAGAAGTAGCCGGAGCGAATGGAATCCACGACCTGGCGCAGTTCCTCATCGCCCTGATAGAAATGCTGCGGGTTATAGCCCTTGGCCTTCATCTCCAGCACTTCCGGCGCAGTGAGTCCAAACAGGAAGAAGTTTTCTGCACCCACTTCTTCGCGAATTTCCACGTTTGCGCCGTCCAGCGTGCCGATGGTCAGCGCCCCGTTTAGTGCAAACTTCATGTTGCCTGTGCCCGATGCCTCTTTGCCCGCGGTGGAAATCTGCTCCGATAGGTCAGCAGCCGGGTAGGAGATTTCACCCAGGGCCACGCCGTAGTTTGCCAGGAAGATCACCTTGAGGCGATCGCCCACGTCGGGGTCATGGTTCACCATGTCAGCGACGGAGTTGATTAGCTTCACCACCATCTTGGCCATAAAGTATCCCGGAGCCGCCTTGCCGCCAAAAATCACCGTGCGCGGCAGCATATCCATACCGGGATTCGCCTTCATCCGGTGATAGAGCGTGATCACATGCAGCACGTTCAGCAATTGCCGCTTGTATTCGTGAATTCGCTTGATTTGCACATCAAACAGCGAATGGGGGCTGACTTCAATGCCGTTGTTGCGGAGGATGTGATCCGCCAGCCGCTGCTTGTTGAACTGCTTGATGTCGCGCCAGCGCTGCTGAAAATCGGCGTGATGGACAAATTCCTCTAGCCGACGCAGGTCGTCCAGGTTTGTAATCCAACTGTCGCCGATCTTTTCAGTAATTAGGCTTGACAGCGCCGGATTGCTCATCAGCAGCCAGCGTCGGGGCGTAATGCCGTTGGTCTTGTTCTGGAACTTCTCCGGGAACATTTCGTAGAAGTCGTGCATGAGTTCCTGCTTCACCAGTTCGGTGTGCAGCGCCGCTACGCCGTTGACCGTGTGGCTGCCGACGCAGGCCAGATGCGCCATCCGCACCATCTGCTCATGCCCTTCCTGAATCAGCGACATGCAGGCCAGGCGCTCCGGCTCATCGGGATACTTCGATCGCACCTCATCCAGAAACTTGTAGTTAATTTCGTAGATGATTTCCAGATGGCGCGGCAGCAGTTTGCGGAACAGGTTCACCGACCACTTCTCCAGCGCCTCTGCTAGGAGCGTGTGGTTGGTATAGGCAAAGGTACGACGGGTGATATCCCAGGCGTAGTTCCACTCGACCCCATGTTCATCGATCAGCAGGCGCATCAGTTCTGCCACGCCAATTGCTGGGTGGGTATCGTTGAGCTGAATGGCGACCTTATCCGGGAAAGCGTCGAAATTGTCGTGCTTCCGCAGATACAGTCGAATAATATCTTGCAGCGAGCAGGAAACAAAGAAATACTCCTGCTTGAGCCGCAGTTCCTTGCCCTGAGGCGTGTTGTCGTTGGGATAGAGAACCTTGGAAATGTTTTCCGAGAAGGTCTTCTCGGCGACGGCTTGAGTGTAGTCGCCTGCGTCGAACACCTGGAAGTTGAAATCTTCGCCAGCGCGGGCGCTCCATAGTCGCAGCGTGTTCACGGTGTTGTTTCGGTAGCCGGGAACGGGCGTGTCGTAGGGCGTACCGTAGACCGTGTTCCGCGCCATCCAGTGAACGCGATAGTTGCCCTCGTCGTCAGTAAAGGCTTCGGTGTGTCCGCCGAATTTCACCTCGACGATGTAATCGGGGCGGGCAATCTCCCAGGGGTTGCCGAAGCGCAGCCAGTTGTCAGGGCATTCGTGCTGCCAGCCGTTGGCGATGAGTTGGCGGAAGATGCCGAACTCGTAGCGGATGCCGTAGCCCATTGCGGGAATTTCCAGCGTCGCCATCGAGTCTAGAAAACAGGCGGCCAGGCGGCCCAGACCGCCGTTGCCCAGGCCCGGTTCTTCTTCGCGCTCTAGCAAATCGTCCAGATTTAGCCCAGACTCTTTGAGGGCCTGACGCATCTGGTCATACATACCCAGGTTGATCAGGTTGTTGATCAGCAGTCGCCCAATGAGGAACTCGGCGGAGAGGTAGTAGACCATTTTGGCATCGCGCTCAAAATAGGTCTGGGCGGTCTTGATGCGGCGATGGGTGAGGCGATCGCGCACCGTGTAGGCCAGCGCCATGTAGTAGTCGTAGGCCGTTGCAAAGTATTCGTCTTTCCCCTGGATGCAGTACAGGTTATCTGCCAAGGCCCGCTTGAGCGTGCCCACTTCCATTCCAGTGCGATCGTCCTCTACATGCATATGTCCAGTCATTCCTGCGGAGATGTCGTGAAAGAGATGCTCGAACCATGATGCTAATCGGGGGATGAGGGCTGCTCCGGTGAAATCTGCCAGGCCAGCACACTGAATCCACCACTGAAAACGTGCCTTAAGCGGCTAAGAAATTCATCACTTCATCACTTTTCTTGATGTGTGGGTTCCTTTGCGTGAGGAGATTGTGTGTAAGGAGGTTGCGTGTAAAGAGGTTGAAACACGCGAAACAAACCGTTAATTGAACCATTCCTTAAATCTAATACCTAAAATCCAATACTTAAATCTAAACGCACCGCCTACCCTTAGAGACCGCTAGCTGCAACCTACATCGCTCAGTACGGCTGGATTAGTGCGCTGGATTACAGTTCTTCAGGCTTCAGATTAACTTCAGGATCGCAGGGGCGACAAACGCTTGACAGCGAGGCGGATCAGCCATTGCTAGGGGTATTATTCCGCATAAAAGCGTGAATTGAGCGGGCGACGACTTCTGGCGCAGTTTGCAATAAATCTTGGCCTGGCAGCGTTTGCACCTGGGCCCGGGGGGCATCGGTGTAGGCGCGAATTTGGGCGGCGATGAGGGAGCTTTCTGCGTCGCCTTGCAGCAGCAGCAGCGGCGCTTTGAGCCAGGAGAGATGCTGTCCGTGGGTTCCGGTCGAGCCGCTGGTCGGGCCGCTGGTCGAGCCACTGGTCGGGTCAATAGACGCGCCGCCGATGTATTCTGCCTGAATTTCCACTGGGCGACGGTTGAACAAGATTTGGCTGGCTGCGGGCGATCGCCGCCATAGGCGCACCCGTTCTTGCAGCTTCAACACGCTGCGCCAGCCCAATAGCTTCGCAACAGGTGCAACCAGATTCAGCAGCCAGCGGGCCAGAGGGACACGGGAGAGGAGCGATCGCCCGCCCTGCCATCGCTGCGCTGCCCCCACCACCTTCACACCCTCCGGAGCCAGCAGCACCAGTCCATCCACCTTTTCTTCATGCTTCAGCGCAAAACTCGCCGCCACCCACGCCCCCACGCCCACGCCCACCAGAGAGACCCGCCGCAGCCGCAGCGCCTCCAGCCACTCCGCCAGACAGTCCACCTCCAGCGCCACAGAATAATGCAGCCGCGGCCGCTCCGACTCGCCAAAACCCAGCAAATCCGGCATCAAACAGTGATACTGCTCGGCTAGCAGATCCACCACCGCTAGCCACTCGCCACCGTCGCTCCAAGTGTCGTGGAGCAGCACGATTGGCACACCCTGCCCCACCTCACGCCAAAAGATCTGTCCTTGGGACAGGCGAATGCGTCCGTTGCGAATGGGTAGAGTCATCCTGGAGTGTCTGAAGTCGTCGGGATATGGGGAACCGACCCCAGACTACACATTACGCTAGCGTTGTCAGTCCTGCAAAATAATCCTGAAGCTGGCGATCGTGGTCGTGAGACAGATGCCCGTGGGGAATGGCAGTCGGCTCAAACGCCCGCACCTCTTCCACCTCTAGCAGGTCTTGCACCATAAACGCGCCTTCGACCTCAACGGCGATCGCAATGCAGATCGAGTGAAACCGGGGGTCGCGGCTGGGTGATGAATACACACCCACCAGCCGCCGCACAGTCACCAAACGCAGCCCCGTCTCTTCCTCCAGTTCTCGCTGCACTGAACTGTGTATATCCTCGCCCCAGTCCACCATGCCACCAGGCAGGCTCCAGCGCCCATTGTCGCGCCGCTTCACCAGCACAATTTTGCCGTCGGGCAGAATGGGGATAATGCTAGTGCCCGTCAGCGGATGCCGAAACACCACGCCGAGTCCTGTTTTCAGGTATCGCCAGACTTGGTTCATAGCGGGGGAATGGCTGGGGTAATCGCAGGCGGGTCTGGAGCTATGCCCTAAGCGCTGCTAAATCTTCGAGGATTTGCGCTGCGTGGTTGTCCGGCTTGACCTTGAGATAGACTTTGGCAATCTTTCCATCTGGGTCAATCAGGAAGGTATTGCGGCTGATGCCCATATATTCCTTACCCATAAACTTTTTCAGCCCATAGCTCTCGTAGGCCGTGCTGACTGCGCCATCGGCATCCGTCAACAGCGGGAAAGGCAGATTGTACTTGGTCGTAAACTTGGTGTGCGATTTGGCATCGTCGGTGCTAACGCCCAGCACCACCACATCGCTAGCTTCGTAATCTGCATAGGCATCGCGAAACCCGCAGGCTTCGGTCGTACATCCCGGCGTATTGTCTCGCGGGTAGAAATACAGCACGACCCACTTGCCGCGAAAATCCTTGAGGTTTACAGGATTACCGTTGCCGTCGGGGAGGCTAAAGTCGGGGGCGGGGTCACCAGGTTTGAGCGGCATAAGGAGCTAGCGAATCAGGGTTTACGTCGAGAGTTTAGATATTGGCGCTTAAACTTTGGCGCTCAGATATTCAGCGCTCAGAATTATGAAACGCTTAGATATCAGGCGCTTAGAGGATGTTTGAAAAGTCCTACTGTTTGTAGCAAAGCGTGCAAGATCCCCCTAAATCCCCCTTGAAAAGGGGGACTTTAAGGCGGTTTCCCCCCTTTTAAGGGGGTCTAGGGGGGATCTCTGAGTGCTTAACATTACAGGCAATACCTTTTCAAACACCCTCTTAGACACAAGAGTCAAGCGTAGAGCGATCAGTCTTGAAACCAGTGTGGAAATCAGAAATTCCCTCATAAATTGTAAACGGTGCTGTAAACAGTGCGTTACGCCTTATCCGTCTTGACCGTGCATCTTCTGAAAATCTGAAAATCTCAGGACTTACGCACTTGCGATAGGCTTTCTGGATTTTGGACAATTTCTCGCGGGCACAGCCCGCGAGAAATTGCCCAACTGCGTCAGTCCTAAATCTAAAGATCTGATGTAGATCCAACCGTCAGCCCATTAGAGCTAATTTATGAAGCAAATCTTAAGAAGCCTGAAACTCCTGGCATGTGTGGCTTTGAGGTCATGTTTGCCCAGGAAAAGCGGTTTCTCGGAAATCCTTGATTAACAAGGCTTTCAGGCTCCTTTACAAATTAGCTCTTAGACATGCCTAGTAAAAGGAACGGATGAGGACTTGATTTCTGGAACAGAAGTCGCGTATGTGTGAAACTCTGGCTTCATCATAGAAAACTATGATGGAAGTCTGCCAAAGCGCATGAAGAAGAGATTAAGGAAGAAGTAGTGAAGAAATCTGTAAAAAACTGGCGGCAGTTCCGTTGTCTAAAGTTATGAGAATTTACGGGTTTATTTCCGTTTCTTTAGAGCTTTTATAAAGCTAGTGTGCGATCGCCCTCCATTCCGCTTCATGTTTGTCTGAACAGTATCCGATGACAGTATCCGATGGACGAATCGCAAGCGCCTAAATCTCAGCTTCCTTTGGTCTCGTCTGCGGCGCAGGCGGGTGATTTGGACTGGGTTCCAGAGGGCAAAGCCGCGCTGCGATCGCGCATTGCCGAGCTAGAAGCCCAACTTCAGCAGCAGCAGGCCGCGCTTCAGCAGGCCCAGGCCGCGCAGCAAATTGGGGAGCAGTTGCAGGGATTGCTGGATGGCGTGGATGCGGCGATCGCCCAGATTCGACACTTTGCCGATGGGCGCTGGTACTACACTTACTGCTCTGCTGGATATGCCCATATCTTTGGCTACTCCGCACAGGAGTTTATCGCGCAGCCTGGTCTATGGCATGAGCAGGTTCATCCAGACGATCGGGCGATCGCCCAAACCATCTTTGCCAATATCCTCGCGGTTCATGCAGACACCCCATCCAGCCAGCGTACCTTTGCGGTGGAATATCGCTTTACCCACAAAACCACTGGCTTGCGGTGGATTTCTACGCGCTTTCGCGTAGAAAAGCCCACTAAGTCTGCTGACGGACAGACAAGCTGGATCGCTAACACCCTCAGCATAGACATCACCGACCGCAAGCAGGCAGAACTAGCCTTGCAAGAGCAAGAGTCCCTGCTGCGGCTGACCTTAAATCTTAACCATGTGGGCACTTGGAAATGGGATTTGGCTACTGGCCGACTGGATTGGAACGAGAACCATTTTCGGTTATTAGGACTGTCTCCCACCGATGTCGAACCTACCTACGAACACTGGCAGCAGGCTGTCCATCCAGATGACTTGTCTTGGGTCGAAGAAAACGTGCAGGCGGCGCTGATCCAGCAAACCGACTATCGAGCCGAATATCGCATCATTTTGCCCGATGGCACCACCCGCTGGGTGCTGGGGCTAGGGCGGGGGCTATATGCTGCCTCTGGCACGCCCACTGGCATGATTGGCATCATTATGGATATCACCAGTCGCAAACAAACCGAAGCCGCGTTGCGGCTGTCTGAGGCGCGGCTGGCGGGCATTCTCGACATTGCGGCAGACGCTATTATTTCGGTTGACCAGTCTCAGCGAATCATTCTGTTTAACCAGAGTGCCGAACGCATTTTCGGCTACAGCAGCGCTGAGGTGATGGGGCAGTCAATTGATGTGCTGCTGCCCCAGGATTTCTTTGAAACAGACCGCGAAGCAATCCATGAGTCAACGCTGTTGCGATCGCCCCATCAGCGATCGCCCCATCAGTCAGAACAGCCGTCTCAACGGGGCAATCGGCTTTTAGGCGAGGTGCGGGCCCGCCGCAAAGACGGTAGCGAGTTTCCGGCTGAAGCCTCGGTGTCCAGGTTGGTACTCGGCGGAGAGGTCGTGTTCACCGCCATCCTGCGAGATATCAGCGATCGCAAGCGAATTGAAGCCGATCGTTTGCAGGCCCAGGCCTCGCTGCATCAGCAGTTTGCCCGCGAACGAGCGCTCAACCGGGTCATGCAGGCGATTCGCAACTCGCTTGACCTGCAAGATGTCTTCGCCACTGCCACCCGCGAGGTCGCTTTCTTGCTGGCGGTGAACGGCGTTTGGGTGTCGCGCTACGACTCGCAGCGGGGAGTATGGGTGGATGTGGCCAGCTATGCCCACAGCGCCAACTTTCGTCCATCGGGTCTAGAGATTCCCGATGACAATAACCCGATTGCGGCTCGGCTCAAGCGCTTGGAAATTGTGCAGATCGAGCGCACAGGCGACCTGTCGGGTGTTGATCCGGCATATCCAGTTGAGGGCGACCCCGTATTGGGCCACTGGCTGCTGATGCCGCTGCGGGTGGAGGGCTTGGTGTGGGGAGCGTTGGGGCTGGAGTGCAATAGCCACTCAAAAACCTGGCGAGAGGACGAGCTGGCGCTAGTACGCCTGGTTGCTGATCAAATGGCGATCGCCATTCAGCAGTCCCATCTCTATCAAACGGCCCAAGCGGAACTAGCCGAGCGGCGGCGAGTCGAAGCCGATCTCCAGCGCCTCAACCAGGATCTCGAACAGCGGGTGCGAGAGCGCACTGCCCAGTTGCAAATTTCGCTGTCTACTGCCCAGATGGGTATCTGGGAGCGCGACATGGCTACCGGAGCGCAAACCTGGTCGCCAGAAAACTACGCCATTCTGGGCTATTGCACTGATGCCGACGGGCGCGTGCTGGATTCCCACGGAAACGAAATCAGTCCCCGCCCGGTTCACCAGTCGTTTTATGACCGGGTGCATCCCGACGACCGAGAGCGGCTAGACAAAATTGAGTACGACTGTTTGCAAACCCACATGCCTTACGACTTAGAGTATCGGGTCGTCTGGCTAGACGGCTCTACGCACTGGCTCTACGAACGGGGCACGTATCTATTTGATGACGCGGGCGTTGCGGTCAAGCTGATCGGCGTGACGATGGACGTAACCCACCTCAAGCAAACCGAAGCGGCGCTGCGCCAGAGCGAAGAAATGTTTCGACAGTTGTTTGAAAACGCCCCGATTGGCATTCTGCTGCTGTCGCCAGAGACGGGGCACATCCTGCGGGCAAACCAGCGCTTTTGTCAGATGTTGGGCTATACCCCGGAGGAAATGACCCGCTTCACCCCCGCAGATATTACCTATCCGGCCGACTGGAATTTGTCTGCACCGCTGCTGGAGCAAGCCATGCGCGAAACCAGTCGCCTCGGTAGTCCGCAAGAAGTTCCCCATTTCCGCATTGAAAAGCGCCTGATTCACAAAGACGGGCAGATCCTCTGGGTGGAGTTGACGGCTTGCTTTGTTCGCAATGATTTGAGCCGACTGGGCTATGGCGTGGCGATGGTGCAGGAAATTGGCGATCGCAAACAGGCCGATGCCCAAATTCGCACCTCCCTCCAGGAAAAAGAGGTGCTGCTCAAAGAAATCCACCATCGCGTCAAGAATAACTTGCAGGTGATTTCCAGCCTGCTGCGAATGCAGGCCCGCCGCCTAGACGATCGCACCACGGCCACGCTGCTGCTGGAATCCCAAAATCGGGTGCAGTCGATGGCGATTATCCACGAACAGCTTTATCAATCAGCCAATTTCTCGAAAATCGACCTGGATAACTACATTCGTCCGCTGGTGGCCAATCTGTTTCAGACCTATGGGGTGAGCCAGCAGCACATTGTTCCGGCGATCGCCACCCACGGACTCAGCTTCAACCTCAACACGGCTATTCCCTGCGGACTGATCATCAACGAGCTAGTCTCCAACGCCCTAAAATATGCCTTTCCAGAGGGCCAGTCCGGTAATATTACTATTTGCGTAGAAATTCAGCCACCCGCCGACGACAGCACGACATCCCATCTGGGAACGCTAACGGTGAGCGACAATGGCGTTGGAATGCCGCCCGATCTGGACTGGCAGCACACCAACTCCCTGGGACTGGTCATCGTCCGCAGCCTAGTTGCTCAGTTGCAGGGCGACCTGGAGCTTCAGCGCGAATCGGGGACAATGTTTATCATTCGCTTCCCAATCGCAAACCCGTCTGCTTAACCGCTTGCCGTCCTATGCCACCCACTCGTCTGCTCATTGTTGAAGATGAACACCTCATCGCGTATGACCTGCGGGAATCGCTAGAGCGGCTTGGCTACGAGATTGTAGCAATTGCCGACACGGGCATCGACGCAGTGCGCCAAGCTGAGCAACTGCGGCCAGATCTAGTGCTAATGGACATTCGGCTGCCTGGAGAGATAGACGGTATCGATGCTTCCGCACAAATTCAAACCCAGCTCCACATTCCCGTGGTGTATCTCACGGCCAATGCTGATCAGGCCACGCTAGAGCGGGTTGCAGCCTCGCACCCCTATGGATATGTCCTCAAACCCTTTAACGATCGCATTCTGGCAACCACGATTGAAATTGCCCTGGCCCGCCATCGCGCCGAAACTGCTGCCGAAGCGGCTCAGCAATTGACCGAAGCCGAAATGCAGCGCCGCGCCGAACATCTGGCAGTGGTTTCTCACGAAATTCGCACGCCGCTGATGGCAATCCGCGCCTGTGCTGACTCGTTGCAACGTTATGGCAATCTGCTCCCTCCGGATAAACAGCAGCAGCATCTTCAGCAGATTCAAACCGCAGCCGAAAGTCTCAGCCTCTTGCTAGAAGATATTCTCCTGCTAGAGCGAATGCATTCTGACCATCTGGAATTCTTCCCTGCGCCCATCGATGTCGCCAGCTTTTGCGAAGAGCAGGTCGAGGTCTGGCGTTATACCTCAGATCATCAGTGCGAATTGGCTTTCTTTTCGGATGGAGCGCCTTGCATCACCCGGCTTGATCACAAGCTGCTGTGGCATGTGGTGAACAATCTGCTGTCGAATGCAGTGAAATATTCTCCAGAAGGGGGCTGCGTATCTCTGACGGTATCTTGCCAACCGGATACGATTGGGCTTCAGGTCAAAGATGAGGGCATTGGCATTCCGCCAGAGTCTCTGTTGCAGTTGTTTGAGCCGTTTCATCGGGCCAGCAACGTCGGCGAAATTCCCGGCACGGGGCTGGGGCTGGCGATCGCCAAACGCTGCATCGACCTCCACGGCGGTCAGATCAGCGTGGAAAGCACCTTGGGGGAAGGGACTGTGTTTACCGTGCAGCTCAACCGCTCGGAGGGCTAATATGAGTTCCGCTAAGTGGTGCCCAGTAGTGCTACTAAAGTGCTACTAAAGTGCTACTAAGTGGCGCTACGCCTGAAACTCCTGGAAGCCCCCCAGACGCTTGACTCGCTATCCAAAATCGCAAATCCAAAATCCAAAATCGCCAATCAATGCAAGGATTGCAAACAGACGGCTCAACTATCGGAAGCAAGACTGCGCCCCCGGCTTGTTCGTAAACACGGGCGGCCCCGGCAGCACTTCCACCGTCCCCGTGTTGCGTGTGGCAACCGTTGGCAAATCGCCCACCTCAAATAGCCCCCCAGCCGGGTTGCTCAGGCGAATTCCGGCTGCGCTGCTGTTGTTGTTCACCACTGCACACACATCAGCGGCATTGCTGGTCGATGTAACGGTCAAATCTGGGTTGCCTGCCGTCAGATTGTCGGCAATCCGGTTGTCCTGAATATCGGCAATCGCGGTCGCACTATTGTTAATCGTGAGTCTGATGCCTGCTTGCTGATTGCCAACAATTTCATTGTCGCTGATGCCGCGAGAGTTGTTAGCCCGATCGGTTACAAATTCCTGAAATGAGCGATTGTTTGCAACGGCCTGGATACCCGGCCCGCCGTTGTTGCGGATGATGTTGTTCCCAATGCCAAACTCCTGAGCCGACAGTCCATTGGCCGTGATATCAATGCCTGCGCCGCCGTTGTTTTCAATTCGGTTGCGGCGGAGGTAGACTTCTTGGGCAGAGGTGGTCAGGCTATCCAGCACGCTGCCAACAACCTGCACCCCTGCGCCGCTGCTGCCTTGAATGAGGACGTTTTCCAGGGTGACCTCCTGAGAGCCTGTGTTATCCGCCTGAATCAGAACCCCCTGGCCACCGCTGTTGAGAATGCGGCCCCGGCGGAGGTCGATTTGCTGGTTGCCTACGTCGTTGGCTTGTACCAAAAGTCCCTGGTCGCGGCTGTCTGTAATCACCACGTTTCGCAGGGTGATGGTTTGTTCGGGTGTGAGGCTGGCGGGGCGATCGCCCTCCACCACCATCTCAATCCCCACCCGCTGACCGCTGGATCGATAGCGGGCAATGGTCACTTGGGTCGTACCGTCAGTAGTGTTGCGAATCAGCATCCCCTGCCCAGAACCGGCCCCGCCCGCAATGTTGCGAAGCTGATGGTCAAAGATAACGACGCTGCCCGTCACGTTGTCCAAGAAAATGCCGCGATCGCCCGCATTCCGAATCGAGTTATCGCGCAGTTCCACGTCTCGAACGCCATTGCCCATGATGGCACTGCCCGCCGCATCCTCTAGGCGGAATCCAGCTAAGACGGTGCGGTTCCCCAATCTCACCAGATCTGGGCCGCCGCCCCGGATAACCGGAAAATTGCCATCGCCCGACAGAGGCAGCCGCACCAAAACACCATCCTGGTAATTCAGGACTGGGGAAAAGGGCAGCCGCACGTCTGTTCTGGGAAAGCCAGGAAAGGGCAAGCCACCGAGTAGCTGCACGGGGCCCTGAGATAGCACCTGCACCCGATCGGGAATGGTGAAGGCAGGAATGTTCACCCTGCGCCCTGCATCAACGTACACCACGTCGTTGCCGTCAGAGCGAGTGGCATTGAGAGCCGCTTGAACCGTCCCAAAGGGTCGCTCAAACGTCCCGTCGCCACCCGGTCTCCGGCCCAAAATCACATGATGAAACCGATACGGCTGCTCTTCTTCTGGGTTCATCAAGGGCATCGTCACCTGCTGGGTCGAGCGCTCGACTTCTTGTTGACGATCAAGGGCAATGCCTCGCGCCCGCAGAATTGGCTCGCCGAGTCTAGCCTGAACCAGCATCGGATTGCCAATTGGGCCGCGAGGGCGAATGCGAGGAAAGGTAAGCGTTGCAGAGAAGAGTAAGTTAGTGCCAAACAGATCGTCATCTTGGAGGGCGAGGACAAAGTTCAGACTAGGATTAACATCGGCATCCAGGCGCAGCCGCCAACCCAAGGTACTGTCGCCGCCTGCGGGGTCATAGAAATAGATGCCGCCATAGCCCCGCAAGTCTCCTCCCTGCCAGTGGGCAAGACGAGCGCCTGCTTCCAGGTCAAACCCGCCAGCGGCCGCTTCGTAGGTTCGCAATCGCTGCTCCTCGATCAGACTTTCCAGGAGCAGAAAGTTGCCCTGAAAGCGGGTGCTGGTGTTCAGAATGCTGCTGATTTCCTGTTCGCGATCGACCTGACGGCGATCGCCAATCGGCAGGTAAGCATTGAAATGAAAATCCCAAATCGCGCCTAAGCTTTCTAACCCCAGCCCCAACTGATGAAACGTATTACGCCGGGTCTGGCGATTATCGTAAGCCAGATAGCCCCCCCAGATCCGGTTGTCATCCGCATCGTAGAATCGGTGACCCAGAAGAAGACTGCCGCCGACGTTGCTCTCTTCACCCAGATAAAGCCTTGGCTCTAGGAAGGTAATCCGCTCCCCCGGAGATTGATGCAGCGGGATAAATCCTTCCAGGTTTACTGCCTCTTCATAACCCGATCCACCCGTGTTGTAGCCTGCGCTGGCCCGCACTGGAATGGCCAGGTCAATTGCAGAATCACTCGTGGGAGTATCGGGCAGGGGGGCTTCCTGGGCTTTGATGGGGCTTGGATTGAGAAAACCACTCAGTAATATCTCTAGCAGGAGTCCACAGGAAACAAGCTTTAGGGGAAAACACTTCATCTTGGTTAGGGGTAAACTCGACAAAACACGAGGCAAATAAGATAAGACCGCAGGAAATGCAACTAGAGGGTATCTGGAAATATCCATAGGACTTACGCACTTGCAATTAAGGGTTCTGGGTTTTGGATGATTTCTCGCGGGCGCAGCCCGCGAGAAATCATCCAACTGCGTAAGTCCTAATCCAGAAAGATGCCAGATACCTTCTAGAAAATAAAGTGACGAGCTTGCAGGGTGTTTGCATTTACGGCTTCTAGCACGCCCAAGGTCGCAAACTGACCCCCAATTTTGACATCCACTTGAGTATCTGCACCCACCTGACGGAGACGGATGTTACTCATGGAGCCATGACCTCGGAAGATGGCTCGCAGGTCGATGCGATCGCGCACAATCTCAAAGTCCGTGATGACATCGCCAAATTCAGACTTCGAGCGATAGATAAAGAGGTCATTGCCTTGTCCACCAGTGAGGCGATCGCGTCCTGCACCGCCGATGATCCGGTCGTTGCCGCGGCCTCCGTTAATCACGTCGTCGCCTTCGTCACCTACTAGCAAATCGTTGCCACCGCCGCCGTTTAGCGTATCCCGACCCGTGCCGCCAAAAATCCGATCTCGACCACGCCCCCCATTGAGGAGGTCATCGCCTGCTCGACCGTGGATCAGGTCGTTGCCGCCGCCGCCGTTAATGATGTCATTCCCATCCCCGCCATCTAGGTCATCGTTTCCAGTGCCGCCGTTGAGGATATCGTCACCTTCATCCCCTCGCAAAACATCAGGATCGCTGCCACCGTTGATGATGTCGTTTCCGCCCCGACCATTGATAATATCTCGGTCGCTAAATCCGTTTAACACATCATCCCCGTCGGTTCCGATGATGGTGTCTGACCCTGAGGAGCCGTTGATGATATTCTGGGACGCAATTTCAATCGTGGTTGTCGCAGGCGGGCTGGTCAGCGTGCCATTGCTGACGACCACCGTGATAGTGCGATTGGTGGTATCTACAGAGCGGGCGGAGTTGTTGTAGGTGATGGTGGCGATCGCCCGCTTATAATCCGCTAGGGATGCCGCACCGCTCAAAATTAGCTGACCCGTCGCAGGGTTGTAGGCAGAGGCGGTAATCCCCGGCGGCAGGGCACCCCGAATGCTAAGGCTCTCCAAGGTACCATTCGGTCGATTGACCAATGTAATCACAGCCTGCTGAAGAATCGTGCTGCCAGCGCTATTAATCGTCAGGTCAATATCAGCAACCGGCGCTGGAAATCCTTGCACAAAGCGGGTCTGATAATCCCGCCCAGAAACACCACTACTATCGTCCGAATCCAAATCAATCGTAAGCGCAGGATTTCCATCCGTCCCTGTGACTGTAATGCTCAGGGTCGAGGTGTCAGTGCCACCGTTGCCATCGCTGACAGTGTAAGTCACAGGCGGCACTGGCCCTGTATATCCCGTCGCTGGAGTAAACGTAAACGTGCCGTTCGCGTTAATAGTCAGCGTGCCAATCCCCGGCAGGTTGGCCGTTTGTCCAGCAGTGAACTTGGTTGTGCCAATAGTGAACTCGGTGATGCTGAGCGTGTCGCCATCGGCATCTGTCGCATTACTCAGTAGATTGCCGCTCAGCGGGTTGTCTCTTGCCACACTGAGGGTCTCATTGCCGTCAATAGGGGCGCTATTGGCAGGAATAACTGTGATGCTGAGCGTAGATACATCCGTCGTCTCGCTACTATCCATGACGGTGTAAATCACAGGCGGCACCGGCCCAACATAGCCCGTAACCGGAATAAACGTGAACGTACCGTCTGTGTTAATGGTCAGTGTGCCAATGCCTGGAATTGTGGCAGTATCGCCTGCACTGTAATAAGTATCACCGTCAATTGTGAACTCGATAACGCTAAGTGCATCACCATCTGCATCTGTTGCGTTGTCTAGCAAATTGCCACTTAGCGGGGTATTTTTGGCGACGCTGAGAGTCTCGTCATCATCGATGGGTGGATCGTTGACTGGAGTAACCGTGATGCTCAGCGTTGAAGTGTCTGTCCCGCCGTTGCCATCGCTAACCACATAGCTCACAGGCGGCACGGGGCCGTTGTAGTTTGGCGCTGGGGTGAAGGTGAACGTGCCATTGGCGTTAATGGTCAGCGTCCCTACGCCGGGAATGTTGGCGGTGTCCCCGGCGGTGTAGGTGGTACTGCCGATGGTGAACTGGGTGATGCTGAGGGTGTCGCCGTCCACATCCGTCGCATTCGACAGCAAATTGCCACTCAGCGGAGTGTCTTCTGCAACGCTGAGGTTCTCATTGCCATCGACGGGTGGATCGTTGACTGGAGTAACGGTAATGCTCAGCGTTGAAGTGTCTGTCCCGCCGTTGCCATCGCTAACCACATAGCTCACAGGCGGCACGGGGCCGTTGTAGTTTGGCGCTGGGGTAAAGGTGAACGTGCCATTGGCGTTGATGGTCAGCGTCCCTACGCCAGGAATGTTGGCGGTGTCCCCGGCGGTGTAGGTGGTACTGCCGATGGTGAACTGGGTGATGCTGAGGGTGTCGCCATCCACATCCGTCGCGTTGCTCAGCAGGTTCCCAGTTAACGGGTTGTCTTCTGCGACGCTAAGAGTTTCGTCGCCGTCAATCGGTGGATCGTTGACTGGAGTAACGGTAATGCTCAGCGTTGAAGTGTCTGTCCCGCCGTTGCCATCGCCAACCACATAGCTCACAGGCGGCACGGGGCCGTTGTAGTTTGGCGCTGGGGTAAAGGTGAATGTGCCATTGGCGTTGATGGTCAGCGTCCCTACGCCAGGAATGTTGGCGGTGTCCCCGGCGGTGTAGGTGGTACTGCCGATGGTGAACTGGGTGATGCTGAGGGTGTCGCCATCCACATCCGTCGCGTTGCTCAGCAGGTTCCCAGTTAACGGGTTGTCTTCTGCGACGCTAAGGTTCTCATCGTCGTCTACAGGAGGATTGTTAACCGAGGAAACGCTGATGCCGATGGTAGAAGTAACCGTGTTGCTGTTTTGCGCGCCGTCATTGGCAACAAAGGAGAAAACACGAGGCGTTGTGTTGGGGGACGAAGCTGTGTTGTTGTATTGAAGGGATTGCAGCAGGGCGCTTACGGCTGCGTTGGAAAGATCGCCGCCGCCGTTCCGAGTAATTGTGAGGGTGGCGGTTGTCCCAGACACAGCAACGCTGACTGCAAAGGTCGTGGAGCCGATCGTCACGGTTCCACTGTTAGCAGTCCCTAGGATGAAAGGTGTGCCGCCGATAATGAGGGCTTCGCTGTTGCCATTGGGAGCGTTGACGGAGATGGTGAGCGTTTCGATATCTGCGCCGCTGTTGTTGGGGTCGAAGCCGGAGGCATTCGGTGCTGTGATGGCAACCGCACTGCCTGTGAAGGTCGCCTGAAAGTTGAAATCATTCGGGCCACCTGTGATATTGAAGGGGTCGAGGTTGAGAGTAGGAGCCAAATTGCTACCACTCCTCACAAAGATGCCGCCGCCTGCCACCAAATCCAGGCCCCCTTGTCCTGAGGCACTAGAACTGTTCAGGGCTGCATCCGTCAAGTTCACTAAGTCCGTACCCACATCATTAGGAAAGACGGAGTAGCCAAAGAAGGTTTGTCCTGCGCCAATACCCAGGGCCGAATAGCTCAGGAAGACCCCGCCGATATTTTGAGCCGCGATATTAGAACTGAAACGAGGATCGCCCCCTGCCCCCATGTCATTCAGCACGGCAGTGGACAGGTTGAAGCTTGAAGCCCCCCAGGCCGATGTGGGCACAACCTGTAGGGGCCCGTAGGCAGTTGGATTGCCGCTAGCATCTACGGCTGTAATTGCAGCAATCGTCAGTGGGTCGTTGCCGCCCCGCTCTAGCAGAAGGAAGCCGATGTCGTTGAGGTTGGCGGCGGTGGGAGCCGTGAGGCCACCGCTGGCGATGAAGTCGATCCGTTCGATGTTGTTGATGTTGTTGTCGCCCTGATTGGCAAAAACGTTATCAACCCCTCGATTGATCACATTGCCCAAGAGCGCCTCCTCCATCGTGTTGATTCGAGACGGTCTCAGGTTGAGGACGTTGCTAGATGAATTAAGGTTCTGTATTTCGTACCAAAAGACCTGACGACCCTCAGCGTTGGAGACACCTGGATTGGGGATACGCCGGAGCTTGAGCTGATCGATAAGCTGGACAAGGTTGTAGGTGGATGATGCAGCGGTGAAGCCAGAAATGACGAGATTGTTGTTGGTGCCGACTGGAAAGTTGTAGGTGTAGGGTTCGTTGGCAGTGCTGTCGCCATCAGGGTTGCCGACTTCGTTGGCAGTGTAGGTGCTGGTGTTGTCCGGGAGGTCTACATAGTTGGCGATGATGCCGCTGATGCTCACGGGAGCCAGAAGACCCGGATAGCGATGGGCGGCTGCCGTCGCAAAGGGCAGGGCGATCGGGAAAGCGCTCGTTTGGGTATCGAGATGCCAAGTGCCACCGAGGGCCGCATTGCCCACGGGACCTGAGGATGCTGCGATGTTGGCCCCCGTGAGGCGATGGAGGCTTTCGACAAAGGCGGTGCCAACTTCACCCGCAGCCACGTTGCAACTGTAGAGCAACAGGTCTAGGGGAGCTTGGGAGATTTTCCGGCGCTGACGGATACGGCGCAGGGCTTCCTGGTAAGCCTGGAGGGTATCCTGGCTCAGTTGGGTATTTCCCAAAAAGATGCGGCCAGGTGCGCCGTGGGCCAGGATATGAACCTGCTGGAGATGGGGGAACTGCTGTAGCCACTGAATGAGTGTTTCGACCCCATTTTGAGTACGGTCAATGACTGCAACTTTAATGTGCTTGCTGGTGTTTTGAAGAAGTTGCTGGACGTTTTCGACCGCTGAGTCCACAAGGAGAAGAGAGATTCCTACTGTATCCATATGACCTTGAAAAATCTAGCTACTTTTGTCCTTGCTTAAGCCTCAATTAAGCTTTTGTCTAGGTTTCTTTTTCTGAAGCAATCGCAGTGAGACGGCTCTAGCAAGTCGGCTCAAGTGAAGCTTCAGGAGATGGCAAGCTGCAAGCAGCAGATACCCAGAAGCGCTTGCTTGCGGTCTTTTGTAGGAAGGCTCGAACAGTGCTGGAACACAAGTCGTGCCTAGATGCACCCGCTAATAACGCTATCTATCTACGTGCTGATTGTCTCCACTCGCTGGATTCTGCTAAGGCAGAAGGCACCTCAAAGAGCGGATGTGCAGCTAGAGATGGGTATGTCAAGCTTAGGTAGAAAGCTAACTAAGGGCAATTGCCTGCCCTTCGAATGCCCGCGAGATAAATGCGGCACCGATCAGTAGTTCAGCAGTTCAGCTTTTGTATTATAATATACATCAGTCCCTCAATCTAAAGTACCCTATCCGTCGAGATTTCTTGCATAAGTGGATTCACGTGTAGACAGCTTTGTCACAGCTATTTGGAGGAATAAAAATACGTGTTTTTACGGGTGGCTCAAGATTAGGGATCGAGGGGGCGATGGTGATTCGAGAATTATGTGGGTTATCACGGCAGCGGTTTCTATTAGTTTTATTAATTGAGGTGATAAATTTTCTGCAAGGCGGCAAGGCATTCGTAATTTCGCTGGGAAACTAGCATAAAAACCTAGCGAATGCATGGCAAAATCTTTATGGAGAATCTCGATTGCGGGTTTGAGTTGCTTCTCCCTGAATCCCTTTGAGCGGAACAAATTCACAAAGCCACCTTGTGCCCGTCCAAATCGCGGACAAAGCAGCCGTAGTAGGCGGGGCTGTAGTGTGGGCGGGGGCCAGGTTCTCCGTCTGACGTGCCGCCTGCGGCGATCGCTGCCTCATAGAAAGCATGAACTGCCTCCTTGCTTGCCGCGATGAAGGCGACATGCACCCCGTTGCCTGTGGAAGCAGGCTGCTCATTGAACGGGGTCTGAATCCAAAATTCGGGAAACAGCTTGCCGTAGGCCGCAGCGCCGGGAAATTCCTCAATCTTGCGGCAGCCCAGCGTTGGTAGCACCTGGTCATAGAAAGCGACAGCCTGCTCGAACTGGTTCGTGCCCAGGGAAACGTGAGAGAGGATGCTGGGAGTGTCCATGATAGGGAGCGCTAAGAGCTAATTTGTAAAGGAGCCTGAAAGCCTTGTTAATCAAGGATTTCCGAGAAACCGCTTTTCCTGGGCAAACATGACCTCAAAGCCACACATGCCAAGAGTTTCAGGCTTCTTAAGATTTGCTTCATAAATTAGCTCTAAGGGGACGCTGGGGAGGTGGAGGGATTGTTAGTACAGTCAGAGGGTAACTTAACAGTACAGAGGCATGAATAGTACAGAAGTACGAGTTCCTGGGGCGATCGCCGTTAAAAAGCTTAACTTTTGCCGCCAATTGGTCTGTTTGGCTACGCCCCGTGCTACATTCTGCGAGTTAAAAGAAGAGGGTTGATTTTGCTGCCTTTCATCTTCAAGCAGCAACGCTATCCCTTGACTCCTGACCCCCAAACTCCAGCTATGAGCTATCGCATGGATCGCCGCGCCTATGCGGAAACCTTTGGCCCAACCGTGGGCGATCGCGTCCGTCTGGCCGATACCGAACTGATTATCGAAGTCGAGCAAGACTTTACCACCTACGGCGACGAGGTGAAATTTGGCGGCGGCAAGGTGATCCGCGACGGCATGGGGCAATCGCCCATTTCCCGCGAAGATGGTGCAGTGGATGCGGTAATTACCAATGCGCTGATTTTGGACTGGTGGGGCATTGTCAAAGCCGATGTGGGCATCAAGGACGGGCGCATCGTTGGCATTGGCAAGGCGGGCAATCCTTACATTCAGGACAACGTGACGATTGTGATTGGGCCCTCAACGGAGGCGATCGCCGGAGAAGGCATGATCCTCACAGCGGGCGGCATCGACTCGCACATTCACTTCATCTGTCCGCAGCAGATCGAAGTGGCGATCGCCTCTGGCATTACCACCATGATCGGCGGCGGCACCGGCCCGGCCTCCGGCACCAACGCCACGACTTGCACTCCCGGCGCATGGAATATTCACCGAATGCTAGAAGCAGCAGAAGCCTTTCCGATGAACCTGGGCTTCTTGGGCAAAGGCAACAGCGCCAAGCCAGAAGGACTGCGGGAACAGGTGGAAGCCGGAGCCATTGGGCTAAAGCTGCACGAAGACTGGGGCACAGCCCCAGCGGCGATCGACACCTGCCTTAGCGTGGCTGAAGAATACGATGTGCAGGTTGCCATCCATACCGACACGCTAAACGAAGCGGGCTTTGTGGAAGACACCCTCGCCGCCTTTAAGGGGCGCTGCATCCACACCTACCACACCGAAGGCGCGGGCGGCGGCCACGCGCCAGATATTATCAAAGTCTGCGGCGAACTGAACGTGCTGCCCTCCTCCACCAACCCCACCCGCCCCTACACGGTGAACACGCTGGAGGAACACCTGGATATGCTAATGGTGTGCCACCACCTCGATCGCGGCATCCCCGAAGACGTGGCCTTCGCCGAGTCGCGCATCCGTCGGGAAACCATTGCCGCTGAGGATATTTTGCACGACCTGGGAGCCTTCAGCATTATCTCGTCCGACTCGCAGGCCATGGGCCGCATCGGCGAAGTGATCACTCGCACCTGGCAAACGGGGCACAAAATGAAGGTGCAGCGGGGTCCACTGTTGCAGGATTCCGAGCGCAACGACAACTTCCGCGCCAAGCGCTACGTGGCCAAGTACACGATCAATCCGGCTATCGTTCACGGCATTTCTGATTACGTTGGCTCGGTGGAAGTGGGCAAAATTGCCGACCTCTGTCTGTGGCGACCCGCTTTCTTTGGCGTGAAGCCAGAGCTAGTCATCAAGGGCGGACTGATTGCCTGGGCGCAGATGGGCGATGCCAACGCCAGCATCCCCACGCCGCAGCCTGTTCACATGCGGCCGATGTTTGCCAGCTATGGAGGGGCGATCGCTAACACGTCCTTTACCTTTCTGTCTAAGGCTGGTGTGCAAAACGGCATCCCCGAAATGCTGAAGCTCCAGCGCGAAGTGTTGCCCGTGTCCAACATTCGCCAGGTGACCAAAAAAGATCTGAAGCTGAATGACTACACGCCGCGCATTGAGGTCGATCCCGAAACCTACGAAGTCCGCGCCGATGGGGAACTGCTGACCTGCGAACCTGCCACCGTGCTGCCGATGGCCCAGCGCTATTTCCTGTTTTAAGCAAGTTGAGCCATTCAGCTTCATATTCCCGATTGCCGAATCGGTCATTTGCATAGGTCAGTTGAAGAAGTGGCCTATCCCACCGGGCACTTGAGGAACTGTCATAGGATTTGGCTAGTCCTCAAAAATAAATGACACGATCAAATCATCGAGCAGGTGGGCTCGCGCTGGTTACTGGAATTGCCGAAGCGACGGATCGATCATGATTTACCCATGATTCACCCGTTGGGCTTTGGGCAGAGGATGACGGATTTCGGACGGGTTTGGAAGAAAGCTGGGAAGCAGGGTGGCCCCGAAATCAATCCCGAAATTAATTCAGTGGCGATCGCCCCTCTCGCGGAGCGTATGGGGAGTAGATAGGAACATGACACGTAAAGCAGCCTTTCAAAAGAGCAGATTTCATATCAACTGGCAGATTGTGCCCACGGCCGCGCTGGGCGTGCTGGCTATGTCGCTAGCGGCGATGGCCCAGGTCACCACACCGCTGCAAGGAGAGCAGGTGATTAGCGGCACTTCTGGCGGGTCGCAGGCTAGCAGTTGCGGCTTTGTGAGCGATCGCCCCGTGCAGACCGTGCGCGTTACCGAGGCCTTTACCTCGCTGCGGTTTCGCGTCGAGGGTGGTGGCCGCCCCACGCTGCTGATTTTGGGAGCCGATGGCAGCGTCAAGGGCTGTGCCCGCGCCACCAACTTGTCTAATGGCGTGATCGAAGCGTCGGGGGCCTGGGAGCGTGGCAATTACTCGGTATTCGTCGGCGATCTAGAGCGAGGCAGCCGCCATCCCTTCAGCCTGACAATTGTGCAGAACTAGCGTGCAGAACTAGCTTGCAAAACTGGCTGCAAAACTGGGCAGTCGTCTCAACGTCACCCGGTTGAGGAGGATGATTTGAGGAGGATGATTTAGGACGCTTGGCTCGGATGTCTGGCTGTGGGCGATCGCCCCCACCTAGCAACGGAGAAGTCTGTCCACAGCGGGAACCGCAGGCTACGGTTCTGCGTCAAGCTTAGAAGCCTGGAGGTTTTCCTGAAAATCGACACTTGGAAACTTGTGTGAAAACTAGCGCTTGAGGTTGCGCTGGAGGTTGCGTTTAAGGTGCGCTCGGTGCGTTAGGGTGGGGATGGGGTTGCCGTCCTCACCCGATTTTTTTGGAGGGAGTGCGGCGCGATGTCAAATCTCATCCAAATCTCATCACTGTTATCCCAATACCCCAAGCCCCCTCGTCTCTCAAGCCTAAAATGCAACTCGCCAATCGCCTCCAACCGCTGCGTACCAATGTCTTTGCCGATATGGATCGGGCCAAGGCGCGGGCCCGGGCGCTGGGCCGCGATGTAATAGACCTGTCGCTGGGATCGTCGGATTTGCCCACGCCGCCCCATGTGCTAGAGGCGATCGCCCAATCGCTGCCCGACCCCAGCACCCACGGCTACCTGCTGTTTCACGGCACGCGGGCCTTTCGAGAAGCAGCGGCGCAGTGGTATATGCAGAAATTTGGCGTTGCAGTAGACCCCGAAACGGAGGTGCTGCCGCTGGTCGGTTCTCAGGAAGGCACGGCGCATTTGCCGCTGGCAGTGCTAAATCCGGGCGATTTTGCCCTACTGCTCGATCCGGGCTATCCATCCCATGCGGGCGGCGTGTATTTGGCGGGCGGGCAGATTTATCCCATGCCGCTGCGGGCGGAAAATGGATTCCTGCCTGTGTTTGACGATGTGCCTCCGCCCGTGCTGGCGCAGGCGCGGATGATGGTGCTGAGCTATCCGCATAATCCCACAGCGGCGATCGCCCCGCTCTCGTTTTTCCAGCAGGCGGTCGAGTTTTGCCAGCGGCATGACCTAGTGCTGGTTCACGATTTTCCCTACGCAGATTTGCACTTTAGCGCCACGCCGCCGCCCTCGGTGCTGCAAGCCGATCCGCAAAAGCGCTGCTCTATCGAGTTTTTCACGATGTCCAAGTCCTACAACATGGGCGGCTTTCGCGTGGGCTATGCGATTGGCAACGCGGAGCTGATTCTGGCGCTGCGGCAGGTAAAAGCAGCGGTGGATTTCAACCAATATCGCGGCATCTTGAATGGGGCGATCGCCGCGCTGACGGGCCCCCAAGACACCGTGCAAACTGTGGTAGACACCTTCCGGCAGCGGCGCGATGTGTTCCTCAGCGCCCTCCACCGCATCGGCTGGGCTGTGCCCATTCCCCACACCGCCATGTACGTTTGGGCAAAGCTGCCGGAACCCTGGGGCGATCGCTCTGTCGATTTTTGCACTCAGTTGGTCGAAGCCACGGGCGTTGCCGTTTCCCCTGGCGCAGGCTTTGGCAAATCCGGCGAGGGCTATGTCCGCTTTGCCTTGGTTCACGACCCCGCTATTTTGGAAACCGCCGTAGACCGCATCGCAAGTTTCCTGACGCAATAGGAGAAACTTTTGCAGATTGAATTTCGTCTGCTAGAGAGGTAATCATTTAGCACGAAGTAGGACAAGATGCGGCGGGAAAGCAGGTCAGGCGCTAGCGGCGATCGCCCTAATCATCGCCAAAGTTACTTTTTTTATCTTACCTGGCTTGGCCCACTGGCGCTGCTGCTGGGAGCGCTCTACGTTTTTTTCAATCTGTTTGCACCGGGCTGGGCGGGCTTTTTTGCCTGGTTTCTCAGCCTAGAGTTGGTGCTGATCGTTCATTTGGCGGCGGCGGCGGCGCTGGTGGGGGTGGCGCTGCTGCTGCGCGTTCAAGGGCGATCGCTCGACCGCTGGTTTTGGCGCGGACTGGCTTATTATGCGCTGCTGCCGCTGCTGGGATTTGCGATCGCCCTTTGGCTCCAGGGCGCAGGCCCGGCGTGGCAGTCGGTGGTCAACCTGTTTCAATTTCCAGTTTTATCCGACTGGCTAGGCCGATAATTCCAGACTTTTCATTCCAGACTTTCCACTAATGTTTGCGACCCAAAATCCAGGGCATGAGCGCAAACAAAAGCAGCATTCCATAATAAACTGTTCCGGAAATCGCATCGCGTGACGTGATTACTTCTAGCGGCTGCATTCCTCGCAAAAACACGCCAACTCCAAAGTCGGCAATTAGCATAAACAACAGCGCAATAAACCCAACTCCTAATCTTTGAAATGGCTCTGCGCTGCTGAGATATTGCTGATTTATCCACGGGGCTGCGATCAGAATCGCAACCAGCATAAAGGGCATCTCTAATAGCTCTGCGGTGCGCTCTCCAAGGCGCGGCACGATTAATAAAACCCGGATTGTTCCTAACAAAAACCCGGTGGCAAATAGACAGGCAAAATAGGCGATCGCCGGTTTAAGTAGGTTCATCATTCGTCAACCTCTGCGGCTGATAGTTCCTCCAGCATAAAGCCCAACAAGTCGCAGCCCTGACTGCCTGACACATCTTTTTATGCGGACTGCCCGGGTGTCGGCTGGCAGCACAAGGATTGAATTCTAGAAAACCAAATGCGGTCATAATAGTGGGCTTCAGCTTTTTTAGAGGCAAAACAGGGTTCAGGGTCAACGGTAAATAGGGCAATCAGCTGAAGCAGTGTTCGCCCTTTATTGACGGCACCCTTGAGCCAGCGCAAACCTATGTTGAGATAGCTAATCCCTCGCCTCCAGTGCGGGTCAACCTGGCAGCGTAGCCCATCGAGTTGCACCGCCATGCCCTGGGTCGTGCCATCAAGGATAGCGATCGCCGCGACCAGATAGAGGCGTTCGAGAGCCGGAGCGGAGCGGATGCCGGAAGCTTCTAACTCAAAGACACCAGATTTAGAATCGAGGAAAAGCTCCTCGACTCGAAAGCGGAGAGCATATTGCCACAGGGTATTGAGGGAGGGAGACTCATCAGTGATGACCGCCCAGGGTTCCTCGACGCCTTTGACATGAGCCAGCACCAAATTGCAGCGCCAGCGCCCCTCGCTCCAGATTCCCACCCCTTCATAGAGTCGAGCTTCACCTTTGGGAGGCCACAGATAGCCTACCTTAACAGGATGACGGCGCGGACCCTGCACCACTACGTCACTGGGCAAGCGTAAACAATAGTGCCAGCGACTTTGGCTTAGCCACTCCAGCAGGTCATGGTTAGCAAACCCGCGGTCGGCTAACACCATCACATCGGGGTACGACTGCAACAGCCGATGGGCTAACCGCAGCATGGGGAGGTATCGCTTCGTGCTGACGGTGGCACTGGGATGCTCCAAAACCCGCCACAGCAGCGGCACCGCTCGTCCGCAACAGGTAACCGTCAGGTGAATCCTGCAGTAGCGATTCCACAACACCGTCGTATCGAGCGCCAGGTAAAGCCGCCGACCTTGCCAGCGATGGATGGCGGCTAGCACCAGCGGCACGTACAGACTTTTGACCCGCACCCGGCGATTGCCTAGGAAGCGCTGCCACCGGCGTTCGGTGCTTTGCGCCTGACGGGCCCGACTGGGCACATAGGCTTCCCACTGCGGCAGGCTCAACCGACCGCTGCACACCAGGGCCGTCACCATCCACGCCAGCGCTTTGAGGTGGCGCAGGTCGCGGGCATTACTGGATTGACGCAATAACGACAGCACTTGATCATAGAGGCAGGTGGTGGCTGGCATGATACAGACCCTGAGATGACGCAAATTTCAGCGTCTCATGTCAGCTCACCTTTTCCCTCTGTTGACGAGGTCTCAACTCTTTCAACCACTTGTGTCAGGCAGTCAGGCTCTAACGTCTTCTTACATGTAGCAGATCTTTGGAGATTTGATATTAGACAGGTTTTTTGCAATGCTTGAATGCTGCAAAAATCTGTCTAGCTTGTGTTACTTTATGTGTAACTTTAATAGCTGTAATTTCCTATTTAGCTACCCCAAAAAGCCCCTTTCACGGGCCATTTTGCAGATAGCAACCCGGTGATTTGCTTCTTCTGTGTAAATCAGATCCACATCCAGGCGCTGCTTGAGTCGCTTGACGTAATTTTGGGCAGCCCGCCGAGACACATTCAGCCGATTGGCCAAAGCATCATCTGAAAGGCAGTCGTTGCACAGGAGATTTAGAACCTCCAAATCTTGATGATTCAAGTTAGAGCTTTGGCGCAGTTCTCTAGGCAGGCAAAGTTCACCGTTCAGCGCACTCTGGGCAAATTTGATATAGGTCGATCGGCGATCGAGCTTATTGGCAACCGCAAATCCGCCTTTATGGCTATCGATATAAGAAATGAGCGGAGTCAGCAATCGATATTCGCTGCTGTATACCAGGACATTCAGCTCTGTATGTTTCTCAAAAATATGGCGCAATAAGTTAATCCCCGGCTCAGCCGACTGCTCGCCGCTAAAGGTTCCGTAGAGCAAATCTACAACTATCAGATCTGGAGATTCTAACGAAAGAAACTCCATTGCCTGAGAGGGATTATTGGCGATCGCACATCGACAGTTCGGATCAACCTGTTGAAGAAAATCGCGGTTTCTCTCAGCAACCTCTTGATGATCTTCAACAATTAGAAAAAAAGGCTGGCTGGGGGGCATCTCTGTTGCTTGGCTACGCCAAATTTCTCGCGATACTTTTATTCTATAGCGAGAAGCTGTTAGCGTAAACCCTGCTTTAGACTCCTAGCGTAAACCCTGCTTTAGACTCCAAAAAAGCTCAACCCGTAATAGGCCCTCTGGAGATAAAGTCCTCTGCCAGCGTCCATTATCCAGGCTGATTGCGATGGTTTCCATCGTTTTTGTACCTGTCCCCTTTGGCAGATCATCGGCGAGATGATTGGAGGCTTTAGATGTGTTTCCCGATACATATACTCCATCGTTGGCGATCGCCAGTTTACATTGTTCGCCCTGCTGTTCCAGGCAAACTTCGACCCAGCTTGCTCGTCCATAGGGCTGCTGAGCGTGGCGCATCACATTGTTGATGGCTTCCTTAAAGAATCGAAAGATGTCTTCTCGATCATCTATCCAGTCTGGATTCAATTCTGGTTCCTGAAGTGGTCTAATGCGTTGCTTAACTTTTAATCTCAGGTCGCCGCGTTCTTCAAGCTGTTTGAGGTGGGTTTGAATTCCTTGAGCTAGCCCAGAAACTAACTCTGGGGAAATATCAAGCTGCTTTCGAGCAATAATCTGTAAATCATTAAGCTGATTGCGAATATCCTGGCCAATGCGAACTAACTTATCCACAATCGGCTCCGACTTGACGCTGGTCTTTACCACCAGCAACTTTGGATCAATCAGGGTTTCCAGTTCTTCTACCTGATCCATCACCAGCTTTAGCTCTTGCAGCGGCCCGTCGTGAATATCGGTTGCGACCCTCGCCAAAACCTTGCGCGTCCGCGACAGCGTGGCATTTCGCTGGGTCAACTCTTGTCGCTGCTTGGCGGCCTGCTCTCTTGATTTTTTGAGTAGCAGCACCAGCGTCATCGAAATGCCCGTCAGCACCCAGGTCACAATGGGCAGCATGATTGGCAAAACCACGTGCCCGGCAAATGCGCTGGGCAGCAAGGCGGCATAGGCGAGCGGAATCCCCAGAACAATCAGCGGCCCACGAGTCAGCCACCAGAAGCTGGATTTTGACAATCCAGGGCTGAGCAACCATGCCATCAGCATTGACCCTGCTAGCGTCAATCCCAGACTCCACTCCTGACTGAGGGGATACTGGATATTGTTGCTGAGGATGCTGGCCAGTACGTTTGCCTGCATCTCTGCCGGACTCAGCGGTTCAGCCTTAACTGAAGTTGGCAGTTCAGACCAGTTGGGATCATTTTTGGGAAAGTCGATGATGACAATTTTGTCTTTGACTTTCTCGATACGAGATGAGGAAAAATCTCTTCGGGAGGCGCGATCGCAGCCTGTCACCTGCTGAACTGGATCAATGATTTTGGCTCCGCAAAATTCTTGTCCCAAGCTTTTGGAAAAATCTGCTTCCCATATTGAAAAACTGACGTGGGGATCTGAATAAGAAGGCAGTGGACTGTTTGAGCAGACAGCACTCGGATTCAACTTATTTGCTGCAAGACAAACGGCTGACTGGAAGGTGTTGACAGGGCCGCCTTTCGCATTTTTAGAGGTATTTGTGTCCGACATTCCTGAATTGAAGCTATTTTCAACTGCATAGGGATACCGGACAGGATTGATTGAATAGGCCTTAAGCAGATTGAGCAGCGGTTGCCGGATGAGTTGCTGCTGGCTTGTCCTGATCTGCAAAGAGGCTGCAAGCCCATCTTTTGCAACAGGGGTTGAAAATTCTGAAAATCCCTGAATTGTCTCCGGCGGAAAGATAGGCTCTAACGTTCGACTATTGATTGGTAGAAATTGGTTATAAACGCGGAAGAAGGGGCCCGATCGCTTCAACTCTGGAGGAGAAGATAGCACAATTCTATGACTGTAATTTTCAACCAGAGAACGAATCGAGTCTCCGGATAATCCCGACTCGACTGGGGTCAGAAGCTCTGGAGAATCAAGCACCTCTGAGGGCAGATTGATTAAGACAACTTGAGCGCCCAGGTCAATGAGGTTTTTAATTAGGTTTGTATAATCTTCTAGCTTTCTGAAGCGGCTAAAGCTTTTGGGACTTCCAATAATTTCCTGATTATCAATGGTGACTAAAAGAATCTGGTTGACGGCATCAGATCTTAATCCGGTCTCACGAGGTTCTGGAACTTTAGAAAGCTGCTCTTTGCGCTGAATTTCAAACTCTTTGAGCGGGGTATCCACTGAAAGGGAGGGCAGCAGAATGAGGGTGTAGAGCAGTCCCCAGAGTGCGCCAAGTCCGAGCGATCGCAGTTTCCAACGTTTATCGAAAGGCATGGCTTCACCGCAGAACGTAGACAATCACGCGATTGCCAGAATAGAGCGTTACCTGTCTGCGTCCTTGAGCAAATTGCCATACATTGCCGTCAGGAGTTCTCGCTACTCCATTTTGGATTTGTGCGGTTTGTCCTTGAGAGGGCCCGCTATGAAAGGTCACCTGGTTGCCATTAATCGTCAGGCTAATTTGCACTACACTGCCCTGCCCTGGGCCGCTCACAATTTGTCCCCGACCTTGCAGCGTTTGGGCGATCGCCGGAAACGCAACCCAGCCAATCGAAAGCAGGCTGGTGAGACAAAGAACTGGCAGAAGAACGACTGCCTTAAACAATAAGGGCTTCATAAATACAAAACAGGCAAATGAAGAACCAACTTCTGAGTAGCTTCTAATCGATCCTCTGATCGATCAAAAGATCGATCAGAGGATCGATACTGCGAACCGGAACATTTAGACTGCTCAAGCTCGGTCGCTATCATACCAGGTCTGCCTCAAGAGAGAGATACGCAAAAGCGCACATTTTTCAATTTGGCAAACCGACCTACGTGAAAACGCAAATCCGTTGGTGCTTCTCTGCGAAGGAGTCTACGGGGATGGGTATCGCATAACTCGTCCATCCATAGTTCTATAGAGGTATTGAAGGAGCAAGTTAATCAAGACCTAACAGCCTCCAAAAAGTTCCCACTTGATTTCTGTCAACGTTCCCGAAGGGCGAAATCTCTATTCACCATTTTCGTAGCCTGGTCTTTTTTACCTGATTTCTTCCTAACGAGTAGACAGAAAGTTGACCTGAAAACCAGTTTGATTTTCATAATGCTTGCTTGTCGAATTGTGTTATTACCATCAGGCTTCTGACAGCAAAAATAGCCTGATTAAACCAAGCCTCCTATCAACCCCCCGATGTATGAGGTCTAATCCTATGAATATTCTCGCCATCATTCAGGCTAAAAATCCCGCATTTCATCAGTCGCTCCAGTCTTTTTTGGCTCGGATGGAGCGCTCCGGTTCATACTCCGTAAAAGCGATCGCCCAATACGCTGGACTCCTATTTTTGTTATCGCAAAATCCGGGACTGGTCGCAGTTCCCACAGACGCAATTGATAACGTACTGCACCAGCACATGGAGCAGCCAGAATTTGCTCAGGACATGGCGCTGCTGTTTGGCGATCGCGCTGTGGCCGAACATCTTCCTGGTGCGGGCAGCGAGTCGGGCTTTGCCAAGACCAAGGCGCTGTTTGAGCGCGAGTTTCAAACTGACTATGGCAACCATGCAGCAGCCTGCGAACTGTTCATCAAGGGCGATCGCCCCTCCTAGCGCTACTCGTGAGCGGCTAGCTATAGGCTCCCTATCTCTATCTCCTAGGCAGAGCGACGAATGAGCTTGACTAGCAATCCACAATCGAAAATCCAAAATCGAGAACCGATCCTCGTCCCCGCCCATAGCCAGCGCCACCCATCCAAGTTGAAGTTTTTGAAAGAACTGCTGAAGAATCTTACTGAATTTTAGGGTGCAAAACGAACTGAAAACACCATAGCGTCTTTATACAGGCGGCTTTATTCGCCTAGATTTTGACCCGGCTTTGCAACATGCACAAATCTGCAATCTGGATTGTGTTTCTGTGCGACCAGGTTTGCGCCCAGGGGTAGTTCTTTCAAAAGAGGTTCGTGGTCTGATTAAGTTAACCGCTCAACACACTCACCCACCTTCTGAGGTTGCTTATTATGAAACTCCAAACGGCTATGCAAGCCAACGCTACAAACCGCGAAAACAGGTGGTTTCCCGAAATTGACAGTATTGCAACGGCCCATCGAGTGGCTCGTCAGGGCGTGATTGCTTCGCTGATTTTGGCGGGTGTGACCACTGCATTTGCGATCGCCGCAACGCAAAACACGCTGCCTTCAGAGCTATTAGAACTGGATGAAGTCTTTAACCCGCTGCTGTTTGTGGATGCGTTGATCTATGGGGCGATCGCCTGGGGAATCCAGCGGATGTCTAGAATTGCGGCGATCGCTGGTTTATCGATTTACCTGCTCAGTCGCGTTCTGCTGCATCTGTCGGGGATGCCCACTAATCTTTTCGGAATGGCGATTGTGACGCTTATCAGTGTTGCGTTCATTAATGCGATTCGCAGCACGTTTGCTTATCATCGCTTCCAGCTTCAGCAAGCGTCAGAAAAACCTTCCGAGTAATTCAGATTTTGCTAAGACGAACTAGGATCTTGGCTGTTCCTGAACACATTCCCAGTTTGAATCAGCTCCCAGTCTTCTTTTAATCCCTAATCTCTTCAATCTGCATTCACGCAAGCGACTCGCCCGTTTGTCCAGTCTGTCTTGCTCAAAATTCATATTCAGGAGTAACGCTGTGTCTGTAACCCCCCTTTACAAGTCCATGAATCCTGCTTGTCTCTCTGCAACGCCCTCGGTAATGATTCGTCCGTCGTCTAGCCTGTTGCGTCCCTACTATACGCAGATCACGCTAACGTCCTCCGGCGCACGCAAGACGCAGACGAGCCTGCCAGCAAAGGCATTTTTACAAGAAAACTGCCTGGATGCGGCAAATCCCTTCTCGTCGCACAAACAGCTTCAGCAGCAGTTGATAACGCTGTGGAAAGCGGGCAGCGAAACGGAACGGGCGATCGCCGAAATTTGCCTGCGCTGCTATGTTTCACATCAAATTGTGCAGGTTTGCATTGAGTTAGCCAGTCGGTTTGGTCTGCGGGGTGGCTTTCAACTGAGCGATCTGCTGCCGCTGGTGCTGGATGACGCGCCGATCGCGTGGAATCCGAATGGGCCTCTTCAGCCTCTGGCAGAGCCAGATTCCCCGGTTTATCGAGCGTTTGCCTACGATATTTTGGGTAGCTTTGATCCGTCGCGCAATACTTGCCTAAGCACCTGGACAAAGCGCAAAGTTTTTTACCATCGAGAACTGAACGCTTTTTTGCAAGAGCGTGGAATTTACTTAATTAGCGATTGGGCACTCCTGAATAGTGCTACAACGGGCCAGATTCGACGCACTCTCGCTTTGCGCTATGCCCTCACCGAAGCTGAAATTCAGCAGGCGTGTCAACTGCTGGAAAGCTACCACGCCATATATTCTGAGCAGCTTCGCCAGGTGCGATCACGGGGCTATCGTGGCAAGTGCCCCACGCCCACGACGCAGCAACTCCAGGACATTGCCCAGCATTTACAACAAACGACGGGGCAGCCCTGCTTTCCGCTGCAAGTGATGGCTCAACTGAGCAATCTGGCCCAAAAACTGCGTCAGCGTCAGCCGTCTACCGAGCCGCTGGAATCTGTAGATGTGCCTGCTGCTGCACCGGATGAAGCCGAGCAGAACCAGTCTGCGTTTCTTCAGCACTATCGCAAAGCGTTGGTAACGGTGCTGGATCGGGCGATCGCCCAGGTGATTTGCGATCGCCTCCAGGATTTACAAGGGCAGCGGGGACAGCGCGATCGCCAGTTTCTCAAAGCACTGCACCTGTTCTACACCCAGGGGCGATCGATGGGCGAAATCGCACCGCTGGTAGGCATGGGCGGACAGCCCCAGGTGTCTCGCCTGCTAAAGCTGCGCGAACTGCGGATTCACGTCTGTCAGCAAATTCGAGAACGCCTGAAGACACAGCTTTATTACCTGGTTGCGGAATATGCCCAGGAACGGAGCATGAATGTCCTAGGTTCTCAGCTTGACAGCATTTTGGATGCTGAGATTGATCGGCTGATGACCGCAGATAGCGCTGAGGCGAGTACGGCAAATCGCAGCTCTCAGGGACTTCTGGCTCAACGCTTCCGACGCTATCTAGAACAAACCATGACGACTGAATTGGCCGCATAACATTACGGAGGTAGACATGGCACGCATCATTGGCAGCATCCGCTCGGAACGGATTTTTGGGACAAACAGCAGCGATAGCCTGCTGGGACTGGGCGGAAATGATATTCTCACTGGCTCCGTTGGCAATGATGAAATGCTGGGAGGCGATGGATTCGACACGGCCGACTACAGCCGCATGGGACGAGCCATGACGCTGCTGCCGGGTGGATTTATTAACAAGGGCGGGCTGGGGGTCGATCGCCTCAATAGTGTCGAGCAGGTGATTGGCGCAGCAGGGTTTGCCAACACCATTGATGGAATTAGTGGACGCACCGCTTCCTTTGATGTGAATCTGGGGGCAAACCGCTTGACGGTAAATAATGTGCCGTTTTTGGGGACATTGACCTTTAGCGTGGTGAATTTCGTCAACGTGCGGGGGACGCAAAATGGCGATCGCATTGTGGGCAATAGCGGCACCAACTTTCTAGACGGGCAGGGCGGCAATGACGTGCTGATTGGTGGCGGGAGTGGCGATCGCCTGGTGGGTGGCACAGGTATCGACATTCTCAATGGTGCTGGCGCGGGATCGAGAGGGTTCTTGGAGGTAGATATTTTAACGGGTGGGCCAGGTCAGGATGGATTCGTCCTGGGCGATCGCGCTGGTTCCTACTACCATGCAGGCGGCATTCGTGATTATGCGCTAATCACAGACTTTACACCAGGCGATCTGATTCAGCTTGGCGCAGGCGAAGTCTACCAAGCCCAGCGCAATGCCAGTGGTTTTGGCGTGTTTGTGTTTCGCAACGGAGTCACAGATTTGATTGCAGATGTGCGAACTACTACGTTCGTATCTCTGCCCAGTGGGCCATTCCGTCTGGCATCTGGTCAGGTGTTTACAGGATTTATCGGGGCGTGACGATTTGCGTTCCTACATGCTAACCCAACAGATTTAATTGAACACTATCGGCAGGTACAGGAGCTTTCGATTTCGCATTCCGCTTACGGCTTGGCACTTTGCGCGGCACGATGTCCACATGGGCAACAAACCAGGTGCGGAGTGCCTTTGCCTGTTCCAGATCCAGCGCTTCCAAGTCGAGCGGCGGCGGAAACAAATCTAAGGGACTTGCTTGAGACCAGGCGATTTCGCTGGCATACAAATCTGCTCCAAAGGGTGTGAGCGTGTCGGGCAATCGCGCCAGATAAGGCAACACGTTATCCTGATTCAGAAACACCTGCCGCTGTCGTTCTAGCTGCTGCACACGGCGCTGGCGGGCGGCTTTGTAAGATAGGACCGGCGGGGGGTAGTCTTTTTGGCGCGGCGGCACTCCCAGTTCCGCAGGCGACAGGTGCGCCAGTTCGGGCAGCCATTGCTTGATGAATAGTCCGTCTGGGTCGCAGCGATCCACCGCTGTTTGCTCCGGATTGTAGATGCGGGTCCAGGTTTTATCGACGCAGTGCGTTACCCCTGCCTGCATGGCCCACTGGTAATGGTCGATTGGGCAGTCGCCATCGATCAAGTGCCGCATAAAGTGCAGCGCCCCATAGCGCCAGTCCATGCCGAGTAAGTTACTGAGAAAGCTGGAGTAGATGGCGCGGACGCGGAAGTTTAGCTGTTTCCAGCCGCCTGTTTCCTGCAAACAGCGGGCTGCTGCATCCACAATGGGGAAGCCTGTTTCGCCCTGCTGCCATGCTTCGTAGAGCGCTTCGTCAAAGGCCCAGCCGTCTTCATCAAAGACCGTATAGAGCGATCGCACTTCCAATTGGGGCATGTAGCGAAACCGCTGGGCAAAGCCACTGCCCCACCGCAGCCGTGCAATGAACTGCTGCCGACTGCGCTGCACCCGCGAATCGGGCGCGTCATTGAGTTGTGCCTGGGTTGTTTGCACACACTCGCGCACCGAAATCGCGCCGAATTTGATGTAGGGACTCAGCCCCGATGTGGCCTCTGCGCCCGGATAAGAGAGTTGCCAGTAGTAGCGATCGCTCTTTTCGGCAAGAAATTCTTGGAGCAGGGCCCGGGCAGGCGCGATGCCACCGGGAGGAATCGGCTTGCCATCGGCAATCAGTCCCAAGTTGCTGAGGCTGGGAATGACTTCGCTGGGAATATCATCGGGCACGGCAACGCGAGTTGGAGCGGGCACGATCTCCTGCGCCATGTGGATATACCACAGTTCTCGGTATTTGGGGTAGGGAAGCAGATCTGGTGTCGTCGCGGCGGGTTCAAACCAGCGGATCTTCATCTGCTGCTGCGTCAGCGCCCGGTTCAGCCGCGCATCGCGCACCCGTCCATAAATTCGCTCAAAGTCGATGTATGCATAAATGCCCTCGGCTTGGGTTTCGCGCACCAACTGAGGCAGAATTTCAACCGGATCGCCAGAGCGGAGGATCAGCCGCCCGCCGCGATCGCGCAAATCTTGATCCAGCGCGTGCAGACACTCTAGCATAAACGCCACCCGCGCCACGGCGGTTTCGGGATGGTGCAGCAGCGCCCGATCCAGCACAAACACAGGGATCACCGCGCCCCGTGCGGCGGCCCGATGCAGCGGCGCGTGGTCAAAGACGCGCAAATCTCGCCGAAACCAGACGATGGTGCGATTCATGCCTGGGCATTTAACCTCGTGACTAGAGCGAGCTTCCTTTACATACTGTAACGCCAGTTTCTATCTCTCTAAAAGCCCTGCTATTCAGTAATCCTGGAAAACATTAGACATAGCGCTCAAGATATAGTGCTCAAGATATAGCGCTCAAATCCCCAGGCTGCGGCAGTCTTTTCTGACGCAGCTTTTTTGCATCTCAAGTTATCTCAGGTCAGGTTATCTCAGGTCAGGTTATCTCAGGTTAGGTTATCTCAGGTCATGTAGAGTCGGGCGATCGCCTCTTTAATGACCTCCACCAACTCCTCCTGCCGTAGCGTGACGTGGGCCGACATGCAGTGGGCAGCGGCTTCAGCGTTGCGATCGCCCATTGCCTGCAAAATCAGGCGGTGCTCGGCGCAGGTGGTGCGACGATAATGTTCCTGCTCCATCGAAATCAGCCGTAGATAGTGGGCGCGGGCATTCACGTTTTGGAGCGATCGCAACAGTTCAGCGTTGTGGGAAAGCTGGGCAATCTGTTCATGAAACTGCTCGTCGCAGCGGGCACATTCCACAGCAGTCAGGTCACAGAAAGAGCCTGAGATGGCGCTCCAGCGCTGCTGCAAGTCCTGAAGCTCAGCATCGGTGGCGCGTTCGGTGGCAAGTCGGGCGCTCATCATTTCCAGTCCGCAGCGGACTTCGTACAGGTCAAATATGCGCTGCGTATCCAGCGGCTTGCAAGAAAAGCCCTTGCGCGGCACAAAATCCAGCAAGCCCTCCGCCACCAGACGGTTCAACACCTCCCGCAGAGGAGTGCGGCTCACGGAAAATGAGGCCGCCAAGTCCACCTCGTTCAGCGGCTCACCGGGGCGAAACTGATAGTTCATCGCCATTTGCCTGAGTTGCTCATAGATGCGATCGACACTGCTGCCTGAGGGTTTGCGGTCTGCGTTGGCAGCCTGAGCGCTAGCTTTAGCCACAAGACGACTCCAAAATGTAGTAGAAAAGGTCAACTCTGTAGTCTTAGATACAGAGTTGACCCCCCTAAGGACACTATCTTTTTGTATACAAAGATGAACACAAGAGGGAATGCATCCCTGTAGAACCAATATACGAAAGTTTCTTGAATTCTGACATCGTGCCTTGAACCTGCCCATCGGTAACCTGTCCATTGGTAACCCGCCTGTCCATAACCCGCCTATCGGTAACCCGTCTACCTGTAAGAGCTAATTTATGAAGCAAATCTTAAGAAGCCTGAAACTCTTGGCATGTGTGGCTTTGAGGTCATGCTTGCCCAGGAAAAGCGGTTTCTCGGAAATCCTTGATTAACAAGGCTTTCAGGCTCCTTTACAAATTAGCTCTAACAATTCGTTCCGTTGTGTCAATTCATTCCGTTTTAATCCCGTTGTCCCTCTTATCTTGAGTGCCATCGTTCGCTTCATCCATTCACTCGTTTCATTTGGAGAACATAATGCTGACGACCCAACAGCCCGTGCTGCGCCGCTTCTGGTATCCCGTCATGCCAATCGAGCAGTTGCTCAACGGCCCACAAGCCTTCACGCTTTTGGGACAACCGCTGGTGCTGTGGCTTGATGCCAACGGCCAACCTGCGGTGCTAGCCGACCGCTGCTGCCACCGCTCTGCTCAGTTGTCGCTGGGAATTGTCGAAAACGGCTGTGTGCGCTGCCCCTATCACGGCTGGGAATTTGACTCGCAGGGAATCTGTACCAAGGTGCCCCAGCTAGATGCCGACACTGCTATTCCCAAGACCTACCGCGTGCCTGCGTTTCAATGTGCCGAGCGCTATGGCTATGTCTGGGTGTGTTTAGACGAAGACCCGCTGCAACCGATTCCCCGCATTCCCGAATTTACTGACCCCAGTTTTCGGTTCATCCAGGAGTTTTATGAAACGTGGAAGGTAGGCGGCCTGCGGGCGATTGAAAACTCCTTCGACAGTGCCCACGGTCACTTTGTCCATGCCAGTTCTTGGGGTGACCAGTCCAATCCCCAGCCGCCGCCAATCGACGAGGTGACGGAAACGGAATTTGGCTTTGTGATGAAGCACTGGCTGGAGGTGCTGAACCCAGATTTACAGAAAAAAAACCTGGGCATTGGTGAGGAAAAAACGATTCGCACCAACACTCGCACTTGGTACATGCCCTTTGCTCGCACGCTGAAGATTGACTATCCAAACGGCTTGACGCATTTCATCTTTACTGCATACACGCCGATTGACGACCAGACTTCGCAGGTGATTCAGTTTTGCTTGCGAAATGACACCGAAGCGGAGGCAAAGGCGGCAGACATTATTGCGTTCGATCGCCAGGTGACGCTGGAGGATCGCGTGATTCTGGAAGGGACGGATTATGATGCGCCGCTGAGTTTGGCAGAAGAGCAGCACATGGCGAGCGATCGCCCCGGCATCATTATGCGCCATCGCCTGGCCCGGCTGCTGAAGGAGCATGGCGAAACGGAGCAGCGTCGCAGCGATCGAGTCGCCCCCGCCACGCCTGCAAAAGTCGAAGCAACCCGCGTCTAGCAGTCTGGTGGGTCGCTGCGGGATTGATCCCCCGCTCTGTCTTCGCATAGGAAAGCAAGCCTCAAAGTCCCGCCATTGATATTTCATGGGGCATCCTATTAGCTAGACTGTCTTCGCATAGGAAAGCAAGCCTCAAAGTCCCCCTTGATCCGAGGGGGATTTAGGGGGAAAAGTCCCCCTTGATCAAGGGGGATTTAGGGGGATCAAACCCTCAAATTCTCATCCAAAGCTTACCTTATCTTTATTCGAGAACTGTTCATGCTTGTAACTCAAGAACCTGTGCTGCGGCGCTTCTGGTATCCCGTCATGCCGCTTGCCCAACTGATGGATGGGCCACAATCCTTTACTCTGCTGGGGCAACCGCTGGTGCTGTGGCTGGATCGAGATGGGAAACCTGCGGCCCTGGGCGATCGCTGCTGTCACCGTTCAGCAAAGCTGTCGATGGGCACTGTCAACGATGGCTGCGTGCGCTGCCCCTATCACGGCTGGTCGTTTGACGGCGCAGGAACCTGTACCGACGTACCCCAGCTTGATCCCGGCGCGGCAATTCCCAAGACCTATCGCGTCACAGCGTTTCAGTGTGCCGAGCGCTACGGCTATGCCTGGGTTTGCCTGTCGGACGATCCGCTGCTGCCCATCCCAGAAATCCCTGAAGCCGAGGCGGCCGAACATCGCCTGATTCCGCAATTTTATGAGCCTTGGCAGTGCAGCGGGCTGCGGGTGATGGAAAACTCATTTGACAATGCCCATTTCAGCATTGTTCACGCAGAATCCTTTGGGGTGACGGAACAACCCAAGCCTGCCAAGTCAGAGATTGTGTCGCTGGAACTGGGTTTGAAGGTCTATGCGACGGTGCCCGTGGTGAATCCGCCAATCCAGCAGCAGCTTTTGAACATTCCTGACACGCTCACGGTGCGGCAGGTCGAATCGACCTGGTATGCCCCTTTTAGCCGCACGCTCAAAATTACCTATCCCAATGGGCTAATGCACCTGATTTTTACGGCAGCAACCCCTGTGAGCGATCGCACGTCACAAATCGTTCAATTTTGCATTCGCAATGATACTGAAGCCGATGCCAGCACCGAATCCATCATTGCGTTTGATCGACAGGTGGTAGACGAAGATAAGCGGGTGCTGGAATCGACCGACTATGACACGCCGATCGATATTGCGGCCGAACAGCACATCCCCTCTGATCAGCCGGGAATCCTCATGCGCCGCCAACTTTCTATGTTGATCCGGAGTGAGCATTCCAATCACAAACTGGTTCCTGAAAAGCAGGGTGCAACTCAAGTTTAGTCAGAGAATTTCCTCAGAGTTGCTGTTGACGTTTGGAGAATGAATATTCCTATGCTGGAAGTATCCACCGCTCATTCCAATGAGTGAGTTGGGGCGTTCTAAAGCAAAGTCAGTTTCATTCGGACTTCATTCGGTCAAACGTTCACAAAACCATGCCTAAGGTTCGCAGTTTCTTCACCAACATCTGGTGTCGATTGTCTGGTTGCCTGACGCAAGTCCCGAAAGCCCAGAAAATTCGTTGTCTTGGGATCGAAGCCCATAGCTCCTGAGTTGGAACCGGAGGGCTTGGTCAGAGGAGCTTTTGGGCCAGCGTCCCCTACGAGAAATCAGGGGTTTCCAGAGATGTGTCAGGCAGTCAGGTCGATTGTTCTTAATCCTACCTATTTTCCTGGTTTCACAGTCTCTATCTCGCCAGACAGAATCGCCCCAATTATCGAATCGGTTTAATGGATTGACCATTGGCAAACGAGCCAATGCACAGGCCCAAGATGACTGGGCAGATATAGCCCTACGCAGTCACGTTAGGGCATTCTCTAAAAGCAGCATCCACACAATCGCGAAAGTTATCAAACTCATCCCAGCGTTGCCGCATCCAATTCTTCAGCACAAACCACCAATGCTCAATCTCGTTCAAGTCTGGGGAATAAGGGGGTAAATACCAAATCTCACACCCTGCTTGAGCCACGATCTCTTCAATGGTTTGAGAATGATGGAAACTGGCATTGTCAATCACAATCACATCTCCCGCTCGCAGTTGGGGGACTAAGCACTCCTCCAACCCCCTCTCCACTAAATCCCGGTTGCACGAGCCAGCAAAGGTCATTGGCGCAAAGAGGCTGTTCTCTCGTAAGGCCGCAATCCAACTGACTCGTTCGGTGCGTTTTCCTGATTTAAGCCCATAGAAGCGGTCTCCAACCTCGCAGTAGCCGTAGGGATACACGTCTCGATGATCAATGCCTGCTTCATCGACATAGACAACCTGATGTGGCAGCTTACTCCTCAAGCGCTCTTGAAACTCTTGTCGCTTCAGGTCGTCTCGTTCCCGATAGCCATAGGTCTTTTTTTTCGACTAAACCCAATCTTTCGCAAGGCTCGACTGATGTCCTGCTGTGTCACATTATCCCCCCACAGGGTTGCCAGTCTCGCTTGGGTCTGATCCCCATGCTGCTTGACAAACTCACGAAAGCGCGACCAGTCGGTAATCTTATGCCGATTTCCTCGCTGAAACCCAGTCATCGCTCGGCAATCTCCCGTTTCTTTTTCCCGTTTCAACCACAGGTCTAAGGTATTGCGACTGATGTTGAACATTCGACAGACATCAACTTTGCGGTGACCTTGTTTCACGGCTTCAATCGCTTTGCAACGCAAGTCGTAGCTGTAAGGGGGCGGGCATAGGTGTTCCTAAACTCTCCTGATGGCTCTATGATAACGTCCTAACCCAAATACGTAGTGCTATAACTGGGCGCAAATCGAGCAAGATATCATTGCTGAACACAACAAAGTTCGACAAGAGCCAGCCAGCTACATTCCGCTGCTAGAGGCGCGTTTAGCCAGCATGGATGCAGTAGGAAATATTCCAAACGGCTGTGGCCCCAATTGCACGTTGACAACCCAAGAAGGACAGGCTGCGGTGCGAGAGGCGATCGCCTTTTTGCAAAATCAGGCTCCCCTTCCGCCCATCAGCCCCTCTAGCAGCGCTGCTCAGGCCGCCAAAGCCCATGCCCATGATCAGGCCGGTGGCGCATTCGGACACATCGGCTCAGACGGTAGCACCTGGCAGCAGCGTCTAGAGCGTCAGGGCACACGGTTTACCCAGAGCGGAGAAAACATTGCCTATGGCTCTCCGACGGCACAGGAAGTTGTCCTGGATCTAATTGTGGATGATGGCGTTCCCAGCCGAGGACATCGAACCAACATTTTCTCACCCGGATGGACTCATGCTGGCGTTGGCTGCGGCTTCCACCGTCGCTATCAAATTGTCTGCGTGATTAACTACACCGCTTCTTCTAGTCAGTTGAAGGTAGTTAATAACAGCAACGTCAATTTGCAGTCCGTAGAAATTGGCGGAGTCAATATTCTAAACTCTGTGCTGCACCCAGGACAAACTCAAGAGATTGTGCTGAATGAAAGCCAGTGTGAAGCCAACAGTGTCAGGATTCAGTTGGGTGGAGGATTTAATCCTCTCATTTGGTCATATCAATTCTCTAAATACCCGCTACACATAGAGCATCGACAATCCAATCCCACTGAGTCAGCGATCGCAGCGACTCCGCCGAAAGGCGACAAACCCACTGGCTGATGGCGTGCTGGAGTTGGCAAACATCATCAAAGTGAACCCAAGCTAGCTCCCGCTTGAGTTCCCGCCAGACCCGCTCAATGGGATTGACCTCAGGGCAATAAGGCGGCTGAAACACCAAGATGACATTGTCCGGTATCGTCAGGGTCTGAGCCGTATGGGCTGCGGCATTATCCACCTGAATCAGATGTAAATCATCGGGGAACTGAGCCGCAAAGCTGTGCAAAAACGCCTCAAAACAGGAACTGTCGAGATGAGAAAACTCGACTATCCACGATGCACCGCTCAGCGGTTCCACTAGACCGTACAGCCACCGATACACAAAGTCCCATTGAACTGAACCAATCGGCTGCACCCCAAAGCCCGTCAACTTGCGATGTTGAACCGTCAGCAGTCCGACGCGGCTCTCATCGCTGCACCAATAGCGGATTCGCCCCCCGTAGCGTTGTCTCAAGGCTGGCGGAATCGACTGGCTTATCTGGGCTGCAAGGTTTGCTGAACGGACTCGCACGCCCCAGGAGTCTGCTTCTTTGACACCGGACGGGGCACTTTGAGCTTCGCTTTGAGCCGATAGCGCACCGTCTTATGCACCGTCTTGTAGGGGACGGGTTGACCATGCACCGCTGCGAGCCACTGCTGCACTGCTCCATAACTGCTAAAGCCTTCTGGATCTTGCAGTTCCCGTTCCAAAGATGCCAGGACTTCACCGCTAATCGCTCGCGGTCGTCCACTGCGAGATGCCACCTTCACCAACGCTTCGAGTCCACTCTGTCGATACTGGCTCAGCCAACGAGACACGGTCGTGCGATGGCAACCGCTCAGTTGGGCTAACTGCTCAACGCTCTTCGCTTGTCCGGTTTTTAACCACCACAACACCTGTACTTTACGGCGCTGTGATGACCGTTGCTGTTGTTCCAAGACGGCTTTTAGTTCTTCTGCTGTTTCAGCGATATCGATTTTGAGGACTCCACTCGTGGCGGCTCGCTCTAACGTCTTCTTACATGTAGCAGATCTTTGGAGATTTGATATAAGAGGGTGTTTCAAAAGATATCGCCTGTAATATTAAGCACTCAGAGATCCCCCCTTAGCCCCCCTTAAAAGGGGGAAACCGCCTTAAAGTCCCCCTTTTTAAGGGGGATTTAGGGGGAGCTTGCACGCTTTGCTACAAACAGTAGGACTTTTCAAACATCCTCTAAAAAGTGCTGTTTAGTAGGTGACGTTCGGCTATTTGAGGCGATCGCCTATGGGCAAGCCGTTCCAGGGACAAGGTCGAACGGGTTAGCTGGGTTATCGACTAACGTCGTGAGAACGCGAGTCGTTAAATCTTTGCGATCGCCCCGTGCGTCAAAGCTAATCGTTTTGCCAGGAAAGATACTGCTGGGGGATTGTGCGGTTGCTAGCCCCTGGCGAATTTCATCAGACGTAATGCCGGGGCGAAGCTTGGGCAGCAGCACCTCGATCGCCTCATAGGAGACTGCCGTGACCCGATTCACGCCGCCCAGCCAGTAGCGATTGGCAGACTGCACAAAATCTGGGGCGCAAGCGGCAAACCAGTCCGTTGCCACAATCAGCCGATTGCTGAGGGCGCGACGCTCCTCCGAACTGCTGCCGCGATCGCTCCAGTCGGCAGTGTAAACTGGGGCAGAGGCCAGAATCAGCCGCTTGCCGCCGTCCGCCTTGATCACCGCCAGTGCCCGATTAAAGGACTCGCTGTTGCCCGTGCGACCGTCCGGCAGCACCACCAGTGCGTCTACGTCCTCGACCTGACGCAGCGCATGGGTTGCATCAAACTGCGGATCGGAAAGGTCAAACGTGCGAACAATCGTGCCCCGCAGTTCGCTCTCAAACTGATAGCGCAGGTCGTCACTGTAGAACTCTTTAGAATTGGCAAATAGCGCGACTCTGGGCTGGTTCTTTTGCTGATGCAGATAGTCTGCTAGGGTTCTCGCTTCGATCTGTGTGGAAGACGTGGTGCGGAAAAACACGTCAGCACCATTGCACCGCGCCCGCAGATTCATCACCGTGCTGAGTGGAGAAATAACCACCTGCTTGGCTGCGGCATACACAGGCAAAGAATCGCAAGTGCCCCGACTGGTGTAGTTGCCGATGACCGCTAGGAGCGTCTGTCCGTCGAGCGCGAGAAGGTTAGGTTGAACTAGCGCTTCGGCAATCGCCCTGCTTTGCGCGGGCACGTTCAAATCATTGGCAATGATGACTTCCAAATAAGTGGGCGCATTGATCCGATTGACGGCTTTATCCTGTGCTTGGGCAATGCCAAACAGCATTTGCTCACCAATGTTAATCAGCGTTCCTTCTGGCGTGCTGAGAGGAATCACCGCTGCAATCGTATAGGTGGGTTGCCCTGCCTGTCGCCGCAGCCGCACTTCGGCATTGTTGCGGAAAATCAGCACTTCGGGATCTCTCAAGGCTGCGGTTGCGTTTTTATAGTCTGGGCTATTGGAATCGTTGGAAAACTGCTGTCGTTGGGCTTGGGCCAGCTGCCGTAGCTCATCAAATTTTGCTTTAGCGGTATTGTAGTCGCCCGTGGCAAACGCATTGATGCCCGCTTGCTTGAGCGCTGCGTAGGGTGCTTCCAGCTTGAGGCTACCCAGCAGGTTTCCATTGTCGCCAGCAGTAATCAACCGTTCAATCGGGAGCAGCGTAGGGCTGGGATTGCCTGATCCCGCAGGGCCGACTAGCCCCTGACTAAGGCCGCTCCCCGGTGCATCACACTGCACAAACAGACAGCGGACTGGCCGAAGCGATACAAGGGCGATCGCCCCCAGCAATACCGCCGCCGTCCCCGCGCCCACCAGCCACTTGCGCCGATTCATAGCTGGACTCGGCAGGGGGGGCAGTGTGCCTTGCGGCGGGCTTATCTGGGGCGGGCGAGGTTCGGGCGGATGGGGCGGGGCGATCGCAGGCTCCTGCTGCAACTGATCTAACAACAGTTGCCAGGTCAGCGGCTCCGTATTTTGCTTGACGCACACCGTCGGCAGCCAAGTCACTTCGGAATAGCGCAGGTTGAAATGCTCCAATCCCTGTCGCGCCGAGCGCATGGCCATCAGCAGGGAGCGCTTTTTGGTAGCGAATTCATGGAAAAAGCGCTGCAAAAACTCCACCGCCACCGGATCGGGCACGGGTTCCTTCATCACAATGCAGCGGGGTACGTCAATCTGGGCAAGCTGCTGCGCCAGCCCCAATCCGTCGCATGAGTTAAAGATTGCCAGTTGCAAGCCCTTGCGAACTAGCTTACTCAGCGCAAACTTAAAGTTGCGAATGCTAATTTCATCGGTTTGGTTCAGCAGCAGCCAGCCCACGTTGCCGTCGTCATCGCTGCGGCTATGGCCGACATACACCAAAATATGAAAGCCTTGCGGATCTTCGAGCGCAGCCTGGAGGGTTGCTGGAGACGGCTGGAGCAGCGAGATAACTTCCACTGTGTCAGGATGATCGTATTCAAGCTGCTGGATCGCGGCCAGGTCTTGGTCGGTGCTGATGTCGTCGCTTTCTCCCACAATAACCAGAATTCTGATTTTGGCAGCCTGGGGATAGCTGGGGCGTGACCCCAGGGCCGTGGCGGGGTTCAGCACCCGAATGGCAGCATCGCTGTAGTAGTAGTGCTGCCTCAACAGCTTCCAGTCTTGCCAGGGCAGTCGTTTGAGCGTGTCATCCTTGCCAAGGTCAATGATCAGCAGTGGGCGATCGCCATTTCCGTTGCTATTCCCATTTCCATTCACTCCCCCATTCCCATTTCCATTGCCATAGCCATTTCGCCGCAACAGCGGAATCAGCGCCTCTCGTAGTTCACGCCAATGCTTATTGCTGTCGTTCAGCCATTCGTTAAACTCTTCTTGCAGCCTTTCCGAAAGCCGAATCACATCCTGCGCCGTGTGGTGAGTAATTTTGACACCGCTGATGCGAAAGTGCGATCGCACGCCCTCCTGCACCGCATAGGCCGCTTTCCAGTCAGCCAAGGCTGCGACCAAGCTATTGGGCATCGCTGGCAGCGCGGCCTCCAGTTCACCCAGATCGCGGCTATCTAGCCGAACTCGGTATCCAGCAGCGGGATTGTCCTCATCACGGGGGCGGAGTGTCAGCTTAATCGTTTCCATAGGGGGCTTAGTTCATGACCTAATTGAAGATATCGCACGATCGAATAAACCTATGCAACTCTAGTTTTCTAGAATTTTCCAGAATTTTCTAGATGCAGAATTCCTCTATTTTGCTATCTTCGCCAAGCGCAATGCGAACGCTAAATCGGTCGCCCGGCTGACAGTCGCATAATTCGACCTCGGTCCAGCCGCTGCCGCTTTTGGGGCGAGAATCCAGAATTGCTGCGCCTGTCTCGTCCAGTACGGTGATTTGCAGATTGCGCGGCAGTTGGTCAGACGAAGCATCAGGATACAGCCGTAGCCGCACGTTGAGCATGTTGTCTTCAGTGGTAATGGAAATCACCTGAACCACCAGCACCACCTGCTTTTCGAGCGACTGAAACTCGATTGCCTTGGCGCGACTGACGGAATTAATCTGGGCATCTATATCTGGAGGGACTGAAAAGCTGCCGCCCGTGGTGTTGCGAGATCCCGACCGCATGGTTCGATGGCTAGCGACGAAGGCTTCGGGCGATCGCCACTCAGGATGCCGAAACTGCCCCATCAGCCACTCGCGCAGGTTTACGATCGCCAGCTCAGGATGCAGCACATCCAGCAGCGAATCGAGCGGCAGCAGTTCACTCAGCGCTACGGTCATCGGCTCAACGGGGGCATTGTCTTCTGCAAACGGCACACCCCGCACAAACCCGAGCAGATCAACCGCATCCAACTGTTCATGAAACTGGACGGCAACGTAGCCCAGTCGGTCTTGTGCAGTTTCCAGGGGGAGGGTCATTGTGGTTTCTCCGGGCAAGATCGGGCGACATTCCAGTCTGCCCATTCCCGGCAACACCAGATCCGCCACATCCAACACTGCCCTCAGTCCTGGCTGCCAGCAGTCGCCCTCAGCAAGGCTGGTATTCAGTTCCAGCCAGTTCAGATAGGTCTGCACTGCGTAGACCGCCAGCGTGTTCAGATAGACCCGTTTGCCTTTCCCCGGCGTGGCCTGCTCGGCTGCAAACTGGGCGGCAGATTCAAACGCATCTTGACTGAGGAGAATAGGTAGGCCGATGAGTTCTACAGTGTTCATTGTTGCGTTCCAGAAGATTAGGGTGCAGTTGAGCAGATAACATTTAGAGAAGATTCGCGTTGCAATTCGCTGAAACATTCCGATCCAGTGCGGAGGGGAAATCAGAGGCGATGCTTTTTGAGTCTGGGCAGGCAGTCACTCTGCCAGTGTTTGGCTACGGTAGATTCTTTGATCTTGAGGTCGCGGGCGATCGCCCCCATCGACTCTGGCGGCTGAGACAGCAGCAGCCGTTTGGCCACATCCAGACAGTTGCAGAATTCTTGCGCGGGCGGGTGGCAGTCGCCTAGACACTGCGCCTCGTCCGACTGGAGAAACTCGATCACCTGAGGATCGAACCGCAGCGCGACGATTTGCAGCAGGGGTAAGCACTTTTCGCGCCAGTGAGTGTAGAGCGTTTGCTCCGGAATGCCAAAATCCTGGGCGATCGCTCGTCGAGTTTCGGGCGGTTCGCTCAGGTGTAGCCGCTGAATCAGCGCTTGACAGTGGCATTCCAAGAATTTATTGGGATGGCAGCCCTGCAATATCGCATCGGGGTCTGCTGCCAGATAGCGATGAATTTCTAGCCCAATTCGCTGCTTTTGCGCCTGCTGGAGTGCCTGAATCCACGACTCTAGCAGCGTCATGTCCTGGCGCGGATCGGACGTGAGGTCGCCCAGAGGGGTCTGATTGCCGTCTTCCCCAATCGACTGATCCAGCAGCACCACGTTGCCAAATTCTCGCTTGATCTCGCGTTCTCCGCGTTCTGGTCGATGCAAATCCTTGATTTTTGTATCGGGGTTTCGCAAGTCCCGAATGCGTCCCTCTAAATAGCCGTTCACCCAGTTCATCAAATCCGTAGAAACTGAGGCGCTGCGGGGGCTAAACTCGTCGATTGCCCGACACACCCGCTCCATCGTCAGGCTGAGGGCGTGGCCATAGTCGGGATGGCGAGAGCGGCGCAGCTTGGGCGATCGCTGAATGCACAACAGCAGCCGAGACAGGGCTTTGCGACGCAGCAGGGGCGCAGCATCGGGACTGCGAATCTCGTCTAAAAGAGCTTGAATTTGAGCGTCATCACACATGGTTTGGCAACAGGCGTAGGGAAAACACAGAAGACAGATTGAAACCGTTCATGGCACAAACAACACCAAACCGTTTGCTGAAACTCTGTCAGCCCGACCCGGAGGTGTTATGAAAAATTACAGGACTCAGCGGCGATTTTGCTTTGCGGCTGAGAGCCGATCGGAAACTGTATCTGGAGGATAGGGCGCATCTCAGTTATGCAAGTTTGCCCTCATCCCCCAGCCCCTTCTCCCTTTTTGGGAGAAGGGGAGCCGGATTGGAAGTCCCTCTCCCGCTTTGGGAGAAGGATTTAGGATGAGGGTTACAAAAGTGGGTACACCCTGGAGCATAGAGGGTTGGGCGTTCAGGTTGTGGCAAAAAGTTCAGCAAAAAATTCAATTTTCTCAGCCATTGCCAGAATCTATCGCCAGCCCCACCGCACCTATGCAGGCTGCGACCCGCCAGCCAAGCTGTGCAAGCTATGTAGCCTTTTAGCAGCTTGTTGAGATAATTTTTCTCTAAGCCTTAAGAAATTTCAACACGACCGCAATTTAGGCATGAGCAAGAGGGCGATCGCCTGGGTACTCTAGACTATAGTTCGGACTATATATAGTTCTGAACTATGGTCCCTGGGAAACCGTGGTCTTTTGAGTTTGCGATCGCCCCTTATCCCTGACCACACCCTCCCTGAGAGGATCGATCTACTCATGCCCAACTGGAGTACCCTCAGCAGAGTGAGATTATCGGGCGATCGCGGCTTAAAGTTCCGCCTCAAAACCCCGTCCTATCCGCTTCAAGCTGTCTCCCTTTTGTCACGCCTATGATGAGGGTTGATGGTTATTCTCTGGTGATGAGGAGCATTAGATAATTGGGGACTCTCTTCTCTAAAAATCCAGGCTAGAAAGCTGTGTCTAAAACCCGTCCGCATGTGCCTCGAAGGACATCCCACCGAGAGCATGTCCTTCACCAGATCACCAATCGCATTCGCCAGTCTTTGGAACTGCCGGAGATTCTCTCCACCGCAGCCCGTGAAATTCGGCGGTTCCTCGGCGTAGATCGCGTTAAGATTTATCGCTTTGCGCCGGATGGCAGCGGCGAGGTGATTGCCGAAGCGATTCACAACAACCAGCTTCCATCACTGCTGCATCTCCACTTTCCGGCCAGTGATATCCCCCAATCCTCACGGGATTTGTTTGTGCGGGCCCGCCAGCGGGTCATTACCGACGTATCGGCCCAGCACCAAATGGCCCATCGGCTGGATCATCCCGACACGGGCGAAAGCCTGATTAACCATGACATTCGCCACACACCCGCCGATCCCTGCCATGTGCAATACCTGAACACAATGGGGGTGCAGGCCTCTCTGGTCGTGCCAGTGCTGCACCAGCGCCAACTGTGGGGGCTATTGGTCGCCCACCACAGCAAGCCACGCCACTTTTCTGAACGAGAGCTTCAGGTAGTGCAGCTTTCGGTCGATCAGCTTTCGATCGCGATCGCCCAGGCAAACCTGCTGGCCCAAACCCGCGCTCAGGTGCTTTACGAAGCGACCCTCAACCAGGTCAGTCAACTCCTCCACAGCCCCCTCAGCCAGCCCGAAATTCGGCAGCAGGTCTTGGAAGCGATGGTGGCAGCGCTAAAGGCGGTAGGCGGACGGCTCTATATTGCAGCAGAACCAAGCGGCGAAGTGGCTCAACTCTACGTTACGGGCGAACAGCCCAACAGCCCAAATCTGGAGCAAGACCCGGTGTGGCAAGAACTGCTGGGGCGGCGCACAGACGGACTTTCCGCGCTCACCAGCACCCACACCCCCAGCCCAGAGGCGATCGCCCAGTTTGCCAGCAGTTTAGACACATCTCTAGAGTCCGAAAAGTCGGAAACTCTCCGCTTTCACACCTTCGACAGCCTGCAAGCCGATCCGCGCTGGCAGCCCATCGTTGCCCTGCTAGAGCCGACCTCTATCCGGGCGATCGCCCTGATTCCGCTCCAATTCCAGCACCAGTTTGTCGGCTACCTGGGTATCTTTCGCAGTGGCTATGACCAGGAAATCTTGTGGGCGGGCCAGCACCAGGAAGATGCCCGTAATATCATGCCCCGTGCCTCCTTTGCGGCCTGGCGCGAGATCAAGCTCAACCAGGCCCCAGAGTGGACACCCCAAGACATTCGGCTGGCCAACTCGGTGGCGATTCACCTCTACCTGGCTGTGACCCAGCGGCGGGTCGAGGCGATGATGCGCTACCAGGCATCCCACGATGCCCTCACTAGTCTGCCCAATCGGCTGCTGTTTAACGATCAGCTTTCGCTGGCCCTGGCCAGCGCCCAGCAAGATGATGAAATGCTGGGGGTTGCGTTTCTCGATCTGGATCGATTCAAGCTGATTAACGATTCGCTGGGCCACGCGGTGGGCGACGAACTGCTGCAAGAGGTGGCCCGGCGGCTGCGGGCCTGCCTGCGGCCCTGCGATGCGATCGCTCGGTGGGGTGGCGACGAGTTTACCCTAGTGCTGCCGCACCTCCACTCTGCCGAAGACATCAGCCACATCGCCCAGCGCATTCTAGACCGACTCACCAGTTCCTTTTACCTGGGCGAACAAGAGATATACATCACTGCCAGCCTAGGCATTGCTCTCTTTCCCTACGATGGGGCAGATGTGGAAACCCTGCTGAAAAATGCCGATCTGGCCATGTACCAGGCCAAGCAACAGGGCAAAAACAATTACCAGATCTATCACGAAGGCATGGCCGTGCAAACGCTGAACCACCTAGCGCTGGAGAGTGACCTGCGAAAGGCACTGTCTCGCAAGGAACTCCTGGTGCACTATCAGCCGCAGATTGACCTGATGACGGGGGCGATCGTCGGCGTAGAGGCGCTGCTGCGCTGGCAGCACCCGCTGCTGGGCTTTGTCTCGCCGGCCCAGTTCATTCCCCTGGCCGAAGAGTCGGGCATCATCTGCACGATTGGGGAATGGGTGCTGCGAACCGCTTGCCAGCAGCAGCGGGACTGGCAGGCTGCCGGATTGCCGCCGATGCGGATGGCGGTAAACCTGTCGGCACAGCAGTTTCAGCAGAGCAGTCTTGCCACCTCTATCCTGCAAACGCTGGAAGAGACGGGCATCGAGCCGCAGTATCTGGAGCTAGAGATTACTGAAAGCGCTGCCATGCGGGATGTGCAGTTTACCACCAGCACGCTGAGCCGACTGGTAGACCTGGGTGTGCAAATCGCGATGGACGATTTTGGCACGGGGTATTCATCCCTCAGCGTGATCAAGCACTTTCCCCTGCACACGCTGAAGATCGACCAGTCCTTTGTCCGCGATGCCCCCCATAATTCCAGCGACGTGGCGATCGCCAACACCGTCGTCGCTCTCGGACGCGGGCTGGGCCTCAAGGTTCTTGCCGAAGGGGTAGAAACCGCTGAACAAGTTGAGTTTCTTCGCTCCATCCAGTGCGACTTTGCCCAGGGCTATTACTTTAGCCGTCCCTTGCCACCAGAGGCGATCGCGCCGCTGCTGATAAGCAAGCAAGTAACAGGATAACCAGATGACTGGGATAGATAACGACTGACCAATGCGGATGAAAGGACTTGAACCTTCACACCTTGCGGTACTAGAACCTAAATCTAGCGCGTCTACCAATTCCGCCACATCCGCGTGTTGCCTAGCCTGTTGCCCAAGGCGATAACCTGAACAGTTCCGGTCGGGCTTGAACTTGGTTTAACTATCATAGCAAATGCAGGCGGGGCTGGCGCATCAGGAGTGACGCGGGCAGGTTAGTCAGAATTACTTGAGAAATATTTTTGATATTGTTGACATTTACTTTCAATAAGAGTACATTCTTTTTAGTGTTCTCCTCTCAAAGGATCGGCAGGTGGGGTTGGTCAACAGACCAGTCCCCCTTTTTTTGCCTTTTTATTCAGGGCTTACGCAGTTGGAGGATTTCTCGCGGGCGCAGCCCGCGAGAAATCCTCCAACTCCCAGAAAGTTTAATCGCAGGTGCGTAAGTCCGATTTATTTTTGCTTTTTTATCGACTAGCGACGTGTCTAGAAGCGGCAGCCAGTCCGATACACTGATAGATTGAGGACTGAAGAGGACTGAAATAGAGTGCGTAAAGTGCGATCGCCCCTACAGCGTCCTCTTCTAGGAACTACTGTGTCCACACATCTCGGTCGTTTGCGTCAGGCTCTGAAAGATCCCCCTCAATCCCCCTTAATAAAGGGGACTTCCGATCCAGTTCTTCCTGCTTCGGCTCCCCCCTTGCTCAAGAGGGGTTAGGGGGAGCGGCTCCCCCCTTGAGCAAGGGGGGTTAGGGGGGATCGGCTCCCCTATGAGCAAGGGGGGTTAGGGGGGATCGGTTCCCCCCTTGAGCAAGGGGGGTTAAGGGGGGATCAAAGCATCGCCGCTCAGCCCAGAAGACTGGTGTGACCACAGGAGTTTGTAAGACGGGATACGTCCTATCCCTAAGAAACGAGAGTTTCTAAACTAGCCGCACACCTAACTCGCCGCAAAAACTAGCTGCAAAAATACTCTATGCAGACCGATGCCTCCATTACCCAGCCCATGCCCCTTTCCCCCGTTCCCCCAGACGGCACAGCGTTCGATGCGATCGTGATTGGGTCAGGCATTGGCGGCCTGGTGACGGCCACCCAGCTTGCGGCAAAGGGGGCATCTGTGCTGGTGCTAGAGCGCTACCTGATTCCGGGGGGCAGCGCGGGCTACTTTGAGCGGGAGGGCTATCGGTTCGATGTGGGCGCGTCGATGATTTTTGGGTTTGGCAACCAGGGCACGACAAACCTGCTGACGCGGGCGCTGGCTGCCGTGGGCATGGAAATCGAGACGATTCCTGATCCGGTGCAGATTCACTACCATTTACCCGGCGGTCTGGATCTCAAAGTGCATCGCGAATATGAGAAATTTTTGCAAGAACTGATTGCCAAGTTTCCCCATGAGGCGAAGGGCATCCGCCAGTTTTATGACGAGTGCTGGGCGGTGTTTAACTGCCTCAACGCGATGGAACTGCTGTCTCTGGAGGAGCCACGCTACCTAACCCGTGTGTTTTTTCAGCATCCCTTTGCCTGTCTAGGGCTGGTGAAATATTTGCCGCAAAACGTGGGCGACATTGCCCGTCGCTGTATCTCTGACCCAGACCTACTGCGCTTCATCGACATGGAATGCTACTGCTGGTCGGTGGTGCCCGCAGACCTGACCCCCATGATCAATGCGGGCATGGTGTTTAGCGATCGCCACTATGGCGGCATCAACTATCCCAGGGGCGGCGTGGGGCAGATTGCCCAGAAACTAGCAGAAGGGTTGGAAAAGGCAGGCGGCAAAATCCTTTACAAGTCCCGCGTCACGGAGATCCTGATGGAAAACGGTCGCGCGGTTGGCGTGCGGCTGGCCTCAGGCAAAACCTACCGCGCCCGCCGCGTCATTTCCAACGCCACTCGCTGGGATACGTTTGAAAAACTGCTGCCCGCTGCCGTGCTACCCAAGTCGGAGCAAAAATGGCAGCAGCGCTATCGCAAGTCGCCCAGCTTCTTCAGCCTGCATCTGGGGGTGAGGGCCGACGTGCTGCCGCCTGATACTGAGTGTCACCACATTCTGCTAGAAGACTGGAGCCGCATCGAAGCCGCCAGGGGCACGATTTTTGTCTCGATTCCCACGCTGCTCGATCCCAGCCTCGCGCCCGACGGCTACCACATCATCCACACCTTCACGCCCGATTGGGTAGACCACTGGCAACGCCTCTCGCCCAGCGAGTACGAAGCCCAGAAGGAAGACGTAGCCGCAGCATTGTGCGATCGCCTCGAAGCCATTTTTCCAGGTCTTGCCGCTGGGCTGGATTTTCAGGAAGCGGGCACGCCCCGCACCCATCGCCGCTTTCTCGGTCGCGTAGACGGTTCCTACGGCCCCATTCCCCGACGCAAGCTGCTGGGCCTGCTGGGAATGCCCTTCAACCGCACCGCTATCCCTGGACTCTACTGTGTCGGCGACAGCACCTTTCCGGGACAGGGGTTAAACGCAGTCGCTTTTTCGGGCTTTGCCTGCGCCCATCGCGTTGCGGCGGATTTGGGGCTGCGCGGCTAGGCAGAATTGCGGCTGGATGTTTCTCTGGATGTTCAGCTTAATGTTGGAAACTGTCCCTTATCCCTGCTTGTTTCCTTTCGCGTCGGCGTACCGCTGCTTGAACAGGGCCTGTCGCTTTTTGTGATCGACAATCGGCGCAGGATAGTTGCAAGAACGGCGATCGCCCGCATCAATGATCCCTGTCACCAGTTGTGCAGTTTCCAGCCCGCGCAATTCTGGCAGCCATTCGCGGATGTATTCCGCCTCTGGGTCAAACTTTTGCGCTTGACTGGCGGGGTTAAAAATCCGCAGCGGTTTTGGGTCCATGCCGCTGGAGGCGCTCCACTGCCAGCCGCCGTTGTTCGCCGCCAGGTCGCCATCGACCAGCCGCTGCATGAAATACTTTTCGCCCCAGCGCCAGTCGATGATCAAATCTTTCGTCAAAAAGCTGGCGACGATCATACGGCAGCGGTTGTGCATCCAGCCCGTTTCATTCAACTGGCGCATGGCTGCATCCACAATCGGATAGCCCGTGCGCCCCTCACACCACGCCTGGAAGTGTTTCTCGTTGTTTTCCCAGGGAAAGGCTTTGAACGGTTCGCGGTAGGGGCCGTCGGCCAGTTCGGGGAAGTGATATAGGACGTGTTGATAAAACTCGCGCCAGGCCAGCTCCTGCCGCCAGACGCGGATGCCCTCCTGGGCTTCGTCGCTGCGGGTCTGTTCCTGGGCGGTTTGCGTGGCAGCCCAGACGGTGCGGATGCCGATCGCCCCAAACTTGAGCGCGGCGCTCAGCCTGGAGGTACCGTCTTCATAGGGCAAATTGCGCTGTGCTTGATAGTCGGTCATGGCGCGATCGCAGAATTCCGTGAGCCGCTCTTGGGCAGCCGCTTCGCCCGGTTCCAGAATGAAGCCTCCATCCCACACCAGACCGAGATCTTTGAGCTTGGGCAGGGCGATCGCCCCCGCTTTGGTTGCCGCATCTTTTTCAGAATCCGTCAGCCCTTCGGCATTTTGCAAATCCGCTACGGGTTCAGCCTTGGGCTTGCTGCTCCAGTTTTTCCAAAAGGGCGTATAGACCGTGTAGGGCGTGCCGGAGCCGCTGAGGATTGATTTGGGGTCGTGCAACAGTTGGTCCCAAAACGCCTGATATTCTACGCCCGCTTCCTTGAGGGCAGCGGCAACCTGGCGATCGCGCTCTTGCCCGTAGGGTTCCACGTCGCAGTTCCAGTACACAGCCTGAGCGCCCAGGGCGTTGGCCAGTCGAGGCAGCGCCTTCACGGGGTCATCGTGCAAGATCAGCAGTTGGCTGCCTGCTTTGGCGTATCGCGTTTGCAAGTCTTGCAAGCAGCCCAGCAGATAAGCCACGCGCACCGGGGCCACATCGTCCCGCTGCAAAATACCCGGATCGAGACAAAACACGCCAATGACTTTTGCCGAGCGCGATCGCCCTTCTGCCAGCCCCACATTATCCGCAATTCGCAAATCGCGGCGATGCCAAAACAAAATCAACTCGCTCATACCCTGCCTGCTGGATTCTATTCATCACCTTACTGCATCCCGCCTAGAGAAGCGGGCCGCAAGTGAAAACGAGGGCTAAGACGAGCAGAACCGACTACGCTTTGTCGGGCGCTTTCAAGAAGTAGCTGCCTAGAAATAGCAGGAAATAGCAGCCTTAAAAGAGCCTTCTGGCAAGAACGTGGGTAATCTTGAAGATTTTCAGCGGAGTAAACTCTGCACGGTTCTGATTAGGATATGGTTTGAGGAAGGCGATCGCCTTCTTTAGAGAAAAATCAGAGAAAATTGTTTAAGCAGCATATCACGGCAGCGTCGATTAGCAGTCTCCATCAGCGGCATCCCCCCCCATCGCACTTCCTTACAAGCGCACCCCTTCATATTCAGACGAGCAGAGCTAAATGGCACGGATTGTTTCTATTCACTCTTTTCGAGGCGGCACGGGCAAATCGAACACCGCAGCCAACCTTTCGGCCCTGCTGTCCAAGCACGGACAGCGCGTCGGCGTGATTGACACCGATATCCAGTCGCCGGGGATTCACGTCCTATTTGGGCTGGAACCCAACAGCATGAAAAACACCCTCAACGACTACCTCTGGGGCGATTGTACGATTGCCGAAAGCGCCTACGATGTCACCGTGCCAGACTTCAAAACTGGGGAAGGCGCAGTCTATTTAGTGCCGTCCAAAAGCTCTGCCGAGGATATCGCTCGCGTGTTGCGTGAAGGATACGATGTGCGCCTGCTGCGGAGCGGGCTACAAGATCTGGTCAAAGCCTACAATCTCGACTACGTCCTGATCGACACGCACCCCGGACTGAACGAAGAGACGCTGCTGGCGCTGGCCATGTCAAACCTATTGCTGCTGGTGCTGCGGCCCGACCAGCAAGATTTTCAGGGAACGGCGGTGGTGCTAGATTTGGCGCGAAAGCTGCGCGTTCCCAAGATTCTCATGCTGATCAATCGCGTGCTGGCCAGCGTGGATGTGGAAGACCTGAAAAGGCAGGTCGAGTCGATCTATAGCAACGAAATCGGCGCAGTCTTGCCCAACTGTGAGGAGATGATGCAGCTTGGCAGCAGCGATCTGTTTGCGGTTCGCTATCCTGACCATCCCCTGTCGCAAGAAATGGATCGCCTGGTTCGCCAGATTGTGGCTATTGGGTAGGCTGCTGGATGGATAGCCATCTTGCGCTTCGAGATGAGTTGCTGCCCCAGAAGTTGCTGGAAGTAGGAGATCATCGTTGGCAAAGAAGTCTGCTCCGCTAGCGAGGCCATGCATACCGTAACGGCGATCGCCGATATCCCCAGCACGCTGCACTGGTTATCAGCAGCATCCCTCAACACCCTGCGCCAGCAAAATCCCCAACTTGCGCTGCGGCGGCTGGACTGGGTGGTGCGCCTGCTCAGCGACCAGGTGATCCACGCAAAAGCTGAAATTCAAGAACTGTTACAGTGAGGTCAACAATTTCCCAAAAACCTACAAAATATCTGGAGATTTGTCTGGAGATTTAGAGAAACAAGCGGTATGGTTTAGGGACATGCTCCACGACTCGCTTCGGACTTGAAATTCGGACTTGAAATTCGGACTTGAAATCATGCAGGAGCCTTGTTCTGCCCCGTCTTCAGACCCTGCCGTTGAGCAGTCTCTACGCCTGGAAATCGCCCAACTCCGTGCTGAACTGGAAACCCTCCGCCAAGAAAAATCTGACCTGGAAATCTTGCTAGAGATGACCACCGAACACTCCGACACGGTGGAGGCAGAGCTTCAGCGCGAGGCAGAGGAAACGCTGCGGGAAAGCGAACATCGACTGGCGCAGTTTCTCGAAGCAGTGCCCGTGGGCGTGTTTGTGGTAGATGGCGGCGGTCGCTCCTACTATGCCAACCGCATGGCACAGCAGATTTTGGGGTATATCCCCATAACGCAGGTGGCGACTGATCAATTGTCGGAAACCTACCAGGTTTATCAGGCGGGCGCAGAGCGGCTATATCTTACCGCAGATCTGCCGATTGTGCGGGCACTGACGGGCGAGAGCAGCACGGTAGACGATATGGTGCTGCGCCAGGGCGATCGCACGGTTCCCTTGGAGGTCTGGGCCAGCCCGATCTACAACGAAAAAGGGCAGGTGGTCTATGCGATCGCCGCTTTTCAAGACATCACCGAGCGCAAGCGGGCCGAAGATGCCTTGCGAATCGCCGAAGCCAACTACCGCAGCATCTTTGAAAACGCCACCGAGGGGATTTACCAAACCACGCCCGATGGTCAGTATCTCAGCGCCAATCCGGCGATCGCCCGCATGTATGGCTACGACAGTCCTGCCGAGCTCATGGCCAGCGTCGGCGACATCACCCAGCAGGTCTACGTAGACCCCCAAGAGCGCGATCGCTTTCGATCCCTGCTCACCCAGCACGGCGAAGTCAAAAATTTTGAATACCAGGTGTATCGCCGCGACGGCACCGTGATGTGGCTCCTAGAGTCGGCGCGGAGCGTGCGCGATGGCGCGGGCAGAGTCCTCTACTACGAGGGCATGTGCATTGACATCACCCAGCGAAAACAGCAGGAACAGTCCCTCCAGCAGCGAGTGCAGCAGCTTCAGATCGAAATCGACGAGGCCAAACGCCAGCGCCAGGTCGCCGAAATCACCCAAACTGACTATTTTCGCCAGATTCAGCAAGAAGCCGAACAATTCAAACGGCGATTGGCTGAATAGGGCTGGATGTAGGGCTGGAATAAGCCTGTATGGAAGCCTGGAATAAGCCTGGAATAAGCCTGGAATCGGTTCAGATGGACACCCGCCCGTCATCCTCTCCAACCCCTATCCGCTTCGCTCAAAATCCGCTTCGCTCAAAATCCGCAGAAATCCGCCTCGATTAGAAATCCGCTTTGATAAAAAAAGTTCACGCGAAAAGCTAAATTGTCCTCACGCGAAAAAATGAGAGAATAGTGGCCCAAATAGCACCCCGGTTTCAGATGAAATGCTACATAACCCATACACGCTACGGTGATCACAACCCGCCGTAGCCGCAAATCGGGGATGCAGCAGGTGCGAATCGCGCATCAATCAGGTGTGAATCCGGTCTTTGTCATCCAGTCGAGGTTTCTGTGGCCAAAATTGTTTCGATTCATTCCTACCGGGGTGGCACAGGCAAGTCCAACCTTACCGCAAACCTGGCCACGGCGATCGCCCTCCAGGGTAACCGAGTCGCCGTCATCGACACCGACATTCCCTCACCTGGCATCCACGTCATCTTCGGGCTAGACGACCAAAAAATCGACAAAACCCTCAACGACTACCTCTGGGGCCGCTGCACCATTGCCGATGCTGCCTATAATGTCACGCCCCCCTCCTCTAACCCCAGCGGCGGCCAGGTGTTTCTCGTCCCCTCCAGCGTCAACGCTGACGAAATCGCCCGCATTCTCAACCAGGGCTATGACTTTCGCCTGCTCAACGACGGACTGCGCCAGCTCGTCCGCCAGCTTGAAATCGACTATCTGCTAATCGACACCCACCCCGGCCTCAACAAAGAAACCCTCTTATCAATCGCCGTTTCCAACCTGGTGCTGCTGATCCTGCGGCCCGACCAGCAAGACTTTCAAGGCACCGCCGTCACGGTAGACGTGGCCCGCCAGCTCGATGCCCGCCAAATGCTGCTCATCGTCAACAAAGTCCTCAGCAGCATGGATCAAAACGCCCTCAGAGAACAGGTCACCCAGACCTACAAAGTGCCCGTTGCAGGCGTGTTCACCCTGTCCGAAGAAATGATTTACCTGGCCAGCAACGGCATCTTTTTCCTGCGGTATCCCGATCACCCGTTCAGTCAGGAACTCCGCCGCGTCGTTGCCCAGGTGATCGGTTAGTCATCGGTTAATCATTGGTTTAATGCTGCAAATCTTTGGCGATTTTCAAGACGACTATCCCCCCAGTCAGGAATTCCTGTCGCTGGCTTTTTCCCCCAGTTCTGCGCCCATCCGCCAGCGCTGGCGCGTGAACGGACTCTCGGCCGATTTCGTGGCCGACTACATGACGACCTTCTTTCCCGGCGAAGATGATTTATCATCTCCCTCTCAGCAAGATAAGGTTCGCGATGCCGTAAGCTTTATTGCAAATGAACTGCTGGAAAACGCGATGAAGTTTAGTGACGAAACCTCCGCTTTTCCGATTCAGATTCAGCTCCATTTGCACAGCGACGCGCTGGTTTTTTACGTCACAAACAGCATCAAATCCGACGACATCACCCGCTTCCAAACGCTGATTCAGGAAATTGTTTCCAGCGATCCCGACGAGCTTTACATCCAGCGGCTGGAAGCCAACGCCCTGGATGATGCCAATTCTGGGTCGGGGCTGGGGCTATTGATTATGCTGACCAGCTATGCCGCCCGCCTGGGATGGAAGTTTGAAACCCTGCCCGCAGAACCGCCCCTCACCGCCGTCACCACGATGGTTAAAATGCCCGTCTAGGCTGCAAGATGGATAAGCTACGACAGACGATAGATGCATTAGAATCAGCAAAGATTAAGTTGAGCGCTATGGAACTCCGGGACGACGACTATCAAATCTGGTATGACGCAGAGACGCAGACATTGACCTGCCAAGGGGCGCTGCGTCTGGGCGGGCCCGACGAATACGCGCCGATTGCTCAACTGCTGGATGAAGTGGTCAAGCAGGAACCCCAAAATTTGGAACTCGATTTGCGAAAGCTGGCGTTTCTCAATAGCTCTGGGATTAATACCCTGTCCAAATTTGTGATCAAGGTGCGACAAAATAGCCAGATCCAACTAGTGATTCAGGGATCAAATGAGATTCCCTGGCAAACCAAGTCGCTGCCCAATTTGCAGCGATTGCTACCCACGCTCAAGCTCCAGTTTGATTAGGGCGCTTCTATCTGTTCTCTCTGATCGACCGGGACTTATCCTGGGAATTCTGGCAAATTCTGGCTCTCGATTTTCGACTCACGCTTTCGGTCAATCACTATGGGCACGTCCGTATCGCTTTCTGAGCAGGCCCCCGACCCGCTGCTTTCGGAGGTGATTGCCCTACAACAGCAAGTCGAGCAGCTACGTCAGCAGCTCTTGCAAACTCAGCAGGAAAAGGCTGACCTAGAAGTTTTGCTGAACATGGTGACGGGCCATTCTGACCAGATTTTGTCGGAAGTGGAGCAGGAAAAGACGGATCTAGAGATCTTGTTGGAAACCGCAACGGAGCATTCGATGCTAGTGGAAACCGACTTGCAGCAGCAGGTCGAGGAAGAGCGACGGCAGCGAGAGGAGCAGTTTCAATCCATTACGGCGGCAACGCCTGTGGGGCTGCTGATCGCCGAGGTGGAAACGGGGCGAATTTTGTATGCCAATGAGCGGCTGGGGGATTTGCTGGGGCTGTCGCCAGCGGCCCTGCTGGCCCAGTCTACGGTCGATTTTTACGCTCAGCCGGAGGAGCGGGTTTCGGTGCTGGAGGCGATCGCCCAAAACCAGACCTACCGCGGAGAACTGCTGTTTCGGCGGGCCGATGGCAGCGTGTTTTGGGGGCTGCTGTCGATGCGGCCGTTTGGGTTTAACAGGCAGCACACCCTGTTGACGGCAATTCAAGATATCAGCGATCGCAAGCAGGCCGAAGATGCCCTGCGAATTGCCGAAGCCAAATATCGCGGCATCTTTGAAAACGCAGTGGAGGGCATTTTTCGGATGGCGCTGGATGGCGACTATCTAGAAGTCAACCGGGCAATGGCGGGCCTGTTTGGCTATACCTCCCCCGGCGAAATGCTAGAGTCCGTTCGCGGCGCAACGGCCCAGCTCTATGTTGACCCTGCCCAGCAGCAAGACCTGCGGCAGCGCCTCGAATCTCAGGACGAAATCAAAGATTTTGAATACGCAGCCCGCCGCCAGGATGGCAGCCGCTTTTGGGCATCGGCCTGGGCGCGGGCCATTCGCAGCGAATCGGGCGACCTGCTCTACTACGAAGGAAGCTGCATCGACATTACCCAGCGCAAGCAGCAGGAAGAAGCCCTGAAGCGGGAAATTCGCAAATTACGAATCGAAGTGGATCAAACCAAGCGCCAAAAAGAAGTCGCGCAAATCGAGCAAACCGACTATTTTCAATGGCTGGTGTCCCAGGCCGATGATCTGCGCCTGTTCAAAGACGCGCCACGGCGAGACGAGGGATAATCCGGCGCTGGCAGCTTCCGGCGTTGGGGCTGCCTAGCCGCAGCGATACTCGGCGCTATGCTATGGCTATGGTTTCTTCTTTCCAGCCTGCTTTGAATGCCGAAGACCAGCGCGTGCTGCTGTCGGGCGTAACCTGGCAACAGTACGATAGCCTGCTGGCAACCCTGGGCGACTATCCCGGCTTGCGGCTGATCTACCTGGAAGGAACCTTAGAGATCTTCATGCCCTCCGCCGAACATGAGCTAGTCAAGAAAGTGCTGGCGCGGCTGATCGAGCGCTATGCCGAAGCGGTGGATATTCCCCTGCACGGCTACGGTTCCACCACCTTTCGTCAGGAAGCTGCTGCCCGTGGGCTAGAGCCAGACGAGTGCTGCTGCATCAACACGCTCAAGCCGTTGCCCGACTTTGCCATCGAAGTGAACCTGAGCAGTGGCGGCATCAACAAGCTGGCAGTCTATCAGGGATTAGGCGTGCCGGAAGTGCTGGTCTGGCAGGCGGGCGACCTGACGCTGTATGACCTGCGCGGAAAGGCCTATCGCACCGTCAGCCACAGCCAATTTTTCCCAAATCTAGAGATTCAGCAGCTTGCCCAATTTGTCCGCCCCTACGACCAGCCCCAGGCAATTAAGGATTTTCTCAGCAGCTTGTAGGGTTTTGACTCCGTGCCGGAGCCTCCGGCAGAGGCGGCACCATTTTCGACAAGTTTTTCGACAAGTTTATTGCAGCGTTTGGGCGTAGCAGACCGGAGCAGACCGGAGCAGATCAGAAATATATCGGATATAACGGAGGAAAATCTTCTTCTCCTTTCCTACAGCGCTATGATTGACCCGCTTTCCATCCCGGCTGGGACGATTTTGGCCTATGCCCTGCCCAAACTGCTCGATGCCAGCCTGGAAAAGGTGGGCGAACTCTTGACCGAAGAAGCCATAAACCAAGCGAGGCAAAAGGGGCAAGCGCTGCGGCAGGCGATTTTGCGGCGACTCAATCCCGAAAAGCAACGGCAGCTAGAGCAGGCCATGGCCGCCGCAGAAACCTCACCCGACCAGCGCCAGAAGCTAGAGGGCTGGCTAGAGCGGATGATGCAGCAGCATCCAGATTTTGCGGAGGAACTGCGGAAACTGGCGCAGGAAATTCACCAGATTATCAACATCGATAAGGTTCAAGGGCGAAACGTTCAGCAGGTATTTGGAGGACAAGGGCTTCAGGTAAACGACCCAAACCAGCCCGTATTTCAAATTCAGGGCAATCCGATTTTTAATCTGGGAAACCAACCCCCAACCCCTTGACTGGAGCCGCCTGCTGGGGGTCGGGCAAAGTTACCCCCGCCGACGGGCTATGCAGGCAGCGACCTGTTGCCCACGCTGACCTACTGGCAAGGACGCACCCAGGAGCAAGCACAACTCCATGCCTGGCTCAAGGATGCTGCGATTCCGCTGGTTGGTGTTTATGGGCTGGGGGGCTTTGGCAAGTCCACCCTGGCGGCGCGGGTGTATGAAGACAGCCGTCAGTTTGTCGGGAAGTTTTGGGCAGATTTGAGCCAGACGCTCGGTTTTCCGGATGTGGCTCGACGCGCCCTGTTTGCCTGGGGAATGCCCGCCGAGCAGGTGGCGGAGATTGAGGAAATTCGCCTTGGGGCAGCGCTGGTGCAGCAGCTTGGCCGTGGGGCGTATCTGCTGGTGCTGGATAATTTGGAAAGCGTGTTGACGGAGAGCGACGAGTGGCAGAGCGTCACCTATCGACAGTTTTTTGAGCTGCTGCTGAGGACGGCGGGAGCCAGCAAGGTGCTGCTGACCAGTCGCAACCGCCCGCCCAGCCTGCCGGCCCGCTGGCTGCCGCTAACGGAAGGGTTGACCCCGGAAGAAGGGGCAGCACTGCTCCGGCAAAAGGGCGTGTTGGGCGGGGATGAAGAACTGCAATCGGTTTCGCGGCGCGTGGGGGGCTATCCGCTGTCGCTGGTGCTGATTGCGGGGTGGCTGCTGGCGGAGGAGGCTGCTGACCCCCAGGTGCGCTATTTGCCCGGTGATTTGTGGGCGCTGGAGGGGCCCTATCAGGGGGAACGGCAGCTCAGCGTGGAGCAGGTGTTTGGCTGGAGCGCGGGGCGGCTAGAGGAGCGCCTGCGGCAGATGCTTTGGCCGCTCAGCATTTTGCGGCAGCCCTTTGATGCCACCACGGCCGCCGTCGTGGCTGGGGTAGACCCTCCCCAAGCCGAGGCAGACCTGGGCCAGCTTGAGCGCCGATCGCTGCTGCAACGGCTGCCTGCTGCTGGCCGCGAAGGACCGCGACTCTTTCGCTGGCAGCCCCAGGTGCGAGAACTGGCCCAGCGCCGGGCCGGCGACCAGTCCACTGCTCATGGGCGAGCCGTGAGCCACTTTGCCGAGCGGGTGCAACCTTTGCAGCAGATGAGGGGCCAAGAGAATCTGCGGCAGGCAGAAACCGATCTGCTGCAAGACTATTTGGAGGTGTTTCATCATCTCTGCGAACTGGGGCAGTATGGCATGGCGCTGGACTGGCTGACGAGAGAAACGCAGCCAGGGGAGCAGTATAGCCAATGTGATTTTTGGATGCAGCTTTCGGGCTATGACGACCTGCGAGAGGCCTTGTATCGCCGTTTGGTGGAGGAGTGGCGGCCCCAGGAAGAAGAGCGCGGGAGCTATGGCTATGTTCAGGAAAAGCTGGCCGATGTGCTGCAATTTCTCAAACAATGTGATGCGGCGATCGCCTTGTATGACGAAGCGATCGCCACCTATCAGCAGGTGGGCGCTCGATTGGGCTATGCCAATGCGCTAAAAGCCAAAGCCGATGTGCTGCAATTTCTCGACCAACGGGAAGCGGCGATCGCCTTGTATGACGAAGCGATCGCCACCTATCAGCAGGTGGGCGATCGCTTGGGCTATGCCAATGCGCTAAAAGCCAAAGCCGATGTGCTGCAATTTCTCGACCAACGGGAAGCGGCGATCGCCCTCTATGACGAAGCGATCGCCACCTATCAGCAAGTGGGCGATCGCTTGGGCTATGCCAATGCGCTACAAGCCAAAGCCGATGTGCTGCAATTTCTCAAACAATGTGATGCGGCGATCGCCTTGTATGACGAAGCCATTGCCACCTGTCAGCAAGTGGGCGATCGCTTGGGCTATGCCAATGCGCTAAAAGCCAAAGCCGATGTGCTGCAATTTCTCAAACAATGTGATGCGGCGATCGCCTTGTATGACGAAGCCATTGCCACCTATCAGCAGGTGGGCGCTCGCTTGGGCTATGCCAATGCGCTACAAGCCAAAGCCGATGTGCTGCAATTTCTCAAACAATGTGATGCGGCGATCGCCTTGTATGACGAAGCCATTGCCACCTATCAGCAGGTGGGCGATCGCTTGGGCTATGCCAATGCGCTACAAGCCAAAGCCGATGTGCTGCAATTTCTCGACCAACGGGAAGCGGCGATCGCCTTGTATGACGAAGCGATCGCCACCTATCAGCAGGTGGGCGCTCGATTGGGCTATGCCAATGCGCTACAAGCCAAAGCCGATGTGCTGCAATTTCTCGACCAACGGGAAGCGGCGATCGCCTTGTATGACGAAGCGATCGCCACCTATCAGCAGGTGGGCGATCGCTTGGGCTATGCCAATGCGCTAAAAGCCAAAGCCGATGTGCTGCAATTTCTCGACCAACGGGAAGCGGCGATCGCCCTCTATGACGAAGCGATCGCCACCTATCAGCAAGTGGGCGATCGCTTGGGCTATGCCAATGCGCTACAAGCCAAAGCCGATGTGCTGCAATTTCTCGACCAACGGGAAGCGGCGATCGCCTTGTATGACGAAGCCATTGCCACCTGTCAGCAAGTGGGCGATCGCTTGGGCTATGCCAATGCGCTAAAAGCCAAAGCCGATGTGCTGCAATTTCTCAAACAATGTGATGCGGCGATCGCCTTGTATGACGAAGCCATTGCCACCTATCAGCAGGTGGGCGCTCGCTTGGGCTATGCCAATGCGCTAAATGCCAAAGCCGATGTGCTGAAATTTCTCAAACAATGTGATGCGGCGATCGCCTTGTATGACGAAGCGATCGCCACCTATCAGCAGGTGGGCGCTCGCTTGGGCTATGCCAATGCGCTACAAGCCAAAGCCGATGTGCTGCAATTTCTCGACCAACGGGAAGCGGCGATCGCCTTGTATGACGAAGCGATCGCCACCTATCAGCAGGTGGGCGCTCGATTGGGCTATGCCAATGCGCTAAGAGCCAAAGCCGATGTGCTGCAATTTCTCGACCAACGGGAAGCGGCGATCGCCTTGTATGACGAAGCGATCGCCACCTATCAGCAGGTGGGCGCTCGATTGGGCTATGCCAATGCGCTAAGAGCCAAAGCCGATGTGCTGCAATTTCTCAAACAATGTGATGCGGCGATCGCCCTCTATGACGAAGCGATCGCCACCTGTCAGCAAGTGGGCGATCGATTGGGCTATGCCAATGCGCTAAGAGCCAAAGCCGATGTGCTGCAATTTCTCGACCAACGGGAAGCGGCGATCGCCCTCTATGACGAAGCCATTGCCACCTATCAGCAGGTGGGCGATCGATTGGGCTATGCCAATGCGCTAAAAGCCAAAGCCGATGTGCTGCAATTTCTCGACCAACGGGAAGCGGCGATCGCCTTGTATGACGAAGCGATCGCCACCTATCAGCAGGTGGGCGCTCGATTGGGCTATGCCAATGCGCTAAAAGCCAAAGCCGATGTGCTGCAATTTCTCAAACAATGTGATGCGGCGATCGCCTTGTATGACGAAGCGATCGCCACCTGTCAGCAAGTGGGCGATCGATTGGGCTATGCCAATGCGCTAAGAGCCAAAGCCGATGTGCTGCAATTTCTCGACCAACGGGAAGCGGCGATCGCCCTCTATGACGAAGCCATTGCCACCTATCAGCAGGTGGGCGCTCGATTGGGCTATGCCAATGCGCTAAAAGCCAAAGCCGATGTGCTGCAATTTCTCGACCAACGGGAAGCGGCGATCGCCTTGTATGACGAAGCGATCGCCACCTATGAGCAAGTGGGCGCTCGATTGGGCTATGCCAATGCGCTAAAAGCCAAAGCCGATGTGCTGCAATTTCTCGACCAACGGGAAGCGGCGATCGCCTTGTATGACGAAGCGATCGCCACCTATGAGCAAGTGGGCGCTCGATTGGGCTATGCCAATGCGCTAAAAGCCAAAGCCGATGTGCTGCAATTTCTCAAACAATGTGATGCGGCGATCGCCCTCTATGACGAAGCCATTGCCACCTATCAGCAGGTGGGCGCTCGATTGGGCTATGCCAATGCGCTGTGCAGTCGCGCTGGTCTGCTGGAGGATACATCGGCTGCGCTGGAGGCATTTTTGCAGGCACAGCAAATTTATATTGATATTAATCATCCCTACAGCCAGGCCCGCAACTTGATTTTGTACATTTCGTCGGCCCAGGCGGCGCTAGGCCAAGTAGATGCGGCCCTGGAGTCGCTCCAGCAGGCCGCAGAGATTGGCCAGGCGATTGGCGTAGACATCCTTGTGCAATTTGCACAACAGCGAATGGCGGAGTTGCGGGGTTGAGATTTTGGATTTTGGATTTTGGAATTGGCGCGAGATGCCCCAGCAAACCTGGACGGCCGATGCTCTCACTGATTCCGAAACTGCCACGCGGCCTCTAGCACCTGCACCCAGCGCTTTTGCACCTGCTTGGGCGTGCAGCGGAGGGACTGGGCGATGGCCGGGTCGGATTCCCGCTGCATTTTTAGCCGCAAGAGCTGGCGCTGGTCGGCGGTGAGCTGGGCCTGAAACGCCTCCCACTGGTGCTGGGGCATTCCCAGGTTTTGATCCAGATCGGCACCGAGCCACTGGTGGACGAGTTGCCAGCGGTGAGAGCGCGAGAACTTTTCGACGTGATACTTAAACCGCTGCTGCAAATAGTCTCGCTGGCGGGGCGACAGGCCCAGGATTTCGTCGATTTCGGGGGCGGTGAGATCCTGCATTTTTAGGATGAGGTAGTCGATGCAGTCCTGCTGCTTTTGGGATTCTAGGTATTGCACCAGTTCTGCCACGACGCGATCGCGCAGGACGGAATCTGATGGGTCGAGCGCTTCGGACACCATCTGTTCTCGCACCTGCTGCACCACGGGCGATCGGCTGTGGATGTCGGCTTCGTCGCCCCGCGCCGATTCTACTGCCAGATCCAGGTCCACAGAGGTTTCGGCGGGCTGGCGACGGGCAAACCCCTGGGCCCGCAGCACGATTAGCTGCTGGTTTCGGCGGCCGGGCAGGTTGATGCGGCGCTTGGCATATTGCTCCATAAAGGCCATGTATTCCGCCAGTTCTAGCCGGGTCTGGGGGCTATAGTCTTCGGGCAAAAAGTTCTCTTTGCGGAAGGCCTTTAGCACTTCGATGTAGAAGATTTGCATGAAGTCTTCGATCATCTCGTAGCGGGCCTGGAAGCCAAGCTGGGCGCGGCTGCGCGTGATGTGGCGATAGACGATGGCGCTGAGGTGGCTATGCAGTTCCACACGACCGCGCCGCGACCCCAGCCGATAGTAGGTGAGGCACTTTTGCAGGCGGTGTTGGGCCAGCGTCCACTGCCAGGTTTCGACCTGTCCTGAAGACTGGATGCGATCGCTCTTGGAGCAGATCCGCTCGACCTCGGCCACGATCCGCCGGATCACCGCGTCGGCGCTGGTGGGCCGCTTGTCCAGTGCGGATTCCAATTCGTGCAACAGCCGCTCCACAAGCTGGAGGTTCTGAATTTCGGGCGGCTGGGCGGGTGGGAGGGCTGCGTCGTCTGCGTCTGTCGAGGCGAGGGAATGGGCGGGGGAATGGGCGGGGGAATGGGCGGGGGCGATCGCCAACGATTCTGTATCCACCTCCGCCATCAGATCGACGGAATCCAGCATCGGAGCGGAATCCAGCCCAGCCGCAAACAAAGAATCCACAGAATCCGTCGCTTCCGAACGATCTGGCGAAAATGCCGCAGACGGTGACGCAGTGTGCGTATCGTGGGGACTGGGTTGATTGAAGTCGGCAGAGGCGACCGGAGCATGAAAACCAGAAGCCGTAGACGCAGGCGTAGCACAAGTGGGGAAGTTGGCGGGTTCGAGATTCATGACGGTGTTGGTGATGCACGGGTTGGTAGAGCAACTGCTGGAGGGCGCGGAGAACACTGCAAGCCAGTTTTGGCCGCTTTATTCCACCCAACTCAGCAGTCATAATCAGGTCTACACGCTCCCCCGGAGGGAGTACGGCTTCGTCCGGATGGGGCTATGTCACTTTTTATGCTGGTCTCTTGGGGCAAGACCCAGAGCGGGGTTCACCCGTGTTCACCAAACCGCTGAATTTTGCAGGAACTCCAGACGAATCGGGCAGACGACGGGCGGGTAGCTGTCCCTGAGGGAATCGAAGAAAAGGGGGTGCCAGTTGACCGGGTGGCTAAATTTTGGTTTAGTCCTGATCGGGCAAATGAATCGGGCGAATGAATCGGGCGTGTGATCGGGGTCGGGGTCTTTGCAAAAAGCGGGCTTTCCGAAAGCGCCTGCGCTGCAAAGGGGGCGGCGCGACTCTCAGACCTATGGCAAGGGGCCCAAGCGAGCGTGGCTCAGGCGGGGGGCTATTCCGATTCTGGTTCTCCCACCAGCCCGGCAACCGCCTCTACTCCTAGACCCTTTCGCAAGAGAATAGGTTCCTCCCCTGTTAGATCCAGCATGGTAGACACCTGATATCCCACGCGAGAATCGTCGTCGATGATGAGATCCACCAGCTTATCAAAGCGGTCGAACAGTTCAGGTTTAGAAATGTGACCGGGGGACGTGCGCGATTGCGAATCAAACGCTGTGGTTGCAGAGGTAGAAATAATCGGGTTGCCCAGCGTCGTCAGCACTGCCTGACAGACCGTGTGATCGGGGACGCGGATGCCCGTTGTCTTGCGCTTGGGGTCCATCACCAGCCGAGGCACAAGCTTGGTGGCGGGCAGCAAAAAGGTGTAGGGGCCGGGAATCAGCCGCTTGATCAGCCGATAGGCCGCATCGCTGACGTAGGCGTAGCTGGCGATGTTCGACAGGGACGAGCAAAGAAAGGTTAAGGGTTTGTCGCTCGAAAGCTGCTTGATTTTGCGGACGCGCTCGATGGCCGATTTGGAGTTGAGGTCGCAGCCGATTGCGTAGACTGTATCGGTGGGATAGAGCAGCACAGCCCCGTCCTGAAGCGCATCACAGACCTGATCGACCTTGCGCTTTTGGGGAGTTTCAGGATGGATGCTGTAGACGATTGCCATGCAGGTGTTTTGTAAAGGGTTGCAGCGTGCGGATCGAGCCTGGATTGAGCCTGGATTGAGCCTAACCACCTACCTCCGTGGAACTACGGACGCGGCTGCTTCATCCGCCAGCCAGGGCATCAAACTATCGTACTCTTGCGGACGGTGAATCGTGGGATGGGGGTTTTTAATTCAGTACGAGATGAATTTCTCCTGATTTTTGGGTAACTGGGCGATCGCCCGCCAAAGTTTGGAGTATCCTGGTAAATCCTGCACTCTTTTTGAGCAACACGGCACAACCGGGGGCGTTTGGCTTGGGTGGCTCGATTGAGGTTTGCCTCAAAAAGGTTGTAGAGGATGTTTGAAAAGTCCTACTGTTTGTAGCAAAGCGTGCAAGATCCCCCTAAATCCCCCTTAAAAAGGGGGACTTTAAGGCGGTTTCCCCCCTTTTTAAGGGGGGGCGGGGGGATCTCTGAGTGCTTAACATTACAGGCGATACCTTTTCAAACACCCTCTTACAGACAAAGGTTTTACGCAAATCAGGTTTTATGCACCAAAGTTTTACGCAAAACCCCCTGGGGAACCTACCGACTCCAAATTTCATCTGAGTCACTCAACCTGCAAGCATCGAGCCGCAAGCTTCGAGCTGCAAGCATCGAGCCGACTAGATCCAAGGGCTGATTTCATCGCGTCGGATTCAAGAGGTTTGATGGGTGTATCCCACTTTTGTAACCCTCACCCTAAATCCCTCTCCTAAAGCGGGAGAGGGACTTCCAAATCCGGCCCCCCTTTTCCCCAAGAGGGAGAGGGGGATGGGGGATGAGGGCAAACTTGTAGAACTGGGATGCGCCCGGTTTGATGAAGAAAAGCTAAAGCCTTTGCAGCGGATCGTAATCCCGTCGGCGAGTGCTGATAACAGTAGTAAGCTGGCAGGCTGATGGCTGTGGCAGGGCTGGGCAGGTGAAAAGACGAAGGGAAGATTGCCGGGATCTGCATTGATTCAGTCCTCTACCCGACCTACCATTCTCGTTAAATCAACGAATTCTTCAAATCCGCAAGCCACAAATCTGCAAACCGCAAATCTGCAAATCTACAAACCACAAAAAACCACAAATCTGTAAACAAACCCAAACAACCCCAAGGAGGTGAACCCACGATGACCCCGCTGACCTATGCAAGGCTAATCAAGTTCTTGCGCGAAGAGCTATCGGTGCCAGATGCGTCGATTGCGATCGCCCAGAAACACCTGGAGCATGACCCGGGCCCGCTGCCGATGATCCTGTGGCAATACGGCCTGGTGACGCTGGAACAGCTTGACCGCATTTATGACTGGCTCGAAACCGCCTGACTGCTGCCTGCGGCGCTTGGAGCGGCCACTGGAAGCGGTCACTTGAAGTGACCACTAGAAGCGACCACTGGAAGCGACCACTGGAAGCGACCAAACTTAGGGCTGCTGCAAGATTTGCCGACATTCCTCCAGGGTCGTTGGGCGGTTGATCGTACTGCCAATCCACGATCCAAAAAACAGCATTAGCAGGATGACTAGCACGATTGGGCTGGGATCGCCCCATCCATCAGGATTGCCGGGTGGCTCAATTTTGCTCATGGCGATCGCCTCAAAGAACTTTTCACACTGAAATTTTCACACTGAACCGTTAACGCGGCATGAGGTGTACCGGAGTCCGTGAATCCCCCATCCCCTCGTTCCCCCACTAGAATATCTTCTCCAACGCTCCGTCACCCCTGCACTCGCGGATCAAGCCAGCCGTATAGCAAATCTGCAACCAGGTTTAGCAGCACCACCAGGACGGAGAAAATAAAGGCGATCGCCATCACCACGGGCGTATCGCTGCGGGAAATCGACTCCACTAGCAGCGCCCCCATGCCCGGAACCCGAAAGACCTGTTCTACCACCAGCGATCCGGTAAACAGGCTAGGCAAATCCAGCGCCACCAGCGTCACTACAGGGATCAGCGCATTTCGCAGGGCGTGGGCTAAAACAATGCGCCGTTTGGATAGACCTTTGGCGTGGGCCGTGCGGATGTAGTGCTGCGGCAGTTCGTCGAGCAGGGCGGCCCGCACAAACCGCATCAGCACCGCCGTTTGAAACAATACCAGGGTCGCGACTGGCATCAGCGATTGCTTCAGTTGCAGCAGGAAGCTGTTCCAATCCCGCACGACCAGCGTGCTGTCGTAGATAAAGGGCAGCCACCGCCGCTGCACGCTGAACACGATAATCATCAGCAGGCTGGTGACAAAGGTGGGCAGCGAAAAGCCCATTAGCACCGCCGAAGTTAAGACCTGATCGGCGACGGAACCGCGCCGCAGGGCAGAGAAGACCCCCAGCGGCAGGGCGATCGCCACGGAAATGAGATACGACAATCCCGCGATCCACAGGGTCGTCGGCAGCCGCTGCAAAATTAGCCCGCTGACGGGGCTACGGCTGGTGAAGGAATAGCCCAGGTCGCCGCGCAGCAGTGCCCCTAGCCATTTCACGTAGCGGACGGGCAGGGGTTGGTCGAGGCCGAGCGATCGCCGGATGTTTTCCCGTACCTCTGCGGTGATGGCCGGATTGCTGGCAAATTCCGACATCGGATCGCCCGGAGCCACCGCCAAAATGGTGAAAATGACCAGGCTAATCGCCAGCAGCGTCAGCCCTAGCCCCAGCAGCCGCATCGCCACATAGCGAATCATCGCCTACTCTCCCAGCAGCGAAAGCTGAGCCGGGTTAGCCGCCTCTAGCGCTGCCGCCTGCGCCAGTTCTCCCACCGCCCGCTCTACGTCGCCCCGACGATAAAGCAGCGTGCTGCTGCGGCCCCGCGCCACCAATTTTCCCTCAATGCCCAAAGACATCAGCAGTTTGGCGGCTTTCTTTTGCCGCTGCCCCAGCAGTTGCGCCGCATATTTCAAGGGCATCACCTGACGCGCAAACCGGGCCAGCAGCACCGTATCCTCTTCATTGCAGAGTTCTGTCAGCAATCGTTCGGCTAGCAGCCAGCAGGCCAGGGTATCCGCCGCTGCCCGGTGCGACGTATCGATGGGAAATTGAAAATGCTGCACTAGTTTGGGCAGACTGCGCGAGGGCAGATCGGGCAGCATCAGCCGCGATAGCTCTACGGTGCAAAGCTGCATTCGCTCAGGGCGCATAAACTCCACGCCCAGCCGTCGATATTCCGCCTGCAAAAAGCCGTAGTCAAATTCCAGATTGTGGGCCGTCAGCACACCCGTTTGCAGCAGTGGCAAAAAGTCGGTCAGCGCTTCGGCTGCTGTGGGAGCCGTTGCCACCATTTCTGGCGTAATGCCTGTAATCCGCACAATCTTAGCAGGAATCAGCGCTTCCGGATTCAGCAGCGTAGACTGCTGCCGCTGCACTCCTTCCTTCAGGCTGGCGTGCAGCACCGATAGTTCTGTCATGCGATGCTTAAACGCCAGTCCGCCTGTTGTCTCCACATCCACCACCGTCAGCGGCTGTTGGCTTAGTTGGCGATAGTGCTGTAGCAGTTGGGGAGAGAGCATGGGTGGGGTGGGAGAGGGAGAGCAGAAACGACGCTTCCAAAAGCCTTCTGACTATCCTAATCCTTTCTCCAGCGGCTGCCGTCTAGAATCCCACACTCTACGACTTTCCCACTCATCAGACCGTCCTTCCTATTAGCCCTCCTGTGCGGCTTGTCGCAGCATGGCCAAGTCGCCGCCGCAGATAGCAGGCAGGTGGCGGGTAATTTTCTGGATGTCCCAGTCCCACCAGCGGATTTGCAGGAGTTCCTGGATCACTGCGTCGTCAAAGCGCTTGCGAATCAGGGCTGCGGGGTTGCCGCCAACGATGGCGTAGGGTTCCACGTTGCGCGTGACGACCGCACCCGTGGCGATAATGGCTCCGTCGCCCACCTGCACTCCCGGCATCAGCATCGCGCCGTAGCCGATCCACACGTCGTTGCCGATGATGGTGTCGCCTTTGTTGGGCCAGGAATCGGGCATGGCGTGTTCCCAGCCGTTGCCAAACACGGGAAAGGGATAGTTGGTGAACCAGTCGGTGCGGTGGTTGCCGCCGTTCATAATGAATTTGACATCCGAGGCGATGGAGCAAAACTTGCCGATGATGAGGCGATCGCCCTCAAAGTCGAAGTGATACAGCACATTGCGCTCAAAGTTCTCCGGTGTCTCAAAGTCGTCGTAGTAGGTGTAGTCGCCGACGATAATGTTGGGATTTTTGACGATATTTTTCAGAAACGCCAGCCGGGTCTGGCCGGGGATCGGGTAGCGGGTGTCGGGGGAAGGGCCGGAGGTCATTTTATCGCCTCAAACAATTGCGTCAAATTATCGCCTCAAATTATCGCCTCAAAAATCGCTGGCTTAACCGACTCACAAACGCATCCACCTCCGGCAGCCGTAGCCGCGTGGCAAACCACCCAAATACCAGCAGCCCTACGCCGCCTGCAAGACACAGATTCACTAGCAGCACGCCAAAGCCCTGGTTGCCGAGCCATTCCTCGCAGCCCTGAAGCACCGCCCACGCTACCCCGCCTGCCAGCCCGCTGCCCAGGGCCAGCAGCGCCGTCAGTCCGCCCCACTGACGCAGCGGCAGCCCTTGCAGGCGACGGTGCAAAATAGCCAGCATAATCAGCATCGAAATCAGGTTCACGCCGACAGTCGCCAGCACCAGCCCCACCGCGCCGTAGGGACGCACCAGCAAAAAGTCCAGCAGCGCATTTAGGAAGATATTGGCAATGCTAATGCGGAACGGCGTGAGGCTGTCTTCCAGGGCATAAAACACGCGCACCAGCACGTCGCGCCCCAGATACACAAACATGCCGACGGAATAGGCCATCAGCACGGTAGCGGTGAGCAGCGAGTCTTCGGGGCGGAAGGCATAGCGCTCGTAGACCACCCGCGAAATGGGGACAGCCAACACGATCATCAGGGCGCTGATGGGCAGCATGGTCAGAGCCGTGGTGATCAGTCCTTGACGGATGCGGAGCTTGAGGTCGGGCCAGTCTTGCGGTGCGGTGAGGCGAGAAAACACAGGCAGCAGCGGCACCAGGATGACGTTTGACAAAATGCCCAGCGGGGTCAGCGCCAGCAGCCCTGCATAGCCCATTGCCGAAACAGCCGCCGCCGCGTTGGGAATAAAGGACGCGAAAAACAAATCCGTCCATACGTTAATCTGCATCATGCCTGAAGAAAACGTCGCCGGGCCCATGACGTGGATCACCTCGCGCACGGCGGGATCGTTGAAGTTGAACCGGGGTCGCAGCGTGCCCAAGCCGGATTTCCACTGGGCGGGTAGCTGCACCAGCCATTGCAGCAGCGCCCCCGCTAGGGTAGACCAGGCCAGCACCGCGCCGCCCAGCATGGCGTATTGCGGATCGGTGATGCGATCGCCCAGATACCACGCCAGTCCCCCCAACCCCAGCAGCACCGTGACGCTGCTAAACAGCGGGCTGATGGACGGCAGCCAGTATTGATTGGCCGCATTCAACGCGCCAAAGCCGATGCCCACCAGCCCCGCCAGCACCGCCATCGGAGCCATAATCTTGAACTGCTGAATGGCAATGTCTCGCGTCTGCTGGAGCGTGGCATAGGTTTCCGGCGACATCCCCTCCCGCGCCGCATCGGCCGCCGAGAGAAACAGACCCGGAGCCACCAGGCTCATCATTGGCTCTGCAAACGCAATCAAGCCCACCGTCACCAGCAGCAAAATGCTGACCACCAGCGTCGTGATTCCTTCCACAATCGGCGCGACTTCTTCTTGCTTGCGCTTCGACAAGACGCTGACAATCGCACTGTGAAAGGGCCCGTTGATCCCGCCCAGCAAAATCAGCAAAAAGCCCGGAATTACATAGGCAAAGTTGAACGCGCCAAACACGGGGCCCGTGCCAAAAGCGGCGGCGATCGCCTGCTGGCGAAACAAGCCAAACACCTTGCTCAGCAGCGTAGCAATGGCAACAATTCCAGCGATTCCGGCAAGTGAGCGGGCTTTGGACACAGGTTTAGAGGGATTGGGGGTATTGGTTTACTTAAGAAAGCGAGGCAGAAAAAGGCTTGAACAGAAGAAGGTCAAGCCGCTCTTGCGCCTCTTCTCCCAAGTCAGGAGAAGCGATTGGGGAATGAGGGCAGATTGAAAGTTGCACATCGCGTAGAGAAGACAATCAAGACCTGGCTCCCGTCCCTCGCGCCGCGCTCTCTCCTTGTATCTTAAGAGGCAAGCGGTAACCCAATTCGCCTCATCCCCCAGTCTGCGGGTTCAAACGATTCCCACCCTCCCACACCCCCAACCCCCTATAATTCGGATTGCCCTTCCTATCCAATTCCTCTTCTATGTCCGATTCTCAGGCTGTGAGCGCGGCGGTTGCGCGGCTATATGACACCTATCCGTTTCCCCCAGAGCCGCTGCTGGATGAACCGCCACCGGGTTATAACTGGCGCTGGAACTGGCTAGCAGCCTACAGCTTTTGCACCGGACGCAGACCCGCACGGCAGGATATTCGGATTTTGGATGCAGGCTGTGGAACGGGCGTGGGGACGGAATATCTGGTGCATCTGAATCCGCAAGCGCAGGTGACGGGGATTGACCTGAGCGCGGGGGCGCTGTCGGTGGCGCAGGAGCGGTGTCGGCGATCTGGGGCCGATCGCGCTACCTTTCACCACCTGAGTTTGTACGATGCGGATCAGCTACCGGGTGAGTTTGACCTGATTAACTGCGTCGGCGTGCTGCACCACCTGCCTGACCCGATTCGCGGGATTCAGGCGTTGGCGAAAAAGCTGGCTCCGGGTGGCATAATGCATATCTTTGTCTATGGGGAATTGGGACGCTGGGAAATTAAGCTGATGCAGCAGGCGATCGCCCTCCTTCAGCAAGATCGCCGGGGCGACTATACCGACGGCGTGCAGCTAGGGCGGGCCATCTTTGCCAGCCTGCCCAAAAACAACCGCCTAGTGCGGCGCGAACAGGAGCGCTGGTCGCTGGAAAACCAAAAAGACGAGTGCTTTGCCGATATGTACGTGCATCCGCAGGAAATCGACTACAACATCGACACCTTGTTTGAACTCATTGATGCATCGGGGCTGGAATTCTTGGGCTTCTCAAACCCTCGCGTGTGGGATCTGGAGCGACTGCTGGGCAAGTCGCCGGAGTTGATGCAGCGGGCCGAAGGTCTGGGCGATCGCCAGCGTTACCGCCTGATCGAACTGCTCGATCCCGACACCATCACCCACTACGAGTTCTTTTTGGGTCGGCCGCCGCTAGAGCGTTACAACTGGTCATCGGATGCCAGCCTGCTCAGCGCCATTCCCACCCTCAGCCCCTGCATCGACGGCTGGGATAGTCGCTGCGTGTTTAACTACGACTACCAGATCATCAACCTCAGCGAGGCCGAGTGGGGCTTTCTCAAGGCTTGTGAGAAGAATGACGGAAGGGCGATCGCCCAAATCCTGCAAGACCAGCCGTTGCCCCTAGACAGCGTTCGCAACCTCCAGCGCCAACAACTGCTGCTGCTAACCCCAGCAACTTAGACCCCAGGCTGCACCCCAGAATCTCAGTTGCAAAAGCCTTCTAAATTCTTTTCAAAGAATCCTGTTTAGAAAGTCCGTAGGAATTGAATGATTTTGAATCACCGTCATTAAGTATTGTTACCCTGCGATGATATGATTAGAGACGGTTCATCACTGCGTTGGCAATGATGCACTGATGACTCCAAAAGACCTATCTGGACTCGGTTCTCAATCGTGACCACGCCAGATCTCCCACCCGAAACCAATACGAACGCTCCGGCTGATCCTGCTGCTCCAGAGAGCAGCGACTCCTCTGCCGCCCTGTCAGCCCAGCCCGATGCATCCATGCAGGAATACTACAAGCTTCAGAACCATCTGCTGCTAACAACGCTTGTCATGGCTGCGGTCATTTTTAGTTCTGTGTGGGCAGTCTACTCTCTGAATATTGCTCTCAATTACCTGATTGGAGCGTGCACAGGTGTGGTTTACTTGAGAATGTTGGCTAGAAACGTTGAGCAGCTAGGCCGAGAAAAGGGACGAATTGGAAACACTCGTCTCGTTCTCTTGGTGGGTTTGATTCTGATTGCTTCTCGCTGGAATCAGCTTCAAATTATGCCTATTTTTTTAGGCTTCCTGACCTATAAAGCTGCGGTCATTCTCTATATGTTGCGGACATCTATCCTCCCCTCACAGGGATAGGTTTAGATATCCTAGCATCCCTCCAGTTAATTCGGGCAAGCCATTTTCATGGAAACGTTGCTTTCTCTTAACGTCTTCAATGCCTTTCCGCTTGCTGAGCTAGAAGTCGGCAAACACTTCTATTGGCAGTTAGGAAATCTAAAGCTGCATGGGCAGGTGTTCCTCACCTCGTGGTTTGTAATCGGCCTTTTGGTGCTGGTCACGTTCCTGGCAAGCCGTAATATTCAGCGCGTTCCCTCTGGGCTACAAAACCTAATGGAATACGGGCTAGAGTTCATTCGCGATCTGGCGAAAAACCAGATTGGTGAAAAGGAATATCGCCCCTGGGTTCCGTTTGTGGGCACGCTGTTTCTGTTCATCTTCGTGAGCAACTGGTCGGGTGCGCTGGTTCCCTGGAAGCTCTTTAAGCTGCCAGAGGGTGAACTGGGTGCGCCGACTGCCGATATCAACACCACGGTTGCGCTGGCGCTGCTGACCTCGCTGGCCTATTTCTACGCAGGGTTTAGCCGCAAGGGATTAGGCTATTTCGGCAACTACGTGCAGCCTGTGCCGTTTATGCTGCCGTTCAAGATTATTGAAGATTTCACCAAGCCGCTCTCCCTCAGCTTCCGACTTTTCGGAAACATCTTGGCGGATGAGCTGGTGGTGGGTGTGTTGGTTCTCCTGGTGCCGCTGTTTGTGCCGCTGCCCGTGATGGCGCTTGGCCTCTTTACGAGTGCAATTCAGGCGCTCATCTTTGCGACGCTGGCGGCAGCCTACATCGGCGAGGCAATGGAGGATCACCACGGTGAAGGGCATGAGGAGCACTAGCATCCTCAGTTGGGGTGTGTGAATTCCCCGTTCATGCGACTCGATTGCAGCAGTCGTCAGTGCAATCGACGGTCGTTGTGTGAGGTGTGCGATCGCCTTTACATGGGCTGATTTTGCAAGCCGGATCACGCATTTGCTGACGTGTTTCTCGTTCTGTAATTTTTAGGGAAGGAAAACATCATGGATCCGATTATTTCTGCTGCTTCGGTTGTGGCTGCTGCGCTGGCTGTAGGTCTGGCGGCGATTGGCCCTGGCATCGGTCAAGGGAATGCCGCTGGTCAGGCAGTTGAAGGGATTGCTCGTCAGCCCGAAGCAGAGGGCAAGATTCGCGGTACGCTGCTGCTGAGCTTGGCGTTTATGGAAGCGCTGACGATCTACGGTCTGGTGGTGGCGCTGGTGCTGCTGTTTGCTAACCCCTTTGCCTAAGAGATGGGCTGTGTGGCTGGGGTGCAGGGCATTTCAGCCACAGGCTTGCTTAGACTTGAGTGTTTTGGACTTGAGTGTATTGTTGTCGGGCGATCGCGCTTGAGTCAGGTATCCAACTTTGGGCAACGCTCCTCGACAGTGCTTTCGACGTTAGTGCAGATGGTTTGGTTAGTAGAACCCCAAAAAGTTAGTCGGGGCGAATGAATATGGTTTATTGGACATTCTTACTGGCTGAAGAGGGCGGCGGTGGTCTGTTTGACCTGGATGCCACACTGCCGCTGATGGCGCTTCAGTTTATGCTGCTGGTTGCAGTGCTCAACGTCACTTTTTACAAGCCGTTGGGAAAGGCACTGGATGACCGCGAGGGCTACATCCGCGCCAATCAGTCAGAGGCGAAGGAGCGTCTGGCAAAAGCAGAGGCGCTGGCTAAGCAGTATGAGACTGAGGCAGCCGAGGTTCGCCGTCAGTCGATCGCAATTGTCTCAGCGGCTGAGGCAGATGCTCAGAAGATCGCAGCTCAAAAGATTGCCGAAGCCCAGCAGATTGCTCAGGCTCAGCGAGAGCAAGCGCAAAAGGACTTAGACGCTCAAAAGGCTGCGGCATTGCAGTCTTTAGAGCAGCAGGTGGATGAATTGAGCCGTCAGATTTTGGAAAAGGTGACGGGTGGTGTTGCGCTTGGCTAGCGCTGACGGGGCAAGCCGCTAGGTCGCAGCGTTTTCTGGTGTTGTGCTAGTTGACGTTGCTCTTCGGTTGGCTTTCCAGAGACCTGTTTTGAACTCGTGAATCAATCAAAGACGCAGATTCGGGCATTCACAGATGGAGATACTAGGGAGTTTGTTGGCGATCGCCGCAACAGCGGGAGAAGCGGCTGAAGCGGCCGAAGAAGGCGGCTTCGGGCTGAATTTTGACCTGCTAGACACAAACCTGATTAACCTCGCCATCATCATTGGTGTCTTGGTATATTTTGGTCGCGGCTTTTTAGGGAAAACGCTGAGCGATCGGCGGGCGAAAATCGAAGCTTCGATCAAGGAAGCGGAGCAGCGCAAGCAGGAAGCCGCCGCTCTCCTGGCAGAGCAGCAGCAAAAGCTGGCACAGGCTCAAGAAGAAGCGGCTCGTATTCGCTCAGAAGCAGAAGCTCAGGCAGCCGCAGCGAGTGCCGCAATTCTAGAGCAGGCGACGCAGGATGTGGCTCGAATGCAGGCGGCGGCGGATCAGGATGTCGCCGCAGAAGAGCAGCGCGTTGTGAACGAACTGCGTCAGCGAGTGGCAGCGCTTGCGCTCCAGCAGGTCGAGGCAAGGTTGAAAGGCGGACTGAGCGAAAATGCCCAGCAGCAATTAATCGATCGCGGCATTGCGGCATTGGGAGGTTAGCGAAATGAGAGATTCAATTACAGCATCCGAAGTATCGGAGCCTTACGCACAGGCTTTGATGTCGCTTGCCAAATCCAGTGATTTGATTGACCGCTTTGGTGAAGATGTCGCATTCTTGCGATCGCTCCTGGCCGAATCAGAAGAACTTCAGCAAGTCTTGGCGAACCCGCTGATTAAGCCTGAGGCCAAGAAAGGCATTTTGCGCCAGCTTGCATCAGAGCAGGTTCATCCCTATACGCTCAACTTTCTGTTTCTGCTGGTGGATCGGGGTCGAATTCTGTTTCTAGACAACATTTGCAAGCAGTATCAGGCGCTCCTGCGCGAACTGAAGCAGGCCGTTCTGGCGGAGGTCAGTGCGCCTGTTGAATTGACCGAAGCCCAGCAAGAAGCGGTTCGCAACAAGGTCAAAGAGCTGACGGGTGCCCAGCAAGTTGATTTGGAAACTCGCATCAATCCTGATCTGATTGGTGGAGTCGTGATCAAGGTGGGTTCTCAAGTGTATGACACAAGCCTGCGGGGCCAACTGCGACGCATCGGACTGAAGCTAATGGGTTCTAGCTAGGAAGCACCCCCGGACAACTGGCTGCCTTTACTGGTTCCCCTTGATCCATAAAGAATCTATTACTTTCATCCCGACGGGTATTACAACCTGATCCCCCACCGTTCAACTGGAGAAAAACGCAATGGTAGCAATTAGACCAGACGAAATTAGCAGCATTATTCGCCAGCAAATCGAGCAATATGACCAGCAAGTTAAGGTTTCCAACGTGGGAACCGTGCTGCAGGTCGGCGACGGAATTGCCCGTGTCTATGGATTAGAGAACGTTATGGCCAGCGAACTGCTGGAATTTGAAGACGGCACGATTGGTCTGGCGCTGAACCTGGAAGAAGACAGTGTGGGTGCTGTGCTGATGGGCGAAGGTCTGAATATTCAGGAGGGCAGCACTGTACGCTCGACGGGTCGAGTCGCCTCGATTCCTGTTGGGGAAGCCTATCTGGGTCGTGTGGTCGATGCGCTGGCACGTCCGATTGACGGTAAGGGGGAGATTGCCGCGACTGATTCTCGCCTGCTGGAATCTCCTGCACCCGGTATTGTGCAACGGAAATCGGTGTACGAGCCGATGCAGACCGGGATTACGGCGATCGATGCTATGATTCCAATTGGTCGTGGTCAGCGTGAGCTAATCATTGGTGACCGTCAGACGGGCAAGACCGCTGTTGCGCTGGACACCATCCTGAACCAGAAAGGCGGGGATGTGATCTGCGTTTACGTTGCGGTGGGACAGAAAGCCTCGACGGTGGCTCAGGTAGTGGATGCACTCCAGTCTCGTGGCGCATTGGAATACACCATCGTTGTCGCAGCAAACGCCAGTGATCCTGCGCCGCTGCAATACCTGGCTCCCTACACGGGCGCAACCCTGGCAGAGTATTTCATGTACAAAGGCAAGCATACGCTGGTGGTGTATGACGACCTTTCCAAGCAAGCTCAGGCATACCGCCAGATGTCGCTGCTGTTGCGTCGTCCGCCCGGACGGGAAGCCTACCCTGGCGATGTGTTTTATCTCCACTCACGCCTGCTAGAGCGGGCTGCAAAGCTCAGCCCTGAACTGGGTGAGGGCAGCATGACGGCGCTGCCAATCGTGGAAACCCAGGCGGGCGACGTGTCGGCCTATATTCCAACGAACGTCATTTCGATTACGGACGGACAAATCTTCCTGTCTTCTGATCTGTTCAACTCAGGTCTGCGTCCGGCGGTGAACGCAGGTATTTCGGTGTCTCGCGTGGGATCTGCGGCACAGACCAAGGCGATGAAGAAAGTCGCAGGTAAGGTGAAGCTGGAACTGGCTCAGTTTGCTGAACTGGAAGCCTTTACTCAGTTTGCGTCTGACCTAGACAAGGCGACCCAGGATCAGCTAGCGCGGGGTCAGCGCCTGCGGGAGCTGCTGAAGCAGCCACAGTATTCGCCGCTGTCGGTGGCGGAGCAGGTGGCTGTGATTTACTCCGGGATTAACGGCTATCTGGATGATATTCCGGTGGAAAAGGTAACTGCGTTCACCAAGGGACTGCGCGACTATTTAAAGACCAGCAAGGCCAAGTACATCGAAATCGTCCAGGGGCAAAAGGTGCTGACAGATGAGGCAGAAGGACTGTTGAAAGAGGCGATCGCCGAATACAAGCAAACCTTCCTGGCAGGACTGAAGTAGGGATAGGGTGTCAGGGGCCAGGTCTTAGGAATCAGCATGGGTTTGTATTTCTAATGCCTGCCTCTTCCCTCTAACCGCTTCGACTCCTAACCCTTAATTCCTAACTCCTAACTATGGCAAACCTGAAGGCAATTCGCGATCGCATCCAGTCGGTCAAGAATACCAAGAAAATTACAGAGGCAATGCGCCTAGTGGCTTCTGCAAAAGTCCGCCGCGCCCAGGAGCAGGTGATTGCGACTCGCCCTTTTGCCGATCGTCTGGCGCAGGTGCTATACGGCTTGCAAGCGCGGATGCAGTTTGAAGATGTCGATCTGCCGCTGCTGAAGTCGCGGGAGGTGCAGACCGTTGGGCTGCTGGTGATTTCGGGCGATCGCGGTTTGTGTGGCGGCTACAACAGCAACATCATCAAACGGGCAGAAGCGCGATCCCGCGAGCTACAGGCCGAGGGTCTAAACTATCGCTTTGTATTGGTTGGACGGAAAGCGCTGCAATACTTCCAGCGCCGCAACCAGCCCATCGATGCCAGCTTTTCCGGGCTAGAGCAAATCCCAACGGCTGCGGAAGCGGCAAAGATTTCTGATGAGGTGCTGTCGCTGTTCCTGTCGGAAACCGTGGATCGGGTCGAGCTAATCTATACCAAGTTTGTGTCGTTGGTCAGTTCTCGCCCGGTGATTCAGACGCTACTGCCGCTTGACCCGCAGGGACTGGAAACACCAGATGACGAAATCTTCCGGCTGACGACTCGATGCGGCGAGTTTGCGGTGGAGCGGGAAAAAGTCGCTACGCCAGATGTACGGTCTTTCCCCCAAGACATGATCTTTGAGCAAGATCCAGTGCAGATTTTGAACGCGCTGCTGCCGCTCTATCTCAATAACCAGCTTTTGCGGGCGCTGCAAGAGTCCGCCGCCAGCGAACTGGCCGCCCGGATGACTGCTATGAACAACGCCAGTGACAACGCCAGCGAACTGATGAAGACACTGACACTGACTTATAACAAGGCGCGTCAGGCCGCGATCACCCAGGAAATTCTTGAGGTGGTGGCAGGTGCAAACGCCTTGCAGTAGCTGTGAGCAGTAGTTGCAAGTAGTAAGCCAAAAAATAACAGCAGTTTTCCGTGAGCGCACACCTTTACACGCTCACGGAAAGCTTTTTTATTTAGCGCTTGCCCAGGTTTTTATTTAGCGCTTGCCCAGTTTACAAAATTGGGTGGGCAACACGATCGCCGAGAGGTACGAGCGTTGGGAGATGAAGGGCGATCGCCCAGAGGCACGGGTGCTGCAAGATGAAGGGCGATCGCTCTGCGTAAGTCCCAACGGTTGATATTTCTGCTAGTATTTCCGCTCTTGGGGCTGGAACTGAGTGATAGTCACCGGGCGATAGCGTAGCTCAATGCCCGCAGGCGAGTAGTAAGCCATTGTGTGCTGAAGGAAGTTCACATCGTCGCGATCGGGGCAGTCTTCGCGGCAGTGCGACCCCCGGCTTTCTTTGCGGTTCAGTGCGCCCGTGAGGATGATTTCGCCCACAGTGAGCAGGCTTTGTAGCTCCAGAGCTTCGATTAGCTCGGTGTTCCACAGTTTGCCTTTGTCGTCTAGGAAGATATTGCCCGCCTGCTGGCGAATCGTTTGCAGCTTTTGCAGCCCTGCTTGCATTACCTCTTCAGTGCGAAACACGCCGCAGTGATCGGTCATGCAGTCCTGAAAGGCTTGCCGCACCGTGTTGATTCGGTGTTCGCCGCGCTGGTCGAGCAGGGTTTGGATACGCTGACGGGCTTCGCTGAGGTAGGGTGTCTCGTTCAGGTCGGGTAGCTTGCGGTTTTGCACATAGCGGGCGATCGCCGCCCCCGTCCGCCGCCCATACACCACGCACTCTAGCAGCGAGTTGCTGCCCAGGCGGTTTGCGCCATGCACCGACACGCAGGCCGTTTCCCCGGCGGCAAAAAAGCCTTCCACTAGCGTCTCGTCGCCGCTCCGCACCTGTCCGTCAGTGTTGGTGGGAATGCCGCCCATCGAATAATGCACCGTCGGGCGCACAGGGATCGGCTCATGCACCGCGTCTACGCCCAGCAGCCGATGAGCTTCCTCCCAGGCAAAGGGAATGCGGCTCATAATCTTTTCGCGACCGAGGTGGCGCACGTCGAGATGGACGAAGGGGCCGCCCGCGCTGCCGTCTCGGTGAATGCCGCGTCCGGCTCGAATCTCTTTCACGATCGCCCGTGAGGTAATGTCTCGCGGAGCCAGTTCCATGCGGCTGGGGGCGTAGGTCTTCATGAAGCGATCGCCTTCCGAGTTCACCAGGTAGGCCCCTTCGCCGCGCACCGCCTCCGAAATCAGCACCCCCACGCCATACACGCCTGTTGGGTGAAACTGCACAAACTCCATGTCTTCCAGGGGTAATCCGGCGGCTGCCGTCATGGCCAGCCCGTCGCCTGTCGAGGCAAAGTCATTGGACGTGGTGTTATACACGCGCCCATAGCCCCCCGTAGCAAACATCACCGCCTTTGCCCGCACCACTTCCAGATGCCCATCGCGAATGCGGAACATCACCAGTCCTTTCGCCTGCTCCTCTTCCAAAATCAGGCGCATGACGTACCACTCGTCGTAGATGTGAACGCCGTAACGCCGCAGGTTGTTCACCAGTTCGTGCAGGATGGCGTGCCCGGTTTTGTCGGCGGCGTAGCAGGTGCGGTTGTGGGAATGGCCGCCAAAGGCTCGCTGGGCGATGCGTCCGTCAGGCAGGCGCGAAAATAGCACGCCCATGTGTTCCAAGTCGATCACCACGTCGGGCGCTTCGCGGGTGAGGATTTCCACTGCGTCCTGGTCGGCGAGATAGTCAGATCCCTTCACGGTGTCGAAGGCGTGGGCTTCCCAAGAATCTTCGCTATCGACATTTTTGAGCGAGGCCGCCATGCCGCCCTGGGCAGCGACCGAGTGGGAGCGAATCGGGTGCGTTTTGGCAATCACCGCCACGCTGAGGGATGGATTCATGCGGGCAATTTCGACAGCGGCGCGGCATCCGGCCAGTCCGCCGCCCACAATCACAACGTCGTGATCAATCATGCTAGTGTGCTGGGTCGGTGTTCTCCTGTTCTCTATGGTGGCGTAAAACAAAAGCTCCCCGCCGATTGGCAGGGAACTTCTTTAGAAAGTAGCGATAGAAAGTAGCGACTTTCTGAGGCGGAGAAGGGGGGCTAGCTGAGGCTCTGGGCGGGGCGCTGGCCCGAAACGGTCACTTTTTTGCTGGTGGTTTCTGTAGCAGGATCGACCGACGAAAACTCGATGTGGTTGAGCAGCGTCGTGACGAAGGCAAACAGCAGGAACGGCAGCGATAGCACCAGGATCAGCCCTACCGTCACCAGGGCAAACAGCGGGCGACTCGTGCCCATCAGCGCCAGCGCACTGGCCAGGCTGAGGAAAATGACCACCAGCCAGACCACCACCTGACCGTAAATATCTCCAAAGGACAGCGTGCAAGTGACGCGATATTTTTCCATATTCATGACCGTTAACCCATTTAGCCTTGAGTGGTTGGCAAACCTGCATTGCGGCGGCTTTGGCGATCGCCCAGTGAGGCGCATCTCGCTTACCCCAAAAGGCAACGCAAGTTGAAGCGCATAAAACTAATGGACTAAGCGTAAAGCGTGAGTTGAGCGATCGCCCGAAGTCCTCAATCTCTCTTAAGGTTTCTGCAACATCTGTTTAATCACAACATCTGTTTAATCAAATTAATCATTAATCAAATTAATCAAATGAAGTTAATCAAATGAAGTATCGCAGCCAACACACCACTGCTCGACCATGCCTGCATCGGCTGCCAGCAAGCTCACTCACCGAATCAGGCTTTCCATCGCCGTTTGCAGGTCTTGGGTCAACTGTGTGACGGCTTCGCGGCGGTTGGCGCGATATTGCTCAGCGCGATCGCTCACCGAGAGGGGCGTGCCAACCGTCATCACCACGCGGCGCGGCCCCAGACGCAGGGGCGGTTTGGGTGCTTCGCCCTTGAGGCGGTTCACCATGTTTCGCAGCAGCAGCAGCGTTTCGGCAAAGCGCTCGGCGGTGGGCTTTTCCATGACATAGCGGCCGGTGACGCTGACGAAATTTTCCACCAGGCGCATGTGCCAGATCCGCAGGTCAGCCTCTTCGGCGATGCGGTCTGCCAGACCGCGCTCGGCGGGCGACAGCGCCTCCAGATTCAGGTCTTCGCGAAAGATGCGCTCCCACCCGGCTTGCTCCAAACGGCGACAGCGATCGGTGAGGCTGCCTTTGGGGGCGATCGCAAAAAATTCTTCTGCCACCCTCAGCGCCGTGTCCAGCAGCGACTTCAGGCGGGCGGCCAGGCGGGCGTTGGGGTCGGCATCGGCCGGCAAGTCGGGCAACACGAGCGATCGCCCGTAATATTTGCTGTAATAATTCTCCATCTGCGTTAACAACGTTTCGCCCAGGTTTAATAGCCGCTGATAAAGCTGGGTCTGCTGCTCTAGCGTGGGTTCTGTGCCGTCTTGCAGGCCCAGATAGGCCGTCGGCGAAACGCTGGCCCGAATACCCGTGTCATATTCCAAATCCAGAAGGAGCTGTTCGAGCGATCGCCAGGGCGGCGTGATGTAGTGATACTGGATGCCCACGGGCAGCAGCGCCACGGTTTCTGTCCGCTTGGCTTTTTGCAAATCCTCCACACACCAAAAGCCAAATTGAGCAATTCCCGGCTCCAGCGGGCTAACGATTTCGTTGTGTCCATTCGTGCCGCCCTCTGGCGAGGCGGCCATCGGAAATTGACCATTCGCAAACAGATCGCGCACCGCCTTCAGGCTCACCAGATCTGCCTTGCCCCGCTTCACAGGCACACAGCCCATCTTGGGCAATAGCCAGCCGACAAACTTTCCTGCCCACAGCGGAATCCCCCGGTCATAGATAAAGTGGGCGTGAACTGGCTTTTGCAGCGACACGCCCAACTCTCGCGCCGTCTGGGGCACCGACCGCGACAGCAACCACAGCAGCGAAAACGGGTCATCCGGCGTGGGATGCCGAAACGCCAGCAAAAATCGCGTCTTCCCCGCCTGAAACTGCTGAAACAACTCAACCAATTGCTTGGTGTTTTCCACCTCCACATCGGCGATCGCCACTCGCAGCTTCATCCAGGACGGCAGCACCGCACACATCCCCCGATAAACCAGCGGGTCAAAATCGGGCGGAATAAACTCCAGCGGGGGTTGGACTTGGGTGATAGGGGAGGGCATTTGGGGAAGAGGGAAGAGGGAAGAAGGAAGAACGAAGAAGGAAGAACGAAGAGAGAAGAGAGAAGAGGGAAGAGAGAAAACTTCTGCTTTTCGTTTTTCGTTCTTCGTTCTTCGTTTTTTCTTTTTTCCCTTTATACCCCACGCAGGCGCATCGCTTCGACGGGTCGCCCCAACTGGAGATGCTGATGGGCGATCGCCCCCACTTCTTCTGGCAGCACGCGCCAGTACCACACCTCGTCTGGCAACACCAGCACCATCGGCCCGTTGCCGCACTGCCCCAAACAGCCGCTCGCCACAACTTCTACCCCCTCCACCCCCTCTAAACTTGCCGCTCGAAATGCCGCCAGCACTTGCTGCGCTTTTGCCTTGCGACAGGCGTTGCTCTGGCAGACGAGGACTTGGTAGGACATGGGAATCGGGGATAGAGAAATTAAGGGGTGGAATTGCTAGATTGCGTCCGAGACTCCCTCCATTATCCCAACCTGCCTATCCCAACCCGTCAACTCTCCACCCCCCTTAGCACGCCTTTTTCCCCTCTTCGTTCTTCCCTCTTCCCTCTTCCCTCTTCGTTCTTCGCTCTTCGTTTTTTCTCTACGACCTCTCAGCGGGCTGCATCGCCTCCAAATCCACCACTTCGGGCGCTGCGCCGCGACTGCGCTGGGTCATCAGCGACACGATCACAAAGGCGGCTAGCCCCAGCAGCGGGCTGATCAGCGTCGGGAATCCGTCAAAGTCGGCGGTGAAGATAGGGTTGGGAATGTAGAGCAACGTGTTGTCTGCGCCAAACATGGTAGGCATCAGCACAAAAAACAGCAGCCGCGCTACCGTGCCCACCAAAATGCAGGCCATTGCGCCGTAGCGAGTCGCTTTGGGCCAATATAGCCCGCCCGCCAGCGGCACCAGCAGCCCCGCAAAGCCCAGGTCAAACGCCAGCAGCAGCAAGATACCTGTTTGGGGCACCAGCAGGGCAAAGATTACGCCCAGGATGGTGATGACCAGTGCCATCGTGCGGGTGAGCGCTAGCAGGCGATCGCCCCCGGCGTTATGGTCGGTGTGGCGAACGCCGAGAATGTTGTGGGCAATCACCGACGAGGTTCCCAAAATTGCGCCATCGGCGGTGGAGAGAGACGCAGACAGAATCGCAGCGATCACCAGCAGGCTGAGCAGCGGCGGCGCCACGTTTTTGAGGAGCGACAGCAGGATGGGGCCGTCAGATTGGATGCCCAGCCCAGACAGGATGCCCGGTGTGCCCAACGCCATCATGGCAAAGGGAACGCCGATAATCACGGTTCCCAGAGAGCCGATGAGACAGGCCCGCTGAGCGGTTTCGGGGCTTTCGGCGGCAAAGACCCGCGCCATAAAGTCGATCGCCACAATGTCGCCCAGCCCCAGTGCCAGCAGGGTGGCCCAGTTCACTGCGGCTCCCTGGCCGGGGTCTACCAACTGTCCCAGGGCCAGCGGCCCCATGCCTTCGGGTACATTCAGCCCAAAGCTGCTGCTCATGAAGCCCAGCAGCGCCAGGGTTCCCAAGAAGGCGATCGCCACCTGAATTGCGTCCGTGTAGGCTACGGCAAACAGCCCGCCGCTAGCCGTGTAGGCAAAGACGATGGTGGCAATCAGCAGCACGCCTGCTGTGTAGCTCGTACCCAAAAAGCCCTGAAACAGGAAGCCGCCCGCCACCAGGTTACCTGCCAGCAAAAAGGCAAAGCTCAGCACCATGATCACCGAGGCGACGACCTCAACGCGCCGACCATACTTGACTCGATAGAAATCGGGCAGCGTGATCAGCTTCATGCGGTTCATCGGCTTGGCAAAAAACAGCGCCGTGAGAAGCAGGCAGAGCGCCAGCCCCAGCGGTAGGGACGCGCCCGCCCAAAAGCCAAACTGAGACGAGAGATCCATATTGCCCATCGTGGCGTTTGAGTCCACAGACTGGGCCATGAGGGTCGCCGCCGCTAGGGGCAAGACGAGGCCTCGCCCTGCGACAAGGTAATTCACGCTGTCGCCTTTGATCTGCTTGGAAGCCCAAACGCCAACGCCCAAGGTTCCCAGGAGGAATACAATAATCCCCCAGAAAAAGATATGTTCTGCCATAATGAGTTGTTCCTGGTCGATAAGAGTGAACGGTTGACAGTGGATTAAGCTGTCATCGATTTGGTTTCGGTCGGTCTGGGAGCCAGTTGGGGTGGGGTCGTGTCTCTGGCCGGAGGTGACCCCTGCCCCAACTGCTGACTGTGCGTTGTTGCACGCCTGATGCAAAGCCCTGATTGCAAACCCTGCTAGGGGGCGATCGCCATTGAGGAGGAGTCCGCAGGATGGGGCGAATGGTTTTGTGAAGGGTCTTGCGAAGGGTCTGATGAATGGTTTTGTGATGGATTGGGTGAATGAAGCTGCGATCGCACCCAATCAAACCACGCCTCCAGTCCTGCCCCAGTTTTGGCGGAAACGGGTAAGATAGCCACTCGCGGATTGACCTGGCGCACGTTTGCCACCAGCTTTTCCAGATCCACTTCTAGATGCGGAGCCAAATCCATCTTGGTAATCAGCAGACAATCGGCTTCGCGGAACATGATGGGATATTTCAGCGGCTTGTCTTCGCCCTCGGTTATGCTGAGCAGCGCGACCTTAGCGTGTTCTCCCACTTCAAATTCTGCTGGACACACTAGGTTGCCCACATTTTCCACCAGCACTAGGTCGAGCGTTGCCGGGTTGCACTGGTGTTCTAGCAGGTGAATGCCGCCTGCCACCATGCGCGAATCCAGGTGGCACGATCGCCCAGTATTGATCGCAACCACCGGAACCCTGTGCTGGCGCAGGCGGTCAGCATCGAGTTCTGTGATCATGTCGCCTTCAATCACAGCAATGTTGATTTGGGGCGCAAGTTGCTCCAGGGTGCGCTCCAGCAGGGCCGTCTTGCCCGCGCCGGGACTGCTCATCAGGTTCAGACAGGTGATGCCCCATTCGTCAAAATGGGCGCGGTTGTGGTCGGCTCCGGCTTGGTTGGCGTGGAGCAGGTTCATTTCGATCGCAGCGTCGTGGGTCAGGTGCATGGTGGTTCAACGGTGGGTATCGAGAGTATGTCGAGTCAGTCAGTCGAGCGTTTTAGCCGAGTCATCCGCCGAGTGAGTAAAAGGCAAAATGCCGAGTTACTTACCGGAGGGTGGCCAGGTCAGTGCTGTGGGCGGCGGCGTATTCAATCCGGTCAATTTTGAGTTCTCGCCCAGAGCGGATGTCATCCATAGGCGCGTGGCAGGTGGGGCAGGCATATTGCAGCCCAATCTCCGGCGCATACTCCTGCTGGCAGGTGTGGCAAAAGGCAATCAGGGGCGTTTCCTGAATCGCTAGCTCTGCACCGTGCAGGAAGGTGTTTTGGGTCTGCACGTCAAAGGCGAACCGCAGGCTAGCGGGTTCGACGCAGGTAAATCGCCCAACAATCAGATGGATGCACTGAATGGTGGGGCGATCGGGCTGCGATTCCCACCAGTCTTTGACCGTCAGGATGAGCGCTTTGGTCATGTCGGTTTCATGCATATCAGATTAACGGAGGAGTAAAGCGAGAACGCTGGGTGGAACTAGAAACGGATAGCAATTGGGGATGAGGGCGATCGCCCCAACACGCATCACGACAATATAAGTAGACGTTAGAAATAGACGTTAAGCGCATCATTAAGCGCATCATTTCATGCACAGATTCTCCATCGCTACGACCACGCCTGATCCACCGCCATATTTGCTTCGGCGTGAATGTAAGCGGGCTTTTCCCGGCGCGGCAGTTGCCCCGAAATAACCAGATGCGCCATCGTGTCGCAAATTACGCGAGTCGCCATCAGCGCCGTCATATCGCTGACATCGTAGGGGGGCGAAACTTCCACCACCTCCAGTCCGCAAATGGGCGCACGCTGGACGATCTTGCCCAGCAGGGCCAGCGCTTCTCGCGGCAGCAGCCCGCCCGGTTCTGGCCAGCCTGTGCCAGGGACAAAGCCCGCGTCGATGCAGTCGATGTCGAAGCTGATCCAGACGCAATCAGTGCCATCGAGGGCCCGCTCTAGAGCAAATTCTGCGGCAGCGTCGATTCCCATTTCCGTAATGTCAGTCACCGTGAGGATGTTTGTCGCGCGATCGCGGCATACTTTCACCCCCTGGCGCGGCACCTGCCAGCCGCCGATGCCCAGTTGCACCAGGTTTTTGGCGGGGGCGTTTGCCATATTGGTCGCGTGAAACCAGGGGCAGGTGTGCATCCGCTCATCCAGGTCGGTTTCCTGCGTGTCCACATGGCGATCAAAGTGGATAATGCCGACTTTCTTATCTCCCAAATGCCGACACACGCCGCGCACCGTGGGAAAGCCAATGGAGTGGTCGCCACCCAGCAGGATCGGGAAGGCTCCCGACGCAAACACATGGGCAACCCCTTTGGAAATTTGGTCAAACGACTTTTCGTTGTTGGCGGGGATGGTAAACACATCGCCCACATCGCACAGCGTAATTTGCTCCCGCAGGTCTACGCCCAGTTCAAAGTTATATGGCGTGTAGAGGGCAGAGATGCGGCGGATACCCTGGGGGCCAAACCGCGTGCCAGGACGGTAGGTGGTGCCAGAGTCGTGGGGAATGCCGACGATCGCCACGTCATACTCTCCCACCTTCCGCACGTCTTCTAAGTAGGGCGCTTTCAAAAAGGTATTGATGCCTGCATAGTGGGGCAGTTCGCCGCGAGAGAAGGTGGGAATAGAGCGATCGCGGATGCTGTCCGCCGCCTCCAGCCCATACTCCAACCCCTTAGACACCTCCTGCTGCCAGCCCGTCAGCGGTAGCCTCGCCTCGCGCTCCAGCGCCCGCTGCGCCTCGAAGCTGAAAGAATTGGGAGCCTGAAAATTGGGTTCGTTCGTCATAACGCCTGTTCAACTCGTTCAATCTGGATGCAACAACAAAATGCAACAATCAAATGCAAAAATCAGATGCAACAACAAAGCCCAGGAAACAGGCCGCACAAGGCAACCGTCTCCCGGGCTTTTATCCCGCCGTGGAACTGGCAGAGACCTCAGTGGTGAAATGCTCTGAAACCAGCCTGCCCCTCTTGGACCAGTCGCTTACGCAGAACGTCTAAATCAACACTCTGAAAGCCGGAACCCTAGAAGCTAAATTCTTTTGTTGAATTAGACGGAGATTAGCAAGCGCAATGGATAAGATTTGTAGTTTCAGATACGATCCAGCTCGGACTTGTCATCGTTTGCTGATATTTAAAGGGTTTAAGGTGCTGATACTTAAAGGGTTTAAGGACAGGGTTTAAGGGGATGGGGGAAGTCGCAAAGCGCTACAGGCGGCCCTGAATGAACGTGTGAGCTTGCAGTCTGCTGATCTTGAAACGCAGAGGGCGATCGAGATAGGATGCGTCGCAAATGCTAAGATGCTCAGTTTGGTAACACCCAGTACACTATGAAACGTATCCCAAAGGCTCTGTTTGCTCTATTACTCTCCACAACGCTCCTCGTTGCAGCACCGGCCGAAGCCTGTACGCGGGCCGTCTATCAGGGCCCCGCAGGGCGTGTCCTCACTGGGCGCACTATGGACTGGAAGCTCGAAATTCTCAGCAATTTGTGGATTTTTCCACGGGGAATGGAGCGCAACGGCGCGGCGGCCGGCCCCAACTCAATGCGGTGGACTTCTAAGTACGGCAGCCTGATCGTCAGTGGCTACAACATTGCTACCGTAGACGGCATGAACGAGCCAGGACTAGTGGTGAATGCCCAGTGGCTCGCTACGTCGAAATACCCAGAAAACGACGGCAGAACGCCGCGCCTTTCGCTATCCATCTGGGCGCAATATTTTCTAGATAACTTTGCAACCGTGTCGGAAGCAATCGAGCATATCCGCGCCAACCCGTTTCATGTGGGGGCGGGCGAAGTGCCCGGCCAGCCGGGGCGACTGGCAACGATTCACCTTTCACTCTCGGATGCCACGGGCGACAGCGCTATTTTGGAATGGGTAGATGGGGAACTGCAAATTCACCACAGCCGCGACTATCAGGTCATGACCAACGAGCCAGTGTTTGAGCAGCAGCTTGCTATCACATCCTATTGGCAACAGATAGACGGACTCAGCTTTTTGCCCGGAACCAGCCGCGCCACCGACCGCTTTGCCCGTGCCAGCTTTTATATCAACGCCATTCCCCAAACCGACGATCCGCGCATTGCCGCCGCGTCCGTATTCAGCGTCATGCGAAATGTGTCGGTTCCCTATGGTATCAGCATATCTGACCAGCCCAACCTATCGACCACGCGCTGGCGTGTTGTGGCGGATCACAAGGACAAGCTGTATTACTTCGAGTCGGCAATTTCGCCCAATGTGTTTTGGGTAGATTCGAAAAAGGTGGACTTTTCGCCCGCTTCTGGGGTCAGAACGCTGGATCTGGGCGACAGACAGCAGGTGATCTTCTCTGGCGAAGTCTCCAGTCAGTTTGTGTCCGCAGCACCGTTTGTGTTTCAACCGTCCGACTGATGGATAGATAAGTTAGTTGGAGGCTACAAATGGATGACGTGTGGTATGGCGTTTCTACACCGCACGTCGAAGCCTTTCTCTGTCGAACTTCTTACCTGCTTCTTATCTGCTTCTTATCTATCGAGTGCTGACCGTTTCGGTGGTAGCTACTGGGTAGACCTCCAGGTTTTCGACGGGTGGCCCGTGTAGCACCTCGCCCTGGCAGCTAAAGCGGCCGCCGTGGCAGGGGCAGTCCCAGCTTTTCTCAGCAGCGTTCCAGTTCACGATGCAGCCCAGGTGAGTGCAGACGGGCGATACGGCGTGGACTTGTCCGGTTTCATCTCGATAGGCGGCAAGCTGTTTGCCTTCGATGGTGATGAGCTTGCCCTCGCCCATGGCCACTTCGTCAAAGGAGTGGTGCTGGAGCGCTTTGAGGCGATCGCCCACCCAGTGTATCCCCGTCTCCAGGTTGTTCTTGAGCGAGTCGGCGGTGACAAACGGCGTGGCCCGCAGCGAGTCGTAGAGATCTGCCCAGGGATTTTCGATGCCCAAAATCGTGTTGGCTAGCACTAGCCCAGCCGCCGTGCCGTTGGTCATCCCCCACAGGCTAAAGCCTGTTGCCACGTAGAGGTGATGGGTCATGGGCGTGAGCTTGCCAACGTAGGGCACTTTGTCAAAGGAGACGAAATCCTGACTCGACCAGCGATAGGCGATGTCTCGCACCCCAAAGCGCGATCGCGCGTATTCCTCCAGCCGCTCGAAGCGTTCCTCGGTGGCCTCATCGCTGCCCGTTTTGTGCCCCTCGCCGCCAATCAGCAGCAGTTGCCGATCCTGGTAGGGTGTGGTGCGGATAGAACGATAGCCCTCGCCCGTGCCGATGAACATGCCCTGGGGAGCGCGATCGCCCTCAATTGGCGCAGCGATGATATACGACCGCTTGGCATAGGACTTGGCGAAGAACAGTCCCTGATCCAAAAACGGCAGGTTCGTCGTCACCAGCACGTCCTTGGCGTGAACCGTGCCCTGTGCGGTCACAATCTGGCAGGGTTCGCCCTCGTTGATTTCCAGAACGCGAGAATGCTCAAAGATGTAGTTGCTGGGATCAGCGGCGATCGCCCTTGCCAGGTGCGCCAGATAGCGGCGCGGATGGAACTGAGCCTGGTTGCTAAAGGCAACGGCCCCGGCAATGGGGAAAGGCAGCGGCGTTTCGGTGACGAAACTGGCGGGTAGCCCTAGCGTTTGCGCCGCCTGAGCCTCATCGCGGATGGACTGAAGCTGATCGGCGGACTCGGCAAAGGTGTATGCGGTCTGGCGGCTGAAGTCACAGTCAATCTGCTCTCGCTCTACGAGTTGCGCCACAAATTCCACGGCTGTCTGATTGGCTTCGGCATAGAGCCGCGCCTTCTCTTCGCCCAAATCTTTGAGCAACTGCGCGTAGATCAGTTGGTGTAGCGAGGTCACTTTGGCAGTCGTATGCCCGCTCACCCCAGCGGCGATCGCCCCCGCCTCGATCACGGCAACGGTTTTGCCCGACTTGGCAAGCTGGTAGGCGGCGGTGAGTCCAGCCATGCCCGCGCCAACAATAGCGACATCGATCGTAACGTCGTTAAAGGTTTCGCTGATCAGGTTGGGATAGGTAGAAACATCCTGGGTGGAGTCTATCCAGAAAGATTGGGTGGAACTCGGATTTTGTGCCATTGGGAGTCGTGTCATAGGGAAGTGCTTGATGGGGCGTTCTCAACGGTTAGCCAGGAAGGTCAGTCAAGATAAGATCAAGGAAATCAATCCAAACACGGTTTCAGAAAATTTGGAAAACCGCAGCTTTGCCCAAAGCCTATCGTCCAATGCCTGCGAGCGAGATCTCTCAGCAGATTGAGTCAGTGCGCTCCGAAAGGCAGACCTTTTCTGCAATGGGGGTCTATCTTCGGAAAACCCCACTTAAGTATGGTAAGAACCGCCATGATTGCATTTCTAGAGCGTGAGTCCTTCGGGAAACCCGCCTGATTGAGTGAGGTTTTCGGCTCTCTGAGTTAGGGCGATCGCCCTGAAAATCAAGAATGTGAGAAGTGCGATGTGAATTGAGCGATCGCCTTTTTCATGCTTGTTGCATTCAGGACTTACTGCCGATGAAACCGGATTCTCGTTCCCTTTCGACCTACAGCACCTTTCTCGATCAGGTGAAATCATCCCAGGTGCAGCGGGTTGTGATTAAGCGCGATCGCATTGATTACTCGCTGAAACCAGAATTGGGTGGAGAGCAGTTCTACACCCTTCCCAACGGCCCGACCGACACGCTGCCGGGTCTGCTGCGTCGCCACGGCGTACCCTTTACCAAGCTCGATGACAACGGCGACACCTCTGGGCTAGTGGCAGGTATCTTACTTTCCACCGGGATGCTGGTGGGGATGTTTGCTTGGCTGGCAAGGCTGAATCAGGCGGGGGGTGGCTCCAACAACAGCACCCCTGGCAGCAGTTTTGGGAGTGGCTTGGGCAATAACTTTGGCGGCGGCTTTGGCGGGCTGGGCGTAGGCATGGGCATGGGCAGAAGCAACGCCCGCGTCTATAACCAGGCGGGTAAAGGGAAGGTCACCTTTGCTGATGTGGCCGGCGTAGACGAGTCTAAACAAGAACTGCAAGAAATTGTGGACTTTTTGGCGAATGGCGAGAAGTATCGCCGCATTGGGGCGAAGATTCCCAAGGGTGTGCTTCTAGTGGGCCCGCCGGGGACGGGCAAGACGCTGCTGGCCAAGGCGATCGCCGGAGAAGCAGGCGTGCCCTTCATCAGCATGTCTGGCTCGGAGTTTGTGGAAGTGTTTGTTGGCGTGGGCGCGTCTCGCGTGCGGGATCTGTTCAACCGCGCCAAGCGTCAGGCTCCCTGTATCGTGTTCATCGATGAGCTAGATGCCATCGGCAAAACCCGCAGCGCCAACCCCGTCGGCGGCAACGACGAGCGCGACCAGACGCTAAACCAACTGCTGACGGAAATGGACGGCTTCGACGGCAACGACGGCGTGATCGTGATCGCCGCCACCAACCGCCCAGAAATCCTTGACCCGGCGCTGCGCCGCCCTGGCCGCTTCGATCGGCAAGTGCTGGTGGATCGCCCAGACAAGAGCAGCCGTCTGCAAATCCTCAAGGTTCATGCCCGCCCAGTGAAGCTGGGAGAGGATGTGGATCTGGAGGCGATCGCCGCTCAAACGGCAGGCTTTTCCGGGGCTGACCTGGCCAACTTGGTCAACGAAGCGGCGCTGATGGCCGCCCGCAACAATCGCCAGGCCGTGCTGATGGCGGATGTCAACGAAGCCATCGAGCGGGTGATTGCGGGGTTGGAGAAGCGCTCTCGCGTGCTGACCCCGCTGGAGCGGCAGACCGTTGCCTATCATGAAGTGGGCCATGCGCTGGTGGGGGCGCTGATGCCTGGAAATACTAAGGTGTCGAAGATCTCCATCGTGCCCCGCGGACTGGGGGCGCTGGGCTATACGGTGCAAACGCCGGAGAGCGATCGCTTCTTGCTGCTTGAAGATGAACTGCGCGGCCAGTTGGCAACGCTGCTGGGCGGGCGCTCTGCGGAAGAAATCGTCTTTGGCAAGGTGTCTACCGGAGCCAGCGACGACATCCAGCGGGCCACCGACCTAGCGGAACGCGCCATCACGCAATACGGCATGAGCGAAACCCTCGGCCCCATCGCCTTCGACAAAAACCAGGCGCAGTTCCTCGATGGGGGCAGCACTCGCCGCGCCATCAGCCCAGAGGTGGCCGCCGAAATCGATCGCCAGGTCAAGCAAGCGCTGGACAAGGCCCACGACATGGCGCTGGACATCCTCCGCCTCAACCGCGACCTGCTGGAGTCTGCCACCCAAACCCTGCTCAAAGAGGAGGTGCTGGAAGGCAGCACGCTGGCGGCAATTCTCGCCCAGGTGAAGGCCCCCGAAGGTCTTCAACCCTGGCTGACCCAGAGCTAAGCCTCGTTCAGGTTCCGATTCAACAGGAAAGGCGCAAAGGTATCCAGTAGATATCTCTGCGCCTTTTGTCTTAACTAGTCCTGCGGCTCTATTCAGCCTATGGCAAGGCTTGAGGAAGGGTGGCCCGCGCAGCAGTTAAGAAAAAGCGGAGCAGGCAAGGCCTATCCCGCTTGAGGAGCTAATGAACTTGGTTTGATAGTGCCGCCAGTCTGGTGTTGACCAGGAAAGGAGGCGATCGCCACACCCGCCAGCATTGACGCAGGAGCCGGAAATCCAACTAAACGGCTTTGCTAGAATCCGGAGTGTCCTGAGAAACCCAGACCGCCGCCAGAGTTGGGCGGACGATGCGCTCACTAACTTTTGGAGACGCTGCCCTTAGACAGCCGCCTCCAACTGAGAACCAGCTTATTGAACGCTGAGGAAAGGCAAGAGAAACGCGATGTGTAACTTTCGATTTGCCCTCATCCCCCAACCCTTTCTCCCAATTTGGGAGAAAGGGAGCAAGAGAGGCTTGAAGTCCCTAGTGAAGCGCCAAAGGGATCTGATTTGACGGGCTGTCTTTTGACAATGCGGCTAGACTTCGAGACGATAAGCCTCCAGAAGGTTGATATCTGGAGAACACAACGATGAAACGAATTTTGCAGGCGCTTTCGATTGTGCTGTCGCTGGTGATTGGGCTGGGGGCGATCGCCCTGCCTGCCCGTGCTGATGCGGATTTGGCGACGGGTGCAAAGGTATTTAGCGCCAACTGTGCCGCTTGCCACGCGGGGGGTATTAACCTGGTGAATGCCGAAAAAACCTTGAAGAAAGAAGCGCTGGAAAAATTTGGCATGAATTCCGTCGCCGCCATCACGACTCAGGTAACCAACGGCAAAGCCGGGATGCCTGCGTTTAAGGGACGGCTGACCGATGAGCAAATTGCCGCCGTCGCTGCCTATGTCCTCGATCAAGCCGAGAAGGGCTGGTAGGTGGCCCATGCAGGAGCCAGACCCTCGGCGGGTTTCGCAGCGTATGGTTTTGGGGCTGGTGGCGCTGGGGCTGATGTTGACCCTTTGGTGGAGTAGAGGTTCCAGCGCGATCGCCGCCGAGGTTGCGTCCCAGCAGCCCGATCGAGCAGCCCTGACCGCTGGGGTGGCGGCGTTTCGGCAGGGCGATTATCCAGCGGCGATCGCGGCCTTCAGCGAGGCCCTCCGCGCCAACCCAAATTTGGCAGCGGCCTATGGCGATCGCTGTCTGGCGCGAATTTATCAGCGCGAGTATGCCGAGGCGATCGACGACTGCACCCAAGCGCTGCGGCTCGATCCGCGCAATACCGAAGCGTATCTCAATCGTGGGCTGGCGCACTATCGTCAGGGCAGCCTAGACGAGGCGATCGCTGACTTTACGCAATTGCTGAGCCTCACGCCCCACGACCCCCGCGCCCGATACAATCGCGGACTGGCAAAGGTAGCGCAGGCAGCGTATCGGGAGGCCATTGTGGATTATGGTGAGGCGCTGCGACAGGCTCCGCCCCAAGACCGCAAGATGCTGGCCCAAATTTACACCGATCGGGGGCTGGCGGAATTGCTGGTGTCCGATTTGCGAGGGGCGATCGCCGACCTGACGCAGGCCATCCAACTGGATAGTGGCAATGCCCGCGCCTACCTCAACCGCGCCTGCGCCTATCACCGTGATGGAAACTTGGTGGCGGCTCTGAGCGATTTTGACCAGGCCATTGCCATTGATCCAACCTATGCAGAGGCGTATTTTGGGCGGGCAATGGTGCGACAGCAGCGCGGTGAGTCTGGCAGCGCGATCGCCGATCTGCGAGAGTCGGTGCGCTATTTTGGCGAACACCCGGAGCTTGCGCCAGATACCTATCGGCAGGCGGTGCAGTTGCTCAAACAATGGCGATCGCACACTTCGATCGGCTAGCGTCAGGTATTCATTTGACGTGTGCATTTCACGCCTTCAAGATGCAGATGATCAAGAAAGATGAGTAGGATGAGTAAGAAAAGATTAGATAATACGAGAAAGGGGTTCAAACTGGGCTGGGCGATTCGCGAAGCGATCCTTGCAGGAATTGCCGTTGGCTGTGGGGCGATCGCAGTTCCCACAGGTCTGATTCACGCTTCTACCTCCATGCCCCTGCGCTACGCCCACGAAGGACACTCGCATAGCCAACCGCACGACGCAGGCTCAACCCATGCCCACCCGCCCCATTCCCCGCATCAGGGCGCACATGACCACGAACACGGGATGCTGGAAATTCCTGCCGGACAGCCCATTCCCACGGTCGAACTGGTGATTCATCCAGATGCTCGTCGGGGCTGGAATTTGGAAATTCAGGTGACAAACTTTGCCTTTGCACCAGAGCGGGTCAATCAAACCAGCAGTTTCCAGGAAGGGCACGGTCATTTGTACATTGACGGGGTGAAGATAACCCGCCTGTATGGAAACTGGTATTACCTGGAAAGCCTCGCCCCTGGAACCCACGAAATTACCGTCAGCTTGAACGCAAACGGGCACGAAGCGCTGATGCATAACGGACAGCCAATTCAAGCGACCCAGCAAATCGTGGTGAAACCCTAGAATGCTTAAACACGCTGCTGGATGAGACTCCCTTACGAATAGAAAGTTGCACAGTGCGATGGATCACTAGATGCGCGATCGCCCTGTGCTGAGCAGACAGTAGTAGATGTAGCCGTGGAAAGCCGGACTATTGTCCCAGCGTGACGTAGCCGATAGTGACGTTTGCCATACGGCACCAAATCATATCCGACTGCTTTGAACACACCTGTGTCCAGAACAGACACCTACTGTTGGGCAATTTCAAGCAATTTCAACAAGCAATTTCAATTTGAGTGGAGATGCAGGTCTGGGCTTGAGGATTGGCGATCGCTCCGGTAGGGGCCGCAAGAGCCAGCGAGGTGTCGGCTTAAGCATGAACCGCCAAGCTGCAGCCAGCCTAATGTCTCCCTGAGCGGAGACAGGTAAGATGCTGAGAATCTTCTGAAGGGCGATCGCACTGGGTTCAAGTCAAGCGTAGTGCAAGAGTCTGGCATCACGCAAAGCGTCTGAAATCAGAGCGTCCGAAATCAGAGCGTTCAGGCTACGATGCAAATCCTACTCCTCGTCCGAGGCCTGGCCGTCGCGCCGCCCCAGTTCGTACACTGCCGCGCCAATGACAGACAAAATACCCATGCTGACCGACCAACTGCGCCCCAGGCTTACGTCACTTAGATAGTTCAGTCCCGCACCAGCAATCACAAAGGGAATCACGCTGAGCAGCGAGGCATAGAAGCTGTTTTGGGCTTCGCGGGCGGCGCGGGTGCGCTCAAACTCGGCTTGTGAGGTGTAGAGCGATCGCTCGGCGAAGTTCAGCCAGCGGCTAATCTGATCCATCACCCAGTCGCTTAGGGGCGAAAAGCCGAGGTATAGCGCCAGCGCCCACAGCCCAACGCCTGCAACGGTGGTCGAGTCAATCGCCAGTCGGAACGGCAGCAGTTCGCTCAGCATGGGGAGTTCTAGAGGCAAGGGGCAATACATTAACAAGTATTAATGATTGTAAACTCCTTTGCAATTCTCTGCGAACGCTCTGATGGACGCGCTATCGAAGAATTTCATTGAAGAATTTCTTCCAGCTTTTGCTGTTCCCAGAGCGTCTGATATAGACCCGGTTGCGATAGGAGTTCGGCATGGTGTCCCGCTTGCACAATGCGCCCGCCATCCATGACCAAGATGCGATCGCTTAGGGCGGCAGCCGAGAGCTGGTGCGTGATGAACAGCACCGTCTTCCGCTGAGTTCCTTCTCGCAGGTTGGTGAGGATTTCCGTCGCGGTCTGGTTGTCCACGCTGGAGAGCGCATCGTCCAAAATCAGTACGGGCGCATCGATCAGCAGAGCGCGGGCTAGGGCTGTGCGCTGTCGCTGTCCGCCAGAGAGCGTGATGCCGCGTTCGCCAACGATGGTTTTATACTGCTGCGGAAAGTTGAGAATTTCTGGATGAATCTGCGACTGCTTGGCGGAGGCCTCTACCTCGTCCTGCTCGGCTTTGGGGTCGCCATAGCGAATATTGTTTTTAATCGTCGTGCTGAACAGGAAGCTCTCCTGGGGCACGTAGGCGATCGCCCCCCGCAGGTCTCGCAGTCGAATTTGCGTAATGTCGTAGCCGTCGAGATACACCTGTCCTGGCGCAATGTCCAGCAGGCGGGGCAGGGCGTTTGCCAGGGTGGATTTGCCAGAGCCGATGGGGCCGACGATTGCCACCGTTTCACCCGGCTGAATCTTGAAGCTCACCCCATCCAGCGCGGGCCGAACTGCACCCGGATAGGTATAGCTGAGATGGTCGGCACAAAGCCAGCCCTGCACCTCCGACCGGGGCAGATGAATCGCGTCGGGCGCATCGTCGATTTTGGGCTGCTCCGCCAGAATGTATTCCACCCGGTCGATGCTGACCTCGCCGCGCTGGTAGGCCGTGATTGTGAAGCCCAGCAGCGCCGTGGGAAACACCAGCCGCTCGACATACAGCAGCATCGCCAAAAAATCGCCAATGCTGATGCGCCCACTGGCAATTTCGCCCGCCCCCAGCGCCAGCAGCACCAAGAGGCTAATACTCGCCAAGCCGCCCAGCAGGGGAAACAGCGTCGTGCGGGTGCGGGCCAGGGCCAGGTTTGCCTTCAGCAAGTTTTGGTTGCGCTCGGCAAAAGCCTGGCGCTCGTTTTCTTCTTGGGCATAGATTTTGATCAGGGCAATGCCGCTGATGTCTTCTTGGATTAGATCGCTGAGGTCAGAGGTGCGCTGCTGCACCTGAAGCTGCTGGTTTCGCAGGCGATCGCTAAACAGATGCACCAGGAAAAACATCAGCGGGTAAATGGCGATCGCCACCACCGTCAGCCGCACGTCAATGCTCAGCATCACAGGCAGCGTCAGCGTGTAGGCAAAGATGGTATTCGCTAAGCTCAGCACGGCAAACCCCAGCAGCCGCCGAATATTGTCCACGTCGCTAGTGGCCCGGCTGATCAAATCGCCGACTGTATTTTCAGCAAAATAGGCCGGCTCCATCATCAGCAGGTGGCTAAAAATCCGCTGCTTTAGGTCAAATTCCACCAGCCGCCCCACGCCAAATAGCCAGATGCGCGACAAAATCCGCATTCCCCACATCACTGATGCCAGGGCAAAAATCCACCCTGCGTAGAACGTCACCCGGCCAAAGCTGAAGGTTTGCTGAAGCTCGTCAATGCCCGACCGCAGCAGCAGCGGAATATAGACCCCGATGCCATTCACCAGGAGCAGCGCCAGAATGCCGCCTGCGGCCAGTCGCCAGTGGGGGCGGAGGTATTGGCGCAGTCGTTGGAAACGGGAGATGACCATGTTGGGGGAAGAGGGTGGGCGATTTTGGATTTTGGAGATTTTGGATTTTGGATTGCTAATCAAGCGTCTACAAGCTTCCGGCAGCTTCCTTCGTCGCTACCTGGGAGAATCGTTGATACTGAGGATGAAGCGCGTAGCTCCTTCCCTCAATTGCGTTTCTGTTTGTTGAGGGGGGTGCAAGGGAATCGACTCGAGGCAATCAACGACCCAGAAAGCTTTAAAGCACTGTCTAAAACACTGTCTAGAAACTCTCTGCCCCTCGCAAGCGTCCCTATGGTCATTGCCCAATTGTAATTGCCCGGTGGGGGCATCAGCGCGATCGCCCTGTGGGATTGAAATCCTTGGAATGGGGACGACAGGCATCAGTCGGGGATCTACGCTAGGCTAGCGAAATAGGTCTGGAATGCATTGGCACGCATGGGTAACGGAGCGTATGAAGCGCGGATCGATTGGAATTTGGATCGGGCTGGCGATCGCTGCTGCGGGCATTGGCATGGCGGCGACGAATCCGGGTGAGGCGGCCTACGATGAATATGCCACCGCTCGTCTATCCGAGTATTTGAATCAGGAAGTATGTCCCGATGCGCCCGATGTGTTGGGCATCGACCTGGAAGACCTTTGTGCGGATCTGGTAGAAGACAACCAGGGCGATTTGCGGGAAATCATTTCCGACAATACGCAGCGCTCTAACTATGGCGTGCTGAGCCTCTATCAAACGAACCTGTCTGCCCATCGGCTGCTGCCTGCGGAGATTCGCTCCTTTTTGCCGCCGCAACTGCTGCCGGCCTATCGCTTCAAGACGGTGGGGGTTTTGGGGAATTTCGTGACCTACGAAGCCAAGAAGCAATAAGAGGAATTCCCGTAGGGATCGCTTCACGAATCACGCTCAGCCCTGCCAACAGCACCAGCAGCCAGTCGCCCCAGCGGACGTAGGGCGTTTTGCTCCGGCGGCGATAGATCGAGGCAGCGTGGGTTTCCAGCGTTTGATCCCCCGACAGCCAGACCGTTTCTCCGTGCGGGTTGACGATGCCAGACAGGCCCGTGTTGGTGACGCGCACAGCCCAGCGATCGCTCTCAATCGCCCGCATCACGTCCTGGGCCTTGTGTTGCAGCATCATGCGGCGGGGGTAGGGGTCGTTGTTGGAGGCAGTCAGGATAAACTCGCCGCCCGCCGCCGCCTGCTGCCGAAATAAGTAGCTGAAGGCAGATTCATAGCAAATGGCGGCGATCGCCCGTCCCACTGGTGTATCAAACCGCTGCTCCAAGTGCCCTGGATGCATCGAACCCTGGATGAGCGACAGCCGCCCCACTACGCGCCCCAGCACCTCCTCAAAGGGAATGTATTCGCCCAGGGGCACTAGCTTCACTTTGTCGTAGTGTCCGGCAATCTCGCCATTGGGAGCGAGGGCAAACAGGCTTTGAGTCATGCGGCGTTCTTGCCAGCCGACCGTGCCGACAATCGCCGGAACGCCCCGCGCCAGCACTGCCTGGTAGAGGGGATGTCGCGCCTGCTGCGCCGTGCCCACCCACACCCAGGGAAACGCCCCCTCCGGCATCACCACCAGATCTACGCCTGCATCCGCCAGCGCGTTGTAGCCCTGGGTATAGCGTTCTAGCGCCAGCCGTTCGCCCGTTTCAAACAGCTTGATCCGCGTTGGCACATTGCCCTGCACCAGCCCCACCGTCAGCGCTTGGTTGTCCTGATCTGCCAGCGGTTGCCGCAGCAGCACCCAGCCGCCCAGATGCGTCGTCGCCAGCAGCGCCAGCGCCAGCGCTAGATACCGACTCGCGCTTGATGGGGAACCTGGAAGCGGCGGGTGATTCCCGTTGGGGGCGCTTTGCGAATTGCGCTCCGGTTCTGCCGACACACGCTGCGGACGAGTGCGCCACGCCAAAAAGCTTTCTGCCAGCAGCCCGTTCACCGCCACGATCGCCGCCGTCACCGCTGTCGGGCCAGACAGTTGCCCCAGATGCAAAATTGGCAGGTTGTGGGGGCTTTGGGTCAGCGCTAGGGAGGTCCAGTAGAGCGGGCTATGGCTCCAGAGGGTTTCGGTGGCGCACCAGAGGGCAGTTCCAGTCAGAATCAGGAAAAGTGGGCGGGTAGGCGGGTGGGCGGATGGGAGCGTGGGGCGAAACAAGCGAGCGGCAAGGGAAAAACCCAAACTCCAGACTAGGGGGATGGCTGCGCCCCAGAGGGTAATGAACACCCAGGCGAAGAGGGCGATCGCCACGCTGCCCAGCCAGGGAATCCCCATCCAGGTCAGCGGGTGCAGATCCACGATCCAGGAGAGGGCTAGACCGTGGTAGCCCATGCCCCAGAGGATCGGGAGCAACGCGCAATTCGCGAAGAAATCTTGACGGGAATCGCCCCACCGAAACGTCCTCGTTATCAAGGGGGATTGCGGGGAATCGGATGAAGAAGCGCGATCGCCCCACCCAGAATTTCTCCTCACTATGACCCACAGCGGAGCCAGCGCCACCCACGCCAGCCACCAGGCGTTCGCAGGCGCAACCGTGCAGCCCATCGTCAGTCCGCCAAGCAGAGCGACCAGCCCCCAGATGCGACGGGGACGAGGCTGGGTTAGAGGCTGGGTTAGAGCCTGGGTGAGTGGTTTGCGGATGTTGCCAAACAGCTTCAAAAGGGTCGGCATGGGCAAAAACAGGCGAAATTCAGCCAAGATACTGCCCCGCGAGGGGGATTTTTGGAATGCTTTACTGAACCAACTGACGCTGACGAGGGCAATGAGCCTGCTGACCTGTCTCGATTTTAGATTTGCGATGCTAGATTTGCGATGTTGGCGTGCTCGGTCAGCGTTTACCGCGCTTGTGGCACGTTCATTCGTAGCGCCCTGCCGGAGGATTAACTGGGGCACCAACTTTTCAAAGTTCCTTAAATCCGCCGCCTTAGCCCGCAAACAGCCTCTATAGTTTGCTCATAAGGATTAACAGGCGACATGACAACCACAACACCCCCTCTTCATACCCTGGCAGTAGACATCGGCGGCAGCGGCATCAAGGTGATGGTGCTGGACGAAGCAGGCAACCCTGTGACAGAGCGCGATCGCATTCCCACCCCCGACCCCGCCAAGCCAGGGCCGATGATTCAGGGAATTTTGGGACTGGCCAGCGGCAAAGCCTTTGACCGGGTTTCGGTCGGGTTTCCGGGCGTGGTGCGAAATGGCATCACAGAAACCGCCGCGAACCTGCATCCCGACTGGATTGGGGTAGATCTGGCGACGGTGCTGATCGAAAAGCTGCAAGCGCCTGTGCGCGTGATCAACGATGCCGATATGCAGGGGCTAGGGGCGATCGCCGGAACGGGCGTAGAAATGGTGATCACCCTGGGCACGGGCGTTGGCTCGGCGATGTTCCTGAACGGGCGACTCGTGCCCAACCTGGAACTGGGACACCACGAGTTTCGCAAAGGGCAGACCTACGAACAGCAGTTGGGCCGCGCTGCCTTCGACGAGGGCGGCAAGAAAAAGTGGAACGAACGGCTAGAAAAGGCGATCGCCCAATGGCAGCGCGTGTTTAACTACGACTATCTCTACCTCGGCGGCGGCAACGCCAAGGAAATCAACTTCACCCTGCCCCCCCGCGCCAAGGCCGTGCCCAATATTGCAGGACTACTGGGCGGCATTGCTCTCTGGCGCGATTAGGACGCATTGCCCAATCGACCTTATGAACTAACCTTAATGCGCTCTGGGGTGTCTGCCTTAGTGTCGGGATCGAAGGTTGAGGTTTGGGAATCATCCACCACAGGCAAGGTAATTTCGACGGTCGTGCCTTTGTCCAGTCCCTCACTGTAGAGGTCGATCGTGCCGCCCATGCGCTCCACCAAGTTGCGCGAGATTGCCAGCCCCAGCCCCGTGCCCTCAAACTTGCGGGTAGTAGAGCCGTCCGCCATCACAAACGGGCGAAATAGCTTGTCCTGCTGTTCTGGGTCTACGCCGATGCCCGTGTCTTTGACCGAAACCACAATCCAGTCTTGGGGGCGGGTGTTGGGGTTTGTCAAATCCCCACCGTCTCCATTGAGGGAAACCCCGTCGCTGACCAGCTTGCTAAACTCAGACTTTTGGTTGCGGCGAATGTCGATCGTAATGCTGCCTTCGTCGGTAAATTTCACGGCGTTGGATACGACGTTCAGCAGCACTTGCTTCAGCCGAGCTGGGTCAGCCCGCACCAAAATTTGCTCATCGAGATCAGGAGCCGTCAGCCGGAGCTGCTTTCGCTGAATTTCAACCGCCTGTAGCTCCAGCACTTCCTTCAAGATTTGCCGCAGATCCACCACTTCTAGAAAGAGCCGCAGCTTACCCTGCTCGATGCCGCGAATGTCTAGCAGGTCGTTGATGATTTTGAGCAGGTGAATTGCTGCCTTATCGGCCTGCTCCAGCAAATCCAGTTCCTCTTCGCGGGTGTCGCAGTAGCCGTCTTGCACCAGCCGAATGCAGCCGATGATGGCGTTGAGCGGCGTTCGCAGTTCGTGGGAGGTCGTCGCCAAAAACTCGCTCTTGAGCTGGTTGGCGGCTTCGGCCTCTTGCCAGGCCGACTCTAGCTCGTTGGCGCGATCTTCCAAGCGGCTGACCATGCTGTTTAGCACTTCTGCGAGTTGGTTTAGCTCGCGCACCTGAAAGTTTTTGGGCATTCGAGCTTTAACATCGCGCCGATCCAGATGGCGGGCGTATTTGCCGAGCTTTTCGATGGGCAGAGAGATATCGCGGGCAATGTAGAGCATCGCCAGCATGTGTGCCGTGAGCAGCCCACCCGTCAGCAGCGCCAGGATTTGGCTGATGGACTTTAGACCCTCTAGCGCGTAGTCAAGCCGGGTAACGGCCAGCACCGTCCAGATGCGTTTTTCGGTGGGGCTGATGCTGACTTCGATGGGCGTAAAGCCTGCCAGCCATTCGGTGCTGTCGCCTGAAAAGTTGAACAGGTGACGCACTGCCCCATCGCCCCTAGCGGTATTTTCCAGGATGTTTTCAAAGCGATCGCGATCGCCCTCTTCGGCAATATTGCGTCCTACCTTTTCGGGAAATGGGTGCGACAGGAATGTCCCGTCCTGGTCGATCACCGTCGTATAGCCCAGCAACGACCAGGGCTGCGCCACCTCAATCTGTCGCAGCACCGTTTGCACCGTCAGCCCATAGCGGGGTCTGCCATCGTTGGTGTAAACAGGAGTGCTGATCACCAGATCAAGCTGGCTATTCATTGGTTCTTGCCGCACCCGCCGTCGCGGCTGGGTATCTAGGACAGACCTCTGGAAAGGATTAATAGCGCTGGAGTCGGGCTGGTAGCGCCAGGGATGGTCGTCGAGCGACTTGATTGGCTCACTGCCGCAGGTGCTTGCAACGATTTGATCGGTGTACAAATCCGTCAACTGCAAGCACTGGGCCCCCGGCAGTTGGGGCAGCAATTTTTCCAGAAAAAGCTGGCTTCGAGCCATGTCCCCGGCTTGCAAGCTTTCGGTCTGGCTGGCGATCGCCAGACTGGTTTGAAGCGAGTCGATGCTGCTCTGAATCAGGTTGCCCTTACGAATCGCGCTCTCGGTCAGGTTTTGCCGTGCTGTTTCGAGGAGGCTGGTGCGGGCTTTGCGAAACGTCACTGCCACCCCCAACAGCAAGATGGGAATGCTAAGCAGCAAAATTCGCATCAGCAGCAAGCGGCGGAAGGAGGGCTGACCACCAGGCATAGCGATTCCCGACCTAAAGGGCATACTCCACTTTAAAACACTAAGATTTGATTGCTTCTGACCGAGCCACAGATTTGTTCAGACCAGGCAAACTTCTTGAAGTCTTCATAAAGTTGGAAAGCTTTCGCGGAAATACTCAGAGGCGCAATTAGCCGTAATCTGCTGTCTAACTTACCGTCTTCATCTCCTGTGCCAGTCTGCTTCTGTGCCAGTCTGCTGATATGCCAGCCTGCTCATGTGCCAGTTTGCCAAACGCTGAAAAACGGATAGAAACTCCGCAATTAGACGATTTTTCTCGATTGCAGCCCGTGAAAAATCGTCCAAAATCCAGAAAATCGCTCACAAGTGCGTAGAACCTAGCTGATTTTATAGACTAATTTTCTGATTTCTTAGGTTTTTAGAGCGCTCTTTTATGATTTTAGGCAAGCTGCCAGAACCGACACCACGCCCGTCTCTCTCGTTTCGCCCGATGCCCTCCATCACGGTTGTACTGGCGATGAGCCTGGATGGCAAGATCGCAGACGTGGGGCGATCGCCTGCTCGGTTTGGCTCTGCCCGCGATAAAGCCCATCTGGAAGCCCGCTTGGCTGAGGCAGACGGCTTTTTGTTTGGTGCAACGACGCTGCGGGCCTACGGTACAACGCTGCCCATCACCCATCCCGATCTGCTCCAGCAGCGGCAGGCAACAGGGCGATCGCCCCAGCCTGTCCACATCGTCTGTTCCCGCACTGCCGAGTTCAAGGCGGATCTCAAGTTCTTCAAGCAGCCCGTTCCCCGCTGGCTGCTGACCACTGCCGCCGGGGCCGACCGCTGGCGGGCGGGGTCTGAATTCGCCCAGGTGTTTGCTCTGCCGGAAACTCCGACGGGGCTGGATTGGGCGATTGCCCTGCCTCTGCTGTTCCAGTTGGGCATTCACCGTCTGGTGCTAGGCGGTGGGGGCGAACTAGTGGCGGCGCTGATTGCCGCCGATGCCGTAGAGGATCTCTGGATTACCGTCTGTCCTCTGCTGCTGGGCGGATACACGGCCCCGACCCCCGTCAGTGGCCCTGGCTGGCTAGAAGCTGCCGCACCCCGTTTGGAACTGCTCTCCGTAGAGGCGATCGCCCAAGAAGTTTTTCTGCACTATCGCCTGCATCGAGCGAAAGATTGATCTACGTTGTAAAGAGATGTTTCGTATCGGCATGGCGGGCGCTGGCATGATCAAGCGCCAGGGATGAACCCCGTCCCCGTCCCCCACCCTGAACGCCCCAAATCCAAAATCCCAAATCCAAAATCCCAAAATGCCCGAACAGACTCGCCCCCGCCTTACTGTGAACTGGATTCAGGCGATCGCCGAAGTGCCCCAATCTGCCTGGGACGACCTGGCACTGCCGCTTAAAACGCCGTTTTTGGAATGGGACTGGCTGCACAATCTGGAAAGCTCCGGCAGCACCACGGCCAAGGCGGGCTGGCTGCCCAATCACCTCACCCTCTGGCGCGAACGCACGCTGATTGCCGCCGCGCCGATGTATCTCAAGGGCCACAGCTACGGCGAGTTTGTATTTGACCAACAGTGGGCAGAACTGGCGCAGCGGCTGCGAATTGCCTACTATCCCAAGCTGCTGGGCATGTCGCCCTTTACCCCAGCGGAGGGCTACCGCTTTCTGATCGCCCCCGGAGAAGACGAAGCGGAACTGACGGCGCTGATGGTGGGGGCGATCGACCAGTTTTGCATCAGCAACAATATTTCGGGATGCCACTTTCTCTATGCCGACCCGACCTGGCGACCGATGATCGAGCCGCACGGATTTCGGCCCTGGCTGCACCACAGCTATATCTGGCAAAACCACGGCTTCCAGACCTTCGACGACTATCTCGGCAGCTTCAACGCCAATCAGCGCCGCAACATCAAGCGCGAGCGCAAAGCTGTCGCCGCAGCAGGGCTGACGATGCGGGTTCACGCCGGAGATGAAATCCCCAAGGCTTTATACAGCCTGATGTATCGCTTCTATAGCGACACCTGCGACAAGTTTGGCTGGTGGGGCAGCAAATATCTGACGCGGCAATTTTTTGAGCAGCTTCATCCCACCTATCGCCACCGCACGGTGATAGTTGCGGCCTATGCCGAGCAAGATCCGCAGCACCCCATTGGCATGTCGCTTTGCTTTACCAAGGGAGATCAGCTATACGGGCGCTATTGGGGGTCGCTGCAAGAGATTGAGAATCTGCACTTCGACACCTGCTACTACACGCCGATCGAATGGGCGATCGCCCACAATATCCAGACCTTCGACCCCGGCGCAGGCGGCCGCCACAAAAAGCGTCGCGGCTTCCCCGCCACGCCCAATCATTCTCTGCACCGTTTCTATGAACCGCGCCTGTCGCAAATCCTGAATCACTACATCCAGGAGGTCAACGAGCTAGAGCAGCAGGAGATTGAGGCGATCAACGCCGATTTACCGTTCCGGCAGGGCTGAGGAGAAGGGCGTTGGAGTATGATTCACTCCGTCTCCTCGGTTACCCCGCTTGCCCCAATGCGCCTTTTTGCTCTGCTCCTCACCAGTCTCCTATTGCTCACGGGCTGCCAGCCTGCGGCGGCGACCGATGGCATCACGCATCTGACGCTCTGGCATGGGGTCAATCCACCGTCCAATCGGGCGGTGTTGCAGCGGCTGGTGGATCGGTTTAACGAAGCGCATCCGCAGATCCAGGTAGAGGCGCTATATGTAGGACAGGGCGACCAGCAAATTCCCAAGATTTTGGCAGCGGTGGTGGGCGATGCAGCTCCGGATATGCTGTGGTATGCGCCGATGATTACGGGGCAACTGGTGGAACTGGGGGCACTGCGATCGCTCGATGACTGGCTTTCCACCTGCTCCGTCGCCGCCGAGATTGACCCAGCGCTGCGCGAGTCGATGCAGTGGGAAGGGCGAACTTGGTCGATTCCCTTTGGCACCAACAATGTCGGTGTGTTTTATCGACCCAGCTTGTTTGCGGCGGCGGGCATTCGCGAGCTACCCCAGACCTGGGATGCGTTTCGCCAGGTGGCCAAGGCGCTGACGATTCCCGAAAAAAATCAGCATGGCCTCTTGCTGCCGCTGGGCAAGGGCGAATGGACGGTGTTTATGTGGCTGCCGTTTCTCTGGGGCGGCGGTGGAGAAATCGTGGCAGAACAGGGCGCGGTGCGGGTGGCTTCGCCGGGGGCGATCGCCGCGTTGCAGTTGTGGCAAGACCTGGTAAACGATGGCTCCGCGATTCTTTCGCAGCCAGAGCGGGGCTATGAGCTAGACACATTTCTGGCCGGCAGGGTGGCCATGCAGCTAACCGGGCCGTGGACCCTGGGGCAGCTTCGGCAGGCGGGTGCAGAGTTTGGCGTGATGCCGATTCCGGCTGGCCTGCGGCCCGCCACCAGCACGGGCGGCGAAAATCTGTTTTTCTTCCACTCCACCCCGGCGCGAGAGCAGGCCGCCCAGGTGTTTGGTGAATATGTGCTGAGTGAGGCGTTTCAGACCGAGTGGGCGATCGCCACTGGATATCTACCCGTCAACCTGCGATCGCGCCAGAGCCAGGACTATCAGACCTTCCTCACCCAACAGCCCGCTGTGCAGGTGTTTCTAGACCAGACGCAATACGAGCGATCGCGCCCCATAGTTCCGGGCTATAACCGCATTTCCGATGCGCTAGGCCGGGCCGTAGAATCCGTCTTGCTGAACCAGAATACGCCTACAGCGGCCATCGACGCAGCGCAGCGACGACTGGATCGGGTGTTTGGGCAGGCGGAGTGAGGGGGGCATCAGGTCAGCCCAGCGCCTCATGGCTCCAGCGCTGTTTGGCATTTATTGCGCCAGTGCCCTCCGGCAAAAGTCCAGGGCGATCGCCCGGTCACTTGTCACCTGGGGATAGGCCAGCGCAGGTCGCGCCAGGGTGACGAGTTTAATGCCGAGGTCGGCGGCAACTTGGCGCTTGATGTCTTCGCCGCCGGGACTGCCAGACGCTTTGGCCACCACAAGGGAAATTTGCCACTGTTGCCAGAGCGCTTTTTCTAGGGGTGCAGCAATGGGCGGACGCAGCGCAATTAGCCGATCGGGGGTAAACCCAGCGGCGATCGCCCCTCCTAGCGCCTCGTGCGATGGCAAAATGCGGGCAAACAGGATGGCCCGATCCTGCCACGGCTGAAACAGCGGCAAATAGCGATAGCCAATGGTCAACAAGACCCGCTCGTTGATCAGCAAATCGGTTGCCAACAGCGCCTCGACACTGGGAAAGACCCATTCCCCCGGCGCAACGCCTTCCACGGGCGATCGCTCGAAGCGCAGGTAGGGCAGGTGTAGCTCAACAGCAGTGGCGATCGCCAGTTCAGACACCGCCGCCGCAAACGGGTGAGACGCATCCAGAATGGCGCGAACTGAGTACGTCTGCAAAAACTCGCTCACCGCTTCTGGGGTCAGCTTACCAACCCATACGCGACAGCACTCGGTGTCTGGATATAGCCGCCGCGCCCCCGCCGTCGTCACCGTCACCACGCAGTCTATCCCCTGTGCTACCAGATCTCGCGCCAGCACCGCGCTTTCCTGCGTACCGCCGATGAGCCAGAGCATGATCCTAACTCTCTTTGTGAGCTGCTAACTTGCACTACAAGCTTGCGCTAAAAACCTGCACGACAAACTTGCGCTAAAAAGAGCAAAAAAGAGCCAGATCGGAACCTGACTCTTTCGCAGTTATTGAGCGACGGGTGTTTGCAGCTTAGCGCAGTTGCAAGTGTTTGGTATTATCGCCCATGTGGATGGTGTCAACGAAGCGGGCGGTTTTGGATTGGGTAGAGATGACTAGGCTCTGAGTGCGGGCCCCCCCTTTGAAGAAACGAACCCCTTCCATCAGCGTGCCGGAGGTGATACCACAGGCGGCGAACAGAACTGTTTCACCCGATGCCAGCTCCTCGCATTCATACACCCGATCCGGATCGGTGATGTTCATTTCCTTGAGGCGGGCAATGTTCTCTTCTTTGGTTTTGTTAGCCCACTCTTTGGTCATCACGACGGCGGGGTCGGCCACAAGCTGCCCTTGGAAGTGGCCACCCAGCGCCCGCATCGCCGCCGCAGAAATCACGCCTTCGGGCGCAGCGCCAATGCCCATCAGCGCGTGGATATTCGTCCCTGCAAAGGCGCAGGAAATCGCAGCAGACACGTCGCCATCGGTAATCAGGCGGACGCGGGCCCCAGCTTCGCGGATTTCCTTGATCAGCGCATCATGGCGATCGCGCTTCATCACCACCACCACCAGTTCGTCGATAGCCCGATCCAGGCATTCCGACAGGATCTTCAGGTTTTCCGTGGCAGACTTGCGGATATCGACCTTACCTTTGGCTGCGGGGGGCGCGGCCAGCTTGTTCATATAAAAGTCGGGCGCGTTGAACAGGCCACCCTTTTCGGAAATCGCCAGCACTGCCATCGAACCGGGCTGACCGTAGGCGCAGAGGTTGGTGCCCTCGCAGGGGTCCACAGCGATGTCGATTTCCAGCAGTTCGTCAGGGTTGCAGAAGGCTGCCGCATCTTCTCGGGTGCAGATGCCCACTTCTTCGCCGATGTAGAGCATGGGCGCTTCGTCGCGCTCCCCCTCACCGATCACAATCCGTCCGCGCATGTGGATTTTGTTCATCCGTTCGCGCATGGCTTCTACAGCGACCCGGTCGGCTTCGTTCTTATCCCCTTTGCCCATCAACCGAGCAGAGGCGATTGCCGCTTGCTCTACCACTTCGATAATTTCCAAACCGAGTGTACTTTCCACCGGATACCCTCCAAACTGCTTGATTTTTCGTCGTTTGAGCGACGTGTACCTCTTGTCAAAAGTGTATCAGACAAGGGGATCGGGATCAGGACTTACGCACTCGCGATAGGCTCTATTGAGTTTTAGAGGATTTCTCGCGCAGCCCCTAAGAAATCGTCCAGATGCGTCAGTCCTAGGGCGTGTTTTAAAACCCTTTGATCCCCCTAGCCCACCTTAAGAAGAGGGGAAACGGGCAAAACTGCTCTGGAAGTCCCCCTTTTCAAGGGGGATTTAGGGGGATCGACTCAAGGCAATCAATGACCTAGAAAGTTTTAAGACACTGCCTAAGGATTTAGGGATCAAGATGCAGGGATCGGATGACCCCGCAAATCTCCCAACCAATGCGCCTAAACTAGAAGGGCAGAACAATGCAGGTGGAACCCATTTCTATGAGTAGCGCGATCGCCTGGACTCCCGAAGCCGAAGCCCGTTTGAAAGAAATTCCCTTTTTTGTGCGTCCGGCCGCCCGCAAAAAGATCGAGAAATTTGCTGAAGAGGCCGGCATAACGCAGATTACTGAAGAGGTCTATGAACAGGCCAAAGCAAAGTTTGGCTCGAAGTAGCGTCTTGGGCACTGGACTGTTAGTGGAGGATAAGCCTCGCAAAGCCCTTGCGGACAAACTTTTGCAGTCTGTAGTCAAAATCGGCTGAGGTCTTTGCATAGTCAGCACTTCAAGTGCTACATCTTCCTTTTATGAACCAGTGCCGCGTCTTGAAGGTGCAATATCGTCTGAACTCGGTCTGAACTCGGTCTGAACTGGCGGAGGTCTGCAAGTTTCAGTTTTGGTAACTCCACGACTCCAAAGCAAGCAGGAACTTAAAGTAGCAGTATTGAGTTTCTGTGAGGGCTTCGGGATGAAAACTTGGCCATTGACGGTTGGGGTTGTGGGACTGTGTTTGGCGATCGCCAGCGCCGCGATCGCCGCTCCACCCAACCGCTTATCCATTGCTCAAAATGGGCCTGCTCCGACCCAGCCAGTCAGCCAGGGCGGAACTCCTCTGGTCACGGTTCGCCGCGAGGGTGGCTTTTGCTATCCGCCAGGCTGCTTTTCAGAAGTGACAATATATCCGGACGGCAGCTACCGCTATGCCAACAGCGTCGGCGATCGCGCCACCGGACGCATCCGCCGAGGAACCCTGCAACAACTGCGATCGCGCATTGCCCGCGCCGATTTTGACCAGATCCGCAGCGAGACAAATGTCCGCAATCCAATCCCAAATCTCTGCCTGCTGGCTGCCGATGGGCCAGAAGCCGTCTATCGGTTTTACCCGAACGGGAAGACCGAAGAGATTCGCGGCTGCGAAACCGACATCGACCGCAGCAGCCGTCTATTTCAGCAGCTTGAACGGCTCTATGAGCGTGTCTCTGAGCAGGCCGCTCAGGCAGCCCAGAATCAGAGACGGGGCGATCGCGCTCTTTAAGGTCTTGAAGGAAGGATCACCAAGGAAGGATCATGCCAGGCCCTAGTAAGGCTGATCCATCGCCTCGTCCTTTGTACTAGTGCGGCGTTCTGGCGTTTCTCGATTAAACCGCATATGGACCGCGCGGGTCTGAACGCCGTCCGCCGCCACCGCCAAAATCGGGAAGTCCAACGTGCCATCCTGGAAGGACATCTGGAAGCGGAATGTGCCATCGGGATTCAGTGTCACAGGCCGTCCAGCAATGGTCACCGAGGCATCTGGCTCCGTTGCGCCGTAAATAATCAGTTCTGCATCTGCCACTAGCCAGAATTTCCGCGCCCGAATCGGCGGCATAGAACCAAAGAAGCCAACACCCGACATGCCAATGCCAGAGAAGTTCGGTATCCCTACACCCGACTGGCTGTAGATCCCAGCCCCCGACATCGTATACAGACCTGCGCCCGACTCGGTGTACATCCCTACGCCCGACATCCGCGCATAGCTCATCGGCCCCGGATAGCCCATGCCCACGCCGGACATACTGTACATGCCCACACCGGACATGCCCACGCCGGACATGCCCACACCGGACATACTGTACATACCCACGCCAGACATGCCCACACCGGACATACTGTACATACCCACGCCAGACATGCCCACACCGGATATGCCCACACCGGACATACTGTACATACCCACGCCGGACATGCCCACACCGGACATACTGTACATACCCACGCCGGACATGCCCATGCCCGACTCGGTATATCGACCCACACCCGACTCGGTGTACAGGCCCACACCCGACATCGTGTAAAGCGCTCCGCCAGACTCGGTATAAAGTCTTGCGCCCGACATGGTGTACATGCCCACGCCCGACATCCCCACGCCGGACTCGGTGTATCGACCTACGCCGGACATGCCCACGCCAGACATGCCCACGCCGGACATGCCCACGCCGGACATGCCTACGCCAGACATGCCCACGCCGGACATGCCCACGCCCGATTCGGTATATCGACCCACACCCGACTCAGTGTATAGGCCCACGCCAGACTCGGTTTTCCCCGACCATTGGCCCATTTCAGCCGAGAAAACAAACGAGCTAATGGCTGCACCAGAGGCCTGCATGGAACTCAGCGCTGCCCCAGATTCTGAGTGAACGTAGCTGCTAATGGCTGCCCCAGAGGCCTGCATGGAACTCAGCGCTGCGCCCGATTCCATCTGATGGGAACCCTGCACCGAGGCCGGAACCTGCTGCATAGAACCATAGAGCGAACCCGCCAGACGCATTGCCTCGGCAGACTCGGCCATGTCAAAAATCTCGTCGTAGATGGGGTTGCCCGTGTCTGCCACTCGTCGCCCTGGCGGAATCAATCGCAGGAAGGTCTTGCCGCGCCGGTCTTCATCCCAACCCAGCGTAATAAACTGATCCTCAAACCAGTCGGACGGGTAGATTGGCGGAATGCGAACCGCATTAGATCTTGCCAGAACCAGCCACATACCATCTGGTGTGAGATAGCCAATTTCAACCAAATAATCGCGATCGCTCACCGGAATGGGCAAATACCAGTCGCGGGCTAGCTCGTCACAGTCGTACTGCTGCACGCTATGGGGACGCTGGCTATGGGCATCAATATCGGTCACGTCGTATAGCCGCAGCGCCAGCCGCTGTCCGCCCTGACCGCGCAGTAGTGCCTTGTGTTGGTCGGGCACATCCCAATAAGTGTAGGCCCACTGCGGATCGCGAGGCATCAGCACAATTCGGCTCTCGCCGTAGCCATCAGGCAAGTCGGGTAGATTCGTGTCTACATCGGCCAGTCGCTCAGCCGACAGATCCGTTTGCCCTACATCAAACTTTGCCGCTTCAACAGCAGACTGGTCATCTTCCTTGGCCAGCGCTGCCATCGCAGCCGCGCCTGCTGCCAGCGTTGCCCCCGTGCCCAAAGCCGCAGCAATCGGCGGCACAGTGGGGGTTTCTGGCTCTGGCGTTGCTACAACAGGTTCATCAACATCAGGCTCATCAACAGCAGATTCATCCATACTGGGTTCCACTGGGGTAGGTGCTGGAGCGGGCACTGTTGGAGAAACGGATACCGCTGGAGGCGGCACAACTGGAGCGACCACAGGCGGCACGACAGGCGGCACACCGGGCGGCACGACTGGAGTAGGAGTTGCTTCAGCCGCAGACAGGATCGTGGGCACGCGCACCGAGTTGGATCGGGCCAGCTTCAGCCAGCGTCCGTCGCTGGTGGTGTAGCCAATTTCTGCGAGATAGTCGCGATCGCCCGCCATGATAGGCACATGCCGATCCTGGTCGGTTTCAGCCACATCGTATTCTTGGACGCTGTGGGCGGGCTGCCGATCAAGGTCAATATCCGTCACGTCGTAGATCCGCAGCTTCAAATCGCGTCCGCCCTGGCGCTTCAGATCTGCTTTATGAGCCTCTGGCGCTTCCCAATAGGCGTAGGCATCTTCGGCATTGCGCGGGGTTAACACAATCCGGCTGGCGGGAACTTGGCGGGGCGGTGCGACAGTGGCCACTGGGCGCAGCGGCGGCGCAACCGGAGCCACGGCCTCTCGCCGCCGAAATAGCCCCAGCAAGAAGGGCAACGCTCCGAGCAGCAACAGCGCCAGCCAGGGCAGCCAGCCTTCGGGTTGATTACTCGATGGCGGTGGAGTGACGACTGTGGGCGCGGCATCCAGCACGGGACTGGGGGTGGCGGGTACTGGCGCGACCGGAGCCGCTGGCGCAACTGCGGTGGCTTCTTGTTCACGCGCCTCTTCTACCACTTCTTGACCGGGTTCCGAGGTCGCAAATCCTAAAAATGCCTGCACAGGCGGAGTTGGTGTGCCGCGATAGACATAGCCCCTTGGCTGCGAAAAGGGATAGCGAGGATCGGTAGGCAAGGTCTGGTGCATGGGCACGATCTTCACGTCACCCCGGTTCAACACCTGATTGGCGATAGCATAGCTAATCCCATCTGCCCCAAGCGCCTGCACCGCTGCTGCCGTGTCGTCTGTCGCAATCTGCTCGGCGTTGGGCCCAGTTTGAAAGGGCGCTGCCTGAAACACTGAATAGTTGCTGAGTGACTGGCGTGTATCGCTAAAAGCAGGGCGATCGACAAAGCGAATCGGCCCAGGTGGCCCACCAACCTGCGACCAGTCCGTAATTTCACCCCGGAAAATCTGAGCAAACTGCTCAAACGTCAGATCGCCTGCAAAGGGGTTGTCTGCGCCTACAATGATGGCAATTTTTTCTCGGCTGAGGGGAACCTCTACCAATCCCTGATCCCGCTCTGCCTGGGTCAGGTCGCGCCCCACTGCCACCAGATCCAGGTCTCCAGCCAGTAAGGCTTGTAGCGCCGCATCTGTGCCGCCTGCGGCAAGGTTGACCCGGGTGCCAGGGTAGCGTTCCTCAAAGCGGGCCTTCAGACTTTCATTAATCAGCGTCATACTGGCAGAGCCGTCTATAGTAACGGAAGTGTCTGCCGGAACGCTGGCAGGCAGCGGGAATTCTGGCGGCGTAGATTGTGCCAGAGTTGGAACTACCCACCGCAGTCCAAGTAAACCAGGAGCGCCGCCGAGGGCAACTAGCAGGGCTAGTAGGGTGAAAGATGTTTCTGGGTTTCGCAGCATTGTTGAGGGCAGCCTAGACGTGAGCAGGGATTTTTTAGGTTAATTTTTGCAAAAGACGTGTCAATTATATAGCCCTCTTTCTTATCAGAAGTTAATAAAGAAGACAATTTGAAGTAAAAATACTCATCAGGGGGGCGATCGCCCAGTTCCTTCCTATGAAAGCGTTTCAGCTTTTAAGTCAGGAGAAAGCAAGGAATTCTCGCGCTGCCTCTGTTTCGCGGGGTACTAGACGAGCCGACAAGTTTCCCCTAGTTTGTCGTATTTCTTTTGAGATGCATAGTCCACGCTGATTTTTGATAAGAATTGCCTATACAAGCACCATCGCTGGATAAGCGGCAAGGCTGAGCCTGGAAAGCGCTGGGAGCCAGACTAAGAACGGTCGAGAAAAACGTTGCAGTAACAGCAAAAGCGCCACGCTGAACATCTAACCGCGTGGCGCTTGCATAATGGCTTGCTGCAACAGGACTTGCTGCAACTCGTGTTGAAAACTGGCAGGTGACTGAAAACTGGCAGTTGCGAATGGCTGTTAGCCAGAATCAGTTACAGGCAAATCGGTCACAGGTGAACTAATCACGGGCTAAACCTTAGCTCGCCTAGCTTTATCCAACCTGTTTATATCCAACCTGCTTTGTCTAGCCTGCTTCCAGGATGCTACCAGAGGCCTCGAACCGGGCCGGCCGGACGCGGCGCAGGCTGAGGATCTCCTGGAACACCCTGGCTGAAGGGCGGAAACTGAGGACCCGCAGGAAGTGGGCGGAGGGGTTGAGAGGGAGGCAGCAGCAGCAGTGAGGTATCGAAGGGATTATTCAGATCGGCAGTGCGGATGATGGGGCCGTCCAGATTTTGCTGGTTTGAAGCGTCTACGTAGAGTCGATGCACCTGCCGCGCATCGGTGATGATGTTGTTTTCGGGGAAGGGGCCAAGGAACCAGGTGAAGGAGTTCACAATGCCTCGGTTGCCAAAGAAAGTGCCGCTGGCACCATAGTAAGCGTCCTCAAACGCTTGCTGGAGTGTCTGAATGTCGTCTGCGCTGCGGGTTGAAGTGACAGTCTGGGCGATCGCCCCTGACCCCAGCGCCCCACCCGACGTTGCCAGGGTGAGCAGTCCAGCCAATATCTTAAACTTGAAGCCCATGGCAAATTCCCTCAAATTTTGTCCAACATCTTAGCTCATTTCAGAGTACAAAGGTCAATTTTTTTCCAAAGCTCGATGAATGACGACCTAGACTGAGGAGGGATCGGGAGAATCTTTTCTACCTGGTAGTTACAGCGTTTCTCATCAGACTTTCTAGTAAGACTCTTTGCCCCGCCATCTTGGCGATCGCCCCTTAACATTTCACCCCAAAATTGGAATTTTTAGCCGTGATTCTTGCCAATCATCTAATTCTGTTTTCGCGCTATCCCCAGCCAGGAACCACGAAAACGCGCCTCATTCCGCATTTGGGAGAAACCGGATCCGCCCAGCTTCAGCGACAGATGACCGCGCAGGTGCTGCGGCAAATCCGTCCCCTCCTGTCTCCGACGGCGGAGAATTCGACCCGCCCTATTTCGGCAGAAATCTGGTTTGCGGGGGGCGAATTGTCCCAAATGGCAGACTGGCTGGGAACCTCCTGGGCGCTGCATCCGCAGCCGTCAGGAGACTTGGGCGATCGCCTGTTGAGTGCGGTGGAACGGGCGATCGCCGCTGGAGCCGAGCGGGTCGTGGTGATTGGTGCAGACTGCCCCAGCGTGGATTCCGTAATTTTGCAGCAGGCCTTTACCGCGTTGCAGAGCCATGACCTGGTGCTGGGGCCGGCCACCGATGGCGGCTATTATCTCATCGGCCTGCGGCAGCCCCTTGCAGATCTGTTCAGCGGCATTGATTGGGGCACAGAGCGTGTGTTTGCCCAGACTAGGGCGATCGCCCAAGCTCTCCATCTCTCGGTAGCAACGCTTGACCCACTGACGGACATTGACACTGCTGCCGACTTGCCCGTGTGGGAGGCGCTGCGGAAGCAGGTGATTTCCGTGATCATTCCAACGCTGAATGAAGCCGCAGAATTGCCGAGCCTGCTGGAAACCCTATCGCCCTCTGGCACATTGGAAGTGATTGTGGCAGACGGAGGCAGCCAGGACGACACGCGGGCGATCGCTCAGCAGTATGGCGCAACGGTCGTCCACTCCGCTCCCGGTCGCGCCCGCCAGATGAATGCCGGAGCCGCCGCCGCGATGGGGAAAACTCTGCTTTTCCTCCACGCCGACACTCGCCTGCCCCAGAAGTTTCCCCATCTGGTGCAGCAAACCCTGGCCCAACCGGGCGTGGTGCTGGGGGCGTTTGACCTGTTGATTGACGGAACCTTGCCGGGATTGCGCTGGGTGGAGCGGGGGGTGCGCTGGCGATCGCGCTGGTTCAGCCTGCCCTACGGCGATCAGGCGCTATTTCTGCGAACAGACACTTTCTGGCAACTGGGCGGCTTTCCAGAGGTGCCGATTCTGGAAGATCTGAAGCTGGTACGAAAGGCTCAGACCTTGGGCAAAGTGGCGATCGCCCCAGCAGTGGTATCGACTTCGGCGCGGCGGTGGGAAGCGCTGGGGGTGTGGCAGACGACGCTGATCAATCAGAGCGTGCTAATCGCCGCTGGGTTGGGCGTGCCTCTAGAGAGAATTACTCAGTTCTATCGGCGATCGCGGTCAAAAAATTTGCCGCCAGACCCCTTCAAAATTCGTAAAAAAAATAGGGATTGAAGGCTCAATCCCTAACGTATCCCATTATCTACAGGCTAGCTAGACCAATCTCAAATCAGCATACTCAGCGACTAGCTCATCTGACGAGAGGGTCTGACCCTCCACCTGGGGGGTCCAGAGAATTTCTAGCGCCAAGAGGCGATCGCTCGACACCGATCCCATCTGCGACAGCGCCCGACGCAGGTCTTCCGTCGAATTCACCACGGGCAAATCCAGCTTGCCCAGCGTTGCCGCCAGCAGCGTCACCACGATATATTCACCCTGCGACTGGATTTCTGTCGGCTGTTCTGCCGCTACCAGCTCACCCGTACCCGTCGTGGCCAGGGCGGCCGAAGTCGTTCCCGCCTGCCGCAACTGGCGGTTGACATTCGACAGCGTTTCTTCGCTAAATTTGCTGCGCTCTGCCAGCGCCAGTCGGTTAAACTGTGCCTCAGCCGCCTCCAGGCGATACTGTGCCGACTGCGTGCCGCCATAGACCCAATATTCGGGATGCCGCAGCAGTGCCAACGTCGTTTCTTGCAGCGCCTCCGTCAGCCCCTCTTTGGAACCCGTATCCGCCGTTTTCGCCAGCCGATCCAGGTCTGCCTGCAAGCCGCGAGCGCCAGACAGCAGCCCCACTTGAACTTTGGCCACCGAAACCGTGGGCGACGCTGCGCCATAGCCCAGGTCGTCATAGCCATTCGCATCAGACTGCGCGGCTCGGACGCTCCGTACGATAAATGATGCAAGTGAGAGAAAAATCAGAATGGTGAACAGGCTGCCCGCACCGCCGCCAAAGAAAATCGGCCCCCACACCAGCGGAAACCCAATGCCGCCGCCAGGATAACCACCGGGATAATAGCCGCCACCGCCATAGGATGGAGCCGGACGGCTGGTATAGGTGCGGCTGGGCACGCTAAACCCGCCGCCGCCGATGCGGCCGCCGCCCCGACTCAGGGCCAGAGCGCTACCTGCATTGCCAAACACCAATGTTGCAATTAGAGAGAAAACCACCAGCGGCCGAAGCAGGGGCCGCCATACTTGAGAAAAGAACTTTCCCATTGCCTCAAGCCCTCATATAAACGTTTCGGGCAATGCCCGTGGGGCAGGCTGTGCAGTTTGCCGAGCTAAGCAGTTTGCCGAGTTGCCGAGCTAAATGGTTTCGCTGAGCTAAGCAGTTTGCCGAGCTAAGCAGTTTGCCGAGCTAAAATTTGCAGAGCTTTAGCAACAAAGCTTTAGAAAACGTTACACAGCCATTCAATACTTCTAATGTAACGCGCTCCGTTTTGCGCTGAGGGCGGCTAGCAGTGGGTTTCAGGAGGGATGACCGTACTTGAAAACCCCAGGTTAGATTGCCCTAATTAGATTGCCCTAAATTGAGCAATAGTCTTTGCAACAAGTCTTTGCATTAGCCGCCGCCGACAATGGTGACAATTTCCAGGCGATCGCCCGCCTGCATGAGGGTCTTTTCCCAAAACTGGCGGTGCAAAATCTCGCCGTTATATTCCACCGCCACTAGGCGCGGATTCATACCCAGTTGCTCCAAAAACTGCGGCAGCGAGGTATCCGGCTCGCAGGTGCGGGGTTCGCCATTGACCTGAAGCGTAATCGACATAGCAGAGATCACCCAGAAGACGGCTTAGATTTATGCTACGGCAAGGGCTTAAGAGCGATCGCCCGTTTGATACCGCTACTTAGAACTACCGCTACCCTAGAGCTACCGCTACTCTAAGGTACATCTATGATATGTCTGAGAGGTATACCTGAGAGGTATATCTGAGGGACAGCCACGCTAACTGCCGCTACTCCATCGTATCCAGGTCTACCAAGTCTGCTAAGTCTGCCAAGTCTGCCAAGTCTGCCAGATCCGCATCTTCCTCTTCAGACTGTCTAGCGATTAGCACCGGGTGCTGATGGAGGGGCACAGTAAAGGTAACCGTAGACCCCAGACCTTCGCCCAGGCTGTAGAAATTCACCTCGCCCTTCATCGCTTCTACAAGCTTCTGGGAAATGGCCAGGCCCAGCCCCGTGCCACCATATTGCCGAGTCCGGGAACCGTCTACCTGGCTAAAGGACTGAAACAGGCGGTCTTGCTTCTCTAGCGAAACGCCAATGCCCGTATCGACCACGCTGATCTTGGCATAGCCCTTGTCCTGATCGGACTGGCGGGGCAGGATGTCGGTGGTAACGGTGATGCCGCCTTCGTGGGTGAACTTGATGGCGTTGCCCAACAGATTCAGCAGCACTTGGCGGAGGCGCTGATAGTTGCCGTTCAGGATGATTGGATCTCGCGTTTCAGGTTTGCAAATTTTGAAGCTCAGATGCTTGTGTTCGGCCTGGGGACGGATAAAGCGTTCCACATCGTCCATCAGGTCATCGAGCTTGACCGGGTTAATCTCGATTTCGAGCTTGCCTGCTTCGATTTTGGCAATGTCCAGGATGTCATTGATGATGTCGTTTAGGTTTACCGCTGAGCGGTAGGCTTCTTCGATGAACTCGCCCTGTTCTTCGGGATCGTCCGCCATGCCGTCTACGATGAGCTTGAGGAAGCCAATCATGCCGTTGAGCGGGGTGCGTAGCTCGTGGGACGTGTTGGCCAAAAACTCGCTCTTGAGGCGGGAGGCTTCTTCGGCCTGGCGACGGCTCTCCTCGAGGTCGTGATACTGCTGCATCAGTCGCTCGGCCTGGCGACGGCTCGTTGCGTACAAACTGGCATGGGCCAGCCCCGTTCCAATCTGCTCTGCAAATTCCTGAACTAGCTCGATTTCGGACTGTCTCCACACCTGAGCTTCATCATCTTGGTACAGCACAAGGAGTCCGTTGGGCTGGCCATCGTGGCAGGTGGCGATCGCCAAAATTGCCATCTCCCTACCGCTTTCTTCATCAATCTGCGTGGTGCTAACGGGCTGGAGCGTGGAAACGGCCTGCTGCAAGTAGGGAAAGTGCGGTAAATCCAGCGTTTGCCCGACGCACTCCGCCGCCCCATCTTGTCGATAGTCTGCCATGATCTGCGCTTTTCCCTCTTCAGCGGGGTAAGCACACACCCAACAGCGACTCAGGTTGAGCGTTTCACCCAGTCCTGTGGCGGTTTGCTGCCAGATGGCATCGAGGTCAAGCGTATGGCGGATGTTCCAGGCAACGCGAGTCAGTGCCTTTTGATAAAAGATGGAGCCGCTGCCCCGGAGCGTGCTGAAGCGAGGGGGCGATTCTAGCAGCAGGTGGGCCTGGTCATCGGTGCAGGCATAGAGCAGATGCCCCGTGACGATGACTGCTGAAGGCAGCGCGTTGACTTGCAGAATGGGGCTGAGCGCGAGGTCAAAAACGAGATACTGCCCGCCACAGCGAAACAAGTAGGAAAACCCATCGGGGCTGCCCAAATCAAGCACCATGCGAATCCGCTGTAAGTAGGGCGCAAGGGCGGCTGGCGCAAACTCGACTTCCTCAATCGGCCGACCGACCAAGTCCGTAGAACCCAGTCCATAGCGATCTGCGTCTTTCCAGGAGAAGGAAAGGTAGGTTCCCGCAGCGTCTTGTATGAAGATGAGATCACCAATGGAGGGCGGTTTCTGGAGTGGGCCGCCGGGTCGCCTAGCAATCGCTACATCTGCCGGGCCAACGACAGAACTAGAAGAATCTTCAGACAAGGTCATCAGCGTGCATCGGAGACAGTGAGTTAAAACGCGCAAAATGTTCTTGGAATCAGGTTCAGCAAGTATCTTCGCCTAACGTAGCCTGTCGCAGAGGCTATCTGCAACGGCTTTTAAAGCAAATCCGTGATTCCTACAGCAATCAGCTAGTCGTTCCATTCTCCACGGGGGGGAACAGGCGGATTGCGCTGGAGCGATCGCGTCAGGTCGTCGTCCCGCGAGGCTCCCCCCCGCAGCCATTGACGCACGGCGACTTCGATCACTTTGCTCGGATCGCTGGTGAGATGCCCAATCTGATTCAATAGCTCAGCGTCGATCTGGATTGACAAATCGACCTTATTTCCAGCCGTTGCTCTGGGCCTGGCGGCGGGTGGCGGGTCTGTGGGGGCGATCGCCTCCTGAGTTGAACCCTGAACACCGGCCTGAGCGTTCATGCCATCAGTCTTCACACCATCAGTCTTCGCAGCATTAGATTCCACAACAGGGTCGCTCATAGAATTGTCTTACTCTCTCACCGTTCCGCATTTGTTCCGTCGCTGATATTGCCTGGCTAGCCTATACAGACACGCTTCCAGGATGAGAATCTAACGACTTACAGTAAATTCTGCCCTAAATCGTTTTGTACAGGGAATCTAATGTTGTGAGTTGTGAACTTAATGGCTTGAATTGTAAATCTTGATTTGTAGAGCTTGGTGTTGAGCTTGGTTTAGATCTCGGTTTAGATTTTGAGTCTTAGCGGTGGCAGGCCGCAGAGGAAGCAGCGTTTCGTCTGGATTCCAGCAGGAGCCTTTCGCGGGCGAGAGCGTTTGTATCCAGAAAAGCCTTCTGTGTCCAAACCCCCTTGGCGGCACTGGAACAACCATCCACTCGGCTTAAGACCTGTCTACTGCACCTCTACTGCATCTCTATTGCACCCTACTCCAGAAAGCTGTACCCACTTTTGTGCGTGATGCTGGCTCTTAAAGATTCTGGTTCTTAAACGAAGGGGCGATCGCCCTTCTTCCCAAGCACCCCTGAATTGAATTGCCCACAAGGCCTAATATCCCTATAGGCCGCCTTGCAGCGTAAAACAATACGCTACAACTTGATCTATCTTGATTTGATCTATCTCGATCTATTTAGAAATCATAGGTCATCTGGTTCCTCTCAACTGCGGCGAAACCCAAGACGACTCAAGGGACTGCCGATGCGTCCGGCAGAGAGAAGCATTACAATATCTTAAGCGGTATGCCTTAAGGACGATTCACTGCCTGGTTTCTCTTGCGGTTCTTCTAAGCATTGCCGCCCCTTTTACCCCTTGATGCTTTGCGTCTATGACCGACGTTCCCGTCTCAAACATCCGCAACTTTTCCATCATTGCCCACATCGACCACGGCAAGTCCACGCTGGCCGACCGCTTGCTGCAAACGACGGGCACTGTCAGCAATCGAGAAATGAAGGAGCAATTTCTCGACAATATGGAGCTGGAGCGAGAGCGCGGCATCACGATCAAGCTCCAGGCAGCCCGCATGAACTATCGCGGCGAAGACGGGCAGGATTACGTGCTGAACCTGATCGACACGCCGGGGCACGTAGACTTTTCCTACGAGGTGTCGCGCTCTCTGGCCGCCTGCGAAGGTGCGCTGCTAGTGGTAGATGCTTCCCAAGGCGTGGAGGCGCAAACTCTGGCAAACGTGTACCTGGCGCTGGAGCATAATCTGGAAATCATTCCGGTGCTAAATAAAATCGACCTGCCGGGGGCAGAGCCAGATCGGGTCAAGGGAGAAATCGAAGAAATTATCGGGCTGGATTGCAGCAGCGCCATTCTTGCCTCGGCGAAAGAGGGCATTGGCATCAGCGAGATTTTGGAATCCATCGTGCATCTGGTGCCGCCGCCCCGCGACACGGTGCAGGAGCCGCTGCGGGCGCTGATTTTCGACAGCTACTACGATTCTTATCGCGGCGTGATTGTCTACTTCCGGGTGATGGATGGGACGCTGAAGAAGGGCGATCGCATCCGGCTGATGGCTTCCCGCAAAGAGTATCAAATCGACGAACTGGGGGTGCTGTCGCCCAACCAAATCCAGGTAGACGAACTGCACGCAGGCGAAGTGGGCTATCTGTCGGCTGCCATCAAAGCAGTGGCCGATGCGCGAGTGGGCGACACCATTACCCTGGCGACGGCTCCAGCCAAGGAACCGCTCCCTGGCTATACCGAAGCCAAGCCGATGGTGTTTTGCGGACTGTTCCCTACCGATGCCGATGAGTTTGAAGACCTGCGAGAGGCGCTCGAAAAACTGCGGCTGAACGACGCGGCACTGCAATACGAACCCGAAACCTCCAGCGCGATGGGCTTTGGGTTCCGCTGCGGCTTTTTGGGGCTACTGCACATGGAAATTGTGCAGGAACGACTGGAGCGCGAATACGACCTGGATCTGATTACCACGGCTCCATCGGTGATTTACAAGGTTCGTCTGCTAGATGGCAGCGAGGTCTATATCGACAACCCCAGCCACCTGCCCGATCCTCAAAAGCGCGAGGCGATTGAGGAACCCTATGTGCAGGTGGACATGATTACGCCGGAGGAGTTTGTCGGCCCGCTGATGGAGCTGAGCCAGTCTCGCCGGGGCGTGTTCAAAGATATGAAGTATTTGACCCAGGGGCGCACGACGCTGACCTATGAACTGCCGCTGGCGGAGGTGGTGACGGACTTTTTTGACCAGATGAAGTCGCGATCGCGCGGCTATGCCAGCATGGAATACCACCTCATCGGCTATCGCGAGAATCCCCTGGTGAAGCTGGATATCCTGATCAACGGCGACCCGGTTGACCCGCTGGCGACCATTGTTCACCGCGACAAAGCCTATTATGTGGGCAAGGCGCTGGTCGAAAAGCTAAAGGAACTCATTCCGCGCCACCAGTTCAAAATCCCGCTGCAAGCCGCTATCGGTAGCCGCGTGGTGGCCAGCGAACACATTCCGGCCTTGCGAAAAGACGTGTTGGCCAAGTGCTATGGCGGCGACATCAGCCGCAAGAAAAAGCTGCTGCAAAAGCAGGCCAAGGGTAAGAAACGTCTGAAGGCGATCGGGACGGTGGACGTGCCGCAGGAAGCCTTTATGGCAGTGCTGAAGCTGCAATAACCTTGGAAGCGCCCACGCCTGTTACACAAGACCTCGTGCTGATCGGGGGCGGACACAGCCACGCGATCGCCCTCCGAATGTGGGGCATGAACCCGATTCCTGGCGCGCGGCTGACGCTGATTACCGACGTGATGCACACGCCCTATTCGGGAATGCTGCCCGGATACGTGGCAGGGCTGTACGAATTTGACGAGTGCCACATTGACCTGCGGCCACTGGCGAGGTTTGCTGGGGTGCGGCTGATCGGCGATCGCGCGGTTGGTCTGGATCTGGCGCAAAATCGGGTGCTGTGTGCCCACCATCCGGCGATCGCCTTCGACTGGCTCTCGATCGATATTGGCAGCACACCCGCAGTCTCCACGGTTCCCGGCGCGGCGGAGTACGCCATTCCCGTGAAGCCGATTTCGCAGTTTTTGACCCAATGGGAGGCGATCGTTCAGCAGGTGTCTGAACAGCCCCAGCGTCCTCTGCGACTGGGCATTGTGGGCGGTGGCGCGGGCGGCGTAGAGCTAGCGCTGAATATACGGGCGCGGCTGCGGCAGGTGTTGCAACAGGCAGGCCATCTCGACACGCCGCTGGAAATTCATCTGGTGCATCGCGGTCGCGAAATCTTGCCAGAGCGCAGCCCCGGAATGCGACGCAAGATGCAGCATATCCTTGCCCAGCGGGGCATTCAGCTTCATCTGGGGGAAACGGTGGCAGCCGTGGAACCCGACGGATTGCGCTGCGAGTCTGGGCGCTGGATCGAGTGCGATCGCCCCTTTTGGGTGACGCAAGCCTCGGCCGCATCCTGGCTCAAGGAATCCGGCTTAGCAACCGACGATCGCGGCTTTATCCAGGTGAATGACTGCCTGCAATCTATCTCGCATCCCTACGTTTTTGCAGCGGGCGACGTGGCCACGATGGTTCGCCATCCGCGCCCTAAGGCAGGCGTGTTTGCTGTGCGCCAGGGCAAGCCCTTGGTGGAGAATCTGCGCCGCGCTCTGCTGGGCCAGCCGCCGAAGCCCTTCGTGCCGCAAAAGGAGTTTTTGATCCTGGTTGGATTGGGCGATTGCACGGCTGTTGCCTCTCGCGGCCCTCTGCACGTTGGCCCCACCCCCTGGTTCTGGCAGTGGAAAGACCGCATCGATCGCCGCTTTATGGAAAAGTTCTCGAACTTGCCAGAGATGAGGAGCCAGCGGGTCGAACGCAGGACGTTCGCCCCATCCCGCCGCGCTTCCAACTCTCTCCCCTGCGCGGGCTGTGGCTCCAAAATCGGTAGCCAGCCGCTCGATCGCGCCTTGCAACGAGTGCAGGCAGAGTATCCCGCACTTCAGCGTGACGATATCCTGATCGGGCTAGACACGCCGGATGACGCGGCGGCGGTAGAGGTTCCAGCAGGGTGGGTGCTGCTGCAAACGGTGGATTACTTTCGGGCGCTGGTGGATGATCCGTTTGTGTTTGGGCAGATTGCGGCAAACCACGCGCTGAGCGACCTATTTGCAATGGGGGCAAGTCCGCAGAGTGCGCTGGCGATCGCCACGCTGCCCTACGCCACGCCTGCCAAACAAGAGGAGATGCTAGTTCACCTGCTGGCGGGGGCGACCAAAGTTCTACACGCTGCCGGGGCAGTGCTGATGGGCGGGCATACGGTGGAGGGAGCGGAACTGGCGCTGGGCTTTGCCTGCAATGGTCTGGCGGAATCGTCCCAACTGCTGCCCAAGGGTGGACTGCGACCGGGTGATGTGCTGATTCTGACAAAGCCACTGGGCACGGGCACGCTGTTTGCCGCAGAGATGCAGCGACGAGCCAAGGGCCGCTGGATCGAAGGGGCGATCACCACGATGCTGCAATCAAACCAGACGGCGGCGAAAATCTTTCAGGGGCATGGCGCTCATGCCTGCACAGATGTTACAGGCTTTGGGCTGTTGGGGCATTTAGTGGAAATGCTGCGAGCATCGGAGCCTGTGGGCGTGCAGCTAGATTTGTCGGCACTGCCGCTGTTGCCCGGTGCAGCAGAAACGTTGCAGCAGGGGTTCCGCAGTTCTCTGCATCCGCAAAACCTGGCTGCGGCCTGCTGGGTGCGGGATTGGGAGCAAAGGTCTCCGTCGCGCTCTTCCGAAATTCCAGCCGATATCCTGTTTGACCCGCAAACCGCTGGCGGGCTGTTGGGCTGTGTGCCAGCAGAAACGGCTCCGGACTGTTTGTCCGCACTTCACCAGGCTGGGTATCTCGAATCGAGGGCGGTCGCCCAGGTTATTCCTTCAGAGGGCGATGTTGCTCCGCAAGGCTGGAGCCAACGCTCTGTTCGGCTAGTCTAGGCAAACCAGTTTAGACAAACGAGCTAATCCATAGGCCAAATTTCCCAAAGCAGTCCCAAAGCAGGAATCATGTCTGGCGTAATCTGGCCTATGTCTGGCGTAATCAGGCGTATATCTGGCGGCAGCGCTAGGAGTGCGACTCGGTGAAATTGGCGGATTCTGGCTCCATTGCCTGGGGCCCGGGTTCGCTAGGCGGCGACACGGGGACGGATTCCATCGCGGCGGGGCGTTCCCGACGAACCGGAGCAGCTTCGGGCGGAGCCTCCCGCACGGGCGCTGCCTGGGGACGCTCAAATCGCGGTGGCGGCTCTACCACACGCGGCGGCGGCTCTACCACACGCGGCGGCGCAACGTTCACAGGCGGCGCAGGCGGCGCAGGCGGCATAACCTGAGGCGCTTCGGGTTCCGCCAGTCCAGAAATATCCTTGGGCGTGGATTCAGGCTGGGGCGTAGCGCTAGATTCAGGCGCGATGGGCGCTGGCACAGATGGGCGGGGGAGGGTGCCCGATGGCGCAGGCTGACCCGGAGTGCTGCGGGTGGGGGCCTGCGGCAAGCGATATTTCGGCTCTTTTGTCTCGTCAGACGAAGCGTCTGCTCCAGGGGCGATCGCGCCCGATCGGCTGCTTCCGAAGGGGGGTTCCAAGGCTGGGCTAGGACTAGGGGTGGGTCGCTCAGGCAGCATCGGCGAGGCGTTGAACCGATTTAGCTCTGCCTGCCAATCGCGAATCGCAGCCCGCGCCTGGGGGTAGAGCGCCCGGTTGGGACGCACCAGCGCCGCAGCGGCGATCGCCTCTCGCAGCCGGCCCCGCCGTGCCAGCGTCCGAGACAGGTTTAGGTAGGGCTGGTCTTCGATCACCTGGATCTGGCGCGTCCAGTCGCGCACCAAGGACTGCGCTTCGCCCCGCAGCGCCCGACCTTCGGAAATTTGCCCGGCCTGGGCGATCGCCGATTGCAGCGAGGCCACTGTCCCCTCGGTAGCCAGCCGTCGCGCCCGTGCTAGCAGCGGCCGGTCTTCGAGCCGCTCGATTTCGCGATGCCAGTGAGCGATCATGGTCTGGGCTTGCAGGCGGCGGGGATTTCCGGGCTGGACCTTGCTGGCCTGGGCGATCGCCGTCTTCAGCGTCTCCACGGTTCCCACGCCCGCCGTCATCTGGGCCAGTTGCAACTGCCGCAGCCCATCTAGCTGAATCTGCCAGCTTGCTAGACTGCTTTGCGCCTGGGCATAGTAGGCGCTGGTGGGCTTGATCTGCTTTGCGGCAGCGATCGCCTCCATCAGGCTGATCACGTGCTGCGGCGTGGCGACCCAGTTTGTCCAGGTGGAAACGGCTAGCTTCCGCGCTTCGCTAAGCTGGATTAAATCCTTCGCCATTTCAGCCCGACCGGGATTGACCTCGACCTGCTTGGTGAGGGCGATCGCCTGGTCAAACTTTTGCTCCTGCCAAAGCTGGAATGCTGCGCCCAGCAGCCGATCGCTCCACTGGTTCAGCACGGGCTGGGCATCGCTCCAGGCATAGCTGCCCTTGTCGATTCGTCCTGCCTGGGCGATCGCCTTTGCCAAATCGGGCAGCTTACCCGCCTGGGCGATCTTCTGAGCCTCGGCAAACTGCTGGCGTGCCTTACGTTCCACAAGCAGTTGCTCCGACAGCGCCCGGGCCCGCTGGTTGCCCCAGTAGGGATGGCTCATCTCGCCTAGGTCGCGGATCACCTCCGAGGCATTGCCCCAGGCCTGTTCCTTCATCGCAGTTTGAGCAGCCGCCACCAGCGCCTCGCCCTGCCGCCAGATGCCCTGCCAAGTGGCGATCGCCGCCTCTGCATCGGCCCGCACCGAGCTAGATTTGGGAATGCGCTGGGCAATTTCCACCGCGCCTTGCAGGTCGCTGGCGTTCATCTTCTGGCGGGCGATGATTAGCAGCCCCTTCGACCACTCTTCAACCGACCGCTGGGCTTCCTTATAAAGCGGATGCTCCGGAGTCCAGGTTTCAATCAGCGCCAGGCCAGACAGCAGTTCGGTCAGTTCGCCCGACCGAGCCGCCTGCTGAGCGCAAAATAGCCGCTCCATATCGGGAGCCAGCGGAGATCCCGTTTTGCAATCGGGCGCGGGCGGCAGCATCAGCATCCACAGCAGCGCCGATGCCGCCACGCCGCCCAAGGCCGCGCAACTAGTCAACCCCACAATCAGCCATCGCCAGGATTTTGACCGGGGGCGGGTTAGCGCTTCTGGCGCGAGGCCGCTGGCTGCGCCCGACTGTCCCGCTCCGCCCAAATACATGCCAAACCCATCCGCGCCCCCTTCGGGCGATCGCAACTCAAAACGTCTTACTGGCATAGCGAACCCTCACCCCAGTCAAAATCACCTAAAGCATACCGCCCCGTGAGTCAACAGCCCCGCGAAGCATCCGTATTACTTCTGATTCTCTAGAATATATTCTCTAATAACGGATGGACGTGGCCCCCGAAACAAAAAACCACGGTTTTGGGGCGATCGCCTTCTAAAATTTACAGAATTCGGTAGGCTAATTCAGGATTGGCAGCATTGCGCTTCGTAACAATGCGCTTCGTAGCAACACGCTTCGTAACAATACGCTTTGTCACAATCACCCGGCGTAACAACAGGCCCAGTGCGAATCTCCAGCCAGTGCGAACCTCCAGGGCGACCTATCGCTAAAAGGCTGTCGCCAAAACAACGGCCCCCTGCGTGAGCCGTTGGCAATCCGTCTCGCTTAGGAAGCCTGTGGACTGTGGAGTATATTGGCTAGGCGTTGCTGCCCCCCAGCAGATGCCGATTAATTTCCAAAATGGGGCAAAACAGGCTGGCCTGTACAGGGGTCAGATGTTGCTGCACCACATGCTGCATGGCTTCATAGGTTGCGTTGCAGCTTTGCTGTGCTCCAAAGGCCCGCATGATGGTTTGAAACCACAGCAAAAAGCGCTCTTGCAGTGTTTCGGGATCGTTCAGCAGCATCGCCACCGCAGAATAGCGCAGCACCCGCACGGTATCCCGCTTCCACTTTGTCGTCAGGTCATTGTCGCCGTTCTGAAACAGAGTTGGGTCTTTGCTCATCATGTATTGCTGAACCTGGCTCACTAGCAGCGCCTCGGCGTTCTGGATGCGCCGATAGGTTTCGACTCGCAGCCCGTAGGATTTTGCGTAATCTCGCAAGAATTGCAGGTCTGCATCGGTCGCATACTGGCCTTCGGTCTCCAGGCTGAGGCGTTTCATCTGGCTAAGCATAGAGGGTTCTTCGCAGGATGGATGGATGGGATAAGGGATAAACGCGAAAGAATTGATGAGTCAGCAGTCGCAATTGACTATTGAAGGGATGCTAGGCGCAGTTCTACTAGACGCAGTTCTAGAGGACTGACTGTATTTAATCTGCCCAGGGTGCATAAAAAAGTAACGTTTTGTAAACCCAATGATGGGCAGGTGTTTGAGGAATTGCAGCGCGATCGCCCCATAATCTCCCCAGCAATTCTCTATAAAAGACCTGCAAATCCCGACAACAAGGCACTGTCGGGCGGCTCTCCCGCTCCCAAACCCGACTCGTTCCTGCACAAGACTCGGACGGTAAGCTGTGACCCAGATCACCAGGCTATTCCCTAAGATAGATGCGATCGTGCTACAGGACACCCAAGAAATCGGCACAGCGACCGAGTTCATGAGGGCGATCGCCCTCCACACTATAAGTAGCGTTTAACTGTCCTTGCCTTGCAGCGACCGGATTCCTGGCCTGTGAGGCAATTTTTGTGGCCATTCTTCAAACGTCTCACGGTCTACACCCCCAAATCTGTGATTCAGAAAACATCCTTAAACCAAACAGCAAGGCTAGGCTTTTGGTCACAAACTAGGGATGAATTGAGGGGCCGCTCTGTCAACCTGTCAACGAGTGCGCCGTATCGAGTCTTCGGGCAGTGCTGAAGTCTGGCTCTGCTGGATCTGACCGTCCTAAGATCCGCCCGATTCTGCCATCTAGCGCCACGCAATCGAGGTTAGGCCTGTGAAGATCGTTTGGGAACAAAGCATTTATTTTGGCAACGTTCCAGTATTCTGCTCGATTTGCGGCCGTGAGTCTCGCCCCATCCGCAGCGGCTCAAACCAACTCCTGCTGGCGGTGATCTACAACGACCAGGGCGTAATTTGTGGAGAAGCCTGTAGCGATTGCGTCAGCGCCGGGCCGCAGGTAATTCGCGCCCGCCTCCAGGATCGGGTCGAGATTTTGCGAGAAAAACTGGCTGATGTGGAGGCGATCGCCCAGCTTGCCCAGGACACCATTGAGCTACCTACGCTAGAGCAAGAATTTCGGGTACATCGCCGCGATGGATAGCGGCCGCAATCTTTCTATCGCTTGGTGGTAAACACCGTCGTAAACATCATCAGCATTCCGCCGATCAAAATTGCCACGGCTAGCCCGCCCATCACCCAGTTCAGAGAATCCATTGACTCCATTGGCTTCCTCGTGCAACGTCGATGCGTTTCATCATACGGTTCTTCATCATACGGTTTCATCAAGCCTTACATGACCAGAGAAATAGATCTGGAGCAAGGCAGGTATCTCTTAGAGGATTAAGAATTTCCTTCGCTTGATTGTCTGTGAATATACCTCTTGATAGAACAAACTCGTGTGCCCGTATCGGTAGCCTATGAGCAGTTTATTGACTGTAAAACATAGGAGTTTTGCATGAAAGGCTTATCTTTAATCCGGTTTTCTGGCAGCGGCATTGTCTCTTTGCTATTGATATCGGCAGGAATGCTGACCTCCCAGGCGGCCCGGGCTGATATCGATCGAGATGCAACTCCCCAAGAGCGGGCGAGAGTCGTCGAAGTGCTTCAGTCTCAGGGATGCCCGGTGGTTGGCGATGTGGATTATATCCAGGGCGTTGGCTTTGAAGCCGAAGACGTGCGCTGCAACGACGGCAAAGAATACGACGTTTTTTTAGACGAGAATTTCAACGTCATTTCTAAGCGAGAAGATCGAGACTAAGCTTCCCGCAGAGTGTGAAATTCGTATTTGACATATTTGCGTTTGACATATTTGCGTTCAGCAACATCTGGCAGCGTCTTGGGAGTTTGGGGCTTCGTAGTTCTGCTCTGATAAGGCGCTGCTTCATGGCGATCGCCCTCCAAACGCGATAAGGCCAACGCTAGGTCGAGTGCTGCCTCACTGCGCTAGTCGAGTTCGACGTTAAAGTAACGTTACAATCGTATTTGAGATTGGGATTCGACGCGCTCACCGCTCTACTCAAACGCTCTACTCAAACGATTTACATCAAACTCGGACACGCGACATAAAGCATGGGTTCTCTCTTGGCGATCGCCCTCATCCTGCTGCTGGCAATGTTGCTCATCGGCACGATCCTTTACCTGCTCACCGCCCGCCGCTATCAGTCCGGCGAGTCTGTCGCCCGTTCTTACGACGAATGGACACAGGACGGCATCCTGGAATTTTATTGGGGCGAACATATTCATCTGGGGCACTACGGCTCCCCGCCCCGCCGCAAAGATTTTCTCAAAGCCAAAGCCGACTTTGTGCATGAAATGGTGCGCTGGGGCGGACTCGATCGCTTGCCGCGCGGTTCTACCCTGCTAGACGTGGGCTGTGGCATCGGCGGCAGCAGCCTCATCCTGGCGCAAGACTACGGCTTCAACGTTACGGGCATCACCATCAGCCCCCAGCAGGTAAAGCGGGCGCAGGATCTTACGCCGCCCGGAGTCAGCGCCAAGTTTCTGGTAGACGACGCGATGGCGCTGTCTTTTCCCGATGCCAGCTTCGACGTGGTGTGGTCGGTGGAAGCCGGGCCGCACATGCCCGACAAAGCAATCTTTGCCAAGGAACTGATGCGCGTGCTGAAACCCGGCGGCGTGCTGGTGGTGGCCGACTGGAACCAGCGGGATGATCGCCAAATTCCTCTGAATCTCTGGGAACGCACCGTCATGCGGCAATTGCTGGATCAATGGTCGCATCCGGAGTTCGCCAGCATCGAAGGGTTTTCGGAACTGCTAGAAGCCACAGGACTTACCGAGGGCCCCGTCACCACTGCGGACTGGTCAAAGGAAACGCTGCCCTCCTGGCCCGACTCGATTTGGCAGGGCATCGCGCGACCAGCGGGCCTGGTGAAATTTGGCGTTCCCGGTTTGATTAAGTCGCTGCGAGAAGTGCCGACCATTCTACTCATGTGGCTGGCCTTTAGCGTGGGGCTGTGCCGCTTCGGAATGTTTCGCGCCGTCCGTAAAGAAAGGCTTTAGTCCAATACTTAATCACGTTGCATAGCCAATCACCCGATAGACCTCCACAAGCTGCTGCTTGCCGCTGAGCGCCAGTGGCCCCCAGGATTCCACCTGAAACTTTCCTTTAACGTGCATCAAGGTTTCCTCGGCAATTAGCACGCGGCAGAGATCCACCTGGCGATCCTTGAGGCAGCTTTCCAGCCGCGATGCCGTGTTCACGCTGTCGCCAATCACGCCGTATTCCATCCGCTCCTTGCCGCCGAGGCTGCCCACCACCACGGGCCCGGTGAAAATGCCCACCCGCATTTGAATCGGCGGAAGGCTGCGCTGTTGCCAGATCTGGTTCAGTTGCTCCAGCCGTTTGCCCATCGACAACGCGCAGGCGATCGCCTGATAGGCATCTTCATCCACCTCGCGCTCCTCCAGGCGGGGCATAGGCACGCCAAAAATCGCCAGCAGCCCGTCGCCCGTGAACTTGTTGATAATGCCGTGGTGCTGCTGAATTTCGTGGGTCATGGCTTCCAGGTATTCGTTGAGCCATTCCAGCAGTGCTTCCGGCGGCATTTGTTCAGAAATAGTGCTGAAGCCCTTGATATCGGTAAACAGCATCGTGGCGACGAGCCGCTGACCTGGCAATTTTCCTGAGGCCAGCAGGCGATCGCGGGCATTCCACAGCGCGTCGGCAATTTCAGGCGAGGTGTTTTGCCCCAAGAGCGTCATCACCATCTGCTGCTGGCGGTGCGACTGTTGCGCTCGGTAGGCGACGACCGTCCCCAGTGACATCATCGAGGCGATCGCCGGAGCCACCGTTGGAACCCAGCCCTGCTGCAAAAACAGCCCAAAGCCCGCGCCCCCAATCAATCCCAGCAGTCCTACGCTGCTTAGCCCCAGCGCAATCGGATGGCGCACCGCCCAGGCCACTGCCCCGCTGACCGTTGCCCAGCCCCAAATCCACAGCCACTCCTGCCACTCTTGCCAAAACCAGAAGGGCGATCGCGCTCCCGTGGCAGCATCGAGAAACTGGCTCACCATCTGGGCATGAACCACCACACCGGGCATCTGGTGCGACACCTGCTCGCCCGCGCTAAAGGGCGTGTAGAACAGATCCTTGCCGCTGGGAGCCGTCATCCCAATCAGCACAATTTTGTCCTGCACCCACTCTGGCGAAATGTCCTGCGACAAGACCTGACTCAAGCTGATGCGGCGAGCCGGATTTTGGCGGGCGCGATAGTTCAGCAGGGTTTGGTAGCCGCTGCTGTCGAGGCGCTGATAGGCCCCGGAGTGGGCTTGTAGCGGCACAAAGGCGGATGCGCCAAGCTGCAAATCTTCGGGATTGGCGGCGCTGGGGCGCGGGCGGATGTCGTCTGGCTTGAGATACGCCAGCGCCAGCCGCAGCGACAGGGACGTATGGGTTTCGGTGTCGGTGTGGGCATATAGCAGGCTGCGGCGAATTACGCCGTCCCGGTCAATCACAAAATCGTTGAAGCCCACTCGCTCTGGAGGGAATCCTGGCGGTGGCGGAATGCGATTCCGGGACGGATCGCTTCGCGAATCGCCCGCTGATTCGCCCAGCTTGGCGATGGCAATTAGATTATCGGCTTGAAGCTGGGCCTGGAGTTGAGCATGACCCGGCTCTTGGGGCACGTCGCGGTGCAGGTCTAGCCCGATGACGCGGGGCTGGTATTGCTGAAGCTGGGCGATCGCCCTGGCCAGGGTTTCATCCGACGGTGTAGCCCGCTGGAGTGTTTGAATATCCGCTTCGGTGATTTCCACCACCAGCAGGCGTGGGTCGGGCGAATCGGGCGAATCGCCAAGCAATCCGTCCCGGAAGCGCAGCCGCACCATCCGGTCATAAATCCGCAGTTCCAGCGGCTCCAGCCCGCCCACTTGCCGCAGCCCCAGCACCAGCCCAGTGATAGCAAGCCCAGTCACGGTTGCTGCTTTTAGCCCCGCCAGCAGGTTTGGCTGAAGCGTTTGCCAGGTTTTTGCAAAGCTGGAGAAGGGTGGAGTGTTCACGGGTGGTTTAGGGCAAGACGGCTGAATCAACGTCAGGCTGAGTGAGCCTGGAGAATACCTAGGCTGCCGTGAAGCTGCTTTAACTGACCCTCAGGTTGTGTAAAGTCTTGCTACCCAGCTAATCGACTGGCTGCCTAGCTTCCTAATTGTTGCAATTGTTGCACCCGTATCTGCTGCTGCCTGTTCAAGCGTCGTGATGGCGATTCATGATGACGATTAGTAACGGCTATTTTAGTCATCTTCAATCATGGAGCTTGAGTGGTTGGGCAAAGCCTCCCTGCTCAAAGGGCTGGTCAGTGGCCAAGGCTTCTGGAATGCCCAATCGCTGCCTGATGACACAGTATGACAAAAGACGTGCAAGCTACTTGCAGGCTACTTGCAGTCCCTTTGCAGTTTACTCGTGACCATTCATGACCACGCCTGATCAGGTCTATCTATTACAGAGTTCCCAGGCGATCGCATCTGTAATCGCGTCAAGGCGGATCATCTCAATCATAAATGGGGAAATAAATGGGGCTGAAAATGGGATGAATGGGGTTGAAAATGGGGCTGTCTAGTCGGACAGCGGTGTTAGGACTCGTCTGGGGCGATCGCCGCTCTGACCAAAATCACGGTGCAATCGCTGCTGCGGGCGATCGCCTCAGGGATGTTGCCTGTGAGTGCCTGTTGCAGCAGACTTTCGCGGCTTGCCCCCAGCACAATCACATCGCAGGGTTCCTGCCAGGCCAGCCGCAAAATCGCCCCCGGTACGGAATGTCCCCGAATCGGGCGGGTGGTAATGGAACAGTTGACCCGCTGGCGCAGTTCGTCCATTGCCACCGCCATCACGGACAGATCCGCCAGCGGCTCGTCTACAGGCAACACCTGACAGAGCTTAATGCTGGGGTCGGGGCTGAGGCGGGTCAGCGCAGGTAGCAGCGTCAGGGCATATTGCGCGTTGGGCCCGCCCGACAGCGGCAGCAGCCAATGATTGAATCGAGTCTCTTCGCCCAGCTTGACCAGCACCACGTCGCAGGGGGCCTGGCGAATCAGGGTGTCTACCGTTGTGCCAAATACGCGCCCTGGCGTGCTGGTGCTGCCTTTCCAGCCCATTAGCACCAGGTTAATATGCCGCGCCTTGATGGCCTCTAGCATGGCCTGGGCTGCGTCGTGGGCTACCCGAATCTGCGTATGCACAGGAACCTGCCAGTCTTGCCCCAAATGCTCAATCTGCCGCAGCAAGCGCCGCCCCTGGGTGGTGCGGACGGCGGTTTCTGAGGGTGGATGGGCCCGCGACACCAGGATGACGTGCAGCACCTCTAGCTCATAGCCCCGCTCCTGGGCGATCGCCCCCGCCAGTTTCACCAAAATCGGAGCCGTCTGGGGATTGCTGACGGGCAGCAGCAGCCGACCCCGACCCGTGGCGGGCGATCGCGTCCGATAAACTTCATAGGAAGGTGCGGGACGGGGTCCCAGTTGCAGCGACTCGCCCGTGAGCTGATCCGACTCGGCGCGAATAATGTCGGCGCGGGTGATAATGCCCACCAGCTTTGATCCATCCGTGACGGGTAAGCGGCTGACCTTAAACCGATTCAGCAAAAACAGCACATGGGTCAGCGAGTCGGACGGGCGGACGGTTACGGGCTGGGCCGTCATCATGTCCGACAGGGTGGCGGCCGCAGGATTGGCGGGCTGCCGCTCTGGAGCCGACAAATCGCTCTGGGTGACGATGCCCACCAGCCGTCCGTTGTCTACAACCGGAAACCCGCGATGGTGCGATCGCGCAAAGGCCTGCTTCGCCTCATCCAGCGACAAACTGCTCGACAGCGTTTCCACCCGCCGCTGCATCACCGCTGCCGCCGTTAGCTTTTGCCAGGGCGCGGGCTGGGTTCCTGGCGACTGAATCTGGATGCCGTTCCACTCCAGCAGTCGAGTATAAAACGAGCTGCCCACCAGCCGCTGCGCCACCAGATAGGCAATGCCTGAGCCAATCATCAGCGGCAGCACCAGGTTGAAATTGGCTGTAATCTCAAACACGATGACGATCGCCGTTACCGGGCCCCGCGTCACCGCGCTGAAAAATGCGCCCATCCCTGCCAGCGCATAGGTACTGGCCGGACTGACATGCGGCGCAAGCCCCAGCAGCGACTCCAGCCCGCTGCCCGTAATGCCCACCAGCGCTCCCAGCGCCGACCCCAAAATCAGCGACGGCGCAAAAATTCCCCCCGGCGCACCCGACCCGTAGGCCACCAGCGTCAGCAAAAACTTTGCGCCAAAGGCCAGCAGCAGCAAGTACCAGGCAGCATTGCCGCCGCTGAGCAGATCTTGCAGACCCGTGTTGTCCCGAAAGCTGTCGGGCAGTTGCGACACCACCAGCCCAGACAGCAGCCCCGCCAGCCCAATCCGCCCCGGCAGCCCCAGCGGAAGCCGACGGTTGAGGGCCAGGCTGACGAAAATGCCCCGGCTAAACAGCGACCCCAGCAGCCCCGCCAGTAGCCCCAAAATCAGGAAGAGCGGCACATCGTAGAGCGAAAACGTGGCCTCGTAGGCGGTCATGCCCAGATCCAGGCTGAGGCTGCGGCCGCCCAGCACCCGCGACACGACTGCGCCTATGAAGGAAGCCAGAATCGCTGTGCCCAGCGTGATGCCAGAGAAATCTTGCAAAAACTCTTCCACCACGAACAAAACGCCCGCGATGGGGGCATTGAAGCCGGCCGCCAGTCCTGCCGCTGCGCCTGAAGCGATGAGCTGGCGACGATATTCTGGCGAGGTGGGAATCCACTGGCTGAGTTGGGCGGCCAAAGCCGCGCCAATTTGCACCGTCGGCCCCTGACGACCCAGGTTCAGGCCTGCGCCCAGAGTGAGAATAACGCTGACCAGTTTTACCAGGGCAACCCGCATATTGAGGGCGATCGCCACATTGGCCAGCGCCGCCTTCACCTGGGGAATGCCGCTGCCCGCCGCCTCCGGAGCTAGCCGCTCCACCAGGAACCCTGCCAGCCCGCCGCCCAGCAGCCCCAACAGCGGCAGCACCAGCCAGTCTGTAAACTGGTGCGACCATTGCACCCGCCACCCGCCCAGCCAGCCCACGCTCTGTTTGAGCATGACTGCTGCCAGCCCCGAAACCAGACCAATGACGCAGGCTTCCGCGATCGCAAACTGTTTGGAGCCATTGATCCAGCGCATTTGAAGGATTGGGAATGAGGAGAGCGCAGAATAGCGGTGATAGCCGCCGGGCTACCCGTCCAACTGCTTCACCAAAAGCTGATTCGTCAGCTTCGGGTCGGCGCGGCCACCCGTTTGCTTCATAACCTGACCCACAAAAAAGCCCAGCATGTTCTTCTTGCCGCTGCGATATTTTTCTAGTTCGGCGGGATGAGCTTCTAGCACTTTGGCGATCGCCGCTTCGATTGCAGCCGGGTCGGAAATCTGAATCAGCCCCTTCTTTTCGACCAGTTCCTTGGCGGAGCCGCCCTGGGTCAGCAGCTCTGGCAGAATATCTTTGGCAATTTTGGTGCTGATGGTGTTGGACTCGATCAGCCTGATCATTTCCGCCAGAGTCTCGGGAGTCAGGGGCAGGTCAGCCAGGGTTTTCTTTTCGGTGTTGAGATAGCCGCTGATATCGCCCATTAGCCAGTTGGCGGCCTGTTTGGCGGGTGCGCCTGCGGCCAGGGTCGCCTCAAAGTATTCCGCCATCGCGCGATCGTCCGTCAGCACGCGGGCATCGTAGGACGACAGCCCTAGGTCTTCTTCGTAGCGATGGCGCTTGGCAGCGGGCAGTTCCGGCAGTTCGCGTTTCCACGCAGCAAGCTGTTCGGCAGAGACTTCGATGGGGCCGAGGTCGGGTTCGGGGAAATAGCGATAGTCGCTGGAGCCTTCCTTGACCCGCATACTGATGGTGCGCTGGCTGCCTTCTTCCCAGAGGCGCGTTTCTTGAACGAGGCGATCGCCCGCCTCCAGCACCTCAATCTGCCGCTCAATTTCGTAGTTAATTGCCCGCTCGATGGCATTGAAGGAATTCATGTTTTTGATTTCCACCTTCGTGCCAAATTTTTCTGATCCCACAGGACGGATGGAAATGTTCACATCGCAGCGCAGAGAACCCTCCTGCATGTTGCCATCCGACACCCCCAGATAGCGCATGATCCGGCGCAGTTCGCGGGCATATTCCGCTGCCTCTGCCCCAGAGCGCAGATCGGGTTCCGACACGATTTCAATCAGCGGCACGCCCGCCCGGTTATAGTCCACCAGCGAAAAGGTAGACCCAGAGAGGCGATCGCTCCCGCCATGCACCAGCTTGCCTGCATCTTCTTCCATGTGCAGCCGCGTAATGCCAATGCGCTTGCGAACGGGTTGCCCGTCTTCTTCTAGCTCGATTTCCAGCCAGCCATGCTCGGCGATTGGCAGGTCGTACTGCGAGATCTGATAGTTTTTCGGTAAATCGGGATAGAAATACTGCTTTCGGTCAAACTTGCTATAGGGTGCAATTTGACAGTTCAGCGCCAGCCCCGCCTTCACTGCGTATTCCAGCACCTTTTGATTTAACACAGGCAGCGTCCCCGGCAGCCCCATACACACCGGGTCAATATTCGTGTTGGGGTCAGCACCAAAAGCCGTCGAACTGCTGGAAAAAATCTTGGTTTTGGTGCTGAGCTGACAGTGTGTTTCCAGCCCGATGACGGCTTCGTATTGGGTCTTGGTGGCGGTGGTGGTCATAGAAAACTCTGGAAAGTCCAGTTCCAATCCTCTGATGCTTTATTGTATCGCTGTGCCTCGCTCTCTCAGGCCATTTCAGAAATCGGCACTCTGCGTGGACAGGGAATCAGATAAGACATTTAGGATAGCTATACTTCCAGGGCTTACGCACTTGCAATAAGCTCTTTGGGTTTTGGAGGATTTCTCGCGGGCTGTGCCCGCGAGAAATCCTCCAACTGCGTGAGTCCTAACTTCATCAGGCTCGAGGTTTGAGCCAAGGGTCTGGTTGTATCCCTTGCAAAAGCGAGAAAAGGCGGTGCAGAATGCGGAATAGGAGGTGGGGGAGGCTATAAGGATGGTATATATTGTTGTCCAAGCTGATTTTGTCCAAAGCTAATTTTATCCAAGCTGATTAGGCAAGGGGCTGGTCGTCTAAGCTGATTGTCCAAGCTTCAGCATTGTCCAAGCTTCAGGTTCAAGCTTCAGCAGCAAGTCAAATGGTCTTGGCAAATGGTTTTGGGTTTGTGGCGTGTGTTTGGAGAGGGGCGTGAGTACTGAATCGTCATCATTGGAATCGCTGGTGCGGGAAATTGGAGAAGCCGTCCTGGCAACGACGGAAACGGTTGATCAGCTAACGGGACACATGGATGCGTTGTCCAAGCAGGTGCAGCAGCAGGGCTACCAAATTTTCGCCCTGAGCGACACCGTACAGACTTTGGCAGAAAATCAGGATGCTACGCTAGAGCGCCTCGCTCAGTTGACGGACACGCTGCAACGGCTGGTGGCGGCAATTGAAGCCGATCCCGAATCTGCTTAAGAGGCTTTGCAGAATTGCGCTGGAATGCCAAAGGTGTGTCAGGGATATGTCATAGGGATGTCAGAAACCCAGCAGAAATCCTGGAGGGCGATCGCCCAGGGTGAGTCCAGAGTACCTAGTTGGGTGATGACACTAACCCGATAAATATGAAATGGTTGCGGAAAGGTTGAATCGTCACACACCCGGTCGGCTGAGCCGATCGACCTACCCGGCAATCAGCAAGGGAGCGCAAGATATATGGTCAAAGCTAGTAGCATGGAAGCCAGCACCGAAGCTTGCACGAGAGCCAGCACTGAGGACTACATCGCTATGACGAGGGCTGAGTCGAGGTCGGAGGAACTAAAACGCGAGTGGCAGGCGCGGCTCCAGCAAGACCATCCCGGCCAGCCCGCAACGCTCCAGGAGGCAATCTTGCGCTGGCTGTTGGGCGACGAGCCGCAGCGCTTCGATGAGATGACCCCAGTGCAAGTTATGGTGGCACAGCAGGCGATGGATTATCGCTATCGCATTTTGCAGCAGCGCTATTTAGGAGTCCGTCCAGACCAGGCTTACAAAAACCTGCTACAGCGCCTCAGCAGCCTGTTCCTGATTCGCAGCAAAGTCCGAACCTGGGTGGCGCTATCGCGCGATCGCCATCGCAGCGTCATGGATGTGTTGCAAGAAGTGATTCAGGAACTCATCCAAAACGACTCCTATATTCGCCAGCAGGTGCAGTGGATCGCCTGCTGCACCAATCAGCCCCGCCTGCGGGACGGGCTAATGCTGGCCAGCATTGAGGAATACTGCCTGCGCCCCATCCGCAATCAGCCGCTGCTGGTCTATCGGTTTGTCAACTATCTGCGGCGCACCCAGCGTGGCGGCATGACCCAGGTTCCGACGGGCGAACTGATTCGGCTAGTATCGGAAGAAATTTCTCCCGACGATAGCGACAGCGCCATGAGCCTGCTCGATTCTCAGGCGCTGAGTCAGTACGAGCAGCAGCGCGATTGGGAGGAACAGCAGGCCCTGCGCGACGAGGTAAAGCAAACGTTTCTGGACTATCTCGCTCAGGAAGTAGACCCGCTGGCGGCGCAATGGCTCCGGCTGCATCTCCAAGGCAAGTCGCAGGAGGCGATCGCCACGGCGCTGGGGGTTCCGGTCAAGCAGGTTTATCGACTGCGGGAAAAAATTAGCTATCACGCCCTGCGTGTGTTTGCCATTAAGGCCGAGTCCGAATTGGTCATGACCTGGCTGGGCACCTCAGTAGACAATAACCTGGGGCTTGCGCCTGATCAGTGGGATGAGTTCTATAACGCCCTTAGTCCAGAACAGCAGCAGTTAGTGCAGGATTTCAAAACCTGGAAAACCGCCGAGGCGATCGCCCAGCATCGCAATGTCAAGGTGAACCAAATTACTGGAGAATGGGTCAAGGTCTACCTGTCTGCCCATAGCCTGCGAAACTCGTCCCAGTCTGACGACTCCGACAACTCAGAATCGGCCTGAGCCATCCGCCGCAAACGCAGGCAGGGCAGGCTGGCGGCTTGCGGATGGCGATTTGCAGCAAGACTGGGTATGCTTGAGTGAACAAACCGCCAAGGGTGCTGGAAGCGGCTTGCTTTCATCATGGTCAATCATGGTCAACCCCAAAGATTGAGAACGGTGCGATTTTATGACCTCCCCGCTCAACAAAAAAGTCGGGGCAACATCTGCCGACGCTCAGTATCGGTCGGTTTTGTCTCATTTTTCAGACAGCCTCGCGCAGTCGCTAGACCTCCAGCAGATGTTTGTCCTGATTGACGGCATCTTGCCCTTTGAAGCGTGTTTGTATTATCAAGTGCTGCCGCTAAAGCTGGAAGACAACTGCCTGCTGCTGGGCATGGTCAACCCCGAAGACAGCCCGGCCGCAGACTATGTGCGCCGCATTATCGCCTACCACAACTACTATCCCAAGCCCCAGCCGATTTCGTCTGATGCGCTCCAGGCATCCCTTTCTGCCTATTTGCACTATACGGGCAGCCGCGCCGCCCAGCCCAGTCCACCCGCTGGCGCAGAAGAGACAGATCGTTCGGGCGATCGCGCCAACGCCAGGGATGAGGCGGAAGTCGATCGTCGTTCACGAGTTGCCCCCCGCATCCGCACCGAGCAAAAGCTAGACCGCAATACCCAGCCAACGCTGGTGGTCGATAGCCCAGAAGATCTGAGCCAGGAGCTGGCGCCGCCCCGGTTTCGGCCGATTTATGCGCCCTCGGATACGCCACCCGCCGCACCAGAGCCAGCGCCGGAACCTGTTCAGCCGGAACCCGTTCAGCCTGCTCTGGTAGCAGAGCCAGAAGGGCGATCGCCCGAAAATCCCTTCGAGCCATTTCCAGATCTGGACTCGCTTTCCGATGTAGCCAGTGCATCACGGGTTGAAGCAAGACCAGAGCCAATTCACGGTGAACCCAAGGTGGCGCTGAGCCGCGATTCTGCGGAAGAGAATCCGGTTTCGTCCCCGCCCACGGCAAAGCGGAGTGCCGAAGCCCCACCCTCGGAGGCAGTGTTTTTGGATGAAGACGAGCTAGCAGAATCCATCTCTGCGATTCAAAGGCAGGAAGAGCCGTTGCCCACCCCAGCGATCGCCCCGGATATTCCCCTGGACACTCTGCAAGATTACCTCGCGACCTTCATCAACGTCGAGCAGCCGCCCCAAGTGCCGACGCAGTTAATGACACCGATTCCGCCGCTCGTCGTGCAGCTAAATCATCTCAGCCGCCCAGCAGAAACCCTGGCCACCCTGCCACCCCCAGAATTGCTGCAAGAACTGCTGGGACGAGTCCTGATCGGCGGCATTGGGCGGCTCTATTTCGAGCATCAGCCCCGCTATGGACGCATTCTCTGGAGCCAAAACGGGGTGCTGCAATCTGTCATCGATCGCCTGGATTTGCGCCATTTTCGAGGCATCATCGCCGAACTGAAGCAGCTTGCTGGGCTGCCGCTGGTGCCAGTCGAACAGCCCCGCCAGGTTGAAATCGAGCGATTGCACGAGCGGACAAGACTCCTGCTGCGCTTCCGCTTTATCCCTACCGAACAGGGCGAAGAGGCGACGCTACAAATTTTACGCGGAGCCGCGCTGAAGTTTTATCAGCAGCAGCAAATCGCTACGTTAGAGCGAGATGCCCTGCGAATTGCCCGACAGCTCCAGACCAAGCTAAACGAAATCCGCGATCGCGCTCGCCTAGAGTCGGGCATGGTCGCTGCGAAGCTGGAGGTGTTGCCCGCCCTCAGCCAAATTATCAAAACCATTGAGGAACAGGTAGACAGCCTGAAACCGGAACCTGTTGATTCTCTGGAAGATGCGCCCCCTTGAGTGGACGCAGGCATCAGCGAATGAAGCTAGGGCGTGCTTTAAAACCCTTTGATCCCCCCTTAGCCCCCCCTTAAAAAAGGGGGGAACCGAGCCGAACCGCTCCGGAAGTCCCCCTTATTAAGGGGGATTTAGGGAGATCGACTCAAGGCAACTCAAGGCAATTAACGACCTAGAAAGTTTTAAGACACTGCCTAGGGCGTAGATGCACCAGAGCAAGAGGGCAAACGTTTGTGTTCTTTTTTCTTCTGTGTCTTCTTCTGTGACCTCTTATTCAAAGAGTCGCAATTACATCGCAATTATCCAGAAAGCAAATACATGAAAGCAAAATGGGGCGAGTTGCTTTAACTCACCCCACTCTCTGACGGGCCAGGAGGGATTCGAACCCCCGACACCGTGGTCCGTAGCCACGTGCTCTAGTCCACTGAGCTACAGGCCCCTGCCAGAAACTCTATACTATCACACGACATCAACATAGTTAGGCGCATGAACCAAAATTCTGCTGAAAAATCTCTGCCCAACCTGACCCATCTGGAGGCAACCGGGCAGGCACACATGGTGGATGTGTCAGCTAAGGCAGCCACCGTGCGGACGGCGATCGCCCTGGGGCAAATCCAGATGCAGCCCGAAACCCTGGCGGCCATTGAAGCGGGCAATGCACCCAAGGGCGACGTGCTGGGCACAGCCAGATTGGCGGGCATCATGGCAGCCAAGCAAACCGCTCACCTGATTCCCCTCTGTCACCCGCTCCCCCTGCAAAAAGTAGACGTTCAAATTACGCCAAATCCAGACCTGCCCGGTTACGACATCCGCGCTGAGGTGCGCCTCAAAGCCGAAACAGGAGTGGAAATGGAAGCGTTAACCGCCGTTTCGGTCGCAGCACTGACGCTCTACGACATGGCCAAAGCCCTGGAAAAATCGATGAAAATTACGAACATTCGCCTGCTCAGCAAAACGGGCGGCAAGTCGGGCGATTATCTGGCCGCGCAATAGCGAATCCTGTGAAAAGTCAGCATGTTCTTGTGCTTGCTTCTTGTTCTTTCAGGGTGTGTACGCTGTGCTGAAAAGACAAGAATTTCGCCCCCCTCGCCTTGCTCACTTGCTTCAACAGACGGTTACGCTGTACGGTCGCGCTGTGCGGTTATTGGGCGGACACGCTGTGGAGTTACGCTGTGCGGTCACGGTGTACAGCCACACTGTGCGGTCACGTTGTGGAGTCATGGTGTATAACCGCACTGTAGGGTCACGCTATGAGGCCACGCTGTACGATGTCACTCACACCGTACAATGAAAGCTGAATGGTCATCCCGACAGTTTATCTCGACAGTTCATCCCGACAGTTCATCCCGGATAACAGTATGCCTCCCCGCTGGCCCCGCGAACCCGACCGCAACGACCCCGCCTTTCGCAAGCTAGACGACCGCATGACCTTTGCCACCCACGTTGCAGCGTTCATTGCGGTCAACTCTGGCGTGTGGTTCTTTCGACTTGTGCAAGCGCAGACCTGGCCCTGGACCGTGTGGTTTAGTGGGCTATGGCTGGCGGCCTTGGTGGCGCATGGGGTCTATATCTTTGCGATCGCCGACTATTCTGGCCCGGTTACCAAGCCCAACGCAAAATCCCCTTGAGGTGCGTCCTGAAACGGCAATTCTCGATAGATTGCAGCCCTGACCTGACTGTTCATTCCACCCATTAATACGGCTCATTAACACGGCGTAACTATGGCATATTCCAATTCTTCCGAAGCCATCGAGGCCCTGGCCGCAGAACTGGGCAAAGAGGTGTATATCGACGTAGCCAAGTGGCATCTGTATCTCCGCGATGCTCACCTCAACACCCCCCTGGCAGAGCAGATCTATCCCTTGCTTGAAAAAGGCGTGCCGACCGAGGACGAGGTGCTGGGGATTCTGCGCGGCATTCCCGTCAAGCTAGGTGGCGGCAAGCACGAAGTCTCTCTGCTGGATCTGCTGCCCGTGCAGTCCCAAATCCAATTGATGGACATTGTGGAAGCGTTTCAGCAAAAGCTCTGAATTATCTGAATAAACAGGCTGTAGGCTCTGCACCTTGCCCGTCCAGCACCTTACCTATCTTATCTAAGTAGGTGGACATTAATAAATATAAAACTCAAAGATCCTGCGCCGCCCGCGCAGCGGGCGGCGCAGGGTTCAAGATCTGTTTCTTAGAGCTAATTTATGAAGCAAATCTTAAGAAGCCTGAAACTCTTGGCATGTGTGGCTTTGAGGTCATGTTTGCCCAGGAAAAGCGGTTTCTCGGAAATCCTTGATTAACAAGGCTTTCAGGCTCCTTTACAAATGAGCTCTTAATCTGGTCTATCTACTTATATACCTATCTACTGGTCTACCTATCTAACAAGTCTTGCCCCGGTTCTATATCTGCCCGGCTCGTAGAAAAATATCCCAGCAGACGGTTTTGGGCAGGGTCGGGTCGCCCCAGGCAGCCGAAAGGCGATCGCCCCACTCTTTCAATCCCGCCCAGCCCTCTGCGTCGGCATAGCGCTGTACCGCAGACCAGGTAGAAACGCAGCCCAAAATGATTTCCGGAGTCCACTGCACGGTCTGGCGAAAGGTGGGCGCAGGCAGTTCCTCAAACGGAAATGGAACAGTCTGATAGTGGTCATGCACCAGTTGCACTTCGGGCAGCTGCATGGGCATGATGAGCGCATAGAGTTCGTCGATTAGTGCGGACACGGCGGGTGTGGCCTCGGCGACCCGGAATAAATCGCTGCACCAGGCCGCAATCACGCCGCCCGGACGGCCCACGCGATTCACCTCAGCATAGAACCCGTCTAGCGGCAGCCAGTGCAGCGCCAGCCCGACCGTAATCAGGTCTACGCAGTGGTCGGGCAGACCGCTGGCCTCTGCGGGCGCAACCGAATACTGAATTCGCTCGTGGGGAAAGGCGTTGGCGATTTGGCTGGCGCTGGCATCCGTCGCGTAGATGGTTGCAAAATGAGGCACTAGCCCGACCGCAACTTGCCCGTTGCCCGTGGCGCAATCCCAGGCTGCGTCGTGTTTTGTTGCCGTTTTGACTAGGTAGGCGTATAGCTCGTCGGGATAGCCCGGACGATACTTGGCGTAGCGGCTTGCCTGACGCGAGAAATAGTCTTTGAAAATAAGAGCCACGGAATAGGAGCCACGGAATAAGGACCACGGGTAAATGGCAAAGGATCAGGAATTAGACCGACGGCGTTTAGGCAGATCTAGAAGATCTGGTGGACGGACGATCGCCCTAAGCCACGAACCAGCCCAATCTTAACTCCAAACCCCGCCTAGCGACGACGCAGCAGCGGGTTGCAGCGCTGACGGCTCACACCATCTCGCAACCCTTCGACTACGCTCTCAGCACGACAGGCCTCCCAGGCGATTTGGTTAGCGTGGCGTTGGGGAAGCTGGTCTTCTTTTTCCAGCGCCCGCTGAAAGAACTCCAAGCTTTCACGATACTTCTCCTGGCGCACTAGAATCTGTGCCTTGAGATAGTAAAGATCGGGATTGTCAGGCGTTTCTGCGAGGGCCTGGTCAACCGCCGCCATCGCGGGTTCAAACTGTTCCAGATCCCGATAGCCGATGGCGATTCCCCGCTGCGCCAGGTATTCGGGCCCGGCGAAATTTTGCAGCTTTTCCAAAGCCTGTTCTGGGCTGCTAAAGGGCAGGTTTGTGGCCAGGAACAGTTCGATGTATCCCTTCACCAAATTTAGCTCTGGATCGTCGGGGGCGATGCGTTCGGCCTCGCCCAAGGCGCTGAAGGCTCGCTGAAGTTCACGGAGGACGGTGGGCGTGGCGGCAACGGTGCTTTGGGTGGAGACGGCATACCCGCCTTCCAGGAAGTGTCCCACCGCTCGGTAAATGTTGCCCCGCAGCGGATCGCTTTGCATCAGCCGTTCTGCCGATCGCCGAGTCTGGGTTGCGCGATCGCGCAGGGTATCCCAATCCCGGTTCAGGTAGGCCAGCGACGCGGCCAGGGCGTGGGCCAGCGGCTCATTGCGCGAGGCGTTCTCTAACAAGGCTGCCGCTTGAGCGTAGTTGCCTTCGGCAAACATGGCGATGAAGGCGGCTTCGGTGGTGCGGTCGATGTTGCGGGGGTTGGCGCTGCGAAACGGATCGGCTAGGGCGGGCAGTGCCAAACTGTGAAGCGCGATCGCCAGCCCTCCGGCCACCGAACCGAGCGATCGCCAGAGTTGCTGGGCGGGCGATCGCCCCGTTTGGCGACCGGGCTGGGAATTGCGGACACCGCCACTCCGGCGCGAGACGAGAACCGCTGCAATCGACATAGCTCACCTATCTCCAGAAATTGTGAAAACCACTAAGTGCAAGAGCTACTTGCGAAGATTACTAAAGTGTTAAAACCACTACAGTTGAACCCTGCTCTAGTGTACGAACTGTTTTGGGTAGATGCCAGAGCGTTCCCTACTGTCCTACTCGCATGTCCTGAAAATATAGGCTTGGATCTTGCGCGACCCAGCCCAGGTCAGAATTTGAGCGGACTTCAAACCGCAGCAGGGGTTCCTGATCAGGGGCGCTGCGACCAACCGTGCCGAGGCGATCGCCCGCCTGCACCCGCTGCCCCACCTGCACCTGAATCGTCCCCAACTGGGCGTATCGCGTTTGCAACCCTTCGGGATGATTGACGACGACTAGGTTGCCGTAGTTTCCTTGATTGGCCGCAAAGGCGACTGTGCCCTCGCCCGCTGACACCACCGGGTTTCCTTCACTGGCTGCCAGGTCTACGCCGCTGTTAAACACGACCTGCCCCGATCGCGGATCGATTTGCCAGCCATAGCCCTTGATCACCAGCGCCACCGTTGGGCTACCCAGGGGGTGGGTTCTCAGAATCGCCGCCGCCCGATCGGGGCTGGTAATTCTGGGGCGAGCGTTGGGGTCGGCCGCAGCCCCCACTGCTGTATCTCCGGCTGCCGGGTTTGCCGAAGATAGCGTTGCACCGGGGATGAACGCAACCCGACCCGGCGGGCGACAGCCGTTTGCCTCAAACAGCACATCTGCCCGCACGCGATATTGCTGCGCCAAGTCTCGCCAGGTGCGTCCGGACGGAACCTCTACCCGCAGCCCGTTGATCGGCGGAATCAGCAGACTGGTTCCCACGGGCGGATTGCCCTGCCGCAGCACAGAGTTCATGCCGATCAGGGTTTCTGCCGTCAGGTTGTGGCGCTGGGCTAGGCTGGCGATCGTGTCTCCGGCGCGGGTCTGGTAGCGGGTCATCCGGGACAGCACGGGCGCAGGGCAGAGCGAGTCGGTGGGTGCATCGGCGGCCTGGGCAATCGATAGGGCACGGGCTGGGGACGGATCGGGCAGGCTGGCTTGGGCGATCGCCCCTTGGCTCATACCTACGACCCCCAATCCCAGCAAAACCATCCCACCCAAATCAGCGCCCCGGCGCTTGCGATATGCCTGAAATTTCTCGCTCATGGATAACTCTTCTCTAACCAACGCTTCACCAAGATTTGCTCAAAAACTAGCTCAAATGTCTCCATCCTAGCTAGCCACAAATCGCTCTTGTGAGAGATTTTCTGGATTCTTCCCTGCAAAAAAATCCAAGAAAGATTACGCTGGAAGCGATCGCCCTAATGATAATGAGCAAGACCGAAGCGCCCGTCTGACGGTTACTTTAAAATCGCTCTGGATCGCTAAACCTTTACGCAGTCTCCCCACAGCATTCCGCCTAAATCTCTGCCCGCCCGATCCCTTCGTCACTGCTTCTCAACTCCGTCTCATGGTCAAATCTTTGAAATCTTGGGGCACGTATGCCGCCGTGCTGGTGATGGGTGTGGGTCTGGGCATGGCCGGACACGCGACCTGGCAGTCGTTCAGCCCCGTCCGCACCCCTCAGCCTTTGACCAATCGCAGCCCTGCCAACATGCCACCGTCCCTGGCACCCGTGGCGAACGAATCGCCGCCTGCGCCGCCGAGTGTTCCCAGTGCCCAACCCTATAACTTCATTGCGGCTGCCGCAGAGCGCGTTGGCCCGGCCGTGGTGCGGATTGATGCATCCCGCACCGTGAGCCGGGTTCCGCCAGGAGCCAGCCCCTTCTTTCGTCGATTTTTTGGCGAGGAGGGCCCGAGCGCCCCGGAGCGGCTGCGGCGGGGCACGGGGTCTGGCTTTGTGATTTCACCCAATGGGCAGATCATCACCAATGCCCATGTTGTGGAAGGAGCCGACACGGTGCGTGTGACGCTGAGGGACGGGCGCGAGTTTGAGGGCCGGGTGGTGGGTGCAGATGAGGTGACGGATGTGGCGGCGATCGCCATCGATGCGACCGATTTGCCAACTGTGACGCTGGGCGGCTCGACCAACTTGGTTCCGGGACAATGGGCGATCGCCATCGGCAATCCTTTGGGACTGGACAACACGGTGACGGCGGGCATCATCAGCGCTACAGGACGCTCCAGTTCCGAAGTCGGTAGCCCCGATCGGCGAGTTCGTTTCATCCAAACCGACGCAGCGATTAATCCCGGCAATTCCGGCGGCCCGCTGCTCAACGACCAAGGCGAGGTCATTGGCATGAACACGGCCATTCGCGCCAACGCGCAGGGGCTGGGTTTCGCCATCCCAATCGAAACCGCCAAGCGAATTGCCGACCAGCTTTTTGCCACGGGACAGGTCGCGCATCCGTTTTTGGGCATTCAAATGACCAACCTTACCCCGGCGCTCAAGGAAGAATTGCAGAAAAACGTCGAAGACCCGCCCTTCGATCCGTCAAAACTCGCGGTCGATCGGGGCGTTCTCATTCTCCAGGTATTGGAAAATACCCCCGCTGCCACGGCCGGACTTCAGCCCGGAGACGTGATTCTGAAGGTGGGTGGCGTTCCTGTTAACACTGCATCCGACGTGCAGGAGCAGGTGGATGGCAGCAAAATCGGCGATCTGTTGGCGCTAGAAATTAACCGGGAGGGTGAGGTTTTGGAAATTGGCGTGCGGCCCACAACCCTGCCGCGATCGCAGAATTAACCGCAGAATCGGCAGAATCAACCCCCAGCATCAACCTCCAGAATCAACCTACTGAGCAACATCACATGCTAGCTGCCAGACGACTCATCGCCGCTATCGCGAAACGAGCCAAACGCATCAGCCACGCTGACTTCTAGCTCCATGCGCTGCTCCATGCGCCGCAGGAAATAGCCTGTCATCATGGCAGAGGCGAGCAGCCCCGCCAGATTGTCGCGATCGGTTGTGATTTGCATCGTGAAAGCTTCTGAGGGCAGCATCCCCACCAGACCCTGCACATTTTGCGAAATGATATCTTTGATTTCTGGGCTGACAGACCGAGCCACTCGCGCCAGCACCTCTGGCGACTGGTGCTGGAGATACTTCAACAGTTCGTTGGCTTGCATCTCTTCGGCGCTACTGCCAAACAGTTCGGTGCTGTCGGGGTCAAAGTTCATAGGAACCCAGGAAGTCACGATAAGATTGAATCCTATTGTTACATTTATATTTGCGCCTGTGACAACGCTCCTTAAGGGAAATTACGGAACTTGATTAAACCATGACTCAGTATGACGCGCAGCCAAGTCGGGAATGGTGGGCCCAGCGCTGGGTTGATGTGCTGGAGTCGTTTGGCTGGGTGCGTCGTCTGGCCCGCGCCCGCAACTATGCCCGCGAAGGCAATGTGCTGTCGATTGAATTTCGCGGCGCGAAGGTTCATGCGCGGGTTCAGGGCACTGCGCCAGAGCCATACAAGGTCACGCTGTCCCTCGATCCGTTTGATGATGAGCAGTGGCAGTATGTGATTGAATCTCTGTCTCAGCAGGCGATTTTTTCTGCCAAACTGCTGGCGGGCGAGATGCCGCAGAATATTGAAGAAGTTTTTACGGCTAACGGACTGAGCCTGTTCCCGTTTACCAAGTTTGATATCCACAGCCGCTGTTCTTGCCCAGACCCGGCGAATCCCTGCAAGCACATTGGGGCGGTGTATTATGTCCTGGGCGATCGCTTTAGTGAAGATCCCTTCGTCCTGTTTCAGTTGCGGGGGCGCACCAAGGAGCAGATTATCAGCGAGTTGCGTCGGCTCCGCAGCGCCAGTCCCGATGCGCCGCCGCCAGAAGAAACACTCAATCCGCTAACCGCTCCGCCAGTTTCCGCGTCTTCGGCGATCGCCCTGCAAACCTTCTGGAAGTATGACCAGCAGCTAGAGCCGTCGCTGGTGGTCATTGCGCCGCCGCCCAGTTCAGAAACCGTCCTCGATTTGCTGGGGCAGATGCCGCTGCGTTCCGAGGGCAGTACGTCGGGGTCGGTTTCTGCCCATGCGGTGAATGAGTATCTCCGCAGCCTCTACAGTCAGGTAGCGCAGCAGGCCGTGCTGTCCGCGATGACGGCTGGAACCCGGCCAGAAGAAAGCTGAGTCAGCAAGCTGAGTGAATGCTGAGTATACGCTAAGTAAACGCTAGGCAACGGGTTCGCGGGTCTGGTTCAGGAACGCCTCGATGGTTGCCATGTAAGTTGCTGCATCTTCCAGCATGGGGAAGTGTCCTGTCTCGGCGATGACGCAGTGGGTAATGCGATCGCTCAAGCTGGCGGCCTGCTGCCCCATCGAGGCAGGGATAATCTGGTCGTATTCGCCGGAAATTAGCAGTGTGGGAACCGTGAGGCGGGCAAATTCCTGCGGCATCACGTCTACGGCCTTTTTGCTGACGGCGGTGTAGATCGTGCCCAGGGCCGCCTCGTAGTCGGCATCGAGATAGTCAGCCAGAAACGCGCGGCGATCGCCCGCCGGAATCGAACGACGCAGAAACCGCGCCATAAACAGTTGGTCTACCAGTGGGATATGCCGCAGCCAGCCGGGGCGAAAATCCACCACGTACTTGCCAAAGCGGTAGAAGGCTTCAAACGCCTGCTGGTTATATTCAAAAATGCCGCTGCACGTCAGGATGGCGCGATTGACCCGCTCAGCGTATTGGTTCAAGAAAAAAACGGCGATCGACGCTCCGGTGGAATGGGCATTCAGCGTCACCCGCTCCAGTCCGAACTCGTCGAGCAGCAGCGCTAGGTCGTCTGCATAGGTTTCTAGCTCATAGCCGATGGCGGCTACGGTTTCTGGAATGGGGCGGGGCAAGTGCGATCGCCCAAATCCCCGCAGATCGTACAGCAAACAGTCGTATTGCGACATCAGCCGCCGAGCCGTCGATTCCCAATAGCGAGCCGACCCCGCCCAACCGTGCAAAAACACTAGCACGGGCCGGCTTCCAAACGGTTCTGAGCCGGATTCACAAATCCATTCGTAATAGTGATCAACGCCGCGAATCGAGCAGTAAGGCATCGAGTAAACCCTGACCTCGCAAACCCTCAGGCAGACTCCGGCTTCGGCAGAGAAGATGGGTGCATCAGCAACTCTGCAGTCGAGCGCATTTCCACCATCTCGCGAGTGATGGCACAGCGCGTCACGTCCTTGCGCGACGGCAACTCGTACATCACGTCCAGCATCAGTTCTTCCACAATGCTGCGGAGCGCGCGGGCCCCGGTCTTGCGGCGGTAGGCTTCCTTGGCGATCGCCCGAATCGCGTCCGGCTTAAACTCAAGCTGCACGTTGTCCATCTTCATCAGCTTTTGGTACTGCTTGACCAGTGCGCTGCGGGGTTCCGTCAAGATAGCAGCCAGCGCATCCTCATCCAGCGGATTCACCACCGCCATCACCGGAACGCGCCCGATAAACTCTGGAATCAGCCCAAACTTAACCAGGTCATCCGGCTCCAGATGCTTCAGCACATCCGCCGTGCGCTTGTCTTTGGACTGCTGCGCGTCTCCCGGCTGCACAAAGCCCATCGACTTCTTCCCGATCCGCTGCTCCACTGCCTTTTCCAGACCCACGAACGCGCCGCCGCAGATAAAGAGAATATTACTCGTGTCGATTTGAATGCAATCCTGATAGGGATGCTTCCGCCCGCCCTGGGGAGGAACATTGGCAACCGTCCCTTCCAGCATCTTCAGCAGGGCTTGCTGCACGCCCTCACCCGACACATCCCGCGTAATCGAGGGATTTTCGCTCTTGCGAGCAATTTTGTCTATCTCGTCGATGTAGATAATTCCGCGCTGTGCCTCTTCAACATCCAGATCGGCCACCTGCAACAGCCGCAGCAAGATATTCTCCACATCTTCGCCGACATATCCTGCTTCGGTCAGCGTTGTCGCATCAGCCACCGCAAAAGGCACATCTAGCATTTCCGCCAGGGTTTGGGCCAGCAGCGTCTTACCGCAGCCCGTCGGGCCAATCAGCAGGATGTTGGACTTTTGCAGCTCAACGGCATCGTCTGCCTTCCCGCCATTCGCAGACTTGCTCTGCACAAAACTGAGGCGCTTGTAGTGATTATAAACCGCAACCGAAAGAATCTTCTTAGCCTCATCCTGACCGATCACATGCTCATCCAGGTGCTTCTTAATCTCGCGGGGTTTGGGAATCTGGCTGAGGGAAAGACGCGGCGCACGAGCAGCCCGCTTTTCAGGCTGCTGCTCTCGACGCGGCGAAGGCTGGGGCACCGTGGAACTAGAGTCAAATAGCTCCTCATCCAATATTTCGTTGCACAAGTCAACACACTCATCGCAAATGTAGACCCCTGGGCCGGCGATGAGCTTGCGAACCTGCTCTTGCGACTTACCACAAAACGAACATTTCAGATGAGAGTCGTATTTTGACATGGTCGCCTCTTAATTCACTGCGGAGAGGGTCTCTCTGGCATCGGATATTCCCGGCCGAGAAACAACCTGATCAATTAACCCGTAGGCCTTCGCTTCTTCAGCAGACATAAAGAAGTCGCGCTCTGTGTCCGCTTCTATGCGTTCAAGAGGCTGCCCCGTATGCTGTGCCAATAGCTCGTTCAGCGTCCGCTTATGATACAAAATTTCTCTCGCCTGGATCTCAATATCCACAGCTTGCCCCTGGGCACCTCCCAGCGGCTGGTGAATCATAATCCGGGAACTGGGCAGGGATAGACGCTTGCCCTTGGTGCCTCCCGACAGCAAAAACGCGCCCATGCTAGCGGCCAAACCGTAGCAAATCGTAACAACATCGGGGCGAATTTGCTTCATCGTGTCGTAGATGGCCATTCCTGCTGTGACTGAGCCACCCGGCGAGTTGATGTAAATTTGCACATCTTTTTCGGGATCTTCGGCATCCAGAAAAAGAAGCTGGGCAACTAGCAGATCTGCAACGTTGTCATCAATAGGAGTGCCCAAAAAAATGATTCGCTCTCGAAGCAGCCGGGAATAGAGGTCAAAAGCTCGTTCACCCCGACCAGACTGCTCAACCACCATTGGAATGGTGTTCACCACGTCAAGGGGATGTGGGGACAGAGACGAAACAGCCCCAACGAGATTGCTGCTAGCGTCGGATCTAGAAAAATGAGGCAGAACCATACAAAACCATTCAGCGACTTAAAAGAACTTTTGAATTCCAGAAGGGTAGAAAAGAATGAGCGTCTGAGGAGGCTTCTGCAAAGGGGATTGAGCTAGGACGGGCGGCTATGCGTTACAGGGTAGAGGTGAGAGGCTTTTGAGTTCTGATTCAGCGTAGCCACCGAAGACAGTTATTGGCTGAAGACATTTATTGGCTGCTGTTAGCTGCTATTGGCTGCATAAAGCTGCTCGATAGACTCGATAGAGTTGTCTCCGAATCAAACCGTGCATAGTCTTGTACAACAATTACAGCAATTACAGCAACTTCTCCGTGGTCTTTGCTAACCGATCCGTTTAGGTCTTAGTGATTCAGAGGAGTGCCGCTAGGGAGCACCTACCTTGAAACGCGATTCAGAGAGTCAAATCAAGAGTCAAATTCATCCAAGCTTTTGAGGAATTGAACCTACCAGATCTCAACTACATCTCAGCTAGATTCAGCGATATAGCCCTCACTAAACTCGACAAAAACACGCTAAACCCGGTATTGCCTAGATTAGAAGTACCATACCCGTCATTATGCCCTAAGTCGCAGGAGACGGGTAGGCAATCTCCAGAGGATCTATAGATTTGGAAGCGCCACGGATGGGAACTGTTACTTTCTGTAAAAGTGCTGAATCCTCAAAAACGAATGAAGCTGAAACTCAATGGCGGCTAGAGTGAGAAACCGACACACTGCTTAGTATTGCTCAATCAGGCTTCATCTTTTTTGGACTTAGGAGTGCTGCGCTTGCGGGCAGCAGGCTTGGCGGCTGCTTCCTCTGGCGCTTCTACCTCGGCGATCGCCTCTGATTCAGCACTTTCTGGGGATTCTGCTGCCGACTTGGCTGATTTTGAGCGGGTCGTCGATTTGGATGTCTTTTCGGCGGGTGTGGCGGGAGCATCAACTTCTGCCACGACTTCTACTGCTGCTTCTGGGCTAGCGGGTTCTTCTGCCAGGGCGGGTTCGGGTTCAGCGCCAACCTCGACAGCATCCTCCGTGCTAGATGGCGTGCTGGATAGAGTGGCTGTGTCGGCCGCGTCGTCCTGGGTGGGTTCCATTTCCACTGGCTCTTCCTTCACCAGCGTTCCTTCAGGAACCAGTTCCACAGTGCTATTGGCTTCCAGAAACTCAAAGATTTTGTCGCGGATTAGATCTTCCTCGATCACCTCCCGCAGGCGATCGCGATCGACAGACCGCCCCTCCAGATCCTCTAAGACCTCTTCAACTTTTGCTTCAACTTCAGCAGCGTCCACTGTAATGGACTCCTGCTTGGCTACCTCACCCAGAGCCATCGTGCGCCGGAGGCGGGCGATCGCCTCAGGGCGGGATCGCTCTCGCATCATGTTTACCATCTCCGGCGTAAACATTTGCTTAATGTCCATACCCTGCTCAGCGAAACGCATTGCCGTCTGGGTAATCATGTGATCCACCTCGCGGCGAATCAGGGTTTCGGGCAACTCAACTTCCAAATTGGCAACTAGCGCTTCGAGCAATGCTTCCTGTTTGTTTGCCTTGGTTTTGTCATTGGCCTCGTCTTGGAAGCGTTTTTCCAGCGACTCGCGCAATTCTGCCAGGGTTTCAAACTCGCTGATGTCCTGAGCGAAATCGTCATCCAGTTCCGGCAGTTCCTTTTCTTTGAGATCCTTCAGCGTCACCGTGAACACGGCGGGCTGTCCGGCTAGCTCTGCCTGCGAGTAATCTTCGGGGAATGTTGCCTCAATCTCCTTCGTCTCTCCGACCGACATGCCGATGATGCCTTCCACAAACCCAGGAATGAAGCGTCCTTCAGACAGTTCTACCTCGAAGTCCGTCGCGCTGCCGCCCGGAATTTCCTTCGGTTCGTCGCCCGTGATCTGTCCCGAAAAGTCGATGACGGCGATGTCGTGCTCTTTTGCCGGGCGACCCTCGACGGGCACGCGCGTTGCCGATCGCTCTCGATAGCTTTCGAGGACTTCATCAACCCTTTCCGGTTTATAGAGGATTTCCTCCGCTTGAGCGGTTAGCCCTTTGTAGTTAACCAGCTTGGCAGTTGGCGCAACGTCGATCGACAGCGAAACCGTCAGCGGCTGGCCCGGTTCGTATTGCTCCACCAGTTCATCGAGAGACGACCGCAGTTCTGCATTGCCCAAGGCATCGATCTTTTCTTGCTCAAGTACCTGACGGAGCGAATCCTCGATCAAATCTTCGATGGCGGTCGCCTTGATGCTGCGGGTGCCATAGCGCTGCAAAACAACCTGGCGTGGCACCTTTCCCTTGCGGAACCCAGGAATATTGGCATTGCGGATAAGCTGTTGCAGGGTCTTTTCGTAGGCCTGCGAAGTAGACTCGGAGGGAATTTCAATCTCTAGCCCTAGCCGACTGGCCGGGAGTTTTTCCTGGGTAACTTTCATTCGATAATTTCTCGCAGCGTTGTTCAGAACAGCCCGTTCGGCATCGTCGCAATTAGCTATCGTAGCGGATTCTGTCTCAATCTGCATCTTGCTGTTGACACCGTTGCCACCTTTGGAGTTAGCGCGAGCCTCCCAGATCCTGCTGAGTGCTTTGCCCTGAGCAAACCGGAAAAACAGATGAGTTAGAATACTGGCTCTAGAGTTGCCTCAAAATTCTATAAGCGTCTATCGCTTGAGCATTGGCTTAAGGCATACTCAACAGTACATCTTCTACTTGCTTGCTGCTTGTACTCGCTACTTGCACTGTCTGAACTGTTTTACATGACCGAAGACTGGAGGAAATGAGTTTGTCGCAATCCTATCGAGTTGCCATTTTGGGGGCGACAGGAGCCGTCGGAACGGAACTGCTGAGCCTGCTAGAAGAGTGCCGCTTTCCGCTGGCTGATTTGAAGCTGCTGGCATCTCCCCGCTCGGCTGGGCAGACGCTCATGTTCCAGGGAGAATCTCTGACTGTAGAAGCGGTGGGCGATCGCGCGTTCGACAATATCGACATCGTGCTGGCCTCGGCAGGCGGCTCCACCTCCAAAGCTTGGGCAGATCGGATTGTGGCTGCTGGCGCAGTGATGATCGACAACTCCAGCGCCTTTCGGATGCACCCAACAGTCCCCCTGGTGGTGCCAGAAGTCAACCCTGGCGCAGCGGCCGAGCATTCTGGCATCATTGCAAATCCCAACTGCACGACCATTTTGATGAACGTGGCGGTTTACCCACTGCATCGCGTGCAGCCCGTCCAGCGCATCATAGCAGCGACTTACCAGTCTGCCAGTGGAGCCGGGGCACGAGCGATGGAAGAGGTGCGGCTCCAGAGCCAGGCCATTTTGGACGGCAAAGCGCCTGTGCCAGAAGTTTTGCCCTATCCGCTGGCGTTTAACCTGTTTCCTCACAACTCGCCCATGACTGAAACAGGGTATTGCGAGGAAGAAATGAAAATGGTGAACGAAACCCGCAAGATTTTTTCAGAGCCAAGTTTGCGGATTTCTGCGACCTGCGTTCGCGTCCCGGTCTTGCGGGCCCATTCCGAAGCCATCAACCTGGAGTTTGCCGCGCCCTTCAGCCCTGACCAAGCGAGAGAGATCTTGTCCCAGGCTCCTGGGGTCAAGCTTGTGGAAGACTGGCAGGCAAATTATTTTCCGATGCCGATGGATGCGACCGGACGGGATGAGGTGCTGGTCGGGCGGATTCGTCAGGATATTTCCCATCCTAATGGGCTAGAACTCTGGATCTGTGGCGACCAGATCCGCAAAGGAGCGGCGCTCAATGCGGTTCAAATTGCTGAGTTGCTGATTGAGAAAGACTGGCTGCGTCCGGCTGAGCGGGCGATCGCCACGCCACAGAGCTAGCGTTTCCGAATCCTGGAGCTAGAGACCTGATTATGACCATGTTTGGACGAGTCATTACGGCAATGGTGACCCCCTTTACCTCGGATGATGAGGTAGACTATGCCGCTGCCGAAGCTCTGACTGATTACCTCGTTACCCACGGCAGCGATGGGTTAGTGGTATGCGGTACCACGGGCGAATCGCCGACATTAAGCTGGGATGAAGAGTATCAACTGTTTCAAGTTGTGCAGAAAGCGGCGGCTGGACGCGCTAAGATATTAGCGGGAACTGGATCGAACTCTACTAAAGAGGCGATCGCCGCGACTCAGAAAGCTGAAAAGCTCGGCTTAGATGGATCGCTTCAGGTCGTCCCGTATTATAACAAGCCGCCCCAGGAAGGGTTATACCAACACTTTCGGGCGATCGCCGAGGCCTGTCCTGACCTGGCGATTATGCTGTACAACATTCCGGGACGGACGGGGCAGAATCTCACCGCTGAAACCATTGTTCGGCTTTCCGAACTGCCTAACGTGGTCGCAGTCAAGGAAGCAAGTGGTAACCTTGACCAAGTAAGCCAGATTCGACGTTCTACACCGATGTCCTTCGGTATTTACGCTGGCGATGACTCTCTGACATTGCCTACGCTGTCGATAGGGGGGCAAGGCGTGGTGAGTGTCGCCAGCCATTTGGTGGGTCTGAGTCTTCAAGAGATGATTCAATCCTATGAGCAGGGTCAGGTTCAGCGTGCGGTTCAGATTCATCTCGAACTCTTTCCTCTGTTTAAGGCGCTGTTTGTGACTACGAACCCAATTCCGATCAAAGCCGCACTCAGGCTCCAGGGTTGGAAAGTTGGTGATGCTCGGTTACCATTGGCAGATGATCTTGCAGCAACGGAATCTTTGTTAAGCCGGGTGATGGCAGATTTGCATCTAGTTCCGGGAGAATAGCTAGCGCAAGAAGCTGGCAGCCGCCGATTGACATTAAGAAGGTTGGTATCAAAGAATCCGTATCGCCTTGGCTAAGTACAGAGTTGACATAAGGCAATGGTGCGGCAAAAGGGTTAAGGGCACATTTAGATTTGGATAGATTTGGACAAAGTCTCTTAGATGCAGAACTGAGGCAGAACTTGCAGCAAGATTTTGAAATTGATAACCCGATGACTCTTGCCAATGCACTCAGTCAACCCTGACTTTCGAGCGATCGCCCAAAGCATCTTTCTCAGATTTCTTGAAAACTGAATATCAATTGGTACAAGCTTTTAGTAAAAGCTTTTAGTAGAAGCTCTATAGTCTCGCAAGTTGAGGATTGCTTCCTTCCTTTAGCACTGGGCCGTATCTGCTAAATATTAATTTCGCCAGGAAAGAGATCTTTCTGTTTATTAGCTTATAGACTTCTTCAGTGACTTATCTAACGCCTTCCACCATCTCACATCAGGCTTGCTTCCTTAGGTTGTTTAAGTTAAAGATCGAGTTAAAAAACTACATTAGAACTGTCATTAAAGTGACTTTGATGACAGTCCTAGCTTCAACAGGAAACACCCCCAACTTTGAACTCCTCTAGTCTTTTCGTCACTTTTGAAAGAGGTAAGAATGCCTGTTTTTCATTCTGTTTATCTATTGTTTATTTATATGGAGGCGATCGCCTAGAGGCATCTTCTCTTCAATTTTTAAGGAATCTCAGGTTTTTGGTAAATCTGAGGGAGGCTTCAAAGCTGCGTTCGACTGCCGCTACCTTTTTGTCAATCCTTCTAATTCTTTTTTGTCAATTCTCTAAAGTTTCAAATCCAAACCTAGATCAAGGACCTACATGAGTCAAAACGACCAAAACTCCGCCCTCAAAATTATCCCTTTGGGAGGGCTGCATGAAATTGGTAAAAACACCTGCGTGTTTGAATATGCTGATGAAATCGTGTTGCTAGATGCAGGTCTGGCCTTTCCCACCGATGGAATGCACGGCGTAAATATCGTGCTGCCTGACACCACTTACCTGCGCGAAAATCGCCAGAAAATCAAGGGCATGATTGTCACGCATGGACACGAAGATCACATCGGCGGCATTCCCTTTCATCTCAAGCAGTTTGACATTCCGGTAATGTACGGGCCACGTCTGGCAATGGCGCTGCTAGAAGACAAACTGGAAGAAGCAGGGGTTGCCGATCGCACGGAACTACGCACCGTTCGCCCCCGTGAAATGGTGCGGATTGGTAAATATTTCCTGGTAGAGTATATCCGCAATACCCACTCCATTGCGGATAGTTTCAGCGTGGCAATTCACACCCCCTTGGGCGTTGTGATTCACACCGGAGACTTCAAATTTGACCATACGCCTGTGGATGGCGAATACTTCGATATTCAGCGTCTTGCAGAGCATGGCGAGAAGGGTGTCCTGTGCCTAATTAGCGACTCGACCAACTCAGAAGTACCCGGACACACTCCATCTGAGCGCTCCGTTTTCCCCAATCTCGATCGCCACTTTAGTCAGGCAAAGGGACGGCTGATTGTCACCACCTTTGCCTCGTCGGTGCATCGGGTCAACATGATTTTGGAACTGGCGAAAAAGCATGGGCGCGTCGTGTCGGTGTTGGGACGCTCGATGCTCAACGTCATTGCCCACGCCCGAAAACTGGGCTACATCAAGTGCGAGGACGATTTGTTCGTGCCGCTCAATATGGCCAACAAAATGCCCGACGAGAACGTGCTGATTTTGAGTACGGGGTCTCAAGGTGAGCCTATGGCTGCAATGACCCGGATTGCAAATCGGGAACACAAGCAGATCCAGATCCGCAAAGGGGATACGGTGATCTTTTCGGCAAATCCGATTCCTGGCAACACCATCGCTGTCGTCAACACGATCGACAAGCTGATGATGCAGGGGGCCAACGTGATTTATGGCCGTGACAAGGGCATCCACGTTTCGGGACACGGCGCACAGGAAGACCAGAAGCTCATGCTGGCGCTGACGCGACCGAAATTCTTCCTGCCCGTTCATGGCGAACATCGAATGCTCGTCAAGCACGCGGAAACCGCTCAGAGCATGGGCATTCCCGCCGAGAATATGGTGATTATTGACAATGGGGACGTGGTGGAACTGACCCAGGACAGCATTCGAGTAGCGGGTAAAGTGCCGTCGGGAATCGAACTGGTGGATTCTTCACGCTCTGGCGTGGTACATCAGCGCGTGCTGAAAGAGCGGCAACAGCTTGCCGAAGATGGCGTGGTGACGATCGCTGCGACGATTGGCTGGAATGGTGAGTTGGTGTCTGTCCCTGCAATCCATCTGCGGGGGGTCGTGACCTCCGTGGAGAAATCTCGGCTGGAGCGCTCTGTGGTGCAAACCTTAGAAACCGTGCTGAGCGATCGCTGGAAAGAGGTGACTCACAATTTTGGCGACGGAGAAATTGACGTGGATTGGACGAAGCTACAGGCGACCCTGGAAGCCGAACTGCGCCGACAGTTGCGCCGCGAGTTTCAACGGAGTCCGCTACTGGTGTTTTTAATGCAAACGCCAATTAAGCCCGTTTCAGTGTCCAACGGCACCCGTCGGCTAGAGGCAGAAAAGGTGGCTTCTTAGACGACAAGCGACTAGACGGCGGATAAGTTCATAGATAAAGCAAGACAAAGAGGGACACAGCCTATCAACTGCGTCCCTCTTTTGCTTGACAGAGATTAACCCTAGCAGGTTGGACAGATGCACTCAACTCAAAAAACTTGAGCGCTCTATCCAGCGGGCTTAACCACGATCCAGCGACCCGTCTGTGGATCGCGATAGGTTGTGAACGGGTTGGTTTTCAGGCTTTTTGGGCGATCGCCCGACTGCTCGATCAGCGTGGCGGGCTGTGCAAACGGCGGGTTCTGGTTCTCCATAACGACGCACCCCAGAAGGCTTATTTAGGCGGGACTCTTAACCTAGATGAACGCCATTATAGGCAGCCCATTTTGCAGGTGGAAGCAGGGGAAAACCCCATATTTTCAAAATTCCAGACAATGGCTTCAAAGTGAAAACCGAGACTATCCCTTCGCCGCCTTTGCCTCCAAACTTTCCAGACGGCTCTTGAGCGTTTGATTGTCCTTTTTGAGCTGATCCAGCTCTTGTTGAAGTTTCTTTACAGCCTGATCCTGACCCGCATTTTTCATCACCCGCTGCACTGCTTCTTCGGCAATACGGCGGACGCGACCATCGGGGGTGCGGTCTGCAAGCGATTGCAGCACTGTGGCGGCGCGGGTGGTTTGCATCTGTCCCAGGGCCATCACCACGGACACCTGGGTCAAAAAGAACGACTCATCCGACAACTCCCGCAGCCGATCGAGAATGCGCTCGACCTGGGGTTTTTCTTGCCCAAGGGACACTGGCCCCAGCGCCCGAATTGCGGCCAATCGAAGGGCTTGGGGGGTGCCAATCGCCGTATAGTCCAAAATTAGCTCCAGCGCTGCTGCCGATTCTTTCAGCTTGCTCAAGCCGCCGATTGCCCCACTGCGAACCGTTTCGTTCCACCCGGCGCGGGTGTCCAGCACCTCTCGAAACAGCTTGATTACCTTTTCTTCTTTGGACTTGCCGTTGAGCGGGCTGGCAGCCACCGTGCCGAGCGATCGCAGCGCTGCGGCCTCTACGTAGTAGCTGGGGTCGCCCTTTTCGGCTACGGTTTTAATTGCCTTATAGCTCTCCTGGGTTTTTATCTGGGCTAGCGCTTCAACGACCGACCGTCGCACTCGCGCATCGGCATCCTTTAGCCCTTCTAGCAGTGCCTCTAGCGATTGATCCAGCTTGATTGAAGCCAGTTCTGCGGCCACCTCTGCCCGCACGCCCCAAAACGGATCGTGCGCTAAAGCGTGACCCAGGGCTTTTACGGCTTCCAGATTGCCTTTTTTGGCAAGGGCGATCGCCGCATAGATCCGAGAAACCGGGTCAGGATCATGCTTCAACTGCGCCTTTAGCTCTGCCACGCCATAGTCCAGCGTCACCTCTTTCAAAACGTGGTTGCCGACATCAAAGCTGACGAACTGCGGCTTTTCATCGAGCGGAAAATAGAAGGACTGTTCTCGCTCATGAATCCGCACAGTGAAGGTTTTGAGCGTCGCCAAGGGCTTGGCCGCCTTGTCCTTACCTTTGCCCTCTTCCTCTTTGGCATAGCCAAAGCCAATGGGAATTTTCAGGTCAAACAAGTCACTTCTAAGATCGGTATCGCCATCGGTTGCCTGGGTTTGCACCAGCGTCACCTTCGCCAGCTTGCTGTCGCCATCCCAGCTATAGGACACCTTGTAGTCGGGATGTCCGCCACGATAGACATACTGATCAAACAAAAACTGCAAATTCCGCCCGGTCGCCTTTTCGATCGCCCGCAGCAGGTCAACCGTTTCCACTGTCTTGTGGGCATTGTCGTTGACAAAGGTGTGAACTGCGTCGAAGAATTCTTCATCGCCCAACTCCCGGCGGATCATGTGATACACGCAGGAGCCTTTTTCGTACAGGTGGCGATCGTATAGCTCGATCGCCTCCCGATAAACGTGGGTCACAATCGGGCGGCGATAGCGGCTACTGTCTTCAGAAATATAGCTGCGGGCCTCATTCAGCCGATAGTAGGCGGCATCGTCGGCGGTGTATTCATGCTCCGTCCACAGCACTTCGGAATAGGAGGCCATGCCCTCTTTGATCCAGGCGTGGCTCCAGTGCTTAATCACCACCAAATCTCCAAACCACTGGTGGGCCAGTTCGTGCGCCACAAGCGCCTCGGTGCTGCGGTTGTCTAGGGCGGCGCGTTCGTCGATCAGGCAGCGATCGGTCAGCAGCGTGGTGGATGTATTTTCCATCCCGCCAAAGATGAAGTCATCGACACAGACTTGGGCGTATTTGGGAAAGGGGTAGGCATAGCCGAAGGTCTGGCTAAAGAACTCGATCATTTGGGGCGTTTTGCCCATGCTGCGGCGGGCATCGTCCTCCCGTCCTTTTTCTACGTAATAGGTGACGGGTTTGCCGTGCCACTCGTCGCGCAATTCGGCAAAGTCACCCACCGCCAGCGTCATCAGGTAGGTGGGATGCACCTCTTTTTGGAACCAGTGGTAGATCTTGCTGTTTCCATCTTCGATGGTCTCCAGCAGTTCGCCGTTGGAAATTGCCAACAGGTGTTTTGGTACACGCACGCGAATTTCGCTAGTGGCGAGTTGCCCTGGATAGTCGAAACAGGGAAACCAGAAGCGCGAGTCTTCGTCTTCGCCCTGAGTCCACACCTGCACGGGCTTTTGGGGGTAGTGCTGGTCGGGTGCGATGAAGTAGAGTCCGCGCTGGGGGTGGTCGTTGCTGTAGGTGATTTCTAGCGTGATGGGTTTGCCAGAGCGGGTGGGGTCTTTGAGAGAAACCTGGAGTTGTTCGCCGTCGTAGTCAAAGTGCAGCTTGTGCTTGCCTGCTTTGACGGAATGAATGTCTAGCTTGACCGCATCCAGCGTCAGCCGCTCAATGCCGTTTCGCACCGGGTTGAGCCGAATGGCGCAGGTGCCGCTGTAGCGCTGGTGGGCGAGGTCTAGATCCAGATCTAGGGCAATATGCTCGACCTGACCGGGGCGATCGGGGTTGTAGTGGGGGCGGGCACCGGGCAACTCGAAAGATCGGTAGCCATTATTATCTAGAGCGGTGGCGTAGACAGATTGGTAGACAGACTGATGGATCGTGCGGCGAGAGGACTGAGACATGCAATCAACCTGGAAAATGCAACGACGAGGGTGTGAGGGAATCGGGACTGGATAAGGACGGGGCAAATTTGAGGCAAATTTGAGGCAAATTCAATTCGAGACAGACTATCAGGATGGCATCTGACGTGGCAATGGGAGGAAGCAGTGGGAGGAGGTAAATGGGAGGAGCAGAAGCGCTTGCAATCGGGCGCATCCTAGTTCTGCAAGTTTGCCTTCATCCCCCAGCCCCTGCTCCCAAAGCGGGAGCAGGGGAGCCGGATTGGATGTCCCTCTGCCGCTTTGGGATAGGACTTTAGGGTGAGGGCTACAAAAGTGGGATGCACCCCTTGCGATCGCCCCACCTGGCATCCCCCTGCTGACGCTCTGCTGGCGCTCTGTATCCCTTGTGCTGACGCTCTGCCAGACCGTTGCCAACAAGACGAGCGATCGCAGCTTGGAGGGCAAGTCTAGAAGCTCAAATCTGAAAAATAGATCAGGGAAACCCATTGGCAAGGCAGATTGGGGGGCAAATTCCGCAAGGCAGCCCTACGCTACGCACAGATAAAGTCCGTATGGGTTGATACGGAGGCCGGCGAACGCCATTGGCACAGATTGGCGGCAGGCCGTGTCCGTAGTTTCCACGCCCTTGCCTGACCCGAAATGTCTTCAGGCTCGTCCAGTCTATTGCTTAGATTAGCGCGGGAAACCAGTGATGAGATCGTCTCGCAGGCAAGCAGTATAGCTGTTGATTCGTCAAGGGGGCGATCGCCCTTCATTACTCCTTCACATTTTTCTGCGAATGCTGACAAATTTTTTACCAAAATTCTGGCGATTTCCAGGGGATCGCAGGGCACTTTAAAGTCTGAAACGGTGCATCCCCCTCAATCAGCCTGCATTCTGCCCCATCTGCTGATCTAAGTGCAATGTTGCTGCGTCAAGCAAACCGTCTGAAGTCAAAATCGTTGTCTAGTCTCCAGCAGAGCAGCCATCGGCTGTGGCGAGAGCGGCGTATCTGGCTGACGGCGATCGCCGTGACATGCGGCGTATTGGGGCTGCGCTGGCTGGGTGGGCTGCAATTTTTGGAACTGGCAGCGCTGGATCGCGCCTTTCGCCTGCGTCCAGCAGATCCTATGGATGAGCGCATCGTCATCGTCGGTATTAATGACATTGACATTCAAAACCTGCGCGACTGGCCCATTTCCGATCGGGTGATGGCGGATTTGCTCCAAAAAATTAAATCCTACCAGCCCCGCGCCATTGGGCTGGACATCTACCGCGAATTTTCGGTGGGCGAGGGCGGCGACGAACTTAAGGCGGTATTTCGCACCACGCCAAATCTCATTGGCATTGAGAAAATCCCCGACTCGACGAGTCCGGGTGTAGAGCCGCCCAAACTGCTGAAGCAAGCGGGTCAAGTCGGCTTTAACAATGTCGTGACCGATAGCGACAACCGGGTGCGGCGGGTAATTTTGTATTGGGGTGTAAACGGCGAACTGCGCCGCAGTTTTGCTCTGAAGCTGGCGCTTTTGTACCTGCAAGACTGGGGCATCAGCACCCAACCCGCGCCTGACAATCCTGCCGAGGTGAAGTTGGGGCAGTCGGTGTTGCGGCGACTGGGTCGCAACGATGGCGGCTATGTGCGGGCAGACGATGGCGGTTATCAAATTCTGGCGAACACGCGCAGTTCTGGCTACCGCACAGTGTCGCTGACTGAAGTGCTAAACGGCGAGGTCGATCCGGCGCTGATGCGCGATCGCATCGTTTTGATTGGCTCCACTGCCGAAAGCCTGAATGATTTCTTTTTCAACTCCTACAGCCGGGAAATGAACGGCACCGTGCAGCGCATTCCTGGAGTAGCGCTCCACGCCAACTTCATCAGCCAACTGCTGGATGCGGCGCTGTATGGGCGATCGCCCTTGCAGGTCTGGATCTCTCCGGTGGAATGGATCTGGATTTTGGGCTGGTCGCTGGTGGGTGCGGTTGTAAGCTGGCGATTTCGCCACCCGGCAAAGCTGGCCATTTCCTTACTGGGAAGCAGCAGCCTTCTGTTAGGGAGTTGCTACCTGGCATTTCTTCAGGGGTGGTGGATTCCGCTAGTGCCGCCGCTGCTGGCGCTGGTTGGGTCTAGCGGCGTGATTACGAGCTACATTGCCTACCTCAAAGAGGAACTCAAAAAATCCAAAGAGTTTCTCAGCTCGGTCATTCATATGATTCCCGATCCGGTGTTTGTCAAAGATCGGCAGGGACGGTGGATTGTGCTAAACGAAGCCTTCTGCCGCTTTGTGGGCTATCCGCTCGAAACACTGCTCGACAAAACCGACCACGACATTTTCCCGCCCCATCAGGCCAATTTCCTGCGGCAGCATGATGAGAGCGTGTTTGAAACAGGGTTGGACAGCGAGAGCGAGGAAGAATTTACCAGCGCCGATGGAGCGCATTATCTGACGGCAACCAAGCGATCGCTCCACAAAGACGCTGCGGGCAACACCTTCCTGGTGGGCGTGATTCGCGACATCACCCAGCGCAAGCAGATGGAAGAAGAACTGCGCCGCACCGCTGCGGAATTGGTGCGCTCCAACGCTGAGCTAAAACAGGCGCAATACCACCTGCAACACCTGGCCTACCACGACAGCCTGACGGGATTGCCTAATCGCCAGCTATTGTGCGATCGCCTCTTGCAATCGCTCCTCTGGGCGCAAGAACACGACCAGCTTGTTGCGGTGCTGTTCCTGGATCTGGACGGCTTTAAGCACATCAACGACACCTACGGCCACGCAATGGGCAATCTGCTGCTCAAAGCCGTAGCCCAGCGCCTCTCCCGCTGCCTGCGGAATAGCGACACCGTAGCCCGCTTTGGCGGCGACGAATTTGTGGTGCTGCTGCCGGCCATTCCCCATGTGCAAGACGTGACCCGCGTTGCCGAAAAGATTCTCGATACGCTATCCCAAAGCTTTGCGCTAGAAGGTGAGTCGATTCCTGTCACCACGAGCATCGGCATCAGCCTCTATCCCACCCACGGCGACGACCCCGAAACCCTGCTCAAGCAAGCAGACCTGGCCATGTATCAGGCTAAGCAGGCTGGCAAGCGGCAGTATGCGCTGCCTGTAGAGGTGGAGAAGAGAGCGTCCTAAGGTTGTGAGAAATCAAATACCGCCGACAAACCGCCCCGGACTCAGCAGCCTGTCTGGATCAAACTGCTGCTTAATGCCGCGCATCAGCCCAAGGGCGTTGCCGGGATAGCCCCACCCGTCAATCTGCTGTTTCAGGTCAACGGGGGCGGCCAGGAGGGAGAGGAAGCCACCCTGGGCTTCGCAGAGACGGCGCAGATCGAGCAGGTGGCTCGTGCTGGGCGGGTCAGCGAACCGGAGCAGCCCCAAACCGCTGCCTGCGTGAATCGTGCCGTAGGACAGCGAGGGGAACTGGTCGGCAATTTTTTCCAGGGTTGCGGCGGCCTGATTGGGCAAGACTCCGATTTTGCAGGTGAGGGAAGGAGTAGTCTCCCACAGGGCTTGCAATGTTTGCCACAAGGATGCTTCAGCAGCGTCGGTGTAGGTGGACTCGACGAGAGCGGCGGACTGGGCAAACTGGCGGAACTGGGCTGCCTGGGCATCTAGCGAAACGGCAAGACCCTGAAACTGCACCACTAGCCCCAGCCCTGCATGACCGAGGTGCTGCATGGCGGCTGGGGCAACCAGTTCCACTGCAACTGGGGCAAGCGCTGAGGAGAGGAGTGCCTGGGTGACGCGGGCGATCGCCTCTCGTTCTCCTGCCAGCACCAGCGTTTTCGAGGCTTCGGGCAAGGGATAGACGCGAAAGGTGACTTCTGTAAGGATGCCCAGCGTGCCCCAGGACCCGGTGAATAGCTTCATCAGGTCATAGCCTGCCACGTTTTTCACCACGCGCCCGCCGGCCCTGGCGATTTCGCCATCCGCCCGCACCAAGGTCACGCCGATTAGCAAATCTCGCACGCCGCCGTAGCGATGGCGCAGGGAGCCGCTATCGGCAGTGGCAATGATGCCGCCGAGGGTGGCTGCGTCGCCGTAGGACGGGTTGAGCGGCAAAAACTGGTTTTGTCGAGCCAGGTGTGCTTGCAAGTCGGCCAGCCGCATTCCGGCCTGCGCGGTGACCGTGAGATCCCCGGCTGCATGGTCGATGAGCTGGTTCATCCGGGCCGTGCTGATGCCGACCTGTATGCTGTCTGATACGCCGCCCCAGTGCAGCTTGGTGCCTGTGCCAAAGGGGAGCGATCGCCCTTTTTGCGCGTGCAATTCTTTCACCACAGCGGCAAGTTGGGCGGGCGAATCTGGCTCCACAATGCATTCGGGTATGCCACCAGGGGCGATCGCCTGAGACAGTTGCGCCTTCAGTGCTGGCGCGACCCTTTCCCAAACCGAGAGTTGCTCAGCGCCGACCAGAGATTGGAGACTGGAGACAAATTTGCTCATAAAATCCAGGTAACAGATCCAGGAAATGCTTCATGATCAGGCCATGCAAACGACCCGCTGACCATCCTCCCATGAGGGGTCGTTTTTGCAGCGTTGGTTTTTTAGGGCAAGTCTAACCCCGCTCCTTTTCTCATGAATTGCGTCTAAAGGTTTGCCATCCAGAACTGAGAGCGTAATTCTGACTATGACTCGTGCCATGACTCGTGATGTTGTCAGCCCAGTGACTCAGCCGCTCTTGCTCAAAGATGAGATTCAGCAAGCTTTTATTATTGCGTATCGGGAAGAGACTGAGCCGCTAGAGCAAGCGCTGGCAAATGAAGGCTGGCAGGTCAAGCTATTTCGCAATGAGCGATCGCCCGACTCTTCCTATGCCGCCATCTATTGCTGCATGATGAACCACCGTCGGGCATGGGTGCAGGCGGCGGCAGAACCCCGGCCGACCCTGATTGTCGAAGCGGATTTTGTGCCCGTGGTTGGGATGTCGTCTCTGCCGCTGCCGATGGATCTGTCTCAGCCTTCAACCGGACTCTGCTGGCTCTACACCTGCGCGGCACAGATCTATAGCCTCAGTCCTGATGGCTTTGCGGAAGGATTTTCGACCTCGCTGGTGGCCTACGTCGTCACGCCTGCTGCCGCCCGCTGCCTTTGTGGACTGGCTGACTGGGTGCATGAGCATCACGGCACGGGCTATTTCAATTTCGACTCCGAGGTGGATAAATACCTGCGATCGCACGGCTTCAAAAACTACATCAGCTTTCGCAACTACGGCGAACACGGCGGCATCCCCAACCCGGAGCATCGCCAGCATGGTATTAGCGGCATCCATCGCGCCGATGTGCTGGCTGGGCCCGTGGCCTTTCGCCCCCTCTACGCCGGAACCGGACACCAGTGGCGATCGCGCTATCTCTGGATTCGCCTCAACGCCCGCCTCAAAGGGATCGGGCGGCTTCTGCTGGGGCGTTTCCTCCGACCCAAGATCCTCCGCAAAGCCAGCGCCCCAAGACGAATGCTGCAATGGGCGATCGCCCGTCAACTCATCCGGCGGCTTTGAGGGAAGCGGGTTGCAGTATCGAGTCTTTAAGTCTTTAAGAGGAGCGCAGGAGAGAGTAGAATTTGCACGAAGAGGAGCGCAGGAAAGAGTGGAATTTGCACGAGCGTTCTAAAAACCCGCTTCTAATCCTCTGTTCTAATCCTCTGTTCTAATCCTCTGTCGCTTTTCCGTCATCACTCTTCCGTCGATTCCGGCGGCCGATATCCCCGCTCATAGGCATAGCGGATTAGCTGCGAGCGGTTTTCTAGCTCCAGCTTGCTGAGAATATTGCTGAGATGGGTCTGCACCGTGCGCGGGCTGACGAAGAGACGCTCGCCAATTTGCTTGTTGGTATAGCCCTGGATCACTTCAGCAAACACCTTTTCCTCCGCTGGCGTAAGGGGAAGCGGGGTCTGCGTAGCAGGGCGATCGCCCCCCGCAGTGCCAACACCGACCGACTGCTGCATCAGCCGCACAATTTCGGAGTGAACCCGGCGCGATCGCTCCAGTTGGGCCTCAATCTTGGCGACCAGCTCCTTCGGCTCGAAGGGTTTTGCCAGATAGTCGTCTGCGCCCATCTGGTGGCCCTGCACCCGGTCGTCCACTTCCTTGCGGCTAGAGAGAAAGATAAAAGGCACGAGTTGCCCCGTGCGGCTGGCCCGCAGGCGGCGACAAAACTCCAGCCCGTCCATCTCTGGCATCAGCACATCCGAAACCACCAGATCGGGCGGATGCTGCTCAAACAAGGTCAACCCTTCCAGCCCAGACTGGGCTTCTTGCACCAAGTAGCCCTGATTTTGCAAGTATCGGGTGAGTGCTGTCCGCAAGGTGGTGTCGTCATCTACGATCAAAATGCGTTTCATATCAGTTACCCATCTCCAACCCTGCCAACAGCATCACAGGTTCCTTTTGCATATATCGAGATCTTCCATCGAGCCATCATAGCGGCTGAGACTTGAATTGAGACAGGGTGCGATCGCACCCCCTTAGCTCCCGAACTAACCTGCTAATTCTTCTTAAGCAATCCCGTTCAACGGAATAAACTTTTAAGGAGGAGTTTTTGGGACGGTCAAGCTTCCTAAGTTTTCCAAATCATTTTTCAAATCAGGGGACATTCAGCAAAATTATCAGATAAATCTGACAAAACAGTGACATCACCCAAAGACACCTTCATCTTAAGGATTTTTTCGCCTTTTTTGCGGTTGCCCCACCGTTGATTGTCTTAGATGAACAGTTCCTCCGATTCATCTTTGAGAAATTGAGCAATTGCAAGTTTGAGATATCATGCCCCTGGCTAAAAAAAACTGGCACGTTGCCTCAAGGAAGCACTCTTGTCGAGAAACTTTGGAGAAACTGATCCGAAAGCTGCTCACTCTTGAGCATTCTGGCTCTTCTCTCCGCCACTAAACTAGCCAAGAATCGTTGATTTATCACTTAGGAGTCGGCAACGCTCTATGTATGAAAAGATTATTCCCCCGACCGAGGGTTCACGCATCACGTTTGAAAACGGTGAGCCACAGGTTCCTGACAACCCTATCATTCCCTTTATTCGAGGCGACGGCACAGGCGTAGACATTTGGCCCGCGGCTCAGAAGGTGTTTGATGCGGCCGTGGCAAAAGCCTACGGCGGGCAGCGCCAGATTGTCTGGTTCAAGGTGTATGCAGGCGATGAAGCTTGCGAACTCTACGGCACCTATCAATACCTGCCAGAAGATACGCTGGCGGCAATTCGAGAATATGGCGTGGCGATCAAGGGGCCGTTGACTACGCCCGTCGGCGGCGGCATTCGTTCGCTAAACGTCGCCCTGCGGCAAATTTTTGACCTGTACGCCTGCATTCGCCCGTGTAAATACTATGCAGGCACGCCCTCACCCCACAAAACGCCTGAAAAGCTGGATGTAATTATCTATCGGGAAAACACCGAAGATATCTACCTGGGCATTGAATGGAAGCAGGGCAGCGAAGTGGGCGATCGCCTCATCAAGATCCTCAATGAAGACCTGATTCCCGCCACCCCCGAACACGGCAAAAAACGCATCCCCCTGGATTCGGGCATTGGCATCAAGCCCATCAGCAAAACGGGTTCCCAGCGCCTCGTGCGCCGCGCCATCCGCCACGCCCTGCGCCTGCCCAAAAATAAGCAGATGGTGACGCTGGTTCACAAGGGCAACATCATGAAATACACCGAAGGCGCATTCCGCGATTGGGGCTACGAACTGGCCACCAGCGAGTTTCGCGCTGAGTGCATCACAGAACGGGAATCCTGGATTTTGGGCAACAAGGAGAAAAATCCCGACCTCAGCATCGAAGACAATGCCCGCATGATCGATCCGGGCTATGACGCGCTGACGGCGGAGAAAAAGGCGCAAATCTGCGACGAGGTACAATCCGTCCTCGATGCTATTTGGGACACCCACGGCAGCGGCCAGTGGAAAGACAAGATCATGGTCAACGACCGCATCGCCGACAGCATCTTTCAGCAAATCCAGACGCGCCCCGATGAATATTCCATCCTGGCGACGATGAACCTGAACGGCGACTATCTCTCTGACGCGGCAGCGGCTGTCGTCGGCGGGCTGGGTATGGGCCCCGGCGCGAACATTGGCGACTCTGCTGCCATCTTCGAGGCGACCCACGGCACCGCGCCCAAGCACGCAGGACTAGACCGCATTAACCCCGGCTCCGTCATCCTCTCTGGGGTGATGATGCTGGAATATATGGGCTGGCAGGAAGCGGCGGACCTGATTAAGAAAGGCATCGGCGGCGCGATCTCGGCCGGCGAAGTCACCTACGACCTGGCCCGACTGATGGAGCCACCCGTAGAGCCGCTGAAATGTTCTGAGTTTGCCGATGCCATCATCCGCCATTTCTAACAGCGTCCATGAGCGTGTTTTCATGAATGCGTTTTCATGAATGCTTTGTTCGGGACGGCTGACTGATGCAACGAAACTAATGCAACGAAACTAATGCAACACTAATGCAACGAAACTGATGCAACGAAACTGATGCAACGAAACTGATGCAACGAAATGGTGTGTAGCTGCCCGTTTGCTACACACCATTTCCGCTCAGTTTGATGGATATATTAAACAGCGCCGATGGTTTGGAAGACCTGCAAATCGCTGCCAGAACGGGCGCTTACGGATTCGAGAACGTGTTGAACTCGCCGTTGCGAGGCCGGGACGGAGCCGAAAACGGAGCCGCTTCAACTGTAGGGGGCTGAGCAGGCTGCGTGGGAGCCGTGTAGAAGTTGCGCCCGTCAAACTGGGGTTGCGGCAGCACTGAGGAGTTGCCGCCTGGGAAGCCTGCTGCGCCCGCCCCTGAAATCCCTGAGCCTGAAATGGAGGAATCAGGCACGGGCAAACCGGAGGGAAGGGGCGCAGGCGCACCGATCGGCTGACCCAGTGTGCTCGTCGGCAGGGGCTGAACCCCTAATGGCGGCAGGTAGCCCGTGCTGCCCGGTGGTGGCGAGGTGCGGGGCAGATAGGGGCCCGGTAGCGTGGGCGTAGAAAAGGCTGGGGTGAGGGAGGGTTGGCTCAGAGGTTGGGCGGGTTCTCCAGGAATAGGTTGCAGGACGGAACCGCTGGGAACGGTGCCAGGAATTCTGGGGGAAGTGCCAGATGAACCTGCTGGAGACGGCTCGACCGTAGAAGGTGGGCTGCTGGAGCCTGCCTGACGCTGGAGCGCTGATTCCAGTGGGCTAACGGGGAGAACTGGTTGAGATGGCGTAGAGCCGGGAATAGGGCTGCTCACTGTACCCACAGTACTCACTGTGCCAGCAGGGGCGATCGCCGGACTAGGCAATATAGAACTGGTTGTAATAGGACTGGTCGTTGGCGAAACGGTGATTGTGTTCAGGATTGGGTCTGGCTTGGCTGAACCCCTGGACGAGCGGCTGGCTGTGGGGGCAGGGTTCAGCAACAGGAGGTTTGTGAGGGCGATCGCCGACGATGCAGGCAGACTAGAGGAGGAACCTGCTTGGCTCGGCGACTTGAGCGCATCGGGCAGGTCGCTAGAAGAAACGAGCGGCTCCTCTAGCGCCAGAGGTGTTCCCGTTGGAAATCGACGCGCTCCCAGCACGGGCAGGTTGTCAATGTCGATTTGAGCGCGATCGCCCAGGGATCGACCTTGCCCCGTTGGGTTTGACTCAAAGAGACCCGGCGGCAGGGCACGATCTCCAGACGAGTCGGCACCGAATTCTAGGGGGCGATCGCCTAACCAATTGGACAGCAAAGCAGGACGCTGCCAATAGGCCCAGGCCAACGCCAACGCCAGCACAGGCACCACTGCCGACAGCCAGACTCTAGGGCGCAGGAGCAAGCGCACTCGGCTACGAGAATAGCGATGGGTTCGAGAAAACCGAATGGGCGAAGGCATAACCCAAAAGACAATAAAAACGGCAAAGGGAAATGGCTTAATTTAACGGAGCTTGAACGGGGACTGATGCGCCTACAAGTTGAAAGCTTAAGAATTCTGAAGATAAAAGTACGCCAGTAGTGCGCCAGTAGATTGTCTGATCGGTTTGACATTGCACCAGCTTGAAACGTTACGCCAGCTAAAGAACCGAGCAAGGCAAACCATAAAAAGACCCCTCGATTCTATCAGCGACCCCCAAAACCGCCATAAACTTAACCAGAGCTTTGTAGTTCCTTTATATAAGGCTTCCTGAAAATCATTTCCTTAAAAAATTTACGGGTTTTGCAAAGAGTCGGTGAATTGTGGTTCGCGCCTAATCATTCCAGAATGCCTGTGGGAAGAAGGCAGCACTTTCTGGAAGCGCTATTCTTAAAAGGCGTGAACATATATCCTTAGTATCTGTAGGAAGTATTTGTAGGATCTGTGGATACTGCGGCAGTCTCTAAAGTCAGACGAAAGTCAAATGTTTGAAGCCGTCTGATTGCTGCCAAGCAAAGGCGCAACGTGGCTATCTACAGGCTGTCTACAGGCTATCTAAGGCATCCAGCGCTGACCGACAGGAGAAACGGCTGTGAACATCTTTGGGATTGGTCTGCCAGAAATGGCGGTGATTATGATTCTGGCGCTGCTGATCTTTGGCCCGAAAAAACTGCCAGAGATTGGGCGCAGCTTGGGCAAGGCGATCAAGGGCTTCCAGGATGCGTCTCGCGAGTTTCAGGAAGAGTTTAAGAAGGAAGCAGAGCAAATCGAGAAAACCATCAGCCAACCGATGGAAGCCAAGCTAGAGCCGCCCGCGCAAAAGGTTCTCTCGGCAACTGAGAAGGCTGAGCCGACGGATGCTGAAGTGATCGCGCCCGTCGAAGAAGATGCCGCCAGCCCTTCCCAACCCAGCTAGACGATGGGCGAGTCTCGTGATGTGGCGATCGCCCCTACGCCTCAGCTCATTGTGGGTCTGGGCAATCCGGGCGCTAAGTATGACCGCACCCGGCACAATGTCGGATTTATGCTAGTGGACGAGCTAGCCCGCTCCTGGCAGATCAACCTGGCAGACCACAAAAAATTTCAGGGCATTTTTGGGGAAGGCACTGGCCCGCACCGTGACAAAATTCGACTGCTCAAGCCCCAGACCTACATGAACCTATCGGGTCAGTCGATTCGTGCGGTGGTGGATTGGTACAAGCTCTCGCCGGAGTCCGTGCTGGTGGTTTACGACGATATGGATTTGCCGCTGGGTCGGCTGCGGTTGCGGCTATCGGGTTCCCCAGGCGGACACAACGGCATGAAGTCCATCATTTCGCACCTGGGTACGCAAAATTTTCCGCGCCTCCGCATCGGTATCGGCAAGCCCAAAACCGTCGCCCCGGAAGACAAAGACACGGTTTCTCATGTGTTAGGGCAGTTTTCCAAGGCGGAAACAGAAATTTTGACCGAAGTGCTGCGGTTGTGCGAAGCGGCGATCGCCCTCAGCCTTCAGCAAAGCACCGAAAAAGCCATGAGCCTTTATAACAACCGGATAGCGGGCATCTAGCGGCGAGGGCAGCAGAGATCAGAGGATAGGACTACATGCCAGACGCTCATGCCAGACGCTCACGCGAAACACTCACGCAAGACGCGCTACGTCCCAAAACCTGACCTCTGCATTCCGCTATGAGTAGGCGCGATGGGCCAGCCATTCTTCAACGTCAGCTTGAGACTCTAGGGAACTTGCTTCGCCAGAAATCGGGTCATAGACATGCCACAGCATCTTTTGGGTGGTGCGATCGCAGTCTTGCCAGATGCGGGGTTGGAGCGATGCGAGGGATTCAGCGCTGGGCGCAGTCCATTTAATGTTCATGAAACAGCAGTCCTTCGGAAATCAAAAACGGATCACGAAACCAAGATGCAGCGTGGGTGAAGGGGCAGCATTGCGTCTGGACTGGCGCAGGTTGCCCGCGCGGTGGGCAAAGAACCCAACCAAAGCAAAAACTAACCCGTTGGCAAATAACCCTTAGGGAAGAGGCGATCGCCCCACAGGTGCTAGCCAACTAGTTTCACTGAGGAAAATAATACTGTGTTCTTAGATACAAAACAATGCGTTTGGGGAAAATCCCCCAGGGAGGTTCACCCAGTCGGATAGACGAGCGTGGGAACAACGAATGTCGTGATGACAAATAGGGATTGCGAACAGGGATTGCAAATGGCTTTACCAGATTTTGCCGAATCATGCTGAATCCTGCCGGATTATGCCGGACTATGCGGATGCGCGGTGGTTTGATTGGCCGATTCAGCTTGCATCTGTAAACAATGCTCATGAAACAATGCTCATGAAACAATGCTCGTTATCCGCGCCGTTCAACGACTCGCACGGGGGGTCTAATATAGAGAAAGATAAACTTATGTCGATGCTGCCTCGTCATTCTCTGCCATGCCTTCTCAAACCACCTCGTCTATTTTTGTCGAAAAGAAAAAGCTGTCGAAGCCGCCGCTGGAGCTACACTACCTGGGCGATCGCGTGCTGAGGCAGCCTGCCAAGCGCATTACCAAAGTGGACGACGAGGTGCGCCAACTGGCGCGGCAAATGCTGCAAACCATGTATAGCGAAGACGGCATTGGGCTGGCGGCTCCCCAGGTCGGGGTTCACAAGCAGCTCATCGTGATTGACATTCATCTGGATGAACCCAAGACCCCGCCGCTGGTGCTGATCAACCCCAGCATCACGCGCCAGAGCAGCAAAACCTGCGTGATTCAGGAGGGCTGTCTGAGCATTCCGGGCGTATTTCTGGACGTGACTCGCCCAGAAGAGGTTGAGGTGTCCTACAAAGACGAGATGGGCCGCCCGCAAAAGCTGGTGGCAAATGATCTGCTGGCGCGGGTCATTTTGCATGAAATGGATCACCTGAACGGCGTGATGTTTGTAGACCGTGTGGACAACGCCCTGGCGCTGAACCAAGAGCTAAGCAAGAATGGCTTTTCGGTGCAGGCTGTGAAGCCCGTTGCCTGAGTCCCGTCTCGATTGACTGCTGCTACCGTCCGCCCATCCCTCCGCCCTATGATGACTCCCAAAAGCGGCCTGTTTCTTGCAGGCTCCTGTATTGCGGCGATCGCCGCCATTGGTTCCATCTTCGAGCTGACCTCCAAAACCCCCCAACTGGGGACAGCGCCCACGGGCATTATTCTGGCGCTTAGCATTCCTCTAACGGTGCTGCTGTTTTTGGCGGCCGTCCGCGATGCCCGAGCAAACCAGTGACGGACTTTGTGCCCCAGGTCGCCTATCTGCGGCTATGTGCCCCGACGGACGCAGCTCAGGCAGATGTGGCATACCCCCTGCCGCTGACGCGAGAGGTGCGGCTGGGGCGCGATCCAGACTGCCAAATTGTGGTGGATTCGGCGGCCTACAGCGGGGTTTCCCGGTTTCATGCCTGTATCGAAGCCACGCCTGACCGAGTAGGCTGGCAACTCCGCGACCTGGAAAGCACGAACGGGACTTACCTGAATGGGCGACTCCTGCATCAGGCAGAGCGGTTGCGGGCGGGCGATCGCCTCTCCTTAGGCCAGCGCGGGCCGCAGTTTGTGTTTGAGCTGCGCCCGGTTCAGTCGGCAGATGATGCTTCGATCCCCGATGCCCGCCTGATTCCCACCGTGTCGAGCGACTTGCAGGCAGAGGCCGATGTGCCAGACCCGCCGGAAGATGCAGGGTTTGCTGATGAAGGCATCACCGTCAGTCAGTTGTTTCCCATTCTGTCCACGGGAACCGATCTGCTCCAGCGGGCTTACTTGGTGCCAGGAATCATCACCGTCAGCTTTGTGGTGCTGCTGTTTATTGCAGTAGGCAATCCGCCCGTGTTTAATGTCACACTGGCGACCTATCTGGCGATCGCCGCCTATTACGTGGTCTACCAGCTTTGCGGCAAGCCCAAACCCTTATGGTGGCTGTTGGGGGCGGCGCTGATGATGGTGGTGCTGCTGCTCAGCCCGGTGCTGAACCTGTTTATCTATGTGTTCCAAGACCTGTTGCCCGGAGACATTCCCGCCCGGTTTTCTGGCAATTTGCTGGTTTTGCTGGGGCAGATGTTCATCGGGGCAGGGCTGATGGAGGAACTGCTGAAGGCGATTCCGGTGCTGGTGGCCTGCGCGGTGGGTCTGGCGCTGCGATCGCCCTGGCGAGAGCGGTTGGGGGTCTGGGAACCGCTGGATGGTATCTTGCTGGGCACTGCTTCGGCCGTTGGCTTCACGCTGCTGGAAACGCTCGGACAATACGTGCCCAGCGTGATTCAGAACGTGAACATGCAGGGAGGCATCGGGCTGGGAGAAGTGTCGGGGCTGCAAATTTTGATTGCCCGCGTGCTGGGGTCAATCGCCGGACACATCGCCTATAGCGGTTATTTGGGCTATTTCATCGGCCTCAGCATGTTGAAGCCGGACCACCGCTGGCGGACTCTGGGAACGGGCTATCTGACGGCCTCTGTGCTGCACGCGCTATGGAACGTCTGCGGCATTTTGAACCTGTCGGCGCTGGCCATCGTCGGCAGCGTGTCCTATGCGTTTCTGATGGCAGCCATTCTTAAAGCCCGCAAACTCTCGCCCACGCGCCGTGAGAACTTTGCTACGCAACTGAGGCGGCGGGGGTAGGAGGGGTTGGCGTATTGGGGCGCTGGAGCGGGCTACCCTGTCGCTCTGCTACTCCGTCCTACCCGCCGCACTGGATGAATCGCGCCTTAGATGGCTCAAGCCTTGAATGGGTCAAACCTTGGATTGGTCGATAATATGGCGGGCGATCGCCAGACTGAGGCGGGCTTGCTCAATGCTGGAGAGGTCTTCCCAGGCTTCGGAGCGCACCGAGCGCAGCGCTCCCTCTAGCAGGTCGTTTTCGCCCTTGTCGCGCATGGCATAGGCAAAAGGACGCGCCAGCACGTACAGATCATCATCGCCCCACTCGGGCAGCACGTCGCGGACGCTGGCAACCAGTTGATCGGCCAGAGAGTTGGAAGAGGCGATCGCCATCTGCGCCTGCTGCACCAGCCGTTCCAGCAGTCCTTGCGGCATCCGGTCGGCAAACCGCTGAAACAGTCCGCTGAAAGAGGCGGTCGTCAGCACAGGTTGAGCCGCATTTTGAGCCGCATCCACCGTGGCCCACAGTTGGTCAAATTGCATGGAAAGGGACTGGGCATAGGAATCGAGCATGTCAGTCGGCCAACCCGCTGCCACTTCCTGCTCAAGCTGTTCAAAATAGCTAGATGCGGCAGGGTCTGCCGGATTCCAGGGGTAGGATGCATCCGCATCATCTAATACGACCTGGAGGAGTTCTAGCTCAGCCTGAGATCGAAAGGCAGAAAAGCAGGGACGGGTTGAATCGCTTGCCATGGTTCTTGCTCCTGAATGCGCCGGACAAGTGTTGTCTATGGTGACTTGTATTAAGTGGGTATCGAATGGGTTCGATAGGACTAGCTACAGACTCGGATGGGTCAGTTCCGTAATTGGCTGATAAGGAATTTGAAAATTTTGGCAGCGGGCTAAAGTGGAAATTTTGAAAGAGTATTATCCAGACAAATATAAACACAATAAACCCAGAAAGCCGTACCTGCTCTGGCCAAAGCGCAGCCAGGAGCCAAGCGTCACAGAGGCGGGGTGAGGTCATTGGGCACAAACTCTAGCTGAAATGTGCCAAATCGGAGGCGACTGTGGGGCTTGAGGGCGACCTCTTCCTGATGCACTTTTCGCCACTGGCCCTGTGGTTCCAGCAGAAACGTGCCAAAGCGAGAAAAGTCGCGCAGGACGTAAATCGGCTCTGCGCTAGCCGCCCCGACCGACCCGCGATAGAAAATCTCAGCGTGGCGACGAGAAACGCCGGGAGATTTAATCACCAGGTCATTGCCTTCCAAAAAGCCAACCCGCACCATGCCGCCGTAGATTGGCCAGGTTTGGTGGGGTGGCTCGACAGCGCGGAGGCAGGCAGAGGGAAACGGCACCTCGCCCCAGCTAGAGGGATTTTCGGGAATTTCCGTAACCCCTTCTGTCAGCGGTTTGACCAATTCGCCGTCAAATTCGGGATGCATGTAAAGGACGGGCAGGGTCCAGGCGATCTGGTTGAAGCGATAGAGCGTGAGCAAATGCTGGCGGGCGATCGCCACGGCCTCGTCGATGGGCGATCGCTCGGCCAGGGCCCGGGCAAATCGCTGGATAAAGCTGTGGGCTTCGTGTTCGGCAATGCGATCGCGCATCCCCAGCACCGCAGGTACGCCGTGATGAATCAGCACTTCGGCCAGGCTGCTGCGGGGAATGGGGCGATCGCCCTGCATTTCGGGCTGTGCGCCCCAGCAGGCGTTGAACACGGCCAGCTTGATGCGGCAGCGGGTTAGCACTTGCGCCAGCTCCGTCCCGTTCATCGTTGCATCGGGACGCAAGAAGAGCATTCCGCCATCTGGGCCAGGCATCCCGTGGCCAGAGTAAAACAGCACGTTGTACTGCTTGGTTTCTAGGTGAGACGTGAGTTCGGCGGCAGTCGGCTGCACCAGCGTTGTCACTTCGCAGGGCACAGGCGGCACAAAGCGATGAAACGCTTCTCCCTGAGTGACATCCTGAAGCAGCGCCGTCAGCGCGTCGGCCTCTTGCTGTAACTGGAGGCGAAAGTCGCTGGTGGAAAGGCTGCGGTCGGGTTCAGCGTCCTGTCCCTGCACTAGCAAGATCCGCAGCGAGTTTTCCTCGCGCAAGGCCGGCAGCGGATCGACTTCGTTGGTGGTGCGGCTAAACAAAAGCTGCTGGCTGAGGGCGATCGCCTGTCGTCCGGGCTGGGGCTGCATGATTTCCCAGGGCAGCGCCATTAGCTCAGGGTCACGAATCTCCAGCCGCAGCCGCAGCGATCGCCCCTGTCCCTGAGCAATGCCCTGGCTCTGGGCCAGGCTATTTTGGATGGAACCGTCAAACAACCACTGCCAGAGACTCACGCCCAAATGCTGCATCAGGCGACCCGCGTAGCCTGGTGTCGGGTCGTCGGGCTGGGGCGGCGGCAACACCACCGCCGGAATCCGGGGAACGGCGGGCAAATCTCGCAGACAAAACATGGACTGCCAGGCTTGCCAGATCTCGGTTAGCTCCGCTGGCCAGGCTCGGTCGTGATGCACGTAACCTGCCTGCGATGGAGCTTGTAGCACCCAAATCGCATAGTGGTCTGCGTCAGCAGCAGTAAGGCGGCGAATCGCAAGCCGCAGGCAGGGGTGATCAGACGAAAGCATGAAACCGAAAGTTTAAATGGCTAATTCAACAAAATCCATGACTGAAACCGAAATGCACCCAACGTTGTGTTGCAGAAGGCAAAGCTCTAAACGGGCGGTCAACGGGTTGAAGTTTGAATCCAAGCCCAACCTTCAAACAAACACACTGAATCAAACAAGAATCAAACAAACACACTGAATATAGTATTCCCAAACCTTTTCCAGGCTTCTGCGCCCTAAATCGTGCGATCGCCCATCCAGGCAATGCCATCCTACAAAGTCAATCGCGTAAGGCCGATCGTGACACTGCTGACGCTTATCCAGTGTATCGAGTAATTCACCGGGTTTTTCCTCTTTGTCCCCAGAAGACCAGATCTTTGGAGGTTAACCGACAGGAGGCGAGGCGGGTGGATCGCTGGGGGGCGTGGTAGGTTCAGCAGGCGGCACAACAGGCGGCGGACTAGGGGGTGGAGCAGGCAAATCGGGGGTTGGAGACGAAGAGACGCAAACGCCGCGCTGGGCATCGGTCGGCGTGGGGTTGGGCATCATCAGCGGACGGAGATCGCTCAGCGCCACCCAGCCTTCTTCTCCGGGAGGGGCGATCGCGCTTCGTTCAGGCAGTGGAGTATTGAACGTATCCGCTGCGGGTGGGGCTGGCAACTCGCGAATGGGCGATCCAATGGGCGATGCCGGGAGCGTCGGGTTGGCGCTCGAAGCGGAGCCATTGTCGGGCGCGATGGGCGGGGCGGCGGGGCTGGAAGTCGGCGAAGCCGCTGGTGTAGGGGCTACGGCTTGCTCCGTCGAACAGACCTTGAGTTTGATCCAGGCAGGAGCATCGGGAGGCCGGCGCTCTAGCACCATCAACACGCTACCAGGGGCGATCGCCAGACCTGCCGTTGCAGGGGATGCAGGGGAGGGGGATGCCGTGGGGCTGCCCTCGACTGTGGGGGGGGAAGGCAGCAGCACTAGCCCGGATATGTCACCGGGTGCGCCCTCGGCTGCTCGTCCGATCAGCAGAAACGCGCCGGGCTGAAGGGCGATCGCCGGGTCTTCTTCGGCAGGGGGGGATAGGGTGGGCGCAGGGGGAAACCCCGTCAAACTGGTCAGGCGATCGCGCATGAGCCAGTAGCCCAGCGCCCCCGCCCCCAGCAGCGCCAGGAGGGTCAGCAACAGCGGCAGGGGTCTTGGCTTGGCAGCAACGGGCGACACGACCTGCGTTTTGGGCAAAGCGGGCTCGCTGGGCTGCGGTGAGAGATTGGGGAGTGGTTTGGAGGCTTGCGCTGCTTGGGCGGAGGGAGAGCCGACGGGAGAAACGACAGCAGTGGAGGCGATCGCCGTCGGGGCTGGGGCGACTTCTACGCCAGGAAGTTGCGTCGGTGCAAGCTTAGTGGGCGACAGGCTGGGAAGCTGGACATGAACAATGCCAACGGTTACATTGTCATGACCATTTTGGGAATTCGCCAGATCTACGAGTCGCTGGGTGACGATTTCCAAATTGGCACGTCCGCCTAGCACCGGGAGCAGTTCCAAATCCCAATACTGTTCCACCCGATCATTGTCGCTCAGTCCGTCAGAACACAGCAAAAACAGACTGTCGTCATCCAGCACAAACCGCTGCACGTTGGCATGGAGCAAAGACGAACTGCCCATGCCTAGCGCCTGCACCAGAGAGCCAGAACTGGCATGTTGCAGCGCCTCTCGATAGAAGCTATAGCCCATGCGAACTTCGCGCGAGGCCACGTCGTCATCCTGCGTAATCTGGTGACAGTTCCACGGGGTAATCCAGTAGGCGCGACTGTCCCCCACATGGGCCAGGTATAGCTCGTGCTCGCGCACCAGCGCCATGACCAGCGTAGTGCCCATGCGCTGTCGATCCTGGCGATGCTCTTCGTCGTTGCGCTGGCTAATCAGGTCATTGGCAGCGCAGGCGGCGGCTTCTAGCTCCTGCATCAAAGCCAAGGGACTGAGGCGGCTGAGGTCGCTGGACTGGAGGTGTTGCTGCACAGCGGCGATCGCCAGATTGGAGGCGACATCTCCCCCCTGATGCCCGCCAATGCCGTCGCACACAATCAGCAGCGGGGTGACCGTCGGGGTCAAAGCAAGCGTCTGGGCCGTGCCGCTAGGGGGATAGCACGCATCTTCATTGCGCTGGCGGCTGGGGCCTTGGTCGGTGCGGGTGGCAAGCGACACCTGGCGGGACGACGCTTGCGCCACCGTCCACAGCGCTTCGTCTAGCCGTTCAATCACCTGTTCTGAAGCATGAAGTTGCCCCCGGATCATGTCCTGGCAGAGCGCATCGAGATGGGGCGACACTTTTGCATGGGCAGAGGGCAACCACTGCTGCCACAGGCTGCCCAGGTCTGCCAGCGTCGGTTCAATGCCCGATGCGTCCAGTTGAAGCTCCATCAGGCGCACCAGTGGCCCCTCCACGCGCAGCAGATCCGGCATCAGCAAAGAGGAGACGACTTGTTCGGTGGCGAAGGGTTGCCACAGGTGCGCGATTTGCCAGAGCCAGTTGAGCTGGCGCAGCGCAGAGGATCGGGGCCAGAGGTCTGTGAGCGAGGGGAAAAGCTGGGGGTCGCTGGCAGGAGGGTCTGCATCGGACGGCGTGTTGGGCAGGTAAAGGGGCGATCGCTCTAGCAAGGCCAGCTTTTCGGGGCCACCTGCCGATTCCAGCCGCACCCAGTCATACACCTGGGGCACATGCAGCGCGTAGGGCGACAGCCGCAGGTAGGGCAGCAGGTCATCGGGAATCTGCTCCGTGGAAATTCCTGGCAGCAGCCCCGGCTTGGTATCTAGCAGCACTCGCCCGCCCTTGACCAGGTAGCGATTGGCCACTAGCTCATCTGTTCGACAGGACTCTGCCCCCGGGCCAATGGCCCAGAGGTATCGCTTAGTCAGCGGCGTTCTACACTTCTGGCAAAACTTGCTGCGCTCTGAATTGGGAGCCTGACAGGAATAGTTAGAGCAGTAGAGCATTCGCGGAGTGTGCGACCAGCAGCCAGTGAAAAACAGGATTCGGCTTTACTAGGATAACGTAGACCCCAGCCGAACACATCATTTCGCCGCATAACGCCCGTCCTGATGCCTTACCACGAATGCCGCTGCAATTTCAGGGCGATTACTACTAACCAATTGCCAGCAGAACTCAAGCTGAACCCGCCAAATTGAGTGGGAACTATCAGAAATTCCCAGACAGTGCCTAGACCTTGCCTAGACGTTGATATCGGCAGAAACTCTGGGCAGCCCAAGGCTATAGTTCCGCACGCGGCTTTGCAGGTTATAGGAGACTTTGCCGTCGTAGAGGAGCGATCGCACGAAATGCTCCAGGTCTGAACCAATCCGCCGCACGTTGTAATCCGTTAGATCTGCCCCGTTATACTGCGCGGTCAGTTCTTCAAATTTCTTATAAACCGCTTGCAGGGCTTCGTCGTTCCAGTTCAGCTCATTGTCTGGGTCAACGTCCAGCGTCAGCTTGTCAGCGCTGGGAACTAGCTCGTTGCCCTGAACCTCTGCTGAGAAAATCCGAATGTGCCGCGTGGTGGACTTGATTAACATAGTGCGATCGCCGCCCCAAAAAGTTCGCTACTCAAAGGTCTCTCAGATATTGTACAGGTCGCAGTCCAGGTCACATCCAGCGCAACGGGGGCTTCTGGAAGAATCTCTGTTTTGAATTTTGGATAGACCCGATAGCCAGTCTTCAATTCCCCAGATCTCGGACATTGGCTCTCGGATATTAAATCTCGGACATTCGCCAAAAAGCGGCCCTGCTATTGCAGAACCGCTTTCTAGGGGGCCGTGCAATGCGACACAGCCTGAAACTCTAAGCTAACTCATAGGCTAGCTCTAAGCTAAAGCAAAGCGCAAAATCATCAGTCCAGAAGTTCAGAGGCTCAAGACTCTAGCGAACCGTGCCTTCTAGATGAGCCGTGTCAATCGGCTTCATTAGATAAAGCTGGAGCATCTTCACGCCAATCGACAGAATGTGAGGCAGGCGCTTCAGGGTCTTTAGCGGCTTCGGCTCGTTCGATGCGGGCGCGTTGACAATCTTCAGGTAGCTGGCGGCGGCTTCATCCATCAGCCGGAAGAAGTCAGGATGATCCACATTCAGCACCAGCGGAAACACGCGCCCCGCCGTGGCGTTCGTCTCGCGAATCACGTCGATGTCGTAGTCCCGCGCATTGATGCCCAGCGCCTTGTAAAAGTCAGACCGCTGCAAGTCGTTGAGATACATCGTCGCAAACACCGAAAGCAGGAAGAACCGACACCACAGCCGCGCCTTCCAGTCATTCAAAATGCTGGGCTGCGCCTTCATGATTGCGTCGAAGAAGTCGCCGTGGCGATTCTCGTCTTGGCACCAGTTTTCAAAGAAGCTGAAGATCGGGTAGATGCGATTTTCGGGGTGGGCTTGCAAATGGCGGAAGATCTTGATGTACCGCCAGTAGCCAATTTTCTCTGATAGGTAGGTGGCGTAGAAAATGAACTTGGGCTTGAAGAAGGTGTAGCTGCGGCTCTTGGTCAAAAAGCCCAGGTCAAGCGACATATTAAAGTCTGACAGGGCCTTGTTCAAAAAGCCTGCGTGTCGTGCCTCATCCCGCGACATTAGCGTAAAGCACTCTGCCAGCACCGGGTTCTTGTCCTTCAGGCGACGACCCAACTCCTTGTAAAGCAGGAAGCCAGAGAACTCTGCTGTGCAGGAGCGCTCCAGAAACTCGATAAACAGTTGGCGGCTCTCGCCGTCGATGTGATCCCAGGACTGATTAAATTCTTCACTCCGTACGAAGTGATGACGGTTGTAGTCTGTGCGGAACTCTTCCAGGATTGCCCTCAGTTCATCCTCGTTCACGGAGATGTCCATCTTGGCCATCTCGTCGAAGTCGGTGGTATAGAAACGGGGGGTGAGAATGGTCTCTTTTGCCGGGACTTTCACGCCCGGACGCATTTCTTCAAAGCCAGGTTTCTTGAGGGAATCTACCATTGCCAGGTCTTATCAGATTGGATAACTCGGAGCTTTAATAATGACGATACGCAAACCGCGCAACGCATTGGGCCGCGTGTCTTTCAGTCTATCAGGACGACGTAACGGAAATGCGGGGGGCGTGTTAAGAGTTGCAACAGAAGATGTTGGAGTGTGGGGAGCGATTATCCCAATGCCCCAACTCCCAAGACCTGATTTAGTTTTCCGCTGCGGAAGCCTTCCAGATCCAGCGTCACGTAGACAAAACCGTAGCGCTGGAACTCTGCAACCAGAGTGGGCAGGTCGAGCGTTGCGACGCAGGTCTTGATGTCTTCAGCGGGCAGTTCGATGCGGGCGGTGTCACCTTCGGAGCGAACTCGCAGGGTTTTCAGCCCCAGGCTTCGCAGGTATCGTTCGGCGCGGCCGACTCGCTGGAGCTTGGTGATGGTGATTTCTTCGCCGTAGGGAAAGCGGGAACTGAGGCAGGGCTGGGCGGGCTTGTCCCACCAGGGCAGTCCCAGCATTCGGGAGAGTTCTCGGACTTCTAGCTTGGTGATGCCGACTTCGGCCAGGGGCGATCGCGCTCCCCGTTCTTTTGCCGCCTGAATGCCCGGTCGATAGTCCTGCAAGTCGTCGGCATTTACGCCATCGACGACATAGGGATAGCCGCGTTCTAGGGCGAGGGGCTTCAGCGTGTCGTGCAGTTCGCTCTTGCAAAAGTAGCAGCGGTTGACTGGGTTGGCGGTGTAGTTGGGGTTGTCCATTTCGTGGGTTTGCACCACTTCATGGGCGATGCCGATTTCCGCTGCCTGCACCCGTGCGTCTTCCAGATCTTCGGGCAAGAGCGAGGGCGACTCGGCGGTGACGGCCAACGCGCGATCGCCCAACACGTCCCACGCCACCTTGGCCACCAGCGTACTGTCGATGCCGCCTGAGTAGGCAATCAGCGCCCGATCCATTTCTGCAAAGAGCGATCGCAACTGTTCCAGCTTTTCTGCCAGCATGAATCTCGCGTTATCCTCCCAACGCTGTCGTCTGTTTCCAGACTAGCGAATTTGAGGGGGAGTGATGGGGGATGGGGGGATGGGGAGATAGAGGGAGGCAGAAAGTGTAGTTTGGACAACATTTAAATCGGAGAGAATAGCGGGGAGAAAGGCAGATGTCACCTGGATTCCAAAGAAATGCCTAAAGCTACCCTCGATTCCTAAAAGCAGTCTCTAAAGTAGTACCTATGCGTACCCCCTAGCGTGATGAACACTCGCACATGCTCTTAACGATGATGTGTTTTTCAGGTGGGCTTTTGAATCTTTGGGAGGGATGAACATGGCAGATGCAGCTTTACCCGCAGCGTTGAGTGACTTGGAGGGACTGCAATCCACTGTCCGTCATCCCCTGGCGGTGCAGCGGATTCGGCGGCTGGTATGGAAATTGGCGATCGCCACGCTAATCCTCATGGCGATCGGCAGCGCCACCCGCGTCATGAATGCGGGGCTGGCCTGTCCCGACTGGCCCCTCTGCTACGGCACGCTAGTCCCCACCCAGCAGATGAATTTGCAAGTGTTTTTGGAATGGTTTCATCGGCTGGATGCCTCGCTGATTGGACTGTTGACGATGCTGCTGGTGGGCATGAGCCTGTGGTATCGCCGCTCGATTCCCCGCTGGCTGCCCTGGGCATCAGCCTTTGCTCTGTTGCTCGTGGTGTTTCAGGGCGTGCTGGGCGGGCTGACAGTTATTGAACTGTTGCGATTCGACATTGTGACCGCGCACTTGGGCACGGCGCTGGCGTTTTTCGTGACGCTGTTGGTGATGGGCGTAGCGCTCTTGCCGCACCAGGGGACGGGAACCGTTGGCAAGTTGCCCTGGTTCAGCCTTGCCGCTGCGCTGCTGATTTATGTTCAGAGCCTTTCGGGGGCGCTGGTGGGGTCGCGCTGGGCGCTGCACCAATGTCTGGGCGGGTCGCAGCTTTGTGTCGTGATGAATACACACCTGCTGGGGGTGGTTCCGGCTAGTCTGTCGGTGTTGATTCTTGTGGGGCTGGCCTGGCGCACTCCGGCGCTGCATCCCAGCCTGCGGCGGCTGGCAAACTTGGCGCTGGGCTTTTTGGGGCTGCAAGTGCTGCTGGGTGTGGCTACCTATCGCCTGCACTTACAGGTCGAGCCGCTGACGGTGGCACACCAGATGATTGGCGCGTGTCTGCTGGGAACGCTGGTTTGCTTTACAGCCCTGGGATGGCGCGATCGCCCCGTCTCCGAGGTCAAGAGCGTTGCTGCTCAGGATTCGACCGATTCCCCTGAACCACCGCCGTCTGGCGCAGTGCCCGTTTAAGGAGGACAGACGTTCGACTTTAGATTTTGGATTTCCGATTTTGGTCTGGCTTGCCTCAAAGCGTCTAACGTCGCTGGGGCTTTGCGACAAAGCAACTCATTTTTCCGCAGATTTCGTCCGCAGATTTCGCAAATTCCGCAAATTTAATTTCTGCACTTATACTCCCCGCGATATTCGCTTTGGTCAGGTTAGACCCGCTGCTTTTTTTAGGATGCTGCTAATGCAAGATACCGTTTGCACCGATTCCATCCGCCATCATCAAAATGTTTGGCAAGTCGTTCAGAGCTACTGGCAGCTCACCAAGCCCCGCATCATCATTCTGCTGCTGATTACCACCGCAGGCAGTATGTGGATCGCGGCCCACGGTGAGGTAGACCCCGTGCTGGCGCTGGTGACGCTGCTCAGCGGGGCCCTGGCCGCCGCCTCCGCCAATACGATTAACTGTCTTTACGACCGCGATATTGACTACGATATGGAGCGCACCCGCCATCGACCACTGCCGTCGGGCCGCATCCAGCCGCGAGATGCCCTGATTTTTGCGATCGCCCTCGCGCTTCTCTCCTTCACCCTGCTGACGGTGTTTGCCAACCTGCTGAGCGCCTGTCTGGCTATGTCCGGCATTGTTACCTACGTGCTGGTCTATACCCACTGGCTCAAGCGCCACAGCACGCAAAATATCGTTATCGGTGGTGCGGCGGGCGCAATTCCCCCGCTGGTGGGCTGGGCGGCGGTGACGGGCGAGCTAAGCTGGGCCGCCTGGGTGTTCTTCGCCATCATCTTCTTCTGGACACCGCCCCACTTCTGGGCGCTGGCGATGATGATTCAGAAGGACTACGAGAAAGTAGGCGTGCCGATGCTGCCCGTGGTGGAAGGTCAGGTTGCCACCGCCAAGCAAATCTGGATCTACACGCTGATTATGATTCCGGTGACGCTGCTGCTGGTGTTTCCCCTCGGCGTGATGGGGGCCGTGTATCTGGTGGCGGCGCTGGGACTGGCTGCGGTTTTCCTGAAGAAAGCCTGGGCCCTGCTCAAAAACCCGATGGACTATGACTCTGCGCGATCGCTCTTTAAGTACTCCATCTTTTATATGATGCTGCTCTGCGCGGGCATGGCGGTAGACAGCCTGCCGATTACACACCAGATTACTGGGCAAATTTCGGGGGCGATCGCCCAGCACGCTGCGTTTCTGAGCGAGATCGTGCCGCTATAGCGACGAATCACTCAGCCCGGTTCATTCCCTTAAACCGGGTTCCTAAAAAACCGCTGCCCACCGCTGCAAAATCGGGTTTACCACCTCCGGTGCTTCGTCCTGGGGACAATGCCCTAGCCCATCCAGGGGAATAAAATCCTGGACGCAGGGATAGTTGGCAAATTCTCGACCGAGGGCGATCGGCTCCCAGGGGTCTTCCGTGCCCCACAGTACCAGCACCGGACAGGTCACCTGGGGCAGCAGATCTTCCGCTAGGGGCCCCTGGGAATAGCGGATAAAAGCCAGAAACACATCCACGGCCCCCGGTTCAAACGCGGGCTTGAGTAGCAGATCCACCAGTTCATCGGTCACGGCATCCTTGCGGCCGTAGGCTTGCAGCAGCACCTTGCGAACCGTCTTAGGCTGGGCAATTTGCGAAAAGAAGAACTGCCCAATCGCCCGATTGCCCAGCACTTGTTGGAGCCACACCGAGCCAAATCGCCGATACCAAGGCAAGGTCGCCCGCTTGCGGTCATGCAGCATCCGCAGCGAACAGTCCAGCATGGCCACGCCGCGCACCCATTCTGGCTCCAGCACAGCCGCCTGCAACGCCGCCACACAGCCAATCGAATTGCCCACCAGCAGCGCTGGTTCGCCGATTACCTCGTGGCAAAAATCGAGCAACTGCTGTCCCCAGGTTTCAAACGTGTATTGAATGGCCTCCCCCGGCGCGGGCTTGGCAGAATAGCCAAAGCCAATCAGGTCAATGGCAAACACCCGGTTCGTGTCAGCCAGAACCGGGAGATTTTTGCGCCAGTGGTCGCTGGACGCGCCAAAGCCATGCACCAGCAGCATCGGGACACCCGTTTCGCCCGCTTGCTGATAGCGGATCGGGAAGCTGCGCCATTGCCAGGTGTGGGTAGAGACGGGGTGGGTTTGGGTGAGGGGCATGGTGGGGAAGGGGGAAGAGGGAAGAACGAAGAGGGAAGAACGAAGAGGGAAGAGCGAAGAAATGCTCCGGGGTGGGCTTGCGGTTGTGTTGTGGCGGTAGGGTTGGGTGTTGGCTTTATTTGAGGCGACGGACTGTGAATTTTTGTAAATGCTGTCCTGATCATATATCAGTCGAAGAGGGGCCGGGAAGATTGGGAAACCCGAAAGCTCTTGTTAGACGTTTGCTCAACTCAGTTTACGTCAACCCTTTGGCGCAATTTGCTGACCCGGACTGCTGCTTTTCCTAGGCGATCGCCCTCTGTACCAAGTTCAAATTAAGCTCCAGTTTCGCAGCGCGGGGATGCCGCGAAAGATGAGTGCTGGGTCACGATGAATGCGGGCAGCGAGGGCTGGGTTTTGTTGAGAGAGCGCCTGGTGGAGCAGGGCGGAGTCGCCGCCTGTGAGGGCGATCGCCCCTTCTGGTTCCTGCAACAGCCAATCGCAGGCAAAGTCTTGGAGGCTAGCCAGCAGCGTGTAGAGAATGCCGGAGCGGATGGCGGTGGGCGTGTCGGTGGCCCAGCGCGGTGGCAGCAGGTTTAGATCTGGCTGGAGCGCGACGAGCGGCAGAGCAGCCGTGTCCTGGGCGAGGGCTTGCTGCTGGAGCCGCAGACCCGGCAGAATCGCGCCGCCCAGTAGGGTGTTTGCTCGGTCGGCAGCGGTGAAGGTGAGGGCTGTTCCAGCATCGATTACTAGCACGGGTGCGCCCAGGGAACAGATTGCTCCCCAGAGGGTTAGGGCGCGATCGATGCCGAGGGTGGGATACATCTTGGCTAGGGGCACGTCTGCCAAGGTAAGGATCTGCTGGGCGGGATACTGCTGCCAGAGGTCTGTCTGCGCGGGCACAACGGAGGCGATCGCCAATGGAACAGGCGCTTGCAATGAAACCTCGCTTGCAATTGACAACCCGGCAGACGCAGGATCGGCAGCAAATTGGGCGATCGCCGCCGCTGTCCAATAGTCTGAATCCCAGTTGTGTAGCAGTCTGCTATCTGAGAAAGCGGCCCAATGAAGCCGCGAGTTGCCAATTGCAAGAGCCAACCAGAGAGACATGAGGGGTTGGAGGTTAGGGGTTAGGGCTGAGCAGCAGCTTGGTCAAAGCGTGTTTTGATGCTAGTAGGACTTACGCAGTTGGACAATTTCTCGCGGGCGCAGCCCGCGAGAAATTGTCCAAAATCCAGAGAGCTTATCGCAAGTGCGTAAGTCCTGGCTGGATTTTAGATTGTAGATTTTGGAGCGATCGCCGCAACAAAAAAGGTGCGACCGAAGCCGCACCTCTGCGAAGGAGATATCAAGGATGAAACGTGAAAGACCGTAGCAGACCAACCACCCAAGTTGCTTTCGCAAACTCTGGCTCGGTTGACCTACATCAGACCCAGTTGGGACAGGATGCCCTGACCCGTCAACAGTTCCGTAGCCAGACCAATCACAAAGCCCAGCATTGCCAGACGACCGTTCCAGGTTTCCGCAAACTGAGTAAAGCCAAACTTGGATTCTTGGGTTTGCATAGCTCAAAGACCTCTTTAGGTTGTCTTTAGGTTGTACTTGTACATTAACATAACTTAAGAAAAAGCAGCAATAAAACTACATATTTGAGTATTTATGGTGGGGGGGTGGTCTATCTATGGGGGAGGAAGGAAGAGGGAAGAACGAAGAGGGGAGAGTTGGGTAGGGTGGGTGATGGGGTTTTCTGAAGGCTGCTTGTGTGCGGTGGGGTTTGGTTACTTTTTTGGGGATGTCTTGAAGGCAGGGTCGGTATAAAGAGTTTCCGGGCGTGGCAACTCAGGAAATAATGATTGAGCAGGGCTATGGAATTCTCTTTATGCGTCCCGGTTCGTCTGATCTTGACGATAGCAATCTGCCATTGTGCGATCGCCTTTCCCAGCGCATTGTCGCTGATCCGCAGCGGCGTATCTCGTTTGCTGAGTTTATGGCGATCGCCCTCTACGACCCGGACTATGGCTATTACGCCACACCCAGCCCACGGATCGGCGCAGCGGGAGATTTCTATACCTCGCCCCATCTCGACGCAGCGTTTGGGGAACTGCTGGCAGAACAGTTTGCCGAACTGTGGCATCTGCTAGGCGCTCCGCATCCCTTTACGCTGGTGGAAATGGGCGCAGGACAAGGGATTTTGGCGGTGGATGTGCTGCGCTATCTCTATCGAGAGCATTACGCCTGCTTTGAAGCCGTGGATTATGTGATTGTGGAAATTTCGGCGGCGATGCGGGCAGAGCAGCAGCATCAGCTCAAGCCTTTGGCAGACTCTGGCCAGGTGCGCTGGTGCAGATGGGAAGAGATGCCGCCCGATTCTGTGACGGGCTGCTTTTTCTCAAACGAACTGGTGGATGCGTTTCCGGTGCATCAGGTGGCGATCGCCCAAGGGCAACTCCAGGAAATCTACGTTACCCTTGCGCCAGAGGAAGCCGCAGACGCGACCCCGCGCTTTATCGAGACGCTGGGCGACCTCTCTACGCTAAGACTAGCGGAGTATTTTGAGCTAGTGGGAGTGGATCTGTTGTCGGAGCGCTATCCCGACGGCTATCGCACCGAGGTCAACCTGGCGGCGCTGGACTGGATGCAAACGGTGGCAGATCGGCTGCATCGCGGCTATGTCCTCACCATCGACTACGGCTATCCGGCGCAGCGCTACTACAGCCCCACCCGCACCACAGGCACGCTCCAGTGCTATTACCAACACGCACACCATTCCAATCCCTACCTGCACATTGGGCGACAAGACCTGACGGCGCACGTCGATTTCACAGCGCTGGAGCGACAGGGCGATCGCTGCGGGTTGGATACGCTGGGATTTGTCCCGCAGGGCTTGTTTCTGATGGCTCTGGGGCTGGGTGATCGCCTGGCAGCCCTCTCCCATCCTGAACCGGGAACCGAGGCGAACCTGGCAGAAATACTGCAACAGCGCGATCGCCTGCAATCGCTAATTGACCCGCTGCGGCTGGGCAACTTTGGCGTGCTAGTGCAAGGCAAGGGGATTAACGCGGCTGCACTACCCAAAGGCTTGCAAACACCGACCCAGTTGGGAGTGGTTTAGAAGCCGTCTAAAATCAGGAATAACTGAAGTCTTTGAACTCTCTACAAACGCTCTCCAGAACTGTCGGCATCGCGGGAATATCGGCAGGATCTGCCGCTTCACTTCATCATCCTATAAGTTTCTTGCTGGGCTATCTATCGAAATATTTCTGGGTTTTTTACAAAGAGTAATGCTGCTTGCTCTGTGGAATTCAGGTTGGGGTTTCCCAACTCTGTCAGCTAGGCTAATTGAAGATAAACCATGACAGAAGACATTCCTTTCAGAAATCAGCTTTCTTCCGAAAACATCGCCTCTAGAAAGCCGGCCGATCCATTGCTTGCTGCTTGTCCGCCACCTGCTGGCGATTCCTTTTTGCTGCCACCGATTACTGCCGTGGCCCAAACCCTGGTGGTCGAGGCCGTGCGCCTCATGCACGAGGCTGAATCGGTCTACATTGCCGTCTTGCAGCAAGGGCAACTGCTGGGTCTGTTCACGGCTCAGGATTTGGTTCGGGCGATCGCCCAAGGCATCGACCTGAGTGCGACGCAGATTGGCGACCTAGTGCAGCGATCGCCCGCGGTCATCACAGAGGCCGAATGGAACGCGCTGGTTTCTACATCACCGCCGCCTCGTGCTGACCATGTAGCCGTAACGGACTCGGACGGACAACTCCTGGGCGTGGTAACCCTGAATTTGCCTACGGGAACTGCCCAGGAGCCACAGAGCTACTATCGCCAACTCGTAGACCATTCGCCCAACCCCATTTTTTGGGTCAACCGGGCGGGGCTGATTCTCAACTGGAATCCTGCCTGTGAGCGGATGTTTCAGTATGGGCAGACGATGCTGGGGCGATCGCTGCAAGACCTGATGCCCAGCCCAGCGCTGTGGAACGCTGTGCAGACGATGGTGGAGCAAGTCTTTGAAGGCCAGTCGTTTGCCAATGTAGAGCTAACCTTCCAGTGTCAGGATGGCACCGAATGCCTGATGCTGACGCGACTCTATCCGCTGGTTGACAATCAAGGGCAGATTGAAGCCTGTGTTTTTGCCAATACTGACATCACCGAATACAAACGACTGGCGATCGCCCTCCGGCGGCGCGAAAAGGATTTGTCCGATGCTCAGCGGCTCGCCTGCTTGGGCAGTTGGGAATACGACGTGCAGACGCAAACGGTGAGATGGTCAGAGCAAACCTATCGCATTTTTGGGCTTGACCCGGCGCAATCGCCGACCTATCGCACCCTGCGAAGACTCATTCATCCAGCAGATGTGCGGTCGTTTGAGCAATTTGTGAAGCGGGCGATCGCCACGGGCGCTGCCTACGATCACAAAATGCGGATCGTCCTGCCGGATGGCTCGATTCGCCACCTCCACAACCGGGGGCAGGCCATTGTGGAGCAGGGACGGACGGTGCGCCTGTTTGGCACCACGCAGGACATTACTGAGCGCAAGCAGGCAGAACAGCGCCTCCAGCAGCAAACCCAGCGCGAACGGCTGATTGCCCAAATTGCCCAGCGCATTCGCCAATCGCTGGATTCATCCGAGGTGCTGTCTACAACGGTGGAGGAGGTGCGTCAGTTTTTGCAGGCCGATCGTGTGATGATTTACCAGTTTCATCCCGACTGGAGCGGGCGCGTGGTGGTGGAATCGGTCGGTCGAGCAGACTGGACCCTGTGCGATCGCGTCATCGACGATCCCTGCTTTCGAGAAAACTGGCTAGAGCGCTATCAGCAAGGGCGCGTGCGGGCGATCGATAACGTCTACACCGATGACATCGCGCCCTGCCATCGCGACTTTCTGCTGCAATTCCAGGTCACTGCCAACTTAGCTGTGCCGATTCTGGTGCAAAAACAGCTTTGGGGGCTGCTGCTGGTGCATCAGTGCTGCGATCCGCGCCAGTGGCAAGTTTGGGAGTGTGAGTTGCTGCTGCAACTGGCTAATCAAGTCGGCATTGCGATTCAACAATCTGAACTCTACCATCAGGTGCAGCAACTCAACCAAAGCCTATTGGCCCAGGTGCAGCAGCAGACTGCTCAGTTGAAAAAAGCACTCGACTTTGAGAAATTGCTCAAGCGCATTACTGACAAGGTACGCGATAGCCTTGATGAAGACGTAATTTTGCAAAAGGTGGTGCAAGAGCTGGGCACAGGGCTAGGAGTCAGCATTTGCGATACGGGACTTTACGACCTAGAGCAAAATGTCTCCATCATTCAGCACGAGTATGTTGCACCGAATATCCCGTCTAGACATGCCAGCATCGTGTCAATCAGAGATTATGCAGACCTGTATGAGCAACTCTTTCAGAGGCAGATCGTTCACTTTTGCTGGCATATCCTGCCCCACGCATCCGCAGGCGATTTTCCAGAAAACCAAAACGCAAAGCTGATTCTGCGAGACATAGACCAGCCTTTTACAGTGTTGGCATGTCTGCTTCGAGACAATCAGAATTTATTGGGAGATTTATGGCTTTATCGGGCAGGGAATGAGCCGTTTGAGGACAGAGAAATTCGCCTGGTGGAACAGGTTGCAAATCAATGTGCGATCGCCATTCGACAAGCCAGACTCTATCAAGCGGCCCGAAATCAGGTTGAGAAGTTGGAACAGTTGAATGAACTGAAGGATAACTTCCTGAGCAGCGTTTCGCATGAGCTACGAACCCCGATGGCGAACGTGAAGATGTCGTCTCAGATGCTAGAACTGAGCCTGCGTCAGCTTGGTCTTTTCGACAACCCGGATCTCCACCACATTCACCGCTATTTCCAAATTTTGAAAGATGAATGTCAGCGAGAGCTAAAGCTAATTAACGACCTCCTGGATTTATCTCGACTCGATGCTGGCATGGAGCCACTATTGCTCACAAGCATTCATTTATGTGACTGGGTGGCACATATTGCGGAACCGTTTCTGGAACGGACTCGCACTCGAAACCAGCATTTGAGTTTGAATGTCTCAGCAAACCTTCCGCCGATGCGGACAGATGCCTCCTATCTCAGTCGAATTCTGGGTGAGCTGCTGAATAATGCCTGCAAGTACACCCCCGATCAAGGAACGATTCAGGTCATGATTGGCGAATATACCGCTGAATACTTGAGGATTGTCATCACGAATACGGGTGTAGAGATTCCCACCTCAGAGCAGGATCGCGTATTTGAACGTTTTTATCGCGTTCCCAGCAACGATCCCTGGAAGCACGAAGGAACAGGATTGGGATTGGCTCTGGTCAAGAAGCTGGTCGAGCGGTTGGGTGGGGCGATCGCCCTGGAAAGCCACGATAACTTTGTGCGCTTTACGCTGACGCTACCCGTTGCGCTGCACGACTCGCAAACCCTGTTCGCCGACTAACCCCGTGACCGTTCCGCCCTGCTCTAGCACTGCCTTGAGCAATTGCAGCGCCCCTCTAGAAATGCGTTCGCCTGGAATTAGCAGCGGAATGCCCGGCGGATAGGGACACACGGTTTCCGCAGAGAGGCGATCGCCCGCTTGCTCTAGCGCCACGACCTCGCTGTTGGCCAGAAACGCAGCACGAGGCGACTGCGATTGTTCAACCTCGATTGCGTTCCAGGGAAAGCCCGCTCCGACCCGTTTGAACTCTCCGGCAGCCAGCCCGTCGGCAGGCTGAACCGTCTGGGCCAAGGCTCGAAAGCCTGCAACCAGTTGCTCGATATCCGCTAGCGTGTTGCCCAGGCTGAGGATGAAGCTGAGATGCGTCAGACCCGGCAGTTCTGCGGTTACGCCCAATTGTGTATGCAGGATTTCGTCTGCGGCAAAGCCCGACAGCCCTAGCCCGCTTACGTCTACGGTTAACCGAGTGGGGTCGAGGGCGATGAATCCGGGCGTGCAGGCATGGGCAGCCGTGAGCAGGCGCAGACCGGGAAGTTGGGCAAGCTGGGTGCGGGCGATCGCCGCCAGGTCGAGGGTGTGCTGCATCAGGTCTGGGCCCTGCTGGGCCAGTTGCCAGCGGGCGGCATCCAGCGAGGCCAGCAGCAAATAGCTGGGGCTGGTGGACTGCACCAATCGCAGGGCGCGGCTGAGGCGGCTAGGATCGACGCGATCGCCCCGGCAGTGGAGCATCGAGGCCTGGGTCATTGCGCCCAGCACTTTGTGGGTGGATTGCACGACAATATCCGCCCCTGCTGCCAGCGACGGCGTGGGGAAGTCGGGATGAAAGGCAAAATGTGCACCGTGGGCTTCGTCTACGATCAGCGGAATGCCGCGCTGATGGGCGAGTTGGGCGATCGCCCCGATATCTCCACAGGCTCCGTAGTAGGTCGGGTAGATCAGCATCACCGCCGTTGCGTCGGGATGTTGCGCCAGGGCAGTGGCGATCGCGCCGGGAGAAACGCCGTGGGCAATGCCCCAGTCGGGGTCATAGTCCGGTTGCACAAAGACAGGCATCGCGCCAGAGAGAACCAGGGCCGCGATCGCCGCTTGGTGGCAGTTCCTTGGCAAAATCAGAGTGTCGCCGGGGCCGCAGGTGGCCAGCACCGCCGCCTCGATGCCGCAGGTCGAGCCGTTCGCCAAAAACCAGGTCTGGGCTGCGCCAAACAGGTCGGCGGCCAACTCCTGCGCCTGCAAAATCGCGCCCTCTGGAGCAAACAGGTTGTCCAACTCCGGCAGTTCAGGTAGATCCGCTAGGAAGGGGCGATCGCCCAGCAGTTCCCGCATTGGCGCTGGAATGCCCTGGCCGCGCTTGTGCCCTGGCGTATAAAACGGCGCGTGGGCCCGTTGGGCACAGTCTCGCAGGGCTTCCAAGAGCGGCAAATGCTGCTGATGCATAGCCTGCCCGATATCCCGATCCAAGCCTTGCTCCAAGCTCCGATCCATGCGCTATTGCACCGTCGTCTGCGGCTCCAAAATTACCGCTTCGTAGCGTACCACGCCGGGTTTTTCGCTGCCGATACAGCGGGCAGCCTGACGCGACAAATCGAGCGATCGCTGACCGACATAGGGCCCCCGATCGTTGATACGGACGATGACTGATTCTCCGCTGCGGACGTTGGTAACGCGTAGGTAGGTGTTGAATGGCAATTTGGGGTGGGCCGCTGTCAGTGCATATTGGTTAAACCGCTCGCCATTGGCCGTCAGGCGGTTGTGAAATCCGGGCCCATACCAGGAGGTGATGCCGCCCAAGTTGCGGCTTGTTTGAGTCAGGCTGTAGAGGTCTGCCTGTGCCTCCATCAGCGACAGAGGCGCTTCGCCCAGGGCCACCCGCAGGTTATTCAGCCAGTCGATGGCGACCAGATCGGCCGTGCGGTTTAGGCGATTGGCCAGCGCTCGATCAACGCGGAACAGCAGGCGATCGCCCCCGCTAGCGGCTAATCTCTCGTTTGGCTCGTTTGATCTATCCCCGGATTTTGCATTGGATTTTACATCACCCAGCGCCACACCCGGTTCCCCCTCTACCAGCACCAGGCGCAACTGGTCTACAGAAAACCCAGGACTGCCCAAAACAGCGGTCAGCCGTTGGGCAATGGGGGCAGCCTCTTCGCTGCTGGGTAGCTCCATCACCACTTTGCCGTTCACCCAGATTTGGTAAACCGTTGCAGCGTCGGGGCGGGCGGGTGCGGGTGGAGTTTGCTGAGTTGCCCCGCGCTTTACGCCTTCGGAACTGGCAGGCGGACTGTCCAGACATTGCTTAAAGACCTGCTGCGCTCCGGTGGCCGGGGCCGCTGCTGGGCGCACGGTGACTCTGGGCATTGCAGGCGGACGGCGAGCGATCGCCGCTGCGAGTGTAGTCTCGGTCTTAGGCTGAGTCGAGTCTGCCGCTGGGGTCAGATTGCGAGAGCGGCGAAGGGGTGGAGCGGGCGATCGCTTCGTTTCAGCCGGAGACATCAACTGCACATTGCGCCAAGAGAGGAGAGATTCGGGGCGCGATCGCTCCCATTGCTGCCTCCGGCAACGATCGGTTGCCAAAAGACCCATCGGACAGCCGGATGCTGCTTTAGGTGTTGTCCCGCTTGAGGGCTTTTGGTTTGATGCGCCCTGACTTGATGCACCCTGACTTGATTTCTGATTAGATGATTTCTGATTAGATAAGGTTTGATTAGATAGATTGGATCGAGAATTGCCCGATTGGGTCGAAACCTCAGCAGATGCCGAAACGGTAGATACAGCGCCAAGCTCAGCCACCAAAGGCTGTATCAGTATTCCCCAAAAAGGCGAAAAAAAACCGACCGTGGATGTTGCCACCCCGGCAAGTCCTAAAACGCTCATAGTTAACCAGTAATGAACACACAACAAAACTGGGGTTGAGCCGTCGCCAGCAGCACCGCAACCCACAGGAGTTGCCCCTGGCCGCTGCTTGCTGACCGCGTGTTCAACGCCCAATTTCAAAACCGTTAGGCCTAGAGCAGCACCCGCGCCCTGCCTAACCCCGTCATTCTAGAGCGGCAGATTGGGGCAAACCATCCACCGCTGAGAGGAAATCAGCCTCCTCCCCAAAGCCTCACCCGATCGAACGAGCGATCGCCCGCAATCGATACGGGATAAGCTTTTCTGTAAGGTTCCCTAGAATAAGGGATTTTCCTAGAGAATTTTCAAAAAGTTATCAGTTATACACAAATTTTGTTCATATTACTAAACAAATCCAGAAAGCGGGTTACCTATGACTCATCCCTCCCCCTCTCCCGAACTGTCCCAGTGGCAGTGCTTGCTGAAAAACCTCGGCGCTTGGGAAGGCTCGTTTACACGGCTCTCGCCTGCGGGCGCTGAAGTCAGCAGCGTGCCAACCGTGGTGACGCTGGAGGGGCTAAACCAAAACGAGACCATCCGCCAGACGCTAGAGTTTGGCCAATCCACCACGGGCGACCCGCCGACGACGAAGGTGCTGGAATATAGCAGCCTGAACCGCAGCACGCTGTTTTTTGAAACAGGCGCATTTTCCCAAGGGTCGCTGCAATTTAGCCCCTTTGGGGACTTTGGCGCAGAGTTTGGGCTAATCGCGGGCAATCGCCGGATGCGTCTGGTGGAGCTATTTCATGGCGAAAACGGCGAAAGTCGCCTCAGCAGCCTGACGCTGATCCGCGAAACGCTGCGGGGCAGTGCTGCTGCCGAACGCCCGCCCCTCACCGCCGAGCAACTGGTGGGCACTTGGCAGGGCCGCGCCGTGACGCTGTATCCCGACTGGCGATCGCCCGAAACCTATTCCACCACGCTCTCAGTCAGCCTGGACGGAACCCAACTCCAGCAGCACCTCACCGCTCCTGGCCTTTCCCTCAGCACTACGGGCAGCGTCACCCCCACCGCCATTCACTTTACCCAGGGCAGCACCCCGCTCCAACTCCTCCTGCTGCCCGATGGAGCCTCGGCCAATACGCCCCTCCTCGTCCCCAAGGGCAAGCCCTTCTTTCTGGAAGCGGGCTGGCTGATCTCCCCCACCCAGCGCCAGCGCATGATTCGTCGCTATGACGCGCAAGGCGGCTGGGAAAGCCTGACGCTAGTGGAGGAAGAAAAGGCGTGATGGAAGCAGCACACCGCATTAAACCGCATTGAGCCGCATTAAACCGTGCAGCTTTGCAGCGTTAACGGCAGGACTTATGCAGTTGGACAACTGCTTCGGAGGCTGCATCCGCGAGAAATCGTCCAAAATCCAGAAAATTGATTGCAAGTGCGTCAGTCCTGAACGTGGGAAGATCAAGTTAAGGCGTGTCTTAAACTCTTTGATCCCCCCTATCCCCTTAAGAAGCGGGGAAACGGGCAAAACCGCTCCGGAAGTCCCCCTTCTTAAGCCGTCAGGATCGTAGAGAGAGCCTCAACGATGGGGGAAACGGGCAAAACTGCTCCGGAAGTCCCCCTTCTTAAGCCGTCAGGATCGTAGAGAGAGCCTCAACGATGGGGGAAACGGGCAAAACTGCTCCGGAAGTCCCCCTTCTTTCTAGCGAAGCGGCGCGTAAGCGCGGGGATTTAGGGGGCTCGACTCAGGGCAATCAACGACCTAAAAGTTTTAACACTGCCTAAAGCAGGATGCACGTTGCTCGCCCGTTTCTGCTTCTGTCCCCTCAATCCCCTATATTTTCTAGTGCTTTGGCAAGCTGATTTCTATCGTCGCCCCCTGCAAACTGAAGCGGGTGAAGCCCTGTGGGAACTGGTAGTGTGTGACCCGACGGGGGCCTTTAGCGCCTGTGTCGATTGTCTGCAGTCGCAGGCAACGGTCGATTGGCTGGCGGCTCAGTTCAGGCGGCTACAGGCAGAAGGAGCGCCAGAGCGGATTCAGGTGTTTCGGCCGCAGAGTTTGGGACTGATCGAAGCGGCTGCTAGGGAGGCTGGTTTCACCGTGGAGCCAACACGCCACGCGCCCATGCTGAAGCATTTTCTGCTGCGCCGCGCTGCCTACTACCCTAACTTGCCGGGTTATACGGGCGAAGCCTACGACCCGCTGGCGATCGATGCGCCGCCCCCTGTGCCTGTGCCGGAAGCAATTTGGGGCGATCGCTGGCGATTTGCAGCCCTGGCTGCGGGTGATCTGGAGCTGCTCTATGGCGATCGCCCTATTCCCATCTGCTCTACGCCCGATCGCCTCTTGCCGATCAATCTGGGACTCGCCTCCACCCAGCCCGTTCCGGGGGTCATCATCGACGGCGGACGGCAATCCATGCGATTGGCGCGGTGGCTCCAAGAGGTGCGTCCTGCGCTGTTGAACTATGTGCCGGGTGCCCCAGACGGGCTGATTCTGGAAGCAGGATTGAGCGATCGCTGGATTCTCTCGACCTTTCACGATGCCGACGTGGCCGCGGCGGCCCGTCTCTTTCAGCAGCGGCAGCGCGAGGCCCACGGACTGCACTTTTTGCTGGTGCAGCCAGACGACACGGGCATCACCTACAGCGGTTTTTGGCTGCTGGGCTAAGGGGGCAGCCCTGGCAGACCTATCCGGCGAGGCTTTTTAGCAGCCACCCCAGCACGATTCCTACCCCGCCAAAGCGCACCGCCATCCAGAAGGGTTCCTTGAGGCTGTTCCAGGAAAAAAGCTGGCTCTCCAGGGCGACTTCCAGTTCTGCAAGCTGATCCTTCAAGCGCCTTAGCTCCAGCTTTAGGGAGGGATCTTGGGTGTGGGCATAGTCCCGCTGCACCTGCTCGACGCGCTGTTGCAGGGCTTCCTGACGCTGCTGGTCGGTCTTGACCTGGGCATAGCGTGTTTGCAGGGTTTGGAGCGATCGCCCCAGTTCGTCTAGCGCTTGTTCAAAGTCGGGTTCGGAAGGGGGCATTGGGGCGGTGGGGTGAGGGAATGATGAGGTGAGAGGATCGTGGGCTAAGGGGACAGAGTGATATCGATTCTGGATTTAGATTGGCGATATTTTAGATTGGCGATTAGTTGGATTGCCAGCCTTAGCCCCTGTGAGGCTTCCAAGAACACTATCGATGATCCGATGATGATCTGCTGATCCCAGCATCTCCCTAACCTCGCTCCCCTAACCCCCTCACCGTTTTAACCTTCAGTTCCAGCGTCGCGTCTTCGTCGCACACGAGCAGGGCATTGGGGTGCAGTTGCAGGGCGGAAATCGTCCACAGGTGATTGATACAGCCTTCGACAGCGTGGTGGACGGCCTGGGCTTTGGCAGCGCCTTGGGCCAGGATCATGACTTCCTGGGCAGCGAGAATTGTACCAACGCCAACGGTGAGGGCGTGGGTGGGCACTTGGCTGGGGTCGTCAAAAAAGCGGGCGTTGACCTGGCGCGTGCGATCGCCCAAGGCTTGCAGGTGCGTGCGAGAGACGAGGGACGTGCCCGGTTCGTTGAACGCGATGTGGCCGTCTTCGCCGACCCCCCCGATAAATAGATTCACGCCGCCGAAGGACTTCATTTTATCTTCGTAGGCGGCACATTCTGCGGCCAAATCGGGCGCATTGCCATTGGGAATATGGACATTTTGGGCAGGAATGTCGATGTGCTTCAGGAAGTTTTGATGCATGTAGGTGTGATAGCTTTGCGGGTGATTTTGGGGCAGCCCAACATACTCGTCCATATTGAAGGTGACGACATGTTGGAAGCTGATTTTTCCCTGCTGATATAACTCGATCAGACGGGCGTATAGCTTGAGCGGGGTGCTGCCTGCGGGCAATCCAAGGACAAACGGGCGATCGCTCGTTGGGGCAAAATCGGTGATGCGCCGCAGAACGTATTGGGCAGCCCACTCAGCCACCTCAACGGCAGTCGGGCACAGGATTAGACGCATGGGAAGCAGCGGGGTGTGAAGAGAATGAAGCCGTGAAAATACGTAGAAAAGTAAACCTAAGAAACGATTGGTAAAGATTGGAGGACTTTTGAATCCCAACTCAAATCAGGTTTGGTATCGTATTTGGCATAACAGATCGTTTTCAATATCGCCGGCCGCCCGAAACGGAGTTTACAAAATTCAGTTTCTCTTTATCTAGGCCGGCCTGCTTATATGTGATTTCAATTTGGGTCGGCGGTTTTATTTTAAGTCGGCCATTTGGGTTTACAGGCAATCAGCTCATAGATAACAGGCAATGCTCAGGCGATCGCTCGTCTGGGCATTTTTTTGCATTCGGCAAACCCCTTCCCTCGTTACAGCTTTAGTTTGGACTAATGGTGAAGAGGAAGGCAGTCAATGAGAAGCACCGACTGCCGTAAGGTCAATGAAGTACAACCAACATTGACCCCATGATTTTCAACGAACTTCAGCAATTTCGCCAAACGTTGTATGCCAGCTTGGGAAACGCCAGAGATGCCCTGTTTGATCTGATGGATGCCGTGTTAGTGAGTGCGTGCATCGTGTCGTTTGTGAGGCTATCGCAGAGTCCTGTCTTTCGTCGCCAGTGGTCGAGCACCTATGAAGCGTTGCGCGATAGCCGCCTACCCCGATCAAAGGTGCTGAAGCTGTTGGTGCAGCAGATACCGACTCAGCAGCAACCGTTGTTGGCAGGTGATGCGAGTCGGTGGAACCGTCCTGCTGCCAGGCGTTTGAAAGACCGCACCTTATCAGGCAGAACAGGACATGCCCCGATAGCCGGACAAAACTACAGTACCTTAGCCTGGATTGCTGAAGACAGGGGCAGTTGGGCATTACCATTGCGGCATGAGCGCATCACCAGCTTTGAAACACCCGCCAGTAAAGCGGCATTCCAACTCAAACAAGTGACTCGGCAGTTAGCGGTGCGTCCGTTGGCGATCTACGACCGAGGGTACGGCAATGCCAGTTTTGTCAACCAAACGGCAGGGATTGAGGCAGACTTGCTGCTGCGGGTTACATCCAATCGATGTGTCTATGGCGCGCCCCCAGCGTATCGAGGGCGAGGCGCACCTGCCAAGCATGGACATAAGATGAAACTCAATGACCCTGACACTTGGAGTGTCCCGGTCGAAACCGTTGAAGTCGATGATCCCAACTGGGGACGAGTGCGGGTCAGTCGTTGGAGTGCATACCATTTCCGCAAATCCCCCAAACGGGCAATGGAAGTGTTGCGCGTGGAGGTGCTGGAGACACAGAGCAGCACGCGACGCTTGGCTCCTTTGTGGTTAGTTTGGCTGGGTGAGCAGATGCCTCCGTTAGAAACCCTGTGGTTGCACTACCTCCGTCGCTTTGCCATTGAACACTGGTATCGCTTTGCCAAGCAGAGGCTATATTGGACACATCCCCAGTTCAGTTCTGTATCGGCAACCGAACAGTGGAGCAGCCTGATGCCGTTGCTCAGTTGGCAGTTGTGGTTAGCGCGAAAGGACTGTACTGACCACCCCTTGCCCTGGCAGGCACCGCAAGAAACGTTGACTCCGGGTCGGGTCGCACAAGCGTTTGCAGGCATTTTGGCAGTGATTGGCACCCCTGCTCCTGCGCCTAAACCTCGTGGTAAATCGCCAGGACGAGGCAAGGGGCACAAGCCAACTCCTCGTCCCTGCTATCCGATGGTCAAAAAACGAGCCTCGAAACGCAAGACATCCGAACAATCCCTGAACAGTCCGGTTGCAACAGCAGCTTAACTGCGAGCAGGATTGTATCCAATTCCTTAAGTTCAACTGTTATGAACGGTTGAGCAGATTCTTTATGGCATCCTGTTGAGCATTATTGTGATGCCAGTTAGTCCAAACTAAAGTTACAGCCAGTTCCCCACCAAGATAAACGGGGCCCAGTAGGCCGGCCGGGCAAACTTGCCGCCGGACTCGATTAGCTGGATTTGCGCCTGCTGTAGAGCTTTGGCTTTGCTCAAGCTTGGGTTTTTCAAATCTGCATAGAAGCCTTTAATCAAGTCAGAGGTGGCGGCATCGTTGACAAACCAGAGCGAGGCCAGCACGCTGCGAACGCCCGCCTGGGCCGCGACACCGGCCAGCCCCAAGGCTGCGCGGTCGTCGCCGACGGCGGTGGTGCAGGCTGTGAGCGAGAGCAACTGCACTGGGCGGTTTGGATCGACCCCCCGCAAGAGCCGATCAAGCTGGTTGAGGGTCAGCTTGTTTTCGGGCGGGTCAGCCGTGACCAGGAACGTGTCTTCTGCCTCAGTGCCAAAGATGCCGTGGGTGGCGATGTGCAAAATCGGAAAATTGTTCGAGAACAGCGTTTGTGCCAGGTTATCGAGCCGGAATGCGCTGCCCGTTAGCGTCCGGCTGCGGGGCAGTTCGGCCAGAATTGCGTCCAGTTCTTCGCTGACATAAAACAGTGGGGAAAAACCACCCGCCTCGCTGTCGGGCGGGCTGGCATCGGTGAGGCCGGCGGCGAGGGCGCGGAGATTTCCCCGGTCGAGGGGGACGGGGCTGGTGAGTTGCAGGCTGGGCGTATAGGCGATCGCATACTTCTGGATCAAAAACTGCGTACCATCGTGCAGCGCTGACATGGGCACACTCCGCAAAATGTCGTCCTGCACAAAGGACAGCGTTTCTACCTGCTGCTGCTGGAACAGCGCTTCAAACGGGCGGATGATCTGGTCATATAGCCGTTGGGCAGGCTGCGGATCGTAGGCGCGAAAGTCCACTTCCAGCCCGCGACGGTAGGCGTTGATTTCATCGCGCAGGGTTTGGCGGTCGGTGTTGATCCACTCGTACTGGCGATCGCCATTGGGCAGCGTCAGCAAAACGGCAGTCTGATCGTCCAAAACCACAGTGCTAATGACTGCCGTGCGATCGCCCTCCGTCAGCAGCTTTTGCGCCACCGTCAGATCCACATTGCGCGAGGTCAACACGCAGTCGTCTCCGAAGTAGTTTTGCAATTCGGCTAGTTTCAGGGAATCGAGCGTCCCCAGGGCGCGGCTGAGGGTGTCGGGACGGTCGGTGCTGGCGGGCGGCAGTAGCTCCGACGGCTTGCCCTGCTTCAGTCGCAGCGCCACTAGCTCGCGATATACCGGGTCGATGGAGTCTCGAAAATCGAACTGGATATCGCGGTTGGCGACTAGGATATCGTCGCGGATGATTTCTAGCGTGGCGATCGCCCGCTCGTAGGCCGCGATGGATTCCGTTGTTTGCCCTTGCGCCTGCAAAATGCGTCCCGTTTGCCATTCCCAGAGGTAGCGGCTGTCGTATTCATATTCTGCGGCAAGGCGGGCATCCTGCGTGATATCCAGTGCTTTTTGGTATTCTTTTTGACATTCGTGCCAGTGTCCCAGTTCTCCTAGCGCAAAGGAGAGCGAACGGCGATCGCCCAGCCTCTCGGCTGCACTCGCGACTGAGTTCAGCATCTCTTTCGCGTCATCATTCGCCCCAGGATTCGTTCTGGAATTCGCACCAGTATTCACCCTAGAATTCAGCCCAAAATTCGCTCCAGAGTCCACCCCAGGATTTGCAGCGGGGGGCAAACACTGGCTGCGGGCAATCGGCTGCTGGGGCGAAGCGGGCATCAGCAGGCGCACCCAGTCGAGGGCGGCCAGCAGCGTATCCTGACTGGTCGGAAGCTGATTCAGCAGGGCTTTGACGGACTGACGCGCATTTTGGGCTGCTGCGACATTGCCCGTGCGGTCGTAGGCGGGAATCGCATCCAGCAGCGCCCGCAGCCGCTCGGTGGGCTGGGTTGCCAGGTCGAGGCTTTGCTGAAAGTCCTGGAGGGCGGACTGGTCGAGCGATCGCCCCTCGTCTCGCAGGCGGTTGGCTCGCTGCACGTCGCCCAGCGGCTCTGCCGAATTGGCCTGCCGATAGCGCACCACCGCCTGTCGGGTTTTCAGCGCTCCTAGGTTGCTGTAGGTCGCCGCCAACAGCGTCCGGTCGTTCAGCGTTCTGGCTAAGCTAAGGGCCCGGTCTAGCGCCGCCTTGGACGAGTCATCATTGCCCATCAGCCGATGGGCCTGCCCCAGGCTGCCCCAGGCAGCAGACTCGCCTCGGTGGTCTGCGGTGTGCTGGGCGATCGCCACGGCGCTTTCCTCCCCGCAGCCGCCCTTGGCACTCCGAGGTTCCTCGCCACACAGCAGCGCTACGGCTTTGCGATATTGCCCTATGCGGTTGTAAATCTGCGCCTGCTCTGTGAGCGATCGCCCCCAGCGGGCGGTATAGTCCACCGCGCGATCGGGCTGCTGGGCCGCAAGCTGGCGATAGGTGTTCCCTGCCGTTTGCCACAGGCTCAGCGCGTCGGTCTGCTGCCCGATGGCCTGCCGGGCCCGGGCCAGGTTTTCAGTGAGGATGGCTTCGTGGGCAGGGTTGGGCTGCTGGCGGTAGGTGTCGCGCACGGCTTCCCAGAGGGCGATCGCCCCCAAATAATCCCCCTGGCGATAGCGGTCAATGCCCTGTTGCACCTGGGCTGCTGGGTTCACGGCTTGTCCCCAGCCCGGCCGCAGCGGCAGCACCATGCATAGCCCCACGGTCAACAGCCCCAGCCCCAGGCACAGGAGCCGATGCCAGCCCCGCCGCCATTGCTGCATCTCCGGCAGGAGCCTGCCCCTCTGCATCCCGCGCGTCGCCCTTCTCCGTTGGCTCATGCTGACCGCCTCGCCGGTTTTCAGAAAAATTTCTAAAGCAATCTAAAGCAATCTTATTGATGTCCAAATACGGGATATGCAACTTTGCTGATCCCCCTCCCCTTTTTCTGGTACGCCGAAGGCTTTAAGCTCAAGCCCAGAGCAGGAGAGAGACTTCAAGCCTCTCTTGCTCCCCTTCTCCCGACCTGGGAGAAGGGGCTGGGGGATGAGGGCAGATTGAAAGCTGCACATTGCTTTCTAAACAGGCATCTGGAGCAAAATGCTGACTTTTTTCCCAGACCATACCAGACTTTTTAGGGGAGATTCAAATCCGCCGATGCGTCTGCGGAGTTCACCACTTGGCGCGACCGTTTCTCAATCATTTCATTCGTAATCCCCAACTGCTGCCAGAAGTGGACGAGCGGAAGTTGGGGCGACCCAACAAACTGCGGATCGACGGTTTTTAGCGCGATCCACTCGCCGCTCTGGGTCTGGGCGATATCGACCCCCAGCAGCGGCACGTCTAGCCGTTCGGCAACGGCAAAAGCCACGGCAAACATCGCTTTTTCTTCTTCGACCGAGAGCCAGCGGCCGGGGTCGTCACCTGGCCAGGCATAGCCATAGGTGAGGATCGCTCGATCGTACAACACCACGCGAAACTCGCGCCCCAGGGGAAATCCGGCGGGCGTGGTGTGGTGATGGCGCAGGTTAACCCACTGGCGGGCCAGGACTGGCTGGCACGGCTCCTGGCTGAGTTCCTGGCTAGGTTCCTGGTTTAATTCCTGGTTGAATAAGTCTGCTGCGATGCGTCGTGCTTGCGCTGGCGTTTTGGCGATGCTGCTCCGCAAGGCTAACGCCAACGCCCGCTGCCAGTCTTGCAACACCGCCACCGATCCGCTGCGCTGAAAGACCAGTGGTAAGCCGAGTTGGGCGATCGCCCCCTCAACTGCGTCTGGCTGCTCTAGCACGATGCTGGCCGGGGTCAGATCCTTTAGGAGCGGATAGGCGCGGTGAAATTCTTGAGCAAGCTGGTGCTGGGCGGGGGTGTTGGGCAGGTGCAGGTTCTTGGCGTGGGCAGCGGCGAACAGTTCACCATAGCGGAAGGCAGTGGTCGGCGGCGCAAGCCAGAAGGCGGCGGTCGGCTGGGGCTGGGCTGGAATGGCGGCCAGCGCTTCGGCTGCACCAGATCCGTCCGTTGCGATCGCCCACACCGGAAAGCCCAAAATCTCGGCGATCGCCCCCGACGCTTCGAGCGATCGCCGCAACTCCGCAGGCACCCCAAGCCCTGGACCCTCAAACAGCACAATCATTCAAACTCTGTAACCACTCACACGCTCTGGACTTAAAATCACTGATTGCACAAAAATCATGCACAAAAATCAAGAGTTAAGCCATAGATCCCTGAGCTTTCTGAATCCTATTCCTGATATTTTAGAAGCCTTGATAAAGCAGGTAGGCTTAAATGCTAAATCCTTCAAGAAATCGCCCTGCTTTGTCCCAAAAATCTTGGGCAAACCCTTAGAAAAGTCTAAACTGAGCAAAGAGAATTCCAAAGGATTTCACTGCCCCATCCTTGAATCAGGGACGACCGTTATACCCCTATGAGCCGATTTTCTTCCCGTGAAGCCCTTACGACCCTCCAGCCCCCAATTGCTGAAAAACGCCCCCAAGTGCTGACAGCACACGGCGATGAGCGGGTCGATGACTATTACTGGATGCGCGATCGGGATGATCCGGCCGTGATGGCATACCTGGAGGCGGAGAACGCCTACACCGAAGCCGTCATGCAGCCCACCACCGACTTGCAGACCAAGCTGTATGACGAGATTCTGGGGCGAATTCAGGAAACGGACTTATCAGTGCCCTATCGCAAGGGCGATTATTACTACTACAGCCGCACCGAGGAAGGGAAAGCCTACTCTATTTTTTGTCGCAAAAAGGGCAGCCTGGACGCGCCGGAAGAGGTGCTGCTGGATGAGAATTTGCTGGCAGAGGGGCACGAATATTTCGACTTGGGCGTGTTGCAGGTTAGCCCCGACCATCGGCTGCTGGCCTATTCCATCGACACGAACGGCGCGGAATTGTTCACGCTATATTTTCTGGATTTGGCAACCCGCGAACTATATGCCGAGTCGATTCCCGATACCTACTATTCGTTTGTCTGGGGCAACGACAGCCGCACCGTGTTCTACACTCAGGTAGACGCAGCACATCGCCCGCACAAGCTATTTCGCCATACTCTGGGCACACCCATAGACCAGGATGTGCTGGTGTTTCATGAACCCGATGATGCCTACCATTTGGGCATTGGCAAGACGGCGAGTGAAGCCTATTTGCTGCTCAGTTTGAATAGCAAAGTGACTTCTGAAGTTCACTTCTTGGATGCCAATAATCCAACGGGCGAGTTCAAGCTAATTCAAGCGCGATCGCCCGGTGTGGAATACTACGTGGAACACCACGGCGAATACTTCTACATCACCACCAATCAGGACGCGATCAACTTCCAACTCCTGCGGGCCCCCGTCAGCCGTCCCAGTCGAGAGAACTGGGAAACCGTGATTCCCCACCGCGAAACGGTCATGATCACCGGGGTCAGCGCCTTTGCGCGACATCTGGTGATTTACGAGCGGCAGGGCGGGCTAGAGACGGTGCGCGTGCGCCACATGCCCAGCGGCGACGAGCATTACATCACCTTTCCAGAGCCGACCTACGAAATTGGCGAGGGCGCAAATCCGGAGTACGATACCAATACGCTGCGGTTTAACTACACCTCGCTGGTCACGCCCTGGTCGGTGTTTGACTATGACCTGGAGACGCGCGATCGCGAGTTGAAAAAAGAAACTCCCGTGCTGGGTGGCTATGACAAGACCCAGTACGTCAGCCAGCGGCTAGAGGCGATCGCCCCCGACGGCACGCCGATTCCGCTGTCGCTGGTCTATCGCAAAGACCTCCAGCCGACGGAGCCACACCCGCTGCTGCTGACGGGCTACGGTTCCTACGGCTATAGCTACCCCGACTCGTTTTCTTCTACCCGGCTTTCCCTGCTCGACCGGGGCGTAGTGATGGCGATCGCCCACATCCGGGGCGGGGCCGAACTGGGGCGCAAGTGGTACGAAGACGGCAAGTTCTTGAATAAGAAAAACACCTTTACCGACTTCATTGCCTGCGCCGAGCATTTGATCGACCGGGGCTGGACTTCGCCGCAGCACCTAGCGATTACGGGCGGCAGCGCGGGGGGGCTGCTGGTGGGCGCGGTGGTAAACCTGCGGCCGGATCTGTTTCGAGTGGCGATCGCCGATGTGCCCTTTGTGGACGTGGTGACGACGATCCTCGACCCGTCGCTGCCCCTGTCGGTGATGGAATGGGAAGAATGGGGCAACCCCAACGACCCCGCCTTTTATCACTACATGAAGTCCTACTCGCCCTACGACAACGTGACCGCCCAGGACTATCCCGCTATGCTGGTCACCGCCGGCCTCAACGACCCCCGTGTCTCCTACTGGGAACCTGCCAAATGGACAGCCAAGCTCCGCGCCCTCAAGACCGACTCAAACGTGCTGCTGTTAAAAACCAACATGGGCGCAGGCCACAGCGGCGCATCCGGCCGCTACGAGCGCATCAAAGAAGCTGCGTTTGAGTATGCCTTTTTGCTCTGGCAATGGGGGCTGGCGTAGGGGAGCGTTAGCGCAATCACAGTGTTCCGATCCGTTTGGGATTTTGGATTGTGGATTGGGGATAGACGGGATGTGCAACTTTTGGCTATTCCTTCACGCCTGCCAGCACGCCAAATCGCACCAGCCCGCGCCGATAGCCCGACTGCATCAGCCCCATCGACAGCGCCGCCTGCATCGTGCCCCAGCCGGCCCGCAATAGCCCCACGACAGCAGCGGGGGAGATAGCAGAGCGCACCACCTCGTCCCAGAAAGGCGCGACGGCGGGCGACCAGTCGGCGGTGCGGAGGTTTTGGTAGCCTAGATTGTGGGCGATCGCCTCATATTCCGCCAGCGAAATGACATAGGGCAGCCGATAGACGCGATAAATCTTCTCTAGGTGGGCCTGCTCTTCCTGGGTCAGCGGCGATTCGTTAATCGGCCGGTGGCACCAGGTCGCCATTAGAAACGTGCCGCCGGGTTTCAGCACGCGATGGCACTCTTTCAAAAACTGGAGCTTGTCGGGCATATGTTCACCGCTTTCCATCGACCACACCAGGTCAAACCTGCCGTCGGCAAAGGGCATCTTCAGCGCATCGGCCACCTGAAACTGAGTGCGATCGCCCAGGCCGGCCGCCGCTGCCCGTTCAGTCGCCCGTCGCGCCTGCACAGGACTGAGGGTAATGCCCGTTGCCGCTGCCCCAAATTTTTCTGCCAGATACAGCGAACTGCCCCCAATGCCGCAGCCCACATCGAGAATCGCCGTTGCCTTAGACACGCCGCCCCAGTGCAACAGTTCTTCGATCAGGTCGATTTGGGCCTGCCGCCGCTCTTTGCGCTCGGTGCCTGCGGGCCCATAATACCCGTGGTGCATATGCTCGCCCCACACCTGTTCCCATAGCCCCGACGAGGCATCATAAAAAGTCTGAATTTGCTGCTGTAGAGTTTTTGGCATGGCTTCACGAGATCACGAGCGGTATTACTGTATAAAAGGATTGCAATTCTGCCAATGGATAGCCAGTCCATCCGCTCATTACTTCACCCCAGACCGTATCCCCAACCGCTGCACCACGTATGATGACTGTTCCACGCACGATTTGTCTGGGGTTTTTGGCGCTAATTCTGGTTGGCACTGGACTGTTGACGCTACCCATTTCTTTGCAGAGCGGACAATGGGGCGACGTGCTGACGGCGCTGTTCACTTCCACCTCCGCAGTCTGCGTGACGGGGTTGGTTGTGGTAGATACAGGCACGTATTTTTCTGGATTTGGGCAGTTTTGTGTGTTGCTGCTTATCCAGCTCGGCGGGCTGGGCTATATGACGGCCACCACCATTTTGCTGCTGTTGCTGGGTCGCAGGTTTGGGCTGCGCGACAAGGTGGCGCTTCAGCAGACGCTCGATATTGAAGAACTGTCTGGCGCGGTGCAGTTGGTCAAGTCGATTGTGGCGCTGACGCTGCTGATCGAGCTGATGGGGGCGATCGCCATGTTCAGCGTTTTTTCTCAAACCTACAGCACGGGGCGCAGTCTGTGGCTGGCTCTGTTTCACAGCGTCAGCGCCTTCAACAATGCCGGGTTTGGCCTATTTCCAGACAGTTTGATCAGCTACGCCACGTCAGTCCCAATTAACCTGATCATTACAGCGCTGATTATTTTGGGCGGCATTGGCTATCAGGTGATGATGGAGGTGTTTTTTTGGGGGCGCGATCGCCTCAAAGGCAAGCCCAATCGCACCTGCTTTTCGCTCAACTTCAAAGTCGCCACTAGCACCACCTTGGCATTGCTGCTACTGGGATTTGTTGGGTTTCTAGGAGCAGAGTTTCGCAATCCCAACACGCTTGGCCAGCTAGATGCTCCTGCTAAGTTTCTAGTGTCCTGGTTTATGTCCGTCACACCGCGCACCGCCGGATTCAACACCATCGACTATGGACGCATGACCACTACCGGGCTATTCATCACGATCGCGCTCATGTTTGTCGGCGCAAGCCCCGGCAGCACGGGCGGCGGCATCAAGACCACGACTATGCGGATCTTGTTTGAATGCACGCGGGCCGTGCTGCGCGGCAAAGAAGAAGTCCTTTGCTATCGCCGCCAGATTCCAAACACTCTGCTGATCAAAGCGATCGGCGTCGTGTTTGGCTCCGTGATGACGGTAATCCTCGCTACCGTGCTGATCACCCTGGCCGATCCCAGTATTGAATTTACGCTCGTCTTGTTTGAGGCGGTGTCTGCGTTTGCCACGGTGGGTCTGTCTACAGGCATCACTGCTAGCGTGTCTGCCCTGTCCAAAGTCGTGCTGATTATCACCATGTATGTCGGGCGGGTGGGCGTGCTGATGCTGATGCTGGCATTGCTGGGCGATCCCAAACCCAGCTCGATCAACTATCCCCAAGAAAACCTGCTAGTTGGTTAGTCGTCCCGGTTTGCCCTGCGCCCAGCAATGCCGCTTGCGTTTGAAAACCCGTATTTTTTAGAAATCTAATTTGGAGGCATTGTGAATCTTTCGTCGCTCAGTTTTTTTCGCAATTTGCGCGGCGGCACTCGCCAGTATGCCGTTATCGGGCTGGGGCGGTTTGGGCGGGCGGTGTGCATGACCCTCCACAATCTGGGCTATGAGGTGCTGGGCATCGACTCCGAAGAACGCCTGGTCGAGCAGGCCCTATCGGATGAAATCGTCGCTCATGCACTAACCCTCGACTCGACCGATCCCTCAGCCCTCAAAGAAGCAGGGGTTTACGACTTTGACACGGTGATCATTGCCATCGGCAACTACATCCAGGAAAGCATCATTACCACGCTCAACATCAAAGAGGGCGGCGTGCGCTATGTCGTTGCCAAGGCCTCGACGGAGGTGCATGGGAAGCTGCTGCGCCGAGTCGGAGCCGACCATGTGGTGTTTCCAGAGCATGAAATGGGCTGCACCCTAGCGCGATCGCTCACTCGGCCCGGCGTGCTAGATCGGTTTGAGATCGACCCCGACAACAGCATCGTGGAACTGGTCGTGCCCGAAGAGTTTGACGGCAAGAGCATTGTGGAACTCGATCTGCGATCGCGCTACGGTGTCAGCGTGCTGGCGCTGTCGCAAAATGGCAAATTTGAGGTGAACCCCATTCCCTCAATGCGCCTCCGCAAGGGTGAACTCATGGTCGTGATCGGCGCAAACCGGGGCATTGAGCATCTGCCCGTGTAATTGCGACTGGAAACTTCACCCTCTTTATCCACTTCATCCTAAGGGAAGCCGCAAATGCGAATCATTGGCCTGATCAGCGGAACCTCCGTCGATGGCATCGATGCCGCGCTGGTGGAAACGGAGGGCGCGGGTTGGAACCTTCGCATCACGCTGCTGAATGGCATCACGCTTCCCTACCCGCCAGACCTGCGATCGCACATCTTAGAAGTCTGCGCCGGAGCGCCGCTGTCGATGGCTGAGTTGGCAAGTCTGGATGATGCGATCGCCCACTGCTTTGCCCAGGCCGCCCGCCAGGTGCAAGCCGGCCATCCCCCTGCCGACCTGATCGGCTCCCACGGACAGACCGTATTTCACCGTCCGCCGGGGGCCAGGCTCGCCGATGCAATCGAGTCGTCCCAGTCTTCCCAGCCTTCGCTAATACCCGCTGCCTCCGGCCTTGGCTATAGCCTCCAGTTGGGGCGCGGCTCCCTCATTGCCCACATCACAGGCATCCACACAATCAGCAACTTCCGGGCAGCAGATATCGCCCTGGGCGGTCAGGGTGCGCCGCTGGTTCCCCCCGTCGATGCAGCGCTGCTGTCTCATCCAACGTTGACCCGCTGTGTGCAGAATATCGGCGGCATCGGCAATGTGGCGTTTTTGCCCCTGCGCCATCAGGTGTTGCGCCATGCGCCTGTGCTGCCAGAGATATGCGGTTCAGCGTCCAAGCCCGTCCAGCCTGCGGAGACAGTTTCGGCGCTGCTGGGCTGGGACACGGGGCCGGGGAATGCGCTGCTGGGCTGGGACACGGGGCCGGGGAATGCGCTGCTGGACTGGGCAGTGCATCAGCTTTCGGGCGGCACACAGCCCTACGACCAGAACGGAGCCTGGGCCGCATCGGGGCAGCCCTGTCTAGAACTCGTCCATCAATGGCTGCAAGACCCCTACTTTCACCTGCCGCCGCCCAAATCAACCGGGCGGGAACTGTTTGGAGCGGAGTATGGGCGGCGCTGTTTGGCGGATGCGGCTGAGCGTGGGCTGAGCGATGCAGACACGCTGGCAACGCTAACGGAACTGACGGCTGCCTCTATCGTTCACAGCTACCGCGCCTTTTTGCCACACATGCCCGACCAGGTGCTGCTTTGCGGCGGCGGCAGTCGCAATGGCTACCTGCGATCGCGCCTTGCTGCTCTGCTCGATCCCATCCCCGTCTTGACCACTGATGAAGTGGGACTCCATGCTGACTTTAAGGAGGCGATCGCCTTTGCCGTTTTAGCCCATTGGCGCTGGCAAAATTTTCCAGGTAATTTCCCGGACGTGACAGGTGCTGCCGCTCCCGCCCTTCTCGGCGAAATTCACCTGGCACGCCGATAATCGCGTGTTACGATCGATCGCCATGCAGATGCTCTGTGCGAGTTCATACGGCTGCCAGAGAAGCATGTGCAACACTGCAAGGCGCGATCGCGCGACAGAGGAATGGGTGCCGTGTCCCACACGTTTTTGATGGAAGCAGGTCGCTGGCTGTTGCAGGGAAGCTGGCTCGATCGGGATGCCATGCTGCTGCCAGTCAAGGGCAAGATCCTTGTCGTATGGGGACGCGACAACTGGTACGACATGGTGACGCAGTTGGAGTTTCCCACCGTCGAACGCGACAAGATTACCTTCAAGTATCGCGGGCGGTTTAACGACAGCGATCGCCAGTACACCTTTGTTCTGCAACACAGCGAGCTGGGCCGCGTCGAGGGCGAGGGCTGGATCGCGCCGGAGTCCATTGTGCAGCGCTACTGGGTGTTGGGCGATCGCCAGCGTCGCACGGGCTTTGAAACGCTGCGTCGCCTGGGCGAAAACACTTACTGCCTTTCCAGCAGCATTATGTCTGGCCACTACCTCTCTAGCCTGATGGAGGCAACGGTGGAGCGCCAGGTGGAATAGGCGAGGGAATCAGCAAGGGAATCGGCGAGAACGTTGCTGGAATGCGCCGCTTGTCTGTTAGGGTAAAAATACGCGCCTCGGCGCACGTTCAATTTTTCACATTTTTCACAGCAGCTTTCCCAGCAGCAAGTACACCAGCAAGCAGCGCGCCAGCGGGTATGGATACCAAAGCATTTAAGCGATCGCTCAACAACTCCGAAAACTATCACCGCAAGGGCTTCGGCCACGACGCAGAAGTCTCCGGGCAGATGCAGTCGGAATATCAGAGTGACCTGATCCAGCAGATCCGCGACAACGGCTATACCCTCACGCGGGGCGACGTGACGATTCGGCTGGCCCAGGCCTTCGGTTTTTGCTGGGGCGTAGAGCGGGCGGTGGCCATGGCCTACGAAACGCGGCAGCACTTCCCCACAGAACGCATCTGGATTACCAACGAAATCATCCACAACCCGTCTGTAAACCAGCGTTTGCGAGACATGCAGGTGCAGTTTATCCCGGTGGCTGATGGACAGAAAGACTTTTCCGGCATTGAGTCGGGCGACGTGGTAATTTTGCCCGCCTTTGGCGCAAGCGTCCAGGAAATGCAGTTGCTCAACGACAAAGGCTGCACGATCGTAGATACGACCTGTCCCTGGGTGTCGAAGGTGTGGAACTCGGTGGAAAAGCACAAGAAAAATGACTACACCTCCATCATCCACGGCAAATACAACCACGAAGAGACGATCGCCACCAGTTCCTTTGCTGGGACGTACCTGATTGTGCTGAATCTGGAGCAGGCGCAGTACGTAGCGGATTATATTTTGCGAGGGGGCGATCGCCAGGAATTTCTCGCCAAGTTCAAAAACGCCTATTCCGACGGCTTTGACCCTGACCGCGACCTAGAGTGCGTCGGCATCGCCAACCAGACCACCATGCTCAAGGGCGAAACGGAGCAAATCGGCAAGCTGTTTGAACGCACCATGATGCAGAAATACGGCCCCGACCAACTGAATCAGCACTTCCTCGCCTTCAATACCATCTGCGACGCGACGCAGGAACGGCAGGATGCCATGTATGACCTAGTAGACGCGCCCCTAGACCTGATGGTGGTCGTCGGCGGCTACAATTCCTCCAACACGACGCACCTGCAAGAAATCGCCATCGATCGCAGCATTCCGTCCTACCACATCGACAGTGGCGATCGCATCGGGCCCGGCAACCGCGTCGAACACAAGCCGCTGCACCATGACCTGACCGTCACCGAAAACTGGCTGCCCGACGGGCCCATCACCGTCGGCATCACCTCCGGAGCCTCCACCCCCGATCGCATCGTGGCGGAAGTGATCGAGAAAATTTTTGAGCTAAAAGGGGCCCTGGCGCTGGCTTGATGGCTGGCTTGGTGACTTAGCTTAAATGTCACTCAAATGTCTCAGTTGTTTACAAATTTGTGAGTATTGGCTCATCGCCTTGTTAGATCGGGTAACCTGGCCTCAAAGGGTAGGTGCTGCTAGCGGCGATTCTTCTGCGGAAACCCGTTGCAAACGCCCCTCTTGTATTTGGGATTTCCTGGTTTTTAGAAATGTCTGCCATCGACCTATTCTCAGCCGTGCTATCGGGTGCTTCGCTGCTTGCCCCCGCATCTGACCTGGGCGCACTGCCTTTGGGCATGGTTCATTCCGCTGCAATGCACTCGGCGATCGCCCCGTCTGACCTCGCCACCTTTGGGGCAATGGGCGACTTTTCGCGTACATACTGTCTCGCGATCTGCGCGATGCTGGTTCCGGCAAACCTGCTGGCAACGCTGCAAACCTTAATCTTTGTCGGCTGCAATCGCCCCCGTTCAACCATCCGCTGGATTACTAGCGCTGCCAGCCTTTACGCCGTCCTCATGCTTCTGCACATCCTTACCTGGTTTGTGGTGGGCGTGGTGATGCTGCCGACCTTTGTGCTGACGGGGCTGGGCGGCCTCTGCCTGGGGCTAAATGTGTGGGCGATCGCCCGTCCCCAGAGTCTCTCTAAATTTCTGCGTCGCCTGGTGGGTTGGGGATATGCGCTGCTGCCCAAGCGCTTCCCGACGGTTCCCAGCCTTCCAGTCCTTCCAGAACAGGGCTAGCGTCCAGCACCCTCCGCACTGGCCGCCATTCGCGCGCATTTAGGCTTACGCATTCAGGCTTAGGCAATCAGGCCTGAGCAGTCTTGCTGCGGTCTATTCCTGCATCCCTTCGTACAGCAGGCGGGCAAACAGCCGTGCGCCATCGTCGGCCTTCAGCTGTGCATAGCTGGGCGGCGCAGAATGCCCCACGGCCCGCAAATCTGATAGAAGCTCTGGGTGAAACTGGCAGGTGAACGAGCGGCGCACCTGCTTGCTTTCAAAATCTCGATAGATGATGCACGTTGCAGAACACTCGGTAACAACTTCCTCGCCGATCGTCGTGGAACACAGGATCTCCACCGCATCCGGCAGCTTCAGCAGCCACGCCAGACGGCTCCCCGCAATCACCGAGCGGTAGGGAATCATGGCATCGTGCAGCAGTCGGTAGGCCCAGTTCGCAAACAGGATGGCTTCTTCGTTCACCTCGTCCGAGTGAAACATGGCGATGTTGATTTCGCGCTCATACTCAATGGCGGTATCAATCACGCCTTCGTACTGGTCAGCGGTGATTTCATGGGCAGTGATTAGCTCTTCGGGAATGCCCTGCGCGTCGCCATCGGGGGATTGGTAGTGATGAAGCTGGCGATCGCCCACTTCCTTGTGTTCGTTCGGCCCCACCGCAAACTCTGGATGATCCCAGCCCTCGGCAATCACATGGCCATTGCGCTTGGTAATCTTAAGCGAACTGCCGATCGCTTCGATGCGCTGGCACACCCGCCGCAAAGCCTTTAGCATTTTTCCATCCGGATCGCGGGGCAGCGAGTCCAGACTTAGCACCTCCCGGACGGCTTGTTTAATCAGGTTAATATGCGCCTGCGCCGCCAATTGATGCCCCAGACAGATGAACAGCGCCAGCGCACTGGTGGGCGATCGCGAGATCAGCAGCCGCTCAACCAGCCGATGCAGGTCTTCCAGGGAACACTGGGCCCCATCAAACGTAGAGGCATCCCGAACCGACGGATCGCCGCCTTCTACCACGACGGCCAGCCCAGCGGTGATCAGCGGCACCACCACATCCAGGTCGAGCAGCCCCGACGACCACATGGGGAACAAGATGGAATCGCAATCGGCAATCTTCTGGGCGATGTAGGCCACGTTGAGAGAAGCTCGCACCCCTTCTCCGAGGGGGTTTCGCCCGACGTGTTCCCAGGGTTCAATAATGGCGATCGCACTGCGAAACAGCGCCGGATGTTGCAGCAAAAAATCTAGCTCTGCCTGGGAAGCAATCACCTTTTCCAGGGGTTTCTGCGCTCCCCATCGAAATTCGGTGTTTTCGGTCAAGAGGGAGTCATCGGGTAGGGGGTCAGGCGAATGGCGATCGGCCAAAAACTGCCCAATCAGCACATGCACTGATTCAAAATCCGAATCTCCTTCGCTCAGATAGCCCGGACGCAGCCGCCACTGGCTCGTTTGGGCTGCTGGATGTAGCGCCTGGGGTGTATTGGCTAAGCTCATATCCGCTCCTGGTGTAACGTGCCCTTTGGTATATTGACTCTGACCGAATAATATACCGCTGATTGTCCCGGCTCAGTTGTAATTGACCAGCGCATTGACAGCCGCAATTGATAAGCGCATCGATAACCGCGTTGACGGCCGCGATAACTGCCGCATCATACCCCACATCCTGATCTCTCCGCTGTCAAGCGCCTGCATCAATCCCTGCATCAATCATCGAGATTTATCGAGATTTGGCATAAGAATCGTAAGCAGCGGATATGAGGTGCTGCTCACTGCGGACTGGCCCCCATCCATCGTGAATCTATTTGGAGGGGCGTTGGAGGTTAGCGGTTGAGTGTGTATCAATGGATTTGGGAGTAATAAGTGCTGACAGCATCGCTTGCCCCGTTCCTCAGTACAGCCACTAATACAGCACCAGTACAGCCACCAGTACAGCCACCTCTAGCCCTCCCTCTCTCGCCTCGGACTTCTGTCGTCACTCTATCCTTGCTATGATTCACCTTCCCTCCAAACGCTTGTCTCTCTTCTCTGCTGTGGTACAGTCGGCTTGCAAACCCCTCGCCAAAGCCTTTCTAGCGGCGATCGCCCTTGGCATCACCCTCGGCAGTGTCCCCATCACAGCGCTGGCGCAGGACTACGTTCCCCCCAACCGCGGCCTGCCCGGACGGCGCGAAGGCGGCGGCACTCGCGGCTGTTGGACAAGCGCAGTTCCCGGTGAACAGAACCGCCTCACAGCTATCGTTCCGGCACAAAACCTGGGCTATACCCTCAGCGAATATCCCACCTTTTTCGTCTACGTTCCGGCTGCCTATGCTGAAAAAGCCGCCGCAGCCGAGCTAATCCTGACCGACGACCAAGACACCGAAATCTATCGCACCAGCTTCAGCACGGGCAATCAGTCTGGCATTCTCCGCATCAGCTTGCCTGCCGAAGCGAACATGGCTCCCCTGGAAATCGGGCGCGATTATCACTGGAGCTTTGCCCTGGTTTGCGACCCCAACGACCCGTCGGGCAACCTGGTGGTGGATAGCTGGATTCAGCGTGTGCAGCCTTCAGCGGAATTGGCCGCAGCGATCGCCACGACCAGCCCTGCCGATTTGCCCGCGCTCTATGCCCGCTCTGGCATCTGGTACGAGGCGATCGCCAGCCTCACAGACCCCTATCGCCAGCCCACCGATGGGGCGATCGTGACCCAATGGCAAAATTTGCTGAACTCCGTTGGGTTGAGCAACATTGCGGCTGAACTGCCCATCGCTCCGCCAAACCTATCGCAGCGATCGCCCCAATAGCAGGCACAGCCTAAGGTTCGACTCCGGAGATAGCGACGGACGATTCAAATCGAGTCGCCGCCTTTGAAAGGCCTAAAGACTTAAGACATAGCTTAGAACAAACAAAACTGCCCCAAACTGGGTCGTAGAATAGCAAGCAACACATTCATAGTCGGGCGCACGGTGAAATTATGACGGCTTGCGAATACAGACCTGGTTTGGACGGGGTGCCCGCCACCCAATCCAGCATTAGCTTTGTCGATGGTCAGAATGGCATTCTGGAGTATCGGGGCATTCACATTGAGGAACTGGCGAAACACAGCACGTTTCTAGAAACCTCCTATCTGCTGATTTGGGGCGTGTTGCCCACCCGTGAAGAATTGGCAGACTTTAAGCACGAGGTGCAAACGCATCGACGGCTGAAGTACCGCATCCGCGACATGATGAAGTGCTTCCCAGAGAGCGGTCATCCGATGGATGCGCTCCAAGCCTGTGCCGCAGCGCTGGGGCTGTTCTATTCTAGGCGGGCGCTCGAAGACCCAGCCTACATCCGGGCGGCGGTGGTGCGGCTGCTGGCCAAAATTCCCACAATGGTTGCGGCGTTTCAACTGATGCGAAAGGGAAACGACCCTATTCAGCCCCGCGACGATCTGGACTATGCTGCTAACTTTCTCTACATGCTGACGGAGCAGGAACCTGACCCGCTGGCGGCGCAGATTTTTGATGTCTGCCTAACCCTCCATGCAGAACACACCATCAACGCATCGACCTTTTCGGCAATGGTGACGGCTTCAACGCTGACCGATCCCTATGCGGTGGTTGCGTCGGCCGTGGGGACGCTTGCCGGGCCGCTACACGGTGGCGCGAACGAAGAAGTAATTTTAATGCTGGAGGAAATCGGCTCCGTGGAAAACGTGCAGCCGTACCTAGAGACCTGCCTAGAGCGCAAGTCCAAGATTATGGGCTTTGGGCATCGGGTATATAAGGTGAAAGACCCCCGCGCCATCATTCTGCAAAACTTGGCAGAGCAACTGTTTGAGAAGTTTGGGCGCGATCACTATTACGATATTGCGATCGCCATGGAAAAGGCGGTCGAAGAAAAGCTGGGTCACAAGGGAATTTATCCAAACGTGGACTTCTACTCTGGGCTGGTATACCGCAAGCTGGGGATTCCGACAGACTTGTTTACGCCCGTGTTTGCAATCGCCCGTGTGGCGGGCTGGCTAGCCCACTGGAAGGAGCAACTCGAAGCCAACCGCATCTTCCGTCCTACCCAGATCTATACAGGCGACCACAACAAGCCCTACATCCCCATCGACGAACGCAATGGTTTCGTCAGCGACTCCCTGCTTCCAGAGCTAGTGGCTAAGTAAATTCCGGGGAACGTTTACGAAGTTCCTTGAGTTTTTGATGAACTTGAGAACAAGAGAGGGTTAAACCCCCTTGCGGAATTTATGGAGGCTTGAGATTATTTAATCAAGTGACGATTTTCAGGAACTCCAAACCTCTGGGCTTTACGTCTAGGGGTTTTTTATTGCTAATTTCCGATTTTCTGATGTGGCGTAGTGGGAATGACGCGACACCTCACGATATCCTATTTCGATAGATACTTTATTTCGATATCCTACTACAGACTACAGCACCACCCTATCTATTTCTGATAGCTTTCTGATAGCTTCACAATCTCTACACTAAGAGCTTAAAGTTGAGGATATTTGGAGCTAAGCGCACTTGGCTGGCAGATATTTCGCCTACCAGCCTTTGGAATACGCCAGAATTGATTCGGTGAAAGAATTCCGTGAATGAGTCCTCTACGGGTATATCCCACTTTTGTAACCCTCACCCTAAATCCCTCTCCCAAAGCGGGAGAGGGGCTTCCAATCTGGCTCCCCTTCTCCGTTTTTGGGAGAAGGGGTTGGGGGATGAGGGCAAACTTGCATAACAGGGATGCGCCCGTCCTCTACCTTAGGTGCAGAAGTGTTGAATCTTGATGGTAAAACTTTACAAAAAGCACTCTCAAGAGGCGGATTATTGAGAATGGAAGCAATAAGTAGGTCATTACAGGCAGAATTATAGATCTTTTGTACTGGATTCAGCTATGAACTTGCCCTGCTAACATTGCGTTCAACACTTCTGCCTTAGGTGATGTAGGGTATGCGTAGGTTATGTAGGGTATGCGTGGCTAAGAGCTAATTTGTAAAGGAGCCTGAAAGCCTTGTTAATCAAGGATTTCCGAGAAACCGCTTTTCCTGGGCAAACATGACCTCAAAGCCACACATGCCAAGAGTTTCAGGTTTCTTAAGATTTGCTTCATAAATTAGCTCTAAAACTTCGATAAAGCTAGCTCGATTCGTCCTCAGGGGGCGATCGCCCGAAATTCCTGTTGCTTTATCCCTGGAGCGTAGATTATGTCGGGGGTGCGTTGGGATCAAATTCCCATATGATGACAACTGTTGAGATGTTGCCCTTCCCTGGGACGACGTTTACGATGTCTACAACCTCTCCCTCAGACGTTCTTAGCTCATAGACTCGCCCGCCGCCATATTCCCCGATCTCTTCAAACGTAAACCCACGCGCTCCGTAAGTGTCTTGCAATCGGCTAAATACTTCCTCTGACCGCAGATCATTAAACCACTGCATCGTTTTGATACCAGGCATCAACTCTTCTGGGTCTTCGGAAACATAGAAACTGGCTGGGTTTCGGAAGACTCCTGGAAAGGGCTGGAGTCCAACACTTCCCTGAATGCCCTGAAGACTTGCCTGTAGCTCCGCCTGGAGCGCAGAGGGATCGAAACTGGCGGCAGCGGCGGCTGGGTCTGGATCGGGGGTGACGGCCGCTACTGGTTCGTTGAGTGCTGGGCTAGCCTCAGGCGTGGGTGACGCTTCGGGCGTGGGTGACGCTTCAGGAGTTGGGGTCGGCGAAGGGGTCGTCACTGGGCTAGGCTGAGGTTCGGGACGAACCGCCGGAACCGGATTGGGACGAGACGCAACAGGGGTGGGACGGGCCTGAGGAGTCGGTGATGGTGCAGGCCTGGGCGAAGGCGATGGAGTCGGGCGAGGCGGTGCTGCCAGAGTAGACAGTTGAATACTTTCTTCTTGAACTTCTTCGGCAGTCTCTTCGGGTTCTGGCTCTGGCTCAGAGGCGAGCGGTAGCCCCAGCACGAGTGCATGGAGCGCGACAGAGGCCAACAACATCGGCCGCCAGAACATCTGCCACGGCGAGGAAGACTTGTGAACTTGGAGTGTGGCGGCTGGCAGACGCGGAGTTGACCGTCCCATGATGAAAGAATGATTGGCTTGAAGAGACTGGGATGAATGTTGAAGGGCTTGTGAAAAAGCTTGTGTAGAAAAGGGCGCGAAGAGAGAAATTTGAGGGGGCGATCGCCCGCTTAATTGCGACGGTTGTCCATCTGTCTATCACCGTTTGTCTACCACCGATAGAGAGTCTCCCTGGAACAGACTCAAAGAAACTGCTCCAAGGAGACCAGAGACTAACCAATCAGCAAAGCGTTGAAAGCAAACCGTCAGGCGCTTCTATCGCTGAGCTTCGAGGCGCAGAAGTTCCTGGATGCTAATCCCAACAGTTTCCCGATTAGCAAAGCGGGTGCCGAATTCGTTGCGCTCCAGCAGTTGGCGAGCCAGCGTGTAGCCTTCGCTGGGCAGACGAACGTAGCCAACCTCATCCACAAGCTGAGGGCTGCTCAGGTAGAAGGACACAAACTGGCGAACTTCAGGGCGCTGTGCGGCGCGATCGCTCACGTAGATGAAGACAGGGCGAGACAGCGGTGTGTAGGTATTATTTTCTACAGCCTCGCGGCTCGGCGCGACAGGACGGCCATTGCCGTTGTCGATAGCCACCGACTTGAGGCGGTTCCGGTTTTCCTCATAGTAGGCAAAACCGAAATAGCCCAATGCACCCTGGTCTTGAACCACACCCTGCACTAGCACGTTGTCATCTTCGCTGGCGGTGTAGTCGCTGCGGCTGTCTCCTGCCTTGCCGTTGATAGCCTCGGTGAAGTAGTCGAAGGTTCCAGAGTCAGTTCCAGGGCCATACAGGTTCATGCGGACATTGGGGAAGCCGCTGCGAACCTGGCTCCAGTTGTTGATGGTGCTGCCCGGTTCCCAGATTTTCTTTAGTTCGGCAGTGGTTAGGCTGGTCGTCCAGGTGTTGCGGGGGTTGACCACAACCGTCAGCGCGTCATAAGCAACCGGCAGTTCGATGTAGTTGATGCCTGCCGCACGGCACTTCTCAATCTCAGATTGACGGATCGGGCGAGAAGCGTTGGAAATGTCCGTTTCACCCGCGCAGAACTTGCTAAAGCCGCCGCCTGTGCCAGAGATCCCAACGGTAACGTTGACATCCCGATTGATTTTCATAAACTCTTCGGCCATGGCTTCGGTGATCGGGAACACCGTGCTAGAACCGTCAATTTTGATCAGGCGATTTGTTTGTGAAAACACAGCAACGGGTACGCTCACCGCTGCCACTGTTGCAGCGATCGCTCCCAAAACCTTCACAAAGCGGTTTAACCGAACTCCGCTTGCCACCATAATGCTTGCTCTCCCAAAGGATGTAAGAAATGTCTTCTTCAACACAGGTAGCGTAGCGGCCGAGCGTTAAGAATTGATAATCCTATAGTGGGGTCTACGTTAAGAAATGGCGATCGTCGAGTTAAGGCGACAGAGCGATTGCAGTTCTGGCGATTTTGGGTTTTATGATTGGCGATTTTAGATTCCAGCAGGCGCTAGTCATCTGGAAATTGCCAGCAGGCGCTAATCATCTGGAAATTGTCAGCAGGCGCTAGTCATCTGGAAATTGCCAGCAGGCAATATATTCCACGCGAATACTGCCGCAGGTGCAAGGGGCTTCTGTGGAAGCAACCCATTCGCGATCGCACTGGCGGCAGTGGCAAAAAATATTGTTGTAGTTCGCCGCATCCAGCACGCGCTGCCATTCGGCGAGTTCTTCGGGCGTAAGGTGAGACATAAGGGGTTAGGAGTGTTGGGGTGTTGGAGAGAGACGGAAAAGGAAGAACGAAGAACGAAGAATGAAAAATAAAACCTCTTCCTTTTTCTGTTTTCTCTTTTCTTTTTTTCTCCCACCCTATCACTCCACCACTCCAAACACCGTTAGCGTTGTTGCTAATTGACTGGCACTACGGCCGCCTGCAAGTTTGCGCTGCTGAGTCGTTGCAGCATTTGATCAGCCGTGGCGCGATCGCGGAATAGACCCGCCTGCATCACAACCTGCCCATTAATCACTGTGCGGAATGCATCGGGCACAATAGAGCGCACACGAGTTTGCACGTCGGGAGAACTGCCATTCACTACCACCCGGAAGCTAAAGCCCAGCGAAGAGGCCAACGGCGACGCGGGTTGGGGTGCTCCGGTAAACACGGGAGGACGGGCAGAACCGACCTGACCGGGCGGGGTTTGTCCCAGTGGCATAGGCGGCAGCGACGGCACAGGTAGCACTGCCACCGATTCGGGTGCGCTGACCGATGGCGGCGGCGGTGGCAGAGGAATGCCGTTCACAATGGTCGGCGACCCGGTGCTGGGCACAGGTGCGGGTGTGGGTCGAGTCACCACAACGCCGGCGGCCGGCGGCGGCACAGGAATCTCAACTGGGGCAGAGCCGACGGGTCGAGACGGCTGAGGTGCGGGCGTAACTACGATTGGCGTAGGGGAGGGTGCGGGCGTTGTGGGACGCGGCGCAACGGGTGCAGGGTTCGTGGCGATCGGGCGCGAGGCACTGGTTAGCGCTGCTAGCGACAGGTCATTGGTCAGATACAGGTGCCCTAAAGGCTGCCCATTGAACGTGCGGCGGCTAAGATACCAGCCGGGGTTGAGCTGAATTCGGTTGAAGCCGCTGGCAGCGCTGCGAGATCGACCAATTTCCAACGTGCCGCTGCCGCTGCTGGGCTGGGCATAGAGGATGATTTGGTTGCCCTGAGTAACAGTGCGGAGGGTGTATTGCAGACCCAGATCCTGTCCGCCAACGCGCACCGAGTAGCCGTTGCGGTCGGTGGCGCGGGCGCAAATGCCCGTAAAGTCAAACCGGGTCATCAGGGCATCAACGGTGCCATTGCTCGATTCTTGCCAGCAGGCGCGGGCATTGCTGACCTGTTCCAAAATGGTGATGCGACTGCCACCTGCGCTGCCCAGCACCACAAAGCGGCTTTGGTCAACCTGGGTGTTGTTGAAGGTGGTGGCGATCGCCTGTTCGTTTAACCCACCCATGCCCAAGCTCAGGGCAGTCAGGGCGGTGAGGGACAACCAGTGTGGACGTTCCATACTCTCTCTCGATGTGGATGTTCAAGGTGTGGCGTTTTCCCTGATTCATAAGAGTGTGCCTAAAAGCGTAATCCTGAGTTCGGTAGATGGGCCGAAAATTCGACAAAGTTATCAAACTTTTCCACTGGGGACTTCCGCAGATCCGCAGAAATTTGCTCGAATTTTTAACGAGCAGCGAGATTGTTTGGTCTGTGTGCTAGCGCGATCGCACGCAAAAGCCAGGGGTCAATCTCCGCAGCTTGCCTTGCAAAGAAAGGGCGATCGCCACTGAGTTGACCACACTGCGCCCGGTTCAGGCGGTTTGCAATCCCTGGGTGAAAGCTTGTGAATCTAGTGACGCGGCTCCTGCTGTAGAAGTTTCGCCACAGGGAGAGAAAGTTTTTGCTCCCGTTCTAGCCCCCGTTCTAGCCCCTGTTTTAACCCCAGACTATAGCCCCGGTTTTAATCCCAGACTATAGCCCCAGATTGATCAGCAATTCCTGCATTTCGCCCCAGCTTAGCCCTTGCTGAAGATAGACCGGATTTGCCGGGTCATAGGGACCCTGGAGGCGATCGATGCTGAGAATCTCTGCATCTGGCGGCAGCACGGGAACGTCAGGATCGTAGGCTGTGGGGCGCGTTAGTGAACTGGAGAAGCCGCGAAAAATGGCGACCTGATCGTCTCCGTCGGCTGTGCGGGCAGTAACCAGCAGAACTTCGCTGGGGTGCTTGAGGGTGTATCGTTCTAGGCGGGTTCCGGGAGACATGCTGGGGTGAAGGCTCAGGGTTGCTTTTGGTTCAATACTGTATCACTCTGCTACCCTATTGCGCTTCTCTAGCTGCCAATGATCGGATCGAGAGCGGCAATCAGGCGATCGCACTCTTCCAGGGTGTTGTAATGCACCATGCTGACGCGCACTACGCCGTTTTGCTGCGCCAGTCCTAGGTCTTCGATCAGCCGTCGAGCATAGAAATCTCCATAGCGGATGCCGATATGATGCCGATCGATCTGCGGCGGAATCGTGGCGCTGTTGAGTTGACCGACCGTGAAGGCGATGGTGGGCACGCGGCGATCGCGGTCTGCGGTAGGGTCGCCCCAGAGTTTCACGCGGGGCTGGCGGTGGAGATAGCTGAGGAGGCGATCGCTCAACAGTTCTTCATGCTCGGCAATGCGGTCGAAGGCATCGCTGAGGCGAGCAGACAGGTCAGATGAGGGGCGATCGCTGCCATGCTGCACAGCCAGATCGCTCAGATAATCCACAACACCCGCCGCGCCATAGCTCAGTTCAAAATTCACATTTCCAGGCTGAAACTTGTAGGGAATCGTTTCCTGGCCGATGAAGTAGTGATTGATTCCCGGCATGGTCAGCAGGTGTTCCCGCTTGCCATACAGCAGCGCGTAGTGCGGCCCATAGACTTTGTAGAAGCTGAACACGTAAAAATCCACGTCCAGCGCCTGCACATCCACCCGGCGATGGGGCGCATAGGCCACGCCATCCACGCAGATCATTGCGCCGCGCTCATGCACCAAGTCAGCGATTTGGCGAATCGGGTTAATAGTGCCCAGGATATTGGAAACATGAGTCAGCGCCACCAGCCGAGTGCGTGGGGTCATTAGCTGTGCCAGTGTGTCCAGATCAAGCTGGAGCGTTTCTGGATTCAGGTTCCAAAACTTGACGATGATGCCCTGCTTCCGCAAGTCCAGCCAGCAGCCAATGTTAGATTCATGGTCGCAATTTGTGACGATGATCTCATCACCGGGGCGAAAGGTCTGCCCCAGGCACAACGACAAGATCCGCAGCAGCAGGGTGGTGGAACCGCCCATCACCACTTCGCCCGGCTCGGCGGCGTTGATTAGCATCGCGGCGGCTTGGGCTGCTTCGGCAACCCGTGCAGTCGATTGCTGCGACACGTTGTAGGATGCGCCAAGCTGCACATTGGTCGTCAAAAGGTAATCGCTGATGCGATCCGCAACCCGCTTCAGGGTTTGGGAACCGCCCGCATTGTCAAAAAACACCCACTCTCCTGCCAAAGCTGGAAACTGGGCGCGGACGTAATCAAGCTGGAGCGGACGAGCAGTCGTGAGCATGGCGAATCCTGGGATAGTTGGGCGATAGTTGGGTAGGACTTACGCAGTTGGACAATTTCTCGCGGGCGCAGCCTGCGAGAAATTGTCCAAAGTCCAGAAAGCTTATCGCAAGGGCGTAAGTCTGGTTAGGTTCAGAACAAGACCGTAAGAACCTAGTCCAGAATACCCGGCGATCGCCCCTTCATTCCCAATGCAGCCTCCCAATACCGCTTCCCAATGCAAGCTGCCAATGCAAGCTGCCAGTGCAAGCTGCCAGTACAACCTGCCAGTACAACCTGCCAGTACAACCTGTTTGCTCTACTGTCCTAATCCACCCAGACCACGCGCACAAAATGGGTTGGCTGTCCCCAGCGATCGCCCTGGTTTTCCACCGATAGAATCGCCAGGTTAAACGGAATTGCTGTCGTCAGGTAGCGCTGGGCAATTTGCCCTGCATCCGGCGCAATACTCGCCGCTGCCGTTGCTGCCAGCCCCAGTCCCAAAATCTGCCCCAGCGGATCTTTGGGTAGCACCAGTTGAGCGCCCATCAGCAGCCCCGCCGTCAGCAAGATGCCGACCGATAGATTCGTGCCGCAGCGGGGATGCACTGCCAAATTCCACTCGCCCCCCAACATTCGATGTAGCGCCGTCTGGGCTGCTCGCCGCAGTTGCTCAGTGTCCACCGCGCCGTAAATGTAGAAGCCCGTTTCAGTAGACATGCCACCGAGGCGATCGCCCATGCCGCCGTCTACCAACCCACCCGCCATTTCACTCAGCACCCACACCGTTGCATGTTCCAGTGCATGAACCTGGCGCACCGTCAGGAGTTCCTTTAACCCCGGCACAAACGAAAGCTGCCGTAAAAAATCAGCATCCTGCGTCGGCACAGGCGCAAAGCCGAAGGGCGCATGATTTGCGGTGGATGCAGTTGCAGTCATGACAATCTCCTTTAGAGAAAAAGCAGGCGTGTGCATTGAACTGAACTCTCTGCACACGCCAAATTGCAAGTAACGATGCAAAAGCTACGCAAAAAATAAGTAACTAAAGCTAGCAAGTCAAACGCTGCACACAGAACCCTGAAATCCGCAGTGCCCTGAAAGCAACTCAGGCCTGGGCTACGCACCCGGCACAGGCGGCGGCCCACCCTGCCCCACAGCAATCGGCACCTCTATGCCATACTGCTCTAACACCACCACAGGTTCCTCAGAGCCACGATTCATCTCGATTCGCTTCACCAACACCTCACCATTCGACAACCGCTGCCCCACTCGGACATAGCGGCTAGTCGGTTCGTTTGGAGCCTGCACAATTGCGTGGGCTGTGTTGCCTATCTGAATGACCCCCATCACCTTAACCGCGCGGGCCATAGTTGGCTGGGGCGGCGGCGGCGGGGCCGGGCGCTGAGCCGGGCCGTTTAGCGTTTGCCCCGTCAGGTTGGGAATTGGGGCCAGTTGTCCGGTTCCCGAAGGCGTACCTGTCCCCGCTGCCCCGATTCCTGTAGCCGCCCCCCCCGTACCCGCTTGACCGCCAGGCAGAGACGGAACACGCCCCGTTGCCAGCGGCGGCACTCGAACGCCCTGTCCCGCAGGTGTAACAAAGGGGCGAGTCGTTGCCCCATTTCGATTTGGGGACTCAACCACCACTGGTGTAACCGTAACCTGGGCAAAGGGATCGGGGCGATTGCGCTGCACTTCTTGAACACGCGCCTGGGGATTGGTAGAAGCGATGAGTTCGGGGGGCAGCGTGCCCGCAGGCAGCCCAGGAGAGGGAGCAGTTGCCGTGGTTGGGGCGGTGGCAGGAGCCGCCGGAACCGCAGCCGGATCAGCAGGCATCGCGTTTGGATCGGCTGCTGCATTAGGGTCTGCGGGTGCATTTGGATCCCCGACGGCTCCGGGTTCCGCAGGCGCGTTGGGGTCTGTGGGCGCTGTCGCCGCAGGCTCTTCCGGCGCACTCCTACAGCTTCCCAGCCACAGTGCAAGCGTTCCTAAAACCATAACCAGAGCAGTTCGGCGCATATCAGCCCCCAAAAAAACCTACAATCCTCTACGACCCGTCCACAATGCCAATTTCAAGATGCTAATTCACCAACCCACAAACCTGACTTGACAGGCTTGATTAATCCGCCTTAACACAACTCATCCGCTGATATCTATTTCCGCTGATATCTATTAAAGATACTGCAGAAACTTCGGATTTGGCTGAACTTCATCGGTTTAGCGACCCGCAGGGTTCTACTTTCAAGGACTAGCGCTGTGCGGCTTGCGTGGGCAGCGAGAAGGGGAAGGTCGCAACGGGCTGCTGATCGCTGACGGAGCCTTCGATCGTGCGGGTTGTGCCTTGGACGAGCAGCGTTAGGTTAAAGGGGATGCTGCCACCGCCCCCACCAGGGCAGCGAGTGAACAGATTCACTTCAATAGAAAACTGCCCCTGGGGTGCTCTGCCCGACGGCCAGAAAATATTTTCAATGGGGCTGGTGTTTTGCTCTCCACAGCCTGCGTTTGCGTCTACGTCGAGCTGGCCGCCAGAAGGCACACTGCGGTTGTAGTACGCAACTATGTTGCCCGATGGGTCGCGGACTGCCAAATCCAGATCGTCAGTCGTCGTCCACCGCAGCGTGACCTGAATATCGCCGGTGCCGAGGGTTGGTGTAGAACTGGCTTGGGCTGGGGGCGTAAAAGGCTGAGCAGAGGGGCAAATATCGGATAGGTCGATGAGCCGACCCGTTTGGGTGATCATGAAACAACCCTGGCGCTCCTGAGCCAGTCCAGCGGGCATAGCCACTCCTAGAACAGAGGCCGCAGCGGCGATCGCCAAGAGCCATTGGGCAGAGACAGGGATCGGAGTCGGGAAGGGGGTGGGTAAGGTGAATGGCTTCATGGGCTTTGGGCAAGTTGCAAGGGTGTTGGTGCTAGGGTTCCCATTTTGATTTAGAAGAGTTGCACTAGATTAAGATGCAGGCTGCTAGAGCGGATCAGGTGGAGAATTGAGGGCTGTGGAAAATTTGCACAGACTGAAAGCTGGAATAATACCCAACTTTTAGCGCAGAAGTTGCAGATTTTTTCAAAAAAACTGGATCTCTTGCTCAAAGATGAGCTAATGTTTGGTAGTTAAATCTTATTAGATGAATCTTGCCCCAGAAATTCGTTGCCATTTTTTAAAACTGTTTCAGCCCTGACGGATCAAGTTTTTGCTCAATTATCCCCAGTTTTTTTGAGTTGCAGCCTCAAGGCGCAAAAAGCTTTTTCACTGGCGACTTGCTTGGGTGTTGTACTTGCGGCTAGTAGTCATTTCTAAAAGGTATCCAAAGCGCTAAGTCTCAAGAAGCAGGAATGATTTTGGGTTGCTGTTTGACCATGTATGGATTTTTGCATCCCTACTAGCTTGCGGGGCTGCCCATAGTTCTTGAGGGATTCTTGAGACTGTAATCCTGAAGCTGTAAATTCCAAGTTTGCAAATTCCGAACCCCCGACCTGGTTTGAAAATTACTGCCCAACTATTGCCCAGCGCTTTGTAGTGTGAGGAAATTGGTATGAACCGTTGCGACGCCTTCTTATCCCGCAGTTTTCGTCAGCTTTATGCAGCGCTCGATACACTATCAATTGCCCGGTTCGGAGCCGTGCTGGGGGGGGTGGCCCTGTCGGGTGGGCTGTCGCTGATGGCAATTTCCGTAGGGATCGCTTCGCGAATCGCCCCAGCGCAGGCACAGGCGGCTTACGGCAGCTACGTGGGGATTGGCGGCTCCTTTGGATTAACCGAAGGCGACGATGCGTTTGGCGAAGATTCGGCTTCGGGAGCGGTGATTGCGGCCCGCTACAAGCTGCTACGAGTGCCTCTCTCCATTCGGGCGCAGTTGCTATTGAGCGATCGCAGCGCCTTTGTGCCAACGGTTTCCTACGATATTCCGCTGAATTGGCAGACAGATTTGTACTTGGGCGCGGGCGCGTCTATTATGTTGGGCGGTGGTGACAATACTTCGCCCATCGGCAATCAAAGTAGCTTTGTTCTGCAACCAGGTATTGACCACGCATTGCCCAACAGCAATTTGGTTCTCTTTGGCAACGCAATTTTCGCCTTTGATGGCTACGACGAAGGCAACAACGCCGCGATTTCAGTGCAGGGCGGGGTTGGTTTGCGCTTCTAGACCTTGGGCTTCTAGGATTCATGCTTCTGGACTTTGGGCAGCTCGCGACCGAAGTTCTGAAATCTATGCGCCCGTGAAAAGAGTCGTGCCGAGTGCCGTGCCGTATGTAGGCGTTTCGATCTCTCGGTCTAATGTGCCGTTCTGAAGGGCACGCGGGATTTCAGTTGCAAAATCCGCATCGCTTCACCTAGAATTCATACTCTATCCTGGTAGGTAGATATTCCAAACTAAAACGGCAAGGGGGTCGCTGGCGATCGCCCTCTATTTGACGCTGCGCCAGTTTCTCAGCGTGCCCTCTCTCAAAAGTTGGATCAAAACCTGGGCATAGTGTTACGTATGCGTCTCTCCAGAAAGAAATCCGACCCTAGAGTGGGATAGCTGGAGGCGGTTGCGATCGTTTGGGCGGAGGGTTTCAGCAGTTGCCCCTGTACGGGTTAGTGCAGCGCAGACCGTCTGAGGTGAGATAGAAGGAATGGACGCTGGCTGGGATTGCTGGAGCCAAGGGCAGATTCGCGTTGCTTGGGCGGGCGGATTGAATCGCTCACCAGTTCACCACCCCAGAGCCTAAAGCAGTTTGGGGCTTGGGTCGGTTTAGGGTTACTTCAGGGTTATTACAAAACAGGTCTTTTCGTTGAAAGTTGCTATGGGTGGAATGGGCGTGAACCAGAACGAATGGATGGGGCAGGGAACCACGGGCTATGCGGGACAGCGGTGGCTGGTGGAAGAGCGCGACGCTTGTGGGGTCGGGTTTATCGCCGATTCTCAAGGTAGAGCAAGCCATGACCTAGTGCAGAAGGCGCTGGTGGCGCTGTCTTGCATGGAGCATCGGGGGGGCTGTAGCGCAGACCGCGATTCTGGCGACGGTGCAGGGCTGATGACGGCAATTCCCTGGGCGCTGATTGGCGAGTGGTGTCAGTCAGAAGGGGTTGCTCTGCCTGCTGCGGAGAATTTTGGGCTGGGCATGGTGTTTTTGCCGCAGTCTGAGGCCGCAGCGGCGATCGCCCGCGACCTGGCCACCAAAGTTTGGACGGAGTGCGGATTGAAGATCCTCGGCTGGCGCAAAGTACCCGTCCAGCCAAGCGTGCTGGGTGTCCAGGCGAGAGAAAATCAGCCACAAATCGAGCAAGTGCTGGTGCAATCGGCCGACTCTGGCGACGACTTGGAGCGCGACCTCTACTGGGCCCGCAAGCGGATTCTGTCCGTGCTGGCGGATTATCAGGGCGAGTATGCCGAAGCGCTTAAGGACTTCTACGTCTGCTCTTTCTCGAATCGCACGGTTGTTTACAAAGGCATGGTGCGATCGGCCGTGCTAGGTGAGTTTTATCTGGATCTACAAAACCCGCTCTACATCAGCGCGTTTGCTACCTACCATCGCCGCTTTAGCACCAATACCATGCCGAAATGGCCGCTGGCTCAGCCGATGCGCCTGCTGGCCCACAACGGCGAAATCAATACGCTGCTGGGCAATATCAACTGGATGATGGCGCGGGAGGCGGATCTCAGTCATCCGATTTGGGGCGATCGCCTCGAAGACCTGAAGCCCACCGTCCGCCCAGAAAACAGCGACTCCGCCAACTTAGATAACGTGATGGAGTTGCTGGTGCGCTCTGGGCGCGATCCGTTGGCGGCGCTGATGATGATGGTTCCAGAGGCCTACAACAACCAGCCGGATCTGGCCGATCACCCGGAAATTGTGGACTTTTACGAATACTACAGCGGCATTCAGGAGCCGTGGGACGGCCCCGCCCTGCTGGTGTTTGGCGATGGCAAGAAAGTCGGCGCGTCGCTGGATCGAAACGGCTTGCGACCCGCCCGCTATGCGATTACCCGCGATGGCTATATCGTCGTGGCATCAGAAGCGGGGGTAGTGGAATTGCCAGAGGCGGAAATTGTAGAAAAAGGACGGCTGGGCCCCGGACAGGCGATCGCCGTTGACCTGCAATCCCACGAAATTCTGAAAAACTGGGACATTAAGCAGCGCGTTGCCCAGGCTCAGCCCTACGGCGAGTGGCTCAAGCAAAACCGCCGCGAACTGGAGCCGCAGCCTTTCACCACCGAATCCTACCTGGACAGCGTTGCCCTGCTGCGCCACCAGACTGCTTTCGGCTACACCTCCGAAGATGTGGAAATGGTGATTCAGGACATGGCGCAAAAGGGCAGCGAGCCGACCTTCTGCATGGGCGACGACATTCCCCTGGCAGTGCTGTCTGAAAAGCCGCACCTGCTCTATGACTATTTCAAACAGCGCTTTGCCCAGGTGACAAACCCGCCCATCGACCCGCTGCGCGAAAAGCTGGTGATGTCCCTGGCGATGGAACTGGGCGCACGCGGCAACTTGCTGGATGAAAAGCCAGAATACGCCCATCTGCTCAGCCTCAAGTCGCCTGTGCTGAACAACGCGGAGCTAGACTTTATCCGCAACTCGGAGTTTGAAACCGCCAGTCTGTCTACCCTGTTCAGCATTTCTGCTGGGCCCGACGGGCTGCAACAGGCGGTGAATGACCTCTGCCAGCAGGCAACGGCAGCCGTGCGGTCGGGCAAGGCGGTGCTGATTTTGAGCGATCGCCTCTCGTCTAACGGTTCCCTCACCACTCTCAGCGCCAACACCAGCTATATCCCGCCGCTGCTGGCCGTGGGCGCAGTGCATCATCATCTGATCCGCCAGGGCTTGCGGATGAGAGCCTCGCTGATTGTGGACACGGCCCAGTGCTGGAGTACCCACCACTTTGCCTGTTTGATTGGCTATGGAGCCAGCGCCGTATGTCCCTACCTGGCATTTGAAACGGTGCGCCACTGGCACGCCGATCCCAAGACCCAAAGCCTAATGGAGCGCGGCAAGATTGATGCGATTTCGGTGGAAAAAGCGCAGCAAAACTATCGCAAATCGGTCGAGTCGGGCCTGCTGAAGATCCTCTCCAAGATGGGGATTTCCCTGCTCTCCAGCTACCACGGGGCACAGATTTTTGAGGCGATCGGCATCGGCGGCGACCTGCTGCACCTGGGCTTCTATGGCACGGCCTCGCGGCTGGGCGGGCTGAGCGTGGCGGATTTGGCGAACGAGGTGCTGTCCTTCCACAGTCGCGCCTTTCCAGAGCTATCGGTCAAGAAGCTGGAAAACATGGGCTTTGTGCAATATCGTCCCGGTGGTGAATATCACATGAATAGCCCCGAAATGGCGAAGCACCTGCACAAGGCGGTGGACGCGAAGAGCTACGACCACTACGAACTGTACCAGAAGTATCTAGAAGAGCGGCCGCTGACGGCGCTGCGCGATCTGCTGGACTTTAAGAGCGATCGCCCCTCGATTCCGCTCGACGAAGTGGAACCCGTTTCTGAAATTGTCAAGCGCTTCTGCACGGGCGGTATGTCCCTGGGGGCGCTGTCGCGGGAGGCGCACGAAACGCTGGCGATCGCTATGAACCGCATCGGCGGCAAGTCCAATTCTGGCGAGGGCGGCGAAGATCCCGTGCGCTACAAGGTGCTGGACGATGTAGACGGCGACGGGCTATCGCCCACGCTGCCCCACCTGCGGGGACTGAAGAATGGCGATCGCGCTGCCTCTGCGATCAAGCAAATCGCCTCTGGCCGATTTGGGGTTACGCCGGAGTATCTGATGAGCGCCCGTCAGCTTGAAATCAAGATGGCGCAAGGGGCCAAGCCCGGTGAAGGTGGCCAACTTCCGGGCCCCAAGGTCAGCCCCTACATTGCCATGCTGCGCCGCTCGAAGCCCGGCGTGACGCTGATTTCGCCGCCGCCCCACCACGACATCTATTCCATCGAAGACCTAGAGCAACTGATTTTCGACCTGCACCAGATCAATCCCCAGGCGCAGGTGTCGGTGAAGCTGGTGTCGGAAGTGGGCATTGGCACAGTGGCGGCGGGCGTGGCCAAGGCGAACGCCGACATCATCCAAATCTCCGGCCACGACGGCGGCACGGGCGCATCGCCGCTGAGTTCCATCAAACACGCGGGTAGCCCGTGGGAATTGGGGCTGACTGAGGTACATCGTGTGCTGATGGAAAACAAACTGCGCGATCGCGTGCTGCTGCGTGTCGATGGCGGCATCAAGACGGGCTGGGACGTGGTAATGGCGGCGCTGATGGGCGGCGAAGAGTTTGGCTTTGGCTCCATTGCCATGATTGCCGAAGGCTGCATCATGGCGCGGATTTGTCATACCAACAACTGTCCCGTTGGCGTGGCTAGCCAGAAAGAGGAACTGCGGAAGCGCTTCCCCGGCACGCCAGAACACGTTGTCAACTTCTTCTATTTCATCGCCGAAGAAGCGCGATCGCTCTTGGCCCGACTGGGCTACCGCTCCCTCAACGAGATCATCGGCCGCGCTGATTTGCTGAAGGTGCGCGACGGTGTGACGCTGACCAAGACCAAGACGCTAGATCTGTCCTGCCTGATCAACCTGCCCGATACTCGCGAAGACCGCAGTTGGCTGGTTCACGAGACGGTTCACAGCAACGGCCCCGTGCTGGACGACGAAATTCTGTCCGATCCCGCAGTCCAGGCGGCGATTCAAAATCAAACCACTCTTACTAAGTCTGTCGGCGTGGTCAACACGGATCGCAGCGTGGGGGCGCGAGTGGCGGGGGCGATCGCCCGGCAGTATGGTGACACGGGCTTTGCCGGACACCTGACGCTGGAGTTTCAGGGCAGCGTGGGCCAGAGCTTCGGCGCGTTCAACCTCCCCGGCATGACGCTGAAGCTGGAAGGCGAAGCCAACGACTACGTGGGCAAGGGGATGCACGGCGGCGAGATTATCATCCAGCCTGCGGCGGCGGCCAGTTTTGACCCAGCCAGCAATGTAATCGTCGGCAATACCTGCCTCTACGGGGCAACGGGCGGCACCCTCTTTGCCAGCGGGCAAGCGGGCGAACGCTTCGCTGTGCGGAATTCCCTCGGTCGTGCCGTCATCGAAGGCGCAGGCGACCACTGCTGCGAATACATGACGGGCGGTGTGATCGTCGTGCTGGGCAGGGTCGGGCGCAACGTCGGCGCAGGCATGACGGGCGGACTGGCCTACTTCCTGGACGAAGACGGCAGCTTCCCCAGCAAGGTGAACCCGGAGATTATTAAAATCCAGCGCGTCACCAGCCCCGTCGGCGAACAGCAGTTGAAAGACCTGATTGCAGCCCACGCCGATCGCACGGGCAGCGCCAAGGCCAAGCACATCCTGGCCAACTGGGCGACCTATCTGCCCCAGTTTTGGCAGGCGGTTCCCCCGTCGGAAGCCAATAGCCCGGAAGCGGTTTCGGCGGAAGATAAGGTGCTGACGACCACGCCGTAGCGCGGGGCTGCGGTTCAAGCGGCCCGTCTATCGGAGCGAGTGATGGAGTGACGGGGTGACGGAGTGGCGTGCATTACTCCAATACTCCATCACCCCATCACTTTTTCAATACTCCATCACCCCATCACTTTGCAGAACCCGTCACGTTTGATCCACACCTAAAAGATCCACACCTAAAAATAGTCGGGCGATCGCCCTCGTTCTCGTTCCTGTTCTACATCCCGCAGGTGCAGATCGAGGGCGACGACCGAAAGCTGGATTTCCCGCAGCGACAGCGCCAGTGAGATCAGCATCATCACCAGGCTGACGGCAAACATCCACCGGCCCGCCGTTTCAAACCCCAGAAACAGCAGCAGAATGCAAATCACGCTGAACAGCAAACTCGCTGCCCCCCACGCCTGCATATTGCGAATCAGCTTGATGCGGTAGCGCAGACTGGCGATTTCCTGCCGCAGCATAGGGTCAGGCTTGCTCTGGTGGCTGGCGTGCAGGTTGCGGATGATGCTGGCCAGCGCCACAAAGCGGTTTGTGTAGGCCAGCAGCAGCAGCGAAATCGTGGGAAACAGGATTGCAGGAGTGGTGATGTCGATATTCATCGGCGCAAAACGAGGAAACCGAGAGTGCGGTAAAACGAGTGGATCAGCGATGATGACGGGAGGGACTCTCGTAGAGTCTCAGGTGTAGAGTCTCAGGTGTAGTGTCTCAGGTGTAGCGGGCTTTTCACGGTATTCCGGTTGCTATTCGTTCTGGTTGCTATGCCGCACAACAGAGTCTCTTACCAAAATCGGCAATCTAAAATCCAAAAGGGATATCCCCCTGACTTTTTTTAACTTTCTCTTCTTATGGACAATCCTCCTCCCGAAACCATCCGGCTCGATCAGTTTCTGAAATGGGTACAGGCAGTGCCCACGGGCGGCGAAGCCAAGGTGCTGATTCAGATTGGCGAAGTTAGCGTGAACGGGGCAGTGGAAACCCGGCGCGGACGGAAACTGGTAGAGGGCGATCGCGTTTCGATAGCAGGCGAAGAGTTTGTGGTGAATTTGCAGTGAGAGAGAATGAGGGCCTGACCTGTTCCTTCAGACCCTATCCTCAAACTGCTCACTAATAACTCTCGCCACGTTAGCGTAGAGATAAGATGTTGCTCTTGAAATTAGTGCGCCTGAAATTAGTGCGCTTGAAATCGGTTCGCTTGAAATCGGTTCAACATCGGTTTAACATCATTCACGCCCTTTCGCTGGTGTTTGGGAGCAAGAATTAATCATGCTGGAAGCCTATCGTAACCATGTCGCAGAGCGAGCAGCGCTGGGGATTCCGCCGCTGCCACTGTCTGCTGAGCAAACGTCCGAATTGTGCGAACTGCTGAAGCATCCACCAGCGGGTGAAGAAGAATTTTTGGTGAGTTTGCTGCGCGATCGCATTCCGCCGGGGGTCGATCAGGCGGCCTACGTAAAGGCAGGATTTCTAACGGCGATCGCCAAGGGAGAAGCCTCCAGCCCGCTGATCTCGCCCCAATACGCCACGGAACTGCTGGGCACGATGATGGGGGGCTACAACGTGCGATCGCTCATCGACCTGCTGCACTCGCCCAATGCAGAGGTTGTTGCCACCGCCACTGCCGCCCTCAGCAAGACGCTGCTGATCTACGATGCGTTTCATGACATTCAGGAACTAGCGGAAAGCGGAAACGAATCAGCCCAGCAAATCATGACCGCCTGGGCCAATGCAGACTGGTTCACCAGCCGCCCGCCGCTGCCCGAAGCTATCACGGTGACGGTGTTCAAAGTGCCTGGTGAAACCAACACCGACGACCTCTCGCCCGCGCCCCACGCCACCACCCGCCCCGACATTCCGCTCCACGCGACGGTAATGCTAGAAAGCCGCCAGCCCGGTTCCCTAGAAACCATTGCGGAACTAAAGAAAAAAGGACATCCCGTGGCCTACGTCGGGGACGTGGTGGGCACGGGGTCTTCTCGCAAATCCGCCACCAACTCCGTCCTCTGGCACATGGGCGAAGACATCCCCTTTGTGCCCAATAAGCGCACGGGCGGCTATTGCCTGGGGGGTAAGATCGCGCCTATTTTCTTCAACACGATGGAAGACTCTGGCGCGTTGCCCATCGAGTGCGACGTGACGAAGATGGAAACGGGCGACGTGATCACCATCTATCCCTATAAGGGCGAAATCACCAATGAGGCGGGCGAGGTGATCTCCACCTTTACGCTCAAGCCCGATACCATTCTGGACGAGGTGCGGGCAGGCGGACGGATTCCCCTGCTCATTGGGCGATCGCTCACCGACAAAACCCGCATGGCCCTGGGGTTGCCCCCCAGCGATTTGTTCATCCGTCCGAAAATGCCCGCCGACACAGGCAAAGGCTTTACCCTGGCGCAAAAGATGGTGGGCAAGGCCTGCGGTCTTCTGGGCGTGCGCCCCGGTACGTCTTGCGAACCAATCATGACCACCGTTGGCTCTCAGGACACCACCGGCCCCATGACCCGCGACGAACTAAAGGAACTCGCCTGCCTGGGCTTCAGCGCCGACCTGGTGATGCAGAGCTTCTGCCACACCGCCGCCTATCCCAAACCCGTCGATATCAAAACCCACCACAGCCTGCCCGACTTCATCACCTCTCGCGGCGGCGTGTCCCTGCGTCCTGGCGACGGCATCATCCACTCCTGGCTAAACCGAATGCTGCTGCCAGATACCGTGGGTACGGGCGGCGACTCCCACACCCGCTTCCCATTGGGCATTTCCTTCCCGGCTGGCTCTGGGCTGGTGGCCTTCGCGGCTGCGCTAGGCGTAATGCCGCTGGACATGCCAGAGTCGGTGCTGGTGCGGTTTAAGGGCACGCTGCAACCGGGCGTAACGCTGCGCGACGTGGTAAACGCGATTCCCTACGTTGCCATTCAGCAGGGCAAGCTGACGGTTGCAAAAGAAAACAAGAAGAATGTCTATTCCGGTCGCATCATCGAAATGGAGGGTCTGCCGGATCTGCAACTGGAGCAAGCCTTTGAACTGACGGACGCAACCGCCGAACGCTCCGCCGCAGGCTGCACCATCAAGCTGAGCGAGGCCACGGTGGCAGAATATCTGCGGTCCAATGTGGCGCTGCTGAAGAACATGGTGGCACGGGGCTATGGCGATGCCCGCACGATCCTCCGCCGCGTCCGCAAGATGGAGGCATGGCTGGCCAATCCCTCGCTGATGAGTGCTGACCCCGATGCAGAATACGCCGACATTATCGAGGTAGATCTGGATCAAATCAAGGAGCCAATCGTAGCCGCGCCCAACGACCCCGACAATATCAAGCTAATGTCGGAATGCGCGGGCGACCCGATTCACGAGGTCTTCATTGGCTCCTGCATGACCAATATCGGCCACTATCGCGCCGCGGCAAAGGTGCTGGAGGGCGCGGGCCCGGTGAAGGTGCGCCTGTGGATTGCCCCGCCCACCCGCATGGACGAACAGCAGCTTCGCGAAGAGGGCTATTACGGCATCTTTGCCGCAGCGGGGGCCCGCACGGAGATGCCCGGCTGCTCGCTCTGCATGGGCAACCAGGCCCGCGTCGATGACGGCGTGACGGTGTTCTCCACTTCCACCCGCAACTTCAACAACCGCATGGGCAAAGGCGCACAGGTCTACCTGGGTTCGGCAGAATTGGCGGCGGTCTGCGCCCTGCTGGGTCGTATTCCGACCGTAGAAGAATACATGGAGATCGTGACGAAAAAGATCGACCCGTTTGCCAGCGACCTCTATCGCTATCTCAACTTCGACCAGATTGTGGGATTTGAGGACGAGGGACGGGTGATTCCCAAAGAGGAAGAAGCAAAGCTTGTTGCGTCGATCTGACGCTGATTGCGACTGCGTTTCGCTTGAGCAACTTTCTCTAAGCTAGAGTTGGGGCAGGCAAGGCTGCCCTAACTTTTGGCTTTTTGGTGATGATGCAGGCTGCGACCGACCCCAACGCCCCATGCAAGCCGCCGACACATCCGACAGTTTTCAAAAAGCAGTCCTAGAGCGTCTGGACACCCTCAAGGTCGAGCTAGACAGCCTGAAGATAGATGTAGACGGACTCAAGCAAGAACTGAGCCAGACGAACGTGCGCGTGGATGCCTACCAAAAGGCATCGAATCAGGTGGTGAATCTGGCGTTTGGGCTGATTGCAACGGCAACGCTGACGATTATGGTCAGCACGGTTTTGCGATAGGCAGCCAGCGAGAGAACTCTAGGGTAGAGGCGAGGAATTGACTGGTTTCTTGGCAGCAAAACTAAAAATTCCTGCCAGCAGCACCCAGTTCAGCACGTTGACCCGCGAATCGTATAGCGGCACGTCGAACAGCGCGAAGCCGACGCTGCTGAAGAAGCCCAAGAGATAGCCAAACAGAATGCCACGCTCTGGAGCCTTCAGGCTTTTTGCCAGCAGTTGCCGCACACCCCGCGCACAGATCCGCCCCACCAGCAGCGTCAGCAGCAGCATTGCCGGAATGCCTGCCTCCACGGCCAGGGTCAGCCACAGATTGTGGGCATGGGAGATGTCCTGAAAATCCGTCAGGGCCATCAGGTCGGGCGTGAGGTACTGCGGATATACCAGCTTGTAGTTGCCCAGGCCCCAGCCGAGCCAAGGGTGGTCACCTACCATCTGCACCGCTGCGCCCCACAGTTTCGTTCGGGGGTCATCTGCCCAGGTCGCCAAGTCGAGCGATCGCCCGCCAATGCCAATCACAGCTGCGCCGCCGACCATCACCACCAGCCCGCCCAGCGCCGCCGCCACGGTCTTCCAGCTAGACCGCGCCACCACCAGCGCAAAACACAGCAGTTGCAGCACCGCCAGCAGCAGGGCATTGCGCGACCCGGTGCAGAAAATGCCCAGCAGGTTGAGCAAGGTCGCACCGGAAATCAAACGCAGGGAAACGGACTGGAGGGCCTCTGCCCCAGCGTTTTGTGCGTCGGGTTGGCGGTCTGACCAAACGGACTCTGCGGAGTCTGGCAGACTGTGTGGCACAACGGCCCGATCCAGCGCCAGCCGATAGAGGATCAGCCCCAACCCCAGCGCCATCACCAGCACCAAAAAGCTGCCCATTGCGTTGGGGTGGTCAAACATTACCATTGCCCGGCCTTTGTGGGGGGCGGCCCGAATCCAGCGAAACAGCGGAAAATGCCGCCACCAAACGGGCATTCGGGGAATTTTGATAATGTATTCCACCAGGCTGATCAGGTTGATGGGAATGGCAACCAGAACCAACCCCAGGGCAATCTGGGCAAGCCGTTCAACGCAGTTTAACAAGTAGGGCAGAATGGCGAAAAATAGGAAATAGGGCAAAAAATTCGCCAGTTGCAGCAGCGCTTCGCCTCGATCGTAGGCAAACAGCCCGCTCAGCAGCAGCAGCCCGCTCAGCAGCAGCAGCCCACCACCCGTGACCCTGTCCAGCCCTGCCCGCCGAAACCGCCCCCACAGCCGCGCCGTCACTGCCACCATGCCCAGTAGCCCCAGATAGGAAACGTAGGGCATGACCATCAGGCTGACCCAAAACAAATTCCACACGGAACCCCACGCCGTCCGCAGCGAGAGCGCTTGCCCCCAAAACCGCACAGGTTCGCGTCTGGCTTTTTGCCCCGCCACGTTAGTAGGCTCCTTCGCCCGACAGCACCACCCACACCGTCCGCATCAGGATATACAAATCCAGCCACACCGACCAGTTTCGGACGTAGTAGGCATCCAGATTCACCCGCTCTTTATAGGACAAATTATTGCGCCCCGACACTTGCCACAGCCCCGTCAGCCCCGGCGTGACCTTTGTATACAGAGCAAACTTGTCGCCGTAGCGCGGAATCTCTTCATCCACAATCGGGCGCGGTCCTACCAGGCTCATCTCGCCGCGCAGGATGTTCCAAAGCTGGGGCAATTCATCCAGGCTGGTCTGTCGCAGAAACCGACCGACACGGGTAACTCGTGGATCGCGGCGGAGCTTGTGGTCGCGCTCCCAGGAACGGCGCAGCTTGGGGTGCGCTTCTAGATAATCGTGTAAGACTTGGTCGGCGTTTTGCACCATCGAGCGGAATTTCCAGGCTTTAAACGATTCGCCATTTTGCCCGATGCGGGTCTGCCCGTAGAAAATGGGGCCCGGCGAATCGAGCCGAATTAGCACCGCAATCAGGATGATAAACGGCAGCACCAGCAGCCCGCCGAACAGGGTAATGATGCGATCTAGCGCAAACTTGACCAGGCGCGGCCCCGGCAAGAGCAACTGCTGCCGCACCTCTAGTCCCAGGATGCCGCCCATGTCTCGCGCCTCGACCCAGAGGCTAGAAAAGTCGAATAAATCGGGGATGACCAGCAGGTGAGCGAAGGTCTGGGTGTGCTGTTCGATCACGTCCAGCAGGCGGACGCGGGGCACACCGGGCATGGCCACGATGGCGTAGGGAATGCGGCGCGATCGCGCAATCATGGGAGCTAGATCAATGCCGCCCATCACCGGAACCCCGTGCAGCGAGCCGTGCTTGGCGGGGTCGTCATCCAGCACCACCACCGGACGCAGCCCAATGCGGGGGCGCTTTTGCAGCGTGCGAACCACCATTTCGCCCGTCTTGCCTGCCCCCAGCACCACGACGGGATAGCCCCACCAGCGCTTGCGGGCAAACCAGTGTCGTGTGAGCGATCGCCCAATCAGCACCAGCACGATAGACAATAGCCACGCCATCACAAAAATACCGCGTGAGTAGACCTCACCGCTCTGCCGCAAAAAAATCGTCACACCCAGCAGAAAATACACTAGACTCGTGCCAATGGTGACGCAGCGAAACTCATCGACCGGACTCTGGGCCACGCCGGGGTATAGCCCAATCGCGGCATACACCAACACAAATAGCCCCATGAGCGGCAGCAGTTGCCAGTAGAGGAGCGGCTGAAACTTGCCATCCAGAAACCAGCGCAGATAGACGCTGATCGTTCCTGCCAGACTCAGCATCAGCAGATCGGAGCTAATCATCCCCACCAGCGTTGGAACGGTGCGGGTGGAGATGCTCAAAGCAGATAGCGCCGGACGTAGGGTTCGGTTAAGTTGCATTGCGTTCCGTTACTCCTCACGCTATTACTTTAGGGGATCTTTACCTCATCCCTGCTGAAATTTTGCCCACTGCTGATCTACAAATTGCGCTAGCTCGGCGCGAAAGCGTTCTGGGCTAAACCGTTCGGCGTTTTGGCGAGAGTCGTCGGGGTGAAACCGGAAATCGCCCGCTTCGAGCGATCGCACCGCTTCCACCACCGCCGCCACCGTCTGTTCGGGCATCAAAATCCCCGTCTTGCCAGGAATCACCGTCTCCGCAGCCCCGCCCCGCCCATAGCCGATCACGGGCGCACCCGCCGCCTGCGCTTCCACCATCGCGATGCCAAAGTCTTCCTCGGCCGGATAAACAAACGCCTTGCAGCGCTGCATGTGATCGCGCACGACCGCATCAGGCTGTCGGCCCAATAGACGCACAGTTGGCCCCGCCAGGGCCGCCACCCGCCGAAATTCTGACCCGTCGCCAATCACCACCAGCGGCAAGCCCAGTTGTGTAAACGCTTCTACCACCAGATCGACTCGCTTGTAGGGCACAAACCGCGACAGCGTAAAGTAAAAGTCCTCGCGGGTTTCCGCTGGCGAGAACCGATCCACCGCCACAGGCGGATAAATCACCTCCGCAGTCCGCCGATACGTTTTCCAAATTCGACGAGCCACAAACCGGGAATTTGCAATGAAATGATCCACTCGATTCGCGCAGGCAACGTCCCACAGGCGCAGGTAGTGGAGAATTCCCTGGGCGATCGCGGCCTTGGGGCCCCGCAGCCGAGCTTCCTGAAAATACTGCTGCTGCATTTCCCAGGCATAGCGGATGGGCGTATGCACGTAGCTAATATGAAGCTGGTCGGCGCGGGTCATCACGCCCTTGGCTACTGCATGATGGCTCGACAAAATCACATCGTAGGGCGACAGGTCAAACTGCTCGATCGCCAGCGGCATCAGCGGCAGATAGGCCCGAAAGCGCGGATTAGCAAACGGCAAATGCTGCAAAAACGAAGTCGTCACCGGGCGATGCTGAATAAAAAAGCGCAGATCCTCCGGCAAAAAATCCACCAGGCTGAACAAATCGGCTTCGGGATAAAGCTGCAACATCTGCTCGCACACCCGCTCCGACCCGGCATAGGTGACCAGCCACTCATGGACAACAGCAATCTTCATGGCACAGTCTTTCGCACGGAATAGCTCATGGGATCTGGGTGTGGCGCAGCTTGAATCGGTAGGCAAGGGGCTGGCGCGACAGGTTTCACGACGCGAGGTTTCCCCCGCTCCACCAACCCATTACACCTAGAGACGTAGCGCCTTAGAGTAGAGTATTATCAGGCATCGAGTGTGAATAATTGCAAACTACGCTCCTGGCAACCCAGCAGGCTGCACCGACAGCAACCGGACGACAAGCCAGCGGCTAGGAAGATTGTAGACAGGTTATTGGCAGATTACTGTAGACAGATTGTAGACAGACTGTAAACAGAGAGTGTGGCGTTTGAACGAGGAGCGTTTTGGCACAAGCCTATGACAGCACTGAAACCGATTCAAAAACGGGGTGTGAAGTTCGCCTTCAACCAGCACCAGCTCGAAAACTACCGCGATCTGCTACTCGTTCTGTTTCAAAAGGAATTTAAAGTCCGCTACAAGGGCAAGTTTCTGGGCTATCTCTGGTCGATCGCCAGTCCGCTGGCCTTTGCAATGGTTTACTACATTGCCTTCAGCGGCATTATGCGGGTGGCTGTGGAGGGCTATCCGCTGATTCTGGTGTCAGGGCTGTTTCCCTGGCAGTGGTTCCAGAACTCCGTCGGCTCCGCACCCAATCTGTTTGTTGGCAATGCCAGCCTGATCAAAAAGCTCAACTTTCCGCGCAATATCCTCTCGCTGTCCACCATTCTGAATCACATGGTGCATTTCTTGCTGTCGCTGCCTGTGATTCTCATTTTCATGGTGATTTACGGCAAATCGCCGACGCTGGCGTGGCTCTACGGGCTGCCCGTCATGATGGTGGTTCAGCTTTTTACCGTCTATGGGCTGGCGCTGGTGCTGGCGACGCTGAACCTGTTTTTGCGGGATATTGAGCGGCTCACGCAGATTGTGATGACGTTCGTATTTTATTTTACGCCGATTATTTTCACGGCGGATATGATTCCTGAGCGATTCCGCCCGCTGATTCCGCTGAATCCGGCCGCGCCGCTGATGATTAACTGGCGAAACCTGTTTCTTTACGGCTATATCGACGGACACTACCTGCTGATCAGCGCGGGCTATGCGATGTTGTTCTTTATCATCGGCACGCTGGTCTATCGCAAGCTGTCGTGGAAGTTTGCAGAAGTGCTGTAGGCAATCCAAAATCGCCAATCTGAAATTCAAACCCTAATCAAAACCCTAGATAGTGGGGAGATAGTGGGGTTTAATTGTCGCTTAGTTTGGCGCTTGGTTAGCTCAGTCGAACGGGGCGATTTGCGAAGCAATCCCTGCGGAAATCGCCTTTCCAGCCAGCCAGCCCGTTGTCCAGGCGCTCTGGAAATTAAAGCCGCCCGTTACACCGTCGATATCCAGGATTTCGCCCGCAAAGTAGAGGCCCGGACAAACGCGGCTTGCCATCGTTTTGAAATCGACTTCCTTGAGCGACACGCCGCCGCAGGTGACAAATTCCTCTTTGAATACGCCCTTGCCTGCAATGGCATACTGCCCCTGGGTGAGTTCCTGCCGGAGGTGATGAAGCTGCGGTTTAGACAAATCGGCCCAGCGCTGGTCGGGTGCAACCTGAGCGCGATCGCCCAAATAGTTCCACAGGCGGCGCGGCAGGGGAAAATCGGGTGGCACCGTGGAGCGGACGGCCCGCTTGCCCCAGTCGGTCTTGGTCTGCTGCAAGCTCTGCCGGATTTGCTCTGGGGACTGATTAGGCAGCCAGTGGATCTGGGCGATCGCCCGATAGCCGCAGTTGTGCAGCGCCCTGGCTCCCCAGGCGGATAGCTTTAGCACCGCAGGCCCGCTCAGTCCCCAGTGGGTGATCAGCAGCGGCCCGGTTTGGGTCAGAGGCTTCTGGTCGGGGCATTTCACTGTCACCTGCGCCGACTCGACCGACACACCCGCCAGTTCGTGCAGCGCTGGCTCCGGCACGTTAAAGGTAAACAGCGAGGGGACGGGCGGTTCTAGGGTATGCCCCAAAGATTGGGCGATGCGATATCCCTGGGGGCTGCTGCCTGTAGCCAAGAGGAGGCGATCGCCCCGCAGCGTTCCGCCCGCCCGCAACTGTGCTGCAAAGCCCTGCCCGTCGCGCACCACCGCCGTCACCGCCGCGCCCGGTTTTACCTGCACGCCCGCCGCCTCGGCCGCCTGCACCAGACAGTTCACAATCGTCGCCGAGTCGTCGGTGGTGGGAAACATGCGCCCGTCGGCTTCCGTTTTCAGCATCACGCCGCGCTGCTGAAACCACGCCACCGTGTCTCGCGGCTGAAACCGGGTAAAGGCTCCCCGCAGCGCCTTGCCCCCTCGCGGATAGTGCTGCACCAGCGCCGCCGGGTCAAAGCAGGCGTGGGTGACGTTGCATCGGCCGCCGCCAGAAATGCGGACTTTGCCCAGGGGTTCCCGCGCCGCTTCCAGCAGCGTCACATGGGCCGACGGACAAGACTCCGCAGCGGCGATCGCCCCAAAGAAGCCCGCCGCGCCGCCGCCAATAATCAGAATCGCAGGAGAAGCAGAGATAATGAACGTGCAAAAGATGGAACGAAGTTTAGTGTATCGCTGCGGCGCGAAGATGTGGGCACGACTCAAAAGCCTTGAGAAGCTAGCAGGGTCTGTCTGCGGATTATCACCGGAGTGATGCCCGGAGTTCTTGGATTAGCGCGTTGTGATTTTTCGACTGTTTGCCACGCTCCACCCAGTCACTGAGTTGCTCGACCGAGAGCATTGGAAACGTGAGGCTGCGATCGCCCGCTACATACACACCGTCGGCGGCTGTGTAGTAGACACTGACTCCATCTTAAGTGACTTATGATCGAAGACAATTCGGGCCCTGCAACCTGTAGAGGCGATCGCCATGACATTTACCCAAAAGCTGACCTTTGCCGACTATCTGGCGCTGGAGGACTCTAGGCAGGAAGAAAAGCTGGAGTTGATTAACGGAGAACTAATCGCCTTGCCACCAGAAGCCTGGTTAAACAACGACATTGCCATGTTTGTGTTTTTGCAACTGGTGGCAATTGGGGTTCCATTTCAGCGTGTGAAGGTGAATAGCTGCGAACTGCAAACGCCTGTTTTAGAGGTGGGCGACGCGGCAAATCGCTATCCCGATTTGGTGGTGGTGGAGCCAGTGCATCGCGCCCATCCTAGTCAGCGCATGACAATCACGCTGGAGATGCCGCCGCCGCTGTGGGTGATGGAGGTGGTCAGCCCAGGCAAAACGAACCGCGATCGCGATTACATTCGCAAGCGGGCACAATACGCAGCGGTGGGCATTCCCGAATACGTGATTGTTGACCCAGAAGAGCAGGCGGTTCTGGTGCTGCGGCTAGAGCAGGGGGAGTATATCGAAGCGGGACGCTACACAGGCGAGCGCCCCCTCCAGTCGCCCACGTTCCCTGCGCTGAACCTGACCGCCGCCCAGGTCCTCAGCGCGGGGCAAGACGGCTGACTGCGTGTAAAGCAGGTAAAGCAAATAACCAGGAGGGCAATCGCCATGACGTTTACCCAAAAGCTGACCTTTGCCGACTATCTGGCGCTGGAGGACACAGGCATTGAAGGACGCGCCGAACTGATCGAGGGAGAACTGATCGCCTTGCCACCGGAATCCAGAATCAACACCGAAATTGCAACCTTTGTGTTCTCATCGCTACTGGCGATCGCCATTCCGCATTATCTGCTGAAGCTCTATTCCTGCGAGGTGCAAACGCCCGTGTTGGAACCCAGAGATGCGGCCAATCGGTATCCCGATCTAGTGCTGATTCGAGAGGAACACCGAGCCTTGTGCGATCGCCGCATGACCATTACGCTGGAGATGCCGCCGCCGCTGTGGGTGATGGAGGTGGTCAGCCCAGGCAAAACGAACCGTGATCGCGATTACATTCGCAAGCGGGCACAATACGCAGCGGTGGGCATTCCCGAATACGTGATTGTTGACCCAGAAGAGCAGGCGGTGCTGGTGCTGCGGCTAGAGCAGGGGGAATATATCGAAGCGGGACGCTACACGGGCGAGTGCCCCCTCCAGTCGCCTACCTTCCCAGCGCTGAACCTGACCGCTGCCCAGGTCCTCAGCGCGGGACAGTAGCTCTGCTGTCCTCTACTGGCCTTTAGCCCAGCGTTACAACCTTTAGCCCAGCGTTACAAAAAGTCGAAGTAATCCAGTCCTTCCAGAATGCCCGCAGCGCAGTGACCGTCTGCCAGATAGCGGTGCGGGGCGAGGTTTTCCTGATGCCACTGGCGCAGTTCGGGCATGGCATTGCCGACGATAATGCCGCGCTCTTCGCCCATCATGAACATTGACAGGTCGTTGCCCGAATCGCCACAGGCCACGGTGCGCTCTGGCTCAAAGCCCCACTGCTGCCGCAAAAACACCATCGCTAGCCCTTTGTTGGCGCTTTGGGGCAAGATGTCGAGGTGGCGGCCGCCGCTGTAGACTAGGTTGATCTGCAAGCCTTGGGACTGGAGGGCGGCTTCTAGCTCAGGCAGCAAATCAGGGGCGATCGCCGCATCCAGAAAATAGCTTGCCTTAAACTCGTTTTGCTCCTCTGCGGGCTGAAGCTCCAAATCTGCAAAATGGGCAACGGTGGACAGAACGCGATCGCGCGACCAGCCATCGCTCAGCTTTTCCCACCAGAGGGAATCGGGGCTGCCGTCGGGATAGGTGATAGCCGTGCCGACACCTGTGACAACGGCATCAGGGGGCAGCAGAGGCTTTTCCGACAGGAGTTGCTGATACAGCGAGGGCGATCGCCCCGTCGAGTAGACAATCTTGGTGTCGTGGGTGCGGCGATGCCAATCGAGCGCCTCGTTGAGCTGCGCCATTGCTTCATCATCGCCTACCAGCGTATGATCCAGGTCGGTAATGAATAAAAACTGCGTCACGGCTCCTCTATCCTCCGGGGTTGACCGCTCCTACCATAGCTCGAAGCGGGAATACTATTAAGATAAGCGGCGCACATCGCTCTCCTCCTCATCCTTTCAGCAGAAAAAACCGTGTAAAGGCCAAGTCAAATCCCAGAAGCTCTGCCCTAGCCACTCCTAGATGCTGGGCTAGTAAATGCTGGGCTAGCAAAAACCAGTTTGCTTGATCAGTCCGCAGCGAGACCCTAATGCAGCAAAGAGACGTTTCTCACGAGTCCAATCGCACCCCTTCTGTTTCAGAATTTACGTTCGCCAAGCCAGAGCTAATCCCAGAACAGTCTGCTGACGGGTTGGATCAAGCACCACAGGTCATTGGGCAGGGTTCAGAGATCAGGCACAGATTGCAGCCTATTCAGGATTTTTGGCGATCGCTCCAGACGGGTAGCTTGGTAAACGCCGTACTGCGCTATTTCGATCGCCATTGGTATCCCCAGCTTTCGATTGCCGACCGGGTTGAAAAGGTAAACGCGGTATCTTCGCCTGCCCCTGCTGATTTGCAGGCGGATTGGCCAACGGGGGCTGATCCGGTATCCCACCAGATGGCCCAGGCGGCCAATTCGGATCAGCCCAAAGCTTCCAGCGGGTTCCGCGCTAAAGTGGTGCAGACCTTTGGGCGGTCGCCCCGCTTGCAGGCCAATGCTCCTGTGCCCCTGTGCTGGGCCGCGACGACGCTGCGGCAGCCCTACGCGAATCTGGGTGATGCGCTCAGCCCGGTGATTGTCAGTGCGCTATCGGGCTTGCCGATTGTGCATCAGCGGTTCGACTCGGCTTCCGAGCGCCTGGCCAGCGTGGGCACGATTGGGCACGGGCTAAAGAACGGCTCAGTTCACCTCTGGGGCACGGGCATCGACGGCAAGCGGCATCCCTACCACCGCCACTTGACGTATTATGAGCGGCCGGAGAATACAGAATTCACAATTCACGCGCTGCGCGGCCCCTTTAGCGCCAGAGTGTTTGAAAAGCAGGGCATTCCTGTGACCGATGCCTATGGCGACCCGGTGATGCTGCTGCCCAAGATCATGTCTCCTGCCACAGAAAAGACCCACGAACTGGGCATCGTGGTGCATATTTCCGAATTGCGCGAGCTGAAAGATGGGGCCGCCGTGCGAAACGAACTGGGGCGCTACTACATCCCCGAAGATCTGCGCGATTCGGTGAAAATCATCACCACGCTCACCGATGCCAACCTGACTGCGCTGGAAGACCGAGTGCGCGAGATGACCGCCTGCAAGCGAATCCTCAGCACCAGCCTGCATGGATTGGTGATTGCTGAAACCTACGGCATTCCCTGCGCCTACTTTCGCCCGTTTGGGCGGGGCCCGCTCCAGGTGGATTTGATGGACGAGCAGGTGTTTCTCGACCATCGCGTGCGCGACTATTATGCAGGCATGGGGCTAAAGACGCTGCACATCTTTTGTCGCGAACGGAAGCGCCCGACCAACTGGGAGCGGGCGATCGCCGCCATTGACCGCATCTGGCAGCCCATCGAGTGGTCGCCCCAGCGCTTGCTGGAGACCTTTCCCCTGCCCCTGGCGGTTAATCCAATGGAGGTCGAAACGTTTGGCGATCGCGCTTTGCTAGAGCGCATCCGATTGTAAAAACGCGAATAAAAAAACGCGAATTAAAAACACTATAAAAATGCGAAAAAAGCGGGCACTGCCCGCTTTCTTGTTTTCTTAGAGATGCTCTCTTTAGAACTGCTTTCTTAGAGGGTGTTTGAAAAGGCATCGCCTGTAGTGTTAAGCACTCAGAAATCTCCCCTACCCCCCTTAGAAAGGGGGGAAACCGCCTTAAAGTCCCCCTTTTTAAGGAGGATTTAGGGGGATCTTGCACGCTTTGCTACAAACAGTAGGACTTTTCAAACATCCTCTTAAAGCTTCGTGCCGCAATTTGGACAGAAGTTATTGTCCGGCGGGTTCTCTGTGCCGCAGCGATTGCAGACCACTAGCGCCTGCTCTGGTTCTGCCTTAGGGCGCTCCGGCAGCCCAATCATCTGCGAGTTGCTCTTGCCGGGGGCCACCATCGGGTAGCAGTTTTCGTTGCGATTCACATGCACGTCCATCAGCACCGGGCCGGGATGGGCCAGCATTTCGGCGATCGCCCCTGCCAAATCCTCGCGGTTGTGAACCACCATTCCTTTCACGCCGTAAGCCTCGGCCAGCTTCACAAAGTCCGGCATACTCGGCTCCATTTCCGAAGAAGAGTAGCGCTCCTCATAGAAGGTTTCCTGCCACTGGCGCACCATGCCCTGCCAGCCGTTGTTGATGATCACCGTCTTGGCAGCAATGCCATACTGCGCCAGCGTACCCAACTCCTGGATATTCATCTGGATGCTGGCATCACCGCTGATGCAAATCACCTGCTCCTCCGGCAGGGCCATTTTCACGCCCATTGCCGCAGGCATCCCAAAGCCCATCGTGCCCAGCCCCGCGCTAGAGATCCACTTGCGCGGCCCCGTCTTGAGGAACTGCGCCGCCCACATTTGGTGTTGGCCGACATCAGTCGTGTAGTAGGCATCAGGCGCTTGCCGACCCACTTCCACAATTACCTCCTGAGGCGACAGCATGTCGGCATACTGAGGCACGGTCAGCGGATAGTCGTGCTTCCAGCGGTCAATGCGGGCTAGCCACTCCTGCGTTTGGCTCGGATCTGGGGCTGCGCCGCTTTCCAAATCGCGCCGCAATAGGTCAGTTAGCACATGGCGAACGTCTCCGACGATGGGCACTTCTGGCGCGCGGTTTTTGCCCACCTCTGCGGGGTCTACGTCAATGTGGATGACCTTGGCGCGAGAGGCAAACTCATCCAGCTTGCCCGTCACCCGGTCGTCAAATCGCGCCCCCACCGCAATCAGCAGGTCGCACTCGCTGACGGCGTAGTTCGCATAGGCCGTGCCGTGCATCCCCAGCATCCCCACCGACAGCGGATGATGCTCGTCAAACGCGCCCTTGCCCATCAGCGTCGTCGTCACGGGCAACCGGAACCGCTCTGCCAGCGCATGAACCTCCGCATGGGCATCTGCCGTAATCGCGCCGCCGCCGACATAGAGCAGGGGTTGCTTCGCCTCGCGAATTAGCTTCAGCGCCTTGAGGACTTGGTTGGGATTGCCGCGCACGGTGGGGCGATAGCCCGGCAGTTTCACACTTCCTGGCTCAACGGGCACATAGTCAAATGCTTCTAGCCCCACATCCTTGGGCACGTCAATCAGCACGGGGCCGGGACGACCAGAGCGGGCAATGTAGAAAGCTTCTGCCACGATCCGCGCCATGTCTTTGGGATCGCGAACGACGTAGGAATGTTTCACGATCGGCAGCGTGATGCCAAAGATGTCTGTTTCCTGGAACGCATCAGTGCCGATCGCGCTGCGAGAGACTTGCCCTGTCACCACCACCAGCGGAATCGAGTCCATCTGGGCGGTGGCGATGCCCGTCACCAAGTTGGTCGCGCCAGGGCCGGAGGTGCCAAAGCACACGCCCACCTTTCCGGTTGCGCGGGCGTAGGCATCGGCGGCATGGGATGCGCCCTGCTCATGGCGTACCAGAATATGGCGGAGTGCGCCTGTCTGCTCAAAGCGGTACAGTTCATCATAAATCGGCAGAATCGCGCCGCCGGGATAGCCAAAAATATGCTGAACCCCGTGCCGTACTAGGCTGTCCATCAGAGCGTAGGCACCAGTGGCCCGAATGGGCGCAGCAAGCGGGGGTGCAGAAACACGAGCGGCGGAAGCGACCTTGGACGAATCGGGCAGGAGTTCTCGCATAGCTAGGCTTTCTATCTGTATCGATTGATGCATAAGACCGGATATCCCAGTCTAGTTCTGATGTTGCAATCCTGTCGAGTGACCTGGACAGGTGATTTTTGAGGATTCTCTGGGGATCAATATAGACTGCGTTCTAGAGAAGTGAGCATATTCCAAAGAGCGTTGTAAAAGAATGTTGTAAAAACGCTGCCAAAAGCCCTTTGCAGGGCGATCGCCCTTCCTTCATCTATCTGTTCTGTATTCGCTGAAACCGCGCTTTTTCAGGATGATTAACGGTTTCAAGAGAACTGCTGGAAGGATTGTTTTGAAACCGCTTAGGCTGCCATTCACCGTTTATTTTTGATTATTTTTGAGCGTGTCAAATTCCATTGAATTTGGCTACGGCCTGTCAAGGATCGGTGACTATTGTAACGATTGGAAATGTAACGATTGGAAACCTTTCCACCGCTGGGGATTGGAGTTAGGGCAGAGGCGGCTCAGCAGGCGGCTCAACAGAGGAGCGAATACGCTGAAGCAGCCTGTTGAACGGCTCCCAATCGTCCAATTCGGCGATCGCACCCCACACGGCTTCAATTTCTGAACGGATAATCACCACGGTCGGGTTGTGCCGCGCCAGTCGCGCCTTTACGTCATCCAAAGCAGCTTCAGGAATTTGGTTCAGCGCCCGGTGATAGGCCAGTCGCCACGCCTTGAAGGTGCTTTCCAGCGCGTCGGCATTGCTGGACACCGAGTCAGTAAAAATCAGCGCTGCATCTGCTCGCCAACTGGGTGAAAACTGCTCCCGCAGCGCCCGAAAGAAGTCGTGATAGCCAATCTTGGTCGACTGCAAAAACTGGATCGTCCGCCCGATTAGCTCATGGCCAACCTCGGTGGGCAACTCGCCGAACCCCAGCCTGTGCAGCATCAACTGGCTATAGGCAGCGATATAGTGTGCTTCAAATGTCGCCAAGCCCGCTTCCAAGTCCGCTGCATCCATCACCTGTTTCAGCGGTTCCTGCAACAGTTCCAGATTCAGCTTGCAGATCCCTGGCTGGTTGGCATAGGCGTAGCGCCCCATCTGGTCAAAATAGGCGGCGGTAAAGCGGGGATCGAACCGCTCAATGAAGGCGTAGGGGCCATAGTCAAAGCTTTCGCCCGTGATGGCCATGTTGTCGGTATTCAGCACCGCATGACAAAAGCCCGCTGCCATCCACTGGGCCGCCAGTTCCGCTACGCGCTGCACCAATTCCGCATAGAAGCGGGCATCCCGGTCTGGCTCCTGGTTCAGGTGTGCGTAGTAGGTCTCGATGACGTGATCCAGCAGTTTGCGAATCAGATCGGGGCGTTCGAGGTAATGCAGCCGCTCGAAGGTGCCAAACCGAATGTGCGATCGCTGCATTCGCACCATCACCGATGAGCGGGTGGGGGATGGCTCATCGCCCCGCCACAGAGCCTCCCCGGTCTCAATCAAGCTGAGGCAGCGCGACGTTCGCACGCCCATGACGTGCAGCATCTCCGCCGCTAGCACCTCGCGCACGCCGCCCTTCAGCGTTAGCCGCCCATCACCGCCGCGAGAATAGGGCGTAGTTCCTGATCCCTTGGTTCCCAAGTCGTATAGGTTGCCGTCTATGCCGCGCACCTGTCCGTATAAAAAGCCGCGCCCGTCACCCAGATCAGGATTGTAATAGCCGAACTGGTAGCCGTGATAGCGCATCGCCAGCAGCGGAAAGCGTCCCGCAAATTTGCCGAACGCTTGAATAAAATGCTCATCTGCGACCTGATTCGGATGAAGCTCTAGAGTGTCAAGCAAGTCATCATTGCGAAACCGTAGAAGATGCTGGGGAAATTGGGCCGCATCCACGGGATCGGCATAGTCTTCGCCGAGGGATTCAAATGCAGGCTCAAAGTCGAGGGTTAACAGCGGGTTTTCTGGCGGATTGTCGGACGTGTTTTCGGCACTGCCTACAGGATTAGTCATCACAAAGCAGACTTTGTTTGCAAAAGTTAATAGAAAGACGACGAAATTTGAAGGTTCTTTACCTCATTATCCCCAGTGCAAAGTCCGGCAAACAATGGTCTGATAAAGTTTTTGGCTGATTTTTTGGCTTGTTTCTGTGCCGCCACTCGATGAACGATTGGCCACCGCTTTTGTGGGAGTGTGTTAGGGTTAGGTGGGATTATTTTCGGCTGTGTACTCGCGTGACGAATGGCTCTCCGAATCTAACTCTCTGCAACTTTTTTTGATTCTGGAAGGAGTCCAAATGTCCATTTACATCGGTAATCTGTCCTACGAGGCAACGCAGGAAGAAATTACCCAAGTTTTTGCTGAATACGGTACGGTAAAGCGCGTTCAGCTTCCCACCGATCGGGAAACCGGTCGCCCTCGTGGCTTCGGCTTCGTGGAAATGAGTACGGATGCGGAAGAAGAAGCGGCAATTGAAGCGCTGGATGGCGCAGAGTGGATGGGTCGCGATCTGAAGGTGAATAAGGCCAAGCCTCGCGAAGATCGTTCCTCTGGCGGTAGCTGGGGTGGCAATCGGGGCGGCGGCGGTGGCAACTTCTCTCGTCGCTACTAGAGCTTTCCTACTAGAGCTTGCAAAGGTCTGGTTTGTAGTCTTGCATCTTGCCAGGTTTTAGCTTGGTAAAGCAGATTTTTCTAAGCCAGTTTTTGCGATAGAGCGCAGCGCAGATTTCCTAATTGCTAGTATTTGCCTGTTTGCTTGGGGCTGCATGTTGAAGCAAATGTGCGGTTCCAAGCAAGTTTTTGTCTTTGTGGTTTTTTGCCTTTGTGGTTTTTTGCCTTTGTGGGTTACGAGTTTGCTGCTGCAATGAGTGGCGCTTGATTCAGAATCAATTCTTGATCAGAGCAATCTCAGAGCAACCTATGTGGGGCGATCGCCCCATTGCTCTTGAACGTTGTGTCTACCTTAAGTAACCAGAGTCAAGATCAGGATCAAAACCGGGAGAGAAGGATTTTGCAAACAGGCTGATTGAGATTTTTTCTAAATCTTCAGTCTGAACATTTAAGAGGAGATGGAATGGCCCAAGTTGTACTTGGAGAAAACGAAGGAATTGAATCGGCCCTCCGCCGCTTCAAGCGCAAAGTTTCTCAGGCAGGGATCTTCCCAGATATGCGGAAAAACCGCCATTTTGAAACACCGATAGAAAAGCGGAAGCGCAAGGCGTTGGCAAAGCGGAAACTGCGGCGGAAGCGCTTCTAGAAGTGCTGTTGTGAGAGAACGGGTTGCTCTTTTTCAAAGCCCCTTTGCTTGAGATTGATATCAGGCTGAATATAAACCAACCGATGCTGTGGGTCGTTGCGGGTTCATGTCCGCACGCTCACAGCATTTGTGTTTGGAATGGGCATTTGGAGTATATTCAATGCAATATATATTCAACGCAATATTCAGTGCTAGGACTGACGCAGTTGGACGATTTCTCGCGGGCGCAGCCCGCGAGAAATCGTCCAAAACCCAGAAAACTTAATTGCAAGTGTGTAAGTCCTGAAATGCATTAGAAATTGCATTTGGTGTGGAGATTTGGAGTAGAGATTTGGAGCTTGTGCGATCGTGGGGGTAACATGGTTAGCTGACGGCAAAAGGAAAGGCAGACATGCTTCTCTAAAGCAGCATGTTTGGACGCAGGGCGGGTCGGCTTATGATCATTGCGATCGCCAATCAGAAAGGCGGCGTTGCAAAAACCACGTCTACGATCGCGCTGGCGGGTCTGCTGGCGGAAGAAGGGCCATGCCTTGCGGTAGATCTTGACCCACAAGGCAACTTGTCTACGGGACTGGGCGTAGATGCGTCGTCGCTTCCCTACACGACCTATGACGTGATTACTGCGAAGGTTGGTATTACAGAGGCGATCGCCCCGACTCGGTTTGGACTCAGCCTGCTGGCCACCGACATTTCTCTGGTCAAAGCAGAAAAAGATTTGCTTTCCCAGCCCGATCGATTTTATGCCTTAAAATCGGCGCTGGAGCCTGCCAAATCTCAGTTCGAGCAAATTTTAATCGACTGTCCGCCCAGCCTGGGTCTGCTGACGCTGAATGCCCTGTCTGCTGCGGACTGGCTGCTGATTCCCGTGCAGTGTCAGTTTTTTGCGATTAAAGGGCTAGAGGGATTGCTGGAGACGATTGACTCAGTAAAGAGTCGCCTGAATCCGAATTTGCGGGTGCTGGGCGTACTGCCGACGATGGCAGAAACAAACACAGTGATTACGCAGGACGTGCTAAAGCTGTTGCGATCGCAGCTTGAGGGTGTGCGCGTATTTGACCCCGTGCCCAAGTCGGTGCGCTTTCCAGAGTCCAACATGGCAGGGGAACCGATTCACGTCTTTACCCGCGAGTGGCGCGTGGTGCAGCCCTATCGTGAAGTGGTGCGCGAACTGCTGATGCTGGAGGAGGCGTAGCGCGTGGGCGTGTTTAGGCAGGCCTATGAATATGGAATGGCAAACGGGGACGCGCTGCTGAATGCGTTGCAGCAGCATTTGTGGCTGGTGGCGGTGCCGCTGGCGGTGGGGCTGCTGCTGGGGTTGCCGCTGGGGTTGTGGAGTGCGCGATCGCCCGCTGTCTCGGCTGTCCTGATCAATGGCTTCAACGCGCTGCGGGTGATTCCCAGTCTGGCGATTTTGTTTTTGGCGATTCCCTACTTTGGGCTGAGCTTTCAATCGGCGGCGATCGCCCTGACGCTGCTGGTGATGCCGCCAATTCTGATCAGCACGGATGTCGCCTTTCGCACCATTGACCCAATGATCCGCGAAGCTGCCCACGGCATGGGCATGAGTCCGGTACAGGTGTTGCGGCAGGTGGAGTTTCCCCTGGCGCTGCCCGTCATCATTGCGGGCATCAAAACAGCCCTGGTGGAGGTCATTGCCAGCGCAACGCTGGCGGCGTTTATCGGCGCGGGCGGGCTGGGAACGTTTATTGTGCGCGGCTTTGCGCTATACGACAACGCTATCTTGCTGGTGGGCGCAGTTCCCGTGGCGCTGCTGGCGTTGGTGGCGGAGCTGAGTATGAGCGCCCTGCAAAGGTCGGTGCAGCCCCCCACAAGCTGAATTTCTACAGACACTAGATCAGGCTTCTTCAGGGTTGAGCTGCATCATTTCCCAGGTGGTGTAAGTGCCGATGGGACTCCAGATCAGATACGGCATCAGCAGCCAAGCCGCCGGACGCGACAGCGGCAGCAGCATGATAAAGAGGGCGATCGCCACCACCAGCCCCGCCGCACCCAGCCATAGCCCCACGCGAATTCGCCGTGCCCCCAGCATGAGAGGCGTGTAGAGCAGCGTAACCACTTCCAGCAGCAGGTAAGTCGCCATCAGCCCCCAGGTTCTAGACGTGCCCGGTTCTCGTTCCCAAATGATGTAGGCAGACCAAGCGGCGCAGGTAAAGACCGTCGTCCAAATCACCGGGATAAATTTCTCAAACGTGAGCCAGTCGGGCCGCCGCAGCCGCCGAAACCAGCCGCGCCCCCGCGAAGTGGTCACGCTGCCCAGCGCAAACGCCAGACCCAGCATCACCCCGCCAATCACCATCCAAGATCGAATCATGGGAACTTAGAGCGGAATTTAGAACCTAGGTGAAAATCGAGGCGATCGCCCCTCTCGCTGCCCATTCTAATAGGTTCTGCAACTTCCTCAAATCTGCCAAGTGTCATAGGGTAGGCGCTGAAGATACCTAAGTCATAGGTTCATCATAGGATCTGGCAAGGAAAAACTATGCGTTATCCCAATGGGTAGACTATTGGATAGACTACGGAAAATGAGAGCTAGAGCTTGTATCAATCGATAGGCTCAGCAACCGGCTGAAAAATTGGCTGAAACTAACTTTCGCATTCCCTTCAGAGATGCCCTGACTAAAGATACCCAATCCTTCTTCATTTCCGTTATTCGATTAGAAGCGTGGGCACACTAGGATCAGCTTACTCTTGATATATAGGCTTGCAGAATATATGGGCTTGCAGATTGTCAGGGCTGTTTCTGCTAGCTCAGGCCGAACTGAGTTACTCGTGCTGACTTAAGCAACACATCTGAAACTTTGAGCACTAAGCAAAGCATTCAGGGGTGCATTCGCCTTACAAAAGGCATCGCTAGTTCGTAGAAGCAACGCCTCAAAAGCAATATTTTCTCTATCTCTGCAATTGTCCGGATTCAGTCTGTTGTTGACCAATCTTGTCTGACCTGGATTAAACCTGGAGGTTAGAGCTAATTTGTAAAGGAGCCTGAAAGCCTTGTTAATCAAGGATTTCCGAGAAACCGCTTTTCCTGGGCAAACATGACCTCAAAGCCACACATGCCAAGAGTTTCAGGCTTCTTAAGATTTGCTTCATAAATTAGCTCTTAGTGTGAGTCTCTTCGAGAAGATTCGAGGTGAGTTTGTAGACATCATCGAGTGGTTAGACTCTACCAATGACACGATGGTCTATCGCTTTCAGCGATACAACAACGAAATCAAAATGGGGGCAAAGCTAACCGTACGCCCTGGTCAAAAGACGGTATTTGTCAACGAAGGTCGCATTGCTGACTGCTTCGGGCCTGGGATGTATACGCTGTCAACCCAAAATTTGCCCATTCTTACAACACTAATGGGTTGGCCCTATGCCTTCAACTCTCCATTCAAGGCAGAAGTATACTTCTTCAATACTCGAATTTTCACGAACCTCAAGTGGGGAACTTCTAATCCCATCATCCTCCGGGATGCCGAACTGGGCCCTGTTCGCCTACGGGCCTATGGCACCTATAATGTGCGGATTGTTCAGCCTGAAGTTCTGCTTCAAGAGTTGGTCAGCACGGATGGACTTTTCCAGGTGGATGAGGTCAGCGATCACATCCGCAACATGATTATGACCGCTTTTACCTCCTCTATCGGAGCAGCCCAAGTCCCTCTATTCGATCTGGCATCTCGTTATCAGGAGATCAGCAACACAATTCGCCAGAATATGCAGGCAGACGTGCAGCGGTTTGGTTTGGATCTGACGCAACTGCTTATTGAAAACATTTCGCTGCCGCCAGAGGTAGAAGCTGCGCTTGACAAGCGGGCTTCGATCGGGGTTTTGGGCAATATGCAGCAATATACCCAATATCAAGTCGCCAACTCTATTGAGCAGTCTGCCCAAAATCCGAGCGGTGGGAACTCTTTCTTGGAGTTGGGAGTGGGCTTGGCAATGGCGCAGCAGGTGACCAATGCGCTGAACCCCAACGCCGCTCAATCACAGCAGCCGCCAGCTGCCGCGCCTCAGCCAGCCACCTCGCCCGCAGCAGCACCGCCACCGCCACCTCAGCCGCAATGGTATTTGTCTCGAGACGGACAAACGTTTGGGCCGTTTCCAGTGAATCCGCTTCTTCAACAAGGGCTAACTGCTCAGACTTACGTATGGCGGTCAGGGATGAATGGCTGGCAGTTTGCAAATGCAGTTCCAGAACTGGCTGTCTTGCTGCCACCATCGCCTCCTCCTGCCCCGTAACCTGCGGGTTTTGCATGGTTTGTTCTGCATGGTTTGTTCCGCATGGTTCGCTCTGCATCGTTTGCTGTTGAAATGCTGTTAAGCAACGTCCAACGCAAGGGTTGCTCTACCTCTGAATCAAACTCTTAGCAAAAACTCCTATGACTATGCAGCGCCACTCCTCCAGTGAGTCACAGCTTTCCTGTCCGGGCTGCGGTGCGTCGCTAGAGTTTAATCCTAAAAGAGGACAGATGGAGTGTCCTTACTGTGGTCGGCGAGAGGCGATCGCCCGAAACAAGACCTCCCTGCTGGCAGAGCAATCCTTTGAGGCTCACCTGAATGAAAAGCATACTCAACTGGCCGCTCTGTCCGGGCAGGCAGTCGAAGTGCAGTGTCCAGGGTGCCGCGCTCGGTTTACGTTTGAACCGCCGACGGTGGCCGGGAAATGTGCGTTTTGCAACACCAATATCGTGGCGCAGCCCCGTACTGCTAGCCCGGTGGTCACTCCTGGCGGGGTGGTACCGTTCACGATTGGCCAAAGGCAGGCCCGAGAGAAAGTGAGCGAGTGGCTGCGCCAGCGCTGGTTTGCGCCAAAGGGGCTGAAGCGCTTGTCTCAACACGCGGGGTTGCAGGGCATTTATTTGCCATTCTGGACCTACGATTGCAAAACCTGTAGTCAATATCGCGGGAAGCGGGGCGATCGCCACACAAGGACTGAAACTTATACCATGACTGATAATGATGGGAGAACCATTACAGACACTCGCGAAGTCGTAGAAACCCATTGGACTCGTGTATCAGGAAGCGTGGATTATGCCTTTGATGATGTTCTTGTGGCAGCGGCTGAATCAGTTGACCAAAATCACTTGCGAGCTGTTGAGGGATGGGATTTGTCTGAATTAGCGCCCTATAACGCTTCTTACTTGTCAGGGTTCAAGGTACAGCGATATCAGATTAATCTCAAAGAGGGTTTTGAGCGGGCAAAGAAAAAGATGGAGACTGAAATTCGTAGGGCTGTAGAGTGCAAAATTGGCGGCGATGAACAGTGTATCGATTCCCTCTCCACCTCCTATTCCCTCTTCACCTCCTATAGCGACATTACCTTTAAGCACATCCTTCTGCCAGTATGGACGGGGGCCTACGAGTTCAAAGGACGGTGCTACACAATCGTGGTGAACGGGCAGTCTGGAAAAGTCTGTGGCGATCGCCCCTTCAGTTGGCTCCAGATTGCGTTGGCGATTCTCGTTGCAATCGTCATACTCGGAATTTTAGTCAGTGTTCTGTAGCCAGGAGCAAGTGTCGGAACAGATAGAAACTGACTAGAAATAACTGACTAGAAATTGCCCAACTCCAAAGTAGCTGACATGCCATCTTGTGGGCATCACTGCCGCAAAGCAAGTCCCCGAGCAAGATCTAGTGATGTATCAATAGCGTGCAGAGGGGAAGACCCGATGCCAGGAGCCACAGCCAGGGGAGGCGATCGCGCTCTGGGAAACTTGCCAGGTTACCCTCGGCATCGGGCAACAGCGCCTCAATCCGCTCCGCCAGACGGCAGGGTGATGTGGCTTCGCCAAAAGCCGCGCAGGGAAAGTCAACCTCTGTCAGCGGCGACCTCACCACCTGCACCAGCGACTCTGCTAGCAGCAGCGGGTCAACATGCTGAGCCGCCCAGCGATCGGCGCGGAGTTCTCGCAGTCGCAGCAGTTCTTGCCAGAGGGCTTCAGTGTGGGGAAGCCAGGCCGTAAGACCGCGCAGCCAGCCCAGCCAGAAAAACCAGAAGGTGTCGCGATAGTGGGTGTGGGCCTGTTCATGGGCCAGCACAGCAGTAACTTGCTCGGCAGAGAGCGTTTCTAGCAACCCCCGACTAACGACCAGTTCGGGTTGCCAAAAACCAACCTGCGCCGCAAACAGAGCAGGCGTGTCGAGCAAACGAGCAGCAAGCCCGTGGGTTTCCACAAACGGCAGAGTTTGCAACGTGCGGCGCAATCGCCCCACCTGCCTGCCCAGCCGCAGCAGCATTCCGCCTGCAAGGGTCAAACTGCCGACAGCTAGAACCCAGCCCAGAGAGCCGACGGACAGCCCTAGCATATGCCCCTCGCGGCCCATGCAAAAAACGGCGACGACCGTACACAGCAGCAGCAGCGGCGCAAATAGAAACGGCCCCAGCGCCGCAGTCCACCGGTGGGCAGGCGCGACAGAACGGTGCTTAGCAATCAGGCGCGAGAGGATAGCCAGGGCGATCGCCCCCAAAATCAGCATCAGGTGCATGACTCCCCCTCCCGCTTTTGCCGTGCGGCCTTCAGCCGTTGAGTGATGGCATCCAACTGTTCCAGGCTGGCAACATCTAGGTCATCTGCAAAAGCCGCCACCACGTCGGGACTGCTGACGGACAAGAAGCGATGCAGATGCTCGTGTGCCTGGAGCATCTGCGCCTCTTCTCGCGACACTAGCGGCCGCCAGTGAAACGCCCGCCCGTGGCGATCGCACGCCAGCCAGCCCTTGCCCGTTAGCCGATTCAGCACCGTGGTCACAGACGCATACGCCAACTCCCGATTTGGGTCTGCCAAGATGCGATCGTGTATCTCCTTAACCGTTGCCGATTCTAGCTGCCACAGGATTTCTAAGATCTCGCGCTCCAACGGCCCCAGAGAAAGCTGACGGGGGCGAGGTTCGGGTAATGCCATACGCACCTAAATTTAGAAGTCTAAATCTGCTGATGTCAAATGATGTTAAATGCTGTCGAACAGTGTTGAATCAGAGTCGAGCGAATGCCGAAATGATCTTGAGAACACCTTTACCGTCCTCAGTTTAGCCTAAAAACTATCTCCGTTTTGTCAACGGGATGTCAGGACTTCGGCGCAGTATCGCTGCTGCAAATTTGCAACAAATTAAGCCAAAGATGAGCTTGAAAACAGATATTTTTGGGAGGAGCATTCGGAAGACAAGTGGTGGCTTGCGCTATTGATCTGAGGATAGTTGACAGAGTTTATTGCATAAACTTATAGCTTGTATAGGAATAGATAAACTCACTAAGAAAACTAAAAGAAGATTAAGTAATCTATTGATCGGTTAGGAGTGTTTGTAAACTCTTGTAAAGGAGTGAACTGAACTATTGCAGGCAGTTTCAGCGCTGTGGCGATCGCCGTTGCAGCGCTGGGTTCTGCTGGATAAATGCCTATTATGGAACGAATGTCAGTTGAAACGCTTTTAGCGGAATATGCTGCGGGAAGACGCGATTTTAGCTATCTCGATTTAAGCCAATCTGACCTATTTGAATGCAATTTACAAGATATCAATCTCCAGGGCAGCAACCTCAGACAAGCTTATTTGGCCTATGCCAATCTCAGTCGCGCAAACTTGCAGGGAACTCAACTGCAAGCTGCGGAATTGGGTAATGCGCGGCTACAATCTGCCAACTTAAAACAGTCGTCGCTCGATCGGGCAAACCTATCGCGCAGCATTCTCTGCTACGCAGATTTGGCGGAGGCATCGCTCCAGGAAACCAATTTCCAAAGTGCTGACTTGCGCTACTCTAACCTGGCTGCGGCAAACTTGCAGGCGGCAAACCTAGTGGGGGCAGACCTCCAGCAAGCCAAGCTAGAGGGGGCGAATATTGGCCAATGTAATTTGTTTCGTGCCCAGTCGGCAGATCTGGATGGGGCGATCGCCGATAGAGGCACGATTTTTCCAGATGGGCATCGGGGGAGTGATGGATCGATGGGTTGATTGGAAGATCTCCAACCTGCATCACTCCCAGCCTTTCTAAGTAGGTAGACATTAATAAACATAAAATCCAAAGACCCTGCGCCGCCCGCGCAGCGGGCGGCGCAGGGTTCAGGATCTGTTTTTTAATCTGGTCTATCTATTTAGAACAAATCTAAAACAAATCTAAATCGGTCACTGCACCCTTGCTGCTCGACGAAACCAGCGTGGCATATTTGGCCAAAACGCCTTTGGTATAGCGCGGCTTGGGTGGCTGCCACTGGGCGCGGCGCTGAGCCAGTTCCTCATCGGAGACGTTGAGTTGCAGCAGGCGAGCGTCTGCATCGATGGTAATGCTGTCACCTTCCTGCACTAGGGCGATCGTACCGCCGACATAGGCTTCGGGGGCGACGTGGCCGACCACCATGCCGTAGGTGCCGCCAGAGAAGCGTCCGTCGGTGATCAGCCCTACAGAATCGCCCAGCCCTGCGCCAATAATGGCAGACGTGGGAGCCAGCATTTCCCGCATTCCAGGGCCGCCTTTCGGCCCTTCATAGCGAATTACTAGGACATCGCCTGGATTAATTTTGTTGGCCAAGATCGCGTCCAGACACTCCTCTTCAGAGTTATACACGCGGGCAGGGCCGGTGATTTTGGGCTGCTTGACCCCGGTGATTTTGGCGACTGCCCCTTCGGTAGCCAAATTGCCCTTGAGGATGGCCAGGTGTCCGGCAGCGTACATGGGGTTGCTCCAAGGGCGAATCACGTCCTGATCGGGGCGCGGCTCGTCGGGAATATCCCTCAGACGCTCGGCAATGGTTTCGCCCGTAACGGTAATGCAGTCGCCGTGCAGCAGTCCGTGATTCAGCAGCATTTTCATGACCTGGGGAATGCCGCCGGCCTGGTGCAGATCGGTGGCCACGTAGCGGCCAGAGGGCTTCAGATCACACAGCACGGGCACGCGCTGGCGAATGCGCTCGAAGTCGTCGAGCGTCCACTCGACCCCGGCAGAATGGGCGATCGCCAAAAAGTGCAGCACCGCATTGGTGGAACCGCCCACGGCCATCACCACCGAAATCGCATTTTCGATGGACTTGCGGGTGATGATGTCTCGCGGGCGCAGGTTCTTGCGAATCGCCTCCACTAACACTTTGCCGGCCAGTTCTGTGTTCTCTGCCTTTTCGGGGTCAACTGCCGACATGGTGGAGGAATACATCAGGCTCATGCCCATCGCCTCAAAGGCCGACGACATGGTATTGGCTGTATACATGCCACCGCAGGAACCTGCACCAGGACAGGCGTTGCGCTCCACCGACATCAGCCGCACCTCGTCGATACGTCCGGCGCTATACTGCCCCACAGCTTCAAAGGCGCTGACAACCGTTAAATCTTCTCCTTCCAAATGTCCCGGCTTGATCGTGCCGCCGTAGACAAACACAGCAGGAATATTCATGCGGGCCATGGCGATCATAGCACCGGGCATGTTCTTGTCGCAGCCGCCGATCGCCAGCACGCCGTCCATGCTCTGAGCGTTGCAGGCGGTTTCGATCGAGTCGGCAATTACATCCCGCGATACCAGGGAGTATTTCATGCCCTCAGTGCCCATCGAGATGCCGTCGCTGACGGTAATCGTGCCGAACAGTTGCGGCATTCCCCCCGCTGCCCGAATGCCTGCCTCTGCTTTGGCTGCCAGCGGCGCAATGCCCATGTTGCAGGGGGTAATCGTGCTGTGGGCGCTGGCAACCCCCACAATCGGCTTGTTGAAATCGTCGTCGGAAAACCCGACCGCCCGCAGCATTGCCCGATTGGGGCTGCGCTGCACACCTTGCGTAATCACCTGACTTCTGAGGGTTTCAGACATTCAACTGGTTCCTTAAGACTTCAAAACAGTTCGGTAACGTCAACTCCGTTGATGCGGGGTTTACATTTCTGTAGAAGCCTCATAGCGCAAGGCTTCCACAAAAATATTCAACCTTTTAATGAACCGGAGTTGATATAAAACCATTCGGTATGAGGCGACACCGGAACTTTTATTTTCCCAAACCAAGGGACAGTTTTGGCGGAAGATCCGCATCTCCCTGACAACAGAATGCAGAAGAATGCAGATTCTCGGCTGCTGGCGGGCACTCTAAGAGAATCAGTTCCCTGAATAGCCTGCTCAGCAGTTCATGCTAATCCGCTGGCTCCAGTCACCGATGGGCGATCGCCCAACCCACCCGCCTGCCTACTGCTATGATGTTAACCTTCATGAACGTTGATGAACTCCTGAGCCACTATGAAGCGGGGGCACGAGATTTTCGCGAAGCCAAACTCAGTCAGTTCAACCTGAGCGATCGCGATTTGCAAGGCATCAACCTGCGGCGGGCAAACCTCAGCGGCGCAAATCTACGGGGTGCAAACCTGCGGATGGCAAATCTGCGAGAGGCAAATCTTGCTGGGGCCGATCTTCGAGGCGCAGATTTGACAATTGCCAACTTAATTGGCGCAGAGTTATATCAGGCGGATTTGAGCAAAGCGACATTGACCGATGCCGGCCTGCGGAGCGCAAAACTCACAGAGGCAACCTTGGTTCAAGCCGTGCTGATAGGTGCAAACCTAGCAGAGGCGCTGCTAGATCGAGCCAATCTGACCGAGGCCAACCTGAACGATGCCAGCCTCAACCGGGCGAAACTGATTGCGGCCAACCTGACTCGCGCTACGCTGGAAAATGCGAATCTAACCAATGCTATTTTGAACGAGTCGCTCATGGAGCTGGCAAACCTGACGGGGGCTATTTTGCACGGAGCCAGCCTAGAAGAAGCCGACCTGCACGGAGCCGAGCTAAGCCGCACCCGCCTCAGCAGTGCCAACCTGATCAACGCCAGCCTCAGCCAGGCGAATGTGCGCGGCGCAAACCTGAGCTGGAGTTCGCTGCGGGGCGCAAATTTGTGCAAAGCGAACCTGTATCGCGCAAAGCTAAACTGGGCGAATCTGAGCGAAACGAATCTGAGCGAGGCGATGCTGATCAGCGCAACTGTTTTGCAAACCAATTTCCAAAACGCCAATCTGCGCGGGGCGATTATGCCCGATGGTTCATCACATGGTTAAAACCTTATTCTGACTGCTTCGCGATGCCAGCGTGAGAGGGGTTTGCGGTTAGAAGCGAACTAGAAACAGACAAGGAGCAATCCTGGGCGATCGCTCCTCGTTTCAAGGCTTTAATGTAAGTTTCAAAGCTTCAATGAGACAGATGCAGATTAGGTAATCACAAACTCCGGCGTGCGCTGCTCGGTCAGGCTGCTAATGGTTTGCCGCAGTTCGGCGATCGCCTGGAGTTGATAGTCGCTGGTCTCCTGAAACTGGTTCAGAATCTGCCCAATTAACTCCAACTTCTCGCGGACACCGCCCGTGCCACCCTGAGCCAGGGCCAGCGCCTCCTGGTAGGCATTCACTTTGCCCCACTGCTCGCCCACAGCGGCTTTCTGTGCCAACACCTGCTGCTCTAGTTCCATTGCCCGATTCCAGCGATCTTCCTGCGCTTGGGATTGCTGATCGACTGACTGCTGAGCCTGTTCGACGGCGGCTTGCAGTTCTTGCACCTGGGCTTCTGCCTGCTGAAGCTGGGCTGCTAGCTCCTGGCGCAGGGTCTCAAGCTGTGTCAACACGGGCGCAATATCGACAGTCTCTTCTGATGCGTCCGCGGTCGCTCGTCCCTGGCGCTTGTCCAGCACAGTCTGATGCTGTTTTAATACGGCCTGGCGCTCTTGCAGGTTGCGGCGCTGTCCGACCAGCGTCTCCTCCAGCATCCGGTAGCGATCTTGCTCGTCGGTGAGTTCAGCTTCCAGACGCAGGCGATCGTACTCGCTGGCTTGCTGGATCTGCTGCTGCAAGTTCTGTATTTCCTCTTTCTGTGCCGTTAGCTCCTCTTCCTGGCTATTGACAAAGCGAGACATTTTTTCCAAGTCATTGGTCAGGTCGCGGACGATGTTTTCCAGTTCCTCAATAGGCATGGATTCCAGACCGCTGACATCGACCTTTGCGCCCACGGTAAAGCGATCCGACACATCGGCGAGCTGGCAAAACTGCTGGTGCAGGCTGTCCTGCTGTTGCAGTTGGGTGGTGAGGATTTGCACCTGCTCTTGTTTGAGTTCGAGCGATCGCCGCAAAGCTGCCAGTTCATCCCGCGCCTGATCCAAACCCGCTTTCGACTGTTGCCACTCTTGCCAGAGGGCTTGCACCTGCTGCACCTGCTGATCGAGCGCGTCCTGCGCCTGTTGAGCGGCGTTGCGCTGTTCGTCCAGCATTTGATAGTGCTGATCGAGCGTGGTTTGCTGCTGATTTAGCAGGTCAAAGGAGGTCGTCACCTGCTCTCGGACTGCTTCGGTCGGGGCGATCGCCCCTGCCAGTCGGTTCAGCAATTCTTGCAGTTCCTGGGCTTTTGCATCATCCAGCACGGCCGCTTGGGTGAATTGTGCCTTTTGCTCATCTAGCCGGCCCATCTCGCCCCGAAGCTGGGCCCAAGCTCCTTCTAGCTCCTGGTTTTTACGGTCAAATTCTGCCTTCAGAGCCTCGACTTCCTGCCGCTTGCTTTCAATCTCTTGGCGTTGCTGCTCCAGTCGCTCAAAGTCTTCCTCCATTTCCTGAAGCTGCTCCTGTCGGGCTTCCATCTCCATTTCCCGACGGTTTAGCTCTTGGCTTTGGTAGGTCAGCGATTCTTTCCACTGCTGAATTTCTTCTTCCTGGGTTTTGTAGCGCTCCTGCGCCCGCGAAAAGTTTTGCAAAATCGCAACCAATTGGCGACCCGCTTCGGCGTGGCGCTGCACCTGCTTAGTGCCGCTTAGTTCCACCATCACCAACACGCCGGCCCCATAGGTCACGTCGTCGGGCGCAGGGATGACCTCTTCACCCGGCACCGCGCTCCAGCTATTTTCAGAGCGCTGGCAGGCAAGCAGCCGCAGCTCAGCCTTACTGCTGCCGATAACTCTGCTTTTTCTCTGTACTTCCGCTAAATACAGCACGCCAGTCGTCCCCTTACTTGTATCGTCTACGGTTTGGTTTACATCAGGCAGTTGCCAGCAGTGGCAGGATCGAAACCCGTCAAGATGATGATTGGGTTTATGTTGGGCGATTCACTCAAATGAGAGCGCTACAGCGTATACGTAGTTACACAACAATATGTAGTTACACAATATGAGCCTAAATAATATGAACCTAAGGCGGACTGAAGCGACTAGGCTTGGGTGCAGTAGCGGGCGATCGCCCCGTCCAAAAAACAAAGACCAGGAAAAATCTCACCCTGTGGGGCGGCATATCGACCCTGAAACGCCAGAGAGCTTGCCGAACAAGCCGCCCATCTGGCTCAACTCATCTGACTCAGCACCCACGCGCCCACAAGCCACTGCTCCAGGTGGGTTTAATCAAGATAAGACGGCTGTTTCCATCCCTATTTCCATCAAATGTAGCATCATCATCTCCTCTGAGACTTGATTCTAGTTTGCAATCCAGAAAATGCAAGCAAAAAATGCAAGCAAAACTAAGTGGATCAGTCCAATCCGTTCCTCTACCGCACTCAGACTCCACCCCAATAAGCCAAACTCTGGCAAATTTGGCAACCTTGGCGGACTTATCCTGCCCCAACTGACTATACCGGAGTCATGGACTGGGCCTCCTTCGGTGCGGCTGGGCTGAGCTAGCTGGATCGCTGGGATATCTGGCGATCGCCCCAACGCCTATCCGGGCTTGTGCCTATAAGATTTGCTCTAAAATCTAGCTTCCCTGCCTCCCCCTATTGCTCCCTGCCCTCGGCGCAAAGCCTGAATTCCTGATAGTCTAGAGTGCCCAAGTCAAGGCTGGATTAACGCCTCCGGATAAAATCTCAGCCAATCAGCGAAGCTCAGAATTCGGCAGCCTCACCCGCTAGCAGCGCCAAGACAGTGGAACAATACAGACATTCGCCAGATATTCTGGGGTTTGTCTACTTTGACAGGCAATTGGGGAATCATACTGGATGACAAAGGCAGAAAAACATTGGGCATCATGTCAGAATTGACTTTCAACGGTTGACCCAGGCTCACCTCAGCGCCTGCCCAAAGCCGCGAACCGCCCGCAGCAGACCAGCCCAAGCCCAGCACTGACCTTGAGGGGGTGATTTGGCGATATGCAGGGGAACTTGAATGAAATTGATATCCGCAGCATTCTCCAGCTCGTGGAACTGGGTCAGCGCACGGGCGAACTGTTTGTAGAGTCCTACGGGCTGGGTGGAATGCTGCCAGGAGGCGACACCAATACTGCGCCAATCGTCCTGCGAAACCGTCTCGCCAAGACCACACCCTCGCAGTCCTGGTTTGTCTTTTTTCTAAACGGTCAAATCATCTACGCAGGCGATGCCCGGAGCAATTTGTCTCGCTTGCGCGATTACCTCCGTCGCTATCAGTTGGAAGCATCGCTGAATGGGGTAGACACTGGAGGGGCGATCGCCACTACCAACACCCCCGAATATGGACACCTCTGGGCTCTGCTGGAGCAGCGCATCCTCACCCCCGCCCAGGCCCGCAGCATCATCCACAGCATGGTGCGCGAAACCCTGTTTGACCTGCTCAGCCTGCACCAAGGCAGCTTCATCTTTGAAATCGGTTCTCCCCTCGCCCCCCAACTCACCACGCTGGAAATTGGCCCACTACTTGCCCGCATCATGACTCAGGTACAGTCCTGGAAAAAGTTTCATCCTCATATCCAATCCCCCGATCAAGGGCTGGTTGTGGTCGATGGCGATCGCCTCCGCGACTCCGTAAAAGAAACCACCATCGCCGCCCTCAGCGACTGGATGGACGGACAAACCTCCATCCGGCAAATCTCTCGCTACCTCAACCGTGACCTCATCACCGTCGCCAAAGCCCTCTACCCCTACATCAAGCAAGGCATCGTCCAGCTTGCCACCCCGACCCCCAACACCCTGCCCACAAAGCCCAAGCCCACCATTCAAACCCCCGTCCCCCGCATCGTCTGCATCGATGACGGCACCTCCATCCGCAAAGCCATTGAGTCTATCCTCCGCAGCCACGGCTACGAAGCCACCTCCATCGGCAACCCCCTCAAGGCCCTCAGCCTGGTCTTTCAGCTCAAGCCCGACCTCATCCTGTGCGATATTTCCATGCCCGAACTGGATGGCTATGAAATCTGCGCCATGCTCCGCACCTCCACTGCCTTCCGGCAAACCCCAATCATCATGCTCACCGGACGCGACGGCTTTATCGATCGCGTCAAAGCACGCATCGTCGGCGCAACCGACTATCTCACAAAACCCTTCGGCGAACAAGAACTACTCACACTGGTCGAAACCTACATTGGCCCAGGGCTAGAAAACCCGCCCAACGTTGAAAGACTCCTGGCAGAAGACTTAGAAAATGCGTTAGAACTTGATATCAAACCACCCCCTACCGATGCTTCTTCATTTCCACCCCATCCCGCTTAACCCGGCACAGGAGCCTGCAAAACACCCGCGAAGCAGAGGGTTGCCAATATTTGCCAATGTAGTTTGATGTTTTGTCAAAATTCTGCCAACACAGAGGTCAGGTGTTTTGCAAATGCCAACCTTCGCTATCTTTAAAGGGCACCGCAATAAAAGGGCATTATTTTTATTAGTAAGTTTCCTAGTAGGCTTCTAGAATCCACTCAGTGTTTACCCCAGCGGTTTTCGCGAAATCAACACTATGGTTGCAAAGTAAGGCGTTATGAGTAGAGTTTTGGTTGTAGAAGACAGCGTGACCCAGCGGGAAATGATTACTGACCTGCTAAAAGGCAGCGGACTCGATGTTACCGTAGCTAGCGATGGTGTAGAAGCGCTAGAACAAATAGAAGGCCATAGCCCTGATCTAGTGGTTCTCGACATCGTAATGCCCCGCATGAACGGATACGAGGTCTGCCGACAAATTAAAGCCAATCCCAAAACTCAAAACATCCCCGTTGTGATGTGTTCCTCTAAGGGGGAAGAATTCGATCGCTATTGGGGCATGAAGCAGGGTGCAGATGCATACATTGCAAAGCCGTTCCAACCAACCGAGCTAGTGGGCACGGTCAAGCAATTGCTGCGGGGATAGCTCAGATGAACCAGGTAAAGATAGGTTAATCGTCCATGATAGGCAATCCAGATTTTTTCACAGGCAGAGGGCAGGATCAGGTCGCAGAGTTTCAGGAGCTAGACAGTCCTGAAGGAGAACTACACCTGCGATTTTTTATGACTTCGGGTGACGAGTTTGCCCTGCCTGCGGTAGGAATCAAAGAAGTGATTGCTTCTCCGCCCGATCGCATCACGCCCATTCCGAATGTCTCTCCCCTGCTGTTGGGTACTCTAAACGTGCGAGGGCGCGTTGTTTGGGTTGCCGATCTAGGTCAGTTTCTGGGAGACTCCGTGCCACTGAGTACCGATCGCTCAGAAATCTACGTCATCGCGGTTGAAGACCAAGACACCATGTTGGGGTTGGCCGTTGACCTGATTAACGGCATGGACTGGCTTCCCCTTGACGACATTCAGGTGCCAACCAACCTGCCCGACGGCATGGCTCCCTTTATTCGAGGCGAATGGGCCGTTGGAGACGCTCAAGATCGCCATTTAAGACTGCTAGATCAAGTCGCAATTCTGAGGTCGGCCCGATGGGCTGCTTGACTCAGCTTCAATCAGTTCGATAACTCACTCGACAACCCATTAGACCGAGGCACATTCGGAGACGCGCACAGGCTTAAGGAGAAGGCACATGGGATCAAGCACTGGATACGCACAGGAATATCAGCAGGCTGAAAGAGCCTATATGCAAGGAAAATACGACGATGCAGCAGCGGTGATCGATCGCCTTGTAGAAGACTATCCCGATGACCCCAATGTGCGGCTATTGCGCGGACATATTTACTGCTATGGCCTCCAGCAATACGACATTGCGCGTGAACAGTACGAGTTTGTGCTGTCGCTGACCAACGACCCAGAGTATGTCGATTATGCCAACAGTGGGTTAGAAACAATCCAGCAGTATAGCGATGCTGGTGCGACGGTTGCCCCAGATGCTGGATTTGACGACATTGACGGTGATTTTGTTAGCACAACTGACTCCCAAACTTACTTTGAAGAGGGTGGCGATCTAGGCGACTTGGATAATGCTTTTAGCTTCGATGGGCTGGACTTCAATGGTGCAGAAGACCCATTTGCCGGCCCTGAAGCGATTCCGTCGCCCTTTGACAACCCATTCGCAGGCGACAACGCAGGCGATGGCTTTGGGTTGAATGACCCCTTTGCGGCATCAGATGATCCCTTGGCTGGGCTGGCGAGTTCAGCAGATACAGGGTTAGGGCAGCCATCGCCCTATGTCTTTGACGATCCCGAACAGTCGATGGAGAACTTTGCAGCGGCTGGATTCGACGATCCGGCGGCGGATGCAGACTTATCTTTTGATTCGGGGTTAGAGGACGAGGTGTTTGAATCTTTTCCATCGCCTTCTGCCAGCGGCGGTTTTGCTATGCCTGCTGAATCGACTGGGGAAGAGACTCTATTCATGATGTCGGATGAATTTGAAGCCTTGTCGTCTGAAGAAGATGGTGAAGCAACGTTTGGGCATGGTCAGCCGCAAGAGGATGACCCGTATGCTGCCCCAGATTATGGAACGCCAGATTACGGGGCATCAGATTATAGCGCATTGAACCATAACCCATTGGACTATGGCATGTCGGATTATGGTACGGCAGGTTATGCTTCTCCGTCTCATGAGACAAATGGCTACTCGATGCCGAGCTATGGCAACGGCAGCAGTAGTTTTTCGGCAGATTTGGATGACCATACCTTTGTGGACAGTGGCAATAGCTATGCGCTGGACGACCTGGATAGCCTGGACGATTTCTCAACCAGCGAAGACCCCCACAGCGGCAGATCGGTTGGAGGGGCGGATTTTCTAGATGAGTTTGAAGAGTTCGATGATTTGGGTAGCCTGCCCGATTTCGATATGTCTGACCATTCGGCTGGCTTTACGAGTCCTTCGGTCGGCGGCGAAAGCTTTTTGGTTTCCGGGCGTGCGGGCATGGTGTCCAGTGAGAGTGGGTTTGACTTGACTGACGGGGGAGCCGATCAGTCGGTGATTCGAGAAGACGAAATCTTCAGCTTTTCTGGTGTATCGGATGCGCTGCCGACCTTTACTCAGGGCGATGGGCGGAGTGTGGAGGCTGAGGTGGCTGAGCAGCAGGGCTGGCTAGCTCCCTTGGCAAACGCGCCGCTCGACAGCAAGAAGTGGCTGATTGGCTTGGCGACGGGTATCACATCGGCGATCGCCGTGGCGACGATCGGCTTCCTGGCATCCAACTTTCTAGTGCCCGAAGAAGACCGCCCGACCATTATTCCAGCAAGCCAAAAGATGGGGCTGGTGATGGCGGTGGCGGCGGGTCTGGTTGGTGGCGGTACGGCAACGGCTCTGAGCGCTGCGTCGAATCGTCAAATCAAGCGCTCGGTGAGCGATTTGCAGGCGCAGTTCAGCGCTGTGTCGCAAGGCAATCTGAACGCTCGTGCAACGGTTTACTCCGAAGATGAACTGGGCCAACTCTCGTCTGGGTTTAACCAGATGGCGCGGGTGATTTTGACGACCACTAGCGAAGCCCAGCGCAAAGCGGAGGAGCAGGAGCAAGCGAAGGAAGACCTGCAACGTCAGGTGATTCGCCTGCTGGATGATGTGGAAGGCGCGGCACGGGGCGACCTGACGGTGCAGGCAGAGGTGACCGCAGACGTGCTGGGTGCAGTTGCTGACTCGTTTAACCTGACCATTCAAAACCTGCGAGAAATCGTGCAGCAGGTGAAGCAGGCGGCGCGGCAGGTGACTAAGGGATCTACCGAGAATGAGATTTTTGCGCGATCGCTCTCTTCTGATGCCTTGCGGCAGGCGGAAGAGCTAGCCGTCACGCTGAACTCTGTGCAAATGATGACCGATTCGATTCAGCGGGTAGCAGAGAGCGCCCGCGAAGCCGAAGAGGTGGCTCGTTCTGCCTCTACCACTGCGCTCAAGGGCGGAGAAGCGGTGGAGCGCACCGTATCCGGCATTCTAGAAATCCGCGAAACAGTGGCAGAAACGACTCGCAAGGTGAAACGCCTGGCAGAATCGTCCCAGGAAATCTCCAAGATTGTGGCTCTGATTTCCTCCATCGCTTCTCGCACCAACCTGCTGGCACTGAACGCCAGTATCGAGGCGGCGCGGGCAGGCGAAGCAGGACGCGGATTCGCAATCGTGGCAGACGAGGTGCGCCAGCTTGCCGACCGGGCCGCCAAAGCATCGAAGGAAATTGAGCAAATCGTGCTGCAAATTCAAAGCGAGACTGGCTCGGTGATGACCGCGATGGAAGAAGGTACGCAGCAGGTGATCGAGGGCACCCGGCTGGCAGAACAGGCAAAGCGATCGCTCGAAGACATCATTCAGGTGTCGAACCGCATCGACGTGCTGGTGCGCTCCATTACCACCGACACCATCGAGCAAACCGAAACCTCCCGCGCCGTGGCTCAGGTGATGCAGTCAGTGGAATTGACCGCCCAAGAAACCTCTCAAGAAGCACAGCGCGTGTCGGGTTCGCTGCAAAACTTGGTGGGCGTTGCCCGCGACCTGCTGAACTCGGTGGAACGGTTCCGCGTTGAAAAGTAGTGTCTTCTGCGTCTTCTTGACTGGCTTGCTCGGCACTTGATGGAGCTTTGGATAGATTCGGGTACATTAGGTTAGATTTTGAGGGGATACGCCCTCTTGCATTTTGAACCGCTCACCCCATCTTCATTTCGCGCATTTCCCCCATTTAAAAGGAACACCGCTATGCTGTCGGAACAACAACAGCGCATCCTGGGCTACTTCATTGAAGAAGCAAAAGACCATCTGAACACCATCGAGCAGGGGTTGCTGAATCTGCAAGCCACCATCGAAGACTCGGAGATGGTCAGCGAGGTGTTTCGTGCAGCGCACTCGGTCAAGGGCGGCGCGGCAATGTTGGGGCTGGACAGCATTCAAAACACATCCCACCGCCTGGAAGACTACTTCAAGGTGCTGAAAGAGTGCCCAGTGCAGGTTGACCAAACTCTAGAAACTCTGCTGCTAGGCGTATTTGACGCGCTGCGAGAACTGTTGGATCACCTCCAGGGTCCCTTTGGGTTGACCGATGACAAATCTGCCGAGGTGATGGCTGGGGTGGAGCCAATCTTTGGGCAAATCAACGAACATTTGTCTCGTTTGGTGGCTCAGTCGGGTGGCACGCCGCCGGAGGATGTGGAGCTATCGGTTCCTGCTGCCAAGGCAACGCCTGCCCCTGCGCCACAGCCTGCGATCGCCGAGGAAAGCGCCCTGCTCCTGATGTTCCAGAGCGACGTGCCCGCTCGCCTGCGAGAAATGCTGCAACTCTTCAAGCAGGCAGACAGTGATGCTACTCGTCAACAGCTTCAGGCCCTCTGTCGCACGCTGAGCGGCTACGGCGATCCGTTTGACTTGCCTGCCTGGGCGGAGCTGCTCTCTCTGGCAGAAGGGGCGATCGCCCATCCCGACAACGAGTTTCGCACCCTTGCGCCCGTCATCATCAAAGACATCAAGCAGGCGCAGGAACAGGTGCTAGCGAGTCGCGCTGCCGACATCACGCCCAGCGAAGCCCTACTCCAACTCCAGCCCAGCGACGATGACCTGCTGCTGGAACCTGCTGCCGACTGGCTATCGGTGCCGCCAACCACCGATGGCGGTGTGGATGCAGCCGAATTTGGCTTGCCCGATGCCGAAGTGCTGGATGTACCCAACGCGCCTCTAGATCTCGATCCGCTGGGCTTTGATGCGGCGTTTGGTGCGGCGGCGGACGAGCAGGCAGGATCGGGCGATCGCACGAACGATTTTGAACGGTCATTTGACACAGCCGATTTTGACTTGCCGGATACATCCGCTTCGGATGCACCAGACCTCTTCGCTTCACCGGATGACAGTGCCTTAGGCCTGGATGCGTTGGATGGGCCCAGCGGCTTAGAAGAACTAGATTTTGCCGCAGCCGATGATCCCACAGGGGACGAGCAAAACGGGCCAGAAGTCGGCATCGCAGAACTCAACAGCCTGGCTGACCTATTTGAAAACGAAGCCCCTGACCTAGGAATCATCTGGCAGGAAGAAATCTTGTCAGAAGTCGAGGTGGAGCTACCCGAACCGCTAGAGCCTGACCCCTCTAGCGACTTCTCGGACCTGCTGTTTGGGCAAGACACTGCTGGCGAACTGAGCGACTTAGAACTAGAGCTAGAGGGCGGGCTAGAATCCTACGGCGCTGGGGACGATTCCGGCAGCTTTAAAAGCGCGGCCGACGATTCAGACGACGATCTTTCTGCAATTCTGAATGCTGCGGCGAACAGCGTGGCTCAGATGGATGACTCCTCAGAATCTCTGTTTGGAGCGCAGCCAGAACCGCAATTTACCGATCCTGATGCCTCTGCAATGACTGGAGAGGCATCTCTGGATGACCTGCTGGATGGCGACCTATTTGCTGAAGAGTCTCCAGTCCCAGACTTTTTTGGACTAGACGATTCGGATAATGGCTTGCTGGAAGAACTCACTAGCGGGCCAGAAGACAGCTTCTTGGACTTGTCTGAAGTATTAGAACCTGACCAGCATCTAGACGCATTAGACGACTTCTTTGCAGATTTGGGCAGCGATTTAGAGCCAGAAGCGCTAGCCGAAGTCAGCGAAGACGCTGAGGCTGGGAGGGATTCGGCAATCCTGTTTGAGCCGCCTACCGCGGATGTGGCTGAGGATGCATCCGATGCATCGGATGTATTAGATGCATCGGATGTATTGTCTGATGCATTGACGGAGAATCCGTCTGCTGCCGAAGATCCTTTGGCGATGGACGGTTCTGATCTGAGCGACCCTGAAATGGGACTCGACCTGAAGGATAATTTCCAGGAAGACGCTGCTTCTCAGCCAACGTCCTGGCTAGATGCGCTGGATTCTGAAGATGGGCTGGCGGCGCTGACTCCGGCTCCAGCGATGTGGGATGTGGAGGCCGATCAGGACATGACGGCTGATTTGTGGGGCGCTGAGCCATCAGCCCAAGCGATTTGGGACAGCCTGGATAATCTACCGGAAGAGGAAGCACCCTCTCCAGCAATCAACCCAACGGCTGACTCAGACGTGCTGGAGGTCGAAGATCTGGGGGGCTTTGACCTAAGTGATGCAGACGTAGAACTCCTAGAAGAGCCTACTGCTAGCGCTGATCTCGATGCGACTGAAGATGCTTCTTCACCAGAAGATGAGTTGGCCCTGATCGATCTGGGACTGGACGAAGCTCTGGGCACGGAGGCGCTGGATGGAGACGAACTGTTTTCAGGGGTAGATGCCGAAGCCGCTGGCAGTCTGGATGCCTTGCTGGAAGAGTCGCAACTAGAGGAGCCTCAGTTAGAAGTAGAAGATCTGCAAGAGTTACAGACAAGCGCAGAACTTGCAGCAGAACTTGCGATTGAAGAGTCGATCGACGACGGAGCCAGCGCTTCTGCTGAGGAGCTTCCAGTAGAAGAACTTTCAGTAGAGGGGCTTTCAGTAGAGGAATTTTCAGTAGAAGAACCCCTGATCTCCAGCAAGCCTTTGGAGGCGATCGCCCCCAATCCCGAAACTGCGGCAGCCGTAGCCGACTTTGGCGACCTGGATTTGCTGTTGGGCAATGCCGACGAAACCGTCACGCCAGATTTTGGGCTTGACCTCAGCAAAGCCAGCCTGTTTGAAAACGCATCAGACCCCAACAGCGATTTTGCCGACTTGGAAGACCTGCTGGCAGATTCTAGCATGGTTAACGAGGACAGCGTTGGGGATGAAGTAGATGCCTTTGCCGATCTGGATGCGCTACTAGAAGAAGAAATGGCAACAACTGCCTCTGAAACGCCTATTTCAGGGTTTGGCGTGGAAGAGGCGGACGACTTTGCGGATTTGGAAGCGCTGCTCGACGGAGATGTAACTTCTGTTCCGCCTACTGCTCCTCCAATTCCCAGCGAGGACGAGGCAGATGAGTTTGAGGACTTGGAACGGCTGCTAGAAAACGCCGATCAAACCCTGTCCGACATTCCCACGATGCGGGCAGTTCGGAATGCTGCTGCGGCTCGCCGGCCCGCAACGCGCCGCAACGCCCCCACCCTGACTGACCAAACCATGCGCGTGTCAGTCAAAAACCTGGACAACCTCAACAACCTGGTGGGTGAACTGGTCGTCAACCGCAACAGTCTGGAACAAGCTGAGGAACGGCTGCGGCAGTTCCTCGACAACCTGCTCTATCAAGTGCAGCAGTTGAGCGATGTGGGTCAGCGGATGCGCGACCTGTATGAGCGATCGCTCTTGGAAAGCTCTCTGCTCTCTGGACGCAAGACCTCTGCCTTTACAACTCCTGGCAGCGCACCCAGCAGCAGCCAGAGCAACCACGCAACGGGCGTGAGCTTCGACGCGCTGGAGATGGATCGGTTCACGGGCTTCCACACCCTCTCACAGGAGATGATCGAGCTAATCGTGCGGGTGCGAGAATCGGCCTCGGACATTGACTTTGTGGTGGACGAGACAGATCAGATCACCCGCAACTTCCGCCAGATCACCACGCAGCTTCAGGAGGGGCTGACCCGCACCCGAATGGTGCCCTTTGCCCAAACCGCCGATCGCCTGCCCCGTGCGGTTCGCGACATCTCTCTGCGCTGTGGCAAGCAGGCAGAACTGGTGTTGGAGGGACGCGAAACCCTGATCGACAAGATGATCTTGGAGCAGCTTTATGACCCGATGACGCACCTGGTCAACAACGCCATTACCCACGGCATCGAGTCGCCCCAGGAACGGGCCGCGATGGGCAAAGCACCGACCGGGCGAATTACGGTTCGCACTTTCCACCAGGGCAACCAGACGGTGATTTCGGTCAGCGACGATGGAGCTGGAATTGACCCGGAACTGGTGAAACAGAAGGCGATCGCCCGTGGGCTAATCACGCCTGCCGAAGCTAAGAATATGTCTCGGCTGGATGTGTATGATCTGCTGTTCCACCACGGCTTCAGCACCCGCGACAAAGCCGACGATTTGGCGGGGCGCGGCGTGGGCATGGATGTGGTTCGCACCAGCCTCAACGAAATTCGGGGCGTGATCAACATCGACTCCTCTGTCGGGCGCGGCACGACCTTCACCATCCGTCTGCCGCTGACACTGAGTATCTCCAAGGCACTGTGCTGCATCAGCAACCGCGCCCGCATCGCCTTCCCAATGGACGGGGTGCAGGATATGCTGGATGTCCCGCGCGATCGCATCCAGATCAATAGCGAAGGTCAATCCTGTATCCCGTGGCGCGAACAACTGCTACCCTTCCAGCCGCTGTCGAACCTGCTGAAATACAATCGCAGCCTGGGTCGCGGCAGCGTCTATGGCGGCAACCAGGAAGACGATATTGTGTCGGTGGTGGTGCTGCGGAGCAACGCGGGCAGCTATCTGGCACTGCAAGTCGATCAGGTCTTGGGCGAACAGGAAATTGTCATCAAACAGCTCGAAGGGCCTGTGCCCAAACCGTTGGGCATTGCTGGGGCGACGGTGCTGGGCGACGGACGCATCATGCCCATTGCCGACGTGCTGGAACTCATCGACCTGTCGATGGGCCGCATCCGTCGCGAGGCCGGTAGCTCCCTGTGGGAAGTCAGCGAAGAGCCACCCGCTAATGCCGCCGATGCAAAGCAGGAACCCACGGTGCTCATCGTGGACGACTCCATTACCGTCCGCGAACTGCTGTCGATGACGTTTGCCAAGATTGGCTATCGGGTGGAGCAGGCTCGCGACGGGCAGGAAGCCTGGGAGAAGCTCCGGTCTGGCTTGCCCTGCGACTTGGTGTTCTGCGACATTGAGATGCCCCGCATGGACGGTCTGGAACTGCTGTCTCGAATGCAGAAAGACACGCACCTGACCCACATTCCTATTGCCATGCTGACATCTCGCGGAGCCGACCGCCACCGTCAAATGGCTATCCAGCTTGGAGCCAAGGGTTACTTTACCAAGCCCTATTTGGAGGAAATGCTGCTTGATGCGGCGCAGCGGATGCTTAAAGGCGAAGTGCTGGTGACAGCCAGCGGAGATAGTAACTAAAGACAGTAACTAAACAGCAACTAAGTAGCCAAGCTAGGCGCTTAAACGCTTAGTCAGTTTCTTGCGGCAGATTCAGACTTTGCTGATCTGATATCAAATCTCCAAAGATCTGCTACATGTAAGAAGACGTTAGAGCGAGCCGCCATGAGTGGAGTCCTCAAAATCGATATCGCTGAAACAGCAGAAGAACTAAAAGCCGTCTTGGAACAACAGCAACGGTCATCACAGCGCCGTAAAGTACAGGTGTTGTGGTGGTTAAAAACCGGACAAGCGAAGAGCGTTGAGCAGTTAGCCCAACTGAGCGGTTGCCATCGCACGACCGTGTCTCGTTGGCTGAGCCAGTATCGACAGAGTGGACTCGAAGCGTTGGTGAAGGTGGCATCTCGCAGTGGACGACCGCGAGCGATTAGCGGTGAAGTCCTGGCATCTTTGGAGCGGGAACTGCAAGATCCAGAAGGCTTTAGCAGTTATGGAGCAGTGCAGCAGTGGCTCGCAGCGGTGCATGGTCAACCCGTCCCCTACAAGACGGTGCATAAGACGGTGCGCTATCGGCTCAAAGCGAAGCTCAAAGTGCCCCGTCCGGTGTCAAAGAAGCAGACTCCTGGGGCGTGCGAGTCCGTTCAGCAAACCTTGCAGCCCAGATAAGCCAGTCGATTCCGCCAGCCTTGAGACAACGCTACGGGGGGCGAATCCGCTATTGGTGCAGCGATGAGAGCCGCGTCGGACTGCTGACGGTTCAACATCGCAAGTTGATGGGCTTTGGGGTGCAGCCGATTGGTTCAGTTCAATGGGACTTTGTGTATCGGTGGCTGTACGGTCTAGTCTTTAGTTTGGACTAATGGTGAAGAGGAAGGCAGTCAATGAGAAGCACCGACTGCCGTAAGGTCAATGAAGTACAACCAACATTGACCCCATGATTTTCAACGAACTTCAGCAATTTCGCCAAACGTTGTATGCCAGCTTGGGAAACGCCAGAGATGCCCTGTTTGATCTGATGGATGCCGTGTTAGTGAGTGCGTGCATCGTGTCGTTTGTGAGGCTATCGCAGAGTCCTGTCTTTCGTCGCCAGTGGTCGAGCACCTATGAAGCGTTGCGCGATAGCCGCCTACCCCGATCAAAGGTGCTGAAGCTGTTGGTGCAGCAGATACCGACTCAGCAGCAACCGTTGTTGGCAGGTGATGCGAGTCGGTGGAACCGTCCTGCTGCCAGGCGTTTGAAAGACCGCACCTTATCAGGCAGAACAGGACATGCCCCGATAGCCGGACAAAACTACAGTACCTTAGCCTGGATTGCTGAAGACAGGGGCAGTTGGGCATTACCATTGCGGCATGAGCGCATCACCAGCTTTGAAACACCCGCCAGTAAAGCGGCATTCCAACTCAAACAAGTGACTCGGCAGTTAGCGGTGCGTCCGTTGGCGATCTACGACCGAGGGTACGGCAATGCCAGTTTTGTCAACCAAACGGCAGGGATTGAGGCAGACTTGCTGCTGCGGGTTACATCCAATCGATGTGTCTATGGCGCGCCCCCAGCGTATCGAGGGCGAGGCGCACCTGCCAAGCATGGACATAAGATGAAACTCAATGACCCTGACACTTGGAGTGTCCCGGTCGAAACCGTTGAAGTCGATGATCCCAACTGGGGACGAGTGCGGGTCAGTCGTTGGAGTGCATACCATTTCCGCAAATCCCCCAAACGGGCAATGGAAGTGTTGCGCGTGGAGGTGCTGGAGACACAGAGCAGCACGCGACGCTTGGCTCCTTTGTGGTTAGTTTGGCTGGGTGAGCAGATGCCTCCGTTAGAAACCCTGTGGTTGCACTACCTCCGTCGCTTTGCCATTGAACACTGGTATCGCTTTGCCAAGCAGAGGCTATATTGGACACATCCCCAGTTCAGTTCTGTATCGGCAACCGAACAGTGGAGCAGCCTGATGCCGTTGCTCAGTTGGCAGTTGTGGTTAGCGCGAAAGGACTGTACTGACCACCCCTTGCCCTGGCAGGCACCGCAAGAAACGTTGACTCCGGGTCGGGTCGCACAAGCGTTTGCAGGCATTTTGGCAGCGATTGGCACCCCTGCTCCTGCGCCTAAACCTCGTGGTAAATCGCCAGGACGAGGCAAGGGGCACAAGCCAACTCCTCGTCCCTGCTATCCGATGGTCAAAAAACGAGCCTCGAAACGCAAGACATCCGAACAATCCCTGAACAGTCCGGTTGCAACAGCAGCTTAACTGCGAGCAGGATTGTATCCAATTCCTTAAGTTCAACTGTTATGAACGGTTGAGCAGATTCTTTATGGCATCCTGTTGAGCATTATTGTGATGCCAGTTAGTCCAAACTAAAGAACCTACGCACTTGCGATAAGTTTTCTGGGTTTCGGATGATTTCTCGCGGGCGCAGCCCGCGAGAAATCATCCAACTACGTCAGTCCTACTTGTTTTGCACTCGATTTTTTGGCGCTCGAATAGCTTCGGCTTGGTCGATTCTCTGAAAGGGCGCTTGAGATGGCACTGCGGCTAAAGCGGCTGGAAGCTCCGCAGACATTAGACAGTCCCTCCAAAAGCTAAAATCGAAAATCCAAAACCCAAATTATCCCCTCAAAGCGGCGATCGCCACCTGAGCAAATCGCCGCCAGTTTGGGCTTGCCAAAAACTCTACATAGCGCCGCGTCACCTGCTGCAAGGTGCGGTGGTTGGCAAACCAGATGGGCTTGGGGCGGATGTGGAACGGGGCGTAGACCACGGATTTTTGGGGATAGTCGAACAGGTAGGCGTTGTGAACGATGCCGCGACCGGAGCCGATGGCGCTGAGGGGATTGCCGGGAAAGGCTCCCCAGGTGAGGGCGCTGAGCAGGAAGTTCATGCCTGTCCAGGCGTTGATCCCGATATTGCCATAGCGCAGTTGGGCGATCGCTCGCTCGACCGCTGCGGCATTTTGTCGCTGCGTTGCCGGGTCGATCAGCAGAACGCAGGACAGCGTGCCCCAGAGGGTTTCATTGGCAAAGTCTACGGCCTGTTGCAAAAACGCTGCGGTGTTGCCCGCGTCTAGGCTGACTTCGGCCAGCACACCGCAAAAGGCTTCCGTCGTCAGGGCATATTCGCCGGGAGCAGGGGGCACGTCGGGGATTAGCGTCCAGGGCACAATGTCGGGGGTGCGGGGCGCAAGGGCGATCGCCTGCGGGTAGCGGTCGAGAAATGCCTGGTAACGATCCTGTGCGCCGGGATAGTAGGCCTTGCGGGCGGGTGTGGCGGCCAGCGCAGACTTTAGCGCGGCCAAAAAGTCGTCTCGCTGCGGCCAGTGCTTGGACAGCACCAGCGCTTTTCCCGCGACACAGTTGAAGCTGGCGTTGTGGGCGACCATGCTGGCGACGTGCTGCGCTTGGTATTGCAAGTCGGCGACCGACCAGCGACCCGGCACCACCAAAATCGGCGTGACGCAGCCCAGTTCTGAGGTGATGGGCTTGGCAAGCACGGGCTGATTTGCGGCCTTGCGCTCGGCCTGTTCTGCGGGCGTGTTGCCCCAGAGGATCGCATCATGGGTGTGGTGCGATCCGGTGACGTGAATCGTGTCAATGCCTTCATGCTGGCAGAGGAATGCGCCCACTGCTGCATCTCCGGTGATTATTGCTAGAAACCCGCCCTCGATTAGGGGCCGCAAGGCCGTTTCCAGAAACGGCTTTACATAGTTACTCACCGGGTTGAGCTTGAGCAGCACCACCTGGTTTTCGGCGAAGAGTTTCGACAGCGCATCCATCGGGGCGATCGCCGACACATTGCCTGCCCCCAGCACCAGCGCCACGCCCGCAGTTGAGTTGCCACCCGGCCGGTAAATTTGCCCCTGGCTGGCGGGCTGGCCTGGCTCGATCCACACCTCGCCCCGAAACCCCAGCCACATCAGCCGATCTTGCAAGCTGTCGGGAAACACCTGGGCCACCTGCTGCCCATCTGCCCGCGAGCGCACGGACACGGGGCGCGGCTGTCCGCCTGCTGCCAACGCCTGAATCAGCAGCCGCAAATTCAGCAGCAGGCCCACCGGCCCCAGCAGCCACTCCTCTCCCGCCAGCGGCGCATTGGGATCAATACCCTTAGCACGACAGGCGGCGATCGCCCAATCCTCTGCTACTGCCACCGTTCCCGCAATACAGCGATGCAGCAGGTCTAGCCGCGCTGGAATTGGCAAATTAGCCCAGGCAGACTTGTGGGCTTGGAGATGGGCGATCGCGGTGTCGGCAGCGTGCATGAGCAGGGATTTGACAGACGGAAAAGGGCAGGCGAGATGGCGGTTGGGAGGCTCCTACTTTGCTAACCCTATCACTCCATCCACTATCCCTCCACCGTCACTCCGCTATCACTCCATCCCGCCCTTCGGCCAGGTAAACCAAAACGTGGTTCCTTGACCCAGCTCAGATTCCAGGTGAATCTCGCCGCCCTCAGTGTCGATGATTTTCTTGACGATGGATAGCCCAATGCCCGTGCTTTCCTGATCGTCTTTGGACTTTAGCGTCTGGAAAATGGCGAAGATGCGGTCGTGATAGCGGGGGTCGATGCCGGGGCCGTCGTCCGCGATGGTGAATCGAAGGTGGCGGCCCTGGTCGGCAACGGTGACTTCGACCCGTCCATCCGGGCGATCGCGGTGTTTAATGGCATTGCCAATCAGGTTTGCCAACACCTGGCTAAGCAGCAGCGGCTTAGTCGTCAGGGTTGGCAACTCTTCAGGGATAAAAACCTGCACGGTGTCCGGCGGGTCGAGCAAATCAACGACTTCATGCAGCAGCGTCGTCAGGTTGACGGTTTCCGTCGTCGTATCAGAGCGACCAATGCGGGAATATTCCAGCAGCCCGTTGATCAGCCCCTCCATCCGGCGGACGCGGCTTTGCATGAGGGTGAGATGCTGCCGGGTTTCTTCTGGCAGGGAATCGTCTAAGTCTTCTTCGATCCAATAGGCGAGGTTGGCGATCGCCCTCAGAGGAGCCTTCAAATCGTGCGACACCACGTAGGCAAACTGATCCAACTCCTGATTGCGTTCGCGCACCTGCGCCGTGCTTTGCGCCAGCAGCAGGTTCAACTGAGCCAACTCCTGCGCTCGCGCCTCTAGTTCTCGTTCGTCGCGCTTGCGCTCGGTCACTTCTTGCACCGTGACGTTGATGCCCTGCAAGTTGCCGTCCAGCCCCCATAGAGGATAGTAATTTGCCAGCCAGTCGCGCAGCACGCCTGGTTTCAGCGGCGTTTCTCCCTGCACCTCCAAGTTGAGAACAGGCTGCCCCGTGCTGGCAACCTGCCTCAAAACCCGTTCCTGATGCTCGGCCAGTTCTGGCACGATATCCCAAACCGTTTTGCCTAGGTGATCCTCGATGGGGACACCGTTGATTTCTGCCAGAAAGTCATTCAGCCGCACGTAGCGAAACTGAGTGTCAAACACGCACAGGCCAATCGGCGCAGTAGTGTAAATCGCCTCGATTTCTGCAAGCTGTCGGCGGGTCGTCTCTTCGCTTTCGCGGAGGCTGGCTTCGTCGAGCCTACGCTGGGTCGTATCGATCAGCACCCCCGACATTTGCATGGGCTGCCCGTCCGCATTATACTCGCAGCGGCCCACCGAGTTGACCCAGCGCAGGCTGCCGTCAGGATGCTTCAGGCGATATTCGCAACGAAAGGTCTGGCACTGGGCGATCGCCGCTTCTGTCACCGAAGCAGCCAACGCCCGATCTTCAGGCAGAATCTGCGCCTTCCAGTCTTCCACGTCAAAATTCTCCAGACTGGACGGTTCGCGCCCCAAAATCCTGGCAAACTGCGGTGTACCCGTAATCCGATTAGAGTCGATATCCCATTCCCAAAAGCCCATCTCTGCGGCATCCAGCGCCAGCGTCAGGCGATTGGCGTAGCGCTGAATTTCGGTGCGGGCTTGCTCGGTCTGGCTGCGGGCTTCCTGCTCTCGACGCAGCAACTCTTCCATCTGATGATTGGACGCTTCAAGCTGGGCCGTGCGCTCTGCCACCCGGTCTTCGAGCTGGGCCTGATGGCACTTCAGTTCTGCCTCAATCGCCATGCGCTCGGCAATCTGCGCCTGGAGTTCCTGGTTTGCCTGTTCTAGCTGAGTCGGACTGGGCAGCGCCAGCGCGTTGGGTACGATCGAAAACAGTTCTTTTGCCGTAAACAGGGATATGCCTGCGGTCAGCAGCTTAATCGAACCCGACAGCCAGTAGTCTGGATGCCATAGCGTCCACACCTCCAGCAAATGCGTCGTACCGCAGGCTACGATAAATGCGCCAAACAGCAGAAAAATATCGTTAAAGGGCAAATCCTTCCGCTTGCGAACAAAATAGTACAGCGTCAGCGGAATGGAATAATATGCCAAGGCAATCAGCGCATCTGAGCCGACATGTAGCCCCACCAGCCCCGGTTGCCACAAATAGCAGTGTCCATGCGGGATAAACGAAGACGCAGCAGATCCCATGCCCAGGCTTGCTCCCTTATAAAACTGCCCAATATTTTCAAACCCCAATAGTCCAACCCAGAGTGCAGCCATTCCCTACCTCCTCGATCCCGCTGCGTCTCCCAGGTTTGTCGCCGCAAAGCCCGCACTTGCAAAGCCTATATTGCTCGCTGTGGCGATTTTGGTTAAAGCAATAATTAAAGCAATAAAATGCAGTGCTTTGGTGGCTAAGCCTTTTGCAAATTCCAGCGTGTGCAGCAACATAAGGCGCATTCTTGATTGTAGTCAGGGTTGAGGCTCATTGGGGTCTGGTCTAACCGGATAACCGCTTATATCGCCTAGTCCAGCAGGAATTGCGAAACTTTGCTTCTGAGTTTTTGGAAGTTTCTGAGTTTTTAAGACCTGAAAGCGAGATCGGGCGCAGCGTTACTATTTGATTGCGGAGGGAATGATAAAGCTGAGTTTTGACAAGACTGATATCGTGCCTCTCTGCAATTGCCTGACTTTCAGGCTACTTAGGCTAAAAAGTTTCAATTGCTACATAGCCTTCTAAAGGGGGCAGCGATCTGTTTGTGATTCTCACTTGCAATTCTCAAAGGCTATCAAAGACTTGACCCGCATTCTGAAGCAGTTTCGCCGCTTTTGCTGCAAGAGTGTGCCCATCGCGCAAACCAACATCCAAAGTTGCAAATAGTACGTTGTTTCGACACAAGCACTGGATGGAACTCTTGAAACTCTCTCCCTGAAGCAGCCTCAAACCTACCTCTAAGACCCTGACGGCTGGGGGGCTGGGGGACGATACAACACAACTCTTAACTTAATCAATTTTTTATCATTTATCAATCATTGTTTCATCATTGCTCTATTCTTTGCGATTTGTGTCCCCTTGCGATTTGTTTGTTGTAAGAGTATTACGGAGTGCTGTCCCCATTCCAGCCCCATTCCAGCCCCATCCCTACCGAACGGTAGCTGTATTCGCCCCAACACAATCCAGATTATGCACCCATCCATCCCCCCGTGCCCGCCCCAGCCTAGCGAGAGGACTGCCGTTGCGATCGTTCTTGGTGTTGCCCTTTGCGCTGCACAAATCTTTGCGGTGGTGGGGCTGACGGGGTGGCTATCGATCCGCAATGGCTAGCGGGCGGTAAACGATGTTGCCAGTCAACTCCGCATCGAGCTGGCTACCTGCTGTCCTCGATCGAGCAGGCTACATCGTAACCTCTTTTACAGATGAACGACTGTTCATCGATTAGGGCAAAGGTCAGAATTTCGACAGCTGGTTGACCATTTTCGGTATAACCTCATCCTTGAAATCATTTGGCGTATGATTCAGCCATGACTAAGAGACATCCCAAGGCCTATCCGGGAATATCCTAGTAGTTCAATATCCCAGTAGTGGACGACACCGCCAACAACCTGCGGCCGTTGGCGGGCTACCTGATGGGCCAGGGTCATTATTGGGGTCGCCCCCTGCCGCCTTGGGAGGTCGGGCAGTGGTTTCGGGAATTCAGCGTCAAGGATTAGGGCGACGTGGTGGGAAGGTCGGACAGCGGCTGACTGTCTATCGCCACGATTATGACGGTAATGTTATCGCGTCCGCCCTTGTCCTTGGCGGCGTTGACCAGAGCTGCCGCCGCCTTGTCGCAGGCGCGAATCGACTTGAGGTGAAAGGCAATCAGGTGATCCGATAGCTCTTCTGTCAGTCCGTCGCTACAGAGCAAGAGGCGATCGCTCCCCTGCACATCAATGGGCTGCACGTCGATCTGTCGCAAGTCTTCCCGCCCCAGGCATTTGGACAAGATATGTCGCCACGGATGCACGCGGGCCTGATCTGGAGTAAGGTCGCCCACCTTCATGGCGCGAGCCACCCAGGTATGGTCTTCAGTAATTTGCTCAAGCTTGGCTCCCCGCAGGCGATAGAGCCGCGAATCCCCGATATGGGCACACCAAGGCTGACCGTTGCGAAACATCACCACAACAGCCGTTGTGCCCATGTCCGACCGTTCGGGATGCCGAGACTGATCCTGCACGATCGCCCGATTGGCGATTAAAAAAGCCCGCTCCAACAGCGTCCGCGAATCCTCGTCGGAAGTCCAGTGAGAGTCCAGATAATTCTGAATCATCTTGGTGGCAATCAGGCTTGCCTCCTGCCCGCCCGCGTGCCCCCCCATGCCGTCTGCCACGATAAAGAACCGGCCATTGGGGTCAATGTAATATGCGTCTTGATTGACGCTACGCAGCAGTCCCGGGTCGGTAATTCCGGTAAAAAGGCACTTCATAATCGAGGCAGCGGACGGAGGGGTGAGAATCGGTAGGGTAAAATGCGGACGCTCAGGGTTAGGACACTACTAATTAGGAAATTACTAAACAGATCGCCACTAATTCAGACAGCTACAGAGATAGCTTACGGAGATAGCTCTAGAACATGCGGTCGGCGCGGTCAATGCGGATCATTAGGCGCACCCAGGAAAACAGGGCGATCGCCGCCGGAATCGCCATCAGCACCGCCACCCAAATCAGGTTATTCACCAGCAGAATCGTCGCCGACAGCGTAAACGCACCCGCCAATAGCGCGTAATTAGTCCCCATATTAACGTTACTCAGGCGACGCAGGACGCGATCCGTCTCCTGCGATCGCACCCTCAGCCGAATATCTCCCCGCTCCAGCCGATCGATCGTATCCTCAATGCGGCGCGGCAGCCCCAGCGCCGAACTGCTGACCTGGGCTGCCTGACGGCTGAATTCCTCCAGCAGCCCGCCTGTTTCCGAACCATTTCCATTAGCCATAATCTGCATCGCAAAGGGTCTTGCGACCTCCATAAAATTAAATTCGGGATCAAGGCCCTTGCCTACCCCCTCCAGCGTGGAAAAAGCCCGCATCACAAACGTAAACGTCGCCGGAAAGCGGAAGGGCTGATCGTAGGCAATTTCATACAAGTCATCGCTGATGGCGCTGATGGACTGGGTTTCAAACGGTTTGTCCATAAAATTGTCCAGCATATACTGGATCGACCGCCGCACAGGCCCCATGTCCTCCGACACCGACAGCGCCCCCAGCGACACCAGCGCATCCACCACCTTATCTGCGTCCTTTTGGGCAATGCCAAAGAACGTATTCATCAGCTTTTCGCGGGTGACAGGCTGCACCTGACCCATCATGCCAAAGTCGTAGAAAATCAGCGCCCCGTCGGAGCTAACCGCAATATTGCCCGGATGCGGATCGGCATGAAAGAAGCCCTTGTCCAAAAGCTGCTGCAAATAAGCCTGCGCCCCCAGTTTTGCCAGTGTCTTGCGGTCTAGCCCGGCCGCTTCCAGCGCCTCGTAGTGGCTGATCTTGATCCCCGGCACATATTCCAGCGTCAGCACGCGGGGCGAACTGTAGCGCCAGTAAACGCGGGGCACCTTCACCCAGTCTTCATGGCGAAAATTACGCCGAAATGTGTCAGCGTTGCGCCCTTCATTAAGATAGTCAATCTCTTCCCACAGAATGCGACAGCACTCGCCGTAGATACCCAGCCAGTCGCGCCCACGCCCCCACTTGGGATGCCGCTGAAAATAGTGGGCGATGCCTTTGAGAATCTTCAGGTCAATGTCAAACAGCTTTGCCAGACCCGGCCGCTGCACCTTCACCACCACTTCCTCGCCGGAATGGAGCTGCGCCCGATGCACCTGGCCCAGACTGGCGGCGGCAATGGGAATCGGGTCAAAGCTGCGGTAGAGTTCGGGAATGCCCTTGCCCAATTCCTGCCAAATAATTTCTTCGACCTGTTCGTAGCCGAAGGCCGGCACCCGGTCTTGCAGCTTCGAGAGTTCTTCGACGTATTCCACCGGAAACAGGTCGGCGCGGGTCGAAAAAAGCTGACCCACTTTGATGAAAGTCGGCCCCAGGTCGAGCAGGGTTTCGCGAATCCAGACGGCGAGCTTGCGGCGGCGGATAGCCTGGTTTTCTTCGGTCATGCCGCCGGGATAAGTCCAGGGTTTGCTGTAGGCCCACTGCGCCGTCAGCAGTTGCAAAACAAACGTCCAAATATCCACATAGCGCCGCTGCCGCGAGTAGCTTTTGCGGTTCCAGCGGTAGGCATTGGAGGAATAGGATTTACCGCTGTCGATGGGCGAAGTCACCGTTGCGGCCTCCGAGGGGGTGAAAGGAGCGTTAGCAGAAGATTTGGAGAAGGGAGCCTGTGGAGTGTGACCAGTTGGGGCGGCCCTATGCGAGACGGGCGGTGCGGCAGATTCAGCACTCCAGTCTGGGGACATAGCATCGTTAAAACGGGCAGACACGCGACAGGCTTCTCAAAAAAACAACAGAATACCGGGCAGGAGCGCAACCTTGAAAAACCGAAAATCGGGATTAGAAAAACCAGAGCATGTCTTCTATAAAGGCACCGGGGGTAAAATCATTGGAGATAAAAGCACCAGATATCCCCAGAGGAACCACCAGGCTAGATACCAGAGCGGCTGCGGTAGCGCTGAAGCTCGGTGCGGAGTTGGGCAATTTCGGCCCGCAGATCGTCGATTAGCGCTTGCAGGTCTTCCCCGGCTCCATCCGCCGCATAGGAGCGTCCCTGACTGGCCTGGGCGGCTTCTCGATTCGCCTTTTCCAGTACCGTTTCGGTAAACTGGCGGAGGCGATCGCGCTGTTCGGCATCAAATTTGCCAGCCTCGCTGACCAGCGTAGATGCCAGGTTGCTGGCTTGCTCGGTCAGTGCTTCGGCCAGTGCCCGACCAACGAAAAATGCGTGAACCAAAGGGCTGCTCATAAAGAAAGTTTGCAGTATATCCGCAAAAATTATAACTTGCCCTGCTTTGAGAGTGCCCGGATTTGGGCGGCGAGGTGACGATTTCGGCGCAGGTTTTGTGGAAATTCGGCGCAGGGGGATGATGCGATGATGGGATGACCAGAGGAGCCTGCCTCTAGTTGAGCCTGCTTCCTGCCGGATAGCTCAGGCAAGGGCTACGAGATGTGCAACGTTCAATCTGCCCTCATCCCCCACCCCCTTCTCCCAGGTCGGGAGAAAGGGAGCAAGAGAGGCTTGAAGTTCCTTTTCTGCTCTAGGAGAGGGCTTAAAGCCTTCGGCCTACCAGAAAAGGATGAGAGGATCGGCAAAGTTGCACATCCCTTCGTGCTATGTACCCCCAGGAGTCTCATCTTTAACCCGCCTATGCCTCTAGACCTCCTTATCCTCTCCAACGGCCCTGGTGAACTGGCGACCTGGGTTCGGCCGGTGCTGCGGGCGCTGCGGGCAAAGCTGGGGCAAGATCGTTCACGGGTGCGGATTTCGCTCGTGCTGTCGCCCTGTCCGAATGCAACCGGGCGGGAGGTGGCGATCGCCCAGCGCTATCCCGAACTCGACCGCATTCAGGCGGCGGCCCATTTCTTCCCGTTCTTGCTGTGGGGCAGGACAGCAGAAGGCTGGGACTGGGGCGATCGCGGCGTGGTCCTGTTTCTCGGCGGCGACCAGTTTTATCCGGTGATCATCGGCAAGCGGCTGGGCTATCGCACGGTGCTGTATGGCGAGTGGGAAACCCGTTGGCACGGCTGGATTGACCGCTTTGCCGTGATGAATGCAGATTTGGTCAGCCGCGCCCCCGCGCAATATGTCCACAAGTTCACCGTTATCGGCGACCTGATGGCGGATGTAGATTCGGGAATGAACCTGAGCGGGGATTCCGCTGCTTCAGCGCTTTTACCCGACGTTCCAGCGTTGCCAGGTGCGGATAGGCCGCTGGTGGGGCTGCTGCCCGGTTCCAAGCCTGCCAAGCTGGCTCAGGGGGTGCCGCTGGGTCTAGCGATCGCCCAGCAGATCCATGCCGCCCGCCCCGATGTGCAGTTTGTCATTCCGGTTGCGCCGACGCTGGACTTGGACACGCTGGCCCGATTTGCTGATCCAGCGCAAAATGCGATCGCCCACTACTTTGGCGCAGTTTCGGCCCGCCTGCTGCCTGCGGCCGACCCCAGCGGCCCCTTTCCGGCCCATTGCCCCAGTCTGAAAACCGAGAGCGGTCTGCAAATCAGTCTGTGGACCCCGTTTCCGGCCTATGACCTGCTGCAACGATGCCAGCTTTGCCTGACGACGGTGGGGGCAAATACGGCGGAACTGGGAGCGCTGGCGGTGCCCATGATTGTGTTTTTGCCAACGCAGCAGCTTGACGCAATGCGAGCCTGGGATGGCATTCCGGGGCTTTTGGCCAACTTGCCGGGGGTGGGCGGGGCGATCGCCAAACTGATCAATGGGTGGTTTCTCCGCAAGTCTCGCCTGCTGGCCTGGCCCAACATTTGGGCAGGGGAGGCGATCGTGCCGGAACTGGTAGGCAACCTGAAGCCGGAGGATATTTCGACCTTGGCGCTAGACTGGCTGGAGCATCCCGAAACGCGAGATGCTGTGCGCGATCGCCTACGCCGAGTGCGGGGAAAGCCCGGAGCCGCCGAAAAGCTGGCTGAAATTGTGGTGGCGGAGCTAGGAATCCAGGAATAGGGCGGTTTCAGGGTCAGGATTTTGCTTGGCAAAATGACTCCTAATTCATGAGCCACGACAAAAGGCGCACCCCCAGCAGGAATGCGCCTTCTTTGGGTTTGAACGGTGGGTTAGGCGAAACTAGGCGATCGCCGCCATCTTCACATCGCTGTTAGCCAGTAGCTCCTGAAACTCTTCAGAGTCTACCGTTTCGCGCTCAATCAGCATTTGGGCAAGCTGATCAAGGACTGCGCGGTTTTCCATCAGCACGGTTTTGGCGCGGCGATAGGCCTGATCCACCAGGTTGCGAACTTCGTCATCTACCGCAGCGGCTGTCTCCTCCGAAAAGTCGCGCTCGGCCATGATGTCGCGTCCCAGGAACATGCCGCCTTGGGAACGACCCAGCGCCACTGGCCCGAGGCGATCGCTCATGCCAAAGCGAGTCACCATCTGACGCGCCACCCGCGCCACCTGTTGCAGGTCATTGGAAGCGCCCGTAGTCACTTCCTCTTCACCAAAGATGATTTCCTCGGCGACGCGCCCCCCCAGGGCAACGGCCATCTGGTTTTGCAGATAGGAGCGAGAATATAAGCCCGAATCCATCCGCTCTTCGCTGGGCGTGAACCAGGTCAGACCCCCTGCGCGGCCGCGAGGAATGATACTGATTTTCTGCACCGGGTCATAGTCGGGCATCAGCGCACCCACTAGGGCATGTCCGGCTTCGTGATAGGCCACCAGCGACTTGCGCTTTTCGCTCATCACGCGGTCTTTCTTTTCGGGGCCAGCCAGCACGCGGTCGATGGCATCGTTCACCTCGTCCATCGACACTTCTGTCAGGTTGCGACGAGCCGCGAGAATCGCAGCTTCGTTCAGCAGGTTTGCCAGATCCGCCCCCGTAAAGCCAGGAGTCCGACGAGCAATTTTCTCCAGATCCACATCCTTCGACAGGGTTTTGCCGCGAGCGTGGACATTGAGGATTTCCAAGCGACCCGCGTAGTCGGGACGATCCACCACCACCTGACGGTCAAAGCGGCCGGGACGCAGCAGCGCCGCATCCAGAACGTCGGGACGGTTCGTGGCTGCGATGATGATGATGCCCGTATTGCCCTCAAAGCCATCCATCTCCGTGAGCAACTGGTTCAGCGTCTGCTCGCGCTCGTCGTTGCCGCCGCCGAGTCCAGCACCGCGCTGACGGCCAACAGCATCAATCTCATCGATGAACACGATGCAGGGGGCATTGGACTTGGCCTGCTCAAACAGGTCGCGGACGCGAGACGCACCCACACCCACGAACATTTCCACAAACTCGGAACCAGAGATAGAGAAGAAAGGTACCCCTGCTTCACCCGCAACGGCACGAGCCAGCAGCGTTTTGCCGGTTCCTGGCGGGCCTACCAGCAGCACGCCCTTAGGGATCTTGGCCCCCACCGCCGTAAAGCGGTCAGCATTTTTCAGGAAGTCCACCACCTCTGCGAGTTCCAGCTTGGCCTGCTCAATGCCCGCCACGTCGCCAAAGGTCACTTGAGTCTGCGGCTCCATCTGGACGCGGGCGCGGGACTTGCCAAAGTTCATGGCCTGACTGCCGGGGCCGTTTTGGGCGCGGCGCAGCACGAAAAACAGCACCGCCAGCAGCAAGAAGGGAATCAGCAGTGTGCTGAGGACACGAGCCACAACGCCATCATCCGAGGGCGGCGTGACCAGGATATCCACCTTGTTCTCGGTCAGGATATCCAGCAGCGCCGGGTCGTTTGGCAGGTTGACGATCGCCTTTTCGCCGTCTTCCTGGGTGACGCGGGCGCGAGAGCGATCGGCGCTGATTTCGACGCGCTTCACGTTCTGCTGCTGCACTTCCTGAATAAACTGGCTGTAGCGCCAGGTTTCAATATCTTGGGGCTGTCTGTCCAGCAGCGCCGTAGCCAGGAAAATGACGACGACGACAAGAAGGGCATACAGTCCTGCATTTCTCCACCGCTTGTTCACTGAGGCTATTCCTCCGAATGTGTTGTGTGGCGGGCTTGCGGGCCGCGCAACGGAACGTCTTTATTAACTAATATTAACTCAATTTCATAAATGAGCGTGAAGCGGGCCGCTTCCCCGGTTCAGCGCTTGGCTCAACCCGTCCTGAGCCTCGACAGATCGACTCACCCGGTTGCCTCAGCAGATTGACTCAATTGAAGGACGAGTGAAGGGCGAGATCGCCCGTCGTCACTCCCTTTTCATTTCGACCCATCCTATTCCTCGGATTATAGACCGTTGCTCAATGCCGTTGCCTGATCGCGGGTTGCTCACGGCTTGGCAAGGGGTTAATCAGGGGTTGCTTAGGGATTAATCAGGGGTTGCTTAGGGGTTAATCAGGGGTTAATCAGGGGTTAATCACTGGGGGGCGGCTTGATTTGAAACGTGCCGTCGGGCTGGGGAACCACATCGCCTCCCAAGGCTTTGATGCGGTCGGCGGCAGTGCTGCGGGTGCGGCGGTCGGGGGCGTTTGTCAGCACCATCATCCAGGCCGCAAACTGGGCGTAGCTGCTGTCGGGGTTGTTGGCTAGAAACGTCGCCGTCTGGCGCGAGAGGCTGGCGACCGACTGCCCCTCTGGCTGGCCAGACGCTTCTGCCCAATCCGCAGCCGTTTCAAACGACTGGCGAGCCGCCGCCGCATCGCCCAAAAACAGCAGTTCGTCGATGGCCTTGGTGCGCCAGATGTAGTGGGAATCGGGCGGCAGCGTTGGCGACAGATGTTTCAGTCCTTCGTTGGTGAGGGCGATCGCCCGCTGGGGATCGCCCGCATACATGGCAGTGCTGGTAGACAGAAACGTGTAAGCGCTCAAAAACCGCGGATCGCGGCGGAGGATCACGTCGAAATACTCTGGGCTAAGGGTGTAGTCGGTGCGCGATCGCACGGGTTCGTCGCCGAAATACTGCAAAAAGTTCAGAAACGTCCAGCTTGCAATCAGATTGTCAAACCCTAAAGAAGGTGCTTGCTCCAGGACATTGAGCCGCACCCGCTCTGACTCCAGATCGCGCTGAATTTCTTGCAGGCTGGCCGTCTGGCTGCGTGTTTGGATTTGCCGAAGCTGGGGAACCTGAAGCAGGGCGATCGCCCCCAAACATCCCGCCACCCCCAGCACCGCCAGCCCCAGCTTCCCCCATTCCCGCGCCGCCGTCTCCCGGTCGCCGTTCTCTAATGTTTGATCTGCAAAGACCATCCCATCCTCTCCCATCGCAATCCTCCCAATGACTTCAGTCCCACCCTTCTCACCCCTCAACACCCGGACACTCTCACCATTCCCTGATCTTTCCGCCTGTAAACCTGGGAACGCTAAAGTTATCCACATTCAATCTTCATAATATTGAAGAATCCAGACCGCTATGTTGGCGAAACCACGGTTGCAACGCACCTTTATCTTAGTTTCGGGGCTTTGTTTTGCAGGGTCGATGGTGATGGGGCTGGTGCCGCTCTATGCCGGGCAGAATCAGCAAACCGGGCAGCCCGTCGCCTCCATCGAGCAGCCCTCTGAACAGGATCTTTTACGCGAAGAAGAAAAAGGCTTTGCGCTAGTGTTGCAGCGAGAGCCGGAGAACCAAACGGCTCTGGAGGGGTTAGCCAATGCCCGGATGCAGCTTAAAGATTATGCTGGGGCGATCGCCCCTCTGGAAAAACTGGTGTCGCTCTATCCTGAGCGAGCGGACTATCAGCAATCTCTGGAAGAAGCCCGTCAGAAGCAACGCCAGCCATAGACGCGGATAGTTAGAAATATCCAGAGATATTCCAGAGATATTTCAGCGATATTCAGACCCATCCTCTATCCCAACTTGCCTTGCCCCAATTTGCCCCTTTCCAAAACTCTAAAGGTATGTCTCAACATCTCTTGCTCTACACAGATGACTTTGGCAGCGGCGGCGTTGCCCAGTACAACCATGAAGTTGTTTTGGGGCTGCGTGCCCAAGACTATCGGGTAACGCTGGTGCAAACTCAAGTGGACACGGTGCAAACGCAAGCACAAGCAAGGGCAGGGGTCGTCCATGAATGGTTAGACTACAACACGATCTCGGAGGTGCAGCGCACGCTCGACGATACGGCAAGCCCAGATCGCATTTTCCATCGGGTGCGTCCGGACTTTATTCTGTTCAGCGATTCACATCCGCTCTCGAACTTCGCAGCCAAGCAAGTGGCGATTCAGCAGGGTATCCCTTACGCCATTGTGATTGGATACGTTGCGCCTGATCTGGCAGAGCGGTTTGGCGATCGCCTCGATGCCCTGTCAGAGCAGTATCACCACGCCAGAGAAGTGATTCTCGTCTCTCAGGAAAACCTCCAGCTTCTCCGACAGCATTTCCGTCTGCCAGAAAACAAGGGGCGCGTCATCCTCTATGGGCGGCCGGCTGAGTTTTTTGAGCCGAGAAATGCAGAAACCCGGCAGCGGCTACGGGCAGAACTGGGCATCAAAGACGACCAAATATTGTGCTTTTCTGTGGCTCAAATCGTCGCTCGAAAAGGCTTCCAGCTTCAGCTAGGGGCGATCGCCCAGTTGCGTCATCTGCCCGTCTGGTCGTCGTTGCAGTTTGCCTGGGCAGGCAGCGGCGATCCGGCACTGACTGCACAGTACGAAAAAGAAATTGCCGAAATGGGCGCGAGCGATCGCGTTCACCTGCTGGGTCGGCGGTGGGATATCCAGGATTGGTATGACGCGGCAGATATGTTTCTCCTGCCCTCCTGGCGCGAAGGGATGCCCCTGGCCATCATGGAAGCCATGGCCAAAGGCCTGCCCGTCGCTGCGTCGGCGGTGAGCGGCATTCCAGAAGAACTGGGGGAAACGGGCAAACTGCTCAGCGACCCCAATCAAAATCCCGTGCAAACGATTGCAGACTTGGTAGACATTATCCAAACCTGGGCCCTGCACCCGGAGCAGCGTCGTGCGGCTGGCGAGGGCTGCCGTCAGCGGGCTATCAATCTGTTTCAGCAGCACCGAATGCTGGACGAAACGATTAGTTTGCTTGCAGACCTAATGCTTCCAGCGGGGGACTATGTTTCACCGGGGCTGGCGCTGGTTCGTCCAGACCACGCCTTCCCCAACAAGATTGTGGGCAACTGTGAGGACTGCGGCTGGCCCTACTTGCGTCGCGAGGTTCCCCACAACTGGTACGTGGATCGGCGGCATCCGGTGGTCGGCTTCCTGAGTCGCGACGAGGCGCATATCCTATACAACACGGCGCTCCAGTTTCGAGGACAGCGGGCCCTGGAGATTGGCTGCTGGATGGGCTGGTCGGCCTGCCACTTGGCGCTGGCGGGCGTTGAGCTAGACGTGGTTGACCCGCTGCTGGAGCGGCCTGAGTTTTTTGACAGCGTGAGTCAGTCGCTGATGGCGGCCGGGGTGCGCGATCGCGTTGCGCTCTATCCTGGCTTTAGCCCCGGTGCAGTGCAGGCTCTAGCAGCGCAGGAGCAGCGTCGATGGTCTCTTATTTTTATCGACGGCAACCACGAAGCGCCCGGGCCCCTGGAGGATGCGATCGCCTGTGAGTTGCTGGCCACAGAGGATGCCCTCATCATTTTCCACGACCTGTCTTCGCCCGATGTGGCCCAGGGGCTAGACTATCTGCGCGATCGGGGTTGGAATACGCTCGTTTATCAAACCATGCAAATTATGGGTGTGGCGTGGCGCGGGAATATCAAACCCATCCACCATACCCCAGACCCGACGGTGTCCTGGACGCTGCCTGCCCACCTGAAGCACTACACCGTTAGCGGCTGGCAGGAAACTGCACCCACTGCTCATACGGCACTTCATGCGCTAATCCAAATGGCAGAGCAGGTAGAAGCGCTGCCGCCTCTGGCAGAGCCAATCTCCCAGGAAACTGCGCGGGCGATCGCCACGGCTCTGCGCGAAGGACAGGCCGCCTACGTTGCGGGAAACTGGGACACTGTGCTGGACTGTTGCCATCGCGCCATCGAGCCGGGTGCGGGCGCGGCCTCCGCCCATGCCATCCTCAGCAACCTCTACGGCCAACGCGCCCAGCTTCAAGCCAGCGTCCAGCACTTTGCCTGGGCCAATACGGCCCACACCACGCTTGGCAAAGCCTCCTATGCAGAGTTCCAGGAACTCGTTCAGGTGGTTCGTCCCTACACGCTCCTGTCGGAAGAGCGCCTGTTCTCGCTTTACGCCTTGACCCGGCAGATTTGCCTCGAAGATTTTCCAGGAAACATTGTGGAGTGCGGCACGTTTAAGGGGGGAGCCGCTGCGCTGATTGCCGCAGTCGTCAAGCGCTATAGCCAGCGATCGCGCAAACTCTATGCCTGCGACACCTTTGAGGGAATGCCCGATCCGGTAGAAGTAGACAAGCACAACGGCGTTCCGGCGAATGACACGGATTGGGGTGCGGGCACGCTCAAGGCCCCGATCGAAGAAAACCTGGCCGTCGTCTGTCAAGCCCTGGACGTGCAGGACATCGTAGTTCCTGTAAAAGGGCTATTCCAGGACACCCTGCCCGAATACCGCGCTGAAATGGGCGATATTGCACTGCTTCACGCGGACGGCGACTGGTATGAATCGACCCTCGCCATTTTCAACCTGCTATACCACCAGGTGATTCCGGGCGGCGCGGTGCAAATTGATGACTACGGGTTCTGGGAGGGCTGTCGGCAGGCAATTCATGAGTTTGAGCGGCAGCAGCGCTCTAGCTTTGCGCTCCGGCGGATTGACTCCACGGGCGTTTGGTTCCGCAAATCAGACGCGATCGCCCCCGCGCAGGACTATGGGCAGTTGCTTTGTCAGTTGGGCACGCTGGCATATCAGTTAGGCGATCGCCCGCTGGCGACTGCGGCGACTGCGGCCGCCCTGCGGCTCGTCCCCAACCTGCTCACTGCGGAACTGATCCAGCAGCAGCTTCAGCAATCTCAGGGGTCTGCCCTGCAACAGGTGCAGTCGGCGATCGCCCGCTATCAGTCTGCGGGATCGGCGGCAGACCGTCTCTCTGCTCTGGAACGGCTCCGTCAGCACCGTCACCAACTGATTGAGCAGTTGCTTAATATCGCACCGGAGAACCTGGAAACCGCCTTTGCGGGCGAGTTGGGACAGGCGCATCGCCTCATCTTGGATTCTGGGATTCGGCTGGAACCCCTCACAGAAACCGACGAGGCGATCGCCCTCCAGCTCATTGCCACTCTTTCGGAGGGATGGGCACGCCAGACATCCGCACTGCTGGCAGCGATGCTGTATTGCTATCCCCACCATCTCCCCGATGGATTCGACCCGACCCTTGTGCCATCGTCTCTGCTAGCAGACATAGTGCGGTATCTCTGTGCGCCGCCCACGATGTTTATGGAACTGGGCGAGGCTGATGAGTATGCCAAATACCTGGAGCGATGGGTGGACAGACTCTACGAACAGGTTCAAAACGACCCCACCGACTTCCTCTGGCAAAAGGTTGCTCAGGTCACACTGCAAACCCTCGATCTCACACCGCTTTACCTGACGCGGCGATCGCTCAAATCTCTCTGCCAGAAGCGTTCAGCGCTGATTGCCCAAGCGCTCACTGCTGAAGGAGCCGCGTTAGATTACGACTTCCCGGTTGCCCCAGAGCCGCGGCAGAAGCTCCGGCTGGGGATTCTGTCTCCTGGTTTTATTCCCCAAACCAAGACGGCTGCAACGCTTCCTGTTTTCCGCGACCTCAATCGCGACCAGTTTGAAGTCATTCTCTTTTCTCTCACCTCCTACGAACACCCCGCTGCCCAATACTGTCTGCAATATGCCGACCGAGCGGTGCAGCTCCCTGGGCGACTGGCTGAACAAGTTGACACCCTGCGGCAAGCGGAATTAGACATCCTCTGGATTGCGACCAATACTGCGGCTGTGACGGATGCTGTCACCCTCCTGGCATCCCATCGGCTGGCGCGGGTGCAGGTGTGTGGCATGAACTCGCCCATCTCCAGCGGGATTGCCCAAATCGACTACTGGCTCACCAGCCGCCTAGCGGGGTCGGCGGATCAGGCGCAGCGCCACTTTACAGAACACCTGCTGCCTCTACAAGCCGCCGGCCAGTGCTTTGACCTTGCGGTGGAGGGATCTGACCCGCCGACCGAATCCGTAGATCGCGCCATGCTGGGCATTGCGGACAATGAGGTGGTGTTTGTATCTGGCGCGAGTTTTTACAAAATCTCGCCCGAACTGGAAGCAGCCTGGGCGGAAATTCTGGCCAGTGTTCCGGGGTCTCGGTTGCTGATTTACCCGTTTAATCCAAACTACTCAAACCAGTACCCACTGGCGGCGTTTCAGCGACGATTGTCGAAACAACTGACCGCCAGAAACGTAGAAGGCGATCGCCTCTTGATCTTGGGGCCCACCCCCAGCCGAGCCAACCTGCAAGCGCGAGTGCAGCTAGCCGATGTGTATCTCGACTCGTTCCCGATGTCTGGCCTATCGTCGCTGCTCGATCCGCTGATGGTCAGCGTTCCAACGCTGGTGATGGAACAAGATACGCCCGTTTCCCTGGGTCGGGGTGCAGCGTTCTTGCGAGAGTTGGCACTGCCAGAGCTAATCGCCACGACAGTTGAAGAATATGTCACGCGGGCGATCGCCCTAGGCACTGATGCCCAGCTTCGGAAAAACCTGGGCGATCGCCTCCGGGCCGCCATGCAGCATCCGCCCAGCTTCCTCGACAGCAAGCGCTACGGACAGCAGCTTAGCCAGGTGTTTTGGGACTTGTATCACACCCATCAGCATCGGCAGCTCGTTGAAAGCCTGCACCTGCGCGATCGCAATTTGATCGCCCTACCCGACTGGCAGCAGCCCGAAGACGTGCTGTTTGCCGAACTAGCGGACCTGCTGCGAACCGTGATCACCGCTCCCGGCGGCGAAGAAACCACGCTGCTGGTAGACATGGGCGATTTGGACGCGCAGGAAGCGGACTTTGCCCTGTCTAGCGTGACGCTGCACCTGATGGAGGAAGAGGAACTGGAACTGGGAGAAGACGCGCCAGAGATTACCCTGTTGCCGCCGCTGCCTGCCGACCAGTGGACGCTGCTGCGCCCGCGCCTGACCGCCCGCATTGACCTGCCCCACAACAACACTGCGGCGATCGCCCGCGCTGCCCTCGACACCTTACCCACGCAATCGGTAGGCTAGCCATGAGCGAGGTGCTGGACTGGGTGTTTCAGGGCGATACCGGCGGGGCGATCGCCTACTGCGAAGCCCGGATTGCCCAGGGCGAGACAGACCTCCAGCACTACGCCCTACTGGGTTTGGCGCTGCTGCTGCAAGGTCAGGAAGCCGAAGCCCAGGCAGTGTGGATGACCCCCCTCTCCGACGCTGAGCCAGACGCACTAGAAGCCTATCTGAGCAGTCTGGCAAATCTCCTGGAGCAAGCGCTAACGCACTGTTTGGCGCATCAGCAATACCCGGCGGCTGAGCGGCTCTCGCGGCAGCTTTTGGAACTGGACGCTGAGCAGGCAACGTATCACCACAGGCTGGGAATCGCGCAGGCGCAACGGGGTGACCTGGACGCAGCGCTGGCAAGCTGGCAGCAGGCGATCGCGCTTCAGCCCGATTTTGTGGATGCCTGGGCGCAGCAGGCGCAGACCTACCAGACGCTTGGGCAATTTGCCGAAGCAGGCGAATCCTACGCCGCATGGACGAGGCTCCAGCCCGACAATGCCGATGCCTGGGCGGGTTTGGGGCTGTGTCAGGGAAAACTGGGCAATTGGGCGGCAGCAGTACAGGCTTGGGGACAATCTCATGCGCTGGCTCCCGATGCTGCGCCCGTTCTGGCAGATATGAGCTATGGGCTGCTGCAACTGGGGCAGGCGGCGGAGGCGCTGTCGGGGTTACGTCAGGCGCTCTGGCAACGGTCAGACTTTGCCGAAACCTATTGCGCCTGGGCAAAAACACCGCCGCAAAATCCTGCGGTATGCGCCAACGCAGCGTTTTTAGAAACCCTGGCGGTGGCCGACCATTCCGATGCGGCACTGCACCAGGCGGGAAATCTGCTGGCTCGTGGCGGGCAGCTAGAACGAGCGATCGCCCTCTATCAGCAGGCTCTCCAGGAAAATCCCTCAAATTTCGCAGCCGTTATAGATTTGGGCAACGCGCTGGTGCAAACGGGGCAAATGTCAGAGGCGATCGCCCTATATCAAACCCCCCTCAGCGAAGCCCCAAATGCCGCCGATCTCTGGCTAAGTCTGGGGCAGGCGCTCTGGAAACAGGGGGACGCAGAAAGGGCGATCGCCGCTGCCCATCACGCCTTGTCCTTACACGCTAATCGCGAAGACGCACACCGACTGCTGGGGCTGGCGTATCTGGCCCAGGGGAACGCAGACCTTGCGGCCGAGCATTGGCGATCGCTCCTGGCTCAGCAGCCCGAAGCCGTCGAGGGCTGGTATAACCTAGCGGCGGCGCTGATGCAGACGGGTGAGCCAGCGGAGGCGCTGCAATGCCTGCAAACAGCGCTAAAGCTGAATTCCAACCTGGCCCCCCAAGTGGCCAACCTGCTGGCGGGCTGGCAAAACCAGGGGCGTGGGCATCCGCCTTGGGGAGCCACGTCGCCTATGCTGGATGACCCGCTTTGGGAAAAGACGCGGCCCGTGGACGCGCCGACCCGCGAAGTCAGAACCCTGCCCGATTGGGTGGCATCGGAACCTAGAGCCTCGTTCACGCCCGTTCATCCGCCCCAGGTCGTTGCGCTTAAGCCGCCCCGCTGCCTGGAGCCGCGGCCCCACTTGAGCTTTGGGCTGGGCGATGCCCTGTCGATCCCTGGCACCTTTGTCGCCACGCTGCCAAACGGACGCTTTTGGCTCGATTCGGATCAAAGCAGCCTGGCCGTTTTTAACGCGGCGGGCGAGGTGATGCGCGATTGCTCCGCTGAGTTTCCGCTGCTCACCCCCGGACATCCCGACTTGCTCGCCCGCCAGCACTGGGTCTTTTCGTCCCAAAAGCTGCCACCCATAGAGCGCCTATCAGGAACTGTCGCCGTTCTTGCAGGCGTGTCGAATAACATCTACTTTCACTGGATGCTGGATGTCTTGCCGCGTCTCAAAGTCCTGCAAGACGGTGAGTTTAATCTTAACGAAATCGATTACTGGCTGGTGGGCGATCGCCATTCCTGGCAGCAAGACAGCTTGCATCATCTCCAGATTCCATCTGAGAAAGTTCTGTCTGTTCAGGAGCATCTTCATATCCAGGCAGATCAACTCATCATTCCTTCATTTCCCGGCGCGGCGGCCTGGCCCCAGGCTTGGGTTTGCGACTGGCTCAAGTCGTCCTTTTTGCATTCCCAGACGCTTGCTCCTGATTTACCAAAGCGCTTGTATCTCTCCAGGCAAAAAACGCGCGATCGTCGAATCATCAACGAAGAATCCGTAGTGAAACTTCTTGAGTCCCAGGGATTCGCCACGGTCTACCTGGAGACTTGCACCATCGCCGAACAAGCCCAGCTTTTCTACAATGCTGAACTCATCGTCTCTCCCCACGGCAGCGGACTCACCAACCTTGCCTTTTGTCGCCCCGGCACTCAGGTCGTAGAACTGTTTTCGCCCAACTACGTCTATCCCTGCTACTGGTATCTCAGCAACCTGATCGGACTGGACTATGCTTATCTGCTGGGCGAGGTTCCTGCGGGGCACTTCTGGCAATCGCTGCTCTATCCGCTGGTTCGAGTTGAGGATATTTTTGTAAACCTGGATGCGCTGGCGCAAATGGTCGGTGGGATGATGAGATAGAGTCACACAATACCCCGATGCCTCTCTCTGCCATTATTCTCGCAGGTGGCCACAGCACCCGCATGGGGCGCGACAAGGCGCTGATTGAGATTGAAGGCGTGCCCCTGCTGCAAAGAACCGGAGCGATCGCCCAGTCCTGCGCCAGCCCAGTCTTCGTCGTCACGCCCTGGCCCGATCGCTACGCCACGCTGCTGCCCGACTGCCAGTTTGTCTCCGAAACGCCGCTGCCTGGGGAAACAGAGCCGCACGGGCCGCTGGTGGGCTTTTGGCAGGGGTTGGAGCGGGTCGCGGCGGGTGGAGCCTCAGCGTGGGTGCTGCTGCTGGCGTGCGACCTGCCCCGGCTGCAAGCAGCGGAGGTGCAGCAGTGGGCCGCGCAGTTGGAAACAGTCCAGTCGGGGGCGATCGCCTATTTGCCGCGCGATTCGCAGGGCTGGCAGCCGCTGTGTGGATTTTATCGCCTGAGTAGCCTGTCGCTGCTGCGCGACTTTGTGCAGGCGGGCGGGCGATCGTTTCAGCAGTGGCTAGCCCAGCATCCAGTTGCCGAAATTCCGGCTGTTGATTTTGCCCATTTGTTGAACTGCAACATGCCAGAAGACCTGACGCATCTCTGATGTCGGGTGTGGGGTGTCGGGCTGTGGGATATCGGGCTGTCGGGATGTGGCTGCACTGATTTGAACCTGGTTTGAGTTTGAACCTGGTTTGAGATGACATCCCCTCTAACCAGCGGCGCTCCGAATGAAATTACTGGAAGCGCCACAGACACGGGACGGGCCTTCCAAAACGGGCCTTCCAAAATCGCAAATCCAAAATCCAAAATCAACACAGAAAGTAAGTAGGTGGCTTCAACAGTGAGCGCTACGTGACTTTGATGAATTGGCAGGCCCAACGCGCTGCCGAACGGTTCGCGACGACTGGACAACTCACCGTCATCATTCAAGATGGTGCTTCATCCCACCGGAGTAAGCTTGCCAAACAATACTGGCAACAGTGGCATGAACAAGGCTTGTCGATCTTTTTCCTGCCACCGTACAGCTTCCTGCCACCGTACAGCCCACAGATGAACCGCATTGAGGACGAATGATTGAATCTCAAGCGTGAGCAGTTAGCCAGTCGCTTGTTTGATGATGAGTATGACCTGGCTCTAGCTCTCATCGAGGCGATCGAGCAGCGGGGCTGGGACGGCAACTACTCAGTTGAGCGTTTTAAGTTTAATCATGTCTAGCTACTTATCGCAACTGACTCCCGGGGCGTTTGCAGCAAGCCACCCCGCCCCTCACTTCGGCTGCCACACCACCAAAATCACACCCGCCACGATCAGTCCCAGCCCCACCAGCCGCAGACCAGGAATCGTTTCCTTGAAGACAAAATAGCCCAACAGCACCGAAAACACGTAGCTGAGCGCGACTGTTGGCCCCACGACGCTGAGCTTAACGCGAGTCAGCACCAAGATATACACCACCGCGCCCAACCCGTAGCAAGCCAGCCCGATCAGCAAGTCCGGCACGGTGAGAATGCTCAACACATGGCTGATGGCGTTACTCGCCTCAACGCGACCCAGCTTCAGTGCGCCCGACTTCAAAAAAAACTGCCCCGCAACGCCAAGGGCAATAGAGGAAAGCAGCAAAGCAAGCTCGGCTGGGGTCACGGCAAGTCCCGCTGAAAACGTCTCCATCAGTCTACAGCGTTTCTAAAGCCCTCAACTCGTTTGCGATGGGTATATCAGGTCGTTAGCGATGGCGGTGGCTGCGGCAGCGCACCAGAAAATCAGGCAAATCCAGCGGATTGAACCGCGAGACGGGCGGTGCAGAGAGGCTGCTGAGGCTGTTGCTGTCGAGGGTGGCGACAACTTCCATCATAGTCATTAGCTCAGAGAAAATCGCGGTTAGCTCTGGATCGACCTGTTCGCTGGCGAGTAGATGCACCTGTACGCTGTCGAGCAGTTCTTTGAAGCTGGCGATTTGGCGCTGGCTGGCAATGTACTGATCTTTCCAATGATGGATGGTAGCTTCGTACTCGCTGACCTGGCGGGCATGGTGAAAGATTTGCTCCTGGATGTCGCTATTTTGGGCTTCCAGATCGGCAATGCGGGCCCGATAGCGATCGCACTCTGCCTCCAACTCCCGGTTATTTTGCAGCCATAGGGTTTGCAGCCGCATCTGCCGTCCTAGCTCAATTTCTAGCTCATCGGCTTTGATCTGGGCGCGGGCTAGGTCTTGCCCCAGCGTGGCGATCGCATTTGTCCGACGAGCGACAGGGCGAGTCCGGATCGCAGACGATGGCAGCGCCGACCGCAACCCGCCTGGTTGTTCCTGGCTTGGGCCCTGGGCCGCCTGAATCTGGGCCATCATCGATTCCATCTCGGCAACTCGGGTTTCGGCAGCGCTCAGGGCAACGGCTAGACGCTGAACCTGCTGCTGCGATGCTTCAAGCTGTTCCTGGAGGCGATAGGACAGTTCTTGCGCGTACTGGGCAGCCTCCTCTAGTTCCTGCATCCGTTGGCGGGTTGCGTCTGGCGATTCTCGGCCGTTCCATCCATCGCGCCCGTGGCCTTGGCTCAGGCCGCTAAGCTGGATTCTCAGCCGATCCAGTTCTTCCTGCTGCGCCTGAAAGCGGGCTTCGGCCGCGGCAAGCTTTTCCTGGGCTTGGCGATCGCGCTCGTAGGCTTCGGCCAGATGGGCATCGATGGTCTGCTGCTGCTGCTTGAGGCGGACTTTGAGGCGGGCGATCGCCTGCTGTTGCACGCTGGCAAACTTTTCGGTCGCCGCCAGTTGGGTTTCCAGCAAGCCCTGGTCTTGCATTTGCAGCCGCAGTTCGTCCATGCAAGACAAGGCCTGATCTAGCGCCTGTTCCAGGTGGTGAATGCGGGCAATGCGTTCTCGATCCTGCGATCGCAATTGGGCCAACTCGCTCAACAGCCGCGTATGCGGTGATTCGACAGGTAATTCGGCTGATAGTTCCACAACTGGCGCTTCGACAGCCACCACGCTTGGATTAGATTCATCTCCCCTGAGAAGACTGCCGCCCAAATCGTTTCCACTAAAGCTCCCTCCATCGGAACCGGCTTCGATGGAAAGACGTGATTGCTCCGGTGTCGCGGAAACCATTGTCCAATCTGGTTGTGACACGCAGCGCCTCCCGATCGTTTTGCCACACAATACTCAGCCAGCCGTGGGATAACCAGTGGGTTTAATAAAGAAACTTAAATCAGAAGCGGAGCCAGCAGAAACTAATCAAAACGACAAACTAAACCTTGCGCCCAGGATGACAAGAATCGACCCATCAAAATGAATTAAAGAATTAAACCTGCTCAAACTTGCTCAATGCTTAGCACTTTGCTGGATGTCAAACAAATACCAAGAGTAAATGCTAAAAGCTTTAACTCAAGCCACTTACAACATCAGCTAAATAGTTAGCAACAAGCAGTTGCCAAACAAATTCCTAGAAGACTCCAAACAACGACCAAAACTCGATTACTCAATCATTTGAATCTGTATCATTCCCCGTGTGTCTGAGCCTCATGAATAGCTCAACCTGGACTCAGCCTCAATCCGGAGGATCAAGCTAGGGAATTAAATCAAGCCTGTATCAAGTCGTTCAGGCAAATTTACCTGAACGAAACTGCTCTAAGAGATGCACGATCAATCTATTAAAAACAGAAGCGTAGTGAAGAAGACCAAGTGACCAGCAATACAACCTATGAAAAACATAGCTTGTATAACCGATGCTTGTTTCTTGTTGATCCTAGTTTACAGGATGTGTTCAGCAGATCCGAGATTCAAATTGAAAGAAGCACGGCTGAATCCGCTTTCCTCTTGCGCCAACCCAGCTAGCACTGCCCATCCATCTGCGATCGCCCGATTTGTTAAAGAAATCTGAAATCTACAGGGTGCGGACTGCCACCTCAGCGCACCTCAGAAGAGACTGTCTCCAAACCCGCGCTGTTGAGCGACCAGCGATAGTCAATAGGCACATTGGCGCGGCTTAGGCTTTCCTCTAGGCGCTTCTGTTGGGTCAGCGCCTTTCGCAGCGTGCTGATTAGCTCATGAACCTGGGCCTGATGCTGAGACTGGTGCTGAGCAGCGGGCGTGGTCTGGCGTTCCAGCAGTTGCAGCAGCAGCTCGTAGTGAATATGGGACGGCAGGGGAATCGGTTCCATAGGATTCTAAAGGCTAACTCTAAATTGAAGATGCAAAAAAGATACGGAAAAGCGCCTCGTCCAGCGCGGGTCGGAGCGAGTCGGATGAGGGGTGGGCAACCTAAAGAATCGGCGGTAAGCCGCTGTCTCAGGCTCGTTCAAACCTGAGATGTGCAGTCACCACACGCGGGCGCAAACCGCTATACACTCCCAATATGGAAGCTTTGGGTTTGAGTCACAGTCAGTTGCCCAGTTCGGTTGCCCAGTCGGTTGCCCAGTTATTTGCCCAGGTCGAGCGTCAGCAGGCTAGCAGACAAACAGACTAGCGATCGCTGCTCCAGGGTCGGGCTGTTTGACCAGCGACTCCCCAATCAGCACGGCTTCGACTCCGGCTTGCTCGACCTGGCTGAGGTCTGCTGGAGTGTGCAGTCCCGACTCGCTTACCGTTAGAATGCCCTGTTTTTGAATTTGAGCTTGGCGATCGGCCAACAAGCTGCAAGTGGTTTGCAGATCTACAGAAAAGTCCTGCAAGTTGCGGTTGTTGATGCCGACCAGATGGACACCTTGCAGTGCCAGCACTCGATCCAACTCTTCGAGGGTGTGAACCTCAACCAGGGCAGTCATGTTAAGCGCCTGAACAATCTTGATAAAGTATTGTAAATCCTTGTCTGAGAGAATTGCTGCAATCAGTAATACCGCATCGGCTCCGTGCAGCCGGGCCATATAGATTTGGTAGGGATAAATCACAAAGTCTTTGCACAGCAGGGGAACATCGACCGCATCGCGCACCTGCTGGAGATAGGCAAAGCTGCCCTGAAAAAACTTTTCGTCCGTTAAAACAGAAATGCAGGCGGCTCCGGCTTGCTCGTAGGCGCGGGCGATCGCCACAGGGTCAAAGTCTTCCCGAATCACGCCTTTGCTGGGCGAGGCCTTCTTGACCTCAGCAATCAGCGCTGGACGGGTCTTGCCCTGCCGCAGCGCCTCGACAAAATCCTTCGGCGGCGGCAGATCTTTCACCTTTTTTTGCAAATCCAGCAGCGACAGACGCTCCCGCATCTGATCGACTTCGGTTTCCTTATGCCAGACGATTTCTTCGAGAATATGCTGCGGCTGCGCGTCGGGCGCACTGATCTGATACCGCAGATTTTCTACCGCAACAGCGGGGTTGGGCGGACGACGACGGATTTGCATTGAGGGAAAAGGGGGAGAGGGGAAGAGGGAAGAGAGAAGAACGAAGAGGGAAGAGGGAAGAACGAAGAGGGAAGAGATAAAAGGTTTCGTTTTTCGTTCTTCTTTTTTCTTTTTTCTTTTTTCGTTCAGTGCGCTGTAACTGCCCGCTTGTAGGCTTCGTCTAGCACTTCCGACAGGGTGGGATGGGTATGCACCAGGAAGGCGAGGTCGCTGACAGAGCGGCGCTGGGCGATCGCATTGGCGGCTTCCTGGATCAGGTCGGAGGCGTGTAGCCCGATGATGTGGGCCCCCAACACTTCGCCCGTATCTTCACGGTAGATTACCTTGGCCACGCCGTCGGTTTCGCCTTCGGCCAGGGCTTTGGAGTTGCCTTTGAAGTAGGAGCGAGAAACAGCGACTTTGAAGCCCTCGGCCTTGCCCAGTTCCACGGCGGCGGGTTCCGTCATGCCGACAAAGCTGACTTCGGGATGGGTAAAGGCGGCGGCAGGAATGCTGCGGTAGTCCACCTGACGGGGGCGATCGCACATATTTTCGACGGCCACAATGCCCTGGGCCGAAGCGGCATGGGCCAGCATCATTTTGCCCGTTGCGTCGCCGATGGACCACAGATGTGGCGCAGGCTGCCCGTCTATTAGCACCTGCATCTGATCGTTCACCGGAATAAAGCCGCGCCGATCGAGTTCGATGCCGACGGTTTCCAGACCCAAGTCCTTCGTGGCGGGGATGCGGCCCGTTGCCACCAGGCAAGCATCGACCTCCAGCACTTCTACGATTTCTTTGGTTTTTACATCTGCCAGCTCAATCACCACGGGGGAACCGGGTTTCACGGTTTTCGCCAGCAGCCCCACGCGGGTTTCGATGTCGCGGGGCGCAATCAGGATGCGCTGCGCCAGTTTAGCAATGTCAGGATCAAATCCGGGCATCAGCTGATCCAGCGCTTCGACGATGGTGACTTCGCTGCCCAGCGCGGTGTAGACATCAGCAAACTCTAGCCCAATATAGCCACTGCCGATGACCGCGACCCAGTTGGGCAGCCAGTCTAGCTTGATTGCGTCATCGCTGGTGAACACGGTCTTGCCGTCTAGTTCGATTCCGGGCGGCACGAAGGGCACTGATCCGGGCGAAAGAATAATGTCCTTGGCGGTTACGGTCTTTTCGCCCTCGGCGGTGGCAATGCTTACCTTTTGGGGGCCCGCCAGCCTGGCCCAACCGTGAATGATGTCCACCCCCAGCCGCTTGAGGCTGTTGGTGAGGTCGCCCTGGATCTTGCTGACGAGGTTGGCGGCGTGGTCGGCGATCGCCTGTCGGTCAAACCCCACGTTGCCCAACTGAATGCCCAGATTCTTGAGGTGATGAGCATCGCGCAGCTCGCGCACCCGCCCCGACGCGGCCAGCAGCGCCTTCGAGGGAATGCAGCCCCGGTTGACGCAGGTGCCGCCCATGTCAGCCGCTTCCACGATGGCGGTCTTTAGCCCGCTGCTGACGGCATGGAGGGCCGCGCCGTGCCCCCCCACGCCCGCACCAATAATCACCAGGTCATAGTCAAATGCTTCGCTCACGTCTGCTTCTCCGAGGGGATGTCCGTTTGGATTTCTTAACTGTTATCTGTTCTAGGGGCTACTCATGGAGTGTTTCTTGCGGGTGCAGCCCGCGAGAAATAGTCCAAAATCCAGAAAACTTATCGCAAGTGCGTAAGTCCTATGTTCTAAATTCTACGTGAATTTCGGGCACGGCTTTGGGAGGTGGCTGCGGGGAACGTCGCATATAATTCCGCGTATTTCACAGGCAGGCGATCGCCCTTCAGCGCCGGAAATTAAGCAGATTTCCTGACGCATTGCTAAACTCTCAGGGGCAAGCTGAAGAAACAGAATTGTGTTCCTCAGCCCCACCGGGCTGCTCCCAGTTCTCCAGCAAAGCTGGGCATTTCCAACACGGTTCACTAGACTGGGAAGGGTTTTCCGACCAGACCGCGTGAACAAACGAGTTTCTTCTCGCCGGGGCTTTCCATGAGGGGCTTTCCATGAATGGAGGTTTCTATGCGTGGAGAGATTCGGATAGAGACGATGGAGACTGTTTTTCCCAGCGTCGATCAGGAGTCTGCTATGAACTCACATCAACAAGAGCTACGGTACGCAGCGTCTCAAGCGTTTATCGAGTCGCTCGATCAGCTCAGCGATCGCCTCAGCCAGCCTGAGCCTGCCTCGGCAGAAGCGCCTCATCGGGAGGTGGACAAAGCGCGATCGCCCCGGTTCACGGTTCAAGACCTGGAAGATGCCGTGGCAGACATTGAGCAATTTACTCAAGAGCGCGGGGCATAGGCTGACTCGGCTCTGATCCAGCCACCATCGTCGCAGGGATGCGCTGCCGTCGAGCTTCGTAGACCAATAGCGCCGCGGCGATCGCCACATTCAGCGACTCTACACCAGCCGCTAGGGGAATCCTCACCGCACCGTCTGCCAGCGCCGCCAGCCCAGGCGACAGTCCTGCGCCCTCATTTCCCAACAAAATCAGCGTGGGCCGGGTGAAGTCGGTTTCCCAATAGGTTTGCGTGGCGCTGGGCAAAGTAGACACCACCTGCCCCCCCACTGCTCGAAACTGTTGCACGACGTTGATCAGGTCGTCTGCCACCGCCATCGGCAGCCGAAACCACTGCCCAGCTGTCGCCCGCAGCACCTTAGGATGATCTAGATCGACACTATCGGCGCTGAGCCATAGCCCCTCCACGCCGGCCGCCGCCGCAGTGCGAATCATCGTGCCCAGGTTGCCCGGATCTTGCACGGTCTCTAGCGCTACCCCCAGGCTGACCTGGCGGGGATCGTTGGGCTGTCTTGGCGCGACGCGAAAAGCCGTTGCGATCACGCCATCGGGGTTAACGGTGGTGGCGATCGCCGCTAGCACCGCCTCGCTCACTAATTCCAGCCGTTCCGCCCGCTGACCGGCCGCCGCAAACAGGTCGGGATAGCGCGATCGCCAGGTTTCCGTGCAGCACACCACCGCCAGCGGATAGCCCACCGCCAGGGCCTCTTGCAGCAAGTGTGTGCCCTCCAGCAAAAACTGCTGCTGTTCGCGCCGCCCCTTGGCTTGATGCAGCTTGCGGAGTTGCTTAACCAGGGGATTTTGCAGGCTTGTCAGCATGAGTTCAGCACGGGTTGAGGAAGCAGGGAGTCGATGCTGGAATCTTCTGGAATCTGGGAGTTTTTCGATTAGTCTTTTATGACAAGGTGTAACGAAATGATAAGTAAATCAAACGAGCGATCGCCCTTCCCGAAAATGGCGGAAATTCTCCAAACTTTTAGCGGATGCGTGAACACCCTAACCCCAGTGAGTGCTAGAAGAATTCCCAAAGAGAATGGCTAGCAGCAATCGCCACTAGCCATTCTTCATCCATGCGGAACCCGGGACTTGAACCCGGAAGTCTTTGCAGACACTAGAACCTGAATCTAGCGCGTCTACCAATTCCGCCAGTTCCGCAATCAACGCATTTCAACGCTGCGACTTACCATCATGCTGCATAGATGAAACTTTCGTCAACTCCTGCCGACAATTTTTTGCTACTTTTTTGGCGGTTCTGTAGCGTTTCTGTTCGGGGGGCGATCGCCCGGCTTTGGCAAAGTAATGGTCAGAGCTATAGACACACGAAACCTTTCCGGTAAAATCAAGACCAAATTCTGCTGAGATAGATGCGAAGGCTGAGCATCTACTCAGGGAACGATAGGGCATGAGCCGGAATACAAACCTAGAAGCAGGCCCTAGAAGCAGCCCCTAGAAGCAGGCGCAGCCAAAAACAGGCATGCCAGAAATGGAACAAACAGAAGAAAAGCTTTAAGATTGACAGGCGCACTTGGAGGATAGACCCATTAACCCCTCTCTCAATTCACCCGTGACCCATTCTTCACCTGAAGATCGCAGCCCAGTCCTAGAAATCATCGGTGGACACCGCCTCAGCGGCGAGGTTCGCATCAGCGGTGCCAAAAACTCGGCGCTGGTGCTGATGGCTGGTTCGCTGCTGTGTAGCCAAGACTGCCGCATTCGCAATGTCCCCTCGCTGGCCGACGTGGCCCGCATGGGCGAGGTGCTGAGCGCCCTCGGCGTAAAAATTACCCGCAAGGATGACGCGCTAGAAATCGACGCTCGCCATCTCAGCCAGTCCAAAGCCCCCTACGAGCTGGTCAGCCAACTCCGGGCTAGCTTTTTCATCATTGGGCCCCTGCTGGCGCGGCTGGGCATTGCGCGGATTCCCCTACCCGGCGGCTGCGCGATTGGAGCGCGTCCAGTCGATTTGCATGTGCGCGGACTGCAAGCGATGGGAGCCGATGTGCAGATCGAGCATGGTACGGTTCACGCCTGCATTCCGGGGGTGAATCGACGGCTCAAAGGCGCGCGGATTTACCTCGACTATCCCAGCGTCGGCGCAACGGAAACGCTGATGATGGCAGCGACCCTGGCCGATGGCGAAACGATTCTGGAAAACGCCGCCCAGGAGCCAGAAGTGGTGGATTTGGCCAATTTCTGTCGGGCGATGGGCGCACGGATTCGCGGTGCGGGCACAAATACGATCGTGATTTCGGGCGTGCCCAGTCTGCACTCGGTTGATTACGCGGTGATTCCCGACCGGGTGGAAGTGGGCACGTTTCTGGTGGCAGGCGCGATTACCCAATCTGAACTGTCGCTGGCTCCGGTCGTGCCGGATCATTTGACAGCAGTGATTGCCAAACTGAGGGCGATCGGCTCGGAGGTGGTTCAAGAAACGCCTAGCCGTCTTCGCATTGTGCCCGGTACATCGCGGTTGGGGACGGATATTGAAACGCTGCCCTATCCTGGCTTTCCGACGGATATGCAGGCGCAGTTTATGGCGCTGCTGACCCTCAGCGAGGGCGATAGCATCATCACCGAAACCGTGTTTGAAAACCGCATGGGCCATGTGGCCGAGCTAAACCGCATGGGCGCAGATATTCGCACCAAGGGCAATCACGCTGTGATTCGCGGGGTGCCGTTCCTCACGGGTGCGCCCGTGGTGGCGACGGATCTGCGGGCATCGGCGGCGCTGGTGCTGGCGGGGCTGGCGGCACGCGGCACCACGATTATTCAAGGCTTGCACCATCTGGATCGAGGCTACGATGATCTGGAAGGTAAGCTGAAGCTGCTGGGGGCCCAGATCCGCCGGGTGAAAGGCGATGCGGGGGCCGAGTCGGTTTCATCCCTGCCCGTGATGCCGCGTAGCTAGCGACTACAGTTCCGCAAGAAGGCTAGCGCGAGGGGTTGAGGATTAGACTTGATCCTCAGCCTCTTCTTTTTACTTTCTGCGCTCTACTTGCTCAAAACGGCGACTCTGGGGAGAAATACTTCCAGAAGGGCGGGCTGGCTGACAACGAGGGTGGGGAAGGGGCGATCGCCATAGTTTTGCCCCGGCACCAGCGGAAAAATCGGCCCTGGCTCTAGGGGCTGCCACACGGCTCCAGCGGCTTGCACAATGGGCCACACGGCGGCAATGTCCCAGATTTTGGGGGTGGCTTCGACTGCGCCCAGCGTCGCTCCTGCTGCCACAGTGAGCAGGTTGTAGGTGGCAACGCCCAGCATTCGGATTTTGCAGGGGAAGGGCTGCTGCTGGAGGATGGCAATGCTGCGGGCGCACAGGTTAAAGAAGTGGTTGCCGCTAGGCGCGTCGGGGCTAGCGGCGATCGCCCGTCCATTGCAAAAGGCTCCGGTGGGCATCTCCAGTCCGCTGTCGCCGGGCCAGTAGCCATGAAACGACTGCTGAATCGGCGGCAGATGCACATAGCCGAAGACCGGCGTGCCCTGATAGAGCAGCCCCAGGGAAATGCCCCAGATGGGAATGCCCCGCGCAAAGTTGGTCGTGCCGTCGAGGGGGTCGATGATCCAGCACCAGTCCTGAGCCGGAAAAACGTGGGTCAACTCTTCGCTGAGGATGCCGTAGTCGGGAAACCGCTGGGCGATCGCCCCCCGCAGGGTTTCATCGGCCCAGCGGTCGGCCCGCGTCACCAGGCTGCCGTCGGACTTTTCATCGGCCTGCACCTGCCCAAAGTCCTGGAGCAGTTGCTGGCCAACTGAATGAGTAGCGGCTTCGGCAAAGTTGAGAATGTCGGGCCAGTGCATTCGGGGTTGGGGGGTTAGGGACGCTTGTGCTGCTGGTTGCGGACTTCGCGAGAAACATATCCATCCAGGGCGGGATCGTAGATGCCAAACAGGGAGCCGTCAGCGTTGTAGACCTCAATGGGAATTTGGGCGGTTTCGCCGACGGTGGCGATCGCCCGCAGCAGTGGATTGAAGTGGGCCATGATGGCCGAGTCCGGATCAGTCTCTTGTGTGACCTGAGTAATGGCGGCCGCCTCTTGCAGCACCCGATCATAGCTGGGCGTAATTCGCACCTGCATGACGCTGCCCCGCTGCGCGTAGGTGCAAATGCGGGGCGTACCGCTACAGTTGCGCTCCAGGTCTTGCTCGGCTGCCTGAGCGGCGATCGCCCCTTTCAGTTTTTCCTGTGCCGTCGCCAGGGATGCCCGATAGGATGACAGCAGCGGTTGCACTTGGGGATGGACGGTCGTGCCTGCGGCCACCTGCTGCGCCGCCGCCAGCGCCCCCTGCCAGTGCTGCACCGCCTGCGACCACTGCCTGCGCTGCTCCGCCTCGGCCGCCAGATCTGCCAGCCGCAGCGCCCGCTGATGGGCATCCACGGCCGTTTCTTCCTGCTGGAGACGGGCGCTGCTGTCGAGCAGGCGTGGCTGATAGAGCGCCAACAACTGCTGGGCTTCGGCGTAGGCCATCGCCGTTTCGGGAACCTGCTGCAACAGGGCGATCGCCGTTCGCCAGGTGCCGTGGGCCTCCAGCCGAGTGTCCATCGACGTGGCCGCGCCCTGTCGCGCTTCCGCCAATTCCACCGCCTGCCGCGCCCGATTCACCCAGTCCTGCGCCTTTTGCTCCAGGGTGATGCGCTGCTCAATCATGGCCAGATTTTCGGCATACTCCAGCCGTTTCTGCTGGGCCAGATCGTAGGCCGGGCTGGATTCTGACACCTGCTGCAACTGGGCGATCGCCTTTTCCCAGAGCGCCTGCGCCCGCTGCCACACCTCCAGCGGATGGGGAGGATTTTGGGCCATCTCGACGGCTTCGGTTGCGATCGCCTGGGCCGACAGCACTTGCCCCAGCGCGGCGACCGTCGATTCGGTCTGCTGCTGTACCTGGTTCGCCGCTGCGTAGTGGCGCGACCAGCGAGGAACCCGACTGAGGCGATAGCTGGCCTCCGTGAGCCGCGTGTAGGATTGGGACAGGTCTTGCAGCGTCGCGCCCTGGCTCAACTGCTGGCTCACTGCCTGATGCAGCCGCTCCACGGTTTGCAACTCGGCACAGCCGCCCATCACGCAAGGGCGAGTCAGGGCATAAAACGTGCCGCCAAAGGCCAGCGCCGCAACCCCTGCTGCCAGGGCGATCGCCATTCGAGAGAGCGAATATCCCCCAGCAACAGCCGTGTCTGGGTCTGGAGCCGGGGCTTGAGCCGGATCTGGCAGCCCGGTTTCCGCCGGGTCTGTATGATCCAAGTCTGCATGAGCCAAGTCTGCATGAGCCAAGTCTGCATGATCCAGATTTGCATCATCCTGGGGGAGACGACGCAACCGCTCTGGCGCTGCGGTGGGGACGAATGCGCTGAATTCATTCTGCTCAGCCTGGGTCTGTTCTGGGGCGATCGCAGAAAGCGCTGATCCATTGATGCGAAACTGATGGATGGCGTAGGGGCGAGACTGGCCAGCCGCCCGCAGATACACCCGCACGGGCAGCGGCTGAACCTGGGCGGGAGAAAAGGGAGATTTCGCTGGGGGAATCTTGGGGGGCGATCGCCGCAGTTCATCTTCCAGACAAGCGAAAATCTCTGAAGCCTCAGAAGCCTCTAACCGACGGACGGCGGAAGCCGCTCCAGGGTCAGGTGAAACCTGCTGCACCAGCACCATCAGCACGCCTTCCCGCAGCGCACACCGCACCTGCACTGGCGGCAATCCTGGCAGCGCCGTCCGCAACAAGGTTTGCAACTGGAAGCCCAACCGATGCAATTCCGAAGGGGGGGTAGCTGTTACCATGCCGTCTATCATGCTCTAGAAGAACCGTAGATCAGCGGTCTGCCACACCGCTACGCTAGGATCGAGTCCCATGTCCCTGGATGCTCACTCAATCAATTGACCAGAGCAATTGACCAGAGAAATTAGCCAGGACTGATGCAGCGAGCGGCTTACAAACTGCTCTCATACCATCGCTCAGGTTTAATGGTAAACGCAAGCGACGAATCCTCCACAGGTCATGGATATTTTAATCGTTGAAGACGAAGCCGAAATTGCCCAACTGATCCAGCTTTATCTAGAGAAAGAAGGCTTTTCTTGTCGCGTTTGCAGTGACGGGCAGACGGCCATTCGCGTATTTCAAGAACTCCAGCCCGACTTGATTATTCTGGACTTGATGCTGCCAGAACTGGACGGGCTTGAGGTGTGTGCCCGCATTCGCCAAAAGCCCGGCCACAAAGACCCCTACATTCTAATGCTGACGGCAAAGGGCGAAGAGATGGATCGCGTAATCGGCCTGTCTACTGGAGCCGATGACTATATGGTGAAGCCGTTTAGTCCGCGAGAACTGGTGGCCCGCGTCCGGGCGCTGCTGCGGCGCACCCTGCGCCAAGGCGGACAGAGCAAGACCTACCACACGCAGCATTTTACGGTAGACGTAGACCAGCGGGCGGCCTATCGCCACGGCGACGGGCCAGGACAGAAAAGCGAACGGCTTGACCTGACTACGCTGGAATTTGACCTGTTGACTACCTTTATGAGCTATCCCGGCCGCGTGTGGAACCGGGCCCAGTTGATTGAGAAACTCTGGGGTAGCGATTTCTTTGGGGATGAGCGCGTGGTAGATACGCACATCGCCCGCTTGCGGAAAAAAATTGAGTTTGACCCAGCAACGCCGAGCTTTGTGAAAACGGTAATCGGCGTGGGCTATAAGTTTGAAGATGCACCCAGTACCTAGAAACTGCTATGAGGACTTGCTGCCAAAGACTCTTGCTATCAAGACTCTCGCTATAAGGACTCAAGATATTCCAGCAAATCCGCCATTTCCTGAGCGTTGGGCTGGAACTGGGGCATGGGGGGTGTTTTGCCGCTGATTACCTGCTCGATTAGCTTGATGCGAGACTTGCGGGCGGAAACATGATGCAGGCTGGGGCCGACTACGCCATCCCCCGTCAATCCGTGGCAGGTTGCACAGTTCATCTGGAAAATAACTTGCCCCTGGGACGGGTTGCCCTCTAGAGCCAGCACGCTCCGCACGTAGGGGTCGGGATGGCGGAGCAGCAGCAGGGCGGCGATCGCCACCAGCATTACCACCGCCGAACCCAGCAGCAACCAGAGTGCTTGCCGCGACCGATCCGGAGCATCGCTGGCTGCACTCGTCACTTGCGATTCTAGAATAGGCTCGTTCAAGAGATTCGGGGTCAAGGCGGGGTGTGAATAGCGTTTCGATTTATAACCTAGCTTAAAGTTTCTTGAGCGGAGACGGCAACTCTGCACAGATTTATTTAAGGAGTGCAAATAGCAAGGTTTTGCTGGGTCTGACGGTTGCGACCCCAAGTCCTGGCGGAGTGGATTAGATGAGAGGGCGATCGCCCTTTTCTGAGAAGGGGCGAGCGAAAACGTAAAAAACCTTAAAAGCCGTGCCAAAAAATCGCCCCAGGGCTGACTGCTCAACCATTCGTTGCTAAAATTTGACTTAACGTTAAGGAGATCGAACCGTGGTTGAACCGCTGCTTTCTGGAATTGTGTTGGGCTTGATTCCCGTGACGCTGGCTGGTCTGTTTGTCGCGGCTTATCTGCAATATCGCCGGGGCGACCAGTTGGGTCTGTAGACACCCTCTGCCCGCTCTCCGTGTTGAGTTACTGTGTACACACAAGTCTTGTATGCCTAAGCGGCGATGCTTTGATCCCCCCTAGCCCCCCTTAAACAAGGGGGGGACTGTATCCGGAGTGACCCGCAGCAGGGAGAATTGGCTCGAAAGTCCCCCTTATCAAGGGGGATTCAGGGGGATCTTTCAGAGCTTGATATAGGCAGTCGAGATGTGTGTACGCAATAGCCAAGTGAGATCTCGCAGGGGACATTTGAGACGCACCCCAGCAACCCTTGAAAAAAACCTTGTGAACTACCGCTAGAAATTTCTGGAAAATTGTCGGAATGGAGGCCCTTTTGGGGGTCTCTTTTTATAACTTGCTCGACTCCTTCAACCCCCATTCACGCCAACCCCTCATCTTGCCACCCAAAAAACATCAGCGCCGTATTGCCATAGACCTTCTCGCGGCAGGGAACTAGGGGCGCGATGCGGGGCAGCAGGGTCGCTAGGGCCGTTTCAGAAAAGCGATCGCCCCCGTGTTCGACCGCCAGTTCGCCATCGGGGGCCAGAAGCTGATGACGGGCGATCGCCTCCAGTACGGGTTCATACAACTCACTGGCGTAGGGCGGGTCAAAGTAAATCCGGTCGAAGCGTTGCCCGCTCAGTTTTGGTAGCATTTGCCGCACATCGCCGCGCAGCAGCCGAAACTGCTGATCCGGTTTGGCGACAGTTTGCCAGTTTTCTGTGACCACGGCGGCGGCCCGCCCAGACTGCTCGATGCCCACGACCAGCACCGCGCCGCGACAGAGCGCTTCGGCCCCCATTGAGCCACTGCCGCTGCACAAATCCAGCCAGCGGCAGCCCTCGATTTCCCCTTGCCAAATATTGAACAGCGCTTGCCGTACCCGCGAGGGCGTGGGGCGGGTGTCGCCGCCAGGGAGGGTTTTAATCAGGCGGTTGCCATAGATGCGGAGAGACATGGTTAGTGGTCGGCAAAAAAATAGGGGGTCTGTTGCCCCCCGATCTCCAGTTTGGGTTCACCATAGGGCGATCGCCCCGACAGTCGGCAGCTAGCCGCGAATACCCGCAAGTTCTTTGGCCTGCACTGAGGCAACGAAGTTGGCCAGCAGCTTTAGCCCGGTGTCGGAGGATTTTTCGGGGTGGAACTGGACAGCCATCAGGTTGTCGCGGGCGATCGCTGCGGTTACGGTTTGCGACCCGTGGGTGGTCGTAGCCGCAATCACTCCTGCATCAGCAGGGTCGGCATAGAAGGAGTGGACAAAATAGACCCAGGGATCATCTGCAAGCTGGTTCCACAGGGGCAGATTGGGCTGCCGAAGCTGCAACTGGTTCCAGCCCATGTGGGGAATGGTGATGCCCGGTTCATAGCGGAAACGACGCACCCAACCAGGGACGATGCCCAGACCCGGTTCGCGTCCTTCTTCGCTGCCGTCCAGCAAGATTTGCAGCCCTAGGCAAATGCCCAGGAAGGGTTTGCCGCTGGCGATCGCATCTTTGAGGGGCGAGATCAGGTCGCGATCGCGCAAATGCTGAATTGCCGGGTCAAACGCGCCCACACCAGGCAGCACAATGGCATCTGCCCGTCCGATATCCTTGGCCGAATCGGTGACGTGGGGAGTGGCTCCAGCGTTGGCCAAGCCTTTGCAGGCCGAGTGTAGGTTGCCCATGTCATAGTCCACAACGGCGATCACGGTCATAACAGTTGCTCCTGGGTGGGTGGAGAATAATTTTCCTATTCTAAGCGCGGAGGCAAAACGAATGCCGGGTCTAAAGAGATTTGCAAGATTTGCTACATTTAATGGCTAAAACGTTGTCAAACTTGACTGAACGGGGGGAAGAGGGAAGAACGAAGAGGGAAGAGGGAAGAACGAAGAGGGAAGAGGCTGACTGCCTGACACATCTCTGGAAACCCCTGATTTCTCGTAGGGGACGCTGGCCCAAAAGCTCCTCTGACCAAGCCCTCCGGCTCCAACTCAGGAGCTATGGGCTTCGATCCCAAGACAACGAATTTTCTGGGCTTTCGGGACTTGTGTCAGGCAACCAGGGGAAGAGGGAAGAGGGAAGACCAGGTTTTCGTTTTTCGTTTTTCGTTTTTCCTTCTTTCGTTTTTCCTTCTTTAGATAGATGGAGAATAGAAAAATACTGCTCCTTTTGCTCTGTGGCTCGAATTGCGCTGAACCAAATTACGCGAATCTTTAATGCAACGACGGCGATCGCCGATATTACCTTTGAAGTCCCCGATGGGCAGTTTTGGGTGATGGTGGGGCCGTCGGGCTGCGGCAAATCGACGATTTTGCGGACGATTGCGGGGCTGGAGATGGCTACGTCGGGCGATCTGTATATTGGCGATCGCCGCGTGAATGACCTGCCTGCCCGCCAGCGCGACGTGGCGATGGTGTTCCAAAACTACGCGCTGTATCCCCACATGACGGTGGCGGAGAATCTGGCCTTTGGGCTGCGGATGCGGGGAGCGGATGTCCGCACGATCCAGTCGCGCATCGAAGCGGTGGCCCAGTCGCTTGGATTGACACCCCTGCTCGATCGCAAGCCAGGTCAACTTTCCGGCGGGCAGCAGCAGCGGGTGGCGCTGGGTCGGGCGATCGCCCGCAAGCCCCAGGCGTTTTTGATGGACGAGCCGCTGAGCAACCTGGATGCCCAACTGCGCGACGACACTCGTGCTGAACTGAAGCAACTGCATCAGCAGCTTGGCATCACCACAATCTACGTCACCCACGACCAGACTGAAGCCATGACCCTGGCGGATCAGATCGTCGTGCTAAACCAGGGCCGGATTCAGCAAATCGGCCCACCCCAGGAAATCTACCAGCAGCCTGCAAATCAGATGGTGGCGACGTTTGTGGGCAATCCGCCAATGAATCTTCTAAACGCGGTCTATTTAGAGAATAGGCTGCACATCGGCGAACAAGTCCTGCCCTGTCCCGCAGAGTTGCAGTCGGTGCTGGGCGATTCCCGTAGGGAAAGTGCGCCGCACCGCTTGCGCGAACGCGTCGCGAATCGCCCTGAACGCTCCATCAACCTGGGCATCCGGCCAGAGCAGTTGCAAATTGCGCCCGATGGGATTGCGCCCGATGGGATTGCGCCTGATGGGGAAGATGGCAGACTGGTGGCACAGGTGACGCTGGTGGAGCCGCTGGGCCGCGAAACGCTGGTGCGGGCAAAGCTGCCGGGGGTGGCGCGTCCGATCAACCTGCTGGCTGCGCCGGAGCGGGCGGTGCAGGTGGGCGATCGCCTCTCGCTGCGGTTCGACGAGCGGGCGCTGGTTGGGTTTGATCCAGAGACGGGCGATCGCCTCCGGTAGTCCTTCTATTCGTTTTCCCAGTTGGGAGATTGCTCCGGCGCTTTGCCGTGGCGCTCCAAAATCTTGTTGCTGCCCCGCTTGGGTTTTCCAGGCTGAATTTCCTCAAGCTGCACATTAAACTCCCAGCAGTCGCCAAAGTCGAATAGGTAAGTCATCGACATACCAGGCTGTAAAGGCAGGTCGCCAATCAGCACTTCGTTACTGGCTTTTCTGTCGCGCCAGTCGTTGTAGGGATGATGAATTTCAACCGTGCGACCCATCGCGTCTTTGAAGGAAAATAGATCGAGATGATCCGAGTCGAAATCTACCGACTCTCGAATCAAGCCACCCAATGCCTCTAGAGTAGACTCGCTCGAAATTGACAGTCGCCGCCAGATTTTTCCGAGCGAAACTTTGAAAATGTAGGTTCCAGTTTGATGCGCTAGGGGCTGGAGCGCGGGCAGGTTTTGCTGCCATTCGGGAAAATAGGGCTGAAAGTAGGGCTGAAAATCGCCCCAGGGCAGAGTGAAATCCTCTTCAGACTCCCACTGAAAGTCCTGATCGTGGTAGGCACTGAGCGCCAGAGTGGCGATCGCATCTCCAATCGGCGTAGGTTTCACCTGTTTAACGCGCCAGCCCTTGCCTGCCTCAGGGCGGGGGCAGACCAACTCCACCCAGCCAAACATTTGCATCAGCGTCAGATTGTGAAATCCAGGCCAGTAGCTCAGCCGATCTTGTTCGCTGTAGTTTCGGTAAGTTTTGGGCTGCTTCGACAACTCAGTCCAGGCTTTTAGAACTCGGCTCCCTTCATTCAGCGGATTCCGGTCTTCTCCCAGCAGTTCCAAATCACCCCGGATCAGCCAGGCCTCCAGCAGCGTGAAATATTTCTCGGTGGGGTTAAGCGTTTGCCACGCCGCGTAGAGTTCAGGATTGACCACCAGCTTGGGGGTCTTGCCTGTTTGGCGGATCTGGGTTAGCCCCGTCACCCGCAGCAGTAGATAGAGTCCGTACAGATTGGGGTAGGATTTTTGCTGCGGCCGTTTGAGGTCGATTTGAATCGGCTGGCTCAGCAAAGCGTTCAGATCTTTGAGGGTATTGAGATTAAGCTGTTGACGGGTGCTGCTAAGCGGAATGCCGTCCGCGCCGATTCTTTCCAGCAGCCGATCAAAATCTTGAACAATGGTGCCGGGTGTGGTGGGCGTGATGCGGAGGTCTTGCAGGAGGGCGATCGCCTTTGCCGATAGGGTTACGCCTTGCTCCTGAACTGCATTTTTCAGCGTTTCCTGCTGGAACTGGGTAGCAAAACTCAGCAGCGAATTCAGCGGGTCTGCGGCATCCTCAGCGCCCGCGTCGAGGCTTTCTGATTCCTCAAGAGTTACTACGCCCGTGTCTATGAGGTGTTGGGCGATCGCGCTGATTAACGCCTGCGGGTCGGTCGGCAAATGCTCTAGCCCTGGCACTGGGCCAAGCCCAAGCTGCTGGCTCACCAGCGCCACAAACTCTGGCGGCACGCCCTCTGGCACGGTCATAGGTGAGAGCGCTGCCAAGGGATTCTCGCGAATCTGCTGGTTATATTGCTCCTGATAAGCGGTTATTCCCTCTGGCGCGGTCATATCAAATCCGCTAGCCTGCCCTGACATGAAAAACGACTTGGCAATGCCAAAGTTGCGCGGGTTGTTCATGGGGCTGAGCCTTTAGATACGCCTGTCCTTCGGGAGAGTTTGCAAACGCTTTTACCAGCGCAGGCACATAGTCCGACTCCAGCACGGCGATCGCTTCGTCAAAGTCTTTAATCCGGTCGATCTGGTTAAACTGGAGAGCCATGATCTTCTCCAGGATTGCAATAGGATAGAGCAGACGAGTGGAGATCGCTGATGGAGGGAGGGGAGGGGAAGGGGCGATCGCCCCATTGCTACCGCCCCCTACAAGCGCCCTTTACAGTTGCCAAGCCTGGCTCTGAACCTAGCTCTGAGGCTGACTCTGCCGCTGACAATCCCTACGCCAGCCACTTGGCGCTCAGCACAATCGTCAGCCCAATAAACAAGACCGTCAGCGTCCAGGTGACTCGGTTCAGCGTGGTTTCTGCGCTCTTGGTGCTGGTAAACAGTTGCGCCTGTCCGCCCAGCCCGCCCAGCCCATCACCCTTGGGGCTATGCAGCAGCACCAGCACAATCAGTCCAACGGCAGAAATCGCCCAAATGATTTGAACAATAGAAACGAGGGTCATGAGGGGTTAAAGGTTAGGGATCAGAGGTCAGAGCGAAATTCCAGTCGCCAGAGTGCTGCGGAACTGGAGCTTGCCCGACTTTAAAGATTCGACCAAAAAATCGGTCAAGCTCTATTCTATCGAGAGTTTAGCGCTGTGAGAACGGCCTGCCTCTGAGTAATGCGCTAGGGGCAGGTTAATAGGGGCGATCGCCCAAGAGCCGCACCCTCTCGTCTCCACCCCTACGTCTTCTACAGGGAAACGCGCACTGGGGTTCGGTTCTGGCGCACGTCAAAGCCAGCGGGTTCAATCAGCGACTGACCCGTCATTTCCACAGGCTGGGGAATTCGCAAAATTTCCAGAATGGTCGGCGCAATGTCTGCCAGGATGCCACCGTCGCGCAGCACGACATCGGTGCCGTGACCAGGAATCTTCCGCTTTTCACCCTCGACCAAAATGAAGGGCACCGGATTGGTCGTGTGGGCCGTCCAAGGGTGTCCATCCTCGTCCAGCATGACTTCGGCGTTGCCATGATCGGCGGTGATCAGCGCAGTGCCGCCCGCTCTGCCAATGGCTTCCAGTAGCCGCCCCACGCAGCGATCGACCGTCTCGACCGCCTGAATCGCAGCTTCCATTTTGCCCGTGTGCCCCACCATATCGGGATTGGCGTAGTTAATGACGATCAGCCCATAGATGCCCTTTTCAATGGCAGCGATCGCCTCATCGGTCACGGCTTCGGCCGACATCGTAGGCGCACTGTCGTAGGTGGGCACTTGGGGGCTGGGCACCATCGCCCGGTCTTCGCCCTCAAAGGGTTCCTCAATGCCGCCGTTAAAGAAGTAGGTGACGTGGGCGTACTTCTCGGTTTCTGAGGTGCGAAACTGGCGCAACCCATTGCGAGAAATCACTTCGCCCAGAATGTTGTTGAAATCTTGCGGCAAGAAGGCGACCAGCACCGGGAAGGCGGGGTCGTATTGGGTGAAGGTGACAAACGTCACGTTGGGAATTTGCGTCCGCTCGAACCCGTTGAAGTTGGGATCAACAAAGACCTGAGTCAGTTGACGCGCCCGGTCAGGACGGAAGTTGTAGAAGATGACCCCATCGCCCTCGCTGACGGCTCCGGACGCAATCCGCGTCGGCTTAACAAACTCATCCGTCACGTTTTCGGCGTAGGAGGCTTGCAGCACTTCCAGCGCTGTACGACCATCGCCCTCGCCGTCCTGGGTCATCAGGTCATAGGCGGCCTGGGTGCGCTCCCAGCGGCGATCGCGATCCATGCTGTAGTAGCGCCCGCTGAGGGTGACGATCCGCCCTACCCCAATTTCGTCAATATAGCGCTGGATCGTTTTCAGGGCTGTGAGTCCATCCGTGGGCTTGGTGTCTCGCCCGTCGGTGATGACATGAATGCACACGTCCGAGATATTCTGCTCCTTAGCCAGTTCCAGCAGCCCCGACAGATGGCTGATGTGGGAATGCACGCCACCGTCGGAACATAGACCCACCAGATGCAGCTTGCCACCGCTCTGGCGAACGGCTTCACAGGCCTTGAGCAGGGCAGAGTTGCTGAGAATTGTGCCGTCTTCAACCGCGTCGCTGATGCGGACGAGTTCCTGGGGAACGACGCGCCCCGCGCCAATGTTTAGGTGCCCAACTTCGGAGTTGCCCATTTGCCCTTCGGGCAGCCCGACGCTCTTGCCAGAGGCTTGCAGCAGGGTATGGGGATAGGCCGCCCAGAGGCTATCCATTACGGGCGTTTGGGCAGTGGCGATCGCATTGCCGTCATCGCTGGGACGATAGCCCCACCCATCTAGAATGACCAGTACCACTGGAGAGATTGGCGCTTGTGCCATGAGAATCGCCTGAATGACAACAGATTAGGAACAGTAGATTAGGAACAGTTGGGAACAGAATTCAGCGCTTAAAACAATTGAGTATGTAAATACTTACATGAGTAATGCAAATTTTCCAGCAATAATATCACCCAATTCTTAAAAATCACCTAACTCCATCAGGAAAAAGATTTTTATGGAGCTTATGTAAGGAATTGATTAGTTTTCCTGAGTAATTTCACCCAAGCGGATTACAGATGACTCTATCCTGTCTTGCTGCCAATTAAGACGGGGTTCTCAATTCTCAGCACATCCAGAAAATACTGCAATGCTCAAGTTTTGAAAGGCTGACATGCTCTCTGTATCTAGGACATCAACCCCTAGATCGACTTAAGGACTGGTTAAGAAACCGGCTGTGAACCCTCACGCTTCTCCGCGTGTATGGGGCATTACAAAACTAGCTAAACCGATAAAGTGACACTATCGATCTCGGTTTTGTCCTGGAGATTCTCAGGATCAAGCTGACTTTGATTTTCTGCCACAAAACCGTTGAGCTTCAAGCACAAGAAACTGTTATTCAACCGATTAGCAATCATTAGCAATCATTAGCAATCATTAGCAATCACTGGCAATCAACTGTAGTAATCAACGGTCAATTCGCTACGGATTGCGATCCCCAGTTCGACCAGATTCTTGAATTGCGTCATGTTAATCTCTGATCCCTGTACTGATGCCCTCTATTTCATTTAGGCAGAACGCAACCTCACGACTCGCACCTTTACGGTGGCGATCGCCCGTCTAAGACGATTCTTTTTTGGCTTTCATTTTCTGTTTCTGCTTGTCGCGCTTGGCGGCAGCTTTGGCAGCTTTTTCGGCGGCGATCGCCTCCAACCTAGCGCGTTCTCGCTCCTCCGCGACTTTTTCAAGGTAATAGTGATAATCGCCACGATAGAGCCGCAATTCTCCGTCGCGCACCTCGACAATTTTGGTGGCCACCTGAGAAATAAAGTAGCGGTCATGGGACACCACAATTAGCGTGCCGTCGTAGTTTTGAATCGCCTCCTCCAGCATTTCCTTGGCGGGAATGTCGAGGTGGTTGGTCGGCTCGTCCAAAATCATCAAATTCACCGGGCGCAGCAGCATTTTGGCCAGGGCCAGCCGCGCCTTTTCGCCGCCGCTGAGGGCTTCTACTTTTTTGAACACCATGTCCTGGCTAAACAGAAAACGCCCTAGCAGCGTCCGCACTTCCTCGTTGCTCCAGTCAGGCACTTCGTCGTGGATCGTGTCCATCACGGTTTTGCTGAGATCCAGCGCCTCCGCCTGATTTTGCTCAAAATAGCCAGGGATCACGTTGTGGTCGCCGAGGGACACTTTGCCATCGGTGGGCTGCTCCATGCCCATGATCAGCCGCAGCAGCGTGGACTTGCCGCAGCCGTTGGGGCCGAGAAACGCGATGCGATCGCCCCGTTCGATCAGCAGGTTTGCGCCCAAAAACAGAATCTTGTCTTCGTAGGTGTGGGTCAGTTCTTGAATCATGACCACTTCGCGGCCGCTGCGGGGTGCAGGGGGGAAGCGAAACTGGAGCGTCCGCACGCTGCCCGTCGGCGCATCGATCCGCTCGATTTTTTCAAGCTGTTTTTCGCGGCTCTTGGCCTGGGTGCTGCGGGTGGCGCTGGCGCGAAACCGATCGACGAAGGCCTGCTGTTTCTCCAGTTCCTTCTGCTGCCGCTCGTAGGCAGAAAGCTGCGCCAGTTGGGCTTCTTCCTTTTGCTGGAGATAGGCGGTGTAGTTGCCCAGGTAGGTGGTGGACACGCCGCGCTCGGTTTCGACAATCTGCGTGCAAAGGCGATCGAGAAACTCCCGGTCGTGGGAGACAATTACCATCGGCGTGGTCAGCCCCTTGAGGTAGGTTTCCAGCCACTCGATGGTTTCCAGGTCGAGGTGGTTGGTCGGTTCGTCCAGCAGGAGCAAATCGGGCGATTGCAGCAAGATTTTGCCCAAGCTCATTCGCATCTGCCAGCCGCCGCTGAAGGCGCTGACGGGGCGATCGCCATCTTCGGCAGTGAACCCCATTTCCGGCAGGATTTTTTCAATCTTGGCCTCTAGCCCGTAGCCGTCCATCGCTTCAAACTTGCGCTGGAGCCGATCAAGCTGATGAATCAGGTTGTCCAGTTCCTCTGGCGAGGCGGTCTGCATCTGGTGCTGCACATCGGCCAGCCCCTCGTGAATCTGGTTCACTTCGGCAAAAGCCCGCCAAAACTCGTCGCGCACCGTGCGGCTGGGATCGACCTCAAATTCTTGCGTCAGGTAGGCTATGTGCAGACTGGCAGGGCGGATAATTTCCCCCGTCGTTGGCTCCATTTCGCCCGCGATGATCTTGAGCTGGGTCGATTTGCCCGCGCCGTTGACCCCTACCAAACCGACGCGATCGCCCGGTTTCACTTCCCAGTTGATATCCTTCAGAACTTCGCCCGTAGGATAGATTTTGCTGATGTGTTCTAAACGCAGCATGGGTGACCTTGTGATAGGAGCGCGGTGATAGGAGCGCGATGAACCTGGCCAACACTCATCCGTTACAGTCGGTCATGAATTCGTGTGAAGCTCTCCATAATCTTAAGCATTTTTTAAGCATTATGGTTCGCTCTGCCTAAAAGGTTGGAGCAACGCTCAGAGAGCCGTCCTGAGAAAGATGCGAGAGAGATGCAGCCGTGGCGCTTGCCCGTCACCAAATCTTTTCGAGACGCAGCGCAAACCCCGGCAGCACAGGGTCACCCCTGAGCGTTTCTGGATTTTCCAAGACCTGTACCGGGCGATCGCGCTGATACACATACACCGTGCGGCCAGGGCGATCGATCAGCCAGCCTAGGCTTGCGCCGTTGTCGAGATACTCCTGCATCTTGTCTTGCAGCAGGTTGAGGCGATCGCTCGCAGACCGCAACTCCACCACAAAATCCGGGCAAATCGGAGCAAAGGAGGCCTGTTGTTCATCCCTCAGCGCGTTCCAGCGCTCCAGCCGAATCCACGCCGCATCGGGCGATCGAATAGCCCCATTGGGCAGCGTAAACCCCGTGCTGGAATCAAAGCCAATCCCCGTAGCATCTTCCTCTGCCCACAGGCCTAACTGCACGGTTAGGTTAAAGTTTCGGTTTCCACTATCAGAAAAGGTAGGGGGCATAATCATTACGACTCCGGTGGCGCTGCGCTCGATTCGCAAGTCGGGGTTAGCACGGCATAGCTCGTGAAACTGCTCCAGACCTAGCGACATCTGAGCAGGCAACTCCACGGTCAGCGGTGTCAGTTCAGCGTGAATGCGGAGCGTCGTCATAGGGTACTCATGGAGTGCTCATGGGGTTCGGCGGAAAGCGGACGGTTGAGGCCATTGTAGTGCGACTGTAGTGCGACCCTGACAGGGACAAAGATCTGACAGGGACAAACGCCTAGACGTGGTTTGCTTCTGAGCCAGCTTCCGCAACCAGGGTTTTCAGTTCCACCAGCAATTGCTCCTCTTCGCGGCGCAGGTCGTCCAACCGGGTGAGAATCTGGTCAAGCCGCTGGGTGGGGTTGTCTGAGTCAGTTTTGTGGGGGTGTCGGGTCGAGGATTGTGACAGGCGCTTTGCAAGCTGGAAGCCGCCGCCAAAAATGAACGCAAATAGCCATAGCGGCACCTGAAATAGCCGCAGCCAGAGGTTTTCCGTGAGCCGCCCAATTGCGCCGAAGAGACCTACCAGCAGCGCGATCGCCCCTACTATCAGCCCCAAAGCCCAGAGGGGATGCACCACTAGCCATTGCGCGATCGGGTGGGCGGCCAGCCAGGTTTGTAGCGGCGTGCTGAGGGACTCTAGGAGGCGATCGCCCAGTCCATCCAGCAGAGATTGTCCAAACGGGTTCATGAGAAATTAGGGGGAGAGATCCAGACAGCGCAGGCGGCAAACGGCATCGCAAAAGACACCTGCATAACGTGCATAATCAGAGTCTTCACGATAACCGCAAATTTCTAACCGCTAATTAAAATCTAGCCAAAGCTACCCAAGAGTAGCCAAATCTAGACACGCATTGCTAGCGGTAGCTTTGCGATTCCGCTGAGGGGTCGCACCTCGTCTAGAAGTACCTTTCGGTTTGCTCTGAATTCCGTCTTGCGACTCGACGCAAAGCATGACCTCTAGTTGGCTGTTAGCCAGCGTATAATACTGATGCCGTCTCACAGGCTTCAGTTTTTTATGTAGCGAGATCCATGCAGACCAAACGTGCTTTGCTGACTTCACACCAGCATAGGCGTTTTGGTTAGGAACTCGCTCTGACAGTCGCATGGCTCTGCGCGCTAGAACCATTGCAGCGGCAGTATCGGATGATAGACCGTACTGCTTCATAAACTTAATCAAACCTATCTGTGAACTGTAGGCTGGATTGACCTTAATCAATTCAATACCTGCCAGTTGGCATTTCTGCCCTAGAAGTTCGGTGAACTTGCCATAGATAAATCCTGAGAGCATTCGGGCATAGCGTCTACCCCGCTCTCGCATCTGAGATTTTTTAGCACTGAAATCTAGATTTTCGATAGCGATTGGGCATTGCAACGATTGAGCAATCAGTACAATTTGCTTAGTCACATCATGTAGCGTGGCTTCAATCTGTCCACTACTACGGCTATGCAAGTTTAGCTTGAACTGTCCATGATGCTTGAGATTACCATCGGCATCTACGTAGACCCAACCGATCACACCAGGATTGATATCCAGTCCCAGGCATCCATACTGACGCGGTAACGACTGACGATCGGGTTCTGGTACGTCTGTAGAGCAAGCAATGAACCATCGGAAGTCTTTGCAGTAGATACGATAGGATAACGCTCTGTTAGCCTGGATAGCCTCATCAATCCATTGCTGACCTTGTTCATATTCAAACCGTAACGGAGCCGCGATCGTCTTCCCATATTTGCCTTCCAGGGCATAAGGAACTCGAAACTTGATTGTGCTGCCATCGTACTGAGAGATCTGATTGCCAAAACTCTCTTTTGTGGCTCCAACGGTTGTATACTGCGTTCCTTTGTTGCCTAAGCTGACCTGCAAAACAGCATTCTTGAGGTACTGCAATTTGTTCTCTAGCAGGCGCAAGCGACGTTTCTTCTGGTGAATGACAAATCGCTTTGAGGAGCGCAAGTGCTGACGATACCGAATAGAACAGGCATCAGGTAGTTTTGATAGCGACTTTTCAGCCGTCTTCAACCATGCCCTCGTAGATTTGATCTGCTGCTCTAAAATCTTGATGTGGCGTTTGCGGCATTCTTTAGCTGATGCAATCGCACCTTTGACCTCGGATCGAATGGCGTTAACTTGACGTTTGTTCAAACCGTATTTAGGCTGCAATTCTCGGATGATTTCATTCTCGTTATCGCCAGCCAACATTCGGTTCAAGTATTCAACTCTGGCAGGTTCTACGAGTTTAGAAGCGTCAATAGCGAACTGCCACAGTTCTACAGGTAATTCAGTTGTGACAGTTCGTTGAGCCATCACTTCACCTCATCTACAGCCTTAGAAATTCCGTCAATCAGCTTCTTATTTTTGTGACTTCTAGCTCCATAAAGACGAGCGCTGAAGACCTGGATAAGCTCGATCATGTCTTGAACTAGCTCTTGCTCAAAGCTAAGTGCTTCAGATGATTTATTTACAATGACAACCTCAGTCTCAAACTCTTCACACATTGCAAAGACAAGTTCTGACCCAAATCTTAGAAGCCTGTCTTTATGCGTAATTACAATCCTGCCAACTTCACCAGATAGTATCCTTTTGAGTAGCTTTTGAAGTCCTTTTTTGTTGTAATTTAACCCAGAGCCTAAGTCTTGAATGGTTTCAAATTGCCATCCGTTAGCCGAACTGTAAGATTCTAAAACTTGAACCTGTCTGACTAAATCAGGCTTTTGATCGTGACTACTGACTCTGGCATAGTTGATCGTAATGCGATCGTCTAAAGCTTCTAAATCTCTAGGAACTATTCGCTTTAGATCTGACAAATAAAACCTTCTGTGTCCACTCGGAGAACGCTCAAACCTTAGCTTGCCTGCGTCTGCCCACCTTCTTACCGTCTTAACGGAAACGCCCAACTCCTTAGCCGCTTCACCGATACTGACTGTCAACTCTGTGCTTTCCTCCATAAATGCCTCATATAATAGAATACATCTAATTATGTGGACACTCCGGAAGGTTTGTCAACATTTGGGTAGATATTTTGTTTCAGTCACAGACCCCGTCCCGGCGCAGCCAGGTTGCGGAAGCGGGTAAACTGTGGCTCAAACAGCAGCTTCACTGTGCCCACCGGGCCGTTACGATGCTTGGTGATGATAATTTCGGAAATGCCGCGATCGGGGGTGTCGGGATTATAGTATTCGTCGCGATACAGCATGATGATCAGGTCAGCATCCTGCTCAATTGCGCCAGAATTATGAGAGACCAACCCATCTGCCATCCAAGAAGCAGGGCCAGGAACGGTCAGATCGTAAACCATCTCCTCTCCATCTGGCTCAATAGACGTTATCGCATCCCAAAATAAATCGGCAGTTGCAATTTCCTTGAGCGCCGTGTTGTTCAAAATGTCGGCATAGCTTAAAACCACATCGCGAGTGGGGGAAAACTTGAAGTGCGCGGAGCCACCATAGGGTGTTCCTCTCAGGGATGCCATCTGGCGTTGAGAAATACCCTGATCTTTCATGTCTTGCTTAATCTGTTCAAAAACCTGTGCTGGCAGCGTATCTCTGTTAGGATTCGCTTTGCCTCGATGCGCCAGTTCTCGCATCACCACGGCCGCTGGTTCGACCCTAGGCCCAAACGCACCTACAGTTTCTAGAAACTTAAGTTGTTGAGTTTTACCGTAAATCTGAACGTTATAGCAGTTGGATTTTGTCCAACGGATTTGGCTAAAAATTCCTAGCCGCAGCAGGAGAGCCGCCACGTCTCGGGCCAACCCTTCGCTTACCGTTGCAAAGAAAATGGTGGCCTTGTACTTACGTCCATCAGGACTTAAAGAACTGCTGATGCAGCCATCAGTTGCCCAGAGATGGCGCAAAAACAGCGCAATTTGCTCATCAGGAAGTTGAAAAATCGCCTGAGGAATCCGCTTGCTTGCTGAGCGCTGCCCAAAAATTCCTAAGGCTTTTAGCCACTGCCCCATCCCCTCTGGATGCCAGCGATTGCCATTGCCTGAAATGACAAGCTGATGCCAATTTCCCCGCCCTGGATGGCGATTGACCTGACAGCCAAACGATTCGGCGGCAGCTTTTACAATTGCTGAGTTTTCTTCTGAGCCTGTTGTGTAGCGCAAGGGCTGATGGGAAACGTAGCTACCGTCTCCAATCAAATGGGCCAGTAAGACCACCTGGAGATCTGGCCAGGCGATCGCCGCTTGAGTCAGACGGGGCATATGGTTTGCAAGTGCGAGGCGATCGCCCACCCGCAAATCCTGAAGCTGTTGCCAGCCATCAAATGTGTAAAGCCTGTGCTTACCAGTTGCTCTAATCGTTCTACCCGTTGCAGTCGTCAGTTTGAAGACGGGCTTAACCCCAACTTCCCAGACTAAATCTGCCTTAGCAGCCACTAGGCGACCCCGGTCACCGAGACTAATCACCTCTGGGGTTTGACCGACCAACTCCCGGATCGGGATGCGGCGACCATCCGCCAGCCACACCAGCGTTTCGCCCGTTACGCATTCCCGCAAATCGCTCATCATCGGGCGCTTGTTGGTGCGCGATTCCACTCCCCGACTCAACTGCGACAGCGCGATCACGGGCACGCTCAATTCCCGCGCCAAACCCTTCAGCGCCCGCGTCACGCGAGAGAGTTCCTGCACGCGGTTTTCGCTGCCGCTGCCCTCCATCAGTTGCAGATAGTCAATCAGCACTAGCCCCAGCGCCCCGCCCTGTTCTGCCTGGAGCCGCCGCACCTTCGAGCGCATCTCGGTGACGGAAATATCGGGCGTGTCGTCGATGAAAATCGGCATCTGGGAGAGGGCACTAATCGCGTAGCCCAGTGGCTCCCATTCATCTTGGCTGACCCGCCCTGCCCGCAGCCGTCCGCTCTCGATCTGCGCTTCGCTCGACAGCAGGCGATAAACCAACTGCTCCTTCGACATTTCCAGGCTAAAAATGGCAACGGGCAGCTTGTGAAAGGCGGCAATGTTGCGGGCAATGTTGAGACAAAAGCTGGTTTTGCCCATGGCCGGCCGTCCCGCAGCGATGATCAGGTCTGACCGCTGAAAGCCCTGGGTCATCGCATCCAGGTCATAGAAGCCGCAGGAAATCCCCGGCAGTACCAGCCCCAGGGAGCGACTTTCGATGTCGGAAAAGGTCGCCGTGAGGATATCGGAGGTGGCCGTGAGGCTCTGGTTGGGGCGGGATTGCGTAATGTTGAAAATCTTTTGTTCAGCCTGGTCTAGCACCTGCTCTAGGGGGGTGCTGGTTTCGTAGCCCAGATAGGCGACCTCGTTGCCAGCCTGAATCATCCGGCGGCGCAGGTATTTGTCCGTTACGAGGTGGGCGTATTGGTCGATGTTGACAGCGCTGACAGTGCGATCCACCAGTTGGGCAATGCGGCTCTGCCCGCCGATTTTGTCGAGCTTGTTGTGGTCGTTGAGGTAGCTAGTGACGCTCATCAGGTCGGTGGGTCGTCCTTCGCTCTGGAGCGCCAGCGCGGCGCGATAGATTTCCTGGTGGGCGGAAATGTAGAAGGCTTCGGGGCGCAGCAACTCCGCGACGCGACCCAGCGCCTCCGGGTCGAGCAAGATGCCGCCTAGAATGGCTTCCTCTGCGTCAATGTTTTGCGGGGGGAGGCGATCGCTGTAGGCTTGAAAGTTCAGTTCTTGAACCATAGGGCAGGGCAGCAGGAGCAGGGCAGCAAGCAGAGCGACGAGAACAGGGTTGCAGAAACGAGTTTGGAGTAATCCCTTGAGATCCTACCTGTAGGAGGTGGTGCAGGAGGTGATCGCTATTGTACCCCTATAGATAGAGTCGGCAAGGGGGCGATCGCCAAAAAACGGGCTAGATTTGGGGTTGGATTCGGGACCGGATCTGGGTTTGATTGGGGCGGTTTCCTGCGGCGATCTCCGCTAATCTAGCGAATGCTTCGTCGCAGCGCCCTAGGCAGAGAATTCACAGGAAACGGATCAAAAAATCAAAAAAATACTCTGCGACTATTCTCGCAGAGTACTCATGTACTGTCCGATGACTGATCCAAATCTTTACGCCTCTGCGTCCGCAGGCACCACCTCAATGTCTACCGTAGCGGTCACTTCAGGATGCAGCTTGATATCTACCTTGTAGGTGCCCAGCTTGCGGACTTCGGGCACCGTAATGCCGCGCCGATCCACTTCTTGACCGATCGCCGCTTGCAGCACCTCTGCCACTTCCCGATCCGTCACCGAGCCGAAAATTGCGTCCTTTTCTCCGACCTGCTTGGCGATCGCCAGGCCAGACAACTGCTCCAGCTTGGCTTTGATCACATCCGCCTCTTTCTTTAGCTCGATCAGGCGCTGACGCTCCAATTCGCGCCGCCGCTCCACCTGCTTCAAAATGCCAGGGGTCGTATGCACGGCCAATCCTTGCGGCAGCAGGTAATTGCGGGCGTAGCCAGGAGCCACCTCTACCAAATCGCCCGCCTTGCCCAGCTTGCTTACATCTTGATTAAGAACCAACTGAATCCGTTTCGCCATGAGCCTTCCCAAATAGTCCAGTCTGCTATTGTACCGAAATGTCGGGAGGAGTGTAAAGGAAGAAAGAAGAGAGAAAAAGGAAGAGAGAAGAATGGAGAGCGAAGAGGTTCTGTTTTCCTTTTTTCGTTCTTCCTTTTTCGTTCTTCCTTTTTCGTCCCTCCCCTTCTCTCCCTGTCCCTCCGTCCCTCCATCCACGCGCTCTCTAGGTAGTAGAATCTGAATCGACCCGTTACCCGACGCTGGACTTGTGAACTTTCAGTCTGTTATTGCCACGCTGCATCAGTTTTGGAGCGATCGCGGCTGTTTGATTGTGCAACCCTACGACACCGAAAAGGGCGCAGGCACCAAAAGCCCCCACACGTTCTTGAGGGCGATCGGGCCAGAGCCGTGGTCGGTTGCCTATGTGGAACCCTGCCGCCGGCCAGGAGACGGACGCTACGGCGAAAACCCCAACCGCGTGCAGCACTATTACCAGTATCAAGTGTTGATCAAGCCCTCGCCCAATAACATTCTGGACGTTTATCTCGAATCGCTGCGATCGCTCGGCATTCAGCCCGAAGACCACGACATCCGCTTTGTGGAAGACAACTGGGAAGATGCCGCCGTCGGCGCGTGGGGCGTGGGCTGGGAAGTGTGGCTAGACGGCATGGAAGTCACGCAGTTCACCTACTTTCAGCAGTGCGGCGGCATCGACTGCCATCCCGTGTCGGTCGAGATTACCTACGGGCTAGAGCGGTTGACCATGTACCTCCAGGGGGTCAACTCAATTTTCGATATCCGCTGGAACGATACGCTGACCTACGGCGATGTGCATCTCCAGGGCGAAATCGAAAACTCCACCTACAACTTTGAAGCGTCTAATCCCGATCTGCTGTTCAGCCTGTTTACTCAGTTTGAGCAAGAGTCCACCCGGCTGATGGAAAAGGAACTGGTGCTGCCTGCCTTTGACTATGTGCTGAAATGCTCCCACACGTTTAACCTGCTGGATGCGCGGGGTGTGATTTCTGTCACCGAACGGCAGCGATATATCCTCAAAATTCGCGGGCTGGCGCGGCAGGTCGCCCAGCTTTATCTAAAACAGCGGGAGGCACTGGGCTTTCCCCTCCTGAAGCAAGACCCCTGTCCCGTGTGATGCCCATCGCCAAAGATTCAGTTCATGATGGTGCTGATGCGCCAGCCCGACAGCGATCGCACGTTTGGCAGCGCAGCCCCTCTGCTTCCTTTGCAAAGCCAAAGCTCCGCAGCAGCCGCCGCCAGCGACACTCGCGGGTATAGAGATAGTCCTGCATTTGGCGGATGGCGGGGTCTGCCTGGAAGGGCTGCGGTGTCGCACCAGGCAAGATGCGGTAGTGAAACGGATCGTCCCAAACAAGCTGACCGTTGCGGTGGAGCAGGGCCAGGGCGATCGCCCCATCGGGAAACTGGCGGGCCACCTCGGCCACGGGCCCTGCTTTGGGCAGCTTGCGGATCAGCGATTGGGCAGTTTGGTGCTGCGATCGCGCTTTTTCGGTAAAAAACTGCTGCCGCTGGCGATCGTCTGGGTTTAGCCAACCGGGGCGATCGCTCACCAGCGTCAGCGCCTCGGCGGGTTGACCGTCGCGTCCTGCCCGCCCCACCTCCTGCACATACTCGCTCAGCAACAGGGGTGCGTGATAGTGCAGCACCCAGCGGACGTGGGGATGGTTAATGCCCATGCCGAACGCGCTTGTGCAAACCACAAACGGCATTTCTCCACCCAGCCACGCCTGCTCAATCCGTCGCCGCTGAGCCGGAGCCAGTCCCGCATGGTAGGCCGCCGTGGGAAAGCCTTCCTGGGTCAGCCAGTCCGCCAGTTCTTCGCCTTCCCGGCGCGATCGCACGTAGACCAGCCCAGCCTTGCCCCGCCGCGCCCGAATAAATCGCCAGAGCGATCGCCTGCGCCCGCGTGGACTCCACACGGTTTGCACCGACAGCGCCAGGTTTGCCCGGTAGGGATTTTGCAGAAAGACCTGCGGCTGTTGTAGCCCCAACACCTCTTGGATGGTGCGCTGGGCGGAGGGGTCGGCGGTGGCGGTAAACGCGGCGATCGCCAGGGAGGTTCCTGCGGGTTTGTGGGCCAGTAGCGCTGGACGCACCGCTCCCAGCCGCCGATAGGCCGGTCGAAACGAGTCGCCCCACTGCACCAGACAGTGCGCCTCATCCAAAATCAGCCCGCGAAGCTGCACCTGCGGCTGGCTCAGCAGCTTCCATACGGAGGCACTCAGCAGCGTCTCCGGCGACAGATACAAGAGTCGCAGCCGCCCGCGCTCCAACTGCCACAGTGTTTGCTGGCGCTGGCGGGGCGGCAGTTCGCTATGCAGCAGGGCTGCGGGCAGCCGCTTTTGGCGTAATTCCTGCACCTGGTTTTCCATCAGCGCCACCAGCGGCGACACCACCAGCGTCAACCCCGCTTGCAGCAGGGCCGGAAGCTGGAAGCAAATCGACTTGCCACCCCCCGTCGGCATCACCACCAGCGCATCCTGCCCCAACAAGAGCGATCGCACGATGTCGTCCTGCGGGGGGCGAAAGTCCTCATAGCCCCAAACTTGCTGAAACGTTGCCCGGACACGCGCCCACTCTGGCGCAGAAACAGGGTCGGTCAGATGCATCGCCAATGGGAAAGCAAAAGAACTGCCTTCAGGATTCCCAGATTGAGTCAGAATGTCGCGATGGGAGCCTCGCCTGAAGCCTCTAAGCCACATCCCCCCTGCCCCCTTGGAGAGTCACCCATTTGCTTGCAACTGGCAGGGCGACGATAATAAGAGCGGCTCAACGGCTCACATCGACGGCTCACATCGACGACTCACATCGACGACTGACAGAAGGTTGGATACCCCAAGCCCTTTCCCAATATGCAAACAGCCCCCACCCCCAAAGCCGCCCAGATTGATCAAGCCAGAGAGGCGATCGCCGCCTACGTCCGCAAAATCGAGTCCAGTCCCGATCGCCGCGAGGGAGCCTATCCCTATTGCCTGTTTCACGAGGCAGGACAACCGATTCGCGGCACGGTGATGATGTTTCATGGGTTCAGCGCCAAGCCGCACCAGATGTGGCGACTGGCAGACTACCTGTTTCGTAATGGGTTAAATGTCTACCAATGCACCCTTGCTGGCCATGCCTTCGTCAACCCCGACAAAAACTGGTGTCAGGTGGATCTCAAACCCGAAATTGCCATTCCCCTCAAAGAAAAAGTGGCTGCCGACCCCGTGCTGCAAGCATCGCTGGCCAACCTGACGAATCCCGAAGCGGCTGGCGACCTGCCCCGGCCCAGCTATTTGCAGCGGATGGCGCTGATTGCTCGATTGCTGCGGATAGAGCCGCGCCTGCTGGACATTCTAAAGGCAATCGATCGCCCGAATGATCCCGACTTTGACCGCTATTTTATCTCATCGCATCTGCACTATCTTACCGATGCCCGCGATCGCCTGCGGGAACTGGACTCTCTGCCAGGGCCCATCTTCACCGTGGGCCTGTCCGTAGGGGGCGCAGTGGCGCTGGCGCTGGCCGCCGACCAACCCGACCGAATTGCGCGAGTGGTTGCCTATGCGCCCCTGCTAGAAATCTACGGCGAAGAGCGGCGCAAGTATGTGGAACTGGCGGGTCCGCTGGATATTCGCGAACTGGGCTGGGACCCTGCGCTACGGTTTCCGGTGGGGGCGCTGACGGCAAATGCCCGCTTTGGCAAAGCCTACGTGCAGCAAAATGTTCGCAGCATTTCCCGCACGCCTGTCTTCATGGTGCTAACGGAAAACGAAGACGCAGCCGACATTGATACGAACCGCAAGTTTTATCAAAACCTGGGGGGCGATCGCCAGGGGCATCGCTTTTATCAATATCCGCAGGAAGACCTCGTGCCTCACCCTATGATAGACCCCATCGAAGTTAGCCAGGGCATGAGCAACCGCTTTTGGCAGAGCCTTTATCAAGAAACCTTCCGGTTCTTAACCACGGGCGAAATTGATCCCAGCAACCTCCGAAGCATTGATCAAGACGCTACCTTACCCGCCGTGCCCCCGGTCTAAATCGCAGCCAGGACAAGCATGGTTGGCACGCGGAATCTGCTCTGACGGTTTTGGTATAACCAGGGTATGACCGTCAACACACACCCCCTTGCGACACGGTTGCTATGAAAACTGCCATTTCGCTACCCGATTCCGTCTTTGAAAACGCAGAGAGAGTTGCTGAACAGCTAAGACTGTTTTTTGATAGGAGAGCTAGATGAAGCTAACGGTTCATTAAGGACATCAAAAAGGACATCAAAATCATTGCGAATTTGCCGCAGTTCCTCCTGTTCTCTAGGTGTAATAGGTTCCAGCACCAGAAATGGCTCGAAGGAAGGGGCATAGCCTCGCTGAAACCCAAGACGCTTGTGGACATCTGCAATGGAGAGTTGCTTGGTCTGAAAAATGGTCATGGTTTTAGAGCTAATTTGTAAAGGAGCCTGAAAGCCTTGTTAATCAAGGATTTCCGAGAAACCGCTTTTCCTGGGCAAACATGACCTCAAAGCCACACATGCCAAGAGTTTCAGGCTTCTTAAGATTTGCTTCATAAATTAGCTCTTATAGATAGATAAAAGAACTGCCGGAATATGGTGGCATATCCCGGCAATGAGGAGACTGCTACTGTTCTGCACCCTCGATCGGGGCAAAGCCTTGCCGCTGGATGTTCTCGCTGATGTGGCGTGGCTCTAGGAATTGCAGCAGGTAGTCTGGGCCGCCAGCTTTGGAGCCAACGCCAGAGAGCTTGAAGCCGCCGAAGGGCTGCCGCGCCACGATTGCCCCCGTGATGTGGCGATTGATGTACAGGTTGCCCACTTCAAACTCCGCCTTGGCGCGATCGAGGTGGGAGGGCGTGCGCGAGTAGATGCCGCCCGTCAGCGCGTAGAGCGTGCCATTGGCAATGTCCATCGCTTCATCAAACGTCGTCGCCTTGATCACCGCCAGCACCGGGCCAAAGATTTCCTCCTGGGCAATCTTGGCGTTGGGCGACACGTTGGTAAAGATCGTCGGCCCGACGAAATAGCCATTGTCGGGCGCGGGCATTTCCAGCGCCAGGGTTGCTTCTTCCTTCCCCTTTTCAATGTAGGCTTTGATGCGATTTTGGGCCTGCGCGTCGATCACGGGGCCAACCTTGGTGTCGGGTGATTCTGCGATGCCGACGTGCAATGATTTTGCTGCTTCGATGAGTCGGTTTACGAACGTGTCGTAGATGGGTTCCAGCACGATGACGCGAGAGCAGGCGGAACACTTCTGACCGCTATAGCCGAATGCAGAATAGACCACGCCCTGCACAGCCTGATCCAGGTCAGCGCTTTCGTCTACGATAATCGCATTCTTGCCGCCCATTTCGGCCACCACGCGCTTGAGATGGCGCTGGCCTGGTTTCAGGATAGCGGCTTCTGCGTAAATGCGACAGCCCACTTCTTGGGAACCCGTGAAGGTAATCATGTGAACATCGGGATGTTTGACCAAGTGTGCGCCCACGGTGGAACCTTTGCTGGGAATGTATTGGAACACGCCAGCGGGAACGCCTGCCTCAATCAAAATTTCCGCTAGCTTGGCCGCAATCACAGACGATGTTTCCGCAGGCTTGAGCAATGTGCAGTTGCCCGCGACGAGGGAGGCAACCGTCATACCCGTGGGAATGGCCAGCGGAAAGTTCCACGGCGAGATGATCAGCGAAATGCCGCGTGGCTGGTAATGGTAGCGGTTGGTTTCGCCCACCACGTCGAAGTTTACGCCTGCGTCTAGCCGCTCCATCTCGTCGGCATAGTAGCGGCAAAAGTCGATCGCCTCCGAAACTTCTGGGTCTGCCTGGCCCAGCACCTTGCCCGTTTCCAGCACCATCCAGGCGCAGAGTTCGGCGCGGCGCTGTTCCATCAGATCTGCGGCACGGCGGAGAATGGCGGCGCGTTCTGTCGCGGGCGTATTCTTCCAGGCAGGGAAGGCGGCCTTGGCTGCGGCGATCGCCCCCTCTGCCTGCTCAATGCTCAGCAGCCCTACCTTGCCCACCACTTCTGACGGATTTGACGGGTTCACCGACTCGATCACCTCCAGCGTATTCACCCGCTGCCCATTCACCAGCGGCAGATAGGTTTGCCCCAACTGCTGACGCACGGTTTGGATAGCAGCGAGAGCGCGATCGCGCTTTGCGGCAATCGAAAAGTCCGTATCTGGGGCGTTGGCGAAGGCGTGGGAGGTGGGTGGGCGGCTGGGCTGATGCGCCTCCTGTCCCCTTTGATCTCGCATTTGCGGAATGGCCAATAGCTCCTCCACCGGGCGCTCCTCCAGGTTTTGGCGCAGGAAGGAGGTGTTGGCAGTATTTTCCAGCAGGCGGCGAATCAGGTAGGCCATGCCGGGAATCAGGTCGCCGTAGGGACAATAGACCCGGACGCGATGCCCCTGGTTCACCATTGCCTTGGCCAGCTTGTCGCCCATGCCGTAAAGCACCTGAAACTCGATGCGGCGGCGGGGAATGTTGAGTTCCTGGGCGATCGCCATTGCGTGGGCCTGCGATCGCACGTTGTGGCTCCCGATGGCAGCGTAGAGGGACTCGTGATTTTCCAGCAGCAGGCGCGTCAGTTTCTCGAAGTTGGCATCGGTCGATTCCTTATGCTGAAACACGGGCACATCCCACCCATGCTGGGCGGCTTTGATAGTTTCCTGATCCCAATAGGCCCCTTTCACCAGGCGGATGGTGATTGGCGTGCCGCGTTCTTTCGCCCACTCAATCAGCCCCTTCAGGTCGGCTTCGGTGTCCTTCAGGTAGGCTTGGAGCGTCACGCCGATGTCGCTGCGGCTGCGAAACTCCTCCTCCATCAAAATTTGCTTGAGGATGGAAATCGTCAGGTCTTTGTAAGCGTATTGCTCCATGTCGAAATGGACGGCAGCACCGAGTTCCTTTGCGCGGCGCAGCAGGATACGAGCGCGATCGCTCACCTGTTCCTGGCTGCCCTTTGCGTCCAGCGGGTCAAACTGCGAATAAAACGCCGTCAGCTTTACCGACACCTGCACCTTCGGCAGGGGTTCGCCATCGGCTTCGTCGATTTGCGGAATCGTGGGCCAGGACTGGGATGCCGCCGCCAGTTCCGTCATCAGTTCCAGGTAGCGATCGAGGTATGATTGCGCTTCGACCTCCGTGATCACCGCTTCGCCCAGCAGATCTACGGTAAAGCACATTTTTTCTTTGCGAAGCTGCTCCAGGGTTTTGATCACCTGTTTAATGGTTTCGCCAGAAATGTACTTGTGGGCAAGGGTTTCAACGGCGGTGGAAACGGTCGTCGCGGCCACCTGGCCAGGCATCGAATCGGGGCTGGCAAAGTTCAGCATTCCCTTCAGCGCGGCGGGCAGTTCCACATTTTCCTTGCTGAGATATTCCTGGAGATGGCGGGCAATTTCGGGTTTGCTTTGCAGGGCGGGCAGCGCGTCGATGAAGTGAAACAACTGCACCCGCAGCCCTGGGTTGCCCATCGTCCAGCCCAGCAGTTTTTCGCTCATGTTCATCTGGTCGCGCATCTGGGCAAAAAAGGAGCGGTTTTCCCGCGTGGCGCTGAGCAGTTGGCGGGCGATCGCCTGGGTCTTGGATTCGTATTGGGTTTGGGCAATATTGCTTACCACAGGTAAACACTCCTAATAAGTTTGGTGTGAAGGCGGTGTGTCGCTCTAAGAAACCCCTCATCCCCCAGCCCCTTCTTCCAAGCGGGGAGGAGGGGAGCCGTCCGGTTCGGAAGTTCCTCTCCCGCCTTGGGAAAGGGATTTAGGGTGAGGGCAGTTAGGTAAAGCTACACATCAAGAATTTGAGGGTCAGACGGGGGCTTCGGACGTTGCTATCTTTCCATTGTCTGATCCGGGGATCAAACCGGGGGAGGGCCTTAAATTAAGGTAACGACTTTGGGGCAGGACAAACGCGAACAGAGCCAGAATGCCTGTTGATTTTGTTAGGTGATCTTCAAAAGCACTGGAAAAAACTGGGGGCGATCGCCCTTCCCTCTACCCCGCCTGCCCTTATGGTGAGACTAGGGTGCATCGTAGCCAAGCGCACAATTTTTCCTATTTGCAACCTCCTAACCTGACGATCAGCAGGTTTCTTTCAATCACAGGGTTCGGCAAACCGGAGGTACGTTTTGGAACAGCACTATCCCGTCATTGTGGTGGGGGGCGGCCAGGCTGGATTGTCCATGAGCTATTGCCTAAAGCAGCGGGGCATCGCCCATCTCGTCTTTGAAAAGCACAAAATCGGCCATTCCTGGCGGGAATATCGCTGGGATTCGTTTTGCCTGGTTACGCCCAACTGGCAGTGTCAGCTACCGGGGTTTCCCTACGCGGGCGACGACCCCAACGGCTTCATGGTCAAAGACGAGATTGTGCAATACATCGAAGCCTACGCCGCCGCGTTTGATCCGCCTGTACTGGAAGGCATCGAGGTGCGCCACCTGCGAAAAGAGGGCGATCGCTTCTCGATTAGCACCACCAGCGGCGACTACACCGCCGATCAGGTCGTCGTGGCCACGGGGGGATATCATCGGCCCAAAATTCCGGCGATCGCCCAGCAACTCCCTGCCTCGATTCAACAACTGCATTCGTCGCAATATCGCAACCCAGAACAACTGCCCAACGGCGCGGTGCTGGTGGTGGGCACGGGCCAGTCTGGCTGCCAGATTGCCGAAGACCTGCACCTAGCAGGGCGGCAGGTACACCTCTGCGTGGGCGGTGCGCCGCGATCGCCCCGTCGCTATCGCGGCAAAGATGTGGTGGAGTGGCTGCACGAAATGGGCTACTACGACCTGCCCGTCGATCAGCACCCGCAAAAAGAAGCCGTGCGCCATAAGGCAAACCACTATGTCACCGGGCGCGACGGCGGTCGTGAAATCGACCTGCGCCAGTTTGCCCTAGAAGGAATGCGGCTACACGGGCGGCTTAAGCAGGTGGGCGCTCGCGAAACGTTTCCGCAGGAAAATCGCCTGCTCTATTTCTGGGACGACCTCAAGCAAAATCTGGATTACGCCGACGAAGTTGCCGAAAGCATCAAGAAAACCATCGACGGCTACATTGAGAAAAACGGCATCGACGCTCCCGTTGATCCGCCCTTTCGCCCCGTCTGGGAACCCAGCGATGAACCGCTGACCCTCGATTTGGAAGCCGCAAACATCACGTCCGTCATCTGGTGTACGGGCTACCTCTCCGACTTTAGGTGGATCGAGATTCCCATCTTCGACGGTAAGGGCTATCCGGGGCACGAGCGGGGCATCGTCCCGGGAGCGCGGGGGCTATATTTTCTGGGGCTGCCGTGGCTCTATACCTGGGGGTCGGGGCGCTTTTCTGGCATAGCCCGCGATGCCCAATATCTGGCAGAACACATTCTCTCTCGCTACAAGATGACGCAAGCCAGTCCCCCCAGCTATATGAACGTGGCCGCCTTTGGCTCATAAGCTCCTAAATTTAGGAGCAGGGAGGAGGCTCTGCATTCCTGCTCACCTGTCTAACTCACCTATCTAAATCGATAGGTGCTGGTGAAAAAAGAAATAAAGTCTGGTAGTAAAATTTTCTGTGCTACCTGTATGGATAGTCCTGGATGCTTTGTATGAAGAGATACAAACTATCCTCGCCGAAACCTCGTAACGTTGCAAGTCAAGTGCCCGGTTGTGTTAGCAAGGCTCTGAGTCCATTGCTCAACTGTGGGGTGATCGCCATTGGGTTCCTGTGCATCCGGCGAGTATGGATTCTTCATGGTTTTTCCTGCATCGTTTTTCTGCGCTGCAACGGGTCATTCAACTGCGTCCCAGACTTTACCTGAGCGTCACCTGAGCATTCATGAGCATTTGAGGATTGTAGATTGCGTCACACCCCTCTCCCACACATCTCAAGTTGCGCCGCACACGAGCATCGTCAGTCATTGTCAAGCTTTCACCGTTAAGCTTTCACCGTTTTCAGTCTTTCACCGTTTTCTAAGGAGGAACGTATGCCCGAAGTGACAACACCTGCCCATCAGCCGGGGGACTATTTTGTTGATTTTGAGGAAAAAGTATTTCCCGATGTCAAGGCTGATCCGGGGGAGAAAGCGCTCATCACCTTCCACACGGTCGCCTTTGAAGGCTCGATTGGCTTGGTGAACCTGCTGCAAGCGCTGCGGCTATTGCGGAAAGGGTTTGAAACCTCCGTGCTGCTCTATGGGCCGGGCGTAACGCTGGGCATACAGCGCGGCTTTCCCAAGATTGGCGATGAAGCGTTTCCTGGTCATCAAAATTTCAACAACCAGCTCAGCAAGTTTATGGCCGAAGGCGGTAAAGTCTACGCCTGCCGCTTTGCCCTCCAGGCGCTCTACGGACACGGCGAGCCGTCGCTGATTCCCGGCATTCGCCCCATCAGCCCGCTCGACGTGCTGGACTTGATCTTGCTGCACCGCAAGGACGGCGCGTTTATTCTGGACACCTGGACGCTCTAGGTTTCGGGAGGATTCAGCATCAGAGGTTAAGGGGCCGGGTCGGATTGGGTAACTTAAGGTCGCCCGCTGTCTAACGCCTGACCTCTAAGCTTCCGCAGACTTCTTCAAGCTTTCTGGTTCCCTCTTCTCAAAGGGGGGCAAGCGGGAACCAGAATGGCTGCTTTGGGGCGATCGCCCTCAAGGCGGCGTTTCATCTTCCGGCAGCTTTCGGCTGTGGATGGGTGAGGGGGGCGATCGCCCGGATGCTCCTAGTTTTTTGCGGGCGATTCCTTGCCTGGAGTCCCTGCCTGGAGTTTGAGTTTGCACCCACGCCGTCCGCAGCAGGGTTTGCCGATCGGTTTCAGAAGCGGCGCAGAGCATTGCCTAGGTGCGCCGGGTTTCCATGTGGGACGTTCCGTAGCGCTGATTGAGTATTGTGCAGCGCTCCTGCCTTCTTGCAGCAATTAAACGAGGTGAACAGTGATGGAATATTCCCGCACGGTTCGAGCGGCAGCGGTTCAAATCAGTCCGGTTTTATTCAGTCGGGAAGGCACAACCGAGAAGGTGTTGCAGGCGATCGCCCAGGCCGCTCAGGCGGGGGCCCAACTGGTTGTTTTTCCTGAAACCTTCGTTCCGTATTACCCCTACTTTTCCTTTGTGCAGCCGCCCGTACTGATGGGCAAGGAACACATGCGGCTATACGAAGAGGCAGTCCTCGTGCCCGGCCCAGTCACGGATGCCGTTAGTCGGGCTGCCCGCTCCTACGGCATCGTGGTGGTGCTGGGGGTCAACGAGCGCGACGGCGGTTCGCTGTACAACACACAGTTGGTGTTTGATGCAGACGGAACCTTGCTGCTGAAGCGGCGCAAGATTACGCCGACCTATCACGAGCGGATGGTGTGGGGGCAGGGCGACGGCGCAGGGCTGACCGTGCTAGAGACGGCAGTGGGTCGCCTAGGGGCGCTGGCCTGCTGGGAGCATTACAATCCCCTGGCGCGGTATGCTCTGATGGCGCAGCACGAGCAGATCCACTGTGCCCAGTTTCCCGGCTCGATGGTGGGGCAGCTCTTTGCTGAGCAGATGGAGGTCACGATTCGCCACCATGCGCTGGAGGCGGGCTGCTTTGTGGTGAACGCAACGGGCTGGCTGTCGCCGGAGCAAATCGCCCAAATCACGCCCGACGAAAAGCTGCAAAAGGTGCTGATGGGCGGCTGCTACACGGCAATTATCAGTCCCGAAGGTGTACCGCTGTGCCCGCCAATTACCGAAGGCGAAGGAATGGCGATCGCCGATTTAGACTTCTCCCTCATCACCAAGCGCAAGCGAATGATGGACTCGGTGGGCCATTATGCTCGCCCCGACCTGTTGCGGCTCCATCTCAACGCCAGCGCCTGGTCAGTCATGCAGGATAATCACGGCGCGGCATCGGCGCTGCCCGATCTGCTGTCTGCTGAGGCTGGCTCTTTCACGACGAACCATAGGATTCATGAACAAACAGCAGTTGATTACGGCGCTTCAGTCTCAGGGTCTGAAGCTGGTTGAAGACCGCGTGGGGGCATCGGGGCGCAGGGGCGGCGCGGGCCCGTCGGATCACAAGGCGGTGACGGTGGACGGCACGACCGTAATGGTGCCTGTGTTTACGGACACGGCGGCGCGATCGCCCTTCTCTGTGTCTCTGGACGACCCCGCCGACTTGCCCCTGCTGCGCGTGGATGGCGAGGCGATCGCCCCGCTGCATTTTCCCCAACAGCCCAAGTTTTATGGGCTATCCACCGCCGACGGCATTCCCTACTGGAAAATTGCCTTGCTGCACAGTCACGACGTGTTGGCGACGACGGTGCTGCAAACCTGTCGCCGCTATCGAGACGACTCCACCGTTTGCCAGTTTTGCGCCATTGAAAAGTCGCTAGAGGCTGGCCGCACCATCGCCCGCAAAACGCCCGCCCAGCTTGCTGAAGTGGCCGAAGCGGCCGTGCAGTTGGATAGCGTAAAGCACATGGTGATGACAACGGGAACCCCCAACACGGGCGATCGCGGCGCGGCGTACCTGGCAGAGTGTGCGCGGGCGGTAAAGCAGCGGGTGGATTTGCCGATTCAAGCCCAGTGCGAACCGCCAGACGACTTTGCCTGGTTTGCCAAGCTGCACGCAGCGGGCGTAGACAGCCTGGGAATGCACCTGGAGGCGATTACGCCGGAGGTTCGCGCCCGCATTATGCCCGGAAAAGCAGACGTGCCCGTGGACTATTACTTCCGGGCGTTTGAAGCAGCGATTCAGGTGTTTGGTCGAGGGCAGGTCAGCACCTATCTGCTGGCAGGACTGGGCGACACCGTAGAAGCGTTGGTGCAGGGGTGCGATCGCCTTATTCAGCTTGGCGTATATCCGTTCGTTGTGCCGTTTGTGCCGATTACCGGAACGCCGCTGGCCCAACATCCTGCACCGAGCAGCGAATTCATGATGGCAGTCTATCAGCAGGTCGGCGCACTGCTGCGGCAAGCCGGATTGTCCTCCCGCGACATGAAGGCCGGATGTGGAAAGTGTGGCGCTTGCTCAGCACTGTCCACCTTCGAGTAACCACCTGTTCACCGTCGAGTAACCCCCTTCGAGTAAACAGCACTCACACATCAAACGACGCCCAACATCCAAAACCCAAAACCCAAAATCCAAAACCCAAAATCACATCTCCAGGAACGCAGTATGGACGGTAAGCGATATCACTTTGAACTGGCGCGATCGCCCCAGGAAGTGAACGAATATTTCAACCTGCGCCGCATGATCTTTTGCACAGAGCAGGGCTTGTTTCAAGATAGCGACGTAGATAGTATTGACAATATCGCCTATCCCATCATTGCGATTGAAAATGAAACGGATCAGGTCGTCGGCATTGTCCGCATCTACGAACCCGAACCGGGGCTGTGGTATGGCGGACGACTGGGCACACATCCCGACTATCGGCGCGGCTGGCAGATTGGCAAAGGGCTGATTTACAAAGCTGTCACCACCGCCAACACTTGGGGCTGCCAACGGTTTTTGGCGACGGTGCAACTGCAAAACGTGCGCTTCTTTCAGCGGTTGCACTGGAAAACCCTGGAGGAACTGACCCTGTGCGATCGCCCCCATCATCTCATGGAGGCTGATTTGCACCATTACCCGGCCGGAACCGAGGTGCGGCCTGCAATGCCCTACAATCTCTACAGCACGGTGCAGTACGAGCGGGCGAGCTAGGCGCGTGAGCGAGGCAGGACAGTTCCCAACAGGACAGTTTCAAACGCGAGTGAAAAAGCTGAGAGAATCCCTGGGCATTTTGCACAAGCAAGACATCCAGGCGATCGCCCATTCGTTTCGTCTGGATGCGCCCCATATTCTCCTGGGTGACGACTGCGCCGCCATTCCCGATGGCGACGGCTATCTGCTGCTCGCGGCAGAGGGCATGATGCCGTTTTTCGTGGAAAACGACCCCTGGTTTGCGGGCTGGTCTGCGGTTATGGTAAACGTCAGCGATGTGTACTCAATGGGCGGCCGCCCGATCGCCGTGGTGGACATGCTCTGGAGCCAGTCTGCCGAGCGCAGCCAGCCGCTGATCGACGGCATGAAGGCGGCCGCCGCCGCGTATCAGGTTCCCATCGTCGGCGGGCACACCAACTGCCACAGTGTTTACAACGCGCTAGGCGTGGCGATTTTGGGGCGATCGCACGCCCTGCTAACCAGCTTTTCGGCAACACCGGGCGATCGCCTCTTGATGGTCGTGGATCAGCGCGGCAAAGCCCATCCCCGCCATCCCTTCTGGAACGCCAGCACCGATGCCGACCCCGCCCGCCTCCGCGCCGATCTGGAACTGCTGCCCCAGCTTGCCGAAGCGGGCCTCTGCGACACGGCCAAAGACATCAGCAACGGCGGCGTGATCGGCACTGCGCTAATGCTGCTGGAAACCTCCGGCTGCGGCGCGGCAATCGACCTGGATGCCATTGTGCCGCCGCGTAACATTGCGCTGGACTGGTGGCTGACGTGCTTTCCTAGCTACGGATTCTTACTCAGCGTGCGGCCGGAGCAAGTCGAAACCGTGCAGCGGCAGTTTGGCGATCGCCATCTAGCGTGTCAAATCATTGGCGAAATTCAGCCCATGACGCAACTCGTTCTGCGTTCTCAGGGAGAATCCGTTACTTTCTGGGATTTTGCCCAGCAGCCCCTCACCGGATTCTCGCCTCCATGATTCACCCCGATCGCCCCCTGCGAATTGCCCTGTTCACCTATTCCACTCGCCCCAGAGGCAGCGTTATCCACACGCTGGAACTGGCAGAGGCGCTGCATCAGCAGGGGCATATCGTCTGTGTCTACGCGCTGGATAAAGAGGGTCAAGGGTTTGGTCGAGATCTATCCTGTTCATATCATCTGATTCCTGCTCTGCCTGTGCAAGGAGGCGTGGATTACTTAATTCGCCAGCGCATTCAAGAAGTTGTGATTTTTTTGGACAATGACCCTCTTCAGGATGGTTCGTATGACATCTATCACGCCCAGGACTGCATCACTGCAAATGCGCTCATTCTCCTGCGAGATCAGAGCAAGATTCCCTCCGTCGTGCGAACTGTTCACCATGTCGAGGCATACAACAGTCCATACCTGCGGGAATGTCAGGATCGCTCCATTGACCGTCCTGATCTGTGTCTCTGCGTCAGCCAGCATTGGCAGCAAGCGGTTCAGCAACAGTATCAGATCCGTCCCGATCGCGTGATCAATGGCGTGAAGGGCGATCGCTTTTCTCCCGTTTCCACGGTTCGCCAAGCTCAGATCCAGCAAACCTTTGGGCTATACGGCTCCCCCATCTACCTAACCGTCGGCGGCATCGAACCCCGCAAGAATTCTATTCTCTTACTCAAGGCCTTTGCTCAGGTTTTATCTGATCAGCCCCAAGCGCAACTCGTGATTGCGGGCGGTGCGACACTGTTTGACTATCAGTCCTATCGAGATGAGTTCTTTGCGCGGGTGCAGGCGTTGGAAATCGAAATTGGGCGATCGCTCGTCTTGCCCGGTGTGGTTTCAGATGCAGACCTACCCGCCCTCTACCGCAGCGCCAATGCGTTTGTGTTTCCTTCCACCAAAGAAGGTTGGGGTTTAGTCGTGCTGGAGGCGATCGCCGCTGGGCTGCCCGTCCTCACGGCAAACCGTCCGCCCTTTACCGAATTTCTCACCACCGGACAGGCGGTGCTGGTTGACCCAGAGGATGTGGGGGCGATCGCCCAGGGGATGCTAGAACTCAGCCAACCCGCCGTTGCTCAGCGCCTCGTCCAGGCCAGTCAGCCCATTCTCCAGCACTATACCTGGGAGCGCTCTGCTCACCTACATGTGGCGGCTTATCGCAAGCTGCTCCGGGCAAAGCCATAAGCTGGCAAAGCCATAAGCTGACAAAGCCATAAGCTGGACAAAGCCATAACCTCAGGATCGCCGTTTTCGGGAACGAGTCGTACGTTGTTTCGATTTCTTAGATTTCGGTGTCTTGGGCAAAAACGCCCGCCAGCCCTGCGTCTTGAACCGCTTGCTGCTGGACACGAAATAGTCGGCGGCGTAGTGGCTCAGCGCTCCCAACTCCAGCCCGCCGCAAAACGTCAGCCAGGCCCAGGCGTGTGTTTGGAGCGATCGCCCCATCACGCCACCAATGTCGCCCCACGTCCAGCCAAGCTGCCAGATTTGATTCAGCAGCGCTAGTCCGAAAAAGCTGGCCGCTCCTACCCATGCCAGTAGATACAGAATCCGCACTACGGTTCCAGTGATGGGCGCGTGCGAGAGGGGCGAGCGATGCTTTAGGCTGCCCCGGTAGGGAATCCAAATCCACCGAAACCAGCCCCACCGCTTGAACTGTACCGAGTGAATATCCAAATCGGGCCCAAACAGCAGCCCGCCTGCCAAAAAACCCGCACACAAAATCAGCGTCAGGCTGCTGCTGCGCGTCAGCCCCAGCGCCAGCCCGCCCACCACAGGCAGGGTCCAGAGGGTAATGCGATCGTGTGTACGGCCCGACGGCATGGCGCTTGCCAGAATTGCAGAACAGAAATACTGTTATGAATCCTAGCAGGTGTTGCGAATTCTGCTATAATCAACTCTTGGGGTCGATGAAGCAATGCTAGGTTGCAATGCTTTCGTCGGGCGGTTAGCTCAGTTGGTAGAGCGCCTGCCTTACAAGCAGGATGTCACTGGTTCGAGTCCAGTACCGCCCATACTGGTTTTAGTGCTTGAATTGGTTTTAGTGCTTGCTGGTTTTGGTTCTTGCTATGGATTGGCTGCTGCACCTAGACCAAACACTTCATCAGCCGTCGTATAGCCGACAATAATACAGTAATCATCAGAATTGGCGCAGTTTCGCCTGCGGCCCGATAGCCCTGACAAAGCGCCAGACCGCTGATAAGAGGAAGCATCCAGTCTAAAACCAGCCTTCTCAAACACCAGCCATTGCGACGTTTCTCCACTTCTGACAGCATCCACAGCATGGCAAGACGGAGTGAAAACTAGCTTGGCTGGGGAAGGCTATTCAGATTTTGACGAAACGACAGCATCCACAGCATGGCAAGACGGAGTGAGAACCGTTTACAAGGAATTAGCTAATGACCACCTCTGTGCTGAGTCGCCCCTACAGCACCAAAGATAAGCTGCAAGCCAAAACCCTAAGTATCCAAAAAACCTTAAGTATCCAAAAAACCTAAATATCCAGGTCGGTCAGGTTGAGCTTCGGGCCGTAGGTTTCAATGAACTCGCGACGAGGGGCCACGCGATCGCCCATTAGCACGGTAAAGATGCGGTCGGCTTCGGCAGCATCTTCAATTTCTACGCGCTTGAGCGTCCGGCTGTCGGGGTTCATGGTGGTGTCCCAAAGCTGCTGCGGCATCATTTCGCCCAGACCTTTGAAGCGCTGAGTTTCCACTTTGGCGTTTTCGGGGAAGCTGGCGATGAGCTGATCCCGTTCGCGATCGCTGTAGCAGTAGTAGTGGTTGCGGCCGCGCTCGATCTTGTAGAGCGGCGGGCAGGCGATGTAGACATAGCCCTGATCCACCATCGACCGCTGATAGCGATAGAAAAACGTGAGCAGCAGGGTGCGGATGTGTGCGCCGTCCACATCTGCGTCCGTCATGATGATGATGCGGTGATAGCGCAGTTGCGATGCGTCAAACTCTTCGCCCTTGATGCCTAGACCCAGCGCCGTGATCAGCGCCTGAATCTCCGTGTTTTTGTAAATCTTGGCATCGTCTGTTTTTTCAATGTTGAGGATCTTGCCCCGCAGCGGCAGGATGGCCTGAAAGCGGCGATCGCGCCCTTGCTTGGCTGAGCCGCCCGCCGAGTCGCCTTCCACAATGAAAATTTCTGACTCGCCCGGGTCGCGAGAGCTACAGTCTGCTAACTTACCCGGCAAGGTAGAAGATTCCAGCACCGACTTGCGGCGCACTAGTTCCCGTGCCCGCCGCGCTGCCTCTGCCGCGTTGAAGGCCTGGATTGCTTTTTCGAGAATCGCGTCGGCTACGTTGGGGCGAAAGTCGAGGTATTCGCTCAGGGCCTCGCCCACCAGCGTATCCACAATGCCGCGCACTTCGGTATTGCCCAGCTTGGTTTTTGTCTGTCCTTCAAACTCAGGGTCAGGCACTTTGACGGAGATCACGGCCGTCAAGCCCTCGCGGACATTTTCACCCGCCAGATTAGAGTCGGATTCTTTCAGCTTGTTGCGCTTGCGGGCGATCGCATTCATCGTCCGTGTTAGCACTGCCTTTAGCCCCTCTAGGTGTGTCCCGCCGTCTACCGTGCGGATATTGTTAGCAAAGCCTAGCAGGTTATCGGAATACGCATCCACGCACCATTGCAGCGCCACCTCCACTTCTACGTTGTTGCGCTCACCCTGCACGTAGATAATCTCTTCGTGGAGCGGCTGCTTTTCGTGGTTCATATACTCCACGTATTCCCGAATACCGCCCGCATAGTGGTAGGTTTCGACTCGCGGCTCGTCGCTTTTCAGCAATTCTAGGCGATTGTCGGTGAAGGTAATTTCTACGCCCGCATTCAGATACGCCAGCTCCCGCAGACGACCTGCCAGCGTGTTGTAGTCAAACTCGATGCCCGTGGTAAAGATTGCAATATCGGGCATAAAGGTGACAGACGTGCCCGTGCGGTTCTCTTTATAGGGCTGAATGTCCATCTCGCCTTTGGTGAGACCCCGCTCAAAGCGCATCTTATGCACTTTCTTGTCGCGCCAGACCGTGACCTCCACCCATTCCGACAGCGCATTGACCACCGAAATGCCCACGCCGTGCAGACCACCCGACACTTTATAGCCGCCCTGACCAAACTTGCCGCCCGCGTGCAGAATCGTCAGCACCGTCTCCAGGGCCGATTTGCCCGTGCGCGGGTGAATGCCTGTAGGAATGCCCCGACCGTCGTCAGTTACCGTGACTGATCCATCTGCGTTGAGGGTGACCTGGATATGTTTGCAATAGCCAGCTAGCGCTTCGTCTACCGAGTTGTCAACCACCTCGTAGACCAGGTGATGCAGCCCTCGCGGCCCTGTGCTGCCAATATACATCCCCGGACGCTTGCGAACGGCTTCCAAGCCCTCCAGGACTTGAATTTGTTCGGCATCGTAGTTGGTCGTCATGGATGAAGCGCTCCAAACGTTAACTTAATAGAGAAACCTAGAAAGAATTTCTAGAGAGAATTTATAGATTGAGTAGGTGCGGACTAAACCGAGCGGGCTTCCTGATGGTTTCCTGATGGCTGCCTAATGGTTTACTGATGATCTGTGGATTGGGTGGGTGTGCTGCTTTTGGTGAACGAGTCTAAGACGCGCTGGACTAAAATAGGGATTGCCTGTCTGTGGCGATCGCCCAATAAATTGACTTAAAAGCTCAACCAGATACGGAAACACCAAATCTATCCAAAATTATAGCACAAAAGGCTTAGATGCGCTTCTAGGGGCGACAGGAGCAAGATTTGACTTGGCAATCCAGATTTCCTTTTTGAGGCTTCTTCGAGGCTTCTTTGGGTGTTCTTAGTGTTGTCTGCGATTTGTCTGAATTGAACAGTGCTTCAGACCCCTGTGGCTGAGATGGCTGAGGGGCGATCGCCCTAGTCGCCATTACACCATCGAAATCACTCTCCAAATCTAGCCAGAAGGTTCACCATCATTCATTTCCAGCCTGCTGCATTGCCAACTTCCCACCTTGCATTATAATACTCCTGTACTAAACCCATCTTTCCCCATTTTAATCGTAATCTGTGGGCCCACAGCCACCGGAAAGTCGGGTCTGGCACTAAATCTAGCGCCTCGGCTCAACGGCGCGATTCTCAACGCCGACTCCCGCCAAGTGTATCGCGAATTTGATATCGGCACTGCAAAACCTTCTTCTCAAGAACAGCAGCAAGTTCCGCACTATTTATTAGATATTTGTGACCCCACGCAAACGCTCACGGTCGCCGAGTATCAGCAGCAAGCCACCGAGTTGATTGAAGCCTGCCATCGCGGGCAAGAAACCATCAGCGTGTCAGAGATTCAGAGCGCTGGAGAACCTGCCCCCACCGCCTCAACCCCCTTCCTGGTGGGCGGCACGGGCCTCTACATCCGCGCCATCACACGGGGACTCCGCATTCCCCAGGTGGCTCCCCAGCCAGATTTGCGATCGCAGTTAACCGATCTGGGGCAGCCCTTCTGCTACGACCTGCTGAAGCAGGTAGACCCAGCATCTGCCCATAAGATTCACCCCCATGATCAGGTACGGACGCTGCGATCGCTCGAAGTGTTTTATGTCACGGGTCGCCCCATGTCGGCGCAGCAGGGCGAACAGCCGCCCGCCTACCCCATTTTACAAATCGGGCTGGACTGTCTGGCTCCCGCAGCCAAGGGCGATCCCGACCCGCTGATGCAGCGCATCCAAAAACGTACCGTGCAGATGGTGAACCAGGGCTTTGTAGACGAAGTGGCGGGTCTAGTGGCGAAATACGGCGCGGAGTTGCCGCTGCTGGATACGCTGGGCTATCGGGAAATGCGGCAATATTTGGCGGGTGAGGTGTCGCTGGCGGAGGCGATCGCCCTCACCGCCCTGCACACGCGCCAGTTTGCCAAACGCCAGCGCACCTGGTTTCGCGCTGATCCGTCCATCCACTGGTTCGACACCGAAGATCCAGAACTGATCGAGCGCGTCTGGGCCCAGATTCAGCAGTTTATAGCAACGCTCCCCGCCCAAGCCTGAGATTCATGCTTCTGAGCGAAACTAGGCAACAATGTCTGGAAGCCCCGCAGACGCTAGATTCGCACCCCAAAATCGCAAATCCAAAATCTAAAATTCAAAGTCTAAAATCGACTAATCCCAACTTTCGACCTGCGCTGCAAGCTCTGTGAATCCTTTGCAATATTCAGCAACGCTGCAAAGCGGCTGTGCTAGGTTGGGAGCGTTCTTGGGCGGGAGGCTTGCCCCATGGCCACCGACTATCTGCTGTTTGTGCATGGCGTGAACGTTCGCCCCCAGCGGGCCGATGCAGACAGCGCCAACTACGCGGAACCCCTGATTCACCAGATCACCCGGCTCAACCAGGCGGCTGCCAGTCCCCTCACGCTCAAAATGCAGGAGTTGCAATGGTATAGCCTGATGAAGCAGGCGGAGGCCGAGCTAAAAGACCTGTTTGCGCGATCGCCCGACTGGTCGAAATTCTGGTTCCGAGACTTCCGCGAAACGCGGATTATTCCCTTCATGGGCGACGCGGCCCTCTACATCAGCCGCTACATCGGCTCAGAAGTGGCCAAGCTGCTGCTGGCCCAATCGCTGCAATTTCTGGCCAATCGACAGACGGGCGATCGCCTCCACCTCGTCACCCACAGTTGGGGCACGGTCATCCTGTTCGACATTCTCTTCGCCGGCCGCTGGGATGACCCCAAAATCCCTGGCTACCAAGACGTACAAACCATTCGCAGTGCGCTCTTTGGCGTAGAACCCAACCTGGCCGACGGCATTCCCATCGCCAGCATCCACACGATGGGTTCCCCCATTGCCCTGGCCAACCTGATCAACCTCAAGCGCGAGGAGATGGCCCCTGCAACGCTCACGATTCAGGAAACGCGAACCGTATTTACCCACGACATCACGCTAGGACTGGAGAAGTTTCTGGCTGCGCTCTATCAGCAGCGCCAGCGTCCCCTCCCCTGGAAAAACTACGCCCACCCTGGCGACCCGATTGCCTATCCGCTGGCTACCGTGATCCCGCAACTGCTCGCACCCCAGGGGGCAAAAGCAGACTACTTGAACATTCAAGATGTGCTAACCAGCGGCGGCGGCCCAATGGAGTGGGTCGCCAGTCCTTTCAAAAGCACCTTCCTCTCCCTGGCAAACGGCGGCAGCGCCCACGGCAGCTATTGGAACAGCAAGCAGGTCGCCCAGACGATTTTGGCAACCGTGAGAGTGGGGGGCTGATGACGTGTTGCGATGCGGGGCGGGTTGCGGTTCCTGCATGACTCTGTGACCTCACATCCCAATTCCCTGAGCCACCGTCTGCAAATTACGCAATACTGGAGAGAAATCTTAGAACACTCTAGAACAACTAGAAAAGTAGGACACGATGGAGCTGCGAGGGATTAATACGTCACTGCTGGAATGGTCAGGCGATCTGCTGGTGGTGGGTCTGTTTGAAGACGGCATAGACCTGGGCGGCGACCTGGCAGCGCTGGACGAAAAACTGGCGGGTACGCTGCAAGAACTCATTGCCGAGGTCGAGTTTAAGGGCAAGCCAGAGAGCAGCGCGGCAGCCCGCGTCGGGTCAAACAGTCCGGTGCGAAAAGTTGGCGTGGTGGGGCTGGGCAAGGCCGAGACTCTGACGCTGGACGGGCTGCGGCGGGCGGCGGCGGCGGTAGCGCGGCTAGCCAAGCGCGAAAAGGCAAAGACGCTGGGCCTGAGTCTGCCGCTGTGGAATCAGGATGCCCGCGCAACGGCACAGGCGATCGCCGAAGGAATTGAACTCACCCTGCATCAGGATAGCCGCTTCAAATCGGGCGAGGATGACAAAAAAGCGCCCCCGCTAGAGCGAGTAGACCTGCTGGGGCTAGAAGGGCAGGACGCTGCGCTGACCCGGGCCCGCCAGATTTCACTGGGCGTAATCCTGGCGCGGGAACTGGTGAGCGCTCCGGCCAATATCGTCACGCCGATTACGATGGCGGAAACGGCAGAGGCGATCGCCCGCGAATATGGGCTGGAGATCGAAATTCTGGAGCAGGCCGAATGCGAAAAACTGGGCATGGGCGCGTTTTTGGGCGTGGCCAAAGCGTCTGATCTGCCGCCCAAGTTTATCCACATGACCTACCGGCCCGCAGGCACGCCCCGCAAGAAGCTGGCCATCGTTGGCAAAGGACTCACCTTTGACAGCGGCGGGCTAAACATCAAGGGCGCAGGCAGCGGCATCGAAATGATGAAGACCGATATGGGTGGCGCGGCGGCTACCTTTGGCGCGGCCAAGGCAATCGCCCAGATTCAGCCGGATGTGGAAGTCCACTTTATCAGCGCGGTGACAGAAAACATGATCAGCGGCCACGCGATGCACCCCGGCGATATCCTCACCGCCTCCAATGGCAAGACGATTGAAATCAACAACACCGATGCCGAAGGACGGCTGACGCTGGCGGATGCGCTGGTGTTTGCCGAAAAGCTGGGCGTGGATGCGATCGTCGATCTGGCGACGCTGACAGGCGCGTGTATTGTGGCGCTGGGCGAAGACATGGCCGGCCTGTGGAGTCCTAGTGACGAACTGGCGGCATCCATCCTGGCGGCGGCAGAACCCGCAGGCGAAAAGTTCTGGCGGATGCCGCTGGAGGAAAAATACTTCGACGGCATGAAGTCGGTGGTGGCCGACATGAAAAACACGGGCCCACGCGCAGGCGGCGCGATCACGGCGGCGCTCTTCCTGAAGCAGTTTGTGAAAGATACGCCCTGGGCGCATCTGGACGTGGCCGGCCCCGTGTGGATCGACAAAGACAGTGGCTATAACAATGCGGGCGGCACAGGCTTCGCAGTGCGGACGCTGGTGAACTGGGTGCTGAGCTAAGCCACGGGAGTCCTTCTGCCCAATCGCCATGCTGGAACTGCACTGCCACACCACCTATTCCGACGGAACGCTGACCCCAGCGGAACTGGTGCAGGCAGCCGTGACAGCGGGCGTGCGGGCGCTGGCAATTACCGACCACGACACGCTGGCGGGCTGGCAGGAGGCGATCGCCGCTGCCCGCCAGTGGGCTTTAGACCATGCTTTAGACCATTCTCTCGAAATCGTCCCTGGCGTAGAACTGAGTACCGTTTGGGGCGATCGCTCTTTGCACCTGCTGGGCTTTTATCCCAACCCTGCCCAGCTTGCGCCCGTGCTGCAAGACCACATCGCCGGCCGCAAACGCCGCGCCCAGCAAATCCTCGACAAGCTAGCGGCCTTGGGCTGTTCGGTTGAAATGCCGAAGCTGGGTGTGGGCATGGCTCCCGGTCGGCCCCACATCGCCAAAGCGCTGGTGGATGCAGGCTATGTACAAACAGCACACGAAGCCTTTGAGCGGTTTCTGGGGGACGACGGCCCTGCCTATGTGCAATACGAAAAGTTTTTGGCGACGGACGGCGTGCGTCTGCTGCGCGAGTGCGGCGCAGTGCCCGTGTGGGCGCATCCTTATCTGTTTCGTGGGGGGCCGCTAGAAGAGACGCTGACGGCGCTGCTGGATGCAGGACTCATGGGTCTGGAGGTGTATCACCCGTCCCATACGCCTGGTCAAATTGAGCGACTGGCAGCCCTGTGCGATCGCCATTCGCTGCTGAAAACGGGCGGCAGCGACTATCACGGCCCCGGCGAGGCTGCCGACCAGCCCTATGCCCTCAACCGCTTCAACCTGCCGCTGTGCCTGCTGTTGCCGCTGCAACGCGCTGCCCAAGCCCTCGTTCCACAGACCTGCGAGTTTGGGGCAAGCTCCGGGTCAATAGGAAAATAGTCACGCCCAGACTGGGTTTCCGGGTCTTCCTATATCTCTAGAGGTAGATTGCCCAGGTGTGATGAGGCAGTTAATACTATGGTAAGGGCCAGGTTTACAAAGCGTAACGATTGCCGGAAGGCGATCGCCCGCACCCCATGCCCTCTTGATGCGCCGGGTTTGCACGGCTCAGGCTTTTTCTGCAAGCCGCCCGTGATTCGCCAACTTCACGCCCCATTCGCGCCCCATTCGCGCCCCGCGCTGGTCTTCCGCCAACCCTGACTCGTCGCTGACTTCCGTAGCAGTCTCCAGCCGGAATTCTGCGCCAAGGTTTCGCGCCTGGCCGCCCCTGTTTGGCAAAGCGCCTCCCTCAAGCCTTTCAAGTCTTTCAAGTCTCTAGAAGATTCAGATTCGCTGTCGGCCTCCAGCTACTTTGCCTCAAGTCCTGTCCTCAAGCTTGATTGTCCCCAAACTTGATATTTATGCTGCGCTCTCTCTCGTCTCTCTGGAATTGTCAGCCTGTGGAGGGCGGTCGTCCGCCTCGCGGTTCAAACCTTGCCCTGTTTCTCGCCTGTTCTCTGGTGGGGCTAGTGGCGATCGCCGGATGCCGCATTCCCTCGGAAACGGCGCAGGCGCAGCAGGCCCAGCCAGGGCAGGCAGGCGGCCCCGGCGGCGGGCGACCGGGCGGCGGGCCGGGTGGCCCAGGGCAAGGCGGCCCGGCTTCGGTGGAAACGGCGATCGCCCGCTCTGGGGCCTTGCAGGAAGCGCCTACCTACACCGGCACGACGCAACCCGTGCGGCAGGCATCGCTGCGATCGCAGGCAGAGGGGCGGCTCCTGGAGTTGGGCGTAGATGTGGGCGACTCGGTGCGAGAGGGCGAAGTAGTGGGACGGCTGGATAGTCGGCTGCTGTCTGCCGCCGTCAGCCAAAATCGGGCAGAACTGGCCGCCCTGGAATCGCAGGTGGCCCAGGCTCAGGCAGAAGTGAGCGATGCCCGCGCCCAGGCGGCCCAGTCCGAAGTCGAGCTTCAGCAGGCCCGGATGGACAGCGATCGCCTGCAAAAGCTCGCCGCTGAGGGAGCCGTTTCCCAGCAGCAGGCAGACCAGGCAAAAACCGCTGCTCTTTCGGCGGAACAGGTGTTTCGCTCTGCCCAAGAGCGCATCCGCACCCGCGAGCAGGCAGTCGTGGCAGCCCAGCGCCGCGTCCAGGCGCAGCAGGCCACCGTCGCCGAAACCCGCGAACGCCAGACCTTCAGCCTGCTGACCGCGCCCCTCACGGGCATTGTCTTGGAGCGGCTAACGGAGCCGGGCAACCTGGTGCAACCGGGCAACGAAGTGCTGAGGGTCGGCGACTTCAGCGCCCTAAAGGTGGCCGTGCAAGTATCGGAGCTTGACCTGGGGCAACTCCGGGTCGGCCAGGCTGTTGAAGTCCGACTGGATGCCTTTCCCGATGAACCCTTTGCAGGCCGCGTCAGCCGCATTTCTCCCGCCGCCGACCCTGCCTCTCGTCTGGTGCCCGTGGAGGTGGTGATTCCCAACTCCGGCAGCCGCCGACTGGGGAGCGGACTGCTGGCACGAGTGCAATTTCAGGCGGGGCAAGCCGGCCGCGTGGTGATTCCCGAAGAGGCGCTGGAAGCAGGCGGCGAGGGCAACGACTCGGTGCTGTTTGTGGTGGAAGGCGATGGTGCAGAAGCCAGAGCCGTCGCTCGCCCCGTGCAGGTGGGCGATCGCGCTAACGGTCGCATCGAAATCCTCTCCGGCCTCCAGCCCGGTGAATCCTTTGTCCTCCGCAGCAGCCGCCCCCTAGAAGACGGACAGCCCGTGCGGTTAAGCATCCTCTCAGAACGCTAGACGGGCCGAGGTCGCGTCAAGATAGAAGCCCCGAAGCCACTGAAAAGCCACTGAAAAGCCACCGAGAAGCCACTGAAAAGCCACTGGGAAGCTACTCAACTGGCAATCCAAAATCCAAAATCAACCAAGCCCCCCTCCCCCTGCGACCCCGTCCCTCTCTCCCCCTCCTCACCCATGACCTCCCTCAGCACCCTCTCCATCCGCCGCCACATCGGCACGCTCATGCTTACCCTGACGGCTATCGTCTTGGGAGTTTTCTTCCTGGTGCGGCTGCCGGTGGATTTGCTACCGTCGATTACCTATCCGCGCATTGGGGTGCGGGTGGATGCGCCGGGGGTTGCGCCAGAGGTGGCGGTAGACGAGATTACGCGGCCGCTGGAGCAGGCATTTTCGGCGACCGATGGTGTGCAGCAGATCTATTCTCAGACGCGGGAGGGACAGGTCAGCGTAGACCTCTACTTTCGTCCTGGGGGCAATATCGATCGCGCCTTAAACGACGCAACGGCTTCCTTCAACCGCGCCCGCAGCCGATTGCCCAACACGATTCAAGAGCCGCGAATTTTTAAGTTTGACCCGTCCCAGCTTCCGGTGTATGAGTTTGCGCTGACATCCGATTCGCTCCAGTCGGTTGATCTGCGCGTGTTTGCCGACGAAGAACTGGCGCGGGAACTGTCGGTGGTGCCGGGGGTGGCCAGTGTGGATGTGTTGGGCGGCGTGCGCGAAGAGGTGCAGGTCAATGTAGACATCAATCGTCTGCAAGCGCTAGGCGTGGGCTTGACCGATCTGCTCAACGCGCTGCGGGGGCGCAATCAGGACATATCGGGTGGCCGCTTGCGAGGCGGGGAAGCGGAAGTGCTGATCCGCACCGTCGGACGGTTCCAGTCGGCAGAGGAACTGCGGAACCTGTCGCTGCCTGTAAACGGGGTCAGCAGCGCGTCTGGCGGCGAGGCATCGACCAGCAGTTTTCCGGAAGCGCGGCGCGTCTACCTGCGAGATGTGGCGCAGGTGGTGGATGGCACTGAGGAACAGCGGATTTTTGTGACGCTGAACGGTGATCCAGCGGTCAAGGTCAGCATTCAAAAGCAGCCCGATGCCAATACGGTGTCGGTGGTAGAAGGCGTAAAGCAGCGGCTAGCAGAACTGGAGCAAGCGGGACTCTTCCCAACGGGCATGGCGGTTCGCACCACGCTGGACGAGTCGCGGTTTATTCGCAACTCGATTTCCAACGTGGCCATGTCGGGACTGATTGGGGCGCTGCTGGCGGCGATCGCCGTTCTTCTGTTTCTAGGCTCACTCCGCCAAACCCTGATCATCGTATTCGCCATTCCTCTGGCCACGCTAATTGCGATTTTGCTCATGGGCACTTTCGGGCTGACGCTAAACGTGTTTAGCCTAGGCGGTCTGGCGCTGGGCGTGGGCATTGTGGTGGACAACTCCATCGTGATGCTGGAGAGCATCGTGCAGGGCGTAGAGGCCGCCAAGCGTCGCCGCGCCGTAAACAGCATTGAGACTGCTGAATACTCCACGACCGAGGATGGGGAAATACCGGATGAATCGAACAGCGGCGGGCATGATTACGGTTACGGCAATGGACATGGCAACGGTCACGGTTCCAGCAATGGACATGGCAATGGCAACGGGAATGGAAGCGGAAATAGCGATGCCAACGGGAATGGGAATGGGAATGGGAATGGCAACGGGATTTATGACAGCCGTAGAAACGACTATGCCCCCAGCAGCGATGTTGAAAATGTGACCCGTGGACGCACAGGCAAACGGGTCAGCGCGACGGCGTTTCTCCTGCGGCAAGCGGAATTAGCCAGCCAGCAGCTAGAGTCGGCGCTGGTCGCGTCTACGACCACCAACTTAGTGTCTGTATTGCCCTTTTTGCTGATTGGCGGTTTCTTTTCGCTGCTGTTTAGCCAGTTGATTCTCACCATTAGCTTTGCGGTGGCGGCTTCGCTGATCGTGGCGCTGACGGTGGTGCCCATGCTGACCTCGCGGCTGCTGGCGGTTCGCTGGTCGAGTCGGGTGGGCGATTCGGCTCCGCTACGGGCGTTTCGAGCGCGACTGGCCGACGCGACCCATACCTATGTGCGGGGGCTATCGTGGGTGCTGCGGCATCGGCTGGTGGTGATTGGGCTGGCGATCGCCCTGTTTGGCGGCACGAGCTTCTGGATGGCGGGTCAGTTGCCACAGGAGATTCTGCCCCGCATTAACACGGGCCAGGCCCGGCTCAACGCCCAGTTTGCCCCCGGCACAACCCTGGAAGACAATCGCCGGGTGATGGCAGCAGCGGATCAAATTTTGTTGCAACAGCCCGAAGTGGAGTATCTCTTTTCCACCGCAGGCGGGTCGCTGTTTGGCACAAATACCAACGCCAATCCCCTGCGCGGCTCCAGCACCATTACCCTAAAGCCAGGAACCAATGTGGCTGAGTTTACTGAGCGGATGACCGCCGAACTGAATCGGCTGAACTTGGTGGGAACGCGCCTGCGGCTGAGTCCAGAATCGGTGCGCGGGCTGATTGTGAATAACTCGCCTGTGCGCGGGGCCGATGTGGATATCCTGCTCCAGGGGAGCGATACCCGTGCCCTACAGCAGGCGGGGCGCGAAGTGCTGGCGGCGCTCGATTCGCAGGCCAGGCAGGCCCGCTATCGCCCTGATGCGGATCAGGCGCAGCCCGAAATCCAGGTGCGCCCAGACTGGGAGCGGGCTTCGCAGTTGGGACTTTCCACCGAAGACATTGGTGACACGATTCAGACCGCCATTACCGGATCGGTTCCGACCCAACTTCAGCGGGGCGATCGCCTAGTGGATATCCGCGTGCAGCTTGCCGACAATGCCATCCAGCGCCCGACCCAGCTTGCCCAACTGCCCGTCTTTACGAGCGGTAGACAGCTTGTGCGGTTGGCCGACGTGGCACGGATCGAGGCTGGCGAAGCGCCCGGAGAAATTCAGCGCATTAACCAGCGGCAAATTGTTCAAATCGTAGGCAACCTGGTGGATGGCGCAAACCTCAGCGATGCGATCGCCGAATCGGACGCGATCTTGGCGGGATTGACGCTGCCCGAAGGCGTGAGCCGCCTGCCCAGCGCCAGTGCCCAAAGCGCCCAGGAAGTGCGTTCATCCCTGATTCTGCTGGGGGGGCTGGCTGCCTTTCTGGTGTTTGTGGTGATGGCGGTGCAATACAACTCGCTGGTCGATCCGCTGGTGATCATGCTGACAGTTCCCCTGGCGCTGGCAGGGGGCATTTTCGGCCTGTTCCTGACCCAAACGGCGATCGGCGCGACGGTGATTGTGGGCGCGGTGCTGCTGGTGGGCATTGTGGTCAACAACGCCATCATTTTGGTAGAACTGGCGAATCAAATCCGCGAAGAGCAAGGGTTGGATCACCGCAGTGCCATGCTGCAAGCCGCACCGCAGCGCCTCCAGCCCATCCTGATGACCACCATTACCACCGTGCTGGGGATGTTTCCGCTGGCGCTGGGTATTGGCGAAGGGTCAGAATTCCTGCGGCCGCTGGGCATTGTCGTGTTTTCTGGTCTGTCGCTGGCGACGCTGCTGACGCTGTTTATCATCCCTAGCTTCTACACGCTGCTGCATGAAGTGCCCTGGGCCAAAGGCGCAACGCTGGGCGCAAAGCGGCTGCGGCAACTCAGCGGATCGACTCGCAAGCAGCCGTTGACCAAGTAGGCAGGGACGCTAGCCCAGCCCCTGGTCTGCCAGGGTTGCAACGATCCGTAATTTTCCGTAATTTTCAGCTTGCGACGACCTGACCCGATCCGAGCTACAATTTCGGGACGAATTCGGGTTGTCTGGAGGATCAGTCCAGGCAGCAGATGTTTGCCATGCGAAGGGCGATCGCCCTGTAGCTTGGCCGTATCTGTGGGGAAAGTCCGGTGTAAATCCGGCGCTGTGCCGCAGCTGTGAATGAGCGGTTCGACGAGGGTCTGAGGGCCCATCACAGAACCCGCCTCAAAGTCAGAATGCCCGCCCGATGCTGCCCATTGCAATGCCCGCGATGCACGGGTCGAGGTAAAGATGCAACATTTAGAACGGCCGCAGCCTCCGAAGGCGGAGGTTCACGGGCCTGCGCTTCGTTTGGCGATCGCCCCGCCGCCGACTCCCCTTCCGGCCATGGATTGCGTCGGTACGGTGCTGTCGTCGATCGCCCTTACGCCAACGATTCAGGCCATTCGCCTCCATCTGGATCAGCCAGCCTTCCGGTTTTTGCCGGGGCAGTCGGTCTGGCCCCGATTTCAGCGAGACGGCAAGCAGTTCACCAAGATTTACTCCATCGCGTCGTCGCCCTCGCGCTGCCCAGAGGTGGAATTGTGCGTGTCGCGGGTGGGCTGGAGTTCCGCCTATTTACAAGATTTACCCATCGGTGGGGCGATCGCCCTGCGCGGCCCCTACGGCTTGATGACGCTGGCGCACCTTCCCGACCGACCGCGCCTCTACATTGCTGAAGGCTCTGGGATTGCCCCCCTAAAAAGTCAGATTGACTGGCTCTATGAGCAGGGCTTTGACCAACCTGTGTGGCTGGTGCAGGCAAATCCAGAAACGCCAGACTATTTGCCCTACCAGGCCGATTGGCGATCGCTCTCGCAGCGGTGGCCGACATTTGGCTATTTACCCACCCGTCCAGACCAGATTCGCCAAACCTTGAGCCAGATGCACCTTGACTGGCGAGGCGTGGATGTGGAAATTTGCGCGGTGGGCGATCGCCCGGCCCAGCTTCAGGACATGGCGGTGCTGCTGGGGGCTAAACTAGACCAGGTACGCTCAGAATCGTTTTACGCCTTTTAGAACGCCTTTTAACCGCCCTTCTTAGCCGCCTGCGTTTTCCCATGACGACTCCGCCCGGTGACCCCCCTGCATCAAACGCCTCGCTGCCCAACGCCATCGAACCCAGCCCAACGGTTGCATCTCCAAAGCCATCCGAAGCGCCTGCGGGCGATCGCTCAGACTTGGAAACTCAGCGCAGCGCCAGCTTTTGGAAGACCCAGCGAGAAAATGGGCTGGTTTTGGCGATCGCCCTTGCTCTGGCGCTAGTCATTCGGCTATTTGTGGCAGAACCGAGGTATATCCCGTCTGATTCGATGGTGCCGACGCTGCAAGTGGGCGATCGCCTAGTGGTCGAAAAAGTATCCTATCGGCTGCATCCTCCGGCGCAGGGCGACATCGTGGTCTTCGACCCGCCGACCCAGCTTCAGCAGTTGGGCTACACGACCGATCAGGCGTTCATCAAGCGGGTGATTGGTCAACCCGGACAAACGGTGCAGGTTCACTTGGGCAAAGTCTGGATCGACGGAAAACCCCTGACGGAACCCTATATTGCCGAACCACCAGGCTATGAAATGCGTGCCGTAACGGTGCCGCCGGGCCACGTCTTTGTCATGGGCGACAACCGCAACAACAGCAACGACTCCCACGTTTGGGGCTTTTTGCCCGTTGAAAACATCATCGGTCGAGCCATCTTTCGCTTCTATCCGATCGCTCGCTTTGGCAGGATAGAAGCGCCCGATCCCAGCGTGTCTGTCCTCCATCCAGCAGCACTCAGCAAATAGGGAAGCGCCCCGTCATCGGCAGCACTTCCCACCTTTGCTCAGCAAGCCTTTGGGCTGAATTTAGATCACGCCAACGCCCTTGCTGCGATTGTCACCATCTTCGGTTAACTTGCTGTCTTCATCGGTATCGTTGATTTCGGCGAGTTCGGCGGCGCGGGCGGCTTCCTCTGCCTCTTCCTTCGCCTTCAGGTCACCCGGCACCTCGTAATACATTTCGGGTTCAACGGCGAAATTATTCACCAGGCCCTCGTTGTCTACTGTATAGCCCGCAGCCGTGTCGATGTCGCCTTCAGCAGTCGGGGGTTGCTTGTAGTTCTCGCCTTCTCGCTCTTTGCGGGCGGCAGTTTCAGCGGGGATAATCCCGCGATCATAGGTGTCCCGTTCGACTCGTTCGTTCGTTGACATGGAATTGTCCTCCAATAGATTTGCAAGCAGTCTTGAGGGAAGGGTTTCGAGGGCGATCGCCCTATTTTCAAAACCCCAGCAAGAACCTCAAAGAAGACTCAAAGAAAACGCAAAGAAACCCAAAAACTTCAAATCAAAGCCCAGTCTTTAGCCCAGTTTTTGCTAATTGCCTCAATCAATTTCCTGAGTCCACACCTGACTTAAACGTGTGGATTCGGATCGACTTCGGGCACAATATCAGGACGTTCCTTATCTTCCCAGCCCGTCGGACGGCGAGAGTTGTACCAAGCAATCGACCCCAAACCTGCCGCAGCCAAAAAGCCAATCACAAATACCGCAGCTAGAGACGCGCCCGCACCTTCCTGGGCAGCAGAAACTGCAGGTTCCACTAAAAACAAAGCATTAAAACTCAGCACGTTTAGCACCTCAACTCAGAGATCATCAGCGCGAGATTGAGATACATTGGCGACCCAAACATTGCCCTTTTAACTATTAATTTGGGGCAGCGTGATAACCTTTAATCGCTGTTTCAATCTTGCTGTATCACAGCATAAATCGATGAGCTGTTATCGGTATCTCCCACAGGGAGTGTTGGGCGATCGCCCCTAGTGATAGGTTTGAGACGGGCTTTTCTATCTACAGGAATATAAAGCCCCCATTTCTGAGGGTGGGTGTATAGCCTCCCGTGCGATCGCCATAGGTAGCGACATCCAGGCATCTTGACTGCGGCAATTCCCAAGCTTCTCGCGCTATTCTGGCCTCATCTCGATTTAAGAGAAAACGGATGCAGTTGAAGAGTTTTTGGCGGGCTGCGTCTGCAAAGCGCGATTCAACCCCATTCTCATTGCAGGCGGGTAAGCTCCGTTGGAGATGGATAAGACACTAAGGTAAGTTATAGAGATAGGCTATAGAAATATGGATAAGATTCGGCGGGTGCTGCTGGTCGGCGGCACACATGGCAACGAGTTGACGGGAATTTACCTGATCCGGAGATTTCAACACGCTCCCCAACTGATCTCGCGCCCCAGTTTTGAGACGATTACGCTGCTGAGCAATCTGGAGGCGATCGCCGCTGGAGTGCGCTATGTCGATCAGGATATGAACCGATGCTGCGATCGCGCCCATCTGGAACTACCAGAACCCGTCGATTATGAAGTCCGTCGGGCGCAGGAGATCAACCGTCGCTTTGGGCCCTCCGGCTCCACACCCGCCGATGTCATTCTCGATATCCACAGCACCACGTCGAACATGGGGATGACACTGATCCTGGATGATCATCACCCGTTCAAGCTGCGACTGGCAGCAGCCCTCAGCGCCCAACAGCCCGACCTGCGGATTTACAGTTCGGTCAACTCAGGACGACAGCAAGACGCGCTGCGATCGCTCGGTCGGTTTGGTATTTGCCTGGAGGTTGGCCCGGTAGCTCAGGGCGTGCTACAGGCAGACCTGTTTCAGCGCACCGAGGCGCTGGTTCAACAAATCCTGGATGTGCTAAACCAACAAAATCGAGACGAGCCACTGCCCACGGTGCAGCCCGTGACCACCCAACCCGTCACCACCCAACCCGTCACCACCCAACCCGTCACCACCCAACCCGTCACCATGCAGCCGCTAACGGTTTATCAATATTTGGGCACGATGCCCTATCCCAGAGATACCGAAGGACAGATCACTGCGATGATTCATCCCCACCTCCAAGGGCGGGATTATGAAAGCCTGAACCCAGGGGACCCCATATTTCTCTCACTAACTGGAGAAACGCTGCTCTACACGGGCGAAACGGTCGTATTTCCCGTGTTCATCAATGAGGCCGCCTACTATGAAAAAGACATTGCGATGGTGCTGACGCAGCGGCACGATCTTCAGGTGGATTTTGCAGAAACCCTGTAGATAGACCCTGTAGATAGAACCAAATAAACCCTGTAGATAGAACCGCTACGAGCAGAACCGCCTGGGCAGAACGCAATCAGCCAACGCTATTGCACCCGAATGCGCGACAGAATCGCCCCGCGATAGTAATGCGTCACGATGTCTCGATAGCTGGAGCCTTGGGAGGCCATGCCAAACGCACCATACTGGCTCATGCCAATGCCATGCCCAAAGCCCCGCCCCGTCACCTGGAAGCTAAGGGGAGCCGCTGCGCCCTGAGCGCTGGCCACCTGACCTGCTTGGGGTTGAATTGTAAACAGGGTGCTGCGGAGATTCAGCGCCTGTCGCATCTGATCGCCCGTTAGCTCTCTGCTGCCTGAGTCCCCCACCACGCGCACCCGCCGCAACCGCTGATTGGGCGAAGCCTGAACCAGTTCAAACCGGAGGATATTGCCCACGCCCGTAATGCGCTGCCGCATCTGCTCAGCCGTAAAGGTTTCCGTCCACTGGAACACGGGAGCCGCTTGGTCATAGTCGGGCACGCCGCGTAGGTAGGGCAGCGGACTGACCCACACGTCCTCGGAGTTTTCCGTATGGCCGCCAGAGGAGGAGTGATAAACCGCGTTTATAAGTTGTCCGTTATAGGTTAGCACTTGCCCACGGGTTGCCCGCACAGCAGCGATTGTGCTGCTGGCTTCTTTTTCTGCGCCGCCATAGGCCTGCCAGCGTGTGGTGTTGCCTAGGTCGAAGACGGTGTTGCCACTAGTCTGCCGCTGATAGAGGGCATAGGTGCGGGCAGCAACGGCCTGGGCCTTCAGGGCTTCTAGATGCCAGCTTGCGGGCATTTCGCTGCCTACCACACTGTAGAGGTATTCCTCCAGGTCAACATAATTTACAGCGGTTAGCCCAGAGGAGGTAGGCACTACCAGCACTCGCCCGCGATAGTAGCGACCGCGCGTGTTGTCGTTGGGGTTGTCGATGTAGACAAATCCGCCGTTTTGCGGCTCTAGCCAGACGGCGCTGAGTTGCCAGTCGTTGATTTTTAGTCCTGCGGTGTCGGGCGTGGCAATAAGCGACGTTCCCTGGGGGAGTTGCCCCAGCACCCGCCCGGAGCCATCTTTGAGAACAGAGGCGGTGTTGCTGCCAATTTGCACGGCGGGCACGTCGCGCTCGATCGACACGCGCAGGTCAAGCTCGGCGCGTGCAGGGGCGATCGCCACTAGCCACAGCACTGCCGTCAGCCACCAGGAGCGTTTGCCCAGTTTGAAACCCAGCTTGACGAGGGCTTGCAAAAAGCCTGTGTATTTCAGCGTTTGAATCACAACAACCTCACACCGACAGAGACAGATTGTTCAGGACCAAGAACAAAATTGAAGACAGATGGGACTGGTTTTTCGGGGATTACAGGCGAAACAATCGAAAAATTCGCAGCAAAACCGTCGCTACGATTCTTTACAGAAGGGTATCACGGAATGTTGGGTTGAATGCAGGGTGAGGGCGATCGCCCCCGTTCTCTGTAATCACCCCCAGTTACATAGCTTTGCTCAGAGACCTGCAATCCCTGGAAATCAACGCTTTGCAGGGCAAGGCACACGTAAACCCCACTTTGTAAAGTTTCGATGAATCTCCCAAAATGTAGTCTTCCTTCTTTAGACCGCGTAATCTGCCTAATTAGTTCCAGCCAGAAAACCGCAGCTAGAGCGTTTATGATGCTTGGGTGCTGTTTTTGCAGATTTGCTGTTTAGAAAGGATTTTGAGGCATCTTTATGAACGCTAAATCTAGTCACACCTCTACTAACAAACCGGCGTTGACATCCAAATTGGCGTGCGGGTTAGCGGCCTTGGCGATGGGGCTGACGAGTGTGGGCATCGCGCATCCTGCTCTGGCGCAGGTCAGCGTGGCCCGCCCGCAGGTGGCGCAGGCACCCCCCCTCAGTGGGAGCTGGCGGCTCGTGTCGATGGCTGGGATTGAGCCGGGAGTGCCGTCGCAAGATGTGCGGCTGACGGCGGAGTTTGTGGGCGATCGCCTGTCTGGGTTTGGCGGCTGCAATCAGTTCACCGGCCGCTATCAAACTATAGGGAGCCAATTGAGCATTAGTCCTCTAGCCTCAACCCAACGCGCCTGCGAGAGCTTTTTGATGGATCAAGAGTTTCGCTATCTGACGGCGTTGCAGGGCGCTCAGCGCTATGAAATTGATCCCCAGGGAATCTTGATCGTTTCATATCAAAACGAGCGTGAATCGGGAGAATTGCGCTTTGCGCCGATCGCCGTTCGGGGTCTGTGGTAGAACCAGTTCGCGTGATGAAGGATTGGGGCTTGAGGGCTTTGACGCTCCATCACGCGGTTTTTTGACAAATGACTCCACTTCCTCCAACCCCACGATTTTGAAGCTATGGTTTTTCGCTGGGATGGGTCAGATTGACTGAGGATGGGCGCTTTGTGGGGGCATTGGACGGCGCGGCTGGTGGCGGCGCGGTCGGGGGGGTGGATGCGGTGGGCGGTTGGGCGATCGCCCCGTACATAAACAGTTCCACCAGTGCTTCAATAAAACTCTCTCGACTCGGCCATAAATTATTAAATTCACTGGTAAATTCTAGGACTGCGTAGCCCAGTAGCATACTGTTAAGAAGACTAGCCAATTTTTCAGTTGGCAGACAGGTTTGTAGCTGCTCATGCTCCATGATTGTTGCGAGGTATTGTGCCGTGTAGCGATTGGCCTGGAGCAACCCCCGTCCCAGCGCGCGTCGGTTTTCATCAGGATAGTGCCCTGCTTCACCAATGAGCGATCGCACAAATTCCTGAATTTGTTCTAGCGCCTGTAGGTGAACATTGGCATAATCTTTGATGGCTTGCGAAGCGCTGCCCATTTGGGTCGATTGTTGGCCTAAGGCCATGCCCAAACGGCTCAGGGCCTCTTTGTCTTGCATCACCGCCAGCAGCAGTCCATGTTTATTGCCAAAGTGACGAAACAGCGTCACTTCATTGACACCAGCCTGCTCAGCAATTTGCCGCGTCGTGGTTTCTGCTACGCCTTGCGTCATGAATAAATCCACAGCAACCTGAATCAGGCGTTGGCGGTTGGAGGTGCGTCGATCCGACATAGACAAATGCAAGTGAAACTTGCACAGAAAGGTTGACTACTGCTAAGCTCAGGATGTAAGTAGCACTTGCATTACCCCTACTGTAGCGACAACTTTACCAAAAAGGCAGGATGCACCCCAGCGAGCTAGTTAAAAAGCCATCGGTACTTTTTGTTCAGGACATCTTTTAACCTCCTGCTTGACCGACTTTTTTCTTCTGGAACCTGTTTATTAGCTAAATATTGCGATCGCCCAGTAGGCCTGCAAGCCTCATCACTAAGGATGATCTATGTCATTGATTTCATTTAGCCCCACGCTCAAGGGTATCAAACTACCCCCGTTGAGTTGGGGACACGTCTTTTTCTTTGGGGTGTACCACATTCTTGCGCTCACTGCCCCATTCCACTTCTCCTGGGCAGCCCTGGGGGTCATGCTGTTTTTGCACTGGCTCACCGCCAGCATTGGCATCTGTTTGGGCTATCATCGCCTGCTGACGCACCGCAGCTTTCAGGTTCCCAAATGGCTGGAATACATCCTGGGCACCATCGGTGCTCTCGCTGTAGAAGGCGGCCCTATCTTCTGGGTTGCGAGCCACCGCCTGCACCATGCCCACACCGAAGAGGAAGAAAAAGACCCCTACGCCGCCAGCCTGGGCTTTTGGTGGAGCCACCTGCTGTGGATGATCTTCCCCCGCGAAGAATTCTTTAACAAAGAAGCCTATCGCCGCTTTGCCCCAGACATGGCGCGTGATCCCTATTACCAGTTCCTCGATCGCTACTTCCTGTTCTTGCAAATCCCTCTGGCAGCCGTGCTGTATGCCCTCGGCGGCTGGCAGTTTGTGCTGTACGGCATCTTTGTCAGGACGGTTTTGGTGTGGCACAGCACTTGGTTCATCAACTCTGCCACCCATATGTTCGGCTATCGCAACTTTGACTCCGACGACAACTCTCGTAATCTCTGGTGGGCTGCCCTTTTTGCCTATGGCGAAGGCTGGCACAATAACCACCACACTTACCCCAACATGGCCAAGGCAGGTCTGCGCTGGTGGGAAATCGACATGACTTGGTGGGCAATCCAGGTGCTTCGCGCGACAGGACTGGCCAAGAAGGTGGTGATGCCGCCTTCCCAGGCGATCGCCAAGATCAGCCCTTCTACTTGAGCCACCTTTGGGCTCCGCAGCGCTCTCTAGCAATGCAAGGAGTCCCCTTAAGAGGACTTTAAATGCATAAGCCGCTGTCAGAGTTTTCCCCTCGGCGGCGGCTTACGCAATAAAAGGCAGCATCCTCAGCGCAAGAATAGATTTGTGCTAATACTTACAATTGATTGTCTTTAAGGTTAAATACTTCGTCATTTTTGCGTGAAGTTCAAATTAAGTCCGTTCCGCTTTTTGTAAAGCAAGTGATGGAGGAAGCTCCAAGTCATTCTCTACTAAAATGACCGTAAAATGCCCGCTGGAATGTTTAGCTCCCTGCAAGCAAATCGCAGCGATATGCAGCCAGACGATAGGTTCAGAAAGCTGGCATTTTGCCGCCATGATTGAAAGGCTGAGGGTGCCAGATCCTCTTCAGCCAGCACTTGCAGACCGCGAATATGTCAGGACTTACGCACTTGCGATAAGCTCTTTGGGTTTTGGACAATTTCTCGCGGGCTGCGCCCGCGAGAAATTGTCCAACTGCGTAAGTCCTATATGTATTCTTTGAAACGAAAATTGAAGGATTTTCGCCAAATTGGCACTACAAACTTAAGAACATCTTAAAAGGCAGCGCAATTTGGAAATCTGCGAGTAATCTTATGGACAAGATACCTCCTAACTGCGTCTCCAGCCTCGCCCGCCTCCCTCTAGGCATTGATGGGTGAGGCTGATCTTTTTGGAAACCTAACGATATTTTTTGTTTTGTTGACGATTCCTGACAATCATTGTTAGGGTATGTTTGAACAGCTCTAGATGCATCAGCCTAATTCGAGGTCTGACAATTGCGGTGGTTTGCTAAGCTAGCCCCTTGAGATCCTTGTCTCGAGCAGGGGCTGCCTTTGGGGACGTTACTCTGTCCCGGCAGCGTTCATGTTTAGCAGTGCGCGATGTGCGCGATCGCCCCTTTGTGCAGCACACCAGAAGCGGAGGAACCATCCTTTGGGGCGTATCTTTCGTGCGGTAGAAGGCAGCTTTTCGATCTGCCGCGTATAGTGAAACTGGTTCTGTCTAGGTTTCATGACATTGCTCTACCGTACTCAACGAGGGGCACCTCTCAGCCCTAGCCCGTCAGCTAACTCCGTCGGCTTTGGGAGGAGACTGAAGCAAAGTTATTCAGTGTCCTCAGAACTGATAGAGCCTCCAGCTTGCACACTCTGCCTGCTGGATCGTTGCATGTGGCGTTTTTCTGAGGAGGCTACAAGTGGTTATAGGCGGATATAGAAGTTGGTAATTGGCAACGTCTCTCCTGGAGATTTTCTTCTCAGGATTCTCTGGTTGAGATGGAGTCCTTTGAGTGATTTCAAACAAGTTGGCTGGGGCAAGTCGCTTCATAGAAATGGGGCGGGTTCGCGCTGAACCTTTTGCGAGTTCTGAGCAGAACCTATGTTTCTAGGCCACTTGGCCGAGAAGGCTGCCGCCTGTGCGGAGGGTTCACCTCTGGTCTGGTGATAGCGATTGATGCTCCGATGGGCGATCGCCACGAGGGTCAGCAGTCTTGTTCTGACAGATTTAGGGAGTTGTATCTTCAAAATTCTGTCTTGTAAGTCTGGACAATGAAGCCAGAGTGCCGCTTGTAGGAGGGTTGTCTCCAAAGGGGCGCTGTATCAAGAGCGCTGGTTAAGCAGAAGCCGACTGCATTTCCTGCGCTGGCTTCTTTAGCAATTGAGTTGCTCGATCTCTGCCGCGTTCCCAGTTTTAGCGGGTTTGGCTTTTTTAGCTTTGTTTTGAAGTTCTGTCGGTCTATTGTTTTCTGACGAGGTGAGTATTGTGAAGATTAAGTCGATGCTGATGCGTCTGCAAAATGCCCTGGGGCAGCCTGAGTTGGTGGAGCAAATGCTGCTGGCATCTGGCAAGACGACGCTGGATACCGCAGAAACCCAGTCAGATGAGACGGTGAATCTGGTCATTGGCTACAACGGATCGCCCAATAGCCAGGTGGCACTGGATTTAACGCTGTGGATTGCTCACCAAACCCGGTTGGCAACGCAGAAGCAGGTCATGGTGCATGTGGTGTACGTGGTCGATCGGCTGCTTAATGGGCAATCGCCCCAACCTTCTCAGAAATCGCAAAGAGCGCGATCGCGCCAAACAGCAACGCTAGAACGACAGACCGAGCGCGTGGGCAACACCCTGACCTTGCCTCGACTGACTCCGGCAGAATCGTTCGTCCCGCTCAGTACGCATATCCACTACCACGCCAACCCAGCTTGCTTGACCGATTGCTACATCAACCCTGCCGAACCACCAGCGCAAAATCTGCTGGAACAGGCGGACTGTATCCTCTGGCAGGCTCGCTGTCTGGCCGAAGAGTGGCGCGGCTCTCTGGAAGCACACCTCCGGTTTGGCGCAACGGATGCCGAACTCCATCAAGTTGCCCAAGAAGTGGGCGCGGGCCTGATGGTGCTGGGCTGTAGCACCAAAGCTCATCCACTGGTCAACAAGCTCAGAGCCAACACACACTGCCCAATTTTAGGTATCCCAGAGCAGTTGGCGGGGGTTCGTCCGGTGGAGCGCGGATAGGCCAGGTGAATTGGGCTAGATCAGGCTGAACAGGGTGCAGTTGGGAAAGGCTTATTTGTCCCGTCTGTGCCCATTGCTTTATGTCCGCTTCTGTACAAACGGCTTTTGCTATGGGGACAACCTAGGGCTCTTGCGCCTGCGATCGCAGCACATTCCCCACACCCAACCGTCCTGGGGGCTTGATATAGTGAAGAGCGAGTGAGCCAAGTTGCAAAGGGCAGAGTGCAGGGCAAGCAAAATGTCCGGTGCCACCTAAAAACCTGCCACCTAAAAACCTGCCACCTAAAAGTTGAGGCTGATTTCGCGCTGCCCTGACCGAGCGAAATCAAAATCCAGTGAACACAGATCCAGTGAACGCAGATCCAGTAAATCCAGTAAATACAGATCCAGTAAATACAGATCCAGTAAATACAGATCCAGCGAACACCTGATAAAGCGAGCGCAATAGACGTTTTGGTTATGCATCCCCCTGTTGACCCCGTTATTTTTGAATTTGGCCCGTTTGCGCTGCGCTGGTATGGGCTACTGATGGCGATCGCTGTGATTGTGGGGGCAACCGTCGCCAGTCGCGAAATAGAGCGGCGGGGGCGTTCCTCTGACGACTTCTGGGACATGCTGATTTGGGTGCTGGTGCCAGGGTTTCTGGGGGCGAGGCTCTACTACGTCTTTATCCAGTCGCCGCGCGATCGACTAGGAGACTACCTTTCAGACCCGCTTTCCATCTTTCGCGTATGGGAAGGCGGCATCCATATTTTTGGCGGGTTTATCTTTGGGGCGATCGCCCTCTGGCTCTATACCCGCGTCCGCAAACTTCCTACACTGGTTTTCCTAGATGCGATCGCGCTGGGGTTGCCACTGGCCCAGGCGATCGGTCGCTGGGGCAATTTCATTAACCAGGAGCTATACGGGCCGCCCACCAATCTGCCGTGGGGCCTCGCTATTGACTACAGCACCGATCCCGCGAAAAACCGCCGCATCCCCCCGTATGACAATATAATCCTGTATCCTGAAAGCACACGATTTCACCCACTCTTTCTCTACGAGTCGCTGTGGAACCTGGCCGGCTTTGTCCTGTTGCTATGGATTTCCCGTCGGTTTGCACGCCAGCTTCGTCCAGGCGATTTGCTGTTGATCTATCTCATTTGGTATCCATTAGGGCGCTTTTTCATCGAGTTCTTGCGAACCGACTCATGGTTCTTTCCAGGCACACCCTTCAACACGGTACATTTGCTGAGTGCCGTTGCTTTGATTATCGCCAGCATTTTGCTCTATCGGCGACATCAATCAGCCCCCTCCCAGTCTTAAACTTTTGAGATTGACTTGATACTGACTATCGACACTGCTGGTTTATCAGTCTCCAGAGCAAATTCATGCGGTTCAAGATTGCTAACCAGTGCATAAATTCACCCGATCAGGTTCAGTCAAAATAAGGAGGTCAGATTCTGTGGACAAGGGTACGCTGACATATAGATAAGAGAGAACGCTCATGGACTCCTACTTGGATTTACTGGTTCAGGAGATTGTTCAGGCAGCACAGCCCGAAGAAACGCCTGCAAAACCGAAAAAGCAGCCGAATCCACCCACAGATGAGCTTCCTGCCGAGTCTCACCTCGACCTGTTGCTACAAGATATTCGCAACATTGCAGATTCTTCATCTGACCCATAGCTCTTGACCCATAGCTTTGGCACAGGGGGCAGAGACTGGGATTTGTCGTGCGTCTGTTGTATTGAGGCGATGTATTCAGGCTAGGTGACGCAACTTCTGCTGCTAGTTGGAGCGCCGTTTGGGTCAGGAATGATTTGGGCTGAAAATCGTTTGAACGGCACGAAACTTAAGCAGAGTTCTCGCTTGCTTTGCAAAAGTTGTCCAGTTTTTTGACTCTCAGGACTCACGTAATGGGTGGGTTCTCGCGAGTTGCGCCTCAACAAGGTTTCTGGAATGCAGGCATTCTTCGCCAGCGCGTCAGTCCTAACGTGATGCTAGTTCCTTCAGCAGTCGATCAGCAGTCAGTCCCCTCCAAAAAGAAATCCCCCAAAACTCAATCGCGTGAGCCTGGGGGAATGTTGAATCAGGGTGCATCTACCACTCCATTGTTCTTAGGCTGGGGGGGAGTATCCGGAGGGTTTTGCAAAATTCGGAAATTTTTTTGCTGATCATGCTTCAGAATTCTGCACCCCTGACCTAGCAAGGACTTCAGGCATGGCTCCAAGCGACGTAGGGCAGCTTTGCTGCTGTGGCTTTAATCTGCTCTGTCTGTGCCACCAGTTGTCCCGTTGCGTCCCAACTGCCAGAGAGAAACATCTGACGCGGCCCCTCACCCATCTGCACCGGAATTGATACGTCGCCGCAGGTCGCAGTCATGCTGTCCAGGTTGACCGTCACGGTCGCCTGGGGATGGGCGGCGATCGCCCCTTGCAGCGCCTTCACGTCGTCGCCAGTCGCCGTGACGCAGGGAATCCCCATTGCTACGCAGTTGCCAAAAAAGATTTCCGCAAAGCTCTCGCCCACCAGCGCCTTGATGCCCCACTTGGCGATCGCCTGGGGTGCGTGTTCTCTCGAAGAGCCGCAGCCAAAGTTGCGATTCACCACCAGCACCTCTGCGCCCTGATATTGTGGCTGGTCAAACGGATGCTGTCCCTGCAACTGAGCGCGATCATCCTCGAAGGCATGGGCCCCCAGCCCGTCGAACGTAACGCACTTGAGAAACCGCGCTGGAATGATGCGATCGGTGTCGATGTCGTCGCCGACCAGAGGAATGCCGCGACCCGAAACTGCTTGAACTTGACTCATGGTGTTCACCTCAACTAAAAACAACAAAACTCAAAAACCGACTCGCCTATGATGGATGTCTAATGAATGTCTCGATAAATTGAATGTCTCGATAAATTGCCCCTTTCACCCGCGAGTTTAGCCCGCGAAGGCTCATGGTTCTGAATGCGCCGCGCCCGACCCAATCGCTCAAGGTCACCTGGGAAGCGCTCCCCGATGACTATCGCCTGCCCGATGATCCTGTGGAAAATATTCAACAACCGCTGCTGGCCGCTGCCCTCACCGATGCTCTGGGCGAGGCGGGACTGATTCAGCCGGAAATGCTGATTGCCTCGAACTTTGGGCTAGTGGCGACTGTGAACCAAAAGGTCGTGGTGAAAGCTCCCGACTGGCTATACGTGCCCCGTGTGTTGCCCTGGACGGGTGAAGGCGTGCGCCGCAGCTATACTCCCATCCTCCAGGGCGATCCGGTGGCGATCGTGATGGAGTTTTTGTCGGATGAGGAACTGGGCGAGTATTCCATTCGCCCCACATTTCCCTACGGCAAACTGTTCTTCTATGAGCAAATCCTCCAGGTTCCCACCTACGCTACGTTTGATCCCTATAGCCAAATGCTAGAGGTACGGCAACTCAGAGACGGAGCATACCAACTTCAGGAGCCAAGTGCCGAGGGGCGCTTCTGGATTCCTGAGCTATCACTGTTTTTGGGCGTTTGGTATGTCCCCCGGCTGGGTTCTACGATCCACTGGCTGCGCTGGTGGGATTCGGACGGCAATCTGTTGCTGTGGAGCTTTGAGAAAGCCGAGCTAGAACGCCAGCGGGCAGAGCAAGAAGCTCAACGGGCTGAGGCAGAAAAACAGCGAGCTGAGGCAGAAAAACAGCGGGCCGATGCAGCCGAGGCAGAACTAGCCAGACTGCGATCGCGCCTCAACCCACCCCACCCCTAACGCCCAATCCCTACTTCACCTCCTTGATCATGCCGGCTTTGATAAACCAAGTGAACAGCCCATCGGGAAGCAGCTTTCGCAGCGTTAGCAGGAAGGACGCATTGCCCCCCGCCGGGTAGCGCAGGCGAGAACTGCCATCGGTGGCGGCGGTGTAAATCACCTGGGCGGTGACTTCGGGCGGAGAGGCCGTATCGCCCACGTTTTCGAGCTGGGGCAGGACGCTGGCGACGAAGGGATCGTAAGCCGTTAGCCCTTCCTGCTTTGCCACAACGAGCGATCGCGAGAAAAAGTCCGTCTTGATTGGCCCCGGCTCGATGATTTTGACCCGGATATTGAACGGCTCTAGCTCATAGCGCAGCGAATCCGAAAACCCTTCCACCGCCCACTTGCTGGCGTGATAGAGGCTGTAGATGGGCAGCGCCATTTGCCCTGCAATCGAGGCGACGTTGACAATTACACCGGATCGCCGCTCCCGAAAATGTGGCAGCACGGCGCGAGTCATGTCCATTAGCCCAAACACATTCACCGCGAACTGTTGCTGGATTTGCTCTGGGGTGCAGGCTTCAAAGGGGCCAATTAGCCCGTAGCCTGCGTTGTTCACCAGCACGTCGATCTGCCCAAAGTGGGACAGCGTGGTGGCGATCGCCCCCGCAATCGATGCCTGACTCGTCACATCCAGCGGCGGACAAATCACGCGATCCAGCGCCGCCAGGTCAGAGCCAGCGGGCGATCGCATTGTAGCCGCCACATTCCAGCCCTGCCGCTGAAACAACTTCGCCGTTGCGTAGCCGATGCCCGTCGAGGCACCCGTGATCAACACCGTCTTTGGCACGTTTGTTACTCCTGTAGGGCTGCTTGCAGCATATCTGCTAACTCGTCTTTATTCAGCGCTCCTTGCGCCACGCGAATCACGAGGTGGTACGCCTCATCGTCGGTGAAGCCAAGCAGAACTCCATTCAGCCGCAAAAACGCATCCATCGCCGCGAAGGCAGTGCGCTTGTTGCCGTCGATGAACGGGTGATTCATTGCCAGATGATACAGGTAGGCAGCGGCTTGTTGGGCGATCGTGGCGTGCAAAAACTCGCCGCCGAAGGTCGCCTGGGGCTGTGCCAGAGCCGATTCCAGCAATCCCTGATCGCGCACGCCAGGGCTGCCACCAAAGCTATCGATCTGGTCAGCATGAATGACCAGCACGTCGGCAATTGAGAGAAATTCAGGAGTTTGCAAGGCGGCGATAAACCTCCTCCCGCTCTCGCTTGGACGCGAGATAGGCTTCCCAAACTTTGGGATTGACCCCTTCCGGTAGTTCGTTTTGCTTGAGCGATCGCACGAACTCAAGCACCGTTTCCACCATTGAGTCAGGCAGCGTCTCGACCTCTTGCACCAGCTTTTCGCGATTGGTCATCTCAGACTCCTACAGTTCAGACTCCTACAAGAGCGTGCGAACGTCTGTTACGTGACCCGTCACCGCCGCCGCCGCCACCATCGCCGGACTCATCAGCAGCGTCCGTCCAGAGGAAGATCCCTGCCGACCCTTGAAGTTACGGTTCGAGGAGGAAGCGCTGATTTGCCGGCCTACTAGCTTGTCGGGGTTCATGGCCAGGCACATCGAGCAGCCCGCATTGCGCCATTCAAAGCCCGCCGCTTCAAAGATTTTGTCCAGCCCTTCGGCTTCAGCTTCTTGTTTCACCCGTTCGGAACCGGGCACCACAAAGGCTTTGATGCCCTCCGCTACATGGCGACCCTTGGCGACTTTCGCCGCTTCCCGCAGGTCGCTGATGCGGCCGTTGGTGCAACTGCCGATGAAACACACGTCTACCTTAGTGCCCGCAATCGGTGTGCCAGGAGCCAGATCCATGTAGGTGTAGGCTTCCTGGGCGATCGCCCGGTCTTCTTCCGGCAGCGAATCAGCCGTGGGCACGACCTCACTCACGCCAATGCCCTGACCCGGCGTGATGCCCCAGGTAATCGTCGGCTCAATCTCTGCCGCATCGAACACCACCACATCGTCGTATTCTGCATCGGCATCGCTGCGGAGGCTCGTCCACCAGGCCACGGCCTTCTCCCACTCGTCGCCTTTGGGCGAAAAGTCGCGCCCCTTTAGATACTCAAACGTCGTTGCGTCGGGGTTCACATAGCCGCAGCGCGCGCCGCCCTCGATGGACATATTGCAGACGGTCATGCGCTCTTCCATGCTCATCTGCTCGAAGGTGGTGCCTGCAAACTCGTAGGCATAGCCCACGCCACCCTTCACACCCAGCTTGCAAATAATGTGCAGAATCACATCTTTCGCATAGACCCCTGGTTTTAGCGTGCCGTTCACCTCGACTTTGCGGACTTTTAGCTTTGCCAGCGCCAGGGTTTGCGAGGCCAGCACGTCGCGAACTTGGCTCGTGCCAATGCCAAAGGCGATCGCCCCAAACGCGCCATGCGTCGAGGTGTGGCTGTCTCCACAGGCGATCGTCATCCCCGGCTGGGTCAGGCCCTGCTCCGGCGCAATCACATGCACAATGCCCTGGCCGCCAGAGCCGATGTTGTAGAAGCGGATGCCGTTGTCTTTGGCGTTGCGCTCTAGCTCCAGCATCATTTCTTCTGCCAGGGGATCGACAAAAGGACGCGTCTGGTTTTCTGTCGGCACGATGTGATCCACCGTCGCCACTGTGCGCTCAGGAAACAGCACCTTTAGCCCCCGCTCTCGCAGCATGGCAAACGCTTGCGGGCTAGTCACTTCGTGGATCAGATGCAGCCCGATAAAGAGCTGCGTCTGTCCTGAGGGCAGCGTCCCCACCGTATGCAAGTCCCAAACTTTGTCGAATAACGTTCCTCGGCTCATGGCTGTGTTTTCTGTGGTTAATGTTCTCCCTGATTACACAATAGACAAGTCAAATACTCTCGTCCAATATATTTTTCTATACATATCGAGATCTAAAAAGTATCAGAGATTGATCTTAGGACTTACGCACCTGACTGCCTGACACATCTTTTTATGCGGACTGCCCGGGTGTCGGCTGGCAGCACAAGGATTGAATTCTAGAAAACCAAATGCGGTCATAATAGTGGGCTTCAGCTTTTTTAGAGGCAAAACAGGGTTCAGGGTCAACGGTAAATAGGGCAATCAGCTGAAGCAGTGTTCGCCCTTTATTGACGGCACCCTTGAGCCAGCGCAAACCTATGTTGAGATAGCTAATCCCTCGCCTCCAGTGCGGGTCAACCTGGCAGCGTAGCCCATCGAGTTGCACCGCCATGCCCTGGGTCGTGCCATCAAGGATAGCGATCGCCGCGACCAGATAGAGGCGTTCGAGAGCCGGAGCGGAGCGGATGCCGGAAGCTTCTAACTCAAAGACACCAGATTTAGAATCGAGGAAAAGCTCCTCGACTCGAAAGCGGAGAGCATATTGCCACAGGGTATTGAGGGAGGGAGACTCATCAGTGATGACCGCCCAGGGTTCCTCGACGCCTTTGACATGAGCCAGCACCAAATTGCAGCGCCAGCGCCCCTCGCTCCAGATTCCCACCCCTTCATAGAGTCGAGCTTCACCTTTGGGAGGCCACAGATAGCCTACCTTAACAGGATGACGGCGCGGACCCTGCACCACTACGTCACTGGGCAAGCGTAAACAATAGTGCCAGCGACTTTGGCTTAGCCACTCCAGCAGGTCATGGTTAGCAAACCCGCGGTCGGCTAACATAGGCCCTGAGGGAGACGGAGTCAACAGTCAACCGTGAAAAGGTACTGAGTAAATTGATGCACAGACTCTAAACGCAGCAAACCATAAGCCAGCCCGAGGTTGGCTACATTGCATTAAATGTTTCATTCCTAAATACGTTCCATTTGTTGAACTGTCATGTGTCTTTTAGCGTAACTTGAACCCTAGAATTACTGCACTCACCTCCTGCACTCGTCGTCACTTCAGCAGCGCTTTGAACTAGCATCGCCGCTAGCGGCGACTTCTTCCGCTGGAGCGCCGCCAGATAGCGGTCTTCGTCATAGGGCACTCGGTCTTGCCAGCAGCGCCAGAGAATCCGTCCCCACTTATACGCCAGAGCGCGAATCGCTTTGGGATGACTTTTGCCGGATCGCCGCTGCTGCTGATAGAACGCATTGGCCCACGATGAGTGCCGCCGCGACTGGTCAGCCCACTCTACAAAGGACTGCCGCAAGAACTTTGGACAACTCCAGCGCCAATGCGTCCAACGTTTCTTGCCACTCTCCTCTTTGACGGGTGCAATGCCGATATAGCTCATAAACGCCTGGGCGCTGCCGAAGCGACTGCGGTCATCGCCAAACGCAATCAGTAGCCGGGGCGCAAGATGGGGTCCTGCTCCGGGTAAAGCATCGAAAAACGCCGCATCTGGCAAAGACTGAAACAATTGCTCAATCGTTTGATTTAACTCATCGAGTCGATGCAACAGCGCCTTGAGCTGAATCACCAGCGTTTGCACCAGCCATTGCATCGGTTCAACCATCCCTGGGTCTTCTGTCAGGGGGATGCCAGCGGTTTGGATTTGGTGAATGCGCCGCTCAATGGCGCTCCGGCGGATGACTCGATGAGACTGGAAGAACAGAGTCAATTCCTCAGCCGAAACCGCTTGGGCAGAGTGGAGGTCAGGGTATTGAGTGATAAAGTCACAAAACACTTGAGTATCTTTATCCTCAAACCACTCCAGCACTTGAGGATAAAAGTTCTTCAAAGCAGCGGTGATGCGATTGGTCAGTCGTACCTTCTCTCCCACCAGCATGCGGCGGGATTCACTCCACTGCCGCAACGCTCGCAGTTCACAAGATGCGGCTTGCCACGGGGGGATCTTGTCTGGGTGCTTGAGCAGCAGCTCAATCAAAATCTGGGCATCTACGGGGTCTGATTTTGCTCGTGAGGGCTGAAAGGCTCGTCGATAGTTAGAAACCGTGCGCGGATTGATGGGAAACAGCACTAGGTTGTCGTACTGGCACAGCGCGTAAATCAGGGGTCCTCGCTTTTGCTCCAGGCAGATGGCAATTGGGCTGTTGCCGTATCGCTGTTGCAAGGTCGCAACCCAGTTGGCAATCTCTTGCGGTTGAGCGCCAATCACGCTGTATTCTCGCTGTGCGCTCTCGGGGTCGTACAGACAGATGTCGTGTTTGCGATCTGACCAGTCAATGCCGATGTAGGCGACAAAGGTTCTTTCCATCAGCTAAGTTGGGGATAGTTTGTTGTCTGGAACTGGGCTGCCTGCTTCTGAGCGAAGAGATTATGGAAGGTGTCTGTCACCACTCCCTGAGAATTCGTTGAAGGAAGCTGGTCAAGGTTGAGGCGATGCAATATGTTAGTAGACATCGAGATGTCTGACGTTGGATGGTCGTCCTCAATCCCTAGCCCAGTTCCTTTTCCTATTACCATTTCTCTGGCTCTTAGTGAGCTGTATGAGAGGAGCGAAGCGATATGTTAGTAGACATCTGACTGTCGCTCAATGCATGGTCGTCTCCTCTCTGTTGCGGTTCTGTCTCCCCATAACCATCACATCGGGGTACGACTGCAACAGCCGATGGGCTAACCGCAGCATGGGGAGGTATCGCTTCGTGCTGACGGTGGCACTGGGATGCTCCAAAACCCGCCACAGCAGCGGCACCGCTCGTCCGCAACAGGTAACCGTCAGGTGAATCCTGCAGTAGCGATTCCACAACACCGTCGTATCGAGCGCCAGGTAAAGCCGCCGACCTTGCCAGCGATGGATGGCGGCTAGCACCAGCGGCACGTACAGACTTTTGACCCGCACCCGGCGATTGCCTAGGAAGCGCTGCCACCGGCGTTCGGTGCTTTGCGCCTGACGGGCCCGACTGGGCACATAGGCTTCCCACTGCGGCAGGCTCAACCGACCGCTGCACACCAGGGCCGTCACCATCCACGCCAGCGCTTTGAGGTGGCGCAGGTCGCGGGCATTACTGGATTGACGCAATAACGACAGCACTTGATCATAGAGGCAGGTGGTGGCTGGCATGATACAGACCCTGAGATGACGCAAATTTCAGCGTCTCATGTCAGCTCACCTTTTCCCTCTGTTGACGAGGTCTCAACTCTTTCAACCACTTGTGTCAGGCAGTCAGGTCCATAGCTCCTGAGTTGGAGCCGGAGGGCTTGGTCAGAGGAGCTTTTGGGCCAGCGTCCCCTACGAGAAATCAGGGGTTTCCAGAGATGTGTCAGGCAGTCAGGACCAGAAGACATGAGCTTTTGATGCAATCGACCCAGTTTCAGCTTCAGAACTTCGATTTTTTGCTCCCATTCTTGCGGCAAGAGTTGTTCACCCTCCGGTGTAAGATCGGGGTCTTTTAGCCACGCTTGATACAGCGCTCGAATCAGTCCAATCGTGGTATTTGCAAGCAGCGTTTCGGGTTCTTCCTGGAGGTGCGATCGCCCTTTTTTCTCAGGACGATTTCTCTCAGGGCGATCGCCCACCAGCCGCAGCCCAAACAGGCTTAAAATCATCTGAAAATCGCCTGAAAATCGCCTGCCAAATTTCTCAACTCGTCTTTCCGGAGTCCACCTTTTTCTAAGAGTCGGATATTGGCAATCAGCGCTTCTAGCTTCGATTCCACAAGCTGAAGCTGATCATTCAGCGTCTTATAGACCAGAAGACGCAGCGGGAGCATCCCACTTTCGCGAAAACAGTGCGAAGGGTGAGAATGGGAGGGTAGCCCCAGGGATGACTCACCAGGACACCTGAAGACCAAAAGCGATTGGAAGCTTGTACAGCAGAGATCGCCGAGATTTTGTATCGCAATAGCAACCGAGAGGGGCTCGATAGTCTAGAAGGCATCGAGCAGACTGTACGACGGCAAATGCTAGAGGAGGTGAGCCCTCGAGTTGCCCTTTTTTTGTCAACCAGAAAGCCTACCCCGCCCGAGGCCGGGTTCGCCGATTGAAGAGTTTGGTAGGGGTCCTTGAGATTCGTCAAAGTCAGGCAGAACGGTTAAGCGTAAAGGCTTACAGCCGTCTCAGTGGTGGCCTAGAGAAAGCCAACCTACGCTTAAGTGCCAACGAATCGTTTCAAGATGCAGAGGATGACATCGTAGCCCTGACCGGGATGCGGGTCGGGCACTCGACCCAACAACGTCTGGTGGGGCGTCAGTCGTTCGAGTCTGCCGAGGCTAAACAAGGCGTCAGTGAGGTCAGCATTGATGGCGGCAAAGTCCGTCTGCGTGACCTGCTAGAGTCCGATAGCCCGTGGCGAGACTACAAAGCGGTGCGGGTGGAGGGGATTGATTACAACGCCTTCTTCCAAGACAATGACAGCTTGATTGATTATCTCAGCGCTCAACGCTTGCTCTCCCCACTGGTCTGTCTGGGCGATGGTCACGCTGGGGTGTGGAATCTGTTTGCTCAACTCACCACCGTTGAGACCCGTTGGGAAATCCTCGATTGGTACCATCTCAAAGAAAACCTCTACAAAGTCGGTGGGTCGCTCAAGCGCTTAGCAGCGGCGGAAATGCTGTTATGGCAAGGTCAAGTGGAAGCCGCCAGGGCCCTCTTTGCCGACTGTCGGCGCAAGCAAGCCCGCAATTTTGAAGCCTATCTGAGCACCCATCGCTCTCGCATCGTGAATTATGGGTTCTACCAGGCTGAGCAACTCTGTTCTATTGGATCAGGAGCCGTAGAATCGGCTGTCAAACAGATTGGGCGACGCCTCCAAATTTCGGGTGCTCGCTGGAATACGGCCTCCGTTAATGCCATGTTGAGTCTGCGCTGTGCCTACCTCAATGGACAGCTCGCCAGTTGACTGTTTCATCGAAAGTGGGATGCTCCTGACGCAGCCGACCTGCCTCTACCTTAGAAATCTCGCCATTTTCCGCCTGCTTCAGCCCCAAAAAGGAGTCCAGACACCGCAGTTTCTCATCTAAATCTCCTAGAATATCGGGATGCCCATTCACAATTTCCGACAGAATGTTGGTTGTCGCTACGGGGTCAGCATCGACCCGCACAGACACGTTCAGCGAGTAGGCATAGTGCGGCGTGGGGCGGCTCAAGTTAACAATATCTCGCTTTTCTAGCTCAGCATTAGGAATATACACTTCGCAGTAATTATCAATCACATAGAGATGCGTCACGCGCAGCCCTACTTTCTTGATCACAGCCGTGGGACCATCCGGCAAGCGCACCATGTCGCCAAACTGAAACGGCGTATCGATGAGCAGCACCAGTCCGCTAAAAAAGTTTGCCAAAATGTCTTTGAGCGCAAAGCCCAGGACAAATGTAATACCGCCAAAGGCAACCCAAAGCCCCGTTAAATCAATTCCCAAACTTTGCAGGAAAAAGAACGCCCCAAACACATAAATTAAGGGCGGAATGATGGTTTCTAAAATTGGAATGAGGACATCATCCCAGGCGGCTTCGGTTTTTTCGGCAAAGCCTTTCAGGTAGTAGACTGCTGCCTGAGTGAACAACTGCCCCACCAAAAAGGTGAAGGCGGCGACCAGCAGGGCCGCGCAGAATCTCCCCAGCCACAGCAGCGCCGTGCTGGGTGCCAAAAAATTCAGCGCCAGCCGCAGACTCCCAAAAATTAGAATGACTAGGGCCGGAATTCGTGCCAGGTTGAGAATGGCAATGCCCAGTTCAAAGTCGAGGCGGCGAAAAACCGACCGCAGCACGACAAACAACAGCCCGTAAAAAGCCGCAGCCAAGCCCGCCAGCAGGGCCAGCGTACCCAGGAAGGCGATCGCCTGTTCGGGCGTGGGCGGCACAAACGGTGGCAGGACTGGCGTAAGGCTGGGGACGGATAGCGCAGGCGCTTGGGCAAAAAGTGGGGCAGATAGCCAGGGCACGGCGCAAAACACAGGGGGCGATCGCAATAGAGTCTCTCAGACGGCTCGAAGGATTATTCCCCAGGGTACAGCGTTTTTGAAGCGCGTGAGCGATGCGGTTAGTCAAGAAACCCTGGTCGCTTCGGGGCAGCGCACCCCACCCCGCACACTCAGGTACCACCGTCGCAACTCAGGAGCGCACGAGTTTCCCCCTTGCCAGACCATCACGCAGCCGTCAGCATAGACTGCGACAAAATCGTTTGATAGAAACCCTGCAACTGTCGCGTTGCTGCGGCCCAGCCCCAGCGCTCGGCCTCCTGGCGGGCGTTTTGACGAAGCTGATCCCGCTCGGCGGCGTTGCTCAAGAGGCGCTGCGTGGCGGCGATCGCCCCCCGGTCATCCGCCGGATCAAACAGGTAGCCATTCACGCCATCGGTCACAATGTCGGGAATGCCGCCCGCATTCGCCGCAATCACCGGGCAGCCCGCCGCCATCGCCTCCAGCAGCACCAACCCCAGCGTCTCCGTCCGCGACGGGAAAATAAACGCATCCGCCGAAGCAAACGCCGATCCCAAGGTCTTGCCCGTCATGTAGCCCGCAAAAAACGTCGGCGTGCCTTCAAAGATTTTCTCCAGATCGGCGCGATAGGGCCCGTCGCCCACCAGCGCCAGCCGCGCATTGGGAATCGCCTCCAGCACAGGCTTAATGCGATCAATTTCCTTCTCTGCCGAGAGGCGACCCACGTAGAGCAGCAGCGGCGCGTCGGGATGTCCCTGAGTCAAGTGCGATCGCATGTCTGCACTGGCCAGCGACGGGTCAAATAGCTCCACATCCACGCCCTTCTGCCAGACATGAACCCGCTCCACGCCGTGGCTCTCCAGCGCCTCCTGCATTGCCGTCGAAGTCACCAGGTTAATCACCGCCTGATTGTGCATCAGCTTCAGGATTTCCCACAGCACCCCCTCCAGCATCCCCAGCCCATAATGCTCCAGATACTTTGGCAGGTGCGTATGATAGGAAGCCACCAGCGGAATCCCCAGCGACTTGGCATAATACAGCCCGCCCACGCCCAGCACCGCCGGATTCACAATATGGATCAGATCCGGCTTGAATAGCTCCAGTTCCCGCCGAATCGACGGGCGAGGCAGCGCCAGCTTTAGCTCCGGATACAGCGGCAGCGGAAACCCCGGAATCCCGTTGATCCGCGCCCCCTTATACTCCCTCAGCCCGCCCTCCGGCGAAAACACCAGCACCTGATCGCCCATCCGCTGGAGATGGTCCACTGTGTGGCTTAGGCGCGTCACAATGCCATCGACTTTGGGCAAAAACGTTTCGGTAAAGAGGGCAATACGCATAGGAAAGGGGATTAGGAAGGGGGATGTAGAGAGCAATAAAAAGTGCTGACTTGGAGAGGGTTCAGAAGCCAGAAACTAGGATTTACTGGGTTTACTGAGGATCTGACTCCTGACTCCTGACTCCTGATCCGGAAACCTACCCTTTCCACTTCACCTTCGGCAAAATCTCCTTCTCGTCAACACGGTGCTTATACTTCATGGCAAAGTTCAGCAACGAGTCGAGCAGCGAGTCAGACAGGTAGTGGGGCTGCAATCCCAAATCCAGCAGCTTGGTGTTCTTGGCGTTGAAGTAGTGTTCTTCCTTTTCAACGCGAGGATTTTCCAGGTGATCCACCTGCACCTTCAGCCCTAGCGCTTCGCCCGCCTTTTGCACCATGTTGGCTAAGTCGCCAACGCTAAATAGCTCGGTGAACTGGTTGAACACGCGGAACTCGCCGGGTTCTGCCGGGTTGTTGCAGGCGATCTCGATACAGCGCACAGTATCGCGAATGTCGAGCAGTCCGCGAGTTTGCCCGCCTTTGCCGTAGACCGTCAGCGGATGCCCAATGGCCGCCTGGATGCAGAAGCGGTTAAGCGCCGTGCCAAATACGCCGTCATAGTCGAGGCGGTTGATCAGCAGTTCGTCCATACCCGTTTCTTCGGTCAGCACGCCGTAGACGATGCCCTGGTTCAGGTCGGTGGCGCGTAGTCCCCAGATCTTGCAGGCAAAGTGGATGTTGTGCGAGTCATGCACTTTGCTGAGGTGATAGAAGGAACCGGGCTGCTTGGGATAGGGCAGCGTGTCTTTGCGGCCGTTGTGTTCGATAGTGATGTAGCCCTCTTCGATGTCGATATTGGGCGTGCCGTATTCGCCCATCGTGCCCAGCTTGACGAGGTGGGCATCGGGAAAATGCTCGCGCATCACGTAGAGCAGATTGAGCGTGCCCACGACGTTGTTCACCTGGGTCAACACGGCGTGTTCTCGGTCAATCATCGAAAAGGGAGCAGACCGCTGTTCGCCAAAGTGAACAATCGAGTCAGGCTGGAACTGGAGCATCGAATTTTTCAGAAATTCGTAATTGCACAGGTCGCCCACAAACAGGTCGATTGCTTTGCCTGTCAGGTCTTTCCAGCGCTTCAGCCGGGTTTGGATGGGCGCGATCGGGGTGAGGGTGTCGATGCAAAGCTCGTTGTCCCAATGCCGCCGAACGAGGCTGTCCAGAATAGCCACCTCATGTCCCCGATTCGAGAGGTGGAGCGCTGTTGCCCACCCACAATATCCATCGCCACCAATGACTAAAACTCTCATTGCTCAAATTCCGCTTGCCGATACTCCGGTAATTTACCAGTTTTGGGGGCACACTAAAACATTTAGCCGCATTTCAGTTTTCAGAAGCCGCTGTTTACATTCAATCTACTCATGGTTGAGATGAGCCTCCTTTTTTGTATCTCTCAATACCATTCATTACACTGGATCTATAGACCAGTGAATCGAGTGAATCACTCAGGAGGACTGAGGCGATGAGAAAGCTAAACGGCTCGTCTTGGACAACCCAGCGGTTTTTGCAGTTGAGTCAAGACCTTGGCCATGCCTTTGGGCCGGGTCTGGACTCCGCCACCCTGAATCGCCACAGCGATGCATGGACCCCAGAGAAACTGACTTACCTGAGCAAAAGCTTGTCTCGCGCTTTCTTGCTTTAGCAGCCTGTGAAAAAGCGCTGCTAGAGAAGCGATGGCGGGCTTTGTAAGAGCGAAAGCTGGTTGTCGGGCGGCGTGTAGCCCAGGTGTCGCCAGGCAGCGGGAGTAGCGACGCGGCCGCGGGGGGTGCGGTTGAGGTAGCCGATCTGCATCAGGTAGGGTTCGTAAACTTCTTCGATCGTCTGGGCATCTTCGCCTGTGGCAGCGGCCAGCGTTTCGAGTCCGACGGGGCCGCCGCCATAGTTTTCGATGATCACCGTCAGCATCCGGCGATCGGTCCAGTCCAGTCCGCAGGGGTCTACGTTGAAGAGTTCCAGCGCTTCGGCGGCGATCGCCCCATTCACGTCCGCGCCCCTGGCCTTCACCTCGACATAATCGCGCACCCGACGCAGCAGGCGATTGGCAATGCGGGGCGTGCCGCGCGATCGCCGAGCAATCTCCGCTGCGCCATCGGGCGTAATCGGCGTGTTGAGAATCTCCGCTGCCCGCAGAACGATTTGCTGAAGCTCATCTACTTCGTAAAATCGCAGCCGTTGCACCAGCCCAAAGCGATCGCGCAGCGGTGAGGTCAGCGCCCCCACTCGCGTCGTCGCGCCGACCAGCGTAAATTTTTGCAACGGCAGGCTGCGGGTGCGGGCGCTCTGTCCCTTGCCGATGGTGATGTCGATCCGGGCATCTTCCATCGCCGGATAGAGGATTTCTTCGGTGACGCGGGGCAGGCGGTGAATTTCGTCGATAAACAGAATGTCCCCCGGCTTCAGATTGACCAATAGCCCCACGATGTCTCGCGGCCGCTCTAGCGCGGGAGCAGTGGTAATTTTGCAGTCTACGCCCATTTCTGCCGCCAAAATCAGCGACATCGTGGTTTTGCCCAGCCCCGGCGGCCCGTAGAGCAGCAGGTGATCCAGCGACTCGTTTCGCGCCTTGGCGGCCTGGATGGCGATCGCCAGCACCTCTTTCAGATCCTTTTGCCCAATGTATTCTGCCAGTCGCTGGGGGCGAATCCGCTCCTCCGGCTTGCCTGTGTCTTCTGGCTGGCGATCGGGCGTGAGCAGCTTTTCGTCCGCAGCAGGTGATTTAGGCGATCGCCCTACCAAAGGCAGCCCATCCCGACCCGATTCAGAATCCTCAGGCTCCAGAGGGGGCTGTTTTGAGGAAATAATCGCCATTGCCCAACCTGCTCCTAACCTGTTTACAGCGGCTACAATCGTTTGATCCGATGCTTCTGCACTAGATACCTATGTACTAGATGCTTCTGTACTATGGTTAAACTTTAGTTGAACCTTGCGCGAGTCGTGCAAATTTTGCAAACCCTCAAGATTATCTCCGGCGGGCAGACAGGGGTCGATCGGGCGGCCTTGGATGGGGCGATCGCCCACGGGCTAGCCTACGGCGGCTGGTGTCCCCAGGGCGGCTGGGCAGAAGATTTTCCCACACCACCGGGACTGCGGGCCCACTACCCCCACCTGCAAGAAACCCCCAGCCCAGACCCCGCCCAGCGCACCGAATGGAACGTGCGAGACAGCACAGCAACGCTGATTTTGGTACGCAGCGAAGACTGGCAGCACTCCGCCGGAACCCAACTAACGCAGGCGATCGCCACCCACCTGAAAAAGCCCCTGCAAATCATCCAGTTAAACGAAGCGATCGCCCTCGCCGCACTCCGCGCATGGCTGCAAACCCTGCCCCAAAACGCCATCCTAAACATCGCCGGCCCTAGAGAAAGCGAATCCCCCGGCATCTACGCGATCGCCCACAAAGCCCTACTCCATACCTGGCGCACAAACCCAACAGAATAAAAAGCCCCCTTCCCCCTTCCCCCTTCCCTCTTCCTTTTCGTTTTTCGTTTTTCGTTTTTCGTTCTTCGTTCTTCGTTCTTCGTTCTTCCCCCCTCACTCCTCCACCCGATACCCCAACTCCGACAACCGACTGCGTGACTGTCGCCACTTGGGCTGCACTTTCACAAAAAGCTCCTTCGTTTTTCGTTTTTCGTTCTTCGTTCTTCCCCCCTCACTCCTCCACCCGATACCCCAACTCCGACAACCGACTGCGTGACTGTCGCCACTTGGGCTGCACTTTCACAAAAAGCTCCAGATACACCTTGCCCAGGATCAGCTTTTGGATTTGTTCGCGGGCCGCAGTGCCGATCGCCCGAATCATGCTGCCGTCCTTGCCAATCAGAATGCCTTTTTGCGAGTTGCGCTCGACGTGAATCGTGGCAAGAATGCGGGTGATGTCGGGGTCTTCGTCTACGCGGTCAATGGCGATTGCCACCGAATGGGGCACTTCATCGCGGGTCAGCGCCAGAACCTGCTCACGAATTAGCTCACCCATGATGAAGCGTTCGGGCTGATCGGTCACTAAATCCGGCGGATAGTAGTAGGGGCCGGGGTCGAGCCGCTGGATTAGCTGGGCTTGTAGCGCCTCCAATCCCTCGCCTGTCAGGGCGGAAAACTTGGCCAGTTCCCAGTTCTGAGATTCGGCGAGGGCGCGATAGCTGTCGTCAATGTCGGGGCGATCGCTCGGCTGTCGGTCTGCCTTGTTGATGCCCAGCAGCACGGGCGTTTCGGCGCGTTCCAGCAGCTCAGCAATAAAGCGATCGCCCCCGCCCAGTTCCGCCGAGGCATCCACCACAAACAGCACCAGATCGACCGAGCTAATGGCCATCCGCGCATTCTGCACCAGTACACGCCCTAGCTCATGATGCGGCTTGTGGATGCCGGGCGTGTCTACAAAAATGATTTGCGCGTCGGGCGTGGTGAGGATACCCCGCAGCCGATTGCGCGTGGTCTGGGCGACAGGCGAAGTAATGGCGATTTTCTGTCCCACCAACTGATTCATTAGGGTCGATTTGCCCACGTTGGGGCGGCCCACAATGCCCACAAAACCGGACCGGAAGCCGTCGGGCGCAGCCGGAATCAGGGACTCGATGCGACTATCGGGTAAGAAATCGTCGGATGAGGAGTCGTCAGACCGGTCGGACATTTCTCTCTCTGGGTGCAGTAAACAGGTTGCTCGTGGTCACCCCTGCATTATCTTGCACGATGGCGATCAAATCACTGCCCAGGAAGATTGCCGTATCTCGACCGGAGCCGCCGATCAGGTTGCGGCTATTGTCCAAACGGTAGCTGGCGGGGTTGCCCCGCACCTGGATTTTGTCGCCCTGCGCCTGCGAAAAATCGCCAATAATCGCGTAACCAGAACCCAGGTAAAACACCCCGTCTCGGCGCGTACCCAGCACGAAGGTATCGGCTCCTGCCCCGCCAAACAGGCGATCGCGCTCGGTACTCACGCCGCCATAGCCGATCAGCACGTCGTTGCCGTCTTCGCCAGAGAGCAAGTCATTGCCGCGATCGCCCCACAGCCGATCGTTGCCCTGCTGCCCGTATAGCTCGTCGTCGCCGTCGCCGCCCGATAGTTGGTCGTTGCCCGTGGCTCCAAACAGGCGATCGTTGCCGCCTCTGCCCAGCAGCGTATCATTGCCCGCCAGCCCCGACAGCACGTTGCCGCGCCCGTTGCCCTCGATCCGGTTATTCAGCCGATTGCCCGTGCCAAACTGGGCGCTGCCGTACAGCGTCAGGTTTTCAAACAGCAGCGACTTTAGCTCGTAATCGAGCGGAATAATGATGGTGTCGATGCCACCGCCTCTGGGCGGCTCGATAATTTTGAAACGGTAGCTGGTAACGAGGTAAGTATCATTGCCCCGCCCGCCATAAAGCTGGTCAAAGCCTGGCCCGGCCACCAGCAGGTCATTGCCATCACCCCCAAAGAGGCGGTCGTTGCCGCTGCCACCATACAGCTTATCGTCGCCTCCAAACCCTTCTAAAACGTCATTTCCTTCGTATCCAAAGAGTTCATTATCTTCTGCATTTCCCTGGATTAGATTGTTCTCGCTGTTGCCCTCACCGCGTCGGCCCGCAATCAGTTGCAGGTTCTCAACGTAATCCGTCAGGCGGTAATCCACATATGCAAAAACAATATCTGTGCCTTCGTTTGGCAGTTCAAAAATAATGTCACCATCGCGGATGATGTAGGTGTCGTTCCCCAATCCTCCAACGAGGGTGTCAAAGCCCGCGCCCCCGTCTATCAAGTCGTTTCCAGGTGTTCCGATGAGCAGGTCATCATCATCAGTGCCAAGGATAGGGATGATCATTTACGGGGTTCCAATAGCAATCTTCCCAAATCTATCAACCAAGTTTGGGCAAATGTGTTAGGAAACCGTAAATTCTCGGAGGATTCGTGTTTGTTTTGTCCTAATTTTTCCTTTTTCAATCGGGATGAAACTTTCAATCGGGATGAAACAGAGTGGAGCCGTCTTGCATTGCCCTCAGGATTACCCTCAGTATGGCCCTCAGCGCCTTGCTAAAAACCAAGCCTCCGTGGTGAAATTAAGCCTCCGTGGTGGTCTGCGCCCGCTGTTGCCCGTGCAGATGAGCTTCCAGGTTGCCGCCTGCCAGATAGATGGCGCGGATGTCTTCTGGTAGCGCAGTTTCCAGGCGTTCATACCCGGCTTGCAGTTGCGCCTTTACGCCCGCAGCAGTGATGTGTTCGCCTTCTGCCTGGAGGTAGGCGGCGATGCGCGGTTCGCTCCAGCGAAAGGTCTGCGCCATCACGATCATCAGCCGTTGTGACGGGGAAACCTGATCGAGCGATCGCTCGACATAGCATTGCAGCGGCGGCGGCGATGCCTCTAGAGAATAGTGAATGTCTTCGGCAGGGGGCAGTTCTGCCTGATTAATGCATAGAGCTGTGACGTTGATAATCCAGGATTGCAGTGTGATACCGGGGGTGCTGAGATCCAGCCCCAGCAGTTCGTGGAACAGGTGCCGCCAGGTGATGGAGAAGAGATAGTCGGCCTGCATGGGCGATCGCGCGGAGTGGCGAATCAGCGTATACACCAGCGGGCTATAGCGACAGTAAAGCGCAGTAAAGTATTGCCCAGCATCGGGATGCCGCTGGAGCAGCGTCAGCAACTCCTGATCGCTGTAGTGCGACAGAGACTTAATTAAAGGATGATTGGATTCCGGCAGAGAAGGCGTTTGCATAGGCGTTTCTTTTCGGCTTTCTGGAGGTTGTCTTTCAGGGCTTATTTAGTAGCTCCCAATCATAACCACTGCACCCCAGGATGGAAGCCCCTGACAACAAAAATCTAAGAAAAAACTTCAAAAATCTGGCGCAGTAATTTGGCTTCCCTATCACCACACCAGAAATTTGTCATAGCTTGTCATGGGCTACAGGGGACTTTGGCATGAACCTGTACCGTATACTAAACGCAGGTGTTAAGGATCATTACCTGAGCGCCGCCGATTTAATGACCAATCGCCCTTTAGTTGAGTCGCAGGATGTATGAGTTCGGGAATTGACCTGCAAGGCAGCTTTATTCAAGCGTTGATGGATTTGGGCTTGTCGCCCGGTGTCGCCAAGACCATCTGGATTCCCTTGCCAATGGTGCTGATTGTCGGCGCAGTGACGGTGCTGGCGCTCGTGGCTACTTGGCTAGAGCGGAAGGTGTCGGCGGCGGCCCAGCAGCGGATTGGCCCGGAATACGCCGGCCCGTTGGGGATGCTGATTCCAGCGGCAGACGTGGTAAAGCTGCTGTTCAAAGAAGACATTCTGCCCGCCAAAACTGACCCCTGGCTTTTTGCGATCGCCCCTCTGTTGGTCTTTATCCCGGTGTTCCTGTCCTATCTGATCGTGCCCTTCGGTCAAAACCTGCTGATCAGTGACTTGGGCATTGGTATTTTTCTGTGGATTGCGCTGTCGAGCATTGCCCCTATCGGGCTGCTGATGGCAGGCTATGCGTCCAACAACAAGTATTCGCTGATCGGCGGGCTGCGGGCTGCGGCGCAGTCAATCAGCTATGAGCTACCTCTGGCGCTGTCCGTGTTGGCGATCGCCATGATGTCCAACTCCCTTAGCACGGTAGATATCGTGCAGGGACAGTCCGATTACGGCATTCTCGGTTGGAACCTGTGGCGGCAGCCCGTGGGCTTCGTCATCTTCTGGATCGCGGCGCTGGCCGAGTGCGAACGGATGCCCTTCGACCTGCCAGAGGCCGAAGAAGAAATCGTCGCAGGCTATCAGACTGAATACAGCGCCGTAAAGTTCATGCTGTTCTACGCGGGATCCTACGCCAACCTGGTGCTGTCGGCGCTGCTGGCTTCGGTGCTGTATCTAGGCGGCTGGGAGTCTCCTGTATCGGTGAGTTGGTTGGCCAGTCTGATCGGGGTTAGCGAGTCTACGCCCTGGCTCCAAGTCATCACCGCCAGTCTCGGCATCGTCATGACGCTGTTCAAGGCCTACCTGTTTATCTTCCTGGCAATCCTTTTGCGCTGGACGGTGCCCCGCGTCCGCATCGACCAACTGCTTGACCTGGGCTGGAAGTTTCTGCTGCCCGTGTCCCTGGTTAACCTGCTGCTAACGGCCGGGCTAAAGCTGGTGTTTCCAGTGGCCTTCGGTGGCTAAGGTTCAACTCCAAAGACCATTCGTTCTTCAACCTCCCTCCCCCTCCTTCCTATGCTGAAATTTCTCAAGCAAGTCTCTGACTATACCAAGGAAGCAGTTCAAGCAGCCAAATACATCGGTCAGGGCTTGTCGGTCACCTTTGACCACATGCACCGTCGCCCGATTACGGTGCAGTATCCCTACGAGAAACTGATTCCTTCGGAGCGCTTCCGCGGTCGCATCCACTTCGAGTTTGACAAGTGCATCGCCTGCGAAGTCTGCGTTCGGGTGTGCCCCATCAACCTGCCCGTGGTGGACTGGGAATTTAACAAGGAAACCAAGAAGAAGAAGCTGAATCACTATAGCATCGACTTCGGCGTGTGCATCTTCTGCGGCAACTGCGTGGAATATTGCCCCACCAACTGCCTGTCGATGACCGAAGAATACGAGCTTGCGACCTATGATCGCCACGAGTTGAACTACGACAACGTAGCCCTGGGTCGCCTGCCCTACAAGGTGACGCAAGACCCAATGGTGACCCCGCTGCGGGAGTTGGGCTACCTGCCCAAGGGCGTGATGGAACCACACGACCTGCCTGCCGGGTCGCGCCGTGCTGGCAAGCTGCCCGAAGAAATTCTCGACGAGGCCCAGCCTGCGGAAGCTGCACCCGAAGCCTAACGGACAGGTTTATGGGCGCTTTCATTAGCGCTTCCGGGCAACCCACAGGCAACTCGCTCGATCCGTACTCTCGACCTTTCCTCTTCTCGTTCAGGAGACCGACTGTGAATCTGGCAGATGGCGTTCAACTGGTTTCTTTGATTGTGCTGGCGGCAATGATGCTGGCGGCGGCGCTGGGTGTGGTGCTGCTGGACAACATTGTGTACTCAGCCTTTTTGCTGGGTCTGGTGTTTATCAGCATTTCCGGGCTATACATTCTGCTGAATGCCGGGTTCGTGGCGGCGGCACAAATCTTGATTTACGTCGGTGCGGTGAACGTGCTGATCCTGTTTGGCATCATGCTCGTGAACAAGCGCCAGGATTTTGCCCCCGTGCAGAAGGCGTGGCTGGGGAAAGCGGCGACGGGTTCAGTGTGCGCCGGACTATTTGGGCTGCTGGCAACGATGATTGTGGCAACTCCCTGGGGGCTTTCGGACGCGCCGATTGCTGGAGATGAGGCGTTGGTGACCATCGGGCTGCATTTCTTCAGCGATTTCCTGCTGCCGTTTGAGCTAGCATCGGTGCTACTGCTGATGGCGCTGATCGGGGCGATCGTGATTGCCCGTCGCGAGTTCCTGCCCGAAGAGGCGACAACCGAAGACGGCCCCCGAACCTCGCTGACCCTCCCCGAACGCCCCCGTGAACTCACTGGAACCAGTTCTAGAGATTAGGTTCACCCCGTTTCCACTGGACATCCCGACTCTTGACCTCTGACCCCTGATCTCCGACCTATGCAGCTTCAGTATTTCCTCCTACTCGCCGCCGCTCTGTTTTGCATTGGCATCTATGGCCTGGTCACTAGCCGCAACGCCATCCGTGTGCTGATGTCGATTGAACTGCTGCTCAACTCCGTCAACCTCAACCTGATGGCGTTTTCCAACTCTCTTGATCCCAGCGCGGTCAAGGGGCAAGTGTTTACAGTATTTGTGATTGCGATCGCCGCTGCGGAGGCGGCTGTGGGTCTTGCCATCGTGCTGTCCATTTACCGAAATCGCGATACGGTGGATATGGAGCAATTTAATCTGCTGAAGTGGTAGCAGATTGAGACGGCGAGCGGGTGGAGCTAAAGCAAGTCATCATCATTCACAAGTCGGGAAATGCCCTTAGCCAAAAGTGGGCCGAGCGCTGTGCAAAGGAACTGGAGGCACGGGGCTGTCGCGTGTTGATGGGGCCGAGCGGCCCAAGGGACAATCCATATCCAGTATTTTTGGCTTCTGTTTCCCAGCCGATTGATCTGGCGCTGGTGCTGGGAGGCGACGGCACGGCTCTGGGTGCAGCACGGCATCTAGCAGACGAAGGCATTCCTATCCTGGCGGTGAACGTGGGGGGGCACCTGGGCTTTTTGACCGAGCCGCTGGATTTTTTGAGTGAAGATTCGCAGCAGGTGTGGGAGCGGCTGACGAGCGATCGCTTTGCGGTGCAGCGGCGGATGATGCTGCAAGCGACGACCTACGAAGGCAACCGCACCAACCTGGAGCCAATGAGCGATTGCTTCTTTGCGCTCAATGAAATGTGCGTCAAGCCTGCCTCAGCCGACCGCATGGTGACCTCAATCCTGGAAATGGAGATCGACGGCGAGGTGGTGGATCAGTACCAGGGTGACGGGCTGATTGTGGCTACACCGACGGGTTCCACCTGCTACACCCTAGCGGCGAACGGGCCAATTATTCACCCTGGCATGGAGGCGATCGCCGTCACGCCCATCTGCCCCCTTAGCCTCTCCAGTCGCTCCATTGTGCTGCCCGCTGGGTCAGTCGTCAGCATCTGGCCCCTATCTGACCCTGACATGACAACCAAACTCTGGATGGACGGCGTGCTGGCCACTTCCATCTGGCCGGGTCAGCGCGTCGATATTCGCATGGCAGAACGCCCTGCCCAGTTCATTATCCTGCAAGAAAATTATTCCTATTACCAAACCCTGCGTGAAAAGTTACAGTGGGCCGGAACACTCGTCCGCTACAGTAATAACCACCGAAATTAGAGGTTCTGCTGGGTCGAGTACCCGACTATTACAGGTTCAGGCTTAGTCCGATTGGGGAACGCTCTTTAAAGTCCACCCAATCACGCTCGAACGGGCTGAAAAAAGAACCTATGAACCTTAAATCTATTGCGCTCAGCCTTGTGCTGGGGCTATCTACGCCACTGCTGGCAGCAGACTTGTTGACTCCCCAAGCAGCGATCGCCCAAACATTCCCCACTGGAGACTATGCCAGCGACCGATGGTTTATCAGCATTTGGTTTGAGGGCGGCAGCCTGCAATACCAGGGAATCGATCGCAGCAACCAGGCAACGCTAAGACTGGCGGGCGCTGCGGTGTCTGGAGATAGCAGCCGTCGGGTTTACACCTGGCGCAATGGGGACTATCGCTATCAGGTGAGTTGGCGACCCAGCGATCCCGGCTTTATCCGGCTTCAGGTATTTCACCCCAACGGACGGGAACTGGTCAACAGCCTGCTGCAAGAAATCCCGCAATCTCCTTAGCGTCTGTCGGATTCCGAGAAAAAGTGCTGCCGTAGCCACAGATCTGGCTTAACCCAACGCTCGATAGAACTTACACAGTAGGACGATTTCTCGCGGGCTGCCAGCGCGCTTTAGTTTGGACTAACTGGCATCACAATAATGCTCAACAGGATGCCATAAAGAATCTGCTCAACCGTTCATAACAGTTGAACTTAAGGAATTGGATACAATCCTGCTCGCAGTTAAGCTGCTGTTGCAACCGGACTGTTCAGGGATTGTTCGGATGTCTTGCGTTTCGAGGCTCGTTTTTTGACCATCGGATAGCAGGGACGAGGAGTTGGCTTGTGCCCCTTGCCTCGTCCTGGCGATTTACCACGAGGTTTAGGCGCAGGAGCAGGGGTGCCAATCGCTGCCAAAATGCCTGCAAACGCTTGTGCGACCCGACCCGGAGTCAACGTTTCTTGCGGTGCCTGCCAGGGCAAGGGGTGGTCAGTACAGTCCTTTCGCGCTAACCACAACTGCCAACTGAGCAACGGCATCAGGCTGCTCCACTGTTCGGTTGCCGATACAGAACTGAACTGGGGATGTGTCCAATATAGCCTCTGCTTGGCAAAGCGATACCAGTGTTCAATGGCAAAGCGACGGAGGTAGTGCAACCACAGGGTTTCTAACGGAGGCATCTGCTCACCCAGCCAAACTAACCACAAAGGAGCCAAGCGTCGCGTGCTGCTCTGTGTCTCCAGCACCTCCACGCGCAACACTTCCATTGCCCGTTTGGGGGATTTGCGGAAATGGTATGCACTCCAACGACTGACCCGCACTCGTCCCCAGTTGGGATCATCGACTTCAACGGTTTCGACCGGGACACTCCAAGTGTCAGGGTCATTGAGTTTCATCTTATGTCCATGCTTGGCAGGTGCGCCTCGCCCTCGATACGCTGGGGGCGCGCCATAGACACATCGATTGGATGTAACCCGCAGCAGCAAGTCTGCCTCAATCCCTGCCGTTTGGTTGACAAAACTGGCATTGCCGTACCCTCGGTCGTAGATCGCCAACGGACGCACCGCTAACTGCCGAGTCACTTGTTTGAGTTGGAATGCCGCTTTACTGGCGGGTGTTTCAAAGCTGGTGATGCGCTCATGCCGCAATGGTAATGCCCAACTGCCCCTGTCTTCAGCAATCCAGGCTAAGGTACTGTAGTTTTGTCCGGCTATCGGGGCATGTCCTGTTCTGCCTGATAAGGTGCGGTCTTTCAAACGCCTGGCAGCAGGACGGTTCCACCGACTCGCATCACCTGCCAACAACGGTTGCTGCTGAGTCGGTATCTGCTGCACCAACAGCTTCAGCACCTTTGATCGGGGTAGGCGGCTATCGCGCAACGCTTCATAGGTGCTCGACCACTGGCGACGAAAGACAGGACTCTGCGATAGCCTCACAAACGACACGATGCACGCACTCACTAACACGGCATCCATCAGATCAAACAGGGCATCTCTGGCGTTTCCCAAGCTGGCATACAACGTTTGGCGAAATTGCTGAAGTTCGTTGAAAATCATGGGGTCAATGTTGGTTGTACTTCATTGACCTTACGGCAGTCGGTGCTTCTCATTGACTGCCTTCCTCTTCACCATTAGTCCAAACTAAAGTATTTAGATTTTCTTTATAAATTAGCTCTAAAGTCCCCCTTTTTAAGGGGGATTTAGGGGGATCTTGCACGCTTTGCTACAAAGAGTAGGACTTTTCAAACATCCTCTAAAGCCAGTTGCCCAGCAGCACGTAGGATGCCCAGAAGCGGGGCGCGTCGTAGTTTGCCCGCAGTAGGCTCAGCTGGGCCTGGCGCAGAGCTTCGGCTTTGGAGATGGGGCTGCGCGTCAGTTGGTGATAGAACTCGATCATCAGGTCGGCTCCGGCTTCGTCGTCTACGCTCCAGAGCGAGGCGATGGTGCTGCGGGCCCCGGCGCGGACTGCCACGCCTGCGAGACCCAGCGTGGCGCGGCGATCGCCCTCGGCGGTGCGGCAGGCGCTCAACACCAGCAGTTCAATCGGTTCCGGGCTGTCTAGCTCTTGGACTTGCAGCAGGCTGCTGAGGTCTTTCACATTGACCCGGCTATCCCACGCCAGGATGAAGGTGTCGGCAGCATTGGAGCTAAACTCGCCGTGGGTTGCAACGTGGACAATTGAGGCGGGTGCGGCGCTTAGAGAATTCTGGAAATTTTGCTGGGTAAAGCTTGTGTTGATTAGCACGCGGCTGGGCAGGGTTTTTTGGATTTCCTCTAGCTCCTTTTCCACGTTGGGCAGGGCAGGAAAATTGTCTCGTGCTTCCGTCAGCCCGGCTATCAGGGCGCGAAACTGACGCTGCTGGAGCGGGCGCGGGTCGGGCAGTTGCAGACCAGGAGCCAGCGCCACGCTGTAGTGTTCGATCAAATACTGGCGACCGTCGTGCAGGGCTGCCATTGGCACGTTGCGGAGCGCCCCGTCTAGCACGAAAACAAGCGTCTGGTTTTCGGTCAACTGGTCTGCAATGGGGCGAATCAGCCAGTCGTAGACCTGCTGAGACAGCGCCAGTCCTTCTGGGGAGGGGTAAGCGCGATCGCGCAATTCTCGCAGCAGGTCTTCGGACACCCGCTCCACGGTTTCCTGGGCGACGGGCGTGGTGTAACGGCGGAGGGGCTGCTGGGGCTGCTTCAGGATGACTTCAATCCGGTCGGGCAGGACAATGGTATACAGCACGGCGGCGGGCAGCGTAGACAAATCCACTACCCGGTCTAGCTGAAACTGCGTATCCAGGCAGGCTTCCCGAAAGAAGTTGTCCAGTTCTGCCACTTGCAGCCCCTCGATCACGTCCCGCGCCTGCACCAGCCGCTCCAGGTCGGGGGTTGGGTTTTGCGGATCGAGCAGCAAATCGACCAACTGGCGATAGACTGGCTCCACGCTCTCGCGGAAGGAGAACTGCACGTCTCGGTTAATGGCCACCAGATCGCCCCGAATGGCTTGCAGGCTTTGCACGGACTGGCTGTAGGCGGCGATCGCCCCCGTTTTGTCGCCCTGCACCAGCAGCAGTCGCCCCAGTTGCCACTGCCATCGATAGGCGATGTCGGCGGCGGCGATTTGCTGGGCCAGGTTGAGCGCCTGCTGAGTCAGGGTTTGGGCTTCGCGCCACTGTCCCGTTTGTTCGTACAGATGCCCCAAGCTGCCCAGAGCCAAGGACTCTGCCCGCAGGTCGTCCAGTTCCCTCGCCTGCTGCACTGTTTTGGACAGCCGACGGGCGATCGCCTCTAGCCCAGGATCGCCGCCACTGGCCTGGGAAATCGCGGTCAACCCCTGCGCCAGTTCGATCTGGTTAAACAGCGTCGGACGGCTGGGGGGCAGTAGGTCGAGCTGCTGCTGAAGGGCTGGATAGCGCGATCGCGCCTGCTCCCACTGGGCCGTTTCCACCAGCAGGCTGAGATGATTTAGCGCCGCCTGAAGCCGCAACTCTGCCGAGGGGGACACCTGGGCAGCCTCGTCATACAGCTTCAGCACGATTTCCGTCTGCTGCAAAAAGGTGGTGGCGATGCGTTGCTGGCGCTGTTCGTAGGCCCGCCGAGCGCGATTGTCGGATAGGGGGGTCTTCAGTCGCTGAACTGCTTCGGTGGGGGTCATGCCTGCCTGGCCCAGCGTGGCGATCGCCCTGGCCCGGCCCAGATTTGCCAGGCTAAGGGTGACGGCGGCGATCGCCTCCTGGGTGGCGGGCGTGGGCGACTGGGTGTGCAGCGCGGCGGCAATCCGGCGGCTTTGCTCTAGGGCTTGACGGGCCGCGTCCAGATCGCCCGCCACGCGCTGAGCATCCCCAAGCGTCCGCAACACCTGCGCCTTGGTCAGCGAGTCGGGTGTGGCAGCAAGCTGCTGGTTGATAGCGGCGAGTTGGGCGATCGCCCGCCGATATAGCCCTAGGGATTGCAGCGCCTGCGCCTGGTTCATCTGCGTGTCGATGGCGGCTAGGTCGCCCACCTGCTGAAACAGCGCCGTTGCTCGCTCCCAGGACTCTAGCGCTGCATCTGCCTGTCCCCGCGCAAATTGGAGCCGCCCCAAAATGGTCAATGCCTGCGCCTGTGCCTGCTGCACTGTCACAGTACGCACCGCGAGGGAATTCAGCAGTTGCACCGCTTCGGCAATGTGCCGCTCTGCCGTGGCCCATTCTCCAAGCTGCTGATGCGCCAGCGACAGGTTTGCCAGCGTTAGCCCAATTTGGAGACGAGTTTGCTCCCCAAGGCTGGGGTCTGCGCCCGGTTGCCGCAGTTGATCGAGGAGGGCTTCCAATTGGGCGATCGCCTCTCGATAGCGACCCGCGTCGTAGAGCGACCGGGCGGAGTGTGGGGGGTCGGGGGAAGAACGAAGAGCGAAGAACGAAGAAGGAAGAGCGAAGAACGAAGAACGGAGGGGGAATGTGGAGGGGGGCTGTGCGGGAAATTCAGACCAGCGCTGGGTGCGTAAGGTCTCTGGTGGGGAGGTGGCGGGAGCAGCGTGGATTTCTGGCGACGGGGAGGATGCGGCGGGAAGCGTGGCTGTTGCGGAATGCGCTAGGCCTAGTGCCAGCACTAGCCCCAGAAGCAGCGTTGTGATCCACTGCCTGGTTTTGCGACTGTGGGAGACGCGGTGGGAACTGGAGTGGGGCGTTCGCGCAAGCGTTGCGGAGCAACATCGCCTAGGCGTTACGGAGTAATATCGTCCAAGTGTTCTGGAGCAATATCGTCCAAGTGTTCTGGAGCAATATCGTCCAAGTGTTCTGGAGCAATATCGCGCAAGCGTGGCGGAGAAACCTCGTGCAAGCGTGGCGGAGAAACCTCGTCTTTCTGCCGCAAACCGCTGCCCTGGTTTGGCAGTGAAACACGCTGGTCTCCGGTGGTGGCCCTGGCTCATCGTCCGATCGCCCCTGCAAGATGGACTGAGTGTACTCTAGATTTTCGCCAGATTCTTGCCGGGTCGCAGTCCCCGCTAGGAGAAGATTCGTGAAGCGTTGCTAAATAGGGCTGACCAGCCAGCCGCGCATAAAGTAGTAAACCGAAGACAAATATTCGTCTACCACGCGGGTCGTTAGCGCCAGCGCGTCTACATTGGGCACCAGGTCGGCGACGCTGGCAATCAGACGGCGATCGTCCAGTTGAAACAGGAATTGGTCGGTGGGCAGTCCCAGGGTTCGCAGACCGCGACTGGCAAAGGTGGCGCGGGCGCGGCTGACGTTGAGCAAGGGCACCACCAGCAGCAGGCTGTCGGTTTCTTTTTGGTAGCCCAGGGGGGTCAGGATGCGCTCGATAGCCACCGCGTTGCTGTAGAGATCCGTGCCTTCGGTGTCGATTACGATGCGATCGCCCTGCACGCCCGCGCTGGTCAAAATTCCCTGCACCGTCTGAATGGCGATCGCCCGCGCCTCTTGCGACGCATTCAGCCCCAGTTGCGACCCCAGGCTGACGATGACCAGCGGGTTTCGGCCCTGTTCCAACTCACCCCGATAGACGCGAGCCGCAAAGAAGAGCCGCGAGGCCAGCACGTTGGTAAACCCGTCGCGATCGCTGCTGACCTGGGTGCGGCTGCGGTAGGCCGGGTCGGCCGGGTCATTGCTGTCGCCTAGCACCACGATTGCCTTGACGGATGCCGGGTTAAAGTCCACCGGCCGCTGCACCGCTGGGCTATAGGCCAGCGTGCGGGCCGCCTGCGAGGTCAGCCAGTAGGCCACAATCGGCGTACTCGTCAGCAGCAGCACCAGCACCGCCGCCAGCACCAAATTGCCATCCACGCTTTTGGCCCCTTTTTTCAGCGAACTTAGCAGCAGGAAGAACACCAGACCCAGCGGTTTTAGCGGCAGCGACAGCACGCTCCAGACCGTGCCCACGGTGCGATTGGTAGGGTCAATGAACGCCAGAATGACGAAGGCAAACAGGATAATGCCGCCTAGCCACGTCAGATAGACCCTGGGAATAAACTTGCTGAACACGTACCAGAGGATCGTGCCAATTAGCAGCCAGAGCAGAATTCGGGTGAGCAGTTCAAACATGGTTGACGGGTCGCCCGCTGGAGGTCGATGCCGGGGGGCAAAAAGGTCTAGTCCAGTGTAATGCGCGATCGCCCACCCGGTAACGGATTTCTGGCGGCTATAGGCTGGTGAGCTGCGTCCAATACTGGTCGTAGAGTTCCGTCGCGTCGCCGATCGGGGAAATGCGCTCACATTTTTGCAGCGCTGCCTGGTTGGGATAGAGGTTGGGATTGGACTTGAGGGCGTTGGGCAGGAGGTCGATCGCCGCCTGGTTTGCCGTGGCGAACCTCAGCCGCTCCGATGCCTGTGCCAGCACATCTGGCTCCAGCAAGAAGTTAATCCAGGCATAGGCCGCATCGGGGTTGGGGGCAGCCGCCGGAATTACCATCGTATCGGTCCACAGGGACGAGCCGCTGGCAGGAATCAGGTATTGGATGTCGGGATTTTCTTCGGACACCTGGAGCGCGTCGGAGGAATAGGCCATGGCGATCGCCAAGTCGCCCGTCAACATCTGATCGCGCCAGCCGTCGGTGGTAAAGTTGGCGATCGCAGGCTTGAGCTTTTGCAACTGCCGGAACGCCGCCTCCAGTTCCTTTGGGTTGGTGGAGTTATAGGAATAGCCCAGCGACTTCAGCGTTGCGCCCATCACCTCGCGCACGTCGTTAAACAGCGTCACCCGTCGCGCTAGCTTGCTCTGATTATCCCAGAGATAGTCCCAGTCCTGCGGCGAGGGGTTTAGCTGGGTGCGGTTGTAAACTAGGCCGGTCGTACCCCACACGGCGGGAATGCTGAACTGATTGCCGGGGTCGTAGGGCGGGTCTTGGAACTGGGGCAGCAGGTTTTCGGCTCCGGTGATTTTGCTTTTGTCCAGTTCTGCCAGCAGGTTCAGTTCCCTCATCTGCTCCACCATATAGTCGGAGGGGTAGATGATGCTGTACTCGTTGCCGCCGCCGGCCTGCACCTTCGCCAGCATGGTTTCGTTGGAGTCGAACACATCGGCGATCGCCCGCACGCCTGTCTGCTCCTGAAACTGGCTCAGTAGCTCGTCGTCAATATAGTTTGACCAGGTATAAATCCGCAGCGTATCACTGCCGCCCGCGCCGCCCTGCACGTTGCTATAGCCGCCCCGACAGCTCGCCAGCGCCACGGCTGACAGGGCCGCGCCTGCCCCCTGAAGAAACTGCCGACGGGTTTTGCGGCTAAACGGAGCGATTGGCCGATTGGGCTGAGTCATAGGTCTGGGATTGGGTTCTGGGATGGAGACGAGAACTTTCCCAATTATCCCCAGTTCTGACGCAAAAGCGACATTGTGTAGCCAGCGCTACATCTTGACCTGACAATCTGAATCGACCGGGCAACCTAAAGCAATACGGAGAGGGGGGGATTCGAACCCCCGTTGGGTGTGACCCCAAACTTGATTTCGAGTCAAGCGCATTCAACCACTCTGCCACCTCTCCAAAGGGGCATTATCGTATTTTACAGGACGAACGGCGCTAATCGACGGGGGCGATCGCCCGAAACCCTGTTTTTGGAGTCCACTGAATTGCGCCCTGCTGAGCGACCACATGCAGGGGAACGGTTTGGCTGCGGAACCAGGCTTCTGCGGCTTCGCTGGGCGGGCGAGTGGCGATCGCCTGCTGGGGGCGAATCGTGCTGAGCGCTTGGGCATCCAGCTTTATTCCGTCCCACCACAGCACGCTGGTCAGGGTCGCCAGTCGTGGCAGCACAAGTTCCAAAGGCACGGTTTTCGACTCGCGCAGCAGCAGCCAGATTTGGTCACCAATCTGAAATCGCAGCGCTAAGGGGTCTTGATTCACCTGCCGCACCGCCACATCGCCAAGCTGCACCGCCTGATCCAGCGGCAATGTGTAAATCCGGCCGCCCCCCGCCTGGAGTTGCTGAATGAGTTGCTGTTTGTCGGGGGGCTTTGGGGTTTCAGAGGGTTCACATGCTCCAGAAGAAAAATAGAAAGACTGAATCGGTAGATGTTGTGCAAGCTGCATCCAGCCTTCTGTGTGGCATTCGGTGAGGTCGGGGGCGATCGCCCAGGTCACCCGGTTCACCCCCTGCTGTCGCAAAAAGGGCAGCACGGTGAACTGCACGTCCTGGGGGCTGAAGCTGCCGATTAGCCCCACGCGGCTGCGGTGCTGCACGATCAGCATCGGCTCGTCGGCCGTGTCTAGCACGGTCACCGCCAGCCGCGACATCACCGCCGTCCCCGTCGGAATGGCCACCAGCCCAAGACACACGATCGCCGCCACCCACCAGCGCCGATGTAGCGCCGCCACGCCCCACACCAGCAGGTAGATGGCATACAGCGCGACCACCTGACTGGGCGCGATCGCCCCCGCTGCATAGGCATTGCCCGGAAGCTGGTTGGCAAATTCCACCAGCGCGATCAACAACTGGGTTGGCCACAGGAGCAACTGGGCGATCGCGCTGCCCACCGCAGGCACAACCAGCGCCGCCAGCGCACTGAGGCCGCTGCCCAGGCTGATGCCCGTAATCACCGGCGCAGTCAGGATATTGAGCGGCAGGCTGTAGGGCGACACCACGCCGAAGACGTGCAGTTGCAGCGGAAGCGTCCACACGAAGGCGGCGAGAGGCACGGCCACCAGCGGGGCGATCGCGCTGGGCAGCCAGTCCAGCCATTTCGTCAGCACGGGAGCCGTCACCAGCAGCCCCAGCGTCGCCAGCACGCTGAGCTGAAAGCCCAAATCCCAAATCCAGATCGGATTCACCAGCAGCAGCAGCGTCGCCGCCAGCAGCAGCGAGTGGAGCGGGTTGACCTTGCGCCCCAGCGTGATCGCCACCAGCACCGCCAGACCCATCACGCCCGCCCGCGCCACCGACGGCTCCAGCCCCGTTAGGCCGATATAGCCCAGCAGCGCCGCCGCCGAGAGCGCAAAGCTGATCTGGGACGGGAGCGATCGCGTCAGGCTGAGCAAAATACCGATCAGCAGCGATACCTGAAAGCCCGATGCCGCCAGCGCGTGGGCCAATCCCGCATTGGCAAAGCTGTCGCGCAGGTCAAAGGGTACGTCTACGGCCCCCTTGCCCAACAGCATAGCGCTGACCAGGGCCGCCGGTCGCTCGTCAGGTTCTTTAGGTTCTTTAGGTTTTTTGGGGGCAGCTTTCACGGTTAGACCCGCTGCCTGCGATCGCACGATGCGCTGCCGCACCTGCCACAGCGCTTGCTGAAGCCGGGAAGAGAGCGATCGCCTCCACATCCACTGTTCCCGAAACCGCCCCTCTGTTGCCGGAAAATCAACGGTTTTACCCGCCAGTCCTGCAAACATACCGCGCTGTGCCAAGTATTGCCGGAAATCGAAGCCGCCGGGGTTGCTGGCGGGCTTGGGGCGATACAGCGACCCCGACACCGTGAGCATTTGCCCCGGATGCAGGCCGGTCTTCAGCTTCAGCGGCAGCGTTACATACAGCCGCCCAGACACCGCCGCAGCGCGAATGGGTTGGTTGGCCTCGTCCATCTGCTGCACCTGAAACGGCACTAGCTCTAGCTGGAGCTTGCCGCTGCGGGTTTGCTTTGGCGGCGTGTCGATGAAGCCATGCACCGTTACGGCTAAGTTAGTCTGCTCGGCTGCTGCGTCGGGGTTGCTCAGCAGAGCGCTAATGTCAGTTTCCGCAGGTCTGGGCAGGCGCACCTGAAAGTAAAGCGCTGCCAACAGTCCGACCCATCCTGCTATTATCCAGACCGTGGCGGAAGGCCCCGTCCGCCAGAGGCGAGGCGCGATCGCCCCTGCCAGCAATCCCAACCCAGGGAGGGCGATCGCCCCCGCTGAGATGCCCCATACCTGCACCGAAACCCCGGTCAAAAGCAGGCCCAGCCCGTAGGCCAGGCACAGCATTGCGCCGCCCGCTGCATTCATAAATTTTCGCTGTTTGATACACCCTCATGAACAGCAGTATTCCCACCTGGTTTGCCCGATTATCCAGATGCTCGATTATCCAGATGCCCGATTACCAGACGCGGGGAAGATATCCGGGCCGATCGACCAGCGCCGGCCGCAGCAGATGCCAGATCTGAATAAACCAGCGGCGGGCCTCTAGGGTGGAGTGGCCGCGATAGCGGTAGAGGAGGCCGGATTGGAGGCGGGTAGCGGCGTATTGGAGGAATGGGAGGGGGCTAGAGGAAGCTGCGGTAGGGATGAATTGGCGGGTTTGGGGGAGCAGATCGGCAGAAAGTTGAGCAACGGGCTGGCCGAGGATGGCGAAACTGGCGACGACGGGGCAATGGTTCAGTCCGTGGGGACTGCTCAGCGGGGCAGCTCCGCCGAGGATCTGCTGCGGATCGACCCAGAGCAGTCTGCCGTCTTTCCAGACTTCGGTGTGCGATCGCCATTGGCCGCTAGCAAACCCTTCGCCCCGCGCCGTGCGTCCCAGCCGAGTCATCTCCCAGCCTAGCCACAGTGCGTCTTCGTCTAGATCTACCCGCAGCCGCTGCCGATAGTCAGCCCCGTCGAACACGATGGTTTCCTGGGGCAGCCATTCTAAATAGCCGCCTGCTGCAATGTGGATGTGGGTTGCTTGCTCGGCGACCTGGCCGTTGCTGCGGTAAATCTTGCCTGCGGTGGCCGTGGTGCAAAGGGCATGGGCTTTGGGGGCCAGGTGAATTTTCGCGGATAGGCGATCGCCCCCCACCACACCACCCGCCGTGTGCAGCGTGACCACATGACAGACGCGATCGCCCTCTGGGAAGAACGGCCGCTGCACCTTCATCGGAGCCTGCACAAAGCTGCGGCCAAGCTGCGTTCCGCCCGCCCGCGCCACAAAATCCAGTTCCAAGCGCCCCTGCCAGCCCGCCCCGTCCGCTCCCATTACGCCGTCACTCCGCTCCTAGCCTCTCCTAGACCTGCCCAATCTCCAGCACGTTGCCGTCCGGGTCGCGGGTAAACAGGGCGGGACGACCCGATGCGCTCATCTGCACGGGATAGCCATGTTCAACCAGCCGCGTTTTCATGGCATCCAGGTCAGGAGTGGCGATCGCCAAATGGGGATTCCAGCCCCACTTTTCCGCCTCCGTCAGCGAGACCTGAGTGCGCGGATCGGCCATCAGGTGAATCTGCACCTCGCCTAGCTGATACCAGGCTCCGGGATATTTCAAGGGTCGATCGATTTTGGTCAATCCCAGCACGGTGCCATAGAACTGTTCTGCTTTGTCCAAATCCGACACCAACAGCGCCGCGTGCAAGAATCGAGTCAGCATAGGGGCAATTCGCGAGGCGATCCCTACAGGAATCGCGCAATTACATCATCCTGATTCTAGGACGGGTTTCGAGCCGCATCGCAGCGATTTTTAGCTACACCTCAGCCATACCTCAGCTATTCCATGCTTCAAGCTTGCCAACTTGAACCGCACTCCAGCGCTACCAGCCCTATATCTCTCCGAAGTAACGCTGCGAATGAAATGGCTGAAAGCCCGATGAATGCTGGATGAGCTATCCAAAACCGCAAATCCAAAATCAACCGACCTCAAACCACGCCGCGCACCAAAATTCCGGTATACACGCCCTGTACGTCCACTTCTTCCACGTCAAACACGGTTGGCTGGTAGGCGGCGTTGGCGGGCTGGAGTGTTACCGTTGTTTCCGATCGGAGGTAGTGTTTCAGCGTCGCTGCATCGCCTACGCGGGCCGCAACGATCGCCCCATTTTTCAGCGAAGCCGGGTCTGGGTTGCGCCGCAGCAAGATTACGTCGCCGTCCAAAATGTGGGATTCGATCATGCTGTCGCCCTGAACGCGCAGGGCAAACAACTGGGACAAGTCGTAGGGCGATCGCCGCGCCAGGTTAGGAAACAGTTCCAGCGGCAGATAAATTTCTGGCTCGTCTACAAAGGTGGTCTTGGGGCTGTGGGCTGCGATGCCGCCTAGGAGGGGAATGCCCTGGGGTAGCTTGCGCCGACTCCTGGATTTGGGCGAAGCCTGCTCTAGCGCTGCCCAGGGAGAAGTGGCGGATGTCTCTGGCACAGCCTCGACGGTCGAACCCGTGCCCATTGCCTCGGCGGGAACAAGCTGGAGCGTTGGCGCTGGCTGTGCGGAGCGATGTCGCCCGGTTTTTGCCCCGTTCACCTGGCTCGACTGAACCACCTGAATGGCGCGGGCTTTGTGGGGCTTGCGGGTAATGTAGCCTTTGTGGCACAGAGCATTGAGGAGCGATCGCACGGGGTCTTTAGAGCGATAGCTCAGCCCGACCCGAATTTCCTCATAGGTTGGCGAAATGCCCTGCTGCTGGATGAATCCCGTCACCCAATCCAGGCATCGCTGCTGCTTGACGGTCAGCGGCTTGGGGATAGACTGGCGGGTGGATTGCCTGACTGTAGACCGTTTGGCGGTGGGTGGCTTGGCCGTAGGCATGGCTGCAATAGTTTATTTATACTAGATGCTAACATCATAGTTCACTCGTTCTATACCGAATCAAAAACTTTTTATTTGCCTTAATTTGCCGTCCGCCGCTTCACAATTTCTATATCTCTAGGGCGATATCTCAGGACGATCGGGCGGGGTGCAATCATGGGCGTGCGGGCAGAATTTCGGGAGTATCGACGGGCATTTCGACGACCGCTCATGACTGCCCACGGAGTCTGGAGCGAGCGGCGGGGAATTTTGGTGAAGCTGACGGACGCAGCGGGGCGGACGGGGTACGGCGAGATTGCGCCCCTGCCCTGGTTTGGCAGCGAAACGCTGGAGGCGGCGATCGCCCTCTGCCAGTCGCTTCCCGAATTCCTGGATCTGGCGGATATCCGGGCGATCGCCCCCACGCTGCCAGCGGGCCAGTTTGGGCTGGAATCTGCCTGGGACTCGCTGATGCAGCATGACCCCAGAAAGTCTGACCTGCCCGACTGGGAGCCGCCCCACCTCAGCGCCCTGCTGCCTGCGGGGGAGGGGGCAATTTCTGCCTGGAAGCCGCTTTGGGATCGGGGACACCGCACCTTCAAGCAGAAAATCGGTGTGGGCGAGTTGGCAGCCGAACAGGCCGCATTTGCCGAACTGGTCGGGCAGCTTCCGCCCAGGGCAAGGCTGCGGCTGGATGCCAACGGCGGGCTGGATTGGGACACGGCCTGCCGCTGGTTGGAACAATGCGCGGTCCATCCCCAGGTAGAATTTTTGGAGCAGCCCCTCGCACCGTCCCAGTTTGACGCGATGCTGAAGCTGGCCGAGCGCTTTCCCACGTCCCTGGCGCTGGATGAGTCTGTTGCCACGCTGGCCCAGCTCCGCACCTGCTGGCAGCGGGGCTGGCGCGGGGTGGTGGTGATTAAAGCAGCGATCGCCGGGTTTCCCAGCCAGCTTCGCGCCTTTTGCCAGCAGCACCCAGTCGATATCGTCTGGTCGTCTGCGCTGGAAACTGCCGTGGCCCGCCGCTACATCCAGGCGCATCTGGTGCAACCAGAGAATTCGGGGAACCGACCCGATCGCGCTCTGGGGTATGGCGTGGCCCACTGGTTTTGCGACCCTGCGTTTGAGCAAGATTCCGCCGCCGCCCTATGGCAAACTCTGACTGCCTCCGCAATTGCCTAGCCGCCTGCCTGCATCGACCCTGGCTGGTTGGCATCGATCCTGCCGCCTTTGCCCAGCAGGTTCAGACCCGCCAGACGGCGATTCGCGAAGCGATCTCTATGGGAATCATCCCAGCGCTGCGGAGCCACATCGCCCACCCCCTAGCTCCCTGGGAAACGCGCCCCCCGGCGACGCTGCTGATTGCCGAACCCGACCCGCTGAACTTTCTGGCCAGCCTTTGTGCGGCAATTTTGTCGGAGTGCCTAGAGGGATGGGCGATCGCCCTCGGCAATCCCGCCTGGGGCGTGCAGGAATGGTATCAACTCCACCACCACCTGTCCCCTTTGGTCATTCTCACCCCCACCGCTCCCTATCCCGTGCTCCTTCTTGATCCGGTACAGGCTCCGGCTCTCCCTACTTCTGCGGGTGAGGGAAGAACGAAGAACGAAGAACAAAAAGGGAGGGCGGCAGAGCCTCCGGATCTCCTCATTCCTACAGGCGGCTCCTCTGGACAGCTTCGCTTTACTCACCATACGGGAGACACGCTTCTTGCCGCTGTCCGGGGCTTTCGCCAGTTTTTTCAGCCAGAACTCGCCAGCGGGCCGGTGAACTGCTGCTGTGTGCTACCGCTGTATCACGTCAGCGGGCTGATGCAGGCGTTGCGGAGCGCGGTGTCGGGTGGGCAACTGGCGCTGCATTCCTTCAAGGCGCTGGAAGCGGGAGACTTTCCGGCGATCGCCCCCGACCGTTTTTTCCTCTCCCTCGTCCCCACCCAGCTCCAGCGGCTGCTCGACTCGCCAGCGGGCGTAGACTGGCTGCGACGGGTTCACACGATCCTGCTGGGCGGTGCGCCGGCCTGGGACGACCTGCTCATCCAGGCACGACAGCAGGGCCTCCGCCTCGCCCCCACCTACGGCATGACCGAAACTGCCTCGCAAATTGCCACCCAGCGGCCAGCGGAATTTCTAGCGGGGGAACCGGGCTGCGGGCGGGTGCTGCCCCATGCGCTGGTGGACATTGTGGACGCAGCCGGAACGCCGCTGCCTGCGGGAGAAGTGGGGCGAATTCAAATTCGGGCGGCTTCGCTGGCGCGGGGCTATTGGGGAGCGCCAGATTTTGGCGGCCAGTTTGCGACCGATGATCTGGGCTGGCTGGATGGGGCAGGACGGCTGCACATTGCTGGCCGCAGCAGCGACAAGATTATCACGGGCGGCGAAAACGTGTTTCCCGCCGAGGTAGAGGCGGCGATTCGGGCGACGGGGCTGGTGCAGGATGTGGCGGTGGTGGGGGTGGGCGATCGCCACTGGGGGGAAGTGGTGACGGCGCTCTACGTTCCCGCCAATTCCCAGGTTTCTCCAACACGGCTGGAAGCTGCGCTGCAAGACAAGCTCAGCCGCTTCAAACAGCCCAAGCGCTGGATTGCCGCTGACGGGATTCCCCGCAGCGCCCAGGGCAAGCTGAACCGTCGCCAGCTTGCGGAATGGGTGCAAACCGCCCAGCCGCCAGTTGGCGATGGGGGCTGCCAAAAAGACCTGCCATTTCCTGAAACTGCGCGAAATGCGTAAGTCCTGTTAAAGTTTTGGATGACGACAATCGTGCCTCAGTCCACCGAGGCATATACCTTGAGACAGGGGAGGAACGTCCATGAGCGGACGGCTGCTGCTGGTCGATGATGAACCTGGATTGCGCCAGGCTGTGCAGGCGTATCTGGAAGACAGCGGCTTTGTTGTAGAAGTCGCCAGCAACGCCCGCGAAGGCTGGGAAAAGGTTCAGCAGCTGTTACCCGATCTGGTCATTTCCGACATCATGATGCCCCAGGTCGATGGCTATCAGTTTCTCAAGCAACTGCGGGAAGATCCCCGCTTCGAGACGCTGCCCGTGGTGTTTTTGACAGCACGGGGCATGACCTCCGACCGAATTCAGGGCTACAACGCGGGCTGCGATGCCTATTTGCCCAAGCCGTTTGACCCAGAAGAACTGGTGGCCATCGTATCCAGCCTGCTGGAGCGTCGATCGGCGATCGCCCGTGCGGGTGGCGACGACGAAAAGACCGACCTGGCCGACATCAAAGAGCAAATCGCCCAACTGCGGGCCATGCTGTCGCAAAAAGGAACCATCGCCCAAACTCCCGCCCCGATTCACCTCGACTTTACGCCCCGCGAGCAGAGCGTCCTGGAACTGGTTGCCGAAGGGCTGATGAACAAAGAAATTGCTCGTCGCCTCGATACCAGCGTCCGCAATGTGGAGAAATACGTCAGCCGATTGTTTAGCAAAACGGGCACCAATAGCCGCACGGAACTGGTGCGCTATGCCCTGGAGCATGGCTTGACGAAATGAGAGATGGGGAGCTTGGAGGAATTTACTGAGTTAAAGATTGCGAAATGTTGCTTTTCTTTAATTTAGCGACATCTTTCGTTTCACTCCTCAAGAGACTGTTATCTTCATTCTCTAATGATGTAATGGAGAAAACACCCATGCAGACTTCTAAGCACCTGGGCCAATCCCTTGGATTTATGTTGCTTTTGGCAATCGCCTGTGCAGGCATGGTAGGACTGATGACATCCCAGGTCGGCGCTATGCCCTAGCGTGGATGCCCGTGTTTCCTGAGAAGGAGTGTTTCTATTTGTAACCTAGTGCGCGTGACGCTAGTTCCGGATTTATTCCTGGATGGCAGTAGGCTCACGGATCTCTGGCGGGTTGGCGTAGTCGGCCATGCACCTGCAATGCACTCGCAATGCACTTGCAATGTACTTGCAATGTACTTGCAATTTACGTACCAGCAATGTGCGTACTCGCAATGTACTGAGCAAAACGAGAATGCATTCCCAAGCATGGCGATCGCCCCGCCCAGAGGTCTTTTTTTGCCATTTTCTCGAACCGCTCGAACAGAATCGGCCCAACCCGCCCTACAGCCGCTGCAACAGGTCTAGCCCGTGGGTGTCGGTGCCGCAGGTATGCAGCAGACCCAGGCGATCGCCCAGTTGCCTCACTTCTTCGGTCTGGCGGGGGCTGGGCTGCCACGGCGAGGGGTTGTTGTAGGCATAGTAGGTTTCGATGCCGTCAATCCCCAGGTCGGCGGCAGCGGGGATCAACTCGTGGGGCGATCGCTTATATCGTGCCGGGTGGGCCAGCACCGCCAGCCCGCCTGCCCGGTGAACCGCAGCAATGACCCGCCCGGCCTGTCGAGCGTCGCCGTCTACCGACTGCCCCTGCTGATAGACGTGCAAGTTTGGATGCGCCGGGTCAAAGGCATAGCAGAGGATATGCACCTCGTCCGCCAGCAGTTCCGCCGTAACCTCCATGCCCGCCCACAACCGGGGCAGAGGCCTAGACGCAGGATTCTCCGCCTCGTCTACCCACGCTGACTGGAGACTGCTCAGCCACCGCTGCGCTCGAACATAGCCGCCCGTGGAATGGTGATCCGTAATCGCTAGGCCGGAGAGTCCAATGGCGATCGCCTGCTCCATGAGCTGCTCCGGCTGGAGTTTGCCATCCGAGCAAACCGTGTGCATATGAAAGTTGTAAAACCGGGGACAGCTTTCGGCTGTAATCGTTTGAAACACCTGCCGCAGCGATGCAGCATCCTGTGCCCCTGAGGACTGAGCATTCACCCCTTGGGTGAGACTAACCGCCATAGTCTGCGCTTCATGATGTTTTACATCCGCAATTCTAGGGTTTCTGCAAACTTATTGCCAACCAAGAAGCGCTTGGAATGGGGGCAAACCGTTTTGTATCGCGCTATTTGCTCCCTACCTGTTCAATCTTACGGTGGCCCTTAATCCAGCGGATGCCTTGGGGATGGTTGCGTTGGCGAGCTTATGTACTAATACGGGCGATCGCGCTAGGATGGACAAGCGTTGCAAATCGTTCTCAGCAGATTCTCTGAATCGCTCCGGTGAATCAGCCGTGCGCCCGTCCAGGAGCGGTAGAATATTAAGAATGGTTTCGCCTGTGGTTTCGCCTGCCAGCCCCAGCCCCTATGCCTCAACGTGCCGACACTGCCAAGCGCCGGAAAAAAGTCGATTCTTTGGGCGAGTCTGCGAATGGGCACGCTCCGAATCCTCAAGACCTGTCTGAATCGGGCAAACTGACGGCAATTCGAGAAGGGATCGCTTCGGAAATCGCCCAACCCGGCTCGGCTGCTAATCCCCAAAACACAATCCGGATTCGCGGCGCTCGTCAGCATAATCTGAAGAACGTGGATTTGGACTTGCCGCGCGATCGCCTGATTGTGTTTACGGGCGTGTCGGGGTCGGGCAAGTCGTCGCTCGCCTTTGACACGATCTTTGCCGAGGGGCAGCGCCGCTACGTAGAGTCCCTCAGCGCCTACGCCCGTCAGTTTCTCGGCCAGGTAGACAAGCCCGATGTAGACGCGATCGAGGGCCTCAGCCCCGCCATCTCCATTGACCAGAAATCCACCTCCCACAACCCGCGCTCCACGGTGGGAACCGTCACGGAAATTTACGACTATCTGCGGCTGCTCTATGGGCGGGCGGGAGAGCCGCATTGCCCCCAGTGCGATCGCTCCATCGCGCCGCAAACCATCGACCAGATGGTGGATCAAGTGATGACCCTGCCTGACCGCACCAAGTTTCAGATTCTCGCGCCCGTGGTGCGCGGCAAAAAGGGGACGCACAAGAAACTGCTGTCGGGGCTGGCGGCGGAGGGCTTTGTGCGAGTGCGCGTCGATGGCGAAGTGCGCGAACTGAGCGACAACATCGAACTCGACAAAAACCAGTTCCACAACATTGAAATCGTCGTCGATCGCCTGATTAAAAAGAACAACATTCAGGAACGCTTGGTGGACTCGCTTTCGACCTGCCTGAAACGGTCAGAGGGCATCGCCATCATCGACGCGACGCTGCCGGACGTGGATGACGTCGTGCAGTTTCCGACCAAGCCTGACCTGCAACTGCCCGTGCTGCCGGGGATGGCGGCGGAACCAGCGGGGCGCTATGGCGTGGATTTGGAACAAAACGCGCCCAAAAACCAGCTAGAACTGCTGTTTTCCGAAAACTTTGCTTGCCCGGAACACGGCGCGGTCATGGAGGAACTGTCGCCCCGCCTGTTTTCCTTCAACTCGCCCTACGGAGCCTGTCCCCATTGCCACGGGCTGGGGTCGCTGCGGACTTTCTCGGCGGAACTGGTCGTTCCTGACCCAAGCCTGCCTGTGTATGCGGCGATCGCCCCCTGGTCAGAGCGCGACAACACCTACTACTTCTCGCTGCTCTACAGCGTCGGACAGGCGTTTGGCTTTGAAATCCAGACCCCCTGGGAAAAGCTGACCCCCGACCAGCAGCACGTCATCCTGCACGGCAGCGACGAGAAGATCTACATCGAGTCGGACTCGCGCTATCGAGACACCAAGGGCTATTACCGCAAGTATGAGGGCGTGCTACCCATGCTCGATCGCCAGTATCGAGAGTCCACATCGGAGCAGTTCAAGCAAAAGCTGGAGCAATACCTGATCGACCAGCCCTGCGAAGTGTGTGGGGGCGATCGCCTCAAGCCAGAAGCCCTAGCCGTCCGCCTGGGGCAATATCGCCTGAAAGATCTGGCCAGCGTCTCGATTCGCGAATGCCTCAACCGGGTTAACCAGATGCAGCTAACGCCCCGGCAGGCACAGATCGGCGACCTGGCGCTGAAGGAGATCCGGGCGCGGCTGCAATTTTTGCTGGATGTAGGGCTGGACTATCTGACGCTGGATCGCACGGCAATGACCCTTTCCGGCGGCGAGGCCCAGCGCATCCGCCTGGCCACACAAATCGGCTCTGGCCTGACAGGCGTGCTGTACGTCCTGGACGAACCCAGCATTGGGCTACACCAGCGCGATAACGATCGCCTCTTGCACACGCTCAACCGCCTGCGAGACCTGGGCAATACGCTAATCGTGGTGGAGCATGACGAAGACACCATCCGCGCCGCCGATTACCTAGTGGACATTGGGCCCGGCGCAGGCGTTCATGGCGGCAACATCGTGGCCCACGGCTCGCTGCAAAACCTGCTGGAGGCAGAGGACTCGCTGACGGGTGCGTACCTGTCTGGGCGGCGCGTCATTCAAACGCCTGCGGAACGCCGCAAGGGCAATAGCCGCAGCCTCAAAATCCGCAATGCCCGCCGCAATAACCTGAAAAATCTGGATGTCGATATTCCGCTCGGAAAATTCGTCTGCGTTACGGGTGTCTCTGGCTCTGGCAAATCAACGCTGATTAACGAACTGCTCTATCCCGCGCTGCAACATCACTTTGGGCGTAAAGTCCCCCAGCCCAAGGAAATGGCGGAAATGCAGGGACTTGCCGCCCTCGACAAGGCGATTGTCATTGACCAATCGCCCATTGGCCGCACGCCCCGCTCCAACCCTGCCACCTACACGGGTGTATTTGACGTAATCCGCGACCTGTTTGCCGAAACGATTGAGGCCAAGGCGCGGGGCTATAAGGCGGGACAGTTTTCCTTCAACGTCAAGGGCGGGCGCTGCGAGGCCTGCGGCGGGCAGGGCGTAAACGTGATCGAAATGAACTTCCTGCCGGATGTGTACGTGCAGTGTGAGGTGTGTAAGGGGGCCCGCTATAACCGGGAGACCCTGCAAGTGAAATACAAGGGCAAGTCGATTTCCGACGTGCTGAACATGACGGCAGAGGAGGCGCTGGAATACTTCGAGAATATTCCCAAAGCGTCGGCGAAGCTGCAAACGATGGTGGACGTGGGGCTGGGCTATGTGCGGCTGGGGCAGACCGCGCCGACGCTCTCTGGCGGTGAGGCGCAGCGGCTGAAGCTGGCGACGGAACTCTCGCGCCGCGCCACGGGCAAGACGCTGTACCTGATCGACGAACCGACGACCGGACTTTCGTTCTACGACGTGCATAAGCTGCTGGACGTGCTGCAACGCCTGACGGACATGGGCAATACGGTGCTGGTCATCGAACACAATCTGGATGTGATCCGTTGCTGCGACTGGGTGATTGACCTGGGCCCCGAAGGGGGCGATCGCGGCGGGCAGATCATCGCCGTGGGCACACCGGAGCAAGTTGCTGAAGTCCCTGAATCCTATACCGGGCAATATCTCAAGAAAGTGCTGGCTCAGCATCCCCCCGCGAAGTGAGCGCTCCGGCGAGAATCTGGTGTGATTGCCTGGTTGCTTACTTTTCAGATTGCTTACTTTTTAGATTGCTTACTTTTCGGTTGCTTACTTTTCGGTTGCAATAATATGCAGATCAATGTGCTGATGATGGATGTGCTTCATCAGCTTTTGGGTAAAGGAGCCTTTGAGCAGGCGTTTCCAGGTGGGCTGCTGGCTTTCGCCGATGACGATTTGGGTGATGTGGTATTCGGCGGCAATCTGGGCGATCGCCTGCGGAACGTTTTGTTTATCGATTCGCAAAAACGTTCCGTCAAACTCGCGACACAGGTTCTCGCAGGTTTCGATCAGAAATTCGCACTGCCCTCGATCTTCGCGCTGCGCCTTCTGCTGCTGTGCAATCGAGTCCCGCCTCTGCCCCGCCTCTGCCCTCGACGGCTGGGTTGACTCAGCGCGAACTGGAGATTCTCTCGCTAATGTCTAAGGGAAAGAATAATCAGGAAATTGCGGGTACGCTTTACATCACACCAGGAACCGTGCGCGTCCATGTTCACTCGATCTTGCAAAAGCTAGAAGTGCGCGATCGCACTCAAGCCGTATTAGCCGCGATTCAACAACACCTGGTCTAATGCAAAATCGCGGGTACAAGGTTAGTTCTGTTACTCCACGGTTCTGTTACTCTGCGGCTCTGTTACTCTACGAATTTCAGCACCTTGACCTGCGGTTCTGGAAGTTCGGCATACTGCGTCGCCTTTTGCTCAAGTTTGGAAAGCTGCCCCAGGGCGAGGCTACAGGGCATTCCATATTTGGCCTGGACGCGATCGCTGGCAATGTGCAGCGCGGTGCGCGATCGCTCCAAAAAGTCTGCCAAAGGATAAACCTGATCTGGGGTAAAGTAGTCCTTAATGACCAGGGACGGCGAATAGCAAAGCTCCTGGGAGCCGTCTGGCCACTCAATCTGAAAACGAAGCTCTGGCATTGGTGAAGGGTCAGGGGTGAGAAGGGGGAAATTTGGAGACTGGGCTGAAGCGGCCGGTCGAGCGATCGAGCTAGGCATTCAGCGTCTCTCCTATCGTACTCGTACCGCATTCATCTGCTTTTATCTGTATCGCGGAGTTCAGGACACAGATAAAGTACCCGCCTCGAAACACTTCAGCTTCCCCGAATCCACTCTGTTACGCCGCCGGGTTTGTCGATGAGCGTGATGCCCTGGGCTTTTAGCTCGTCTCGAATGCGATCGCCCTCAGCCCAGTTTTTCGCCTGTTTTGCCGCCGCCCGCTGCTGCACCCGCGCTTCGATTTCTGCATCGCTGAGTCCATCGGGTTCCGGTGCTGCGTCTGGCGAAACGGTCAGCCCCAGCACCTCTGCCAGCGCCACCAGCGTTTGCCACTGGGCTTTCAGTGCGGCGGGTTCTGCCAGGGTTTTGCCGTCGTGGGTGAGGCGGTTGCCCTCTTTTTGCAACTCTTTGGCCAGTTCAAACAGCACCGCCAGCGCCACGGGCGTATTCAGGTCGTCGTCCATCGCCGCCTGAAACCGTTGCACTGCCTCACTTTCAGCAGAAATTTTCATCGTTGCTGGGTCGCCAGAGTCCGCCCCAATCTCAGCCGCAAAGCCCAGCGCTGCGCCGTGTCGATAGCCAAACCGCAGACCCTCCGTCAGCGTGTCCCAGGCGTTTTGGGCAGAGGCGATCGCCTCTTCGGTAAAGTCAATCGGCTTGCGATACTGCGCTTGCAGCACAAACAGCCGCAGCACCATCGGGTCAAAGCCGCTCTCTAGCATCTGGCGAATCGTGGTGAAGTTGCCCAGCGATTTGGACATTTTTTCGCCACTGATATTCACAAAGCCGTTGTGCAGCCAGAAGCGCGACAGGGGCTTGGCCAGCGCCGCCTCCGACTGGGCGATCTCGTTTTCATGGTGCGGAAAGATTAGGTCTTGCCCGCCCGTGTGGATGTCGATGCTGTCGCCCAGTTCCTCGCGCACCATCACCGAGCATTCGATATGCCAGCCGGGTCGTCCCTTGCCCCAGGGCGAATCCCACTCCGGCTCACCGGGCTTTGCCGCCTTCCACAGGGCAAAATCTAGAGGATGGTGCTTTTTCGCCGCTTCCTCATCGACGCGGCCGCTGGCCCCGGCTTCCATCTGGTCGAGCCTGCGCCCCGACAGTTTGCCGTAGCTGGGAAATTTTTCGACAGCGTAGTATACGTCGCCGCCGGATTCGTAGGCATAGCCGCGATCGATTAGCGACTGGATGAACTCGACGATCTGCGGCACAACTTCGGTGGCCTTGGGATATACGTCGGCGCGGCGGATGTTCAGCCGATCCATGTCGTCCAGGTATGCTTGGATATAGGTTTCGGTGATGACGTTCCAGGGCACGTTTTCCTGGTGCGATCGCCGAATGATTTTGTCGTCAATATCGGTGAAATTTTGCACGTATTTCACCGCGTAGCCGCGCCACAGCAGATAGCGCCGCAGCGTGTCCCAGGCGATATAGTTCCGCGCATGGCCCACATGCGAATAGTCGTATACCGTCACGCCGCAGGCATACATCCTGACCACGCCGGGTTCCAGCGGCTCAAACGGCTCGACTCGTCGCGTCAGGGTGTTATACAAACGGAGAGACATGGAAGGCTTTATCGCAGGACATATAAACCATCAAATTGTATTGCAGATAGAGCCGCGCTTGAGCCAAACGCTGAGAACCTGCTACGGTGCAATTGGTGTGGATTCAATTGGTGTGGATTTTGGATTGCTAGTTGGTGCGGGGCTTTTAGCAGTTCGTTCTTAGTGCCATTTAGATAGCGTCGCTTGGAAGAATCGATCCGAGGCGTGTATCGAGGAATTGTATTGAGTTTTCAGCTAGAACTTATGAACCAGATGTCTATGAGCCAAATCTTTCTGGCGATCGCCTCTATTCTCGGCGGGCTGTCTGTGGCTGCTGGAGCCTTCGGGTCCCACGCGCTGCGGCCCAAACTGAGCGATCGTATGTTGGAAATTTTTGAAACGGGCACGCGCTATCAGATGTATCACGCGCTAGCGCTGCTCCTGGTGGGGCTATTGCTGCTGCGGGCTGAGGCGGGGCTAGGCTGGCTGAACGCGGCGGGATGGGCATTTGTTGCAGGGACGCTGATCTTTTCTGGCAGCCTCTACGCCCTCAGCCTTAGCGGTGTGAAAGTGCTGGGAGCCGTTGCGCCAATTGGGGGCACTGCGCTGATGGTGGGCTGGGGCTGCTTGGCGATCGCCGCCCTTAGCTTAAAGTAAAACCTGCGCTGCAAAGCTCAGACAAGCTCAGGGGTGAACCGCAGAAATCGCGCCCTGGAAGCGTCGGGCTGCGTCGGTCATTCCTGCATAGTTCACAATTGGTTCTTCCACAATCAGTTCGCTGGGAAACACAAACTCGGCGGTTTCGTAATACTGTTCTGTCCACTCGGCTCGTTGGGACATCTGATCCATGTAGCCGACGAAATGACCCACCAGGAAATACACCGCGACCAGCGCCGCTGCCGCCATCGAAACCAAAAAGCCCGCCAGCATCAGCGAAAACTCTTTACGGTCAAGCGCCTCCTGCATGAGGTGCAGTGCCCATGCCACCAGCGCTACGACGATGAACAGGATAAAAATCATTCTTATAGGAATGTAACGTTTTGTAATATTTCACATTGTAACAGTTCCTCAGAAAAGTGTCTCTTAAGGTAACCTAGAGATTTTGGGAAGAGGGAAGAACGAAGAGGGAAGAGGGAAGAGGGAAGAACGAAGAGGGAAGAACGAAGAGGGAAGAGGTTCGTTTTTCGTTTTTCGTTTTTCGTTCTTCCCATCACCCCCTAACCGTCACCTGCTGTCCCTTCAAATACTCCTTAATCTCGGCAACCGTAAGCTGGCCGTAGTGTAGCAGGGAAGCCAGCAGCGCCGCCTCTGCCTTGCCCTCGGTCAGCGCTTCATGGATGTGGGCGCAGGTGCCTGCCCCGCCGGAGGCAATGACTGGAATCTGCACCTGTTCGGCGATCGCCCGCGTCAGTTCCAGGTCATAGCCCGCCTGCGTGCCGTCTGCATCCATACTGGTCACCAGCAGTTCCCCCGCGCCGCGCTGTTCCACGTCCTTGGCCCAGGTGAGCGCATCCAGCCCCGTATTCTCTCTCCCGCCGCGCACATAGACATCCCAGCCGGGATTGTTGGGATCGGTTCGCCGTCGCGCATCGATGGCGACGACGATGCACTGATTGCCAAAGCGATCGCTCGCCCGGTTGATAAAATCTGGGTCGCGCACAGCTGAGGAATTGATGCTCACCTTATCGGCCCCTGCCCGCAGCAGTTGCTTGATCGTGTCTAGGGAGCTAATGCCGCCGCCCACCGTCAGCGGAATAAACACCTGCTCCGCCGTGCGATACACCACGTCATAGATGATGTTGCGGTCTTCGTGGGTGGCGGTGATGTCTAGAAACACTAGCTCATCTGCTCCGGCATCGTTGTAGACTTGCGCCAGTTCCACGGGGTCGCCCGCATCCCGCAGGTTGACAAAGTTCACGCCTTTCACCACGCGCCCCGCCTTCACATCCAGGCAAGGCAAGATTCGTTTTGCCAGCATTGCGATCGCCTATTGAAGATATTGAAGAGTCCACAAAAATTCAGCAAACATTCGACGAAATTTCTCTGCCCAAACTTCAGCCCTGCGCTGGTCTGAGAAAAAGCGCCACCAAGTCACCACAATATCGCTTAAATGGGGCGCAATACAGCGCAATAGACTGATACACTGGCTAATTGTTTGCCGATCGTTGAGTGTCGAGATGCAAATTGGTCAAAAGGTTCGGGTTCGTCGGTTGCGCGATCGCACGGGTCAAGCCGTCGTGAAGCACCTGGGGCAAGTGGGCGAGGTTCAAGATTTCAAAATGACGGATGGCAGCGGCGTGGGGGTCGTTGTGCAGTTTGATGACAAGTTTTCCACCTGGTTTTTTGAAGACGAGCTAGAGGTCGTTTCTTAGGGAGACGCATGAGTTTCATCCTGACGTTTTTGGGCAAAGGCGGAACCGGACGGACGACTGTGGCGATCGCCGCTGCAAAGCAATTCGCGTTGCAGGGTCAGCGGACGCTGCTGGTGGGACAAGACCCCGGCCCCGCCTTTGGTCTGCTGCTGGGTGCATCCGTCGGCGCAACGCCCCAGGAGATTGGCGCAAATCTGAGCGCCGTCCACCTGCAATCTACCGCGCTGATGGAGTCCAGTTGGGAGGAACTCAAGCGTCAGGAAGCGCAGTACCTCCGCACGCCGATTCTCAAAGCGGTCTACGGTCAGGAGTTGGGCATCCTGCCGGGAATGGACGGAGCGCTGGCGCTGAATGCCCTGCGGGAATTTGACGGCAGTGGCAAGTATGAGGTTATCGTGTACGACGGTGCGGGGGATTTGTCTACGCTGCGAATGCTGGGGATGCCGGAAATCGCCACCTGGTATTTTCGCCGTTTCCGCAAGGTGGTGGCGGATTCTGACCTGTGGAAAGCTGTGTCGCCCTTTGTGCAGCCCGTCGCCGCTGCGGTGCTAAATGTGAACTGGTCGGGCGATTTGTTTGACCAGCCCGCGATGCAGCAGAGCAATAATCTCATGGAGCGGGGCAAAGCGGCGGTCAATGATCCCAGCCGTGTTGCTGCCTATTTGGTGACGACGCAGGATGCGGCGGCGATCGCCACTGCCAAGTATCTCTGGGGCAGCGCCCAGCAGGTGGGGTTGACTGTGGGCGGCGTGATTCTCAATCAGTCGTCTGACGGGAGTGCGATCGCCCCAGAGTTTGCGCCGCTCCCGGTGACTGCGTTGCCAAACTATCCAGGGCAAGACTGGCAGCCTTTGATCGAGGCCCTGCCCGACTTTACCCAAGCAAGTCAGGCTCCCAGGGCGATCGCCGTCAATATTGCCGAGCGCAAGGTGGCTCTTTTCCTTCCCGGTTTCGACAAAACTCAGGTGAAGCTCATTCAGTCTGGCCCCGAAGTCACCGTCGAAGCAGGCGACCAGCGCCGCAATATCGCTCTGCCGCCCGAACTCAGCGGCCGCCAGGTGACGGGCGCTAAGTTTCAGGACAGCTTTTTGATTATTTCGTTCTAGGGCATGTTTTAAAACCCTTCGATCCCCCCTAGCCCCCCTTAAAAAGGGGGGAACTGAGCCGAACCACTCCGGAGGTCCCCCTTAATAAGGGGGATTTAGGGGGATCGACTCAAGGCAATCAACGACCTAGAAAGTTTTAAGACACTGCCTAGGACTGGCTCTAAGAGCTAATTTGTAAAGGAGCCTGAAAGCCTTGTTAATCAAGGATTTCCGAGAAACCGCTTTTCCTGGGCAAACATGACCTCAAAGCCACACATGCCAAGAGTTTCAGGCTTCTTAAGATTTGCTTCATAAATTAGCTCTAAAGTGCTACAGATTGACAGATTGAGTGAGCTGTTGTACTGGTTAATCAATCAACCGAAGCTCTCGGCAGGAGCATCCCACTTTCGATGAAACAGTCAACTGGCGAGCTGTCCATTGAGGTAGGCACAGCGCAGACTCAACATGGCATTAACGGAGGCCGTATTCCAGCGAGCACCCGAAATTTGGAGGCGTCGCCCAATCTGTTTGACAGCCGATTCTACGGCTCCTGATCCAATAGAACAGAGTTGCTCAGCCTGGTAGAACCCATAATTCACGATGCGAGAGCGATGGGTGCTCAGATAGGCTTCAAAATTGCGGGCTTGCTTGCGCCGACAGTCGGCAAAGAGGGCCCTGGCGGCTTCCACTTGACCTTGCCATAACAGCATTTCCGCCGCTGCTAAGCGCTTGAGCGACCCACCGACTTTGTAGAGGTTTTCTTTGAGATGGTACCAATCGAGGATTTCCCAACGGGTCTCAACGGTGGTGAGTTGAGCAAACAGATTCCACACCCCAGCGTGACCATCGCCCAGACAGACCAGTGGGGAGAGCAAGCGTTGAGCGCTGAGATAATCAATCAAGCTGTCATTGTCTTGGAAGAAGGCGTTGTAATCAATCCCCTCCACCCGCACCGCTTTGTAGTCTCGCCACGGGCTATCGGACTCTAGCAGGTCACGCAGACGGACTTTGCCGCCATCAATGCTGACCTCACTGACGCCTTGTTTAGCCTCGGCAGACTCGAACGACTGACGCCCCACCAGACGTTGTTGGGTCGAGTGCCCGACCCGCATCCCGGTCAGGGCTACGATGTCATCCTCTGCATCTTGAAACGATTCGTTGGCACTTAACTTTAGTTTGGACTAACTGGCATCACAATAATGCTCAACAGGATGCCATAAAGAATCTGCTCAACCGTTCATAACAGTTGAACTTAAGGAATTGGATACAATCCTGCTCGCAGTTAAGCTGCTGTTGCAACCGGACTGTTCAGGGATTGTTCGGATGTCTTGCGTTTCGAGGCTCGTTTTTTGACCATCGGATAGCAGGGACGAGGAGTTGGCTTGTGCCCCTTGCCTCGTCCTGGCGATTTACCACGAGGTTTAGGCGCAGGAGCAGGGGTGCCAATCGCTGCCAAAATGCCTGCAAACGCTTGTGCGACCCGACCCGGAGTCAACGTTTCTTGCGGTGCCTGCCAGGGCAAGGGGTGGTCAGTACAGTCCTTTCGCGCTAACCACAACTGCCAACTGAGCAACGGCATCAGGCTGCTCCACTGTTCGGTTGCCGATACAGAACTGAACTGGGGATGTGTCCAATATAGCCTCTGCTTGGCAAAGCGATACCAGTGTTCAATGGCAAAGCGACGGAGGTAGTGCAACCACAGGGTTTCTAACGGAGGCATCTGCTCACCCAGCCAAACTAACCACAAAGGAGCCAAGCGTCGCGTGCTGCTCTGTGTCTCCAGCACCTCCACGCGCAACACTTCCATTGCCCGTTTGGGGGATTTGCGGAAATGGTATGCACTCCAACGACTGACCCGCACTCGTCCCCAGTTGGGATCATCGACTTCAACGGTTTCGACCGGGACACTCCAAGTGTCAGGGTCATTGAGTTTCATCTTATGTCCATGCTTGGCAGGTGCGCCTCGCCCTCGATACGCTGGGGGCGCGCCATAGACACATCGATTGGATGTAACCCGCAGCAGCAAGTCTGCCTCAATCCCTGCCGTTTGGTTGACAAAACTGGCATTGCCGTACCCTCGGTCGTAGATCGCCAACGGACGCACCGCTAACTGCCGAGTCACTTGTTTGAGTTGGAATGCCGCTTTACTGGCGGGTGTTTCAAAGCTGGTGATGCGCTCATGCCGCAATGGTAATGCCCAACTGCCCCTGTCTTCAGCAATCCAGGCTAAGGTACTGTAGTTTTGTCCGGCTATCGGGGCATGTCCTGTTCTGCCCGATAAGGTGCGGTCTTTCAAACGCCTGGCAGCAGGACGGTTCCACCGACTCGCATCACCTGCCAACAACGGTTGCTGCTGAGTCGGTATCTGCTGCACCAACAGCTTCAGCACCTTTGATCGGGGTAGGCGGCTATCGCGCAACGCTTCATAGGTGCTCGACCACTGGCGACGAAAGACAGGACTCTGCGATAGCCTCACAAACGACACGATGCACGCACTCACTAACACGGCATCCATCAGATCAAACAGGGCATCTCTGGCGTTTCCCAAGCTGGCATACAACGTTTGGCGAAATTGCTGAAGTTCGTTGAAAATCATGGGGTCAATGTTGGTTGTACTTCATTGACCTTACGGCAGTCGGTGCTTCTCATTGACTGCCTTCCTCTTCACCATTAGTCCAAACTAAAGAGGGCAATAAGGCGGCTGAAACACCAAGATGACATTGTCCGGTATCGTCAGGGTCTGAGCCGTATGGGCTGCGGCATTATCCACCTGAATCAGATGTAAATCATCGGGGAACTGAGCCGCAAAGCTGTGCAAAAACGCCTCAAAACAGGAACTGTCGAGATGAGAAAACTCGACTATCCACGATGCACCGCTCAGCGGTTCCACTAGACCGTACAGCCACCGATACACAAAGTCCCATTGAACTGAACCAATCGGCTGCACCCCAAAGCCCGTCAACTTGCGATGTTGAACCGTCAGCAGTCCGACGCGGCTCTCATCGCTGCACCAATAGCGGATTCGCCCCCCGTAGCGTTGTCTCAAGGCTGGCGGAATCGACTGGCTTATCTGGGCTGCAAGGTTTGCTGAACGGACTCGCACGCCCCAGGAGTCTGCTTCTTTGACACCGGACGGGGCACTTTGAGCTTCGCTTTGAGCCGATAGCGCACCGTCTTATGCACCGTCTTGTAGGGGACGGGTTGACCATGCACCGCTGCGAGCCACTGCTGCACTGCTCCATAACTGCTAAAGCCTTCTGGATCTTGCAGTTCCCGCTCCAAAGATGCCAGGACTTCACCGCTAATCGCTCGCGGTCGTCCACTGCGAGATGCCACCTTCACCAACGCTTCGAGTCCACTCTGTCGATACTGGCTCAGCCAACGAGACACGGTCGTGCGATGGCAACCGCTCAGTTGGGCTAACTGCTCAACGCTCTTCGCTTGTCCGGTTTTTAACCACCACAACACCTGTACTTTACGGCGCTGTGATGACCGTTGCTGTTGTTCCAAGACGGCTTTTAGTTCTTCTGCTGTTTCAGCGATATCGATTTTGAGGACTCCACTCATGGCGGCTCGCTCTAACGTCTTCTTACATGTAGCAGATCTTTGGAGATTTGATATTAGAGGATGTTTGAAAAGTCCTACTATTTGTAGCAAAGCGTGCAAGATCCCCCTAAATCCCCCTTAAAAAGGGGGACTTTAAGGCGGTTTCCCCCCTTGTTAAGGGGGGCTAGGGGGGATCTCTGAGTGCTTAACATTACAGGCGATACCTTTTCAAACACCCTCTTAGCAGCTTGGCAGAATTCAATCGTTAATCCTGTAAGAGCTAATTTGTAAAGGAGCCTGAAAGCCTTGTTAATCAAGGATTTCCGAGAAACCGCTTTTCCTGGGCAAACATGACCTCAAAGCCACACATGCCAAGAGTTTCAGGCTTCTTAAGATTTGCTTCATAAATTAGCTCTAAATGTGGTCTATCTACTTACTTATTTCAGAGCAAAGAAGTTAAAAACCTGGTTGACTGACAAAACTAATCGGCGACACAGCAGTACGTGTGTACTTTGAATTCGATTCGATAGGTGCGTTGCTCATGCTGTTTGCGAGATGCCATCGCGGGTTCAGGATCGCGGTTATGAGTGAAACAGACATGACGGATGAGTGGCCACCCGTTCTCTAGGGCGGCTTTCAGCCAATCCCATCTAATGCGGAAGTAGCTATTGCCACGAAACCAATGGGGGTCAACCCATCGCCGTTTGCCTGTTGCGACGACCTCGAGACCTTGAGCGGTGACGTAGAGCGTCGCGACGGCCAAAAGGAACCAAAGCCGGGATAGGGCGCAGAGGGAGCGAATTTCAGATTTCTGGAGATTCCAGCCGTTGGATTGGTCATCGAGAAACGCCTCCTCAATGTCGAAGCGCAAGCCGTATTCCTCGAAGGTGCGCAGGTGGGTGGGTTCATCGCTGACGATGGTCCAAAACTCGCCGTTGAGGCTGTTATGACCAAAGGCGATATGCACCGGCCCGTACCACTCGCCTTTGTGGAGCTTCACGGTGTGCCAACAGAGAGCCTCCCCGCGCTGAAGGTGAATGTCCTTCAATTGACACCATCCATGGCCCGCCCGCCAAATCCAAGTATTCCGCTTGATGCGGATGCGGTAGTGCCACCCGAGTTCAGCGGTTATGGCGGCTCATGGCCTCGGTGTGAATGAAGCCCCGGTCGGCTAAGACGACCACTTTTACCCCCGCCGGCAAGCGATGGGCGGCTTGGTGGAGCATCTCCCGGTAGTCACTGAAGGCGACGGACGCACTGCGGTGCTGGAGCACCCGCCAGACCACAGGCAACGCCCGGCCTCGATGCACCACCGCTAGGCGAATCAAGCAATACTCATCCCAAAACAGCGAGGTGTCCAAGCTCAGGTACAAACAATCCTCATCCCAATGGGCTAATGCCGCTTGAATCAGGGGCTTGTACAGGCGATGGACGTTCAGGCGACTGTTGTGCAGCCAGCGGCTTAGCCGTCGTTGTTTGCTTTGTGCCTGCACCCCTCGACACGGCACATAGGGCAGCCAGCGAGTCAGGTTGATTTCTCCGCGCTGGAGCAAAGCCACCACCATCCACAGGCAGGTCGTCAGATGGCTACGATGAGCCCAGGGCACCGATTGACCCAGCCAAGCGTTCAAGGCATTGTAGAGGGGGGAGTTTTTTTCACAGCATCTACGCTTTTGAGTAGTATCTAAGCTTAGAACGCTGGCTCCCCACTTCTTCCTCCAATCCCTGAAACTACCGCACCACAAGCTGTTCAGCAGATTTCAGGTAACTTTTGTCAGTCAACCAGGCCCAGCCCTCACTAAAAGGACTGGGCATCCGGGTATTTTCAGAGGGCACTGAGCAGGACGCTACTAGTCAATCGCCTTCTTCACTTCGTCCTTGATGTCTTCGGTGGTGTGGCGAGCCTTGGCTTCGGCCTGCTTGGCGTGACCTTCCACCTTGTCCTTGGGATCGCCCGTCACTTCACCGACGGCTTCTTGCACTTTACCCTCGATGTTTTTCGCAGTTGCCTTCACGCGATCTTCGATACTCATAGTTTTCGTACCTCGTTGTGCGGTTTAACGTCTTGACTCTGCATCTGACCGCGAATCACGGTGCTGCTTAGCAGGCAATTCATCGGGCGAATCAGTGCATGAATCAATCGAACACTTTCACAATAGGCGCTTCTCCCAAAGCTTCCATCCCTCACAGGGCGGGAGTCTTGAGGCGTAGGGATCTGCCCAGCGCTCTAGTCCGGTAGGGAGAAGGCAGGTTAAAGGGCTGAAGGAATTAGGACTTATGCAGTTGGACAATTTCTCGCGGGCACAGCCCGCGAGAAATTGTCCAAAACCCAAAGAGCTTATCGCAAGTGCGTAAGTCTTGAGAATAAGAGAGTGAAGAGGTGGATGGCGTGAGGAAATGTTCCCCTGAAAACCGCCTCTCGCGATACAGTTCAGTTTTGTTACAGAAGTACATAATAGTTACAATTGGTTCAATTGATGTAACCACTGAACGCACTCCCTGCAAATCGCCCCCCATGACTCAAGCTTCTACTCCGTCGAGAGCGTCTGTGTCGCCGCTGCTGCTGATTGCGCCGTTTTTCCTGTGGGGAACGGCGATGGTGGCGATGAAGGGCGTGATTCCGCAAACCACGCCGCTATTCATGGCGGGGGTTCGGGTGCTACCGGCGGGGCTGCTGATTTTGCTGGCGGCGGCAGTAATGGGGCGATCGCAGCCGAAGGGGTGGAAGGCCTGGGGCTGGATTGCGCTGTTTGGTCTGGTGGATGCGGCGCTGTTTCAGGGTTTTTTGGCTGAGGGACTGGTGCGGACGGGCGCGGGTCTGGGGTCGGTGATGATCGACTCGCAGCCCTTGGCGGTGGCGCTGATGGCGCGGTTCCTTTTTGGCGAGCGAGTGGGGGGCTTTGGCTGGCTGGGGCTGCTGTTTGGCGTGGTGGGGATTAGCCTGCTAGGGTTGCCAGAGGGCGTAATCCAGGCGGCGCTGCACGGCAGTTTTTCCCCAGCTCTGGGCGCAAGCCTGCTGCACGACCTGTTTCAAAACGGGCAATGGCTGATGCTGATGGCGGCGCTGTCGATGGCGGTAGGCACGGTGATGATGGGCTATGTGTCGCGCCATGCCGACCCGGTGGCGGCGACGGGCTGGCATATGGTGCTGGGTGGCATTCCGCTGTTTGTGCTGTCGGCGCTGGGGGAAACGAATCAGTGGCAGCAGCTTGGCTGGACAGACTGGATGGCGATGAGCTATTCCACGATTTTTGGCAGTGCGATCGCCTATGGACTGTTCTTCTATTTCGCAGCCAGCGGCAACCTGACTAGCCTCAGTTCCCTGACGTTCCTCACGCCTGTTTTTGCGCTGCTATTTGGCAACCTGTTCCTGTCTGAAGTGCTGAATCCGGTACAGTGGGTCGGGGTAGGGCTGACGCTGGTGAGTATTTACCTGATCAACCAGCGTGAGGTGCTGGCAGCGAAGTTTCAGCCTGCGGCAGTGGAAAAGGCTGCGACCTCGCTGGCGGCGGAACTGGAGGCCGAGATTGAAGCCGAAATCGAAGCGGTGAATGAAAAAATTGCAGCGCATCGGCGATCGCGCCTGGAAGGAGCTAGGGATTAGTGGGGCGGTCTCAGCGCTATTGCTGTGCTGGTTCTCCTTCAAGCCTGTTGACGCTGGCGGGAATTGTTAAGTACGGTGAAGAGGTTCAAGATGCTAAGCCTCTGGAGCCGTTCGATCCATGAAACTTTCGCCCAGGCTGAAAAAGCTGCTGGTGGCTCTGCTTTCGCTGGCGATCGCCTATGCCGTCATGGCGTTTGCCTTCAAGCTCATCGGGCTAGAGAATGCCCACCTCTGGGTTGAACGCGCCGGCCCTTGGGCCCCACTCCTGTTCACGGTTGTCTGTGCGGCGAGCTTGATTGCTGCCCCGCTTAGCGGCAGTTCCATCTTTATTGCGGGTGGGGCGCTGTTTGGCAAAGAAACTGCCTTTGTGCTGAGCTTCATCGCGTCGCTGATCGGGTGCAGCATAAATTATTGGATTTCCCGTCGCTACGGTCGCCGGGTTGCAGTGCGACTGGTGGGCAAAGATGAGATTGAGGAACTGGATGCGTTTGTGGCTCGCCTAAAGGGGCATCACAGCGTCCTTTATATGGCACTGATTATGCTGCTGGGTCAGGATGTCGTGAGCTACGCCATTGGCCTCACCAAGATCGACTACTTCCACTTTTTCCTGGCGCTGGTTCCTGCTGCGGCCGTGCTTGTTGGCTTTTATATCTACGTCGGCACGAGCCTTCTAGAAGCCCTGATTGCGTAGCGGCAATTTGGTTTTGGATTTTGGATTGGCGATTTTGGATTGCCAAGAGCGGGTCACCTGACCCTGTATGACCCAGTATTGAAGATGTATCGAAGACCCATAAATGCCACAAGACTTGAGGAGGCTTGTGGGTTCCCTCAAGTCTTTTACAGGTCATTGGGCCAGGATCTACGCACTTGCGATGGGTTTTCTGAATTTTGGACGATTTCTCGCGCTCTTTAGTTTGGACTAATGGTGAAGAGGAAGGCAGTCAATGAGAAGCACCGACTGCCGTAAGGTCAATGAAGTACAACCAACATTGACCCCATGATTTTCAACGAACTTCAGCAATTTCGCCAAACGTTGTATGCCAGCTTGGGAAACGCCAGAGATGCCCTGTTTGATCTGATGGATGCCGTGTTAGTGAGTGCGTGCATCGTGTCGTTTGTGAGGCTATCGCAGAGTCCTGTCTTTCGTCGCCAGTGGTCGAGCACCTATGAAGCGTTGCGCGATAGCCGCCTACCCCGATCAAAGGTGCTGAAGCTGTTGGTGCAGCAGATACCGACTCAGCAGCAACCGTTGTTGGCAGGTGATGCGAGTCGGTGGAACCGTCCTGCTGCCAGGCGTTTGAAAGACCGCACCTTATCAGGCAGAACAGGACATGCCCCGATAGCCGGACAAAACTACAGTACCTTAGCCTGGATTGCTGAAGACAGGGGCAGTTGGGCATTACCATTGCGGCATGAGCGCATCACCAGCTTTGAAACACCCGCCAGTAAAGCGGCATTCCAACTCAAACAAGTGACTCGGCAGTTAGCGGTGCGTCCGTTGGCGATCTACGACCGAGGGTACGGCAATGCCAGTTTTGTCAACCAAACGGCAGGGATTGAGGCAGACTTGCTGCTGCGGGTTACATCCAATCGATGTGTCTATGGCGCGCCCCCAGCGTATCGAGGGCGAGGCGCACCTGCCAAGCATGGACATAAGATGAAACTCAATGACCCTGACACTTGGAGTGTCCCGGTCGAAACCGTTGAAGTCGATGATCCCAACTGGGGACGAGTGCGGGTCAGTCGTTGGAGTGCATACCATTTCCGCAAATCCCCCAAACGGGCAATGGAAGTGTTGCGCGTGGAGGTGCTGGAGACACAGAGCAGCACGCGACGCTTGGCTCCTTTGTGGTTAGTTTGGCTGGGTGAGCAGATGCCTCCGTTAGAAACCCTGTGGTTGCACTACCTCCGTCGCTTTGCCATTGAACACTGGTATCGCTTTGCCAAGCAGAGGCTATATTGGACACATCCCCAGTTCAGTTCTGTATCGGCAACCGAACAGTGGAGCAGCCTGATGCCGTTGCTCAGTTGGCAGTTGTGGTTAGCGCGAAAGGACTGTACTGACCACCCCTTGCCCTGGCAGGCACCGCAAGAAACGTTGACTCCGGGTCGGGTCGCACAAGCGTTTGCAGGCATTTTGGCAGCGATTGGCACCCCTGCTCCTGCGCCTAAACCTCGTGGTAAATCGCCAGGACGAGGCAAGGGGCACAAGCCAACTCCTCGTCCCTGCTATCCGATGGTCAAAAAACGAGCCTCGAAACGCAAGACATCCGAACAATCCCTGAACAGTCCGGTTGCAACAGCAGCTTAACTGCGAGCAGGATTGTATCCAATTCCTTAAGTTCAACTGTTATGAACGGTTGAGCAGATTCTTTATGGCATCCTGTTGAGCATTATTGTGATGCCAGTTAGTCCAAACTAAAGTAAATAGAGGCAGGCGAACCTGAGGGTGAACTTTAGTCTGAAAGAGATGCTTCTGAAGCCCGCCTATGAGTCGCCTACCGGAAATCGCCAATCCCAAGCGCAAAGCCTATCCCAGTGATATGAGAGATGCAGAATGGAGCGTTTTGCAACCGCTGATACCTGCCGGTAAAGGCTTTGGTCGTCCCCGTGAAGTGGACTTTCGAGAAATCCTCAACGCAATCTTCTACGTGCAGCGTACTGGATGCCAGTGGGAAATGCTACCGCATGACCTTCCCCCGTATACAACGGTGTACTTCTACTTTTGCAAATGGCATCGCAAGGGGATTTGGCAGCAGATGCACGACCAACGCCGAGCAGACCTGCGGCAGAAAATGGGCAGAACCATAGACTCCAGTGTGGCAATTGCTGATTCCCAATCGGTCAAGACCACCGAAAAAAGGGGGGCATCTACGGTTTCGACGGTGGCAAAAAGGTTAAGGGGCGTAAGCGCCACCTCGTTGTAGACTCCCAAGGGCTTTTAATTGGGGTATTAGTCACCGAAGCGAATGCCTCAGAACGGCTTGGAGCCGTGGTCACGCTCGATGAAGCCAGCGATAAACTCTCCCGGCTTGAGGTGGTGTGGGTAGACCAGGGGTATAGCAGCAAGAAGTTTGCCCATGCAGTCCAACAGGTCTGTGGGGAACCTGTCCGCGTAGAAGTCATCAAACGAACCTCCAAGTCGTTTGAAATTCTGCCTAAGCGCTGGATTGTGGAGCGAACTTTTGGCTGGTTGAATCGCTATCGACGCTTGAGCAAAGACTACGAATTGTATTGCGAAATGAGTGAAGCCATGATCTACGGTGCCATGATTCAATTGATGCTCAAGCGCTTGGCAGCTTAGCTACTTTATAAATCAGCTCTAAACAAGCAAGTATTCACACGCTGGTTTGAGCAATCCCTAAACCCATTGCAACCGATGCTGCATTTAGCCAAAGCCCACTGGCAGGCGATCCGCGCCCATGCCGAACAAACCTACCCGCAAGAATGCTGTGGGCTGCTGCTAGGACAGACAGCATCGACAGGCGACGAAACGATTCGGACGGTGGTAGAACTGTGGACGGCTGAAAATGCCTGGAACCCAGAAGCCGCTGCGCTGATTTCAGACCTGCTGAGCCAGCCTCAACTCGCAAACAGCAAGCGCGATCGCTACTGGATTGATCCCCAAGAAATGCTGGCTGCGATGAAATATGGGCGCGATCGCCAGCTCGACATTATCGGCGTGTATCACTCCCATCCCGACCATCCCGCTGTGCCCTCAGAATGCGACCGGGCGATCGCCTGGCCACACTATTCCTATATCATCGTGTCTGTTTCCCAAAGAAGCGCCCAGGATTTACTATCCTGGAATTTGGATCAAGACCATGCCTTTCAGGCAGAACCCCTCATCTATTCTGAATCATCTTAGAGCTAATTTGTAAAGGAGCCTGAAAGCCTTGTTAATCAAGGATTTCCGAGAAACCGCTTTTCCTGGGCAAACATGACCTCAAAGCCACACATGCCAAGAGTTTCAGGCTTCTTAAGATTTGCTTCATAAATTAGCTCTTAGGACTTACTACTCTGTAAATTAAGTTTTTTGGACTCAAGCGAGTGAGTAGTAGACTGTTCACAGTCCTATTGTTAGTTGAGTAGAGATGAAAAAGTGCCAAGTCGAACTGCGTCCAACCGACCGCGATTACCTAAAGAATTTGTTGCGTAAGGGTCAACTGGGAGCCCGGCAGTTTAAGCAGGCAACTGGTTTACTGGAACTTGACCGAGGCAAACCCGTAAGTGCCGTTGCGATGACCTTAAGTGTCTCAGAGACGACGGTGCAGGCATGGCGCGAGCGCTATGAACAGGAAGGATTGCAGATGCTGCATGACAAGCCCCGCTCGGGTCGTCCAATCGAGTTTGATGGTGAGCAACGAGCCAATATTACGGCTTTAGCCTGTAGTGAAGCCCCAGTCGGTCATGACCGCTGGGACTTGCGTCTGCTGGCGGATAAGGCGGTTGAACTGAACTATTGCTAGAGTATTTCACATACGCAAGTCGCGAAGATTTTCAAAAAAACGAGTTGAAGCCTCACCTCAAGCAGACGTGGTGTCTGGGTCAATTGGATAGCCGCTTTATTGCTCAAATGGAACAGATCCTTTGGTTGTACGCCCAACCTTATGACCCTGCCTACCCGGTAGTCTGCTTCGATGAGCGTCCCTGTTTCCTCATCGGTGAGGTGGTTGCCCCGTTGCTGATGCAAGCGGGTCATGTCTACAAAGAACACTACAGTTATGAAAAAAATGGCTCTTGTGCCTTGTTAGCGGCAATTAAACCCTGAACGGGAAACCGTCTAGCTGAAACTGCCAGGAGCAAACTTAGTCGTCACTACGACAACATTCGACCTGCACCAGTGGGAGTAAAACCGTCAGATACTTAATTTACAGAGTACTTACGCACTTGCGATTAAGTTTTCTGGGTTTTGGACGATTTCTCGCGGGCTGCGCCCGCGAGAAATCGTCCAACTGTGTAAGTCCTATAATCTGTTCTGAATAATTGTGATGTCGAGATGAAGTGTAGCGGGATGTTGGAATATTTTGGAGTATTGGAGTCGTAGTCTGATGAAAAGATTGAAAAGATTCCGACGAATCGATTGAATTAGTTTTAAGGAGGAACAGACATGAGGAAGATAAATCTAAATCCTTCCTCATTCCGCCTGAATCTATCACTCCGTTACCCAAAAACCTTAATATCCTGTCCTAGCTCCTAACCTCTAAACCCTGATACCCAAACCCCTATGCTCAATCCCAATCTGGACGAGATCCAGTTAACCAAAGACGACTACGAACGATATTCCAGACACCTGATCCTGCCGGAGGTCGGTGTAGAGGGACAAAAGCGGCTGAAAGCGGCTAGTGTTCTCTGCATCGGTACAGGTGGGCTAGGTTCCCCGTTGCTGCTGTACCTGGCGGCGGCGGGCATTGGCCGCATCGGCATTGTAGATTTTGACGTGGTGGATCACTCCAACCTGCAACGGCAGGTGATTCACGGCACCTCCTGGGTCGGCAAACCTAAAATTCAGTCCGCCAAAAACCGGATTTTGGAAATCAACCCCTACTGCCAGGTGGATCTTTACGAAACCCGCCTCAGTTCCGAGAATGCGTTGAGCATTATGGAACCCTACGACATTGTGGTAGACGGCACCGACAACTTCCCAACGCGCTATCTGGTGAACGATGCCTGTGTCCTGTCGGGCAAGCCCAATGTCTACGGCTCTATCTTCCGGTTTGAGGGGCAGGCGACGGTGTTTAACTACCAGGACGGGCCCAACTACCGCGACCTCTATCCCGAACCCCCACCACCGGGTCTGGTGCCCTCCTGCGCCGAGGGTGGCGTGCTGGGCATTCTCCCTGGCATTATTGGCGTGATCCAGGCGACGGAAACGGTGAAGATTATTCTGGGGCAGGGGCAAACCCTGAACGGGCGGCTGCTGCTGTTCAACGCGCTTAACATGACCTTCCGAGAGCTAAAGCTGCGCCCCAATCCAGAGCGTCCGGTGATTGAGAAACTGATCGACTACGAAGAGTTTTGTGGAATTCCCCAGGCCAAAGCAATGGAAGCACAGCAACAGTCTGAAATGCAGGAAATGACCGTGACTGAGCTAAAGCAACTGCTCGACAGTGGTGCAGATGGCTACGTGGTGATTGATGTTCGCAATCCCAATGAATACGAAATTGCCAAAATTCCCGGTACGACGCTGATTCCGCTGCCGGAAATTGAAAACGGCGACGGCGTGGCCAAGGTGCAGGAGTTGCTGAACGGGCACAAGCTGATTGCCCACTGCAAGATGGGCGGGCGCTCGGCCAAGGCGCTGGCGATTTTGAAAGAGCGGGCCGGGATCGACGGCATCAATGTGAAGGGCGGCATTACTGCCTGGAGCCGCGAGGTTGATCCCTCCGTGCCGGAATACTAGGTCATGGAACACTAGGTCAACCGATGACCTCTCCCGTGGGGCGATCGCCCGTTTTGTGGCGGCAGGTTTTGGGGCTGGCTGCAGTGCAGTCGGCTATTACGCTGATGTGGGTGATGTATGGAGCCTACGTCCCTCAACTGCTGGAGCAATTTGGGCTACCGATCAGCCTGGGGGTGGCGATCGCCGCCCTGGAAAATGCGCTGGCGATCGCCTTCCAGCCGCTCATGGGGAGCCTGTCTGACCGGGCGCAGCGCTGGACGGGCACCCGCTTCCCCTTCATTGCCGTCGGGGTCGTGTTAACGGCGGCGCTCTTTTTGGCGATTCCTGGCATCACGGTGCTGGACACGGGCACGGCGCTGCGGGGTCTGATGCTGTTCGTGCTGGTGGCGTGGTCGCTGGCGATGACGGTGTTTCATAGTCCCGTGCTGTCGCTTTTAGGGCACTACACGACGGTTTCGCATCTGCCGCTGGCCGCCAGCTTCCTCACGGTGGCCAGTGGCATTGTGGGGACTCTGGTGCCTGTGGTCAACCAGATGATCTTGAACCTGGGGCCGCTGGCCACTTTCTTGGTGGGATCTACAGTGCTGCTGCTGGCGGCGGCGCTGCTGAGGCGGCTGGATGCGCCAGTTTCCTTCACCCTGTCAGGGGCGATCGCCACGGATGCGTCACCGTTGCCCTCGCTGGGCAGCCTCAGCTTTTTGGCGGCGGTGGGGCTTTGTCTGGGCTGGGGGGCAGCGGCTAATGATGGATGCGGTGCGCGGCATGACCTCGACCCATCTGCCGGGTCAAAACTCGAATCAAATCATGCTCTGGGTGGCGATCGCCATTGCCGTCGTTGCCGTGCCCTTGGGGGCGATCGCCACTCGCCTGGGCAATCGACTAGCCCTGACGGCTGGCGTAGTGGGGGCAGTGCTGGTGGCGACGCTGTGGGGGCTGGTGCCCTCGGCGGCGATTGTAGCGCTGGGTATTCTAGTGCTGATTTTGGCGCTGGCGCTGATTCAAAACGGCGGCTTGCCTGTAGCCCTTGCCCAAGTGCCCGTGAGCCGTGCTGGGCTGGGCGTGGGGCTATACCTCGGCGGCGTTTCGGCGGCCAATCTCCTGCAAAATGCGTTGCAGGCGGGTCTGCTGTCACTCAGCCTGGGTAGGCTGTCGCTGCTGGGTGCGGCGGCGCTGCTGGTGGCGATCGCGCTGCTGTGGGCCCGCAAGCCTTCTCCTACTCCTGGGTGAGGGGCGGTCGCCCAGTCAGATCCTCCAGGATGAGCAGATAGTTTTACGCAAGTTGGGTGAGGTTTTAGCTCTGTTTCAGCGATTATTCTAAGAAGCATAGAGGTTAACTCTCAGTTGCCTGATGACAGGCACCTCTTGTTTGAGAAACGGGGCTAAGGGGGCTTGCCCCGTTTTTCTTTTTAAATCTGGTTAAATCTGGCTGGTTAAATCTGGCGACAAACCAGCTAGCGATAAGAAGTCACCAACACTTCGGTAATTTTTCCCCGGCGACGGGCGTTGGAGTTGATTGAGCGGGCGGCAGTGATGGTGTGGGTGGGAAAGTCTGCGTAGAGGTCGCGGATAAACTCGCAGTCAGAGTTGGACAGCATTGCCTTGACCCCGCGCCGCGCCAGTTCTGCAAACACATCCCGCAGGCGAATTTGGTCGTCTCGGTTAAAGGCGTAGCGGTTGTAAGACGTGAAGCGGCTGGTGGCGCTGATGGGGTAGTAGGGCGGGTCGAGGTAGACAAAATCCTGCGGCGTGCGGGCGTGTTCCAGCACCATCTCAAAGGGATGGGCGAATAGTTCCGTGTGGCGGAGGGCGATCGCCGCTGCTTGCAGCAAGTCTACGTGGCAAATCTTAGGGTTTTTGTAGCGCCCCATCGGCACGTTGAACTGACCCCGCGAGTTCTCTCGGTATAGTCCGTTAAAGCAGGTTCGGTTCAGGTAGATCAGCCGTGCCGCCCGCTCCACATCCGTCGTTCCCGGATTGCTCCGCACCCAGTAGTAATAGTCCTGACCGTGATGAAGCTGGTGTTCTTCCAGCAGCACTATCACATCCATCACGCGATCGCGCACACAGCGATAGACGTTCACCAGCTCATCGTTAATATCCATCAGCACCGACCGCGCCGGTTGCAGCCGAAAAAAAATCGCGCCGCCCCCCAAAAACGGCTCGTGATAGGTTTCAAAGGAATCGGGAAAGTAGGGGAGATATTGCGAAATCAGTTGTCCCTTGCCCCCGGCCCACTTGAGAAAGGGGCGCGGCAAGAGAGTGGGCGAAACGCTAGTAACCAAGGAACTATCCGGGGAGACGGTGCGGGTACAGATGAAATTACCCATTAGAATAGATGACGAGAAAAATTTCGGCGCATTTTCTTATTTGCAACTCCAATGCAGGACTTTTTTACCAACGTTTCTCGCTACCCCCGCTATTTAATTAGCTTTTCGCTGGGCGTGCTATACACATTCGTCAAGCCGCTGTTGCCGCTGTTTCAAAGGCCCACGACGGCGATCGCCACGTCTCTTCTGCTCCTCTCTGGCTTCGCCTTCATTGCCTTTACCCTCCGCGCTATGCTGGAGCTTTAGGGATTCAGACGCTCGGTGTCGGGTGCTAGGTCGCAATCACCAGATACCGCCTGATCCCTGACCCCGCTCCTTCACCCATGAACCCTGATTCTTTTGCAACCCTATGGCAACCGATCGGCGGGTTTCCCGCGTCTCAGAATTAATCAAGCGCGAAGTGAGCCAGCTTCTGATCTCTGGCATCAAGGACGATCGCGTTGGCGTGGGCATGGTCAGTGTTACCGAGGTCGATGTGTCGGGAGATTTGCAGCACGCCAAGATCTTCGTCAGTATTTACGGTTCGGACGAGGCCCGCGCAGAGACGATGGCGGGGCTAAAGTCTGCTACGGGTTATGTCCGCAGCACGCTGGGTCAGCGGATTCGCCTGCGTCGCACGCCGGAAGTTGTGTTTGTGGAAGATCGCTCCATCGAGCGGGGCACTCAAGTCCTGTCGTTGCTTAACCGCCTCAGCGCCGAGCGCAAGCCAGAGACTTTGGAAGCCCTCCAGTCGTCTGAGAACCGGGCTGAGTCAGACTTTTCCGACGAACCGGAAGATGAATTTGACGATGAACTCGACGACGAACTAGAGGATGAACTAGATGACGAGTTCGACGACGAACTGGACGACGAATTTGCCGACGAACTCGATGATGACTTCGATGACGAACTGGATGAGGATGAGGACAATTCCCTCATTCGCGCTGAGGATTAGCCCAATTTTTAGCCCGGTTTCATGACGACTCGCGCCCAGCTTCGTCCCCAGTGGGAAGACCTGTCGCTGCCGCAGCAGGTGGCGCAGATGGTGGTCGTGCGAGCCTCCGGCTACTGGTTTGACCATCAGATTCAGTATCCCGCCTGGGAGCCACCCCTGGAAACACTGCGCTACTGGGTGGAGGATTTGGGCGTGGGTGGTGTGATTTTGCTGGGCGGCAGTGCGGCGGAGGTGGCCGGGCGATCGCACTGGCTCCAGTCTTGGGCAGAGTTGCCGCTGCTGATTGCTGCCGATGTGGAAGAGGGCGTGGGGCAGCGATTTGCAGGCGCGACCTGGTTTCCCCCGCCGATGGCGCTGGGTGAACTTGCCAAGCGGGATTTGCCTGCGGCCTTGCGCGATGCCGAGGCGATGGGCGCGGCCCTGGCGCAGGAAGCCCTTGCCGTGGGCATTAACTGGGTGCTGGCTCCAGTGGTGGATGTGAACAACAACCCGGCGAATCCAGTGATCAACGTGCGGGCCTTTGGCGATACACCAGAGATCGTCAGCAAGCTGGCCACCGCCTTTATTCGAGGCGCACAGCAGTTTCCGGTGCTGACCTGTGCCAAGCACTTCCCCGGCCACGGCGACACGGCCACCGATTCGCATCTAGATTTGCCGCTGATCCCCCACGGATTGACTCGACTAGAGCAGGTTGAATTTCCTCCGTTTCAGGCGGCGATCGCCCAGGGGGTCGATTCCATCATGAGCGCCCACCTGCTGATTCCGGCGCTGGATGAACGCTGGCCCGCCACGCTGTCGCGCCGGATTTTGACCAGGCAACTGCGCGATCGCCTGGGCTTTGACGGGCTGGTTTCAACGGATGCGCTGGTCATGGGAGCGATCGCCAATCACTATGGCCCCAACGAAGCCGCCGTGCTGGCCGTGGAAGCGGGAGCCGACATTTTGCTAATGCCTGCTGACCCAGAGGGCGCAATTCAGGCCGTCTGCGATGCTGTCGCGTCGGGTCGCATTGCCCCAGCGCGGATTCAGGACTCCCTCGCCCGCATTCAGCAGGCCAAGCGCAAGCTGCGTCCCCAAATGCCCACGGGCGGCACGTCCCACGCCTGGGAAAATTTGCCGCCTGCTGGGTTCGACATCGAGCCGCTGATGGCGCATCTGGCCCAACCCCAAACCCAGCACTTGGCGACCGACCTGCTGCAAGGGTCGATGCGGGTTCATGTGCCTACGCGCTCCCGGTTGCAGAATCTGACCCTTGCCGCGCCGCGCCGCACGCTCATTGTGCTGGATGATGTGCTGGAGCGAGAGTTTTTGAACCGCACCGCGCCAGCGATCGCCCTCCCCAGACAGCGCGGCTTTCGGGTGGAAATCGTCGATGGGCACACACCGGCCGGTCTAGCGCTTCAGGAACCGTCGCCCACGCCCACACTGCTGCAACTCTTTGTGCGGGGCAACCCGTTTCGCGGCAGCGCTGGACTGAGCCAGCTTGCAGCAGGGTGGTTTCAGCATTTGCTAGACACGCAGCAGTTGGCGGGGCTGGTGGTCTACGGCAGTCCGTATATCCTGGAGCAGTTTTTGCCGCAGTTACCCGTTGAGGTTCCCTATGTGTTCACCTATGGGCAGATGGCGCAGGCCCAGTCGATCGCCCTGCAAACCTTGCTAGTCGATTGAGCTAGTTGATTGAGCTAGTCGATTGAACAGATTGAACCCCGCTACGTCCGCGTCTCGTAGCACAGCACCCGCCGCCTGACGCGATCGCGCTCTTGAGGATGTTGAATCAGCCCGGCCACTCGCAGCGCCTCTGCCTGACGAGCCAGTTGGGCATAGTGGATGGCAATCGCCTCGTAGGCGCTGGCGCGATCGCGGTCGTCGTCTACAACTGTGCCGCCTTCATTGCCAAAGGTGAAGGTGCGGATTTCGGGGTCGGGAATCGTGCGGGCGAGTTCTAGGGCGCGAGCGAGGTAGGCGATCGCCTCTTGCGGCTGGCCGTCCTGGCGGGCCCGCTCCACCAAAGACAGCAGCAACCCAACGCGGATTTCGGGCGTGCGGCTCTGGTCGATGACCTTTAGCACCTGATCTGTGTGCCCGTCCCGCAGGGCGGCCTCTGCCACCGTTCCCAGCGACATCTCCCGGCGGTCGGGGTCGGGCGTGGCCAGGGCAAGCTGCAAGGCCAGATCGAAATGGCGCAGGGCCACGGTTTGCTCCACTAGCGACCATAGATAATAGCTGCTGGTGGAAAAGTCGTTGATTTCAACTGCGCTGCGCCGAACCAGGTTGAGCATGGACGGATCTACAGGCTGGCGGGCATTGGCCACTTCCAGCGCCACCGCTGAGGCTGCTTGCAGGCGATCGATCGGGGTCGCTAGCCCGGCGGCAGTGGTTCGTGCCTCGTTAAATAAGTCCGTGGCGGGGTCAATATTGCCCGTGAGCAGGAGTTGACGAGCGATCGCCGCCGTCAGCCGCACCTGCGTTAGCCCATCGGTTGGGTGAACCGCCTGACGCAATTCCAGTGCCCGGTCTGCCTGGTTCGCATTCACATAGGCTGTTGCCAGCGCCATCATAGCCTGACTGCGAATCTCCAGATTTTCTGGCGCAATGCTCATCCATGCCTGGTCTGCGGCGGCCAGGGCTTGTCGTTCGGCAGCCCGCTGCACAATCAGCAAGAGAACGATATCGCGATCGCCCGCCAGAAAAGGATCGGTTGGCGCAGTGGCGATGCGGATGGCAGGGTCATAGGCCGAAACGGCGATCGCCCGCTGCACCAGGTGGCGAACCTGAAAGGCTTGCCAATCGGACGGAACCTGCCGTAGTGCAGTCTCCACCTGCTGCATCACGGCGGCTGCTTGGTCTGTCTGCTGCTGTCCCCAGAGTTGCAGCGCCAGGTTGGTCAGCACGCTCGATCGCTTCTCGGCATCCGTCATTGCCTGCGCCACCGCCAGCGCCGGGTCGATGCGAACGCCCGCGTAGGTGTTGACCACGGTTTCTAGCGTGAATTCGGTATCATTGACTGATTTTGCAACGGTCACGGCTTCCTGAAACAGGGCCTCGCCCCCGGTCAGGTTGCGGGCGGTGTAGGCACTGGCGACTTCGGCCAGGGCGATCGCCCTCGCGCTGGGGTCGGCAATGCTCCGGGCTGTGGCCGCCGCAGACTCCCACTGGCTTTGCGTCAGTTGCATCCGCACAATCTCCAGCTTGGCCTGCCCCTGGGCATAGGGCACGTCAGTAAGGCGCTGGGCAATTTGCTGCGCCAGTGTAATCTGTCCGGCTTTGGCATAGCTGGCCGCGACTTTGGCCAGGGCGCTGCGGCGGCGGGTTGGGTTGGGGTGAACAATGGCGCTGGCGTGACGGTTTGCCTGATTCAGCAGCGCGATCGCCCGGTCTACCCGTCCGGCCGATACCGCCGCATCGGCAATCGGCACTAGCGCATTGACCTTAAATTCGTCGCCTTGCACTGTCTGCACTGCCCGAGCCGCCAGTTCCAGCGTTGCCCCCGCCGCCTCCAACTGGTCTAGCGCCAGATAAGCACGGGCGATCGCCAGCAGGGTTTGCGATTTCAAAAAGCTGTAGCCTGCTCCCAACGTCCGGGTTTCCCGCACGGCTTCTGCCAGCATCGGCAACACCAGACCGGGCTGGTCGCGCTCGTCAGCCTTCTCGATCAGGGTTCGCCAGGGATTGGGGTTATAGCCCGGTTCTTCGGTAATCAAGCCCGCCAGACGCAGCGCTTTTTGGGGTGCGGGCAGGCTGCCAGCCAACTTCAGCAGGGCAGTCATCTGGTCGCTGGCGGACTCCAGCCGTTCGGCTGCCAAATCTGCTTCCAGGCGGCGCATCCGGCTAAAAAAGTGGCGATCGCTCTCTGTGTCCTGCTCTTGCAAACAAAACCCAGTCATGGCGCGGGTGGGCTGTGGCTGTGCCTGCGCTGGAGCAAGGGCAAATTGGTGCAAGTTTCCAAACACTAAAATCAACAAAAATCCGCTGGACTTGAGCCATCTAGAGGATTGAAAAAAGGGCGATCGCATAGGGAATAAATGATGACTAAAAATCGAAAGTTTCTTCATAGAAGCTGTACAGACATTGCCAAATCCATTTTCATCTCAACGTTCAAACTTTAGTTTGGACTAACTGGCATCACAATAATGCTCAACAGGATGCCATAAAGAATCTGCTCAACCGTTCATAACAGTTGAACTTAAGGAATTGGATACAATCCTGCTCGCAGTTAAGCTGCTGTTGCAACCGGACTGTTCAGGGATTGTTCGGATGTCTTGCGTTTCGAGGCTCGTTTTTTGACCATCGGATAGCAGGGACGAGGAGTTGGCTTGTGCCCCTTGCCTCGTCCTGGCGATTTACCACGAGGTTTAGGCGCAGGAGCAGGGGTGCCAATCGCTGCCAAAATGCCTGCAAACGCTTGTGCGACCCGACCCGGAGTCAACGTTTCTTGCGGTGCCTGCCAGGGCAAGGGGTGGTCAGTACAGTCCTTTCGCGCTAACCACAACTGCCAACTGAGCAACGGCATCAGGCTGCTCCACTGTTCGGTTGCCGATACAGAACTGAACTGGGGATGTGTCCAATATAGCCTCTGCTTGGCAAAGCGATACCAGTGTTCAATGGCAAAGCGACGGAGGTAGTGCAACCACAGGGTTTCTAACGGAGGCATCTGCTCACCCAGCCAAACTAACCACAAAGGAGCCAAGCGTCGCGTGCTGCTCTGTGTCTCCAGCACCTCCACGCGCAACACTTCCATTGCCCGTTTGGGGGATTTGCGGAAATGGTATGCACTCCAACGACTGACCCGCACTCGTCCCCAGTTGGGATCATCGACTTCAACGGTTTCGACCGGGACACTCCAAGTGTCAGGGTCATTGAGTTTCATCTTATGTCCATGCTTGGCAGGTGCGCCTCGCCCTCGATACGCTGGGGGCGCGCCATAGACACATCGATTGGATGTAACCCGCAGCAGCAAGTCTGCCTCAATCCCTGCCGTTTGGTTGACAAAACTGGCATTGCCGTACCCTCGGTCGTAGATCGCCAACGGACGCACCGCTAACTGCCGAGTCACTTGTTTGAGTTGGAATGCCGCTTTACTGGCGGGTGTTTCAAAGCTGGTGATGCGCTCATGCCGCAATGGTAATGCCCAACTGCCCCTGTCTTCAGCAATCCAGGCTAAGGTACTGTAGTTTTGTCCGGCTATCGGGGCATGTCCTGTTCTGCCTGATAAGGTGCGGTCTTTCAAACGCCTGGCAGCAGGACGGTTCCACCGACTCGCATCACCTGCCAACAACGGTTGCTGCTGAGTCGGTATCTGCTGCACCAACAGCTTCAGCACCTTTGATCGGGGTAGGCGGCTATCGCGCAACGCTTCATAGGTGCTCGACCACTGGCGACGAAAGACAGGACTCTGCGATAGCCTCACAAACGACACGATGCACGCACTCACTAACACGGCATCCATCAGATCAAACAGGGCATCTCTGGCGTTTCCCAAGCTGGCATACAACGTTTGGCGAAATTGCTGAAGTTCGTTGAAAATCATGGGGTCAATGTTGGTTGTACTTCATTGACCTTACGGCAGTCGGTGCTTCTCATTGACTGCCTTCCTCTTCACCATTAGTCCAAACTAAAGAAACTTTGTTCACAGGGCTTAAGCCTGGAGAAGCGCTTTGGAGAGGGCGATCGCCCTTACAAACCGGCTTCTCACCGATTCACTCGTCCATTGATTAAGTAGGGTTATGTCTAAAGGCAGGGATTGGCGTAAAGTTTTATAACAAAATTGCTGTGTCTCTTGTTACAATCTCCTATAGGGAGGAAAGCGAAATATTCCGTGCCTGTTTTGAGATAGCCTGTTTGGGATAGCTTATTTCAGGGCAGACTGCTCGGAATGTTTCCGGCTGTATTCTCACGCCCTTCTGCACGAATTGGGAACGCGCAGTTCGGGTTTTCTCCAAGCTAAAAAGACAACGTCATCAAACATGGTAGGGGCTGGCTCATTGGGTCAGCCTTTTTTCATGTTCTGAAATTTGCCTTGAAATCTGCTACTTGAACACCGCAAATTGCCACCGGAACGTCCACAAAAATCCTGCAAAAATCCTGTAAAAACCCTACAAAAACCTCATAAAAAGAAAGAAACCCCCGGCCGAAGCCGGAGGGTTCAATCAGGGTGCATCTACCTATAGCTTCAGAGTTCAGGGCAGCCTATCCGGAGAAAACGAGGCCAATCTCGCCAATTTTCTGGTCAATTTTGCAGAAAATCAGGCTGCACGGCAGGACTATTCAAACCCCTGATTGCGCCAGGGCACCGGATCGACGGACTTGCCATTGACAAACAGCCCCCAGTGCAAGTTGGGCCCGGTCGCAGAACCCGTCGCGCCGATCGCCCCAATTCGCTGGCCCGGCTGCACAAAGTCGCCCTCCCGCACGTCGATGCGGCTAAGGTGGATGAAGATGCTGCTAACGCCCTGGCCGTGGTCAATCCCAACCGAGTTGCCGTGCAGCACAAAGCCATCCTCTACGCGCCCCACCAGCACCACCCGTCCCGCCGCCGGAGCCACCACGGGTGAACCCTGCCCACCTGCATAGTCCACGCCGCGATGATAGTAGTTCTCGGCAAACACGCCATTATAGTAGCGCCGCACGCCATATTCTGAACTCACCCGTCCACTGGCGGGACGCGCAAATGCGCCACGCCAGTATTTCTCCGGCGATACGATTTGCTTTAGCGCATCCACGCGAGAAAACTCGTACTCGGTGCCGCCAGAGCCGCCGCCTCGCACCCGAATCCGCTGCACAGGAAACGAGCGATCGCGCAGCGTGATCGCCACATTTCGCGGTTCCCCCATACCCGACACCTGGATCACCTTGCGCCCCGGCCGGTCGAGCGGCGTGGTGGGCAGCAGCGCCCGATAGCGATTTCCACTCAGTGGAAACACGGGATAGGCCGTGCCGTCCATCGTCACAGTGGGTGCGACCTCACCAGGAACCGTGGGCCGCAGCACAACGGCGATGGTATCTCCCAGGCGGGGATTGGTCGGCGCGATTTGCAAATCGGTTGCCTGGGCAGGCGCGATTAGAAGGATGAGCAGGGCGATCGCCCCTAGCCCAGCCCCCAGAAGCATCTGACGGCCCTGACGGAGCTTGCGAAAGGCTGCGGTTACCGAAAGCGACCGGACTTTGAAGAGAGGAGTCATGGCAAGGCGCTAAAACTCGACAGTGGTTGCCCAGAAGGTTACCATCGATCGCCCGTCCAAGTCTAAGTCCGAGTCTAAAAAGATTGCGTCTGGCTGATCCCAGAGTCTTAGAAGCCATGCCAAAAGGCTCCGTCTAAAGCGATCTTAGAAAGATGTTAGAAATCTGCATTAGGAATCTGTGGGCATTGGGCGATCGCCGTTCCGCGAAATCGGAGATTGCCTTAAAGTGAAAGAAGGTTAAGTTTTTTATTTTTCTGAGTATTAGGTTAAGAACTCAGACACACTCGAACACACGAGGAACCCTTCAGTCCGTGCAAGAAGATTTTCGTCTCATTGTGGATTTAGTCGTGGTGCTGGCGGCGGCAGCCGGGGGTGGTCTGCTGGCGGCGCTTCTGCGACAGCCCGTACTGCTGGGATACCTGCTGGGTGGGGCAATCGTCGGGCCTGCAGGGCTAGGGCTGGTGAAGGAACTGATCCAGGTGGAAACGCTGGCCCAGTTTGGCGCGGCGTTTTTGCTGTTTGCGCTGGGGGTGGAGTTTTCGCTAAACGAACTGCGGAAGGTGCAGGCCATTAGCCTTGGCGGTGGGGCGCTGCAAATTCTGTCTACGATTGGCATTACGGCGCTGGTGTCAGTTGGCATTGGCTGGGTCACCTCGCCGACGCAGGGCATTTTCCTCGGCTCGATTCTGTCTCTGTCTTCCACGGCGGTCGTGCTGAAGTGCTTGATGGAGCGCAACGAAACCGAAACCCTGCATGGGCGCGTCATGCTGGGTATTTTGGTGGTGCAGGATTTGGCCTTGGGGTTGATGCTGGCAGTGCTGCCTGCGCTGGAGGCTCCATCGGGCGAAATTGGCGCGGCGGTGGGCGTGGCGCTGCTGAAGACCGCGATGATTGCGGGCGGGGCGATCGCCGCTGGGATCTGGCTAATTCCACCGCTGCTGCGCCTGCTAGCCCGCACCGAAAGCCGCGAACTGTTTCTGCTGGGCGTGGTGGCGCTGTGTTTGGGCATTGCCCTACTGACGGAGTATCTGGGGCTGTCGATTGAGATGGGCGCGTTCATCGCGGGTCTGATGATCTCTGAGGTGGAATACGCCGACCAGACCCTCACCTACGTAGAGCCGATTCGAGATATCTTCGCCACGCTGTTTTTTGCAGCCGTGGGCATGTTGATCGATCCCCGCTTCATTTGGGAGAATCTGGAGCTAATTTTGGGGCTGGTGGCGCTGGTCTTTGTTGGCAAGTTTTTAATTATTGCGCCCCTGGTTCGCGCCTTTCGCTATCCGCTGAAGACAGCGCTGATCACCGGCCTGGGGCTGGCGCAGATTGGCGAATTTTCCTTCGTGCTGGCAAGCAAAGGGCAGGTGCTGGGTCTGGTGTCGCGCCGGGTGTATCTGCTGATTTTGGGCACGACCGCGGTCACGCTGGTGTTTACGCCGTTTGTGCTGCGGCTGGTGCCCAAAGTGTTTGCCTGGGCAGAGTCGGTTCCGGCGCTTCGCAACTGGCTGGAGGGCGGCGAAGGCCCCCAGGAGATTTCCGAGGCGCTGCCGCAAAAAGATCACGTCGTGGTCTGTGGCTATGGGCGGGTGGGTCGCACCATCGTCCGCCTGCTGCGGGAGAACAACTACCCCGTGGTGGTGATTGACCAGTCGGAGCAGCGGATTCAGAAACTGCGAGAGGAGCAGATTCCCTATGTCTATGGCAATGCGGCCAGTGTGCATGTAATGACGGCGGCGGGCGTAGAGCAGGCGCGGGGGATGGCGATCGCCCTGCCGGATGCCATGAGTACACGCCTTTGCCTGAAGCGAGCGCTCGAACTAGCGCCCGATTTAGACGTGGTGGTTCGCGCCGCGCAGGACAAAGACATTGAACTGCTGTATCAGCTTGGGGCGCGAGAAGTCGTGCAGCCAGAGTTTGAGGCCAGCCTGGAGCTTTCGGCGCACCTGCTCATTGGCACAGGGCGATCCACGACCGAGGTGCTTCAGGAAGTAACCGAAATTCGCAATAGCCACTATCGAGAACTGCGCCCCCAGCAGGATTCCAAAGACGTATCTCGCGATCTCCAGGCCGCCACACAGGACATGAACAGCAGGTGGTATGCCCTGCCTGACCAGTCTCCGCTGACGGGTATGACGCTCGAAGAGGCAGACCTGCGGCGGATTGCAGGCGTGAGCCTGATGGCGATTCAGCGGCGAGAGGGCGATCGCATCGACTATCCCGACGCGCAAACCGTTCTGCAATCGGGCGATCGCCTGCTGCTGGTGGGCGATGCGTCAGAAATTGCCACCTTCAAGGATCTGGCCACCGGGGAAGTGCCCGTGCCCGCCAAAGACCTCTCCTGCCAGTGGGTTGCCGTACCCGATGCCAGTCCGCTAGCGGGGCAGACCCTGGGCGACCTGGATTTGACGCAGACCTACGCTGTGCAAGTGCAGGCGGTGCGCCGAGAGGGACAGTTCATCCGCTTTCCCGACGGCTCCATTGAAATTCAGGCGGGCGATCGCCTGTTGCTCTGCGGCACGCTCTATCACCTCAACCACGCCTACCAGTGGATCACTGCCGCCTCGCCCATCTTGCCTGCGCTGTCTCCGCCCACGCTCAGTGTCCCGGTGATGGATACCGTCCCACGGGGCGATCGCGAGGCTTCTTAAATCAAGCGCAGTTGCAGTTCAACGCGGTTGAACCCTAGCTGGCCCGTGAGCTAACCTGCGGCCCCGCCCAGAGATGCGTCTTGATCAGCCCAAAGGTCAGAGGCTGATCTTCCGTGGCGACGTGCGTTCGTCCCCGCAGATCGACCGTGCAGTAGTGAACTTCGGGATCGCCCAAATTGCAGCAGCGAAACAGCGCTCGATCAGGATATTGCTGACTCCAGCCCAGCAACACTGCATTGGTATAGTTCACAAAGCTGGGCGCAAGCGTGTAGACATTGCCCGAAAACTGCTCCCACACCACGGCATAGTCCGATGCATGGCTGGCAGCAAAGCGCGATTCAAACTCTCGACACAGGAGGCGATCGCCCGTTTCTGACCAGGCAATTGGAATGGCGATCGCAATACTGCCCGCCAGATCCGACTCACCCTGCTCAGCAAAAGGATTATTCGACAGGGGCGAAGTCGGCGATACGGTTCGCAGCTCGCGGGTCTGCAAATTTTCCACAAACAGGGCGCTGCTGACCCGGCTGCGGCTGATATCCGTGCCGACCTGCATTTGCAATCGGCTATAGGCGATGTACTGACCATCTGGCGACAGCAGCGCCGACGTGCGATAGGTGTGTAGACTGGCGGCTGGCGCTTCGGTTTGGGTCGTCAGCACCCAGTTCCAGGGGACGGGAAAGGGGCTGTCGATCGGGTCAAGCTGGACAGGCGGTTGGTTCATGGTGGGCAAGCAACTCAAAAACGGTGTTTTCAAAAAGGCAATTCAAAAAGGCAATTCCTTAAAAAAGGAGCAAACTGCTGAATCACAATTCAATAGAGAAGTCCGGATGATTGCCTGTTTTAACCCAGCGCCGCAAGCACTTGTTAGCACAAGTGTCAGCATGGGGCTGCAATCAAATCGCTGCTTGAACCTGATCCAAATCCAGTCCCAGCATCAACGATTTGTCCAGTTGGATTAAACAAATTGGGTTAATAAAAAGTACAAGAATGCCGGGTTCAAACCCATACAGGTTCAACCCACTTGGAGCAAAAGCTCAGGTGTACTCAGGCTTTAGGGTTTGTTAGACCTAACACGATTGAATGATTTCTGGCAGGCACAGCCTGTGAGCAATCCGTGAGCAATCTTTCAAACCTTAAGCACTAATTTCAAGCGCGTGAATCCTCTCTATTAGTCTGTTAGATTTTCGGCAAAAACCTTTGTCAGACTTTAAGCAACTGAAAGGAAGCAGCAGGGTGACAGGCGGTAAGGACGAATAGCCTCTGAACCTAAAGCTTCTAAGACCTGAGGATCAAAGGCAACAGATCAAATCGAAGGCAATAGATTCAGAGGTAACGGAGAAAATGAAGACCGTCTGCGAGTGTGCTACTGAGCAAATTCCACACACCATATCTTAGGTATAGCAACTCTTAGCAAGATTGATGAATGTCGCGTCGAACTTTGTAACAACTCAAAGTAATGCTCAAAGTAACAGCTCAAAGGCTGGTTGCCTGACACAAGTCCCGAAAGCCCAGAAAATTCGTTGTCTTGGGATCGAAGCCCATAGCTCCTGAGTTGGAGCCGGAGGGCTTGGTCAGAGGAGCTTTTGGGCCAGCGTCCCCTACGAGAAATCAGGGGTTTCCAGAGATGTGTCAGGCAGTCAGGCTCAAAGGCAAAGCTTGGAGTCACAGAGTCAGAATCGCGATTTTCGGAATGGAATTTTTAGAGAGATGCAGGGAGATTTTCTTGAGTGGGGCTTGTTCCGCTCCCGAATTCTTCCACTATGATTGGAACAACGCCGCGCTTGGATCGCCTGTACTTGAGTTATGACCGCTGCACCCCGTCCTCCTGCCAGAAGCCGTCGCCCTCCTGTGCCTACTCAAACGGCCCGTCGTCCAATTTCCAGGCGGTTTGACGCAGCATCGGCCCATAGCGGTGGCAAGCTTGCCCCATTTCCCCAGCAGGGAGAACTGGCTCCGCTGCCTCCGCGTCCTGTCCGAAAATCGCCGCCAGTGGAGTTGATTGCGTCACCCCGATCTGGGGCAACACTCCAGCCTGCTTCCCTCAATCCGCCGCCGAGGCTTCAACGAACTGCGCGGCGGCTGGCTCGATCGGCGCAGCGGCAGGGCGATCGCCCAGTGGTTCAGTCCATTCCGGTGGCTCGAAAACCGCGCTGGCTCAATCAGCTGTTGCGGACGCAGCGGGCCTCGACAGTGATTACCACAGGGCTGGTGACGCTGAGTTTCGCAATGTACGGCTGGACGGTCTATATCCAGCATCTCTGGCGCGGCGAATTTGACCGGATGCAAGCGCTAGAACGACAAGAACGCCAGCTAACGGCAGCCAGCGAAACCCTGCGGCAGCATCTCGCAAACCAGGCTGAGCGCCCCGACTCTGGGCTGATCTTGCCCACGCCCGAAAGCGCGATTTTCCTGCCTGCACCGTCGCCCGCTCCTGCCCAAAGCCCAGTCCAAAGTCCAGCCTCGGAGCCTGCTGCACCCCTGCCCGCAGAAGTGCCAATGGCCTATTAGCCGATATGAGCCAAGGCGACTTGGGTTGGCGCGGGATCGCTGGACAGACTCAGGCTGATGCAATCTGGCTTCCCGTCCCAACAGGGCATTTTCATTTTCAGTGTTTTGTCAGTATTTTTTGGCTCAGTATTTTTTGGCATTGTCATGACCCAATCGGTTCCCCCACCCTCTGGTCTTCGACGATCCCAGCGTGCGGCTGGTAAGCGTTCTTCTAGTCCTGCAAGTAAACCTGCAAAGACGACGGGACGACCAGCTACCAATCCGCCCCGTCGTTCTCCTGCCGTCTCTGTCCGCCGCCTGCTGCGACAGTGGGGGCGATCGCTGAACGCAGCCTGGCAGGTTCTCCATGATCTGGGCGAGGGGCGATTCCCACAGGGATCGCTTCGCAAATCTCCCGGACAAGGGGCAACTCGGTCTGCTGCCCAGCGGACGGCCCGTTCAGTCGTATCGCCTCAGCGGCCGTTGCGGCGTGCATCGCTGGCGGGCCCATCTCTGGCAGGCGCATCTCTGGGGGGTGCATCTCTGGGGGGTGCGTCCCAGGGGCGATCGCCCCGTCAGAGAACACCTGGTCCAGCAAGTCCGGGCCGTTCTGCTCGATTCCCCCAACCCCGTGTGAACCCGTCGGGATCGCGCCCCCAGCGGGGGAAACGGCAGACAGCCCCTCGATCGGCGGTTCGCCCAGCGTCGAAGTCTGTGCGTCTGCATCGGGTCGATCCCGCCAGCCATCCCTCAGCGGCGCGGATGCTATTGGTGTGGGGCGTGTTGACCCTTGGCGCAATCGGGCTGACGGCCAATCTGTTTCGCTTGCAGGTGCTTCAGGCAGATGTCTTGTCCAGCCGCGCCCAAGCTCAGCAGACGGTGAGGTTGCAGCCGATTTTGCCGCGCCGCCCAATTGTCGATCATCAGGGTACGTCGCTGGCGGTGGATCGGCTGGTTTACATGCTCTACGCCCATCCCAAGCTGTTCAAAAAGTCCAAGGATGAGGTGGCCGAGGCGATCGCCCCCATCCTCAACCAGTCCTCGGTAGATTTGGCTAATCTGTTCGACGAGCAGGACAGCGGCATCGAGGTTACCTTCGGACTCTCGGAAGATGCCGCCGACCGGATTCGGGCCCTGCGGCTGGACGGGCTAGAACTGCTTCCCCGACAGCAGCGCTTCTACCCGCAGCAAGACCTACTGGCGGAGGTAGTGGGCTATGTCAATCTAGATCGAGAAGCGCAGGCGGGTGTGGAGTATACCCAGCGGGCGGCCCTGGAGCGGTCGAACCAAGTGGCTCGCTTTTTGCGCCGCGGACAGGATCTCGTTAAGCCTGGCGAAATTCCCAACTATATGCTGAAACAGGACGACCTGCGGCTAAAAATCACGGTTGATCGACGGCTCCAGCAAGCTGCTCGCAAAGCGCTTAAACAAAAAATGGCTGAGTTTAGCGCAAAGCGGGGCGCGGTGCTAGTGATGGAGGTACAGACGGGGGCGCTGCGAGTGATGGCAATAGAGCCATCCTTTGACCCCAACCAGTACTACACCTACCCGATGGATCAGCTCCGCAACTGGCTGCTGACCGATCCCTACGAGCCGGGTTCAACCTTCAAGCCAATCAACGTGGCGATCGCCCTAGAAGCCGGCACCGTCCGCCCCAACGACAGCTTCTATGACGAAGGGCGAATCTACATCGGCCCTTGGCCGATTCAGAACAGCGACGGCGCGGCGCGGGGTTCCCAAACCGTCGGGGAAATCGTCGCCCACTCTAGCAACGTCGGCATGGTGCGAATCATGCAAACGCTGAAGCCAGAGATTTATTACGACTGGCTGGCAAAGATCGAACTGGCCAAGCCCACGGGGATCGATCTGCCGTTTGAAACAGCCGGCCAGGTGAAAAAACGGGATCAGTTCCTAGGCGATCCGGTGGAGGTGGCAGTGACTGCTTTTGGGCAAGGCTTTAGCCTGACCCCGGTGCAACTGCTGCGGCTGCAAGGGGCGATCGCCAACGGCGGTTTCCTGGTCACGCCCCACGTCGTCGAAGGCCTCTTTGACAGCAGCGGCAAGCTCCACTGGCAGCCCCAATACGCGCCGCCCAAGCAGGTTTTCTCGCGTGAAACGGCGCAGGCCGTGCTGGGCATGATGGAAAAGGCCGTCGAAGAAGGCACAGGCACGCCCGCCCAAATTCCTGGCTATCGCATTGCTGGCAAAACGGGGACGGCTCAAAAAGCCAGCGCCACGGGCGGCTACGACAACGTTGCCCGAATCACCAGCTTCGTCAGCCTGTTTCCGGTTGAGGCTCCCCGCTATGCGGTGCTGGTGGTCATCGATGAACCCCAGGGCGACAATGCCTACGGCTCCACCGTTGCCGCGCCCATCGCCCGCGACGTGATGGAAGCGCTGATCCGCATTGACCTGATTTCTCCCAGCAAGGCTCCGGATACGACGGTCGTGGAGCAGTAGCGCAATGTGGAGCAGTAGCGCAATAATGAGTGGCGCAAATGTGAGTGGCGCAAATGGCGCGTCCATTCCCCTTCACGGCTGAGACACGGGATAAAAGCTATACCCAAACTGGGACTGACTGGGGACGATTTCCACGAGCTGCATGGCCTGGTTGCGATCGCCCGATGGTAGGAACCGCACCACACCCGTCGCCCCTTCAATGGTATCAGCGTTGGAGCGCAGAGATTCCGCAATGGCAGCGCGATTGGTTTTGCCAATAGAAATGGCCCTTATAAGGGCGATCGCCGCATCGTAGGCCATAGCGGTGCGCCAGTTCACGTCACCCCCCCAATATTGCCGCGAGGAGCGCACAAAGGGCGCATTGGGGTCTGCCAGCAAGATCCACGGCACGGCGACCACCATGCCCACCGCCGACTCGCCGCCGACCTGCAACACGCGGGGATTGTAAAGGCTATCGCCCCCCAAAATCGGCAGCCGCCGTCGATTAATCGCCACAACTTGCAGCGCCGGGTCGAGCGTGGCTGTGTTGGCCGCCAGCACCAGCACCTCTGCACCCTGCTGGGCAGCTTGGTCAAACGAAGCCACCGAATCGAACCCCGCAGCCGACAGGTCAAATTCGCCCACAACCTGCCCCCCATCGCTAAAGACAGCCGTCGTAAATTCATTTTTGAGGGAGGTGCTGTAGGCGCTTTGGGAATTGTAGAAAACCGCAGCCCGCTGAACCCGCAGCCGCTCTAGCATATGCCGAGACAGGGCCGCAGCAGTAAAGCGATCGCTCGGCACGGTGCGAAAGATGTACTGCCCTGCGCCCGAAAGCTGAACCGACGTGCTGGTGGGCGAGATCATGACCAGTCGACCGGCTTCATAAACCGGGGCAGCCGCCAGCGTGGCATCGCTGCCAAAGTGCCCAATCACGCCCAGCACCGAGCGATCTTTGACCAGCGCATCCGCCACCTGCGGAGTCACATCGGGGCTATTGTCGTCGTTGACAATCATCACCTTGACGGGCACGCCGTCGATGCCGCCTGCACGATTCACCTCATCCTGAGCCTGGGCCACGCCCCGCAAGATTTCCAAAGCCGAATTTGCGGAGGTGGCAGTTGGGACGGCCACAGCAATAGTGTAGGAATTTTGATCCCCAATGCGGGCATTGTTTAGATAGATCAGCGCCTCCGGGTCGTTGCGGTTTGCCTGGAGGGAGGCCTCCAAGTTGGCGATCGCCCCCTGATAGTCTCGATTGGCCAGGGCTTGCACGGCCGCCTGCTTCTGAGAGGAGGCTCCTTCGGGAAACAGCAGTTGCGCCCCGGTGCTGAGGCGATCGCTAATACGCCCTGCCCCGCCGCCCTGCCCTGGACTGCTTGTGGAGGGAGAACCGCCCTGCCCGATGCCCACGCCACCAAAACCCAGATTTCTGCCAAACCACCAAATGCCGCCTGCTAGCAGCAACAGCGTCACCAGCAGCGACAAAATCAGAGGAAGCGTTTCATTTTTCTGAGACATAGGCGTTTGGGTAGGGCACTCAGCCGCAAGATAACCGCGTAAAATCCGTTCTTTTATCCGTTCTTTTATCAGTTCATACTTATCAGATTACGAGACCTATGACGAATTGGCGGCCGATTCTGCCGATTCTACGGAAGCAGGCAGCATGGGTAGAGAATGTTGCCCAACGCCCATCGTCGCCTACCTCCATTCTTCCCAAAAGCGCTACGGATAAAATCGCTGCAAGCCTTCCAGACGCTTTGGCTGGTAATCTAAAAATTGCTTGTAACCGTTGTAAGCCCTAATAAAAAGACCGACCCAAGCGGCTTCCAGACGCTTTGGCTGGTAATCTAAAATCGCCAATCTAAAATTCAGAATTGACATTAGTTTGAGATTACTTGACGTTCTCTCTGGCTCGTAGGATTATGCGAGACATCCCAGGCTCCGCGCTTCGCTGACTCCCCTCGGCTAGGCAGTGTCTTAAAACTTTCTAGGTCGTTGATTGCCTTGAGTCGATCCCCCTAAATCCCCCTTATTAAGGGGGACCTCCGGAGTGTTTCGGCTCGGTTCCCCCCTTTTTTAAGGGGGCTAAGGGGGGATCAAAAGGCTTTAAAACACGAACACGCCCTAGACGCGGCCAAGAATTCGCCAAAGACAAACATCATGGCTAAACACATGACCCGGTTTCGCAAGATTCGCCAGACGGTTCAATTTGGCGCAACGACGCTGCTGGCACTGGCGCTGGTCAATGGCCTAAGCGTAGACGGGACAGGCGGGCTAAGCGGGCGAGAGTTTCTAACGGGCAATCCCCTGCGGCAGGGCTTTGCTCGACGCGCTGAGGCGGCTTCGGGTGGTCGCTATCGCGGCGGCACATTCAACCGTCCGTCGGGCGGCGGATCGGCTGGGGGCGGCTATTCCGGCGGGGGGTATTCGGGCGGCGGCTACTCTGGCGGTGGCTATTCCGGGGGCTATGGCGGTGGCTACACCTCGCCTGACTATTTCCCCGTACCGGGGCGCTACTATCCGCCGCCCGGCCCCATTTATATTCCGTCCAATCGGCCACCCGTGATCGTTGCCCCCGGCGGCGGCTATGTCACGCCCGTTGGCGGCGGGGGCGGGGGTGGGCTGTTTCTGCTGTTTTTCCTGCTGCCTGCGGGGCTGATGATTTTTTCCACCGTGATGTCGGCCATGCAGCGCACGGGGCGATCGCGCATTCCGGCGGCTCGTCCGGGGCGCGGCGAACTGGAGAACGACATTGTGACGGTGACGCTGCTCCAAGTGGCGCTGTTGTCCCAGGCGCGATATATCCAGGAACGGCTGAACCAGTTAGTGGCAGGCATCAATACCGACACGAAGGCAGGGCTGTCGGAGGCGCTGCGAGAAACGGTGCTGGTGCTGCTGCGATCGCCCGAAAACTGGACCCACGCCCGCGCCCTATCCAAGACCGTTTCCAGCCGCGAGGAAGCTGCCCGCCTGTTTGAACAATGGTCTATCGAAGAGCGAGGCAAATTCACCTCCGAAACCCTGGTGAACGTGGGCGGCAAAATTCGCCGACAGCCGCTTGACCTCAACCCCAACGATGACCCCGCCGCCTACATCGTGGTGACGCTGATTGTCGGCACAGAAGACGACCGCCCCCTATTTGGCCCCATCCACACGGTCGAGGAACTGAAGCTTGCCCTGCGCCGCCTGGGGGCCATTCCGCCCGAATACCTCGCCATCTACGAACTGCTGTGGACTCCCCAAGACCCCACCGACAGCCTCAGCCGCGAGGAACTGCTGACGGGCTATGCCGATATGGTGCAGGTTTAGGGTCTAGCAGGTCGAGGGATTCGGTAATCAGATAAAGGGATTAAATCACTCGCTGCAAGGTTGTGATCTTCGGGTCAATGATCTTCTGCCCCTGCCCCGGAAACTTGATAGCAAGGCAGATTTTGTTGCCTGCGCCGAAGATGTGAGTCACCTGGCCCGCGCCGTAGGCTTTGTGAACGACGCGATCGCCCACTTTCCAATCATCCGCGTGGGTGTTGAGCAAGCTTTCCTGGGCCCGCTTCGCCTTCACCTCGCGGATGGGGGTTGCCAGTTTCTTGGGCAATGCGCCCACCGCGCTGGTTAGCAGCAGTTCTTTGGGCAGTTCTGCCAAAAACAGCGATGGTGCGGCGGGTTCCCGCGTGCCATATAGTCGCCGCTCACGGGCATAGCTGATGAACAAACGCTCCTTGGCGCGGGTAATGCCGACGTAGCAGAGGCGGCGCTCTTCCTCCAGCGAGGCGGGGTCTTCCATCGAGCGGAAGTTGGGAAACAGGCCCTGCTCTACGCCAACGAGGAACACCACGGGAAACTCCAGTCCTTTGGACGAATGCAGCGTCATCAGCGACACCTGGCGCTGGTCTTCCTTCGTATTGTCCAGGTCAGAGGCGAGGGACGCATTGGCCAGAAACATCAGTAGCGTCGCGCCTTCGTTCTCTTCCTCAAATTGCAGCACCGCGTTATAGAGTTCCTGCACGTTTTGCAGGCGATCGTCCGCTTCGTTCGTGCCTTGCGCCTTCAGGTCTGCTACATAGCCCGAATCCTCTAGCACCCCCTGCACGATTTCCGCGGGCGGCGTGTCTTCCAGCTTCGCTTGCCAGGTCTGGATAGTGTTGGTAAAGCCGCTGACCGCCTTGGCAGAGCGCCCCGCCAGCGTGCTGACTAGGGTTTCATCGGTCAATACCTCCCAGAGCGTGCGATCGAGGTCGCGGGCAGCAGACTCCAGCCGATCGATCGTGGTCTTGCCGATGCCGCGCCGGGGCGTGTTGATAACGCGCTTGAGGCTCACGGTGTCTTGCGGATTGGCGATCGCCCTCAAATACCCCAGCACATCCTTAATTTCCTTGCGGTCATAGAACCGCAGCCCGCCGACGATGTTGTAGGGAATGCCGTAGCGCCCTAAAAATTCCTCAAACGCCCGCGACTGCGCGTTCGTGCGATAGAGAATTGCAAAACTGCCCCAGTGCAACTCCGGGTTATTTTGCTCCAGTTGGCGGATCTGGTCGATCACGAATCGCGCCTCATCGGTTTCGTCTTCCGCCCGAAACAGAAAGATTGACTCGCCCGCGCCCCGCGTCGCCCGCAGCACCTTGTCGATCCGCTCGGTGTTGTTTTCAATTAGCTCATTAGCCGCTTCCAGAATGTTCGCCGTCGAGCGATAGTTTTCCTCCAGCTTTACCATCGTCCGCGTGTCGTCATCCGGCAGCCCATCGCCAAAATCGTCCTGAAACTCCAGCAAAATCCGAAAATCCGCTGCTCTAAAGGAATAAATCGACTGGTCCGCATCGCCCACAACAAATACAGAGCGGTATTCCCAGTCTTTGAAATTTTCCGTCTCTTCGCCGTTCGTCACCAATAGTCGAATCAGGTCATACTGCGTGCGGTTTGTATCCTGATACTCATCCACCAGGATGTGTCTGAAGCGTTTGTGCCAGTATGCCAAAACCTGTTCATTTTGGCGGAATAGCTGGACGGGGATCAGGATCAAATCGTCGAAGTCAAGCGCGTTATTTGCGGCGAGTGCTTTTTGATATTCAGCATACACATTGGCGATCGTCCGGCCGCGAAAGTTGGGCTGTTCCCGTTCCAAATCAGCGGGCGACCAGCCCTGGTTTTTGGCATTGCTAATGGCGTAACGGACCGAGCGCGGATCAAATTTCTTGTCATCTAGATTGAGCTGATTGATGACAATATCCTTCACCAATGCCTGCGCGTCGGATTCGTCAAAGATGGAAAAATTGCGGTTCCAGGAATAGCCACCAGGATGCCGAAACTTTTCAATGTCAAATCGCAAAATGCGGGAACAGAGCGCGTGAAACGTACCGATCCACAGGTCTTTGGTAATCGTTTTATAAACAAAAGACTTCAGCCGCGTTTGCTCATGTTCGGGCAGTGCCTCCAGGGGTTTACCGTGCTTGCTCTGGGCCTCGCGCTCGGCAAACAGCTTTTCAATCCGCTCCTTCATTTCGCGGGCGGCTTTGTTGGTAAACGTCACCGCCAGAATATTTTCGGGGTCTACCCGATGGGTCAGCACCAAGTTGGCGATGCGGTAGGTCAGCGCCCGCGTTTTGCCAGAGCCAGCGCCCGCCACCACCAGCAGCGGTCCACAGTAATGCTCGACGGCACGGCGCTGGGACGGATTGAGGTGGGCGAGGAAGTCGGCGGTTTTGGGCATGGGGTGAGGGAGGGGGAACAGGGAGCGCGGAATGCTGGAGGTGAGGGAATGTCGGGATGGAGCAGGGGTTAAATCCAAGACCCCAATGTCTTTCACCCGTCGATCTGACGCATTTTCTGAGGTATTTAATGATTAACCATTCTGACCCGATTCGTGAAACTTCCGCGAAACTTCATTGTAGAAACTTCAGGGGCAGAAGCTTCAGGTTTGGGTGCGGGCGATCGCCCCTAGCGCCAACTCCCCCAATGGCGCGACAAGTGAAGCTGCCGCAAGCCCCAATAAGACTTCCCTGATCGCCCAAAATTCAGAATCGCAAATCCAAAATTGCAAATCCAAAATCCAAAATCAATACCAGCCAAACGCCCCATCACCCCGCCAAGTCCAGCGCATGTTTCTCCAACTCGGCCATCGACACATACTCCAGCGCCGAAGCATGAGTCGCAGCTAGCACGACCGGCGGCGCAACGCCAGCATCCAGCGCTTCTTTCCAGCGGGAAGCACAGAGACACCAGCGATCGCCCGGTTTGAGGCCAGGAAACCCGTAGGCAGGCATGGGCGTACACAGGTCATTGCCTTGGGCTTTGGTGTAGTCGAGGAATTCCTGAGTCACCTCAGCGCACACGACATGGGCCCCAAAATCGCCCGCCCCCGTGCTGCAACAACCATCCCGATAGAAACCCGTCATCGGCGAAATCGAGCAAACCTCCAGCTTGCTGCCCAGTACATTTCTTGCGTCTGCCATGAATTCCTCTCGCGTTAAACTCTGCGCTAAATCCGCTAAATTCAAAGACTGCAAACGGCAACAGCGACACCGCTACCCTTTTGTAGCCTACGGGTTGTAGAAACTAGCGTCAATCAGGCAACACAAGCGGAGCAGACTGCGAGAGTTGCGCCATGCAGGGGGCAGCAGTCCTAAAGGCGTATTAGAAGACGGAACACCGGAACCCAATCCGACAAACTAACGCTTTGACAGAGCCACCAGCGACAGGAACTCGTAGCCGATTTGTGCGCCGAGGTGGGCTGTCACCTGGGAATGATCCATCGCAGGCAGCACTTCTACCACGTCGCCGCCGACCCAGGTGAGTCCCGTGCAGGCTCGCAGATAGCCGAGTCCCTGAAAGCTCGTGGGCCCGCCGACTTCGGGGGTGCCCGTGCCGGGGGCAAAGGCAGGGTCAAAGAAGTCCACATCGAAGGAGAGAAACGCCTTGCGATCGCCCACTTTTTCCCGCACCAGCGCCCCGATTTCCTCCGGCGTGTGGTGCATCAGTTGCGTGGTGGTCAGCACGGTGAACCCGGCGTGGCGCGGCGTATCCAGATCGTCGGAATCGTAGAGCGGGCCGCGCATTCCCAGTTGCACCGAGGCTTCGGGAAGGATTAGCCCTTCCTCCACAGCGCGGCGAAACGGCGTGCCGTGGGTGTACTTATGTCCAAAGTAGCTGTCCCAATAGTCGCCGTGTGCGTCGAAATGCACCAGCGCCAGCGGCCCATGAGCCGCAGCCAGCGCCCGCAGTTCCCCCAGCGCCACGCTATGGTCGCCGCCAATGCTGAGCGTCACCACGCCCGCTTCGGCCAGAGGTTGGATCGTGCGGGCGATCGCCCCCAAGCTGTCCTCAATAAACCCCGGCACCACGGGCGCATCACCGTAGTCCACACAGGACAGTGTTTCAAATACCATCACGTCTAGCTCAGGGTTGTAGGGCCGCAGCAGCGCCGACGCACCGCGCACCGCCTCTGGTCCAAACCGCGCCCCCACCTTGAACGTCGCTCCCGTATCAAACGGCAGCCCGACAATGGCCACATCTACATCCGCCGGATCTTGCACGTAGGGCAGTCGGGCAAAGGTGCGAACCCCCGAAAAACGCGGCGATTCGAGCGAGTTGGCAGGCTGATAGCGGGGCGGTTTGAGAGAAGGCATGAGAAAAACAGCAGGTAGAAGACAGACGGCCAGAGCGAAAGCATCCGGAGAATGCACTGAATCATGCACTCGCAAGGCAATGGCAAGGCACTGACAAGGCAATTCGGGCGATCGCCCCTATAGCCTGCTTCTATTCTGATACAGGTCGGATCTGATACAGGCCGGGTATTAAAGGTTGCTGGCGTATTTGGAGGGCTGAAGTGAGCGATCCTCAACCCCCTGCCATCTCCTAGCGCCGCGAGGTATCTCTTGGCAAGTCAATCCGGTCGATGGGCGTAATAGGACGAATCAGGTCAGACCGCTGCACCGTTTGCGCTGAATCCTGTCGAGCGGCAAGCTGAACCGGACGGGCGATCGCCGCTCCTTGCAAACTGATGAAAACCGCAGCAGCGTAGGTGAGCCAGACACCAAACCGCACACCAAGCTGCACACCGAGCCGCACACCAGAGTCACGTTTCATGGGTCAGATTCCTCTCAAAAATAAATGCACCAAAAAAAAGCGCCAGAAAAAATGCGCCAGAAAAAATGCGCCAGAAAAAATGCGCTAAAAAGATCGGCTCTCAATGCACCCAGATGTAATACAATTCACCACAAAAGCACTACAGCCCGTGCCTTCTCAGCCTATCGATTCCCCCCAACAGGCACACTTCCCCCATCGGGTACTTTTTAGGGCGGCTACATAGGGGCGATGATTGCAGCCACTCCTTGCAAACGCAAATCGCAAACGCAAATTGCAAACGCAAATTGCAAACACGAGTTGCAGAATACAAAACAGGTCATACAATCTGTTTGCAAACTCCCAACGATTCATTACGAGCTAGCGCTGGAAATTTGTAAATTCGCGAGAATATGGGCGTGGGGAGCATTCAGGCAGTTTATTCACCACAGATTCATTCGCAACAAGGAAAGCTGGGTTATGCTGCTTCGACTTGCCAAATCCGCTGCCGAGTCAGCTCCTTTTTTCAGGGCAGATAGCACTGCGATCGCCCCTCTGCTGGCCGCGCCTCAGGTGGCAACCTCTCCAGTGGCGACCTCTCCAGTGGCGACCTCTCCAGTGGCGACTTCTCCAGTGGCGATCGCCCTGCGCGACATCGATCTGGTCTTTCGCAGCGAAGGAGAGCCGTTTCAGGCGCTTCGGCACATTAATCTAGAAATTCCCCGTGGCTCAGTGCAGTTGATTATGGGCCCAGCAGGCGCAGGCAAAACCACGCTGCTGCAAGTCGTAGCAGGGTTGCTCTCGCCCACCGCAGGACAGGTCGAACTGCTAGGCACCAATCTGACCCAGTTGTCCCGCGCCGCCCAGGCCCACTTCCGCAATCGGCATCTCGGCATCGTGTTTCAGGATTACAATCTGCTCCGCAGCCTGACGGCGCTGGAAAATGTGGAACTGGCGCTGAATATCAAAGGAGTTTTTGGCCCCAGTGCCCGCACCGAAGCGCGATCGCTCCTCGATGCCGTAGGGCTAGAAAGCCGCGCAAACGTTTTGCCCCGGCAGCTTTCGGGCGGACAGCAGCAGCGGGTCGCCGTGGCGCGGGCGCTGGTGGGCCGCCCCGACCTGATTATTGCCGACGAGCCGACTTCGGCGCTGGATTCGGCCAACGGGCGCAAGGTCATGGAGTTGCTCTGTCGGCTGGCGCGAGAGCAGGGCAGCACCGTGCTGATCGCCACGCACGACCCCCGCGTGAGGGAATTTGGAGATGCGATCGCCCATCTCGAAGACGGTCAAATTCAGGCGTAGAAAATCTCAGGAAATCTTTGAGGCAGGCCCAGAATACTGTTTATCAGGCAAGAGCAAGCCTTTTCTGGAATGCCGGAAACGGGGCGTATTTTACTGTCTTGGCCGATCTGATGCAGCACCAGACGGTAGCGTTGGACAGCCCGGATGAAGCAAGACCCAGCCGCACCGTTTGATATAGTCCAGGCTTCACTGCTGAATCTCTGCGTCCTGTCAAACTGAAGCTCCTGGTCTGCAACAAAGCAGCGCGACAAGACTCGACTTGGCGCTGCCATTTGCTATCGAACGCATATCCAGCACGTTCAGGATTGACGCATTTGCGATCAGTTTTCTGGATTTTGGAAGATCTCTCGCAGGTGCAGCCCGTGAGAACTCGTCCCACTGCATAAGTCCTAGCGTTTCAAAAAATGATTCAGGGCTGGATGCTTTGAACTTTAGTTTGGACTAACTGGCATCACAATAATGCTCAACAGGATGCCATAAAGAATCTGCTCAACCGTTCATAACAGTTGAACTTAAGGAATTGGATACAATCCTGCTCGCAGTTAAGCTGCTGTTGCAACCGGACTGTTCAGGGATTGTTCGGATGTCTTGCGTTTCGAGGCTCGTTTTTTGACCATCGGATAGCAGGGACGAGGAGTTGGCTTGTGCCCCTTGCCTCGTCCTGGCGATTTACCACGAGGTTTAGGCGCAGGAGCAGGGGTGCCAATCGCTGCCAAAATGCCTGCAAACGCTTGTGCGACCCGACCCGGAGTCAACGTTTCTTGCGGTGCCTGCCAGGGCAAGGGGTGGTCAGTACAGTCCTTTCGCGCTAACCACAACTGCCAACTGAGCAACGGCATCAGGCTGCTCCACTGTTCGGTTGCCGATACAGAACTGAACTGGGGATGTGTCCAATATAGCCTCTGCTTGGCAAAGCGATACCAGTGTTCAATGGCAAAGCGACGGAGGTAGTGCAACCACAGGGTTTCTAACGGAGGCATCTGCTCACCCAGCCAAACTAACCACAAAGGAGCCAAGCGTCGCGTGCTGCTCTGTGTCTCCAGCACCTCCACGCGCAACACTTCCATTGCCCGTTTGGGGGATTTGCGGAAATGGTATGCACTCCAACGACTGACCCGCACTCGTCCCCAGTTGGGATCATCGACTTCAACGGTTTCGACCGGGACACTCCAAGTGTCAGGGTCATTGAGTTTCATCTTATGTCCATGCTTGGCAGGTGCGCCTCGCCCTCGATACGCTGGGGGCGCGCCATAGACACATCGATTGGATGTAACCCGCAGCAGCAAGTCTGCCTCAATCCCTGCCGTTTGGTTGACAAAACTGGCATTGCCGTACCCTCGGTCGTAGATCGCCAACGGACGCACCGCTAACTGCCGAGTCACTTGTTTGAGTTGGAATGCCGCTTTACTGGCGGGTGTTTCAAAGCTGGTGATGCGCTCATGCCGCAATGGTAATGCCCAACTGCCCCTGTCTTCAGCAATCCAGGCTAAGGTACTGTAGTTTTGTCCGGCTATCGGGGCATGTCCTGTTCTGCCTGATAAGGTGCGGTCTTTCAAACGCCTGGCAGCAGGACGGTTCCACCGACTCGCATCACCTGCCAACAACGGTTGCTGCTGAGTCGGTATCTGCTGCACCAACAGCTTCAGCACCTTTGATCGGGGTAGGCGGCTATCGCGCAACGCTTCATAGGTGCTCGACCACTGGCGACGAAAGACAGGACTCTGCGATAGCCTCACAAACGACACGATGCACGCACTCACTAACACGGCATCCATCAGATCAAACAGGGCATCTCTGGCGTTTCCCAAGCTGGCATACAACGTTTGGCGAAATTGCTGAAGTTCGTTGAAAATCATGGGGTCAATGTTGGTTGTACTTCATTGACCTTACGGCAGTCGGTGCTTCTCATTGACTGCCTTCCTCTTCACCATTAGTCCAAACTAAAGTCGGAAATCCTTGATTAACAAAGCTTTCAGGCTCCTTTACAAATTAGCTCTAAGGATCAGCCTCGCTTTCCTCCAACGCTGCATAAACGGTTCGCCCACGCCGAACGATCTCTAGAACTGCACCTTGGTCGTAATAGTCCTCACCCCGCTCAAAGGATTTTTCAGTGGCGGCTTGGCGAATCTCGTCTTCCGAAAGCGATAGCTGCGTCATGGAATTTCCCTGCGTCAAGCGTCGGCGCACATTTCGAGGCGCTGAATCTCAAGGTGCTGAATCAGGTTGCTGAAAAATCTGCTGAAAAATCTGCTGAAAAAGTCGGGCGGACAACTTCTGAGCAGCCTCAGCCGATGGGTATTCTTGCTCCACAGTACGGCAAACGAGCAACAAATTCACCTCAGCTTCAGTCAACTCTCAGAGAGCTTCTCAATTCCTTCATTGATCCCCAAGTTGCGCTTCCTAAGCTTGAGATGAGGGCAATTCCAACAGCAGAACTGCTCTCTCAGAGCCGCTTTCGGCAATCGGATCAAGATTTCTCAGAAAAGTTCATCATTTCTTACCGAATGCTGCGTGAAATTGGCGGATGGAACTGAGTAGTAATCAGTAGAGAACTGCATCGAACCTGTGAGTCCTATGAACGCCACATCCTCTCTTCATCAAGGTAGTCATCAAGGTAGCGATCGCCCCTCGTGGCTCCAGCCCCTCCGCAACTGGCTGGATAACCTGCAAATCCGCGATCGCCAAACTGCCCACTTCATTTCTCGGCTCATTCCCGCCCAGTGCCCCTTCGAGCGCGACATCATCGTGCTAGGTCGCAAAGTCGGGCACATTCCGCCCCTGTGCAAGCTAAACCCGCTATACGAACAGTTTGTCGGGCTGCGATTCCGCTCACTGTGCTATTTGGCCGATCAATGCGGCGAAGACATCAGCGCCTACTGCTAGGTCGAACAGCGTCTAGACGTTAACCCCCCCCCAATCTCCCAACACTTCACCCCGGAGTTTCACTATGCAACCCACCACCCCCCAAACCAAAGCCGAATTTCCCTTTTTCCTGGAATCTAGCCTGGGCATTCTGGGCTTCCTGCTGCTGATTTGCCTGATCTAATTCGGTTTTGGTTTCTTAATTCGGTTTCTTATACGAGGCCAGAAGTGTTGAATCTTGATGGTAAAACTTTACAAAAAGCACTCTCAAGAGGCGGATTATTGAGAATGGAAGCAATAAGTAGGTCATTACAGGCAGAATTATAGATCTTTTGTACTGGATTCAGCTATGAACTTGCCCTGCTAACATTGCGTTCAACACTTCTGATACGAGGCGATTCAAGCAATCCGAACAGCGATTTAAATCAACAACCTGGATAAACCTTGGTTGAGCAATTGGTTGAGCAATTGGCTAAGCCACTGGCTGAGCCACTAGAGGAGCAACTGGCTCTGCTAATCTCTTACCTCTGCGCTCCGCTGCATTTCTTCCCGCATTTCCTCGAAGTGTAGCTGTCGCCGCTGCTCATATTGCTCCATCGCTTCGCCCACGGTGACGTTGATCTCGTCCCCCAGCAGCATGACCAGCGATGTGAGATATAGCCACAGCAGCAGAATAATCACCGCACCCACTGCTCCATAGACGCGGTTATAGTCGGCAAAATTTGCAACGTATAGCCGAAATAGATTGGACAACACAGCCCAGAAAATTGCCGCCAGCAGCGCCCCCGGCAGAATGGGCCGCCGCTTGTCCCAACGGCTGGGGCCAAAGCGATAGACCGCTGCAAATGTCAGGGAAATCAGCAGGAGGGCCACTGGCAGCGGCAGCAGTTGCCATAGCGTCAGCAGCCAGGGTCGCAGCGTAGGAGCCTGAATCGACACCTGGCGCACCAGCAGATCCCCGATAAACACAATCGCCAGCGCCAGCATCAGCAGCACCAATCCGCTAACGGTCAGCCCCAGAGAAACAAGCTTGGCTTTCCAAAAGGGACGGAGGCGATCGCGCGGAATTTGATGAATCTGATCCAGGGCGGTCATAGCCGCACTCGCCGCCCCCGATGCCGCCCAAATCGCCACCAAAAAGCTGAGAGAGAATAGAGTGCGATCGCGGGAGGTACTCAGTTCCTCAGTAAAAGACTGGATAATCCGCCACGCCTCCACAGGCACCACTTCGCTGACCTGCTCCATCAGGCGCAGAAAGGTCGTGTTTAGCGGCTGAAACAAGCCAATCGCCGTTAAAATTGCCAAAATCGCTGGGAACAAAGCCAGCATGGCGTTGTAGGCCATCTCTGCGGATAAACCCGGCAGGCGATGAGCCGCGGCCCGCTGGGCGACTCGGCGCACCACAGCCGGACGCAGGTGAGTGAAAAACTGGAAAAATCGGGGGGGGATGGGCATGAAGTTTGTAATGACAGGCGCAATAGCAGGCGCAATAACAGGCACAGAAATTCCGTAAACGCTACGGCTCAAATCATAGCGAGTCTGCGCTTCACAGCCTCACATTTTGCAGCCTATCCTAGCAGACGGCTTTATGGCGACGCTCCGAGGACAGAAAAACGGACCTCCACAAGCTTCCACTTCAGGAAGCTCGGAAAGACCCGATTCGTAGAACTGTCCTGCCACAGCGCTCTAATAGCGAACTAATAGCGAAGCGGTCAGTCCATCAGTGCATGAAAAAACTCACGGAAGAAATTAGAAAACCGCTAGAACGAGAACTGGAATCGCAGGTTGCCGACATACACAGTCGGGTTGCTGTCGAAGTTATTGGCGTTCCAGATGGCATAAAAGGCCGGAACCAGAGAGATGTTGTCGCTCACAGGATAGCGATAAGACACCTCAAGCTCTGCCTGGGTGCCCCCATCGCCGCCGCCCGACAGCAAAAACTGCTCACCCGCCAAATAGTCATGGGGAATCAGGAACGAAATCACGCCCAGCGCACCCCGCTTGAACAAATCAGGGAAGCCCAGACCGACCTGGAAGGACTGTACCCGCACCTGTCGGCCTTCCTCGCGGGCGACCGGGTTCACATCCACCCGTCCCCAAGAGTAGCGGGCAAACAAGCCAATCCAGTCGGCAATCTGCCAGTCAAAATTGGCCATCAGCGTGTCTGCGCCAGAATCATTCAAAAATCCACCAAAGCCATCGTCGATATAGCCGTAGGGCACTGGCTCACCCACGGCCCCGCCAATAAAGCCGTTATAAGGCTTCAGGCTAGAGCGGGCATAGAGCAAACGCAGGTTGAAGTTTCGGGATGGGGAGAAAGCAAGCTGAGCCGTGATAATGTTGCTGCTGTTGAACAGGCCATCACCAGGATTACTGGACGTATTGAACCCAAGGGCAGGGTTCAAGAACTCAGCGTTTTCGGCCAGATAGCCCACAGTGAGTTGCAGTGGGTCAATAATTTTCCACCGAATGACAATGCCGCTGCCCCGGTCGATGGCGCTCAGCAGGGTGCTGCCCGAAGAGTTGAAACTAGAAGCACCTGTCTGGAAGAAGGTAAAGCGGTTGCCATCAAAATAGCGATAGTAGTTGAGGCGGGGGCCGATATCCACCTGTACTGCGTCGCCAATGGGGAATGAGTAGAACAGTTCCCGCACGACGACGTTGTTGGGTGTACCAGCGCCTTGGTCGGTAAAAGGAACCCCCCAGCTATTGAAAAAGCCAGACGACACCAGCTCATTGGCAGGCGAGTTGCCGTTTCCAACCGCAAGCTGCGTGACGAGTGAATCGCGTCCTGTGAAGGAAGTATTCAGGTTCAGGTTGACGTAGTAGCTGACTTTAGTTTGGACTAACTGGCATCACAATAATGCTCAACAGGATGCCATAAAGAATCTGCTCAACCGTTCATAACAGTTGAACTTAAGGAATTGGATACAATCCTGCTCGCAGTTAAGCTGCTGTTGCAACCGGACTGTTCAGGGATTGTTCGGATGTCTTGCGTTTCGAGGCTCGTTTTTTGACCATCGGATAGCAGGGACGAGGAGTTGGCTTGTGCCCCTTGCCTCGTCCTGGCGATTTACCACGAGGTTTAGGCGCAGGAGCAGGGGGGCCAATCGCTGCCAAAATGCCTGCAAACGCTTGTGCGACCCGACCCGGAGTCAACGTTTCTTGCGGTGCCTGCCAGGGCAAGGGGTGGTCAGTACAGTCCTTTCGCGCTAACCACAACTGCCAACTGAGCAACGGCATCAGGCTGCTCCACTGTTCGGTTGCCGATACAGAACTGAACTGGGGATGTGTCCAATATAGCCTCTGCTTGGCAAAGCGATACCAGTGTTCAATGGCAAAGCGACAGAGGTAGTGCAACCACAGGGTTTCTAACGGAGGCATCTGCTCACCCAGCCAAACTAACCACAAAGGAGCCAAGCGTCGCGTGCTGCTCTGTGTCTCCAGCACCTCCACGCGCAACACTTCCATTGCCCGTTTGGGGGATTTGCGGAAATGGTATGCACTCCAACGACTGACCCGCACTCGTCCCCAGTTGGGATCATCGACTTCAACGGTTTCGACCGGGACACTCCAAGTGTCAGGGTCATTGAGTTTCATCTTATGTCCATGCTTGGCAGGTGCGCCTCGCCCTCGATACGCTGGGGGCGCGCCATAGACACATCGATTGGATGTAACCCGCAGCAGCAAGTCTGCCTCAATCCCTGCCGTTTGGTTGACAAAACTGGCATTGCCGTACCCTCGGTCGTAGATCGCCAACGGACGCACCGCTAACTGCCGAGTCACTTGTTTGAGTTGGAATGCCGCTTTACTGGCGGGTGTTTCAAAGCTGGTGATGCGCTCATGCCGCAATGGTAATGCCCAACTGCCCCTGTCTTCAGCAATCCAGGCTAAGGTACTGTAGTTTTGTCCGGCTATCGGGGCATGTCCTGTTCTGCCTGATAAGGTGCGGTCTTTCAAACGCCTGGCAGCAGGACGGTTCCACCGACTCGCATCACTTGCCAACAACGGTTGCTGCTGAGTCGGTATCTGCTGCACCAACAGCTTCAGCACCTTTGATCGGGGTAGGCGGCTATCGCGCAACGCTTCATAGGTGCTCGACCACTGGCGACGAAAGACAGGACTCTGCGATAGCCTCACAAACGACACGATGCACGCACTCACTAACACGGCATCCATCAGATCAAACAGGGCATCTCTGGCGTTTCCCAAGCTGGCATACAACGTTTGGCGAAATTGCTGAAGTTCGTTGAAAATCATGGGGTCAATGTTGGTTGTACTTCATTGACCTTACGGCAGTCGGTGCTTCTCATTGACTGCCTTCCTCTTCACCATTAGTCCAAACTAAAGTCAAAGCAAAGGCTGATTTTTGCATGATTGAGCAACCTCGAATGGAGCATCACATGCTCGCCTCGGTCAAGCAGATCAGGCTTGGAAAAGGTGGAATACAAATAAAAGCGATCGCTCTCTGCTCCTCCAAATCGCGCATGAAGCTGTCGATGGATCGCTTCATTTCGCCGACCATAGCTCAAGATATCAATCCAGCGATGCTGCCGATTGAGTTCCACCCTCAACGTATTTGTCGCAAGCGGCAAGTACATCGCATTAATGCCGTGCGTCTCTCTCACAGAATCAGCCATATCCTGACTGATTGTAAACAGATAGTCCAGGCAAGAAATGGCGGCAGGATTGAGGTGATTTGCGCTAAACCCATCCAACAGGTAACCAATTCTGACATCAAACCGTTTCAGCAGAGGGCCGAGCGTATGCATCGACAGTAGGAACTGCGACCCAAGCCCTACAATAAGCAATACATTTATCCCAGAATCCAAACTGGGCAACTGCTCTAACTCATACCAGGAGCGAAACAGGCGATGCCGATATCGTCGAGTAAAAGACACATAGCGATCGGAAACTTTCAGCGAACCCAGCCGAATTGACTGGTTATGAGTGGGGTAGAGAAAGACAGGCTTAAAAACACTGGATAGAACTTCTTCTAGATTCTGACTGACTGACCAACCTACATGTTGATTATCAGGAGAATTTTCAGACAAGACGTAGAGATTCAGCCCCATATACAGCAACAGCTAAGAGTTTTAGAAGATAGAAATCAAGATATTGTTAGCCCGAAGAATACCAATACGACATCGCTGTAAAACGTTGCCTTACTATCTACAGCCACAATCTACAGCCACAATCTACAGCCACAATACGAAGGCCTATCAGCTATTAATAACTTTAGTTTGGACTAATGGTGAAGAGGAAGGCAGTCAATGAGAAGCACCGACTGCCGTAAGGTCAATGAAGTACAACCAACATTGACCCCATGATTTTCAACGAACTTCAGCAATTTCGCCAAACGTTGTATGCCAGCTTGGGAAACGCCAGAGATGCCCTGTTTGATCTGATGGATGCCGTGTTAGTGAGTGCGTGCATCGTGTCGTTTGTGAGGCTATCGCAGAGTCCTGTCTTTCGTCGCCAGTGGTCGAGCACCTATGAAGCGTTGCGCGATAGCCGCCTACCCCGATCAAAGGTGCTGAAGCTGTTGGTGCAGCAGATACCGACTCAGCAGCAACCGTTGTTGGCAGGTGATGCGAGTCGTGTGCTCTTCTGCTGCCAGGCGTTTGAAAGACCGCACCTTATCAGGCAGAACAGGACATGCCCCGATAGCCGGACAAAACTACAGTACCTTAGCCTGGATTGCTGAAGACAGGGGCAGTTGGGCATTACCATTGCGGCATGAGCGCATCACCAGCTTTGAAACACCCGCCAGTAAAGCGGCATTCCAACTCAAACAAGTGACTCGGCAGTTAGCGGTGCGTCCGTTGGCGATCTACGACCGAGGGTACGGCAATGCCAGTTTTGTCAACCAAACGGCAGGGATTGAGGCAGACTTGCTGCTGCGGGTTACATCCAATCGATGTGTCTATGGCGCGCCCCCAGCGGATCGAGGGCGAGGCGCACCTGCCAAGCATGGACATAAGATGAAACTCAATGACCCTGACACTTGGAGTGTCCCGGTCGAAACCGTTGAAGTCGATGATCCCAACTGGGGACGAGTGCGGGTCAGTCGTTGGAGTGCATACCATTTCCGCAAATCCCCCAAACGGGCAATGGAAGTGTTGCGCGTGGAGGTGCTGGAGACACAGAGCAGCACGCGACGCTTGGCTCCTTTGTGGTTAGTTTGGCTGGGTGAGCAGATGCCTCCGTTAGAAACCCTGTGGTTGCACTACCTCCGTCGCTTTGCCATTGAACACTGGTATCGCTTTGCCAAGCAGAGGCTCTATTGGACACATCCCCAGTTCAGTTCTGTATCGGCAACCGAACAGTGGAGCAGCCTGATGCCGTTGCTCAGTTGGCAGTTGTGGTTAGCGCGAAAGGACTGTACTGACCACCCCTTGCCCTGGCAGGCACCGCAAGAAACGTTGACTCCGGGTCGGGTCGCACAAGCGGTTGCAGGCATTTTGGCAGCGATTGGCACCCCTGCTCCTGCGCCTAAACCTCGTGGTAAATCGCCAGGACGAGGCAAGGGGCACAAGCCAACTCCTCGTCCCTGCTATCCGATGGTCAAAAAACGAGCCTCGAAACGCAAGACATCCGAACAATCCCTGAACAGTCCGGTTGCAACAGCAGCTTAACTGCGAGCAGGATTGTATCCAATTCCTTAAGTTCAACTGTTATGAACGGTTGAGCAGATTCTTTATGGCATCCTGTTGAGCATTATTGTGATGCCAGTTAGTCCAAACTAAAGTAGCTGAAGGTGAGTTGGGGCTGGTCGCGGAAAACGCGGCTGGGGCGACCGTTGGCATCTCGAATGGGCGGCGCAAAGGCGTTGGGCGCGAAGGGGTTGCGCTCTGTCAAAATGCGGCCATCGGGGAATGCCTGGGTCAGGTTCATCCAGGCATTGCCGCGCAGAACGGTGGTGGTTGAAAACTGGTTGGCTTCGAGTGCGGCAACGGCTTCCTCCAGCGCGTCTACCCGACCCCGCAGCACAGCCAATTCTGCGGCAAACTCTCGCTGGAGGGCTTCGATTCGTGCCAGGGCTTCTGGGTCGAGGGAGTCGAGCCGGCCCACGACCGCATCCAGGCAAGAGGCCAGACCCGCAGCAAATTCATAACGAGTCATGGCGCGGCCGCCTCGAAACGTGCCGTCAGGGTAGCCTTCCAAGCAATCTAGTCCACCTTCTGCCTCAGAGTTTGCCAAGTAGGCCAGGGCTTCGTAGGCCCAGTCGCTCGGCTGTACATCGGAAAACTGCTGAACTGAGGTGACCTGCGCCATCGCAGGGCTGACATCCACTGGCAGTGTACCGCTCAGTAGCATGTCTACTGGGATGGCGATCGCCTCGCTGGTGATCTCTGAGGCCGACAGGTCTGCGGCACTGGATGCGCCGTCCATTTCGGGGGGCAGCGTCGAAGGAGCCTCCAGCGGCTCTACCTCTGGAGATAGCTCTGGTGAAACTTCGAGTAGGTCAGTCGTTGCAGGGGCGGACTCCAGATCGGCGACTGGAGACGGCTCAGACAAAGCTGTGTCCAAACTTGCATCCAAAGTTGCGTCCAAATTTGCGTCGGCCAACCTTACCCTTCCCAGGTCTGGCATAGGCAGGCTGGAATCGACGGCTGCACCGGCAACTGGGGTATCCAGAGCGGGCTGCGTCTCAGCTTCGGAGGGTGCAACTGGGCTGGCGATCGCCCGGTGATCCATTCCAAATGCCCCCGCCACGACCAACGCCGCTAGCAGAGGTCTAAACACCTCAAATCTCATTTCAAAAGCTCCTCAAGCACCACGATGAACGGTCGAGAACGGTCTGATAGCTTGCTAGAAATTAAGTACGTCTTAATGCATTTCTGTTGGACTTAAAGCATTTCATGTATCCTTGCAATGCATTTTTTCTAAATATCCACACCCAATAGAAATCGAGACATGAAGACTTAGAGATATAACTTTCAAGCAAGCCAGAAACATTTCATATAGGCTAATCTCAGCCGAATCTCGAATTTGTATTCCGAGTCACATTTGCAAAAGAATATTCCGGTTTACTAATCCAAATCCGAAACGTTAAATTGCGTCGTGATTTCAGATCAAGGCATCGACAAAAGTAATTGACGAAAAGCCCAATCCCAATGTTGTTCAAGACACTTGCTGAAAGAACCTTTCAGAGTCAGGGATGGATTTAAGAGGATGTTTGAAAAGTCTTACTGTTTGTAGCAAAGCGTGCAAGATCCCCCTAAATTCTCCTTTAAAAAGGGAGACTTTAAGGCAGTTTCCCCCCTTGTTAAGTGGGGCTAGGGGGAATCTCTGAGTGCTTAATATTACAGGCAGTACCTCCTCAAACACCCTCTAAGAATCCTTAGAAAAGACCTCTTTCGAGGCTTTTCAATCAATTCGTAATCTGCTTGAAAAAGAAGGCATGGCGCGCGCTTACTTCACGACAACCATGCCTTCTCTAGAAACACTTTTGCGAGGGCTAAACTGCTTCGCCTACTCAAATCAAACTCGAATCAAAATAGAGCATCAAGCCTATGATTCTTCAACGAAGCCCTGCGAAATTTCCTCTGCATCATCCTTGCGAGGCAGCAACCAGCTTAGCAGGATTGCCGTCAAGCCGCCTGTGGAAATGCTGGAACCAAAGAGATTTCTGAAAAGAGGCGGCTTGCCATCAAAAATCTCTGGGGCATACAGCACACCCAAGCCCAGCGCCAGAGAAACGGCAACAATGATCATCGACCGACGATCCAGATTTGCAGAAGATACGATGTTCAAGCCTGCAACGGCGATTGAGCCAAACATAATCAGCGTTGCACCGCCCAGCACAGGCTGAGGAATGGCCTGGAACACGCCCCCTACGATGGGCAGCAGACCCAGGATAGCGAAGATACCAGCGACAAAGAAGCCCACATAGCGGCTGCCCACACCTGTCATCTGAATCACGCCGTTGTTTTGGCTGAAGGTGGTGTTGGGGAAGGTGTTTAGCAAAGCGGCGATCGCCGAGTTGACCCCATCTCCCAAAACGCCGCCCTTGATCCGGCGAACATAGAGCGGCCCCTTCACGGGTTCGCCAGATACGGCCGAAGTCGCAGTCAAGTCGCCCACGGTTTCAATTGCCGTCAAAACGTACAGCAAAATAAAGGGCAGGAACGTCCCCAGGTCAAAGCGCATCCCATAGCGGAACGGAATGGGCAGGCTGAAGAATGACAGATTGCTCAGGGCGCTGAAATTGACCAGACCCATGAAAGCAGCGATGATGTAGCCCACCAGCAAACCAATGGCGATCGCCCCCATTCTCAGGAACCGATTCCCAGAGACGGTGAGAATAACCACGATCGCCATCACCAGTCCACCGAGCGCTAGATTTTGCCAGCTTCCAAAACTGCCGTCCGCTGCTCTCTGGGCCGCAGCACCACCCGCCAAGCTCACAATCCCAGTTCGGATCAGCCCTAGACCAATAATCATCACTACTGTGCCCGAAACCACCGGGGTAATGATCTTGCTGAGCAAGTGCAGAAAACGGCTCAGGATAATTTCCACCGCAGAGCCAAAAAAGCACACGCCAAAAACAAGCGCCAGCGCTTGCTCTGGGGTGCTTCCGCCCTGAATTGCGCCTGTGCCCGCGCCGATGATGGGGCCCAAGAAGGCAAAACTCGTTCCCTGCAAGCTGAGCAGTCCAGAGCCGACGGGGCCGATTCTGCGGCACTGAATAAAGGTGCAAAGACCGGACGCAAAGAGCGACATGCTCACGAGGTAGCTTGTATTGACGGGATCTAACCCCAAAGCGCCTGCAATAATCAGCGGTGGCGTAATGATTCCGACGAATGATGCCAGCACATGCTGAAGTGCCACAAATAGGGACTCCCCAACCGGAGGCTTGTCGTTTAGTCCATAGAGCAATTCCGATTTGATAATTGGCTCGCCCGATGCGGAGGCTTCCTCCAGCGTTAAATCATGATCTGCTTGTGTCATTCCCCTTCCACATCTCCTGAAATAAAAGCTAGAACAGAAATTTATAAAACAAGGGTTTGCATCAAAGATTCGCAATCAATCAGAATTTTATTTGTCTCAAAAGATACGAAATTCATCTGTAAATCACCTGAGATAGGTGTAGACAGATGGAGTCGAAAACGGAGTCGAAAACCGGCTTTTGACAGGGCAGCATAGAACCTTAAAAAAATTGGGGCAATCAGACCTTTGTCCAACAAAAACTGCTGTCAGGACTGTTCCCCAAGACCTGTACACAGAAGCTTGCACGACGTATCCCGCTACCTCTTGAAGAAAGCGCCATGCAGGCAAAGGCTTACCGATGATACTTGTCATCAAGGCGCGAGAGAATTGCATACAAAATACTGTATACAGCCCACGGCTATAACTGTAATCGAGCGATCGCCTAGACGCTGTAGCTTCAGATACGAAAGCTTGCCTCCTTCCTACAAAGCCACGGTTGGACGCTCATCGGATGCGGTTGGGAGATAGAACCCTGCCTACAGCCGGGTATCTCGCAATACAAAAGATCGCCAAAACCTGCGGCTACGATACTGAGCTTGATGGCGCAAGCGAATAGATGTTTTGGGAGGCGTGATGCATAGCGTCGTAATGCAAGGTGTTTTGTTCGATCTAATCCGTCGATTGTGGGGAGGGGGTTGGGTTCGGGGTGTATTGGCGATAGGGCTGGTGCTGTGGTTCGGGTTTGGTGGGGCGATCGCCGCCTATGCCGACAAAGCGCCCCAGGTGCTTCTGTTTGACACAGAGCCAGAGGCGGTTAGCGTCCTGTCGGTTTACGAAACCACACCTGACACCCAGATCAACGCCGTTTCTACCGTACTCAAGTCCAGCAAGGCGTTCTTCAAGGGTGCAGAAGGTTTTAAGGGGCTATCGGTGTTGCAGAGCGAGGACGGTTCTCGCGTGGTTGCCCTGACTCAGTGGACGGATGCCGCTAGCTATGAAGCGTTTATGTCCCAGCCCGTAGAAGACTATACCAAGTACCAGAAGGAGTATCAGAAAGAGTCTTCCAAAGGCGGTCAACCTCCTATTGCGGTAACGCCTGCCAAGACAGAAGTGTTTGAACTCGCGGATATGCAGATTCCCAGCGGCATGGTGCCTGTGATTCGCGGGCAGGGGGCGCTGGTGCAACTGGGCGAGGTCTCCGTAGCAGACACAGAGGATTTGCCAGAGGTGCTGTCTGAGGTAGAGCAAGCGCTGCCAGCCGTCACCAAAATGTATCCTGCCCCGCGATCAGTCATGCTGCTGAAGTCTGTTGATAATTCGGAAGCCTTGCTGATGGCCTATTGGGGCTATGCAGAGGAATTTCAAGACCTGACCCAGGTTCCAGCGGTGGATGCGCTGTCTGGATTAGGAACTGTGGAGGCTGAGGATGGTGAGGCAGGGGCGATCGCCCTTCACGCCCCTCCCACAGTCGATCAACACCTCTATAAAGTCGTGAACGTAATCGCGCCCAAGCCGCCCAAGCAGTACAGCAAGAAGTCCTACTAGGGTTGAACCCGTTCTGCAACCAATTCTGAAAAATTCTGTGATTAGGATTCGGGCTTGGACGAGAGCGCTGAGGGGGTGACTGTGGAATGGGCGATCGCCGGATTCATTGCCTCAAAAACCCACAAAATTCCCACACACAGCAGCGAACTCGCCCCCACAACGAGCCAAAACACATGAGCCACCGATGCTGATTGATCCATTGCCCAGCCGCCCAGCACCGGCCCAATAAAATACCCAATCGTCCAGCACTGAGAGCTAACGGCCATATACGCCCCTCGTAGCGTATCGGGAGCCAGATCAGACACAATCGCTGAAAAGAACGGCTTGTAAGCCACTGAGCCAATCGACAATAGACACAGCGCCACCACTCCCCAGATAAACTGACCCTCCACAAAGGAACCCGTCGCCCACAGCAGCGAAAACCCCGCCCCCCACAGCAGCATCGCCGCCATCAGCACCCGCACCCTGGGATAGGGCGTGAGCAGTTGCGCCAGCGGCAGTTGCAACACCGCCCCCACGCCGATATAGCACCAGGTAAATAGATTGGCCGTACTCGACACCGACACCCCTGGTGTAGGGTCAGCCCCTGCCACAAAATTCGTGAAGTAGAGCGGAATAGTGCTGGTAACCAGCGCCACATAGGTTGTAAAAAACACATTCGCCGCCATAAACACCAGCAGCAGCTTATCTTTTAACGCAACCAGAATGCCCTGTTCTGCCGCGCCCGGTTTTGCCTGGGGCTGTTGTCCTGGCTGCATGGTGAACTGCATTAGCAGCAGATAAGCTAGGAAAATCGCCGCGCAGCCTAGAAAAATGGTCTGCGGCATGTCCTGAATCACGCCCAGCAGAAGGCTGCCGCCAAACACCCCAGCCCCCACGCCGACATATTCCGAAACGCCCATCAGCGCAAAGGCGTGATGACGCTCTTCTGGCGGCGCAGCATCCATAACCGCTGCATTAGAAGCCGTCCAATAAAACCCCAAACTAATGCCCAGCACCAAGCTCGCCACAATCAGCAGCGGCAAGGTCGTGGCCACGCTCAGCATCAGCGATACCCCAATCCCCAGCGCCGCCGCCAAAACCAGCACCCGCTTGCGTCCCCCGCCAGACAAATCTGCCAGCGTGCCGCCGATGAAGTGACCGCTGACCTCGCTGACGGCACTCAGTCCCACTGCAAAACCCACAGAAGCCGCCGACAGGCCAATGTGATTCACAAACAGAATTGGGATATAAAAGCTGATTAGTCCGTAGGCAATCTGGCAGAGCAGCCGACCAATTGCCTGAATCCAGACAAATTGGTTGGCTGATTGGACAGAGCCAAACAGAAGGTTCATGGGCAGTTTCTGGGGTTACGAGGTTTCTTCGCAAGATTTCTTTAAGAGTAAAGGACTGGCGGATACGTGGCTACTCCTCTGGTTCGAGCTGTCAAAACCCGCTGACACAGCCTGTGGACAAACACCACGGTCTGTAATATCAATTCTTCTAATCTTCTAACTTCTAAGTGGTGCGACACCTGAAATCGCTGGAAGCTCTGCAGACGCTCGACTATCCAAAATCGCAAATCCAAAATCGCAAATCCAAATAGGACTTACGCAGTTGGGCGATTTCTCGTGGGCGCAGCCCGCGAGAAATCGTCCAAAACCCAGAAAACCTATCGCAAATGCGTAAGTCTGACCAAAATTGAGAATCAATGTGAGCCAAGACGTGAGCCAAGACTTTCAAACGTAAAATGCCCGGAGCCAGGCCCCAGGCATTTGTCTTGAAGGTGTTTAAGAGTCGTCAGCAGGGGTTAGCCTGCTTCAGCAGTTCCCATTTCCTACACGACTTCCCGCTCGCGCGCGTACTCTTCCGTTGTTACAGAAGGCTCAAACACGCTGTAGTAGAGCCATCCAGCCAGAACAGCACCACCGATGGGAGCCAGCCAGAAAAGCCACAGTTGGGAAACGTGAGACAAACCCGCAAACAGGGCAACACCCGTGCTTCGAGCAGGGTTGACCGAGGTATTCGTGACGGGGATGCTGATCAGGTGAATCAGCGTTAGCGCCAGACCGATGGCAGCGGGGGCAAAGCCTTTGGGGGCGCGGCGATCGGTGGAACCCAGGATGACCAGCAGGAACACAAAGGTCAGCACAACTTCGATTAATAGAGCCGACCAGAAGCCATAGCCACCGGGGGAATGCACACCCCAGCCATTCGTTGCGAGCGGGTTGGAACCGGAGAGCCCAAAGCCGGGACGGTCTTGGGCGATTAGGTAAATCACGCCGCCAGCTAGAATTGCACCCAGCACTTGAGAAATGATGTAGGGCAGCAGGTCTGCACCAGAGAAGCGCTTGCCCGCCCACAGACCAAAGGACACGGCGGGGTTGAAGTGTGCGCCAGAAATGTGGCCGAAGCCATAGGCCAGGGTGAACACCGTTAGACCGAAGGCCAGGGAAACACCCAGAAAGCCCAAGCCGAGGGCGTTGCCGCCGTCACCATAGGGAAAGTTTGCTGCCAGCACGGCGCTGCCGCAACCGCCCAGCACCAGCCAGAAAGTGCCGATAAATTCGGCGATTAGCCGCTTTGTAAGGGGAACAGGAAGGGACATATTTACACAAGCTCCTCAAAAGAATGTGGCTAGAGATCTAGACACTTAATCTGTGAATTTAAACGGAATCGCGCAAAGTCAAGATTGCGCTTAGTGTCAACCCCGATAAGGCGGAAAACAGATTGCTTTAGAGCAACAACATTCCATTTGGTAGCAGGATATACGTAACCGCATGGAAAGACAAGTTGTTGTGCGACACAAACGTCGCAATTTCGTCAGGAAATATTGATAGCTTAAGGAACTCATTGGAAAGCTTAATCCTGGCTGGCGACGTGGATTGGAAGCCAAACCAAAAAGGCAGTGCCGGGTGAAGTGCTGGGTTCGATTAATCCACTCTCGTCGGCTGGGCTAAAGACCTGGATTTCGCCCTGCATTTGAGACATGAGATCGCGGGCGATCGCCAATCCTAGCCCCGTTCCAGGAATCTCGCCCTGGGACTGCACGCCGCGAAAGTGTCGTTCAAACAGATGCTCAAAGTCGGCTTTGGGAATGCCGGGGCCGGTGTCGAGAATGGCGATCGCCTGCTGTCTGTTCCCCCTCTCCGACTGGCGCTCGATGCCGCCAACCAATCGCACCGTGCCGCCCGATGGCGTGTATTTCAGCGCATTGTCTAGCAGGTTATTCAGAACTTCTTGCAGGGCGCGGCGATCGCCCCACACGGGCGGCAAGTCGGGCGGCAAGTCAGTGTGCAGCGTCAGACCCCGCTCCTGGGCGATCACCTTAGCAGAATTGACCAGCGGCGCGACCACTGCCGCCAAATTCAGCGCTTCGAGCTGCACTTGCCCGGTCACGGAGCGGGGTTCTGACGGAGTGGGGGCTGCCTGGGATGGCAACGCTAGGGGCGCTCTGCCAGAATGAACCTCTGCATCACGGGATGGCGATACGGGACTGGCTTCGGGCAGAGAAGCAGGGTCGAGATCGATGACAGTATCAAACTGGCGCAGCAGATCTTGCAGGCGATCGCTCTCACGCACGATGCCCTCTGCCACGGTGCGGTTTTCGTCTTCCGGCTGGACGCGACGCAGCAGCAGTTTGCCAAAGGTGCGAACTGCCGTCAGCGGATTGCGAAACTGGTGCAGCAGGTCATCCATCTGGTCGCGCTGCTGGCTTTGCAACACCTGGCGCTGGTGTAGCTCAAACTCAGCCCACTGCGATCGCTGATCGAGCAAGCGGGCGATCGCCAGCGTTTGGGCAATATGCTCGACCTGGCTCTGCTCCTGTTCTCCCCAGAGGCAATCCGAACACGCCGTCACCAACAGTCCCATCATCATGCCTTCATAGACGAGCGGCAGGACAATTTTCTGGGAGTATAGCCCTGGTTCGGCAGCAGGGCCGGCAGCACGCTGAAAGGCAGGGTTTGGTGTTCCTGACGGGCGCTCCGATTGCTGCGGCGTTGAGGCAGAGTTAGGAGGGGAGGCGGGCGATCGCTCTGCATCCGCCAACAGCCGTTGGGGGGGTAAGGGGGTGCTAGACGGCCCGCCCGATAACAGCCGCAGAATCTGTTCCTGGCTCCAATCCACGGCTTCTTCGGGATAGGCAGCGACGGGCGTTAGATCAGCGTCGCCGCCCGCTGCCGGGTCATCTGTTAAATACACCACGCTCAAAGCAGCCCCAAGCCCCTGAGTCAGGGCCGCAATCTGCGACTGACAAAGCAAAACAAACTCAGGGCTGGCTGGCATCAACATGTTGCAAGCTATTACAGCATTTCTGAAGCTGAGAGGATGTTTGAAAAGTCCTACTGTTTGTAGCAAAGCGTGCAAGATCCGCCTAAATCTCCTTAAAAAGGGGGACTTTAAGGCGGTTTCCCCCCTTAACAAGGGGGGCTAGGGGGGATCTCTGAGTGCTTAACATTACAGGCGATACCTTTTCAAACACCCTCTGAGAGGGGCACAAAACTCTAACTTTTCTAGGGTGGTGTGTACCTTACCCCTCAAGGAAATGCGATATGCAGTTTCAAAAGGGATTGCAGATGCTCGATCCCCATTAGCCACTCATTATAGAAGCGATATGAGCGTCAGACGGATTAAAAACGGGGTAGAGCAGGCTCTAGGAGTGCCTTGCCAATTGACTTACATGCAAGCACACGATCAACAAATTGGCTCGGTGATCCCACTGTTATAACCCTCACCCCAAATCCCTGTCACGGAATTTTGTCAAGGGTAGTCATACAACTCCAGAGAGGGACTTCCAATCCGGCTTTCCTTCTCCCTTGTTGGAAGAAGGGGTTGGGGGATGAGGGCAAACTTGCAGAACTGGGATGCGCTCAAGTGGCTTTGCTTACACGTTGGATCAAGAAGGCTGGATCTGGCTGGATCTTCTAGATGGATCTTAAGGAGGCATCTGCTCAGGGACTGTGCCAAGCACCTGTACCATCAGACAGATGACAAACAGCCAGGCCTGAGCAGGGCTTCGGCAAGTTTATAGTGCCTTGGACGGGTGGCAGAGTATAACGAAATATTAAGCCTCGCCGCAGATAAATTAAGCAATCCTGCGAAATATCGAGGCTTCTAAGCCGACATCCCTAAGATTTTATGTCGGTAGGTTAAAAGAAGTTGAAATTTTGAGACCAGGACACTATACTGGCGACGGTTTAGTTTTTTGTAACTACAGTTACATCTATTCCTAGAGAGAGAGGAGGTCAGGAGGTTGGCAAGGAGACGTAAGCGTAAGAGTCGTCGCCGCCTAGAGGGGCGTAGAATCCTGGAGTTGGTGCCTCAGTACAGTATTGAAAGTGGCGAAGATAAACCCGTCACGGCTGCTAGAAAGTTCATTCAGGCTGAGGGCATTGCGCCACCGGCCTTACTGCTCGTTAAGCGAAACGAACATACTACCGATCGCTATTTCTGGGCAGAAAAGGGGCTTTTTGGGGCACAGTATGTTGAGGAAAACCATTTCCTGTTCCCCAGTTTGCGGCTGTCGGAAGATGAGTCCGATGAGCTTTCACTCGCTTCAAGTCGGTAGTCTCGCTTCGGTTCTCAGCTAGCGCAAGTGGTTTGAATCGTTCATCCGCATCTCTAAAGCTCCTGTAACGTTCAGGTGTCGGGCGCTGTTCAATCAACGTAAGCGGCGAATAGCTAGATCAGCGAATAGCTAGATCAGTAGCTAAAGCCTGCTAGCCCGATCGCAAGGATGCTCAGGGCAGTTTGAATCAGAACCTGTAAAGCTGCAAGCGCATGAATTGAGACAGCTTAGAGAAAATCAAAGCAAGCGGTTTTCAAATTTCATCAGAAATTGCTGGCTTTTTCAACTAGTGGGACGCGGGGCTATGCATGTAGCTCCGCTTTTTTTTGGAGCTTTGGGTTGGGGTTGGAGAGGTGGATTGTGGGCGATCGCCCAGGCGTTGAACCAGGCGTTTACTACGTTTGCGTTTTAAGTTGAATATTAGATTGGGGACTAGTTGGGTATTAGTTGGGTATTAAGTTGACACTAGGAATAACACCGTTACCAGACAGTCGGTGTATTTTATGTAACCAACAGGCATTTTTGCCCGAATGCGACGAAAACCGTTGCAAAGCTTTACGGTTTTGCATCTCGCTCGTAGGCAAGCTGTCCGGCAATATAGGTCGCGGCGATCGCCCGCTCGTCTGCCAGGATCATTGTGGCAAAGACTGAATCCGCCATCTCCTGAAAATCAGCGGGCACGGCGACGGGGTTTCGCTTCGCCAGGAGCGGTGTGGATTGCAGATCTAGCGCCACCAAATCAGCTTCTTTGCCCACCTGGAAGTTGCCGATTTTGTCGTCTAGCAACAGCGATCGCGCTCCCCCCAGCGTCATCATGTAAAACGTCTGGAACGCAGACAGGCGATCGCCCCGCAGTTGGGTCACTTTATAGGCTTCGCTGGCCGTCCGCAGCATCGAGAGGCTCGTACCGCCGCCCACATCGGTCGCCAGCCCCACCTGCACAGGCGCTTCGGGCGATTTGGCCTTTTTCAAGTTGAAGAGTCCGCTGCCCAGAAACAGGTTCGACGTGGGGCAAAAGGCGATCGTTGCGCCCGACCGCGACAGCCGCTCAAATTCGGAATCGCTGAGCTGGATGCCGTGGGCGAAAATCGAGCGATCGCGCACTAGCCCAAAGGATTCATACACATTCAGGTAATCGGTACACTCTGGAAATAGCTCTAGAGTAAACGCTACTTCTTTAAGATTTTCTGACAGGTGCGTGTGTAGGTAGACATCAGGAAACTCCTCCAGCAGCTTGCCCGCCGCCCGCAGTTGCTCTGGCGTAGAGGTGATGGCGAAGCGCGGCGTAATAGCATAGAGGAGGCGATCGCACTTGTGCCAGCGCTCAATCAGGGCCCGACTGTCTGTATATGCGCTCTCGGCTGTATCCGTCAGATACTCCGGCGCATGGCGATCCATCATCACCTTGCCCGCTACCATCCGCAGGTTGCGCTGCTGCGCCTCTTCAAAAAAGGCATCCACGGACTCTGGAAACACCGCTGCCAGCACCAGAGCCGTCGTCGTGCCGTTTTTTACCAGTTCCTCTAAGAAAAAGGCCGCCATCTGACGGGCATAATTCTTGTCTTTGAACTTTGCCTCCGTTGGAAACGTGTATTTGTTCAGCCACTCCAGCAGTTGCTCGCCGTAGGCCCCGATCATCTCCGTCTGGGGGTAATGCACATGGGTATCGATGAATCCTGGAACCAAGAGGCGATCGCGCTGATGGGTCACGGGCACATGGGGATACTCCGCCCGCACCGTGGCATAGTCGCCCAGCGCCTTGATGCAGCCGTTCTCCAAGACCATCAGCCCATCGTGGATGTAGCGGACGCTTTCTGGCTCCGGCACGTAATATGGATCATCCAGAAAATCCAGAAACGCGCCCCGAATGGCATGAAGCGTCGCATCGCTAGAAGGCGTGGCGTAGGCAGTGGTCATAGGATAGAAAGGTCGGGAATCGAAGGGCAAGGGGCAGGAGGGGGTAGGTTTCTAGGTTCAGAAACTGCGAGGAACGCAGCCCAGAATTTGCCCCCCGCAGCAAACGCCTATGCCCAGATTAAGACGTTTTGCACAGGCTGCTGTAGCGCTGCTATCAGTCGGGCGCTGAAAAACCTCGCCCCTCAGAAACCGGGCAGCGAGACCGATCGCGCCTGCAAAAAGGCGCGTAACTCTTCGCGGGTGGGCAGGGAGGGCTGTGCGCCGGGTCGCGTCACCGAGATCGCCGCCGCCGCCGCCGCCTGAGTCGTCGCCTGTCGGAGCGTTAGGCCAGCCGCCAGCCCGGCCGCCAGCCCGCCGTTAAAGCAGTCGCCTGCGGCCACCGTATCCACAGCCTGCACCGGAAAGCTGGGAATTTCAAAGGTTTCGTCCGCCGCCATGCAGACTGCTCCGGCTTTGCCCAGCTTGCTAATAACCGTGCCCACCCCCCGCTCGTGCAGCACGGCCGCCGCTTTTTGAGCCGACTCTAGGTCGGTCACCGGGAACCCCACAAGCTGGCCCGTTTCCACCTGGTTGGGCGTAATCAGGTCGATCAGCGGAAATAGCTCGTCAGGCAGATCCGTGCGGGCGGGGGCGGGGTCGAATAGCACCGTCACCCCAGCAGATTTAGCGGCCCTGGCTGCGGCAACCACCATCGGCAGGGGAATTTCCAGTTGCAGCAGCAGCACCTTCGCCTGGGGCAAAATCTCCGTCAGCCGCGCCACGTCCGTTTCATCGACGCGACCATTTGCGCCAGGAATCAGAATGATGGTGTTCTCGCTAGCATCATCAACAGCGATCATGGCGATGCCAGAGTGAGTGCTGGAGTCAATCAAGATGCGATCGCACGTCACGCCGCTCTCTTGCAACCCCCGCAGCAAGTCCTGTCCAAAACCGTCGCCGCCCACGCGCCCCACCATCGCCGTTGGCACACCCAGCCGCGCCACCGCCACCGCCTGATTTGCGCCCTTGCCCCCCGGCACGGTTTCAAACCTATGCCCCGTCAGCGTTTCACCCGGTTTGGGCAGACGCGGCGTGCGGGCGACGAGATCCATATTGAGGCTGCCAAAGACGATGACGGACATAGGGAGGGGAAAGACGGAAGAACGAAGAGGGAAGAACGAAGAGGGAAGGGGTTGCGTTTTTGGATTGTTCCTTGCTGTGTTGAGCAACTTATCATCCTGACCCTTGATCACAGACTCGCCAGTCGCATCAGCGCACTCTTCACTGCTGGCGGCAGCACGCGCATGATCTTGCCCTTTTCGCGATCTACGGCGACAAGCGTAACCTGGGCTGTGGCGTAGAGGATTTCGCCATCGGGAGACTGGATGCGATAGTCGCAGTTGAGGCGCACGCCGTCCATCTGCAACCGAGTGCGGACGATCGCCCCTGCGCCCATCTGAATCGCCCGGTGATAGCGCAGCGAGAGTTCGACGACGGGCAGTTCGCAGCCGATCGCCACGAGGTCTTCATAGTTTACGCCGATGGAGCGCAGATACTCGATGCGGGCTTCTTCGAGCCAGGCGATGTAGGTGCCGTGCCAGGCCACGCCTGCATAGTCGGTGTGGTGGGGCTGGACGCGCACAGGATAGTCGAACCAGCTATCGCTGGCGGCGACGGCGGGCTGGATGGCGTGGGTGGGGAGTTCGGTCATGGATGGGCTGCAAACAGATCAAAAGTCTTCCGAAAGCGGCCGAGCGCTGGGCGCGGCCTCCTCTATGCTATCAACGCGATTGGGGCGATTTGCCAAGAGAATGCAGCCTGACACGGGCACAAACTGCAAAATATTCAGCAGTGGAATTATAAGGCGCTCGGCATGGCGGGCGGTATTGCCACGTCAATTTTTACATCATTTCCGCCGCAGCCCAGACCGCCGTATTTTAAGCTGGAATACGGATATTGCAAGGGATTCGGGCTTTGGGGCGATCGCCCGCTGATTCATTCAATTGGGCATTGTCGGAATGATTCGGAGAACGTTCCGATGTATGTTTTGCGAATGGTCTTGAATGGTCTACTGACCTAAACATTCTCTTTAAGACACCCCTAAAACACCCGTTCTGACTTAACTTGTTCTGACTGAAAAGCTGTTAAGAGGCAAGCATGATCGAGAAAATTTTGCTGGCAGATTCTGGCACTGGGCATACCGAGGAAATGCTCAAGAGCCTAATGGAAATCCCAACTGTTCAGGCGGCGACGGTGACTGTGCTGCACGTCGTCCCACCGCAGGTCACCTCCGATGAGATGGTAGCCAAGTGGGAAGAGGGCGGCCGGGTTTTGTCGCAGGCGATCCAAAATCTGAAGCTCGATTCGGCGCGGGTGACGGCAGTGCTGCGGGAGGGCGAACCCAAGGACGTAGTGCTAAAGGTGGCGGATGAAGTGGATGCCGACCTGATCATCATGGGATCTCGCGGCCTGAAGCGGATTCAGTCGATTCTGGAAAATTCCGTCAGCCAGTACGTGTTTCAGCTAGCTTCGCGGCCAATGCTGCTGGTGCGGGATGATCTCTACGTCAAGAAAATCAACCGCATCATGGTAGCAATGGACAAGTCCGACTCGGCAAAGGAAACGCTGAAGCTGGCCATTACCTTCCTGCGCGACATCAAGGGCGGGCAACTGGTGCTAGTGCATACCAACCCAGAGATGAAGCTCAAGCCGGGTGAAATTGCGGCGAACCCAGACGAAGATCCGGTGCTCATTCCGGCGATCGCCGAAGCCAAAAAATACGGCATTTCCTACAAAACCGTCGCCCCCGAAGGCAAACCTGGCGAACGCATCTGTCAGCTTGCGGAAGACCTGAACGTAGACCTGCTGATGCTCGGTTCGCCCGATCGCCGCCCCACCATCGCCAAGGGATTGCCCGATCTGGATCGGCTGCTGGGGCAGTCGCTGTCGGACTATGTGCGGGTGTATGCGCCATGCCCCGTGCTGCTGGTGCGAATCCCGAATCCGTAGCCAGGAGGCAGTCGCAGAGGAGCGGGTCATTTGAAGAAACCTTAGCCTGCCCCTTTGCCTGTCATTTCAAGTCGCTGTGCCGGAATCGTTCACAACAGGACGTGCCTTAGCCGATCGCCCTCAGGTAGGCGGCGCTGAGTCGATTCAGGTAGTTCTTCAGGCTAAAGTTCTGGGCAACCTGTTTTCCGGTTTCGGCAAGCTGGTCGCGCAGGGGGCGATCGCCCAAAATTTGCTCCAGCTTGGCCTGAATATCTGCCACATCGTAGGGATTCACGTATAGCGCCGCCGGGCCGCAGACCTCTGGCAGGCAGGACGCGCTCGACGTGACCACCGGACAGCCCATCGTCATCGCCTCGATCGGCGGCAGCCCAAAGCCTTCGTAGAGCGACGGAAAAACGAAACAGTACGCCCCCTGATACAGATAGCGCAGGGCATCGCCGGGGACATATTCCAGCAGGCGCACGTCCTGCTTTGTGCCGGGGTCAAACAGGTAATCCAGTCGCCCCAGGTCGTCCTCAAAGGACCAGGCCTTTTTGCCGACGATGACCAGCGGCAGGTCAGTTTCCAGCGCGGCATAGGCCTCCAGCAAGCGCCCGACGTTCTTCTTGGGTTCGATCGCCCCCACAAACAGCAGATAGTTCTGATAGCCCAGCCGATAGCGCTTCAGGAAGTCGCCGATTTCCTCCGGCGTTGCGTCTAGCGGCTTGATATTCACGGGCTGGTAGGTGACGACGATCTTGTCGGGGTCGGCATCAAAGTAAGACAGCACATCTTTTTTGGTGTGTTCCGACACAGCAATGGTCAAGGTGGAATCCTTGAGCGATCGCTTCACCTTGTTATAGAAATCCTTCTTGTTGTCCAGCGTCGTATAGGGCAGGCGCAGCGGAATCAGGTCGTGAATCGTGGTGACTTTCTTTGCGCCGGGAATGCTGACGGGCAGAGGAAACGTGGCGTGCCACAGGTCGATTTTTTCGGGAATCGTCACCTGAGTAGACCGTCCAAACAGGTTAAACGCCGCATTGGCGACGCTATAGCACTTCGGCAAATTGTACGACCGGGCAAGCTGAATGAAATCTTCGGTAAACTTGCCCTGCTTTAGCACCACCTCGCCCACCGCTTCCCGCCGCCACGCCCGATAGAGCGACGGCACAGAAGATTTCAGCAGGTCTTTGACCAGCATCAGGTTTTCTACCAGTTTGCGCCCGCCCACGTCCTGCTCGTCAAAGAACAGCACCTCGTCCAAAATCGGGTCTTTTTTGTTGCTGTTGCGGCTGAGCAGCACGTCCACATCCGCCCCCAGCACCGTCAGCGCCCGAATCAGGTTCACCGCGTAGGTGCGGATGCCCGTGCCCGTGGTCAGTTGCAGGTTATATCCATCAACGAGAACTTTCAGGCCGGCGAGGACGGGTTCGGCTAGGGGCGGATCTGGAGGGCGATTCCCGCAGGGATCGCTTCGCGAATCGCGCTCCACCCGTTCCACTGAATCCGCCTTGGCTACTGCGGGCACCGCCAGTTCCTTCAGCGCCGCATCTATTATCGGCTGCCCGTCTTCCTGCCGCTCGCTGATGTTGCCCCAGGTAGACCCCTGCTCCGTAATCTGGAAGCTTCGCACCAGTCCGGGTACGCAGATCAGGTACTTGCCCCGCTTGGGAATGGCATGGGGCGACCAGGCAGTAATCCACCAGTCTTCGTCTGCGCCCTGGCCCGGCTTGCCGCCCGTCGGCTTGGGTGCGCCCAGATACGGCGTAGGAATGGGCATGACCCCGGCCCAATAGTCCCGGTGGGCGTGCAGGTGTTGCCCTGGCATAGAGCGCTTGAACAACACCTCGTAACCCGCGATGCTGCCTTTGGCAAAGGTGGGATGCTCCAGCGCGTCACGCCCCGCCAGAATCGGCCGCTCCACGGGATCTTGGATTTTCTCCAGAATCTTGAACAGGTCGGGATGCACGTCCACATCGTCCTGGAAGTAGGAAATCCAGTCGATGGCGGGGTCGGCTAGCCAGTAGCCGATGCCGACGTTCATGGCGTTGGGCAGGCCGCGATTTTCGGGAATGCGGATGAGGGGAACGCCGTGTTCGTCGGCGATGCGCTGGTTGGCGGCGGCGTTTTCGGGACTGGAGGCATCGTCCACAATCACCACGGGCGCACCCAACTGGCGGATCTGCGGGAGCGATCGCCCCAGGCTCTCCGGTCGGTTGTAGGTGGTAATCGTCACGCCATAGCGAATCGGCTTTACCTTGCCCCGCTGCTGCGCCTCCACCACCGCAAGCTGGTTCAGCAAGGGCTGGAGATGCACCCCTGCTGCTTTGGGCGCGTTTTCCGGCGGCTGTTTGGCAAACACCACAAACACGGCGTTTGCAAAGAGCGGCTGAAACGTCCGCAGCACCTCCAGCGCAAAGGGCGGCTCGATTTCCGCCACCATGCCCTTGTGTATCACCACATAGTCAAAGTGGGACGGCGGCAGCAGGTAGGTGATGTTGTAGTGATAGTTGCCCGGAAAGAACTCCATGAACTCGTTTGGCGCAAGGATGGCATCGAGTTCGCGGGCGTGTTGCTTCAGGAAATCGCGGGTTTCGATCCAGGCGGGGTCGGTGAGGGGGAAAGGCATTTTAACCAGAGACAGGATGAACCAGAGACGGGATAAACCAGAGATGAGGGGGCTTCTCAACCTCCCATCATCCCATCATCCCCGCTTTCCTACGCTCTTCCCCTCAGCCCTACCTCCGAGGGCACTGTGCGCCAGAGTTGTTCCAGATGGGTAGCAGGCATGGTCAGGTAAAGCACGTCCCCGGCTTGCAGCGTGACATCCAGCAGGTTCCAGCCGTGGGTGGTTTTGCGTTCGGCCTCCAGGTACAGCGGCACAAAATCGACATCCATCGCGGCTTCCTTGAGGGGGCGATCGCAGAAGGGATGACCCGGCGTGATCAGCGTCGCCAGGGCCACCCACAGGCTATCGCCGGCCATACCGTTGCCCAGAATGCGTCCGCCCAGCGCGGCGGCGGCAAAAGAGGGAGCCGCCAGATCCGCCGGACTCAGCACGGCTTCAAAATCAAACACCTGCTCTGCCAACGGCGCGAACTGGGGGTCTTGATTGCGAACGATGACGGAAATGCGCGGCGCAATCCCTTTGGCCGTCAGGGCAATTTCCAGATTGGCTACGTCATCGCTAGTGACAGCAATCAGGGCCCGCGCTGAGGCGATATGGGCATCCTGGAGCGTGCAGGCCAGACTGGCATCGCCAAGAATCACGGGCACGCGCAGCGATCGCACGGCGCTCAAAAAGCGATTGCCCGGATCTTTCTCGATTACCACCACGCGGCCACCGCTGGCGTGGAGCTGGCGCACAGTCTGAATACCCACGCCGCCCAGCCCGCAGACGATGTAGTGATTGCGGCGGGGAATGGGGGCAGACTGCCAGAGCTGCCGCAGCCGCGTCCCCAGCACCAGGTCATTCAGCAGGGCATAGCAGATGCCAACCACGCCCGTACCGATCAGCATCATCGACACGGTGAACAGCTTAATTTCGGGCTGCGCTCCTTCCGCCACGCCTTCGTTGCCGCCTGCCCCCGTAATCATGCCCACCGAAAAGTAGAGGGCATCGATGAAATCTGCGCGGACATGCTCGGTGTAGAGCAGGGTGGCCCCCAGAATAGCCGCGAGCAGGAGCAGAATCGCCATTACCGTCGGGCGGACATGCTGCTGAAACTGGCGCAGGTGGTTGCCCCAAACCAGCAGCGTTTCGCTGAGCGATCGCCCGCTAACCTGGGCTTCGGGCTTGGTGGCCACAATCAGGCGATCGCCCCATTGCAGCAGTTGCCCATGCACCACCCCCGACACCAGATCCATGCGGCTATTTTCTGGCAGGTAATAGATCAGCATCCGCGAGCGGTCTTCCCAGAGTTCGCTCAGCGGCCGCCCCAGCCAGGGATGGGTTTCGTCGATAAATTCTTCCCGCATCGGCCAGACCTGATCAAACAGGCGCAGTTGCCCAATCGCCCGACTGCCCATCGCGGCAAAGGCAAACACCGGAGCCGCCAGCGCCGCCACGCTCATGCTAACGTGATCGGGCAGCGTGTGATCGAGGCGATCGCCCAGGCTGGTATTAAACAAGCGGTTGATAATGCGAATGCGAGGATTTAGCACTCGCGCCTGCGTCAGCACGGCCAGATTTTGCGCGTCGTCGCTGCTGGCCAGCACCAGCGTATGGGCCTCTTGCACACCTGCTTCTAGCAGAATTGCCGCCGATCGCATGTCGCCCACGATGATGTCTGCCCCGCCCTGCTCTGCCTGAGCCAGCGGGCGACTGTTGATCCCCACCACTGCCGCACCCTGCTGCTTTAGCAGGCAAAAGATCTTGTACCCCGCTCGACCCAGACCACAAACGATAATTCTTGGTTTCATGAATTCCTGATTGTCAGCCATACGCTCTGTCAGCGGGACGCAAGGGTTGATGGTTTATGCCTGAACAGGCGATCGCCCGCTGCGTTCCAACGTCTCGAAAAACAAACTCAAAAACCAGTCTCGAAAACAGCCCAGAACAGCCTTTAGTCACAAGTTCTGATCTACTGATCTACCAATTCTTTGGCAGGCGGTGCGGGCAAACTGTAGCCCCAAGCACGATGCTGCAAATGTTTACCCAATGTAAAGCTTTGGGACTTGGAGGTTTACAGTTCTCAGGGGGGAGGAGGGAAGAACGAAGAGGGAAGAACGAAGAACGAAGAACGAAGAGGGAAGAACGAAGAACGAAGAGGGAAGAGGGAAGAGGGAGGGTTCTTGGGGTGTGTTGAGGGATGAGATGGGGCGATCGCTCTGTTGCTGTGCCTGTTCCCTGATAGCGCCGCACCAGACTGGGCACACTAAGCAGAAGTCTTTCAAAAGACACCCCACAAGCCATTCACACTTGGTGATTCCTATGCGTCCTCGCTCCACCCCTGGCGCAATTCGCCCTAAAATCAGCACGATGCCCCGCCCCAAAACCGAAGCCGCCGCGTTTCTGGATTTGTATAAACTATCGGTCGAAAAGAAACGGCTCCAGCAAGAGCTTCAGTCGCTAGACGCACGCCGTCAGCAAATTGGCGATCGCCTCGCGGCGCTGGACAGCCAGATCGCCACCCTTGAAACCCGCGTCGAGGCCCTGCGCGAACAGGAGGAGCCGTCGTCTCGTCCGGTGCCCGGATTGGCTCACCCCATTCCTGACAGTTTCGATATGGTGTTTTTGGAATATTAAGTCATGGTTTTGTAGCTATCGGTGGAATCTTTGCGAACTCTGAAATTCCGGGTTTAACAAGTCAAGGTCACTCAGTCAAACCAGCGCTATGACCACCCTAGAGCTAATCACCAGCTTCGCGTTTGCATTCGTTGTTGTCGGTCTGTTTTTTGATTTGGATTCCACCGTCAAGCGGATCGATCGGCGCACCAAACGCCTGGAGCTTTGCCTGGATCTGATTCTCGATCGCTTGGAAATCGACACTCCGTTTCAGCTTTCCGAGCGAATCAAACAAATTGCGCTTGATCCCAAACGTAAAGTCGAAGCGATTCGGCTCTACAAAGAAGAGACAAACGTAACGCTGCGAGAGGCAGTTGATGCCATCAACGCATACATCGCGCAGCACCAATCTTCCAGTAATTCGTAGAGTGCGCTGCTTGACGCATCTTTGCTTATCGCGTGTTTAATCATTCAAATCATTCAAATGAATGCAAAGGGCGATCGCCCATGAGACAGTCCTCAGCCAGCAACCGGGTCGCTGCTTTTCTCTGTGCGTTTCTGGTTCTCGCGCTGTCGGGGATGATTTACCTCGATGGGCAGGGATTGGGCTTTCCAGACGGATTTTTGACCGAGCTAGATCGCGCCAAAAAGCTGCTGGGTCAAATTTTTCTCTGGGTCAGTGTGCCAGTTGCCCTGTGGCTCGGCTGGCTGGGCTGGGTCGCGACGCAGCAACCGATTGGGCCGCCTCTCCGCAGCACGATCCTGGGCTACGGGGTGTTTCTGCTGATATTGCTGGGCATCTATGGCTATTTGGGGCAGACCCTCGATGCTGGCGGTGGCGGGTAGCGACGGGTTTGGAAGTCGCGATGGCTTGGGAAGCTGATCTCGAAAGCAGCAAGGGAGGCGATCGCCCCGATTCCGCCCAGCCTCAGAACTGCGGCAGAACCTCGGTCAGCCAGCCTCGCGTGTAAGATAGAAAGCGTTCATTCCATTCCTGCTTTTTTACTCAAACCGTCAGCCAATCCATGTCGAACGCCGTTCCTTCTGCACAACCCGAAGACGAATCCGCCCAAAAGATTTATCTGCCTCGCACCAGCGAATCGGAAACGCTCAAGAAGATTCGGCACACGACTTCCCATGTGATGGCGATGGCCGTGCAGAAGCTCTTTCCCAAAGCCCAAGTCACCATTGGGCCCTGGATCGAGAACGGCTTTTACTACGACTTTGATAGCCCAGAACCCTTTACCGAAAAGGATCTGAAGGCCATCAAAAAAGAGATGACCAAAATCATCAATCGCAAGCTGCCCGTGATTCGCGAAGAGGTCTCGCGGGAAGAGGCCGAGCGCCGCATCAAAGCACTGGGCGAACCCTATAAGCTAGAAATCCTGGCGGATTTGAAGGAACCGATTACGATTTATCATCTGGGCGACCAGTGGTGGGATTTGTGCGCTGGGCCCCATGTGGAATCGACCGCTGAGCTGAATCCAGATGCGATCGCCCTAGAAAGCGTGGCCGGAGCCTATTGGCGCGGCGATGAAACCAAAGCCCAACTCCAGCGCATCTACGGCACCGCCTGGGAAACGCCAGAACAACTCGCGGAATATCACCGCCGCAAAGAAGAAGCCCTGCGCCGCGACCACCGCAAGCTGGGCAAAGAACTGGGACTGTTCATCTTCACCGACATCGTGGGGCCGGGGCTGCCCCTGTGGACTCCGAAGGGAACTCTGCTGCGATCGCTCCTCGAAGACTTCCTCAAGCAGGAGCAAATCAAGCGCGGCTACCTGCCCGTCGTCACGCCCCACATCGCCCGCATCGACCTGTTCAAAACCTCCGGGCACTGGCAAAAGTACAAAGAAGACATGTTCCCCATGATGGCGGACGATGACGAAGCCCGTCAGGACGAAGAGGGCTTTGTGCTCAAGCCGATGAACTGCCCCTTCCACATCCAGATTTACAAAAGCCAACTGCGCTCCTATCGAGAACTGCCCATGCGGCTGGCAGAATTCGGCACGGTCTATCGCTATGAGCAGTCGGGCGAACTGGGCGGCTTGACCCGCGTGCGCGGCTTCACGGTGGATGATTCGCACCTGTTCGTCACTCCGGAGCAGCTCGATCAGGAATTCCTCAACGTGGTGGATCTGATCCTCAACGTGTTCAAGAGCCTCCAGCTTAAGAACTTCCGCGCCCGCCTCAGCTTCCGCGACCCAGAACAGGATAAATACATCGGCTCCGATGAGGTCTGGGACAAGGCCGAGGGCGCGATTCGCCGCGCAGTCGAAACGCTGGGTATGGATCACTTCCTGGGCATTGGCGAAGCGGCGTTCTACGGGCCAAAGCTGGACTTTATCTTCCAGGATGCGCTCGATCGCGAGTGGCAACTAGGCACGGTGCAGGTGGATTACAACCTGCCGGAGCGATTTGATTTGGAATACGTCGCCGAAGATGGTTCCCGCAAGCGCCCTGTGATGATTCACCGCGCCCCCTTTGGCTCGCTGGAGCGGCTGATTGGGATTTTAATTGAAGAATATGCGGGCGACTTTCCGCTGTGGCTGGCTCCGGTTCAAGTGCGGCTGATGTGCGTGACGGAGGAGCAGGTACCGTTTGCCCAGTCGGTGGTGGAGCAGATGCGATCGCGCTCCATCCGCGCCGAACTCGACACCAGTGGCGAACGCCTGGGCAAGATGATCCGCAATGCCGAAAAGGACAAAATCCCGGTGATGGCGGTGATCGGAGCCAAGGAGATGGAAACCCAATCCCTCAGCATCCGCACCCGCGCCTCCGGTGAACTCGGGGCATTACCCGTGGCGGAGGTGCTAGAACGGCTGACGGGGGCGATCGCCCACTACGGCAATTTTTAAGGGCAATTTTTAGGGGCAATTTTTAGGGGCAATTTTGAGAGGGCCGATGCGGTCAGGGTTCAGGTCGCCCATGTTGCCCTAAATCAGATTCCTCCCCCGGCTGCCGGATGTCACCCGGATTACCTACAGGGACGCAGCTCACAGCGGATATTAGGGGCTGGGGCTTTGCCGTGCGAATGCAGTTCCGACCGCTGTCTCAAGCAGATAGATGGTTGGGATGACAGCAGAATGGCGATCGCCCAATATTTAGACTCTCCCATCTAGCTACCCTAAATCGCCTTACAAATGAAAGATAATAATGTAACCGTCATCAAAGGTATTGACGACGCGGCCGCCAAAGCCCTGCAAGCCGCCGGCATCGAAACCACCGAAGCCCTGCTAGAAAAAGGCGCAACCCCCAGCGGGCGCAAGCAGTTGGCGCAAGCAACCGGATTGCCCGAAGCCGATCTGCTGCGCTGGCTCAACCTGGCAGATCTGTATCGCATCAAAGGCATCGGGCGAGAATATGCCGACCTGCTCGAACTGGCGGGCGTAGACACCGTGCCCGAACTGGCCCAGCGAAACCCCGAAAACCTGCATCAGCAAATTGTCCGCTTGAACGAAGAACGGAATATCGTCAAGCTATTGCCCGAAGCCGTCCTCGTTGCCAATTGGGTCGCTCAGGCAAAGGAACTGCCCCGTGTGATTCAGTATTAATCTGTTCAATTAATCCGTCTCAATCTGCCCCATCAAATCTGCCTCATCAAATCCGTCCTATCAAATTTGCCCAAATCTGCTGCATGATGAAGCCGCTAAGCCGCTGCGGCCCTCGTCAACGCTGCGGTTTGGCCGGTGGTTCCACGCGCACCTCTCCGAACCTTGACCCTGCTTGCCCTGTGGGATAAACACCTCCCCCGTTGAGCAAGGCCAAACCGTATTTGGGCATTCCCAGATAGACTTGCCCGCTGACGGGGCATTCTAGATCACGTCAGGGAGCGTCATCGGTTTTGTAGATCAGGGCATGTTTAGCCCAGAGGATTTATGGGGGCGGCCCGCGCTATCCCAAAAAACAGACCCCGCCCCCTGCCCATTCGACACACTCGCTCGACATCCATGCCTGGGGTTTGACTGCTAGGGCATGTTTTAAAACCCTTTGATCCCCCCTAGCCCCCCTTAACAAGGGGGGAACCGGGTCAAACCGCTCCGGGAGTCCCCCTTTTGAAGTGGGATTTAAAGGGATCGACTCAAGTCAATCAACGACCTAAAAAGTCTAAAGTCCCCCTTGTTAAGGGGGATTTAAGGGGGATCGACTCAAGTCAATCAACGACCTAGAAAGTCTAAAGTCCCCCTTGTCAAGGGGGATTTAGGGGGATCGACTCAAGTCAATCAACGACCTAAAAAGTCTAAAGTCCCCCTTGTTAAGGGGGATTTAGGGGGATCGACTCAGGGCAATCAACGACCTAGAAAGCTATAAAACAATGCCTAGGCTATCTCCGTCCAGATGCAGCTTATAAAACGTTCTGTCCCAACAGACAGCTTTCGGCACTCTCGCTAGATTTAAGCTGTGATTAGACTTAAACTGGCACTCAGCAGCAGGGTGTCGTTGGGATTTCGGGGTGCCGTGCCAATTGGGTTTTCAGTCGATACAATGAGTCGGTTCAGCGCATCGGGTTGCCCAAGCTAGCCCCCAAAGGCCAATTGTGGGCTTGATACAGGCTTGATGTGGGCTTGATGTGGAAAGAGGGTGTTCTTAGATTTGTACCAGGCTATTTCACGCTAGAGCGATCGCCCTAGCCTGTCCAATCGCTCTGCCCTACAGCGGTTTTGCGCTAGCCACCTATCTGCCCGGACTACCCAGGCTTTTCGCAGATTGTTCCCTGTAGATTTCTCTGTAGACTTTTCCCAAGACTCTTCCCAAGGTTCTTCCCAGATAGTTATTACCCGCGCACGATCGTCACGCTGACATGGGTTCTTCCAAAAAGCCGTCAAACCCTGAAAAACAACTGGCGACTCTAAAGCAAACTCTTCAGGCTCTGCGTGAGGAGGAAACTGAAGATGTGCTGGTAGAAACGGCGATCGCCTATGTCGAGGAAGAATGCGACTATTCGCTCATCTGGATTGCCTCCTATGACCGGGTGGGGCACTGTCTGCGCGGGCGGGGTGGGCGCGTGCCCAATGGTGACACCGGCCCCCTACGGCAGCAGTTTGGGCTAAATCCGGGCGATTTAATGGAGCAGGTGGTGATTCAGCAGCGGCCGATGGGCGTGCCGGATCTGCGCGAAGAGATGCGGGCAGGCGACTGGCGCAAGCTGGCCCAAAAGTATGCCATCCAGGGAGCCTCCATCTTTCCCTTACGGCATCGGGATCAATGTCTGGGTGTGGTAATTTTGGGGTCGTTTCTCTGGGGGGTGTCGCCCCATGCCGACGAGCGAACCCGACTGTCGATGGTCTTTGGGGCGCTGGCATCGTCGCTCTTTCAGCTTGAAGCAGAGCGACAGCGGCAGCAGACCAAGCGCCCCGCCGAGCCGCTCTTGGCGCTGTTGGGCAAGCTGCGATCGCTCCCAGATCTCTCCGCTCGTCTGGCGGCAGTGGTGGACGAAACCCAGCGCTTTGTCGCCCCTACGCGCACCAACGTCTACTGGTTTGAGACTGAGCGACGCTACTTTTGGCTGCGGGCCAGCAGCCGCGATGGCAACGGCTACGGCAGCGGACAAGCCATCACGGGTTTTACTGCCCAGGAAGTGAACAGCTTTTATCAGGCGTTGGCGGCGGATCAACTGGTGTCGGTGGGCGAGGCCCATAGCTCGCTCAAGGCAGAAGTGACGGGGCGACTGATGCAGCAGATTCAGGCGCGATCGCTCTTGGTGGCTCCCATTCTGCTGCACAACGAGCTACACGGCTTTTTGGCCGTCGAGGGCAGCGAACCCCGCATCTGGTCAGACGAGGAAAAGAGCTACGTGCGCGGCGCGGCTCAACTGATCGCCCTGACTGCGCCCCTGGAGGGTATGGAGGAAACCATTCAGCAGGTGAAGCTGGATCAGGCGCTCACGGCTGAACTGTCCACCGCCATCTTCAGCGACTATGACTGGAACCAAACCCTGAAGCGGGCCTCCGACTTGCTGAGCCAACGGCTGCGGGCCGAAACCTTTGCGGTGCTGCTTTACAGTTTCGATCAGGAGGGCTTTGAGGTGGTCTATCAAAGTCATGGGTCGCAGCGACGCAATTTGCCCCCCTGGCTAGACGCGCTCAACCAGGTCGATTGGCAAATGCTGGAGCGCAGCACCGACCCCGTCGGCATTGAAAACCTGACCGAAGACCTGAAGCTGATGGCTTGGCGGCAGGCGTTTCTGGATGCGGGGCTGCAATCAGTCGTGGTGTGCCATACCGCGATCGGGCGATCGCTCGAAGGGCTGGTGGTCTTGGGTCACGACCTGCCCCGCACCTGGAACCGCGCCGAACGGGCCGTGCTGCGCGTCGCTAGCCAGCAAATCGGCGTAATCCTGCACCAGTGGCAACTCCAGCGGCAGACCGAGCAACAGCAAAAGATCAACCAGACGATTCAGTGGGGCATGACCACCCTCCAGCAAATCCACACCCTGGAAACGCTGGAGCGCTCAGCCATGCAGCAAATTGCCCAAATTCTTGAGGTTCCCTTGGCGGCGCTAGTCACTTGGCAGCCGGGCCGCAATCTGGGATACATCACCTCCGCCGTGGTCGGCAATGCTCGCTTTTCGATTCATCTGGATGCGGCGGTCGCCCTCCATTCTGACTCACTCGTGCAGTGGGCCAAGCACACCGACGGACTCCTCCCGCTTACCATCGACGACATCGATGCCGAAACGCGCCGCTGGCTCAACGGCAGCGACATTGGGCAAATTCTGGTCATGGCGCTGCGAACCACGCCTGAGCATGAACCGGGTGGCATGGTCATCGTGGCAGATCACCTGGATCGCTACTGGCACGAGCGTCAGCTCAATGCCTTTGGCACCCTCGTTAGCCAGCTAGCCTGGTCGCGACGCTACCTCATCCTGTCGGAAGCCCTCACCCTGCGACAGCGCGATCTAGAGCAAATCAACTGGTATAAGCATCGGCAACTGGAAGAGATCTACCGGGCGCTGGGCATTGGGGTGAAACGGCTCAACGAACTCAGCAACCAAAAAGACCCCCTGGCCAACAACCGCTATCAGCAGGTCGTGCGGCAACTGGGGGGTCTGCTGTCGGCGATCGCCCCAGTGCTGAAAAACGAGCAGTGGCAACTCCACAGCGAATACGAGACGACCCCCCTGGCCTCGCTGCTCAAGCGGGCAATGGAGCGCGTCGAGCCGCTGATTCGCCAGCGCCAACTCTGGCACCAGGTTCACAACGAGGAAAGCAGCCTGAATATCGGCGGCGACCTGACCAAGCTAGAGCTCGTGCTGCACGAAGTGTTGACCAATGCCTGCTTGCGATCGCCCGCGGGCAGCCGCCTCGACGTATGGTGTCGCCCGCTGGATGCCCGCTGGCTGGAGTTGTCCATCACCGACAACGGCATCATCGAACCGCGACTGCTTGAAGAACTGCAAACGGGCCGCCCCGAAGATCTGCTAGCGCCCTCCATCCTCGACACCCCACCTGGGCTGCACCTGGAAATCTGCCAGGCCCTCATGCAGCAGATGGGCAGCGAACTGAGCCTGTATCAGCTTGAAGACGGCCGCATTCTCAGCCGGATGTTGCTGCCAATCGCCCTGGGAATGCCGCCCGACAAGCCAAAACCCTAAAAAGCCCAGAGCGCTGCGCCGAGCGGAGGCGACTGGATGAATATTTGAAAATTTGAAAACGCGCCCTGGAGGACTCGAACCCCCGACATCAGGTTTTGGAGACCTGCGTTCTACCAACTGAACTAAGAGCGCAAAGCTGTAGGTTTTTGACAGGATTTACTACAACTAGCAAAGCCTGTTTACCCAAGTCTATCAGGTTGCGATCGCCCAGCCTAGCCCAGTGTTGAAGATTTCTGAGCGATCGCCCCTGAGAAACCAGACCTAGAGCGGGCGATCGAAGCGCTGCTTCAGACGGGTTGCCTTGCCCACGCGATCGCGCAGATAGTAGAGCTTGGCGCGACGGGCCTTGCCTCGGCGCAGCACCTTGATGCTGGCGACGCGGGGCGAATGGAGCAGAAACACCCGCTCTACCCCAACGCCCTGAAAAATTCGGCGAACCGTGATGGTTTCATTGATGCCGCCATTCCGCATGGCGATCACGGTGCCCTCATAGGGCTGAACCCGCTCCTTGCCACCTTCTTGAATCACAACTCCGACCTTGACCGTATCGCCGACGTGGATGACGGGCAGATCGGTCTTCAACTGTTCCGACTCAATGGAGCGGATGATCTCCTGGGCTTTCATGGCTCTCTGGCTCTTTGCAAAAACTCACAGTCTTCTATAGTAAACTGCTGGGTCGCTTTGCGTCTAGTGCGATCGCCCAAATCAAATATTTTTTCTCGACGAGTAGATGACTAGCCCCAGGCTCAGCCATGACGACGAAGCTACGATAACCCAGATTGCCTGCATCAGGATCGCTTCAAGCTGGCAACCTTTTGGCGGAGGCTATTGAGGTAGCGACCGACGTAGAGATGCCGGACATCGGGCGTGAAATAGGATAGCGAGGGCACGTCTGGACGGCGGCGGACAAAGACCACGTACACCTCATTGGCAAACACTGGGCGAAAGCCGCAGCGGGCAAGTTGAAACAGCAGTGCCTCCACAGGTAGCGCCATGCCTTTGTGCAACACGAGCCAGTGATAGCGACCGGGCGATCGCAAAAAGTCTGCATATCCTTCTACCTGGCCCGAAAACGGTAGCCGAAACTGGGGTGGCGCGGCGATCTGCTCTTGGGGCTTGAGGCGATCGCGCATAAAGTCGATGGTTGCCGTGGTCAGGGCATCCTGCAAGAGCGATCGCAGCAGGCTGAATTCTGCTTCTCGCGCAGCGGGGAACAGTTGCAGGTAGCTTAGCGCCACGCCTACCAGCCGTTTATCTTTGGGGTCGGGATTCTTGTGGTTGATTGGCGCAACTCGGTCAACCTGAAGCGTGAGTTCTGCAAACAGTCGATCCGGCGGTAGCCAATCTGCTGGAATTTGCGCCTGATAGAGCCGCGTGGTGTCGCTGCTATAGGCGATCGCCAGCTCGCTTGGATGCCCATTGACCAGACATTTCAGGCTATCCAGCACCTCCGGTGCGGTGGCCCAGACTTGAGTTACCTGAAACTCGACTCGATAATCGGTCGGCGTGGGGGCAATAGGCAAATCTAGAGTTGACATGGTGACGGGGCCCGTCCAGCGATGGGCGGCGTTGGGCCGGTTCTGGTCACAGTCGCGCCGCTGCCAGCCCAGCCCTCGTAGCGGCTGACAGAAGTTGTAAACCGACACCTCCGAAGGGGGCGGGTTTTGCGCCTGGTAGCGGTCTTGGGAGTGCCATTCCAGCAGTTGTTGCAGCGTGGCAAACTCCAGCACTTGACCCGGTGGCGGCGCATCTAGAGCGAGGCGATCGCCATAGCGCTGCACCAGATCTTGCTGCATTTCGTCAAACCGCTGCTGGAAAATCTCGCAGCCATCGTCATATAGCGCCCGATCCAGCGACATGGCTTCCCGAATCCGCGCCAGCGCTTCCGGCGGAATCTCGCTCAGGGGCGTTTTGGATTTGGCGACGTTTTCGCGGCGGCTGTTGACAATTGGCTTCCAGCCAAAAATGTAGGACAGCAGAAACAGCGACTCTTGAAATCGCTCTAGAATTCCAGCAAAAGCGCACAGATTCAGGCTTTTTTGCGCCAGCGACAGCGCCTCTTCTGGCTCCAGGCTGCCAATGTCGTATTGCAGCAGCCGCGCAATGTGGTATACCTGCACGTTTTTCCCGATGCGCCCTGGCCCTTCGCCCGTGGCGAACTCCTCCAGCGACATCTGGCTGACGGATTCGTAATAGGGGTCATCCGGCGTGCGGCGGATGTATTCGTAGTGCGAAATCACCCGCGACACGGGTTCGCGCAGCACGGTTACCTTGATCAGGTTTTTGCCTGCCAGCAGCCCCGGAATGTTGACAAAGCCCAAATGCCCGCGAAACAGGCGATATTCGCGCAGTTGCTCTGGTGTGTAGTCGGCAATCTGGTTGGACAGCGTGGCTGGGCAAATCTCCTCGCAGGCGAAGTAATCTTCCAGAATCGTCCGAAACGTCATCCCTGCCGTTTTGGGAATGTGGCAGAAATAGAGCGTGTCGTCGGGCTGCAAGTCGTATTGAGCAGGAAAATGTCTCATTGTTCCCCAGAGCTTTCCAGAGCGATCGCCCGGCTGCCGCATTACGGTAAAACTATACCAGGCGAACCGTATCAGGCTAAAACGAGTCCGGCCGAAACCAGACTAGCCGAAACCAGACCCGCCAAAACCTGGCCGGGCTAGAACAGCGGCCCGCTGACCTTTTCTGAAAGCTTGCGGCGATTGATGCGTTTCCCTGCGGCGGCGATGTCAAGCTGGGCGGCGGCGGTATAGGCTTCGGCGACCTCGGTGGCGCTGCCGATCATTTTCACATGGTGGTCTTGAATCCACAGAGCGCGATCGCAAATTTCCGAAACGCTCGTCATGGAGTGGCTCACCAGCACAATCGTCACGCCGCTATTGCGGAACTCCGCCATTTTGTTGATGCACTTTTGCTGAAACCGGATGTCGCCTACGCCCAGCACCTCGTCGATCAGCAAAATCTCTGGGTCGAGATGTGCCACCACGGAAAAGCCCAGCCGCGCCATCATGCCTGTAGAGTAGGTGCGAATTGGCCGTTCAATAAATTCGCCCAGTTCTGAAAACTCGATAATTTCCTCTAGTCTTGCCTTTACCTCGCGGCGGGTCAGCCCCAGCAGCACCCCATTGAGCAAGATATTTTCGCGGCCCGTTAGCTCTGGATGAAAGCCCGTGCCCAGCGCCAGCAGAGGCGAGATCCGCCCGCGCACCACCACGCGCCCACTGCTGGGCTTCAGCACGCCCGCAATCAGCCCCAGGGTGGTGCTTTTCCCTGCGCCGTTATAGCCTACAATGCCAAACTTTTCGCCGCGATAGACCTCAAAGCTAATGTTGTTCAGCGCTTCAAACTGCTGCCTGCGGAGAGCCTTCAGGTTGTGGGGAAAGTTGAACATCAGGTTTTTGACCCCCCGGACGTGGTGATACATCGGGTAGGACTTGTAGACCTGATCGAAGCTGATAACCGGTTCTTCCATAACACATCCGCAGGCTGTAAACAAACGGCGCTCTCTTCTCTTTAGTAAGACTGCGCTTCCTGAATGCTATGTTGCCAGAGGGCGATCGCCCTATGCCTGGAACATACGCTATCGAAGCATTCGAGCGCATTAAAAACGCCCGCTGGCGAAGTCTAAAGCCAATCTTAAAAACGTGGCATTCCAAGGCTGATAATACTCTACTCCTGCCCGCTGCGACATCCGGCAAGTTTGTGGCGGTGAAGGGTAGGGCACAATGCACCTGGACTTGGGGCGATCGCGCTCTTGCCGGACTGTTGACCTTCGCTCCCAAAGCAAGAGGTTTAGAACTTACGAAGTCGTCCACAATCCAGAAAGCCTATTGCAACTGCATATACTCTGAGGTTATTAAAAGATTCTGGTTAAATTTGGGGCGACCGTGACCCCACCGTGTAGAGTGCTAGTATGCTCTATAACCTTACAGGATTAAGTTTTTCAAAGTTCTTATGGAAATCGAGCGTCCGAATGCAAAACCGCTGACCCGCGAAGACCTGGCAAACCTAGATCGCCTCAAGGCAGTAATTGAAAGGGCGATCGCCGATGGAGTACTAACCGCAGACGAGCAATACAGAATCAAGCAGGTCATTTATAGCAACCACGTTGTGAGTCCTGAGGAAATGGAGCTAGTGCGGGAACTCATCTGGAACAAGCTAAGCAGCGGTGAACTGGTTCGGGATTGGGGCTGGTAGCATTTTATGGCAACTTTAGGTACGGCAACTTTAAAACACCCTCAGAACACCTTTAGAACTGTTAGATAGGTAGAACTGTTAGATAGAATTGTTAGAATTGGCGGTTCCCAGGCTTCTATTTCTGATTCTTCTAGGCTGCATTCTGTTCAGGCAAGCGGGAGCGAAAATCGGAACGTGCTGCCCTTGCCCACTTCGCTTTCCACCTCGATCTCGCCCCCCTGAAGCTGCACTAGCCGCTGGGAAATGGCCAGCCCCAGTCCCGTGCCTCCAGAGTGGCGATTGCGGGAGCGATCGGCCCGCCAAAACCGCTCAAAGACGTGGGGCAGGTCTTCGGGCGCGATGCCCTGTCCCGTATCGCTCACGGCAATCCAGGCGTGGGTTTCGGTATGCCAGACTCGGAGCGTAATTTTGCCGACGGGCGTGTAGCGTAGCGCGTTGCTCAGCAGGTTGACGAGAATCTGCTCGACCCGGCCAGCATCGGCCAGCACCAGCGGCGTTTCCGGCGGACATTCCAGGCTGATCAGCGGGCCGTCGCCGGTCAAAAGCTGGTCAGAAAATCGCTGCACCACTGAGGTCAGCAGCGGATACAGATCCATCTGCTGCGCGTCGATAGGCAAGTAGCCTGTTTCAATCTTGGACAGTTCTTGCAAATCATTGACTAGACGGCGCATTCGGACCGTTTCTTTGCCCAGCAGTTCATAAACCTCTGGAGTCGGGGCGATGGTTCCGTCTGCCAGTCCTTCCAGATAGCCCTCCAGCACCGTCAGCGGCGTTCGCAGTTCATGGGTCAGGTCGGTCACTAAGTCACGGCGGCGCTGCTCGACCCCCTGGAGGTCAGCCGCCATTCGGTTAAAGCTGGCAGCAAGCTGGTTGAGTTCTGGGATTTCGCTGGCGGGAACCCGCTCGTCGAGTTCTCCGGCGGCAAATTTCTGCGTAATCTCTTCCATCTGAATTAGCGGCTGCACAATCCGCTTGGCTACCAGATAGCTGAGCGCTCCGGCAGCACTGGCTCCCAGCGCCATTGACCAGAGTGCGCCCCGGCTCCAGGCAAACTCAAAGCCGCGCACGAGCTCGGTTCGCAGGGTTCGAATGCTGATGACGCGCCCTTCGATGTGCTGGAGATAAACTACAAAAAAGCGGGGTGACGACACCTTGCCAATCACCGTCAGCGTCACCAAACCCACCAGCATCACGGCAAAGTGAGAGAGGAAGAGGCGCGATCTCAAATCAGGCTTGGCCATGCCGTGTGGGGATTTGGATGGGACGCGATTAGATCAGGGCTGATAGGCTTAGGGCTGGTAGACTTGGGCGGGGAGTCCTTGCTGTTGGAGCGAGGCGGCCAGGTCGCGGGCGCTAGCGGCATCGCCAAATACGCCAAGCTGAATTTTTGCCCCATTGTCGAAGTTGCGAACCCAGGCATCGCCGACCACTTCGCGGGCTTGCTCTAGGCTGCGATCGCCGCTGAAGTCCACCACTACATAGTAGCGATTTGACGAGGGAGCCGCAGGACTAGGGGCGATCGCAGGCTGGCGGGGCGCAGTAGCTACGTCTTGAGGTGCAGCAGGCTCAGCACTGGGCACAGGACGCGGGGCTGGCTCGGCTGCTCGGCTGGTGGCGCTGGATGCGCTAGCACGGGGCGCTGGTGCAGCAGCGGTGGCAGCAGGACGGCTCTCGCTGCGGGAACTGGCGGCAGGCTGAGAACGGGCTGGGGCGCTGGGGCGGCTAGCGGGGCGAGGAGGGGTTGGGCTAGAAGGCGTGCTTCTAGCAGCAGGTTGGGCTGGTGCAACAGGCTCGGTTGTGGAAGCTTCGGCTGGGGCAGTGGGAGCCTCTGCGGGGAGCGGTGAACCCGACAGAACGGGCGGCTCGGACGATGAATCAGCCTCGGCCGAGGGTTCCAGAATGGCAGTGCGTCCGCTGGGAAGCGTACTTAGGGTATCCAGATTCACCTCAGGGAACTCTTGAGCAGATAAATCGGGAGAAATGGCGCTGTTCCCAGCCCCCGCATCCGCCGTCAAGGAGCCGTCTGCGCCCGCATTTGCCCCTGGACTAGAGCCGTCTGCCGTCCTGCGAGCCGCTTCGCCCAGACCAATGACGCTCAATCCAGCCGGGTTCATCACCAGATAGCCAAAGCTAAGGCTCGACAGTAGCAGCAAAATCATCGACCCGATCCCCAGTGGCGTGAGCAAGCTTTGCAGCATTCCTGGCTCTTGCTGGCTGGCCCGCAAGTCGCGCTCGTCTTCCGCCAGATTCCGCAGCAGATATTCAGAGGATTCCAAATAATCGTCTGGCTCGTCCGCTGGTTTGGCGGTGGGGTAGAGGTCGTGGTCATGCTGAGGATGCAGCGGAACTGCACCATAATCCGCAGCAGGAGGAGCCATTTGGGGGGCGATCGCCCCACCCAGCAGCAGTTCTGAGCGAGCTTGTGGCTCAGGGGCATACCCCAGATCTGGCAATGGGCTATGCGAATCGGTATTCCTGGCTGCGTCTGGTGCAAGCTGGAGATAGGGACGAGACTCAGCAGCACCCCTGGATGCCTCGTTCCATCTTGCCGGGAGCGATCGCGCTTCAGCCTGAGCAGTCAGGCTGTCTGCTCGTCGATTGCCCTGAAGCACAGGTGCAATGCCCCGCCGACCTTGCTGACGACGATAGCGGGCTAACTCATCTTCTAGCCGCAAATCCAGATTTTCAAAAATGGCTTGCAGCGCCGGGTGCAGCGGCGTAGAGGAGCTAGATTGGGACGGGGTAGCGGGTGAGCGACGCATCGCAGAACTCCTGGCAAGGCTAAATTTAAGTAGCGATTTATGTTGAAAGCTGTTTGATGAAACGTTGACGACTCCAGTACTGTTTCTAATCCCGTTTAGGTCAGCTCAGCACTGCTCAATCAAATTGAATACATAGAATACTATCTAGACGGTTGCGAGGGATTTGACGATTCTGGAGCAAGTCTTTCGACTAAACCTTCGACTCAACCAAGGAGCCACCGATAGCGGACGACCAAAGAAATTCTAGCGAAGGAGCTCCTGCGCGATATAAGGCTTTGTGCAAAAAGCCAAGCAAACACAGCGTTCGCTCGCCACGTAGAGGTTGAGTTAATCTTAATCACGCGCCAAAGCACGATACACCCAGGCTGCTTATAATTCTCGGTCAAAGCAGCTATCTGGAATTGTAATTAAAGAATCATCCCTTGTTGCATTTGCAATTCACAAATCTTGCCGCTCATGACGTTTCAATCTCTCCAGCGTGTTTTAGGTGACCTCGATCAGCAGTCCTCTTGGCGATCGCACCGACAGATCCAGCAGGTTCTCACGGTTTGGCCAGAACTGGTCGGCCCAGCGGTGGCAGCCCAGACTCGTCCGTGGGCCCTACAAGCGGGGGTGCTTCAGGTGGGCGTGTCTAGCTCTCCCTGGGTGCAAACGCTGATGTTTGAGCGGCTCCACATTTTAGAAAAGCTGAATGCTCGACTGCCCTACCGCATTACCGATATCCGCTTTTCTACGACCTGGTGGCATCGGCGATCGCTCCATAGCTCGGCCGAGTTGCAAACCGAATCCGCGCGAGTCTGGCGAGAACACCCTAGCCGACTAGACGGGACAGCGGGCGATCGCCCTCACCACGGCGCGGCTGCTCAACCCACAGACCCCGAATCAGCCTTTCGCGCCTGGGCCAACCAGATGCGATCGCGCACGGCTCAGATGCCGCTCTGTCCCCGCTGTCAGTGCCCCACCCCCCAGGGAGAACTTGAGCGCTGGTCTTGCTGTGGGCTGTGTGCGGTCAAGCAGTGGTAAACCGGCAATTGTAACACCGTAATTTCACGCTCATTTCACAGTAATTTCACCGTAACGGTCTTTGCGGAGGGCTGCTAGCCTTTAAACGGGCAGGCGTGGGCTAAAATCCGGGTGCTGAAATACGGGTTTAGTTCAACCAGTCAAGGCAGCCTGCGGATGCAGTTTTGGGCTGGTTGCGTTGATGCTTTCAAGGCTGCTTTGTGGCGATCGCCCATCGATGATCTTCTTGTGGTTCTACAGCGGGAAGCCGTTCTATTAGCCCGCTGCTCACGCCTCAAAAGTCTCTTATCTTTGCTTTTACTTACAGTTCTAAAGCTATTATTTTCAATTCTTAAAGGCATCCAAGAAAAATCATTTTTTTCTCATACACATCTCATTTCCTCGTGATCCCCGCTCAGTTTTAAGCAAAACTACGGGGTTTATTGGTGTGCTTGCTTGAATCAGGGGAATTCTAAATTTGGAGATCTCTCAGAATCTGAAGCTAAAAACAATCTAAATACTTACTTTTTATTTGGGATCGCTGAAAGGGTTGCCTGCTCTACAAAGCAACGTTTTTCTGATGATTTTTGACCAAATTTGTTGACTCAGAATAGTAGAGAAGATCCGGTCTTTGCCTCTCCTTTACCGCTCCTCTCGAAATGGATGATTTACATCACAGCATTTCTTCCTGCCGTCGTTGTGCCCATTACCACATTGAGGGGCGACGCGGCGGACATTGCCAACTCTTGGGGGTTCCCGTGCAGGGCGCTTGGGACGCTTGCCCGATGGCGCAGCCGCAGTTTTTGCCAGTGGCGATCGCCGCTGCGGTGGCAGATGTCGAGCAGGTGATTCATTGCCCGCCGCTTGTTCTTCCAGAACCTCAGCCCATTGCCCTACTGGTTGAGATGTTTGTAGACGAAACCCCGCGGACAGAACTGGAGCCTGTGGCGGCGGCTGCGGCTGTGGAAGCTCCATCGCTGCTGCCGAGATCCTTCTAGCGCTGGGTGCTGATCTGCCGAACCCAGGCTGGCTTTTGGGTTATCGCTATTTGGGTTATCGCTATCTGGGTTATCTAAGTAGCAGCCACACCGGAATGGTAAACAGCAGCGTGGCCGTTGTGAGGACAATGCTGCTGGCGATCAGCTCACGGTCGAGGTCGTATTCCTCAGCCAGAATGAGTCCGGCAAAGGCTGTCGGCATTCCCGACATCAGCACCAGTGCTAGTCTTGGCTCGGCAGACAGGCCCAGCAGCGTGGCTAGTCCGGCCACCCCAACGGGCAGCACCATGACCTTGAGCAATGCTGGGGCGATTGCCCCCTTGAGGCTACGCCAGCCGTGGATTTGCCGCAGCCGCAGCCCCATCAGCAGCAGCGCAGCAGGAATAATCACCCACCACAGCGCCCCCCGCAGCCCTGTATCGACTCTATCCGGCAGGGCGATCGCCCGCGTCAGCATTCCCAGCCCAAAGGCCCACAGCGAGGGCACTGTCAGCACGTCGCGCAGGTGAACCCACCAGGCTTTGCCGCCGTGCGATCGCCCATAGATGCTCGCCAGCCATACGCCCAGTCCGTAGGTTCCAACCACGTTCTGCGTGACGCTGTAGAACACTAGCCAGCCCAGGTAAGGCTCGGAAATCAGACTGGGGGCGATCGCCAGCCCCACAAAGCCCGTGTTGCCTAACACCGCAGAGATGAGGAAACTGCCGCGCCGGGCCGAATCTTCCCAACCGGAATCGACCGGGCGTGCCAAACCTGGCTCATCTAGCGCTGGAGTGGACGTTAGCGGGTCTACGCTTGCGGAGGAACTGGAAACGCTGGTCATGATCTTTGGCGGATTTGCGGCGAGGGGGTTCCAGGGCGATCGCCCTAGCTCAAGCCAGCGCAGCCCTTGCAGCGTCCCCCAGGCAACACCCAGCCCACCTACCAGGGCCAGCATGACCACCAGCGGAGCCAGCCCCACCTGCGACGAGAAATCCGTCTGCCGAGCCAGCGTAAAGATTTGTATCGGCACGCCCACCCAATACAGACCGCGCCCTAGCACGCGCGGCAGCGAATCGGGCAAGAGCGAACAGGACAGCAGCCCTAGCCCCGTCCAAAAGATCAGCGGCCCATAGGCATGGAGCAGCGTATCAGACATTTCCAGCATCAGAGTGTCAGCAATCAGCGCCTTCGACTACTGGGTACTTTACGGGAACAGCCGCCATTCGCCAAGCCAGTCCGCACTTAATACCCCGGTCATTAGCCAGATTATGGCTTGAGTGCATCTCAATGCCTCACTGAAATGCCTCACTGAAATGCCTCATCGCAAGGCCTCACCGCAATGCCTTGCGAACCCTAATTACTGGCATCTGCCGGATCGATTCTGCCAGAAGTTCCACTCCCCGCAGGAGCGGCATTAGGCGCACCGGGAACCGCGCTGCTTGGTGCAGGCAAGGAGCCTTCGGGGAGCGGGCTAGGGCCAGGGCTTTGGGGCAGCGCAGGGGAGGGCGCAGGCCGCAAGCCTGGAGAAGTCATAGGCAACGCAGCAGGGTTGCTGGCCGGGTCAGAGGGTTCATTGGTGGTCATGCTCTCTAGCGGCCCATCCGGCAAAATTTCATTGCTGCGAATCCGCCACTGTCCTCCTTGGCGAGTCAGGTAATAGCGGACATTTAGCGTATCGCCGTTTTCCACCACCACTGCATCGATCTGGGCTTCGTCGGTGCTGCTAGAAGCGGTCGGGGGCAGCACGTTGACCTGCTGAACCTGGTGGGTATAGGTCAGGGGTTCGCCCGCCAGTCGCGCCGCATCGGAGTTGCTGCGCCACTGCGACAGCATGGGATCTGCCAGGATTTGACCAAGCTGGCTGGTGTCGTAGCTGCTGCCCATTGCGGCAGATTTCGCCCGCAGCCAAGTTTCAACTAGTGTCTTCCCAGACTCAGCCGTGAGGGGGGTGCTGGAGTCAGCAGGGGAGGGCGACGGCTCTGTTTCTTCGGGAATTGGAACGACGGGTTCTGCAAGGCTGATGCTGAGCTGTTCGCCTTCCAGCACCGGGCCGCTGTTGAACGAACGGGCCACCCAGCTAAACAATAGCCACAGGAGTCCCAAGCTGAGCACGCCCAGCGCCAGCAGCAGCATCAGCCGATCCAGCCGCAGCGTAATGCCCCCGCCGCCGGAACTGCTGGGCAGCGAGGTGGTGGTGCGGCGGCTGCTGTCGCTGAAGGAAGTCCGGGGCGATCGCCCGCCGCCGTCCCCCGTGGTCAGCCGTCCCGAAGGAGACATCTGGGACACGCGCTCGGCTGTTGGAACGGCTGAAGTGCCGTTTGTGGCAGTGTAGGCGGCGGCCGCAGGCTCTAGCGTCGCCGTGCCACCCATGCCGAGTCCATTACCTGCCGTGCCGGCCTGGCCATAGCGGCTCTGGGGCGCAGTCGCCCGACGGGCAAAGGGCGTGGTCGTGCTGCCCACTGGAGCCGGAGCCGACTCCCACTGAGCTGTGTCCGGTTCGCTGGGCAGTTCCTCTAGATACGCCTGCACCTGATCGTCGGCAAAATAATCCTTCAGGGATGCCCGCTGCTGGGACAAGTCGCGGAAATGAGGGAACACCTCGTTTTGCAGCCAGCGTTCGCCGTAGAGACACAGCCCCGGCAGCAGGTCGGGTGAGCCTTGGGAATGTTCGCGAATGAAGGTCAGGGAATCATGCTCCTGGCTGCGTTCTAGGGCGCGGGTGGCTTCTTCGGTTTGCCCCAGCAGCAGGGCGCACACTGCCTGCTCTAGATACACATCCTGGCGCGTACCCAGACGCATCAGCATTTGCTTGGCGCGACGAATCAGGGCGGGCTGGCGATAGGCAAAGCCGCGGGCCAGCAGGGCATACACTGCCAGGTAGGTCGCCACAGCCGACGGGCGACGGGCTTCGACCTCAAACAGGGCGTGCTGCTCGGCGGCGGTGAGGTAGCCCCGGAGTTGCTGCATAAACCGCAGAAAATCTTCTACATTTAGCCCAGAGCGGTCGTCGCCGGTGCCGTCGATGCCGCCGCGATCTTGCAGCATGTCGCGCAGCAAGTTCATGCCCTGGCCCCGCTCAATCTCGTGGGCTTCGGGCAGCGCCAGCAGTTCCAGAATGCGGTAGGGGCGTAGCTTGTAGAGGTCGGACTGCATTTCGCCGCGCACTCCGGCAAACATGCCCTCCCGCAACAGCAGTTCTTGTCCTGCTTCTAGAGATTCGGCAGCGCTTTCGTACTGTCCCTGCTGCCACTGTTCGCGGCCCAGTTCTAGGTAGGCGAAGGCAAGTGTCAGCACGACATCTGACCGGGCAATATCGGCCTGGGCGCTGCGGCCCGCGCTGCCGCTGAAGGCGCTATTAGACAGGTAGGGATGCCCCAGCTTCAGCACCAGTTCGTACTCTCCCAACTCCAGCAGGATCAGCAGCGCCCCGACCAACTGGCTGTCGTCGATGTCGATGCTGGGGGCGTAGGGGTCTGCCTCGGTTTCTAGGGCGATCGCCCCCGATTCTGCCCCAGCAAAGCGATCGCTCGTTGGGTCGTAGCTGCTGGCGAGGAAGGTGGCATCGTAGGCGCGGCGCTGCTCCGGGTTCGACAGGGCGGCGTAGGCCTCGTCCAGAAGCTGCTTGCGAGAGGCGATCGCCGCTTCGGAATATTCGCGTCGGGGAAGCTGCTGCGTGCGATCGCGGTGGGCCTGCTGAAGCTGGTCAGCCGTTGCCTGAATAGGTAGCCCCAAAATGCGGTAATAATCAAGCGGAATTCTCACGGCCCACTTCCCCAAAACTCAACGTTATCAAGACATCTTCTAAATCGACCCATGCCAGCAGGCGGCATCACGTAGCCTTGTAAGACCAGCTAGACTAACTTCCAACAGGCTTTAGCACCTACCATATCCAGGCTCCCAAAGCGGCTTCTAAAAGCAGCATCTAAGCTCAGCAAGCTGACCTCAGATGCTATCAAGCAACGATTCACCCAACGATTCACCGACAAATCACCGAACGAATCACCAACAAAGACTCAACCCATGCTCAAGAAAACTCAGTGCGGGTAGAAGCACGTTTCGTAAACCCCTCGAACCCTGCATATTCCAGGCACTACTCCATTGAGCAGAATTGAGCAGACCCGTCAGGCGGACATTTGTTTACAGGCGGATGTTTACAGGCAGACACCTTCACAGGCGGACACCTATTATCAGCATTAACTGCTGGATGAGCAACCTCAACGTGTCCTCCGAACAAAAGTCCTGATTTGAGTTTTGCATTTGAGTTCCATGATGGGCCACGCCAGTCTATGCTACGTCAATCTCTCTTATCCCAGTCATCTTCTTCTCTTAGCAAACTGCGTCAAGTGAGCGACTCCTGAGACAAAATTTACTCATCAGCATACAAAAAACCTAGAAAAATGCCACAGGTTTTTAGCATTGTGCGAGTTTTGTGCAAACTTCTGTACAAACTTCATGGACGGCCAATGCACCCTGATACACCGATGCACCCGGTTCATTTCCAGTCCCTATAGTTTCCAGTCCCTATAGTTTCACGTAAACCCCTGCATTTGTCAGTGAAGGAAAAGGTTAAGGTTCGCGACACTATATTTCGCTGTATCCGAATATTCCGCCGCATCCAGCAACGCGAACCTCCGGCACAAACAAAACCGGCATCCATTTTAGTGTAGGCAACCGAATTCCTGTTACGATTTGTTACTAGGCAAGTCAAGCCATTGGCGGAGATCCAAGCCATTTGGCAAGTTGATGGCCCTTGGGTTTCTGGCGCTGGTTTCTGGCAGCGGCATTTGGCAGTGGCATTTGGCGAATAGGTCGCTCAGGTATTTTAATAGCCATAGCTGCTTTTCCCAGAAGCCCGCTGGCTTGTACGTGCCAGTTTGGGTTTGCCAAGTTTTTCTGTAGGGGCGATCGCCCTCGCCACATCCTTCTCAACCCCATAGGACAGTCTCATGGTTCAGGAACGTGTATTGCCCGCCTTTTCCGCTAGCCCTTCCCAGATCAGCCGGGAAGATGGGCTGGTGGTCTACGAAGACATGGTGCTGGGACGCACCTTTGAAGACAAGTGTGCCGAGATGTATTACCGGGGCAAGATGTTTGGCTTTGTTCACCTCTACAACGGGCAAGAAGCAGTGTCGTCCGGGGTGATCAAGGCTATGCGGAGCGATGACTATGTGTGCAGCACCTACCGCGACCACGTCCATGCGCTTAGTGCAGGCGTGCCCGCCCGCGAGGTGATGGCAGAGCTGTTTGGCAAGGCGACGGGATGCAGCAAGGGGCGCGGCGGCTCGATGCACCTGTTTTCGGCAGAGCATAACCTGCTCGGTGGCTATGCGTTTGTGGCGGAGGGCATTCCTGTGGCGACGGGCGCGGCGTTTCAAACCAAATATCGCCGCGAAGCGCTGGGAGACGAATCCGCAGATCAGGTGACGGCCTGCTTCTTTGGCGACGGCGCAAGCAACAATGGTCAGTTTTTTGAATGCCTGAACATGGCGGCGCTGTGGAAGCTACCAATCCTGTTTGTGGTGGAAAACAACAAGTGGGCGATCGGCATGGCCCACGACCGCGCTACGTCGCAGCCAGAAATTTACAAAAAAGCCAGCGTGTTTGACATGGTGGGCGTAGAAGTGGACGGGATGGACGTGCTGGCGGTGCGAGCCGTGGCCCAAGAAGCCGTGGCCCGGGCCCGCGCAGGCGAAGGCCCCACCCTGATCGAAGCGCTCACCTACCGCTTCCGGGGGCACTCCCTGGCTGACCCTGACGAACTGCGCTCTAAGGCAGAGAAAGAGTTCTGGTTTGCCCGTGACCCGATCAAGCGCCTTGCCGCCCATCTGATCGAGCAAAACCTGGCGACAGATGAAGAACTGAAGGCGATCGACCGCAAGATTCAGGCAACGGTGGAAGACGCAGTGCAGTTTGCGCTGGAAAGCCCTGAGCCAAATCCTGCCGATTTGTATAAGTATGTCTTTGCGGAAGACTAAAACCCATCCCCCTTATGCCCGACCCGATCATGTTTCGTGAGGATGCGTTTGTCGTGCTGGAAACTAACCAGCCAGAACAATTCCTCACTGCCGAGGAACTGTTGCAGAAGCTGGCATCGGTGCTAGAAACTATGCAGGATAGCTTGCCCCGCGAACTGCAAGACATTCCCACGTTGGCAGCGCAAGCGCGTCACTTGCTCGACACCGCCTGCGAACTAGACATCGGGCCGGGGCAGTTCTTGCAATGGTATGCAGTGCGATTGGAGAAGTAACGAGTGAAGTCACTGGAAGCACCGCAGACGCTCGACTAGCAGTCCAAAATCGCAAATCCGAAATTCAGAATCAATACAGTCCCGACTATCAGCCCGACCATACCCGACTATAAAAGATTTCGGGCTTTGAGTTGGAGATAGCGATCAACCAGTTGCGTGCTGATCCGATCAGCAGGTGCGTCTAGGATTAGCACGCCGCGCTGCTTTAGCTTGGCCAGGGCAAGCTGCCGCTGAGCCAAGAGATCGAGGGCAACAGCGCGACTATAGGCCGTCTGCACGTCTTCGGCGGGGTGGTTTGCTCGGTCGTCTACGCGGCGATCGCGCAGGGCCACGCAAAACGGCAGATAACGGGGTGCAAGCTGAGCCATCGCGCCGAAGAGTTCTGCCGAAGCAGTCTGGTCTATGATATCGGTCAGCAGCACCACCAAGGCGCGGCGGGTCTGGCGCTGGGCGACGGTGGTCACGGCGTTGAGATAGTCTGGCTCCTGGAATACAGGCTCGATGGGCGTGAGCTGAGCCAGCAGTTCTGGTAACTGGTGTGCGCCGCGCTCTGGCGGAATCCAGGCGTGCATTTGTTGATCGAAGACCCCAACCCCGACGCGATCGCCCCGATGCAGCCCCGCCAGCGCCAGCGCCAGCGCCGCATTCAGCGCCCAGTCAAACCGCGCCAGCCCCGCCACCTGCGCCGTCATCAATCGCCCCCGATCCAGCAAAATCACCAGGGTTTGCTCCTGCTCTGGCTCCAACACCCGCATCAGCAGATGACTTTTGCGGGCCGTCGCCTTCCAGTCCACAAACCGCAGGTCGTCCCCGGCGCTGTAGTCCCGCAGTTCCGTAAACTCCGTGCCCATGCCCATGCGCCGCGCCCGGCGGATATTGCCGCTGGTTTGCAGCGTCAGCCGCAGCGACAGTTCCCGCAGACCAATCAGGTCGGGATAGACCGCCACGGAAGCCGCCTGGGGAATGCGCCAGTCGTGCCATGCCAGCCCCCAGGGCCCAAGCTGTCGCAGATAGAGATCGCCCCAGGCGTAGACTCCGCGCTGCTTTGGGAAAACAGTGTAGGTGATTTCCCGCGTTTCCTGGGGAGCGATTTCACATTGGATTGCTTCGCGAAACGCCAGGGGTTCTTCCGCTTGCGGCCTGCCAAAGTCGGTCGGGTAGTCGTCTCGCAGTTTGATCAATGCAGGCGCGTTGCCCGCGGTCACGGTCAAATGCACCGGATTTTCGCGCCCAATCGAGAGCTTGTCTAACGGCCGCCGCGCCACGGACACCCGCCGCGATCGCCCCCGTCGGGCATCCACCACGCCCAGCCCCAGCACCACCCCGTCGTAGAGCAGCGTCAGCCCCAGCGCGATCGCCAGCCCAGAGGGACGAGTCTGACCAGACAGCAGGAGGGCGATCGCCAGTCCCGCACCCGTTCCAGCCAGAATCAATTGATACAGTCGCGCCGCAGGAAGCATAAGGGGTTTGAGTTAGGGGGTTGGGATTGTAATTATGACTTACTGAGTGCAAAAGTTTATATTCTGAAGTTCAACAACATTCATATCAGGGAATCTTAAGAGAGCTGTCAATTGCGAGTTTATCCATGTTACGCAATTTTATTGTCTCAGTAGCATTCATCTGCTTGCTGCTTATTATTGGTTCTATAGCTGTACCTGATAAAGCCATAGCCAACTCACAACAGCTTCAAATTGTATCGGCATACTTGCGACAAATTCCTGATGCTTCACCACGAAATGATCATGAGCTGATCATCGCATTCAACAGACCTTTGACTCGCGTAGAACTTAATCCTGCCGGGTTTCTTAGATATCCATACGGTATAAAATATTGGGTTGAGTCTTATACTGGATGGAAACATGAACCTTCAAGTATTGAAGGAATACAAGAGGGACTGGCGAGAGATGACAATCTTTCATATTGGCCTTTCATATTGGCTTGATAGCGAGAACTCATTCTATCCTATAGGTCGCTACAGCTATGACGAGGAAGTTGATAGATCCTTCAGAAAAGGAAACATTAAAAGCTTGCGCGTTGAGTTATACAAACAGGACAGGAAAAATCCTGATTCAGAATATCAACTGATTCAAACATTTGAAGCTAATGCTCTGTGAAAAATGACACTGGACTGCTAGGCGAGGATGAGCTTAACAGAGTCCTTGCGGACAGACATTTCGCAGTCCGAAGTCAAAATCGCCTAAAGTCTTTGTACGGCAGATGCTTTAGATATCTATTCTCCTTTCTAGAAACCAGTGCCGAAATCTGGCAATCTCATAAAGTTAACAAGCGGCTGATGGGAAATAGCGTACAACAAGCCAGGATATGGAGGCGGGGCTTTTTATCCTGCTGCCTTTTGAGGTTCACTCAATTTCGGCAAACCCTGCCTCTAACCCCTAATCCCTAACCCCTCCTTTTGCTAAGGTAGGCAATGTCGTAATTTTCTGCCGGATTGCTATGGTTCGTCGCATTGCCCCCCCTACTGGTTCCTCTGGCTGGCTCCAGCCGCTCGACCGGGTGGCTTGGCTGATGATGGCGGTGCTGCTGGTGCTGACGGGGCTGCTGCTGGCGGGGGGCGACCATGCTTCGCCACGGGTGCGCGATTTTAGCTGGGACGGGCGGCAGGTGGGCGCGGAAGATCGGGCGTTTTTGATGACCTTTAGCCGTCCGATGGATCGCCAGAGCGTGGAGCAAAATCTGCGAATTGAGCCGCCGCTGTCGGGCAAGATCAGTTGGGCGGGGCGGCGCATGGCCTACACGCTCGATACCCCAGCGCCCTACGGAACCGAGTATCAGGTGCGGCTTCAAGGGGCCCGCGATCGCTTCAATCAGTCCACCGATACCAACCTGCTGCAACCCTTTGAAAGCAGCTTCAAAACGCGCGATCGCGCTTTTGTGTATCTGGGTGCGGAGGGCGACGAGGCGGGGCGGCTGGTGCTGCAAAACCTGACCCGCGACGAAAAGACCATTCTCACCCCGGCGGATCTGGGTATTTTCGACTACGAGCCGTATCCAGAGGGCGATCGCATCCTGTTCTCAGCTGTCGATCGCAAACATCGCGCCGACGATATTAGCCCGTTTCTCTACACGGTCACCACGGGGCTGCTGCCGGAAGCACCCGCCCCCACCATTAGCCAAATCAAAGCGGGAGAACGAGTGAGGAGCGATCGCGCCCCCCAGCCCGCGGGCATCGTGCAACTGGTGCTGGGCGACAATGAGTACCAGAATTTGAAATTTGACCTGTCGCCCGACGGGCAGCGCATCGCCGTGCAGCGGGTCAATCGGCAAAATCCGGCCGAGTTTGGGCTGTGGGTGATCGAGCCTGGTGAGCCTGCCAAGCCCGTGCCGACTGAACCGGGCGGGGACTTTGTGATTGCCCCCGACGGCAAAACGCTGGCCATGGCCCAGGGCGAAGGCATGGCAATCCTGTCGCTCACGCCAGAGGAAGATGCAGCCGAAGAGGGCAAGCCGCTGGACTTTTTGCCAAAGTATGGCCTAGCGCTGAGCTTTAGCAAAGATGGCGCGGCGGCGGCGATGGTGCGCTTTAACCGCGACCCGCAGAACCCGACGCGATCGCTCTTTTTGGTCACCAATCAGGGGCAAGAAAAGGAACTGCTGACCACCGACGGCTCTATTTTCACCGCCCAGTTTGATCCTACAAACTCGCTACTCTACTGTCTGGTTTCCACCCGCCTGCCAGGGGATATTTACGTCGAACAGCCCTATCTCGTGGCCGTTAACCTAAAATCTGGGATTCGGACTGACTTGCTCAAGCTGCCCATCCAGCGGGATATCCAAATCGCGCTGGCCCCGGATGGATTGGGGCTGCTGTTTGATCAGGTGGTGTCCGCCTCAGATAACACTGAGGAAGGTATTGCTCAGGGCAGCGACGGACGGGCGATCGCCACCAGCCGCCTCTGGTTCTTGCCCCTACAGCTTGACGACGAGGGCAATCCCCAAAAAGTCGCCCCCCAGCCATTGGCGGTGGCAGGGCTACGACCGCGATGGTTACCGTAGGCTAGCCTGTCGGGAATGGGGTCTGCGAATGGAACCTTCAGGCACGACTCGCTCAACCCAGCGAAGGAGACGTGCTAAAATTTTTGCCCCCTTGGGCTGAGTTTGCCGGGCAAACGCCTGGATTTGGGCTGAATCCTTTATGATGAGTGAAACCTTTAGGACTTACGCAGTTGAACAATTTCTCGTGGACTGCGCCCGCGAGGAATTGTCCAAAATCCAGAGAACTTATCGCAAGTGCATAAGAGCTAATTTATGAAGCAAATCTTAAGAAGCCTGAAACTCTTGGCATGTGTGGCTTTGAGGTCATGTTTGCCCAGGAAAAGCGGTTTCTCGGAAATCCTTGATTAACAAGGCTTTCAGGCTCCTTTACAAATTAGCTCTAAGTCCTGACTTTTTTCGCTGAGCGATTTTTGGCTCAAAATCGGCCTCTAGACTTCCAATCTTTGGAGGTTGAAAGAAGTTGCAAAAAGTTTCAAGAGGTTGCAAGAAGTTGCAAGCTGCTGTTGCAAGTCGCTAGTGCAATCGTCAGAACAGATATAAAAACCGTTATTCAGAACAATTAGGAAGGTTCAGCAGCCTCGATTAAGCGGGCTTTCCGCACCCTGACTCCCACTCTTCTATCGCGCCCAAATCTAGACTATGCAAGGTTTCAATATGCACGTTTCCAAGTCCCTGCGCCGGCTGCTGATTTTGCCCCTAGTGGCGCTGTTTTCCGCCTTTGTCGTGGTGTCCTGCGCGGGCGGCAGTGGCGGCCCCAGCGGCTCCACCTCCGGAGGGACGGTCACGGTCGGCTCCAAGGACTTCACCGAAGCATTTATCATTGGCGAGATGTATGCGCTGGTGCTGGAAAAGGCAGGGTTGACGGTGAACCGCAAGCTGAACCTGGGGGGAACGCCCGTGGCCCAAGCTGCGCTGATGAGTGGCGAAATCGACTTGTACCCCGAATACACGGGCACGGGGCTGCTGACGGTGCTGAAATTGCCTGCCCGGAGCGATCGCCAGGCCGTGTTTGAAGCCGTCTCTAAAGGCTATAAAGAGCAATTTGACCTGGTGTGGCTGGAACCGTCGCCCATGAACAACACCCAGGCGCTAGCCATGACCCGCGCCAAGTCTGAGCAACTGGGCATTAGAACCATTTCTGAGATGGCTGCTAGAGCCAGCGAACTGACGATTATCGGCCCGCCAGAGTTTGAGCAGCGTGAAGACGGTCTCCCCGGCATCAAAAAAGCCTACGGCGACTTCCAGCTAAAAGGCTACAAAGCCGTTGATCCGGGTCTGCGCTACAAAGGGCTGGTGGATGGCGAAGCCGATGTGGCTGTTGCCTTTGGCACCGATGGCGAAATCGCGGCGTTTGACTTGGTGCTGCTGGAAGATGACAAAAATCTCTTCCCGCCCTATCAGGTTGCGCCCGTGGTTCGGCAAAAGGCGCTGGATGCCAATCCCCAAATTGCGGATGCGCTGAATGCCCTTGCGCCCAAGCTTACCGACGATGTGATGCAAACCCTCAACTTTGAAGTCAGCGGCAACCAGAAGGAACCCGCCGACGTGGCCCGCGAGTTTCTGACCAGCGAAGGGCTGATTTAGGGGCTACTCCATGAGCGCTATCCGATTTGACAATGTGCTGCTCCGCTTTCCGAGCATGGCGCGGGCGGCGGTGGATCACGTCAGTTGCGAGGTGGAGTCCGGCAATCTGGTCGTCATCTTGGGGCCGAGCGGCTGCGGCAAGACGACCCTGCTGAAGATGGTGAATCGGTTGTATGAGCCGACAGCAGGCACCATTTATCTGGGCGACACGGACATTCGCCAACTGCCGAAAACCCGGCTGCGCCAGCAGATTGGCTATGTGATTCAGCAGTCGGGGCTGTTTCCCCACATGACCGTAGCGCAGAACATTGCTGTTGTGCCCAGGCTGCTGGGCTGGGCCAATCCCCGCATTCAGGCGCGGATCGACGAACTGCTGGATCTGGTGGCGCTGCCGCCAGGGGAATATCGCGATCGCTATCCTGCCCAACTCTCCGGCGGACAGCAGCAGCGGGTGGGGCTGGCGCGGGCGCTGGCGGGCGACCCGCAGGTGATGCTGATGGACGAACCCTTTGGGGCGATCGACGCGATTACCCGCGCTACGCTGCAAGACGAAATTTTGCGGCTGCAACGGCAGTTGAAAAAGACGATTCTGTTTGTCTCACACGATGTTGAAGAGGCGCTGCGGCTGGGCGATCGCATTTTGATCATGAAAGCCGGCCAGATCGTGCAATACGACACGCCGTTCAATATTCTGACCAAGCCCACGAACGAGTTTGTGCATGACCTGGTGGGCGCAGACGACATGGTGCGCCAGCTCAGCCTGCTGCGCGTGTCCACCGCCATGACTCGCTTGCCCGACGGCTACGCCCTCAATGGACACAATGGACACCCCACTATCGCCCGCGAAGACAGCCTGCGCGATGCCCTGTCGCTGATTCTTCGCACAGGCGCACCCAAGCTCACGGTTTTAGAAGACGGTTCCCCCGTGGGCACGCTGACGCTAGAGCATATTCGCGACTCTGCTAGCGTGGGCGCGAGGGGCTAGAGGCGTATCGGAAGCGCGACGGCTTGTGTAAATCGTTGATCTTCCGCTGACCCATTTTCCGCGCTAACCCATTTTCCGCTAAGCCATTACGCCGTACTGCACCCCCAACTGCCGGAGCCACTTGCGATAGGCCAGCGACGTGCGATCGCCCGGCAGGTGAAACTCGACCGCAGGATTCAGCGGCAGTTGCGGCGGGTTGTGGGATTCCAGATTGTCTAAGTCTTGCTGCACGATGCGATCCTGAAAGGCAATCAGTTCTGCATCGGGAATCTCCTGCCCAAAGTTCAGCGCCATTGCCATCCAGCCGACGCACTCCGTCTCGCTGACAGGCGTGACGTGATACAGCAGCGCCAAGTTTGCGCCACTGGGATTGGGCTTGCGGAGGTGCGCCGTGAGCGGACGCTCCACGCGGTAATCGTAGACCACCTCGCTGCCGCTGCCTGTGCCATAGGGGTCGGGCTGCCAAATTCGCAGGTTGCGAGCCTCGATACCAGTGGGCGTAACCTGTACCTCATAGTCGGCGATTTCGGGGCGCTGGGGAGAACCCAGGATGTCGGCGTGTAGAATCGGCAGGTGGGTCACGTCCAAAAAGTTCTCGATTGCCCGCGGCCCGCTGGTGTGGATCGTGTAGGGCCCGGCGATCAGCCCGCGATAACCCGGTTCGTGCCATTCGGGAAAGTCCACTATTTCCTGCCCCGGAACACCCAGGCAGACATAGACTAGCCCGTAGCGCTCCTGCACTGCGTAGGTTTCGGCGTGGGACTGGGGCGGCGGCGTATAGCCGGGGTGCGCCGGAACCAACACGCAGCGCCCAGTGGGGTCAAATGCCAGCCCATGATAGGGACACACAAGGCGATCGCCCGCCACCCGCCCTTTTGACAACTGCACGCTGCGATGGGGACAGCGATCGCGCCACGCCTGCACCGCCCCATCTGCACTGCGCCAGAGGACGATGCCCGTATCGAGCAAGCGCGATCGCCCCACTGCGCCAATGGGCACATCCACCGACCGAGCCACCACATACCAGTCGTTCCAAATCACCGGGTCAATCGCCGCCGCAGTTGCCTTCAGTGGATTGGCAGCCGGATTGGCCGGGCGATCGCCAGACTCTTCAAGACCGCCCTCCACGCCCAGATCGAACCCTATTCTTCCAGTTGCCACAGCTCTTTATTAAAGTCTTCGTCCAGCACGCGCTTCGGCCGCATGATCAGCACCACTCGCCCCAGGATTGGCTTGGCAGGCGGCACGTCAAACCACTGAATATCCAAATGTCCTTCTTGGTCTACCACAAAGTAGCTGAACTCGTCCCACTGGCGCTGCGCCCGGTCAAGAATCACTAACACCGGCTCCGACGGGCCCTCCGGCACATTGGGCAACTGGTCGCTGTCGGTGATCAGCGCTACGGGGTCTTCGGCCGCCAAAATCACCTGCCAGCCGGGAACTGGAACCCACGCCCCTATGCCCGAAAATTTGACAATGCCAAAGGGTTCCTCCTCTTGCAGAATCGGCACCGCCTGGAGGTGGGCGCGAGACAGCGGCAGCCGACCCGCCACCGGAATCACCCTCGGCACCTCCGACTCCGTTTCCAGCCGATAAAACGGCAGCCGGGGAGCCTGCTGTACACGAGCCACGCCAAAATCCGTCAGCAAATGCTCGAGCTGCTGGCGGGCACTGTCGCTGCTGGCGAATTTCAACCCCTGGGCAATCAGGCGCGATCGCGCTTGCAGATCCGCCTGCTGCCGCGCCAGGTTCCAGCAAAAATAGGCCACCGCGTCGCCTGGTGCCTGGGGAAACTTCTCTGGCGGGGCCGCCAGCCGCGAATACTCCTTCACCGCCCGCACTAGATCCCGTGCCCCTTCCGAGTCCACGCCTTTTTGGACTACCAGTTCTGCAACCGCCGCGCGATCGCCCTGGCTCAGCACCCGAAACTCGTACAGCGTATCGCTACCCGTCCGCTCAAAACGGGCCCGCACCGCGTCCGACACGCCCACCTTCAGCATCGACAAATACACCTGCGCCGCTACTACAATCTGGTTTTGCTGCACAGGCTCAAACCCCGTTGCCTCAAAAATTTGCTGCGGCGAATACCCTGCTTTTTGCAACTGCAAGCAGGCTTTGCCCCAGTCCATCCAGGTGCCCTGCTTGCGCCGCAGCAACAGGATCAGCGCTTCTATGTCTGGCTCGGCGGGGGCGCGGTCGGGAGCGGGCGACGCTGGAGACGTTTCGGAAGGTTCGGGTGGCAGGTTAATCATAGAGTGTGAGGTTCTGTGCCGAAGGGCGAGCAACAAGGCTATTCCCCATTAAACGCCAAATCTCTTACTTGAAATCCAAAGATTAGTTGACGAAGTTACTGTTCGTCAGGCATTATAGGAAACGCACAAGGGGCTATAGCGCAGTTGGTAGCGCATCTCAATGGCATTGAGAGGGTCAGCGGTTCGAATCCGCTTAGCTCCATTCTTAAGTTCCGTTTGATTTTTCATAGCTCTGTTTCTCTGTTGCTGATTATGCCTGCGCCTAGGCTGCGGAAGTGCTAGCATCAGCCTATTTTCCAGACTCACTGCGAGCCTAAGGGCATCTCGAACTACCTTTCTGCGAATTATTGCTAGAGTTAGCCGTGCTGTATCAAATTTAAGATCAAGCTATTTTTAGCAAGCAACCCTATTTTTCGAGGTGCCCCCAAGCATCAGTGTTAGACAAACGTAGGCAAGTGGGAATGGGCGCTGCGTGAAATTATGGCAACAGAGTCTGTCAGTTCTACTACAGTCAACCAGGGACTAGCGGGCCGTGATGTTTCAAGGCCATGTATCTTTGCTCGTCATGAAACGTTTCACCCTCGCTTTGGTTGGTTGAAGAAGGGTTTTGATCGTGCCTCTATCGATTCAGAAATTTTCTTAAGGGAGGATGCCCCTGTTCGACTCGGCGTGGGAAAGAACATGGTGCGATCGATTCGGTACTGGTGTTCTGCCTTTAAGCTGCTGAAGGATGACCAGCCGACAGAATTTGGTCAGCAACTTTTGGGGCAGGACGGTTGGGACTCTTATTTGGAAGATCCGGCCTCCCTTTGGCTGTTGCATTGGAAATTGCTAGAAGCGCCTAACTTGGCAACTGCCTGGGATGTTGCCTTCAACGATTTTCGCCTGGTCGAGTTTACGGCTGAAGATTTGTTTTACCAGCTTTGTGAATACCGCGATCGGGTTGCGCCTCGTATTTCTGATTCTTCACTCAAAAAAGACGTGAGTTGCATTTTGCGGATGTATGTCGTGCAACCCAGTAAAAAAGCGAAGGTTAGCGAAGACTCTCTGGATTGTCCATTTACGGAACTGGGGTTAATTTACACCGCAGGGGATTCTCGACACTATCGGTTCCGCGTTGGGCAGAAGCCAAGCTTGCCCCCCGAAATTGTGGTCTACGCTTGCTTAGAGCACCACGCTCGAACGGGTAGCCCCGCCAAAACGATTCCAATTGCCAATTTGCTCTACGACCTTGGCAGTCCAGGGCTTGTTTTTAAGCTGACCGAGAGTGCGATCTGCGACGCGATCGAAGTTGTCGCCCGACGGTGGAATCAAATTCGCCTCTCGGATGCCGCCGGAAAGCTGCAATTTTCCTTTGAAGGGGAGCCACTTAAGCTGGCAGCGGCTATCTTAGACGGCTACTATCGGTTCTTCTGTGGAGACGCTCCGCGAACGGGAAGGTGAGCAAAATGACCAATCAGGTTCTATCAACCTATTTTGAGCTACACCGCCGCTACTACCGATCCGTCAATTTAGAGAGAGACTTAGATAAGCCTGATGCGGTTCAGGGCTATGTTCCGACGGAGCGATCGGCGATCGCGTTGCGACGGATTTTATCTGCCATTGGCGATCCGGCTGCTCACCGCGCCTGGACATTAACAGGAGTCTATGGAACAGGAAAGTCGGCATTTGCTCACTATCTGGCGGCTTTATGTGCGCCTGGAGGTAGTCGCGTTGCTGAGGCAGCTAGGGCGATCGCCGAATCCGTTTTTCCGGCTGACAGTCCTGAAATGGCTGTCATCACAAATGTTCCTCAGCCTGGATTATTCAGGGCTGTGGCAACGGCTCAACGAGAACCCCTAAGCTGGACGATCGTCCGTGCCTTATCGCGCGGGTTTGAGCTTTTTTGGAAAAAGAAGCGAAAGCCAGATTTTTGGATGGATCTCAATGAGTGGCGCTTTCAGGCGGAGGCGGGCAACTGCCAAGTGACTGACCAACAAGTGCTGAAATTGCTCCGAACGATCGCCCAGACGGCTGAAACCGATGTGCTGCTGATTATTGATGAGTTGGGCAAGAATCTGGAGTATGCGGCGCATCATCAGGGGATTCAAGATCTTTACCTGCTGCAACAGATTGCTGAACTAGAACTTCAGGGAGACTATCAGGTTCACCTGTTGGGGATTCTCCACCAGTCGTTTGCAGGCTATGGCGATCGCCTCTCCACAGCAGAACAAAGTGAATGGGTAAAGATTCACGGAAGATTCACCGACATCGTTCTCACTGAATCACCCAGCCAGATGACCCGCTTAATCGGGCAAGCTATTCGTTGCTCTGACCCAATCCGACCCAGGGTTTACAGCCAAGCTGAAAGCTGGTTTGATGCGTTGAAAGAGCTACTCTCGGAATACGAGATTTCAGCGAAGGTGCTAGCAGATGCTTACCCCCTGCACCCCCTGACGGCTCTGGTGCTGCCAATGCTCTGTGTGCGTTACGCCCAGAACGATCGCTCTCTATTTACCTTTCTCACGAGCGACGAGCCTTACGCTTTCAGTCAGTTTCTTAAAACTGCCACCCTTGAAGGAGATCAAATTCCTACCTTAAAGCTGCACCAGCTTTATGACTACTTTGTAGAGACCGTCGCCGGGCTGGCATCACGGCTTAATTTACAACGTTGGGTTGAAGTACAAGGGTTGATTCAGGATGCCAAAGACCAGAATCAGGATGTTCTTAAGGTACTGAAAACCATTGGAGTCCTCAATCTGGTCACCTCAACCGGAAGGTTTCGTGCAACGCCTGAATTAGTCGTGCTGGCATTGTGCGACTCTCCCACGGATGCGAAGGGACGTAAGCATTGGCAAAAGACGATCCAGCAACTCAAAGACAAAAGATTAATCACCCACCGCAGTCGAACTCAAGATGAATTGCGGATTTGGCAAGGCTCAGATTTTGACGTTGAAGCGGCAATTCAAACGCAAATCGCGCAAGCCTATCATCCCCTAGCCGATTTGTTGACTACAACCTATCCCTTAAAACCGCTGGTCGCTCAACGCCATTACACCACAACGGGCAACCTCCGCTATTTTGAGCAACGGTACATTGATAGCCGGGTTAATCTACAGACTTTGACGTGTACGACAACAGGGAGTGACGGCTTAATTGCTTACTGGTTAGATCCAGACCCTCTGAAAACCGTTCCACCCTTTACCGCAGATGGCAAGCCTTTAATTGTGATTACAGTTGCCAATCTTGACCTACTGCAAATGCGTAGTGAAGATTTTTTGGCACTGAAAAAGATCTGGAAAGATGCCCCTGAGTTGCAAACGGATGGCGTGGCAAAGCGAGAGGTGAGACAACGCCTTGTGGAAGCAGAGCAACTCCTAAATGAAACCGTTGCTCTAGCGTTCAACTGGTCAGCCCAAAAGAATACTTGCTGGATCGATGGGCGACTTGCTGCCATTGAGTCTGACCGGGGTTTTCAAGCTGCGCTTTCAGACTTGTGCGATCGCGCTTACAACAAAGGCCCAGTGCTGGACAATGAACTGATCAATCGCCGCGAATTGACCTCCCAAGGGGCAAAAGCACGACGTGAACTGATTGAGGCAATGCTGGAACGTTCTAGCCAAGAACGACTAGGGTTAGAAGGTTATGGGCCTGAAGTCGCTATATATGGTTCGGTGCTAGAGGCGACAGGGATTCACCGCCAGGAACAGGGAGTGTGGGGTTTCTATCCGCCTAACCCCGCATCAGGTGTGGCAACGACCTGGCGGGCGATCGCCCAGTTTTGTCTAGAGGCAAAGGAGCGATCGCGCAGCTTGGATCAGATTTACGCCGACCTGCAAGCACCCCCCTACGGAGTTAAGCCAGGAGTAGTTCCCGTCCTGATAGCTGCTTTTCTGCTGGCTCATGTTGACGATGTCGGAATCTACAAGGACGGCACCTACATTCCTGTTTTGGGAGCAGAGCATTTTGAGTTGTTGGTGAAATCGCCCTCGCGCTTTTCGGTGAAGCACTTTGAGATGACTGGACTGCGATCGCAAGTCTTCAAGGAACTGGAAACCGTTCTGAAATCTCCAAATGCCAAAACTCCTGATGGAGTGCGTAATGCATCATTGCTAGCAGTTGCTAAGCCCTTGTTTGGATTTGTCCGTCAACTGCCGGAATTCACGCGATCGACAAAGCGGCTGAGTGCAGAAGCACGAAACGTTTTACAGGCATTACAGACGGCTCAGGAACCTGATGCTTTACTGTTTGTCTCTTTACCAGAAGCTTGTGGGTTCAAGCCAATGACAACGGGTAGTGAGGAAAATGAACAGGAAGCAAAAGCATTTCAAAAGAAACTGGTGCAATGCATCCATGAGATTCAGAGGGTGCATCCCAGTTATGCAATGAGTAGAAGTGCTTAGTGCAGATTAAGGGCAGACGCCGTAGGCTCAGAGCAGTTGCTCTAAGGATAGTTGAAGCGATGGATGCCACCAAGGAAGCCCAAATCAAAGCCCATGCACTGGCGTTAGCGGAGTTGCTTTACGACGAGACAGACCCTGAACAAGTCAAAACATTGGCCGGGATCGAAGTCGCCGTTCGTGACCACCTACTGGAGTATGTGGGGCCTGAGATCGGAAATTTTTTATCTGCACAAGCAGCGGCACAAGCTCTGGGCGAAAGCGGCACATCCAGAGTATCGTCGGACGCTTAAGTCTGAGTCAGCGCCAGAGCCAGCGGCTTAAGGTCAAGGCCCGCACCCAGTGGAGTCCTCAGGTTGAGACGTGCTGCTTGCTGCTGAGTGCCAACGAAGCCTATGCGCGAGCTGCCGACGATATCGCTGTGCTCACCGGGGTGTGCGTGTCAGGGAGTACCCAGCAACGGCTGGTGCATCGTCAAGACCTAGAGCCACCAGCGGTGGACAGCGGGGTTAAGGAAATGAGCTTAGACGGGGGCAAAGTCCGTCTGCGGACTCCTCAGGGGCAGCCCTGCCAGTGGCGCGATTACAAGGGGGTAAACCTGCATCAGTGCAGCATTAGCGCCTTCTACAAAGACAACGACAGCTTGGTCAACTGGCTCAACCAGCAGCCCTTAGCGCATCCCCTCGTTTGTCTTGGGGATGGTCACGACGGCATCTGGAACCTGTTTTCACAGATCGGGCATCGCAGCGAGCGCCTTGAGATCTTGGACTGGTACCACCTGATGGAGAATTTGGGTAACGTGGGTGGGTCTCAACAGCGTCTTGATGCCGTCGAAGCCTGCTTGTGGCAAGGGGATGTGGATGGGGCGGTTAGGCTATTCGACGACTGGTCCCATGAGCGGGTAGACCAGTTTATCGGCTATCTGGCTAAGCATCGGCTCCGTATCGTTAACTACAGCTACTACCAAGCTGAGGGGATTTCAATTGGCTCGGGTGCCGTGGAGTCGACTATCAAGCAAATTGGTAGGCGGGTGAAAATTTCAGGCGCTCAGTGGAAGGAAGACAACGTTCCACAAGTCCTTCGCCATCGCTGCGCTTATCTCAATGGTCAATTCTCATCCTGAGTCTTGTAAGACTGGGATGCACCCGATTCAGACCGCTTACGACAATTTGCTGACTGACTGCCAAAAGCACCTTTATGAAGCATTTGGGGTTCGCAGCAAGGAAGCCAACTTAAGGGAGGATTTGCGAGTTCGTGCCAGCTACTTGATAGGGCAGTGCATCGATCCAGTACTGCGGCATTTTGTCGCTAAAGCTGTGGAAGAGGATTCGTCTGACAGAGATTGGCTAGAGGCACTCGTTAGAATTGTGGCGGACAAGCATCCAAAGGGTTGGATTGACGAGGACTTCAGTCGATATGAAATTGCTTTGAGTGATTTGGTTCGTCGGTTCGAGAATCTAGAAGCCCTTCGGACTGAAGTCAGGCGGCAAGGTAAAGGATTTGATGCTCTGCGAATTACGGTGACTGGGCCAAATGGTCAGGAAGTTCATGAAGTTGTTTGGATCGATGAAGAATATGAAGCGTTATTCGATCGCCTCACTGAAGAGGTGTTGAATACGCCAGCATTGAAAGACAATCCCCGGCTTCAGAAGGGCCTTTTAGCCAGAAGTGTTGAAAGATAGCTCAACATACAAAAAATAGGGGCAGAATATTGTATTCTAGCCCCCAGCAAACAAAAACAATGTTTAAGATGCTAGTGTCATTTCCTGCGCTTGTCAAACCGATACTCAAGCAGTTGTGCCCACATAACTATCCTGTTTTGAACTCTCGCTTATTCTTTGAAATCTGGTTGACCTTCGTTTTAGACCAGGGTTTAACGAGCATGAGAAGCCTGTTTTATCGTCTCAACAAAGCAGGAATCAAGGTTGATATTTCCACCTTTTCTAAAGCCTGCAAGACTCGACAGGATGAACACTTTTGTCGCATCTACGCTGAGCTCATAAGACAGCTAAAACAAAAAAATCCAGCGACAGCACAGATGCTGTTTTCCATTGATTCAACGGTCATCACATTGACAAGCAAGTTGTTCTGGATGCAAGGCTATCATCAAGTCAAATTGCTTAATGGAGTCAACTTAACGCAAGGTAATCCCAGTGAATGCCTGATTCATTTTGGTCAAGGACATGACGCAAAATTTGCTGACAGAGTGACAGGAATGATTCCTGAAGATGCCATCGGCGTCATGGATAGAGGCTTTGCCAGTTGGGATTTCCTTGACCAATTAAGCCAGGATCAGACTCGCTTTGTTGTCCGCCTTAAGAACACGATGAAGACCGAGTTTGAGCATGAGCGATATCGAGTGGTTTGGTTTTGTGACTTAGAGAGCCAAACGGAGTTTCGGCTGGCGACCAATGTAGAACTGATGACGAATGAAGAGATTAGTGAAGTCTATCGCCATCGGTGGCAGATAGAAGTGCTGTGGAAGTTTCTAAAGATGCACTTGAAGCTAGATAAACTAATCTCTAAGAGTGTCAATGGAGTCACCATTCAAATCTACATGGTGTTGATTGCCTATCTGATTCTGCAATTGATAGAAATTCCAGAGTTTTATGGTCATCAATTACTAGATAAGTTGCGCTATTTGCAACTTGAATTGAGTCGTCGTTGTTCGATTGTCCATTGGAGCTACGATCTGCTGCCAGAGACACTCGTAGGAGCTTCGTAGGGTTGAATGTAAAGTTTTATGTCTCAATTCAACACTTCTGCCTTTTAGCAAAGCTCAATGAAAAACTCTTGAGTCGCAAGGATGTTAATTCTCAAGGTGAATTTGGAAAACCTAAACGGAAGCGGGATCAGCCAGCATGAGTAAGAAGAAGGTTCGGCACATAGTAGGTCTCTCTGGTGGCAAGGATAGTACAGCCCTTGCTATCTTTATGCGTCGAGAATATCCTGACTTGGAAATCGAGTACTTCTTCTGTGATACCCATAAGGAATTGAAGGAAACTTACGAGTATCTAGGGCGAATTGAAGATTGGCTTGGGATTAAGATTAACTACCTCGAAGCAGAACGAGGCTTCGACCACTGGCTGGATGTATACGGTGGAGTATTACCGTCTCCCAAAATGCGATGGTGTACCAGGCAGATGAAAATCATTCCCCTGGAAAAGTGGGTAGGTGACGATGAAGTGATTACCTATATTGGTATTCGTGCCGATGAAAATCGAGATGGCTACATCTCGACCAAGCCCAACATCACACCTAAATTTCCTTTCAAAGAACACGGACTTGTTAAAGCTGACATTATCCGCTTACTTGAAGAAAGCGGAATTGGAATGCCTGACTATTACCGCTGGCGATCGCGATCGGGCTGTTACTTTTGTTTCTTCCAGCGCAAATATGAGTGGGTGATGTTAGCACAAGAGCATCCTGACCTCTTCCAAAAGGCGGTCGAATACGAGCAAAATCATCGAGACGGCAGAACTTACACCTGGACACAGGGCGAAACCCTGCTAGAACTATTAGCGCGAAAAGACCAGGTTATCGCTGACCATCACAAGGCAATGGCACGGGAAGCCCAGAAAAAGCCCGATCGCCCCTTGGTGGAAGCATTAGAAGCCGTTCTGGGCGAAGAAGACGAAACCTTACCCTGTCTCGCCTGTCATTTGTAAGCCGAACTCAAGGCATTTTGCACAGTCCTGGATGCCATCAAGGAGACTCAATGATAGTAGCCGCCACAAAACCCCTTCAAACGCCTCAACCCGTGCGGTTTACAGTGCAAGACTATCACCGTTTAGTAGAACTTGGCCTTTTGGGTGAGGATGACCACATCGAACTCATTCGGGGGGAGTTAATTCAAATGGCAGCACGAGGTACTGCCCACGAAACCTGTATCACTCGCTTACTCAGAGTCTTACCTGAGTTAGTGGGCGATCGCGCCACTCTCCGCTGCCAGTCTCCTATTACTTTATCCTTTGATGGGGAACCAGAACCCGATTTTTCGATTGTGCAAAACCGAGAGGATGACTATGAATCAGCCCATCCCACACCTGCGGAAACGCTCTTGGTTATGGAAGTAGCAGATTCGTCGCTGGAGTACGATCGCACAGTGAAGTTGTCTTTGTATGCAGAAGCCGGAATTCGAGACTACTGGTTGTTTAATGTGGTCGATCGCTACCTGGAAGCCTATAGCCAACCTGCTGAAGTGGCTCCTGGTCAGTTTGGGTATCTACATCGACAGATCGTCACAGCACAAGCTGCGATCGCCCTTCCCCCCTTTCCTGAGCAGGTCTTATCCCTGGATTGTATTTTTCCTTAGTCACTTCTGGTTTTTCACGCCCTATGCCTGGTTTACCCACCTCCTTACTGATTAAAGCTGACCTCCGAGTGCTGCTGGCTCAGAGTCTCCAGCCCAATGCCCCAACGGGTTCTTTGTCGGCTCAGGCGCGGCAGAGGGCAAAACAATGGGCGATCGCGGCAAATTTGCTAGACGATCGGGGTTTGACACCCGAAGGAAATCTGGTAGCGACCAAAGATCCTTACCTGGAAGCAACGGTGACAGATTGGTTGATTCATTTTTACTTAAGTTTGAATGATCGCAGTTTATGGCACTATTTCATGTGTGAGTTTTTACCAAACCATTCATCCTTCACTCAAGAGGAGTTAGTCAATAGCTGTATTGAAACTTTTCCAATTGAATCGCCAGAGACGTTAAAAAAGAGCATTCGATTAATCCTGAGGACCTATACAGAATCAGAAGCGATCGCGAAAATTGGGTTTCTGAGACAAGACAAAAAGATATATTCGATCAGTAGTCCAGATCTATCAAATCCTTATACGACTGGATATCTTTTTGCAAAGCTTTGGGAATATAACTACAACATTCGAGCATCTGTTCTAGTGAATGAGATTCTTGACACAGATATGGGTTTAGTTAGTGTTTTGGGAATTAATAAAGCACAGTTGAGACAGCAATTAGACATTCTGGAAAAACATGAAATTATCGAGCAGCGATCGGCAAAGCCACATCTTGCAGGAACAAAACCGCAAACAAAAGATGATGACGAATTTCCCTATCAAGTTCATCGTTGTTGGGATACGGCAATAGAGTTATTGAAGAAAGCATACGAAAATGATATGGCAACTCCAAATAGACCCTTAATTCAATCATTAGGAGAAATCCTTGATGATGACGATAACATTCCTGACTTCTCACAATTTTTAGAATGGGCTTCGAGATTAATAGCCCTGGATGGCGGATCAAACACGATTGTCAAATTAGTGTCGTGAATGTGCTGCCGTAAAAGGCGCAAGTAATTTTCTGCATCGCTTCGACGACGAAACCGATTAATTACGGTACGTTGCATATTGGGCAGCAGACGAACCACCGCCCAGACATGAAGCGGACTAGTATCCATAATATTCCTCAAAATCAACGCAAAGTTTAGCGAGACACTAGCTAAAGTGCCTCCCGAAGTCGTTTAATCTTTAGTTTGGACTAATGGTGAAGAGGAAGGCAGTCAATGAGAAGCACCGACTGCCGTAAGGTCAATGAAGTACAACCAACATTGACCCCATGATTTTCAACGAACTTCAGCAATTTCGCCAAACGTTGTATGCCAGCTTGGGAAACGCCAGAGATGCCCTGTTTGATCTGATGGATGCCGTGTTAGTGAGTGCGTGCATCGTGTCGTTTGTGAGGCTATCGCAGAGTCCTGTCTTTCGTCGCCAGTGGTCGAGCACCTATGAAGCGTTGCGCGATAGCCGCCTACCCCGATCAAAGGTGCTGAAGCTGTTGGTGCAGCAGATACCGACTCAGCAGCAACCGTTGTTGGCAGGTGATGCGAGTCGGTGGAACCGTCCTGCTGCCAGGCGTTTGAAAGACCGCACCTTATCAGGCAGAACAGGACATGCCCCGATAGCCGGACAAAACTACAGTACCTTAGCCTGGATTGCTGAAGACAGGGGCAGTTGGGCATTACCATTGCGGCATGAGCGCATCACCAGCTTTGAAACACCCGCCAGTAAAGCGGCATTCCAACTCAAACAAGTGACTCGGCAGTTAGCGGTGCGTCCGTTGGCGATCTACGACCGAGGGTACGGCAATGCCAGTTTTGTCAACCAAACGGCAGGGATTGAGGCAGACTTGCTGCTGCGGGTTACATCCAATCGATGTGTCTATGGCGCGCCCCCAGCGTATCGAGGGCGAGGCGCACCTGCCAAGCATGGACATAAGATGAAACTCAATGACCCTGACACTTGGAGTGTCCCGGTCGAAACCGTTGAAGTCGATGATCCCAACTGGGGACGAGTGCGGGTCAGTCGTTGGAGTGCATACCATTTCCGCAAATCCCCCAAACGGGCAATGGAAGTGTTGCGCGTGGAGGTGCTGGAGACACAGAGCAGCACGCGACGCTTGGCTCCTTTGTGGTTAGTTTGGCTGGGTGAGCAGATGCCTCCGTTAGAAACCCTGTGGTTGCACTACCTCCGTCGCTTTGCCATTGAACACTGGTATCGCTTTGCCAAGCAGAGGCTATATTGGACACATCCCCAGTTCAGTTCTGTATCGGCAACCGAACAGTGGAGCAGCCTGATGCCGTTGCTCAGTTGGCAGTTGTGGTTAGCGCGAAAGGACTGTACTGACCACCCCTTGCCCTGGCAGGCACCGCAAGAAACGTTGACTCCGGGTCGGGTCGCACAAGCGTTTGCAGGCATTTTGGCAGCGATTGGCACCCCTGCTCCTGCGCCTAAACCTCGTGGTAAATCGCCAGGACGAGGCAAGGGGCACAAGCCAACTCCTCGTCCCTGCTATCCGATGGTCAAAAAACGAGCCTCGAAACGCAAGACATCCGAACAATCCCTGAACAGTCCGGTTGCAACAGCAGCTTAACTGCGAGCAGGATTGTATCCAATTCCTTAAGTTCAACTGTTATGAACGGTTGAGCAGATTCTTTATGGCATCCTGTTGAGCATTATTGTGATGCCAGTTAGTCCAAACTAAAGTTTAATGGAGAATGAGAAAGAACCTCTTACTAGAAAAGTTTTCTAGAAAAGCGGGGAGTTGTCAAGTGTTTCTAAAAACTTTTTCCAGATGGAACAGGATCGACCAAAACTTACCCTAAAACAATTGAGGGAGAAAGCGGAACTCTCGCAGGAAGCTTTGGCACGTCTAGTCGGGGTTAGTAGCAAGACTGTCAGCAACTGGGAACGAGGAACCAATGTGGCTAGCTTGACAGTTCCTCAGATGAAAGCCCTTTGTGAGGCTTTAGGTGTAACACTCAATGAACTGCCGGATGACTTCAGTTCGGAGCGGGAATAATAGGGAATGCTCTCTTAATATATTTCTATGGATACTCCTGATCATCTTACTTCTCACGTTAGACATGATCGAGCCGCTGAAAGTAGTTCTAGTGAGGATTTGTTTATTGATATCTTTCAGGAGACGGGTGCATCCCAGTTATGCAATGAGTAGAAGTGCTTAGTGCAGATTAAGGGCAGACGCCGTAGGCTCAGAGCAGTTGCTCTAAGGATAGTTGAAGCGATGGATGCCACCAAGGAAGCCCAAATCAAAGCCCATGCACTGGCGTTAGCGGAGTTGCTTTACGACGAGACAGACCCTGAACAAGTCAAAACATTGGCCGGGATCGAAGTCGCCGTTCGTGACCACCTACTGGAGTATGTGGGGCCTGAGATCGGAAATTTTTTATCTGCACAAGCAGCGGCACAAGCTCTGGGCGAAAGCGGCACATCCAGAGTATCGTCGGACGCTTAAGTCTGAGTCAGCGCCAGAGCCAGCGGCTTAAGGTCAAGGCCCGCACCCAGTGGAGTCCTCAGGTTGAGACGTGCTGCTTGCTGCTGAGTGCCAACGAAGCCTATGCGCGAGCTGCCGACGATATCGCTGTGCTCACCGGGGTGTGCGTGTCAGGGAGTACCCAGCAACGGCTGGTGCATCGTCAAGACCTAGAGCCACCAGCGGTGGACAGCGGGGTTAAGGAAATGAGCTTAGACGGGGGCAAAGTCCGTCTGCGGACTCCTCAGGGGCAGCCCTGCCAGTGGCGCGATTACAAGGGGGTAAACCTGCATCAGTGCAGCATTAGCGCCTTCTACAAAGACAACGACAGCTTGGTCAACTGGCTCAACCAGCAGCCCTTAGCGCATCCCCTCGTTTGTCTTGGGGATGGTCACGACGGCATCTGGAACCTGTTTTCACAGATCGGGCATCGCAGCGAGCGCCTTGAGATCTTGGACTGGTACCACCTGATGGAGAATTTGGGTAACGTGGGTGGGTCTCAACAGCGTCTTGATGCCGTCGAAGCCTGCTTGTGGCAAGGGGATGTGGATGGGGCGGTTAGGCTATTCGACGACTGGTCCCATGAGCGGGTAGACCAGTTTATCGGCTATCTGGCTAAGCATCGGCTCCGTATCGTTAACTACAGCTACTACCAAGCTGAGGGGATTTCAATTGGCTCGGGTGCCGTGGAGTCGACTATCAAGCAAATTGGTAGGCGGGTGAAAATTTCAGGCGCTCAGTGGAAGGAAGACAACGTTCCACAAGTCCTTCGCCATCGCTGCGCTTATCTCAATGGTCAATTCTCATCCTGAGTCTTGTAAGACTGGGATGCACCCCAGGAGACTCTGGGGTTTGAGCGAACTCAATTGCTCATTCCTCAGTATTCCGTAACAGATATCTACGGCACTAATCGGTTTATTGATTTCGCGTTTCTTTCCCGACTGGATAAGTATGCTTTTGAAATTGACGGTGAAGTGTGGCACGCACCTGATGGTGCAATGGTTAATTCACAAATTTACCGTGACCAATTATTACGTCAGAACAGTTTGGTTTATCAGGGGTGGAAAGTTTATCGTTGGACAGATATTCAATTAAGCACTGAGCGAGAACGCATTCAGGAGCAACTTTTACTCTTCCTGGAAAGAGAAATTGTGCAGGGAACACTAGATGGATTTTTGCCAAAACAGGAAGTTGGAGAGATTTCGTTAAGAGAGCATCAGATGGATGCACTGAAACAACTGGAAGAATTACGAAATCGAGGTAAAACAATTGCTTTACTAACTCATGCAACAGGTACAGGAAAAACCCATGTTGCTATTTCCCATGCTCACTATCTAGGTTTTAGAACTCTGTATCTTGCTCATCGCAAGACTTTAGTTACTCAAACACAGGAGAGATTTTCTGAGCTTTGGTCTGATGCAACTTCTGCTATTTATCAGAAGAAAAAGAGCAAGCCGGATTCTCATATCGTGTTATCTACAATCCAGGCAATTGCAGATTCATTAAATCAATTTGATGAGCGCGAATTTGGTTACATCATTATTGATGAGAGCCATCATGCAGCCGCAGAAACTTACCGCAAGGTGATCAGCTACTTTAGCTTGGACTAACTGGCATCACAATAATGCTCAACAGGATGCCATAAAGAATCTGCTCAACCGTTCATAACAGTTGAACTTAAGGAATTGGATACAATCCTGCTCGCAGTTAAGCTGCTGTTGCAACCGGACTGTTCAGGGATTGTTCGGATGTCTTGCGTTTCGAGGCTCGTTTTTTGACCATCGGATAGCAGGGACGAGGAGTTGGCTTGTGCCCCTTGCCTCGTCCTGGCGATTTACCACGAGGTTTAGGCGCAGGAGCAGGGGTGCCAATCGCTGCCAAAATGCCTGCAAACGCTTGTGCGACCCGACCCGGAGTCAACGTTTCTTGCGGTGCCTGCCAGGGCAAGGGGTGGTCAGTACAGTCCTTTCGCGCTAACCACAACTGCCAACTGAGCAACGGCATCAGGCTGCTCCACTGTTCGGTTGCCGATACAGAACTGAACTGGGGATGTGTCCAATATAGCCTCTGCTTGGCAAAGCGATACCAGTGTTCAATGGCAAAGCGACGGAGGTAGTGCAACCACAGGGTTTCTAACGGAGGCATCTGCTCACCCAGCCAAACTAACCACAAAGGAGCCAAGCGTCGCGTGCTGCTCTGTGTCTCCAGCACCTCCACGCGCAACACTTCCATTGCCCGTTTGGGGGATTTGCGGAAATGGTATGCACTCCAACGACTGACCCGCACTCGTCCCCAGTTGGGATCATCGACTTCAACGGTTTCGACCGGGACACTCCAAGTGTCAGGGTCATTGAGTTTCATCTTATGTCCATGCTTGGCAGGTGCGCCTCGCCCTCGATACGCTGGGGGCGCGCCATAGACACATCGATTGGATGTAACCCGCAGCAGCAAGTCTGCCTCAATCCCTGCCGTTTGGTTGACAAAACTGGCATTGCCGTACCCTCGGTCGTAGATCGCCAACGGACGCACCGCTAACTGCCGAGTCACTTGTTTGAGTTGGAATGCCGCTTTACTGGCGGGTGTTTCAAAGCTGGTGATGCGCTCATGCCGCAATGGTAATGCCCAACTGCCCCTGTCTTCAGCAATCCAGGCTAAGGTACTGTAGTTTTGTCCGGCTATCGGGGCATGTCCTGTTCTGCCTGATAAGGTGCGGTCTTTCAAACGCCTGGCAGCAGGACGGTTCCACCGACTCGCATCACCTGCCAACAACGGTTGCTGCTGAGTCGGTATCTGCTGCACCAACAGCTTCAGCACCTTTGATCGGGGTAGGCGGCTATCGCGCAACGCTTCATAGGTGCTCGACCACTGGCGACGAAAGACAGGACTCTGCGATAGCCTCACAAACGACACGATGCACGCACTCACTAACACGGCATCCATCAGATCAAACAGGGCATCTCTGGCGTTTCCCAAGCTGGCATACAACGTTTGGCGAAATTGCTGAAGTTCGTTGAAAATCATGGGGTCAATGTTGGTTGTACTTCATTGACCTTACGGCAGTCGGTGCTTCTCATTGACTGCCTTCCTCTTCACCATTAGTCCAAACTAAAGCAGCTATTTTCGTGCAAAATTCATTCTTGGACTAACAGCAACGCCGGAACGCCATGATGGGCAATCCTTAACAGAAATTTTTCAGAACTGTGCCCATCGACTTGAATTAGAAGAAGCAATTCAACGAGGTTTGTTAGTTCCAATCCGCTGTATTCGAGTTAAAACGAATGTTGACTTGTCCAAAGTTCGATTTAATGGCGTTGATTACCGGAGTAATGACTTGGGACATGCTTTAAAGGTGCCCGATCGCGATCGCTTAATTGTGGACACTTATTGTAGTCATACGCTGGGTAAACGTGCTGTTTGTTTTTGCATTGATATTGCTCATGCAGAACGAATGGCAGAGCTATTCAATCAGCAGAATGTTCAAGCATCTCATGTGTCTGGGCGCATGGCAGAAAACCAGAAAGAACAGATATTAACAGACTATCGAACTGGTAAAATTCAGGTTCTTTGTGCCTGCGACATCCTTAATGAAGGCTGGGATTCTCCTGAGACAGAAGTATTATTAATGGCACGTCCCACACTGAGCAAAGTTGTTTACATTCAGCAGCTTGGACGTGGCACCCGAACTGCTCCAGGTAAAGAATACCTGCTAGTATTTGACTTTATTGACAATACCAGTCGTTATACTCAGGCACTTAATACTCATCGCTTGTTTAAAAATCCTCACTATCGCCCTGGGGCACTCGTCGCAGCCCCAAATGATATGCTGGCTGAAGAGGCAGCGACCTACGCAAAAGGCGAAAAACCGAGTGTTGTATTGGGGCTTCATTTATGGGTCGATAAGTACGAAGCAATCGACATCTTTCGTTGGCAAGATGAAGTCAAAGAGATGTATCAAACTCGTGAATTGGAAGCTGAATTGGGAGTTGCTGACAATGTTGTAAAACAGTGGGTTGTGACGGGCAAACTTATTCCTGATCACACAATTCCAATTGGGAATCAAACTTATTTCTACTTCAGAAAAGAACGACTAGATGAAATTCAGAAACAATTCAACATCCAGAAGTGTTGAAAGATAGCTCAACATACAAAAAATGGGGGCAGAATATTGTATTCTAGCCCCCAGCAAACAAAAACAATGTTTAAGATGCTAGTGTCATTTCCTGCGCTTGTCAAACCGATACTCAAGCAGTTGTGCCCACATAACTATCCTGTTTTGAACTCTCGCTTATTCTTTGAAATCTGGTTGACCTTCGTTTTAGACCAGGGTTTAACGAGCATGAGAAGCCTGTTTTATCGTCTCAACAAAGCAGGAATCAAGGTTGATATTTCCACCTTTTCTAAAGCCTGCAAGACTCGACAGGATGAACACTTTTGTCGCATCTACGCTGAGCTCATAAGACAGCTAAAACAAAAAAATCCAGCGACAGCACAGATGCTGTTTTCCATTGATTCAACGGTCATCACATTGACAAGCAAGTTGTTCTGGATGCAAGGCTATCATCAAGTCAAATTGCTTAATGGAGTCAACTTAACGCAAGGTAATCCCAGTGAATGCCTGATTCATTTTGGTCAAGGACATGACGCAAAATTTGCTGACAGAGTGACAGGAATGATTCCTGAAGATGCCATCGGCGTCATGGATAGAGGCTTTGCCAGTTGGGATTTCCTTGACCAATTAAGCCAGGATCAGACTCGCTTTGTTGTCCGCCTTAAGAACACGATGAAGACCGAGTTTGAGCATGAGCGATATCGAGTGGTTTGGTTTTGTGACTTAGAGAGCCAAACGGAGTTTCGGCTGGCGACCAATGTAGAACTGATGACGAATGAAGAGATTAGTGAAGTCTATCGCCATCGGTGGCAGATAGAAGTGCTGTGGAAGTTTCTAAAGATGCACTTGAAGCTAGATAAACTAATCTCTAAGAGTGTCAATGGAGTCACCATTCAAATCTACATGGTGTTGATTGCCTATCTGATTCTGCAATTGATAGAAATTCCAGAGTTTTATGGTCATCAATTACTAGATAAGTTGCGCTATTTGCAACTTGAATTGAGTCGTCGTTGTTCGATTGTCCATTGGAGCTACGATCTGCTGCCAGAGACACTCGTAGGAGCTTCGTAGGGTTGAATGTAAAGTTTTGTGTCTCAATTCAACACTTCTGTTCAACATCATACCGATCACAAAAGAGAATATTAAAGTTAAGTTTGTTGAGTTTGTCCAGAACATGGATATGAAATATTCCTATAAACCTGTTTTATTACTGGGCTTACTTCAACTTGCAGACTCTAGCGGAAAAATCAAAATTCCTGATCTTGTTACTTTCTTTAAAGCCTTTTACCTGAAACGATTACAAAATGGTGAAATAGTGGAAAAAACTGGAAGCAAGATGGTGCGAATTGCTGAACTGAGCGATCGCGATATTGAATCTATCCTACTTTCAATGCCTTTCGAGAAATTTGAGCGGCGCAAATTCATCCGTCGCCTGAAAGAACTCACCCTGCTCAAGTTTGACCCTGTACTTTGGAAAAGTCTCACTCAACAGGACAAAGCTGACCTCAAACAACTGGCTGAAACCGCCCTGGTAGAATATTATCAACGTCTGGAAACCCATTCATCTCTCACTCACCATGACGACCGAACGATTGGTTAAGCTACCCCCCTTGGAAAATGGCGATCGCCTCACCCGCAGTGAATTTGAGCAGCGGTACAACGCCATGCCCCAGCTCAAAAAAGCCGAACTAATCGAAGGAGTCGTTTACGTGAGTTCTCCCGTCCGCGTCATTCATAGCCAACCCCATGCCGACCTCATGACTTGGCTGGGTTCCTATCGCGCGGCTACACCGGGTATTGCCTGCTACGACAACCCCACCGTGCGCCTGGATGCCGACAACGAACCTCAACCTGATGCCGTGTTGCGTCTGGAACAGGGGGGCAACTCATGGATTAGCGATGATGGTTACCTAGAAGGCGCGCCCGAACTTGTGGTTGAAATTGCTGCTAGCAGTGCCTCCTACGACTTGCATGACAAACTGCGGGTCTACCGTCGCAATTGCGTACAAGAATACATTGTTTGGTGTACCTACAGCCAGCAGATTGATTGGTTTTACCTCGAAGATGGCCAGTACAAGCCCCAGTCTCCAGATGCTAGCGGCATTCTGCGAAGTCGGCAGTTTCCTGGTCTATGGTTAGCGGCTTCGGCACTCTTGGCGGGTCATCTCGCTGCGGTGCTGCAAACGCTTCAGCAGGGGATTGCTACCGCCGACCACCAGACCTTTGTTGAGTCTTGGGCGGCGGCGGCGGCGGCGCGGGTTGGGCGGATTGCTACCGCCGACCACCAGACCTTTGTTGAGTCGCTCCAGCCAACCCCCTTGTGATTTACCTCGACTACCACGCCACTACTCCCGTCGATCGGCGTGTGGCCGATCGCATCTATCACTTCATGACACTCGAATTTGGCAATGCCAGTAGTGTAGATCATGAGTGGGGCGATCGCGCCGAAGCAGCCATCATGCAAGCGGCTAAACAAGTTGCAGATCTAATTGGAGCCTCACCGAGGGAAATTGTTTGGACATCTGGCGCAACCGAGAGCATCAATCTGGCAATTCAAGGGAGTCTCCCCCCTAACCCCACGAAACCGCATCGCATTGGCTTAATGCCGATCGAACACAAAGCTGTCCTCGATACCTGTCGTGCATTGGAGCAGCGAGGTTGGGCTGAACTGGTTTATCTGCAAGTAGATTCCAGAGGCAGACTTGACCTGGAACATTTGGAACAAGTCTGCGCTGAGGGACTGTCTCTGCTCTGTGTCATGGCAGCTAACAACGAGATTGGCAACCTCTACCCGATTCAAAGAATTGGGCAGATTGCTCAACATTACGGCATTCCTTTTCTATGTGACGGCTCTCAGGCAGTCGGTAAAATTCCCATTCAGTTTGAACAGTGGGGCATCACCTACCTAGCAATCTCTGCCCACAAGTTCTATGGCCCCAAAGGAGTTGGGGCCATAGCTGTTCGTAAAGGCTATCACTTGGAGCCGCTTATATTTGGTGGCGGTCATCAACAAGGAATGCGATCGGGTACTCTTAACGTCCCTGGGATTGTTGGGTTAGGAGAAGCTTGTCGGTTGCGATCGCTGGAGATGGAAGAAGATGAGCGGGCGATCGCCATGAAGCGCGATCGACTTCAAGATCTGCTCCTAGAGAAGATCCCTAACCTAGTGATTAATGGAGATCTAGAGCATCGGCTGGCAGGAAATCTTCACATTTCAATTCCTGGTATTCCCAATAGTGCTGTCATCGCTAGAGTCCGTTCTAAATTAGCGATATCAACTGGATCAGCTTGTTCTTCTGGTCTAGAAGAACCTTCCCATGTGCTACGTGCACTGAAGCTACAAGACACAGTGATTGATGGGGCACTTCGTATTGGGATTGGTAAGTTTAGTCAGGATCAGGAGATTTACGCAGCAGCAGACTTCTTAATAGAAGCCTATGAAATGAGGAGCATCCCACTTTCGATGAAACAGTCAACTGGCGAGCTGTCCATTGAGGTAGGCACAGCGCAGACTCAACATGGCATTAACGGAGGCCGTATTCCAGCGAGCACCCGAAATTTGGAGGCGTCGCCCAATCTGTTTGACAGCCGATTCTACGGCTCCTGATCCAATAGAACAGAGTTGCTCAGCCTGGTAGAACCCATAATTCACGATGCGAGAGCGATGGGTGCTCCTTTAGTTTGGACTAACTGGCATCACAATAATGCTCAACAGGATGCCATAAAGAATCTGCTCAACCGTTCATAACAGTTGAACTTAAGGAATTGGATACAATCCTGCTCGCAGTTAAGCTGCTGTTGCAACCGGACTGTTCAGGGATTGTTCGGATGTCTTGCGTTTCGAGGCTCGTTTTTTGACCATCGGATAGCAGGGACGAGGAGTTGGCTTGTGCCCCTTGCCTCGTCCTGGCGATTTACCACGAGGTTTAGGCGCAGGAGCAGGGGTGCCAATCGCTGCCAAAATGCCTGCAAACGCTTGTGCGACCCGACCCGGAGTCAACGTTTCTTGCGGTGCCTGCCAGGGCAAGGGGTGGTCAGTACAGTCCTTTCGCGCTAACCACAACTGCCAACTGAGCAACGGCATCAGGCTGCTCCACTGTTCGGTTGCCGATACAGAACTGAACTGGGGATGTGTCCAATATAGCCTCTGCTTGGCAAAGCGATACCAGTGTTCAATGGCAAAGCGACGGAGGTAGTGCAACCACAGGGTTTCTAACGGAGGCATCTGCTCACCCAGCCAAACTAACCACAAAGGAGCCAAGCGTCGCGTGCTGCTCTGTGTCTCCAGCACCTCCACGCGCAACACTTCCATTGCCCGTTTGGGGGATTTGCGGAAATGGTATGCACTCCAACGACTGACCCGCACTCGTCCCCAGTTGGGATCATCGACTTCAACGGTTTCGACCGGGACACTCCAAGTGTCAGGGTCATTGAGTTTCATCTTATGTCCATGCTTGGCAGGTGCGCCTCGCCCTCGATACGCTGGGGGCGCGCCATAGACACATCGATTGGATGTAACCCGCAGCAGCAAGTCTGCCTCAATCCCTGCCGTTTGGTTGACAAAACTGGCATTGCCGTACCCTCGGTCGTAGATCGCCAACGGACGCACCGCTAACTGCCGAGTCACTTGTTTGAGTTGGAATGCCGCTTTACTGGCGGGTGTTTCAAAGCTGGTGATGCGCTCATGCCGCAATGGTAATGCCCAACTGCCCCTGTCTTCAGCAATCCAGGCTAAGGTACTGTAGTTTTGTCCGGCTATCGGGGCATGTCCTGTTCTGCCTGATAAGGTGCGGTCTTTCAAACGCCTGGCAGCAGGACGGTTCCACCGACTCGCATCACCTGCCAACAACGGTTGCTGCTGAGTCGGTATCTGCTGCACCAACAGCTTCAGCACCTTTGATCGGGGTAGGCGGCTATCGCGCAACGCTTCATAGGTGCTCGACCACTGGCGACGAAAGACAGGACTCTGCGATAGCCTCACAAACGACACGATGCACGCACTCACTAACACGGCATCCATCAGATCAAACAGGGCATCTCTGGCGTTTCCCAAGCTGGCATACAACGTTTGGCGAAATTGCTGAAGTTCGTTGAAAATCATGGGGTCAATGTTGGTTGTACTTCATTGACCTTACGGCAGTCGGTGCTTCTCATTGACTGCCTTCCTCTTCACCATTAGTCCAAACTAAAGTTAGTTTGGCTGGGTGAGCAGATGCCTCCGTTAGAAACCCTGTGGTTGCACTACCTCCGTCGCTTTGCCATTGAACACTGGTATCGCTTTGCCAAGCAGAGGCTATATTGGACACATCCCCAGTTCAGTTCTGTATCGGCAACCGAACAGTGGAGCAGCCTGATGCCGTTGCTCAGTTGGCAGTTGTGGTTAGCGCGAAAGGACTGTACTGACCACCCCTTGCCCTGGCAGGCACCGCAAGAAACGTTGACTCCGGGTCGGGTCGCACAAGCGTTTGCAGGCATTTTGGCAGCGATTGGCACCCCTGCTCCTGCGCCTAAACCTCGTGGTAAATCGCCAGGACGAGGCAAGGGGCACAAGCCAACTCCTCGTCCCTGCTATCCGATGGTCAAAAAACGAGCCTCGAAACGCAAGACATCCGAACAATCCCTGAACAGTCCGGTTGCAACAGCAGCTTAACTGCGAGCAGGATTGTATCCAATTCCTTAAGTTCAACTGTTATGAACGGTTGAGCAGATTCTTTATGGCATCCTGTTGAGCATTATTGTGATGCCAGTTAGTCCAAACTAAAGGTGCTCAGATAGGCTTCAAAATTGCGGGCTTGCTTGCGCCGACAGTCGGCAAAGAGGGCCCTGGCGGCTTCCACTTGACCTTGCCATAACAGCATTTCCGCCGCTGCTAAGCGCTTGAGCGACCCACCGACTTTGTAGAGGTTTTCTTTGAGATGGTACCAATCGAGGATTTCCCAACGGGTCTCAACGGTGGTGAGTTGAGCAAACAGATTCCACACCCCAGCGTGACCATCGCCCAGACAGACCTGTGGGGAGAGCAAGCGTTGAGCGCTGAGATAATCAATCAAGCTGTCATTGTCTTGGAAGAAGGCGTTGTAATAAATCCCCTCCACCCGCACCGCTTTGTAGTCTCGCCACGGGCTATCGGACTCTAGCAGGTCACGCAGACGGACTTTGCCGCCATCAATGCTGACCTCACTGACGCCTTGTTTAGCCTCGGCAGACTCGAACGACTGACGCCCCACCAGACGTTGTTGGGTCGAGTGCCCGACCCGCATCCCGGTCAGGGCTACGATGTCATCCTCTGCATCTTGAAACGATTCGTTGGCACTTAAGCGTAGGTTGGCTTTCTCTAGGCCACCACTGAGACGGCTGTAAGCCTTTACGCCTAACCGTTCTGCCTGACTTTGACGAATCTCAAGGACCCCTACCAAACTCTTCAATCGGCGAACCCGGCCTCGGGCGGGGTAGGCTTTCTGGTTGACAAAAAAAGGGCAACTCGAGGGCTCACCTCCTCTAGCATTTGCCGTCGTACAGTCTGCTCGATGCCTTCTAGACTATCGAGCCCCTCTCGGTTGCTATTGCGATACAAAATCTCGGCGATCTCTGCTGTACAAGCTTCCAATCGCTTTTGGTCTTCAGGTGTCATGGTGAGTCATCCCTGGGGCTACCCTCCCATTCTCACCCTTCGCACTGTTTTCGCGAAAGTGGGATGCTCCCTATGAAATGACCCGTCAATCTTTGTATGCTTAGGACTAATTCAATCTGTAATTCAATCTGTTAAGCTCTTTTGACGATCGAAGAATATCGAAGAATATTTAGAGCCAGCTTTGTTGAAGATGTTTCGGCTGAAGATCAGCCAGACGTGATTGCAGTCCCTAAAAAACGAACTTTGAGTACACTAAAAGCGCTGCCTGACTTTCAAATTCTGCCCATGCACCCTTGCTGTTGCTCAGCGAGTTCGTTCCTTCTGCTCAGGAAAAACTCATTTCTGGTTTCGGGCATCCAGTTAAATTGGAGACACTCCGAAGATAGCCGCTGGGCTTGCAATGTACCCGCTATATTTGCCAAAACCCATGTCCTCCCCGGCTGACGGAGCTAATTTTCAACGCCCGCTGCGATCGTCCCTGCAAGTGAGGCTGACGCTGGGGGCGATCGCAGCAATTTGGGGTGGGCTTGGGTTGGGGATGCTCTGGATGTCTTGGCGGACGGAGCGAATGTTTTTGTCGGATCACCGGGCCAAGCTGTCGGCCATGGTGCAGCAGATGCCCGATCAGGAAGTGGCGATCGCCCACGGATCTGCCTCCCAGAGCGATTTGCAGGACATGGTCAACCGGCTGTCGTCGGCCAATACCTGGCTGTGGATTCGAGATCACCAAGGCAACATCTTAGCCCGCTCCAACAATCTCCAGGTTTCTGAAAATCAGGATGCGCTGCTGGATCTGTCGGAAACCACCACTACCCCCAAAATCCTGCGGCTACATGGGCAGTTCATCATTTGGTGTACCTATCCGCTACAGCATGACGGGCAGATGATTGGGCAACTCTACGTCGCCAAGGACGTGACCCGCGACTACAGCATGTTGCAGTCGGTCAACCGCGATCTGATGATGGGCACGGGTATGGGCGTGGTGACGATGAGCGGGCTGGCGGCCTGGTTGATTTGGCGATCGCTCTCGCCCCTGCGGCAGGCCAACCAGATCGCTGAAGCCTACAGCGCTGGCAGCACCAACATCTCCCGCCTCGACCCAGATCAGGTGCCCGTCGAGGTGCAGGAATTGGTTCACACCTGCAACCGCCTGGTCGATCGCCTGTCGCAAACCGCCGAACGGCAGCGCCAGTTTACCAACGACGTGTCGCACGAACTTCGCACGCCGCTGAGTCTAGTCTATGGCTATCTGCAAAGCACCCTCCGCCGCAGCCCCAACCTCACCGAGGCGCAGCAGGAGATGCTGTCGATGGCGGTTTCTGAAACCGAGCGCACGATTGAGCTGCTCCAGGGATTGCTAGAACTCGCCCGCACCGACAGCAGCGCGGTGTTGTTTAACCTGGAACCCGTGCCGATTGGCGAAGTGGTTGGTGACGTAATCCGCATGACAGAACAGTTCAAGCAGCGATCGCTCAAGCTAGAAGCGCCCAGCCAGCCGATTGTTGCCCGGGCCGACCGCGAACACCTGCTGCGTGTACTGGTTCACCTAATCGACAACGCCATTCAATATTCCGAACCCAACCAGCCCATCAGCCTGACGCTCAGCCGCAAAGCACCCTGGGCGACGATTCAGGTGCGCGATCGCGGCTGTGGCATCTCCAAAGAAGACCAGGCGCGAATTTTTGAATCCTTTTACCGGGTTGATGCCTCCCGCAGCCGGGCCACAGGCGGCGTGGGGTTGGGGCTGGCGATCGCCAAATCCCTGGTCGAAGGCATGGGCGGGCAGATCGGTGTCGAATCAACTCCCGGTGTAGGAAGTGTGTTTACCGTAAAGCTGCCGCTTTTGGAGTGATGGAGTCGCGGAGCGATGGAGCGATAGGGCATTTCTACGCCTTCACCCCTTCATCCCAATCCTCTCTCCCCCCCCCAATCTTTAACCCCCCAACCCCTGATCATGTCTACTATCCTTTTAGTTGAAGACGAAGAAAAACTGGCTCGCTTCATTCAGCTAGAACTGGGCTGCGAGGGCTATCAGGTAAACGTCGCCCACGACGGACTGAGCGGGCTGACGCTGGCGCGCGAGACTCCGCCCGATCTGGCAATTTTGGACTGGATGCTGCCGGGAATGACAGGCGTGGAACTGTGTCGCCGCTTGCGCTCGACAGGCAGCAAGATTCCGGTGATTTTGCTGACGGCGAAGGATGAAATTGGCGATCGCGTGACGGGGCTGGATGCGGGAGCCGATGATTACGTCGTCAAGCCCTTTAGCATTGAGGAACTGCTGGCCCGCGTCCGCGCCCACCTGCGCCGCACCCAGGAACCCGACCCCGACGCACTGGAGTTTGCTGACCTGACGCTGAATCGCCGTACCCGCGAGGTGTTCCGCAACGGTCGCCTGATCGAACTCACTGCCAAGGAGTTTGACCTGCTGGAACACCTGATGCGCCGCCCCAAACAGGTGATTACGCGCGATCGCATTTTGGAAGAAGTTTGGGGCTACGACTTCATGGGCGACTCCAACATCATCGAAGTCTACATCCGCTACCTGCGCCTAAAACTCGAAGAACAGGGCGACAAACGGCTGATTCAAACCGTGCGCGGCGTGGGCTATGTGCTGCGAGATTAGGGGTTGAGTATGACTAAACTACGCCCAAAGCACCAATCCCGGCTGATAGGGGCTGCTGAGGTTTTCGTGCTTGGGCAAGATGCGGAGGGAAAGTCCCTGAAAGCCGCTGTTGCGATAGGCGATCGCCCGCTGATAGACACTCATGGCAGGATTATCCGAATCAGCCCCAACATACTCCATGACCACAGGCTGCCCGTTGGCGATTTCGCCATGCTCGTCGATTGCCCCCTGGTATAGCTCTACCTGTATGTCGTCCGGTGTCAGTTTGCCCAGGCGGATGTAGGCCGTGACGAGAATCTCCTGTTCCACCTGCACATTGCCATCTGAGGACACGTCCACCCGGTCGATTTTCATGTCATACCAATGCTCAAACAGATGGTGATGCCAGCGGGCCAGGTCTTTGGCCGGGGCATAGTCATTGGAGATCATCGCCCGAGCGCGATCGCTCGCCGGGAAATAGGCCCGCTCTGCATATTCCGCCACCATCCGCGCTGTGTTAAACATGGGCAAATTCAGCCGAATCGCGTCCTTCATCTTGGCGATCCAGCCGTGGGGAATATCGTTTTCGTCACGGTCATAAAATAGCGGCACGATCTCCTCTTCCAGCAAATCATAGAGGTCATTAGCTTCTACCTCGTCCTGCTCCTCTGGGTCATCGTAGTCTTCGCCATGCCCAATCGCCCAGCCCGTCCGCACATAGTCTGCCTCATCCCACCAGCCATCCAGCACGCTGAGGTTGGGCAGTCCGTTCATCGCCGCCTTCATGCCGCTGGTTCCAGACGCTTCGCGGGGGCGGCGTGGCGTGTTTAGCCAGATGTCGCAGCCCGCCACCATCATCCGCGAAACGTGGATGTCGTAATTGGGAATAAACACGATGTGGTGGCGAATGTCGGGGTCGCGGGTAAAGTGGACAATCTCGCGGATTAACTCCTTACCAGGATTGTCTTTGGGGTGGGCTTTGCCCGCGATGATGAACTGTACCGGATGGTTGGACTTGAAGCGATCGCCCAGCCCCAGCATAATCCGCTTGATCCGCTCCACATCTCGCATGAACAGCGTCGCCCGCTTGTAGGTGGCAAAGCGCCGCGCAAAGCCGATGGTCAGCACTTTGGGGTCTAGCACGTCCTGCGTCTGGCTGAGTTCGATGAGGGAACCGCCGCGATCGCGCAAGCTTTGTTGCAACCGCTCCCGCACAAACAGCACCAGTTCCGACCGACAGCGCTCGTGGTTCCGCCAAAATTCTTCATCGGGAATGCTGCTCACCCGCTCCCACAGGGGATCGCTGGCAGGGGCCATGTTCCAAGCTGGGCCCAAGTAGCGATCGTAGAGATCCTGGGTAGATTTGGCCACGCAACTGCGGGCGTGAACGCCGTTGGTGATGGAGGTAATAGGCACCTCTGCTAAGGGTAGCGCCGACCACAGCGTTGCAAACATCGACCGTGACACTGCGCCATGCAGCTTGCTCACCCCGTTTACGAAGGAGGCCATCTTGAGCGCCAGAATTGCCATGCTGAAGGGAGCCGCCAGATCGCCCGGATTTTCGCGCCCTAGCGAGAGAAACTGCTCCCGCGCCAGCCCAAACTTTTCGGCGTAGTGCCCTAGGTAGTAAATGATTTTGTCGGAGGGAAACAGGTCAATGCCAGCGGGCACGGGCGTATGGGTGGTGAAAACCTGACTGGCTAGGGCCACCTGCGCGGCCTCTTCGTAGGTCAGCCCGGCTTCTTCAATCATCAGGCGAATCCGCTCCAGCGCCAAAAACGCCGAGTGCCCCTCATTCATGTGATACACGGTGGGGTTTAGCCCCAGCGCCCGCAGCATCCGCACGCCGCCAATGCCCAGCATGATTTCCTGGTGAATTCGCAGGTCGATATCGCCGCCGTAGAGTTCATCGGTAATGTCCTGGTCGTACTGGTTATTTGGCTCAATATTCGTATCCAGCAGGTAGAGGGGAACCGTGCCCACCTGCACACGCCAGATGCGGGCGTAGACCTTGCGACCGGGATAGTCCACTTCAATGCGGATTTCGGAGCCGTCGGGGTGGCGCTCTAGGTGCAGCGGCATATTGTAAAAGTCGTTGATGGGGTAGCGCTCTTGCTGCCAGCCGTCGGCGTTGAGGTATTGGGCAAAGTAGCCTTCTTGATAGAGCAGGCCCACGCCCACCAGCGGCAACCCCAAGTCGCTGGCGGATTTCAAATGGTCGCCCGCTAGCACGCCCAAGCCGCCGGAGTAGATGGGCAGGCAGGAGGTTAGCCCAAACTCGGCAGAAAAGTAAGCGTAGCAGTCGGTTAGCCCAGTCTCAGGGGCGATTCCCGCTGGGGTTTTGCCGTTGGGGGTAGGGGATTTGGGCGATCGCCGCTTGCGAAACCAGCTTGGCTGCCGCAGATAGTCATCCAACTGCCGCTCTACGCGCTCCATCTGCGCCAAAAATCCGTCGTCTTCGGCCACCTCCCGCAGCCGCGCCTGACTGATCGTCCCTAGCATCAGCACGGGGTTGTGTTTGCTGGTTTCCCACAGGTCTCGATCCAGCCGCCGAAACAGGTCTATCGCTTCATAATCCCAGTCCCAGTGGAGGTTATAAGCAATGCGCCGCAGGGGTTCGAGCAGGGGCGGCAGGGCGGGGGTGACGTTGAAGGTGCGGATGGGTTTCATAGAGGGAAGAAAAAAGAACGAAGAAACAAGAACGAAGAAAAAAGAACGAAGAGGGAAGAACGAAAAATAAGGAGGGAAGGGAGGTTAATGCTTCTGAGGGGAAATGGTGGGGGGCTGGGGATGAGGTTGCTGGGAGCTTTGGAGCTGATGGACTAGTAATCCAGAATCGCAAATCCAAAATCGAGAATCGATCTGACTCCTGTATTGTGTCCTGAGCAGATTCTAAGGATGCGGGGCTTAATACTTTTTCTCTACTGCATTGCGTTGCGTTACGAATGAGCAAAAAATTAGGCAAAAAAAGAGCGGCCAGCGGCCGCTCCTCAGGAGAACTCTGAGCTAGAAAACAGGAGTTAGAAAACCAGAGATTGCATGGATGTGGCTAGATGACGAAGTTGAGGGAGGTGACGCTGCTGACCTGGGTGTTGTTCAGGTTGGCGATCGCCACGAAGTTAGTTCCTGCGCCGCTGCCATCTGCATCGACAAAAATGCGGGTCGCTGTGCCCACCTGCGACAGCTTAACGTAGGCGCTGAGCCGCTGGAACGGCGTGCCACCTGCTAAAAAGGCGGGCTGTTGGAAGATGCCGCGCAGGTCGATGACATCGGTCGTCTTGAAATCGGCGATCGTGTCAATGCCTTCGGCCAGGCTATTGAACACGAACATATTTCTGCCGCCGCCGCCGATTAGCACGTCGTTGCCTGCGCCGCCGATCAAGATATCGTTGCCGGCCTGCCCGCGCAGCGTGTCATCGCCTGCACCGCCGACGAGTTGGTCATTGCCGCCGCCGCCTCGCAGGTCGTCGTTGCCGCTGCCCCCATCCACCAAGTCATTGCCGCCGCGAGCAATCACGCGGTCGTTGCCGCCCCGCGCAATAATCCGATCATTTCGATTGGTTCCCCGCAGGGTTTCTGCTCGGTTGGTGCCTCGGACAACGTTAGGGCGACGGCCTAGCGAAAACACCAAAGGTGTTCCCAGTTGCCCATTGGGGGCTGAGGGAATAACGACGAGTTCTTCGTTGCCTGGCCCCACATCGTCTGCGGTCATTTCCCAGGTGTCGAAGGCTCCCGCAGCCAGCGCGTTGCCGGCTAGGTCGGTGATGTCGCTGACACGCAGCGTCAGGGTATAGGCTCCGGTGCGGCTGGTCAGCCGATTTAGGTTCCCCACCGTAAAGGTGCGGTTGTCGCTGGTGGAGAGCGTGGCGCTGCTCAAGTCCAGCGGGGTGCCGCTACGGGTCAGTTGCAAATCGCTCAGGTCAAAGTTTCTGACGGCTTCGCTGAATTGAATCGTGATCGTGCCCAGCGCAGTTGTCCGGGGGTTGGGAGTAACGTCCACAATGTCCACTGTTGGGGCGATGCGGTCGATTGTGTAGGCGGCCGTGCCGTTGACCCCGGCCACGAGCGCCAAATTCTCTGAATCTTTGATCGAGCCGTCATTCAGCACGTTGAGGCGAACCGTACCGTTGCCTGTGCCCGTGTTGACCACCACCGTAAACTTGCCGTCTGTGCCCGTGACGCTGGCCACGGTTGCCCCGGTCAGCCCAGTGGTCGTCAAGCTGAAGTCGGTGACATCGACCCCGGTCACGGGTTCGCTGAAGATGACCGAAAAGCTGACGGTTGGGGCATTGGTGGCTTCGGGGCCGACGCGGGAAATGGCGAATACGCGAGGAGCCTGGCCCGGCAACTCTGCCGACAGAATCACGCCAAAGAAATTGTCGTTGTTGGCGGGCGAGTTGTTGTCGCTGCTGGCGCTGTTGCCTTGGGCAAAGAGGCGATCGCCCGTCACCGTGGGCAGGCGGGTCGGCATTCCCAGATTGTTGCCGTTGCTATTGGTCAACGAGTTGAGCGCAAAAATCGCGCCGCCCAAGCCCTGACCATCGCCGCCTGCGCCCGCACCGCCCTGAGCGCTGTTGTTGATGAAGCGCGTGTCGGTCATCGTCAGAGACCCCGTGCGGATGAAGATGGCACCACCCATGCCCGCGCCGCCGCCGCCGCCGTTGCTATTGCCATTGCCGCCGCCAAAGCCGCCCTCGCTCGACAGCGTTAGGGTCGTTCCGCCGCCGCCGCCGCCAAAGCCGCCCTTGCCGCCCTGACTACCGTTGGGGTTGGTCGCGCCAGAGCCGCCGCCTGCGCCAAAGCCGCCATCGCCGCCGTTGCCACCAAAGCTGCCGCCGCCGCCGCCACCGCCGCCTGCGCCAAAGCCGCCACTTGCGCCAGAGCCGCCGCCGCCGTCTGTGCCTGCGCTGTTGCCGCCCACACCGCCAATGCCTGCGCTATTCAGCAGCCCGCCGGAACCGCCCGCGCCGCCCGTGCCGTTGGCATTGCCAGGGCTGCCATCGCCGCCAAAGCCACCGCCACCGCCTGCGGCCCCAGAGGGGTGGGCTACTCCGCCATTGCCGCCCATGCCGCCGCCGCCCTGGCCCAGTCCAGCCAGTCCTTGTCCGCCGACGGCAACGTTTTCGCTGAGGGTGATATTGCTCAGGGTGACGTTGCCATCGAAGATAAACAGGGCGCCGCCCATTCCGCCGCCGCCGCCTGAACCGTCACCCCCTTCGGCCCGGCCCAGGGTTAGCGTCAGGTTTTCAAAGGTGACATTGCCGCTTTCAATAAAGAAGAGTCGGACATCTCCTTCGTCATTGATACCGTTGCCGTTGGCATCGCCGCTGAGGCTGAAGGTGTTGCCAGTGCTGCTGCGAATTGTGAGGCTGGCGGATTCTCTAATAAAGGGCAGCGCACTGGTCAGGACGATATTATTAGTAATTTCAATAACATCTGCCTCAGCGTTGGTGTTTGCCGAATTGATAGCGTTGACCAGCTCTTGGAACGTTGCAACCGAAAAAGTAGCCATAACTGCTTCTCGTAGATCTGTAAAACTTCAGCGGGTCGTGACTGTCAAATCGCCAAGCAGTTACCTTAGACAGTGACCGTCAGATCCGGCCCGGACGCGAAATTGACGTTTACGCACGCCAAACAGGCCCCGCTCTGTGACGACCGCAACTCCCAAGAGAGTCCGTGCCCTCCCACAAAACGACGCTAAGCGTGACTTCCTATACAAGTACCTGAGGGCGATCGCCCCTTGCAAAGGAAATCTAGTAAGTTTTACGGAGCCTTTAAGTTAAGAGAATCTACGTAAGGCTTGAAAAAACTTTTCTCAGGATTTTTCCGGATACTTCAAAGAATCGAAAGGAAGAAAGCTGAGTGATTTACAGAATCAAAGCACTTTTAGTTGCCGAAACCTGTCAAATGCGCTTCTGGAGAAACTTTGGGCCCTTGTCAACGGGTTCGCCTCATACCAAGGCAGCAGAGGACTTGCGAAGATATACGCAGGTCAACCCGACAGTAAATGCCGCACAGCGCTGAGTCAACAGTCAGCACAGCACGTCGATATCTGGTATAAAAAAGAACCCCCTGCTGTGCGTTCTCTGCAAGCACGTCCCGACAGTGTTCTGGCAGTGTTCCAGCTTTGCTCCAGCGTTGGTTCCAGCGCTAGTTCAACGGGTCGCGCCAGAAGACAATGTTTTCGTTGAGCGTGACCAATTGAGCGCCGGGGTAGTAGAAACTGAGGATGCGGGCGGCCGACCAGCCCAGTCGTCCCAATCGATAGGACCCCGTTTGGCTCATGCCGACGGCGTGGCCCAGGCCCCCGCCGACAAAGGTGTAGCCCTTGAGTACCGTCATCGTCGGCACGCGGTTCTGCGCTTCTAGCGAATTGCCTGTCGCTTCCTCGGCGGGCTTTGCAGCTTTGATAGGCGCTGTCTCGGCGGCATCGGGTTCGGTAGCAACAGGGGATGGCTTGGACACCGAAGGAGAAAGGTTGGCTTCAACCCCTGTTTCTCCGTCCTCTGGTGCGGATGAGCTAGGCGCGTTTTGGGGAATGGGCACCTGGGCGTAGACGGGTTCCAGGTAGAACAGGGTACTAGTGGGGGCATAGAGTGCCCGGAGAATCTCGTCTTTTTCTAGGGTGATTGGGCCGCGATCGCTCTGGATGAGCAGCTTTTGCACCCGACCGGCGGGCGATCGCTCCACCACCTGCACCGACTCCACCCGCGTCAGGTTGGCAAACGGATGGCGCTGGCTTTGCAAATAGCGGCGTAGCCCTTCGGCAATGTTTTCCAGAGTGCTTTCCTTGCGCCAGCGGAAGCTGTCCCAGCCTACTTCATTAAAGCCCTGCCGCAGGTTTAGAAAAGCTCGCAGATTCAATTCGTCCGACAGGGGGCGATTGGCCAAATCCCACACGCCTTCTACGGAGTCCACCACGGCCCGCAGGTAGGGACGGTTCTGCCCGTTCCACACGTCAGCAAAAGGAGCCGTGATGCCGCCCGTGGTGGAGGAATAGAGCGCGTCGATTAGCTCGTTGCGATAGGTCAGCACTTGACCCCGTGTGGCGGCGATCGCCCGATCCGCCGATTCCACCGCGCCCGTCAGCCCTTTGTAAACCTGGCACTGAGTATCAGCACAGAGTTCGTAGCCGTCGATGGCAAATCGCCGCAGGTTTCGCAGGGCATAGGTGCGTGCCAAAATTGCCTGAGCTTGGACTGCGGTGGGCGGCGCAGACGGCCCAATTTCGTGGGGCACGACACCGCGCAGGTAGGTTTCCGTGGGGACGTAGTTGACGAGGGTATAGTTGCCGTAGGCGTTGGGCTGGAGGCGCAGACTGCCACCGTAGAGCCGACGGTTTGGCACATTGGCATTGCGAGCCGCGTTGGGAGGCAGTTCGCCTTCGGTGACGAACACGCGGCTGTAGGAAGAGAGAATTTCCACCTCATCGCGCATCAGGCGGTTGCCCTCCACCTCCAGCACAGCGCGGGGCACCTGCCGCTGCACCTGGCGATCGATAAAGGCGGTGCGTGCGCCCTGAGCTTGCAAATTCTTCAGCAGCAGCCGACGTACCAGCGGCGTTTCGTAGGTGTCTCGCTTGGCCCATACCTGCCACTGGCGCGGCTGGGCCAGTTCTACCTCGATGCCGCGCGATCGCCACTGGTTGGCCTGGTCTTCTGCGCTCTCAAAGCTGCGGTGGTTGCCCAACACCACTTTTTCCACCACCTTTGGCTCTGGCAGCGGCTCCATCACCACACCCACCCTCACCGGGGCGGCAGTGGTCACGGTCTGGTCTTGCCCGTCGTCGGTTTTGAAGCGGAGCGAGAGGCGATCGCCCTCGGCAGGTTGCAGCGTCAGCACGTCCTGCGGTTCGTCGCCAAAGCGCTGCACGATGCCGATTTTCAGCACGGGGTTTGGCGGGGCCGCAGTCTGAGCCAAAGCGCGATCGCCCATGCCCAGCCAACAGACCGCCGCAATTGCCGCGCCCGTCAGACCCGACAGCACAAAGGCAGGGCGCTGAGTGGATACATCCGGGCTTGCGGGGGCTTTATCCCGGTTCACAAAGCTGCTAAGTCCCATCGTTCCAAGTGATATAAGGGGGCTGCCCATGCTTGCTCTTGATTTGCTCTGCGTTTGACCGACTGACCTGTTTTCTCAGTTTGTTTTCTCAGTTTGTTTTCTCAGCTTGCTTTATCAGGTTGCTTTATCAGGTTGCTTTATCAGGTTGCTTTATCTTCGCCAGCTTGCTTTATCAAAGAACACATCGACCGCGCTAACCGTTCAAGACGGGAGAAATATGGAATCTTGAACCGCACCCAGTACAAATTATGAAGTGCGATATGCCGATCGGCAACGGTTGTGGCTAGCCAGGATATGCCAGGTCAATGTGCCAGGTTCGCTATGACCCTGCGCTATCCTAACGTGAAACTCAAAGTCCGTCCCTCTCAAGAGAGAGTAAGCTGCGACAAATCTTTCAAAACGCCCGTCTCTTCAGAAGAACGCCGATCTAGACTAGAAGAGCGATCGCCCATAAACCGTGGTTCCAATTACGCAATTACACACTAAAATTTGGGCACGCTCTACAGTGCTGGATGTGCCTCACCCCAGGAGCCTTGCATTCAAGTCTTACACTCAAGCCCTGAAATTCAAGTCTTGAGCGAGTGTTCAACCCAAAATGTAGCTCCAAAACGTTGATTTTTCTTGCAGCATGGGAAGAATAGCGGCGTTTTTGGGGAATCCTATAGCGATATAAGCGAGCGATATAGATGTACTTGAGTAGGCGTACTTAAATCATCGATGGACTTGGGGGACTGGGGATACATGGACTTGGCGTATGCATAGCGACTACTTACGTAAGCCAATTACGTAAGCCAACCGCAAGCCAACCGCCATCGGCGAGTCGTTACGTGGGCGAACCGCTAAGCTACCCCTAAGTCAGTCCAGAAGGGTCAATCCAGAAGGTCAATCCGAAGGTCAATCCAGTCCACGACGGCAAGCGTAAGCGTAATAGCTAAGCCCAGTTCAGGCAAATCCACTCGCAAATCCACTCTAGGTAAACCCAGTCCAGGTAAACCTAGTCCAGGCAAACCTTTAACCCATCGACCTGCCAGCTTCGGCAACTCCAGGCCGCTTCCTTCGTTCCCCTCAAGACAACCGTGACGTATCAACCGGCGCAACTTCAGGACTTAATTCGGGCGATCGACGAGGTGCTGGGCAAATCCAGCCCCCGGCTGCCTTGGGTAATGAGCGGCGAGGCAGACCAACAGCGCCGTGTCCTGGAGGAAACCCGACGCTATCTGGCCCAAATGCAGCAGCAGGGAACCCCAGCAGCGGGGAGCGCCCTCGCCCACGACCCCATGAATCAGGGCTATGCGGTGCCCCTGTCGCCGACCTCGCCTGCGGAATCGGCCCAGCAGGTGCTGCAAGCCATGCTGCAAGAGATGACCTACTTGCGGACGACGGTGATGCAGCCGCTGCGAAATGACCTGGAAGTGCTGTATCGCCAGCGCGATCGCCTCCTGCAAGAAATTCACGAGCTAGAATCTCAGCGCCAACAGGCCGTGCTGACGGATGCCACACCGCCGCCTGCGGCCACGCTGCCCGCCGCTGACCAGCAGCGCCTCATCTCCGAGTTTTTGCAAACGCTGATGAGCCGGTTGCAGGCAGATCTATCGGGGCAGGTGGCCCAAATGCTGACGGAGATCGAGGCTCAGGCTGCGGGTGCTGGTGCCAGCGTTGCAGAGCCACATCGCCCCTCTGCCGCATCAGAAGCATCTGACTCGGCTGTGTCCCCATCTGCAACTGAGGTGCCCGCCCTTACGCCCGCCGAGCGCCTCCAGCAAATTCAGCGCATCCAGGCTCAGTCTGACCAACTGCTGCTGAAGCTAGACAACAGCCTACGAGTCATCTTCGAGTCGCTCCAGAGCAACATCGAAACCTATCAGGAATCGCTCAGCCTGGGGCTGGACAAGATGAATACCCTGGGGCAGCAGGGCGAGTCCATCTTTGCGGCAATGGTGAACCGCCTAGCCGAACAGCTTAGCCGAGAAGCCTCCCACTACCTCCAGGCCTCGATTCAAGATGCCGAATGGCAGCCCGCTACTAGCCTGCCCCAGTCGTCGGCCCGCCCGCCTGCCGAGCCGCCTGCCCCACAGCCGACGACAGAGCCAGCCACGGAACAGTGGCCACCTGCCTCGCTGGAAACTGCTGCTTCGTCTGCCCGTCCGCAGTCCGACAGCCTCGACCCAATCGACCAACTCCTCAGCGAACTGGAAGACGAACTGACGGTATTTCAGGTGCCGGAACCTGTTTCGGATGAAGACTTGACCGTGTTCCAAGTGCCAGAACTCGATTTGGATGAGGAACTGACGGTATTCCAGGTGCCGGAACCCAGCCCGGACTCTGGTGCGGCTGACCGTGTGGCCTCCGAAAGCGAGTCAGACCCAATGCCTGCCGATACCCGCCCCATGGGTTCCACTGCCTATCCGGGGCTGCTGGACGAAATTGACGACCTAGAAGCATTGGAACTGCTGACTCAGGAGCTAGAGCGGCTGGAACTGGCATCGGTGCCGGAACTGCCAGAACTGGAGGACGACGCGGAGTTTGCATCGCTAGACGATGGCGACGAAGACCTGACGATGTTTCAGATTGACGAGTCGGCGATGACGGATTTCCGGCCGGATGAGCCACTGGGCGATCCTCGCACGGTCTTGCAGGTCGATGCTGAGGAGGCTGAAGAGACAGAAGAGGCTAAGGAGACAGAAGAGACAGAAGAGACAGAAGAAGCCTCCGTCAGTCCAGGCTTGTCAATTGAAGATTTGGACTCGGCGCTAGATCTACTGGGGCAAATTAGTACCCAACTGGATGCCGAGCTAGAGCAGGCAGGCTCCACCGACGGGCCCGATAGCGCCGACCTGACGACGGGATTTGGACTGGATGCCGACTCTGTTAGCGGTACAGACTCCTATGACGAACTGGATGCGTTTTACGAGAGCCTGTTTGGCATAGACGCGGCTGGGGCCACCGGAGAGACGGCAGAGACGGCAGATGAAGAGCCAGTCGATCAACACCTGTCGGATGCGGAACAGCGATCGCGCGTTCAGCTTGTCCCCGATATGACGGACGTAGCAGAACCCAGTTCGGTGAGTGAAGGTGAATCCGATCTGCCTGATCTGTCTGGTTCGACTGATCTGACTGATCTAACAGATCTGAGCGATACGCCCCCCATTGATGCCGAGTTGGGTAGCCTGGACAGCCTGGATCAGGCTTTGTTTGGCGGACAGGCAGACCCAGCCAGCGATGCAACCGATGCGACCGATGCGGCGATCGCCAGCCCCAGCGTTGATGAACTGGTGGATTTGTTGAGCGAGTTCATGAATGTCCCTGCTGCGGCCGCTGCTGGGGAAGCCCGTGCTGGAGAAATAGCAGATCCAGCCGAGCCGACGGCGCAAACCGAGTCCTCCGCCTTGCAGCCGCCTCATTCCACAGAGCGATCGCCCGAAGCAGTCGAGCATCTGCTGTTTGGGGAATCTCCAGAGCCGCCCCCCGCCGAGGAGCCGGACGGTGGCCTGTCTTCGCCCCAGCCCAACAAGCCGGAGGTGATCCGCTCCCTCAACGACCTGCTGCAACTGATGGCGGCAGAATCCGCAGAAGAGTCGGCGGTGGGGCTGCCAGCGAGTGGACTGGCGACCGATGCCGAAGATCGCTACGAGCCTGCAAATCCGGGCGAAGACCTGTTGGGTGGCGACGATGTGCTGTCCAGTCCCCGTCCCGATGTACAGGTGACCCAGACCACGCTGGAGCAGCTTGTGGCTGATTTATCAGATCTGGAAGGGCTAGCGGCGGATGCCTTTAGCACCGACTTGGCTGCCCTCAGTTCGTCCGCAGCAGCGCCCGCCACAGACGTATCTGAAACGGACTCTGAAACGAGCAGTAGCTTTACAGATTCGCTGGCAGACTGGGGGCAATTCCCGCAGGAATCGCTGCGCGAGTCGCCCGATCCGTTCCCCGCTGCGGGTTCGGTTGCCGACCCGACTGACGAAGGTCAATCCTACTGGCAGGGCAGTTCTTTCGCTCAAAATGCCCCGACGGAAGAGGATCTGTTTATCTCCAGCCTGTTTCCTGTCGAAGATGGGTCGGACGACGAGATGACGCTGCTGCTGGACGGGCCGCCGCCGGGACTCTCCACCCCCCTGCCCGAAAAAGCGATCGCTCCTCTGACCACACCAGAATCGCTGGCGGATTGGGTCAACGCGCTGGATGAAACCGAACTGCCGCCCGACCGAGAAGACCTGAGCCTGAGCGACTTTCAGGCGGTGATGCAAACGGAGCCTGCACCATTTGCCCCATTGGACGGAATGGGGGCGATCGCCGATGTGCAAACACCCCTCCATCCAGCGGATTACTCGCCCTTAGTGGAGGAATCATTAGAGGACTCGTTCGCTGACGATTTTTCGGATGACTCCTCTGGTGATTTTTCTAGTGATTTTTCCGGCGATCTGCTTGCTGAGGATCTATTCTCTGGACTAGAAGGTTCTAGCGCAGATAGTGCTGCCGTATCTCCCGCAGAAGTGCCCTCAGCCGCGCCCCCAGCCACGCCTGCCGAGAACGTCGGGTTAGAGTCTGCCAGTCTTGAAGATTTTTCGGCGGATTTTGCCGTGCCTGCCTCGCCTGCGCCGTCCCAGGGCGTTCCTGCGAACTCCCCCGACCTCGCTCCCCCTCCGGCAATTCCCAACAGCCTCGAAGACCTGTTTGCAGAACTGCCGCCTGCCCCGCAGCCCAGTCCGCGCCAACCCAGCGTCCCCCCACCCAGCGACTCCCTCCCGGATAGCATCCTAGAAAATCTATCGCTATCGGTGCCTGCGCCGCCGCCGGGTGAGGCAGCATTGACGCTGAGCGGCTTGGAGAGCCTGTTTGAAGATTTGCCGTCGGTCGGCGAGGTGACTCCTGTGCCGCCGCCAGGGTCGCCCAGCACCAGCCTAACCGCAGCCGATTTGACCAGTTTGTTGGATGACGCAGAACCCGCTCCTGCGGCCGACTTGGGGAATCCAGTGAATCCGGTGGATGAGGCGCAGCCTGCGGATTCGCCTGATTCCTCCAGCGAGGCAAAAAAAAAATCCTCTAATCCGCCCAACCCCCGCGAACCCAGAGGCTTCGGGCGGCTCCAGCCCAACACCCGCCGTCCCCAATAGTGCTGAGCCGGATTGGGAACTGCTGTCCGCTGCCGGAGGCAATTCGGGCCCAAACCCAGATTTTGCCGCTGCTCCTGCTGCCGAGTTGCCGCTGTCTGCAACTGACCCATTGCAACCCTGGCTCGAAAGCTTTGATCCAGAAGACTATGAGCCAGATCTAGAGCTACAGGATTTGATGCAAACTCTGGGGATTGCTCCGGAGGCGCTGTCGCGGCTGCTGTCTGCCCTGTCGGGTGTGTCTGGATCTGGTTCGCCCCAGGCAGGCAAACCCGCTGAAGCATCGGCAAAGCAGGCTGAGAATGTCCAGTGGTATCTGGGGTTGGACATTGGAACAACGGGCATTTCGGCAGTGCTGCTGCGATATCCAGCGGGAGCGCTGTACCCGGTTTACTGGCTGGAATTGCCGCCTGCGTCGGAGCGCAATCGCCTGCCTGCCCGCAAGACGTTTCGGCTGCCCGTGCAGGTGCAACTCAGCGCGGTAGATGAGAAGGATCAAAATACGGCTCCCATTGCGATCGCCCCCCTCTCTGCCAGCCTCGGCCATCCGCGCACCCAACAGCCCCACCGGCTCACTCTCAGCCACCTCAAGCCCTACCTGCAAGTCGGCGTGCCCTACTATTCTACCGAGACGCTGCAATGGGAACCCGTCGCCCGCTGGAGTGATGCCCAGGCCCTGCCGCTGAGCCTGTTTCAGCAAGCGCTACGGACGCTGTTGGTGAGCCTTACCCTCTCAACGGGCGGCTATGCCTCCGAAGATGTTGCCACGACAATCCCATTGCTCACCTGCGGCGCAGTGGATCTGGAAGAAGCCCAGTTTCAGCTTGCGCTGCGGCAGTTGACGGGCGTGATTGTCAGCTATCCCGCCAACTGGTCAGATACCTATAGCTTCAACCTGCGGGAGGCGATTTTGTCGGCTCGTTTGGTTCGCCGGCCTGAGCAGATTTTTCTGCTGGAAGAGGCGATCGCCACGCTGCTGTCTGGCTTGCCCAGCCCCGATGCGCGTCCGCTCCGGCTCTCGCCTGCCCCGGCCCAGCCCGCCGACCTCTACAGCGGCAACTGGCAGGGCGGAACCCTGGTGCTGAGCGCAGGCGCAACGCTGACAGAGTTAGCACTGGTGAACTTACCCAGCCAGTTGCAGCACCTCAGCCCCTGCGACTTCGTAACTCGCACGCTGCCCTACGCGGGCACAGCCCTCGACCAAGACATTCTGACTCAACTGGTGTATCCTGCCTGGGTACGCCAAACCCACGGCCCGCAGCGCCCTATTGTCGAAACTCCCAAGGTCGAAACTCCCAAGGTCGAAATTTCCAAGAATGAGGGCGATCGCCCAACATCGTCCAACGTCTTGTCCCACAAACCGGGCGGAGCAGACTGGCACGAACCGCCTGTTTCTCCCGAAGCGGCAGCCGACCCCTGGCTCGCCGTAGGATGGGACGACTTGACCCTGCCCGCCGTGGGCGATCCCGACCCGGCCCACCGCCACCGAATGCTGCAACGCCTGCGGAGTTCCGATTTGGGACTCTGGCTGTTGCATGTCGCCGAGCGGGTCAAGATTGCGCTCCAGCAGCAGGAACAAGTGGCGCTCACTCTGGGCAACCAGACCCTCAGCCTGACGCGCCACGACCTCAGCAGTCGGGTGTTGCTGCCCTACGTGGAGCGGCTCAATCGGGAGCTAAACACACTGCTGCGGCAAACCGGCCTGTCGCGGCTGGAAATTCGCCAGGTGGTCTGCTCTGGGGGCAGTGCCTCGCTGGTGGCGATCGCCCGCTGGCTGCACCAAAAGCTGCCCAACGCCACCATTCTTCAAGACACCTACCTGTCGGCAAGCCACGCCTCTACTGCCTGTAGCCGCGTCGCCTACGGTCTGGCTGTGTTGCCGCTGCATCCGCAGGTGCTCAATCGGCCGCGCCACCAAACCAGCGACTATTACCTGCTGATGGAACTGCTGCGAACCTTTCCCCAATACCCCGTCACCCTCGACAGCGTGCTGCACACGCTAGAACGGCGCGGCATCGACACCACGGCCTGTCGTCAGCACATTCTCGCGCTGCTGGAGGGGCATCTGCCACCCGGACTGGTGCCGATGCTGGACACAGGGCTGCTCATCCCCACTGCCGCCAGCCAGTCAACCGCAGCTCATCTGCTGGAAGCACCCCTGTTTTTCAAGCAAGACAACCAGACCTATCGCCCCAACCTCCAGCAGTGGCATCGCCTCCGCGCCCACCTCGACATGCTGCTGGCCACCACCTACCAGAAGCTGACCGAGCCGCTGCGAGGGGCGCTGGTTGAACCCAGAAAGCAGAGCAGCAGGGATCAGAGATCAGGGCTAGACTTCAGTCGCTAGCCCCAAGACTCAGCCCCAAGACTCTATTTCTTGACTCTATTTCTTAGGGCGATCGCCTCCCCGCGACAGATTTCGCGCCGGAGCTTCGGGACGGAGCTGGCCCCGGCCATTGCGAACAACACGCAGCATATCGGAAAACTGCTGCTCTAGATCTTGCAAAATGCGATCGGCGTAGTCATCTGCACCGGCCTGGATTTCCTCACATTCGGCGATCGCCCGCCGCCGCATGTCTTCAATCTCCTGCTGAGTCTGCCGCCGCATCCGCTCGATTTCTACCATCGCCTGCTCATGGGCCACTTCACATTCCTGCTGCACACGCTGGCGAATCTGCTTCATCTCAAGCTCTGCCTGCCGCACTAGCCCCATCTCGTCGAGAATTTGCGCGGCCCGCCGCTCTGCCGTTTCGATGATTTCCTGGGCGTATTGCTCCGCCTCCAGCAAAATCTCTTCCTTGTGCTGGAGCAGTTTCTTCGCCTCTTCAAAAGCCGGATGTAGGTTCATCTGCACCAGCTCTAGCTGATCCAGCACCTGATCCTCGTTGATCAGCGTCCGATTGATAATCGGCAGCCGCGATCCTTCCAGGATCATCTCTTCCAGCTTAGCCAGTTCGCGCTGGATATCTACTCCACCGACTCGGCTCGCCTCTCCATTGAGGCTGGCGTTGGCGCTGGTTCCGTTGCGGTCTGGGGCAATGCGGTTGGGGGAGTCTTGGCGTAGCATTGGCAGATATCTAACGCGACGGCGGAAGGGACGAGATGATCAACAGGGCCGCCAAATTTGGCGATTTCTTTAACTAGGCTGCTACTCAGAAAACTATACTCGCTCGAAGTCGCTAAGAAGAAAGTTTCGATATCCTCAGCTAGGGTCTTATTGGTGTGGGCCATCTGCAACTCCTTCTCAAAATCAGAGAGGACACGCAGCCCCCGCAGCAAGACCTTTGCTCCCTGCATTCTGGCATAGGTCACGGTCAATCCATCAAATGTGTCAACTTCGACATTCGGCAAGTGCTGAGTCGCCTGCTGAATCTGTGCTACCCGCTGATCAACCGGAAACAGCGGCGTTTTGCTGGGATTCCGCATGACAACGACAATCAGCCGACCAAATAGCCGACTGCCACGCTCGATGATATCGAGATGCCCCAGGGTAATAGGATCAAAGCTACCAGGATAAACCGCTATCACAGGATTGTGTAGTCAGATTTTAAGGATTGATGGCAACGGTGACGACGCAGGCAGGACGCAAATCTGATCAAATCAGCGAAACAATCAAGTCAGCACAACAAGGATCGAATGTAACCGAGCAGCTTATTAAGACGAGTTCAGTCGGGTTAGTGTCAGTCGGGTTACTTAGTGGGATGCACTCAGGAATGCACTTAGAGGGTGTTTGAAAAGGTATCGCCTGTAATGTTAAGCACTCAGAGATCCCCCCTAGCCCCCCTTAAAAAGGGGGGAAACCGCCTTAAAGTCCCCCTTTTTAAGGGGGATTTAGGGGAATCTTGCACGCTTTGCTACAAACAGTAGGACTTTTCAAACATCCTCTTAGAACAATTCGGCTAAAAATTCGGTTCATGCAAATGTTCAGTTCATGCAAATGATAGATGCCCAGACATTATACGGCGAAGCTTTCTAGAAGCTAACCGGAAAGTTTTATCTAAAGTTTTGCAAGGGTTTTGCCGAGGTTTTGTTAGAAATCGTCAGAAATCATGCGTCAACCTGGCAAATCTGGCGATTCCGAACGCAGCATCAGCCGCAGCACCGACAAACCCAAAATAATCAGAAACAACACCAGCCCTATCGTACAAGCGTAGCTCAATTCCAAATCCTGAAACGCCCGCTCGTACACGTAGTAAACCATTGTTTTGGAACTGTTGCGCGGGCCGCCCTGCGTCATCACAAACACTTCCTCAAACACCTTCGTTGCCGAAATGGCAGAAATCACCGCCACCAGCAGCAGATAGGGCTGCATCAGCGGCACTGTAATGTCCCAATGTTTTTTCCAGCCCGTGGAGCCATCGATCGCCCCCGCTTCGTATAAATCTGCTGGGATTGCCTGTAGCCCTGCCAGGTAAATCACCATGTAATAGCCCAGCCCTTTCCAAATCGTCACCGCCATGACGCTAAACAGGGCAAGTTGTGGGCTGGTCAGCCAGGGCACACCCGCCTCCGATAGCCCCAGCCAGCGCAGCAGTTGGTTCAGCAGCCCCGTTTCGGCATAGAGCCAGCGCCAGGCGATCCCCGCTACCACCATCGAAATCACCACAGGCGTATAAAACGCTGCCCGAAACCCGCCAATTCCCGGTAATGCCCGATTTACCAAGATGGCCAGGCCCAGCGGCAGCGTCACCAAGATAGGAACAACGCAAATCAAGTAAAGCAGCGTGTTTCGCAACGTTTGCCAGAAGATGGGGTCGCGGACGAGGCGCTGGAAATTTGCAGTGCCGACCCAGGCGGGGGGCTGGGTGATGTCAAATTCAAACTGGGTGAAGCTGAGGTAGAAGGCGTTGAGCGCGGGGTAAAAAATCGTCAGCCCCAAGACCAGCAGTGCCGGAGCCAGAAACAGGTAGGGTGCGAGCCGTGAAAGCCATACCCTGGTGCGGACTGAGCGGGCAGCCGAAGCGTGTTCGGGAGACAAGGGAGAGGCCATGGGTTTGAGGATCGGGGGACGGCCCAGCAAGTGCGTGATACAGAAGGAATCATAACGTTGCTGCGTCGCTGGGCGCACGAGATAGGCGAGATGGCGTGGGAAAAAGCGGCGGAAATCGTTCAGAGAATGGGAATACGAGCCAGACACTGACCTCCAGAAAAAGCGCACAAAAGCCAGGGCGTTAGATCATTTACGTTTTAAGTACAATTGTACTAAACTAAAGGAACGCAGTTTTTTTGGGGGCGAGGTTGCTCCGCAACGCTAGTGCGATCGCCACTTTCGCTTATCCCACTGCTGATTGCCCACTGCTGATTGCCCACCGTTTACTGCCCACCCCTTATTGCATTGCACGATCTTGCACTGCCTGTTTTTAACTGCACTGCTTTAAACCCGCTGTAAACCTGCTTCGTTCCAAGCCCGACCTGAAGTTGGTGTTCTGAATTCCCGAATCGCCTGCGACTCTTCTAATTGCTAATTGTCGGATAAACCGGGCTTCGGGCTTCCCAAGCTTTCCCTTGCGCTAACGTGCCCCATGCAAATCCGTCCTATGCAAATTCAGCTTGCCCCCGCTCCGCCCGAAGCAAACGGTTCATCCCCAGCGGCTTCCCCAGCTACTCCGCGTTCTTCAGCGTCGGCTGACCCGGCTCTTTCTAAAGGGCGATCTGTCAGACGGACTAGACGGAATCGCCCCCAATCGTCGGCTGGCTATCCAGCTTGGGGGCGAAGGCTGGCGAAATGGCTGCAACCGCCGAGCGAGCCGCTGTCGTTCTGTGCCGAAGCGGGGGGTTGGCTGGCGGGTGGTGTGCTGTTTCGGGTGGCGACGCACCAAATTCTACTGGCGCTGCCGCAGCTTTGGGTTCCTGTGGCGATCGCCCTGCTCACCCCTGCAATCGTGGCAACGGCCCTGTCGTTCCGAGTTCCTCGTCTGTCGCTGCTATTGGGCTATCGCCTCTGTCTGATTGCTGCTGGACTCTTCCTGACCGGACTCTGGCTCTAAGTTAACCCCCTACCCCCCTTAATTCCTATGAGTGTACTTCTTGGAGCGGCCTGGCTATTAATTGTGCTGTCTTGCTTCGTGCTAGTTGGCGAAGGAGGAAATGATGAAGCGCCGTAAACCCGAACGCAAAAATCCCGCGTCCTATTTGGTCATGGGTGGGTCGCTGCTGATGCTGGCGATGCTGATGACGGATTTGGGCGATCGCCGTCCCAAGCCTGTTAGCAACAAGTGTTTGGAGGTGGTGCAGTCGCAGTCGGTGCTGCACCGCGACAAGCTTTCACAACTGCTCAGCATTCCTGAGCGCAGCAGCCGGGAGCAGGTGAAAGCAGTGATCAGCGAACCCTACTGTCGGCTGCCGCAGGTCGAGATTCGCGCCGGAGTGCCCGCCGACCGGGAAGCCTACCCCCTGGCGTTTGACCCGCAGACCTGGTTTGTGGTGCTGTACGAGGGCAATGAGTATGCGGGCTATGACTTTGTATTTAAGAAGTAAGCGCCCATTAGGCGCGTATCGGAATCGGCGGCCCATGTGGGGGGCGATTTCCGTAGGGAAAGTGTGCTACACCGCTTGCGCGAACGCTTTGCGAATCGCCCTGCTGATTCCCCTGACAGCTTGCGGCATAGCCCAGGAACCGCCAACCGCTCGCAGTGTGCCCATCCATCAGACCTGGCAAATTCAACCGGGAAGTGCGATCGCGGGTCATCGCGTGTTGGCGGGGCTGGGCGATATTTCCATTGACTTGGCAGGTCAGCGGGTCTATGCCCCATTTGACGGACAGATGCAGCCAACCGCTGGGAATTGCGTTGTGTTTTCCAGTCCTGAAGTGCCTGCCTATCTGCTGCGGCTGTGTGGGCTGCGGCGGCCTAGTCTGGGCAGCGTGCAAGAAGGGCAAGCGCTGGGGCGTGGCGAGGTGCTGCATTTCGCCACGCTGCGAAAACAGACTGATGGCCGCTGGGCCCTGGTGGAACCGTCGTCCGCACTGCTGACCCGATTGCTGCGATCGCCCTGACTCCCCGCTCCTCCCCTATACTCTTCCCCGACAGACCAACCCCCAACATGGCAGAACTGGCAATCCTGGGCTATATCGTCGGCGGCTATCCGCTGGAGGGGGCTGACCACTCGCCCGCCCCATCGCTGACGCTGGTTCTAAAGTCGTCGGCTTCCCGGTGGAGTGGGTTCAGGGGTCTGCTGGCGGGGTCGATGGCGCTAGTGCTGGCGGGGTCAGTTGTAAACCAGACGGCGATCGCCCTTTCTCCCGATCGGGTGTCGCTGGAGTTTCCTGCTGCTGCTAATTTGCCCGCCACCAGTCCGCTGGCCACTGGCTCACAAGACGCTACGACTGTAGCGTTGGCTTCAGCCTTGCAAAGCGACATCGCCCCCTCTAATGAGGAACACCCCGTTGCCGACCCGCCGCCAATCGCGCCGCTGCCTGTGCCTCCTCAGGCCACCGAGCCGCCATTGGGAAAGGGGCGAACTGCGGCTCAGCTAAAATTGCCGCCCCCACCGCCCAGCCCGGCCCAGCCCAATCAAGGAAATGTACAAGTTCAGACACAATCTGCGCCACCCTCTGTGGTGTCATCGTTAGGCCAGGCTCCCCCGTCCCAAGACTCGCCCCCTGGTTCCCACTCTGAAGCCCCTGCTTCTATAGCGCTGGCGGGGTCGCCCTCCGCTGCCAAAGACCCGGCGCTGAGTTTTGATCTAGAGTTGGTTCCGGCGGCGATCGCTCCTGTTGTAGCGTCGGTCTCCTCAGAAAGTCCAGTTCTCGCAGCGCTGCCCGCCATGCTTCAGGCGGCGTTTGCAGGCGGGGTAGACTCGCTGGTGGCGATCGCCGTAGGCAGCGCCGAGGGCACGCGCACCCCACGCGGCGACTACACAGCCGCCTACCAGGGGCATACCGATCCGGGCAATGGCGTATGGAACCTGGGCACATTCTCCTATCAGCACGGCGCAGCCTCGCCCGCCGAAGCCGACCGCAAGCAAATCCAGCGGCTCCAGCGGCAAGCGCAGCAGCTCCAGCAAACCGCCGCCAACCTAGGACTAGAGCTAAGTCTGGCAGAACAGCTAAACGGCATTGATCTGGCGAATCAATCGCCCCGTGCGGCGTTGAGTCGGGGCGGCTATCTCGATCGCCTGCTGGAAGCCCGCCAGCAGGGAATCACGGGCGAAGAGGCGATTCTGTGGGCCCGCACCCGCGCCTTTCTCGACCCCGACACGCAGCGCTGGAATGCACCAGGGCTGGGCAACACGACCGAAAGTATCACCCGCGACCAGGCCCGCCGAATGGTGGCCGTGCAGCGGGCGATTGCTCTCAATCCTCCGAAAGTCGCATTAACCAGCCCAGCGACCAACTCTGCTGCTGCTCTAAACGCAGCACAATCCTCGTCTTCACCATCCGAAATTTCGCCCAATCGACCTGTAGCTAAAAACACCGATGAGTCGGTCAGTCGCTTGTTGTCGTTCGACCCGCCGTAATCTTACGTAATCCAATTGGAAGAGGGTTAGGACTTACGCAGTTGGACGATTTCTCGCGGGCTGCGCCCTCGAGAAATCGTCCAAAACCCAGAAAACTTAATCGCAAGTGCGTAAGTTCTGAGGGTAATTTCAGGTGATCTAGCTTCGGCAGCAGGACACTGGAGGATTTGACCTCAGAAAGTCAGGCTCAATTCTGTGGGGCTGCCCGTCGGGAACTTCCTGGGTGAATCCTAAGTCGTGCCCGACTGTAAGTGACACCATGAAGATTTAGCCTATCCTCATTGGAGGCATACGGAATTTTACGGAGTTGATGCGCGAAGATCCGCAAGCAGATCAGTTAAAGTGATGATTGTTACATAAATCGGTTGATCTTCTGCGGACTATACGGTATGTTTGTGTATACGTTGTGCGACACACTCAGTTGAAATACGGAAAACGCAAAAGTCTGCGAAAAGTTTTTATCAAGAAATAGCTTTTCTTGCCAGACTCTTCCGGTTTCTAAAAGCGACTGGGATGTTGTGTCCGTATAGCGGCTTTTGAAAGTGCAATCCCTGCACTGCCCGGAGCGTCCGTTGGAGCGTCCGTTTACACCTTATCTGTTTGCATATGACTGCAATATGGCTGCATAGGACTTATGGCTAAGGAGCAAGATGGGCCGCCGCCCGAACGTGTTCCCCGCTGCCTTTTTCTCAGTTGGGTTTCCCCTATGATGGGGCGGCTTTAGGGCATGACGACTTGGGCGATCGCCCTCCGGATTGCAGGTTCAGGATCACGCTTGTTTTGTGTCTTCTCGATCTCGTGTCTTCCCCGTTTGTTGATGTCTTGGCTTTGATAAACCCTAAGGTGACATCCTTCAAGATGAGCTTACGGCAATTTCTTTCAGAGCCAGAAGAGAACCAGAGTAGCGACAGCTCTGGCGCTCTGTCAGTTTTTTCTCCCGTTCTGCCGCTCTTCCGACGCATTCCGCCAGAGCGGGTTGGGTTATGCGGCGAATTTGACTACGACGGCCTTTCAAAGCGGGTCGAACACTGTTTTCGTCAGCACTGCCGCGAGACTGATCTGCTGGGGCTGCGCGTCAGCCAGCGGGGGGCGATCGTCTTGCTGACAGGTCGCTTTTCCAGCCCCCGAGTCAAGCACGAACTGGTCGCCTTGGCGCTGGGCGTAGATGGAGCCGTCGGCGTAGAAGTAAATGGAGAGACGATCTTCCCACCGCTGCGAACCTGTCACCTGAGCGTGCCCGCGTCGCTGCACCGAGCTGGCTAAAGGAAGCCCGGATGGGTGGATGGGCTTTGGGGTTTGGCTCAGCACTGGACGAGCCGATGCTCCAGCGACTCAATCCATCAGCGCTCGAAGGACACTCGCAATTGGCGATCGCCTTGCGCTCGACCACTGGCAGATTCAGCCAGCAGCAGGCTAACGAGGAGCCAGTTCCAACCTGCCTGCAAGCAACCTGTTTGCGACAACCCAGCAGCCTGGTTATAACAACAACGACGCGAAAAAGGCCTAGTTAGATCCCAACGGCATCTAACGCAGGCCAGACTAAGAACGAGCAGGCTCAAGAAACCTGTCTGGATGTTTCATCTAAGTGGGCACTCAGTGCAAAGCAGCCCTGAGCGCCCTCCAGCGAACCCTTCTAGGCCTCGGCATCGGCCTCAGTTTCTTCTAGCGCTCCGTCACGGCGCTTCTTGATTGCCGCAATGCCCATACCAATAATGCCAGGCAGCAGCGCTGGCGTGGGCACAACTCGGTAAGCTACGTTGTCGATATTAATCCAGCCGTTAGTTCGAGTAAAGGTGACAGATTCGATGGTGGGGTCACCGACACCAGCCACAAAGCTGAAGTAGTTACCAGGATCCGATAGGCCAAGCAAATAGGAAAGGGTAGTGGAAAAGGTGCCACCGCCGACCAGATTAAAAACGATGTTCATGTCTGCACTAGGACCGCTCCTACCTCTAAATAAAAACCCGAAAGAGTCCCAGGTTTTGTAGTCGCTGGTGAACGTGACGTTGCTGCCGCTTAAATTTCTCAGACGCAGGTAGTTATCGACCGCAGAGCTTGCAGGCAGAATCCGCAGCCTATTACCTGTGGCAATGATATCGCCATAGTCTTCGTTAAACGTATTGTAGAAGCCAGGAGCAGGTGTCTCGAAGTCAATCACGCCCGTTGGGGGTAGACCCTGGCTGAACTTGGGACCAGTGTCCCGGAACATGCTTAGCGCTTCGGCGGGCAGAGCAGACAGGACGGAAACCGCAGCGGCGATCGCCGTTAGAGCAAACGTTGAGGCTAGTTTCATAAGTTGAATGAATGATCTATCTAAGTGGTTTTGTCGGAACAGACTTGGCAGAGCACCACTCGGTAGATCGAGGCAGACGGGCTTTCACGAGAAACGCTTCTGAGGAGAACCCTGTCTAGGTACTGAGCGCCTTTAGCCTCAGTGCTTGTAACACTCGATGTAGCAACCTACACTAGATTTTGCCTTCGATAGCAAGAGATGACAACGCTACAGCCTGAAATTCACGGAGAACTTACAGTTCTTTCACGAAAGAAAATGCGAGATGCGTGTTTCACTCAATCAAATTGCGACGGAACCCAAATTGCGACGGAACCAGATTTTGACGGGTAGATCGCAAAGTTCAGGGCTTTACGAAACGCCGAATCGTTCAACAGATTCACACTGAACAGGTTTATTGAGACAGCCATGCTCAACTCTACGGATACGATTGGCAAGTTGGAGCTTGAAACTTCAACTTGCTCGCTCACTTTATCAAGGCTGTATCAAGCATATCCGGATCTCTGTGCTGAAAATAACTAGATGACCTGGCACAGATTGCCCGAAATGGCGGTGGTTTCTAGGAAAATACCGGGGCGATCGCCCTAGAGTTCGGATCTTACGGAACAATGCCCGTGTGTTTTTTTTGAGGGCGATCGCCACCAAAATCGCCGCACAAATACGCAGGTCATAAATCCCAGCTTTTTGGTAAGAGTTCCCAGGGTCAAGAGGCGATTGCCTCGTCTACCGCCTCGTCTACGATCGGTCGGCTGTGGCGCTGGGCGGCGCTGAGGAATGCGTCTACGTCTGCTTCGGCCGTGTTAAACGCTGTTACTAGGCGCACCATCGAGCGACCGTCCGACTCCCAGGCATAGAACTGAAAGCCGTCTGCCTGGAGTCCTTTCAGGATGGGGTCGGGAAAGCGGACAAATAGCTCGTTGGCTTCGACGGGATAGGCGAGGGTCACGCCGGGAATTTTCCGCAGTCCAGCGGCGAGGCGCTGGGCCAGGCAGTTGGCGTGGGCGGCGTTTCGCAGCCAGAGGTCGTCTGTCAGGTAGGCTTCCAGTTGGGCGGAGAGAAAGCGCATCTTGGAAAACAGGTGGCCGCCCCGCTTGCGGCGATATTCAAATCCGGCTGCTTGCTCCGGATTAAAAAAGAGGACGGCCTCGGCGGCGATCGCCCCATTTTTTGTTGCCCCAAAGGAGAGCATGTCTACGCCTGCTTGCCAGGTCATCTCGGCAGGCGTGCAGCCCAGGCTAACTAGGGCATTGGCAAACCGCGCCCCATCCAGGTGCAGCGGCAGATGGTATTGGTGCGCGACCTGGGCGATCGCCCGAATTTCTTCCAGCGTATACACTGTGCCCGCTTCGGTTGCCTGGGTAATGCTGACGGCGGCAGGCTGGACATGATGCACAAACCCAATTCCGGCATGGGCCAGCGCGTGGGCCAGCGCCTCCGCCGTGATTTTGCCGTTTTCCCCTGGAAGCGTCACCAGCTTTGCACCGCCAGTAAACAACTCCGGTGCGCCGCATTCGTCCACGTTGATGTGGGCTTCGGCGTGGCAGTAGATCGCGCCGTAGGGCGGCGCAACGACCGACAGAGCCAGCGCGTTTGCCGCAGACCCCGTGGCAACTGGGAACATCGACAGGTTGGTTTCAAACAGGTCACAAAACCGCTGCTGGAGCCGCTGCGTAATGTCGTCAGCGCCATAGGGCATCGCGGCTCCGCCATTGGCAGCAATCAGCGCAGACAGAATTTCGGGCGACGCTCCGGTCACGTTATCGCTGCAAAAGTTCATGGGTGGCTGAGGGGGTGCTGGTTGCAGGTTTAAGGTTGGATGTGTCAAATTACGAACCGTTTAAGGATTGCCCGTGACGCGGGATGGCGAAGAAGGGCTGCTCTCGGCCGCAGGACTGCCTGCCGGGAGAGCCGTTGGGCTGGGCAGGGGCGTTGTGCCTGTGGGTGCGTCCGATGGAGACGATTCCAAGGGCGATGCAGCGGTTTGCCCCTGTCCGCCGCTGGCTAGCTGATTGATCTGATCTTTATATTGGGCTGGAGCTAGGGCAGCGGCGCTGTCGAATAGCGGCTTGGATTCTTCGGTGCGTCCGGCGGCTTGCAGAACGAGCGCCTTGCCCAGCACTGGGCGAAAATCGAGGGCGTTTTGCTCGATGGACTGGTCATAGAGGGCGATCGCCTCTTGCGTCCTGCCCTGCTGCGCGTAGACCCGTCCCAGCAGCAGTTGCACCGAAACCACATCGACACTGCCCGGAGCCACTCGATTTCGCTCATCGGCGGTGCGGAGCGTGTCTTGCAGCAGGCTGACGGCCGCTTCGGGGCGCTGCTGCTCTAGCATCAGGTCCACAAACCCTTGCAGCGCGTTGATATTCCCCGGCTGGGTTTCCAAAATGCTGCGGTAGGCCTGGGCGGCTCCTTCGCGATCGCCCACGCGCTGTTTTGCCTGGGCCAGCAGCACAGTGTAGTCGCTCTGGTCGGGGTTGAGCTTGGCCAGCTTTTCCAATGGCTCGATTGCGCCCTGCACGTCGCCCTGGCGAATGCGGGTTTCCAGCAGCCCCCGCAGCGCGGTTTGATTGTCGGGTTCTCGTTGCAGCACCAGCTCATAGCCCCGCGCCTGATCTGCCAGTTCCGCCTGTTGCGACGCAGGAGACGCGCCGGGTGTTGCGCTGGGCGACGCACCCGAACTGGCCACTCCTGACCGCAGCGCCGTCATAAACGGCAGAAACAGCAGGGCCAAGAAAGCGAAGGCGGCGATCGCCATCACCCCGTTAACAATCCAACGATTGCGCTTGTCAAACACGGCCAAACCCCAAACTCAAATAGAAATTCGTCATTTGTCAAATGCCATTCCATTATGATCCAACATCGAAAACATCAGCCGAAATCCCTGACGCGGGGCGATCGCCTCTGTATAAATCAGCAGGGAATAATTATGCCCCGCGCTTTGTCAGGGGCAGACCCTGCTCTATCTGGGTTTACGCCTTGCCTGTCTGTCGGGACGCACCCTACTCACCCTTGGTCGCTTGGCCCAGAAACCGCTCGATCGATAAAATGCCTTAATCAAGACTGGCAGCCAGCATCAACCTGGATGTTAACCTAGTGTTTATTTCCAAGTGGTTCGCTTGTTGTTTCACTGGCATTTACCTGTCAGCGTTTGCGGGTGGATGGGTTCCCGCAATAAGGAGGTTGCATGAGTTCGTCTCGCGCTCAGTCGTCCAAGTCTTCTGGGTCATCGTCGTCCCCCAATGAACCGTCTCAGGCATCATCTGCACCTGAGCTATCCTCACCAGTACCGACCGATATGGATCAGATTTCCGCCCCCGCTTTGTCCAGCGATGCCCCGACCGTGCCATCCGATTTGCCCACGCCCAACGGTGCTGACGCTCATGCCCACCAGCCGTATGCCTCAGAAAGTCTATCGGAGGATGACAAGACGGCTACTGTGAAGCCGCTGACACCGCCCAAGCCGCCCAAGCCGCCTGTTCGCCCGGCCGCCGCCAAGCCCGAAGAAGACCCCAAGCCTCAGAGCATCAAGCCTTCGGTCGCAGAACCCACAGCAACGCCAGACAAACTAGACAGCACAGTAGCTGAGTCCCCAGCGACGACTGAACCCGTGGCGGAGGTGGGAACTCAAGGGAACGCTGAGGCAGCCTCTGGAACTATTGACGCAGGCGTAGCTGAAAAGAACACCCCGCGAAATCACCCCATTCCGCCCGCCAGCGAACCCATGCAGTATCGCGCAATTGGGCTGGTGCGCGGCGTTTATGCCCCCTCTGAGGAGCAGTTTACCCGTGGCACGCTGACCACAGAAGACGGCACCGTGATCGATGCAGTGCTGCTGGGTCGAGTCATGAGCTTGGTGAAAAAGCATCTTGACCTGACCCAGGCTCACCTGTGGGTGGTGTATCCCCGCACCCGCGAAAAGGTGGCCGATCTGCACGCCCAGATTGTGGGAGTCTGGGAACCTGAAAGTTTAACCAAACCCAAAGAGGCAGATGAGCCAAAAACGGGTGAAGCTTCATCTGAATCTGAAACAGTGCCAGAGTCCGCAATGCCTGATGGACTCACCGACGGCTACTTCTCGGTGCGCGGTGAGGTGCTGTCGGCTTCTCCCGAAGAGAATCGCGTTGTCGTGCGCGTGCAGCAGGCTCCCAAAAAAACCGACAAACCTGGTGAAGACAAGGAGCGGATGTTCAAAATCATCCTGCATGGAACCCTGGAAGGTAAAACCGTAGGCTATTTCTGGGATTTGCATGTACAGCGCAAGGGAAACGACCTGATGTTGCAGGGCGGAACGTTGATTGGTCTGGTGCCACCCAAGAAGCGCAAGTCTAAGGGTGGCGGCCCACGCAGCAACTTCGCTCGCAAGAAGCGCTTCCCTGATCGGGGCGGTGCGCCGTCTCGTCCCGTTCGCGCTGGCGAGGGCGGATCGACTCCGGCTCCTGTGCGACGCGAGGGCATATCTAAGCCCGTGAAGCGCCAGAAAGATTCTTAGTGCAGGTTTGGTTCCTGGGGCGATCACTACTCCAGGCTGATTTGCGACCCCAGTCGATCTTGTGCCAGAAATGTGCGATCGCCCGGAATCGGGGCTATAGGTTCCGTCAGGGTAAACTCGCCCGCCTCGATCCACTGCTTCAATTCCTGAGCTATCTGCCGTGCCAGAAAAATGCTGGACAGCGGCGCAGATCGGACACTGCGGCCGTCGATGGTAATGCGGCCTGATTTTAGCTGGGCATAGCTGACCAGCCCGAAGGTGGGGCGCACCCGCCGGGGAATCGAAAAATCTACCACTGGAGCCACCAGATCTGCATCCTGGACGGCGCAGCGTTCTACCACTGCCTCGTTGAGGACGGGCAGCGGCACGCCAATGCCAATCATCAGCGACGGGCCGTAGCCCCTGAAATAGCAGCCCTTGACCCAGCGATCGCTCATTTGCTTGGCATCGCCAATCAGTGCCAGCGTCGCCGCCGGGCCGATGGGTGTATGGTTGGGCAGCCGCTTTTGCAGCGGAAAATGCTGCGTTCCCTCCCAGGCTACATAGCCCACGCCGCCGCCCAGAAAAATCCGCGTGCCAATGCCCACCAGGTTCAAATCTGGGTCATTCAGCAGGGGCGACAGCGCTCCCGGATTGGCATAGACCGCATTGCCTAGGCGTGGCTGGAGCGGGCCTAGGTAGGTATAGAGCGGGCGATCGCCCCCGTTCACGCCCACGATGAAGTTCTGGTATAAATTACGCGGGTTAAACAAGTAGAACTGGTTAATCGTGTCGCGGGTAATCGTTGTCTCCACCGACGCACGGGGGTAGCAGTCCGTCACTTGGCCAATCGCCCGCAGCTTTACAGGCTTTCCGGCGATCAGGTCGGCGATGACGTGGCCACCGCCCCGCTCTCGCGGTACATTGCGCCCTTTGCCCTCGCGCAGTTCCTCCGGATCAGGTGTATCCCACGCGCCGCCCATCTCCGCCATCTGACTCGCGCCTAGATACAAGTCCACCGCCCCAAAGCCCGAATAGGCCATCACGCCATCCAGCCAGCACTGGCGAATTTTAATCGGCGGATCAGTATGCCCCAGGTTCAGCACCGCCCCCGACGATTCCGCAGGCTCAAACGTGCCCGTCGTCACCACGTCCACCGTCTTTGCCACTTGGGCTACACCCAACTCCGCCACCTGCGCCTTTAGCTCCTCCACCGTCCACACTACGGCTGTTTGCTGCTGAATCTTGTCATTGATTTCGGCGATGGTTTTCATAAAGGGTCGGGTTGCAGGAGTCGGGTTGCGGGGGCAGGAGTTAGGCTTCGGGATTAGGGTCTGGACAGTCCCCCTTGATAAGGGGGATTTAGGGGGATCGTTACGCCAAGGGACGGAAGAGTTGGATGGATTTCGAGTCCCTCCTGGATAGGCTAGATAGGAAAAATGTAGGGGAATCTGCATCCTTGGCAACACCTAGCATCTTTCAGCAAAACGCCTGATGATAAGGTTAGGGCAAATTATTCATTCGCATCTCGGTTAATCCCTTTCTACAGTCAATCTTCAGTCAATCTTCAATTTCTAACTCCTTCTCCTACCACTCTGAACCTCTGGCCATGCTGACACTCGAAACGTCTTCCCAACGCGACTGGACCCCGATTTTGCAAGAATTTGACGCGATTTTGGGCGAGTCCGGCGTGATTCGGCGCAAGGAAGAGCTGCTGGTCTACGAGTGCGACGGGCTGACCAGCTACAAGCAGCGGCCGGCGGTGGTGGTGCTGCCGCGCACCACAGAGCAAGTGGCGCAGGTGATTCGAGTGTGCGATCGCCACCAGGTTCCCTTTGTCGCCAGGGGAGCAGGTACAGGACTCTCTGGCGGGGCGCTGCCCGTCGAAGACTGTGTGCTGATCGTCACCGCCCGCATGAACCAGATCTTGGACATTGATCTGGAAAATCAGCGCGTTGTCGTGCAGCCCGGTGTGATCAACAACTGGGTGACGCAAGCCGTCAGCGGCGCAGGTTTTTACTATGCACCCGATCCCTCCAGCCAGATCATCTGCTCCATCGGCGGCAACGTTGCGGAAAACTCTGGCGGGGTTCACTGCCTGAAGTACGGCGTAACGGTGAACCACGTCCTGGGGCTGAAGGTGGTAACGGCGACGGGCGAGATCGTCGATTTGGGCAGTAAGATTCCCGAAATGCCCGGATACGACCTGACTGGAATCTTTGTCGGCTCCGAAGGGACGCTGGGCATCGCCACAGAAATTACGCTGCGGATTCTAAAAGCGCCGGAAACTATCCGCGTGCTGCTGGCGGACTTTTCCAGCGTGGAAGCAGCGGGACAAACTGTGTCAGACATTATCAGCGCGGGCATTATCCCCGGCGGCATGGAAATGATGGACAACTTCAGCATCAACGCGGTGGAAGATGTCGTCGGCACGAACTGCTACCCCCGCGATGCTGAGGCGATTTTGCTGATTGAGCTAGACGGCTCCGAAGTAGAAGTGGACACCAACACGCAGCGCGTCGAAGCCCTCTGTCGCCAAAACGGGGCGCGGAACATCACTGCCGCCAGCGATCCGCAGGAGCGACTGACGCTGTGGAAGGGACGCAAGGCCGCCTTTGCTGCAATGGGCCGGATTAGCCCCGATTACTACGTGCAAGATGGCGTGATTCCCCGGACGAAGTTGCAATACGTGCTGCAAGAAATTGAGGCCCTGAGCCAGAAGCACGGCTATCGCGTGGCGAACGTGTTTCATGCGGGTGACGGCAACCTGCACCCACTGATTCTCTATAACAACGCGATTCCGGGAGAACTGGAGAAAGTTGAAGATCTGGGCGGCGACATCTTGAAGCTCTGCGTGAAAGTAGGCGGGAGCATTTCGGGAGAACACGGGATTGGCGCAGACAAGCGCTGCTACATGCCCGAAATGTTCTCCGCTGCGGATCTGGAGACGATGCAATATGTCCGCCAGGTATTTAACCCCAAAGGGCTGGCGAATCCGGGCAAGATCTTTCCTACGCCCAAGACCTGTGGAGAAGCCGCAAGGGCGATCGCCCCTAGCGCATTTCCCACCCTAGAACGGTTCTAGAGGATAAGATAAGCCTCATGGCTCAACCCACGGTCTGACTTGCGCCCAAGCATCTTCGCCCAGCAAAACCATCACGATCGATACCCACGATGTGCTGATCACAAAAGCAAGCACAGATCCGAATAACAAACGGACTGACAACGAGACTAAGCAGCAGGTAAGTTTGCATGGTTTAACTACACCTGTTAGCATCTTGTGTTCGCATGAAGTCCAAAGCGGGGCTTTGATTGGATTCAAAGCATTGTTTGTCTAAAAAATTTGTCTAGAAAAGGATGAAATGCGCCCTTCAAACTTCACATCTATTCTTCAGATCTAGGACTTACGCAGTTGGACGATTTCTCGCGGGCTGCGCCCACGAGAAATCGTCCAAAACCCAGAAGACTTATCGCAAGTGCGTAAGTCCTGAAATCTTCAAACAAGTAGTTCAGGATTCCGTAGTGTTGATAAAAATCGGATACATCTAAATCGAAAAACCTCAGTAAATTCAAAGGGTCAATTTGAGATTGACGCTTGAAAAACTCGTAGATTATCCCTCTTTCCTTCTTGTAGCACAGGCGACTTGACCTCAGGAATGCTCTCTACTAACCTACGGTCATCAAGTTTTTTAAAGATTTGCTGACTCTGTTCAAGAGTAGAAATAATTGCTGAGGTGTCATTGTTAAGTTGCGTGGAGTAGTGCAGGAGTAGCGCGATCGATAGAGCATTCATTTTCTAATGTTTTATTGCTCCCACTTCTGGGGATTTTGCTTCTAGGATTCTCACTGTTTGAAGGTTTTGGTCTGCTTTGTAGCGCTTGTTCAACTCTAGTTGTAATGCAATACCCTTAACTTCTTTGGGATTTCTTAATAGAGCGAGTCTACGTTCTGTGATTAGATTCTGCTGAGTCAGCTTTATCGAATTCAAAGGGATTTTGTAGTTTTATGACTTCATTTTTCAATCGGGTTCTTGTTGGATTCCTCGCGGGAGTTTTGTTACTGCTGTCTGCTGTAGCTGGCGATGGGGCGATCGCTGCTCCGATGGGCTTCACAACTCCAGTGCTAGCCAAGGTGGCCGAGCCAACGCTGTCCTCCCAGATCAAGAGCTTCCTCGAAACCCTGTCCAGTACCCAGGAAGTTATTGATGACTACGCTTCGGATGTCAGCAAACTCGTGCCGAAGAGTCTCAAAGAAGCTCAGAAGCTGGCAGATGACCTGAAGCTAACTCTGGACAAGTTGGCGACTGCGCCTGCGGGTTCTGCTGAGCAAGCCAAACTCTCCAAGAGTTTTGTTAAAGCTAGCGCCAAGCTGAATGAGTCGGTCGCTGCGCTGGATGCCCTAAAGGTCGAATCTGACACCGTGGCTGATGCGTCTAAGGCTGCTGCAAGCAAGCTCCAGGCTGACCTGAAGGCGTTTGCTGACGATGCTGGAAACGCTCTGAAGGAGCAGATTGAAACTAAGGTCTTCGGTTCCAAGGATCTGGTTTCTCAGGCGGCTCAGGCTATCAAACAGCTTGCAGACGATGCCAGCAGCATCAGCACGGGTTCTGTCGATGTCAAGTCGATTTCTGAGCATCTGGCTGGTTTGAGCAAGGTCGTCGAGTTGGCTTCTTCGCTGACTAGCAAATAGCAGGGTGGTTTATCGGGTCACACTGCTTTTGCAGTTGTGGTGACGGTTGTGATTGCAGTTGTGATTGCAGTTGTGACCTGATAGCCTGTCCTTAGAGCTAATTTGTAAAGGAGCCTGAAAGCCTTGTTAATCAAGGATTTCCGAGAAACCGCTTTTCCTGGGCAAACATGACCTCAAAGCCACACATGCCAAGAGTTTCAGGCTTCTTAAGATTTGCTTCATAAATTAGCTCTTAATCAAGCCTGGGTGCATCTGCTTTACGACAAATGTTGGCTTGAGTTGTTGAATTAGATTGCTTGCTTGACGAACTCGATTTAACGATTTTGTTTGATGACTTGTCCTTATCTAACGCTTGGTTTTCTGATTGGCTGGTCGATTTTGGAGAAGTATCTTATCCGTCCAATTCGTCCGCTTTGTCCAAATTTTGTCTAAATATTGATTCCCGTTTAGCTTTTTGCCCCTCTTTATCTAAATAGGATGGTTTGAACATGAAGAACTTAACGTCTTTAGCAATTCGTTCGGCTGGCGTGGCTGTGCTGCTGACAGGTGCAACGCTGGCGGCTCCTGCTTTTGCTCAAGATCCGGCAGTGGTGCAGACGGCTACCGATTCCTGCATTAGAAATGCTCAGCAAAATGGCTTTGCCCTGAAGGAAGTGGTGGAAGCGGGTGCTTCTGACCGTCCTGGTAAGGATGCGAAGGTGGTGCTGATGGTGACCAAGGACGGCGCAGATGCTCGCCAGACCTGCTACTACAGCGTGGCTGATGGCGGCGTGACGTTCGATGATGCTGTGGGCGCTGCTCGGAACTTCCCTTGGTGGTGGCTGCTGCTGCCGATCGTGGGCTTCCCCCTCTTGCTGGCAGCATTCCGCGGCCGGGATACCGTGACCCGCACGGTCGCCGAAGACCCCCGCTATGTGGGCGCTCGTGAAGTTCGCCCAGAAGGGATTGTCCGCGCTGCAAACCAGTCGGTCAACGTTCACTCTGGCCCAGACGGAAGCTACCGCGTTACCAGCACGCTCTACGACGGGCAGCGTGTTGCGCTGACAGGTCGCCGCGAAAACAACTGGGTGGAACTGGCCGAGGGCGGCTGGGTGCAGTCTCAGTACATCGACGCAGCCTTCACAGGTTATGCCAACCGCTAGGGGCTGTCTCTGGGATTGACTAACTGCGTTTGGACGACTGATTCGATTTCGTTTTCAAGACTGCTGTGCGGCGATGCTGCACAGCAGTTTTTGTTGCGTTTCCGGGAACCCGTCATACGAACAGCCAGACCAGCCAGTTCACCAAGCTAAGAATAATCATCAGCGTATGCCATAGCTGCTTGAGGGCTTTGCTGGCAGGCGCGTTGGAGGTTGGCAATTTTCCACAGTAGCCACGCCAGCAAAATGGCTAGCGCGATTGGAATCAGCAGATTTTTGACCACAAGGGGAAGCTGGAGCGTGCTGGCCCGGGGGATGTAGACTGCGTCGATAAGATAGGCGATCGCCCCCGATTTCGTCAATTTCTTATTTTTCTGCAAAGTTTGCGTAAAACTATCCTGCCTTGAGCGCCGATTTTGGGAATTCTGGACTGTGAATGGGAATGTCCCTTCAGGGATCGCGAGGCATCCGGTGACGCTGGATTCGGATCGATTGTTAGGTTACGGTCACGAGACGCACGCTCCAAAACGCACGGAATTTCCAGGAAGTTTTATGAAAACGCAAATCGGTTCGGCAACAGGTCGGTGGAGGAGGTTGTGCTGGAGACAGGTTTCGGCAATGCTGCCAGTGGCGATCGCCCTCTTGCTCACGGGTTGCCCCACCGCAACAACCCCAGACTCATTATCCGAGAATGGTAAAGCCTTTAGCAATTCAGCATCTCCGCAATCGGTAACAAATTTAACGAGTGCCGAGAAACCCTCAGTGCCAACAGGGGGCAATGGGCGAACCCTTGCGTCGTCAGCAGCAGCCACCAAAAGCAGCACTTGCCAGCTCAAGAGGAAATCTGGAACGATCTCGACTTGCGTCGTCAGCAGCAGCCACCAAAAGCAGCACTGAGGAGAATTGGGCCGTTCAGCAGGCAGTACTCAATGATCTATTGCTCAATACAGTTCTCCATCAAGAATTCGAGCGAGTGCCAGGGCGCGACCCGGCAGATGTAATTCCTTTGCAGGTGGGGGCGATCGCAGTTGTCGAAAACTACGCCCTAGCAGAAGTTTTTGGAGGAGTCGGCGACCTCCCAGTCATTGATGGCTACCACCTGCTCATTAGGCAAAATGGTCAGTGGATTGTGGTGGAAAGTCTTGGGGTTGGCCCAGAGATTTGGGTTGCCCGCCTCACCAGAATGGGGGTGTCCAACGAGACGTTCTCTCGGTTGCTCGACGGGCTGCGGGCAGTTGGCGCAGATTATACGATTTTCGACGTGCCCATTGGAGCGTCAAATATGCCCTGTGTGACCCGACTTGACGACCCCAATCCTCCCACTAATGTGCGGATAACACCAACCACTGCGGGCAATGTTATCGGACAGATTCCTAACGGGACAGCGCTCACAGTCATGCAGCCACTCAACGGCTGGCTCAAAATTCGACAGCCGCTGGTGGGCTGGGTGTCCATGAATCTGACGCGGGTGTCCTGTGGGAATTCCCTGGACGAAGTGCAGCGAAACCTCGATGAATTGCAGTTGAAGGAAGAAGAACTAGCCATAGAAGCCGCCGATACGCTAGTTCGCTATCTCTATCGTGGAGCAGAGGGAACCTCGGCGGAAGCGGCGATCGCCCATTTCAATGAGTTCGCCATCAACGATTTCTACGCCCTGGAAATAGCCCTCAACCAACACACCGAAGAGGTTCGCCGCCAGGTGTTTCAGCGGGTCATCGCTCCAGGAATGCATCCCCAAGCCGTGGCCAACTTTAACGAGGCATTGCTCAACAGATCAGATTCGTCGCCAACCCTCAGAACTTGGGAAGCGCTGAAGCCTTGAGACTCGCTAGATTGAAATCAATTGAAATTGACCCGACGGAACCGCAGAGGACATTTCTAGGAACTTGTATAAAAGTTATGAAAACATGGACTCGCTCAGTTTCAAGGCAGCGATTAAGCAGACCTGCCAGACTATTGCCAATGGTGCTGCCGGGGGCGATCGCCCTGTTGCTCACGGGCTGCCCCCCAAGCACAACCTCTGCTTCGGTAGAGAGAAACGGATTAGATGATTCACCCAGGAATGCCTCCGCTCAGCCAACGGACAGCACTGCCGAAACGTCACTGCCTAAAACCGATCCCTCACAGATGTCTGGAACCCCCAATGCTGCCAAAAGCACCACCAGTGAGCAAGACGCAGTGCGACAAGCGGTGATCAGTGATCCGGCAATTGTTGAGTTTCTCCAGCGTCGGGCAGCGCGATTATCCAGTGATACAGATCCCCTCTCTCTGATTGAAGTTGGCACAATTGCCATTGCTGACAACTACGCGATCGCAAGATACAGCACGAGGGAGGGCGATCTACTGGACTACTACAATGTGCTGCTGGTCAAGCAAAACGGCTTTTGGGTCGTAGCGGATTTCCTCGGCATGAGTACAGAAATCACCAAAGCCCGTCTTGTCTATTGGGGAGTGCCAGAGGGCATCATCACCCAACTGGTAGACATGCTCCGCGCTCAAGATCCTGAAATTTATCTGAATGATGCCTATGATCATGGCGATGCCCCGATGCCCTGCACAACGCAGATAGAAGACTCCAACCCGCCGACCAACGTGCGTCAGTTAGCACCTGCCTCAGGCGTGCTGGGGCGAGTCATTGGTCAATTGCCCAATGGCACCCCGGTGCGCGTGGCCCAGTCTTACAACGGTTGGCTCAAAATTCGGCAGCCGCTAGTGGGCTGGGTGTCGATGGATCTGACGCGGGTGTCTTGTGGCGATTCGCTGGCAGAGGTGCAGCAGAACCTGAATGCATTGCAGGCAAAGGAGGAGCAGTTATACGCAGAAGCCGCCGATACGCTGGTGCGCTATCTCTATCGCGGGGCGGAAGGAGCGTTTGCTGAAGCGGCGATCGCCAGATTCAATGAGTTTGCGATGTATCACTTCTATGCCCTGGAAGCAGCCTTCGACCCCCACAATGAAGAGGTGCGCCGCCAGATATTGCAGCGAGTGATTGCTGCCGGAATGCATCCCGAAGCGCGAGAAAGCTTTGAGCGGGCATGGCGAAACCGTGATCCAGATGCAGCGCCATCACCAACTCTGCAAACTTGGCGATCGCTCAACTAGTATCAGTCTTTCGCTACCGAAAAGGGCTGCATTTCTGAGCTGGTTCCTGTACAGCGTAACGCCTTGAAACCTGCTTGTCACTAATGTGTTGATCCTTGTTAGTTGTTGTTTCCATCGTCTTTGTTCGTCAGCTTCTTCACCCTGATTAACCTAATTTTACCCCAACCCAAATATGGAAAAAGCACCTAAAACTGTTGTCAAACCTTGCGCTAAGGCGATCGCCGTCCCCGCAATGCTGGGCTGCTCAACGCTAGGTCTTCTGTTGCTGTCTGCCTGTAGTTTGCCGATTCGCTTGAGTATGGCATCACCGATTGAATCGGTTGCTGAACGGCAACCGGGAGCAACAACCTTATCAAGCTCCACTGCCGATGTGTCTAGCCCGCAAAGATTGCACGAAGGGGCGATCGCCCAAGCAGACGGGATCATCTTGTCGTTTGAGCAAGCCACCATTGGCGGGATTGCCCTATCGATGAATGAAGCCGCAGTCCGCCAGCGCCTTGGAGAACCCATGAGAGTTTTAAAGGATGAAACAGAGTGCTGCGGCACACTGACAGTTCTGGACTATCCCACCCTCTCCCTGGGGCTGACCGAAGATGGAGTGTTTTCCTACGAAATAACCAGCTCAGAGATGGCAACGGCTGATGGCGTGCGTGTTGGCGACACTCGTCAAAAGCTGGTTGCAACCTATGGTCAGACGGGAACTCCAACCGCAGAGTGGATGTGCTACGTCGTCGAGTTTGAAGGATCAACCCTTTGCTTTAGGCTGGAGGGCGATCGCATTCAGATGATTACCTACGACGCTCTGCTGAACTAAGTCTGACGGTTCTGAGGACGTACACCCCCTGCACACTGAACGCGACTCCCGAAAGAACACCCCAAAGACGACCTTTCCTGCACACTTCTATGAAAACCTGGACTCCTCTAGATTCAAGCAAATTGGTTAGGAAACCACCGCTTTGTCTAAGTCAAATATTATCAATGGCAGCGACATGGGCGATTCGCAAAGCGATCCCTGCGGGAATCGCCCTCTTGCTCGCAGGTTGCCCAACATCTACAACATCTGCTTCTTTGTCGGAAGATGGGGCTAGCAGTGCACCCAGCGCCCCTGCTCAGCAGACAGCCAGTGCATCAGCAGCGTCTACCGAACCATCGCCTGAAGGATCAGCAGCGAAGGCCGACCGCTCGCAGACTCCGGCAGCGCCAGCAGCAACAGCTACAAGAGCAGCTAAAAGTAGCACTAGCGAGCAAGAAGCAGTGCGACAGGCGTTGCTCAATGACCCATCGCTCAGGGAACAGCTTCAGCAAGCTCTAGCAAACTACAATACACCGGGTCGAACGTTGGTGCCGCTATCGGTGGGGGCGATCGCCATTGTCGAAAACTACGCCCTGGCGAAAGCTGAGGGAGACTATGAAGACCTGCCCATTATCGATGAGTATTACCTGCTCAAGCAGCAAAATGGTCAGTGGGTGGTCGTGGATAGCGTTGGTCGCGGGCCCAGAATTGAGGCAGGTCAATTGACGCTCCTAGGCTTGTCGAACGGGGTCATTTCTAGCCTGCTTGATGCGCTGCAAACGGCTGAGGCAGATTTGATTGTCTCTGACACGCCAGTGATTTCGCGAGAGATGGTCGTGTTGGGCGGCATTTCCCTCGACATGACTGTTGCTGAGGTGAAGCAGCGGTTGGGTCAGCCGCTCTCTGAAAGGGTTGAGGAAACGGAATGTTGCGGCAGCTTGGTTTACCTGGAATATCCCAATTTTTCGCTGGGGCTATCCCAGGATGGCGGCGTTTTCCAAATGAATACTACCCATCGGGACGTGGCGACGGGGGCAGGGGTGCGGGTAGGAGATACGCACGAGGCAGTGACCAATGCCTATGGCTCGCCTTCTCTGTCAGATGGCGAAACACTGCTCTACTACATCAGCGGATCGGATCAATCCGAGTCGTTTTCCTTTTCGCTGGAAAACGGTCGCGTCGTGGGAATCAGCTACTCTGCCTTGCTGAATTAGCGCAGTTATGTGTAAGGGAGGGGCGATTGCGCTTTTTTACACACACTTACCAGCTATACCTCCCGTTCCACCACCAGCGCCTCGCCCGGCCGCAATGCCCTGACCTGCTCGGTCAAATCCTGCCAAGGCTGGAGCTGCCCCGCCTGAAACGTGCGGCTCATGACGACGTAGATCGAGGTCTGGTCGCCGCCGATGCCTGCCTTCACCACGGTCTGCCAGTCGTCGGCGCGGAGTTCGTCGGTGATGTGCCAATGCCCCGTGTTGCCATCGCCTACCCAGCGCAGCCGCCGCGAAAAGCGGAACGGCGCGGGCTTTTTGCCGACGATCAGCATTTTTTGCAATAGCTTGCGGATCAGATTTGGGAAAAAGCGTCCCACCGTCAGCATGACCAAGCGCAAAATCATGAGGTTTAGCGGGGTCATCTGCTTTTGCTTGGCCCAGCCGAGGTTGCCTTGAATTGTGAGGTCGTCGGGTTCCAGGTGAATATCATAGCTGCCGACGAGGTGACCTACGGCGTTTTTCAGCTTGCGGCCCTGTTGTACTTGCAGAGAGAACTGTGTGTCGGAGAGCAAGAGGCGATCGCCCCGAAACAGCTTAAACACGCCGCCCTTGTTCAGCCCCAGGTACAGCTCCGTGTCGCCCCGGCGATCGACCAGAATCTTCGCCTCCGGCAGCCACAGGCTTTCCTTGGGGCGATAGTCCACCGTCGGGCGCTGCGGCACAAAGTCTTGCCACGCCAGCAGATAGTTCCAGGTGTGGTGGCCGATGATGTGGTCGTCGGCATAGCAGGGCGCTTTGCCGTTCGCCAGCCCGCGCAAGAAGCGATCGTTAATGCTGAGCGCCTCCGGCATCCACTGCCCCACCAGCTCAAAGCCGTAGGGGAAAAAGTTGTAGGTGTTGCGGCTGGTATATTCGCCGCCAAAGGAGCCGTCGGGATGGATAAAATGCGCTGCCAGCCCCACGGCTTTTTCCAGCGACTTCTTCAGGCGAATATCGGGAATCAGCCGATATAGCCACGCCAGACAGGAAATCGTCAGCGTGTGATAGCCCGGATCGCAGCCTTCATATTCCTGAAACCATCCCTCCGCGCTCTGCCAGGACAACACCTGTTCTAGCCGCTGCGCCTTGGCCGCCTCCCAGTGCGATGTATTCAGCATCCGCGACAATAGCTCCAGACCCAGCACGATCAGCGCCTGGTGATTCGTCAGCCGCCCGCTTTCTTGATGATGGGCCAGCCAGTCGGCCCGCCGCACCAGGAACCGAATGATTTCGTCATTTTGCAGCCCTAGCCGCCGATAGCTCTCGACAAACGCCAGCAGCGAAAATGCCGCCGCCCCGCCCGCCCGCTCAAACGGGAAATAGTCGTCGCACGACCCATCTTTGTGGGCGCTTTTCGCCGCGTAGAGGATGCCCGCCTCCACCCAGTCACGAATTGCCGCCTGTCGGTAATAAGGATTCTCTGGCGCGTCCGTCTCATAGGCCAACGCCAGCGGCAGCACAAATTCCTGCGCCATGCCGCTGGGAAAGTCGATGATTTTGTAATGCCAGAAGTTGCGATCGAAGCAGCCGTAGGTAGGGCTGTGGGGATTGCGATCGCCCAGCGTCAGGATCTTGGGAATTTGGGCCAGCGCTTCGCGGGCAAAGAGGTCACGCATTGCTTCAGGAAAGGTTTGGGGAAATATTTGGAGGGAAAGGTTTGGGGAAATATTGGGGGGAAGTATTTGGAGAAATATTGGGGAACGGTTTGGAGCGACCGAGCATCCGGCAATTTAATCATCCCATTCCATCATTTCTATCCATTCATTCCAGTCCATCATTCATTCCAGCGCCCTTTCCCCTTTCTGTCTCTCCCGCTCCAACTCGATGCGCCGTAGCCGCAGGCGATTTTCCTCCAGCAGTTGCCGATTTGCCGCCATCAAGTCTGCTACTAGTCCAAACATCCAAAGCTGGAAGCCGATCAGCACCAGCACCGCCGCCAAGATTAGGCTCGGCGCACGGGCGCGGGTGGGGTCATCGAACCAGTACAGCAGCAGCCAGCGCAGGCCCAGCAGTGCGCCCAGCCCCATTGGCAGCGTGCCCGCCATCAGGAAAAAGCGCAGCGGCCGATAGAGCATGAAGATTCGCAGAATCGTGGTGGCCGATCGCCACACGTAGGACGGAATACTGCGAACCAGGCGCGACTTGCGGGTTTGCGGATTGGTGCGAATCGGCACGGAGGCGATCGCCATCCCCTTTTGCCCCGCCTGGATAATGGTTTCCAGCGTGTAGGTGTAGTTGTTGAACACGTTAAGCTGCATGGCGGCCTCGCGGCTAAAGGCGCGGAACCCGCTGGGCGCATCGGGCACGTCGGTATTGCTAGCTAGCCGCACGATGGAGCTACCCAGGTTTTGTAGCACCTTTTTGGTGGTGGAAAAGTGTTTTGTCTCCCAGATCGGGCGTTCGCCAACGACGATTTCCGCCTGCTTGTGCAAAATTGGCTGGATCAGCCGGGGAATGTCTTCGGCGCAATATTGATTGTCTGCGTCGGTGTTGACGATAATATCGGCCCCAGCCCTGAGGCAAGCCTCTAAGCCTGCCATGAAACCTTTGGCTAAGCCCTGATTGGTCGAAAAGTTGACGATGTGATCGACCCCGTAGGCTTTGGCCACGTCCACCGTGCGATCGCGGCTGCCGTCGTTAATAATCAGCCATTCCACCACGTCTACTCCCGGAACTTGGCGCGGCAGTTCCGACAGCGTGAGCCCCAGCGTCTTTTCTTCATTGTAGCAGGGAATTTGAATAATCAGCTTGGTCATAGGTTCAGCCCATCGCCCTCACACCCCGATTGCCCCACATCCCGATTGCCCCACGTCTCGATTGCCCCACTTCTTGATTGCTATAGAGGGCGATCGCAGGCGCAAAACAGTTCCCACAGTTGATCCAAATTCCGTTGATCCAGCGTCCAGACCGTTCGCAAAAACGGTTGTAGAAGGATTAAACACCCAATCATAAATGCCAGTAAAACACGAATAGGCAACCGCCGATTTACCTGGGCAGATTCGCTTGGGCAGATCAGTCTGGGCAGATTCGCCTATCGATCGGTCAGGGGCCCTTGCAGTTCCTCCCGGCTCCCTTTGCTAGACTAGGCTAGGTTTAGCCAGGTCAGCTTGCAGTTCAGAATTATCGGAATTATTCGGAATTCAACGACTGCTCAAGCATTCCAGGATTTTGCAACCCTAACCCCCCACCCTTTCCGCCATGTCGCTCTATTGCAGCCAAGGCCACGCCAACACCCCCGGCAGCCGCTTTTGCAACCGGTGTGGAGAGGCACTGTCGGCTGCGGCGGGCGGGCAGGAATTATTGGGCGATCGCTACAAGATTGTGCGCGAGCTGGGGCACGGTGGCTTTGGGCGGACGTACCTGGCAGAAGACCAGAACCGCTTTCGGGAATCCTGCGTGCTGAAGGAGTTTGCGCCCCAGGTGCAGAGCAGCTACGCCCTGCAAAAGGCAGAGGAACTGTTTCAGCGAGAAGCGGGCGTGCTGTATCAGCTTCAGCACCCCCAGATTCCCCGCTTTCGGGAACTCTGCCGCACCCAGTTCAACGGCAAGCCCAGTCTGTTTTTGGTGCAGGACTATGTGGACGGGCCGACCTATCGCCAACTGCTAGATCAGCGCCGCCTCCAGGGAAAAACCTTTTCGGAAGCGGAAGTGACGCAACTGATGCGCGATCTGCTGCCCGTGCTGCACTATATCCACAGCCTGGGCGTGGTGCATCGCGACATTGCGCCGGATAACCTGATTTTGCGAACCGCCGATCAACTGCCCGTGCTGATCGACTTTGGCGGCGTAAAGCAGGTCGCCGCGTCCGTCGCCTCGCAGTATACGCCCAGCGCCCCCACGCCGACCCGCGTCGGCAAGGTCGGCTATGCGCCAGACGAGCAGATGGATCACGGCCAGGTCTATGCCCACAGCGATTTGTATGCGCTGGCGGTGACGGTGCTGGTGCTGCTGACGGGCAAGGAACCGGGGGAGTTGGGCGATTTGTCGGCGGGTACGTGGCGGCAGGGGATCAAGCTGAGTCCAACGCTCAGCCGCACGCTGATGAAAATGCTGGCCGACTCGCCGCGCGATCGCTTCCAGACCGCCGCTGAGGTGCTGCAAGCCCTGCAACCCCTGCCGGGAGCGAATCCCAGCCTGCTGCCCCCACCAGGAACCTTGCCACCCGCCGCCTACGCGCCGCCCTCGACTCAGCCAACCTACGCCGTTTCGCCCCAGCCGCCCGTTTCGCCGCCGCCGAACCCAGCGCCTACGGCGGCGGTTCCTGTGCCTGCGCCTGCGCCCCGCTTGCCTGCAACAAAGGCTCCCCTGGGTGGCATTGGGCTGGGGCCGATTTTGGCAACGGTGGCGATCGCCGCAGGGGTGTCTGCGGCCGTGTGGGGGACGCGCGACGTGTGGCTATCGCTGCTGCCGGGGGGCGAGTCGCCGCCGGACGTGGTGGAAACCGTCAGCCCGTCGCCAGAGCCAGAATTTTCGGCAGAGGAGCGCCAGCGCAAAGCAGCTCTCACCCAACGACGGCAGGATTTGGGCGTAGACTCTGGCTTTCTGGTGCAAATTACCGATAGCACCTTTCACCAGCGCTATCCCGAACTGGGTGGCCGCAGCCTGGGTAAAGGCGAGGCAGATGCAGAATGGCGAGAACGCTGGGATGCGATCGCCACTGAGTGGCTGGATATCTTTGAGCAGGAACTCAGCAGCACGGCTCGGCGCAAACTGGGGAAATATTCGACGAGCGATCGCACGGCCTGGCGAGATGCCGTGAACAAACTCTACGTCAGCAGCCGCGCCCTCAATGACCTGACCGATGCACAGTTTTTCAACCGCTTCCCCGACCTGCGTGGGCAGGATTTTATCAACGCCCCCATCGGCCAAGTCTGGCAGGGCATGGCGGCGGATCAGGTGGCGGCGATGCAGTCGGGTAAAACCCTCAGCCGCATTGAGTTTTCACCCGGATCGCTAGGCGAATCAGTAAGCGGCAACCTCAAACCTGGGGAGGGCAGGGTCTATATTGCCAACCTGCAAGCCGAGCAGCCCGCCCGGTTTGACCTGGAAACCAATTCTGGCGCGGCGCTGTTTTCCATCTACCCACCGACCCCCAGCGCCCAGGTGCCGCCGATCCTGGAAGACTCTGAAACAACCCGCTGGGCAGGAACCCTTCCCCAGAGCGGCTATTACGAATTTGTCGTGGTGTCTAGAGGCCGCGAGGGGCTGCGCTATCGGCTCAACTTGGCAGTCGATCGCGTGATCACAACCCCCGCCAGCCCCGACGATCGCCCCACGCCGCGCCAGTCTGACGAGCCAGTGCGGCCGGGAAACTAAGGAATTAGCAGTTATCCGCTCTGCACTACACCTAAACCGCTTCTACAGGATTTTTGGAAAAGTCAGAAAGCTAAAGCTCTCACCTCGCAAAGGGCGGTAAACACCGGATGCAGCGTGTTATTGAGCGCAAAGCAAAACAAGAACTCATACATTAGGCATTTTCAAATCACATTATGCATTTTCAAATAAAGATTTGCCGAAGTGTTCAGTGATAACTTCTTCTAAAGATCACGTAGTACGAGAAGCGCTTTGTGAAAACCTCAAACCTGCAATGCCATATTAGATTAGTCAGGGTAATTACAGAAGTTCTCCAAAATGCGACTGTTTTCCCTGAGCATCCTATCGCGTAAACTCCTCAGCAACCAATAATCAGCAACCAATAAATTTATGGAAGACGTAGTAGATCTCGAAAATGGCAACAGAGATGACAACAAAGGCAACCCCCCGGTCTTCCCGGTTGACCCTCCTGTTGTAGATCCTGATAGTCCTGGTTCCAGCAATCCTGATGTGGGTTCTGGTGGTGGTCCGGTGTCTGGGCCTGGTGATTCTGGCAGTGGATCGGGCGGTGGTGCTGGCGGTGGTGCTGGCGGCGGCGGTGGTGCTGGCGGCGGCGGTGGTGCTGGCGGCGGCGGTGGTGCTGGCGGCGGCGGTGGTGGCGGCGGCGGTGGTGGCGGTGGCGGTGGTCGCGGCGGTGGCGGCGGTGGCGGCGACGGTGATCTTAACAATTCCAGATGATGGTTTCGTTCGTATCCCCGTGACTGACTGCATCTGCTGTGGCTGCTACACCACAGACACCAGCGTTGGTATTGATGATTTGGTTTCTGGCGATGCCGCAAACAACGTGATCATTGGCACGGAGAGGAATAATACTCTTCAAGGTTTAGATGGCGACGACCGGCTAGAAGGGCTATTTGGCAATGACCGACTGAAAGGCGGCAACGGCAATGATACTTTGATTGGCGGCGAGGGCAATGATCTGCTCTGCGGCGACAATGGCAACGATGTTTTAGTTGGCGGGACGGGTAATGATACGCTGGTCGGCGGTCTAGGCAAAGATACCCTTGAAGGTGGTGAAGGGGCAGATATCTATCGATTTGCAGGCTGCTCGCTCCCAGAAGCGTTAAAGAACTCGACGCTGCGGCAAATGGATACGATTGTGGGTGCTAATTTTCGAGAGGGCGATCGCCTAGAAATTGCGGTTTCCGGCTTCCCTGCCCGTCCCCGCAGGTTGTTCAACGCAGGGCGCATCCAGGCGAAAAACCTGCAAGCCGCGATTCGCCAGGCCTATGCTGATGTTAGCCCGCGCAAACGAGGCAGCCAGCCGCTCGGTACCCAACAGGCCGTGTTCTTTCAATTTGGACAGAGATCCTATCTGGCAGTCAATGATACAGCTCGCGGGTTTAATGCCAAAAACGATATGGTCGTGGCATTTCAGGGCAACTTGAGAACCGTTCTGGGTAGCGACGCTAGCGCAAATGTGCTGCAAGTGCCGTCCTATTTTGCATAGCGGAATTTGCACCATAGATCTGCATCGCTGGAATTAAGTTGTAGGAATTTTTACTGACTGCTGTTTAGTTGAAAAGAAGATTTGGGTAAGCTCTGCGTAGTTTTTCCAGTATGGCGGCTACTCTTTCAGTCGCCATACTGGACACTTTGTAGTAGTTCATACCGCTGATCTCGAGTACGTCGGAAACTAGGGGAAATAAGAAAGTTCTATGGCAAATCTTGCGCCCGTGCTGGACACCTCAGGAGCCATCACTCTGGGGGCGATCGCCGCTGATATTTCCCCAGCCGCCAACCTCGGCATCAGCCTGTCGGAACTCGTCGGCAGCGGGATCACCGATGCCAACGGAGACCCCACGGGCATCGCCATCACAGGCGCAGACAATACCAACGGCACCTGGCAATATTCTCTCAACGGCGGCACTACCTGGATTGATTTCGGCTCCGTTTCCGAGAGTTCTTCCCTCATCCTGGGAGCCTAAACCCTTTACAGCGGACTATTGGGCACCAAACCTACCGACCAGCCCTGGCTAGCCTTTGGCAATTTGGGAGACATGACCGAATCACTGATCGCTGGAGGCGTGAATCTCAATACGCTGGGGAACTCTGCTTTTCCTGGAGGCATCCGAAACTTGACCTATGCTGGATACGGCAACAAAAACACCAGCGGTAATCTGGTCAACTCCCGTTTTCCAGAACTGGATGCAGACCAGGGATTTACAGTTGCCTTCAGCATTAACTTAGTTTCAGAGGCTCGCAGCAACGAAAACCGGGCCGGCTTCAGCATCCTCGTGACAACCCAGACCAACACCAAGGCGATTGAACTGGGCTTTCAGCAGATTAATAGCTCAACGGGCAAGATCTTTGCCCAGGGCGATGGCATCACGCCCAATCCTGGCGGGGAGCCGAACAACCTGTTTGTGGCGGCAGAGTCCGTCAGTTTTAACACCAATCAGGTTGCCGACTACCGACTGACGATTCTGGGCAATCGCTACACGCTGTTTGCCGACGGCAATCAAATTCTGTCTGGACCGCTGCGAAACTACACAGCCTTTGAAGGAGTTACACCACCGGGCGGCACGGAACCAATCGATCCCTACGAAGAACCCAATGTCATCTTTTTGGGCGACAACACGACATCGGCGCGGGCATCGGTGAATTTCTATCAACTGGTGCTGCAAACCCAGACGCGGGTGCGGTTTCAGCCAAATGCTGGATTTAATGGCACGTCGAATTTCACCTTTCGAGGGTGGGATACGACGGATGGTAAATCGAATGGCGATCGCACTAATACCAGCACAAACGGCGGCTCTACTCCCTTCAGCGCAGCCTTTGCAGCCGCGACTATCACAATTCAAGCGGGTGGCACAGGCGGCGGCACAGGTGGTGGAACGGGCGGCGGCACGGGTGGCGGCACAGGTGGTGGAACGGACGGCGGCACGGGTGGCGGCACAGGCGGCGGTACGGGTGGCGGCACAGGCGGCGGCACAGGCGGCGGCACACCCCTGCAAATCGAATTTATCGGCACTGAAAATGACGACACCCTGACAGGCAACGCCGCGAATAACCGAATTTGGGGATTGGCAGGCAACGACCTGCTGGTTGGCGGCGACGGCGACGATACGCTGGTCGGCGGGCTGGGGCAAGACACCTACGACGGCGGGCTGGGGGCAGATGTGCATGTGTTCGCAGGCGCAACGCTCAGAGCAGCCCTGCAAACCTCTCCAGTTCGCAGACCCGATCGCATTTTGAACTTTGGGCCGGCCGATGTCATTCAGTTTGATTTTGACGATAATCTTGCCACTCCTGATCTGCCCAGGAAGCTCTTCAACGCAGGCAGGATTCGCGCCAAAACGCTGCTGGATGCCACCCGGCTCGCCTTTGCCGACAAAAACCAGAAGCAGCGAGGCAAACAAGCGCTGAGGGCGCTGGAGGCGACGTTCTTTACCTATCGAGGCACCCGCTATCTGACTTTTAATGACCCAAAGGCAGGCTTCAGTCCCCGCAATGATTTTCTAGTGGCGATGCCGGGAATGCAGTTTGACGCGAGCGATGCCAACCGGGGTGCGCTGCGGGTCAGCAATTATTTTGTGTAACCATGTTTTGTGTGTAACTGTGTTTTGTTTCGCAGTTTTGTTTCGCAGCAAGACCTATATCGCTAATCTGTATTGCTAAAAATTCAGTGTCGCTACACAAAATCGCTACAGAACACGCTACAAAAGTCGCTACACAAAGTCGCTACAAAACAAGAATGGGGCGCTTGATTAAGCGCCCCACTCAACTATGGCTATCCAAAATAATTAAACCTCTCAACTCGACAATGGCGACGGCCGGCTAAACTCGCCCAAGAGCAGGCACCAGACGGCGCAGACGATGCATTTTCACCCTGGGTTGCTCAGGCTGAGCAGTTTGGGGGTCAGGATTGAGCGCTTTGTGGAGCGCCGTCCAGGTTCGGGGACAGACAGTGCCGCTGGGGGTGAGGCTGTTTTGGGCTTGAAAGGCGATCGCCGCCTCAGCCGTTTTTTCGCCAAACACGCCATCCACGGTCAAAGCATTGCCCAATCGATTCAGCACTTTCTGCAATACGTAGACATCGGCTCCAGAATGGCCAGGGCGCAGAGTGCGACAGCCGGGCTGGAGGGTGGCCTTGAGGGTGGCGAGGGTTGTTGGATCAACGATCCCGTCTACCCGCAGATTTTGCCGGCGCTGGAAGGCGCGAACTGCTTCTTCCGTCAGCCAGCCAAAATCCCCATCCACCTTAACCCGATAGCCATGAGCGCAGAGGAGTTCCTGCACTTCGGCAACGGCGTGTCCCGTATCCCAGGGGTACAAACAGGTTGGGTTGGCAGAAACGATTGCTGTTGCAAGTGGCTTGCTGGCGATCGCCCGCGATTGATCTAGGGTCATTTCGAGTCTCCTTCCCCTGGCGTGGGACTTGATTGTGTGCGTGTCGCCGCGTGGTTTGGTTTTGGGACAAGATGCCCCGCTCCGCACACGGCTTTTGTTTCATGGTTGGGTTGTGAGGATTACCTCGTGAAAGTAGCCTTAGAATGCTTTTCTGACGTGCTGATCTCAGCAGTTGGACACCTTCGAGCCGCGCTAGAACCTGTGCGCCTTGCGTTGCAACACGCGCAGGACTCCCAGCGTTGATCTATGGGCATCCGTCTACTCAGATTGCGTCTTCGATGCTTTCTAAAGTAGAGGACTTGTGAGTTGAAAACTTCACCGGGCAAGGTCAATAAAACTTCACCCATATCGGCGATTATACTGTGAAACTACAATCGCCGTGGGTTCTCGTCCGGGTAGCTTCTTCAAAGCTTTAAGGATACCACGCGGTGGCCAGCGTTATCCTACAAGTCCAGATCCAGGTCGTCCAGATCCAGGTCGCTCAGGTTTAAGTTGCTGAGCGGGTCAGGTTCCGCCGCAAGCACCTGTTCCGCTGTGACCACGTCCGACGCTGGGGGAACTCGGACAGGTTCAGACTGGGCTAGCTTGATCCAGCGGCGATCGCGCGTCACGTAACCCAGTTCCACCAGATAATCTCGATGGGGCTGCGGAATCGGGATGTGGCAATCGGGTACGGCCTCGTTGCACTGGAACTGGCGCACAGGGCGCAGAACACCCCCCGCTTCGCGCTCGGTCACGTCGTAGAGATGCAGCGCCATCACCTCGCCACCGTTTTGCCGCGCCGCTGCTTTCTGCTGTTCCGAGACTTCCCAATACACGTAGGCATCGGTCTCATCGCGGGGCACCAGAATAATGCGGCTGGGGGCGATCGCCCCAATCGGCGGCGCAGTCGGGGCTGGCACGCCGACCGGAGGCACTGCACCCGTCGCAATGCCCGACTCAGTACCCGACCCAGTGCCAGACTCTGCCCAACCGCCCTCGGTTTCACCCGGAACGCAGGCAGGTACATGCACCGCCGCCGAGCGTGCCAACGGCAGCCACTCTCGCTCATTCGACAGGTAGCCGACTTCAGCCACGTAGTCTCCGGCTTCTTCGGCAACCGGGATGTGGAAATCTTGCGTATTTTCGTCGCAGTCAAACTGCTGCATATTGCGCTCGTCGGCGCGGCTCGCGTCTTTTCCCGTCACGTCATACAGCCGCAACTGGAGATTGCGCCCGCCTTGTTCTGCTAGCAATGCGCGATCCGCCTCCGACAATTCCCAATAGGCATAGACATCGCGGCAGGAGCGGGGTGTTAGCACTAGCCGACTCGTACCTGGCAAATCGAGCAGGGCTTCGTCTTCGGGCTTGCGGAATAGCCACCACAGCAGCCCGCCCAGCACCGGCACAGCCAGCAGCAGGAACCAGGGGAAACTGCCGCCTTCCGCAGGCTCATCGGCAGTCTCCGCCGGAGATTCTGGCGCAGGAGAAACCGTTCCCGCAGGCGTTTCCCCAGGCACAGGCTCACCCGGCGCGGGCGTTGCGGCAGGCTCCGCAGGCGAGGCATCGGGCACTGGGGAGGCATCGGGCGCGACGGGCGAGGCATCGGGCGCGGCGGGTGAGGCCGGCGCAACGGCGACCGGGGGCGGGGCAACAGGTGCGCCACTTGCACCGGGGCTGACCGCAGCCTGCACATTGGCATCGGTCGCAAAGCCCAGAAACGCCTGGGCCGCCTCATTGGGCTGGGGCCCTTTGTAGACATAAAACACGGGCAGCGAGAAGGGATAGCGGGGGTCAGACGGCAACACGTCGTCCATCGGCACAGCGCGAACGTCCGAGCGACCCAGCACCTCATCGGCGATCGCATAGCCAATGCCGTCGTTGCCCAACTGCCGCACTAGCTCATCGGTGGTGTCTGGATTCAGCCGCACCACGCTGCCGCCACTGCCAAAGGGACGACTTCGATATTTGTCATAGCTGGCGATCGCCCGCCGCAGGTCACTGCCTTCGGGTCGGTCGATGGGGCGAATCGCTCCTGGCGCACCGCCAAAAGCAGACCAATCCGTTACATCGCCCCAGTAAATTTGGGACACGGCTTCATCGCTGAGGCTGCCATTAAACGGATTGTTGCTGCCGACGATAAAGGCAATTTTGCGCCGTCCCGCAGGCACCGCCACCAGCCCTCGCGCTTTTTCGGCATCCGTCAGCGGACGGGCGATCGCCGCTAGATCTACCCGGCCCGCATCCACCGCCTGCAACGCATCCTCGGCCCCGTCGGCAGAAAGGTTGACCTGAGTACCTGGATAACGGGATTCAAACTGCTGTTTGAACGCCTGGTTAATTGCGCTGAGGCTGGGGGAGCCGTTGATATTGATACGAGTGCCGCTGGGAACGCTGGCAGGCAGCGCAAATCCGGTTGTGCCGCTTTGAGCCAGGGCCGGCGCTAGTCCCATTGTCTTCCAGGCAGCAGTCCCCGCGATGGACGGTGCGATCGCGGCCGATAGCAAAAACACCAGCGTCGCGGCGGAGGTTCCCCGATGTTTAATCCTACTCATAGCGCAACTCTCAGATGAAACGGTCTTGTTTAGCGTTTTGATAAACCAAGCGGACGCTCTATACGAGTTTGTCTATCGCCTGCTCTCTATGCGCTTACATCCTATGTCACTTGCGCCAAAAATGAACCAGATTACGCAAGATTCTTGGTGCTTGTCAGCCGACAGCGCTTCAGGAAATGCCCAATCAGATACAGCGATCCACACAACACGACCAAGGGTGCGCCATCGCCCGATTGTGTAGCACCAGGGGCAGACTCTTCAGAGACACTGAAGGCCGCCTCCAGTGCTGGCCATACGTCCGAATGCTGTTGCGATCGCGCCAGTTGCGGCTGTGCCTCGGTGGCCAGCGCGGCCAGCTTTTCCAGGTCAACGGGAGAATGCTCTGGAACAGGGACAAGATGGAGGCGATCGCCCGGCCGCAGCAGCGCCCGAAATACGTCCGCGTGATCCTTCGTGCCGATCATACCGATGACCCAAGTGATAGGGGACGAGCGGCGGTTGCGCCAGCGTTGCGGAGCAATATCGCCCTGCTCGATTTGCTGATCGACATACTGCCGGAGGGCGATCGCCCCAGCCGGATTGTGCGCCCCGTCGATCAGCAGCCGATGCCCTTGCCAGTCCATCCACTGCATCCGGCCGCGCCACTGCGTCCTGGCCATGCCTGCCACGATGTCTGCATCCGAAATGGCCCACCCCCGCAGCCGCAGCAGCTGCAAGGCAGCTAGGGCAACGGCGGAGTTGGTGAGCTGGTGTGCGCCGGGGAGGGGTAGCGGGTAGGAGATGGTGGCTTTGGGGCGTGGGGCGTTATCTATCTCGTTGCCTATCTCGCTACCTAACCCGCCATCCCACTGCCACTCGGCCCAGCCGTTGCCCAGATCGACCGCAGGCTGCACCCAGATCGCAGGACACTGGAGCGCGTGCAGACGGGCTTGCAGCACGGCGGCGGCTTCTGGTGGCTGGGGGGCGATCGCCGCTGGACAGCGAGCTTTCAGGATTCCGGCTTTTTCGCCGGTGATGTCGGCCAGGGTGGGGCCGAGGCGCTGCCAGTGTTCGCGGCTGAGGGAGGTGATGAGGCTGACGAGGGGGCGATCGCACACATTGGTGGCATCCAGCCGCCCGCCCAGCCCCACTTCCATCACCGCTACATCGACCTGCTGTCGCGCAAAGTATAGCCATGCCGCAGCAGTGACCACTTCAAACTGGGTGGGCGACGGGTAGTTGGGATCAATCGCGGCCACGACTTCTTCCAAAAGCGAGTGCAGCGCGTTCACCGAGATATCCTCGCCGTTGAGCCAGATCCGTTCGCACCAGTGTTCCAAATGGGGGGATGTATAGCGTCCCACTCGATAGCCCGCCTGCATCAGCACGGCAGACAAATAGGCACATACAGATCCTTTGCCATTACTGCCTGCGATGTGCAGCACGGGCACTTGTCGCTGGGGATTTCCCAGCGCCGCCAGCAGCCGCGAAATCCGCTCTAGCCCCAGTTCCACGCCAAAATGGGTAAAGCGACTCAGCAGCGCATCCACCGGATCGAGGACGGGTGAGTCGCCAGGGAGCGTAAGGTTAGGGTCGAGAACCATTCATCGAAGCATTGATACAGATCGAAGATATAGATCGAAGCGAATTGAATCGAATTGATCGGGAAATCAGGCGAAAACGTAATCATCGGGCTGATATTCAGCCGTGGGCGTGAGCCGCCAAGTGGTGTCGCCTGTGAGTTCCAGCACGTAGTCGTGATATTTCAGCAGGCTGGGGCGATGGCCAACGCTGATGTAGGTGGTGTCTTTTTGGCGGAGTTGGTCGTAGAGGCGGCGCTCGTTTGCCAAATCCAGAGCGCTGGTGGCCTCGTCTAGAATGGCGTAGCGCGGCCGGGTCAGCAGCAGGCGGGCAAAGGCGAGGCGCTGCTGTTCGCCCAAAGACAGCACGTTGGCCCAGTCTAGCTCCACGTCAAAGCCGCCGACCCGCTCCGGCAAATCCGACAGATTCACCTGTTCTAGGGCGTAGCGCAACTGCCCCTCGTCAATGAGTGCGTCGGGATGGGGATAGAGCAACTGGTCGCGCAGCGTGCCCAGCACCATGTAGGGCCGCTGGGGCAAAAACAGCATTTCGTCTAGGTCGGGGCGGACAATGCGACCGGTGCCCTGGTTCCACAATCCGGCGATCGCCCGCAAAATGGAACTCTTGCCCGCGCCGCTGTGGCCCACGATCACCAGTCCCTGACCTGGCTCCAGCTTGACGGACAAATCGCGGACTAGGAGGCGCTGATTTTTGGGGGTCACCAGCGTCACATGCTCCAGCGAGATTTGAGAATCTTCCACAGTATCAATGGCAGTTTCGCCTGCTTCCAGGGGCTTGTCTACCTTGTCTTGGAGGGACTCGGTAAAGGTTTCTAAACGGTTTACGCCAGCCGCAAATTCGCTGAGCTGGTTGATTTGCAAAACGACTAGGGCAAAGGCTTCAAAGATTTGGGAAAAGGCGAAGTTGGCCTGGCTGATGTCGCCAAATCGAATCTGGTCTTGAAACAGCATCGGAGCCAGAATCGCAGACGGCAGAATGAAGGTGAGATATCGGTAGGGCGTGCGAAAAAAGCCCATCGTTCGCTGCCAGCCAATCAGGAAATGGTAGTTCCGCAGCACCTCTACAAACCGTCGCTGGAGTTGCCCTGCCTCCTGCGCTTCGCCCTGGTAGAAGGCAATCGATTCGGCATTGTCGCGCACATGCACCAGCCCGTAGCGAAAATCGGCTTCCTTTTTGAGCTGGTTGAAATTGAGCGAAATCAGCCGTCGCCCCAGCAGCGCCACAACGACCGTTCCCACTAGGGCGTAAAAAATCAGAAATACGGTCAGACCGACAGACTTGGACAGCAAGATGCCCGTGAAGGAAATCACGTCGATGATTGACCCCAGAAAGATCAGCAGGAAGTTGAGGCTGTAGCTTGTGAAGGAGTTGATGTCTTGGGAGATGCGCTGGTCGGGATTGTCGATCAGGTCGTCTGAGTTGAGGTTGTAATAGGCGCGATTGCTGAAGTATTGTCCCAAAAAGCTATTGGTCATCCACTCGCGCCAGCGCAGCCCCAGCAGGTCTTGCACATAGCGGTAGAACACCACAAAGGGAGTGGCGATCGCAAACACGCCCGCATACACGATGAAAAATCGCCAGAACGTCGGCGCATCTTTTTCCGCCAGCGCCGTGGTGAAGAAATTGCCCACAAAGCTGATCACTACGTTCATGCCGCTGACACACAGCAGTAGCAGCAGCAGCGCCGCCAAAAACGTCCACTGCTGCCAGCGCGGTAGCACCTTGTCTCGCGCAAAAAAGAACGCAATCCAGGGCACAATCAGCCCCGCCGTCAGCACAAACACCATCGGCGGGCTGAACAGCGTATTTGCCAAAGACACCATGCCGCCTGCGGTTTCTGCCATGAATTCGGGAAAGCCTCGTTCGATCGCAAGCGTGAGCAGGCCCACCACCGTGGCCAATAGCGCAAACAGAAACACAATCAATAGCCCCAGCAGCACAAAAAACTGCCAGCCGCCGCGCCCGGTGGGAAACCAGTAGGGCTGGGCGATCGCCACGAAGCGATTCCACAGCCGCCAGTCAAAACGATTGAGACGATTCAGGGAGGAATTCGGGGTGTCAGCGGTCATGGGTTGTGTTGCGAGTTAAATCAGAGGGCGTTTACAGGCTGCATCGCACTGCGTTTCAGCAGGCTGCATCTCATTGTAGTGTGAGAGACGCTGGCAGGAAGAATTGCCGCCGATTTCAGGAAAACAAGGGCAGGAGCCAGGGCTTTGGCGCGGGTTTAGTCTAGGCTGCCGACTTCTCTCCCTTGCTTATTGCTCCGATTAGCATCCATAAACACTAAGACGGGCCGTGCTGTTCGATAATAAAGATTGCTTGCTAAGACGCACCGACTTTGCCCGTTCTCTGTAGATTGATTCAGAGATTAGATTTAGTCAGAGAGAGTAAGTTGGTCAAAGCAAGCGCCTTTTAACCCCCTCTTCCCGTATTTTCATCGCCCAAGGCATCTCGCCATGAAAGAATTAATTAAGGGTCTGCGTGAGTTCAAAAAGAGCTTCTATTGCACTCATATCGACCTCTACGAAGAATTGGCACAAGGGCAGCATCCGATGGCGCTGATTGTCTGCTGTGCCGATTCGCGGGTTGGACCGGAACTGTTGACCAACGCTGAACCGGGCGAGATTTTTGTAATCCGCAACGCAGGCAATATCATTCCGCCCTATGGCGCAACCAACGGCGGCGAGGGCGCGTCGATCGAGTATGCGGTAGAAGCGCTGGGCATTCGCGATATCGTGATTTGTGGCCACTCTCACTGCGGCGCGATGAAAGGGCTGCTCAAGCTGAACACGCTAGAGGAAAAGATGCCCTTGGTCTACAACTGGCTAAAGCACGCCGAGGCTACTCGTCTGCTGATCAAGGAAAACTACACCCACCTAGAGGGCGAGGAACTGCTAAACGCCACGATTGCAGAAAACGTCCTGACGCAGATCGAAAACCTAAAAACCTATCCGTCGATTCACTCCAAGCTATACGACGGCACGCTCAAGATTTACGCCTGGATCTACGACATGGATCGCGGCGAGGTGTGGGCCTACGATGCCGAAAAGCACGCCTACATTCCACCCCATGCCCAGCTTCCGGAAGACGAGCTAGATCCCGATTTGCTGACGGATGCGCCGATCACCTGTGAGATTCCGGCAGGTTCGGCGGCTAGCGCTGCCAGCAGCAAAAGCAGCAGTACCAACACCAGCAATACCTGGTATGTCAACAGCGCTAGCAGCAGTTCGGGCAACAGCGACGGTAGTAGTGCTGGCGCGTTGAACGGCAATGGCGCATCGAACGGCACTGGCGCGGGTAATGGCGCATCTAAGGGCGTAACGTCTGCCCCACCTGCTGCGTCAGAAACTTCTAGCTCAGGCGCGTCTCGCGGGGCGCACTGGTTTCCTCGCACGCGCCTGTCGCCAGAACAGCAGGATCGCATTTATCGAGGCTCTGGCTCACGCTAGCAGGGTGATGATTGGGAGTAATGATTGGGAGAGAGGGAGGGCGATCGCCCTCCCTCTCTCCTTCCTTTAAGGGATAACGGATAAGCGATGACGGATGACGGATTTCCCAAGCTACGACGTGGCAAAGATCGCTGCATCGTCTGCAAACGCCTTGAACTCTAGCGCATTGCTGCTGGGGTCGAGGAAAAACATCGTTGCCTGTTCGCCCACTTCGCCTTTGAAGCGAGTATACGGCTCAATGATGAACGCCACGCCGTGCGATCGCAGCCTTTCTGCCAGCGCCTCCCACTCATCCATCTCCAAAATCACGCCCCAGTGCTGGGTGGGCACTGCTTTGCTACCGACTAGATTGGTGGCATTGGTGCCCATTACCCCTGGGGCATCGTCCACTAAATGCGCCGTCACCTGATGCCCAAACAGGTTGAAGTCAATCCATCGCGAATCGGTTCTGCCTACCGCACAACCCAAAACAGCCTCATAAAAGACACGGGTTGCAGATAGATCTTGGACAGGAAACGCAACGTGAAACGGACGAGGCATGGTGGGATTTTGGATTTTGGATTTTGGCGAGGATACAGGCTTGGAAATTGGGGCGTTTGGCTTTGGCAGCGGGATTGGGCTGATTCCACAATCCAACATCCACAATCCAAAATCCCCAATCTAAAATCCAAAACCCTGCTCCCTAATTCCTATTGGCAGGTCGCTCGTCCCCATTGACCGTCGTAGCTGACCGACACCTGATCGCCGCGCTTGGCAGGAAAGGGCGACAGGTGAACCAGCGTAGTGTCTGCCATCTGGGCCACATTGCCTTTCCAGATGGTTTCTCCGGCGGCGTTTTTGCCGACGTAGGACAGGCTGGAGGTGAGGACGTTGGTGGACGTGCGGGGGCGAAACTCGACGCGGCTAAACCCGGCTTCACGAGTGTAGAAGGCGGTGAAATCAACGCGATCTTGCACCGTGCCGTTGCAGGTCATGGATAGGTTGTCCTGGTTGGGTTCCTCCGGAGCTACGGTGACGGGCGGCGCGGGAGTTGGCGCGGGGGGCGGCGGGGCGGGCGTGAACTCGGCAATTCTGCCGGACTCTTCGACGAGGAGTTGCCCCGAACTGGTCAGGGATTGCACAAAGCAGGTGCCATCGGGAAAGACGCGGGCGTAGAAAATGGCTTCACCTTTATATCCATAGGTAGTGCTGCCGTCGGGATTGCTGGTGACTGTTACGCCCGGTGCGCGGCTGAGGTTGTTTAGATTAGGCTTTTGCAAAAACGACATCAAGGGCTGGTTGTTTTCCCACAGCACTTCGGCAAAGTAGTTGGTCGTGTTGCAGGTAACGGGCTGCCTGGATATGGGGACATCAGGTGAGGCGGGCGCAACAGGCGTGGCGGGAGGGGGCGTTCCGTCGCTGGTTCGGGGATCTCGGCAAGATGCCAGGGCGATCGCCCCCAGGATCGTCCCCAAAACCGTCAACCTTGCCCAGCCCATCCGTCTATGACTCATCGCTCCTGATTCCCTCATCACAAACTCTTTTGGTAAATGCGATAGGTCTTGTAAATCTTCGCGCCCGTCGCTTCGATAATCTTACGTGATGGCATGTTGTCTTCATATACCCAGGAGAGTTCTGCTTCGCGGTAAGGTTTGCGCTTGGTCACACCGCCCTCTCGCCCCAGATAAATCAATGCCATTGGCACCAGTTTGCGGATATATTCCGGCAGGGAGCAGATCGCCACGACGCGCCCCGTATCGATGCTGCGGCGATACCAGAGAAATTTCAGAATGCCCAGCCAGTCTAGCTTGCCATTCACCTTTTGCAGCACGGGGCTGTAGTTGGGCAGTGCCATAAAGAAGCCCACCATTTCGCCCTCGTATTCTGCAATGATGAACACGTCAGGGTCAGCAATATCCTGAAGCGATTTGGCCTCTTCCAGAAATTCCTCTAGCGTGCGCGGTGTAGAACTCCAGTTGTCGGCAAAAGCTTTGTTGAACAGGTGATAAATTGCGGTGCAGTCTTCGATAAATTCATCGCCCTTGAGTCGCAGGTTGCGGAAGGTGATGCCTGATTTTGAGGCAATGCGGTGTGCCCGCTCAAACTCTGGGGGCAGGGGCTTTGTGAGATCCAGTAGATAGGCGTAGGCATCTTTGGCTTTTTGCCAGCCGTGTTGCTCAAACAGGCGGGGATAGTGGCGCGGGTTGTAGGGCATCATCATATAGGGCATGGAGTCGAACCCGTCTACCAAAAATAGGCAGTTGTTGTGGGTTGATAGGTCGATGGGGCCTCGCGCCTGGCTCATGCCCTGCTGCCGCAGCCAGTCGCAGGCCGAGTCGAGCAGGGCCTTGCCGACTTCGGCTTCGTCGATGCATTCAAAAAAGCCCACCAATCCAATATTTTCGCCCTCTCGCGCAATCAGGCGATCGTTCACCGCAGCCACCACACGCCCCACGGGCTGCGTGCCGTTTGGCCCAAAGCGCGTGGCGATGAACTGCTGCAAGCGCCCGTATTCAAAAAAGGTATTCTCAGGTTTGAAATACTTGGCGATGCTGCTGCGGAGGGGCGGAACCCAGTGGCGATCGCCCGCATATACCACCGACGGCACATCCAGGAATAGCTCCTGGTCGCCCGGCGATAGCACTGGGCGCACCTGCACCTCGCCAACCTGCTTGACGGTCTGAGTCATCGCATTGCAGCCAAAACGTTATTTAGAGAATTTAGACCGTTGGTTGAACTGTGTCTAGGGGGATGAGGGTGATGGGTTGGATTATTTCAAAACGCGGTCACTTTGTCACTTTCAGGACTTACGCACTTGCGATAAGCTCTTTGGGTTTTGGACGATTTCTCGCGGGCTGCGCCCGCGAGAAATCGTCCAACTGCGTTTCTGGCACTTCAATACTCCAACCCTCTGCCACTCGTCTTACCCCTGTACCAAAATCGTCTCACCCTCTACCTTGACAGGATAGGTCGCCAGCGCCCGGTTTGCAGGGCCCTGCACGACTCCGCCCGTCGGCGAAAAGAGGGAATTGTGGCAGGGGCAGGCAAAGAGGACGGTTTGCTCTCGCCATTCGACGGTGCATCCCGCATGGGGACAGATCCGGCTGACGGCCATGAGGTCGCCGCTGTCGGGATTTTTGAGCAGGGTGATGGGGGCAGTGCCCACTTGGGTATTGAGGCGATCGCCACTCTGGGCAAGCTGGCTCAGGGTTCCCACCTGTTGAAAAGTGCCTCCTGCCGCAGGCGGGCCGGGCGGCTCGGCAGATCGACAAGCAGGCAGGGCAGCGCTGGCAGCACTGGCGGCAGTCAGTCCGAGAAAGGTGCGACGTTCCATAGACTATTTCGGGATATTTCGGGAGAGGGTTTCCGGGGAATCAGGATTGGTCTGCTCTAGCTAAGCTCATTCTTGCCCACTAGAATGTTAGGCACAGATTGACCCATACTGCATGGCGGCGCTGTACGTAATACCTCCGACACTTATGCCTCCGACTCGCAAATTGGCAAAAGGTTTCCCTAGGCGATTTACCAAAGGGCTGAAAATTTTGGTGCTGCTGAGCCTGCTGGCGCTGGTGTATGTAGGGCTTCAGGGGTGCGACGGCGTGACGGGGTGACAGCAGAAAAAATGAAGAAGGAAAAACGAAAAAGGAAAAAGCTTCGTTCTTCATTTTTCTTCCCTCTTCGTTCTTCTTTCTTCTTTCCTCTTCCCTCACGCCCTGCCCAAATACCCCCACCGCCCGCCTTGCTTGACCGCAGCGCGATCGCCATGAAAGGAGCCAGCGTCGGCAAACTGCGGCTCAACCACGAAGGTTCCCTGGAGATCGATAAAGCCCCAGAGTCCGCCCAGCTTCACGGCGGCCAGACCTTCAGAAAAGGGAAAGGCATCTTCAAACTTCAGCGGAATGACGACTTTGCCCTCTGGAGCAATATAGCCATAGCGGTCTTCGTGGCGCACGAGGGCGAGTCCATCGGTGAAGCTAAAGGTGTCGTCGAACTGGGCGGGGATGACGAGTTCGCCTGCGGGGTTGATGTAGCCGTAGCGCCCGTCGATGCGGACTCGCGCCAGCCCATTTTGAAACGTGTGGGCCACGTCAAACTCGGCAGGAATCACCAGTGCGCCCGTTTTGTCGATAAAGCCGTATTTGCCCTGGAGCGTGACGCGGGCCAGCCCTTCGGAGAACTCGTCGGCGCTGTCGAACTGGGGCGGGATGATGACTTTTCCGGCGGGGCTGATATAGCCGTAGCGATGGTCGATTTCCACCCCCGCCAATCCTTCGCGGAAGGCGGGCGCGGCACTCTCAAACTGCGGCTTGATCAGCCATTGCCCCCGCGTGTCGATGTAGCCGTAGCGGTGGTTTTGCTCGACCCGCGCCAGCCCGTTGACGAAGTTTTCAGCGCTGTCGAACTGGGGGGCGATCGCCAGTTTTCCCAGATCATTGATGTAGCCCCAGCGCTGCCCAACGGAGATTCGCGCTAGCCCCTCAGAGAACTCGTAGGCCCCTTCGCGGTAGATGCCGATGGGATCGACTTCGATTTTGAGCGGGATGGCAATTTCGCCAGACGTGCTGATGTAGCCGAGGCGATTCTTTAGCACGACGGCCGCCAGCCCCTCAGAAAAGTTTCGTGCTAGGTCAAACTGGGGGGCGATCGCCAGTTCATAGCGCGGCGGTTCTGGCTCGCCCAAAAAGCTAGCGAGTTCTTCTGGGGAGAGGGTTTTTGCAGTCGGCAGTGCAGGCAGCGCCGCCAGCACCTCGGCCACGGACTGGAAGCGCTGCTCGACGGATTGACGCACCATGCCATCCAGCGCATCGGCAAGCTGAGCGCTGACCCGCGCCTCGTCCCGCCATGCGATTTCGCCTGTCGCCGGATCGCGGGGAAGCTGTTTGGGAGAATAGCCCGTGAGCGCCTGAATTGCCAGCATTCCCAGCGCATAAAGGTCGCTGGCAGGAATGGGCTGTCCGGCAGACTGTTCGGGCGGCACGTAGCCCGCCGTACCAACGGTCTGCGTAAAGTAGGGCTTGCCCTCGGCATTCACCATCAAATGGCGGATCACCTTGACATTGCCAAAGTCGATCAGCACTAGCTTTTTGTCGCTCCAGCGGCGCAGCAGGTTTTGTGGCTTCAGGTCTTGATGCACGACGTTCTGGGCATGGGCCACTGCGAGGATCTCTAGCACCTCATGCAAAAAGCCCAGCACTTCTTTCTCATCGCGGCGATCGCCCAAAAAGAGCGACTGCCGCAAATCGTGCCCGTCGATCAGCTCTTGCACCAGATAAAACTCGCCACCCTGCTCCAAATGGTCGTAAAGTTTGGGAATCTGGTCGTGCTTGCCGATCAGATACAGCTTCTCGACCTCGGCTTCAAAGAGCGATCGCGCTGGAGCCAACACCGACGGCAGCTTCGACTGGGGCTGAATCTTTTTGACCACGCACTTGGGGCTATTGCGACGGTAAGTGTCTTCGGCCAGATACGTCTTGCCAAAGCCCCCGCGCCCTAATTCTCGAATCGTTTCATACCGCCCGCCGATTAACATTGCTTTGCCCTACCGCGCACCCCGGCGCTCGCTACTGTACTAGCCGTATTCATTAGCCGTATTCATTAGCCGTATCCAATGGCAAATCCCGAAACCATCGATGCCTGTTTCAGACAGCCCTGTTTCAGACAGCCCTGTTTCAGAATGCCCATTTCTCAGGGGCAATTTCTCAAGCGTGAACCCGTCAAACCGCCTTTGTCTGCCCGTTTCCCATTGTTTTAAGAAAAATTAATGGAAACCGTATTGCGCGGGGTGGGAAGCCCGATCCTGGCGATCGCCCCTCCCTCCGTAGAATGAGTTTATATACCGGGTTGGCCAGACTGTAAGCCGGACTGTAAGCCGGACTGTAAGCCGGACGATTAGCCAGACTGTATGATCCCACGCTTCAGGGATTCCGGTAGCGGATTTTGGATTTTCGATTTTCGGTTTCGGCTCAAACCCGATGGCTCCTAAACGTCCAAAATCCCAAAATCCAAAATCCCAAAATCTAAAATTCTTACCCCTAACCCCCAACTTCTAACGACGCTATGCAACCGACTAGTCCTGACAAATTCACCGAAAAAGCCTGGGAAGCCATTGTCAACACCCAGGAAATTGCCCGCCAGTCCAAACAGCAGCAGATTGAAACCGAACACCTGATGAAGGCGTTGCTAGAGCAAGACGGGCTGGCCGTCAGCATTTTCAACCGGGCGGGCGTAAATGTGCAGCGGGTGCGCGAGTTTACCGATAGCTACATTGCGCGGCAGCCGAAGGTATCCGGCGGCGGTTCGTCGGTGTATCTGGGGCGATCGCTCGACACGCTGCTAGATCGCGCCGAAGCCGCCCGCAAGGAGCTAGGTGACGACTTTATTTCCGTCGAACACCTGCTGCTGGCCTATCCCAAGGATGACCGATTTGGGCGATCGCTGTTCCAGGATATCCGGCTCGACGAAGCCAAGCTCAAGCAAACCGTAGAACAAGTGCGAGGCAGCCAAAAAGTGACCGACCAAAACCCCGAAGGCAAATACGAGGCGCTGGAAAAATACGGACGCGACCTGACCGAATCGGCCAAGCAGGGCAAGCTTGACCCAGTGATCGGGCGGGACGACGAAATTCGCCGCACGATCCAAATCCTGTCGCGCCGCACAAAGAATAACCCCGTGCTGATTGGCGAACCGGGCGTGGGCAAAACGGCGATCGCCGAAGGGCTGGCCCAGCGCATCGTCAAGGGCGACGTACCCGAATCGCTGAAAGACCGCAAGCTGATTGCCCTGGACATGGGCGCACTGATTGCGGGCGCGAAATATCGCGGCGAGTTTGAAGAACGCCTGAAGGCGGTGCTGAAGGAAGTCACCGACTCCAACGGGCAAATTATTCTGTTTATCGACGAGATCCACACCGTCGTCGGCGCGGGCGCAACCCAGGGCGCGATGGATGCGGGCAACCTGCTGAAGCCCATGCTGGCGCGGGGCGAACTGCGCTGCATTGGCGCGACCACGCTGGACGAATACCGCAAGTACATCGAAAAAGATGCAGCCTTGGAGCGCCGATTCCAGCAGGTGTATGTGGATCAGCCGTCGGTGGAAGATACCGTCTCGATCCTGCGGGGTCTGCGCGAACGCTACGAAAACCACCACGGCGTGAAGATCTCCGACAGTGCGCTGGTGGCGGCTGCCATGCTGTCGAACCGCTACATTTCAGACCGCTTCTTGCCCGATAAAGCGATCGACTTGGTGGACGAAGCCGCCGCCAAGCTGAAGATGGAAATTACCTCCAAGCCAGAGGAACTGGACGAGGTAGACCGCAAGATCTTGCAGCTTGAGATGGAAAAGCTGTCGCTGCAAAAGGAAACGGACACCGCCTCGCGCGATCGCCTAGAGCGGCTCGAAAAAGAACTGGCTGACCTCAAGGAAACCCAAACTGCGCTAAATGCTCAGTGGGATGCGGAGAAAGGCATCATTCAGGATATCCAGCGCATTAAGCAAGAGATCGAAAAGGTCAACATCGAAATTCAGCAAGCTGAGCGCGACTATGACCTCAACCGCGCTGCGGAGTTGAAGTATGGCAAGCTGGCTAGTTTACAAAAAGAACTGGCTGATGCTGAAACGCGCCTGACGCAGACCCAAACCAGCGGCAAATCTCTGCTGCGGGAAGAAGTCACCGAGTCCGATATTGCAGAAATTATCTCCAAGTGGACGGGCATTCCCGTCAGCAAGCTGGTGGAGTCGGAAATGCAGAAGCTGCTGCACCTAGAAGACGAACTGCACCGCCGCGTGATTGGGCAGGACGAAGCCGTGACCGCTGTGGCGGACGCGATCCAGCGATCGCGCGCCGGACTCTCCGACCCCAACCGCCCGATCGCCAGCTTCATCTTCCTGGGGCCGACGGGCGTGGGCAAGACGGAACTCGCTAAAGCCCTGGCCAGCTACCTGTTCGACAGCGAAGAAGCAATGGTGCGGATCGACATGTCGGAATATATGGAGAAACACGCCGTTTCCAGGCTCATCGGTGCGCCTCCGGGCTATGTCGGCTACGACGAAGGCGGACAACTCACCGAAGCAATTCGTCGCCGCCCCTATGCCGTGGTGCTGTTCGACGAAATCGAAAAAGCCCATCCCGACGTGTTCAACGTCATGCTGCAAATCCTCGATGATGGGCGCGTTACCGATTCTCAGGGACGCACGGTGGATTTCAAAAACACCATCATCATCATGACCAGCAACATCGGCTCGCAATACATCCTCGACGTGGCCGGCGACAACAGCCGCTACGACGAAATGCGGGGTCGAGTGATCGAGGCGATGCGATCGCACTTCCGTCCCGAATTCCTCAACCGCGTGGATGAATTCATCATCTTCCACAGCCTGCAAAAGTCGGAACTGCGGAACATCGTGCGCCTGCAAGTGGCCCGGCTGGAACAACGTCTGGAAGTCCGCAAGATGGTGCTGCGCCTCTCCGACGCAGCCCTCGACTTCCTTGCCGATGTGGGCTACGACCCGGTCTACGGCGCTCGTCCGCTAAAGCGAGCCATCCAGCGCGAACTGGAAACGGCGATCGCCAAAGCCATCCTGCGCGGCGAATTCACCGACGGCAACACGATCTACGTCGATGTGGAGCACGAGCGGCTGGCCTTCAAGCGGCTGCCCGCCGAGCTAACCACCGTCTAGTGGCGCGATAAGGCAACTCTTGCATCCCCCCTCGGCCTTTTTAGGCTGAAGGGGGGATCGGAATTGCCCACTTCAGGCCCAGTCCTAAATACATCGGGTTTGCACCCAAAACCTCTATAACTGGAAATAGTAAATTCCTGACACCGCCAATGCTCATCTCTGCCGATACTCGTGTTCCGTTTCCCCGCCCGCTGGTCTACTCCACCTACCGCGACAAGCTCATGGAGTTAGTGCCCTATATGCCCAATATCCGAGGCGTGCAGGTGCGATCGCGCGAGGGAAATGGCGACTGGATAAAATTCGTCAACGAGTGGCAGGGAGGCGGCGATATCCCAACCGCAGCCCGCGCCTTTTTGAACGAGTCGATGCTGTCCTGGACAGAACACGCCGTCTGGCATGGCGATCGCTTCACCACTGAATGGCAAATCGAAACCCACGCCTTTACCGAAGCAGTACGCTGCTTGGGCACGAATCACTTTTTTGAAAACGAGGGGATGACCGTCATCGAAAGCCGGGGAGAACTCATCATTGATCCCCGCAAGCTCAAGGACGTTCCGCCGTTCCTGGCAGGCATGGTCAGCGGCATCGTGGAGGACTTTTTGGGCAAAAAGATCGGCCCCAACCTAGTGCAAATGGGCAGCGGCGTGACGACCTATTTAGAACGCCAAGCCGTTCGCCCGTAGAGCGTTCAGAATCCGTCACTCATCTTTCAAGCTGCCTGTCTGCTTCAGGACAGCTTGGAAGATCAGCAATTTCTTTGAAAGACCACCTATCAGGCTAGCGACGTTTTGCGGCGGGTGGTTCGTGCTTTTTTAGTCGTCTTTGCAGCAGTCGTCGGAGTAGCTTTAGCAGGCTGCTCTGTCGCGGGACGGATCGGCCCATCAAAGGAAATCAGAAACGAAGTTTGGGGCAAAACGCGACTCACCAGCTTCAGATAAGATTCCGCATCGTTGCGATAGCGAAACCGCGCTACGGGAGCATTCTGCATAGTGGGCAGCAGCTTGTAGACAACCCAAGGGCTAAGCTGATCTTGATAGGTCATAAGAATGGCTCCTTGCTGAGATTTAGTTGAAATTTAAGCAATGGTATGGTTGCCGCCGGACTTGAAAAGCAGCTTGTTGAGCAAAACCCTGGAGCATATTCCAGGTAGCGCACCCCAGGTAGCGCACTCCAGACAAAGCGCTCTCTAAAGCAGCGTCTAGTTCTGAAAGATTTGCCAGAAAGAACTGCCTGAAAGACCTGGTTGAATCTGCTTCAATGAAGCCGAATCTACCTCAGCGCCCACGCAGGCACGCGACACCCTGATCTTCGACCTGCGGCATGAAACAAGCCGACAAAAAGCAGATCTTCAATGCTAGAAACATTGAAGAATCAGCAGTTCAAACAACTTATGTCAAACAACCTCTAGCAGCGCTTGAACCGCTGCCCACAGTCTTGAAACCTGAGTGGTAACCGAAACCCGTAGCGTAAACTCAGATCAAATCCAAATCAAATCCAAATCAAACCCGGAACATCAAAGCCAGATCGACTTCAGTCGAAATTGCGTCCGATCGAAATCATCTCCACAGCTTCACCAGCATAACCGACTGTTGGCGTTCTAACTTCTTTTTCAACAATCTAGACGCGCTCCCAGAGCAGATTTTCGAGTCATTACACAGTCTTTACAGACAAAAGGACAGCACAATGCAGAAACTCAGCCTAGGAAACAACACCCAAATTCGCTGATCAGAAGTATGCAAAACACGCCTCAAGACGCTACTGCTGACCAAAGCTATTCCCGTAACTACTATATATAGTTGTCTGATCGAAAAAATTCAACTGTATATGGGGTCTATCGGGAAAACTAAATATTTTTTTACACTTTACGCTTTTGGGTCGGCAATCGGAATAAGCGCCATTCTTGCAATCTTGGTCGAGTCAAGGCTCAGGCAGAAGCCGGAGTTTCAACCACAGTTTTAATTGCAGCCTCAGCCACGGCTTTGCCAGCGACTACTTGAGAAGTGTGTGTCCGCAGTTGCTCCACAATATCCTGCACGCCGTCTTGATTGAGCCGATAGCTGAGCGGATGGGCAATCAGTCGGGCCGTACTTTCAAACAGGCGATCGATTTCAATCAGGTTGTTTTCCTGGAGGGTGCGCCCGGTAGCCACCAAGTCCACGATCGCCTCTGACATCCCTGTGATTGGCCCCAGCTCTACAGACCCATAGAGCGGCACGATGTCTACGGGTAAGTCTAGGCTCTGAAAATAGTCGTGGGCGCAGCGCACAAACTTGGACGCAACTCGGCAGTGGGGCGGCAGATCGAGTGCTGAGCGATAGGGGCTGGTCGCTTTGACCGCGACCGACATGCGGCATTGCCCAAATCCCAAGTCCACCAGATGGGCAACCTTGGGCTGTTTTTCACGCAACACGTCGTAACCAATCACGCCTAGGTGTGCTTGTCCATATTCCACATAAACGGGCACGTCGTAATTACGAACTAGCAGCCCGTGCGCCCGCCCACTGCTATCAAGGATTTCAAGCTGGCGATTGGCTGGGTTGAGAAACTCGCTGAAATCAAGCCCGATGGCTTGAAAAAGCTGAATACTGTCTTTTAGCAGCCCGCCTTTGGGCAGCGCAACGGTCAGCATAGAGGATGAAGTCGATAGCTTTACTAATATAAATTTTAGTTGATTTCTATACCCGTTTAGCCGCAGCTAGCGTTAATCAAACTCAGAAATGATGCGTCTGGATGAGGCAGGCGGGTGAGGCGATCGCCCCTTCCTCAAAGTATTCTCTAAGTATGTCTCTTGATGGGAGAGAATTGAGTTACGACTCTTACTCCCGGAGTTTGGCATTTGATTTCTAGAGGGAAGATTCCAGAAGTGTTGAACGCAATGTTAGCAGGGCAAGTTCATAGCTGAATCCAGTACAAAAGATCTATAATTCTGCCTGTAATGACCTACTTATTGCTTCCATTCTCAATAATCCGCCTCTTGAGAGTGCTTTTTGTAAAGTTTTACCATCAAGATTCAACACTTCTGGGAAGATTCAAGTCCGATCTTGCGTTTCAGAATCCAATCCTGAAGCAAGCTGACACAAATAAACGGAAATGACTTTTTGCAAGTCTATTTGCGTAGCCTCGACACTTCAACTGCAAAACTCTAACTGCAAAAGTTTAATAATCTTTGCAGACGCTTAGCTATTTTTGGGGTTGATCTTATGTACAGTTATCCTACAATGCCACTTCCTCAGATGATGCTCGGAGCATCCTTGCAAAGGCAGTGGCGATTCCCTCAGGCGATGCTTGGAGCCTCCTTGCAAAGGCAGGGTCGATCCAGGCTGTATCTCAATCTAATTTTATCTAGCGTAAATAGAATCAACCTATGGTTGCCCAGTTTATTTTCGCTGATTTGGTGCAGCAATCAGTCGGGGCAAACTAACTCTTCAGATAGCCGACCAGAGGATTTGGGTACGGATAATGCAGTCTCTGAACCACTAGCTTATACAACAGAAGACACTCAACTGGACGTTCCGGCAGTCGAGTTGAGTGGCTTTTGGATACAAGAACAATTGACAGAGAATGCGGATATAACCTCAGCCAGCGCTTACGCTTTTGATGTGACTGAATCTCGCTGTTTGAGACACTGTTGGACATCCAATCGAAACGCAGAGCATCGATGTCTTGTAGGATGTTGGCAGGAATGTGAGCCGGGTGGGTGTTCCAATTTGGACTCTGAGCATGGGGGCGATCTCTGATTCGGCTGACCTGATTGTGAGTTTGTCGGTGGTGGGCGATCGCCCTACTGGATTAGCCACCTATGCGCTCAATGTTGCACCCCATCTGGCAGTTCAAAACACTCTGCTTTTAGCCTCCCTAGAAGCACAGCATCAAATTTCTAAAACCCAGACGCGAGACATTTCCTACTACGAAATTCCGTCCGGAATGAGCGCAGAACATGGCAAGGCAGGGCACTTTAGGCGACTGCGCTGGACGCAAACCCAACTCCCCAAAATTTATCAAGTCCTAAAGGCAAATCTCGTGTTTTCTCCGCTTCCCGAAGCCCCAATTTGGAACCCGTGTCGCTCGGTGGTGATGGTGCATGACTTGATTCCGCTGCGGTTTCCAAACTGGCGATCGCCCCTCACAATTTATGCCAAATACTATGTGCCGCTGGTGCTAAATCAGGCGCTACATATTGTCTGCAACTCGCAGGCGACAGCGGACGATATTGTTGCTTTTTACCACATTTCAGCAGATAAGATTACGCCTATTCCGCTGGCCTACAATGCCGATCATTTTCGCTTGCTCGATTTACCCACCAGCAATTATTTTGTCTATCTGGGGCGGCAAGATCCCTACAAAAATCTGCACCGCGTTTTAGATGCGTTTGCAGCGCTGCCCCGCTGTCAGGACTATGAACTGTGGCTGGTGGGTTCGACCGACCCCCGCTTTGCGCCCGACCTGTCCACCCACGCCGAAGCGCTGGGCATTGCGGATCAGGTGAAATTTTTGGACTACGTGCCCTACACCGACCTGCCCGAGGTGCTAAATCGGGCGATCGCGCTTCTGTTTCCCAGCCTGTGGGAAGGGTTTGGCTTTCCGGTGCTGGAGGCGATGGCCTGCGGTACGCCCGTCATCACGTCGAATCGCTCGTCGATGCCAGAGGTGGCGGGGGATGCGGCGCTGCTGGTGAACCCGGAAGATACCGGGGCGATCGCCCATGCTATGCAGCGCTTGGTGACAGAACCCGACGTGCGATCGCACCTCCGCACCGCTGGACTGGCCCGCGCCCGCCAGTTCAGCTGGGAAAAAACCGGAGCCACGACTCGCGCACTACTGAGTCAATTTTTGTAGCCAATTTCTGTAGGCAGTTTTGTAGCCAATTTTTATATCAAGCTCTTGAGCAAGTTCTAAGTAGCTAGACAGGAAAAGTTATAAGATAGGTCAGTTGATTTTGAGTGCATCTATGCCTGCGGTTCATCACAGTAGACCTCCTGCATGAATGGGAGGGAATGTGCCAGTTAGGGATAAAAGCTTGCAAAGATGGGTAGGCGCATGGCAGAACTAAATCCAAGGAGGAAATGCCATGCCTTATCAAGCCTTGCAAAGTCTGTCTGCTGGAGAGTTTAAGCGATTCTGCGGTGTCAACCGCATCATCAGGAAAGTGGAAGACATCTTGATCAAGTGCGGCAAGTTTCGCTTGCCCAGCCAACGGCAGTGGTACCAGCCTGGATGGGAATGGAAAGTGTTTATCGTAGACGCAGGTGAAGTTGAAATTGAACGTCAAAAAAAACAGAAACGTGACTACAGTGGCAAGCAGAAGAGCCATACCCTGAAGGCGCAACTGTTGGTGGATTTTGAGAACGGGCAGGTGATTGCGACTGCAATCGACAAAGGCAAGACGCATGACTTCAAGCTGCTCAAACGAAGTCGCCTGCCCTGGGTATCGTCGCAGTTATGTTTAGCTGACCGCGGGTATCAAGGGTTTGCCAAGCGTCATGCTGGAGCTTGTACGCCCACCCAAAAGCCGCGCAACCAACCGTTAGCCGAGGACGAGAAGCAACACAATCGGGCATTAGCGAGACTGCGGGTGAAAGTAGAGCATGTGATTCGTCGCTTCAAGATCTTTCGCATCTTCTCAGGGCGCTATCGCAGCCGGAGACGACGCTTTGGCTTGCGCTTGAACTTGATTGCAGGGTTGCTCAACTACGAACTGGCACACGCTTCCTGATTCATGCAGGAGGTCTAATGCCTCAAGCACTGCATCCCCCCAACCTTCCAGATATGACCCAAACGCCCTCCGCCAGCCCCGACCCCACTCTTGCCGCGTTGCAGCGACTGATCGACGTGGTGGCAGCGCTGCGATCGCCCGATGGCGGCTGTCCGTGGGATCTGGCCCAAACGCCGGAGACGCTGATTCCCTATGTGATCGAGGAAGCCTATGAAGTGGTAGATGCCATTCGCCAGGGAAAACCGGAGGCGATCGCCGATGAACTGGGCGATTTGCTGCTGCAAGTGGTGCTGCAAGCACAGATCGCGTCGGAGGCGCAGCAATTTTCGCTCAAGGACGTGGCAGAGGGGATCACCCAAAAGCTGATTCGCCGCCATCCCCATGTGTTTGGCGAGGTGACGGTGGCAGACGCGGGCGAGGTCGTGCAGAACTGGGAGCAAATCAAAGCCCAGGAAGAAAAGGCATCGGGGATTGAACGGCTGACCCCCCGGCTAGAACGCTACGGGCGATCGCTCCCGCCCCTCACCGCAGCCCTTAAGATTTCCCAAAAAGCGGCCAAAGCTGGGTTCGAGTGGGACAGCATCGACGGCGTGTGGGACAAGTTTCACGAGGAGCTAGAAGAATTTCGGCAGGCGATCGCCCAGGAACCCAAAGCCAACCAGCAAGCCGAATTGGGCGACCTGTTCTTTACGCTGGTCAACCTCGCCCGCTGGCACGACCTCGACCCCGCCGAAGCCCTCCACAGCACTAACCAGCGGTTTATCCAGCGCTTTGCCTTAGTAGAAGAGGCGATTTTGCAAGAGAGCGATCGCCCTTTGGCCGACTATTCCCTAGAAGAACTCGAAGCCCTCTGGCAAACAGCCAAAGCTCGCCTGAAGCAGGGTTAAACTGACGCAAACGAAACAGTCGGGCGATCGCCCCGCCGCTATGCTGACGGTCAACTGTTTCGCTCAAAACCTCTGATGGTCACTTCTGTTCTCTCCCCCATCCACACGATTCCAGTGATTGACATCGGCGGGCTGCGATCGCCCGATTGGGCAGAACGCAAAGCCGTCGCTGCCCACCTCCGCAAAGCCAGTCACGAAGTCGGCTTTTTCTACATTGCCAACCACGGCATCGATGCTGCGCTAGTTGACCAGATCTTTGCCGAATCTCATCGCTTCTTTGCGCTGCCCGATGCAGACAAGCTAGAGATTTCGATCCAGCACTCTCCCATCTCTCGCGGCTACGAGCCTTTGAAGCACCAGACGCTCGATCTCAACGCCGCGCCGGATCTCAAGGAGAGCATTTATATCGGGCTGCATCGCGGCCCCGACGACCCGTTGGTGCAGGCAAACACGCCCAACCACGGCCCCAACCTGTATTCCCGCAACCTCCCCGGCTGGCGCGAGGTCGTAGAGCAATATTTCGCTGCCATGCTGAATTTGTCTTATCAACTGATGCGAGGGCTGGCGCTCTCGCTCGACCTGGAGGAGCATCACTTTGATCCCCTGGCCGACGACCCCATGCCCATTTTGCGACTGCTGCACTACCCGCCCCATCCCGTACAGGCAGACGATCGCACTTGGGGCTGCGGCGCTCATACCGACTGGGGCTGCCTCACAATCCTGCTGCAAGACGCGGCGGGCAGGCTAGAGGTGAAAACCGCCAGCGGCGACTGGATTGCTGCCGAGCCGATTCCCGATACCTTTGTAATCAACATCGGCGACATGATGGCCCGCTGGACCAACGACTACTATCAGTCCACGCCCCATCGCGTGGTGAACCGTTCAGGGGGCGATCGCTACTCCGTTCCCTTCTTTTTCGACATCAACTACCATGCGCTGGTCGAATGCCTGCCCACCTGCCAGAGCGAAACGAACCCGCCGAAATATCCGCCCATCACCGCAGGGGATCACATTGTTGAAATGTATCAAAAGACCTACCAGCGAGTGATGGGGGCGTGATGAGGAATAGCGCCCTCTAGTCCCTGGGTCTGCGGCGCACCTCCAGCACCGACTTCACCGGCCGCTGAATCGGGCTGCCCTGGGCATCGACGCGACCCAAGACGGTGTTCCCGCTGACGTACAGCGAAGCGGAACTGCCGCCATCCAGGTTCATTGCGTCTACCACACCGAGCGATCGCAGAAAGTTCGACAACTCCGCCAGCGACAGCCCAGAACTGGTCGGCGCGTCGGGGCGCTGAGCGGCCATCGCTAGCACAATGTCTCCATTGGGCAAAATCCCGACGGCAGAGCGGGCATTGGGCTGGGTGCTGCCAATGGCATCGCGGCCCGTGGCGGGGTCGGCAAAGCCCTCGGCTTCGAGCGTCAGGTCTGGCAGCAGGCGCGGGCCGCCGCCGATCGCGTCTTGCAGCGTACAGCCGAGCGGGACGGCTTCGGCATGAAGGGCGATCGCATAGTGGTCGCGTTCCTGCCCCGGTTGCCCACAGCGATAGCGGCGAAACTCCGAGCGGTTGAGGATTTTGGGCAGGTAGGGCGCGAGGTTGGGGTTTTGCATGAGGCGATCGTTTTGGTGCGGGTCGGCGACGAGTTGCCCGTTTTGCACTACATAGGAAGTGGTGAGTCCGTTCACCGGGTCAAAAAAGCCCGCGTTGATAGCGGCCACGGTTCCCGACTGCGCGGCAAACTGGGGCAGCGGCTGCAACGCTTGGGCGATCGCAGGCACAACCTCAAACGTGCGAATCGGCACCATCACCCAATGCACGTCCGCCGTGGGCAGCGCTTCTACGCGATATTGCACGTCATGCTGGTCATGCTGCACGTCTGGGGACGCTTCTGGAGGCAAGTCTGGGGGCAAGTCTGGAGACACATCTGAGGACAAGTCTTGGGCGGGTGGCGCTGATGAAGCCGATAAACCCGTCGGGCTGCCTGCGCCTGCCACAGAGCGATCGCACCCCGCCAGTCCGACTGCCAGTCCAGCAGCCAGTCCGCCTGCCAGCAGCCAGCCCAGCCATAGCCCCTGCCAAACTCTCATGCCTGCTAAATCTCTAAGGTTTAACCCCAATTTGCCTCGGTGTTGTGAAGCGATATGGCTGACCCCAAGTTCCCGAGTCCCGACTTATTACAGCAGATTACAGCAGATTTTTGAACAGCAGCACCACCCGTCCCGCGAGATGGTCAAACAAGGGGCGATTTTGCCAATCGGCATAGGTGAGACACTGGCTATCGGCGATCGCCCCGATAAAGAACTGCTCCAGGTTTTGAGCCAGCGCCGGATAGCGCCCCGAAATGTTGAGTTCGTCATTGTGAAACGCACTGCGCGGGTCGAGGTTGGCGCTGCCCGTGCTGACCTAGGCCTCATCCACCAGAATTAACTTAGCGTGCATCATGCTGGGCTGATACTCGCAGCAGCAGCGTCGCCACTTCGCCTTCGTAGGCTACTTCAAACTCTGCCCAGGGTGCAGCGTCGTGGTCAAATTCAGTGCCGTCCCAGTAGTCTGACATACCTGCCCCGCTAATCAGCAGACTACCCTGGTGGACTTTTGGACTAATCATCCAAACGCGAATCTAAAATCCAGAATCGACATGACTCGTATCATAAGAGGGTTGGCTGAGAAGTCACTGGATATGAAAACGAACGCCGCCCGCGCCCTGGATAAACTGGGCATTGCCTATGAACTGCTGGAATACGAAGTCAACCCCGATGACCTAGCGGCGGAGTCCGTGGCGGCAAAAATTGGGCTGGAGCCGGAGCGCGTGTTCAAAACGCTGGTTGCCAGGGGCGATCGCACAGGCGTAATTCTCGCAGTCATTCCTGGCAACATGCACCTGAACCTGAAGGCGCTGGCCGCCCTCTCCGGCAACCGCAAGGTTGAAACAGTTCCCCTCAAAGAGGTGCAGCCGCTCACGGGCTACATTCGCGGCGGCGTGACGGCCCTCGCCTGCAAAAAAGACTACCCAGTTTACGTAGACGAACTGATCGAGCTATTCGACACGATCACCATCTCTGCCGGAATGCGCGGGCTGCAAATCCTGATCACGCCTACCGACTACATCCAGGCAGTTCAAGGAACTGTCGGGGCGATCGCCCAGGACAAGGAGAGCTAAGGGAGAAAGAGAGAAGAACGAAGAACGAAGAGGTTTCGTTTTTCATTTTTCGTTCTTCGTTCTTCATTTTTCCCGTCTCTCCTACTCCGGGATCGTGATATCAATCGGCTGCGGGCTGCTCCCTAGGGTCGAAAGCGGCGGCTGAATCGCAGCGGCATTGCCCACCACCAGCGTCACCAGCTTATCGGGCTGGAGATAGGTCTGGGCGGCGCGGAGTATGTCTTCGGCGGTGGTGGCTTCGACCTGTCTCTGGTACTGGAAGATAAAGTCCTTGGGATAGCCATAGTATTCGTAGCGCATCAGGCGAGAGAGCGTTTGCCCCGGCGTTTCAAAGTTAAACACAAAGGCGTTGAGGGCTGAGTCCTTAGCCTGCTGTAGCTCGTCATCGGACACGGGCGTTGTGCGGACTCGCTCGATTTCCGTCTTGAGCGCCTGGATAAAGGGAACGGTGGCATCGGAGCGGGTCTGGCCGCCGCCCACAAACACGCCCGGATAGTCAAACTGAGGCGACCAGTAGGCATAGACCACGTAGGCGAGTCCTTGGCGCGATCGCACTTCGTTCACCAGCCGCCCGCCAAAGCCATTTAGCACGTCGTTCAGCACAGTCATAGGGGCATAGTCGGGATCGCTCAATTTGCCGCCCAGATGTCCGATTAGTACGCTGCTCTGAGTCAACTGGGGCCGATCGACTAGGAAAATGCCGCCCGGTTGCGCCTGGGCCACCGCGGGCAGGGGATTGAGGTCGGAATTGTCCAACGCTGGGTTGCGCTCCCAATCGCCAAACTGGGCTTCGATGAGCGATCGCATTTCGGCACTGTCAAAGTCGCCCACGATGCCCAGCAGCATATTGTTGGGATGGAAGTAGGTGCGATGGTAGGCGATCGCATCTTCGCGCTGAATGCGGTCGAGGGTGGCGTATTCTGTCGTGCGGGCGTAGGGACTCTGCGGGCCGTAGATGAGCTTAAAAAATTCGCGGCGGGCAATGTCATCGGGGTCATCATTGCGGCGGGCAATGAAGCCGCGTCGCTGGTTTTTCACCAGCGCAAACTTGTCAGGTGCAAAGGCGGGCTGGCGAATCACCTCGGCAAACAGCCCAAACACCTCTGGCAGGTCTTCGCTGAGAGAATAGAAGCTGGCATTGCCCGACGCATTGCTGATGCCGGTTTCCACGTAGGCGGCGCGGCTTTCCAGCAGGGCGTTCAGGTCGTCGGGCGAGTGTTGGAGCGTGCCACCACTCCGCATCACCTCGCCCGTAATGCCGCTCAGCCCCACCTTGTCGGCTGGCTCCCAGCGGCTCCCGACGCGAAAGATGGCCGTGCCGCTCACCAGGGGCAATTCGTGGTCTTCGACCAGATACACCATCAGCCCGTTGTCTAGCTGAAACTGGGTGTATTCCGGCAGTTGCACAGGTGGCAGCGGCGGAAAGGTGAGCTGGTCGTAGGGCACCGCAGGCGCTGCCCGCACTGGGTCAGGGGTGAGCCATAGCCCCAGCAGCAGCAGCGGGGCGATCGCCCCCCATGCCAATCGCCGTAGCCATTTCGAGCGCAAGCCGAGCCGCCAGTTCGATTGCAAAGCCGTCATCCACACTTTCCTCATGCCTTCTAAATCTCTAAATCTTTCCTGCCCTGGCGCTGCACATTCAACCCCTACCCCCTACTCCTCCGGCAGCAGCTTACCAATCGTCAGCTTTTGCGGCACAAATAGCGACTGGGCGACCCGCTGCACGTCTTCTGCCGTCACCGATTCAAACGCCTTCAGGTCTTCAAATAAATTGCGCCAGTCTCCAGTATTTGCTTCATATTCCGGCAACAGGCTAGCCATGCCCCGATTCGATGCCAGCAGTTGCAGCATTCCTGCCCGCGCCTGGGTCTTCACCCGCTCTAGTTCTGCGGGCGCGACTGGCTCCGTCTTCAGCCGCTCTAGCTCAGCGTTGAGGATGGTGGCGATTTCGTCAATGGTGTGTCCCGGTGCGGTTTGGGCGAAAAATAGCATCATGTTGGAATAGCGATCGCCCGGAAAGCCATTTGCCACATCCGTACTCAGCGAGATGCCCGTTTCCACCAGCGATTTGTAGAGTCGGGAGGTGCGGCCGCCCGTCAGCACAGAGGCTAAAATCTGATAAGTGGCATTGTCGGCATCGTCGCTGGCAGGGCGCTGATAGCCGACCAAATACCAGGGTTCCGTCTTCTGTCGCAGCACCACTTCTCGCGGCCCGGTCTGGTTTGGCGGAGGAGCCGTAATGTTTGGGGCGCGGCTGCGAGTGCGGAAGCGACCAAAGTAAATCTCTGCCAACCGCTTCACCTCGGCGGGATCAACGTCGCCCACCACCGCTATTGTGATGCGGTCTGGCGTGTAATAGGTGTCGAAAAAGTCCTGAATATCTCGGCGGGTCAGGTTGCGAATATCTTCTTCGTAGCCGATGATTGGGCGGCCGTAGGGATGATCTGGAAAGCCCGCTTCTAGAAATGCTTCCACCATCTTGCCGATGGGCGAGTTGTCCGTCCGCATTCGCCGCTCTTCCAGGATTACGTCCTTTTCTTCGTAAAACTCACGAAAGACGGGATCAAGGAATCGGTCGGACTCTAGCGACATCCATAGTTCCAGCTTGTTGGCCGGAAAGCTGTAGAAGTAGCGCGTTGCGTCCGCGGAGGTGGTCGCGTTTAGCCCTACGCCGCCTGCCCGTTCCACCACCTGCCCATATTCGTTTTGGCGGACGTATTGCGCGGCCTGCGATCGCACTCGGTCAAACTCTTCCTGTAGCTCTGCGGCGCGACCCGTCTGCCCTGCGGCCTTGGCCACCTGGATGCGGTCAAATAGCCGATCCAGTCGAGCTAGCAGCGGCCGTTCAGCGGCGTAGTCGCTGGTGCCCAGGCGGGTTGTGCCCTTAAATGCCAGATGCTCCAGGAAATGGGCGGCTCCGGTTTTGCCTGCGGCTTCGTAGGCCGCTCCCACATTTACATAGGTCATGAACGAAATTACCGGAGCCTGATGCCGCTCTAGCACGATGAATTTCATGCCATTGTCGAGGGTAAATTCGGTTACGCGATCGACCACCCGATCGATGTAGGGCTGGATCGACAGCGGTTCAGAACGGGGGGCGGTGCGGGCGATCGCCACGGTCGGAAACAGGCTCCACACGCCCAGCAGCAGAGCCAATGCAACCACAGGAATCAGGGCCAATCGTGCCCGATGAGTCTTCAAAGTCATGCAAGCTGAGCGCAATCTATTCAGCGCAGTAAATTCCACAAGTTTTACAAAAAAATCCACGAGCCTCTTGCATGGTATCCACTGTAGGGGCAAGGCTGCCGTGGTAAATCATCGAAAATATTCGATAAAAAAAGAAATGGCCATAGATTTATATCAATCTTGACGGTCATTTTGTTGATGATTAGAACCAACGGCATCGCCGCTTGCCTTTTGTTTAAAAAAGCTCTCTAGAAGTAAAAAAGCTCTCTAGAAGCGTTCTTTAGAAAAGCTCTTTAGAAAAGCTCTTTAAAAGAGTCCTACAGGCCTTCGCTCCAATCGGGACAAAGTTCACCTTCCCAGCCAAAAGGATGAAACCCGCAGATCAGCATTTGACGGCGATCGCCATAGCCATAGGCAACCCCGTGATAATGTTCGCAGCCCAGGCAAGACTTGGGGCGAGAAGGAGACGTTTCGGTAAACCCAAGCTGCGATCGCAAAATATGCAGGCGACTCTGGTGACGATGCCAGCTTGCATGGTCGGCTTTTCGGAAGCTGTCGTTGGCGCGCCTGAAGGCATTGCTGGGAGCATTCATAGGCCTGCGCGGAGAGTAAAAAACAAGCTGCTCAAGCAGAACATGCGGACAGCGGACATCCAGCCTGCTTCATCTACATTTTATAGTTCCCCACAGTCTCCCAAAGGCCAACAGCAATGAACCGCAAACCAATAAGCCGTAAGCTAATAAGCTGCGAACCAATAAGCTGTGAACCGATACGCTGCGAACCGATACGCTGCGAACCGATACGCTGCGAACCGATACGCTGCAAATAAACTACAAAGCACGGCTTGCTATCTGCATATGACGGATTTTGGGCAAGCCGTGTTAGCAGTCGAAGCCTATGCAATATCAGGCGGCACTTGCGCTTTGCCCTGAGACTGCTGCAAAAACGCCTGAATCAGCGCTTGCAGGTTGGCACGAGTGACCTCAGTGCCCGTATTCAGATTCCCCGGCACTTCAAAAAAGATAATGCTGTCCACGCTAGTCATCGCTACCAGTTGAAACAGGATGTGCGTGACGGGCATTGGAAACGCCATAATCTGGGGATCTTTTGCCAGCGGATTCGCCGTTGCGTCCTTTAGGCTGGCGAAGGCGTAGACGACGTTTTTTTGAGCATTGGTCTGGCTGCGATGGTTTAAAGTCGTCATCACCCATTGCTGCTCAAGGGTTTGTAATATGTAATATTGGAGGTGGCGAAGCTGTTGAGCAATCTCCCTGAGAGCAGGGGCGATCGTTGCCACTGCTGCGGGCGTTGCACCGTCTTGGGGAGCATTTTGAACGAGGTCTTGAAGCTGCTGATCCAGAGTCATACCGTTTGCTAATGGCGTTGTGTGTTGCGTGACGTTGAGTACTGACGACGCTCTGTGTGCTTTGGGCTATCATCCTCATCAGTCTAGTTCAGAAGCTCGTTTACGAGTCTAGCTTGCCCGCCTGATGTTTCCGTACAGATGCTTTTTGTACAGGTTTTGTACGGACGGCGGGCGATCGCCGCTGAATCACTCCTAAAGGTGGCAACTTTAGTTGGTGGCTTTAGGTAGCGGCTTTAGCCGGCGGCTTTAGTAAAGCAGAGCGGTAAAGCAAAGCTTGCTGAAGCAACGGCTGTTTCCCTCGGAGCGCTACAATAGCGCCCTCCAGCAACCCGTAGGCTTGCTGACTTGACTTGAATCAGGCTGTTGATCGAGAACGCCAGTCTGCCACAGACTGGGGCTGCACTACCCCACCCTTGCCACTCCGTAGGGGTGTGTTAACGTTGTAACGATCTACATCCATCAGGGAGAGAGCACCCAAGGCGTGGAGGCTATTTTTAACCTGGTTTTTAACGAGCTGAAGCAATGCACCCGTGCGTCTGAGCAAAACTGCCGCGACGTGGCATCCCGCATTACCGGAGAGGTCGCCCGCATTTGTTCAGAAAGCAAGCGCATTCAGTCGTCTGGAGAGGTCGATGCCTGGTCGGTTGCCCTTGCCCGTCACCGACTTAAGCAGTGTTTGAAATATTACCAGCTTGGGTCGCGCCGGGGTCGGGTTGACTTGCATAGCACCCTCAGCGCCGTGGTCTATCGCTACATCACGCCGCCCCAGGTGCAGTCCAGCTATCAGGCGCGACTAGGGCTGATCGAAGATTTTCTGCAAATCTTTTACATCGAAGCCATCAACGCCTTCCGACGTGAGAATCAGCTTGCCCCTAGCTACAGCCCGCGTACCGCGCTGGATCTGGCGGAATATATGGCCTTTACCGAGCGTTATGGCAAGCGGCGGATTCCGCTGCCGGGTCGCCGCAGTCAGCAGCTGATCATTCTGCGGGCGCAGACCTTTTCTCAGCAGCAGCCACCTGAAACGATGGTGGACATGGAGCAGGCCGCCGAGGGCGCAACGGGCGAAACCGACCAATCCCGCAGCGGCGCACCCATGCAGCAAGTGCGAGAGCAGATGGTCGCCCAAGAGCCAGAGGTGGAAGAAGACTCTCTGCGGCATACTGTGGTGGCAGAACTGCTCAGCTATTTGGAAGAGCGCCAGCAAAAGGACTGTGCCGACTATTTCACGCTACGGCTCCAGGATTTGCCGACGCAGGAAATCGAAAAAATTCTGGGACTTACGCCCCGCCAGCGCGACTATTTGCAGCAGCGGTTCAAGTATCACCTGATTCGCTTTGCCATGTCGCATCACTGGGAACTGGTGCATCAATGGCTAGAGGCAGACCTGGAGCGAAATCTGGGGCTAACGCCGCAGCAGTGGGACGAACTGCTCAGCCGCCTCAGCACAACCCAGCAAGAGATGCTAAAACTCAAACAGCAGGGTAGACCCGACGGGGCGATCGCCCAATCTCTTGGCTGCACGGCAACCCAAGTGCAAAAACAATGGTCTAAATTGCTAGAACTGGCCTGGGAAATTCGTAACAATGTTGTGTCCGGAGCAGGGGTAGCAGGGGATGAATAGTGACTCAGAAGCTGAGGATATTGTTTCCTGGCTCCTACAACAGCTAGATCAATCAACTGCTGCACCATCAGGGGAAACCAGCTCAGACGCTGGACGTGATGCGTTGGATGCAGCACATCCGCAATCGAATCACGATAATCTGCTCGACTCGGAAGAGATCAACACGCTGTTGAACCACTTGACCGGGTCGGACGTTTTTTCTTTTCAAGACACACCATTATCCCATTCAGGAGAGATACCTGCTGTGCAAGACCGTTTTTATGCTTTGTTGAGACATCGGTTGCGGGAGGAAATCGAGCGCCGACCGCCCCTCTATCCCTGGGAAACCGAAGTGCGAGAGTATGAAGATGCCCTCGCGCCAGAGCTGGCGACTGCAACTGTTTGGGCATCCCAAATGCAGGCACTCAACCTGCCCGTGCCGATGCCCGAAGGCGTGCTGAATCGCTTGCTGGAACAGTGCCAATCCCTCCTGCAATCCTCATTGCAAGAAGGCAGAAAGCTGGTGCAAGCCGTAGAAGCTCTGTTTCCTGGTGAATCAGATGCGCTGAACCACTTGGCTGGCTATGTCATGGCGGCTCCAGCCCGCTCCGGAACCTCGGCCCCGGTGCTGGAAGGCGTACTCGACCACTATGATGCAGCGACCCAGCCTCAGCAAATGTTGCTGTCGCTGGTGGCGGCGCGGGAAATTTTGAATACGCTGGTGCTGACGGTTTCCCCATCTCAGCCAACGCTGGAGCGCGAGTGGCACACCACGGCTGGCTTGCTGACTCTGCGGGCAATGCTGCTAGAATCGGGCAGCCTGCGCCTGGTGGCGAACCTGCCTTGCGCTGGACGGCTGAAGTTGCAAAGCAGCGAGGTTGAAAAGACTGCCCATCGTGCCAATGCTGGCCCCGTCAGCCTGGAACTGCTGGAGGTAGAAGCGCTGCAATCTTACTCGGTGCAGGTGGAGCTAGAGCAAGCGGGTACGAGTTCGCTCTCGTTTGCGATCGCCCTTGGCGAGTAAGCCCAAATCTGGCCTTGCAAAAGGCTGGTATCGCACAGAAATAGACAGCTAGCTAACTAATCGACCCAATCCCGTGTGAATGAAGCACGGGATTTTTTTGTGCAAGATTGTATTTTGTACTACTTAGTGTTTAATGAGTAGACTTCTCGCACAAATGCTTTTCTGAGAGCGTGAATCGTTGGGCAGCGCCGCCGCCCAACGATTCACGCAAGAGGTTTAGCGTTTAATCTTACGGGAAGCGCTAAAAACAATTCAGCGTGTCGCGGGTGTTGCGACCTGTAACCGGATTCGTGCCCTGAGCCACCGCACAGAGCTTGTCCTGCATATCCTCCCGCAGCAGCACATCGGTAAAGTCTGCCCCGTCGATGATTGCGCCCTCAAATCGGGCGTTAAAGGCAAACGCACCTTCCAGAATGGCGTTTTTGAGGTTAGCTTCCACCAGGCGAGCCGAATCGAGGGTGGCGTTGGTCAGGTTAGCTGCTTCCAGGTTGGCATCTTCCAGATTTGCCGCAAAGAAGCTAACGCCCTGTAGCTGCGTGTGGCTGAGGTTGGCGTTGCGGAGGTTGGCTTTGGTAAAGCTGGAGTCGGTGAGGTCGCGCCCCGAAAAGTCGGCATCGACCAGGTTTTCGCGGTTATAGTCGAGCGCTAGGGCAGGAACCGGAGACAGTAGGGCGATCGCCCCCACCAGCACCAAGCTCCACACCAGCATCCGCCGGGCTGGCAAAAGCAAGGCTTGCAGACATTGCCAAAGCTCAGCACCATTGACACATCGCACCAGCCGCGCCCAGACTTCATGCATTATTCTTTTGTCTACATACATTATTCTTTTGTCTAGCATCTGACCCAGCATCCTACCTGGCATCCCAAGTTGCACAGTAAGCTATGTTGATTGCAGAAGTTGATTGCAGAAATTAATTGCAGGAAAGCCCTACAGAAGATTATGTCAATTCTCTGGAGTGGCACTATGGATGAAATTGCAGGAAGACCCGCAGACCCCTGACTAGCAATCCAAAATTGCGAATCCAAGATCGCAAATCCAAAATCAAGAATCAACACGACTTCTTCCTTACTGATCCTACCCGAATCCCTGCCAAAGTCTGCGATCGCCCAGCCCATCTCTGCCCTTGATTCACCCCCCTTGATTCACCCCCCTTGATTCATCCCTATTGATTCACCCTGATTCACCTTTTGAAGCCCCATGCCCAAGCGCTCTCCTCAGTCTGTTCCAAATCCCCGCATCTCGGCATCGGGTGAGTTTGGGCGCTTGGCCGAAACGCTGGTAGCGCGGTGGCTTGTTCAGCAGGGGGCAACCATTTTGCAGCAGCGGTGGCGCTGTCGCTGGGGTGAGTTGGATTTGGTTGCCCAGCTACCAGAATCTTCTGGGGCGGCTGCTACGCTAGCTTTTGTCGAAGTGAAGGCACGGCGAAACGCGGGATGGGACGCGGGCGGTCTGCTGGCCGTCACGCCGCAAAAGCAGGCAAAGCTGTGGCAGGCGGCGGAGTTGTTTCTGGCAGAATATCCAGAATGGGCCGGGAGCAACTGCCGATTTGACGTGGCGTTGGTGGCGGGGCGATCGCGCTCTGTTGAGTCTTCTGATTCTCCTGCCCAGAACAGCGGCCCCGATTGCAGCCTCCCAGACGGCACTATCCGGCTGGGTCATCCCGTGGCGATCGCCCACTACACTCTCACTCTGCAACACTACCTGCCCAACGCCTTCGGCCATCTTTAGCCATCGCTCCCCCCAACCCCAAGCTCTCCAATGCGTCTCCACGTCATCAACCCCAACACCAGTCGCGACATGACCTACTCCATCGAGCAGATTGCGACGGCGAACGTTTCTGGAGAAACAGAAGTCCTCACCACCTGCCCCGCCCACGGTCCCGCCTCGATCGAGAGCTACTACGACGAATACCTGGCAATTCCCCATGTGCTGGCAGAGGTGCAGCGGACTGAAGCGATGACGGACGGCTATGTGCTGGCCTGCTGGGGCGATCCGGGGCTGGATGCGGTGCGCGAAGTGACGACCCGGCCTGTGGTTGGCATTGCCGAAGCGTCGATGTATGCGGCCAATGCGATCGCCCCCCGCTGGTCAGTCGTCACCACGCTGCGCCGCAGCCACCACATGGTCGAAGCGATCGTGAAAAAGACGGGACTGATGGAGCGCTGCGCCTCGATCCGCTGCGTGGATATGCCCGTGCTGGCGTGCGAAGCAAACCCCGACGCGGTGATGGAAGAATTGGTTCACATGGGCGAACTGGCGCTCAGCGAAGATGGCGCAGAGGCAATTATCCTGGGCTGCGCGGGCATGGGCGGTATGGCAGACTATCTAAGCGAGGAACTGGGCGCACCGTGCGTCGATCCAGTGGCGGCAGGGGTACGCTTTGCCGAATTGCTGGTGAACCTAAACCTGCAAACCAGCAAGTGGCTCACCTATCAATTTCCAGAGAAAAAAGCGTTCAAATAAATCAAACAACTAGTGTTCAAATAAAAATGTTCAAATAACTACGACTCTGAAGAACATCGCTCAGGCCGGCTCAATATTAGCAATGCGGAACCCCATCTGGCACTCATACTGCTCCGGCAGGTTTTCCGACGGCTTTTCCAGGGCGCGGCCGCAGCGCAGCCGTCCCTGCTGCCAGCGGGGCTGACCGCTGCGATCGGCCATCAGGCAGCTTTGACACACCTGCTGTGGCTGAAGCAGTTGATCTTCCATGAGGATGACGAGCATAAGCACCTCCCGCAATGAGGGTAGGATTGGTCTTGCGACAATACCCTCGCCAGTATCTTCCCAGTACCTTCATTGTATGGCAGGTTTTTTGAACCGCTAGTTAAGTTTATCGGAGGTTTATGGTGGGCTTATGGGGCGTTTAGGAACGCGCCCGCAAAAAACAGCGGGCAATCTTGCGCGATCGCCGACGGGCCCCATCTTTGAACGTTTGGGAGTTTTGTAACCCTTCCACCTTACGACCAATTTCAATCAGATTTCAATCAGACTTCGATCAGACTGAAATGGGTTGGCGTGAGCTTTTCGATTTCTCGGATTATCGCAATGTGCAACTTTGCCGATCCCCCTTACCCTGTTCTGATACGCCGAAAGCTTAAGCCCTCTTCCAGAGAGGGGAGGGACTTTAAGCCACTCTTGCTCCCCTTCTCCCGACTTAGGAGAAGAGTCCGGGGGATCAGGGTGATTCATATCTGCGTTCAGCAACGCTTTGAAGTTTAGATGGGCAATTTTGGATGACTGATCTGCTGGCTCAGTCAAGGACTGGCATAGCGTTTAGCTAATCTCACAGATAGCACTGCGGAGAGAAATTGACATCGGCTTTAGGGCGGATCAACCGGGATGACGAGCGTAAAGGTTGCGCCCTGATCGGGTTGGCTGACCAGTTCGACAGTGCCGCCGTGGGCCTGGGCGATCGCCCGCACGATGGCCAGCCCCAGCCCCGCACCTTCCGAGCGTCGCCTGCTGGTATTAGAACGGGCAAACCGCTCGAAAATGCGAGCCTGTTCCGCTTGGGGAATGCCTTTGCCCGTGTCGCGTACCCAAAAGCGAACTTTATCTCGATCGAGCGCTGTGCCTAAGGTGATGGTGTCGCTGAGCTGGGTGTGCTGGGTAGCGTTTTGGGCCAGATTCATCACTGCCTGAGTCAACCGTTGGCGATCGCCCACAATCCAGCCCCTAGCACGATTTTCTAGTCGCCACTGGCGATCGCCCAGGGCTTTTGCCTTGGCAAATAGCGCCTCCGCTAGAGCGGCCACGTCTACCATTTCCATCCGCAAAAAATTGGGCTGCTCTGCCTTCGCCAGCAGCAGCAAGTCATCCACAAAGCGACTCATGCGGTCTAGCTCATCGGTCACTAGATCAATGGTTTCGCGCTGCTCGGTGGGGTCGTCGCTCAGCAGTTCCAGATGTCCGCGAATAATGGTGATTGGTGTTCGCAGTTCGTGTCCTGCGTCGCTGACGAAATCGCGCTGGGCGGCAAAGGCAAGCTGCAGTCGATCTAGCATTTCATTGAACCGCAGCGTCAGTTCACTGATTTCGTCTACACCATGCACAGGAATACGCTGAGTTAAATCGGACTCGCTCACGGTCTTGGCGGCCTGGGTCAACAGATTAAGCGGCTCCAACGCTCGCTGTGCCACAAACCAGGCCACCACCGCCGTCAGCCCCAGCACCGTCAGCATCACCTGAATCACGATGGCGATCGCCTCGTCTATCCCCCTCAGTTCAGCCGAGAGCAGATGCGCGACGACAAACACGCCCCGGCTACCTTCCCGAAAAATCGGTTCGGCCTGATAAATGATGATTTCCCCATCCGGCAGGGTCACCCAGCGCCGCCGGGGTGTGGCAATTTCTGCAAACTCTTGAGCCAGCGGGCTAGATAAATCCAGAACCTTGGGCACAGCACGGGGACTGGAGCGATCAAACTCGCCATCCAAAAACGTCAGCAAAAACTCGTTATCGGCGGGAATATTGCGGCTGAGGAAAACCCGAAACAGAGCATCAATATCGTTCCCAAACGGCTCGCTGGTTCTAGGATTTAGCCCCGTTTTGAGCTGGCGCAGCTCCAGCACCTCTTGCTCCAGCGATTGCTCGATGCGCTCATACAGGCGAGCCAGCAGCGTTTGGCGGATTCCCACAATCGACACCAGCATCGAAGCCGCCACTAACAAAATATACCAACCCAGAATTCGCGTCCGAAGACTGGAAAATAGCCGATTGAGTCGCATGGGTAAATGAGCAGAACGAGCAGATTGCAATCCTGAGTGGGCTTCTTGACCGCAGCAATGGAAGAAAGTTCCGGTGGAAGTGCTTCTTGCTCAGGATAGGGGGCATCAGGATTCATACCGTATCAGGATTCTCGCGCTTTTCCCCTTCGTCCAGCCCAGTTCCCGCTATAGAATAGGCTTAAGCGCAGGCTTAACAATTTTTTAAGAAACCATTCCAAGGGCAAGGAGAACACCATGTCAGAGTTTGCAACTCGCTTGAGCGAATGGCTAGACCCCATCGCTGATGTCTTTCGCAATCTCAATGTGCCAGAGCCGATTGTGCATTGGGGGCACCCCGCGATGATGGGCATTGTGGTGCTGGTGATGGGCAGTTTTGCAGCGGTGACGGGCTGGCAGGGCCGCTTGCTGACGGCGACCGACGACGCGCTGGCCGCAAAAAAGCGCACAGACCATAAGAAAATTGCCGGACTGATGTTTCTGTTCATCGCAATGGGCTATACGGGCGGCATCCTGTCGCTGGTGATGCAAAACCAGCCCATTTTGCAAAGCCCCCACTTTTGGACGGGTTCGGTGGCGCTAGGAATGCTGGCGGTCAATGGGCTGATTGCTGCGTTTGGCTTTTCTCAAGGCAAAGGCTTCCGCACGGTTCACGCTTACTTGGGTAGCGTAGCGCTGGCGCTGCTGCTGATCCACGGCATCTTTGGGCTAAAGCTGGGTCTGTCGATTTAGTCGATTTAATTGATGCTAGTCGATTTGGGTTGGTGGATTAGGGGCAACCCGCAACAAACCTCCGCCAGTATCCGGTTCCTACGCACTTGCGATAGGTTTTCTGGGTTTTGGACGATGTAAGTCCTATCCGTTTGGACGGCTGATTGGACGGCTGAGCCACAGGCAGTGCAATGATGCAGCCCTGCAACGCTCAGCCGTTCTGCTATTCTGGCAGCTTGTATTGCCCCACGATGCGCTTGGCGTAGTCGGGGACGTGTTGCTCTAGCTTGTCGGGATAGTTGCGCTTCATGTAGAGATAGTTGCGGGTGAAGTGCGAGTCGATGGAAAAGCGGGCATATTCCAGCCCTTTGGGGCCAATTTTTTCGATCACCACGCCCATTAGCTTGGCCGCCCACATCGGCAGCGTCACGCCTTTGTCGTAGGCGGGGATGCTGTTTTGCACGGCTTGATGGCGATCGCCCTGGGACATCACAGGCTGCGTCTCAAGCTGGTCTTTCACCAGATCCAGCATCTCCGCGCCCGTCTCATTTCGTACCACAATCCACTGCCAGCCGAAGGGTGCGCCCATGTAGCCCACCACCAAATCCGCCAGCGAGTTTACATAGTCAAAACAGGTCATGCAGGAGGGCGCAAACACGTCCTTCAGTTCGTTCGTCTTCAGCCCAAAAAACGGCACCGTCTCCGTCGAGCCGTCTTCGTGCTTGAAATGCACGCGGAAGTCCTGCATGAACTCGTAATAGACCACCGTATCGGGCGATCGGCTGGTGGTGTCGAGAAATTTCTGCAAGCCAGCGCGGGTCACGTTGTCCACACAGGGCGTTCCCAGCACATAGAGTTTCTCTAGCCCCAGCTTGTCTTGCACCGCCCGTAGCGCCTGGATTTGGCAACCCACGCCAATCACCAGCAGCCGCTTCATGCCCGACTGCTCTACCAACTCCAGCACCGACAGGTTGGGCGACAGGGTGGGCTTATTGACCCGCGCCGCCAGGATTTCTTCGGGCGTGGTAGCGATCACGGGCTTTGGCTGAAACCGATCCTCCTCCGTGTTTTGCACGCAGACCACCCCTTCCACCAGCCCCCGGTTCAGCATTTCAATGGCAATGCTGCTGACGATGCCCGTCCACTGGGCCCCTTCGATGGGCTGGGTCTTGCGGGCTGCCATCATGTCTTGATGCACCCCAAAGTACACATCGTTTTCTTGGGACAGATCGCGGCTGCGCCCGTGAAATTCCTGCTCTAGGTCGGCAATCTGCTGGTTGATAAAGGCGCAGGCTTCCTTCACGTAATGCACATAGTACGTATCGCAGAGGCCGCACTCGCTACACAGTTCCTTGGCGGGGCGACGGCTGCCGGGTTTGAGGGCGCGGGCTTTTTTGTGGGCGTTGGGCGAAACGGCGGTCATGAGGGATCAAGGGTCAGGTTTCAGGGGTCAGGCGACCTGTTTTCACAATACCGTAGGGTGGGGGACGGGCGATCGCCCTTTCTCGTCACCACCCTTCGCGAACACTCCAACATCCTGACACCCCAATACCCCGCCCCCTGTCCACTCGACCGAATCCACTAAACTGAAGGCAGTTGGACGCTCGTCGTGGGGGCACGCTGCCGATGCCAGAACCCGAACTCCTCGCGCCAGATACGCCAGAGCTTGATCCGTCAGACCCGGTGCAATTGTCGCCTGAGCAATCTGCGCTGGAGGAGCCTGCCGAAGCTCGCTTTTCGGAGGAGGGCGATCGCGAGTTGCCCGTGATGCCTCCCTGTAATCTTGACAGCGACGAGCCGCCTTTGGAATCTGATCTTCATCTCCAGCAAATGATTCTGTTTTTGGAGTGCCTGAACTGGCTGTGGCGCGATCGCACGGACTATTACGCCAGCGGCAATCTTACGATTTACTACAGTACGAGCAAAATCAAGACCCGCGACTTTCGCGGCCCCGATTTCTTCGTGGTGCTGAATACGGAAAAGCGCCCGCGCAAAAGCTGGACTGTTTGGGAAGAGGACGGCAAAACGCCCAACGTGATTATCGAAATTTTGTCGAACAGCACAGCCCAGCAAGATCGCGGCGCGAAAAAGCAGCTTTATCAGGACGTGCTGCGAGTGTTTGATTATTTCTGGTTTGACCCAGTAACGCTGGAATTTGCCGGATTTACGCTTGTGGGTGGACAGTATCAGCCCCTACAACCGGGCGATCGCAACTGGCTGTGGAGCGAACAACTCCAGCTTTTCCTCGGCATCCAGGACCGCAGGCTGCGCTTTTTTACCCCCGACGGTGTGCTCGTTCCCACCCCTGCCGAAGTCGCTCTCCAAGAACAGCAGCGGGCCGAGCAGCTTGCGGCAAAGCTGCGCGAGCTTGGCATTGATCCGGACGCGCTTTAGACAGCGAAATCTTGCATCCACGCCATGATGAAGTTCTGATGGTTTCCGTTCGCGGCTGCTTCGCGGTTTCCGGAGTCGCTGATGGGCACACTGAGGCTATGGATAGAGTGCCAGACGGCGGAGCGGGACTATGCAGATTGTGGAGCAAACCCCAGGGCGGCTAAAACTGCGCGATCGCGGCTGGTCGCTGTGGCTCACGTTTTTTCCGATAGCGCTGCTCGGGCTGGGCATCATGCCTTTGGGCAGGCACACGATTTTTTCGTGCCAGCGCGTTTCAACGCTCAGCGCCCAATGCACGCTAGAGGAGAGCAATTTCCTAGTGTCTACCCGTCGCCCGATTCCTTCCAGCAGCATTCGTGGGGCAGTCGTAAAGCGGCGATCGAGTGGACGCGGCAGTGTTCGCTACAGCGTGATTCTGCGAACCAAGAGCCAATCCATCACGCTCAGTTCTAGGTCGTCAAGCTGGAGTCGTCAGGAGGCGATCGCCAACCGAGTCAACGCTTTTTTCATGGACAACACCCAGCCCTCGCTCTACGTCGAAAATGACGACCGAGTAGCGATGTTATTCATCGGCGGCATCACTGCGGCAATGGGGATTGGCGGGCTGCTGGGCATGTGCGAGATTAACCACGCCACGCTAGACAAAGCCAGCGGCAAACTGCACCATATCCGCCAGGGCGCAATTGGGCAAAAAGAATCGGTGCTGCTGCTGCATCAAGTGGCCTATGCAGACGTGGAGCAGGGCACAGGCAAATCGCGATCGACCGGACGGATTGTGCTGCACCTGAAATCGGGCGATCGCTTTCCAATGACGCGCAACCTCTATCCCGGCCTGAGGCATAAGGAGAAAGTCGCCAGCTTAATTAGCGAGTTTGTGGCCGCTCCCGCTCCTGAGCCTGTGATCAAACCGGAACGGGCAAAATCGTCCCCTGTGCCCAGCACTCCCGAAGCGGCGATCGCCCACTATCAGCAGGCACTTCAGAGCCATCCCGACGATGCCGAAACCCACTATCGACTGGGCATGGTGTTTTACAAGCAGCACAACGCCCAAGCCGCCGCCAACCACTTGCAACGCGCCCGCGACCTGTTTGCTGCGAAGCACGAATCTCATCGCGTGCTGCAAGTGCAGGATATGCTGTGGCGGCTGGAGCAGGGATAGCTCGGCTAGGGCAGATGGCGCTGGGCAGTCCGAAAAGGTGGCATCCGCAAAGGTTATGAAATTTCAACACAGGCGTTGCGGGATCTGAAGCAAATCGAAAGTTTCCAGCGATCCCCAGAGTTCGGATGGTATTACAGGAAGAGAGTTCGGGGATTAGCGGGGGCGATCGCTACAAAACGTTACATCTCCAGCCTCACCCAACCCATCTGCGACTCATACTTTGAGGATTCATGAAACAGATTCCAGCATCCCTTCTCACGCTCACCGCTGGCATTCTGATCACCCTGGTCAGCCTGTGGGTGGGTCAGCACCACGGTCTATTGCCAGAGCAAGCGTCGGAAGCGGCGGTTTTGGTAGATCAGCTTTTTAATGTGATGGTGATGATCGCCACCGCGTTGTTTTTGGTGGTGATTGGGGCAATTCTGCTGTTTTGCTTTCGCTATCGCCGTGCGCCGGGGGACGAGGACGACGGCATTCCCATCGAGGGCAACCTGCCGCTAGAAGCCTTCTGGACGGCGATTCCGGCGATCCTGATCATCGGGCTAGGGGTCTACAGCGTCCAGGTGTTTCAAGAAATGGGCGGCTTTGACCCCGGCAGTATCCACGTCGGGCATAGCATGATCGGCGGCGCAGTGTCGCACGCGATGCCGTCTCACGAAATGCACGCCGTGCCGCAGGGTTCTGTCGCGATGATGGCGCAGGCTCCGGATGATGGGGCGATCGCCACCGATGCCACGGCCGATCTGCTAGCGGATCTGCCCGAAGGCACAGAACCGCCCGCCACGCCAGTTCCCCGCTATGGTTTTGGCGCAAACGCTGCTGAAGAAGGGCATACGCCCGACCTAGTGGTGAACGTTACCGGAATGCAGTATGCCTGGCTGTTTAACTATCCCAATAGCGGCATCATGACGGGCGAACTGCATATTCCCGTTGGCAAAGACATTCAGCTCAACATCTCTGCTCAGGACGTGATCCACTCCTTCTGGGTGCCCCAGTTTCGCCTGAAGCAAGACGCGCTGCCGGGCCAATCCTCTGGCTTGCGATTCGTTGCGACCAAGGTGGGCACGTATCCCGTCGTTTGTGCGGAACTCTGCGGCAGCTACCACGGCGGCATGAGAACCCAGGTGGTTGTTCACACGCCAGAAGAGTTTGACGAATGGCTCCAGCAAAACGCCGTGGCGCAGCAGCAAAACCCATCGCAAACCGTGGCGGTAAATCCGGCGGAACTTTCGGATAGAGACTATCTCTCGCCCTACGCGCAGGAAATGGGCGTGAGCGATCAAGTGCTTTCACAGGTACTTGCACAAGTGCGATCGCGCTCTTAGCGGGCGATCGCGCCGCTTCGCGGTTCAAGAGCATTCATTCGGCTGTTCTAATTCTGAACTCCTTCTTCGCGCCAAGTCTTCATAAAAAAACTGGTATATTCCCTCTGCGTATGACTCAAGCACAAGTTCCACTCGACGACGCAGCGCTCGTTGCAGACCACGACCACGCCCAGGTTCACAAAGCCTGGAAATGGTATCACTACTTTGGTTACAACATCGATCACAAGGTGATTGGCATTCAATACCTAGTGACGGCGTTTGTGTTCTATCTCATCGGCGGTCTGATGGCTGTGGGTATGCGGATGGAGCTAGCCACGCCCGATCCCGATTTCGTCGATCCCAGCCTCTATAACGCGCTGCTGACCAACCACGGCACGATTATGATCTTTCTGTGGATTGTGCCTGCGGCGATCGGGGGCTTCGGAAACTATCTTGTCCCGCTGATGATCGGCGCACGGGACATGGCATTTCCCAACCTGAATGCGATCGCCTTCTGGCTCAACCCGCCCGCTGGCTTGCTCCTGCTGGGCAGCTTCTTTTTTGGTGGGGCACAGGCGGGGTGGACTTCCTATCCGCCGCTCAGCGAAATCACCGCTCCAGTGGCCCAGTCGATGTGGATTATGGCAATCGTGCTGGTGGGTACGTCCTCCATCATGGGCGCAGTGAACTTCATCGTTACCATCATCATGATGCGGGTTCCCAGCCTGACGTGGGACAAGCTGCCCCTGTTTTGCTGGGCGATTTTGGCGACTTCGGCGCTGGCGCTGGTGTCTACACCCGTGCTGGCGGCGGGGCTAATCCTGCTACTGTTTGATATCAACTTCGGTACGTCGTTTTTCAAGCCAGATGCAGGCGGTAACATCATCATTTACCAGCACCTCTTCTGGTTCTACTCGCATCCAGCGGTTTACTTGATGATTTTGCCAATTTTCGGCATCATGTCGGAGATTATCCCGGTCTACGCCCGCAAGCCGATTTTTGGCTACAAGGCGATCGCCTATTCCAGCCTTGCCATCTGCTTGGTTGGCCTGTTTGTCTGGGTACACCACATGTTCACTAGCGGCACGCCGCCCTGGATGCGCCTGTTTTTCACCATTTCTACGCTGATTGTGGCCGTCCCCACAGGGGTCAAGATCTTTAGCTGGGTGGCAACGCTGTGGGGCGGCAAGATCCGCTTCACAACGGCAATGCTGTTTGCGGTCGGGCTGTTGGGCATGTTTGTGCTGGGCGGACTTAGCGGCATCACCCTGGGTGCAGCACCGTTCGATATCCACGTCCACGATACGTATTACATCGTGGCGCATTTCCACTATGTGCTGTTTGGTGGATCGGTGTTTGGACTCTACGCCGCAATCTATCACTGGTTCCCCAAAATGACGGGCCGCATGATGAACGAGCGCTTGGGGCAGGTGCATTTCCTGATGACCTTCATCGGGGCAAACCTGACCTTTTTGCCGATGCACTCGCTGGGAACGCACGGAATGCCGCGCCGCGTCGCTATGTATGACCCGCAGTTCACCGCGCTGAACCAGCTCTGCACGTTTGGCGCGTTTATGCTGGCAGCATCGCTGATACCCTTTATCATCAACGCGGTGTGGAGCTGGACGCGCGGCCCCAAAGCCAGCGACAACCCCTGGAATGCGCTGACCCTGGAGTGGACCACCGCCTCGCCGCCCATCATCGAAAACTGGGAAGTGCTGCCCGTAGTGACGCACGGCCCCTATGAATACGGCATGACTGAGGAAGCCCTAGCGGTAGAGTGATGGGGAAGAGGGAAGAATGAAAAACGAAAAACGAGAAACTAAAAATGAAAAGCGCAAAACAAGACCTCTTCGTTCTTCCCTCTTCCCTCTTCCCTCCCAACTGACCTGAACTCTCGACAAACACCCAACCATGACTGACGCAACTGCACCCACCGGAGCGGCGATCGCCCCCGAAATTACTGCCGAGGCTCAGGCCCATGACCACGCGCATCCCGATTTGCGAGTTTGGGGGCTGCTGACGTTCCTAATTTCCGAATCGCTGATGTTTGGCGGATTTTTTGCCGCTTACTTGATGGTACGCGGGGCCGCAAGCCACTGGCCGCCGGAGGGAACCGAGGTGGAACTGCTGCTGCCAACGATCAACACCATCATTCTGGTGTCGAGCAGCTTTGTGATTCACCTGGGCGATGTCGCTATCAAGAAAAACGACGTGAACGGTCTGCGGAAGTGGTACATTGTCACAGCGCTGATGGGCGCAGTCTTCCTTGCAGGACAGGCCTATGAGTATGCAACGCTGGGCTATGGCCTCAAGACGAATATCTTTGCCAATTGCTTTTACCTGATGACGGGCTTTCACGGGCTGCACGTCTTCATTGGGCTGGTGCTAATTTTAGGCGTGTTGTGGCGATCGCGCCGCGCGGGTCACTATTCCGACCACAAGCACACAGGCGTTGAAATGGCGGAAATTTACTGGCACTTTGTGGATATTATCTGGATCATCCTGTTTGCGCTGCTTTATATCCTGACGCAGTTTTCCTAGATTCCAACTAGCTTCTAGAATTCATTCACCGCTGGTTCACTTCACAATTCCACTTCACCACTTAAACTCATCACCCAACGCACGATTCTTCCCTGTGAAAAATCGTGCGTTTTTGCATTCACGCTTCAATCTCCTAATCTTCAATTTGCAATCCTCAATAGATCGCTTGCATGAATGCTTTTCTAAGAGCGTGAATCGTTGGGTGGCATCGCCGCCAAACGATTCACGCAAGAGGTTCAATTTGCAATCTCAATTTGTTGCAATCTCAATTTGCAACCCGCAACCCATTGATGCGCCCAAACTCTTGCGTGTTGTGATTGCATGTTATGAGCGACTATTGTCTGTCAGACTGTGAGGGCGATCGCCCATGCTTTATAACGGCGCTTTAACGGCGTTTGCCCCGCTTGCTGGGCGGCTTTTTCCGGGATGACGTGAACTTGGATGTAGGGCTGCTAGAGGACTTCGCAGACGGGCTAGCGGCTGGCGGCTCTGCCTGGGGAGTAGTTTCAACAGCAGGGGTTTCAGCGGATTTGCTAGAAGCTGTCTGGTCTGGCTGGGACTGGTCTGGCTGGCGCGATCGCTCTCGTGCTTCCTCAATCCACAAATTGGGGAAAATGCGCTGCCAGGATGCGGGCTGAATGATGTCTAGAATCTGTGCCTCAGAGGCTTCCGCCAATGCTGCAAAGGTGGTAATTCCAGCCGCAAACAGCTTCTGCTCGTAAACCGGGCCGATGCCATTAATTTCATACAGCGGGTCGCGGGGTACCTCTGCCGGGATGGAGGCGGGCGATCGCCCACTAATCATCTGCGCTTCGGCAATCCACGCCTCCGGATCAAACCGCTGCCAGCTTTCCGGCTGAATCAGGGTTTGCAACTGCTCTGGTGTTGCAGTGGCCAAATCCCCAAAGGTGAAAATGCCACCATCGAATAGCTTCTGTTCATACACCGGGCCGATGCCATTGATGTCGCGCAGCGGGTCATGATCGGTGTCTGCGGGAATGTCTACGCCCTGAGCAAACCGCGCCGCTTCCTCGATCCACAGGGCGGGAAAAATCTGCTGCCACGCGGCCGGACGAATGATCTCTTGCACCTGCGCTGGCGTGAGCGCTGCCAAATCCGCAAAGGTGTAGATGCCTGCATTGAACAGCTTTTGTTCATAAATTGGGCCGATGCCGTTGATATCGCGCAACGGGTCGCGCCGAATATCGGCAATCTGTCCGGTTGCCTGAACAACTTCGCGATCTGGCGATTCAGTGGCGATGCTGGATGTGTCTGCGTCTGAGAGGGCGATCGCCCCTGTCACCCTAGCCCCTGTCGTCCTAGCCCCTGTCGCACCAGTCTCCGCCGTCAGCGCCAGCGGCAAAGCCTCTAGCTGCAAGCGCACCTCAGCAAGCTGTGCCGTGAGGGTATCCCGTTCTGCCTGAAGCGCTTCTCGCTGAGCCTGGGTTTCTGCCTGCGCCTGTCGAAGCGTTTCGGACTCGGCCTCAAGCGTCTGGACGCGCGATCGCCATTCTGCTTCGGTATCCTCTAGTTGTGTGCGAAGAGCGACCAGTTCTGTTTCAATTGTCGTGCGATCGCTGTTCGCCGTCGCGAGATGCTCTTGTAAGGTGGCAATCCGTTCTTGCAGCGCAAGACGTTCCTGATCGTGTTCTTGAACAATCTCCTCCTGATGTGTCTGTGCAGAAGCTAGCTCAGCCTCAAACTCATTTCGTTCCTGCGTTACTTGAGCCAGTTGTTCTCGCAGCACTCCCAGTTCTGACTCTAGAGCAACCTTTGCACCTTGTGCCTCATCCCGAACCTCTTTTAGCTGAGTCCGCAGCGTGTTCACTTCTGATTCCAGCGCTTCTCGTCCGCTTTCAAACTCATCGAACTGAACCTGTAGCGCGGTTAAATCTGCTTCAAAGGTATTGCGTTCCTGCTCAAGTTCATCCAGCCGTGCGCGGAGTGTAGCGATCTCTGCCTCAAATGTATCCTTTTCCAGGGTGATGTCGTTTATCTGAGAGTGCAGCGTGGATAGCTCGGCTTCACGGCGATCGCGCTCTTGGGTCATTTCGTCTAGCTGTGCCTGGAGCTGTACAATTTCTGCCTCAAATGCATCCCGTTCAGCGGTTAGATTCTGCATCTGGGGACGTAGTGCAGTCAGTTCAGCTTCAAACGCAGAGCGCTGTTCAGCAATCTTATCGAGATGGGCTTGCAACTCATCAAGCTGAGTTATGAATTCATCGCGTTCTTCCGTGACGTTGCCGAACTGCGTTCGCAGAGCCGCCAGTTCGGATTCTAGCGTTTCCTGTGCAGCCGTTTTGTCTGCTACCTGGGTGTTGAGATCAGCCAAGTTTGCTGCCAATGCGTCGCGCTCCTGCACGGTTTCGTCAAACCGAGTTTGCAGCGTCGCAAGTTGTAAGATAACTGCTTCTCGCTCAGCGGCGATCGCCTCTAATTGAGTTCGCAATTCCGTTAATTCTTGCGCCCCTGTTTCGCCTGCGGCAGTGGCATCCGAAAGCTGAGAGCGGACAGTGGCCAGCTCTAAATCCAGCGCATCACGTTCCTCTATGAGATGGTTTAACCGGGCTTGCAGGTCTTCCAGGTCTGCGGCTGTGGCTTGCTGGGCGGCCGTTTGTTCCTCAACGAACGCATCCAACTGGGCCCTCAGGGTCACAAGCTCTGCTGCATGGGCATCTTGTGCTGCCTCCAGTTCTCTCTGAAGGTCTTCTACACGAGTGCGAAAGGTCGCAAGCTCATCCCCAAGCGCATCCCGCTCGGCTGTCAGCGCGTTGGCTTCCGACAAGAGTTCTGCCCGCGCGGCTTCCTCTTCTGCCCGAACACGGGTTGATTCCGCCACGCTGGCCCGCAGCAGCGTCACTTCTGCGTCCAACTCGCTTCGGGTTGCCTTCTCAGCGTCAAGCTCTAAGCGCAATGCCAACAAGGCGTTTTCCGTTTCAGAAACGGCTGCTTCAGCGTTTTCAGTTTGCGATCGCGCGGTTTCCAGTTCCGTTCGCAGTTCTGTCTCCAAGCCTTCCAGTTCTGTGAGCCGCGATCGCAGCGATATTAGTTCTCCCTCTACGTCATTTCTTTCAGCTTGAATACGTTCAAACTGCGATCGCAGATTATCTAGCTGCACGTCTAGATCCGTCTTCTCTGCTTGCGCTGACTGCAACAAAGCTTGAAGACTCTGTGTTTCTTCTTCAGCAGCCGTTTCTGAATTTCGCTGTGCTTCTAGCTCTCGCTGAAGCAAGACAATCTGATTCGTCAGTTCATTCCGCTCGGCGTTCACCTGGCGCAGCTCTGCGCTTGCGGCTTCCAGATCGGCGGCGATCGCCTCTCGTTCGCGCTGGCTTGTTTCAAGCTGATCGTGCAATGCCGCCAGATCTGCCTGACGATGCTCAATCTGGGGACGAAGCTGGGCGAAATCGACTCGCTCTCCAGGGTTCAGCGATTCGCCCACAAACGCCGCATAAAAGCCGCTCAAAGCCTGCCAGTAGCTATCTTTTTCTTGAATAACGCCTGCCAGCGTTTGGCGCAGTTCATCCAGGTCAGCCGTGCGGTCGGACTGTTCTGCGTGTGCAGTTTCCAACGCTGCTTCTAGCTCAGATCGTCGGGTGTCGGCATCCTGCAAGCGCGATCGCAGCGTCTCGATTTCTAGTTCCAATGTTTGCTTTTCTGACCGGAGCGTTTCTATGAGCGATGGTGTCTGTTTGGGTTCGCCCGTCAATGCTTGTGAAAGGGCCAGTCCAGTCACCAGAGCGGTTTGAACGTCCTCTGCCGTGAATTCTCCTGTGGGTTCATCTACAGGCGTATTAGACTCATTTTCACGTTCCTCCATGCGTTCCGGCTCAGCTACCAGCAAAGGGCGATCGCCCTCTGCGGGCAGCGTATTTTCTGCTGGAAGCTCCACGTTCGTCTCGGTAATGGCTTCAGATTCCGGCTCTGGTTTATCCTCTATCTCATGAGTCACTTCGGCATCAATCGCTTCAGCATCAATTGCTTCGGCATCAACCGTGTCAATGTCTGTCGCTTTCGTATCAGTATTTGATTCCAGGAATAGTTCGCTCTCAGGTTCGAGATTTGATTCTGAACCTAGAAGCTCTACGGTGCCAAATTTAGAATCGATGCTTTCCGATTGATCATCAGTCTGTGGAACGCCCGTATCATCGCTCTGCTCCTCTGTTGATTCAGGCTCTAGTTCAACATCTGACCCCTCAATTACCACTGCGTCCGATACGGAAGTCCAGGCGGTGTCGTTTGGGATACGAACTTGGGCGCTATTGGTTCTGGTTTTGGCAGCCGTCGCCGCTGGGCGAGTTGGGGTAGAGTCTGGCGATCGCCCCAAAGACACGGCCTGCTCCGCCGCAGACAACGCTTGATTTCGCTGACGAGCCTGCCGCGCCAGCACCGCCTGCACCAGCGTCAGCAGCCCGCCCAGCACCAGCAGCGGCAGCAGCACCCACTTCAGCAAAGAGCCAATGCCGCGCCCGCCGGGAACCACCTCGCCAGGCGCGATCGCCACGGTTTTGCGTTTGCCCGCCTCCAGCGCGATCGCCCGTTTTGCCTCGCTCAGCAGCGCTTGCCCATCAGGCGATGTGGTCAGGTTTTGCGCCACGGCTGCTGCGGGAGAACCGGGTCGATAGGCGATCGCCCCCACCTGCTCCAGCGGATACCGCGCATCCATCGGCAAGACCTCTTGGGGAACCGCCAGCTTCACCACGCGGGCTTTGGTCTGCTGGGTCAACTGGCTGGCGATCGCATAGCCAATCCCATCTTTCCCAAGCTTGGCGATGACCTCGGCCGTGTCGTCGGTTTTCAGCAGCACCCGGTTCACGGTCTCTGGCAACGCATCCGGCGGCACGAGTCCATACTGCTGCAAGGCCGCCCGCGTTTCGCTAGTGGGTGGGCGATCGATCAGGCGAATCGGGCGATCGGGCCCGCCCACCTGCGTCCAGTTGGTGATATCACCGCGCAGGATTTGCTCGAACTGCTGCACCGTCAGATGTCCCTTAAAAGGATTATCCTCGCTCACGATGACTGCAATTTGCGCCTGATCCAGCCATAGCGTTTTGAAGCCTTGGGCGAGTTCGTCTGGCGTGAGCGATCGCCCCACTGCCACCAAATCCACCTCACCTCGCTTCAGCGCTGCCAGCCCTGCATCCGTTCCATTGGACTGCACTTCCACCGTGAGGTCGGGCGATTCTGCTTCGAGTTGCTGCTTGAGCGCCCGATTCAGCGACAGCAGATCGCGGGCCCCGTCAATGCGAATGAGCGTTGCAGGTTTTGAAGCCACAGTTTGCAAATCTGCTGCATTAGCAGGCATAATTCCCAGCAGCACGAGCAAAAGACCCGACGCAGCCAGACCAGCCGAAGCAAAACGGTCTATCCAAAAACCAAAATTTTTTGACATGAGGAGGATACTGGCGAAAGGTGAATAAAACCGTGCAGTGCGGGCTATCTGAATGCTCACGGAACGCCAACCCAACTCAACCCGCTACAACGCTGCCGCGAACAAAAACCTAAGCGTTACGTCGGCGCAGCGCCATCCCTTTAGAAATAGTCCAGATGCCTGATTTGCGTCAGTTGTACAGAACACAAGCGATGCCCATGTGCCTTAAGCAATTCCAAAGTTTGCAGCGCGTTTTTGTGTGCAACTGGTGGAATGATCCCTCCACCCGGCATAATGAGGAAGCAATGTCAGTTCTAAAGTTTAGACTGACGATTTTAGATTGGCGATTTTAGAATGTTGGGTTAATTGTTGGTTTAGCTGATTTAACTTGATATGCCGCAAGACTTTCAGCTATTTTTAGCAGCTTCATGGGTCGCGCTGTCTAGGCTATTGTGTACACCCTGACCGCCTGACACATCTTTAGGCAGCCTCCCAAGGGGATACTAGCAGCGCATGGATTGGATTCTAGAGAACCAGATAAGGTCATAATGCTTGGCCTCAGCTTGTTTAGAAGCAAAACAGGGTTCAGGGTCAACGCTAAAGAGGGCAATCGGTGATAGTGGCCGCCCTTGGTTGACCGCCCCCTTGAGCCAGCGGAGACCGATTTTGAGATGACATCGTTCAGGACTCTGGAGATATGCAAATTTCAGCGTCTCATGTCAGCTCACCCTTTCCTACCCACCTTCACGAGATTTCAGAGCTAATTTGTAAAGGAGCCTGAAAGCCTTGTTAATCAAGGATTTCCGAGAAACCGCTTTTCCTGGGCAAACATGACCTCAAAGCCACACATGCCAAGAGTTTCAGGCTTCTTAAGATTTGCTTCATAAATTAGCTCTCAAGCCTTTTGCCCACTTGTGTCAGGCAGTCAGGTATTGACCAGCGAACGCACCTGAGCGAATAACTCTGCTCCCCAGTCTGAGCGGAATCCGTTGGTCACCTTGCGAAAGATTACACTCCAGCGCAACGCCTGTTCACTCGCATTATCTTTAGTTTGGACTAATGGTGAAGAGGAAGGCAGTCAATGAGAAGCACCGACTGCCGTAAGGTCAATGAAGTACAACCAACATTGACCCCATGATTTTCAACGAACTTCAGCAATTTCGCCAAACGTTGTATGCCAGCTTGGGAAACGCCAGAGATGCCCTGTTTGATCTGATGGATGCCGTGTTAGTGAGTGCGTGCATCGTGTCGTTTGTGAGGCTATCGCAGAGTCCTGTCTTTCGTCGCCAGTGGTCGAGCACCTATGAAGCGTTGCGCGATAGCCGCCTACCCCGATCAAAGGTGCTGAAGCTGTTGGTGCAGCAGATACCGACTCAGCAGCAACCGTTGTTGGCAGGTGATGCGAGTCGGTGGAACCGTCCTGCTGCCAGGCGTTTGAAAGACCGCACCTTATCAGGCAGAACAGGACATGCCCCGATAGCCGGACAAAACTACAGTACCTTAGCCTGGATTGCTGAAGACAGGGGCAGTTGGGCATTACCATTGCGGCATGAGCGCATCACCAGCTTTGAAACACCCGCCAGTAAAGCGGCATTCCAACTCAAACAAGTGACTCGTTTGAAACACCCGCCAGTAAAGCGGCATTCCAACTCAAACAAGTGACTCGGCAGTTAGCGGTGCGTCCGTTGGCGATCTACGACCGAGGGTACGGCAATGCCAGTTTTGTCAACCAAACGGCAGGGATTGAGGCAGACTTGCTGCTGCGGGTTACATCCAATCGATGTGTCTATGGCGCGCCCCCAGCGTATCGAGGGCGAGGCGCACCTGCCAAGCATGGACATAAGATGAAACTCAATGACCCTGACACTTGGAGTGTCCCGGTCGAAACCGTTGAAGTCGATGATCCCAACTGGGGACGAGTGCGGGTCAGTCGTTGGAGTGCATACCATTTCCGCAAATCCCCCAAACGGGCAATGGAAGTGTTGCGCGTGGAGGTGCTGGAGACACAGAGCAGCACGCGACGCTTGGCTCCTTTGTGGTTAGTTTGGCTGGGTGAGCAGATGCCTCCGTTAGAAACCCTGTGGTTGCACTACCTCCGTCGCTTTGCCATTGAACACTGGTATCGCTTTGCCAAGCAGAGGCTATATTGGACACATCCCCAGTTCAGTTCTGTATCGGCAACCGAACAGTGGAGCAGCCTGATGCCGTTGCTCAGTTGGCAGTTGTGGTTAGCGCGAAAGGACTGTACTGACCACCCCTTGCCCTGGCAGGCACCGCAAGAAACGTTGACTCCGGGTCGGGTCGCACAAGCGTTTGCAGGCATTTTGGCAGCGATTGGCACCCCTGCTCCTGCGCCTAAACCTCGTGGTAAATCGCCAGGACGAGGCAAGGGGCACAAGCCAACTCCTCGTCCCTGCTATCCGATGGTCAAAAAACGAGCCTCGAAACGCAAGACATCCGAACAATCCCTGAACAGTCCGGTTGCAACAGCAGCTTAACTGCGAGCAGGATTGTATCCAATTCCTTAAGTTCAACTGTTATGAACGGTTGAGCAGATTCTTTATGGCATCCTGTTGAGCATTATTGTGATGCCAGTTAGTCCAAACTAAAGTTAGTCCAAACTAAAGCATTATTAGTCGGCGGGATTGCCTCATCGGTCAGAAACAGTAACAGATGAGCGCGAATCTTCTGATAGCGTTTGAGCAACCTTTGTCCCTCGACTGATTTGGGCTGCAAGTTGAGAAGCTCTCGGAGTGACCCACGCAATCGAGCGCAATACTGTTCGACGGTCGAGGTGGCAAGGATCTGTCGTCGCCGTTGCAAGGCGATGGCTTTGAGCAACAGCCGTTTCATCCGGGGCGCAAACAAATCATCCCCTGCATCAATCGCATACTGACAATCACGCAGTTGATGCGCTAGACATACTTGCCAGTCTTGGGCCGGATGGGCTGCCTGAGCACTGAATAAGTCAGACACCCAAATCTGCGGTTGATGCCCAGCCATCACGGTATCAATGACCGTTTTGCCACGAGTGGGACGAATCCCATGCAGACACACCTGGTCGTTTTGAAACACCCATTCCCACTGGTTTTTCCCATTCACCCGCGCCCCGGTTTCATCCCTACCAACTAGCCGAGCACTGCGTAAACGTTCCACGATCTTGGCAATTGGAGTTTCTAGCTGCCCCTGCACCCGTTGCAAGAGATTGGCAATGGCTCCTTCCGACAGCTTTAGACCGTAAAGGTCGCCCATCAAGTGGCTCAACCGTTGGTAGCTGATCGCATGGCTGTAGCGTAGATAGGTGACTAGACTCGCAACACTCGTACCAAAGGGAGACCCTGGCTCTAATCCGACTGGAACCGGAGCCTCATACGCCTTTTGGCAACACTGACAAGTCCCACCGTAGCGTTCAACTCGGGTGATGTGAGGGGTCAATCGGGGCAATTCAATGCGCTCGTAAATCCCACTCAATCGCTGCATTGATAATATCAATTCTCTAAATACCCGCTACACATAGAGCATCGACAATCCAATCCCACTGAGTCAGCGATCGCAGCGACTCCGCCGAAAGGCGACAAACCCACTGGCTGATGGCGTGCTGGAGTTGGCAAACATCATCAAAGTGAACCCAAGCTAGCTCCCGCTTGAGTTCCCGCCAGACCCGCTCAATGGGATTGACCTCAGGGCAATAAGGCGGCTGAAACACCAAGATGACATTGTCCGGTATCGTCAGGGTCTGAGCCGTATGGGCTGCGGCATTATCCACCTGAATCAGATGTAAATCATCGGGGAACTGAGCCGCAAAGCTGTGCAAAAACGCCTCAAAACAGGAACTGTCGAGATGAGAAAACTCGACTATCCACGATGCACCGCTCAGCGGTTCCACTAGACCGTACAGCCACCGATACACAAAGTCCCATTGAACTGAACCAATCGGCTGCACCCCAAAGCCCGTCAACTTGCGATGTTGAACCGTCAGCAGTCCGACGCGGCTCTCATCGCTGCACCAATAGCGGATTCGCCCCCCGTAGCGTTGTCTCAAGGCTGGCGGAATCGACTGGCTTATCTGGGCTGCAAGGTTTGCTGAACGGACTCGCACGCCCCAGGAGTCTGCTTCTTTGACACCGGACGGGGCACTTTGAGCTTCGCTTTGAGCCGATAGCGCACCGTCTTATGCACCGTCTTGTAGGGGACGGGTTGACCATGTACCGCTGCGAGCCACTGCTGCACTGCTCCATAACTGCTAAAGCCTTCTGGATCTTGCAGTTCCCGCTCCAAAGATGCCAGGACTTCACCGCTAATCGCTCGCGGTCGTCCACTGCGAGATGCCACCTTCACCAACGCTTCGAGTCCACTCTGTCGATACTGGCTCAGCCAACGAGACACGGTCGTGCGATGGCAACCGCTCAGTTGGGCTAACTGCTCAACGCTCTTCGCTTGTCCGGTTTTTAACCACCACAACACCTGTACTTTACGGCGCTGTGATGACCGTTGCTGTTGTTCCAAGACGGCTTTTAGTTCTTCTGCTGTTTCAGCGATATCGATTTTGAGGACTCCACTCATGGCGGCTCGCTCTAACGTCTTCTTATATGTAGCAGATCTTTGGAGATTTGATATCAGTGTGCAACGTCCCAAAAGGTATCCGGGGGGCGATCGCCCAAAGGTGTCGGTGCTGCCAGATGAGGGCGATCGCTCAGTTTGTTTGCAACGTCATTCATCAAGCAGCAAAGCGTCACGCAGCAGGTGGGTTGAGACCGTTATCTGGGATTGTTCGCGGCGACGAAACGCACTCAGAGTACGGTGGGTAGGGGCAGTTAGGTTTGGGATAGCTTGGGAGTAGCAGAGTAAGGGTCAGCCAAACCGGCCAGTGCATGCTCCCACTGACAACGCTGTTGCAGCGGATCGACCGTTCTTGCTCGTAGAGCGACAAAGCCAGTCTGCAACTGCTGACCCTTGCCGTTATATGGCTTCAGTGGGGATGGCGATGCTTCTTACTCCAACTGTTCAAGGGCATCGCGGACATCCACTAGGTGATTGTTGAACACTTCAAGTGCCGCATCGAGAACTTTAAACAAAGCGGGATCACGTACAGAGTAGAACACATAGTTCCCTTGCTTGCGGCTGGTGACTAAATTGCGACTCCGCAGCACAGCTAACTGCTGAGAAACAGCCGAAGCTTCAATTTCAAGCCATTCTGCGATATAGCCGACGCTTTGTTCTCCCAGTCGTAGCGCATCTAAAATTTGAATTCGCACAGGGTTTGACAAGACTTTGAACAGGTCGGCTTTGAAGTAGCTGGGCTTGAATGTCATTGTACGCTTATCTCTATAGCTTCAAGTTTTGCTAGATAGCTTATCATTTACCCTGGCAAGGGGTACCCTGAACTGCGCCAGCTAACGGGTTATGTCGCTCAAACAATTGCGTGATGATTATGTGGGTCAATGACTGCGCTGAAACCATGATCGACATCGAAAATTTTAACGTCAAGCATTGTGTTATCTAGTTTATTTCCTGTATTTCATCGAGCTAAAAAGGAATTACTCTAGAGGTGCATCAAACATGACCTCAAAAAAGGAATTGGGATATATTCGCTGCATAAAACTGCAATGGCGCTCAGCTTCTATGCGTGATGAAAATCGACTGACTATTAGACTTTGCATCGATGGTAATTGACGAATAACACACCAATCCAACCCTTGAGTCGTCGATGCAGAAAGCTGATTTTCAAACTTGCGAACAAAATAATTCATTGAGAAGCTTGCCAAAAATTCGGACATAGAAACCCTGCACCGCTCCCCGAGCAGTGCCTATGGGCAGGTAGCCATTGCACAACTAAGAGCTGACAGAGACTATAACTTGAGTATATGCAGCAACATTAGCATATGCAAGACTTTGAAGATAGATACATGCTAGGATGCAAAACTAATGGAGGTCGATTTCAATTGTGGCGCTAGGTCGCTCTGGACAATTGCTGGGGCAATGTTTCCTGAGCCATGAGGCTGGAAAGCTGCTTGAGGGCATAAAAGATGTAGCTCTGCTCGTTTTGGCGGTATTTCGCTTCAGATCGCTCCCATGAGTGATGCACCTCCAGACAACTAGGGCATTTCAAATTTAAGTAAGGAGTTTTACGTATCTAATGATCGATCAGGCTGTAACTGCGACAGACAGTAATCGTTTCCGCTGGCGAAACCTATTAGTACACTGGCGGGGCGATTTGATGGGAGGCTTGACGGCAGCGGTGGTGGCCCTGCCTTTGGCGCTTGCCTTCGCGATCGCCAGTGGCGTTGATCCCAAAGCCGGACTCTACACGGCGATTGTGGCCGGTGGCGTTGCTGCCCTCTTCGGCGGCTCCCCGGTGCAAATTACTGGTCCCACTGGGGCGATGGCTGTGATTTTGTTGGGTATTGTTGCTAAGTACGGCATCGAAAAGGTTTGGCTGGCTGGAGTCATGGCGGGGCTGATTCAGATTGCCTTAGGCGTGGCTAAATTAGGACGTTTGGTCAAGTTTATTCCCTACCCCGTCACAGCTGGGTTCACCAATGGCATCGCCATCATCATCTTTTGTGGGCAGTTGAATAATTTCCTGGGATTAACATTGCCTCGCAGAGAACACTTTTTGCCTGGTTTATGGGAAACCTTGCATCATCTATCCGAGGGGCACTGGTCGTCGATCGCGATCGCGACTGTGGTGATTGTCACCAAGCTTCTGTGGGCTAAACTGCGAACTCCTATTCCCGGCTCATTGGTGGGGTTAGTGTTGGCAGCGCTATTGGTATCGGGATTACACCTCGATGTCCCCACTATTGGCTCGATTCCCCAGGCATTGCCGATGCCCCACGGTATTCCCCACTGGCAAGACTTTGGCCTAATTCAGGAATTGATCAAACCAGCTTTAGCCCTAGCGGCTCTGGGGAGCATTGAATCGCTGCTATCAGCGGTGGTGGCGGATGGCATGACTGTCAGCGAAAAACACGATAGCGATCGCGAATTGATCGGTCAAGGCATTGCCAACATGGTTGTGCCCTTCTTTGGGGGCATCCCCGCGACAGGCGCGATCGCCCGCACTGCGGTCAACATTCGCTCTGGGGGCAAAACCCGACTCTCTGGCATCATTCACAGTCTGGTGCTACTGCTGATCGTGCTACTGCTAGCGCCCTTAGCGGCTCGAATTCCCCTAGCAGCCCTCGCTGGAATTTTGATGGTTACCAGTTTGCGGATGCTGGAATGGGAGGCGATCGGCTTACTAATGCGGGCAACCTATGCCGACTTCGCCGTTATGGTATTGACCTGGGCAGTGACCATTTGCTTTGACCTAGTTCTAGCCGTGGAAGTCGGGTTGATTGCTGCCGGAGCACTCTTTATCAAGCGGATGAGTGAATTGAGCATGGGCAAAATTCCTGAAACAGAAGCCTTCCCCCCCGGCATTCCCCTAGAGTTGGGCAAACAAATCGCAGTATATCGGGTGGATGGCCCCATGTTTTTTGGTGCCGCCGAACGCTTTGTCACCTTCCTCCGTGATGAACCTGAAGTACGCTACCTGATTCTGCGGATGCGGTTTGTTCCTAATATGGACACTACAGGGTTAGTCGCCCTTGAAGACATATACCACGATCTGAAGCGACGGGGCTGTCAACTATTGCTTAGTGGCTTACAGCCAGAGGTCAAGCAACTCCTCGAACGCACAGGCTTGCTTGAGCGCATTGGTGTGGAGAACTGTTTTGACAGTACTGATGCTGCCGTCAGATCCCTCACCTCTCAGTTATTTTGTGAGTTGCCGTCGCCCTCCCGTCAGAAAAATTCTGAGAAAATCACGGTCTAAATTTACACGGTCTAAATTGAAAAGCTCAGGGGGAGGCGGTCAAGCCTACCCTCATACCTCTGGCATAATGCTCCAACCGAATCTATGGCTAAACCTTTTCAGGCTGAGTTCAATAATTCTTGTTGCTGTTGTCACCAAGCAGCTAGAGTGACTCGCCGACACTTTCTAAAGGGGGTATTGACTACTGGACTAGTCTCTAGTGTAAATCTGATGTTTCCCCAAAGCGCCCGGGCCAGTGAACATCAAGCCGAGGCATTGGTGCTGACCTGTATCGACTTTCGCTTTGTGGACTTGGAACAATCCTTTTTGTCCGGTCAGCATTTAGATCAAGCCTATGATTGGGTCACCTTAGCCGGAGCATCCCTAGCTCTCACTGGGTTTCCCCACCCCGCAGAGGCAGAAGCATTTTGGGATCAGTTGGCGTTGTCTAGACAATTGCATAACATCAGCAAAGTAGTCATTATCGACCACCAAGACTGTGGAGCCTACGCCAGTGTATACAAACAGCCATTCTCTGATCTGATATCTGAGCAAAACCTTCATACTCAATATCTGACTCAAGCCTATGAGCAAATTCGGCAGCGCTACCCTGACTTAGACGTAGAGCTTTATTTTGCTAAGCTCACAGGTGAAGTCAGTTTGATATCTTCTCATCAGAGCTGATTTATAAAGTAGCTAAGCTGCCAAGCGCTTGAGCATCAATTGAATCATGGCACCGTAGATCATGGCTTCACTCATTTCGCAATACAATTCGTAGTCTTTGCTCAAGCGTCGATAGCGATTCAACCAGCCAAAAGTTCGCTCCACAATCCAGCGCTTAGGCAGAATTTCAAACGACTTGGAGGTTCGTTTGATGACTTCTACGCGGACAGGTTCTCCACAGACCTGTTGGACTGCATGGGCAAACTTCTTGCCGCTATACCCCTGGTCTACCCACACCACCTCAAGCCGGGAGAGTTTATCGCTGGCTTCATCGAGCGTGACCACGGCTCCAAGCCGTTCTGAGGCATTCGCTTCGGTGACTAATACCCCAATTAAAAGCCCTTGGGAGTCTACAACGAGGTGGCGCTTACGCCCCTTAACCTTTTTGCCACCGTCGAAACCGTAGATGCCCCCCTTTTTTCGGTGGTCTTGACCGATTGGGAATCAGCAATTGCCACACTGGAGTCTATGGTTCTGCCCATTTTCTGCCGCAGGTCTGCTCGGCGTTGGTCGTGCATCTGCTGCCAAATCCCCTTACGATGCCATTTGCGAAAGTAGAAGTACACCGTTGTATACGGGGGAAGGTCATGCGGTAGCATTTCCCACTGGCATCCAGTACGCTGCACGTAGAAGATTGCGTTGAGGATTTCTCGAAAGTCCACTTCACGGGGACGACCAAAGCCTTTACCGGCAGGTATCAGCGGTTGCAAAACGCTCCATTCTGCATCACTCATATCACTGGGATAGGCTTTGCGCTTGGGATTGGCGATTTCCGGTAGGCGACTCATAGGCGGGCTTCAGAAGCATCTCTTTCAGACTAAGAGCTAATTTATGAAGCAAATCTTAAGAAGCCTGAAACTCTTGGCATGTGTGGCTTTGAGGTCATGTTTGCCCAGGAAAAGCGGTTTCTCGGAAATCCTTGATTAACAAGGCTTTCAGGCTCCTTTACAAATTAGCTCTAAGAACTTGGGGCGATCGCGCTGTTGACTATTGTTCTGCCCAAAGATTTTGTAGCTTAGCTCACAGAAGTCCGTCTAAACCCGGTTGCAACACTACATCCAAGATGAGGGAAACCCCGCCCCAGTGGGTAATTGCCGCCCAAAAAGCAGGGATTACCGACTAGCTGTGCTAAAATTGCAGTGTAAAACATAAGTGCGCTACCCATTTGCGTTGCTGCTTTTTAGTTGCAGTTTTTTTGACTTAGGATTTTTTTAATTTAGGTTGCATTCAAGCTATTGCGCTTTACTCACAATCTTCCTCTAGTAGGGGGTTTTCAGACTCATTCATTTAGCCTCAGCTTCTAAAGATAAGTTTCACTTTTTTAAAGTCCTACTTTTGAACTGAGCCGAGCAAGGTTCATCCGCTGTCCCTTTGTACGCCAGTGAGGATCATCGAGTGATCGCAATCACACCTCGTCCCAATGGGCGAAAGTGGGGTACTGTAAGCTTTGCGTCTACTTTGCATCTGGGTCCAGTCTTGGACTTGCTGCTGGCTGACATTCCGCCGCGCTGGAGAGCAGAGGTGCGTCTGGGACTTCAGGAAGCGCTGGTTAACGCAGCAAAGCACGGCAATAATCTCGACCCAAACAAAACCATTCTGGTTGAGTTCTACATTGTCAATAACGAACACTGGTGGATCATTTCCGACCAAGGCTGCGGGTTTGACCCTGCGGGCCCATGCCGAGAGGATTGTGTCGGTCGATCGCCCCAAGAGCAGCGAGACTGCGGGCGCGGACTCTATATTCTCCACCAGATTTTTGACCAGGTACACTGGAATACGGACGGCACAGAGCTTCGCCTTTGCAAGCAGGTTCGGAGCCGGGGGCGTTTGCCACTCCTCTCTTAGTAGACACTAGTGGGCGCTCTCTGCCCGAAGTTGGGTCTTTGGATTCCGATTCTCCCAGGCGCGTAAGGCGGCTCGATGCACGTCGCTCCAAGAAACTTGGCGATCGCGGGCAATTTTGGCACAATCTTCATACTCTGGCTGGACGTTGAGCAGTTCTCCGCTAACGGGATGTTTCCCCAGCTTCATTGGGACTTCTCCAAATTCCGTCTCGACCGTCTGAAATTCTCGATCGAGGGTGGTTCGCTGCTGCACTGACTCACGAATACCCAGCGTCGTAGTTTCGCGAAACAGGACGGCTTTGCAAATTTCGGCCAGGTCAATTGGGCAAATCACCGTAATCAGCGTGCCCAGGCGCGATTTTTTCATGGTCACAGGCTGCGTAAACACGTCCAGCGCTCCGGCTGCCAGCAGAGATTCTAGCGTGTAGGCGATCGCCTGCGGGTTTGCATCGTCAATCTGCGTCTCCAGAACCGTCACCTGGGAATTGGCTCCTGGCTCAGCAGTGGACGCTACGGCTCTAGCAGACTGGGGTAAGGGAATCCCCGATGGAGCGGTGTGAGTCGTCTGTCGATAGGCCCAGCTACCTGCCCCCAGTTCGGAGGATTCTCCAATCCACAGCCGCAGAATATTGGGAATCGGCAGCTCGCGCCCGCCCGCGCCCAGCCCCACGCGGGTCAGCGTCATCGGGGGCGGCGGCCCAAAGCTGGCTGCCAGGGTCGTGGCGATCGCCGCCCCGGTCGGGGTCACCAGTTCTCGCTCGATGCCGTTGCTGTAGACTGGCACCTGCCGCAGTTCCCACAGTTTCAGCACCGCAGGCGAAGGAACCGGGAGCCGTCCATGGGCGGCCCAAATCGTGCCCCCGCCCGTTGGCATCGCCGAGCAATAAAGCTGCTCAATACCCAGCCAGTCCAACCCCAAACAGGTTCCCACGATATCCACAATGGCATCTGTCGCTCCGACTTCGTGGAAGTGAACCGCCTCGATGGGAATGCCGTGAACCGCGCTTTCGGCGATCGCCAACTGCCGAAACACTGCCAAACTCCACGCTTCGGCCCGAGGCGACAATCCTGCTGCCGAGATCAACTGCTCGATGTCTGCCAGATGCCGCGTGCCTGCGTGATGGTGTGAGGCAAGATCATGAGACGGATGCTCAGAATCACGAATCGCGTCTGTGGCATTGTCTAAAGAATGGGGATAAGCAGCCGGATGCTTGTGTGGATGCGGATGAAAATGACTTGCAGAATCATCGGAAAAATCAGACTTATGCGTGTGACTATGACTCTGGTGAGGATGTGGATGAGAATGTGAATCCGAATACTTTCCTGAATACCGCTCGACCATATTTTGATTAATACTTTGATTAGTTAAATCATCAGATAAATCATTAGAGTGAGGTTGAGCATAGGCACGCTGAAAGGTTGAATGAACATCAACGCCTGGCTCTCGATGAGCCAACGCCTCTGGATCAGGCAAGGCGTTTAGATCCACATGCAGTTTTGTTGCCGATTGCCCGTTTCGCTGCACGGTTTCGACTCGTAGCATATATTCATGGGAAATGCCCAATCGCCGAAGCTGCGTTTCCAAATACTCCAGCGGCAACCCTGCGTGAATCAGCGCCCCTAGGCACATATCTCCGGCAATACCCGTCGGGCAGTCTAGATACGCAATCTTGGTCATAGATGAGCCTTGGAGTTGAGAATTGGAATCGAGAAATTGGAGTTGAAAAAGTTGAGAGAACTAAACCGCTAGGCGGTGTCTTAAAACTTTCTAGGTCGTTGATTGCCTTGAGTCGATCCCCCTAAATCCCCCTTAATAAGGGGGACTTGCAGAGTGGTTCGGCTCGGCTCCCCCCTTTTTTAAGGGGGGCTGAGGGGGGATCGAAGGGTTTCAAAACACGCCCTAAGACAGCCCGTCCTCAACTAATCTACAGTAAATAACGGTCGGGTTCAGACCCTGAGATTTGCGGTATATCCTTCACGCAGTTATTCCTGGCAGTTATTCCTGGCAGTTATTCCTGAATAGGCACTTGCTTGCTCCCCTCTGCCCTAAAATCGGCCGCGGGCATAATCACTACGCCCACAGCCGATGGTCAATCGATTAGAAGATGAATCACATATTCCAAGGGCAGGAATAATGCCGACCCAGAGATTACGGTTGTCCTGGCTGAACCGTGCCATTGGGATTCGCCATCGGATCAGTGTTCATAGAATCTGGGTTCATAGAATCTGGGTTCATAGAATCTGGGTTCATAGAATCCGTCGAGCTTTCGGGTGCGCCCATCATCGGATCAAGAGACGGGTCAGCGCTCTGGGGAGGGGCTGTTTGGGGGGCAGTTTCAGGAATCGTCACGTTGACATCCGGGGGCGGAGCCTGCTGGATGTTTACATCGGGGGGTTGAACGTTCACCTCAGGGGGCTGCACGTTCACTTCGGGGGGAGCAGCGGGTTCGACCTGGGGCTGGGTATCGCTGCGCTGGGCCAGCGCGATAAATAAGGTGGTAAAGCCTGCGATCGCAGCCAGCATCAGGCCGAGAAACAGCCCCCCAGAGGTATTGGCATTGTCTCGCGCAATCTCGGCTTGACGGCGAGCTTCGTAAGCGTGAAGTCCGCGATCGCGCAATTCACGATTCTGCAATTCAGCGTTTTGCATGTCCCGAATGCGGGTCTCGTTCTGCCGACTATAATCAGGGTTACTCATGGTTTATCACCTCAGCTCATCAAATGGGTTTTTCCTGGGATTTCAAACCGTTCCGAACCTTGCTTACCCGCCATGAGTCGGCTTATGACAGAAGCCTGTTCATCGCTGAACGCTTCTATTCCAAAACCAATCTCAAAACCATCTGGTAAAAGTTCCGAAACATTACACATTAAGGTAGCCGCCTGGTTGTATAAAGCGGCTCTACCGCAGGCCGGGAAGCTCTGTCGTTCTCAGGGCAGAAGTGGCGAAGACATCAGGCGTAGGGTCAGGCTTCGGGAGTCGCAGCCCCAGATGAAGCGCTGGAGGCGTTGCTGAAGGGTTGTGGCAGCGACTCTAGCTGAAAATATTGATAAAACTTGTCGGTGATTTGTAGCCAAGACGAGCGGCTATCGGCTTTGCGGCGCTTGCGGACAAACCCTAGCTCCACCAACTCCTGAACGTGCTGGTAAGCCCCTGATCCGCGCAGTTCAACCAGATCCGAAAGCGTCAGCGGGCCGCGCAGGGCGATCGCCGCCAGTGTCCGCAGCGCACCCACACCCAAATCCACAGGTACCAGCTTTTGCAGCAGCGGTTGATAGGCTTCTCGAAGCTGCAAACAATAGCCCTCTGGCGTTTCCACCACTTCTAGCGCTCCGTCGCGCTGGGCGTAGTCGGTCATTAGCTCAATCAGCCCTTCCTCGGCACTGGGGCGATCGCATCCGGCATATTCCGCAATTTTGGCCAGCGTCAGCGGCTGCCCTTTCAGATACAAAATGGCTTCAATTGTGCTGGACAGTCGGGACATAGATCGCGCAGGACACCTACGAAATGTCGGGCAAGCTGGCAAACATCTGCTCTACAAGCTGAGCCGTTTTCGCATCGAGCTTTTGCCAGTCTACATCGCCTGTGTCGTCGAGCAAGCTTGTATCCACTTCGACTACTACGGTGTCGGCTAGGCTCAGCACAGGACTGTAGTTGCGAAAGCAGATCTGATAGCACAACTGCCAGAGGTCGATATTGACCTGATGGGCCTGATGCTGGAGACACAGCACGTAGCCCGGATGGGGCTGGGGCAGACGAGACAGCGCTTCCTGGAGGTCTGGGGCTTCTTCTGGAGTAGCGGATGCCAGCCGATGCTGAAGCGCTAGCACCTGCTGCTGTGTCTCCTTGGATACGCCATCGGGCCAGATGGGGTCGTTGCGGTAGGTGCTTTTCCAGGGCGACTGTTCCAGGGCTTTTCGCAAATTATCCAGCACCCGAATAAACACAGGCTGCATTAGCAGATTTGCCTGCTCCCAGGCGGCGCGACTGGCAAATTTGGGCTGGGTCATGGGAATCTGTCTGCGGGTCTTTGGAAAACCGTTTCAGGAGGTTATTTCTTTAGTTTGGACTAACTGGCATCACAATAATGCTCAACAGGATGCCATAAAGAATCTGCTCAACCGTTCATAACAGTTGAACTTAAGGAATTGGATACAATCCTGCTCGCAGTTAAGCTGCTGTTGCAACCGGACTGTTCAGGGATTGTTCGGATGTCTTGCGTTTCGAGGCTCGTTTTTTGACCATCGGATAGCAGGGACGAGGAGTTGGCTTGTGCCCCTTGCCTCGTCCTGGCGATTTACCACGAGGTTTAGGCGCAGGAGCAGGGGTGCCAATCGCTGCCAAAATGCCTGCAAACGCTTGTGCGACCCGACCCGGAGTCAACGTTTCTTGCGGTGCCTGCCAGGGCAAGGGGTGGTCAGTACAGTCCTTTCGCGCTAACCACAACTGCCAACTGAGCAACGGCATCAGGCTGCTCCACTGTTCGGTTGCCGATACAGAACTGAACTGGGGATGTGTCCAATATAGCCTCTGCTTGGCAAAGCGATACCAGTGTTCAATGGCAAAGCGACGGAGGTAGTGCAACCACAGGGTTTCTAACGGAGGCATCTGCTCACCCAGCCAAACTAACCACAAAGGAGCCAAGCGTCGCGTGCTGCTCTGTGTCTCCAGCACCTCCACGCGCAACACTTCCATTGCCCGTTTGGGGGATTTGCGGAAATGGTATGCACTCCAACGACTGACCCGCACTCGTCCCCAGTTGGGATCATCGACTTCAACGGTTTCGACCGGGACACTCCAAGTGTCAGGGTCATTGAGTTTCATCTTATGTCCATGCTTGGCAGGTGCGCCTCGCCCTCGATACGCTGGGGGCGCGCCATAGACACATCGATTGGATGTAACCCGCAGCAGCAAGTCTGCCTCAATCCCTGCCGTTTGGTTGACAAAACTGGCATTGCCGTACCCTCGGTCGTAGATCGCCAACGGACGCACCGCTAACTGCCGAGTCACTTGTTTGAGTTGGAATGCCGCTTTACTGGCGGGTGTTTCAAAGCTGGTGATGCGCTCATGCCGCAATGGTAATGCCCAACTGCCCCTGTCTTCAGCAATCCAGGCTAAGGTACTGTAGTTTTGTCCGGCTATCGGGGCATGTCCTGTTCTGCCTGATAAGGTGCGGTCTTTCAAACGCCTGGCAGCAGGACGGTTCCACCGACTCGCATCACCTGCCAACAACGGTTGCTGCTGAGTCGGTATCTGCTGCACCAACAGCTTCAGCACCTTTGATCGGGGTAGGCGGCTATCGCGCAACGCTTCATAGGTGCTCGACCACTGGCGACGAAAGACAGGACTCTGCGATAGCCTCACAAACGACACGATGCACGCACTCACTAACACGGCATCCATCAGATCAAACAGGGCATCTCTGGCGTTTCCCAAGCTGGCATACAACGTTTGGCGAAATTGCTGAAGTTCGTTGAAAATCATGGGGTCAATGTTGGTTGTACTTCATTGACCTTACGGCAGTCGGTGCTTCTCATTGACTGCCTTCCTCTTCACCATTAGTCCAAACTAAAGTTATTTTCAGGGAGTTATTTTCAGGGAGTCATTTCGGCACAGGCGAATGAGCCTTGTTTATCTTCACACGAGTCTTATGGGGTTACACCCAAACTCTACAGTTCCTTTATGAAACAGCCTAGGCGATCGCCGTAGGATAAAGCTATCGACGGTGTTGCCTACGCAAATCCACTGAATTTCCTTTCCAGTTGCTCCGATAAAATCACTTAAGTCGAGTCGCTTAAGCTGAATCCTTTTTAGGATATTTCCTTTTTAGGATTTAGGGTACTTAGGATGCGTTGGGTTGTGAACCTGGCTTTTGAGCTTGCTGAAGGGCTTTCAGGGTGCTTGCTTGCACAACGTTCATGGTTAGCTGAGAGGGTGCAGATAGACGTTGATCCTGAGTCGTCATGCTGTCTGCACTCTTTTTCTTGTCTTTTTTGCTGCTTTGAAAAAAACGTCAGACGTTTTACCGGCTCTGGTTCCTAGCGTTCAAAACTTGACCCTGGTGTGGCATTAAAGTGTCGCCTTAAGAGGCGATCGCCCGAATCGTTTCAGCAGGCACAGTCGCAAAGTACTGTCGCCGAAATTGCTCTTCTTCAACCGCCGAGAGAAACGCCTCAATGGTCTGATTCACTTGGGCCGCTGTTGGCGACTGGGTAGACAAATCGGCTGGATGCCACTGAAATCGCAACCCATCGGGTAGGGCTGAGACCGTCATTCCCAGCGCCTGCAATGCCTGAATTCCGGCTCTCAGCGGGCGATCGCCCAGCCCCAGTTTTCGTAAAAGCTGCGATCGTGTTGCGACTTGCCCTGTGCGGCTGAGATACTTTGCCAGTCCCACCAGGGTTTGCCAGGATTCTAGCGGATCGACAGCGGGTGGAGTTTGATAGGCGATCGCCAGCCGTTTGCCGTCGTGCCGGGCCTGTCGCCCCCACACGCGCAAATCGTCCCACTGGGTCGGGCAGTCGGTCATCACCAACACCTTTTCTGCGTCGGCCGCGCCTGCCGGAAGTTCGGTCTGCCCGCGCCAGTCCAGCAGCCAGTCCGGTTCAGCAGGCACCATCGCAGCCCACTCGTCCGCTGCCGGACGAACAGCCACCAGCCGCACCTCGTAGCGCTTGCGAAACGGATTGAAATCCAGCTGCACCACCGCATCGCACGGCCCCGGCGGCATCTCGTCGCGATAGTGGCCCCACCACACGCCGTGAAATTGCCCGGTTTCATCCACAAGGTCAAACTCGGTTTTGATGTAGCGCACCTTGCGCTGCTTGAAATCGCGGATATTTTCATTGCGGACATTTTCAAAGCGACCCTGACGAATCAGCAGGTTGGGCGTGGGGTTGCCCATGCCGCAGGGTTCCAGCAGTTTCAGCGTTTGGAACAAGTCTTTTCCCAACTGGCCCACGGTCACGATCAAATCGACCGGGAGCAACAGCGGAGCAATCGCCCCCGATATCCCCACCTGCTGCCGGAGTTGCCGATTAATGCCATCCGCAAACAGCGGAATGTTTTCCAAAGGCAGACTCAGCCCTGCCGCCAAGGGATGCCCACCAAACCCGCTGAGCAAGTGCTGCTGACTGCCCATCAGTTCGTAGAGATCAATCGAGTTCACAGAACGGGCAGAACCTCGCGCCAGCTTGACGTGATCGGGCAAAGAACTGGCAGCATCCGATGCAGCGGGCTTGGAAGCCGCCAGCAGTGCGGCGCTGCTGAGCAAAATGGTCGGACGGCCATATTCCTGAGCGACTTGCCCAGCCACCAGTCCCAAAATGCCCACCGGCCACTGCGGATCTTCCAGCACAATCACGCCAGTTGTAGACAAATCCATCTGGCTCAGCCGCGCCGAGACTTGTTTGAACAGATCTTGCTGGAGGGCGCGACGGCGAGCGTTTGCTAGTTCTGCTGCTTCGGCAAGCTGGCGACAACAGCTCTCGTCGCGGCTGGTCAGTAGCTCTACGCCATCGCGGGCATCGCCCTGGATGCGACTGATGGCGTTGATGCGCGGCCCCAGCCCGAAGGAAATATCGGTAGGGCGATCGCCCGCCCGTTTGCAAAATTCCAGCAGCATCGCCACCCCAGGGCGCGGGGCCGTCGCCACGTCCTGATTTTTCTGAAGCTGAGCAATGCCCCGCTGCGCCAGATAGCGGCAGTCGCCCCGCAGCTCCACCAGGTCAGCAATTAGCCCGATCGCCACCAGATCCAGCAGAGTATCCAGCGGGCGCGTCGGCACGTCGGGCAGGGTTTCGTACAGCGCCTCCACCAGTTTGTAGGCAACGGCAACGCCCGACAGGGTGGCGAGGGGATGATCCGCAGGCAGGCTGCGGGGATTGACAATGGCGACCACAGGCGGACGCTGCGCCAGCAGCGTATGGTGATCCGTCACAATCACGTCCAGCCCCAAGCGATTCGCATGGTCGATCTCCGCCAGACTAGTGCTGCCCGTGTCGCAGGTGACGATCAGGCGAACGCCCGCCGCCGCCAGACGCTCGATGCCGCTGTGGGTCAGCCCGTGGGATTCCGTGAGGCGATTGGGGATGACGTAGGAGAGGCGATCGCCCTGGGAAAAAAACTGTCCCAGCCCGTCCCACAGCACTGCCGTCGCCGTAATCCCATCGGCATCAAAATCTCCCCAGATGGCGATCGCCTCCTGCCGTTCGTAGGCCAGCTTCAGACGGGCGATCGCCCTCTGCATTTCTTCGCCAAACGCGAAGGGGCTGGTCGGCGAGTAGCAATCGGGGTTGAGCCAGCCCGCTAGCGCCGCTGGGTCGCGAATGCCGCGCTGCCAGAGCAACTGAGCAGCATAGGTCGCCATGCCAGCGGGTGCATACTCGGCCGCTGCCTGCACAAACTCGGCGGACGGCGACTCGTCGGGTGGAAGCTGCCAAATTGCCGACTCAGCCATGCAGGACGATTCTCCCAGGTCAACCTCCTATTTTAGACCCCAGAGCGGCGGCCCCGTCAGGCTCCAAGCAGTTCATCCAAGGCATCCAGCGCTTCGCAACTGCCGCCGTTTGCCAGCCCCAGCGGATCGAGCCGTCGGGGTGGAGTCCAGGTAGGGAGGTGGGTCTGGGCAATCGCCGCGCCTGGAAATGGCTCCCGACCATGCAGATAGTCATCGGCATAGCGCCGGAATACTGCCTCCACCGCCGCACGGGTATTCTTCAGCCCCCACTCGGCGGCGATTTGCTGCGCCTTTTCCAGCACATCCGCACTCAGTCTTACTTTGTTGTCATGCATAGCTGTTGGTCCATCGACATCGAGTACAAACCGCGGACATTGGCGAATTGCGGATCGCCCATGACGGCAAAGAGCTTGCGCCCTTGCAGCCGTTCAGCAATCAGGTGGGTGCTGCCGCCCGTCACCAGAAAGCGCGTCACGCGGGGCATATAGGGGTTGTATTGCGATCGCACGGTTTGGAAAATGCCCTTAAACCAGGGGTCGAGATGCTCTTCCAGCCAGGGGGCCCAAGTTAGCTCCGTGTCGGCATAGGTGTGCCCAGCGCGAAAGCCGTCCATCACGATACTGGGGTCAGCGCTTGTCCCCAGTGCTGTGGTCAGCCGTTTGTCGAAGCTGATGGAGGCCGCCAGTTCATACGCGCCACCACGATCCATCACGTTTTCGTCAATTACTTCGCCCTCAGCGTCCACCAGCCGCGTTAGCCAGGTGCCGCCGCCAATATCGACGACGATGGTAAAGCCCGCATCGGGAATCATGCCCAGTTGCCGTGCATAGTGGTATGCACCCATGCCTTCGCGCTCCACGTCCACGCTTTCCACCATGACGCGGTAGTCTAGCCCGTTGCGCTTGAATTCGTGCATCCCGATGAGTTGCTCCCGAATCGCGTCCCGATTTTTGGCGGGTTCCGGGGTGGAAGCATAAACCTGCAAGGTGAACTCGGTACTGCCATTAAACGGCTCTAGACAGGCGTAGAGATGTAGGCGCGACAGTTCTACCTTGTTTTCCACGACCGTCTGCTGCTGGCGGCGGTATTTGTAGGCCTGTGCGCCAAAGTGGACGCGGGTTCCGTCGGGCAGCTCGATCAGCGGCGAAGCGTCGGAATAGCTGACGGCATCGCGCCCCGACGGTAGGTGATAGCGCACCGAGCGAATCGCCTTGGGATGACCGTTGCCATCAAAAAATTTGAGGTCGTAGTTGCCTGCATCCAGCGCCAGGGTGCGCGTGCCGCTTGGGGAGATTGCAGGGGGTTTACTTGCCCGCCTTGCTCTGGTACCTGTAGTCATAGAGCGTTTGTTTTCACCCGTTGAGTTTGCTGAGGTGGTACGTGGGGCATCAGGGTGCTGGAATTGGCTCTGGGATTGACCCTGGGATTGTCTCTGGGATTGGATCTGAGACTTGAAGATCAGCCATCCAGAGGTTCCGTTTGTCCCCATCTGTACCCATTTGGTGTTTGATACAAGTGTACTATATCATTCCCTTCCAAATTTTGGATCGGGCGATCGCCCCCATCGACCCTGCCCAGCATCGCCAAACACGCCAAAGCCAGCGCCCTAGCAGTACAGACGCACTCTAAAAAAGTTTGAGAAAATTTGAAAAAATGTAAACCAGGCTGGGATCTGGGGTCAGGCTTTGGGGCTTGGCGGCTGGTTGGTTCCGCCAGCGTTCACCGCGCCAGCGTTCGCCATTCCAGCATTTACTCCGCCAGCATTCGCCATCCCAGCATTCGCCACTCCAGCATTTACCTTGCTAACGCAATGATCGACCCACGCTAGGATTTCTCGATTCACCCGGTCAGCGCACTCGTCGTAGGGACAGTGGCCTGCTCCAGGCAGTTCAATCAGCTTTAGTTTGGGATTCATGGCCGGAAGCTGACGACCCCATACCAGAGGAATCACCCGGTCTTTTTCTCCCCACAGCAGCAGGATGGGCAAATCGACGGCTTGCAGAAGGGATTGGGTGCTGGGGCTAAAGTCCGTTTGGGTGCGGGCCTGCACCAGCCGACAGAGAACCTTCGCCGCGCCGCGATCGCCCGCCGGAATCGTAAAGCTCTGCACCAGTTCGTCGGTAATGGTTTCGGGATTGGCATAGACTGCCCGCAGCACCGAGCGAATCACGCCTGGCCGCCGAATCACGCTGAACAGCGGCTTCAGCAGCAGCGGCGACGAGAAGAAAGATTCAATTTCGCCCACGAAGCTTTGTAGCTTACCCGGCAGCAACTCCTGGCGAGACGCGGGCAAGGTGAGCAGGATTAATCCCTGAACCAGAGCGGGATCAGTGGCGGCGATCGCCAGCGCCACCAGCGCCCCCAGCGAATGCCCCACCAGCACCACCGGCCGCCCCACAATCTCGCGGCAAAAGTCCCGCACCTGCGCCATCCACAGGTCTACCTTGTAGTTTGCCGCCCCCTTTTCCGACGCACCAAACCCCAGCAAATCCAGCGCATAGACCGTGTGATGCTGGCTCAGCGGCTCCAGATTCAGCCGCCACTGGGTCAGCGCCGCCCCAAACCCATGCAGGAACACAATCGGCACAGCATCCGGTGCGGGGGTTTGCGCCCTTAGATAGGTATAGCGAATCTGCCAGCCGCGCCATGCCCAGTCTCGCTGAGAGCCAAGCTGCGTGTGCCAAGGAAGCCGCGGAGACAAAGCAGACATAGCGATCGCCAATCTAAACAACCTCCTCTTCATGCTATAGCACGGGGTCAAGGGTTAGGGGTTCAGGGTCAGGAGCCACCCGCGAAGCAGTACAGTATTCTGGTAAGTGCTGGATCGTGGACACCGGAAAACACCGCGTCTGAGGTTGATTGGGGAAAAACCGTTTTGCTTCAGACACCCCCAGACAATCCCTTTAAGCCCCAACCCCTCCCAGGATGCATCACCGCCCGACGCTATGAGCCTCTGCATCAATCCCCAGTGCACTGAACCCAATCACCCCGGCAACGACGGCAGCCGCTTTTGCCAAAGCTGCGGGTCGGATCTGGTGCTGCGGGAGCGCTATCGCGTCATGCGGCTAATTAGCGACAAAAGCGGCTTTGGGCAGGTGTACGAAGCCTACGAACGCAACGTGCCCAAAATCCTCAAGGCGCTGAAGGAAATCCACAGCGGCCACAGCAAGGCCGTCGCCCTGTTTCAGCGAGAGGCCGTGGTGCTGAGCCAGTTGCGCCATCCCGGTGTGCCTGCGATTGAGCCAGATGGCTACTTCCAGTTTTTGCCGCGCGGCAGCGAGTCGCCGCTGCACTGCATCATTATGGAAAAAATCGACGGGCCCAACCTGCGGGAATGGATGCGGCAGCAGGGTAACCACGGCATCAGCGAGGCGCAGGCGCGAAGGTGGATGCGGCAACTGACGGAGGTGCTGCATCTGGTGCATGAGCGTAACTATTTTCACCGGGATATCAAGCCCGAAAATATCATGCTGCGGTCGAATGGGCAGTTGGTGCTGGTGGACTTTGGCGCGGTGCGCGAGATGACCGCAACTTATCTAGCACAGCTAGGCGGCTCCGAAGGCGTGACCCGCATTAGCTCCGCAGGCTACACGCCGCCAGAGCAGGAAAGGGGGCAAGCAGTTCCCCAGTCCGACTTTTACGCGCTGGGGTGGACGTTTATTTACCTGCTGACGGGTAAGCAACCGACCGATCCTGACATCTACAATCCCCACGACAATAGCTTCCGCTGGCGGCAGTTTGCGCCGCAGGTGTCGGAGCCGTTTGCCGATTTTATTGACCGTCTGATCGCGCCCAAAGCGAGCGATCGCCCCAGTAGCACCCGCGAGATTCTGGAAGACCTGGCGGCGATCGCCCCACCCAGCAACCTGCCCCGCATCCAGGCTCTTGCTGCACGGCCCGCCGAAAGTCCCTCATCGCCCAGAACGACCCAGCTTCAGCCCGCGCAGACCCAGACCCAGCACACCCCGTTTCGCTGGAAGTATCCCTGGCTTTGGAGCAGTGCCACAGCGCTGCTGATTGGGCTGGCGGGCTGGGGCGGCTGGCGGGCTTATCAGCAGTTCAGTGGTGGAATCGTTGCGGTACAGCCGCTCGTCTCCAGCGCCACCCTCACAGGACACACCGGATTCATCAACCATGCCGTGTTCACACCAGACGGGCAGCGGTTAATCACCTGTGGCGCAGACCATCAGATTATCCTGTGGGACGTGGCCACCGGGCAGCCCCTCCGCACCCTCAAGGGACACAGCAGCTACGTGAATGCGGTGGTGCTAAGCGGCAATGGACAAACGCTGGCGAGCGGCGGCGCAGATAATCAAATTTTGATCTGGGATCTGCCCAGCGGCACAATCCGACATACGCTGGTCGGGCACACGAACGCGGTCAACGCGCTGGCGATCGCCTCGGATGGAACGCTGATCAGCGGCAGCGCGGATGGCACGGTGCGAACCTGGAACCTGACAACGGGGCAGCCGATCCACACCCTAGAGGAACATGACGGGTTCATCAATGCGATCGCCGTTAGCCCCGATGCCCGCACGATCGTCAGCGGGGGCACAGATATAACTCTGATGGTCTGGGATCTCAGATCTGGAACGCAGCGACGAACGCTCAGCGGATTTACTGGAGTCATCAATGCGATCGCCTTTACGCCGGATGGTGTTGAGGTGTTGGCAGGCGGCACAGATCGAACTATCTATCGCTGGAACCTGGAGACAGGCGAACAGGGCAAACCGCTGACGGGATCGGCTGGGTTTATTAACACGCTGGCGGTGCGCGGCGATGGCAGAACCCTGCTTAGCAGCGATGCCGAAGGGCAACTGACGCTGTGGGATTTGGTGACTGGAAAACCCACCCACATCTTCGCAGGCGAAGGAGCGCCCCTTGACCATGCGGTCGTCAGCCCCGACTGGAGAACCATTGCTACGGGCAAAGGATTTAGCACCGTGCGTTTGTGGCAGCTTCCGGACGACGTGTTTTAGAGGATGTTTGAGAAGTTCTACTGTTTGTAGCAAAGCGTGCAAGATCCCCCTAAATCCCCCTTAAAAAGGGGGACTTTAAGGCGGTTTCCCCCCTTTTTAAGGGGGGCTAGGGGGGATCTCTGAGTGCTTAACACTACAGGCGATACCTTTTCAAACACCCTCTTAGAGATTTTCCAGACAATTTCAGACGGTTTTTAAATTTTGAATCTGAGTTGATCAATCCGACCAAATCTCTGCTACGATACCTCCCTTTAGTAGCTGTTTTTTAATGCTTTTTCAGGAGAATTATGCTCTACACCGACTACGCCACGCTCACCCTGTCCTCGCCCAATCTGGCACGGCTGCGGCAGTTCTACCGGACGCTCCTCGACATCGCTCCATCGTTCGAGTTTCCCAACACCTATGTCGAATTCCAGATCGGTCTGTTTCGGTTTGGCATCTTTCAGCCTAGACAGGAACACGCCGGAGAGTTTGCAGCCTCCTCAGGCGGTGCTATGAGCCTGTGCCTGGAGGTGGATAATCTAGAGCAGGCGATCGCCGCTGTAGAGGCTGCCCACAGCGCGATCGCCGCTGCTCCCCCGCGCCCCGCCAGCCCCATCATCACTGACTTCCACGGCCGCGAAGCCTATGCCTACGATCCCGATGGCAACCGCCTCATCTTGCACGAGTCGGGGCATCCCGCAACGTTCTGAGCCTTGCGTAATCCCGTAAGACGAACCGGAGGGAACAAACCGGATTGCTCCGGTTCGTCTTACAAGTTCGTCCTACAAGTTAGCTTTACAAGTTCGTCTTACAAGGTTGGTCGCTGCATCAGCGGGCGATCGCCTATGCCGAGCGGCGGGCGGGCAGCGCCAAGTTGCCGCTTCCGTTGCCGCCCATTGTGCTGCTCAGCACCTTACCGTTGCGATTCAGGCGGCCGCTGGCAGAAGAATTCGGCTGAGGCGGCTCTTCAGGCAGCAAAAACTCGCGGATAAACCGGGCTGCGGCCCGCTGGGCCAGCCCGCCTGCAATCTGCTGGCCCATACGCTGGGTTTCGGGACGCAGCAGCAGGTTGGGCACGACGGGGAGGAGTTGCATCGGGTCAAATCCGGGCGTATCGCGCAGAATGTTGAGGATGCGGCTCAAGTTTTCCAGGTTTTGCGAATCAGCAGGTGGCGGCGCAGAACCATTGCCCAGACCGATGCGATCGCGCAGGGTAGCGGTCAGCCGCTGCATCGTCATCTGCCCGTAGCCGTCAATCCCTTTGACAATCTCCTCCACCAGATACTCGCGAATAAACTCGCCCCGCTCGGAAAACAGGAAGTTCAACGCCTGATCTACCGCATAGTTCAGGTCATAATCTGGGCTGTCCTTGGCGTTCTTCAGCAGGTTTTCCAGACGGTTCCAGCGGAAGCTGCCGTCTTTGAACAGCAGATCCTTAAGCGAGGAGCGGAGTTCGGGCGACGGATCGGTCAGCAGGCGCTTGGCAATATAAGGGTAGGCCTTGCTCAGCACCTTGAAATTTGGGTCAACGTTGATGGCGATGCCCTCCAGCGTCACCAGCGAACGGATGATCAGCGCGTAATAGGCGGGCACGCGGAACGGATAGTCGTACATCACCTGGGAAAGCTGATCGGTGATGCTTTTGAAGTTCAGTTCGGCAACGCTCGACCCCAGTGCGTTGCTAAAGACCGCAGCCAGCGCCGGAATAATTGGGGTTAGATCGGTGTCCGGGGTCAAAAATTCCAGCTTTACGTAGTCTTTCGCCAGACCTTCAAAGTCGCGGTTGACCATGTGAACCACCGCCTCGATCAGCCCGTAGCGCTGGGGAGCCTGCACCTGGCTCATCATGCCAAAGTCTAGATAGGCCAGCTTGCCGTCAGGCGTGGCCAGCAGGTTGCCGGGGTGTGGGTCGGCATGAAAGAAGCCATGCTCTAGCAACTGCCGCAGCGAACACTGCACACCCACTTCCACCAGATAGGCTGCATCGATGCCCTGGGCGGCCAGTTCTTGCGGCTTGGTGAGCTTGGTGCCGTTAATCCACTCCATCGTCAGCACGCGCTGATGGGTATATTCCCAGTAAATACGCGGCACATAGATGTCAGGGATTGCGCCATAAAGCTGGGCAAACCGCTCGGCGTTTCGCCCCTCCTGGGTATAGTCCATCTCTTCAAAGATGCGGGCCCCAAACTCGTCCATGATGCCGACGAGGTCGCTGCGGATTTGCTTAAACGTACTCGCTGCCCATTGCGCGGCCCGGCGCAGAATATACAGGTCGAGCGTGATGCGCTCCGCCAGTCCGGGACGCTGCACCTTCACTGCCACAACCTCACCCGTCTTGAGCTTGCCTTTGTAAACCTGCCCTAGCGAGGCAGCGGCGATTGGCTCTGGGCTGAGTTCGGCATAGATATTCTCAGGGCGATCGCCCAATTCCTCTTCAATAAATTGAAACGCCACTTCGTTGGGGAAGGGCGGTAGCTGGTCTTGCAGGCGCGTCAGTTCTTCCAGGTACGCGGGCGGCACCAAGTCTGGGCGAGTAGAAAGCGCCTGCCCAATCTTGATATAAGCAGGGCCAAGCTGGGTCAAAATGTCGCGCAGTTGCTCGGCGCGGCGCTGCTGGTTCTTCTCGATCTGTCCCAACTGTTTATCCCACCACAAGCCCAGCGCAAGCAGAAGGAAGGGCAGCACAATGCCAATCATTCGGCCCATCACTTGCAGCGGACGGGCGCTGTAGTATTCGGCGATCGCCATTGGGTCATAGCGCACCGCTGGCATCTCCGACGAATCGTAAGCAGACTTGAGGTGGTCTTCGATCGACAGCGGACGAGCAAGCACCGCATCAGGGCGGACGGTCGCGGAAGTCTCAGCAGTTGGCATGGGTTCCAGAGCAGAATGAAGGGAAGATTCGCCTCTGTTAAGCATTGTAACAGCGAAAATCTGGCAACCCCTCTATCTTGCAGGGGGAATTGCGATGCGAACAGCCGACTGCCCGTAATCCGAATGGTGGAAAAACCGTCACCTGCGGGTCGCGGATACCGCTGGGCAGTCGCTGATCAACTGTGCAGCGGGCCTTGCGTTGGCAAGATAGAATGAGTTATCAGTTCTCAACATTTGGTGAAATCCGCGAGGAGCGTTGCAGCGCATGGGCAAAGTCGTAGGCATAGACCTGGGCACTACAAACTCAGTCGTCGCCGTGATGGAAGGGGGCAAGCCCGTCGTAATTGCCAACGCTGAGGGAATGCGGACGACCCCATCGGTCGTGGGCTTTAGCAAAGAAGGCGAACAGTTGGTGGGGCAGATGGCGCGGCGGCAGGCGGTGCTAAATCCCCAGAACACCTTCTACGGCGTGAAGCGATTTATCGGGCGACGCTATAGCGAGGTCAGCCCCGACTCCCGGCGCGTGCCTTACACTATCCGCAAAGACGAGAACGGCAATATTAAGATCAAATGCCCCCGACTGGAGCGCGACTTTGCGCCGGAGGAAATTTCGGCAATGGTGCTGCGAAAGCTGGCGGACGAGGCCAGTCGCTATCTGGGGCAGCAGGTGACAGGCGCGGTGATCACGGTTCCCGCCTATTTCAACGACTCGCAGCGGCAGGCAACGCGAGATGCAGGCCGGATTGCAGGGCTAGAGGTGCTGCGAATTCTGAATGAGCCGACGGCGGCTTCTCTGGCCTATGGGCTAGAGCGGCGCGATAGTCAGGTGATTCTGGTGTTTGACCTGGGTGGCGGCACGTTTGACGTATCGATTCTAGAAGTGGGCGATGGCGTGTTTGAAGTCCGCGCCACCAGCGGCGATACCCAGCTTGGCGGCAATGATTTCGATAAAAAAATTGTGGACTGGCTGGCGGAGCAATTCTTAGAAAAGGAGGGCATCGACCTGCGGCGCGATCGCCAGTCTCTCCAGCGCCTCACCGAAGCTGCTGAAAAAGCCAAAATTGAACTCTCCGGGGTCAGCGTCACAGAAATCAACCTGCCCTTCATCACCGCCACGCCAGAAGACGGCCCCAAGCACCTGGAAACGCGCCTGACTCGCTCCCAGTTCGAGGGCATGTGTACCGACCTGCTGAGCCGGATGCGCGGCCCGCTGAAGCAGGCAATGCGCGATGCGGGGCTTGCGCCAGACGACATTGATGAAGTTGTGCTGGTGGGCGGCGGCACGCGGATGCCGATGGTGAAAAATCTAGTGCGATCGCTCATCGACCGGGAACCCAGCGAACACGTCAACCCCGACGAAGCCGTGGCCGTCGGCGCAGCGATCCAGGCGGGTATTCTGACGCAGGAAGTGGGGATGCGCGATATCCTGCTGCTAGACGTGACCCCGATTTCCCTCGGTCTAGAAACCATCGGCGGCCTGACCAAAAAGCTAATCCCCCGCAACACCACGATCCCCGTCCGCCGCTCCGACATCTTCTCTACCTCTGAAAATAACCAGACGATGGTGGAAGTCCACGTCGTCCAGGGCGAACGCGAAATGGCCGCGGATAACAAGTCCCTCGGCCGCTTCAAACTGCTGGGCATTCCCCCCGCACCGCGCGGCGTGCCCCAGATTTCGGTATCCTTCGACATCGATGCCAACGGCATTTTGCAAGTCACCGCCGTAGACAAAACCACCGGCCGCGAACAGGGCATTACCATCCAGGGCGCATCCACCCTCAGCGAAGCCGAAATTCAGAAGATGATCCAGGATGCAGAGCGCAACGCCCAGCAAGACCGGGAGCGGCGCGAACGGGTGGAAAAGCGCACCAAGGCAGAGGCGCTAACGTACCAGGCGGAGCGGCAGTTGCGCGAGGTGGCGCTAGACTTTGGAATGCAGTTTGCCAGCCCCTATCGCCGCAAGATCGAGGCGCTGATCAAAGACCTGCGCGATGCCCTAGCCAACAACGATGAGCGCCGCATCGACACGCTCGAAGCCGACCTGCGCGATGGGCTGTATCAGCTCCAGCAGGAGGTTTATCAGTTTGATCGAGGCGACGAAGACGAGGGCTTCTTTAGCTCGCTGAAGCGGACGCTGCTGGGCGACGACGACGAGTTTGACGAAATTCCCTCCTATCGAGGCGGCCGCGACCCGTGGGACGATCGCCCTGCGGCCCGCCGCGACCCGTGGGATGACCGGCCGCCCGTTCGTCGCGATTCCTGGAGCGATCGCCCTGATCCCTACAGCAGCCGCCCTGCGGCCCGCGATCCCTATAGCAGCCGCCCCGCCGCCCGCGACTCCTGGGACGAACCCCGTGATCCGTATGGCAGCCGTCCTGCGGCACGAGAAAACTGGAATGATCGAGGCGGCGATCGCCCCAATCCCTACAGCAGCCGCCCCGCTCGTCCTGCCAGCCGCGACTCCTGGGACGAGCCACCGCGCCGCCCGGCCAGCGATTCTTGGGACGAACCTCAGCGACCCGCCGCCCGCGATCGCTGGGATGAGCCGCCGCGTTCTGCCCGGCCGGCCAGCCGCGATTCCTGGGACGAACCCCAGCGCCCTAGCCGACCCGCCCGCGACTCCTGGGATGAGCCGTCGCGCTCTAGCCGTCCTGCCAGCCGTGATTCCTGGGACGAGCCGCGTTCTGGCCGCCCGCCCGCCCGCGATCGCTGGGAAGAGGCCGCCGACCGCAGCCGCGACCCAGACCCCCTCGAAAGCCGTCCCCGCAGCAATGGCGATCGCTGGGACGACAGGCCCAGCCGCGGCCGCGAACCTGGAACCCGCGAGATGGGACGAGAATCTGGACGCGAAATGGACGCTTCGCAGAATGATTTCTCCGAGAATCGCAGCCCAGAAGCCCGCAGCCCAGAAAATCGCAGCCCAGAAACCCGCAGCTTAGAAAACCGCAGCCCAGAAAATCGCAGCCGCTCGGAGCGACAAGGACTGAACCTGCGGACTTCAGACTCTGGCAGTTTTGACTCAGACAGCCGCGACTCCATCAGTCTCGATCCGTGGGACGACGCGCCCAAGCGCCCCCGTCGCGAACCAGCAGGAGACTGGGAGGACCCGCCCGCTGAAGCACCAACCGACGAAGACGAATCGCTAGACAAGCCAGAATATAACCGTCCCACGGGTCGCCCCAGCGACGACACTCCCCGTCGCCGCCCGCAAACTGGCGAGATTCCCCGCAGCCGGGGCATTTGGGATGAGGAAGAAGACGAATGGCTGTAGGAGACCGGATGCAGAATTTTCGGAATTACTATCAAATTCTCGGAATTCCCAAAACCGCCACGGCTGAGGAGATCAAAAAGGCCTATCGGCGGATGGCGCGGCAATATCACCCCGACTTGAACCCTGGCGACAAGGAAGCAGAGGAAAAGTTCAAGGACGTTGGCGAGGCCTACGAAGTTCTGTCGGATGCCAGCAAGCGGGCGCAGTATGACCAGTTCAGCCGCTTCTGGAAGCAGGGTGGCTTTCAGAGTGGCGCAACGCCCAAGTCCCGCAGTTGGAATAGCCGCACCGCCAGCCGCAGCCCCGACGAAGTAGACTTCAGCCAGTTTCGCGACTTTAACAGCTTTGTAGACCAACTGCTGAACCGCCGCAATGAGGAACCCGCCGCCCCGCGAACCCCACCGCGCGATCGCGATCCCTACCGCCCCGGCACTACCAAAACCACCTACACGGTTCCCCGCGCCACACCGCGCAACGCCGAAGCCCGGCTGACTGTGCCGCTGGAAAAGGCCTTTGCGGGCGGGCGCGAGCGGATTCGCCTGGAAGATGGGCGATCGCTCGAAGTAAATATGCCCGCCGCCATGCTCACTGGGCAAAAGATTCGCCTGAAGGGGCAAGGCGTGTCTGGCGGCGACCTGTTTCTCCGCATCGAAATCGCGCCCCACCCCTTCTATCAGTTGGACGGGGCAGATATCTACTGTCTGCTGCCCCTAACGCCCAGCGAAGCAGTGCTGGGGGGAGCGATCGAAGTACCAACGCTGGATGGGCCGGTGAAAATGGTGATTCCTCCCGGCGTGAAAGCAGGGCAAAAGCTGCGGCTGGCAGGCAAGGGCTATCCCATTGACGGCAAGCGCGGCGATCAGATCGTGGAAATCACCATCCAGGTTCCCAAAGACCTCAGTCCCCAGGAGCGCGAACTCTACGACAAACTGCGGCAAATTGAAACGTTCAATCCCCGCGCTGGATTGGGCGTTTAGTGGAATCGTTCAGTCAATAAAGCTCCTTGGGTTTCTCCGTCTGAGACAGGTCCAGGAGCGACTTCACAAACCCTGCGGTGGGCACGGCCATTAAAATTCCCAGCACGCCCGCCACCCTGGCCCCAATCAGCAGCGCCACGATGACCCAGGCAGGATTTAGACCCGTAAAGCGGCCAAGGAGACGGGGGGCGATCGCATTTTCAATCGCCTGATCCACCACAATCCCTACCGCTAGCATCTTTACACCCACCCAAAAACTGCCCAGCCCGACCAAAAAGCTGATCAGGCAAATGCTCAGCGGTGCGCCCAGCGGAATCAGCGTCATCACGCCCACCGCCAGACCAAACAGCAGCCCAAACGGCACTTGCAGCAGCAGGAAAACCGTAATCATCGACAGCCCCATGACCAGCGCCAGCATCGCCTGACCGCTGAAATAGTTGTGGAAACTCTGGCGGAGCGATCGCCTCAATGGTTCTCCCTGAGAACCCGGCAGCCAGCGGAGAATGCCGGCCCACAGCGTCTCACCGTGCAGCAAGAGATAAAACGTGAGGGCGATCGTGATTACAAAATCCAGCGCACTGCCCGCCAGCCCAATGCCCAACCCCAACACACCGCTGCTGAGCGGCTGAAGCTGGGCCACCAGCGCCTCCTGGAGCCGCGCCACAAAATCGATCAGGTCTACCGGAAGTCGTCTCGCTGTGGCCCAGCGCTGCATATCCTGAAACTGCTGGTTGCCCGATTCGATCCAGGCAGGCAGTTTGGTGACCAGCCCATTAATTTGGTCAAGGAGAATCGGAATCAGCGTGACCGCCAGCACCAGCAGCAGAAACAGGGTCGCCAGCAGCACCAGCAAAATCGCGCGATCGCGCGATAGCCCCCGCCGCTGAAGCCAGCGCACCGCATAGCTCAGCACAAATGCCAGCAGGTTCGCCCCCACAAAAATTGTCAGAAGCTGCCGAAAATAGTCCATCACCACCAGCAGCGCCCAGCCGTTTAGCACGACCAGCGGCAGCGCCAGTCCCCAGGTCACCCACCGAGGCAGATTATCAATCCATTTCATAAGGCTGGGCAGTCCTCAAGCACCATTGCTCAGTATTGATTTCAGTCAGGACTTACGCACTTGCGTAAGTTTTCTGGGTTTTGGACGATTTTTCGCGGGCTGCGCCCGCGAAAAATCGTCCAACTGCGTCAGTCCTAATTGATTGTGGAATTACGACAGACAGGGCTTACACGGTCAAATCATTCCCAGATCTCCACACGAACGCGCCGCTTTGCCAGCAATCAAGGAGCCTTGGAGAGTGGCTCAGTTCCTCCATCGTGAACCAGTGCGTATCCTGACAGATTCATTGCATCAATCATCCAACGTGTCTTAGAGGGTGTTTGAAAAGGTATCGCCTGTAATGTTAAGCACCCAGAGATCCCCCCTAGCCCCCCTTAAAAAGGGGGGAAACCGCCTTAAAATCCCCCTTTTTAGGGGGATTTAGGGGGATCTTGCACGCTTTGCTACAAACAGTAGGACTTTTCAAACATCCTCTTACAGCATTGTTGGGCCGGATGAGCCACACGCTCGTCGCCCAACAGAGGCATTTCACAGTGATTCCTGAACCAGCGTCAGGGCCATTCTCATTTTTGAGGCAGCCTATCCGCTACAGTCCGCCACAATCCGCTACAGTCCGCCACAATCTGAGAATGCCTGGACAGCCCCAGAAACAAGAATCCGCCCCATGAAATATCGACAAAGTTAAGTGAAGTAATCCTTTTGGTGGGGACGCAAGGTGAGATTATCGCTATAATCTTCAACATCAATCCTGAAAGATTGTTGCAAAAGTTAACAAAAAGACTACGTTTCTTCGTGTCACACACCCTAAATGGCAAATAATATGGCGAATACTATGACGAACGAATCCACAACTCAAGCCAGGCTGATTAAGTTTCTGCGGGAAGAACTCTCCATTCCAACCGAGTCAATTGCGATCGCCCTCAAACAGCCAGAGCAAGACTCGAACCTGCTGCCGATGATTTTGTGGCAATACGGGCTAATCACGCTAGAACAGCTCGACCGCATTTTCGACTGGCTGGAAACCGCCTGAGTTTACCGCCTGAGTTTAAAGATTTCCGTTTGACAAGTTCGGGTATTTCGCCATTTTGGGGGGCACATTCCGGTGTGCCCCTTTCCAGTTTCTATCTCTCAGCTTCTTCATAAACCTTTAAAATGAAGAAAGCTAGAGAATTTTTGTACTATCCGCTCCATGTTCTGAGTACTCTTCAATTCAAAGGTTTTTCTCTGGTTGTCCGTTCTGTCCGTCAATAAGGAGCATTATCAAATGCCGATTAAAGACCAGCCCAAAGTCCCGCGATCGCGCGTCATCGGCAACATTTTGCTGCTGGTGTCTAGTTTATTTTTACTAGCAAATATTCTCCTCCCTGGGCTGCTAGGGCCTCAAATTCCTCAGGTTCCCTACAGCCTGTTTATTCATCAGGTCAGCGAAGGCGAAGTCGCCCGCGCCTACATCGGCCAAGAGCAGATCCGCTACCAGCTTAAGCCCGTTCCTCCCGCAGAAGAGGGACAGATCCTGGCAACTACGCCCATTTTTGACCTAAAGCTGCCTTCGCTGCTAGAAGAAAACGGTGTCGAGTTTGCCGCTATCCCACCGCCGCGCAACGGCTGGCTGTCTAACATTTTGGGGTGGGTGATTCCGCCGCTGATTTTCGTAGCCATCTGGCAGTTTTTCTTGTCGCGAGGGGCGGGCGGCGGCAGCCAGGGCGTGCTGTCCATCGGCAAGAGCCGCGCCAAGGTCTACGTAGAAGGGGACGAAAACAAGGTCACTTTTGCCGACGTAGCGGGTGTAGAAGAAGCCAAAACCGAGCTACAGGAAATTGTTGAATTTCTGAAAAATCCCCGCAAGTTCACTCAAATCGGCGCACGGATTCCCAAGGGTGTGCTGCTGGTTGGCCCACCGGGAACTGGAAAAACGCTGCTGGCCAAAGCGGTGGCAGGCGAAGCAAGTGTGCCTTTCTTCAGCATTTCCGGGTCGGAGTTTGTCGAACTCTTTGTCGGCGTGGGTTCCTCCCGTGTGCGTGACCTATTCGAGCAGGCAAAGAAGCAGGCTCCCTGCATCATCTTCATTGACGAGCTAGACGCGATTGGCAAATCTCGCGCCACGGGCGGCTTCTACGGCGGCAACGACGAGCGTGAACAAACGCTAAACCAATTGCTGACGGAAATGGATGGCTTTAACGCGGGGGATCAGACAGTGATTGTGCTGGCTGCGACGAACCGCCCCGAAACCCTCGACCCGGCACTGCTGCGACCCGGCCGGTTTGACCGTCAGGTGCTGGTCGATCGCCCAGATTTGCAAGGGCGGCTGGCCATCCTGGAGGTTCACGCCAAGGACGTGAAGCTGGGCCCAGATGTGGATTTGAAGGCGATCGCCACGCGCACACCCGGATTTGCCGGAGCCGACCTGGCCAACCTGATCAACGAGGCGGCACTGCTGGCCGCCCGCAACGGCCGCGAAGCCGTTGCCCAGGAAGACATCGCCGAAGCCATTGAGCGCGTGGTGGCGGGTCTGGAGAAAAAGAGCCGCGTCCTCAATGACCAGGAAAAGAAGATTGTGGCGTACCACGAAGTCGGCCATGCGCTGGTGGGCGCAGTGATGCCCGGCAGCAACAAAGTGGAAAAAATCTCCATCGTGCCCCGCGGCATGGCGGCGCTGGGCTACACGCTGCAACTGCCGACGGAAGACCGCTTCTTGCTGAGCGAAGCCGAGCTATTGGGACAAATCGCCACGCTGCTGGGCGGACGCTCTGCCGAAGAAATCGTCTTTGGCAGCATTACCACTGGCGCATCGAATGACCTCCAGCGGGCCACCGACCTGGCCGAGCGCATGGTGACGACCTACGGCATGAGCAAAGTGCTGGGGCCGCTAGCCTATCAGCAGGGGCAGCAAAACAGCTTCCTGGGGGGCGAGATGAACCCCCGCCGCATGGTCAGCGAACAAACCGCCGAAGCCATTGACAAAGAAGTCAAGGATATCGTCGAAACCGCACACCAAAAAGCGCTTGACATCCTCCAGCACAATCGGGATCTGTTGGAAACCATCGCCACGAAGTTGCTGGAAACGGAGGTGATCGAGGGCGAAACCCTGAAAGACCTGTTGAGTCAGGTGAAAGCGCCAGAAGGAGCGATTGCCTAATCTTTAAACCGCAACCAACCACCTAAATTCACTTAGGCAATTCATTGGCAATTCATTGGGGCGCATCTGGGAAACCAGGTGCGTTTTTTTGCGACTAATTTTTTGTTTGTGGAAGAACAGCCCATCAAAAATTTCTGCGACTACAAACTATAAAGATTGCCCATCAGGAAGCGAACCCCAACCTGGCTTATTCTCAGAAACTGAGGGACACCCGTTGCAGCGGTGCGCTGGAGAAGAAGTCGAGCCATCGGCACATCGGCAGCACTGAGGGGCGATCGCCCTTCCTGAGCGCTAGTATTTCAAAATGTAAAGATTGCGGATTTTCCCTAATAAATGTTGCAGCCGCTTGATCCCGCTGCTAACGTGTGCATATCGACTGATGGATAGCGCTATTCCAAATGTTGATACTTTTCCGTTCTCAATAAATTTGCATCGCTCGATCAGTCACATCTGTCTAGAGTTGGTTCGAGATTCGTCCCATCATTCCTGCCGAAGGATCAGGAAAGTGCTGGAACTGGCATGAATCCATCTTCGTCCAGTTCTCAGAATCGACCAGGCTGTGTGTATTTTTCTTGACAAACTCTGTGCGTATGCTTTGGAACGTCATGACTCTAGCTGGTTCGTCAGCTTTGCAGGGCAATGCTCTCATCAATGCTTTGCAGCCGCGTCATCGCGTTCTCTGCTGGATTGATGAGATGGACAGTTCCCTTCAACGCTGGACTCAAGTGATGGATTCGGTAGCATCCGATTCTCATCCGGTTTATGGTCTGTCTCGCGTATCCAGATCGATTCCAAAATCAATTGATGAGGTTCAGGTCGCTTAGCCATCTCTCTTGGTTTCTCTGGCAAATTCTTGAACTATTCTTTGTGAACTTGTATTTGCGAACCTGTGTTTGCGAACTTCTATTTGCGAACTTTGTGAAATCTGCAAACGCTGGGCGCTGCCGCGCCATTCACCTGAACTTCATTCCAGGACATTCAGGATTCCCTGCTTCACTCGATTGCTTAACTGAGTAAGATAACTTCTCAGTTTCGGACTCCTTCAAGCTCCTGACTAAGCCCAAACTTCTGGCTAAACCGATTTGGATCACTCACTCGCCGCAAGCAGACCCGGCGCGATGGGTGGCGTTTGCTCGGCGGCGAGTCTTCAAGACTGGAGGCTTTGTAATGACGACGATTTACGGAAAGACTGCTCTAATTACCGGAGCCTCTCGCGGCATTGGACGGGCGATCGCCCTGGAATTTGCCCATCAGGGTGCAAAGCGGCTGCTGCTGGTGGCCCGCGATCGCCAGCGATTGGCCGAATTAGCCGACGAATTGCAAGAACTGGGCGTAGAGGCGATCGCCCTGCCGCTGGACTTGAGCCAGCCTGCGGAAGTCAGCATCGCCGTGGCCAAAGCGTGGCGCGACCACGGCCCGATTCACTGCCTGGTAAACTGTGCGGGCGTGGCGCATCAGGCCCCATTCCTGCAATCCCGCCTGCCCCAGGTGCAAGAAGAAATCGCCATCAACTTGGTCGGTATGTACACGATTACGCGCCTGATGGCTCGTCGCATGGTGGCCCAGCATGAAGGTACGATTGTCAACGTCTCTAGCCTCATGGGTAAGCTGGCCGCGCCCACGATGGCAACTTACTCGGCAACTAAGTTCGCCATTCTCGGCTTTACGCAGGCGCTGCGGGGTGAGCTGGCGGGGCACAATGTCCGGGTTGTGTCTCTGCTGCCATCCCTGACCGATACCGACATGGTGCGAAACCTCCGCTGGTTTCGCTGGATTTTGCCCATGACCCCAGAGCAGGTCGCTCAAGCACTCACTCGCGGACTATCGCGGGGCCGCAGCGAGATTCTCGTCGGCTGGCAGAGCCATCTCGCCCTTTGGGGACAGCGATTTGCGCCGTGGCTGATGGAAAAAGTGCTGCAATGGGCCGCGCCGCTGCCCCAGACCCGCTGGGAGCTTGGCAAACTGCGGATGATGCGCGGATAGCGGCTTCCGCTGGCATCAGCCATCTGTCAGCGCATCTGCTAGCGCGTCCGAAACTGCCTGACGGATAAACGCCTCGTCTGCCGGATTTTGATACGGATTCCCCGCCCGATGTCCCCAAATTGAAGGAATCGGGCGGAATTCTGCACTTGGAATCAGCCGTACCTCGGCTTCGCAGTTTTCTGGCGTGAAATACAGGTCGGTGGTGGCAGGCATTACCCAGGTTTTTGCTCGAATCGAACCCAGCGCCCTCTCATAATCGCCCTGATAGACCGGATTGTTGCCCACGTCGCAGCGCAGCCAAGTGTCAATCATGCTCAGCAAATTGTGCGGGTCGCGCTTGCGATAGCCCGCCTCCCAGCCGCGCAGCAAGTAATCCTCCAGCGAGGTGTAACCCAGTGGGTAATACAACCCTTCGCGGTAGAAAGCTTGCGACGCGGCCCAACTGGCGTAGATGCGGGCAAAGGCGCGAAAGCCGCGATCGGGAACCCCCTCAAAGCGATCGCCCGTCCAGGTGGGATCAGCCGTCAGCGCTGTTCGCAGGCTGTGCAAGAAAATCTGGTTGTGTTCCGTTGTGCGGGCTGTGCCGCAGAGCGCCACAATTCGCTGCACCCGTTCAGGATAGAGCGCGCCCCAGTGATAGGCCTGCTGCGCTCCCATCGACCAGCCGTAGACCAGTGCCAGGGTTTCCACGCCAAACACCTCGCGGAGCAACTGTTCCTGCGCCCGAACGTTGTCCCAGTGCGTAAACCAGAAGCCCGACTCGCTGAGTTTGCAATGGGGATCATTGCTGGGGGAACTGGATAGCCCATTGCCGAACATATTGGGAATGACAATGAACCAGCGCTCTGGATCGAGGATGCGATCGCGCCCGATCAGCCACTCAATGTCGGGGTGCTGTGCGCCGTAGGACGTGGGATAGAGGATGACATTACGGCGATCGCCCGCCAGCGTTCCATAGGTTTGATATACGACCTTCGCTTCCGGCAGCGTTGCGCCACACTGAAGCGTGTAATCTTTTATCACAAAGATTTGTGCATCGCCGTTCGCAGCAGCATTCATGGCAGAATTCTCGATCGGGTCACTGATTTAGCTATTCAGCAGCAGTTTTTAGAGCCGCGATAATGTTTTGGTTGACTCGAATGTAGCCCTTCTCAACGTATCTCCAGCGTTCTGACAAACGTTCATAGGCAGCCGGCAGCGCATGAAACGGAATCGAGGGATAGAGATGATGCTCTGCATGAAAGGGCATATTCCACATCAAGAGCTTAATGGGGAACGTGGTCAGCGTTGTTCGCGTGTTAGTAAACGGGTTGTCGTCGTTCGTGCAGCCGGTGTGTTCTGCCAGCAAAATGGCGCGGAGAATCGGCTGACCCACCGCCAGAGGCAGCACCCAGTAAAGGAAAACGGCGGCGGGATGTCCGAGGAGAATGGAGAGGGCGATCGCCCCTGCGTATACACCCAACTGCACCCGTGTCGAGCGAATTACGTCGGTATAGGCGCTCTCTGGCAAAAAGGGATAGTCCTGCACCTTTCCGGCGGCAATTTTCAGGTGCGTTTTCACCTTGCCAATCCACCAGGGAATCGCGCTCACTTCTAGCCAATAGTCGCGCCGGGTCTGCGGCTTTGGGTCGCTGAGTTCGGGGTCTTTGCCAGGAATTTGCGTGTAGCGGTGGTGCCATTTGTGATAGCGGCGATAGAACGTGCCGTTGTAAAACGACAGTAGCCCAGCCAACCAGCCGACGATATCGTTGAGCCGATTGTTGGCAAAGGCCGTCCGATGAACCGATTCGTGCATCGCTGCAAACATTGAGGCCAGGCTGAAACCGTAGACCACTAGCGCTGGCAGCGCCACCCACAAATTTAAATTTTGCAAATTTTGCAAATTTTGCAGATTTTGCATCTGCGTGGCCCAGAGTGTGCCGCTGACTGCCATCACGGCCAGATGCTTGCCCAATTGCCACAGCCCTTGCCACGTCGAGCGCTGGTTCAGCGCCGCGAGTTCTTCGATAGACAAGACCTGTCGGGCATTTGACGCAACCTCGCGGCAAGGGGCGATCGCACCCTCGACCTTGCCCAATTCCAGCGTTTCTTGTGAAAACCCCATGATCCCTGCCCTTTTAATGAATGGCTCAGATGAACAATTCAATGAACAACTCAGTGAAATTCTTGTAGGACTTACGCAGTTGGACGATTGCTCGCAGGCGCAGTCTTCAAGAAATCGTCCAAAACTCAGAGAGTTTAATCGCAAGTGCGGAAGTCCTATCTTGATAATTCTTGATTAGAAGATAGCGTCTAGACACGAACCTGACTTGTCATAAGACTTGTCACAAGACTAGTCACAAGACTTGTCACAACAAGTCATTACGCCCTTACTATAGCAGGTTGTCGCCACTTGTTGTAACAAGTTGGAAAATCCAATCGAGCCAGTGGACTGGGCAGAATCATCCCGATTTTCTAACCCCTAACCTCTCTAGGCTTGCTATATCATGGGGATTCAAAGGTTGTCCGAAGGGCAAGACGCATGAATTGGTGGCAAAAGCTCAAGAGAAACTCGCTGGCCCGCTATGGGGCGCTGGTGCTGCTGTTGCTGTATCTGGTGGCGATTGGGGCAGAGTTTTTTGCACCCTATGATCCCTACGTGTCGCAGACGGATGGCTCGCTGCTGCCGCCGACGCAGGTGTTTTGGCGATCGCCCCAAGGACAGTTTCTTGGGCCGCACGTCTATCCCACCACCCAGGGCGCGGTAGATCTAGAGACGGGCGATCGCCAGCTTTCGCGGGACTTTAGCCAGCCATCGCCGATTCGTCTATTTGTCAAAGGCGACCCCTACCGATTCCTCAACCTAAAGCTGCCGCTGCCGACGCGGTTTTCGCTGACCGATCCGCAGTTCCAGGAGAAGGAAATTTTGCCGGGAATTCCGGGCGATCGCCACCTATTTGGCACGGTTGGTCCCGGTCGGCTGAACCTGCTGGGCACTGACGAAGCAGCCCGCGACCAACTCAGTCGGCTCATTCACGGCAGCCGCATTAGCCTGTCGATCGGGCTGGTGGGGATTCTCATTTCCTTCCCATTGGGGCTGCTGATTGGCGGCATCTCTGGCTACTTTGGCGGCTGGACAGATTCCATCCTGATGCGCTTTGCCGAAGTGCTGATGACTATCCCCGGCATTTACCTGCTGATTACGCTGGCAGGGGTGCTGCCACCAGGATTGACCAATGCCCAGCGGTTTCTGCTGATTACCCTGATCACCTCGTTTGTCAGTTGGGCGGGGCTGGCGCGGGTAATTCGCGGGCAGGTCTTGTCAATTAAAGAACGCTCTTTTGTGCAGGCGGCGCGGGCGATGGGCGGGCGATCGCTCTACATCATCCTGCGCCACGTCCTGCCGCAGACCGCAACCTATGTGATTATCACGGCCACCCTAGCGATTCCCAGCTTCATCCTGGCAGAAGCCGTGCTGAGCTATCTGGGACTTGGCATTCAGCAGCCCGACCCCTCCTGGGGAAATATGCTGTCCCTGGCCAGCAATGCGTCGATTTTGGTGCTGCAACCCTGGCTGGTTTGGGCTCCGGCATTTCTCATCGTGCTGACGGTGCTGGCGTTTAACCTGCTGGGCGACGGGCTGCGCGATGCCCTCGACCCGCGCAACAGCAGCGATAGCAATGGCTGAACCCAAGAGTTAGAGAAACACCGAGAGAAACACCCAAAGAAACACCAGAAACACCCACAGAAACGCCTGCTGCTGGTAATCCTTAATACTTTTGAAAATATCGGCACTATGTTTTGTAGCACACTTTACAATGAAGTGCTAAGGAATCGCAGCGCACAGGCTTCGTTCGAGGCACCTTGACCCAAACCTGAGCGATCGCCCTAGTGGGTTTTGCCCATTGTTCCGCGCCTTGGTTAAAAGGCTAGGGAAAGGGATTTGGGCGATCGCCGCTGCTTCTCACTTATTCATCACTGAATAAAAGTGCCACCAAAAGTGCCGTCAAGGGTGCTGCCACAGAGGAAGGTTTACGATGACAATTCGAGGGTTTCGCCGCAAGCGCCGTACATCTCTGCCCACCGCAGAGCAACTGCTCAATTTAGGGCAAAATTTATCCCAAGGTCTGTCGATGGATGCGGTCGAACCGCGCACCGTTCCGCCCAAAACCAGCGACGAAGAATGGACGACCAAGCGGCTGATTCAGTTTAGCCAGAGCCTCAAAAATATTTGGGTGTAGAATACTTGGATATATGTAGATTGAGGTAGCACTGAGATCCAGTAAAGATCAAGTAGAGATCCAGCAGAGATCCAGCGCCTATCCCCACATCTGTAAATATCTAGCAGTCAATATTCAGCACTATCCAACCCCAGGCCGCCGCCCTCCAGCGTGTGGCTTTTTCTGCTTTCTGAGTAACCCCCTGACCGAATCTATGAAACAGACAGCCCACTGGCCAACAGGGCAGAATGGGGATGGCTAGGGCAGATTGAACATGAAGCTGGAATTTTTGCTGGAATTCTTGCTGAGATTCTTATTGCGGGAAAAATGCCCGCTTTTTGGGCACTCTGAGGGCATATCCATCAAGCATCTCGACCTTTTTACTAAATTCGTTTGTTTTGCACACGCTCATTTCAAAATGCGACATCCGTTTACCCTTAGTGCCTCTCTACTCGCGCTGACTGCACTGTTAATGACGGGTTGCGCCCGCCCCACAGGCCGAGCCGCTGCGGTCGAAGATGCAGAGATGATCAAATCACGCCCGTCCCAGGCGGTGATGGTGCATTTGTTTGAGTGGCGCTGGGACGATATTGCCCAGGAATGCGAAACGGTTTTGGGCCCAAACGGCTACGCCGCCGTGCAAATTTCGCCCCCCCAGGAACACGTCGTCTTACCTGAGCGGGGCTTTCCCTGGTGGCAGCGCTATCAGCCCGTCAGCTATCGGCTGGAAAGTCGCAGTGGCGATCGCGCTCAGCTTGCATCCATGATTCGCCGCTGCCATGCGGCCGGGGTCAAGGTCTACGCCGATGCGGTGATCAACCACATGGCCGGGGTCGAGCAGGGCATCGGCAGCGCCGGGTCAGTCTTTACCAAATACGACTATCCCGGCATCTACCAGCCACAAGACTTCAACGACTGTCGCCGCAACATCGAGAGCTACCAGAACCACGACGAGGTGACGGGCTGCGAATTGGTGGGGTTGGCTGATTTGAAAACCAGCACGCCCTACGTGCAGCGGCGGCTCGCAGAATACCTCGCCGATTTGGTCAGTTTGGGCATCGACGGCTTTCGGATCGACGCTGCTAAACACATCAATGCCCGCGACCTGGATGGCATTCTGACCCAGCTTGAGCAGGTCTTGGCAGAACAGAAAGCGGGCAAGACCCTGGCTGATCTCTTCATTTATCAGGAAGTGATCGACCCCGGCACCGAAGCCGTGAAAAAGGGCGAATACTATGCCTCTGGCGACGTGTTCGAGTTTGAGTATGGACGAGTCGTGAGCGAAAAGTTTGCCGGACTCGACGGGCAAACCCTGGCGCAGCTAGAAACATTGGGCGAGGGCTGGGGATTTGTCCCTAGCGAAAAGGCTGTGGTCTTCATCGACAACCACGACAAGCAGCGGGGTCACGGGGGCGGCGGCAACTACCTCACTTACAAGGACGGCCCGCTCTACGACCTGGCCAATGTGTTCATGTTGGCCCATCCCTACGGCAAGCCGCTGGTGATGTCGAGCTACGACTTTTCAGATGGCGACCAAGGGCCCCCCGCCGATGCCAAAGGCAACACGCGATCGCCCCTCAGCCCCAACGCTGCAACCTGCGCCGACGGCTGGATCTGCGAACATCGGCGATCGCCCCTGGTGCAAATGGTGCAGTTTCGCAACGCGGCCGGCGATGCGCCCCTGGTGGACTGGTGGAGCAACGGGCAAAACCAGATTGCCTTTGGGCGGGGCGATCGCGCCTTTGTGGTGATCAACCGAGAATCCCAGCCCCTCACCCACACCTTTCAAACCAGCCTGCCCCCCGGCCGCTACTGCGACCTGCTCCAGCCCAGTGCGTCCAACCCCGCCACCTGCGCCATGCCCATCACCGTTCAGCCCGACGGCCAGGCGACCTTCACCCTATCCGGCATGAGCGCCGCCGCAATTCGAGTCATGGAGTAGTAGAACCACCCTAAGCCAACGCCCGCAACTCCTCCAGCACGCCCCCCGGCGCATAGCCCAGGCTAAAGGCGTAGCTGCTATCCATCGACACATCCGGCGGGCGCGGGGCGGGCATGGGCACATCCGCCTGCTTGCAAGGGCTGATCAAGTCAGGGGAAAGACCAAACGCCGCCGCCATCCGTAGCCCAAATTCATAGCGAGACAGCCGCTCTGGCCCGCCCAGGTGAACCAGACCTTGAACCTTGTCGAGCGCCATCAGCAGTCCCTTTGCTGCATCGCGGCCGCTGATGGGCGTGCGAAACTCGTCGGTAAACAGGCGCAGCGCCTCACCATCGCGCAGCTTCTGCAAAAACGGCTGCAAGAAGCTAGGGGCCGTGGGCGCAGCGCCAAACATCAGCGGCATCCGGCAAACGGCAGCCTTTGGATAGCGGCTCAGGATTCCGGCTTCGGCTTCTGCCTTTTGCTCCCCATAAAGGCTGATGGGACAGACCGGATCGGCCTCGCGGTAGGGCGCGTGGTGTCCGTCGAACACCAGATCGGTGGAGGTGAAGGCAAAGGGAATGCCCGCATCGGCGCAGAGGCTAGCCAGGTTTAGGCTGGCGAGGACGTTAATCTGGCGGGACAATTCGGGCTGGGTTTGGCAGGCGTTGGGCTGAGACAGGGCGGCTGTGTGGATCACTGCATCCGGGCGAATCTCCTGGAATGCCTGCTGGAGGGCAGCACAGTCCGTGAGATCCAGCGCCAGCGTGTTCGCATCGGCAAAGGACACGGGCCGGGTTTGGTACGTGCCGTAGACCGTCCAACTGGCGCGGGTCGCCTGGTAGATATGCCATCCCAAAAAACCGCTGATGCCCGTAATGAGGAGGGTTTTGGGAGGCGTTGACATGGCAATAGATCCCACAGTCATAAGTTGGACAAGATACGATTAAGAGGATTCCGTGTCTGAAGCTGAGACAGAAGAAATTGAGACAGAAAGGACAGCGTATGGTGAAGCCAATGGTAAATCAGTTGGTAGATCAAGCTGCTATGAACCCGCTTGCTGGCGATCGCCCGTTTCCAAAACATTTCCGTTTTGCTGCGGCGGCAACCTGGGCGGGTGTATCAATCGCTTCTAGCCTAGCTGCATGGGCTAGTTTTGTCCCGCTTGCCCAGGCCCAAGAGCAGGCCCAAAATCGCCAGCCGTCTGCTTCGATTCCCGTCCAGATTGAGCTTAGCCCAGCGTCTCCAGCAATTTCTGACCCGCAGGGCTTTCCAGCATTGCAACCGCTGACCCCCGTGCCCGCTCCGTCCAGCGATGCTCATTCGGATGCCATTGGACAAGACTCCATTGGACAGATCGACACTCAGCGTCCTGTGCTGCCCTTTTCCGATGTGCCACCCGACCACTGGGCCTACGAAGCGCTACTATATCTTTCCACAGGAGGGCGATCGCCCCGTTCTGTCCCTCAACCATAACTCCGCTGAGAAGTTACTTTGAGGCGTTCCTGATGACGTTCCGCTTGGATTCCGTCTGGAAGGTTTCGATTGCGTAGCAAAACTTGATTTTTGGCATCCTTTTTGTTTGAAAACTTAACGCCTTTCCCATACTCAATTCCCGCTCCAGAGACCTACCCTGGATGTTGATACACCGCTTGCACAAATGCTGCGAGCGGTGTTCAGTTTCTAAAATCTTTGGCTGAAATCTTTGCCTGAAATCCCTAACAGATTGGCTGGCAGATTGCAACCTCATTCGAGGCAGGTTCGCAGCGTTTACCCTGCCTTAAAAGTTCGGTTTTATCAAACTCTAAACCTAAATGACTATTTCTGACACTGGCTCTGTCTCTCCTGCCACCCGCTGGCATCTGCTGCCTGCTGAAAAGGTTTTGGAGCAGTTGCAGAGCGATCGCCAGTTGGGCCTCACGTCGGAGCAAGTCGCCGAACGCCAGCGCCAATTTGGCCCAAACGAATTGGAAGACACAGGCGGCCGGAGCAACTGGGCAATCTTGCTGGATCAGTTCAAAAACATCATGCTGATCATGCTGATTGCGGTGGCGATCATTTCCGGCGTGATGGATCTAATGGACATGCAGGCAGGACGGGTCAAGTCCAACGACATTCCGTTCAAAGACACCGTGGCGATTTTGGCGATCGTGTTTCTGAATGGCTTGCTGGGCTATGTGCAAGAAAGTCGTGCTGAAAAAGCGCTAGCCGCCCTGAAAAATATGGCCTCGCCGCGGGTGCGCGTAGTGCGCGATGGGCGCGTGCAGGAGGTGAGCGCTGGGGAACTGGTGCCAGGGGACATCATGCTGCTGGAGGCAGGCGTGCAGGTGGCGGCGGACGGTCGCTTGTTGGAGGAAGCCAGCCTGCAAGTGCGGGAGGCAGCGCTGACGGGCGAGGCGCAGGCCGTCAGCAAGCGGGTCGCCGCAGACCTGTCAGAAGATACTCCCTTGGGCGATCGCCTCAATTGCGTGTATCAGGGAACCGACGTTGTGCAGGGGCGCGGCGTGGCCATCGTCACCCAAACCGGCATGGGCACCGAACTCGGCAAAATTGCCACCCTGCTGCAATCTGTCGAGGCAGAGCCAACGCCCTTGCAGCAGCGGATGGATCAGCTCAGTCAGGCGTTGGTCACGGGGTCCCTGTCGCTGGTGGCGGTGGTCGTTGTCTTAGGGCTGCTGGTGGCCGGATGGGGCAAGCTGCGGGAACTGGTGGAGGTGTCGCTGAGCATGGCAGTGGCCGTTGTGCCAGAGGGCTTGCCCGCCGTGATTACGGTAACGCTGGCGCTAGGAACCCAGCGGATGGTGCGCCGCCATGCCCTGATCCGCAAGCTGCCTGCGGTAGAAACCCTCGGCTCTGTCACCACGATCTGCTCCGACAAAACGGGGACCCTGACCCAAAACAAGATGGTGGTTCAGGGAATTCACCAACACTCCTGCTCCCTCAGCGTCACCGGCCACGCCTATACGCCGGAGGGCGAGTTTTTGCTAAACGGGCAGCCGATTGACACTCGGCACCACCCAGAGGCGATCGCCCTGCTGACGGCCGGCCTTCTCTGCAACGACGCTGCGCTGCAAAAGGAAAACGGCGACTGGTGCATCCTAGGCGACCCCACCGAGGGCGCACTGCTAGTGGCTGCCACCAAAGCTGGCCTCGATCGCCATCAGTTGAGCTATGCCTGGACGCGCCTGGGTGAGTTTCCCTTCACCTCCGAGCGCAAGCGCATGAGCGTCATGGTCAAACAGGAAGGGGGTGGAAGGATCACGGATGCAATGGGTGCGATCGCCCCGCTGCTCCTACCATCCTCCTCCCTACTCCTGTTTTGCAAAGGCTCTCCAGAACTGGTGCTGGAGCGCTGCCAGTTTGTGTATGTCAAAGGCACCGTGGAGCCACTCAGCGGCGATCGCCGTCAGCAAATCTTGCAGCAAAACAATCACCTGGCAAGCAAAGGACTACGGGTGCTGGGGTTTGCCGCCCGTCCCCTAGAAGCACTGCCCGCCGAAGACAGCGCCGAGGAAACCGAGCAAGGGCTGATCTGGCTGGGACTGGTGGACATGCTAGACGCGCCCCGCCCCGAAGCACGCGAGGCCGTGGCCCGCTGTCGCTCCGCCGGAATTCGCCCTGTCATGATTACAGGCGACCACCAGCTCACTGCACGGGCGATCGCCGAAGACCTGGGCATTGCCCAACCCGGCGATGAAGTGCTGACCGGGCCCGATCTGGAACACTGCACCCCAGAAGAACTGGAAGCCCACGTCGAGCGGGTCAGCGTCTATGCCCGCGTGGCCCCAGAGCATAAGCTGAAAATCGTGCAGGCGCTTCAGCGGCGGCACCACATCGTCGCCATGACGGGCGATGGCGTGAACGATGCCCCCGCGCTGAAGCGGGCCGATATCGGCATTGCAATGGGCATCACGGGCACCGATGTCAGCAAAGAAGCCAGCGACATGGTGCTGTTGGACGATAACTTCGCCACCATCGTCTCTGCGGTGGAAGAAGGGCGCGTGGTGTACACTAACATTCGCCGCTTTATCAAATACATCCTGGGTTCCAATATCGGCGAAGTGATTACCATTGCCGCATCGCCGCTGTTTGCCTTTGGCGGCGTGCCCCTCACGCCCCTGCAAATCCTTTGGATGAACTTGGTCACCGATGGACTGCCCGCCCTGGCGCTGGCAGTAGAACCTGCGGAACCCAACGTCATGAGTCGCCCGCCCCACGATCCCAAAGAGAGCATTTTTGCACGAGGATTGGGCACCTACATGATCCGCATCGGCGTGGTGCTGTCTATCATTGCGATCGCCCAAATGGTCGTCGGCTATCACCTTGCCCAAACCATCCCCGGCGACCCCGATCGCTGGAAGACAATGGTCTTCACTACGCTGTGCCTGGCCCAGATGGGTCATGCCCTAGCTATTCGATCCAACACCCGCCTAACCCTAGAACTCAACCCCTTCTCCAATCCCTACGTCCTCACCTCCGTCGTCTTTACCAGCCTGCTGCAACTAGCGCTGATCTACGTCGAGCCGCTGCGAAACTTCTTTGGCACCCAAATCCTCAGCCCCCTGGAACTGCTGATTTGTCTTGGATTCAGCCTGCTGCTCTTTGTTTGGATTGAGCTAGAAAAAATACTGTCGCGCTGGCAGGGCAAAGGGGCAGGCGTGGGGGACTAACAGTACAGGGTTTCAGAGGTACAGTTCCAGAGGAACACGTCCAGAGGAACACGATAAAAACTCCCCCCTTTCGCCCCTAAGGAGGACTAAAGGGGGCAGATGCTCAGCCTTAAAATCAGCCCTTGCAAACCGGCCCTTGAATATCAATTCTCCTGAGTGGTGCTACGAATGAAACTGCTAGAAAACCCCGACAGGCTCGGCTAGCAATCCAAAATCGCAAATCCAAAATCCAAATTCGAAATTAGGACAGCGCCCCTACGGAGAAATCTGGAAGTTGGTCGGGCCCTGATAGCCAGAAGCCTTGGCCAGTTGCTCCAGCGTTTGGGTGCCAGAGTAAAACTGTCCGTTGATTTCCCAGGTAGGATAGCCCGTCACCTGCGGCGTGGCGCGACACAAGGCAGTCTGGGAGTTCGCTCCGTCTGGCGCACATTCGATGTAAGGAATCTCAGCCGCGGCAGGCTGACCGAAGAGCTGCTTCTGATCGTGGCAATGCGGGCACCAGTAAGCACCAAACATCTTCGCGCCAATACGCTTCAGGTGGCGAGCCAACTCAACCTCTGCCTGCCCCGAAACGGTAGTTACAGGCGGCACGGATGGCCCGTTCACAGCCTCACTGGGCGGCGTTTTAATGATGTTGTGCCAACCTAGAGAACCTACTAGCACCACCGCGCCGACCAAGATCCCGGAAAAAATAAGCTGTCCGACATCTTCCCAGGCTCGCCCAAACATCGTTAGCAAGAACATAGCCAGGGCAAACAGCGCCGATGCAATGCAATAGACGCAGATGCCCGCTGCGCCGAAGGGCACCACGAACTCGGAAAACATGATGTACATCAGGTAGCCGCTGAACACCAGCATGGCGGTGGAGCCTGCAAACAGCAGCAACCAAGTCGTGTTGTCTAAACTGGTTCGCAGGGTTTTGTTTTGGTCAGGATTGACCAGTAGCGGCGCAAAGGCAAACGCCGCCATGCCTAGATAGGCCAGCAGCCCAAACAGCGCCAACGGTTGCCCAAACAGCGTGGCGTAGGGGCTAGAAAGCACCTGTTGACAGCCGCTGGTGGGGCAGGCTGCCTCTCCACCAAACAGCCGAGTCGCGGTGAGATAGGCAGTGTTTAGCGCACCCAGTAGGGCGATCGCTCCAATAACCTTGCGAGACTGGCGATGCAGCCAGGGGGTTTGACGACGGCGGCTCATGGCACCTACTTCTGTCAACTCAGCAATAGATTTCATCAGGATACAGCCCGTCGGCTCATCCCAACTTCCCTATTGTGGCTCAAAGCCGAAAAAAGTGGGTTGGCGGGGGTCATCGCTCCACAACATTGACAGAGGACGATACTAAGACGGAACTAAGACGGATCGGAGGATGCGAGTTTTCAGAGTGAGCAGGCTAAATTGGCAAATTAGGTGAATCATTAGCCAATGAGCAAATAAATTGGCGGAAAATAGCAGGCGAGATGGATCAATGCCTTAGCCAGTCCCGAAAATTCAGACCCGAAAATTCAGGATAAATGCGAGCAAAAAGTTTGAGCAAAAAGTGTAAGCAAAAAGTGTAAGCAAAATAATGTGAGCGAAAAATGTGAGCAACGTAGACGCAGCCCAGGATTCACCGTCAGTGGGCATTGTGATTTTGGGGCTGGGGCGGTGGGGAATGCATCTGCTGCGAAATTTTTTGGCGCTGCCGGGGGTGCGCGTGGTGGCGATCGCCGATCCCAGCACCACCCGCCTGCAAACTGCGGTGAACCAGCTTGGGCTAGCACATCGCACGCCCGCTGTTCTTGCCCTTACAGATTGGGCAGCCGCGCTCGATCTGGATGGGGTAGATGCCGTGGCGATCGCCACACCCGCCAGCACCCATGCAGCACTCCTGCGAACCGCGCTGAATTGGGGGCTACACGGATTTGTAGAAAAGCCCCTGGCGCTCTGCGCTGCCGAGGGGCGAGAACTGTGCCAACTGGCGGCAGCGCAAGGACGGCGGTTGGTGGTAGATCACACCTACTTGTTTCACCCAGCCGTGCAAGCGGGGCGATCGCTCGTTCAGCGAGGGCTACTTGGGCAGGTGCGCTATGGCAGCAGCAGCCGGACGCACCTCGGCCCAGTGCGCTCCGATGTCGATGCGCTATGGGATCTGGCAATTCACGACATTGCCATTTTTAACCACTGGCTGGAAGAGCGACCCGTGCAGGGGCAAGCCTGGGGAACGGTTTGGTTGCAGCCTGCGCTAACCCCACAGCTTGGGGCAATCGCCCAGGAAACAAACCAGGCAAAAACGGCAGTGCAATCGGGAGGATCGGGAGGATCGGGAGTATCTGATCTAGTCTGGGCGCGATTGTTTTATCCCAGCGGATTTCAGGCGACGCTGCAGGTATGCTGGCTCAATCCCGACCGACAGCGGCGGCTGAGCATGGTGGGCGATCGCGCCTCGCTAATTTTTGACGAAATGGCGACCGATTCGCTGGTGCTGCAAACTGGAGCGCTGATGCAGCAAGACAGACAATTCTTGCCCACGACCCAAGAGCGACGGGCGATCGCCGTTTCCCGCGAAGAGCCACTGCGCCGCGCCTGCGAACATTTTGTGGACTGTGTGCGGGGCGATCGCCCCTCCAGCCTGTCGTCGGGCGAAGTTGGCACGGAGCTAATCACCATCCTCGAAGCGTTGTCTCGGTCAATGGCACAGCAGGGGGCGATCGTCCCGGTTGCAGACTGAATTTTAGATTTTGGATTGATGATTTTGGATTGATGATTTTGGAGTGTCTCAAAGCGTTTGGCTCCTTGAACATTCGTGACTCTGCGTGTTTGCTCCTGCAAACGGTGCTATGATTTCAGTCGCTCATCGGCTCTCAAAGGGGAACAGCCTTTGGAGATTGGCGATCGCGCCGATTGGGGAAAGTGCAGTGCAAGTCTGCCGCTGTCCCGCAACTGTGAAGTTGGGCAAGACACCCCGCCCGACCAGTCAGGATGCCCGCCGATGCGCCATTTTGCCAATTTAGACTCTGCGAGGTACAGACATGAAGGCAAGCATCACCAGAACCCGGAAATTCCCGAAATCGCCCAGAGCGCGCGATCGGCGAACCGTCCTGGCCAGCAAACCTGGCGCGGGCTGGCGCAGCGGCGCACTGCTCTTGCTAGCAGGAATGGCGCTCTGTGCTGAACCAGCCCTAGCGCACCACGCCTTGGGAGGCGAAACGCCCAAAACCTTTTTGGAAGGGTTTTTGTCTGGCTTGGCCCATCCCGTCATTGGGCTAGATCACTTTGCGTTTGTGGTGGCGATTGGGCTACTGGCGGCAAAGCAAGGCTGGGGACTGCTGTTTCCTATCAGCTTCTTGCTAGCAGCGCTGGGCGGCACGACCCTACACCTGAATTCAGTGGATTTGCCCGCCGTTGAAATTGCCATTGCGCTGTCGGTGTTCCTGATCGGGCTGGGGCTGGGGCTGCAAAAGACACTACCTCTGGGTGGGGCGATCGCCTTTGGAGTTTTGGCAGGTGTATTCCACGGCTATGCCTACGGCGAGTCAATCATTGGTGCAACGCCGTCGCCCCTATCCGCCTATCTGCTGGGTTTCACGCTGATCCAGGCGGCGATCGCCTTGGGAGCAGGATGGCTGGGCGATCGCTTGCTGCGCCGCACATCCGAACGGGCTAGAGCGCTGACCCTGCCTGGACTGGCGATCGCAGGCGTGGGGCTGGTGTTTTTGTTGCAGGCTATTTAAGCCAAGCGGGGGATAGAGAGCAAGCAGGGGATCGAGAGATAAAGTTACTGATCCCTTTCCTATCCCCCCACCCGCTGCCACATCGTCTACCATGAGAGAGAGCTTCACCCTTCTTTACCTATGGAATGGCGAGAACTGGGCGGAAATTGGCTGGTGGTGCCAGAAAGCCCGACAGCGATGATTCATTTTTTGGGCGGGGCGTTTGTGGCGGCGGCTCCGCAGGTCACCTATCGCTCGCTACTAGAGCATCTAGCAGAGCAGGGCTATGCCGTTGTTGCCACGCCCTTTGTCAACACGTTTGACCATGAGGCGATCGCCCGCCAGGTGTTGCGATCGTTCCTCCGGGCTGAGGAATATTTGCTGGAGCGTGTGTTTCGTCGCAGCTACGTGCCGCTCTATGGTTTGGGCCACAGCATGGGCTGCAAGCTGCATCTGCTGATCGGCAGCCGCTCGTCGCAAGAGCGAGCAGGCAACGTTTTTCTGTCGTTTAACAATTATCCAGCGCGGCGATCGATTCCGTTTCTGGATCAAATGTCGCAGTTTTCGACCCAGTTTTCTTCCCAGATTCCGCCCCAGTTTGCGCCGCTGCTGAATGTAGAATTTACGCCATCGCCGACAGAAACCTACACGCTGATCGAGCGGCAGTATCAGGTGCGGCGCAATCTGCTGATTCGCTTTGCAATGGATGATATCGACCAGACGCGATCGCTCTCGGACGTTCTCACTCGCCGTTTTCCAGGCATGACCACGCTGCATACGCTGGGCGGCAACCACCTAACACCAATGGGTCAAGATTTGAAATGGCAGCCCGGTGCAACCTTTACGCCGCTGGATGCCCTCGGACAGTTTATGCAGCAGGGGCTAAACCGAGATTTCATTCAGCTCAAGCGCACCATCACGCGATGGCTTAATCCGGTTGCCGCCTTCAATTTGCCTAAATAGCCCGTACCGCCAGATCAAGCAAAGTCAGGGCAAAATCAGGACAGCTTGCTAAAACAGGTGTAGCAATCTTTGTCCGGTGATTGCGTCTTCCGGCACAACCGGAAGCCGACGCTCTGGTACAAACGCTATGCTGAGGTCGTCACGGAGTCGGCGTGGGATTCAGAAGGAGAAAGCAATGGGTCGGTTGATAAGTCGGTTGATGAAACAATCCACAAGACAACTGCTGCTGGGGAGCTTGCTGCTGGGCGGATTGGCGGGGCTGGTCGGATGCAACGATGCCCAGCCGCCTTCGTCCTATCCTAGCGCGTCGCCAACGGCTGGCCCAGGCTCGCCTGCGCCTTCTGCTCCCGCGCCCAGCCCCACGGCTTCTGCCCCAGCGCCAACCGATCCGTCGCTGTTTGTGATTTCAGCCGAGGGTATCGGCCCGGCGAAGCTGGGCATAACGCTGGGAGAACTCAAGCAAGCGCTGCCCAATGCCACGTTTGAAGTTCAGTCGCCTTTTATCGTCGATTTCGATGCGATCGCCGTGTCCCAGAATGGCAAGCCACTGTTTTATGTGCTGTACCTGGCGGGCGAGAGCTTTGGCGATGATGACGTGGTGCAGGGCGTGCTGACCGATAACCCCAGCTACCGCACCGATCGCGGCGTGGGCCCCGGTACGGCGATCGCTCAAGCAGAGCAGATCTATGGCGATGCCACCCTGTCGTATAATACGCAGAACGAATCGCGGGAATACGTCCGGTTTGCCCAGCATCCCGCCACCAACCTGTCCTTTGGCACGGGCAATGGCAACAGCGAAACAGCGGGCATTTATCCCTCGCCCATAGCGGAATACAACGAAACGCAGCAGTTTCGAGAAGATGCGACCATCCAGTCGGTACTGGTCATCTGCTTGAATGAGGCCTGCACGCCTGCTTCACCCTGAGCCAGCTTTGGGGTTTTAGATTTTGGATTTTGGGTTTTGGATTTCAGCCTTCGGTCTTTTGCCTGCTTGCCGCCATGCTAAACGTCCTGGTTTCCTCGATTGTTGCGCTGTGGGTGAGTGCGATCGCCCTGCTTTCGGTGCAAAACGCGACCCCTGTCGAACTCCGCTTTTTGACAGGCAGGACGGTGCCGATTCCCATCGGGCTGCTGCTGGGGTTTAGCGCGTCGGCAGGGATGCTGGGCGCGGCGCTGGTGCTACCGGGCGATCGCGCTTCCAGTGCCCGCAGCTTGGACGAGGGCGATCCGTTTGAGGACGAATAGCCTCGCCTGGTAGCAGAACACCGGGCGATCGCCCAAGTATCCGCCTAGCCAGACCGCCTAGCCAGACTGCTTAGCCAGACATCCCCTCAGCTAGACCTCTGCCTAGAGTGAATATACCCGCCCATCGATCAGCAGACGCGTGATGCCCTTCGCCTGCAAATAGGGACTCGCCTTCAAAAACACCTGACCGTCGGGAATCTTGACCACGCGCTGCATCCTCCGCACATAGCGCTTGGCCACCCGATGATTATCAAACACAGGCAGCGTCCGCTCTTCTTCTTGGTCGTCGGGAATTAGCCCCAGCCCCGCAAAGTCCTTGAGCGGCCGAGTCACTAAATCCGACGTGCGATCGACCACTAGATAGCAGGACTTGGGCAGTTTGGCTTCCGAGAGCGGCGCAATATGCAGCGGTATATTGCTGTGCAGTCCGCCCGTCAGGTCGTCCAGCTCAACGGCTGCGTCGAGCAAGGAGCCGTCATCTTCATCGTCCAGACCGTCATCCAGGTCGTCGTCGAGGTCGTCTGTCAGGTCTTCATCATCCAGGTCGTCGTCATCTTCTTCGTCAATATCCGTGAAAACGCCTTCATGCTTCAGAATGTCGCGCTCAACTGCCTCTAGCTCAGCGACGACAGGTTCCGCCGAATCCTCCTCCACAAGCTCAGCATCCGCAGCGAAGGCCGATTCAACAGAGGCGATCGCCCCATCTTCATCAATCCGCTTCTTTTTAGCCAGTTTGGGCGGCGCAACTGTGGATGGCTTGCTGGGTTCGGGGGGAACGCTCCCAGAACGGCGGCGCTGGCGGCGACCATCCCGGCGTGCGGAGTCTGGTTCGGCTGCGTCCATCTCGTCCGCATCCGGCTCCACGGCTTCGGGCACGGCTTGGGGCACAGCGCTAAACACGTCTGGCTGGGGAGGCTGCGGATCTTCTTCTGATTCCAGGGCCACCGCCGTAGAAGCGGCAGTGGATACGTCGGTGGCGTTCTCAGCTTCAGACTTGCTGCTGCCTGCGGCTCGCTTTTTCTGAATCAGCGCGTCATATTCGGCTTCCGACAGGCTTTGCTTCAGAATGCGGCTAATTGTAGAGGTACTGACGCTGAATTGCTGAGCCAGGGAGGTGGTGGTTTCGTCTGACTGGCGATACAGTGCCAGAATTTTTTGCTTGTCAGAATCGGTCAGTTTCGTAGGAGGCATGCCGCGTTAACCATTCGCCCCACCGGGGAGCACTGAAGAAAAACCTGATTGATCGTAACTCAGAATTGTCTGACCCTTGCACGTAACAGTACAAGGGTAACTAAAATTCAATGTCTGCGGTAAAACCCTCACAAAAGCGGCCACACCCTAGGGCATGTTTTAAGACCCTTCGATCCCCCCTAGCCCCCCTTAGAAAGGGGGGAACCGAGCCGAACCACTCCAGAAGTCCCCCTTAATAAGGGGGATTTACTTAATAAGGGGGATCTAGGGGGATCGACTCAAGGTAATCAACGACCTAGAAAGTTTTAAGACACTGCCTAGCAACTAGGACTCAACTACGCGCCTCAACTACGCCTTATGCAAGCTGCACACAAGGGGAGTTTATCTGCCTCTAAGTTTATCTGCCTCTAGATTTACTTAGCTCTAAGCGGGTTCCAAAACACTCAGGCGCGGCGACGGCTGCCCCGACGAGAGCGGCTCGACAGGTCATACTCCAGCGCAGCACCAATGGCAAACAGGCAGGCGCTAAAAATCCAGAACACTTCGAGCAAGCCGCCCGTTTGATAGCCCTCGACGTAGCGGGTAGCGTAGAGGAACCACATATCTGCAACGTAAAAGCAGATTGCAGCGGCGGCAATGAAGCGCCAGGACAGCGAGAATCGCCCGCCCCAAAACGCCAGCAGCAGTGCCATCGCAGCCATCAGCAGAATGATATCTCCAGCCACATAGGCGATCGCAAAGGTACCTGAGAACGGGGACAGGGTGTCTTCTAGCGCCACCGCCCAACCAGGGACTCTGGAGGTTGTAGCTGCGGCGGCTGGGGCAGGCTCGGCGGGCACCGGGGCAGTCGCCGGAGCCGCTGGGGCCGCGTCGGGCGCAGTTTGGGCGATCGCCGGAGGATCAATCCAGACCGCCGCCGAGGCAGCCCCACTTGCCCCGTTGTAGATAAACCAGGCAATCACAACCCCCAAAACCCCTACGCCTATCACCGCTAGCCACTGCCAGATTGCCAGGTTCAGCTTGCGCGAAGACACCGCCAAAAACATACCCGCGCCCACCAGCAAATACATCAGCAGGAAAAACAGGTCGGCAGGAGACGCATCCGGTTCCTTGCCCCAGCCAATTTCCCACTGTCCAAGAATCAAATTGCCAATAAAGAAAGACAGCATTCCCAGCCCAATCAGCAGCCAAACCGTGCGCCCGCTCACGATCAGCGGACTGCGCCAGTTGCGAAAGCAGAGGATGGACGCTCCCAAAAAGGCAATATTTTCCAAAAAATAGGTCGTAATGCCATACCACTCTGGACGACCCTGCCCCGGCAGCGGCACGCTAAACAGCAGGAAGAACAGCAGGGAAAACACCGCCCACAGGATAGCGATGATGACAATGGTCTGCACTGGGATGGACGAGGAAGAGCCAGAGGTTTTCTTAGCCACAGAATCACTCCTTAACTGGAGGGCACAGGAAGATGCGGGTTGAGAATAGCCAAATTAAAACAGAATTTTTCATAGTTTGGACGCTCAATGGCAACTTTATTAAGAAGCCGCAGGGTAAAAAGCTGCACTAGACCACAATGCAAGGCGACAAGTCTGACTGATTGAGCGATCGCCCTCAATGAATAATCGCGAGGAAGGATCGCGAAGAATGCTTGCGAATACCTGCCAGCTATTGCCAGTCTTTTCCAGAGGGGGACTGCTTGAGCCAGTTTAGGAACTGCGTGCGATCGCCCTCAGACATATCCTGAAGCGCATCCAGCACCCGCCCCGTGAAGCTAGTATTCCCAAAATGCTCTTTGCCTAAGCGCAGCAACTCCAGCAGCAGCGTGTTCAGATGATGCTCTTGCCAGGGGGGCACCTGGAGCGATGCCAGCGGATCAACCGTCAGAAGCTGGTTAATCGCATCCGGCGACTCGGTTTGAGGAAACCGCCACTGCTGAAATACGCTGGAAATTTCTTTCTGAAACATGCCAGCCTGCCGTCCCCCCAGCAGATCTTCAATATCGATGTAGACCGCCTGGAGCAGCAGCAGCGCCGCCTGAATCAGGGCTGGAGACGTGCTATCCGTTGCCACCTGGTCGCCACTGTCCGCAGCAAGCTGATCCAGCCGCACCTTGCCCCACACGCTATAGCGCTCTGGCTCCTCCAGCAACACGCAGGCTTTGCCCCGATTATCCGTCAAATCGCGCCAAAAGGCTTTTGCGTCTTCCTCCTGAGCCGCGTTAAACACGCTGATCAGCCGAAAGGACTGTCCCTGGTAATGCAGAACAGGAATCTGTTGATCTTTTTTGGGGTGTTGAACGCTCGTAATTTCAACATCCTGCCGCTTTAAGATAAACATGATTTGGTCGGTTGACTCCTGTCAGGGCGGGGGTGTTGGAAAACCGCCGTTCGATGGGCGATACACACTGGATTGGTCTAAGTGTACACCTGATACCGGATTCGTTTAGCGCTGGGCACTGGGACGAACTTGGTTCTGGACAGAGCGCTTAGACGGTGGACAGACCGTTTGCAAGGTCAAGACCCCGCAAGCGTTAGATCGTATAGTAAGCGTATAGTAATTTTGATGGGATGAAACGCGGACGCTGGAGGAGCGATTGCAAAACATGAAATCTGCCTTAGAGCTAATTTATGAAGCAAATCTTAAGAAGCCTGAAACTCTTGGCATGTGTGGCTTTGAGGTCATGTTTGCCCAGGAAAAGCGGTTTCTCGGAAATCCTTGATTAACAAGGCTTTCAGGCTCCTTTACAAATTAGCTCTTAGGGCACGCTTGGGAGCAATGGTCTCTGCTGAACAGCTTGTCGGAGCGCAGGACTCAGATATTGGGCGAGTCCAAGCCCTTTGGGGGTTTATTCTAAACTTGCTGATCGGTTCATATAGACTCGTTCGTGTGTTAAGTTGGGCTGGTTTAGTTTTCCCATCTTGTCTGGGTTCCCTAACGCCGCTTGGTCGTCTGATTAAAAATATGAGTTGGCATGAGTTGGCATAGGGTGTGCTTAAACCTGGAAATCCTGGAAATCCTGGAAATCCGCACTTCAGAATCCTGTCCGCAACGGCTGACGCTTTAAGCAATCACACTTCAAGCAAGCGGGTGTAACTGATAGAATCAAGTTCATCTCAAGCCTATGGGTTGTGTTGTAGGTCAGCTACACAGCTACACGTATCGCGTAAGGTTTGCTGGCTCCAGTAGCTCAGCCGGATAGAGCAACTGCCTTCTAAGCAGTCGGTCGCAGGTTCGAGTCCTGCCTGGGGCGTTTTTGGAAAAGCTGAGGTCTGAGGGGCTGAAGTTTGAGAATCTATATTGAAAATCTAAGAAACTTGAGAATCTAAAGGAATCCGAAGATCTCTATTCGACCAGCGCGACAAAGCCGCTGCGACGGCGATCGCCCGCACCCGTCAGCCTGCCATCCGGGTTCGCCAGCACCGTATGAACCCCACCAAAAAACATATTCAGATGTTCCCACGGCACGATCTCACTGTTCCAGGGAAATTGAGTGTGGACTTTGGGAATCTCAAACCCTGGCTCTAGGTTCATCACGTCTGCTTCCCAGTGGATGCGAGGTGAGTTTACAGCCTGCTCAATCGGCATCTGAAAGTCGATGACGTTGGAAATCACCTGCAAAATCGCTGTGCGAATCCGGTTCGAGCCTCCAGACCCCAGCACCAGTTCTGGCATTCCCGCCGCCAGCACCATCGTCGGAGCCATCATGGAGGAAATTCGCGCATCAAGCGGCCACTGATGAAACCCGCCAGGATGCAGATCTGCCTCGCCCAGCATATTGTTCAGCATGATGCCCGTTCCCGGAATCGTATAGCCTGACCCTTCGCCGTTGGAGGCAGTAATGCTAGCCGCATTGCCCTCGCCATCGATGACGCTAAAGTGGGTTGTGCTGCCCCATTTGTTCACCCCTGCCGTCTGCAAAAGCTGCTGGGCATAGCGATGCAGGTGTGCCTCTGCCAGAAAGCGCTCTGCCACATCGGGCTGGTTGATCCGGGAGTCGTAGCCATCGGCACGGGCCAAGTTGGTGAGCCGCATCGCGTCTGCCAAAAGCGTCAGGTGCGCCTCTGAGCCAAATTCGTACCCTGCAACCTCGACTTGAGACAGCAGCGCCAGCGCAAAGGCAATCAGGCAGCCGCCGGAACTGGGGGGCGGGTTGGTAACGAGCGTGGTGCCCCGATAGCGGGTCATCAGGGGCGATCGCTCGATGACGCGATACTGGCGCAAATCCTCCAGCGACAAATAGCCGCCCCGCGTTTGGGAATCTTTCACCAGCGCATGGGCAATCTCGCCTTCATAAAACGCCTGCGGCCCCTCCTGCACCAGCAGCCGGATCGTCTCTGCCAGGTCGGGATTGTAGAAGCGATCGCCCGGTTGCAGCAGTTCCCCCTCTCGCGTGCAGAGTTGCCCCATCTCTGGACAGGTCAGCAAAATCGGCCGCAAGATTTGAAAGCAGTAAGCCTGGAAGTCGCCGATTTCTACGCCCGCTGTGGCGTAGTGCAGCGCGGGTTCTGCCACAGCCGACATGGGCAGCCGCCCCAGCCGACGGTGCATCTGAAATAGACCCGCCACGGTGCCCGGAACGGCGATCGCCCCCAGCCCAATATGAAACTCCTGCACCGCCGTTCCAAAGTCCACCAGCACTGGATAAAACTCGACCGCCTCGACGGGTCGCCGCTGGCGCGGGGTCTGGGTAAAAAAATCGAACAGAATATTTTGCCGCTCCGCCGTGTGCGCCAGCAAAAACCCCCCGCCTCCCAGCGACGTGAGGGTTGGCTCTGTAACGCAGGATGCCAGCATCGCCGCCGCCGCAGCATCAAATGCATTGCCCCCCAGCCGCAGCATCTCGGCTCCAGCTTCGGCGGTTTTGGGGTGTCCGGCGGCGATCGCACCACGGGTCTTGGCGGGCATGAGGAAGGTCTGAAATAAAGGGTGACGGGTTCGCCTGCTGGCAACGAGTCATACAGGCTTCAGCCTATTATGCAGGCTTTTTATGCAAGCTTTCGCCACCCCATTGGTTCAACCCTGTCTCCTGCCTGCCAAACTCCTCCTATCGAAAGAGATCTGGATTCAGCCGATAGCTGCCAGAGCTTGAGCGGGCGGGAACCGCAGAACGCAGGCGATCGCCCGTGCCCCCATCTGCCGGGTCGAGGAACGGCCGCAGGTTGATGCCGCTGGCGGGTGCAGAGGAGGAACGGCGGCTGCGGGGCAGGCGGAGATTCAGCGCATCGCCAATTTGCTCGATCAGCCGACCGTCGCGCCCCTGGAAGGTCGTCACGCCCTCGGTGCGTTGGCCGCTGTCGGCTACGGTCAGGTTTTCAAACACGCGATCGCGCACGATGATCGGGTCTTGTCCGGGCGGCACCGTCAACACCAGACGACAGTCGGGAACCTGCTGGGTCGTGGCGCAGACGACGTTATAGCCGTTCAGCGTCCCGGTTTTCAGTTCCGTCAGCCCATCCGGTCGATAAGATTCCAGCCTCCGCGCAATCTCGGCACAGCGGCGATCGGCCGTCCAGCCGCCGCCCAGCGTCGTGGGACGCGCCCAGGGATAAAGCTGCCCTGGCTGGCTTGCGGGCGAATACATCACCTGATACTCGCCATTTTCGAGCTGGCAGCTAAAGCGGGTGCCGCTGGGCACGGTCTGCGCGTCGGCAGGTTTGGGCATCGTCATGGCTCCCATGCCGACCACCACCGCGACACCTGCTGTGCTTGCCAATCGTTGCCAGAGGTTAAATTGTTGACGCATGTGAGGCTCTCCCTTTCCTGATGTGCCTGCGAATGAATTGGTCAGGACTTACGCACTTGCGATAAGTTTTCTGGTTTTTGGAGGATTTCTTGCGGGCTGCGCCCACAAGAAATCCTCCAACTGCGTAAGTCCTATTGGTAATAGAAGAAGTGGGACTGGAAGAGGGGCGATCGCCCATTACCCAGCAACCCAGTGCCAGACTGATTTCATCGATTCAGTCACCTGTTAGGCCCAGTTCTATACAAACCCTGGACGGGCCGCCTCAGAAAAAGTGCCTGAATCAGCCCCGGTTTGGGACAAGGCTCCAAACTTCTTTAGTTTGGACTAACTGGCATCACAATAATGCTCAACAGGATGCCATAAAGAATCTGCTCAACCGTTCATAACAGTTGAACTTAAGGAATTGGATACAATCCTGCTCGCAGTTAAGCTGCTGTTGCAACCGGACTGTTCAGGGATTGTTCGGATGTCTTGCGTTTCGAGGCTCGTTTTTTGACCATCGGATAGCAGGGACGAGGAGTTGGCTTGTGCCCCTTGCCTCGTCCTGGCGATTTACCACGAGGTTTAGGCGCAGGAGCAGGGGTGCCAATCGCTGCCAAAATGCCTGCAAACGCTTGTGCGACCCGACCCGGAGTCAACGTTTCTTGCGGTGCCTGCCAGGGCAAGGGGTGGTCAGTACAGTCCTTTCGCGCTAACCACAACTGCCAACTGAGCAACGGCATCAGGCTGCTCCACTGTTCGGTTGCCGATACAGAACTGAACTGGGGATGTGTCCAATATAGCCTCTGCTTGGCAAAGCGATACCAGTGTTCAATGGCAAAGCGACGGAGGTAGTGCAACCACAGGGTTTCTAACGGAGGCATCTGCTCACCCAGCCAAACTAACCACAAAGGAGCCAAGCGTCGCGTGCTGCTCTGTGTCTCCAGCACCTCCACGCGCAACACTTCCATTGCCCGTTTGGGGGATTTGCGGAAATGGTATGCACTCCAACGACTGACCCGCACTCGTCCCCAGTTGGGATCATCGACTTCAACGGTTTCGACCGGGACACTCCAAGTGTCAGGGTCATTGAGTTTCATCTTATGTCCATGCTTGGCAGGTGCGCCTCGCCCTCGATACGCTGGGGGCGCGCCATAGACACATCGATTGGATGTAACCCGCAGCAGCAAGTCTGCCTCAATCCCTGCCGTTTGGTTGACAAAACTGGCATTGCCGTACCCTCGGTCGTAGATCGCCAACGGACGCACCGCTAACTGCCGAGTCACTTGTTTGAGTTGGAATGCCGCTTTACTGGCGGGTGTTTCAAAGCTGGTGATGCGCTCATGCCGCAATGGTAATGCCCAACTGCCCCTGTCTTCAGCAATCCAGGCTAAGGTACTGTAGTTTTGTCCGGCTATCGGGGCATGTCCTGTTCTGCCTGATAAGGTGCGGTCTTTCAAACGCCTGGCAGCAGGACGGTTCCACCGACTCGCATCACCTGCCAACAACGGTTGCTGCTGAGTCGGTATCTGCTGCACCAACAGCTTCAGCACCTTTGATCGGGGTAGGCGGCTATCGCGCAACGCTTCATAGGTGCTCGACCACTGGTGACGAAAGACAGGACTCTGCGATAGCCTCACAAACGACACGATGCACGCACTCACTAACACGGCATCCATCAGATCAAACAGGGCATCTCTGGCGTTTCCCAAGCTGGCATACAACGTTTGGCGAAATTGCTGAAGTTCGTTGAAAATCATGGGGTCAATGTTGGTTGTACTTCATTGACCTTACGGCAGTCGGTGCTTCTCATTGACTGCCTTCCTCTTCACCATTAGTCCAAACTAAAGCATCTGGTGGCGGTGGGGCTGAGCGTGGTGCGGGAAAAGCAGCCAATCGAGTCTCGCCCGACTCTGGCGCAGTTGCTCGATTGGTTAAACCTGGTGCAAACGCAGGGACTAATCCAGGCGCTTGCAGAAGACAATCCTCAACTGCTGGACGAGATCGAGCGCCATGTTCTCAGGCTTTTAAATCCTGCGCCGCCCCGCGACACCAGACGTTGCTATCGCCCGACGGTTGACATTAAACCCATTCGGCAAGAAATGAGAGAAATTTTGCGGAATGGGCTGGTGTATTTGCAGGAGGGGCATGAGGATGACCCATTTACGGAAGAAATTTCAAACCTACTGCAACAGGCGCAAGACTTTGTGGAGGCAGGCAACGGCAACAATGCGATCGCCATCTTAGAGACAATTACGGCTGCCTGGGCGAACGAGTGGGAGGAGCTATCGGACTATGGGGCCGATGTGTTTGAGATTGATCAATTGCTGAGCAAGGTCTAGGTCGGGGCGATTGCCACTTCTGATCTCTCACCGCCAGAGAAGGTCGATTTTGCCGTCATGCTCTCAGAGTGGGAAGAGGTGCTAGACGCTGATTTCTCCGAAAGTCTGGCGCTGTTGAGCGAGTAGCACGCTGCAAATTAGGCGGGGCTGTCGCTCCAGTACCTCTCAGCCGCTTTATGTCCTAGAGCATGTTGTCTTAAAACAAAATGTCCTAAAGCAAGATGTCTTATAGCAAAACGTCTTAGAGCTAATTTGTAAAGGAGCCTGAAAGCCTTGTTAATCAAGGATTTCCGAGAAACCGCTTTTCCTGGGCAAACATGACCTCAAAGCCACACATGCCAAGAGTTTCAGGCTTCTTAAGATTTGCTTCATAAATTAGCTCTTAGAGCAAAATGTCTTAGAGCAAGGCCCCGAAGCCTGTGTCTCGCGCTAGGTCGAACTGCCCACGCCAGCATCGGACAGGTCTGCACTGAGGGCGCGTTCGCGGTCGAGCCGTCGCTTGCGGGCGTAAAGCTGGATTGCGGCGGCAAAGGCAATCAGCAGCCCCACCACGCCATAGGCAGCGATATCCGTCGGCAAGTTGTTCTTAAACACCGCCAGCATTACTACCAAAATAAACAGAATCGTGGGAAATTCGTTGAACCAGCGGAACTGCTGGCTGGTCATTTTGCACTCGTCGGCTGCCAGTTTTTTCATCAGCCGCTTGCAGTAGTGGTGATAGCCGATGAGCAAAACCACAAGGGCGAGTTTGGCGTGCAGCCAGGGTTCCCTGAGGACTTCGGGTTCTGTGGTGATAAGGGCGATCGCCATCGCGACGGTCAACAACATCGCCGGGGTCATGATGATGCTGTAGAGCCGCTTCTCCATGATCTGATACTGGTTTTTCAGAATGCTCTGGGCGGGTTCGGGCTGTTCATACGCCTCAGCATGATACACAAATAGGCGCGGCAGGTAAAACAATCCTGCAAACCACGCCACAATGCCCACAATATGAAAGGCCTTAAACCAAAAATAGTTCATCTAAAGTCTCTTTCCACAGCGTCAAAGTCGTGCAAGCCCGATCATATCAAGCCACCTTGGGGCCAGGGCGGACTGGCTTTAGATTTCTTGAAATTTGCCGCATAAAACTCTGATTACTATTTAACGCAGCGCTGACGCAGTGTTGACCTGTGACATTCGCTTTTAGCTGTCTGAGAGGTAAGCAGCCGTTCAGCGCAATTGCCTAGCGCAATTGTCTGTGGAACGGGTGCATCTGCTGATTCTAAAAACTCCCCGCTCAAGGTTTGCAGTTTGGGCGGGGAGCTTTTGAAGTAAACGGCTAGATTCTGTCGGATGTTGCGCGATCGCATCCAGCCGTTTGGGGGGCTGCCTGTATCGCTCTGCATCGCTAAGACGGCATCCCCCAAACCCGTTAAACAACTTTAGGACTGACGCAGTTGTAGGATTTCTCGCAGGCGCAGTCTACGAAAAATCGTCCAAAATCCAGAAAACCCATCGCCAGTGTGCAAGTCCTAAACCTGTTAAACGGCTTAAACGGCATGTTTGAACAGCGTGTCGAGGTAGACCCGTGCTGCCTGCCGATAGCAGTGGGCAGTGGTTGGGCTGTTGCTGCTGACGTGTTGCAGCAAGAACAGCGACAGCGCGGCGCAGAACACCCGGTCTTGATCCCAATCGGGATGGGTTTCCAGGTAGCCCTTGAGGGATAGGTGCAAATCTTCAGGAATTTCGGCCAGGATGCTGACAGTTGCGTTCATGTGGGAAACCTCAGTGATGAAGTTTTGGATGGTGAAACAGAAGCTCGGACGCAGGAACCAAACTCGATAAACCCTCTCGTTTGACTGGGCCAGCCAGAATGAGGTCAGGTTTTGAAAAGGCACGCACCTGATGGTGGAGGTGAGGGGAGGCAGCAAGTTGCCGCTTTGTCCCGACGCTCAGGCACACAAAAGCAGCGCAAACTCTCGCCAGAGGACGGATAGCGACACGCCAGACCGAAAAATCGAACTCTGGTGATAGTCGGTCCCCTCTGCCAAGGAGCGCTTTAATTGAGCAGGTCGCATCATTTTGCGCCAGGAGGGGGTGGGGTTGTCAACCTTAAGAACTGTTGCAGAGGGCTTTAGATTTAAAAAAGTTTTACGGTGCAATGCGGATTTGAGGTCGTTTTTTGTTACGAAACTTCATTAAAGCCCGATGATTCTGAGGGGGCGATCGCCCTTTGGCGAATTCCCCAGAAAATTCCTCTAGCCCCAATGCCACCGTAGAAGCCTGTGGAAAACTACCCGATCCCCTGTGGAAAACTTCGATATCGCTGTGGAAAGCTTGTGGAGACTGTGGGGAAAATCGCCCCGAAAGATAAGAATTGCAAACTGCTGGAAAGCGCCCTGACTTTTGGCCATAGCTTGACATTGCAGCGCCTACAGAGACTAGGATTCAAGGGCTTTCGGTCACTTTGGTCTAATTTTTGTCTAATTTTGGTCTATGGAGCTAATTCTTGAAGGACTGAGGGCACTGATCGTGTTCCTCATCGGCGCATCGGTCGGCAGCTTTCTCAACGTGGTGGTGTATCGGATTCCGGCAGGGCTGTCGCTGCTGCATCCGCCGTCTCGCTGTCCCTCTTGCCTCACCCCCATCCGGCCCTACGACAACGTGCCCGTGCTGGGCTGGCTGTGGTTGGGTGGACAGTGTCGAACGTGCAAAGCGTCGATTTCCCCCCGATATCCGCTGGTGGAACTGATTACAGGGTTGCTGTTTGTCGCCGTGGCTCAGTCTTTTGCGCTACCGCTGCCTGCGGTGGGCTACTGGGCGCTGGTGAGCTGGCTGATGGCGCTGGCGCTGATCGACCTGGATACGCTCACCCTGCCCAACGTGCTGACCCAATCGGGACTGGTGGCGGGGTTGGTCTTTCAGGCGGCGATGGGCTGGTCGCAGGGAGTCGCCACTGGGCAGGGCGGACTGATGGGCAGCGCCGCAGCGGTGATGGGCGGCGTAGTGGGCGCAGTGCTGGGCATCTGGGGGCTGGATCTGATAACGTTTGTTGGCTCTGTAGCTTTGGGGCAAACCGCAATGGGCGGCGGTGATGCAAAGCTGGCGGCGATGATGGGGGCGTGGCTAGGCTGGAAATTGCTGCTGCTGGCGGGGTTTCTGGCGTGCGTGTTGGGGGCATTTGTGGGCGGGGGGGCGATCGCCCTTGGCCTGCTCAGCCGTCGCCAGCCCATCCCTTTCGGCCCGTTTCTGGCACTTGGCGCGATTCTCGCCGTCTTCTTTGGAGAGAGCCTGATTCGCGGCTACCTGGGGCTCTTTTGGGGCATTGTTCAATAAATTCCCTAATTCCCTAAATTCCCCAAACAGCGCCCCAGAGGAAATGGCTGGAAGCCTTGCAGCCCCTCAAACTGGGAATCTAAAACTGGCAATCTAAAATCGCTAATCTAAAAGCCAGAATCAAGATCTCAGAGCAAAGCAACAGGACGCAGAACCGCTCCGGCCCCCAACCCCCAACCCCTGATCTCCCCCCGCCTCTGATAGAATCAACATCGTAGTTTGAATCACATACGCTACGGATGTGGCTTGGACAACGTTGAGAACCACCAATACTTATTTGGAAGCAGAACTCATGCAGCAAATGCTGGCGGCCCATGAGATTCCGGCGCGGGTGGTGGCACAGGGCGTTCAGGCGCATTTCGGCGGGGGCACGCCTGCGGCGGTGCAGGTTGACCCGCGAGACTGGTGGACGGCGCTGCTGCTGCTGAGTCCTATCGATGACGCAGAGGACGTAAAACCGGAGTAGCGCAGAGGGGCGATCGCCCTCTCCTAGCACACTAGAAACGCCTCCCCACTTATCCCTTTAGTAAAGTCTTCTACGTAAAGTCTCCCGTTTTCACAGAATCTTCCCCAATCCACTCTTTCCATTCTCTTTTGCCATAGAGCCTTTGCCATAGAGCGCCGCCTCAGCGAAATTTAACACCACCCTTTATCCCCTGTTTTTTTCATGTCTCTGTTTGACTGGTTTGCAAATCGACGCAAAGCTGGTGCCATCAGCCAGAATCAGCAGGAGCGAGAAATCGCCGACGGACTCTGGAGCAAGTGCCCCAACTGCGGCGTGTTGACCTATACCAAAGACCTGCGGGCAAACCTCATGGTCTGTCCAGAGTGCAAGCATCACAACCGCATCTTTAGCGACGAGCGCATTCAGCAACTGATCGATCCAGGCACCTGGACCCCGCTGGACGAACACCTATCGCCCACCGATCCGCTGGGTTTTCGCGATCGCAAATCCTACAGCGATCGCATCCGCGACACTCAGGAAAAAACACGCCTCAGGGATGCTGTTGCCACAGGCGTTGGACGGCTGAACGATTTGCCCGTGGCGCTGGGCGTGATGGACTTTCGCTTTATGGGCGGCAGCATGGGGTCTGTCGTGGGCGAAAAGCTGACCCGCATGATTGAACGAGGCACGCGCGATCGCCTCCCAGTGATTATCGTCTGTGCTTCTGGCGGCGCACGAATGCAGGAGGGAATGCTCAGCCTCATGCAAATGGCGAAAATCTCCGGGGCCCTAGAGCGACACCGAGAAGCCTGTCTGCTCTACATCCCCGTGCTAACCCATCCCACAACGGGCGGCGTAACGGCTAGCTTTGCTATGCTGGGCGACCTGATCCTGGCGGAACCCCAGGCCACTATCGGCTTTGCAGGGCGGCGTGTCGTCGAGCAGACCCTCCGCGAAAAGCTCCCCGACGACTTTCAAACCTCGGAATATTTGCTCAACCACGGCTTTGTAGATACCATCGTGCCGCGCACTGAGTTGAAAAAAACCCTGGCCCAACTCATCCTGCTGCATCAGCCTCCACAGCCCGCAACCCACGCGGTTCACGTCCCCGACACCGTACCCGAAACCTTGCCACTCAAAATTCCCCACGAGTTGTAATCTCGTTGTGGCTTCGATAGCAATTTCAGCGTAATTTCAGTAGTTTCAATAATTTCACACCGCATATAAGCCGTCATTGCAAGCGGTCACCATCCGGACAGGAAAAAGCTTGTATGGTGGATCTGTTGTCTTTACTGAGATCCTGCTGCTACGCCCCTATGCAACTCATCGCCGCAATGCAGGAGGTGTTTCGCCAGCCTCCGATTCCCTACGAGCCGCAAAAGCACTCCCTCAAAGCCTGGGCCAAGTATTGCCTGCAAGATCGGGGCTACAAAGTCCTCTACGCCGATCGCGCCGATTTTGCCATCGAGTCTCGAACCGACGGCAAAGTCTTCTTTCGCGTCACCGAAAACCCTGCCGATGTAACCCCAGACCTGGGCTGGATCGTGTGCGATCGCACATCCCAAGTCACCACCGTCATCGCCCCACACACTCCCGAATAAGGATACAGACCAGCACCACCACCCCTCCCCCCACCTCTTCGTTCTTCCTTCTTCCCTCTTCGTTCTTCTCTCTTCCTTTTTCCCTCTTCTTTCTTCCCTCTTTTTTCTCTCTCCTCCCATGCGGGATCTCTACCCCCCCATCGAACCCTACGCCTCTGGCACCCTCCAGGTTTCCGACCTACACACCATTTACTACGAAGAAGCGGGCAACCCCCAAGGCAAACCCGTCGTCTTTTTGCACGGCGGCCCCGGCGGCGGCATTACGCCCAGCTATCGCCAGTTTTTTGACCCGGAAAAGTGGCGCGTGGTTCTATTTGACCAGCGGGGCTGTGGTCGCAGCACGCCCCACGCCGAACTACGCGAAAACACCACCTGGGACTTGGTGAATGACATTGAGACAATTCGGACGCACCTGGGCATCGATCGCTGGGTGGTCTTTGGCGGCAGTTGGGGCAGCACGCTCTCTCTCGCCTACAGCCAGACCCATCCCGACCGCTGCAAGGGGCTAATTTTGCGGGGCATTTTCATGCTGCGGCGCAAGGAATTGCTGTGGTTCTACCAGGAGGGATGCAGCTACATCTATCCCGATGCCTGGGAAGACTACCTGAAGCCGATTCCTGCGGAGGAGCGGCACGATTTAATCAGCGCCTACTACAGACGGCTGACCAGCGATGACCCGGCAATTCGGCTGGAGGCGGCCCGCGCTTGGTCGGTCTGGGAAGCCAGTACCAGCAAGCTCCTGCCCGATGCCAACCTAAAGGAGCGCTTTGCAGAGGCGGAGTTTGCCGATGCCTTTGCCCGGATTGAATGCCATTATTTTGTGAACAAGGGCTTTTTTGAACCAGACGACCAGCTCTTGCGAAACGTCGATCGCATTCGCCACATTCCCGGCGTAATTGTGCAGGGGCGCTACGACGTAGTGTGTCCAGCGGTGTCTGCCTGGGAGCTTCACCGCGCCTGGCCCGAGGCGGAGCTAATTCTCGTGCCAGATGCAGGCCACTCGATGAACGAACCAGGAATTCGGACGGCGCTGCTGGACGCGAGCGATCGCTTTTCCGCCCTCTAGCCCCAACCCCCTGCCCCGCTTCCTGATATGCTGAATATGCTGGAAGCCTGAACCCGCCTGGATTTTCGCCATGCCTGCCGCCACGTTGACCGATCAACCCCTCAGTTTTCCCCTTACCGCCGTTGTCGGACAGGAGGCGATTAAGCTGGCCCTGCTGCTCTGCGCCGTTGACCCGGGGCTAGGTGGCGTGGTGATTGCGGGTCGTCGCGGCACGGCCAAATCCGTCATGGCCCGCGCTATTCATGCGCTGTTGCCCCCCATCGAAGTCATCGAAGGCTCCTGCTGCAATGCCGATCCGCTCCTGCCCGAAGCCTGGGATGATGACACGCTGAAAAAATACGCAGAGGTCAAAGCAGCAGCGGATTTCAAAGCAGATCCCGAAGCGGATTCTGCTTTGCCCACGCACGTCATCCCGGCTCCCTTTATCCAAATTCCGCTGGGCGTAACGGAAGATCGGCTGCTCGGCTCGGTGGATGTGGCTCAGTCCATCAAGGCGGGGGAAACCGTATTCCAGCCGGGGCTGCTGGCAGAGGCGCACCGAGGCGTGCTGTATGTGGACGAAATCAATCTGCTGGATGACCAGATTGCGAATCTGCTGCTGACGACGCTGACGGAGGGACGCAACCAGATTGAGCGCGAAGGCATTAGCTTTCAGCATCCCTGCAAGCCGCTGCTGATTGCCACTTATAACCCCGAAGAGGGCGACCTGCGAAATCATTTGCTCGACCGAATTGCGATCGCCCTTTCGGCGGACGAAATCCTGGGGCTAGACCAGCGTGTGGCAGCCGTAGAGCGGGCTACAGACTATGCCCAGTCGCCGGAAGATTTTCTCAAGCTCTATCGCGAAGAACTGGACAATCTCAAAACCCAGATCATCCTCGCCCGCGAGTGGCTCCAGGATGTCACCATTTCCCGCACCCAGATTGAGTATCTGGTTCAGGAAGCGCTGCGCGGCGGCGTGCAGGGGCATCGGGCGGAACTGTTTGCTGTGCGGGTGGCCAAGGCAAACGCAGCGCTGGAAGGGCGTACCGAGGTCAGCGCCGACGATCTGCGCGTGGCTGTGAAGCTGGTGATTGTGCCCCGGGCGCTGGATCTCCAGCCGCCGCCCGAAGATGAATCGCCCCCGCCACCCCCGCCGCCCCAGGATCAGCAGCCGTCTGACCAGGATCAGGACGAAGACGAGCAAGACGACGAAGACGAGAACGAAGAAGACCAGTCCCAAGATCCGCCGGAACTCCCGGAGGAGTTTATCTTTGACCCAGAGGGCGTGCTGCTCGACCCGTCGGTGCTGTACTTTGCTCAGATGGCCAATCGACGCGGCAAGTCGGGGTCGCGCAGTCTGATCTTTTCGGAAGATCGGGGACGCTACATCAAGCCGATGCTGCCCAGGGGCAAGGTGCGGCGGATTGCCGTAGACGCGACGTTGCGCTCGGCAGCGCCCTATCAAAAGGCCCGGCGATCGCGCTACGAGCAGGGAGCAGCGGCAACTCAGCCGCCTCGCAAGCGGGTGTTTGTGGAAGAGTCGGACCTTCGCGCCAAGCGGCTGGCCCGCAAGGCGGGGGCGCTGATTGTGTTTGTGGTCGATGCCTCTGGATCAATGGCGCTGAACCGGATGAACTCTGCCAAGGGCGCAGTTCTGCGGCTACTGACAGAGGCCTACCAGAACCGTGACCAAGTGGCGCTGATTCCCTTTCGGGGTGACCAGGCAGAAGTGCTGCTACCCCCGACTCGCTCCATCACCTCGGCACGGCGACGACTGGAGCGGATGCCCTGTGGGGGCGGCTCTCCCCTGGCGCATGGACTCACGCAGGCGGTGCGCGTGGGGGTGAATGCCCGCTCTTCCGGTGACATTGGACAGGTGGTGATTGTGGCTATTACCGATGGACGAGGCAACGTGCCGCTGGCCAAATCCCTGGGGGAACCCATCCTCAGCGAAGAGAAGCCGGACATTAAGGCGGAACTGCTGGACATTGCCACCAAGATTCGGGCGCAAAATATTCAGCTTTTAGTGATTGACACGGAGAATAAGTTTGTGTCTACGGGCTTTGCTAAAGAACTAGCGAAACAGGCAGGTGGCAAGTATTATCACCTGCCCAAGGCCACCGACCAGGCGATCGCCGCTGCCACAATGGGTGCATTCTTTAGTTTGGACTAATGGTGAAGAGGAAGGCAGTCAATGAGAAGCACCGACTGCCGTAAGGTCAATGAAGTACAACCAACATTGACCCCATGATTTTCAACGAACTTCAGCAATTTCGCCAAACGTTGTATGCCAGCTTGGGAAACGCCAGAGATGCCCTGTTTGATCTGATGGATGCCGTGTTAGTGAGTGCGTGCATCGTGTCGTTTGTGAGGCTATCGCAGAGTCCTGTCTTTCGTCGCCAGTGGTCGAGCACCTATGAAGCGTTGCGCGATAGCCGCCTACCCCGATCAAAGGTGCTGAAGCTGTTGGTGCAGCAGATACCGACTCAGCAGCAACCGTTGTTGGCAGGTGATGCGAGTCGGTGGAACCGTCCTGCTGCCAGGCGTTTGAAAGACCGCACCTTATCAGGCAGAACAGGACATGCCCCGATAGCCGGACAAAACTACAGTACCTTAGCCTGGATTGCTGAAGACAGGGGCAGTTGGGCATTACCATTGCGGCATGAGCGCATCACCAGCTTTGAAACACCCGCCAGTAAAGCGGCATTCCAACTCAAACAAGTGACTCGGCAGTTAGCGGTGCGTCCGTTGGCGATCTACGACCGAGGGTACGGCAATGCCAGTTTTGTCAACCAAACGGCAGGGATTGAGGCAGACTTGCTGCTGCGGGTTACATCCAATCGATGTGTCTATGGCGCGCCCCCAGCGTATCGAGGGCGAGGCGCACCTGCCAAGCATGGACATAAGATGAAACTCAATGACCCTGACACTTGGAGTGTCCCGGTCGAAACCGTTGAAGTCGATGATCCCAACTGGGGACGAGTGCGGGTCAGTCGTTGGAGTGCATACCATTTCCGCAAATCCCCCAAACGGGCAATGGAAGTGTTGCGCGTGGAGGTGCTGGAGACACAGAGCAGCACGCGACGCTTGGCTCCTTTGTGGTTAGTTTGGCTGGGTGAGCAGATGCCTCCGTTAGAAACCCTGTGGTTGCACTACCTCCGTCGCTTTGCCATTGAACACTGGTATCGCTTTGCCAAGCAGAGGCTATATTGGACACATCCCCAGTTCAGTTCTGTATCGGCAACCGAACAGTGGAGCAGCCTGATGCCGTTGCTCAGTTGGCAGTTGTGGTTAGCGCGAAAGGACTGTACTGACCACCCCTTGCCCTGGCAGGCACCGCAAGAAACGTTGACTCCGGGTCGGGTCGCACAAGCGTTTGCAGGCATTTTGGCAGCGATTGGCACCCCTGCTCCTGCGCCTAAACCTCGTGGTAAATCGCCAGGACGAGGCAAGGGGCACAAGCCAACTCCTCGTCCCTGCTATCCGATGGTCAAAAAACGAGCCTCGAAACGCAAGACATCCGAACAATCCCTGAACAGTCCGGTTGCAACAGCAGCTTAACTGCGAGCAGGATTGTATCCAATTCCTTAAGTTCAACTGTTATGAACGGTTGAGCAGATTCTTTATGGCATCCTGTTGAGCATTATTGTGATGCCAGTTAGTCCAAACTAAAGGTGCATTGCGAGATGCCAAGAATGGCTAGAGAGCATAAGAAAAATGCATAAATATAAATAAAAGGGGAAGCGGAGAATCGCCACTCCCCCTCAGAGTCCGAACCCCAAAGCTCGTTTGTGCTAGCTGGCCAGGTATTCGCGAATGTCGGCCCGGCGCTTCCGCAGTTTGGTCAAGGCTTCCCGCTCGATCTGGCGCACCCGCTCGCGGCTGATGTTCAGGCGATCGCCAATTTTGGCCAGCGTGAGCGATCGCCCATCCTCTAGCCCAAAGCGCAGCGACAAGACTTCGCGCTGTTGCGGCGTTAGCTCTGCCATCAATTGCTCAAGCTCGTTTCGCAGCGAAGAATTGGCAGCATAGTCCTCCGGAGACGGCCCCGTGTCTTCCAACAGCTCACCCAGTTCCGTGTCCTGGTTATCGCCCACTCGCAAATCCAGCGATAGGGGCTGGCGTGCCCGCTCCAAATATTCGCGCACCTGTTTCACCGACATATCTAGCTCCGTCGCCAGTTCCGAAACGGTTGCTGCTCGACCAAGCTGCTGAGCAAGCTGCCGCTGCGCTTTCTTAATTTTGTTTAGCTTTTCGGTGATGTGAATTGGGAGGCGAATGGTGCGCCCTTTCTCGGCGATCGCCCGCGTAATTGCCTGCCGAATCCACCAATAGGCGTAGGTACTAAAGCGATAGCCTTTGGTTGGGTCAAACTTCTCTACGCCTCGCTGCATCCCAATTGTGCCCTCCTGGATCAGATCCAGCAAATCCACATTGCGCTTGATATATTTTTTGGCTACAGACACCACTAGGCGCAAATTGGCCTCTACCATGCGGCGCTTGGCGTTTTCGCCCTCGGCCACCACCTGCTCTAGCTCATCGACCGACAGGCCGGCCTGGTCTGCCCATTCTTTCAGGCTGGGCGATCGCCCAAGCTGCTCCGACAGCGCCGCCTTCACGTCCTGCAACAGGCTCAGACGCTGAACCTGCTTTCCATACAGAATTTCCTGCTCGTGCGTCAGCAGAGGAACCCGTCCAATTTCTCGAAGGTAAGTGCGAACCAGATCGGTGGAGGCTTGACTCGTTTTCATGACAAGACACGTGAGGAGTTGGAAAAACACAAAACGGGGCAGCTACCGGGCAACTACCCAACCGAGAAAAATAAAAACCTTAAAGACCAGAGCGCTGAGGGCTGGATACGACTCTATTCAATTGCTATTCAGTTGCTATTTGATTGCGAACCCTCAGCTACCACTCAATGGACAAGCTTTGGCTGCTACCCTTTGGCAACAGATGCCGCCTCCCGACCAGAGCGATCGCCTCTCAGAAAAGCACCTCAGACCCAGCATCGAACCCGAAACCTAATCACAGACTCATCAGGTGAATAACTTTTGGAAGACACGCCTGGGAGACAGCCAACACGAAGCACCTCATACACTCCGATACTCACCACCCAGAAACCCTTTGCTCAATCTGAATATTAAAAAATGTAACACTTATGAGAGATGCTGTCACGCCCCTAAATCAGCAAATTGGGAGCATATCCAGAAACGTTAGACCCAACATTACCGAGATTTTCCCGATATGAATGCATCCTGTACAACAAAACCAGTGTGATCAGAGTCAGCATCGGTCACCTCCGCAAGCAGCTCGTTCGTAATGTTTTTTTAATAATTCAGCCCAAGTCCTAATCGCTGACAGAATATGAACTGTAGAAATGCGAACCGTAGAAAGCTGGCTTAGACAACTGGATATGCGGCACACACAGCAATCTATCGACTCTAGGTATCATGCTATGCACCCGCATCAGCCTCTCCCGCCTGCATAAGCCAGTCATTTAGACAACGCTTCCGACTGAGATACCTTAATTTACAAGACTTGCGTTGATCACCGCCTGTGCCTAAGGGGCCGGTTTACACGCTTTCTGCTCTACAGAAAGCAAGAAGTTGGCTGAGGATGTGATCGAAAAATGCGTCAGGGTCCCGATTTATTCGCCACCCTCACAATGACCAATCAAGAACAACCATGCTGTAAGGGTTTCAGCAGTTGCCAGATTGAGGTGGCGAAAAACCAAGGACACTAACAAAAATGCAAAAACCCCGACACTGCTTAATTCTGAGAAGCAGCATCGGGGACTGACAAAGCCATGAACTCGAAAGGCAAGCTGAGCAATTCAGCGAGCAACGCTGAACCCTAAGCAGAGCGTCCAATCTCTCGCGATGGACTAGCTGGCTCTGCGCCCAGCATCGACTCTTTCAGGAGTTTCAGTCCTTTCTTAACGCGGCGGGATACAGTAACCGCGCTAATGCCCAAGCGCTCGGCTGTCTCCTTTTGCGTCAAGTCATAGAGAAAAACGGCTTCCAGAACCTCGCGGGTTCGCTTTTCAAGCTGATACAGGGCTTGTTGAAGCCGGATCTGGTCTTCCTGAGCAAGCTGGAAACTGCGGTATTGCGAATCGGGCAGCATTTCACCTAGCGTTGCGCCTTCCTCTTCTTCTCGCATGGGCGCATCGAGGCTGAGGGGCAGCCGATTGCGGTAGGCGAGTTTGATTTCTTGCCACTCGTCGAGCGAGACTCCCAAAGCAGAGGCAAGTTCAGCATCGGTTGGAGAACGATGAAGCTCTGCCTGGAGGGTGCGCGTAACGGTTGCAGCTTGATGCTGAAGCGCCTGCCAGCGACGAGGAATCCGAACAGAAGACCCCTTATCGCGCAGATAGTGCTGAATTTCGCCACGAATGTAGGGAATGGCGAAGGAGCTAAAGGCATGACCCTTGCTCATGTCAAACCGCTCGATAGCACGGATCAGTCCTAGGCTTCCCACTTGGAGCAGGTCATCATAGCTTTCGGTGCATTGATTGACCCAGTGATGCGCTTCTTTGCGAACCAAACCAAAATTGAGTTGCACCAATTGATTGCGGATTTCGGCAGTTGGAGAGGTTTGATAATCTCGCAGGAGTTGTAAACTTTCGGTCTTAAGTTCTGTAGAAATGGGTGTAGACATGACGAGATTCAGGTAGATGGGGTTAGCCAAGAGACCGTAACCTAGATGCATCCCTATGAAAGGCACAAGGGTATCAAACTGAGAAGTTGAAACTCAAGTTACCTGGCTTACTTGACTCAATGGCTTACTTAAATTTGGCAGGTTAGCAGAGGCTTAAACAGTCGCTTGCAGGTTGTGAAACCAGGCTAGTGAGCGCAGAAACGCTCTTGCTTGTTAACTGGAGCCTATTTGCTGCTTAGAGCCTGGTTACTACTTGCAAGCATTTGGAGCAGCGAATTTGGAGCAGTGAGCTAACGTATGAAGTCAGAGGTTTCAGCTATCCTAAATTTCTGACAACGAACTCCAATCACTAAAGCTCCAGTAACGTTGCTTGATAGTAATAAATCTGCCGCTTGACGAGGCCCCAGAAAATTTCTGAACTCAAGGTATTTGGTTTAGGGCAACGCCTACAACTGCATTTTTACGGAACCTGAAAGAAGTGTCGAAAAACCTGAATCGCCTCATTAGATGAAGATCGGGATAGATCCTCTAAAAGTTTGAGACGGCTTGATGAATGAATCAGGAGGAAAGAATCAGACGCGAGTCTGTGGAATTCACTGATGAGCAGTTTACATTTTAAGATGAAAGCTTCCAATATTATGGAGCAATATCATGAGAAAGCGTTAAGCGCGATCGCCCCTCGGCGGAGCAGTGAACTGGACATCGCCTTTAAGACAAGGAGGGCGATCGCCCTTTAGAAACAGCGTTTAACTGGCCCTAGACAGAGCTGACAGGTAGTTTCCAGTAGACCTTTTAGCTCCTAACTTTGAGGATTACATGGTGTGAAAACTGTGATTCTCTCTGGCTCCAGACTTTATAAAAGCGTGATTCCAAACCGCACTTTTTAAAGTTTTAGTAAAGTTCAGCTTTATGGAAACCTCATAATTTAGCCCAAAAATTTAGCCCAAAAACTGAGCCCAAACATGAAAAGACCCGCCAGCGCCTTGCCAGCAGGTCTTTTCGTTTCAAAATCTAGAAGGGCTAAAAGATCAAAATCTGTAGCCAGTCACTCTCATAGAGTCTTGAGGGACTACGCAGCGGGTTCAATCCGAGCGTAGAATAGCCCCTGAATACGAACATCCAGAGGTTCCTTGCCACCCATGTCAGTATCTGAAGGCTGCTCACTCAGGAAAGTTCCAGCGATCTCGCCCGTTGCGGCATTGATCTTGGCAATCTGGAAGGAGATATTGCCACGACCCGTCTTAAACGCCTTTTTATTTTCGCGCTGAAGTTCATCGCTGTCGGCCTGGGCAGGCAGCGCAACTGCATTATCGTAGCCCGCCGTCAGACCGCGACCTTTGGGATCAAGGAAGTTAGACGTGCGGTAGGAGGGCACCTTAAACTCACCCTCGAAGTCCGTGGAGGCAGAGATGCTGTCCAATCCAGGCTGAGTTGTAGCAACCAAGTCCTTGATGGTGAACAGGAAAGGGACTTCCTCTCCACCGGGCAGCAGCACAGTGATGGCCTGGAAATCAAAGCCTTCTTCTTCGATGAAGGTGAGGCTACGATCGGGGTTGACCTTTAGCGTGCCTCGCACCTGGTCGAGGCTGGAGGTATAGCGTGTCAACGGTCTGCCAGCCACAAATTCTGCCTCTTGGCGTTTGTTTGCTGGCTCTGTCTTCACAGCGTAGTTGGTCGGTTCCAGGCACAGATCGACGATTTTGTAAGTCTCACTGGGGTCAATCGGAATGGAACCCCGCTTGATGGTGTCAAGAGTAGGGCATTTGTTAGCTAGACCAGTGCCTCGGATTTGCTCATAGGTGAGCGGGCCGCTGGCGGCGGTAGGGGTGCCGCTGCTACAGGCAGTGAGAAACCCCATACAGAGCGCAATCAGCGCGACAATTAGAGCGCGATACCTCATGGTCAACCTCGATATCTCAATCTTGATATGGCTTGGTGGTGGATGAATTCTAGTGGATGAATTCGTAGGTCTGTTGGGTCGAATGTTTGATCGAACAAGATTAGTCGAACAAATCTAACAGATTGTGTCTGATACTCTAATGTTGAATTTTACAAGACCTTGTGCGCTTGTTTCTGGAACAGACCGACTTCGTAAGACTTCAGGGCGAGACTTTAGAGTAAATCCTGGCTTTGGCGTAGATGATAAGGGACGTGAATTGTGTAGAAATGTATAGAAAATTGCATGGAACAAGTGTTTCATAGGTGTTGCAGAGTTCTTTCGTGATTCTTTCGCAAATTCTTTTGCAGTTGTTTCTCAGCAGTTGTTTCTCAGTTGTGTGGAGCGTGGAGCGGCATGAACGAGCAGGATAATGGAGGCGATCGCCCATCTCATCCAGATCTGGCAAGTTTGGAGCAAGCGCTCCAGCCTCAGGAGACACTTCAGCGCCATCTAGAGGCGATCGCCCAACAGGTACAGGAAACCGCCAAAGCGTCTGAAGGCGATGGCGTTGCGCTGTTGCGGCTATTGCGCCTGCTAGAAAAGCTGCATCAAGAAATCCGCGACACGATGTTTCAAGAAACGCTGCCCAAAAATCGCCATTCGCTCTACGCCCTGCTGCGCGATATGGAGGCCGAAGGTGGCTGGCCCTACATTAGTCGCATGAAGCTGCGATCGCTCTTGCGCCACCTGCTAGATGAGCCTCCTGCTGAATCGCCCAACCCCCTGAACCCCATCGCTGACCCAGAAGACTTTCCGCGCCGATAGACGAGAGAGCATTAGGGGTGTGCTTCCTGGGTCGGAGCCACCCGCTTTAAACCCTCAGCGACGACTTTCAAAACACGGCTTAACAAAACACGGCTTAAAATAAGTAGAAAGGTTCTACTTGGGAAAGGCTCCATGATTCCTACCGTTATTGAACAATCGGGTCGCGGCGAACGCGCCTTTGACATCTATTCGCGTCTGCTGCGGGAGCGCATCATTTTTCTAGGACAGCCTGTCGATTCTGACGTTGCGAATCTGATCGTGGCGCAAATGCTGTTTCTAGAAGCCGAAGATCCCGAAAAGGACATCTATCTCTATATCAACTCTCCAGGCGGCTCTGTGACTGCTGGCATGGGCATTTTTGACACCATGAACCATGTGCGCCCGGATGTTTGCACGATTTGTGTCGGGCTAGCCGCCAGCATGGGCGCATTTCTTCTGAGCGCTGGCGCTAAGGGCAAGCGGATGAGCCTGCCCCACTCGCGGATTATGATTCACCAACCCCTCGGCGGTGCCCAGGGTCAGGCAACAGACATCGAGATTCAGGCAAAAGAAATTCTCTACCACAAACAAAATCTCAACCGCTGGCTGGCAAAGCACACAGGGCAGCCCCTAGAGCGCATTGAGCGCGATACTGAGCGCGACTTTTTCATGTCTGCTAAGGAAGCGATGGACTACGGCTTGATTGATCAGGTGATCGATAAGCATTCGGTCGGCAGTCGCCCGACGGTGGTCAGCGCCAATTAGGGCTTAGTGGGGGCTTAGTGGGGGCTTTGTGGAAGCTGTGTGGAGGCTTTCGGCAACCCCTCTGAAAGATCTCGGCAATTTTGGATTGTAGAGTTGGGATTTTGGGCGGTGCCAAAAGCTCTCATCCAAAATTGTCAATCTAAAATCCAAAGTCCAAAACCGGCGCAAAACTCAGGTTCAGCCCCAATCCTGATGCTCTGGCGAAGTAGAGAGCGCAATTCGCTGGTGTAGGGCTGCCGCGTTACGCTCTAGGTCGGCTGCGAGGATGTCGAGCTGGTCGAGTTGGGATTGATAGTCGGTGAGTTCGCGTTTGGCGGCGACTTTTCGCTCCAACGCAGCGCGGGCGGCGGGTTCTTTGCCTTGCTTGAGGGCCAGTTCTGCGATCCGATGCCAGGTGTCCATGTCTTTCTGGGCTACCTGTATTTGTCGCTGGAGTTGGTCGCAGGCGATCGCCATATTCCGTCGCGCCTGGTCGAACTGTTGCAGCGCCATTGCAGGGTCGTTCGCCAGCACTGCGTCTTCCATCATGCGGCGAGAACTGCGGGGGTTGAGCATGGCGGCATCGAGTCCAAAGGTTGCAAGCTGTTCGCTGACGCTGCGGCCCGTTTTGCACCAGGTCGCAAAGTGTTCGCAATTGTTTTCGAGCAAGCTATAGCGCTGTTCACCCAGCCGACTCTCGGCCCGTTCGATCACGATATCGGGCAAATAGCAAACGGTGTATTGCTTGACGAACACCCGGTTGCCCCAGGAAAACGCCGAAAACTCTGTCTGGCGAATCGTCGGCGGCTCGGTGGCTTTGCTGTAGTGAATGACGCTGCCATCGCCGCAGTCGATGCCGTGGTGTTCATACACACCGTCCATGCCAGCGAGCGGTCGCATAACGTAGATTTGGTCGCCTCGAGCCATGTTCAAGGGGTAAAGCGTTGGGATTGGGGTTGAGAATCAGGTTTGACGGCGAGTTTCACCTGCACAGGCCAAAGTGCCTATTGGTTTCAGCACCCTGCATGAGCTGCTGCAAAATTTTATCTTAGGCAAGCGATTGGCAAAACTCTGTTTGCTGCCTCACCTCCGAATCCAAATCCCTTCAGGACTTACGCACTTGCGATAAGCTCTTTGGATTTTGGACAATATCTCCTGGGCTGCGCCCGCGAGACATTGTCCAATTGCGTAAGTCCTATCCCTTAATTTCGATAGGCGATCTGGAGGCTCTTGACCAGCAACAGCAGCGAGGCGATCGCCATTAGCCCGCCCCAAAACCAGTAGGGCAACAGCAGGTTTTGAGCGATTTGCCCAGAGTCCGACAGGAGGACTTGCCCGCCGATATTGGCTTGGCGGGTGAACAGATAATCCATCTGGTGATAGGTGCTGACGCACGCCTGCACACCCAGAAATTGGATCGCGAAGACCTGGAGCCAGGGATAGCCGGAGAGGGCGATCGCCAGCACCGCAGCCCCCAGAAACGGCACGGCCACCAGCCCAAAGAGCGATCGCACCCAGATGAGCGCCGACCCAATCAGCATTGCCCCCAAAAACAGCAGCGCATAGCGGGCCATCTGGCGGCTGCGCGATGCCAGAATAAACAGCGCCCCAGCGATCGGCGGCCCCATCGGCCCCGCCGCCGCCACCAGCGCCCAACCCACGGGCCCCAAAAACAAACTGCCGCTGTGAACCGCAAAGCCAGAGCCGTTGGGAAACATCTGCAACTGCTGGAAGTTGCCGCCCAGCAGCATGGCCATGAGTCCATGCCCCATTTCATGAAACCAGGTCGCCAAAATGCTGAAGGGATACAGGATGTAGTTGCCAATGGGCAATTGCCAGAGCAGACTGGTGGCGATCGCCGCTGCGACCAGCCAGGTCAACCCCACCCGGTCAGACTTGGAGTCGGAGCCATCCCACCGTTGCGGGTCATCAAACGGATTGTCTTTGTTCCAGCGATTCGTCATGGCAGGGCTTGAAGGAGGAGTCTTGCAGAACCATGACTCAACTCTAGCGCTTGCCTCCGTGGATCGCCCCCTGTGCCACTCCAGGCATGATTCCAGGCGTAACTCTGGGGCACTGGGCATAGCCTACTCGAAACCTTGCCAGGTCAAAACTTGCCAGGTCAAAACTTGCCAGGTCACGGTTTAGTCAGCAGTTCACAACACCTGAAATCCCTAGAGAGACAGAGAGAGAGGGACGCCCTAGAAGGCCACTAGCGGCAGCGCCTCCTACTCAAGTTGGTGGATCAGGCAACTGCAAATGGGGCGGCACTGGAATTGCCCCGCCGGGAGTCGGTGGGCGATGGATTTTGGTCGCTGCGTCGGGAGAGTCTGGATCGCCCTCCTGCCGACCGCGGGTGATTTCGGTTGGGGCTTGGGGCAAATCGGAGGCAGGCTGCCCAACCGTGCGATCGCTCACCAATCCGGTCGTGGGTGGGTCATCACCGTTTTCGCTGCCCAGGCGAATCTTAATATTCGGCCCAGAGCGGGCCAGCCGAATCACTGCGCCATCCGTCAGTGGGACTTGCGTAATTCGCTTGCCGTCCAGGTAGGTACCGTTTGTGCCCAAGTTAACAATTTCCCAATTTGCGCCAACCCGACGCAGCTCTACATGATGGCGAGACACGACAGCGCTGTAGAGAATCACATTATTATCGGTCGCTCGCCCAATGCGAATCACCGACTCATTTTCAAACTTCCAAACCTGGGCTGGAACCTGCTTGACCGGATGCAGAAGGGATAAAGTAATCACACTCGTGACGCAAAACCTACGGCGAAAGAACAGAGTGGCAAATTTTCAGGAAGAGATGCCTGATGGCAGGGCGACTGAATTTTATGGCTGAAATTTGAAACTGAATCTTGGGGCTGATCAAGTATTGTGACTGATCCGACAGGCTGCTGGCCGTAGGGTGAAACAACGGCTGGCATTCATCATCCACTCATCCTAAATCCTACGCTGCAATCCTATGTCGCTTTCTTAAAAGCAAATGCAAACTTTATGGCCAGGTCTGGTCAACTTGACTTTCGCGTAGGGGGCAAATCTGGACAAGACTGCCTCAATCTAGAATAGGCTGGGAACTCTAGGAAGTGCCAATGTGTGCCAATGTTTTGAGGGTCTGTGTGAGGCTGCTGGGGTATTTGAGGCGATTTCCGGTCTGTCCTGTATTCTTCTGCATTCTTGATAGATCTGCATTCTTGATAGATCGGTCATTTCGGTCATTGTTGATGCTGGAGGAAAACGTCTGTCATGCCCAACTTACCGGTAAAGCGCATGGTGCTATACAAGCACGGGGTCGGTTTCTTTGAGCGCTTGGGGGCTTTGGGGCCAGAGTCCTCCGTCACCTTGACGTTCAAAAAAGAGGAAATGAACGATATCCTCAAAAGCTTGGCGGCCTTTCCCCAGGGCGATGGGCAGGTGGTGAACGTGTCCTATGAAACGCCGGAAGAGAAGCAAGACGCGCTGAGCAAAGCGCCGCTGGTGTTGAGCGATCGCCAGGCCTGGCTAGATTTGGTGCGATCGCTGCGGGGTTGTCAGGTGCGGCTCCATATCGCTGGCGGCGAAACCGACGGGGCGCAGGAGCGGATCATCAGCGCGTCTGGCTCCGAGTTTGTGGTCAGCGGCTGCATGGTGGGGCTAAACCAGATTGCCGAAAAGCCAGAGCAAACTCTAGTCGCCATCATGACCACAGGCAGCGAAGCCGACAGCACGCCTAGCCTGCGGACGTTTCTGCTGTCTCAGGTGCGGGGTCTGGATATTTTGGATGCTCGCAGCGGCGATGATCTGCGCTATGTGCTGGACTTGAGCCAATCCCGCGAGGAACAGCGCAGCGTCACCATTTTTCTCGATCGCCCCAATCAAGATCTGCTAGTTAGCTATGTTGCTCCCAGCCCCACTTGGCGCGTCAGCTATCGCCTCGGCTACACGCCCGATGCACCTGCCGAGGGCAGTGGTGTTGCCGACAACAGCGACAGCGGTCAGCTATTCATCCAGGGCTGGGGCATTGTGGACAACCAGCTCGATGAAGATCTCGAAGATGTCTCCCTAACGCTGATCGCGGGACAGCCCATCAGCTTTATCTACGACCTCTACACGCCCCGCTTTGTCGATCGCCCCACTGTCGAGGACGAAGCGCGAACGGTGGCGGGCCCCGTCAGCTTTGAAGAAGGTCGCCTATATTCACATATCGATGTGGCATCTGTGTCGCACAGCTTACTCGATAGGGATTCCAACTTCTACGAGTCTGATTTAGATGCAGAGCTAGCGGCTCCAGGCATGGGCAGCAGTCGGTTCAAATCTGCCCGCCGCGACCTGGCCCAGGCAACTCAGGTTCAGGCAACGGGCGTGGCGCGGGGCGAGTTGTTTCAGTACGACGTGGGCATTCCGGTCACGATCAAGCGGGGACAGAGCGCGATGGTGCCGATTTTGGGCGCAACGCTGGCCAGCCGCAAACAGCACTGGTTCAACGCTGAAAAAATGCCAGACCATCCAGTGGTGACCATCGTCGCGACCAACACGACTGGGCTGACCCTAGAGCGCGGCCCGGCGACGGTGCTGGAGGCAGAGAACTACGTGGGGGAAGCAGTGCTGAGCTTTACGCCTGCTGAGGGCGAGTTTTTTGTGCCCTACGCTGTGGATTTGGGCGTGCAGATTTTGCGGGAAGACGAGTCACGCCTGGAAACGGCGGCGATCGCCCTTGGGAAAGGTGACTACCTCGTTCATGACCAGTGGGAAACCCGCCAGACCGTCTACCGCATCGACAACCGCAACACCTATCCCATTGCTTTGGTGATTGAGCAGCGCATTCTCAGCGGCTACGAGTTGTTTGAGACGGTGGAGCCGATGGAGCAGACGGCTGAGTTTCAGCGCTGGAAGCTGGCGATCGCCCCCCGGCAGCAGAGCGAGTTTCGCGTGCAGCAGCGCCGAAAAATTTCTCGAGACGAACAAATCCTCAACCTGGATTACCAGACTCTCCAGGCGTACCTGCACAACAAATTTATCAACGCCAGCCTGTTTCAGGAGTTGCGCGGCATTCTAGACCTGCATCAGCAGATTGCCCAAACGCAGCGGGAAATCCAGAAGCTTGCCAAAAAGCGCGATCGCCTCTCTGACGAGCAGGAAGGCATTGCCAAAAAATTGCAGCCCTTGAATAACAGCGGCAGCGAAAATGACCTGCGCGAGAAGCTGGCAGCCAAAATGAGCCACCTAGAAGACGAGCGCGATCGCCTCCAAGCCAGCATCATCGCCCAAGAGCAAACGCAGGACAGCCTGAAGCAGCAGCTTCAGCAATTGCTTCAGGAGTTGCACTAGACTGGCGCTCGATCCAGCGTCAGGTCTAGCGCTGAACCCTGAGCAGATTCATGGGCAGCAAATGCATGGGCAGCAAATGCATGAGCAAAGTCATTGCCCGCTCAGGAAAGCTGGAACAGGAACGTCATGCGATCGCCCTTGCCCAGCGAGATGCGATCGCCCGGCCGCAGGCGGTGGCGGTTGCCCATCGGCAGCGGCATGTTGTTCACGTAGGTTCCATTGGAACTGCCCACATCTTCCAGGTAATAGGCATCGCCCTCCACCCGGATATCAGCGTGAACCCGCGACACAATTTCTGAACTGGGAAAACCAGACACGTCAATATCCGGCGGAATTCGGTCGTTGGGCTTGCCAATGTGAACGACAGGTAGCGCTTGGGGTAGCTCTACAACCTGATTGGTCTGCACGTGCAGCAAGCTGGCTCGCTGCGTCTGGAGTTGGGTCGGCCCCAAGGAAGCGGTCGGACTAGCTACTGGCGGCACTGCGACGGGCGGCATGACAGGCGATGGCGGCGCAACGGGCGGCGTGACAGGTGGTGGCGGCGGTGGCGGAAGTTCAGAAACGGGTGAAACGCCCGAAGTTGCAAACGAGTCCGGTGTTGCTGCAATCGGCGGCGTGATTGGCAATGGATCGGGTGGAACCAAGGGTTCTACTGCTGGCAAATCGGGAATTGCAAAATCAGGCGCGACCGTTGGTGTGGACACCTCTGTCCCCTCTGCCGCCGCCGCCCGCAGGTTAAACCCACACTGTCCACAAAAGCTGGCATCGGACTGAACCGAAGCCCCACAGTTGGGACAGCTCATCATGGTGGGCAGCGGCGTGTAGCAGGCTTCACACTGCACTGCGCCATCGGGATTTTGATGGTTGCAATTCGGACAAACAATCATAAATAGACCGCTCCCCTTACCGTGGGTCTTAGCTCCAGTGAATGAACAGGGCATCTGCGCGAGGCAGGCTGGGCACGTCTGAGCCAGGAAGAGGCTTAACCTAGCACGGTTCGGCCTGCAATTTCAGCGTGCAATTTCAGCGTGTCATTTCAGCCTGCAATCAGCCTACAAATAGCTTGCCCCATTAATGACTCTACAAGCGCACTGGTGCATTTCCCGCCTATTTCTGGAAATGTTCTGCCTCGGTAGCAGCCCAAACTCGTCGCCCAACCGTTTCACCCCTGGCTAACGATGCTGATTAACCAAAGAATCGCTTATATTAAAAAAGCTCAATTGAAGCCAATTGCCTACTTCAAAAATCCGCCAGACCTGAGCCAAGCTACGCTCAGGGCAGCCCAAGAGCGGCGGGTTCTCTAGATACCTGCTTGAGGAGGTCAGTCGTTTGTCGTTTTCCAGTGATGACTTTGCCAAAGCCCTAGAACAGCACGACTATGCGTTTCAGAAGGGACAAATCGTGCGGGGCAAGGCCTACAGCTATGAATCGGACGGAGCCTATGTCGATATTGGCGGCAAGTCCGCTGCGTTTTTGCCGCTAGAGGAAGCGTCTTTGCGGCGCATCAGCAACGTGTCAGAAGTGCTGCCGCTGCAAGAGGAGCGCGAGTTTCTCATTGTGCGGGAGCAGGATGCTGATGGCCAGGTGACGCTATCGCTGCGTCAACTTGAACTGCGCCAGATCTGGAGCCAGTTCGCCGAAATGCAGGAGGAAAACAAAACGATCCAGGTGCGGGTGAACGGGTTTAACAAAGGCGGCGTGACGGTGGATGCAATGGGGCTGCGGGGCTTTATTCCGCGATCGCACCTGAGCGAGCGAGAGAACCTGGAGTCTCTGATTGGCAAGTCTATGACGGTGGCCTTTATCGAGGTGAATCCCACCACCAAGAAACTGGTGCTGTCGCAGCGGCTAGCCGCGCAAGCTGCCAGCTTTAGCCAAATCGTGGAAGGTCAACTGATCAGCGGTAAGGTGTCGGGTATCAAGCCCTTTGGCGTGTTTGTGGATTTTGACGGCGCGACGGGGCTGCTCCACATCAATCAGATCAGCAAGAACTACATCTCGTCCCTTGGCGACCTGTTTCAGCTAGGGCAGCCCGTCCGGGCGCTCGTGAATGAGGTGGATGAAGTCAAGCGGCGGATTTCGCTGTCTACCAAGCCGCTGGAAAACTATCCCGGTGAGATGCTGGAAAACATGGCGGCGGTGATGGCCGAGGCCGAGGCTCGTGCCCAAAAGCTTCAGCAGTCGGCAGCCAGCGCGATCGCCCCTAAAGATGTGGAGAGAAATGCAGAGACAGATGCAGAAAGCAGCGTCGAGCTGGCTGAAGAAGCGGTAGGAGATGTAGAGGCCCCAGAAGCCCCAGAAGCCCTGGACGAACCTGCTGCATCGGACGACTCAGCCACAGACGAAGCCGCTGAATAACTTGGGGCGGGGTTTTGCGGGCGATCGCCCCTATGACTTCTGAAACGCGGGCTAAACTCGAAGCGGAACGGGGCCAGCAGGCGATTCTTATTCTCGCGCTTGCCAGCCCCGTTGCCGTTCTGTTGTTGTGACCAGTCAGTGAACCTAGATTCAGTGTGGCTCAAGCCTGGGTATAAGTCATCACATCGTCCAGGCTTTTTACGGAAACTATGTTTTTGCCCCCGGGCGATCGCACATTCCGCTAGACTACGGCAGAGCGCGTTTGTCCTTTTTCCATAAATCAACGGATTTGCTTTTTTGAGAGCGCGTTCAGCCCAGTTCGCGTGAATCGGGATGTGCGTGGAATTCTGGGGTGTGTTGCCGGAGGGGGGCGATCGCCGCCAAGCACAGAGTGCGTGTTTACAACCAGATGAATATTTTTTGGTATAAAAAGAGACTCAAAAATGTTGATTTTTGAGAACCCCGCGGGTCAATTTTCCTGGCTGAGGCATCGTCTGTGGCGGATCTGCTACCTAAAGGTGAATATTCCTTAAAGCACTTGCCCGATCCCGCTGACCCGACTCTTGTCTACAGACTACCCTTCTGGGAAATTTCCCAGAGAAATTTTCCAGAGAAATTTTCCGGAGAAATTTCCCGACAGACAATTCCGCAACGCAGCTTAAACAGGCGCTAGGCTAGTATTGACTACACGACTGCTCTATCCCGTTGCCGCAAAGCTTGCCCATGACTGCCCCGACGGAAACCGACCTCGCCACCCAGAACGGAGCCACCCAGAATGGACTGAACACCGCCGCTAACCCTGGGCGATCGCCCGCTGTGGATGTGCAGACGGATGACGTTGCTGATCTGGATGTAGAAATGTCCCTGTTCGACCATTTGGAAGAACTGCGGATGCGGATTTTCTATGCCCTCATCGCAACCGTGGTGGGTGTCATCATCTGCTTCTTCTTTGTCAATCCCATCGTGCAGCTTTTGGAAGTGCCCGCGCAGGGGGTGAAGTTTCTTCAGCTTTCGCCAGGGGAATACTTCTTCGTGTCGCTGAAAGTCGCAGGCTACAGCGGCTTGCTGGTTGCCAGCCCGTTTGTGCTGTACCAGATTATTCAATTCGTGCTGCCGGGGCTGACTCGCAAAGAGCGACGTATCATTGGCCCCATCGTTCTTGGCTCCAGTTTCCTATTCGTCGGCGGGCTGGTGTTTGCCTATGTGGCGCTGATTCCCGCAGCCCTAAACTTTTTTATTAGCTATGGCGCGGACGTTGTGGAACAGCTTTGGTCCATCGACCGCTACTTTGAGTTCGTGCTGCTGCTCTTGTTTAGCACTGGGCTGGCATTCCAGATTCCAGTCATTCAAGTCCTCCTGGGGCTTTTGGGACTCGTCACCTCTGGGCAAATGCTGTCGGGCTGGCGGTATGTGGTGCTGGGCGGCGCGGTGCTGGGCGCAGTCCTCACGCCTTCTACCGATCCGGTGACGCAGAGCTTACTGGCGGGCGCAGTGCTAGGGCTTTACTTTGGCGGCACGGGCATGGTGAAGCTGCTGGGCCGATAGCGGCCGGGTTCATGCTCCAAAGATAGTTTTTGACCGTCAGACCATCCACTCCGAAGCGCGATCGCCCAGGTCGATGGGATAGCTGACTGCCTTTCCCAGGCGCGGCTTCTCTGTGGTCTGCTCAATGAACTGCTGGACTCGCTCAGCGCTGCCCAGCGCGGTGAGATAACTGGCGACATCGTTGAGATGCTCCAGGTATTCGTCTTCCGTCATGGGAAACGACACCTGCTCCAAATATTTCCACATCACTTGAAACAACACCTTTCCCTGCACCTTCCGTAGCTGCACGTCGAAGGAGCGGCTCCATTTGGTCAGTAATAGCTGATGCAGTTCCTCGCCAGTCATAGGGGCTAAGGGATTAGGGTTTAAGAAGTCAGGGGTCAGCTCAGGTTGGGCTATCAGGTTGGGCTATCAGGCTGGGCTATCAGGTTGGGCTATCAGGTTGGGCTGTCGGGTTGGGCTATCAGGTTGGGCTGCTCGATTTATTTTAGGAGATCTGAAGTTTTACGTTTCGTTACGATACCGCTGTTCAGAGGGGCTATCTGCGGTTTCTGGTGCGGTCAGCGCTATAGAATACTTCATAGAAAACTGTAAACCATTGCCGAACAAGGACTGCTGCCAAGGATGGAGGCCTTGCACCGGACAGGGTTTTACCCAACGTTACTTCTCTAAACTCACCGTTCATAATCATGACTCAAGCTTCTGGAACGCCTGATGTGCCCGATTTGGGCCGGCGGCAGTTTATGAATCTTCTTACTTTTGGGGCAGCCACGGGCACGGTGCTGGGCATGTTGTATCCCGTCGTGCGGTACTTTATTCCCCCCTCCAGTGGCGGTGCAGGCGGCGGCGTGACGGCCAAAGATGCCCTGGGCAACGATGTGGTGTTGAAAGACTTTTTGGCTACCCATGCTGTGGGCGAGCGCGTGCTGGCGCAAGGGCTAAAGGGCGACCCGACCTATTTGGTGGTAGAAGACGCTGGGGCGATCGCCAGCTACGGCATCAACGCGGTTTGTACCCACCTGGGCTGCGTTGTTCCCTGGAATGCCAGCGAAAATAAATTTATTTGCCCCTGCCACGGCTCTCAATATGACGCGACGGGTAAGGTGGTGCGCGGGCCGGCTCCGCTGTCGCTAGCGCTGGTGCATACCGAGATCACCGAAGACGGCAAGATTGCCATGACCCCCTGGACGGAAACCGACTTCCGCACGGGCGATGCGCCTTGGTGGACTTAGGGAGTTGCCCTGCCTAGTTCTGACCTGCCCCATTTTTGGGTTTAACGTTGGGCGATCGCCCATTTCTGCCGAACCTTTTTCTAAACCGAACACGCACTCTAAAAATGAACTTCAAGGTTTGCTCATTTCCCTCTCGTCGCCGGAGTATAACCGCTCTGGTTCGGGGGCTGATGGTGGCGGTGCTGACGCTAGCGGCGCTGGTGTCGAGCGATGCCCTGCTGCCTCAGTCCGCTGCTGCCTACCCCTTCTGGGCACAGCAAAACTACGCCAATCCTCGCGAAGCCACGGGTCGCATCGTCTGTGCCAACTGCCACCTGGCCGCCAAACCCGCCGAAATCGAGGTGCCCCAGGCTGTGCTGCCGGATTCTGTGTTTAAGGCCGTGGTGAAAATTCCCTACGACCATTCGGTGCAGCAGGTACAGGCGGACGGTTCTAAGGGGCCGCTGAATGTGGGGGCAGTGCTAATACTGCCGGAGGGCTTCACCATTGCGCCGGAAGACCGTATTCCTGAAGAAATGAAGGAAGAGGTCGGCCCTAGCTACCTGTTCCAGCCCTACGCCGATGACAAACAAAATATCGTGCTGGTGGGGCCGCTACCGGGCGACCAGTATGAGGAAATCGTTTTCCCGGTGCTGTCGCCTGACCCCGCCACGAACAAGAGCGTTGCCTTTGGCAAATACTCGGTTCACCTGGGCGCAAACCGGGGGCGGGGACAAGTCTATCCCACGGGTGAAAAGAGCAACAACGCCGTTTATAATGCCTCAGCGGCGGGCGTGATTACGGCGATCGCCAAAGCGGACGACGGCAGCGCCGAAGTCAAGATTCGCACCCAAGACGGTACGACCGTGGTGGACAAGATTCCTGCTGGCCCAGAGCTAATCGTTTCTGAAGGCGAAGAAGTCGCCAGTGGTGCTGCACTGACCAACAACCCCAACGTCGGCGGTTTTGGTCAGAAGGACACCGAAATCGTGTTGCAAAGCCCGAACCGCATTAAAGGTCTGATTGCATTCCTAGCGGCCATTACGCTGACTCAAATCCTGCTGGTGCTGAAGAAGAAGCAGGTCGAGCGCGTCCAGGCTGCTGAAATGACCTTCTAAAGGCTGTGTTCATCACAGGTTGATAGCTACAAGGGTGTTCCATTGGAGCGCCCTTTTTTGGGCACTAAATGCAATGTGCAACTTGCAATCTGCCCTTTGCCTTTTGGGGTGCGCCGAAGGCTTCAAGCTCTTTCCAGTGCAGGGCAGAACCTCCAAGCCAATTCCTCCGCTTCTTATGTTCTTATATTAGACCTCTTGCGTGAATCGTTGGGCAGCGGTGCCGCCCAACGATTCACGCTCTCAGAAAAGCATTTATGCAAGAGGTCTATTAGAGAAGGCGTAAGCGTTGTAAGCCTATCCGCTATTCGACTTTATCTACACCAAAAGAGCCAGATCAAAAGAGCCAGAGAGACTTGATTCTCTCTGGCTTTTTGAATTTCAGCCCATCTGCGAACACCCAAGATGGAGGAATTCAGCATGGGGTATGCCTTAACGGAGTATTACCCAAGGCGATTAGGAAGCAGGCGTGTCGCTCCCAAACCACTTCACAATCAGCTTTTCCAACTCGCCGTTGGATTTCATCTCGGAAATGACGGGGTCAAACTGGCCAAGCAGTTCAGACCCTTTGGGGAAGGCGATCGCCGAACCCGCTTCTCCCTCGTTGGGGAGGACATTCATTTCCAGGTCGGGGTTGGCGGCCATGTAGCCTTTGGCAACCGTGTCTTCCATCAAAATGGCATCAATCCGTCCAGCCTTTAGCTCCTGAATCATCTCATTGATTCGGTTCAACGCCTTGACGTTTGCGCCCTGAAACTCCTTGGCGGCTTGCTCTTGAATCGAACCCAACTGCACGCCCAGGGTCTTGCCGCTCAGACTTGCAGCACTCGTCAGACCTGAGCCAGATTTCGACACAATCGCATTCTTGGCTTCATAATAAATCTGGGAAAAATCGACGTTTTGCTTCCGCTCTTCCGTCGGGGTCATGCCCGCCATCACAAAATCAGCCCGCTTAGATTGCAGAGTTGGAATCAGCGCATTGAAGTCAATGTTGTCAATCTTGAGTCCATAACCCAGCTTGCTGGTGATGTATTTGGCGATATCGACATCAAAGCCAACGATTTCCTGGCTGCCGCTCGACGTGTCGATAAACTCATAGGGGGGATAGTCGGCAGAGGTAGCCATGGTCAATGTTCTGCCAGCGTCGCCGCCCGCTGTGGGGGCGCTGGAGTTACAAGCAGTCACCAGTGTAATCGTCAACAGGGCCGTCAAAAAGGCCGTGAACAAGAACTTGAGTCGCTTCATAATCAAAGTCTCTAGAAGAACTAAAACCAACCCGTGCAAACGTTGCAGTCTAAAAGTTGCAGTCTAAAACTCGTAATCTTTTCACTGCTCGCGTAATGCCTGCTACACAACCGTTTTTGAGCTTGAGAGATAAACTGTTTTTACGACGATTCAGGTATAGTGGCATTTTCCGAGTTGGGTCGGTATCTCGAAATACCAAACCGAATTGCCTTGCCTGCAATTAGGCTGGCCAGTTAGCTATTGTGCCACTTAAATTCAAGGTTGTGGAGCTTGCGCCCCCTAAAAGCTGCTTTCTGGGTGTTTTAGCGGTTGAGTTTTGGCGGCAATTCTGGCGCTGTTTCTGCAATTCGCTCTGCCACCCGCAGTTTGGCTGAGCGGGCGCGGGGATTGGCGGATAGCTCTGCATCGGTCGGCTGGACTGGCTTTTTGGTGATGACGCGCAGGGCGGGTACGGCTCTAAAAGTGTGTTTGACTAGCCGATCTTCCAGACTGTGGAAACTGATGACGACTAATCTTCCAGTCGGCATTAGCCAGGCGGGCGACCTATTGAGAAATGCTTCTAAAACGTTGAGTTCGTCGTTGACGGCGATGCGGAGGGACTGGAAGACGCGAGTGGCAGGATGAATGCGCCCGTGTCGATAGGCGGGGGGAACGCTGCGGGCGATCGCCTCTGCCAGTTCTGTCGTCGTCTCAAACGGTCGCTGTTCCACAATACGGCAGGCAATCCGGCGCGACAGCCGCTCCTCGCCGTAGCGGTAAAACAGGTTGGCTAGCTCAACTTCATCCCAGGTGTTAATGATGTCGGCGGCAGTGAGGGGCTGATGGCGGTTCATCCGCATGTCCAACGGGGCCGCATGGCGAAAGCTAAAGCCGCGATCGCCCTGGTCAAACTGTACCGAACTCACGCCCAGATCCGCCAGAATGCCGTCGAATCTGATCGCGCCCGGATTGTAAGCCGCAAAGTTGGTGTGACAAACCGAGACGCGATCGCCAAATTCTGCCAGGTTAGCCCGAATCGCGGCGATCGCCTGCTCGTCTTGATCCAGGGCCACAAGCTGCGTGTCCGGCGCTGCTTCAAGGATCAGCCGACTGTGGCCGCCGCCGCCGGCCGTTGCGTCCAGATAGCGTCCGCCAGGTTTGACTGCCAACCCCGCCAGCACCTCCGCGCCCAGCACGGGAATGTGGTGAAAGGCGGGTTCAGACGTGATGTGTGTAGGGGCGATCGCCCCGCTAGTCGGGTCTGGGGCTAAACGGTCTGCCGCTAGGGAATCGCTGTGCAAACCCTCCCCGTCCGCCTCATCTGGCGGTGGGCCAGTAGCCATCTATTCACCCTCCATCCAATGACTCACTGCACCACACGCCCCGGCGTGTCTACTGCGTCGATGCAGGTGGCCAGGGCCCGGTCGGTAGTCAGGGTGCTGCCGTTTTTGATGCCCACCACGCAGTTAGCAAACTCGTTAGGCAGCAGGCTGCGGCGACAGTGGCTCAACACGCTCGACAGGTTGGCTGTCTCATCATCTCCCACGATTTGGTTGAAACATTGTGCCAGGTCTTCGGGACGACGCACGCTGCGGCAAGCACTTAGCACATCGCTGACCACCAACGTCTCGCCACCGCCAATGCCCGCCACGCAGCGCGACACTTCTCGCGGGTGAAACGCGCTGGCGCAGGCCGTCGCTGCAACTGCCTCCGCTGCTCCCCGACCGATCAAATCCGCAGTACATTCGTCATAGTCGGACGTTCTGACGCGACGATAGCGATAGCTGGCCAGCGCGGATGATGTGGGCAACCCCAGGACAAGTAATCCCGCCGTCGTCAGCACCAGGGCAGACACACGAGCAAGGGGCGATCGCAGTGCAGAATGTGGCATAACAAAACCCGTGAAAGAGACCGTGGAGAATGCGTCAAACGCCCCAATTCTACGACAACTTCCGTCCGCCCGCTGCGCCAACTGTTTTATTTCATGAACATCTAAAAAGAAGTTGCCAAGAACCTGTGCCAACTGCCCCAAAACGCGCTAGAACTTTCCAGATCTGCCTACTTCCAGGTTGGGGGCTGCATCGAAGCCTCTCTGAATCTTTGTGAATCTCTCTGAATCTGAACCTCGCTGAAAATGCCGTGCCCCGGTTCCTTGCCCCTTCGTGCTGATTTGCTACCCTCGCCCATTGAATCCATCTCCCATGCAACCTTTGGAACAACTTCTGGAACAGGTCAACCAGCAGCGTGTGAAACACATCATCAAGCTCTACGCGCTCGATAGCGAAGAGGCTCAAGACGTTTATACTAGCCTGGACGCTTTGTTTCGCCGCTATCCGCCGCCGCTGATCGAACTGGCGCTAGTGGAAACGCTGGTGGATTGCTGGGCCGCTGTGCCCCTACCCAAAGGACTGCCATTTATCAGCCAAGTGCGCGATCGCCTCCGCCAGTGGGAAGCCCAACGCGAGACAGAGCCACTACTCAGCACCCTCACGCCCCAGCAGTTTCACCACATTACCGGACTGGACCCCGCGCCGATCTTTGGGCCGGGGCTGGTTGATGCTGGGGGCGATCGCCCTGCCGATCATTAAGAGCGCATAAAAATGCTTAAAGCCGAATAAATCAGCAAAAGCGTGGATAAAGCAGTAAAACCTCTCGGAAAAGATTTCGCAACTCTTGTACCGTGGCAAACCGGAAAATCCTAGCCCTGGATGCTACTCTAAGTAAAACTACTAGGGCTTACGCAGTTGTACGATTTCTCGCGGGCTGCACCCGTGAGAAACCGTACAAAACTCAGAAAAATTAATCGCAAGTGCGTAGGTCCTAACTACATAAGGCATTAGTATTTCCAAGACAAACTGGAGAGCAGGAGGCCCACTATGCGCTGGGAGTTTGGTCGGCGAAGCACCAATATAGAAGATCGGCGTGGAATGAGACCCTCTCGCGGCGTGGTTGGCGGCGGGCTGGGGGCTTTGCTGTTGGCGCTGCTGGTGGCGCTGCTGGGGGGCGACCCGTCAATGGTGCTGAACCAGTCTCCCGTATACGACAGCCCCGCCCAAGTCGCTCCGGCCCCTCCCCAAGACGACCAGGCGGCTGCCTTCGTTTCGACGGTTTTGGGCTATACCGAAGATACCTGGTCGCAGATCTTCCGCGAAAAAGGCTCAAAGTACGTTGAGCCAAAGCTGGTGCTGTTTTCGGGTGTTGTAAATTCGGGCTGCGGCACGGCACAAGCCTCAATGGGCCCCTTCTACTGCCCGCTGGATCAAAAAGTCTACTTGGACATGAGCTTTTATAACGACATGCAGCGTCGGCTGGGGGCAGGGGGCGACTTTGCCTACGCCTATGTGATTGCCCATGAGGTCGGGCACCATGTACAAAACCTGCTGGGGATTTCCGACCAGGTGCAGTCGATGCAGCGTCGCGTCAGCAAAACCCAGGCCAATCAGCTTTCGGTTCGGCTGGAGCTTCAGGCGGATTGTTTCGCAGGCGTATGGGCAAATCGCACCCACCAGGCTCAGCAGATCTTGGAGAAGGGCGATGTGGAAGAAGCGCTCAATGCTGCTGCTGCCATTGGTGACGATCGCCTCCAGAAGCAAGCCCAGGGCTATGCTGTTCCCGATTCCTTCACCCATGGCACCTCAGCACAGCGCGTCCGCTGGTTTACCCAGGGAATCAAGACGGGCGACGTGAATCAGTGCAATACGTTTGAGGCGACGACGCTTTAAGGTTTGGGGATGAGATAAAGCGTGTCAGCCCGACTTTGGATTGCTTCGGCTGGGTCTTCAGGAGCTATACCCAAACGGTGACGGCGGCCACGGCAATTAGCATTTCGTCGTTTTTGTCGTCTAGTTCCGGGATGGCTCGTCCCTGAACCACCATGCCGCCAGATTCCACGATCAGGCGTTTTTGCCCGAAGGGAAGCACTGCCAGCACTTCTGCCTGCCGCACTAGCTCTGGATAGGGCACGCCGACTTGCACTTCGACGAGCATTTCATCGGGGTGGTTGAGGCCGGCGACTTCCCAGATGCCGGGAAGGGCATTGTGGGCGATCGCATTTCGCACAGCCCGCGCTGCGGCAACCGTAGGGTCTTGTCCATGCTGGTCAATGCCCATGCCCATTTCGATGATGAAGCGTTTGTGGGTCATATCCGCAACTCGCTAAACAGCATCAGCAGCCCACCCAGCACCCCGATCACCGCAATCGTTCCCAGCGCGTTGAGTTTTTGGGGTAGCGGCTGGGCGGCGGGTTGCAACCAAAAGGACAGCGTGCGTGTGACCCACGGCATCACCAGCCAGGTCAGGATGGAGCAGGAAATGAAATTGTCGAGCAGCATGGCGCTGGGGTGGGGCAGGTTTTTCATAAAGCCCAATGCGCCCAGCAGCACCGACTGAATCATTAGCGTCGGATATAGCCCCAGCACGACTGCTAGGTTTTGCTTCCAGGCGGGCGGCCCCAATCCCAGTTGCTCACCGCCGATTTTGGGCGAAAACCAGCCCTCTAGCCCGGTGGTGAAGGACTTGAACTGGTAGGACTCAACGGGATGATCTTCGGCATTGATCACGGCTTCCCGGTCTTTCGACTTCAGCCAGGCGTTGAGATTCTCTGGCGAGTCAAAGTGAACGATGGAATACCACTTGAGCTGGCTTTTGCCTTTGACAGGCGGCAGCAGGTCGGTGCGGATATAGCCCTTGAAACGCCAGGCCGTGCGGGTGAGTTTGGCGTGCCATCGGCGAAAAGCAATGCCTTTGCCGCGTGGCACAGTATGTTCAACAACCAAGCTGGCATGGACGGGCTGCTCGGTTTGCAGATTAAACATGAGTTTGGGATTGAGGGATAGAGCGCAGGGAATTGGGGGTAGAAAATCAGTCGTTTTGAGGAGCTGAATCTTAACGATTGATTCAGTCGATTGATTCAGTTGATTGATCAATCCACTGAAATGATCAGTTCCAGTTTCGACTGCTTCTAGTTTCCAGGTCTAGTTTCCAGCAAAGGAAAGCATACTGCGTTGTGAGATCGCGGATACTCTATCTGCCGATAGAGGAAAACCCAACTCCTAGAGGGAGAGAGCCGAATCCTTTGCCATAAACGCCATAAACACAAAACTTACGCACTTGCGATAAGCTTTCTGGATTTTGGACAATTTCTCGTGGGCTGCGCCTGTGAGAAATTGTCCAACTGCATAAGTCCTAAAACAATGTCGTGAACAGTGTCGTGGCGGGGAAAGGACGGTGAAACAAGCAGTAGAACCGGGGATGTATCGGGTTGCACAATCTCGCTGCTGGATTTGCGTTAGTTCTAGGCTAGATGATTTTACGTTAGTCGGCACAAAGCCCTGACTAGGGTGTTAAGTAGCTTTTTAAGCCGCTCTTTTTAAGCAGATCTTTGAAGAGGCGCATTCTGCAAAATTTTGGAAGCTTTGGGCGATCGCCCAGGTTCCCGTCATAGAATCACCCTAATCTTTTGTCCCTAAGCGAGATCCGGATTCATCTACTTATTCAATAAACCGTTAGATATCCATCTAGAGATATCCATCTAGAGATATCCATCCAGATATCCATCAAACGCCATCCCTCAGACGCTACTCCTGACGCTCCTGTGACACAGCAACTCGAAACCCAACTAGCGATTACTATCAATGGCGATCGCGTTCGTATCAAAGACGTTCCCCTCACCACCACGCTGCTGGATTTCCTCCGGCTCATTGGGCGTGTAGGCACGAAGGAAGGCTGCGGCGATGGGGACTGCGGAGCTTGCACCGTGGCCGTGGTCGGCGTGGGCGTAGATGGCAAGCCCCATTACCAGGCGGTAAATAGCTGCCTGATTCCGCTGGGGTCGATGGTGGGGCGCGAAGTGATCACGGTGGAAGGCGTGGCCAACGGCAAGCTGCACCCTGTTCAAGACGCAATGGTGAAGCTGGGTGGCTCCCAGTGTGGCTATTGCACGCCGGGTTTCATCATGAGCATGTTCGCCGCCTACTACGACGGCAAGCTGGACGATGTGGCGGTGGAGGGCAATCTCTGTCGCTGCACGGGCTATTTGCCGATTCGCCGGGCGGCCCAGGCTGCGGCTGCCGAAACGCCCTGCGACCATTTCAGCGAGTATCTGGCCGAGGCAGATGCCGAGCTGATGCCCTACTGCTTCACGGAACACGGACAGTTCTATCGCCCGACGAGGCTTCGGGAGGTGCTGGAACTGCTGCGCGACCATCCCGATGCAACGCTGGTGGCAGGCGCGACCGACCTGGGGCTAGAGCTTCAGCGGCGAGAGTTTCCGGTGCTGATTTCCCTAGAAGCGGTGGCGGAACTGAAGACGTTGGTGCAAACCGACGAGTTTGTAGAAATTGGCGCGGCGATTCCCCTAAGCCACATCGAGACACAGCTTCACGGCGTGTTTCCCTGCATGGATGAGATGATTCACTGGTTTGCGGCACGGCAGGTGCGGAACCGCGCCACGCTGGGGGGAAATATTGGTACGGCCTCACCCATTGGCGATTTGCCACCCGTGCTGCTGGCGCTGGATGCGGAGCTGAAGCTGGCGAGTCTGGAGGGGGAGCGGGTCATGTCCCTGTCGCGATTTTTCCAGGGCTATCGCCAAACCGACTTGCAACCTGGTGAAGTGATTCAATCGGTGTGGATTCCTAAGGGCATTACACCGGGCGCAGCGCAGCGCCTCAGCCAATCTTACAAAATCGGTAAGCGCGGTACAGACGACATCAGCATTGTGGCGGCGGCCTACGTGGTGGATTTGGACAGTGAGAAGCGAGTGGTTCATGCGAGGCTGGGCTATGGCGGCGTGGCGGCGACCCCGATTCGGGCGACGGCGGTGGAAGAGTTTCTGGTAGGCAAACCCTGGAGCATGGACACGGTGCAACAAGCCAAACCTATGCTCTACAGCGCTTTTACCCCGTTGACGGATCTGCGGGGCAGCGCCGACTATCGCAAGATGCTGGTGGCCAATTTGTTTGAAAAGTTCTTTGTGGAGTTTGCAGCAGCGGCGGGGGTAGAAGTATGAGCATGGTCGGTCAACGCAAGAGCCATGAGAGCGCCGAAGGTCACGTTAGCGGCAAGGCGGTGTATACCGATGACCAGCGGATGCCGAGTGGGATGTTGTCGATTTATCCGGTTCTATCGCCCCACGCCCATGCCAGGATTCTCAGCATCGACACGGCTCCGGCGCTGGAGGTGGAGGGCGTGGTGACAGTGCTAACGGCAGCGGATGTGCCCGGAACCAACGATACGGGCGTGATTCGTCAAGATGAGCCACTGTTTCCCACCGATGAAGTGAGCTACTGGGGGCAGGCGATCGCCTGGGTGGTAGGCGAAACGGAAGACGCAGCGCGGCGGGGAGCGGCCCAGGTCACGGCGGAATACGAACCTCTGGAGGCGGTGCTGACGATTAAAGGGGCGGTCGCCGCCCATAGCTACCACAACGATCCGCAGTTCATCCGCCGGGGCGAAGTGGATCAGGCCATGGCCACAGCCGCCCACACCCTCGAAGGCGAACTGGAGATGAACGGGCAGGATCACTTCTACCTGGAGACCCACACAAGCTGGGTCATTCCTGATCCTGAAGGTAACTACCAAGTTTACTCGTCCACCCAGCACCCCAGCGAAACCCAAACCATTGTGGCGCGGGTGTTGGGGATTCCTGTGAATCGCGTCGTCTGTACCTGTCTACGAATGGGCGGCGGCTTTGGCGGCAAGGAGTCCCAGGCAAACCCGATGGCGGCCGCAGCGGCCGTCGCAGCGCACAAGACGGGTCGCCCGGTGCGCGTGAAGTTGGAGCGCCACCATGACATGATCCTGACGGGCAAGCGCCACGGTTTTTTGGGGCAATACAGGGTCGGTTTTGATCCCGACGGCAAGATCCTGGCGCTGGATGTGGCGCTCTATGCCGAGGGCGGCTGGAGCCTGGATCTGTCGCCCCCGGTGCTGATGCGGGCCATGCTGCACGTCGATAACGCTTACTACATCCCCAATATGCTCGTGCGCGGGCTGATCGTGAAGACTCATCGCGTGTCTAATACTGCCTATCGCGGCTTTGGCGGGCCCCAGGGAATGCTGGTGATCGAAGACGTGGTAGATCGAGTGGCGCGGCATTTGAACCTGCCGCCGGATGTGGTGCGCGAGCGAAATTTCTACCACGGCGAAGGCGACAGCACCACCACCCACTATGGCCAGGTGATCGTCGATAACCGCATCGCCCGGGTCTGGCATGAAGCGAAGGAGCGGGCCCACTTTGCCGAACGGGCCGCCGCTGTTACAGAGTTTAATCAGCAAAACCGCTACAAAAAGCGGGGGCTGGCGATTACCTCGGTAAAGTTTGGCATTTCCTTCAATAAGGTGCAATATAACCAGGCGGGAGCGCTGGTGCATATCTACACTGACGGCAGCATCCAACTGAACCACGGCGGCACGGAGATGGGGCAGGGCCTACACACCAAGATGCAGCAGGTGGCGACGCGGGCGCTAGGGGTGACGCTCGACCGCATCCGCATGATGCCCACCAGCACCGACAAAGTGCCCAACACCTCGGCCACGGCCGCCTCTAGCGGAGCCGACCTGAACGGGCAAGCGGTGAAAAACGCCTGCGAAATCCTGAAGTCGCGGCTGGCCCCGGTGGCGGCCAGGCTGCTGGATTTTGACGCGGCCGAGGAGATGGTGTTTGAAAATAACGAGGTCTATTGCCGCACCTACCCGACAGCGCGGGTGTCCTTTGATGCGGTAGTGCAGCAGGCCTATGGCGATCGCATCAGTCTCTCTGCCACGGGATACTACCGCACGCCGATGATCCACTGGGACCCGGTGACCGCGACGGGTCGCCCCTTCTATTACTTTGCCTATGGCGCAGCGGTGAGCGAGGTGGAAGTAGACGGCTTCACGGGCACGTTCAAATTACGCCAGGTGGATATTGTGCATGACGTGGGCGAGTCGCTGAATCCGCTGGTGGATCAAGGGCAGATTGAGGGCGGCTTTGTGCAGGGCATGGGCTGGCTGACGATGGAAGAACTGGTCTGGGATGAGCAGGGCCGCCTCCGCACCTTTGCCCCCAGCACTTATAAAATTCCCACCATCAGCGAAATCCCAGAACATTTCCAGGTGCATCTGATCGAGCGAGGCAGCCAGGACGGCACGATCTACGGCAGCAAAGCGGTGGGTGAGCCGCCGTTTATGCTGGCGATGTCCGTCCGCGAGGCAATTCGAGCAGCCGTGGCCGCCTTTGGCAATGCCGCCGTGGTGGAACTGGCCGCACCCGCTACGCCAGAAGCCACGTTGAGGGCGATCGAAGCGGTTCGGAGCGCCACCCCTGCGGTAGAAGCTGCACTGTCGTCTACGTCGGTCTAGGGTTTTATCCTGGTTTAATTTCGACCGAAATTCTGAGAAAAACCAAGTTTTGTGAATGGAGGGGCGATCGCCCCCTTTTTTTTGCTCTTTTCATATCTTTGTCCAGTTCCCCAGCGCTAGCGTTGCGGAGCAATCACTCCTAATCCCTAGTTTTCTAGTTTTTCTACCCTCCGTTTTAGCTCGTCACGCTTTCAGATAATATGAAGGAATGCCTAATTTCTCACTAGGTCAAGCGCATCGTCGGTTCCCGGCACATCGCAAGCCTTGCGGACAGAGACAGGCAGTGTCCAGTTCTGTCGAGTTTCAAGTTTGGATTCGGCTAGACTTGCACAACAGATTGAATTTCTTTGAATTTCTCAACTTGCATCCGCGTTGGGTAGGAACATAAAAGCTATGAGCGACGAGATTCTCACAAAGGTCAAAAAGATCGTATCCGAGCAACTGAGCGTCGAAGAGAGTGAAGTCAACCCTGAGTCTAACTTTGCCAACGACTTGGGCGCAGACTCTCTAGACACGGTTGAACTGGTGATGGCGCTAGAGGAAGAATTCGACATCGAAATTCCTGACGAAGCCGCCGAAGGCATCGCAACGGTTCAAGCTGCTGTGGACTACATCAAGCAAAAGGTCGCTGCGTAGGACTGGACGCAAGCTTCCACGCCTTCTCCAACCTCCTGCTGTTCTCTGCCCTGGCTATCTATAGGTCTCGGCTATCCTGTGGTTTGGGCAAAAGCCCACGAATTTGCTGTCATGACAACTTTGGATTCTGGATTAAAGCGCGTCGTGGTTACGGGTCTGGGTGCCATTACGCCCATTGGCAACACCCTGGCGGAATACTGGGACGGTTTAATGAGCGGTCGTAACGGCATTGGCCCGATTACGCTGTTCGATGCGTCTCGCCACGACTGCCGCATTGCGGGCGAGGTCAAAAACTTTGACCCACAGCTTTACATGGATCGTAAAGAAGCGAAGCGCATGGATCGCTTTGCCCAATTTGCGGTGTCTGCCAGCAAGCAAGCCCTCGCCGATGCCAATTTTGTCATTAACGATCTGAATGCTGAACAGGTCGGCACGCTCATCGGCACAGGCATTGGCGGACTTAAGGTCATGGAAGACCAGCAGGAAGTGTTTCTAACGCGCGGCCCCGATCGCTGTAGCCCGTTCACTGTGCCGATGATGATTGCCAACATGGCGGCCGGGCTGACGGCGATTCAAGTGGGGGCAAAGGGGCCCAACAACTGCACAGTGACAGCCTGTGCGGCTGGGTCAAATGCCATTGGCGATGCGTTTCGCATTTTGCAGCGGGGATTTGCTCAGGCAATGATTTGCGGCGGCACAGAGGCGGCCGTCACGCCTTTGTCTGTAGCGGGCTTTGCTTCGGCCAAAGCCCTATCCACCCGCAATGATGATCCGCTACATGCCTGCCGCCCGTTCGACAAGGATCGCGATGGATTTGTGATGGGCGAGGGCGCTGGCATTCTCATTCTGGAAGAACTGGAACATGCCCTCAGCCGGGGGGCGCGGATCTATGCCGAGATTGTCGGCTATGGCATGACCTGCGATGCCTATCACATTACCTCGCCTGTTCCCGGTGGCGCAGGGGCTGCCCGTGCAATGCAGCTTGCAATGAAAGACGCAGGCTTGCGTCCTGAAGAGATTCACTACATCAATGCCCACGGCACTAGCACGCCTGCTAATGACTCTACTGAGACGGCGGCCATTAAAACTGCCTTGGGCGATCAAGCGTACAAGCTCACTGTCAGTTCCACTAAGTCCATGACAGGCCACCTGTTGGGCGGATCGGGCGGCATTGAGGCTGTGGCGACTGTGATGGCCGTGGCTAACAACCGTGTACCTCCCACGATTAATCTAGAAAACCCAGACCCCGCCTGCGACCTGGACTACGTGGCAAACGAGAGCCGTAGCCAGACGGTCGATGCAGCGCTGTCTAACTCTTTTGGCTTTGGCGGCCACAACGTGACGCTGGCTTTCCGCAAATATCAGGGTTAAAGTCTGGATTTCTTGCGATTTTTCCTGCATCCGATGGGAAGTCGGTCAGTCAAAACTCTGAGAGTCAAGACTCTGAAGCAGTGCCCCAAAGTAGCGAAGCTAACCAAAGTAGCGAAACTAACCTCTAAGCTGCCCAGTTGCCTATCAAGTTGCCTGTAGCCTATACAGTATTCGGCTTTACAGAAAGCTGTGATTAACCCTTGTCCAGTTTTCCATAAACCGTTAAGCTAATTTTATTGAGTATATTTGCCTAGTGCGATCGCCCAAGAAATCTTTCACCTGTGATCCCCTGTAGTGGGATGATGGGGAAGATGCCTTTGGTGATTCAGGATTCTTCTGTTTGCCTATCCGCCCTGCTTGCCTGTTTTGGCGTGTTTGTGAGCGCCTGTCACCCGTCGTTGAGTAGAAAGAAGACAATGGCTGTTGCGACCCTAACCCTCGAACAACTCTGTATTAATTCCATCCGGTTTTTGGCGATCGATGCTGTTGAAAAGGCAAAGTCTGGACACCCTGGCTTGCCTATGGGTGCTGCGCCGATGGCGTTTGTGCTGTGGGATCAGTTCATGCGGTTTAATCCCAAAAACCCCAAGTGGTTTAACCGCGATCGCTTTGTGCTGTCGGCTGGGCACGGCTGTATGTTGCAGTACGCCCTGATGTATCTGGCAGGCTACGATAGCGTCACGCTGGACGAAATCAAGAACTTCCGTCAGTGGGGTTCAAAAACGCCTGGCCACCCCGAAAACTTTGAGACTCCTGGCATTGAGGTCACGACCGGGCCGCTCGGCCAGGGCATTGCCAATGCGGTTGGTCTGGCGATCGCCGAAGCGCACCTCGCTGCCAAGTTCAACAAGCCCGACCTGACCCTGGTAGATCACTACACCTACGTCATCCTGGGCGACGGCTGCAACATGGAAGGGATTTCCGGCGAAGCCTGCTCGCTGGCGGGTCACCTGGGGCTGGGCAAGCTGATCGCGCTCTACGACGACAACCACATTTCGATTGACGGCTCCACGGACATTGCTTTCACGGAAGACGTGTCTAAGCGCTTTGAAGCCTACGGCTGGCATGTGCTGCATGTGCAGGACGGCAACACGGATTTGGAGGGAATTGCCAGGGCGATCGCCGAAGCCAAGTCCGTTACCGACAAGCCAACGCTTATTAAAGTCACCACCACCATCGGCTATGGCTCTCCCAACAAAGCCAACACCGCTGGCGTTCACGGCGCAGCACTGGGCGAAGCCGAAATCAAGCTGACTCGCGAAAACCTGGGCTGGACCTACGATCCTTTTGTCGTTCCTGACGAAGCCCTGGCCCACACTCGCAAAGCCATCGAGCGCGGTGCTAGCTACGAAGCCGAGTGGCAGGAAACCTGGGCACAATACAAGACCAAGTATCCTCAGGAAGCGGCGGAGTTTGATCGCCTGCTGAGCGGCAAGCTGCCTGAGGGTTGGGACAAAGTGCTGCCCACCTACAAGCCTGAAGATAAGGCGCTAGCCAGCCGCAAGCACTCGGAAATCTGCCTTAACGCGCTGGCTCCGGTATTGCCAGAACTCATTGGCGGCTCGGCCGACCTGACCCACTCCAACCTGACGGAGCTAGAAATCAGCGGCAATTTCCAGAAAGGCGCTTACGAAAACCGCAATATCCACTTTGGCGTGCGCGAACACGGCATGGGCGCAATTTGCAACGGCATTGCGCTGCATGGTTCCGGGCTAATTCCCTACGGCGCAACCTTCCTGGTGTTTACCGACTACATGCGTGGCGCAATTCGCCTGTCGGCGCTGGCGGAGTGCGGCGTGATCTGGGTGATGACGCACGATTCCGTGGCCCTGGGCGAAGACGGCCCGACCCACCAGCCTGTGGAAACCATCGCCTCGCTGCGGGCTATCCCTGACCTGACGGTGATTCGCCCTGCGGACGGTACGGAAACCTCTGGTGCTTATAAAGTGGCGATCGAAAACGCTCGGAAGAACCGCCCGACGCTGTTGGCCCTGTCGCGCCAAGGTCTGCCCAATCTGGCAGGTAGCTCGATCGAAGGCGTGGGCAAAGGCGGCTACACGGTGATCGGGTGCGACGGCACGCCGGATCTAATCTTGATTGGCACGGGTTCGGAAGTGAATCTCTGTGTCAAGGCCGCAGAACAACTGGCCGCAGAAGGTAAGAAAGTTCGCGTGGTTTCTATGCCGTCTACCGAATTGTTTGAAGCGCAGGACGCTGCTTACAAAGAGTCGATGTTGCCCAAAGCGGTGACCAAGCGCTTGGTCGTGGAAGCAGGGACGACCTTCGGCTGGCATAAGTATGCAGGTAGCGAAGGAGATATTCTCGGTATTGACACCTTTGGCGCGTCGGCTCCTGGCGGCGTTTGCATGGAGAAGTTTGGCTTCACGGTAGACAATGTGCTGAGCCGTGCTAAGGCGCTACTTGGCTAAGCCGTTGCTTTGCTAAACCATTTCCAAAGCCCAGCCTCGATTCGCTCTTGGCTGGGCTTTGCATAGGACTTTTATTGTGGATATTTGGATATTATGGACTTTCTTTTAATGAACCTTTATGTTTTAGAATATGTTTTGGAACAGTCTTCTTAGGCTTACCCATCTAGCCGCTGTTGTTCGCTGCGATAGCGAATGAGCTCCGCCGCAAAGGCCAGGGTGCCGGATGCCAGAATTAGCACGACGCTCAGTGAGTTAATGTCGGGCTTTACGCCTGTGCGGACGCGGCTAAAAATCTCCATTGGCAACGTCGTGGTGCCGCCGCCTGCGGTGAAGCTGGAAATCAGCAGATCATCCATGCTTAGCACAAACGCCAACAGACAGCCGGAGAGAATTGCAGGCATAAGCTGGGGCAGCAGCACCTTAATAAATGCTTGGAACGGAGTTGCGCCCAGATCCAGCGCCGCTTCTTCTAGGTGAGGATTCATGCCCGTGAGCCGCGTCGAGACGACGACCGCAATATAGGCGAGGCAAAAGACAATGTGTGCCGCCACGACTGTCCACAGGCTCAGGGGAATTGCCAGCGAAGCCAGAAATACGAGTGTTGCAACGGCGATCGCAATATCAGGAATAATCAGCGGCAGGTAGGAAATGCCCTGATACAACTGCTTGCCGGGAAAGGTGTAGCGGGCTAGCCCCACCGCCATCAGCGTGCCCAGCACGGCCGCAATGCCCACGGCCAGCAGCGCCACCGACAAGCTATCCGCCAGTGCTGATAGAATCCGCGTGTCGTTGAACATGCGCTGATACCACTGCAACGAAAAGCCGCTCCAGCCTGCACTAAAGGGCGATGCGTTGAAGCTAAAAAACGCCAGCACCAGCACCGGGATGTACATGAACGCAAACATCACCAGCGTAAAGAGAAACTGCCAGGAGAGGCGGCGTTTGGCGGCAACGGTTTTGGGCAGATCGAGGGTTGCGGTCATAGTGGGAAACCGGGGAAAACGGGGGAATATTAATAATTCTCTAGCTTGCGATCGCCATACTTCAGCAGCAGCACAATGCCCAGCCCCATCGCGCCAATCAGCACCATGCTGAGGGCAGAGCCAAAGCCCCAGTTGCGAGTCGCGCCAAGGAACTGGTTGTAAATGAGGCGGGCCATAGTCATACTGGATGCTCCGCCCAGCAGTTCAGGCACCACAAAATCCCCCAGGCTGGTAATAAATACCAGCAGGCAGGCGGCAGCGATGCCAGGGAGCGTCTGGGGCACGGTGACTTTCCAAAAGCCCTGCTGGGGAGTTGCCCCCAGATCAGCCGCCGCCTCTAGCAGCCGCTTATCAAGCCGCTCCAGCGAAGCGTAGAGGATCAGCACCATATAGGGCAAAAAGTTATAGGCCAACCCGATCATCACGGCAGTCTGGGTGTTCAGAATATCCAGCGTTGGCAAGCGGAGGGTACTCAGCAGCAAGTTCAGCACGCCCGTCGGCCGCAGAATGGTGATCCAGGCGTAGGAGCGCAGCAGAGAGGATGTCCACAGGGGCAGCACAAAGCTGACCAACAGCAGGTTGCGCCAGCGGGCAGGAGCCATCACCGCAATCCAGTAGGCGACGGGAAACCCCAGCAAGAGGCAAAGGAGCGTACTGGCGATCGCAAAAAACACTGATCGCCCAATCACCCACAGATAAATCGCCTGACCGTCAATTAGCTCAAAGATTTTGGCATAGTTGCCCAGACCGTAGGGTGCGGGCTGGCTGCCAGGACGGAATCCTGGAATCAGGCTCAGCTCCAGGATCATCAGCGTCGGCACGACCAGCAGCAACAGCAGCCAAAGCCCTGGCGGCCCCAGCAAGACAAAGGGCTGAATCAAACCCATCAGCCGCTGCTTGAGTCCCTTGCTGGCAGGGCGCTGGGGTTCGACTTCTGGAGTCGGGGAGAGCGGAGCGGAGGTTGCCATAGTGGAAAAAATATTGAGAGCGATCGCTCAAAAACAGGGTTAGGCGCTAGTCAACTGCGTCCAGTACCGATCATAAATATCGACCGCTTCGCCTACATTGGCAAGAACCTCACACTTTGCCAGAATTTCTTCGGGGGGGAAGAGATCTGGGTTTTCGACCAGCTCCTTCGGCAATAGCGTCAGCGTTTTCTGGTTGGGCGTGGGCAGTTTGAGCCGTCCTAGATTCTTTGCTGCCGTCTGCGGTTCTACCGAATACTCAATCCATTTATAGGCGGCATCCACGTTGGGAGCCGTTTTAGGAATGGCGATGGTGTCCGTCCAAACCGTTGCGCCACTGGACGGCACTACGTATTCTAGCTGGGGATTTTCCAGCACCATATCGATGCCATCCACCGAGTAGGCATGGGCCACGGCCAGGTCGCCCACCGCCATCTGATCTCGCCAACCGTCAGTTGTAAAGGCATTGATCGCGGGCTTGAGTTCTTGCAGCTTTTTGTAGGCAGCTTCAATTTCTTTGGGATCTTGGGTGCTGTTGGAAAAGCCCAGCATCTTTAGGGCCATGCCCATAACCTCACGCACGTCGTTGAGCAAGGTCATTCTTCGAGATAGCTCAGACTTTCGTTCCCACAGGTCAGACCAGTCGGTAATGGGCTTCTTCACCAATTCTTTGTTGTAGACCAGCCCTGTTGTGCCCCAGGTATAGGGCACGCTGTGTCGATTGCCAGGGTCGTAGGGAGGATCTTGCCACTGCTCCAGAAGATCGGCATAGCCAGGAACGCGGTCTTGGTCGATTTCGAGCAGCATCTCTTCCTCGATCATGAGTTCTACCATGTAGTCGGAAGGATAGACGATGCTGTACTGGCTGCCGCCACCGGCCTGCATTCGAGCCAGCATGGTTTCGTTGGAGTCATAGACATCGGCAATGACCTTAATCCCGGTGTCTTGCTCAAAGCCCTTCAGCAGGTCTTCATCGATGTAGGCTGACCAAGTGTAGACGTGGAGGGTATTATCTCCGCTGCTGGGCGGTGAGGCGGCGGAAGTGTCTGTGGCGGCAGAACTGCCCGTTGTACCAATGTTTCGGGCGCAATTGCTCAACAGCACGCCAGAGAAAGCTGCACTCGACAACTGCAAAAAGCGGCGACGGCTGGCGCGGGAGGCGGAGGAATAGGGCGATCGCCCACCGCCAGGATTCCGCCTCAGCGAGGATTCAGAATTGGAACGACCAGAAAATCGATAGGGAGGCATAGCAAATCTCCTAAAACTGCGGTGTCCATGCGAAGAATAACCGCCCCCTTTGAGGGCAGTAATTCCAAGGAGTGCATCCAATCTTGACTCCCAACGCCTTCGTCCTTGGCCCTGGGTTCCAGGCTCTAGGCTCCAGGCTCTAGCTTCCAGGCTCTAGGCTCCAGGCTGAATTGCAAGGGGAAGTGCATCTGCCGCCGACCAGGATACGTACACAGGCATATCAACCTGGAGCATCGACTCTGGGCGATTTGGGCGCATCACCGTCACCATATCCCCCGTCGGCAAATCGACCACATAGTGGACATGGGTGCCCAGGTACATAGTGTGCCGGAGTCGTCCTTCAAAACAGTTCGTTTCGCTACCAGGAGGCTCTAGCGACAGCCGCACCTTTTCGGGGCGAATGCTGACCACAACAGGCTCCGCTGCCGCGCCGGGGCAAGCCTCCGTCGGCTTCACCACCATCTGGAGTCCGCGCTCGGTTTCCACTTTTATCAACATCGGGTCTGCGGCAGCCATATACCCTTGGAATAGATTCGTCTCGCCAATGAAGTCGGCCACAAAGGGCGTAGCTGGAAACTCGTAAATCTCGCTGGGCGTGCCAATTTGCTCTACCCGCCCCTCATTCATCACGGCAATCCGATCGGACAGGCTGAGGGCTTCTTCCTGATCATGGGTCACCATGATGAATGTGACACCCAGTTCTCGATGCAGCGTTGAAAGCTCCACCTGCATTTCTTTCCGCAGCTTCAGATCTAGCGCTCCCAATGGCTCGTCAAGCAGCACGACGGTTGGCTGGTTTGCCAGCGCCCGCGCCAGCGCGACCCGCTGCTGCTGTCCGCCAGAGAGCTGAGCCGGATAGCGTCGGGAAAAAGACTCCATCTTGACCAGTTGCAGCGCTTCTCCAACTGCTTTTTGAACCTCTGCCTTGCTCTTATTTTTTAGCCGCAGCCCAAACGCCACATTGTCCCACACGGTCATGTGTCCGAACAGCGCGTAGCTCTGAAACACTGTATTCACCGGACGGCGATAGGGCGGCACGCCCACCATTGACCTGCCTTGGAGTAACACCTCACCTGCCGTTGGCTCGTCGAACCCCGCCACCAGGCGCAGCGTTGTGGTTTTGCCGCAGCCGGAAGGGCCAAGAATGCTGAAGAACTCCCCTTGCCGCACGTTCAAGTCGATACCGCGAACCGCTGTATAGCCATCGAAGACCTTGAATACTCTGCGGAGTTCGACATCATATTGGGTTTCGGTTTCTACCGTGGACTGATTTGGGGTGATGGTCTGTGCCATGTGGCAAATTCCCTGTAGAGATTCTGCTAGAACGGGGCAGTGGTCAAGGCTTAGGTCTGAGATTTTAGCAGTTAAGTCTTTGTGCTGAGTATGTGAGTCCCTATGGGCGACGAGGGGGCAGACAAACGCCTGATCCTATGTGATTTTATGACTCGTACTTTGATGACTTGTAAATATCCTAAGGGATGAAGCCTGTAGACTCGTGAAATTGCTGGATTTGAAACTGTTTGGATTTGAAATTGCTGGATTTGAAATTCGCAAGATGGAAATGCTCGAATGCCGGGACATTTCGCAATTCCGGGACAGCGACTCAGCTTGTAAGTCAGTTTGCCCGCGACGGGGTCACGACTATCGCTATGCGCTTTTCAAGCTGGATCTACGCAGACGGCCGCCGACACGCCATAACAAACATTGCAGGACAGATGTTGCATAACAAACATTCCATCCGGCTAACTTTCCCTTCATCTTCAAAGAAGCCAGGGTAATCAACGGTTGTTTGGTATACCGTTTGGCAATCTGGGCTGAGTGATTTCGGCACTAGCTATGGCGAGTTTGGGATGTAGGGGCGATCGCCATATACCAAGATACAGTCCAAGATACAGTCCAAAATACAGGTAGCTGAATCCGACACTACCGGGGATCAACACTGGGATCAATGGCGGTAAACTATGTGAATTGATTTACCTTAATGATTTACTAAACATTTAACGTTTCTCCAACCCGCACTGGGTTTCAGAGGTTCTGTCAGAGGGCGCGTTTTTATTTATGACGCTGACGCAAAATCCGCCAACCGTGCGGCAACAAACGGGCCGCACCGTGGGCAAGTCCTACCAATCGCTGGTGGTGATGCTCACCGTCACCGTCGCTCTGCTAGGAGGCATCGGCACTCGCCTGGCCTACCTGCAACTGGTCGAAGGGCAATACAATCGGCAATTGGCAGACGACAACCGGGTGCGGCTGATTCCTCGACCGCCAGAGCGGGGGCGAATCCTCGACCGCAAAGGGCGGACGCTGGCAGGGAGCCGCCTTTCCTATGCGGTGTTTCTCTGGCCGATTGCCAATCGCCAGGCCAACTGGCGGCCCATTGTCAAGCGGCTATCCACGATCCTCAATATTCCTGAAGAGACTATCCAGAAGCGGCTAGATCAGGCTGGCTATAGCTCTCCAGAACTACTCCGCATCGCTCGTGGCATCAGCCCCGCCCAGGTAACAGCGCTGGCCGAGTTTAGCCAGCAGATGCCGGGGGTGCAGGTGCAGGCAGAGGCGGTGCGCTACTATCCCCACGGGGATCTGGCGGCCCATGTGCTGGGCTATACGGGCGAAATGTCAGACGAAGACTTGGAACGGCGGCGGTCTGAAGGCTATCGCTTGGGGGATGTGGTCGGGCAGATGGGCGTGGAGGCGGCGTTTGAACGGCAACTCCGGGGGCAGTGGGGCGGGCAGCAGGTCGAGGTGGACGGCATGGGCCATGTGCTGCGAGTGCTGGGCGAAAAGTCGGCACGGGCGGGCAATACCGTGACGCTGACGCTGGATCTAGATTTGCAAAAGGCGGCGGAAACGGTGTTGGGCGATCGCAAAGGGGCGATCGTTGCCCTCGATCCGCGCAACGGAGCCGTACTGGCGCTCGTCAGCCGTCCAGCCTTTGACCCCAATCTTTTTTCTACCCACATTACGGATGCCCAGTGGCAGGAGTTGCAAAGCAAGTCCTATCCGTTTGTCAACCGGGCCCTCCAGGGCTATCCGCCGGCCAGCACCTTTAAGATTGTCACCACGACAGCGGCGATTGAGTCGGGGCGCTATTCCCCCAGCACCGTTCTTCGGACTCGACCCTACATCGAAGTCGGCGGTATCAAGTTTTGGGACTGGAACAATGCAGGCTTTGGGCCGCTGGATTTTCGCGGAGCCATGGCCTGGAGCAGCGATACGTTTTTCTACCAAACCGCGATGGGCATGGGCCATGAACCGCTGATTGAGTGGACGCGGCGCTACGGCTTTGGACGGAAAACGGGCATTGAACTGGCGGCTGAAGAATCGGCGGGGCTGGTGCCCGATCCGGTCTGGAAGCGCGAAAACCTGGATGAGGAATGGTTTATCGGCGACACCATCAATATGTCCATCGGTCAGGGCTATATGCAGGCCTCGCCGCTCCAGGTGGCGGTGATGTTTGCAGTGCCCGCGAATGGCGGTGATTTGGTGCGTCCCCATTTGCTAAAAGACCAGGAGGCAGCCCGCTCGTGGCGCACTCCTATTGGTCTGAGTCCTACGACACTGAGAATTTTGCAAGATGGGCTACGTCGGGTGGTCAGCAGCGGCACGGGCACAGTGATGAATACGCCCAGCCTGCCGCCCAACGCGGGCAAAACGGGTACTGCCGAAGATCCACCGCGCAAATCCCACGCCTGGTATGGCGGCTATGCTCCGCTGGATAATCCAGAAATTGTCGTGGTAGCGTTTATCGAGAATTCCCCTGAGGGAGGCGGCGGCAAGGTGGCTGCGCCGATGGTGAAGCAAGTGCTGGAAACGTATTTCAATAAAACCCAGCCCGATAGCCAGGCTGCGCCCCAGGGTGGGGTCGTGTCTGATTAGGCTGGGACTTTTAGGCTGGTCTTTTTGGGATGGTGGGCGCTTCTGTGCAGGGGCGCTGTGGATGGGCGATCGCCCATCAGGTTTACACCCGTTCGCTAAAAAAAGCGCTAGCGTGGCGATTGGGGATACAGGATGGCAAAGCGTAGCGCCCGTGAGAAGCCGCTACTGTCACCTTAGATGTCATCACCTTGAGATGTCACCTTGAGATGTCACGTTAGATAACGGCTGGCTTTTGAGCCGGGGATCTATTCCCAGTCTTTCTTAGTTTTTCGTTTTGTATGTCTAGAAGTCGATTAATTACGCTTTTTCGCCGAGCTTATCGAATTTCGCAATGGTCTGAGCAAACACAAATGTCCCTGCCCGAAGCGTCGGGGTGGCTGGATGCAAACCTGTCGCGGCGGCGCGTGTTGCAGGCAGGCGCAGTGCTGGGTGGCACGCTGGGGATGGGCAGTTTGGGAATGAAAGACTCGGTGGGGGACGATCGCTCTTATCCATCGGGGCAGCCCACTCGCTCTGGCGAAAACTCATCGCCCGTGCTGATTGTGGGAGCGGGTGTGGCAGGATTAACGGCTGCCTATCGGCTCCAGCAGGCAGGTATGCCGTTTGAGCTAGTCGAAGCCAGTGCCCGCATCGGCGGTCGGCTGCGGACTGTGCGAAACCCGGATGGACTGCCGGGGACAGTGGAACTGGGTGGCGAATTTATCGACACGCGCCATACCCACGTCCGCGCTCTGGCCGCAGAATTGGGACTGGAATTGTCTGACCTGCGGGCGGCTGATGCGGGGCTAGAGCCGGAGGTGCTGTATTTCCAGGGACAAAAGGTGAGCCATGAGGCAGTGGTGGAGCGGTTTGCCCCCCTCGCCAAGCGAATCACGCAGGACTTGCTGGCGATGGGGCGAGGCATCACCTATCGCCAGCATAATGACCACGCCGCCCAGCTCGATCGGCTGTCGCTGGCAGAATATCTGGATGCGGCAGAGATTGACCCGGTGATTCACCAACTGGTGCGGGTAGCCTACATCACCGAATTTGGACGAGACGCAGAAGATATGTCCTGCTTGAACATGCTCTATCTGATTGGGACAGAGGTGGGGCAGTGGAGCACCTACGGCGACAGCGACGAGCGTTGGCATGTGGTCGGCGGCAACCAGTCGATTCCTGAAGCGCTGGCACAACGGGTTGCGGGGGCGATCGCCCTCAACACCGCTCTGGAATCGATTCGCCTCGCCCCCGATGGGCGCTATCGCGTCAGCCTGCGACAAGACGGCAAGAGCATCGAGCGCAGCTACGAAAAGGTGCTGCTGACCATTCCGTTTTCGGTGCTGCGACAGGTGGAACTCGCGATAGACCTGCCGCCCGTCAAGCAAAAGGCGATCGCCGAGTTGGGCTATGGCACCAGCAGCAAGCTGGCCGTCCCCTTCCAGGAGCGTATCTGGCGCACCCGCTACGGCTCCACCATCAGCGTCTACACTGACCTGGATTTTCAAAATACCTGGGAAAGCGCCCGCTACTCGCCGGGGCCGAGCGCCTGGGTGACAGACCTACGGGCGGGACGACAGGGCGTATTGCTGGCGGCCGATAGCCCCGCCACCCACGCCAAGGCGCTCGCCGCTGATCTAGACCAGATCTTTCCAGGCATTGCTGAAGTGCAAAAAGGGCGATCGCTCCGCGCAATTTGGGCGGCCGAACCCCACGCGCTGGGGTCTTATTCCTGCTATCGGCCCGGGCAGTGGACGGCGATCGCCGGAGCCGAAATCGAGCGGGTGGGCAATCTCTGGTTCGCAGGGGAACACTGCTCTCTAGAATCCCAGGGCTATATGAATGGCGCAGTAGAGACGGCTGAAATCGCTACCCGCAGCATTCTTCAGGCATAAAAGTTGAAAAGACCTGGTAGCTTCATCAGAAACCCTGGCAAGATTCCCATCTTCTGCCAGGGTCTTTTATCGTCTACATCACAGGGCGATTTCGCAGTGTAATCTCACAGCGCGATTTCACAGCGCGATTTGACTGGGCAATCTTACAGGGCGATTTCATAGTGCGATCGCCCAATCCTAATCGCCGCCGCCCCCCGATCCAACGCAGCGGGTTCCGTCCAGAGGACAGGTACTAGTTCCTCTTCGAGCAAGCGCCACTGGAGCAACGGCTGTAAACAGCACCAGCGCAAACAGCGCCACGAGAACAATTCGTTTCATCGCAAACCTCCTTGATGTTAGTCAATCCGTAGAAGGTTCCGGCCTGCTATTGGCAAGGCTTGGGAGTCCTTTCCGAGATAACTCACATCTTGGCGGCTCTGGCTGAGGGGAACCTGAAACAGCACTGAGTGCCCCAGAACCCTTTTGTGAGGAAACTGAAGCAACCGTGAGAATATGCCGAACCTTAGGCGAGCTTTTGTCCGATGGGCGATCGCCCCTTGCTAAAACTCAGGCCGCACTGTCTAGAACTCATCATCGGCATAGCCACCAGAGGCTGCCGCCGCCTCATTGTCACGCTTAGATCCCAGCAATTCCATTCGGTCAACCCGAATCACAGGCGCAGAGCGATCGGCTCCAGTGGCTCGATCTTTCCAGTATTCAAACTTGAGAGAGCCGCTGACTCCAATCAGGCTGCCTTTTCGGACATAGTTTGCAGCTACTTCAGCCGTCTTGCCCCACATCTCCAGGTTGAACCAGTCTGGCTCGTCGCTGTTGCGCGTGCGGCGGTTCACTGCCAGCGTAAACTTGCAGACCACGCTACCCGACTCGAAATACTTTACATCCGGATCACGACCCGCCCGACCCACCAAGGTAACGACGTTCAAGCTCATAGGATATTCCCCAAACCTAAAATCAAAACTTTGGAAACAGCAACTAAAGCCAAAGACGAAGAAAATCTGAGTCGATCAATCCTTTCAAAATTAATTCCTAAAAAAATCAGAGGAATGATTAGAATTGCATATCGCCTTGTGTAGTATGCCTGTCCTATTTTAACAGGATCTAGCCGGATTTTGAAGCGGTTGCTCCCTTGATTGCCGGATGATTGCCAGACTGTTTTGTCCAAATTTTTTCGCTTTAGCAAGCGCCGGAAACATCGTCAAATTGGCATCGGTTGGCGATCGCCAACTGCGCGATCGCCCCCATCCATCCACCTTCCATAATCTTCCTGGTATCTTGCGCCACAGGGATCAGTTTTGCGGTATCGTGAGCGGGGTGCAATCCGTCAGGATCTAATGACCAGATCGAGCCGGGAACTAGCAACAAGATGTTGGCGGCTGGCCTTCAAGTGTGGGCAATCGTCCTCATTCACTCAGTCAGCCCAAACCCGATCAGCATCTTAGAGCTAATTTGTAAAGGAGCCTGAAAGCCTTGTTAATCAAGGATTTCCGAGAAACCGCTTTTCCTGGGCAAACATGACCTCAAAGCCACACATGCCAAGAGTTTCAGGCTTCTTAAGATTTGCTTCATAAATTAGCTCTTAGGCATATTCCGACTAGACGGTTGACAAAAATCGTAATACAATCCCATCGACGGAGTTAGACTGTTGTACTTGAATCTCTTCCATACTCATGCGTTAAATTCTTGGAGCTGGGTTGGAACCCTGAGGTATTGTTTGGAGACACTAATTCTGGAAACACTAAATCTGGAAACACTAAATTTTGAAGGCATTGGCTTAGCAGCGTTGTGCAGGTAGAGTTGAGTTCAAGGCATGACGAATCTGTGCAGCATCAGCAGCAAAGCTGCTTTTCAAAAGCAAGGCGGCTCTCTGAAAAGGGAAGTCCGGTTCATCGGGCAGCATCTGCAAGTTTACCCCTGAGCATCGTCATCACCTCAGAATCGTTAACCAGGTGCCAGCCAAGGATTTTACCTGAGTTATCGGGGCATTTAGAGCGATCGCAGTAGTGTTTTTGTAACTAGGAGCTTGTTAGGCTAGTGGGACTTTTTAACCGCTTCTCGTTGTCACGCGACATGGGTATCGACCTGGGCACAGCAAACACCCTGGTCTACGTTTCGGGTCGGGGCATTGTGCTTCAAGAACCATCAGTGGTAGCCATCGACCAAAACGAGAAAGTACCCCTAGCCGTTGGCGAAGATGCCAAGAAGATGCTGGGACGGACTCCCGGAAACGTGATGGCACTGCGCCCCCTGCGTGATGGGGTGATTGCAGATTTTGACACGGCTGAGCTAATGCTCAAGCACTTCATCCGCCGCGTCCATGAAGGTCGGACGCTCGTTTCCCCTCGTATCGTGATTGGCATTCCCAGTGGCGTGACGGGCGTTGAGCGTCGGGCTGTGATGGAAGCTGCATCCCAGGCGGGAGCCCGAGATGTTTATTTGATTGATGAACCTGTGGCCGCAGCCATTGGGGCTGGCTTGCCTGTGGCAGAGCCGACTGGAAACATGATTATCGACATCGGCGGTGGCACCACCGAGGTCGCAGTGCTAAGCTTGCAGGGCACTGTGCTGAGCGAATCGGTGCGGGTTGCTGGCGACGAGCTAAGCGAGGCCATTTCCCAATATATGAAAAAGGTTCACAACCTGGTGATTGGGGAACGTACAGCAGAGGAAATCAAAATCACGGTCGGCTCCGCCTATCCAACGGACAACCATGACGACATCATTATGGATGTTCGAGGGCTGCACCTACTGTCGGGGCTGCCCCGCACCGTTTCGGTGAAAGCGCCAGAGATCCGTGAAGCGATGGCAGAACCTCTGTCGGTCATCATCGAAGCTGTTAAGCGCACGCTGGAGCGCACCCCTCCTGAACTGGCGGCAGACATCATCGATCGGGGGATCATGCTGGCAGGGGGCGGAGCCTTGCTGCGTGGGCTAGATACCCTGATCAGCCATGAGACAGGAATTGTGGTTCACGTTGCAGCCGACCCACTGAGTTGCGTAGTGCTGGGCACTGGGCGTGTGCTAGAAAACTTCAAGCAGCTTGAGCGGGTCTTTAGCGGACACTCTCGCAATATGTAGCGTAAGGCTGTATAGCTTACCAGTATTCTGAATTGGTGTTCTGAGCAAGTATTTCCAGTTTTCGTGGGGATTCCTCTCAGGATTCGTATCAAGCATTTCAGGACTTGTGTGAAGCGCTGGCGATGAGGATTGAGCGCGGCTAATGTACGTACTGCGTCGATGGTGGGGGAAGAATGGGTTGCGGCTGGGGCTAGCAGTGCTGGCTCTTAGCACTGCGTGGATGCTCAGGCAAACCCAGGGTGCATTTGTGCTAGAGCTATATCGAGCGATCAGCGCCCCGTTTCAGGCTAAAGGCCCGACTCGCGCCGAAATCCTGAATAACGCCCAGGTTCAAGAGTTGCAGCAGCGCTTAATTGAGCTAGAAAGCCAAAACCGCCGACTCCAAGAATTGTTGAACTACAATACGACGCAGCCACAACCGGGGATTGCGGCTCCGATTATTGGGCGCAGCGCTGACCACTGGTGGCAGCAGGTGACCTTGGGACGGGGAAGGAGAGACGGGGTAGAAGTTGGTTCTATTGTCTCGGGAACGGGCGGACTGGTGGGGCGAGTGGTACAAGTGACGGCGAATACAAGCCGTGTGCTGTTGGTGAGTGATCCCACCAGTCGTATCGGCGTGACGGTTAGCCGCTCTCGCTTTATGGGCTACATGCGGGGGCAGTCGGGCAATCGGGCAGTGATGGAGTTTTTTGAAAAGGTGCCGGATGTGAAACCGGGGGATGTCGTGTCTACGTCGTCGTTTAGCCAGCTGTTTCCGCCAGGGCTGCCTGTGGGGCGCATTGAGTCAGTAGACTTTAGCAAAAGCCCTGCCCCAGAGGCCATTGTCGAGCTATCGGCCCCGATTAGCACATTGGACTGGGTGCTGGTTGCGCCCAATCCAAAACCTGCTGCTACTGAACCGCCCCCGCCGCCCCCGCCGCCACCAGACTCGACCTTGCCCTGATGATCCTGCCTAAGTGCTATGAATGATTTGCTGCTTCTGAGTCCTTATTTGAGGCAGGCGCTAAATGCACTGGTAACGGCTGGCTCAGTCTTGGCCTGTTTGCTGGTTTTGCCAACCCGGTTTGTAGGGATGGAACTGTTGGGGGTGGGGCCAAACTGGCTGCTGATCTGGGTTGTGGCCTGGAGTGTCAAGCGATCGCCCTGGCAGGGTGCGATCGCCGGAGTTGTGCTGGGGCTGCTGCAAGACGGCATGACGGCGGCCAACCCAACTCATACACTGAGTCTCGCGCTGGTGGGGTTGCTTACAGCATTGATTCAAAAGCAGCGCTATATCCAAGAAGACTTTATTTCGGTGGCGCTGATTGTGTTTGGCATGGCGGTGATTGCGGAAACCGTGACGGCGTTTCAATTCATGCTTCAAGATCTACGAGTACCCGATCGCCTTTCCTCCCGCACGCTTTCAGAGATTTGGAACTATCACCAGCAAATTGCCCTCTGCTCTGCCATTCTCAGTAGCCTCTGGGCACCAGCGCTTTATTACCCACTGAATCGCTGGTGGCAGCGAGTGAGTCTGGCAGATCAACTCCAGGCCTAGAGAGGAACTGGGGCGTTACCACTGATCCACGGTGTCTAAAATTTTTTGATCAACTTGGTCAACAACGCATCTCTGAATGTCCATTGACAGGGATAATAGGGGTAGCTGAAATCTTGCTCAGTCTGGCTTCCAGAGAAGGCTCTAAGTATTTTTACCCAAAGCTGATATGCTAAGCGACCGGAGCAGCACGTTCAGCCAAAAGATTAGATGACGAGCGAGAAAATTTAGGGATTCTCCTGCGTTTTCTTGACGAAAAAAGCTTTTGCGACCACATAGACGCATTGAACACACAGACGCATTTCTTGGAGCGATCGCAACAATGGGTTTAATTAAGAAACTAATTGGGGGACTGTTCTCGTTTTTGGGTGGGCTGGGCAAGCTGCTGGGCTTGGGCAAGTCTTCAGAATATTTTCTAGAGGCTGAGCCTTCTAGTAGTGCTGCGCCTGCGGCTCCGGTTGCTGAGGCTGCCCCTGCGACGACTGAAGCGCCCGTGGCTGCCCCTGCCCCTGCGGCGGCTGTGGCTACGGTTGCGCCTCCTGCAACGGATGTTACGTCGAATGGCAAGGCTCCTGCGGCTGCGGCTCCGTCCCCGGCTCCGGCTGCCAAGCCTACACCTGAGGCTTCGCCTGCGGCTGATCAAACCTTTGCGCCGAATTTTGTGGTGTTGAGCAGCAGCCGGAGCGGTCGTCGTCGCCCTGGCCCCAGCCTCAATCCGTTTCTAGACATGGCGCGTCAGGTCAGATCCCAGGGCTAAGTCAGTGCTTTAAAGCTTTCCAGGTCGTTGATTGCCCTGAGTCGATCCTCCTAAATCTCCCTTAAAAAGGGGAGCTGCCGGAGCGGTTTGGCCTAGTTCCCCTTTTGCCTTTGGTCTTGGCTGATTTTTTGGCTAGATTTAGGTTCTTGGCTAGATTGAAATTTGGCTAGCTTGAGAGCTGCTGTTGAAGGGTTCAACGGCAGCTTTTTGGATTTGGATTTGAAATTTGGTCTTGTAGCAAGTTTTTGGGGTTCTAGCGGGCACACCTCCTGAGCAATCACGCAGATGCGTAAGTTCTACTTGTATCAACTTGCCAATAAAATTAGCTGGAAGGCATGTCTTGCTCCAAGGCGGCTGCAAGGATTGACAGCGCGGCCGCAGGTGCGGTGATGGCTCGCAGCACGCGCCGCCCCAGCGAGACAACTCGATAGCCTGCGGCGATCGCCCCGTCGATTTCGGCATCGGTCCAGCCGCCTTCGGGGCCAATGGCGATTGCCACTGGTTTGGTCGATGGGGAGGCTCCACGAGTTGGCAAGAGTTTTTGGAGCAGATGAGGGCGATCGCCCCGCGCCTCGCACAGATAAGCATCGCAAGTCTCCGCATTCCAGACCGTGAGCGCGTCGCTCCAGGACTGGGGCTCACCGATCGTGGGCACGAACTGCCGTTCGGATTGTTCCGCAGCCTCTTGGGCAATGCGCCGCCAGCGATCGAGCTTTTGGGGACTGGGGTTGAGTAGCGTGCGATCGCTCAAAATCGGCATAATCTGCGCTGCGCCCAGTTCCGTTGCCTGGCGAACAATGTCGTCCATGCCCTGCCCCTTGGGCATGGCAATCAGCAGCACAACAGGGCGCGGCAGTTCTGTGGGTGCAATTGGGATCTGTTCCTCTAGAATTTGCATCTGGTCGGGCGGCTCGACGGCAACCAGCCAGCACTGCCCCAGACCATCCATTGCCAATAGGCGATCGCCCGCCTGAAGCCGCAACACTCGCCACAAGTAGTGCTGCTGCTCTGGTGTCAGTCGGATATACGACCCACTGATCTGGTCAGGCGCAATGGTAAGCCGCTGAAACTGGGACACAGAGGATGCAGCAGGAGTTGGGGTTAGCAGGATTAGCGCTCGTGCTCGAATATTAACCGTGCTTGAATATTAATCACCTAATTAATCACCTAGTGCGCTTGAAGCTGAAAATACTCATCGTCTAGCGAAGTTCGCACCAAGAACATGCAGCCGCCCACCGTTTCAGATGGCTCATGCACCGTTCCCTGGCGAGAGCGAATGTAGTCCCCTGCGCCATACACCTCACCGTCAATTCTCAGATCACCATCGAGCATGTAAATCTCTTCGGGAGCCGCATGACGATGAATCGGATAGACTGCACCCGGCTCCGCCTTGAGCAGCGCGGTTACTTCTCGCTTTGCCAGATCTACGTAGAGCGGAGCGACGGAAACACCAGGAACCCGATAGGGCTGCCAGTCAAGGTCGCGACCGCGCACGGTCAGTCGGTTGCCGCTAGAAAACTGGCGCATCAATACCCGTGCGGCAGCAACAGCCTCGCGTACCTGGCGGAATGAAAAGGAGGCGAGCGGTTCTGCGACCGGCGGAGAGGCGGATTCGGACGGGACTGAGCCAGCGGGCTGAACCGTGTCTTGATAAATCCGCTGAAACAGTCGATCCTTCAGATCGGCAGCAGGCGACACCAACTCCAAACTATAGGGCAGCATAGCCACGGTTTCTTCCAGTTCGGCCATTTCAGTGGCCAATTCTGGACATTCCTCTAGATAGTCGTTAATCTGCTGAAGCCCTGCATCGTCTAGCAGCCCAAGGGCGTACAGTGCAGCCAAGTCACACAAGCAGGGGGCGTGATCCATAGTTACTGCTGTCATTATTTCTTCATCCTAGCTTGTGGATTTGGTAAGCGTTCTGACGGTGCTAAACGATTGACCAAGCGTTTTTCTATACTGACCCATGTTTATCTCAATACATCTCAATATCTTTGGATCTCTGCGCTTTGCATCTATGCTCTGCGTCTATGCTTCGTGCTGATGCCTATAGCTGCGCTGCTGGCTATGATGCATCTGTCGCCGCTTGTTGCAGGTGCAAGCCATGTCGGGCCGGAATACCACCTCACAACGTAGGACGGCTATGCTGCTATGCTGCGACCCTGTTGACTAGTGCAAGCCGTGTTGGGCTAATAGCACCGTTCAGCAGCATTGCCGTTGCGCTATGGCTGTGAAATAGCTGCACGATAGTTGCATCATCATATTTTTGGGTTCTGCTTTTTGGATTCTGTGTTTCTATCTACTTGTGTTGCATCCGCACTCTATAGTGTATGCAAGTGTAAGTGTATGCAGCATCTATCTAATGTATGCAGCGTCCAATCTTTTCAGCGTTCTTCCGAGTTTCGGGGGGACCAAAAGGCTCCTTAGAGCTAATTTGTAAAGGAGCCTGAAAGCCTTGTTAATCAAGGATTTCCGAGAAACCGCTTTTCCTGGGCAAGCATGACCTCAAAGCCACACATGCCAAGAGTTTCAGGCTTCTTAAGATTTGCTTCATAAATTAGCTCTAATGTATGCAGCGTCCAATCTTTTCAGCGTTCTTCCGAGTTTCGGGGGGCCCAAAAGACTCCTTACTCTAACAAGTCCTCAATCTAACAAGTCGAGTGCATCAAGCACCTGTCGGAGTTTGTTCAAACCCAGACGGATGCGCGTTTTCACCGTTCCCAGAGATTTTCCGGTCTTGGTTGCGATTTCTACATGGGTCAATCCTTCGTAGTAAGCTAGCTCAAGCACCTCGCGCTGTTCTACGGGCAGTCGCTGCATTGCTGCCAACAGGCGATCGCGCCGTTCATTTATTAATACGTCTTCTGTCGGATCTGAGATCTGTGCTTGGGGGACTGTTTTTGCGGCTTCGGTAGAAGACTCGACAGCTTTGCTGACGCGCTGGAGCGATCGCAGTCGGTCGAGCGAGCGGCTGCGGGTGAGCATGAATAGCCATGCGTCTACCCGTCCACGCTGGGGATCATAGCGCCCTGCCAGCTTCCACACCTGGCTAAACACGTCCAGCACAATTTCTTCTGCCTCTTCGACCGACCCCAAAATCCGAAATGCCAGGGAATACAGCACTCGCGCATAGCGGTCGTACAGGAGGGATAGGGCAGATTGATCCTGCTGGGCGATGCGGGCCAGCAGGTGCGCTTCCTCGGAGGTTGAGGGTTGAGGGGGCATGAGTCAGGATTGGGGGGAGATTAGACTAGCCCATAGCCGAGGCTAAAGCATGAGGCCAAAGCATACCGTCCAGAGCATACAGTCCAGCCTAGCCGCTCAACAGCGCTTCCACAAACTCATAGCTAGAGAAGGGGCGCAAATCTTCAATTCCTTCCCCTGCGCCGATGAAGCGGATGGGCAACCCCAACTGCTGCACGACGGCCAGCGCGATGCCGCCTTTGGCTGTGCCATCTAGCTTGGTTAGCACAACTCCGCTTAGCTGGGCGGCTTCGGAGAACACCTCAGCTTGGCGCAAGCCATTTTGCCCCAGAGTGGAGTCTAACACCAGCAGCGACTCGATACGGGCATCTGGTGCTTTTTTGTCGATGATGCGGCGAACTTTGGCGAGTTCATCCATTAGGTTTTTCTTGTTTTGCAGCCGGCCTGCCGTGTCGATGAGCAGCAGTTCGGTTCCCCGCGCCTGGGCCGCTGTGATTGCGTCGAATACGACGGCGGCGGGGTCGGTGTTTTTGCCAGGGTTGGCGATGACTTCTACGTTGCTGCGATCGCCCCACACTTTCACCTGCTGCACGGCAGCGGCTCGGAAGGTGTCGGCTGCGCCAATCAGGGTTTTGTAGCCCGATTTTTGGGCGATGTGGGCAATTTTACCGATGGTCGTGGTTTTGCCCGCGCCATTAACCCCCGTCATCAGCCAGATGTTGAGGGTGTCCTTTTCGGGAGCAAAGGTGGGACTAACAGGCTTGCCGCCGGGGTTGTCGAGCATGTCTCGCAGGATTTCTTTAAGATAGGCGATCGCCGCTTCGGGGGGCAGAGATTCCTGGCGCAGTTTGTCCTGCAAGCGCTCGATGATCCGATCCGTCGCCTCCACGCCCACGTCTGCCTGGAGCAGCAGCGACTCGATCTCCATCACCGCATCTTGGTTGAGCGGCCCCTGACCGACGATCGCCCGCAGTTGGTTCACCAGGCTGCGTCGCGTCTTGTCGAGTCCCTGGCGCAGGCGCTTGAGCCAGGTAATTTCCTCCAGATCTACTTGGTCGGCCCGGCGGCCCTGGGAGGCTAGCACCTGCGCCGACCAAAGGAAGCTCTCATCCAGGGGAAGATCCGGTTCTGGGGCGGAGTCCGTTGGGCTGGCTGATTCAGTAGCCAGTTTTTCAGCTTCCGCTGCTGCTTCTTGGGCCGCTTCTGCTTTGAGTTGCTCCAGGCGGGCCTGCCGCTCGGCCTCGGCCTGGGCCCAAAAGGGGAGCGGAGCCGCAGCCGTCTCTGGCGCAGTTTCTGGTGCAGTTTCTGGCGCGGTTTCTGGCGCGGCAGCCGTTGATAGTTCGCTGGGCGCTACTGCTTCAGAGGGGTTCGATGCGGTTTTTTCAGCCGCAGATGAATCGGCGATCGCCCCTGACGCGGCTTCGTCCGTCGTAGCGAGTTCTGTAACGGTTTCGGGCGTGGTGGACTCAGCGGTTTCCTGCTGGCGCTTTTGAATATTTTTGTAGGCAGACTTTGCCCAGGCGAGATAGTCTTGGGCGATCGCCGCTTCACCCGCAGCAGCATCGGCAGGCGCTTTCGACTTTGGCGCTGGGGCAGCGCCTTTCTGTGGATCTGGCTCTGCCTCAGCGGGCTGGTTTTCGTATTGACGGTTGAACCAATTAAACGACGACATAGGGAGGGTCAGGGGTTAGGGACATTGCTCTGGATCAGGAGCAAACGCCCAAGAGCGCCTGGAGCCGCTGCATCCAGATTTCCGCTTCATCTATAAGCTAGCTTATAGTGCTTGCGTTTTTCCTAGTGAAGAGATTTCCGCCAACCCGGAACAGGGCAAGGCTGGAAGTGCGGCCCATCGGAACGGCGGCCGGGGAAAGTCTGATAAAGCCTTGGTTTAGAATTAGAACGCTTGGGCTGCGGGTCATCTAAGGGGTCTTCAGGCTTTTTCGAGCTTATCTTCGGGCCTGTCTTCGGGCCTGTCTTCGGGCTTCTCGACCACCCGCCGCAGCACGCCGTTGATAAAGCGATGCCCATCGTCGTCGCTATAGCGTTTGGCTAGCTCAACGGCTTCGTTAATCGCCACTTTGTCAGGAATGCCCATGTATTGAAACTCCGCCACAGCCAGCCGCAGAATATCGCGGTCGATCTGGGGAAGCCGATGAAGCTGCCAGTCTACCATTGCGGCGGAAATAATCTGATCGATTTCGGCGCGGCGGATGCTGACGGTTTGCAGCAGCGCCAGAGTGTAGTCGCGCACTTCCTGATGATTGGCGAGTTGCAGTATTTCCGGCAGTTCGACGGCGGTGCCAATCCGGTTGATGGCTGCTTGAGCCAGTTCCAGCGCTTCTTTCACCATAACGCGGGCGCTGTCGAGATCCTGGGCTTTGGTTTCACTGGCCAATAGGCGATCGCTCCCCCGCTCCACCTCGGCGGCGGCGGTTTCCAGCATGTCGTGAGCTTCGCCCGTCAGCGTCCGCACGGCGGCTAGGGCGACGGACTGAAGCTGTTGAGCCTCCAGTTTTTCGGGCTTGGATGGAAGCTGGCTCACGCTCAGCAACGCCAGTTCTCGCGCAATGCGTCGAGCTTGCATGTCGGGTTCTCAATCCTTAAAAAATTCAAGTGGAAACAGAGGGCAGGCTGGCGGAAACGCTCAAACTGGGTCAGATGGCAGCGGCACGGACTGACGCTTGGCTTCGGGGGAGGCGTTTTCAAACGGCGACTCCATCAGTGGTTCATCCAAAACCAGATCGAGGGGACGGGTGTCCTTGGCCGTCGCAGGGCGATCGCCATAGCTGCTCGTTCCTACGTTAGCAGGGTTCAGCCCGCCCGTCGCAAGGGTTCCCGCAGGCGGGTTTCCGGGCGGCAGTCCGCCTGCGGGCAGCGCACTGGCCAGGTTGGGGCCGACAATGCCGCCAGAGACAACCACCTTAAACGCATCTTCTACCGACATTGCCAGGTTGATGACTTCGGTTTCGGGTACGACGGCATACCAGCCCGTCGTGGGGTTGGGGGTAGTGGGAATAAACAGGCTCAGCATCTTGCCCGACAAGGGGCCGGCGATATCGGCGGTGAATGCACTGGTGACGAAGGCGATCGCCCACACGCCGCGTCGGGGATATTCCACCAGCACGACTCGCCGAAAACGGTCGTTTGTGTCGCGCAGCAGCGTTTCCAGCAGTTGCTTCAGGGTTTTGTAGACCGATCCTGCCAGCGGAATGGCTTGCAGCAGACGCTCTCCCACATCCAGCAGCCAGCGTCCGGCGATGTTGCGAGCCATCAGCCCAATGAGCAGGATTAGCGCCAGCGGCACGGTGAAGCCAACTACCAGGTTGAGAAAATCACCCAAAATCGGCGGAAAATCGTTAAACGGGTTGATCTGCTTGGGGATGCGCGTCAAAAAGGCGATCGCCCAGCTTGCGATCGTAAACGACAGCCAGATCGTCGTAGCCAGCGGAATCACCACCAGCAGACCTGCGATCAGGTCGTTTTTCAAATCCTGCTTGAAGCGTTGAAGAACGGACAACCCAGTATCTCCCTAATAAACAAGCCGAGGATAAACAAACCGAGATAGATAAGCCGAAGGTGAACAAAGCGAGTGAAAAAGCGGCTGTGAAAAGCAGTTGTAGGAAGCGGCCGTAAAAAGCGTTTGTAAAAAAGTATCTGAATCTACAATCTAGCAGGTTAAGGCAGGGTTATCAGTGCTGCTTTAGAGAAGCCTGTTATGCGAGGACTGCCGTTCTCAGCTAGCACGTTACTTTATTTGTACGGTTTGTAAAGAATTATTTCAAGTTTCGGGGATACATTCTCCGCTTCTCAGGAGATGCTTTTGAGAATGTTTTCAGCTTATGCGGTTGGCGAAGGGCGATCGCCCGACTCAGCGGCCTCTGCCTGTTGCACGGTCGTATCCAGGCCAGATTTGGCGAATCCCGACTCTACTGGTGGAGAGGCAACCTGCGGGTGGGTCGTCGCCTGCTGCAACTCCCAGACCTTGAGCAAAATCAGGTATTCGTAAAAGGCTTGCAGAACGCACCAGGTAAACCCCGGCCCGCCATCCCGCCATCCCCCTAGCCCAAAGTACATGTAGAGAAACCGCAGCAGCGGCCGACCGGGCAGGCGGTGGGATAGGTCTTTTAGGGCGCGGCGACGCTCCACCTCCGAAGCTCCCCAAAAGAGCGATCGCCAGTTCACGGTTCCCTGCTGTAACTGCCGCAGGGTTTCCGCCGCTTCATCGGAGGAATAGCGATTGTGCTTGTCGATCCAGCGGCTAAAACCCTTGCTACAAGTGTAATGCGGATAGGTTTCCTGCAAAAAGCCGGTGGGCCCGTTGCAGACCTCACGCTCGGCGTGACCGTAGTCCTCAAACCAGACCTTGCCGTGGCGCAGCAGCCGGAGCTGATAGCGGGGATACTGCGTGCTGCGACGAATCCAGCGGTTCATAAACATCACCCGCTCGGCGACATAGTAGCCCACCCGCTCCTCAGACTGGATCACACGGCAGCACTCTTGAAACAGCGCCGGAGTCATCCGCTCGTCCGCCTCTAGGATATAAATCCAGGGGTGCTTGGGCGGAATGGACTCCAGCATCCAGGTGCGCTGCTTGCCGTGGCTCTCGAAGGCGTGCTGGACAATCCGAACCGGATGGCGCTCGGCAAACTGGGCGGCGATTTCCAGCGTGCGATCGCCACTACAGGAATCCACCACCACCACGTCGTCCGACAGCAGCGCCGACTCCAGGCAGTCCGCGATGTCGATCTCTTCGTTGTAGGTGAGGATATAAATCGAAAACATCGAGACGCTTTGCTGCCAAACCGCTAATCCAGCGATTTTAGCCCTGTCCAGCCAATAATGATGTAGCCTACTGCCAGCACCAAACTACCCAGCCCAATTCGCAGACCCGACTTGATGGATTCGGTGCGAGCCGTCGCCTGGGCATCTTCCTTGCGAGTGCGGATTTCAGTCTGTCCCCGCGAGCGGAGTTCCTGCACCCGCTCCTGCAAAAACGGCTCCAGCCGCTCTGGATTTTGCTTAAACTCCCGAATTTGATTTGCCTGCTCCTGGTTGATCTGGTTTGCCTGCACCGCCTGATTGATTTGCTCGTCGCTAGCATTGAGCAGTTGAGCAATCTGGGCCCGCTGCTGCTGTAATGCCGTCGCCAGACTTTGATCGAGTCGTCCTTCGGCCTGCTCGGCTTCCTGGTTGATCTGCTCTTGGGCGGCTGCATTGTTGAGCCGCAGATTGTTGAGATGCAGCGGGAACAGCAGCACATAGATCAGCCCCAGCAGGCTGGCCAACAGCAGCGCCCAAAATCGCAGATCCCGATTCCGCCCTGATCGTCGCTCCTCGATCGCCCCGGTGGCATGGTCAATCCAGTACCCTGCAAACAGCAGCGCCAGCCCCACCAACGGCACGATGCCCCGATCGACAAACTGGGTCGTAAAGGCAAGCTGCCATTGGCGATCGAGCAGTCGATAGGGAATCGGCAGAATAAAGAAGTCAATCAGCGCAGAGAGCGTGATGATGATTCCGACTGTTTTCAGAATGCGGGAAGCCAGTGGAGCAGTAATGCGGCCAGCAGGTTTAATCGATGTCATAACGGTAATTTCGATTTGTTGGGATTCACAAGATTAGGGGTGAACAAAAACCAACCTGCCCGCATCAGCCTATCGTGAGGGTTCACAGGTCGGTTTCATTGGTCGGTTTTACAGGTGAGTCTCACAGGTGAATTTTACGGGTCGGTTCATACAGGTCGGTTCATACAAGACACAGGTAAATCAGCCGTTGCAATTTCGCGTTTGCCATTCTCAGACTGGTCATTCTCGGAATCTTTAGGGATAGCGATATTCAGCGACTTTCAGAGACAAGGTTGATTGCGTTGCTCAGAGACAGCGACCCGTTGGAAACGGCAGTTATTTGCAGTTATTTACAGAGACGGCGTTGGACGAGCGCGATCGCGCTTGAGGAGCGAGCTTTGTCAAAGCTTGGGAAAGCGAAGCCTTGGGAAAAATGAGATGCTTTTGCACAGGTGCCCATCGGTCAATTAAACACCAAACAGGATGCAAGTCTAAAAAAAATAGCGGTTCTATCGTGCTTTTCAGCTTGTACCGATACGCTTGTCGGAGTGGTGACATTGTGGTGTAAGCGAGGGAACGCATGACTCGACAGGTTGAAGTATTGCCGGATGTGGCAGGCATTGTGAATCGGGCGCTGGCGCTAATTTTGGAGCGGGCCGAAGCGGCGATCGCCCAGCGGGGAACCTTCTCGATTGCGCTGTCGGGAGGCAGCACGCCCAAGCCGCTATACGAGGCGATCGCCCAGCAGCCCCTTCCCTGGGACAAAATCCAGGTCTTTTGGGGTGACGAGCGCTACGTCCCGCCCGATCATCCCGACAGCAACGAAGGCATGGCCCGCCGCGCGTGGCTCGACCATGTGCCTATTCCCGCTGCCAATATCCATCCAATGGACACGACCCCTGCCGACCCGACAGTTGCGGCTGATTTGTATGAGCAGCATTTGCAGCAGGTCTTTCAGCTTGCACCTGGGGACTTTCCATCGCTGGACGTGGTGCTGCTGGGCATTGGCGACGATGGGCACACCGCCTCCCTATTTCCCCACACGAAGGCGCTGACCGTGGGCGATCGCCTGATCACCGTCGGCAACAAAGACGACCAGCCCCGCATCACCTTCACCGCGCCGCTGATCAACCACGCTCGCTGCGTCATCTTCCTCGTCGCCGGAGCCAACAAGCGCCCCGCCCTGACCCAAATCTTCGCCCCCGAAGGCGATGCAGACACCTACCCCGCCCGCCTGATTCAGCCCGCAGGCGAACTCTGGTGGCTCCTCGACCAAGCTGCCAGCATTCCCGTTCCCTAACTAGACGGGATGTGTAACTTTACAATCTGCCCCCATCCCCCAACCCCTTCTCCCGAACTGGTAGAAGGGGAGGAGGAGAGGCTTGAAGTCCCTCTACCAGACTGGGAGAGAGCTCAACGCTCTCGGCATACCAAAAAAGGTGAAGGGGGATCGGCAAAGTTGTACATAGCGTTAACTAGCAGCGCCAAGAGGATCTTTCCGCACCGTCGCTCAACGCAATCGCCAACTGAAGCCCATGCCATGCGAAGCGGCCTTCGGACTCACCAAAACGTCCTTAGGAGGGGGTGTGGGGGACGCTTCGTCCCCTGCAAAAGGGGGTTTGGGAGATATCCCCCAAGGCTGTTGGCTCGGAACTCAGAACCCCCGCAAAACCAGCCTAATCCCCCAAGGCTGTTAGCTCGGAACTCAGAACCCCGCAAAACCAGCCTAATCCCCCAAGGCTGTTGGCTCGGAACTCAGAACCCCCGCAAAACCAGCGCTATTCCTGAGAGAAATTCCAAAGTTTGATAACAAGCCCGCCCCTCAATCCCAGTTTCCCCTTACCCGTTGTCCCTCTGGTCTGATACCTTGATGGGGTAAATGATTTTGCGCCATTTGTGATTTCTGGACGATCAGCTTCATCCGCGCCGGAGATCACGAAGCGGGCGGTGCAGCGAGGGCTATGGCGTTAATTGTTCAGAAATACGGCGGGACATCGGTCGGCACGGTTGAGCGGATTCAGGCAGTCGCCCAGCGCGTCATGCAGACTGTCCAAGCGGGGAACTCGGTCGCAGTAGTGGTGTCTGCAATGGGCAAAACCACCGACGGACTGGTCAAGCTGGCATCGGAAATCTCCAGCAACCCCAACCGCCGCGAAATGGACATGCTGCTATCCACAGGTGAACAAGTATCCATCGCCCTCCTGAGCATGGCGCTTCAGGAACTCGGCCAACCTGCCATCTCCCTCACAGGCGCACAGGTCGGCATCGTTACCGAGTCGATTCACTCCCGCGCCCGCATTTTGCGAATCGAAACCGATCGCCTAGAGCGGCATTTGCAAAAGGGCGAGGTCGTCGTCGTAGCGGGTTTTCAGGGCATCACTGATTCGGTAGATTTGGAAATCACCACGCTGGGGCGCGGCGGCTCCGACACTTCGGCCGTGGCCCTAGCGGCAGCGCTGCGGGCCGATGCCTGTGAAATTTATACCGACGTGCCAGGGATTTTGACTGCTGACCCACGGCTTGTACCCGATGCCCAGTTAATGGACGAAATCACCAGCGACGAAATGCTGGAACTGGCCAGCCTGGGCGCAAAGGTGCTGCATCCCCGCTCGGTGGAGATTGCTCGCAACTACGGCGTGATGCTGGTGGTGCGCTCTAGCTGGACGGATGATCCGGGTACTCGCGTGATGTCGCCTCTGCCCCAGCCGCGATCGCTCGATGGGTTAGAAATCGCCCATCCCGTTGATGCGGTCGAGTTTGACACGGATCAGGCCAAGGTCGCCCTCTTGCGCGTGCCCGATCGCCCCGGCATTGCTGCTCGTTTGTTTGGCGAAATCGCCTCCCAAGCGCTGGATGTAGACTTGATTATCCAGTCCATCCACGAGGGCAACAGCAACGACATTGCCTTCACCGTCACCCGCAACTCGCTAAATCGGGCAGAGGCCGTTGCAGCGGCGATCGCCCCGGCCCTGCGCTACGACCCATCGCCCACCTCCGGCGAAGCAGAAGTGATGGTGGAACGGGACATGGCCAAGGTCAGCATCTCTGGCGCAGGCATGATCGGTCGCCCCGGCGTGGCAGCACAGATGTTTGAAACGCTGGCGACGGCGGGTGTGAATATTGAAATGATTTCCACCTCCGAGGTGCAGGTGAGCTGCGCCATTCGTGCCGAAGACTGCGATCGCGCTCTGGCCGCCCTGTGCAGCGCCTTCGAGGTCACCTCTTCGCCCGTCAACCAGGCCCAAAAATCCCTCGCCTATGCCGATGCGCCGCCCGTGCGCGGGGCCGCCCTCGACCGCAACCAGGCCCAGCTTGCCATCCGCCATGTGCCCGATCGCCCCGGCATGGCCGCTCGTCTGTTTCGCCTGCTGGCCGATCACAACATCAGCGTAGATATGATCATTCAGTCCCAGCGCTGCCGCCTGGTCAACGGCATGGTGACGCGGGATATCGCCTTTACTGTGGCGAAGGGCGACGTAGATGCAGCCAAAGCGGCCCTAGAAGCAGCCGCCCCCGACTTGGGCTGTGGGGAGATAGTGGTGAATCAGGCGATCGCCAAAGTTAGCATCGTTGGTATGGGCATGGTCGGCCGCCCCGGCATCGCGGCTCGCATGTTTGAGGCACTGGCTCAGGAGCAGATCAACATCCAGATGATCGCCACATCGGAGATCAAGATTAGCTGCGTAGTGCCAGAAGAAGATGGCATCCGCGCTCTGCAAGCCGTTCACGCGGCCTTCGGACTGGCGGGTACAGAGCGCGTGGAAGTGCCTGCTTAGTTGTTCAGAGTTCTCTAGTGCTTGGCCCGCAGAGCCTCCACGTCGAACAGGCTGATCAGCACGCCCGCCACCGGAATCGCCAGAAATAGCCCCAACAGCCCCGCCACTCGCACCCCCACCAGCAGTGCCAGAAACATCACCACCGGGTTCATATTGATCGACCCCTGCATGATTTTGGGCATCAGCACATTTTCCTCCACCTGTTGCAGCAGCACGCAGCAGACTAGGATCAGCAGGCTGAGCCAGATGCCTTGGGGCAAAAGGATGAGGCAGATGAGGCTAATGCCCAGGGTTGCGCCGATGCCGGGGATCAGGTCAAAAAAGCCGGCGATCGCCGCCAGCAGCAGCGCATAGGGCGCATTCACTAGCAGAAAAATCACCAGACACGACAGCGCAAAAAACAGCGACAGCAAAAACCGTCCCCAAAAAAAGCCCAGCAGGTTTTGCTGCACGGCATCCGTCAGGCGGGGCTGGAGCGAGGCCGGAAACCGACACACAATCCAGCGCCAGAGGCGATCGCCATCCAGCAGCATAAAAAAGCTGACAATGCCAATCAGCAACAAATCCAGCAATCGTTGCAGCAGCACTTGCAGCCCAATGAGGGACGTTTTCGCTGCCTCGATTGTTTGGGATTGCAGCAAATTCTCCAGGGCTGAAAAATCTGCCTGGAGATTGAACCGCTGCAAAAACTCTTCCACCTGCTCCAACGAGTTCAGCAGCACTGCCGCAATGCCGGGAGCCTGAGCCAGAAGCGCCTGCCCCTGCGACAGCATGGCCGAGCCAATCGTAAACACAAACCCCGCCAGCAGCAAGAGACTCAGCAAAAACACGGCCACCGCTGCCGCTGGACGAGGCAGCCAGCGCTGGAGCCACCGCATGGGATAGCTAAGCAAAAATGCCAGGATTGCCGCAAAGGTGAAGATGACAATTACCGAGGAAAAATAGGCAAGCACCTGGGCGATCGCCCAACCCAGCAACAGCAGCAGCAAATAGCGCAGCAGCTTAGCATTGTTCAACTGCGACCACAGCGTCTGCATTGGCTGATCGTCCCGATTCACGGCAGTCCCACCCTCCCTATCCATGGCGCAGTCGAATTGTGGAGAAATCGGCAATAATATAGTTTGCAATGCGCCCTAAAACACCGCGCAACAGCTTCCACAATTGGAATATGTGAGACGGGAAATTGTCTCTCGCTGAGACCCTGCTCAATCTAGCAGCATACGGCAGGCTCTAGGGTTAGAGCGATATTCCTTTCGAGCGACATTTTTCGAGCGACATTTCTCCATTTCTGACCCATCCTCGTTCCCCCTCTCCCCATCACGCTATGCAAACTGTTGACACGCCGCAAGCGATCGCCCACATGGACGACACCAAGCAGGGTCTTCCAGTCACTATCATCACGGGCTTTTTGGGTAGCGGCAAAACCACCCTCCTGAACCACATTCTGACCAATCAGCAGGGGCTAAAAACCGCCGTGCTGGTCAACGAATTTGGCGAAATTGGCATCGACAACGAGCTGATTGTTGCCACCGACGGTGACGACAGCATGGTGGAACTGAGCAACGGCTGCATCTGCTGCACGATTAACAACGACCTGCTAGAAGCCGTTTATAAAATCCTGGAACGCCCCGAAAAAGTAGACTATCTAGTCGTGGAAACCACTGGACTGGCTGACCCGCTGCCCGTCGCCCTCACCTTTTTGGGAACAGAACTGCGCGACCTGACCCGCCTCGACTCGATTGTGACCGTGGTAGACGCGGCCAACTACAGCCTGGATCTGTTCAACAGCGATGCCGCCCATAACCAAATTGCCTACGGCGATATCATCTTGCTCAACAAATGTGATCTAGTGGACGAAGCCGATTTGGACGCACTAGAGATTAAAATTCGTGATGTCAAGGAAGGCGCACGGATTCTCCGGACGACCAATTCGCAGGTGCCGCTGCCGCTGATCCTTAGCGTGGGCCTGTTCGAGTCGTCCCAATATTTCAAGCCGGAGAATGACGAGCATTCCCACGCCTCCAGTCATGATCACGCGCATGACCACACGCATCATCACGATCATCATGATCACGCGCATTCCGATCACGGGCATGATCACGACCATTCCGCTTGCGACCATGATCACGGCCACTGTGTCCACGATCATGATCATGACCATCATCACCACCATTCCAATCATCTGGAGGTTGATGGATTTACCTCGGTGTCTTTCCAGAGCGATCGCCCTTTCGCCATCAAGCGGTTCCAACATTTCCTCGACAACCAAATGCCCGCCAACGTCTTCCGCGCCAAGGGCATCCTCTGGTTTGACGAAAGCCCCAAGCGCCATATCTTCCACCTCAGCGGCAAGCGCTTTACCCTCGACGACAGCGAGTGGAAAGGCACACCCAAAAACCAGATCGTGCTGATTGGGCAAGGTCTGGATCGCGAAACGCTGCTAGAGCAGATCAAAGCCTGTGTCTGCCTGCCGACGGTTGCTCGCGGCCGCGGCTTTGGCAAGTAAGCCAAACTTTCTAGCAAACTCATTTCCCAATCAAAAAATCGACGAATCCAGCGCGAAACCAGCAGCGGCCAGACGGCCATTCAACTGCTGGTTTTGTGTTTTTTAGGCAGCCTCCGTTAGATTTCCAGGCTTCCGAAAAACCTCGTATCTTGACTGGAAAACCGTAGATTAAAACTTGGATTCTGTTGTATGATGACTTTTCATAAGGATAAGTCAGTATCCCGAGCGATGAACCGTGGATTAATTGCCAAGGCGCTATTCATCCCTTCACAAGACCGTCATTACTTCTAAGGAGAACCTAATGGTTGCAAACTTTAAACTGCGATCGCCCAAGAAACTTCTGGCCCTAGCCGCAACAGGACTTAGCCTCAGCATGGCGATCGCCGCTTGCACCCCCAGCAGCACAGACACCGCCAGCAGCCCCGCCGCAGGGGAAAGCACCCCCGCCGCCGCCGCCCCTGCAAAAGTTGAGATCACGCTGGTCAGCTACGCCGTTACCCAGGCTGCCTACGAAAACATCATTCCTCAATTCGTCGCCAAATGGAAAGCGGAAAAGGGGCAAGATCTCGTAATTAACCAAAGCTATGCTGGCTCTGGAACCCAAGCTCGCGCCGTGATTGACGGTCTGGAAGCAGACGTGGTTGCCCTCGCTCTCGCCCTCGACATCCAGAAAATTGAAGAAGCTGGTCTGATCAACGAAGGCTGGGAAAAAGAGCTGCCCAATGACTCTATTGTTCACAAATCGGTCGCAGTGCTAGTGACTCGTGAAGGCAACCCCAAAAACATCCAGGACTGGAGCGACTTGGCCAAAGACGGCATTCAAATTGTGACTGCCAACCCCAAAACTTCTGGCGGTGCCCGCTGGAATTTCCTCGGCGCGTGGGGTTCCGTAACGCAGAACGGCGGTACGGATGAGCAAGCGCTGGAGTTGACCACCAAGCTCTTCCAAAACACGCCGATTTTGGCGAAGGATGCTCGCGAATCGACCGACATCTTCTTCAACCAAGGCCAGGGTGATGTGCTGATTAACTACGAAAACGAAGTGCTGCTGGCCAAGATTAAGGGAGAAGAACTGCCTTACGTAGTGCCTACAACCAACATTTCGATTGACAATCCCGTTACCGTTGTAGACGCCATTGTCGATAAGCGCGGCACGCGGGAAGTGGCAGAAGCCTTTACGCAGTTCTTGTTTACGCCTGAGGCGCAGGAAGAGTTTGCCAAGGTCGGGTTCCGTCCATCTGATCCAGCAGTTGCAGAGAAGTTTGCTGACCAGTTTGGCAAAGTCGATAATCTATTTACCGTAGCTGATTTTGGCGGCTGGGACGATATTCAGGCCAAGTTCTTCGCGGATGGAGCAGTGTTTGACCAGATTCAGGCCAAGCTGGGCAAATAGGTGTAGCGTTGTCAGGTGCCTGTATGCGCCGGAGATTCTTTCGAGTGATACAGGCACTTTTAGCAAAGTTAATTACATTCATTTGCTGCGCGACTGGCTTAAGCTGCTCCCGCCGTGTAATTGCCACTGACCGTCTGTTTGCCCCTGGGATCTCCGGCTTTTCTTAAATCAACGCTGTATCATGACTGCCTCTCCTACAAATCCTAGACCCGTTAAGGGCGATCGCTCTTTTTGGTATCGCCTCACCCATTTGTCCTGGCCCTGGCGCGTCACGTGGGTTTATCTATCATTCATGCTGTTTTTGCCCGTGACTGCCATGCTGCTCAGCGCCAGCACGGTCGGCCCGGCAGAGTTTTGGCGCATTGCTACCACTGATATCGCCCTTTCCACCTACAGCGTCACCTTTGGCACGTCCCTGGCCGCCGCCCTGCTCAACGGCGTCTTTGGCACGCTTATTGCCTGGGTGTTTGTGCGCTATGAATTTCCCGGTAAGCGAATGATTGATGCGGCAGTGGACTTGCCTTTTGCCCTGCCGACCTCAGTGGCAGGTCTGACGCTGGCCACGGTCTATAGCAATAACGGCTGGATCGGCTCCTTCTTTGAACCCTTCGGCATCAAAATTGCCTTTACACGTCTGGGCGTGTTTGTGGCGATGGTGTTCATCTCGCTGCCGTTTGTGGTGCGGACGCTCCAGCCTGTGCTGCAAGAAATGGAAAAGGAAGTAGAAGAGGCGGCCTGGTGTTTGGGCGCGTCGTCCTGGCAGACCTTCTGGCGGGTGCTGCTGCCGCCGCTAATTCCAGCGATTTTGACCGGGGTGGCGCTGGGGTTTTCGCGGGCAGTAGGCGAATACGGCTCGACGGTGATTGTGGCGGGCAACGTGCCATTTCAGGACTTGATTGCGCCCGTGCTGGTGTTTCAGCGGCTAGAACAGTATGACTATGCCGGAGCAACGGTGATTGGCACGGTGCTGCTGCTGATTTCACTGCTGATGCTACTGGTGATCAATTTGCTGCAAGCCTGGGGGAGGCGCTATGCGGACTGATGCGGAACTGTTTAACACGCCGGACGCTTCATCGGGCCGCAGGGTTGCCCCTCGCAGCCAGGGGGCGTGGGTGAAGTGGGTGCTGATCGGCATTGCGGTGCTGTATCTGACGCTGATTTTGTTTATTCCGGCGCTGAATGTGTTTGTGCAGGCGTTTCGCAATGGACTGGGGCCGTTCTTTTCCAACCTAGTGTCGCAGCCGTTTTTGAATGCGGTGAAGCTGACGCTGCTGATCGCGGCGATCGCCCTCCCCATCAACACAATTTTTGGACTTTGCGCGGCCTGGGCGATCGCCCGTCATCAGTTTCCCGGCCGCACGCTGCTGCTCAGCATCATCGACATTCCCTTTGCCATCTCGCCTGTGGTGGCGGGTCTGATGATTGTGCTGCTGTATGGGCGAAACGGCTGGTTTGGCCCGTGGCTGCAAGCCAACGATCTGCGGATTATCTTCGCCGTACCGGGGATGGTGCTGGCGACGATGTTTGTAACGATGCCGTTTGTGGCGCGGGAGGTGATTCCGGTGCTGGAGGAAGCGGGCACCGATCAGGAAGAGGCAGCGAAAACCCTGGGCGCAAGCAACTGGCAGACCTTTTGGCGGGTAACGCTGCCTAATATCCGCTGGGGCTTGCTGTATGGCTTGATCCTCACCAATGCGCGGGCGATGGGCGAGTTTGGCGCGGTGTCGGTGGTGTCGGGGAATATCATCGGCAAAACCCAAACCCTGCCGCTCTATGTGGAAGAGGCCTATAAGCAGTACAAAACGCCTGAAGCCTATTCCGCAGCCGTCTTGCTGGCGTTTTTGGCCGTGATCACGCTGGTGTTAAAGGAAATTGTGGAGCGCAAGACGCGCATTAAAGACGTTGAGGAGTAGCACCTGTGCTGCCGAATAGCGCTGAACAGTCTCGCTCTGTGGTTTTGAATCCGCTGCTCGTCAGACCTCATCGAACTATAGGAGATTTAGCCATGACTGTACCCACGACCTCGATCGCCCATTTTGATGGGGATAGCCTTGCCGACGGAGGCGATCGCCCCACCCAGACCCGCATCCGCGTCCGCATTCCCAAGCAATATCACGAAGAACCCGTCATTTCCCGGCTAGTTTCCAAGCACGGGCTGACGGTGAATATTTTGGCGGCGCTGCTGGGGGCAAATGCCCGCGATGACGGCTGGTTTGACCTAGAGCTGCGCGGCCCCGCCCAGAACATTCAAAGCGCCCTGATCGACCTGAACGATCTAGATTTGGAAATCTGGCAGGGGGGCGATCGCCCTGACGGTTGGTGATCCGATTTTGGATTGCCGATTTTGGGTTTTCTTCTTTAGTTTGGACTAACTGGCATCACAATAATGCTCAACAGGATGCCATAAAGAATCTGCTCAACCGTTCATAACAGTTGAACTTAAGGAATTGGATACAATCCTGCTCGCAGTTAAGCTGCTGTTGCAACCGGACTGTTCAGGGATTGTTCGGATGTCTTGCGTTTCGAGGCTCGTTTTTTGACCATCGGATAGCAGGGACGAGGAGTTGGCTTGTGCCCCTTGCCTCGTCCTGGCGATTTACCACGAGGTTTAGGCGCAGGAGCAGGGGTGCCAATCACTGCCAAAATGCCTGCAAACGCTTGTGCGACCCGACCCGGAGTCAACGTTTCTTGCGGTGCCTGCCAGGGCAAGGGGTGGTCAGTACAGTCCTTTCGCGCTAACCACAACTGCCAACTGAGCAACGGCATCAGGCTGCTCCACTGTTCGGTTGCCGATACAGAACTGAACTGGGGATGTGTCCAATATAGCCTCTGCTTGGCAAAGCGATACCAGTGTTCAATGGCAAAGCGACGGAGGTAGTGCAACCACAGGGTTTCTAACGGAGGCATCTGCTCACCCAGCCAAACTAACCACAAAGGAGCCAAGCGTCGCGTGCTGCTCTGTGTCTCCAGCACCTCCACGCGCAACACTTCCATTGCCCGTTTGGGGGATTTGCGGAAATGGTATGCACTCCAACGACTGACCCGCACTCGTCCCCAGTTGGGATCATCGACTTCAACGGTTTCGACCGGGACACTCCAAGTGTCAGGGTCATTGAGTTTCATCTTATGTCCATGCTTGGCAGGTGCGCCTCGCCCTCGATACGCTGGGGGCGCGCCATAGACACATCGATTGGATGTAACCCGCAGCAGCAAGTCTGCCTCAATCCCTGCCGTTTGGTTGACAAAACTGGCATTGCCGTACCCTCGGTCGTAGATCGCCAACGGACGCACCGCTAACTGCCGAGTCACTTGTTTGAGTTGGAATGCCGCTTTACTGGCGGGTGTTTCAAAGCTGGTGATGCGCTCATGCCGCAATGGTAATGCCCAACTGCCCCTGTCTTCAGCAATCCAGGCTAAGGTACTGTAGTTTTGTCCGGCTATCGGGGCATGTCCTGTTCTGCCTGATAAGGTGCGGTCTTTCAAACGCCTGGCAGCAGGACGGTTCCACCGACTCGCATCACCTGCCAACAACGGTTGCTGCTGAGTCGGTATCTGCTGCACCAACAGCTTCAGCACCTTTGATCGGGGTAGGCGGCTATCGCGCAACGCTTCATAGGTGCTCGACCACTGGCGACGAAAGACAGGACTCTGCGATAGCCTCACAAACGACACGATGCACGCACTCACTAACACGGCATCCATCAGATCAAACAGGGCATCTCTGGCGTTTCCCAAGCTGGCATACAACGTTTGGCGAAATTGCTGAAGTTCGTTGAAAATCATGGGGTCAATGTTGGTTGTACTTCATTGACCTTACGGCAGTCGGTGCTTCTCATTGACTGCCTTCCTCTTCACCATTAGTCCAAACTAAAGTTTCTTTGGATTTACGATTTTTGGCCAGATGAGCGTTTGCAGGGCTGCTGGCGATCGCACTGGCAGCATCGACAATTGCTACATAAGCCGTCAAACGTGCATAAAAAACAAAAAATAGCCAGCCCTAAAGCAGGCTGGCCGGGTTCGCTGTGTTGGAAAGAGATGTGATGCTAGGAGAACGAAGTCACTGGCAGACTGCCTGAATGAACAGCCGAAGTCGTCAGTGCGATCGCTTTGCAGAAATCTCTGTAAAGTAATGTAACACTATCACCCCGACAGCGCAACATTTCGCAATAAATTTGCCGCCTGCTAGATTTGCCAATCCAAAATCGTCAATCCAGGGGGCGGCAATCCAAAATCACCAATCCAAAATCCACACCGCCGTTCTACTGCCGGGGCGTGAGCGATGCCCCCAAGGCCTGCGACACCCACACTTCAAAGTTGCGAACGGGGCTGCGGCGTATCTCTACGGCGGGGTCTGCCATTGGCTCCACTAGGATGGTGAACATGCCCAGGCGATTGCCCGCTAGCACATCGGTAAACAGGCGATCGCCCACCATCGCCACCTGTTCAATTGGAATGCCCATTGCCTCCACGGCCTGCCGCAGTTTGCGCCGCGAGGGTTTGCCTGCGCCCAGCAAGTAGGGCAGATCAAGCGAGTTGGCAATGCTGCTGATGCGCGATTTGCTGATATTGTTGCTCACCAGCCAGATCGCAGTTGTGGGACGCAGTTGCGCCACCCACTCGCGCAGTTCTCCAGAGGTTTGAGCCACCCGAATCGGCACCAGCGTTTCGTCCACATCCAGCACTAGCCCCCGCAGGTTGTATTGCTGCAATAACGCTGGGGTCAGCGCCAAGATGCTGCTGCCCAACACCAGGTCAGGTTGTAAGAGTTTTCCCCAGGACATTGTTTTTGCGTAAGGGCGAATTGGGGCGCGATACCGATTCTCAATTTTGGATTCGCGATTTGGGATGGCTAGTCAAGCAGTTGCAAAGCTTCTAGCAGTTTCACTCGTCGCTCCGCTCAGGAGAATTGATATTGCGATTGCTTGGCTAACAACCCAGCCTAAATTCTACCTGGTAGATCTGGTGCCGTTGGATGATTTTCCGTGACGTTGGAACTTTAGTTTTTCCGAGTTAGTTTTGCCGAATTAGTTTTGCCAAGTTAGTTTTGCCGAGTTAGTTCCGCATCGACTGCTCGCTTGGCGGCTTCGTGTTCGGCGAGCGTCCGGCTAAAGATATGCGTACCGTCGTATCGCGCCATGAAAAACAGATATTCCGTATCGCCAGGATTCAGCGAGGCTTCCAGACTGGCCAAACCCGGTGCGGCGATGGGCGTTGGCGTGAGGCCAGGGTTGATGTAGGTGTTGTAGGGCGAGGGCTGGCGCACCTGGGCGTAGGTCAGCGGCTGCTCAACGGTTTGCCGGATGCCCAGCCCATATTCTACCGTGGGGTCCGCAGCCAGAGGAATACCCTCGCGCAGCCGCCGCGCAAACACGCTGGCGATGGTGGGACGCTCGTCCTGGACGACGGCTTCTTTTTCAACAATGCTAGCCAGCGTCACCCATTCCATGAAGCTATAGGGCGATCGCCCTTCGTCATAAATCGGCAGGGCGACTTGCTCAAATCGGCGAAGCATTTGGTCAATTGCCAACTCAGGCGTAAGCTCTCCCGCAAACTGGTAGGTATCGGGAAACAGAAAGCCCTCCAGCATGGGCAGATTTTCGGGTAGCCACGGAAAGCGATCGCGTGGGATGTCTTGTGTGGCGGCCATGAATTCCTCAGCGGGGAAGTAGCCCTGCTCCTCGAAATACTCCGCCATTTGGCGAATCGTCCAGCCTTCGGGAATGGTGAAGCTGTTTTGCACGACTTCGCCCCGCCAGATCTGATCGGCAATCGCGGGCAACGGCTCAGCGGGCGAGAGGGCGTAGGTTCCTGCCTGAAAGCTACCCGGCCGGTTTTGCAACGTTTGCCAGCGCGTCCACAGGTTCCATGCCTCAGTTGAACGGATGATGCCTTTGTCTTTTAGGGTTTCGCCAATTTGCTGGGCGGTGCTGCCTTCGGGAATTTCGACCTGCACGGCTGCGTCTTCTGGAGGGTTGCCACTATGGGTCGCCTGAGTTGCCGGGGCGATCGCCCCCAGCCACCAGCGCCAGCCCTGCCAGCCGCCCAGCAGCAGCGCCACCAGCACCAGCGCCAGCAGGATTACCCCCTTAGACCATCCAGAAAATTGTTTGACCGACATTGTTGTTTTCTCCAAACCCAGAGCTGCTGAACCCAGAGTGTTGGGGCGATCGCCCTGCGGGTTTCTACATTAAGCACCGGAACGCAGTCTAAACCCTAGTCTAGCGAGAGTCTACGAGTCTAACGGCGGCAGCCCCACGAGGATTACGCACCCCAAATTACTCAAACGAGTCAAACAACTGCTCTTCTAGCTGCGGGCGGATTGCTTGAAACTCTTCTGGAGAGAGCAATTCAGGTTCACCGCTAGCGTTGACGCGGGCAAAGAACATGAGCGGATCGAGGGGCGTGCAAACGTCGTATTCCTGCTCTTCGTGATAGAAGGAGGTCAGCCGCTGAAACTGCTCAGAATCCACCAGGCCGCCTTCTTCGCCCACGTCAATCGTGATTACGTCTTCTTCGGAAACATCGGGCAGGTCGCCCACCGCCGTCAGCGTATAGGCCGTGCGCTTGAGGGTCAAATCTTGTTCTGCTAGCACAGCCCGAGCGGTTTCAAAAATCTCTTCAATCTGAGTATCGGCCAGGTCAACAAGCGTCTCTGCATCTTCGTCTTCGTCGTCTTCCCAGGCAAAGATTTCAATCGGCGAATCGACTGGCAGCAGCAGCAGGTAGGCTTGTCCGTCTACTTCAACCGAATGCTCCACATAACAAACGAGCGATCGCCCGGCCTCGTCTGTCAGGCTGACGGTAGGCAACTCCTCTTCCAAATCGCCCTGGTTTGTCTCAAAGTCATCATTATTTTTCCCGACCTTTGCCATGCCAATATCCTTAAAAAACTTCTCCAGCAAGAGTTCACAAGCGCATTGCTACTGAAAACTTTACCGCATCGCTGCGCCGCAATTGATGAAAAGGTGGATTCTGGTGGACTCTTCGGCGGATAGAAAACAGGAGCAGCTTTGGATTTTGGGTTTTGGGTTTTGGATTTTGGATTCTGAGTCTTGGATTTGTAGCCCCTCGGATCGGGTCGCAGGCTAGGTCTGAGTGGGCGATCGCCCGTCTAGCCACTGTTGCAAGATAATGGCGGCGGCTTTGCGGTCGATCAGCGCCTTGTTGTGGGAGGGCGATCGCCCCTCCGCATGGATTAATTCCTCAGCGGCATAGGAGGTCAATCGCTCGTCTACATATTCCACAGGTAGATTCAGCGCCGCTCCCAGCCGCTCAGCAAACCGCTGCACCTGCCGCGCCTGCGCCCCCACTTCGCCATCCAGCTTGTAGGGCATTCCCACCACCAGCACCGTTGCCCGCCGCGCCTCGACCAGCTTCCGCAGCCGCGCCACATCTTCGGCAAAGGATCGCCGCTCGATCGTCTCTAGACCCGTGGCAATCAGCCCCGTGCCGTCGCAGCCCGCTACGCCGATGCGCTTCCTGCCCACATCCAGCCCCAGCGCCGAGATCCGCGTCATGCTGTAAAACTTAGTTGAGATCAGTGAGTTGAGAGCTAGTTGAGATCTGGTTGAGATTCAGTGCGAATCTTGGTTGAGATTCAGTTGGGAGCTTTAGTTGGAATCTTTAGACAGCCCCGGCGGCTTGGTGTCGGACTTACCGTTGCCGTTGCCCGACTCCAGCGAGAAGCGACTGGGCACTGGCTTTCGCACGGGCTGGAGATTTTGCAGCACGTCGGTTAGTTGCAGCCCCTCTAGCGGCTTGGCTTCCCGCAGCTTGTGCCACACCGAGCGCGACATCATCAGCGTATGGTGGGTTTGCTCTGCACCCAGTTGTTGCAAAAAGTCTTCCCGCTCCGGCTGATAGTCGGCCGAATCAACAATGAGCGCCTGCTCCGGATAGCCCCGCACCACCTGCGCCATCTGGCAAAATAGCTCTGGATAGAGCCAAGTGTAGGCCGGGTGAACCGTTAGCTTGGCTTCGTGGGGGTGGCTGCCGTCTTTACAAAGTTGCAGCCGAAAATAGCCAATCGCTGCTTTGCGCTGCGGCTCGAACACGTAGCCGCTAACCACCTGCACCGGAGTTAGCCAACTTCCCACCCCGTCCGTGACGCTGCCCAGCAGACCAGTCTTGAAATCGGTGATGTGGCGATCGAACACTTGACGGACGTGGGGCGGCATCGAGGCCGTGTCCAGTTGGCACAGCAGCCCTGCGTCGGCGTTGCCCACAGGCAGCAGGTTGGGCAAATCGGGCTGTCGCTCGGCTAGGGCTTGCCACAGATCAGGGGCGATCGCCCAGTAGGTCATCTGCGCCAGCGGTTGAAAGCCTGTTTTGCGACATAGCCCAATCACTGAGTTGTCGTTGACATCCACTTCAATCAGCCAGGTACGGGCTTCCCAAATGGCTTGCAGGCAGTAGCGCAGGAGTTGGGAACCCACGTCCATCAGCGAGGTTTGTCTGAATTCGCCGGGAGAATATTGCCCGACCGCAATTTGCTCAATCCGCCAAGTGCTGCGTGTGCGGTTGAACGGTGAAACCTGAATCACCCCGCGCACCTGATCGTCTTGCTCAGCAACGTAGGTTGAAAGCAGATGTTGCAGCGGATTGGGGAACAAACTCAACCCCTTGAGCAGCCCGTACCAGCGTCGGAGCTGCTGCACTCGCTGCGTCACCTCCAGACGGTTGCTCTCAGTGTCCGTTTCTAGTGCATCCAGCATCAACCGCTCCACGACTTCCAGGTCGCGGCGAAGCAGCGGTCGAATTTGCAACTCAGGAGTTTCCGCAGGAGATGAGGCCATCAGGGTTTGAATAATTGCACTGACTCTATGCTATATCCGAATCACGGGTTAGGGGAGGGTTTGCGGTGACAGGGAATTGGGGCGGTGGGACGATGGGGGAGTTCGCCCAAATATTCAAATTAATACTCAATGAATCCTCAAACTGGGCGAATCCTCAAACTGGGCGATCTTGCACAAACCCTGCGGGGAGAACGATTAGCGTGTTCCCCTGGCGACCGACGACGTGAACCGTCTGCCCAACGGCGATCGCCACGTCCGAAACCTGGCTGCGGGCTGACCAAATCGTGCCTTCATAGGTCACCTCCCCAACCCCGCCGCGTGGAATCGTCACAGAAACCTGTGCCTCGCTCGGAGCCGCCAGATCTTTGGACGATTGGGGCACTAGCCCGCGCATGACAATCGCCAGCGCCACCGACAAAATGCCCCACAGCATCATCTGAAGGCCGACGCTGGGCAGGCTGAGGGCGGCGATTGAGGTAATAATGGCCGCAATGCCCAGCGCTGTGATGGTTGGCTCAAACACCAGCAAATTCAAAAAAAGGCAACACATTCCTCCCACCAGCCAAAGCAGGTAGGCAGGCTGATTGAAGACGGACTGCATCATGGTAGAAAGCTCCCGCGCATGGAAGACGGCAGACCGGGAAAGGAGGAGGATTTGGGAGCAGGCCAGCCGCTATGTTTCAAGACTACACGCTGGCGATCGCCAATTACAGGCAGCCCCGGCGAAAGGCTTCAATGTGCGATCTCAGTCTGGGCGATCGCCGGTAAAGCGGGGTTTAGCAAACTGCCAGGAATCAGCAGTCGCTCAAGGACGTGAGCAGAAGGAAGTTCCGACTCACTTGACTAGACTCGCTTGACCAGACTCGCTTGACTAGAATAAACGGTATTGCAGTATCGGGTTGGATCATCCCTATGGCACACAACCTGCTCAACGACGACGCAATCGTGACGGAACTGGACATCAGCCATCTGGTTACCGAGGACGACACACCAGTGGACAATTTTCAATCCGAAAAACAGCAACGACTCCTGGTGGAACCGCTGTATAGCTCCTGGTCACCAGGAATCCCATTTATTGCCGCCGCCAATGTGGGGGTGTTCTATGCCCTCAAGCAAGATCCGATTGTTCCCGATGCGATGCTGAGCTTGGGGCTGGAAATGCCAACAGATTGGAGCCAGAAGCAAAACCGCTCCTACTTTGTCTGGGAGTTTGGCAAAGTGCCGGATGTGTGCATTGAAATTGTCTCCAACCGAGAAGGAGATGAGCTAGCGCTGAGCCGTAAATCTCAGCAAAAGGGCAAAACCCTGAGCAAGAAAGACCTCTATGCCCGCATTGGGGTGCCCTACTACGCTGTGTTTGATCCTCTGGAACAGCTTCAGGCTCCAGAAGAGATGGATGGATCGCTGCTGCAAGCTTGGGCTTTGAGGGAGGGACGATATCACCTCTTGCAGCCGCCCATCTGGTTAGAAGCGGTGGGGTTGGGGTTGACGCTCTGGGAGGGCGAATTTGAAGGAGTAAGCGGACTGTGGTTGCGCTGGTGCGATGCTCAAGGGCAGGTGATTTGGACTGGAGCAGAGGGACAAAACGCCGAACGCCAGCGGGCAGAAGCCGAACGCCAGCGGGCAGAAGCCGAACGCCAGCGGGCAGAAGCCGAACGCCAGCGGGCAGACAGACTGGCGGAGCGACTGCGGGCTATGGGCGTTGACCCAGATGAGGTTTGACCGCTCGAAGTCCTCTTCCTGGGAGGACCAAGAGCTGTGTGGTGTGGGATTTGAGCGATCGCCCACCCCATGTTTCCGTCCCGCCTTCCACACCGGGCTTGACTCTCCAGCAAACTGGAGAATCTAGAGTGGAATAACGTCTCTGATCTCAACTTGTAGACTTTAGATTCACATTGACCGATGAACCTCAAAAAAGCGAACGTCAAAGCAAATATCCAAAAGACCCTCCTCGCGGTCGTTTTTGCTGGAAGCCTGGGCTTAGCTGCCTGTAGCCACGACTCTGGCCACCAGAACAGCCAGTCCACCGCTCCCGCAACAATGGGTCACAATATGGGCGGCATGGATCACAGCAGCATGAGCTTGGGGCCCAAGGACGACTCCTTCGACCTGCGGTTTATCGACGGCATGATCCCCCACCACGAAGGCGCAGTGCTGATGGCGCAAGAAGCGCTGGAAAAGTCCAGCCGTCCTGAAATTCGCACCCTCGCCGAAGCCATTCTCCGTGTCCAGGAACAGGAAATCAGCCAGCTTCAGGCCTGGCGCAAGGCGTGGTATCCCAATGCAGGCGATCAGCCCGTGATGTGGCACGACAGCATGAACCACATGATGCCTATGACCCCAGAAATGCGCGACGCGATGAGGATGGCGGGCGACCTTGGCGCGGCGGATGACCAGTTCGATCTGCGGTTTATCGAGGCGATGATTCCGCATCACGAAGGGGCATTGGTGATGGCACAGGAGGCGCTGGAAAAGAGCGATCGCCCTGAACTCCGCCAGATGGCAGAAGAAATCTACGCTTCCCAAAAGCAGGAAATTGAGCAAATGCAGGCCTGGCGCAAAGCTTGGTACGGGAAATAGCGTCCCTATTACCTATCTCAACGTCACGTCCCACTCTCTGAGGTTTCACACTAGACCTCTTGCGTGAATCGTTGGGCGACGGTGCTGCCCAACGATGCACGTTTCCAGAAAAGCATTGATGCAATAGGTTTACTGAAGTCTCAAAACATCAAGACACGCAACCGCCTGAGAAAATTGCTCAGTCAGCAGATTGCCTGTCCTGATTCGTCACCGTTGGCACGTATGTATTAAGTGAGGGACGCTGCCCTCGTTTGGATTCTTTTGGCGCAGACCAGCTTAGGCAATGCGGCAACGATGTAGGCAGGCGACCCGGTTGCTGTTTCTCTCCTCACCCCCTCCCTGAGACTCATGGCTAAGGCGCTTTCCCATGTTGCGGTTTACACGTTAGCGGCGCTGGCCGCCCAAGATGCACCCCAGGCGGCGATCGCCCAATCGCTGCAAATCGACGCGCCGCCGATGCTGGTTGGGCTGGCCGCACCCCAGGATCTCTTGCAGGCGATGGTCTCCGTCTACGCCACGATTGCCCCGCCAGAGGTTGCGGCGATGGGTCTGGAAGAATGGGCAGACTCGGCAGGAGCAGTGATGGCGGCACCCGTCGCGCCAGTGGAATTTGCTGATCCTCTGGCGATTCGCGAAGTGATCCGTGCGGAAATCGCCCCTCTGCCCCAGCCGCTCGCCGCGAATCGCGAAGCGATCCCTGCGGGAATCGCGCCACCCGAAGTCCTCGACCGGGCGATCGCCCCCCTAGCGCCCCTAGCGACCCAGGATCTTCTGCGATGGCAACCGCCATCTGCGCCCTGTGTAGCGATTCGTGAAGCGATCCGTGCGGGAATCGCCCTGCCAGAACCCCTGTTCGAGGAACCCATCGGGTTAGAAGCATCTATGCCCCTGTTTGATCCTTGGATCGACGCAGAAGAACTGAGCCTGCTAGATGCCGAATGGTGGCAACTCCAGCACCAGAACGACCTTTGGGATCTGCTGGCGGATCTGCCTGCGAATGGGCCGACAGGCTACTGGGGATAACGCACATCCGACGCTTTTAGCCAATAGCCCATTGCAGCTAGGACATCCATAGGCAAACTCTTGCCAATGAATCGGCTTGCAAAATTCGGCATCCCGATTGAATCGCTCAATCTCATGGCTCAATCGGGTTGCAAAATCTTAAGTCATGCTGAACACAAAGATGAGTTTTGGAACGGTCTGAAGCGCACCAAACGCTTCAGCAAGACCATGCTTTGGGCTGTGAAATTTGCAGGGCGATCCGCCCAAATCACCCCGACAGGGCCAGCCCTGCCAGAATTTTGCCGTTTCGACGAGAAAGTTAGAGATCACCGCAAAATAAGCATTTCAAACTTTTTTTGACTGTCTCCCTCCGTACTATTTCAGCGCAAAAGCCATAGTATGCTGTTGCTTTGAGTTTTGGCGCTCCGAGCATCAAACTGTATAACCTACACAGGAGCTTGACCACCTGTGGCATCGCAAAGCTGAAACTTGTGTTTCTTAGAGTTCTTTGAGACTTTAGAAAAGAGCATTCTTTTCAGCAGTTGGTGTTAGCGTTACCCCCCCCCATTGGGATAGGTCGTTAAGCCCAACTCAAGCTGCCCCAGTGGCTTTGTCAGATATCTGCGAGACGATTGAGGTTCTTGTCATGATCTGGCGCGATCAGAAAACCTGAGGAATTCAAACGGCATGGATTGCAGTACGTTCATATTAGAATTATCCCCACCCTTGCTGGGACAACTCAACCTTGACTTTGGCAAGATTGCGCCCAATATTCCCTATATCCTGGGAGGCATTCAGGTCACACTTCTATTTACACTCCTATCTGCTTTGTTTGGCTTTGCATTAGCCATTGTCCTTTCTTTTTTCAAGGTTTCCACGTTTAAGCCGCTGCGCTGGTTTGCCGATGTTTATACTTCAGTCTTTCGCGGCACGCCGCTGATTTTGCAGTTGGCTTTAATCTACTTCGCAACGCCGCAGCTGACGGGGTATCCAATTTCGGGTCTACAGGCCGGCGTGATTACCTTTGCGCTAAATTCGGCTGCTTATAGTTCGGAAACCATTCGGGGCGGCATTTTGGCCGTGGACAAGGGGCAGCGAGAAGCAGCACAAACCCTGGGCGTGGGCTATCCCATGATGATGAAAGACATCATCTTGCCTCAGGCGTTTAAGAATATTTTGCCTGCGCTAGTAAACGACAGTATTGCGCTTTTGAAGGACTCGGCGCTGGTGTCTACAGTAGGGGCGTTGGACGTGATGCGGCGAGCGCAGATAGTGGCCGCAGAAAAGTTTATCTACTTTGAGCCATTGCTATTGGCGGGTGTTATTTACTATGTTTTGGTGATGGGGCTGACACTGTTTGCACGACGATTTGAACGGAGGATGCGGAGAAGTGATTAGAGTTGAGTTTTTGACAAAATCCTTTGGCAAGCTGGATGTGTTGAAAGACATTTCCACTGAGATTAAAGATGGCGAAGTGGTGGCCGTCATTGGCCCCTCCGGTTCTGGAAAATCGACTTTTTTAAGATGCTTGAATTTGCTGGAAACGCCAACTCGCGGCCGCATTTACATCAACAATGTCGAAGTCACTGATCCAAAATGTGACATTCAAAAAGTGCGGCAGAATGTGGGCATGGTATTTCAGCATTTCAATCTGTTTCCCCACATGACGGTGCTGGAAAATCTCACCTACGCGCCACGCAAGGTGAAAGGCGTATCCAAAGCACAGGCAGAGGAGAAAGGAATGGAATTGCTGGAGCGCGTGGGGCTGGCAGAAAAGGCCAGCGTTTATCCCTCCCGGCTATCTGGCGGGCAAAAACAGCGGGTGGCAATCGTGCGGGCGCTAGCGATGGAGCCGGAGTATATGCTGTTTGACGAGCCGACCTCGGCGCTCGACCCAGAAATGGTGAAAGAAGTGCTGGACGTGATGAAGTCTCTGGCGCAGACGGGCATCACGATGGCGATTGTGACGCACGAAATGGGCTTTGCGCGAGACGTGGCGGATCGGGTGCTGTTTTTGGAAGGCGGCAAGATTGCAGAAGACGCGCCGCCGGACGTGTTTTTCTCTACGCCCAAGAGCGCCCGGGCGCAGCAGTTTTTGGAGAAGGTGCTGTAGCGCTTTTGCTGTGCATTTTGACCCGTGGGTGACGCGCACTGGCTGCGGCGCTGGCGACGAAATCGTCCAAAACCCAGAGAGCTTGTTGTAAGTGCGTAGGTCCGTTGCAATTAAACGGTCAGGAAGTTGAGGTGGTCGCCTGCCTGCGATCGCACGTCCTCCATCGTCCCTGCAAGCTTCAAGCGTCCCTCTTCCAGAAACACGACCCAATCCGCCAGCGCAATGACGTTGGGGCGATGGCTGATCAGGATTGTCGTCTTGCCCCGACGCTGCCACAGCAGTTTGTCCAATAGTTCAGATTCGCTGACCGGATCGAGACCGCTGGTCGATTCATCCAGGATCAAAATCGGCGGGTCGGCAAGCAGGGCGCGGGCGATCGCCAGCCGCTGGCGCTGGCCGCCGGAGAGGGTGGAGCCAAATTCGCCCAAAATCGTCTGGTAGCGGTCTGGCAGCTTTTGAATAAAGTCGTCTGCGCCCGTCATCTGGCAGGCGGTTTGAATGTCTGACTGTGTAACCTGGGGCTGGGCGAGGCGAAAGTTTTCCACAATCGAGCGGCTCCAGAAAAATGAATCCTGGGGCACGAGGATAACCTGCCGTCGCACGCAGGCGAGGGATAGGTCTTGTAGCGCATCGTTGCCAATGCGAACCGTGCCCGACTGGGGTGAGTGCAGTCCGGCGATGACCTTAGCTAGGGTGCTTTTGCCACAGCCCGTGCGGCCGATCAGGGCGATCGCCTGGCCGCCGGGAATCGTCAGGGAGAAGTCCTTCAGCAACTCGACCCGACCGGGATAGAAGAAGCTGACTCCATCACAGGCGATCGCCGCATCGTCGGCCAGCGTCTTCCAGGGTTTGTCTAGGCGCTCGGCTTCGGGCGTGGCGGCGATCACCTCATGCAGGCGGGCGTTTGCCGTTTGCACCCGCGCCCCGTCGTCTACATAGTTCACCAGCAAGTCCACCAGCGCCACTCCGTTGCGGTTTAGCGTGGTAAACGCCAGCAATTGCCCCACCGATAAATCCTGGCTAAACACCAGCAGCCCGCCGATGCCCAGCAGCAGCGCATTGCCCAGATCTGACATCAGCGCACTGAAGTTGCTGTTGATAATGCCGATTTGCATGGTCTCCAGCAGCAGTGCCGCCAGCCTGCGAAACCGCTGCTGAAGTTCTTCCCAAAAGGGCGATCGCGCATCCAGCACCTTCAGCGTCAGCGCTCCCTTAAAGGTTTCCACCAGCACGCCCTGGTTTTCGGTTTCCAACACCATCGCCGCCCGCGTCTTTTGCCGCAGCACAGGCTGAAACCAGATGGTGGAAAGGGTCATGGCGATCGCCACCAGCACCGCCACCAGCGTCAGCCGCCAGCTATAAAACAGCATCAGTCCAAAGGACACCACCGCCACTAGCAGCGTACTGGGCAGGCTCACCACCGCATCCGACACCAGGCGGTTAATCTCCTCGATGTCGCGCAGACGGCTGACCACCTCGCCACTGCGCCGCGTTTCGTAGTAGGTCAGCGGCAGCCGCAGCACCTGCTGCCCAAACTCCAGCACAAAGCCCAACTCTAGCCGCTGGGCAAACCGCGCAATCAGCAAATCCGCTGCCAGCGACAGTCCGCTCCGCAATAGGTAGAGCAGCATCACCGCCGCCACAATGCCCAAAAGCATCCGCCGCTGTTCGGGCAAGGCTCCCGTTTCCTCAGCAGGCAGCAGCACCTCGTCCGTCAAAATTTGCAGAAACATAGGCGATGCCAGCGACAGTAGCCCGATTAGGCTGGCGCAGATCATCACTTGCAGCAGCACCCAGCGGTAGGGGCGAATTCGCTGCCAAAGCTGGGCGAGTGTTACTGTCGGATCATTGGGCTGGCTAAAAAAGCGCTCTGGATCAGGTTCCAGCAGCAGAATCACGCCGTTTGCCCAGCCTGCCAGCAGTTCCGCCCCCGACAAGAAGCGCAGCCCCACCGCCGGATCGGCAATCACAAAGCCATCCTGGGGGCGATTCCCGTAGGGATCGTTTCGCGCATCGCCCCTCTGTCCATATAGCACCACCCAGTGATTGCCCTGCCAGTGCAAAATCGCAGGCAGTGGCATCCGGTCAAGCGCCTCCAGCACCTCGTCCGACGCGACCACCGACTGGGCCCGAAACCCCAGCGACTCGGCTCCCCGTCGCAACCCCAGCATCGTCGTGCCCAGCTGCCCCGTGCCGATGGCTTCGCGGATGCGGGTAAAGGATACGGTGCGTCCATAGTGCTTGGCGATCGAGGCCAGACATGCTACGCCACAGTCTTCGCGGCTGTGCTGGAGGATGAGGGGGTAGCGAGGCATGGGGAAGAACGAAGAACGAAGAACGAAGAGGGAATTGGGCAAGGAATGGGGGGGCTGCGGTTAGATCCTTCGGAGTCTCTGTGCTGACGGGCCGCTTCCCTGAAAATAAGGGCCCTTCTGAACTGGCTCGGTTCCCCCCCTTGTTAAGGGGGGGAGGGGGGATCAGGCTCGGTTCCCCCCTTAACAAGGGGGGCGAGGGGGGATCAGGCTCGGTTCCCCCCTTAACAAGGGGGGCGAGGGGGGATCAGGCTCGGTTCCCCCCTTGTTAGGGGGGGCGAGGAGTCCCAGAGGCTTCAGGTTGGTAAGTCCTATCAGGGCGCGTTTCGCAATGCTATCGCAGGGTGGGTTTGGGGGTCAGTCCCTCTTTAGGAAGACTAAGGGCTTGGAGCGATTAGGATTGCTGGATCTAGTTGCTTGACCTACATGAGATCCAAGTTGGTCTGGACGGTGCTGCGGAGCTTTTCGGTTAGCTGCTCGACGGTCTGAGTTCGGTCTTGGGTATAGTCGTCTAGGTGTTGCGTCAGGTTTACGGGTTCGCCGACGCGGAGAATGACCGTGCGATCGCCCTTGGGGGGCGGCTGGTCGATGCCAAACACGGCCCGCTCTAGGCGAATGAGCGTATCGAGAAATCGCTCTGGGGTGGGGTTGGCGGCCACATAGCCGTCGGAGATGGCGTTGAAATTGAGCAACTGGGCAGCAGCGCGGGCGATCGCCTCTTGGGTTCGCAGATCCAGGGTTTCTGCCTGTGCCTCTAGGCTGCGCTGGATGCGATAGACCCGCTCCCGCAGCGGTTCGTGGAGATTCGGCGCAATCTTCAGCGTGCGTTCGCAATAGTTCAAAATGTGGTCTTTGACCCGCTGAATGCGGTCAGGGCGCGATCGCCACACGGTTTCTACAATCGGCAGCCCATAGTCGCGCTCGAACCCCAGCAACACCTGCTCGCCAATCACCAGCAGCCGCTCATACCAGTCGGTGCTGCTGGGAAACACCCATAGCGCTTTTTCTAACTGGTTTAGGGTTTGTTCAATAACCGGAGCCATATCGCCGTGATAGCGATATTTCAGCGCAATCGGCACAGCATACAAATCCTCCAGTGCCTCAACGGGTGTGCCCTGCCTCACCTGTCGCTGCATTGTCTGCATCGCCAGTTGCACTGCGCCCACCCGAAACGGCATCACCGTGTCATTTTGAAAAGAGAAGCCGCCCTCCGGAAACACCACCAGCCGACAGCGGGGCTGGGAGAGTAACTCCATCGTTTTTGCAATGCTGGGGCGATCGCCCAGTCCCCGCCGCAGCGAATACGCCCCCATCCGCTGAAGAAACCAGTCCGTTGCGCCGCCAAACCGCTCGTGCGCCGCCAGATAGTGAAACGGCTGTCCCCACCGCGCCGACAGCAGAAACAGCGCAATCCAGTCATGGTGGGTGGGGTGGTTGGGCAGCAGCAGCAGACGATGGGGCTGGAGCGTGCGGAGCGTCTCTAGGCAACTTGGCTGCACCTCTAGCCGCATTTTGTGATAGTAGCGAGCTACGAGCGGCGACGCACGCTGAACCGCCCACACCAGCGGCGGCGACAGCTTGGGCGGATAAAAGTCCGGCATAGCGGAGCGAGCGGGGGCTGAATAAAGGCCTGGGCCGAGGCGTTAGGAAGGGGTGAATGAATCGGGGCAAATCACTAGGACGGCGGGAAAAACAGAATCGGGTGCCAGCTTCGGCGCAGCAGATCGCCCGTAAAGCTGGGAACCGACAGTTCTACCAATCGCCCAATGCTTTTGGACGACGTGGCGATCGCCGTAATGTCGATATCAATTGCCGTTTCCAGCGCTTGCGTCACCGCATTGCCATGCGCCACCATCGTATCCGTTTTCACGCCTAGCGCCTCTAGCTCTCGCTTTGCCGCTTCCAAGTTCTTCGCTGCCTCTTCGCGCTTTGCATCCCGCAGCACAGAGCTACGAGCCACCTCTTCAATAGACGTGAACAGCAAGGCTTTCTCTAAAGTGCCAGAGGGGCGATCGGCGGCCAGTTGCTTCACCTGGCGGAGCATCGCCTGTCCGGCTTCGCTGCCATCATAGGGCAAGAGCAAGTAGCGGAAAAGGTGACGGGCCCGCAGGTCTAGCTCCTCTTCGGTGAAGGCAGAAACCAACTGGGGACGTAGAATCAAGAGTGCTACGTTTCCCTGCTGACAGAGAGAGACAGGCGTGCTGCCAAACAGCTTTTCCTTCAGCAGTCCATCTCCCGCAGTTCCAATAAAGACGACATCGCTTTGATATTTCTTGCGGGCTGAAAGAATATGCTCGACGGGCTTGCCCCAAGCCACCTCAACTTGCACATCAACCCCAGCAGGTACATCACCCAGCAGCTTTGCAAAACGCTCTCGCGCCTCCACAAATGGCTTGTCAGATTCGCGAGGGATTTGCCCCTCCAGAACTGGAACCGTGTGTAAAAACGTAATCTGCTGTAGCCCGGATGCCGAGAGGCTGGGGACAAAGCGGGCGAAGCGATAGAGACCGTCCTTAAAGTCGGTGCAAATCAAAGCACGCTTGAACATACGCGATGAAGGGGGCGCTATTAACTGCATGGTGAGAGTTGCCTAGCAAGTTACGGCTGCCGATTGGCGCGGCAAAACTCTACCCAACCCTACCATCTCAACGCGAAAAACTCGAACCCTTTTCCCCTGAAACTACTCTATCGAAACGTTAGACAGGCATCAGGGCTTTCGTTAGGCAGGGGAAACCAGGGTGAAACGCCACTGGACTGTAGGTTCCTGGTCAGCTACTCAGCAAAATCATCAAAGGACTGGCACAGGGTCACTGTCGGTACGCCGCTTAAACGCAAAACCTGAAAAGATTGACAGGAGCCAGGGCCAAGAAAACGTCTGGAATGTTTAGAGGATTTGCAACGACTTAGTGCTAATCAGCAGAGACGGGAGAAGGCAATCAGGCTTTTGAGATTGCTTGAGATCGAGCGGACGCCCCAGCATCCCCAGCTCCTTTCCCAACAGGCCAGGAATCGAGCAAGAGAGGGAGGTCGCCTACTGCGACTCTAGCAGACTAGAACTGCGCCCCGCCTTCGATGCCCCACTGATGCTTTAGCAGGCTCTTGTAGGTGGCATCCTTCAGCATCATCTGCTCGTAGAGCTTGACCAGGAAGTGCTGGGCCTGTTCTCGGCTCATGTTTTCGACCTGGGTTTCAAAAGACCGCAGGCTGAACTGCTGTTCCAGAGAGAGTTCAATTCGTTCGTTCATTGGAATTCTCCTTGACTGAGGTAAACAACGTCAGAAGTCGAACATGGTTGGATTCGAGCTTCCTTGGGAAGCTAGCTGGATAGGTTCCTCGTAGGGTTCCCTAAAACAGGCTCCATGCCTCCACCTTTCTATTAAAAAAGATAACAATCGTTTGACAAAATGCACAGTCCCCCCGTGGGTAAGTCTTTGAAATCTTAGGCAAGATCTTTGAATCGATTCTTGGTCAAGGTTCCTGCTGGCTTGTCCATCAAGGTGTGTGCAGTGTGTCGGGCGATCGCCATCCTCCGGTTGATGGATCATTCCTGGCGGCCGAAGTGCAGCCAAGTTGGAGTTACTTTTAGCAAGTGAAGAAATGTAAAAAAGTTCGGATTGAACATCTTGAGGACTTGACAAAAATCACATCGCTCTGAACTTCTTATAAAGATTCATCAGTATGGCTTTGGTGGAATACGCAAAAAAAGCTTAAAGAAAGCCTGAATAGAGTTTTGGGGCAATTATGAGAGCGTTTGTAACACTGGGGCGATGCGATCAGTGAGATAAGACACAAAAAATGGCGATCGCCCTGGGGATAGAGGCGATCGCCATTTATGTAATCTGCCAAATAGGAAAACGTTGATCAGAGGTCGGTTGGATCTGTCGAAACCAGCAGCCGGAACTAGCCGCGCAAATCCTGTGAATCCTTTTACCTGGCCCCGATCCAGCTTGTACGCTACTGAGACCTAGCCCTACTCAGCCTTAGCCCTACCTAGGCTTAGCCCCACTCAGACTTAGCCAATATAGTCGGCTTCAGCTTCAAGCTGACGCACTAGCGCCTCATCGCCCTTGGCGCGAGCAGCTTCCAGACGACGCTGAATATTTTGGCGCAGGTTGTCGTGGTGCATCTGAGCAACCTGTTCGCGAGAAACCCGATTTTTTCTGTTAAGTCCCAACATTTGCAATTCTGATGAAGGTAATAGAGAAATACTTTCTTCAGAATAGCATCGCCCACAACAAACGGTAGCTTTTGCTACAAAAATTAGGAATTCATGGGCACTGGTGGGCGATCGCCCTAAAACTCAATTCCCGGCTGTGCCTTCACGCCCTGCTCCCGAAACGGATGCTTCACCAGCGTCATCTCTGTCACCAAATCCGCCCGGTCAATCAGCGCCTGCGGTGCGCCGCGCCCGGTGAGGATGACATGAGACTCCTCTGGCTTTTGCGCTAGCCCGGCCAGCACGCTATCCACAGCCAGATAGCCCAGTTTTAGCGCAACGTTGACTTCATCAAGCAGCACCAGCTTGACATCGGGATCTTGAATATAGGTCAAGGCAGTCTCCCAGGCTTCGTGCGCTTTTTGAATGTCGCGATCGCGGTCTTGCGTTTCCCAGGTAAAGCCCTCGCCCATTGCGTGAAAGACCAACTGCGGCGGATCGCCCGCTGTCCAGGGATGCAGCACGGTCTTTTCAGCAGGTTCCCATGCGCCTTTGATGAACTGCACAATGGCGACCCGATGCCCGTGACCGAGCGATCGCAGCACCATACCCAGGGCCGCAGTCGTCTTGCCCTTGCCATTGCCCGTGTGGACGATGATGAGGCCTTTTGTGAGCGATCGCTCTGCTAGCCGCTGTTCCTGAACCTCCTTCCGGCGCTGCATCTTGCGGCGATACTGCTCATCACTGAGGCCGGGCGCAGTCGCCTCCTGGTCAAGCTGCTCGGCTTCTTGGTCAGCCTGGGGCGTGAGGGCAAGGTTTTCGGTCATCACCATAGAACCTGAAACGAGAACCTCCCCATGCTATAGCAGAGGCCGCAGGATAGTCACAGGTGGGGCAGAGGTGGGTCATAGATTAGCCACAGACTGGAAATTAGCGGATTGTAACGGAGTATCTGTCAGACATTGATAATTCTACACGCCAGCTTTAACCAGTTCTTAGCCTGACAGTAATCGCTGCTTTAACTCCTGATGATGTACTTAGCATGAGCATGATTTTGAACCTTTCGGCACTGAGAGAACTTTCCCATGAGTCAAGACCCCCACTCCAGATCTCCCCTGCGCGTTTCCCGCCGCTCGTTTCTGGGCTGGAGCGCCGCCGGGTTTGGTAGCGCGATTCTGGCATCCTGCACCCAATCGACCACTACTCCGGCGGCTTCTCCGGCTGCCAGCCCTGCGGGTGCTTCTCCAGCAGCCAGCCCTGCGGCAGGTGGACTACCGTTGACTGCGGCCGAAGCGGGTGGGCTAGAGGCCATCATTGAGCGGGCCAAGGCCGAGGGTGAGCTTTCCGTAATCGCCCTACCCGACGACTGGGCAAACTACAAGGAAATGAAGTCTAGCTTTTTGCAGAAGTATCCCTTCATCAAGCTAAATGACCTGAACCCAGATGCAAGCTCTGCTGATGAAATTGAAGCCATCAAGGCTAACCGAGGCAACAGCGGTCCCCAGAACCCTGATGTGATTGACGTGGCCTTCAAGTTTGGCGAAGAGGCAAAGCAAGAAGGACTCCTCCAGCCCTATAAAGTGGCAACCTGGGATACGATCCCAGCGGCACTGAAAGATCCCGAAGGCTTCTGGTTTGGGGATTATTACGGCGTGATGTCCTTCGAGGTGAATACCGACGTAGTGAAGACGCTGCCAGAAGACTGGAGCGACCTGCTGAAGCCGGAATATCGGGGGAAGGTGGCGCTGGCGGGCGATCCGCGCAAGTCGGGTCAAGCCATCAACGCTGTATGGGCGGCCGCACTGGGCAACGGGGGGTCTCTGGAAGATCCAGGCCCGGGTCTGGAGTATTTCAAAAAGATGAATGCCGCGGGCAACTTCCTGCCTGTAATCGCCAAGCCTGCAACGATTGCCAAGGGTGAAACCCCGATCGCCCTGCGGTGGGACTATAACGCACTGGCCAACCGCGACGCGACGGGCGGCAACCCTGAAATTGCGGTGATTCTGCCGAAAACAGGACTGCTGGCGGGTGTTTATGTGCAGGCGATTAATGCCTTTGCGCCCCGCCCCTACGCGGCTCGCCTGTGGATGGAGCATCTCTATTCCGACGAAGGGCAGTTAATTTGGCTAAAGGGCTATTCTCGTCCAGTACGCTTCGACGACCTGAACAAGCGCGACGTGATTCCGGCAGACCTGAAGGCGAAGCTGCCCGATGCTGCGATTTACGAAAAGGCTGCATTCCCGACGGCAGCGCAAATCACTCCCGCCAACGACAAAATCACCAAGAACTGGGATAGCGTGGTCGGCGCGGATGTGAAGTAGGGTTCTGCCGCTATCTGGCTGCCTGTTTGATGAGGTTGGCTCGGTCAGGCTATTTCGATCAAAGCACTGGGTTAGACCGTTCGCCAAGCTGTGTCGTCAGATAGCGGCCTTTGTTGCGTAAACCATGACGCTTGTTCAACCGCTGGAATCAATTCAATCGGCTGCGAAGGGCGATCGCCGCTGGGACTGGCTCGGTCTAGTGCCCTTCTTCGCGTTCGCCTTTGCCTTTTTGATCTTGCCGGCGCTGTCGATCGCCGTTCGCAGCTTTCAGGACAATACAGGACAGTTTACGCTGCAAAACATTCTGGACTTGCGCCAGCCAAGCATTATGTCCGCTTATGCCGTGAGCATTCGCCTCAGCATTGTGACGGCGCTAATTGGCGGTCTGCTGGGGGCGCTGATGGCCTACGCGGTGACGGCGGGTGGCTTGCCCGAAAAAGTGCGATCGCCCCTGGTCACCTTCTCCGGTGTAGCATCCAACTTTGCAGGGGTTCCCCTGGCCTTTGCCTTCATCGCAACGCTGGGGCGGCTGGGCCTGATGACTGGCTGGCTGAAAAATCTTGGGCTAGATCTCTACGCCCAGGGCTTCAATCTGTACACGTTTTGGGGATTGATGCTCACCTATCTGTATTTCCAGATTCCGCTAACGGTGCTGATCCTGGTGCCAGCCTTCGACGGGCTGCGGCGGGAATGGCGGGAGGCAGCGGAAAACCTGGGCGCGAGTTCCTGGGACTATTGGCGGCAGGTGGCGCTGCCAATTCTCATGCCGTCGCTGCTGGGCACAATGATTCTGCTATTTGGCAATGCCTTTGGGGCCCACGCCACGGCTTACGCGCTGACGGGTGGACAGATCAATCTGGTCACCATCCTAATCGACGCGCAGATTCGGGGCGACGCGCTGCAAAATCCGGGTCTGGGCAATGCTCTGGCGCTGGGCATGGTGTTTATTATGGCTGTGTCGATCGCCCTCTATTCCTGGCTACAGCGGCGCACGTCGAGGTGGGTGCGATGATGAGGAGGGGATGATGGATTCGACCAAGCGGGGCAATTTTTGGGCGTGGCTATGGATGGCGATTGGCACGCTGTATTTTGCTATCCCGCTGATCGCCACCATTGACTTTTCGCTGCGGGCCCAGCGAGACACCCTCAGCCTCGCCGCCTACAGCAACATCTTTAATGATCCCAAGTTTTTTGAAAGCTTTACCTTTTCAGCGCTGACGGCGCTGGCGGCGATCGCCCTCAGTTGGCTGCTGATCGTTCCCACGGCCTACTGGGTGCAGCTTCGACTCCCCCGGATGCGCCCGGTCATGGAGCTAATCACGCTGCTGCCTTTTGTCGTTCCCGCCGTGGTGCTGGTCTTTGGTCTGATCCGCACCTACAGCACCACGCTGCTCAACACGCGCACGGGCGGCTGGATCTTGCTCACCGTCGCCTACGTCGTCCTCTCTTTTCCCTATATGTATCGCGCCGTAGACACCGGGATGCGAGCCATCAATGTCCAGACCCTCACCGAAGCCGCCCAAAGCCTCGGCGCAAGCTGGCCTGCGGTCATCCTGCGCGTCATCTTCCCTAACCTGCGCGTCGCCCTGCTGAACGGAGCCTTCATCACCTTTGCCATCGTGATGGGCGAGTTCACCATCGCCGCTCTGCTGGCCCAGCCCGCCTTCGGCCCCTACATGAACCTGCTCGCCAGCAGCAAAGTCTACGAACCCTCTGCCCTTGCCGTCGTTAGCTTTGCCCTAACTTGGGGCGCGATCGGCATCGTGCAACTGCTGGGCCGCGGCAGCAGCGGCCAATTAGGCGGGCCGCGATAGTTGCAGCCGTGATAATTGCAGTATTGAAAGCAGCATTGAAAACCGAGTCCCAAAAAGAGCGCGATCGCCCCCCATCCCCCTGTTCATTTTTCGTTCTTCCCTCTTCGTTCTTCGTTCTTCATCTTTCCCTTTTCCCATGCACCTCTCCCTCAACCAACTCTCCAAGTCCTACGGCGGCACCACTCTGGCAGTTCGCGGGGTCGATTTGCAGGTTCAGTCGGGCGAGTTTGTATCGCTGCTGGGGCCGTCGGGCTGCGGCAAGACGACGATTTTGCGGATGATTGCGGGGTTTGAGAAACCAACCAGCGGCACAATCCTGCTAAACGGGCAGGATATCACGCGGATTCCGGCAAATCGGCGAGACATGGGCATGGTGTTTCAGTCCTACAGCCTGTTTCCCCACATGACGGCGGCGCAGAATGTTGCCTTTGGGCTGGGCCTGCGGAAAATGAACCGGGGAGAGCAGCAGCGGCGCGTGGAGGAAATGCTGGAACTGGTGGGGCTGGGCAGTATGGGCGATCGCTTTCCCCATCAGCTTTCGGGCGGACAGCAGCAGCGGGTGGCCCTGGCGCGGGCGCTGGCCATCTCGCCGCAGGTGTTGCTGCTCGACGAACCCCTGTCGGCGCTGGATGCCAAGGTGCGCGTGCAGCTCCGCAACGAAATTCGCCGGATTCAGCAGCAGTTGGGCATCACCACGCTGTTTGTCACCCATGACCAAGAAGAGGCGCTGTGTGTGAGCGATCGCGTCGTGGTCATGTCCCAAGGGAAAATTGAGCAACTGGGCACACCAGAGGAGATTTACCTTACCCCTAGCACTGCGTTTACCGCCTCCTTCATTGGCGCAATGAACCAGATCCCTGGCTTTTGGGTAGACGGCAAAGTCCGCATCGACACCCACCCCAACACCAGCCTGCCCGACGAGTTTTTGCAGACGCAGCCGACAAACCTGCCCGATGGCAGCCGAGTGGTGGTGCTGGTGCGTCCAGAGAGCATCGCCGCCCAGCCGCCAGAGCAAACCGCCCCGCCCAATACCAATCTGCTGAGCGGGTTGATTACAGGTCGAACCTTCCTTGGCTCAGCGGTGCGACTGTCGGTGCTGGTGGGCGAGTTTTATTTGAATGTGGATGTGCCGACAGGTCAGGCAGAAGCGTTTGCCGCTGGGCAACTGGTGCAGTTGAGCTTCCCGCCAGATCAGTGCCGCGTGCTGACGATCGAAGAAGCGCCTAAGCCTATTCAGCGTTCGGCGATTTTGAATGTTGAAGATCCGGTGCGCGATTAAAAACAGCATCGAGCAGCCGACCGGGTTCCTGTGTCGCTGGGCGAGCAAGTGGCTGGGCGAACAAAGGGCCAAAGCGTGTGCGCGGTTCGCCAAGACGAGAAAGCTGGAACCGCGAGAGTCAACGCTGAAGGTGGCAAATGATGGGAAGCTTCTGAAAGGCTTCAGCGTTGAAAGGTTTAACAGAGATTTAACATTAAGTCCACAGTTCGTCACATTAGGGGATGGTTTAGAGTTATTCTGGTACGCGAATTCTATGCGTTGAGCCAGGGGCTTTAGTTTATGAGTGAACGTTCGCAACCCGCCTCGTCGGAGGAAGCGCTTGCTGGTGTTGCCGATGCTCCCAATCCTGCACAGGCTGCGCCATCGGAGCCGCCGCCCAGCTATGTGAAACTGGCCATGCGGAACATGGTTCGCAAGCGGGGCACGTCGCTCAAGCATTTTGCTTTGACCACTGTGGGACTGTTGGGGCTGCTGGTGGGGCTGGCCTACCTAACGCGGTGAAGAGGCGATGATTCCAGAATTTCCGGGTCGAGCCGATATCCCAGAAGCCTCCGGAGTGGCGCGTTCGGCTGCTGAAGTATGGACTGGAGTCCCTGAAGCCCAGTCTGTTCAGGAAACCTCAGGGGAAATCTTACGGGAAATCTCAGTTGAGGTGGACGTGCAGGAGGAGGGGGCGATCGCCTCTCCCGTTCCCCAAGATACCTGGATCACCTGGTTCCAAACCTGGCTTACGGCACTCGCGCCCGATCTCTCTCCCATTGGCGCGTATGAGCTGAGTCTGCGGCTGACCACCGATGCCGAGATTCACCAGCTCAATGCTCAATACCGCCAGATCGATCGCCCAACAGATGTGCTGTCGTTTTCCGCAACGGAGTCTGGCGTGACGCTGCCTGCCGGACTGCTTGCCGAAGAACCCTTCCCTCTGGGCGACATCATCATCTCGCTGGATACCGCCGCTGCCCAGGCCCAACAGCGCCACCACACGCTGACCGAAGAACTAGCTTGGCTGGCGACCCACGGACTGCTGCACCTGCTGGGATGGGATCATCCCGACGAGGCCCACCTCCAAAAAATGTTGCAGCAACAAGTTAATCTGCTACAAACTGTTGCACTAGAGGTTCAGTATGATTAACCAGGGAGAGGTGTCTCTTGCCAACATGTCCATTGCCATTTGGAACTGGGCATCCTGATGATTGGCGAAGTCTGAATGATCGCTGTTGAATGATTTCTGAACGATTGACGGAGCGAGACGATGAGCGACCCGCAGGGCTATCGTCGCCGATCTAGCCTCTGCCGCCGCTTGAGCGCTTGTCTCGACACTAGTCCGATTTTTTATCTGACGTTACTCAGCGATCGCCTACTAGTCAATGCCTAGATTTCTGTCTTATCCCTATTCAAGTCGCAACGGTTCCTATGCCTCAGCCACTCTCCACCGAAAACTTTCAGGTTGTTCCACCGTCCCCCCCGATTCCCTTTCCTAGCAAGCCCAATCGGGAGTTGTCCTGGAAAGTGGCATCCAGCCTGTTTGTTAGCTTTCGATACGCCTGGGCGGGGCTGACCTACGCCTTTTTTACGCAGCGAAACTTTCGGATTCATCTCTTGGTGGGCACAATTGCCATTGGTCTGAGCCTCTGGCTCCAACTGAGCCGGGTTGAAATTGCGATTATCGGTCTCACGAGCGGGCTGGTGCTGACGATGGAACTGCTGAACACCGCGTTAGAGTCCGTCGTTGATCTCACCGTCAAGCAGACTTATCACGAACTCGCCAAAACCGCCAAAGACTGCGCCGCTGGGGCCGTGCTGATTTCGGCGATCGCCGCTCTGTTAGTCGCTGGTTCACTGCTGCTGCCCCCGCTGCTAGCGGTGCTAGGGCTGGTTTAACTGCACACGATCCCCACTTTCCAACCCTTCATTCCTCATGATCTTGGTCATCGACAACTACGACAGCTTTACCTATAACCTAGTGCAATATCTGGGGGAACTGGGGGAAGAACTGCCCGTCGCGGCCGATATCCGGGTCTATCGCAACGACGAGATTACGGTCGAAGAGATTCGGCAATTGCAGCCCGACGGCATCGTCATCTCGCCAGGGCCCGGTCGGCCGGAGGATGCGGGCATCTCGCCGCAGGTGATTGCAGAACTGGGGCCGGAACTGCCGCTGCTGGGCGTGTGCCTGGGGCATCAGGGGATTGGGCAGGTGTTTGGTGGCCAGGTGACTTCGGCAGCAGAGCTAATGCACGGCAAAACATCCGCCATCGAGCATACGGGCGTGGGCGTGTTTGAGGGCATCCCCAGCCCCATGACGGCGACGCGCTACCACAGCCTAGTGGTGGATCGGGAAACCTGCCCCGACGTGCTAGAAGTCACCGCCTGGGTGGAAGACGGCACGATTATGGGCGTGCGCCATCGAGAGTTTCCGCACCTCCAGGGCGTGCAGTTTCATCCCGAAAGCATTTTGACCGACCAAGGCAAACAGCTATTGCGAAACTTCTTGCGGCAGATTCCGTCCCGTCCAGCGGCCGTGGGCTAGGCGCGAGCCGCCAAGCTGTTCTGCCTGTTTCGTCGCCATCCAGTAGAGCCAGGCCTGGCCCAGCGGTTCCCGGTTCAGGTCATACACCGTTGCCAGCGATCGCTCGTATTCGTTTAGCAGCGGCGAGCCGTCGGGATCATAGCCTTCCAGTTCATCCAGCGCCGCCAGCACGCCAAAATCCGCAAAGGACAGCACATAGCCATAAACGGGATCTTCCCCAGGCGTGAGCGCCGGATATCCCATCGGCAAGTCATAGAGCGTGCCCAGGGCGATCGCCTCTACGCTGGCCACCACTTTGCCCTCACAGTAGCGCGGATAGAAATATTCGCCGGGTTTCAGCGTACCGTAGACAAAAACATGCAGCAGGTCGGGAGAAAGCATTTTGCAAGGAGAGATGCAGGGTTTATCTAGGGTTTATCTGGTTTATCTAGGGTTTATCTTTAGTCTCCCGCGTTTTGCCCAGGCGGATTAGCCAGCCAGAACTTTTGCATCAGAAGGGGTTCAAGCTCTGGGGGAAACGGACAATGGGCAGGCAGGGCAACATCAGGATAGTCGTCCTTCACCTGTCCAGCAGCATAGCGCCAAGACGCTTCAAAAATCTCGGTGAGATACCCCTTGAGGCTAGGCGAATCTTTGAGCAGCAGTTGGATTTCGCTGCGCTGTTCTTTGATCGGGTTTTCCCAACCCCGATAATCCTCTGGAGATTTAACATAAACCCGCTTCAGCAAATGACTCAACAGCACTCGCAGGCGGCTTTCTAGCTCGCGGCGATCGCGCTTGGCCAAGGCCTCAACCTCCTCAATCAAATGCTCCCAGTCCACAGTGCCAAACTCGCCTGCCCGCAGATGAGCCGCAGTTTCGTCTATCCAGAGGCAAAAATCTTGGTCATAGAGCGTAGCTTTCGCTGGAAACTCCGCCATACCCATCTCCCATCATGCAAACTTCTCCAAAATCCAACCCCTCTTCCCTCTTCCCTCTTCCCTCTTCCCTCTTCCCTCTTCACTCTCCAAACAACACCTTACCCTGACGAACCGTAGCCAACACGTCGGCCGGCGTGACGCGAGTAACGATACTGGCAGGAATGTGGCGACTAGCGCGGAGATGCGGTTGGGTAAAGTCCAGCACGACGAAATCCGCAGGAAGCCCCTGTTCTAGATAGCCGTAGGTGTCGCCGCCGAGGAGCGATCGCACGTTGGTCGTCACCATTTTTAGAATCGCTCTGGGATCAGGGCGGATGGCATCCCCATACTGGCTCTTGGCGACTTTATAGGTGAAATCCAGTTCGGCAAACAGATTGGGGCTGTTGAGCAGGCCGTTGTCCGTGCCCAGCAGCAGATTGGCGTTGCTTTCCAACAATTTAGCGATGGGCGGCAGCGGCAGCCCCAGGTTGGCATTGGCGCGGGGATTCAGGGCAATGTTGACACGGTGCTGGCTCATCAGGGCGATTTCGGCATCGTTGGCGACGGTGGCGTGGATCACCAGATGCGGCTGATACAGATCCAGCGCCCGCTCCAGGTCGCCGCGCCCCGTGACGGCCAGGCTCACCTCCCGATAGCCGTCGTTTTCCAGACAGTGGATCGCCCTCAGCTTGCCCTGGGCCTCGGTGATGTCGCGAATCTGCACCCAGGCGGCATCGGTGAGGTCGTTCATGGTGCTTTCGGAAAAGCCGTCGGCGATCGCCAGCACGGCCGCCAGTTCCGCCAAGGACTCCTCTGGCAACGCCGCCTGATTTTCCTGAAGTTGGGCGGCGGTGAAGGGCAACTCGTTAAACTGACCCAACACCACCGAGCGAACCCCCGTTTCTGCCGAGGCACGACGCAATAGCTCGCTGCCATACACGCCCTGCTCCCGAAAGTCGATGTGGCCAATTGTGCCCGTGCGGGCCATGTAGCGCAGATGGGCAGTGATGTGACCCAGGTGTTCGGCTGGGGTCTGTTTCGCCAGCTCGCGATATTTATAGCCGTGGGGACGAAAGAAGCCCTGCTCCAGCGTCATGCCCGTTGCGCCGTCGGGCAGGCAGGAGTCGCCCATGTGGGTGTGGCTATTGTAAAACGCGGGCACGATGACCTGCGTCCCCCGATCCAGGCTAAGGCAGGGGGGGCGCAGTTTCAGGCGGGTGATGGTGTCGGCGGAGACGGTGAGGCGATCGCACCAGTGCGGCTCTAGCTCTGGGCCATGCAGCACAACGCAGTCAGTGAATTCCAGCATCGGCAGCGAGTTGGGGTGGGATAGGACAGACGTGACGTGACATTCAATAGCGAGATGTGGCGATTCTAATCCCACGCGATGGAAAATTGTCGTAGAACATTCACAATTTGCTGATTACTGTCCAGTCCCCTTTCTAGTCTCACTAGCCCATTCTGCATGGGGCCCCCGCAGCCCCTCCGCCCCACCCCAAAATCCAAAATCCAAACCCCCCTCCCTAACCCCATTCACCTCTCCCTGCAACTCTCCGTGAGCTATTGCCTCAACCCGAACTGTGCCAATCCCCGCAATGTGGGCGATCGCCCCTTTTGCCAGAGTTGCGGGATGGAACTGGTGCTGGGCGATCGCTATCGGGCGCTGGAACCGCTGGGGGCGGGCGGGTTTGGGCGGACGTTTTTGGCAGTGGATGAATACCTGCCCTCGCGGCCACGCTGCGTCATCAAGCAGCTCTTTCCACCCAAGCCGGGAACCCGCCACGCCGCCAAAGCGGAGGAATTGTTTCAGCGGGAGGCCGAGCGGCTCGACGAACTGGGGCAGCACCCGCAAATTCCCAAACTGCTGGCGCACTTTATTCATAACGGCTACCCGTATCTGATCCAGACCTATGTAGACGGGCATCCCCTGACGCGAGAACTGCTGCAAGCGGGCGCGTTTGACGAAGACCAGATCCGGCATCTGCTGCGGGGTCTGCTGCCCGTGGTGCAGTTTGTCCACGATCATCAGGTGATCCACCGCGACATTAAACCCGACAATATTATTCGCGATCGCCACACGGAAACGCTGACCCTAGTGGACTTTGGCGCATCGAAAATGACAACGGCTTCCAGCCTCAGCAAAACGGGGACAGTCATCGGCAGTGCGGGCTATTCTGCACCGGAACAAGTCGCAGGCAAAGCCACCTTCGCCAGCGACCTCTATAGCCTCGGAGTTACCTGCATTCACCTGATGACCGAGGTGCCGCCCATCGACTTGTACTGTTTTGTCGAAGGGCGCTGGCTGTGGCGCGACCACCTGATGCAATCCGTCAGCGATGACCTGGCTCTGGTGATCGACCGGATGATCGAGCCGACCATCAGCCGCCGATACGCCGCCGCCAGCGCCGTTTTGCACGATCTGGAACCCGCGCAGGTGTCTTTCGCCCTGCCCTATCGTCCGTCTGCGCCGATGAACCCCGCCGCTACGGTTCCGCCCCAGCGATCGCCCTGGCGCTGTATGCGGACGCTGTGTGAGCATAAACAGGCCGTGGCGGCGATCGCCCTCAACCCGCGCAATCAGCAGTTTGCCAGCGCCAGCTTTGACCGCTCGATTCGGCTGTGGGACGTGAAAACCGACAAATCTACCGGCATTCTGCTGGGGCATACGGAACCTGTGGTGTCGCTAGCGTTTAGCCCCGACGGGCAGCGGCTCATCAGCGGCAGCCTGGATGATACGCTGCGGGTGTGGAATCCGGAGAACGGCGAACTGCTGCGGACGCTAAACGACCCGTCGGATTCGATCGTGTCGCTGGCGGTAGCGGTCAGTCCCGATGGGCAAACGGTAGTCAGCGGCAGCGACCAACACACCATTCGGCTGTGGCACTTGGCGACGGGGCGGCTCGTCCGCACGCTAGAAGAACCCCGTGCAGTCACCTGTGTCGCCATCAGCCCCGACGGTCGCCTGCTGGCCAGCGGCAGCAGCGGCAATACGATTCGCCTGTGGAACCTGTACACGGGGGAACTTCTGAAAACGCTGGAAGGACACAGCCGCGATGTGAATGCGATCGCCTTTAGTGCAGATGGGTCGATCTTGGTCAGCGCCAGCAGCGACCACAGCATCCGCCTGTGGAACTTTGAGACGCGCAAGGTGCAGATGCTCAACGGACACCACGACTGGATCAAGGCGATCGCCCTCAGCCCCGACGGAACCCTCCTCGCCAGCGGCAGCAGCGACCACACGGTAAAGCTGTGGAGCCTGCCCGACGGCAAACTCTGCCACACGCTGGCGGGGCATACCCGCGAAGTGAATGCGATCGCCTTTACGACCGATAGCCAGATTTTGATTTCGGGAAGCCGCGATCGCACGATTAAGCTCTGGCGACGTTAGGATCTGCGATCCTTTGGACGCAGGTGTGTGATTGATGCGACTGGCGAGCCAAACAGCCTTGGGGGATATCCCCCAAACCCCCTTTTGCATGGGACGAAGCGTCCCCCGCACCCCCTCCTAAGGGCTTGTCGGTGAGAGCTTTAGTTTGGACTAACTGGCATCACAATAATGCTCAACAGGATGCCATAAAGAATCTGCTCAACCGTTCATAACAGTTGAACTTAAGGAATTGGATACAATCCTGCTCGCAGTTAAGCTGCTGTTGCAACCGGACTGTTCAGGGATTGTTCGGATGTCTTGCGTTTCGAGGCTCGTTTTTTGACCATCGGATAGCAGGGACGAGGAGTTGGCTTGTGCCCCTTGCCTCGTCCTGGCGATTTACCACGAGGTTTAGGCGCAGGAGCAGGGGTGCCAATCGCTGCCAAAATGCCTGCAAACGCTTGTGCGACCCGACCCGGAGTCAACGTTTCTTGCGGTGCCTGCCAGGGCAAGGGGTGGTCAGTACAGTCCTTTCGCGCTAACCACAACTGCCAACTGAGCAACGGCATCAGGCTGCTCCACTGTTCGGTTGCCGATACAGAACTGAACTGGGGATGTGTCCAATATAGCCTCTGCTTGGCAAAGCGATACCAGTGTTCAATGGCAAAGCGACGGAGGTAGTGCAACCACAGGGTTTCTAACGGAGGCATCTGCTCACCCAGCCAAACTAACCACAAAGGAGCCAAGCGTCGCGTGCTGCTCTGTGTCTCCAGCACCTCCACGCGCAACACTTCCATTGCCCGTTTGGGGGATTTGCGGAAATGGTATGCACTCCAACGACTGACCCGCACTCGTCCCCAGTTGGGATCATCGACTTCAACGGTTTCGACCGGGACACTCCAAGTGTCAGGGTCATTGAGTTTCATCTTATGTCCATGCTTGGCAGGTGCGCCTCGCCCTCGATACGCTGGGGGCGCGCCATAGACACATCGATTGGATGTAACCCGCAGCAGCAAGTCTGCCTCAATCCCTGCCGTTTGGTTGACAAAACTGGCATTGCCGTACCCTCGGTCGTAGATCGCCAACGGACGCACCGCTAACTGCCGAGTCACTTGTTTGAGTTGGAATGCCGCTTTACTGGCGGGTGTTTCAAAGCTGGTGATGCGCTCATGCCGCAATGGTAATGCCCAACTGCCCCTGTCTTCAGCAATCCAGGCTAAGGTACTGTAGTTTTGTCCGGCTATCGGGGCATGTCCTGTTCTGCCTGATAAGGTGCGGTCTTTCAAACGCCTGGCAGCAGGACGGTTCCACCGACTCGCATCACCTGCCAACAACGGTTGCTGCTGAGTCGGTATCTGCTGCACCAACAGCTTCAGCACCTTTGATCGGGGTAGGCGGCTATCGCGCAACGCTTCATAGGTGCTCGACCACTGGCGACGAAAGACAGGACTCTGCGATAGCCTCACAAACGACACGATGCACGCACTCACTAACACGGCATCCATCAGATCAAACAGGGCATCTCTGGCGTTTCCCAAGCTGGCATACAACGTTTGGCGAAATTGCTGAAGTTCGTTGAAAATCATGGGGTCAATGTTGGTTGTACTTCATTGACCTTACGGCAGTCGGTGCTTCTCATTGACTGCCTTCCTCTTCACCATTAGTCCAAACTAAAGTGAGAGTGAAAGGTCGCTTCGCATTGCAGGGGTGATAAGGGCGATCGCGCAGCGTCTTCCTGAGAGAATCACGCAGCGTTCTTTTCGTAGGCTTTTCCAGTACACATCCGCCCAGAGCCGCCTGGCAATATGCCGACCGAATTGCAGACGGACAGAATGTTACCGGACACCGCCGATACCGAGGTCGGAGGGGGTTTGGGGGACGCGCTTCGTCCCCCAAGCAGGGGGTTTGGGGGAAGGCTTCCCCCAAGGATTGCTGGTTCGCCAGTCGCTTCAACCCATCCAACCATTAACCAAACGGGCAAAAACGGGCGATCGCCCTACTCATGCACCCAGGGCATGATTGTCGGAGTCCAGTTCACCAATTCCTCCGGCTTAAACCAGAGGCCGATTTCATACTCCGCCGTTTCTGGTGCGTCGGAACCGTGGATGATATTGCGGCCAATGTTTGCACCCAGATCGCCGCGAATCGTGCCCGGTTCGGCATTCAGCGGGTTGGTTGCGCCGATCAGCTTGCGGGCCGAGGCAATCACGCCGTCACCTTCCCACACCATCGCCACCACCGGGCCCGAAGTGATAAAGTCCACCAGACCTGCGAAAAAGGGGCGCTCCTTGTGAACCGCGTAGTGCTGCTCCGCCAGTTCGCGGCTGGGCTGCAAAAACTTCAGCCCCACCAGGGTAAAGCCTTTCGTCTCAAAGCGGCGGATGATTTCGCCGGCCAGCCCGCGCTGCACGCCGTCGGGTTTAATTGCGATAAAGGTGCGTTCCACAATAGTTACTCCAAATACTCCAAATAACTCCTAACTGCATTCCGAGCGGGGGGTTCCAATCAGGACATTCCAACTGGGAAATTCCAAGCAGGGAATTCCAGGTAGGGAATTCCAGGCAGAACCCTTGCAAGCCTTCTCTATGCTCAGAAAAAGATGGCCTTTTGTAAAGAGTCGGGGGCAATGGTCATCGGGGCTTCCTCTCAAAGCTTAATCGAAGCTTAACTAAAGCCTTGCGCGACAAAGGATACAGAGCTTTCTTAGGGAAATACGCTAGACTTAAGCTGAGCTTAAGAAATGCCGACCTGGATGGGGTGTCGTGCGTCGTGCGACACCCCAAACTGTTGGAAAAAACTGGAAAAACCTGGGACACTGCTTTTGCGGCTCACCGCTTGTGATTTAGCTCATGTTCTAGAGGAAAAACTTGATGGAAGTAAAACCCAAACTCTTTGCCAGCGATGTGGAAGAACCCGGAGGGGGAAAGCTCGCAGAAACGCCGCGAGACCGACGCATCACCAAGTTGCCGACTCCAGAGACGGGACGTGTGAAGTCGGGCTGGACGATTGAAGACAGCGAGGAACTGTACCGCATCAAGGGCTGGGGCGATCCGTATTTTTCGATCAACGCGGCAGGACACGTCACCGTCTCTCCGCAGGGCGATCGCGGCGGTTCGCTAGATCTATACGAATTAGTGCGAGCGCTGAAGCAGCGAAATTTGGGACTGCCGCTGCTGATTCGCTTTTCAGATATTTTGGAAGACCGGATTCAGCGGCTCAATGCTGCCTTTGCCAAGGCGATCGCCCGCTACAACTACCAAGGCGTTTATCGCGGCGTGTTTCCGGTGAAATGCAACCAACAGCGGCATCTGATCGAAGACCTGGTGCGTTTCGGCAAGCCCTACCAGTTTGGGCTAGAGGCGGGGTCAAAGCCAGAACTGATGATTGCCCTGGCGCTGCTCGACACGCCGGGGTCGCTGCTGATCTGCAACGGCTATAAAGATCAGGAATATATCGAAACGGCAATCCTGGCAAAGCAGTTGGGCAAGACGGTAATCGTCGTGCTGGAGCAGGTGGAAGAAGTAGACCTGGTGATTGCCGAGAGCCGCAAGCTGGGAATCATGCCGATTGTGGGCGTGCGGGCCAAGCTGAGCGCCAAGGGCATCGGGCGCTGGGGCGGATCGGCGGGCGATCGCGCTAAGTTCGGCCTCACCGTGCCTGAAATCATCCAAGCCGTAGAAAAGCTCCGCGCCGCCGACATGCTGAGTTGCTTGCAGCTATTGCACTATCACATCGGCTCCCAAATTCCTGCCATCAATGTAATCAAAGACGCAATTCGGGAAGCCAGCCAGATTTTTGTAGAACTGGCGCAACTGGGCGCGAATATGCGCTATCTGGACGTGGGCGGCGGACTGGGCGTAGACTACGACGGCTCCAAGACCAACTTCTACGCCTCCAAAAACTACAACATGCAGAACTACGCCTACGACGTGGTAGCAGAGGTGAAGGAAGCCTGCGAAGAACGCGACGTACCCATGCCCACGCTGATTAGCGAAAGCGGCCGGGCGATCGCCTCCCATCAGTCCGTTCTCGTGTTCGACGTGCTGGGCACCAGCGATGTCATCGCCGAGGAACCCGAACCCACCACCGACGACGACCATCTGATTCTGCGAAACCTCTACGAAACCTGGCAGTCCATCAGCGCCGACACGTATCAAGAGGCCTATCATGACGCGACCCAGTTCAAAGACGAAGCCATCAGCCTGTTTGGGTTTGGCTATCTCAGCCTGGTAGAGCGATCGCGGGCCGAGCGGCTCTACTGGGCCTGCTGCGCCAAGATTCTGGAAATCGCCCGCCAGCAGGACTATGTGCCCGACGATCTGGAAGACCTAGAAAAGATCATGGCATCGATCTACTACGTCAACCTGTCCGTCTTCCAATCCGCCCCCGATAGCTGGGCCATCGACCAGTTGTTCCCCATCATGCCGATCCACCGCCTCGACGAGGAACCCACCTGCCGGGGCACCCTGGCCGACCTCACCTGCGACAGCGACGGCAAAATTGACCAATTCATCGACCTGCGTGATGTCAAGTCGGTGCTGGAACTGCATCCCCTAGTCAGGGGGCAGGGATCAGACACGAATTCTGAACCCCAGACAACGGAGCCGTATTACTTGGGGCTATTTCTGGGGGGCGCGTATCAGGAAATCATGGGCAACCTGCACAACCTGTTTGGCGACACAAATACAGTACATATCCAGCTCACGCCCAAGGGCTACCAAATCGAACACGTCGTCAAGGGCGACACCATGACCGAGGTGCTAGGCTATGTGCAATACGACTCGGAAGACCTGATCGAGAGCATCCGCCGCCAGAGCGAAGCCGCCCTGCAAGAGCGACGCATCACCCTGCAAGAAGCGCAACTGCTATTGCAAAACTACGAGCGATCGCTCAGTCGGTATACATACCTGACCTCGTAGGGAAGAGGGAAAAGGGAAGAACGAAGAGCGAAGAACGAAGAGCGAAGAGGGTTCGTTTTTCGTTCTTCATTTTTCATTTTTCGTTCTTCATTTCTTCCGTCCCTCCCCCGCTGCCTCGATCTGCCGCGCCACGGTCCACGCGCTATAGCTTACGCCCGCTGTGCCCTCGCCGGGATGAGTCGAGTCGCCCACCAGCCACAGGCGAGGAATCGGCGTGCGGTTGGCAAAGCCGAAGGGGCCGAAGGTGGAGACGCGCTGGCCGATGCCGCCAACGATGCCGCGATCGCGCGCGGTGTAGTAGGCAAAGGTGCGGGGCGTGGCGGCTTCGGTATGCACTATCGTCTCAGGTGTCAGGTGGAAGAATTGCCCCAGGCGAGCGATCGCCATTTCGGTGTAGTGCTGCTTCAGCGCAGCGTAGCGGTCGTCGTCGCCTTGCCAGATGCGCGGGTCAGTAAAAGACGACGCAATCACCGTGGCGCAGCCGTCTGGGGCGCGGCCGTCGTCGGGATGGCTGACGGAAACAAACAGGGAATTATTCTCGGCGATGGGCCCGTCAAAGTCGTAGAGAAATTGCAGGTGCGGCGGGCAGTCAGCCGGAATCGCGTCCTGCTTGACCCCCAGATACACCACAAACGCGCCGGAGCCGTCGGGCAGCTTGTCTACGCGCTGGCGATAACCCCTGGGCGCGGCCTCGCCCAACAGTTTCACCAGATTTTGCACCGTTACGTTGGCGACGACGTGATCGGCGGGTTCTGTCCAGGTTTCGCCCGTTTTGGAGTTGCAAACACGCACGCCGACGGCGCAACCCTGTTCCGTGAGGATGCCGTCTACCGAGTGGCGCAGGTGCAGCGTCCCGCCGTCGCGTTCCAGGGCTTCCACCAGGCGATCGCTCAGGGCCTGCATACTGCCCTGGAGGTGAAACAAGCCCTGGGGCGATTGCGGCACCGCCAGCGCCGTGGCCGCGTAGAGCAGCGCCGTTTCCTCCGCGTCCACCTGGGAATAGAGCTTCAGCTGCAAGTCTAGAAACCGCCGCAGCCGATGATCCTGCCCCAGCCCATACCAGCGCAACACCTGCCCTACCGTAGAAAACGTATGCGGCAGCGTGGTCAGCGTTCCCGGCCGCACCGCCTGCACCAGTTGCCAAACATCCCACCCATTGCGCGGCGGCAGCACCGGATCTCGGCTCTGAAACGCCCAGCTTGCCTGAAACAAGTCCTTGAGCAATTGCCAGAAGGGTTCGCTTCCCGGAAACTGGCGCTGCCGCTCTTGCTGCCAGCGCTGCGGATCGCGCCACACGCGGATCGGCTCCGCTTCTCCTGGCAGATAGACGGCGCAGGCAGGGTCGCAGGGCGTGGCAGCGGGTGGCTCGATGCCCAATTCTGAGAAAATGCGGTGGTGAATGCCGCCCGGTTCTAGCCCGGCCACCTGGGTCGCGCCCACGTCGAAGGTAAAGCCGCGCCGCCGAAACGTAGAGGCACAGCCCCCTGGCGCGATCGCCTGCTCAAACACCCGCACCGCATAGCCCCGCCGCGCCAGCAGCGCCGCCGCCGTCAGCCCGCCAATGCCCGCCCCAACTACCACCACACGAGGAGCCATACGCCTTACTCCGGCTAGCGATCGCCAGCCCTGTGATACCTGCATTACATTTCTTAATAATTCTCATCTTAACGTTTAACTGGATAAGGGCGATCGCGCTATAAAAGTCAAGATTGTGTTCGATGTTCAGGTTAAGGTAAGGTTAATGATCATTTAAGGCAGATTTCTCAAGATTGCGATGGATATAGGCGACCTCGTGCGCCTGCGGCAACCGTTTAGCCCCGAGCCAAACAGCGAACGTACCTACAGCTATGGGATCATTGCCGGGATTGTTTGGTCGGAGGATGCATCGCCCCCGTCGTCCCCCGCAGAAATTGTGCTTTACCTGTACGATCTCGATACGCAGCAGATTTACGTCGATTCGGCTGGGCTACAGGCCATCTATGCCTTCCGTCCGGATGAGCTAGAGCTATTGTGAGATTTTGGATTTTGGGTTGGGACTTACGCAGTTGGACAATTTCTCGCAGGCTGCGCCTGCGAGAAATTGTCCAAAGCCCAAAGAGCTTATCGCAAGTGCATAAGTCCTGTGGGTTTTGGGTTTTGGATTTTGGATTTTGGGGTTTAGCTTGGAGCCTTTGCCGCCGCAAAATGGTCGATCAATCCCCAAGCTCAAAATCTAAAATTTCCTTGCCATCGGAGATCGCATCTACTACAATCGTCCATCAAGCTGTGAAAGATACCCTATCGACGCAGCGTCCCCGAAAAATTTGCCGCTAGTCGTTTACGGCGCTGGCAGGTGTTAGCCGCACCAACCAGCACCTGACCCATTGACAGAGTACGCTGTCTCAGGGCTTTGCTTATTTTAGCCGCCTTGAAATTCGCTCTATGTCTTTCGGGCGGCAGTTTTTCGGGGTTTCCTTCATTCCCATTTCAAGAGGAAACCCCAAATGCTTCAAATTCAATACTTTTCGGCGGCTTCCAACCCGGAGGCGGCCTCGGTTTCGCTCCCTGCTTCGCTGCCGCCGCTGCTGCCCCCACAGCCGAGCCGCCGCCGTCTGCGCCTTTACCTGGTCGGGTCTCCCGCCGACACCCAGCACGAGATCGACCGCCTGCATCTCCTGCACTATGCCGAGCGCTTTGAATGGAGCCGCGTGGTGCAGATTTCTGAGGGCGGCATTGTCCTGCGTTCCGATGCGGGGGATGTGTTGCGCTATCTCCAGCGCGATCGCCCCCTGAATTAAAGCCATCGTCCCTTTGACTAGGACGAGGAAATTAAGGGAAGACTAGGAGAATCAGGAAAATCGGTCGCCTGCGGAGAAGACCCGCAACTGCTGCAGGCGATCGCCCCTCCGCTCTCTGCATCTACCCGCACCCACCTGCATGACCTACAGCCTACGGATCGCCGACCTGCCGCAAAGCGAACGTCCCCGCGAGCGGCTGCTAGCCTATGGAGCGAAGCAACTTTCCGCCCCGGAGCTACTTGCCATCCTGCTGGGAACCGGCCAGGGGCCGGGCAAACTGTCGGCCGTGGGCCTGGGCAATCTGATTCTAAAAACCCTGGAAGAGAGCCACGGCAACGGACTGGCCGCCTTGCAGCATGTTGCGCCTCAGGAGTTGATGCAGATCAACGGAGTCGGCGAAGCAAAGGCAACGACCATTTTGGCGGCGATCGAACTGGGCAAGCGGGTGTTTCAGTCCCGACCGGGCGATCGCACCATCGTAGACGACCCCGCCGTGGCGGCCGCCGTCCTCAGCCAGGACCTCATGTGGCAACCCCAAGAGCGCTTTGCCGTCGTGCTGCTGGATATCAAGCACCGCCTGCTGGGAACCCAACTGATCAGCATTGGCACGGCCACAGAAACCCTCGCCCATCCCCGCGAAATCTTCCGCGAAGTGATTCGCCGGGGCGCAACCCGCGCCATCATCGCCCACAACCATCCATCGGGAAACCTGGAACCCAGCCCAGAAGACATCGCCCTCACCCGCCAACTGCTGCAAGGCGCACAGGTCTTGGGCATCCCGCTGCTGGATCATCTAATCTTAGGCAATGGCGACTTCATCAGCCTGCGCCAAACCACACAGCTTTGGAGCGAAACGCCCCAGGAAGTCTAGCGCCATCCCAACCGTGAATGGAGGCCTCCCCGATGACCCTCGCATCCAACGAACCCAAAAACGAACCCAAAAACGAACCCAAAGCGGAATCCGGTCTATCGATCCAGCCCGCCTCTGAACCCAAGGTCTGGACCGATGCAGAATTTATGGCGCTGCCGCAGGACGGCCACCGCTACGAACTGGTGAACGGAGAACTCATTGATATGGGCAACTCAGGAATGGAACATGGCGAAATTGGCAGCTTTTTGGGAGGTAGCCTATCGCTGTATGTTCGCACGCACAAATTGGGCCGAGTTTGTGACTCTAGCACCGCCTTTGCGATGAAAAACGGCAATCGGCGATCGCCCGATGTGTCCTTCGTGGCTAAAGATCGGCTGCAAGGGCTGCGGCGGCTGCCCAAGGGCTTCTTTCAGGGTGCGCCAGATCTGGCAGTGGAAGTCTTGTCGCCCAGCAACACGGTCGAAGAAATTCACGAAAAAATCGTCGAATATTTTGAAAACGAAACTCGCCTAGTATGGGTGATTCACCCGGATGAGCAGTACGTGCTGGTCTACCACAGCCCCAGCCCCGATCGCCTGCTGCGGCTCCAAGACTCGCTGGAGGGCGAATCGGTTGTGCCGGGGTTTTCCCTCGCGGTCGCGGAACTGTTTGAGGAGCTAGACTTCTGATCGGTCGCTTTTTTGCAGCCACGCTCTCAGCGCCATCTGAAACGCCTGGAGCGCCGCAGGCGTGCCGACTGTCCACACCTGCGCCACAGCCTCTAGAATCATCTGCTTAACTGGAAGCTCAGGAAACGTTGGGCTATATTCAGATTCCACATAATGCCCATCATGCAGGATGTAAAAGGTCAGGTTTCCATTGGCATAAACCCACAGTTCTGGAACGGCGATCGCCTCATAAGCCGCTAGCGTCATCACGGAAGTTATATCTGTCACGTAATGCACATATTCAATTGCCAAATCGGGCGGCGGATCGCCCGGTTGCAGCCGCCGCCGACCCCGCATTTGCGGCGCGTGCTGAATGTAAAAACAAGCATCTGGCTCAACCCCAGCGATGCCTTCTCGTTTGAATGTCGTTGACCCAAAGGGTTCGTAATCCTGCCCAGTCGCGCTCAGCAGTTGCTTGACCAGATCTGAGATTAGCTCGGTTGGTCGTTCATGTTCGGGCAAAGGAACCATAATCTCCAGCGTGCCATTGCTGTAGGCAATTCGGGCAGCCCGCCGTGTGCCTAGCTCTTCCAAAAGACATTCAAACTCTTCCCAGGACAGGCCAGAAATGCTGACTACACTGCCCGGTGCCAGGTGCATTTGGCTAATTGGCTTGGCAACTGGCACTGTCACCATAAAAGGCTCTCTCAAGGCGAGTTGGGGGCTTGCAGCAGAAACTAGGGCAACGCTTATATCCAACTTTAAACCAAGGGATGTGCAACTTTGCCGATCCCCCTCACCCTAAATCCTTCTCCCAGAGCGGGAGAGAGACTTCAAGCCTTTCTTGCTCCCCTTCTCCCGACTTGGGAGAAGGCTAGTGAGCAATACGGCAATATATTTCCCAAAGCGTCTTTCTTGCTCCCCTTCTCCCGACTTGGGAGAAGGGGTTGGGGGATGAGGGCAGATTGAAAGTTGCACATCGCGCTTTAGAACAGAACATCTAGACCAGTGCCTTGAGCAGCGCTTGCAGCTTTAGCTTAACTTCAGCCAGTTCGCGGGCAGGGTCCGATCCGGCGACGATGCCTGCACCTGCATACAGCCGAGCGCGATCGCCCTCTAGCAAGGCCGAACGGATGCCGACGATAAATTCCGCATTGCCCGCCGCATCGACCCAGCCCAGGGGTGCGGCGTAGAGCGATCGCCCAAAGCCCTCAGAACGGCGAATTTCCTCACAGGCGATATCGCGGGGCAGCCCAGCCACGGCGGGCGTGGGGTGCAGCGCGTCCACCAGTTCCAGCGGGTGCAGTCGGGCAGGCAGGTGGGCATGAATGGGCGTGTGCAAATGCTGAATATTCGACAAGCGCAGCAGGTCGGGGGCGGCGGGCATCTGGGGGGATAGCCCAAGACAGAGCAGGCGATCGCGCAAAAAGTCCACCACCACCTGATGTTCGTGCCGCTCTTTGGGCGTGTTCAGCAGGGTGTATCCCAGCCTCGCATCTTCGTCTGCTGTGCGGCCTCGCGGCGCAGACCCCGCCAGCGCATCAGTCGTGAGGCGCTGATTCCGCACACTGACCAGTCGTTCGGGGCTGGCTCCGATAAAGGTCTTGCTGCCGCCCTGGTTCACCGAAAAGATATAGCAATCGGGATAAAGCTGCCGCAGATGATGCAGGGAAAAAAGCCAGTCGAATGGACGGCGAGAAATCACGTCAACCGCGTGAGACAGCACCAGTTTTTGCAGGCGATTTTGATGAATCGAGCGGAGTGCTTTTTCAACCGTTTTTTGGAAATCATTAATTTCTAAAAATTCCCAGGATGGGGGGGCGATCGCCTCACTGCCCGCAAAGTTTAATAAGGAATAGTTTGCCTGCTGAATTTTTTGAAACTTGCGCCAGAGTGCATCGGTTAGCATGGTCACATTAGTATCAGCATCCAGCGCTATATTTGCGGTTGCCAAACAGCGATCTGGCTGGCGCAAAATCTGCCACTCTGGCAGCAAGATCATGGCAGAGGCAAATGGTGAATGAAGTGATCTAGGCTCATCAAAAAAGGTGTAACTACAAAAACAGCGAAGATCCGCTGGGGAAGTGATGCCCATTGGCGCAGTTTCCACCCCATGAGTTGCCATGAAACGAGGCATCCCAATTAAGCTGTGCTTGAGAAATTGCTGAGTTCTTAAAAAGCGGCGATCGCCCCCCGTGCTGAGCGACAAAGTTTTCCCGAAAGCCGCTACGGCCTCGCCTTCGTAGGGTTTTTCAAAGTAGAAATGGGGCTGATCAGAGAGATTAAATTGATGTAGAGCCAGCAGTGGATCAACCGCCTCAATCTCCTGAGAAATGCTGACCCAATTGCAACCAGATTGATGCTCAGAATCTAGGACTTGTTTGATATGCTTCTGGCATTGGAAAAGGAGTTTATATAAACTTTTGCAATCTTGAACAGGTTCAATCGGTCGGGGTGCGACTGGCATGAGTCAATGGTAAAACGGTTCGATAAAGGTGAGCAGTAAAACAGCAATGGCGGGCGCAGCCTGTCTACTACAGGTAACATACTTGGGCAAAGTCTAGCCACCGGCCCATAAGATCTAATGAAGCCGACGATTGTCTCCGACAAAGCCAAGGCCCATCAAGCGTTTGGGCAAGGGGCGATCGCCCGCAACATCAGTCACAACTCTTTACAGTTCCAACAGGTCGCCACGACCAATCGGAGAGGCGGAAAATCGTAGAATAATGAGGCTTCCAGCAGTTACCCGCCGGCAATGACGACCAAACCGACCCGACACACTCCCTCCACAAACCTTCACTCCCTAGAACCGACACTCAGCGCTGGGTCTGCGGTCGGCCCCCACCCAGAGCAGCTCGCCAAGCCGCCTGCCAAAAAGCTCTGGATGGCAGCCCTGAAGCCACCCATGTATAGCGTTGCGATTATGCCGATTGCGCTGGGAACGGCGATCGCCTATTTTGAAAAGCGATCGCTTCAATGGGATATTTTGATCACATTTTTAGCGGCCGCAATTTTAATTTTGATCTGGGAAAATCTAAGCAACGATGTGTTTGATTCGGAAACCGGAATCGATCAGAACAAGCATCATTCTTTGGTGAATCTAACGAAAAATAAGTCTCTGATTTTTGCGATCGCCAATGTTTGTTTAATCCTGGGAATTTCAGGCATCATTTCTATTTCCTGGATTCAGCAAGATCCTACGGTTCTGGGTCTCGTCTTGCTCTGCTGCGGACTGGGTTATGTCTATCAGGGTCCACCCTTCCGCCTGGGCTATCAAGGGCTGGGCGAAATCCTCTGCTTCTTCGCCTTTGGGCCGCTGGGCGTGTCCGCCGCCTACTATAGCCAGAGCCAGTCGGGGTCATGGACAAGCCTGGCCGCATCCATCATTTTGGGCATCAGCACCAGCCTGATTTTGTTCTGCTCCCACTTTCACCAGGTCGCAGACGATGCCGCCGCCGGAAAGCGATCGCCCATCGTGCGCCTGGGCACTCGTCGTTCGGCGCAGTTGCTCCCGTGGCTCTGCGGCAGCCTCTACGGGCTAACGGTGCTATTTGTCATCACAGGGCTATTTCCCATCTGGACGCTGCTCATCTTTGCCAGCCTGCCGCCCGCGCTCCATCTCTGCCGTCACGTCCTCGCCAACCACGACAAACCCGCCCGCGTCAGCAACTGCAAGTTCATCGCCGTCTCGCTGCATTTTTGGAGTAGCCTGCTGCTGTGTGCAGGGTTTGCGCTATCCGCCTTGGGTCGTTAATCCCTCAGACTTTTGCCACAGGCACCGGACTCACGTCTGCATTTCGCCCAAACAACACCCTCGGCTTCAGCAACGCACGCAGCAGCAGCCAGAGCGACTGAAACTCGCCAGGCGACTGCCGCGTTTTCCACTGCCCCGGACGGCAGAACAAGACTTCCACCAAGCGGCGCTGCTGTTCCAGGCTCATTTCTTCAAACAGAATCCGCACGGTGGGAAATTCGTCGCTTGTGCCCGTCCGTTCCACCAATCCCCAGAGCGTCAGGCTTTCTTCCAATAGCTCGATCTGCACGGGCGGCAAATCCGGCGACGGGGGCGGAAAGCCTGCTTGTGTAAGGGCGACCTCTGCGCCCACTTCAGAAATCATGGTGGTGATGCCGTAAAACGAGCGATCGCCCACTTGCAGGCGCACCGTCCGGCGCAGGTCAAACCATTCATAGGGACTGGGGCGCGGCGCATCCAGCAAAATCAGCAGCGCAATCCCCAGCATCATCAGGTTATACAGGCTCCACAGCCAGCCCAGCCCGATGCCTTTCACCACCATCGCCTCTTCTGGCGTAACAGTCTGTTGCCATGCGCCCTTGATCATGCACATGCCCAGATTCACCCATAGGCTAATGGCCGTCAGCACAAAGAAAATCAGAATCGGCGCGGCCAGGTTCCAGTTAAACGTAAAGCGATCGCTCGCAGTGCCCTTTGGCGTGACCTTGAACCCCTTGGAAAACGGATTCAGCATCACCTTTACAACCGTCGCTGCCAGGGGCACAGCCAGCGCCAGCGAGTAAATGTCCGACAGCACTGCCGAGCGCGATCGATAGTTCAGCCAGGAAAACACCGCAAGCTGCACCAGATAGTAGGGCAAAAAGAAATACATCAGCTCCGCCGCCGTCGCCCGTAGCGGAATCACGCCCAAAAACGAATAGGCCAGCGGCATCAGCAAATAGCCAACGCGGGAAATGCTGGTAAACCAGTGCAGCAGCCCCTCCAAGTGCGCCAGCCGCTGCAACGGCCGCAGCCCCCGAATCGTCAGCGGATTCGCCTGAATGAAAAAGGCTTGCAGCGTGCCCTGGGCCCAGCGCAGCCGTTGGAGCGCGTGGGAGGCTATATTTTCTGCTGCCAGACCAGCACTCAGCTTTTCGTCCAGATACACCAGACGATAGCCCTGAGCCGAAATGCGAATGCCCGTGAAATAATCTTCACTGAGGGAATCGGTGACAAAGCCGCCGATTTCATCCAGCACGCTGCGCCGCACCACGAAGGATGTACCCGAACAGATAACGCTACCCGCCCCGTCGCGAATTGGCTGAATCTGGCGATAAAACACCTCTTCTTCAGGCGTGAGTACGTCTTCCAGCCCCAGGTTGTAGGCAATCGGGTCGGTGTTGTAAAAGGTCTGCGGTGTTTGCACTAGTGCCACCTGCGGATCTTGGAAAAAACCGACCGTGCGGATCAGGAAATTGCGCGTGGGCACAAAGTCCGCATCGAAGACCACAATCAGTTCCCCAGTGGTGCGGGGCAGGGCGTTGTTTAGGTTGCCTGCTTTGGCGTGGCGATTGTCGGGGCGGGTGATATATTCGCAGCCCAGATCCGCCGCTAGCGCCTGGATTTCGGGACGGCGCGTGTCGTCTAGCAAATAAACCGTTTTAGCCGGATAGTCGATCGCCTGACAGCCGATGACCGTGCGCTTGAGGATAAAGGCGGGTTCGTTGTAGGTGGGGATGAAAATATCGACGGTTGGCGTGTACTGGCCGGTTTGCACGGCTTGGGAAAGGGCATCGGCTTCGGAACGGCGATCGCGCACCTTCAGCATCAGCGTCAGTTGGATAATCGCGCTGCTCAGCATCAATAGTTCCAAAAACAGCAGCCCCAGGCTAAACACCCCATTTAGCGGCGTATTCAGGTTTAGCGTGCTGGCCACTCGCCACAGCACATAGCGCACCGTCAGCACCAGCAAAATCGTCACCACCACGGTTCGCGACCAGGGACGCGGACGGGGGGACAGCGCCATCACCCCCATCACCAGCAGAAACAGCGCCACGGTGGGCACTAGCAGGTATTGCCCCGTCACCATCGGCACTTCTAGCCACAGCGGGGGATTCTGCTGAATCGCGTTGATCTGGGCGAAGATTTTGCTAATCGTGCCCTGGCCCGCAAACCAGAGCGCCACAATCACAAAGGCGATCGCCACCACGCTCAGCAAAATCAGCGTCGTCAACTGCGGACGCATCGGCGCAGGTCTGGATCGGGACACCTGCTGACGACGAATTTCAGAAGTAGTCATAGAAGATGAGTCCTCAATCTGACATCGGCGATTAAGCAAAACCGCTATTCCAAACCCAATGTCCTAACGTGCCAAGCGTTACAAGCTTTGCTCAGCCAAGTGTAAAGCAGTACACTGTCCCCATTAGATACGAATCCAAGACCAAAAAGGATTTGAGAATGGCTCAGAAATCTCCAGGCCGTCAGTCTTCTCCCACGTTCTCGGTCTATCCCAATGCCTAATCCAGCGCGATCGCCCAGGTAAGCGATATCGGTAAACCCTATAGGTAAGCCATAGGTATATCAGCCAGCCCTTTCGCTAACTGTTGTCTCGCTAACTGTTGCATGGGTAACGCCGTACAGATAACGCCGAGTTCCCGCAGCGTTCTTGACGAAGCACCCCTTATGATTGCCCATAATCTACTGAAACCGAGAACCCAAACCGATCGCTCAAGCAAATTACTCAAGCGAATTGCTCAAGCGAATTGCTCAGGCGAACTACTCAAACCGTACATTCCCACAAATAGCTGAGAACAATCTGAGTGTGCTGAGAACATCCTGAAGTGCTAAGTGTGACAAAGACATCCTGAAGTATGAGGCTGAAACCCATCCGAACTGATCTGGCAAAGCTCCTCTCAAACCATGCCACACGCTTCAAGGTGCGACAATTAAGCTCTAACGGCGGAATTTCTAGCTGATCTGGCCCGAGATCTGGTTCGATTACCTCTGGCTTAACCTTCCATCAAAAACCCGTATCGCAGAAATCTAGAAAATCCCGCATAATCTTAAGAGAACGCAACAGTCTGGTGTTTGTACAAGTGCGGCGATCGCCGCGATTAGCCCCTAACCGAGTTCAGGAGACGGTTCGCCTATGGCCATGATCGAAACCAAAACCGAACCCATGGTGCTCAACATGGGTCCCCATCACCCCTCGATGCACGGGGTGTTGCGGCTCATCGTCACTCTGGACGGGGAAGACGTGGTGGACTGTGAACCTGTGATTGGCTATCTGCATCGCGGCATGGAAAAAATTGCCGAAAGCCGCACGCCTGTGATGTACGTGCCCTACGTCAGCCGATGGGACTACGCAGCGGGCATGTTCAACGAAGCGGTTGTCGTCAATGCCATCGAAAAGCTGGCTGACGTGCCCGTGCCCAAGCGAGCCAGCTACATCCGCGTCATCATGCTGGAGCTAAACCGCATCGCCAACCACCTGCTGTGGCTTGGCCCCTTCCTGGCAGACGTGGGGGCCCAAACGCCCTTCTTCTATATTTTCCGCGAACGGGAAATGATCTATGACCTGTGGGAAGCTGCGACCGGCTACCGCATGGTGAACAACAACTACTGGCGAATTGGCGGCATTGCGGCTGACCTGCCCTACGGCTGGGTGGACAAGTGCGCCGACTTTTGCGACTACTTCCTGCCAAAGGTCGATGAATACGAGAAGCTGATTACCAATAACCCGATCTTCCGCCGCCGCGTCGAGGGTATTGGCACCATCACCCGCGAAGATGCGATTAACTGGGGGTTGTCTGGCCCAATGCTGCGAGCTTCGGGGGTCAAGTGGGATCTCCGCAAGGTCGATCACTACGAGTCCTACGACGACTTTGACTGGGAAATTCATTGGGAAACCGCGGGAGACTGTCTGGCGCGTTACCTGGTGCGGATTCGCGAAATGCGCGAGTCGGTCAAGATCATTCGCCAGGCCCTGGCAGGCTTGCCGGGTGGCCCCTACGAAAACCTGGAAGCCCAGCGGATGAATGCTGGCCCAAAGTCGGAGTGGAACAGCTTTGACTATCAGTTCATCGGCAAAAAAGTTGCGCCAACGTTCAAGATTCCCAGGGGTGAAAACTACGTCCGCATTGAAAGCGGCAAAGGCGAAATCGGCATCTACGTGATCGGCGATGACAATGTGTTTCCCTGGCGGTTCAAGATTCGCGCCGCCGACTTCAACAATCTGCAAATCCTGCCTCACCTGCTGAAGGGCGTGAAGGTGGCAGACGTGGTGGCCATTTTGGGCAGCATCGACGTGATTATGGGTTCGGTTGACCGATAGTGGTCCGAGCGGGACACATTGCACAACCTGCCATAGCACCACACGCTACATGGCTAGTACAGTTTTCACTTGGTTTCCGCTCGTTTTATTCATCTCTGCGGCTCGAGACAAGGGTTTCGAGCCACTTTAATATGCTCTCGCGATTCGTTTCTTTGCAGAGCAGCAAGGGACTTATTGTGGAGGCTGGATGGAACCTGATCTAGGGCGATCGCGTCATAAGGGCTATCTTCACCTGATGCATCCCGGTTCAGCGTCGCTCAGCGTTTTCTTGGTCGATTTCTTAGTCGATTTCTTGGTCGGCGGTTCACCCGTTTGGGTCAATCTTGTACAAATGGATTGACTTACACATTCCAACCAAGGATAAATAAGTATGTTTACATTTAGGTAAGTATGTTTACATTCCACGATCTGCTCAGATCTTTTTGGGCGGCGTGGCGGGTTTCACAGTTCCGGTGCGTAGAGTCTGGCGCAGGGTTCTGAGGCTTTCCGAAATTCCAGCAGCAATGGCTGGATCACTAGAAACAACGACCTCTTTGGAAGCGCGTTCGAGTTCGATTCACGTATCAGAAAGCTCGATGGAATTAGCAACAACACTGAGGGGGCATACCGTCCACAACGCGGTGCGTGAGGTCGGCATCAACCCCAACTACTGGTATCCCGTTTACTGGGCTGAAGATTTGCAGCCGGGTCAGGTGGCGCAAGTGGTGGTCTGGCAGCAGGCGATCGCCCTCTACCGCACCCCCGATGGACAGGTCTACGCGATGGAGGATGCCTGCCCTCACAAAGGGGTAGAGCTACACAAGGGCAAGGTCAAGGGCGATCGCCTGGTGTGCCCCTATCACGGCTGGGAATTCAACTCAGACGGGCAATGTGCCCATATTCCCTATCTGCCGCCCAATCAAAAACTGCCCTGCGCCCAAGCCCGCAGCTACCCAACGCGAGAGCGCTATGGCATTCTCTGGGTGTTTCCGGGTGCTCCGTCCCTAGCGGAACAGGTCGCCATGCCCCATATGCCGGAATACGACGACCCTGCCTATTTTCAAATCCCCATTCCGGGACATTTCCACGCCCATTTCTCGATTTGCAACGAGAACACGATGGATGTGTTTCACGGCTATCTGCACGAAAACCTCCAGGGCTGGTACGACCCGAAATTGCTCAAGCTAAAGGAGTCGCCCAATTCCGTTCTGGCAGAGTATGAGGTGAACTATGACGGCTGGATGACCAAAGCACTGGGGCTGAGCGAAGACGGCGGCAAAACCACTCGCATCGTCTCGGTTCATTACCAATATCCGCACTACACCAGTTCGCTGGAGGGCGTGTCCTCGCTCTACCTCAATCGGTTGCCCGTGGGGCCTAAGGAAACTCGCTCCTTCTCGATCCTGTTCCTCAAGCTGCCCCTGCCGCAGTGGTTGGTGCGTCCCATCCGCAAGCCGCTGATGCTGTTCGTGCGGCGGTTTGTGTTTATGAAATTTCTCCTGCAAGATGTGGAGATGATGGAGAGCGAGCAGCGGGTTTTCACGTCAGATCCCAAGCGACGCTACGTGGAAATCAATCCAGCGATCATTGCGCTCCAGCGCGTCTTTTTGCGGCAGTATGAGCAGTTTCTGCAACAGTCTCAGGGATTCTCTGAGTCGTTTTCTGGAGCGATCGCCCAAGCAGATGTAGCAACCAGTAGTGAAGGAGAAATACCGCAGCCTGAGCCTGTTTTGGCAGACTCGGCAAGGCGTTCGGTGGACACTTCCAATGGGAGGGGTGAACTGTAACAATCTCAAGACATAGATTAATCTCCTTCTGGCAGAGTAAAGGAAAACTCTTATTGTAATTATCAAAAAGCGCCGCCGGAGCAGCGCCAGAGGTCGAGAATTCACCCAAAAGCTCAACCAGGTTTCACGAGTGTCGATATAGCGCCAATGGACTTAGCAGCATGAACTTAGCAGCATGTATTCAGCAGCAATGAGTTAAGCCAAGTCTAATCATCCGAGGGGCTAGAGGAGATACGCTACTCAATTAAGTTAGGTGAGGGGAGTTTACTGTGCAAGTTATCAAGGAATACGTTCAGCGCTGGTATGAGAGCGGGCTAGACCCGGATGAATATATCTGCCATCGCAAGCAGGGCAACCTGGTAGAAATTGAAGAGGCCGATACGGGCCGCCGCCGCATGGTGCTGACCTTCTGCACAAACGATGTGCTGGGTCTGGTGCAAAGCCCCGCAGTCAAGCAGGCAGCCATCGACGCGATTCTGCAATTTGGCACGTCGAACAGTTCGACCTCGGTGCTGAGCGGACGAATCGACCTGCACCGCCAGCTTGAAGATGAAATCTCTGCCTTTAAGCATCTGGGTCATACGCAACTGTTTTTAAATGCGTGGATGGCCATGCAAGCGCTGATGGATGCGTTTTGCCATCAGGCAATTCCGGTGCCAGGGTTCCAGAACACCCGCGAGACGCTGATCATGACCGATGTGCTGAATCACGGCTGCATCGTGTCGGCGATCGCCAATGCGGGCACTCGGTCAGGCAAGCTGTTTGGCCACAGCCCTGCGGTGCGCGTGCGAGCCTATCGCCACTGCGACATGGAAGACTTTGCCCGCAAGCTGAAGCGCTATGCCAAGCCGGGCGATCGCATTTTGGTCGTCTCCGACGCGGTGTTCTCGATGGATGGCGACATCGCGCCCCTGCCCGACATGATCGATATTATGTCGAAGTATGAAGACACCACCCTGGTCATGGACGAAGCCCACGCTAGCGGGTCGATCGGCGCGACGGGTCGCGGCATCTACGAACACTTTGGAATTTTGCCGCAAGATGCGCTGGATAAGGGCGTAACGCCGCTGATCATGACCACCTTCTCGAAGTTTGGCGCGTCGGTGGGTGCCGCCATCAGTAGCCCCGTGGCAGAACTGAAGCCGCTTCTCAACGTGTCGCCCTCTTCGATTGGCACCTGCTCTTTGGCTCCCCCGCTGACGGCAGCCGCGCTGGAAGCCGTGCGCCAGGTGCGCCAGCATCCCGAACTGGTGCAACGTCTGCACGACAATACGCGCTATCTGCGGAATCGTCTGGCAGAGAATGATTTCCTGGCAATTGGTGAAACCAACGTGCTGCCCGTCCTGCTGCCGCCGGATCTGAATCCGAAGGACTTTGCGCGATTGCTCGTGGCCAATCACGGCATCTGGGTTTCGCCCATCTGGTACATTGCCAAGCCCCGACTGCGGATCACGGCCAACGCGCTGCACACCCGCGAGGAAATGGATCGCCTGGTGGCTGCAATGGTGGCGGTGCGCGAGGAAATGTCCTATAAGCCTGCGGCAACCATCAGCGCCTAGTTCAGCAGCGCCTAGTTCAGCACATCGTTCAGGCATTTTGAGGCTGTAGGCACAGGACTTACGTACTTGCGATAGGCTTTCTGGATTTTGGATAATTTCTCGCGGGCTGCGCCAGTGAGAAGTTATCCGACTGCATAAGTCCTAAGGCATTTTGAGAAAAGCGGGGAACTGGCGATCGCCCTTCTCTGAACGCTAAATCGAACCTACCTTGCATCGCTCAAGAAAGACGGCGGCAGAAAGTGTCGCCGTTTTTGTTTTGGGGAACCAAGGGGGCGATAGAACCAAGATTGAACATTGAACCAAAACGTTTGCGTCTAGCAGCGCGAAATAGGAGAATGGCGCAGAATCAGTTGTCAATTTGCGGCTACTTGGAGCTGATTCGCCGCTGCAATCCATCGAGCGCTATGTTAGATACTCCCGTCGGCTGGTTGGTTTTGTTTTTAGTGGGCACAATGACGGGCACCCTGTCGGGGCTACTGGGCATTGGCGGCGGGCTGATTATGGTGCCGATTCTCACGTTTTTTGGGCTGCCGCTGGTGCAAGCAACAGCGACGAGTCTGGTTGGTGTGCTGCTGAGTGCTTTGTCAGGGAGCTACCAAAACCTGCGGACGGGTGCGCTGAACTGGCACGTTTCTCTGCTGCTGGCGGTGTTTGGCATGGCGACGGCGCAGGTTGGGGCGTGGCTGGGCGATCGCCTTCCCGATGCCTCCCTATCGCTTGCCTTCGCCGTGCTGCTGCTGGTCACGATCTACCTCATGGATCTCCGCCGCAAGCTCGCCCAAAAAGAGCGCCAACTGCAAATTCCAGCCCCCGAAACAGTTTCAGCACCCGTTTCGCCCCCTGCCAATGCGCTCCCGCCCATCGCTGGAATCGGCCTCCTCGCCGGAATTCTCTCTGGCCTCTTTGGGGTGGGGGGTGGCGTAGTCATGGTGCCGCTGCAAACGCTGTTTCTGGGCGAAACAATCAAGTCTGCGGTGCGAACCAGCCTGGGGGCGATCGTACCAATTGCCATTTCAGGACTAGCGCAGCACGCCTATAACAGCAACGTGCTGTGGATTGCGGGGGTTTGTCTGGGGCTGGGCGGCATTGTCGGCGCTCAGGTCGGCACGCGCCTTCTGCCCAAGCTGTCCGATCAAACCGTGAATCGGCTGTTCAAATCCTTCTTGATTGCCCTGGCAGTCTATATGACCATGCGGGGCGTAAAAGGGGTTGGGGGCTAGGCTGCAAAGGGTTGAGATGGGCATAGAGGAAGCCTGGAATCGGACGATCGCCCTCCATCCTTAAACCTCCATTCTCAACCCAATCGCCCTAAATAGCAAAACCTATCGCAAAACTTAGTGATATTTTTTAGTGATATTTTCGAGCTTTTTGCGCTATCCTGCGATCGCCCCAAATTCTCACATTCCCAAATTCTCACATTTTCCATCCCCTACCCCCCTCGACCTTGCTTGACTCGACCTGGCTAGATTGGTTCGCCGTCCTTGGCTATATCTCCCTGGCGCTGCTGGTTTGCTGGCGCGTCTTGCAAACGCAGCCCAAGAAGTAGCCTAGACAGTGCCTAGAAAATGCCTAGAAAATATCGCTCTTCAGAAAAACGCTCCCAAAGGTCTTCATGGCAAAGAAACCAAAGCATGATCTGAAATGGGTGAAAGAAACCCTCAGCCTGCCCGAAAACCACAACTGGAAATCGCAAGATGGCTACAACATTTTCGTAGCTGGACGCGGTGCGGTTCGATTCGACGTTCCCGAAGATTGGATCTTCGAGCCAGATGAAAAATCCTTCAAGTTTTTTGACGGCAAGCCGCCCAACGACAACTGCCGCCTGGAGGTGTCCTATAACCTGCTGCCAGAGGGCGACTGGACGCTGTTTCCGCTGGTCAGCGTGATGAAGGAACTAGTCGAAAAAGACGAACGCAACATTTTAGAAAAGGGCGAGATTGTCAGCCTCAAACGACAAACCGCCCGGATCGTCTGGACAGAGTTCAAGTTTCTCGATTCGCAGGAAAATCGCGAAGCCTACTCGCGTACCTGCATTGGGCTGGGGTCAGGGGTGCAGTGCCTAATCACCTTCGACTATTGGGTAGACGATGCCGAGCGGCTCACGCCCGTTTGGGACGTGGTCATGAATACACTGACGCTGGGGTTGTTTATCCGCGACCCCAGGCAGGGCTTTGCGTTTCCTGATTAACACTTCCTGATTAACACAATGTGCAGCTTTGCCGATTCCTTTGTGTGAATCGTTGGGCGGCGGTGCTGCCCAGCGATTCACGCTCTTAGAAAAGCATTTGTGCAAGAGGTCTACTAAAGATCAGCATCTTCTCTCCGAATGCGATCGCACAGCACGTAAATCGCCTGCACCACGCGCTCGTACAGTGCCTCATCAGACCCTTCATGCTCAAACAACTGGCGCGTTTCTTCGACCCAAGCATCGGCCGTTTCGGTCGTCCATTCTTCCATCAGGTCTAGCTCCATCTCTTCCAGTTTCATCGCTTCTAGCTCCAGGTTTTGTAGCAGTACCGGGTCTTCGGGCATGTCGATTTCTGTTTCGATCCATTGGTTCGAGTCAGCCCGTTCCGAATCAGCTGTCAAATTCCACAGCAAGTCCATCTGAGCAAAATCGGGCGGGTATTGGGGTCGTCGTGCCATGTCGCCTCACAAAATTTAGTACAAATATACTAAACCGGATTGGAGTAAAACACTAGCCCTGGTGACGGATTTTTAGCTTGATTTAACGACTTGTAGGACTTATCAGTTGGACAATTTCTCGCGGGCTGCGCCTGCGAGAAATTGTCCAAAACCCAAAGAGCTTATCGCAAGTGCCTAAGTCCTGGACTTGATTGAACGACTTGATTGACGGGCAATCCAAAATCGAGAATTGATATAGTCTCTGGCCTCAATCCGTCTTGCAAAGCGCCAAAATTTAGCCCTGAGACAGAGCATTGAGAACAGTTCTGGGCGATCGCCCGTGCTACAGTCTAAGCATCACAAGCGCTGACAATGCGCGGTTTGAAGCCCTTGGGTTTGGGAGCTTTTGGTCAACCATGCCGTTTCCCCGTTCTAGTGGTATTTTGCTGCACCCCACGTCGTTTCCCAGCCGCTATGGAATTGGGGATTTGGGAGACAGCGCCTATCGGTTTGTCGAATTTTTGCAGCGCAGCGGGCAGCAGTTTTGGCAGGTGTTGCCGCTGGGGCCGACGGGGCATGGCAACTCGCCCTATATGTGCTTTTCGTCGATGGCGGGCAATCCGCTGCTGATCAGCCCCGATCGCCTCTATCACGAGGGCTGGCTGACGGATGAAGACCTGGCAAGTTTGCCCGATTTTCCCGCCGAGCGAGTCGAGTATGACCGGGTGATTGAAACCAAGATGCCGCTGTTGCTGAAGGCAGCCCAGCGCTTCAAGGAACACGCCACGGTGGAGCAGCGCATGGAGTTCGATGCGTTTTGCGCCAGCCGCGCCTTCTGGCTGAATGACTATGCGCTGTTCATTGCGCTGAAGCAAGCCCAGGGCGGTATGAGCTGGCACCAGTGGGATGAGGCGATCGCCAGTCGAGACTCAGAAGCCCTGGCCGAGTGGCGGCTCAAGCTCAGCGAAGAAATCTTTCAGCACAAGTATTTGCAGTTCGAGTTTTTCCGCCAGTGGTCTACGCTGCGCAACTACGCCAATGATCTGGGCATCCGCATCATTGGCGACATCCCCATCTACGTGGCACACGATAGCGTGGACGTGTGGGCATTTCCCGAATTCTTCCATCTCGACCCAGAAACGGGTGAACCCTCGCTGATGGCCGGCGTGCCGCCCGATTACTTCAGTGAAACAGGGCAACTCTGGGGCAACCCGATTTATCACTGGGAAGCGCTAGAAAAAGCAGGCTTTGGCTGGTGGCTCCAGCGGTTTCGCGCCACGCTGGACTATGTAGATATCGTCCGCATCGACCATTTTCGGGGCTTTTGCGCCTACTGGGCCGTGCCCCAGGGCGAAGAAACTGCAATGAATGGGGAATGGATTGATGCACCGGGCACTGCATTCTTTGAAACCCTGGAAACGGAACTGGGGCATTTGCCGATTTTGGCAGAAGACCTGGGCGTGATTACGCCGGATGTAGAAGACCTGCGCGATCGCTTCGAGTTTCCCGGCATGAAAATCCTGCAATTTGCCTTTGGCGGCGGCGCGGATAATCCGTTTCTGCCGTTCAATTTTGAGCGTAACTGCGTCGTTTACACAGGCACTCATGACAACGACACTACCCAGGGCTGGTTTAGCGAACTGCCCGAATACGAGCGCGATCGCCTGATTCGCTACTTGGGCTGCACGTCCGAAGCGGGTATCCACTGGGATCTAATTCGGCTGGGCATGGCCTCGGTGGCTAACCAGGCCATTTTCCCGCTGCAAGACCTGCTAGGACTGGGCACCGAGTCCCGCATGAACTATCCCGGCAAGCCCGATGGCAACTGGGGCTGGCGCTATGGGGCCGAAGTTTTAACGGAGGAACTGGGCGATCGCCTCCTAGCACTCGTGGAACTCTACGGCCGCGCTCCCAAGCCTCCCTCCAAGCAGGAACGAGAACCCCTGCCCGACATCGAGCCTGGCCATCACGACCATCACTAGCTGTAGGACTTACGCATCTGTCCAATTTCTCGCGGGCTGCGCCGCGAGAAATTGGACAAAATCCAAAAAGCTTATCGCAAGTGCGTAAGTCCTGAGCTAGTTAAAACGGGATATGCAACTTTGCCGATCCCCATCAACCTTTTCTAGTGTGCCGAAGGCTTTATTTGAGCCCTCTTCCAGCGCGGGAGAGGAACTTCAAGCCTCTCTGGCGCCCCTTCTCTCAGGTCGGGAGAAGCGGCTGGGGGATAAGGGCGATTTGGAACGCAGAACTCTCAGTTGGTCTGAGCATTCGCAGAGGCTTGAGTACTGTCCTGCTCTGGCGGCGGCGGAAACACGACAGACTGCACGGCTCCAGGTTGACCGATGGGCTTTGCTTCCTGCTCGTTGTAGGACACCAGCACGCCACCCGCGTTGCCAGCGCGAATACGAACTTCGCGGTCGGCTGCCCAACTGCGCTGCGTACCTGCCTGCATCATGCCTTCAAAATCGGTACGTCCGTCCACCGTCACCCGCAGCCAGGATTGTTCCCGCAGCGTGATTTCTACACGCACGGGCTTGGCAGGTACAGCAGGCGACGGGCTGGGAGAGGGACTGGCGGCGATCGCCTGTGTGGTGGGCGATTGTCCAGGCTGGGCGGCGGGGCTGGCGGCAGTCGGCGAGGGCGAGGCGATGAGCGAGGGGACAGGAGAGGGCTGGTTCGCCGTAATCGGCGTGGTAGAACGGCTCCAGACGTAAGACAGCCCGGCGATCGCCGCTGCAATCAGCCCCAAATAGGCAAAGTACAAATGCAGCGGGCGCAGTTGCGCCTCCGGGGTTTCTTGCCAGGAGGGTTGAATTTCCGCGTTTTGCGGCTCCAGTGGAAACTCATTTGCCAGGGCGTGTCCGTCTAGCCCAAGCGCATCCGCATAGCGGCGCAAAAAGCCCCGAATATAGACTCCTTCGGGAAGCTCTTTGAAATTTCCAGACTCGATCGCCCGAATCACTCGCGGCTGAATCATCGTCCGGGCAGAAACCTGGTCAATCGAGAGCATCTGCTGCTCCCGAAGCTGGTGCAGTTCATAGCCCAACTCTTCTAGCTTCAGGATTTGCTCTTGCTCTAGTGGAGAAAGACCCTTACTCATAGCATCCAGCACCTTATGCTCCTCACTGTGACGTGACCTGTTGAGACGACATGACTTGGTGAGACATGATTCTGATGATTCGGTCGGCCGCACAAGCTCGGCATCATCCTCAAAAAGCCAGACTCTAAACCCCCAAAAGAGGGCGACACGGATAAGAGCATATTACTTCAAAATCCTACGGGTCTGAAGGGGTTTTGGCGAAGTTACCAGCCTGCGCTCGGAGAAAATCCAGCTCCTTGGAGGTCAGGTTTCGATAGCGTCCGGGAGACAAATCTCCCAGCAAAATCGGCCCGATCGCTACTCGATGGAGCGACATTACGGGATGCCCCAACTGCTCAGCGACGCGGCGGATCTGTCGATTTCGCCCTTCATACAAGACAATTTTCAGCAGGGTTTTGTTCGCTCGATCATCGAGGAGCGTGACTTCGGCAGGCAGGGTTGGGCGATCGTCTAACAGCACGCCGCCTTGCCACTGCCGTAGGGTCTCTGCGCTGGGGCAGCCAGCAACCCACACTTCGTACACCTTGGGAATGTGGTGAGACGGATGGGTGAGGGGAAAGGTCAGGGAACCGTCGTTGGTCAGCAGCAGCGCCCCGGTGGAGTTGGTATCTAGGCGGCCAACCGGATGTAGCCCACTGCTCTGGCGCAGATGCGCTGGCAACAGGTCTAGCACGGTGCGCCGTTGCTGCGGATCGTGGCAGGTGGAAACCACGCCGGTCGGCTTGTGCAGCAGCAGGTAGAGCAAGTCTGGACGCGCCTGGGCATTTAGCAGGTTGCCGTCTACTTCGAGGCGATCGCCCGCCAAATCCGCCACCTGCCCCAGCGTCGCCACCTGCCCATTCAGCCGCACCCGCCCCGCTCGAATCATCTGCTCTGCCTGACGGCGCGAAGCAATGCCATATTGAGACAAAATTTTCTGAATTCGCTCAGCCATATCGACATATCGACTCAGATTGATTCTCGATTTTGGATTTGCGATTTTGGCCGGTCGAGCATCCGCGAGGCTTCCAGCCATCCCATTCGTAGCGCCCTACAGGAAGCCTGATACCCGCCGTGCCTATCTGGTTCGCACCCTGTGATCCCCCCATCCCCCATTGCCCAACGCCCGCAGCCCTCACGATCGCCGAATATTCAAGCAGCACCAGTCCTGCCTGCGCCAGAGCGTAGCAACAACCCAGCCATTGGCTTCGAGCGAGTCGGCAATGGGCTTCACCTGATCCAGCAAGATGCCGCTGAGAACGCCCCAGGTGCTGGGCTTGGCGATCGCCCCAAAGCCAGGGATCAAGTCAAGAATCACCTCTGCCAGGATATTGCACACAAACCCATCGACGGGCGCAGGCAATATTTGGGTTAGATGATCCAGGCTGCCCAGTTTGACGATCAGGCGCTCTGGCGCAAGGCCGTTTAGCTCTCGGCTGGCATTGGTGGAGTCAATCGTCAACGGGTCCGTATCCACCGCGTAGGCTTGCTTTGCCCCCAGCAGCAGCGCCGCGATAGAGAGAATGCCAGAACCACAGCCAATATCGGCAATGGTGATATCCGACGGCCCCTCAATCCGCATTTCCAGCGCCTCCAGACAAAGCTGCGTTGTGGCGTGGGCCCCTGTGCCAAAAGCAACCCCAGGGTCGAGTTGCAGCACAATGCGATCGCCCTGTGCGGGGACAGGCAGCCAAGCAGGGTTAATCAAGAGGCGATCGCCTACTTCCTGCGGATGCCAATACTGCTTCCAGCTACTCGACCAGTCTTCTTCGTCAATCATCTGCCACTGCACCCCGGGCACCGCCACCCCCGCGCACAGGGCATCCTGCTTGAGCCGCAGCGCCAGCGCCGACAGATCCAGCAGCTCAGCTTGAGTCTGTGGCAAGTAACCGCGCACCAGCACGCCAAACTCCTTGCGTTCGCTCGCCGTGCCTTTACAGCCAAACTCCTCCAGCCGCCAAGACACCAAGTCTTCTGCCGCCGGATCGCACAACGCCTGTATTTCCCACCAGGTGGACATAAGAGGTTGGGGTGTGTTGTTAAAGCTGGCAGGAATGACGCACGTTACGCACTTAAGAACTTGAAGGACTCCAGTCCAGTGCACACATCTCGGTTTTTTGCGTCAGGCTCTGAAAGATCCCCCTAAAATCCCCCTTAATAAGGGGGATTTTCGATCCAGTTTTCCCTGCTTCGGGTCACTCCGGGTTCAGTTCCCCCCTTGTCTAAGGGGGGTTAGGGGGGATCAAAGCATCGCCAATAAGCAGACTTTCGATCCAGTTTTCCCTGCTTCGGGCCACTCCGGGTTCAGTTCCCCCCTTGTCTAAGGGGGGTTAAGGGGGGATCAAAGCATCGCCAATAAGCAGACTTTCGATCCAGTTTCCCCTGCTTCGGGTCACTCCGGGTTCAGTTCCCCCCTTGTCTAAGGGGGGTTAGAGGGGATCAAAGCATCGCCAATAGCTGAACGGTCACCTTTTACGCGACGCGCACAAACCAATCAACCCTGCAAACCAGCACTAAGAGGTGGGCAGCGTCACCGTATAGGCATCGCGGATGCCGGGAACCTGGGTGATTTCGTTGAGAATGCCGTCTGGCAGGGGATCGTCCAGGCTTAGCACCATTACCGCGTCGCCCCGCACAATCTTGCGGCCGACCTGCATACTGGCAATGTTGACATTCAAGCTGCCTAGCAGGGAACCCAGTTTACCAATGATCCCCGGCATGTCGCGGTGCAGGGTGAACAGCATGTGGCGACTGGGCGGCACGTTAATGGGGAAGTCGTCGATATTGGTGATGCGGATTTCGTTGTCGCCCAAGAGCGCACCTGTGACGGTGTGTTCGCCGTTGGGGCCGCTGGCCGACAGGCGCAGAGAACCCGTGTAGTCAATCACCGCCGCGTCGCGGGTTTCCACCACGCGAATGCCTCGCTCCTTGGCTTCGATGCTGGCGTTGACGTAGTTAACCCGCTCTTGCAAGGCAGTAGACAGCAGACCCTTCAGCGCCGCCACCACGACGGGCTGGCTCTCGTTGCTAGCAAGTTCGCCCTGGAGCCGCACATTCAGCGACTCGACGCGGCCACCCGTGAGCTGGCTAATCAGGTTGCCCAAAATTTCTGCCAGTTGCAGGTAGGGGCGCAGTTTTTCCAGCAGGTCGGGCCGCAGACCAGGAATATTGACCGCCGAGCGGGCAGGCAGCCCCAGCAGCACATCGCGGATCTGCTCGGCTACATCGATCGCCACGTTGACCTGGGCTTCTTCGGTGGATGCGCCGAGGTGGGGCGTGAGGATGGCTTCTTTGCCTAGGGCCCGCAGGGGTGACTCACCCAACGGCTCTGATTCGTATACATCTAGGGCGGCTCCGGCGATTTTACCTTCCTTGAGGGCGATCGCCAAGGCTTCTTCGTCAATGATTCCACCCCGCGCACAGTTGATAATACGAGCCGTGGGCTTCATCTTGGCTAGCGACTCAGCATTGATCATGTGCTGCGTTTCTGGCGTTTTGGGCAGGTGCAGCGTAATATAGTCCGACTCGCGCAGCAGCAGATCCAGATCCACCAAGTGGCAGCCCATCTGCTCGGCGCGTTCGCTGGAAAGGAATGGGTCGTAGGCAAGCAGGCGCATCTCCATTGCCCGCGCCACTTTCGCCACATGGGAGCCGATCTTGCCCAGCCCAACGATCCCCAGCGTCTTCTTGTAGACCTCGACCCCTGTGAAGCTCTTGCGATCCCACTCGCCCGCCTTCACCGATTGATTGGCAGCGGGGATATGACGCGACAGGGCCAGCATCATCGCCAGGGCGTGTTCTGCTGCGGCGATGGTGTTGCCTTCGGGCGAGTTGACCACGAGGATGCCGCGACGGGTCGCCGCAGGCACATCGACATTATCCACACCCACGCCCGCACGGCCAATGATTTTGAGCTGAGTGCCTGCTTCGATGATTTCCTGAGTAACGCGCGTACCGGAACGAATCATCAGCGCGTCGTAGTCGGGAATAATCTGTACCAGTTGGTCAGGAGACAGCCCGGTTTTCACATCGACCTGAGCAACCTGCGAGAGGATGTCAATTCCGATTTGGTCAATTGGGTCGGAAACAAGAACCTTAGACATGATGATGGGCTGACAGGTTGAGAGAACAGTTTAGACAGACAGCTTAGACAGTTGGACAGTTTGAAAGACGAGTCAAAAGCAAACGCGAAACCGAAACCCGCACTAAGGGTATGAAGCGCTGAGGTGTGAAGGCAACCGAATGAGGCGTTCAGACGAAGCCCAGGCGCAGTTTAGACGCAGGTTCACGCTCCTCAACAGGCAAGTTGCTCTGGTATTGAACCCGTCATGGGCGATCGCCCCAAGAACCCCAGAATCTTTGGACGGGAAAAAGCCGGGCCGGTTCGCAGTGCGCCGGAGCAGAACAAAGTTTTCCACAGACCGAAGGTCATTTTACTGCAAAGCGGTATACCAATCGGGTTTACACCCGAAAGTTTTTGGGTTTACCCGCTGGGGCCGGGTTCCAATGACGGATTTCAATGACGGCCCTTAGAGCTAATTTGTAAAGGAGCCTGAAAGCCTTGTTAATCAAGGATTTCCGAGAAACCGCTTTTCCTGGGCAAACATGACCTCAAAGCCACACATGCCAAGAGTTTCAGGCTTCTTAAGATTTGCTTCATAAATTAGCTCTTAGAGTACGGCTATCCGCACTCGCGGAGAAATTGCAATGTTTTGAAACATTTTGTTATATTTATTTACATATTGAAACAAACCAAGACAGGAGGCTGTTATGACGCTTCTCATTGCACTGTTTGTAATCGCCTGGGTCGCCGCTTCAGTCATTGGAACTCAGGCCTACTTCCGGGGCGAACAGTCCAAGCCAATTCACGAGCGCAACTGGAATTCTGAGTCCTTCGAGCAGCTTGCCGCCTCCATTACTGCGACGGAAGTGGACTACAGCACGCGAGTTCCCGGTTACCTGGGGATCAGAGGTTAGATAAGGGTTTGGGAGGCTGATCGGGCTTGCCGCTGGTTGCAGTGTCTCTCCTCACTGTGCCGCCAAGGTCGAATGGAGCGATCGCTCTCTGACACGCCTACCCACGCCTCTGAGTTTCGTTGCAACGCACGATTTGAGCCAGATCACCTGCGCCCTCCTGCTGGGGGGCTTTTTTGTGCCCAATCTTGCGTTAGGACTGACGCAGTTGGACGATTTCTATCCCAAACTCCTGAACCCCAGTCGCTAAAGCGTCATGAACATCCGTCGATCGAGCGTCCGGGGATCATGACTTTCCATGAAGTGCGTCAGGTCTTCGTCGCTTTCGAGCCGCCCATCGACCAGGCTGACAATGCGATCGGCAATGTCGAGGATGCGGTTGTCGTGGGTCACCATCAATATTGTGCAGTTCTGTTCCTTGGCCAACCGCTGCATCAGTTCTACAACTTCTCGTCCGCTTTTTTTGTCGAGGGCGGCGGTGGGTTCGTCCGCCAGGATCAGGGTTGGCTGGTTGACTAGGGCACGGGCGATCGCCACGCGCTGTTTTTGCCCGCCAGAGAGGGCGCGGGGCTTGTAATCGACCCGTTCCCCCAATCCCAGTTGGGTTAGCATGGCAACGGATTGCTCTCGCTTGGTGCGCCAGTTGGGCATTAGCTCCACGGCCATTTCCACGTTTTGGGACGCAGTGAGCGAGTCAAACAGGTTGTGGGCCTGAAAGATAAAGCCGATGTTGCGCCGCACCTCCACAAGCTGCCCCCGGCCCATGCCCACCAGCTCGCGCCCCAGCACCCTGAGGCTGCCGTCTTGCACAGTTCGCAGTGCGCCAATCAGCGTCAGCAGCGTGGTTTTGCCGGAGCCGGATGGGCCGGTCATGATGACAATTTGCCCCGGCAGCAGGTCGAGGTTGATGTTGTAAAGCACCTGCTTCTGGAGTTCGCCCTGACCAAAGAAATAATTGAGGTTGCGAATCTGAACCGTGGCGCTTGGCGAGGGTGCCACGACTGCTGTTGCGCCAGCGGCGGGGTTGGGTTCAGCCGTAGGGCGATCGCCCGCCAGATTTTCCATCATGCAGCAAAGTTCGTAATTCACTAGAAGCAGCCCACTGGGTATCCCCAGGTTGCCTCCCATTATCGCTACTGCAACGTCGTTTTGGAGACGATGCGGGTCTTTTTGCGATCGCTCTCCGACAGTTCCTCACCCTCTTGCAGGCGGGTGGCGTTTTCTTGCAGCACGGTGGCAGCCGTCTGGTCGCCCATTTGCAGCGCAGTCTTGGCAGCAGATTGCAGCATGGTAGCCGCCCCAGCGCGATCGCCCTGTTGCAGCTTTTGCTCGGCAATTTGGGTTTGGCGATATTTGCCCAGCGCCAGCACATGCTGCTGCACCTGCGGGTCGGGCGCTGGCTGGAACGTGGTCACAACGTTCGCTTCAACAATCACCGGGTCACTCAGCACGCTCTCCAAATTCTGCGCCGGGTCGTCATAGCGCACCTGCACCTGCACCAGCGGATGCCGCCCCACCGGAAGCTGAGAGGCATAGAGGTTTGCCAACACCACCCGTGGCGAGTCCACCATCAAGTCGCCCAGGCGCACCGACACCTGCCCCGCCTCCTGAATCGGCTGCAATTCCACCGTTTCGGGCACGACTTGCGCCACGGGCTTGAGTTCCGCCAGCCGTACACCGGGCATCATTCTCAGCAGCAGATAGGCATTCGTCAGTCCGACAGACTGCACCCGGCTAAACAAGCGCGTAAACTCCAGCAGCGCATCTTCCGGCGTTTGGATATAGGTCAATGCACCGCCGCCTGCATCGGCAATCTGTTCCAAAATGTCCTGGTTCCAGTGGTCGCCAAAGCCCAGCGTATTCAGCGTCAGGTTATATTCCGCCGCCAGATGGGCCAGCTTCAGGCAGCGATCGTTGTCGCCATGCTCGTTTTCGCCATCCGTCAGCAAAAACGCCTGGGAAATCGTGTCTTTTTTTGCCTTGGCCAGTTCTTCAATGCCCAACCGCATCCCTTCGTCGATGCAGGTGCCGCCGCTGGTTTTGAGGCGACTGATCTCGTTCTTGAGTCCGGCGGGATTGTCAATCACCTGGTTGGGCACCAGCACTTTGGCCTTGTGGTCAAACACCACCACCGAGAGGCGATCGCCCGGCGACAGGCTATCCACGATTTTCAGCGCCGCCTGTTTGACGGTTTCCATTGGGCGACCGTTCATCGAGCCGCTGTGATCCAAAATCAGGCACAGGTTGAGGGGTGCCGTGCGACCTGCTGAAGCGGCGATCGCCGACATCGAAATTGCCAACTGCCGCTGACTGCTCACCTGCGCTACATCCAAATTGGCATCACTCAGCGACGCTTGCAGACCCACTTTCATAGCCCCAGGCTCCAGTCTAAAGAGAATGTAATATGTTGAAAACAGGCGGCATTTCCTGACGGAGTGAAGTCCACACTGCCCGAACCAGACGAAGGGATCGGAATCTCCCGCAAACCTCACTCACTTCAAAAACGCTATATTTCGATTTTCTGCCTCTTCAATACTCCAAGGCCCCAGTTCCCAATTCCGCAAACTGCTCCAATCTTCTCACGCTTTTCCCAAATCCCTGATGGGCCAGTCTTCTCGACCGCTGCGATGCCCCGCACGCTACTATGTTAAAAGCGGCGTTCGTAGAAACAGCGCAGTTCATACGCTAATTCAGGCGTAAGTCCTCCCGCAAGTTCACACGCCAACTGTTTCGGCAAGCGTCCAGGCGAGTTTGATCCTATGAGTTCATCGATTAAGGCCGTTCAGTCCAATTATTACTACGGGGATGCTGCCTATCGCACACCCCCGCCCGATCTGCCCTCGCTGCTGCTCAAAGAGCGCATCATTTACCTGGGGCTGCCGCTGGTTTCGTCAGACGACCTCAAGCGCCAGTTAGGGGTCGATGTGACCAAGCTAATCATCGCGCAACTCCTCTACCTCCAGTTCGACGATCCCGAAAAGCCCATTTACTTTTACATCAACTCCACAGGCACCTCCTGGTATACCAACGATGCGATCGGCTACGAAACCGAAGCCTTCGCCATCTGCGACACCATTGCCTACGTTAAACCCCCTGTCCACACCATCTGCATTGGCCAGGCAATGGGCACGGCTGCCATGATTCTCTCAGCAGGCACGAAGGGCTTCCGCGCCAGCCTGCCCCACGCCACCATCGTGCTAAACCAGCCCCGCACGGGCATGGGCCAGGCCCAGGCAACCGACATCCAGATTCGCGCCCGCGAAGTGCTAATCAACAAGCAGTCCACTCTGGAAATTCTTTCTCGCAACACAGGTCAGCCCATCGAGAAAATCGCCAAGGACACCGATCGCATCTTCTATATGAATCCCTACGAAGCCAAGGAATACGGGCTAATCGATCGCGTCCTCGAAAGCGCCAAGGAATTGCCAAAGCAAGTTCCGGCACTGACCTAGCTGCATTCGCTAGCTGCATTAACAAGATGATCAGGCGATGCGGTGAGGATGGGAATTGCTGATATTCCAGGACTTCCCTACTCCCATCGCTCCGTCTGCCATTCTCGCACCCCTCCCACTCACAGTCTTGCCCATGTCTGTAGATCCCGTCCTCCGCGTTCCCTACAACATTCCCGGTAGTCCTTACTGGCAGTGGATCAACATCTACACCCGCATGAGCCAGGAGCGGATTATTTTTCTCAACCAGCCCATTACCGACGGGTTTGCCAATTCCATCATCTCAGCACTGCTGTATCTGGACTCGCAGGATCAGAGCAAACCGATTTACTTTTACATCAACTCGCTGGGCGATCCGCTGATGGCGGGCATGGGGTCGATGGCGATTGGCATGATGTCGATCAATGCTGGCCTGGCCATCTACGACACGATGCAGCACATCAAGTCGCCGATTCTGACGATTTGTATGGGCCAGTGTTTTGGAATGGCGACGGTGCTGCTGTCGGCGGGCACGAAGGGCAAACGAGCCAGCCTGCCGCATACCATGATTGCTCTGGCCCATCCCCAGAGCGGCTCTCGCGGTCAGGCAACTGACATCGAGATTAATGCAAAAGAAGTGTTGAGCAAGCAGCGCACGATTATAGAGCTACTCTCGGAAACCACCGGACAGCCCGCTGAGCGCATCCATCAAGATATGGATCGGATGTTTTATCTCACGCCGACTCAGGCAAAAGAGTATGGGCTGATTGACTTGGTACTAGAAAGCCCGAAGCTGGCAGGAGCAGGAGTTGGGCGCTAGGGGTTTCATAAGACTCTCTACCGAATCCTTCCCCAGTTCCAACACCCCCCTCCTCCAAATCCCCATTACATACCCTTTCACCCCTTCAAAGACCTATGCCGATTGGAATTCCTAGCGTCCCCTATCGCCTCCCTGGCAGTTCCTTTGAGCAGTGGATCAGCATCTACGAGCGGCTGTTTCGGGAGCGGATTATTTTTCTAGCAGAAGAAGTAGATGACGGCATTGCGAATGCAATTGTCGCCTATATGCTTTATCTCGATTCGGACGACAACACGAAGCCAATTTATCTTTATATCAATTCGCCGGGCGGCTCGGTGACAGCAGGCATGGCAATCTACGACACCATGCAGCACATCAAGTCGGAAGTGGTGACGATCTGCGTGGGGCTGGCGGCCTCGATGGGCGCATTTTTGCTGACGGCGGGCGCAAAAGGAAAGCGACTGGCGCTGCCCCATGCGCGGATCATGATTCACCAGCCGCTAGGCGGAACGGGTCGTCGCCAGGCCACCGACATCGACATCGAAGCGCGGCAAATCTTGCGGGTGCGCCAGGAACTCAATGAGATGATGGCGCTGCACACGGGCAAGACGGTGGAGCAGATTGAGAAAGACACCGATCGCGACTATTTCATGTCAGCGCAGGAGGCGATGGAATACGGCTTGATTGACCGAGTGATTACGGATGCGAACGCCCAAAGTTGAGATTTCAATCATTCTTCCAATCATTCAAATTGAAATTTCTAGGAGCGAACGATTACACTTGGAACGCTAAGTGTGAAACGCCCAGTGTGAAACCCTGAGTGTGGAACGCTAACGTGGAACGCTTGAGGCGATCGCCCGGTTGATGAGCCTTGTTGATGAACCTTGCTGAGTGCTATCGGATTTTGGGACTGAGAAGCAGCGCCACCTACGAGGAGATCAAATCTTCCTATCGGCGGCTGGCGCGGCGATATCATCCCGACCTGAATCCGGGCAGCGCTCAGCAGGCAGAGCAGTTTATCCAGGTGAATGCGGCCTATCGGCGGCTGATGGAGTTGGTGCGACCAGCGAGCATGGGCGATCGCCCTCTGCCTTCCCCTGCCCCGCCGCGACCCGCACCAAGCGCAGCCGATGCTTCCCCATCAGCCGCCTCGCCAAAAGCCACATCGCCCTCCTCCGCCCAAAAAGCCCAAACCCAGCGGAGTCCCACCGCACAGTCCAGCTCTGGCATTCGCAAGCGCCCGCCGATCCAGCGCAACCCGGATGCCTCGCCGACGGATCATCAGCTCAAAGAGCATGTCTATAGCCGCCTCCAGCAATTGTTGCGGCAGCAGCGCTATCCCCGCGCCGTCGCGCTGGTTGAAGGGCTGGCCCAGCGGCTGCCCAACGACCTAGAGGTGCGCCAATGGCTGGCGATCGCCTATCAGCGCTGGGGCCGCCACCTGGTTGACCTGAAGCAGCCCGAAAAAGCCCGCACCTATCTCAACAAGGCCCTCCGCACCGACCCGCGCAATCGCGCCCTCTGGTTTGAGGTCGATCGCGACCTGCGCCGACTGGACGGCATCGAGATTTTGTAATGTCTGTGCCCTAATATCCGTCTTTCCTGCCCTCTTAAAATAGAGCCACAGAAATAGAGCCACAGAGGAAACTGCTAGACTCCCTACACATTCCTGGCCTAGCTATCCAAAATTGCCAATCTAAAAATCTTTAGTTTGGACTAACTGGCATCACAATAATGCTCAACAGGATGCCATAAAGAATCTGCTCAACCGTTCATAACAGTTGAACTTAAGGAATTGGATACAATCCTGCTCGCAGTTAAGCTGCTGTTGCAACCGGACTGTTCAGGGATTGTTCGGATGTCTTGCGTTTCGAGGCTCGTTTTTTGACCATCGGATAGCAGGGACGAGGAGTTGGCTTGTGCCCCTTGCCTCGTCCTGGCGATTTACCACGAGGTTTAGGCGCAGGAGCAGGGGTGCCAATCGCTGCCAAAATGCCTGCAAACGCTTGTGCGACCCGACCCGGAGTCAACGTTTCTTGCGGTGCCTGCCAGGGCAAGGGGTGGTCAGTACAGTCCTTTCGCGCTAACCACAACTGCCAACTGAGCAACGGCATCAGGCTGCTCCACTGTTCGGTTGCCGATACAGAACTGAACTGGGGATGTGTCCAATATAGCCTCTGCTTGGCAAAGCGATACCAGTGTTCAATGGCAAAGCGACGGAGGTAGTGCAACCACAGGGTTTCTAACGGAGGCATCTGCTCACCCAGCCAAACTAACCACAAAGGAGCCAAGCGTCGCGTGCTGCTCTGTGTCTCCAGCACCTCCACGCGCAACACTTCCATTGCCCGTTTGGGGGATTTGCGGAAATGGTATGCACTCCAACGACTGACCCGCACTCGTCCCCAGTTGGGATCATCGACTTCAACGGTTTCGACCGGGACACTCCAAGTGTCAGGGTCATTGAGTTTCATCTTATGTCCATGCTTGGCAGGTGCGCCTCGCCCTCGATACGCTGGGGGCGCGCCATAGACACATCGATTGGATGTAACCCGCAGCAGCAAGTCTGCCTCAATCCCTGCCGTTTGGTTGACAAAACTGGCATTGCCGTACCCTCGGTCGTAGATCGCCAACGGACGCACCGCTAACTGCCGAGTCACTTGTTTGAGTTGGAATGCCGCTTTACTGGCGGGTGTTTCAAAGCTGGTGATGCGCTCATGCCGCAATGGTAATGCCCAACTGCCCCTGTCTTCAGCAATCCAGGCTAAGGTACTGTAGTTTTGTCCGGCTATCGGGGCATGTCCTGTTCTGCCTGATAAGGTGCGGTCTTTCAAACGCCTGGCAGCAGGACGGTTCCACCGACTCGCATCACCTGCCAACAACGGTTGCTGCTGAGTCGGTATCTGCTGCACCAACAGCTTCAGCACCTTTGATCGGGGTAGGCGGCTATCGCGCAACGCTTCATAGGTGCTCGACCACTGGCGACGAAAGACAGGACTCTGCGATAGCCTCACAAACGACACGATGCACGCACTCACTAACACGGCATCCATCAGATCAAACAGGGCATCTCTGGCGTTTCCCAAGCTGGCATACAACGTTTGGCGAAATTGCTGAAGTTCGTTGAAAATCATGGGGTCAATGTTGGTTGTACTTCATTGACCTTACGGCAGTCGGTGCTTCTCATTGACTGCCTTCCTCTTCACCATTAGTCCAAACTAAAGAAAAATCCAAAATTGACCAAAACTCACGCACTTGCGATAAGCTTTCTAGGTTTTGGACAATTTCTCGCTGGCTGCGCCCGCGAGAAATTGTCCAACTGTGTAAGTCCTAATTAACTAAGGCGTTGCCTTAAGCACCGTGCGCTCGGCAGGGTCGAGGGTAAATTCTAGCGGAATGCGGTCTTCGTAGGCTTTGACGACCTGGCGATAGACCTCGTAGCGCGTGGGCAGCGTGCGGTTGTCTTCGCCGGGACGACGGAACGTGATGGTGTAGTTAACGGTTTTGTTGAGTCGCGGTGTGCCAGGTCGCTCTTGGCGCTGCTGGCGGGCTTCAATGTCATCAATCGTCGGCTTGGGGGGCAGGGCGGGCCACCAGAGTCCCTTGTCGTCGGGGCCGGTGACTGCGCCCTCTGGTTTCTGACCGTTGCGATTTTCTAGCGAGGTGGAGGCAAATTCTTCGATTCGGGGCGGCCGTTCGCCTGGTCGGTTTGCGCCCTCGTATTCCACCAGCCAGGTGTAGGTTGTCGTGGCGGTGGCCTGATACTGGGTGGAAGTGGGCGTTTCGCAGCCGCTAATTGCCAGAATGGGCAGGCTGGCCAGCAGGAGCGCCACACGCTGCCAGGGGCGGCTTGCAGAACGGTTGTGCGGGAAGGGCGATCGCAGAGATTGTGTCATAGCGCGTTCTATCCAGGAATCCATACAAGCTATACAAGCACAAGCGATCCAAGCGGTTGCTATCGCTTTCGATATTTTAATTTTGTTCGCTCCCAGCAGCAGGAAAATCCCAGCCCTAGACACTTTTCGCAAAGTCACAGCCGCAGATCTGATCAATTTTTTTAGCACTAGGATGTCTCAGCGCCAAACTTTCTCAGCCCCCAGTTGCCAAAAGTCCAAAGGTTTTGAAAAGGGCGATCGCCCCCCTTCAAACTGCTAGAAAAAGTGCCATCTAAGTACGCCAGGTCAAGCTGAATGAAAGTTGATCCGCCCTGGGAAAATGGCGCTATAGTCAATAGGCGAAAACGCTCTCAAGCAAATTTCTGCCTCATTTTTTGACCATCGATCAATGGGCTTTTAATCAGCATCTAGGGTGTATCCCACTTTTGTAACCCTCACCCTAAATCCCTCTCCTGCTTTAGGAGAGGGACTTCCAATTCGGCTCCCTTTCTCCCTTTTGGGGAGAAGGGGCTGGGGGATGAGAGCAGGCTTGCATAGCTGGGATGCGCCCAGCATCTACCTGGCTGCTCAGGTCAGCACTTTGTTAATCAGCGTTAATCAGCACTTTGTTAAGGCGTTACGGCCCGTTTTCACGCACCCCAAGGATGTTTGAATAGCAACTCCGATTACAGGCGATTCTCAAAACAACCGTTTAGAAGGCACTTCTGGTAATGACATCATTTTTGGCGGTGCTGGGAACGATACGCTGTTGGGTTTAGGCGGCGATGATCGGCTGTTTGGCGAAGCAGGAGACGATCGCTTAGACGGTGGAATTGGCAGTGACTTTTTGAGCGGCGGCGAGGGAAATGACCAGCTTGATGGCGGTGCCGGTGACGATACGCTTGATGGCGGCGCAGGCAGCGACACGCTCACCGGGGGAGCCGGGAACAACACTTACGTCATTGACGCACCGGGCGATCGCATCGTTCAAAGCAACAACCAAACCACCACAACCATTCGCTCTTTCATTACCTTTAACCTTGGTTCTCTGGGGCTGTCGGCGGGTTTTCAAAACCTCGTGTTGTTGGGCAATGCCGACATCAACGGCACAGGCAACAACGGGGATAACGTCCTGGTGGGCAATCGCGGCAGCAACGTGCTGCGGGGGCTGGCAGGAGACGACCGCATCTCTGGTGGGCCAGGCGGAAACGACCTGCTGGATGGTGGTACGGGCAACGATATCCTGGTGGGCAACGCAGGCAACAACACCTTTGTAATCGACAGTCCGGGCGATCGCATTTTGGGCGCAGGACGCGGCATTGATACGGTCGAGTCTTCGGTGGACTATTTCCTGGTGCGGGGGCTGGAGAACTGCAACCTACGGGGCGAGGCGCGGCTCTGCGTGGGCAATCGGCTCAACAACGCGCTGACGGGCAACCGCAACGACAACACCCTCGTCGGCGGCGCGGGCGCAGATCGACTGCTGGGCAACGACGGCAACGACACCCTCAGCGGCGGCCAGGGCGACGACGACCTCACAGGCGGTCGCGGCAACGACACGCTGACCGGGGGCGAGGGGCGCGATTTGTTCTACTACCGGAGCGATCGCAGCTTTAGAACCAGCGACTTTGGGCGCGACACCATTACCGATTTCCGAGGCACAGACAACATCGTCTTATCGCGGCGCACCTTCGGACTCCGCAGCAGTCGAGGCTTTGGGTTTAGCCAAGACAGCGAATTTGCCGTCGTAGCCAACAATCGCCTGGCCGCCAGCAGCAGCGCCCGCATTGTCTACAGCACCGGGTCGCGCACGCTGTTTCTCAACACCAACGGCAGCAGCAGCGGCTTTGGCTCCTCTGGCAGCAGCGGTGCATTCATCACGTTCAGCAGCCCCACCAACCTCAGCGCCCTCAGCTTCTTGATTGTTTAGACCTGCCGAGTAAACCCTCTTGGTCTGCTATCTACCCTCCAGCTGACAACCTCTGCCTAGAGATTGGGGTTATGATAGAAGGCATTGTTGATATTTCTTAACACTGGATGGTTGAGTCCTCCGCTGGCTTGGGGCAGGCCAAGGCAAACCTCACGGAATTCATCACTGAGAAGGTGCTATTTGGCAATCGCCCAACGCCTGAACTGGTTGCGATTCTGCTGGTCTACTTTGTGCAGGGCATTTTGGGTCTGGCACGGCTGGCGGTCAGCTTTTTCCTGAAGGATGACCTGGCGCTGAGTCCGGCGCAGGTGTCGGCGCTGCTGGGCGTGGCTGCCATTCCCTGGATGATTAAGCCGCTGTTTGGCTTTATGTCTGACGGGCTGCCGATTTTTGGCTATCGTCGCCGTCCGTACCTGATCTTGTCGGGCGTACTGGGGGCGATCGCCTGGGTGGCTATGTCTACAGTCGTCCATAGTGCCTGGGCCGCCACGCTGGCGATCGCGCTGAGTTCATTGGCGATCGCCGTCAGCGATGTGATTGTGGACTCGCTAGTCGTTGAGCGGGCCCGCCTGGAATCCAGCAAAACGTCTGGTTCGCTGCAATCGATTTGCTGGGGCGCGTCGGCCCTGGGCGGGCTGATAACGGCCTACCTCAGCGGCTTCTTGCTGGAGCGGTTTTCGGTGCAGACCGTGTTTGCCATTACAGCCACCTTCCCGCTGATCGTGTCGCTGGTGGCAGGGCTAATCGACGAATCCCCCGTCATGCAGCCTGCCGACTGGTCAGCCATTCGGTCGCAGGTGAAGGATTTGTGGGCTGCTATTTCGCAAAAGTCCATCTGGCTCCCCACGGCCTTCCTCTTCCTCTGGCAGGCCACACCCACCGCCGAATCCGCCTTTTTCTTTTTCACCACCAACGACCTCGGCTTTACCCCAGAGTTTCTGGGCCGCGTCCGTCTGGTCACCAGCCTGGCCTCGCTGCTGGGCATCTGGCTCTTCCAGCGGTTCTTTCGCACCGTCCCCTTCCGCACCTTCTTTGGCTGGACGATTGTGATTTCTACGCTGCTGGGCATGACCATGCTGCTGCTGGTAACCCACGCAAACCGGGCGATCGGCATTGATGACCACTGGTTTAGCCTGGGCGACAGCCTGATCCTGACCGTCATGGGACAGATCGCCTATATGCCCGTGCTGATTTTGGCCGCCCGCCTCTGCCCGCCCGGTGTAGAAGCGACGCTCTTCGCCCTGCTGATGTCCATCACCAACCTGGCTGCGCTGGTGTCCTACGAACTGGGCGCAGGGCTGATGCACTGGCTCGGCGTAACCGAAGACAACTTCTCAAACCTGTGGCTATTGGTCATCATCACCAATCTCAGCACCCTGCTGCCGCTGCCTTTCCTGGGTTGGCTCCCCGGCAAAGAGGATGAAACACTGGAAATCCACACCCCCACTCCGCGAGCAACGCAGCCCGTCGTAGAGATTGGCGAAGGGGTCGGCGTAGCGGAGTGACAGATTGACAGACAGATTGGCAGACGAATTGACAGGCGGATTGACAAATGACCCTCGCAATGAACCCTCGCAATGAACCCTCGAAATTGACCCTTGCAATGGACACTTAAAACACTGCTGGAAACTCGAAAAGTTTCGACCTCCAAATCAACCTCCAAAATCGCTCATTGCTTCTGCTCAGCACTCAGTCGCCCAACACCCGCTCCAATCGCCAAACCCTCAAAATCTGACATGCAAACCCAACCGCTCTCTACCACTCGCCCCTACAGCCGCAGAGATTGGCAGACAGGCTATCGCTCCTTGGAGCAAGAGCTTGATTACGCCATCGAGGATGTTGCAGGTGAAATTCCGCCAGAGCTAGAGGGGACGCTGTTTCGCAATGGGCCGGGGCGGCTGGAACTGGGGGGGCAGCGCTATCGGCATCCGTTTGATGGCGATGGGATGGTGTGTGCGATCGCCCTCCGCAACGGTCGCGCCCATTTTCGCAATCGCTTTGTCCGCACCGAGGGATTTGTCGCAGAGCAGCAGGCGCAGAAGATTCTCTATCGCGGCGTATTTGGCACACAGAAACCGGGCGGCGTGCTGTCAAACGCCTTCGATCTGCGCCGCAAAAATATTGCCAATACCAACGTGATTTACTGGGGCGGCAAGCTGCTGGCATTGTGGGAAGCAGCCGAACCCTATCGCCTCGACCCGCGCACCCTGGAAACGCTGGGCCCCGACGACCTGAAGGGCGGGCTAAAGCCTGGTGAAGCGTTCGCGGCGCATCCCTGGGTTGACCCCGCTAGCGAACTGGACGGCGGCGAACCCTGCCTGGTGAATTTTTCCATTAGCCCCGGACTCTCGACGCGAATCACGGTCTACGAACTCAACCCGGCAGGCGACGTGGTGCGCCGCTATAGCCACTCAGTCCCCGGTTTCGCGTTTATCCACGATTTTGTGATTACGCCCCACTACTGCATCTTCTTCCAGAATGCCGTGTCGTTTAACCCGCTGCCGTTTGTGCTGGGGCAGAAGGGGGCGGGCGAGTGCGTCCAGTTTCATCCCGAAAAGCCGACGCAGGCAGTGATCATTTCCCGCCGGGGCGACCATGAGAAGCGGGTGATTTCGGTCAATTCAGGATTTGTGTTTCACCATGTGAATGCCTTTGAAGCGGGCAAAACCCTGGTGGTGGACTCCATCAGCTACGATTCGCTGCCGACGCTAGAACCGGGACAGGACTATCGCGAGGTGGATTTTGACGCGCTGGCTCCGGGGCAACTCTGGCGCTTTCGCTTCGACCTGGCATCGGGTTCTGTGGCTCAGCAAAAGCTCGACGAACGCTGTGTCGAGTTTCCGGTGGTGCATCCCGACCGGGTGGGACGCGACTATCGCTATTTGTTTGTCGGGGCAGCTCACGAACCGACGGGCAATGCGCCGCTGCAAGGGGTGCTGAAGGTGGATTTGCAGACGGGCGATCGCCAGCTTTGGAGCGCTGCGCCCTACGGCTATGGCAGCGAACCCATCTTTGTGCCGCGGCCTGGGGCCACCGCAGAGGATGACGGCTGGGTGCTGGTGCTGATCTACAATGCCGAGCGGCAAAAGTCGGAACTGGTGATTCTGGATGGGCGGGATTTGGGCCGGGGGGCGATCGCCACGCTGCGGCTAGGGCATCACGTTCCCTACGGGCTACACGGCAGCTTCACTCCCGAATATTTTGGTGACCTTTGACTTTTGGCGATCTTTGACTTTTGACGATTTTTTGACGACTAATGCATCAAGCAAAAGCCGTCGAGCGCCTGAAGCCCATAAGCCAGCATTTAGCTCTGAGCCGATTTGCCAACTAAGAAAAAGTCCGAGAACGCTTTCAGAGCTTCCTCTTCCAGCACCGGGCCAATCACTTCGACCGGGCGCTTGCCATGCCTCAGCACTGCTTCGGCGCTGAGCGGTAGTTGGTAGGGCGACTCGCCCTGGGTTTTGTAGAGGCGATCGCTGCTGAGAGCATACACCAGCCGCCCTACACCGCTCCAAAACACGGCTCCGGCGCACATCGGGCAGGGTTCGGTGCTGGCATAGAGGGTGCATTGTGCCAGCATGTCTAGGCTGAGGCTTTTGTCCATTTGCCGCAGCAGGTTGGTTTCAGCGTGCCCGGTGCAGTCTTGGTCGGTGACCTGGGTGTTTTCGCCCTCCGCCAGGATGTGACCCGACGCATCCGCCAGCACTGCGCCAAAGGGACGGTTGCCATGCTCGCGGGCGCTATGGGACAGGGCGATCGCCCGCCGCAATAGCACCAAATCCTGCTCACTGACAGCACTCATTTCGGTCACTCCTGATCACACCGAATCGATACGTCCCCCATCATCCCACCCTTTTGCTAGCTTTCGGCTGGTTTGGGAAAGCCGTTGGGAATCTCGAAGCGATCGCCCGTACGGCAATACTCGTAGCCCGCCATCCGCCCGATCGCGCCCAGCTTATCGGAGTCAATCCGGTTGCGATCCCCCAGCACGTCGTCTCGCACAAACAGATGCACCACCTGCCCGATCACCACATGAAACTGGCCCACCGGAACGATTTGCAGCGTGCGGCATTCAAACGCCACGGGCGACTCCGCCACGCGGGGCGGCTTCACCACTTTGCTGGGTGCAGGCGACAGATTCACATAGTCAAACTCCGACTCGCCATAGGGCAGCGGCTCGGCGCATTCCGCCACCTGATGCGCGTAGGATTCGATCGCCAAGTTGATGACGTATTCTCCGGTGCCGCCTTCGCTGGGCGGGCGCACGTTCCGCAGGGTATCCTTCTCGCTGCCGTCGGGCTTCAGGCTAACGCTAAACATCAGCGCCAGGGGAATGTGTCCCACCGCGTTGAAATAGGAAAACGGCGCAAGATTGGCCACGCCCTGGGGCGATAGGCTGGAAACAAAGGCGATCGGACGGGGCACGACGCTGCCGATTAGCAGCTTATAGCGCAGCGACGGTTCCAGCAGCTCAGGGTCAATTTCCATAGAGGGTTAGTTTAGTAATTACGAGGGATGGCATGAATTCTGACATGATTCGCGAGTGCATCCTGAAACAAGTACAACAGCGCGGGCTCGACAAGAGCATTTGCCCGTCGGAAGTGGCGCGATCGCTCGGTGGCGAAACCTGGCGATCGCTGATGCCGCTGGTGCGCGAGGTCGGAGCAGACTTGGCGAAATCTGGGGCGATTGTCGTCACTCAGAAGGGCATCCCCGTTGACCCACAGACCGCTAGGGGGCCAATTCGATTTAGGCAGGCGACGGATCGGGGGAATGGGGACGTTTCGTAACCTCTACTCCCGCCGCAAGTCAGCCTGCCTCCCTCACGTCCCCACCTCTTCTATGGGGCGAAAGCGAGTGCTGGGTTTGATGCCGAGTTTTTGGACAAGGGTGCGCGCCATTTCGCCGTTCCTCCTGTGATCTCCATCACGCGATCGCCCCAGTTTGGTCACGTTTGGCGACCGGATGGGTCACTTCATCTTACGGGTAGAATCACGCGATCGCCCCCCGCTCTATCACTTCCCAAATCCGAGAAATCCCCGATATTTAAGACATCCTGAATCGCTTTACGTTCCTGAAAACGTCACTTTTCCTTAGAGACTCTCACTAACCATGCTTCCGTCTATGAGCCTACTTCCCGGTGCGATCGCTGAACTCTTTGCCCAAGCCAGTGTAACGGGCGTGCTGACGCTGGCAGATCGCTACGGTCTTCTCGCCGCAATCCTAGAAGATTCATTGAGCGAAGAGGAACGCTACGCCATCAACCGGGTTCTCCGTGCGGTGTGCCGCGGCCATGTCCACGTTGTCGATGAGTTGTCTGTGGTACGTTAGGGCTGGATACTTGCACCTGCCCCAACCATGTTCGACCATCTTTCGCTGGGTGTTGCTGACCTGTCGCGCAGCCTTGCCTTCTACGATGCCATCCTCGCGCCGCTGAGCTTTACTCGATGCTTTGCCCTGCCGCACATGGCTGCCTACGGCCCGGGCCAGCGCCCAATGTTTTGGATCGCGCACAAAGCAGAATTCTCAACCCCGCCCCAGCCCGCCATTGGCTTCCATCTTGCCTTCCAAGCCGAAAGCCGTCAGGCCGTAGATGAATTCTACAAAGCGGCGATCGCCCACGGAGCCACCGACGACGGCCCACCCGGACTCCGTCCCCACTATCACCCCAACTACTACGCCGCCTTCGTGCTAGACCCCGATGGGTATCGCATCGAGGCGGTTTGCCATCAACCCGCTTAATCCAGCCCGCTTAATCTTATGCCTGCCCTCGAAGTGCCTGCCCTCGAAGCCTGACAAAAGGCTCGGTCTACCCAGGCTAAAAGCGCAATCGCTGCCGGAAATTGTGGACTGACTCCACCAGCCCAATCGCGACGAAATTGGTGAGCAGAGCCGATCGTCCATAACTCAGCCAAGGCAGCGGAATGCCAGTAATCGGTGCCAGGCCGATTGTCATGCCGATGTTGACCAATACCTGAAACACAATCATCGCCAGCACGCCAATCGCCAGCAGCGAACCAAAGTTGTCTTTGGCGTTTTGCGCGATGATGACTAGCCGGAAGCAAACCAGCCAAAAGCAAATCAGCACTGCCACACAGCCGACAAAACCCAACTCTTCACCAATCGCAGAAAAAATAAAATCGGTGTGCTGCTCAGGAATGAAGTTCAGCTGCGTCTGAGTGCCCTGATTCAGCCCCCGACCAAACAGCCCCCCAGCGCCGATGGCAATGCGCGACTGAATCAGGTGATAGCCGCCGTTGAGGGGGTCTTTATCAGGATCGAGGAACAGCGTCAGGCGATCGCGCTGATATTGCTTCAGCATTCCCCAGAGAATTTTGCCCATGCCGCCGGCCACCAGGTTGATGGTTGCTGCGCCAATTGCCCCCGGCAGCGGCCAAGGCAGGGTGCGCCATCCCAAAAAAATCATCAGCGCCGTCCAGGCCAACCAGGCCGGCAAATAGACGCTAAACAAAATAGCCGACACCAGCGGCGACAGCAGCAGCAGCAGCCAGCCGGGGTTGGCGTTCGCCCAGTACAGCATCCCTAGGGTAATTGCGCCAAACACCAGACCCGTGCCCAAGTCGGGTTGCAGCATGATGAGCAGCCAGGGTAGCCCTGTAATGGCGATCGCCTGGAGCATGGCTGGAATCGTCGAAGCCGTCCGCTCGTGCAAAATCGCCGCCAGGGAGATAATCACGCCGACCTTGGCAAACTCTGACGGCTGCACGTTGAAGTTGCCAATCGTCACCCAGCTCTGGGCCCCGTTTGCCGTTGTGCCAATCAGAATCACAATGATCAGCGATACGTTGGTAATGGCATAAATCAGCCAGTGCCAGTTCACCAGGTTGTCGTAGCGCCAGCGGGCGATCGCCAGCGCCAGCACCAGCCCCACCCCGCCTGTAATCCAATGCTGAATCCAATCCGTCAGTTGCAGCGTTAGCTCTGCACTCCGAATCGCCAGCCCCCCCAACAAAGTCAGCGCCACCGTTAGCAGCAGCAGCGTCCAATCCACATCCTGCCAGGGATAAATCAGCGACTTCCAGCGGAGACGGCTGATGAAGGACTTTTGTAGCATAGGCCTTAGAAGAGATTGAGAAACCGTGCAAAATCCGAAACCTTGCAACCCCGATAGTAACCGATCGGGCACTCGATCCAGTCAGAGAAGCATGGGTTGGAACCATCCCAAAGCTGGTCAGCCCAAGTAAACCAGTCTCTCACGGTTTGCCCCAAGTTCCCTGCCGCCTATCTCGTGGCTCTATGGCTCTCTAGCTTCACTCGTTTTCCTTTCCGTAGGCCTGCCACGACAGATCCACCAGCCCGCTGACAATTGCCGCTGCAACCACCGCATTGCCCTTGCGCCCTTCAATACGGATATGGGGGACTAGAGAATCTTTCAGCCGCTCCACCGCCGACCCCATGCCAATGAATCCGGCTGGCGTGCCAATCACCAGCGCAGGCTTAATTTCTTCTTTTTCAATCAGATCGACTAATCCAGAGAGGGCGGTTTGGGCCTGCCCAACGACAAAAATGCCCTCTGGATAGCGACGAGCCAGCGTTTCGATACCCCAGGACACGCGGGTTTTCTCGCGCTGCGGGCGAGTCAGAGCGTCCATGCTGCAATAGACCGGATTGGCAAATGTCGCCTGAATAATCGGCACAATGCCGACCTGCACCATTGGCACATCTACAATAATCGTGCTGCGGGCTGCGAGGGCTGCGGCTCCCGCTTGCAACGCCTGCTCCGAAAAGCGAATCAGATCCCGATACTCAAAGTCGGCCGTTGCGTAAATAACTCGCCGCACAATTTCATATTCCGCAGGCGAAAAGGCGTGATTGCCTATTTCCCGATCGATGATTCTCAGGCTTTGAGCATCGGTAATATGCCACTCCATGCGCCCAGTTCCTCAGGGTGCTAACTGACATTCAATAGTGGCACATTTCCATCCCGCCATTGCCCTGCACTTCGCAGAACTTGTGGGAAAAAGCCGCCTTCACGAAGCCACCTCGCCATTTCAGGGAGATTTGCAGAGTTCAAAGAGGGAAGGTTCTGACCAGATTCGGTTAGCGTCGGGAAGGCTCATTCCGCCGCCCGCAGAAGTGCCCCCAGCCGACCGAACCTCAAGTTTCAGACGGCGTGGAGCCATTGAACATGGGCGACAAGAACGCCACCAAAGCGCCCATTGCAAAGCCCGCCACGTTCCGCAGCAGGGGCAGCCAGTCGGCGGTGCGGGTAATCACTGGGGCAATGCCAAACGCAATGAACAAAATGCCCCAGAGCGGCGAGAAGATGAGCGCCCACTGCCATGCAATCACCTGACCGGGCTTGCGCGGATGAGCCGCAAAACCGCAAATGATGCCCCCCAGCACCGAGGTAATTAACGTCAAAATCCACTGTTCTCGGGGCAGACCAGGCACAACGTTACAGCCACCCTGGCGCAGGCAGGTTTCAATCGACTGGAGCGCCTGGATGATCGAGCTATCCTCACCGTTGTCGCGGACGAAGAACTGGTTTCCATAGCGGGTCTGTAGCTCGATCCAGAAGGTGCGGGGGAGAAGATCGTATAGCGCGTCGCCGACGCTGAAGTTGAGCAGATTGCCACCGCGTGGATCAGCGACGAGCATAACGCTCTTGTCGTCGAGTCCCCAGAAGTCTTTGACGGCGCGACCGGGGGTGCGGTCGAACTGGGTGAGGACGCGCAGTTTCCAGCCCGTTTCGGCTTCAAAATCTTGCAAATGCTGATCCAGCTGGTCTTGCTGGGTGTCGGTGAGGGCGTTTGCCAGATCGATGATGTTGGTCGGCCGATCGGGCAGCAGGTCTGGGTTGTCGTAGGCATAGGCGGTCGGGGCGATCGCCCAAGTCGAAAGCATCAGCAGCGTGACCCACAAACCAAGACTCAACCGAGAAAACAATGACCGCAGCATGGGCAAACTTATCAGCTTTATCAGCGTGTAGAGATGACTAGAATCCCAACTTGTGGCAAAGCTTAAGCGATAGCCGCAATTGTTTACGATTCTTTACCTTAGTCTAATATAGCAGGGATAAGGACTGAACGTTCGCTCAACCCCACCAATAGGCTTCCTGATGGTCGTCAGCTTTTCGTGAAGCGCTGCATTCCGCAGGTGTAAACAAGTGTAGACACGGAAACGTCCGCGCCGACGGTCGAGAAGTGGCGCGGACGATTGCGGGGATCGCGAGCAAGCACGAGGCAGGGAGTAAACGCCTGTCAACGAGCGCTGTGGCGTTTACTGAGAGGGATGAGAGGGGGGCTTTAGGGTCGATTTTCCAGCGGTGGGAGGTCTTCTTCCCAAAGATCCTGTTCAAAACCGTCGCGGGCTTCGCCTTCCAGAGGTCGAGTGGACGTGGGCGATCGCCGACTCAGCAATGGCGCTGCTGCATCGGGTCTAGCAGGCTCAGACGCAGGGGCATCCTCCCAACAGTTCGGCTCGTCATACTGCTCCGAGCTATAGACCCTGGGCAAATAGCTATCGGGATCGCGGGCGCTGTCAAAGTCGGTCTCTGGGTTGTGGGTCTCTGGGCTGTGGGCAGCATACTCCTCGGTATACTTCTCAGCCCCATAGGCGCGAGGCGGGCCGCCCGAATCCTCCCAATCGTCTTGGGCATCGTACCGCTTCGGCAATGCGTCGGGGTATCGATCGGGGCGATCGCCCTCCCAGTCCGGCGGCACGGCGCGGCGGGTGTGTCTAGCAGGCGGTGGCGCAGGCTTCAACAGGGTTTGCCAGGCCGCACGAAACCCCACGGCTAGGCTGCGCGTCACGCGCTGGGCTTTTTTTGCCTGCTGCTGCACCCCCAAAAGGCTCTGATCGACCTGCTTGACCATGCGACCCGCACTCTGCAGGCCTTCGCTCACGTCATCGGTCAGATCAGTTAGCTCCAGCCCCGTCCGGCGAATCGCGTCCAGCGTAGGCGGTAAATCTCGGTTCAGCGTGTCGAACAGCTTCTCAGCACTGCGGGCGGCCCGCGACAGTTCTCGAACCGCAGGCAGCAGCGCCACCAGCACAGCCGTCAGCGAGACGGCCACCAGCAGCAGGGACAATGCCAGCCAAAACAGGGGATCAGACACGGCAGATTTGTACTAACCTCTGCTCACGTCAAGCTAGAATCGCGGGCCGGGGGGCGCGGGTCGGGGGCGGGACGCGGGTCTTTTTGAGCCGTAGCCTGACGATCGCGCTGGCTGGCCTCGATGCCGACGGCGATCGCCTCCTTCAGTCGAGACAGCGTACCGTCCCAATTTTTCAGCGCCGACCCCGACAGGCGATCGGCCTGAATTTGCACACTGCTGGAAATGTCTTCGGCAATTTCGGGCAGCGCATCGGCGGATTTTTTCAGTAGGCGGCGCGTCTCACGTCCAGTGCGCGGAGCCAGCAGCAGCCCCGTCACCGCGCCGATTGCCACACCCACGATCGCCCCTGCCAAGAAGGTTCCTGCCGAACCCGACCGATTGTCTGCCATGTCTCTTTACTCCTGCCTGTTCTCCTAGAAAACCTAGCTCAAGCCCTGCGCTGAAGCTCTGCTGTACCAAAGCCTTGCCGTCGCCCTGTTGAGCGGTTCAGTTCGCTACTCTACTCCAAGTCTGACCGCTCAATCCAGAATGACATCTGACCCAACCGCACAACGGGCAACGCCCATTCAATCCCTGGATTTGCCGCGTCCCCGATAGGACTGGGATTGTCGCGCCTGTTTAGGCGCTGCCTTTGCTTTCGCGCGTCTCCGGGTCCCAAACCCCCAGCCGCCAAACCAGCGGGATTGCGCTAAGCTGACCAGGGCGATCGCCTGTCGCAGCCGCTGCACCTGGGGGCCAACCTGCTGAAGTTGCTGCCGCAGTTGTTCAATGTGGGTCTGTCCCTGGGCGATCGCTACGGGTGCGCCCTGCAACGTCCGATAGGTCTGGCGCTCGGCACGAGTCAGCGTATCAGCCACCTGTCGCAGCCCCCGCCCCAGTCGCCACACCCACCCGGCCGCATACAACCCAAACAGGGCCAGGCTAAAATTAAGCACCACCACCGCCATCAGCATGGTTTTGGGCTTCCCTCACTCAAATCCGCGTCCACTCTTGTCTTGAATAGCTTGAATAAACTGAATAAATCGTCAACAAATCGCCAGCCTATACGACAGCCTATTGCCAGTTTACTGCCCGTTAATCGCTAGACGCTTGCTGGATTCAGACCTCCCATCAAGCCCCCTCCGACGCACCCGACCCCTAAATTCTAATCACAACTGGCCTGATTTAGGCTGAAATCAGGCCCAAACCCGACCGTTCCTTCGACTCCACTCTGGCATCATGGCCCCCGCACAAAGGGGGATTTTTGAACATGGCATCCTCTTCTCCCTTTCAACCGCTCTCTCAGACGCTCTCTCAAGCGCTCTACGTCAACCCTGCCACGGGTCGCGATGACGCTAGCGGCAGCCAGTCCGCTCCTTATCGCACCATCACGCGGGCGCTGCGGCGGGCAACGGCAGGCACAGTGATCCAGCTTGCGGCAGGAACCTACAGCACCAAGACGGGCGAAACCTTTCCGCTGGTGGTTGGTGCGGGGATTACCGTGGTGGGTGATCCGGTCTCGAAGGGCGATCGCCTGATCATCGAAGGCGGCGGCGACTACCTCAGCCCCACCTTTGCCCGACAGAGCGTGACGCTGCGGCTGGAGGACAAGGCCGAACTGCGCGGCGTGACGGTAATCAATCCCCAGCCCCAGGGCACAGGCGTTTGGCTGGAAGGGGCAACCGGGGCCAACCCAGCGGCCCGCGTAGCGCAATGCACCTTCACCCGCTGCGGGCAGGGCATTGTGGCCACGGGCAGCGCCCTGCCTGAAATTGCCGACTGCATGTTTCAGCAAAACACCGTCAGCGGCATTTCCCTCAGCCGCAACGCCAAGGGCGAACTGCTGCGAAACCTCTGTCAGCAAACCGCGACGGGCATCACCCTCAGCGACAACACCGCCCCTCTGCTGGTGGGCAATCGGCTGGTGCAAAACCGCGTGGGCATCGTGATTTCGGGCAATGCTCGTCCGGTGCTGCGGAATAACGTGGTGGAGCGCAACGGCGAAGACGGCCTAGTGACCGTGGGCAACGCTGCGCCCGACCTTGGCAAGCCCCAGGACCCCGGCGGCAATGTGTTTCAAAACAACGGCGCAGCCGACGTGCGAAACAGCACCAGCGCCGTTCTGGCCTCCGTGGGCAACCAGATTAATCCAACCCGCGTCAACCTGGGCGCATTGCCGTCGGCCAAAGGCTTGGAGTTCATTGCCAGCACCGTAGCAGAGCAGATTCGACCCATCTCGCCGCCGCCGCAGCCGCGGCCCGTGCCGACTCCGCCATTGCCCCCCGTCCCGATTCCCGAAACCGGACTGACCGATATATCGGGTCATTGGGCAGAGGCCTTCATCGCGGCGCTGGTAGAACGCAGCATTATTGGCGGCTTTCCCGATCGCACCTTCAAGCCCGATTTGCCGCTGACACGGGCGCAATTTGCCACGATTTTGACGCGCACCTTTGACCTGCCCGCCGTGCGCTCGCCCTCCAGTTTTGTCGATGTTGCGCCAGACTTTTGGGCCACAGCGGCGATCGCCCGTGCTGTAGAAATGGGCTTTTTGGCGGGCTTTCCCGACGGTACGTTTCGCCCCAATGTCAACCTGACGCGGGTGCAGGCGATTTTGGCCCTGGTCAACGGGCTGGGGCTGACGGGCGGACATCCGGGGCATCTGGGCGTATACCGCGATCGCGCCCAAATTCCCACCTACGCCACCATCCCCATCGCCACCGCCACCCAAAAGCGCCTGATTGTGAACCATCCCCAGGTGGAGCTGCTGCGCCCCATGAGCGACATCACCCGCGCCGAGGTGTCGGCCATTCTGTACCAGGCACTCGTGATTACCGCCCAGGCTCGCGCCATTCCCTCGCCCTACATCGTGGTTCCCGATACGGTCGCTGTCGCCTTTTCAGACACCACCCGCCACTGGGCAGCAGACTTTATTCAGGGCCTGGTCAGCCAGGGCGCAGTCAGCGGGTTTTCCGACGGCACGTTTCGGCCAGAGGTCGGCATGAGCCGCGCCCAGTATGCTGCGCTTTTGGTCAATACCTTCAATCCGCTGCCCCGGCGGCCCGCGCTGGAGTTTACCGATGTGCCCACGACGCACTGGGCCTATCGCGCCATTCAGCAGGCCTATCGCGGCAAGTTGCTATCGGGCGTGGGCGAAAACCAGTTCCGCCCCGACCAAAACGTGCGGCGCATCGAGGTGCTGCTGTCGCTGGTGAACGGGCTGGGACTGCCGCCTGGAAATCCGCTGCTGCTGAACCGCTATGCTGACCGCGACACGCTGCCTACCTTTGCCCAGCCTGCCGTCGCCAGCGCCACGGGCCAGCGCCTCGTGGTCAACTATCCCGACCTCAATCGCCTAGAACCTGTGCGCGAAGCCACCCGCGCCGAAGTGACCGCGATGGTCTACCAGGCGCTGGTGCAGGCTGGGCGATCGCCCGCGATTTTCTCTCCCTACATCGTCGAGCCACAGGTGGCGGCTCAGTCTGCAATGGCTCCAGCGGCCCCGTCGGTGGGGCAATCGTCTCCGCCGGGTAGCTATCCCGCCGGCCGACCGGAGGATCTGCCAATGGTGATCCTCGATCCGGGGCATGGCGGCGCTGATCCGGGCGTGGTCGCGGGTGAAGCGCAGGAAAAAGACCTGACGCTGGCCATCGCCCTGGACATAGCCAAACTGCTCCAAGACTATGGCGTACAGACCCGCCTCACCCGCACGGACGACCGCACGGTGTCGCTGGGCGATCGCCTTGCGATTCTGCAACAAACCCAACCTGCACCCAGCGCCCTGATCAGCCTGCACCTCAATGCCACCCGCCCGCCGCGCCCCACCATCAACGGGCTGGAAACCTATCACCTGCCCAACGCAGCCGAGAGCCGCCGCCTGGCCCAGAGCATTCACACCAATATCGTGCAAACCCTGGAAATGGGCGATCGCGGCATTCGCACCGCCTCCTTTGCCCTCCTGAGGCCACCCATTCCCGCCGTGCATCTGGAGTTGGGCTATTTAACTGGCGAAACAGACGTTGCCAATCTGACCAGCCCCGACTATCGCCAGCGGCTTGGAAAGGCGATCGCCTTGGCAGTCGTGCAGTTTGTCAGGCAAACCGTGGGATAAGGGGGGAGGCAGAAGCGCAAAAGATGATGCGATGATGGGAGGGAAAACTGATTCGAGATCCCTCCCTGCCAACCCAATGCGTCCCTGCCTCCCTCCTGCTCCGCTCAAACCTGGCGATTTGCTGCGTGTGATTACTCCCAGTGGGGCCCTGCGAGAGATGGAGGCTTTTCATCTGGGCGTGGAAATTTGGCGATCGCACGGCTATCGGGTCGAAGTCCCCCCCCACATCGACAAGCGCTGGGGCTATCTGGCAGGCACGGATTTGGAGCGGCGATCGCAGTTTGCCGAAGCCTGGAACGATCCGACCTGTCGCGGGATTCTCTGTGCGCGGGGCGGCTATGGCGGCAGTCGCCTGCTGGAGGAATGGGACTGGGGCACAGCGGAACCCAAGTGGCTGATTGGCTTTTCAGACATTACCAGCCTGCTGTGGGGGCTGGCGCAGCAGGGCATCTCCGGCGTGCATGGCCCCGTGCTAACGACGCTGTGCGTAGAGCCAGACTGGTCGGTGGAGCGGCTAATCCATTGCGTCGAGGGCAAGCCGCTATCTCCCCTGAAGGGCGACGGCTGGGGCGGCGGCACGGCCAAGGGGCTGCTGCTGCCTGCAAACCTGACAGTGGCGACGCATTTGCTGCATACGCCGCTCCAACCCGACCTGAATGGCGTAATCCTGGCGCTGGAAGACGTGATGGAAGCCCCCTACCGCATCGACCGAATGCTGACCCAGTGGCGCATGAGCGGTTTGCTGTCGCAGGTACGCGGCATTGCGTTGGGTCGCTTTAGCCAGTGCGACGCACCGCAGCACATTCCCAGCTTTTCGGTGGAGGGCGTGTTGAGCGATCGCCTCAGTGATTTGGGCATTCCGGTCGTGTCTGATCTGCCCTTTGGCCACGACGGCAGCAATGCAGCGCTGCCGGTAGGTGTACCCGTCTGGCTGGATGGCGATCGCGGCATCCTCAGCTTTGAAGGCGAATAATTTGAAGGCGAATAAGCGATAATTGCAGCCCCCAATCCAAGATTTGAAGCTCGGCCTAGCCGATCTTTTCGTGCCGATAGAGCGTGTAGGAATCGAACAAAATACCCACCAGGCTAGACACAGACGCAATCACCAGCAGCCCGTGGAGGGGATTGCCGCTGCCAAAGACTCGCAAAAACTCGACCACCGGAGCAATGCCGGCCTGACTCATGACTTCCAGGCTGGGAATTTCTTGCAGCACCCGCAGCGGCACCAGCAAGCAGCCCACCAGCACCACAGGCAGCAAAAAGCTGAAAATGGCTGTAATCAGGAGCGATCGCATCAGGTTAGGAAACATACGCATAACGTGTGACAAAACCAGGGAAACGAACGGTGGCAGAGTTTAGGACGCAAAGTGCGATAGGCAAGTGCAGCAGAATACAGGTGCAATCAATGTGCCCCATATTCGGTGCAATCGCTCACGATGCAGACTGAACCAGCGCAAGCTCGACCCCGTTTTGGCGATCGCCCCAGTCAGCCTGTTGCATCCAAGATAGGCGGAATCTGGGGCGACCCGCAGAATATGACAGAAATCTTAAATCGCTCTCAGAAAACGCAATCTGCGAGCGATCGCCCTAGAGAAATCACTGAGACAACCTGAAACCGATGAGTATTCGCGGCTTCTAACACACTCCAACCCCAAAGCGCGGCCGAGAAACCGGAGTTGGGGCGATCGCCCGTCCTGCCCTTTCTGAATTCTGTAACGCCGAGTTAAGAAAGACACCCGGAATCAAGCCCCTGTTTTCTAGAGCGACGCGATCCAGTTTCTAGCGCGATCGAGTCATGTCAGAGGAGTGAAGTTCGCATAGTATTCGCATAGTATCAATCTATTGCACACCCTAGAGAGTCGGCGGAAACATCCTTGAGTACGGAGTTGGGAAATTCGAGTTTGGGGCGCTGGTGGCGACGGCTCGTGGCGGCAGTGTTTCTGGGCGGGCAGGTGCTGGTTCACCTGCTGACAGGCAAGATCCACGTCCGCAATACGTCGGAGCAAATGGCCGTCGTTGGGCCAGAGTCGCTGCCCATCAACCTGCTGACCGCGCTGACCGTAGGGATGGTGTTTACCATCGGCGTGGCGCGAGAATTCATCGCCTTTGGGGCAGGAACGGCGGTGGGGGGCGTTTTGGCGATCGCCCTCTCGCGAGAACTGGCCCCTCTGGTCACGGCGATCGTGGTCACAGGGCGCATCGGGTCTGCCTTTGCGGCCGAAATTGGCACCATGCAGGTGACGGAGCAAATCGACGCGCTCTACATGCTGAAAACCGACCCCATCGACTATCTGGTGATCCCCCGCGTCATCTCCTGCTGCCTCATGCTGCCGCTGCTAACGGTGTTGTCCTTTGTCACCGGAATGGCAGGCGGGGCAATTCTGGCGGAGTCGCTTTACAATATCTCGACACAGGTTTTTCTCGACTCTGCCCAAAATCTTATGCAAGAGTGGGATTTGATCAGCGCTTTAATCAAGTCGGTGGTGTTTGGGGCGCTCATTGCCATCATCGGCTGTAGTTGGGGCCTCACCACCACAGGCGGCGCAAAAGGGGTCGGCCAATCGACCACCGCCGCTGTGGTAACGGCGCTGCTGGCGATCTTTGTCAGCAACTTCTTCATGTCCTGGCTCATGTTCCGAGGCATTGACACTGGCGCTTCGTTTTGAGGCTGGCGGGCGAACGGGGTCTCCTGGCTGCGGTAATGGGCGCTCGATCCGGGTGTTCTTCAAACCGCATTCTGAAAGGGTCGTCAGCAACACGACTTAGAATAGAGGAATAGAGAGGAATCTTGTAACGCTGCTTTCAAATTTCAAAAAGCAACCCAAACATCCACTCAAAAATCAACTGCAAGAATCAACGTGAACTCACCCTCTGCGATCGCCCCTACTGATCCCGTGCAGCTTGCACCCAGCTATCGATTGCCCATCGGACTGTTGCTGCTGGCGCTGCCGCTGGTGTGGCTCCAGGTCTGGGTTGGTGCGGCGGTTGGGCTGTTTGGCGTGTTCCTGCTGGTGCAAACCGCAACACTGCGGCTCCACTTCACTGACACGGCCCTCGACATTTTTCACGGCGAAACGCGCATCCGCCGTTTTCCCTATCAGGACTGGCAAAACTGGGCGATTTTCTGGCCACCCGTGCCCATTCTCTTCTATTTCAAAGAGGTGAACAGCATCCACTTTTTGCCAATCCTGTTTGACCCCAAAGCGCTACAAGCCTGCCTGGAGCAGCGTTGTCCGACCGTTTCCGAGTAATTTGCCTCATGAATCCAGACGAATCCAACGCAGATTTTTTTGACTCGGACGAGGAGAAGTCTTCTCAGTCCCCCGGAGTGAATTTCACGACACCCGCCAGCGAAATGCCAGACGGGGCCGTTGCGCCGCTCAGCCTCTCGTCGCCAGCGACCCCGCCACCCAGGGCTGACGAGAACAGCGTCGGGGCGATCGCCAGTTTGGATGCGGCGGCTAATTCGGATTTCTCCTCGGAACCTGGGGCTGAATCGACCCTGCCAGCAGCGGATGAGAACGGGTCGAGCAACTGGGCCGATGATTTGCCCTCCGGTGCGGAACCGATGGCAGAATCCGTCGCGCCTCTGGCGGCCCCACGCTCGACTGCACCCGCCGAGTTCTCCGCCGATTGGGCGAAGGATGCCGACGACGACTCTCCAGCGGCGATCGCCGCACGGGTTGCCGACCTCAAAGCGCAGGAGCAAGACCTGAAGCGGGCGATCGCCCAACTCCAGGCCGATTTTGCTGCCACCGAGCGAATGTTGGGTCGCCTGGCCCGCGAAAGTCTGGGCGAGTTGGAACAGCGAAAACAGGCGCTGCAAGTTTCTGTGGAACAGTTGGAGCGTCGCCAAGAGCGCATTCGCACCGAAATGCGGAGTACCTTTGCGGGCAGTTCGCAAGACATCGCCATCCGCATCCAGGGCTTCAAGGATTACCTGGTGGGCAGCCTGCAAGATCTGGTCACGCTGGCAGATGACCTGAAGCTGTCTGCACCGCCGCCGCGAGAACGGGAGCGCGATCGAGAGCGGGAAAAAGAGCGCGAAGAACCCGCCCCCAAGCCTAAATTCGGCGAACCCGCGTTTCAGGAAGAAACCCGGCAGATCCGCAAGCTGCTGGAGCAGTATCGCACCTCGCCCGACTATTATGGCCCCGCCTGGCAACTGCGCCGCACCTTCGAGCCAGTCCACGCCGAGCGCGTTGCCAACTGGTTCTTTACTCAGGGCGGCCGCGGCGCAACCCGAACGATGGGGTCGCGCCTGCAAAACATTCTGGTGGCTTCGGCGATTATCTCTATCCTGCGGAAGCTCTATGGCCCCAAAGTGCGGACGCTGATTCTGGCAGACACACCAGAACGCCTGGGCGAGTGGCGGCGCGGCCTGCAAGACTGCCTCGGCATTTCCCGCACCGATTTTGGGGCAGATCAGGGGGTGGTGCTGTTTGAAGCGCCGGAACCTCTGGCCCAGCGGGCCGATCGCCTGCTCAAGCAAAAGCAGCTACCGCTGATCATCATGGACGAGTCGGAAGATGTGGTGAACCTGTCGCTGCTGCAATTCCCGCTGTGGATTGCCTTCGCCAGCGACCCCACCCGCCCGATGGTGTACTAGCGCTTTTGCCAAGGCCAAGGAACAGGGGCGATCGCCCACCCCTCAACTCCAGCCCTAAAATCCAAACCCCAAAATCCTAAATAGGACTTACGCAGTTGGACGATTTCTCACGGACTGTGCCTGCAAGAAATCGTCCAAAACCCAGGAAATTTAATCGCAAGTGCGTCAGTCCTACTAAAACCCAAACCCCAACTCCCAGCCTGCTCTATCGCTCCACCTCCACAATCCGGCGCAACGCCTGGACGCGGGTGGCAGCTTGCAGACTATCACTGCGGGATTCCAGATCTGCCAGGGTTTCCAGCATATCGATGCGGAGCGATCGCATCTGTGGCGACGCGGGCGAACTGAGGGTCAGCGCCAGGGCATCGTACCAGATACCGTCCTCAGCCATCTGCTGGGCATCGCGCACTGGGTCTGCCGAACGCGCCCCAGTCGGCGCAACCACCACAAACTCCGCCACATCGCGCAGGTTCAGCGATGGGCGATTGCTGTCGCACATTAGCACCACGCGCCACGCATAGGTTTCACCCACCGTGAGATCCTGCGGCACCGTCCAGGTCATGATGCCAGCGCGGCTGGTCAGCGTTTCGTCTAGCAGCGGCAGCTCAGTTTCCCGCTCCAGATCGCGCAGGGTCCCCCGAAACACCTGAATAACCAGCATCCCCGCCACGTCTCCGGGGACGTACCAGGCGAGAGTGGGACGGCGGGTACTGGTCTGCCCCTGGTGAAGCTGGGGCGCAAGGGCCAACAGCGGCATATTGCTGCAATCGGAGGTTCGTATTCCGCCACCGGGGGCGGGTGCTTGATAGTCCGAATTTGGTGGCGGCGGCTTGTAGGACTTGAGCGCGGCGGGCGGCTGCGAGGGTTTTGCCTGCCCGACGGTTGCCGGGGCTATGACGACACCCAGCAGAGCAAGCCCCAGCACGCATCCAGTGGCGATCGCCGGGGGCAGAACCCGCCGCCTGGATAGTCGATGGAAACGCGAACGCCGGGTCATGGGGCAAACCTCCTCGTTCAGGGCTAGGTTCAAGGTCAATGCGGTGGAAGGGGAGGAAGGGATTTGGGTTTTGGATTTTGGATTTTGAGTTTTGGATTTTGGGTTTTGGATTTTGGTGTCTGCCCTAATCCCTGTTCCTTCGCCTTGTCCCTTCGATAAGACTCTATATCAACGAGCTAATTCACCTATGCATTAGGCTATCGGAGAAAATTCCTTTTGCCTATGAAGAGTTCGGAAAGATCGCTGGCGAGTTTGGGAGGGGGCGATCGCCCAAAACCGTCATCCCCCTTGCAGAAAACAGCAGGGCAGCAGAATTCCGTTCAACCTCACGTCCAAAGTTCAACCTCACGTCCAAAATCGAATCTTGCTAGGGTTCCACATCAATTCACACAGCGTTCCGTGGGGCGTGATCGGCTCTCGTCGAAATTTGCCGCCAAGCTGATTCGCGATGCTTTCCGCGATCTGTGTGCCGCGTCCTCCCAGCGCAGGCGGCTTGATGGATTGTTCGGGGTCTATTCCTTTGCCGTTATCAATCACGCGGATGAGATTCTGACCATTTTCCTGCTTGCACACGACGTTCAACTGGGTGACTCCAACGGCGTATTTCCCCACGTTGCAAAGCGTCTCTTCCAGAAACCGACAGAGTTCTCGCTTGTGTTCTAGCGTCAGCCCAGCAGTTTCCAGCGGATCAAATGTGGTCAGGCGCAATTTCAGCGTCTTAAAGCAGTCAAAATCTCGCCGCAGCGTGTGGTCATAGACCTCGTACAGCGCTTCTTCAAAGGGGCCGTTGAGATCAAGAGCCTGGTCTTCGGACAGGTAGAGGCTGCCGTCTTCCGTCAGGATTTCTTTACGAACCGAATCGTAGACGACGCGCAGTTCCCGGTTGAGATGCTCTAGCTCTGTTTCCCACTGGCGTTCGGGCAAGTGGCCAGACCGCGTTTTGCTGAGCAGGCGCGACAGGGTTTGCAGCGGGCCGCTGTGAATGGCGTTGAAGGTGTGGTCGATGACATATTGGCGATCGCGCAATTGCAGCTTCAAATCCTGCTGGTGGCGATAGAACAGCGCCGCCGTCAGCCCTACCCCATTCAGGAAAAACGCCAGCAGCGCAGGCACCAGCGGCACCCACCAGCCCGCCAGCAGCAGCGCAAAGCACAGCCCCAGCAGAATGATTAGCCCCAGCCCCAGCCCCGCCAGAATCCGCAGGGGACTGACCAGAAACCGCCCCAGCCCGATACCCAAAATGCCCCAAAGAATCAGCCAGCCATATTCCCAGGGGTCTGCCCAATCGCGCAGCAGCGGCCGCCCGTAGAGCGCGGCCTGAATGATCTGGCTGGTGGCGTGGGCGTGGGCTTCAACTCCGGCGATGGTGCCCGCCGGGATTTCTGGAACACCCGTGACGGCGGCCATAGCGTTAAAGGTATCTTTGACGCTGGGCGCAACGACACCGATGAGGATGATGCGATCGCGCACTTTGTCTGCCGACACCTGCCCCGCCAACACCTCGCGCAGGGTTACCAAGTCAAACGGTCGAGAACCGCTGCGGAAAAACAGCAGCGTTTCCACTTCCATGAGCGGTATCTGGTGATAGCTGCCTGTGTTGGGCTGGGTGCGGGGCAGTTCCGCCGGGCCAAATCGCATGGCGTAGGGATCGCGAATGCCGCCTGCAAGCGATATACCGCGTTCCGACAGAAAGCGTTCGGCCAGACGCTGCGCCAGAGAGAAGCGAAACTCGGTCTTTTCCGCGTTGTAGCTACCGAGGGCGCTGCGGCGCAGTTTGCCGTCTAGGTCGGTGGGCAGGTCTGCGAAGCCGACTCGCTCATCGGGCAGGTCGGGGGGCGGGGCGATCGCCCGTCCGATCACTTTTTCTATGCCGTATAGGTTGGTCTGGCTACGAAACAGCGCTTGCAGGTCGGCGCTGCCCGGCTCTTGGGGCAGATCGCGGTACAGGTCAAGGGCGATCGCCGTCGGCCGCGATTGTTGCAAGGTCTGGATCAGCGCCGCCAGTTGCCCATCGGGAATGGGGTATTGCCCAACCGCCTCGATGTCGTCTTCATCAATGCCGACGATCAGGAGATGCGGGTCGGTGGGTTCGGCCGGCCGCAGCAGCAGCAGCAGATCCAACGTCAGAAGTTCCAGCACTTGCAGGCTGCCCGTCAGCCGCAGCAGCGCCACCAGCCCAATCACCGCCAGCCCCGGCAGCGCCCCCGCTTTCCAGATGCGCCACTCGCGCCGCAGCGCCGCCCAGGGCGTTTGCCGCTTGTTCATAGCTAGTCAATCAGCCCTTCTTCGCGGGCGCGGATTTCGGTCTGGATGCGCTGGTTTTTGCCGCTGTCGGGATACACGCCCAGCGCATCTTGCACCTGCGTCCAATAGTGGCGGACGGTGCGCTCAGCAACGCTCATCCGTTCGGCGATCGCCTTATCCTGCAAGCCTTCATGAAACGCCAGCCGCAGCACCTCCAGCCACTCTGGTTTGATTTCCAGCCCAGTTCGCATTTCCTTCGGCGTAAACACCAGCCCCTGCATCGCCCACTCCACCTTGGTCAGCATTTCCCTTAGCGACAGGCTCTTGTCAGCAATAATGAAACCGCCCTCGTGGGCATTGATCGCAGGCTTCAGCCGCACCAGCGACTTGGCATTGGCACTTTGCACCACAATGTTGAGGCTGGGATATTGCTGCATCAGCGTCCGCAGCAGTTGCAGCCCCACTTCTGGGCGCGAAGGTTGGCCCGGCTGTTCGGGCAGCGCCAGATCGACCACAGCCAGATCGGGCTGGGTTTGGGCAATCTGGGCGAGGGCGCTGGCTGCGGTTTGGGCCGTGGTGATTTGGGCATCGACATACTGCTGCCGGAGGGCTTCTACGGTGCTGTTCAGCACGAGTTCATGGTCGTCCACCACCACAATTTTCTTCAGGGTAGAAGATCCCGCCATGTGCGCCTCCCGTCGTTTCTCCCTCTCTAGCTTAAGCGCCAGCGCTGTGGTCATTTGCGATCGCCGCTTTTGGGGCTTGCCCGCTGCGATCGCTGGGTTAAAGGCGAGTGCTCTGGTCATCATAATGCGCCGTCCTTACTCTTGTCATAACGTGGATGGGGGCTGATCCAAGACAGCATTGCGCGATCCGCAGGGATGAGACAATCGATCCAATCGTGAATCAACCTGGGTTTAATCTGAGTTCAATCGTGAATCAATCTGGGTTCAATCTGGGTTCAATCTGGGTTCAATCTGGGTTCAATCTGGGTTCAATCTGGGTTCAATCTGGGTTCGATCTGAGTTCAACCTGGGTTCAACATCGGAGGGCGATAGGTCTGGCGAGAGCCGCCAGCGAAACTGCCAAACTATGCACTGCGCCTGTCGCCGTCGGGTGCAGCGGCCTGGAGCCAGCACCGCAAAGGCACGACTGAGCAGCGCCCACTGGGGCGATCGCCCGGCTGCCCTTGCCGCCGCCACCGCCGGATACTCCAGCCGAATGGTCAGTACGCCAATGTGACCGATGCCGAGGGGCGATCGCTCCACCAGTTCTAGGGCGATCGCCGCTGGCCCGTCTCTCCCAGACATCGCTCCCCGCAGCAGATGCGTCAACATCGACAGCAGCAGCGACACCCGCAGCGTCGGCTCCACTGGCCACCTCGACGGTAAACACAGCAGCAGCCCCGACAGCCCCTCCTCCTGCGCCCACGCCTGAAGCGCCAGCGGCAGGCTGGTTTCCAGATACGGCGGCGAGAGTTCATCGCTCAACCGCACCAGTTGCCCTACCAATTGCCCATTTAACTGCGTCACTTGGGCCATCCAGGCGGGCTGCTCGGTCAGGGGGTTGCTCAGAGCCTCCGAGTTCCTTTCCGAGTTCATTTCCAAGTTCATTTCCAACTGTCGCCGCATAACGAAGGTATTCTGCAAAGGGCCGTTGCGAACCTGCTCCGCCTCGCGACAAAGCCAGTGGTGCTGCTGCTCAAACCACCACCGCAAGGCTCGCTGCGTTTGCCAATGAAACACTGCCAGCCAAACCAGGAAACCGATCAACAGCACAGAAATCACAAAGGAACCCGGAATCGCAAACGCGAAATAGTGGCTTAAGAACTGAACCGCTCAAGTTGGGCTGGGGTGGGACACTTCCCAAACTGGAACTGCATCACACCCGAACTATATCGGAGCGACCCAGCCCTAGGGCTGAAGTTTTTGCTCAAAGGATTTGCTGAAACCTGAAAACTTGCTTGCACTTTTCTGCAATGGCCCCAGGGGAGAACCGCTAAAACTGCTGAATTTAATGAACTTTTTAGATGCGTTTCACCCAAAAGCAGGATGGTAGACTACAGGCAACTTTTGCTCTCCGAAAAGCGTCTATGCGTCCCCCATCCCGCCCCCAGTCCCAACGCCCTACTTGGTCTAGTCCACCCCAGGGAACTGTCACAGCCTTTGCCCTCGCGGCGGCCCTGGGCCTGCTGACCATGCCGTCTGCTGCCCAAGCGCAGGCAATTCTTGAAGATGGCACGCTGGGGGCAGAAAGCTCCGTAGTGACGCGGGACGTGCTGATTCAGGGCATTTTGAGCGATCGCATCGATGGCGGGGCCCGGCGCGGCGCAAACCTGTTTCACAGCTTTGAACAGTTCAACATCGACGCGGGGCGCGGCGCGTATTTCGCCAATCCCGCCGGGGTGGAAGCCATCTTTAGCCGCGTCACCGGGGGCAACCCCTCCAACATTTTGGGACGGCTGGGCGTGTTGGGCAGCGCCGACCTGTATTTCCTCAATCCCAACGGCATCCTGTTTGGCCCCGCCGCCAGCCTCGACCTCCAGGGGTCTTTCCTGGCCACCACCGCCAGTGGCTTCCAGTTTGGCAATTTGGGACGCTTCAGCGCCACTGCCCCCGAAGTTCCGTCGGCGTTGCTGACCATCGATCCTTCGGCGCTATTTTTCAATCAGGTGGCCGCAGGAACTATCGTCAACCGCTCCGTCACGCCTGTTGCTCCAGGCAACCCGTTTTTGGTGGGGCTGCGGGTTCCCAATGGGCAAAGCCTGACGCTGCTGGGGGGCGACGTGCAGGTCGAAGGGGGACGGTTGAGCGCCTTTGGCGGCCGCATCGACATTGGCGCAGTGGCGGCGGGCGGCACGGCGCAACTAAACCCTAACGGGAGCCTGGTGATTCCCGACGGGCTGGCGCGGGGTGACGTGACCTTTACTAACGGCGCAATTGTGGACGTGCTGCTGGGGGACAAGGGCGATATCAACGTCACCGCCCGAAACATCTCGCTGCTGGGCGATAGCGAGTTGCAGGCGGGCATCGCATCTACCTTCGGCGCAGAGGGCAGCCAAGCGGGCGACCTCCGGCTGAATGCAACGGGCACAGTGCGAATCGCAGAAGACAGCCTTGTGAGAAACCGCGTGAATGAAAACGCGATTGGCAACGCGGGCAATGTGGAAATTGTGGCCAATCAACTGGAACTGCTAGACACGGCCCAGATCAGCACCAGTACCCTGGGGCAGGGCAATGCGGGGAGCGTGATTCTGACGGTGGGCGATCGCATCTTACTCGATGGCGGCGATATCTTTAGCCGCGTGGGAGAAGAAACCCTAGCCCTAGACGACAGCATTCAGCTTCAGGGCGGCAATATTCAAATCACCACGGGGTCTTTGGTGCTGATCAACGGAGCGCAACTGCTCGCCAACACCGAAGGGCAGGGCAGCGCAGGCAGCATTCTGATCCGCGCCCGCGAAGACGTGACGTTTCAAGGCCGCAGCCCTACTGATACCTCGCTGCCATCCGCCGCCTTTGTGCGCGTTGATGAAGGAGCCAGAGGACGCGGCGGCAATATCGACATCCAAGCCCGCAACCTGTTTGTGCTGGACGGGGCGCGGCTTTTTGCGGGCACACTGGGGACGGGCGATTCGGGCAATATCCTGATCAACGCCACAAATCAGGTGCGCTTCGCTGGAACTGGGGCTGGCGGACAGACCACCGTGGCGTTTACCAATGTTGAAGAGGGCGGCATCGGCCGGGGCGGCAACATCAGCATTACCGCCGAAACCGTGAACCTCGCCGATGGAGCGCAACTGATCGCCAGCACAGATGGGCAGGGCGATGCAGGCAGCATCACGATTCGGGCGGCGGGCGATGTCACCTTTCGCGGACGTAGCCCAAATGGTGTATTGCCAACCGCCGCCTCTAGCCGCGTGGGAGAAGATGGACAGGGTAATGGCGGCAATATCGACATCCAAGCCCGCAACCTGTTTGTGCTGGACGGGGCGCGGCTGTTTGCAGGCACGCTCGGAAGGGGCGATTCGGGCGACATTATCATCAATGCCACCGGGCGAGTGCGATTTGCCGGAAATAGCGCCAACGGACAAAACAGCGTTGCCTTTACCAATGTTGAAACTGACAGCTTTGGGCGGGGCGGCAATATTAGCATTACGGCTGAAGCAGTAGAATTCCTAGATGGCGCGCAACTCGTCGCCAGTACAGAAGGGCAGGGCGACGCAGGCAGCGTTACGATTCGGGCGGCGGGCGATGTCACCTTTCGAGGGCGTAGCGCCAACAACCAATTCCACAGCGCGATCTTTAGCCGAATCGGCGCAGGCGGCAGGGGTCAGGGCGGCAATATCGATATCCGCAGCCGTAACTTATTCGTGCTGGACGGAGCGCGGCTGTTTTCGGGTACGTTAGGCCAGGGCAATTCGGGCGATATCATCATCAATGCCACCGGGCGAGTGCGATTTGCCGGAACCAGTCCCACTGGACAAACCAGCGTAGTATTCGCCAATACAGAGGGAAACGCAGTAGGCGATGGAGGCAACATCAGCCTGACCGCCAACGTGCTAGAGATGGCTGATGGGGCGCAACTGGTCGCCAGCACGAGCGCTGAAGGAAATGCGGGAGACGTGGTGATTCGAGTGGGCGATCGCATCTTACTCGATGGTAAGGACACGTCCATTTTCACCCGTATCAATGCAGAAACCCTGGCGCTAGACGACCGCATCCAGCTTCGCGGCGGCACCATTGACATTGAAACAGGGTCACTGTCGGTGCTAAACGGCGCACAGCTTTTGTCCAATACCAACGGTCAGGGCGATGCGGGAGATGTTTTGATTCGCGCAAGTGGGGATGTGCTGTTTCAGGGACTCAGCGCAGACCAGCAGTTGACCAGCGCCATCTTTAGCCGCGTTGACAACGGTGCGACCGGAAATGGTGGCAGCATTTACATTCAAGCCCGCAACCTGTTTGTGCTGGACGGGGCACGGCTATTTTCGGGCACGCTGGGCAAGGGCAACTCCGGAGACATCACGATCAACGCTACGGGTCAGGTGCGCTTTGCTGGAACCGGCCCCAATGGACAGGTCAGCGTTGCCTTTAGCAACGTTGAAGGGAATGCAGTCGGAAACGGCGGCGACATCAGCATTACCGCCAATCGGTTGGAACTGGCTGATGGGGCGCAATTCGTCGCCAGCACTCGCGCACGGGGCAATGCGGGAGCTGTGATTCTTCGAGTGGGCGATCGCATCTTTCTCTCAGGCACAGGCACAGGTATCTTCAGCAATGTAGAAACTGGTGGAATCGGGCAAGGCGGCAGGGTCAACATCAGAACCGGATCGCTGGCCATCACCCGTGGGGCCCAACTGGTGGCCAATACCCGCGGAGGGGGCAATGCAGGCGACATTCGGGTGATCGCAACAGGCAATGTCCGGCTGGCAGGATTGACCAACCAAACGGGTCGCTCCAGCGGATTGTTCACAAATGCTCAGCAGGGCGCACAGGGGCGCGGCGGCGAAATTTTCATTCGAGCTAACCGTCTGCGAATTCTAAATGGGGCCGTGATCTATGCGCTCAGCGAAAACAACCGTCGCGGTGGCAGCATTCGCCTATCGGTCAACGAGTTTGAGGCGACGGGCGGCGGCCAGGTGATTGCCAGCGCGTTGCGGCGAGGGCAGGCGGGCAGCGTTACCCTGGAGGGCGGCGACATTCTGTTTTCGGGCAGCGATTCAACGGTGGGCGATCGCCGCGAAAAATTTGGCACTGCGGTCGCCAACGTAGCCGATGGGCAGAGCGGGCTATTTGCCGACACCCGGCTCAACTCCAGAGGACGCGGCGGCAACATCACCCTGCGCGGCAACAGCTTGCAGGTGTTGGACAGCGCCACCATTTCTGCCCAAACCGCAGGGCAGGGAGATGCAGGCGATATCAACATCGCAATTCGCGGCGGCACGCGGTTGAACAATGGCAATATCACTGCCGCAGGACGGTTTGCCGCAGGCGGCAGCATCACGCTGAGTACTAGCAGCCTGAACCTAACCGACAACGCCGCCATTACCGCAGAAAATACGGGAGGGCGCACGGCGGGGAACATCACGCTGACCGTGGGCGATCGCACCTTTCTGACCAACAGCAACATCACCGCCGCCAGCCGCCGAGACGCAGGCGGGAACATCACGCTGAACACGGGCAGCCTGTTCCTCAACGAACGCGCCACCATCACTGCCGCCAGCAGCGGGCGCGGCACAGCAGGCAACATTCGCATCAACACGGGCGATCGCCTGGAAATGTCCGACGGCGACATCACCACCCGCGCCCCCCGCTCCTCCGGCGGCAATATCGAAATCAACACAGGCAGTCGGTCAACCCGCAGCCTCATGGTGCTGGAGGGCGACAGCGACATTACCACCAATAGCCGGGGCGACGGCGGCAACATCACCATCGGCGGCGCGGGCGTGGTCGCCTTCGACGACAGCGACATTATTAGTCGAGCAGCCGAGGGGCGTGGCGGCAACATCACGCTCCCGCCCTTTTTCAGCGAGACGAATCCCCCCGGTAGCGCAGATGACTTTGACGGCAACGACCAGGTAGACCTAAACGCCTCAGGACAAACCGCCCCCGGGCAAATCATCACTCCCGATACCAGCAGCGTCCAAAATAGCCTCACGCCGCTAGCAGATGCCTCGATAGACGAGGGGCGACTGCTGGCCAGTAGCTGCGTGGTGCGCGATCGCCAATCGGGTCGCTTCGTCATTACGGGGTCTGGCGGCTTGCCCTACGCACCGGGGGATGCGTCGCTGTCGCCCTTCCCAACCGGAGACGTGCAGCCGCTACCCGAAACGACCCCAGAGCCATTGCCCCAGAGCCGTTCCTGGCAGCCCGGCGACCCCACTATCGAACCGCAGGGCGTGTATGAATTAACCGACGGGCGGCTGGTGCTGAGCCGAGAATGTGACTCTGAGACAACCCTCTAACGTGAGCCGCAGACCCCGTCTCAAGAGAGCGGCGCAATCACAATCGGCAAAACGGGCGGCTCCGGCTCCATTGGCGAAAGCGTGGGGCGGACATGAATCAGCGGCGGCTTGATCAGCCGCACAGCAGGGCCCGGCTGCACGGGTTCGTCGCCCCCGTATCCCACGCTGGTAAAGCAGATCGTCGGGTCTTCAGGAAAGTAGCAGAACGGCACCACCACACCGCCCAAATCCGCCGCGCTGCCAGGGTTCGGCTGCACCTGGGTTTCGGTGGTGGGGGGAACTTCTGCGGCGCTGGCCCGCTGGGCAAACGACCCGCCCAACACGCCAAAGATTCCAAAGATCATCGTACCGACTGTCAACGTGATGACGGTCCAATCAAACACGGAACGCTCAAATTCGGGAACCGGGGACAGCGGAAAGGCGACATTACGAATAGCATTCTGAACCGATTTAGGAACAGATGTGAGGGCGAGTATGGCAGTCATGGGTGAATGTCCTCTTCTGGATTGATCAGGGGGGCGCACAATCAGACCGGAACAGATTTAGCAATTAAGCGCGATCGCCATGACGCTTTATTTTGTGGCTCGTGTTGCGACCTTGCTTCGATGCTTACTAGCCTACCGAGATGGAACCGAAAAGTCACTACGCTTTTACGCCGACTCAAGAGGTAAAACTGGTCTTTGAATCTGCATTTTTAGGATTTAGAACTTGCGCTTTTGTGCAACTTACTTTGCTGCATAGGGCTGAGTGAGCGTTACTGATTGCCAACCAGGCACTACCAGTCGCTTTCTCGGTGTCCAGAAGTCAATAGCTGTGGATATAGGCGCTTTAGCCAGCCACGCATCAGCTCAACAGCATAGGTATAATACCCATCCGTATCTGTAATGATGCCACATTTTTGTAATGCTGAAAGAATCGGCTGGAGGCTCGAAACACTCAGCCCGGTTTTGTCTGAAATCTCTGAGATAGAGAGTGGGCGATCGCACAAGCAAAGCAGTACTTTAGATTGATGATCAGGCTGGCTACTTCCTACCTGTCGCCAAATTCCCATAAAATAAGCATCTCCATCTCGATAGAAACTTGAGGAATTGATCACCATTTCTAGATCCTGAAGTGTTATTTTTTTATTTCGTATAGCACCTTGCTCAAATACCACCCGATTGAAGCAAGTAACTAACGTATGTCCTAGAAGTTGCACAAGGTAAGGCTGTCCATTCGTAAGGGTAAAAATTTTCTGAATAACTGCTAGTTCATATTCCAATTCGAAATCAGGAGAGGGTTGCATTATTATATTAATTGCTGCACTGCTGAAAACGAGAGAGGCCCTACTGGAATAGCAGTTACACTACTAAAAAGCGGACACCAGTAGTCTTGCCGCATTTCATCAAGGGTATGCAGTCCAGCAAAGGCCATAATAAACCACGGATAGGTTTGAATTAGCCCTCGCCAAAAGGTGATTAATCGTTGTTCTACCACATTGGCTTCAATAAGCTGTTCTAACAACTCAAACTCATCAACCGTGATAATAAATCGCCTGCCAGCTCGAACAGAATCAAGATGCTTAAGAAACCGTAGAAAAGATTGATAAGGATTATTCTGCATGAACTGAGAAAGCTGGGGTTCCTGGAATGTAACAGTTAAGGGTGGAGGCAGCCTATCGTACATTTCTATGGCAAGCGCATAGAGCAATTCGTGAGTATTATTGACGATGCCCATGACCTGCAAATTGAAGTCGACGATGACAGCGCGATCGCCCAAAATAGCTTCAAGGTTGTGCAAAATTGACGATTTTCCCATGCGCCGCTGCCCATACAACACCACAGACGGCACCTGTTGACTAGGCAACCAGAGTTCTTCGAGCCGACGCATAATGTCCTCACGACCCACGAAAAGGCTACCTGTCACTGGGTTGCCGATGACATAGGGATTAGGGATTGGCTGAATAAGCTGGGCATTGCCAATTTCTCCACTGGCTATGCAAACAAGATGCTGCCAGTGATGAATCACTTGCCGCAAAAGGATTCGCTCAGGCGTAATAACGTGTGCGTCGAGCTTTTCTTCTAGCAAGTTGAGCGTGTTGGTTGTTCGCAGCAAGGCCGCCTGTTGATTAACCCGGCTGGTTTGCTCAGATGTGTAGATGTCGATTGCAATCGTTTGCAATTGATGCAAAATCTCTAGTGCGGGTGGATTAAGCGCATCTTTTTTGCGGAGAAAGCGGAGATCTGTATGAGAGACTGTCTCTGCAAGAGGCGCAAGGCGATCGCCCTTGAGAAAAATATGAATAACATCAAACATCTGACAGATTTCTGCACCGCCGGGATAGGAGTCAAGCTGAGCTGCGATCGCCTGGATTTCAGCAATCTGCCGCAATGAAAGCTTTTGCTGGGATATTTCTGCAAGCTGCAACTGGAATAAGATCCTAGCCCATTCGGTTAGCGGGGTCTGGCTATTGTTTCGCAAACAGCGGCTGATCTGATAAATCAGATGCTCAAACAAGCGGCTGCTGGGATCAGTAGTGCAGTTGACCCAGCGATCGTGTAATTCCCCTAAAAGAACATAGTTGATTGCTGGAATATGCAGCCAGCCGTGATGACTGAGCGGCGCAAAAACGTATGCATGGCTTGCTGGGTGAGTCAGTAAGCCATGCAGCTCATGAAGTGGGCTAGGGTGATGGATAAGATAATGTTTTAGTGCAGACTGTGCAACCCAACGCTGAAAAGGATTGCAGGCTATATAACAAAGCTGTATCACACCATGATCAAAATCTTGCTGTATCTGCTGCAAAAGTTGCTGTCGCGACCCAGGAAGATAAATAACTAGCAGCTCATCCCATGCAGCAAGATTGCATTTTTGAGGGCAGCACCCTGCCCAAACTAACTCGATAATATAAAACGGCAAGCGTAGTGAGCAGGAGATGGCGATCGCCCCCGTCAGCAGACCGACAGCCGGAGTGGACGAAAACCCAACCGCAACCCCCACGGCCGCTGAAATAATAACGCTGCTAAAAATCCCCTTTACCAGACTAACCGCAGCCCCGCCAGTCGCGATCGCCACCAACCCAAACACAAATCCAAATACGATACCTGTATGCTCAGCGGCAATGTCAATTGCCGATAGGGCAACGATCAGCACGCTAAACACCATGCCAACGATCAGGCTTCCAGTGCTTCCTAACACCAGCCCCACAATGCCCCCCGCTACGCCACCGATCGTCACACCGACCATAATTCCAATAGCCAGCCCAAAGGACAACGCAAAGGACGCAATAACCCCAGGTTGTGTTTCTACATTTAGCCAGGGTAAGCTCTGCGAAATGCCAAGGATGACGCAGAATAAAATACTATTCATAATGCCGCTAGCAACGCCAACCACTGTGCTTGCCATCAGTCCTCTGGCAATACTGACCACAGTTCCAAGCACGCCTAGAAATAAGATAAAAAATAAGCTTCCTACGGCTGCTCCGGCGATCGCCCCACCTATGGCCCAAAATAGACCAACAGAATGCTGCAAGTGCCAGCCCGCGAGCCACAATAAAGGTAGCCCCAGCCCCAGTCCAAAACATAGACTCAGGATAGGAATCATGCAGTAAAGATTCCGATACGGCGAAAGCTGAGTTGTGCGAAAGATGGTCTGAAGCCCTGGTTCAGCCTTATAGATTGCAGGATTAATGTGATAGAAATATTCCTTCAACCGAGTTGGGCGAAAATAAACCCAATACAGTAGCCAGAGATAGTGTTGCCCTCGCAACAGGCTAAGGCAGCGAGTCCGCCTCGAAGCCCAGGAGCATTGGGAATCTACAGAAAACTGTGGCATTGTGGTCAATTCAGGCTTCCAACAACTGACGGTACAGGTCTGACGCACTCTCTTGTAGACGCGCAGGATGCCCCCCGCTCTGGGCAATTAGCTGGTGGATTTGGGCAGGCGTGAACTGGATTGGGCCATTTTGCAAACGGTGCATGATAAAAGATTGGGCGATCGCAGGCGAAAATGGCTCTACTTGAATAGTCTGGCAAATGCCTGCCAGTGGGGAGGTTTGCTCTGGTGAGTCGGGAAACAACTGGCTCAGGGGCAAGCGACTGGCGGTGACGAGTGTTAAGGGGGCGATCGCCCCATCTGCCAGCCCCCACAGTTCTGTCCGCTCGCGCCCGCTAAAGTCGTCGGAATGGCTCATCCGCTCGACCTCATCCAGACACAAGATATGGTGTGTATCTTTCAGCTTGCGACGCAGCGCATAGCCCCGGCAGGGCGGCTCGATGCCCAGTTCCTGACACAGCGCTTCAAAAAATTCAGCTTCATCTCGAATCGACTGCATATTGAGCTGCACAAAAGCGGTGGGCGGTAGCTGAAGCTTTGCCGGCCCCTTGGCACAAATCATCGCCAGCAAAGAAGACTTTCCTATCCGCGACTCACCGACCAGCGACACACTGACCCCATGATGCAACGCTTCAAAGACCTGCCTGAGAATCTCATATCGGTCAAAGAATCGAGAGGGGTCGGTGATACAGCCGCGATCGCCAAATGGATTGGTAGGTAAGTTAATTGACTTTTTTTGAAGGGATAAGTCTGGGGAGAGAGCCGCTTGAGCAGGTTCGGGCGGGCGATGCCCCAGCCGCTCTGACAAGCGCACTAGCGCCATCTGAAACGTAGACTTCTGAACTTTTACGCCATCTCCAAGCGCCTGAGAAAAACATTTCCACAGCCGCGAACCTGCATCTTTCACCGTCTTAAAAGCCCAGCCGTCTGTCATTTGCTCGTAGCTTTTGCCCTTAAACGACTCTTGCAGCACATAGCGCTCCAAATCGCTTAGCGGTCGTTTGAGTTCTTGCCGAACAACAGCATCCGCAACCCTGATCAACTCATCCAGATCCATAGGTTCACACCACACAGTGTATCGCCGGACTCGGTACGTTTAGTCGATTTTTCAAAACTATACGGCTTTTCACGACTTTTTGCGGCTTATACCGACCTCGTTATTTTGCAGTCACGACTTTATCGCCCTGACAGTCTCAGTCCCTTGCCACACAATTCAATGCGAATAGCAGTTAGAGGGCGATCGCGCATCACTCGTCCCATAAGCAAAGGTATTTATATACCTGACGCACCAAGCTTATCTATTTTCAGGTGTATTAAATTCATGGAACCTGTGTACTATCTATTACTTTTGTTTGATCTTTTGATGAATTTACAGCACATTTTCGTTTTTAACTTTAACAAATCGGGAATCTTGAGTAAGCGATCGCCTTTGTTTCAAAATTCATTTTAGATCTGTCGAAATCCTTGCCCAGCAAAGGTTTAGCAGATCTGATCAGAGTACAGGCGATTGCCTTCAACCTCACGAGAGGGGTGCATCCCAGTCTTACAAGACTCAGGATGAGAATTGACCATTGAGATAAGCGCAGCGATGGCGAAGGACTTGTGGAACGTTGTCTTCCTTCCACTGAGCGCCTGAAATTTTCACCCGCCTACCAATTTGCTTGATAGTCGACTCCACGGCACCCGAGCCAATTGAAATCCCCTCAGCTTGGTAGTAGCTGTAGTTAACGATACGGAGCCGATGCTTAGCCAGATAGCCGATAAACTGGTCTACCCGCTCATGGGACCAGTCGTCGAATAGCCTAACCGCCCCATCCACATCCCCTTGCCACAAGCAGGCTTCGACGGCATCAAGACGCTGTTGAGACCCACCCACGTTACCCAAATTCTCCATCAGGTGGTACCAGTCCAAGATCTCAAGGCGCTCGCTGCGATGCCCGATCTGTGAAAACAGGTTCCAGATGCCGTCGTGACCATCCCCAAGACAAACGAGGGGATGCGCTAAGGGCTGCTGGTTGAGCCAGTTGACCAAGCTGTCGTTGTCTTTGTAGAAGGCGCTAATGCTGCACTGATGCAGGTTTACCCCCTTGTAATCGCGCCACTGGCAGGGCTGCCCCTGAGGAGTCCGCAGACGGACTTTGCCCCCGTCTAAGCTCATTTCCTTAACCCCGCTGTCCACCGCTGGTGGCTCTAGGTCTTGACGATGCACCAGCCGTTGCTGGGTACTCCCTGACACGCACACCCCGGTGAGCACAGCGATATCGTCGGCAGCTCGCGCATAGGCTTCGTTGGCACTCAGCAGCAAGCAGCACGTCTCAACCTGAGGACTCCACTGGGTGCGGGCCTTGACCTTAAGCCGCTGGCTCTGGCGCTGACTCAGACTTAAGCGTCCGACGATACTCTGGATGTGCCGCTTTCGCCCAGAGCTTGTGCCGCTGCTTGTGCAGATAAAAAATTTCCGATCTCAGGCCCCACATACTCCAGTAGGTGGTCACGAACGGCGACTTCGATCCCGGCCAATGTTTTGACTTGTTCAGGGTCTGTCTCGTCGTAAAGCAACTCCGCTAACGCCAGTGCATGGGCTTTGATTTGGGCTTCCTTGGTGGCATCCATCGCTTCAACTATCCTTAGAGCAACTGCTCTGAGCCTACGGCGTCTGCCCTTAATCTGCACTAAGCACTTCTACTCATTGCATAACTGGGATGCACCCCACGAGAGCGATTCCCGTGCCAAACGAACCCCGACTCGCGACCTTTGTTTCCTGCTGCAAAGAACACTTTGCTCAGGGTGACGAGAAAAGTGAATCCCAATCGTTTTTGAACGAATTCTTTAGAGCCTTTGGATACGAAAGTGCCAAACACGCCGGAGCCGAGTTTGAATATCGGGTAGATCGTGGCGGCGAAAAAGGGCACAAGGGCTATGCGGATCTCGTGTGGAAGCCACGCCTATTGGTCGAGATGAAATCCAGGGGCGCGAACCTCAAGCACCACTACGACCAGCTTGAACGCTACTGGATGAGGCTTGCGCCAAAACCCAAATACTCAATCCTGAGCAACTTTGATGAGTTCTGGATCTTTGACTTCAACAACCAAGTTGATGCGCCAGTCGATGTCATCAGGTTAGAGGAATTGCCCAATCGGGCAAGTGCCTTTGGCTTCATGTATCCAGATGAGAAGCCGCCTGTCTTTCAAAACAATCAGGTCGAGATCACAGAGCGCAACGCTCAACTGATGGGGCAACTCTATCGAGACCTGAGCAACAGAGCCAAAAAGACAAACCATCTTGACTTTGATGAACAGGCAGCCCAGCGGTTTGTGTTGCAGTGCGTTTTGGCGATGTTTGCCGAAGACCGGGGCTTATTGCCTTGCGATATGTTTGTTTCGTGCCTAGAGGACTGCATTCAGCGCAAAGGCAGTTCCTACGACATCCTGGGTGGCTTGTTCAACGCGATGAACCAACGGGGCATCGTTCCGGCGGGTCGCTATCGCGGCGTTGACTATTTCAACGGTGGGCTATTCGCCAAAATCCACTCGATTGAGCTTAGCCCAGAAGATCTCAAGCTTTTGGAAGACTGCGCCAAACAACGATGGGATCTGGTTCGTCCTTCCATCTTTGGCAGCATCTTTGAATCTGCGATTGACCCGGTAAAACGCCATGCCCACGGGGTACATTTCACCTCCGAAGCTGACATTCGGCAAATCGTCATCCCGACCATCACGGAACCGTGGGAAGACCTAATTGCTGACTTTAGTTTGGACTAACTGGCATCACAATAATGCTCAACAGGATGCCATAAAGAATCTGCTCAACCGTTCATAACAGTTGAACTTAAGGAATTGGATACAATCCTGCTCGCAGTTAAGCTGCTGTTGCAACCGGACTGTTCAGGGATTGTTCGGATGTCTTGCGTTTCGAGGCTCGTTTTTTGACCATCGGATAGCAGGGACGAGGAGTTGGCTTGTGCCCCTTGCCTCGTCCTGGCGATTTACCACGAGGTTTAGGCGCAGGAGCAGGGGTGCCAATCGCTGCCAAAATGCCTGCAAACGCTTGTGCGACCCGACCCGGAGTCAACGTTTCTTGCGGTGCCTGCCAGGGCAAGGGGTGGTCAGTACAGTCCTTTCGCGCTAACCACAACTGCCAACTGAGCAACGGCATCAGGCTGCTCCACTGTTCGGTTGCCGATACAGAACTGAACTGGGGATGTGTCCAATATAGCCTCTGCTTGGCAAAGCGATACCAGTGTTCAATGGCAAAGCGACGGAGGTAGTGCAACCACAGGGTTTCTAACGGAGGCATCTGCTCACCCAGCCAAACTAACCACAAAGGAGCCAAGCGTCGCGTGCTGCTCTGTGTCTCCAGCACCTCCACGCGCAACACTTCCATTGCCCGTTTGGGGGATTTGCGGAAATGGTATGCACTCCAACGACTGACCCGCACTCGTCCCCAGTTGGGATCATCGACTTCAACGGTTTCGACCGGGACACTCCAAGTGTCAGGGTCATTGAGTTTCATCTTATGTCCATGCTTGGCAGGTGCGCCTCGCCCTCGATACGCTGGGGGCGCGCCATAGACACATCGATTGGATGTAACCCGCAGCAGCAAGTCTGCCTCAATCCCTGCCGTTTGGTTGACAAAACTGGCATTGCCGTACCCTCGGTCGTAGATCGCCAACGGACGCACCGCTAACTGCCGAGTCACTTGTTTGAGTTGGAATGCCGCTTTACTGGCGGGTGTTTCAAAGCTGGTGATGCGCTCATGCCGCAATGGTAATGCCCAACTGCCCCTGTCTTCAGCAATCCAGGCTAAGGTACTGTAGTTTTGTCCGGCTATCGGGGCATGTCCTGTTCTGCCTGATAAGGTGCGGTCTTTCAAACGCCTGGCAGCAGGACGGTTCCACCGACTCGCATCACCTGCCAACAACGGTTGCTGCTGAGTCGGTATCTGCTGCACCAACAGCTTCAGCACCTTTGATCGGGGTAGGCGGCTATCGCGCAACGCTTCATAGGTGCTCGACCACTGGCGACGAAAGACAGGACTCTGCGATAGCCTCACAAACGACACGATGCACGCACTCACTAACACGGCATCCATCAGATCAAACAGGGCATCTCTGGCGTTTCCCAAGCTGGCATACAACGTTTGGCGAAATTGCTGAAGTTCGTTGAAAATCATGGGGTCAATGTTGGTTGTACTTCATTGACCTTACGGCAGTCGGTGCTTCTCATTGACTGCCTTCCTCTTCACCATTAGTCCAAACTAAAGTGCTGAAGCCAACACCAAAAAAGAGCTAAACATCCTGCATCGCAAGCTGAGAGATTACAAAGTGCTGGATGCCGCCTGTGGGGCGGGAAACTTCCTGTATGTGGCGTATCAGGAACTTAAAAAGGTGGAACTGCGGCTATTGGACAAGCTCAGTCGCTACCAAACGGCTGACGATAAGCAGCTTTCCATCAGCTTCGTAACGCCAAACCAATTCTACGGGATGGACATCAACCCATTTGCCATAGAGCTGGCACGAGTCACCATGATGATCGCCCGCAAGATCGCGATTGACCATCTGGAGCTGATTGAACCCTGGTTGACTGACAAAAGTTACCTGAGATCTGCTGAACAGCTTGTGGCGCGGTAGTTTCAGGGATTGGAGGAAGAAGTGGGGAGCCAGCGTTCTAAGCTTAGATACCACTCAAAAGCGTAGATGCTGTGAAAAAAACTCCCCCCTCTACAATGCCTTGAACGCTTGGCTGGGTCAATCGGTGCCCTGGGCTCATCGTAGCCATCTGACGACCTGCCTGTGGATGGTGGTGGCTTTGCTCCAGCGCGGAGAAATCAACCTGACTCGCTGGCTGCCCTATGTGCCGTGTCGAGGGGTGCAGGCACAAAGCAAACAACGACGGCTAAGCCGCTGGCTGCACAACAGTCGCCTGAACGTCCATCGCCTGTACAAGCCCCTGATTCAAGCGGCATTAGCCCATTGGGATGAGGATTGTTTGTACCTGAGCTTGGACACCTCGCTGTTTTGGGATGAGTATTGCTTGATTCGCCTAGCGGTGGTGCATCGAGGCCGGGCGTTGCCTGTGGTCTGGCGGGTGCTCCAGCACCGCAGTGCGTCCGTCGCCTTCAGTGACTACCGGGAGATGCTCCACCAAGCCGCCCATCGCTTGCCGGCGGGGGTAAAAGTGGTCGTCTTAGCCGACCGGGGCTTCATTCACACCGAGGCCATGAGCCGCCATAACCGCTGAACTCGGGTGGCACTACCGCATCCGCATCAAGCGGAATACTTGGATTTGGCGGGCGGGCCATGGATGGTGTCAATTGAAGGACATTCACCTTCAGCGCGGGGAGGCTCTCTGTTGGCACACCGTGAAGCTCCACAAAGGCGAGTGGTACGGGCCGGTGCATATCGCCTTTGGTCATAACAGCCTCAACGGCGAGTTTTGGACCATCGTCAGCGATGAACCCACCCACCTGCGCACCTTCGAGGAATACGGCTTGCGCTTCGACATTGAGGAGGCGTTTCTCGATGACCAATCCAACGGCTGGAATCTCCAGAAATCTGAAATTCGCTCCCTCTGCGCCCTATCCCGGCTTTGGTTCCTTTTGGCCGTCGCGACGCTCTACGTCACCGCTCAAGGTCTCGAGGTCGTCGCAACAGGCAAACGGCGATGGGTTGACCCCCATTGGTTTCGTGGCAATAGCTACTTCCGCATTGGATGGGATTGGCTGAAAGCCGCCCTAGAGAACGGGTGGCCACTCATCCGTCATGTCTGTTTCACTCATAACCGCGATCCTGAACCCGCGATGGCATCTCGCAAACAGCATGAGCAACGCACCTATCGAATCGAATTCAAAGTACACACGTACTGCTGTGTCGCCGATTAGTTTTGTCAGTCAACCAGCGTGAAATCTTTATCTCCTAACTTTTTAAGCAGGTTTAAGTAAGTGGACACCAATAAACATAACATCAAGAACCCTGCACTGCCCGCACAGTGCGCGGTGCAGGGTTTGGAATCTGATTTTTAATTTAGTCTACCTACTTAGAACTTTTTCCAGGACTTTAGCGTTTCGCCAAAGCCCGTATAAACCCGTATAAAGGCGATTATCTCGATATAAACGTCTAGCAGGCTGGCAAATTGCGTGAGTTTTCGGAGTTAGCCGCTGCCCTTCTCCACCCACACTAAGAGAGCGCTGGTTTATGTGTCTTGATTTGCGCGTCTCAAGTTGGTTGCTGAAGGCGAAGCCGTATGCTGTTGCTTAATTTTTTGCTACTGGGTCTTGCGGGGCTGCTGCTGGTGCCCGTACTGGTACTGTTTGTGGAATGTGCGATGGCGCTACTGCCGCTGCCTGCGCCTAGAATGCGCGGACGCAGAGTGCATCTCCGAACGACGGTGCTGATGCCTGCTCACAACGAAGCGGCGGGCATTGGCGCGGCGATCGCCACGATTTTGCCGCAGCTCCAGGCGGGCGATCGCCTGCTGGTGGTAGCCGACAACTGCACCGACGATACCGCCGCTGTAGCCTTTGCGGCTGGCGCTGAGGTGATTGAGCGGCGCGATCCCGATCGTCGTGGCAAGGGCTATGCGCTGGATTTTGGGCTGCGCCACCTTGCCAAAAACCCGCCAGAAGTGGTGGTAATGGCCGATGCAGACTGCTGGATGAACGCTGGCGCACTGTCCGATATCGCCAGCCTATCAGCGGCAACCCATCGCCCGGTGCAGGCAGTTTATTTGATGGAAACGCCGCCCCGCCCCAGTGCCGCCAGCGCTGTGTCCTCCCTGGCGTTTCTGGTAAAAAATCAGGTGCGCCTGCTGGGGCTATCCCGCCTGGGGCTACCATCGCTGCTGACGGGCACGGGCATGGCCTTTCCCTGGGACGTGATTCGGCAGGTGTCCCTGGCCAGCGGCAATATTGTGGAAGATATGCAGCTTGGGCTGGACTTGGCGATCGCCGGCCATCCGCCCCTGTTTTGCGCCACCGCCTACGTGATGGGGCTGTTGCCCGCCCGCCGAACCGCCGCCGACCAGCAGCGCACCCGCTGGGAGCATGGCCATCTGCACACACTGATGACTCAAGTTCCCCGACTGCTGCGGCAAGCGCTGCGGCAAGGGCGTATTGACCTGCTGGCGATCGCCCTTGATCTGGCCGTGCCGCCCCTATCGCTGCTGGTGATGCTGTGGGCAATGACTTTGGGTCTGGCGGCGATCGCCCTGCCGCTGGGTGCCTCTCCCCTGCCTGCGGCGCTGCTGCTGGCCCAGGGCTGCCTGCTGCTGGGCGCGCTCTCCGGCGCATGGGTTCGCTTTGGCACAGCGCTGATCCCCGCCCATGCGCTGCTGAGCATTCCGCTCTACGTGCTTCGCAAGATTCCCCGCTACTTCGGCTTCTTCACAAACCGTCAAACCCAGTGGATTCGGACAGAGCGAGAGCCAGAGGTTGGGAGCTAGGAGGGGTGGAGGGGGAAAGAGAGAAGAGAGAAGAACGGAGAGGGAAGAACGAAGAACGAAGAACGAAGAGAGAAGAGCGAAGGGATTCCAGTTTTCGTTTTTCGCTCTTCGTTTTTCGTTTTTTTCTCGCCCCATCACTCCACTCCCCCGTCCCCCTCCAGCAACGCTTTAATCAGCATACCGATGCCGACGATGAGGGCGATCGCCACGGTTCCTAAACCCAGAGGACTGGGAACCCAAAACACCGCCTCCAAATGATTCAGCTCGCCGGGTTCCAGCCTCCAGGCAAGCTGGCGATTTTCCTTCGGAAACGCTCCGCGATCGCCCACCTCCGCTGCTGGGGTGCTGTCCACGCGCCGCACCCCCCAAGGCGTGTTGAGCCTGAAATCGACATCCAGCAGACCACCGGGCGACACCAGCAGGCGGCCATCCGCTCCCCGAACGGCGAGCGATCGCAAGTCCAAATCTAAACTTAGCCGATTGCGCTGCACCAGCAGCAGGTTCGTTTCACGGACACTCATCTGAGCGGCGATCGCAGGTAGTTCCGCCAGATCTGGCCCCCAAAGCTGCCGCCGCTCCTCCGCAGACGGGTTAAAAAAGCGGTTGAACTTCGCGGCCAAGTCTTTGCCATTATTAAACGGAATGGTAATTAGCGACTCCTGCTTCGACGGGTGGCGCACCTTGCCACCCAGTTTCCGCGCCTGTTGCTCCAGGCCATCCAGCCATGCCCGCGCCGTCGATTGCCGCGCCGCCGGAATCTGCCCATCCAGCCGAATCCGCTGCACCAGTTCTCCGTGGATCTGGCTGTCGTAGGTAATGCCCACGTCGTATTGAATGCAGCCCGTCAGACAGAGGCAGAGGAGGAGCAGCGGTAGGAGGCGGCGCATGGCTGGAAATCTGGCAGGGGAACAGATGTGAGGTCTGGGGATGAGGAATGAGGAATGAGCTTAAATACAGCCCAAGGTTGTCTCATTCCAATCCTTCAACACTCTCTTGATCTCATCATCCCACCATCAACTCTCCCCAACGCATCAAAACGCCATCACGCCCACCCCAAACCTGCTGGACAACCTTCAGGACAAGACTTCAGGACAAAAATAGTTCTCGAATTCCCGCGCTGCCAATTTCTACTGCCAGCGCTGCCAGGATAAAGCCCAGAAGCTTTGCGGCGATGGTGGTTCCGGTTTCGCCCAGCCATTTTTCAATGCGGGTAGACTGGCGCACAATGATCCAGGTCACGAACATTGATAAGACGATCCCCAGCACCACGCTCAGGCGAGCCGTAGGGCGATCGGCCATAAGCAGCGTGACGGTGGTGAGCGCACCAGGGCCTGCCAGCAGCGGCAGTGCCAGCGGCGTAATCGCCACGTCGCGCTCTTGCTCCGCCTCATAAGTGTTAATTTCTCCCTGCAACATATCCAGCGCCACGAGCAGCAGCAATAGCCCGCCCGCCACCTTCAGCGAGGCCGTGCTGATGTGCAAATAGGTGAGAATCGGCTGACCGACAAAGGCAAAACCCAGCAAAATCAGGGTGGCAACCAGCGTGGCGCGATCGACCACGCGGTTTTTTTGGTCGAGATCCATGCCCTTGGTAAGCAGCACGACGATCGGCGCATTGCCCAGCGGATCGGCTAGCACAAAGATTGCCAGAAATGTTTGCGTGAGAACGGAAATGTCCATAGGGCAGGTGCGGCGTTGTAAATCCCAGGAGGCAGGCAGGTAAGGGCGATCGCCCCAGAGAGTCCCCCCAGACTTGGAGCAGACGCTCACCAAACAGCGGGGCTTGGTTTCAACACTAGCCGCAGGTGAGAAGACCAGTCCAGGCGAAAATGCTTAAGATTTCTAAGAAGCGTTTCAACGCAATCTTCATGAAAGTTCTGTCCGCAGTTTTGGTTTTTTTTAGTAAAACTGGGCACAACCTGACCGTCTATTAATCGCTCTGCTGAGCATTTCTTCCAAGACAACCTGAGTTAGCCATAGACATTTATGGTTGAAGTTACTATAATTTCAATCATCCAGTCCTTACGCAGTTGGACGACTTCTCGCGGGCTGCGCCCGCGAGAAGTCGTCCAAAACCCAGAAAACCTATTAGAAAACCTATTACAAGTGCGTAAGTCCTGTCATCTTCAATCATCTTTAATCATCAATGACGGCTGATGGTGGCTGATGGTGGCTAATGATGGCTGAAGCTTCCTCCTCTTTCACTCGCCAACCTGGCTTATGGCTGCCTCTGCGCTGAACATTACGCCCGCAGACTACGGATTACTGACCGATCTCTACCAGCTCACAATGGCGGCTTGCTACGTCGGCGAAGACCTAGCACTGCGACCCGCCAGCTTCGAGCTATTTGTGCGGCGGCTGCCCCAGAGCTTTGGCTATCTGGTGGCAATGGGGCTGGAACAAGCCCTGGATTACCTGCAACAGTTGAAATTTAGCACGTCCCAGCTTGACGCACTGAGGGCTACCGGACTGTTTGACCATGCACCTGCTGCGTTTTGGGACATTTTGGAAACCGGGCGCTTTGGCGGCGACGTGTGGGCCTTGCCGGAGGGGACGGTCGTGTTTGCCCATGAACCAATGCTGCGGATCGAAGCACCCCTCTGGCAGGCACAACTGGTGGAAACCTACCTGCTGAACACGCTGAACTATCAAACCCTGATCGCGACGCGGGCGGCGCGGCTGCGAGATTTGGCAGGCCCCGAAGCGACGCTGCTGGAATTTGGCACGCGGCGGGCCTTTAGTCCCCAGGCTTCGATTTGGGCGGCGCGGGCGGCTCTGGCGGCGGGGTTAGACGCGACCTCAAACGTGCTGGCGGCGCTGCAACTGGGACGCAAGCCCAGCGGCACAATGGCTCATGCGCTGGTGATGGCGCTGGAAGCGCTGGAAGGCAGCGAGCAGGATGCGTTCACCGCATTTCATCGCTATTTTCCCAAAGCGCCGCTGCTGATCGATACCTACGATTCTGAGGCGGCGGCGGCCCGGCTAGCCGAGCGGATGAAACTGGAAGGGCTGGAGTTGGGCGGCGTGCGGCTGGATTCTGGTGATCTGGTGGAACTGTCGAAATCCGTGCGATCGCTCCTTCCCGGTGTTCCCATCTTTGCCAGCGGCGACCTAGATGAGTACGAAGTCGAGCGGCTGCAACGGGCGGGAGCGTCCATCGACGGCTATGGCTTTGGTACGAAACTGGTCACGGGTTCTCCGGTCAACGGCGTGTATAAGCTCGTCGAAATCGACAACATCCCGACCCTGAAAGGCTCTAGCGGCAAAGCCACCTACCCCGGTCGCAAGCAGGTGTTTCGCTTGGTGCAGGATGGACGCTTTGGGGGCGATCGCCTCGGTCTTTGCACCGAATCTCACCCCAGCGCCCAACCGCTGCTGCAACAGGTGATGAAGCAGGGCCAGCGCCTTGCTCACTCCGAACCGCTAGAGGCGATCGCCCAGCGAACCCGCGCCAACGTTGCCGCCCTCCCCTCCACCCTCCGTCAGGTCATCTGCATCGACCCCTACACGCCAGAAATCACGCCCGCACTACACAGCCTGACCGAAGAGACGCAGGCGCGGCTGCGGGGATAACCGCCGATTAATCGCTGATGCTTAGGCCGGGTCATGCAGAAAAGACAACGCTCAAATCAATCCCCTACTCCTAACCCATAGCCCCTTGCCCCTGATATGCACATCGCCCTTTTTGGAACCAGCGCCGACCCACCAACCCGCGCCCACCAGGATATTCTGGTATGGCTGGCGGATCAGTTTGATGAGGTGGCAGTGTGGGCTTCGGACAACCCGTTCAAGCTGCACCAAACGCCACTGGAACATCGCACGGCCATGCTGCGGCTCATGGTGGCGGCAATTCACCCCCCTCGCCGGAATTTGCACGTCTATCCCGACCTCAGCCATCCGCGAGCGCTGGTGACGGTGAACCGGGCACGGAGGCGATGGCAGCGGGCGACGTTTACGCTGGTGGTAGGGTCTGACTTGGTGGCGCAGTTGCCCAAGTGGTATCGGGTGGAGGCGCTGTTGCAGGCAGTGCGGCTGCTGGTGGTGCCCCGGCCGGGCTATCCCCTGCAAGAGGCGGATCTGGAGCCGCTGCGGAAACTGGGCGCAACGGTGGCGATCGCCCCCCACGAAGGCATTCCCGCCTCTTCCACCGCCTACCGCACCGACAAAGACCCACACCTGCTCATTCCTCCCATCGAGGCATATATTCACCAACAGCGCCTCTACACCTCATGCCAGGACGACACTCCCGCAAGCCTAGTGACTCCACTCCACACCAGCTAGCAGACTTCAAAGTGGGCGTGGATAACGTCATTTTTTCTGTCGATACGGAACAGAATCGGCTGCTGGTGCTGCTGGTCATGCGCGACAACGACCCCTACCTGGGCTATTGGTCGCTGCCGGGGACGCTGGTGCGCCAGGGCGAATCGCTGGAGGACGCGGCCTATCGCGTGCTGTCTGAAAAGATTCGGGTCAATAACCTGTACCTGGAACAGCTATATACCTTTGGCGGGCCCCAGCGCGATCCGCGAGAAGCGCCAAACCGCTACGGCGTGCGCTATCTGTCGGTGAGCTACTTTGCGCTGGTGCGGCTGGCAGATGCAGAACTGATTGCCGATGGGGTCAGCGGCATCGCCTGGTATCCCATGAACCAGTTGCCCGACCTGGCGTTTGACCATCAGGAAATTTTGCAATATGGCTATCGCCGCCTGCGAAACAAGCTGGAATATAGCCCCATCGCCTTTGAGGTGCTGCCCGAACTGTTTACCCTCGGCGATCTGTACCAGCTATATACCACCGTGCTGGGCGAAAATTTTTCAGACTATTCCAACTTTCGATCGCGCCTGCTGAAGCTGGGATTTTTGGCTGATACAGGAATCAAGGTGTCGCGGGGCGCGGGCCGACCCGCCAGCCTCTACCGTTTCGATGCCGATGCCTTTGCCCCGCTCAAAGACAAACCCCTGGTTTTTATTTAACATCGGGTAGCTACACAGTTCCGAGCGAGATTTCCCGACCTGGAATGCGGGCGGGCTGGGGTAGGATTTGGGAGGTTCTGCAACGAGAACGGGCAGAACAAGCTTGAAATTCAGGGCTTGAAATTCAGGAGAAATCGCGATGAAGGCTTGTGTGGTAGGCGCAACAGGGCGCACGGGGCGGCGCATTGTGGAAGAACTGGTGCGGCGAGAGATTCCCGTGCGGGCGGTGGTGCGAAATTTGGAGCGGGGGCGCGAGGTGTTGCCTCCGGCTGCCGAGTTGGTGGTGGGCGATGTGCTGCAACCGGAAAGCCTAAAAGCGGCGATCGCCGATTGTACCGTCGTGCTTTGCGCCACCGGAGCCGCCCCCAGCTTCGACCCAACGGGCCCTTACAAAACAGACCTGGAAGGCACAAAGAATCTGGTGGATGCCTGCAAGACGCAGGGCATTCAGCACGTTGTTCTGGTGTCGTCGCTCTGCGTGTCCAAGCTATTTCATCCGCTTAACCTGTTCTGGCTGATCCTGGTTTGGAAGAAGCAGGCGGAGGAATACCTTCAGCAGAGCGGTTTGATCTATACGATCGTGCGGCCCGGCGGGCTGCTAGAAGACGACCTGCCTGATGCAGTAGTAATGCAGGGCGCAGATACGCTGTTTGACGGGCGCATTCCCCGCAAAAAGGTGGCGGAAGTCTGCGTAGAAGCGCTAACCTTACCGGAGGCCCGCAATAAGATTGTGGAAGTGGTGGCCCGTCCCGATGCCCCCGCCCGTTCCTATGGTGACCTGTTTGGGGCGATCGCCTAAATCCAGGCTGGGTCATTCACTGGGTACTCCACTGGGTTACTCCACTGGGTACTCCACAATGCTGAACCTTCTTGCCAACTTGTGACTCTGATTCCTCCTTCTCAAACCTCATCCCCCAAGCCGCTGCCGTCCAAGCGCAGCGCCGTGACCCGCATTTTGCTGATGGGGGCGCTGGCGCTGATGGCGCTGCCTGTCGTGGAAAAAGTGATGGGCTGGGACGGGTCTCTGCCGCGGAGTGGAGAACCCGTCGGCAGCGTCACGCCGATTCCCCTGCGGATGAAGGGTGGCGATCCCTATATTCGAGCGCTAATGCGGACGATTTCTGCCAGCGAGTCCAACGATCCGCGGCCCTATTCGCTAATTTATGGGGGCGATCGCTTCGAGGATTTTTCCCAGCATCCCGACCGCTGCGTTCCCATCGTCGCGGGGCCCAATCTGGGCGATTGCACCACGGCTGCGGGCCGCTACCAGTTCATCACCTCCACCTGGCTAGAGCAGGCCCAGACCTATCACCCCAACCCGTCTGGCCTGTGGCGCTGGCGCAGCTACAGCTTTGAGCCAGAATATCAGGATGCCGTGGTCTATGCCTGGCTCAGCGACCCCCAGGCCTGGGGCGTAGACCTGGCCCAACTGCTGCGCGATGGGGCAATTGAGGAGGTGCTGTATATCCTTTCCCCCACTTGGACCAGTCTAGGCTACGGCATCGAAACCAATTCCATGAGCGCCTCGCTGCCCTATATCTACGAAGAGATGCTGAGAGAGGAACTGGCGATCGCCGGAAACTAAGACAGTCACCAGAACAGTCACCGGAACAGTCACCAAAACCCACACCAGAACCCAGACCAGAACCCAGAACAATTACCAGAGCCAGATCTACGGCAAAAACCGATCCAGCGCGGCTTTCAGGGCTTCCAATTCTTGCTCGATGTTGCCATCCTGGGCAGCGCGTCCGACGCATTCAGTCAGGTGTTGGTCTAGGATGACCCGCGCCACGCGATCCAGCGCTCCCCGCACAGCAGCAATTTGCACCAGCACATCAGGACAAGGGCGGCTTTCTTGCACCATCAGCTTGATGCCACGAATATGACCCTCGATCCGAGACAGCCGATTAAGGATTTGCCGGAGCGATTCCTCGCTGTGGATGTGGGCGCGATCGGGCGTGGCGGGGTCGGTATGCAGGTGTGCGGCATCAGACTGCGGGTGGGAATGCTCAGGGCTGTTTTGCGAAAGCTTGGGGGCGGTCATGATAGGGGCAAGAAAGGTACAAAACGGACGGTGCTATGACAATTACTGACAATTACTGATAATCAGTGCCACAGAGCAGGTGATAGGGGCAGCCCATCGGCTACCCGAACTGCCTTCATCTTAGCCCAGTCCTGAAAACCGTACCGCCGCTGGACTGTCGCTGGCGAAGGGCGATCGCTAAGATATGGGATGGATGTGATGGAGCGCTGTCTGCATCAAGTGCGTTCCGGCACGCTCAGAGTTATTGCGCGAGACGAGAAATTGCCATGCAACGGGACAGGTTCATGAATGGGCTGAAGTTACAAGCGCTGCGTCGGATTGTGGCGCGGCTGATGATGGTGTTTTTGTGTGGGCTGCTGTTGCTAAATCCGCTGACCACTCCGGCCGCGTCGGCTGATGTGCCCGTGGGGGCAGCGCGCGGGAGCAGCTTTGTCGCAGCAGCGGTGAACCGGGTCGGGCCGGCAGTCGTGCGGATTGACACGGAGCGCACGGTTTCTCGAAACCTAGACCCAGTGTTCAACGATCCCTTTTTCCGCCAGTTTTTTGGCGATGGCATGATTCCCCCTGGCGGTCGCTATGAGGAGCGACTGCGGGGACAGGGGTCGGGATTTATCATCAGCGCCGATGGCACGATCTTGACCAATGCCCATGTGGTGGACGATGCCGACCGGGTGACGGTGCGCCTGAAGGACGGCCGCCAGTTTGATGGCGAGGTGCGCGGCGTAGACGAAGTGACCGACCTAGCAGTGGTGAAGATCAACACGAGCGATCGCCTTCCGGTGGCAACGCTGGGCGACTCGGACGCGGTGCAGGTGGGAGACTGGGCGATCGCCGTTGGCAATCCCTTGGGGCTGGATAACACCGTCACCTTGGGCATCGTCAGCACGCTCAACCGCTCTAGTGCTGACGTAGGCATTCCCGACAAGCGCCTGGACTTTATTCAAACCGATGCCGCGATTAACCCCGGCAACTCTGGCGGTCCCCTGCTCAACGAGAAGGGCGAAGTGATCGGCATCAACACCGCCATCCGCGCCAATGCAATGGGCATCGGCTTTGCGATCCCGATCAACAAAGCCAAGGACATTTCCACTCGACTGGCTCGCGGCGAGTCTGTGCAGCACCCTTACCTGGGCGTGCAAATTGCCACGCTGACTCCAGAACAGGCGCGAGACAACAACGAAGACCCCAACGCGACCCTGATTTTGCCAGAGGTGAACGGGGCGCTGGTGATGGGGATTGTGCCCGATTCCCCCGCTGCCAAGGGCGGCATCCGTCGCGGCGACGTGATTACGCAGGTCAATGGGCAAGCCATTACCCGTGCCGACCAATTGCAAACCCTTGTGGAAAACAGTGAACTGGGCAAGCCGCTCCAGATTACCGTGAAGCGTGGCGACCTGACCCGCACGCTGTCGGTACGCACAGCAGAGCTGCAACCTGCTGGGAAGAGCAGCAGCGCCCTCCGCTAAGGCGAAACCAGCGTATTTTTAACGTATCTGACGTATCTTTAGAAAGCGGTACTTGCTGCCGCTTTCTAGCTGCTTTCTGGCCGCATGGTAGACTACCTTCTGCCTTTGGCGTTTATCGATTCTCGATTTTCGATTTGCAATTTTGGATTGCCAGTCAAGCGTCTGCGGGGCTGACACCCGTTGCACTCGTAGCGCCACCAGGGAGAATGGATATTCGACACACAAATGCACTGAATAAAGAGTGAGACGGACAAAGCCTGAGATGAACAGCGAAGCCTACAACGAAATACTGGATATTTGTGAGGAACTGACGTATCGGGAAAAGTTTCGGCTGGCTCAGCATCTCATTCAGCTAGCTCGCAAAGAAGAGGAAGAAGCACATCCCGATCAAAAAGAATCCCGGGCCCACGACCCAGAGACAATCCAGTACGTTGCGGAACGGCTACTCAAGTCCAAGCCGACCAAAAAGACTACGTTACTGAACTCGATTGGGGCGATGTTTCAGTTCCAGGGGGGCATCTCCGAGGTAGATAAGGAACTCATTGTCTATGAGCTTCAAAAGCGGCGATATATCTCAATTGATCGAGAGGGTCGCGTCTCCTATAGGGCTTCTTTTTTCGAGTAACGATGAATAACGTCAGGACTTACGTACTTGCGGTAAGTTCTCTGGATTTTAGACAACTTCTCGCGGGCTGCGCCCGCGAGAAGTTGTCCAACTGCGTAAGTCCTAAACGTATCGAGTGTATCGAGTAGATTGAACCATCGGCGGGTCAAAGACTTGGCTCAGCAAGGGGCTGGTCAGGTGCGGGCGGACGTGGGTTGAAGTTGGGAGAAGGCGATCGCCCCCAAAAAGATTACCAACTGCGTCACAACGATGCTAGGCCCAGACGGCAGGTTAAACCAGGCCGATAGCCCAATGCCTACCAGGGCGCTGACGGCTCCCAGAGCGGCCGACAGCAGCACATACTGAGCAAAGGTGCAGCTCAGCAGTCGCGACGCGCAGGCAGGAATCACCACAAACGCGCTCACCAACAGCGCCCCAATCGCCTTGATCGACACCCCGACAACGAGCGATAGCAGCACAATAAATGCCGTGCGGTGAAACTCAACAGATACCCCACGGGCGATCGCCAGCGATTCATTCAGCGTCATCAGCATTTGTGTCCGCAGCGACAGGCTGACGAATAGAACACAGACGCAAAGCAGAATGCCGCTCGTCCACAAATCAGAATACTGAATAGCCAAAATGTCCCCAAATAGGAGATTGTTAAGACCGCCTTTGTAGGAATCCACAAAACTGAGGATAATAACGGCGATCGCCAGCGATGAAGAATAGATTATGTTCAGCAGCGCGTCTGTCCACAGGCGAGTGCGTTGCAGCAAGTAATTCACGCCCAGTGCAAACAAAACTGCTGACGGCAGCAACACAATCGACGGGCTAACACCCATTAGCACGCCCAGGCTAATGCCCAGCAGGGTGGAATGGCCCAGGGCATCGCTAAAGAACGAAAGCTGTCTCAGGATCGTAAAGCTGCCCAACAGGCCGCCCATCAGCCCCGTCAGCACACCGCCCATCAGCGCCCGTTGCATAAAGGGGAACTGAAATAGCTCAATCACGCGAGTTAAATCGGCTTGCAAAGACATAGGGTTAATGGGTGAGATCAATGGGTGATGCTAGTGTATGTGTCGATACTGCACGAATTCTGAGCCGTAGGCAGCGGCCAGGTTTTCGGGAGCCAGGGCGACTTCGGGAACGCCCTGACACAGCAGACGGCGGTTCAGGCAAAGCACGCGATCGCAGTGTCGGCGCACCATTTCCAAATCGTGAGAAATTTGCAAAATCGCCCAGCCCTGCTCTTGTTTGAGCTGGTTGAGCAGGCGATAGAACTCTGACTCGCCGCGTACGTCTAGCCCCGCCGGAGCCTCATCGAGGATCAGCAGCCGCCGGGGACGCACCAGACAATAGGCCAGCAGCACCCGCTTGGTTTCGCCATCGGAGAGTCCGCTGATGGGCTGATGGCGCAGGTGGCTTGCGCCGACTCGCTCCAGCGCATCCAGCACGGTCCGATGGCGATCGCCCCCACCTGCCCACGGCCACTGCATACCCAGCGCGTCCCAGCCCAACCCCACCAATTCGCTCACGGTCATTGGAATGCGGCGGTCAAACAGCAGATTTTGCGGCAGGTAGGCAATTTGCCGCCGCACACTCATGGGCAACTTGCCCAACGGGCTGAGCGGATGCCCCAAACACTGCACATGCCCAGCCTGACGCGGCAAAATCCCCAAAATCGCCTGAACCAGCGTGCTTTTGCCTGCACCGTTTGGGCCGACGATCGCCGTGTCGGTGCCCGCCTCCAGCACAAAGGACACCTCCTGCACCGCCGCATAGGATTCTCGATACACCGTTAGCCGCTCCACGGCCAACACAACCTCTTGCAAAAGACACCTCCTGATGGAGCGCTGATTTCATCTCGGTTTTGCCCAATGGATCTGGGGCGAAGCCGATTTGAGAATGGTTATCATTCTGAACCATCTTACTAGGCGATCGGGGCTTGCTGCCACGGGCGATCGGGTGAAATGCGATTTGTCTGGTTTCCTAAACTTGGGGCGCATCCTATGCGAGTTTGCCCTCATCCCCCAGCCCCTTCTCCCAGAGCGGGAGAAAGGGAGCCAGATTGGAAGTCCCTTTCCTGCTTTAGGAAAGGAATTTAGGGTAGAGGTTACAAAAGTGGGATGCACCCTGAACTTGGGCTTTTCTAAGAGGATGTTTGAAAAGTCCTACTGTTTGTAGCAAAGCGTGCAAGATCCCCCTAAATCCCCCTTAAAAAGGGGGACTTTAAGGCGGTTTCCCCCCTTTGTTAAGGGGGGCGAGGGGGGATCTCTGAGTGCTTAACATTACAGGCGATACCTTTTCAAACACCCTCTAAGTCGTCTATGTCTATGTCGTCTATAAGAGCTAATTTATAAAGAAAATCTAAATAGAGGCAGGCGAACCTGAGGGTGAACTTTAGTCTGAAAGAGATGCTTCTGAAGCCCGCCTATGAGTCGCCTACCGGAAATCGCCAATCCCAAGCGCAAAGCCTATCCCAGTGATATGAGTGATGCAGAATGGAGCGTTTTGCAACCGCTGATACCTGCCGGTAAAGGCTTTGGTCGTCCCCGTGAAGTGGACTTTCGAGAAATCCTCAACGCAATCTTCTACGTGCAGCGTACTGGATGCCAGTGGGAAATGCTACCGCATGACCTTCCCCCGTATACAACGGTGTACTTCTACTTTTGCAAATGGCATCGCAAGGGGATTTGGCAGCAGATGCACGACCAACGCCGAGCAGACCTGCGGCAGAAAATGGGCAGAACCATAGACTCCAGTGTGGCAATTGCTGATTCCCAATCGGTCAAGACCACCGAAAAAAGGGGAGCATCTACGGTTTCGACGGTGGCAAAAAGGTTAAGGGGCGTAAGCGCCACCTCGTTGTAGACTCCCAAGGGCTTTTAATTGGGGTATTAGTCACCGAAGCGAATGCCTCAGAACGGCTTGGAGCCGTGGTCACGCTCGATGAAGCCAGCGATAAACTCTCCCGGCTTGAGGTGGTGTGGGTAGACCAGGGGTATAGCAGCAAGAAGTTTGCCCATGCAGTCCAACAGGTCTGTGGGGAACCTGTCCGCGTAGAAGTCATCAAACGAACCTCCAAGTCGTTTGAAATTCTGCCTAAGCGCTGGATTGTGGAGCGAACTTTTGGCTGGTTGAATCGCTATCGACGCTTGAGCAAAGACTACGAATTGTATTGCGAAATGAGTGAAGCCATGATCTACGGTGCCATGATTCAATTGATGCTCAAGCGCTTGGCAGCTTAGCTACTTTATAAATCAGCTCTAAAACTATGTCGTCTATAAAACTATGTCGTCTATAAAAGTTGCACGAAGCGGGGCATTCTCCTCCAAAATCATCTCTATCGAGGCGCAACCGAAAAAAAGTTGAGAAATTGGCGCAGGTTCATTAGACTTGACACCAGACCAAGCGGTTAAAATCTTCGTAAGCCGCTACACGCAGCGTTTGGGTCTGTTTCAGGGAAGTCGGGTTATGCTTTGGGCTGCGCGGCGGGTTAGGCCAGTCAGGTTTTAGGATTATGCAACAGGCAACACGGCGGAATGGCAAGCGGAACGGAAGGCGGAACCAAAGTCTGAATGAACGGTTGAGCAGCACTCGACTGCGGCGATGGGGGGCAAGTTTAGGACTGGCGGCGATGGCGGCGAACCCTACCATGATTAGCCTGGGGGCGATCGCCACCCTTGTTTCTACCACCACCGCCGCACCCGTCCAGGCTTCTACCCTAACCCAGTGGCAGTTTGACCCCGCCAGCACGCAGCTAGAAGTCACGGTGCCCGCAGGCGTTACGCCACGCACGTTTTTGCTGGCGCAGCCGACGCGAATTGTCATGGATCTGCCCAATACCGATGTGGGTGCAGTACCGGCCGGGCAGGTCTATGGCGGCGCAGTGCGGCAGGTGCGCGTGAGCCAGTTTCAGCCAGGGCTAACGCGAATTGTGATGGAACTGTCGCCCGATGCCACCCTTGCGCCAGAGCAGGTGCAACTTCAGCAGGTGGGCCCTGCGTCCAGCGGACAGATCCGCTGGGTGCTGCGTCCGGTGCTGGTGGGGGCGACGACCACCGCAACTCAGCCCGTTGCGCCGTCTATCCCGCCTGCGGAACCGTTTGGGCTTTCCGCTGCGCCCCCAGTTTCGCCAGTCGTGCCCCAGCCAGCGGCTCCGTCTGAACCAATTCAGCCGCCAGTTTCCCAGCCGCCAGTCTCCCAGCCGCAAGCTTTCCCGCCTGCATCAGCCGTTCCCCAGCCCGCGCCGCCGCCTGTCATTGCCACAACGCCGTCCCAGTCCTCTCCGATTCCGCCTGAGCTATCGGGCAGCAATACCACCGTGCGAATTCGTCGCAACGAGCTGCCAGTTGAAACGCTGTTGCCAAGCGCCCCACCTGTGCCCGTTGAGATTCCGCCCGCAGCCGCAGCGACAGCACCACCCGCCAGTTCAGCCGCTGCGGCGCTGCAAACCATGCCAGCGACCCTGCAAACCACGCCACCAGGGGCGACTGCGCCCAGCGCGGTTTCGATTCCCACGCCGCCTAGCAGCAGTGCTTCTGGCGCATGGCAGATTCCCGCAACCTTGCCGCCCTCCGCGCCAGACGGGCGGCCGGTCACGGTGACGATTCCGCCCCTGGATGCGGCTCCTGCGGCTCCTGCGGCAGTTCCCAGTGCAGTTCCCAGTGCAGTTCCCAATGCAGTTCCCAGCGCGGCTCCTGCGGCGGCTCCAATTTTGCCCGATCCGCTGCCGCCGATTGCGCCTGCGCCAGTTGCGTCTACACCCGAACCCATTGTTCCGATTGAGGTGAATCGTGCGCCTGCCTCGCCCAGTCCATCGCTTCCCGTGCTGCAACCTGCGCCGGGTGTGGTGAATGAAGGCGGTTCGAGTCGCCCGTCGAGCGCCAGTCGCCTGCCTGCTGCATCGGTCGCCGCGACACCGCTCAACCCAAACGTGCTGCTGCCATCGGGCACGTCGATGATTGCGCGGTATCCCGGTCGTGTACCGCTGACGCTGAGTGGCGATCGCCCTTGGCAAGAAGTTCTTGTGTTGACAGAACCCGTGCGCGACTACAGCGGGCGCGTGGTGTTTCCGGCAGGCAGCCAGCTTTTGGGACGGTTCGAGACGAATCGCGAGGGCAGCCGCTTTGTGGCCCAGGCAGTGAGCGTGGGTGGACGCAATCAGCGAATCGAAGCGCGATCGGATCGGCTATCGGGCGATCGCCGCGTCTCTGAAGACGACATACTGCGGAATTCCGCCATTGGTGCAGGCGGGGCGCTGCTGCTGGGCCTGCTGACGGGCGGCATCGGGCTGGTGGGGCTGGCCCTGGGAGCGGGGGCTGGAGCAGCGACGACCTTTATCACTGCCCCCCAGCCTGCGACGATCCTGCCGAACCAGATTATCGAAGTCCGTCTAACGCAGGATGTGCCACGCGGCTTCTTTTAGGCGTGAAAGTAGGCGTGAAAGCAGAAGTAAAAGCAATCCAGCCATTTTGGGGGCGATCGCCCGCTGCCGCAGCGCCGCCCGATGCAGATTGAGCCTGGATTGCAAAGCTGGGTTGCAAAGCTGGATCGCAAAGCTGGATTGCAAAGATTGAACCTGGGTAGATTATGAACTGGATCAAACACGGGCTGGGGCTGTCGCTAGTGGGCACGGTGGGCATAGTGGGCATGGCGGCGATCGCCCGTGCCGAGCAGCCCCTGGGCGTGGTCTATCCCGACGACGGCCACGAAACCACCGCCAGCCGCATTTTCCTGATTGGCACGGCAGCTCCCGGCGGCGAGGTGACGGTCAACGGGCAGCCCATTGAGCGCAGTCCAGCCGGCCACTTTGCCCCCAGTTTTCCGTTAGAACTGGGCGAAAACGTCTTCACACTGCGGCGCGGTTCGGAGGCGGTGGTGATTCGCGTGGTGCGCGTGGCGGCGGGGGCAGCGGCTCCGGTGGGCGCTAGTTTTGCAGAGGGATCGCTGTGGCCAGGGGTGGACGTGGCGCGGCGACCAGGAGAGACCGTCTGCTTTGGGGCGATCGCCCCGCCCAATGCCACCGTTTCTGTCAGCCTTGCGGGGCAGACCATTCCCCTCGCGCCCCAGCCCAGCGCCGTGGATTTGCCGCCCAACTCTGCCGTGCTGACAGACTTGAACCAGCCCGCTGTGATGGAGGCTGCCCAGCGCTACCAGGGCTGCTTGCCGCTGAGCCAGCCGATCCTCACCTACGGCAACGCAATTTCCACCGGGGCCGTGCTGCCGAACCCGGCACAGACCGTCGCGCTGGGTCAGCCAGACTATCAACTCCAGCTTCGCGGCGAAACCCTGCGCCAGACCGCTCCCGGCAGCGTGTCGCTGTTGCCGCTGCTAAACCCGCCTGTGGTGCAGGTGGTCGCTGCATCGGGAACCGCCCGCACCGGCCCTAGCACCGACTATTCCCGCCTCACCCCCCTGCCCCAGGGCACGCGAGATATGGTGACGGGGCGCGAGGGCGGCTGGCTGCGGCTGGGCTATGGCGCGTGGATTCGCGAGTCGGAAACCCAGCCCGTGCCCAATGCCGCGCCACCCCAAACGCTGATTCGTGGCGTTCGCTCTCGATCGGCTGGGGAATGGATGGAAATCGTGTTTCCGCTGCAAGCACCTGTGCCCGTGTCGCTGCATCAGGGCGATCGCACGATTGCCCTCACCCTGCACCACACCATCGCCCAAACCGACACAATCTTCGTGCCGCGCGATCGCCTGATCCAGCGCTTCGACTGGCAGCAAATTTCGCCGACCCAGGTGCAATACACCGTGCTGCTCAACTCGCGCCACCAGTGGGGCTACAAGCTGCGCTACGAGGGTACTAGCCTGGTGCTGTCGCTGCGAAACCCGCCTGTGCTGTCGTCATCGCGGCGGCAACCGCTGACGGGACTGCGGATTTTTCTCGACCCCGGCCACGGCGGCCCGGATGACCTCGGCGCTCGCGGCCCCACGGGCTATCCCGAAAAAGACGTGGCGCTGATTGTGTCCAAACTGCTGCGCGATCGCCTGCAAGCGAGGGGCGCAACGGTGATCATGAGCCGCACCGAAGACATCGACCTCGGCCCCAACGAACGCGCCGCCATGATCGTGGAACAGGAGCCACACCTCGCCCTCAGCATTCATTACAATGCGCTGCCCGACGATGGCGACGCGATCAACACCGCAGGCATTGGCACGTTCTGGTATCAAAACCAGGCGCAAGACCTGGCGGAATTTCTGCATGATTATCTGGTGGAAACGCGCGATCGCCCTTCCTACGGGGTCTTTTGGAATAACCTCGCCCTGACGCGCCCCGCCGTTGCCCCGTCCGTCCTGCTGGAACTGGGCTTTATGATCAATCCCTTTGAATTCGAGTGGATCGTCGATCCGCAGGAGCAGGAGCGCCTGGCCGATGCCCTGGCCGACGGCATCGAAGCATGGCTGCGGCAGACCACCCGCGAATAACCAGATTGATTCTCGATTAGTTCTCGATTTCGGACTTGCGATTTTGGATTTGCGATTTTAGATTGCCAGTCAAGCGCCACTCAATCTTCCAGCAACTTCATTAGCGCCACTCAATCTTCCAGCAACTTCACTAGCGCCACTCAATTAGCGCCACTCAGAAGAATTGGGCAATGTGACTCGGCAAAATTGATGACAGCTTTCTTTTAGCTTTGTTTCAGTCAAATTTCTGGATTTTTTTGTGGATCAGGCAGGATGCCCCATGCCAAGATAGTCTGGATCGCAACGCTCATGGCTTGGCTTGGATGGAAATTCCCTATGGCAGTTTCAGACGAGTTTCATCAGCGCTGGTGTGCCTTGCTCGATCGGGTAGATGGCTGCAATTCTGAAAAAGCGCTGGAAACCCAAGTCATTCTGCCCATGCTAGAACTGCTGGGCTACCGGCCGCAGGATATTCTTCAGCAGGTTCCATTCGGCAAAAAGCGGGTTGATTTTTTACTCAGGGCGCAGCAATCTGCCCCCCATTGCCACTACCTGATTATCGAAGCGAAGTCGCCCAAGCAGGCGATCGCCCACAATAGCTGGCAACTACGGGATTATCTGCTCGCTTCGGGCAGCATTTTGGGACTGTTGACCAACGGCAAGCAGTTTCGCCTGCTCTACAACGATGGCGAGGCGGTTCACTCGCTCTGGACCTATAGCCGCGACTACCTCTATCAAAGCTATCGGGTGTTAGGGTCGCTGCTGTGGAAGCGAAACTGCGATCGCGTCATGGCGGCCTTTGGCAGCAGCCACCGCAAAATTCACGAACAGCTTGTGCGGGCGATCGCCCAACTGTCGCAAGACTCCCACGTCCTCTCGGTGCTGCCCATACAGCCCGATTTGTCCCCCCACACTCCACCCCGAAACGCTATGATCATCACCGTTTTCAACAACAAAGGCGGCGTTGGCAAAACCACCCTGACCATTAACCTGGCTGCGGCCCTAGCGCAACTGGGCAAGCGGGTGCTGCTGATCGACATCGACGCACAGGCAAATCTGACCACGGGCCTGGGAATCGACCCGCTAGAAGATGTGGAAAAAGTCGGACGAAAAGACATTACCCATTTGCTCACCGAACCCCGACTGATGCTGGACGATGTGATTGTGAAAAAGCGCTGGGGCAACGTAGTTTTAGATGTCGTGCCTTCCCATATCCGCCTCAGCAATATGGAGAATCAGTTGATTCAGATTGTGGACAGCGATCGCATTTTGTCCAAAAAGCTCAAAAGCCAGGATTATGACTTTGTGTTGATTGACCCACCGCCCTCCTTTGGCAAGGTGAACCGCATTTCCCTGATGGCCTCTGGGGGCGTGCTAGTGCCGACTCAGCTTTCGCCCTATCCCATCCGAGCGCTGGAATTTGTGCTGGGGCAAATCGAAGAAGTCGGGCAGTTTCGCGAAACGCCGCTGCCCATCGTGGGCATTGCAGTCAGTATGCACGATCGCGCCTCGCGGGCCTTTAACTTATCGATGGTCGAAGAGCTATACGGACGGCTGAATAAACTGCCTGGGGGCAATCAGGTGCAACTGTTTTCAGAAGCAACCTGGGTGCCCCGCCTCAATATCGTGTCCAAGTCTCAGAGCGAGGGCTGCCCGCTGTTTGCGGTGGACTCTCTGGACGGACTCACCGCCCAAGACCGCACCGCTGCCGAGAATGCGCTTGCGTCCTTTGAGTCGCTGGCCCAAGAACTCTTGCAAAAGGTCGAAACAGCGGCATAGCCCTCAGTCGCAGCATAGCCTTCAGTCGCGGCATAGCCTGATGTCACAGATGAACAGACTCAACGGCGTTATAGCCTTCAGTCGCGGCATAGCCTGATGAACAGACCCAACGGCGTTGCTGAACAGATTTCCAATGAGTCAGGAAGCGCCCATGTGGGTCAACGTACCATCAGCCACAAACCAAGCCGTGCCAGTGCCTTCATAGATAGCAGCGAATGTGGCCCCTGAAGGACGGTGCGCGTCCACCGTGAGTTTTCCCTTGAGTCCGTATGCGGTTTCTTCGTAGCCAGCCGTAGTCATCCGCAGGTTAACGTCATAGTAGTTGAAGTCTGGCATTTCCCTTGTAATGCTGCCAGGCGTTTTGGGGTGGAGGAACCAAACTGCGGAACCATGCACCCATTCTAGGCGGATGGGCTTCCCTGTTTCGGTGTCCCATTCAATCGTAAGCTGCTCTGCTGGACTGGGAAAACTGGCGTAATAGGCTTCATCGGTCGTAAACTTGGCGATCATACTTGTCCTCCATATGTCCATAAAAGTTGAGTAACGTGGGGCGGCTCATGGGTACAACATGAGTACGCATAAGTACACATAAGTACACATAAGTACGCATGAGTACGCATGAGTACGAAAGTTATTAGATAGTGAGTAGATGTGAGCAGATAGTAAGCAGATAGTGAGCAATTGGCTTGGTTAACGCAGAGGAGGTTTCCCATTGATGAACCGCGATTGATTAATCTCGATTGATTAATCTCGATTGATTAAAGCAATGGCATCCTCAGCTTCCTGACTCACAGTCCACCACCCGTCCACAAAGGTCTTGTCGTTCTGAGCTAAGAATTGGAGCTTTGACAATGCTTCCTTGCTTTTGAGACAGCCCGCAGCAAAGCAGGCCCAAAACCTAATAACAGCTTCCGAGTCATCAAGTGCGGTCAATATTGCGTTCACTGCTTCCTGATACAGAGTTAGTAACTCCTGATGTAGAGTTAGTAACTCCTGGGAAAGTTGATTTCCCAGTCCTTCTAGGGCTTGCGCTCGAACAGAAGGAGCCTCACCCCGATGAGTTGCAACGTCAGTCAATACCCGAATCACTTGTGGGGTAATCTTGCTGTCTGATTGGAAAGAGAGAGCATACACAACACTTTCTCGCTGTGCCGGATCAAAACTCGTTTCAAGAATCGAGAGCAGGGGCCCTAAGTGCCTCTGAGTCATGATTGAACTCAGGGATGCCGCTGCCTGCACCCATAATTCACTGCGTTGACCCGCTAACACATCGGCGATCGCATCTGCATCTTGATCATCTCCTATCTTGCCAAGTAGCCAACAAGCGGTCATTGCCTTGTCTAGGTCGAGGGTGTTGATCCAACCAGGCTGGCGAGTCGCAAGCCCCAAGGTTTCAAGAGCTTCGATGTTGCTGGCTGACTCTGGAAATTGTTGTTTGATGGATGCAAGATTCATAGACTGCCCATGTGTTGCGTCTTACTCTCTCAGCTTCCCCATCAGTCATACCTGAATCGCGCGATTTTTTTTTAACGCGGTACGGGGTATGCGTTGGCATCGACTCCCCAGGAATGTAGACGGCCAGTATTGCAGTTTCCAATCCAGCCTTCCGCCCCAATCAGCACACTCTGGGAACCACGGGCATAGTTGTTGCCTAAGAAAACATAATCTGATTCCCCTGCATTCAAGAAAGTAGTGCGACCCAATAAGCGGCGCTGACCATCATTGGAGTACACCAGGTATCTCACGGCTGAACAGTGGGTTGACGGAGCCTTGAGCGTAACGGCATACTCTGTCCCTGGCCCATCCGAGATAAAGTTCAGCGTTGCCGTGCGGTCACAGAGTTGGCTAGTAGAGGTGCATTCAACCGTAAAGGTTTCAGCAGAGGCAGCCGTAGCGAACCCCAAAACGCTCATAGCACCAAGAGCAAAGGCCATAATGTACTTCATAGGAAATTACCTCAAAAATCAAAAGAACTGGTGAAATTGAGAAAATCACGGAAACCGAGAAGCCAGCGCTGATCGATAAACCGTATCCCCAAAAAACCGAATACTTTGATTGGATAAATCTCCAGTCTGGGATGACCTGACCAGCGCCACTCTTCAGCGGTTATGCACTTATCAGGCCATTCAGGCAACTTTACGCATCAATTCCGAATCAATTCCAATTACTTCCAATTAATTCCAACAGGGGCGTTGCTGAACGCAGATATTGCTCACCCTGCGATAAGCAGACTACATCCCCAACTCTTTTCCCGGAGGAGAAGGCGGTCAGGACTCTTGTTTTCCCTCTGTTGGGAGCTACTAGACCTCATCGGCGCTTCGCTGCACCGTATAGCGCAGTTCGACAAAGGCCGTGCCATAGGTCGTTGCAGACACCAGCTTGAGTGGCGGTGTGGTAATTTGGCGTGGCAGCAGGGGCGCACCGCTGCCCAGCGTTACCGAGGCAATGGTCACGATAATTTCATCCAATAGCCCGTGGTCATAAAACTGCCCTGCCAGGTCGCCGCCGCCCACTACCCAGATGTTTTTGTCTTGGGCGATCGCCCGCATTTCCTCATACACCGGGCGCACGTCGCCTTTCACAAAGCGAATATCCGCGCCTGGAATCGCGGGCAGCGTGCGCGTGGTAAATACCCAGGCGGGTTGCGTGTAGCTCCAGGCGGGCTGCGCCGGGTTTGCGTTGGGATTGTCGGGGCTGTCGTGGTTAAGAATCCACTCGTAGGTGGTAGAACCCATAGCGATCGCCCCCACTTCTTGAATAAAGCTGGGATAGCTGCCGTCTTCTGGGTCGCCAAACTGAAACAGCCACTCCAAAGAATTGTTTGCGTCGGCGATGTAGCCATCCAGGCTGGTTGCGGTGTAATACTGCGTTTTCATTGAGAATTCCTGACATTCCTGATCGAGACAATCCGAGTGCGTCGTGCGCCGTGTCCAGGATTACCAAATCTTCTGGAAGCGCCTGCGTAGAATGTGGAGCAATCGCATTGGGTATTGGCTTTGGTATCGATTCCCCATCAATAGGCTCCTACAAGAGACTCCTACAAGCCCGCCGGAGATCTTTCAGCAGCGCTGGCTTGGCAACCCAAAATCGCCACTCTAGAATCTAAAATCCAAAATCAAAATCCAAAATCTAAAATCCAAAATTAACAGTGTTCTATTTGGCTAGCGCTGATGTCATGTCTTCTGGCGATCGCCCCCCGCTCAAAATCTGCCCCCGATCAAAATCTTATGCTTAAAAATCTCTACATTGCCGCAATCGAACCGGGCAACGGCAAGTCGCTGGTGCTGCTAGGGCTGATGGAACTGCTGTCGAAACGGGTGGGGCGGCTGGGCTTCTTTCGTCCGGTGATCCACGCGGGCGACACGCCGGACAACGATATTGACCTAGTGCGGAGCCGCTACGCCATTGCCGCGCCCTACAACCTGCAATATGCCCTCACCCATGAGGAAGCGCAGGCGCTATTAGCCACTGGCCAAACGGACACCCTGCTGAAACGGGTGGTGGAGGCTTACAAAACGCTGGAGGCGCAGTGCGATTTTGTCGTGTGCGAAGGCGTGGACGCGACGGAAATCGGCTCTGCCTTTGTGGATGATTTTGACGCGCAGGTGGCAAACTTGCTGGCGGCACCGATCGCCCTAGTATCGAGCGGCGAGGGCAAAACGCTAGAGGAACTGATCAGCGCAGTGCGGACAGAGCGGGAGGCGTTTTTGAACTATGGCTGTGCGATCGCCGCTACGTTCATCAACCGGATTGCGCCAGAGATGCGCGAGGAACTGGGCGATCGCCTCCAGGCTACATGGCAAACCGACGACCCTGTGTTCCTGCTGCCGGAGGAGCCGCGCATTACCAAACCCACGGTGGCCGAGGTGATGCATACCCTAGGTGGAGAACTCGTGATGGGCGACGAAAGCCAGCTTAACCGCGACGTGCTGGGCTACAAGGTAGCGGCGATGCAGTTGCCCAATTTCTTGACCCACGTGCAGGAAGGGGCGCTGGTGATTGCGCCGGGCGATCGCGCGGATATCGTGCTGGGCTGCCTGACGACCATGTTTGCCGAAAACTATCCCAAAATTTCGGGCATCGCGCTGACGGGCGGGCTGGAGCTAGCTCCGTCGGTGCGGGCACTGCTGGACGGTTTTCGGCGATCGCCCCTGCCCATCTTCGCCGTCGCCACCGATACCTACGAAACGGCCACCCGCACCAGCCAAGTTCGTGCCCAGCTTAGCCCATTCAACGAGCGCAAAATCGCTGCCGCCCTAGGGCTGTTTGAATCGTCGGTAGATTTGTCCAAGCTGGAAGCCCGCATTGAGGTGGCCCGCTCGACGCGCATGACCCCGCTGATGTTTGAATATGAACTGATCCAGCAGGCCAAGACGATGCGCCAGCGGATTGTGCTGCCGGAGGGAGCGGACGAGCGCATCCTGCGGGCCAGCGAAATCTTGCTGCAACGCAATGTGGTAGACGTGACGCTGCTGGGCAACCGGGGACAGATTCAGGAGGCGATCGCCGCCCTCGGACTCCATCTCGACGACGCAACGCTGATCGACCCGCTAGAATCCGACTGGCAGGAAGACTTTGCCCAGACCTACTACGCCCTGCGGAAGCACAAGGGGATCACGCTGGAATTTGCCCACGACCTGATGCGCGATGTTAGCTACTTTGGCACGATGATGGTCTACAAGGGACTGGCGGACGGCATGGTGTCGGGGGCGCTGCACACCACCGCCCACACGATCCGTCCCGCGCTGGAGTTTATCCGCACGCAGCCCGGTTGCTCCATCGTCTCCAGCGTCTTTCTCATGTGTCTGGAAGACCGGGTACTGGTCTATGGCGACTGCGCCGTGAACCCCAACCCCAACCCACAGCAGTTGGCCGACATTGCCATTAGCTCGGCGGAAACCGCTGCCTTGTTTGGCATCGAGCCGCTGGTGGCGATGCTATCTTACTCCACAGGCGATTCGGGCAAGGGCGAAGATGTGGACAAGGTGCGCGAAGCCGTCCGCATTGCCCAGAGCCAGCGCCCCGACTTGCAAATTGAAGGGCCGATTCAATATGACGCAGCGGTGGATGCCAGCGTCGCCAAAACCAAGCTGCCCGATAGCAAGGTCGCAGGCCACGCAACGGTATTTATCTTTCCTGACCTGAACACGGGCAACAATACGTACAAGGCCGTGCAGCGCTCTGCCAACGCCGTCGCCATCGGTCCCGTCCTCCAGGGTTTGCGAAAACCCGTCAACGACCTCAGCCGGGGCTGCACTGTGCCCGATATTGTCAACACCGTCGCCATCACCGCAATTCAGGCGCAGCGGGTGCAGGCGGCGGCTGGCAGTGTGGAACCTGTGGACGACAGGGTGGGGGCTGGCGTGTGAAAGAATGCATTGGCGGAAGTCAGGACGACCGCGCACCCCGGACAACCAAGAACAGAACAGGCAGCGATAGGGCCTGAATCAGCACGGAAAAAATCACCAGGGCGGGCCGCGAAAAATCGTAGAGCGTACCCATCAGGGCGCTGCCCGCAAACCACGCCAGCCCATAGCCCGTGTTGAAAATGCCGAAGGCCGAGCCGCGTCGCTGGGGTGGGACGATGCCCGCAACCGCTGCCTTCATGATGGATTCCTGTGCGCCCATGCCAATACCCCACAGCACCATCCCCCAGATTGCCGTCTGGAAGCTGCCCAAAAAGACCAGCGGCGCGAACAGCAGCGACAGGGCGATCGCCAGCATCAGGCTGCCTAGCCCCACCCGGTCAAACCAGCGCCCAAACAGCAGCGCGGCGATCGCATCCACGCCCATCGCCAGCGCATAGAGCAGCGGAATCTGGCTGGTAGATTCCACACCCGTCCGTTGCAGATGGAAGGCAATCAGCGGAAAGTCGGCATAGCCCGCCGCGACAAGGGCGATCGCCCCCAGATACATCCAAAAGCGGCGCGGCAGCCCCTCCGTGTGCAAATCCGCCGGAGTCGGTGGCTCAAAGTCCCTCGGATTCGGATAAATCCGCTGCGTCACCAGCAGCACCAGCAGCCCCAGCACCGCCGGAATCACCAGAATCGCAAAGCCGCCGCGATAGCCATACTGCCAAGTCAGCATCGCCGCCACCATCAGCGGCCCGCCCACAGCCCCAATTTGATCCATCGCCTCGTGCAGCCCAAAGCCAAATCCCCGCCCGATCTGCATCGCGCCGTGGGACAGCAGCACATCTCGCGGCGGCGTGCGAACCGCCTTGCCTGTGCGTTCGGCGATCATCAATCCGGCGGCGGCGGGCCAGGTGGTGGTCAGCGACAGCAGCGGTACGACGGCCGTGTTGATGCAGTAGCCCAGCGTGGTGATGCGCCAATATTGCCGAGTGCGATCGCTCAAATAGCCAATGACCAGCCGAAACCCGTAGCCAATCAGTTCGCCCAGCCCCGCCACCCAGCCCACCACTGCGCCGCTTGCACCCAGGCTGCCCAGATACGCGCCCGTGATGCTCCGTGCCCCTTCGTAGGTCGCATCCGCGCACAGACTCACTACCCCCAAACAAATTACGAACCAAAGTGCAGAGTTTTTCATGCCAGAGGATTTGTAGCAAGAGGACTTGTAGCAGGAGGATTTGTAGTAAACACTCTTCCAAGAGTTTCCAGGGAGGCAACTGCTTCTAGGGCATCATCAGGCAACAAGCAGATTAAGCAACACTTGTTGCATCAGAGTTTGACACGTCTTCAGGATAAATGCAACACCTGTTACAATAAACCCATGTCTGGTCAGTCCTGGAATCTGCTGATCTACCGTGTCCCCTCTCAGCCGTCCACGCAGAGGGTCTACGTCTGGCGAAAGTTAAAAGGGTGGGGGGGATTGTATCTCCAGCAATCGGTGTGCGTGCTGCCCCAACGCCAGAGTTTGCAGCTACAGCTAGAGACATTGACGATGGAAATTATCGACGGTGGCGGGGAGGCGGATCTGCTGACCGTCACGATTGAAGAGGAGAAGCAAAACTCAAGACTAATTGAGCGATTTCAGCAGCAGGCGGAGGCCGAGTACGAGGAATTTCTGGGGCGCTGTCAGGACTTTCACAAAGAGCTAGAGCACGAGCGGCAAGAGCAGAATCTTACCTTTGCCGAACTCGACGAAAACGAAACAGAGCTAATTAAGCTGCGCTCATGGCTGCCAAAGATCCGCGAGCGAGACTTGTTTGATGCGGCTGGATATGCGACTGCGGTGGAGGCGCTAAAGCTCTGTGAGGAAGACTTTCAGCGATTCAGCCAGCAAGTTTACGAGGCTCAAGATTTGTAGCCTGCTCTCGCCTGGGGTTACCTTGCCTGGGGTTATCTTGCCTGGAGTCATCTTGCCTGGAGTCATCTTGCCTGGAGTTATCTTGCCTGGAGTTATCTTGCCTGCGATCGCCAGGCCTGGGTTCGGGTTTGCAGGCCGCGTGTCAAAAACCAGTACAGCAGGCGCACGCCGATACTGGTGGCCACGATGAGGGTAGACATGGCCGCAGCGGGTGCAATGTCTCCAGCATCATCCATGTTGACAATGGCCACGGCCGCCAGCGGCAACGTGGGCGGATAGAGAAAAACGATGGCAGAAATCGTCACCATCGCATTTACAAAAAAGTAAATGCCGATGTCTAAAATGGCTGGAACGCAGAGCGGCAGCGTGACGCGCCAAAAGGTTTTGTAAAATGGCACCCGCATAGACGCAGACACCGATTCAAACTCTGGATCAATTTGCTTCAGGGCAGTGGTGGCCGTTAGAAAGCAAACGGTGAAAAAGTGGATCACATTGCACAACACCAGAATTGCCATCGTGCCGTAGAGCCAGTTCAGCGGGTTTCTGATTGCCAGCCCGCCAATATTCCAGGTGGGATTGTTGAAGAAAAACACGTAGGCCAACCCCAGCACCAATCCGGGCAGCGCCAGGGGAATCGTCGCCAGGAAATAGTTAACCAGGCGCAGGCCCCTGAGTCCTTTGCCCTTCTCGACAAGGTAGGCGATCGCAAAGACAGCGGCAGTCCCAAAAATTGCCGTATAGAGCGACATGCGAATGCTGTTCCAGTAGGCTGCGTAGCCCCCACCCCCGACTGCATTGAAGTTATAGTGCCGCAGCGTTGGCTCAAAGTTGTAGGGCCAGACCTTGACAATCGAAGCCAGGACGATTGCCGCAAACACCAACAGCACAAAGCAGGCGATCGCCCCACAAATCGCAAACATCAGCCAATCGAGGGCGGGCTTGGGCTTGGGCTGATAGGGCACCGACTTGGCGCTGACCATTGCCGTCTGGTGGCGCTGCACGATGCGATCGAGGATAAATGCTAAAACTGTTGGCAGCAAAAGAAAAACGCTGATGGTTGCGCCCATCGAAAAGTTTTGCTGCCCAATCACCTGCTTGTAGATGTCGGTCGCTAGCACATTGAAGTTGCCGCCCACCACCTTGGGTACGCCAAAGTCGGTAAAGGCCAGGGTAAAACAGACAAAAATGGCGCTCATCAGCCCATACTTGACGCTGGGCAGCGTTACCGTCAAAAACGTCCGCAGCGGCGGCGTTCTCATCACGTCGGCGGCTTCATAAAGGCGAGCATCGGTGAGGCTGAGGGCGGTCGCCAGAATCACGACTGCCTGCGGGAAGCAATAGAGCGCTTCGCCCAGGGTAATGCCAACGGGGCCGTAGAGGCCGATATCAAACGGCGGCAACAGCCCAAAGAATCCAGTCGTAAACAGGCCCTTATTGCCAAACAGGTAAATTAGCCCAATCGCATGGGCTAGCGGCGGAATGAACAGCGGCAAAGTACCGAGAATGCGAAAGATCCCTTTGCCGCGCATGGCGGTGCGCGTCAGCGCGTAGGCATAGAGGAATCCCAAAATGACGGATAGGAGCGTACTGGCGATCGCCACTGAGAGAGTATTCGTGAATGACACCAGCAGCGAGGGCGTGGTCAGGTAGCGAACGTAGTTGGCCCAGCCCACCCAGTTGCCCTCTGTGTCCTGAAAGCTCCGCTGGATCATCGGCACCAAGGGCAGCACCACGCCCGCCAGCAGAAATAACGTGGCGATCGCCAGCATCAGCCGCATGATCCAGTCTTCGCGGGTGATGACGTGGCGCACCTGTGGGGGAAAGAGGCGATCGCGCAGAGAGGAGGAAGCAGGAGATGTCGTCATGGTTCAGGCTCTCACGGGTTCCTGGGCAAAGACTTGAATACAGTCGGGCGGCAATTGCGCCACCAGTGCTGCCCCCACCTGCAAATCCAGCAGTTCCGCCGCATCAGCGGGCAGTTCGCTGGTGATCAGATCCTTGGCATCGCCCTCCAGTCGCATCCCAATTCGATAGCCAGACCCCAGAAACTCTACTTCCTCTAGCTCCGCCGCAATTACATTCGGCAGGCTGCTGTCAAAGGCATCCTGTTGCGGCAGGATTTTTACATTCTCTGGACGAATTGCAATCTGCACTGGCGTATTCATGTCAAACTCATTGCGGGGTGCATCGAGCAAGAGATTGCCGCAGCGGACTTGTCCAGAAGAAGCTACCACGCCCCGCAAAAAGTTCATCACCCCGATGAAGTTGGCTACGAACGGGGTTGTGGGGCGCTGATAAATGCTGTGGGGTGTACCGACCTGAGCAATGTAGCCCTTGTCCATCACCACGGCGCGATCGGCCATGGCCAGCGCCTCCGCCTGGTCGTGCGTCACCATAATGGTGGTAATTCCCAACCGCTTTTGCAATTGCGCGATCTCTGTCCGCAATCGCACCCGCACTTGGGCATCCAGCGCCGACAGTGGCTCATCCAGCAGCAGCAGTCCGGGAGACAGGGCCAGCGCCCGCGCCAGCGCCACCCGCTGCTGTTGCCCGCCCGAAAGCTGGGCTGGATACTTGGCTCCAAATCCCGCTAAGCCAACGGTTTCCAGCAGTTCTGCAACGCGAGCATCAATTTGCGCCTTGGGCATCTTGGCATTTTGCAGTCCGTAGGCGATGTTCTGCGCCGCTGTCAGGTTGGGAAACAGCGCGTAGGATTGGAACACGATGCCAAAGTCTCGCTTGGCAGGCGGCAAGCTTGAAACGTCTCGCCCTGCTTGAATCACACGCCCGCTGGTCTGTTGCTCTAGCCCCGCAATAATCCGCAGCAGCGTGGTCTTGCCGCAGCCGCTCGGCCCCAGCAAGCAGACAAACTCCCCCGGATACACATCCAGGTAAATGTCTCGCAGCGCCACAAAGCTGCCGAAGCGCTTGTGAACATTCTCGATTTGCAGGTAAGGCGTTTCCAGAGCGCGATCGCCCTCGGTGTGGGCAACGGGCATCCTCACCGACGCAGATGAACTGGCTGAAGAAACTGGACGAGCCGTTGCTGGCGGATCAGGCGAGTAAGTCATGATTCTAAAAAATCTAAAAAATCTAAAAAATTAAGATAAGGCTCACAATGAAGCTCGAAAAATGCTCAGAATAGGAAAAGAGGATGAACCGATCTGCAAGCCAAAGAAACCGATTCATCCTCTGAGTGATCTCTGGACATTCCGTAGGAATCAGTGAGCGAATTCCTGGAGTTACTTCACTGCGTTACTGACCGAGCAACAAGGGCGATCGCCCCCACTCCAGCCCATGTCTCAGCTTCGTTTCAGTTTTGCTCCAGTTTTGCTCCAGTTTTACTCCAGTTTCGTTCCAATCTCCATTCACACTCACGTTCCTACTTAGGCTCCGATTTGCTGTCGTAGCGCTTTGTCCACTCAGCTAAAATCGCATCCCGGTTCTTGGCTGCCCAGTTAAAGTCATTCTTGATCAGTTGCTTGGTGGGATCAGCCGGGTATCCTTCAGGAATCGGTACATCCGTCTTTACCGCAGTCACCGGAAAGTTCTTGGCATACTCGCCCATAATCTCCGGAGAAATCGCCCAATCTAGGAACGTCTTCGCTCCGGGCTTGATATTCGCCTTCTTTACCAACGCATTCGCCTCGATATCCCACCCCGATCCTTCAGTTGGAAATACCGCAGCAATCAGCTCCCCGTCGTTTTTCTGCTTCACAGCCCGATAGTCAAAGGAAATGCCGATGGGATACTCGCCTGCGCCCGCCATCTTGCAAGGCTTGGAGCCAGAGTGGACGTATTGAACTACGTTCTGATGCAGCGCATCGAGATACTTCCAGCCCTGCTCTTCCCCCATCATTTGCAAAATAGCCGATATCGACAGGAATCCCGTGCCCGAAGAGGCCGGGTTCGACATCACAATCATGCCTTTGTATTCAGGCTTGGTGAGATCTGCCCAAGAGGTCGGCACGGGCACGCCCTTTTGCTCCAGTTCTACCGTGTTGGCACAGAAGGCGCTCATCCAGGCATCAATCCCGACCCAGGTCGGCGGGTTCCGGTCATCGCGAAACTGGGGCTGTACAGCTTCTAAGCCTGCCGGAGCATAGGGTTCCAGCATTCCCTGCTGATCAGCTACTAGCAGACTCGACACCGCCGTTCCCCACACGACATCGGCCTGGGGATTGTCTTTTTCGGCCAGCAGTTTAGCGGTGATGATTCCCGTAGAGTCGCGTACTTTATTCACTTTGATATTGGGATGAGACTTTTCAAACATAGGAATATATTCCGCAAGCTGGTCATCTTCCAGTGCGGTATACACCGTAATCGTTTCCGAACCCCCAGTTGCAGTCGCTGAACCCGTCGCAGTGCCCGTTCCAGGGTTTGTGGTTACAGGGCCAGAGGTGCAGGCAGCCACCACGATGACCAACCCAAACGCTGCCATAAATCCAGTCAAAAAGCGTGACCTACGCTTCCCAATCCATTTCTCAAGCATTGTAATAATCCATCGTTGAATGTAATTGCCGAACCAAGCTTAAAAGCGTCAGGACAGCCGAACTAGAACCGAAAACCAGAGCAGTGAGAAAATTTAAAGAACGTGAAGACCGGACACATAAAAAACTTTATACACCTATCTCTTTTGGGTATTTAGCAGGTATTCAGAACAAGCCTGTCGGCTGCTTAGCAAAAGCTGAAATAGTAGAATGCAGATCAGAAGTGTTGAATCTTGATGGTAAAACTTTACAAAAAGCACTCTCAAGAGGCGGATTATTGAGAATGGAAGCAATAAGTAGGTCATTACAGGCAGAATTATAGATCTTTTGTACTGGATTCAGCTATGAACTTGCCCTGCTAACATTGCGTTCAACACTTCTGAATGCAGATACATATGCTCTGACGGTACTATCAGCAACCTAAGAAGAGTTCAAGGAAAGATTAAGGCTGGATTATTTCATAATTCTCAAGATTTAAGCGCTGCTACCCTGTAAGAAATTTCGATATAGTAGCTACGGCTTGGGGGACTCGTCATAGTTCAAGCTTGAGTCAGTTCGCGCTGTCTGGTTTGTTCCAAGCTATCATTCAACCTACGCAGGAAAATTGCTGTGTCTAGTATTCAGCTTGTTGTGTTCGACATGGCGGGCACAACGGTTAAGGATGAGCAAGAAGTTGAGAAGTGCTTCTTTCTGGCAGCCGAACGAACCGGACTGGAAGCAACGACTGACCAGATTGTGTCCATGATGGGATGGGCAAAAAAACGAGTTTTTCAAACCCTTTGGGAAGCCCAACTTGGTGCAGGTCATCCAGATTTATCCGAACAGATTGATGTGTCCTACGCTGCATTTTGCTCGGTGCTAGAGGAGCATTATCAAACCCATTCTGTTTCGCCTACAGAGGGTTGTTTGGCGATGTTTTCCTATTTGCAGAACCAGGGAATTGCGATCGCCCTCAACACAGGTTTTTATCGAAAAGTAACGGACATCATCCTAAATCGTTTGGGTTGGGATGTGGGGCTAAATTCGGACTATGTGGGTGGCCCCAACTCCATCATTCAAGCCTCCGTTACGCCATCAGAAATTTACAACCAGGAGGGCAGGCCTGCGCCCTACATGATTCAGAAAGCGATGTATAAATTAGGCGTTAAAGACCCCCAGGCGGTGGTGGTTATTGGGGATACGCCGTCTGATTTGGCCGCTGGAATCAATGCTCATGCGTGCCTGTCTCTGGGGGTCACCAACGGAACCCACGAGCGATCGCAACTGGCGGCTTATCCCAATGACGGACTGCTAGATTCGCTGATGGAGCTAAAGGGAGTCTTAGTGAGTTTGGAAGCGTCGTCGTGAACGTCCCCCAAAGACAAAATTGATGAATAAAAATGAGTAAAGTAGAGGTCATTGTTGTCGGGGCGGGAATAGTGGGGCTGGCCCACGCGCTGGCAGCCGCAAAGCGCGGTCGGCAGGTGGTGGTGTTTGAACGAAATACGCGGGCGATCGGCGCGTCGATTCGCAACTTTGGCATGGTGTGGCCGATTGGGCAACCCCAGGGAGCGCTATATGCGCGGGCGCTAAAGTCACGTCAGATTTGGCTGGAAGCAGCGGAGGGCGCTGGATTTGGCATTGAGGAATGCGGGTCGCTACACCTGGCCTATCGGGCCGATGAGCTGGCGGTGCTGGAGGAATTTGTCGCGGCAAACCGTGCCGCCGATTCCATCCAACTGCTCACGGCAGACGAAGTGGCTCAAAAAAGTGCGGCGGCAGTGACGGAGGGGCTGTTGAGGGCGCTGTGGAGCGCGACAGAGATGACGGTTGACCCGCGAGAGGCGATCGCCCAACTTCCGGATTACTTGGCAGCCAAGTATGGGGTGGCGTTTCGGTTTGGGGAAGCGGTGACGGCGATCGCCCATCCCCAGGTGCTAGCAGGCGGCAAACCCTGGAGCGCGGAGGAAATTTTCGTCTGTAGCGGCGCTGATTTTGAAACGCTCTATCCTGACCTGTATGCTGCCAGTGGACTGACCAAGGTCAAGCTGCAAATGATGCGAACCGGGCCACAGCCCAACGGCTGGCGAATTGGACCATCCCTCTGCGCCGGACTGACGCTGACCCACTATGCCGCCTTTGCCGACTGTCCATCGCTGCCCGCCCTAAAACAGCGCATCGCCACAGAAACGCCCTTTTTCCCCAAGTGGGGCATTCACGTCATGATGTCGCAAAATCGTGCAGGCGAACTGGTGCTGGGCGATTCCCACGAATACGGTCTGTCGCCCGATCCGTTTGACCGTGCCGAGGTGAATCAGGCCGTGCTGGAATATCTGCGAGGCTTTGCCCGCGCTCCCAGTTTTTCGATCGCCGAAACCTGGCACGGGATCTACGCCAAACTGCCAGGGCAGGTGCATTGGATTCAACATCCCGAACCGGGTGTGACGGTGGTGAATGCGCTGAGTGGCGCGGGCATGACGCTTTCCTTTGGGCTGGCAGAAGAGGTGCTAGATCGGCAGGTCTTGGTCTAATCCAGTGCGGGCGATCGCCCCACTCCTTTCCCCTCCTGCCTGCTCTGCGGCTTCCGTAAAACCAAGAGATGCCAACTTCTCCCCCAGCAGGGTCAATCCCGTGTCAAAATAGACCATCGTACCCAGTTCTTCGTGCCCTGCTGCTCGACACGCCGCCCTGCCCTGAATGGAGTTTCACCCGTGGGTCGTTCTCCCAACTTAGCCATCACTATCTTTCTCTACGTCGCTGGCATTTTGCTGGTCATGATGGCAATCTTGCTGTTGCTGCAATCCTTCGGTCTGCTGACGGAAATCCCCAGAGAAGCGGTCTACGCGCTGGTGCTGCTGGCGATCGGGTCGGGCATCTTGGCGGGCGTTCGCAGGCGCGGCTAACCTGTCGCTATCCTGTCGTTCGCCTGTAGCGAACAGGGGGCAAGAATAGAGAAAACCTGGGGCGAACCCTGGGGCAAACTGCTGGGGCAAACTGCGATGAAGCCAACGACTGCGGCGTTTCTAATTCTCTTGGGCATTACGGTCACGGTCTGGGTGATGCGCGGGTTGGGCGTTCTCACGTTTATTCCCGGCGGGCTGCTGTGGATCTTGCTGCTGGGCACGGTTGGCGCAGGCGTGGTGGATATTGTGCAAAAAACTCGCCGCTGGTAGGTCAAGCTGCCTGGAAGTCCGACCTGTTCTGCTGTAGTTCTAGATCAAGACGCTGGCGATGGCGCTGGCTGCTGCATGTCTAGAAGCAGGTTCAGGGGATGAAAATTCAGCTTTTGGTTTTGTTCACAGGCGCGCTGCTGGGTGCAGGGATGTCCCTGGCGCTGCCACGCTCTGGGCCAACCAATCTGGCATCAGAAACCAATCTGGCATCAGAACTGGGGGCTACGCCTTGCCCTGACATCGCCGAAGTGCCCGCCTCAGACAGCCTGCGGACGCTGGAACTGCCACAGTTTGGCGTGGCGATCGCCATTCCAGAGAACTTCAGAACCCGCACACTGCCCGACGGCACGGTAGAAATCCTCGACCCTGGAACCTTTGAGGTGCTGCGTTGTATAGAACAGGGGGGACGGGCGATCGCCCCTCGCGGCATGTATTCCTTCCGCATCCGCAGCCTGCCCAATCCAGCGAACCTCGCACTTCCGGACTTTCTCCGACAGCAGGGCGAAGCAGATCCTAGCGCCCAATCGGGAAATTTGGACGCAATGCCGGTTCTGATTACTCGCCCCGAACCGGGCTACACAGTTCGAGGCTGGTTCAAGTCTCCAGACTCGCAAACCGTGATCGTGCTAGCCGAAAGCTGCGACTGTGAACTGGAATACGACGACATGCGCCTTTGGCTCCAGCGCACCCGCCTGCTACCCTAGCTGGCAATCAGCAAGCCCTTACTTGCCAGCCATTCGCGGTTATACAGGCGCGACTGATATCGGGCCCCACCGTCACACAGCACCGTCACAATCGTATGCCCCGGCCCCATCTGCTTGGCTAGGGCTACCGCCGCCCCCACGTTAATGCCGACTGAACCGCCCATAAACAGCCCGTCTTTGTGCAAAAGCTGATAGACCACGCGCAGCACTTCATGGTCGTCAATGCGGATCGCATCATCCACTGGCGCACCCTCCAGGTTGGCCGTTACGCGGCTCGTGCCAATCCCTTCGGTAATCGAGCTGCCTTCGATCTTGAGCTCTCCCGTTTTGAAATAGTTGTACAACGCGCTGCCCATCGGGTCAGCCAACACGCAGCGGATATTTGGGTTCTTTTCTTTGAAGAACATCGCGGCTCCGGCGTAGGTGCCACCTGTGCCCGTCGCCGCCACCCAAGCATCGATCTTGCCGTCTGTCTGCATCCAGATTTCGGGCCCGGTGGTTTCGTAATGCGCCCGCCGGTTGGCTAGGTTGTCGAACTGGTTCGCCCAGATGGCGTTCTCTGTTTCCTCGGCAATCCGCCCCGACAGCTTCACGTAGTTGTTGGGATCGCGGTAGGGCACAGCGGGCACCGGACGCACCTCTGCGCCCAAGGTCCGCAGCAGATCCATTTTTTCTTGCGACTGGGTTTCGGGAATGATGATCAGGCACTTGTAGCCTTTGGCATTGCAGATGTGGGCCAGCCCAATGCCTGTGTTGCCTGCTGTTCCTTCTACCACCGTCCCACCCGGTTTCAAACGCCCCTGCTGTTCGGCATCCTGGATGATATATAGCGCCGCCCGATCCTTCACAGAGCCGCCGGGGTTGAGAAATTCTGCCTTGCCCAAAATTTCGCAGCCCGTTTCTTCGCAAAAGCTGTGCAGGCGAATCAGGGGCGTATTCCCAATCGTGCCGATAAATCCGCTCTTAATATCCATGCCGCTGTGTCGTGAAGTCCTCCCAGCATTCTAGAGCTTGGGGTGAATTGGGGAAACCGGTCGATGGGGGTTCTGGCTGGTTTTAGCCTGCTTTCAGGGCGATCGCCCCCGCCTGCTAGTCTAGTTTCATCCCTCTCTGATCAGGACTTACGCAGTCGAACAATCTCTTGCGAGCTGCGCCCGCGAGAAATTGTCCAAAACCCAAAGAGCTGATCGCAAGTGCGTAAGTCCTCTCTGGTCTTATCGCTCTCTACTCTAGACTTTGGGGTCAGCGCCAACGGTGACTCAGCCGCTCCAAACCCAGCCTGCTCTGCCACCGGAAATCGCTCCATCGCCACCCCCGTTGGTCTATCCCTGTTCCGACGGTAAACCCTTGGCCGAAACCTACATTCACCTCTACGCCATGATCGTGACCCTGGAAGTGCTGAAACAGTACCTCAAAGGGCAGCGGGCAACGGTACTGGCAGATCAGTTTTTGTATTATGCCCAGGGGTTTCCCCGCCTACGGGTGGCTTCAGACGTGATAGTGATCCAAAACGTAGAGCCAGGCGGACGCGACAGCGACAAAATTTGGGAAGAGGGCGAAGTGCCTGCGGTAATTTTTGAGATCACCTAGCAGAGGTTGAGCAGTGCATGGCTCAAGCAAACGATCCGGCCGATTAAAACGCCTGAATCCATTCCTTCAGGTGATATTCCGTCCAGATACCCGCGCTCCAGTAGGGGTCTTCTTCGACCAGCGTGCGGGCAGCGGCTTCGTCGGGCGCGTCGTACACACCAAACACCATCGTCAGGTCTTGGGTGGGGCCAAGGGTGACGACGGAGCCTGCGGCTTTGAGCTGAGCCAGACGATCGAGGTGGGACTGGCGATAGGGGGCGCGTTTTTCGACGACGTTTTCGCAGTAGCTGCCCCACATGACGTATTTCGGCATTTTTGCAGTTGAGAGCTATAAGCTATATCAGTTTTCGAGCTTCAATCTTCGATCTTCAATTTTCAATCTTCCACTTACTCCGGGCTGATTTTTCGCAGCTCGTAAATGTTCCAGAGCGCACCACCCAGCGCAGAAAATTTTACCCCGTCTACGGTGTTTCTCACCGCCGACAGCGACAGCGCATTCACCAAGTGAATAAACGGCAGGTATTCCTGGGCAAGGCGCTGCGTTTCGGCATAGATGGCTTTGCGTTTTTCGTCGTCCAACTGCTGGCTACCTTCGATATAGAGGTCACTGATCCGCTGCTCCCAATCGGCGATGACGCGCCCTTCGATGGGGTCTTGTCCACGCAGTGCCCCTTGATTAAAAGCGTGTAGCGTCCCGTCAACTGACCACACATTGCGGCTGCCGTCTGGCTCCACGCCCGCGCCCGAAAAGCCCAGAATATGCGCTTCCCAATCCAGCGTGTCGGAAAGCTTGCCGACCAGCGTGTTGAAGGCAATCGGCTGAAAATCCACCGTCATGCCCAGTTTGTCCAAGTCTTGCTTGATTTGGGCCCCCATGCTTTCGCGGATTTTGTTGCCTGCATTGGTAATCAGCGTGAACCGAACCAGGTTGCCGTCGGCATCGGTCAGTCGCCCCTGGGCATTGGTGCGAAAGCCCGCCTGCTGGAGCAGTTCCTTTGCTTTGTCGAGGTTGTAGTCATAAACGGGCAAGCCTTCCTCTGGCGATAAGTGATAGGGGCTTTGCTTGTTAATAGGCGAGTCTTGGGGCACGCCAACACCTTGGTAAATGTTGTTGATCATGCGCTGGCGATCGAGCGCGTAGGCGACGGCCTGGCGAAACTCCACGCTGTTGAACCAGCGGGATTTGATGGGGTCTACCAGGGGTCTGCCATTGCGGCTGCCCTGGTTGAGGTTGAAGGCCAGGAACGTCGTCGTCAACGCCGGGCCGCCGTTATAGATGGTGAAGTTGCCGCGTTCTTCCTCGCGCTTCAGCAGAGCGAAATAGTCCGGCGTGACCCCCAGCACATCCAGCCCGCCAGAACGAAACTGGATTAGCGCCGTGTCGGTCGAACCTGCAATCTGCATGATGTATTGCTCGATGTAGGGCTGGGGGTTGCCCTGCGCGTCTTTGCGCCAGTAGTGGGGGTTGCGTTCCAGCGTAATCCGCTCGGCGGGCTGATAGCTTCTAAGGCGATAGGGGCCATTGCAGACGATTTCTGAAGGGGGGGTGTCGGTGCCCCAAACGGAGAGAAACCGGGGCTTGCCGTCAGATCCGGTGGAGAACACGTAATCCGCTAGGGCATGTTTGGGCAGAATCGGCACCCCTCCAGCAAAGCGGAGCAGCGGAGCGAAGGGTTCCGGTGAGGCAAATTCCACTTGGCGATCGCCCACTTTCGTCACCGTCGGAAACTTGCCTTCCACCCCAACGCGCAGAATGTCGCTCTCGCTGCTGGGGATATTCGGATTGAAATAGATGTCGTTGAAGCTGAACAGCACATCATCCACCGTCAGCGGTTCGCCATCAGACCATTTCAATCCGTCGCGCAGGGTAAATGTAATGCGCTGCTGATCGTCAGAAATTTCCCAAGACTCGGCTAGCTCCGGCTCTAGCTCACCTGTTTGCCCGTTTTGCGACAGTAGCCCGCTAAACATCAGCCCCAGCGACGGGTTGACCTCATTGCTCATAGGGGGGTTAAACGTTTTGGGGTCGCTCAGTTCTGCCAGCACGATGCGCGGCACCTGAGCCGCCTGAGTGGTGAACCGGCTTGGGTTGCAGCCTGTGAGGGCGATCGCCATGACCAGCAGCACGCCCAGAGACGGCACTGCCCAGCGCAGCTTGGGGCCCACCGTCCAGACAGGACTCTGGTGAAAGCCTGTGCGCCCAGAGCGCCATCCGCGCCGCCGAACTGTGAGTCGTGAGAAAAGCCTGAAAATCATGATTCGCATGGAAGAATACGGGAGCGGCCTGCAATAGTCATACCATAGCGAACTGGAGGGTCTGGTCTGACAGGGTGACCTGAGGAGGGACTGAAGCCACTGGCTAGGGAACGGCGTGGCTTCGATAGTCGATTATTCACAAAAAACTGCATGGTTTCGATAGTCGATTATTTATTCGATCCTTTGATTGACTGTGGATAGTGCGGATGTTTTAGTTGTATAGTAAGGGCGATCGCCCAAAGATGTCCTCAAAACGCTGGGAAGAACGCTAGGCAGGGTCTTAAAACCTTCTAGGTCGTTGATTGCCTTGAGTCGATCCCCCTTGAATCCCCCTTATTAAGGGGGACTTCCGGAGTGGTTCGGCTCGGTTCCCCCCTTTTCAAGGGGGCCAGGGGGGATCAAGGGGTTCTAAAACACGCCCTCGCATTTGCACCCGCAGCAAACCAGCAACAAACCTGCAACAGACCTGCGACAAAAAATTTAGTGGACTGAATGAGCCTTTTTTGAAAATTGCCCATACCCTTAGTAAGACTCGTGATCGACTGCTGTCCAGTCCTGATCGTTTAGACAAAATCGTTTAGACAAACTCTAGACAACCCCTAAATAACCCCAATCCCTTTACGCAAGATCCGACGCATGAAACCCCAATCCAACCCAGATCCTTCGCTGCGGAACCCTGGGTCCGCCCTGCCCAATTCCCCTGCCGCGCCCGCTGCGGGCTACGCGCCGACGGTGCCCATGTCGGTCTATCGCGAGCTGTCGGCAGAGCTTCAGGCTAGCAAAGCCATGCTGGACTCGCTGCATCAGCAGAACCAGCAGCTTGCTCGTCAAAATCAGCAGTTTCGCCAGGAAATTGAGCGCCTAAGTGCGTCGGTGCTAAATCTTCAGCAGATTGCGGGCTTGTCTCAACCAGCATGGGTTGCGCCCACTCGCGCCGACCAGGAAGACGCAGCGGCGATCGCCCAGCAGATCCGCCCCGTTGCCCCGCCTGTCTCTCAACCGCCTTCCAAGAAATCGCCTACCTCCTCCAAACCCAAAGCCCCGCCGTCTCAGCCTGCCATCTCCGAGGCCCACGCCCTCGCAGACAGCCTCCGGTTTACAGAGCAGCCCGGTAGCCTGCCCCTTGGCGACCCGTCGGAAAGCAGCCCCCGCGACCTCAGCGGACTCTGGCTCTGGTTCACCGTGCTGGCAATTATCATCACGGCCTTTGGGGCTGGGTTTATGGTGGTGCGGCCGCTGCTGCCCAACAGTAGCCGCTAGAGAGGAATCAGCCGTTTTGCGTGACTCACTCGCCTCAATCAGGCTACTAACTAGTGCAGTGTCATAGTTTAGTTTTGGGGTGATGCCTTGGCTCGTAGTACGCGCTTCAGCGCTAAAGCGTTTACTACCAACCTAAGTTCTAGCTGTGACACAGCACTAGGGCACGAGTCGGGCAAAGCGGTTTTTGCCTACTTGTAGGACTTTGCCCGTCAGCGCGTCGGGCGTGTCGAAGCTGGTGTCAGGATTGTCGAGGCGATCGCCATCTAGCCGCACTGCGCCGCCTTGAATCTGTCGCCGTCCGTCGCTGCTGCTCTTGCACAGGCCGCTGGCTCCCAGGATATAGGCCAGCTTGGCAGGAAACTGAATCTCTGCGAGGGAAAACTCCGGCACGGCTTCGGCCTTGGTTGCATCGCCCTGCACCAGATTCAGCGCAGCTTTCTGGGCTTCGAGAGCCGCCTCTTTGCCGTGATACTGGCTGACCACTTCGAGGGCCAGGAGCTTTTGGCGATCGCGCGGGTTTTCTGGCAGCGAGTCCAGCGGTAGGCTGGTGAGTAGCTCAAAATATTGCAGGATGGCGCTGTCGGGAATTTTCTCCAGCTTGGAATACATCGAGAGCGGGTCTTCCCGCAGCGCCACGTAGTTATTGAGCGATTTGGACATTTTCTGCACACCGTCCGTCCCCGGCAAGATCGGCATCAGCAGCCCAAACTGTGGCCGCTGCCCAAAGTGCCGCTGCAAATCGCGCCCCACCGCCAGGTTAAATTTTTGATCCGTGCCGCCCAGTTCCACATCCGCCTCCAGCGCCACCGAGTCGTAGCCCTGCATCAGCGGATAGAGAAACTCATGCAGATAAATCGGAGTCTCTTTTTCATAGCGCTCGGCAAAGCCCTCCTTCGCCAGCATTTGCCCCACGGTCATCGTGCCCAGCAGTTCTAGAATCTTTGCCAGGTCTAGCTTCGATAGCCACTCGGAGTTGTAGCGGATCTCCAGTCGCCCCGGCGTGTCAAAGTCCAGAATCGGCCGGAGTTGGTCGAGGTAGGTCTGGGCGTTTTGAGCCACTTCTGCCTCCGTCAACTGCTTGCGAACGTCCGACTTGCCGGTGGGGTCGCCGATGCGGGCAGTAAAGTCGCCGATTAGCAGAATCGCCGTGTGGCCTGCGTCTTGAAAGGCCCGCAGCTTGCGATAGACTGTGCTGTGCCCTAGGTGAATGTCCGTGCCCGTGGGGTCGATGCCAAACTTAATGCGTAAGGGGCGATCGCTCTCCGCTAGCCGCCGCGCCAGGTTCTCATCAGCATTCTGAGACTCCCGCTGATCGGGAAAAATTTCGCTGATGCCCCGATACAGCCATTGAAAAGAGGAATCAGTCGATAAGTCAGTCATAGGATAAGCGGTACTGGAGGAATGAGTTGACAGTAACAATTTGACAGTTATAAAAACCGCGATAGGCGCAATCGGGCAGCCTTTGATGCCCCCTGTAGAGCAAATCTGCTCCCTATCTTTAGAAAACCGCGCAAGACTCGAAAATTATGTAATCATCAGCCATACTTACTGAAGGCTGTACTTCAAGTTATAAGAAAGAGTGGCGGTTCGATATAGCTCAGCTTTAGCGAGTCACAATACCTGAGTCACAATACCTATGACAGAAGCCATGACGAATCGGCAGATCCTCCGCTATCTTAGTTAGTTACTCGACTTCTTTTCTCTAGCTCATTTAGCTCATGCTCTGAATCCAGATCCATCTCGATGTAGTGTGTGGGGAATCCCTCAGCACAAATTGTTCCAAAAGCCAAAGTCTCATTTTTTCACGACTCGTCTCGCTTTACCACCTGCACATCGCTATTTTTGCTGCTCAGCTTGAAAGTTCACAAATTCCTTTGGTTTTGCCAGTGAGGTCGAGTCTATTTCCTGCGGTGACGCACCCCCACTTCACCCTTTCCCTCCGTCCTGTAACCCTTTCTGTCTGAATCCCCAACCCTTTCCTGCCGTGTCGTCAAACACCGCCCGTCAAAAGAAGCCCCAGAAGAAAGCATCTGCCAAGGTGCGTGCTGCCAATGCTGCCGATGCGCCTCGGGTTGAGAGCTATGTTCAGACCAGTAATCTTGCCCCCATCTACAAGTTTGTGCAGGCGGTCGGCAAGGTCACGGCTGGAACGCTGCTGGGCACCACAATGCTGACCAGTTCCGTCATCGCGGGGGGGCTGGTAGGGCTGGCGATTAGCTTCCGCAACCTGCCCGATGTTCGAGTGCTGCGGAACTATATCCCTGCTGAGACGAGCTATGTGTATGACGTGAAGGGGGTGCTGCTCGACAGCATCCACGACGAGTTCAATCGGGAAGTGGTGGACTTGGATGAGGTGTCGCCGCACCTGAAGCGGGCCGTGCTGGCGATTGAAGACAGCTATTTCTATCAGCACCACGGTATTAACCCCACCAGCGTGGGGCGGGCGCTGCTTAGCAACCTAGAGGAAGGGCGCACGGTGGAAGGCGGCTCGACGGTGACGATGCAGTTGATTAAGAACCTGTTTCTTACCCCAGAGCGATCGCTCAGTCGCAAAATTGCCGAAGCCGTCTTGGCCCTGCGTCTAGAGCAAATCTTCACCAAGCCCCAGATCCTGGAAATGTACCTGAACCAGGTCTACTGGGGCCACAACAACTACGGCGCACAGACCGCCGCCCAGAGCTATTTCCGCAAGCCCGCTTCGCAGCTTAACCTGGCAGAGGCTGCCATGATGGCTGGGCTAATCCAGGCTCCAGAAGAATATAGCCCCTTTGTGGATTACCAATTGGCCAAGCGTCGTCAGGCAATCGTGCTGAACCGGATGCTAGAGCTAAAGTGGATTACGCCCCAGGAAGCTGCCGCCGCCAAGCAGCAGCCAATTATCCTAGGCGACATTACCTCTTTCACCACTAGCCGATCGCCCTACATCACTGAAGCCGTGGAGCAAGAACTCCAGACGCGGTTTGGTCGAGATGCCGTACTTAAGGGTGGAATGCGAGTGCAGACCACCATTGACCTGAATATGCAAAATATGGCCGAACAGGTGGTTCGGGAAGGACACCGCAGCCTGCGTCGCCAGGGCGTTCGGGCAGACCAGATGGCGCTGGTGGCGGTAGATCCACGCACCCATTTCGTGAAGGCAATGGTCGGCGGCGTGGATTATCAGACCAGCCAGTTTAACCGTGCTATTCAGGCGCTGCGCCAGCCGGGGTCTGCCTTCAAGCCGTTTGTCTATTACGCGGCGCTGGCTTCGGGTAAATACACGCCAGAATCCACCGTCATGGATACGCCCGTCAGCTATCCTGACGGCTACGACACCTATCGCCCGCAGAACTATGGCGGCGGCTTTTATGGAGCCATGAGCTTCCGGGCAGCGCTGGAGCAATCGCGCAATATCCCCGCTGTGAAGCTGGGGCAAGAAGTGGGGATTAACCGCGTCATCGAAGTCTGCCGCACCCTGGGCATCAAGAGTCCCATCGAGCCGGTTGTGTCGCTGCCCTTGGGGTCGGTGGATTTGACCCCACTGGAAATGGCGGGTTCCTATGCCACCTTTGCTAGCGGCGGCTGGCAGTCGGACACGACCTTTATCGTTCGCGTGACGGACAGCACCGGGCGCGTGCTGCTGGACAACACTCCCCGCCCGCAACTGGTGCTAGATCCCTGGGCAGTCGCCTCCCTGAACGACATCATGCAGGGCGTGATTACTCGCGGGACGGCGCAGGGGGCAGATATTGGCCGCCCGGCGGCAGGCAAGACGGGCACGACCTCTGCGGAACGAGATATCTGGTTTGTGGGCTATGTGCCTCAGCTTTCGGTGGCTGTGTGGGTGGGCAACGACAACTACAGCCCCGTCGGACAGGGCGCAACGGGGGGGAGGTATGTCGCTCCGATTTGGCGAAACTTTATGCTGCGGGCGCTGAAGGATGTGCCTGTGGAGAATTTCCAGCCACCGTCAGCGTTTATTCGGCCATAGCGTTTCGAGGTTTGTAGTGCTGCGAGGTCTTGTGTGTGAGGGATGTCGTGCTGCAAAGTCTAAAGGATTAGCTGACTTTATAGCCGCGCTCCGCTCCCTAGCACGAATAGCCCAATCATGGTAATGGCGTTCCACAGGCTGTGCAGCAGAATGGGAGCTAGCAGGTTGCGCGATCGCGTGTAGACCACGCCCAGCACCATTCCCAGTGTCGTCAGCGGAATCACTTCCGACAGGCTGAGGTGGGCCACGGCAAACAGCAGACTGCTGAGGGCGATCGCCCCCCACACAGGCACGTAGCGCGTCAGCGACGGCAGCAGAAACCCGCGAAACAGCGTCTCCTCAAAAATGGGCGCAGCGACCGCAGCGGTAAACAAAAATAGCCCCAGCGACACCGCATCGCCCTCTTCCAGGACAATTTGCAAAAGCGGATTGCTGCCGCCCTGCCCCTGCCAGATGTGCTGGTTCACCAGCGACACGCCAATCATCAGCGGCAGCGCCACCAGATAGCCGCCCAACCCCCACAGGGGCCAGCGATCGGCTCCGCGATATTGAAACCAGTCCTTGGGCAGGGGAATCCACTTGCGGATCGACCAGTACAGCACCGCCAGCCCCGACCCCGCCATCAGCAGGTAATAGGTGAAGGCATAGACCGCCTTTGCCCGTGGCCCAAAAGCAGCCAGGACTGGACTCAGCACGCCGACAATCAGCGGCGCAACCACCTGCCCTGCCATAAAAAAGCCGACAATCAGCACTTGCCAGATGATTTCCCAATCCCAGGGTACGTCCCAGGGAACCTCGCCATTCAGCGCCAGGATCGACTGTTTGCCCTGCGTCAGCCGTTGCGCCACCAGAAAAACCAGTAGCCCCGCTCCGGCGATCGCCCCCAGCACGGGCACCGTCCCCACCAGCGCCAGCTTCAGGAGGGTTCCCTGGGCGATCGCGGCCTCGTCTGCCCGCAGCGCGTTCAGCGCCTCAGTGCGCTGCTGCAAGCTATAGAGTCGATCCAGCGCTGTATAGCGAAACCAGCCTTCTAGCCCTTTCTGAAGCTGCATTTCAGCATCGGGCACAATTCGGGGCGGCTCGTTCCAGAGACCCGTCAAGGTTCTGGCGGTGTCCGCTGCGGGGCTGCCTGCTGCGGCGCTCTCGGCCAGTTTCCCCCAGGTTTGCTGGGCAGCGGTCAGATCGCCCTGCTCAGCCTGCAAAATGCCAATGCTCAAGTTCAACTGATCAAGGAGCGATCGCTGCTGCTGGAGCGCGGTGGTCAGGCGGGTCGCTTGCGAATCGACCGTGCGCGACGGAATCGGGCGCGAGGACGCAGCGGGCGGCGGGCCAGAGTCTCCTAGCGCCGCCGGATCAACCGTCGCCAGACGCTTTTCCAGCTTCGCCAGATCGGCCTCTGCCGCCTTCCGGACAGCTTGATACTGCTCCAGCGCTGTTTTCAGCGGAGACTCTCCCAGCAGCGCCTTTTGCAAGGCCGCCCCGTCTACCTCTCCCGTGATCTCGGTCGCTGCCGTGGCGTGCAGCAGCAAGTTGGTCTGATAAAGCTGCAAACGGTTCGTAATTTGCGGCTCTTGAAAACTACTCCAGAGCGAACCGCCGACCAAAATTGCCACAAACAGCGTCAACACGCTGAGAATCAGTCGTTTGAGGGTCATGCCTTTTGGGGAGAGGGGTTAGAGATTCAGAGAAGAAATAAGGGGGATTGGGGCTATGCGCCGGGTTAACAGACGATGAACCTTGGGAAATTTACTGGGGAATTTACGGGAGGATTTACTGCGGGATTTGAGGTTGGGAATAGAACACGGGCAACGGGACTAAACCCTGCTGCTTTGAGTGACAGATTGAGTGACGAACGTTTTGAGTGACGAACGTTCAGCCATAGCACAGGGTTACCCCGGCATTATCTCACTGTTCCCCCGTTGCAGCAGTGATGACCGGGTGAATTCCACCGCTCGATAGAGCATCAGATTATCGAGTGACAGCGGCAAGTGTGGCAGGATGGGGTGTGATGCAGGGCGATCGCCCCCAGATAGCCCCCAGATTCTCCCTAGATAGCCCCCAGATTTTCCCCAGATAGCCCCCAGATTCTCCCCAAATTCGTCCCAGATTCCCCCCAGATTCGGAGAACGAACGGGGTAGAATGCTTCTATTTGAAAGCAACCCTCTGCACCCTGTACACCCCTTTCATACACGGAGGACACGGCCCTGGCTACTCGCGTCATCCTGGTGCGCCACGGCATCAGCACCTACAACACCCTGCGCCGCATCCAGGGGCATTTTGACGAGTCTACGCTGACGGACGAAGGGCGGGAGGCGGCCCGGCTGACGGGGCTGGCATTGCGCGGGCTGCCCTTTGCCGCGATCTACGCCAGTCCGCTCCAGCGGGCGCGGGAAACAGCCGAAATTCTCACTGCCCAGCTTGAGAACCCACCAGCCCTGCAACTGCGGGACGACCTCAAGGAAATCAACATGGTGGAGTGGGAAGGGCTGCCCTTTGACGAGGTGAAGGAGCGGTTTCCAGAGTCCTATTGCCACTGGCAACAGGAACCAGAAAAGCTGAAGATGCGACTGACGACCCCAGAAGGGGAGCAGGAATTTTTCCCGGTGGTGGATTTGTACCGTCAGGCAGAGCAGTTTTGGCGCGACACGCTGCCGCAGCACGCGGGGGAGACAATTTTGCTGGTCGCCCATAGCGGCATCAACCGGGCGCTAATTGGCACGGCTGTCGGGCTGGGGCCGGCGGACTATCACGCGCTGAATCAAGCCAACTGCGCCATCAGCGTGCTGAACTTTGCAGGCGGTTTTGGCAAACCCGTGCAGTTGGAATCGGTGAATCTAGTGGATCACCTGGGCAAGCCCCTGCCGGACGTGCGCGGCAACCATCGCGGCCCGCGAATGCTGCTGGTGCGCCACGGCGAGACAGATTGGAACCGCGAAAAGCGCTTTCAGGGTCAAATTGACGTGCCGCTGAATGAAAATGGGCGCATCCAGGGCGAAAAAGCTGCTTTCTTTTTGAAAGATATCCCCATCGATCGCGCCATCACTAGCCCCATGCTGCGCCCCAAGGAAACAGCGGAACTGATTCTGCAATTTCATCCCGATGTTTCCTTGGAGACAGACGATCGCCTCAAGGAAATCAGCCACGGACTGTGGGAAGGCAAGCTGGAGGAGGAAATTCAAGAGGTCTATGCCGATGAACTGGCCGCCTGGAAGGTGACCCCGGAAACGGTGCAGATGCCCGCCGGAGAGAACTTGCAGCAGGTGTGGGAGCGGGCGATCGCCGCCTGGAACGAGATCGTGGCCAGTTCAACGGGCGATTCGCAAAGCGATCCCTATGAGAATCGCCCCCTGACAGTCCTCGTGGTTGCCCACGATGCGGTCAACAAAGCCATCCTCAGTGGCCTGATGGGCTGGGGCCCGGAAAAGTTCTGGGTGTTTAAGCAGGGCAACGGCGCAGTCACGGTGATCGACTATCCCCGCGGCCCGGAAAACCGCCCCATGCTGCAATCGCTCAACATTACCACCCACTTGGGCAGCGGCGTGCTAGACAAGACGGCCGCTGGAGCGCTGTAGAGGGGCTATGGCGAGTGAACTGTTCCGCCAGGTCAGGCTGCTCGATCCCGTGGCAGAAACGGATCGGGTGGTGGATGTGTGGATCGAGTCGGACAGCGTGCGGGTGATTCGCGAAGCAATCCCTCGGGGAATTGCCGACGATGTGGAGCCGCCCAGCGCTGACGTGACAGAGACGGATGCTTCGGGGCTGGTGCTGGGGCCGGCGCTGGTGGATCTCTACAGCCATTCTGGGGAACCGGGTTACGAATCGCGGGAAACGCTGGCCTCGCTGCACCGGGCGGCGCGGGCGGGCGGCTTTGGGCGGGTGCTGCTGCTGCCCGACACCGATCCGGCGATTGCCACGCCTGCTGACGTAGAGTGGATAGGGCAGCACACGCCAGCCGGACTGCCTCGCCTGCAACCCTGGGCTGCTCTGACGCTGGATGCCAAAGGTGAGCAGATGGCAGAACTGGGCGAACTGGCGCAAACGGACATTGCGGGCTTTGCCGACGGGCGACCCATCCGCCAGTGGGGACTTTTGCGGCGATCGCTCGAATATGCCCAGGCGCTGCACCGGCCGATTGCCCTCTGGTGCTGCGACGAAACCTTGCGGGGCAACGGCGTGATGCGCGACGGCCCAGACGCGATTCGGTTTGGGCTACCCGGTGCGCCTGCGATCGCCGAAACTGCTCCCCTCGCGGCCCTGCTAGAATGCGTCGCCCAGATCGGCACACCTGTTCACCTGATGCGCGTCTCCACGGCTCGCAGCGTGGAGCTAATTGCCCAGGCCAAGGCCAGTGGTTTACCGATTACCGCCAGCACCACCTGGCATCACCTGCTGCTGAATACCCAGTCCGTGGGCGGCTACGACCCCCATCTGCGGCTGGAACCCCCCCTGGGCACACCCGCAGATCAGGCGGCGCTGATCCAGGCAGTGCGCGATGGGATCATCGAGGCGATCGCCATTGACCACAGCCCCTATACTTACGAAGAAAAAACCGTCCCCTTTGCCGAAGCGCCGCCGGGGGCGATTGGGCTGGAACTGGCGCTGCCCTTGCTCTGGCAGCAGTTGGTGGAGCCAGGACAGTTGCCCGCACTGACGCTGTGGCAGGCACTGAGTACAAATCCGCTGCGGTGTCTGGGAGAGGAGTTGAGGGCAATTCCCATCGGGATCGATTCGCAAAGCGCCCCTGACACGCCTACCCCCCTGACGCTCTTCGACCCGCGCCCGCTGTGGAAAGTCACCCACCAAACGCTTCATTCCTGCTCTGCCAATACGCCCTGGCTGGGCCAAGAGATTCAGGGACAAGTGGTAAAGGTTTTCTTCTGACCAAGTGCGTTCGTTTCTCAAGAAGCACTGGTCAACGCGGTCGATCGGGCGCGGAATCCGGCTCGGTTCAGCGCGGTTACAGCGGCCTGATAATCCTGCACGCGGAACTGATTGCCCAGACGCACCAGCTCCCGACGATGCGCCCCAGCGACGATCGCCACGACGGGCGTTTTGCACTGGTCTTCGTCGCCCCGGTTTTTGAGAATGACCTCGCGCAGGGTGTTTTGCTGCACAATGTCGCCTGCAATCTGTGCGTCTAGCTCTACCATCACCAACTGCACGTCCTCCACGGGTTCGGCATCCTCGACAATCAGTTGGCTGCGCTCGTCGCGCTTGTCCACCTTGCCCCAGATCATCAGCCGCGCCTCCTGCACGATGAGACTGCCGATGCGCTCATAGGTGCGCGGAAAGACGACGGCTTCGGAGTGCCCCGTCAGGTCTTCAAGCTGGATGATGGCCATGCGATCGCCCTTCTTGGTTACCACGGGCTTGACCCCCGTCAGCATGGCGATCGCGCTAATGCTGCTGCCCTCCGGCTGCTCTTCCAGGCTACTCAGGTTAATCGGCGCTAGGATTCTGGCGGCTTCTCGAATATTTTTCAGGGGATGATCCGACACATAGAAGCCCAGCAGTTCCTTTTCCAGCTTTAGCCGCTCCTGCTGCGGAAAGTCCTCTACGGCGGGAGCCTTAGGCGCAGACTCGAAGCTCCCCGGCGCTTCGCTGATGCTGCCCAGCATATCAAACAGGTTCCCCTGCCCAATTGCCCGATCCTTCGCCCGCGACTGCGCCCACTCCAGCACCAAATCCAGATCATTCATCAACTGCCGCCGATTCGTCTCGATGCAGTCCATTGCTCCACACTGGATCAGTGCCTCCAGCGCTCGCCGGTTCACCGTGCGCGGGTCGATGCGGCTACACAGATCGCCCAGAGACTTGAAGGGGCCATCGGCCTCTCGCGCCTGCAAAATATTCTCGATCGCGCCTGCACCCACGTTTCGCACCGCCGACAGCCCGAACAAAATGCTGCGCTCCAGCGGCGTAAAATCCACGCCCGATCGGTTGATGTCTGGCGGCTCCACGGTGATGCCCATCATCGTGCAGGAGGAAATATATTTCTGCACTTTGTCCTGGTCGTCGCTGTTGGCCGTCAGCAGCGCCGCCATATATTCCACGGGGTAATTGGCTTTTAGGTACGCCGTTTGAAACGTGACGTAGCCGTAGGCTGTAGAGTGGGATTTATTAAAACAATTGGAGGCAATCAGACTGTTTTCCAGCACAAAATTGTGATCGCGCTCAACACCGATATCGTAAACCCATTGGGTGCCTAATGACTTGCGGCTGATAATTTTAACCATTTTGGCGATCGCCCCTTCCCCTTCCGTCTGTGAAACCTACCGTAAAACCTGCGGTGAAACCTACCGTGAAACCCAACTTAAAAATCCAATCTTTACTACCGATTCATGCCTATCCCAATCTCGATTACTCCCTAAACATCGCCTGACTGCAACTGACGAACCCACGCCCGCAGTGCGCGACTTGCCTCTACTTCATCGCGGCTGGCCTGCTGCAAAAACTCATAGAACTTGTCTTTGGGTACTTTAGGAAACGTCGGGCTATGTTCTACTTCAACATAGGCTTGAGATTGCAGTTGGTAGATGCTTAGGGCGGTGCCGTTAAAGCGCCAAAACTCCGGAACCCCGATGCTGGCATAGAGGCGGTTTTTATCAATATCCGTGTGCGTAATGTCGATTTCCACGACTAAATCAGGCGGGGGATCTTGCTCAAAATTAATGCGTCGCCCGCTCACCTTCGCCTGATTTTGAATATAGTAAGCGTTATCCGGTTCAACGCTGCGCTCCCGATTCGGATACTCCAGCGTTGTAGAACCGATGGACTTCATTTTTAACCCAAACTCTTCCACCAAAATCCGAATCAATAGCCCAATCCATTCTGCAAAACTTTCGTGTTCTTCCAGGGGCATGGTTAGCTCTAGCGTGCCTTGGTCGTAGGCGAGGCGGGGCGATCGCCGTTCTCCCAACGTCTGCTGAATCTGCTGATAGCCCTGCCAGCTAAGCTGATGAATCGTGACCCGCCGCTCTCCGGCCAGGGCAGACCGAGGAATTGAAAATTGGGGAGCAGTGCTAACCATTTCAGGACTCACCAGGGTAAAGGCTTGGGGAGATCATTGCTCAAACTCTCGAACCAGCAGGCACAGGGACGGCAACTCGTTTTAGCGCCAGGTTTTTCTCGAAGATCTCGTCAATGGGGCGCATTTCGCCATCTTCCGTCATGAACTTGTGATCGGGGGTAGCGCGGAGGGTGGAACCGTCTTCCAGGGTGTATTCAAAGACCTCTTGCAGCCCGCGCTGGTGCCACTGGGCGATCGCCTGCGTGTAAACAAACCCGTTGGCATCGACGCTGAACACAGTGCAGGGAAGCTGGCGTTCTACAACTTCGCCAATGGCGATCGCCCCATATTCCACAGTCAAAATCTTCGTGTCATAGCTCAGACAATACTCCGCAAACTTCACCATCTGGTCAAACAGATCCGCCGCCACCTTCTTGGGCACGCCGTTCTTTTCTGCACCTTCGGTGAAGATGCTCTGATGCTTCTCCATCTCCTCTTTTTTCTTTTTGCCCATCGCCCGCCGCAGCAGGTCGGCTTGCCCCAGCGAATAGCCCCCCATGTCCTGGGCAATTTTCATGATCTGCTCCTGGTAGACCATGATGCCGTAAGTCTCATTCAGAATGGTGGTGAGCAGCTCGTGTTCATATTCGATCCGTTCGCGACCGTGCTTGCGGTTGATGAACTTGGGAATTAGCCCCGCATCCAGCGGCCCGGGACGATACAGCGCCAGCACCGAGGAAATATCCTCCAGTCCCGACGGCTTCAGATCGCGCACAATCTGCCGCATCCCGGAGGATTCTAGCTGGAAGATGCCCTCCAGTTCGCCCCGCGCCAGCAGTTGATAGGTGGCCGGATCTTCCATCGGCAAATTGTCCAAATCAACCTGAATGCCGTGGGTCTTGCTGATGAGATCCACCGCTTTCTGAATCATCGTCAGGTTCTTTAGGCCCAGGAAGTCCATCTTCAGCAGACCCAGCAGTTCGATGTCTTCCATTGGGTATTGCGTCGTCACGCCGCCTTCCTTGCTGCGTTCCAGCGGCACCACTTCGTCCAGCGGTTCTGCCGAAATCACCACGCCCGCCGCATGAACGCCGGTTGATTTGTTGGTGCCCTCGATCCGCATGGCCATGTCAATCCAGCGGCGGTAGGTGACGGGCGGATCGCTGCCAGGCACAACGGCATCGCTATCGTATTTTTCCTTGAATTCCGGCGTGGGCGTTTCGTCGGAAATCATGACCTTGAGCTTGGTGGGCTTGCCGCGCACGACGGGAATCATCTTCGCCATCTTGTCGGATTCCCCATAGGGAATATCCAGCACCCGCGCCACATCCTTTAGGACGGCTTTGGAGGTCATGCGGTTGTAGGTGATGATCTGCGCGACGCGATCGGTGCCATACTTTTCGGTGACGTACTGAATCACCTCGCCCCGACGTTCGATGCAGAAGTCTGTGTCGATATCGGGCATGGACTTGCGCTCAGGGTTCAGGAACCGCTCGAACAGCAAGCCGTGATGCACCGGATTGATATTAGTGATGCCCAGCGAGTAGGCCACCAGCGACCCCGCCGCCGACCCGCGCCCTGGGCCCACGGGAATGCCATGATCTCGCGCAAACTTGATGTAGTCCCACACCACCAGAAAGTAGCCGTCGAAGCCCATCTGGTGCATCATTTGCAGCTCGTATTCCAGCCGCTCCTGATAGTCTGGGGGAACTTCACGGTAGGTGGCGACTTTAAGGCGCTTGGCTAGCCCAGATCGGGAGGTTTCTTCGAGGTAAGTGGCAGGCGTGTAGCCGTCGGGCACAGGGTAGTTAGGAATGCGCGGTTCACCCAGAATTTTGTAGCCTTCGACCTTTTCGGCGACTTCTAGCGTATGGGCGATCGCCTCTTCCACCACATCCGGCGGTAGGTGATCGCGGAACAAAAGCCGCATCTCATCGGCGGATTTCAAATACTCCGTGCCCGTGTAGCGCAGCCGCTTCTCTTCCACGATGGATTTGCCCGTTTGGATGCAGAGCAGCGCGTCGTGGGCTTCCACGTCGTAGCAGGAGATATAGTGCGAATCGTTGGTGCAGACCAGCTTGATGTCTAGCTCGCGGGCAATGCGGACGATTTCGGGGTTAACGATGCGCTCTTCTTGCAGCCCGTGGTCTTGAATTTCCAGATAGTAATCGTCACCGAACACGTCCTTGTACCACTGGGCAACGCGCCGCGCCACATCCGGGCGGTCCTGCATAATCGCCTGGGGCACTTCGCCGCCGAGACAGGCGCTGGTGACAATCAGCCCGTCTTTATACTGCTCCAGCAGTTCTTTGTTGACACAGGGGCGCGAAAAAATGCCCTTCCCCTGCACACCCTGGAGGTGAGAAATGGTGGTCAGCTTGACGAGATTCTTGTAGCCCTGCGTGTTTTTGGCAAGAACAACCTGGTGATAGCGGGGGCGACGCTCCTGCTTGGTGATGTCGCCGTTGATCACATACATCTCGTTGCCGATGATGGGCTTGACGGCGTTGTCGCGCTTTTTGCACACCTTGAGGATCTCGATCGCGCCGTACATCACGCCGTGATCCGTAATGGCGATCGCTGGCATTCCAAGCTCGATCGCCCGGTCGATGAGCTGGTCAAGCTGACTCGCGCCGTCTAGCAGGCTATAGTCGCTGTGAATATGCAGACCGACAAAGGACATAACTCAAACCGCAAACAGGGCTGAGCATCAGATTAACACCATCCCTGGATTTTGAAGCGCAATTCTTGTAACGGAAACTCTAGATGTGGAGCCTGTCGATCAAGAAGTGGGCAGCGTCAAACCCGTTTCTGCATGGCAATTACGAGAAACTCTATAGTACTAAGGTATCAAATTTCGACGGGGTTTTCGCGTAAGCCTTCTCTCGATTTTCCCCCTTTCCGCCGCCGGGGATTTGGGATTAGGATGCGACTGACGCTCCTTTCGCACTGTCTTCGCGCTGCCTACTACGTCTAAGTCAATTGAGCGTCGTAGCCGATTTCGACAATGCGATTCCTGGAAGGATCGCTCTGCAAATCGCCCTCTAGCTTGAACCACAGCGCTGCTGCATACTCATCGGGTACACCGTAGAACAGCAGGGTGTAGCCCTCTTCTTCGCGGATGCCGGCTGGCGGGCCATAGGTCTGAAGCAGGGTTTGGTGCGAGTCGCCGACGCGAATGCCGGCCCGCGTTGCCAAGTCGGGATTGCGTGTTCTAAAAGAAAAAACCTCAAACGTGCTGCCGTCCAGGCTTTCTAGCAGCTTGATCGTGGTATCCGGAGCATAGCCCAGGGTTCGCACCATGCCGCAGCAGGCCCAGTCTTCATCCACCTGGCTCAGGGGTTCCCCAAACCGCTGTCGGACGGCTGACTCTGGAGCCTGGAGCGGAATGCCTGCGATCGCCATTTGCTCAATGGGCAGGGGGGTGCCAAGGGACTGGGCAACAGGGGTAGGCGGCTTTGGTGCAGGACTGGGAGACGTGACCCTTGATCCATCCCCTGCATCGGTCTGAGGTTCAGTCTGGGGAACCGGGGCCGACGGGGCAACCCCAGACGTTGGGCTAACCGAGGCTTGTGGCTGCACAGAGGAGCAGCCCACCGAGAGCATCGTGGCGATCGCCAAACTGCCGAAAATTGCTTGAATAGGACGCATGATCATGGGCCTCAACCGCAGTGCATTAGAGATAGACTTCAAGAACAGTAGGGCGACTTTTACAAAGTGACTTCTGTATAGTGACTTTTGCAGGGCGCATCTCAGTTATGCAAATTCGCCCTCATCCCCCAACCCCTTCTCCCAAAACGGGAGAAGGGGAGCCGGATTCAAAGTCCCTCTCCCGTTCTGGGAGAGAGATTTAGGATGAGGGTTACAAAAGTGGGATGCACTCCTTATTTCACAGTGACTTTGGCATAGTGACTGCTGCATTGACTGCTGCATAGTAACTTCTACACCCCAGACGACTCATTTCCCGGCTATATCATCGTCACCAGAGGTCTTGCCATAATAGTCCCCACGCTAGTCCTCCCCAGCGATCGCCCCTAGTGCCCATGCCCGCCCAACTTGTTTGAGATAGTCCCTTCCGGGGCGATCGCGCCTTTTAACCCGAGTTCCCTATGTCACGCCAGCGAGACTCTCGCGCCCTTGCCGATGCCAGCGCCCTCCAGCGCATTCGCACGCTGGCCTACCTGCTGGACGATGCCATCCCGATTCCGGGTACGCCTTATCGCATCGGGCTAGACCCGATCATGGGACTGATTCCGGGGGGCGGCGACGTGGTGGGGCTATTTTTGTCGGCCTATCTAGTGCTGGAGTGTCTGCGGTTTCGCCTGCCGACGGAAACGCTATTCCGTATGGTGGGAAACCTCGCCCTAGACAGTATTTTGGGGCTGCTGCCGGGGATGGGCGATTTTTTTGATGCGGTGTGGAAAAGCAACGCCCGCAACCTGGCCCTGCTGGAGGCACACCTGGCCAACCCCGCCCAGAGTGAGGCTGCCGATCGCCAAACGGTGGCCCTGATTGCGATCGCCGTGGTCGCTATCGTAGGCGGTATTTTGCTGCTGATGGCCTCGCTGCTGAGAGCGCTGCTGGCCGCACTGACGGCCGTGGGCTAGACAAAGCTTTTGGCGAGTCTTCTGAAAAGTTGCGGGAAACCTGCCATAATAATCCAGCCCCTCCAAACTGCTCCTGCCAAACGCTAGATATGGTTGCCGCACCCTATATTTCTGATCTCACATCCACCACCCCTGAGGTTGATCTGACCTTTCAGCTTCCCGACCCAGAGGATGAGCAGATTTCCGACTACGAGTTTCAGCAGCAGATCGAGGCGGCGTGGCAGGTGTGCGATCGCTTCGATTTGCAGACCGACATCTGGCGCGGGCGCATCTTGAAAACTGTGCGCGATCGCGAAAAGCGCGTTGGCAACGCAGGCGGCGCTGGCTTCTTGCGCTGGCTGGCAGATCGAGAAATCAGCAAAAGCCATGCCTATAACCTGATGGAGCTGGCCGACAGTGCTGACCTGCTGCTGCAAGAGGGCCTGCTGGAGCCGCAAGACGTGAGCCAGTTTAGCAAACGCGCCTTCATCGAAACGGCCCAGGCCGCGCCGGAAGTGCAGCAGATGGTGAGCGAGGCCGCCCATCGGGGCGATCGCATCACGCGGCGAGAGGTGCGGCAACTGGCGGACGAGTGGACTGCCGTCACCTCCGACCTGCTGCCCATCGAGGTGAAGGAAAAAGCCGCCGACCACACCCTGCCCACACGCTATCTGGCTCCGCTGGTGCGCGAAATGGAAAAACTGCCCGAAGCGCACCAGGTTCACCTGCGAGACGAAGTGGCGGAAAATCCCGACATCGACACCGTGAAGCAGGTCACCGCCGAGGCCCGCTTTTTGGCAAAATACCTCAACGCCGCAACCCAGGTGCAGACGCTCAACCGCGACGGGCTGGATCTGGAAAGCGCCCTAGAAGAAGCGATGCGAATCGGCTGCCTGAACAGCACCGCCGACCTCGTAAACCAGGCAGCCCAACTCGAACAGGCGATCGCCAAACTTTACACCACCTGGCGGCGCATCGTCAGCCTGTCAGAGCGGGTCTACCTCGACAGCGGCAGCAGCACCCCAAACTTGCGATCGCTCCTGGCGTATCTAACTCCGCTCTCCGGCGAAATTTTGGAACTGCAACTGGGCGACCCGGACAGCGGCACTTCCCGCCGCATTCGCCTCAAGGTCATGGCGGAAGAGGAGGGCGATCCCGCTGGAGACTGGGAGTAGGAGGCTTTTTGCATCACCCAAAACCCTGTCCCTCAAGCAGAGCTACGCATAGCTACATATTTAAGATGGCTGGAAGACCCACAGACGCTGAATAGGCAATCCAAAATCCAAAATTTCCAAAATTAATCTTGAGGCTTCATGCCCAAATCCACCAGCGGCGAACAGCTTCTAGCGTTAACCGTCGCAGGGCAAAGCCAACGAGCCGATCATCTTCTGATGCGGGATTGTTTGCATTCAGCGGCAGCGTGTGGCTGAGGCGAAAGGTGAAGCGGGCGAAGGGCTGGGGGCTGCGGAGGGCGATTCCCGCAGGGATCGCTTCGCGAATCGCCGGAATAGTGCCCGTCAGCACGCCGCCGCCCTGGCGCGATTGAACATGCAGCGAAACCGGGTGCTGGTTCACCGTCAGCTCTAGGCTGTCGAGAATATCGGGGGCGATTGCCTGCTCGATTTCCAGCGTCAGCCGCACATCAGCATTGCCCGCCAGCGGCCCCACCAGCGGCAAATCCAGCACCGACACTGGCCCCGGGCCCGACCAGCGGGTGGCATCCTGCGGCGAAATGCCGTTAAAGCGACCGTTGCGCCGATGCCAGCCCTCGCCAGAGAGCGGCTGTCGAAAGTCGTAAACGAACCGCTTGCGGGAGACTTCGGGAAACTGCTCCGGCGGGTGCGTCGCCGCATAGTGGCGGGCGTAGTGCTGCTGGAGCGCGACCTGCACCGCAGGGGGGTTGCTGGCATCTTGCAAGTTCTCGTGCTGGTGTAGCGCCTCAAGCATCTGCTGATATTGGACAGCAAAGCGGGCCTTGGCGTGGTCGTATAGCGCTTGGTCGAGGGCGTTGTGCTGGGCGATCGCCTCGATCACCGCTGGCGACAGACCTTCCCGCCGCGACCGATGCGTTACCACGCGCAGGTTTTGATATTCCGCCGCTGGATACCAGCCAAATCGGTAGTTCAAAAGCTGCACCGAGGCGTGAAACTGCTCCATCAGCCCCACCCAGGCAAAGCGATCGACACTGGCGCAGGCCGACTGGAGGCGATTCGCCAAGTAATCCTTTTGGGAATCGTCCGCCGACAGCGCCGCCTCATCCCCCTCCCAAATCGCCAACTGCCGCGTCTGAAAATTGCTCGTCCGCTGCTGCACAATGGGGTCGGGATGCAGCACAAAGCCCAACAGGTCATGTTCCGCCGCCGCCCGCATCAGCACTTCGTATTCCGGCGTTTCCGCAGTGCCGCGCTGGGCCGCCCGCCGAAAAAATTCATACAGCGAAATCACCCGATCCACCGGGTCGCGTAGCACGGTGATGTAGACCGGGCGCGTCAGAAATTGCCGAATCAAGTTGTGGCTGAAGTGTCCCCGGATGAAGCGATAGCGCGTTAGCAACTGCCGCAATTCGGTGGGCGATCGCCCCTCAGCCGCCGGATCGAGCGCGGGTAGCTGATACGGCCCCGGCGCGATCTGGCGCACGTCGAACTGGGCATCGGCGATCGCCGTTAGGGTGGAACCCGCCGTTTTGGGAATGTGAATATAGCAAAGCTGGTCGGTCGCCGCCAAGGGGCAATACAGCGTCGGGAAAGTCGAGTCGTCCATGCGGCTATTATAAACCGCCGACGCTCGGTATGTTGATTTTGGATTTTGGATTTTGGATTTTGGATTGCCAGTCGTTTGTCTACAGGGCTTCCAGCAGTTTTAATTCTCAGCACGACTCAGAAGCGTGGGTATGGCCTACCGCGCTGGCAAAATGTTGAAAATGTTAAGACGTTTTTGCCCCTGCGCCTGTAGCGCTCAAGGAGACATCGATACGTTCCGTCCCCGTCCCTGCGATACACTGTTGAAGTTGAGAACCGTTAGGACTAGCAAGGCGCACGGAGCCGCCGGGTTTGGAGAATCGCATCTATGGCGACGTTTTTATTGGAAGTGGGGACAGAAGAACTGCCCGCAGGGTTTGTGGCAAGCGCGATCGCCCAGTGGCAGACGAAAATTCCCGCCAGCCTCAGTGAGCATTTTCTCAAGCCCTCAGCGGTGAACGTCTACGGCACGCCGCGTCGCCTGGCAGTGGTGATCGAGGGCTTGCCAGAGCGCCAGCCCGACCGTGTGGAAGAGGCCAAGGGCCCGTCGGTGCAGGCGGCGTTTAAGGACGGGCAGCCGACCAAGGCCGCCGAAGGCTTTGCGCGATCGCGCGGCGTGTCGGTCGCAGATTTCGAGATTCGCAAAACCGACAAGGGCGAGTTTATCTTCGTGCAGCAGACGATTCCCGGTCGCCCCACGACTGACGTGCTGACAGAACTCATTCCCGACTGGATTTTCAAACTAGAGGGCAAGCGGTTTATGCGCTGGGGAGATGGCGACCAGCGGTTTTCGCGGCCGATTCGCTGGCTGGTGGCGCTGTGGGATGAGGTCGTGCTGCCGCTGACGCTGGTGAATGGGGGAGAAACGGTGACGAGCGATCGCCTCTCCAAAGGACACCGCATCTTGCACCCCGAACCCGTCAAGATTCCAAGCGCCTCGCTCTACGTCACCACGCTGCGGAAGGCATTCATCGAAGTAGACCCGGCCGAGCGTCGTCAGGTGATTCAAGAGCAAACCGTGGCGGCAGCCAAGCGGGTCGGCGGGGTTGCTGCCGTTAACCCCAGCCTGCTGGATGAAGTGGTGGATTTGGTGGAGTATCCCACCGCCGTCGTCGGGCAGTTTGACCCAGAGTTTCTGGAGGTGCCCGCCGAGGTACTGGTGATGGAGATGGAGAGCCACCAGCGCTATTTTCCGGTGCGAAAGTCGGAAAATTCTCCAGATCTGCTGCCCTATTTCATCACCATTTCCAACGGCGACCCGGCCAAGTCAGACATCATCGCCGAGGGCAATGGGCGCGTGATTCGGGCGCGGCTGTCGGACGGGCGCTACTTTTTTGAGAGCGATCGCAAGCAGCCGCTAGAGAGCTATTTGCCCAAGCTAGAAACCGTCACCTTTCAGGAAGCCTTGGGGTCAATGCGGGCCAAGAGCGATCGCCTCGTTAGCATTGCCGAGCAACTGTGCGACCAGCTTCGGATCACGGGTACGGCGAAAACCCACGTCCTGCGGGCGGCGCTGCTGTGCAAGGCAGACTTGGTGACGCAGATGGTAGGCGAGTTTCCAGAGCTCCAGGGCGTGATGGGCGAAAAGTATGCCCGCGCCAGTGGGGAACCGGAGGCCGTCGCGCTGGCGATCGCCGAACATTACCTGCCCAAAGGCGCATCGGACTCGCTACCCCAAACCCAGACGGGGCAAGTGGTGGGCTTGGCCGATCGGATCGATACGCTGGTGGGGATTTTCAGCCTGGGCATGATTCCCAGCGGCTCTTCAGACCCCTTTGCCCTGCGCCGCGCCGCCAACGCCATTGTCAACATTGCCTGGGGCGCAAACCTGCCGCTGAATCTGGATCAGGTGCTCCAGAACGTAATTGCCGACTATCCTACGGGCACGGTCAAGGATGCCACCGCGCTGCATCATCAACTCCGCGACTTTTTCCTGACGCGGATTCGCACGCTGCTTCAGGAAGACCAAGGCATTGACTACGACCTGGTGAATGCCGTGGTGGGCGAAAATGACGCTGAGTATGGCGATCGCGCGTTGCAGGATGTGCTAGATGTGCGCGATCGCGCCCTGTTCCTCCAGTCCATTCGCAACAACAAAACCCTGGACGCAATTTATGAAACGGTGAATCGCTCGGCGCGGCTGGCTAAGCAGGGCGATCTGGACACTGCTGCGCTTGATCCCAAGCCGCTGATCGACCCGAAGCAGTTCGAGAAGTCTTCGGAGCAGGCATTTTACGACGCGCTGATTCAGCTGGTGCCCAAAACGCAGGCCGCCAAGGCCGAGCGCAATTACCAAAAGCTGGTGGATGCCCTGGCAAACGCTGCGCCCGTGGTCAGACGCTTTTTTGATGGCGAAGACAGTGTGCTGGTGATGGCGGATGACCCGGCCGTACGCCGCAATCGGCTCAACCTGCTGGGGCTATTGCGAAACCATGCGCGAGTGCTGGCCGACTTTGGGGCGATCGTCAAGTAAGCGAAGCCTTTCGTGCGACCTGTCGTAGGATCTACGCAGTTTCTCGCTTTTAGCTCGCTTTTGGATATATAGCCTTTACAAAGCCTGTGCAAAGCACGGAAGAAGTTGTGCTGGCATCACCCGGATGGCTGTTTTCTGTCAGTGAAAGAAGGAGTGGAATGCGATCGCCCGGTCGAAACGCTTCCGTTTCGATCGCCATGCCGTGAATTCAGCCGTGAATTCATGTGTGAATTCGGCCGTAATTCATCTGTGAATTCACCCTTGTAGCGCTCCAAGCTGCAAGATTTCACAGTTCCGCAGTTTTACATTATTCATTCCACAGTTTCAAAATCTCACAATTTCACATTAGGTGGTCTGCATATGGTTAGCGTGCCGGGTCAGTCGATGGTCAATCCGCAGGTGGCAAAAGGACTTTGCCGAATCGTCGGGTTTACCTGCATAGCGGGCTTTTTGCTGGATATGAGCGCGATCGCTCTGCCGTTTGGCGCAGGCGAGGCGTGGCGGATTAGCGTATTGCAACAACTGGGCGATCGCAGCATTGTCTTTTTGTTTGGCATTGCCCTGCTGCTATACGGCTTTTGGGAAGAGCGATCGCAGCGCAAGCCGCTGGCCTACATCGCCCTGGCTGTTGGCGTATTCTTTCAGATTTGCTGCCTGGTGGTAATCCGCGATGGGCTGGTCTTGCAGCAGGCAACCGTGGAAAACATCAGCACTCGCGCCGCCGAAATTCAAACCCAGATTGAGCAAAGCCGCAATCAGGAGTTGCCGCCCAATGTCACCCCAGAGCAGCTTGAGCAGGCCGCCCGCCAAGTCCAGGCCCAAGCAGACTCCCTCAAGCAAAACGCCCGCACAGGCATTACCAAATCCAGCATTGCCAGCGTGGGTAATTTGGTGATTGTGGGACTGGGGCTAATCGGGCTAGGACGAGTCGGAATGCGATCGCGCAGAAGCTAAATGCTGCTGAATAAAACTCCATGAGTCAAACCAAAAGTCGTAAAAAGAAGCGCCCTAGTATTCTCCAGAGCCTTCGGACTAGCATTCGTCAGAGCGTTCACAATGCCATCCTGCCCTGGCTCAAAGCGTCGGTCAAAACCTGGCACGGGCGGCTGGTGCTGGCAGGACTCACTGTGGGTCTGTGCTATCTTCCAGCCTGGCTCCCCGGCCTAATCACCCGGGCAGCCCAGGGATCAGCCGGCTTGCCGCTGCTATCGGTGATGGTGTTTTTGGGCTTGCAGCAGCTTTGGAAGCGGCGCGATCAGCTTGCCCAAATGCACGCTTCTGAAGAAGATCAGTTTCTCGGACACCTGCTGATTGGTTGCAGCGTCCTGCTGTTTCCCTTTTGTCGATTCGCCATTTGGCCACAGTCTATCCTCTGGCTGCTGGCCCTGGCAGGCATAGCCTGTAGCACCTGGGGGGTCAGTTTCTTCTGGCGCTATCCGGTGGCTGTAGGAATGCTGGCCCTCACAGCCTACCCAAAACCCGGTGTCATGGCGCGACTGGTCTGGACAGCGCTCACGCCGCCGGAGTTTTTGGAACGCATTATGGCGCAGGCAGGGGCCACGGCGCTGCGAGTCATTGGGCATCCGGCGATCGCCGATGGCACGGTGGTAGCCCTCCCCCAAGGCGCGGTGGATGTAGACTGGGGCTGCAATGGATTCAACATGGCGTTCACCATGGCCGCTGCTGGGCTGATCATGGGGCTATTCCTGAAGCAGACCTGGCCCAAGGTGCTGGGCATGATGGCGATCGGTGCTGTGCTGGCGCTCATCTTCAACGTACCGCGCATCATGCTGCTGACCATCGCCTCGGTCTATTGGGGCGATGCCGCCTTCAAGTTTTGGCATGGGCACTGGGGCGGACAGCTCTTTTCTAGCGTGCTGTTCACGTTCTACTACTACGCAGCGAGGGCCCTGGCAAACCGTCGTCGGCCGGCTTGAGCCACTACCCGGTTCAAGCAGCCTCCCTTTCTAGCAGCCTACCCTTCTAGCAGCCTACCCTTTAAAGAGGGCACTGACAGACTTGAGACAGCAAACTTGCTGGCCTCATCCCCCAACCCTTTCTCCCCACTTGGGAGAAGGGGAGCTAGATACGGGGTTGAAGTCCCTCTCCCGCTGTGAGAGAGGGATTTAGGGTGAGGGCTGAAATTGCTGCGTGAAGTATATTCGTGCCTTAAAGAGGCTCTAAAGAGACGCGGATCGTTGCTCCACGGAGCAAAAACGATTCGCGCCATTTCGCTATATCAGGTTGTTCGCAGGGTCCGCAAGACAGAAATGGCTTGAATTGTTAAGGTTTACGACTATCCTGTGGGTCGGCATTGACAGAACCTCGAAAAACGGTAACAATGAATACAGAATTAATTCAACACCTGATTTGCAGCACTAATTTGCTGCTCTGGAACAGCGCTAGCCGTGTGTTGGAGAGTGCGCTACGACGTTTAACCTGCAACCCTCCGGTGACCGAATTAGTCAAATCGGGTCATTCGATTACCAGCAATTCTTTTTGAGTGTCTTGAGAGGTCACTATGCAACTTCATTATCGTGGTGCGACCTATGAACCCGCCAACAACGCCGTTGAAGGGTGGGAAGGCGAGGTCATTGGCAAGTATCGGGGTGTCCCTGTCCGTCAGCACCAGTTTCGGAATGTTCCCAACCAGCCCATCGATCTGCGTCTGAAGTATCGCGGCGCTTGGGTCAAGTAGCGCTAGACTTTTTCTGTTTGGCAAGTTTGGATTAGCAACTGTGGCGAAACCGAGGCACCCTCCGGGGTGCTTTTTTTTGGCACTTTTATAGCACTTTTTATGGCACTTTTTGTGACACTGTTTGTTGTGCTTGTTGTTGTTGTTGTACTTCTTGTTATACTTCAGACCTGTGCTTGCCCTCATCCCTTTGCCTGTTTCAGGTTGCGGCCAGTTCTTGCAATAATTCCACATGTTTGGGTAACAGAATTCTTTGAGAATAGCGTTCGACGATCGTTTGACGTGCAGCGTCTCGGATGTGCTGCATGTCTTTTCCGTGTTCGAGTGCATCACAAATGCGATCGCCAATTTGTTCTATCACAAAGAAATCGACCAGTAGACCATTCACCCCGTCTTGCATCATTTCGCGAACGGGTGGCGTGTCGGACGCAACGATCAAACAGCCCGATGCCATTGCTTCCATAAAGGACCACGACAGCACAAAGGGTCGAGTCAGATAAACATGCACCGATGATGCTCGCAGCACGAGTTTATACAGCCCATAAGGTAAGTTACCGACAAAATGCACCCGCGACAGATCCAGGGGCACCTGTTTTAGCATGTAGTCCTTAAAACTGTTGCCTTCGGGGGCGGCAGGGCCGTAGGCAATGCGATCGGCGGCGACGATCACCACATGGGCCTTTGGACGACGTTCCAGCACCAGCCCCAGGGCCTGGATAAACTGCGGAAACCCCCGGTAAGCATCCATGCCGCGAGAGACGTAGGTGATAATTTCTTCCTCTTCGGACAGATCTAGAACCGTCTCGCCTCGTTCATTAACGAGCAGCATTTTCTGCGCTGGGTCGGGGAAGAAGTAGTCTGTATCTACGCCATCGTGGAGGACAGAAATTTTGGAGTGAAACTCTGGCGGAAACTGGTCGCGCTGCCAGAGCGTTGGAGCCAAGCCGCGATCGCAGCTATAGAGATCCACCAGCATCGGCGCATTGCCCGCGCGAATCCGCAGCACATCATCTGGGGTCATGGGAAAGGCAGGGTCAAAGTCGGCATCGCTGCCATGCGCTCGCCCAAACCATTCACAATAGGCCAGATAGCCTGCCTCGGGAAACGCATCTTTGATAAACATGCCCACGCCCCAGCCCGAATGGGCGCTGACCACATCCGGCACGAAGCCTGAGGCTTTTAGCTGCTCTGCCAATCGATACACTGCCTGCCCGTGCAAAACGGCGCTTTCGTAATTGCGGACGTAGTGATGGATATTGGGCGTTGGTTCTCGCGAGGGTGCAAAGTTGACCTTGTGTACTCCGGCAAGCTGCACGTTTTCGGTGTGCTTGGTGCCAAAGACGACCGTATTATTAGGGTCGGCGGCCAGCAGTTGCGACAGGTGCAAGTATTGCGCCGGAAAGTTGTTGTGCAGGAAGAGAACGCGCATTTTTAGGGGCTTCTGGGGCTGGGGGCAGAGATCAGATTCCTGAATGAATCACTGCAATTTTGGCATACATATCCCACCTCTTATAGCCCCACCTCTTATGGCCATAGTCACAAGACTTACGCACTTGCGATAGGTTTTCTGGGGTTTGAATGATTTCTCGCGGGCTGCGCCCGTGCGAAATCATTCAACGGTGTAGGTCCTAAGAGCTAATTTGTAAAGGAGCCTGAAAGCCTTGTTAATCAAGGATTTCCGAGAAACCGCTTTTCCTGGGCAAACATGACCTCAAAGCCACACATGCCAAGAGTTTCAGGCTTCTTAAGATTTGCTTCATAAATTAGCTCTAAGTCACTTTTATTAGGTATTAGGACACAGGTGGTATTGCAGGGCAGCGCTGCCCTGCAATACCACGTCCTACTTAGGGATAGATCCGATATTCCAACACTTCCAGCATTCGCCCGCTCAGATTCATCTGCGTATACTCGCCCACGATGCGGCCGCCCAGGTGTTCGGCAAGCTTGCGGCTGGCGAGGTTGCGCCGATCGACGGGATAGCGCAGGCATTCGTAGTCCAGATGCTCATCTGCCCAGGCTTTGAGGCGGGCGATCGCCTCTTTCCCATAGCCCTGTCCGTGGGCCGCCTCCTTCAGCCAGATGCCCAACTCTGGCGTGGGGGTTTGGATTTGGGTGATGCCGCACAGCCCCAAAAATTCCGCCGTTTCGCGCCGCCGAATGGTCAGGTGCAGATCTGTACCGCTGGCGTTTTGCCGCAGGGCATGGCTAAGGAATTCGTCGGTTTCGCGGATCTCCTGGGGCGGCTTGGGATACATAAAGGTGGCGATCGCCGCAGTAAATTCCTGAAACACCGCCAAACGGTCATCCGGCAACACAGGTTCTAGCCACAGCCGCGCCGTCTCCAGTTGCTCCCCGCTACTCCACCACTCCATTTCCCCAGCAATCCCCTAGCTGTGGATTCGCGGCTCTGGGTGCAGCGTTGCCAACAGCGCACTTTCGACTTCTGCCAGTTCTGCCAGCCGCCGGTTCACGGTGTCTGGGTCAAAGTAGGTCGCCGCCAGCGTCCAATACGCGCCATAGTGCCGCGCCTCCGAAGCCATCAGCCCGCGATAAAACTGCGCCAGTTCTGCATCGGGGCAGTGTTGTGCCAATAGCCCCAGCCGCTCGTGGCTGCGAGCCTCGATCAGCGCAGACACCAGCAGCGAATCCAGCATTCGGTGTGGCTCTTGGCGGCGAATCTGGCTGGACAGTCCCGCGCCGTAGGGGGGAGCCGACAGCGGGGCCAGGGCCACGCCGCGCCGATCGAGCCACTGGTTCACCTGCTCGAAATGCTCCAACTCTTCCTGGGCGATCGCCGTCAGGCTCCGCACCAGTTTGGCGCTGGAGGGATAGCGAAACATCAGGTTCAACGCCACACCCGCCGCCTTGCGCTCGCAGTGGGAATGATCGAGCAGGATGGTGTCGAGATGGGCGATCGCCTGCTCAACCCACGCCGTCGAAGTCGGCTCCTTGAGAAACTTGATGGTCTTAACAGCCTGCATAGATTCCGTGACACATTAACAAGAACGCTGCGTGACAGGGTGTTGGAATGACCCGACGAGGAGAAGGCAGCAAGCCAAGGTCAAGCCCTCTTCGCTCTTCCCTCTTCCCTCTTTCCTCATCCCACCGCCTCCACTCGGCGCGATCGCAGTTCCAGATACAGCAGCAGCGCGTTCACATCAGCCGGATTCACGCCGCCAATCCGCGCTGCCTGCCCAATCGTCAGCGGGCGCACCTGCGACAGCTTTTCGCGAGATTCTTTGGAAAGCGTGTCGATGCTGTAATAGTCCAAATCGGGCGGCAGGGGGCGGTTTGCCTGCCGAACAATCTGGTCGATCTGGTTTTGCTGCCGCTGCAAATAGCCAGAATATTTAATGTCAATCTCCGCGCCTTCCCTTTCAGCACGACTGAGGTCGGGATTGTCCAAGCCGTAGCGCTCCAAATCCCCATAGTGAAAACCGGGTCGGCGCAATAGATCCGCCAGCGTGATGGAGCCTTTAATGGCTTGCTGCGTATCGGCATAGATTTGCTGGCCCAGATCATCGTGTTCCTTGATGCGGGTAGTGTGCAGCCGCTCTTTTTCGGCAGTGATTTGCGCCTGCTTGCGGGTGAACAAGTCCCAGCGGCGATCGTCGATCAGCCCAATTTCTCGGCCCAGAGGGGTGAGGCGCTGATCGGCATTGTCCGATCGCAGCAACAGCCGATACTCCGAGCGCGAGGTCAGCATTCGATACGGCTCCCGCAGATCTTTGGTACACAAATCGTCAATCAGCGTGCCAAGGTAGCTTTGCTCACGCGGGAAGATCAGCATGGCTTCGCTGCGACAAAAGCGAGCCGCGTTAATGCCTGCCACAAGCCCCTGGGCCGCGGCTTCCTCATACCCGGTCGTGCCGTTCACCTGTCCCGCACAAAACAGCCCCTCGACTTTTTTGGTCATCAGCGTGGGATAGCACTGGGTCGCAGGCAGATAGTCGTATTCCACCGCATAGGCAGGACGCAGCATAGCGCAGTTTTCCAAACCGGGGAGCGATCGCAACATTTGGATTTGCAGCGCCTCTGGCAGCCCGGTAGAAAAACCCTGGATATAGAGTTCAGGAATATCTCGCCCTTCAGGTTCAATGAAAATCTGGTGCGACTCTTTGTCGGCAAAGCGCACAATTTTGTCTTCAATGCTGGGGCAATAGCGCGGTCCCTTGGCATCTACCCAGCCGCCGTACACCGGAGACAGGTGCAGATTTTCTCGGATCAGCCGATGGGTTTCTGCGGTGGTGCGCGTCAGGTAGCAGCACAGTTGCTCCCGCTCAACCCACACCTCCGGGTCGAAGCTGAACCAGCGCACATCGTCATCACCGGGCTGCGGCTCCAGTCGAGAATAATCCACCGAGCGCCGATCCACCCGCGCCGGAGTCCCGGTTTTCAGCCGCCCGGTTTCAAAGCCAAGGCGATTCAGCGTGTCGGTCAGCCCTGTGGCGGCAAACTCGCCTGCCCGTCCAGCCGGCATGGACTTGTTGCCCACCCAAATGATGCCGCCCAGAAACGTGCCCGTCGTCAGCACCACCGCTTTGCAGGCAAACGCCACGCCAAAGTAGGTCTGCACGCCGACGACTTCCTCGTTTTTGCCCAGGATTAGGTCAGTCGCCATGCCCTCGCGCAGGGTCAGGTTTTCCTGATTTTCCACAATGCCGCGCATAACGGACGCATATTCCCGTTTATCGGTCTGCGCTCGCAGCGCCCACACTGCCGGCCCCCGCGATACGTTTAGCACGCGCTTTTGCAGATAGGTGCGGTCGGCCATTTTGCCAATCTCGCCGCCAAGAGCATCGACTTCATGGGTCAGTTGCGACTTGGCCGGGCCGCCCACGGCTGGGTTGCAGGGTTGCCAGCCAATTTTGTCCAGGTTCAGCGTTAGCAGCAGGGTTCGACAACCAAGCCGGGCCGCCGCCAGCGCCGCCTCGCAGCCAGCGTGGCCCGCACCCACGACCACGACATCAAACGCATCTTGAAAATCGACCAAGCTCTGAAGATCCACGGCAAGATTGAACAGATTACGTCAAGTGGAGGTTGCACGACAAGAACTTGCAGCACAGAGGATGGAATGGCGAACGGGCAGTAGAAAGCTTCAGACGCAAAGTTCCAAGCCGAGCGTTGCTCCATTCTTGATCCTACAGCGATTTTCCAGCGTGTGCAGGGACTTAACGCGGTCGGGCATGAGTTGGGCGATCGCCCTGCCCACTCTCCTGCGTTCAGACAATCGCCCACTTCGATTTGTGATAAATATCACCAGCAATTAAAACTTTAGTTTGGACTAATGGTGAAGAGGAAGGCAGTCAATGAGAAGCACCGACTGCCGTAAGGTCAATGAAGTACAACCAACATTGACCCCATGATTTTCAACGAACTTCAGCAATTTCGCCAAACGTTGTATGCCAGCTTGGGAAACGCCAGAGATGCCCTGTTTGATCTGATGGATGCCGTGTTAGTGAGTGCGTGCATCGTGTCGTTTGTGAGGCTATCGCAGAGTCCTGTCTTTCGTCGCCAGTGGTCGAGCACCTATGAAGCGTTGCGCGATAGCCGCCTACCCCGATCAAAGGTGCTGAAGCTGTTGGTGCAGCAGATACCGACTCAGCAGCAACCGTTGTTGGCAGGTGATGCGAGTCGGTGGAACCGTCCTGCTGCCAGGCGTTTGAAAGACCGCACCTTATCAGGCAGAACAGGACATGCCCCGATAGCCGGACAAAACTACAGTACCTTAGCCTGGATTGCTGAAGACAGGGGCAGTTGGGCATTACCATTGCGGCATGAGCGCATCACCAGCTTTGAAACACCCGCCAGTAAAGCGGCATTCCAACTCAAACAAGTGACTCGGCAGTTAGCGGTGCGTCCGTTGGCGATCTACGACCGAGGGTACGGCAATGCCAGTTTTGTCAACCAAACGGCAGGGATTGAGGCAGACTTGCTGCTGCGGGTTACATCCAATCGATGTGTCTATGGCGCGCCCCCAGCGTATCGAGGGCGAGGCGCACCTGCCAAGCATGGACATAAGATGAAACTCAATGACCCTGACACTTGGAGTGTCCCGGTCGAAACCGTTGAAGTCGATGATCCCAACTGGGGACGAGTGCGGGTCAGTCGTTGGAGTGCATACCATTTCCGCAAATCCCCCAAACGGGCAATGGAAGTGTTGCGCGTGGAGGTGCTGGAGACACAGAGCAGCACGCGACGCTTGGCTCCTTTGTGGTTAGTTTGGCTGGGTGAGCAGATGCCTCCGTTAGAAACCCTGTGGTTGCACTACCTCCGTCGCTTTGCCATTGAACACTGGTATCGCTTTGCCAAGCAGAGGCTATATTGGACACATCCCCAGTTCAGTTCTGTATCGGCAACCGAACAGTGGAGCAGCCTGATGCCGTTGCTCAGTTGGCAGTTGTGGTTAGCGCGAAAGGACTGTACTGACCACCCCTTGCCCTGGCAGGCACCGCAAGAAACGTTGACTCCGGGTCGGGTCGCACAAGCGTTTGCAGGCATTTTGGCAGCGATTGGCACCCCTGCTCCTGCGCCTAAACCTCGTGGTAAATCGCCAGGACGAGGCAAGGGGCACAAGCCAACTCCTCGTCCCTGCTATCCGATGGTCAAAAAACGAGCCTCGAAACGCAAGACATCCGAACAATCCCTGAACAGTCCGGTTGCAACAGCAGCTTAACTGCGAGCAGGATTGTATCCAATTCCTTAAGTTCAACTGTTATGAACGGTTGAGCAGATTCTTTATGGCATCCTGTTGAGCATTATTGTGATGCCAGTTAGTCCAAACTAAAGTTAAAAAATGCCCGTACAAACCCAGCAAGAACCTGTACTGAGTGGATTTCTTAATGCAATAAGTTGAACAATTCATACATTCCAATTTCGCTTTCAATTCTGCTGAAAACTCGCTAATTCCTTCCTTTTCTGGGCAATCATGTGGCAATTCCGGCGTGCTGAAAAATCCAACGGTAGAAACCCCGAACGAAATCAGACGTTTTGCGTAGAGAATTGCGCGGTTGTAATGAGGACAAAATCAGATGCCCCGTTTCAAGTTCATTCAGAGACACCAACTTCTATACGTAAGTGCGTAGAACAAGATTGGTGCGTTATTTGTACAGTCATGAATTACCGCTCAGAGCGTTGACAGCGAAAAATCCGAAGTTTGGATCGATACTCCGTACAAGCATGGATATAGGCATGTATGTCTTTAATGATGCGGGAGTACGGAAAGCCATGATCCATAATTTACGGTCAATTCAAACTGCTTGAAGCGCCGAAATCCTTTATGACAAAGGCGGGCGATCGCCCTCAGCATATTTTTTTTACCTGACGATCGAAGGATATTGTCTGCTAATCTCCGTGTAGTTTGTGAGTTGTTCACTCCGTAAATTCCTGGGGCAACTCTACAGAAAAACAGCACGCTCTTGAATCGGGAGATTCCGTATCGTTTCAGATTTAAAAGTGTCTTTCACAACTGCGTATTGAAAGTCAAAAAAGTTCGTTTGAAGGACATATAAAGACGAGAATAAGTCCTCACATACACTTCATAGAAACTAACTCCAGCCTCCTAAAGAAGAATGCTATGTTCAAATTAAGAGCCATCTAGGCACTTGATTTCAAGGAATCCGGGGCTTTGATAGCGTTTGATAGTGGCAAGTAGCAGATCGCAGGGCAATGCCAGGGGACTCTCAGATTTCGACTCAGTTGGCAACTTTAACTCATCTAGCAACCAACTTTGTTGACTCACCTTGAGTTGTTTGTTCGCAAGTTCAATGCACAATTTGGGAATCCTGGAGATAGGCAGTTGGACTGAAGTGATTGAGTCGCTACTGAAATCCGCATCGAGTCAGCAACTCCCTCTAATCAATGGCTGACGACTTTACCAAAGTGTTTGACGTACTTTTTGACGTACTTAATTTGGTCTGTTTACGCTCCGGGTCTTCGTTGGCGTTTACTAAGTTTCTACTGGTCCTTTGTTCGGCGCAGGAGTGCGATTTTCAAACATGGAACCCAATTCTGTTCGATACCAGCCCGTTAATCCCGATGTGGGTGTTTATGACTGCGAGGTTCACCTCAAGTTTCGCCTGATCGAGGAGAAAGGAGCCTTGGGCAACCGAGAGCACTTGCTCGACACCTTGCTGGATGCCTTTGCCTGTGGTGCGGATGAATACCTAGAACCCATCGAGGTAGAAGTGTCGGCTCAAGAGGTTCCCGAAGTAAACGCTTCGCCGCAAATGCGCCGCCAGTTGATTCGGCTGAGAAACTCCAGCGACGCAAGCTAGCCAAGCAGAACGGGCTAGTGCGGACAGAACTCTGAGATTTTGACGCTTCAGCGACTGTGAGCTTCCAGAGGAGCCTCTAGATGAGCCTCTGGGAACTGCGGTGTTCGAGAGTGTGGCGATCGCCCTCCAGTCTCCCATCGCCTAGGTTCCCGCCTGTTGCCGATTTGCTCTCGTCCAGTTGGGCCTGCCCAGCTACATCACTGGCTGCCAGTGAGCTTCCAGCTTATCCGGATGGCACGTCAATGCCAGATCAATGCCGGATCTATGAAAAAGGTGTTGACATTTGCAACTTCTATTCGCTAGTCTAGTTTAAGTCTGGGACAAGCCCCCATCGTCTAGAGGCCTAGGACACCTCCCTTTCACGGAGGCGACGGGGATTCGAATTCCCCTGGGGGTATCCCGATAACAGTTCGTAAACGAGTTAAAGCTCCTCTGAGGTTCACTTCAGAGGGGCTTTGTGATTTTGAGACTAGGGCGTGTTTTAAAACCCTTTGATCCCCCCTAGCCCCCCTTAACAAAGGGGGAACCGAGCCGGGCCACTCCGGAAGTCCCCCTTTTTAAGGAGGAGGATCGACTCAGGGCAATCAATGACTTAGAAAGTTTTAAAACAGTGCCTGGAATGGCTCAGCTAGATTGACTTAGATTGAGAACAGACGATTTGCAAATTCTCGCTACAGCCTGTGCAACCTCGGCGGCACGATAAGCAAAGCAGCAAGCTTATCTAAAATTTCGCGGGTCGGGCGTTTTGCGGTTTCTTGCCCGATCTTCTGCTGACAGGGAAATGTAACGGTATGCTAAGAAAAGTGAGCTACGAAACTCAGAGCTAATTTATGAAGCAAATCTTAAGAAGCCTGAAACTCTTGGCATGTGTGGCTTTGAGGTCATGTTTGCCCAGGAAAAGCGGTTTCTCGGAAATCCTTGATTAACAAGGCTTTCAGGCTCCTTTACAAATTAGCTCTCACAGTCGCTAGGTCGTGTTTTAAAGCCTTATTGATCCCCCCCTAGCCCCCCTTAACAAAGGGGGAACTGGGACAAACCGCTCCGGAAGTCCCCCTTTTTAAGGGGGATTTAGGGGTTTAGGGGGATCGAATCAGGGTAATCAACGACCTAGAAAGTTTTAAAACAATGCCTAGGTCAATGCCTAGGTTTACTCCCCCTCCCCCCTTTGCCGTTACTCAGGTGAGCGTCATGGCTGTCTTTGGAGCGCTTTGGAAACTTTTACCCCAGGGGCGATCGCTCGTCCGGCTTGCTGCCTGCCTGCTGCTGGGCTTGTGGCTCTGGGTTGTGCCGCCTTCCCCTACTGCCCTGGCGCTGGGCGGCCCGCAGCCCCCACTCGACCAGCCCGCCCCAGAGTTTTCTCTGCCCACCAACATTGGCGACGGCACGGTTTCTTTGGCAGACTATCGCGGCCAGTGGGTCGTGGTGTATTTCTACCCCAAGGACTTTACCTCCGGCTGCACGCTAGAGGCACAGCGATTTCAGCGGGACTTGCCGCAATATCAGGCCCGCAACACCCAGATTTTGGGCATTAGCGTAGACGACGTGGATTCTCACCGGGAGTTTTGCGACTCCGAAGGGCTGAAGTTTCCCCTGTTGGCTGATACCACGGGCGCAGTCAGCAAAGCCTACGGCTCATGGTTGGGCACGATGTCCTTGCGGCATACCTATCTGATTGACCCAGACGGCATTTTGCGGGAGCGGTTTTTGGGTGTCAATCCTGCCGTTCATAGTCGTGAGGTGCTAGCACGACTGGACGAACTGCAAAAAGCAGCCGGGTAATGTTGAAGACTGGATTCAAAGATTTTCAATCAGAACGCTTGTATTGTTTTGCGAACCTGAGCTAGGATTTGGAGCAGACTGAGGGCTGACTGGGAATCTCACTGCTGCCTTATATGCTCGACTTGACCAAGCTTGCCCGCCAGATGCAGGGGATTAGCCAGCATCTCACTGCGGAGTCGATCGCCGCCCGACAGAGACTAGAGCGGGCAGAGGCGCTGCTGCGGGAGGTGGAGGGACAACAGGCAGACCTAGTGGCCCGCCAGCAGGAATGGGGCGATCGCCTGGGGTTTTCTGCGGCTCGTCCGGTAGAGCCGCTAAATACGCGCCTCCCCATTGACCCGGCCCCCCGGCTGCATACCGTTCTGGCCACCGACGGCTCCCAAATTGCCCCCAGCCACCATGAAATTGCCTATTGCTATTTGATTAACGTCGGGCGCGTGGTGCTGCACTACGGGCAAAACCGCTATCCTTTGTTGGACAGCCAGCCGGAGGTGTTTTACCGACCCGAAGACCTGTACGTATCCCGCCAGTGGGGCATCCGCACCGAAGAATGGATGGGGCTGCGACGCACGGTGTCGGAGGCGATGGTGCTGGCAGAACTGGGCGAAGGAGAGAAGGCTGAGGCTCCAGAGAGGCCCACGCTGGCAATGGTAGATGGGTCGCTGATTCACTGGTTTTTGGAGCCGCTGCCGACGGAGGCCCGCGATCGCCTACTGCCGCCCATCCTCAAAGCCTGGGATCGGCTGCGAGCCACCCGCATTCCCCTGGTGGGCTACCTCAGCGCTGCCCGCAGTGGTGAAGCGCTGAATTTCCTGCGGCTCCACGCTTGTCCTCATCCCCAACCCGACTGTCTCACCCATTGTCCCGGAAAGACCGAAGATGCGCCCTGCCAAGTGTTTGCGCCACTACGCGATACGGCGCTGTGGAATCTGCTGCTGCAACCCGGAGAGCGCAGCCCCCTGTGGCGCAGTTCCTCCCGCATTTTGGAGCTATACGGCCCGCACCATGTTTACTTTTGCTATGTCAACGTGGGCGCAGAGATTGCCCGCATCGACCTGCCGCAGTGGGTAGCAGAAGACGAGGCATTGCTCAACAGCGCCCTCAGCCTGACGCTGGCTCAAGTTCAAAAGGGCTATGGCTATCCGGTGGCGCTGGCCGAAGCCCACAACCAGGCCGTGGTACGCGGGGGCGATCGCGCTCGTTTTTTTGCGCTGCTTGAGCGGGAAATGATCCGCGCTGGGCTGAAAAATATCGGAACCTCTTACAAGGAGGCTCGGAAGCGAGGCAGCATTGCCTAATGCAGATTGCCTAATACAGATTGCCTGATGCAAATTGCCTAATGCAAATTGCCTAATTGAGAGGTGAGCCGGATTGCCGGAGTATCGGAGCCGTCACAAGGGCTAATCAGGCGATCGCCGCCAGTTTCGCTTCTTTTGCTAAGGGCAGCAGGAACCAAAACTTTGCGCCTGCCTTGGGGCGACTGTCTACTAAAATTTCGCTGCCGTGGGCCTGGATGATTCGCTGGCAAAGGTATAAACCCAGCCCCAAGCCTTGCCGAGCATTTGGACCACGCTGGTGTAGCCCAAACAGCCGCTGGCATTGCTCCTGGGGAATCCCGATGCCGTTGTCCTGCACGCTAAAGCAAACCGAATTGTTTTCCTGACGCAGTTCCACCGTCAACTGAATCCCTGGCGGATTGTGCTTCAAGGCGTTGACCAGAAGGTTTTCTAACACGTCCCACAGTCGCTTGGGATCGCCCTTGACGGGGGGCAACTCCGGATCAATATTGCAAAAGACCGTGGCCTGCGACTTTTTGAGCAGTGGCTCCAAATCCTTGATCACCTCTTGCACCAGTTCATCGAGACGAAAGGGCTGGGGCTGAATTGTCAGGTATGCATCCGGTTCGGCGTGGGCACTCAGCATCGCGTTGATCAGGCCGAGATAGCAATCGACTCCCTGAGCCATGCGCTCTAGCTCCGAGCGAGAAACCGAAACCAGGTCTACACCTGAATTCAGGGGACGAGCCGTGCCCTTGAGCAAATTTCCAAACACCATCTGCATTCCCAGGACAGGATTTCGCAGATCATGGGCGAGCGCATGCATCACATCCCGCAACGTCTGAACCGCGCACTGGCGGCTGAGGGCTTCTTGCTGGAGGCGCTGGTTTTGTCTCTGCACCTGCTGCTGCAAGGTCTGGAGCGACATCAGAATGCGAATTCTAGACTGCAACATCTGGGTGAACAGCGGCTTCACCAGGACATCGGACACGCCAGGATAAAGCTGGCCGGGATTGCTGGTCGGCGGCAGCAGCAGCAGAACAGGAATGCTGCTCGTGTTTGGATTGGACTGAAGCTGGCGGCAGGTTTCCAGGGCGATCGCCTCAGATTCGGCATCCAAGAGAATCAGCGCGGGCTGGATTTGAGCAGCCTGGGCGATTCGCGAAGCAATCCCTTCGGGAGTCGTCCCTTCGCCCGCTTCACAGACCGACAATTTGAACCCTGTTCCATTCAATGCATCCGACGCTTTGGCCGACGTTTCTGGGTCATGCTGAATTAGTAAGACGATGCCAGGTTCCATTGTCAAACGCTTGCTCCAACTCATGCCAGTTGTTAGAAATTTTGCTTCTGCTTGAACTGCTTTAATCGCACTAATTGCACTGATTGCACTAATTGCACTTTGGATGCCTTTAGGTTGGATACCTTTAGGGGCGATCGCTCAATCCCTGATGAAGGCGCATCCGCCGGACAGACTCACGACTGAGCGCTTTACGGTTGGCTTCATAATACTGTTCGGCATTTCGGAAAGCCCTCACCTAACAGGGTGTTTTTTGGGGCGAAATGCGGAATTCAGAGCGTCGGCTGTGAAGGGGGCTAGCTGCGCCCAGATAGTGCCCAGGTTGCGTCCCGATCAAAGATGGCGGCTGGGTTTTCCAATGCTCGCTCAGCCTTTATTTTTCCAGAATCAACGTAACCGGGCCATCGTTCTCAATCGACACCTGCATCATCGCGCCAAAGCGCCCCGTCTCCACGCGCAGCCCGCTCTGGCGCAGCTTTTCGACAAACTGGTGATACAGTGCCTCTGCCAGCAGGGGAGCTGCGGCCTGATCAAACGACGGTCGTCGCCCCTTGCGACAGTCGCCATACAAGGTGAACTGGCTAATCACCAGCAGGTCTCCACCAACATCCAGCACCGACTGGTCAAATTTGCCGTCACCATTGGAAAATACCCGCAATTCCAAACACTTGCGCGTCATCCAATCCAGTTCCGCTTCGGTGTCTGTACTGGCGATGCCGACCAGCAGATTCAGCCCGCGCCCAATCTGCCCTACAACTTCGCCCGCTACCGTAACCTGTGATGACGACACCCGCTGCAACACGACCCGCATTTTCCCGACTCCTTGCTGTTCCAGAACGGCTCTCTGCTTGAACCCTGTCCGAACCCTGTTTGAATCCTGTTTGAACCCTGTCCGAACCCTGTTTGAACCTTGCTTAAATCTTGCTTGAATCTTGCCTGAAGACCGCTGCTTCTATGCAGAACCCTGATTTTGCATGGCATCATAGGAGATTCGTGTAATTTTTCCTCTGTTCGCACAACGCTCTCTCAATCATGCTCAGTGCCAGTCTAATCGTCCAAGCAGAACACGCCCTCCAGCCTACCTTTGCCCGCATCGATGCCCAGGTAAAAGCGAACCTGCGGCGGGTGCTGGAGGCCTTTCGACATCACGGCGTAGGGGTTCATCACTTTGCCAGCGTCAGCGGCTATGGGCATGGCGATTTGGGACGGCAGGTGCTGGATCGGGTGTTTGCCCAGGTGATGGGGGCAGAGGCGGCGGCGGTGCGGGTGCAGTTTGTATCAGGGACGCACGCGATCGCCTCTGCGCTGTTTGGGGTGCTGCGGCCGGGGGACGAACTGCTGGCGGTGGCGGGCGCACCCTACGACACGCTGGAGGAGGTCATCGGGTTGCGGGGCAAGGGGCTGGGGTCGCTGAAGGACTTTGGCGTGTCCTATCGACAGTTGGAATTAACCCCAGAAGGGGCGATCGCCTGGCCAGATTTGGCCACTGCAATTCGCCCGGAAACCAAACTGGTGCTAATCCAGCGCTCCTGCGGCTATTCCTGGCGGCAAAGCCTGTCGATTGACGACATTGCCAAAATTATCCACCTGGTAAAGCAGCAAAATCCTGATACCGTCTGCTTTGTGGACAACTGCTACGGCGAGTTTGTGGCAGACTGCGAACCGCCCACCGTTGGGGCAGACCTGATCGCCGGGTCGCTGATCAAAAATCCGGGCGGCACGATCGTCACCGCAGGCGGCTACGTGGCCGGGCGGGCAGATTTGGTAGAAAAAGCCTGCTGTCGGCTCACGTCCCCCGGCATCGGCAGCGAGGGCGGCGCCACCTTTGACCAAAATCGGCTACTGTTTCAGGGGCTATTCCTGGCACCACAGATGGTAGGCGAGGCAATGAAGGGCAACCATCTGACGAGCTATGTGTTTCACCAGTTGGGCTATCCGGTGAATCCGCTGCCCAATGCGCCCCGCCGCGATGTGATCCAGGCGATTCGCCTCGGCTCACCCGAAAAGGTCATTGCCTTTTGCAAGGCAATCCAGGAATATTCCCCCATTGGGTCGTACCTCAGTCCCGTGCCTGCGGAAATGCCCGGTTATGAGAGTGAGCTAGTGATGGCAGGCGGCACGTTTATCGACGGCAGTACGTCGGAATTTTCTGCCGATGGGCCGCTGCGGGAGCCGTACACGGTCTTTTGCCAGGGGGGAACCCACTGGACTCATGTGGCGATCGCCCTCGAAGCCGCCATTGTAGCCGTTGGCCCAAAAACCTGACCCAAAACCTACAGGACTTACGCAGTTTATATGCAAAGAACCTGGAAGACCAAGCCAAACATAAAAATTGCCCTATTTTGGGCCATCCTGGGTGCGTTGGGGGCGCTGGCTGTGTTTCCCTACCTAATGGCGATCGCCCCTCCGCCTGCGGATCTGGCGGTGCCGCTGTCGGCCGTCGCCTTTGGGCAGGCCATCCAAACCGGACTGGTGCTGTGGCCGCTGGGCTGGCTGGGGCTGCGGCTGGGGCGATCGCTGGGCCTCGATTCGCCGCTGGTGCGGGCCTGGCTGACGGGCACCCCTCTGCCCCTCATGCCCCGTCGTCGCTGGCTCAGCATTGCCCTGCTCGGCGGGTTGGGCGGGCTGGCGATTCTGGGGCTGGATATCCTATTTCAGCCGTGGATGCCAGCCCCGCTCACGGGTTCCGCCGCCACCCGACCCCAAGTGGATCTGTGGAAAGGGCTACTGGCGAGCATTTACGGCGGAATCACCGAAGAACTGTGGCTGCGGCTGGGGCTGATGACCCTGATTACCTGGGTGCTGTGGCGACTGGCAGCGCGTCCCGTGTCGCCGCCAACCTGGATATTTGGGATGGCGATCGCCCTCTCGTCGCTGCTGTTTGGGCTGGGGCATTTGCCCGCTGCCGCTGCAGTCTGGCCGCTGACGGGGGTAGTGATTGGGCGATCGCTGCTGCTAAACGGGCTGCTGGGACTCGTCTTTGGGGCGCTTTACTGGAAGCTTGGGCTGGAGGCGGCAATGCTGGCCCATTTTTGTGCAGACTTGGCGCTGCGGGGGGTCGGGGGTAGCTAGCCGCAGTCCCCAAATGACCCAAGTTAAGGCACTGGCATAGCTTGAGACAGCAAGCTTACTGCCCTCATCCCCCAACCCCTTCTCCCAAGCGGGGAGAAGGGGAGCCAGACATAGGCTTGAAGTCCCTCTCCCGCTCTGGGAGAGGGATTTAGGGTGAGGGCTGAAATTGCTGCGTGAAGTATATTAGTGCCCCAATTAATCCAAATTAATGAAACCCAAATTAACTTATGGCAGCGGCTCGAAGAGGAGCGTGGCGGCAAGCTGAATTAGCTCCTGCGGCGGAATTCCCCTGGGTAAACTGGCCAGCCGCACAATGGTTTGCCCCGGAAACTGCGCCGCGGGAATCTCCTGACCGGGCACGTAGCGGTTATGCACCAAGTAAGTCTGCTGGATACCCAGCGCCCTGAGCGAATCCGTCAGGCGGGCCGCTTCTGCCAGGATTGCCGACTGATTTTGCGCCACGCCGATAAATTCCGTAAAGCTGGGATCTTTCAGCAGTTTTTGCGCCTTCACCACGCGCTGCCGCAGCGTCCGCAGGCGGCTCATCAAATCCACCCGCCCCACCACGTCCTGATATTTCAGCCAGAGCTTAAAAATCCAGCCAAGCCAGTCATTCAGCGCCGTCGGCATTTCCAAAAAGCGCAGCAGATGCCCGGTGGGGGCTGTATCTAAAATCACTAAATCTTGGCTGCCGTCCTCTAGCAGGTCAATCACGGCAATTAGCGCCAGCATTTCGTCAATGCCGGGGAGCGCCTGGGACACAATCTGCCGCCACGCCTGCGGCCCGTAGGCGATTTGCAGTGCGTCGTCGCCCGTGTCGCCGCTCATCATCTCCGCCAATTCCCACAGGTAATCTTCGCGGAACTGATGCAGCAGGGTGTCTGCGTCGATTTCCTGGGCGCTGAGGTTGGGCAACAGGGGTATGGGATCGTGCCCCAGCACGGTTCCAAAGGCATCGCCCAAGGAATGGGCCGGGTCGATAGAGATGACCCGCACTCGCTGCTGGGGATGGCGCTGGGCCATGCCTTGGGCGATTGCCCCTGAGAGGGTCGTCTTCCCAACGCCACCCTTGCCGCCGATGATCAGAAGACGACGGTGGAGGTCTAAAAAATCGGGAAGCGATGGCGGAATCGGGTGAAGGGTCGATGGCACGACGGGCAGAGGAATTGGGGGCAGTGGCGCGAGGGTGTGGGGCAGGAGTTGGGGCAGGAGCCTGTCGAGGGCTTCGAGGCCGACGGGTTCGGTGGGCTGCTGGGGCAGGATGAGCAGCGGAGGGTCGGGGCAGAGGGCAGCGAACTTTTCCAGGAGGTCGGCCTGTTCGCAAAGGCGACTCCCATAGGAATCGCTGCGCGAATCGCCCTCGCTGGGCTGGCTGTCGGACAAGACGCGATTGACCACAATACCGCCAATGGGAATGTGGAGCGTGTCGAGGGACTCCAGAAAACGTCGGGTTTCCTGGTAGCTCATCGGTTCCGGGATGGCGACAGCAAGGCAGGCAGTGCGGGTGGCATCTTGCAGCAAGGCGCGACCGTGGCCCAGGCGCGTTTGCATCTCTGCCAAAAACTCATCGGCTGCGTCGGCGGCGTACGTCCCAGCGAAGGTCTGCTGCATCACCCGATGCTTTTCCTGAAACAGACTGAGGGCGGCCAGGAACTGATCCAAAAAGTCCATCAGTCCAAACAGATTCAGCGTGTGCCCGCTAGGGGCCATGTCCACAACAATCCGGTCACTCTCGCCATCTTCCAGGATGCGCTGAATCTCCAACAAGCTCATGAGTTCGTCCAGCCCCGGAAAGCCCAGATCCCACACGGGGCTGAGGTCTGCGCCTTCGACAAAGCTGCCGCGTTCCACCAATAGCTCCAGCACCGACCCATAGCGGGCTTTGAACTCGGTCAGCAGGGCCGCCGCATCCAGGGCGCGGGTCTGCACGTTTGGCAAATCAGCGAGCGATCGCGCTTCGTCTGTCACCTCTGTCAGCAGCACATCGCCCAGGGAATGGGCTGGGTCAGTAGACATCAGCAGCACCCGATCCTGGGGAAATTCATGCCCCCAGCGACGGGCGATCGCACAGGAGAGGGTCGTTTTGCCGACACCACCTTTGCCGCTGACCATCAGTAGATGTACAGAATCAAATGGATACATATAGCAGCGATGAGGGGTCAGGGGTTAGGTTTGAAAGGCTAGATCCCCCTCAATCCCCCTTTAATAAGGGGGACTTCCAGAGGGGCTTGTTTCCCCCCTTATTAAGGGGAACCTCCAGAGCGGCTCGATTCCCCCCTTGTTGGAGGGCTAAGGGGGGATCTCAAGCTGCCTCGTATCGGAACCGATCCCCTCAATCCCCCTTAATAAGGGGAACCTCCGGAGCGGCTCGATTCCCCCCTTGTTAAGGGGGGCTAGGGGGGATCTCAGGCTGCCTCGTATTGGAACCGATCCCCCTCAATCCCCCTTAATAAGGGGGACTTCCAGAGCGGCTCGATTCCCCCCTTGTTAAGGGGGGCTAAGGGGGGATCAAGGTAACGCTGTATTACACTTGCGCCCCTCTCGTTAGGGTTCCCCATCCGCTGGGATGACTAAATGAAGAAACGTGACCCATTCGCCAAATTGGGGCGATCGCAACCATGAGCGACCTGTTTAAGGGATTTGAGCAACTGCTGGAACTGGCCAAAGCCCTCGAAGAAAAAGCCGCCAGCGGCGAACTCAAGACCGACGTGCAGATCCATAGCCGTCCGCTGGGGAATATTCCGCGCCAGGGCAACATTCCCCGCACGGGCAGTCCGACCGGGGGAGCGGGAGTTGGAACCAGCCGTGTCCGCCCCAATGCCGCACCCAATGCCGCAACCAGTGCCGCATCCGATGCTGCCCCCGACACGCCGCCCGTGGAAGCACCGGGAGAAGCGCCAACCGCATCGCTGCAAGACCTGGGCGGGCTGAGCGAGGTGCTGCGAGAACTGCGCGAGCAGGTGGAACTGCCGCTAAAGCGCCCTGATCTGCTGCAAAAGCTAGGACTGGAACCGACGCGGGGCGTGCTGCTGGTGGGGCCACCGGGCACGGGCAAAACCCTGACGGCGCGGGCGCTGGCGGAGGAACTGGGGGTGAGCTATATCGCCCTAGTTGGACCGGAGGTGATCGGGAAATACTACGGTGAGGCGGAGGCGCGGCTGCGGGGCGTATTTGAGAAAGCGGCAAAGTCTGCGCCCTGCATTGTGTTTATCGACGAAATCGACAGCCTCGCGCCCGACCGGGCCAAAGTGGAAGGCGAGGTGGAAAAGCGGCTGGTGGCGCAGTTGTTGAGCCTGATGGACGGCTTTGCCAAGTCGCAGGGAGTCATCGTGCTGGCGGCGACGAATCGACCCGACCACCTCGACCCGGCCCTGCGGCGACCCGGCCGGTTTGACCGAGAAGTGCAGTTTCGCGTGCCCGACCGCGATGGACGGCTGGAGATTTTGCAGATCCAGACTCGCGCCATGCCCTTGCAAAACGTGGACTTGGGGGCGATCGCCGATCTTTCGGTGGGCTTGGTGGGGGCAGATCTGAAGGCGCTGTGCCAGAAGGCCGCCTATCTGGCTCTGCGGCGGCAAGTGCCCAGCCTCAGCGCCCCGGTTCCCGCCGATTTGCACATTACCCAGGCAGACTTTTTGCAGGCGGCCCAGGAGATTCGTCCCTCGGTGCTGCGGTCAGTGGAGGTGGAGTCGCCAGACGTGCGCTGGGACGACATCGGCGGGCTAGAGAGCGTCAAGCAAACCCTGCAAGAATCGGTCGAGGGCGCACTACTCTATCCCGATCTGTATCGGCGCACGGGGGCGACGGCTCCGAGGGGCATCCTGCTGTGGGGTCCGCCGGGGACGGGGAAAACCCTGCTGGCAAAGGCGATCGCCACCCAGGCCCGGGCCAATTTCATTGCGGTGAACGGGCCCGAACTCCTGAGCAAATGGGTCGGCGCAGCCGAGCAAGCCGTCCGGGAACTGTTTGCCAAGGCGCGGCAGGCGGCTCCCTGCGTGGTGTTTATCGACGAGATCGACACGCTGGCTCCGGTGCGGGGCAGTTTTCAGGGCGATTCGGGCGTGGGCGATCGCGTCGTGGGTCAACTGTTGACCGAACTCGACGGCTTGCAGGGCTGCACCAACGTCCTGCTAGTGGCAGCGACGAATCGACCCGAAGCCCTCGACCCAGCGCTGATGCGGTCTGGACGGCTGGATCTTCAGCTCAAGATTGACCTGCCAGATGCCGCCAGCCGCCTAGAAATCCTGACCGTACATAACGGCGATCGCCCCTTGGCCCAGGTCGAGCTATCCCACTGGGCTGCTCAAACCGACGGCTGGAACGGCGCAGACCTGGCGCTGCTGAGCAACCAAGCCGCCCTACAAGCCATTCGCCGCCACCGAGCAGCCGGAAACCCTGATCCGAGTGCGCTACACATTACGCAGGAAGACTTTGCGATCGCCCACGCGCTGATCACTAGTCAGAAGCAGGCGGCAAGGTGAAAAGGGAAAAACGAAAAACGAAAAACGAAGAACGAAAAACGAAGAACGGTTAGTGTCCCGATTTATTCGCCACCCTCAAAATGACCAATCAAGAACAACCATGCTGTAAGGGTTTCAGCAGTTGCCAGATCGAGGTGGCGAAAAACTAAGGACACTAACAAAAACGAAAAACAAACTTCTTCGTTCTTCTCTCTTCGTTCTTCCCTCTTCCCTCTTCCCTGGCTCAGCGCGACAAGTCTACTGGCAGGCGATTCGCGAAGCGATCCTTTGGGGAATCGCCTGCTGCTAAACTCACGGGCGCGGTGCCGAGCTGGGTGACTTCCATATAGATGTGCGATAGCCCCACGGGTTGCCGACAGACTGAATCGAGGGAAATGCCTTCAAAGCAGGCGATGATGTCCTGCATGTCTAGGTAGGCGGGCAGCCAGAAGGTGAGGTCGTTGCCGTAGCGGCGGCAGGGAAAGCCGAGTTGCTGGGCGCGGGCGATCGCCCTCTCTTCCTCTGTCGTTTGCACCAGCACCACCTCCTGGGCTGGTACGTAGTGCCGCAGTTCTGCCAGGGTTCCCTCTGCCAACAGGCGGCCGCCTTTGAGAATGCCAATGCGGTGGCAGAGGCGTTCGGCTTCCTCCAGCAGGTGGGTGGTCAGCAGGGTGGTAATGCCCTGGTCGCGCAGACGACGGATGAGTTCCCACAGTTCATAGCGGGCTTCGATGTCGAGGCCGGTGGTGGGTTCATCCAAAATCACGAGTCTGGGCTGATGCACTAGGGCGATCGCCAGACTCAGCCGCCGCTGCATCCCGCCGCTGAGGGTTTCCACGGGCGAGTTGGCGCGGTCGAGCAGGTTTACGGCCGCTAGACAGTTGGCAATGCGGAGATCCCGCTTTTCCCGAGGGACGGCATAAATTCGCGCAAAAAAGTCTAGATTTTCGGCACAGGTGAGCGATCGATACAGCAGGTTTTCCTGAGGTACGATGCCAATCAGCCGCTTGGTGGCATCCGAGACAGGAATGCCGTCGATCGTAATGCGGCCGCTGTCGGGTTGCAGCAGGTTGCAAATCAGGTTGATGGTAGTGGTTTTGCCCGCACCGTTGGGCCCCAGCAGGCCGTATACCTCGCCGGGACGAACGTCCAGCGTCAGATCTTGCAAAACGGGGCGATCGCCGTAGGTTTTGGTCAGCGTTTCTAGATGCAGCACTGTGCTACAGCCTCCTCTCTACCCGCACCATGCGGCGATAGGCCAACCAGCCCCCGGCAACCACCGCGATCGCAAAGCCAGCCAGAAAGCGCAGATGCAACCCCACTTCAGCCAGGGTTCCGTCTGCCACGGACACACCATCCAGCGCCTCGATCATGTGAAACACCGGGTTGAACTCTGCCAGATTTAGCAGCGCATCGGGAAAAAACTGGGTCGGCACAAACGCACCACCTAAAATTAGCAGCGGCACGCCAAAGGTCGCCACCAGCGCATTCACGTCTTCCGTGCGGCGGGCAAACTGCGTCCCCAGAATAAAGCCCACGCCGACGTAGCTGGCAATGCTGAGCAAAATCACCAGCAGCTTCAGCGGCGGCGAACCCTCAAACGTCGCGCCCATAATGCTGGCGGTGGCATAGATTAGCAGCGCTTGCCCCAGCCCAATGTAGGTGTGCGCCAGAAAAATGCCGAGAAAATAGGATGTGCCGCTGAGGGGCGAGATAAACAGCCGCTTGAGGGTCTGCTGCTCGCGCTCTGCGACCACCGTGGACACGCTGCCGCCCAAACAGCTAAAGAACAAGGCCGCGCCCACCAGCGACGCAGGCACACAGCGCTCGAAGGCTTCTGCTTCGGAGAGATTGCCAGATTCGGTGAGCAGGTAGCCGTTGAGCAGCAAAATGGTGACTGGAAACAGCGTCCAAAACAGGAGCGATCGCCCCCGACGCACCAGTTCCCGCAAAATTCGCTGCGCTACTGCCAGCGTTTCTCGCCCATAGCCGCGCACCTTCGCGCCAAACTTGACTCCTAACAGGGTCCTTGCCTCCCGATGCAACCTTCGTGCCAGTGATCCTGCCGATCATACCCTTAAAGTTACAAGAGTTCATAAACTCAGGTGGCAGGGAAAAAACTGGCACGAGGGAATGCCCATGCGCGATCGCCTTTTTACAGTCAACAAGTGATTTAAGCCGGTACAATCATTGCCACCAAGCGGATAGATCAATCTCTCGTGGATGAATCAGCCAGCTCCGCTGGAGTGGCTGGGTCAGCGTTTTCACCAGCGGGGAGAGTTCGCTTAGCTCTTGCAGTCCGTTTTCGGTTTGCAGCTTGATGCCCCGCTGATAGAGCGTATAGCCCCGGCTCAGCGCCACCCGAATGCCGCAGTAATAGTCAGCAATGAGGCCCCGATGGGAGAGCGATCGCCTCACCTGCTCTAGAACCTCTGGGTGGGCCTCTGGGGAAAGCGGGCTAATATCAGTTGCTTTGAATAAATCTCGATCCACAAATCGGCGGCAGAGATCCGCCAGCACCGGGTCGTCGTGCTGCTGCCAGCGTTGCAGATGGTAGATAAACACGCCGTCGTCTGCCTGGAGATATTGCGCCAGGGGCAACGTGTTGCAGTCGCCTTGCAGCCACGCCGTCACGGTGTCGTCGGCCGATAGCTTGCCCAGCGCCAGCAGTTCCCGCGCCCGCCGAAACGCCTGCTGCAAGCCCCAGGTCGCCGCGATATTTTTGGGATGGTTATAAATCTGGGCGTACATAAAGTAGCGGACAATCAGATAATGCTCGATCGCCGCCATGCCTTTTTTCGCTACGACTAACTGCTGCGTGGTTGGGTCATAGCCCATCGCCATCAGAATTCGATCCAGATCGAGCCGCCCGTAGGATGCGCCGGTGAAGTAGCTGTCGCGCATCAGGTAATCCAGGCGATCGCAGTCTAGCTGGCTCGTCACCAGTTGCCACACCACAGGGAGTGGATGCGTTTTGTGATAGATCTGCGAGAGTTGGGGCAATAATGCGGGGTCGTGTTCATCCAGCCGCGATCGCACGGGTTCCGACTCGTCCAAGATCCGCCGCGTCCAGTGTTCGTGGTGGCTGCCAAAAATCTCTTCGCAGGTGTGGCTAAAGGGGCCATGCCCGATGTCATGCAGCAGCGCCGCACAGAGAACGGCTGCGCGGTGGGGCTGGAGTTCTCTATGACGGGTGGCCAGACGGTCAAAGGCGCGACGGGCGATCGCCATCACGCCCAGCGAATGGGTAAACCGCGACGACTCGGCTCCGTGAAACGTCAGGCTGGCGGGGCCCAGCTGGCGAATCCGCCGCAGCCGCTGAAATGCGGGCGTGTCAATCAGATCAATCAGCAATGCCTCCGTCGGATCAGCGCGATCGAGGGCGATCGCCCCATGCAGCGGGTCGTGATAGGTACGTCCGGGCATTTATAGGGTTGGGGGTTAAGGGGCGGGGCAGCAGTCAGGACTTGAGCAGTCAGGACTTGAGCAGTCAGGACTTGAGCATTCAGGCCCCAAGCACAAGATGCCCTGTCGAATCACTCACCCTCATTCTTCCCAACAGGCGGACTGATACGCCATCCCCACTTACCCCGCTGCTCCAGCGACGACCATCTGTTGCGTCAGCGCCTCAATTGCCGCCTGATATTGCTCATCGGCTTCCGTAGCGACCTGTTCGCGGCTAGTAATGTTGAGCGAAACCGAGCGATCGGGTTCGATGCCAAGGCGATTAATGTCTCGGTGGCTGGGCGTTTCGTAGCGGGCGATGGTCACCGCCAGCCCCGACCCGTCCGACAGCCCAAACAGGGATTGAATCAGCCCTTTGCCAAAGGTCTTTTCGCCAATCAATTGGGCGCGTCCGTTGTCTTGCAGTGCGCCCGCCAGAATCTCGCTGGCGCTGGCCGTGCCCTGGTTCACCAGCACGATCAGCGGGTCATCCGTCAGCGGCTCCGACAGGGCCTCAAAGCTATCCTGAATGCCGTCGCGGTTGACCGTGTAGACAATGGTGCCGTCCCGCAGCCACAGCCGCGCAATGTCGATCCCCGCTTGCAGCAAGCCGCCAGGATTATTCCGCAAGTCCAAAATGTAGGCGTTGGCATCCTGTTTTTCTAGACGGGCGATCGCATGGGCCACCTCTTCTGCGGCATTGGCACTGAACTGGGTGAGGCGAATGTAGCCCACCTGGGTTCCGTCGGGCTGGGGCCGCAGTTCGGCGTAGACCGGGTTGATGGTGATGCGATCGCGCACCAGTTCCACCTCCCAGCTTTTCGGGCTTTCATCGCGCCCAATCGTTAGCACCACACGGCTTCCCGCTGGGCCACGCATCCGCTCGGCGGCTTCGTCCAAGGTTAGGTTCGCAGTTACCTCGCCATCGATCTTCAAGATGCGATCGCGCGGTTGCAGGCCAGCCCGGTCTGCGGGGGAACCCTCAATCGGCGTAATCACGCGCAGATCACCCGTGTCGGGGTCTTGGGCAATTTGCAGCCCCACACCGCTCAGTTCGCCAGACGTATTGGTTTGCAGACTGCGATACTGATCCGGCTTCAGCAGGCGCGTATAGGGGTCGTCCAGCCCTGCCAGCATTTGCTGAATCGCGGCATAGGTATCCTCTCGGTTGGTGGGAGCCTGCTTCAGCACCTTCTGGCGCACCAGCCACCAGTTCTGGTTATTAAAGGTGCTGTCTACGTAGGCCCGATCGACAATCCGCCACACTTCATTCAGCAGCTTTTGCTCCTCGGTAAAGGCATAAGCGGGCGGAGTATTCACCTGCAACGCCATCAACCCCGTGAAGAGCCAAACCAGCACAAACCCAAGTAGTCGCTTTAATCCCTGGCGTTCTAACCCCAGGCGCTTTAATCGATGTTGCTTCATAAAACATATCTTAACGTTCTACTCAGACTGGCGGCTATCTCAGGCGTACCTATTCTGAAAGGATCGGCGGCGATCGCCCCAAGCCTGCTCCCTTCGAGTTAACCAGCCATCGTAGCAGAAGCCGCAGTCTTTATCACTTCTCTGTAAAATTGCAGCGCCGCCCAAAAAGTTGAACGAAACCTGTGCCGGATCTTGGTTACAGCGTGAAATCTGATGAGCAGCTATGTTACATTCTTTAGAAATGGCAATACATCTCTCTTTTGGAATTCTTGCTTCATGTTTACAAAGCAGGTAACTGACTCGAAAGCGTACCAGTGGTTTCAGGAGCGGCTGGAAATCCAGGCGATCGCCGACGATATCAGCACTAAGTACGTTCCTCCCCACGTCAATATCTTCTACTGTCTCGGTGGCATCACCCTGACCTGTTTCATCATTCAGTTCGCCACCGGGTTTGCAATGACCTTTTATTACAAACCCACTGTGACTGAGGCGTTCTCCTCGATTCAGTACCTGATGACTGAGGTGAACTTTGGCTGGCTCATCCGCTCGATCCATCGCTGGTCTGCCAGCATGATGGTGCTGATGATGATCCTGCACGTCTTCCGGGTTTATCTGACGGGCGGCTTCAAGAAGCCCCGTGAGCTGACCTGGGTAACGGGCGTAATTCTGGCAGTCATTACTGTCTCCTTCGGCGTGACGGGCTATTCGCTGCCTTGGGATCAGGTCGGCTATTGGGCGGTCAAGATCGTGTCCGGCGTGCCCAGTGCTATTCCTGTCGTCGGTGACCAGATTGTGGAACTCATGCGCGGTGGCGATAGCGTGGGTCAAGCAACGCTGACTCGCTTCTATAGCCTCCATACCTTTGTGCTGCCCTGGTCGATTGCGGTGTTCATGCTGCTGCACTTCCTGATGATCCGCAAGCAGGGTATCTCTGGCCCCTTGTAGATCGCACGGATTGGGTCGCCGAGTTGAAAGAGGGCGATCGCCCTTTCAATGCTTCGGCCGATCCTTTACACTGCTGGAATCAGTTAGCTGCTGGGAACTCCGACCGCTCTTCCCCTCTGTTCGATCCTTGCTGCTTAGGAGAAACCTGAATCATTATGGCAACCATTAAGAAGCCGGATCTTAGCGATCCCGCATTGCGCGAGAAACTTAAGAAAGGCATGGGTCACAACTACTATGGTGAACCCGCCTGGCCCAATGACCTGCTATACATCTTCCCGGTCGTGATTCTGGGAACCATCGGCTGCGTGGTAGCGCTAGCCGTGCTAGATCCAGCTCTCGTGGGCGAGCCCGCCGATCCATTTGCGACTCCCCTGGAAATCCTGCCGGAGTGGTACCTGTACCCCGCATTCCAGATTCTCCGAATCGTGCCAAACAAGCTGCTAGGTGTGGCGCTGCAAAGTGCTATTCCCCTAGGCTTGATGCTGGTTCCTTTCATCGAAAGCGTGAACAAGTTCCAGAACCCCTTCCGCCGTCCGGTCGCGACGACGGTCTTCCTGTTCGGAACGTTGGTGACGCTGTGGCTGGGCATCGGCGCAACGTTCCCAATCGACAAGTCTCTGACCCTGGGCTTGTTCTAGGGATGTTTTTCTAGCTTTATTGGAGCGACTTGCTCCGGCTGACTCGGCGCTCGTGCATCTACTGGGAGTGTTTCTTTCTCTTCTGGTTGCTGTACGGGCGCTTTGTTGTGAAATAGTCTTGGCTTTGAACCGGAGCGCTCGACGCAGACTGCCTCAATCCTTTGCCGTTTCGCCGAATCTTAAATCGTGGTGGATGTCATTCAGCAGCGAGAGCGATTGGTGGTGCCCAGCCAGCTAACCGCTCTGAATCCAATCCAAGCCTGGTTCCGACAGTTTTGCCTGCAAAACGAAGGGCGCTATCCCTGGCTGGCCCATCAGTGCGATCACCTCAATTTAGCGCTGGCTGAAGGCTTCACCAACGCTGTGCGCCATGCCCACCGGGGGTTGCCGCCAGAAACACCAATCGAGATTGCGCTGGCGCTGCACGAAGACTGGATCGAAATCCGCATTTGGGACTATGGACGACCGTTTAATCCCGATCGGCTAAAGGAACCCCAACCCGGCACGCTGCAATCGGGGGGCTATGGCTGGTTTTTGCTGCGGCGGTTGACCGATCGCGTATCCTATGACCGCTACATCGACGGGCGCAACTGCCTGCAACTGGTAACCTACGGCTTTAAGCACCCAGTCTAGATTTAGCAGCTAGACGGGCTGATTGATCTGCTGCGCTGTTCCCGATCCATCCGATCTGAATCGTGTCGGCTGAATTGCTCAAGGATCGCGCCTCGAAGTGGTAGCCTGTAGAGTTGATGTGTGTTGTAGAGGGAGGCGTTATGAGCGAAGATGCCGTTAAAGCCATGAAGCAGCAGGTGGGTATTGCGGCGGCGCAGCGCGTGCAGTCTGGCTCCATCGTGGGGCTGGGAACTGGGTCTACGACGGCCTTTGCAATTGAGCATTTGGGCGATCGCCTCAAATCGGGCGACCTGAAAGACATCAAAGGCATTCCGACCTCGTTTCAGGCATCGGTGCTGGCTAAAAAGTATGGCATTCCCTTGGTCACGCTGGACGATGTGGAAAAAATCGACATCGCCATTGACGGGGCTGATGAAGTTGATCCCAATAAGGTGCTGATCAAAGGCGGCGGCGCAGCCCACACTCGCGAGAAGATCGTGGACTCTCTGGCCGATGTGTTCATCGTCGTGGTGGACAGTACCAAGCTGGTAGAGACGCTGGGGTCTACGTTTCCGCTGCCCGTCGAGGTGCTGCCTGTGGCAGTGTCCCCGGTGACGCGGGCGCTAGAGGCACTGGGCGGCAAGCCCGAACTGCGGATGGGCGTAAAGAAGGATGGCCCGGTGATTACGGATCAGGGCAATATGATTCTGGACGTGACCTTCGGCAGCATTCCAAACCCGGCTGAGTTTGAGAAGACGCTGAACAATATTCCGGGTGTTTTGGACAACGGCCTGTTTGTGGGTCTGGCGGATGTGGTGCTAGTGGGCGAAATCAAAGAGGGACAGCCCATTGTCCGGGAGCTATAGTGCGGGAGCTATGGTGCGGGAACTGTAGCCGCTCTGAGGGGCGAAAGAAAGTCAAACCCTAAGCGGGTTTTGAGAAGTGGTTGACACGGCGGGCAAAAAGCTGGGATTTCAGCCCGTACTCGATCGCCTCCAAAATGCGAATCACACCTGTAGTATTGATCATTTCAGGAGACTTGCCTGCCCGCTGGGCGGCCTGCATGGCCTTATCGGTGAGTTTGTGGCTGGTGTAGCCCGTCATAACGAGAACTAAATCGGCGCTGGCCACGTGGCTTTCGGCCTGTTCGGCAATCTGTGGGCCCGCCTGCGCCGTACACCAGATTAGTTCGACTTTTGACTCCCTCAAACGGTTTCGCACGGCGGTTTCTAATCGGTCATGCCCGCCGAAAATGACCACTTTGCCCTCAAGCTGGGCATAGGGGTTGGGGCGCTTTTCGGAGGTGCGATGGCGGACACGGGGCTGGACGTTGGGCGCACGCTCGACGCGGGAGCGGTTTTCTAGCGCTTTGTTGTAGATAAACGTGAGGGTCTGCTCATGGCTACCACGCAGGCGAGCGACGGGCCCTTCCTCGCTGTAGGCGTTAATTTGCTCGATGAGCTCATCGACGACCTCTTCCAGCGCTCCGATCGCCTTCAGGTCATGCACGTAGCCTCGAATGGCGATCGCCGCATCGGTTGCATTATAGAAATCTTCCTGCTCTGCGATCATTTCCAGCAGGTCATCTTTGAGGGCCTGTCGCCAGCGGGCTGCCTGCTCCGCAACGCGCTCATCAATCAGCCGCTCTTCGTTCAAAATCATCTGGCGATCGACCATTTGTGCCGCCAGTTCTGGCGCATCGGCAATTTTCTGGCGCAGGTCGGCGACTTTTTCTTCTAATTTGGTACGGGTCACGCTGTCTGAAAAATCATCCGGCTCAAACTTAGAGAGCATTCGCTCTGTTTCCTGGAGTAGCGGTTCTAGTCTCTGGCGAATTTCGACAACTTTTTGCTGAATTTGTTCATCCCGCTGCTGCTGTAATCGTTTTTCTTCTAGCTCTATCTTTGCCAGGGATAATAAATCTTTGACGGATGACTCTAGATCATCTAAATCGCTAATATCCATACGCTTTTCTCCAAAACAATAAGTGATTAACTAGTGATTAACTTAGGGGCTATGAATTCAGACGGATAAAAAGAAAAAGCCTTCGATACCCATCCGCAGTACCAATATTGGAGGGTATCGATTATCAAATGGTATCGATCGTGGCATCTATGTCAGTTAATCCCAGTCGGTTAATCCCAGCATCCAGGCAAGGGATGGTGTTTCCGCATGAGAATCTAAATACTATCTCGAATCGGACTCGTATCGGATTTTGAGGACTGTCTTGTCATGAATCCCAAGTTCTTACTGCTAAGCCCTTTGGCAAACTCGTTGTCAAGCTTTTTGCCGAAATTTCTGTCGAACTCTCTGTCAAATGCTCTACCACCCCCCCTTATCCCCCCTTCTGTCGCCTCTCTGCCAGACCGTAATATGGCTAAACTATCGAGTCTGTAGGTTTATCAATGCACTAAGTTGACGATACTCCTATTATTGCTACTTTTGAAGGGGTTGCCCTTTTCGCATAAGACCCCTTCTCAAAATCCTATGCTCTATCGACGGTTTGGACGGACTGGGCTGGCAATGCCCGTTTTTTCTTGTGGCGGAATGCGCTATCAGCACAAGTGGCAGGATACGCCGCTGGATCAGATTCCGTCTGACAATCAGGAAAATTTAGAAGCCACGATTCGGCGATCGCTCGAAGTGGGTATCAACCACATCGAAACGGCGCGGGGCTACGGCAGCTCAGAACTGCAACTGGGTCAGATTTTGCCGAAACTGCCGCGCGACCAGATCATCGTGCAAACCAAAGTATCGCCCACGGCAGACCCGCGAGACTTTGAGCAAAAACTGGAGCAATCGCTCGCTTACCTGAATCTGGACTATATCGATCTGCTGGGGCTGCACGGCATCAACACGCCAGAACTGCTGGGCTATAGCCTGCGGTCGGGCGGCTGTCTGGATGTGGCGCGACGGTTTCAGGCGTGGGGGCGCGTGCGGTTTGTGGGCTTTTCGACCCACGGGCCGACAGAGGTGATTGTGCGGGCGATCGCCTCCGACCAATTCGATTACGTCAACCTGCACTGGTACTACATCAACCAGGTCAACTGGCCTGCCATCGAAGCCGCCCACCGCCACGACATGGGCGTGTTCATCATCAGCCCGTCCGACAAAGGCGGAATGCTCTACAGCCCGCCGCCCCGATTGGTGGAACTTTGCCACCCCCTCAGTCCGATGGTGTTCAACAACCTGTTTTGCCTCAGCCATCCGCAGGTGCATACGCTCAGCATTGGCGCGGCCCGCCCCAGCGACTTTGACGAGCATCTGAAAACGCTGGAATTGCTCGATCGCGCTGACGAAGTGCTGCCGCCCATTTTGCATCAGCTTGAGCAGGGGGCGATCGCCGCGCTGGGCGAGGACTGGTACAAGACCTGGGATGTGGGCCTGCCGAACCATCAAGACGTGCCCAATCAGGTCAATATTCGCTCGATCCTGTGGCTGCGAAACTTGGCGATCGCCTTTGGACTGACCGAATTTGCCAAAACCCGCTACAACATGCTGGGCGGGGCTAGCCACTGGTTTCCGGGCAACAAGGCCGACGAAGTTCAATCCCTCGACCTGCGCGACTGCCTGCGCCACAGCCCCCACGCCGACCAGATTCCCCGCCTGCTCGCCGAGACTCACGAACTGCTGGGTGGTGCAGCGGTCAAGCGTCTGTCGCAGAGCTAGGAGCCATGCATTTTGCAGCCAGTGGCGTTCCAAAACTAGTGCTTAATTCTCAGGTGCTTAATTCTTCAGCCCCGTCGTCGCAATGCCGCCAATCAACTGGCGCTGTCCGACTGCAAACAGCACCACCACAGGCACCGTCACCAGCACTACCGCCGCCATCAGCAACGACCAGCTATTCGTAAACTGCTCCTGAAACTCCGCCAGCGCCAGTTGCACGGTTCGCAACTCTGGGCGCGTCGTGAACACCAGCGGCTTAAACAAATCATTCCACTCGCCGATAAAGGTAAACAGGAACAGCGTCACCAGCGCGGGTCGGGCCAGCGGCAGCACAACCCGCCCCAGCACTTGCAGACGGGTAGCACCGTCTAGCGCGGCCGCTTCCTCTAGCTCGATGGGGATGGTCTGAAAAAACTGTCGCATTAGGAAAATGCCGAATCCATTGACTGCTGTCGGCAAGATCAGCGCCCCGTAGGTATTGATCAGGTGTCCTGTTTTTAATACCCAAAAAATCGGAATCACCAAAAGCTGGAACGGGATCACCAGCGTCGCCAGCACCAGCGCCAGCACAGTCTGTCGTCCCCAAAAGCGAAACCTCGCTAGGGCATAGCCTGCCAGTGCCGAGAGCAGGATTTGCAGGGCGGTGACGGCAAGCGCTACGAAGGTAGAGTTGGCGATCGCCCCCAGAAAGTGCCCCCGCGCCCACACTTGGCGATAGTTGTCGAGCGTCAGCCCTGCCCTATCTCCGGTCTGAAACGAAGTCCACAGCACCACACCCAGCGGCAGCAGCACCAGCCCCGCCCCCAGGCCCAGCAGTAGCCCGTTGAGCCAGCGCCACAGATTCAACGACAGGCCGGGAAACCGACTAGAGAGCATAACGTGATTCTAGAGAAGGAGCCAGCAGCGAAATCTTGTGCGATACAGTATGGATCAACGGTTTAGGCTTGGGCATAGATATAAATCTATGATGTCGTTGAACAGGATATCAGCTACAAGGGGACTCTAGTTTAACCATTCCATGCCGAAACCCAGTAGAGTAGAGTTTGGGCATATCTTAAGTTAAGCAAACTAGGGCACCGATTTCTTTACAATGGTTTCTTCCCAAAGCTGCTGCAAGTTTGAGACTTTCCTCCAAACCACGCCAGCAGACAGACTGACCCCGCAATGCTTAACGTCACGGCTCGATTTGCCGCCATTGCCCACTCGCTCTCGTCTAAACGTTCTGGACACCGCCGACCTCAGCGCTGCCCGAACAGACTTACAGGAGCTTGTTTTCCACCGTTTTGACCCTCAGTCAGGAGACCGACCCTACTATGCCGCAGCTTGAGCTTACCCCAGAACTCGACTATCAGAGTGCCGTCTATAAAGATGCCTACAGCCGCATCAACGCCATTGTGATTGAGGGCGAAGAGGAAGCCTTCGACAATTACCAGCGCCTTGCAGAGTTGATGCCTGATCACAAAGACCAGTTGATCGGCCTGTCGAAGATGGAAAGCCGCCACAAGAAGGGCTTTCAGGCCTGTGGGCGGAACCTGTCCGTTGAGCCAGACATGGCCTTTGCTAAGGAATTTTTTGCTGACCTGCACCGCAACTTTCAGGAGGCCGCGGCCCAGGGCAAAATCGTGACCTGCCTGCTGATTCAGTCGCTGATTATCGAGTGCTTTGCGATTTCTGCGTACAACATCTACATTCCGGTGGCAGATGACTTTGCCCGCAAGATCACCGAAGGCGTGGTGAAGGATGAGTATCTGCACCTGAACTTTGGCGAAGAATGGCTGAAGGCGAACTTTGAAGCATCTAAGGCAGAGCTAGAGGAAGCCAACAAGCAAAACCTGCCGCTGGTGTGGCGGATGCTGAACCAGGTGGAAAACGATGCCAAGGAACTGGGCATGGAAAAAGAAGCCCTGGTAGAGGATTTCATGATCAGCTACGGCGAAGCGCTGAGCAACATCGGCTTCACCACTCGCGACATCATGCGGATGTCTGCCTACGGGCTGTCGGCTGCCTAGACGGGCGATCGCCCTCTAGTCCTGCTTTCCCCAGTCCCCTGAGCGGCTCGATTCTTTTCTCCCTGGGGGGCTGGGGGAGATGGTTTGTGACAATTTTTGCCCGCTTTATGCTGTCCACAGCCCAAGGATGACCGCGCCACACCGTATCCTAATCTTGTTGAGTGAAAGGGATTTTCCATGAAGGCGCAGGTATTTCGCGGAGTCAATCAACTGAGCTACGAAGACGTGCCCGTGCCAGAACTGGCGGCAGACGAGGTGCTGGTGCAGGTGCGGGTGGTGGGCTTGTGCCAGTCGGATATCAAAAAGATTCGCTATCCGCTGTATGAGCCGCCGCGCATCTTTGGGCATGAAACGGCGGGCGTAATTGCGGCGGTGGGCGACGCGGTGCGGGGCTGGCGGACGGGGCAGCGGGTGGTCGTGCTGCACCACATTCCCTGTATGCATTGCGGCTATTGCCTGAATGAAAATTACTCCATGTGCGAGGTGTATAAAAGCATCAGCACGACGGCCGGGTTTGCGCCCAGCGGCGGCGGCTTTGCGGAATATGTGAAAGTGCCGGGGCATATTGTGCAGCACGGCGGGCTAATCGAAATTCCCGACGACGTGACCTTTGAGCAGGCCAGCTTTGTGGAGCCGACCAACTGCTGCCTGAAGGCGGTGAAGAAGGCGCAGGTGCAGCCCGGACAGACGGTGCTGGTGACGGGGGCGGGGCCGATTGGGCTGATGTTTGTGATGCTGGTGAAGTATTTTGGCGCAAGGGCGATCGCCACTGACCTGATCCCGTCTCGCCTGGAAAAAGCTCGCCAGCTTGGGGCCGAGGCCGCCTTCGATCCGCGCGACCCAGACCTGCCCGCAAAAATTCACGCGCTGACCCAGGGCATGGGCGTAGACACGACGCTGCTGGCGGTTCCCAGCGACAAGGCATTCTTTCAGGCACTCGACTGCACCCGCAAGGGCGGCAAAATTCTATTCTTTGCCGAGTTTCCCGATGAGGTGGAGATTCCGATTAATCCCAACATTCTCTATCGCCGCGAGATTGACCTGATGGGCAGCTACAGTTCGTCTTATAAGGTGCAGAGCCTCGCTGCCGATATCGTATTCAACCGACGAATCGATGTGGATGCCCTAGTGAGCGATCGCTTTCCGCTGAGTGACCTCGCCGCTGCGGTCGATCGCGCCGTGTCGCCCACCCCCGACACGTTCAAAATCCTGATTGACGTGGGGCAGGGCTAACGATACTTATCTACTTCAATGCGAGTTAATGCGAGAGGGATGGAACCTGCATGGCTCCATCCCTCTTTTGTTCATCAGATTGAGCTTAGACAAACTGGAACATTGTGCTATTGAGATTCAGCTTGCCGTTCCCCTGAACAATCGCAATCAGTTCATCCGTGCGTCCGGTTTCTAGGAAAATGGCATTCCCTTTGGGCAGTCCCTTGGGTGCGGAACCCAGGCGATAGTCGGAGGCTTTGCCGTGCAGTTGGATGGCATCCTGTTGTCGGTTGAAATCCTTGATCAGCGCGTAATCCTTGAGTCCAGCGCTATTCCGCTTGCCGTCGTCATAGAAAACGCGCTGCTGATCCCCTAGCACGAACAGATCTCGTCCGGGCCCGCCCGTCAACTGGTCGATTTCGTTTCGCCCTGGCGCGCGCGTGTTGGGATTTACCCCAATCAAGATATCGTTCCCGCCGCGCCCATTGAGCCGATCGTTCCCCCGCAAACCCACCAGCATTTCGCCCGCATTCGTGCCTGTTAGCGTATCTTTGCGGTTGGTGCCTCGGAGCGATCGCATTCCGGGTGCGGGCGACAGATCTGGCAGTCCCACGGGCGCTCCAATAGGCGCTCCAATGGGTGCAGCGTTGGGCGGCTGCGGCAGCAGTGGATCTTGAGGACGACCGGGCTGATTGATGCCACCCCCAGGGCGATCGTCGTCTAAAATCGTGATCGTTGCTTCTCGGTTGCCCTGCAAAATCGCATTTCCGCCCTGCACCTCAAGCAGCCGCATCACAATTGTTTCATCGCCTTCGATGAGCGTATCTTGCAAAATGGGAATCGTAATTGTTTTGCTCGATTCGCCAGGCTGGAATAAGATGAAATCTGACTGAGGTAGGATATAGTCTGAGCCGTTGGTTGCGGTGCCGCCAGTAATTTCGTAAGCAACCTGAGAGGCCAGGTGTAAGTCGCTAGAGCGCGTCACCGTCACCTGTGCGCCGACGGGCACGCCGTTTTCGCCGATCTGATAGGTGGGCTGACTAAAGGACACCACCGATGCAATCTCAAACTGCTGGGCATAGATGCCGTAGCCGTCGCCATCTTGCCCCAGGCTTTGCCAAGTAACGATGAAATTGCCATCCCCCTGCATGGCGACCGTTGGGGCAACCTGGAGGCCTGGAGTGTGGGAGTTTACCCGCAGCTCATCACTGAGGGGAATGCCTGTGGCGCTAAAGCGACGCATATAGATGTCGGCATCATTGCGCTCCTGGGTACTGGCCCACGCAACCACAAAGTTGCCTTGGGAATCGAGCGCAATGCTGGGGGCATAGTGGGAACCTGTCGGAGTCTGGCTGACTTGAATCTCGTCGCTGAGGGGCTGCCCTGCGGCATCAAACCGTCGGGCGACCAGCCCTTCAATTTGGCAACCCCAGGCTATGACAAACGAACCATCTGCGCCCATAGCCACCTTTGCGCCGAATTGATCGTTGTCGGTGGTCAGGTTGACGGGAAGTTCGCCGCCGACCGGTCGGCCGTTGACATTAAATCGCTGGGCATAGATGCCGTAGCCGCTGCCATCTTGACCAACGCTTGACCAGGTGATGACGAAGTTGCCTTTGCCGTCTGTGGCGATCGCCGGGTCAAATTGATTGCCGCGAGTCGTTGCGTTTACTCGCACTTCGGCTCCCGCAGGCGACCCATCGGCGTTAAATTGACGGGCATAGACTCCAGCGCCATCCCCATCTTGACCAATGCTCGTCCAAGTCACCATGTAGCTGCCGTCATCGCTAATGGCGATCGCCGCATCACCCTGGAAACCCTCAAGCTCCACAGCAAAGAAGCCGTTTTGGTTGCGGTCGGTGCTAGTCAGCCGCGAGACATAAATATCAGGGCTATTGGTTCTTTGGTTTGGCAAGGTATGGGCGATCGCCACATTGCCGTCCCGATCCATCGCAATAGCCGGGCTGGAAGCCACATCTTGAACCAGGGTATCGTCGCTCAGTGGCCGACCGTCTTTTTGAAATCGACGAGTATAGATTCGGTTTCGTCCATCGAACGCTTCTTCCCAAGCAACACGAAAGTTTCCGTCAGCATCGGTTGCAATCGCTGCGCCGTATTGGCTGCCAGCAGGGCGGTTGTTAATACGAAACTCGGAATTCACTTTGAGGATAGACATAAGTAAGTGTTGGGGTTGAGGGTTTGGAAAGGAACAGGGAAAAGGAAAAAACGAAGAACGAAGAGAGAAGAACGAAGAAGGTAGGGTAAAAAAGGCTAGGGAACTCTGTCAGCACGAAAATCATGCTGCGATCGCCCGTTTTCTGAAGATTCGCCAGATAAGGCACTAGGCAGTGTCTTAAAACTTTCTAGGTCGTTGATTGCCTTGAGTTGATCCCCCTAAATCCCCGCGCTTACGGGCCGCTTTGCTAAAAATAAGGGGGACTTCCGGAGTGGGTCGGCTCGGTTCCCCCCTTTTTAGAGCTAATTTGTAAAGGAGCCTGAAAGCCTTGTTAATCAAGGATTTCCGAGAAACCGCTTTTCCTGGGCAAACATGACCTCAAAGCCACACATGCCAAGAGTTTCAGGCTTCTTAAGATTTGCTTCATAAATTAGCTCTTAAGGGGGGCTAGGGGGGGGATCGAAGGGTTTTAAAACATGCCCTAGGTAAGGCCCGCGAACTGCCAGCACCCACCACAGCACCAAGCAGGCGGCCGGATCGAAGGGTTTTAAAACATGCCCTAGGTAAGGTGCTAGATTGGCGCGACTAGATCCCGCGCTTGGCAAATCGCGCCATCACCTGCACGTCGGTATATGCTCCAGCGCGAAAAGCGTAGTCCTTCAGCACGCCCTCGGTTACGAAGCCGAATTTTTGGTAGAGGGCGATCGCCGCGTCATTGTCGGTGTAGACCATCAGATCTAGCCGATGCAGGTTAAACCACTGGTCTGCCAAGTCGATCGCAGCTTTGACCAATGCCGTCCCCACGCCATAGCCGCGAAAGTTAGGATGCACGGCTACGGTGCTGATGTGGCCCATGTGACGCATCCGGGACTGGAGGCAGGTCGAAAAGCCCAGACTGCCTGCAACGCTCTGGTTGTATGTCGCAACCAGCGTATAGTGACCCGCAGGCGGATTGTTTAGCTGCTCACGCATCTCTTCTGCAACAACGCAGGGCATCTTACTCGTCCAGTACACGACATCCGGACTCGTCAGCAAGCTATGTAGCTTATCTATGTCTCCAGCCTGGACATGGCGAATCTGGATCAGTTCTGGGTTGGCTGCTCGGTCAAGGATTCTTGCAGCAGCGGAACGGACTGGCAAGGGATACAGCGCCGATGCGGGCTTTGTGACGTGGGGAGCTTGGGGCAGTTCTGTGGGAACCTGCGTTTTTTGTTCTACTTTTTGTTCTACTTTTTCCTCTATGGGGGAAATCTGCGAAAGCATTGGCTTTCTCCTTTGAAACAACGAATGGGGACAGAACTTTGATACGTATGAGGCGGCAGTATGCACGGGTGGGCCGATCCGGCTCAGCCCGCTTGCTGCCAACACCGCATGGCTGAAGTGAACCAGCTACGAGGCGTTCAGACCACCGTCGAGGTTGCAAATCTCTGCTGCTGGTATCTGAACACAAGTTATCGAACCGAGCGATCCCAAACCGTCCTGAAACCGCTCCCAAAGCGCTCCGCTGCAAACTCTCCAGCCTGTGACAAAAAACGTATCACCCAGGCTCTTGACTCTCTAGCAGACTGGAGGCTTCAAGATAGAAGCAGTTCCAAAGACTGTGGCAAAACCAGGGAGTTTTCACCATGACCTACGAATTCACGGTTCCTGATATGGCCTGCTCGGCGTGCAGCGACACCATCACCAAAGCAATCCAAACCATCGATGCTGCGGCAACTGTGCAAACTGACGTGAAAACCAAGCAAGTGAGCGTGGACACCCAGGCCGCAGAAGCAGACCTCCGCAGGGCGATCGCCGAGGCCGGATACACCATCGCGTGAGGGGGTTACTCAATGCAAGATCAAACCTTTCGGCTGCGCGGCATGAGTTGCGCCGCCTGTGCCCACAATATCGAGCAAGCCATCGGTTCAGTGCCGGGTGTAGAGGCGTGCAGCGTCAACTTCGGTGCAGAGCAGGCAACGGTCACCTACGATGAGCGCAAAACGGACATCGCCCAAATTCAGGCTGCCGTAGAAGAAGCGGGCTACGGAGCGCAGCCGATGAGCGATGATGCACTTGCGCCCCTTGCCGATGAAGAGCAGCAGAACCGTCTGGACGAGCACCGCAAGCTGGTTCGCAAAGTCTGGCTGAGCGGCGGGGTCAGCGCGGTTCTGGTTATTGGCTCACTACCCATGATGACGGGGCTGCCGATTCCCTTGATTCCGATGTGGCTGCACCATCCGCTGCTTCAGCTTGTGCTGACAACACCCGTGATGCTCTGGGCCGGCAGCAGCTTTTTCATCAACGCCTGGAAAGCGCTGAAGCGGCACACCGCCACGATGGATACGCTGGTGGCAGTGGGCACGGGCACAGCGTTTCTTTACTCGCTGTTTCCCACGTTTGCGCCGCAGTGGTTCCTCGCGCAGGGGCTGAGTCCCGATGTGTATTTCGAGGCGGCGGCGGTGATTATTGCGCTGCTGCTGCTGGGGCGGCTGCTGGAAAACCGCGCCAGGGGGCAAACCTCCGAGGCAATTCGCAAACTGATTGGGCTGCAACCTCGCACGGCGCGGGTGATTCGCAGCGGGCAGGAATTCGACATTCCGATTTCGGAGGTAGTGCTGGGGGATGTGGTCTGGGTACGTCCGGGCGAAAAGATTCCGGTGGATGGCGAGATTGTAGAGGGCGCGTCCACGATTGACGAGGCGATGGTGACGGGAGAAAGCGTGCCTGTGAGAAAGCAGGCGGGCGATGAGGTGATCGGCGCAACGCTGAATAAAACAGGCAGCTTTAAGTTTCGTGCTACTCGCGTGGGCAAAGATACGTTCCTGGCGCAAATCGTCAAGCTGGTGCAGCAGGCGCAGGGTTCCAAAGCGCCGATCCAGCGATTGGCAGATCAGGTGACGGGGTGGTTTGTGCCTGCGGTGATTGCGATCGCCATTCTCACGTTCGTCCTCTGGTTCAACCTCATGGGCAATGTGACGATGGCGCTGATCACGACCGTCGGTGTGCTGATTATTGCCTGTCCCTGTGCGCTGGGGCTGGCCACGCCGACTTCGATCATGGTGGGTACGGGCAAGGGCGCAGAAAACGGCATTTTGATCAAAGGGGCAGAGAGTCTGGAGCTGGCGCACAAGCTGCAAACCATTGTCCTTGATAAAACGGGCACCATTACCCAGGGCAAGCCCACGGTGACGGATTTTGTACCTGCAAATGGCATCGAGCATGAGCTAGACCTCCTACGTCTAGCAGGATCGCTCGAACGCAATTCCGAACATCCGCTGGCGGAAGCCGTAGTGCAATATGCCCGGACACAAGAGGTGGAACTGACCGACCCGCAAGAATTTGAAGCTGTTGCGGGTAGCGGTGTGCAGGGTTATGTCGATCGCCGATTTGTGCAAATTGGAACGCACCGCTGGATGAATGAACTCGGCATTGATACCAGCGCTTTGCAATCTGTCTGGGACGGGCTGGAGTATCTCGGCAGAACGGTGATTTGGATCGCAGTGGATAGCAACGTGGAAGCGGTGATGGGCATTGCGGATGCGGTGAAGCCGTCTTCGGTGAACGCGATTCGCACGCTGAAGCGCATGGGTTTGGAAGTCGTCATGCTCACAGGCGACAACCAGCGGACGGCAAACGTGATTGCTCATGAAGTCGAAATCGATCGCGTCTTTGCCGAAGTGCGCCCTGATCAAAAATCGGCAGTGATCGCAACCATTCAGGCTGAAGGCAAGGTTGTGGCGATGGTGGGCGACGGCATCAACGACGCGCCTGCGCTGGCCCAGGCCGATGTGGGGATTGCGATTGGTACGGGAACCGATGTGGCGATCGCCGCTAGCGACATTACGCTCATCTCTGGCGATTTGCACGGCATCGTCACCGCAATTCAACTGAGCCGCGCCACCCTCCGAAACATCCGACAAAACCTGTTCTTTGCTTTTATCTACAACGTCGCAGGAATTCCCATCGCAGCAGGGATTCTCTATCCCGTGTTTGGCTGGCTGCTGAATCCCATCATTGCAGGAGCGGCAATGGCGTTTAGCTCGGTGTCTGTGGTGACGAATGCGCTGCGTTTACGCAACTTTCAGCCCAGAGGATTAAGCTGATGCCTGAGATGCATACGGATAAGTCCAGTTCAGCGCACATATATTGCATCGCTCGCGATTGGACTTATCCTTGCATTCTCATTCATCCGGTAGCTTAACTGTGCGGCGACCAAATTTACTCAGGAAGGACAGAACGATGAGTAATCACATGACTTTTTTCGGCACATTGGCAGGCTTTGGTTTTCTATTGGGTCTTATTTCTGGCACGCTACTTGAAACAGTACTTGCAACGCTACTCGCGACATCGATCTAGGAGGAGATGAACATGACTTACAAAACAGCACTCATTAACGGCGTTGCAATCGTCGGAATGCTGTGTGGAATGGTCTCGAATGAGGCGATCGCCCAGGAAACGCACACAGAAATACAGCATTCGACCTCTAAAAATGCAGGACAATTCCAACGAATTGAACAACCGCTTTGGGCTAAAGTGGCGGTCACCGCAGGCGGGTTGGGGTTAATCGGGCTGGAGCTTTGGTGGTTTTTGCTCAGCAAACCCAAGTCGCGCAAAGCCACGACACAGGGCGGCATCCAGGAAGTGACCGTGACGGTGGATGGCGGCTATGAGCCAAGCCAGATCGTGGTGCAGGCGGGTCAGCCGGTGCGGCTCAATTTCGATCGCAAAGATCCTAGCAGTTGTCTGGAAGAGGTCCGCTTTCCCGATTTTCGCATTGCCCAAGCTTTGCCGCTGAATCAAACAACTGCGATCGAGTTCACTCCTACGCAACCCGGTCGATATGAGTTTACTTGCGGCATGAATATGTTTCGGGGGGTGGTTGAAGTCCAGGGCGCAGAAGAGAAGGGTGCGATCGCCCCTCCTGCATCCGCACCCACCCATCCCAACCACTCAGCCTTACAGACGCTTTAGATAATGGATGTTAAAGAGCTGCTGGGCATCCGTCCACACCTGAATAGGCTGAAACCCAGCCGCCATTGCCAGCATTTGAAACTCATCGGACGTGTATTTGTAGGAGTACTCAGTTCGCAAGGTTTCGCCATTGCCAAAGCGGATTTTGGCATCGCCAATGTGAACGGTTTGCTGCGCCAAGCTGACAATCTGCATTTCAATGCGGCCAAATGTTTCGTCGTAGCGGGCGCGATAGGTAAACAGCGACAGGTCAAAATCTGCGCCCAGTTCGCGGTTAATCCGGGTCAGCAAGTTCAGAGCAAATGCGGCGGAAATCCCCTGCGCGTCGTCGTAGGCCGGCTCTAGGATCGAAGCAGGTTTCTTCAAATCCACGCCGATGATCAGGTCGCCCAGCACTGCTGCATTTTGCAGAAACTTGACGGCTTCCGCTGGCTCTAGATTACCAATGGAAGAACCCGGAAAAAAGCCGATGGTGTGTCGGTTTTGCAGCTCGGGAATCTGGGCGATGGGGAGCGGCTGCGTGTAGTCGGTGCAGAGGGCGATCGCCTCCAGCCCCGGATAGTCTTGCGCCAGGGCAGTACAGGCTTCGTAGAGGTGCTGCCGCGAAATATCCAGCCCAATGTAGGTTTGCACCTGAGGCGCAGCGTCCAGCAAAAGGCGGACTTTCTGACTGCTGCCACTGCCAAACTCAACCAGCGCCCCGTTTCCCAGATACGTCGCGATTTCGTTTGCGTGGTCTTGCAAAAGCTGGACTTCGGTTCGCGTCAAATAGTATTCCGGCAGCGTGCAGATTGCGTCAAACAGTTCAGATCCGCGCTTATCGTAGAGGAATTGCGGCGAGATAGACTTTGGGAATCGCTGCAAGCCTTCCAACACCGCCGATCGAAAGTCCTCTAACGGCGGTTGAAAGTCGTATAGCTTAACCGGGCGATAATGCAGTTGAGAGTTGAGCGTCGCTGTCATAAACCGTTCCTTGAAATCCTAGAATACATATAGTTCTGCACAGAAGATTTCATCTTGGTGCATCAGAATAGAGAATTGAAAAAGAACTCGTCTAGGACACCAGACTACACTGCCAAACGAATGCCGCTGAACTGCCAGCGCGTACTTGCAGGAAAGAAATTGCGATAGCTGGCGCGAATATGTCCAGGCGGTGTGGCACAAGATCCACCGCGCAAGACAGTCTGGTTGCACATAAATTTGCCGTTGTATTCACCAACTGCTCCCGCAGCAGGGCGGAACCCAGGATAGGGCTGGTATGCACTCTGCGTCCATTCCCACACGTCGCCGTAGAGTTGCTCCACAGGCTGTGAATCTTTGGCAGGCTGGGGATGGAGGCGATCGCCCTCCAGCAAGTTCCCGACAACGGGCATCCCCGCAGCAGCAATTTCCCATTCCGCTTCGGTGGGCAAACGGCGATCGCACCAATTCGCAAACGCATCCGCCTCGAATAAGCTGACGTGACAGACGGGCTGCGCCAAGTTGAGCGGCTGCATTCCCATCAGCGTCATTTCCCACCACTGACCGTCTATCTGCTCCCAATACAGCGGCGCAGTCCATCGCTGGGCCTGCACCGTCGCCCAGCCCTCCGACAGCCAGTATTCGGGCTTTTCATAGCCGCCCGCTTCGATAAATTCCAGATACTCGCCATTCGTCACCAGGCGCGATGCCAGCGCAAAGTCTTGGAGATAGACGCGATGGGCAGGGCTTTCGTTATCAAAAGCAAAGCCAGATTGCTGATGTCCAATGGTGTGGAGTCCACCAGAAAACTCGACGAACCGGAGGGGTGGTGCAGTGGCAGCTAGAGCAGTTTTTGGCGCGGCAGGTCGATAAGCAGGGCGCAAAGGATTGGTGGCAAAAATATGTTTGATATCGGTCAACAGCAATTCTTGATGCTGCTGTTCATGGTGAAGCCCTAGAGTGATTAGCGCAGTCATTTCAGCGGAGAGCGGGACGCTGGAAAAGAGCGATCGCATCGCGTCATCGACATAGGCCCGGTATTGATAAACCTCTGCCACGGTTGGGCGAGAGAGCAGTCCCCGCTGGGCCCGAGGATGGCGATTTCCAACCGCTTCGTAATACGAATTAAATAGATAGCTATATTTCGGATGAAAAACGTTGTAATTCTTTAGAAAAGGACAGAGCAAGAACGTCTCAAAAAACCAGGTTGTATGGGCCAGGTGCCACTTTGGCGGGCTGACATCTGCCATACTCTGGATGCCATAATCTTCAATTTCTAAAGGACGGCAGAGCGTTTCGCTCAGTTGACGAACTGCTGAATATTGGTGCTGCAATGGAGGCAATGCCTCAGAAATTGCAACGGTCGTAGGGGACATGGTTAAACTCTCGGTTGAACGCTCAGATAACATGGTGCTGATTCTGACAGGAATCTCAAATTCAAAATGATGATAACCTCGATTTTCACTAAAACTCATCTCAATAAAGGCTGAGATTTCACTCATCAAGGACTCAGCGAAATCTCAGATTTCTTTAGGTGTTTCTCAATTTTTAAGCTTTTCTTTGTTTTTAAGACAACTTGCAGAGTGAGACTTTTAGGGAATCCTGAATTTGAACTTTTCCAGGTAGCATTCAGAATGCTCTAATTTTTCGCTTCGGTTTTGCGCGTTTAATTAGAAAGTGTCTATAGAGGGAAATCCATAAAGGAAAATCCATAAAGAGTGTTGATGTGGAACCTGCAATGTGGAACTAGCAATGCGTGATCGACATCTTGTCGATTTGCGAGTTGATTTGCGATGTGATCTATAAAACATGATTGGTAAATATGGGCAAATATCCAAAAAGACTTAAACACAGGAATTAATAACCGATACTCCTTTTCTGCTTCATCCCTTCATCCCTGCATCCCCGGACTTTCTATGAATCCTCAAGATCTTGTGTCTGATCGTGTTCAGCTTCACTATGCAGTGCAGTTTATTGCAGCAGTGGGTGCAGCACTGGGCAAACCCCAGCCCGATGGGAGCCAGGTGACACTGGATTGGGACGAAGCGCTGTTTGGTTTTATCGGCAAACCAATCCCCGACACGTCAATCCAACTGGTGCTATTGCCCGGTTTGCTGACTAGCGTAATTTTGAAAGATGGAGCAGCGATCGCCTCTTTGCCACTGGCAGGGCAAACCATGCAGCAGGCGCTCGACTGGCACAAAGCAGAACTGGCAAAACTGGGGGTTGCCACCGACTCGATCAAGCTGCTGGAATATCCGCCCGACGATTTCCCCGATCACCTCCTGGCGCACGGAGCCGCGTTCGAGTTTGGCAATTCCGCAGGGCGCGAAGCAGTGGCAGCTTATTTTGCCCAAACGCAACCGCTGCTGGCCAAAATTGTGGCAGAAAACCCAGCAGCGGCGGCGATCGCCATCTGGCCCCACCATTTTGACATGGCCACGCTAATGACCTATGCTGGCTCCACCGAAGCAGACACAAAGTACCTCGGCGTGGGGCTATCGCCAGGCGACCCGTCCTATGGTGAACCCTACTGGTACATTTCGCCTTATCCGTATCCAGAGTTATCTAACCTGCCAGCGCTGGAATCTGGCAATTGGCATACCGATCACTGGGTGGGTGCAGTGCTAAAGGCGACTCAGATTACAAAAGCAGAGGATTTGCCTACCTTTATAGATAGAACGGTTTCTATCGCAAAGCAGATTTTATCGGTTCCTTAGTCTGCCTAGCATAGTTAGCATTAAAGTACGCCGCAAAGCGCTGCGGTTTAGCCATTGCTCTCTTAATGCTCATGATTCCTGAACACCAACGCCTGCTTGAATCGCGCAGCCAAGCGACACCCTGGAAAAAGTGGGGGCCGTATCTCAGCGATCGCCAGTGGGGGACAGTTCGTGAAGACTATAGCGCGGATGGCTCCGCGTGGGACTATTTTTCGCATCAGCAGTCTCACAGCCGCGCCTACCGCTGGGGCGAAGACGGACTACTGGGCATCTCGGACGAAAAGCAGCGGCTTTGTTTTGGGCTAGCACTGTGGAATGGCAAAGATCCGGTGCTAAAGGAGCGCCTATTTGGGCTGACGGGGCCGCAGGGCAATCATGCAGAAGACGTAAAAGAGTACTACTTCTACCTGGACAGCACGCCGACCCATTCTTATCTCAAAGCGCTGTATAAGTATCCCCAGGCAGCGTTTCCCTACGAGCAACTCGTCGCAGAAAACCAGCGGCGCGACAAGTTCACGCCGGAGTTCGAGCTAATCGACACGGGTATCTTTGCTGAAAATCGCTACTTCGACGTGATGGTGGAGTATGCGAAGGCTGCACCGGAGGATATTTTGATTCAGATCTCGGTGACGAATCGCGGCCCAGACCCCGCCCCGCTGCACCTGCTGCCGACGCTGTGGTTTCGCAACACCTGGAACTGGGGTGATGCGGTCGAAAAGCCGGGAATGTACCTGCCGCACCTGGGTCAGAAGGGGCTGGAGAGTATTGCGGCGATCGCCTCTACTCACGCCGATCTGGGGCAACACTGGCTCTATTGCGAAGGAGTGGCGGTGAACGGAGCCGAAATCACGCCGCCTGTTTATTTCACTGAAAACGAGACGAACTACGAAGCGCTGTTTAACGTGGGTAACTCCACACCTTACGTGAAAGATGCCATTCATCGCACCGTGATTCACGGGGAAACGGATGCAGTGAATCCGGAACAGCGGGGCACCAAGTCCGCCGCTCACTACGTTCTGGAAATTCCCGCCGGAGAGACGCGCCAGGTTCGTCTGCGCCTTAGCGATCGCCCGTCTATTAGCCATCCCTTTGGCGCGGAGTTTGACCAGATTTTGGCAGCGCGGGTTCAAGAAGCCGATGAGTTTTATCACAAGGTCAGCCCGTTTCCGATGAATGGCGATCGCCGCAATGTGCAGCGCCAAGCGTTTGCAGGCATGATGTGGAGCAAGCAATATTACCGTTACGATGTCAGTCGCTGGCTCCAGGGCGACCCAAACATGCCCGCTCCGCCTGCCGAACGGCTGCATGGCCGCAACCGTCAGTGGGGACATCTAGATGCCGACGACATCATTTCTATGTGCGACAAGTGGGAATATCCCTGGTTTGCAGCGTGGGATTTAGCGTTCCACTGCATTCCACTGGCCATGATCGATCCTGACTTTGCCAAATACCAGCTCGATATCATGACGCGGGAATGGTACATGCATCCCAACGGGCAAATCCCAGCCTACGAGTGGGCCTTCAATGATGTCAATCCGCCGGTTCACGCTTGGGCAACTTGGCGCGTTTACAAAATCGAGCAGCGGATGTGGGGCGAGGGCGATCGCCAGTTTCTAGAGCGCGTGTTTCAAAAGCTGCTGCTGAACTTTACCTGGTGGGTGAACCGCAAGGACACCGAAGGCAGCAACGTGTTTGAAGGTGGCTTCTTGGGCATGGACAATGTGGGTGTGTTTGACCGCAGCGCCCCGCTGCCCACGGGCGGTTTCCTAGAACAGTCCGACGGCACAAGCTGGATGGCGATGTATTGCCTGAATATGCTCGTTATCGCGCTAGAGTTGGCGCAGAAAAACTCGGTCTATGAAGACATGGCGACCAAGTTTTTTGAGCATTTTGTCTACATTGCTGATGCCATGAACCACATTGGCGGCGGCAAGACGGAGCTATGGGATGAGGAAGACGGCTTCTTTTATGACGTGCTGCATCTGCCCCACGGCGATCGCCTCAAGCTCAAAATCCGCTCGATGGTGGGGCTAGTTCCCCTATTTGCCGTGGAAACGCTGGAGCCAGAGTTGCTGGATAAATTACCCGGCTTCAAGGAACGGCTGGAATGGTTTGAGGAGAATCGCCCAGACCTGAGCCACAATATCGCCAGCTTTACGGCGGAAGGGATGGGGCGGCGGCGACTGCTGGCGGTGGTGCGTCCCGATAAGCTGCGGCGCGTGCTGGATAAGATGCTGGATGAGCGTGAGTTTCTCAGCCCCTATGGCATCCGCTCGCTGTCTCGTCATCACAAAGACAATCCCTATACTTTCTATGCCGATGGCAGCGAATATCGAGTCGCCTACGAAGCGGCAGAATCCACCACTCGCTTATTTGGCGGCAACTCCAACTGGCGCGGCCCGGTGTGGTTTCCAGTGAATTACCTACTGATTGAATCCCTGCAAAAATTTCACCACTACCTGGGGGACGAGTTTCTGGTGGCCTGCCCCACCGGGTCAGATCAGGTTAAAAATCTGTGGGATGTGTCGCTTGATTTGGAGGAGCGCCTTACCCGCTTATTCCTGCAAAACGCAGACGGACAGCGCCCTGTTTTTGGCGGCGCAGAACTCTTCCAGACCGATCCCCATTGGCAGAATCACATTTTGTTCTATGAGTATTTCAACGGCGATAATGGCGCAGGGCTGGGAGCCAGTCACCAGACGGGCTGGACGGGGCTGGTGGCGAAGCTAATTCAGCAGTGTGGACGATATGCGGCAGGGGCTAGGCAGGAGCGCTACTTCTGCTAACGAGCCGCAAACCACACCAGCAAAATCTGAACCACGATGATTTTGATGATGGTGCTGCTGGGAAAGACAATGGCATAGCCCAGTTCGGGTTTGTTGGTGGGGACGGACTTGGCAGCGTAGGCCAGGATCGCCGGATTGCCCGTCACGCCAGCTACAATGCCCAGCGCCTCGTCAAAGGATACTCGAAATAGCCCACAGCCTAGCATAAAGGCGGCCACCACGATGGCGGCGGTCATGGCCGCGCCCACGCCCACCAGTTGCAGGCCCGTGCTGCTGAGGGTGGAGAAGAATGCCGGAGCCGATCGCATTCCCACCACAGCCAGAAACAGCGTCAGCCCAAAATTTCGCAGCGTCAGATTGGCTGAAGGTGGAATTGTCCAGTTTAAATGACCGATGCGGCCGCGCCAGCCCAGCAGCAGCGACACAATCATCGCACCCCCAGCTGCGCCAAAGGTGAACGTCCCCAGCCCCGGCAGCGGAAACGGAATCAGCCCAAACAACACGCCCAGCACCATGCCCAGCCCCAGCGCCAGGTAGCTGACTTCGGCCGTGCTGCGGGCAGAGTTGCCAAAAAACTGACGCACGGCAGAATGGCGATCGCGCTCGGCCACCGCCCAAATGCGATCGCCCGCCTCCAGCACCAGCCCCGGATGCGGATAGAGCGTTGCGTCCCCCCGCTGCACGGAAAGGATGGTGCAACCCGGATGCTCGCCCAAGTTTAGCGCCCCCAGCCGATGCCCAATGACGCTGTGCTTGGAGACATACACATCCAGGTCGTCTAGCTCGGTGTGGTCAGGAATAATCTGCGACGGGGCAACATCGCCAATCGTGCGGCAAGCTTGCTTGAGCGCGTCGCCCTTGGCCCCAAGCAGCAGCAGCGCATCACCCGTTTGCAGGCGCAGGTTCGGGCGCGGCATTCGGTTATGACCATTTTGGCGCACGGCGACCACTTGCACCTCGTCGGGAAATTGCGCCGTCACCTCCGACAGATACTTTCCCACCGCTGCCGGATGGCTGACCAGCGCCTCCACCTCCTCTACGCCCCGTGAGGTGGGAACCTCGACTCGCGGCCGCAGGAGCCGCTGCGCCAGATACATCCCCAAAATCGGCCCCAGTACGCCAAACGGATAGGCCACGCCGTAGCCCACTGCGGGCAGGTCACCTCCGACCTTGTCGGCCACAGACTGTAGCGCCGCTGTATTGACCATCGCCCCCGTGAATAGGCCCGCTCCCAGCGCCGGGTCGAGCCGCAGCCAGGACATCAGCAGCGCCGTCACCAATCCTGCCGCCAGCACGCTCAGCAGGGCGATCGCATTTTGGCAGCGACCGCTAGGGCTGAGCAGCCCTTCCACGAAAGGTTTGCCGTACTGAATGCCGATGCCGTAGAAAAATAAAATCAGCCCAACGGTGCCGACTAGCGCAGGCGGCGCAGCATCCTGTGCAACCGCACCCATCGCCAGCCCGACAAACAGCACCGCCCCCACGCCCAGGCTAAATCCGGCGATCGCCACTTCGCCCACCGCATAGCCCAACGCAATTACCAGAAACAGCGTCAGAATTGGCTGACCGCTGAGAAACGCCCACAATCCTTCCACGGCTGCCTCCAGAACAGAAGAGAAGTCCAAGCCACGCTCACTCTTCTTTTCATACCGCCTTTTCCTGGTTCGCTGTCGTCTTCCAAATTACGCTGGAGGCATTTGGGCGTATTTGAATGCAATTGGGGGCGATCGCGCTTGATGACCAGGCTTTTGCGATCTGTAAAATATTGAAGTGCGATCGCTGACACCTTGCTTCGTGTTTCTGATCACAAAATCAGGTGATTTTAAGCGGTTTTAGCTCACAGTAATAGAGTCAACCTTGTGAGCAACCGGATTACCAATAGTTCCCATTCTTGCAGCACTGGCCATACGATATTCATCCCAATCAAAAAAGATTGGCTGCTTGGATGCTTTGCAAAGATAACCGCGATTCTCGCAGGCAGAGCCACGGGTGCGACCGCCAAAAGCCTTATTCAATCTTGGATTAGCAATCCAAAATCTCAAATCCAAAATCCAAAATCGATATACTCTATTCGCAAAAATCAGGAATTGATATCACAATGCGCCGTATCAAATCCTGTTTTGAATCAACAAACTTCCGCACAACTTCGGAATTGTCTCTTTCTAGATTGAAGGAACAAATAGTGTTCCCCTCGCTTCGCTGCAAAGACGTAATTCATTCGGTTAATGCACTCGAGATAAGCATGACATATCCAAAATGGCTCTTAGCTGGTGCAGTTTCAACCATTGTCCTTTCATCAGCACCGGTCAGGCGTTGATCAAAATTCAATCTCTGTAACGCCAACAAACCCTTGTCAATTGCCGGATTGCCCCCAATTTGGCTCTATCAAGGGCGCTGGATATTGCTGGATATTGTACTTGTCATCTGGCAAAGGCCGTGCCTGCCCTGCAATGCTGCGTCTGGACAGTGTTTTGCGTGTTTGCAAGCTGAGCGAGAATCTGCACTTTACCTGTCAAATCCTTACTTCAAGCAACAGGAGACAAGCCCCCATGTCTATCCTCGAACGGAATTTTGTCAAAGTGTATGAACCCTCTAGTGCCGCCGCCAGATCTGCACAAAAGACCTATGTCTATACGACTATGGTGCGCCATAACGGAACGGTGATTGCCTTTGCGATGGATAGCGATCGCCATATCTATTACACAGTTCTTGATATGGAGCGCTCTGGTGTTTCTACCTCCCTCGACAGTGCATTTTGGGATATTGAGCCAAAGGAACTGATCTTTCCTGATGAACTGGCGATCGTTGGCAAATCGGCAGCGGGGACGCAGCGGATGCCGCTCGTCAATCGACATGGCGTTGCGCTGCCTGCTGGAACATTAATCGAACCCAAAGAGCGAGACAGCTTTCAATCTACTACGGCACGATTAAGCGCATCTCTGCCGAACGGCAGTCTGAATGGATTTCGACCGTTTCAGGTTCTTTCAGACGAACAGCATGTGTATGTCTTTCGTCAGTCGGCGGCACGGGATGCGTCCGATATGGTGTGGCGAACCAGCGCCCATGGCGAAGTCCTGAAAGATGCTCAGGGGCGGCCGATTCCTGTAGTGGACAATACGCTGCTGATGGATCGGTTTGTATTCACAGGTGGGCAACTCCAGCCCAAGCTAGAGGTGCGCTATCAGCGTAGCCGCCGCAAAGATTCGCCCGCCAGCCGCAAGGACGGATTGGGCTACGAAGATCTGGAAAAGAAAGCCTTTTACGAGCCAACTCAAACGCTTGACTTTGTTCGCAATTTAACGAACGGCTGGTTTACAGTGCTGCTGCTGCCGACGGCGATTCCCGATGTGCAGCGCTGGCAAATCTTTGCCTACAACCGAGTGACCCAGCGGTTTGATTCTTTTAACATCGAGCGATCGCCCAATGGCTCTTTCAACACCCGCGGCACGCAGTATTACACCAGTCCCAAGCCAGAGCATCAGCAGAGCGTATTCGAGCGGCAGCCAGGAACCTGTCCCTTTTCGGGCGAACCGCTGATTCCGCTGCTGAGTCAATCGGGGTTTGCCGAATCGGCCCTGCTGCTGGATGGGGTAGATGATGCCGTGGCGGTGCGCTCCAGAGATCGGCTGAACTTGCCCGGTGCCAACGGCTTTACGCTGGAGATGTGGCTGCTAGCTGACCCCGCACAAATTAGCGAAGCCAACCCAGATGAGGCCCCCACTGCCCAGTTCAACATTTTGGAAAAAGGCGCGGGCCGCGGCGAATGTCCCTATGCGCTGCGCTATCTGAGCAATGGCAAACTCGGCTTCTTCCGCACGGACGGGCAAAGGACGCTGGCGCTGATATCCGAAGTAGCGCTAACGGATGGTCAGTTTCATCATGTGGCGGTGGTGCGGACGGCTACGCCCCGCGCTGACCAGGAACACACCGAGTTGCCCACGATTACGCTGTATATTGACGGGGTGGCCGCAGGCACGGTTGACGATGACTTGTCCCGCGCTCTGATTAACGATGACCCGCTGTTCCTCGGCAACCGCACGGCCCAGGGCGATCACTTCAAAGGACAGATCGACGAGTTGCGGATCTGGAGCCGAGCGCGATCGCCCCGCGAACTAGAGATCGAGCGGCATCACCGACTGGTGGGCAATGAGCTAGATCTGGTGGGCTACTGGCGCTGCGACGAGGGCACGGGTACGGTGCTGTATGACCAGACGGATTTTGCCCAGCACGGGCAGATCACAGGCAGCGAGCATCCCTGGATCAAGTCGGAAGCGCCCGTGGGCGAGCATCCGGGCATTCGTCGTTCTAGCTTTGCCTTTCAAGATCGCGCGGTTACTGCTGGCTGCACGGCGCTGTTTTATTACCAGCAGGAACCCGCAGGGGTGGGCTATGTCGCGGAGGAAAAGAAGCCGATCAAGCGCAACGGCCGCGTCATGTTTGCCGTGCCGACGGAAGATCGCTCCACCGACACCGCCGCCAAACCGCTGATCGCCGTGCTGGATTTTGCCGTGTCGCGGGATGGCAACCTGGCACAGGTGCCCGACCTGCTCAACCTGAAACAGCTCGAAGCCGTCAAAATTGGCGATCGCACGCTGAGCGACACCCTGGAAGAATATAGCCAGCTCCAGCAAGACGTACAGCGCTGGACGAGTGAGCGCATCGCCAAACTCAGCACGTTGAAAAACATCGAGGCAGAGCTGGCGGAGGCTCCCATTTGCACGGGAGAACTGGATGCTTACAGCGAAACGATTAACGGGCGGACTTACTACAAGCTGCTGTATGTGGGCAAGACGGCGACTCAGGGCGCAGCCTTTGTCTTCGACCGCGATGGCAACCTGACCGAGCAGCCCATCCGACCGATTGCCGAACTGTTCCATCCCCGGAATTTCCCGGCTGAATGGACGGGGTTGGATACCCTCGTCACCTTTGGCGAACTCAACAACTGCTACCTCTTTAGAGGTGCAGCCTGTAAACCCTGGGTTAACCTGATCACACCGTCCAGCACGCCACATCACATCTCGTCAATTCAGGAGGCGTTTAGTCTCAAACCTGATGAAAGCGATTGGGCGCTGGGCATCGATGCAGCAGTCAGAGGGCACGAACAGGTTTTCTTCTTTCGGGGCGATCGCTGGCTTCGCTTTACGGGCTGGAATGCTCCCGTTGGGGAAGTCCACACCGGGTATCGCACCACCGGCCGCATTCACGACCATTTTCCAGGTTTCCCAACTGAGTGGACTCGCGTAGACGGCGTGGTGCATCGCGCTGGAACCGGAGACTTTTTCTTCTTCAAGGGCAACCAATACGTCAAGCTCCGCTTTAGCGACCTTGCGGTAAACAGCTTGCCGTATGAAGTGCCACCTGTAGCACCGCTGCATTACGAAAACCTGCGAGATGAAGGACTGGGGTATCTGGTCACCTTCTACAACGCAGCCACCACAGCCTTGCAGGCAGAGCGCGATCGCCTGCGACGTGAAATCAGCTTCCTGGAAAGCCAGCTTGCCGACGGCATCCCCACGCTCAGATACCTGCGCCTGGTGATGCACGAGTTTGGGCAAGACAACCCGCTGCCGATGCCGTTTGTCTGCGCCGATCCGACCGGACTCACTGTGTCGGGAGCCGTGCTGGGCTTTGCCTGGACGAAGGACACGCCGCTCTTGTTTGAAAGCGTCACGGGTCGCCTCAGCCTGTATTACCGGGGCACCAGCAACCAGTTCTTTGCCGCGTATTACGACGTGGTGACGGGTCGCGCCAGCTTTAGCCAGCCCGAAACGCCGGGATTGCGCTGGATCGCCCGCTCTGCTGGGGCCGCCCTCGACAGTAGCCAGATCACTATCACAGCAGAGGATGCCGACACCTGCACCGTGGCAATTCAAAACGCGGCGACGAGTATCCAGGAAAAATGGCAGCGGGTGCCGCGCGATCGCGCTCAGTTTGTCGCCGTGCTAAACGGCATGGCGCGTCCGGTTTATCTCGGCAAGCTCACCGAAGCCTTATCCGGCAGCGTCGCCCAGTTTGACCTGGAGAGCGCCGCAACGCATTCCCTCAAGGCGGGCGACACCCTGCTGATCGGCAGCGGCAAGACCAAAGCTGTCGTGCAGGCGGCGCAATCCATGCTGCCCAAGGGCGAGGTTCCGGGCTTCCAGGGGCGATCGCTCTCGTTCAACGGCTCTAGCGATTTTGTCGAGCTGACCACCGCCGAGGCGCTGGGCCTGCCCAACCGCAGCTTTACGGTGGAAGCGTGGATTAACCTGGCAGCCGACGCGCCCAGAGATTGTCCTGTGTTGGGGAGCGCGGCTCCTCGCGCGGCGCTGCGGGCGCTGCACCTAACGATCCGCGATCGCCGGCCGTATCTGGGCTTCTTTGGCGAGGCCAACGACCTCAGCAGCCCCATCGTGCTACAGCCAGAGCGCTGGTATCACGTTGCTTGGCGCTACGACAGCATAGCCCGCACCCAGTCCATTCTGGTGAATGGGCAACTGGTGGCCACGGCGACGAACCGCAGTGCGCTGCTGGGCGGCGGGCCGCTATTCATGGGGCAGTGGAATGGCGATCGCCACTTCAAAGGGCAAATCGGCGAACTCCGCATCTGGAACGAAGCCCGCAGCGAAGCCGACATCGCTGCCGGAATGCGCCGCGTGCTGAACGACCCCACCGGAGCCGCCTGGCAAACGCTGGCAGGAAGCTGGCGATTCGTGCTGCGGGAGGGTCGTCTGGTTGCCCAGGACGATTCGCGCCATCAGCGCCACGGCAGGGTGTTGGGCAGTCCTGCTCTGCGCCGGGTCAATTCGCAGATGATGCAGGTGCAAATCGACCCTGTAACGCTGGCGTGCAAAGCTGACGAGGGCGTGTATCTGCTGCCCTACGACTACGACGCTCATGCCCAGGTCAACCAGATTGCGCGATCGCTCCAGGATGGGTCGCTGCTGTTTTTGGTGGATGCGGGCAATGAACCGGAGCCAGTGCAGCCAGGAACCGCTGTCCTCAGCGATGACACCCTCAGCAACCGCTGGGTCGCCGATGCCTATGGCTATGCGCTCTCCTTCGATGCGGCTGCTCGCCCCGTGACGACGACACAGCGGCTAGCGGATTATCAAACCGAAGCCAACCTGACGATAGAAGCTTGGGTGAAGCACAGCGCGTTTCCCAAGGGCTTTACGGAAATCCTGAAGCATCAGTCGGGGTCGCCGTCTACCCGCTATCGCCTGGGCATTAGCCACGACCTGGATGCGCTCCGAGAAAATGCGCCGATCTATCGCGTGTTTGCCGAAGTGGGCGGCAAATTGGTCTACACCGACCCGATGGCATCCGCTAATCAGTGGCAGCATCTTGCGGCAGTGTTTGAGCAGGCCCACGCGCTAAGGTTTAAGGCGGGCGATCGCCTGGATTGTGGCAGCGATACAACGCTGGAACTGGCGGGCGACCTGACGATCGAGGCTGTCATTCGGCTGGATGATTTGGCTCAGCCCCAGGGCATTTTGACCAAAGGTAAGATACAAGACGGCAGTGATGATGACTGTACTTATTCTCTGTCAGTGAACAAAGAAGGGAAGCTTGTTTTCGCCTTTGAAGACAACCAGGATTCACCCGAAAATCACTTCCTAAAGTCCTCATTTTCACTCCAGCCGAATCAGGTCTATCATGTCGGCGTGACGCGCCAGCACCGTACTGAAACCGCTCAAGGTAATGCTCAAGTGAGCATCAATCAATGGTATGAATTCCATTTCTATGCACGCAGCCAGGACGGCGTGCAGTATGAGATTTGGAAATCTGTCAGCAAGGCGGAAAATCCAGAGCGGTTTGAGGGAACCATCGGCAGCGGTAGTCAGCCCCTCGAAATCGGCTGGGCTGTTTGCCAGACTGACCCGCGAGATGCCACAAAGATGGCCGCTCACTCGTTCCGGGGAGAACTGGGCGAGGTGCGCCTGTGGAGCCGTGCTCTCACTGCCTCGGAATTGGGCAAAGCGATCAAGGGCCGCGAAAAGGGGCTGGTCGGCTGGTGGCAACTGGAGGAAAACCAGAGGGCGATCGCCCAAGACTCTAAGGGCACAAATCACGCCACGATCTACGGCGCACGCTGGGTGCAGAGCAGCGACCCAGAAGCCTCGCGTCTGCGGCTCTATCTCAACGGCGATGTCGTGATGACCTATGTCTGGAGCGCCAGCAACACGCCCTATGCCTGGAGCCGTCAAAAGCCACCCTTTGAGGGTACACCTGGATTTTCGCTGGGTACGGATGCAAGCGCTCCGACCGCTAACCCAGCGTTGCAGCGCCACGCCTTCACAGGCGAACTAGATGAAGTCCGCATTTGGAAAGTCGCCCGCACGCTGGAGCAAATCCAGGACAATCTGTTCCGCCCCATTGCAGGCGATTTTGAACAGCTCCTTGCCTACTATCACGCCAGCGAAGTGGGCAACACACTGCAAGATGGCTCTGGGCGCGGGCTGCATCTAGCGATTCCGGGCACTGCGCCCAACTCGCCGCTGACGGACGCAACACTGGCTTACTTTGCCCTGTCTACGGCCCCCGTCAGCACAGAAACCGCCCAGGTTCGCAGCGCCCTGGCCCAGGTCAAGACCGACTTTCATGACGTGCTGACGAATGCGCCTGCGGTGCAGGAATACGGCGATATGCAATCCGATTCGGCGGGCAACCTGATAGGCGTGATGAAGCGCTGCTACGCCTACATCCGCAACGGCCAGTGGCGACTGCTAACGGGCTACAAGGTCGGTGATCTGGAACTAGAGTGGGTGGGACAGGCGCAGTATGACCCGCAGCTCATCGGCTTTATCGAGGGTGCGCCGCCCGTGCCCAGCGAAAACCTGACGGTGCGCGATACCTACGAAAAGGTCAGCACGGTGGAACTCACCGAAGCCGACCAGATGATGTATACCTACGCCAATACGCGCGATCGCAGCTACAAAACTGCCCTCAATATGAAGCTCGGTGCTGGCTTCAAGGTGAAAAATGAAGCTGGATTTGGGCTGGTGGTGGAAACTGTCAACACGAACCTGGTGCTGGGCATTAAGGGCAATATGGAAACCAACACAAGCTGGCTGCAAAACAGTACCGTCAGCTTTGGCAAAACCACGAACACCCTCAGCCGCCTGACTGCTCAGGGAGACTGGGAAGAGGCTGCCCACCCCCGCTATCCTGAACTGGGCAGGCGCTATGTGCCGAAAAACGTCGGCTTTGCGCTGGTACAGTCGGAAACAGCGGATGTGTTTGTGATGCGGCTGAAGCATCGCGACCCGGCACGGCGGGTGACGGTAGCTCTGCGGATGCAACCCAACCCCGACATTCCCAAAGACTGGAACGTGATCATGTTCCCCATGAATCCGAAGTATGTGAAACAGGGAACGCTGGACGGGCGCGTGGGGCTGAATGCGGATGCGGTGGATTATCCCAACACCACCGACTCCAGCCCCGACCGCAGCTACTTCAAGCCAATCGAAGCCTATGCCCTAAAGCAGCGCATCGAGCGGGAGCAGAAGGAGCTAGAGGCCGACTATCGCAGCTATGACGTGGAACCTGCGGGCAAAAAGGGCATGGCGCGAGGGACACCCGTTCTTCCCCTAGTGGGAACCAGCATTGGTGCAGCGATCGAGGGCGGCATTGCCCTGAATCAGGAAGATAAGCTGCCCGAACTGACCCGCCGCAACCTATTCAACACCTATGTCTGGACGGCCGACGGCGGGCTGTTTGCCGAAACGCAGCAGTTTATGGAGACCCAGCAAGAGGTGATTGGCGGCACATTCTCGGTGTCGGGTCAGATTGGGGGCTATATGGACTTCAACACGGCGATCGCCGGAATGGCGGTCAACTTTGAGCTAGAGTCCTTCTGGGGCGGCAGCCAGACCCTCACCAAGACCAGGACCAGCGCTTCCCAGCGATCCTTCGGGGTGACGGTGGATCTGGATGTGGAGCGCAACATCCAGGTCGCCAACCCGCAGCAGGCAGAACGGTTGGGTCTGTCGCTGTATGATGCCAAGGGCGATCGCGCCAAGTGTCCTGGGAAGGTCGATGGCTATCGGTTCATGACGTTCTATCTAGAGCCGAGCCAGGAACACTTTAAGGACTTTGAAAACAAGGTGCTCGACCGGGCCTGGCTGGAACAGAGCAACGATCCGAATGCGATCGCCCTGCGCCAGTCCATCCAGCAGAAGGTCGGCAAGCCCTGGCGCGTGATGCACCGCGTCACCTACGTCAGCCGCGTCTTGCCCCGGTATGGCTCTCCCGCCGCCACGCCCGCCGAAGACACGCTGCGAGCCGCCAACATCGAAAGCAACTGGGAACTGATCAAACGATTGGAGCCCTACGTGCAGTCAAAAACACGCAGCTATGGCGATCTGGCAGATGCAATTCGTGAGGTCATTTCTCGGTTCATGCCAGAACTGGCCAGCGCCGAGAGCTACATCATTGAATATATGAGCCGCTACTACCAGGTGTTCCCGGATTCGGTGCTGCAAAGCCAGGTGCAATAAGCGACTCCTGGCAACCAACTGCCTGAGGATTCTGTAAATCGTGGGGTGTGCTGTTCGCTTTCAGAGCGGCACACCTTTTTTGATTCACGCATCGAGTAAGTATGTTCCATTTGCGTCAGGACTTACGCACTTGCGATAAGTTTTCTAGGGTTTGGAAGATTTCTCGCGGGCTGCGCCCGCGAGAAATCTTCCAACTGCGTAAGTCCTATGTGTGTTGGCGGGGTGATCGGCTGCAATTAATGAAACGCGATTTGCAGAATAGATAGGTCATCGCTAAAAGTAGACACGCCACCCTGACTGCGAACCGCTTGCAGCAAAAGATCGAGATTTGGGATAGTTGCACCGTTGGGTGCATAGTTAGACAGAGTGTTGATAAACGGATGCAGTCCCCAAGTGGGCTGACCCGCAGAACTGGGCAAGTCATAGATGCCGTCGCTGAAGATATACAGCAGGCTGCCGGGGGGAATGTTGCAGCGATCGCTCTCAAAAACCGTATCGGGCATCATGCCAATTGGCACCCGACGCATCCCCAGCAGACAGGTTTCAGGCGGTTTATCGGGCTGGGGCAGCAGTCGTCCCGGCATCAGCACGGCGGGTGGATGTCCGGCGCAGGCGTAGGTGAGCTGCCGCTTGATCCTGTTGTACACGCCATACCAGATAGTGAAGTACTTGTCGTGCTGGCTATCCATTTGAAACGCTTCGTTCAGCGCCCGCAGCACGACGTGGGGCTGGTAAAAGTTGACATTGGGCAACGACTGCGATCGCAGCAGGTTTAGCACCGTAATCGACGGCAGCGCCGCACCCAGTCCGTGCCCCGACACATCTAGCAAATACATCGCCAGATAGTCTGGGTCGAGCCAAAAATAGTCAAAACAGTCGCCCCCAAGCTGGCTAGAGGGAATAAAGCGGCTGTCGATTTCAATGTCGCCCGTCGCTGGGTCTGGGAGGAGCGATCGCACGTAGGAGGCGGCTTCCGATAGCTCCTTTTCGAGCAGGCGCTTTTGGGTTTGCAAATCTTCACTCAGCAAGTGCAGCCGCAGCCCCGCCCGCACCCGCGCCTGAAGCTCATTAATTTCAATCGGTTTCGCCAAAAAATCATCCGCGCCCGTATCCAAGCCCTGAATTCGATCTTCCACAGCGCTCTGGGCAGTGAGTAAGATGAAGAAAGTAGTGGACAGATCTGGGTTTGCCTTGACCCGGCGGCAGACTTCTAGCCCGTCTAGTCCTGGCATCACCCAATCCGACACGATCAGCGCCGGCCGCAGCTTCTCGGCTAGCGCCAGCCCAGTCTCCCCATCATCTGCGATCGCAACCTCATATCCTTGGGATTGCAGCGCTTTTTTTAGCACCGTTTGAATAATTGAGTCGTCGTCGATGATAAGAATCTGCGGCATGGGAAGACTAGGGCTAGAGCAATGACACCTTGACGATAGTTATTAAGATAAGCGTTTATGTCGTCCTCTTCCGGCTTCACCTCCCAAGAGACGAGGATTTCCTGCGAAGTCTCACCCGCTCGATCGGCTCCTCGATCGACTCAGTTGACCATGCTCCGGAGCGAGCAGATCCAGGTCGATACGCAGCTCAACGAGCTAAATCATGTCTTGGCCTGGTTTGACGGTCTGCGATGCGCGGGTATTCCAGAGCTAGTCTGGCTACAATGTCAGCTTGCGCTGGCCGAAGGCTTTACCAATGCCGTCCGCCATGCCCATCGCAACCGTTCGCCAGACACCCCGATCGAAATTAGCGTCACGATTTTCAAAGAGTTTCTAGAAATCCAGATTTGGGACTGTGGCCCGACATTTAACTTGCGAAAAATGCTGGAGGCGATTCCAGATGAGGTAGACCGGGATGCCGCAGGCGGTCGGGGTCTGCTGTTGATGAAAAAAACAGCAGACGTTCTAGACTATCGGCGATCGCCCGATCAGCGGAACTGCCTCCTTTTTGTGAAACATTACACCCGGCAAGACTTAGCCAGACCAGACTAGAGCAGCCTCAACGCATCAGTTCCCCAGCACCGTATGAGTGACCTCCCCGCAATGTGCGATCTCCCAGCGCCGTATGGTCTGGTGCTGACGACGGCTGCTTCTCGCACCGAAGCAGAGGCGCTCGCCCGCGCCCTAGTCGCCGAACGGCTGGCGGCCTGCGTCAGCCTGTTTCCCGTCCATTCGGTCTACACCTGGCAGAATACCTTGGAGCAGCAAGACGAGTGGCAGCTTGTGATCAAGACTGACCTAACCCTGTTTCCAGCCCTCGAAACCAAAATCCGGGAACTCCACAGCTACGACGTTCCCGAAATCATCGCGCTGCCGATCGCAGCCGGATCAGCAGACTATCTCAACTGGTTAGGAGCATCAGTTAGCCCCCTGTCGCCCCTATCGAGGGTCAGCCTTCAGAATCAGGACGACAAGTCAGAACGCTAAAACTTCAGACCACTAAAAGCGAAAACCACTAAAAGCTCAGAACACCATGCAGAGCACTGAGCGCAGTTTGTCGAACCTTGGGAAAACCAGAGGAATGCGATAAACTGAAAGATAAGTGCCCAAAGCTTTGTGTACACGGCAATGGCGGTTCATCAGCACCATCATCAGCGCTGCATCGGCGGTCTATAGTCGTTGCAGTATGTGTGAGTGCAGGTGCGTCTCTAGCGCTTTCTGGCTCTGATACTGATTAGACAGAACTCAATGGCATTTTCTTCATCGGTTGCGGTTCGAGAACTCCCCCTCTTCCCCCTTTCAGAGGTTGTTCTGTTTCCGGGGCGGCGACTCCCCCTCCACATTTTTGAATTCCGCTACCGAATTATGATGAACACAATCCTCCAGAGCGATCGCCGCTTTGGAGTGCTGATGGTCGATCCTGCGGATGGTCGCGTCGCGAGCGTGGGGTGCTGCGCTGAAATCACCAACTTCCACCGGATGCCCGACGACCGCATGAAGATTATGACCGTGGGGCAGCAGCGCTTTCGAGTGTTGGATTATGTGCGCGAAAAGCCCTATCACGTTGGTCTAGTCGAGTGGATCGAAGACCATCCCACCGAGCGAAACCTCCACTCTCTTAGCATTGAGGTGGATCAGCTTTTGCGAGACGTGGTGCGGCTCTCTGCGAAGCTGACCAATCAGGAAATCGAAGTGCCTGACGATATTCCAGATTTGCCGCTAGAACTGTCTTACTGGGTCGCCAGCAATCTATACGGCGTAGCTCAGGAGCAGCAGGCGTTGCTAGAACTGCAAGACACGGCGGCTCGTCTGGAGCGAGAAGCGGAGATTTTGACCTCTACTCGTAGCCACCTTGCCGCCCGGACTGCGCTGAAGGATGCCCTGCGCTTCGATGGCTAGGTCAATTTCGGGTTAGCGCTTTTGGGTCTGCCAGCTTTATCGCAACTCGCTTGTTTGCCTCGCTGAAAGCTCAAAGTCTAAAGCTCAAACCTATTGTCCCAAATACACCACCCCAGGCAAGATAGGGATTGGCTCAGCCACGCTAGCAAGCCAATTTAGCAAGCCAATTTAGCAAGTCACTTTAGCAATGGAGTAGCTGCCCAGCAGTTTCAGGGTTTCGGTGTGCTGGGTTAGCTCTTGGAGAGCCTGCTGAACCGTTGGATCGTCTGCGCTGGCTTCGATGTCAATAAAAAAGACGTAATCTCCGAGCGATCGCTTGCTGGGTCGAGACTCGATGCGGCTCAGGTTTAGGTTGCGGGTCGCAAAGACCTGGAGCGGCGTGACCAGTGCGCCAGGGATATTGGCAGGGACGCTGAAGGCCAGGGAGGTATGGGTGCCGCCGGGGGATGGCGTTACTCCCAAGACCCAAAAGCGAGTGCAGTTGTCGGGATAGTCGTTGATCGGGTAGCTCAGCACGGGTAAATTGTAGAGCTTGGCGGCGCGGCGAGAGGCGATCGCCCCCGACTGGGGTTCTTGCTCCAGTTTGTGGAGCGCTTCGGCATTAGAGCTAGCAGGGATCAACCGCACCTCCGGCAGCATCCGTTCCAGCCAGCCCTGACACTGGGCGAGGGCCTGCGGATGTGCATACACCGTTTGCAGGGATGCCAGATCGGGGGCGCGGGAGATGAGCGCGTGGTCAATCGGCAGCACGATCGCCCGCTGGATCTGCAAGGAATTCATCTGCCAGAGCGTATCCAGCGTGGTGGTCACGCTTCCTTCAATGGAGTTTTCGACTGGCACGACCGAAAGCTGGGTTTCCCCGCTCTCGGTGGCCCGCAGCGTTTTTGGAATGCTGGAATAGGGACGCAGTTCGCTCGACAGCCCGGACGTGCTTTCTAGCCATGCGCGACAGGCGATCGCCGCATCTTCGGCATAGGTTCCGGCTGGCCCAAGATGAGCAATCAAGATAGTCATATGGTGTCCAGTAGAAATCTCAGCATTCCCTGTAAAACCTCCGTATACTACCTATAGTCAAGGTAGATTTCTGGGAAAAGCTGTAAAATTTGTTTAAGGGATAGCCAACACGCTTGTTTGCAGCTTCATATTGCTTCAGGATGAACTTAGCTGACGCAAATGAACCCACGAGTCAATCGCCCAGTCTCTCTCCCAGCAAGCGCCCAGTTAGGCATGAATTTTGGCGATTCCCGAATGGTTCAGGCAGAGTGCTATGAAAGGCTATGCAAGCTCTGGGGTATTGTTTCCAGCACGGACTGGTCAGGTATTGCTCGACTGAAGCGCTGAGCGATTACGCACTAGCTTTTTGCTACTGAGTCTTTTGTCTTTTTGCAATGGATGGTTAAGCAGGCGGCAAGGTTACTCAGTTTTCATGTTCCCGCCCTGCAATTTATTTTTTCTCCTCACGCTATCTGACATGCAGACTCGTTTCTCCGCCTCCCAATCGGTCGAACTCAAGGTTCCTGAGCAGCCGATTCCAATTCAGCACTATTTGCGTCAGCCCCATCGGTTGATCACGGCGCTGGTTGACTCTAGCCGGGTTGAAGCACTGGGGGGCGATCGCTTTCGTCTCAAAATGCGCCCGATTACGTTCCTCACGCTCAGCCTCCAGCCCACGGTGGATATTGACATCTGGAATGACGCAGAAGGCGGCATTACGCTGCGGTCGGCGGGCAGCGAGATCTTGGGTGTGGACTACATCAATGAGCGGTTTCATCTCGATCTGCTGGGGCAACTGATGCCTGTGCAAACTCGCTATGGAACTCGGCTGCTGGGTCAAGCGAATTTGCAGGTCGAGGTCGGGCTGCCGCCTGCGCTCTGGGTCACGCCCCGCCCCTTGCTGGAGGCAACTGGAAACGGGCTGCTGCGGAGCGTTTTGGGCACGATCAAGCAGCGGCTCATGCATCAGCTTTTGGTGGACTATGAAAACTGGGTCAGGGCGCAACTTGCAGAACCGGCCCGCGCTCCACTTTCCTTCGCACCAGATTTAGCAGCAGACTAAGCTAGTGACTGCGCCTAGTCCCCAGTTCGGGCGCTCTGTTCCCAAACAGTACGGCTCAAAAAAAGATTTCAAGAAGACCTCAAGAAAAGAAGACCTCAAGAAAAGATCTCAAGAGCCGACATCGAGCCTCTGCTGAACTGGCAACGCATCCAACTGGCAGGGCTTGAAGCTGCGGCGATGCTGGGATGTACAGCCGTAGGTTTGGAGCGCTAGCCGATGGGCCGCCGTGCCGTATCCCTTATTGGTGGCCAGGTCGTAGTGGGGATATCGAGCCGAGAGACGGACAATCAGGCGATCGCGCCAAACTTTGGCGAGGATGCTGGCGGCGGCGATCGCCAAACAGGTCTGGTCGCCCTTGATGATCGGCTGCTGGGGAATGGGCAAGCCAGGAATGCGCTGGTTGCCATCCACTAGGCACAGATCTGGCTGCGGACTGAGGCGAGCGATCGCCCGACGCATGGCCAATAGCGATGCCTGCAAAATATTGAGGCGATCGATTTCCCTCACCGAGGCAACGCCAATCCGGCAATCCATCGCAAGACGAGGCACCTGTTCCACCAGGCGATCGCGCTGCACAGGCGACAGGAGCTTGCTGTCCGTCACGCCGAGGGCAGCCAGCTCAGCAGCGGCACTTTCTGGCAAGATCACGGCGGCGGCCACCACGGGCCCAAACAGCGCCCCCCGCCCGACCTCATCCACGCCCGCGATTAGCTCGGCTGCCATCTGCCCTCTTCCACATCAGGTACATCCGGTGGCTGACTAGGAGGCCGACTCGTCGGCTGACACAGACGAGCGGCGACGGCGGCGACGACGACTAGGGGCGCTGCTATCCCCAGCCGCATCGCCGTCCTCAGGGTCGGGGCTGTCCAGGGCGATCGCGGCTTCGGGGGGCAAGCTTTCTGCATGTGCCACAGGTTCAACGGGCGCAGCAGATTTCAGAATAGGGTCTGGCATTGGTGCAGATTCGTCTTTTTCGAGCAGGGCGGTAGAGAACCCACTGCCATTAGCAGAAGTTGTGCCAGGGGTTGTACCAGAAGTTGTGCCAGAAGCCGTCGAGTTGCCCCCCTGTCGCCCCTGTCCCGGCAGCGCAACCATCACCACCGTTGTCTTTGGATCTTTCACAGGTTCCGGTGCCAACACCAGCGGCGAAACCCCCATCAGCGCATAAATCTCTTGCTCCTCTGGGGTCATCTCAACCGTGATCACCTGCTGTGGCTCTGCAGCGGCTCGCTCTCGTCGCCCGCGTCCACCCCGCTCCGGCTTTTCTGAGCGCCCTTCTCGCCCCTCTCGGCTCTCTTTCCCTGGGGTTGGCGTGGAGCCGTTCAGCACGGGCAGTTCTTCAAGCGCAACGGGCGTGTCTGTATCCGCCTCAAGGTCGGGCGATCGCCCCCCATTCCCGCGCATCACAGGCTCACCAGAGCGGGGCGGGCGACTCCGGCGGCGGCGGCGGTTATCAACTCGGTTGCGGTCTTGATAGCTGGGGTGGTTGGTCAGATCTAGCTCCTGCTGCTCTGCCAGCGCCGGAGAGCCAAAGTCTAACTCCGGAGCGTCCCAAGGCTCCCGCAACTGCACCGCCCGCGATTCATGAGCAGCGGGGAATGTGCGGGGCGCTTCAGCAGGCACAGCCCCCTCTTCGGTATCTCCGGGCAAATGCACCACATGCCCCAACCCGCCGCAGGTTGGACACGCCTTTCCAAACAATTCGTAAATATTTTTCCCCTGGCGCTTCCGGGTCAGCTCCACCAGTCCCAGTTCCGTTAGCTGAGCAATTTGGGGCCGGGCCTTATCAGCCCGCAGCGCCTTGTTAAACTGCTCCAAAACCTGGAGTTTGTCTCGGTGGGAATCCATATCGATAAAGTCCACCACAATCACCCCGGCAATGTTGCGAAGCCGGAGTTGGCGGGCAATTTCTGCTGCCGCCTCGCAGTTCGTCCACAGTACGGTTTCTCGCGCCGTCGCAGAGCGGGTAAAGGAGCCAGAGTTCACGTCAATCACCGTCAGCGCTTCGGTGCGCTCGATGATGATGTATCCGCCAGAAGGCAAGTCTACTCGCGGCTTTAGCGCCTCGCGAATCGCCGCATTCACCCGAAAATATTCCAGAATGGGCGTGCGTTCGCGGTGGTGGTCAATCAACACGCCGACTGGAGCCTTACCGCCGCTCCAGTTCATCAAATGCTGTTTAACGCGCTTTGCCCCCGTATGAGAGTCCACCACAATGCGGTTTACATCAGCGCTGTAGACATCCCGCAGCACCCGCTGAATAAAATCATCATCTCGATTCAGCAGACAGGGCGGACGGGTATTGGCGGCTTCTAGCTGAATAGCTTCCCACTGTTTTTGCAGCGCTTCCAGATCTTCGATAATGGCTTCTTCTGGCACGCCTTCCGCTTCGGTTCGCACCAATAGCCCCATACCCGCTGGTTTTACCAAAATCGCCAAGGCCCGCAGGCGATTTCGCTCGTTTTCATTGCGAATTCGACGAGACAGATTCACGCCCCGTCCAGAGGGCATCAATACCAGATAGCGTCCAGGCAAGCTGATGTTTCCGGTGAGCCGGGGTCCTTTATTGCCGGTCGGCTCTTTCATAATTTGCACCAGCACCTTTTGCTGGGGCACGAGCAGTTCGGTGATGGGGGCGGCCGCTTTTTTGAGGCGGAGCGGGCCAAGGTCAGACACATGGATAAAGCCGTTGCGCTCGCTGTCTCCAATGTTCACAAAGGCAGCATCAATCCCCGGCAAGACATTCTCCACAATGCCCAGGTAAATGTCGCTGACCTGGTGGCTACCTGTTGCAACAATTAGCTCTTGAATTTGGTCTCCTGAAAAGACGGCGGCGATTCGATGCTGCTCGGCAATAATAATTTGTTTTGACATTCAAGTTCCTCAGAACGGGGCAACGCAGAGCGAACAGACTCGCGGGATGCGCTTCTGCGGTGATTTTGTGTGTAGATCTGTAAACACGGAAGACCCTGGTATCGGCGAGTAGACGAGGAATGCCCTACTACCCATCGATTCGACAGCGTACTGCTTCTAACTTCTCTGGATGTAAAGACAATTAAAAAGCTGCCTGCCGTTTCAATACCTGGAGCTTTCTGATACTCGGAGCTAGCGCTTGCTAGTGGTCTGTCAACGCTCGACTCATGGGCTGATTGCCTCACGAGTTGGCTCACGAACTGCGGATGATGCAGTAGGTGAGTCCGCAAAAGCCGCCTGACGCAACACTAGTCAAGCTCGATAGAACTGGGTACATCTTCCACTGGAGCCAGGTACCCAATTTGACTCATCTTCAGTCTCAAAACCTGCGGAGGCGAACTCCCTCCCAAACGGTCTGCCTATTAAGCCACGGGCAGCAACATGGGCGCTCAGTTCGCATCAGCGTCTTTTGAAATGCATTATAGCGTGTCATTAAGATTGTGCTACCAGCCGCTGCACAATTCCTATCACATGGGGAAAGGGATGAAAAATGCTGTGGCTGAGGCTCAAAACGTGCGCTTCTCTGGACATCGGGTGTAAAAGCTTCATCTGGGATATCTCGCGAGAATCTCGATGAAACGTATTTAAACCCCATATCTAATTGTAGACAGATGAATAGAGCTATCTGTTAAAAAACGCACCGTTATGGTCTGGAGGGTGGTGCAGGTGCTGGGTGAGGGACGCTAGAACATGAGGCGATCGCGGTGGCTGTGGAGAATCTGCATCGGCTGCTGGCTAGCTTGTTCTAGCAGGTGAAGGAGGTGTTCTGGGCGGAGGAGCGTACCGTCGTTGCGGCAACTGCCGACGTAGCGAACGGCAAAGGCCTGGTTGGGGTCAGCCTCTTTCAGGACGGCAGCGATGGATGCCGGATAGCGCTCAGGGGGCAGCAGATCCAGTTCGCTAAGGCGATCGCGCAAGTTGATTTGCTGCACCTTGCCTGATTTCGTGGTTTGGTCGTACCAGAGTTCACGGGCGGTCAAGATTTCTTGCAACCACTGGGCAGGCTGCTGGGGCAAGAGCATTGGGGGCGCATCGGCGGAGAGGGCGATCGCCAGGGTATATTCTGCTTGGTCAAGCTGCTGGGTGGCGGTGGGACCGTCGGGGGCGATCGCCTCCACGCCATACAGCGGCACGTCGGGGGGCAGTTGGGCCGATAGTTTTTCCAGAAACTCGGCGGGTTCCAGGATTCGCGTCAGATCGAAATCGACGACCTCGCCCGTGCTGGTAGACCCCAAAGGCAGGGCACTGGCCACCATGATCCGGGGGCTGGGGTGGAAGCCGCCTGTGTAGGCAATCGGCAGAGCGGCTCGACGAATGGCTCGGTCAAACAAGCGCAACAAATCTAAATGACCAATCAGCGCCATGCTGCCCAGTTTGCCGTAGCGCACCCGTAGCCGCTGGGCGCGGTGGGTTTCGGGCGTAAAGTGATGCTGGAACTGGGGAATTGGCGGCGGCGGCACGACCACGTTATGTCCAAAGTCTGCCCCACACACGCCACAGTGGGAGCAACCGTCGAAGGAGCAGTCGGGAATGGTGGACGCTTCTAGGGCGCGGCGCAGGTCTTCCTGGAGCCAAGTTTTGCTGATGCCTGTGTCGATGTGATCCCAGGGCAGGGGGGCGCTGTAGTCTGGGGCGGGGAGTTCCGAAGCATCGGCGGCGCTATCGAATAGGTTCCATTCGCCGCTTTCGACCTGGCGATATTTCCAGGTGAGTCCGGCTTCGGCGATCGCCTCCGTCCAGGCCCCAAAGGCCCGCTCCAGGCTCTCCCACCAGGAATCTTCGCGGGCGCCCAGTTCCCAAGCGCGACGCACAACGGCCCCCAAGCGGCGATCGCCCCGCCCGACAAAATCCTCCATCGCCGAAATCCGCACATCGGTAAAATTCGCCTTCACCCCACGAATCGTGCGAAATTCCTGCTGCAACAGCCTTTGCTTACGCTCAAATTCTGCCGTAGACACCGAATGCCACTGAAACGGCGTGTGGGGCTTGGGCGTAAAGTTGGAAATCGTCACATTAAAGCCCAGCGGCTTGCGCCCCTTCAGCCGACACTCCCGCTGGAGCCAGCGCATTGTTTCGGCAATGCCCAGCACGTCGGCATCCGTTTCCCCCGGCAGCCCAATCATGAAATACAGCTTGACCCGATCCCAGCCCTGCTCGTAGGCAGTTTTCACGCCCCGCAGCAGTTCCTCATTGGTTAAGCCTTTATTGATGATGTCGCGCAGCCGCTGCGTCCCCGCCTCTGGCGCAAAGGTCAGCCCGCCCTTGCGCGTACCGCCGATAATATTGGCAATATTTTCATCAAACCGGTCAACCCGCTGGCTGGGCAGGCTGAGGGAAATATTTTCATCCTTCAGGCGATTTTTGATTTCCAGCCCCACTGCGGGCAGCGCCAGGTAGTCGGAGCAACTGAGCGACAGCAGCGAAAATTCGTTGTAGCCCGTTGCCCGCATTCCCTGCTCGATGGTTTCAATCACCTGCTCTGGGGCGACATCTCGCGCTGGGCGAGTCAGCATTCCCGGCTGGCAAAAGCGACAGCCCCGCGTGCAGCCCCGGCGAATTTCTACCACTAGGCGATCGTGAACCGTTTCCACGTAGGGCACTAGCCCAATGGAATAGGCGGGCATGGGGGCAGCGACGCGGCGCAGCACTCGTTCTGGCACGTCTGGCCGCAGAGGACGCACGGCCCCATCCGCAGCCATTTCGTAAAACTGCGGCACATAGACACCGGGAACCTGAGCCAGATCCAGCAGCAGTTCCTCCCGGCTGAGTGCCTGCGCCTTGCCTTCTTGCAGCACCAGCCCAATTTCGGGCAGCAGTTCTTCGCCATCGCCCAGGGCAATGAAGTCGAAAAAGTCGGCGTAGGGTTCGGGGTTGGAAGTGGCAGTCTGTCCGCCCGCAAAAATCAGCGGAAAGCTTCCCTGTTCGACGTTCCAGACCCCAGACTGCTGCCGCTCTTGCCAGGTGAGCGGAATCTGGGCCAGGTTCAGCATTTCCAGGATGTTGGTTGCGCCCAGTTCGTAGCTGAGGCTGAAGCCAAGGATGTCGAAGTCGGTCAGGGAACGGCGAGACTCGACAGCAAATAGGGGCGTATGGGATTCCTTGAGCTTGGCGGCCAGGTCTGGGCTGGGCAAATAGGCGCGATCGCACAGTTGTCGAGGCTGCGCGTTGAGAATGCTGTAGAGAATAATGTGGCCCAGGTTGGATGCGCCGACCTCGTATACTTCGGGATAGGTCAACACCCAGCGGATGTCTGCATTCGACCAGGGCTTGTGAACAGCCCCTAGCTCATTGCCCAGGTATCGAGCAGGACGGGCAATGTCGGGGGTGAGCAACTGCTCAAGGGCGATCGCCACAGAAAACCAGCCTCGCTAAACTAAATCCCTACCCACCCAGTATACGAGGACGACGCGAGTCTAACAGGGCTACGCGGTGAGCGCCACCTTGGGCAAGGGCGAAAGGATGCGAGGGCAAAACCGATGGCGAACCCGATGAGGCATAGTGATGTTTGTCTGGCTCAAGATGCGAGAGACACTTCGTAGTCAGCCCGGCTCTCGAACAGGGTAAAGGCCCGGTCGAGCTGTGTCACTTCAAAGATGATGCGGATAGAGGGCGAAACCCCGCAGATTCCAAATCGCTTTTGGTGCTGGTGAGCGGCGGTTTGTGCCGAAATCAGCACCATCAGCCCTGCGCTGTCGAGTGTTTCTACCTGGCTAAGATCGACCAGCACGGACGAACAATCTGACGCAAGAAGCGTTGCCAACTGTCGTTGAAACAGGGCTGCGTTTGAGGCATTGAGCGCCCCCACAGGCTCTACAACCGTCGTTGAAGCAGAACCGACTGGCGAAAATTCAGAGAGCAGAGATTCTGATAGTAAGGTTTGCATCACAAGCTAATTTCACCCCGACAAGAGATAAAAAAGAATTAGAATTGAACCGCGTTTAGAGGGTGTTTGAAAAGGTATCGCCTGTAATGTTAAGCACTCAGAGATCCCCCCCAGCCCCCCTTAAAAAGGGGGGTAAACCGCCTTAAAGTCCCTATTTTCAAAGGGGATTTAGGGGGATCTTGCACGCCCTGCTACAAACAGTAGGACTTTTCAAACATCCTCTTAGAATTTAGGGTTCAGAGTTCAGGCTGAGTTGAATCCTACCGAACGAAAATCGAATGGAAGTCGATGGAAAAGATCGGCTTGGCAAGGGCTTGATCCGCCTGCCTTGACTAAATCCCAACGGTACACGGACACGTTGAACCTCAAAACTGATACCGAGTGGGAACACAAACCGTGATCCCTGAAAAATAGTTCGTTCAACAGGTTCCGTGCCAGCCTATTTCCGTGTATTCGCGGAATCTTTAAAAGCAATCCGCTCTTCTATAAAGATTTAAATAAGTGTTCCTACGAGTGCGGCTTGCTACAAATTGCGCTAGCATCTACCCTCACATCGCACTGAGAACAGTCGGCGCTGCGATCGCCCCTGGAATATCCCACAAGCCTGAGATTTGCTCAGCGAGCCGAAGCGAAGCAGTTTTGGCGATTTGGCTAAAGGCTGATGTTGCCCCTGAATGGATTCAACTTTCTGAACCGTCTGCAACCCTTCACTTCCGTTTCCGCCTAGCCTTGGTGATTTAGGTCACAAAAATTACCCGTTTTAGATCACTTGTTTCGCTCGGTGGAGATCACTTCTGTTCCCGAAGAAGCGAACGACAATTTAAACAGTGTGAGATGCCCCAAACATTGCGGCGAAGAATGCAATGAAGACTACCCATGTGATTCGTCAACTGGTTGCCAAAGCCCTCTATATCAAGCAGTTGACCCCTGACATTGAGAACGAAATCAACTATGAACTGACCCGACTGGGATACATTTCAGACGCGGATTATGAAGCTCTGGAACTGCTGATGTCTGAGATGGATGCTGGCCGTGTGCGCCTAGTGCCCAGTCCATAGGGGTTAGCTGCATTTCTTCTCCGAAGACTCGAAGATTGTAGGATAGGCAGCCCAAAGTCTTTGTGTCAAAGAATGCAAAGGATTTTGAACGGGGCGATCGCCCTCAGCGGCAGGCTTGAGCGAGTGCAGCGCTGACCACAGCGGAATTAGCTCAACATCCAGCGCATGGCGCATGAGTGCAGTAGGCAAGAGCAGATCCGCCCCTTCGCGCAGATCGATCATGCTGTGGATTCTCTCTGATTCTAGCGATCGCCCAAGCGGGGGGATAGAACTGGCCAGAGCGCTCACGTCGCAGGCCGCGGATTGCTCCTCGGAGAGCAGCGTGACCAAAAGCAGCGGCCGTAGCCAGCAGACCGGACGAGTTTCAGAAAGCTGGATCACTTCTGCATAAAGGCGGATTTCTTCATGTTCGATGCAGACGATTTCGCTGGGATGAAACGTAGAAGCTGAATCCATGAATGACTCTAGTTGGCGATCGCCCCCGAATAGCCGTTTACTTGGACGATGAGTTGCAGATTGCTCAGCCGCCAAAGATCTCACATGGGCAGGGAAGCGCTGGCTCCATGAGACTTGATGCCGACTGACCTTCTTCTATCTTATAAATTGGGCTATCTAAATTGGGTTATCAAGTGGGCGGGGCACTGCTCCAGACTTTTACGCCGAGAGTGCTGCTTCGGTGGAGCATCTGGCGGAGGTTGAGAACCGAAGGCTGAGGACTGCGAAAGTACCGCTTTGGAGCGCAGAGTTCTGGCAGTGCGACACTCCCAGGTGTTGATATTCTCTTGACCTGGGATGCGTTCAATGTCAGTTTTTTGTAGGGTTGAGTGTTGAGCAACATTTAGAAATATGAATTCGCGCTAAGGTATTGATCGAAGCGCCACGTCAGACGGGCGATCGCCCACAGAGAGCAAGTCAATGCATGACAAGATGCCTACTTGACGCATCCTGCTGAATAGACTGGGCCGGATGAACAAGCTGATGCACACTCATCCATCCGTATGTATCTCCTAGATTTATTTACTAGGATTTATTTACTAGGTACATCTACAGGCGGAACCGTGTACTTGCAAGGCATCTCTCTGGCGTGTCTTCAGGCGCTTCATAAGACTTGTTAAGCTGTCACTACAGGTTTGCACTGGCGCAATTCAGGCAAGTGTGTCGTGACTGCATCTATATGACCGCACCTGTTACGTTACTGAACCTGTTACGTTGCTGTACTTTTCAGAAAAAGAGGATTAGAACTGTGGCTGTCGAGACTATTGAACAGCGTTCAACCTCCCGAAAGCTAGCTCCCCGCTATCGCGTGTTGCTGCACAACGACGATTTCAACTCGATGGAATACGTCGTTCAAACGCTGATGAAAACTGTGCCCAACCTTACGGTTCCGCAGGCCATCAACATCATGATGGAAGCACACACCAACGGCGTTGCGCTAGTGATCACCTGCGCCCAAGAACATGCTGAGTTTTACTGCGAAACGTTAAAAAGCCACGGACTGACCAGCACAATCGAGCCAGATGAATAGTGCTGGATGGTACTCCAGACTCCATAACCCGGCTTAGTAACCCAGACCAGTAGCCTAGACCAGTACCCCAGACCATTCGCCCTGCCATCATGCTTGGAGTTTTTCAACACAGTGAGTTGCGGATTGAGCTAAATGCCTCCGAAGCCGCAATTCGAGATAGCTTGCTGCGTCCTGCGGAATTTCGTCAGTGGCTTGGGCCGCAGACCTTTTCGCATGATCTGGGCGATCGCCTAGAACCGGGAATGCAGTTCACAGGCTGGCTAGGGCCGATTGCCATCCGGCATCAAGTCGATGTGCTGGACTCCAACAGTCTGCGGCTGCTGCTCAGTCAGGGCGTGGACGGATTTCACCAGTGGTATTGGGGCGAGGGCTGGGTGCAGTCGTCTTTACAGGGTATCTCGCTGCTGCCGCTGAATCTAGGGCAGACTGTGAGCCTGATGCGGCTGCGGCAATACCTTACCCGCCAGAGTCGATCCTGAGCATGGTGCAGATTGAACGGGTTGAGCCAGCAAGGTTTGGGAGGATACGCTGACCCGTGGCATTAAAAGCCCGCTTCGGGACTAATGGGATAATCGCCGGTCACTTCTTGAGCGCTGGTCGGCTTTTGCACCCGCAGGCGCACTGAGTCGGCGTGGGATGGCAGTCCCTCGGCCATCGCCAGGGTGTCAACCGCTGTCGCCATTTCCTGAAGCGCAGCCGGGGAATACTGAATCAGGCTGGAATGCTTGATAAAGGTTTCTACGCTGAGTGCGGAGGCGTAGCGAGCCGCGCCAGAGGTAGGCAGGGTGTGGTTTGGGCCGGCAAGATAGTCGCCTACGGCTTCGGGAGTCGAGTGGCCGAGGAAGATGGCTCCGGCGTGGCGAATTTTTTCCAGCAGCACCCAGGGATCGGCAATCTGAAGCTCCAAATGCTCCGGCGCAAACTCGTTGGAAAGGTCTGCTGCCTGAGCTAAAGAATCGACCAAAATCACAAGACCGTAGTGGGCGATCGCCTTTTCGGTCAGCAGGCGACGGGGATGGTTGATCAGCATCCGCTCCACCTCCGCCACGACCTTGTGGGCCAGCGTCGCGTCTGTAGTCAGCAAAATTGCCGCCGCCAGCGAGTCGTGTTCTGCCTGGGCCAGCATGTCGGCGGCGACATGGGTGGGATTGGCCGTGTGGTCGGCAATAATCAGCACCTCCGAGGGCCCTGCCAGGGAGTCGATCCCTACCGTCCCGTAGACCAGTTTTTTCGCCAGGGTAACGTAGATATTGCCTGGGCCGGTGATCACGTCCACTTTGGGGATAGTGTCTGTGCCGTAGGCCAGTGCGGCGATCGCCTGCGCCCCGCCCACTCGATAGATTTCCTGCACCCCCACCTCTTGAGCCGCCACCAAGATTGCCGGATTCACGCTTTTATCTGGGCGCGGCGGGGTTGCTATCACGATGCGCCCTACGCCTGCCACCTTTGCCGGAGTCGCGTTCATAATCACCGTGCTGGGGTAGGCAGCCTGCCCACCGGGGACATACAGCCCAGCCCGATCGACGGGCGTATAGCGCTTGCCTAGGACGATTTCTGGATCTTCAAACTGCACCCAGCTTTTGGGAACGCGCTGCCGATGAAAGGCCTCCACCCGCTTGCAGGAAATGCGAATGGCATCGAGCAGGTCTTTGGAAACTTGCTGGTAGGCTGCGTCTAGCTCGGAGCCGCTGACTCGCAGTTCTTCGGGCTTTAGGGATACCTGGTCAAACTCTTCGGCATAGTGCAGAACAGCGCGATCGCCCTGCCGCCTCACTGCCTGGAGCACCTGCTGAACCGTTGCCTCCTTGTGGAGGATTTGCTCATCGTGGGTGCGATCGCAAATTCGCCGCAGTTCCGTTGAGGCTTCAGACCGTTGATTGATAATTCGCAGCATTGCCACAGTGAGGTGAGAGACGCCAGTCCGGGAGTGCCCCGTCTACTCAAAGGTCGAACTCAAAAACCGAATCCATTCCCAGAAGCCTTCAACTCTGCCGCTCGTTGGAGGAAAACCGGACTGCTATTGAGTGCCTATGGGTACGACCTATCTCTAGATTAGCGGGATTTTTAGCGGATTAGTGTAGCCGTGAGCTAGATTTATAGGGAGTGGTTCTAGCATATTGGTGAGTTATTCGCTAGAATAGATAGCTGCCGAAATTTTGTAGCCTTTACCCAATAGAGACACACTGTGGCAAATATTAAGTCTGCGATTAAGCGGGTTCAGATTGCAGAGCGCAACCGACTGCACAATAAATCTTACAAGTCTGCGGTGAAGACCTTGATGAAGCGATATTTCACCACGGTCAACGAATATGCGGCCAATCCAACGCCGGAGCTAGAGAAAGAAGTGGGCGATCGCCTAGCGGCCGCCTACAGCAAAATTGACAAAGCGGTGAAGCGGGGCGTGATTCACCCCAATACCGGGGCACGTCGGAAGGCTCGGCTGGCCAAGGCGCTAAGGTCTCAAACGGAGACGGCCGCTAAAGCTTAGATAAAGCCTGGATGAAGCTTAGATCTAGGTTGCTCGAACCTGTCCAATGTACCTCGCCATGCGGATCAGTAATGGTTTGTGGGTGAGCTTTTAGAGCATCGGCCAGTTTAGATTAGATTGGCCCAGGCTGGGCCAGTCCCTATAAAGTCCGAGAGCATCACGTCTCACATCTAGCCTTTCTTGTCGGCCCTCGCGGGTGGCTCTATCGCTGTGACCCAACTTCCTCCGCTCATCGACACCCACGTTCATCTCAACTTTGAGAGCTTTCAGCCCGATTTGCTGGAGGTTGCTCAGGGCTGGCGGGCGGCGGGTGTGGTGCAGTTGGTTCACTCCTGCGTTGAGCCTGCCGAGTTTGACGCAATTCGGGCGATCGCCGATCAGTTTCCAGAGATTTCCTTCGCGGTCGGGTTGCACCCGCTGGATGCCGATCGGTGGACTGCGACGATGGCTGACGAAATTCGCACTCTGGCCCGCTCGGATCATCGAGTCGTAGCGATTGGCGAAATGGGGCTGGATTTTTACAAGGCGGATAATCGGGCGCTTCAGTTTGAGGCGTTCGAGGCTCAGATCCGGGTTGCGCGAGCGTTGGACTTGCCGATCATCATCCACTGCCGGGATGCAGCGGCTGAAATGGCGGCGAGCCTGCGCCAGATCTGGGCGGTGGATGGGCCCGTTCGCGGCGTGATGCACTGCTGGAGCGGCACCCCAGAAGAAACCGACTGGTTTCTAGAATTGGGGTTCTATATCAGCTTTAGCGGCATTGTCACGTTCAAGAACGCAAGCCAGGTACAGGCTTCGGCTCAGCGAGTTCCGGGCGATCGCCTCCTCGTCGAAACCGACTGTCCATTTCTGACCCCCGTTCCCAAGCGGGGCGAACGGCGCAACCAACCTGCCTATGTCCGCTATGTGGCGGAGCGTGTGGCGCAATTGCGGGGAGAATCCCTGGAGGCGATCGCCCACCAGACAACCCAGAACGCCCGTCGCCTGTTCCGCCTCGACGTTCCAGCCTCAGATCCCGCGTGGGCATCTCCGGATCGGCTGCCGTCCCTGTCTTCACCCTAAAAGTCTTAGCGACAACCCTTAGCGTGTTGCAGATTCCATCCCGCTAGCAGCCCTAGCAAAAGTTTGTCAAGAGGGATTTGCGAAAAACTGGACACGGATCAGGCGACATGCGTCATAATCTTATAGGGGCTGCGTATGGCATCGCAGGGTTGCTGGTGGTGTGCGGCTCCGCTGCTCCAGACTCAGCGCCGTTTCTTGGCTCCCTTGCCACTTTGCTGACAATCGGTTAGATTCAGATTTCTTATATAAATGCTTCTCTATTTTTCTTTCTGCCGATATGCCCTCTGGCGCAACTCTCTCATCCACGGGTTGCATTGCTCCTAGCGGCAACTCCCCCAACTTCGCTCACCTGCCCTTCCGCTAGCCCGCCCAGCTTAGCTCATTCAGCCGATTTGAGATTCAACTTGATACCGTTCAGCATTGCTCAGCCTGTTCAGCCTGAAGCTGTTCCTGTCAGGACATTGACCTTGCCCTACTTCGAGCTTCCCCCTGAGTTCGATTGGCTCACCGAAACAGTTTGGAGAGCCTTTGCGCCCACGCAAGCCCCTGTTTTCTGCTAGTTCAGAACTCAGGAACTTGTGTGGCAATCGCCGTTTCACGTCATCTTAGCTCATCTCGGTATTGGGAATCCCCTATTCTCGCCTGTTCCTTGAGCTTGCAAACCCCTGACCGCGCTTTTGACCCTACTGCCTTGCTCTCTGGGATGCTCCCCAGAATTGACCTGTTCGAGGAGACGCATGACTACACAAGCCACTGCCAACTTTACGCTGCCCGATTTGGTCGAAATCCAGCGTGCAAGCTTCCGCTGGTTCCTGGAAGAAGGACTGATTGAAGAGCTAGACAGCTTTTCTCCGATCACGGATTACACGGGCAAGCTCGAACTTCATTTCTTGGGCAAAGACTACAAGCTGAAACGCCCCAAGTATGACGTAGACGAGGCTAAGCGGCGAGACAGCACCTACGCCGTTCAGATGTATGTGCCCACTCGTTTGATTAACAAAGAAACCGGCGAGATCAAAGAACAGGAAGTTTTTATTGGCGACCTGCCGCTGATGACCGATCGGGGTACGTTTATCATCAACGGGGCCGAGCGCGTTATCGTCAACCAGATCGTCCGCAGCCCCGGTGTTTACTACAAAGCAGAAACGGACAAGAACGGTCGCCGCACCTACAACGCCAGCCTGATCCCCAACCGGGGGGCCTGGCTAAAGTTCGAGACAGACAAAAATGACCTCGTGTGGGTTCGCATCGACAAAACCCGCAAGCTCTCTGCTCAAGTGCTGCTGAAGGCGCTGGGTTTAAGCGATGGCGAAATCTTTGATGCGCTGCGCCATCCCGAATATTTCCAAAAAACTATCGCCAAGGAAGGGCAGTTCAGCGAAGAAGAAGCCCTGATGGAGCTATATCGCAAGCTGCGCCCCGGTGAACCGCCCACCGTGTCCGGCGGTCAGCAATTGCTCGACTCCCGCTTCTTTGATCCCAAGCGGTATGACTTGGGCCGCGTCGGACGTTACAAGCTCAACAAGAAACTGCGGCTCAGCGTGCCCGAAACCATGCGCGTGCTAACTCCGCAGGACATCCTGGCGGCTATCGACTACCTGATCAACCTGGAATTTGACATTGGCATGGTGGACGACATCGACCACCTGGGCAACCGCCGGGTTCGCTCGGTGGGCGAACTGCTGCAAAACCAGGTGCGAGTTGGTCTGAACCGTCTGGAGCGGATTATTCGGGAGCGGATGACCGTATCGGATGCTGACACGCTAACCCCTGCTTCGCTGGTCAACCCCAAGCCGCTGGTGGCTGCGATCAAGGAGTTCTTTGGCTCCTCGCAGCTTTCGCAGTTCATGGATCAGACCAATCCGCTGGCGGAGTTGACTCACAAGCGTCGCCTCAGCGCCTTGGGACCCGGCGGTCTGACGCGAGAGCGGGCAGGTTTTGCAGTGCGCGATATCCACCCCTCTCACTACGGACGCATTTGCCCCATTGAAACGCCGGAAGGACCAAACGCAGGTTTGATTGGCTCTCTGGCAACCCACGCCCGCGTTAATCCCTACGGATTTATCGAAACGCCTTTTTACGAGGTCAAAGAGGGTCGGGTGCTGAAGGATAAGCCGCCCGTCTATATGACGGCGGATGAGGAGGATGACCTGCGGGTGGCTCCCGGAGATGTGTCGGTTGATGAAGACGGCTACATCATGGGCGAGCAAGTGCCCGTCCGATATCGCCGAGACTTTACGACCACCACACCAGCCGAGGTAGACTATGTGGCGATTTCTCCGGTGCAAATTATCTCGGTGGCGACCTCTCTGATTCCGTTCTTGGAGCATGACGATGCTAACCGCGCCCTGATGGGATCAAACATGCAGCGTCAGGCAGTGCCCCTGCTGCGTCCCGAGCGTCCGCTGGTGGGAACGGGACTGGAAGCCCAGACTGCCCGCGACTCTGGCATGGTGATCGTCAACCAGTTTGATGGTGAGGTGTCCTATGTAGATGCGAACCGTATTCGGGTGCGCGGCGAAAACGGTAAGGAGAAGGAATACATCCTGCAAAAATATCAGCGCTCGAACCAAGATACCTGCTTGAACCAGCGCCCGATTGTGAATGTGGGCGATCGCGTCGTGGCGGGTCAGGTTTTGGCAGATGGCTCTGCGGCCGAAGGCGGTGAAATCGCACTGGGTCAGAACATCCTGGTAGCCTACATGCCCTGGGAAGGCTACAACTACGAAGATGCGATTCTGATCAGCGAACGCCTGGTCTACGACGACGTGTACACCTCAATCCACATTGAAAAATACGAGATTGAGGCTCGCCAGACGAAGCTGGGCCCCGAAGAAATCACCCGCGAAATTCCTAACGTGGGGGAAGACGCGCTGCGCCAGCTTGACGAAACGGGCATCATCCGGATTGGAGCCTGGGTAGAAGCAGGGGACATTCTGGTGGGCAAGGTGACCCCCAAGGGCGAATCGGATCAACCGCCGGAAGAAAAGCTGCTGCGGGCCATCTTCGGCGAAAAGGCGCGGGATGTGCGAGACAACTCGCTGCGCGTGCCGAACGGCGAAAAGGGTCGCGTGGTGGACGTGCGGGTGTTTACCCGTGAGCAGGGCGACGAACTGCCTCCTGGGGCAAACATGGTGGTGCGCGTCTATGTGGCGCAGAAGCGCAAGATTCAGGTCGGCGACAAGATGGCGGGTCGCCACGGCAACAAGGGGATTATTTCCCGGATTTTGCCGCTGGAGGATATGCCCTACCTGCCCGACGGTCGCCCAGTTGACATTGTGCTGAACCCGCTGGGCGTGCCGTCTCGGATGAATGTGGGTCAGGTATTTGAGTGTCTGATGGGCTGGGCCGCAGAAAACCTGGGGGTGCGGTTCAAGATGACTCCGTTTGACGAAATGTACGGACAGGAAGCCTCGCGGCTGACCACCCACGCCAAGCTGCAAGAGGCCGCAGAAAAGACCGGCCAGCCCTGGGTGTTTAATCCCGATAATCCGGGCAAGATCCAGGTCTACGACGGGCGCACGGGCGAACCCTTTGACCAGCCTGTGACCGTGGGCAAGGCTTATATGCTGAAGCTGGTTCACCTAGTGGACGACAAGATCCACGCCCGCTCGACAGGCCCGTACTCGCTGGTGACGCAGCAGCCTCTAGGCGGCAAGGCGCAGCAGGGGGGGCAGCGGTTTGGCGAGATGGAGGTGTGGGCGTTGGAGGCCTTTGGCTCTGCCTACATCCTGCAAGAGCTGCTGACGGTGAAATCCGACGACATGCAGGGCCGAAACGAAGCGCTGAATGCCATCGTGAAGGGCAAGGCGATCCCTCGTCCGGGTACGCCGGAATCCTTTAAGGTGCTGATGCGCGAGTTGCAGTCGCTCTGTTTGGATATTGCGGCGCACAAGCTGCAAACCCAGGAAGACGGTACCAGCCGCGATGTGGAAATTGACCTGATGGCTGATGTCAGCAGTCGCCGTGCGCCGTCGCGCCCTACCTACGAGTCGATTTCCCGGGACGAGATGGACGACAGCGACGAGTAGCCGCCAGAAGGGCCGTTGCGCGATCGCCCCACCCGAATCTGACAAGAACCAGGGGCTGGGCGATCGCCCTCCAGTGCTTTCACCTCGCGGCTTCACCCCCGGCAGGTTAGCCGATTTCCAATCTGCCTGCACCCTCAATACGCTTCAAGCTTTTACGCGCCTCATCGTTACAGAAGGAAGGACAACGGATGCCCAAAATTGAACAGCGGTTTGACTACGTGAAGATTGGGCTGGCCTCGCCAGAGCGGATTCGCCAGTGGGGAGAGCGCACCCTGCCAAACGGACAGGTCGTGGGCGAGGTCACCAAGCCGGAAACAATTAACTACCGCACCCTCAAGCCGGAAATGGACGGCTTGTTCTGCGAACGCATTTTTGGCCCGGCCAAGGATTGGGAGTGTCACTGCGGTAAATACAAACGGGTGCGCCACCGGGGCATCGTCTGCGAGCGCTGCGGCGTGGAGGTGACGGAATCTCGCGTCCGCCGCCACCGCATGGGCTACATCAAGCTAGCGGCTCCCGTGGCCCACGTCTGGTATCTCAAGGGCATTCCCAGCTACATGGCGATTTTGCTGGATATGCCGCTGCGAGACGTGGAGCAGATTGTCTACTTCAACTCCTACGTGGTTCTCAGCCCCGGCAACGCCGAAAACCTCAGCTACAAGCAACTCCTGACCGAAGACCAGTGGATTGAGATCGAAGATCAGCTTTATAGCGAAGATTCTCAGCTCACTGGGGTTGAAGTAGGCATTGGTGCAGAAGCGCTGCAACGACTGCTAGAAGACCTGGATTTGGAGAAAGAAGCTGAGCAACTCCGGGAGGAAATTGCCACTGCTAAGGGGCAAAAACGCGCCAAGCTGATCAAGCGGCTACGGGTGATCGACAACTTCATCGCTACCCAGTCTAAGCCGGAGTGGATGGTGCTGGACGTGATTCCGGTGATTCCGCCAGACCTGCGCCCGATGGTACAACTGGACGGCGGTCGCTTTGCCACCTCCGACCTGAATGATTTGTATCGCCGGGTGATCAACCGGAACAACCGTCTGGCTCGGCTCCAGGAAATTCTGGCTCCGGAGATCATCGTCCGCAACGAAAAGCGGATGCTGCAAGAAGCCGTGGACGCGCTGATCGACAATGGACGGCGCGGCCGCACGGTGGTCGGAGCCAACAACCGCCCGCTCAAGTCCCTGTCGGACATCATTGAAGGAAAACAGGGTCGCTTCCGCCAAAACCTGCTGGGCAAGCGGGTAGACTACTCCGGTCGTTCGGTTATTGTGGTCGGCCCCAAGCTCAAGATTCACCAGTGTGGTCTGCCCAAGGAAATGGCGATCGAGCTATTTCAGCCCTTTGTGATCCACCGCCTGATTCGTCAGGGCTTGGTGAACAATATCAAAGCGGCGAAGAAGCTGATTCAGCGCAACGACCCCCAGATTTGGGACGTGCTGGAAGAAGTGATCGACGGTCACCCCGTGCTGCTAAACCGTGCTCCAACGTTGCACCGTCTAGGGATTCAGGCCTTTGAACCCATTCTGGTAGACGGTCGAGCAATTCAGCTTCACCCGCTGGTGTGTCCGGCCTTTAACGCAGACTTCGACGGAGACCAGATGGCGGTTCACGTCCCCCTCTCGCTAGAAGCCCAGGCCGAAGCCCGCCTGCTGATGCTGGCCTCGAACAATATCCTCTCCCCAGCTACGGGGCGCCCGATCGTCACCCCAAGCCAGGACATGGTATTGGGCTGCTACTATCTGACCGCAGAAAACCCCAATGCTACCAAGGGCAAGGATCGCTACTTCTCCAGCTTGGAGGACGTAATCGTTGCCTATGAGCAGCAGCAGGTTGATTTGCACGCCTACGTTTGGGTGCGGTTTGACGGCGATGTGGAGTCGCCAGAGCCGGACAACGAGCCGATTGAGGAACAGCGCTCCGAAGATGGCATTGTCACGAAGCTCTACAAATATCGCCGCGTCCGGGAAGATGCCGAGGGCAACCGGGTGTCTCAATACATTCGCACGACCCCGGGCCGCATTATTTACCACAAGACGATCCAGGAAGCACTCGTCAGCTAGAGCCGTTGACGGCGATCGCCCCCTAGTCCCTCTCGCAACTTTACTCGCAACTTGAGATGAGCGGCAGATTAGCAGCGTCAAGGTTGGGGGTGGACAGTGAAGGGCGATCGCCCTAAAACAGGGCTTCTTGATCCATTCGTTTCCGGTTTCGCGGGCTGCACCTGGGTGTAGCTGCCAGACAGCCACCAAGTATTGCTAACCTTTTTGAGTTCTGAAGGGCGGGACATCATCTATGACAGAGCAAAGTTCGATTCAAAGATCCGAGAAGCCCGTCGTGTTTCGCAATCGCGTGATCGATAAAAAGCAGTTGCGGCGACTGATTGCCTGGGCCTTCACCCACTATGGGACCGCCCGCACAGCACAGGTAGCCGACGAGCTAAAGGATTTGGGCTTCAAGTTTGCTACGCGGGCGGGGGTGTCGATTAGTGTAGACGACTTGCAGGTTCCGCCCAGCAAGCGCAAACTGCTCGACGAAGCCGAGGACGAAATCCGCAAAACCGAGGAGCGCTATACTCGCGGCGACATTACTGAAGTAGAGCGCTTCCAGAAGGTAATCGACACCTGGAACAGCACCAACGAAGACCTAACCAGTGCGGTGGTTCGCAACTTCCGCGAGAGCAACCCGCTCAACTCGGTCTATATGATGGCATTTTCTGGCGCACGGGGAAACATCTCTCAGGTGCGTCAGTTGGTGGGGATGCGCGGCCTGATGGCCAATCCGCAGGGGGAAATTATTGACCTGCCCATTAAGACCAACTTCCGCGAAGGGCTGACGGTGACGGAGTACATCATCTCCTCCTACGGGGCGCGGAAAGGACTGGTGGACACGGCGCTGCGGACGGCGGACTCCGGGTATCTCACCCGTCGTCTAGTGGACGTATCGCAGGACGTGATTATTCGGGAGCTAGACTGCAACACGGAGCGCGGCATTCCCATCCGCAGCATGACAGACGGGGAGCGAGTGCTGATTCCTCTGAAGGATCGGCTGCTGGGTCGCGTGCCTGCGGAGGATGTGATTCATCCCGAAACGGGTGAAGTTATTGTTCCTCGCAACGAGCCAATTTCCGACGATATGGCGGAGGAAATTGGTCGGGCTAAGGTAGAGCAGGTGGTCGTGCGATCGCCCCTGACCTGCCAGGCCTCCCGTTCCGTTTGCCAGCGCTGCTATGGCTGGAGCCTAGCCCACGCCTACCTGGTGGACATGGGCGAAGCCGTGGGCATCATTGCGGCGCAGTCGATTGGCGAACCGGGGACGCAGCTGACTATGCGAACATTCCACACGGGCGGCACGGTCACAGGCGAACAGGCTCCGACCATCCGCGCCAGCTTCAACGGCACAGTTCACCTGAAGCTAAAGCGTAAGGACGAAGTGCTGCGCTCTCGCCCCTTCCGCACCCGCCACGGCGAAGACGCGCTGATTATCGAGTCGCCCTCGGTGGAAGTGATCGTGGAACAAGGCAGCCGCAAGGAGTCCCACACGATTACTCAGGGTTCCATCCTGTTTGCCCAGGAAGGCGATTCGGTCGTGGCCGATCAAATCCTGGCAGAACTGCCCGCGACGGGGCGTGTCCGCAAGGTGACGGAAAAAGCCAGTAAGGACGTGGCTTCTGACCTGGCTGGCGAGGTGAAATTTGCCGACCTCGTGCCCGAAGAGAAGCGCGATCGCCAGGGCAACATCACTCGCATTGCCCAGCGGGGCGGCTTGCTGTGGGTGCTGTCGGGCGAGGTGTATAACCTGCCACCGGGCGCAGAACCTGTTGTAAAGAATGGCGATCGCGTCGAAGCCAACAGCATCCTCGCCAAGACCAAGCTCGTCACCGAAAATGGTGGTACAGTGCGCCTGCCCCAGGATGGCGAAGGCAAAGCGGGGCGCGAAGTCGAAATCATCACCGCGTCGGTGCTGCTGGATCAGGCCCGCGTCATCGCCGAAAGCCAGCAAGGCCGCGAACACTACATCATCGAAACCCAGCACAACCAGCGATTCTCCCTGATTGCCACACCCGGCACAAAGGTGGTGAACAAGCAGGTCGTAGCGGAACTGATTGACGACCGCTACCACACCCAGACGGGCGGCATCATCAAGTTCTCTGGCATCGAGCTAGAGAAGCGCGGCAAGGCCAAACAGGGCTATGAAGTCGTCAAGGGCGGCACGATTCTCTGGATTCCTGAAGAATCCCACGAGGTGAACAAAGATATTTCGCTGCTACTGGTCGAAGACGGGCAGTTTGTGGAAGCGGGCACCGAAGTGGTCAAAGACATCTTCTGCCAGAGCAGCGGCGTAGTCGAAGTGACCCAAAAGAACGACATTCTGCGGGAAATCGTGATCAAGCCCGGCGAACTGCACATGGTTGACAACCCGGAAGCCGTCATGAGTCGCAACGGCACGATCGCCAACCCCGGCGAAGAACTGCTGCCCGGTCTCGAACTGACGGATCTGCGCTATGTCGAATATGTCGATTCGCCCGAAGGCCCAGCACTGCTGCTGCGTCCGGTGACAGAGTTTGCTGTGCCCGACGAACCTTCGGTGCCCAGCCAATCTTCGACCAGCGAGGAGTCTGGTCGCGCAATCCAACTCCGGGCAGTGCAGCGGACGATGTATAAGGACGGTGAGCGCGTCAAGTCGGTCGAAGGGTTGGAACTGCTGCGGACTCAGCTAGTGCTGGAGATTGATCAAGATGCACAACTGGCCGCGGATATCGAGCTAGTGCCTGATGAATCTGATCCTGAACTGCTGCGCCTCCAGTTGGTGATTCTGGAATCGCTGGTGATTCGTCGCGACGTGCCCGCCGACCAGACCCAGGGCAGCACGCTAACCACGCTGCTGGTGAAAGACGGGGATCAAATCTCGCCAGGAGACGAAGTGGCCCGCACCGAGATCCTGTGTAAGGAAGGTGGCGAGGTGCGCGGCGTGGGCAGCAACGAATCAGCCCGCCGGATTCTGGTCGTTCGCGAGTCGGACAAGCTGACCGTCGAGACGGAGGGCAAGTCCCCTACTGTGAAAGCGGGCGACCTGCTGGTGGCTGGAGCGGCGATCGCCGATGGAGTCACCGTTGAAGAATCGGGACAAGTCCTCTCGGTTAGCGATTCCCAGGTGCAACTGCGACTGGCACGCCCCTATCGCGTGTCAGCGGGTGCGGTGCTGCACATCGACGACGGTGATTTGGTGCAACGGGGCGACAACCTGGTGCTGCTGGTGTTTGAACGCGCCAAGACCGGAGACATCATCCAGGGTCTACCCCGGATTGAGGAACTGCTGGAAGCCCGCAAGCCCAAAGAAGCCTGCGTCTTGGCACGGCGACCGGGCACAGCGCAGGTGGTCTACAGCGACGACGACACAGTGCAGGTGAAGGTCGTCGAAGCGGACGGCGTAATCACCGAGTATCCCATCGGGCCGGGTCAGAACATGCTGATCATCGACGGGCAGGAAGTGGGTGCCGCTGAACCGCTGACGGACGGCCCTGCCAACCCCCACGAAATTCTGGAGATCTTCTTTGATCTACATCGGGAAACGCTGGGCGTTCACGAAGCCTCGCTGATCAGCCTGGAAAAGGTGCAAACCTTCCTGGTAAACGAAGTGCAGTCGGTGTATCAGTCGCAGGGGATCGAAATTTCGGATAAGCACATCGAGGTAATTGTGCGCCAGATGACCTCCAAGGCGCGGGTCGATGACGGGGGCGACACCACCATGCTGCCGGGTGAACTGGTGGAACTGCACCAGATTCAGCAGGTGAACGAGGCGATGTCGATTACGGGCGGTGCGCCAGCGGAATATACCCCGGTGCTGCTGGGGATTACCAAGGCCTCACTGAACACCGACAGCTTTATCTCGGCCGCCAGCTTCCAGGAAACGACTCGTGTGCTGACCGAAGCAGCGATCGAAGGCAAGTCGGACTGGCTGCGGGGTCTGAAGGAAAACGTGATCATTGGTCGTCTGATTCCAGCGGGCACAGGCTTCAATGCCTACGAAGAGTCCACTAGCGTTGACCTCGACGCGCTGGACGACATGGGACTGAGTGATGTGGTGCTGGATGACCTGACCGCCCGCAGCTATGACCTAGACAGCGGCTTTGACGTGTTCCCGCCGCCGGAAGGTCTGGGAATGCGAGAAGGGACTGAGTTTCCGCGTCCGTCGCACGGCTTTGGTGACGATGCCTTCTCTGGTGTCCTTGAGGACGATGAGCTGGCCGACGAGTACGCTGACGACGATGATGAGGATGACGACGAGGACGAAGACTAGGGCGTAGGAGAAGCATAGAGTGCCTGCAAAGTGCTTCTCCTAGCTCAAATGCCAAGTCCAAGCGCCCAGTTCATTCAAATACCAAATTCAAACCAAATTCAAAAAGGGGGAGATGGATTGCCTTCATCTCCCCCTTTTTGCTAAATTCCTTTGCTAAATCCGTAGATGGCTTAAAACTTTAGTTTGGACTAATGGTGAAGAGGAAGGCAGTCAATGAGAAGCACCGACTGCCGTAAGGTCAATGAAGTACAACCAACATTGACCCCATGATTTTCAACGAACTTCAGCAATTTCGCCAAACGTTGTATGCCAGCTTGGGAAACGCCAGAGATGCCCTGTTTGATCTGATGGATGCCGTGTTAGTGAGTGCGTGCATCGTGTCGTTTGTGAGGCTATCGCAGAGTCCTGTCTTTCGTCGCCAGTGGTCGAGCACCTATGAAGCGTTGCGCGATAGCCGCCTACCCCGATCAAAGGTGCTGAAGCTGTTGGTGCAGCAGATACCGACTCAGCAGCAACCGTTGTTGGCAGGTGATGCGAGTCGGTGGAACCGTCCTGCTGCCAGGCGTTTGAAAGACCGCACCTTATCAGGCAGAACAGGACATGCCCCGATAGCCGGACAAAACTACAGTACCTTAGCCTGGATTGCTGAAGACAGGGGCAGTTGGGCATTACCATTGCGGCATGAGCGCATCACCAGCTTTGAAACACCCGCCAGTAAAGCGGCATTCCAACTCAAACAAGTGACTCGGCAGTTAGCGGTGCGTCCGTTGGCGATCTACGACCGAGGGTACGGCAATGCCAGTTTTGTCAACCAAACGGCAGGGATTGAGGCAGACTTGCTGCTGCGGGTTACATCCAATCGATGTGTCTATGGCGCGCCCCCAGCGTATCGAGGGCGAGGCGCACCTGCCAAGCATGGACATAAGATGAAACTCAATGACCCTGACACTTGGAGTGTCCCGGTCGAAACCGTTGAAGTCGATGATCCCAACTGGGGACGAGTGCGGGTCAGTCGTTGGAGTGCATACCATTTCCGCAAATCCCCCAAACGGGCAATGGAAGTGTTGCGCGTGGAGGTGCTGGAGACACAGAGCAGCACGCGACGCTTGGCTCCTTTGTGGTTAGTTTGGCTGGGTGAGCAGATGCCTCCGTTAGAAACCCTGTGGTTGCACTACCTCCGTCGCTTTGCCATTGAACACTGGTATCGCTTTGCCAAGCAGAGGCTATATTGGACACATCCCCAGTTCAGTTCTGTATCGGCAACCGAACAGTGGAGCAGCCTGATGCCGTTGCTCAGTTGGCAGTTGTGGTTAGCGCGAAAGGACTGTACTGACCACCCCTTGCCCTGGCAGGCACCGCAAGAAACGTTGACTCCGGGTCGGGTCGCACAAGCGTTTGCAGGCATTTTGGCAGCGATTGGCACCCCTGCTCCTGCGCCTAAACCTCGTGGTAAATCGCCAGGACGAGGCAAGGGGCACAAGCCAACTCCTCGTCCCTGCTATCCGATGGTCAAAAAACGAGCCTCGAAACGCAAGACATCCGAACAATCCCTGAACAGTCCGGTTGCAACAGCAGCTTAACTGCGAGCAGGATTGTATCCAATTCCTTAAGTTCAACTGTTATGAACGGTTGAGCAGATTCTTTATGGCATCCTGTTGAGCATTATTGTGATGCCAGTTAGTCCAAACTAAAGTTAAAACCAACCGCCTGCCTCAATTCACACACCTCAATTCACCCGCCTCAATTCACCCGCGTCAATTGTTGTAGTTTTCGTCTACAAAGCCGGGGTTGCTGCGGGCGGGAATTTTCCAGTCTGCGTTTTCGCCGCCAATAATGAGCCGCTCGATCGTCACATAGTCCTTGCTGAACTGTTTCAGACTGTTGATTAACACGTCCAGCGCCAGGGCATCGCTCGTCCCCATATCGATCCAGCAGCGGGCCCAGTTGCCTTCATACTCCACCTCGCCCATGTTGTGCATCAGCGACATGAGGCTTTCATCGGCCTGGTCATTGTCGTAGTCCAGATAGCTGATATCCAGCCCAGTATCTTGAACCTGCAAGTTTTCGGCATTGAACCCGCCCAGCTTGCCCAGGAAAAACCAGGAGTTAAAGATCTCATCGATGTATTGCTGCTCCATTGCAGAAGGCGGCAGCGTGAATTCTAACCAAATCCACAGGTTGAAAAAGTCGCATTCTCGAAATTCGACGCGCATGGGGATTGAGGTGTTGGAGTATCAGAGAAATGAGGTGAGGGGAAAGGTGCATCTCATACCTCATTCAGCATACGACTTTCAGGACTTACGCAGTTGGACAATTTCTCACCAGCTGGGCCCGCGAGCAATTGTCCAAAATCCAAAAAGCTTATCGTAAGTGTGTAAGTCCTAGACTTTCTAAGTGAGCGAAATGAGTCATCTCTGCAAGGAGGTTGGGGTTTTCAAGCCTTGCACCCGATCGCCCTTGCGATGTGGCTCAAACCGTGCGCCTCTAGTTTTTGGGCGAGGCCGTCGAGGATGCGGCGCACCATCCACGGTCCTTCATAAAACCAGCCCGTGTAGACCTGCACCAGGCTTGCGCCAGCGGTAATTTTTTCCCAGGCATCCTCAGCGGTGAAAATGCCGCCAACCCCAATGATGGGTAGAGTCCCGCTGGTCTTCTGATAAATCAGTCGGATAATTTCGGTGGAGCGCTGGCGGAGGGGTGCGCCGCTGATACCGCCGGCCTCTTCTGTGAGCAATTTCCCCGTTGTAGGGAGGCGCTGGGTGTGGAGGCGATCGCGCTGAACGGTTGTATTAGTCGCGATGATCCCTGCCAGGTGATGGGTTTGGCAGAGGGCAAGAATATCGGCGATCTCCCCCTCGTCGAGATCCGGCGCAATTTTCACCAGCAGCGGTTTTTGCCCTGCATTTTCTTGCTGCAATAGCCCCAAAATGCGGTCAAGCTGGTCGGCATCCTGGAGCGATCGCAATCCAGGCGTGTTGGGCGAGGACACATTCACCACAAAGTAATTGCCGCAATTCTGAAGCAGCCGGAAACTGCCGAGATAATCCTCCGCCGCAGACTCCAGCGGGGTCACTTTGGACTTGCCCAGATTAATCCCCAGGGGGAACCGCAACGCAGAGGGGTCAGCGTCTTGAAGGGGCATAGCAGACACGCTCAGGCGGGCAGCCATCGCAGCGGCCCCTTCATTGTTAAACCCCATGCGGTTGAGCGCCGCCAAATCTTGAGGCAGGCGGAACAGGCGGGGTCGGGGATTTCCGGGCTGGGCATGGAGCGTAACAGTGCCGAGTTCCGCAAAGCCAAAGCCAAAATCCTGCCACAGGTGGGCGACCCGTCCGTCCTTGTCGAATCCAGCCGCCAGCCCCACCGGATTCTGAAAACTCAGGCCCCAGAGCGTTTGGCTGAGGGCAGGATGGGCGCTACAAAAGGCCCGCCGACCCTGCTGTCGCACCCAGGAGGCCAGCGGCGGATTGCGGGTTGCGTCTGCCTCGGCAAGCCCGCTAAGTGTGTCGATGAGCCGACGGTGTAGCCATTCTGGGTCAGCCCGCAGCCCGCTAAACAGCAGCGGACGTAGCCCCTGTTTATAAAGATCCACTTTATAAAGCTCCACGGATGTTTCCTTGGTGCTGAATCATCAGGCTTCCCTGCAAGAGCATTCTGCCGAGTCACAAATTGTGATTAAGCCACTTGTGATTAAGCCACTCGTGATTAAGCCACTTGTGATTAAGTCACAAAGCAAGAATTAGAGCTAATTTATGAAGCAAATCTTAAGAAGCCTGAAACTCTTGGCATGTGTGGCTTTGAGGTCATGTTTGCCCAGGAAAAGCGGTTTCTCGGAAATCCTTGATTAACAAGGCTTTCAGGCTCCTTTACAAATTAGCTCTTAAAGCAGGAAATCTCACTAGAAAATCTCACTGTATCAAGCGACGATTCAAGAATCAATCTTGAGGTTTGGCAAGACTCTTGCAAGACCATTAGCGTCCCCCAAATTGAGTAGGGATGAGTCCATAGGCATGGCTCACAAGCTGCACGTTTGGGCCCTGCATCTGCCAAACCAGCAGTTCCTCCCGGTTAGAACGCTGACCGTGAACCCATAAATGAACGCGGATAAATTCATTCGCCTGATGATCGGATGGAAGCCATTCCCAGCCGAGGATCTCGAATGCACTTGTTTTACCAGAGTTGCGCTGAATTGCGTCACAGTACATTAAGAAATGAGGCAGTGAATTGGCTTTTTGAAACGTTTCACTAGACTGTTCATAAACAGAAAGACAGTCTGCCTGGTTGACTTGGGCATGAAATTTTTGAATCGCGTCTATAATTTCATCTTGCTTTACTTTTAGATTTGTAATGTTCAAGAATTGATACTTAGCAGTAATTTCTGGTTTACAGCTAAAGGAGCCATTCGTAATATTAAACGAGCAGTTTTTTATCCCCAGCGAGGCTTCTCCGCGAAAGACCGCAAATAGCCCAGAGATAATCGAAGGTACGACAAACACGATGAAAAAGAGAGTTCCCAAGCAGCCCAAGCAGCTTGTTGTTCCAGAGGATTGAGCCATAGAACCTTGCGGGCGATCGCCAAACTCTACCAGCCAAAACCTATTGCCAAACCCTGAGGAACCTATACAGCCTGCTCCAGTTTATTTCTGGTAGAGTTTCTAATATAGTTTATTTCTAGTAAAGCCTCATGCCCTGAGACGGCAGACGGTTATTCCAAGACGGTTATTGCAATATGTAGCATTCTGTCAGCAGGATTCCCAAGATGCCCTAAGCTAGTTAAGGTTTTTACTACTCAAACTACCGTCGTGTCTGAACTGCTCTACACGGGTTTACGCGAAGGGATACAGGGAGCATTGTGGCTGGTGCATTTGGTGCTGGTTCCAGTTTGTTTTGTAATGGCTTGGGGCATGGTGGGGCTGGTTGCCTGGAACCTGATTTCGGCAGGGCGAGACGGGCTGGCCCAGGCGCAACAAATGCACAAGATTCCCTGTTCTGAATGTCGATTTTTTACGGGCGATTATCACTTGAAATGCACGGTACATCCGGAGCGAGCGCTGTCGGAAGAGGCGATGAATTGTGCAGACTACGAGCCGCAAAGGTGGGGATAATTCTAGAACGGTACTGGAGCTTTGAGCGTTAGCGTTTCATACGTTTGCGGATGCTTGACCGTCATCTGGTGAGCGTGCAGATGGAGCCGGGGCGCGTGTGCTGGACAACCGTAGAGGCGATCGCCCCAAATCGGCGTTCCCAAACCCGCCGCGTCTGCCGCATGAACCCGGAGCTGATGCGTGCGCCCGGTCACAGGCACTAGCTCTACCCGACTGCGCCATACCCCATCGAATTCACAGCGTTCCTGTCTGAGCAGGCGCACCTGAGTCTGGCTGGGCTTGCCCCGCTGCCAATCGACCTGCTGCTGGGGACGCTCGGCCGGGTCGCCCCACAGCGGCAGACAAATTTCATCAGGAACGGACGCTAGACGGCCAGATAGCAGCGCCTCGTAAACCTTTTGCACCTGACGCTGCTGAAACTGCTGATGGAGCGCCCGGTGAGTTTCTGCGTCTTTTGCCAGCAGCAGCACGCCAGAGGTATTTTGATCGAGCCGATGCGCGGGATAGAGCCGTGAGTGGGTTGAGAGTCGGGCGATCGCGCTATCTTGTCCATAGCGACCGGGCACCGACAGCAGTCCACTGGGCTTATTGACAGCCAACAGCCACGGGTCTTCGTATAGAATCTCCAGCGGTTCCGGTGCAGCGGTCTTCAATACCTGAGCCGACAAGCCCGACAGCAAGAACCCCATCAGCGGCTGACAGCGCTCTGCACAGGCTTCATAAAATTGTCCTTGCACCCGATGCTCTCGCGCAGGCGACGGCCCCCACCAAAACTCCGCCAGGGCGATCGGCGTTAGTCCGTGGGTTGCTGCATAATGCAGAAGTTTTGGGGCGCAGCAGTCGCCCGTCCCGGTGGGCAAAAAACCAGACGGCATCAGCGCTTGCAGGGGTTGAGAGTCGCCTGCAAAGTTGGTGAGATGATGAGCAGTGTAAAATTCTGCCTGGAGTTGTCGAGATAGACTTTTACGCTGCTGTTTCAGTTCTGCAATCCGTGCGTTTGCCCGGTCAATTTCTTGCTGTAGTGGATGCAGGACAGCGTTCCACTTTGCTTTCAAGTTTCGGCGCTCGATGCCATCCTGCTGGCTTTGATGATTAAGCGCCTGAAGTGCGATCGCCACTGTGTCGTCTTCAGGACGCTGGCGTAACTGCTGCCGAGTGCGATCGCGGGCTTGCTTCCGGTTCTGGTGCAGATCCGAAAGCTGCTTTAGTTCATAGTCAAACTTGAGTTTTTCAGCATGATAAACCTGACGAACCGACAGGGTTTCTAGCTGGATCAATTCCTGCTTGATTGCTTGCAGCGCATTCAGTGTTTCTAGTTCTAATGCAGCAATGCGATCGCGCCCTGGAATTGGCGGAACCCATCCTTCTTGTGTGCTGCTGCCATTGAGCAATCCAGAAAACGCTTTGAGAAAATACAGTTCATCAGCCTGCGCTTTGACGAGCAAAACGCCGTACATCTTGCCTTCACGGTTGCAGTCCTCACAGGCTGCGAGTTCCTGCATAAGAGCGTGGGCGATCGCCTCTGAAAGGCGGGTTCGGGGCAGACACAGCCACCTGCCCGAACGCGGACACACCCCACCATACCAGCCCGTCACAGTTGCATCTGCAAGAGACGCTTTAGCGCAGGATGGTAGCGGGTGGAGCGTGTGGGCGATCGCTTCAGAATACAAGCTCAGCAAGGCTCACAAGCTATACACTGGCGGTCGTCGGCGGGTAGCAGACCTTGGTGCCGCCCAGTCCGCAATAGCCCCCCGGATTTTTGGCAAGATATTGCTGGTGATAGTCCTCCGCATAATAGAACTCTGGCGCATCCAGAATTTCAGTGGTGATGCTGCCATAGCCTTCTGATTTGAGAGCAGCCTGATAGCGCTGGAGAGAGGCTTCGGCGGCTTGCCGCTGGGCCTCAGAATAAACATAAATTCCAGAGCGATACTGCGTGCCTACGTCATTCCCTTGGCGCATTCCTTGGGTGGGGTCGTGGCTTTCCCAGAACACCTTGAGCAGGTCTTCGTAGGAAATCACCGACGGGGCGTATACGACGCGCACGACTTCGTTATGCCCTGTCAGACCGCTGCACACTTCCTGATAAGTGGGGTTAGGCGTGATGCCCCCTGCGTAGCCCACGGATGTGCTGTATACGCCTTCCTGCTGCCAAAACTTTCGCTCTGCGCCCCAAAAACAGCCCAGCCCAAACAGCGCTAGCTCCATCCCGTCGGGGAATGGGGGCTGAAGCGGGTTGCCGTTGACGAAGTGGCGATTTTGAATCTGCATTGGCTGCGATCGCCCCGGCAAAGCCTCTTCAGGAGTCGGCAGCGCCAGCTTTTTACCAAACCCAAATAGCACCATAGCGGTTTACCAACTGTCTCTAGAAGTGTGCAAGAGAAGCATACAGATCACTTTCAATAAGAAGTAAAAGTCCAGCAGAACGACCTAGCGCTTTAATCAGGCACTCCCAAATCAAGGGCGCAGAGAATTCATACTTCTTTACTTCTTCTCTCATAGTACCGCAACAATAAAACACTGGAAAATACTAGAGAAAGAAGCCCTGCCCCCAAAGAGCGATCGCCCTCTAATCCTTTACGCCCCCCACATCCTAGACTCCTTTACCCAGAGTGTTGCTGGGAGTGACCTAAGAATCCCATGAGAACTAGGGCAGGATAAGCCTCGCTTCCCAATCATCTCGCTTTCAATTTTTCTAGAGAGTTTTGCGTTAGAAATTGCTCAACCAGAGAGTCTTTGAGCGAATCCCAAATCCAATCAGTAGATGGACACAAAACATCAAACCAAAAATCCTATACTGCCCGCGGCATAGGCGGCGCAAGGTCTTAAGAGATGATTTTTAATTTGGTCTACCTACGTTTAGAAGAGAGGTTTACAACAGCAACTCCAACGGTGCCACAGGAACCAGTTGAATGCTGTCCAGGCTGATAGCGTGCCCATACTGATGAGGAGCATCCCACTAGGAGCATCCCACTTTCGATGAAACAGTCAACTGGCGAGCTGTCCATTGAGGTAGGCACAGCGCAGACTCAACATGGCATTAACGGAGGCCGTATTCCAGCGAGCACCCGAAATTTGGAGGCGTCGCCCAATCTGTTTGACAGCCGATTCTACGGCTCCTGATCCAATAGAACAGAGTTGCTCAGCCTGGTAGAACCCATAATTCACGATGCGAGAGCGATGGGTGCTCAGATAGGCTTCAAAATTGCGGGCTTGCTTGCGCCGACAGTCGGCAAAGAGGGCCCTGGCGGCTTCCACTTGACCTTGCCATAACAGCATTTCCGCCGCTGCTAAGCGCTTGAGCGACCCACCGACTTTGTAGAGGTTTTCTTTGAGATGGTACCAATCGAGGATTTCCCAACGGGTCTCAACGGTGGTGAGTTGAGCAAACAGATTCCACACCCCAGCGTGACCATCGCCCAGACAGACCAGTGGGGAGAGCAAGCGTTGAGCGCTGAGATAATCAATCAAGCTGTCATTGTCTTGGAAGAAGGCGTTGTAATCAATCCCCTCCACCCGCACCGCTTTGTAGTCTCGCCACGGGCTATCGGACTCTAGCAGGTCACGCAGACGGACTTTGCCGCCATCAATGCTGACCTCACTGACGCCTTGTTTAGCCTCGGCAGACTCGAACGACTGACGCCCCACCAGACGTTGTTGGGTCGAGTGCCCGACCCGCATCCCGGTCAGGGCTACGATGTCATCCTCTGCATCTTGAAACGATTCGTTGGCACTTAAGCGTAGGTTGGCTTTCTCTAGGCCACCACTGAGACGGCTGTAAGCCTTTACGCCTAACCGTTCTGCCTGACTTTGACGAATCTCAAGGACCCCTACCAAACTCTTCAATCGGCGAACCCGGCCTCGGGCGGGGTAGGCTTTCTGGTTGACAAAAAAAGGGCAACTCGAGGGCTCACCTCCTCTAGCATTTGCCGTCGTACAGTCTGCTCGATGCCTTCTAGACTATCGAGCCCCTCTCGGTTGCTATTGCGATACAAAATCTCGGCGATCTCTGCTGTACAAGTTTCCAATCGCTTTTGGTCTTCAGGTGTCATGGTGAGTCATCCCTGGGGCTACCCTCCCATTCTCACCCTTCGCACTGTTTTCGCGAAAGTGGGATGCTCCCTACTGATGTACCCCCAGCACTGTCCCTATGGCATCTGTATCCAGATTAGTCTCAGCCACTGCAATCTTTTTCGAGACCAGCTTCAAATCTATCAATTCACTTAAAGGAGAATTCTGAAAAGGATCAAAGAGAAGCTCATCATTTAGCTCAAATCGGAATGGCGCTTCTCCGAGTCCATCTGCCAAAAGGCGATCAACATTACCAACTACGCCAACCACGATGTCATATGCACCCGGCACATGCCCAATCAGTCCATTAAGAGGCGTGTTTCCGTCCTCAATATACGTCGTGTCTGCCGTCAATCCATCCTCAATAGTGACAGAAATCGAGCTTTTTTCACCAATCTGATAGGTTGGGGAATCGACGGCAGTGATATTAATCGTAAAGGTCTCGCTGCCTTCAACTAATCCATCTCTGACAATCTGAATTGGAATTCCAGAAGCAGAGAACCCGCTCGGAAGTGATGCGGTGTCGGTGTAAATGCCTGTTTTTGGATCAAATGTTGCCGTAACAGATTCGTAAACATAATCTTCTATAGGCTGGGCTGTACCGGGCACAATTTCAAAGAAAATTGTTAGATTTTCATCTGAAGGTACAGGACTGACTGCCTGACACATCTCTGGAAGCCCCTGATTTCTCGTAGGGGACGCTGGCCCAAAAGCTCCTCTGACCAAGCCCTCCGGCTCCAACTCAGGAGCTATGGGCCTGACTGCCTGACACATCTCTGGAAACCCCTGATTTCTCGTAGGGGACGCTGGCCCAAAAGCTCCTCTGACCAAGCCCTCCGGCTCCAACTCAGGAGCTATGGGCTTCGATCCCAAGACAACGAATTTTCTGGGCTTTCGGGACTTGTGTCAGGCAACCAGGTGACCAACACTCTCGTTCTTGACAAGGTGCTTCAGAGCGTCCGCACCCGTGATCATGGAACGAAATTTGTAGAGGGTAAACGGCTGACCCGCAAGTCCGCAACGCACTTGCCTAAAAAATATCGGGCCCGGACTATCCATCTTAATCGCGATCGCCACAGGTAGAAACACAATTGCCAATACAACAAGCCCCACAAAACCACCCACCAAATCGACAGAACGTTTCACAACGGAATGCGCTGATCTATGCACAGGAACAAATTCCGCCGTACCCACAAGCTGAAGTTTTTGCACCATATTTACGAGGTCAATTCAGATGGGTAATGCACCAAAAAAAGAAAGGAAGCAACTAGACAAGAAACTATAGCGTTTTTCATTCTGGCGAGGCATAGTAACAGCAATGGGAGAACCAATTCTGTAGGTCATTCAATGACACTTGGAAGAAGGACTCCTCAATGGCTTTGTCTAGATCAAGATAGCTCCGTGCCCCAAGGGAGCGCAGAATACTCTTAATCTTTGAAAAGCAATTCTCGATGGGTGAAAAGTCCGGCGAGTACGGCGGTAGAAACATCAGTTTAGCACCTGCATCCTCAATCAACCTCCTAACTTCTTCACCAAGATGAATCGAGCAGTTATCCATGATGACACATGCCCCTTTCCACAACTTAGGAACGAGTCTCTGGGAAATGAAGGCTTCAAAGGTAAGTCCATCGACTGAACCGATGAGATTGGAATAGGTAATTACCTTTTTAAGGCTAATTGCACCAAGAATCGAGACCCGTTTCCCTCGTTTGCTGGGACGCTTACCATGGGCTCGTTTTCCTTTCGGGGCACGTGCCCGGAGTCGAGCCAAAGCCAGGTTCACTCCTGATTCGTCAATAAAGATTAAGTCTTGAGCCAGGAATCCTCGGGAGCATCCCACTTTCGCGAAAACAGTGCGAAGGGTGAGAATGGGAGGGTAGCCCCAGGGATGACTCACCATGACACCTGAAGACCAAAAGCGATTGGAAACTTGTACAGCAGAGATCGCCGAGATTTTGTATCGCAATAGCAACCGAGAGGGGCTCGATAGTCTAGAAGGCATCGAGCAGACTGTACGACGGCAAATGCTAGAGGAGGTGAGCCCTCGAGTTGCCCTTTTTTTGTCAACCAGAAAGCCTACCCCGCCCGAGGCCGGGTTCGCCGATTGAAGAGTTTAGTAGGGGTCCTTGAGATTCGTCAAAGTCAGGCAGAACGGTTAGGCGTAAAGGCTTACAGCCGTCTCAGTGGTGGCCTAGAGAAAGCCAACCTACGCTTAAGTGCCAACGAATCGTTTCAAGATGCAGAGGATGACATCGTAGCCCTGACCGGGATGCGGGTCGGGCACTCGACCCAACAACGTCTGGTGGGGCGTCAGTCGTTCGAGTCTGCCGAGGCTAAACAAGGCGTCAGTGAGGTCAGCATTGATGGCGGCAAAGTCCGTCTGCGTGACCTGCTAGAGTCCGATAGCCCGTGGCGAGACTACAAAGCGGTGCGGGTGGAGGGGATTGATTACAACGCCTTCTTCCAAGACAATGACAGCTTGATTGATTATCTCAGCGCTCAACGCTTGCTCTCCCCACTGGTCTGTCTGGGCGATGGTCACGCTGGGGTGTGGAATCTGTTTGCTCAACTCACCACCGTTGAGACCCGTTGGGAAATCCTCGATTGGTACCATCTCAAAGAAAACCTCTACAAAGTCGGTGGGTCGCTCAAGCGCTTAGCAGCGGCGGAAATGCTGTTATGGCAAGGTCAAGTGGAAGCCGCCAGGGCCCTCTTTGCCGACTGTCGGCGCAAGCAAGCCCGCAATTTTGAAGCCTATCTGAGCACCCATCGCTCTCGCATCGTGAATTATGGGTTCTACCAGGCTGAGCAACTCTGTTCTATTGGATCAGGAGCCGTAGAATCGGCTGTCAAACAGATTGGGCGACGCCTCCAAATTTCGGGTGCTCGCTGGAATACGGCCTCCGTTAATGCCATGTTGAGTCTGCGCTGTGCCTACCTCAATGGACAGCTCGCCAGTTGACTGTTTCATCGAAAGTGGGATGCTCCTGGAATCCTCGAACCAGTTGCCAAAATTTGACTCGTTCGATTTGCACCCGTTCAGTTTCCTTTTTGTCGGGATACAGCGTTTTTTTTAAGGGTTAAGTTCAGTTTCTCTAACATACGAAACATCGTCGAAACGCCAATCCAAACACCGACCCTTTGTTCCAGCAAGTCACACAACTCTGCCAATGTCGCGTCATGATTTGATTCAGCAATCGTTTTTAGGATCTCTAGTTGCTCATTACTTAATTTGGTTGGCGTTTGCTCAGTGCGGCGTTTGGGGGCAATCTCACCTGTTTCCCGATATTGTTTGATCAGCTTTCGCACGAAACTGTAAGCAACTCGAAATTGTTGAGCGATTTGACGTTGCGACGTATTCCCTTCAATGTAGACATCAATAATTTTTTGTCTAAGATCTAGTGAGTAGGGTCGCATTTGAGTTAAGGGTAAAGTAAATTCACTGAATAGATTATATCAAAATACGCCTCACTAGGCTAGAAATTGCTATAGCTCCTAATAGAAAACCTTCAGAGACAGAGCCTTGAAGTCATAAAACAGTCATGAAACCTTATCCAACGCAGTAATTCTCCAGAAACAAAACCGAATGCGAATAAGGTTCCAAGCTTGTCAAGCTCTATAGACCACTCCTTTTGTGAAGATCATGTAAAGCTGATATCCTTTCGGCTCCTAAGTGAAATCACTTATTCACATGCACATCTTTTATCAGCTTTTCGAGTTTTCTACAAGGACATATAATATAACCTGAAGAATGTTATAATATAAACTGAAGAATGTAAAGTTAGGTTGTAACTTGTGTCTTTTGCAACAGTTCATCCTGGCAATCAGACACGTAGGACTCTTTAAGAGATTCTTCAGTAATCGCTAATACAGTATTTTTTGGCGTTGGAGAGTTTTTTGCATAAGCTGAGCTTATGTGTTTTCCCACCATTTGGCGATCGCACTGATCTCTTTTAATACATTTCAATCTCCGTAATAGCACCAGGAAACCGTTCGCCACAAGTCATCAGCAGTCGGATAAGTGCATCACGGCTTTGCAAAGCTGCAAACTAAGCTGAGGTAAGCCTTACTCAGGGTTTCCGAGCATTCGCCTGGGCGAGTTGATCGGGAGTGAAGCGCTCCACAATGCTAAGGGGTAGCTGGTCATCCTGGAGTTGCTCGATGTAGCGGGCGCTGAGAAACGGGCGGTAGGTATCGTCCTGATTCAGATAGGTTTGGAAAAAGGCGAGGCTAACGGTGCGGAGATAGTAATGGGCGATCGCCGGATCGGGTCCCACGACTTCCGGCGGCAGGTTAACCGCTACATTGTCTTCTGCGGGTACATCGATCGCGGAAAAGTGGGTCGCGTTTTGCAGCAGCAGCAGATAGCGATGAGGCGTGGTCAGCCAGGTAAAGGGCGTAATTTGCTCCGGCAGCGCAGGGGTGACCGTATCGGCTCCGCTGGAAACGATCAGCGTGGGCACATCTAGCGCCGCATAGCCTTCTTCCCCAAACAGGCTGCTGCCCAGGGTGTTGATGGCGATAATGGCTTTTACCCTGGGGTCACGCAGGTTGTTGGAATCCAGCACCCAGTTTTGCAGGCGGCATTGAAGCAGCAGCGACAGGTTCAGGGTTTCATCAAGCCTGCATTCCTGGTTTAGCCGACTGAGATCAATCGGGGTGCCCGCAATGGCAAAGGCTGTGTAGCCACCGAGCGACTGTCCAACTACGCCTACTTGATCGGTATCGATCAAGTTCTTGAACCGGGGGTCACGCTCTAGCGTGTTGAGCAGACAGGTAATGTCCTGGGGGCGCTGGACAAATTCAGCGGGTTCAGTTTCGTTGCGAACAATCCCGTCAATCAGGTCTTCCAGGCGTTTGGTGTTGCTGCCGGGATGTTCTGGCACCGCAACCGCAAAGCCATAGGACGCAAGATGTTGAGCAATGTAGCTGAAGGTGAGACGATTGGAGCCTAGCCCGTGGGAGATGACCACCAGCGGCATGGCATTGGGCGGCTGATTTTGGCGATCTGCGACAGGCAGGTAGAGATCGACCTCCAGCGGGCGATTGCCAAAGCGTCGTCCTGTATAAACCAGGCTATGATCCGCAGGGGAATACAGACTAGCGGGGGTACTTAAACAGCCGCGAAACTGTTCCTGCGTGAGGGTCTGAAGCGAAACCGTGTAGCGGCCGGGACGCACCGGATTGATCTGGGACGTGGAAACCACTGGCTCTAGGCGGGCATTGTCTTCGGAAATCAGGGCGATCGCATCAATGGCCTGCTTGGTCTGGTTCACCAGCCGCTCGATGGACGAAATAATAGAAAACGCGCGGGTCAGGTCAATGCGCATCGTGTCTACTGGAAAATGCTCCAGCACGTTGAGCGGCGTTAGACCGTTTTCTCCATCGGCCGCCGCCAGCACCAGGGCCGACCGCAGTGCCCGCTTGCCCGACAGGTTCGACCCGGTGCGAACGACTTCGCCCAGCCGTTGTAGCAACAGTTCGCCCTGGTCGGAATAGAGAAACTGGGACACGGCCCAGGGGGTCAGGTTTAGCTCCAGCCGGTTTTTGAGGAGTTGTTCGAGCTGTTGGAGTTGTTCTTCTGTGGCATAGTGCCGGGCATAAACCCGCAGATTTTCAGTATAGCGCCCTTCTTCGGCATAAATCCGCAGGGCGCGGACGGAAATTGAGCGCTCAAACGGACCCAGCGACACCAGCACTCGCTCGGCTGCGCGGAGGGGCGGGGCGACGAGCGCTAGGGGCAGAGCAAAGGCGGATGCAAGCAGGGCCCGCCGCCAGCGTTTATTGCTGCAAATGCGATGTCTGGGGTGGCATTGTGGCGATCGCCCGACCCTTAGCCCGCGTGCGCCTTTCTGATTCTGAGCTAGCAGATGTGCTGGCAAAAATTGTGGCGATCGCCCAACCCTCAGCCCGCGTGCGCCGCTATTGCCAACCTGCTGGCCAGCCACGCCCGCAATCCATCGGCGCAGGCAGCGTCGAACGGACAGGGCAGACGAAAACAAACCAGGAGGCACGGGCATTGATTCAGGAGTTGGCGTAGGTCGGCTTTGGAAAAACGCTCAGGGCGACGCTCCCTCTGAATTTGACAGTAATTTGAGGAGATCCGCCTCTGACAATTGGGTGATTTTTAGAGCGATCGCCTTTTCCAATTTTGACCCCGCGTCTTCACCCACGACCACGAAATCAGTCTTCTTGCTAACGGAACTCGTCACCTTGCCGCCTGCTGCTTTAATCCGTTCAGCGGCTTCATCCCGTTTCAGCGTGGGCAGGGTTCCCGTCAGCACAAAGGTTTTGCCTGCCAGCGTTTGGGGTTTGTCAGATGCAGGTTGCGCCTCGCCTGCCAGGGTCAACCCTGCCGCCCGCAGCCGCTCCACGAGCGCTTGGTTGGCAGGTACGCGGAACCACTGATAGACCGACCGGGCGATTTCCGGGCCAATGCCGTAGACAGCGGCAATGTCCGATTCTTCAGCCGCAGCCAGGGCTTCGACGGTTGGAAAGGCTTCGGCCAGCGTTTGTGCGTTGACTGCGCCGACGTGCCGGATACCCAGCCCAAATAAGACGCGCCACCAGGGTTGGGTTTTGGATTGGGCGATCGCCCTAACTAGATTTTCAGCGGATTTTTTGCCCATCCGGTCAATGCCGATCAGTTGCTCTGCCGTCAGGTCATACAGGTCGGCAACGCTGTTCAGCAAGCCGCGATCGCCCAACTGCTGCACCCACTTCTCGCCCAGTCCGTTGATATCGAGCGCCTGCCGCGAGGCCCAATGCACCAGGGAACCGCGCACGATCGCCGGACAGGATGAATTCACGCAGCGGGTGACGGCCTCCTCTTCCGGGCGCACCAAGGGCTGCCCGCACACGGGGCAATGGGTCGGCAGTTGAAACGGTTCTGCCCCGGCGGGTCTCAGTTCCGGCAGCACGCGCACCACTTCGGGAATGATTTCGCCCGCCTTTCGCACAATCACCGTATCGCCCACGCGCACATCCAGCGCCGCGATGAAGTCGGCATTATGCAGCGTCGCCCGCGAAACAGTCGTGCCTGCAAGCTGCACTGGGGCCAGTTCTGCAACAGGCGTGACCGCGCCCGTCCGCCCCACCTGCACGGAAATGCCCTGCACGACGGTCGGCGCTTCTTCGGCGGGATACTTGAGGGCGATCGCCCAGCGCGGAAACTTTTGGGTAAAGCCCAGCCGTTCCTGCAACGCCAGCCCGTTCAGCTTGATCACCAGCCCGTCAGTGAGGTAGGGCAGGTCAAACCGGGCCCGCTCCCAGTGGTCGGCAAACTGGCGCACCTCCTCCAAGGATTCGCACAGCTTGCGGTTCGGATTCACCCGAAAGCCGAGCGTTTGCAGCAAATCCAGCGCTTCCCACTGAGACGAAGGCTTAGGAAAATCCCCGTCTCCTGCAAGATGCAGCGTGTAGGCAAAAAAGTCGAGCCGCCGCCGCGCCACAATCCGCGAATCGAGCTGGCGCAGGGTTCCCGCCGCCGCGTTGCGCGGGTTGGCAAACAGGGCCTCGCCCGCCTCCTCGCGCTCTTGGTTAATCTGCTGAAACACGTCCAGCGGCAAAAACGCCTCGCCCCGCACCTCCACCACGGGCGGCAGGTGTTCGCCCTTCAGCCGCAGCGGAATCGAGCGAATCGTCCGCACGTTGGGCGTAATGTCTTCCCCCGTTACGCCATCGCCCCGCGTCGCCCCGCGCACCAGCAGCCCGTTTTCGTAGGTCAGCGCCAGGGCGGAGCCGTCAATTTTTAGCTCGCAAACATAGGCCGAGTCGGGCAGCGCGGGCTGAGCCTCGGCAACGGTCGCGTAATAGCGTCGCCAGCGCGTGTCCCAAGTGGCAACTTCTGCCAGGTTGAAGGCGTTTTCCAGGCTGTAGAGCGGAATATTGTGGCGGATGGAGGTGAATTGGCTGGAGGGGCGATCGCCCACGCGCTGGGTGGGACTGTCGGGCGAAATCAGCGTCGGGTCTGCGGCTTCCAGATCCTGAAGCTCTCGATAAAGCTGGTCATACACCGCATCGGGCAGCGTTGGCGCATCCAGCACGTAATATTCGTAGCTGGCCTGGTTCAGCAGGTTCCGCAGTTCGGCGGCCCGCTGCGCTGGCGTGGGGGCTTGGGGAGAAGCAGTTGCAGAATTGGGAGGTTTGGCTGCCACGGTCGGTCTGGGTTAAAAGCGCAGGTTGATGATTCGCTTCTCGATTTTAGAGTCAGCCTTGCGCCTTTGGGATAGCCGGGATACCCGTTGCACAGACATACATGTTCAGAGCGCTTTTAAGCTGGGAGCCATAGACAAGTTGACTTGTAGGGTGCTGTTAGGCGTAGCCGTAACGCACCGCCCCGCAAGGCTTTGATGCGATGAGGCAAGTAATTAACTTGACGCGAAGTTGTCAGGGATTTCATCCACAGACTGGACATTTAAGACTTGCATAAGCGTCTTCCACTGTTGCGGAGTAAGCTTTGCCTCTGTCTCTCCAGATATCCAACGCTGATAGGTTCGTAGCGGAATACCGCAGTGAACAGCAAATTCAGCCTGCGACAAATTCGTGCGCTGAATCCTGAGTTTTTCAATTGGGGAGTCACTGTCTTGCGGTCGCTTATCTTTACTCATCCATTCAAATTTCACACGCCATATTGACACACGCCTAATTGGCACGTCACAATGGCGTTCATGTTTAACGGCAGAGAACAGCCCAAAGTTGCAGCGGGCTGTCCTGCCTCAGTGTCTCATTTCTCCTAACAAAAATACTATGAGCTATTACGACCAGCTTCATCCGTGGGTGGTCTATCGTCTGCTGCCCAATTGTCAAACGATTGCCGTGGCTCGGTTTCGGCGGCGCAACGATGCAGAGATGTATCTAGTTGCGGTGCGGCACTTGGTGCAGAATGCGCAGTGGGCGATCGCTTTTGATCCACCACCTATGCCAACGGCAGGGGCAAAGCGGCGATCGCCAAATTTTTTGGACGCTTCTGCCAAAGGGAAAGAACGCCAGCGCAATTGAATTCTCCATATACGTTTATGAACGATCGCCGCTACACAGTCCATTTCTGATTTATCCTTTAGCCTTTGATCCGTGTGATTCCGTAGATTTTGATCTTTCGATCTGTTGAGTTGATCTGTTGAGTTGTTTCCGCATCAAGCAGGGGTTAAATATGGCTGAGTGGCACGAAATTCCGGGTGGCGTAACTGCGCCGAAGGGCTATCGGGCAGCGGGCATTGCCGCAGGGCTAAAGCCGTCAGGTGCGCCGGATCTGGCGCTGATTTATTCAGAAGTGGAGGCGATCGCCGCTGGAGTGTTTACCACCAGCCAGGTGAAGGCAGCCTGCGTAGACTATTGCCGTCAGCGGCTAGAGGCAAAGGCGACGGCGCGGGCTATTCTGTGCAATGCGGGTCAGGCGAATGCAGCCACGGGTTCTCAGGGCTGGGAGGATGCCCTGGAAAGTGCCCAGCTTTTGGCGACAGCGCTGAATATTCCAGTCGAGCAAGTGCTGGTGGCTTCGACGGGAGTCATTGGGCAGCGCATCCGCATGGAGCAGCTACGGTCGGGCATTCCCAATCTGGTGGCCGCCGCCACGCCCGACGGCTCCGATGCCGCTGCCAAAGCCATCATTACCACCGACCTAGTGACCAAGAGCGTGGCGCTGGAAACGACGCTGGACGGTCGCCCGGTGCGAATTGGCGGCATTTGCAAGGGATCTGGCATGATCCACCCCAACATGGCGACGATGCTGGCCTTTGTCACCTGCGACGCGACCGTTTCGCCCCATCTCTGGCAGCAAATGCTAAGCCGCGCCGCCGATAAAAGCTTTAACCAGATCACGGTAGACGGCGATACTAGCACCAACGACACGCTGCTGGCGCTGGCCAACGGCGAATCCCGCACACCCGCGATCACCGAGCCGGGCCCCGATGCCGAGCGGCTAGAGGGAATGCTGACGGAGGTGTGTATGCGGATGGCCAAGGCGATCGCCCGCGATGGCGAAGGCGCAACCTGCCTGCTGGAAATTCGAGTCAGCGGCGCACCAGACGACGCAGCCGCCCGCCAGGTAGCCCGCACGATTGCCGGGTCGTCCCTGTTCAAATCGGCAGTGTTTGGGCGCGACCCAAACTGGGGTCGCATCGCCGCCGCCGCTGGGCGAGCCGGGGTGCCCTTCGACCAGGGCGAACTCCAAGTCAAGCTGGGCGACTTTTTGCTGATGGATCACGGACAGCCGCTGCCCTTCGATCGCCCCGCCGCCAGCAACTACATGAAGCAAGCCGCTGCTGGGGAATACCTGAAAACCGACACGGTGCTGGTATCCGTCAGCATTGGCAGTGGCCCTGGAATGGGCATGGCCTGGGGCTGCGACCTCAGCTACGACTATGTGAAGATCAACGCAGAATATACGACCTAGAAGGGCGGTTCCGATGGATGGACTGACGCTGCGGGCGATCGCCGCCGACACAATTAGCTACGCCATCGGCTCGATTCGCAGCAATCGGGCGCTGGTGCAGTCGGTGCAGGCCTCGCTGAACCGGATTGGGCACCCGGTTGGAACTGCCACAGGCGACTGGAACCCCCATACGGAGGCGGCCTACCGCGCCTTCGCTGCCCAACACCAGCTGCCCCCCGACGAGCTATCGCCCCGGTTGGCCAGCCTGCTGCTGAGCCTGCCCACGGTTCACACCCCGCCCGCACCCGCGCCCAGTCCGGCCCCGATCGCCCAACCTGCCCCAAATCCAACGCCCGCGACCAGTCCGGCTCCCGCCGCCCGCCCCGCGCCGATCGCCCAATCCGCCCCTACCTCTACCCCTGCCTCGCGCCCCACGCCGATCGCCCAACCCGCGCCCAACCCAACCCCTGCACCGATCGCCCAGCCTGCGCCCAGCCCTATCCCTGCCTCGCGCCTCGTGCCGATTGCCCAACCCGCGCCCAATCCAACCCCTGCGCCAATCGCCCAGCCTGCACCCCAACCCGTCCTTCGTCCTGCGCCCAGCCCTGTGCTGACGGAAGCACAAGTTTTTCAGGAGGCGCTGCGGTTTACGCTGCGGTGGGAAGGGGGCTATGTGAACCATCCAGCCGATTGCGGCGGCGAGACGAATTTTGGCATCACCACTGCCACCTATCGCGCCTATCGCCAGAGCAGAGGGCTGCCAGTGCAGAGTGTGCGGCTGATTACGGAAGACGAAGTGCGGGACATTTATGAGCAGCTTTACTGGCAGCCCGCGCAATGTAGCATGATGCAGCGGCCACTGGCGATCGCCCATTTCGACACGGCGGTTAATTTTGGCGTGGGCGGCGCGACGATGTTTTTGCAAGAAATCTTGGGCTTGCGGGTGGATCGCGTCTTTGGCCCCGTTACCCAGCAGGCGACTGCCCAGGCATCCCATCTAGATCTCGCCCAGCGGCTTTGCCAGGCCCGCACGGACTATCGCTATCGCCGCGTCACCCGCGACCCGTCCCAGCGCGTGTTTCTGCAAGGCTGGCTGGATCGGGACAACGACCTGCTGAGGTATATTCAGCCCCAGAAGCAGCCCTAAAATCACAGGCTACCGTGTACACACATCTCGATTTTTGCGTAAGGCTTTGAAAGATCCCCCTAAATCCCCCTTGATAAGGGGGACTTCCGATCCAGTTTTCCCTGCTTCGAGCCACGCCGGGTTCGGCTCCCCCTGCTTCAAGGGGTCAGGGGGGACACAGCATCGCCGATGAGTATAGACTTGTGTTTACGCTGTAGAGAATCACAGGGGAAGCGGCAATGCTATAACCAGGATGTTCACGCCGTTTGCTCTGAATCCTCCAAATCTATGGCCAACCCGCCCAACGCTGCCCCGCTGCCCGTTAGCCATCCCGACAGTCCCCACACCTGGAGCGACTATTACGACCTGATGGCGGGTCGTCCGCCGCGAGAAACGCTGCTGCGATCGCTCAGTTTGTTTGATGCGGAGGCGAAAGAGGCTAGAGTTGAACGCTTTGTAGGGTATGCGGTGGATTTGGGCTGCGGCGAAGGGCGCGACACGGTGGAACTGGTGCGGCGGGGCTGGCGCGTGCTGGCGGTAGATGGGGAACCGGAGGCGATCGCCCGCTTGCAGTCGCGCCCAGACCTCCAGGCAGCGCTTGCCGAACTTCGCCTGGAAACTCACGTACAGCGGTTTGAGCAGCTTATCTTACCTGCTGATCTAGACTTGATTAACGCCAGCTTTTGCCTGCCCTTCTGCCCACCGGATCAGTTTCCTGCCCTCTGGCAAACGCTAACCCACGCGCTGCGACCTGGCGGGCGGATGTGTGGGCAGCTATTTGGCGATCGCGACTCCTGGGCCGCCTACGACCACATGACCCACCTCACGCGGCCGCAGGCGGAAGCGCTGCTCCAGTCCTTCACCATCGAGCAATTCGAGGAAGAGGCGCATCCAGGAACCACAGCGCTGGGCGAAGCAAAGTTCTGGCACATTTTTCACTGGGTCATCCGCAAGTGAAGCCTGAAGCAGAACAGCGGCTCCACTGCTGGGTTCCCAACCTGTTCGAGTTTCAGGGCGGCATCCAGCGCTATTTGCAAGACCTGCTGCGGGCGATCGCCAGCCAGCCCTATTGCCACACGATCGTCTTCAACAAGCGCGATCGGGCGGGAAATGGCGACCTGGATAAGTTATCCAATCTTACTTTTCGCTATTTTGGAGCGCTGCCCGATGCAGCGAAAACACCAGGGTTTGCCGCAAGCCTAATGACGGCGGCGCTGGGCGATCGCCCCGATCTGATTCTCTGTGGCCACCTGCACTTCGCGCCCGTGGCGCTGATGCTGCGGCGACTGGCGGGCATCCCCTACTGGATTTTTACCTACGGCATTGATGCGTGGAACGTGCAAAATCCGCTGCAAAAAGCCGCCCTGCACGCTGCTGACCGGATTGTTTCCATCAGCGGCTACACGCGCGATCGCCTGCTCAGAGAACAGCAGCTTGACCCCGCCAGGGTTGCCCTTTTGCCCTGCACGATCGACGCGCAGCGATTTCGCCCCGCGCCCAAGCCCGATTACCTACTCCAGCGCTACGGGTTGCAGCCAGATCAGCCCGTCGTGCTGACGGTGGCGCGGCTGGTGGGCGGCGATCGCCACAAGGGGTACGAAGCTGTCCTGTCTGCGCTGCCCCTCGTTCGCCGGGTGCTGCCGCAGGTGCATTATGTGCTGGTGGGCAAAGGCGGCGATCGCCCCCGCATCGAGGCGCGAATTGCAGAACTGGGGCTGCAAGATTGCGTCACGCTGGCGGGGTTTGTGCCCGATGCCGAACTTTGCGACCACTACAACCTGTGCGACGTATTTGCCATGCCCAGCCAGGGCGAGGGCTTTGGGATTGTGTATTTGGAGGCGATCGCCTGCGGCAAACCCGCCCTAGGCGGCAACCAAGACGGCGCAACCGATGCGCTGGCCCAGGGAGAACTGGGGGCGCTGGTAGACCCAACAGATCACGAGGCGATCGCCCGCACCCTGATCCAGATCTTGCAGGGCGCTTACCCCAACCCGCTGCTCTACCAGCCCGCCGAACTAAGGCGAAGGGCGATCGCCCGCTACGGCCGCGACACCTTCAACCAAACGCTCAACCAACTCCTGACCCAGGCCTCCTGACCCCAGACTCCTGCCCCTTTCCACGCCGCTTTACCCCGTTTTCAACAGCGACGCACCAGCCGGACGCGGCGGCAGGGGTTGAGTAACTCGACGGAAAAAGGCGCTGTGGGGCAGCACCCGCCGCACCTCTTCGACCGTGGTGATGCCCTGCGTCACCTTTTGAATCGCAGCCACACGGAACGACTCAAACTGGCTCTCTGCCAGATAGCGGCGCAGTTGGGTCAGGTTGCCTTCGTAGATAATCTGCCGCACAGTGTCGTCTACGTTCAGTAGCTCGATCACCGCCTCGCGTCCCAAATAGCCCGACTGGAAACACTGGACACAGCCGCGCCCTTTTCGCCAGCCCTGGAGGTTGGCCTCGTCGGGGCGCAGGCCCAGCAGCTTCAGGTCAGCAGGCGTAGGCGTGTGGGGTTCGGCGCAGTGGGGACAGACCTTGCGGACGAGGCGCTGAGCCACGATGCCCAGCAGCGCGTCGCTGATCAGGCCAGGGTCGGGGCCGATGTCCTGCAGGCGGGGAATCGCGCCGATGGCATCGTTGGTGTGCAGCGTGGTGAGAACCAAGTGGCCGGTGAGGGCGGAGCGGACGGCGGTTTCTGCCGTTTCGCTGTCGCGGATTTCGCCCACCATGATGATGTCGGGGTCTTGCCGCAGGATGGCCCGCAGGCCGGCGGCGAAGGTCATGCCTGCGGCCTCATGCACCTGGGTTTGCGTGATGCCGGGGAGGACGTATTCCACCGGGTCTTCGACGGTAACGATGTTGACGGATTCGGTGGCGATCGCCAGCAGACTCGTATACAGCGTGCTGGTTTTGCCCGATCCAGTAGGGCCCGTGAAGATGACCAACCCCTGCGGCTCCCGCAGCCAGCTTTCGTAAATCTCCCGTGCGGTGTCCGAAAAGCCCAAATCGGCAATGGTCTGGAAGGTGTTTTGCTGGCGCAAGAGCCGCAGCACCGCCTTTTCGCTGGGTTCTGTTTTTACCCCGCTGATGCAGGGCAGCGTGCTGACGCGCAGATCCAGCCCTTCTTCCTGCTGTCCAGCCATGTATTTTTCGCTGATGCGCCCGTCCTGGGGGCGGCGGCTCTCGGCAATGTCCATTTCGCACATTACCTTGAGAGCGACGATGACCTTGCGGCTGATGTCGGGCGGCAGCGTGGTGACGTGTCGCAAAATGCCATCAATGCGAAAGCGCACCGCTAGCCCGTCGGCAGAGGGTTCTAGGTGGATGTCGCTGGCGCGGTTGCGGAGGGCGCTGGCGATCAGCGTGCGGATGCGCTCGATCTGGTTGTTGACATGCGACAGATGCAGTTCGGCGACTTCGGTCAGATCTTCGGTGTCCGATTGCCCGGCCGCCAGATGAATCGCGCCCGATTTGCTCATGCGCTTGGCAGTGAGGGCTTGCAGGCGATACCACTGGCGATAGCTCTTTTCGGCGATGGGGATGATTTCGATGCTGGCATTGAGGCGATCGCCCATTTGCTGCACCACTTCCGGCATTGGCGCGATGGGGCTACCCAGGTAGTAGCAATTGCGCCAGAGCAGCAGTGGCACGACGGGCGGGGCCTGCGTGCAATCGCCAAACCCTCGCCAAAAGCGCGTACTCACTTCCGGGTCGAGCAGCCGCAAATTTACGATTCCCTGTCGATTGACCAGCAGACCAAGCGCCTGCTCACAGGTGATTTGCTGCTGCTTGAGCTGTTGCCAGACCGATTGGCTATTTTGCATGGGCGCTTTCACCTTGTTGAGATTGGTTGAGATTGCAGTTGAGGTTGCAGTAGAAATTGCAAGCTGTGACTGTTGATTCACCAGATGCGCTTGAACCAGATGCGCTTGAATTTGTGTGCCCTACGCCAAAGTACGCATCAGAGAACCGCACAGATTTCTTTTTGGCTCAGGCGTGAAAAAATGTAACGGGAACTGCAAGCTTCATACAGCTTTCACAATCGAAAACAGAATTTTTTGTAAAGAAATACTTTGACGGCTCAAAGAACGAGCGCCCAATCCCTTTTCCCTTCAACGCTCCAGCCAAACGCCTCCAACATCCAAACCCCAAAATCTAAATAGGACTTATGCAGTTGGACGATTTCTCGCGGGCTGCGCCCGCGAGAAATCGTCCAAAACCCAGAAGACTTATCGCAAGTGCGTAAGTCCTGCCAAAATCCAACACCCAAAATCCAGCACCCAAAATCCAAAACCCAAAATCCAAAACCTCCATCGGCTTTCCCCCCTCCTCAGTAGGGCTATCCCTAATGCAAAATCAGCCCTTTCAGCCCATAAACGCGCCAGGATGGATCTGTTGGGTAGAGAACTGCGGGATTTGCGTCTGCCCGATGATGACGTTGCGTTTGGTTGGGAAAAGCCATGACAAATTCATTAAAAGAGCGCATTCAGGAAGATTTGCAAAAGGCCAAGTCTGAGGGCGGCCTGCGGGCAGAGCGGATTCGGGAGATTGTGAAGGCTGCGGTTTCAGAAGCAGCGGCAGAAGTGTCTCAAGGGACAGGCGAACTGAAGGCGATCGCCAAAGATGCTTTGACAGCGGTGTTTGCCGTGGTGCGCGATCGCGCGACGACCCGCACCGAAGAGATGGCGGCCTCGGTGGAAGGCGTGGTAGAAGGCATTGGCGAATTTCACCGAGAGGCGATCGCCCAGGCCCAAACCCAGATCGACGACCTCCAGCAAACACTGGATCAAACCGATCGCCAGTTTGAAGAGGAAGTCACCGTGGCCCTGGCAACCGTTGATCTGCCAGAGGCCGAAGCCACCACCAAAACCCCCTTCAAGGTGCTAATTGATCTGGTTGTAAACGCAGTGAAGGAGCGAGAAGTGTTTGATATTTTTCAGCAGCGCTATAACCATCTGAAGCAGCAGCTTGCAGAACTAGATAGTCGTCTGCAAGAGCGCTATGGCGATCGCTACGAAGAAGTGAAGCGTCAGCTTGAAACGGCGCAAACCTGGTATGCCAACGCCAAAACCAAAGGCGAAACCCTAGGCAACGAGGCAAAACACTTCAAGCAAGTGGAACTGGAAGAAAAAGCCGCTGACTTGGGCACAACTATCGCGCAGAAAGAAGCCGAAATTAAAGCCCAACTGCAGCAAATCGTGAACAGCGCCCTGCGCTAATCGCTGAGCCGACTGATTCTCTGACACCCTCAAGGCCCCCGTTTCTGACAGAAGCGTGGGGCCTTGTATTGACAACGGTTTTGATCCAGTATTGTTAACCTAGCTCACGTCGCGCTTCGCATAAGCCAAAGGTCAGAAAGAACGTGTCTTGTTCAAAACATCGTGCATTTCCGGCGCTTTTGTTTATTCCCCAGCGCTTCAATCCAGCGGTGCTAATGGCGATGCGAGCGGCATTACCGCTCTTGTTTCGGCTCCGTGTTCGTCCGTGGCTGCCGACGGGAATTTCCCATGTCGAGGTTGTGAACGCCAAAGAACTGGCGTTGCTTTATCAGCGGTTTCAGGCGGGTGAAGTTCGATTCATCTTGGCATTCCGCCATCCAGAAGTAGACGATCCGTTTTCTATGCTGTATCTGCTGTCCAGCGGTGTCCCCAAAGCGGCGCGAGAGCATGACATTCCGCTGCGATCGCCCGTGCATTCCCACTTCATCTACGACCGGGGCATGACCATCTGGGCGGGCGACTGGCTGGGCTGGCTGTTTTCGCGGCTGGGCGGTATCCCGATTCACCGGGGCAAGCGGCTGGATCGCACAGGTCTGCGGGCGGCGCGGGAGCTATTGCTCAACGGACAGTTTCCCTTGGCGATCGCCCCCGAAGGCGCAACCAACGGGCATAGCGAAGTCGTCAGCCCGCTAGAACCCGGCGTGGCGCAGTTGGGCTTTTGGTGTGCGGAGGATTTGCGAAAGAAGGGGCGATCGGAACAGGTCTACATCGTGCCGATTGGCATTCGCTATACCTACCCGCAGCCCATCTGGCCAAAGCTCGATCGGCTGCTCAGTCGGCTAGAGCAGGACACGGGCTTGCCGCCGCTGGTGCAGGACGAAACACCAACGGAGGACGTTCGCTATCGGCGCGTGCTGCGGCTGGCGGATCACTTGCTGACGGAAATGGAGGGATTCTATCATCGCTTCTATCCGCAGTATCTAACGCCTGAAGCCGATTCCAAGCCAGAACTAGACGAGAGCGCAAATCAACACCTGATACGGCGGCTGGAGACGCTGCTGGATGCCGCCCTCCGCGCTGCCGAAGCGCATTTTCGGCTGGAGGCGCAGGGCACGATTATCGACCGCTGTCGTCGGCTAGAGGAAGCAGGCTGGAACGCGATTTATCGAGAAGACCTGCCCGCAGATTTCGCGGCTCTGTCCCCATTCCAGCGCGGACTGGCTGATTGGGGCGCGGAGGAAGCCGAAATTCGCCTGCGGCACATGCGCCTGGTGGAAAGCTTTGTGGCAGTGACGGCCGACTATCTCCAGGAACAGCCCACGGCGGAGCGCTTTGCCGAAATGGCGCTGCTGATGTTTGACCTGGTGGCGCGGATCAAGGGCGACGACATGCCTGCCCGTCCGCGTTTGGGCTGGCGACAGAGCCGCGTGACGGTGGGAACGCCGATTTGTGTGAGCGATCGCCATTCGGACTATCAGCGGGATCACACCTCAGCAAAGCGGGCCGTTGCGGAACTCACGCAAGATCTGCAAGCGGCGCTGGAGCAATTAATTTAGTCAATTTGGTCAATCGACTCAGGTCAATCAACTCAGGTCAATCAACTCAGATAGTCAATCTCAGATAGTCAATCGACTCAGATCATGCCGCGAAATAGCCCCTGCGGCCGCACCAGCAGCACCAGAATCATCACCATCAGCGCCACACCCAGCTTATACTCCGAGGGCAAAACGTAGGTGCTAAGTTCCTGCGCGATGCCGATGATATAAGCCCCGGCGATCGCCCCGTAGGGATTGCCAATGCCGCCCAAAATCACCGAGGCAAACATCGGCATAATCAAAAACCAGCCCATGTTTGGCCGCACAGCCGTAATCAGCCCAAACATGCCCCCGGCGATCGCCGTCAGCCCCGCCGCCAGCACCCACGTCCAAATCACCACCCAATCGACGTTGATGCCGGATACCCGCGCCAGGTCGGTGTTGTCAGCAACGGCCCGCATGGCTTTGCCAATTTTGGTATGTTGCAGCAGGTAGTGCAGAGCGGCGATCGCCAAAATCGCCAGCCCCACCACAATCAGCCGCGTCGGCGCAATCCGCACGCCAAACACATCCAGCGCCGTCGCCACGGGCAGGTCATAGCGCTGGTTTTCGGGGCCCCACAGCAGCGTAATGCCGTTTCGCAAAAACAGCGCCAGCCCGATGGAAATAATAATCAGCGTGGTAGACGAGGCGCGGCGATCGCGCATGGGCGACCACAGCAGCTTTTCGCACAGCAACGCCACCCCAATCGTCAGCACCGCCCCAATCAAGATCGACAGCCAGATATTCACGCCATTGAGATTGGCTGTCAGCGTCAGATAGGCACCCAGCGTCATCAGGTCACCGTGGGCAAAGTTTGCCAGCCGCAAAATGCCGTAGGTCAGCGTCAGCCCCACCGCCGCCAGCGCAATGACGCTGCCCACCGCCACGCCATTTACCAAAAGCTGCACCAGTTGCTGATCCATTTTTGCTAGCCTTTTTTTCGTTAAGCTTGAGCGGTTACTGAGCAGTGGGTTCAAAAAAGCGGCAGCCCTGACACGGCCCGTCGGGATTTACTGCACAGCGCACCAGTTCAGAATGGGCGCTATAGGCACAGTTGGCATTGCCCAACACCCAGCGCCCCTGAAACCAGCTTCGTTCTTCGGGTCGGGGAGCCGCCTGCACGTATAGCGCGATCTTGTGCAGCCGATATTTGCCCCGCTTGTATTGATAGCAGTGGTGGCGCTCCAGAACAGCGTAGGTTTCTCCCTCAACATCGAGATAGGTTCCCGGCTGTGGGTTCCAGTCCAGCTTCAGACTGCCGATGGTCTGGCGCGGGTGGCTGAGAATAACCTCAGTGGGTAGAGACTCTTGCTCCATTGACCGTATTGCACTTTACACAGTTTGCAGGTTACGTGAGATGGTATCGCATTTATACCCATCTCCCCCGGTAACTTATTTCATCTTTAACGTTTTATGGCGTTTTGGGGCAAATTTGGGCACTGACATACTTGAGACAGCGAACTTACTGCCTTCATCCCCCAACCCCTTCTCCCAAGCGGGGAGAAGGGGAGCCAGACATAGGTTTGAAGCCCCTCTCCCGCTCTGGGAGAGGGATTTAGGGTGAGGGCTGAAATTGCTGCGTGAAGCATACTAGCGCCCAAATTTGGGCACTCAGTCTGGGAGAAATGGTTTTGGGAAGGCCCGGGAAAAGATGGCTAATCGCTTTGCTCGGAGTTTCCGTCTGGGGAGCCAGACTCCGCCGAAGGGTCTGAACAGCCTGGATTGCTAGCGATATAGCCGGTTTCAGCGATCGCATCGGACGGATTCTTCGGCGGGTTCTTCGGCGGGTGGGTTGCGTCTGGAGACTCAGCGGCGGTGGCGCTATGGGAAAGCGTATGGGTAGAAAAGCCGGATGAGCAGACCGCAGGAGCGATCGCCCCCTCTTGGTTTTCTAACAAGTGGCTTTCTTGTTCCCGATGCTCAAATTCAGGATTCGTCCACTGATCCAGCACATCGCGAATGACCACTTCGCGCAGCAAGATGCGGACGATAATCACCAGCGGAATCGCCAGAAACAGACCCAAAAACCCAAAGAAGGACGCAAAGGCAAACTGCGCCAGGAGCGTCACCGCAGGCAGCAGCGACACCTGCTGACCCATCACCACGGGCACCAGGAGAAACTGCTCAAGCTGCTGGATCAGGACGTAGGCAATTAGCACGCCTAGGGCTTTGACGGGGGAATCGATCAGGGCGATCGCCACGGGCGCAATGGTACTCAGCACCGGCCCTAGGTTGGGAATCGCCTCCATCAGCCCCGCCACTAGCGCATTGGCCAGCACCAGCTTTACACCGAGAATTTGCAGCACGATGCCGCTGACGATGGCAATCACCACCATGTTGATCAGCGTTCCAATAATCCAGCCCACCAGATCTTCTTCGCACAGCGTCAGAATCTCGTCGGCGCGGCGGCGATAAAACGACGGCACGAGCCGCAAAAATCCCTGGCGATAGGGGTGGGGGTTGAGCAGCAGCATAATGGTCAGCATCAGCACAAACAGGAAGCTGACACCGACATTAAAGAACCCAGAAAACGCCCGGAAAAAATTATTTGCCAGCCCCGACACAAACGGCTGAAGCTGGTTAAATAGCTCGTTGAAGTTGGGCACTAGTTCGGATGCGCTACCCGGAAGCCGCTCAGTCAGCCAGTCCAACCCCAGCCGAAGCTGGTTCAACCCCTGGGGCACAAGCTCCGTCAGCAGTTGAAACTGATCCAGAAACGGCGGCACGATGATCGCCACAAACAGGGTCATGATTAGCAGCAGACCCACAATGGAGAAAATCGACGCGGCCCCCCGTGGAACGCCATGCTTGCCCATCCAGCGCACTAGCCGATTCAGCGCTGTGGCAAAGACAATGCCGACAAACATCAGCAGCAGCAGTTGCTGAATCGACCAGAGAATATAGATGGCAGCAATCAGGGCCAGCAGACCGATCCATTGTCCAAGTTTCATGGGCTTTATCTAGTCGCCGGATGAAGGGAATTGAGTGCGATCGCAGGTCTCCGCGATTATCTTAAGGGAAACCGCCGGATGGAAACCGCCGAGGCTTGGCTGGCTAGTAGGGCGGTGGTGCTTCGTAGACGTAGGCAGGTTCAGAAGGATAGGGTTCGGGAGCGATCGCCCCTTCGGCTGGTGCATAGTCGGTTCTGGCGGCTTCGTCCCTAGTCGCTTCGCTGTTGGTGGCTTCGGCTTCCTGGGCGCGGCGGCTGCCCAGGATTTCGTCGCGCTGGGCACGCCACTGGGCGATCGCGGCTTGGGCTTCGGCATAGAGGGGGCGATCGCGGGCGATCTGGGCAGCGGTGTCGATGGCTTGCGACAGGCGCACGCGGGCAGCTAGGGCGCGGGCTTCGTCCAGATGCTTGCGGTCTTCGGCAATGCGAACCTCTTCCAGCTTTGCGTTCCAGGTCTGGATGGCAGCCTGCGCTTCGGCATGGAGGGTGCGATTGCGGCCAATCTTCTCTGCCGTGCGGATGGCGCGAGAGAGGTCGCCGCTCTGGGCAATGCGGGTGGCTTCTTCCAAAATGGGGCGATCTTCCAGGGTTTGGATCTGACGGCTCCAGGTGGCGATCGCCTGCTCCGCTTCGGTCCACAGGGCGCGATCGCGGGGAATTTGGCGGGCGGCAGCGATGGCCGCTTGCAGGTCGGCAATGTGTCCTGGCTCGGCCAGGGCTTGTGCCTGCAAAAACTGCGGCATGTCCTGAATCCGCTGGGTTTCCTGCTGCCAGTGGGCGGCTAGAGTTTGCGCCTGGAGACGGCGCGGGCGGTCGGGCGCGATCTGCTGAGCGAGGCGGCTGGCCCAGTCCAACGTCGTGCGCTGGCCCAGGCTGGCCACCAGTCCCGCGGTCTGCAACTGGCGCAGATCTTCGAGAACCGCGTGCTGGGTGTTTAGTTCGGTCTGGGCGATCGCGTAAAAGGTGCTGCTGGCGGGGATCTCGCTGAGGGCGGCGATCGCCTCGCGCACGCTCCAAACCTGGCGCAGCGACGGCAGCCATTGGGTCGCAGGTTCAGCAATCAGCCGCTGGGCATGGGCCAGCCGCAGCAGGTTTTGTCCCTCTCCCGTGAGGTGATTGACCAAATCGGGCGGAACTTGCTGCGCCAGCGCCAGCGCCCCGCTGCGATCGCCCGCCTGCCATTGCCGCAGCGCCAGATCCAGCAGCGCCCCACTCCAAGCTTGCAAATCAGCCTGAGCCGTTTCCCACGCCAGGGTTTGCGGATCGATCTGCTGCACCAGGGCGATCGCCGCCTGGAGGTTGGCAAGAGTTTGGTCGCCCGCCGCCTGCTGCGCCTGGGTCAGCAGCTTGTGCGCCGTCTGCTCTTGCAAAATCTGCCGAGTCAACGCCTCCATGCGGTGCGTCCGCCAGTATTCGCTTTCGACCTGCCCCAACACAGTGACTTGCTCCGCCGCCAGATTCCAGTCCTGGTTCCGCAGCGCCTCCTGCGCTTTGTTCCAAATTGCCTCGCCCTGCTGCCATTGCGCCTGCCACTGGGCGATCGCCGCCTGCGCTTCGGCATAGAGCGGACTATTGGGGGGAATGTGTCGCACAACCGACAGCGCCTCCTGCACACCGCTGCTCTCCAGTCGCGCCTCGGCCGCGTCCAAAATCTGCGCCGACCACTCCGCCAATAGCGACTGCCCTTCTCGATAGAGCGGGTGATCGGCCGGCCAAGCGGCCACCAGATTCACGGCTGCCGTCAGGTCGGCGAGATGTCCCGACTTTGCCGCCTCCCGCGCACAAAAGAGCCGCTCGGCATCGGCCGCCGCAAAGGTGATTTTGGCGCAGTTGGGCGGCTCTGGCAGGCGCGTCAGCCACTCCAGCGACTTAATCCCCAACCCCGCCAGCCCGCAAAACGTCAGCACCCACAGCAGCGACCATGCCAGCGATCGCCCCAATTGCCGATAGCGCTGCCACGCCACAGGACGATTCAGCCATTGCCAAAAGCCGTGGAGCGGCGAAGGCGATCGCCCTCGTCGGGGACGACGCTGGCGCGGCAGACCGGGCGACACCAGAACCGTAGAGCGAGTTTTGGTCGTAGGCGACGTTGCAGAACGAGAAGTGGGGCGAGAAGCGGCCGTTGCTAACGAAGCTTTGCGGGCGCGACGGGCACGCTGTCTGGGGGTGAGCCGACCTGCTGGAACCTGGAACGCACTCGGCAGCAGGCGATCGCCCCCTACCCACTCCTCCACGCGCCCAGTGGGCAGCATCCGCGACTCAGCCCTGTCCTGAAGCGGCTGGCGAACAGTCGAGCGAAAGCCGTTGATGTAAAAAGCGTCTCGATGGGCAGAATCACGCGGTGGTAAGGAGTCTCGCGTCATGAGCAATATCTACAGCGGTATTCAAGAGACGGGACAGCCAGCGACTCGAAATTGGGCGATCGCCCAGGCGGTCGGACGCAGTTGCCAGAGCGCATTGCACACAGAGCATTGCACACAGAGCATTGCGTAGATGGTAGCGAACTCTGGCGACTCCACTGCAAAAAGTTTGCCAGATCGAGGTAACGAAATCGAGGTAACAAAACTGTTACATCTTGAAACCTGACTCCACGATCTGAAATATAAAGAAAACATTAGAAATCGTGGAAACTCTGAGAAAGCCTGTGAATCTAATAAGTGAGCAGACGGGGACAGCGTAATAAAGTCCCTGGACGATAAATCTAGTTGTTAAAGCCAAGAGCGTCGGTTTCCGAGTCATACGGGAGTTGGCGCTCTCTTTTATTGATTTTATTGACCGTTATTGAACGCGGCGTGTGGCTTTCAATCTGCCCTCATCCCCCAGCCCCTTCTTCCAGGTCGGGAGAAGGGGAGCCAGATCTGCGAATTACGGATAGGACTTACGCGGTTGGAGGATTTCTCGCGGGCTGCGCCCGCGAGAAATCCTCCAAAACCCAGAAAATTTAATCGCAAGTGCGTAGGTCATAACGGAATTGAGATTACGGAATAATGTTGTGGGAGAGTTCAGGCATGGAATTCCCGCGATCGCGCTTTCAGCCTTTCTCCATAGAGCTTTTCTTGTTCCCGCAGTTCTCAAACCATGACCCAAACGGTTTCCCAGCCCGGTTCCCAACCCGTTTCCCAGCCTGCAACGCAGACAATTGTGGTGAAAATTGGCACCTCCAGTCTGACGCAGCCTGAAACCGGATATCTGGCGATCGCCACCATTGCCAAGCTGGTCGAGGCGCTGTGTCAACTGCGGCAACAGGGGCATCAGGTGATCCTCGTCTCCTCTGGAGCAGTGGGCGTGGGCTGTGCGCGGCTGCGGATGACAGAACGCCCCCGCACCATCGCCATGAAGCAGGCCGTGGCGGCGGTAGGGCAAGGGCGGCTGATGCGGGTGTATGACGACTTTTTTTCCTCCCTCGATCAGCCCATTGCCCAGGTATTGCTGACCCGCAGCGACCTAGTGCAGCGTAGCCGCTATGTCAATGCCTACCGCACCTTTCGGCAATTGCTGAAGCTGGGCGTGATCCCGATTGTGAACGAAAACGACACGCTGGCCGTCGAGGAACTCAAGTTCGGCGACAACGATACGCTGTCGGCGCTGGTGGCTAGCCTGGTCGAGGCAGACTGGCTGTTTTTGCTGACAGATGTCGATCGGCTCTATTCCGCTGACCCGCGCTATCACCCAGAGGCGCAGCCCATCAGCCTGGTAGACGATATCGCCGCGCTGGCAGAACAGGTGGAGGTGGGCGATCGCGGCACGAACTGGGGCACGGGCGGCATGGTGACGAAAATCTCGGCGGCGAAGATTGCGACAGCGGCGGGCGTGCGGACGGTGATTACCGAAGGGCGATCGCCCGACAATATTGCCCAAATCCTCGCCGGAGCTTCCCTCGGCACTCAGTTCGAGCCAGAAGACCAGCCCTTTAATGCCCGCAAGCGCTGGATCGCCCACGGACTGGTTCCCGCAGGCAAGCTCTATCTAGACAAAGGCGCAGTCAACGCCATTCGGCAGGCAGGGCGATCGCTGCTGGCGGCGGGCATCGCCGAAGTAGAGGGCGAGTTTCAGCCCCAGGACGCAGTGCAGCTCTGTGACCAAAACGGTCAAGAAATCGCCCGTGGCATCGTCAACTACAGCAGCGCCGAACTCCAGCAAATTCGCGGCCGCCACTCCGACGACATTCCCAAAATCCTGGGTTATGCAGGCGCAGAAACCGTGGTGCATCGCGACAACCTGGTGCTGAGTAATTAGCTCGCTCCCTTCCATCTCAAACCGGGAACAAGCTGGCTATCCACAAACACCTCTTCGGTAGTTTGTTTGCGGATCAACCCAAGTAATCTCAAACTGCGAACAATCTGGCTATCCACAAACACTTAGCTATAAGTAGCCGTGTTCTGCCAAAAAAGCAGGCGTGAGCGAATCAGGTAACGCATCTTCTGTTCCCTTAGCATCGAATGGGGTGGCATCTCCCAGCCAGAGAAACTTTTCTACGTACTTGCCCAGGATGTCGCCTTCCAGATTGACGCGATCGCCCGGTTTGAGGTGCTGCAAGTTCGTTTCAGTATAGGTCAGCGGGATCACTGCCACAGTGAACCAACTGCCCGCCGCGTCACAATCGGCCACCGTCAGGCTGATGCCGTTAACCGCGATGCTGCCCTTGGGCACGATGTAGCGGGCCACGCGGCGATCGCGCACCGAAAACCGCATCTCCCAGGAGGTTTCCGTGGGGACAGCGGATTCTAAGTAGCCCGCCCCGTCTACGTGCCCCGTCACAAAATGCCCGCCCAGCTTGCTGCCCACCCGCAGAGAGGCTTCCAGGTTGACCGGAATTTCAACATTCCGCCGCCCCAGCGCTGTGCGGTCGAGCGTTTCCGGCGAAACAGCCGCCACAAAGCCATCCGCCAAACAGCGCATCACCGTCAAGCAAACGCCGTCTACCGCCACGCTGTCCCCCAGTTCCAAATCACGGAGCAGGCGAGCATCGGTGCAGGTGACTTGCACTTCCGTCTCGCTGAGAGCAGACAGGGTTCCGAGCGTTTGAATCAGTCCAGTGAACACAGCAACATCTCCTTAGAAAAGGGACGGGTTAAAAAAGGGACAGGGGGAGCGGGACAGGTCTAGCCAACGGGTCACCCTTGTCAAGCGTTGTGCCGTCTGATCTGCCAGCCTTTATCTGCACGGTCTTAACCTTACATTTTTTGACCTTACATTTTTTGGAAAACCTTCAGCATTGGGGCTGTCGATTCGCCGGTGCTTCAGGGCATACTGGAGTTCAATCCAACCGTTGAGGAGATGACTTTTTCCTGGAAAACCTGGTACGCTTGAACTAAGATAACACTGCAACCCGCCGTTCAGCGACCTCTGGCTCCCTCAAACTGGCGCTGATCTGATGACAACTTTGGTTCCGACTGCTATGAACCCGGCTGTAAGCCCGACTTAAACCCGACTGAACCCAACTCTCAAACCGACTCTCAAACCGACCGGATAGCCCCAAAAGCCAATTGAACTATTGACTTTACGAATTAAGAATTCACGAATTGAGAATTCACGAATTGAACTCATTAGCTGATCTTGTCATACTGGACTGAGGCTAGGATCTGGGAAGTTGCTTCAATGCTGGCGATCGCAAACTGAGTGCTTAAGAACTGAGTGCTTGATTCTCAAGAGCTTAATTCTCAAGATGCGTCATACCATTCTCCCGCAACACTCGAAGGCATCTCAGAAGGCATCTCAAACATTAGAGGTTTTGATCTGGTTTTGACTGGGTTTTGGCTTCTAATTTCGTGTCTCAACGACCCGCCTGATCCCTTGGGCTTGGTGCTAGGCTATATCAAGCTCAAGGGTTTCAAAGCTCCAGTCCCCGCCTTTCCATCCCTTTGCTGAACGGATTCTAGAGGCTAGATGAATGATTGAGATGAAAGTCGCTGGAATTGCCCTAGAGGCAGCCTCCCGCAGCCCCTTGGTGCTGCTGCGAGACGCATCCGAACGACGCCAGCTTCCGATCTATATCGCCCACGATCAGGCTCGCGCCATCATGAGCGCGATCGAGAACCAGACTCCGCCCCGTCCCCTCACCCACGATTTGCTGGTCAACATTCTAGATGAATGCGACCTGATGGTAGAACGGGTCGTGATTCACTCGCTTCAAGACAATACGTTTTACGCGATTTTGACCATTCGCCAGGGCGAGGTGCGAAAGGAAATCGATGCTCGCCCCAGCGATGCCATCGTGATTGCAATCCGCACGCGCAGCCCGATCTGGGTGATGGAGGAGGTGGTGGCGGATGCGTCTTACCCAGTGGACACGGATGCCGACGAAGCAGAGCGTCAGGCTTTCCGCGACTTTCTCTCGAACCTGCGCCCAGAGGATTTCACGCAGCGGGGACAGTCTAAAAGTAGTGAGGGGTAGTTGTGAGGGATAGCCCCGGCTCTCAGAATTTTGGATTTTAGATTTTGGATTTTGGGAGTTTGATGAAAGCGCTGGAGGGTGAGTTGGGCGATCGCCCCTTGCCCTTATTTTTTGCCTCAATCTCTTTGCCCTAATTTTTCTTACCCCAATCTCTTTGCCCTAATTTTTCTACCCTATTCCTTGGCAGGTCGAGTAGATCGCCAGATCCACCAGCCCGCAATGCAAAGCGTAACATTGCCCAGAACGGTCGTCGCTGCCTGCACCGTCACCAGCCACTCCAACTGGGGCGCGTTGTCGAAAAAGTGCCAGGTGCAGGCACACATGGCGCTAATCAGCACGGGCAACATTCCCCAGGAGAGCGATCGCCATGCGGGCTGCTGCGACACGTCAGCATAGACCCAGACCAGCCAGATGGCGGCGATCCATTCCACCACGCTCGAAATGTGAATGATCCAGGTGGGAATTGAGAGGGCGTGCATAGGCAGAACCGGGGACAACTCGTGGCATGATTTTTGGGGGAACAGAAGGGAAGAAGGAAGAAGGAAGAAAGAAGAAGGAAGAGGGAAGAACGAAAAAAGGAAGAGGGGAAGTTCAAGGTTTAGTATAAACAATCCATGCGGGCGGTTTTGTGTGGCTACTATGGCAAGGGAAATGGCGGCGACGAGGCGCTGTTGGCGGCGCTGCTGCAAATGCTGCCGCCCCAGGTAACGCCGCTGGTGCTGTCGGGCAATCCGGCGGAGACGGCGACTCGGTTTGGGGTGGAGGTGTGCGATCGCATGAATGCTGCACAAGTTCTGCAAGCACTCCGTCGGTCGGATGCCTTTATCTGGGGCGGCGGCAGCCTCATGCAAGACGCGACCAGCGCCGTGAATCCCTGGTATTATGGCGGGCTGATGCTGACGGCCCAGCGCATGGGGCTAAAAACCATTGCCTGGGCCCAAGGCGTGGGGCCGCTGCACCGTGCTGCCAGTCGGTGGCTGGCTCGGCAAGCGTTTGTCGGGTGTCAGGGAGTGAGTGTGCGCGATCGCCCCTCTGCGGAACTGCTCACCGCCTGGGGGGTTCCTGTGACGCTGGCTCCTGACCCCGTGTGGGCATTACAGGGTCGTCCGGTGCCGGGGCTGTGGGATTTGCCCGCGCCGCGAGTGGCCGTGGCCCTGCGGCCCCACGCCGCATTGACCGAGGCTCGGCTGCACACCCTCGGCCGGGCCCTGGCCATGTTTCAGCAGGCGACCCAAACCCATGTGCTGCTGGTTCCCTTCCAGCCCGTGCAGGATGGGGCGATCGCCCAAACGCTGCACAGCCACCTGCCCGACCACAGCACCGTTCTAACGCTCACCGATCCGCTCCAGCTTGCTGGATTGTTTCAGGGAGTGGAACTGGCGATCGCTATGCGTCTGCACGGGCTGATTATGGCCGCTGCCCATCAGTGCCGCTGCTTTGCCATCAGCTATGACCCCAAGGTGAGCCGCCTGATGGACGAATATCAGCTTCCTGGCTGGGAACTGGATCACCTGCCCGACGATGCCACCGCCATCAGCCGCACCTGGATCGACCTCTACGCCAACGGAGACGGGCTATCGACCGACCAACTCGCCGCCATTGGCGATCGCGCTGCTATCCACCGCGACCTGCTCGCCCAACTCCTCTGATATCCAAGCCTCGATTGCCGCCATTGGCGATCGCGCTGCCATCCACCGCGACCTGCTCGCCCAACTCCTCCGACATCCAAGTCTCGACTTTAGATTTGCGATTTTGGATTTGCGACTTTTGATTTGCGGCTTTAGATGTTGAACCAACCTCCCAATCCAAATCTTCCCTCTTCCCTCTTCGTTCTTCCCTGTTCGTTCTTCGTCCTTCGTTCTTCGTTCTTCCCTCTTCCCTCTTCACCCGCCCCCCCAAACCTGCCACACCAGCCCCAGCAGCCCACCAATAATCGTGGGAAACTCTGGCCCCAGCACCCGTGCCGTCAGCGCGTAGGGCACCGTGAAGGCCAGCCCCGCAAACAGCGCAAATTTCCACGCCGCCAACCCCTGACGAATCGAGGGGCGATCGCCAAAAAAGACCGTCAGCATGACGCAGAGAATCAGCGGAATGAACGTGCCCACGATGCCATGCAGCATCCCTGCCACGGTTCCAATGGCCTTGAGGTATTGGGCGTAGCTCAGGCCCAGCGCGTCCACCTGGGTCTGCACCGCGTCCACCCCCGCCAGCCCCGCGTCGATGCCGATCAGCACGGGCGTACCCACTGCGCCAAAGGTGGAGGGCGTACTCTGGATAATCAGCGCCGCCAGCACCGCCGCCATTGCCGGAAAGCCAATGGCCACCAGCAGCGGCACGCAGATTACCGCAGGCGTGCCAAAGCCCGATGCCCCCTCGATAAAGCTGCCAAAGAGCCACGCAATGATAATCACCTGCACCCGGCGATCGCCCGAAATCGACAGCAGGCTCCGCCGAATCGCCTGAATCGCGCCCGATGCCTGCAACGTGTTCAGCAGCAGCACCGCCCCAAACACGATGTAAAGAATTTCCAGCGCAATGAACAAGCCCTGGATGCTAGAAGCTGCCACCCAAACTGGTGGAACGCGCCAGATCCAGAGGGCGATCGCCACCGTGACTAGATAGGCAATCGGCATGGCCCGTCCCGCAGGCAGCCGCGCCCCCAGCAGCAGCACAAACACCGTCAAAATCGGCAGCGCCGCGATTAAAAAATACAGCACAAGCTCTCAGAATACGAACGTTGGATATTTTTCTAGAGCATGTTCCGCTACTTGTCTAGGAACTGCGATACAGGCCCGCGCCAAACTCCCTGGAACTAATCCGTTTTGCCCAGTCAGGCGTTTAGAGGGTGTTTGAAAAGGTATCGCCTGTAATGTTAAGCACTCAGAGATCCCCCCTAGCCCCCCAAAAAGGGGGGAAACCGCCTTAAAGTCCCCCTTGTCTACAACCCAGCAGCCTTCAGGCGTGAGCCAGATCTTAAAAAGGGGGGGAAACCGCCTTAAAGTCCCCCTTTTGAAGGGGGATTTAGGAGGATCTTGCACGCTTTGCTACAAACAGTAGGACTTTTCAAACATCCTCTTAGAGATGGACAGTAGGAATGACGGTGGGAATGACAGGGGGAATATCGTTAGCTTTAGCTGGTTCAGCTTGCAAACCTGAAACCTGAAAAGACGCTTATTCGGGCGGCAACTCGCCAAAGCGATCGCGGTATCGAGCCAGCAGGGCTTCGGCAGCTTCCCGCTGCTGCTGTTCTGCCAGTCGCTGCTGCTGTTCTGCTAGGGCCGATTCTTCTGGCGTGGGGACGAGTTGCCCCGCAGGTGTCAGGAATCGGAGTTGCCCCGCCACCACGCCCAACCAGAGTTGCAACTGCTGGCTCCACAAGTGTCCCTGATCATTGGGCGACAACGCTTGATAGACTCCATCCAACAGATGAAAGCCCTGAAACTCCTGCGTGGTCGGGTCAAACCAGAAGTAGTCTGGCGTGCGGAAGGTGTCTTGATAGATTTGCTTTTTGAGGCCCCGGTCGGTGCTGGCGGTAGATGGCGACAAAAGTTCGATAATGACATTGGGGTACTTGCCGTCTTCTTCCCAAACGACCCAGCTTTTGCGGGGACGCTTCTCTGTGTTGAGGACGACGAAGAAATCAGGCCCACGAAAATCCTTCGATTTACTCTGGTTTGGGCTGTAGTAGATCGTGAGATTACCGGAGACGTAGAAATCCTGGCGATCGCGCCAAAACCAGTCCAAGCATTTGATTAGCAGCAGCATTTGCTGCAAGTGAAAATCGGTTTCCAAGGGAGGCTCGTCGCTGTAGAGGTCGCCGGGAGGAAAGGTCACGCCATCCAACTGCGCCTGCTCGAAGAAATCGAGAGCAGCTTCGGGCGCAGAGGGAGTCGCAGGAGTCGTCGGAACCGACATGGGAATCTATATCTTGCCAGTGCGTTTTGCTCTAGTGTAGCGGAGAAGATTTGCCGAGATGAGCCGAGAAGACGCGCCGAGAAGACGCGCCGAGAAGATGCGCCGGGAGGATCGCCCCCCTTCCGCCATCAAGCCGCTAGTCTAGGTTAAAGGGGGTGCTAGATTAGCTCCGTTGCGCCTGACCTCTATCATTCTGTTATTTCCCTGCTCCAGCCCTCTGTCACTCGGTCTTTTCTGTGTCTACACCCGAAGCGCTCCGCCAGTTGCTCAATGCCGTTGCCCAGGGCAAAGTCAGCCCTGACACGGCGCTCGAAAAGCTGAAATATTTTGACTTTGAACCCGTCGAAGAGTTTGCCAAAATCGACCACCATCGGGCGCTGCGGACGGGCTTCCCTGAAGCCATCTGGGGCCCCGGCAAAACGCCGGAGCAGATCGCCCAGATCATGCAGACCATGCGCCAGCGCAGCCGGGTGGTGATGGCGACGCGCATCGAGCCAGCCGTGTATGACCAGGTGCGATCGCTCGTTCCAGACGCAGTGTATTACCCAATGGCGCGGATCTGTGCGATCGCCCCCCTCACGCTCACACCTGTCCATCCCGGCACAATCACGCTGCTATCGGCAGGTACAGCAGATTTGCCAGTGGCAGAAGAAGCAGCGATTACGGCAGAACTCGCTGGATTCCAGGTACAGCGGCTCTGGGACGTGGGCGTGGCGGGCATCCACCGCCTGCTAAACAATCGCCATTTTGTGCAAACGGCGGACGTGCTGATCGTCGTGGCGGGCATGGAGGGGGCACTGCCTAGCGTCGTAGCGGGTCTGGCGGATTGTCCCGTGATTGCCGTGCCCACCAGCGTCGGCTACGGTGCCAGCTTCGACGGGCTGGCGGCCCTGCTGACCATGCTCAACTCCTGTGCGGCAGGCATCGGCGTGGTGAACATTGACAACGGCTTTGGGGCCGCGGTGTTGGCGGGGCAAATCCTGCGAACCGCATCACGGATTACAGTTGAATCCACCCCCCCCAAAGGAGTACCCTAACTAAGTCATCTCCAAGTGCTGCTATGTCTGCTACACCCTGTCATATTCTGATCGAGGGCAGCCCGATTGTCATCTACGCCAGCCGGAATGGCACGCCTGAGCGCCTTCTGCCGATTTTGAATCCGTTTCTAGACACCTTTTGGCAGGAGCGGGGGCTGGTGGGCGAACAGGGTGACACGCCCGCCTGTTTGGCCGCGCAGGTGATTGTGCGGCTGGGGTTTGAGTTTTGTGAGGACGATTTCTCAAACCTGAAGGCCAGCACCGAGTTCGACCCGACGGTGCAATATCTATACGAAATTCGGGGCGATCGCACGCTTCACATCTGGGTCGCCGATGAAGCCTATCGACAGCAGCCCCAACTCGGATTAGCGGGCTGTCGGGAACTCGTCGAGCAGGCTGCGCCACAGGCCTGAAACGGGTTGCGACGAAGGTTCGCGCCTATAGCTCGTCCAACTCAGCCAGCGCCGCTTCGGACAGTTCCGTAATTTCCTCTGGGGTCAGCGAGTCATCGTCTGCCATCAGGTCTGAAAGCACCTGTTCCATCTGCTCTAGGTCTTCTGTTGCATCCATGCTGTGCTTGATCTGGGAAAACACGCGATAAGCGTCAAGGGTTGCCGGATTAATCTCTTTCTGTCGCCCGCTGCTCTTACTGCTCATGTCTACTAGGTTAAATTCGATATTTTCAGCGTAGATCGCCATCGTAATATCGAAAATCTCGAAAAAGTTGATGACCCAGCGGCACTCGTCCTCTGGATAGGCTTTATAAAACTGCACCAGGTCCGCGATGCGGGCTTCTAGATGGGTGCGGGCATAGGGGCAAATCAGCACCAGCTTCAGCAGCACAATCACCAGCGTCAGCGGGTTGCCGTCCATCAGCAGTTGCACGAACAAAGGGGATGGGTCTTGCTGATTTTCGGTGGTTAGGTGGCTGACAATGCGGTTCACGGTTCGCAGCAGCAGCGCGTCGTCGAGCGGCTTGTCATGGTGGATGACGTAGAGGGCATCCAGCTTTTCGGCAACCTGTGCGTTGAGCGATCGCGCTTGTTCCTGGGAGGCCGACGAAAACACCAGGTATTTTTTCAGGCTCTCTTTGAACTCCTGATAGCGGAGTCCCCGCGTTTGGTTCAGAAAAATATGTGCCAGGTTAGCGTAGCTAAAGTTGCCCCGCTTCGCCACGATCATTTTCACCAAGCGCAGCACGTCGTCACCCATAATGGTGGGGTTTTTGGGCTTCAGCGCGGGAACGGTGTTGCTCTGCGATCGCGCTGTGTACATCGCCAGTTCAAACTTAAACCGTTCCTTAAGCTGCTTAGAAAGGGTGCGGGCGGCGTTGCGCTGTTCGATGGGGTTGTTCAGGTCGATGTATTGCGGCACCAGCAGGTAAGACGTGTAGCGGTCTGACCAGTGCTTGCGCTGATCGTCGTAGCGCGAGGCAAATAGCTTTAGCTCCTGGAAATCCTCACTTTCTACAAAATTCTTCAGCCAGCCGCGCAGCCGCCGCAGCGTGGGCGACATGGTGGGCTTGTCGAGAATGGGGTCATAGAAAAGCTGCACCAGCCCCCGAATCGAGTCGTGGCTGCGGCTGAGATCCCAGTTGTTGATGAGAATGTAGCAGGAACGCTTGAGCGTGTTACGAAACTCGGTTTCTTGGTTGGCAAAGACAATTTCGTAGAGCGAGGGGAGCGTATGGGAGCTAATGGTGTTGACGTGGTGAATGAAGAGATGCCGAAATTCTGCTAGCACCTCCTCCGGCGACCACTCCTTCACTATTTCCAGCAGGTAGTTGTAGATAACCTCCTGCGCTTTTGGAATGTTCCGCTGAAAACGATTGGCTCGTCCTCGTGGCTGCGGTTGATAGCCCTCGTTCAGTTTTTCCACAACCATCTAAAATGCTCAGTTGAAACTAGAAACTGCGGTCGGCGGGTCTGGATTTTCAAAATTGAGCGGCGATCGCCCCGATGGGCAAGGCGCGGCTTGGCGCACGGGCTAGCAGGCTGTCTACTTCATGGGAGGAATACAAGAGAAGGAGTGCAGTTTACGAACGATGCCACAAGAGTCACCCGTTGTGGTGAGCAATTCAGGGGAGTAGCGCGATCGCTGTTCGGTCGCGCTGGCGCTGTCTGAACCGAGGGATAGCTCCTCTCAGGAGGGCGATTCAGGAGGGCGATCGCCAGTCGTCTCGGTTACTAGGATCACTCCCCCTTCACCAGCCATAGTTTGCCAGAATTGCCAGAGTTGCCAGAATTTATTGGCAGCTCGCGGCTCCCTATGCAGCGCTCCCCTCCATGCAATGCCCCCTCTATGCAATGCCCCCTCTATGCAATGCCCCCTCTATGCAATGCCCCCTCTATGCAATGCCCCTCCATTCAAAGCCCTTCTGATACCCTGATACAACGCTTCCTCTTTTTCCCTGATGCTTCACAATTGAACTGCTCTGGTCACACGCCAGACAGCCCATAGATACAGCATTAATGGTCTGGGAGAAATGGTCTGGGAAAATTTTGCAGAGAGCCTTGCAATGGCTGGAGGTCATGCAAGGCTCCAATTATAGCGAGCGGCCCGAGGGGGCTGATACTGGGCGATTGAGGGAATCAGGCAAAAATGATAGAGCTTTGCATACTCTTTACAGAGTTTAACCTGGATCACTCACTGAGGGGTTCCGCCCATTGTTCTATTTGTCGTGCGATGTTTTACTGTCTTTTGCTTTCTTTTGCGTTCTTGTAAGGATTGCCATGCCTGCGCCAGTCTAAATGCTTCTGAATTTGACAGTTTTTGATACGGCTCACCAATCTATCTATTAGTAAATCACCCACCAGGGAATCGTCCGAAAGTTTGGTTTATTTGGTTTATAAACCTATTCGACTGGTTTTTATTTGAATTCAAGCCACTATGAATGTTTCCGATTACACTCCGTCGCTGGTGGGCGATTCCCGTAGGGATCGCTTCGCGAATCGCCTGCGTCGGCAAACCCAGCGCGACTGCCTGGGGGACTGGTGTGCCACAGCAGGCGACCCAAGCCATGCCCTCGACCCTGCAACCTGGACGGACTGGGGCAAGATTCCGCTGAATGCCAAGGGACATCTTCCCTGGACGAAAGGACGGCAGGTGTTGTGGCTGGCGCAGGAAATCGTCGTGCCCGATGCGCTAGAGGCATATCCACTGACAGGGCTGACACTGCGCCTGGCGCTGACCTGGTGGGCAGAGGACGCGCAGATTTTTGTAGATGGGCAGTTGGTGCAGGCGGGCGATCTGTTTGACTGCTCGGCGCGGGTCGTGCTGCGGGAGCAGGTGCTGCCAGGAGAGCGGATTCCGGTGGCGCTGCGGCTGGTCAGTCCGGGGCATGACGACGGGGCCCTAGTGCGATCGCACTGTATTTACGAGCGCCCCCAGTATGGACTGGAGCCTTGCCCAGAGCCGGGATTTGTGGCAGACGAGCTGGATGTCGTGCAGCACTACGTCGAAACCTTTGCACCAGCGCAGCTAGGAGACCTGGCGGCCGCCGTAGCCCCGCTCGACTGGAGCCAGCTTGCCAACCGAGCCGCCTTTGACCAAGCGCTCTGCGACCTGCGGCAGCGCCTGTTGCCCTTTGGCGAGTGGATTCGGCAGCGGCAGATTTCCCTGTTGGGACACGCGCACCTGGATCTGGCCTGGCTGTGGCCCGTGGCGGAAACCTGGGACGCGGCCGAGCGCACGTTCAAGTCGGTGTTGAGTCTCCAGGCGGAGTTTCCAGACCTGATCTTTACCCACTCTTCGCCCGCGCTCTATGCCTGGATGGAAACGAACCGTCCGGCACTGTTTGAGGCAATTCGGGCGCAGGTGGCGGCAGGGCGCTGGGAGGTGGCCGCTGGGCTGTGGGTGGAGCCGGAATTGAACCTGATCAGCGCCGAGTCGATCGCCCGCCAGATTCTCTACGGCCAGCGCTATGTGCAGGAAACATTTGGGCGCATCAGCGCGATCGCCTGGCTGCCCGACACCTTTGGCTTTTGCTGGCAATTGCCCCAGTTCTTGCGCCAGGGCGGTGTGGAATTCTTCGTTACGCAAAAGCTCCGCTGGAACGACACCAACGAATTTCCCCACGAAGCCTTTTGGTGGGAAGGGCCCGACGGCAGCCGCATTTTTAGCCTGCACTCTGCCCCCATCGGCGAAGGCTTCGACCCACTCAAGATGGCCCGCTACGCCACCCAGTTCGAGCAAAAAACGGGCTATCCCCATGCCCTCTGGCTGATTGGCGTGGGCGACCACGGCGGCGGCCCTACCCGCGATATGCTGCACCTGGCCCAGCGCTGGGGGCGATCGCCCTTCTTCCCGCGCCTCCAGTTTTCCACGGCACAATCCTACCTAGAAGCGCTGCGGGAATGGGATGATCCCAGTGTCAACGTCAACCCCCCAACGCCCCAACCCCCCTGCTGGCAGACCGATCTCTACCTCGAATTCCATCGGGGCTGCTACACCACCCATGCCGACCAAAAACGGTGGAACCGCTGCTGTGAGGCGCTGCTCTCCGAAGCGGAACTGTGGTCAGCCATGACGACGCTGGCCCTAGGACTGCCCTACCCTGCAACAGCCCTGGAAACTGCGTGGAAAAAGGTGCTGTTTAACCAGTTTCACGATATTTTGCCGGGATCGGCGATTCCTGATGTGTACGCAGAGGCCAATCGAGAGTGGGCGGCGGCGGCAGAATGCGCCAAAGACGCGATTGATGCAGCGCTGGGGGCGATCGCCCGTTACATTGCCCTACCGCCCGCGCCCCATTCCCAGGCCAGGGCGGTGCTGGTGTTTAACCCGCTAAACTGGTCACGCTCGGCGGTGGTGCGAGTGGGGGGGGAAGAACGAAGAACGAAAAACGAAAAACGAAAAATGGAGGGTCAAGAACATCGAAAATCGAAAATCGAAAATCGAAAATTGAACTGGGAGGTTCGCGGGCTGGACGGACGGGCGATCGCTGCTCAGTGGGTGCTGGAGGCGGATGACGACGAGCATTGGGAGATTGCGTTTCGGGCCGAAGCCGTTTCTGCGCTGGGCTATGCCTGCTTCTGGCTGTGCCCAGTTGAGGGGGACTCTTTGGCTGCGGAGCCGCTCCAGCCGACGGCTTCCTTCGTTCTGGAAAATGAGTTTCTGCGGGTGGCAGTTGACCCGGCTACGGGCAATCTGGCTAGCGTGTTCGATAAGGCGCAGCAGCGGGAGGTGCTGGCGGGGCCGGGCAATCAGCTTCAGGCGTTTCAAGATGGTGGGCAATATTGGGATGCGTGGAATATCGACCCAGCCTACGAAAGCTATCCCTTGCCGCCGCCGCAGCTTGAGGCGATTCGCTGGGTGAACAATGGGGCGATCGCCCAGACAGTGGAGATCGTGCGATCGCTCGGTCGGTCTACATTTCGCCAGCGCTACGAGTTGCAAACCGGGTCGCCACTGCTGCAAATCCGTACCTGGGTCGATTGGCAAGAGCGACACGTCCTGGTGAAAGCGGCGTTTCCGCTAAACCTAACGGCCGATTTCCTGACCTGCGAAATTCCAGGGGGCGTGATCCAGCGACCCACCCAGCCGAAGAATTCTGTCGAGGCGGCTCAGTGGGAAGTGCCTGCCCTGCGCTGGGCCGACCTGACCAGTTCCGATGCGTCGGAGGCCGTTCCCTATGGCGTGAGCCTGCTCAACGACAGCAAGCATGGCTACGACAGTCGCCCTAGCCAAATTCGCCTAACGCTGCTGCGCGGCGCAGCGTGGCCGAACCCCGCTGCCGATTTGGGGCATCATGAATTCACCTACGCGCTGTATCCCCACGCCGGCTGCTGGCAGGCGGCAGAAACGGTGCAGCACGGCTACGAGCAAAACCAGCCTTTGCGGGTGCGCGTCGTTGACCCGGCAACCGCCACGCCTTCCCAGGCTGCATTGCCGCCTGTGGGTTCGCTGCTCCACCTCGACGCTGGCTCAGCCGTGGTGAGCGCCCTCAAGCCTGCTGAAGACGGCTCCGGAGACTGGATTATGCGGTGCTACGAGTCGCAGGGAGCGTCAGGAGAAATTCGCTTTTTAGGAGGTGGCTCTCCAGGAGGTGGCTCTCCAGAACAACGGGCGATCGCCCAGGTGGTTCGCGCCGTCCCCACAAATCTGCTAGAAAATGCCAATCTGCTAGCAGATGCCAATGCCGTAGAGAATGAAAGAGGGGCGATCGCCCTCCAGCCGTGGCAGGTTCTTACCCTCCGCCTGACGCTCCAGCCTGCGCCCAAGCCTTAGAGCTAATTTATGAAGCAAATCTTAAGAAGCCTGAAACTCTTGGCATGTGTGGCTTTGAGGTCATGTTTGCCCAGGAAAAGCGGTTTCTCGGAAATCCTTGATTAACAAGGCTTTCAGGCTCCTTTACAAATTAGCTCTTAATCTTGGCACTGACATACTTGAAACAGCAAACTCACTGCCCTCATCCCCCACCCCCTTCTCCCAAGCGGGGAGAAGGGGAGCCAGATACAGGCTTGAAGTCCCTCTTCCGCTCTGGGAGAGGGATTTAGGGTGAGGGCTGAAATTACTGCGTGAAGTATATTAGTGCCCTAATCTTCGTGGTCTTCAAAGGGATCGTCCAACTGCTTAGACGGCGGGCCAAAGGAGGTGTAGATCGCGGCTCCGGTGATGCCGATCAGGATCGCGGTAACGGAAATACTAAGAACTGTTGCAGAGTCCATGAGTCGATCTAATTTATGAGTCACATTCCCCTAGAATATTACATAAAGTTAAATTTAACGATTGCTTGCAGGTAACCCATGGCACAACGCACTCGCTTGGGAGATATCCTTCGCCCCTTAAACGCTGAATACGGTAAGGTGGCTCCCGGTTGGGGCACAACCCCGCTGATGGGAGTTTTCATGGCGCTGTTTCTCGTATTTCTGCTGATTATTTTGCAGATCTACAATTCCTCGCTGATTTTGGAAGATGTGAATGTGGACTGGCGCAGCCTCGGCGGCTAGTTTTAGGATCACGCTCGATTATGAGAAAGCCCCGGTCATGCCAGGGCTTTTTTTTATGTTTATTTGATGGTTTTTAGCTGATGGCTCGTCCTGGGCACCTCAAGCGCTGCAATGCAGTCATCTGCTGCGCTATACCAAATTGCGGTCGGTCAGGATTTCGTAGCCTGTTTCCGTCACCAGCACCGTATGCTCGAACTGGGCGGATAGAGCGCGATCGCACGTCACCACCGTCCAGCGATCGCCCAGCACCCGCGTCAGCTTTGACCCAGCATTCACAATCGGCTCGATCGCCAGCGTCATGCCCGCCCGCAGCTTCACATTCGGCATCTGGTGCGTGCGGAAATTGAACACTGACGGCTCTTCATGCAGATTGCGCCCTACGCCGTGCCCCGTGTAATCTTCCACCACGCTAAAGCCATTGGCCTTGACGTGATCTTCAATCGCGCCCGCCAAGTCGAGCAAAAAGGCCCCAGCTTTGACCTGTTCAATGCCTTTGTAGAGGGCTTCTTCGGCGACCCGAATCAGCTTTTCGGCGGCGGGTGTTACCTTGCCCACGCCAATCGTGATGCAAGAATCGCCATGAAAGCCTTCGAAATATGCGCCCGTGTCTACCTTCAGCACATCGCCTTGGCGGATCGTTTTGCGGCGACTGGGAATGCCATGCACGACTTCATTATTAATACAGGCGCAAATAGACCCTGGAAACCCGTGATAGCCTTTGAAACTCGGCGTTGCGCCCATGTCCCGAATGCGCTTCTCGGCATAGGCATCTAGATCGGCCGTCGTCATTCCTGGCTGCACTATCTCCGAGACTTCCTTCAGCACCGTCGCCACGATCCGAGAAGCCTGACGCATGATTTCGATTTCGCGGGCGGACTTGATCTCAACGCTGCGGCTTTGCTTGCGGACGCGGGGCGAGTTGATGGCTTGCGGGAGGAGGTCGGTGAGAATGTTCATTAAATCCGGAGGTGCAGGGGTAGAAGTCGCTGGAGACGCTTGCTGAAAACGCTCAGCATGGAGGGCGAGATAGAGGGCGTGAAAGCCCTTACCTAAGTTACCTCAAGTATTCCCATCTAGGGGATGATTCGGTTGGGTTCGACCGTCCTGCTGCGGATTGTCCAGCCTGTGGCGGTTTGGCCGGTTCAGGTTGCCGCCGCCGCCACAATCTCCTGGAGCCGTTCGCGAAACTCGCCTTTGGGATGTGCGCCTTTGACTTCACCCAAAATTTTGAAGTCGCTTTCCGGCTCCTGGCAAATGATATAAGTCGGCCAGCCCATGCCTTCTTTATCGGGATATTGCGCCAGGAGGATCTTGCGGTACTTGCGGTAGGTGGCGGTGTCCTGCATTTTTACATCGACAAACTCTAGCCCCAGTTCGGCTGCCACTTTCTGGTCATAGAACGACATTTTGTGGCAGAGGCCGCAGTCTTCGGAGGAGAACTTAATCACAGTGGGATTCATAGCGGGGTTCACCAAATGCTGATACGAAACGTGTGACTGGTAGTGTCAGGACTTACGCACTTACGATAAGATGTCTAAACTTTGGACAATTTCTTACAGGCTGCGCCCGCAGGAAATTGTCCAACTGTGTCAGTCCTAAGTGTGACTATTAGACTTGCAGGCTGGCCTGAGTCTTGAAAAGAGTTTGCAATGGATTGTCACGTCTGGAACGAGTGCGCCTAGAACGAGCGCATCTGAAGCGAGGGGCCGGCCGCTATCGCAGCAGCGGCGATGCCTTGAGGAACTGTCCCTGGCGATTAACGTAGCGCCACTGGTTGCCGAGCTTGACGCGGGCCCAGCCCTCTGAAAAGGCAGCAGCATCGTCAAATTGGGGGGCGATGACCCAGGTTCCGGTGGGGTTGATATAGCCGTAGCGGTTGCCTTGTTTGACGGCGGCCAACCCCTCGGAAAAGTCGGCGGCATAGTCAAACTGGGGGGCGATCGCCATCTGTCCCTGGCGATCTACGTAACCCCATTTCGCACCCACCAGCACCGCTGCCCGCCCTTCAGCAAAGTCCGACGCAAAGCTGAACTGGGGGGCGATCGCCAGATTGCCCTGCAAGTCGATAAAGCCCCAGTCGCCGCCCTGCCGCACCCGCGCCCGCCCGTCTGCAAACCGAAACGCCCCATCAAACTGGGGATCGATGACGAGCGCTCCAGTCGGGTCAATATAGCCCCAGCGGCCGCCCTGCCGCACTGCCGCCCGCCCCTGAGACAGTCGCCATGCATCTTCAAACTGGGGATCGATGACCAGTTTGCCCGTCGGTGCAATAAACCCGTAGCGATCGCCCAGTTTCACCGCCGCCAGCCCTTCGGCAAAGCTCCCTGCCAGGTCAAACTGCGGCTCGATGGCGACCTCTCCGGCGGGATTGATATAGCCGTAGCGCGTGCCAGCGCGAATCGCCGCCAGCCCGCCCGAAAAAGAGGCCGCGCCCAGATATTGCGGCGGAACGATGACTTCACCCGCCCGATTCATATAGCCATAGACCCCGTTTGCCTTGACCAGCGCCAGGTCTTCGGAAAAGTCGGCCGCTCCGTCCATGTTGGGATCGACAGCGATCGCCACGTTGCCCGTCAGGTCGATAAACAGGAGGCGATCGCCCCGGCGCACCATCGCTAGCCCTTCAGAAAAATCGGCAGCCTGGTCAAAGGAAAGCTCCGCATCAGATTGGGCTAGGGTTTGGGAATCGGTCATGGCAGAGTCAGAAGACAAAACAGGGGTCAGAGCAAGATTTTCAGGACTGCGAGAACGAGAAGCACTATCCCAGCGGCAGCCCTCTAGCAGGAGCAGGGTGGAGGCGATCGCAGCGATGTAAAAAAAGTTTGGCATGGGACTGGGGAATTTGACGAGGAGGAGTGACAGAAGGCAGACGGATGGCTATGGGTTATAGGGGAATAGGAGGAGAGATACCTGTGATACGTAATCTCAGTGAAGAATGTTTGAAAATTGAAGAAGCTACTGAGAGCAGAGAAATCACGGAAAGATGCACTAACCCAGATGACTGCAAAGATAGCTGCGATCCCTATTGACGAAATTCCAGCAGTGTCCGATTGTTATGTGTAAAGAAACCATGAGCTAGCCTTGCAAAACTTAAAGCCTTCATGAAGTTGGTGACATATTTACGGATACTTAACGTGTTTTGAGGATGGACTAGGTATATCGGGATTGGATTTCGCTTGCCCAAGATTGCCTAAACGGGGCTATGGGTCCTGCTCAAGATTGGAGTTTATTTTGGCTTCATGCGAGGCAGTCTTTGAACCTGATTTCATGAAGATAGTTGGGCGGAGCAATCTATTCCGATAAGGCGACCTGTAGGCCTTGTAGTGGCGTGATAGCTACTAGCCTAGCGACGCTGTTGGGAATTGTTAAATCGTTCGTAATTTCTGTCTGAGCCTCGTTCTGAGCTTCGTAACTGGGTGTGTGGATGGCTCCCTGTTCGTTGAGTGTTCGTGAGTTTGCCTGAGCAATCTTGGTTTAGTTGCCTTCAATTGCGCCTTTGTTTCGGCAGCATCTTCGACCGAGTAAACGAGAAAATTCTTCAGGGAAAAATCTTATGGAAGAGTATCCTGATGTTCCGGTTGCCCCCTCATCTTCCTTCTATGCTGAATCTGCACCATTAGAGGCTGAAGCTGAACTGGACTTTGGATCGGGGTCTGAGTTAGTTGAGCCGAGTTTTTTTGAGCCTGTGGCTCGCGCTGTTGCGTTTGAAGCACGCCCGCTCGGCGTTGCGGCTGGGTCTGAGCTAACTGCCGCGCGATCGCCCGTTTCTGAGGACGCGCTAGACGACGTTGAGCTAGATTTCGACGAACTGCACACCTTTGAAACGGTTAGCACCCAGTTTCATCATCTGGGTGTGACCTTTGCCAATGCAGTCGCCCTTGTGCCCTCTAATCCAGCATTTCCCTCCCACACTGGGCAACTGGTGTTGATGGCTTGTCCCAAGGGCGGATGGCTAGAGGCAACCTTTGACCAGCCTGTGCAGCGCGTCAGCGGACACATCACCAGCTCTCGCCCGACGGTGATGGCAGCTTTTGATGAGCATAACCGCCCCGTTGCCCAAACGCAGACCCCAGCCGCCAACCTGGCAGGCTCCGACTCCAGCCACGCCCCAAATTTAGAAATGACGCTGACAGGCCGCCAGATTTCTCGCGTCACCTTCTACACCTTTGACGGACAATTGACCTTGGGCGCATTCAGCTTCGCGCAGTCCAACCGCCGAGCATCCTGAGGCAGGCTCTCAGGTTTCTGGTGAGTTTTCAGGCTAGTCTGTTGGTCGAAGACCGGGATCAGCAATTGGCAGCGGCTTGACTCTGATGGACGCGACAGGAATGCGCCGCCAAGAGTTCAACGCTCCATTCTGACGATTGATGAATCCCTACTCTCTACTAGCTCAAACAACCCGCGAGCGAGTCGGCGACGGGGCGATCGCCCCAATTCTGGCGGACTGCGGCGCTGCCTCACAAATCCTCATGCTGATCTGGCCGCAACTGGGCGACTTTGACAGCCTGGAATATGCCTGGTGGATTCGGCGGCAGGCGGCGCAGCTTCAGGCAGCGGGCATCGCGGTGCGGGCGGTGGGTATTGGCGATCGCCCATCAGGGCAAAAATTCTGCGAGTATACCGACTTTCCGGCCGACCATCTGTTCATCGACCCCAACGCATCGCTACACCAAGCGCTGGGGCTATATCGCGGCCTGTCGCTGAAACTCCCCGTCCTCTCACCCGCGCAAAATAGCTGGCTCAACCTGATGCTGATGTGTGCGGGGATCGGCAGTCCGGGCACGCTGGCGGAGGTGTTTCGCGGCTATCGGGGCGACCGCACTGCGCCCCAGCTCATTGCCGACGACGAAGAAATTCAGGCGTTTCCCTTGCCGCCCCTCAAAGGTTCCTTCTTTCGCTGGGCAGGCGGTCGCGGCTTCCAGCGCCCGTTTGAGCTAGCCACCCTGCGCCTGCGAAACATGGGCGAAGTGCTGCGCCACTGGAAGACCTACGTGCCCGATGCCGCCTATCTCACCCAGCGCGGCGCAACGTTTTTGTTCGACGCTCAGGGCGAATTACTGTACGAACATCGCGATCGCGCCATTTTGGGCTTCGCCAAAACCATGAGCAACCCGCTCCAGTTTCTCCAACTGTGAGCCTTGCAAGCCCCCGAATGAGTCCTCCAAAATCCCCAAAATCCCCAATCTAAAATCCACAATCGCCCCCCAGGAGCCTCCCCATGCTGCCCATTCGGGTGTCTTCCACCGGATCTCACTATCAGCAAAAAATCGGCATTCGCCAGTTCCAGTTTGCCGCCGATGAACCTATCGAAGTCGGTGGCGCAGACACCGACCCCACCCCAACCGAATACGTCCTGGCAGGGCTAGGCGCGTGCAAAACCATGATCATCCAGATGTACGCTGAGCGCAAAGGCTGGCCCGTCGAAAAAATCTCTGTCGATGTCACACTGGAAAAAACGCCCGACGGCTCTCAAATCAACGCGCTGCTCACCCTCAAAGGCAACCTCACCGACGAACAGCGCCAGCGAATGAAAGAAATTGGCGATCGCTGCCCAGTTCACAAACTTCTAAGCCACAGCCTGCCGATCCAGACAACCCTCAGACAACCCTGAAATAACCCTGAAACAAAAAGGAAGACACACCCACAAACTGAGCCACGTCAAGCAAACCAGCAAGTCGCACGCATCGAAACCTTTTAGGCCCACCAGTGACCCCTTAGGAGGGGGTGTGGGGGACGCTTCGTCCCCTGCAAAAGGGGGTTTGGGGGATATCCCCCAAGGCTGTTGGCTCGGATCAAGATTTACTGTCCTCATTCCGTCATAGGATCGAAAAGCACAGTTTGCAATCGCAGGTTGAGAGGACGACACATGCGCGTGTTGGTGATGGGCGGAACCCGGTTTATCGGCGTGTACCTGACAAGGCTGCTAGTGGCGCAGGGCCACGAAGTCGTGCTGTTTAACCGGGGCAACAAACCCGCACCCGTCGCGGGCATCCGGCAGATTGTGGGCGATCGCACTGACCCGCTCCAGCTCAAAACCAGCCTCTCTAGCGAATCCTTTGATGCCGTGTTCGACAACAACGGCCGCGAACTCAGCGACACCCAGCCCCTCGCCGAAATCTTCAAAGGGCGAATCCAGCACTTCGTCTACGTCAGTTCTGCCGGAGTGTACCTCAAGTCAGACCAGATGCCCCACGTCGAGGGCGATGCAGTCGATCCCAACAGCCGCCACAAGGGCAAATTTGAAACCGAGGCTTATCTGGCAGAATCCGGCGTTCCCTTCACGTCCATTCGCCCGGTCTATATCTACGGCCCGCAAAACTACAACGACCTGGAAGCCTGGTTCTTTGACCGCATCGTGCGCGATCGCCCCGTCCCAATTCCCGGCAACGGCATGGCGCTCACCCAGTTTGGGCATTGCCAAGATCTAGCCGCTGCCATGGCCGCTGTGCTAGGCAACGATCGGGCCATCGGGCAGATCTACAACATATCGGGCGATCGCGCTGTCACCTTCGACGGGCTGGCCCGCGCCTGCGCCACCGCCGCTGGCAAAGACCCCACCACCCTCAAAATCGTCCACTACGACCCCAAAAAATTTGACTTTGGCAAGCGCAAAGCCTTTCCCATGCGCGTGCAGCACTTTTTCACCGACATCCACAAAGCCAAGACCGAGCTAGGCTGGCAGCCCCAGTTTGACCTAGTTTCCGGCCTGGCCGACTCGTTCCAACACGACTACCTCGCCAGCGGCCGCGACAAAGCCGAAATCGACTTCTCCCTGGACGAAGAAATCCTAGCAGCCTACGCATGAGCCGGAGCCTGCCGGAGAATACTGGAAGTTAGAGATGCAGGTATCAGGCATGAGCGCTGTGGCCTGCGCCTACCCAAACTCCCGTATTCTCGTTATGACTTACGCAGTTGGACGATTTCTCGCGGGCGACGCCCGCGAGAAATCGTCCAAAACTCAGAAAGTTGAGTCGCAAGTGCGTAAGTCCTACTTGTATTCCCAAATCCTTACCCCTCACCTTGACTGACGAACGAGCCTACTGGCTGGCCTGGAGCCAGATCGCGGGCGTGGGCCCGACGCTGCTGATGCGGATCTATCGACACTTTGGGTCGCTGGCGGCGGCCTGGGATGCTGATCTGGCTGCCCTGGATGCAGTAGAGGGCATTGGCGGAGTGACGGCAGGGGCGATCGCCAAAATCCGCGCCTCGCTCAACCCTGCAACCCTATTTGCAGAACATCAGCGCGACAATCCCGACGTTTGGACACCCGCCGATGCCGACTATCCGCGCCTGCTGGCAGAAATTCCCGACCCGCCGCCGCTGCTCTACTATCGCGGGCAAGTGGCGCTGGCAGAAAACCGGGGGGAAGTGGGGCTGGTGGCGATCGTGGGAACCCGCAACCCCTCTAGCTATGGCAAACAGTGGACGTATCGCCTAGTGGAAGCGCTTGTGCAGGCAGGATTTACCATCGTCTCTGGGCTGGCGGAAGGGGTCGATGCGATCGCCCACCAAGCCTGCCTGGATGCGGGCGGCCGCACGATCGCCGTCCTGGGAACCGGGGTCAACCGCGTCTATCCCGCCAGCAACCGCGCCCTCGCCCAGCAGATCGACCGCAAAGGGCTGATTCTCAGCGAACATCCCCGGGGCACCGGCCCCGACCGCGCCCACTTCCCCAGCCGCAATCGCATCATCGCCGGACTCTGCCGCGCCACCCTGGTCATCGAGGCAGGCTCCAAATCGGGAGCGCTAATCACCGCCCGCGTCGCCAACGATTATGGCCGCGAAGTCTACGCCCTCCCCGGATCTCTCGACCAGCCCCAGTCCCGCGGGTGCCTGGAGCTGATCGCAGGCGGCGCACAGCTCATCCTCGACGAAGCCTCGCTATTGCAATCCCTCGGCGCAATTCCTCCATTAGACACCCTTTTAAAACACTCTGCGCCTTCCCAAAATCTGTCCCCAGCCAAGCCACCCGCACTCGATCTGCCGCCTCACCTGGAGCCGATTTTCCAGGCAATTCCACCAGAGGCGATCGCCCTCGACACCCTGGTACAAACCACCCAACTCGACACCAGCAACCTCCTCGCCGCCCTGCTGGAGCTAGAAATGCTGGGCGTGGTTTCGCAACTGCCCGGAATGCGCTATTGCCGAGCGGGATGACCATTTTTCGAGAGGGTAATCTACGCGCTGAGGCGATAGAGTGAAGAGGTATTTTGGGGTGACGACGACTGGCGCACTTCCCATCCCCCCAACCCGTTCTCTCGTTTCCCTGCTGCCCATGTCTTCCCCCAAACCCCGCCTCCTGATCATCGGACTCGACTGTATGGAGCCGTCGCTGGTGTTTGACCGCTGGCGGTCTGACTTGCCCAACCTGTCGCGGCTGATGGCGGCGGGCAGCTATGGACGCATGGAGAGCAGCATTCCCGCCATCACCGTCCCCGCCTGGAGCTGCATGATGAGTGGACGCGATCCGGGGGAACTGGGGATTTATGGATTTCGCAACCGGGCCGATCGGAGCTATGGCAAGATGGCGATCGCCGACGGTCGAGCGGTCAAGGTTCCGCGCCTGTGGGACTTGCTGGGCGATGCGGGCTGGACGGTGGCGGTTCTCAGCGTTCCGGGCACTTCGCCACCCTATCCAGTGAACGGCTCCCTCGTATCCTGCTTCCTTACGCCCAGCCGCGATGTGCCCTACACGCACCCGCAAGGCCTGGCCGCGCAAATTGCCGAATGGATGCCCGACTTTTTGCTGGACGTGCCGGAGTTTCGCTCCGAGGAAAAAGCGCGAATCTTGCAAAACATCTACGACCTCTGCAACCAGCGGTTTGACCTGGCAGAAAAGCTGATCAAGCGCGACCAGCCCGATTTTCTGATGCTGGTAGACATGGGCGTGGATCGGATTCACCACTCCTTCTGGAAGCCGATGGACCCCACCCACCCGCAGCACGAGCCGGGGTCGCCCTTTGCCAACGCGATTCACAACTACTATTGCCATGTGGATCAGCGCATCGGCGACCTATTAGCAAGGTGCGACGAAGAAACCGCTGTGCTGGTGGTGTCAGATCACGGGGCGCGGCCGATGATGGGCGGCATCTGCGTCAATGAGTGGCTAATCAAGTGGGGCTATCTGACGCTAAAGCAGCCCCCCTCGGAACCGCTGCCGCTGGATCAGGTCGAGGTGGATTGGAGCCAGACCAAAGCCTGGGGCGCAGGCGGCTACTATGGGCGGATTTTTATGAACATGCAGGGACGAGAACCGCAGGGCGTGATTCCCCTGGCGCAATACGAGCAAGAGCGATCGCGCTTAGCCGACCTCCTGACCAGCATCCCCACGCCAGACGGACAGCCCATGCCCAACCGCATCATGAAGCCGCAGCAAATCTACCAGAAGGTGCGCGGCGTGGCTCCTGACCTGATTGCCTATTTCGACGAACTGGCCTGGCGCTCCGTAGGCACAGTCGGGGACGGCTCGCTTTACACTACAAATAATGACACTGGGCCCGACGATGCCAATCATGCCCCCTTTGGGCTGATGATTTTCCACGACCCGCGCCAGCCCAAGGGCGGTCAGGTTCTAGAGGGCGCGACGCTTTACGACATCCTGCCCACCTTGCTACACCGCTACGGCCTCCAGCCCCCCGCCAATCTACGCGGCAACATCCTTCCCATCTAGCTTCAGATCCTTAACCCCTAACCCCGCAAATGCCTTCGTCTGGTCGCTTCCAAAGTCGCTTGCTGAGCTATCTGTCTCGGCAGCGGCTGCGTTTGGGCGATCGCACATCGCGCTGGATGCGCCAGGCCCAAAGTGCGATCGCGCTGGGGGCGCAGGTAGTGCTGTATCCGGTCTATGTAGCGTTTCAGTCGATGCGGCTGGCGGGGCGACAGATGGGGCCCGCAGCGCAGCGCGTGGGGCTGTTTTTGGAAAATGTCAAGCGCAGCGTCCAGGGCAAACCCGCGCTGCCCGCCTCGCCGCCGCCTGCCGATGCGCCCATTCACAAAACGCTTCGGGCCATTCGCTCGGCGGGTTTTGCCAACGCGCTGACTGCCGCACCAGCCGCCCCACCAACCTCCCCAGATTCGCGGGCGATCGCCCTCCGTCCTCCATCAAACCTGGCCCCGCCGCCCTGCCCTGAGGACGACCCCGCCCCGCTAACATTCCGCGAAGCATCGGCGCTCACCGCCGCCGAAGCCACCCGCCTGCCCCCCCAGGCTGATCAAACACTGGGCAACCAGGCCCCAGCAGACATTGGCGGCATTGCCTCACGGCTGGATAGCCGAATGCTGGTATTGGTGACCACGACCAACGCCCTCATCGACCTGTCGCCCCAGCAGCAGCGCTGGCTTCAGCAGCAGATCATTTGGGAACTGGCGAATGATGGCCGGGCCCGGCGGCGCTGGCTGCGGCGGGCAGGATTGACGGGTCGCCGCTCGGCTGGGGAACTGGGCAGTGGAGCGATCGATGGGGCGATCGCCGACCTCGCAGCCCCGCCACCCCGATCCCTGGCTTCCTCGCAAAGGGGCCGGCTGCCTCGGATGCTGCCCGTGCCCCTGCCGCGAGAAACCGCCGCCCCGCCTGTGAAGGCGTTTTATCAACTGATGGCGTGGGTGCAGACGGGGCCAGTGGCGATCGCCGCCAATCTCTTCCAGGAAGCCGCGTTGGCCGTGTACTTTCCACCGCCGGAACCCGACCCCCGTCCCGACGCACCGTTCCCAGGCACAGCCCATCTGCCCCATTCCGCACCCACCCGATCAGGCATTGCACCGTCCCTCTCGCCAACGATTCCGCCCCATCTGCGCCCCCACTCCCCCGGCGAAATTTTGCTGCAACTCTTGGCGGAGCAGCCCGCAGAGCCATTTACGGAGCCATTCACAGAACCATTTGCTGGGCAATTTACTGGGCAATTTACTGGGCAACCTGCGGAGCGACCGACTCACGTCCCCCCTAACTTCTCCACAGAGGTCATCTCTGCAGAGCGGCTGGCCAACGCAAGGGCGATCGCCCCTCTTGTTCCCACCGCCGACCTGATGCCCGACGCACACAGCGTCATCCTCACCATCAGCCGCCAAGATCCCAGCCCCCTCACGCCCCAGCCCCCCAGCTCTCCCACTCTCCAATCCCCAAACGCTTCACTCCACGCGCCCCCTCACGTGCCCCCTCACGCGCACACTGCCCAGCCGCCCTGCATCGACACTCCCGCCACCCTCGTCCGCTACGAAAAGCACCCCCTAGAGGCGGTGTTGGACTGGATCGATCGGAGCATTGTCTGGCTGGAAACCCGGCTGGCAGACCTGTGGCGGTGGCTGCGGGGTGAATCGGACAGCGACTCCTGATGGGGGACAGTTTTCCCGACTCGCTCCACAATCGTGACAGGACTTCCGAACTTGCGACAGGCTCTTTGGGTTTTGGAGAATTTCTCGCGGGCTGCGCCCGCGAGAAATTCTCCAACTGCGTAAGTCCTTGGTGAATCGGGAAAAGGAAAAATCGGGGCGGGCGATCGCCCCATCTTTGCCCTACCTTTGTCCCACCTTTTCCCTCCGCTCGACCCATCCACGCGGTTGCTCAGGCATGAATTCTCCGACACGCAGATTAAGGCTTTCCGTACTCTACAATCCCCATCAGAAATCTCAGAGTAGGATCGGCCTAGACGCAACACCAGACGCTATTCATAGACCGACGGATTAACCGACGGATTCCTTGAAAATCCAACCTGACCCTTTTGAACTTGCCAGGAGAAACGGATGGCAACTTTACTCGATCAACTGCGCGAGATGACGGTCGTCGTCGCGGATACAGGCGACATTCAGGCCATTGAAAAGTTTAAGCCCCGCGACGCAACCACCAACCCCTCGCTGATTACGGCGGCCGCGCAAATGCCGCAATATCAAGAAATTGTGGATGAAACGCTGAAGCAGGCCAAGGCAGATGCGGGCTCTGGCGCGACGGACTCGCAGGTGGCGACGCTGGCGTTTGACCGCCTGGCGGTAGAATTTGGCAAGCGGATTTTGGCGATTGTGCCGCAGCGCGTCTCAACCGAGGTGGATGCCCGCCTGTCCTACGACACCGAAGCCACCATCGCCAAGGGGCGCGAACTGATTGCCCAATATGAAGCGGCGGGCATTTCGCGCGATCGCATTCTGATCAAAATCGCCTCCACATGGGAAGGCATCAAAGCCGCTGAAGTGCTGGAGAAAGAGGGTATCCACTGCAACCTGACGCTGCTGTTTGGGCTACATCAGGCGATCGCCTGCGCTGAGTCGGGCGTGACGCTGATTTCGCCCTTCGTCGGCCGAATTCTCGACTGGTACAAAAAGGAAACCGGACGGGACTACGCACCCGCCGAAGATCCAGGCGTTCTCTCCGTCACCAAGATTTACAACTACTACAAAAAGTTTGGCTACCCAACTGAGGTGATGGGCGCGAGCTTCCGCAACATTGGCGAGATCACAGAACTAGCGGGCTGCGACCTGCTGACGATTTCGCCCTCGCTGCTGGCGGAGTTGCAATCTACCGAAGGCGACCTGCCCCGCAAGCTCGACCCCGCCAAGGCCGCCGCGATGGACATTGAAAAGATCACCATCGACAAAGCCACCTTCGACAAAATGCACGCCGAAGACCGCATGGCTTCGGAAAAGCTGGACGAAGGCATCAAGGGCTTTACCAAAGCGCTGGAAACGCTGGAAGCCCTGCTGGCCAAGCGGCTGGCACAAATCGAAGGCGGAGCGCTGGTGAACCACGCCGCTGAGGATCTGTTCAAAGCCTACGATCTAGACGGTGACGGCTTCATTACCCGCGAAGAGTGGCTGGGCACTGATGCGGTGTTCGACGCGCTGGACGAAAACAAAGACGGCAAAATTACGCCGGAAGAAGTCCACGCAGGGCTGGGCGGGGCGCTGCTGGCCGGCGTTTAGCTGCCCGAACGTTTCTAGTCACTTGCATCCTAAGCAACATCCCGGCGATCGCCCTCCATCAAACACAACTCGCCGGGACGTTTCGGTCAGGGCTTATGCACTTGCGATAAGCTAGCTGGATTTTGGGCAATTTCTCGCGGGCTGCGCCCACGAGAAATTGCCCAACTGTGTAAGCCCTTGTGTAAGCCCTAAGGTATTCAGAGTTCTGAAATAGGGGTTTAGGATGCAGCGATCCCCCTGCAACCCAAACCCCCAACCCCCACTCCTAAGCTTCGTCAAGCGCCGCAATTCCTGGCAGCACCTTGCCTTCCAGCAGTTCCAGGCTGGCCCCGCCGCCTGTGGAGATGTGGCTCATCTGGTCGGCCACGCCCACTTTTTCCACCGCCGCCACAGAGTCGCCGCCGCCGATGATGGTGGTTGCGCCAGTTTTGGTGATGTCGGCCAGGGTGCGGGCGATCGCCTCCGTCCCTGCTGCAAACTTGTCAAACTCGAACACGCCCATCGGCCCGTTCCACACCACCGTCTTGCAGTCCGCCAGCGCCTCCTGAAACACCTTCACCGAGTCGGGGCCAATGTCCAGCCCCATCCAGCCGTCGGGAATGGCTTCTACGCTGACGGTCTGGGCATTGGCATCGGGGGCGAAGTTGTCGGCCACCACCACGTCGGTCGGCAGCAGCAGCGCCACGCCCTTCTCTTTGGCCTTGGCTTCCAGCGACTTCGCCAGTTCGATAAAGTCATCTTCCACCAGCGACTTACCAACGCTCAGCCCCCGGGCCTTGTAGAAGGTGAAGATCATGCCGCCACCGATCAGCAGCTTGTCTACTTTTTCTAGCAACGCCTCGATCACGGTGATTTTGCTCGACACCTTGGAGCCGCCGATGATCGCCGCTAGGGGACGCTTCGGCTCTTCGATGGCACTTTGCAGATATTGCAATTCTTTTTCGATCAGGTAGCCCGCAACGGAGGGCTTTAGATAGTGGGTCACCCCTTCCGTCGAGGCGTGGGCCCGGTGCGCCGTGCCAAAGGCATCATTAACATATAGATCCGCCACCGACGCAAGCTGTTTGGCAAATTCGGGGTCGTTCTTTTCCTCTTCGGGGTGAAAGCGGACATTCTCTAGCAAAATCACCTGGCCGGGCTGCATGGCGGCAACGGCGGCTTCGACCTCTGGTCCAATGCAGTCGCTCGGCTTGGCGACGGTTTGCCCCAGCAGTTCCGACAGGCGGGCGGCAACGGGCGTGAGGCGGTTCTTGTCCGTAGCGCGGGCCGCAAAGTCGTCGCCCTTGGGACGGCCGAAGTGGCTGGTGAGGATGACTTTTGCGCCCTTGCCAATCAGGTCGTTGATGGTGGGCAGGGCGGCGCGGATGCGCGTATCGTCAGAAATGTTGCCCTGGTCGTCGAGCGGTACGTTAAAGTCAGCCCGCACGAGGACGCGCTTGCCCTGTAGGTCGTCGGCAGTCAAATTTGCTAGAGTTTTTTTGGACACCGCTATATACCCCCTCAAGTAAGTCTTTTTACCTATTGCCTATTGTAAAACGTCAGGGCTTGCTAACAGAACGGGGCTGAGCGCAACTCTTTCTCTACAAAAACTTTTCACTGCTGCGGGAGTCTATAGGTTTTACTTATAGACCCGCCTGAGCAACATTGATAGGGGCGATCGCCCTTGCTCTGTCAGCCCGCTGACGTTTCTCCACACCACCCATCACTCTACCGAACTCTGCGTCCCTGTGAGGCGTGTCATGTTTAAAACCGTTTTGTTTCCGGTCGATCAAAGCCGCGAGTCTCGCGAAGCCGCCGACGTGGTGGCCAATGTCGTCAAAACCTACGGCAGCCGTCTGGTGATTTTGTCGGTCGTGGAATCGCTAGATGAGGAAAAAGTCCCCACAGCCGCCGATTTGGAAATGACTTCTCCAGAGGCGATCGCCGAATTGCTCAAAAATGCCAAAGCCCTGTTTGCCGAGCAAGGCCTCGACGCGCAGGTGATGGAGCGGGCAGGCAAACCCGCCTTTACCATCTGCGACGTGGCCGACGAAATTGGCGCAAACCTGATCGTCATGGGCTGTCGGGGGCTGGGACTGACGGATGAGGGAGCCGCCGACAGCGTGACCAACCGCGTGATTAACCTGTCGCCCTGTCCGGTGCTGATTGTGCCGTAGGGTTTGCGGAACCCGGTCTGTAGAACTAGGGTTTTAGCAAGTCAGGATTGAGGCGACGGAGCGCTGGCGGGCTGGAGGATGGGTCTGTTTGTCCAATTGTGGAGTCAAAGACGACCCAAAACAAGGCTCCTGAACTCCTTTGCCGCAACACTCCTTTGCCGCAACAACTGAGCATAGCCGTCGGCATCTGAGCGGCGATGAAACCGAGCGGCGATGAAACCGAGCGGCGATCGCCCAGCGATAATCTGGACGCAAGTGCACCACTAGCCAGGAATTTAGCCGTTCTTGATAGGTCATAATAAGACTACTCCATTGCAGATTGGAGCCAAGAGCCAGTGCGGAGAAGTTGGTCGCTGCAGCGCATTGGCTCTTCGCTTTTGTGTGGACAGTAATTGATCCAGATATGGATCGATTACATCATATCAGAAGCGTTCCACAAGAGGATCTATCAGTTATGTTTTTCTGACACGATTCGCATGAGTAAGGCGGGATTAGCGCTCAAGCAGGTTCTCAAAAGCTATGGCATCACGCAGTACAGAATTTCTTTAGAAATGGGCATTTCCCGCTCTAATATTCATCGCTGGATCAACGAGCAGGCCGACCCAGCAGGCGACGCTATTCTGGACATTCGCGACGCGCTGCAAAAGATTGACCCAGCAGCGGCCGAGATGTTTATCCAGCTTTACTTACAAAACGATAGCCCCTAGTGTTTACATCAAGTTACATCAAGGGTTTATATCAAAGGCTTCAGGCGTTGCCGAAATGCTGCTGCCGCTTGGGGATTGGGGATTTTCGTGGCGATCGCCTCCACGAGTTCTGCCGGGCCTACGTTTGGATGTCGAGCCACCACATCCCGCAAGACAAGTCCTGCCATTGGGCCAATCGCTTCCGAGAGCGCCTGACGGCACTGTGTCAAAAATGTCTCATCCACCGCTGCGCCCAGTGCAGGCTCCTGGGGCAGACGCTGGGGGTTGGGAACGGCTTCGTCCGTCGAAACGAGCGGCAGCGGGGGGTCGGGAACGTCCAACAGAGCGGCGATCGCCCGATTTTGCATACGGCGGCGAAACTGGCTTGCCTGGGCAGGATTGGGAATTCTCATGGCGATCGCCTCCAGCAGCGCCTCTGCCGATAGCCCCGTTTGCTTGGCCAGCACCGAGTCCAGCAGCAGTTTCGCCATCGGGCCAATACACTCCGCCAGTTCCCGACGGCACGCCTCCAGCCAGAGCGCAGGCACACGAGGCTGGAGCGGGGGAACGCTGGTGTCTGCCAGCGGCATTTCAATCGTGTGCTGGAGTGTGGCGGGCGGCGGTTCGGTAAAAGGCGACTCCGTTGCGGCGGGCGGCTCGGTCAACCGATCGTCGTCAAACCGAGCGTCGTCTGGCGCAGACGGAGACAGGGGGATCGACTCCTCTACCGCATATTCAGGAAAATCCTCTGCTTCGGCATCCAGCGAAGGAAACGACGTTTTCCAAACCGCCTCTTCTACAACACCAGGCTGAATCGCAGAGATACCGAACAACACCTGTGGCGCAGGCGGCGAATCGGGAGATGACTCTAGAGGTAATTCTGGCAGCGAACTGTCAAGACGCTCGACGGGCGCGGCTGCCGATGGCTGTGCCGACTCTCCTGGCTCCGCCACCAGCGAATCAAACGCACCCCGAAACCGATCGAGGTTTTGCATCAGGTCTTGGAAAAACGCCGACTGCACGATTTCATCCACCTGTCGCTGGCGCTTGCTCTGGTCTAAATCGATTTGCACCTCGATCAGGCGGTCTTCGTTGACCTCTGGCAGCGACAGCGCCCGCAGATCGGTCAGCACCTCCCGCGCCGTCTGGTAGCGATCCTTCGGCTTTTCCGACAGCAGCCGATCGAGAATCCGCACGAGGCGATCGCTCACAGGGGCATACTCCCGCCAGCGCCACTCCAGCGACGTATGCTCCATCAGCACGCTCAGATCTTGCCCCGTCAGCAGCACCACCGCACTCACCCCCAGCGCATACAGGTCGCTGCACGGATAGCATTGCCCCATGCGAATTTGCTCTGGCGGAGAATAGCCAAACTTGCCCACCACCGAAGCCTGAGCGCTGCCTGGACTGCTACCCGCTGCCGAGAGGATCTGACTGACGGTCTGCTTGACCAGCCCAAAGTCGATCAGCACCGGATGGGTCTGGTCCTTGGGCAGCATGATATTTTCGGGAGAAATGTCGCGGTGCAGGATATTCAAGCCGTGCAGATACTCCAGCACCGGCAGCAAATCACAGAGCCACTGCACAATTTCCGCTTCCGAAAAGGGCGGCTCTCCTCGCCGCTGGCGCTCTTGCAAAAGCTGGCCGTAGGTCTTGCCGTCAATATACTCCTGCACCAGAAACAGCCGTCCCCGGTCGGTCAGCCACGCCAAAAACCGAGGAATCTGCGGGTGATTAATCTGATACAGCACCCGCGCCTCGCGTTCAAACAGTTCCCGCGACTTTTGCACGACATATTCTGTGCGGCTGGCAGGTACAAACTCCTTTAGCACGCAGGCATCGCCAAAGCAGTGTTCATCAGATGCAAGATACGTCCGCCCAAAGCCACCCTGCCCCAGCACCCGCTGAATTCGGTAGCGGCTGTTGATCAGCGTGCCCAGGGTTAGCTCCGATTCCTCGATGGGGCTGCCGCCGGGGGTAACGTTGGCCGGAATAGCGGGCGTAATCTGATAGGCCTGAATCGCTTCTTGCAGGTTCTTGAGCTTCAGCGACCCCACATAGGACGCGCTCAGGGAAATCCTCGATTTTACAGAGTCGTAGACCGACTGCGACATACAGATGCCGCGTGGAGCCGCTTCTTCCTGGAGCCGCGTCGCCACAGTCACCGCCTGCCCGGTCACGTCGTTCGCCTGCACGACGACCTCGCCCAGGTGAATGCCGATGCGATGGCTTAGCACGTCGTCTTCAGGCAGTTCTTGCAAAAGCTGCGCCATTGACCGCTGGATTTCGATAGCACAGTTTACGGCTCGATCGGTGCTGACGAAGTACATCACCAGCCCGTCTTCCAGCGATTTCAGCACGATTCCTTCAAACTGCTGACAAAGCTGACGCATTTTTTGCAAGTCGCGCCGGATCAGGCTGAGGGTATGCTCCGGGTCGTCGGCCATGCGCGAGTTGTAGCCCACCGCGTCTGTGACCAGCACGACCGCCATGGCCCGCTGGCCCAAATTAGAAGGACTCGGTTGTGGGGAAGCTCCAGCATCCATAGCCAGCACAGAGGGAACGGGATGAACCGGGAGAATACAGAATAAACCGGACGACAAAACTGGAAGCCGATGACAGATGCACTGCTTCCACTCTACCGCTGTTCTCTGGTTGTGTCGGAGTTGTGTCGGTCAGGATTCAGTGGGCCATCCTGTCGCAATTAAGGGAGAGCTTGGTTGCAGAAGCGAGGAAAGAAGCGGGAAAAAGATGGGCGATCGCCCCTACAGAACAATTTTTCCATCTTAAAAATATAAGTAAACATACCAAAAGTCTCCCCTTTTTCCACACAAAAGGGGAGTTTTCCACAGATAAACATAGGTTTTCCACAGGCTTTTGTGGAAAACTAGTACCTCTGTTCAAAATAGGGATTGCCAAGGGCGCTATGGCTGGCTATGTCTTGATGCGTCACAAAAAGATGCGTCACCGATATATGCGTCACCGAATATATGCGTCGGCAAACATGCGTCCGCAAACCATGCCGCGTTGCATTGCCGCAGGAGAGTCTCTCAGAGGGCGATCGCCCTTGTCCTGCGCGTCTATTCCTCCTGCATCGAAGCGCCTCCTGCATCGAAGCGCCTCCTGCATCGAAGCGCCTCCTGTGTTAAAGCGCTGCCTAAACGTTCCTGAACGTCTTACCTGAGCGCTTCAGCTACACCCCAACCCTGGCCGTACCCAGCTAGCCATCCGGCAGGATTCGCTTGCTTCCCCAAACCCTCGCACGCAGAGCACAAGGACTGGCCTATTCCCACTCAATGGTTCCAGGCGGCTTAGAGGTAATATCATACACGACCCGATTCACGCCGCGCACCTCGTTGACGATGCGATTGGAAATGGTTTCCAGCAGGTCGTAGGGAGCGCGTGACCAGTCGGCCGTCATGCCATCTTCACTGGAAACAAACCGCAGCACAATGGGGTAGGCATAGGTTCGCTGGTCGCCCATGACACCCACACTACGGATCGGCAGCAGCACCGCAAACGCCTGCCAGAACATACTGTAGGTGCCGCTGCGGTTCACCTCTTGGCGCACGATCAGGTCAGCATCCCGCAGAATATCCAGCTTCTCAGCCGTGACTTCGCCCAGGATGCGGATTGCCAGACCGGGGCCAGGGAACGGGTGACGGTTGACGATTTCTTCCGGCAGCCCAATGGAGCGGCCCACCTTCCGCACTTCGTCCTTAAACAGCTTCCGCAGCGGCTCCACTAGCTTGAACCGCAGGTCTTTGGGCAAGCCGCCGACATTGTGATGGCTCTTGATTTTTACGGCGACGCGCTCACCCGTTTGCGGGTCTACGTTTGTGTCTGCCGACTCGATTACGTCCGGATAGAGCGTACCCTGCGCCAGATAGTCAAAGGGGCCGAGCCGCTTGGATTCTTCTTCAAAGACGCGGATAAATTCGTGACCGATCCGCTTTCGTTTTTCTTCAGGATCGGTCACGCCCTTAATGCGTTCCAGAAACCGCTCCCGTGCATTGATGTATTCCACTGGAATGTGGAACTGCTCTTGAAACAGCTTGACCAGGCGCTCCGGCTCATATTTCCGCATGAAGCCCTGGTCGATGAACATGCAGGTCAACTGGTCGCCGATCGCCCGATGCAGCAAAAACGCCAGCGTGGAGGAATCGACCCCGCCTGACAGCGCCAGCAGCACCCGCTTGTCGCCCACCTTGGCGCGAATTTCTCGAATGGTTTCTTCGACGAAGGCCGCCGTTGTCCAAGTGGGCTGACATTCGCAAATGTGATAGACGAAATTGCGGATCAGGGCCTGGCCGCCGAGGGAATGCACGACTTCGGGGTGGAACTGTACGCCGTAGAGTTTGCGCTCGTGGTGGGCGATCGCCGCACAGGGCGTGTTTTCGGTATGGGCCAGCAGTTCAAACCCTTCCGGCATTGCCGTCACCGAGTCGCCGTGGCTCATCCACATGGTCGTGCCGTCTTCTACGTTGGTCAGCAGGTCGGTGGGATCATCGATAAACAGCGCTGCTTTGCCGTACTCACCGCACTCAGCCCGCTCCACGCTGCCGCCAAGCTGCTGCACCATCAGTTGCATCCCGTAGCACACCCCCAGGATGGGGATGCCCAAGTTCCAAATTTCGGGATCGCAGTGGGGGGCCCGCTCGTCATACACCGAGCTGGGCCCGCCCGACAGGATGATGCCTTTGGGGCTGAGTTGCCGAATTTGCTCCGGGGTGGTGCGATAGCTCAGCACCTCGGAATAAACCTGGGTTTCGCGAATGCGGCGGGCAATTAGCTCGGAGTATTGGGAGCCAAAGTCCAGAATGACGATCATCTGGCGGGTAAGATGGGCAGACGGTTCGGCGGTGGGGGAGAGGGAATCAACTTGGGGAGTCACGGTAGATCCTGGAGAAAACGAAGGGGTAGGAAGCAGATACCAAACGGCTAAAGCAGTGGGATAAAGAGGAGTAAAGTCGCAGGGCGAAGCACGAAACGTCAACGAACAGCTTTTCTCGCCGGACTCAGCTTGCCGGACTCAATTCGCCAGACTCAACTTGCCGGACTCAAAACGTAAGGGTATGGGATTCTGAGGCGGCAAAGCTGGCAATAAAGGCACACAAGTCTAACGTGATGTGCAACTTTCAATCTGCCCTCATCCCCCAACCCCTTCTCCCAGGTCAGGAGAAGGGGAGCCGGAGCGGAAGTCCCTCTCCCAAAGCGGGAGAGGGATTTAGGGTGAGGGTTACGAAAGTTGGGATGCACCCTGCGATCGCGCTTAATCATTAGGCTAGATCAGTGGCTAAATTAGCCGTTTGCCAGATGAGCCGTAAACGCTGCGAAATGCGATGGGAATTCCCAGCATCGTCGCACAGACGAACCAAAATTTAGATAAATAGATTCTGAAGGTCGGATTTTGACATTTAAAACCTGGGGCCAGTTGCCGCCTCTATCCAGCACCTACCTGGAACCCAGTCCGCTGGACGGGCGAAACAGCGCGACCGATCCGACGGGAGAATGTATCGAGATAAACAAAAGTTGACTTTAATATTTCAGCTAGCTTAACAAAACCTGGGACAAAATTGCAGACCCTAATTCGCTTTTCGCAATGATCTGGCGATCGCGCCCAAACAGGATTGACCCCACCCGCACCGGGCGATCGCAGTGGGTGCGAATATACACCGATGAGCGCTGGTCGATGGTTTGGGCGATCGCCCCATACACACGCCCCACCCAGTCGCTTCCGGTGTCCGCATCGAGGGTTTGCAAATACTTCAGCGCGGCCTCCGCCGTTTCGCAGGCAAAGATCTGCTGCACGTCTGCTGTGGGCAGGCCGGCGATCGCACAGTGTGCCGCAAAAATTTCCTGCCGCCCGTCGGCAACGTGGTGGTGCGTGTGGAAAATGCCGCCTGCCAGCTTCATCAGCTTGCCGTGATAGCCAAACAGCAGGATGGATTCTACCCCCTGCATTCCCGCCTCCACCAGCAGCGGCCCCAGCCAGTTTGCCGTTTTCACCACGCAGCCGGGATCGATTCCCAGCTTGCTTGCTAGATCCAGCCCGTTTTCCCCCAAGCAGAACACCAGCGCCGAATGGGTCGCCGATTTTTGCCGCAGCGCCGCTCGAAAGTCTTCCAGTTGCCCCGGTGCGCTGAGGGGCTGGGAAATGCCCGATGTGCCCAGCAGCGATAGCCCCTCGACGACCCCAAAGGCAGCATTGGAGGTGCGCGTGGCGAGCGATCGCCCCTCCGGCAGCACAATCGTCACGCCGATGACCTCCCCTGGCCGCAGCAGCGGCTCCAGATTGCCCAGCAGCAGGGTGCGGGCGTAGGCATAGATGGCGGGCTGATTCTCGGCGTTGACTTGGCGGCCGAGTCCTTCGCCGCCCTCTAGGGTGATGGCGGGGAGGGGAGAATCTTGCTTGCCGACTCCTGATCCCCGCTGCTGGATCTCAACGATGCTCCAGATCGGCGTGTTGCGGGTTAGATCGAGATTGTCGCCGGGGTCGCTGCGGGTGATGGCAAGGGCGGTGGTGGGGCCGAGGCGGGCCACCTGCTCGATGGGAATTTCGGCGGTCTGGGCGGGGGTGATCAGGTCGAGGGTGACGCTCTGGGGCGAGGGCGGGTCGTCGTGCAGGTGGCGCAGCGCGGCGATCGCCCCCGCACAGGCAAACACGGGCAGAGTATAGCCTGCCCGCGAAGAAGGGGGCTTAGGAAACGGCGCGGTCATGCGCCAATGCTAACGCTTCCAGCGCTGGACGGCTTCGGCGATGCGGCGGCCGTAGCGCTCGGACGTGAGGCGATCGCCCTCATCGAGGGTCGCTGGGGTCTGCCCCGAAAAGTCGGGCACCGTAAAGCCCATCACGCCCAGGAACGACCCCAGCCGATTCACGCCCTCGTTGTTGTAGCCCATTTCCGAATTGCCAACCCAGACCATGCTGTGTTGGGAAGCGTTGATGGCGAGGTAGAGCAGCGTGCCCTGCTTGTCGCCGCTGGGAGAGCCAGAGTGGGTAAAGCCGCCCGCGATTTTGTCCTTCCAGCCCTGCTGGGCCCACACGGCGCTGGCCGCATCCACGAATGCCTTGAACTGAGCCGCCACGCCGCCCATGTAGGTCGGCGACCCAAAGATGATGCCGTCGGCGCGATTCAGCTCTTCCAAAATGCCCGGATCTTGCCAGCGGCCGTTGACGATTTGCTCACCCGTAATTTGCAGCAGCTTGACCTCGGTGCCAGGAACCTGGCTTGCCCCTGCCGCCACTGCTTCTGCCATGAGCTTCGTATGGCCCGTACCCGAAAAATAGACAACTGCAACTGTCGGCATAACTGCGTCCTTTGAAATGTCTGTTCAGTGGTTTTGAGATCAGTAGTTTTGAGATCAGTGGTTTTGAGATTCAGTAGTTTTGAGAAATGGCGTATGAATCGGGTTGGATGAATCAGCTTGGATAAATCAGGCTGGATGGATCAGGTGGAATGAGACAACCTGCCAACCAAATGCCAATCAGAGGCCAACCAAATGCCAACCAGATTTAATTACCAGACGATACTTAGTCTCATTTCGTAACCAAGTTCAGTTTTAGCGTATAACAGACATACCGACTGAAACAAGACAGCACTTTGAGGTAAGTCAGTATGCTGCGGGTAACTGCGACCACGCCCCAGGAAGCGGAATCTTGCCCCGTGCGCGATGTGCTGGATCGCATTGGCGACAAGTGGAGCTTGCTGATCCTGTGTGCGCTGGCGGATGGCAAGCTGCGGTTTATGGACATCAAGCGGGCGATCGGCGATGTGTCGCAGCGGATGCTGACCCAAACCCTGCGACATTTGGAGCGCGACGGCTACATTACGCGCAGGGTATATCCCTCGGTGCCGCCGCGTGTGGAATATGAACTGAGCGAACTGGGGCGATCGCTCTTAGTCCCCGTGCAGCAGCTCATCGCCTGGGCCGAAACGCATCACCCCGAAATCGCCGCCGCCCGCGATCGCTACGATGCTCGCCCGGAGAACGTGCCCCAGGCGGACTGAGCCATGCTATTGCTGGAAATGCCTACGCGATCGCAGGGCTATCGCAATTCCAAAGTGGCAATCGCCCGCTGAAACACCGGATCATTCTCTGGGCCACTCAGCGTTACCAGCCGCCGCCGATCGGGGGTGAAAAAAGCGACGTTGACGACTTCGATTTCGTCGTGATGGTCTGTGTAGGTATAGACTGCAAATTCTTTGTCGCCTTCACGAACCAGTTGAATCTGCGAGTCTAGCCAGGTGTGATTTGCTCGAATAGCTTGCTCTAGCCCCCGGCTGCCCGTGGGAACACCATCCACATTCAGTTCCACACTCGCAAACCAGCCGCCTTCTCCATAGCCTGATCGCGTAATGCACTGGATGTAGTCATAGTTTGTGGGGTTCATAATGCTGGCCTGGCCGCCCTGCCGCCCCATCGCGCGATAGTTGGCAGGAATCTGAAACGCCACCCCAAGCTGCGTGTTTTCGTAGCGCCGGGTTTCTCTAGAGGGTTCCACCCACGCGCCATACTCACAGGCGATCGCCGGACGTACCCCGACCGTTGCGCCGACTGCCCCAAATACACCAATAGCCGCAGCCAGGGCGATCGCCCTGATTCGTGAAGCTGGTGTCATTCTCTGAGGCCGAGTCGGATGAACCTGCTGAGGAGGAATCGTCATGATAGGTTTAGTAAGCTTGGGGAAAGGTGAACGTTGAAGCTCGGTCAGGCAAAAGATGCCCCACAATGTAATGCCCCGTAATGCCCCGCAATGTGATGCCCCACAATGTGATACCCCACAATGCAGGGTCAAAGCCTGGGTTTTGTGGGTTGTATCGCCTGCCTGAGTCTGTCTTCTTTCAGATTGCCCTTGCGAAGGACAAAGAGATACCGAGATAAAATAAAGGTTTCTGAAAATTTTCCCGGCTTAACGAAAACGAATGGTCATTGCAATGCTGATAGCAGGCCTCGTCCTGCTGGTGGTTGGGGCGGAGATACTGGTTCGCGGCGCATCCAAACTGGCGGCGATCGCCGGAATTTCGCCACTCGTCATTGGGCTAACCATTGTTGCCTACGGGACTAGCGCTCCAGAGATGGCGGTCAGTATCCTATCGAGCTACGCAGGACAGGCTGATATTGCAGTGGGCAACGTGGTCGGCAGCAATATTTTCAACGTGCTGCTGATCTTGGGCATGTCGGCGCTGGTGGCTCCGCTGGTGGTCGCTCAGCAGTTGATTCGGCTGGATGTGCCGATCATGATTGGCGTATCGTTTCTGATGCTGCTGTTTGGGCTGGATGGGCGAATTGGACGCTCGGATGGCGTGGTGCTGTTTGCTGGGGCGATCGCCTACACGCTGTTTCTGATTTATCAGAGCCGCAAGGAGCAAAACCTGGATGTGCAGCAGGAATATGAGCAGTATGGCGCAGGAGAGCCGGGCGATCGCCCAGCCGCCCTAGTCTGGCTGATTAACCTGGCTTACATTGTGGGTGGGCTGGTGCTGCTGGTCTTGGGTTCCCGCTGGCTGGTGAATAGCTCGGTTATTATTGCTCGCTCCATTGGTGTCAGCGAGCTGGTCATTGGCCTGACGATTGTGGCTGCGGGAACGTCTCTGCCAGAATTGGCTACCTCCATCGTCGCCAGCTTCAAGGGCGAACGCGACATTGCCGTGGGCAACGTGGTCGGCAGCAATATTTTCAATATTCTTGCCGTGCTGGGCCTTTCGGCAGCCGTTTCTCCGGCGGGTCTAGCCGTGTCTGATTCGGTGCTGCGCTTCGATGGGCTGGTGATGCTGGCCGTGGCGATCGCCTGTCTACCCATCTTTTTCACAGGCAACCTGATTACCCGCTGGGAAGGCGCAGTTTTTATCGGATACTATGCCGCCTACACGCTGTATCTCATTCTCCGCTCCACCCAGCACGCCATCCTGCCGCTCTTTAGCCAGGCCATGTTCTGGTTTGTGCTGCCAATCACGGTTTTGACGATTGCCGTCGTAACCCTGCGCGAACTCCGCCGATCTCGCCACCGCAAGCAGCAGATCTCGTCCGCCGAAGATCCACCGACCCGATAGTCAATCGGTTCGTTCCACCTTGCTCAGCCCTCCAGTAAAACGTGCAGCGCTTCTGGGGTCTCCCTTCCCCGCCTGTGAGAGAATGGAGAATACTACTGTTAATACCCGTTAGGGGGTTCCGTGAGTTTTTCTGAAATGACTTCTGCAACACAAGCCATGCCCCAACGGGCAGTGTTTCCCTTCACGGCGATCGTGGGGCAAGAAGAAATGAAGCTGGCCCTGCTGCTGAACGTGATCGACCCCAAAATCGGCGGGGTGATGATCATGGGCGATCGCGGCACGGGCAAAACCACTACCATTCGCGCCCTGGCCGACCTGCTGCCCGAAATTGAGGTCGTTGCCGATGACCCCTTCGGCAGTTCCCCCACCGACCCCGACTTGATGAGCGACGACGTGCGGCGGCGGCTCAGCGCAGGTGAAACTTTGCCCGTGTCTCATCGCAAAGTGATCATGGTCGATTTGCCGCTGGGGGCAACAGAGGATCGCGTTTGCGGCACTATCGACATCGAAAAGGCGCTGTCAGAAGGCGTGAAAGCCTTCGAGCCAGGGCTTTTGGCTAAGGCGAATCGTGGCATTTTATACGTAGACGAAGTAAACCTGCTGGACGACCACCTGGTGGACGTGCTGCTGGACTCAGCGGCTTCCGGCTGGAACACCGTAGAGCGCGAGGGCATTTCGATTCGCCACCCAGCCCGGTTTGTGCTGGTGGGGTCGGGCAACCCAGAAGAGGGCGAGTTGCGGCCCCAACTGCTCGACCGCTTTGGAATGCACGCAGAAATCCGCACGGTCAAAGATCCCTCGCTGCGGGTGGATATCGTTGAGCAGCGCTCCGAGTTTGACCAAAATCCGAAGGCGTTTTTGGCAAAGCATCAAGCCCAGCAAGACGCACTGCAAAAGCAAATCGCCGATGCCCAAGCGCGGCTGTCATCGGTGACCATTGACCGAGAGCTAAAGGTAAAAATCTCTCAGGTGTGTGCCGAGCTAGATGTGGATGGATTGCGGGGCGACATCGTGACCAACCGCGCCTCAAAGGCGATCGCCGCTTTTGAAGGTCGCACCGAAGTCACCGAACAGGACATTCGCCGCGTCATCGGCCTCTGTCTGCGCCACCGCCTGCGAAAAGACCCGCTAGAGTCTATCGATTCGGGCTACAAGGTCGATAAGGTCTTTGGGCAGGTCTTTGGGCTATCGGAAGAAGCCATCCAAAACGGCGCGGCCGTTGCCCGCTAGCGCAACTTCCCGCTAGCGAAACTTCCTGCTAGTGACACTCATAGAGAACTTGTAGAGAACCTTGGACTAACAATCCGACCAACCATCCAAAATCGCAAATCTAAAATCCAAAATCAACACGCCCCCTATCCCCCGCATGACCCACATCCTTGGGCTAGACCCCGGCCTGGCAACTCTCGGCTTTGGGGCGCTGCGCTGCGAGCCGGGTTTCGGACTCCGATCTGCCGATCGAGTTGAGGTGCTGGATTTTGGCGTGATTCGTACCCCAGCGGGAACCGACATGGGCGATCGCCTTTGCACCATCTTCGACGACCTGCATGACCTGCTGAATACGGTCAAACCCGACCTGATTGCCCTAGAAAAGCTGTTTTTCTATCGCATGGGCAATACGATTGCGGTTGCCCAGGCGCGGGGCGTAATTGCGCTGGTGCTCGCACAGCACAAGCTACCTGTGGTGGAATTCACGCCCGCCCAAGTCAAACAAGCGCTCACGGGCTATGGCAATGCTGACAAACTCGCGGTGCAGGAGGCGGTGGCCCGTGAGCTATCACTGGCGACCATCCCCAAGCCAGACGACGCAGCCGATGCGCTGGCGATCGCCCTTGCCGCCTGGTTCCAGCGGTAAGTTCAGCCTCTAGACTCTTGCTCTAAACCTAAGCAGGCTCTACGCTTCATCCGACGTATTCGGATCTTCATCCTGAAGATGGTTCAAACCCTCTGGCTCAATCCCCCAGGCCTCCAGCAAATCGCCCGTGCTATCTAGCTTGCTGACCCCATGCTCAGTAATCAGGTAGGTAGAACTTTCGTCCTGCACCTGGATCAGGATTTCTCCTTCACTGTCGTCATCTACAATTTCAATGTCGGCTTCGTCGGAACGCTGGAGAGCGGCGATCGCATCCGGATCACCCTTTGCCGCCAAAACCTTCAACAGATTCAGCGTGGTGTAATGTACGGAGCGGGGAATACGTTCTGTCATAGCTATCCTGAAATCAGCTTGAGCTAAACAACGTGAGCTAAACAACGTGAGCTAATCAGCTTGAGCTAAAAAACGTCAGCAAGACTCAAAAACACTCAAAATTCGGTTCAAAACTTTGCTCTCAAGATTCATGCTTCAAAATACCCTACAGCATCCCTGAAAATTTGGATATAGCTCCTTAGAGCTGATTTATAAAGTAGCTAAGCTGCCAAGCGCTTGAGCATCAATTGAATCATGGCACCGTAGATCATGGCTTCACTCATTTCGCAATACAATTCGTAGTCTTTGCTCAAGCGTCGATAGCGATTCAACCAGCCAAAAGTTCGCTCCACAATCCAGCGCTTAGGCAGAATTTCAAACGACTTGGAGGTTCGTTTGATGACTTCTACGCGGACAGGTTCCCCACAGACCTGTTGGACTGCATGGGCAAACTTCTTGCCGCTATACCCCTGGTCTACCCACACCACCTCAAGCCGGGAGAGTTTATCGCTGGCTTCATCGAGCGTGACCACGGCTCCAAGCCGTTCTGAGGCATTCGCTTCGGTGACTAATACCCCAATTAAAAGCCCTTGGGAGTCTACAACGAGGTGGCGCTTACGCCCCTTAACCTTTTTGCCACCGTCGAAACCGTAGATGCCCCCCTTTTTTCGGTGGTCTTGACCGATTGGGAATCAGCAATTGCCACACTGGAGTCTATGGTTCTGCCCATTTTCTGCCGCAGGTCTGCTCGGCGTTGGTCGTGCATCTGCTGCCAAATCCCCTTGCGATGCCATTTGCAAAAGTAGAAGTACACCGTTGTATACGGGGGAAGGTCATGCGGTAGCATTTCCCACTGGCATCCAGTACGCTGCACGTAGAAGATTGCGTTGAGGATTTCTCGAAAGTCCACTTCACGGGGACGACCAAAGCCTTTACCGGCAGGTATCAGCGGTTGCAAAACGCTCCATTCTGCATCTCTCATATCACTGGGATAGGCTTTGCGCTTGGGATTGGCGATTTCCGGTAGGCGACTCATAGGCGGGCTTCAGAAGCATCTCTTTCAGACTAAGAGCTAATTTGTAAAGGAGCCTGAAAGCCTTGTTAATCAAGGATTTCCGAGAAACCGCTTTTCCTGGGCAAACATGACCTCAAAGCCACACATGCCAAGAGTTTCAGGCTTCTTAAGATTTGCTTCATAAATTAGCTCTAAAGTTCACCCTCAGGTTCGCTTGCCTCTATTTAGATTTTCTTTATAAATTAGCTCTTAACACAGCCAACTCCCTGTATAACTCCCGATGCAACTTTCCGGCTTTCACCACATCGCCCTGATCTGCTCCGATTACGAGCGCTCGAAACGCTTCTACACCGAGATTCTGGGCTTCCAGGTTTTGCAAGAAACCTACCGTACGGCAAAGCAATCCTACAAGCTGGATTTGGCGCTCCCCGTTGAGTCTGGAATTTCTGCCTATCGCATTGAGCTATTTTCCTTTCCTGCACCGCCGCCTCGCCCCTCGCGCCCGGAGGCCTGCGGACTGCGCCATCTAGCCTTCGCGACCCCTGATCTCGACCGTTCCGTTGTTTACCTGGAGTCTCAAGGCATTTCCGTCGAACCGATCCGAGTAGATGAGCTAACCCAAAAGCGGTTCACCTTCTTTCAAGACCCAGACGGACTGCCGCTAGAGCTATACGAAGCATAGACCGTTCGCCTTCTTTCAAGACCCAGACGGACTGCCGCTAGAGCTATACGAAGCATGGACCGTTCGCCTTCTTCCAAGACCCAGACGGACTGCCGCTAGAGCTATACGAAGCATAGACCGTTCGCCTTCTTCCAAGACCCAGACGGACTGCCGCTAGAGCTATACAAAGCATAGACCGCTGTGCGTAGCCCACTGTGCATAGACCCCCGTGGGCAATCCCTATACGCCCAGCGTGAACAAAAAAGCGCAAAGACAAAAAAACGGGCTAACCCGTTCCAGGTTAACCCGTCAATTGGGAACGCTCGAAGAAACTACTTTTGCACCACCAGCTTCACGTTGGCGTTTTGCAGACCGGGGCGCTTCACTTCTGCCAGCGTCTTGTTGACGGCATACTTCTGGTTGATGGAATTGATCAGCTCGGTCTGGTTGTGCTTCTTGGCAACGCCCCAGAGGTCGGCGATCAGGTCGAAGGAACCATCGGCATTGCGAGACCAGCCCAGATCATACTCGCCTTCCAGAACGGCAACGATGTCAGAGCGGACGCGCTGACCATTGTAGCCGCGCACATCAGCTTCGGTCTTGACCGTGATGCCCAGATCCCGCAGAGAAGCCTTCAGGATTTCGGCATCGGTGATTTTGGTACGCAGAGTGCTAAAGTGAGACATTTCGGATTTCCTCCTGTAGGGAAAACTGAGAGAGACAACGTTTTTTGGTAGGTAGGTACCGCCCGGCTCAGCCTTTGGAGGGCAAACAGAAGCGGCTATAGCGATTAGACTGCTAGCAATGTGCTAGCCTTTCCTCCTGTTGGGAGCAGGAGAGAAAGCCCGTTTAGCTCCACTCCAGCCGCTTATACTCCTCTTCGCGGCTTCGCTCTTCAGCGATAGAAGTGGCGGCAGGTCGCGCGCGCTGCCTCGCCCATTCCCGCAGGGCGACTACCTGCTCAGCCATCGTCTTCGACAGCGGAAGCGTCGATTTGACGGCAGCAATAATATCCAGTTGAGTGAACTCTCGATCTTGAGCAAAGGCTTCGTACATCGCAGCCACGACCGCCTGCTCAATCTCTGCACCAGAGAATCCACACACAACGTTGACCGAACGGCTCGCGCCCGTATTGGGGTCGGTAATCGAGACACTTGCTTCGGTTTCAGAAATCTTGGCCAACTGCTCCAAGTCAAACCGGGAGATGTCGTTTCGCCGCTTGGAGAGGTGGATGCGGAAGATGTCCTTACGTTCCTCAGCCGTGGGCAAATCGACGAAAAAGATTTCGTCAAAGCGACCCTTGCGAAGAAACTCACCCGGTAGCCGATCGACTCGGTTGGCCGTTGCCATCACAAACACAGGCGAAGTCTTCTCCTGCATCCAGGTTAAGAAGGTTCCAAAAATACGGCTGGAGGTGCCGCCGTCGGAATCGGCAGACCCCGCGCTCCCCGCAAAGGACTTGTCTAGCTCGTCGATAAACAGAATGGCGGGAGAGATAGACTCGGCGGTTTTTAGGGCACTCCGCAGGTTGGCCTCCGATCGCCCCACCATAGACCCGTCATAAACGCGACCCATGTCCAGACGCAGCAGCGGCAGTCCCCACAGGCGAGAAGTGGTCTTGGCAATCAGCGACTTACCGCAACCAGGTACGCCCAAAATCAGCATCCCCTTGGGCTGAGGCAGTCCATACTCTCGCGCTCGCTCCGTAAAGGCGTTCGAGCGCTGGCGCAACCAGGACTTGAGTTCTTCCAGACCGCCCACCGAGTCAATGGTGCTGTCTTCTTCGAGATATTCCAGAATGCCGTTGCGGCGGATGAGCTGCTTCTTCTCTGAGAGGACGACTTCCACCTCGGATTCGGTCAGCTTGCCAGCGGCAACTTGGGCCTTGCGATAGACCTTCTCCGCTTCGTCGCGTGTGAGTCCCAGAGCAGCCTTCAGCAGCTTCTCGCGGGTTTCAGTGGTGATGCGTCGAGCAGGGCGGGACTGATCCAACTGATGCGTCAGGACTTGGTTCAGCTCTGCCATGTCGGGGAGCGGGAAGTCTAAAACAGCGACCTCTTTCTCCAGCTCAATCGGAATGTTTTGAACAGGGGACATGAGCAGGATAGTTTTCTGAGTGTCCTTGAAGCTGGCGATCGCATCTCTCAGCCACCGGGTTACCGCAGGCGAGTCGATGAAGGGGTGCAGATCCTTAAACACAAAGATCCCTGGCTCTCGCTGGCGAATGACCCACTCGATTGCGGCTTCGGGAGAAACGGTATTGTGCTGGGTGATGTTGCGCGGCTGTCCAAACTCCACAATGCCGTGGGTAACTGTCCAGACAAAGACTCTTCGCAGGGGCTTCATCTGGGCGATCGCCGCGATGGTCTGCTCTGCCCGCTCTTCCTCAGAGGTCACGAGATAGATTAGAGGATACTGTGCTTGAACTAAAACGTTTAGCTCTTCTCTCATGTCGTCAACCTGCTATGGACAGTGGAGGACACCCGCAAACCGATTGTGATGCAATCGCCGAACCGCAGATCAGCAGCCCCTATGTAACCTGAATGACCTGATAGATGCCCGACCCCAGTGAATGCGAACCTGTAAGCTTCCAGAAACTGCTCTCGAAGCCCATTTTCAACCGCCTACGAACCCGTCAGACAATACAACCCAACTAGCAAGGAACCAAACTCTCTTCACCCGGTCGATCAAACCCTTCGGCAACAGGCTCAGGAGACGGAGTCATAGAAACGCGATCGACTAACTCGCCATCATCCTGCACGACTCCAGCGTGACTCGCCAAAGAAACTAGCTCACCCTCGCGGATCACATAGGAACTCTCACACCCAGGACAGTTGTATACTCGATGAGTCTGCCCATGAGACACAGATCCGAGAGACGCTTCTACTTCATCGACGACGTGCGGATGAGTCAGGTAGAAGACAATCGCACGTTCCACAATGCTTGACATCGCTTCGTCATCTACCGCTGCTTTGATTTTCAGCTTGCGGTGAAGCTCTCGTGGAACATACAGGGTGAGTTTACTCTTGTCTTGCATATTGATTTCGCGATTGATACCCGGGTATGTCGTTTAAGAATAGAGGCTTGGTTCAAGTGCTGTCAAGACGGAAGACCGCTATGACGGCAGCATTGTTACACAAGTTTACAAATGGCGTTACATCTCGATTCATCAACCGGGGATGGGGCGATCGCCCTCAGCCTTCTGCAACCAGGGCTGGGTCGTCTTCGCGTCAAATGGCAGCCAGCCTGTTGCTCAGTCTGAGCGTCGGACTGGTCAGCAGTTGTTCTCAGCCAGCGGTTAGCGAACGGCGAACCTGGAAGATTTATCAGAACCCCAACTACGGGTTTGAGTTTCCCTATCCCGACAACTGGATGCCTGCGCCCCTGCCAGACAGCCAGGATGGGCGGCGATTTCGCAACCCCTACAGCCCGGATGTGGAAATTCTTGGCTGGGCGAGCCATATCTCGTCTACGCCGGGGGATTCGTCTGAGCAGGTGCGGCGGAGCGTGCTAGCTGCGCCCAACTTTACGACGCGCCAGGGATTGCGCGGACAGTTGCGCGTAGAAATCGGCAGCACCGTCAGCCTGATGACACTGACGCTGACGGAAGAGGGCGTGGTGTATTTCTGGCAGGGGCGATCGCCCAGCGACCAGTTCTCGCAATACTATGAATTCTTTGACTACGTGGCCAAGCAATACTACGTGACTCCCAAGGGCAAATCCAGCCCCCAACCCCCAACCCAGAAATAACCTCAAGACTTACGCACTTGTGATAAGTTTTCTGGACTTGGAGGATTTCTCGCAGGCTGCGTCCGCGAGAAATCCTCCAACTGCGTAAGTCCTAAACCCGAAGTTATTAGTCTGAAATTGCAGCAGCGCAAGGCAGAGGAGCTTGAGACTTAACTCCGGAGCATCGCTACGCCGCTAAATCTTGCCAGCCAGGTGAGCCAGTTGACGCATATTCAGCAGGCGCATGGTCTGCCCAGCCGCGTCAATCTTGATCCAGCCCTTGCTGTCCAGTTTTTCCATGATCTTGGCTGCATCATCTGGATTGATGTCTGTAACATCTGCCAGGTCTTTGATCGGCACGTTGAAAATCTCCGTGCCGTGGGGCGTTGACTTCCCGTAGTTTTCACCCAGCAGCACCAGCGTATTAGCCAGCTTGATCGCCGGAGCGCGGTGCTGAATCTGGAAGCGAAAATTGGTCTGTCGCAAGCGCCGCACCATCAGTTGCAGCATCTTGTGATGCAGTTGCGAATCTTTGAACAGCGTCTGGATAAAGCGCTGGGCGGAAATGCTAAGCAGCTTTACAGGCGACAGCGCCACCACATCCGTCGAGCGAGGAGACTCGTCCAAAATCGCCATCTCCCCAAAGAAATCACCGCGCCCCAAAATCGCCAGCGTGACCACTTCTTCGCCAGAGTGACGGCGCACTTTTACCCAACCCGACTCGACGAAATAGACCGCATTTCCCCAGGCATCTTCCATTAGCACGGCGCGGCCAGCGGGATACTCATGCTCAACCGCAATCGATAAGAGCCACTCCAGGGTTTCTGGACTGGCGGAACTGAAGAGCGGGAACAATTCACTAAAGGCGGTGGTTTGCATGAAGAACGCCCTGGATAAGAAGTCGAGAGTCCCTCCAGGGGCTGTTTTGCGCGAAAGTTATTGGCGCGAAGAGAAACAGTCTGGCGAGACGCATAGTAGTCAAGCACGGGGAGCCACTTGCCAAGGTTAGAATACCCAGGCGACTAGCAAAATTAGCAGCCGCCTGCGGAGTCTGAAAGCCTTTCAAAAGTGCAGGTGAACGTCATTAGTAGAGCCAGATGGTTAAGTCTAGCGTATCATGGCGCTATCCTGGCATTGTCATGGCGCTGTTATGGCGATCAGTCCACGTCGGCGATCGCCCGTTGCAGCAGTGGCAGCAGCGGATCGAAAGAGGGTGGCCAGCCCACTAGAATCGGCTGCTGATGGGTCAGCGTGTCGGGGTCGAGGGCGGCTGTATCAAACCCGATGGGTTTGCCGTCCAGATCGCAACACACCAGCCCGGCCGCCCGGGCCAATGCCAGCGGCCCGACCGTATCCCATAGTTTGACCCGGCGGTTGAGGTAAATATAGAGTGCGGCGCGACCCTGAATCACCTCCAGCACCTTTAGCCCAAAGCTGCCGATAAAGCCAAACTGAGCCTGGGGAATATGGCGCAGAATGGATTCACCGTATCGACGGGCATCTTTGGTACCGATTAGAACTGGGAGGCGATCGCCCGTCAGCTCTGGCTGGGTCGGCATGAGCGGAACCACCTCCCCTGCGCCCGCCTGCCCAAATAGCCCCAGTTCCTCACCCCCAAAATACAGTTGATCAAACACAGGCGCATAGATCCAGCCCGCTGTTGGCCGTCCCTGCTCCAGCACTCCCACCATGACGGAATAATGCGGCTTGCCGTGGATAAAGTCTTCTGTGCCATCCAGCGGATCGACCAGCCACAGGCGGCCAGCTTGCTGCGAGAATTGCCGACGCGAGGCGGCGTTTTCCTCGGAAATCACCCCATCAGCAGGAAACAACGCCGTCAGCCCGCCCGCAAGCTGAGCATCCAGCGCCCGATCCACGTCGGTCACGTAGTCATCCAGCCCTTTTTCGTAGACCTTGAACGACCCTGCCGCCAGATCGAGCGATCGCCTGCCACAGTCCACCACCAGCCGATTAATTGCCGCAAGCTGATCGTCCGAAAGCTTCTGCATGGGTTTCCTACTTGCTCCTGCGCTGCGTGCCGTCCTCGTTTGCCGTCCTCATCATAGACTTAGACTGCATCCTACGCGCTCAAGTGCCACGCAACTCAAAGCAACCCCATCAGAACCTACACACCTGCGATCAGTTTTCTGGATTTCGGAGGACTTCTCGTAGATGCGGACTGCGAGAAAACCTCCAACTGCGCAGGTTCTACCTATGACATGGATAGAAAAATACTTGAGGACAGAGCAACGAATTGCCCCAAGAACGCTAGTCATTGTTGCCGATGCAACTGTTCATCCAAACATTTCAAGAAATAATTTCAGATAGGATTGATGCACTTGCGATAATTTCTCTGAACTTCGGACAATCTCTCGCGGGCTGCACCCGCGAGAGATTGTCCAACTCCGTAAGTCCTGTCAGAAATGTTTAAAAATAGCCTGAATGGGGCAACCTGCCAGCAATGTGGCAATTTCTCTAAAATTGCACGGAGGGCCCTGTAAAAGTCCTGTAGAAACGAGAAAGATTACTACCTTAGTGGTTAATTCAGAAATTGATCAAACCCGCTATGGCCCGATGAACAGTTCATCCTTACCCCTTTCCTCAGGCGGAAGGAGTTCGGTAAGGTGGGAATGCGGCCCTAGTTCGTGAAACCTGCTGTAGACAAGCTGCTTTATGGCTGGCAAGACCTACACCTTCTATCGCCAATCTCCTGCCCGCACGTCTCTCGTTCACCCCACGAGTGGGCAAAATCCGCTGGTCTATCGCGCTGTCGTGCTGATGCTGCTGATTACAGGCGCTATGGGGGCGTTTGTCTATCGCCTGTCCGAACTGCAAATCTTTGAAGGGGCCCACAATCGGGAACTGGCAGAGCAAAATCGGGTGCGCCGCATTCCCCTAGTGGCCGACCGGGGAACCGTGAGCGATCGCCACGGCAAGCTCCTGGCCACCAGCCAGATTTCCCGCTATGTCTACCTCTGGCCCCGGCAGCACTCGCCCAGAGAATGGCAGGAAATTGCCGTTCACCTGTCGCCGATGATTGGCGTTAGCCCAAAGGAAATTCTTGGTCGCCTGGAAAGGGCGGGCTATACCTCTCTGCTGCCCGTGCGCGTTGGCAATCAGCTTTCGCCAACCACGTTTGTGGCCGTGGCCGAACAGTTGCCCCGCTGGCCAGGGGTGGAAATTCTCACCGGATCAAGCCGCCGGTATCCCAACGGGTCGCTTGCATCCCATGTGCTGGGCTACATCGGCGAAGCCACTGAAGAGGACATGGCCCGCAATCCCGATTATCCCAGCGGCATGATTGTGGGCAAGATGGGGGTCGAGCGGCTGGCCAACGCGCAGCTAGAAGGCAAGTGGGGCGGGCGGCTGATAGAAGTGGACGCACGCGGTCAGGAATCTCGCTTGCTGGGCGAACAGCCTTCAATTAGCGGCGAACCCGTCCAGTTGACGCTGGATCTGGAATTGCAGCGAACGGCAGAAAAGGCGCTGGGCGGGCGGCGCGGCGCAGCGGTGGTGCTGCATGTGAAAACGGGTGAGGTGCTGGCGTTGGCGAGTTCACCGGCGTTTGACCCCAATATGTTTACCCGCAACGTAACGGAAGCAGAGTGGCAGCAGCTTCAAAAAGGCGACCAGCCGTTTCTCAATCGGGCCCTCCAGGGATATCCACCGGGCAGCACGTTCAAGATTGTGACGGCGGCTGCGGGGATGGAGACGGGCAAGTTTTCGCCCCAGGCGCGGGTGGGCACGTCGGCGTTTCTCAGCGTGGGCGGGCATCAGTTTTGGGAAAGCAGCCGTCGCGGGTTTGGAGCGATCGGCTTCCGCGATGCCTTGGCCTACAGCAGCAACACCTTTTTCTTTCGCGTTGGCATGTCGGTGGGGCCAGAGGCGATCGCCCGCTGGGGCCAGGCGCTGGGCATTGGCATCGAAACGCCACACCTGGGTCTGGAGGGGGCCAGCATTGGCATGATGCCCACGCCCGATGAGAAAGAAGCGCTATACAACGAACCCTGGTATCTAGGCGACACGATTAGCATGTCAATCGGCCAAGGGCTGGTACAGGCGACCCCGCTGGAGTTGGCGGTGATGACGGCGGCGATCGCCAACGGCGGCAAGCGCGTCCAGCCCCATCTCCTCGCTTCCCAAACCAACCGCCCCGACGTGCAGCCCGTGTCAGCCGGCCTCAAACCCGAAACCATCAAAGCCATTCAGGAAGGACTGGTGGCCACGGTGCAAAAGGGCACGGCTCGCCGCCTGGCCGATGGCTCCATCCCCCTGACGGCAGGCAAAACGGGCACGTCGGAAGTCGGCCCTGGTCGCAAGCCCAACGCCATGTACGTGGGCTATGGGCCGGTGAGCGATCCGCAGATTGCAATCGCCGTCGTCATCGAAAACGGCGGCTACGGCGGCGTGGCGGCGCTGCCCGTAGCTCATGAAGTGTTCAAGACCTATTTTGGCAAGCGGTAAGGCGGGGCTAAAGCGGCGGTAGCTCCTCCAAAATCGTGAACCGGACATGGTTGATGGCCAAATCTCCAATGGACACGTCCACATCGCTGGTTGGCGTTTTGATGTTTTCAAACGAAATGCCCTTAGCCATTTCGGCATGGAACCAGGGCAGACCCATGAAAAAGCGCGTGGGGTAGGGGCCGCCGTCCACCACATCGTCCACATTCGACTCCATCGGCAGCCAGCCAAAACCGGGAATGTAAAACTCAATCCAGACGTGGTTAAACTCCGGCTCCAGGGGATACCGCTGGCGATCGGCGTAGGGTGGACACTTGTAGCGGCCCACGGTGCGGCAGGCAATGCCATTCAGCCGAGCCAGCGCCAGCAAGATGCCGACATACTCCCCACAAGACCCCGTGCCCCGCTCCAGCGCCACATCTGGCGTGTCGATATGGGGCTTGATGCTGTAGGAGAGGCGATCGTAGACGTAGTTGCGAATTTTCAGAATTTTGCGGAGCAGGTTGGTTTCTGTGCCAATGGACTCGCGGGCGGCGGCCCGGATCGCGGGCGTATCCATTGCCAAATCGTCGTCATCGACCAGATAGCGCGACTGAAACTCCAGCGACAGCGGCGGGATTTTCTCTACGTCGTCGTAGGTGAACTGGTACTTGATGCCGCGCACCTCCAGCAGCGCCTTCCAGCCAAAGATATGGCTTTCGTGGGGCCGGAGTTGGTCAAACTTGAACACTGCAACCCGCTGTCCGTCTTGCAGTTCTTCGGTAAACGGGATGCCGATCGGCTCCACCTGTCGCAGCCGTTGGCGAGCCGTTTCCGCAGGCAGAGCAATCCGCCACTCTAGACTGTTTAGCTGCACCGCATCCAGTGGGGAAATCTCCTCTGCGTAGATCATTTCTACCAGAAACCCGTTGGAGAGCGTGTAGTGCTGCTGCGGGTCGTAGCGGAAATAGAGCGGATGGAGAAAGGTGCGATCGCGGAAGGTTAGCTCATAGGGCAGTTCAGGATTATTGGGGTCGTCTCGAATGTAGGCTTCCTCAAAGGAATAGACGACATACAGCACCTCGTCGCCTGTTGCGGGATCGGGATAAAACGCCAGCCCGCTGGGGCTATCGAAGGGGGTCAGCAGGCTGAATCGCAATTCGCCCGTTGCCCGATCCATACAGTAGACCGTGCGCTCCAGGCGATCGCACAGCCACAGTTCTTCCCCCCGAAAGGTGAGATTTTCAATGCCCACACCAGGCGCGGCAAAGCGAGTAATCTCGCGCTGAGTTTCTGCGTCGTAGATCAAAATTGCGCCCGCTTTCTGGCAAGTGACGTAAACCGCACTGCCGTAGACCGCCACGCCATCTGCCGGGTAGGGCAGCGTTGCAAACTCGTCTGGAGTGAGCGTATCGCCGGACAGATCCGTGAGGGGGCAGCGATAGACCCTGTTTTCCCGCGTGAACCAGAGCGTGTCTCCGGCGATCGCCAGTCCGCTGCCATCCAGAAATTGCTCGGTGTGTTTGGAGTTGAGAATCGTCGTGCTGTCGCTGTCGGGGGCGATCGCCACCAGATACCCCCGCACTGCGTCTAGCGTCAGCAGCCTGCCCTCATGCAGCGCCAGCCCCCGCATCATATACACGCCCACCGGACGCACCGTGCGGTGCAGCGTCGTTGCGTTGGACTGAATCACCAGGGAATCTCCCGGCTGTTCTGAGGCATTAGATAGGGCAGGTTCAAGCAGCATAAAGGGTTCGGGATGCAGGAGCAGGGGTCAGGCCGATTAAGCCGTCTTACATCATAGGAAAAAGACCCCAGCGGCGTGTGTATCCAAATGATGGTTTTTGGGCTAACTCCTGATGCTGGCAGGCTCCAGGCAGGGTTCAATCGTGGCAATAACGGACTCTGCCAGCGCGGTGTAGTCATAGCCGCCCTCTAGCCCAAAGGCAAGGTGCGGCGTGATTTTCAGACAATAGCGCGTGAAAATCCCGTAATCGGAAGGGTTCAGGCAAATTCGCGCCAGTGGGTCGGCACGGGTTGCATCGTAGCCTGCGCTGATCAGCAGCAGATCGGGGCGAAACGCCTGGAAAAAGGGCACAATTTCTCGCGCAAACAGCGGCTCATAGTCTGCTAAGGTGCTGCCGGCCTGCATAGGAAAATTTCGCACGGTGTCATGCGGGCCGCGATCGCCCGCCGCGCCCGTGCCCGGATACTGCGGATATTCGTGCAGCGAGCAAAACGCAATGCGCGGGTCAGATTCCACAATCGCCTCGGTGCCGTTGCCGTGATGCACGTCCCAGTCCAAGATGCCGACGCGCTCTATCCCCGGCTGCCGGAGCGCATACTGAGCGGCGATCGCCACATTGGAAAACAGGCAAAACCCCATACCCCGCCTGGGCAGCGCATGATGTCCCGGCGGGCGCACCAAGGCAAAGGCTGGCCGCCCCGTTTGCAGCACCGTGTCCACTGCATCCAGCCATGCGCTCACCGCCAGCAGCGCCGCCTCGTAGCTGTCCGGCGACACGACCGTATCCGGATCGACCTGCCCGCCGCCGTGGGTAGCGACATATTCCACCGCCGCCACATAGTCGGGGGGATGCACTGCGTAGAGCGCTGCCCTCAGGCGATCGCCCTGAGCATCTACAGGCGTGGGCGATCGCCAATCGAGCCGATCGGCCCAAGGCACCTGCCGCAGCGCCGCCACCACCGCCCGCAACCGTCCGGCGTTTTCGGGATGGTAGGAACCCGTGTCATGCTGCAAAAACACGTCGGAATAGAAGATTGGAAACTGCGACATGGCAAGGCGCTTTGGGGAGGAATGCCTCGATTCTACAGCGCTATTCTGGAGGGGTGGGGGCTACGAGCGATCGCAGCAAATCGACCAACCGCTGAGCCTCGACTACATACACGCCCTCAATCTTCTCGTCACTCGGCAGCGCGACCTTGGCCGTAGAAAATGCCAGAATCGGGGTCACGAAGAATGACCAGTTCTTTTGCGACTTTACCTGGACGGCTTGCAGCTTCACCTGTCGCAAAAAATCCTTCTCAAACGGCTTTTTCTCTGCTCCAAATTCTCGCAGCAACCGCACACCATCTGTCACGACCGTCCCTCGGTGCGATTTCACATCAATCACGAAGGCCTGCTGTCGCGGAGAAAGGCAAACTACATCAGCGTCCCCCAGTCCCTTGCCCAGCCACAAGCCATACTCAATCTGCCAGCCCTCAGCAATCAAAGGGTTCAGCAGTTTGGCAATCGCCTCTTCAGCCTGAGCACCCTGATCGGCGTGCCCTGCTCGCTTCCACAAGTACAGCCCGCCAAAAGCAGCCCCAAGCGCAATCGCCCCACCAGATAGATATAGTGAAAATTGCAGAGATTGAGAGGATTGATTTGATGTTGCTGTTCCAGTTGTGAGTTGCGAGAGTTGAAGAGATACCTGGTGCAAGCTAATCGTCGAGGCAATCGCCAAACCTGCCATCACAAAGAGAAAAATTGCCTTGACTCGACGCTTTAGCGCCAGTTTACGAACGTTTTGTCCGGCTCGTAATCCTGCTTGAGATTTTCGTCCCATACACTTTGTCTACAAGCTATCGGTGCACTTGAGTTGCATATACACAATCATACAGTATTTCTGGCGGTATTCATCACATCGCGGCGAAGCTATCGGTGCACTTGAGTTTTGCATACACAATCTCTAGCGTTCCCGATTCAGCCTTACAGACGTTACTGACTGTTGATAACTAGGCGATCGCCCTCCACGCGCACATCCCGCAGGTCTATCCCCCGCGCTTCGAGTTCAGCATTAATCCGAGCTTCCAACTCGGTTAGCGATAGCCCAAGCTGGCTGGCCACGACTGACGCGGGCAGGCTCAGGTTGCCAACTTTCACGGTCATGTTTTCGTCAAATTGCAGCTTGCCGTTTCGCACCGTCGGGTTGCCCTCGATGCCGAGATACACGCCGCGCCGCCCCAGCGCCGGAACAAAGGCCAGCACGCGATCTAGCGCCGCCCGCTCCTGCTCCGTCAAGCCGTCGGTGGGCAGTTCCGACAGGTTCACCACCACGCCGCCTTTGATCTGCCCATCCTCGATAGTGGTGCTAAAGCCGTTTTGCAATAGCGCCTGACCTTCGGAAGATCGGGCGATCGCCTCCGCCACCAGTTGGTTAACCTGCTGGCTATTGAGTTCGACTGGTGCGCTGGAAGTGGCAAGCCTCTCGAGAAGTTGCGAGGAGGGCAGAGTTGGGCTAGAACTTGATATTTCGGTTGGCGCTTCGGTCGTGTACCAATCTGGCACGCGGGCAACTTGCCGCATCGATAGAGACAACGCGGCGATCGCTCCTATGGCAAGTCCTGCCACAACTCCTAAAAACGAAACCAATAACTTATTCATATTGCAAGATCAATCTCAAACTCCCGATGCAAAGCAACATGCACGTCTATACACAATGCCGGTGATTAGGCTATGGGCAAAAGTATATAAAGTGCTTTGCGGAACCATCCTAAGTGTTTCGGCTTTAAGTTTTCCTGTAGTTACTTATTTTTGCTCTCACTTAGAGCTAATTTGTGAAGCAAATCTTAAGAAGCCTGAAACTCTTGGCATGTGTGGCTTTGAGGTCATGCTTGCCCAGGAAAAGCGGTTTCTCGGAAATCCTTGATTAACGAGGCTTTCAGGCTCCTTTACAAACTAGCTCTTAAATTAAATTGGAATACAGCTTTTAGCAAATCGAGAGTTTAGCTTTTCAGCAAATGTTTCCGAGCTTAGAGCGTGAATCAATCCAAATTCGTAACCTTACAAAAACCTATCCTAACGGTTACAAAGCCCTGAAAGGAGTCAATCTCGATATTCCAATGGGCATGTTTGGCCTGCTAGGCCCCAATGGAGCCGGCAAATCCAGCCTAATGCGTACCATTGCCACCCTCCAGGAAGCCAGCGAGGGCACCATTCAGTGGGGCGATATCAACGTCCTAGAAGAAAAGGTGAAAGTGCGTCAGGTACTGGGCTATCTGCCCCAAAGCTTTGGCGTCTATCCCGGCGTGTCTGCCGAGAAGCTGTTGGATCATTTTGCCGCGTTGAAGGGCATCACCAACGGCAAGGAGCGGAAGGAATTGGTGAAGCACCTGCTGCACCAGGTGAATTTGTAAGATGCCCGCGATCGCGCCGTCAGCGGTTTTTCGGGCGGTATGCGGCAGCGGTTTGGCATTGCCCAGGCCCTGGTAGGCGACCCCCGCCTGGTGATTGTGGATGAACCCACTGCGGGCCTCGACCCCGCCGAGCGGGTGCGCTTTCTCAACCTGCTCAGCGAAATCTCAGAACGGGCAGCGATCATCCTCTCCACCCACATTGTGGAAGATGTAAGCGAACTCTGTCCCCAGATGGCGGTGCTGATTGCCGGCCAGATCCGCCTCACCGGGCAACCCATCGGCCTGATGCAACAACTGGCGGGTAAGGTCTGGCGCATTAAGCTGCGCCGGGATGAACTACCCACCTACGAAGAGAAGTACCGGGTGCTCTCTACCCGCTTTTTCATGGGCGACATCATTGCCCGAATTTATAGCGAGTCGGATCCTGGTGCTGGGTTTGAGGCGGTCGAACCAGACCTAGAAGATGTCTACTTCTGTGTGATGAAGGAGATCCCGGCGTTGCAGTCTAGCAACGGGGCCATCCCCTAAGTCCCCAGGGTCTGAATCCATTCAGCCGACACAACTGGTAAGCGGACTATAAAAGTAAGCGAGCTATGCAAAAATCTCGGCGGGGGTTAACCCAAATTCAGGCACTACCGTGGACTCAATCCTTTCGTCACCGCTGTAGACCTGGTCTTCGTATTGACCGCTGACCCAGCGGCAGAGGGTTACCTGCCGCGTTTCTGGGTCCACAATCCAGTATTCGGCAATGCCCCGCGCCGCATACTCAGTGTGTTTATAGCGGTAGTCCCGTTCCCGGTTGGCCTGTCCAGGGCTGACCACTTCTATCACCAGCGCTGGGGGTGGCATATCGCGGGTCAGAGTAGCACGAGGAGCGCCTGCAATAGCAGCTTTTGATTCTTCGGAATGAACCAGCAAATCTGGAATCCGCCCAGTTGCCCGTTTGCCAGTGACTTCTATCTCAGTCCCCCAGACCACACGATCCGCCGGTATATGTTTGATCAACTCCAACAGCAACTTTCTGGCAATCCCAAGATTTTCATCACTTTCGGGCGGCATTTCCACCAGCACTCCATTCACCAGTTCATAGCGAGTGTCGGTGCCGTCGTCGTAAGCCAGATAGTCCTCGAAGGTCATATAGCTGGAGGGGAATGAGACAGCTTGACCCATGATCAAAGCGCTCCATGCATCGACGTTGATGTTTCTTATTCTACTGATTCCGATAATCCAGCCATGATCGCAGTCGCCCATTCAGCTTAGGAATGATTCACCATGCAAGTTGAATTGATGTATCAGCCCGCCTTTACCCTTGGTCGCCTCCAGCTACGAGGCGGCGAACAGGTGCGGGTGGAAGCCGCATCGATGGTGGGGATGTCTACCGGGACAACGCTAGAGACCAAAACCGGCGGCTTTATGCAAGCCCTAAAGCGGTCTTTTTTGGGGGGAGAAAGCTTTTTTCAGAACATCTACACCGCCCCAGCCCAGGGCGGCGAGGTGTGGGTGGCCCCTTCTCTACCGGGGGATTTGAACGTGCTGACCCTTTCTGAGCCGATGCTGATCCAGTCGGGGGCCTACGTGGCCTCGGATATGGGCATTACCCTGGATACCACGTGGGGCGGCTCCAAGTCCTTCTTTGGCACGGGGGGCGGGTTATTTATGCTGCGGGCCGAGGGGCAGGGGCAGGTGGTGGTGGCTTCCTACGGGGCGATCCACGAAATGACCTTGGCCCCTGGACAATCCTTCACCCTGGATACGGGGCACTTGGTGGCCCTGAGCGAATCCATGCCCTTCAAAACCCGCTCCGTCGGCGGCATGAAAAGCTTTCTTTTCAGCGGCGAAGGCTTTGTGGTGGATCTCACTGAGCCAGGGAAAGTCTTGGTACAAACCCGGTCTCAAGATCAGTTCCTGGCTTGGCTCATTCCCAAACTGCCCCAGCCCAGCAGTAGTAGCAGTTGATCGTATGTCCCCAGATCCCAGAGTCCTTAAAGGCCCCTGGGATATCGCTCCCCTACGAACATCCTTTTTTCTCCGAACATGGCTACGCAATCATCCTCGACCCCATCCACCCATCCACCCATTTCCCCCTGGCAACCCGTCTGGGAGATCGTCCGGTTTGAGCTGCAAGACAGCCTGCGAACCCGGAGTTTGCTGCTGGGCTTTGGCTTTTTCTTGGTTTTAGGACCGCTGGTGATGCATATCAACGGCAGCGATGTCCTGTTCTTTCCATTGCTCAGGCAAGCCGCGGGTACTGCCACCCGACCGGGGGAGATGATTCCCTACGCCAATGCCCCCCTGGCCATTATGAGTACCGTGGGCTTTCTGGCCGGGATTCCTTTGGCAATTGTGGTAGCGGGCATCTTTGCCGATCGCGCCACTAAGGACTTCACCGCCAACATGGATGGGCTGCTGTTTACCTCGCCCCTGAAGGAGTGGCAGTTTGCGGCAGGGCGACTGAGAGCTAATTTGTAAAGGAGCCTGAAAGCCTTGTTAATCAAGGATTTCCGAGAAACCGCTTTTCCTGGGCAAACATGACCTCAAAGCCACACATGCCAAGAGTTTCAGGCTTCTTAAGATTTGCTTCATAAATTAGCTCTGATCGCCAGTTTTTTGATCAGCCTGATCACGTTTTCAGGGCTGGGGTTAGGACTTTGGCTGGGGTCAATTTTGCCCTGGATGGCTCCTCAACGCATCGGCCCCTTCAATCTCCTCAGCTATGTCCAGCCCTACCTCTATCTGGTCATTCCCAATATCCTGATTTTTGGTCTGTTTAGCTTTGCCCTGGGATTACTTACCCGCCGCACCCTGACCAGCTACCTGAGCATTGTCGGACTGTATTTTGCCTACAGCGTTGTTGCCTTCATCTTCTCTGTTCTTAACTTGGATGCGTTCTTCAATGTTCTGGCGAATCCCTTTGGGAATGGCTCCGTAGACTACGCTGTCCGGTTTTGGACCAAGATTGAGCAAAATACCTTATCGGTGCCCTTTGCCCCGGCCATCTGGCTGTCGCGGTTGATCTATCTGGGGCTGAGCGCAGCCTTTTTTGCCTGGATTTGGCGACGCTTTAGCTTTGCAGGCATGGCCACGGCCCGCCCCCGACTGGAGCAATTCCTAGACTGGCTAGAACGGCGGTTCCTGGTTTGGAAAACCACCCCGCCGCAGGAACGCCCAGCAGAGGCGGTCCCCGTCCGGTCTGAATTGGCGACCCTCCCCACTGCTCACCGCCACTACGGCCCCGGTGCCCAGGCAAACCATGTCTGGCGCATCGTCCAAATGGAACTCAAGCGATTGATCTGGAATCCGCTGGTGCTGGCGATTTTAAGTATTAGCGTGCTGGTGTTGATGGTGCTAGTCGGCACGTCTATTCGGGATAATTTTGGTGCTCCTGCCCTGCCCGCCACAGCCTTCATCTTGGACATGGCATCCTTGCTGGTGAAATTCCTGGCCCCGCTGTTGATTATTTTCCTGGCCGGGGATCTGGTCTGGCGGGAGCGGGAGGTGAAGGTAGACCCCCTCACCGACCTGCTGCCCGTGCGCAGTTGGGCTGTGGTGCTGGGTAAGCTCCTGGCCCTGGTGCTGATTCTGGCCCTGGTGCTGGTGCTGCTGACGCTCGGCGGACTTCTGGCCCAAACCCTACAGCAATACACCCACTACGAACTGGGGGTTTACGCCATTGGGTTCTTTACCCTCGTGCTGGTGGATTTGCTGTTGATCAGCATCCTGGCGATCACGATTCAGGTGCTGGTGAACCAGAAGTTTCTGGGCTATCTGCTGTCTGCCGCCCTGGTGATTGTGTTTGCCCAGGGAGATGCGCTGTTTCGGTCGGCGCGGTTGCTCCAGTACGGCTACAAACCCGATGCCTACTACAGCCCGATTAGTGGCTATGGCGGAATGCTGGAGCCAGTCCGCTGGTATCAGGGCTATTGGTTGGCGATCGCCCTTCTGCTCCTTTGTGTTTCCGCCCTGTTCTGGGTGCGCGGCGTGGATACTCAACCCAAACAACGCTGGCGCATTGCCCGCCAACGCTTCACCCGCCCCATGCAGACCGTCATGGGCCTCAGTGCCCTAGCTGCGATTCTCCTGGGTGGCTGGATTTTCTATAACACCCACCTGCTCAACCCGGCCCCCAGCCGCGCCCAAGTGGAAGCCCAGGTGATTGCCTACGAACAAGCCTACGGTCGCCTAATCGATGCCCAGCCCAAGATCACCGCTGTGGATTGGCAGGGGGATCTATACCCCGAGGCCGATGGCCGCTTTGCCGTCAAGGGTACCTATACCCTAGAAAACAAGACCCAGCAGCCCATTGACACCATTCTGCTGAACCTGGCCAAAGACATTCAGGTCAATCAACTGACGGTCAACGGTAGCGCTGCCACCGCCACTGCGGAACATCCCGTGGTGCAAGCCTACGAGTTTGCGCTGGCGGCTCCCCTACAACCGGGGGCTACTGCCGAAGTTAGCTTTGACTTGCTGAAAAAGCCCGGCCCAGCGGTGGCAAGAGCAGGCATTAAGAATTTCGCAAGCCATTTCGAGAATGGATTGAATTTCAGAAGCGTTGACTTTATGCCCATGGTCGGCTTCTTCCAGCGGCCCCGGCTTAAGAACGAGCAGAAGCGCGAACAGGCAGGCCTGCCCCCCCTCGATCCAACCGCCGAAGCCGCCAGACAGACCCAATACACCCCCCTAACTCCGGCTGGGGATGCTGACTTGGCCCAGTTCTCCGCCACCCTCAGCACCAGCGCCGACCAAATCGCCATTACCTCCGGCGAACTCCGGCGAGACTGGGTAGAGGGAAACCGCCACTACTTCCAGTACCAGAGCCAAGAGCCCATTCTTCCGGTGGTGCCCATCCTGTCAGGGCGGTACGAGGTGCTCAAGGATCAGTGGCAGGACGTACAGCTTGAGCTGTACTACCACCCAGGGCACGATCGCAACCTGGAACGCATGGCGCGGGGTATGAAAAACACCCTGGACTACGCCACGCAAAACTTCGGCCCCTTCCCCCACACAACCCTGCGCCTAGTGGAAGTGCCCTACGTGGGTGAGGCCGTCAGCTATCCGGCCACCATCACCCGGGGCGAACGCTTTGGTTATCTGGCCAAGTTTGACGACAACGACCCCACCAGCGTAGACGAGGCCTTCCGCATTGCCGCCCATGAAACCGCCCACCAGTGGTGGGGGCAGCAGTTAATCCCATCCGATACCCCTGGTACCAAATTTCTGCTGGAGGCCCTGCCGGAATACACCGCCAACCAGGTCTATGGCTGAGAATATGGCCCCGAAAAACTGGGGTTTGCCCTGCGCCGCAACCTGGATGGCTACTTGCAGAATCGGTCGAAATCCGATGTGCCCCTGGTGGAGGCAGAGGCCCAGCACTTGGCTTATCTAAAAGGCTCCTTAGCCCTGTTTGCCCTGCAAGACTACCTGGGTGAAGATGTGGTGAATGGTGCCCTAGCCAACCTGCTGAAACAGTATGCGGACGTGCCGCCCTATCCCTCGGCTACGGATCTGGTCGCCGCCCTCCGGGCTGTCACCCCCGAAAAGTACCAATACCTGATCACCGACCTGTTCGAGACCGTCACCCTCTACGACAACCGGGTGACTGCCGCCACCGTCAGCCCCCGCGCCGATGGCAAGTTTGATGTCACCCTAACCATCAACACCGCCAAGGTGCGATCGGACGAGGTGGGCAACGAAACCCCCGCCTCCATGAACCAGGAGGAGATTGATGTCGGGGTTTACAACGCCGAGGGCAAGCTGATTTACCTGAAGAAGCACCCCTTCTCCGATGGCGCAAGTTCGCTGACGATCACGGTGGATCAACCACCGATCCGGGCGGGCATTGATCCGCTGCATAAGCTGATTGACAAGCTGCCGGATGACAATTGGGGAGCAGTTAGTAAAGCGAGCTGATCCAGCAAAAGCGGTTAACCTCCCAGCCCCTAGCGGCCCGTTGCTGCGGGAACGCTGGGTCGCTGCACCGTTGGCAGCCATCGGCTGGCGATCGGCATCCGCCAACCCGTGCCAAAGGCGCGATCGGTAATTTTTAGCCCTGGCGCGGCCTGCTTGCGCTTGAACTCGGCGCAAATCACCAGCCGAATCACCTGGTTCACCACGGCCGCGTCGTGACCCGCTGCTACGATATCTTCCGGGGCTTCGTAGCGCTCTACAAACCGCTCCAGAATATCGTCTAACACCTCGTAGGGCGGCAGCGAGTCCTGATCGACCTGGCCGGGTTTTAGCTCAGCGCTGGGGGGTTTGCTGAGGATGTGGGGAGGGATCACCGGTCGCCTTGTGGATTTTAACCAGAGAGAGGAGTTAAAGGAGGGCTGTTTTTCCTGGTTAAGCCACTGGCAGATGCCATACACCCGGGTTTTGGGTACATCGGCGATCGCCCCCAGGCCGCCGTTCATGTCGCCGTAGAGGGTGCAGTAGCCCACCGCCATTTCCGACTTGTTGCCCGTCGAGATCAGCAGATGTCCAAACTTGTTGGAAATCGCCATCAGCAGCGTGCCGCGAATGCGCGACTGGAGGTTTTCTTCGGCAATGCCAAACTCGGTGCCTGCGAAGAGGTCTGCTAGGGCATGATCAAAGCCCTGCATGATGGGCGCAATGGGGATGGTTTGGGTCTGGATACCTAGGTTTCTTGCCAGCTCCAGCGCGTCGGTGACAGAGTGGTCGGAACTGTAGGGCGAGGGCATCAGCACGCCGAGGACGTTTTCGGGGCCAAGGGCAGCCGTGGCGATCGCCGCCACCAGGGCCGAATCAATCCCGCCGCTCAGTCCCAACACCGCTTTGCTAAAGCCGCACTTGCGAACGTAGTCGCGCACCCCCATCACCAGCGCCATCCAGATTTCCGCCTCCGCGCAGTCGGGCAGGGGCGCAACGGCATCGGGCAGGGGCATCAGTTCACCCACCGCCGGGTCAAATGCAGCAAACACCAGATCGCGTTCAAAGGCCTTGGCTCGAACAACCAACTCGCCTGCCCGATTTAGCCCAAAGCTGCATCCGTCAAACAGCAGGTCATCGTTGCCGCCGACCTGATTGGCATAGAGAATTGGCTGGCCATAGCGAGTGGCACTGTGGCGCAGCATGTTTTCCCGCAGGTGCTGCTTGCCGACGCTGTAGGGCGATGCCGACAGGTTCAGCACCAGATCCACGCCCTGGCGCGTGAGTTCGGCGATCGGGTTCACCTCGTAGTGACGCTTGCCCCAAAAGCTCTCGTCGTTCCACAGGTCTTCGCAAATGGTGACCCCAATCCACACGCCGTCTAGCTCGAAGGCGCTGCTCTCCTCGCCCGGTTCAAAGTAGCGGTCTTCGTCGAATACGTCGTAGGTGGGCAGCAGCCGCTTGTGAAAGTAGCGCTGCACCGTGCCGCCCAGCAGCAGCGCAGTCGTGTTAAACAAGGGCTTTTCGCCATCGTGAACCGCGTCCGGGTTAGGCAACACCGTTCCCACCAGCACCGCCAGATCCCCAGGCAGGTCTTGCGCCAACTGCGTCAGGGTTGCTGCCATCGTTGCCAAAAAGCTAGGCTGCATCAGCAGGTCGCGGGGCGGATAGCCACACAGCGAAAGCTCCGTCGTCAGCAGCAGCCGCGCTCCCTGAGCGATCGCCGTTTGCGCCGCATCCAGAATCTGTCGGGCGTTGCTCGTCAGGTCGCCGATAGTGGGGTTCAGTTGGGCGATCGCAATTTTCATATATCAAATTTCATGGCTCAACGCTGCTAAGCGCAATCCCAAATTCAACTTAATTAGTGAACTTGTCACGAAATCCATAGTACCCGCACACTATATCCGTAGGTAACGCAGCAAATTTGGGACAAGTCTTATAACTTTGAGTTTAAGCCTTGAGTTTAATCTGTACTGATTTATTTGGAGTTTCCTGGACATCAAAAATGTCAACAACTTTAACTAACTGCTTAAGCTGCTTACAGCCGTAGGTACGAGAATCAAAATCTGGATGAAGCTGCGTTAGGCGGTTGCCGAATAAGCCTAGCTCCACCCAGCTCTCATCCTCCGCAGCAACCTCATACACTTCTTGGAGAATGCTCTTCGCCTCTTCTAAATTCGTGGGTTGGAGCTTAACTGTCGCTCCACTCTTAGCCTGATTCGCTTTTGGTAACGGACTTTCTTTTGTCTCGGCAACTGCGGCAACTGCTAGCGCTTCTGTCTGTTGCAGAATGTCGATATAGGTAAACTTGTCGCAAGCTTGAACAAAGGCTCTTGGAGTTTTCATGCGTTCACCAAAGCCATAAACAACCAGCCCTGATGCTCGAATTCGATTTGCCAGAGGCGTAAAATCACTATCGCTAGAAACAATACAAAACCCATCAAAGTTCTGTGTATACAAGAGATCCATTGCTTCAATAATCAGCGCCGCATCTGTTGCATTCTTACCTTTAGTATAGGGAAACTGCTGCACGGGCTGGATCGCAAACTCAGATAGCTTATCTTTCCATTGCTTGAGTTGAGGGGTTGTCCAGTCGCCGTAGATCCGTTTGATGTAAGCAGTACCGTACTTAGAAACCTCTTTGAACAGCGGCTCTACAACGTCGGCATTGACATTATCCGCATCGATCAAAACGGCAAGGCGATCGGGGCGTAGCTGTACTTCTCCTCTCATAATTCGTTTAGGCTCCCAGGTGAGAAACTAGCGATTTAGCTTAGCTATCAATTGCCACGGGCTGCGAAACCGCAACAGGCGACGGCGCGGGAGCAGCCGTTTTGGTGCTAAACACTAGCCCATGTTCGCCCACATTCACCAAAATCATGTCGCCTTCGGCAAAGGCATTCTCTAGCAGCTTCGTCGCTAACGGATTTTCAATCTCGCGCTGGATTGCCCGCTTCAGGGGCCGCGCGCCATACACCGGGTCAAATCCGGCATCGGCAATGTAGTTTTGCGCTTCGGGTGTCAGCTCTATCCGCAGCTTTTGCTCTGCCAGCAGGCGATGGATGCGCTGAAGCTGGATGCCCACAATCTGCCGCAGTTCCTTGAGGCTGAGGGCGTGGAACAGGATGATGTCGTCTACCCGGTTGAGGAACTCTGGGCGGAAGTGGTTTCGCAGTGCGTCCATCACCCGCTTTCGCATCTCCTCATACTTGGAATCGTCGCCCGACACGTCTAGGATATGCTCGCTGCCGATGTTGCTGGTCATCACCACGATGGCATTGCGAAAATCCACCGTGCGCCCCTGAGAATCAGTAATGCGTCCATCGTCCAGCACTTGCAGCAGAATATTGAACACGTCGGGATGCGCCTTTTCCACTTCGTCTAGCAGCACGACGGAATAGGGGCGGCGGCGAATCGCCTCGGTCAGTTGCCCGCCTTCTTCATAGCCGACATACCCCGGCGGCGCACCCACCAACCGCGAGACAGAGTGCTTCTCCATGTATTCCGACATATCCAGCCGCACCAGCGCATCCTCCGAGTCGAACATACACTCGGCCAGGGCGCGGGCCAGTTCCGTTTTGCCGACCCCTGTGGGCCCCAAGAACATAAAGGAGCCAATAGGACGACCGGGGTCTTTCATCCCAGCGCGGGCGCGACGAATCGCAGCAGCCACAGCAGCCACCGCCTCATGCTGCCCGATCACCCGCTGATGCAAAAAGGATTCTAGATTTAGCAGCTTTTGCCGCTCGGTTTCCAGCAGGCGGTTGACTGGGATGCCCGTCCACTTGGCGACGATTTCGGCAATGTCGGAATCGGTCACTTCCTGCCGCAGCAGAGCCTTGCCCGCGCCAGTATGCACCTCCGTCAGGCTGGCTTCTTTTTCTTCTAGCTCCCGATGCACTGCTTCCAGCCGTCCGTACTTAAGCTGAGCGGCGGTGTTGAGGTCATAGTCGCGCTCGGCTTTTTCGATTTGCCGCTGGAGCTTTTCCTCCTCTTCGCGCAGGGCTTTGATGGTTTCCAGGATTTTCTTTTCCGACTCCCACTGAACGGTGAGGGTCTGCTGTTCTTGCTTGAGTTGAGTAATTTCCTCCGCGATGCGCTCTAGCTTGTCTTTGGAAGGCCGAAAGGCGGCGCTGTTGACCCCTAGCCGCACGCCTTCGCTTTCGAGCGAGAGCTTTTCCATCTCAAGCTGGCGGACGCGGCGGTCGATGGTTTCTAGCTCGACGGGTTTGGAAGTGATTTCCATCTTGAGCTTGGCGGCGGCTTCGTCTACTAGGTCGATGGCTTTGTCAGGCAAGAAGCGGTCAGAAATGTAGCGATCGCTCAAGACCGCCGCCGCCACCAGCGCCGAGTCGGTAATGGTAACGTTGTGATGCACCTGATAGCGTTCCTTTAGCCCCCGCAGGATTGAGATCGTATCTTCCACGGTTGGCTGACCAATATAGACCTGCTGGAAGCGGCGTTCCAGAGCGGCATCTTTTTCAATGTGCTTGCGGTATTCATCCAGCGTCGTCGCGCCGATGCAGCGCAGTTCCCCCCGGGCCAGCATGGGCTTCAGCAGGTTGCTGGCATCCGTCGTGCCGGAGGAGGAACCCGCGCCCACGACGGTATGCAGTTCATCGATAAACAGCACCACCTGGCCTTCAGAATTGGTGACTTCCCGCAGCACGGCCCGCAGCCGCTCCTCAAACTCGCCGCGATACTTGGCTCCGGCGATCAGGGAACCCATATCCAGGCTGATCAACTGGCGGTTTTTGAGCGATTCGGGTACGTCGCCGTTGATGATGCGCTGGGCCAGGGCCTCGGCGATCGCCGTTTTGCCCACACCCGGTTCGCCGATCAGCACGGGGTTGTTTTTGCTACGTCGAGATAGGACTTGCACCACGCGCCGGATTTCCTCATCGCGCCCGATCACCGGGTCGAGTTTGCCCGCCTTGGCCAGTTCCGTCAGGTCGCGCCCGTACTTCTCTAGCGCCTTGTATTGCGACTCTGGCGACTGGCTGGTAACGCGCTGGCTGCCGCGCACGCTCTTGATGGTGGTTTCCAACTGCTTGGCCTCAATGCCCGCAGCTTTGAACAAGCGGCGACCCACGCGGTCATCTTCGCAGAGCGCCAAAACCAGATGTTCGACCGCGATGTAGTCATCCTGGAACACCTTGCGGGCCTCTTCGGCCCTGTCCAAAAATGTATCTAGGCCGCGCCCCAGGAAAAGCTGGCTGAGGTCGTTGGTGTTGACCTTGGGCTGGCGGGCGGCGAAGGAGTCTAGCTGCTGCCGCAGGCGGGCCGATTCCATGCCGGCCTTATCGAGAATGGTATTTGCCAAGCCTTCCTGATCTAGCAGGGCGATCGCCACATGCTCGACTTCCAGATTTTGTTGACGGTAGCTGCGGGCCACGTCCTGCGATTTCACAATCGCTTCCCACGCTTTTTCCGTAAATTTACCGGGATCGGTTGGCTGCATGTTAAAAATAAATCCTTGAATAGCCGCTCAGGGTGTTCTCTATTGTAACGTGAGTGTTCCGCCAGGCTTTTGAGGAAGGGGGCTAGATGCCATTTCCTGCAAACCTTTTGGGCTAACTTTCACCTACTTCTAGTGTACGGAAGCCGCCTCCGGTTTGCCTGAATTCAAAAACAGGACGCTGATGCAGCAGATGTGTAAGGGGCGATCGCAAGCGTGATTTTACCGAGGCTGAATTCGGAGCGATCGCACAAGATTATCCAGCAGCGTCAGGTTCGGGAAAAAGCCGTTGCTGTCTTGCAAGTTGAGCTGCTGAGCCACCCGCCGCAGATAGGTTTCATACTCCGCCACAAACGCATCGTACTGATCTGCCGTGAGCGGTGCTGTGGCAGGCAATACGGACGTTAGCAGCGGCTGCGAAAAGGACACGTAATAGCGCCCGTCAGTGGTCAATCCCTGAAAGATATAGACCAGTTCGTTGCTTAAAATGGGGCTAACGTCGTACTTGTAGACCCCGACAAAGCGCAGCCCGCTACCCTCCCCAAAGCGGAGATATTCCATCTGCGATCGCAGCACTTCGTCTCCCAAAACAGGCGGCAGCACGGTGATTGGGCGATTGATGTAGAACGGGCGCTGGGTCAAGATGGTTCGCAGTCCGTTAATCACCCGGTTCATCGCCTGTAGCTCTTGGCGATAGCCCACGTACATCGCCCGCAGCCCGCTGACGGAGTAAATCTTGAGCGTCCCCGGCGGCACTGCGATTCCCGCTGCTGGGCTGGGCACTTGAAATTGATAGACCAGATGGGATGGCTCGCCGTTGAGATAGGGCGGCTGATCGGGTCGATAGGGCCGCGCGGCCCGCCGCTGGCCCTGCACCGAGTCCGTCAGCGGCCCTGGTTCAAACCGCACCTGCTCCAGGGATAGCGGGAATTCAGTTGCCACGTCCGAAAGCTGAAGCACGTAGGGCCCGGGTGGCCGCCCTATGGAGGACGATTCCGAAAACTCTGGCGAATCGATGACTGGTGCAGGCTGGGCGATCGCCCTTCCAAAACCCAGAAGACAATCACCACCCACGACAGCTATGCTTCCTACGGGCAAGAGCAGGGAAAGACCCCACGCAACCCAACCATTCATTGTTTCGCTCCTCACTCACACTGCCCAAAATCCTGCCCAATGTCGATCCTCTCAAGGGGCGCTATGGGTGACATTGCCGGAAGTCCCGCCGCCCCTTGACTGGTAAGCTAAAATCGCAAATCCAAAATCGAGGATCGACACGAGACACAACCCGCTATCCAGCATCAACGCCCAGCCCAAGCTCTAGTGCAGACCCGATGCTTCTACACCCTCAGCCTAGACCGGGCTACGTTCCCCGCATTGGGTCAAAAAGACCAGAATGCTGCGCGATGACTCCGCATGACGCAGTTTCCGCATCCCACAGCAGTTGCTCTCAATATTATCCAGGTCTGACGCAAATGAGCGAGATTCCCCAGAATCAGAGGGTAAATGTCAGAGATTCTGTCAGAGATTCGGAATCGATTTGGAATCGGGGGTGACAAGGAGAGTGAGTAGAGACTCCCGACACCCTATTCACCTGTAATCGACAGTTCCTCAATCCACACGCGGGGGCTGAGTCCAGCGCCGACCCGTTCCAGTTCTGGCTCGATGTGGATGATGGACTTGAGGAGTTGGCGAAAATCGCCCGCGACCGTGGCGGATTCAATGCTGGTGCGCTGACCATCGCGAATCAACCAGCCATCGAACGGCAGCGAGAAGGAACCCTGGAGCGCCTGCACCCCGGCATGGAGCGCGTGCAGGTCATCGATGAATACAACATTATCAGCCGTGCTGAGGTCGAAAGCAGAGTCGGCAACCCCTGGCAGGACGTGGTAAAAATGGCTGCCAACCGTCACCTTTGCGCCCATGTTGGCGTGGCCCGTCGGCTGGGCGTTGAGCCGTTTGGCCGTGCCTGCGCTGTGCAAAAAGCTAGTCAACACGCCCTGGTCAATTAGCGAGACGCGGCGCGTGGGCGTGCCTTCGCCATCAAACAGTTCGCCGCCAATATTTTCTGGATGCAGCGCGTCGTCATACAGCGAGAGCAACGGAGAGGCGATCGCACTCCCCAGCGACTCTGGCGTAGACAAGCTCTGCCGATCGAGAATATTCTGCGCGTTAAACAGATTAGAAAATGCCCCAATCAGGCTCAAAAAGGCATCGGGCGACAGCACGACCCGGTACTTTCCAGTGGGAATCTTTTCGTAATCCAGGTGGCTGATCGTCTTCTCCGCCGTTTCCCGAATGCACTTCTGGATATCCAACTGCTCCAGCCCCCGGCTCACCTCAAAAGACCCAGCACTGCGGGGCTTTTTGCCTTCCTGCTCCGTCTTGCTGTAGAGGTAGATCGACGCAACTGATTGCCCCTGCCGCCGCACTGCGCCATCGCTGTTCAGATAAAACCGTTCCATGTCCCGCTGCGACAGACCGTTATAGGGCACAGAGGCGATCGCCGGATGAGCCGCCAACAGTTCCTTCTCGGCTGCAATCAGCGCCGCAATCAAGTCAGACACCGACGCAGGCGAAACGCGATCCTCTTCTTGCCCGGCCAGGGGAGCCATAGCCTCTGGGCTAAAGTCGGGCACGTTTTCCTTCATGCCAAAAAAGCTAGCATCGTAGGCCGTCTTCAGCGCCAGTTCTAGTCCCGTCGGGTCAACGTCGGTCGTCGAAGTGATGCCCAGCGTACCCTCATGGTTCCACACGCGCACCGTCACGCTCGATCGCTGGGACGCTTTCACCTGCTTGGGTTCGCCCTGATCCACCTGGACGCTAGTTTCATCGACCGACGCGCCGTAGATGTCGTATTTCTGAATTCCCAGGCGATGGGCAGACTCTTGAACCTGGTTAGCAAGATCGCTGACGAGAATCGGCATGGTGAGGGTATCTTAGGAAGGTTTTGGGAAGTTTTCCTAAAGTGTATCGCAGGGGGATAGAAGGGAAGAGGGAAGGGAGAAGAACGAAGAACGAAAAACGAAAAACGAAGAACGAAAAACGGAAATTCTTAGGGGCACCTCGAAAAATTCAGATACTCTTGAGAATGGCCACGAGAAAATAAGGGTTTTAGGCTCCCAAAATTCTCAATAAGGCAATTAATATAAGGCGATTAATCGAGGTGACCTTAGGCATCTCCCAAGCCTTCCCTCTTCCCTCTTCTTCCCGCCATTTCCCCCATGATTAGCTACCTAAAAGGCGCGATCGCCGCTGTGCAAAAACTTCCAAGCAATCGCGTCATCTTGACCCTAGACGTGAATCAGGTGGGCTATGACCTGCAAATCACGCCGCGAATGCTGCAATCGCTGCCGGGTATGGGCGAAGTGGTGCAGGTGTTTACCCATCAGCAAGTGAAGGAAGATCAAATTGTGCTGTACGGGTTTGAGTCACTGGCGGAGCGAGATCTGTTTCGGCAGTTAATCAGCGTCAGCGGCGTGGGGCCGCAGTTGGGAATGGCGCTGCTGGACGGCATGGGGCTGCAAGACCTGGTGCAGGCAATTGTGTCGGGCAACACGCGGATGCTGTCGCGCACGCCAGGGGTGGGGGCAAAAACGGCGGAACGGTTGGCGCTAGAGCTAAAGACCAAGCTGGCAGACTGGCGCACCCAATCAGGACTGTCCACAACCCCAGATGCCGCGCCTGTGGGCAGCGTGCAAGAAGATGTGGAACTAACGCTGCTGGCGTTGGGCTATTCCAGCGGCGAAATTATGCAGGCATTGCGGGCAGTTGGGAAAAAGACGGCGCTGGCGAAAAATGCCGACGCAGAGCAGTGGATTCGAGAGGCGATCGCCTGGCTGAGCCAATAGACCCCTAAGCCCTGTGATACAATCGTTGATTGTATTGATACTCACCGGACAACCCCAATGGCACTCCTGCAAGAGCGCAAGCAGCAGATTATCTCTGATTACCAAATCCACGAAACCGACACCGGATCGGCAGATGTTCAGGTGGCGATGCTGACCGAGCGCATCAACCGCCTCAGCGCCCACCTCAAAGAGAACAAGAAAGACCACGCTTCTCGTCGGGGTCTCCTGAAAATGATCGGTCAGCGCAAGCGCCTGCTGGCCTACATCCAAAAGCACGATCAAGATCGCTATCGCGCTCTGATCGGCAAGCTGGGCATTCGCGGCTAGGGTTTCGCGGCTAAAGCTTAAGATCTTGCGAATCGATTCGCCGGCCCAGATGGCGTGGCTGACCCCTTGCGGTTAGGACAGGTTTTCTTTATGGCATCTTCTACTCCGCCCAGTTCTGATTCTTCCAGCTCAGATGCTTCGACTCGTAAGGCCTTGCCGTTCGAGCCGAAAAAGCGCCTGAAAAAATCCGAAGCATCCACCGATGCTGGTAAAAAGCCAGAGCCGGGAGCGGAACCGAAGAAAGCGCCTAAATCTGCCTCGAAATCGGCCGCTAAGGCAACCCCCAAGGCAACGCCTCCAAAAGCAGGAGCGTCGGGGGGTGCGTCTGGCAATTCCGCCAAGAACGCTGCGGCAACCCGCGCATCGATGGCGATTCCTGATGCAGTGAGCAAGCGAATGGCCAGGCGCATGGCGATTTTCTGTGGTGTGCCGTCGTTTTTGGCGATCGCCACCTTCGTCGTCAGCTACTACATCGTGAGCCAGCACCTTCTGGACTTGCCCACCTCCGCCGTACTGCTGGTGAGCTTGGGCTTTTTTGGGCTGGGCGTACTTGGGCTGAGCTATGGGCTGTTTTCGGCTTCCTGGGAAGATGAACCGGGCAGCTTGTTGGGTGCGTCGGAGTTTCGCACCAACCTAGGACGCACCATTGCGGCATGGCGATCGCAGCGCCCTCAGTCCTAAACGCCTCATCGCAGAAACCACCCGACCGGAGGGTGGTTTTTGTCTTTTGGGCTGCCTAAAATAAGCGCTAGCGTTAGCCCAGCATTAGACCTTTGGATTTTGGCGTGCGGCGTTTAGAACTCTTAACTGAAGTTAACCTGCCAGTCTGCCGTTTCCGTAGCATTGAATACTCTAAACTAGTCATGTTTTTGGGCGATGTCTGCTCTACGGACGTTACCCAGCCCTGGATCTAAACGCAATCCAAACGCTCTGACTAAACCCCAGAGCCGCAGGACTTTTAACCTTTCTTGAATCATTCAAAGTAAGCAGGATTTTCCCATGATTGTGGTGATGAAGCCCGAAGCGCCCGCCGAAGAAATCGACCGCCTGAGTGCCGAGTTTCGCGAGATGGGCCTGACACCGGAAAAAATTGTCGGCAAACACAAAACCGTGGTGGGTCTGGTGGGCGAAACCGCCGAGATGGACGCACTCCAACTCCAAGACCTGAGTCCCTGGATCGAGCAAGTGCTGCGGGTCGAAAAGCCCTACAAGCGCGTCAGCAAGGAATATCGCCACGGTGAACCCAGCGAAGTCGTCGTGCCCACGCCCAATGGCCCAGTGACCTTCAGCGCTTTTGCGCCGTTGGTTGTGGTGGCAGGCCCCTGCTCTGTTGAAAACGAAACCATGATTGTGGAAACGGCTCGTCGCGTGAAAGCTGCGGGCGCAAAGTTTCTGCGGGGTGGCGCGTTTAAGCCGCGGACCTCGCCCTATGCTTTTCAGGGGCACGGCGAAAGCGCACTGGAACTGCTGCAAGCGGCCAAAGATGCGACCGGGCTGGGCATTATCACCGAAGTCATGGATGCCGCAGATCTGGAAAAAATCTGCGAAGTGACCGACATTGTGCAGGTCGGCGCACGCAACATGCAGAACTTCTCGCTGCTCAAGAAGGTGGGCGCTCAGGACAAGCCCGTGCTGCTGAAGCGGGGCATGTCTGCCACGATTGACGAGTGGCTGATGGCGGCAGAGTATATTCTGGCGGCGGGCAATCCCAACGTCATCCTCTGCGAGCGCGGCATCCGCACCTTCGACAATCAGTACGCCCGCAACACCCTCGATCTGGCGGTCATTCCGGTGCTGCGATCGCTCACTCACCTGCCCATCATGATCGACCCCAGCCACGGCACGGGCAAGTCGGAATATGTGCCCTCGATGGCAATGGCTGCGATCGCCGCCGGAACGGACTCCCTGATGATTGAGGTTCACCCTAACCCATCGAAGGCGCTGTCCGATGGCCCGCAATCGCTCACGCCGGAGCGCTTTGACCGACTGATGCAGGAGCTATCGATCATTGGCAATGCGGTCAATCGCTGGGAAGCCAATCCTGTGCCTGTTCTGGCCTAGGGGCGACCCGAAAAGTTGGCTTGCTCGAAAAGTTGGCTTGCTCAAAAAGTTGGCTTGCCCAGAAAGGTGGCTTGCCCAGAAAGGTGGCTTGGGGGCGATCGCCCAGAGGCGTACGTACCAATAGGCGATCGCCCCTACGAGTGATACGAGTGAGCAGATCTTCGGATTGGCAGACGACTTCCGGTCGGCGCTGCGACTAAAATCGAACTTAACCGGGAGCGTTTTTACGAATGTTCTTTCACCGTTGAGTTCAACCCAGCGCGATGCCTGACTTTGTGGAACTGGATGGACGGAAATTTTTGCCTGCGGATCAACTGCCGCAGCCAGAGTGGCCTTGCGTCATTAGCGAACGCCCGCAGCCGACACTGACGCTCAAAGATGACGACCTGTTTTTGATTACCGACACGCTGGGCAATATTTCAGCCTGCTTGGAGGGAGACTCCATCGGCAGTTTGGGGCTGTTTTGTCAGGATACGCGCTTTTTGAATCGCCTAGAGTTGCAGATTGAGGGGCGATCGCCCGTCCTCCTCAGCAGCAACGCCGACAAGGGATTCGTCCTGTCGGTGCTGTGCGCCAACCCCCAGCTAGACACCATTCCGCCGGAAACCATCGGCATCCAGCGGGAACTAGTGCTAAACGGCGGGTTGTTTGAAGAAATCAGCCTGACAAACTTCAGCACCGAACCTGTGCAGTTTGAACTGAGCCTCAGCTTCGATGCCGATTTTCTGGACTTGTTTGAGATTCGTGGCTTTCAGCGCGATCGCCGAGGACAGCGCCTGCGACTAGTGCCTCAGGTGGCGCAGGATCATCGGCTGGATGTGATAGAAGCTGCAACGGACGACGCAACGGAGCCGCTGCCCCAATTACTATCCCCAGAAATAACTCTGGCCTATCAGGGCCTAGATGGCGGCTTGATAGAATCGCGCATCCAGTTCTTGCACCAGCCGCCAAACTTCCTCAAAGGCTATACCGCCCTGTGGCAAGTATCGCTGGAGCCACACGAAACACTGACCCTGGGCTATCGGCTGCAACCGCTGCTGAATGGGCGATCGCCCTCCGCCGTCAACACGCCCATGACGCTGATGCAGGCCAAAGCAGCGGAACTGCTGGAGCAGACCCAGTGGGGCGAGCAGGTGACGCGCATTCGCTGCGACAACAAGGCCATCAACCAGATCATTGAGCGGGCGCAGCGGGATGTGTACCTTTTGCGGCAGACCTTCGGCAAGGGCAAGGTGCTGTCGGCAGGTGTACCCTGGTTTTCGACGCTGTTTGGGCGCGACTCCATCATTGCCGCCTCGCAAACGCTGATTCTTGACCCCACCATTGCCCGCGACACCCTCAGCATCCTGGCCTACTATCAAGGCAAGCAGCACGACGACTGGCGCGACGAGCAGCCCGGAAAAATTTTGCACGAGCTGCGCCTGGGCGAAATGGCCCGCTGCCAGGAAATTCCCCACACGCCCTACTACGGTACAGTAGACGCAACGCCGCTGTGGCTCATGCTCTACGCCGAATACTACGCCTGGGCCCATGACCAAGAAACCCTAGAGCGACTCTGGCCCAACGCGCTGGCGGCAATGGAGTGGATTGACGAAAACCTCAAGGAGACGGGCTATCTGGCCTATGCGCGGCGCTCCTCTCGCGGGCTGCAAAACCAGGGCTGGAAAGACTCTGGCAACTGCATTGTGAACCGCCGGGGCGAACTGGCCGAAGGGGCGATCGCCCTCTGCGAAGTGCAGGCCTACGTCTATGCCGCAAAGGTGCGACTGGCAGAAATCGCCCGCCTGAAAAAGCGCATCGACCTGGCCGATCGCTGGCTGGAAGAAGCGCAAGACCTCAAGCGACGGTTTAACCGCGACTTTTGGATGAATGACTTAGACTTTTGTGCCCTGGCGCTAGACGGCGAGGGCAACCCAGTCGATAGCATCACCTCCAACCCCGGCCATTGCCTGAATTTGGGCATTCTCGACCAAGACAAAGCCCTGAGCGTGGCCGAGCGACTGCAAGCACCCGACATGTTTAACGGCTGGGGCATCCGCACCCTCAGCAGCCTGTCGCCTGCCTACAACCCAATGGGCTATCACATCGGCTCCGTCTGGCCCCACGACAACAGCATGACCGTGCTGGGGCTGCGATCGCTCGGACTCATTGACCAGGCTCTCGAAGTCACCCAGGGCATTTTCGACATGACCCTTCGCCAGCCCTACCAGCGCCCACCCGAACTCTTTTGCGGCTATGAGCGCACCGCAGACAACAGCCCCGTGCAGTACCCCGTTGCCTGTTCGCCCCAGGCCTGGGCCACGGGTTCCATCTTCCAGCTTTTGCTGACGATGGCGAACTTGGTGCCCGACGCGCCCAACAACTGCCTGCGAATTCTCGATCCGGCCCTGCCCGACACGATGCACCGCCTGTCGCTGCACAACCTGCGGATTGGTCAAACGCTGCTGGATCTGGAATTTGAGCGGGTGGGCAGCGCCACGGCCTGCCGTGTGGTGAAAAAGCGCGGCAACCTGCGCGTGGTCATCGAGGCGTAGGGTTGATTCTCGATTTTGGATTTGCGATTTTGGACTTGCGATTTTGGACTCGCGATTTTGGATCGCCCGTCAAGCTTCGGCGCGCTTCCAGCAATTTCCCTGGCAAATCCGCTTGGGAAAATTAATGGGAGCCACCGATTTCTTTGGAACGGCCAGCGCCGCAATTCCTAAAGCACCTGATGCGTGTAGGCGTGCTGCTTTACGTTGTCTTCGGGCTTGACCAGGCGGTCAGAATTTAGCACGCGCTTGCGCTCGGTGGAATGGTTGAAATCAGTGCGAACCGTGCCCAGGGGAATCAGCGACTTGGCTACGGGACGAACCTTGTAGGTGCGGGCTGCGGCGATCGCCCTCGCGGCAAACTCATCACAAAACTGCGTGTCTGCCGGAAAGCCCGCAGGGAGTTGCGGTTCCTCGCCCGATAGCACTGCCCCCAGCGTCGTCGCCACGGCCTGGGTGTAGGAAGTGGGAATGCCACGGGCGATCGCCTCCAGCGCGGCCGAGGGAATCGGCTCCGCAATCGTTACCGTATGCACCTCCCCATCTGCCTTCAGAAAACAGGTCGCTAGACCCACCACCAGATAATCTTCGGCCCCCAAATCGGGCGCTGTGGCTGCAATGATCATAAGTTTCTATAGTTTGATGTTGATAGTTTGAGGACTTACGCAGTTGGACGATTTCTCGCAGACTGCGCCCGCGAGAAATCGTCCAAAACCCAAAGAGCTTATCGCAAGGGCGTAAGTCCTGAGTTTGTGTTGAAGTCTGTGTTGCGCTTTCCCCTCATTCTGCGATCCTTCGGCACAGATTCGGCAAATCGCAACCCTGGCTGTAATGAAACTAGAAAAATCTTTATGCTCTGGCGAGCGCTATGCTCTGGCGAACTTTATACCCTAGCGAACTTTATGCGCCGGGGGAATCCCCAAACCGCTGCTCTCGCACCTCCGCCGCGTAGGTCTGCACGGCCTGGGTAATGATATCCCGCAGGTTGGTGTAGGGTTTGGCGAAGGGGGGCTGCCATTCTGACAGGCCCAGCAGGTCGGGCGTGACGAGGACCTGGCCGTCGCAGTGGGGGCCTGCGCCGATGCCGATGGTGGGGATGGTCAGCTTTTGGGAAATTTGCAGCCCCAGGTCAGCCGGGATATGCTCCAGCACGATGGAAAACGCGCCGGCCGATTCTAGGGCGATCGCCTCCTGCAAAATTCGCTCAGCCGCCTCTGCCGTCGTGCCCTGCTTGCGAAAACCGCCAAACTGATGCACCGACTGCGGCGTTAGCCCCACATGGGCCATCACGGGAATGCCTGCCTGCGTCAGCCGTTCTACCGTCTCTAGCATGGCGGGATGGCCGCCTTCTAGCTTCACAGCCTGCGCTCCAGTTTCCTTTAGCACTCGCCCGGCCGAGTGCATGGCCTGCGCCACGCTCTCCTGATAGGTCATAAACGGCAAATCGCAGACCACCAGCGCATTTTTTACGCCGCGCCGCACTGCCTTCGTGTGGTGCAGCATGTCCTCCAGCGTCAGCGGCAGCGTGGTTTCGTGGCCCAGCGCCACCATCGCCAGCGAATCGCCCACCAAAATCACGTCCACGCCTGCTCGATCCAACACTTGCGCCATCAGAAAATCCCACGCCGTCAGCACCACAATCGGGCGACCGTCGCGTTTGAATCGGCTGAGCTGTTGGGTGGTCACGCCCATGATTCAGAAACTCCGAGGTTGAGGTTGGCGATTATAAGGTGGCAGTGGAGCTTGGCGGTGGAGGTTGACGGTAGAGGGTGAAGATGGAGAGGTTTCGTCTGGCGCAGTAGCCCGAATTGGGGTTATCGAGGTCCCGCGGCGATCGCCCCGTTAGCCAGCGCAATGGTCGCCTCTTTTTCGCCGTTTTTGATGCTCACGCCGTAGAGAATACCATCTGCCTGCCACATCACCGTCGCCACGCAATAGGCTCCGCAGGTGTTGGCATATTGCCCGCCCACGCCGTTGGTCAGGGCCACGGCTTCCACCGTTTCCGAAATGCCGAGGATCTCCGCCGGAGTCATCGTGCCCTCATAGCGTTGCGCCCAAGTTCCGCCATAGCTACAGGCCGTCGCACCGTTGCAGTCGGCTACATAGTCAAAATCTACGCCGTAGCTGTCTTCGTCGCCATAGGCGTGGACATACACCTCCTCCATCCCCGGCACTGTGTCCGGCAGAAAAATCGGAATTGGCGTTTGGGGACGCAGTTGGCTGACCACCTGATCGACGGGAACGGGGGCCCCCGCCAGCGACGGGGCACAGCCCGCGATCAGCATCGGAATCAACGGAAAACCTAGCGCAAAACCCAGCAGCATGGGGAGCGATCGCCTCATGATTGATCTCCAGGACGTACAGAAAAAGTACACAGAGAGATACACGGGAAAACAGCGTGAATCCGTGAAGTTCTTTGGTGATCTGCCAGGTTGCCGTTCGCCCAGGCGGTATAGTGTCTTCTGGGATCGCGCACGCCGCCTGTAAAACTCTATCGCGTTTCCTTGCGGCCGTGTCACCTGCCCGGTGGACTGCGAAACTGCCCACAACCCACCGCTACGCCCAACGCCGTGAACCCATTGCAAAGGTTACGCCCAGCGCCATGACTCAGGAGCCGCCCCCACCGTCCAACTCGCCCAATAACCCGCCGGAACCGCCAGAGAGACCCCCCACGAACGTACCCGGCTATGGGCCGCCCTCGCTGCAAGATTTGCAGACGGAATACGTGGGGCTGGGCAAGCGGCTGTTGATTGGGCTGCTGCGGGCGAATGTGCGGCTGTTAGAGGGATGGATTGCTGCCCTGGAAGCACCGCCCAGACAGGCCCAGACCACCCTGGGCGATCGCCCACCGGGAGAACTCGCCGCCGACAGCAGTGCCCTCGTCCGCACAGAGCCAGGTGCGCCGCCTGTCCCGGTTGCGCCATCGCTGGGTCGCCGCCTGTGGATGGCGGTTCAGCAGGTGTGGGCGACTGTGCAGCCCGCCGCTCGGCAGGTCTGGGCTGTGGCAAAGCCCTACTGGGAAAAGGGCTGGGCTTGGTGGACAGCCAATGCGTTGCCAAAGATTCGAGCCATCCTGCCAGCGTCGATTCGGGACACGCTGGCAGATTCGGTGCTGAGTGGGGCGATCGCCGGAATTGCTACTCTCCTGGTCTTCGTCGTGCCCAACCTGCTGCCGTCTCAGGAGCCAACCCGCATTACCGAACCGCCCCTGATCAGCGAAGCGCCAGCAGATGGTCGCCGCGTCGAGCAGCCCCTCCCCCGTATCACCACAATTCCTGAAGTGGTGCCCGATGACCTGCCGCCCGCGCCTGCCCCCAGCCCAGACGACAGCCTGCGCCCGTCTCGTCCGACTGCCAAGCCCCAGCCCACGCCCCCGCCGCAGCCATCGCCCTTGCCCACACCCGCCACACCCGCCACACCTGCCCGTCCCGCCTTGCCCGATCAGCCCCTGGTGGCAGCGATCCAGGAGGAGATTACCAGCGTCACGGATGCCTACAGCGAAAACCTGATCCAGACCATCCAAGCCAGCTTCCGCAGCGGCCGCCTGAGGGTGAACTTGGGCGATGGCTGGTATGCCCTGTCGCCCGCCAGCCAGGATAAACTTGCGGCAGAGTTGCTGAAACGGGCAACGAGGCTGGATTTCACCAAGCTGGAACTGGTTGCACCAGACGGTACGCTGCTGGCTCGCAGTCCTGTGGTGGGCGATCGCATGATTATCCTCAAGCGCAGCCTCCAGCCAGAGCAAGCGGCTTAATTGGGCAGGACTTAAGTTTGATAAATTCTCGCGGGCGTAGCCTGCGAGAAGGTGTTCAAAACCCAAAGAGCTAATCGCAAGTGCGTCAGTCCTGTGGGATTCTGGGGGAATGAGGAACGTCGGGGGCCCAGTTTTTCACCTGTAGAAGCTCATTTTCTGCCTATTTTTCTGCCCATAGAAACAGGCCAGGAATCTGCCTCTGGAAACTCGAGATGCTGAGTGCGGCTTGATAGCGTACTAGCATTGCGAAATGAGGCGTTTAATCATGACTACCGATTCCACCGATTCCACACCGATTGTTCCCGCCAACACGGTGTCGGACAAGACCGAAAGCTTTGATGCGCGGGAAACCAGGGCGGCGATCGCCGAAGGTGAAGAAAAGTCGCCCGAAGAAAACCTGGATTTGGACAAAGACTATGCAGCGGCACAAGCCATGAGCCAGGGCACGCTCAGCCCTAGGGAAGCAGCAAAGCAGGTCGCCCCTCAGCATGAGGTGGCTCAGCCGGAAGAGGTGAACATCTCTTCAGAGGATGACCGCTTGCCCACCGCCGGGGGCGACCCGGCCGACTACCGGGAACTGGCTCGCGAGGTGCGCCCGTCTGCCTAGAGCATGTTTTAAAATCCTTCGATCCCCTCTATCCCCCCTTAAATTCGATCCCCCCTAGCCCCCCTTAAAAAAGGGGGGAACTGAGCCGAACCACTCCGGAGGTCCCCCTTAATAAGGGGGATTTAGGGGGATCGACTCAAGGCAATCAACGACCTAGAAAGTTTTAAGACACTGCCTAGGGAATTCCATGAGAATCCCACCAGAATTCCATCAGAATTCCATCGCCCACTATCTCTCGCCCACTATCTCTGAACTGAACCCATGCGAACCGCTGAGAGGTTGCACAACCCGTGCTTCGTCTCGGCGGTTTGTTTGATTCAGCGACCTTAACTTTTCCGATTCCAGCAGGGCGATCGCCCCCGGTAAACCCCTCAAAGTCCCTAACTTTTCCATATCGATGTCTCCAAGGGAAAATCCTATAAAAGAATCATCGCTCCAAGACACGCATACCGCTTTCGACCGAATTTCCCAGTTTCAGCCAACCTCCCAGCCTAATTCAACTTATCAAAGTCAACTCCAATCCACTCCAATCAACAAGAGGACATTGCCATGACTCGCCTAGACGCAAAATTGCAAACTATCCGCCAAAAGCTTCAGCAGACTGATGTGCCTCTGCAACTGAGAGTCGTGTCCTATCTGCGGATGTCGTGCCGCGTGGTGGATGAGCGCGGTGGCCGCTATTCCCAAATGCTGGCAGCGCTGCACCGCCACAAGGCCGACTGGTGGAAGACCTGCCACATTACCCAAGAGGGCATGCTAGAGTCGAGCGATGCAATCGTGAATATGCTGTTGTCTCCGATTGCCGCGCTGCACGCCGACAGCCAGCCCTCCCGCACGCTGCAACTGTCCGCTTGATCTGGCTGCTTGATTTGGCTGCTTGAGCTAGGACAAATTTGCGGAACAAAGCTAATCCTAAGCTCATCCTAAGCTCGTTAGAACGAAGCGCGGCGGATGCCCTGCTGAAACGCTCTGGCGGCATCCAAGCGGGAAGTCTGACCCATCAGAACACACTGAGTCAACTCGCCCAGGCATAAGCACCTCAATCGTTCCATCAAAATAAAACAGCCGAACGCCCAGTGCATTTCTAAAGCCTTCCTGGATCAGCTTGAACTGCTCCCAAGTGCGCCCCGATTGAACGATTCGCTGATCCTGCGTCGGCGGAAGCGTTTGCATGGCGAGGGGGTGGACTAGAGCGGTCGGTAGACACGATAGTTCACATTGGGGAAGATATTGTCGATCGCCTCGACTTTTTCCAGCCAGCCGCTGTCGATTTTGCCCGCTAGGATGTCTTCGCGCAGCTTGTTGAACCGCATCAAGTGCGATCGCGTCCGACGCACCGCATAGGGCACCATCGTCCCCGTCCGCATGATGAACGCCCAGTCAGACGATTGCGCCAGCAGCAGCTCCCGCGCTGCCTGGTTCAGCGCCCGCCATTCCAGGTCATCGGCAGGTTCGCGTTTGGCCAGGTCGATCATCCGTTCCGCAGCTTTATGCAGATGTGGATAAATCCAGGCGTTGGTGTCGTTCAGCCAATATTCATGGAAGCCTTTGAAGCCCCAGCTTGACTGGGATGGGCGGCAGACCTGCTGGGTCGGGTGCGCCTTGAGATAGTCGGAGAGGTGAGTCATCTCGAAGGTGTGTTGGTCAAACCAGGACTTGCGGAAGAGATAGTTCAGGAACCAGGGCCCTTCATACCACCAGTGACCAAATAGCTCGGCATCGTAGGGCGACACGATGATGGGCGGGCGCTGCATGATGCCGTGCAGGTGTTCGACCTGGCGTTCGCGGTTATAGACGAAGTTGCCAGCGTGTTCTGCTGCTTTTTCTCGCGCCCAGTAGGGGTCGTAGAGATCTTTGTCGCTCAGCCCTAGTCCGCGCCCGGTAATTTTGTGATACTTGATGCCGACGTTTTTGCGCTGGCCGTTGGGCATGATGTAGGGCTTGATGTATTCATATTCGGCATCCCAGCCCAGGTCGCGGTAGAACTCGCGGTATTCTGGCGCACCGGGATAGCCCACTTCGGATGACCAGACCTGCTGCGACGATTCGTGATCGCGCCCAAAGGCGGCGACCCCTGTTTCGGTGAAAATCGGCGCGTAAGTGCCAAAGCGGGGGCGGGGACGGGCGTAGAGAATGCCGTGGCCGTCGGTGATGAAGTAGCGCACACCCGCATCCGCCACCATCCGCTCGACCCCTTCGTAGTAGGCGCATTCCGGTAGCCAGATGCCGTTGGGCGATCGCCCAAAATGCTCCTCATAGCTCTCGCAGGCCACCTGAATTTGCGCCCACACCGCCTGCGGATACATCTTCATCAGCGGCAGATAGCCGTGGGTTGCCCCGCAGGTAATGATGTCGAGGTTGTTGGAATCCAGAAATCCCTTGAACGCGCCCACCAAGTCATGATTGCAGCGCTCCCACACCTGGCGCACGCTGTTAAACTCGGCAGCATAGTGTTCTGCCAGATATTTCATGTGGCCCGTGTGGGCATTGCGGTCAATTTCCATCTCCGCCAGTTCTTCGAGCTTGGCGAGGTGGATGTCGTATCGCTCTTGCAGCAGCGGATCGCGCAACATCGACACCAGCGGCGGTGTCATGCTCATCGTCAGCTTAAAATCAACGCCATCGCGCTTCAGCCCCTCAAATACCTGGAGCAATGGGATATACGTTTCCGTAATCGCCTCAAAGAGCCACTCTTCTTCGAGTACATAGTCGCTCTCTGGGTGGCGCACAAAGGGCAGGTGGGCGTGGAGGACGAAGGCAAGGTATCCGATGCTCATGGGATTGGCAGGTGGATGGGCGAGTGGACGAGCTAGGTAAAGAGCCGGATAATGGCAGTTTTAGAGCAGCGTATGTATAACGATTAATTAAGATTCCTTGAACTTCTTAAGAGATTTACTGGTAGCCAGGGCACCAAACGGTATCGCAGGCAGCAACTTTAGACTGTGGGCTAGAGTGGGTTCAATAAAAAAATCGATCCGGCTGGGCTATCTCCAAGTATCGTAGAGCAAAAGTTATCACGCGACGGATCAACCTGGATGAGATATGGCACAAACGAACCTGCTTGAACTCGCGAAGCAAGGTGACCCACAGGCGATCGCCACGCTCATGAATCGCTCCCTACAGCCGCGCGGCATGACCGCCTCGGTCGATCGCCAGGGAGCCTGCCTGTATGTCACGCTGCAAGCAGAGCAGGTGCCCAATCGCCAGGTACTTACTGCGTTTGTGCAGAACGGCATCAGCAACCTGGGTGTGTCCTCAATCCAGTTGGTCAAGATTGCCGGGCAGCAGTTTGGCATGGCCGAACCTGCCTGGACGCAGGACTTACAAATCGAGGTCACCGATTTGGGCGATTTAGGGTTGGGTGATTTGGAGCCATCAGAACCTACTGCCCCGCCCTACGATGCAGGCATTTCCCTCGACGGGCTAGACGACATTGCGCCCGCCCCCAACCCCGTCGGCGATATTCTCTCAGAACTGACTGCGCCGCCACCGGATCTCACCTTCGAGCCAGAGGGCTTGTCGTTGGAACCCCCCCCGCTGGATTTTGAGGATGAGTTCACATCGGGCGACTTGCCCGCTCTGGGCGACGATTTTTCGGGGGATTTTTCGCTGGGGGCGATCGCCCCTGAAAATCCCATCTCAGGCGACTTGTCAGGCGATCTGGGCGACGATCTGCTGGCAGATCTGGATTTGGGTGCGGGTCTAGAACCCGACCCGATGGCAGATTTGCAATCTGGCGATCTGGGGCTAGACTCCTTTGATGACCTAGATAATGCCCTAGAAACCGGCCTTGGCGCGGGGCTAGACAACGACCTGGAACTAAGCGGACTGGACGGACTGGAAGATCTGGACGGACTAGAAGGCAGCTTGCCTGCCCCAGATCTGGGCAGCGATTTTTCAGAATTTGACCAGGGCACGGGTTCTTTCGACAGCGCCTTTGAAACTAGCACACCCGCCGACGCAGAAATGCACGAACCGTCAGGCGATGCGCGGCTCTCGGATCTCAATGCATTGGAATCGACACAAGATTGGTCGCTCGACGGGCCCGATGACATGCTCAGCGATCTCGGTTCTCTCGAAGGGGATCTGGCGCAGTTGGGCGACGAGTTTTTGGGAACCGATGCGGTGACTGGAGAATCCCGTCCTGGCATGGGGCTGGAACCAGACGAGTTTGACCTATCTGCCGATTTGTCGTCCGATTTCTCATCCGATTTTTCGATGGAGCCATTGATGGAGCCATTGAGTAACGCGGACGAGTTTGACCTTGGCTTGCCCGATCTGGAGCCATCCAGTTCGACGTTGGACAGCAGTTTCGATCTGACTCCCGAACAGGTCGATTTCCCGCTGACGGACTTTGACGAACTCAGCACCCCGTCAAGCGCCAGTGAGCCATTGTCGGGTCTGGAAAACCTGGACTTTGGGGACTCAGCCCCATCAACCCCGGAGGATGCAGGGTTGGGTGATATGGGACTCGGTAGCACAGAATTCGACAATACCGAGTTTGGCAATCCCGAGTTTGGCAGCACAGAATTCGGTAGCCCGAACTTTGACGATGCTTCGCTGAGCGATGCCGATTTTGACTTTGACGCGAGCGGTTCAGAGCTATTCAGCGAATCCTCTGTGTCTGGTGATTCTGGTGATCTGGAAAGGGATTTTGCAGGACTGTTCGCGACGGGCGAGCCAGCCGCGAACAGTTGGCAGGAGGATGATTTGGGGGCGATCGCCGCTGGATTTGAAACCGAAGCTCAGTTTGACGACCTGCTACCAGAATCCTCATTTGACGAAGGCGGCAGTTCTACGGACTTTGACGAGCCAGCCCCAACTCCACCGCCCTACGTTGCCGAAGAAATCTCCCTCGACCTGGATCTGGATGACATCCAACTGCCACCCGTGACGACCGAAGGCGGTGATGATTGGGATGCTGATCTGGAGTTTGGCAACTTGACCGGAGAAAACCTGTCAGACTTTACTGCCGATCCGGCGGAGCCTGCGGAACCAACGTTCGAGGCAGCGGCAGAACCAGACGCACTAGAGTTGGACAATGAGTTTGCCAACAGCGAGTTTGCTACCGACGAATTGACCAGTGGCGACTGGGAGACTGCGCTGCCGATGGCGGAACCCAGCGAATTTGACGAAACCTTTGGGCGCGAGTCTGCTCCTGCGCCCTTCCCGGCGGATTTTGCAGAGTCTCCTGCTGCGCCGATTTTTGCGCCTGCGGGAGATTCTGCGCCCTGGCTGAGTGAGCTACCGCCCGAATTTGCCATTGATGTCACGCTGAATGGCTCTCTGCTGGATGCTGCTGGGGTGGGCCTGTTGGAGGATGAGGGGTCGCGGGCGATCGCCCCAGAGTCCCTAGAACTGGCGCAGGATCTAGAGCTAGAAGCCCAAGACCTGTACTTTGAGTCGGTGGCAGACAGCATCTCCCCAGAATCCTCTCCGCCTGCTGCTGCGGGTGATGTTGGCTTTGATCTGGAAAATTTGGACAACCTGGATAGCCTGGATAACTTGGACAGCTTGGACAGTGTGAATGATCTTGACCCTGCCGATGGCTCGGACAGCCTGCTGGATAACGATTTGTTTGAGGAAACCTTTGAGGAAACCTCAGACATTCCCCTCTCGCAACTGCCCACCGAGATTCCCTCGTCTGAAATTCGGGACGATGAGCCAGACGCGCCCGACTTTCTCGACGTACCCCTTTCTGGCGTTGAGTTTGATGAGATTGCCTTTGACAACATCTACGACAGTGCCCCAGCCAACGAGTTCACCCTCGAAGACGAAACGGCTCCCACAGAACTGATGCCTTCTGGCGAAGAAACGCTGCCGTCGGAACTGCTAGTTGATGACCTGGATGAGTCCGGTGGCGTCGAGATGGATAACCTGGGGCTGGGGCTGGAAAGCTTGGGGAGTAAAGAGTTTCAGCCCTCTGAAGCAGAAGCGGCTGGCAGAGATGACTTTGGGCTGGATGGAACAGACGAGTTTGACCTGGATGCACCCGCAGCCGATTGGCAGAACGAGCCAGACCCGCTGCCCGAAACCACGTTTGGTCTGGAGGACGACGATGAAGCGACCATCCTGCTAGATCCCAGCACCTATCCGGGAACTTCGTTTGGCACTGTGCCCCAGTCGCCAGAACTCGACCGCGAGGAATTGGATTGGCTGGCTAGCGAGGTCGCTGCCTCTGCAAATCCGCCCGTTTCGCCGCTCAGTTCTGCTGAGGAAGGCTGGAACTACGGCATTCCGCCTGCGCCGCCCCCGCCAGAGGATACCTTTGCCTACCCCGCGAGCGCTCCCCATCCGCCAGCCCTGGCCACAGTCGATGAGTCGGAGGCTGGGGAACAGGCAGAAGCGTCTGGCGCACGCGCCACCAATCTGCTGTATGGGGTGCTGCTGGCGCTGCTGGCATGGATCTTGGCGCTGATTGGGCGATCGCTCTGGACAGAATTGACGCAGCCAGAGCCGCCTCCAGTGCCCCCAGTCGAGGTGTCGCCCCAGTCGCAGGATGTGAACCCTGGGCGATCGCCCTTCTCTACGTTTTCTTAAGCCCAGCGCATAACCCCAGATAGTGGGCGATCGCGATATCCTGGAAGTCCGGTCGATTCATTTGGCCGACATTCTGGCGTGGAGCAGCAAGTCCCTGAGCCAATGCTGGGCGAAACGGTTGCCCCATAGGGCGATCGCGCTTTGTTCTGTCTCCTGCCGTCCTGTCTCCTCTGTTTCTTTGCAGCTTCACCATGCCCTGGTTCGTCAAGATCGAAAAAGGGCTTGTGGACAAGGCAACGTTTGATCAATCTGTGCCAGCCCACAAGCAGTTTGTCCGTGACCTGATCGCCAAAGGGCATCAGGCTAAAACCGGGTACTGGGCCGAGCGGGGCGGAGGAATGCTGCTGTTTCAGGCAGACTCGATGGAAGAAGCTAGGGCGATCGTGGCGCAAGACCCACTAGTGCAAAATGGCTGCGTCAGCTACGAGCTACACGAGTGGAAAATCGTGGTCGAGTAACACAAGGCGTTGGGTAATTTTGAGCGAGAGCGCATGGCAGACAACGGCGACGGCTACAAAGTGGTGGCAGAAAACCGACAAGCTCGGTTTGAATACGAGATTCTGGAAACCTTTGAGGCCGGCATTGAGCTAGTCGGCACAGAGGTCAAGTCTGTGCGGGCGGGCAAGGCCAACCTGCGCGACGGCTTCGCCCTCATCCGCAACGGCGAAGTATGGCTGCACAATGTCCACATTTCACCCCATGACACCGCCAGCCAATATTTCAACCACGACCCCCGCCGCACCCGCAAGCTGCTGATGCACCGCCAGGAAATTCGCAAACTGATTGGCAAAGTCGAACAGCAGGGCCTGACCCTGGTGCCGCTGAAAATGTACCTCAAGCGCGGCTGGGTCAAAGTTTCTCTGGCGCTGGCACGCGGCAAAAAGCTGCACGATAAGCGCGAAGACCTGAAGCAGAAGCAAGCCAAGCGAGAGATGCAGCGGGCAATGAAGCGATAGGTGGGAATGAAGCGATAGGTGGGAATGTTGATTTTCGATTTTGGTTAGTGTCCCGATTTATTCGCCACCCCCAAAATGACCAATCAAGAGCAGCCATAGCGGTCGCCAGATCGAAGTGGCGAAAAACTAAGGACACTAGCGATTGGCGAGTTTGGATTGGCGCGTTTGGAGGGTGGATCGAAAGATCGAGGTTAACCCGTAAATTGCAAAATTAGGCAAAATGTTAGGGGTTCTGTCTTGACCCAGCAAACCGGATGACGCAATCCATCCAGCCCCTTTCAGAAGCAGTCGTCAATCTCATTGCAGCGGGCGAGGTGATCGACTCGCTGGGGGCGGTGGTGCGAGAGCTGGCGGAAAACGCGCTGGACGCGGGCGCAACTCACGTCAGCATTGCCGTATGGCCCGAGCGGTGGTCGCTGCGCGTGGCGGACAATGGCAGCGGCATGAGCCATACCGATTTGCGCCGAGCAGCCGCGCCCCACAGCACCAGCAAAATTCACGCTAGCGAAGACTTGTGGAACATCCGCAGTCTGGGCTTTCGGGGCGAGGCGCTGCATAGTTTGGCGCAATTAGCCGATCTGGAAATTGGCAGCCGTCTAGCAGGCTCGACGGAAGGCTGGTGGGTGCGCTACGACTGCCAGGGCAACCCCGTCTTGGAAACCACGGTGGCGATCGCCCCTGGCACGGTGGTCACGGTTTCGCACCTGTTTGGCAACTGGCTGCCCCGCCGCGAGGGATTGCCGCCGATGACCCAACAACTCCGCGCCATCCAGCAGGTGGTCTATCATCTGGCGCTGGGCCATCCGCAGGTGACGTGGGTGGTTCAGCAGGGCGATCGCCCCTGGTTTAGCCTGTGGGCCAGCCAGACGGCGAGACAGATCCTGCCCCAAATCCTGCGGGACGTGCAGCCGGGGGATTTGGTGGAGGTTGAGTTGGGAGTTGGGTTGAGGGCGGATGGGAGTGGTGAGGATGCCAGCACGCCCCATCCCCCGCGCTCCACATTCCTGATTGGTCTACCCGACCGCTGCCATCGCCGCCGCCCAGATTGGGTAAAGGTGGCAGTGAATGGGCGGGTCGTTCAGCTTCCAGAACTGGAGCAGACGATCCTGGGCGCGTTTCGCCGGACGCTGCCGCGCGATCGCCATCCCGTTTGCTTCTTGCATCTGCATCTGCCGCCGGAGCAAATTGACTGGAATCGCCACCCGGCCAAAGCCGAGATTTACCTAAAGGAACTAGATCGGCTGCAAGCGCAGGTGCAGGAGGCGATCGCCCACGCCCTCAGCCTTCATGCCCATAGCCTCAGCGACGCTGCCCATAGCCAGCGCCTAGGGCAAGTGCTGAGGGCTGCCGAGTCTGGCGGGGGCTACAGGCTGGGCAGACTGGACGAACCGAACCAGCCCATCGGCGAGGAGTCTCGTGAAGAATCTTCTGAGGAAGCTTCTGTGCCTGCGTTCCCGCCTTCTTCCGCGCCCACTCCGCTGCGGGCGATCGCCCAGGTTCATAACATGTACATCTTGGCAGAACACCCCGCAGGCATCTGGCTGATTGAGCAGCACATTGCCCATGAGCGGGTGTTGTATGAAGAACTGTGCGATCGCTGGACCGTAGTGCCCCTCGATCCGCCTGCGCTATTGCCCAACCTCGCGACGGCCCAGGTCGAACAACTCGTCCGCATTGGGCTGACGGTGGAACCCTTCGGAGAAGCACTGTGGGCCATCCGCACGGCTCCGGCTCCGCTGGCGCAGCGGGAAGATTGTACGGAGGCCCTGCTGGAACTCAGCTTGGGCGGCGATTTGGAAACGGCGCTGGTAGCAACGGCCTGCCGCACGGCTATCCGCAATGGCACGCCGCTGACCCTACCCGAACTGCAAACCCTCCTCGATCGCTGGCAGCAGACCCGCAACCCACGCACCTGCCCCCACGGTCGCCCGATTTGCCTGTCGCTGCAAGAGTCCAGCCTGTCGCGCTTTTTCCGGCGGCATTGGGTGATCGGCAAGAGCCACGGAATTTAGAAATTTAGGGGTTGAAGTTTAGGGGTTGCAGATGTGATTCTGTCCCCAAAGAACTGCCTACGGCTGAGGAGAGGCTTCCAGCGTAACGGCTGTACCGCCTTCTTCTTGCGGGGTCGGCCGAGGCGCTTGTTCTGGTGCCAGTGTTTGGATGGTGAGCGCTTGGGGTGGCGTGGCATCGGGCGGGTAGAGCAGTTCAACCTGCACCTGACGGCGATCGCCCCGTCTCAGATTTAAGGTCAACAGCGGCTCACCTTGCTGTCCTCGTCGCTGCACCACATGCACATAGCGGGTCTGGGCCACTCCCCAATCGTTCACATATCGCAGCCGCAGCGTCCCTCGGAAAAAGATGCGGCGATCGGGCGGACTCAGGAACCGCAATGCCTGACCCCGCAGCGATTCGTCCTTCATTGGCGTTTGGAACAGCAGCGCCACAGTCTGCTCCTGATTGGTGTTGTTATACAGCGGCAGCGTCAGGTTGTAGCGCACGCCATAGTTGCCATGCCCCCGATAGGCAGTATCTGGATAACGAACCAGCATGGGCGCACTCTGAATTTGCCCAGTGCCCAGGGTGTGCCGATCGACCGTGCTAATTGCATAGGAAATCGCTCCGCCCCGCTGGGGAATCGTCAAGTGATCAACCCCATCGCCATCCGTCAGCACAGCATCCCAGCGAGAACCCTGCGTCACGCCAGATACCCGGCTGTAATAAAACCGACCAATTTGGCGGGCATTGGGCGGCGTTGGAACGCGATCGCGCGGCCCAGCCACATCGCCCTGCTGCAAGAGTGCCAGCCACTCCTCCATGCGGGGCGATCGCTCGGTGCCGTTGCCATTCACCCTGGCAAACATGCCCAAACTCGCCAGATGCACGGGGCCATCGCTGGACAAGTGCAGCAGCGCCGATCGCCCGTTGATGGGCAGATTGGCATTGGATGGACGAGCCGGGCGACGCGCCTCACCGTTTTGCACAACATCGGCTGCCTCTGCCGCGTCTAGCCCCATATCCTCCGGATCGACAATGGGCAACGGCTCACGATTGCGGTAAGACTGCAAGCTCCGCAGGGGAATGGGTTCGTTTAGCAGCAGTTGCACATACCGGGGTGGAATCGTCACCCGCTCCGGCAAAATGGCTTGGCTCAGCCCTCGCAAGATGTCGCCCATGGTGCGGCTGCCTGGCCCTGCAAACACCGTGGGTCCGGCGTTTGCCACGTAGGAGGGCAGATCGTAGAACGGGGCTTCCTGGCTCAGGTAACTCGCAGACTGATGAACCTGAATCGTCACCGGGCGATCGGATGGATTGTAGGCCAGAAGCCCAATGTAGAGCGTCCGCACGTCGGTTGGCGTGCGCCCTTTTGCAATGTGATGGGCGAACACGTCAAAGCGCCCTTCAAAGGCGTAGTTCAAGTGGGCAGAGGGAACGCGCATCCCCTGCGGGGGAAAGGTGGATAGCAAGATGCCTTCTTGCTGCACTAGTTCCGGGCTGTTGCTGTTAAACACTGGCACCGAATCAAGCTGCCCCGGCAGTGGGCGCACCTCTTGAGCTTCGACCACATGGCTGAGTCGTGGGGTCGGTGGAGGTGGCGTAGGGATGTAGACCTCGGCCGGGGTGGCTTGAGCTAGGGGAAACAGTGGCAAAAATGGAAGCATGAGAACCTGCAAGAAACCCAAATCTAAAAGACTCCAAATCACCTTGAGAGGGGCAAAAGCAACAGGACAAGTCGGGTCAGATCAAGCAGAAAATGTCGAGCTTGAGCAGATCGAATGAGCTGACCCAAAAAGCCCCGATTTTTACTTTTGGCAAAAGCACCTAAGGAGTGCGCTTCATCCTCAAAAGCGGATGTGCTAGTCCGCCTATCGCGCTGAGCCGCGCCTTCTAGCGGTCAGCGGTTTACCAGAGTCAAAAGCGCATCTGTAGACAAGTCCCAAGGGAAAGGGAGGATCGACCGTGATCCACAACGCAACGCCTTGTAATGCAACGTCTCACCATATCACTCCAAACCACTACACACTACTTTCACAACTAGGGCACACCCGGAAGTCGTGACAGCGAGCAAGGGGGCATAAGCCGCTGGTCGCGGTTCCTCAATCAGGTTACCCAGAGATTGACTAGAAGACACATGTACCTAATGTCTCAGCTTGAAAACCCTGTCAAAACTATACGAGAAATCGGCACAAGATGAAGAAATCCTAAGGGAGTTGATCCGGGATTTTTTAATGCCTAGTCGAGGTTTATGCTTCCTTTCAGGAAAGAAGGCATAAGTTCATCAAAAATTCACAAACTAAATTGACAAACCAGCCTGCGAATCTTGCGAATCTAGGGAGGATGTCTCCAGAAAAGTGGGTCAAGAGAAAAGTAGGTTAAGAATTGAGGGTTCCCCGCGTCACGCCGAGCTGATTTTGTAGCTTGAGATCTTTCCACAGCGCAGTTCCGCTTAATGTTCCCTCCAGCAGCGCTTGATATCGCTGGATGGTTTGCATGACCTGAGCAGGCGTTTCGTTGAGAAATTCTAGGCGAAACGCCTGTGCCCCAAGCTGCATAAGTCGATGAACCGCTTCTGCTCCAGTTTGGGCAGTGCCGTTAAATACGGTGTTGCGACAGCCTGCGTCGGCTTGCAGGATATGCTCTGTGCCCGTGCGATCGCGCAACTTGACTACCTGCTTTTCGCAGGGGCGACCACAGTTTGTATAGTCTGTCCCAAGGGACAGACACGCGCAAAAGACGCAGTGTTCCATGTGAAACATGGGCATGTGCTGATGAATCGTGACCTCAAACCAGTCTGGTGGGCAACTGGTCAATAGGCCCTCTAGCTGCTGGAGGTTGAGATCGTAGGACGCGGTGAGTCGCTCTAGCCCCGCCCGTTGAAAGTAGTCGGCGGAGAGCGCGTTGGCCACATTCAGCGAAAAATCGCCGATACGGCGCTGGTCGGCGAAGAACTGGAGATGGTCGTAGTTTCGCACTAAATAGCCATCTGCTTGGGCATTCTTCACCTGCCGCAAGATCCAGGTTTCGCTGGGTTTGGTGATGCGGGGCGGCGCAACGAAAATTTCCAGGGAGTCAGAGTTGGGGTGACTCCGAACCAGCCCGACCGCTTCGCGGTATTTGCGCGGGTCTTCAAATTCGCAGTAGAGCGTGCGGAGTCCGGCAGTGAGGGCGGCCTGAAGTTGTGGCAGGGTGCGGGTGAGGGCGATTAGGTTGGTGGATGCGGGAGAGCAGGAGGGAGCAGGAGCAGCGGGCAGGAGGGTGTGCAGGGTGGCATGGGGGTTGAGATGCCAGGGTTTTGGCTGGGCGCGCTGGGCTTCGAGCTGGGCGACGAGTTCCCGACGAAGGCGGTTGAGTTCGCTGAGGGGCAGCATGGTGGCGTTGCCCAGGTGATTTTGCAGGGAGTCGAGATAGAAGGGCGTGTTGCCGAGCCGTCCCAGTTGTGCCCGCAGGCGTTCGGTGGTGAGGGGCTGGGTTTGGGCGATCGCCAGTGGCAGTTCCGATTCTATCTGGGCGATGTGGCCCTGTTCGTCGCGGGCGATCGCCACCAGCGGCTGCCCCGCTTCCCCATGCACTTCAATGGCAATCGGTCTTTGGACCTTGGGCGTGTCGCCTGCATAGCTCTGGCGAAGCTGACGATCCAGTTCGGGGTCACTGGTTTTCCAGAGGCGATCGCCCACGCGCACCCGCCGCCAGTCTATTGCGCCGCGCCCAAAGGTGAGCGTTGCTTCGTTACCCTGCATTTCGACGGAATACACCCGGCCGCCTTCTTCCGGGGCATCGGGGTGGCCGCTGTCGAACACCACACCATCGCCCGGTTTTAGCGGAGCCTGGAGCCTGATCATGGCTCGCTCGTTGCGGAGGCGGGTCACTTCGCCCAGATATACGCCCCGCTTTTTGCCAAATCGCGCATGGACAAGTTCCTGGTTGTTGATGCCGCGAAACCATCCCGTGTAGAGGCCGCGAGAGAAAGCCATTTCGAGGTTGTAGCGGTCTTCAGGAGATGAGGCGCTGGGGCGTGCTGCGAATTCATCGCTCTGGCGCTCTGAAACCATCTGCCAAACGCGATCAAGCGCGTTGCGATAGACCCGCGTGACGTTGGCGACGTATTCTGGCGATTTCAGGCGACCTTCGATTTTCAGGCAGGCTACGCCTGTGGCTACCAGGTCGGGCAATACGTCGAGTCCAGATAGATCCTGGGGGCTGAGCAAATAGTGGCGATCGCCCAAATCCACCTTCTGCCCGTCTGCAATGAGATCGTAGGGCATTCGACAGGCCTGGGCACACTCGCCCCGGTTGGCAGAGCGGCCGCCGAGGGATTCGCTGGTCAGGCATTGCCCAGAGTAGGCGACGCAAAGCGCCCCGTGGACAAAAACTTCCAGCGGCATGGACATCGCGCGATTCGCGCCGCGATCCCTGAGGGAATCGCCCAGTTGCTGCCGGATCTTTCGGATATCCTTCAGCGAACACTCGCGGGCCAGCACCACCAAGTTGCAGCCCAGCGCTTGGGCAAAGGCGACCCCGGCAGCGCTGGTGATGGTCATCTGCGTGGAGGCGTGGATGGGGAAGTCGGGCGACAGGTGGCGAATTAGGCGGCAAATGCCGATATCTTGAACAATCGCCGCATCTACGCCTGCCGCGATCATAGTTCGCACATACTGCTCGGCTTCGGCGAGTTCTGCCGGAAAGACCAGCGTGTTCAGCGTGACATAGCCCTTCACGCCGCGCCGATGTAGAAATGCCATCAATTCCGGCAAATCGGCTTCGGTAAAGTTTTGCGCCCGCATTCGCGCATTAAACCGATCCAGCCCGAAATAGATTGCGTCGGCTCCGTTTTCGACCGCAGCACGGGCGCAGTCCCAGTTGCCGGCGGGGGCCAGCAGGTCTGGGCAGCGCGGTGGGGCGATCGCCACTGGACTTGAAGACAGCAGAGTATCCATAACGCTGTATCACGCTGTAGCTGAGGGGCTATTATGAGCTATTTAGGAGCGATCTAGGGGCTATTTGGCGCTATTTGGGCGCTATCTTTGGCTCAGTCCGCAGAAATTTCTTGCGCCTCGCGCTCATCGGCTTCTGGCTTTGCCCCAGAAGGAACTTCGAGCGGCGGCGGATCGGGTGGGGTGTGGGCTTCAGCAAGGGGCGCAGAGCCAGATTCAGCGGCGATCGCCTCCGGTTTGCGCTCCGAAAAGCCCCAGACAAACAGCAGCGCAATCACCGAAATCATTGCCCACTGGGGCGGCACCAGGCTGTCGTTAAACACCTTAATCAATAGGCGTAGCCCCACCAGCCCCACGGTGATGTAGCCCGCGTCTTCCAGATGGGTATATTCATCCAGCCAGCGGATAAATAGCCCCGCCAATAGCCTCAGCGTGAGAATCCCGATCAGCCCGCCCGTTAGCACCAGCCACACTTCCTGAGACAGGGCGATTGCCGTGGTAACGCTATCCAGCGAAAACGCCAGATCCGTAATCGCAATCATCGGAATGGCCTGCCAGAGTGATGTAAAGCGCGGCCCGTGGTGGTGGTGTTCGCCGTCCTCTGTTTCATCGGAGGTGAAATACTTGAACACCAGCCAGAGCAAATAGAGCGCACCCGCCAGCTCAAACTGCCAAAACCGAATCACCCAGGTTGCCGTCAGAATCAGGATGACCCGAAAAATAAACGCGACGAGTAGCCCCAAATTCAGCGCGTCTCGCTGCATTTTTTTGCCGTCTAGCCCTTGGGCGATGGCCGCCAGCGCGATCGCATTGTCGGCGGATAGCAGCGTTTCGAGGGCCACCAGCACCGTCAGCAGAAGGAACGTGTCTACACCCAGGTTGGGAGACAAGTCGAGCAATCTATCTAGCATGGCGGCAATCTCTAGGCAAACAGCAACGCAAACAGCAAACGCAAACAGCAGAATGTCTGCAAGAATCTGTAAAAAACTCTGCTAAAAAGCAGCAGATCAACGCAAGTTTGACAAACTGCGTCTCTCACAGCATATCGAATTTAAACCCAAATCTTTGTCTCAGAAAATTCCAGGGATGAATCCAAAGCTTTTGCGGGTTCAGCAAAAACGTCTGACCCGTGCATGAAATCCGACCTCGACCCGACTCGCTTCGTTGGGCTGAAATCCGGGTATGGTGAGGAGGCGATCGCACTATGCAAACGCGCCCGCTGCTACACTGCTTCTCCGAATCGTTCCTGCTTCTCCGAATCGTTCCCTCCCGTGCTTGGTCATGTCGTCCTTTTCTGCTGATTCTGCTAGAAACCTGCTTAAGAACTTGCCTGAGAATTTGCCTGAGAACTTGCCCGCACTGCTGGCGCGATTTCGGGCTGTGTATCCCTTCGCTAGCCTGATTACCGACCTGCTGACCGTGCAAAACGGGCGTTATATCGTGCGGGCTAGCGTAATCATGGGTGGGCTGACGCTGGCCACTGGGCTGGCCGAAAGCGCCAGTATCGAAGACGCAGAAGACCGGGCACGGGGGCGATCGCTCCAGGCGTTGGGGCTGCATGGATTGGGCATGAATGACGGATCAACGGCCGCTGTCCAAACCTCTGTTCAGACCCCTGCTCAGACCTCTGTTCAGACTCCTGGGCAAGTAACGGGGCAAGTAACGGGGCAAGTAACGGGGCAAATCGGTGGGCAACCGGGCGGGCAGTTGAGGGGGCAATCGGGCGGGCAAATTGGCGAGACTGATGGCCAAACGCCTGAATTTGCGCCGATGGATGCAGCCTGGAATCGTTCACCGAGCGGTTTGCCCAGCGCCAGTTTGCCCGTGGAGAGTGCGGGGTCTGCGATGCCGCCGATTGCCCCAGCGCGTGACTTTGTCACCGAAGCGGCGACACTCCCCACAGAGAGCGACTGGGACAAACCCGACCCGCTTGACCCGCCCCTGCCGCCTGAAGACGAGCTAGACTCTGGCCCCGTCGTGGCAGATTTTTACGCCCATATTTCCGCATCCGACGACGGTTTTTCAGAAGCCTCCGAACCCGTCGATTTGTCCCAAATCACCAAACCTGCCTCACAGATCAGCGCCAAACCCTCTCGCAAGAAGTCCGCTAGCCCGCCGCCCAACCCCGAACCCGCGCCGCCTGGCCCCGCCCCCGCCTCCATCGACTTTTCCGATATCCTCGCCCAGACCGATGTGGAACTGCGCCGCCTGGGGTGGGATGCCAAGCGCGGCCGCGAACACCTGAAAGCGACCTACAGCAAGCGATCGCGCCAGGAACTCAACGAAACCGAACTCTACGACTTTCTGGATTTTCTCAAGTCTCAGCCCAATCCCTGACCCACAGCGCTTCATCCTCTGCTTAATCCTCTGATGTCTCTAGATGCGATAGATGCGATCGCCGCTCAACTCGAACGCTTCGCCATGGTGCAATATCCGCTAGAAGTGTCGGCCGTGATCACCTCAGCCCTATCGGGGATGATCGCTGCTCGCAAGAAAGGGCTGGATCTGGTGGGTGTGTATGCGATCGCCTTTGTGAATGCCTTTGGGGGCGGAACCTTGCGCGATGTGCTGCTGGATCGGCGACCGTTCTTTTGGGTACGCTATGAGGGCTATGCGGTGCTGGTGCTGCTGCTGGCGGCGCTATATGTCTACGGGTCGCGCCTGCTGAAGCCAGTCAAAGCGCCTGCCTATCGAGTCTTTGCGCTGTTGGATGCCTTTGGGCTAGCGCTGTTCAGCATTTCCGGTACGGCCTTTGCGCTGGAATATCGAATGCCGCCGTTCACCGCGTCGCTGCTGGGCGTGATTACGGGCGTGGTGGGCGGCGTATTGCGCGATATCTTGCTGGTGCAGATTCCCGTGGTCTTTCGCAAAACCGCCACGCTCTACGCCACCTGTGCCTTTGTCGGCTGCTGGGTTTATCTGGTGCTGGTGCTGTGGCAGGTGGATATGGCGATCGCCACCGTTGCCGGGTTTTGCACCATCGTTCTGCTCCGAATGCTGGCGCTACGCTATAACCTGACGCTGCCCACCCCACGAGAGGAAGAATAAAATGAAAATCAGGGATGGCTTGCTCAGGGCAATGAGCTAAGGATTAGAATTAAGGGTCGTCAAGTATCTGGTGCCAACTTCACAAACCCAACCCAACAGGCTTCTTGATGAATTTGACCATTAGCCCCGATGGAATTGAACTACCGCCGGGTAGTGAGGTGATCTTGCGTCATCAAAGCTGGGCAGATTACGAAGGGCTGTTGTCAAGCCGTCGCGATCGCGCTGCGGTCAAAGTCTACTTTGGAGTCAAGAAACAGGAAATTCGTTTGATGGCTCCTTTGCCTGGCCATAGCAACCGCTCCGCTACCCTCACTGATTTGGTGAAGGCGCTGCTGCGGCATCAGAACCAAGACTGGCACGCCTTCGATCCCCTCACGCTGAAGCGAGTCAGCCAAACCGGAGTAGAACCCGATGCCTGTTTTTACATCCAAAATCGATTGGCTATTTTGGGTAAAGAACGTATCGATTTGGAAATTGATCCTCCGCCGGATCTAGCGCTTGAGGTCGATCTCACGTCTTTTACTCAGCCAGCAGATTATGAGGCGATCGCCATTCCAGAACTCTGGATTTATCGGAGTCAGGGCCTGCGAATCTACATCTTCGACAGCGAACACTATCAGGAAAGCGAGGTCAGCGGCATTTTTCCAGATATTGCGGTCAAGCAGTTGATCCCCCGCTATGTCGAGCTAGCCTGGAGCCAAGGCTCAAGCAGCGCCCTGCGCGCTTTTGAGGCAGAGCTTGCATAAGCCCCCTTGCATAAGCCCCGTTGTTAGCTTGTCTGCTCAGCCTCTAATCCCCGACCCATAGTTCCTGATCCCTGACCCCTGACCCCTTAATCCTCACTTCTCCGTCATGGTCCACACGCCGTCTTGCCAAGTTTCGTCGTTGGGCGGATGGCTGAGCCAGTGGGTGCAGCGGTCGAGGTGGAGCTTGGCGGCTTTGTCTTCGTTGTTCACGTCTTGCAGCAACGTGGCAAAAGCGCTCATCGCTTTAACGAAATCGCGATTCAGGTAATGCTTGCGCCCTTCGTGATAGAGGTCAATCAGCCGCTTTTTCTCGTCGGGAATGATTTCGTCACGCAGCCCAACGAGTTCATAAATGCTGACGGGCTGCGTCTTGCCCTTCACCCGGATACAGTCTAGCTCTCGCGCCCAGACCCGATCGGCGCAAGGCTTGTAGGTGTTCTCGCTGATGATGATGTCGGTGCCGTATTGCTTGCTGGCGCTTTCCAGGCGCGACCCCAAGTTAACCCCATCGCCAATGGCCGTGAACTCCATGCGGCGGCTGGAGCCGATGTTGCCGCTGATGACGATATCGGAGTTGATGCCGATGCCGATCCGAATCGGTGGCTTTTGGCGCTGTACCCGGTCGGCGTTGAACGCGGCAAGTCGGTGCCGCATCTCGATCGCCGTTTGTACGGCCATCCACTCGTGGTCGTCCAAGGGCAGCGGCGACCCAAACACCGCCATGATGGCATCACCGATGTACTTGTCCAGCGTGCCCTTATAGGTAAACACCGCGTCTACCATGCTCTCGAAATACTGGTTCAGCATTTCGACCACCTCTTCGGCGGTCATGCTCTCGGTCAGCGTGGTGTAGCTGCGAATGTCGGAAAACAGGACAGACACTTCTTTGCGATCGCCCCCCATTTTGGCAGCGTTGGGGTTCTCAAAGAGCAACTGCGCCACTTCCTGCGACATATAGCGCGACATGGTGCTTTTTAGCCGCTTTTCGCCGCTGATGTCGTCCATCACCACCAGCGCTCCCGACACCTGCTCTGGGTCACTCGCATCGGCGATGGTGTTAATCGACAGGTTAATGCTGTGCTGCTCCACGCCTTTGACCGCGTTCAGCGTTTGATCCGGGTAATACTGCTGACGGCACTTGTCATCTGTTGGCATGAGCGCCATTTTGAACCACTTGGAAAAATCCCCCTTTTCCAGCCCAATCAGTTCCTCGGCGTGCAGCCCCTCCAGCGGGTCAGTGTCGCTCAGACCCAGCAGTTTACGGGCGCTTTCGTTGGCGGCGATGATGCGTCCCTCTTTGTCGGTGGAGATAACGCTGTTAGAGAGCGATCGCAGAATATCGCGCTGGAGTTGCTCCTGCTGCTTCACCGTGGCGAACAGCTTGGCGTTTTGCAGCGCCACACCCGCCTGAATGTTGAACGCCTGCATGAACTCCTGATCGTTTCGGTTAAAGCTAGCCCGCCAGATCTCCGGCGCTTCAGGATAGTTTGCCGGATCGTAGGGCGGATGGTCGCCCTGCTTTTTCTTATTGATCAGTTGAGTGACGGCGATTAGTTCGCCATCTGCGTTGAACACGGGCATACACAACATGCTGCATGTGCGATAGCCCGTCTTTTTGTCGGTTTCCTTGGCAGTGTCGGAGTTGGGGTGGTTGTAGAGGTCGTAGGGAATGAGGACTGGCTCACCCGACATCGCCACCTGCCCCGCAAAGCCTGCATCCATCGGGATGCGAATTTCTTGCAGCACGCCGTTGATCGGCAGCTTTGTCCAGAGCTGGTGCTGGTCGCGATCCAAGAGCCAAAGCGTGCTGCGATCGGCCTGCATCAGTTCCTGGGCCTCTTCCATCACGCGTCCCAGGGTTTCCTCCAGATCTAGGCTGCTCTGGCTGAGAGATTTGGTCGCCTTCATCAGCGCCGAGGCGGCCCGCTGCTGCTGGGTTGCCTTGTAGAACGAGCGGGACGATTCCAGAATCAGCCGGATCGAGGGCGCAAACTCTTCAAACACCTGCTCATCTTGCGCGGTAAAGCCGCCCAGGTCGATGCGCTCGTCTAGGTGCGCTTGCAAATCACAGTTGGGCTTGAGCTTGTTGATCAGTTGCACGACGGCCACCAAGTCGCCCTGATCGTTCAGCAGGGGCATGGCCAGCATGGTGTAAGTGCGGTAGTGATTTTTCTTGTCGAGCGCCTGAGCCGCCTTAGAGCGGGGATCGTTGTAAAAGTCGTAGGGAATGTTGACGACCTGCTTGGTGGTGGCGACTTCGCCCGCAATGCCGACATGCTTGGGAATTCGCAGTTCCAGGTTATTGCCGTTTTCGTCTTCGGCGACGATCGCCCACAGTTCGTCTTTCTCGTCGTCTAGGAGAAAAATAGTGGCGCGATCGGCGTTCAGCAGTTCCCCCGTTTTCAGGGTGATGGAATGCAGCATCTCGTTCAAGATGGCATCAAATCCCTGAGAATCCATCAGGTTGTCGAGCATCGAGAGGGTTTGATTAACCACTCTTAGCTTTTGCTCAACATCGGTAACGACCTGCTTGAACGTATCCTGGGTCAGCGGCGCGAGAAAGGACGAGAAAGATCCCTTGGTGGTGGCCAGGGCGCTGCCGGGGTTGGGTCTGCTGGAGGGGCTGGTGGCGCTTGGGTCGCTGTTTGGATTGGGGGGAGGGACGGGGGGGGAAGCGGGTGATTCTGGCGGCTGCGATCGCCCACTCAATTGCCCAGCACTCGAACCATCGGTGAGGACTTCTACCTCTACCGTAACCGTTGCATTGTCCCCATCAAGCGGGTCGGCCGATGGGGAGGATGTGGAATGTAGATGCGAGGAGGGGGCGCTCATGGCAGTTCCAGGTAGAAACAGGGCGATGCGTCTGACTCAACTTCTTTCAAGTTACCCAAACGCCATTACGGATTCACAGCCAATGAATTCGACAGTCCTATGCATCTCCTGTGCATCTTATGCAACGAACCATGCAATGAGGGCTTAGGAGAAGCATCTGACGGGGTTTTGAGGTGGCGATCGCCCTCGTATTTATCCTACCAAGGGGCGATCGCGCAACTCCATCCCCATCCGCAAAATGCCCAAGCTGGATGCACTCATTAAGACTCTAGCCGCCCAACTGGGGATCGACAAGGCGCAGAGGATACGGAATCATCCAGACATAGGCATCCAGACATAGGATTGTTGCTCCCTCAAAACCCCCCTTATCATCAGCGGCGGCGTGGGTGAATCCCTGTTCATCTGATTGGTGATTTATCCACCGCTCCAGTTCTTCCTCCAGTTCTTCATTGCTTGCTTAGTTTGCTTAACGAAGCCCTTGAGCATCTGGTATCGGGCAAGGCGCGGTATCGGATTGTGCTAAAACGTTAGGATTTCGCCTGCCGATGTTTAGCCTGCCAAAGCGCAAAACTCTAGAGATGCGAGTTGACTGCTTGGGTGCATCGCACACAAACAATCAACTCGCATCCGGGTTTCGGCCCACGTTCAACGCAGTCCTCAGTTCTTCAAAGACCGACCTGACCGCTGGTGGCCAACACGCGGGCGCTCACGCCAAAGACCCGCAGCAGCCCCTCCGAGTCGCCGTGGTTATAGTCGCCCACGCCCTCCATTGAGGCGTTTTCTTCGGAATAGAGGATGTGGGGCACGTCGTCGGCCGCCACGAAGGAGATATTGCCTTTGTAAAGGGACACGCTGATGGTTCCGGTGGCGAGTTCGGCCGTGTTGGCGATCGCCGCCAGCATCATCTGCGTTGCCCGGTCAAACCAGTAGCCCTGATAGATTTGCTTGGCCACCAGGAGCGAAAGCTGGTCATAAAACTCCCGCGCCCGCCGATCCAGAATCAGTTGCAGCAGATAAGCATAGCAAGTGCCCAGGGTTTCTACGCCGGGGCTTTCGTATACGCCGCGCGACTTGATGCCCACAAAGCGGTTTTCGACCAGGTGCGTGCCGATGCCGATGCCGTGCTTTCCGGCGATCGCATTCGTCTTCAAAAACGCATCCACCAGATTCACCGATTCCCCATTCACGCTCACCGGACGACCCTTTTCAAACCGCACGGTAAAAGCTTCTGGCGTGTCGGGCGCATCCTGCGGATAGCAGCCCATAATCGGCTTCACAAACTGGGCCGGGGTGGTCAGCGCCTCCAGCATTCCCGATTCATGCGTCAACCCCAGCAGGTTGGCATCGGTGGAATAGGGCTTGTCTTTGGTAGCCGTCACGGGCAGCCCGTTTTCCTGACAGAAATCAATCATCTCGCTGCGGCCGGGGAACCGCGCCAGAAAGCTCTCGTCGCGCCAGGGTGCATACACCTCAAACTCTGGAGCCAGCATATTGGTAATTAGCTGAAACCGCACCTGGTCGTTGCCGCGCCCCGTTGCGCCGTGGCTAAAAATCGTCAGCCCGCGCTGCTTCATTTCCAGAATCATTGCCTTGGTCAGGGAACAGCGGGCGATTCCCGTGGTGTTCCAGTAGCGCCCTTCGTAGCAGGCCTGCGACTGGATCACCTTGAGGCCGTCTTCGGCGATCGCCTCTCGCACAGGCAGCAGCACAAAGTCCACCGCGCCCGCCTTCAGCATCCGCTGGCGCACCGCATCCATGTCTTCTTCATCCGGCTGCCCCAGGTCGGCCGTAAAGCACACCACGTTTACGCCCTGGTTTGTCAGCCAGCGCGTAATGGTGCAGCTATCTAGCCCGCCCGACCCGGCAAACGCAACGGTTTTTCCCTTTAAATCTTGCACTTTCATGAACAGCCTTCCTCAATCTAAGCAGCGCCTTTGCTTGAGCAGCGCACGACCAGTCGTGATGGGTTCAAATACTGGCGATCGCCTCACCCAGAACAGAGAGCATTATCCCCTGTCTTTTGATAAATTCTGTCGGGCTGGGTACAGATTTCTGATGCAGATTCCAGGCTAAGGATGAAATCACACATCCAAACAGCAGTTTTGGGCGTAGTGTTCATTAGGATTCATCGCGAGTCTTGATTCCAAGCGCTATCGAACGCCTCAAAGCCATGATTCATCCCAAAAAGATTCTTTTCCATTTCGTTCTGGGTGCGCTGACGTGCCTATCTCTCATGGGGCTGTCTACCCCGTCCCTGGCCCAAGCCGTCTCTGGCAGGATGCGTCCGGCAGACCCCGCCCCCATCGCAGAGGTGCGTCAGGCAGAAACTGTGCTGCTGGCGCAGGGGATGACCCGCTCTTCTTTACAGCGCTTTTCGGCAACCCTGAGCCGGGGTGCAGTGGTGGGCGCGTCTCCCTCTGGTCGGGCGACAGGTGTGGCCGGGGCCGTGCTGGCGGGCGATCGCCTGGTGGTGCGGGGCGACTTTCGCAATTTGGCTGGTCCCCTGCGCGACTATACCGTTGACCCCACCGATCCGCCCAACCCCAACATCACCTCAGCCGTGCATATCCATCGGGGCGAACCCACCGCCAACGGCCCCTTCCAGTATGCGCTGACGGTGACGATGAGGGGCGATCGCGACGGTCGCTTTGCGGGAGAATACACCCTCACGCCAGAACAACGGCAAGCGCTGGAAAGCGGCAATCTCTATCTTGATCTTCACACCACGCGCAACCGGGCCGGCGAACTGCGCGGCGTGCTGCGTCCTTACTAACGCCCGGACTCGCCCAAGCCTCCGCCCGTTCCTCCGGGTCTAAAGGACGTTGGTTCTCCGCTGGCTCTTGACAAGTTGGCTCTCAAGCAGAAAGGTCTGCCCCCACTTCCCAATCGGTGAAGTGGGGCTTTTTCATTGCGGAACCTGCTGCCAGAAATTGTAGACCTAATAAAAGAAGACCCCAGAAATTGATGGTCTGGGCTACGAGGGTTATGGCAAAACGATTGATGACTCATGCAATTCGGGTGAAGTGGGCGGCGGCCGTGGTGCTGACGGCGGGGCTGGGAACGGCCATAGCCTGCACCCCGTCTGCGCCCGACGCAGCCACTCCCGATCCTGCTGTGGTGCTGCATCCTGTCGATGCGCCGCTACGGCCGCCGCTGACAGAAGACGCACTCCGTCAGGCAGAGGCCGAGATGCAGCAGCGGATTCAGTCCGATCTGGACTTGCTGGGGCTGGGCAAGATTGGTTCAGTGGGGTCGCCGATTTCTTCAGAACTGGTCGCCTATCGGCAAACCTGGGCAGAGACAGACCCAGACATGGCCCCGTTTTTGGGAACCTGGGCCAAAGAGTGGGATATGCTGCCCCATTACTTTATGACGGTGTTTCCGTCGGAAGTACCAGGGCGCGTGTGCCTGGTGCGCTATAGCAAGCAGGAAACGGCAACCGTGCCGTTTGAGGTGTATGACACGCCGCTAGAGTTTTCCGTGGCGCAGGTGGCGGAGGGGCAACTGCTGGCTAGCAATACGCAGTCTACGCGATCGCTCTTGCGGCAAGTGACGGTCTCAAACTACGACAGCGAGTTTCTGGCAACGGTGGAGCCAACGGGAAACATGCAGGTCTATGCGTCCCAGCGGCCCCCTGCGATCGACCCCACCTGGCCCACAGCGCTGATGGAGCAGTTTCGTGCGGCTGGGTGTCGGGAGTAGAGCGATAAAAAAGGGCGATCGCCTCTTGCGCTGGGCGATCGCCTCTTACGATGAACCGACTTGCAACCTAGCCGCGATTTTTAATGAGCATTACGTCTACAATCTTCTCGGCCGCGGCTTCGGAAATGCCAAGGGCTTGATAGAGATCGTTGAGAAACTGCTGCTCTTCCTGGGTGACACGGCCGTCGGCCAAAACCAGATCGGTGGCAACTGCAAAGGCCGATTCCTTCAGTTCAAAGGGGAGAGAGTCTTTGGCGATCGCAAACAAAACGCCGACCCCATCCCGCCGCAGGATGCTGAACAGCTTGTCAAACATCCGTCGCATAATGTCGCTTGAATAGCTCCGGAAGAGCTGCATGCGGTTCAGCGTACTCATCAGACCCGATAGCTCCTCGTCTGCCAGATAGCCGTCAGAAGCAACTGCGGCCAGGGCGATCGCTGCATAGGCTTCGGCTGGGCTAAAGGTTTCCTGAACTGTGTTTTGTACGCCAAACATTCGGTCGAACAAACCCATAGCAATATCTCCAAAGTAGAAGGAATGAGCCGCGCCGACAGCCTGTTGGTCTGATGGCTCATCTTTCAGCCAGTCTGAGCAGCTACGGCCTAATTCAGAGTTCCCTCAATTCCTCCAACTCTCTCCGCCTTTGCTCGGACTGGCGACCAACCGCATAAGTTCTACTTGCCTAAGCCTAAGCCTGGGTCTGTTGGGGCTGGTTGGCAGGCAGCTTCAGCGGAATCTCAAAGCAAAATTCTGACCCCTCAGCGGGGCAAGAGGTGCATTTCAGCGTACCGCCGTGGCGCTCGGTAATGATTTGATGGCAAATTGATAGCCCCAGCCCGGTTCCGCGTCCCACAGGTTTAGTGGTGAAAAAGGGATTAAAGATCCGCTGCTGCACGTCCGTCGAAATGCCAATTCCATTGTCTGCGATGCACACCGAGACGCGATTCCCTTCGACCAGACGGGTTCTAATCCAGATGGTGGGAATCTCGTCTTGTTCCTCTGGCAATAAATCCTTGGCCCAGTCCATGCAGTATGCCGGGGAATGAGCCTGCCCAGCGGCGCTGCGTAAACCATCCACCTGTTCTCGCATCGCCTCCAGAGCATCGACCGCGTTGCTCAAAAGGTTCATAAACACCTGGTTAATCTGTCCGGCGTAGCACTCGACAAGCGGCAGATCGCCGTATTCCCGAACAATGCGGATACCTGCTCGACTAGGAGTGCCCCGGAGACGGCTATTGAGCAACAGCAGCGTACTGTCCAGCCCTTCATGCAGATCAACGGACTTGACCTCAGACTCATCCAACCGGGCAAACACACGGAGCGATCGCACGATTTCACTAATCCGCTGCGTGCCAACCTGCATCGACCCCAGCAGCTTGGGCAGATCATCCTGAATGAATTCCAGCCCTAGTTCCTCTGCCTTTTCGCAGATCGCTGGCACCTTTTGGAGATGGGTCTGATAAAGGTTCAGCATCTCCAATAAGCACTGCATGTACTCGCGGGCATGGAGCAAATTGGACTGAATGAAGCTTAGGGGATTGTTAATCTCATGGGCTAGACCTGCCACAAGCTGCCCCAAACTCGACATCTTTTCCGTTTGAATCAGTTGCGACTGAGTGGCCTTGAGATCTCGCAGGGTTTGCTCAAGGTGGGCGTTGTTCTCTTCTAGCTCCTGGGTGCGTTGCCGGACTTGTTCTTCCAGGTTGCTGTTGGCGCTGGCCAGGTCTGCCTCGCGCTGCTGCACCTGCTCTACCATCCGCTCAAAGCTGCTTGCCAGTTGGCTAATCTCATCTCGCACATAGCGACGATGAAACTGTGTCAGCGCCCGATCGTACTCGCCTTGGCTCATTTGCTCGGTGGCATCGGTCAGATCGATAATCGGTCGCGTAAAGGAGCGAGCCAGCAGCGCCACCAGACCCAGCAGCAGCAGGTAGGTGCTGCCAAAGGCGATCGCCAAGCTTTTGCGAATGTCTCGCTCAACACTGTAGATCTCGTCAGCCTGAAAATCGATCCCCAGCAGCCCAATCACCTGCCCTTCAGCATTTTTAATCGGGCCATAGGCAGAAATCCAGTTTCCCCAAGAGTCGGTGTAGGGCGAGAGCGTCAGCGTCACCTCCGAAAATCCCTGATAGAGGCGAGTTTCGTCCGGTGTGGCGAGGTAGGCTTCCCGAAAGCTTGTGGCGTTCTCCGGCTGCAAGACTCGCAAGCTATCCCCAATCCAGAGTGCTTCGTAGGGTTTGGCTCCCTTCACCAAGGTATAAGGATTGGCCCGTGGCTCTACGTTGTGAATTCGGATCAGCCATTCTTGATGGCGCTGATAGAGCGGGTTTGAGGCGGGCACTGGCTCGCCCTGCGGCGCAGGCAACTGGGAAAGCTGGGAAAACTCGGTCGCATCAACACCGGCGATCGCCCCGTCCAGCGTATTCACCATGTCCTGCCTTAGCCCCTCCCTCACCCGATTTAAAGCTTTGCTATAAAGCCAGCCGTATAACCCGACAAAAACCAGCCCGCTGACCAGCGCAAAGCCCAACATGAGCTTGAACTGGAGGCTGATAAATGGAGAGCGAGGCTGTGAAGTAGAGCAGCTAAAGCGGCCACTGCGCGGCAAAAAGTCTAAGGACATAACTGGCACACTCTCGATCCAGGTTAGGAAGGCCAGCGCTGGGATGTGCTGAATCTCGCGATGAATCTCACTACTTAAGATGCCCGATTTTTCAATCGTTTAACAGAATAACCCGCGAAAAACTCTCACTTCAGAGCATCCATTCGTTGGGATGTCCTGAGCCGCTAGCTTGTGGCAATGGCTTCCTCTCTCTGAGCAGCCCAAAAAAGGCAGGGGCCGGGGGGCTAGGGAGAGGACGGCGACGAGGGGGCTGGCAAAACCGGGATTTCGACGGACTGAGTTTGTCGAGGGGGTTCGGGTATGTCGGAACTGGGCTTGGTTTTGTGAATGCTCTCTGAGAGAGGAGGCGCTTGCACAGGAGGGGGAGGTTCAGGCGGAGCAGGCTCCGACGAAAAGCGGGAAGGGGCGGGGGGCTGTGAAACTTGAGGAGGTGGCTCTACAGGAACCGTATCTGGCGCGGCCCAGGCCGGTTCATCGACTGGGGGAAGACCTGATGGATCGGCGAACTCTTCTGGAATTTGGCGGCGGGTCTGGATTGGAGGAGACTCTTGAAACTGTCGTTCTCGAATCGGTGCTGTATGAGGGGGCGCTTCGGGTAGCACCTCTTCCGAAAAGGCTTCTGGGGAATACCGCCTGACTGGGTCATCTCCCACCCAGCCTTCGATCGGCGGAAAGGATTGCTCATTATTCACGAACGGATCGAGCAGCGCCGGTGGCTCTCCGGCATGAGGATTTTGAGAGTGGTGGCGGATGGCCCAGCCCAAGGCTGCACCCCCTAGACCAGCAACCACAGAGGTTAGCAGCAGCGACGCGATTAGCCAGCCCTGTCTGCCCTTGCCAGACGATGGGGGCGCAGAGGTTGGCGAAACTATAGCTGGCGAAACTATAGCTGGCGAAACTATGATCGTTGTTTTGGGCTTTCCCCTTGCTGCATCGGCGATCGCCCCCTGAGGTAGCTTCTGGTGCAGCTTTTGGGGCGGCTTTTGGGATGCTGCCTGAGTCGTTGCCTGAGTTGTTTCTTGAGTCGTTTCTTGGAGCGTTGCCTGAGATGACTCCAGAGGCGATTGGTTGCCACTGCTGCTAGCCCCGCTGCCGTTCATCTCTACGTCGATGCGGTCGGATGGGGTGATGGAATTGGAGCCAGAGTCGTTGGGTGGAGTCATAGGCGGAGTTGTGGGGAGGATCACTGCGGATTGTTGGGCAAGCATTTCCAGAGGATGGCCATGGATTGCTTGTGAAGAACAGCCGCCGCGCTGTTTAGAATACTTCACCATTCCCAACCATCCTACCGTGATCGGGATGCTCCTATGTTTACAGCAATTTACCGCGATTTTCAGCGCTAGCGCTGGGGAAATTGGCAAGCTAGGAGATGCTCTGCCTGTTGGCGCAGGGTCTCTGGGTCGCCCTGCAACTCGCCGTCCAGCGTCGCCGCCAACAGCCTATCTAGCATGGGTTTGAACTGCTTGCCGGGTTTGTATCCAAGGCGCTTGAGGTCGTTGCCGTCGAGGGGCGGTTTCACTTGCGACCAGACGGTGAGATAGTGCCAGATTAGGCGGCGGCGGGGGCGCGGGCTGCGAACCGTTAGCAGGGCCAGCGTGGGCAGGTCATAGGCGGCGAAGTGGCGCACGATCTGGCTGGGACGCAGCGGTTCGGCAGAGTGGTGCATTGACTGCTCAAAGTCATCCAGGGCAGTTTCAACGGCGTGCAGGCTAGCGAGGCGCTGGATGCTGTCGGCAGGAAGCTGGAGTCCAGCGGCGATGCGCTCTCGGACGCTAGACGGATCGTTGGGTGCAGCAGGTTCCGGTGCGTCTGTGGCGGAATCGGCGGGCAGGTGAGCGATCGCCACTTCTAGCAGCAGTAGCCAGTGTTCTAGCCGATGGTCAGGGTCAAACCGGGTCAGCCAGCGATCGCCCAAGCGCAGTTGCCGCCACAGTTCTGCGTCCAGCGTCAGGGCGGGGTGCAGGCAGCGCAGTGCGTCCAGGTCAGCCAGTTGCCGAATGGCTGCTTTCCAGTAGGGCGCTTCCAGGATGAACTTGAGTTCGCGCCGCAGACGGGTTTGCAGCGCTGGGGCCCGGTTCATTTCTTCCTGAATGCGGAAATAGACCCCGCTGGCGATCGCATGGCGAATTTGCGCCTCCGTTTGCGGGTCGAGGGTGAACCCCAGGCGCACAGCAAAGCGCACCGCTCGATAGATGCGGGTGGGGTCTTCGATAAAGCTGTTGGCGTGGAGGACTCGAATCTGGCGATCGCGCAAATCCAAAATGCCGCCGAAGAAGTCGAGCAGTTCCCCCCGGCGCGGTTGGGTCAGACGAATTGCCATTGCGTTGATGGTGAAATCGCGGCGATAGAGATCCTGGCGAATTGAGCTGGCTTCGACTTCGGGGTTGGCAGCGGGGTAGGGATAAAATTCGGTGCGGGCGGTGGCGATGTCGACCCAGAGCGAGCCAAGCTGGGGATGGTGATGCCAGGTGAGGGCGGCGGTTTGAAATTTGCCGTGAACCTGGAGGCGGGCTTCGGGATGCTGCTGCTGGAGCGATCGCGCCAGTTCTACACCTGCTGCCTGATCGGCCGCCTGGTGAAAGCCGTCTACAACTAAGTCAATGTCTGGCAACAGCAGCGGCCCGTGGGTTTGCAGCAGCAAATCGCGCACCGACCCGCCCACCATGTATAGCTGCCAGCCCCGCGCTGCGGCTAGGTCGGCCGTGTCTCGCAAAATGTCCCACAGGGCGGGCACGAGGCGATCGCCCAGCATCTCCCAAATCGCCTCCGGCAGCGGACACAGGCCGCCGCGCCCGGTTGTGCCATTCAGCGCCTCGCCTTCCCGCTGCTGCCACACCTGCCGCAGCACGTCCGTCCGCGTCACAATGCCCACTAGGCGATCGCCCTCCAGCACAGGCAGTCGCCCAATGTCGTAGGTCACCATGAGCGATTCGATTTCTGGCAGCGGCGTACTAGGGGTGATGGTTTTCACATTCGTCGTCATGTAGCCCTTAACCGGGGCGTGCCCAAAGCCGTGGTGAAAGGCAATGTCCAGATCGCGGCGAGAAATCACGCCCACCAGCCGATCCTGCTCGTCTACCACCGACAGACCAGAATGCCCATAGCGCAACAGAATTCGCTGGGCCTCGGCAATGGTGACATCGGGACGAATGGTGCGGACGGGGGACGACATCAGGCTGCGGGCCGTGGGCGGGGTTGGAATCGCAGTGCGTAGCCGCTGCACCAGTTCCGTTAGCGTGGCTTGAGGAGCGCTCGTTCGCAGCGTTACCGCCGCTGCCGTGGGATGCCCCCCGCCACCCAGCGGCTTGAACAGGGCCCCCAGGTCTGCCACTGCGCCGCGACTGCGCCCGATCACCGTCAGACGCGACTCGCCCAGGCGTTCCTCCGACTCGCCCGATTCAACTTGGCCATACTGCGCCGCCAGCAGCAGCATGTCACTTTCCGTCAGCGTGGTCAGGTGGCTGGTCAGGCTGGAGAGGCCGGGAATATAGTCTGCCGTGGGCAGCAGCACCCACGCCAATCGATAGCCCTGCACGGTTTCGGTGTGGAGCTGATCGAGGGCGATCGCCAGCAAGTCTTGAAGCTGGGGCGACAGACCCGGTTCCACATAGGCGGCGATCGCCTGCACGGTCGCACCCTCCTGCATCAGCCAGGTGAGCGCCGCCGCATCGCGCACGGTGGTATGGTCGTAGGTCAGCGACCCCGTATCGACATGAATCCCCAGCGCCATCACCGTTGCTTCCGCAGGCGTGAGGCGAATTTGGCGCTGCTGCAAAGCTTCCGCGATCAGGGTCGTGGTTGCCCCGACAGCTTCGATCTGCTGCGTTTTGGCAGGAATGTCGCCGCCGCCCTCTGGATGATGGTCGTAAACGGTGATTTCTACCGGGAGACCTAGCCATTCCGCTGCTTTGCCGAGGCGATCGCGCCATTGTGTGTCTACTACGGCGATCGCCCGAATATTTTGCGGGTTCACGGCCCGCCGCTCGATCAGCGCATACTCATCCCGGTGCAGTGCCAAAAATTCCTTGACCGCAGGATGACTGCCCCCGGTCAGCACAATCCTCGCCCCCGCCCACAGCCGCGACAGCCCGACCGCCGCACCCAGCGTGTCGAAATCAGCCGTGGTATGGCAGAGGATGAGATCCATGAGGGTTCAATTTCTGATAGCTTAACTACTGGGGCTATTGGGGCACGGGGTTTGCTTCTAGTCTGCCTTATAACATTTCATCTTTAGCTGTGTTGGGAGGAAACGCGATGTCCATTTTGTTCCAGCTTGCGCTTGCCGCTCTGGTCTTGCTGTCGTTTGTGATGGTGGTGGGAGTGCCTGTGGCCTACGCTTCGCCCCGCAACTGGGATCAGTCCAAGCAGCTTCTATTCCTGGGTTCCTTTGCCTGGGTGGCGCTGGTGATTGTGGTCGGTGTGCTGAATTATTTCGTGGTATAGAAACCAAGTCTGGTAAATTCATGGCCGTTTTTGAGGGAACGTTTACCCAAACCGAGTCGTTGCGCTTTGCCATCGTGATTGGGCGGTTCAACGATTTGGTAACGGGTAAGCTGCTGGAGGGCTGTCAGGACTGCCTGAAGCGCCACGGCATTGATCCAGATCCGCAGGGCACTCAGGTCGATTATGCCTGGGTGCCAGGTTCTTTTGAGATTCCGCAGGTGGCGCGGCAACTGGCGCTGACTCGCCGTTATGACGCGATCATCTGCATCGGCGCAGTCATCAAAGGGCAAACGCCCCATTTTGACTATGTAGCAGGCGAGGTGTCGAAGGGCATTGCAGCTGCCTCGTTTCAAACGGGGGTGCCGGTCGTGTTTGGCGTGTTGACGACAGACTCGATGCAGCAAGCGCTGGAGCGAGCGGGCATCAAGAGCAATAAGGGTTGGGATTACGCCATGAGCGCGATCGAGATGGCAACGCTGATGCGCCAGATCCGCACGGCAAATCCTGATCTGGGCAACGGGCTACCAGCGGCAAACAACCCGCAGTTGCCGTCGCCGTTGAAGAGTGCGATCGCCCCGACCGATCCCGACGGATTCTAGCGCCCGACTGGTTCTAGTGTTGGTGAGCCACTAAAACTCTCCCCAAATCTTCACCTCTGGCTCCAGTGTAATGTCCCAACGCTGGGAGACTTTTTCCTGGACATGGCGAATCACGCGGTACACGTCACTAGCGGTGGCGTTGCCCAGGTTCACGATGAAGTTCGCGTGCATAGGCGACACCTGCGCCCCGCCAATCTGGAAGCCCTTTAGCCCGGTTTGCTCGATGAGCCAGCCCGACGTGCGCGGTTCGGGGTTGCGAAAGACACTGCCGCAACTGGGCAAATGGTAGGGCTGAGTGGCGTGGCGGCGCTCCTGGCAGGCGCGGGTTTCAGCCGTCACCACCGCAGCGCCCGCACCAGGGCAGAGCTGGAAGGTTGCCTGCGTCACCAAACGGCTGGTGTCGCCTTGAAGAATGGACGTGCGATAGCGAAAGCCTAGATCCGCTGGCGAGAGTTCCTGCGTTTCACCCGCTTGCGTCACCAGCTGAGCCTTTACCAAAATATCGGCGGTGCAAGCCTGGTGTGCGCCTGCGTTCATGGCCACTGCGCCGCCAACGGTGCCAGGGATGCCCACGGCCCACTCCAGCCCGGCCCAGCCCCGATCCGCCGCTTTCCAGGCTAGACGGGCGATCGGTTCTCCTGCGGCGGCCGTCAGCCGTCCAGTTTCTTCATCAAACTGGGTTTGGCGCAGATGGCGCGTACAAATGACCAGCCCTGGCAAGCCGCGATCGCTCACCAGCAGGTTAGACCCCAGCCCCAGCAGCGTGAGGGGCAGCCCTTCCGCCGTTGCCCAGGCAAAGCACGCCCGCAAATCCTCCACGGTGCGCGGCGAGACGAACCATTCCGCTGGCCCACCGACTCGGTAAGACGTGAACCCGGCTAGAGAAACCATCGGGCGAACCGCACAGGTCGCACCAATGGGCGTAAAGGGAACGCGAGGTTCAAAACTGGGCTGAGGGACTGGGTTGGCCAATGTTATAACCTGAGGAAACGCAGTGCAGGCGCTAGAGCGCACAAGACTCTGAGTCAAGACTCCAGGCCAAGACCCCGGGACAAGACTCCGAGCGCGGCAAAATGGCAGACGGCTTCTTGCTGCACCGTTCTGATTCATGCCGCTTTTCAGTTTAAACCCGGATTGAACCGGGCCCAAAGCACCCCTGCGAGAATCTGCGCCAGAAGCTCTCAGCGCTGACCCTGGCATCGACCCCAGAACTGACCGCTATGCTGCCGGAAGACGACCGTTTTAGGCAGACTTTCAGGCAGACTGATAGAGCTTCAAGCAGACTGTTAGGCAGACTGATAGCTTGCCAGTGCGGTCTGGGCTTCCAGGGTTTGATGGGCAGACACCAGTTCTGGAATGATCCGGTTTAGGTTGCCCGCACCCAGGAACAGCGCCAAGTCCCCCGGCTTGAGGGCGCGGGCCAGGAAGGCAGACACGTCATTCAGCGTGGGCTGGTAAATGACGTTGGGATGGTGCTGGGCGATCGCCGTTGCCAGGTCTTCTCCAGAAATCCCCGTCGGATTGACTTCGCCTGCGCTGTAGATGTCGGTGGTAATTACTAAATCGGCATCGCCAAACGACCGAGAAAATTCTTCCAAAAAGACCTGCGTGCGGCTATAGCGGTGGGGCTGGAAGATCGCCACCACGCGCCGCTGCTCGCTGGCAAAAGACTCGACTCGCAGCCGCGCCGCCGCCAGCGTCACCTGAATTTCGCTGGGATGGTGGGCGTAGTCGTCGATAAAGAGGATTTCGTTGGCTTCGCCGCGCAGCTCGAACCGACGACGGGCCCCCTGAAAGCTCTTGAGAATCGTGGCGATTTGGTCAAATTCCAGGTTGAGATGGCGACCCACGGCGATCGCCGCCAGGGCATTGCTCAGGTTGTGGCGACCCAGCACCGTCAGCTTCAGCGTACCCAGCAGCGTGCCCCGCTCCCACACGCGGGCCGTCGTCCCTGCGGCTCCATACACCACCTGATCCACCGTGTAATCAGCGCCCAAGGCAGGATTGAGGCTGTAGCTGATATGCGGCGGCACTTCCGCCCGCAGCAGGTCACAATCCCAGCAGCCCACCAGCACCTTGCAGTTATCAGCAAAGGCTTGGAAGGTTTTGACCACTTCATCCACCGTGGCATAGTGGTCGGGATGATCTAGCTCGATATTGGTGATCACGCCGATTTCAGCCGCCAGCTTCACCAGCGAACCGTCCGACTCGTCCGCCTCAGCCACCAGATACTCGCCCTGCCCCAGTCGCGCATTGCCCTCCCAGGCGCTGACCTCGCCCCCGACCACAATTGTCGGGTCAATCCCTGCCCGCAGCAGCAGATAGCCAATCATGCTGCTGGTAGTGGTTTTGCCGTGGGTGCCCGCAACAGCGATGCCGCGATATTCCTGCATCAGCGCCGCCAGCAGGTCAGAACGATGAAAAATCGGACAGCCCAAGTCTAGTGCTGCCCGGTATTCAGAATTATTGGGGTTAATAGCGGTTGAGCAAATAACCTGCGGCAAGAGTTGGGAACTAGGGGCGGGATTCGGGGCGATCGCCCCACGAGCCACGGGTTCTGCACCCACGCTAATCACGGCCAGATTGCCAGCTTCTTCGGGAACAGCCCGCACCACTGCTTTGCCGTTGGCATCCGCTCCAAAAAATTCCAGGTTAGAGGCATCCTGGCTCAAAAAGATATGAGCGCCTTCTGCCTGCAATCTTCGAGTAATGTCATTTAGGCAGATATCTGACCCAGAGACGGGCAGGTTCCGCTTGGCTAGGATGTAGGCAAGCGCCGACATACCAATACCGCCGATGCCGATGAAATGGAACGGCATACCGCTAAAATCAACAGGATTCAACGTCCTCACTCCTTCTACACCACACCACACAATGTCACGCGATATCATAGCAAGAATTACTTTTTCGGGATAGCTAATGGGGCGATTCACGTCCTGAGTCAGATCAGAGGTATTGACCGAGGGGCTGAATGGCTCAAATAACTGGTTGGTTAATATCTTGAGCCAAATCTTGAGCCAAATAGGGTTGACGACTAAACGAAGCATCATCTGAAAGAACCAAATTAAGAACTAGGTGCCCCCATTGAATAACTGCCGATAATGACTGCCAACTTGCAGCGCTTTGTAAAAAGAGTCAAGTAAAAAGTCAGCCTACCTGCCGATCTAAAACTTGCCTCTAAAGTATTGCCTTGAATAACTGCACAAATCTAGTTCATAGACTCATTTAGTTGAGTTTAGGAACTCCTTGAAAGTCAGCATTTGGTAAACCTCTGAAGCCCCTGACTGGCTGTTTCATGGAGCGTTCGTAGGGGCAAGGCAATGCAAAATCTGCTCTGCTTTTGCCCGCGCGAGGCGGATTAAGATCCAGCTTTGCCCGATCCTCCCAGTTCTTAATCGACACACTCCGAAACGAGACATAGATTGTGTATAAACGCTTGAACCGACACTTAATCAGCTCTGAACTTTCTGCAAATCTGAACTTTCTGCAAAATTCCCTAAAGAACTCTGCCCTAGAGAATTTTGTCTTGTTGCACCACAAAGACTTGAAAAACTACTGGTTGCCTCAGAGGTAGGCTGGAATTTACACAATCTTACTCAAGATTCCCAAATTTATTACGGTAATTGCTGAAATTGCTGAATCTTTGAGCCTGTCTTGAGGCGTACCACAGTCTGAGGGAGTGGCTTGATTGGGCGATCGCCCCGATGCACCTCGTTGCCAAGCAAGTCGCCAAGCAGTTGCCAAGCAAGTCGCCAAGCAATGGGATACATCCCGACGCGCCCATCGAATGACCCTGATAATGGCGACCCCTGATAATAGCAGAAGCGGGCAAGTCCGCCGCTCGACAGTTCTGTTATCTGGCAATACTCATGAATACAGCGCCCACGTCCCTGATTTCAGGACAAGTTTGATTTCAGGACAAGATTCGGACAGGCTTGAGATGTCCTGCCCGTGATTTCAAACCCCTATGCAACGTCTGGGCATTTTTGGAGGCACGTTTAACCCACCCCATTTTGGGCATCTGCATATCGCGGAGTCTGCTTTGCGCCAAGTGCAACTCGACCGGGTGCTGTGGGTTCCTGCGGCGGTGCCGCCCCATCGCCAGGGACAGGATCTGGTGTCGATCGCCCATCGGCTGGAACTAGTGAAGCGGGCGATCGCGCCTCACAAGTCCTTTGCACTCTGCTGCGTCGATCCCAAAACAGCGGGCGATCGCTCCTACGCCATCGACCTGCTCCATCAGCTAGAAACGCAATACACGCAATATATAAGTAACGATCATGAAATCGAAGCTGCCGATAATCAATGGTTTTGGGTTATCGGGCAGGATGCCTTTGCCACGCTGCCCCGCTGGTATCGTCGTCGGGAACTCATTCCCCGCTGCACCTGGCTGGTTGCGCCGCGCCGTCCCAGTAGCCTTGCCGCCACTGCCGCTGCTACTCCCGCTACCACTCCTGCCGCCACCGTCCAGATTCTCCAGTCCCAGGGGATTGACATCCGCTGGCAGCAGCTCGACCTGTCGCCGCTAGACATTTCCTCTAGCCAAATCCGGCAGCGCGTGGGCGATCGCCTGTCTATTCACACCCTCGTCCCCGATGCCGTGCGCGAATACATCGAAGAGAAGCAGCTTTATTCAGTGCCCTAATCCCTAATTTCTGTAACAGGTGTGTCTTTTCTGGGTTTCCCGATCGACAATGTTGCATACGGATAAGCGGTGGGGCGATCGCCCTTCCGTCTTCCATTTCTTGACCACTTACCCCACAACTCTCTCTATCTCCCCCGCTCCCCGTCCCCTCCGACTGGCGCTATGCCTCTCTTTCAGCGACCCCCCCAGACCGAAGGCGAAACGCGCACGCGCATCCTGCGGGCGGCGCAGCGGCTGTTTGCGCGGCGGGGCTACGACGGCACAACGACACACGATCTGGCAATCGAAGCAGGGGTGGCCGAGGGGACGCTGTTTCGACACTTTGAAAACAAGAAAGCAATTTTGGTGGAAGTTGTAACCCAAGGCTGGGTGGGACTGCTCACCGACTTGCTGACAGAACTCAGCGAAATGGGTAGCTCTAGGGCGATCGCCCAGGTGATGCGAAAGCGAATGCTGAACCTGCACCAAAACGCCGACATGCTGCGGGTGTGCTTTTTGGAAGCACAGTTTCATCCCGATTTGCGCGATCGCATCCAGACCGAAGTCATCAGCAAAATGACCGATGTCGCCGAAGCCTTCTTCCAGACCGCGATGGACAACGGCATCTATCGCCGCATGAACCCGCGCACGGTTGCCCAGGTATTTCTAGGGATGTTTACGGTGGCAGGCTTTAGCCGCGACACGATTATGCCCGAACAGTCCTCCCCCGCCGCCATGCAGGAAATGGCCGAAGGCATCGCCGATATCTTTCTCCACGGCGTGCTGGCAGACTCCAGCGAAGCATGAAGCGATTTTAGATTGCCGATTTTTAGATTGCCGATTTTAGAGTTTGGATTGTTGACTTGCCTCGCCCAAAATCCAAAACTCAAAATCCAAAACCCAAAATCCTTTCCCTCTCTTCTTTCTGTCATACTGCGGGTGACAAGACGCAGGCAGAGGGACGTTTGGTATGTTGAAAGCGCTATTGTTTGACCTGGATGGAACCGTTGCCAACACAGACCCGCTGCACTACCAAACCTGGAAGGCGGTGATGGCAGAGTTGGGCATGGAAATCGACCGCGAGTTTTATGATGCCCACTTCAGCGGGCGGCTGAACGAGCAGATTGTCCGCGATTTGCTGCCGCACTTATCGGCAGAGGCGGGTGCAAAGCTGAGTGCCGAAAAAGAGGCCCGATTCCGCGAACAGGCCACGGGCATGGAACCAACGCCGGGACTCTGGGACGTATTGCACTGGATGCAGCATCACGAGTTGCAGCGGGCTGTGGTGACGAATGCGCCCGTGGAAAATGCAGCGTTCATGATGAAAACCCTGGCCCTAGAGCCGCTGTTTTCGGTAGTGGTGCTGGGTGATGAGTTGCCCAAGGGCAAGCCCGATCCGCTGCCCTACCAAACGGCGCTGGACTGTCTGGGCGTGTTGGCAACCGAGGCGATCGCCTTTGAGGATTCGCCCTCTGGGATTCGCTCGGCGGTGGGTGCGGGCATTCCCACAATCGGCATCGCAGCAACCCATTCGGCCGAGGAACTAACCCAGTTGGGTACGCTGCTGGTGGTTCAGGACTTCACCGATCCGCGTCTGTGGAGCCTGCTGGAATCAGCCAGGAGTCTGCAACCTACCCATTCCTAAACACCGGGCTTCAAATCCCCAATTCTGGAGGCGCGTTCCTTCACGAAAGCTTGTTGTCAGGCTGGTGAACTCGCTCCGATTCCGGGCAACCTACGAAATAGGACAGACTGCGAACTTCATTAGACACAGCGTCGTGATGTAGGGGTGCCTCTCCAGTGGCGATCGCCCGTGCAGGTTGCAAGGAACTCTGGATCAAACCCAAGTTGGGCCGCCAAGAGCGTTGTCAGCGAATATGCCGTCAGCGAATATGCCGTCAGCGAATATGCCTGGCGCTTTGGGCAAGGTTCGCCCTGCATCTCCGCGATCGCGACCCTGTGCTGGCTTTCGCCGGAATCCTCCCAGAACTGCGGAATCACCCATGCCCTTGCCATGCCCTTGAATGTTAATCAATTTCTGAACGTGCGAGCCGACGAAACCAGGCTGGTGCTGACGCTGGGCTTTGCGCTGTTTGCCAATGCCCTCGCCCAAAAGGTGTCGGAAATCGCCTCCCTGAGCAACTTTCTGGTAGACGTGGGGCCGTCGCAATTTTTGGTGGTGCTGGTTCTCAGCAGCCTGATTACCATCGCCATGACGGGATTACAGTCTCTCTGGGTCGATCGGTTTGATCGACTGACGATGGTGCGCGGCATCAGCGCGATTTTGGCGCTGTCGTTCATGGTGTTGCGGCTGATGTTTTTGCTGAGAACCCCCGGCTGGCTGAACTACGGGCTGTTTTATCTGCTGTCGGATCAGCAGTTGATTTTCTTCCCGATGGCGTTTTGGGTGCTGTCGAGCGATGTGTTTGACGTGGCACAGAGCAAGCGGCTATTTCCCCTATTGGGCAGCCTGGGATTTGCAGGCAGCCTTGTAGGAATTGGGATTACGGCGCTGTCGCCGGGGCTATTTTTGCATTTGCAGATCAAGCCAGAGGAACTGCTGATGCTGAATATCCTGCTCTATTTCCTGATGTATGTAGGGCTGGAAATGGGGCTGAAGGACACCAAATTGCGGCAGATTCAGCAAAAGTCGGAAACTCTGCGTGAGGCCCTGTCTGAGGGCTGGGAGTTTGTTAGCCAGGTGCCTGCGTTCCGCTATTTGATGGTTTCCATTCTGGCGATGATCGTCTGCGAAACGATTGTGGAATACCGATTTTATGCGGTGTCGGGCGGGGCGATCGCCAATGCGGGCACCTACCAAACCTTCCTCAGCCTGTTCACGCTGGGGCGCACGGTCGCCTATCTGGGCATCCAGACCTTCCTGACCCAGCGGCTGATTACCCATCTCCAGCTTAAGGATCTGTTCCTGGTTCAGCCCGTCAGCAGCCTGCTGGGCGCTTCGGCGATGCTGGCAATGCCGGGACTGGGCGGGGCGATCGCCGGAGTGTCGCTGCAAAAACTCCCTCAGTACAGCATCGACGAAACTGCTCGCAAAGCCTTTGCCGGACTGGTTCCAGAGGAGCGGCGGGGGCGGGTGAGCCTGTTGCTAGACAGCTACTTGGTTTCCTTGGGCAGTATTCTGGGAGCGCTGATGACGGGAGCCATCTTGCTGGTGGGGCGCTTGGGATGGGGCGATCGCCTGCCTCCTCACCTGCTGTATCTGGGCGTTGCTGGGCTAATGGCGCTGCTGTCGCTGTGGGCCGTGTTGCAGATGCGAGCCGTGTATGACAAAAGCCTGCTCAACTGGCGGCTAAAGCGTCGTCAGCGCGGCAAGAGCGTCCTCGACAAACTGGAGTTTTAGCGTGCAAAAGGTTGCCATGAGCCAGATCACCTCCTCTGCATCTGCTGCCAAACTGGCGGAGAGACAGCGCTTTTGGAGTCTCCGCTGGAAACTGCTCACGGGCTTTACGCTGGTGTTCAGCACGGTGTTTGCGGTGGTGTATTGGTGGTTCTACAACTTTTCCACCGAAAAGGCGATCGCCCGCCTCAAGCAAGATCTGGAAAGTACCGCCATTGGCACTGCCCACGACATCGACGCAGAGGAACTGCTGGCACTGTATAAAACGGGCGAACGCAACGCAGAGGGCTTTTCAGACGATCCGCGCTATCTGCACCAGTTGGAATGGTTTGAAACCGCGCACCGCATTTCGCCCAATGTCTACGCCTACAGCTTCATCTTGGGCAAGCCGAGCGAAAACCGCCGCATCGGCAAACCAGCCACGACAGGCGATGAACTGGAGGCGATATACCTGGTGGATTCCCTCTGGCGATTTTTGCCAGAACGGGCGCTGCCGTTTTTGGAACCCGACAAGCCCTCACCCTACTCGCTGCGAGCCTTTCAGGAGGGCGAAACGGTCAACCGCGACCTCTACACTGACCAGTGGGGAAGCTGGATTTCCGCCTACACCCCCATCCGCGACAAGAATGGAAAAATCGTCGCTGTGCTGGGAGCCGACATCGAAGCCGATCACGTATTTGAAGTACAGCAACAATTGCGCGATCGCCTTTTGCTGTCGTTTTTGGCAACCTACGGCACGCTGTTTAGCCTGGTCTACCTGCTGTCGGGCATTTTGTCTCGCCCGCTGAAGGAACTATCCGCCGCCGCCGAGCGCATCGGGGAAGGCGACTATAGCCAGGATCTCACTGCACTGAGCAAAAGCGAGGTGCAGGACGAAATTTCTACCCTTGCTCGCGTGTTCCAACTCATGGTAGACAAAGTGCGCCAACGGGAAGAATCCCTCAAACAGCAGGTCGCCAGCCTCAAAATCGAAATCGACCAGGTAAAACGCCAAAAGCAGGTGCGGGAAATTGTGGAAACTGATTTCTTTCAGGATTTGGTCGTTAAGGCGCGGAGGCTGCGAAATCGGCCAATGGAAGAATAAATTTGGGGTGAGTTGTTGCCTGGCGACGCGGCGTAGCCATTCACCTGCTCAGCCAATTGACGCAGGCTGATCTGCTCAGCCAATTGACTCAAGCTGATCTGCTCAAGCTGATCTGCTCAAGCTGATTTACTCGAGCTGATCTGCTCAAGCCAAATGGTCTTGGCATTTGCCAGGCTGCGTCACCATTCACCTGCTCAATCACCTGCTCAATCCCAATCATGCTCGCACCTACCACTCCCTTAGTCATTCTGGGCAATACGCTAGAGGCAAACGGCTATCTGCTTTATCGAGAGCCAGATTTGGCAAGGCGGGAGGCGCTGATTCGCGGATTTCGGGTGGCCAATGAGCGATCGCTCTTGTGGCTGGGCGATCGCAAGCTGGTGATCACCGAAGCGCCCGTTGCTCATGTGGACTATTTGCGAGATCGGCTGGGCTATTCGCAGCTTCAGCACGCCTGCCCGGAGCGTTCCTCAGATTCCATCTGTGCCGATATTTTGCGAGAGTCTGCGCTGCTCCAGCGGATCGTAGATTTTGCAGACGATGCGGGCGCACTGCAACTCATTCCCTACGCCACTACGCCTGCGGTTCACAAGCTGGCGGATCTGCTGCGACAGACCTATGGGCTGACGGTGTACCTGCCGGAAAGTCCTGCCCCCGATCGGCTGTGGCTGCGGGAGTATGTGCAGACGAAGCTGGGCTTTCGGATGCTGGTGGGGCAGTGGATGGGGAATTGGCTGCCGGAGGGCTATGTGGCGCGGAGTGTGGAAGAAGCAGGGGTGATCGCCCACACGTTTCTTCGGCGCGGTCAGGGCTGCATCGTCAAGGCCAATACGGGCTTTTTGGGCATTGGGCATACGGTGTTTCGCCCAGAAGCCGCCCCCAGCCTGGACGAAATGCAATCAACACTCCGGCAAAATCCTTACTACGCCAATGATCTGCTGATTGTGGAGGCGCAGATTCCTAGCGCTCAGGCGCTTTCTCCTTCAGCAGAAGTCGTCGTACCTGCGAATCGAGCTGAGCCGCCCTATCTGGCGGCCATTTGCGCCCAGCAGGTGCTGCCATCGGGCGCTTATGCAGGGGAACTGGTCAGCCCGTCCTGGGCCGATGCATCCTGGTATGCCGACCTGAGTGCCGCCGCCTTAGAAGTCGGCAAAAAACTCCAGGCAATGGGCTACATTGGGCACTTCGATCTCGATGGAATTGTGGATGATGCGGGAACCCTATACCTGTTGGAGGTAAATGCCCGCCGCACTGGAGGAACGCATGTGTATGAATTGGCACGGTTTTTGCTGGGAGAGCGCCGGGCGCAAACAGCGACCCTGCTCAGCCGCACCAGTGCGCCATGTCCTGCGGTGAACTGCTGGGCTGACCTGGAAAGGGCGATCGCCGATCTGCTGTTTCCGCAAGCTTCGGGCTGGGGCGTGGTGATCACAAACAGCGCGGGGCTAGTCCGGCATCAAATCGGCTACGCCATTCTGGCGGCCAATCAGGCTGATGCGCTGGCTCTCCAACACGCGCTCACAACTCGACTATCTCTCTAAGCGACAGGGCAGCAAAGTGTAGAAATTTCGATTCTCAGGGACTAACCGCGCAAATCTGCGTAACTGAAGCCCTTTGTCGTAAATTTTGGCTGAAATCGGGGGAATTCATCAATGCCGAAAACACAGGATTTGGTTTGGTCAGACTGGCGATCGCAGCTTCAGCACCGCATCCAGACCCTCGAAGACTTGCAGCAGTGGGTCCACGTCACACCCAACGAGGCAGAGGCAATCCGGGCTTCGGCTGGGAAATATCGCTGGAGCATCACGCCCTACTATGCCTCGCTGATGGATCGCGACGATCCCAACTGCCCGATTCGCCTCCAGTCTGTGCCCGCGCTGCAAGAGTTCCAGTTCTTTCCTGGCGCGGAACCCGACCCGGTCGGCGACACGGTTTATCGCAAAACGAACCGCGTCGTTCACAAATATCCCGATCGCATCGTGCTGCTGGTGACGGAGGTATGCGCTGTATACTGCCGCCACTGCACCCGCAAGTTTCACACGACCGACCTGGAGGGCACATATTTTGAAACCAGCGAGGCAGCCTCCTGGGAGCAGGATTTTGACTATATCGCCAGCCATCCCGAAATCCGCGACGTGCTGCTGACGGGCGGTGATCCGCTGACCTATTCTGACGAAAAGCTGGAGCTGATTATTTCCCGATTGCGGAAGATTCCCCACGTAGAGGTGATTCGGATTGGCAGTCGCTATCCGGTGCTGCTGCCGATGCGGATTACGCCAGCGTTTTGCGCCATGCTGGAGAAATATCATCCCATCTGGCTGAATACGCATTTCAACCATCCCAAGGAGATCACGCCGGAAGCGGCTGAAGCGTGCGATCGCCTCCTGCGGCACGGCATCCCGGTGCAAAACCAGAGCGTGCTGCTGAAGGGCATCAACGATGACCTAGAGACCATGCGATCGCTCCTGCATGGACTGCTCAAAATCCGCGTCCGCCCTTACTATCTCTATCATTGCGACAACGTGACGGGCGTGTCGCACTTCGCCACCAGTGTGGAAAAAGGGCGAGAAATCATGCGAGGATTAATGGGTCATACCACCGGATTTGCCGTGCCCCAATATATCGTCACTACGAAACTAGGCAAAATTCCCTTGTGGGAAACCCAGGTTCATCGTGACGAGCAGGGCTACTGGCTGGAAAATTATCAGGGTGAAATCCTCCGCCTTGCCAAATCAGACGGATACTAGCAGCATCCGGGATTGAGCGATTGCCCGTATCACTCTTTCTGTATCGCTCTTTACTGCATCGAATCGATCGGTCTGTATCGAGCTGTATTGATCTGGATCGGCTGCCAGTACCCGCCATTTCCGATCTATCATTTCCGGGTCTACCATTTCCTACCCGCCCCGCCGACGCATTTTCTTCGAGGTTTTTCATGTCCAAAGTGGTTTCCGTTCACTCCTATCGAGGCGGCACCGGAAAGTCCAACACGACCGCAAATCTGGCCACCATGATTGCGCGGCAGGGCTATCGCGTGGGCATTGTAGACACGGATATTCAGTCCCCCGGAATCCATGTCCTGTTTGGCTTTGCAGAAGACGACATGGAGCGATCGCTCAATGATTACCTCTGGGGGCGGCGCTCGATTTCTGATGTAGCCTACGACGTGACCTCGGTGCTGGAAGGCAAGGGGGGCGATCGCAGCAAAGTCTACCTCGTCCCCTCCAGCGTCAAGGCAGGAGAAATTGCCCGCGTGCTGCGCGAGGGCTACGACGTGGGGCTGCTGAATGAGGGCTTTCGGGAACTGATCGAAACCCTCAAGCTCGACTATCTGTTTATCGACACGCACCCCGGACTGAACGAAGAAACCCTCTTGTCGATCACGATTTCTGATGTGCTGGTGCTGATTCTGCGTCCCGACCAGCAGGACTATCAGGGGACAGCAGTGACGGTGGATGTGGCCCGCAAGCTGGAAGTGCCCAAGCTGCTAATCGTCGTGAACAAGGCTCCGCAAGTGCTGGATTTTAACCAACTCAAGCAGCGCATTGAGGAAACCTACGATGCGCCTGTGGCAGGCATTTTGCCCCATTCGGACGACATGATGGTGCTGGCTAGCACGGGCATTTTTACAATGAAGTATCCCAACAATCCGCTGACGAACGTGGTAGAGGCGATCGCCCATCAGGTCATGGCCTAGTTGCCGCGTGGCTCGCCGGATGGATACTCCACCAGATATTCCACCAAAGGATAACCCTTGCTGAGTGCCCTCCCCTGGTATGCATCTGCTCCGCCGCTGTGGCTGCAACTGGCGGCGGCGGCGCTGTGGGTGGCGGGAATTACGCTGCTGGCGGAAGGGCTAAATCGGTTTCAGCTATTGGAGCCGGAAACCGTCCGCAAAATCGTCCACATCGGCACCGGTAACGTGATTCTGATTGCCTGGTGGCTCAAGATTCCGCCCTGGGTGGGGCTGAGCTTTTCGGTGTTGTTTAGCCTGGTGGCGCTGGTGTCCTATCGGTTCCCGATTCTGCCTGGGATCAACAGCGTCGGGCGCAAGAGCCTGGGCACTTTTTTCTATGCCGTCAGCATCGGCGTGCTGATTGCCCTGTTCTGGCAGGCGCGTCCGCACTATGCTGCGCTCGGCATTTTGATCATGGCGTGGGGCGACGGGCTGGCGGCGCTGGTGGGCCAGTCCTTGGGGCAACGCCGCTACAAAATTGGCGACATCGAAAAAAGCTGGGAAGGGACGCTGACGATGGCGCTGGCGAGTTTTTTGGTCGGTGGGCTGGTGCTGGGAATTTCTCAGGGAACCGCGGCGCTGTGGGGCGTGGCGGCCCTGGTGGCGATCGCCGCGACGGTTCTCGAAACTTTCTCAAAATGGGGCATCGATAATCTCACCGTGCCCATCGGCAGCGCCCTGCTGGCCTCTGCTTTGGTGGAACAAGTTGGGCTGGGCGGTTTGGGTTAGAAACAAGGGCGATCGCCCTCCTCCCTCTCAAGTTTGCCCGCCGCCCAGAACAATTCCATCCAAAAATCGCCCCAACTGTCGGATTGACAGAAGCCCTTTTGTCGCGCACATTACATAAATCTGGACATTAAATCTGGATATAAATCTGGAGGCCGATCTGGAGTCGAGGCTCAGGTGCAAAGGATTGGTGCCGCTTGCCTCTTCCTACATCCCGTCGATCCCTGTTCGAGTCAGCGTTTCGGAGCCGTCTTTCCCCATCTCTCACCCCTCACCCCTTACCCGCCTATGCGTCCTGCTCTCACTCAGTTTGGCGAACAGATGTCCCACCTGACCGGGGTGCGGGCGATTATGAAGGACATTATCGAAACGCTGCGAACTGCCCAGGGACGCGAGTTTATCAACCTGAGTGCGGGCAATCCGGTGATTTTACCAGAGGTGGAGCAGCTTTGGCGCGACTGTACGATAGAACTGCTGGACAGCCCTGAATATGGCGAGGTGGTGTGTCGCTATGGCTCTAGCCAGGGCTATCAGCCGCTCATTGAGGCCGTAATCGCAGACTACAATCAGCGGTATGGGCTGAACCTGGGCGATCGCAACATTCTCATCACCCCCGGTAGCCAGTCGCTCTACTTTTTGGCAGCAAACGCGCTAGGCGGCTACACCACCGACGGACGGCTGAAGCAGATCGTGCTGCCCCTCAGCCCGGACTATACAGGCTATGGCGGCGTGACGCTGATTCCCGAAGCGCTGCGGGCCTATCGCCCCCGTTTAGAAATCGATGCCGCCGCCCATCGCTTCAAGTATCGCCCCAACTTTGACCAGCTTGAAATCAACGCAACCACGGGCTTTGTGCTGTTTTCTCGGCCCTGCAACCCCACGGGCAACGTGCTGACGGATGATGAGGTGCGGAAAATCGCGGCAATGGCGGAACCCTACGATGTGCCTGTGTTTGTCGATTCGGCCTATGCGCCGCCGTTCCCGTGTTTAAATTTCACCGAGATGACACCGATTTTTGGCCCAAATATTGTTCATTGCACCAGCCTCTCAAAAGCAGGATTGCCTGGTGAGCGCGTGGGCATTGCCATTGGCGACGAGCGTGTGATTCAACACCTGGAGGCATTTCTCACGAATCTCTGTCTGCATTCGCCCCGCTATGGACAGGCGATCGCCTCCCGTGCTATTCGCTCTGGTCGCTTAGCCGCCATTTCCGAGCAGGTCATCCGCCCCCACTATCAGCAGAAATTTGCCGCCCTAGAGGCTACGCTAGACGAGGCCATGCCCACAAACCTACCCTGGTTCTTGCATCGGGGCGAAGGGGCGATCTTTGCGTGGCTCTGGCTCAAAGACTTGCCAATGAGCGATTGGGAGTTTTATCAGCAGCTGAAGCAGGCGGGAGTAATCGTCGTACCCGGTAGCCCGTTTTTCCCCGGCCTGCAAGAGGACTGGACCCACACGCAGGAATGCTTCCGGATCAGCCTGACTGCCTCCGAGTCGGAGCTGGCTGAGGCAATGCGCCGACTCGCGCAAGTCGCCGATCGGGTCTATGCTCAATCGAGCATCAGCCAAACAGAACTGGCAGCCCGTTAGCCGTCGCATCGGCAAAAACGCAAACCAGCAAAAGCAAGCCATCAAAAAAGGTCGTCGCAAATTGGGACGACCTCTTTTATGAATTACGCGGTTGGACGATTTCTCGCGGGCGCAGCCCACGAGAAATTGTCCAAAACCCAGAAAGCCTATCGCAAGTGCGTAAGTCCTGTCTTTTTTAGGTTTGTAGGAATCAAGGCTGTAGAAACGAGGGATCAGATGCCAGAGGCAAAGCCTTTAATGCTGACTTCTAACCCCCAAACCCTACTTGATGGCGACCTTGCCACCGGCTTCTTCCAGCTTCTTCTTGGCTTCTTCGGCGGCTTCCTTGGGCACTCCTTCGCGTACAGCCTTGGGCGTGGATTCCACCACTTCCTTGGCTTCCTTCAGACCCAGACCCGTCAGTTCACGGACGATCTTCAGCACGGCGATCTTCTTGTCGGCAGGTACGTCTTCGAGAATCACGTCGAATTCGGTCTTTTCTTCGACTTCCTCAGCCGCAGCCGCGCCACCGCCCGCGCCCGGAGCCATCATCATCATGCCGCCAACAGGAGCCGCAGCCGTCACGCCGAAGGCTTCTTCGATTTGCTTCACCAGCTCGGCCGCTTCCAGCAGGGTCAGCGTCTTGAGCTTTTCCAAAATTTCATCGGTTGCAGTAGACATAGTTTTCCTCTACGAGTTGAATTTCCAAACCACGAAACGATAGGAGCAAACATTGGAACCATTGGTCAAAGCGCGATCGCCCCAACCGGGCTACACACTCCACTAGGCAGCATCTTTGTCCTTGTCGGCGATCGCCTGCGTCACGCGAGCCAGCGAAGACGGCACTTCCTTGATGCCCACAGCCACCTTGGTCGCCACCGCGTTGATTGCGCCTGCAATTTGCCCCATCAGTTGTTCCTTCGACGGCAGATCGCCGATGGCTTTCACGTCGTCTTCGGTCAGGGCACGCCCTTCCATTACGCCGCCGCGCAGCACGGTCTTTTTAGAGACCTTCTGAAACTCCTGATAGGCTTTGATCGCGCCGCCTACGTCTTCTTTGATTAGCAAAAAGGCCGAAGACTCTTTGCACAGAGCTGTCATCGGTTCCCAAGTTGCGTCGCCCTGCACGGCAATCCGCATGAGCGTGTTCTTGGTTACTTTGCACTCTGTTCCCGAAGGACGCAGCCGCCGCCGCAAATCGGTAATTTCGGCAACGGTTAGCCCCCTGTAGTCAATCACGACGGCCATTTGAGACTGGCTCAAACTCTCTTTGAGTTCTGCGACAATCTCTTTTTTGTCCTCTAGTGTTCTACCCATCTCTGTCTCACCTCCTTAGCTTTGGGTGTGAATCACCAAACTTGGTTGCGCTGAATCCTGTACATGAAACGAAAAGAAAAAGCCCCGGCGATCGCCAGGGCAAGTCCAGACAGAGTTAACCACTCCACCATTTGGCGAGTTCTAACCCAACATCAACACTTGACCTCGGCAGGATGATTAAGCCATTTGCCCCTGCTGTCTCTGGCCACCAGGATTCAGTTGTAAAACGGTCAAACTTTGAATCGGCGTTTATGCTCCTGAGATTGGAAACAAGCCTAAAAGAAACGGCTCCTTGGCTCCTTGGATGAAGACTCAGCGCTCAGGCTGCGTCACTCGCCTTCATGTCGCGCAGTGCCGCAATGTCCACTTCGATCGAAGGCCCCATCGTGGCAGCGACGTACATCGTTCGCCAGTAGCGACCCTTCGCGCCCGAAGGACGGTTGCGGTCGATGGTTTCTTGCAGCGCCTTCAGGTTGATCAGCAGGTCGTCGGGCGAAAAGCTGGCTTTGCCAAACATCACATGAACAATGCCCGACTTGTCAGCCCGAAACTCCAGCTTACCCGCTTTAAATTCGTCAATGGCTTGAGCCAGATCAAAGGTCACCGTGCCGCCCTTGGGAGAGGGCATCAGACCACGAGGCCCAAGCTGACGACCCAGCTTTGCCACCTGCGGCATCACGTCTGGCGTGGCAATCAGCACGTCAAAATCCATCATGCCTTTCTGGATTTCGTCGATTAGCTCCTCAGATCCCGCCAAATCTGCCCCTGCATTCGTGGCTTCTGTCACCTTCTCGCCGCGAGCAATAACTGCCACCCGCACGACCTGACCCGTGCCCTTGGGCAGTGCCACCGTGGTTCGGAGCTGCTGATCCGTGTACTTGGGATCGATCCCCAAGCGGATATGGGCTTCGGCAGATTCCGGGAACTTCGCCGTAGCGGTTTCCTTGAGCAGGGCAAGCGCCTCTAGCGGGGCGTAGGGGCGATCCTCAACCTTGGCTTGCAGTTCCCGCAAGCGCTTCGATACCTTTTTCACCATTTTGAGAGTCTCCTTGGGGTGTTAACGGGCGATCGCCCTCCCCCGAATCATGAACGAGTTCAACAAAGCAAACCAAACAGCAAACTCAATCACACAAAACTCAATCGCGCCGATTCTAGTCGGCAATCGTCACACCCATGTTCCGGGCCGTGCCTTCCACAATTTTCATCGCCGCCTCAACGTCGTTCGCGTTCAGGTCAGGCAGTTTCGTCTGGGCGATTTCCCGCAGTTGAGCGCGAGTAATTGAACCAACCTTCTTCTTGTTTGGCTCACCCGACCCCCGGTCAATCTTAGCTGCCTTGGCAATCAGCTTGGATGCCGGAGGCGTTTTCAGCACAAACGTAAAGCTGCGGTCTTCAAACACCGAAATTTCTACCGGAATCACCATGCCAGCCTGATCAGCCGTCCTGGCATTATATTCCTTGCAGAACATCATGATATTGACCCCGTGCTGACCCAGCGCAGGGCCGATCGGCGGCGCAGGGTTTGCTTTGCCTGCATCAATTGCCAGTTTAATAATCGCGACTACCTTTTTTGCCATTGCCCCACTAACTCTGCTTTTGAACCTGGTTAAATTCCAACTCGACCGGGGTATCTCGCCCGAAGATTGAGAGCAGTGCCTTGAGCTTGCTGCGCTCTGGGCTGACCTCAATCACCTCACCTTCAAAATCCTTAAACGGCCCCGACAAGACCACGATCTTGTCCCCAGCCGCCATATCAATTTTGACGACTGGCTTTTGCTCTTGGGCACGCTTGAAGATTCTCTCTACCTCCGAATGACCGAGCGGCATTGGCTTAACATGCCCGCGCCCCCGTCCATAGCGGCGCTTCTGCTCTGCGCCAACGAAGTTAATGACGTTGGGCGTGTTTTTCACGACCTGCCATGCTTCGTCATCCATCACCATGCGGATCAGGACATATCCCGGAAACACTTTTTCTGCTGCCTCTTTGGGTTTGTTGCCCTTTTGCGGCTTTAGGATTGGCGTTTGGGGAATCTCAATTTGGAGAATGCGATCGGCTACATCGAGCGTCTCGATTCGCTGCTCCAAGTTCATCTTGACCCGGTTTTCGCAGCCTGAGGCAACCTGGACGGCATACCAACGGGGCGTTCCACGGGGCGACGACTCATCTTCGTAATGCTCGGTATTGGCGGCTTCTTCCTCAACAGACAGCAGATTGTCTGACTCATCCGATGCAAGCATGATTCAGAACCCCCTTAGAACACCTTTCCGGCAGCCCAGATGAAGAAATTATCAAATAGATAAATGATCGTAGCGGAGAGGGTCACCATCAGGATGACGGCAAGCGATTCACTGACCAACTGCTGGCGGCTCGGCCAGACGACCTTATCCAATTCTTCTTTGGTTCCTTTGAGGAACTCAGAAATGTTAAACCCTGATTTTTCGGCGATCGCCTTTGAGTCAGCCCCCTTTGCAGGCTTCGTCTCCGCAGACTTGACGACATCCTGAGCCGTTTCCTCTTTTTTCTCTGCCACGATCACACTCCTTGCCTGAACGGGGAATAGATGGAGAAAAACGCGCATCTTCCAGAGCGGACGACCTGCCTACCAGCGTCAGAGCGCTTCACACCAGATTGCAAAGAGAGACAGAATAAGTCAGAGTGCAGAATCACTCTAAACGTTTTTTATCCCTGCTTAGCCTATCCAAGGCACACCCAGCCGCAGCAGCAACCCCTCTAGGCCCAAATTGCGCTTTCCCATCATAGCACAGAGAATTTCTGAAATGATTCTGATGCAATAAAGTCAAGAGGACTGAGCAGACAAGTGGCTGTCTAGTGGCTGTACCAGTTTCGCTGAATCGACGGGGGCGACGAGATCAGCTGAGTTCGATGCTGGGCTAGCACCTGTCGATACAGATCTTCGAGTCGGCTGATGTTACGGCTGAGGGTATAGCGATCTAGCACGCGCTGGCGGGCCTTTTGCCCCAGCAGCAACGTCATTTCGGGATGATCGCCAAACAGCGGCAGCAGCGTTTGCAACTGAGACAGCACGCGCTGAGTGCTGAGGACGATGCCCGCGCCTGCCTCCAGCACTTCGCCATCGGCCCCGGCATCCGTTGCCATGCAGGCGACCCCGCAGGCCATGGCCTCCAGCAGCGACAGCGACAGACCTTCCACTAGAGAAGGCAGAATGAACACATCGGCTCCCCGCAGGATTTCAATACGCCGCTGCTCATTGGCAACAAAGCCCAGCCACACGATGCCCAGATCTTCGCCATAAAACGGGCGCAGCGTCGGCGCAAGCGGCCCATTGCCCACGATCGCCAACTTACTGCCGGGGGGCATTTCCGACTGTTTCCATGCCTTGAGCAGCGCTTCTACATTCTTTTCGGTTGCGATGCGCCCCTGGTAAACAAACAGGCGACGGGCATCCAATTCTGCTTTGATGTTCGATGGGCCGGGTGAATATTTCTCCACGTCTACGCCGTTGGGAATCACCGCCAAACGGTTATCCGGAACTCCCAGCCGCACCAGCAATTCGCGCTGAATTTCAGAGAAGATGATGACCCGGTGGTAGTGGGCCAGAAATGGCGCGTAGAGCTGATACATCAAGTGCTGGGTGCCCGATGTCAGGTTGCGACGCTTGCGGTCAAAGGGTGGGTGAAATGTGGAGACTAGCGGTAGGTTTAGCTCTTCGCAAATTTCTGGCAGCACAAAATCCAGCGGCGAGAGCGTCAGAGACGCATGAACTAGGTCGGGTTTGAGCCGCTGGAGCGCCTGGGTCAGCACTTTGCTCGACTTGGGCGAGGGAATGGTGTAGATCTGTGACTTGTAGAGACAGGGAATGGAGACTTCTTGAAGTTCTTCCTGGATTTCCTCCGGAGGCTCTGCCTGAGATTCTGGAGGGAATTCCTCCTGGGCAAAGTGGAGAAAGCTAACCTGATGCCCCCTCTCTAGGAGCGCGTTTGTGACTTCGCGCCCGTAGGTGACATTGCCACAGAAAGGAGATTTTTTGCCAAGCCAAGCAATATGCATTCAACTTATCGAAAGAATAATTGAGAAAAGTTGGGGTATGAATACAAGAATTTAATCATCATTTAATCGTTTGCGATACGGTGGCAGGATCGGAGCCGCCGACGGATTGGGTGAGGACACCTGCGGCGATCGCCACTGCGGCCAGCCCCAGAAACACTACTCGCAGCCCTAGTAGCGTTTCTGCCACGCCCGCCAGCGCCAGCGGCAGACTGAGGGCAATGTTCACCGCGTTATTTTGCAGCCCAAACACCTTGCCCCGCATCTCTTCTGGCGTTTCTTCTTGAATCACCGTTTGCAGCGGAATCGCCACGATCGCCGCGCAAGCGCCAAACAGCACCAGCAGCAGCAGCGTCGGCACCAACTGCTGCGTAAAGAAGGACAGCGCCGCCAGGGCTGCACCCATGCCCAGCGCCCCGTAGAGGCTGAGGCGATGTCTCCGCAGGCGCATGCCCGAATGCCCCAGAGTCACTGCGCCCAGCGCCATGCCGACCCCACCCGCCGCCAGCAAGAAGCCAAACTGCGATGACTTGATGGCGGGCATCACCTCCGCCAGCCGCACCGCCAGCACTGCCAGCGCCGCAAAAATAGAGAACAGCACAATGAGCTGGATCAGCGCCGCCCGCACTCGCCGTTGCTGTTTCAGATAGCGCAGCCCGTCGCGGATGTTTTCCCAGACGGGGGGCAGGTCGTCTTTGGACTGGTCAATGGTTTCGTGCGGCTGGATCAGCAGCAGCAGCAGGCCTGCCAGGGCGTAGCTTAGACCAACAATGAGTTCCTTGCCGATGTTCAGGGTTAGCCCAAACTGGGACGCAACGTGGGCGATCGCCCCATCGGCCAGCGCCAGCAGCGGTTCCCCCACGGCAAACCCAACGATCACCGATGCCATCATGGTGGTCGTATAGAGCGAATTGGCAGACAGCAGATGCTTGCGCTCTACCAGCATGGGAATCGCCGCCTGCTCTGCCGGGGCGAAAAATTGCGTCAGCGTGGACACCAGAAACGTCACGCTCAGCAGCGCCAAAAAGCCAACCGGAATGCCCGCCAGTGGCGACCAGCCCTGAGAAATCCACAGCAGCGGCGGCAATACTAGCACCAGTCCGCCCCGCAGCAGGTTCGTCGCCACCAGCACGGCTTTTTTAGACCAATGATCGACAAACACGCCAGCTACCGAGCCAAACAGCACCGCCGGAATGGTGAACGCCACCATCACCGACGACACCCAGCCGCTCACCGTTTGCCCCGCAGACTGAAAGCGGCTGGTGATGAGCATGATCATTAGCACCAGGTAGACCTTGTCGGCAAGCTGGGAAAACACCTGCCCACTCCACAGCGCCAAAAAGTTGCGGTTTCGCAGCACGGGCAAAAAGCCGCGCTCCGATTCTGGCGTGTCGGAGTCCTGAGAGTCGTCTCCTATAGATTTTCCCGCGTGGATAGTGACAGCGCCCGGTTTGGCAGGTTCGTCGGCTTGGTGTCCGCTGGGTTCTGGGCTGGTTTCCAGCAGAGACGCAGCCGAGGGTTCAGGCAGGGCAAAATCAGGGGTATCCGCCGCCTTGCCATTTTGAGAAGACTGGCCATTCTCCGGCAACTTGCCATTTTTCGCCGTGTTCTGGAGGGGTGACGGATCATCGGGTGTAGAGGATTCCCACTGTCCGACCTGGCCTCGATAGCTATTGGGACTGTGCCGCTCAGCAGTGGTGAGCGGCTGGGGGCGATCGCCCGCTTGATCAGAAGCGATCATCCGCAGAGGAACCAGGTCAGGATCAATCCGTTGCATCTTGCGTAGGTAAACAGGACGAGGGCGAAACAGCCGCAAAGCAGGTTTCGATCAGGGCGGCTGACTGAATCGGGCGGTCAAAATGGTACTGGGCATAGTGGCGCAGCAGCCGCTCCACCCGCAGCCAGACTTCCTCTGGGGTCTTATAAGCCGACAGGGAAGCGGGCGCTGGCAACCCGTTTGTCTGCATCCAGTTTGCCTGCATCCACATGGAAAGCAACTCCGGATCACTCAGGCGCTGCAAAGCCGCAAGCTCAGCGGACGAGATGGGCGTACCCAGGCGAGATCCAGCAGTGGATTTGGGCAGGGAGCGGGCGATCGCATATCGTCCTTCCGGTTCTGCCAGCGTAGCGCGGCCTTTTGCTGCGGGAGTCATAGAATCGCCGGATGCTTTGACCTTTTTAATAGGCTTTGGCTTGGGGCGAACAGCAGCATTCAGGCTCTCTCTATTCTCAAGCACAGCGGCCGTCGATGCTAGGGCAGGGTTATGCGGATTTTGCGAATCCTGCGGATTTTCAGATGGATTTTCAGAGAGAATCTCCCCAGGCTCTAGGCGGGACAGCACCTCCCAGGACACGACCCCGCCGGCCGCTGCGTGAAATCCTGCCCGCCATCCCTCAACCTCTGAGTCACCCCTTCCCTCAGGACTCACCCCATCGGGTGGCACAATCGGCTGCTGAGTCACGCAACAAGTATGAACCTGCGGCGCAACGCCCGCTAGTGTTAGCAACTGGTAGGTCGCTTGCACCAAACAAAGCAGGGTGACGCTAGCAGGCAACTGCTCGATGCGGCGCAGGGACTCACTGAGCTGGGTAAACAGTTCATCCTGCGGCTGGTTGCTGAGTGCCTGACAAAGTGCCAATTCTGCCAGATATTGCCCAGCGGTGAGCTTTCGCAAATCCTGGCTCAGCCCCGTGAAAGCCTCGATCCCTTCTGCCTGAATAATCTTGTCTAGCGTCCGTCCCTTGGCAATCAGCAGTTGGTTTACCACAAACAGGCCGCTGCGTCCCCGCAGGCTGGACTCGTGTTTACGCGATCCGGGAGCCACCAACCGAATCAGCCCGTGTTCGCGAGTCAGCACGGTCAGGAGGCGATCGCTCTCGCCCATCGGCATTCCTTTGAGGTTGATTCCAACGGTTTTGTAAGTGCCGCTCATGGGGAGAGGGAGGGAGTGATGGGGGGCAGGGGAGTGGCGTATGGAGGGGAATAAAAGCTCAGGTAATCCGTTACTTCACCTTTCGTCGCTCCCTCCCGAAGCGCCTCGATCCAGGGTATCAAACTGCTGAACCAACTCTGGGCCGCGAGAGGTGCCGATGCGGGTGGCTCCTGCCCGGATCAGGTCAAGGGCCTGCTGGGCCGTGCGGATGCCGCCGGAGGCTTTGATGCCAATGCGATCGCGCACGATCTCCTTCAGCAGGCGCACATCGGCAACCGTTGCCCCCCCATTCCAGCCCGTGCTGGTTTTCAAATAGGCGGCTCCCGCATCCATACAAATCTCTGCCGCCAGCCGCTTTTCTGTCGGAGTTAGCAGGCCCAATTCCAGAATTGCCTTGACCGTTTGCCCCGTTGCCTCGCAAATTTCCGCCAGTTCTCGGTGCAGCGCGTCGGTTTTGCCTTCCCGCAGCCAGCCCAGGTTGATTACCACATCCAGTTCAGTTGCGCCATTTTCGACGGCTTCTTGAGCTTCATAAAGCTTGGTCGCAGAGGTAGACGCACCCGTCGGAAAGCCAATCACGGTGCAGACTTGGGGCGATTTGTGGTGCAGCAGAGACACCGCCTGCCGGACATGCGCCGGAAACACGCACACTGCTGCAAACTTGAAGCGGTCAGCGGCTTCGCAACACTCGGCCACTTGCTCAGACGTGGCCACTGGGCTGAGCAGCGCCTGATCAATAAACGCGGCGAGGTCGATATCGGAGTGAGAACCTGGCATAAGCCGAGATGAGTCAAGACGGCGGACAGTGCCGATCACAATGCTGAAGAAAGCATGGCATGAAACGCCAAAAACTAAATCCTTTTTTGGAATGAGTTCGTAGGTAAAAGCAGGTCGGGTGGGCGTGCTGTTGATGGCATGGTAAACGGGCTATGCACCCATCGGCTGACACGGCTGGCGATTTTGCCAGATTCCGCCAAATGGACTATGCTGCACTTTGTTGAGAAATGTAAACATTGAAACTGCAACTGAATTCAAGGATGTCTCTTGCGTGAACGTGTGTTAAACACAGATGCAACTTAGGACAGATGCGAATTAAGCGGGAATGACCGAAGCAGGTGTGACCGGAGCAGGTCTGACTGATACAGATAACGCGATGTGCAGCTTGCAAACTGCCCTCATCCCCCAACCCCTTCTCTCAAGTCGGGAGAAGGGGAGCAAGAGAGGCTTGAAGTCCCTCTCCTCCGCTGGGAGATAGCTCAAAGTCTGCGGCATACCAGAAAAGGGTGAGGGGGATCGGCAAAGCTGCACATTGCGTACAGATACATACAGGTACAACAGTGCAACGGTGCAAATTATAGGGAAGGAGCGCTTATGAAGCTGAGGATCTCTGAGGCGATGGCAAGTCGGTTACTGGGTCTGTTTCTGTGCGTGGCAACGGTGGGTGGAACGCTGGCGCTGTTTGGGAGTGTTCCTTTGATCGCGCGAGTGGGTGCGGAGATTCAGGCAGCAGGCCAGTCGCGCTAGTGGCGATGGGCAAACAAATCGTGCATCTGTACTTTCAAGGTTTGAAGGCATTAAAGCTCGACGACGGAAGCGCCCGGATCTTGAGGAGAACCGTTAGTACGCTGATCTAGAGGGAGTCTTATTGGATGACTCTGATGCAGGGTCTGTTTCTTCTGGAGGGCGGGATGAGCCGAAGTGCAGGAAAATGGCAGCGATTATCAACTGATTCGCCGAGTAATTTGCCCAGTGACTCGGCGAGTGATTTGCCCAGTGGTTTACCCAGTGATTTGCCCAGCCAATTTATCAATCGCGGGTGGAGCCACGGGACGAATGTTTGGCGGCGATCGCTCTCTGTGGCGATCGCGCTATGCCTGAGCAGTTGCGCTGAAACGGCGATTGAGGCGACTGGGGTTGAGACCCAGAATGTACTCGCAGGCGAGCCAGCCAGCGACGTAGCTGCCACAACGACCAAGGCGACTGAGGTAGAACTGAACGACGCGCTAGAGCAGCCGAGAGAACTGCATGAAGGGCCAGTGCAGGTGCGCTTTCGCTATCGCCAAGATGCCGAAGCCTGGGGCGGCGAAGTCCAGTATACGCTGCTGTATAACGGGCAGCCCCAGCTAGAACAAACCCAGGAAAGCACGGCCTACGGTGGAGTAAGTTTGCAAGACCTAGATGCAGACGGCACGGCTGAAGTGATCATCCGCACCTATTCCGGCGGAGCGCACTGCTGCACCTCCCACATCATCCACCGCTGGCAGGGCGATCGCTTCGAGACAACCGACACAGGCTTCCGCGATGGCGAAGGCGGCAGCTTTCGAGATCTAGATGGCGATGGGCGACTAGAGTTTGTCGCATTTGACAATGCCTTTCTCTATGCCTTTAGCAGCTACGCTGGCTCGTTTCCGCCCTCCCAAATCTGGGCGCTGCAAGACGGGCAGCTTGTAGACGTGACCCGGCAACATCCAGCAGAACTGCGGGCGATCGCCAACCAGATGCGCGAAGCCGTACTGACCGTTCAAGCAGACACCAACGAAGTCAACGGCATTCTGGCGGGCTACGTGGCGCAGATGATCCTGCTGGGCGAATATGAGCAGGGCTGGGCATTTATGCTTGCCAACTACGATCGCACCTCAGACTGGGGTCTAGAAATCTACAAAGACGGGCAGGTTGTCTATCGATATCCCGACTTTCCTGCCGCCCTCGAAGCATTTTTGACTGAGCAGGGCTACCTTCCGGCTGGAGGTTCCGCCGCCCGATAGTCCGGCGCTGCCCTGGCTCAGAATCCCAGAACAGAACCCTAGAAGCGAATAGATAGCCACAGTCCTAGGCCGTGCTGATCCAGGTCGATTTCGCTGCGTCTGAGGCCGCTGCCGTCGCAAAATTCGTAGCTATTGTAAACGTAGGCTACCCGCAGAGTGACGGAGCGAGAAAAGCTGTAGCCCACGCCAGTCTGAAAATTAAAAGTGGTGTCGCGTTCGGCGTTGATGTTGAACCCAGACACGGTGCTTTCCAGACCCAGGCTCCAGCGTGGCGAAAGCTGTAGCCCCACTCGAAGCCCCACCAGCGGCTCAAGGGTAGTGCGGGAGGAACTGAATTCTCGATTGATTGGGATGGTGTTGGGGCCTGATTGGGATGGTGTTGGGGCCGATCCGCACCTCGTCCACTTCAATTTCCTGTCTCGAAATATTGGTGCGGAGTCCGAGAATGGGATCGACGACCAGAAAGGGGAACGGGTTAGCGGGGGTGGGCGATCGCCGCAGGGATCGATTAACCACGCGGTAGTAGGCGGCCAAATCGATCTTGCCCTGGCGCAGAGAGGCACTGGCATCGGCCCGGCCCTCTACCTCAAAGGGAATGCCAAAGCGCAGAAGGCTTCCTGCTGGGAACGTGACGGGCAGCGTGCCACTCTGGGCCAGCGACAGATAGAAGCCATCGAGCAAAATCCCAAATCGCCCGTTCTGGGCATCAACCCGCAGGCCGCCATCGAAGGCGCGATCGAGGTTCAAAAAGTCGTCTAGGTCGGCCCGAATTGTAGTCGATCGCCCCACGGCCGAAATGTCTGCCCTCACATCCAGTGGGATAAAGAAATACGGCTCTACAGTAACCTGCCAGCGGCTGCCCGATCTAGACCCTCCAGACCCCGCGGAACCAGCCAACTGTCCTTTAGGATCAAAGGGTGCAGATTCAGAAGAAAACTCACCTTCGGGCAAATCGGCGGGTTCCAGTTCCGGCAGGTCAACAGGCTCCAGCGCAGGCTCAGATGGCTCAGCCAGCGGATCAAGCGAGGTCTGCGCCAGGGACGATTCATCCAGGGAAAATTCATCAACAATGGGTTCTGCGGCTGGCAACTCATCTAGAAGCAACTGTGCAGTGAGTTGTGGCTGCGGTTCGAGCGCTGGCGGCTGTGCAGGGGTTTCCCGCTGGATTTGCTGGATTTGCTGGATTTGCTGGATTTGAAGGTCTGCAATGGTTGTAGGTTCGGGCTGAGAGGAAGCAGCGGGGATGGAATCAGGATGCAGGGTGATGGATGAAAACTTAGAGGTTTCGTGCAACTCTCCTAGGGCAGCATCTTCAGAAACCGCCGCCAGTGCTGGACTTTCTGGAGTATCCCGGTGAATGAATTCAGCCGATTCGGGGGCGGATGGACGCGGTTCCGTGGCGTGGGCTGGGGCAACCCATACGACCGCCGCCACCGACGCTGCAATAGAGAGCGTCTGGGCGATCGCCCTCATGCGCCTCTTGGATGACCGACACTCCTCCAGCCCCCCAGTTTGGGAAAGATGCTGAGAACAATACCCCCAGGACAATGCAAATTGGCGAAGCATGATAAAAACTCTGAAAAATGGCAAATTGAAATGCAAAACACATAGCACAAAGTTAAGTGAAACCAAAGTTCAGTGAAGCGAGTTTGTCAAAACCGAAGTTTCGTAAAACCAGCTCAACAGACCTAAAACTTCAGCAAAACATTTCACAAGATATCAGTAAAGCAGTGGGCAACAAGCTTAGAATTCGACAATTTAGACCATTGGACGGAACCACGGGTTGCAGATTGGATGCAAGAACCGGAGCGCAATGCAATCTCATCCATCTGTCCTCCTAGAAGCCAGATGGATGAGCCAGAGAATCCCTATTAGCTCAGCAGATTTTTGTAAATCTTGCCGTCTTTCATAATCACCAGGAAGTTTTCAGCAGGATTATCAATCAGCCGAATGTTTTCCAGAGGGTCGCCATTCACCAACAGCAAATCTGCCAGAGCGCCCTCTTCGACCACACCGAGCTTGCCTGGATAGGGATTGCGTGGCCCAGACATCGCCAGCAGTTCTGCATTGTCGTGCGTTGCCATCTTCAGCACTTCCGCAGGCGTATACCAGCGCACCATTTTCGACAGCAGCCTGCCCCGACGAGCCGTTTTTGCAGGGTCATACAGGATGTCGGTTCCCCAAGCAGTTTTGATGTTGTATTTCTTGGCTAGCCCGTAGGAAATATCCGTGCCCTCTGCCACTTGCAACTGCTTCCTGCGGCTTTCACTGCCTTCGGGATAGGGGTTGGCATCTTCGTCATCTAGAAAGGGCTGCATACTCAGCCAGACTCCCTTTTCGGTCATCAGTCTGGCCGTTGGCTCATCCATCAACTGACCATGTTCAATACACTTCACCCCGGCTCGAATCGCAGTCTGAATTGCTCTTGGCGTATAGGCATGAACCGTGACGTAGGTGTTCCAATCTGCGGCCGCATCCACGGCAGCGCGAAATTCATCCTCGGTGTATTGGGATACATCGAGGGGGTCATAGACCGAAGCCACACCGCCACCCGCCGCCAGCTTGATTTGAGTAGCCCCCCGCATTAGCTGCTCACGGGTTGCCCGGAGGACTTCGGGCACACCATCGGCGATCGCCCCCACGCCATATCTCTCAGCCAGACTCAGTTCCGAAGTCGGCGTTCGGAGCAGTTCATCCAGCGTGCGAAAGTCCCCATGGCCCGACGTTTGAGAAATCATCGCGCCCGACGGCCAGAGTCGCGGCCCCGCGAGTTGACCCTGGTCGATCGCCTTCTTCAGATCAAACACCGGCCCCGCCATGTCCCGCGCACTCGTAAACCCGTTCATCAGCATCTGAGTAGAACTCTCAGCCGCAGCCCGAAACACCTGCTGAACCAGGGCATCTCCCCCAGCCCCCGCCTCGAACAGAGCCGCCTGACCCGCAACCCCTTCCAGAAACAGGTGAACATGGGCATCGATCAATCCCGGCATCAGCACTTTGCCTTCCCCGTTGATCAGGAGGGTGCGGAGATCGGCAGGAACCGGAATTGGCGAGGTAGAAATGCGCTCGATTTTATTGTCAATGACTAGTACATTGGTCGGGCCCGAAAGCCGAGGAGAGGTGCCATCAAACACCCGCACATTTTGAAACAAAACGCGATTGATGCCCGGATTTGGAAGGGTCACAGCAGGTTGGCTCTGCGCCCAGCCCACCTGCGTTGCCAGACCAATCAGAATGAGTAAAACGACTCCTAAGATAGCCGAGTATCGAAATCGGGAACCCATATGCCTTACGACCTATTCACGACTTAACGTAAACTCAGTAGCTTTTCCAAAGCGAGCTAAATTTCAAAGCTAGCTCGATGCACTTTGCTACAAAATCTGCAATTAGGATTTAATTCCAAATTCGTTCCAAATTAGTTCCAAATCTTGTAGCCACTCGCAAACCTAGGCTGATAAAACGAGACAGATCACCAGATGAGAGCTAATTTGTAAAGGAGCCTGAAAGCCTTGTTAATCAAGGATTTCCGAGAAACCGCTTTTCCTGGGCAAACATGACCTCAAAGCCACACATGCCAAGAGTTTCAGGCTTCTTAAGATTTGCTTCATAAATTAGCTCTTAGGGAGTCATCATGTTGTCGCCTTGATGCCATGGCAGGTTGAGGGCTGGTTGACTGACAAAAGTTGTCTATAAGCTGCTGAACAGCTTGTGGTGCTGTAGTTTCAGAGAACTGAGGAGAGAGAGGGGAGCCAGCGTTCTAAGCTTAGATACCACTCAAAAGCATAGATGTTGTGAACTCCCCTCTCTACAATGCCTTGAACACTTGGCTGGGTCAATCGGTACCCTGAGCGCATCGTGGGCATCTGACGACCTGCCTGTGGATGGTCATCGCCTTACTCCAGCGCGGAGAGGTCAACCTGACGCGGTGGCTTGCCCTATGTCCCCTGTCGAGGAGTGCAGGCACAAAGCAAACAACGACGGCTAAGCCGCTGGCTGCACAACAGTCGTCTGAACGTCCATCGCCTGTACAAGCCGTTGATTGAGGCAGCGTAAATCAAGCTCTGCTTCCCTCCTGGCTTTCGTTCCAGCTTTAACCTGTTTTGTCAGTCAAACAGGGGGGAGGGCGCATCCCAGTTCTGCAAGTTTGCCCTCATCCCCCAGCCCCTTCTCCCAAAACGGGAGAAGGGGAGCCAGAAGGGATTTAGGGTGAGGGTTGCAAAAGTGGGATACACCCTGTAGGGACTACCCTTTCGCTGAGCTTTTTGATCGCGATGGGTGACTCGTTTTCTGGAAGCCGCAGCACAAGGTTCTAGCGGCTTCCAGTACACGCGAACTCTATTCCGGGCCGTCCTTTGCTACAGTAAGCCTTAGAGATTTTGCCTGTTGCTTGCCCACAACGCTTCGTGCATGACTGCCCAAAACGCGACCGCTCCCACGCCGCCGACGCTGCGCCCCTATCAGGTGCAGTTGATTAAGGATCTCTACAACAAGCTGGGCGAGGGCTATAAGCGCGTAGCGGTGATTGCTGGGACGGGCGCAGGGAAAACGGTGATCGCCGGGCAAATCTGCGCCCATGCGGAGGCGCGGGGCTGTCGGCTGCTGTTTTTGGTGCATCTGGATGTGCTGGTGGGGCAGACCTACGACAAGATGCAGGCTTTTGGGCTGCACTGCGGCTTTATTAAGGCGGGCTGGAAAGAAGACCCGACTGCGCCAATCCAGATTGCCAGCGTGCAAACCATGACCAAGCGCCACTGGTGGAAAAAGTGGCACGCCGATGTGGTGCTGTTTGACGAAGCGCATACGACGGTCTTTAGCCAGGTAGGGCAACAGGTGCTTTACAAAACCCATCCCCAGGCGGTGCATCTGGCGCTGACGGCCACGCCCTATCGCCTGGGCAAAGCGCAACTGGGCGACCATATGGAAACGCTGGTAGCTTCGCCAGTGCCGTCGGTGCTGCAAAAGATGGGCTATCTCGCGCCAATGAAGTATTATGGGTTGTCACCGGAGCATCAGATTGACCTGTCGGGCGTGGGCACGGTGGCGGGCGACTATGACGAGCGGGCGCTGAAAAATGCGTGCGATCGCCCCGAACTGGTGGAACGCATTGTGGAAGAATGGCTACGGCTTGTTCCCGACAAGCGCACGATCGCCTTTTGTGTAGACGTGGAACACGCACGGCACGTTGCCGAAGCCTTTAACCAGGCCAATGTTCCCGCAGCAACGGTGGATGGCGAAACGCCCATCAAAGACCGTCAGAAGCTCTACGCCGAACTGCGCGACGGGCACATTCTGGTGCTGACTTCCTGCAATGTGATCAGCATTGGCTTTGATGAGCCGAGCGTGGAGGTGGGGCTGCTGCTGCGGCCCACCCAGTCGCGGGCGCTGCACCATCAGCAGATCGGCCGCGTCATGCGAATTGCGCCGCACACGGGCAAGCTGCACGGCACGATTCTTGACCAGGCGGGCAACCTGGCGCGGCTGGGCTTTCCCGAAGACATCGAGTTCTATCACCTGCCTACGCGAGAAGACACAGAAGGCGAGGGCATCGGCAGCGCTCCTATTAAGCAGTGTCCTGCCTGTGGCCGCATCGTGCCCATTTTTTTGATGACCTGCCCCGACTGCAAGCACGAATGGCGAGACGAGAGCCAGGTATGTCTGGATGACCTGGAAGAGGTGCTGAGCGACGAACAGGTGCGGATGCTCGAGGAGCAAGAAATGCTGCGCTTTTTCCATGCTCAGCGCAAGCGCAGCTATCAGGAAGGCGCGGCCCCCTCCTGGAGCGATCGCCGCTTTTTTGAAAAATTTAACTGTATGCCCAAGGATGCCTGGTGCCTCGGCTCCATCTTTGGCGCATCGCCTACGCTAGAAGACAAGCACAACTATAAGAATTACCTGATGCGCGTTGCCCAGCGCCAGGGCAAGTCGATTGCCTGGGTGATCAGCGAGTTTCAAAAAGAATTTGGCCCCCACGGCTGGGAGGCGATTTTTCTCAAAAATGCCTGACTCAACATGCCTGAGTTTTTCCCTGAGTTGTTCTATGCGTCCAAATGCAAGAAGCAGACAGCCAGTAGCCCCCACCGCTGTCTGCTTCTGCGAGGATGATCGGAGCCACCCTCCCGTTTAGAATAAACGGTCTGGCAAAAAATGGTATGAAGGCAACCATTGATTTTTGAAAATATTTCTTGAGGGATTTGTCAGAAATTAAGAATGATGGGTAAAGACTTCGGACATTGATGCGGAGGGCGCATTCCAGTTCTGCAAGTTTGCCCTCATCCCCCAGCCCCTTCTCCCAAAACGGGAGAAGGGGAGCCGGATTGGCAGTCCCTCTCCCGCTTTGGGAGAGGGATTTAGGGTGAGGGTTACAAGGGATTTAGGGTGAGGGTTACAAAAGTGGGATACACCCGATGCAGACATTGATTCGGACATTGATACTGATATCACTTCTCCTGAGTGGGGCGATGAATGAAACGGCTGGACATTCCGTAAAGGTTTGACTCGCAATCTAACTGGCAATCTAAGATGGCAAATCCAAAGTCGCAAATCCAGAATCGAGAATCGGTATGACCGCTTTGCACGCTAATGCAACGCTAATGCAAAAGGGGGCGCGTCAGCAGTGGCCAGACGCAGGAGCGTTAATTTTTTCCTTGAACGTTTGGCTTTATTGAACAAGCCCATAGGCGGCCATGCTGAGGATGCCGTAGGTGGTGCTGTGATGAAGTTGGATGCCGCGATCGCCCCCTGCCCCCATCGCCACCAGCAGCGGCAAAAAGTGTTCCTCGCTGGGATGATTGTCGGCGGCGTGGGGGGCGACTTGGCGATAGTGCAGCAGTGCGTCAGTGTCTCCCTGGGCGATCGCCGCTGCGAGCCACTGGTCAAATGCTGCTACCCAGGCGGGCGGGGCTGCGTCGAAAGCATAGCCGCCAAAGGCCCGCAGGTTGTGCGTGGCGGCCCCACTGGCAAGGATCAGCACATCGTCCTCCCGGAGTGGGGCGATCGCCCGGCCCAGTTGCAGGTGATGGGCCGTGCCCAGCCGCGGCTGCACCGAAAGCTGCGTCACGGGAATGTCGGCTGCTGGATACATCAGCATGAGTGGCTCCCATGCACCGTGATCGAGTCCCCGACTGGGGTCGAGGGTGACGCTCATGCCCGCTTGTGTCAGCAGTTTTTCTACCCGCTCTGCCAGTTCCGGCGCACCGGGTGCGGGATATTGAAAGGCATAGGTTTCTGGTGGAAAGCCGCCAAAGTCGTGAATCGTCTCTGGGTGGGGCGCGATACTCACGGCGGGCGATCGCGTCTCCCAGTGGGCCGACACAGCGAGGATGGATTTGGGGCGCGGCCACTGAGCGCCCAGATGCTTGAGAAATTCAACGGCAGGCGCAGTTTCATAGAGCGGTAAATCCGGTGCGCCGTGGGAGACAAAGAGCGTGGGAAGAGACATAAGACTTAGGAAACCCTGTTGAGATGTTGATGGAGAAACTGGGTTAGCGCTTGCCACGCATCCTCAGCGGCGGCGGCATTGTAGGACGATCGCTCGTGACAGAAAAATCCGTGGTCGGCATCGGGATACACTTTGAGCCAATACGCTTTGCCCAGGTCTTTGAATCGCGCCTCGATGTGCTGTACGCGCTCCGATGGAATAAACGGATCAGCGCCGCCGTGAAACAGGTAGACGGGCACAGTGATGTCTTTGATCGCCTCTACCCAATCGTCCAATACCATGCCGTAAAACGGAGCCGCCGCTGCGATGTCGCTGGAAAATCGACACGCCGTTAAAAAGGTCAACCCCCCGCCCAGGCAAAACCCGGTAACGCCAATTCGGTCGGGTGAAACGTCGGGTTGCGCCTTGAGGAAGGCGATCGCCGCCTTTAGGTCCTGTTCTACGGGCTGCCCAAAATCCATGCGATACATGGTTGCCATCGCCTGTTCCACCTCGTCATAGCCAAATTTATTGTGGGGCCATTCGCGGTAGTACAGGTCTGGCGTGAGGACGACGTAGCCCTTGGCGGCGGTGCGAGTCGCTACGTCCCGAATGTGGGGGGTTAGCCCAAAGGCTTCCATCAGCAAGAGAACGGCGGGGCTGGAGGCCGACGCAGCGGGCGCAGCGGGGCGATAGAGAAAGGCGGGCATCTCTCCACTGGGCGTGGGGATGATTGCCTCAGTTTCCACGATGGCCGTTTTGAGAACCATTGGGCATCCTCCTGCATAGGCTATTCAGCCTATGGTAGGGTAGGGGTGCTGGAATTGACTTTTGCAGCGTTGGGATGCAGCAGGCTTGTAGCAGCAGACTTGTATGGGTCGGGGTATGGCTGGACACGTCGGCGATCGCCCCAGCACGGCATCATGAAAAGCAGACCTCTGGCGAGGTGTTTGCCCTATGCCCTCCTGGTTTTCTGTTGCGTCCCGTCGCGCCCTGCCTGCTGCGTCTGGCGGGTCGTTGCTGCCGCTTGCGGTAAACGCGGCTCAAACTGATCCTCATCATCTGCTAAACCAGCTTGAAACCCATCCCTACGGGCTAACGGCCGTGCAGGCCCGCCAGCGTCGCCGCCAGTTTGGGCCTAATGAAATTGCCCACGACACTACCCCCGCTTGGTATCAGCAGTTATTCCGCGCCTTCAATAGCCCGTTTGTGTATCTGCTGCTGGTGCTGGCGATCGCCGCCTGGCTCACTCGCGATCTGCGGGGTGCAGCGCTACTCCTGGGGATCGTGCTGCTCAGCGGGGTGCTGCGGTTTGCGCGGGAATATCGCTCTAGCCGCGCCGCCGAAAAGCTGCGGGCCCTGGTCGAAACCACCGCCACCGTCAGCCGCTACGACGATCTGCTGCCGGCCGAGCGTCGCCAGGAAGTCCCCATTCGCAAGCTGGTGCCGGGGGATGTCGTGCATCTGGCACCGGGAGATATGGTGCCTGCGGATGTGCGGCTGCTGGAGGCCAATCACTTCTTTGTGGGCCAGTCGATCCTCACGGGGGAGTCGGATCTGGTGCAAAAATACAGCGCCGTTCGCGCTGCGACATCGCCCAACGGAGACTGGTGGACGCTGCCCAATCTTTGCTTTATGGGAACCACGGTATTGGGCGGCAGCGCTCGCGCCGTGGTGATCGCCACCGGAGCGCAGACCTATTTGGGACGGCTGTCGCAAGCGCTGATCGGACGGCGATCGCCCACTAGCTTTGACACGGGTATCAACCAGATCACCTGGCTGCTGATCGGGTTCATCGCCATCATGGCTCCCAGCGCGGTTTTGCTCAACGGCCTGGTTCGCGGGCAGTGGACAACTTCCCTGATCTTTGGGGTGGCGGTTGCTGTAGGTCTGGTGCCAGAGCTATTGCCTCTGATTCTCAGCATCGGCTTGACGCGCGGGGTCAGTGCCCTGGCCCAACAGCAGATGCTGGCCAAGCGGCTGGATGCGGTGCAAAACCTGGGCGCAGTTGACCTGCTGTGTACCGACAAGACGGGCACGCTCACCCAAAACCAGGTGTCGTTTCACAGTGCGATCGCCCCTCTGGGGCAGTCCAGCCCCGATCCGCTAGCCGATGCCTATTTGAACAGTTATTACCAGACGGGCATTCAAAACCGACTGGACGATGCCATTTTGGAAGCGGCCGACGCGAGTGCCTTGTCCCAGTCTGCGTTGACCCATCGCAAGCTGGGGGAAGTGCCCTTCGATTTTGCGCGGCGGCGGCTGTCTGTGGTGGTCGAGCAGGAGGGTTTTCCGCGGCTAATCTGCAAAGGGGCTGTGGAAGAGGTGCTGGGTCTATGCAGCTACATCCAGCATCAGGGAGAGCCAACGCCCCTGACCGAAGCGCTGCATCAGCAGACCCTCCAAACAGCCCAGCAGTTTAGCCAGCAGGGGTTTCGGGTGCTGGCTGTGGCCTGCAAGCGGCTGGATGCGCCGCAGGATCACTACGACCCGACAGATGAGGCGGGGCTAAGGCTGGTGGGATACCTGACGTTTCTCGATCCGCCGCAGGAGACGGCAAAGGGGGCGATCGCCGCCTTGCAGCAATACAACGTGCGCGTCAAGGTGCTGACTGGGGACAATGAGCATGTTGCCCGCACGATTTGTCAAGAAGTCGGGCTGCCCGTTCAGCAAGTCTGCCTTGGCTCGGCGATTGACCCGATGAGCGATGAGGAACTGGCCGCCGTTGCCGAGAACACAACCCTATTCGCCAAGCTATCGCCCCTGCAAAAAGCCCGAATTGTGCAGGTTCTCAAACAGCAGGGACATACGGTGGGCTATTTGGGCGATGGGGTCAACGATGCGTTGGCTCTGCGAGAGGCGGATGTGGGCATTTCGGTAGAGTCGGCGGTGGATGTGGCCAAGGAGTCGGCCGATGTAATCTTGCTTGAAAAGAGCCTGCTGGTGCTGGAGCAGGGCATCGTGGAAGGTCGCCGCACCTTTGGCAATATCATCAAGTATCTGAAGATGGCGACCAGCTCCAACTTTGGCAATGTGCTGAGCGTGATGGGGGCCAGCGCCCTGTTGCCCTTCTTGCCCATGCAGCCGCTGCAACTGCTGGTGCAAAACCTGCTGTACGACCTGTCCCAAACGGCGATTCCCTTTGACCGAGTGGATGAGTCCTACCTAGCCCAGCCCCAGCGCTGGTCTGTGGGGGATTTGCGACGGTTCATGCTGTGCCTCGGGCCTGTCAGTTCCATGTTTGACTATGTGACGTTTGCGGTGCTGTGGGGGGTGCTGGGGTTCAATGTGCCCGCCGATGCGGCGCTGTTTCAGTCGGGCTGGTTTGTCTATGGGCTGCTGTCCCAAACCCTGATTATTCATCTAATTCGCACGGCTAAGGCTCCGTTTACGGAGAGTACGGCTGCCTTGCCCGTGCTGGGGATGACGGGGCTGGTAATGGCGATCGCCCTGCTGCTCCCCTTTACGTCTGTGGATGCGAGTATTGGGCTGGTGCCGCTGCCGGCCCGCTATTTCCTCTGGCTGTTTGCCATTCTCCTCGGCTACTGGCTGGTCACTCGCGGGGTCAAAGCTGCCTATATCCGCCGCTTCAAGACCTGGCTTTAGAAGGATAGAACTTACGCAGTTGGACGATTTCTCGCAAGCGCAGCCCGCAAGAAATCGTCCAAAACCCAGAAACCTTAATCGCAAATGCGTAAGTCCTAAAGGATTCATCTGCTGGATGTGCCAGCATTCTGCACGCCTATGCCGATGTCCGCCGCCGCCAGGTGAGCCAGCACAGCAGCGCCGCCATCACCCCCGTCGGGGTCAGCACGATCGCCCAGACGATGCCAACCTTGTCAGGCACGAGCGCCAGCGGTGGAAAGTATTTGATGGCGATCGCCCCCAGGGCAGAACCGCCCATGACCTTCGCCAATAGCCCCAAACTATCTCTCATGCCTGCCTAAATCAGGATTAATGGTTCTAAGTAGGTGGACATTAATAAATATAAAACCCAAAGACCCTGCGCCGCCCGCGCAGCGGGCGGCGCAGGGTTCGGGATCTGTTTTTTAATCTGGTCTATCTACTTAGTTAATCGATTCTAGTTAATCGCTGTCGCCCGCAGCACGTAGTTCACAGTCTGGTTGGCGCTGACATCGATTTGGTAGCGGCCCGACTGCGACAGCCCCGGCCCGATTTGCAGCGTGCCGCCCGACGCACTAGAGAGCGATCGCCCATTCGGGTCGCGGATCTCGACCTGCACATTGCCCTGGATAATATCGACGATTAACCCCTGATCGCTCTGCAAATCCACCAGATAGCGACGCATCCGATTCGCCCGCACCTGGTTGTCTACCTCCCGCGACTCTCCCGGCGACAGATTCAGCGTTTCGGTGCGGATATCGACTTCCGGCGGTGGCTCTGGCGTGGGTGACGGATCAGGCGGCGGCGGTGGTGGCGGCGTGGGACTCGGCGGCACGCCTTCTAAACTCAGAGTCAACGCATAGTCCGTTCGAGAAATGCCCGATAGCGGCTTCACCTGCACAACGTAATCCCCCGCATAGGCTGCCGTGCCGCTCCACTGCAACACCTGCGAAGCCTGTCCGTCCACAGGCTGGCGATCGGGATTCAGCACCGTCATGATCACGCCGTCGCCATCCAGCCGCGCCGTCAGCGTCTCCCCCGCTTCCATCGAAATTAGGTAGTTAATCGTCTGATTATCTCGCAGACTGCCCCGTGCCGTGGTGTTGGAACCGGGCCGCAAATTGAGCCGCTGGTCAAACTCGACGGGCTGGCTGGGCGAGGGGCTGGGCGAGGGCGAAGGCGTTGAGATGGGGCTGGGCGAGGGCGACACCGTCGGGCTGGGCGCAACCGTTACGGTCGGCGATGGCGTTGCCACAGGCGGACTGCCGTTCAGCAGCGCACTCACCACCGCCCAAGACGCAATGCCTGTAATCGTTGCCAGCCCAATGCCAATCGCCAGCACAGCCAGCGGATTGTCCCACACCGAGGTTTGGCGCGGCGCAGGAATCGAGCGATTCGCTTGCCGACCCGCACTGCCCACTGCCTGCGTGTGCGCTGTCGTGGTGCTGGGCGGCACGGGGCGGCCCACGGCCACCGTCTGCATCTGCGAAAGGGGGTCGGGCGGCGGGCTGGCGACGGGCTGGGGCGTTTGGGACGGGTGCGCGGCCGGATAGCCCGGTTGCGAATAGCCCGGCTGCGGATAGCCCCCTTGGGGATAGCCGGGCTGGGGATAGGTGGGCGGCTGGTAGCCAGGCGGCTGGTAGGTGGGCGGCTGCGTTGCGGGATAGGTCGCCGCATTGGTCACTGCCTGGAGCGCCTGGGCCACTTCGGCTACCGATTGATAGCGATCGCCCGGCCGATAGCTCAGCATCTTGTTCAACACCTGCGCCAGTCCGGGGCTGACGTTGGCGTAGCGCTGCCAGTGCCAGGTTAGGTTCATATCATCGTAGAGTTCCTGCGGCTCTCGCCCCGTCAGCAGCACCACCGCCGTCACCGCCAGCGCGTAGAGGTCGCTGTTGGGATAGGCGCGTCCCGTCTGCATTTGCTCGCTCGGCGCATAGCCCAGCTTGCCGACGGTCGTGGATTGGGTCGCCGTTTGCAGCCGCGTGGCAATTTCTTTCACCACGCCAAAGTCAATCAGCACCGGAAGCTGATCGGCCTGCCGCAGCATGATGTTATCTGGAGCAATGTCGCGGTGAATAATGCCACGGGCATGGATATGGGCCAACACAGGCAGCAGTTGCCGCAGCAGTTGCACCACCTCCGGCTCCGAAAACGCCTGCCCGCTCAGCTTGCGCTCCGTCAGCAAATCGCGGTAGGACTTGCCTTCTACATAATCCTGCGCCAGAAACAAACGCTGATTTTCTTCAAACGTGGCGCGAAACTGAGGAATTTGCGGGTGCTGAATTTGATACAGGATTGCCGCCTCTCGCTGAAACAATTCCTTCGACTTTTCCAGCGCATAGTCCCCCGACTGCGAGGGAATAAACTCCTTCAGCGCACACCGCTCGCTAAACCGCCCCAAGTCTTCTGCCAGATACGTGCGCCCAAACCCGCCCTGGCCAAGCAGCTTGACCAGGCGATAGCGATTTTGCAAAACGGTTCCAGCGGACAGGGGAGGTTGCATGTTCAAGAGCGGGGGGTGAAAGAGTCGGGAACGGGGAGTTTATTTCAACAAGTTCAACATTATAAATACACTGATTGCGGGGTTGATTTCGGAAGGAGACGGCTTGGGATTTTGGATTTTGGATGGATGGAGTTGATCTTGGCAGGGGACGGCTTGGGATTTTAGATTTTGGGTTTTGGATTTTGGATGGATAGCGTCCTTGGCTTGCTCTTGTGATCCAAGATCCTTTTGCTCAAGCCTGCTCTTTACCGCAGGCGAAATAGCAAAAACTGCGTCACCTGGAGTGGGTTAAAGTTGTCGTCGCTGACCAGCAGCAGGGTCGCGGAGCCGTCCGGCAGGCGGGGACCGAGGGTCATGGCTTCTAGGTTATCTAACCGAATGCCCAGGTCGCCTAGGTTGAGCAGGCGGCGTTTGCGGACGGGCTGGATGCTGCTCAGGTCGCCCTGGAGTTGGGGCATCCCAGAGGTGTCGGTGGCATTGCCCATCACCATCTGGAAGAGTTGCGCGGTCACGCCCGTTTGTGGGGTAAAGGCCCGCTCTAGGCTGAGGAACTGACCGCCTGCGTCGATCGCTAGGAGTTCCGTCAGTCCAGGTTCGCCCTGCTCTGGCGGCAGCGCGTCTCGGTAATAGAGATGTTCTGCCAAGAGCGTTGCCTGGTCTTCGCCGATGAGGTAGTGCAGCAGGCGCAGGGGCGGCAACTCCCCCGGCGGGCCAGCGTCCAAATCTTGGAGCAGCGAAGACTCGGTGGCGGCAAACAGGCGAAAGGGTTCCAGATAGCCCGCTGTGCCCAGGGCGCTGGGGTCGGGGGTGAGAGATTCAAAACCCAGGTTTTCCTGAACTCCCCTGGGCGAGGCATCGGCGGCGGGCAAGTAGCGCTCTGGAAGTTTCAGACGAGATTTTCGGCGGCCGGTTTCCAGGTCGAACTCGTCGATGAAGGGGGGAATGTTCTGGCTGGGAATGCCCTCGCTGGCGATGTAGACGGTTTGGCGGGGCGTGAGGGCGATCGCCTCTGGATCGACCGTTCCCGCTGCAAAGGGCTGGCCGTCTTCATCTAGCAGCGGCGTGACAGATTCCACCTCAACGGAGCCGATGCGGGGATTTGCTGGGTCAGACTGATCTAGCGTGAGATGGAGTGTGTAGAGTCGGGCGGGGCCGAAGTTGCTGCGGTCGTCTGACAGGGCATAGAGGCGATCGCGCTGACGGTCGTAGGTCAGCCCCGACAAACCGCCCACGGGCGCACCTTCAAACTCCTGCGGTGGCAGCCGATATTCCCCCAGAAAATCCACCGCTAGCGGCAAAAACAGCCGCTCCTCGGCATTGACGCGGGGCAGCGTGCAGCCCGTGATTCCCAACAGCAGCAGGCACAAAACGGGAAGGGCGATCGCCCTTCGTCCGTTCAACATGCTATTCAACATTCTGCTATTCAACATTCTGCCGAGCCACTGCGCCAAAACTCGCAGCCCGACTTGCAGCCCTACGAGCAGTCCATTCCCTCGCAGCGGCGGCTGAACGCTAGAACTCCCTAAGAAAAACCCGAAACCCATAGCAACAGCAGACGAGCGCAGCTAGCAGCAGCATACCGCAACCCCCGGCTTTTCCGCCGTAATGAAAGCAGATGAAATGAAAGCAGGTGAAAGCAAACCCTAAAGTTTGGGCTATGGTTTGGGTTTAGGACAAGGAATGCATCGCGGCCCGATGATTGTGGTTTGGGTTGGGGTTGGACGCAGCGACCAGACCGGGCCCGGCAACCTCGGTGTTAAAGCGATAGCCGACATTCCGAACAGTTTGGATTAAATTGGGCTGGCGCGGATCGACCTCAATTTTTTTCCGCAGCGAAAGGACGTGCGTATCCACGGTGCGGTGATTGTCAATCGCATCGGGCCAAGCTTTGCGGAGCAGTTCCGAACGGCTGAGGGGCAAACCACCCGCCTGCGCCAGCACATAGAGCAGGCTAAATTCTTGCGGAGTCAGGTCAATGAGCTCGTGCTTCAGATGGACGCGGCGCTGCACTAGGTCAATTTTCAAATCGCCATAGTCCAGAATGGCCGGGGCAACCATGGGGCGACTGCGACGGGTCAGCGCTTCTACCCGCGCCAGGAACTCCTGCATCCCAAAGGGCTTAGTGAGGTAGTCGTCTGCGCCTGCTCGCAGGCCAGCTACAATATCGGACTCGGTGCTGCGGGCCGAGAGAATCAACACAAACGGCTGGCTCTGCTGACGCAGCCATCGACAAAACTCCAGCCCGCTTCCGTCGGACAAATCTGAATCAAGCACCACAAGCTGGGGCTTGCGGTTTAAGTAGACATCTTTGGCCTGCTGCAAGCTGGCAGATTGATAGACCGAATAGCCGACCTGCTGGAGGTGCCACCCGAGAAGCGATCGCAAATGGGGATTTCCCTCGACAATTTGAATGCAGACAGCGCTCACAATGCCCAGCTACGACTTAGCTGATGATACGGATTGTTTCTAAAGCTAACAGAGCGCTTGTCAAGGTTTTGTAACCACTGCTACGGGCTAGGCGACTCAAGCCTTGACAAATGGGCCGTTTGTGGGAATTGGGCTGGCGTGGCTGTGGGATATTAGGCAGTGTCTTAAAACTTTCTAGGTCGTTGATTGCCTTGAGTCGATCCCCCTAAATCCCCCTTATTAAGGGGGACTTAGGGGGATTAAGGGGGACTTCCGGAGTGGTTCGGCTCGGTTCCCCCCTTTTTTAAGGGGGGCTAGGGGGGATCGAAGGGTATTAAAACATGCCTTAGGAAACGCTGTTAGAAACATCGGAAACATTCAGGACTTACGCACTTGCGATAGGCTTCCCAGGTTTTGGACAATTTCTCGCGGGCTGCGCCCGCGAGAAATTGTCCAACTGCGTAAGTCTTAACATTGCTAGAAACTCGGTATTCAGAATGCTTATCGGTCTGGACAGAATCGGGCGATCGCCCCTAGTCACCCCTGTCTTCGAGGTAAAATAGGGCATAGCATTGCACCACCTCTCCATGCTTCAGGACGCACAAATTATCCGGTTCTATCAGCGCCTGACCGACGCGCTGAATGAGCAGTGGCATCGGGGCTATCGCTTCGACGAACTGCGCCTATACCTCGATGGATATCTGGCCGCCCTTCGGCATACGAACGTCGTCGAACCTTACCTGATTCACCAGCTCGAAGAAGAAGCCACTCGCTATCTTTACGACCCCTCCAGCTTCGTTGAGCCGCAGCCCGAACCAGAGGTCGATTTCTACTAGGCTCATTTCTACTAGGCTCTCTGAATCTCACGTTGTCTCCTCTTTTTGACCCAGATCGCCTCTGAGCCGGTTAGTCTGGCTTGTTAGAGTGTCAATTTAGAATGTCAATTTCTCTCCTGGAACGTGCGCGGGGCTGTCTGCTAGGGCTGGCTGTGGGGGATGCAGTCGGCACCACGGTCGAGTTTCAGCCGCGTGGCTCTTTTCCGCCAGTCATCGACATGGTGGGCGGCGGCCCGTTCCGGCTGGCAAAGGGCCAGTGAACCGACGAAACCTCAATGGCGCTTTGCCTTGCGACCAGCCTAGTGGAACGGGACACGTTCGACGCGGCCGACCAGATGGAGCGCTACCGGGCCTGGTTCGAGCGGGGCTATCTCAGCAGCACTGGGGTCTGTTTTGATATTGGCAACACGACCCAACAGGCATTGCAGGCTTACAAAGCCTCTGGCAACCCCTTTAGCGGCTCGACGCATCCCAGAGCGGCGGGGAATGGCTGCCTGATGCGGCTGGCTCCAGTGCCAATTTTTTACTTTCCCGATGGCGATCGCACGCGGCATTTTTCTGGCGAGAGTGCCCGCACCACCCACGGCGCAGCGGAATGCGTAGAAACCTCCCAACTGTTTGGCGAGATTCTGCGTCGGGCACTGGCAGGAGCCAGCAAAGCCGAAATCCTGCTGCAAAGCGACCCGGCATCGTTTGCGGAAGAGGCGGTAAGGGCGATCGCCCAGGGCAGCTATCGACACAAACTCCTCGACCAGATCCACGGCACGGGTTATGTGATTCAAAGCCTGGAAGCCGCCCTCTGGTGCTTTTGGACAACGGAGACTTACGAGCAGGCGATTCTCGCCGCGGCGAATCTGGGCGACGATGCGGACACTACCGCCGCCATCTGCGGCCAGGTCGCAGGTGCATTCTATGGCGAGTCGGGCATTCCGGCCCGCTGGCTGGAACCGCTCACCCTGCGCGAGGAGATTGGGCAACTGGCCGAAAAACTGCTGACACCCACAGGCTAGCCCCCCACTACTGAATACTGCTCAGCTTAATCCGGGGATCAACCGCCTTCAGCAGCAGGTCGGCCAGCAAATTGCCAATGATCAGCATCGCCGCGCCCATCATCAGGCTAGCCATCACCAGATACAAATCCTGCGCCGTAATCGCCTCCAGCACCAGCCGCCCCAGCCCTGGCCAATTAAAGAAGTTCTCCACAATGAAGGAGCCGCCCAGCAGGCTGGCAAACTCGAAGCCCAGCAGCGTCACCAGCGGGTTTAGGGCATTTCGCAGCGCGTGGACGTAGATGACGCGATTCTCTGGCAGTCCCTTGGCGCGGGCGGTTTGAATATAATCCTGCCGCAGCACGTCCAGCAGCTCGCCCCGCGTGATCCGCTGGAGGCCAGCAAACCCGACTAGGCTCAGCGCCAGCGTCGGGAAAATCATGTGCCAGCCGATATCCAGCACCTTGCCAATTGGGGTCAGATCGGCGTGGTTGATGCTAGTCATGCCGCCCACGGGCACCAGCGGTGAGAGTTGCTGCGCCAAAAACAGCAGCAGCAGCCCCATAATCAGCGCGGGCATCCCCTGACCGATGTAGCTGATCACGCGAAAGATGCGGTCGATTAGCTTGTTCTGGTTGACCGCGCCGATGATGCCCAGGGGAAGGGCGATCGCCCAGGTAATCACCAAAGAGGCGATCGACAGCAGCAGCGTTGCCGGAATTCGCTCCCATAGCAGCGAGGTCACCGGACGCTGAGAATAAATAAAGCTCACGCCAAAGTTGCCGCGCGTGAAAATCTGCCGCAACCAAAGAAAATATTGCTCGATCGGCGATCTGTCTAGCCCAAACTGTTCCCGAAAGGCATTCAGCGTGTCTTCCGAAATCTGCGGATTCTGGCGCAGTGTGTCCAGATAATCCCCTGGCGCAAGCTGAATGATGAAAAAGCTCAGCGCCGAAGCCAGCAGCAGCGTCAGCGCCCCTTGCAGCAGCCGTTTCACCACATAGCCCACAGTTTCACTGGCCAAAAACCGTTGAACCTGAACCAGTCCGTCCAAAAATCGCTGCTGTGCTGAAGCTGTCTCACGAGAAGTCATAGCCGCCCTACCCAATCTGAGCTGAAACCGCCTAGTATTCCACCAGGGTAACAACTGGAACGTCCGGCAGCTTCTTGCGCCCCTCTAGTCCTGTCAGTTCAATAATGAACCCAAACCCCGCCAGTTCACAGCCCGTTTGCTCCACCAGCTTAGCCGTTGCAGCGGCCGTGCCCCCCGTCGCAATCACGTCATCCACAATCAAGATCCGGGCAGGCGGTTCCGCTGCGTCGCGGTGAATCTCCAGCTTGTCAGTGCCATACTCCAGCTCATATTCAACACTGTGAACCGGAGCAGGTAGCTTTCCTGGCTTGCGAACGGGGATAAATCCTGCATCCAGCTTGTAGGCCAGCGGCGCACCAAAGATAAACCCGCGAGACTCCATGCCGATGATGTAATCTACCGACAGATCGGTGCAACGTTCGGCCATGCTGTCAATCGTATAGCGCAGTCCTTCAGGATCGCGCAGCAGGGTTGTAATATCTCGAAACAAGATCCCCGGCTGAGGGAAATCGGGAATGTCGCGAATCAGCGATTTCAAATCCATATTTTCAATCTACAAGGCAAATCTACGTTTCCAATCTACAAAGCAAATCTACAAAGTCTGTGGAGAGCCTCTAGCTCGAAGAACTGGACACGCAGAGATTGTAAACCGTTTGCCCAGCAGTTCAACCAGACGGATAAACGCATGAACCAATTCAGCGCTAGTCTTCCCGAATTCCCGAATAATTTTCAAACCAGCCGCGCTTCCAAAAATAAAACAGCAGCCCTGCCGAAGTCAGCAGCATCACTGCCCAACACAATGGATAGCCCCAATACCAGTTCAGTTCAGGCATATTCCAGGGGGATGCATCGGGGTTGAAGTTCATGCCATAGACTCCGGCAATAAACGTCAGCGGGATGAAGATGGAGGAAATCAGCGTGAGCTGCTTCATCAACTCGTTCATGCGGTTGCCCACAGAGGAGACATAGACATCCATCAGGCTAGAAGCCACCTCCCGGTAGGTTTCTACCATGTCCAGCACCTGCACCGCGTGGTCGTAGCAGTCCCGCAGATACATCCGCGCTTCGTCCTGAAGCAGGTCTTCGCCATCGCGGATGAGGGCGCTGATGGCATCCCGCATTGGCCAGATCGATCGCCGCAGGTTGAGCAGTTCTCGCTTGATGGTGTGGATTTTTTCGAGAGTGGTGCGGACAGGCTTCGCTACCACTTCATCTTCCAGTTCCTCTAGCTCCTCGCCGTAGGTTTCTAGTACCGGAAAGAAGCCGTCCACAATCGAGTCGAGCAAACAGTAGGCCAAATAGTCGGCTCCACGGCTGCGAATTGTGCCTTTGCCCAAGCGAATGCGCTCGCGCACGGGCCCAAAGGAGTCGTATTCGGGTTCTTCTTGCACCGTCAGCAGATAGTTTTTTCCCAGAATAAAGCTTACCTGCTCGGTGAAAAAGCCGCGGCCGCTGTCCTTCAGCGTCACCATGCGGGTGATGAGCAGCAGTTGGTCGCCGTATTCTTCGACTTTTGGGCGCTGGGGCACGTTGACGATATCTTCTAGAACCAGTGGATGCAGGTTAAAAATATTGCCCAAGCGCTTGAGTACGTCTTCGCTGCCGAGGCCTTTGACATCTACCCAGGAAACCGACTCGGCATCCAGGTAGGGAATGGCTTCTTCCGGCTCGTTGATAGGAATCCGAGTTGCACTGTCTTCGCAATAGTCAATCAGGGTAATGACGGGGGGCGGCGCGTCGTCCTCAATGGTGAGCGTTCCTGGCAGGGCACCCGGCTCATGGTAGGAATATTCTAGGTAGGGGTTATCGTCTTCTTCTTCGTCGGTTAACCCGTCTATGAAAAAGGCTTTGGAGAGCGCCTCGGAGGTGAACTGCTCTATTTTGTTATGAACCTGTTTGTTTTGGGCCTGCTTGGCGTTAGAACTGGAGGGTTTAGCTGCCATAGTCTAGTCCTGAGCGTTGAGATCTGGCGGGTATGGCTGAACGCGGGCGGAAACGAGACCCAGACCCAGTACCGCAAAGATTTGGGAGAAGGATGAGTCAAGCATACTCCAGGTCTGCCCTGGTGCCTAATTCAGGGCAGTTCCAGAATCTGTTGGTGCATAGGGGCCGGAGGCGATCGCCCTCGCCAGCCCTCTGCATGAAAACTTAAGCTCTCAGGGACAGACCCATAGCTAAGCTATGGGGTACCTATGAGGTGCGAATCACTTCGTCTTCGGGGTTGACCAGCCGCAGCAGTTTTTGCTTGAGTTGAGAGTCAAACACTTCCCATTTGAGGCGGGTGTAGTCGCTATTTTCGTTGAAACCAGAGAGAAAGCCCATCGGAATCTCGAAGCCACCTGCCATCGATCGCCCGCCGCCAAAGTATCGTCCCTGAGCATCTTGCCCGAAGGCTTCTTTGATGAATTCATCGGGGTCGAGGGTCAGCTTGTTGGTTCGCAGGGAGCCGATGACGATTTCCAAGTCTTCGTCTTCATCGTGGACGATGCCATAGACTACGGCCGTGTGGACGTTTTCTTCTGTAACCAGAAAATCGGCTGCTTGGGGAATGGCATCCCGGTCGTCGTAGCGCAGATAGCCGACCCCGGCGATAGAGAAGTTGTTGCGAATAATGCGGTTGCGGAGCGATCGCTCGATTACATCCATCACCCGCTTTGAGCGAGAGGATTGCAGCACTGCGTTGAGCAGTTGTGCGTCGGCGTAGCGGCTGAGGTAGGCGGCCGCCAGAAAGTCTTCTTCTTGAGCCTGCATCAGCCGATTGGTATCGCAGCGTAGCCCGTGCATCAGCGCCGTGGCACACTTCACATGCTCATTGTTGCTGCTGTCTAGCCGCACCATGCCTGCCTGGATATATTGCGTCAGGATGGTGGCTGTGGCGCGGCTTTGGGGGCGAATGTCGGAAAATTCGGCGTGCAGATCGCCCTGCAAGCTGTGGTGGTCAATGACAACCGCCACGGGAATCTTGAGTTGCTCGATCAGCGACAGCAGCTGGGTGGTCGTGCCTTGGTTATCGACAAACACCGCGCCACCATAGACGGACAGGTCTTTTTCCTTAGCGGCTTGATAGCTCCAGCGCTGCACCGGCAGCCCCGTCAGCCGCACCAAGGCAATGTTTTCCTGGTGGCTGAGGGTGCCTGCGTAGACAATATCGCAGCGAATGTTGAATTGGTCAGCGATTAGCTTGTAGACCCAGGCGCTAGAGAGGGCATCGGGGTCGGGAAAGTCTTGCAGAATGATCAGTTGGCGATCGCCCCGATGCTGTTCCAACAACTGTCGCAAAGCGGCAGTCTTTTGCTCCGTTAGCCGTCGTCCTTGGGGGGTCGAAAGCGTCCAGTCGGCTCGCCGTTGAAAGGGGTCGTCGCCGTCTGCGGGGGGGCGATCGCCCGCACCAAGGGCAACCGAACCAGACCCTATATCCGTCGGCAGTACATCTAGAGAAGGAACTGAATTCAATTGCATAGCGTTGGAAATTGATGTCAAAAACGGATACTAAGTTACGCTTGCACGTTGCGCTTACAGGCTGCTTCTAGGTTGCTTATAGGCTGCTTCTACTGCGTTGCGTTCACGGGTTGCGTTTACGAGTTGCATTCACGGGGTGCAACGATCACTTGCAAAGCTTAAATCCACCGTAGGGGAGGGCAGCATCCCCAGTCAACCGAGTGGGCGATCGCTCATCAATCCTTTTTCTTTTTACAGTCCCCGTTCCACACAGCCCTCTAAACTGTGCGCTCTGCCAAACCCGCTTTGTCTAGCAATTTCAAGGCGTTTTGCGTCCAAGTCGAGGTTCGCTGCATTCCCCTACTGCGATCATGACAAAAAAACAGCGCTTCGCAGTCCACCCAGGGGCCAGTTTCCCGACCCTTCGCCAGACGTAGCCCCAGAACCGAAAACCCTTGTGGAAAGGGAGTTGGGCGATCGCCCAAGCAAAAACCCCCGTGCGATCGCCGCACAGGGGTCATATGCCGATGACATACTTCTGCCACTCTTGATGCACACCGCTTTTTATGTGCTTGGTGACTTCAAAATATAGCCCGCTATGGGGGCGATGGGGTGGACGGCGTAAAATCATGTTGGCTTCTTTGGGCGTGCGGCTTCCTTTTTTAACGTTGCAGCGGACGCAGGCGGTCACAATGTTTTCCCAGGTGTCTTCGCCCCCGCGCGATCGGGGCAAGACGTGATCCAGCGTTAGCTCGTCGCCCGTATAGCCGCAGTATTGGCAGGAATGGCTGTCTCGGTGGAGGATATTGCGGCGAGTCAGCGGAATTTCTTTGTAGGGAACGCGGACGTAGTGGCGCAACCGAATCACCGTCGGCAGGGGAAATTTGTCATACACAAGCTTGCCGTTATGCTCGACTTGCTCCGCCTTTCCCTTAATCAGCAGGATCACTGCCCGTCGCCAACTAGTAATGTTGAGCGGTTCATACGAGGCGTTGAGAACCAGAACCTTGCCCATTGATGGCTGGATTTATAAAAAGGTTTAAAGGATGTTAACACGCATACTAGCATAGTTAGCACTTGACCAGAGAGTGTGTGAGGAGTGGGGTATGTTGAGCTGGGAACACACGCCAAGCCTGATCCCGATGCAGCGGGAGCGGGCCTGGGTGGAGATTGACCTATCGGCGCTGGCCCACAATGTCCAGCAGTTGCAGATGCGGCTGGCAGCAGGGACGGAACTGATGGCGGTGGTAAAGGCGGATGCCTATGGGCATGGGGCCGTGGCGATCGCCCAGTCTGCTTTACAAGCTGGGGCGACTTGGCTGGGCGTGGCGACGATTCCCGAAGGCATTGAGCTACGCGAGGCCGGCATTCAGGCTCCGATTCTGCTGCTGGGCGCGACGAATACAGCAGAGCAGGTGCAGGCGATCGCCCGCTGGCGGCTCCAGCCGACGCTCTGCACCCCCCGGCAAGCGCTGGTTTTTTCGGAAACGGCAGGCAAGCTAACCCTGCGGCAGCCGCTTCCGGTTCATCTGAAGCTGGATACGGGGATGTCTCGGCTGGGTGCGCCCTGGCAAGACGCGGCGGCGTTTGGGCAACTAGTGCAGGGGTTGCCGCACTTGCACATTGCCAGCGCCTATTCTCATCTGGCGACGGCGGATGAACCCGATGAAACCGTGATGCGGCTCCAGCAGCGACGGTTTGAAGCGGCGATCGCCCAAATGCGGCAGGCAGGGGTGAATCCACCGAAGCTGCACCTAGCAAATTCGGCGGCAACGCTGGCAGACTCGGCACTGCACTACGACCGGGTGCGTGTGGGGCTGGCAATGTACGGGCTATACCCTGCGCCCCACCTGGCCCAGGGAATTGACCTGCGCCCAGTGATGCAGATCAAGGCGCGAGTGACCCAGGTCAAGGCGATCGCCCCTGGTACGGGGGTCAGCTACGGCTATCGCTTCATCGCCGACCGAGACATGACCATTGCCACCGTGGCGATCGGCTACGCCGACGGCGTGCCGCGCAACCTGTCGAACCGGATGACGGGGCTGGTGCGGGGGCAGCATGTTCCCCAAATCGGCGCAATCACGATGGATCAAATGATGCTAGATGTCAGCACCATTCCCAACCTGCAAGAGGGCGAAGTGGTGACGCTATTGGGGCAAGACGGACAGGCGCGGATCTCCGCCGACGACTGGGCCGAGACGCTGGGCACGATTTCCTGGGAAATCCTGTGTAGCTTCAAGCATCGCCTGCCCCGGCTGACCATCAACCAACCGCAGCCCGCCCGCAGCGCCCAGCAGCCTACAGCACGCCCTTCGAGCTAGGAATCGCCCCGCCCCGGCGCGGGTCCACTTCCACCGCCATCCGCAGGGCACGGGCAAAAGCTTTGAACGTCGCCTCAATAATATGGTGAGAGTTGATGCCGTCAAGCTGGCGGATGTGCAGCGTGATCTGGGCGTGGTTCACCACGGCGACAAAAAACTCGCGCACCAGTTGGGTGTCGTAGGTGCCGACGCGCTGGGTGGGAATTTGCAGCCCATAGCTGAGGTGCGGCCGACCCGAAAAGTCCAGTGCTACCTGCACCAGCGCCTCATCCAGCGGCGCGACGAAGTGCCCAAAGCGATGAATCCCTTTGCGATCGCCCAGCGCTTTGGCCAGCGCCATGCCCAGCGTAATGCCCACGTCTTCATTCGTGTGGTGGTCGTCGATCTGCACATCGCCCGTCGCCCGCACGTCCAGGTCGATCAGCCCGTGAGAGGCAATCTGATCCAGCATGTGGTCGAGGAACGGCACGCCCGTTTGCGCCACGCAGCGCCCCTGCCCGTCTAGGTTCAGACTCACCTGCACGTCGGTTTCTTTGGTGGTGCGGCTGATGGCGGCAGTGCGATCGCTCGTGACACTGGAGGAATTCGGAGTAACCGTTACGGGTTCGCGGGTCTGCATGGGGAATCCTGTAAGACGAGACATCTGGCCATTATCCCAAATGCTGTGGCGCTGAATAAGCCTTGTCCAACCGTCTGCCTCAAGCCTCGCCCCACCCCTAACCCCCAATCAACGCGGATTCTGCTGCATCAACGCCCGCACCTGCTCGGCGTGATAAGAACTGCGCGTCAGCGGCGAAGACACGACCTGCAAAAAGCCCATCGCCTCGCCCGCCACGCGCCACGCATCGAACTGCTCCGGCGTGACAAATGCCTGCAATGGCAAGTGTTTGGGGCTGGGCTGGAGATATTGCCCGATGGTGAGGATGTCGCAATCCACCGAGCGCAAGTCCTGCATCACTTGGCGCACTTCCTCATCCGTCTCGCCCAGACCCACCATAATGCCCGACTTGGTGTAGACCGAGGGAGCGAGTTTGCGCGATCGCCTTAATAACTCCAGCGTGCGGGCATAATCGCCCTGCGGACGCACCCGCCGATACAGCCGGGGAACCGTTTCCGTATTGTGATTCAGCACTTCAGGACGAGCGTCGAGAATTTGCGCCAGCGCGTCCCAGTTGCCGCAGAGGTCAGGAATCAGCACCTCAATAGTCGTCTGAGGCGATACCCGCCGCACGGCTTCGATGCAGCGCACAAACTGGGCCGCGCCGCCATCGGGCAGGTCATCCCGGTTCACCGAGGTAATCACCACATGGTTCAGCGTCATGCGGCGCACAGCCTCTGCCAGGTTCTCTGGCTCTTGCGGGTCGAGCGCTTTTGGCTTTTTCTCGAAGTCGATATCGCAATAGGGACAGGCGCGGGTGCAGGCGGGGCCCATGATCAGAAACGTCGCTGTGCCCGCATTAAAACACTCGCCAATATTGGGGCAGGAGGCCTCCTCGCAGACCGTGTTTAGCCCCAAATCCCGCAGGATTTCTTTGACTGTTCCGACTCGCTCCCACTGCGGCGCTTTTACCCGCAGCCAGTCTGGTTTCGTTGGCTTGACCGTCACGCGCTGTTGCCCAAATCACACTGTTTGAATTATAAAGGCTAGGCTGATTGCAACGTGTGATAGGCTAGAATATCTGAGGTAGACTTCTAAGTCTTAGATTTCACCACCGGGATGTAGCGCAGCTTGGTAGCGCACCTCGTTCGGGACGAGGGGGCCGAAGGTTCAAATCCTTTCATCCCGATTTTTAGATTGATCCTAAGCATGTTGGCTGGATTAAGCCAAGATAGCGCCCAACTTGTCCCATTTAGGAGTGATGATCGAGCGCGATCGCCCCTTGGCATCAAGCCTCCAACTAAAAAGCGGCACTGGATTTGCAGGCCAGCACCGCCTTTCCAAAAATTTTACGACAACCCTCGGACTCAGCTAGGCTCAGACGGAGAACTGGGTGGAGTGGCGATCGCCCCATCTTCCACCTTTCCCTTTTTCGCCTTAGCGCGTTCCTCTTTTTTCTTGCGGTCTGCCTTCAGGATGTCCTCCAATACAGCCCGCGCTTGGGTCATCTTGTCCAAGTTGCTGCAATAGAGTTCTAGGTCTTTCTGCATTTTGTCGGCAGATAGGTTCAGCGCATCTCCGAGGGACTGGAGCGCTGCCGCTCGGCGAGCCTCGTCCTTCATCATGTCGCTGTCCATGTGCTCCAGCAGGGTATACAGCCCAATGGCAAACAGGCGGCTGTACTTAAAGTTTGGATTGCTCGCCACGCCGCGCAGCACGCCGACCAACCCATCCGTCGGTTCCGTTGATTCTCGCACCTTGGACACCACATCCTCTGGTGAGAGATGCGCCGCCTCTGCCAACAATCGTTCTGCATCCTGCCGATAGGCTTGGGGATCGCCGCCAACCGCCTGACACAGAGCGTTAAAAATCGACTCCTGATCTTTTTCAGGACGATACCCCTGCATAAAGCGATCGTAGGTCGTCACCACGCCCAAGGCATATACCGGGTCATAGCGAAAGTTAGCGTTGACCAGGAGCAAATGCGTTTCTACCATCAACTCCTCCACTACGCGCCGATAGATCGAGTTAATCGGGCGCGTGTGGAGGCTGTAGAAGGCACGCTTAGTATCTGAAACAGTGCGAACGTCGCTCACGGGAAGTCTTAAATTATTGTGATCCCATTATCCCACATCACGGAGGAATGGGGCGCGATGGGACATGAGGCGGCGGAATTCTTGGGGCGATCGCCCAGTTCCTGGCCGCGTTTCCCGGCTCATCAGCCCGTGGCCACACTCCGGGGCACGCCTTCTAGCGCCTCTTCCTCGGTCTCAAAAATTTCAAATACTGAATCCATCATTGTCACCTCAAACACCAGCTTGGCTTCGGGGTGGACATTGCAAATGCGGAAGCTGCCCTTTACTTTGTCGGCATCGCGCATCCCAGCCACCAACGACGTGAGGCCAGAACTGTCGATAAAGTTCACCTGCGACAAATTCACGACAATGTGGGGGCTGAGTCGGGAAATCGACTCTTGCAGCTTCAGGCGAAACTGCCAGGCCGTTGTGATATCCAAGCGTCCGGTGGGCATCAGGACGATGACCGTTTTCCCGTCTGGAGTGGTGTGTGTCCGCTGCTCCATAGTGTTGCTTCAGTCTCCCCTTTGTCCGAAAGGTTTGTAAAAGTTTCTACCAGTGTTCCCAAGAAGCGCCCCCCGCCAAACAATCTACGAGAAAACTCGACTCGGCCAGGAAACGCCACCAGGTTAACAATAGCCGACAGCGGATTTAGATTTCAGCAGAGTTTATTGCGCTGGAGCGGGAGGCTGGGTTGATTTTGGATTTTCGACCTTGGATTACTAAGGAGATAACCCAGATTAAAAAACAGATCCTGAACCCTGCGCGGGCGGCGCAGGATCTTTGAGTTTTATGTTTATTAATGTCCACCTACTCAGTCAAGCATCTGCGAAGCTTGCAGCAATTCCTTAAATCCCTCCCTTGCCTACCCTGACATTTCCCCCTTACTCCATTACTCCGTTATTTCGGTTGCTTGATAGCTATCTATTGGCTTCCAGCCCCAAGCGGGTACGTAGTAACTTGCAACGATCGCCAGCATGAGCCACCAGAGCGTGCTGACCTGGGGGCGATACCATACTGTGTCTACGAGTCCGTGGAAGAGCATTCCGACCACGGTGGCGATCGCCCCCATTAGCCAGAATCCATCCGGGTTTGCGGCGGCGCGGAGGCGCTGGAGTTGCGTCCAGGCTTGGTGAAACGTGACCAACAGGAGCCAGAGAAACACGGTTAACCCAATGACTCCCGTTTCCACCAAAATTTCCAGCAGGATAGAGTAGGCGCTGAGCGCCGAAAAGCCCGCCCGCTGATAGCGTGGATAGACCTGGTTAAAGGCATCGTTGCCGGGGCCAATGCCCAAAATGGGGCGATCGCGAATCATGTCTTGCACCGCAGCCCACACATTGAGCCGGAAATTGTTGCTGCTGTCTTGCCGCCCCATGAACATACTCAGGACGCGATCGCGCAGTGGGGCAACCGCCGCCACAGCCAGCACGACGAACGCCGCCGACACTCCCAACACCAACGGGATAGCCCAGCGTCGCCAAAACTGCGGCAAATAGCGGCTAAACCAGTGCGCCAGCAGCAGCACCAGCGCAAACCCTGCCATCACAAAGCCAATCCAGCCGCCCCGGCTAAAGGTCAGCACTAGGCAGGCAGCATTCAGTCCCGTCATCAGCAGCGCCAGCACCTTGGGGAGCCAGCGCCGCCACGCAAACACCGCCGCCGCGCTCAGCATTACCGCTGGCAAAATGTAGGCCGCCAGCAGGTTGGGGTTGCCCAAGTAGCTATAGACGCGGGTCGTTTTTGCCAGGGTGGACCCCGCATCCACCCAGGTGGCCAGGGCAGGAGCGCCAAAGAACCACTGTCGGATACCCTCGACGCTCACTGCCAGCGCCGTGAGCAAATACACTGCGATGACTCCAGCCCGAATGCGGGGCGATCGCAGCACTCGCGCCAGCAGCGCAAACAGCAGCATATACAGCGTCAGCTTGATCAGCCCTGAAATGGCCGCTGTCCGCACGGGCGAAAGCGCCGTCGCCGCCACCGACACCAGCCAATACAGCAGCACCAGCAGATGAATCGGCGTTAAACCCAGTCCTTTATCATCCGACAGCGTGAGCAGCAGCCAGTAGCCGCCACAGGCAATCAGCAGCACGCCAATCAGCGCCGTAGACACAAACGGAGCCAACCCAAACACAATCGCCGCCAGCACTGCCCCGATTGGGTCTGCCCACTGCATGAGCCAGCTTCCTCTACGCCAGCCCCGCAGCGCCCCGACCCAACTGTGCAGCAGGCTAGAGCGAATCCAAGTCGGCAGGGGCGTGGTCGTCAGCGTGAGTTGGTTCCAAACGTTCATGGGAAGTGGGGGCGGAGTTATTTAAGGAACGGACGATTCTGCAAACTCTACAGCATTTCTTGCAGGGCGAGATCGCGCTGTCCTGCAAAGACGAAAGTTTCCCAGCTTTCTGCGAACCTCAACAGTTTCAAAAGCTTCAAAAATGCTGCATCAGGTCTATGGTGCCACCTGAGGAAAAGTTTTGATCGCAAGAAATTTTTCTCGCTTGGGCCCACCAAAACGAGCGCACAAGCTGAATCCTGCACGCTCGACAAGCTGTAAGATACTGAGCCGCTAGTTCATTGCAGAACGAGACAAGCTGCGACGAGTCTGGTTAATGCTAGGGCCGACCCTGCTAGGGCCGACCCTCGGGCTGGCGCAAAACGCCGTCCTAGTGCTGCGTCAACGTTATAAATCAGGGTTTGTAGTGAGCGCTCTAGCGCTAAAGCGCCGACTACGAACTAAGGATCAACCCTAAAATCAGGCTTTGACAAAGCACTAGTCGTCCAGATCTAGCACGTCGTCGTCATCATCATCCAGGTCGTAGCTGTTGTCTTCGCCCGCCATCAGCTCGTTAATTTCTTCTTCGTCGTCTGAGAAGTCGAAGTCGCCGCTTTCGCGAGCCAGCAGCCGCCCTGTTCCTTCCAGCCAGTCCAAAATAGACGCATCGCGCTGGAGGGGAATCACTTCGGCCGGTTGGTTGCGGGGAATTTCACGCAGAGCAGGGTTACGCATTGTCCTTTTCAAATCTCTATATACTCTTTAGTGTAATCCGTCACGGATGAGACGGATGGAACTTGGCTAAAACGATGAGTTCTGGATAGCTTAGGCGATCGCCCTCGTCCCTTTCTCCATCAGCCTTTCAGCATCAAAGCGTTTACTCAGCAGGCGCACCCATGACCCTCGGCAAAGCGGAACTCTTGCAGGCGATCGCTGGAAAAAATCGGGGCTTGTTGGCCTCCGAAGCCGACAACCTGGCGATCCTGGCGGCAGTGGCTCGACTGGAAGAATTTAACCCCACGCCGCGACCGCTCGAAGCCGCAGAAAAGCTCGACGGCAACTGGCGCTTGCTTTACACTACCAGCACTGAACTGTTGGGCATTGGGCGCTTCCCCGTCCTAACGCTGGGGCAAATTTATCAGTGCATCCGCGTCAAGACGCAGCAGGTGTTTAACATTGCCGAAGTCACCAGTCTGCCGCTGCTGGAGGGCTTGGTCAGTGTTGCGGCGCGGTTTGAGCCTGTGAGCGATCGCCGCGTGGATGTGGGCTTTGAGCGGGGCATCTTTGGGCTACAGCGGCTAATCGGCTATCGCAACCCCAGCCAGTTCATTCAGGACATCCAGAGCGGCAAACGCTTCGCCGCCGCCGATTTTCGGATAGACCCCGGCAATCGCAAAGGCTGGTTGGACATTACCTACCTAGACGACGACCTGCGGATTGGGCGGGGCAACGAGGGCAGTGTGTTTGTGCTGACCCGAGTTTAGAGGTTTGTCAGGTTAGCGGGTCGCCAGGGATTGGAGGGAGGCACTATGGGGCGATCGCCCGTCATGCGGATTTCTCAGGGACAGCTTAACCTGCTTGATCTGTGTCCACGCCAGTTTCAGCACGTCTATCTCGATCAGCTTGCCGCGCCACCCAACCCCGACCAGCAGGAAAACCTCGACTGGGGTAGCCAGTTTCACCTGCTGATGCAGCAGCGAGAGTTGGGGCTGCCCATCGCCGCGCTGACTCCGGCCGATCCGGACTTGCAGCGGTGCGTGTGGGAATTTGTGGAAGCTGCGCCAGACGTGTTTGCGCCCAATTCCGACCAGCAGCGTCAGAGCGAACACCGCCGCAGCCTGCTGTTTCAGGGCTATCTGCTGACGGTGGTGTATGACCTGCTAGTGCAGCAGCCGGACAAGGCTGAAATCCTAGACTGGAAGACCTACGGCAAACCCAAGCAGCCGCAATGGCTGGCACAACACTGGCAAACGCGGCTCTATCCCTTTGTGCTGGCGGAAACGAGCGACTATGAGCCAGAGCAAATCACGATGACCTACTGGTTTGTGCGGGCAACGCCACCGGGCGCATCGACCCCACAGCCGCAGCGGTTGGCGTTTCCCTATAGTCAGGCGGCCCATGAGCAAACTCGTCAAGACCTGAGCGAACGACTGCAACGCCTGTCCCTCTGGCTAGAGCGCTACGACCAAGGCGAGCCATTCCCCCGCCAGCAGGATTTGCGAAACGACTGCGCCCTCTGTGGGCCGGGCATCCGCTGTTGGGGCGATTCCCAATCCACCGCCAGCCCGTCGCTGCCGCTGCCAGACCTAAGCGCGATCGCCGAAATCCCCCTGGATTCGTGAGTAGGCGTGCCACGCTGCGGATCGTTCGTCAAGGTTCGGATACAAAAGTTTGTAAATCCTGGGCAATGTTGCTACAGTGCAGGTATAGAAGGGGTCGGGGGTTAGGAATTAGGGTTTTGGGGGGAATCCGCATGACAGCGGGTTTGTCGCCTGACTCCGGTTCCTCTTGGTTCTTCCTGATGACTGCCTTTCTGTTCCTCCTGCTCACCTCACACACCTGCACTGCGCCATGCGACTTTTTGGACTGATTCCCACACCGCCGCCGCTCCGTCCGAAGTCCAACGTGTATGACCTAAAGGCCCGACTGGACTGGGGCGAACCCGCGCTGACGATTATCGACGTGCGCGATCGCCCAGAGTTCAACGCTGCCCATATCGAGGGCGCAGTCTCGATGCCAACGGCTGAGCTAGTGGACACGGCGCTGATTTATCTGGAGTTGGAGCGCGATCTCTACGTCTATGGCTATACAGACGAGGAAACGGCGATCGCCGCTGCCCAACTCCGCACCGCTGGGTTCCTCAACGTGTCGGAACTGCGCGGCGGGATGCCAGCATGGAAGGCGGTTGGTTTTCCGGTAGAAACCGCTAGGGCGATCGCAGCGTAGCAAAATCTGTCATTACGCCGTAGATTCCCCAAATCGCCATTGCCCGCAGATAGTGGCTGGCGCGAAACGTGCCCACTGCCGTAATCGCCTCTGGCGTGCGAAACTGCAAGCCGTTGCTGTAGATCTGACACACCACGGCTTCCGCCAGCCGCAGGGCTTCATCTGGCAACCCCATCTGCCACAGAAACGCCGCCAGCCCAAAGTTGATGCCCGTCCACACCTCTAGCGGGTGCGTATCCTTCGGGTTCGCGGGCGATCCATCCGGCCGCAACCCGTTGGCCGCGCCAAACTGACCACCGTGAAACTGGAGGAAGCACGCTTCATACACCGTCTTCAGCGCCGACCGGGCACAGTCCTCCGGCACTACATCCGGCAGCCCCAGCAGCCGCGCATAAAACTGCCCACACAACTGATCTGCCATTACCACGTCCGAACCGCTGCCGCTGTCGAGCCGATAGTATTGCCCGTTCCACAGCGTCGGGTGGAAGATGGCGCGAGATTGGGTGAGCCATTCTTGCCATCGGGTTTCGGGGGAATCTGTGGGAGGGGGGGCGTTTGGGTTGGAGTGCTGACCTCTGGACTTTGCAAGGGCGATCGCCCCTTCCAGCGCCGCAATCCACAGCCCGCCGCAGTAGGCGCTGATGCCCTGCAAGCGCCAATCGTCGAAGGTCTGGTCGGGTGCGCCGGAGTTTTCGGGAATGCCGTCGTGGTCTAGGTCGAAGGTTTTCAGGTAGGCGAGGGTGGACACGACGGCGGGCCAGCAGTCTTCAAGAAACTGCGTATCGGTGCTGCCCGTCAGCACAAAATCTCGATAAACTTGGAGGACAAAATCGGCTCCCAGGTCTTTCCAGAGGTTGCAATCCTGATAGCTGGTGTAGTTGGTCTTTTCCCAGGGGTGTTCGTTGGGTGCGCCAAGGTCGTGGGGCGTGGCTCCGGCCAGCTTGCGGGGAACCAGCGGACTTTCCGTTCCCTGAGTGGCGTAGTAGCCGATTTTGCGAAGCGTGGGGTCTGCGGCCGGAATAGCGCGGGCAAAGGCTCGCAGCACGGCCTTATCCAGTTCTGGAAACAGCATCAGCAGCGCAAAGGAGCCGTATAGCCGCACGTCCAGGCTCTCGTACCAGCGGTAGTCCAGGCATTCCACCACGGCAAACTGACCGACCGGATCGCGCTCCGTCGCCGCACTCCACAGCGTTGCCCCGTCCGTCAGGGCGTAGAGTTCGTTAAACAGGGCCATCTTGAACCAGTCGGGCAGGTCGCCCCGGTCGAGAATCGGCTGCTGCCACTGCTGAATCTGCGCTTGCCAGGTGCGATACTGCGCCAGCGCAGTGCGGGCGATCGCCCAGGCGTTTTGCCCTGTTGCGCCAAAAAAGTCGGTGTAGCGTCGCAGGTAAGTTACGCCTTCGGCAAACTCCGTCACTGGAAAATCCCACGCCAGCGCCATCGGCATCTCCCGCGTTTCGCCCGGAGCCAGGGTAACCCGGAGGGCGATCGCCGCCGCAATTCTTTCTCCTGCTATGGCGGGGGTTTCGTCGCACACATTGGGCAGCGAGCCATCTTTTGAAAAAGTCGCCCACAGGTCGCCGCCGTCACCCGTCGGATTCCAACGGGTGTGATAGAAGACTTCCGTCTGGGAGGTCTGGTCAGCAATATCACTCCGCAACAGCGCGATCGCCCACTGCCCATCCCCCTCGGCGGGTGGTGCTTCCAGCCTTCGCCCCAGCACGCAGCCTGCGGCATCTCCCTCGATGCGCCACTGGTTAAAGTTCCCCTCGCTTTCGCCAATGCGGGGCTGATATTCGTAAACCGGGCTGCCATCATCCCGCACCTTCACATCCGGCGACTTCAGCGTGTTGGTAAACCAGCCCGTCATGTTTTCCCAACTCAGCATCAGGCTCAGCGTGATCGGCGCGTCTGTTGGGTTGTGCGCCGTCCACACAAACACCGCCACCGGATAGCTCGGTTCCTGGTAGTTGTGGGCCCAGATTGGCGAAAACTGTTCGCAGACCAAATTTGCCTGAAGCCCGCCATCGTAGGCAAACCAACTGCGCGGATATAGCGCGTGATACGTGCCAGGATTTTCGGGCAGCGGCGCGACGAACGGAGGGCATAGCCCGCGCTCATCTGCTTCCTTTACGAGCGCATAGGCCCGGGTGCCCTGGGCCGACTGCTCGAACACGCTGAACTGGCAGGCGGGCATGGATTGAAACCAGTGTTCGCCGCCGTCGATATGCCACAGGTTAAAGTCGCCTCGGTGCGATCGCCCAATGCAACCCGCCCCAAAGCCCCCCAACGGCATCCCGTGCCACGGGCCGTCGTCTAGGTTGCTGGCATAGCGGACGGTGTAGGGCTTGTCCCAGCCTTGCCCAATGGGGCGCGTCCAGGCAGCAGCAGGGATGTTGGGGGAACCGGGGAAATTTTTCATTTCCCGATTCTACACCTGCGGTCGGGACGATCGGGGTCAGGGCGATCGGGGGCAGGGCGATCGGGGTCAGGGCGATCGCCCTGATTCTGCAAGTCCCTGCACCTTTGGGCGATCGCTCCGACTTCGCTATCCTGCAAGCAGCATCGCGCATCTTCCAGTCCTACCATGAGCAAACGTGCCCTCATCTTTGTGAATCGCAATGCCCGCAGCGGGAAGAAGCGCCTGGCTCAAGCGGTTGACATCTTGGATGAACTAGAGTTTGAGTTGGTGCTGGTGCCCTCCAAACGATCGGGCGAACTCGCAGATCTGATCCGCAAGCACCGAGATGAGCTGGACTTGGTGATTATCGGCGGCGGCGATGGCACCCTTAATCGAGTGGTTGATGTGTTAGTGGAGACTCAGTTGCCGCTGGGAATTTTGCCCCTGGGTACGGCCAATGACCTGGCGCGTACCCTTGGACTACCGCAAAGTATCCCAGATGCCTGTCGCGCGATCGCCCAGGGCAAGCGTCGCTCTATCGATCTGGGTTGGGTCAATGGCAAGTATTTCTTCAATGTGGCCAGCCTTGGCCTCAGCGTCAAAATTACCCGTCGCCTCTCCCAGGGCATGAAGCAGCGCTGGGGCCTATTGGCCTATGCCATTTCCGCTGTTCAAGCCCTCACCCAACTGCACCCCTTCCGAGCCGAGATCCGGGTAGATGGGGAGACAATCGCCGTCAAAACGCTCCAAATCGCAGTCGGCAATGGTCGCTACTATGGCGGAGGGATGGCGATCGCTGAGGATGCGGCGATCGATGATCAGCGGCTCGACCTCTACAGCCTAGAGGTGAAGCACCTGTGGCAGTTCATTCCCCTGCTCTGGAAGATGCGCCGGGGCCAGCAGGCCAGCCTTCCCTGGGTGCGCGGTCTGCATGGTCAGGAAATTGAAATTTACACCCGCGAACCCCACGCGATTAACACCGATGGCGAGATCACCACGGCAACCCCCGCCACCTTTCGTGTCATCCCCCAAGCACTCACCGTTCTGGTGGCAGATTAGGGCCTGCTTCAAGCGTGAGAGGCAGATTAACTGACAAATCCCTTCTGATTGCGATCAAGCCTTTGCAAGAGTAGTGCCCAGATTCGCAATGAATTCACCACCAGCATCCTAATCTCCCTGCCGCAGCCCCAACGAGTTTGAGTACACTGAGATCATCGCAGTCAAAGGGTAGACTGGCGGGTCAGAGTCGCCCTGCAAAGGAGCCTTAGCCAATGGTGAATACCTTACCCGCACCGCAAAATCTGGTCACCGATGCGTGGGTCAAAGCGAGTTGGGAGACCTTTCTGGCACTGGGCGATCGCCCTGAACTAGAACAAGCCCGGTTCTACTACGACACTGACTCGATGAGGATTGAGACGATGCCGATTGGATCTGGGCATAGCCAGGATAATACGATTCTTGCCCAAACGGTCAGTCTCTACGGCACGGTCAAAAATATTCGCCTCAAAGGCTTTACCAACGGCAGTTTTCGCAAACCAGGCGTGCGCGAGTGTCAGCCTGACCTGGCATATTACATTGGTGCCGCGTTCCGCATTCCACCCAAGTCTTCTCAGCCCATTGATGTAAACGAGTTTGGTGCGCCGCAGTTGGTCATCGAAGTTGCCTCTACAATCCTCAGCGATGACCTTGGACGCAAGCGCCTGCTCTACGAGCGGTTGGGGGTGCAGGAATACTGGGTGGTGGATGTGGAGCAGGGTGAGGTGATTGCCTTTGCGGTGGCGGATGGGGGCAGTCGGCAAATCCGCGAGTCGGAGGTGCTGCCAGGACTGGCGATCGCCCTTGTGGAAGAAGCCCTCAAGCGCAGCCAGACGCAGGAAGACGGTGAGATTAGCCGCTGGTTGCTCCAGATGTTTCATAGCCAACCGCAAAATGCAGGACAAGAGCGTGAAGGACAAGACTGATGGCTGACGTACAAGAGGGGCGGATGGGGTGGGGGCAACTAAACTACACCCGGAGGCAAGGTTAACCATGACGACACCACCCACGACCCCAATCAGCGGCTTGAGTCTGCCCTGTTGCCGGGGCTAGACTTGACGGTGGCAGAGATTCTGCGGGCAGGCAACTCAACGTGAAGCAAGTCTGGTCAAGTATCGCCCGTTTCTTTGTGGATAATATTGTGTAAACTCCCTACCTAACCTGGGAACCCTAAAATCAACCGATTTTCTGACTCACCAGTATGGCGCTCGCTAGAATTCAAATCGCAGCAGATAAGGACGAGTTCGTTAGATCACTTCACGCCAAAGAAGGAGATGAAGGCGTGTTCCTCACCTACGGGGATATCTTATCTTTCGCAGCCGCGCTAGGATTTCATTACAAAAAACGAGTTCCCTTTGAGAGCTAATTTGTAAAGGAGCCTGAAAGCCTTGTTAATCAAGGATTTCCGAGAAACCGCTTTTCCTGGGCAAACATGACCTCAAAGCCACACATGCCAAGAGTTTCAGGCTTCTTAAGATTTGCTTCATAAATTAGCTCTGAAAAAGCATCTCGGAAAGATCCTGATCCTGTCCTTCAGGAGCAGATTAGAGATAAATCGATAATCGGACTACTTGCTTTTGCCGAAACCCAAAACGCTCGAATCTTATCTCAGGATGAAGAAAGTGATCAACAAAAAGCTAGAATTTTTTAGGAATATGCAAATGGTGGACTTGAGATTCTTCAAGAGCAACTTCGTGGCAGTTTAAGTTACGGAGAGCAGATACTCTTATTTTTAGAATCCTTGAGAGAAACCAAAGATTCAAATTTTGAAGAATTTGATTTAACAAAGTTTTTATAGAAACGAGAATTATAAATTTATTGGGATCTAAATAGTCCTTTGAAGATTGAAGCACTTGACTATTATGCTAAGAAGTTTCAGCGATTGAGGGTCGATCGCGCTCATGGAGTTGCACCACACAAACCCATTTTGCTCCTGTCAGTGATCGAGCACATCCAGCGTAGAATTATTACAAAAAATCAGATCTACTTAGAGTCTAAACTAATTCAAACATTTCTAAAGTATTGGAGCTATCTAGGATCACTGAATCATCGCCCAGATATTTCTCGACCATTCTTTCACATGAGAAGTGGTAAGTTCTGGCATTTTTGGGCAAACTCTAGTTATGAACACCTCATTTCATCAGGTGTGAAGCTTAAGACCTTTGCCGAAGTGAACCGCGCAATCAGGTATGCCTATCTTGACGAGGATCTATTTGAATTTTTATGTCAACCAGATATCAGAGGTAGCCTAACCGCAGTTTTGATCTCTCGATGGTTTCCAGGTCAGTACGCACTGATTGAAGAGATTTCACAAACAGACCGATTCAGAGAACCTCCTGCTTACCTTCCCGAAGACTTTTCAGAGTTCTACAGACCTCAATGAGTAAGCCATTCAGCGATTACGTCCAAAAAATTGCCAAGCTCCGGAGAGATAAGGATGCTCCACACAAGCCAATCCTATTAATCGCTGTACTTGAGTTGATTGATCGTGGACAAATTCAGCACAATCAGATCTATTGGCAGAAGTGTTGAACGCAATGTTAGCAGGGCAAGTTCATAGCTGAATCCAGTACAAAAGATCTATAATTCTGCCTGTAATGACCTACTTATTGCTTCCATTCTCAATAATCCGCCTCTTGAGAGTGCTTTTTGTAAAGTTTTACCATCAAGATTCAACACTTCTGATCTATTGGGTGCATCCCAGTCTTACAAGACTCAGGATGAGAATTGACCATTGAGATAAGCGCAGCGATGGCGAAGGACTTGTGGAACGTTGTCTTCCTTCCACTGAGCGCCTGAAATTTTCACCCGCCTACCAATTTGCTTGATAGTCGACTCCACGGCACCCGAGCCAATTGAAATCCCCTCAGCTTGGTAGTAGCTGTAGTTAACGATACGGAGCCGATGCTTAGCCAGATAGCCGATAAACTGGTCTACCCGCTCATGGGACCAGTCGTCGAATAGCCTAACCGCCCCATCCACATCCCCTTGCCACAAGCAGGCTTCGACGGCATCAAGACGCTGTTGAGACCCACCCACGTTACCCAAATTCTCCATCAGGTGGTACCAGTCCAAGATCTCAAGGCGCTCGCTGCGATGCCCGATCTGTGAAAACAGGTTCCAGATGCCGTCGTGACCATCCCCAAGACAAACGAGGGGATGCGCTAAGGGCTGCTGGTTGAGCCAGTTGACCAAGCTGTCGTTGTCTTTGTAGAAGGCGCTAATGCTGCACTGATGCAGGTTTACCCCCTTGTAATCGCGCCACTGGCAGGGCTGCCCCTGAGGAGTCCGCAGACGGACTTTGCCCCCGTCTAAGCTCATTTCCTTAACCCCGCTGTCCACCGCTGGTGGCTCTAGGTCTTGACGATGCACCAGCCGTTGCTGGGTACTCCCTGACACGCACACCCCGGTGAGCACAGCGATATCGTCGGCAGCTCGCGCATAGGCTTCGTTGGCACTCAGCAGCAAGCAGCACGTCTCAACCTGAGGACTCCACTGGGTGCGGGCCTTGACCTTAAGCCGCTGGCTCTGGCGCTGACTCAGACTTAAGCGTCCGACGATACTCTGGATGTGCCGCTTTCGCCCAGAGCTTGTGCCGCTGCTTGTGCAGATAAAAAATTTCCGATCTCAGGCCCCACATACTCCAGTAGGTGGTCACGAACGGCGACTTCGATCCCGGCCAATGTTTTGACTTGTTCAGGGTCTGTCTCGTCGTAAAGCAACTCCGCTAACGCCAGTGCATGGGCTTTGATTTGGGCTTCCTTGGTGGCATCCATCGCTTCAACTATCCTTAGAGCAACTGCTCTGAGCCTACGGCGTCTGCCCTTAATCTGCACTAAGCACTTCTACTCATTGCATAACTGGGATGCACCCGATCTATTTGTCTCCAGAGTTGGTAGCAGCATTTCTTAAATATTGGGGAAGCTTGGTAAAGAATCCCAAATATCACTCCGATATTTCTCTCCCTTTCTTTCATCTAAAGGGAGACGAATTCTGGCGTCTAATGGCGAATCCTGGATTTGAAGCAACTATTGCTAGAAAGGTAAAAATTAAAGGTTTGACTGCTCTGAGAGATGTTGTCAAATATGCTTATTTAGACGAAGAATTATTTGAATATCTTCAGGAACCAGCCAATCGGCTAAGATTGAGTGAGGTATTGATTCAGACTTACTTTCCAAATGAGGCTCAGCAGTTTGAGGGCATTCAAGAAAAGGACGAGTTAGAAGATATTCAGCTTCGACTCCTTGAAAAGGGCGGTGAGATTTATGATGTTTCAGAATTAAAAGATCAAGATAGAGTTTTTGTTAGGGATGCTGCTTTTCGGCGAATTGTGGTTCGTCTTTATCAACATCAATGTGCCTTATGTCGATTGAAAATCGTCGGCTCTAACAATCAGACGATTGTAGATGGGGCGCACATCAAACCGTTTGCCGAGTTTCGAGATGACAGGTTTGATAATGGTCTATCGCTTTGCAAAAACCACCATTGGGCCTTCGATCGCGGCTGGTTTAGCATTGATGATAATTATCGGGTGATTGTTTGCTCAGACCGATTTGAAGAAGAATCACCCCCAGGATTGCGATCGCTCAAAGACTTCCATCAAGAGCTAATCTTACTTCCGGAGCAACATCAGCCCAGAGTCGAAGCGCTTCAATGGCATCGCTCCTTTTGGAAAGTCTCCTAATCGACCTCATCCATCAAATACAGCTTCGCAAACGCTTTTGCTGCTTCTGGATTGAGTGTTTTCAGTGCCCGCACAATTTCAATTACGGTTTCTGCGGTTGGATCGCGCTTCTCATTGACCCATCGGTAAATGTTGTTGCGCTCCACATTCATTTCAACCGACAGGCTGTATTGGCTAATGTTGTAAGTTTCTAGCACCTGCTTGAGTGCTTGTCCAGCTTTTCCCATGCGCCCATACTGTCAGAGAACAGTAACGCATCAAACAACCTAATGGTTGATTGTCATCCAAAAGGTCGTTTATGATTGCTAAAACGTCCTAATGGTTGACATTATGAGCTTTAGTTTGGACTAACTGGCATCACAATAATGCTCAACAGGATGCCATAAAGAATCTGCTCAACCGTTCATAACAGTTGAACTTAAGGAATTGGATACAATCCTGCTCGCAGTTAAGCTGCTGTTGCAACCGGACTGTTCAGGGATTGTTCGGATGTCTTGCGTTTCGAGGCTCGTTTTTTGACCATCGGATAGCAGGGACGAGGAGTTGGCTTGTGCCCCTTGCCTCGTCCTGGCGATTTACCACGAGGTTTAGGCGCAGGAGCAGGGGTGCCAATCGCTGCCAAAATGCCTGCAAACGCTTGTGCGACCCGACCCGGAGTCAACGTTTCTTGCGGTGCCTGCCAGGGCAAGGGGTGGTCAGTACCTTTAGTTTGGACTAATGGTGAAGAGGAAGGCAGTCAATGAGAAGCACCGACTGCCGTAAGGTCAATGAAGTACAACCAACATTGACCCCATGATTTTCAACGAACTTCAGCAATTTCGCCAAACGTTGTATGCCAGCTTGGGAAACGCCAGAGATGCCCTGTTTGATCTGATGGATGCCGTGTTAGTGAGTGCGTGCATCGTGTCGTTTGTGAGGCTATCGCAGAGTCCTGTCTTTCGTCGCCAGTGGTCGAGCACCTATGAAGCGTTGCGCGATAGCCGCCTACCCCGATCAAAGGTGCTGAAGCTGTTGGTGCAGCAGATACCGACTCAGCAGCAACCGTTGTTGGCAGGTGATGCGAGTCGGTGGAACCGTCCTGCTGCCAGGCGTTTGAAAGACCGCACCTTATCAGGCAGAACAGGACATGCCCCGATAGCCGGACAAAACTACAGTACCTTAGCCTGGATTGCTGAAGACAGGGGCAGTTGGGCATTACCATTGCGGCATGAGCGCATCACCAGCTTTGAAACACCCGCCAGTAAAGCGGCATTCCAACTCAAACAAGTGACTCGGCAGTTAGCGGTGCGTCCGTTGGCGATCTACGACCGAGGGTACGGCAATGCCAGTTTTGTCAACCAAACGGCAGGGATTGAGGCAGACTTGCTGCTGCGGGTTACATCCAATCGATGTGTCTATGGCGCGCCCCCAGCGTATCGAGGGCGAGGCGCACCTGCCAAGCATGGACATAAGATGAAACTCAATGACCCTGACACTTGGAGTGTCCCGGTCGAAACCGTTGAAGTCGATGATCCCAACTGGGGACGAGTGCGGGTCAGTCGTTGGAGTGCATACCATTTCCGCAAATCCCCCAAACGGGCAATGGAAGTGTTGCGCGTGGAGGTGCTGGAGACACAGAGCAGCACGCGACGCTTGGCTCCTTTGTGGTTAGTTTGGCTGGGTGAGCAGATGCCTCCGTTAGAAACCCTGTGGTTGCACTACCTCCGTCGCTTTGCCATTGAACACTGGTATCGCTTTGCCAAGCAGAGGCTATATTGGACACATCCCCAGTTCAGTTCTGTATCGGCAACCGAACAGTGGAGCAGCCTGATGCCGTTGCTCAGTTGGCAGTTGTGGTTAGCGCGAAAGGACTGTACTGACTTCACCTGCGTCTACGATAAACACTTTCCATTCCCATCCAGGCTGGTACCACTGCCGTTGGCTGGGCAAGCGAAACTTGCCGCACTTGATCAAGATGTCTTCCACTTTCCTGATGATGCGGTTGACACCGCAGAATCGCTTAAACTCTCCAGCAGACAGGCTTTGCAAGGCTTGATAAGGCATGGCATTTCCTCCTTGGATTTAGCTCTGCCATGCGCCTACCCATCTTTGCAAGCTTTTATCCCTAACTGGCACATTCCCTCCCATTCATGCAGGAGGTCTAAGGTAAAGCCTTACCGCTCCGGCAAGGGAGCGATAAGATCAAGATGTCGAAATGTTAAGCATCTGGATTCTATAGGGACAGTTGCCATGTATCTCACCTGGCTAGACAATAACTCTTGGCTCATCGACCTAGACGAGGTGCGGATTTTGCTCGATCCGTGGCTGGTGGGGCCGCTGACGGTGGGCAACCAGGAGTGGCTATTGAAGGTGACGCATCGCACGCCGCCCGCCATCCCCGATAGGGTGGATCTGATCCTGCTGTCGCAGGGGCTAGAGGATCATGCCCATGTGGAGACGCTGAAGGCGCTGGACAAGGCGATTCCGGTGGTGTGTTCGCCAAATGCGGTCAGCCTTGTGACGGGGCTGGGCTATGGCTCGGTGACGGCGCTGGCGCACGGCGAAACGTATACCCACGAAACGTATACCCACAAGGGCGTTTCGATTCAAGCGTTTCCGGGGTCACCCATTGGCCCGTTTTTGACGGAAAATGCCTATGTGCTGACGGGGCAAACCGAGGGGACACGGCTCTACTACGAGCCACACGGCTTTCATGCGCCCGCGCTGGCAGACCTCGCGCCAGTAGATGTCGCGATCGCCCCGCTGATGACGGTGAAACTGCCGCTGGTGGGCGCGATTATCCAAGGTCAGGAGAGCGCGGTGGATTTGGCGCGATCGCTCTGTCTGCGATACCTGCTGCCGACGGGGGCGGGCCAGGCGGTGGACTATGCTGGGCTGCTGCCGTCGCTGCTGAAGGGGGAGGGTGGCCCGGCGGAGTGTCGAGCGCTGTTGGCGCAGGCGGGCTTGGCGACGGAAGTACTGGAACCCAAACCGGGCGATTGCCTTTCGATTGCCCCAGCCTCCTCTCCGGAAACTCCCTCCGTGGCGGCGTAGGATTGCTGTTCGCGCTGTTCTCAAGAGACAGAGTTTTTTTGACCCCTGCTACCTCCTCAATGGCTTCAGAAACACTGTATAATGATTGCTTATGCCAATTAATGACTTGAGAAAACCGCTATGAGCCGCACTTGTGAACTCACGGGCAAGAAGGCCAACAATGGCTACGCCGTTTCCCACTCGCACCGCCGCACGAAAAAGCTGCAACAGGTGAACCTGCAAGAAAAGCGAGTTTGGTGGCCGCAGGGCAAGCGGTTTGTGACGCTGCGCCTGTCTACCAAGGCGATCAAGACCCTCGAAAAGAAGGGGATTGACGCAATGGCTAAAGCTGCGGGCATTGACCTGAACAAGATGTAATGAAGCTGATGAGCATGAAACTGTGAGAATGAAGCGGTCAGCTTGAAACGCTGGGCGGCTTCCTAGCAGTTTTAGAGCCTCACGCCCCTTCGTGACTTCAGGGTTTCAATCAAAGTTTCAAAATTAAACCCAGGCGTGAGATACTGCTCTTGCGCCTGAATTTGTGTTGTCAGGGCGATCGCACGACACCTTGTTGAGCGACCGGCTGTTGGGGACTGGCTGTTGGGCGACTGGCTGTTGGGCGATTAGCCGTGGGCAATTGGCTTGTGGGGCGATTCAGTGCGGCCACAATGCACCACCCCACAAGGCTTCGAGCCGTTACTTCAGCTTTTGCTTGATAAACGTAAGCAGTTGGGCCATCTGCTTTTTGAGCGTGTCGATTTCGGCCTGCATTTTGTCAATCTTCTGGTTCAGCGCGGCTACCTCTGCGCTGCTGGAGGCGGTGCTTGCTGGGGCTGCCGCAGCCGCGCCTACGCCCACAGGCTGGGGCCATTTCTTGAACTTGGCCATGGCGGATTTGATCGCTTCGACCAGATCCTTTTGCTCGAAGGGCTTTTCAATGAACTCGAAATACTCGAACGGTTCCGGAAGTTTTTCCGTCACCTCTTCGCGGCGGCCCGACATCAGCACCAGTGGCGCACGCAGTTCGGGTTTTGCCTGAATTTCCTGAAACACCTCCCAGCCGCTCATGCGGGGCAGCAAGAAGTCCAGCATGATCAGGTTGGGATGCTCTTGGTGAATCAGGTTGATGCCCTCCACCCCATCTTTGGCTTCCAACACCTCAAAATTTCCCTTGGGCAGCATGTCGCGCACCATGTTGCGGATGACTCGGCTGTCGTCGATAACCAGGATTTTGTGACTTGCCACGGTGGACTCCTGCGGTAGTGACTGGAAGGTAGTAGCGAGCGGGAAAAGCAGCGAATCTAGAATTCTAAATCAAGCGGGGAGCAGGCGGGGACTAGGAAGAGCAGCGTATTAAAGCAAAGAAAAGCAGCGTATTAAAAACGCGCTTGCTTCAGAATAACGGATACAGCTTTTTGGGACTGACTTTTTGATACTAATACTCAATACTATTCAATGGTAATACGATTCAGTTTAGCGGCTCATGCTTGAAATCGCGCGATCCCCCGTCAAGATTCGCCCGAAACCGTCATCCTCCCTGCGCTTTGCTCCGAAACTGTGTTTCCTCAACTCAATTCGCGTCTGCGGCGAGTTCTTCTAGAAATCCCTCTAGAATCAAGGGAAGGGCGATCGCCCCCTCTTCTTCGTTATTGTGCCCCCATGAGCCAACCTGTCGAACAGTTGCCTCTAGAATTTACGCAGGAATTTTCTCTGCCACAGCCCGAAAGGGTGCCCCCTGCGGCCATCCCTCGACCCAGCCTGCCCGACTGGCTGCGGCGACCGATTGGCAACGCCCGCGACCTGTCCACAGTTCAGCAAATCATCAAAAAGCGGCAGATCCACACGATTTGCGAAGAGGGGCGCTGTCCTAACCGGGGCGAGTGCTATGGCCAGAAGACCGCGACGTTTTTGCTGATGGGGCCGACCTGCACGCGCAGTTGTGCCTTTTGCCAGGTGGATAAGGGGCACGCCCCGATGCCGCTCGATCCAGAAGAGCCGCAAAAAGTGGCGGAAGCGGTGCAGCTTTTGGGCTTGCGCTACGTGGTGCTGACTGCGGTAGCACGGGACGACCTGCCCGACGGCGGCGCGGGCAGGTTTGCCGAGACGATGGCGGCAATTCGGCTGCGAAACCCCGATACCCAGATCGAAGTGCTGACTCCAGATTTTTGGGGTGGCCCTGGGGGCGAAGCCGCCCAGATCGAGCGCATCCAGACCGTGGTGAATGCCCAACCTGCCTGCTACAACCACAATGTGGAAACGGTGCGGCGGCTGCAAGGGCCCGTGCGGCGAGGCGCAAAGTATGAGCGATCGCTCTTTGTGTTGCAGCAGGTCAAGGTCTTGAACCCCCAGATTCCCACCAAGTCGGGGCTGATGCTGGGGCATGGCGAAACCGAGGCAGAGGTGCTGGAAACCCTGCGGGATCTACGTGCTGTGGGCTGCGATCGCCTCACGCTGGGTCAATATATGCAGCCGTCGCTCGACCATCTGCCCGTGCAGCGGTATTGGACTCCCGAAGCGTTTGAGCAGCTAGGGGCGATCGCCCGCGAGATGGGCTTTAGCCATGTGCGGTCGGGCCCGCTGGTGCGGAGTTCGTACCACGCAGGCGAAGAGGCATAGCGGCTGATGCAACCACAAAGCGGCGCTCGGCTAGCTCTCTTCAAGCTGCGATCGCAGGCGGGCCAAGTCATCGGCTTCGGGTAGTGATCTGGCAGACTCACCAGACGCTAGCTCATGGGCGGGCTTCCCGATTAGTTCTGCCTTCATCGCAGCCAGTTCACTGTCGATGTCGCCGCCGCTTTCGATCTGGGCAAAGCGTTCTTCGAGCTTGTCGGCATTCAGTTCGGCGATCGCCTCCGACCGCGCTTCCAGATCCAGCACCTTTTGCTCCATTCGCTCGAAGGCAGCCAGTGCGCCCTCAGGGTTATACTTGCCAATCATTTCGTTCAGCCGCTCAGAAGCCTTGGCAGAGCGGGCGCGGGCGATATAGAGATCTTTCTTCGTCTTTGCCTCCGCCAGCTTGCTTTCCAGCATGATCATGTTTTTCTTCATCTGGGCGACGATGCCAGCCTGCTGCTCGATTTGCCCCTTCAGCGCCTCTGCGGTGTCTTGATAGGTCTTGCGGCGGGTGAGCGCCTCCCGTGCCAAGACTTCTTCGCCCTTTTGCAGCGCCAGTCGCGCCCGCTGATACCACTCGCGGGATTGGGCCTCTGCCTGGGCCTGCTGCCGCTCGGTGCGCTTTTGGGTGGCGATCGCCTGGGCCACCGCCTGCCTCAGCCGGATCAGGTCTTCCTGCATATCAATGACGGTCTGTTCCAGAATTTTCTCTGGATCTTCGGCCTGGCTGATCAGGCTGTTCAGGTTGGCTCGAATCACGCGCCAGATTCGGTCAAGCAGTCCCATGATGGCTCCGGTTTTTGCACGGCGAGTTGTCTTACATCGTAACGTAGTCGGCGTTTGGGGGGCAGGCAAGCAAGCTATAGAAAATTGCTCTGGCAGCCTCTTCACAAAGACGTTAGGACTGACGCAGTTGGACAATTTCTCGCGGGCTGCGCCCGCGAGAAATTGTCCAAAATTCAAAGAGCCAATCGCAATTGCGTAAGTCCTGGACGTAAAATCTTGAAATTCCCAGAGTCCTCGATTTTGCCCTCTCTTTTTGGCGTTCGACTTTGCAGATTCTCCACCTGTTTACCAAAACCGCGTCTGGCAAACCGCCCACGTCGTGCGATCGCCTCTGGTTGCGGCGGGGGCTGGGCATTGAGGGCGATGCCCATGCGCGGGCGGGCAGTCCCCGACAGGTGTTGCTGGCCAGCGCTCCGGTGCTGATGGAACACGGGCTGCGGCCGGGCGACTTGCGAGAAAACATCCTGCTGGACGGCGTGGTGGAAGCATTGGTATCGGGTCAGGTGTTGCAGCTTGGCAAGGCGGCGCAGGTGCGGATCATGGGCGACTGCGAACCCTGCGCCTATCTGAACACACTCCAGCCGGGGCTGGCAAAGCGGATTAACGGACGGCGGGGAATGCTGGCGATAGTGATTCGGGATGGGGCGGTGCAGGTGGGCGATCGCACAACCACTCTCCCCCAGACCTTTCCCGCCGTGCCCAACGACACGCGGGGCAAACTGCACGAGTTTGTAGCGCGAATTCCGCCGGGGCGCGTGGTGCGGACGACGGAATTGCTGGTGGCGCTGGGGCTAACGGCCAGCCACTATCGCACCATTCCCGTAATGTTGAAAAAGGCAGATGCAGGGCTGCCCGTGCATCGCGTCGTGGGTGCAGGCGGACGGCTGCTGACTCAGCACTTGCCCGACCAAGCGGAACGGCTGGCAGCCGAGCAAGTGGAAATTGAACAGGGCGAAGTGCGGGCAGAATTCTGCTGGGAGCCGCAGCAGTTTCACGCGCTGGAGGTGTGATGGGAACCGGATGGGGCTGCAAATTCGCGCTGGTAGGGAAATCCGAACTCGCGCAACCGAAACCCCGGCCGACTAAAATTAGAAGGCGATCGCAGGATTGATCACCTGCTCGAAGGATTGCACCGAAATTCATCCTTCTGCTGCCTCCATTCCATTAACCTTTCCCCCTCTCTTCCAAGACCTATGACGACGATTCTGGAACAGGGCAATATTTCCATTCATACCGAGAATATTTTCCCGATTATCAAGAAGTGGCTCTATTCCGACCACGAAATCTTCTTGCGGGAGCTGATATCCAACGCCGTAGACGCGATCCAAAAGCTGCGAATGGTGTCGCACTCCGGCGAATATTCCGGCGATTTGGGCGATCCGCTAATTGAAATCAAAATCGACAAGGACGCAAAAACGCTGTCGGTGTCCGACAACGGCATCGGCATGACCGCCGACGAAGTAAAAAAGTACATCAATCAGGTGGCGTTTTCTAGCGCCGAAGAGTTTGTCGAAAAGTACAAAGCCAGCAGCGATCAGCAGATTATTGGCCACTTTGGGCTGGGTTTTTATTCGTCCTTTATGGTGGCGAAGCATGTCCGCATCGATACGCTGTCCTACAAAGATGGCGCTCAGCCCGTCCGGTGGGATTGTGACGGGTCTACGGAGTTTCAGTTGTCCGAGTCCGATCGCACGACGCGGGGCACCACAATTACGCTGACGTTGCAGGACGAAGAAGAGGAATACCTGGAAACCGCCCGCATTCAGCAGTTGGTGCGGAAGTATTGCGACTTTATGCCCGTGCCGATCTACCTAGACGGCGAGCAAATCAACCGCCAGAAAGCACCCTGGAAAGAATCGCCCAGTTCGCTGACCAAGGATGACTACCTGGAGTTTTATCGCTATCTCTATCCGTTCCAGGAAGACCCGCTGCTGTGGGTGCATTTGAATACCGATTATCCCTTTGTCGTAAACGGCATTCTCTACTTTCCCAAGCTGCGCCCCGATGTGGACGTGACCAAGGGGCAAATCAAGCTGTTCTGCAATCAGGTCTTCGTCAGCGACAACTGCGAAGAGGTGATTCCCCGATTCCTGATGCCGCTGCGGGGCGTGATTGATAGCTCCGACATTCCGCTGAACGTGTCGCGCAGCTTCTTGCAGAACGATCGCACAGTGCGCCGCATTGCGGACTATATTGCGAAAAAGGTGGGCGATCGCCTCAAGGAACTCTACCGCGACGACCGCGAAGCCTACATCCGCAGTTGGCAAGACCTGGGCACCTTTGTCAAATTCGGCTCGATGAACGACGACAAGTTCAAAAAGCAGGTCGAAGATATCCTGATTTTCCGCACGACTTATCAGGAGCCACCCGCCGAGAAACCGGCTGTAGAAGTGCAGACTGCCGAGGGCGACGTGTGGGAGTCGGGTGCTGCCGCTCCATCCAACACGGTCGATGGCAAAACCTACACCACGCTCAAGGATTATCTAGAGCGGGTGAAAGAGCGCCACGAAAACCGCGTCTTCTATTGCAACGATGAGTCGGGTCAGGCGACCTATGTGGAGTTGCACAAGAGCCAGGGGCTAGAGGTGCTGTTCCTAGATTCCTTCATCGATTCGCACTTTGTCAGCTTCTTGGAGCGAGAATATCCCGAAGTGCGCTTCTCGCGGGTGGATTCGGAACTTGACGATACGCTGATTGATAAAGACCAGGCAAACGACATCATTGACCCGACCACCAACAAGACCCGCAGCGAACAGATTAAAGAACTGTTTGAAAAGGCGCTGAACAAGCCCAAGCTGACGATTCGCACTGAAGCGCTCAAATCCGACAATGCCGAAGCCGCGCCGCCCGCGATGGTGCTGCTGCCCGAAAGCCTGCGCCGCCTCCAGGAAATGACCGCGCTGCTACAACAGCAGGAAATGGCGTTCCCAGAGGAACACATTCTGCTAGTCAACACGGCCCATCCGCTGGTGCAAAACTTGCTGTCCCGCAGCCAGGGCACGATTCTCCAGCCCGATGGTTCGGCCGCCTCAGACGATCTCTCAACGCTGCTCTGCCAGCACATCTACGACCTAGCGCTGATGAGCCAGAAGGGGTTTGATGCAGAGGGCATGAAGGCCTTCGTAGAGCGCTCGAACCAGGTGCTAACCCGCCTGACTCGTTAGGCATTGGGTGCTGGAATGGCAGATGCACAAGCAAAAAAGGGGGAGCTTCTAGAAAGAGTCAAGAAGAGTCCCCCTTTTCATAGCGAGTTAAAAATCTGTGCGAAAGATAACGAGTCTAGAGGGTTCCAAACCCCTTCTTTTTCTTGTCCTTTTTCTTTTTCTTAGAGGGTGGCCCACCAGGATAGCCGCGCCAGCCGGGAGGTGAGGCGTTGCGCGGGCCGCCCATCGCAGGAGCGCCCCCACCAAAGAGGCCGCCACCGCCCATCCCCGGCAGCCCCATCCCCGGCATCTGTCCCTGGCCCATTTGCTGCATGAGCGATCGCATCTTTTGGAAGTCGCTGACCAGCTTGCTCACGTCGTCTAGTCCATAGCCTGCACCCTTAGCAATGCGGCGGCGGCGGCTAGGGGAACTAGAGAGCAAATCCGGGTTTTTGCGCTCCTCGCGGGTCATAGAGTTGATCATTGCCTCTGCCCGCTTGAGCTGCACCTCGCCCTGCTCTAGCTGTTCGCTCGAAATCTTGTTCAAGCCGGGGATCATTTTCATGATGCCGCCCAGCGACCCCATCGCTTTCAGCAAGCGAGTCTGCTTCAAAAAGTCGTCAAAGTCAAACTGGGCATTGAGGATTTTCTCTTGCAGCTTTTCGGCTTCGGCGATACCGACTTCTTCCTGGGCTTTTTCGACCAGCGTCAGCACGTCGCCCATACCCAAAATGCGGGATGCCATCCGGTCGGGATAGAACGGCTGGAGCGCCTCCACCTTTTCGCCCACGCCCACAAACTTAATCGGCTGCCCCGAGATCTGCCGTACCGACAGGGCCGCGCCGCCCCGCGTGTCGCCATCTAGCTTGGTCAAAATTGCGCCCGTAATGCCGATGCGGTCGTGAAACGTGCGGGTGAGGCTTGCCGCCTCTTGCCCTGTCATCGCGTCCACCACCAGCAGCACTTCGTGGGGCTGCACGGTGTCTTTGATCTGTGCTAGCTCGTCCATCATGTCCTCATCGATTTGCAGGCGACCTGCCGTGTCGATGATGACTGTGTTAATGCCGTCTTCTCTGGCTTTGGCAACGCCCTGTCGAGCAATTTCTACCGGGTTAGCATCCGTGCCTAGCTCAAACACGGGCACGTTGATCTGTTTACCCAGCGTAATGAGCTGGTCGATCGCAGCGGGGCGATACACGTCCGTCGCCACCAGCAGCGTGCTGCGATTCTGCTTGCGGAGATGCAGCGCTAGCTTTGCTGTAGCCGTCGTTTTACCCGTACCCTGAAGACCCGCCATCAGCACGATGGTCGGCGCAGACTCCGCCTCGGCGAGGGGAACGTTGGTTTCTCCCATAACCTCTACAAGCTGGTCATGGACGATTTTGATGAACTGCTGGTCGGGACGAACGCCAGAAATAACCTCAGCCCCCAGCGCCTTTTCCTGCACCTCTGCGACGAAATCTTTCACCACCTGGAGGTTTACGTCCGCCTCCAGCAGGGCCCGCCGCACTTCGCGCAAGGCCTCTTGGATATTAGCTTCGGAGATTTTATCTTGGCCGCGAAGTTTTTTCCAGGCTCCTTCAAGGCGATCGGCTAGGGCTTCAAACATAGTGAATCGTATGAGTCGTAAGTGAAATCAGGGGTGAATTGGAGGTGGATTTGTGACTGGCGATGTGAAGTCTTTTGGATCTCTATCCTAGCGTTATTGGGCGTGTACACAAAAAGCGGGATACCGAAAGCGGAATAGAGCAAGCGGGACGCTCCGTACCAGAACGTCCCGCCTAATTCGTTTGATTTCGTTCGATTTACAGATTATTTACAGATTATGTGAGCCTGTGTGAGCTGTATGGGAGCCGTGTCAGCGCGATCGCCCTTTTGGGTTGCCGAAGACGCGCGATCGCCCCCTCAAGTCTGCTGATCTATCGAGTCTCAGCGCTCAGCAGTTCCGTAATCGCCTGATGCTCGATTGGCGTTTCGGCAGGAATGTCGCCCCGTGTGTCAGCGATCAGCCAGTCGAGCGCGGCCGCCTGCACATCAATGGATGCGCCTGTCTTGTCCACGCAATAGCGACCAAACACGAGCTTATCGACCAAGCGCACGCCCGGCCCCAGGCGCGAATATTCAAAAATCACGCTGTTATCAACCGTTGCGCCGCTGCAAATGTGGCAGTTTGGGCCAATCATCGACGGGCCGACAATGCGTGCGCCGTCCTCGATCTTGGTCATGCCGCCAATGTATACCGGGCCCTGGATGTCTACCTTGTCCCAATTCACTGCGACATTGATGCCCGTATAGATGCCGGGGCGCACTTCTCGTCCAGGAATTTCGACATTCTTGACTTCGCCCCGCAACACGCTGCGAATAGCGTGCCAGTAGTCAGGCACTTTGCCAATATCCACCCACTCAAAATCCATCGAAATGCCGTAGAAGGGTGCGCCCTTTTCAACCAGCTTGGGGAATAGCTCACTGCCAATGTCATATTCCACACCGGAAGGAATGTAGTCGAAAATTTCTGGCTCAAAGATATAAATCCCGGTGTTGATTGTGGTGCTGAGGGCTTCTTCGACCGAGGGCTTTTCTTGGAAGGTTTGGATGCGGCCCGACTCGTCCGTCACCACGACCCCATAGCTCGACACCTCTTCGCGGGGCACGTCTTTCATAATAATGGTGGCGATCGCCCCCTTTTCTCGATGCCAGCGCACCGCCTCGGTCAAATTCAGGTCGATCAGCGCGTCACCACACAGCACCACGAACGTATCGTCAAAAAACGGCGCAAAGTCCTGAATCTTCCGCATTCCGCCCGCAGAACCGATAGCCTGACCTTCGAGTTGACCATCCACAATCCGCCCTTCAAAGGAATAGGCAATTTGCACGCCAAAGCGCTGTCCATCACGGAAATAGCTCTCGATTTCGTAAGCCAGGTGACTCACGTTCACCATGATTTCATCGAAGCCGTGCTGCCGCAGCAGCTCTAGCAGGAACTCCATCACGGGCTTTTGCAGAATGGGAATCATCGGCTTGGGAATCGTGTAGGTGATGGGACGCACACGAGTTCCCTTACCAGCAGCGAGGATCATGGCTTTCATAGCGTTTGCTCTAACCTTTGGGGCAATTTGCTTGGGTTGGCGTGGAATAATTTACTACAGACAGAAGAAAGTTAACTCTACGTAATCTAACTTAGTGTTCCCTGATTTTAGGAATCGGCCCGAGCAGCGGCTACGGAATTCACAGAATCTTTGCCAGCAAAACAGGTTGGAAGAAACTCTAGTTAAGCCTTGAGTATCCCTTCACAGAAACCGGTTCTAGCCGCGCTCATCCTGAAATGACTCCTCCTGAGACTATGCGTGATCTAAACCAATTTCCAAACCCACTAGACCAATTCAGAAATTGATTCAGTCGTGACGGAACGAAACCGTAACGGGACGAAACCCCTTCCATACCCTAGCCTCCCTCTATCTAATCCAGCAAGTTGGACACAGCAGCTAATCCAGCAAGTTGGACACAGCAGAGTTTTCCAGGGAATCCGTCTCAGATTCCGCCAGACTCCGCACCCGCAAATCCTGATAGAACTCTTCCTGGAGCAGTTCTACCTTAGATTGGGCAGAGAGATAAAGGAGCGCCCAAAAAACCCCCACCCGATCGCCCTGAGGCGTTGCATGGTGTCCCTCTTGTCGGGTCTCTGCTGCTGCGTCCGACGCGACCCACAGTTCTAGCAACTGCTCAAACTCCATCCACTCATCGCCCTGGCTCATCGCGTCCCAATGCTCTTGCAAAAACTGCTCCAGCGCAGCGGCAATCTCAGACAGGTTTTCCTGGTGAGCCAGTTGGGTAATGACGCGCACCGCCTGACTACGCGACTGAGGACGGGGACGACGAACGCGCTGTCGAGGGCGGGGGTCGGACACCGCCGCCGCCATCATCTCTAGCTGAGAAATGAGCTCTTGCAGCGTCACTTGGCGACTTTGCATCGGTCGGGCCACCGCTCTCCGCCGCAACCGCCGCTCCAGGCTGAGGGGCAAGGGCGCACCCGCAGTCCCGTCAGATTCTTCCAGAAACTCGTCTTCTAACGGCGCTTCGTCTTGAGTGGTGCGGGCGAGTGTGTCAGCCTTGAGCAGCACCAGCATAGAGGCATAGAGAAATGCCTGACCCGACTCGGACAAGTCAGCCTCATAGGGGGCACGGCCGGCCTCCACCGCTTGCAAGGGTTTAAGCTGGCTGAGAAATCGGTCAATAACGTCGATAACCTTGACATCCCAGGGGTCAATTTCGCCCCGTTCAGACAGGTCGATCAGCAGGGCGATCGCATTTTGCGCTAGCGAAAGAGACATTTGCCAGGCAGCCCCAGTTTCCCTAAGGACTAATCTCTATTGGGTACTAATGTAGACGAAATAACCAGCCATCAACCCAATCAGACCCAGCAATAATAGCGGCACCCACAGACTGGCAATGTTGACCATGCGATTGACCCTGCGGCTATTCCTGCGCCAGGGAGGACACCTACTTGGCAAAGACCTCGGTCACTTCCACGTCTTGAGGGGCAGGCTGCGAAGCGGGCAGCAGGCGCTGCTGTTCTTCCAACTCCACCTTGTAGCGCTGGATGTCTTGTTCCAATTCCTGAATCCGCACATCTCGCTGCCGCAACTCGCGCCCGGACTCCAGCAAATTTTGAATTTGATTCCACACGCTAAAGACCCAAGCCAAGACTGCGCCAATGCCCATTGCCAGCAAAAGCTCGATCGACAGCGGAGCCTGAAGATCTAGCCCCTCCACCACATGAATGACCGCAGGCTCAGTATTTTCGATGCCAAACAGCACTAGGGCCAGACAAATCACAAAGATGACGACAAAGTTGATTTGGCGCATGGATGTTGTCCCTCAATCTTTCACTCACACAGCAGACACCCAACAATCTTACAAACTTTCTTGCGACAGATGGAGTTCGGAGCCTGGCTGATCTGTCCTGCCAGAGGTCACCTGTTGTCTGGGATGCCCATCTTAAAGGACGTTTAGAGCAAGGCTTAGAGCAAGATTTGATTACAGGTTGCCAGCAAACGGGGCTGTGTCTGCGAACGCCTTGAGGTTTATCAGGCAAACGAATACCAGGTCGCCTTGGCACTTGATGCTGCTGGCGCTTGAGGGCGCTGGCAATCTATACCTGCTTTGGCGATCGCCCCTACTGATTGGGCTAAAGCTTGGGCTAAAGCGCCTGGGTCGGAGAACAAATTGTTCCGACCCAGGTAGGGGCAAGGTAGGGGCAAGCAAGAACCGCTCTCAGAATTTCTACCGAGAAAAGGAGAACTTTAAGTGTAAAAGATTAGCCACCCTCCGGATCACAACGTCGTTTCACGAATACTGAGATAGCGTGTTTGGATATCACTTATCCACGTAAGGGTGTACCGATCGAGGATCTACGAGAAGCGCTACAAACAGCCACAGGGTGACAGACTGGTCTTTTTTCCCTGAACCGCTTGAGTCGGGGTCAGCGAGTCGAGCGTCTCTCTTTGTGATGTCTCCCTAATAATGTCTCCCTGATATAGACTGGCAGACCTGCATCATCTAGACCTGCATCACATTGACTGGGCGATCGCGCTGACTAGGGCTGCTCTTGCAATTGTTCATTTAATCTGCGATTTCAAGACCACAAAATGCCCCAGAAGATAGCTTCAGAAAATCCACGGTTGTCCTGATCGAATCACTGAGGACAGGAATATCCTCCTCAGTATTAAGGAGTTTGTTCGAGTAGCAAGAAAAAGTCACATCTGTTCAGTATTTACTGAGCAAACCCTGAAACAAATGGCATTTCGGGGACTGTTTCCTATGTCAAAACGTTCCGATCTTTGTGAGCAGAACCTGATACGTTGCTTCCCTACCGGAACTTTAAAAAAGCCTCGAACAAATTAAAGCTTCGGGCAACCTTGGCATACGGTTCTATCCAGGCTTGGGGGCGACTTCATAGCATAGATACCAGGAGCTAACCAGAACTGATGAATTCTCAAATCATTCTCCTTGTCCAGTCCACTCACCGTGAAGGAGCGCAAGCAAACCGTGATAGTCACCTCCAGCCAACCTTCTTCCGTCATGAACTACTCCTCAAGACTGATGCAAATCGCTGAGCGACGAGCCGAATTGAAGGAAGTGCATCCCTCGGTGACCAGTAAGGCAAAGCGCTTGATTGATGTTCTGGGCGCACTGGTGGGGCTGGCGATTACAGGCGTAATCCTGATTCCAGTGGCGATCGCCATCTGGGTAGACGACCCCGGGCCCATCTTCTACAGCCAAATCCGCTGCGGACTTAACGGTCAGTTTTTCCGCATCTGGAAGTTCCGCTCAATGGTCGTCGATGCCGATAAGGTCAAGCACCTAGTTAAAAACGAAGCTCAAGGACTCATTTTCAAGAACGAAAAAGACCCCAGAATCACTCGCGTCGGGCGATTTCTCCGCCGAACCAGCCTCGACGAACTGCCCCAGTTTTGGAACGTCTTGATGGGCCAGATGAGCCTGGTTGGAACCCGTCCCCCCACCCAGGATGAAGTGTCGAAATACAGCCCCCACCACTTCCAGCGCCTCGCCGTAAAACCCGGAATCACCGGAGAATGGCAAGCAAACGGGCGCTCCACGGTCAAAGACTTTGAAGAAATCGTCAAAATGGATCTGGCCTATCAGAAGAAGTGGTCCGTTGGCTACGACATCCAGCTCATTCTCAAGACGATTCAAGCTGTGCTGAACAAGAGTGGCGCTTGCTAAGCAGCCCTTCTGCATACCCAGACCAAATACTCATAGCCAGAGATACTCATACGAAACTAGCGTCTCCTGAAGCGGCGGGCTATCCTGCAACTCCGGGGGACGTTCTGCTGTGAAGAGTAAGCTGGGGAGGGGTCTTTCAGGACTTTCAGTAATAGACCGAGCCATCTCGTCGCTTGAAAAAGCGATAGGGCGGCTTAATTCCAAACCACGTCAGCAGCTTGCTTTTCGCGTTGATACAAATGCACAGGTTTTGATTTTGGAGGCGATCGCAGCGGTCAACTTGCAATACCACTGGTACTGCTTCGACCTGTCGTTCAATCGGGGGCTGATCTTCCGCATCCCGGTCAAGTTGCTCATACGACCATTGCTCTACCTCAGCGCCAACGCGATTGATTTCTGCTCGCAGCAGCCTCCAGTGCAACCGGTAGCGATCCAGAAACATCAGGTTTTAGTCAAAGAAAGCTCAAAAGACGGCTCAAAAAGACGGCTCAAATTGAACCGCGCTCCAGCCAGGCCCGCATCTTACCTGGATTCAGCAGTCCGTAGGGATCTATCTCTTCCTTAAACGCAAGCTGTACCGGGTCAATGGTTTTGCGACCGCCGTCCTCCAGGATGTAGGTGTGGGGATTGGCAATAAACGCGCCCTGCTCTTCGTGATACTGGATAATCTCCCTCAGCCGCTCTGGGGTAGAATAGCGTACCAACTGGAGCGCTGCTGGAACTGCCGTGCCGCCCGTCCGCAGAAACTCCAAGTGCATCATCACCTCATCACCAAAATGATGATACATATGCTCGACGAGCGTGAGATGTTTGTCAGCCGGAAACAGCGTTTGCAAGTAGGTCAAAGTTGGATCAACGCTGCGGGCATGGAGCGTCGTGTGGTTCCAGGTGAATTCCATCAGCAGTGTGCCCTTGCCGGCTTCCTGGGCAGATTTTTGATAGCACACTGCGCCGCCAAACTCCTTTACTAAATCGGCAAATGGCTCCAGGCTGGGTTCTGCCACCATTACAAAGGCGCAGTGCTTGCCGTCGGGAATACTGTTTCGCAGGGCGGCGAAGTAGGTCGGGACTGGATGGGCAAAGACGGTGACAAGCTTTTTGGTGATGCCGTCGGAGTCGCTGAGCGCCTGACCAAAGCGGGCAGCGGTCATAAAGTCATCAAAGGCAATAATTAGCTCGGCCCAGGGATAGGCGGGGGCTAGAGGAATTTCGAGTTCGGTGATGATGCCGTTGGTGCCGTAGGCATGGTTCACCTTTTGCACCTCATCCCCCCGCAGTTCGATGATGCGGGGCGTATCTTCCATCGTGACGACGCGCACGGCGTGGAGATTGCCGCGATCGCGCAATTGTCCATAGGTAACCGAGCCAATGCCGCCGCTGCCGCCGCCAATAAAGCCGCCAATCGTCGCCGTGCGGTAGGTGGAGGGAGCCATACGAATCTCCCAGCCCAGTTCTCGCGTTTGCTTGTCGATATTAACCAGCTTTGCGCCCGGTTCTACGCAGGCTAGCCCTGGCTTGACCCATTTCACGGCCTGCATCTGGGTCAGATCCAGAATGACACCCCCTTCAAGCGGTACACACTGACCGTAGTTGCCAGTGCCAGCACCGCGCACGGTCAGCGGAATGCGATGCCGAACGCAGACCTGAGCTACCTGCAAGACCTCTGCTTCGCTGACGGACCGCACCACTAGATCCGCTACTTTGTCATCCAGCAGCGGCCGCAGGATAGGACTGTAGGTGTAATAGTCCTTTGACAGCTTGGCGACTTGCGCGGCATCGCGAATCACCTCTATCCCCGCTAGTTCTGAGGCAATGGCATCCCAATCAATGGTGCGCGGTGCGGTCAGCGTCATTCAAAATCCTCCTTGAGATTTGCCCGCTTAGATTTACCCAGTGGGGCGATCGCCCAGTTAATTAAAAATTCTTTACTTACTGTGGTCTTAATCTAGCCAGATTGCAACCTGCGGTTGGGTGAAGTGGGCTACGGATTTGTGCGGATTAACTTCTGCGGATCAGTTTGCGCTAACTGCGGATCAGTTTGCGCTAATTAGAGAATGTCGCTTTCTTTCAGTACGCTTTAGGTTCTGGCATAGCGGTCTAGACCTTTCCGGGGGATTTATGCGACACCGATGGTATGAATGCAAACGTTGCATCAACCCACAGCAGGATAATTCCTATGGCAAGCGAACAATTTCGGCGGCAACTCCGGCGCGAAGCCGAGCAGTGGCGGATTGACGGGCTAATTGAGCCGGGCCAGTATGAGCAACTGGCCGCACAGTATGACTTTGATGCGTTAGAGACAGGCGCACGCGATCGCTTCGTGGTCATTTTGCTGGGGCTGGGCTGCATTTTGCTGGGGCTGGGGGTGATTACCTTCGTCGCGGCAAACTGGCAGGCGATTCCCCGCATGGGCAAAATGGCGCTGTTGTTTAGCCTGTTCGTTGCCGCCAATGCAGCGGGCTTTTACCTGTGGCGGCGACCCAAGCTACACGGACGCGAACGCTGGCAGCACCGCCTGGGACACGGACTGCTGCTGCTGGGGGCGCTGGTGCTGGGGGCAAACCTGGCGCTGGCGGGGCAATTGTTTCACCGCAGCGGCGCGTTTTATGAACTGTGCCTGGTGTGGGGCTTGGGCGTGCTGGCGATGGCGTTTGGGCTGCGGCTGCGATCGCTCGCGCTGCTATCCATTTTGCTGATGGGCGTGGGCTATTGGTCGGGGATGTGGGAAGCCACCCAGATGCAGGCGCTCTCAGGCTTGAATGGCCTGATGAACCTGATGCCGCTGGTGGCGGGTGGACTGTTTACGCTGCTGGCCTATCAGTGTCGCTCGAAGGTGATTTTTGCGCTGGGGGCGATCGCCACGATTTCGGCGCTGCTCGTCACCCTGGCGGATGTGGGGAACCAGTTTAGCGGCCCTGCGACTCCTGGCTTTTTGGTGGCGATCGCCTGCACCCTGCCCCCAGCCCTACTATGGAGCTATGACGACGCGCTATGGTGGCGACTGAGAAACGCGCCGCTGCCGTTAACTCGTCCATTTCGTCCCGTTGCCCAGGCGATCGCCCTGATTTTTCTCACGGCAACCTGCTACGGATTTTCGTTTCGCAGCATTTGGACTCCTATTTCCGACCAGCCCAGCTTTTCCCAGCAGCTTCGGATTTTGCTCAGCCACAGCGGCGATTTGCTGCTGAACCCCAACCTGTTTGTCTACACTGCGCTGATGCTCATCGGCTGGTTCTACCTGGCCTATCCACGCCACCGGGGGCAGCGCTGGAGACTGTCACAGCACGACGCAGTGATTCTGGTTTTCTTGCTGGCTGTGGGGCTGATTCCGCTCTGGCACTGGGGCGTTGCGCCCATTCAGGCGATCGCCACCTATCTGTTTAATGTGCTGCTGTTCCTCCTGTCGGCCGCCTTTATCCGGCAGGGACTCGCCCAGGGCAGCCGCAGCCTGTTTTGGTACGGCATGGTGATGCTGGTCCTGCAAATCATCAGCCGCATGTTGGAATACGAAACCGGACTGCTGCTGAAGTCTGCCGTCTTCGTCCTCTGCGGGCTGGCTGTGCTATTTGTCGGACTCTGGTTCGAGCGCTACGTCCGCACCCTCGCCCCCGCCGCCACGCTCACCCCCGCCTCTCAGGAAGAAACGGTTTAGCGGGGTTTAGGCGTACCTCTCGCTTCCAATCCAGCCAGGGCAGGATTCGTGCAGTATTTGCCTGATTTCGTTGCCTGATTTCACTGCTTGATTTCGCGGCCTGATTTCGATGTCCTCTAGCTTTTCCTTGTCGAGCGTCCTATGAATTCCGAATCTCGTCCCTCCAACCGCTACCCCCTCGTCCCCGCTCCTCCAGACGCACCCACTCCGCAGCATCCCCTCCCGCCTGCTCCCCCGCCCCCCCTCGCCCCTGTCTCGGCTGCCCGCTGGCGCTTCTGGTTGCCCTTGGCGATTCAGGCAGCGCTGATTTTGGTGATTCCCCTGCAAGCCACCTATACTCAGGCAACGGGACAGACCGTGATTTTGCAGACGGGGCCCGTTGACCCGTATCATCCCCTGCGCGGCTATTATGTGACGCTGGGCTACGACATTTCCCAGCCGGGCGAACTGGAGAAACTGCCGGGCTGGAGGGCGTTTGAGGCAGCGGCACAGCAGCGGCGATCGCGCTTTGCGGCTCGTCCAATCTACGTCATTCTGGAAGCACCGGAAGACATGGGCAGCCAGCCGCCCAAGCCCTGGAAGCCTGTTGCTGTGTCGGGCGATCGCCCCACCAACCTGCCCACTAATCAGGTTGCGCTGAAGGGCATCTATCGCAACGGCTGGGTGAACTATGGGTTGGAGCGATACTACATGCCCGAAGCCGAGCGACTCCACATCAACAACCGCATCGCTGAACTGCAACAGGCCAATCCACAGTCTCCCAATTTTGTTATGGAAGCCAAGGTCGGGGGCAATGGCGAAGCCGTGCTGACCCGAATGTGGCTCGCCGACCAGCCCTATCAGTTTTGAGGACGGTCAAGGCTGTGAGCAATTGCGCCTGGGTAAAAACGTCGTAACAACCGTCGCCAGTCCAAAAATTCCCAAAATTAAAGACAAGCGCCCTCCGCACACGGCACACTGAAGTATGGGGTTTGCCTTTGCCCATTGCGCTCACCCAGCATTAGGGGCAATCCAAGATCGAAAAGCAAAAATCCAAAAGCGAAAATCCACCCCCTCAATGGAGGACACCAAGCCCAGAGCCAAAGATCAGATCCTGCACCTGCTGAAAATGCGGGGGGCACAGACGGCTGCGGCCTTGGCAGAGCAGCTTGCGATTTCCCCGATGGCAGTGCGGCAGCATCTCCAAACGCTGAAGGCAGAGCAGTGGGTGACCTATCGCCAAGAGCGCCGCCCCACGGGTCGCCCGGTGAAGCTGTGGCAGTTGACCGAGCATTCCATCAGTCGCTTTCCCGATAGCCACGCTGACCTGATGCTGGACGTGTTGCGGGGGGTGGAGACGGTGTTTGGTGCGGAGGGGCTGGAGCGGGTGATTTCGGAACGCAGCCGCCGCCAGGTTCAGACCTATCGGGCGCAACTGGCTGGGGTGGAGTCCTGGCAGGCGCAGGTCAGGGCGATCGCCCACTTCCGCAGCCAGGAAGGATACATGGCCGAGGTTTTGGAACAACCCGACGGGCTATTGCTGGTGGAAAACCACTGCCCCATCTGCGCCGCCGCCCAGACCTGTCCGGGGCTTTGCACCGCAGAACTGGAGGTTTTTCGTTCTGTTTTGGGAACGAGCGTGGTGGTCGAACGGGTGGAGCATCTGATGCAGGGCGATCGCCGCTGTGCTTACCGCATCCAGCCAACTCGCTAAACTTTCTCTAGGCTTGCCCTATCCTTCCATATCCAGCCAACTCGCTAAACTTTTTCTAGGCTTGCCCTATCCCTCCATCTCTCCCCGCGCCCTCCAACCTGGTGTATTTTTGTAATGAGGGTTAGGAATTTTCAGAAATGACACATTTCTTTAAGCAAACAGATCGGAAACGAGTGGGTCAACTGTTGCGATCGCTCCATAGCCGGATGGGTGCGATCGCCCTAGCCTTGGGAGTCTTGCTGTGGCTGGGCGGCGCGGCCCCTGCCCTGGCGACTGGCGTGTATGAGATGCCCGCCGTCAGTCCGACGGAGTGGGTGGTGGACGAGGGCGACGTGCTGAGCCGCTTGAATGAAAGCAATATCAATGGCAAGCTGAGCAGCTTATCCAAGAAGACGGGCAACGACGTGCGCTTGGTGACGATTCATCGATTGGACTATGGCGAAACCGTCCAAAGCTTTGCTGACCAGTTGTTTGAGCAGTGGTTTCCCGAACCAGCCGATCAGGCTAATGAGGTGCTGCTGGTGCTAGATACGGTGACGAATAACGCCGCCATTCGCGTGGGCGAAGCCGCAAAGGAACTGCTGAGCGACGACATTGCCACCAGTGTTGTGGATGAAACGCTGGCTGTGCCTCTGCGCCAGGGCGATCGCTACAACCAGGCATTTCTCGACGTGGCCACGCGCCTGTCGGAAGTGCTAGCAGGCAATCCTGACCCCGGCCCGCCTGTCGTGGTCGAAGTCGATCAGAGCGAGGGAACTTTCGCCACACCCGAAGAGACGGCTGAGAGCAATGCCACCGTTTGGGTCATCGGGCTGCTCTTTGCCGCGACGGTGATTCCTATGGCGACCTATTATTGGTATCAGATGCGATAGTCGCAGCAGCCTGACCATTCAACCTAAGAGGGTGTTTGAAAAGGTATCGCCTGTAATGTTAAGCACTCAGAGATCCCCCCTAGCTCTCCTTAAAAGGGGGAAACCGCCTTAAAGTCCCCCTTTTTAAGGGAGATTTAGGGGAATCATGTACACTTTGCTACAAACAGTAGGACTTTTCAAACATCCTCTAAGCATTTGAGAAACAATTTGAGAAGCATGGAACAAGATGCCATGCTTCTTTTTTGTTCTTACTTAACCTGGCAATATTTGAGCTTGCATTCCGAACCGCCCTCATCCCCCGGCCCCTTCTCCCAGAACAGGAGAAGGGGAGCCGGATCGGAAGTCCCTCGCTCTCTGGGAAAGGAGAAGGGGAGCCGGATCGGAAGTCCCTCGCCCTCTGGGAGAGGGATTCAGGGTGAGGGCAGATGTAGTGACAGATGTAGTAACAAAAGTTGCTGGGTCAATAGTTTTCTAACTTTAGTCAGAGCAAGCCTTTGGTCAGAGCAAGCGCAACTGGGCGTTTGCAGGCTCTTCTAATGCGGTGGCAGTGGCATCACTTGAATCGATTTCCAGCGGCGCGTCGCTGAGCGCAAGATCCTCAGGACAGTCCCCTGCCAGCAAGTTTTTCGCAGCAGCCAGCATGTCGTCTGCTAGCCCGCTCAGGTGGGGGTGATGCTCCAGGTAAGTTTTCAGGGCTTCAATTGGGTCTAGCTCGTTGCCTGCACCCAACTCTGGCAGGCGCGGTCGGGCAAGCTGGCTCTGCACTTCGGGATAGATGCTGTAGGTATGGGCAGATTTCAGGTCTGCGTGCAAGGCGGCCTGGTCAATTTCTTCAGCCTGCTCTGGCAGAATTTTGTAGACTAGGCGCACCACCGCATCGGCCATCAGGGTTTGCTGGAGATGGCTCAGGAGCGTTGCCTGTGGGTCTGCTGCATCCGTCAGATCCACGCTGATGGTCTGAAAAGGGCGCACAGGCAGCGGGCAAAATTCCACTACTGCTCTGCCGCGCTCTAGGGAGACCAGCACATAGCCCTTGTCTTCGGCTTCTTCGCTAAAGTCTACCCGCTCGATGCTGCCCGGATAGACCACGGGCGGCTGGTCGCAGAGAATCTGGTGGCGATGAACGTGACCCAGCGCCACGTAGTCAAAGCAGGGACGGGTCAGCAGCGCCATCGGCACGGTGAATCCCTTGCTGGCGGCGAGGAAGCGCTCTGCGCCAAAGCGGGCGGTGTCGGTCATCAGGTGCGCCAGCAGGATGGTGGGCAAATCTGGGTCGAGCCGCCGAATTTCGCCCTCCAGCGCTACCCGCAGCCGCTCTAAGAGTAAGTTATCGACCTCTGCCAGCGATCGCCCTTCGGTGTCGGGGCGGCTGAGCAGGGTAGAGCGGGTTAGCCAGGGCAGCGTGATGACCTGAACCTCGCCGCTGCGGGTGGCAATGCGATGCGTTTCCAGGCGATCGCCCACCACAAACCCCGGCACGCCCAGCGTCCGGTAAATGCACAAACTCGCGCCGCCCTGACCCTGCGTATGCTGGTCGTGGTTGCCCACCAGCAGCACCGTGGGAATGTCGGCATCCACCAGGCGGCGAAACTGCTGAGCAAAGACTTCTTGCACCTTGGGCGGCGGCGTGGCATCGGGAAAGGCATCCCCGCCAAACAGCACTAGGTCAACAGATTCGGCGATCGCCCGATCGATACACCGCTCCAGCGATCGCCCAAAGTCTTCCAGCCGCGTGTTTGCGCCCGTCTCTGGGTTCACGCGCCCGTGCAGCAGGCCACTGCCGAGGTGAATGTCTGACAGGTGCAGCAGTCGAATCATGGCGATCGCCCCAGGGGTTGCAGTACAAGTGTATAGAGCATTTATACTATATCAGCGGGGCATTTGGATTTTGGATTTTAGGTCAGGACCGATGCACTTGCGATAAGCGCTTTGGGTTTTGGACAATTTCTTGCGGGCACAGCCCGCGAGAAATTGTCCAACTGCGCCAGTCCTATAGGTTTTGGGTTTTTGGACGGCTTGGGGCGTTTTGGCGGGCTGTGATCGGGCGGCATCGGCCGCGTGCTTGTAAACCTGATAGGCTGGAAGCCAGACTTCTGCATTGGTTGCAAAAGGCACGGTTTTCATGAATCCCGATGACGAAATTAGCCGCCTGGTTGAAATCATGCCTGCCTCTGGGCGGATGTATGTGAAGCTGATTGACCGCCCTGCCCAGCCGCAGGTAATTACGGCAAACCTGCCCTTGCCCTGGCAGCAGAGCCGCCCAATTTACCTGAACTTTGACCTGTGGGAGGAACTGAGTCGTTCTCAGCGGGATTTGCTGCTGCTGCGAACCGTGGCATGGGTGAACGCGACGCGATGGTTTCAGCCCGGTTGGCCGCAGTTGCTCTTGGCAGCGGGCACGCTGGGAACCGTCGTGGAACTGGCACAGGGCGATGCAATGGGAACCGTTGCCGCCGCAGGGCTGACGGCCTTTTCGGGCTATCGCATCTGGAAAAATAGCCGCAGTTCACAAATCGAGCTAGAAGCGGACGAGCGAGCCATTAATTTTGCCCGACAGCGGGGCTATACGGAACAAGAGGCTGCCCGCAGTCTGCTGAGCGCAATCGAGGCGGTGGCGCAAATTGAAGGACGGTTTTCGCTGGATTTTACCGAACTGCTGCGCTGTCAGAACTTGCGGGCGATCGCCGGACTCTCCAACACGCCCGTCCCCGAACGCCTGCGCGACCAGCGGTGATCGTGCAAATCGTGACCTTGCAAATCGTGACCTTGCAAATCGTGACCTTGCAAATCAAGGACAGTGCAAATCAAGCTGGGATCAAGCCAGAAGTTGAACCGATCCGGGAACAAGCCGCTGGCGTTGCTCGTCATAGGCGTTCTTGATTCGTGTGAAGAATTTATAAAGTTTTACCTTCCTGAACGGATTGTTTTCAGCGGGGCTGTTTAAGGGAGTAACAGACAGGTTGGTTCACGTTTTGCCTCGTCTGTCAAAGCCAGGGTTGCATAACCAGACTTTCAGCGACTCTGATGAACGCTAAGCAGGCTTTTTGCCAAAGATTGCCTAAGAGGATGTTTGAAAAGTCCCACTGTTTGTAGAAAAGCGTGCAAGATCCCCCTAAATCCCCCTTAAAAAGGGGGACTTTAAGGCGGTTTCCCCCCCTTTTTAAGGGGGGCTTAAGGGGGGATCTCTGAGTGCTTAACATTACAGGCGATACCTTTTCAAACACCCTCTAAAACCTGCTCTACTCTGGTTCAGGTTAAAACTTCAGGTTTGATGACGAGGTTTGATGACGAACCAGAAATTTCAGCCCTACAGGTTCAGATGTTTTCCAGGAAACTCTCTTGCGTTGAGACATTGACCGTTCAAGGTTTCTAAGCATTGACCGTTCAAGGTTTCTAAGCATCGCAGCGTTGGCGATCGCCCCTCTCTGGGCACGGCACATGCCCAAAGCTCTGCCGAGGGATGCGATAGTCAACGGCTGCCATCACGCAGGGTTGGAAAAACCCGGCGCACCCATTTCGCTTGCCTTATATCAATTCTCGATTTTGGATTTGCGATTTTGGATTGCCAGTCAAGCGCTTGCAAGGCTTCTAGCAATTTCATTCATAGCTCCACTTAAAAGAATTGATATTAGTCCGAGCATTTCGGACAGTCGAGCGATGTTCTGGGCTGTGCTGGTTTGGGCTGGACATGGGCAGGCATCGATTCTCGCTTGCGGAGTCTGGTTTCGAGATCCGAAAGACGAACGACGGTTTATTCAATTCATACTCATCACAACTCACGAACCATTATGCGTTTAGCTCCCATCGCTCTTTCTGCGCTGGCGATGCTTGGCTTTTTGGAAGCAAATCGCCGGGCCGAGGCCAACTCCTTTTCTGAAGAAGAATCCGTAGAACCGATTGCGCCAGTGGAAACCGCTGCTCCGGCTGTGCCCCAGCCAAAAGCAGCGATCGCTCCACCAGAACCAATCCAGACCGCTCCTCAAGCCCGTTCCACTGCCCCTCGTCCAATCGAAAAGGCCGCGCAAAAGGCTGAAAAAGTTGCTGCATCGGCTCTTAGTTCACAGGTTACGCCGCCGCCTGCGCCCGCTCCGGAGAGAATTGCCGTTTCTGCACCTGCGGCGACCCCGGCTCCCATTGCCAAGGCCCCGGCTCCCGCGGCTCCTGCGACCGCAGCCCCCGATCTGGCCGCGCCGCCTGTGTCTCGTCCGGTGGCCATTGCTCAGCCTGAAAATGCTTCTGGTGCAGTCGCGCAGCCTGTGGCACAGCGGGTCGAGCGCGAGGCTCTGGTGGTCGCAGTGGCGGCAGTGGCCGAGTCGAAGCCTGCGGCATTGTCCAGCCAGGAGTCAACCCCGCCTGTGCGGGCGATCGCCCCTCGGCTTGCAGAAAAGCAGACGGTTCCAACAGCCGCCATGACCTCTGACGCTACGGCTGGCCGCTCCGCCCCGTTGCCTGTCGCAGCGGTCGTGGCAGATGCAACCGTCGAGCGGTCTGCCCCTTTGCCCTCTACGCCAGTCGAAGTGAGCGCTCCGGCTGAGGTCACGAACGTCATCGTGGCTCCGGCGGTTCCTGTTACCTTTGTGGAGCCGACCACACCCCGCATTTCCTACAGTGGTCTGATTCCGCTGCTCAAGGATGATCCGCTGAACGATCCGCGAGAGTTCCGCCCCGGCTCGATGCACATGGAAACGCTGCCCGTGGTCGAGTCTCCGTCCACTGGCCCCAGCCTCGTGACCGAGTCCAGCCTGACTGCTGATGCGACTACGCCTAGCCTGCCAGATACTCGCCTAGCGGCAGAGTCTCGGAGCGATCGCGCGGTCGTGCCTGAGCGAAAATCCCAACCTGTTCCGTTTGGTAGAGCGGGAGGAAGGGCGCTTTCTTCAGCAGGTGCTTTACAACGGACAGCCCGGTCGCATTGCTCGCGGCACAGATGGACGGCTGGTATGCCCCGGCGCGGCACCTGTGGCGCAGACGGTAGAAACGACTCCCGGTGTGCAGGCTGCCGTTTCGCCCGCAGAGGCTCCCGTGGCGATCGCCCCCGTCGAGGCAGAAGTCGTGACGGAAGGCACTTCGCACCGCCGCCACCGCTACTACTATGGCTATACCCCCTACTATCCGCCAGTGGTGGTGTCTTATCCACGCCCGGTGGTGGTTGAGCGTCCTGTAACTGTCGTCGTAGAACGTCCCCGTCCAGTGGTAATCGAGCGCCCAGTGCCCGTGGTGGTCGAGCGTCCAGTGCCCATCGTGGTCGAGCGTCCCGCTCCCATTCTGCTGCCCCATTTACCCGTGCTAGAAATCCGCTATGACCGGCACACCCGCCGAGCGCTGCGTCGCCATCCCTATCGCCTGGTGCATTATCACTATCCCTACTACTATCCACATCTGGCTTATGGCGGCTGGCCCTACTCCATTGGGCTGCGGGAGGAGAATGCAGACCCCTCCCTGAGCCAGCCTGGACTGGAAACCGAGGGACTTGGCGGAACCACCCATCGGTTTGAAGAGACGGTAGAGGCGGCAGCACCCGCAGAGATGCCCACGCTCTCCGTTTCGACGGGTACTGCGGCCGTGGCGATCGCCCCCAGCAGCAGCCGCACCGCCGCCCCCGTTTATGCCAGAGCCAACGAGAGCGTGGTGACGATTCGCAATCGCTTTTCGGGCAGCGGTTTTTTCGTTGAACCCGCCAGCGGCCCTGGCGGGAACCCCAACACCCTGATTGTGACCAATGCCCATGTGGTGGAAAACCTCCAGCAAGGGCAAGTTTCTACAGTCACCCTGGCAGACAACAGCAACCGTCGCGCTCGTCTAGTGGGCTTTGACCCCAGCGGCACAGACCTAGCGCTGCTGACCCTGGAGCCGTCTCGCTATCCCAACCTAGATCGGCTTAGCAGGCAAAAGCCGACCTCCACGGGGCAGCCGTTGCGCCTGGCCGATGCTCGCTCGGTGCAGCCGGGTGACCCGGCCTATGTCATTGGCACGCCCTTTGGGCAAGAGCGGTTTCGCAATGCGCTGACCAGCGGCGTGGTGAGTAAGATCAACCCCGATGAAGTGCTGACCGATGCCCAGATTAACCCTGGCAATTCGGGCGGGCCGGTGCTTGACCAGCACGGCAACGTGATTGGCGTTGTGGCCTTGTCCTTTTCGCGGGGCGGCAATCGCGGCCTCAGCAGCGCCATCAGCAGCGATCGCGTGCGTCACCTCCTGGCCAGCGCCCATACGGGCCACCTCGCCTCGACTGCGCCGCTGTCGCGGGTCACCAATGCCACGCCGCTGTCCTTTGGGCAAGATTCCCACGGCTTTGTTGCCAGAGCCGAAGGACGGATTGACGAGGGCGATCGCCTGTCTGACAACGGGCGTCGGTTTGAGACGTTTTCCTTCCAGCTTCCCACGCCTGCCCAGGTGTCGATTCAGATGCGGAGTGCGTTCATCGACTCGTTCCTCGCCCTGAGACGAGACGTGTCGCGCTTCAATGATCAGACGGCGCTAGAACCGGTCACAGAGAATGACGATGCCAATGCCAACACGCGGGATGCTGCCATTCGCGCTAACCTTCCGGCGGGAACCTATGTGGTGTTCGCAGGCAGCTATGGCGCAGGAGAAGCAGGGCCCTATGACCTGAGCGTGCGCGTCACTTCTCAGGGCACCCGCATCGCCACTCCGGCGCGTGGGCTTGCGGAAGAAAACACCGTGATGGTGTAGTCAGCCAAAGCGAGATTCGATTCGGCTAGAGTTTCATTCCATAAAGTTCCATTCCAGATGAATCGTTGTGTGGTGAATCTGCACAACGATTCATTTTGTTTGGAATATCTTACTTGAATCTCAATTCTTCTGAGTGGCGCACGAATAGGATTACTGGAAGTCCCGCAGGTGCTTGACTGGCAATCCAAAATCGCCAATCCAAAATCGACATGATTCGGACATCAGGTCAAGCTCTTAGCCAGCAGACCCACGATTGCCCCGCCTAGCACTAGCCAGGCCGAGTTTACCTTGAGCCGAAACACGGCAATCAGCGACAGCACCGCGAGAAAGGCCGTCACCCAGTCCACCACGGCGGCGCGGGTCAGCGTCCAGGTGACGACAGCCATGAGTCCGAGGGAGGCTGCGTTGACCCCATCCAGAAAGCCGCTGACCCAGCGCGACTGGCGCAGCTTGGGCAAAAACGGGTTGATGATGAGCACCAGGGCAAAGGCGGGTAGGAAAATAGCGATGGTGGCGGCTACGGCTCCGGCATTGCCCGCCAGCAGGTAGCCGATAAAGGTGGCGGTAGTGAACACGGGCCCTGGTGTGACCTGCCCCACAGCCACCGCATCCAGAATTTGCTGCGACGAAAGCCAGCCCGTGCGCTGCACAAACTCGCGCTCCATAAACGCCAGCAGCACATAGCCGCTGCCGTAAAGGACTGCGCCAATTTTTAGAAAAATAAGAAACACGCTGCCCCAGGTCGGTGCATTGGCGGGTGGAGGGGCTGGAGCCACGCCCGTTTGCGCCAGACTGGTTTGCGCGAGAACTGATAGAGGAAACAATAGCAGCGGTGAACCAGGTTCTCGCTGTCCCAGGTTTTTGATCAGCATTACCGCAGCGCCGCCCAAGAGCAGCAGCGCAATTTCGTTTAGCCCGGTGGCAAAGAGCGCAATGACGGCGATCGCCACTGCCCAGGTTGGCCAATCCTTGAGCGCCTTTTTCCCTAGCTTCCACAGCGCTTGCACCACAATGGCAATCACCACTGCCTTGATGCCGTAGAGCAGCCATTCTACTTGGGGAATGGTTCGATAGCGGACGTAAACTGCCGCCAGCGCCCACACAATCAGCATTGCAGGCAAGATAAAGCAGGTGCCCGCCAAAACCAGCCCGCGCCAGCCTGCTCGGTCGTAGCCCAGGTAGATCGCTAGTTCCGTCGAGTTTGGCCCAGGAATCAGGTTGGTGATGCCGAGGAAATCAAGCAGCTTTTCGCGGCTGAGCCAGCGGCGACGGGTAACGATTTCGTCGTCCATCATGGCAATGTGAGCAGCGGGCCCGCCAAAGGCGATCGCCCCCAGTTTCAGAAACACGCCCGCCAGTTCCCCCAGGCGTTGTCGCTGGGCCGCCGAACTCAATGTGTCGTAGGGAAGGGTTTCGTCGCTGAGGTTGTCTAAAGGCTGAGAGGGCTGAGAGGGCTGGGACATAGCGCTGAGAGTCTGACGTGGCTAAAGTTGAATCCTTTTGAATGCCAGGCTCCTGGCATCATCGCGTCTTTAACATATCAATCAAATTCGATTTAACGCTAGCCCAACGAGTTACATTCTGCTCAGCCCAAAGACGGTTTTGCGCTAGGTAGACTTGGTATCACGGAGTGCAATTTGAGCGCATCCCCTCCGCTTACCATCCAGCGTAAACTACGATTTGGCAAAAGACTTTGGCAAAAGACTTTTGAAATCTCCGAACTCCACCCTGGTTTAATGCGGCTATGGCCTTAGATTCCGATGTTCAGACCAACCTGCAAACCGACTTGCAATACACTCAGGCGACCAGCCTTTCTGACCTGTTTTCAGCAGATACCGCCGACGCGCCCCACGCCTTTATCCTCAACTATCCGGCCACCGCAAGCTGGGCCGCCTATCCCAATACCGAGAAGTATTTTCTGCAAGACGGCAGCGACGAAGCTACCAAAGTCAGCTATGACAAGATCGTGCAGCAGGAGCCGTGGAAAAACCTGGCGGTGCTGGGCGATCGCCTCGCGGGTATTGTCATCCGCCCACCACGCAATATTTTGATTGACTACTGGCGGGAGCATTTTGGCTTTCGCTACGAGAATCTGGAGGTGCTGCAACGGTCGGTGTATCTGGACTACCTAAGCCAGAGCGATCGCTTTGCCAAAGTGCTGACGCTGTTTCCCTTTGACCACCTCGCGCCCGAAAAGCACGCCGTCCCACCCGACACCCACTATCGCCTGCTGAGCAAAGAAACTCTGTCCGAACTGGGCGTGCCCTGCCCACACTACGTCACCTATCACCTAGACGAAACGCCCCTAGAGGACGTGCCGCTGCCCGCCGAGTTTCCTTACCTAATTAAGACCACCCACGGGCTATCGGGTGAGGGAACCTATATTATTCAGAACTCCAGCGACCTGGACTATTGCCTGCGGGAAATCCGCAAATATCGAGAAATCAATTTGCTTCGCAGCATTGTGGTGTCGGATTTTGTGAAAAATGCAGTGCAAAACTACTGTATGCAGTTCTACGTGAGTAAGACGGGCGCGGTGGAACTGATCGGCGTGACGGGGCAGTTGGTCACAGAGGAAGGCGGCTACCTGGGCGGGCTGATTGACTACCAAAATACGCCCGTGGAACGGTTCGCGCCGCATATTCTGGCGATCGCCCGCTATGCCCACCAGCAGGGCTATTTCGGCATCATCGGCTGCGACGTGCTGGAAGACAACGACGGACAACTCCACGCCATCGATGCCAACTTTCGGGTCAATGGCTCTACTCCGCTGTGCTTGCAACGGCAACCCTTGCTGAAGGAAGGAAAGGCGATCGCCAAATATTCCACCGATTACCGCATGGACGGCACGCTCGATTCGATCTTGGTGGAACTTAGGCCCGAGCTGGCGCGTAAGGATTTCCTGATCCTCTCCGCCCTAGAAAAAGTAAAGTACGGCAAGATCTACACCGAACTTTACGGCATCGTCGCGGGCGAAACCCTGGAGGAGATGCAGCAAATTGAGCAAAAACTCCAGTCCAAGGGGCTAATGCTGGGCTGATTTTGGATTTGCGATTTTAGATTGCCAGTCAAGCACCTGCGGAGCGTCTCAAAATTTCATTCGCAGCAGCCCTCAGGAGAATTGCCACTAGGGGCGTTGATTAATCGTTGATTAATCAACGACTAATCTTCGTCTTCTGTGTCCAGATCCTCGTCTTCGAGCGCCTGAATCGCCAGCAGCAGCGCCTCTTCCCGCTCCTCAAACTCGTCTTCGGACAGTTCGCCCATATCAAAGGCGAGTTGCAGCGCCAGCAGTTCCTTTTTCAGATTTTCTTTTTCATCCAGCAGCGGCTCTGCCTGCTCCAAGATCTTGCTGGCAATCCAGTTCATGCCGTTGATGGGCGCGGTGACGGGGGCGAGGAGGAGGTCAAAGATCATAGCGGGGTTGGGAGTGAAAAGGTAATAAAGGCGGGTGCTATCTTACTCTGCTTCTAGCTGGGCAAAGTTGTAGGGTGCGGTGAAGTTGTTGTAGCGGATGGTCAGGCGGCCGCTGAACTGCGTGTCCAGTTGATCGACCTGCTGCCCGAAGGCGGGTTCGGCATCCCAGGGAATCAGGTAAGCGGCGTTGTAGATCATGCCGGGAACGCTGGGCAGGGGATCGTTTTCGGCAATTTCAACGGCATGGGTGTTGAGGCGATCGCGGCAGGTTTGAATAATCGCGTCTTTGCGGACGGTCATAGCATGTTCGATGGATTGCCCAATGCGAACGATTTCGTCCATGCTGAGGGTTTTTCCTTCGAGGCGATCGCGCTCTGCTCTTAACAGATCGTTTTCCTGCATCAGCGCCTCTAGCTCCGCCTCCTGGTTCCACACCAGCTTGATGCCTACCTCCCGGCGACCGTCTAGCCGCTGAAACAACTGCCGCAGCGCCTCTCCCTTGGGCACGATGAGTTGCTCCTCGACGCTGGTCCAGTTCTTAATCACCAGGCCAAACTGAAGTGGCAGCAGGGTACGATAGCCCTTCTCCATCGCTTGCTCCAGCACGCGCTCATGGCCCAGCAGGTTTTTGCGGCTAGAGAGATAGCGCTTTTGCTGCGCCTCGGAATAGAGAAATACGAAATCGCCAATGGCGTGGGAATGAACGGGCTGCGCGTCCAGACCTTCGAGGGCCAGCCCGACAGGGCCGGGGGTGGGGAAGATGCCGTAGAGATAAAAACCGTATGCCATGATGCGCGGGGAAACAGGGCCACTGGAAGCGAATGGGCGCAAATCGTCGGGGGTTTTGCTGGCCCAACTTGCCTACTCGCTGAGAGTGCCCAGTTTGGCAGGGGCGATCGCCAATTTTGCGAAATTGCGACACAGCGTTACAAACCCCCTGCAAAAACTACAGCGGCTTGGATGTAAGCACCAGGCGAAGCTTGGCATGGATCAGGCTCAGTTGCGCCAGCCCCAAATCCACATCGCCCTCGATCACTACGCCCGTATTCAACAGGCGATCCAGCAGTTCCAGAATTGACGGATTGGCAGACTGTTCGCCGGGATAGTAGCCGCCCGCCTTGGGCAGCAACGTGCCAATTTCGCCCAGGTCGATATTGAGATCTGCCGGATCGATCTCAAAAATTTCACAAAGCTGCACAACCTGTTCTTCCAGCTTCCGCAGGCTTTCGGCAGCGCGATCTAGGTCGCCGTCGCTCAGCAGCCCCTCTTCCATGCGGCGGATTACCTGCGCCTCCATCAACTGTCGCACTAGCTCAACAACCGTCAGCAGCAGCGGAGCCAGTCCCGCGTCCGACTTGCCCGCAGGCATCAGGGAAACCTCCGCAGGCAGCGCCGCCAAATCCCCAGATAGAGCATCCCCAGATAGGGCATCCTCAGATAGAGCATCTGATGGAGGAGAATCCGTCGCAGCATCAGGAGATGCCGAGTCGGACATCGAACCCGTAGAGGTGGATGCCGAAGCAGATGCAGAATTAGGCACAAAATTGACAGATTCCATGCCTTCATCATGCCCAAAATTTATCAAGTTTCTCCGTCAATTGTTACGGCATCCGTCACAATCTGTGTCGTCTTGTGTTCACAATGCACCAGCGACAAACCGGGTGGGTATGGTATAGAAAATGAAGAAAACCTTAAGGAGGCGGTATGAGTCCTCTAATGCTCCGGCATCTCTGGATGGTTGTAGACGAAGCGCAGTCGAGCGTATTGCTTAGCTTGGATGACCACAGCCTCACCAAGTGGTTAATCGGGCAGTTTTATCAGGGGCGATCGCTCAGCCCCAGCGAATCTGACCTCCTCAGCGAATACATTCGCACACGCATTCCGCTCATTCGTGAGATGGCGCAAGGACGCTAGGCGACCCGTCATTGACCTACTGCTTAACGACCTACTGCTTAACCCATCTCGCGCTCATGGGTTGTTAACCTCGGTCGTTAATCTCAGCGATCTAATCGAAATCGCCCCTAAACTGACCAAACGCTGCCAGATGCAGACCATCTGCCCCAAGGCTCTTCTGCCCCAAGGCTCTATAGAGAAGTAGTTTACAGCCATCCCAACATCGCTCTGTAGGACTCTGTAGGACTGAGTTAAGTGTGTTAGCCCTAGCCTGAAGCTTTCAGTCGCAGGTGGGCTTAGTTTCAGGTACCAAATACCCGATTCTGTCAGCAAGTTGTCTCCCGTTTTACGAACCCATGACAACCCCACTAAACGTATAGTAGTATACAAACGGAATTCCGGAAGCAGTAGACTGTTAAGAAAGTTCAAAGCAGTAAGTTGGAAGAGCGTTGATCTGCGTCCTGGCAGATGCCAGGTTTTGACTATGGATGTGCTTCTTCCACGCAGATTGCTACCCTGACGTTTTCCTAAAGTTCTGTTGAAGTTCTGATTGAAGTGAGTGAGACAACTATGCGTAAGTGGGGTTCTTTGCTGCTGGCAGCCAGTCTGTCGGTAGCCGCAATCTCTGCCTGTACCTCAGCGCCTACGAATACTGCAAGCTCGCCCGGTGCTGAAGGCGCATCTCCAGCGGCAACTGCTGCGGGCAGAAGCCGACTTGACATGGTGAAGGAGCGGGGTAAATTGATCTGCGGCGTTGAGGGGACGATTCCTGGATTTAGCTTCGTTGACCCCAGCGGCAACTACTCTGGGCTAGATGTGGATGTCTGCCGCGCCGTGGCCGCTGCGGTTTTTGGCACATCGGAAGATATCGACAGCAAGATTGAATATCGAAACCTCGATTCTACGGCTCGTTTCCCAGCGGTGCAGAACGGCGAAGTGGATATGCTGTCTCGTAACACCACTTGGACGGCTAGCCGAGATGCGGCGGGCGGAAACGGTCTGGAGTTTGCGCCGACCACTTTCTATGACGGTCAAGGGCTATTGGTGAGTAAGGCCAGCGGCATCCAAGATGTGGCCGGTCTAGCAGGCAAGTCGGTGTGTGTGGAAACGGGAACGACGACCGAGCTAAACCTGGCCAGCCGCACCAAAGAAGCAGGTGTGACGATTAATGAAGTAAAGTTCCAGGACTCTAATGCGGCGATCGCCGCTTTCTCGGAGGGTCGCTGCGATGCCTTTACGTCTGACCGTTCTCAGCTTGCCGCCAAGCGCACCTCCCTGCCCAACCCTGACGACTATGTGCTGCTCGACGTGGTGATGTCCAAGGAACCTCTGGGCCCAGTGACCATCAACGGCGACTCTCGCTGGTATGACGTGGTGAAGTGGGTGACGTTTGGGCTGATTCAGGCAGAGGAGTTTGGCATTACCCAGGCCAACGTCGATCAAATGAAGCAAGACCCGAACCCCGACATTCAAAACTTCCTGGGGGCACAGGGTGAATTGGGTAGCCAGCTGGGTCTGCCTGCCGATTTCATGGTTCACGTTATCAAGGCGGTTGGCAACTACGGCGAAATCTACGAGCGCAACGTGGGCAGCGGCTCTGAGCTAAACATTTCTCGCGGCCCCAACGAACTGTGGACCAATGGCGGTCTGATGTACTCTCCGCCATTCCGCTAAAGTCTGCGCCGTTTTTCAAACACGCTGGAGGGCAGGTTTCGTCAACATTCAATCCGTCACAGCAGGCGGCTATGTTGCAAAGCCTGCCCTTCCTGGTATCTTTTCTGCAAAGGGCGAATTCTGAGGGGCGATATTGATTTTCGATTTTGGGTTTGCGATTTTGGATTGCCAGCTAAGGGGCTGCGGGGCTGCTGGCAATTTCATTCGTAGCGCCACTTAGAAGAATTGATAGACGCTCCGGTCAGTCCATTTGATGACGTAGTTTCTCAAGCGCATTTCCTCGCGTATTTTCTCCAAGTTTCCAGAAACAGAGCAGGTCGGCATGACGCACTCTTCTGACGGCACCGAAAAGATTCCCTTTTGGCGAGACGACCGGGTCTGGCGAATCATTATCCAGTTGGTTGTGCTGGGTGTTGTAGTGCTAATCGGGTCGATCCTGCTTGGCAATATGTTCCGCAACCTAGCGCAGTTGGGGCGGCAGTTTGACTTTGGGTTCCTAAGAAACCAGGCCGGCTTCAACATTGGCGAAACCATCGTGCCTTACCAGACCAACGATCGCTACTGGTGGGCGCTGGTGGTGGGTTTTTTGAACACGCTGCGGCTGATTTTGGTGGGCTTTGTGCTGGCGACGGTGATTGGGGTGCTGGCAGGAATCGCCAGTTTCTCTGACAACTGGCTGTTGCGTAAGCTCAACGTGTTTTACGTGGAAATTGTGCGGAACGTGCCGCTGCTACTCCAGCTTTTTTTCTGGATTTTTGTGGTGTTCTACAGCCTTGCGCCGCAGCGTAGCCTCAACGACCCGCCGACTCCGCTGCTGGGCAAGGGCTTTATTAATAAGGCCGGGCTGTTTATTCCTTGGCCCGCAAACAATGCAGGCGACTGGCTGGCGCTGCTGGGGGTTGTGCTGGGGGCGATCGCCGCTTTCTTCATCTGGCGCTGGCGCATCAAGCTGATGGAAACTGCTGGCGCATCGGGCAAAACGCAGCAGTGGATTTTGATTGGGCTGGCGATCGCCGGTCTGCTGGTTCTGCTGTTTGGCATGGAGTGGGAAACACCGGCCCTGGGCGAAAACAACAGAATTACCGGCGGCTTGAGAATTTCGCTGGAATACGCTGCTGTGCTGGCTGGGCTGTCGTTTTACACGGGCGCGTTCATTGCGGAGATCGTTCGAGCGGGCATCCAGTCGGTGTCGAAAGGACAGTGGGAAGCTGCCCGCGCCTTGGGGCTGCATACTGGGCTGGCGATGCAGCTTGTTGTCTTGCCCCAGGCCCTGCGGGTGATTATCCCCTCCCTCAATAGCCAGTACCAAAACCTGGCCAAAAACTCGACCCTGGCGCTGGCGATCGGCTATCCCGATTTTTTCTCCACCTTTCAAACCACGCAAAACCAGACGGGACGCGCCGTTGAGATGATTCTCATCCTGATGGCGGTGTATCTCATCATCAACTTAGCGATCACGACGCTGATGAACCTGCTCAACCGCGCTGTCCAGCTTAAGGAACGCTAGCCGCTGCGCCTGATGTCCCTGGTATCTGATTTAGATATCTGATTTAGAAGGCGATCGCCAAAACTCCCTTTCTTACTCCCAAGTTCTAGACCATGACCACCAGCTACCCCCCCGCCTCTACTTCCCCCCCACCCATCGCCCAGGTCGGCCCTGTCGCCTGGATGCGAAAGAACCTGTTCAATAGCTGGTTCAACAGCATTCTCACGATTCTGCTGGTGTGGCTTTTGGGCAGCACGGTGATTAACTTCGTGCGCTGGGCCTTTTCGCTGGCGCAGTGGGAGGTGATTCCGGCAAACCTGCCGCTGTACTTTGTGGGGCGATTCCCCGCGAGTCAGTATTGGCGGGTCTGGGTGTTGGTGGCGCTACTGGCGGCGCTGGCGGGGCAGACCTGGGGCATTTTGGCAAAGGCGGCTCCGCGTTTGTTTAGCCGTCCCGTGCTGATTGGGCTGGCGATCGCCGCGCTGACTGCCGTCATTTTTCCCACGCCGCCCCTCTATCGTCTGCTGATTTTGGGCGTTGTGCTGCTGGTGGCCGCGAGCGCCTGGATCGGCTGGCAAATCGGCAGCAAGACCCCCGGCTTTGGCAAGTGGCTGGCGCTGGCCTGGGCGATCGCCCTACCAATTGCGTTGTGGTTACTATTAGGCGGCTTTGGGCTGCGCCCGGTGAACATCAACGATTGGGGCGGGATGCTGCTGACGGTGTTTGTGTCGGTCATCAGCATTTTGCTGTCGTTTCCGCTAGGCATTTTGCTGGCGCTGGGCCGTCAAAGCACGCTACCCGTGATCCGCTGGCTGTCTACGGCCTACATCGAAGTGGTGCGCGGGCTGCCGCTGCTGTCAATTTTGTTTTTTGCATCAGTCATGGTGCCGCTGTTTATTCCGGGCAATATTCGGCTAAATCTGGTAATTCGCGCCATTATCGGTCTAACACTATTCACGGCGGCCTATCTAGCGGAAACCATTCGCGGCGGGCTGCAATCCATCCCTCGCGGACAAACCGAAGCCTCCCGCGCCCTGGGACTCAGCACGCCGCTGACGCTGGGGCTGATTATCCTGCCGCAGGCGCTGAAGGTGTCGATTCCGGCGATCGTGGGTCTATTCATCAGCCTGCTGCAAGACACAACGCTGTTGCTGATCATCGGACTGTTTGAGCTATTGGGCATCAGCCGCGCAATTTTGGCAAACCCGCAGTTTATCGGGCGCTATGCCGAGGTGTATTTATTCATCGGGCTGATTTTCTGGGTGCTGTGCTACGCCATGTCCTGGGGCAGCCGCAAACTGGAACAAAGCCTGAATACGACGCACTGAGGCTGGTAGTCCAACAAGATACGTTAGCGACAGAGCAACGAAAGGGTAACGAATTCTGCAAGACCTGGTTCTGCTCTTGTTGCTCTTACTGCTTCTATTGCTCTGACCAAGAAGGGCGAGGGAGCAGGCTCGAACGCTCCTGCCCCCGTCATCCCCAATTTGCTGCCTAGCGCACCAGCACCGTCATGAACTTATCTTTGGCAAAGGGCGCGGGTACGATGGGCGTGAACTTTACCCGATCGTTTGCGATCTTTTTCACGTAGAACTCGTTCATCAGGTGAATGACTTGGTCGCGTGTGCCGATGATTCAGACCTGCGGGCGCTCGTCCAGGGAAGACCGGGGAGCCGCGCCGCCGTGGGATTCGGACATGGGCGGGGTTACAGAAACGCTGGCGGTTGCGCGGTCAGTGGAGTTGGCTGCGGAACTTGCGGAACTTGCAGAAAAATCCGCAGCGAAAACGGGTTGCTGCGCGTGCAGCCCGTCGTTGCGTTCGGGAGACATAGGCTTTTCCTCGCTTGTGATTGGAAGCGGGTTTGGGAAACAAACAGGTTACCCACCGGAAAGGCATCCGATGGGAGGGAAAGGCTCAGGGTGTGGCGGTTTCCCAACCACTTGTCAGCACTTGCGAGGCGAATGATAATCATCAAAGCTTGGCTCCTGCCCCGACAGGAGTTAGGTTAGCTGGTTAGTTCGTGCTGGTTACACGGCTAATCAGAGCCTTCACCCTGAACCGGACAACCTCTACTGGAACTGAGAGAATTTAATTCCAGTGCCAGATACGACAGACCAAACTCTCGTAGAACGCAAGTATCAAACCCCAAAAATTCTCCAAATTTCTGTAACTTGATATCAACAACAGCACCCTACGGATTAGCGGCTCTTTCTGCCCTCAAATCCGGCGATCGCCGTGTGTAGCGTCAGGTAAATTCGGTCGGCTCCGATTTTCTCCAGCAGCCCCGATCGCCGCAGTTGGGCGTAGAGGTCTTGCTTCACCCGCGCCAAGGCGAAGGTGATGTGGCGGCTGGCTAGCTCGTCGCAAAATTCCGAGAGCATGTCGGCGGCGGTGATGTCGATTTCGGCGATCGCCTCCGTGTTCAGCACAAACCACTCGACGGGAACCCGCTCTGCGGCGATCGCCCCCAGGGCCCGCTGCTTGAAGTCTTCGGCGTTGGCAAAGCAGAGCGGCGCATCGTAGCGATAGATGACCAGACCAGGAATCGTGACTGCGCCGGGCCAGTCGTCGATGTCGTGCAGGCCAGGCACATCGGGCACGGTTCCCAAAACGGCATCGTGGGGCCGCGTGATGCGGGCAAACAGGTCGATCACCGATAGCCCGACGGCGATCGCCACGCCGACCAAAATATCCGTGAGCAATACGCCGAATAAAGTGGCGATCGCCAGCAAAAACTCGCTCTGGCGAAACCGCCTCAGCCGCTTCAGTTCGGGAATTTCAATCAGCTTGGTGGCGGCATAAATCACGATTGCCCCCAGCGCCGCCTTGGGAAACAGCGCCAGCAGCGGCCGCAAAAATAGGAGTACAACAATAACGACTCCGAAGGCCACCAGCGAAAACAACTGCGACTTGCTGCCCAGGGAATCGCCAATTACCGTGCGGCTGCCGCTGCTGCTGACGGGGAAGCCCTGCATCAGCCCTGTGCCCAGGTTGGCCGCGCCCAGCGCCAGCAATTCCTGATTTGCGTTAATTTCGTAGCCGTTGCGCGTGGCGAAGGCGCGGGCCGTCAGCACGTTGTCCGAGTAGCCCACCACCGCAATCCCCACCGCCGCCCCTAGCAGCGAAGGCAGTTCCGACAGGCTGGCCAGGGGCAGCGCCAGATGCGGCAATCCGGCGGGAATTTCGCCTACCACGGCCAGGCCCTGTCGCTCTAGATCCAGCAGCGCCACCGCCGTTGTCGCCAGCAGCACCGCCAGCAGCGGCCCCGGAGCCGTGCGCCACCGCCGCTGGATGCCAAACAAAAACGCCAGCACCAGCAGCGACAGGAGAAACGTGGGTCGATGAATCTGGTCAAGCTGGCTGAAAAATTCGCCAAACTGGCCAAACACGTTGTCCGACTGGATGGCCACGCCGCTGATTTTGCCCAACTGCCCGCCGATCATGATCAGCGCCACGCCGGCCATGTAGCCAATCAAAATCGGCTTGGAGAGCAGGTTGGCCAAAAAGCCCAGCCGCAGCAGCGAACCCGCTATGCACACCAGCCCCACCAGCAGCGCCAGCAGTGCCGCCAGGGTGGGATAACTCTGGGGCGAGCTGGCTAATAGAGGGGCGATCGCCGCTGCGGTCATTACGGCGGTTGTGGATTCCGGCCCGACGGAAAGCTGGGGCGACGACCCCAAAACGGCGTAAATCAGCATGGGTGGCAAAATGGCCCACAGCCCCGCCACTGGCCCCACGCCCGCCAGTTCGCCATAGGCCATGCACTGGGGAATCAGGTAGGCCGCCACTGTTGCCCCCGCCAGCACATCGCCCCGCAGCCAGTCGCGGCGATAGGCCCGCAGCCGATGCAGCCCCGGCATTGGCAGGCGATTCGGTTTCAGCAGGTTTGACTTGACGGCCACGGCAGTTCCTCTGGTTGCGACGGGTTAAGAAGAGATTAAGTCGCACCCTCTAGCCTAACGAAAAGGTGTCTCGGAATACCGTTATTCGCCGTTTTAGTAACCCTTCTCAGTAAACCTTTTCAAAATAATGGGTGTCTGGCATGTCGCGGCGCTGCCCCAGATCGACCCAGCCGCGCTTTTGGTAGAAGGCGATCGCCGCCAGATTGGTCGGACTGGCGCTGAGGCGGGCCCGGCCATAGCCGTGCTGCCCAAAGAACTGAGTCGCGTATTCATCCAGCCGTGCCCCCAGCCCTTGTCCCCGATATTCTGGAGCCAGATAAAACAAATTCACATAGCCCACGCTGGCATCGCGCTTCCAGCAGCCTAGCTCGATTTGCCCAATAATTTGCCCGGTTTTCCACAAATGCACGCAGCCGTCGGGCAACTCCGCAATCCGCTGCTCCAGCCACCGCAAATACTGCACGGCCCCGGCTCCATTTGGCTCGTAAAACCGCTCCGCCGACCCAAAGCTGCACACAAACGCATCCGCCCTGAACTGCACACACACCTGATGGTGTTTCGCCAGATCAATGGGCTTGAACTCGAAGGCAGCGTCGGAAGAGGGCATGTTGCAGAGGACAGTTTGCAGAGGTCAGTTTGCAGAGGTCAGTTTGCAGAGGTCAGTTTGTAGAGGTCAGACATTTTATTGAGCGTTTTGGGCAAAAGAAGGGCGATCGCCCCTTTAGAAACCTGAATTGCAGCGCAGGACTCCCGCTGCGTTGCACAAGCATTTCATGAGCATTTCATGAGCATTGCAGAATACTTAGCCAGCGATATTTACCCCCACGCAATTCCTCAATTTTATTCCAGGTGTAGATTAGCAGGGCAGATTAGCGGTGGGGGGCTGGGGGTCTTGCTGCGTCAGTCCTGCTTCAGAATCCGTTTGGCTGGCTTCCCAACTCAGCAAGGCCGACTTGCGCGACAGCCCCCAACGATAGCCGCCCAGCTCGCCCGACTCGCGGATGACACGATGGCAGGGAATCAGCAGCGCTACGGGGTTGCTGCCGATGGCGTTGCCGACGGCGCGGCTGGCGGTGGGGCGACCGAGGTGCTGGGCGATTTGCCGATAGGTGGCCAGGCTGCCGGGGGGAAGCTGGAGCAGCGATCGCCACACCTGAATTTGAAAATTGGTGCCCTTGACCCACAGGCTGATGGGCTTGGGGTTGTCGAGCGGGTTCAAGAGGCGATCGCCCACGGTCTGGGTCGCGGTGGGGTCGTAGCGCAGTGCGGCATTCGGCCAAAGCCGTCGCAGTTCCGCTTCCCCAGCGGACTCGGCAGCGTCCAACCCATCCAAAAACAGTAAATTGCATAGGCCCCGTGGGGTCATCGCCACCAGCGCCCGTCCAAACCGCGTCGGGTGAATACCGTAGACGATTTCCAGTCCTGCGCCGCCGGCCTTATATTCTCCGGGTGACATTGCCTCCAGCGACACAAACAGGTCATGCAGCCGCCCCGGACTCGACAGCCCCGCTTCCAGGCTCAAGTCCAGCAGGTTCTCGGTTTCCGCAATTTTGGACTTGGCATATTCCAGCGTCAGATATTGCAAAAAGCGTTTGGGGCTGATGCCTGCCCAGCGAGTAAATAGCCGCTGCACATGGGATTCGCTGAGGTGGAGATGCTGGGCTACGGCGGCCAGGTCGGGCTGTTCGACCCGGTGCGCCCGCAAAAAGGCGATCGCCGCTGCAATGCGCTGATAGTCGTCCAGATCGTCTCCGGCAACCGATCCTGCGACTGATCCGGCGACCGAGATTGGATGGGGTTGGCGCGTGTTCATTGCCGAAAATTTGCCGAAAATTTGCCGAGAGTTTGCCGAAAATTTGCCGAGAGTTTGCCAAGAACTTGCCAAGAATTTGCCAAAACCTGGCCGAGAACCTGCCGAGAATTTGCCAAAAACTTGACTAAACTTAGCTCAATCTAGCGATCGCCCCTGGCAAAACTCCACCCGATTTTTGCAATCCTGCGCCGCAAGTCCCCAAAAACACCGAGTAATCGCATTTTCTCGGAATCCTCTCCGTAGATTCCGTCAGGCACTTGTTTTCCTGCAACAGCTAGCCTCGGATTAGCTGTTGCAATCGTTTCAGGACTCCTGCTGTTTTGAAACTGCTGCTTCAGGGTTGCTATTTTCACAAAGTTCTATGCGTTTTTCCCAGCTTCATCAACCGCTCCGCTGGTTTGCACTGACTGTTTTTTCCGCCTCATCGATCGCCCTGGTTTCGCCACCCCGCGAATGGGCTGCCACCGCCCAAACCACCAGCCAGTCCGTGAGTCCAGAGATGGCCCAGGCTATGCTGCAACAGGCCGTGTGCCTCAACGACTGGAGTCAGGCAATTTACGCGGTGAACTTGCTGATCGGATCGCCCAGCACCGCGCCCGCCCTGCGAGAGCAATGGGTTCGCTATCGTCGGCAGCTTCAGGAATACCAGACCCTCCGCAGCAGCTTTGACCTGAGCAATACGCCAGAATGTGCAGGGGCGATCGCCCAGGCCCAGCAAGCCGCTGCCGCTCAGCAGGTCGCCCGTGCCCAGCCGCTCGACTGGGATCGCGCCACCGCCGGATTCCGCCAGTCCAGCCCATCCCACCCCCAGACGAGCGCCGCCCCCACAGGACGCAGCACAACAGCCTCCAGCACCGCCCGCAGCAGCGCCAACAGAAGCGGCGGGAACGACTGTGCAGACCTGATGAACCCCCGCAGCGGCGAACGTCGCGTCTCCACGGGTTCCGCCAGCAGCCGCTGGAACTACGCTATCTTCCAGGCATCAAGCAGGCAATATTATCTGCGCTATTGGGAACAGGCAGACTGCACCCGTCGAGGGGAAACTCGCTCGTTTAGCACCGAGCGGGAGGCGTATCGAGCGTTTATCTGTGAGCATGATCGAGAAAGGTGCGATCGCCTCCCCAACTAAACCCAGCGTAAGTCCCACAAAAATTCAGAGCATCGGACAGAAATCGTCATAGACATAGCCAAATCTGCTCGATGCTTTTATTTAAGCTAGCTTAAGCCAGTTTCTGAGCAGCAGGATAGAGTCATAATCGATGTCAATCGTTGTTTATTCCGAATCTTTGTCCTGGTTTCCTGCTTTGTGCTTCTGGCTAATCGCGCTAGGCTTATCACATGAGTCTTTTATGGAAGCCGCGTCGAGTTGCGATCGCCCGGCTTTTCTTCCGTAAGCATCCGAGGCCGTTGATGGCCTGAAGGAAACAAACCGAGCCATTCAAGGGACTACGATAAATATATCGAACGCTTGATATACAAAAGACTGGTTTTGAATCCCCCACTTTAGTCAATGCCAAAGATTGTTGACCACGAAGAATATCGCAAAGAGCTGCTGAGCAAATGCTTTGAGGTGATTGCTGAGAAGGGCTACAACGCAGTCACCATGCGACAAATCGCTCAGCGTGTCGGGGTTTCTACGGGCACGCTCTATCACTACTTTCCCAGCAAGGAAAGCCTGTTCGAGCAGCTTGTGGGTTTTGTTTGCGAACAGGACTCCTTCGAGTTTATGTCCCGCACTGCCCACCTGGAGAGCGTTTCAGAGCGTCTCAGGGTGGGGTTTGAGCTATTGGCGGAGCGGGAGGAATACTTTCAGCACCAGACGCTGATGATGCTGGACTTTGCCCGCCAACTCAGCCTGGAAGAGGTGAACTGCAACGAAACGCTGCAAGGCTCGGTGGAGGGTACAGAGCAGGGCATAATGCACTGTCTCGGCATTGATGACATTGAACTGGTGCGCTTTTTGGGCAATTTTGTAGATGGACTGCTGCTGCGGCGATTGTATGTGGGCGATCGCACGTCGATCCCGCGCCAGGCCGCGCTGCTCGGTGAAATGCTGCAAGCCTATCTCGCGTCCAAGCAAGCCGCCCCCACTGAACCCTCCGTTGAACCTCCTGTTGAACCCCCCGTTGAAATCCCTGACCAAGCCCTTAAGCAAACCCTAGAAAAAAAGCTGAGCAAAGAACTGGACACAGCCGCGCTGGTGGGCCAGGAGGAGCGCAACTAAGCCACCCTCAAGCGTCCTTGAAACCTTCTGCGGTGGTGGAGTTTGGGGCTAAACATGGCCGCCTGTGGTTTGTCTGAATTTTTTCAAAAAGGGAGTGACAAATTGAAACAATGCGCCTATATTGTTTTATAACTCCTGTTCGATATAAATTGTCCTGGCGATCGCTCCGGCCTGGGTTTTGCCTAACTGGACTGCGACGGGTCAATCAACCTTCAAGTTAACGAGCTTTTAAGTGCGAACGGACACCTCGATTAGTTGCCTTATTGAGAATTTTAGGAGTCTGAAACCCTCCTTTTCTCGTAGCCATTCTCAAGAGGATCTGAATTTTTCGAGGTGCCCGAGCTTTTAAGTACAAGCTTTCAAGAAGTTGGTTAAGGAACCGGGTTAATGCCCGCGCCTCAAGAGTCTGATACTTGTTCGAGAGTCGTGTTCAGTCCGTACTTCTATCAACACTGATTCGCCTCCTGGAAATCTTGGCCACCCCCCCTTTCCCCACCGTCTAGCTACTGTGTACACACAGTCTTCTATGCTTGAGCGGCGATGCTTTGCTCCCCCCTTAACCTCCCTTAAGTAAGGGGGAACCGGAGCCGAACCCAGAGTGACCCAAAGCGGGGAGAACGGGATCGGAAGTCCCTCTTACCATCGGAAGTCCCCCTTGGTAAGGAGAACCTGGGGGGATCTTTCGGGGCCTTATGCAAACAATCGAGATGGGTGTACGCAGTAACGGCTGTCTAGAGAGGTTTGCATGACTTGCTGACACTCTCTAACTTGTAGAGAACTTGCAGAGGAGTTTGTTTGTGCGTCTCGATTTGCATGTCAATCGTTCGATTGTCGATGCTAGAAATAACGACCGTTCGATATACAAAAAATCGCTTCGTCAATTTTCGTTCACGCTTAACCGCGACCCGCTGATGCCCTTTCCAAAGCCCGTGCGCTCCTAAGGTAACGCCGTGCTGGCTCGCCCAATTCTGGTTTTGCTTTCGGTCAGCCTTGTCCAAAAGATTGGCTACAAAATTTCTCCAAGAGCAGGTGTTCTTCTATGCAACCCATCAGTCCGTCCCCACTTGCAACGCCTAACCTAAAACTCGCGTTTCTCCCGGTCAAGCAGGCCCGTCGCCGAGCATCTAGCGTCCTTTCGGTGCGTGAGCAAGAGGTGCTACAGCTTATCGTCGATGGATGCCGCACATCTGAAATTGCAAAACGACTACACCTCAGCCAAAACACTGTAAAGGTTCACGTTCGCAATATCTTTAACAAGTTTGGCGTGAATGATCGCGTGCAAATGGTTGTCCATGCATTTCGGAATGACCTGGTTCACTAAGTAAATGATCCTAATTCTTTGCAAGTCAGGACTTACGCACTTGCGATAGGCTCTTTGGGTTTTGGACGATTTTTCGCGGGCTGCGTCCGCGAAAAATCGTCCAACTGCGTAAGTCCTAGCAAGTATTTGTAGGATGTACTAGCGCCAGCGTAACGCATTAAAGCTTTTCGGGTCAGTGCGTTTTTGGAAAGGCTTGTTCTAATAAAAAAGCGCCATCAACTGGGCGCTTTCGGGTGTGAGGACTCAGTACAATAACTCAGTGAATAGGACTCAGTGAACAGCGGAATAAGCGAAACATTCATCGATCCATTCAGCCTCAGGAATTGGGAGAGAAAAACTGCCCAATTCCTGATCTCAGAGCTAGATTACGCTTCCGCTTCGGTCGGCTCTTGCTGTCTTTTGGCTTTGTATTGCAGCACTGCCTGAGACAGTTCTGTTGCAACTAGCGTGATGAGCAGCGCGTCATCAATTTGTCCCAAGAACGGGATCATATCTGGGGAAAAGTCGAAGGGGCTGATGAGATAAATCAGCGATGCGCCGACGATCCACCAGCGGTACTTGGGGTTGGCAACCAGCTTGCGAAGCAACCCATAAAACGGCTGAGCAAAAAATTTCTTCATTTCAGTGACTCGATTCGCTTGACCACGACCTTACGTTATTCATCATCGCGGATTGCCCAGGGTTTTGAAAGCGCTTAAAGGTGCGGTTTATCGGGCTATTTTGGGGGTGAAAACCAGTCTTTGGGTGAGGGATGGGCGAGAAATTTTGGATTTTGGATTAGGGATTTTGAATTAGGGATTTTGGGCAGCATTCGTTTGCTGTCTAATTCTTGGAACCTGCCTGCTGATTCCTAATTCCTCAATGCAGAGTGTGCAGCTTGCGCCAGCGCTTTGAGGGCGGCGGCATCGGGGGGCGATTCGGTGCTGTCTAGGTTGAGCCAGAGCAGGTATTCGAGGTTGCCTGCGGGGCCGACGAGGGGCGACCAGGTGAGATTGGCGTAGCGCCAGCCGAGGGTTTGGGCAGCGGCCAACACCTGGGCGATCGCCCCTGCTTGGTCAGCCGCCTCTCGCACCACGCCCTTTTTGCCAATTTTTTCTTTGCCCACTTCAAACTGGGGCTTCACCAGCAAAATCACGTCGCGGGGAGGCTCCAGCAGGTTCCACAGCGCGGGTAGCACCTTGGTCAAAGAGATGAAGGATACGTCTACCACGCCCAAATCGGGATGTGGATCGGCTGGGCCGTAGAGGTCGGCGGGCGTGAGGTGGCGCAGATTGGTGCGTTCGCGCAGCACCACGCGCTCGTCTTGGCGGATGCTCCAGGCGACCTGACCATAGCCTACGTCAATGCCGTAGACTCGCGCCGCGCCCGCTTGCAGCAGGCAGTCGGTAAAGCCGCCAGTGGAAATGCCGCCATCCAAACACACGCGCCCTGCAACCGGGATTTGAAAGTCTGTCAGTGCCTTGGCTAGCTTTTCGCCGCCGCGAGAAACAAAGGGCGATCGCGCTTTGACTTCGATCTGGGCAGTTGGGTCAATTTCCGTGCCCGGTTTGTCGATCACCTGCTGGTTAACCCGCACTTCGCCAGCCCGGATCAGCCGTTGTGCCTGCTGCCGCGACTCGCACAGCCCCAGTTCTACCAGTTGTGCGTCCAGCCGCTGCCGCGCCACGCAATCGCCCCCCAAGAGTGCCCATGTCGATTTTAGATTTTAGATTGGGGATTTTAGGATTTTGGATTTTGGATCGTCCTGCTAAGAGATGCCGGGATTCCCATCGATCATGGAGAAACTTGGGCAGCCGCGTTCCTCTACTTCTAATCAATCTCACTGATCAACGTTATTGATCAGCCAATAGAGGCTTTCCCTCTTCGTTCTTCGTTCTTCCCTCTTCGTTCTTTCCCCCTTCCCTCTTCCCCATGCCGCTGATCACCCGATAGAGGATATTAGCTTTTGCACAGCATGGCTAGCTTGATACCACAGTTGGTCAGGGTTTAGCCCAAACACCAGCTTCACCAAAAACAGCAGGATCAAAATTGAGATGGCGCTGCTAATTAGCGACCCGGCAACGCGCAGCAGCCAGCCCAGCAGGGGTAGTGCGAGGGCGATCGCCCCTAGGATGAGGGCTAGAGTCAGGGCATCTTCTGGAAAGTGCAAGTTCATGGCAAAGCCTTGGTGCAAAATGGTTCAGATAGACTAGCATTTTCTCTGAATCAGCGGGTGTGCAGGGCGATCGCTTTTGGGGGCGGGGTTTGAAAGTTTTCTTTAAGAAACGCTGACTGGCACCTGGCACTTGCAAGAACTGCCCTATCTGGGGATCTCGCAGCCGTGAACTTACGGGAAGATAGAGTCTGAAGGCTAGTCCATCTCTTTTTGGTGTAGGCGAGTGAGCGTGATTCCCCCTCTGGATCTAACACAGCAATTTCAGACCATCAGCGCTGAGGTGAATGAAGCAGTGCTGACGGTGCTGGCTTCGGGTCAATATATCAACGGGCCGCGGGTGCAGCAGTTTGAGCAGGCGTTTGCGGCGTACATTGGTACATCGGAGGCGATCGCCTGCAATTCTGGAACAGACGCGCTCTATCTGGCGCTGCGGGCATATGATATCGGCGCGGGGGATGAGGTGATCACCACGCCGTTTACCTTTATCGCGTCAGCAGAAACCATTAGTCAGGCCCAGGCAACGCCTGTCTTTGTGGATATTGACCCGGCCACGTTTAACCTGGATCTGGCGCAGGTCGAAGCGGCAATCACGCCCCGCACTCGGGCAATTATCCCGGTGCATCTGTTTGGGCAGCCTGTGGACATGACGCGGCTCATGGCGATCGCCCAGGCCCACAACCTGATTGTGATTGAAGACAGCGCCCAGGCGGCCGGGGCCGAGTGGAACGGGCAGCGAGTGGGCAGCATTGGGCAGGTCGGCTGCTTTAGCTTTTTCCCTACCAAAAATCTAGGAGCCTGCGGTGATGGCGGCGCGGTGACGACGAGCGATCCGGCGATCGCCGCTCGGATTCGCGCCCTGCGAGAACACGGCAGCCGCACGCGCTACTATCACGACGAGATCGGCCTCACCAGCCGTCTGGATGCGGTGCAGGCGGCCATTTTGCAGGTGAAGCTGCGGTATCTGGAAACCTGGAATGAGCAGCGACGGGCGATCGCCGCTCGCTATACAGAACTGCTCCGCCCGATTCCGGGTGTGATTCCGCCGTTGCCTATTCCTGGCGGCAAACCCGTCTGGCATCAGTACACCATTCGCCTGTCGCCGCTGCCTGCGGGAACTGTGGGTGGAGAATACCGCGATCGCGTCCGGCAGTCTATGCAGCAGCAAGGCGTTAGCTCAATGATCTACTATCCATTGCCGCTGCATCTGCAAAAGGTCTACGAACCGCTGGGCTATGGCCCCGGCTCCTTCCCTATCACGGAGCAGCTTTGCCATGAAGTCCTATCGCTGCCCATGTTCCCCGAACTGACCCCAGAGCAACAGGAGCGGGTCGTCTATGCCCTGAAGGATAGCCTGAATCCTCAGGGATAGCTGGAGACTGCTGCCTCCAAAAAACCTGCCCTAAACCTCCGCTTGGCTGACCAACTGATTCTCCTGCCTGAGGCTGGCTTCAATAAAGGCATCCAGTTCGCCGTTCATGACATCGGTTACGGCGGTGGTTTCGACGTTTGTGCGAACGTCCTTCACCATCTGGTACGGGTGAAACACGTAGTTGCGGATCTGGTTTCCCCAGGCTGCTTCTACCATGTCGCCCCGGATATCGGCAATTTCTTTGGCGCGTTGCTCTTTGGCCATCACCAGCAGCTTGGCCTTCAGACGGGCCAGGGCTTTTTCCTTGTTTTGAAGCTGCGATCGCTCTTCGGTGCAGCGTACCAAAATCCCCGTCGGCAGATGGCGCACCAGCACCCCCGTTTCCACCTTGTTCACGTTTTGCCCGCCCTTGCCGCCAGAGCGCATGGTGGTAATTTCCAGGTCTTTTTCGGGAATGTCTAGCTCTACGGAGTCGTCGAGAATCGGCATCACTTCCACGCCCGCAAAGCTGGTCTGCCGCTTGTCGTTGGCGTTGAAGGGCGAAATCCGCACCAGGCGATGAGTCCCCTTTTCGTTTTTCAAATAGCCATAGGCGTAGCGCCCGTCAATTTCTAGCGTGGCAGATTTGATGCCCGCTTCGTCGCCCTCCGACAGTTCCGACAGCGATACCTTATAGCCGTGGCTTTCGCCCCAGCGGGTATACATCCGCAGCAGCATCTCGGCCCAGTCTTGCGCGTCGGTGCCGCCTGCGCCAGCGTTAATCGTCAGCACGGCACCCCGGTCGTCGTATTCGCCAGAGAGCAACTGCTGAAGCTCCCACTGGTCAAGTTCGCGGCTCATCTGGCTGAGGCTGTCCTGCGCCTCTTGCAGCAGCGATTCGTCAGATTCCAGTTCCAACAGTTCCAGCACTGCCTGGGCATCGTCCAGGGTGGTTTTCCAGCGCTGCACCTGCTCAACGTGGGATTTTAGGTCGTTGAGTTCTTGCAGCACTCGCTGGGCCTGGGCCTGGTTGTCCCAAAAGTCGGGCTGCGAGGCGACCTGCTCTAGGTCTTGAATTTTGGCGTTGAGGGCAGGCAGGTCAAAGATAGTCCTGGGTATGACCCAGGCGATCGGACAACTGTTCGATGCTGCGCTTGATGTCGGACGAATCGATCATTGGGGTTTAGAGGTAGAAGAGGGTTTGGTTGAGTCTTGGGACAGGTGGTGAAGCGGCGTTGAATTCAGGTATTGCCTCACCGTTGATACCTGGACAGGGTTGAAAGCTAGGTCGTTGATTGCCCTAAGTCGATAGCGCTCCAGCCCAGTTCCCCCCTTTTTAAGGGGGGCTAGGGGGGATCTTTTTAAGGAGGCAAGGGGGGAGCTTTTAAGGGGACTAGGGGGATCAAAAGGCTATAAAACACACCCTAATCCCTGGAATTCTCATTTTACCTCTGCGGCTGGGGCTTTGGGGGCGGCGATCGCCTTCGGGTAGGCAATCCGCTGGTGGTTAAACTGTTGCCACACCTGCACAAAGACTTCGGCAATGCGGGGCATTTCTGATCGCTCTAGGCCCGAATCGACCAACTGGTTGTCTTGCCAGCGGGCGTAGAGGATGCGGTTGACCATCGCCAGCGCGTCTTTGGGCGTGGCATCCTTGAGCGATCGCAGCGCAGCTTCGCAGGAATCGGCCAGCATCACAATGCCCGTCTCGCGGGATTGAGGAATCGGCCCATCGTAGCGAAAATCTGCCTCGCGAAGGATGAGCGATGGATTGGCTTTGACGCGCTGCTGGGCCTCGTGGAAAAAGTAGCCGACCAGCATCGTGCCCTGGTGTTCGGGAATAAAGGCGCGGATGGCGCGGGGCAGGCGATAGCGGCGGGCCATGGCCTCGCCTTCGGTGACGTGCTTTTTAATAATGCTGGCGCTCACCCAGGGGTCGTCAATGCTGTCGTGCTTGTTAGGCCCGCCCATCTGGTTTTCGATAAAGCCCAGCGGGTCGTGCATCTTGCCAATGTCGTGATACAGCGTTCCTGCCCGCACCAGTTCTACATTGCAGCCCAGTTCGCGGGCCGCTGCCTCCGCCAGCGTAGACACAAACAGCGTGTGCTGAAAGGTGCCAGGAGCTTCTTCGGCCAGTCGCTTGAGTAGCGGCCGGTTGGGGTTCGACAGTTCCACCAGCCGAATCGGGGTCACCAGGTCAAAGGCTTGCTCCAGGTAGGGACTGATGCCCAGCGCGACGATGCTCCAGGCAACGCCCAGCAGGCCCTGCGTCAACGAGGCCATGAGGATGGTGTACCAGACAATGCCGCTGCCGCCGCTGACGATCAGGCTCAGCAACAGATAGACCAATCCCTGCGTTAGCCCGATGGCTCCGCCCAGCAGGGCGAGTTCTTCGCGCGATCGCAGTCGGCCCGCCATCACCGCCCCCAGCAGGCTGCTGACCGAGCTGGCAAAGAGATGGCGACTGCCCACATTCATCCCCAGCGGCAGGGCCAGGCTGAGAAACGCAGCCACCGTTGCGCCTAGCGGCGATCCGTAGAACGTGCTGACCAGCAGCCCTACGGCGGGGAGCGTCGTAGTCGAGGCGCCAAACGCCAGCAGCACCGGGGTACTCAGCACCAGCAGCATGACCAGCACATAGTCGCGCCGTCGAAAGCCGGGGTGAAAGCGCCTTTCCAGCAGGAGAAATGCCGCCACGCCGCCGCTCACCAGGGCCGCGAAGCTGGTCAGCCCAAACCAGTTAATGCCGCGCTGGCTCAGCCCAAAGTGGTCGAGCAGCACAAAGCCTTCCTGGGTAATGACATCGCCCTGATCGACAATCACCTCGCCTCGACGAATCGTCACCATGACTGGCTCGACTGCCTGGGCAGCCTGCTCTGCCTGGAGTCGAGTTTGGGCTGGGTCTTGGATCAGGTTTGGCTCGATGGCAGAAATCAGGAGCGTGCTAGCCAGGGGCAACGTGTTGGCGGGCAGGTCGGTTCCCATCTGAATGCGAATGGCATCTTTCAAAATGCTGTTTGGCAGACCAGGCGCAACTCCCTGGGTGAGGATTCGTTCGAGGGCGCGACGGATTTTGACTTTGGTATCCAGCCATTCGGTATCAGAGAGTTGTAGCACGGCAGGAGAATAGAGGCTGGCTCCTGCTTCCGGCGTGTTTGACAGCTCCGCTAGGGCGATCGCATAGTTTTGGCGGGCCCGCACGATGACTCGCTTTAGTGCCGAAAAGTCTTCTTCCGACATCGAGCGTCGCTGATTTTGCAGTTCCAGAATGGCAAGCTGCTGAGCCGACCGCGACGACGGCTCGCGTCCGCTTGAGGTTGCCGGAGTAGAAGACAAGGGCAGGCGGCTTGCAGTTGACTCGACGGCCGCAACGATCGATTCCCACTCTGCCTTTGAGGTTTGCCGGAGATAGGATTGCGTCGCAGTCGATAAAGTACCTGTAGAGATGTATGGGAAGGGCCCGGCCATCTGGCGCAGCGCGTCCCCTTCGTCTAGGAGGCGCTGAATGGATTGATAAATGCGCTGATTGACCGCCGGATCGATCATCAGCACAGGTAGCGCACCCAGGCGGGCAGCCATCCGCTTTTCTTCGGTTGACTTGCTATCTAGCACCGTTGCATTCTCCGGAGCCCGCAGCGTTTGAGGAGCAACGGTGCCCACGGCAAGCTGAGGCTCGTTATAGAACCGATAGCCAATCACGCTCGTCAGCGTCAGCACGGCCAGCAGCGCATAGGCCCGGGGATAGGCACAGGTCGAAGAAAAGGAAGACTTGCGACGACGAGCCGGGGGACAGAGCCAATCTTGCCCTAGCCGAGCCGCTTGGGAAACCTGGAGCCACAGACGGTTGGCATATTCGCTAGAAAAACGAGTCGGCGGGATACCAGCTTGCTTGCTAGGGCGCAGACTGCCTGGCTTAGAGCGATGTCTTTGCCGCCCCGGTTCAAACTGTTTGGAAAATCCTCGGAACAGTTTCATCAGCGCACCAAGTGGCACTTAATTAAAGGGCTGTGGCGATCGCACCAAATACGAGACGATTTTTTCTTGGAAAGAAGAAACAGGAATTCTTAACCGATGGGTCAAAACCCCAGAGCCATCTCGCCTGCTACAGATCTCTAGTATAAGCGAGAGGTTTCGTTTACAAGAAGATAGAGCAGGGGTGCTTCGTGGGGCAATGGGGGAAAGCACTTTGAAAGCACTTTGGGGGATGCGTTTTACTCGCAGGATTGTACCCGCGCCATTCGCAGCACCAGCTCGTCCATCGTTGGGCGGACGGTTCGCACAGGCTGGTCAAAATGATTGACCAAGATGCTGATCGCCAGGGGCGGATGCTGGGGCGGCTCTAGATAGCCCGACAGTGAGGCGATGCCGCTGATGGCTCCGGTTTTTCCCCAGAGCCTTCCCTGCACGGGCGTATTGCGGAAGCGGTTTTGAAGGGTGCCACTGCTGCCGGCTACGGCCAGCGAGTCGCGAAACACGCGGGCGTTGGGAGTGCGGGCGATCGCCCTCAGGGTTTCCACCAAGGATTCTGGGCTGGCCAGATTTTTGCGGGCCAGTCCAGAACCATCGACAGGGGCGTAGCTGTCGGCGGATACGCCCAGTTGGGTCAGGGTTGCTTTGAGAGCCGTGATTCCGGCGGAGAGACTATTGGCGGACTGATTGGGCAATTGCTCTGCGCCCAAAATTCTCAGCATTGCCTCGGCGTAGAGGTTTTCGCTGTTGGCGTTGGTGGGTTTGAGCAATTCCGACAGGGGGGCAGAGGCGATGCTGGCGATTTCGGGTTCCGTGAGGCGGGTGGGCGTGGTGGCGATCGCCACTGGGCCAAGCACGATGCCCTGGTTGCGGAGCGAGCGCCGCAGTCGGTTGATGAAGTGGCGGGTTGGATCGGTGACGGGGATGATTTCTGGCTCTGCGGCGCTGCCGACCCGCAGTTGGCCGCCCACCCGCAGCAGCAGTCGGTCAAAGGCGCGGCGGACGGCTGTAAATTCGGCTTCGCTGGCGGCGACAGTGCGAGAGCGATTGTCGATGGCCCAGCCCGCGCCATCGGCCGGGTCGCGCCACACGACGCGGAGGGGCTGCCCCAGCGCTTGGGGAACCAACTGGAGGGCGATCGCATTGCCATCCACCATCACACTGCTGACGGGTGCGCCGTAGCCCGCCTGGGCATCTTCCCAGTCCCAGTTGGGGTTTACCTCGTCGCCCTGGAAGTAGGAGGTATCGACCGTCAGGCGATCGATGCGGGCGATGCCCTGTGCCCTGAGTTGTGTGGTCAGCGCATCGAGTTGGGCAGTGGTGAGCGTAGGGTCGCCGCGCCCCACTAGCCGCAGCCGGACTTGCCCTGCCTCTGCTGCTTCTGCCGCATCGCGGTCGCTTGCGTCGCGGTAGAGAGAGGTGCGAATGCGAAAGGCGGGGCCGAGGGCCGTCAGCGTGGCCGCTGTGGTGAAGACTTTGGCATTGGATGCAGGAATGAAAAACTGGTCTGCTTCGCGGGCATAGAGCGTTTTGCCCGTGTCGAGCGATCGCACCAATACGCCCCAGCGCGATCGCGGCACAGGCTCTGCATTCAGCAGCGCGTCCAGTTGCCCTGGCAAATCTGTCGCACAGAAACTGCCGGGAGATTGGGCGATTTGGGGATTTTGGATTTTGGATTTTGGATTTTGGGTAAGGTCTGGTTTAGGAACTTGGCTTTGGGCGATCGCCGTGGACAGGTTCCCACTGCCCAACAGCGCCAAGAGCGCGGCGAAGACGATCGGGGCCTTCTGGCTGCGGTGCCAGCCCTGCCAGCCGCCCTGCCATCCGACGCTCAAAGCCGCTCCTCCAGGGGCTTGCAGAAAGTCTCCACGCCCGTTTTTTGTACGTAAATGGCAACCAACGTCGCCAGATCAACGGGCAGCACCATTTCGGCTGCTAGAAGCTGGATGCCCAGGGCGATCGCCCCTGTCTCCAGGTGACCTCGAACACCGGACTGGCAAACGTAGACCCGCCAGCGCTTGGCAAAACCATCGAGCCAGCCTTCCGACTGATCGGGTTCCTGTCCTTCCCGCAGCGCCAGGGCGATCGCCGCATCTTCCAAATCTCCTTCGCAATCTTCCAGCATGGTCAATGCTGCCAGGGCCTCAGGATTTTCGGCTAGCTCGGCGCGATAACGAACCAATTCATCAGGCGAGACAATCATGCAGGATTTGGGCAAACGTAAAAGGGTGACGACTCTGGTACATCATAGAGCAGCGTTGAGCAGCATTGGGAAAGACGCGCCGTGAGTCTTCATGACCCCAATGACTAACGCGGCTTGCTGCAAGCCTGCGGCACTCTTGCGAGGCACCAAAGTCGTCAACTATGAAACACTGCCAGATAAAACACTGCCAGATAAAACACTGCCAGACCCTGCCTACAGAGATCTTGGCGGCTTCTGCCAGCGTCTTGGGGCTATAGTGCGCCCATGCTGGCTAGTCCCAAAATCACTCCCGCGCCAAGGATGTGACCGAGAGAGGTCGTTCCCAGCAGCGCCCCCAAACCCATGCCGCCAAACATATTAGAGGAGGGTAGCTCCGGCCCAACGCTGGGCTGTTGAATTGTGAATTTGCCAATGGCGATCGCCAGAATGTTGCACAGGATCATGACAATTGCCGTTTTGGGGCCCCATTCCAGGGTGGTGGGCACGGCAGCAAGTAACGGGGAAATGAACAAGGCTCGATCTCCTAAGTCATGAAAAGAGGAATGAATCAGAATGCTGATCTTTCCCACGCTCCGCAGGCCCCCGGCCAGCAAACCTGCCTCCCCGAAACCTCCGGCGGGCGAAAGACTAGCTTAAGGGCACTAGTATCAAAAAACGGACAACCTCTGGCATAGTTTGCATCAATAGTTAACGTTTGCCGCAACAAAATTCTACAAAGGGCGATCGCCCCCCGTCGCACTGGTTGCAGGTTGCGTCCTATGCGTTTTGCTAACCAAGCCTGGAAAGATCCGTCATGATCGAGAGTGATAGTCTCATTTCTCCTTGATCCCCTCGCCCCTGCCCCCTCTCACCCCCGGAGGGACAACATGTCCAACCTACTGCCGCTGCACGATCGCCAGGATGCCGGACAACAGCTTGCACCGCTGGTGGCTGCCGAGGTGAGCCTGCTGCGGTTTCGCTATCCCAATGCCCAACCGCTGGTCTACGCGCTGCCTAGGGGTGGCATTCCGGTGGCAGCGCCGATTGCCCAGAGCTTGCGCTGTCCGCTGGACGTGCTGGTAGCCAAAAAGGTGACGCGCCCCGACAATCCAGAGTTGGCGATTGGGGCGGTGACGGCCGACGGTCAGGTGATGCGATCGCGCCATGCCGGGATGATGGAAACGCGAACATCGCTATGGCGCAGCGCAGTGCAGACCGCACAGGCGAGCGCTCGTATCCAGCAAGACTTGTTTTCGGGAGGCATGAAGCCGAATGATCCCCGTGGGGCGATCGCCATTCTGGTCGATGACGGCATTGCCACTGGGCTGACGATGGCCGCCGCAGCTCGTGCCCTGCAAGCCAAGCATCCAGCGGCAGTGATCATTTGTGCGCCCGTTGCGCCTTCGCGGGTTGTGCCGTTTCTCAAGCATTGGGGCGATCGCATCGTCCTGTTGGCGGCTCCGCGCTCTTTTCTCAGCGTCAGCCGCTTCTATGTCGAGTTTCCCCAGGTCGAAACCGAAGAAGCCCTAGATATCCTCAAGCGTCATCATCAGACGCTTCAGGAGTCAGGGCTTCGTTAAGCTGAATTTCGTGGTTCTACAAAACCTGTCCATAAAACCTGAAAACCTGAATATGAAACCTGTCTGTGAAACCTGAATGTGAAATCTAGACGTGAACGCTGGACTTGGGCCTCTAGGCTCAGCATGATCAGCATGACATCGAGCTAGTGTTACAGCAGCGTTCCAGCCGTGAAGTGCACTTAGGACTCGTCGTAGGCTTCCATATCTAGCAGGTAATAGTAGGGTTCTGCCAGTTCGGGGCGCTGGAAGGCGATCGCCCTCAGCAGGTGCCAGTCGCGCAGCCCTTCAAAGACGTTTGCATAGTCGTCTTGTTCGAGCCGCTTCGCCAGGTTTTCTACCTCGCCCTCGGTCATTTGGGCGACATCTTGCTCGCAAAAGTCCAATGTACGCATGGCTCGCCCTCCAAATTCCGACTAGTCAGAAAGAACCCTTTAGAAAGCAATTCTCCAGAGCAGACTCCCATTCATACCTCCGCAGGCTTCGCTGCCTGCGTGGGCTTCGCTGAGAGCCATAGACCTCTACATCTCCTATCCTATTCGCTCCGGCTCGCTGACAACCGTATTTCTTCTGTAAAGTTTTGCGCCAATTTCAGTACCTCCGGGGTAATTTCGTGACCCGTTGATAGCTCGTGATACCACACCGATAGCCCCGCCGATTGCAGAACATCGCGCGATCGCCGGGCCGCACCAATCGGCACCACCAAATCTTGCTGACCATGCACCATCAGCACGGGCGGCGGCAGCGCGATCCCCAGTTGGGGTGGCCCGTGCAAATAGCCGCTCAGCACCAGCAGCCCCGCCAGCGGCAGACTCAGACCCACCTCCAAAGCCATCGCACCACCCTGCGAAAAGCCCGCCAGCAGCGTTTTTTCTAGCGGTACACCCGTGATCGACGAGAGCGATCGCAGCCAGTCTGTCAGTTGGGCAGCGCTCTCCCGCAGTTTGGGCTGATGGACAAATTCTGGATCGCTCTCGAAGGAATAGCCATCGGGCAAGTCGTACCAAACGCGACCTGTGGGCCCGTAGGGATAGGGAAACGGCGCATCAGGAAATAGCAGTTGCATCGTCGGCAAATCCAGCATCAGCGCCAGCGAAGCGACATCCTGGGCATTGGCTCCCCAGCCATGCAGCATGACCAGCAGCGCTTCCGGCGATTTGCCGCTGCGAGGCGGAATGGAAATCGCTCTCAGAGACACAGTCTTCCTCTTGGTAGAAAGTCAGCAGGCGTGTAAATCAGGATCGATGCGTGTGGACTCTGGATAGTGGCTTTGGATGGTAGTTTTGGGTGGTAATTTTTTTGAGTGGTAATTTTGGGTGGTAGTTTTGGGTGGTAGTTCGGGTGGTAGTTTTGCGTGGTAATTTCGGGCAGCGACTCTAGAAGACTAGAGGAGTTTGGCGCTGACCCTGCTTTGGCGGAGCCATTCAGCCAGGGTGCGAATTTAGCGAACCCAGGTTTAAACCTCCAGACGGCGATCGCCCTGAACACAGTTCCATCAAAATCAAGCGCAATTCGATCAAATCATACAAATCATAAGTTTCCCAGCCTATTGTTTCCATATACTCTGAGTATTCTGAGGAAGCGTCAACCGCAGCTTATTAGCAGTCCTGTAGTCCTTTTACGCAAGTGCGTCAGCCAGACGAACTGGTTAAGTGTTTTCATGAAATGGTGACGCGCTTGCGAGAAGTTTTCAGCCGTCATACCGCCGTTATTCAGGTTCGAGTCGGTTTAGAGTCGTTTTTGAGTTAGTAGAGTGCCATGACCCGTTTAGCTCTTCTGAGCGTTTCTGACAAAACCGGACTAGTGGCGTTTGCCCGCCAGCTCGTAGAAACGTTCGATTTTTCCATTATCAGTAGCGGTGGCACCGCCGAAGCGCTGAAGGCGGCAGGCATCCCAGTCACCAAAGTTTCTGACTACACAGGTTCCCCCGAAATCCTGGGTGGGCGCGTAAAGACGCTGCATCCCCGCATTCACGGCGGCATTCTAGCCCGACGGGACGTTCCCCAAGACCTGACTGATCTGGAGACCAACCAAATTCAGCCAATTGACTTGGTGGTGGTGAATCTCTACCCCTTTGAGCAGACTATTGCCCAACCGGGTATGTCGCTGGCGGACGCGGTGGAGCAGATCGATATCGGCGGCCCGGCAATGCTGCGGGCCTCGGCCAAAAACTTTGCCCATGTCACCGTGCTGTGCAATCCAGCCCAGTATGACGAATATCTGACGGAATTGCGGCGGGGGGATGGTCAGGTGTCGTTCGAGTTTCGCCGAGCCTGCGCGTTGGCGGGGTTTTCGCACACGGCGAAGTATGACGCGGCGATCGCCACCTATCTGGCCGCGCAATCGGCAACCCGCGAACCCATCGCCGCAGAATCGGGCAGCGAGCATCCAGCTTCGATTTTCATCACGGGTCGCCTGCTGCAACCGCTGCGCTATGGCGAAAACCCCCATCAGCCTGCCGCCTGGTATCAAACTGGGGAATCGCCCACGGGCTGGGCAGAGGCAACCAAGCTCCAGGGCAAGGAGTTGAGCTATAACAACCTGGTCGATCTGGAGGCGGCGCGGCGGATTGTGGCGGAGTTTGACGATGCGCCCGGTGCGCCCGCCGCCGCTGTGATTATTAAGCACACCAATCCCTGCGGTGTGGCGCTGGGCAATACGCTGCTGGAGGCCTATACCAAAGCCTATGAAGCCGACTCGACCTCGGCCTTCGGCGGCATTGTGGCGCTGAATCGACCCATCGATGTAGAAACCGCAGCGGCTTTGACCCAGACCTTTTTGGAATGCGTGGTTGCGCCGGGGTGTGATGCGGCAGCGGCAGAAATCCTAGCAGCAAAGTCCAAAGTGCGCGTGCTGACGCTGCTCGACCTGCACGCAGGCCCAGCGCAGGCGGTGAGGGCGATCGCCGGAGGACTGCTGGTTCAAGCCTCCGATGATCGTCCGATCGACATCAGCCAGTGGAAAGTGGCGACCGAAAAAGCACCGACCGACGACCAGTGGGCAGAACTGCGCTTTGCCTGGACAGTCTGCAAACACGTCAAATCCAACGCAATTGTGGTCACGAATCAGCGCACCACGCTGGGCATTGGCGCAGGGCAAATGAATCGGGTCGGATCTGTGAAGCTGGCGCTGGAGCAGGCGGGCGATCGCGCTAGGGGCGCAATTTTAGCCAGCGACGGCTTTTTCCCGTTTGACGATTCGGTGCGGCAGGCGGCGGCGGCGGGGATCGTAGCGATCGCCCAACCCGGCGGCAGTTTGCGCGATGCCGAGTCGATTCAGGCCGCAAACGAGCTGGGATTGGCTATGATTTTCACGGGCGTTCGCCATTTCTTGCACTAGGTCTTCCTGATTGCACTTCGCCGCCCAGATGTTCAAGTCGTAAAGACTGCATAACAATTAGCAGCCCATTGCTCGACTTTCCAGCAATTTCCCGATTTCCGTCTTATTTCGAGGGAAGTATAAATGAAGGCTTGTCGAGATTCAGCCATCGGGCTGCTGTTTTGCACGAACCCCCTGTTTTAAGTTTTCACTCAAGCTGTTGTTCAGCATTCACTCTATATTTAGGTAATCGCATGGTTTCTGATGCACCTCTGCCCCAAGAAGTCGCCGTCACCATCCTTCTCGATGGCGGCACGCAGCAAACGGTCACAATTCAGTCCAACAACATGCTCCTGCAAGAGCTGTTTGAGACGCTGGTTGCGCCACCCGAAAACCGCCCTCAGCGCCTTTTCCAGATTCCAATCACCGAGGGCAAAGCGATTCTCTGCTTTCCGAGCGATCGCCTCGTGGGGCTAGTCACCGAGCCGCCCATCATCCTGCGCCAACAGCCCCAGGCCGAGCCGACCAATGCAACGGACTCGCTCTTGCCGGGCATGTAGCGCGATCGCCCCCTGAGAGAAGGGTTACCAGCTCTACGCCCAGTCCTTCATCCGCAAACAAGTCTCCAAGCAAGTTCTCGCTGGGAGGCTTGTTTTTTGGAGGTAATCCTTTTCGGAACTGATCTGATTCGGAAGTGATCTGACCGCCTCCGCCTCCCGTCCATCCTGCTCGTCTCTTCCCAACGATGCTAATTGTGCTAATTTTTATTACAGTGCAGTTAGATTTTTTTAAGATTTGAGGCGCAGAGAGGGAGAGCGTAATGAATCCTGAGCTTTTGCAGTCGCTCAAGGTTTACAGCCAGTTTGTTCATCCGATCCTAATGTGGGTTTTGTTTGGGCTAACGATCTATGCCATGTATCTGGGCGTTCAGCTTCGGCGCACGCGATCTGCCGAGGGCGAGGTCAAAAAAGCATTGCTCAAAGGGCGTTTCAATATTCGCCATCACCAGATTGGCTCGATCTTGCTGGCGACGATGGTGCTGGGCACGCTGGGCGGCATGGCTGCCACCTATGCCAACAGCGGCAAGCTGTTCGTCAACCCCCACCTGCTGGTGGGCTTGGGCATGACGGGCATGATTGCCACCTCTGCTGCACTGACCCCGTTTATGCAGAAGGGCAACGATGCGGCCCGCTATGCCCACATCACGCTGAACGTGATTCTGCTGGCTCTGTTTGGCTGGCAGGCTATCACCGGAATGCAGATTGTGCAAAACGTCGTGAACCGCATGACGGGTAACACCTGAGGACTAAGGGTTGCTGGGGTTGGCGTGTTGCGCTGGGGCGATCGCCAACTCAAGTTATGATGAAAAACGACGCTTTTTCAGTTTTTGATTTCGACGGTCGCTTTCCAAATTGCCGATTTTTAGTTGCCGAGGTTCTATGAAGACTTTTCTAACTCGTCTGTTCGCCCTAGTGCTGGTGTGTGTCATTGGATTGACGGGCTGCTCCAGTGCGTCGGGAAATCTCAGTGGCAACTATCGGCAAGATACGCTGGCGCTGATCGGTAGCTTGCGGAACGCACTAGAACTGCCCGATGGAACGCCTGAAAAGGCCGCCGCCCAATCCGAAGCCCGCCAGCTAATCAACGACTTCTCAGCCCGATATCGCCGAGACAACTCGCTGCTCAAGCTGGGTTCCTTTACTACCATGCGGACAGCGCTGAATTCTCTAGCAGGGCACTATAGCTCCTATCCCAATCGTCCTGTTCCTGCCAAGCTGAAGGAGCGTTTGGAACTGGAATTTAAACAGGTCGAGTCTGCACTAAAGCGGGAAGCATAGTGCTTTTCTGAGAATTAGTTAGGACTTACGCAGTTGGACGATTTCTATCGGGCTGCGCCTGCGAGAAATCATCCAAAGCCCAAAGAGCTGATCGCAAGTGCGTAAGTCCTGTCAGTTTGAGAATTAGTTGGGATTCGTAGAAGGGAGAGCGAACCAGCCCTCCCTTTCTTATTCTCGCGTTGCTATACGTCCGGTTCAACACCCAACGCTCTTAGCTGCTCTGTCAATCGTTGTGCCGATTCTTGTGGAGACAGCACCAGGTTACCTGTTTCTGTAAAATAGCGCAGCATCCCAGCTTGAATACCTAAATAGAGTCCTAAGGTATGACTCCACAGCCAGCCCGAATCAGTTTCAGCAATCGGTTCATACTGCTGGTTAACTAGGCGATAGCCTGAAAATTCCAAAGTCTCAGGAGAAAACCAGAAATACTCTGGTGTGCGAAATCGGTTTTGATAGAGTTCCTTCTTTAAATTTCGATCGATTTGGGCTGTTGAGTCCGATAAGAGTTCAATAATCAAATCCGGGTATCTGCCGCCTTCCTCCCAGACAACCCAAGATTTTCGCGGGCGCTTTTCGGTGTTTTTCACTAAAAAGAAATCGGGGCCGCGAAACTCTTTGTTTTTGAGCTGCTCCCGGCTGAAATAAATTGTCAAGTTTGCCCCAATAAAAAAATCAGAGCGATCGCGCCAAAGCCACTCTAAACAAGCAACCAGCAGGGCTAGTTGGGCATAGTGTAGTGAACTCTCCATCTCTGGCTCGTCACTTTCTAATTGAGTGGCATCAGGCATCAAAGCAGCTAACTGTTGAGCAGTGAGTGACATTTGGTATCAACTCCTGAGCCAGAGCGTTATTTAACGTTGTTTAGCGTTGCTTAAATTTTAAGGGGTTAGACTTGAGCGGTTGAAACCAGTTTTGCGAATTTTGAAGGATTTTTGTAGATGCGGGGTTTCTGGCTGGAGGTGTTGCTACTGCCTCCAGCCAGCTTTTGCTGCGAGTCTTGCAGACCAATGGCTAGCGCGAGGACTCCGTTACCTCTTGCGCGACAGCATTGAATTGTCCGTTGCCATTGCCTGAGCGCGGGAACTCCTCAGATGGCTCTGCATCAGCCCGTAAAATGGTACTCAATATTAGCTCTGGTCGTTGCGGATGAGTCCAGGCAAAGGCATGGCGGAAGGCGGCATCCTGGCAGGCTTTTAGCTCCTCAAAGCCAATGATGTCGTGGGTCAGCAGCGTTTCATATTCAAACGGCAGCCGCACGTTATGTAGTCCCGCGTTGTCGGTGCAGATGGCGATATCCACCCCCGCCTCAAAACATCGGTCGAATACCCCCTTGAGCTGATGCAGGTCTTGCAGCGTGCCTGTTTTTAGATATGTGGTGGGACAGACCTCCAGGCATTGCCCCTGGGCGGCCACCTGGGGCAGCAGTTCGGGGTGCTTTAGCGGAATCTGGATGCCGTGGCCGATCCGCATTAGGTAGGGCAAAAGTTCGGGATAGCAGCCTTCTTCGGTTTCATACAAGTGCCCGGTGGTGTTGAGACCGAGCGATCGCGCGTAGTCATATAGCCGGATGAACTCACCGAGGCGATCGCCATACAGCCCATCTCCACCCGCCAGATCCACGCCACACACTACATCGCGCCGCGCCGCCGCCAGATCAACGATCGCCCGGTTTACCTCGTAGGGCAGCCGCGAGTGCATACAGAGAATTTGGCTGGTGACGATGGGATACTCCACAATCTGGCTGGCGCGGCCCACCACCTCCACAATTTGGCTCATTAAGGAAATGCGATCGCCCTGGCTGAGATGCTCCGGCGTTCGCAAATACGGCGTATAGCGCAATTCCAAATAGGCTAAATTCTCAAACACATATGCCCCACGCATCAGACGATAGATAAAGTAGGGCAGGGTGTCTTCTGTCTGCACGCTTTCCACCAGCGTATGCAGCTCTAGATATTCCGCCAGCGTATTGCGCGGGCGCGTATAAAAATCCTCAAACTCGGCATAGTCGGCAAATCGTTCTGCCAGGTCTGCCTGGTTGCGCTGAAAATAGCGCCAGAGAATACGGGGGACAACGGAACCACCCAGATGGCGGTGCAATTCGGCATATAGCGTCACAAGATACCTCTCAATCTAGTTGTTAACTCGCCTGCATTTCACTCAAAGCCACACACTGCATTCTTCTCAAGTTGAGCTTTAGAAATGGGCATTTCCACTCAGACTAGCAGTGTCTTGCTCCTAAGCATTGACACCAGGAACACGCGCTGTTGATAATGGAAGTTTGCGTATTTCTGAAAATTCTAGCAATTTAAACCCTTGGCAAACGTTGTAGTAATCGGGGCCCAGTGGGGCGACGAAGGAAAAGGGAAGATTACCGACCTGTTGAGCAAGTCCGCCGACGTGGTGGTGCGCTATCAGGGCGGGGTGAATGCGGGTCACACGGTCGTTGTGCAGGGGCAGACCTTCAAGCTGCACCTCATTCCATCGGGTATTCTGTATCCCACAACGGAATGCATCATTGGCTCTGGCACAGTGATTGATCCGAAGGTGCTGCTGGGTGAACTGGATCAGCTCGAAAAGCTGGGCGTTTCCAGCGAGAACCTGCTGATTTCTGAGACGGCCCACGTCACCATGCCCTATCACCTCATGATCGATGCCGCCGCCGAAGAGCAGCGCGGCAGCCACAAGATCGGCACGACCAAGCGTGGCATTGGCCCCACCTACGCCGACAAGTCCGAGCGCACGGGCATTCGCGTGGTGGATCTGATGGACGCAGAGGGACTGCGCGACCAGTTGACTTGGACGATCGAATACAAAAACGTCATTTTAGAGAAGCTGTATAACCTGCCGCCGCTCGACCCCAACGCGGTGATCGATGAATACCTGGGCTATGCCGAGCGGCTGCGCCCCCATGTGGTGGATAGCTCCCTGCGGATTAGTCAGGCCGTGCGTCAGCGCCGCAATATCTTGTTTGAGGGCGCACAGGGCACGCTGCTAGATCTAGATCACGGCACTTACCCCTATGTCACCTCGTCGAACCCGGTGTCGGGTGGCGCGTGTGTGGGGGCGGGCGTAGGGCCGACGATCATCGACCGGGTGATTGGTGTGGCCAAGGCTTACACCACTCGCGTGGGCGAAGGACCCTTTCCGACCGAACTGCTGGGAGATGTGGGCGAGGCGTTGTGCGATCGCGGCGCAGAATTCGGCACCACGACCGGGCGCAAACGCCGCTGCGGCTGGTTTGACGCAGTAATTGGTCGCTACGCCGTCCGCATCAACGGGCTAGACTGTCTTGCCATTACCAAGCTCGATGTGCTGGATGACCTCGACGAAATCAAAGTCTGCACTGCTTACGAAATCGACGGCCAGCAGGTGCGCGACTTTCCCTCGAATGCGCGAGTGTTTGCCCGCTGTCAGCCCATTTACAAAACTCTACCGGGCTGGAAGCAAGACACCTCCCACTGTCGATCGCTCGATGACCTGCCCCGCCAAGCGCTGGATTACCTTAAGTTTCTAGCGGAACTGATGGAAGTGCCGATCGCCATCGTGTCGCTCGGAGCCAGCCGCGACCAGACGATTATCGTGGAAGACCCGATCCACGGGCCCAAACGGGCGCTGCTGTATACCAACGGCGCAGTCGAAACCGCCCAATAAACGCCCAAAAAAACCTAAGGGGCGCACGCAGTTCATGATTCGTTTCAGAATACGGTTGCAAATGCGCTTGGAAGATTTCCGGGCGCATTTATTCTAGTGAAAAGCAAACGGCATACCTTAACTCCTAATCCCCAATCCATCATGTCCGACTCTGCCCTGCCGCCCGTGATCCAGCACATGCTGAAGCCGGAGTTCTATCCCCATCCGGTGCCGCCCGATCCGCTCCAGACTGTGGCCGGAGAGCCGCCAGAATATCCTGAAGACTTTTATCCGTCGGATGCGTCTCCGGTGCAGTTGATTCAGACGCATATTTCCTACGTGCTGCTGACGGGCGAGTATGCCTACAAGGTCAAAAAGCCGCTGAACTTCGGGTTCCTGGACTATTCCACGCTGGAAAAGCGGAAGCATTTTTGTAAAGAGGAACTGCGGCTGAATCAGCGGGCGGCGGCGGCGATTTATCTGGATGTGCTGCCGATTACCCAAACCTTGGACAAGGGCGTGCCCACCTTTCACTTGGACGGGCCGGGCGAGGTGGTGGAATATGCAGTGAAGATGCGGCAGTTTCCGCAATCCACCCTGCTGACCAATTTGTATGAGCGGGGCGAACTGACGGAGGACTTGCTAAAAGACCTGGCGGGGGCGATCGCCACCTTCCACCTCGCCACCGAAACCAGCGACTACATCCGCGAATTCGGTCGTGTCGAGCGCGTGCGACAGGCCTTCGATGAAAACTGGGCGCAAACCGCGCAATATATCGGCGGGCCGCAGACCCAGCAGCAGTTCGATGAGACGCGGGCCTACTGCGATCGCTTTTTTGCTGAAAAGGCTGATTTATTTGACGAGCGCCTTCAGCAAAACTGGATTCGCGAGTGCCACGGCGACCTGCACCTCCGGAATATCGCCTACTGGAACCAGCAGTTTTTGCTGTTTGACTGCATCGAGTTCAACGAGCCGTTTCGGTTTGTCGATGTCATGTTCGACATTGCCTACGTTGTGATGGATCTGGATGCGCGGCAGCGACCCGACCTGCGAACCGTGTTTCTAAACGAGTATGTAGAGCGGACGGGCGACTGGGACGGGCTGCGGGTGCTGCCGATCTACGTTAACCGCCAGACCTACGTGCGGGCCAAGGTCACGTCCTTTTTACTGAATGACCCCGGCGTGCCAGAGGAGGAAAAGCGCAAAGCCCACGACACCGCCGCGCTGTATTATCAACTGGCGTGGAACTATACGCAGCCCAAAACTGGCCGCCTGCTGCTGATGAGCGGGCTGTCGGGATCGGGCAAAAGCACGACTGCTAAGGCGATCGCCCAAAAGCTTGGCGCAGTGTACATCCGCTCCGACGCGGTGCGGAAACATCTGGGCGGCGTGGCGCTGACGGAGCGCGGCGGCGACGACCTCTACACGCCAGAAATGACCCAACAGACCTACGATCGGCTGCTGCACTTGGGCACGACGCTGGCCGCCGAAGGCTATACGGTAATCCTGGATGCCAAATACGATCGGCAGGCATTGCGAGAAGGGGCGATCGCCCAGGTCAGCGCCCACGGCATCCCACTCCACATTCTCCACTGCACGGCTCCCCTAGAAATTCTTGCTAAGCGACTTAGCCAGCGCACAGGCGACATCGCCGATGCCACTCCAGAAATCCTGGCGAAGCAGAGCTTTGAACCCTTTACGCCCACCGAAGCAGAATACGTTAGAACAGTAGACACCACCCAGCCGCTCGACGCGCTCTTAGATTCGCTTTGATGAAGACTCGCTATGACCAACGAACTGATTGTTGAAAGGCTAGACACCCTCGATTCCCACGTTGCAGCGGTAGATACCCGCATCGAAGTGCTGGATCAGCGCCTCACCCAGCGGCTCGATACGCTGGCCGAGAGCGTGCAGATTCTATCTGACCCAATTGGACGGATGACAGAAGAGATCACTCGCTCAGAAATTTCTACGCGAGAGGGCTTTGACGAGATTAGGGCAGGGTTTCGGGAGATGCACGAAGGCTTTCGAGAAATGCGCGAACAGTCCAAAAAGCGCGACGAGCAAATCGATCGGCTGCTGACGATTTTGGAGCGGCTGATTCCGGAGAGAGTAGGCGCATAGCGGTTGGTGGCTGGGGCTGAAAGTCAGAACCGTTGAGGCTTGTAGGATTTCTCGTGATTCGCACTCTCTCGTTGACTGCGGCTCATGGCATTGGAAGGAATTGCGCTTGAGGCATTGCGATGGGCAAGAATGATCCGGTGATTGTCGGCATCAAGCTATGGATCGTGTTTCTCATTGGCTTTGCGCTGCTGGGCTACTGGGTGCCGCTGAGCATTGGGCTGGGGGCGATCGCCGGACTGTCGGGCGCACTCATCGCCAGCTACCGCAAACAGGATAAGCCACTGCCCCCAGAGCAAAAGAGCCAGCGCGATCTGATTCCCCGGCTCAGCTTGGGGCGCAAATCTGAAGAAGAGCCAAATGAAAGGGCGATCGCCCGTCCGCGTCGTGGTTTTTTCAGCCGCCAGCCAGGGCCGAGCTTTAAATCGCGTCGTCGCTGAGCAATGTCTGTCAAAAAAAGCCCGCCTGGAAATGTTTTATTTTCATAAAATTAGGGCAACGGTCACCGAGAATTTACGGTTGTAGCTACCAAACGACCGGGGCTACAACTAAGGCGTTGCGGTCTTTATAGTCTTTATAGAGAGACTGCCCATCAGGGTTCCAGGATAAATTGCTGGATTCTATAGAAGTTTGCGGATTTCCGTAAAACTACGCGCAAAGCGTATATTTTTTCACTAAGTTCTCAATCAAAAAGCAGGCTTCACACTGAACCCAGCAATCTTGAAATTCCGAATGCATCTTATGCAAGAACGAGCCATGATACCGACTGTTGTAAATGAACGCTCTGTCCGCTCGTTCCGGTTCTATAGGGACGGCTACCTCTGTGAAGGCATCCGCTACGGCAATACGCTGTATCGCCTGGTCAAAACCTTTGGGAAACACGAGGAAGACAGCGCCTATTCGTGTTGCGGCCAGCTTCTCCAGTATTCCAGCGCCGATCACCCCGCCGCCATCATCACGACCTCCCCGCAGCAGTATCGACTTTGGGCAGAGTTGAGGGTTGAGTTGCCATCAGATGCCGCCGTTGCGCTGCAATATGCCTAGCTCGGCTCGCTGGAACAGAGCTACGGGACGCTCGGCTACGATAGGTATGCGGTGAACCGGATGCTGGAATGCTCTAAACACTTCGCTTACGGGTAGGGCGTGTGTAACTTGAGCCAGGTCTCCCCGATTCCCGAATCAATCGCGCGATCGCCCTTCTGCTAGATGCACCCTCTGCCTGCCCTCTGCCTGCCCCGTGCTTAAAACCAAGCCCAAGTCCAAATCCCAGCCCAGCCCAAGTCTAGCGGTTGAATCGCCCCAACCCACCCTGCGTCAGCGTCTTTCTCAGCGCCGTAAAGCCAATCGCCTGCGGCAAGAGTTGGTCATCTTCACAATTTTTGCGGCGCTATTTGCGACGGTAGTCGGCTTTGTCGTGGGCCTGGCCGCGGGGGTTCGTCCGGGCATTGGCACCTTCATTGGCACGCTCTGCACCGCGCTGTCGTTCAAATACCCCCGCCAAGCGCTGTGGGCCTTTTTGATCTACATGCCCCTCAGCGGATCTGTCACCTATGCGCTGGGCAGCAGCCCCCTGCTTCAGCTTGCCAAAGACGGGTTCTATATCCCTGCCCTCTTCGGCGTAATTCAATACTGCCGCCGCGAAAAGCTGCCCGTGCTGATTCCCCGGCAGATGGTTGCGCCCGTAGGCATTTTGCTGGGGCTGTGTCTGATGACGCTGCTGGTGGTGAACGGAGGGCAGCAGCTTAGCCCCACGCCTGGAGAGCAGCCTATCTTGATGGGCATTTTAGGACTAAAGGTGCTAATGGGCTATATGCCGCTGGTGGTGTGTGCATACTATCTGCTGCGCGATCGCCGCGATTTGCTATTCCTGATGCGGCTCACGGTTATCATCATCCTCACCTGCTGCGCCCTCGCGTTTATCCAGTATGTCCTGCTCAAAACCGGGTACTGCGCTGGCACACGCTTTGCCCAAGGGCCAGACCTCTACCGCGCTTCCCTCAATGCCCGCTGCTTTGTGGGTGGGTCGTTGCTCTATACGCCCCAACACAATCAGATTCGCTTGCCTGGAACCTTTGTTGCGCCCTGGCAATGGGGCTGGTTCCTGATTTCTGCCGCATTTCTGGCATTTGCGACGGCATTTAGCGACCCCAGGGCGCAATGGCGCACGACAGGGCTGATTTCTCTTGCGTCAGTCTTCATCATGGCGGTGCTATCGGGGCAGCGAGTGGCGCTGATTCTGGTGCCCAGCGTGTTCGTGACGCTGCTGGTGTTGACGGGGCAGGTGGTGAACCTGAGGCGCTTTATCCCAGGTGCGGCCATCCTTGGCTTGGTGCTGGGCTACGCCGCCCTGCGAAACCCCGACATCCTATCCCGGCGATTCGAGAGCCTGCAAAGTCGCTGGGAAGCCTCGCCACCGCATCTGTTTATTTTGGAACAGTTTCAGTGGTCGCTGAATCATCAAAACTTCTTGGGCAACGGGCTAGGTCGAGCCACCAACGCCGCCCGCACGCTGGGCGACACTGAGCTAATCGAAACGTATTATCCCAAGCTGCTGTATGAAATTGGAATGCTGGGGACGCTGGCGTTTTTGGCGCTGGTGACGATGCTGACGGCGCTGACCTTTTTGGCCTACCGCTCCATGCGCGATCGCACGTTGCGGAGCTATGGCGCAGCGCTGTGGCTATTCGTGCTGTTCATTAGCTACAACACCTACTACTATCCCCTCGACGTTGATCCAGTGGCGGTTTACTACTGGTTTTTTGCTGGAGTCGTGCTGAAATTGCCAGAACTGGAGCGCCAGGAACGCCTGGAAGCCGCTGCTGCCCAGCCCCAAGCCCAACGCCGTCGGTTCAAGCGACTGGGCTTTGCTTAGGTGAGGCATGAGGCTTGGTCTGCAAAAAACTCGCGTGGTCTGTAAAAAAAATTCAAAAAAATTCAGGGAGGCATCGGTGTCGATACCTCCCCGACGGAGCGGAGAAAAAGGGTGGATTGGGCGATCGCCCACGCTTTCAAACTACGTGTAAAACCGAATTCCGGTTCCGAATTGCTGTTCTAACCATTCCAGTTCTAACGGTGTCGCGGAGCTATTTATCCCGGCAACCTAGCTCATGGTCGAGCCGCTGCGGTCATAGCTCTGCACAAAAGATGGGTGGGGCTTGCCCTGGACATGGTTCCAGAGGGTGGGTGCTTCCGCAGGCAGCCCGATTTCGGCGGCGGCCCGGCTGAGCATCGATTGCTGGCGATTCTTGATGTTGTGGTGGTGGCGCATCATCAGGGCGCGGGCTTGATCTTGAGTAGACATAGTGAAATCCTTCTGGTGTTAAGTGATGGAATCTTGACGCTTCTTGTTTAATCATAGCAATAAATTCTGTATCTAAAAATACAGAATTGCGTTTTATCAGAAAAAACAATACTTCTTCACAACTTTAGTTTGGACTAATGGTGAAGAGGAAGGCAGTCAATGAGAAGCACCGACTGCCGTAAGGTCAATGAAGTACAACCAACATTGACCCCATGATTTTCAACGAACTTCAGCAATTTCGCCAAACGTTGTATGCCAGCTTGGGAAACGCCAGAGATGCCCTGTTTGATCTGATGGATGCCGTGTTAGTGAGTGCGTGCATCGTGTCGTTTGTGAGGCTATCGCAGAGTCCTGTCTTTCGTCGCCAGTGGTCGAGCACCTATGAAGCGTTGCGCGATAGCCGCCTACCCCGATCAAAGGTGCTGAAGCTGTTGGTGCAGCAGATACCGACTCAGCAGCAACCGTTGTTGGCAGGTGATGCGAGTCGGTGGAACCGTCCTGCTGCCAGGCGTTTGAAAGACCGCACCTTATCAGGCAGAACAGGACATGCCCCGATAGCCGGACAAAACTACAGTACCTTAGCCTGGATTGCTGAAGACAGGGGCAGTTGGGCATTACCATTGCGGCATGAGCGCATCACCAGCTTTGAAACACCCGCCAGTAAAGCGGCATTCCAACTCAAACAAGTGACTCGGCAGTTAGCGGTGCGTCCGTTGGCGATCTACGACCGAGGGTACGGCAATGCCAGTTTTGTCAACCAAACGGCAGGGATTGAGGCAGACTTGCTGCTGCGGGTTACATCCAATCGATGTGTCTATGGCGCGCCCCCAGCGTATCGAGGGCGAGGCGCACCTGCCAAGCATGGACATAAGATGAAACTCAATGACCCTGACACTTGGAGTGTCCCGGTCGAAACCGTTGAAGTCGATGATCCCAACTGGGGACGAGTGCGGGTCAGTCGTTGGAGTGCATACCATTTCCGCAAATCCCCCAAACGGGCAATGGAAGTGTTGCGCGTGGAGGTGCTGGAGACACAGAGCAGCACGCGACGCTTGGCTCCTTTGTGGTTAGTTTGGCTGGGTGAGCAGATGCCTCCGTTAGAAACCCTGTGGTTGCACTACCTCCGTCGCTTTGCCATTGAACACTGGTATCGCTTTGCCAAGCAGAGGCTATATTGGACACATCCCCAGTTCAGTTCTGTATCGGCAACCGAACAGTGGAGCAGCCTGATGCCGTTGCTCAGTTGGCAGTTGTGGTTAGCGCGAAAGGACTGTACTGACCACCCCTTGCCCTGGCAGGCACCGCAAGAAACGTTGACTCCGGGTCGGGTCGCACAAGCGTTTGCAGGCATTTTGGCAGCGATTGGCACCCCTGCTCCTGCGCCTAAACCTCGTGGTAAATCGCCAGGACGAGGCAAGGGGCACAAGCCAACTCCTCGTCCCTGCTATCCGATGGTCAAAAAACGAGCCTCGAAACGCAAGACATCCGAACAATCCCTGAACAGTCCGGTTGCAACAGCAGCTTAACTGCGAGCAGGATTGTATCCAATTCCTTAAGTTCAACTGTTATGAACGGTTGAGCAGATTCTTTATGGCATCCTGTTGAGCATTATTGTGATGCCAGTTAGTCCAAACTAAAGTCACAATGTGTATCGCCCTGCTGAGTGGCGATGCTAGATACTCATGCCGAGTGGGTCGCGACTGGGTGGGCGATCGCTCTGTTTGCTAAATGTTGATGCGATGTGCAACTTTCAATCTGCCCTGATCCCCCAACCGCTTCTCCCAAGTCGGGAAGAGGGGAGCATGAGAAGCTTGAAGTCCCTGTCTTGAAGTCCCTGTCTTGAAGTCCCTGTGTAGATGTTGGCTGTCGCGCAAAGTTGCCATGCCAAGTTGAGAGGGATCGCGTGGGCGATCGCGCTCCCATGGCGACAGATTAAACAGATTAAACAGCTTGAACGGCTTAGACGGCAGCAGGGGAACAGGGTCACTTGATCAGGGTCGCTTGGGACGGTGATGACGCACCCGGCTAGCCTTGTCCCGCTCGTAGGCGATTAGGCGGCCGTAGATTTCGTGCTTGCTTAAATTCATCGACAGGTAAACGTGGCGACGCGGATTGCCAAACCCCTTGCGCCGAAAGAACTTGATCGCAGGTTCGTTGGCTGGATCGGTATCCACCAGCATGAACCGAGCGCCTTCTTCAATCATGCGCTCGACGATTTTGTCTACGAGCTTATCCGCCACGCCGCGCCGCTGAAACTTGGGACTGACTCCTAGCCAGATAATATAGCCATAGACCCAGGATGCCTTGCTGATAATAGTGCCCAGCACAAAGCCTGCCAATTCGCCTTCAATCTCTGCGACCAGGCAATATTCTGGGTCTGTATTGTATTGCCCAATCACTTCCCACTCGTCCCAGGTGCGATAAAGGTAGGGATAGAGGTCGCTGGTAAACAGGCTTTCCCCCAGATGAAACACCGGGGCGAGGTCGTCGATGTCCATGTCCCGAATCTCGACGGGCAGGGAGTTGGCGATCGCCCGTTCCCGCTCAGCTTTATTGGTTTCAGAATGGGAAGCCATAGTTGGGGGTCAGAGGATTGGAAAGTAGGGTTTCAGGAATAAGAGCAAGAGCAGAAAGCTGGCTGAAATGCCGTCTGAAATTAGAACGTTTGGAATACCTGTCGGGCTGCTGAGTCGGGCTGCCGGGTCGGGCTGCCGGGTCGGAAGGATGGATTGGGAGAATGAATCAGGAAAACGGATAACGCTGAGGGTTGTGGCGATGGCAACACCACTCATCCCACTCAACCTTATCGCGATTCCGGTGGGGGATTGGGCTAGTTTTCCCCCGCGATTGATCCTGCAAAAGCCTCGCTTTTTGGGCGGAAACCCGCCTTTTGAAAAACCCGTCTGCGATAGGACGGTGTAGAATAGCCTCTCAGACCCAATCGGGGATCGCTAGACCGAAGGATTAGGCTAGACCGCATGGATCGATTGAATAATGCGCTGACGCTGTTTTTCAGCCTGCTAGTGGAGGCGATGCCCTTTTTGCTGCTGGGCGTGCTGTTTTCGAGCGTGCTGCTGCTATTCGTTGATGAGCGGCGGCTGATTGCGGCAGTGCCCAAACATCCGCTGCTGGCGGCGATGATTGGCGGCGGCATTGGCTTCCTGTTTCCCGTGTGCGAGTGCGGCAATGTGCCTGTGGCGCGGCGGCTGATTGTGCAGGGTGCGCCCGCGTCGATGGCGGTGGGCTTCTTGCTGGCGGCTCCCACGGTGAATCCGGTGGTGTTTTGGGCAACGTGGATTGCCTTTCGGGATCAGCCGGAGATTGTGTTTTTGCGGGTGGGGCTGTCGCTGGTGGTGGCAGTAATTGTGGGCTGGGTGTTTAGCGCTCAGGCAGACCTGCGACCGCTGATGCAACCGGGAGTGGCGCGGGCCATGCCAGCGGTGCGCGGGGCGGCTACAAAGCCTTCGGGTGAGTCGTCCCTGTTGCAGTCAGGAACCTATTGGCTGGGGCAGGCGGATCAGCCCATTCGCCCCGATGGGTCGCTGTCTTCGTCGGCGATCGCCATCAATCCCGTCCTCACCAAGCCGCTGTCGGACAAGCTGTGGCTTTTGGTGAATAACATTGTGCAGGAGATGCGCGAGTTGGGCGGTGTGCTGATTTTGGGAACGGCGATCGCCGCAATCGTTCAAGTCTTTGTGCCGCGCGAGTGGGTGATTGGGCTGGGGCAGGGCCCGGTCACGTCGATTTTGGCGATGATGCTGCTGGCGTGGATTGTGTCGATTTGCTCGACAGTGGATTCGTTTTTTGCCCTGTCCTTTGCCTCTACTTTTACCAGCGGCGCATTGCTGGCGTTCCTGGTGTTTGGCCCAATGATCGACCTGAAAAACATTGCGCTGCTGCTGTCGATGTTTCGCGGTCGGGCGATCGCCTATTTGTTTATTCTGGCGGGTCAGCTCACGTTTTTGTTTTGCTTGCTGATTAATCTATATATCAGCTAGATACTATCAGCTAGATACCAGTAGATATCAGCTAGAACGTGAGGTCGGGTGACGGACTGACAGGGTGACAGGGTGACAGGGTGACAGGGTGACAGGGTGACGGACTGACAGGGTGACAGAGTGACAGAGTGACGGAGTGATGGCAAGCAGAAGAGGCAACCAGACTCGTAAAAATCGGACAGGGCTTTGGCTAATCTGGCTGGATGCAGTCATGCTGCTAGCGTGGGGCGGGCTGATGCTGCGCTTTTGGCTAACCGGGCGGATCAACATTCTGCTGCATCCAGATTATGTCTGGCTGGCGATCACCGCTGGGTTTGCGCTGTTGGGGTTGGGCGTTGCCAAACTTTGGGAGGCGCTGCGGCTGGCGCGACGCGGCATCGCCATTACCCAGCCCTCAGAGTCCCATGCAAACCTGCTGCCGCCTGGATGGAGTAGCGCCCTGCTGCTGGCGATCGCCCTGTTTGGTCTCCAGTTTACGCCCCGCGCCTTTGCCAGCCAGGTCGCCATCGAGCGCGGCGTCGCGGATACGCTCACCCTAACGCGATCGCAGCCCCAGTCCTTCCGCACCAACACCCGCCCCGAAGACCGCTCGCTAATCGACTGGGTGCGCCTGCTAAATGTCTACCCCGAACCCGATGCCTACACCGGACAAAAAGCTTCGGTCGAGGGGTTCGTTATCCATTCGCCAAACCTGCCCAGCAACTATTTCACCATCACCCGCTTTGTGATTACCTGCTGCGCCGCAGACGTATATCCAGTTGGGCTGCCCGTGCGGATTAAGGGCGATCGCACTGCCTACGAACAAGACCAGTGGCTCCGCGTAGACGGTGACATGGCGACAGAAACCCTCGACGGTCAGCGCCAACTGGTCATTCAGGCTACGTCCTTGACCCCGATTGAGGAACCCCAGAATCCGTATGATTATTAGTGATTATTAGTGATTACTAGGCACGGTGGGCCGACGATCAAATTCTTGCAGCTAGTCCACCTTCCATCTCTACTGGCGGCAACTCTAAGAACTCGCGAATCGCCTCGGCTACCGCTTGTTTGCCGGGTACACCAGCACTGTAGGTATGTATGAGCGGAAGGCGATCGCCCGACTGCATCACAAACACAATTCGAGCCACGGCCTGGCCTTCCAAAGTGGATTGCTCAATCACGATGGACTGAATCTCTCTCAAAGAAATCTGCCGCTTGAGGCGGCCATCAGCCCCAAAGATTTGAGATTTGCAGCGTACCTGCCAAACGGTCAAACTCGAAGCGAAAGCCCTTGCGACGCAACAAGGCCCTGATTGCTATCAGACCTCCGACAGACATCGACGTGAGGGCCCAGTCGTCGAGTACATTGATGGTATCTACAGCAATCTCAGAACGGGCAGGATTCGCGAGAAATCGCTGAAGATTGTCAGCAATCTGCTGGGCCCGTTCAATATCTCGATTATTGTGCAGCCTCAGTCGAGTCGTAGTTTTTGTGCCCGTGAGTTGAACATCGTAAACCAAATATTCGCAGCTATCAGAATGCTGGAATTCACGAACGACCTGCACGTCCGTTAAGGAACCTAGTTCAAGGCTTCTCAAGGGAATCAGCCCTGGCCCAAAGAAGCGCGTAACTTGACAGTGCGTTGTCGAAAATGTGGGGCGATCGCACGTTAGCCGACTGCTGCCCCCAAAAAAGAGAGCAGTAAGTACAAACATTGACATGAAGACTGCAACCATCGGTTCCCACCTTGGGCTTTGCAGTACCAAGCGTCCACTCTCCTGATGCTTTATCTTGGGGCCTAGGTCAGCGTTGGTCGATCCTCCCCAAGCCCATTTTCTTGCGTCCATATGCACCTCTGCTGGATGCTGTCTTTAGTTTGGACTAATGGTGAAGAGGAAGGCAGTCAATGAGAAGCACCGACTGCCGTAAGGTCAATGAAGTACAACCAACATTGACCCCATGATTTTCAACGAACTTCAGCAATTTCGCCAAACGTTGTATGCCAGCTTGGGAAACGCCAGAGATGCCCTGTTTGATCTGATGGATGCCGTGTTAGTGAGTGCGTGCATCGTGTCGTTTGTGAGGCTATCGCAGAGTCCTGTCTTTCGTCGCCAGTGGTCGAGCACCTATGAAGCGTTGCGCGATAGCCGCCTACCCCGATCAAAGGTGCTGAAGCTGTTGGTGCAGCAGATACCGACTCAGCAGCAACCGTTGTTGGCAGGTGATGCGAGTCGGTGGAACCGTCCTGCTGCCAGGCGTTTGAAAGACCGCACCTTATCAGGCAGAACAGGACATGCCCCGATAGCCGGACAAAACTACAGTACCTTAGCCTGGATTGCTGAAGACAGGGGCAGTTGGGCATTACCATTGCGGCATGAGCGCATCACCAGCTTTGAAACACCCGCCAGTAAAGCGGCATTCCAACTCAAACAAGTGACTCGGCAGTTAGCGGTGCGTCCGTTGGCGATCTACGACCGAGGGTACGGCAATGCCAGTTTTGTCAACCAAACGGCAGGGATTGAGGCAGACTTGCTGCTGCGGGTTACATCCAATCGATGTGTCTATGGCGCGCCCCCAGCGTATCGAGGGCGAGGCGCACCTGCCAAGCATGGACATAAGATGAAACTCAATGACCCTGACACTTGGAGTGTCCCGGTCGAAACCGTTGAAGTCGATGATCCCAACTGGGGACGAGTGCGGGTCAGTCGTTGGAGTGCATACCATTTCCGCAAATCCCCCAAACGGGCAATGGAAGTGTTGCGCGTGGAGGTGCTGGAGACACAGAGCAGCACGCGACGCTTGGCTCCTTTGTGGTTAGTTTGGCTGGGTGAGCAGATGCCTCCGTTAGAAACCCTGTGGTTGCACTACCTCCGTCGCTTTGCCATTGAACACTGGTATCGCTTTGCCAAGCAGAGGCTATATTGGACACATCCCCAGTTCAGTTCTGTATCGGCAACCGAACAGTGGAGCAGCCTGATGCCGTTGCTCAGTTGGCAGTTGTGGTTAGCGCGAAAGGACTGTACTGACCACCCCTTGCCCTGGCAGGCACCGCAAGAAACGTTGACTCCGGGTCGGGTCGCACAAGCGTTTGCAGGCATTTTGGCAGTGATTGGCACCCCTGCTCCTGCGCCTAAACCTCGTGGTAAATCGCCAGGACGAGGCAAGGGGCACAAGCCAACTCCTCGTCCCTGCTATCCGATGGTCAAAAAACGAGCCTCGAAACGCAAGACATCCGAACAATCCCTGAACAGTCCGGTTGCAACAGCAGCTTAACTGCGAGCAGGATTGTATCCAATTCCTTAAGTTCAACTGTTATGAACGGTTGAGCAGATTCTTTATGGCATCCTGTTGAGCATTATTGTGATGCCAGTTAGTCCAAACTAAAGTTAGTCCAAACTAAAGTAATCAAGGATTTCCGAGAAACCGCTTTTCCTGGGCAAACATGACCTCAAAGCCACACATGCCAAGAGTTTCAGGCTTCTTAAGATTTGCTTCATAAATTAGCTCTTAGCCCCTAGTTCCCAATTTGCGCTCTCGGCGGAGGCTTAGAAGGCTGACCAGCAGGGCGATCGCCGCCGCCAGGTAAAACACAGACGGGAGTCCAACGTTTTTCCAAATGGGGCCCAGCAGCAGGGGGGCTGAAAACAGGCCCAGCGAGTTGAACCCCGTACCAATGGCCAGGACGCTGGCCCGTAGCTCTGCCGGAGCCTGATCGGCGAGTAAATCGTAGAGATTTGGCGTAATGATGCCGAAACCCGCGCCAAACAGGGCCGCAACGGGAAGGATGACAAAAATCTGCGTGAGCGACGGAATTGTGGCAATGGTCAGCCCCATCAGACAAAAGCCAAGGGCGATCGCCCCCCGTCGATTGTTCAACCGTCGCGCCAGCCGACTGGCCAGCACCGCCGAACTCACCGCCGCCCCCGCCGCCCGCAGACCCAGCACCACGCCGTTGAGCGCCGGGTCTGCGCCGATGGTTTCTTTCAGGTAAATCGGCGCATAGGCCACGGTGGCTTGCATCACCAATGCCGCCGCCGCCAAAAAAAAGTAAATCATCAGCACCGACGGCTGGCGCACCACGGGCAACAGCCCACCCGTATCAGACAAGCCCGCACCGCTTGTATTGCGAGGTTCCTCCCGAAACACCAGCGCGGCGATCGCCATCAGCGGAATCCCCAGCAGGTAGAGATAAAAAGCGTGCTGCCACTGGTTTCGCCCGACCCAGCCGCCCAGCAGCGGAAAGATAATCGCCGCCGTGGTCATGGCGCTGGTGGCAAAGCCCAAAATGCGCGATCGCTCGTCGCCTTCATACATCGTGCCCAGCAGCCCAATCGTAGCCGCCGCCACCGCCCCGCTGGCCGCGCCGATCAGCCCCCGCATTAGCAGCAGCGTCGGCAGCGTCGTCATGAAAATCGTCGCCACCCCAAACAGCGCATAGCACAGCAGCGCAGGCAGCATCACCGTCCGCTTGCCCACCCGATCAGCCAAAATGCCAAACACGGGCGTAAACAGCGCCGTCGTCAGGGCGTGAGTACTGGTCAACATGCCTGCCCAGGAGCGATCGAGCTGCAAATCTCGCACAATTTCTGGAAATACAGGCGTAACGACGCTACCCGTCATGGTGGTCAATCCGCCCGCCGCCAGGAGCACCAGCAGTTGACGAAATCGCTTGGACGCAAAGAGCTTGGCAAGGTTCATGCAAAATCATCCGGTCTGGCGGATGCACCAGGGTAGGGTGGGCTGTCTTCAATATAAGGGGATGGACTATAAGGGGGTGGAATGAGGGGCAGGTGAGTGCGACAGGGGACTGGCTGCTGAAGTATGCCGACGATCTGCCGTGTTGCACAAGTTCCAGTTTCGTCCATCGGATTCACCTCGCCATGAAACTACAGCAAGCGCCATCCTTCAGCCTCCAGACCAATAGCCCGTCACGTCGTAGCCCAACTCGGCGATCATCTGGCGCAGCAGCGGCAGGCTGAGACCGATGACGTTGCTGTGGCAGCCCATCAGTTGTTCCACAAATAGCCCGCCCCGACCCTCCAGCGCAAAGCATCCGGCGCAGTTCATCGGCTCTCCCGTGGCAACGTAGGCTTCAATCTGGCGATCGCTCACATTGGCAAACTGTACCTGCGTCATGCCGCACCGCACCAGCATCTTGCCCTGCGTCCCGTCGATCAGCGCGTGCCCGGTATATAGCTCGCCGACGCGCCCCCGCATCTGTTTCCAGCGGGCGATCGCCTCCTCTGCGTGGGCGGGCTTGCCGTGGATCTCGCCGTTCAGCGCCAGCACCGAGTCGCAGCCCAGCACCAGCGCATCGGGAAACTTGGGCGCAACTGCCCGTGCCTTGCCCTCCGCCAGCTTTTGCACCAGCACGCTGGCATTTGGCTCCCGCACCTGCGCCTCATCAAAAGCGCTGGGATAGACAATCGGCTCAATCCCCGCCAGTTGCAGCAGTCGCCGTCGGGCAGGAGAGGCAGAAGCAAGGACCAAGGGAGGAAGCATAGGCAAAAGGAAAGAGAGAAAAGGAAAGAAAGAAGAGTGAAGAGAGAAAAGAGAAAAAGTTTCACTCTTCGTTCTTCGTTCTTCGTTCTTCGTTTTTCGTTCTTCGTTCTTCTTTTCCGCCCTCCCTTACCACGGGGCCCAATCAGCCCAGTCGAGGTTGAAGATCGACGTGTCGGGAAACTCGATCGGGTTGCCGTTGCGGACGAGGAGGCGCTGGAGTTGCTCAAGCTGGGGTTCGCGGCGGGGCAGGTCGTCTACCAGTTGGTAGGGCGGGACGTTTTCCCGCAGGGCAAAGGCGGCCGTCGTACCCGCAGCCGCGCCAACAGACCACTCAAAGGAATGAACCCGGTAGGCAGCAGCGACCATCGTACTGGTGGCGATGCTCTTGCCCGCGACCAGTAAATTATCCAGCTTTTGGGGAATCATCGCTTGCAGCGGGATTTGCCCCGGATAGGCCTGCCCGTGGCCCTGGCGCGTGCCCGGTCGCTCGATGTTTCCCGGTGCTTCGGGTGGAGAATAGGCCATGCAGGGGTGAAAGTCAATGGCGTATTGGGCAATGCCCACCGCGTCGGGGTAAATCGTCGAGCGGGTGCGGCGCTGAATCTGGTCGGGGGGCGTGTTTTTGGCGATCGCCGACACAGTTTCCAGCCCCGCCAGCGCAATCCACAGGTTGCGATACATCTCTGGCGACAGATTTTGGCGGTAAAAATCGGCGCGGAAGTCAGCCTTAGAGATGTCCAACTCGTTCATGCTAAAGCCGTTGCGGTAGCCGTAGGTGGGGCGACCGATAATGCGCCGTCCTTCGCGGATGTAGGGATATTTCGACAGACCGTGAACCGTGCCCATTGGCGACTCTAGCCCTGCCAGCAAGCGGTGATTGGGTGCAGGCTTTTTCACCCCATCCCCCAGTTGCGAATCCGTCGTGCCCATCGTGAACCAGTAGTAGTAGCCCAGGGCCAGTTCTTCGCCCGCCGCCAGGGTTTCCGTCCGCAGCCCGCCTAGCCAGCCACCGGCAGCAAGCTGTCCCCGCTCCTGCAACTGCTGGCGGGTATAGATCAAATTGTCGCGGGAGGTGCCGGGGCGATAGTCGTTGCCCCAGACCCAGTTCTGCATCGAAATATCGCCTGGTTTGGGGCGCGACACGCCAAACACGCGCTCGGTGGAACGAGGCTCTGGACTCCAGATGCGGCGATAGGTAAACACCACGTCAATGTCGGCCAGGCGCGGGTTGGGGTCATAGCCGTAATAGGGTTCGTAGCGCTCATAGAAAGGCGGCTTTTGCTGGGGCTGGGGTTCTGCCGTGCGCTCCATCGCGAAGGTGTAGGTAAAGCCCTGGGTGCAGTAGGGGTCGCCATTGGTGGTGGGGAGGGACGGGTTGAGGTGCGATCGCGGATCAAGGCCCAGCCGATAGGGCACGTCCGCTAGGGCAATTAGCTCTCCGGTTTCCGTCGCCTCCACCACGTACCAATCCGCCACACCGGGCTGTCGCCGCGCCTTGGGCACGAAGCGGATCACCTTCTTATTCAAACGGCTGGAATTTTCGTAGCGGTAGGCATCTTCGATGATTTGCGACAGCGGCTCCGTATTCAGGGGCGGCGTGTTGGGGGCAGGGCTGTGCTGGATGGCAGTAGCGGCGGCGATCTGCTTGCCGTCGGCGGTGTAGTCCAGTTCCTTAATCACGGTCGAGGGAAACCACTTGAGCCGGCCTCGTCCCTTTCGCGCCGCGTCCCGCAGCATGTCTTCCAGAATCTTTTCGGCATCGCGGGGCAAAAAGCAGGAAACGCTCACCCAGCAGTCGCCAGGGCTGAGCCTGCGATATTTCTTTTGAATGCGATCGCGCAGTTCTAGATACCCCTTGGAATAGTAGAGCAACTGCCGCTGCCGCCGCGCCTCATCCAGCGCCGACGTGCCCTGGGAGGTGATCTGTCCGCCCATCCAGTCGGTGAGTTCCGTCATGCAGACGGTGCGCCCGGCCAGCAGCGCCTCGTAGGAGGTAGCCACGCCTGCCAGCCCGCCGCCGACGACCAGAATTTCGCAGTCCACGGTTTCGCTAGGGGCGGGGCGATTGGCGGACACTGGAGCTTGGGCAGATGCCGCCGGGGCCAGGGTCGTGAATCCGACCAGGGAGGCCAGAAAAGCCGCAAAGGAGCGCGTGCGTTTGTTTCGAGTCATACCGAGTGTCAATAAATCGGGATCGGGGGTTGGGGCCTGGGAGTGGAGCTTGAGGCTGGAGCTTTGGGGGTGCAGAGAGATTCACACGTCTCGTCTGTATTTGAACCGTGTCGGGCCCAGCTTTTGCAATGGCTAGACTAGCGCAATTGGGGCAAATGGCGGTGTGATGGGGGTAGAGCTTGACCTCAGCATTATCAGCATTGCGGTGCAATTCAGCATTGCGGCGCAATATGGCTCAACGGTCTGCACCACCCCAAAAACACCCGATTCCTCCCACACTCCGCCACTCTTAATCCCTACGCTCGCTGCTCTCGCTCGTCAGCAAGGATTGCACTAGCTCATACAGATCTGGCTCTGGCCGCCCTTCAAGCTGGCGATTTTTCAGGTCGATCAGGCCTTGGGCTAGCGCGGGGGCGCGGTTTTTGTAGGCGCTGTTGGCGGTCAGCAGGTCGAGAAACACCTCCCGTTCCACCTGGTCGCGGCTGGCCTCTTCCCCCAGAGGGGAGGCAAACGTCAGCACGTCTGCCTCGAATTTCAGCAGGAAGATCAGCGCGTTGCTGAGGGACTGGAGCTGTTGCTGGAGCGATCGCACGTCTAGCTCCGTCCGCTCAAACCCGACCTCACCCTCCAGCCGCAGTTCGACAATTGGCTGTGCATCGGGCTGGAGTTGTCCCAAGGAGATAGCCTGCTGAACCAGGGCGATCGCCGTTTGTTCCACCTCCTCCACCGTTTCCGAGCCGCGCAGGGACTGCCTGAGCCGCACAATTGGCCGCTGGCGATAGTCGCGCTTCAGTTCTGCCCGGATGCCGTCTGGGTCAATGTCTACCACATACGCGCCCCGCTCAAACCGGGCTTCGTCTATGCTGTTGGCTTCCAGGGAGCCAGGGTTAAACACCCAGCCCTCTATCTCGTAATTTTTGTGAATATGCCCCAGCGCCAGATAGTCTACGCCCGCCTGCTTCAGCGGCAGCAGATCGCTATAGCGCAGCGCCCCCTGATAGCGAGCAATCTGCCCCTCCAGCCCGTGGTGAAACAGCAGCACCGTCGGCCCTGGCGCAGGCGGCAATTCCCCAATAGAAGCGGCAATTTGCTCAATCGCCTTGGGAGCCGTCGAGCCATACCAGCTTGACCCCAGCACCCGCACGCCGCAGGGCAGGTCGATGTAGCCGCCGCGCTTCCTCTCTGCATCCCAGGGAGAATAGAACGGTTCGCCCTGCGCCACGTCCCCCGGCTCCAGCAGGTACAGCATTTCCCAATCTGACAGATAGCGCAGCCAGCTTGTATTCACGCCGTAGGGTCGGTTGTCGTGGTTGCCCTCGATGGCCAAAACGGGGATGCCTGCGTCTTTGAGGAGGGATAGCACTGCCTGTGCCTGGTTCAAGATGTGCGGCTGGAGGTTGCGATGCTCGAAAAGATCGCCCGCAATCAGCACAAAGTCTACCTGGGGGGCAATGCCCGAAGGGAGCGCTTCGCGAATCGCATACCGTTCGACCACATCCATCAGCGTGTAGAAGAAATCCTGCGTCCGCACTTTGTTGTCGTAGCGGTCGAAGCCCAGGTGAATATCGGCGATGTGGAGAAATCGAGGCATTTGGAGAACTGGAGTATGAGTGTTCTATCACGCTATTTCTATCACGCTATCTCACCTTGTGCCGCTCTGGCACTCTAACCTTCACACTCCCCGCCCAATCGCATCCGCCACGCGGCACACATCCCACATCTCAGCCACATCGTGGACGCGCAGGATATCGGCTCCGTGGGCGATCGCCATCGCGCAGGCCGCCGCCGTGCCCCAGATTCGCCGCTTCGGATCAGGCTGGTTGAGGATATGCCCAATGAAGCTCTTGCGGGACGGGCCGATCAGGATGGGGCAGCCGAGGGGCTTGAAGGCCTCGATCTGGCGCAACAGTTCCAGGCTTTGGGCGGCGGTCTTGGCAAAGCCAATGCCGGGGTCGATGGCGATGTGCTGGTGGGGAATGCCGTGGGCGATCGCCATCTCGACGCGCCTCGCCAAAAAGTCGTAGACTTCCTGCACCACGTCCTTATAATCGGTTAACTGCTGCATGGTTTTGGGCGTGCCGCGAATATGCATCAGCACAATGGGCACGCCCAGTTCAGCAACGGTGGGCAGCATTGCGTCATCAAAGGTCGCTCCCGAAATATCGTTGACAATATTGGCTCCGGCAGCGATCGCCGCTCTGGCCACGGCGGACTTGGTCGTATCAACGGAAATCAGCGTATCCAGCGGCGCAAAATCGGCAGCCCCCTGGCGAAGTGCCTGGATCACCGGAATCACCCGGCGCAACTCTTCCTCCAGCGCCACATCTTCGGCCTGGGGACGGGTGGACTGGCCGCCAATATCCAGCACGTCTGCACCGTCTTTTGCCAGCCGATGGGCTTGCTGGAGCGCAGAGTCCAACTGGTCAAACTGGCCGCCATCGCTAAAGCTATCGGGCGTAACGTTTAACACGCCCATCAGATAGGTGCGATCGCCCCAAATCAGTTGGCGATCGCCAGAAAACTGCCACATTTCCACACTTTCAACGAGTTCTAATTTGAAGCTTGCGTATGCTTTGCGTTAAAAATTCTGATCCTTAGTCGAGAATACTGAGATTTCGGGCACTCTAAAATTAAGCCCAGAGACAGTCTCGCTGCAACTTTGGGTAAATACAGAACTTCATCTACCGCATTCACGCATTTTTACTGAAAAAGCAGCTTTAACGGCACTGCTGTTGCGAAATGAAGGCTTTTGGGGAATAGAAAACTACTAGGGGCGATCGCCCGGCCTTCAGGCACGGCTTTATCCCAGCGTCTACCCCTGACCATCAAAGCCAGACGAAATCCAACCAAATCAATCGCAGACCGAATCTCGATTTTTGAAGCGAATCAGGGAATTAGTAAAGAGAGCCAAAAGAAAGCCATTGGGTTAAACCGAATTTAGCACCGAACGCCAAGCCAAACCGTAAAACCTTCAGTTTTTACCGTTTGAGCATCCTCATTTAGCATCCTCAAAGGCTCACACCAGCCCTTGCAGAGGGTTGGATTGTTCGCGTCGCAGAGCGCGTATAGAAAAGTCTCGCAAGTTCGGCAATCCTGAATGAATGCAGTCTGGCTTTTAGTCTCAACTCTTAGTCTCAACTCAGCCTCTCGCCTTTAGCACCTAACCCCAGCACACACCAAAGAGGGTGGATATGGAGAACCTTGGGCAAAACCGCACCACCGAGCGGATTAACTTAGTGGCGCTGCTGCTAATTTTTATCCTGCCGTTTGCAATGGTGGTCTACCAACTGGTGGCGGAAGTCAACCAGCGAATTAACTTTGCTCAATATGAAATTTTCGGCAACGCCTACCTGCGCCCCCTAGAGCAGTTGATGCTGGACTTGCCTCAGGGACGACGACTGGCCCAGCAGACAGCCCAAGACTCGTCCTTGGAGGCGTTAACCCAGTTACAGGAAGCGTTTCAGAGTCAGATCGACCTAGATCTGGCACAACTGCAAGCGGTTGAACAGCAGTTTGGGCAGCGCCTCCAGACCCCAGAGCGCTATAGGGCATTGGTGCAAAGCTGGGACGCGCTTCGGACTGGGGTAGACGCGACGGGCACGCCCCTCCCTCCCGACGAGGTGCAAACTCGGTATACCGATCTGATTGCTCAGGTGCGCGGGCTGATCTCCCAGGTAGGCGACGTTTCTAAACTGATTCTTGATCCAGCTCTGGATAGCTATTACCTGATGGATTTGGCTCTGCTCAAGTTGCCCAGCGCTCAAGACCTGATGGCGCAAGTGCAGCAGCTTGGGGAGTTGGTTGTGCAGCGGCGATCGCTCTCGTCGGAAGAAAAGGGCCGCCTGCTCGTGCTGATGGGTCGGCTCCAGGAGATCGTGCAAGACAGCCGCACCAGCCTGAACACGGCCATTCACAACAACCCTGCGCTGCAAATTCCCCTGGAAGCGCCGATGCAGACGCTAACCCAACAGACCGATCGGTTTCTGGCAGCGCTGAGGCAGGCTATTGCCCAGTCCAAAACCGTGCAGGTGCAGCCCACGGCGTATGATCCCGTGGCGTACGAGGCTGCCGCAACTGAAATGCTCACCGCCAGCCATGCCTTCTGGCAAGACACCTCCGCCCAGCTCGATCGCCTGCTGGAGCGGCGAATTCAGAGGTTTGCCCGCAAGATTTACACCGTTGAAGCGTTTGCGCTGCTGGTGCTGGGGACAGTGTTCTATGTGTTCATCTCGCTTGCCCGCAATTTGGTCAGCCAGCGGCGATCGCAGACTCGCCTCGCCACCCAACACGCCCTCACCCGCATCCTGTCGGAAGCCACCACCCTGGAAGAATCTGCACCCCAAATCCTACAGACGATCTGCGAAAGCTTCCGCTGGGACGTAGGTGAACTGCGCCGCCTCGACCCAGAAACCAAAACACTGGCCTATGTGGCAGGCTGGCATTGCCCACAGCTAGACGCAGTCCAGCTTGAGTCAGACTTATGGAAACGCCCCATTGCCGAAAGCGAAGGCATCATCGGACAGGTCGCCACAAGCCGCGAGTCGCTTTGGCTGGTTGATATCCTTAGTGATGATTTCTTTTTGCAAAGAGCCATTCGCCGATCTGTGATCGAAGCACTGGGGTTGCGGAGTTGGTTGGGGTTCCCCATTTTGAATGGAGACGAGGTGTTGGGCGTGATGTGTTTCCTCAGCCGCGAGGCACAAAGGCCCGATGCCGACCTGCTCAAGGTCATGACGACGATTGGCAGCCAAGTGGGGCAGTTTATCAAAATTCGGCTGTCGGAGGAGGCGCTACGCCAGAGCGAGGAACTGCAACGAATGGCGCTGAGTGCGGCCAAGATGGGCGCGTGGGATTGGAACGTCCTCACAGGGGAGGAAAACTGGTCAGAAGAAGCAGAGCGCATTTTTGGCTTAGAAGCCGGACAGTTTACCCGAACCTATGCCGACTTCTTTGAATTTATCCATCCTGAAGACCGCGACAGGGTGAACGAAGCCCAAGCGCGATCGCTCCAAGACGGGGCAGACTACGCGCCAGAATATCGCGTCCTTTTGCGGGACGGTAGTCTGCGCTGGATCGCCAGCCGTGGTCGGGTGCTGCGCGATGCCGAGGGCAACCCCACGCGGCTGGTCGGCGTGACGATGGACATCACTGAGCGCAAACGGTCGGAACTGGCTCTAGCCGAGAGCGAACGCCGCCTGCGGGCCGCCGAAGAGAAATACCGCAGCATCTTTGAAAACGCGGTCACGGGCATCTTCCAAACTACAGCCGACGGCCGCTATCTCAGCGCCAACCCCGCCTTGGCGAAAATCTATGGCTACGAGTCTGTCGAGGCGCTAATGGAGGCGCTGCAAGACATCGAGCATCAGCTATACGTAGACCCCACTCGGCGGCAGGATTTTATCGACCAGATGGCAGCCCACGGCGCAGTGGAGGATTTTGAGTCCCAGGTTTATCGCCAGGATGGAGAGATTATCTGGATTTCTGAAAATGCGATCGCCGTTCGAGATGACCAAGACAACCTGCTGTATTACGAAGGCACAATCGAAGACATCACCCAGCGCAAGCAGGCTGAAGAAACCCTGAAGCGACAACTGGCAGCAATCGAGGCATCTGCTACAGGCGTGGGCATCCTCAACGCAGCAGGCGAATTTCTCTATCTCAACAGCGCCCACGCCACCATCTATGGCTATGACGACCCAGCAGAACTCATCGGTCAATCCTGGACTATGCTCTATCAATCCAAGGAGTTAGCCAGATTTCAGCAGGAGATCATGCCGGAGTTTACCCGGACGGGGCAGTGGCGCGGCGAAGCAATCGGTACCCGCAAAGATGGCAGCACCTTTCCCCAGGAGGTATTTCTCACAGCGCTAGACGATGGCGGGCTGGTGTGTATTGTGCAGGATATTACCGCTCGCTACCAGGCCGATGCGGCCCTGCGCGAACGAGAAGCCCGCTTTAGCTCCCTAGTGAACAATATTCCGGGCGTGGTCTATCGCTGCGCCTGCGATGAACACTGGACGATGGAATACATTAGCGATCCAATTCGCAACCTGACGGGCTATGAGCCAGAGGAGTTCATCGGCAATCGACGGCTGAGCATAAATGACATTACTCCGCCGGAGTATCAACTGATCATTGCCCAGACGGTGGAACAGGCGATCGCCCAAAAGCAACCCTACGTTTTGGAATATCCCATCCAGCACAAAGACGGCAGCATCCGTTGGGTCTACGAAAAAGGACAGGGAATTTACGAAAACGGCGAGTTGCTGTGCCTGGACGGGGTGCTGTTTGACATCACCGAGCGCAAGCAGACCGAGGAGCGCCTGCGTCTGCTGGAGTCGGTCGTGGTGAACACCAATGACGCGGTGATGATCACGGAGGCGGGCGACCCGGCCCACCTCAAGATCGTCTACGTCAACGAAGCCTTTGCCTGCATGACGGGCTACGCGCCAGAGGAGGTCATCGGCAAAAATCCTGCCATGTTCCAGGGGGCAAACACTGACCGAGAGACAGTGGCACGGGCGCGGGCCGACCTAGCGCAGTGGAAATCGGTTCAGCTAGAGCTAATTAACTATCGCAAGGACGGCTCCGAGTTTTGGGTGGAAATCGAGATGGTTCCCATTGCCGACAAAGGCGGCGAATATACCCACTGGATCTCGGTGCAGCGGGATATTAGCGATCGCAAAGCGGCGGAAGAAGCCCTCCGCAGGGGCAAAGAAGCCGCCGAAGAGGCCAACCGCGCCAAGAGCCAGTTCCTTGCCAACATGAGCCACGAGCTACGCACTCCGCTGAATGCCATCATCGGCTACAGCGAAATGCTGCAAGAAGATGCCCACGACTTTGGCTATGGCGACATCGTGCCCGATCTGGAAAAAATTCGCGGTGCAGGGCAGCACTTGCTGGCGCTGATCAACGACATCCTCGACATTTCCAAGATCGAGGCGGGGCGCATGGAGCTGTACCTGGAAACCTTCGAGCCAGAGTTGCTTTTGCTGGAGGTGCAGGCGACCATCGAGCCACTGATAGCCAAAAACCACAATACCTTCTCGATTCACTGCCCCGACGGCCTGGGCACCATGCACGCCGACCTGACCAAGGTGCGCCAGTCACTGTTTAACCTGCTCAGCAACGCTGCTAAATTCACTGAAAACGGCACGGTCACCCTCACGGTCGAAACGCGCGAAGTCACTAGCCCTGCCTACGAGAACCCCGACGCGCCGCTCAGCCTTGCGCCTGCCCCCTTCCTCCTGTTTCGGGTGTCCGACACGGGCATTGGCATGACGGTCGAGCAGATGGCGAAGGTGTTCCAGGCCTTTACCCAGGCGGACGCTTCGACTACGCGGAAATATGGCGGCACGGGGCTAGGACTGGCCATCAGCCGCCGCTTTTGCCAGATGATGGGCGGCGACATCACGGTGTCGAGCGAGGTGGGCAAGGGCAGCACCTTCACGATCTGGCTGCCGATGCGGGTGGTCGATCCCAAGCAGATTGAAGCGCTGCCCGCTCTGACCCCTGCTGCTGACACGGATCAGGAGACTCCTCAGAAGGGCGATCGCAGCACTCTTGCGGAGCAGTATCGCCCGTCCTGCGACAACCCCTCCTCTAACTTGGGCGATTTGCAAAGCGATCCCTGCGGGAAGCGCAGAACCGTGCTAGTGATCGACGACGACCCCGCCGTGCGCGACCTAGTGCAGCGCTATCTCACCAAAGAAGGCTTTCGGGTAGAAACGGCCGCCAACGGCACAGAAGGCTTGCATCTTGCCCGCCAGATTCGCCCCGATGCCATCACGCTAGACGTGCTGATGCCCGACACAAACGGCTGGAGCGTGCTGTCGGCTTTCAAAGCCGATCCCGACCTGGCTGAAATTCCTGTCGTCGTGATGACAATTGTGGACGACAAAAACCGGGGCTTTGCGCTGGGTGCAGCGGATTATCTCACCAAGCCTATTGACTATCAGCGGCTTACCCACCTGCTGCAAAAGTTCCAGTCCAATAGCTCAGGGGATGCGGCGCAAACCCGTCGGGTGCTGGTGGTCGAAGACGACTCCGACATCCGCCAGATGTTTCGACGAATGCTGGAGCGGGAACACTGGCAGGTCGCTGAGGCCGAGAACGGGTGCGTAGGGTTACAGGTTCTCCAGCAACAGCGCCCCGATTTGGTCTTGCTCGACCTGATGATGCCAGAGATGGATGGCTTTCAGTTCATCAGCGCGGTGCGAGAAAATCCCGAATGGCGATCGCTCCCGATCATCGTCGTCACAGCCCTCGACCTCACCCCGTCCGACCATCTGCGGCTCAATGGCTATGTAGAGCAAATCTTGCAAAAGGGCACCTACAGCCGCGACGAACTGCTGCACGAAGTCCATGATCTGGTGTTAACCTGCATTCGCCACTGTCCCACCAGGGTTCGGGAGGTTTCCCTATGAAGTTAGGCTGGGGATCGGTACTGGTCATTGATGATGAAGCAGTAACGCGCCTACTGGTGGCTCGTCGCCTCAGCGATCGGGTGGCCTCGGTGACAACCGTAGAAAGCGGACAAGAAGGGCTAGAACTGCTGAAAAACCAGCCGTTTGACCTGGTGCTGCTGGATATCATCATGCCGGGCCTCAGCGGCGTGCAAACCCTGGAAAAGATGAAGGCGGACCCGGCGCTTCAGAGCATTCCGGTGATTATGATTTCTGCCGCCGATGACTTGGATAGCGTGGTGCGCTGCATCGAACTGGGAGCCGAAGATTATCTGCTCAAACCGCTGAACGCAGTGCTGCTGCAAGCGAGGACGGGAGCCTGCCTAGAGCGCAAGTGGCTCCGCGACCAAGAGCAATCTTACCTGCGGCAGCTCAAGGCAGAAAAAGAGTCGGCCGAAGCCGCCAACCGCGCCAAGAGCGTGTTTCTAGCCAACATGAGCCACGAACTGCGAACGCCGCTGAACGCCATCATCGGCTACAGCGAAATTGTGCAGGAAGATTTGCAGGCTGAAGGAATCACCCATCTGATTCCTGATTTGCGGAAAATCCGTACCTCTGGGCAACACCTGCTGAGCATCATCAACGATATCCTCGATATTTCCGCGCTGGAGGCAGGCACGGTGTCGTTGGATCTGGAGACGGTGGTGCTGAACCCACTGCTGCAAGAAGTGGTAAACACGGTGCGTCCGCTGGTTCTGGAGCATGGCAACACACTGCAAGTGCAGTGTTCCGATCATCTGGGCACAATGTACAGCGACCTGTCGAAAGTGCGGCAGATTTTGGTCAACCTGCTGAGCAATGCCGCCAAGTTCACAGAACAGGGTTCCATTACGCTGACGGTGGCGGTGAAGGGGCTGGAGGCGGCAGGCTGGGAGGACGGAGAGAAATTTGCGGCAGAGGCAGCGTTCCCTGTCCCCAGCGGAGCGTTTGTAGAGTTTCGGGTGAGCGATACGGGGATTGGGATTGCTCCATTGCAGCGCGAGAAGATTTTTCAGCCGTTTGCTCAGGGCGACGAGTCCTCTACCCGACGCTATGGCGGGACGGGGCTGGGATTGTCGATTAGCTATCGCTATTGCGAGATGCTGGGCGGCACGATCTCTGTGGAGAGTGAGCCAGAGCATGGGTCTACGTTTACGCTGCGGCTGCCTCTGGTCAGTAGCGATCGCCCCGCCCGCTTTCCCCCGGTCTATCAGCCGCAGGAACCCTCGACGCGCGATCGCCCGCTGGTGCTGATCATCGACGACGACCGGAGCATCCGCGACTGGATGGTGCAAAGCCTGAACCAAGAGGGCTATCGCGTGGTCACTGCCTGGTGTGGGCAGGAAGGGCTGCGGCTAGCGCAGGAGCTACAGCCAGATCTGATTGTGCTGGATGTGCTGATGCCCGCGCTGGATAGCTGGACCGTGCTGGCGACCCTCAAGGCCGACCCGCTGCTGGCAGGGGTTCCCGTTATGCTGACCGCCACACCCCCAGCCGAACTCCCCGCCGGACTTCATGCGCCCAACGGCCTGGTGTTGGGCATTGCCGACCAGTTCACCCGGCCCGCAGACTTTTCCCGACTGACGGCCCTGCTGCAAACCTACCAAGCGCCACAGCTTAAGGGGGGCAATCGAGCGCTGCTGGTGCATCAAGACCGGGCCACGCGCTCCATCCTGCGACAGGTGCTAGAGCGGGCGGGCTGGCGCGTGACGGAGGGCGATCGCCCCCAAGACACCCTGCCCCACCCCAGTCCAAAATCATCCTCAGCCGTGGATGCGCTGCTGCCGGATGTGCTGCTGGTGGACTTGCTGGTGCTGGCCAAAGAGGGGTTTCAGCATGTTTACCCGCTGCGAACAATGAGCGGGCGCGTTCCCCCGGTGATCAGCCTGCTCACCCGCGACCTCAGCCCGGCCGACCAATCCCGGCTGAATGATCGGCTAGAGCAGTTTCTTCAGCATGATCAGCCTGATGCGGGGTCTTTGGGCGATTTTCTCACCCAGATTCGCGACGCTGTCCTCCTTCATTTGTCGAGTGCGCTATGAAGCTCCAACTCCGCATCTTGCTAATGGTGACCTCGCTGCTGGCGGCGACGGTCGCAGTCACAACGGGCGTTTTGTCCTGGGGGACTCGCCAGTCGATCCTGGCGCAAACGGAGTCCAATGGGTTACTGATTGCGGAGTTTTTGGCGCGAATGTCGCGATTTGCCAACCAGGTTCCCGCCGATGTAGACACGATGATGGGCGACCAAATGCTGGCCCAGGCGGCCCTCACCGCACGGCTGGTGGCGATCGCCCAGCAAGCCAACCTCAGCCCCGCTGAAATCAATCAGCAGCTAGAAGACCTGGCCAAGACCACAGCAATCGACGAATTTTGGATTACCGATCGTGAGGGCAGGGTGGAATACCAAAACCAGTCTGCCCTGGGCAGCCAGCAACCCCAGGCGCTCAGCTTTCAGTCCTTGCTGATGGGGGGGGCGGCCACGGTCGATGTGGATGCGCGAGCGAGGGATACCGACGGCAAAATCTTCAAGTATGTCGCCGTGGCGGGGGTCGATCAGCCCCGTATTGTGCAAATCGGGCACGATGCCGAAATCCTTAAAACCCTGCCCCAGCAGATTGGGCTGGAGCGCCTGACCAATGAACTGGTGGATGGCGATGCGATAGTGGGTATTCGGATTGTCGATCGCCAGCTCAACAGCCTGGCCCGCAGCGTCACCTCCAGCAACGGCAATATTGTCAGTCTGTCGGCGGGCGATCGCGCCAAGCTGCTGCACGTTTTAGAGACTGGACAATCCAAAACCTACCTAGACGAAAACCTGCTCAAGGTCGCCGTGCCGATTCGGGGCAACGCCAACTGGATTCAGGGGGCAACGCTAGTCTATCTATCCACCGATTCCGTTCGCAGCGCCCTCCAGCGCGATCTGTATCATGTTGCCCTGGCCTCAACGGGCATCATGGCCGCCGGACTGTTGGGGTCGCTGCTCCTGTCGCGGCGCGTCACGCAGCCCGTCGCCCGCCTCACCGATGCTGCCAACGCGATCAAGTCCGCCATGAAAACAGAAGACTTTGACACAGAAACTCTGGCAGACGTAGCCATCCGCCAAGACGAACTGGGCACGCTGGCGCGAGTGTTTCAGCGGATGGTGGGGGAAGTGCGCGATCGCGAACAGGGGCTACACCAGGCCAAGGCTGAACTGCACCGCCGAGAAGAATATTTTCGCTCGATTATTGAAAACACGTCCGATATCGTCATGCTGCTCAGCGCCGACGGCCAGATCCGCTACAGCAGCCCCGCCCTCAAAGCCGTCTTGGGCTACGACCCGCAAAATGTATACGGCAAGACCCTGCTTGAGTTCGTCCATCCTGACGACCACACCACCGCCCGCGTCGCCCTCAGCCACGCCGTCCACCAGCCCGGAATTACATTGCCCTTTCAAATCCAACTGCGCCGGATCGATGGCTCCTGGGCCCGGCTAGAGGCCGTAGGCACGAACCTGCTGGATAATCCGGCGGTGGAGAGCATCATCCTGACCTTGCGCGACATCACCGAGCGCCAGCGGGCCGAGGAACTGCTGCGGCAAAAGGAAACAGCAGAGCAAGCAAACCGCGCCAAGAGCCAGTTTTTGGCCAACATGAGCCACGAACTCCGCACACCGCTCAACGCCATCATTGGCTACAGCGAAATGCTGCAAGAAGAGGCAGAAGACCTGGGACAGGAGGATCTGGTTCCCGATTTGCAGAAAATCCACACCGCCGGACGACACCTGCTCAACCTGATCAACGACATCCTGGATTTGTCGAAGATCGAAGCAGGCAAGATGGATTTGTATCTGGAAGAATTTTGTCTGCCCGATCTAGTCAGCGAGGTCGTCCACACGGTCAGCCCGCTGGTGAGCAAAAACAACAATACCCTGGTGGTTCACGCCGATCCCCAGCTAGAAACCATGCACGCCGACCTGACCAAGGTGCGGCAAAATCTGCTGAACCTGCTGAGTAACGCTGCCAAATTTACCGAAAACGGCACCATTACGCTCACAGTTGAAAAGCAACTGCATCCCGAAACAACTCAACCCGTAATTTGCTTCCAGGTGACGGATACGGGCATCGGCATGACCGAAGCGCAGATGGAAAAGATGTTCCAAGCCTTTACCCAAGCAGACGCTTCGACCACGCGCAAGTATGGCGGCACGGGGCTAGGGCTGGCGATCGCCCAGCGGTTTTGTCAGATGATGAAGGGCAATATCACCGTCACCAGCACCCTGGGCAAGGGCAGTACGTTTACCATGACGCTGCCCCAGGTCGTTCATCATCCTGACGCTGCGCCCGATGCGGACGCAGATCAGATGGCATCGGTTGACGAGGGCGAGGATTTTGGAGAGAGTCCGCCCCGCCCCGATCGCCCAATCCTGGTGATCGACGACGACCCGGCGATTCACGACCTGCTCCACCGCCAGCTTGCCCGCGAAGGCTACACCGTCCACAGCGCCCTCACCGCCGAAGAAGGGCTGACTCTGGCGCAAAGCATCCGCCCCATCGCCATTACGCTAGACGTGATGATGCCCAAGATGGACGGCTGGATGCTGCTGTCGGCGTTTAAGAGCAATCCAGACCTGGCCAATATTCCCGTGATTATGCTGACGATGCTGGACAACAAGAATATGGGCTATGCGCTGGGTGCGTCGGACTATTTAATCAAGCCAATTGATCGCCAGCAGTTGCTCTCGGTGCTGAAAAAGTATGAGTGCGCTCGCCCTGCCTGCCCCATTCTGGTGGTAGAAGACGACCCCACCAACCGCGACCTGCTGCGCCAGCTTTTGGAAAAAGAACACTGGCAGGTGATCGAAGCCGAAAACGGGCGTGTGGCCCTAGAAAAGCTGCAAACCGTCCAGCCAGAGCTAATCCTGCTGGATCTGATGATGCCGGAACTGGACGGTTTTGGTTTCGTCGCAGAATTACAGCGCCACGAAGCATGGCGATCGCTCCCCGTCATTATCATCACCGCCAAAGACATTACGGCCGAAGACCAGTTTCGACTGCGCGGCTACGTTGAACAAATCCTGCAAAAAGGAGCCTACAGCCAGGAAGACCTGCTGGTGAGAATTCGTCAGTTGGTGGCGGCCTGCCAGCAATCCGCATGACAGCCAGGATTGAGAGATAAAGAGATGATGGGAGGGGAATCTGAAAAATGCCTAAGATACTCTTGGTAGAAGACAACGAAATGAACCGAGATATGCTCTCGCGGCGGCTGCTGCGGCGGGGCGCAGAGGTGCTGATTGCAACAGATGGAGCGCAAGGAGTCGAAATGGCCCAGGCGGAGCGTCCGGACTTGATTCTGATGGACATGAGCCTGCCCGTGATGGACGGCTGGGAGGCAACGCGCACCCTCAAGGCGGCATCGGAAACGAAGGAAATTCCCATTATTGCCCTGACAGCCCACGCAATGGCGGGAGATCAGGAAAAGTGTCGAGAGGCGGGATGTGATGATTACGATACGAAGCCTGTAGACTTTGCGCGGCTGACAGGCAAAATTCAGGCGATTTTGGGGGAAGGCTCGCTGAAATGACTCCTGAGCAAGGCGTTCTGCTAGTTGTCGATGATAACGAGATGAACCGCGATTTGCTGTCTCGGCGGCTCCAGCGCCAGGGGCATACGATTGTGACGGCAAATAATGGGCGCGAAGCCATTGACAAGATGCGATCGCAGCCCTTTGACCTCGTGCTTTTGGACGTGATGATGCCGGAGCTAAACGGCTACGAAACGCTGGAGCAGTTGAAGCAAGACCCCGACCTGCGCCATATTCCGGTGATCATGATTTCGGCGCTGGATGACATTGAGAGCGTCGTGCGCTGCATCGAACTAGGGGCCGAAGATTACCTGTTTAAGCCGTTTAACCCGACGCTGCTAAAGGCGCGAATCGGCGCGTGTCTGGAGAAAAAGCGGCTGCGCGACCAGGAACAGTCCTACCTGAAGCTCATCCAGGCAGAGCAGGAAAAATCTGAACGGCTGCTGCTGAACGTGTTGCCCAAGGCGATCGCCGACCAGCTCAAGCAAGGCTCCCAAACCATCGCCGATAACTTCACCGAAGTCACCGTCCTGTTTGCCGATTTGGTGAACTTTACAGAACTCTCCTCCAAGCTCTCCCCCGCAGAACTGGTGGCGCTGCTGAACCAGATTTTTTCTACCTTCGACCAGCTTGCAGAACTGCACGGTCTAGAGAAAATCAAAACTATTGGCGATTCCTATATGGTCGTCGGCGGGCTACCTTTGCCCCAGGCGGGTCATGCAGAGGCGATCGCCCGGATGGCGCTGGACATGCAAAAGGCGATCGCCCAGATCAACATCAGCCACATCCACCCTAGCTTTGGCCCCCTGCAAATGCGCGTCGGCATCAACACCGGCCCCGTCGGCGCAGGGGTCATCGGCATCAAGAAATTCACCTACGACCTCTGGGGCGACACGGTAAACATCGCCAGCCGCATGGAGTCGCTCTCGTTGCCTGGCCGCATCCAGGTCAGCGCCACCACCTACGAACGCCTGCAAGACAAGTTCCAGTTCGAGAAGCGCGGCCCCATCGAGGTCAAAGGCAAAGGCGAGATGACGACGTACTTTTTACTAGGAAGCTAGGAGGAAGAGGGAAGAGAGAAGAACGAAGAGAGAAGAGGGAAAAATTTTCGTTTTTCGTTCTTCGTTTTTCATTCTTCCTTTTTCCTTCTTCCTTTTTCCTTCTTCCTTCCTACGCCATGCTGAGCGACATCAGTTCGTCCGACATTTCAAAATTAGCCGTGACGGACTGCACATCGTCCAGGTCTTCCAGCGCATCCATCAGCCGCAGCAGATCAGAGGCTTGGGCGGGGTCGCTGACTTCGACGCTGTTGTTTGGGAACCAGCGCGGCTCTGCCTGGATGACCAGATAGCCTCGGTCTTTGAGGGCTTGGGTCAGGGCTTCCAGGTTGGTCGGATCGGTGAAGACTTCCGCGCCGGGAATGTCGTCTTCTAGCGAAATTAGCTCATAGGACTCTGCGCCACCTTCCAGAGAGGCTTCCAGCAGGTCATCCTCATCGATTACAGGCAGTTCCTTTTTGCTGGCGGGCGGCGGGGCCTTCACGGTCACAACTCCCTTTTGCTCAAACATCCAGCCGACACAGCCCGTCTCGCCCAAGTTGCCGCCACGCTTGTTGAAGGCGGCCCGCAGGTCGGCGGCGGTGCGGTTGCGGTTGTCGGTCAGCGCTTCGATCAGGATGGCGATGCCGCCAGGGCCATAGCCCTCGTAGCGAATGGCTTCCAGGTTGTCGCCTGCCAGCTTGCCAGACCCTTTGGCGATCGCCCGCTCGATATTGTCATTTGGGATGCCCGCTGCCTTGGCGTTTTCAATCGCCGTGCGGAGCTGAAAATTACCCGCCGGATCGGGCACGCCGTTTCGCGCCGCAATGATAATTTGTCGAGAAATTTTTGCGAACGTCTTGCCCTTGACGGCATCCACGCGAGCCTTTTGCCGCTTAATGTTCGCCCACTTACTATGTCCTGCCATGCACTCGATCGATAAAACGCTTCTCTACTCGTTCCCGGAGTTGAGTTCCGGGAGTTGAGTTCCCGGAGTTCTCGAAGACTCCCGAAACCTGTCTCTGGAACCCGTCTCTGAAGTTGTGTTGCAGTTGTGTTGCAGTTGTGTTGCGTCCCGGAGCCTGCCAAAGCAGCCGACCCAACGCAAACACTATCCTAGAATAACTAGCCTCAGATTCAACTGGAGGACACTCCGATGGTTGTTCAGAATTGCAACGGTCTCAGGCTTCCGCAGCGCCACAGTGGGCGATCGCCCTGCCGCCCGCCCTCCGCACCTGGCTAGAAGCAGCATTCAGTCAGCTATCCGTTCCCCTTTGCCTGGATTTTTGGGGACGTGAGCAACTCTGGATTCACTGCAATGCCGACGATCCGCCGCCTGTGAGCCTCCAGATTCGGCATCCTGGCATCGTGCGATCGCTCCTGACCCGCCGCGATCCGCTCATCCTGGTAGAGGGCTATCTCAACGGCGACTGTGATTTTGTGGGCGATCTGGAAACGCTGATCGTGGCCATGCAGCAGTTGGGTCGAGTCCCGATTCCGCTCAACCTCACCACGCTGCAAGCCGCTCGCGCCGCCCTGTCGCTGCCCTCCCTCAAAACCCAGCCCAGCCTGTCTTCCGAAAAGACGCGCCACACCCCAGCACAAGACCGAGCCGCCATCCATCACCACTACGACATGGGCAACGACTTTTATCAGCTCTGGCTCGACCCGCGCATGGTCTACTCCTGCGCCCACTTTGAAACAGAACAGATGTCGCTGGCCGAGGCGCAGGCAGCCAAGCTAGACCTGATCTGTCGCAAGCTGCGCCTGTCGCCGGGGGAAACGCTGCTGGATATTGGCTGTGGCTGGGGGGCGCTGCTGCGCTGGGCGGTGGAACGATACGGCGTACACGGCGTTGGCATCACGCTCAGCCAGGCGCAATTGGACTATAACCAGGCAAAAATTGCAGAGGCGGGCCTGGGCGATCGCCTCCAGGCGCAGTTGATGGACTATCGCGACCTGCCGCAAACGCCCACATTTGACAAGATCGTGTCCGTGGGCATGGTGGAACATGTGGGTCGCAGGAACCTGCCCGTTTATTTTCAGCGAATTGGGCGATCGCTCAAACCAGGGGGGCTATTCCTCAACCACGGCATCACGGCCAGCACCGAATGGAACGGCAGCAGCCTGGGCGAACGGTTCATCAACCGCTACATCTTTCCCCACGGCGAACTGCTACAGATTTCGACACTGCTGGCGGCGGCCGAAGCAGCAGGCTGGGAAATTGTGGATGTAGATGCCTGGCGACTCCACTACGCCAAAACCCTGCGCTGCTGGGAAGCCAATCTGCGAAACGCTGCTGCTCAGGCAAAACGGCTTTTGGGCGACGCAATGCGGAACCGAATGCTAGAAAACAGTGAGCAATCGGGCCGCTTGCCCAGCACCCTGCCTGAAACGCTGCCCCATCGCTATCTGCAACTCTGGCGGGCCTATCTGCTTGGCTCTGCTCTCGGCTTTGAACAGAATCAGATGGGGCTTTATCAAACGCTGCTGCGTCCAAAGTCGGAGACACGCTGGAATTTGCCGCTGACTCGCGTAGGCTGGCTGGCTTAGCGTCATCGGCTGGCTTAGCGCCATCTGGCTGGCTCAGCGTTATGCCGTGATGGGGCCTGGAAGCAAAGGCGCAAAAACTAAATCCGGCTTTGCCAGTCCCAAAACCACTCGCTGGGCGGCGCTTTAGGCAGCGCGGTCTGTGAGCAGCTTCAAGATTTGCAAAACCGGATTCTGGAAATCGCGCTCTGGCGATGTTGGCACACTGATGAGGTTTGTTAGCGGGAAGGCGTGATGTTCAACAGGGCGATCGCCCCACTGCTCATCTTCAACCTGTGATCCCTGAACCCCACTAGCGGCGACCGCGATAGGGAACCTTGTTCAGGTAGTCGATATCGTTGGCGCGGAGGGTTTGAGCATAGTTGCCCTTGGCCCCCACAGCGGCGGCCATGTCGCGATACTTGCGGGGATCGCCCTCGGACAGCATCCGCTCCTGGAACTTGCGGCTGTAGAACTTCTCCACCACAAAGCGCCAGTCGGTCTTGGTGGTTCCCACCTTGTCGCGAAACTCTTCGCCATAGCGCGGCGTTACCAGGTTAAAAGGACGACCCTCATCGCGGTTGCCCATGCGCTTGCGCTGATAGGGCACGGTATAGTCCCCAAAGGCGTTGGTATATTCTTCGCTATCGAGCAGCGCATCCACAAAACCGTCGAAGCCCTTGGTGGCGATCACGATTGACCAGGCAATGGTTTCGTCTTGGTTATAGGCTTTGCGACCCAGCAGGCGGCGCAGCGTAATGTCCACCAAGCGATAGTTGTCGTTCACGCTCACAACCTGGCTGTAAAAGCGCTCAGACAGCGCCAGCCCCCGCACAAAGTCGCGCACGGTGATCACACGGTTTTTGAGCTGAGATTCCAGCGCGGGCTGCCGGTTGAATTTGAGGATCTGATGTTCGCTAAACACCTGACGATAGGCCGCCCAGATGACTTGCTGCATATCGGAATCGTCCGCAGCGTCTTCTAGACGATAGATGTACGGAGTGTCCTCGTTCTGGTCAGCAGCGCCAAAGCTGCGAACCCGTTGGTTCTGAGTGGTTGGTTTGTATTCAAGCAACGGCAACGCCATTCAAGTATCTCCCTTCAGTTTTATGGAACGTCTGAAATGGTTCAAGCCAGCGGTCTAACGACAGTCTTTGGCTTATTATCCCGTGGATTGAACCTCTAGACTCCATCTGCAATCGGCTTTTTTGCAAATGGAATCCAGCTTATCCGGTGGCTCCGGGCAGCGAACTCACCAGCGCCAGCACGACCAGCATCAGCACCAGCGTCAGCACAACAATCGACACGCGCCCCCAGTTGGCCGTCTTGAGGAAGGCTTGCAGGTCGAAAGGCTGGTCAAAGATCAGGGCAAATCGACCCGCAGGGACGTAGGGGCGGGGCTTCGGCAGCTTGTCGTGGTAGGCGGCTCCATAGCGCGGGGTAAAGCTGAAGGGGCGATCGCCCATCCGTTTGCGCTGATAGGGCACCACGTTGTCGCCAAAGGCCTGGGCATACTCGTCGCTGTCGATCAGCGTATCCACGAAGCCGCCCCAGCCCTTGGTGGCGATCACAATCGACCAGGCGATTTCTTCGTCTTTGCTGTAGGGCGCACGGCCAAGGAGCCGCTTCAGGCACATTTCGACCAGGCGATAGTTGTTGTTTGGCTCCACCACCAGCCGATAGAATCGCTCCGACTTGGCTAGCCCCCGAATGAAGTCCCGCACGGAAATGGAGTGGTTGCGGAGCTGGGTTTCCAGCGCAATTTGGCGATTAAACCGAAGCTGCTCTTGCTCGTTAAACACCTGGCGATAGGCAGCGTTGATCAACTCGTCCACCTCATCCGCCGCACGAGAGTCTTCGAGCCGATAGATATAGAGAATGTCGCCGTTGGTATCAACCGTGCCAAAGCTAGATACCCGCTGGTTTTGCGCGGTTGGCTTGTAGTCTAAAAGAGGCAATGTCATCTCGATTTCTCCTTCAACATCTGAAAGGTGAAGAGACTTCTTGCACAGAGTCAGGGGTCGGGGATTCTACAGGAACCCGAATGCACCAGAGCATAGCGTTGCATTCAGGCTGAGTAAGCTGGAACGATTGGGCACAGTATGCGGGCGATCGCCCCTTCATCAAACAATCAGTCAGCTAAAAAACACACCGGTTTCAATCTTTGCGAACCAATCCCTAACCCGACAGTAGAACAATCTCAAAATACGATTTAGCCAGAGTTGAGAAAATTAGCGCGAATCACTGCACGAACTATGGTTGAACGGCTAAGTTTGAACGGACAAGTTTGAGAGCTAATTTGTAAAGGAGCCTGAAAGCCTTGTTAATCAAGGATTTCCGAGAAACCGCTTTTCCTGGGCAAACATGACCTCAAAGCCACACATGCCAAGAGTTTCAGGCTTCTTAAGATTTGCTTCATAAATTAGCTCTGAACGGCTAAATCCAATCTTCTATGCAAGTCTCTTATGCAAGAGGTGGTCAATCTAGAACGGAAATCAGCGCGTATCCTAACGTGCCTTAATGCGCCTTAGGTGCCTTAGGTGTCTTAAACAGTTTCCAGCGCTTCAGGCGTTGAGGGTTGATCCGCAGTTTTCACAAACCGCCTTTCACAAACCGCCAACGCCTGAAGGCCAGACTTTTAGCGGACGGGGAAGCTGGCCGAGGGGCTGATGGACACGGGCACGCCTGCGGTGGCGCTGCTGCGGCTCATATCGGGAATTTTGATATTTGCTGTAGACACCGAGGTAAACTGCATCGGCTTTGGCTGTACGGCCTTCGCCATTTCGAGGAAGTTGCGAACGTCACCCCACTTATAGCGCTCGGCTTCTAGGCGATCGCGCCAATAGTCGCCATAGCGGGGAGTCACCAAGTTAAAGGGGCGATCGCGATAGCGCCGCCGCTGGTAGGGAACCGTGTTGTCACCAAAGTTGGTGCTATACTCGTCGCTGTCTAGCAGTTGATCGACAAAGCCCTCAAAGCCTTCGGTGGCAATCACAATCGACCAGGCGATTTGCTCATCCTGGTTGTAGGACGCACGACCCAGCAGGCGCTTCAGCGTAATGTCCACAATCCGGTAGTTAGAATTGGTTTCCACCACCAGCTTGCGGTAGGTTTCCGACTTGGCCAGCCCGCGAATAAAGTCCCGCACTGTAATCGAGCGGTTCTTCAACTGCGATTCCAGATCACCCTGACGGCTGCTTTTCAAAATGACGTGCTCGCTGAACACTTGGCGATAGGCCGCCCAAATTAGCTGCTCGATGTCGGAGTTATCGGCTGCGTCTTCCAAGCGATAGATATAGGGGGTGTCCTCGTTGCCGACTTCATAACCCGGCACGCGCTGGTTTTGAGACGCAGGTTTGTATGCAAGAAGGGGAATGCTCATGGTTTTCCAGAGGTTAGAGTTTAGGAGTTAGGGGTTTGGGAACCAGATGTAGGGGCCAGGACGTGAGTAAATTCCTGAACCCCAACCCCTGACACCGGATACCGAAACCCTAATTCTTCTTCAGCGGCGGGATATAGCTGTAGGGCAACCGAGCGGCGACAGGCTTGACGGTAGGCTTGGGGGTGCCGTTGTCGTCGCGGCTCATATCGGGCACCTTGATGGCGCTGGAGGTGGAGCGGGCCACGTCGCGCTGGGGCGTAAGCTGTGGCGTGATGATACCCTTTGCCATGATGAAGAAGGATGCCGGAATCGCTTGCCGCACCACTTTCTTGTCCAGTTCGCCCGCCTGATACTGCCGCACCTGGTAGTAAGAACGGGTCATCATTTCCCGCTCCAGCAGGCGACCGCGCCAATAGTCGTTATAGCGCGGGTTCACCAGATTAAACGGTCGTGCCTCCATGCGGCGGCGCTGATAGGGCACAATGTCGTCGCCGAAGTTGGAACGATATTCGTCGCTGTCCACCACCGCATCAATAAAGCCATGCAGCCCTTTGGTGGCAATCACAATCGACCAGGCGATTTGCTCCTGTTTGCCGTAGGACGGGCGACCCAAAAAGCGCTGCACTGTTAGCTCAACCACTCGATAGTTGGAGTTGAGTTCGGCAATCTGCTCTCGATAGACTTCCGATTTGCCCAGACCTCGGATAAACTCGCGCACGGAAATGGCGCGGTTCCGCAGTTGCGATTCCAGAAACTCCTGCCGATAGCTTTCCAAAATCAGATGCTCGCTGAAGATCTGGCGATAGCAGGCCCAGATGATGTTGTTGACATCGGTGTCGGAGGTGGCATCCGTCAGGCGATAAATCCGAGCGTCGTCCTCGTCGGGAACATCGTAGCCGGGTACGCGCTGGTTCTGGGTTTTGGGTGTGATTTCGAGCAGGGGAATTGACATGGTGGTTAGAGGTTTAGGGGTTTGGGATTGGGGTTTGGGAGCCAGGGAAGCTGTTGGGAACGGGCTGGGGAGATTGCAGCGTAGCGATCGCCCACTGAACCCGCGCCTGCACGGCAATATCCGAGTCTGCGAGAGTTCGCAGTGTTTCGAGAATCTGAGGCTGCAAGTCGGGTGTGGACTGTCCTAGGGCTTGCAGTCCGGCGATCGCCGCATAGCGGATCGACCAGTCAGCATCGTCTAGGATGCGAACGAGCGTATCGTAGGTGCGGGACTGGGCGATCGCCCGCTCGGAGTCTGCCAGCTTGAGCCAGAGCAACTGCCCTACGCCCTTGGTGGCCGCGCGGCGCACACTGGGAGCAAAGTCCGCCTCGGCCGCCGACAGCAGCACATCCAGCGCACGCGGATCGGCGATCGCCGCCAGTGCCCGAATTGCGTAGGCTCGCGCTCCGTAGTTATAGTCATCCAGCAGCGTCAACAGAGGCATCACCGCCGCTTCACCCATCTGCACCAGCCCCTTCACAGCCGTTACCGCTGCGCCAGGATTGTTGAACCCCAGCGCTCGAATCAGCGTTGGGATGCCCCCTTCCAGACGCGCTGCCGCCAAGGCCTGCACTGCCGCGATCAGCCGTTCCGGGGAATCAGCCCGGTCGATGTCGGCAATAAGGGTGGCAAGGGAGGTGGACATGAATAAAGCAGGAAAGAGGCGGGGAGCGACAGAGGATCGGCGTGAAAAGACACAGGGTTGAGAGAAAAGGGGTAGGGGCTTGCTTCCCCGCTGCCTTTTTCAACTTCGCTATTCAACTCTGCTATCTGATAACTTGGCGGACAATTTGGCGGCTGGCCAACCTGGCGGCTGCTCAGAGCATCTCGTCCATCAGCGTCATCACTTTGACCGCATCGGCGCTGAGGCTGTGGGGCGACTGGCGCATGGCGCGTTCCAGCAGCCCTTTCAGGGAAAAGAGCTTGAAGCTGTTTTCGGTGGCAGCAGTGGCAATCGCCTCGGCGGCGGGCAAATAGCCCACAGCACCCAGATCCGAAAGGGCGACGCGGCGCAGGTTGATGTCGTCGCTTTGCAGCGCGGCCACCAGGCGATCGCCGTAGGCCGCGTCTTCCGTCAACTGGTACAGCGCCCGCACCGCCGAATATTGAACCCGCTGGAGCGGATGCTCGACAAAGGGACGAATCACCTCGACGGCTTCCACAGCCCCCAATGCGCCCAGCGCCTCTAGAATGGCTTCGTAGGGCTGGGCCAGGTGAGGCCGGCCCGGAACCTTTATCGCCGCCGCTACGCCGCCCGCCAACAGGCCCAGCAGCGCGGGCACGCAGGACGCATCGCCCAGCATTCCTAACGACTGCGCCGCCGACTCGCGCACATAAAAGTCCTCACAGCCAAGACACTCCATCAGCCCCGGAACGGCACGGCAATCGCCCAGCTTCCCCAGGGCCCGGGCCGCATTCCGCCGCAGCGGGTAGCCGCCCAGTTCGGTTCGATCGGACTCGTCGCGGAGTGCTGCAATTAGCGCATCCACAGCAGCCGGATCAGACACACGAAACTTCCCCAACCACCATGCTGCGTAATAGCGCAAGCTGGTGTCGGGATGGGAAAGATTGGCGATCGCCTGCTCCACCGTCAGCGCTTCTGCGCCAGTGGCTTCCGATACAGCGGTCGATTCCTCAAACTGCGTCTCCGATGTTCCGTCAAGCATTCCTGAACCTGGGGGTGTCGCGTTCCGTCCAAAGGGGCGATCGCGTGCTTATGAATCGCTCGTCAGCGGTTCGATCTTGACAATCTTGCCGCCCATCCGCAGGATGCGCTGCATCTCTTCGTTCATGCGGTTATAAGGAACTGTGAAAAAGACGCTGCCACTGTTGCGAATCGCGTAGTTATTCTTGTCTGTCTCTTGGCTCTGACGCAGACCCACGACTTCATAGCGAAACATCCGCGCCCCAGAAGGCGAATTTGCGGCACTTCCCACAGCAGTTTGACCGTACATTGTCCTGTTCTCCATTGTCTAGAGGATAAAAGGGAGGGATCAGGGTTCAGGAGGTTCAGGTCAAGCCGCAAGCCTGGAAGCCAGTCAAAGGCTCAAGCGCCAAGTCCCAAACCCTGATTCCTGAAACCTAGCTTGCGCTGGCTAGCGACACGCTAACGATGCGACCACCCTGGCGCTGGATTTGCTGCATCCGGGCAGAGAGCTGATCGTAGGGCACCAGGTAAGCAGTGCTGCTGCGGCGCAGCTTGGGATAGCCAACGCCAGAGCCACCGTTTCGCAGGCCTGCTACTTCTACCCGATAGACGCGGGTGCTTTCGCCCACGGAGCCACCCAGGCACTTGCTGGGAGCCACATCATCTGAAGCGCGGAAGAAGGCAAAGCTGCCGCTGCCAGAGGGGCTGACAATAGAGGTCGGCTTGTTTTGAGCGAGGTCGCGGGCCAGGTGGGGCACGCGGCCCTCTGCCTGAGAGCGATCGCTGTTGGCATAGCCGCGATAGAGACGGAACATGCGGTTAAAGGCAACCGTGCGGGCCCCGGCATAGTACTCGAAGCCGCGATAGTAGGGCACGATGCTTTCGCCGAAGTTAGACTGATACTCCTCGGAGTCGATGTAAGAGTCGATATCCGCATCAAAGCCCTGGGTTTCGTACAGGTCGAGGTGGAAGATGACTTCCGACTCATCGTAGGGCGCACGACCCAGCAGGTGCTTGTAGTTCAGCTCGATCACGCGGGTCTGGAAGTTGCCGTAAAGGAACTTCTGCTTGTAAAGGTCAGACTTGGCAACGGCGCGAACAAATTCACGGACGCTGATGTTGCCGTCGCGGAGGAGCGATTCGGCGCTGGTGAGTCGTTCGGACTTCATCAGGTAGTCGTTGCCCAACACCTGCCGATAGACGGCGCGAATGACGTTTTCGACATCCTCTTTGGTGTAATTGGGGCGGAGTTCTACCCGGGGCGCTCCGTCAAACGGAGATGTTCCCAAACGGGATGCTGCTGCGGTAACTGGCACGGTCGATCTCTCCTTCGTGTTTGCGAATGGCTTGGAAGCGGTTGGCGCTTGAAGCTGACCCCAAACCCCAACCACTAGAAACCGGAACTCAAACGGGTAGCGGGCGATTCTTGAGGCTACCCTGAACCCTAGACGGCGCTGATGCTAAGCACCCGACCGCCTGCGCGATTGATCTGCTGGAGGCGCGTGGAAAGCTGATCGTAGGAAACGAGCAGGTCGCGATTGCTGAGCCGCAGAGGGGCCCGTCCGCTGGCAACGGACTGGGTATAGCGGACTCGATAGAGCTGGTCGCGATCGCCCGCTGCTGCACCCACCAACCCAGCTCCGGCTCCGACAAACTCGCTGACGCGGCCTGTGGAAGGCGGCTGGATCGGCATAGGCAGGTTGCGAGCCACTTCCTGCGTCAGCCGGGGGCGGTTCTTGCCATACTGAGCGCGATCGCTGTTGGCATAGCCCCGGTACAGCCGAAACATGCGCGTAAATCCGACGGTCTTTTGCCCCCGCTGCGAGTTGAACCCGCGATAGGACGGCACGACTGAATCGCCAAAGCTTTCCTGATATTCCGTCGAGTCGAGGTAGGAGTTAATCTCTGCCTCATAGCCCTGCTGGTCATACAGGTCAACATGGAAGGCGATCTCGGACTCATCGTAGGGTGCGCGGCCCAACAGATGCTTGTAATTCAGTTCGATGAATCGAACCTGGGGATTGGAATAGAAAAACTTCTCCTTATACAGTTCAGACTGGGCGATCGCCCGCACAAAGTCGCGGACACTGATCTGCCCCTGGCGCAAGAGCGACTCTGCGCTGGTCAGACGTTCGCTTGCCATCAGGTGATCATTTCCCAGCACTTGACGATAGGCTGCCCAAATCACAGCCTGCACGTCGTCTTCTGTCCAGTTTGGACGCAGTTCTACGCGATCGCTCGGCGAAAACGCAGTAATGCCTAATCGATCTGCCGCAACCAGACCGCTCATCTCAAATCCCTCCTCCTAAAACTGGCACTCGGTTTTGAAAAGCCCTTGTGACGAGAGGGTGCTCAAAGCTCAGCGCCCAATGCGGAAAACCAATCCATCAGGCCAGAACGAACGCCAGAACAAAAATCTCAGAAGCCTGAACCAGCAGAACTTCACCGGTTCTGATCGCCTGCGTTCCCAGACTGCTTCCGCCGTTGCCACAAGCGCGTCGAAATAAACACAGAAGCTTCAATCGCAAATTGGTGCGAACAGATCAGACTAGGTATAGCCCAGTGCAGAAGCTTCGTTCAGATCCTGCAACTTAGACATCACCCACCCAAATCTCGCGCACAGATATAACAATGCCCGGAAAGGTAAACCCCTGCCAGTCGTGAACCAGCAATTGCTTACCTTTCCGGGCAAGCACAATCAACTAGCTCAGGGCGTTGATTGCGTAGTCGATGTAGGTGTTAGCTTCGTTTGCAGCCTGACCAGACAGACCGTGGTTCGCCTTGATATACTTCAGAGCTTCCACATACCAGCTGGGAGACAGATCGAAGGTGCGGTTGATTTCATCCAGACCAGCGATCAGGTACTCATCCAGCGGGCCGGTGCCACCTGCAACCAACGAGTAGGTGATGATCCGCAGGTAGTAGCCGATGTCACGAGCGCACTTGGACTTGCCGCGAGAATCCGAGGCAAAGTTTGCGCCCTGCATCTGGGTGGTGTAGGGAAACTTCTGATACACGGCATTTGCAGCACCGTCGATCAGTTGCTGAGCATTATTGGTCAGCGCACGAGCAGCTTCCATGCTGGCAGCGGCACGCTCGAAGCGACCGTTAACAGCTTGCAGCTCGGTGTTGCTGAGGAAACGGCCTTGGGTATCTGCTGCGGCGATCGCTTCAGTAATCGGGGTCTTCATAGTCGAGATATCTCCCTAAAAAACCTAAAGTTGTCCTTGAGTATTTTGAAAACCGTCGGCACGGAGCCGAGAACTGTAGGCTAGAGCCTGAGGCTGCACAGGACAGCACCAGCCCATCACCAAAGCCAAATTACGCAACCGCAGCAGCAGCGCGATCGAAGTAGCTGGCAATTTCAGACACCAGCGCAGAGCAGTCACCCTTGGTGATGCCGTTGGGGTCGTTGACGATGGAAATTGCGGCGTCCTTCATTTTGGCAACGCCAGCAGCCACAGAACCACCGGGCACGCCCAGCGCTTGATAGGTTTCGCGCAAGCCGTTCAGGCAGCGGTCATCCAGAACGCTGGAGTCACCCGCCAGAGTTGCATAGGTCACATAGCGCAGGATGATCTCCATGTCGCGCAGGCAAGCAGCCATACGACGGTTGGTGTAAGCATTTCCACCGGGCTGGATCAGCTGGGGCTGCTCTTCAAACAGAGAGCGTGCAGCGTTTGCAACGATGGTGGAAGCGTTGCTGGTCATGCGGTTAACGGCATCCAGACGCTTGCTGCCATCCTTGACTACGTTGCTCAGAGCGTCGAGTTGGGCGCTGCTCAGAAACTCTCCCTTCGTGTCAGCCTGGGAAACGACTTTAGCGAAAGCATCTAACATGGACTCAATCTCCTAATCGTTTTGGTTGAGTTCGGTCTTAAAAACTGGATGAAAGGTAGCCCAGTCTTCACTGTTGCTGATGGATAGCAGTGCTGAGTTAACACGGCGACACATGCAGCTTGGAAAGGCTCCCACAGATGAGAGAGAACGGCTTAGCCGCTGAACTCATCTTCCCGGACGCAAGGCGCTTCTCATAAATCCGAGAAAAACTTCACAGTTAGATGAGAAGGTTTAGAACCTGGCAAACCAGCGAATTGTCGTACTCTGTCTGTGGTTTGTACCCTTCCGAATCTCTTTATACAATGCGGTTAACCCATTTACTTGTTACAAGTTATTAAATTGCATAGAACCGCTCAGATATGCCCGCAAAGGCTTGACAGGCAAAGCTTTGCGGCATATTTCTGCAAATCATTTCCGGCACATTTGTTTACATTTTCGCGCCTGCCAACTCCTCATAGAAGCAGAATTTGGCATTTTAGATTCTCTTAAGAATTCTGAAAACCGTTGCCTGGACAAAGGTATAAATACTCTCTGAGGGCGGTCTGAGTGTACTCATAATTTTAAGCAATGTAAACAAGTCCTTCGCTAATTTGAGATTTGTCACACAAAACGCTGCCGCAAAACGCGCAAAAGCGTCGCAAAAGAGTCCGGCGGAGGGGCGATCGCCTCGATCTCTTTCTCAGAAATCGGGTGATACAGCCGCAGCTTCCAGGCATGGAGCGCCTGCCCCGGTAAGTTCACGCCGACAGATTTGCCGCCGCTGTAGACCGGGTCGCCTACCACCGGATGCCCCAGGTGGGCGCTGTGGACACGGATCTGGTGCGTGCGCCCCGTTTCCAGGTCAAATTGCATCAGCGTGTAATTGCCCAGGCGTTCGACCACCTGCCAGTGGGTCACGGCGCGTCGCCCGCCGCGATCTTCCGGCACGATCGCCATTTTTTTGCGATCTACCGGATGACGACCAATGGGCGCGTCCACGGTACCCGCATCTGCCTTGGGCGCACCGTAGACTACTGCCAGATAGGTGCGTCGGGCGGTTTTGGTTTTGAACTGAGCCTGTAAACGCTGATGCGCCTGATCGGTCTTGGCGATCGCCAGCGCACCGCTGGTGTCTTTATCCAGCCGATGCACGATGCCTGGCCGCTGCACGCCGCCAATGCCCGCTAAGTCGGGACAGTGCGCTAGCAGCGCATTCACCAGCGTCCCCGTGGTGTGGCCTGGCGCAGGATGCACCACCAGACCCACGGGCTTATTCACAATAATCAGGTGTGCGTCTTCAAACAGGATATTGAGGGGAATGGCTTCGGCTTGGAGCGTCATCGGCTCAGAAGGCGGAATAGACACCGTGAGGCGATCGCCCCCCTGAACCTCCGCTTTTTTGGACGTGCAGGGAACCCCGTTGACGCGCACCTGCCCCTGCTCGATTAGCTTTTGCAGGCGGGCGCGGGACAGATCGGGCAAACGGGCTGCGAGATAGCGATCGAGGCGATCGCCCCTACCGATTCCCGCATCCACCACTAGCTCCAGATCGGCTACATCGGCGGTTACATCGACGGCTGCATCAATGCCTTGGGGCGCTAGCTCCGGGTCGTCAAACGCTTCATCGTCAAACGCTTCATCGTCAACCGCTTCATTGTCAAAATCGCCTGAATCATTGCTCGGACGGTTATCCACAGTGCCTCCGCAGGCTGTCCCCATCAATGCCAGGTATCTTACTCAACATCCGGGCCGATTCCATCTTCTGGGAAAACCCACTTGGGCGGCTCCATCGCTTTGCGGCGCAGCGCTTCCTCTGCCATTTCCAGCATCTTATCCAGCGACGTGGTTTCGATAAACTGCGACGCCTGGTTGCGATATTCCTGATTGGGACAGCGATCGCCCAGAACGCAGCCGTTTTTACACGCTTCGGCGCAGTTAATTTCGGTAGGGGTCATGGGGTGTTCTCCTGCTTGCATCAATCTGACTTAAATAATTCATTTTGGATTTTAGATTGACGATTTTGGATCGCCAATTGACCTACATCAGTCTCGCATAGCGCTCTTGATGCTTCCACCCGCAACCGAAGCCCCAAATCTAAAATCCCAAATCTGCCCCTCTACCTCAACCCTTCCCGCTGCCTAGCGGTCGAGCAGCTTGACCATCCAGATCGACTGCGGCACAAAGCCCAGCGATTCGTATAGCCGTTGGGCAGGCTGGTTTTGGCAGAACACATGCAGCCCCATCTGGCGATCGCCCCTCAGCCTGGCCCAGTCTTCAGCTTGCCGCATCAGGGCGGTGCCAATTCCCCGGCGACGATGCTCTGGCGAGACATAGAGCAAGAAAATGTGAGCGTGGCGATCGCCCCGCACCTGATCGACCGCGCTGCCCATCCACAAACAAGCCACCGGATCGGGAATTCGCAGGTTCGCATCCGCATGAGACCGCACCCACCACAGCGGCGTGTCGCCAGAGAAATATTGCTCGACGGTGTACGCGAGATGGTCAAACCCTTCGCCAGGAAACAGTTCGCAGTAGGTGCGCTGCATAAACTTAACCAGCAGCGCTCGATCAACCCCAGTGCTGCGGTAAATCAGATATCCGGGGCACAGGTCAGCAGTGTCAAGCACGGGTTATCAGAACGGGTTGCAACTGCTTAGCTTGCCGGGGCGATCGCCGCTTCATCCGGCAGCCCATGAATCAGCACATCCAGCGAGGAAGCCGTTCCCAGATCTGCCACGTCGTCGGAACCGCCCAACCCGACTTGCTCTACTGCTTCAATTGGCGCAGGCGCAGCCATATCTTCGGGCAAAAAGATGCGGACGCTCACCACCACCAGCGCCAGCACAAACATCAACACCACCAGCAGCGGCGCAATGTATTGACGAAAAACAGACATCTCTCATCTACCCCCTTATTTCTGCCTAACATCTCTAAACATCATAGTCAGCAGAGGAAGACCAAGCTTGACTGCTGCTCTGACCCAAGGTTCAGAGGACTAAGACTCTGCAACTAAAGCCTTGTGAATGGTCAGATAACGCTCAGTTCAGCGGTAAGAAGGCTCAGCCATAATACCTCGCCACCGGAACAATAACCAGTGAGCCACTACACAGCAAATCAAAAAGGACCCCAAAGCAAACCTTGCATCTAGAGTAGAGGCTTTGAAGAGGGAAAATAGCGGCAACGCAGCATTGGGATAACCCGCAACACCGAACGCAAATAGATTAAACGCTGCATGAATCCCCAGCGCCAGATTCAGGCTGCCACTCCTCAGGGTGACTAGCGTTAAAAACGCGCCAGCCGCAAACCAGTTCAACGCCGCTAGCCAAGGCTGTCCTTCAGCCTCTGGATTAGAGAGATGGGGCAGGGTAAACAGAATGCCATTCGCAACACTTAGTAGCAACCAGTTCTGCGTCAGTCGTCCCAAGCCCTGTAGGAGGTAGCCTCGAAAAAAAACTTCCTCAGCACTGGTTTGGATGGGAATCAGCACAAGGCCAACTAAAAGACTAGGCAGGGTAACCACAAAACTGGGGTTCAGACTGTAGCGTCCAGGGTGGAGCAATGCCTCGACTATCGTGGCGATCGCCGCTAGCAAGAAAAACAGAATAAACCCACGCCACACCTGCGGCCAGCTAATTCTGCCAAGCGGCCCTATAAGTGTTGCACTCGGACGCTGACTTTAGTTTGGACTAATGGTGAAGAGGAAGGCAGTCAATGAGAAGCACCGACTGCCGTAAGGTCAATGAAGTACAACCAACATTGACCCCATGATTTTCAACGAACTTCAGCAATTTCGCCAAACGTTGTATGCCAGCTTGGGAAACGCCAGAGATGCCCTGTTTGATCTGATGGATGCCGTGTTAGTGAGTGCGTGCATCGTGTCGTTTGTGAGGCTATCGCAGAGTCCTGTCTTTCGTCGCCAGTGGTCGAGCACCTATGAAGCGTTGCGCGATAGCCGCCTACCCCGATCAAAGGTGCTGAAGCTGTTGGTGCAGCAGATACCGACTCAGCAGCAACCGTTGTTGGCAGGTGATGCGAGTCGGTGGAACCGTCCTGCTGCCAGGCGTTTGAAAGACCGCACCTTATCAGGCAGAACAGGACATGCCCCGATAGCCGGACAAAACTACAGTACCTTAGCCTGGATTGCTGAAGACAGGGGCAGTTGGGCATTACCATTGCGGCATGAGCGCATCACCAGCTTTGAAACACCCGCCAGTAAAGCGGCATTCCAACTCAAACAAGTGACTCGGCAGTTAGCGGTGCGTCCGTTGGCGATCTACGACCGAGGGTACGGCAATGCCAGTTTTGTCAACCAAACGGCAGGGATTGAGGCAGACTTGCTGCTGCGGGTTACATCCAATCGATGTGTCTATGGCGCGCCCCCAGCGTATCGAGGGCGAGGCGCACCTGCCAAGCATGGACATAAGATGAAACTCAATGACCCTGACACTTGGAGTGTCCCGGTCGAAACCGTTGAAGTCGATGATCCCAACTGGGGACGAGTGCGGGTCAGTCGTTGGAGTGCATACCATTTCCGCAAATCCCCCAAACGGGCAATGGAAGTGTTGCGCGTGGAGGTGCTGGAGACACAGAGCAGCACGCGACGCTTGGCTCCTTTGTGGTTAGTTTGGCTGGGTGAGCAGATGCCTCCGTTAGAAACCCTGTGGTTGCACTACCTCCGTCGCTTTGCCATTGAACACTGGTATCGCTTTGCCAAGCAGAGGCTATATTGGACACATCCCCAGTTCAGTTCTGTATCGGCAACCGAACAGTGGAGCAGCCTGATGCCGTTGCTCAGTTGGCAGTTGTGGTTAGCGCGAAAGGACTGTACTGACCACCCCTTGCCCTGGCAGGCACCGCAAGAAACGTTGACTCCGGGTCGGGTCGCACAAGCGTTTGCAGGCATTTTGGCAGCGATTGGCACCCCTGCTCCTGCGCCTAAACCTCGTGGTAAATCGCCAGGACGAGGCAAGGGGCACAAGCCAACTCCTCGTCCCTGCTATCCGATGGTCAAAAAACGAGCCTCGAAACGCAAGACATCCGAACAATCCCTGAACAGTCCGGTTGCAACAGCAGCTTAACTGCGAGCAGGATTGTATCCAATTCCTTAAGTTCAACTGTTATGAACGGTTGAGCAGATTCTTTATGGCATCCTGTTGAGCATTATTGTGATGCCAGTTAGTCCAAACTAAAGACGCTGATGAAGTAGCCCCACAGCCATCAACGAGCTAGCAAGCAACAGGCCGAAAGGAAGCAGCATTAGCGTAAGACCGAAAGGGGACTCTGGCTGAATCAGCCCGATGAAGATCGGCAGCGCGAACAATACGCTGCCGGCTATCCAAACAAAAATCGTGATTAATATACCGACCAAATAGCGCCAGGCGGCATTCCGGCCTTGGTCAGCAAGTTGAAGATAGGAACCCCTCATCGAAAAGCCCCATCTGCCTCTTTGACAATCCAAACCACGTGCAACCTAAATTCATCCAATGCTAAGCCCCACCTAAATCTCAAACGACGGCTGCGGAATCTGCATTGCCCGCGCCAGTTCAGCCGCCACCAGCGGACGAGAAAACTCCGGCGGTGGCAGTTGTCCGTTTCGCAGCATTTCCCGCACCTTTGTTCCCGATAGGTGAATCCGCTCTTCGGGCGTGCTGGGGCTGGTTTTGGTGGTCGCCATCTGGTTGGTGCGGGTGCAGTAGAAGGCGTGTTCAAACTTCAGCGGCGTGATGCCCAGCGCCAGCGGGTCAAATTCGTCGAAAATATACTGTGCGTCGTAGGTTCCGTAATAGTCGCCCACGCCCGCATGATCGCGCCCCACGATGAAGTGCGTGCAGCCGTAGTTTTTCCGCACCAGCGCGTGGAAAATCGCCTCTCTAGGGCCGGCATAGCGCATCGCAGCCGGGTTGATCGCCAGAATCACTCGATCCTTCGGGAAGTAGTTTTCCAGCATGATCTCGTAGCAGTTCATCCGCACGTCTGCCGGAATGTCGTCCTCTTTGGTTGCGCCCACCAGCGGATGCAAAAACAGCCCGTCCACCACTTCCATCGCGCATTTGATAATGTATTCGTGGGCCCGGTGGATGGGGTTGCGGGTCTGGAAGCCGACGATCGTTTTCCAGCCCTTATCTCGAAACAGCGCCCGCGACTCAGCCGGGTCGATTTGATAGGTGGGAAACCGTGGATGGGCATCGCGCTGAAGCAGCCACACCGGGCCGGCCAAGTTCACCGGACCCTGGCGATAAACCACCTTTACACCGGGATGCTTTTCTTCATTGGTGCGATAGACATGTAGCGCCTCGTGAACCTTGTCGTAGGTGTACTTTTGCGTCAGTTGCAGCACGCCAACGAACCGCCCCAGAGAGTCATCCAGCCGCACCAACATCCCCTCTTTCAGCGGCGTGGCTTCTTCTTCCGTCACCGACAGCGTGATTGGGATCGACCACGGCAGCCCATTGGCCAGGTGCATTTCATCGACCACGCGCTGATAGTCTGCCTGCTCCATGAAGCCCGTTAGGGGGCTAAAGCCGCCGATCGCGATTAGCTCCAAATCTGACACGGCCCGCTCATCGAGCCGGAGCCGGGGCAAAAAGTCGGCTTTATCCAAAAACTCTTGCCGCTGCTCTGGAGTGCAGATTCGGTTAATCAACGTCCCGCCGTGGGCAGGGGCCGGATCGGGGAAGTGAGTCATGACTGCTTTAGGTTTTTTTTAGATTTGCTACTAGCCTTCATCCTACCAGCAGGGGCGATCGCATTTGAATTGCCCGCTGGCTCCTCCCAGTCCCCCTTAGCCCCCAGATCCTCTCCAAAGCCATGCCGCATAATCGAGTGATGGAGTGCGGCGGCTATGCTGGCAGGATTATGGAAACGGTCGCTTTTTTTGAGCAATATCCAGACATGCGAGTTTATTTAGGAAGATCGAATTAGGGCGATCGCCCATCCTATTGCTGCCATGTCTACGAAACTGTTCTAGCTATTCAGAATCCATACGTGAGGTGAAATCTGAATGAACCGCCTTCAAAAGATTGCCATTGGTTGCGGAACGCTTGCTTTGGGGACGATAGTGCTGCTGGGATGGGCCGCGGGCGCGGCTCCCTGGCGATCGCCCCGCAACCTGACGGAACGCATGATTGGGGTTCCCCTACCCTACGGCGTTACGCCAGAGGTGAACTTTAGCGGGCTGCTCGGCCCCATTCCGACAGACATTGAATATATTGCCCACGTCAATTTTGTGATGCCTGCGGACAACCTGGAAGCCTTTGTAAACACGCTGGGCTGTCCTGTTCCAAGTGCAGAGAATCAGTACGAATGCATCTTGGACGTTCCACAAGGTCTAGGCGGAACACCACCCAAGAGCGGCACAGCGGAGTCTCGGTTGTTCCAGTTCCAGTTTCAGGAGAATGGAACGGTTCGAGTGCAGATGCGCCTGCTGGCAACGTGAGGCTGAGTCTGTAGAATTCATCAGAATTCATCGCAAGAATTCATAGCGAAAATTCATCGTGAGAATTCATCATGAGAATTCACCGCGGACATTGCGCCTTCGGGTTTACCATTTTCCTTTAGGACTTACGCAGTTGGAGGATTTTTCGCGGGCTGCGCCCGCGAAAAATCCTCCAACACCTAGAAAGCTGATTGCAAGTGCATAAGTCCTGCCCTTGTTGGAAGTGGATGATTCATTTGCGGTGTTGCCATTGACCCATGCCTATCGCGGGCGACTCGCGCCGACACCCACCGGGCACCTGCACTTGGGTCATGCCAAAACGTTTTGGACGGCGCAGCAGCGGGCTGTGCAGCATGGCGGCGTGCTGGTTTTGCGAATCGAAGACCTCGACCGCAATCGCTGCAAACCCGAATATGCTGACGATTTGCTGGAAGATTTGGTCTGGTTTGGCTTTTGCTGGCAAGAAGGGCCCGACGTAGGCGGCCCATTTCAGCCCTACAGGCAGCGCGATCGCCAGTCGTTCTACCACCAAACCTGGCAGCAGTTGAACCATCTCGGCGCAATTTATCCCAGTCCCCACTCTCGTAAAGACGTGGCCAATGCGCTCCGTGCGCCCCATGAGGGCGATCGCGAAGTGATCTTTCCCGTCAAATTGCGTCCTGCAACGTGGGAAGTGGCAACGGAACCCGGCGAGGTGAACTGGCGATTTCGTGTGCCCGATGGCGAGGCGATCGCCTTTATAGACGAACATCTAGGCCCACAGCGCTTCATTGCAGGGCAGGACTTTGGTGACTTCATGGTGTGGCGGCGAGACGGGCTGCCCAGCTATGACCTGGCCGTCGTGACCGACGACCACGCAATGGCGATTTCCGAAGTGGTGCGCGGCGAAGACCTGCTGCTTTCCGCCGCCAAGCAGATTTTGCTCTATCGCACACTGGGCTGGGAAATTCCGGCATTCTATCACTGTCCCTTAGTGCGCGATGCAGCAGGCAAGCGACTGGCAAAACGCGACGGGGCCCGCAGCCTGCGATCGCTCCGGCAACAGGGCATTACCCCAGAACACATTCGAGAATCGTGGGAACTGTTCCTGTAGCTTTGAACTCAAAGCCAGGCCTCTCAGCAATGGGGAAAGTTCCGGCTCTGAGCAGCGCAACGATAATCCTTCACTGACAAGGCGTACTTCCTGTACGGTAAACATGAGAAGCGGGCTATGATCGGCGATCGAGCGGAACTCTAGCTCATCTGGGTGCATCGATAGACCTGCCCGTATTCCTTCTTGAGTCCAACCGTCTTGTTCAAGGAGCTATGCCCCATGCCCCGGTTTTCGCTGAAGCGGGCGATCGCCCTTTGGCTCGTTCTGTCGGTGGCGCTGGTGGCGCTGCTGATCCGCGAATCGCCCACGCTGGCTTACACGCCCTTTGCCAGCATCGAGATTCAGCCCCGCGCCGGCCGGCCGATCCACCTGCCCAACCGCATTTTTGACTGCACCCAGGGTGCGGCCCAGTGGCAGTGCAGCGCTGCTCTGGCCGAACAGCCGCTCGACCTGACCTGGAGCTATAGCCCAGCATTTCCTGCTGAACTGGGGGACTGTGGCGCAACCTATGCAGGTCGGACGGTTTCATGCCGCGAAGCAGGGATGGACTTTGTGCGTGGGCTGCAATACCGCTACACCTTGCAGGGCGACCTAGAGCTGAGCGCGGCACAGTTGAACGGGCTGCGGTGGCACTATTGGGGCATTAACCTGCTGATGTCTCTGCGAGACCTGGGGCTGATTGGGCTGGGGCTGGGACTGTCGCTGGCGGGCGGGGTGCTGGTGGCGCTAGGGGCGTGGCGTAGTCCGGGGCGCTGGGCCAAGGGCATTGCCAGCTTTGCCTGTGGCATGGGGATGGCAATGCTGGTGGCTAACTATTTTGGGCGAGTTTTGCTGGAAACAGTGTATGGGGTTGGCATTTCCGACGACCAGTGGCAATGGCTGACGCATGGGCTGGCGATCGCCGCTGGCATCGGCACCTGGATCAGCACAGCGGCATTGCTCTATTTCCCCTTTGGCCCGGTGATGCGTCTGATTGTGAGCCTGCTGGCGGGGGTGTCGCTGTTTAGCCTGCTGGCGCAGTCGCCGGGTGCTTACCTCCTAAGCTTTATGGGCATCCCGGTGGGCAGTGGCTCGTTTGGGAGCCATCTGCCAATTTTTCTTGCCAGCGGGGCAGCGTGGCTGGCGGCGTTCTGGCTCTATCGCAGGCGACCTATCAATACGCGCCGTTTTCTGAGCTTTGCAGGCGGCATGGGGGTCTTTGCGATTGGGTCGCTGCTGGCGCTGATGGGTCTGCTGTGGCTGGGTTACGTGGATTAAGTCCGAGTCCATCCCCAATCCAAAATCCAAAATCCCCAATCTAAAATCCAAAATCCCCTCCCCTCTACCCCGTGGGCAGAGCCGCCAGCGCCGCATCGGCCGTGCGAAATCGCTGGGTTACGTCTGACTCGGTCATTTGCTTCAGCCAAGTGGCAAAGTCGGGGCTGCACTGGAGGCACTGAGCCAGATCGATGCGAAGTCCCCGGTGGGGCAGATTCATGGGTTCGATTCCGGTCATGCCGACGACCAACGTCATGCCCAGGCTGTAGAGATCGGAGGCGGTCATGGCGCGGCGACCGATTTGCTCTGGCGCAACGTAGCCTTCAGTGCCAACGATGCTAAAGGTGGTGCCATCCGCAGAGGCAAGAGACTTGACGGAGCCAAAATCGACTAGGTTGACCTGAGTGGCGATCGCCCCTTCATCGTCCGACAGCAGCACGTTGCTGGGCTTGATGTCTCGATGCACAATGGGCGGCTGCTGCGCGTGCAGATATTGCAAAATTTCCAGTGCCTTCCGCGCAACCTGTTTGGCTTCGGCTTCGCTGAGGGTGCGCTCGGCCTTGAGGTATTTATCGAGCGAGGTTCCCGGCAAATAGCTCTGAATCAGCGCCAGGGCCTTTCCGCCGCGAGGCAGGTCGATTTCAAAATAGCCCAGGTAGCGCGGCGTAGCAGGATGGGCCAGCACTTGCAGCGCATCGGCCTCGCGGGTAAACAGCTTGAGGTCATCGGGACCAAGGTTTTCGTCAATAAACACGACCTTGAGGATGACGGGTTCATGGGTCATCAGATCGCGGGCCAGCAGCGTCCAGCGGCCAGACTTTTTGCCGAGTTGCTGTTCCACTTCGTAACGATCGCCAAGTATCTGACCTGACATAATACAAAAGTTGAGGTGATGAATGTTCGTTCGGGGCGCTGCCTATGGCTGAACCTGCCGCCCAACATACCATCCAGTATGCTGCCCGGTATGCCGCCCAATTGTAGCGCCACTGAAAAGTTTTCTCTGCAAAGCCTTAGAGCGAAACCTTAACTTCAAGCCTATCTCTAGAGCCGCCTCTCGACACCTGTCATCACGATTTACCACCATGTCTTTTTCCGTTCCATCGCCCGCTCCCCAGTCCGACTCGATCCGCCACCAACAGCATCCCCTGATTCGCGCCCTGGCAGATCGGATCGAGGCTGTATGGCAAACTCATCTGGACTTGTCGCCTTATCGCCTGCCCGAAGATCTGGGCTACGTAGAAGGACGACTAGAGGGCGAGCGTCTGGTGATCGAAAATCACTGCTACCAAACGCCGCAGTTTCGCAAGCTGCATCTAGAACTGGCGAAGCTGGGCACGGGGCTAGATATCCTACACTGTGTTATGTTTCCCCGTTCGGACTATGATCTGCCCATGTTTGGCGCAGATTTGGTAGGTGGGCGCGGCCAGGTGAGCATGGCGATCGCCGATCTGTCTCCCGTGCGGGGCGATCGCAGCCTGCCCAGCAGCTACGTGGGCGAGTTGGAATCTCTGCCGCCGCTCCAGTTTTCGCAGACGCGCAGTTTCCCCACCTGGGGCACGATTTTTTCCAGCTATTGCCTGTTTATCCGCCCAGAGTCGGAGGATGAACAGCAGCAGTTTCTCGATCGCGTCGAAGCCTACCTGAAGATTCACTGTAAACGGGCGATCGCCACTCCGGCCACCCCCGAAAAGCAGTCTGAAATCCTGGCCGGACAGCAGCACTACTGCGCCCAGCAGCAGCAAAACGACAAAACCCGCCGCGTGCTAGAAAAAGCCTTTGGCGAAGACTGGGCAGAACGCTACATGACCACGGTGCTATTCGACTTGCCCACAAGGTAGCAGCGCAGCTCAACAGCACACTATGCAAACTATGCACAAACTGCACAAACTATGCAGCGTCGTCAAAACCCGTTATCCCCGCCGACGAGCGGCAGCCTTCTGTTCCAGCCGAAAGAGCCACACCATCAGCGCCACCAGTCCCAATTGCAGCGCCAGATTAGGCAGTGTGTCGCTGTCTCCCCGCCCGGCTGCAAACTGCGTGGCAAAAATGAACGCGCCAATTAGCCCGGACGCGCCAAACGCCAGATAGACAAACTGTCGCAGCCCACGATAGGGTGCTTTTGATTCTGCTACTAGCCGAGCATAGGCTTCTGGATCACGCTCTTTCAGCTTCTCGCCCCGCTCCCGCAACCGATCTGTCATGGCTATTCACCACCCTAGCAATTGTTCAGGTAAAACTCAGCGGGCGTGATGGGCCCCGCCTATCTACCATAGCCCTCGTTTGCCGCTGGGGTGAACTGTCGCCCAGTTGGTTCGCGCCAGCGCCAGTTGTTCGTCGCTAATCTTGGCTCCGGTCAGGTCCGCGCCGCAAAGGTTCGCCCCCCGCAGGTTGGCGTTGCTCAGATAGGCATAGCTCAGGTCTGCCCCCCGCAGATCTGCTCCCTGCAAATCCGCATGGCTAAGATAGGCCCGCGCCAAGTTTGCGTTTTTCAGAATCGCCTGATTCAGACTGGCTCGACCAAAATCCGTGTTAAACAGGTTTGCGCCCTGGAGGTTCGCCTTATGCAGTTTGGACTGGTGAAAGTTTGCCCCCGTCAGCGCGACCTTAGACAGGTTCAACTGGCTCAGGTCGCGGGAGGTAAAGTCGCGCTTACCCTTGGCGTAGTCGTTCAGCAACTCATCCGCTCGCAGTTTGGGCATCAGCGCTAGATGTCCGCCAGAGCTGCCGCTGCTGCCGCCCGATGCGCCCCGACCTCGCTCGATCGTGGTGACGGAGACAGGCTTTTGGATGGCGGTGCGGCGATGACCACCCGTGTAGGGCGAACCGCCAGAATCTCCGCCGGACTTGGATTGCCGTGCGCGAATCGCGGCCGCCATACGGGCAGAAGGCGAAGAGGGGAAGAGGTCGCCGCTGAGGTCACCAGAGGGTATGTAATGATGGGGCGAAACCTCAGGCTGACGGGCAGAAGGCCGTACAGGCTTGACCATGCTCTGGGCTAGGCTGTCGAGGTATGGCTCTAGATCCAGCGCCCGCAGCACTTCTCCTGCGTTCTGATAGCGATGGCGAACGGAAACCTCCAGCATCTTTTGCAATACGCCCGCAAAGTGTTCGCTGATGTGAACCTGTTCGCGCCATAGAATTTCGCCGGTGGTCGGGTCATAGTCCATATCCTTCGGCGCTTTGCCCGTCAGCAGGTAAATGCAGGTCACGCCCAGCGCGTAGATATCGCTGGCATAGACCGGACGCATCGCCATTTGCTCTGGCGGGGCATAGCCGGGAGTGCCGATGGCGTAGGCCGTCAGGGCAGTCTGCTCCGTTGCGCCGGCCCGCACAGGGTTGACCTGATCTTTTACCGCGCCGAAGTCGATCAGCACCAGCTTTTTATCTTGAGTGCGACGAATCAGGTTGGCAGGCTTGATGTCGCGATGAATCACCTGCTGGGAATGCACGTACTGCAACATCGGCAGCACTTCGCTGAGAAACTGCTTGACCCCCGCTTCGCTGAAGGGGCCATTTTGCTTCACTTCTTGCTGGAGGGTGGAGCCGCTGATATATTCCTGGATTAGGTAAAACTCCTGGTTCGCCTCGAAATAGTCGAGCAGTCGAGGCACTTGGGGGTGGTTACCGATTTTACCTAGTGTTTTGGCTTCTCGGCGGAACAGCTCCCGTGCCATTTGTAACACATGGGGCGAGGAGGCAACAGGACGAAGCTGCTTGATCACGCAATGGGGACTACCGGGAAGTGATTCATCCTTGGCCAGAAACGTGGCTCCAAACCCGCCATGCCCCAGGGACTGCACTACCCGATAGCGATCGCGCAACAGCAGCTTGGAGCCACAGGCCTGACACAGCTCAGTATGAGTCAGATTCTCTGGTTTTGGACAGGCAGGATTTAAGCAGTAGCTCATTCGGCATCACTCGTTAGGTTGACCGCCGGGCGTATATCTCATAGTGAGAACATGCACCTCTTTTACAATTATCGGCCCAAGAGCATGAAGGTAGAGTGCAGTTCTCTCGGGGAAACCCTTGAAGACTTGCTAAAGATCACGCTGATTCGCTTGAAGCCCCAGTAAATATCCATAGATGCACGGAGTCAGCAGGTAGCAATTCGCCCAAGCGTCTAGTCTAAAGCACTGACGAAGCATCCAAGCGAGATGTTGCCAAGACTGCTAGATGGGCGAGATGCAGCGGGTAAAAGCATTTAGCTTCTATAGATTGTTTAACAGATTGTTGATGGATGTGCTAGGGGGTAGAAGCGCGTTCCGAGGCAACCGGGCGGTAGAATTGGGAGGGCCGAGGCACGAGATTTGGCGGTTTATCAGTCGCTCCACTGGGATTAATGTCTGGATGGAGCCGTGCCGGGGCTGGACTGGATTAGATTTCGATCACGTTAATCTTTGCTGGGCAAAAAGGCACGGTAGGCGATGCGAATTTCTCTGAACTGGTTGCGAGAGCTAGTCGATATCAACGTATCTCCAGAAGCGCTGGCGGATATGCTGACGATGGCGGGGTTTGAAGTCGAAGAGATTGAGGATCGCCGCACTTGGGCGGATGGCGTGGTGGTGGGTCGCGTGCTGGAGCGTCAGCCCCATCCCAATGCCGACAAGCTGAGCGTGTGTACGGTGGACATTGGAGCCGACGCACCTTCCACGATTGTCTGCGGCGCGGCCAATGTGCGGGCAGATATCTACGTGCCCGTGGCGACGCTGGGGACGCACCTGCCGATAATTGACCTGACGATTCGCCCCCGGAAGCTCCGGGATGTGCCCTCGGAAGGGATGATTTGTTCGCTGGCAGAGGTGGGGCTGGCGAAGGAGTCAGAAGGGATTCATATCTTTCCGCAGGACTCGCTTCAGGTGGGCATGGATGCCCGTCCGCTGCTGGGTTTGGACGATGTGATTTTAGACCTGACTTCTACGGCAAACCGGGCCGATGCGCTGAGCATGGTGGGCATTGCGCGGGAGGTGGCGGCGCTGACGGGTGCAACACTCAAGCTGTCGGAGGTGCCCGAATTGCCTGTAAAGTCCGGTGGAAAAGATTTGGCGCTGCGGATTTCGGAGCCGGGGGCCTGCCCGATTTACATGGGGACGGTGATCAAAGGCGTGGCGATCGCCCCTTCTCCCGAATGGCTGCAACGGCGGCTCCAGGCAGCGGGAACTCGTCCGATTAACAACGTGGTGGACGTGACCAACTACGTGCTGCTGGAGTGGGGGCAGCCGCTGCACGCCTTTGATGGCGATCGCCTGCGTGCGATTGCGGGTTCTTCGGATCTGACGCTGGGCGTGCGCTTTGCCCGCAACGGCGAAACCCTGACCACGCTGGATAGCCAGGCGCGAAAGCTGACGGATCAAACCCTGCTGATCACCGCCAACGACCAGCCCGTGGCGCTGGCAGGCGTGATGGGGGGTGAAAACAGCGAAGTTTATGCCGATACGACGAATCTGGTGCTAGAAGCGGCAGTGTTTGACTCGGTGGCGATTCGTCGATCAGCGCGATCGCAGGGACTCCGCACCGAAGCCTCGGCCCGCTACGAGCGCGGCGTAAATTCTGCGGAACTCGAACTGGCCTGTCGGCGGGCCCTGGCGCTGCTGGGGGAACTGGCGGGCGGCACGGTGGACATACAAACGGTGGCGGATGCTCGGCCGGGCGGCGCAATGGCAACGCGCACGATTGAACTGCGGCTGGAGCGGCTAAACCAAGTGCTTGGCCCCATCGAACTAGACAAAGAGGCGCGTCCGGGCGAAGGCGAAATTGGCGACTTGCCGCCCACCGAGGTAGAGCGGATTTTGACGGCGCTGGGCTGCGAACTCACCCCGATTTCGGCGGCGGGCGACGTGTGGCGAGTGAGCGTGCCGCCCTATCGTCACCGAGATCTGGAACGCGAAATCGATCTGATCGAGGAAGTGGCGCGGGTTTACGGCTACAACAACTTCTGCGATACGCTGCCTGCCAAGACCGAACTGGGCTTCCTGTCGCCCGACTACGCGCTAACGCGGCAAATTCACCATGCCTTCAAAGCGGTGGGGCTGACGGAGGTGATTCACTATTCGCTGGTGAAGCCGGACGGCGACAACCAGATTGCCCTCAGCAATCCGCTGTTTGTGGAATATTCTGCGCTGCGGACTGAAATGCTGACGGCGCTGATCGATGCCTTCCAGTACAATCTGGAGCAGGGCAACGGGGCGCTCAATGCCTACGAAATCGGGCGTGTGTTTTGGCGCGAAGAGGACGGGCTATATGAGGGCGATCGCCTCGCGGGAATCATGGGCGGTGATGCGTCGGTCGGGCGCTGGGTTCGCAGCGGCCGCGAACAGCCGATGACCTGGTTTGAGGCCAAGGGCGTGTTAGAGAGCGCGTTTCGACAGCTTGGCATAGCGGTTGAATTTCAGCCCGATCGGCGGAACCCGCTGCTGCATCCCGGACGGACGGCCTCGCTGTGGGTGCAGGGCGAGCGGCTGGGTACGTTTGGACAGATCCACCCCCAAGAACGCCAGCGCCGGGGACTGCCGGATGAGGTCTATGCCTTCGAGCTAGACCTGGACTTGCTGCTGGAAGATATGTCTGACGAAGCCAGGATTACGCCGATCTTCAAGCCCTACTCCGCCTATCCAGCCTCCGACCGAGATCTGGCGTTCTTTGCGCCCATACAGTTTTCAGTTGCGGAAATTGAGCGGGCAATTCGCAAGACGGCAGGCAAACTGCTCGACTCGGTAGAACTGTTTGATGAATATCGCGGCGAGTCAGTGCCCGAAGGCAAGCGCAGTCTGGCATTTCGACTGGTCTACCGGGCGAGCGATCGCACGCTAACGGACGAAGACATCGAGCCGGTTCATCAGAAAGTCCGCGAAGCGCTCCAAGAGAAGTTCCAGGTGAGCTTGCGGAGCTAAAGATAAAAAAAGAAGAACGAAAAAGGAAGAACGAAAACCGAAAACCCTTTCCTCTTCGTTCTTCTCTCTTCGTTCTTCGTTCTTCTCTCTTCCTCACTCCACTGCTTCCAGCTTTTGCAACGACAGCGCCGCCGCGTCCGACACATGGGGGTGGCTGTCGCGCAGCAGGTATCGCAGCGCAGCAATGCTCTTGGGGGTGGGCAGGTTGCCCAGGGCTTCGGCGAGGCGCTGACGAACCAGCCAGTCGGGCGAGTCCACAAATCGCAGGATCGCCTCGACCGCTTCTAGGTCTTGCAGTTCGCCGAGAGCGGCGATCGCCGCCTGATGCAGCACAACCTCATCGCTCTCCAGCGCTTGCAGCAAGGCATGGCGGGCACGGGGGTCTTGCAGATTGCCCAGCGATACGGCGGCGCTAAAGCGCACCAGCCAGTCGGTATCTTCGTAAAATGCCCGCAGCAATGGCTCGACGGCACGAGAGTCGCCCAAGTAGCCCAGCGCCCCAGCCGCATCGGCGCGGATGCCGTAGTCGGGGTCGTTTTCCAAAATCTGCGCCAGGATGGGGTAGCACTCGTCGGTCTGCTTGATCCCCAGGGCAAACACGGCCATTGAGCGCACTTGTAGGCTTTCGTCATCTAGCACCTTGAGAATCAGCGGCACAGCGGATTCGGGAGGCACGTCGCGCAGCATGGCCAGGGCGACCATGCGATCGCTCGACTTGGGACTGTCGAGTTGGGTCTTGATCTGCTCCAGGCTGAGTTGACTCATGGCAGTTTTGTTACGAATTATTAACTTTATGATAGCGGAGTTTTTCGGTGGCGGGGCTGCCAATCCGCTCCAGTGCGTCGTGTTGATTTTGGATTTTAGATTGGCGATTTTGGATTGACGATTTTGGATTGGCGATTTTGCGAATTGCGGGTGTGGGTTCAAGCGTCCGGTAGCTTTTCAGTAGGTTTCTGGCGATTTCTCGCTATTGCGCGATTTGCGAGACTGGGGATCGGCGTAGGGCTTCTGGCTCAGGCATAGCCGAACCGGAGGAGTCCCGCCACAATCAGGGCGATCGCCCCCAGGGACAGCCACACAAACGAGTTGTCTTTGGTGTTAACCTGGCTCAGATCAATCGGCTCTGGATCGGGCTTGGGGCGTGGCTTCGGGCGCGACGGCTTGGGGCGATTGGGCACGGCGTAGGCCTTCTGATCTTCAGCGCTGGCGGTTTCCAACCCGCCCAAGTCGGGAATCTGGGTCAGCCATTCGGGGCGAGTCCGCAGGCGCGGCGCGGTCAGGATGGCTTGCAGGCGGCGACTTTGCTTGCGGGTCTTCACATCGGGATGGCGCACCAGTTGCTCACAGAGGGCGATCGCCGCATCGGCCCGTCCTGCAGCCTCGTAGGCCGTCACCAGCCAGATCTGCACCTCGCCGCCCAGCTTGCCGCCCCGCTCCACCAGCGCCGCCGACTTCTCCAGGCATTCCACCGATTCGCGATAGCGCCCGCTTTCAAAATTTTGCTTGCCAGCCTGGAAGAGCGCCCTGGCCCGCTCCAGCGCTTCTGGATTTGCCACCATACCTGTGCTGCACCTATCCCATGCCTATTCCAACCTATCCCATAAAGTCTGAGGCAACTAGCATAGAGCCAATGCCCGCGTCAGTAAAGATCTCCAGCAGCAGGGCGTGGGGCAAGCGACCGTCGATGATGTGGGCTGCCTTGACCCCTTGGGCGAGCGATCGCACGCAGCAGTTGACCTTGGGAATCATGCCGCCGGAGACAATACCCGACTCGATGAGCCGCCGCGCTTCCTGGATATCCAGCCGGGGAATCAGCGTCGAAAGGTCGTGGTAGTTTTTCAAAATGCCCGGTGTGTCGGTCATCAGGATTAGCTTTTCGGCCCCCAGCGCAGCCGCCAGTTCCCCCGCCACTGTATCGGCGTTGATGTTGTAGGCCTGCCCTCTATCGTCTGCGGCCACGCTAGACACGATGGGGATATAGCCCTCGCGCACCAGCGCCTCGATCAGCTTGGTATCGGTGCTTTGCACTTCGCCCACAAAGCCGATGCCCTCTTCGCCCTGGGGTCGCGCTTTGATCAGGTTTGCATCTTTGCCGCACAGCCCAACCGCCGAGCCGCCCGCCTGGTTCACCAAGGCTACCAGTTCTTTGTTCACCCGGCCCACCAGCACCATCTCTACCACGTCCATCGTGGCCGCATCGGTGACGCGCAGCCCGTTTTTGAACTGCGCCTCAATGCCCAGCTTGTCCAGCCAGGTGTTGATTTCGGGGCCGCCACCATGCACCACCACGGGCCGCAACCCCACACAGGAGAGAAACACAATATCGCGGATGACGGTTTCCTTGAGGTTGCTATCTTTCATGGCTGCGCCGCCATACTTCACCACCACGACGCGCCCCGCAAACTGCTGAATGTAGGGCAGGGCCTCACTGAGGACTCGCACGCGAGTGGCTTCGGCTTTTTCAATATATTCGCTGGTCAGCATGTCTGAGGTTGAGGGTTAGGAGGTCAGGAGGCAAGAATTTAGAACTTTGGGCCAGGCTGATCAAAGAACCCAACCTGCACACCCCTCAAGTTCTGATGGGAAAATTTGATAGGGCTTACGCAGTTGGATGATTTCTCGCGGGCTGCGTCCGCGAGAAATCGTCCAAAACCCAGAAAGTTTAATCGCAAGTGTGTAAGTCCTATTTGATTTGAAAGCAGTTTATAGCAGATTGGGGCTGGGAAGTGTTGCGCCTTTTGCTGTTCGCTGCGGCGGACTACGGGTTCGGGAACTGAACCGTGTTGGCATTGAGCGATTGCTGTCGCCACTGCTCAATCCAAAGCTGGGCTGGCGCGTAGGCGGGGGTGCGGGGGGGAATGCCTTTGGCAATGGCGATCGCCCCTTCTAGGCTCTCGGCGGCGGTTTGCTGGGCAATTTGCAAGACCTGATCGCTCCATTCGGCAATCAGGCGATCGGCTTCGGGGCGCTGGGTGCTGCTGGTGGGAATTCGATCTGCGGTTTGAATCGCAGAAATCAGCATGGAGGGCGTACCGGCGCTGGCAGCGCTCTGGGCAAGCTGGAGCGTCGAGCGATCGACGGACGCGAAATCTCGCGGGTTGCCCTCATCAGGGCTGCTGGCAGGTGAGGGCGCGGGCACTGTGCGGAGGGTAGACGGCAGACCGTTGTCTAGCACGACCGGATCAGACGGGCGCGACGCAAACACAGGAACCGGTTCGACAGGGGGTGGCGCTTGCAGGGCGACGAGCTGCTGCTGCCAGGTTTGGATGCGATCGCGGGCTTCGGCAGACAGGGCGCGACCAGAACCGATTTGGCGAGCGATGCTGATGGCCGCTTGCAGCGAGTCGGCATCGCCTGCGCGGGCAATTTCCTCGGCTTGGGTCAGCGTGGGGCGGTCTTCTCGTAGCTCGATGTCGGCGGTCCAGCGGCTGGCTAGGCGGCGGGCTTCGCGGCTGCGAGGATTCCCTTGAGGAATGTTGTTGACTTCGGCGATCGCCGCCCGCAAGTCACTCACTGTGCCCAAATCCGCATATTGCTGGGCGCGGGACAGATGCACTAGATCCTGTAGCTCGACACGCCAATAGCTAATCAACTGCTGGGCTTTGCCATAGAGCGGGCGATCGCGCCGAATGCGGAGCGCCTGGGCGATCGCAGCTTCGATATCCGAGGCGCTGCCGTCCCATGCCTGGGCCCGCGCCTGGGCCAGCGCCGTGAAGTCCTGAATTTCTGCCTGCACGCGCGCCCCTTCGGGAATCTTGCGAACCAGATCCATCGCGCCGGGGAGGTCGCGCCGATTCAGGTATTCATCCGCCAGGTTCAGCACGTCTTTGCCCAGGCTGTTGAGCAACCGCTGGGCCGCGGGATAGGCAGGGCTGGTTTTCTTGATTTCCTGCACCAAGGCGATCGCCTCTAGCAGGTTACTCGCACCGCCACGCCGCGCCATACGGCGAATCTGAGCCAACTTTTTGCCGTCTTCCCGCGAGGCCGTGACCAAATCCACCATTTCCTGATATTTGGTGGTTTTCCAATATTCGTTGTCCACGTCGAGCAGCTTCACCGCCAGATCAAAGGCCTTGGTGGGGTCGTCGTCAAACAGGGCTTCTTCTGCCTGCTTGTAGAGGGCTTCGGCGGTTGCCCAAGTCTCTTTCCAAGACTGGATGCGCTGCTCGACTTGGGCAAAGGCGGGTGTGTTGTCGGGAATGCGCTCGGCGATGGCGATCGCCCCCTGAAGGTCGCCCTTGTGGAAGGCTTTCTCAGCCAGTTTCAAGATATCGTCTGACCACTGCGCGATGTGGCGATCGGCTTCGGGACGCATGGCGTGGTTGGGCGGCAGCGTGTTCACCAGGGCGATCGCCTCTAGCAGGTCGTCCACCGTTTGCTTATTAGACGCAAGCTGGGCGCAGTAAATCCGCAGGGATGCCGAAGCCGTCGGCCAGAAAATCGACGGACAGTTGGGCAAAGCAGGCAGCTTGAACAGCAGCGCCGCCGCCAGCACGCCCGCTCCAACGCAGCCCGTCGTCGCCACCAACACCCAAAGCTGCCAGCTTGTGAAAAATCGCACCAAGGGACTGCGGGGCTGCGCCGATGGTTCGTCCCTGCGGCGGTCGGCAGGCACAGCAGGGAGCGTCTGAACCTTGGGCGATCGCGGAGTCGAGGACAGAACCCGCAGCGGGGGCTGAGCAGACGACTGTATCCCTTCAACGAAGGGGCGATCGCGCCGAGCAGGCGCAGACCGACTGCGCGACTCATACCGACCTGGCTCTCGCGGCGGGGCATCTGTGGGCCGGGCGCCCCGAGCCGTGCCCCGACGAGTCCTAGCGTTTTGGGACGCAGGCGAACGGCTGGGCAGGCGACGCACCTTGTCTGCCTCCCCGTCTCCTGATGCCTGTCGGTTTCTCGTCATGCCCTACCTTCTGTCTGAACCCTGCTCTAAACCCTACGTCTCGACCTTTAGCCTACCCTTTGTCCCACGCTTTAACAGGCTGGTGCAATAGCTGGTGCAACTAAGTGCAGCGCCTTAGCAGTCGCCATTCTAGTGCATCCAGGCTAACCCGCTTTCAGAGAATAGCGAAACTCAACGGGTTTGACTGTCAGCTTGCTCACTTGGCTCCGCCCGCCCACAAAGTTAGCACTAACTGGCAGATGCGGATTGTAATCTAAATAGATATGGCAGGCGGAGTTGCATACACAGGCGATATAGCCACAGAGACGCGCCCAGCCCAACCGCTGTGCCCACAAGGATATGAATAACAGGCTGGTGAATGTGCAACCCCGTTTGCAGAACAATCCTGGCAGCAGCCGTGAAAATCGTATGAGCCACGAAAATTTCTAGGGAGCGCAGTCCCCAGGTTTGCAGCACGGAAACGCGCTGGACGGTATCTAGATAGGCAGACAGCGATAGGCTGGCAAAGATACCCAGCACCGCCAGCGGAAATAGCCACAATTCGAGACGGGTTAGATTGACGATGGCAGCCAGGGCAATGAGACTGAACCCGAAGAAGGCGCTGGGCAGCAGGATAGAATGCTGCACCCGCTGGATTTGCCCGACCCAATCGACCCTGCGGGCGATCGCCCCCAGTCCAAAGTAAACCGCGTTGAGCCGAATCATGTACAGCACTGGCCAGGGGCCAAGGCTGAGGTCGATAAACTCGGAAGCAAATAGCAGCGCAAACCCCGCGAAGCAGACTGCAACAGGAACCTTTAGCTTTCGCAGCAGCAGGTACACGAGCGAAACCGCAAACAAGACGTAGAGAAACCAGAATTGCAGAATAGGAAGATACGTGATGCGCCAGAGGCTGCTCAAGGGCTGGTCGCTGATCCCTGCGAGGTGGCGCAGCGTTTCCTGAATCACCGACCACAGGAAATAGGGATAGGCGATCGCCCGCAGCTTGCTAGAAATCGCTGTGCCGAGCGGTTTTGAGACAGAACGCTCGGCGAGGTAGCCAGACAGAAAAAAGAACAGGGGCATGTGAAAGGCATAGATCCACTGGTCGAGGGCTTGAGTCAGGGCGTTTTCCCGCAAAACAGTACCAGTTAGCCCCCGGAGGACGTGCCCTAAGACGACCAGAAAAATGCCAATGCCCTTTGCATAGTCAATCAAAGCGATACGCTGGGACTGAGCGCCGGTGCGGAATGCGTCAACCGTCGCCCGATCGAGTGCAGAAATGCCTGGCGGATTCATGATGTCGATTGGTCAAGATTGATGAACGAGAGGCCCATCAGGGCTTGGATTCAAAGACAGCACAGATCCAGCAGTGTCAGGACTTACGCACTTGCGATTCAACTTTCTGGGTTTTGGACGATTTCTCGCAGGCTGCGCCCGCGAGAAATCGTCCAACTGCGTAAGTCCTCAGTGTACAGATTTGGGGGTTTAGCAGAGTGTATGGAAAGGGCGATCGCCCTCTAGCCCTCTCAGTAGTTTTTCTAGGACTTGCCTACGTATATTTACAGTTCATCCAGATCTTAAAGGAGGATCGCAAAGTTCTGAAATAACCTGCACAACAATTTTTCAGGCAACTGATTAGCCACAGATCAGCGGCAGCCTGATGGCAACAGGGCTGTAGTGGAAAAATTAAAAGCATCAAAAAAAATAAAACCGGGCCGTCAAGATTCAACAGCCCGGTTCGAGAGGTAGGTTTCGCAGTCAGGCAGCGGCGGCTAGCCAACCGATTCGGTTTGCAACTCTTGAATCAACTGCTCTAGCTCGTTGCTGCTAGCCCGATAAACCTCATTGCAAAAATGGCAGGTGGCTTCTGCGCCGTCGTCTTTGACGATCATGTCGCGCAGTTCCTCTTCGCCCAGAAGCTTGAGTGCACCCAGCATCCGGTCAAACGTGCAGCCGCAGTGAAACCGTAGCATCTGGCTTTCGGGCAAGATTTGCAAATCCATATCGCCCATCAAGTCCGTAAAAATCTGCGGCAGGGTTTTGCCCTCATTCAGCAGTCTGGTAAAGCCAGACAGCGCCGCCAGCCGAGATTCCAGCTTTTCGACCAAGGCTTCGTCGCGGGCGGCTTTGGGCAACACCTGCACCAGCATCCCGCCTGCCGCCGTCACGCCATTGGGATCGACAAACACGCCGACCAGCAGCGCTGAGGGCGTTTGCTCTGAAGTCACCAGATAGTTGGCCACGTCTTCGCCAATCTCGCCCGACACCAGTTCCACCGTGCTGGAATAGGGATAGCCAAAGCCGATATCGCGCACCACGTAGAGAAATCCTTCGGAACCAACCGCCGCGCCTACGTCGAGCTTTCCCCGACTGTTGGTGGGAAGTTCTACATCAGGATTTTGCACATAGCCGCGCACGGTGCCGTCTAGCCCCGCATCTGCAAAGACCACCCCCAGGGGGCCGCTGCCGCGCACGCGAATATTAACCCGCGATTCGGGTCGCTTCATGCTGGAGGCCAGCAGCAGCCCGGAAACCATCGTCCGCCCCAGGGCAGCCGTGGCAACGTAGGAAAGCTTGTGGCGCTGGCGGGCTTCTTCTGTGAGGCGGGTGGTGACTGCGCCCACAACCCGAATACCGCCTCCGGCTGCGGTTGCCCGCACGAGCTGATCTGCCATGTTGAAATACTTCTTAATATGCATCTCTATTTTACCGATTTGCGGGCGGGTCGGGTTTGATGAACGCTTCGTCAGGAATTCATGATTGTGCGCGGAGTGTCGGGCTAAGATTGGGGAAACCCTGGGGAATCCATTAAGTGATTCACCGGAGTCTAAACTCTGAATAGATTTTGAATAGATTAGGGCTTACGCACTTGCGATAAATTTCCCAGGTTCTGGAGGACTTCTCGCGGGCTGCGCCCGCGAGAAGTCCTCCAACTGCATCAGTCCTATGGATTTTGAATAAACGGTATCAATGGCTTCTGGAAGGCGAGTCTCTATGAACCCCAGGGCGTTTGGGGTTTGGAGAAATGACCGGATCAGGGTTTTTAAAACTTGAATCTGTCTGTATAGCTGCGGATACAAGCGCCTTAATGTAGAAATTAGCGACTGGAAACAGCCAAAGACACCACAAGTTCGCTGGGGCACTGAACTGCGATCGCCCTAGTCTACAAACCTGTGAATCTCCAATTGTTCGTAAAACGGTGTTTGCTGCCCTGGCACTGAGCTTGCAGCGGGCTGTGGACTCTGAGCTTGCTCCTGTGCTTCTCTAAACCCTGGATCTCCGGATGATTAGTGTGTTCTCTAAGCGCAAAAGTGTGCTGCCAACCCCCATTTCCTCTGCCGTGATTCAAGATCGCATCCTGGCCGCGATTGATGTAGGGACGAACTCGATCCACATGGTGGTCGTCAAGATTGACCCCACGCTGCCTGCGTTCACCATTATTAACCGAGAAAAGACGACGGTGCGTCTGGGCGATCGCGATCGCGCTACGGGCAATCTGACTCAGGCGGCCATGGAACGGGCGATCGCCACGCTGCGCCGCTGTCAGGACATTGCCCAGATGCACCACGCCGAGGCGATCGTAGCTGTGGCCACCAGCGCCGTGCGCGAAGCCCCCAACGGACGAGACTTTTTGCAACTGGTAGAAAACGAACTGGGGCTGGAGATTGACCTGATTTCGGGGCAGGAAGAGGCCCGGCGAATCTATCTGGGCGTACTGTCGGGGGTGGCGTTTAACGAACAGCCCCACGCGATTATCGACATCGGCGGCGGCTCGACGGAGCTAATCTTGGGCGATGGCCACGAGCCGCGCTGCCTCACTAGCACCAAGGTCGGCGCAGTGCGGCTGACGACGGAGATGGTCAGCACCGACCCCATCAGCAGCAGCGAGTTTAACTACCTGCGGGCTTACGTGCGCGGGATGCTGGAGCGCTCGGTGGACGAACTGCTGAGCAAAGTTCGCGCTGGGGAAACCCCCCGTCTGGTGGGAACCTCCGGCACCATTGAGACGCTGGCCACCCTGCACGCCCGCGAACACACGGGCACCGTGCCCGATCCGCTGCATGGCTACCAGATTCCCCTAGCGGATTTGCGCGAAATGGTGAATCGGCTGCGCCGCATGACGATGGCCGAGCGAGCCGCCCTGCCAGGAATGTCGGATCGGCGAGCAGAGATTATCGTGGCGGGGGCGCTGATTTTGCAGGAGGCGATGGAGCTACTGCGGCTGGATTCGGTGACGATTTGCGAGCGATCGCTCCGAGAAGGACTCGTGGTGGACTGGATGCTGACCCACGGGCTAATCGAAGACCGTCTGCGCTTCCAAAGCTCCATCCGCCAGCGCAGCGTCCTCCGCGCCGCCCAAAAATATCAGGTGAACCTGCCCTACGCTGAACGGGTGGCAACCTTTGCACTCAGCCTGTTTGACCAGACCCAGGGCATCTTACACAACTGGGGGCACGAGGAGCGAGAACTGCTGTGGGCAGCCGCCATGTTGCACAACTGTGGACACTTTATCAGCCACTCTGCCCACCATAAACATTCCTACTACCTGATTCGCAATGGCGACCTGCTGGGCTACACGGAGATTGAAATTGAGGCGATCGCCAATTTGTCCCGCTATCACCGCAAGAGCTGTCCCAAGAAAAAGCACGACAACTACCGCAGCCTGACCACCAAGAAACACCGCAAAGTCGTCGAACAGCTCAACACGCTGCTGCGGATAGCGGTCGCCCTCGATCGTCGCCAAATCGGGGCGATCGACAGCATCACCTGCGAGGTAGTGCCTGCTCAGCAAGAGTTTCGCCTGCTGATCCATCCAACCCACCCCAACGACGATTGCGCTCTGGAACTGTGGAGCCTGGATGGCAAAAAGGGCTGTTTTGAAGAAGAGTTTGGGCTGAAAGTCGTGCCCAAGCTAGTGCCGTTGCCCCCTGACGCTGGCTCCTACTTGACCTAGAGCGTGCTTTAAAACCCTTCGATCCCCCCTAGCCCCCCTAATAAAAAGCAGGGAACCGAGCCGAACCACTCCGGAAGTCCCCCTTATTAAGAGGGACTTAAGGGGGATCGATCCAGAAGTGTTGAATCTTGATGGTAAAACTTTACAAAAAGCACTCTCAAGAGGCGGATTATTGAGAATGGAAGCAATAAGTAGGTCATTACAGGCAGAATTATAGATCTTTTGTACTGGATTCAGCTATGAACTTGCCCTGCTAACATTGCGTTCAACACTTCTGGGATCGATCAAAGCAATCAACGGCCTAGAAAGTTTTAAGACACTTCCTAGAGATGTGATGAAAGAGCGGGTTTGGTACGGGAATAAGAACCCAGCGAGTCCAAAAAACCGACCCCCACTCCTGAATCGCTTGCCGTACCATAATGATTGTCAGCCATCAATCGTCTGAGGATCAGAAACGCCCCGTCCAACCAACCAGCTAAATCAACAGAAGCTCACTCCCTTAGCGGAAGTGTTGGCGAGGCGACGACTCAGACGATAACCCTAACTAGCGTTGATTCCACATTCTCAAACTACTGTCTCTAGGAGGCGATGGATATGGCACTCGTTCGATGGGAACCATTCCGTGAGATTGAAACGCTACAACGGCAAATGAATCGGCTGTTTGATGAGTTCCTGCCAGCGACTACAGAAAACCACAAGCTGACCAGCTTCATGCCGCTGGCAGAGATGGAAGAAACCGGTGAAGCGATTCACCTGAGGCTGGAAGTCCCTGGCATGGATGCCAAAGACCTCAATGTTGAGGTTTCGGCAGACTCCGTTAGCATCAGCGGCGAACGCAAGTCGGAAAGCAAAACCGAAGAAAAAGGCATGACCCGAACGGAGTTCCGCTATGGCAAGTTCCAGCGGGTGATTCCGTTGCCGAGCCGCATCCAAAACGACAAGGTTACGGCTGAATACAAGGACGGTATCTTGAACCTGACCTTGCCGAAGGCCGAGGAAGAAAAAAATCGCGTCGTCAAGGTGAGCCTAGGCTGAGGGAGAGTTCCGCGCAGCTTCACGGCTGCTTCCCTCGCCTGGGTTGCGGCGAACCAAGATTCCGTCTAGCTGGTAAACAGCGCATACGAGAGGTCGTTTATTGAAGACCTGCTCAAGCGTGAATCGCTGCCGTGAGTCGCTGTGCTGCTATTGGCTCAGCAAACTCACGTTGAACCTAGAGAGCAACGAGCCATCTACCCTCAGGGCTGACAGGGTAATGGAGTTGCTCTCTTTTTTTTGGACTTACGCAGTCGGACAATAGTCCTGGTTTTTGTTGACGGTGTGATGTGCAGCGCAAAAAGCGGGAACCCTCACTAGCGATTTAGGCGATTTAGGCAATTTACGCAATTTACGCAATTTACAACTCCACGATTACTGGCGTGTGGTCGCTGGGCTTTTCCAGCTTGCGGGGCGCTTTGTCAATGATGCAGCTTTTAGCCTCGGCATAGAGCGGCGGGCTGAGGTAGTGATGGTCGATGCGCCAGCCCAGGTTGCGGCGAAAGGCGGCAGCGCGGTAGTCCCACCAGCTAAACTGTCCATCTTCCTGGTTAAACTTGCGAAACGCATCCGCCAGCCCCAAGTCGAGAATGGCCCGCAGCGCCTGCCGTTCGGCATCGGTGGCCATGACTTCTTTTTCGCGCCCGGTGGGATCGTGGATATCTCGATCTTCCAGCGCCACGTTGAAATCGCCGCAGACTAAGAGTTTGGGATTTTCCTCCAGCAACTTTGCCAAATACTCGCGCAGCACCGCCAGCCAATTGAGCTTGTAGGTGTATTTGTCGCTGCCGACGCTGGAGCCGTTGGGCACGTAGAGGTTGACGATGCGAATGCCGTCGAGCACGCCCGTAATGACTCGCTTTTGGTCGTCAAACGGTGTGGCGATCGCCCCTCCTAGCACAGGCTCGAACCCACAACTGACCGACTCCAGCGGCGTTTTGCTGATCAGCGCCACACCGTTGTAGGACTTTTGCCCAGAGACGTAGCAGGTATACCCCAGATCGGTAAACGCAGCCATCGGAAAGTCAGCATCCACCACCTTCGTTTCCTGAGCGCACAGCACATCCACCGGATTCTCCGTCAGCCAGTTGGCGACCTGTTCTAGACGGGTGCGGATGGAGTTGACATTCCAGGTGGCGATCTTCATGCAGGACTACGGGAGCGCGGGAGAGGACGTGATGAGTAGTTTACTGCATCCCTCCGTCACTCTATGATTCCATCACTCCATTACGCCATCACTCCTTGACCACCAGTTCCAGGCTAGGCGGCATCGACAGATTCACTAGGGGTGTTGCAGGCGGGGCAGCAAGCTGGAGCGTGGTGTCGGTGAGTCCGAAAGTGGCTTGCAGGGAGGCTTGCAGGGTTTGCAGGAGGCGATCGCGCTCTGGGCCATCCTGCGGGTTCACCGTCAGATGAGCAGTGAGGGCGACTTGGCCTGGGGCGATCGCCCACAGGCGCAGCGTTTCCACCGCCTGCACGCCTTCGGTTTGCAGCAGATGCGCTTGGACAGCGGCAGGGTCAAGGTAGGCGGGCGCTTGTTCCAGCAAAATGTTCAAGCTTTGGCGGATGAGCGGCACGGCTCCGGCCAGGATGAGCGCAGCAACGACCAGGCTAATAGCTCCGTCGGCCCACGTCCAGCCAAAGAGCCAGACGGCGATCGCCGCCAAAATCACACCCAGCGACCCAATCGCGTCGGACACTATGTGCAAAAATGCGCCCTTCAGGTTCAGGTCGTGGTGGCTATGGTCGTGCAGCAGAGACGCATTTAGCAGGTTCACCCCCAGCCCCACGGCCGCCGTAATCAGCATGGGCAGGCCCAAAATTTCGGCATCGGGGTGTTGCAACCGCTCGACTGCTTCCCAGGCAATCCAGAGGGCGATCGCCACCAGCCCCAGCCCGTTTGCCAGCGCCGCCAGAATTTCCACCCGCCGATAGCCAAAGGGAGCCTGCGCCGACGGCGGCCAGCCCGCAATCCAGGTTGCCAACAGCGCCAGCGCCAGCGCCGCCACATCCGACAGCATATGCCCCGCCTCCGCCAGCAGCGCCAGACTGTGGCTCGACAGGCTGACCGCCAGTTCCACCAGCGAGAACCCGCCAATCAGCCCCAGCGCAATCCACAGCAGTTTTGCTTTTTTCTGGGCATCCACCGTGTAGGAATGGGGCGTTGGCAAACCAGATCGGTGGGGCGCTTGGCAGCCCTCTGGACAGTCGGCGGTATGCATGAAGGCTGGAGGAACACGACAAAAGACCTTGTTTGGGATCATCCCACAAAATTCCCTGAGCAGCCACGACGGAAGCCGGGGGCGGCAGGTTCCGTCTAGACCGCAGAATAATGAAGTGGGGAGCGGATGAGATAAGGTGATTTTGGAAGATTTTCTCCTGCTTCGCAGTTCGCCCTATCACCCCGTCACCTCGTACCCCATGCTAGATTTTTGGGCAAAAACCAGCGGCACCTGGATCAACGTTGCCACGGTTCTACTGGGTACTGCCCTGGGGCTGCTGCTCACCGGGCACTTGCCAGAGCGGATGCAGCGAGTGATCAAGCAAGGGCTAGGGCTGACGACGCTGTTTATCGGCATCAGCATGGCAGGCAGCCTGAACCAGGTCAGGGGCGGCATCGTAGACGGCGTGATTTTGGGACTGCTGGCGCTGGTGGCGGGCGGGCTGCTGGGCGAGTGGTGGCAGATTGAAGAACGGCTGGCGATCGCCGGAGATTGGCTGAAATATCGGGTCAAAGGCAGGGGTCGCTTTACCGATGGCTTTGTCACCGCCAGCCTGCTGTTTTGCATTGGCCCGATGGCCATGATCGGCAGCCTAAACAACGGGCTGGTGGGCGATGCGCGGCTGCTGACGCTGAAGGCAACGATGGACGGACTGGCAGCGATCGCCCTCACAGGCAGCTACGGCATCGGCGTTGGCTTTTCGACCCTGGCAATTTTGCTGTATCAAGGCGGCCTCTCCCTAGCCGCCGGACTCCTGGCCCGCGCCCTCCCCGATCCCGCCAGTTCACCGCCCGTACTGCTGGCAACGGGCGTAGGCGGACTCATGATTCTATCCATCGGGCTGAACCTGCTAGAAATTGGCAACGTGCGCGTCGGCTCCTTCTTGCCAGCCCCCTTCCTCGCGCCGCTAGTGTACTGGCTCGCCGTTTGGCTCACCGCCGCTTTTGCATAAGGCGGGCCCAAGGGTTGAGGCGTAAGGAATCGTTTTGTGGAGGTACGCGATTTTCCAACCACCCGAATCTCGAACCCCGAATCTCGAACCCCGAATCTCGAACTTTTAAAGCTTTTATTTATGCAGAGATGCCGTAAATGTACAACGTTACACACGACATCCCCGATTCGGGCGGCTAACATGGCGCTTAATATCTTGAACAATGTCCTCATCTACGTCCTCATCTACAGAACCGCCTGAGAACCCCTATGGACGCGATCGCAACACCAGAGCCGCACCACGTCGTCATCATTGGCGGCGGATTTAGCGGTCTATACGCCGCCAAAACGTTGGGACGCGCAAAAAACATTAAGGTGACGCTAGTAGACAAGCGCAACTTCCACCTGTTTCAGCCCTTGCTATATCAAGTGGCAACGGGCACGCTGTCGCCAGCCGACATTTCTTCGCCCCTGCGCGGCATTCTCAGCGACTACAAAAACATCACCGTCCTGATGGATGAGGCGGTTGATCTTGATCCACAGGCACAAGTGCTAAAGCTGCGAGAGCAGGAGATTCCCTACGACACGCTGGTTGTGGCGACGGGTGTCAGCCACCACTACTTTGGCAACGACCAGTGGCGCGACACCGCTCCAGGGCTGAAAACCATTGAAGATGCGCTAGAAATGCGCCGCCGGATTTTTGTCGCCTTTGAAGCAGCAGAGAAAGAAACCGACCCCGAAAAGCGCAAGGCATGGCTCACCTTCGTCATTGTGGGCGGCGGCCCGACGGGAGTTGAGCTAGCCGGGGCGATCGCCGAACTCGCCTACCGCACGCTCAAAGAAGACTTCCGCAACATCGACACCTCAGAAGCCACCATCCTGCTGCTTGAAGGGATGGATCGGGTGCTGCCGCCCTACGACCCTGACCTGTCGGCAAAGGCGGCCGAATCACTATCCCGTCTGGGCGTGACCGTCCGCACCAAAACCCTGGTGACGCAGATCGAACCCAGCGACAGCGGCGACGTGGTAACGATGAAAAGCGGCACGCCGGATAATCCCCTGATTGAGACCATGACCGCTCGCACCATCCTCTGGGCAGCGGGGGTAAAAGCCTCTGGCATGGGCAAGGTGCTGGCAGATCGGGCGGGGGCGTCGTGCGATCGCGTCGGGCGCGTCATGGTGGAACCTGATTTCAGCATCGCGGGCTATCCCAACATCTTCGTCATCGGCGACCTGGCCCACTATGCCCACCAGGGCGATCGCCCCATTCCGGGTGTCGCTCCGGCCGCCGTGCAGGCCGGTGAATACGTCGCCAAGACCCTCCAGCGACGCATCCAGGGGCAGTCCGTAGAACCCTTTATCTACAAAGATCCAGGTAGCCTGGCCATCATCGGGCAAAATGCCGCGGTGGTTGACTTGGGCTTCGTCAAGTTTTCTGGCCCGCCGGCCTGGTTTGCCTGGGTGTTTGCCCACATTTACTATCTGATCGAGTTCGACAACAAGCTGATCGTCATGCTCCAGTGGGGCTGGAACTACTTCACCCGCAAGCGCGGCGCACGGCTGATTACGGGTGAGGGCGGTGTGGCGACCGCAGAGGCCGCAGGGACGTATCGGACTAGGGTGAAGGAGCCGGTGGAGGTGTAGGGAAGAGGGAAGAACGAAGAACGAAGAACGAAGAACGAAAAGGGAAAAACGAAGAGGGAGGAAGAGAGAGGGGTGGGCGATCGCGCTGGTTTGTGTTGGCCGGTTCGGGTTGCCGATTCGTTTTACAATGAAGCTTCCATAGGTTTAATCTCTGATCACCAAGCCCTAGACCGAATCCAATGGCGAGCGAAGACCAAATCGACTTATTCAGTCTGGCGGAGGTCGCCGCGCCCGCCGCATCTGCCAGCTTCGACCCGTCCCAAATTCCCACTAGCGCCCGCATCCCCATTCCACCGGGAACCTACGCCTCGATGGAGGAGATGAAGGCGCACTGCGATCAGTGTCAGCGCTGCGAACTGGGGCAAAATCGCACCCATGCGGTCATTGGGCGTGGCGGACTGGCTGCGCCCGTGATGATTGTCGGCGAGGGGCCAGGGCAAACCGAAGACGAAACCGGGCTGCCGTTTGTCGGCAAGTCGGGTCAGTTGCTTACGAAAATTCTGGAATCGGTGCAGTTAACTGACGAGGACGTGTTCATCTGCAACGTGGTAAAGTGTCGCCCACCAGAGAACCGCACCCCCACTTCCGCCGAAGCCGATGCCTGCAAGGGCTACCTGATGGAGCAAATTCGGCTGATCAATCCCAAGATTATCTTGCTGACCGGGGCTACTGCGCTAAAGGGCTTGCTGGGCATCAAGCAGGGCATTACCAAGGTGCGCGGCCAGTGGATCGAGCAAGACGGCCGCTTCTATATGCCCATCTTTCACCCCGCCTATCTGCTGCGGAACCCCTCTCGCGAAAAGGGCAGCCCCAAATGGCTGATGTGGCAGGATATTCAGGCAGTGCGGGCGAAGCTAGATGAGATTCGCGGCACTTGAGATTCGCCTTGAGATTCGCGGCACTTCTGAGTAGTTCTCACCGGGTCATCCTGCCTGACTCAGCAGCGCGTCTAGCTTTCCGGCTCGATCGAGCGCGTAGAGGTCGTCGCAGCCGCCGACGTGCTGGTTGTTAATGAAAATTTGGGGGACGGTGCGGCGGCCGTTGGCGCGTTCAGCCATTCTCACGCGGGCAGCCCCGTCGCCGTCGATTTTGTATTCGGTGAAGTTCACGCCTTTCCAGCGCAGCAGCATCTTGGCCCGGATACAGTAGGGGCAGGTCTGCCAGGTGTAGATTTCGACGTTGGCTTTGACGGCTTCGGGGCGGCGACCCAGGAGGGCGTTGAGTTTGTTGAGCATCGGTTGAATCTTGGAATAAAGACGCTAGTAAAGTGAAATCAGTGGGAAATCTGTGGGAAATCTGTGGGGGGCAATTCGGGCATCTAGGCTGAAGACTAATTCTTTTTCACTGGATTCAGGCGACCGTTGAGCTTTTGCAGTTCGTAGAGCTTGACGCTGATTTGGTATTCGTACTGACTGAGCAGGCGGGCGTAGGTATATCCGGCGTGGCCGTCGAGAAAGCCAAAGCGGAGGATGTAGAACAGGACAAAGCGGAGCAGCGGGCGGCAGGGCAGGCGCACCCACAGGCGTTTAAGGAAGCGTTTGCGCTGGATGGCGTTACTCCACCAGTGGGTAGTGCGATCGCCCATTGTTCCGGCTTCATCCATGCCATTGAGTAGATTGTAGTAGACACGGGCTTCCCAATTGGAGTAGCGGTTGTGGCGCTCTAGCCAGTGGTAGAGATCCCGATAGTCTATGTGGAGCATATCGGTGGTGAGGTAGCCTGCGGTTCCTTCCAGGACGACGTGTTCATGCACTTCGTTGTCGCCTGTGTTGGGGGCAGCGTCGGTGTGCAGATTTTCGTAGCGTCCTTTGGCATGGCGAAACAGGCGCAGGTTCCAGTCGGGATACTTACCGCCGTGGCGAATCCATCTGCCCAGAAAGTAGACGCGACGGTTCAGGTAGTAGCCGTTCAAGGCTAGATTTTGGATGGCTTGGGCGATTTCGTCCCAGAGGGCAGGGGGGATGCGCTCGTCGCAATCGACAATTAGCACCCACTCGTTGCGAAAGGGGAGATGGTCGAGGGCCCAGTTTTTCTTTTTGGGCCAGCGCCCGCTGAAGTGGAACTGTACGACCTTTGCGCCATAGTCTGCGGCAATTTCGGCGGTGCGATCGCCACTTTGCGAATCCACCACGAAAATCTCATCAGCAGGCGCAAGGCTTTCCAAACAGGCAGGCAAATTTAGCTCCTCGTCTTTGGCAGGAACTAGCACCGAGACGGGGATGCGGTTGGGCAAATGGGTCATTTCTAGCGGTCAGGAGATCGTCCAACTGCGTAAGTTCTAACAAAGTTTCATCCTGAACCGTAGCAAAACCCTCAGGCCGAGCTTAATATAAGTTAACAAAGCCAAGCTTGAGTGATGTCCTGACTGCGGAGAGCCGTTCTCGCTCCCCGATTTCTAAATATGCCCAGACGCACTTCGCCGAACGACTTGCAGCATTGGGAAGACGCTTCCGATCTAGAGCATCTGGTGGTAGACAAGCGATCGCACAAGCGGGCCACCCCCGCCAAAGGTCGTCGCCGCAACCGTCGCTATGAAAAGCGGCTGCTAAACCACTATCTGGAAAATTCTGACGATTTGGAGTTGGATTTAGAGACCTTGGAGAATGAGCCGAGTGTGCCGGACGATCTGATGCAGACGGGCGATCGCCCCTCGGTTCTCAAGCAGCGTCCTGTAAGCACCCAGTGAGGAAAGGTTCTCAGCGGCTCACTTTTTGAAAATAGTCCCAGGTTTCATAATTTGCACGACCACTATTGTCTTTGAAATGGGTGCGAGTGACCACAATGAGCTGATCATTTTGCATCCTTGCCCAAATCCACTTATCCGCAAACCCCTGGTCGTAGCTCCCTCTCACCCATTGGGGTCGCTGATAAACAGGTGTCCAGCCCCAATCACACGCAGTCGGATGACAAGCGCCATAGGCTCGAATTCTGCCAACATGGGTCGGCTGGGGCTGACAGTTGCCATCCGGGCAGGAAATGACATCATGGCAAGCAGAACGATACTCAACTCTGACCAAGGAGCGAGTGTTGGGATTCAAGTTCTGCCAAACGCCATCCATCGGGTTTGCAGCGCAGAGGGCGTGGGCGGGTTCGGGCAGGGATACTACTCCAGTGGTCGCTAAGCCCAAAACGCTGATTGCCTGAACCCCTATCAGTAGAAAAGTCGTGAGTGATTTACGCATGATACTGAGCCTGAGTGTGTGATGATATCCACTTCATCAGGCGCAATCAGATGAGTTATGCAGTCAAAGACTACCCAGCCGGGGAATCTTGGGACAGTTTTATGGGAGGGCCAGCTTGTGACCGTTGATTCGTCGTCTGAAACGACTCCTTCTCCAATGCCAGAAATGACAGCAGAAATGACCGAAGATCAGGCGATCGCCACGCTGTTTCAGGCCGCAGCGACTTTCTGGGATGGCGGCGATCGCCCCTCGGCGCAAGCGCTGGTGGCAGCCATGCTAGCGGCAGAAACGACCGCACGACACCAAAAAACGCCCCTCGCGTTTGAACATTTATTGGGACAATGGCGGCTTTGTTTTACCACGGCCACGCGCAAAGCCCGCCGACGCGGGATTCGACTGGGGCCGGGTTTTTATTGGCCCAAGTTTGTGCCCGCGCAGATTAGCTTTGCATCGGCTGACCCAGCGACGAATCAAGGCACGATTGCCAATCAGGTGACGCTGGGCGGGCTGTGGCTTCGGTTTACTGGTCCCTGCCGCTTTCAGCCCAAAAAGAATCTGCTGGCGTTCGACTTTACCGAAATGGGGATTGGCGCGGGCGATCGCCCCCTGTGGCAGCGCAGCCTGCGCGAAGAATCGGCGGAAGCTTTTGCGGCACGGGCGATCGCAAAATTGCCCTTCTTTTCGTTTTTTCAGGCTACACCCCACTTTTTGGCAGCGCGGGGACGCGGCGGTGGTCTGGCAATCTGGGTCAAGCGGCCAGACTGCTAGGAGTCAGATTGCCAAGAGTCAGATTGTCAAGAGTCACCACACTGCAATCACCACATTGCTAGCAGTCAGACTGTTAGGAGACAGACGCTTCTGACACATCCTCTGGCGTGATGCCGGAAGTCAGAGCATCGGCCGCAGCTCGAGGCGTTTCGCTTTTGGGTTCACTAGGAACTGCATCAGGGGTTTCGTCGGGAGTTGCGTCGAGAGTTGCGCCGGGGATTTCGTCGGAAACCGTAGGGTCAGGGCGATCGCCCTCGACATCCTCAGCGACAGGCGCAGCAGCGATGGATTTCGACAAAAGCTGTTCGATTTCCACCGACGGCTGGGGCAGGGTTTCCACCTCGGCAATGCGCTCCGGCATCAGGCGGGCGTTGGGGTTGCTGCCGCCCAATCGTTTCAGCATTTTGGATTTGGGATTGTGCCACAGGTATAGGAGGCGATCGCCCTCCTGCAAGACCTCAGTCGAGGCAACCTGAAGTTGCCCATCGCGCTCCACCAGCAGCGGCATCAGCTTGCCATCCGCAATCAGCGTTGCCAAATGGACTTGCTGCTCCACCAGGATCGGCTCCTGAAGGACGGTTTCTCCTAGGCGCACATCGCGATCGTCTAAATAGCGGTTCCAGGTTTTCAGCGGCATTTTGGGCACAAAGGCGGGCTGAACCTTGGGCGAGGTAGGGGAAGTTGTAGAGGAACTGGCAGCGCTGGTGGCGATCGCCACAGGTTCGCTCTCCTGGCTCAAATCTCCTGGCACAACGGCCAGCACGCGAGGCGGCTGAAACTCTTCCGCAGCCCGCTGCGCCAAAACTTGATTCACCTGGCCATTGCTGGTTAGCGCCAGAAACGTGCCGACCCGCCCCAGCCCCGCCTGTTCCAGCACGTCCGTATCTAGCGCACTGCTGGCGATCGCCCGCAAACCCTCCTGCTCCGCCAGTTTGCACGCCGCCAAGTCAGTGTCGATCAGCACCACCGATTCGCCCCGCTCCTGAAACATGCGCCCAATCAGCAGGCTCAGCGGGTTGCAGCCGACAATCACCGCGCCCGTCGCCTGCTTGGAGGTAATGTCCAGCCACTCCGCCACCCACCGCGCCGTCAGCCCCTGCAAAAACACCGTCGAGAGAATCGTCAGAAACACCAGCGCCTTGATCGCCTCACCGCCGCTGATGCCCCGCTGGGTTAGCAAAATCGCAAACAGAGAGGCCACCGAAGCCGACACAATGCCCCTGGGGGCGACCCAACACATGAAAAGCTTCTGTCGCCAGTTCAGACCGCTGTTCCACGTACACACCGCCACATTCAGCGGCCGCACGATAAACATCAGCGCCAGCACCGTCAGCCCCGCGCCCCAGCCCAGCGCAAACAGGCTTGCCAACGACAAATCCGCCGCCAGCAGCACAAACAAAATCGACACGGCCAAAATCGTCAGTTGCTCTTTGAATCGCCGCAGCAGCCGCTCATCGGGAATCGACGAAGCCCGCAACACCAGCCCCGCCAGCACCACCGTCATCAGCCCCGACTCGCTGCGAATGCTCTGGGCCAGCCCAAACAGACCCCACACGCCTGCCAGCACCACCAGATTTTTCTGCCCTTCTGACAAAAACTTCGCCTGCTTGAGAAACTGCCCCAGCAGCCAGCCGCCTAGCGCCCCAATGCCGCCGCCAATGCCCAGCCGCAGCAGCAGCCCGCTAGCCACCGACAGCGGAGCCGCGTTGCCGTTCAGAATCACATCCAGCACCACCACCGCCAGAATCGCACCCACTGGGTCAATCAGCACGCCCTCGCCTTCCAGCAAGCTGGACACCTGGCGATCGACTTGGACCTGTTTCATCAGCGGGCTGATCACCGTCGGCCCGGTGACGACCACCAGCGCGGCGTAGAGAAAGGCGATCGCCCAGGGAAATTCCCCCAGCCAGTGGGCCGCCATGCCGCCACCCAACAGCGTAATCAGCGTACCCAGGGTGACGAGGTTCCGCAGGCTGCCCGATACCGTGCTGAGCTGCCGCAGTTCCAGGTTCAGCCCGCCCTCAAACAAAATCAGCGCCACCGACAGCGCCACGATGACTTCTAGCCCAAGACCGAGGGACTGCGGATGCAGCCAGTCCAGCCCGTCGCCCCCCAGCAAAATGCCGAAAATCAGCAGAAATACAATGCTGGGCACATTAAAAAACGCCGCTACAACCTGACCGCTAATGCCTGCCAGCACCGCAATCACAAATTGCAGCATCAGTGCCAGCGGCGTTTCGGGCGTGGGCGACAATCCCTCAATCATGGCAACACTCATGGCAACAGGTGGGCACTTGCCGCCCCAAAACACGGTTTACCACAATGCCTTTAGCCAAATGCCTGAATCTGAAGACGGCTGTGAATAGGGTCTGACTCATCATTTTCTAACTGTAATCGGCAACGGGCGGTATAAACCGATCCTAGCTTTCCCCGCGCCCCCCATTCTCTTCACACGAGGAATCTGGCTGGCTCTCTGGGGTCGATCGCGCTGCTCAGAAATCCGCCACACAAATCTCACGCAAATCTTGCGCTCACTCCCAGCCGTACCCAGAAAAGCTATACACTGGGCAATGGCTTGTCGTTTTTTTCACCCGTAACCAGCTTTGGGAATTGAGCTTCGCAGCTACGTTTACATTGACCGCTTACAATCCCAGCACGCCGCCTACATGGGCACCGTCGCCGTTGGTTTTTTGCCGCTGCCGGGTGATGCCTCTCTGTGGATCGAGATTTCGCCGGGAATTGAAATCAACCGCCTGATGGACATTGCGCTCAAATCTGCCGTGGTGCGGCCGGGCGTGTTGTTTACCGAGCGGCTGTATGGCTTGCTGGAGGTGCATTCCAGCAGCCAGGGCGAAACCCAGGCGGCGGGCCGGGCGATCCTGGCGGAACTGGGCGTGCGATCGCAGGACTGCTATAAGCCGCGCATCATCTCCAGTCAGATTATCCGCAACATTGACCCCCACCACGCCCAGCTCATCAACCGCAACCGCCGGGGTCAAATGCTGCTGTCGGGGCAAACGCTATACGTGCTGGAGGTCGAGCCAGCCGCCTATGCCTCGCTGGCCGCCAACGAAGCTGAGAAGGCAGCGCTGATCAACATTCTGCAAATTTCCTCTGTGGGCAGCTTTGGGCGGCTCTACCTGGGGGGCGAAGAACGGGACATTATTGCAGGGTCGCGTGCCGCAATCGAGGCCATCGAAAACTCGTCGGGTCGTCCGTTCCCTGACGCAGGACGCAAGGAGTAGGGCACGGGAGCAGGCTATGGCAAACGCCGAGCATATAGCGCTGCTGCGGATGGGGGGCGATCGCTGGAACCAGTGGCGATCGCACGCTCCCGACATCACGCCAGACCTCAGCCACGCCAATCTCATCGGGTTCGACCTGCAAGGGATTAATTTGCGTCGTGCCAACCTCCAGAGCGCAAACCTGGCCTTTGCTTTGCTCCAAGCCGCCGACCTCAGCCACGCCGACCTGACCCTGGCAACCCTGCACAGCGCCCAGTTTCAGGCGGCTGACCTGTCGAATGCCGTGCTGGTTGGGGCGACCCTGCAACAGGCGGACTTGCGAGATGCCAGCTTTTACCGCGCCAACGCGACCGGGGCAGACCTCAGCCATGCCAACGCCCGCGCCACCAACTTTGCCTATGCCAATTTGGAGCGCAGCAGCCTCGCCTATGCCAATCTGCAACGCGCCACGCTAAACCACGCCAACCTGTGCAAAGCCAACCTGCTAGAAACAGAGTTAATTAACGCCTATCTCTTCGAGGCGCAGCTTCAGGGCGCACAGTTGGTTTCCACGCACCTCAGCCGCGCTTACCTGTTTGGGGCGAATTTTCAACAGGCAACGCTCATCCAGACAGATTTGCGCTGGGCGACGCTTAGCCACGCAAACTTAGAAGAAGCAATTCTGCAAGACACCGACCTCAGCCGCTCCATCCTACAGCCCCGCCTGCCCCAGTGCTAGCATTAAAGCTCCTCCAGGCAAAGCTAAAAACGAAATGGTTAGAGGGTGTTTGAAAAGGTATCGTTTGTAATGTTAAGCACTCAGAGATCCCCCCAGCCCCCCTTAACCAGCCCCCCTTAACAAGGGGGGAAACCGCCTTAAAGTCCCCCTTTTTAAGGGGGATTTAGGGGGATCTTGCACGCTTTGCTACAAACAGTAGGACTTTTCAAACATCCTCTTATTTCAAACATCCTCTTAGAAGTCCTGGAAGCGCTTAACTAGCGATCCAAAATCGCAAATCCAAAATCAAGAACCGATATCAGAACTAATCCTCAAACACTGCCCCTTTTTGGATGAGCTGTCGCCGCGTCTCCTTGGGAATGCCTTGGTTCTGACGAAAGCGAGCCTTTTCGACCTCTACACCGTCTAGGTTTGCGTCGTTGAAGTTGACATAGTACAGGTTTGAACCACAAAGATTTGCGCTGTAAAGGTTTGCGCCCCGCAGGTCAGCACTCATCAGATTTGCTCGCCGCAGGTTAATCCCCAACAGCATCGCCTCTCCCAGTTTGGCGCGGCAGAGAGCGGCTCCTGTCAAATTGGCGTAGCGCAAGTCCGAGGCAAACAGATTTGCATCCGACAAATCTGCACCAATCAAGTTTGCCCGCATGACCGTGGCGCTGGTTAGATTTGCACCCGATAGCGTTGCGCTCGTAAGACTGGCATCATTAAGCTTTGCGCTGATTAGCACCGCGTTATTGAGCATTGCGCTGGTCAGGTTTGCGCCGCAGAGATCAGCGCTACTGAAGTTCGCGCCCCGCAAATCCGCGCCAATGAGGACGACCCCTTTGAGATCCGCCCCCATAAACATTTTTCCGCTCAGCCCCAGCTTGGGATGAGCGGAACCTAAGACATTACTTGTATAGCCTAGCCCAGCAGCCTTTAGAAGTTCAGCGGGATCGTCAGTCTCAGCATTCTGAACCCGGTTGATTGCCTGTAGAAGTCCTTGAAGCGAGTCCTGTATCTCCTGACTCTCTAGACCTCTATCACCCCGTGCAAATTCTTGTAAAAATCTCTTAAGGGCTTGATCTTCGTCACTCACATCTTAACCCATCTGCTGAAGGTATACCCTTGGGTTTGCTTCCCATAGTTTAATCAGGGTTTCAATCACTGCCCGCTTGCTAGGGCTGACCTCTTTTGCTAGAAGCTCTTGGAGGGCTGCTACGGAACTACACGCCTGAGGCTGCATGTCGGACGTGGGGGAGGCGGCATCAGAACCGGAAACAACATACAGGTGCCTGGGCAGGGTGCCCTCGAAACGATCAGCGTGCAGCATAACAGCTTACCGAAGGTGGGGTGGGATTCTAGAGAAGGGAATGACTGGGTAGAGGAACTCGGTCAATCGAACTGCTCAATCGAATATAACTTCAAACTAAACCCGAAGCGTCAGTCAGTGCATCATCCAATGGGCATCACTCAACAGCAGGATTACCTCAAGAAACATCAAAGGGATAACGCCAGCCTGCATCGCGGCCCTGAGTACAACCACAGAAACCTCTAAGGGGCTAACCCTCTTTCCTATGAAAGACAGGCTCCTAACGCCACAGAGACTCAAGAACCAGAGTTAAGCGCCAGAGTTGTAGTTACACTTCATACACTATAGCAGCAAACTCTTCGCACTGCCTAATAATTTGTCATGAATAGATTTTCGATCATCTCACCGAGCGTCTAATGGGCTAATCCCTCATGCAGTGCGGGGTTGACGCTTCATCACCAGCGCAACGAGCAGTGCTGCTGTGCCGCAGGTTAGCCCTAGGAATAGCCAAAGTCTGAGGTTTCGCCCTTTGTAATAGGCAACCGCCGTTGCAGCCAGCCCAATGACGCAATGCAGCGCGAGGAGGAGGTAAAGGGTCTGATCGGCGGGCATGATGGGGGCGATCGCCCTGATATCTGTTTCTAAAGCTTCTAAAGCAGTGTCCATTGGGAAGGGGGTGAGGGGTGTGAAAAGACGGCTCGGTGAGGATTGTAGCACTGCGGGCTGGCTTAGCTGAGTATCGGGGCGCGATCGCTGCGCTGGAGCGTGATTAGTGTGACGGGGTTGAGCGGGGCAAAGCGGGTGAGGGCGGCGACGGGCACTGTGCGGGCAAGGTTGACCTGGAGGGCGTGCTGTTGCCAGGCGGAGCGGTTCGCCTGGAGCCAGGTCTGGGCGATCGCCAGATGGTCGAGGGTGGCGATCGCCAGCACCATCCGTCCTCCCGGCTTCAGCACCTCGGCGCAATCATCCAGAATTTCGCCCAACTGCCCGCCGCTGCCGCCAATGAAGACGCGATCGGGCGCGGGCAGCAGGCTCAGCGCTGCCGGAGCTTTTCCCTGCGTAGGTTTGAGGTTTTTGACCTGAAAGCGCTCAGCATTTTGCTGGATCAGGGAGAATCCGGCAGCGGTTTTCTCTAGGGCATATACGGTGGACGCGGGACAGAGGCGGGCCGCTTCGATGGCAACCGACCCCGTGCCCGCGCCGATATCCCACACTACTTGCCCCGGTTGTAGCGCCAGTTCTGCTAGCGCCAGCACCCGGACATCGCGCTTGGTCATCAGGCCGGGGCGATCGCCAAAACTGAGAAATGCCGCATCGGGAATCCCGAACATAGGCAATGTCGCCAGATCAGGCGCGTCTGCCTCTGCGTCGCGCAGCAGAATCACCACGTTCAGCGGCGCAAACGGGATATCTTGTTGGGTCGCCAACTCTGCGGGCGCAAAGCACTGGACTCGCTCATCTGCGCCACCCAAGTTCTCGCAGACCCAGAGGTGATATTGCCCCGGCAGGTCCAGATTGCACACCAGCCGGGCGATCGCCGGGGGGGTATTGTGCCCATCTGTCAGAGCAGCGATTTTGGCTGCACCCTGCTGCAAGGCTTGGATCAGCGTGTCGGGCGATCGCCCGTGGGCGCTGACCAATCGCGCATCCTGCCAGGGCACCTTGACCCGGCTAAAGGCAAGCTGGATGGCGCTAAGGTGGGGATGAAAGGTAAGCCAGTCGGCAGGAAACTCGGACAACAGCAGCCGCCCCAGTCCAAAAAACAGCGGGTCGCCGGAGGTGAGAACGGCTATGGACAAATCTGTATCTGGATCTGCATCTGTCTCAGCTTGGGAAGCAGCACCGATGTAGGCGTGGATTTGCCGCAGCATGGCGTGGAAATCTGCCAGGGGAACTTTGGGGGCGGCGTGGTCGGGGAAGTAGGCCAGATGGCGATCGCTCCCCACCAGCAGCGTGGCGCGATTCACTGCCTGCCGTGCTGCCGCCGTCAGCCCTGCGGCACCCTCCAGCCCAATACCCACAACATGAATCGGAACCATTTAGGGCTGCACCCGGCAAACTAGCGCATATTCTGCTTTTTCTCTTTTTTGGGATCGCGCTTGGCAGCGGCGGCAATCTCGGCATCCAGGATGGTCTTTCCAGTCGCGGCGAGGTACACGTCATCCAGGCTGGGGCGCGACTGCGACACACCGAAGATGGGCAGCCCGTTTTCCTTTAGCACCTGCTGAATCGTCAGCAGCGCATCGCTCTGAGTGTCTACGACCAGGTTTAGCGAATTGCCCTGGGCTTCGTTCACAATCACCTCTTGCACAAAGGGCAGCGTTTTCAGCAAGTCCGTGGCCCGCTGGGCTTCGTCTGCTGGGGTAAACTCGCGCAGGCGCAGGGTGATGCGATCGCCCCCCAGTCCGTCTTTCAGCGCCGACGGCGTGCCAGCGGCAATCACCTTGCCCTGGTCGATAATGGCGACCCGATCTGCCAGCGCGTCTACTTCCTCCAGGTAATGGCTGGTCAACAAGACCGTTGTGCCGCCCTCCCGCAGCTTCCGCAAAAAGTCCCAAACCGCTGTGCGGCTTTCGATGTCTAGCCCCACGGTCGGCTCGTCCAGCACCAGCACGTCCGGCTGATGCAGCAGCCCCGCTGCTAGGTCTAGTCGCTTGCGGATGCCGCCGGAGTAGGTGCCTGTTTTTTTGTCGGCGTAGTCGGTCAGTCCCAACAGCGTGATTACATGAGAAATGCGATCGCCAATCGTTGCCTTGGGCAGATGATACAGCGCCGCTTGCAGTTCCAGCAGTTCCCGCCCCGTCAGCACCTTATCCAGCGCCACTTCCTGGGCGACGTAGCCAAGCCGCTGCCGCGCCAGTCGGGGATTTTCTAGCACCGAGTCGCCCGACACCTCGATCCGTCCCGCATCAGGCGTAGACAGCGTGCAGAGGCAGCGAATCGTCGTCGTTTTGCCTGCGCCGTTGGGCCCCAGCAGCCCAAAGATTTCTCCTGGCTCGATCTGAAGCGACACGTCTTTGACCGCTTCTACGCTGCCGTAGCGCTTCTGTAGGTTTTCGATTAGAACTGCGGGAGCCATGCCAGTTTTAGTGAGCAAGTCACTTGAGTTGACGACACTTCATATTCTACAGAGTGCCGACTAGGGAAGGGGAGGCGATGGGCGATCGCCCCTCATAGCTCATAATTGATCCTCTTCGCGCAGCAACGATGCGTAGTCTTCCATCCCTGCTTCGGCAAGCGCTCGATCGGCTTCTGCAAATTCAGTATTGAGAAGCGCGAGCTGCTCGGCATCGAGCATTCGACGGCGCTTGTTGCGAAATCTTAGAAACGCAATAAAGTCGGCAACCTGTTGAAGCTCTTCGGTCGTGAGCTACTCAATTTCTTGCTTAATGCTTTCGCGGCTAACGGTTGCACCAGATTTCAACATAGAGGGCAAGGTTGCGGCAAGTCTAGATTTCTACATCCTAGTGTAGGAATGTATGTCCGATGAATGGACAGGCTTTATAGATAAGGCGATCGCCCTCCGTTTGCCCTATAACCCTTTCATCCCACAAACCATTCGTCCGCACCCATGCGCCCGCGCAGCAAACTCCGTACAATGTAGTCTTGAGATAGAATGCTGAGATTTTCAATGTGAGCCGGGAGCGCCAGTATGCCAGCAGCCGTGGGAGTGATTCAGACCGTCGGGTTTCCAGGGATTTTGGCGGCGGCAGATGCGATGGTGAAGGCGGGCCGGGTGACGCTGGTGTATTACGGACTGGCGGAGCGGGCGGAGTTCCTGGTGGCGATTCGCGGCAGCACCTCGGAGGTCAAGCCCGCTATTGAGGCTGGGGTAGAAGCGGTGAATCAGGTCTATGGCGCGGAACTGGTGGACTACTACATCATCCCCAACCCACCGGAAAACCTGGAAGTAGTGCTGCCGATTAAGTACACCACCAAAGTTCAGCAGTTCATGTAATGGAGTTGTGGGGTTGGCGTAATGGGCGATCGCCCATTTGGACTTCCTCCGATGACTTTGCCAAGTCCCTTACAAAAACCCAATTGCAGCGGTAATAGATGCTTATCAATCGCGCTGATTAACGCCTATTTCTGTGCATTAAGCATTTTTGTAGATATGACTCGAAGCGTAGGGAAAGCCATCGATTTTTTTCGATGGGGCATCACTTGACCGTACAATGTGGGTTGGATTGGGTTCGATTTTTACCCGCGAGTTGAGTATCGGGCGAGCGATCGCCTCTGGAGAGAATCATGCCGGTTGCAGTTGGCGCACTAGAAACGAAAGGTTTTCCTGCCGTGTTGGCAGCAGCAGATGCGATGGTGAAAGCGGGTCGCGTAACCCTGGTGGGCTACATTCGCGCCGGAAGCGCCCGCTTTACGATCATGATTCGCGGCGACGTGTCGGAAGTGAAGCAGGCAATGGACGCGGGCATCGAGGCGGCGCAAAACACCCCCGGCGGCACGCTGGAAACCTGGGTGATTATTCCCCGCCCCCATGAAAACGTAGAAGTGGTGCTGCCCATCGCCTTTACCCCGGAGGTCGAGCAGTTTCAAGACGCTATCGGTGTGCCGCGTCTGCCGGGTCGTGGGAATGGCGCTGGGCAATAGCCGACGGGGTAATAGTTTAGGGGCAATAGTTTAATCGAGCGATCGCCAACCTTGCACCATGACCCTGCCCGACCACGCCATTGTTTCTGTACCCGCAACGACGACCAACATCGGGCCAGGGTTCGATTGTCTGGGCGCAGCGCTGTCGCTCAGAAATCACTTCACCTTTACCCGCCTAGACCAAAGCATCGAGCCGGTTCAGATCTCGGTTTCAGGACTGGAAGCAGCGCGGGTCAAAACCAACGAAACGAATCTGGCCTATCAGGCCTTTGCCAAATTATTTCAGCATCTCAAGCAGTCGCCGCCGCTGATTAAGCTAGAGATTCGCTTGGGCGTGCCTTTGGCGCGGGGGTTGGGCAGTTCTGCCACGGCCATCGTCGGCGGGCTGGTGGGTGCAAATGTGCTGGCTGGGTCGCCGCTAAGCGAAGCCGAACTGGTGGCAATCGCCGTAGACATGGAAGGCCACCCGGATAACGTTGTGCCTGCGATGCTGGGTGGCTGTCGGCTGGCAGCAACCGATCTGAACGGAGAATGGGCGATCGCCCCTGTGCCCTGGCATTCCGAAATCGTCCCTGTTGTTGCGATTCCTGATTTTGAACTATCTACCGCCGAAGCCCGCCGCGTTCTGCCTGCCGCATACAGCCGACCCGATGCAGTGTTCAACATGGGGCATCTGGGGCTACTGCTGCGGGGATTGGACACTGCTCACTCCGACTGGCTCCGCGCCGCACTGCAAGACCGCATCCATCAACCCTATCGGCGATCGCTCATTCTCGGCTTTGATGCCGTAGAAGCCGCCGCCGTTGCTGCGGGAGCCTACGGGCTGGTGATCAGCGGTGCCGGCCCAACCCTGCTGGCCCTGGCCCACGCCGATATCGCGCCCCTGGTTGCGGAAGCCATGAAAGCCGCCTGGGAAGATCAGGGAATTTCAGTCCAAGCTCAGGCGCTGCACCTCGACCCAACGGGGGTTTCGGTTCAGGTCTAGCCGCCTGGCTGACTGTTTACACTGGCTGACTGTTTACACTGGCTGACTGCTTACAGCAGTTCCGCCGCGCCAAAGGTTGCGTTAAACCGTCGGCACCACACGGCTGCTGAGTTAAACTCGTCCAGATTTACGCTATTGGGAATTGCGTAGCGCTGTGCCCCCTGGGTTCGCTGCAATTCTGCTAGCACCACATAATCGCCCTCCCGGATGGCATGGGCAGGCGGAGTGGTGGAACCAATCACATTCCCGCTGCGATGCAGAATTACCGTCAGATCGGGACCGCTATTCGTGCGGAAGTCGTTGCCCAATTCTAGAAACCGTTGCCCATTTTCAGTCACGATTTGGGCCGCCCCTTGCGTTGGATGTTCGCCGCTCACAAAGGTTCCAGACTTCACAATACTCGGACTTGCGGCGATCGCCCCAGGAGATGCAGCCGGAGAAGATTGCGGTGAAGCAGCAACGACCTCCGAAGTCGCCGCGACAGATGGCTCAGCGGGCGGTTCCACGGCCACCTGAGCAGCACAGCCAATCCCAGTTAGCATCGTCAAACCCAAACAAGCTCGATACAGGTTCATCAACCCTCCTCCAAGCAAAGTTCTCAGCACCTTTCTCAAACAGCGATCGCCCCCATCTTGGCAGGCATCGCCGAAGCAAAGCTGATAATCAGATGAGAATTGCCGAAGCAGAAGTGGTGGACTGGATCGAAAATCCTACAACCATCCTGGGCAATCGGCTCGGAACTTCTGGTTCTTCAGGTAGGCTAGGATGCTGTTTTCATGATTGCTCATGCCTTGCGCCCGCGAGAAGTCGCCCGCCTGTGAAAGTCTGTAGTTCGCCGATGGAAATAAATTTCGGCAAAAAAAAGAGACCATAATGGTCTCGTTTACCTCAGTAGAGTCTTCAACTCGGAAACCAAAAGCTTGATCATGCTGGCGGGCAATGGGTTACAACCCGACCAATAGCCTCACTTCTATAGCGATTTCCATAGCCAAAACCTAAAAGCTAGCTGGGGAGGGCGATCGCCCCTAGGCCAGTCCAGTATTCGAGCCAGGCTTACCCGTTGCCAGCTCAACCTTCACAATCTTGCCGCCCATTTTCTGAATGCGCTGCTGCTCCCGGAACCAGCTATCGTAGGGAACCAGCTTGGTGAAATAGGTATTTTGCAGTTCGCGCTGGGTGCGAATCCGGGTCTGGCTGGGAACGCAAGCCGTAATCTTGAACATCCGCATGGGTTACATCTCCTAACCGGAAAGAAGCAACGAAATAGATTAGCCGCACCTGTTTCAAAGTGCCCGTTCTGAGCAGGCAGAACGTTGAGGAAAAAAGTCGATTGATATCAACCCAAAAATTCTTAAATGCTGGAAGCCTAGCGTTAATCTCAAACCCTCGGAGCCACTTCTTGAGAGAAAAAGCCTGCGATCGCCTGAGACCAACACCAGAACTCCCAGCCAAAAGTTACCAAATTCAAAAGCGTAAACCGTGAAGCTCGAACCCTTTCAATTCAGACTTCTTGTTTCCGCTTTCATCCTTGGAGCCTAGCTCAAGCCGGAGCAGATGTAGTCGAAGTACACGCCCATTTCCTTGCCAGCGTCAGCACCCACCAAGCTGGCAGTCACTTCTTTCATGGCTTGGATCGCTTGCACCGTCGCAGCTACAGGCACGCCCAGCGAATTGTAGGTTTCCTTCAAACCGTTGAGCACGCGCTCATCCAGGATAGAAGGGTCACCAGCCAGCATGGCGTAGGTGGCATAGCGGAGGTAGTAGTCGAGGTCGCGGATGCAAGCTGCATAGCGACGGGTGGTGTACATGTTGCCGCCGGGACGGGTGATGTCCGAATACAGGAGGGACTTGGCAACCGCTTCCTTCACGATGGCAGCAGCGTTGGCGCTGATGGTGGTGGCGGCGCGGACGCGCAGTTCACCCGTGGAGAAGTAGCCCTTCAGCTTTTCCAGAGCGGCGGTATCCAGGTATTTGCCCTGAACGTCAGAAGAATTAATAACAGAAGTAATTGCGTCTTGCATGGTCTCGCTTCCTTAAAAAGTGAATCTTGATGCATTCAGGCAACAGTTGAGGGCAAAACCCTACTGCATTGCGCCGATAACGTAGTCGAAGTAAGCGCCAGCTTCAGCCGCATCTTCGCCAGACATCATGGACGTTGCCACGTTCTTCATTGCGCGAACGCCTTCTGCCACTGCTTCGATGGGAGTACCCAGAGACTTGTACATCTCACGTACACCCACGATGCCGATTTCTTCGATGGGAGTGACATCGCCTGCAACCACACCGTAGGTCACCAGACGCAGGTAGTAGTCGAGGTCACGCAGGCAAGTAGCCGTCATTTCTTCGCCATAAGCGTTACCACCGGGAGAAACCACGTCGGGACGCTTTTGGAACAGTTGGTCACCCGCTTGCTTCACAATCCGCTCGCGAGAGTCGGTCAGCACTTGGGCAATCCGCAGACGCTTTTCACCAGAGGTGACAAAGCCTTTGATCCGGTCTAGTTCACCCGGGCTGAGATAGCGAGCCTCAGCATCGGCATTCACGATTGACTTCGTGACAATACTCATTGATGGATTCCTCCGAAAAGCAAAATGTAACCAGATGTGTCTAAACTGGCGTTCATGTCTGAACGACTGAGCCGCTAGCCAGGTAACCTCCAGAGCGCCGCACAGGAAACCCTATGCAGGAAAACCCATGAGAAAGTCTCTGAGAAGGCTCGCTAAACAAACTCAACTGAACTCATCAAATTCATACAGTTGAGTCTTTTGCGGACTGGCATAGTAACTTTCCATACTCTACCCCTAGCGATACCCCTCCACACGAGTGTGACCAGAAGTACATAAGGGTTGAGGCTCAGCTACCTTCCGCAAACATTTTGCGGCATCAGGTTGTCATTCTTAGTTTTGTCGCAACATTTTGTAATCTTCTTCCTCAGGATTGACAGAAGTACCGCCATTCTGCTGTTTGGGTCTTGCGCCATCGTTTGGTTAAATAGGCAACAGATCACGCCCAATTTTTGGTAGTCTAGTTCCTTATTGGGTTGAAAAAAGTAGCTTGCATTCTAAGTCGTGAGTGAATTCTCGCTTGCGTGATTTGGGGTTGTAGTGCCTACCGATTTCAGCCTCGATGTTGGGTCAAGCAGAGGGTGAATAGTGGACATCCAAATTGGTAAGGGTAAATCTGCCCGCAGAGCCTACGGTATCGACGAAATTGCACTGGTTCCAGGTTCGCGCACGCTCGACCCATCTCTCGCCGATACCCGCTGGACGATCGGCGGCATCGAGCGGGAAATTCCGATTATTGCCAGCGCAATGGACGGGGTAGTGGATGTGCGGATGGCGGTAGCGCTGAGCGAACTGGGCGCGCTAGGCGTGTTGAACCTGGAGGGCGTGCAGACGCGCTACGACGATCCAAATGCCGTCCTAGATCGAATTGCATCGGTGGAAAAGCACGAGTTTGTGCCGCTGATGCAGGAGCTATACGCAGAGCCGATTAAACCAGCGCTAATTGAGCAGCGGATTCAGGAAATTAAGCAGCAGGGTGGGATTGCGGCGGTGAGCGCGACTCCGGCAGGTGCGTCTCGGTTTGGGCAGACCGTGGCCAAGGCCGGCGCAGATCTGTTTTTTGTGCAGGCGACGGTGGTGTCTACGGCGCATCTGTCGCCGGAGTCGATCACGCCGCTAGATTTGGCAGACTTTTGTCAGGAAATGCCGATTCCTGTGATTTTGGGGAATTGCGTGACCTACGATGTGGCGCTGAATTTGATGAAGGCGGGCGCATCGGGCGTGCTAGTGGGCATTGGGCCGGGCGCAGCCTGTACCTCTCGTGGGGTGTTGGGGGTGGGTGTGCCCCAGGCGACGGCGATCGCCGACTGCGCGGCTGCCCGCGACGACTATCATCGGGAAACCGGAAACTATGTGCCAATCATTGCGGATGGAGGTCTGATTACGGGTGGCGATATCTGCAAGTGCATCGCCTGTGGTGCAGATGGCGTAATGATTGGGTCGCCCTTCGCTCGTGCGGCCGAAGCGCCCGGTCGTGGCTATCACTGGGGCATGGCAACGCCCAGTCCTGTGCTGCCTCGCGGAACCCGCATTCGCGTGGGGACGACGGGGACACTGCGCGAGATTTTGCGCGGGCCGGCAAAGCTGGATGACGGTACACACAATTTTTTGGGTGCGCTGCAAACCAGCATGGGCACACTGGGTGCAAAGGACATTCGGGAGATGCAGCAGGTCGAGGTGATTATCGCGCCGTCGCTGCTTACGGAGGGCAAGGTCTATCAGAAGGCTCAACAGCTTGGCATGGGTAAATAAGCCCAGATGGGTAGATAAACCTATTCGTCAAGTAACAATCTGATAAATTTTTCCCCTAGATGGGGCGATCGCCCCATATCCTCCAGTCCAGTCCTTTACAATAGACGTAGCGGAGACGCATGTTTCCGTTCACTCCTCACACCACACTCCGCCTGGGCATCCGTGTTCAGGCGGTTCTTATTGCAGATTTTTCCCTTATTTTGAGAGGACTTTGGGCGATTTTTAAGACTATTTGAACTAGCTGAACTTGCACTGAGGGCGATCGCCCTCCTTCAGAAACGTTCAGAGACATTACTTTCAGAGACGCTACTTTCAGAGACATTACTGAGAGCAACCTGTTCCACACTCCATCAAAACTTAAAATCTCTGCCTGAATCGAATTGAATCAAGCAGAGATTTTTTGCAGTATGGCAGGGTTTCAGTTCCCAATCTCAGGATTGTTACCTTCTACATCATGCCCATGCCGCCCATACCGCCCATGCCGCCCATGCCGCCCATGTCGCCGCCGGGAGCGGGAGCCGCAGGTTCAGGCTTTTCGACCACCAGTGCTTCCGTCGTCAGCACCATCGCCGCCACCGAGGCCGCGTCCTGCAAGCCAGAGCGCACGACCTTCGCCGGATCGAGAATCCCCGCCGCGATTAGGTCTTCATAGGCATCGGTGAGCGCGTTGTAGCCCTTGCCAAACTCCATCGCTCGCACTCGTTCCACCACGACCGAGCCTTCGACTCCGGCATTGTCGGCAATCTGGCGCAACGGGGCTTCCAACGCTTTCATGATGATGTTGGCTCCGATTTGCTCCTCTGCCGAGAGCGTGTTTTTGAAGTCAGCCAGCTTTTTGCTCAGGTGCAGCAGCGTAGAACCGCCACCGGGCACAATGCCTTCCGCCAGCGCGGCTTTCGTCGCGTTCAGTGCGTCTTCGATCCGCAGCTTTTTGTCCTTCAGTTCCGTCTCGGTGGCTGCACCGACCTTAATCACAGCCACACCGCCCGTCAGCTTGGCCAGGCGCTCTTGCAGTTTCTCGGAGTCGTATTCTGAATCCGTTTCGCTAAGCTCCTTGCGGATTTGAGCGATGCGCTTGTCCAGAGCCACCTTATCGGGGGCTTCGGCAACCAGTGTGGTGGTGTCTTTAGTAATGGTAACCTTGCGGGCGTTGCCCAGCATTTCCAGCGTGGCGGTGTCCAGGCTGAGGCCAATTTCCTCCGCAATCATCTGGCCGCCCGTCAGCACGGCAATATCTTGCAGCACGGCTTTGCGGCGATCGCCAAAGCTCGGAGCCTTCACCGCAACCACGTTCAGCACGCCTCGCAGACGGTTGACCACCAGCGTTGCCAGAGCTTCGCCTTCGATATCTTCAGCGATGATCAGCAGCGGCTGTCCGGCCCGGGCAATCTTTTCCAGAACGGGCACCAGTTCACCAATCGAGCCGATTTTCTGCGTGGTGATTAGAATCGCAACATTCTCCATCTCGCAGATCATCCGCTCCGCATCGGTGACAAAGTAGGGCGAGATGTAGCCGCGATCGAACTGCATCCCTTCCACAACTTCCAGTTCTGTGGTCAGAGACTTGGATTCCTCCACGGTGATCACGCCATCGCGGCCGACTTTCTCAACGGCTTCGGCAATAATTGCGCCAACCTCTTCATCACTACCTGCGGAAACCGTGGCCACCTGGGCGATCGCATTTCCTTCGATAGGCTGGGCGACGGCTTCGATCTCATCCACCAGTTTGGCCACTGCTTTTTCAATGCCGCGACGCAGACTAATGGGGTTCGTCCCAGCCGCCACATTCTTCAGCCCTTCGTGGATGATGGCCTGGGCCAGCACCGTGGCAGTGGTCGTGCCATCACCCGCCAAATCTTTTGTTTTGGAGGCAACTTCACGAATCAACTGCGCCCCCGTGTTTTCTAGCGGATCTTCTAGCTCGATCTCTTTGGCAATCGTGATGCCGTCGTTGACAATCTGCGGCGCACCAAACTTTTTCTCCAGCAGCACGTTGCGTCCCTTCGGCCCGAGCGTCACGCGCACCGCATTGGCGATCGCATTCACACCGCGCTCCAGCGCCTGCCGAGACTCTTCCTCAAACACAATGATCTTAGACATACCTTTGTTTTCGTTAAGCGCTCCTTCCAGAATTTAGCACTCTAATGGAGGAGATTGCTAAATCTCTAGCGGCGATCGCCCTTTGCAATCCTTCTCTGGCCAGACGGTAACCGACAGCCCGCTTTGCTATGCTAGATAGCTTGCCGTTTGCATTCATGCATCTTCGGATTGATCGAGAGGAGATTGCCTGTGAACCGTCGCGCCATCCGCCCTACCGCACTTACCCCCAGACTGCTGACCCTAGTGCTGGTGGCGCTGATGCTGGGGCTTCTCTTCCGCGTCATCAACATTGACAAAAAGGTATATTGGCACGACGAAGCATATACCTCAATGGAAATGACCGCCCAGCGGCGCTCGGAGGTCGTCGAGCAACTCTTTACCGGGCGCATCGTCACCCGCGATGAGCTGCAAGCCTTTCAGCGGTTTCGCCCAGAGCGCGGCTTGGGGCAACTGTTAACTTCCCTGGGACAAGAAGACCCCCAACATCCGCCCCTGTACTACATTCTTGGGCGATTTTGGGTGCGGCTATTTGGCGATTCGGTGCTGGCGCTGCGGAGTCTGGCGGTTGTCTTTGGATTACTGATGCTGGTCTGCGCCTACTGGCTGTGCATGGAGCTATTTCAGGCTCCGGCGATCGCCCTGATGACGGTCGGCCTGCTGGCCATCTCGCCCTACCATGTCCTCTATGCCCAAGAATCGCGAGAATACAGCCTGTGGGCGGCGCTAATTCTGACCTCCAGTGCGCTGCTGCTGCGGGCGCTGCGGCTGGGCACCTGGCCCCACTGGGCGCTCTATGCGCTGAGCCTCACAGCAGGACTCTACACGTTTTTGTTCACGGGTTTGGTGGGCATTGCCCACGGCGTATACGTGCTGCTGAATGGCGGCATCTCGCGCAAGTGGGAAAAATGGCGCATGACTCGTGCTGGCACCGCATACCTGGGATGGTCGTGTGTGGCGATCGCTGCCTTTGCGCCCTGGCTCTATTTCCTAGTGAAATATCGTGACGTTTTAAGCAACACCACGGGATGGGCAAGAGAGTCGCTGCCGCTGTGGGTGATGGTGAAAGCATCGGCGCTCAACTTCAGCCGTATTTTCATGGACTTTGACTGGAATCCTGACACCTTTGCGCTCTGGTGGCTCTGTATTCCGCTGCTGATTTTAGAAATATTTGCGCTGCTATTTATCCAGCAAAATGCGCCGCGCCATGTTTGGACCTTTGTGTGGACGCTGGCTCTGATTCCTGTGTTGATTTTGGCGCTGCCGGATCTAATTTTGGGTGGACAGCGCTCGATTGTCGGGCGATATCTTGTGCCCAGTTTTCTAGGACTGCACCTGGCAGCGGGCTATCTTCTAACAATGAAAATTGAGGTTTTTGGGGCAAAAAACCGCAAATTCTGGCAGGCGATCGCCCTCTTGCTATTCTTCCTAGGCTTCCTGTCCAATATCATTAGCTCCCAGGCAGAAACCTGGTGGAATAAGGGGATTAGCTACCACATTCCGGCGATCGCCCAAACGCTGAACGAGGCGAATCAACCCATCGTGATTAGCGATGACTTTGGGATCAATATCGGCAACCTGATCGCCCTCAGCTATCGCACAAACGAGACTGTCCAGTTCTACTTGCTAAGCCACGAAGCCGAAGCAAACGTACCGCCAGAGCAGTTTCCTGATGGCTCCGACATCTTCGTGTTTTACATGCCAGAAGCTGAGCGAAATCAGATCCAACAATCTCTCGGAAAACCTTTGAACGAAGTGGGTTGGTATCTTTGGAAACTTGAAGAGTGAAACTCTTTATCAGGTTTTTATCAAAAATAAAAAGACTAGAATCCTGAATTCTAGACCGAAGAATTGATGGATTATCTATCAGCAAAGAAACCGATTTTTGAATTTATTTTTGCTGTCAAACCCATTTCAGTCCTTCAGTTGGCATTCGTGGATCTGGGTGAATCCGATCAAACAAGCGGGGCGATCGCACTGTTTAGAAACTTTTATAAAATTAGAAAATGGGGCTAGAAACCGGGCTCTGGACATTGAGGGTGATCATGTCCGGCTTAAACCTGACTCGATTCATGATTCAGTAGAACCTGGGGGTTTGCGATTCATAAGTTTTTCCTATTAGGTGCATCAGCAAATTGTTTTACATTTATTTACCAAATTGTGAGCATATACTTTTTTTGATGCTACTGATCGTAAATAAATATCTCAGCTTGTTTATCAATTTGTATCACTTGCAGCGTGAAGCCTCCATTTGACAAGCGTTTTCTGGTAAAACGACAGATGTAACACTTTTTAAGCGGTCACGGTTTGGCGCTCTCCTGTCCCACTGCGGCAGCCTAGTACTGCTGTCTGCTGTTCTGTCTTGTCCAGAGTTTCGGAGCCTACCCTGTTCCGCCCATAGCCAAAGCTGATTGCAAAACCTGTTTGAGAGGAGCCGACCTGCATGTTCACTCACGTCAAGCCCACGGTCAGACACATTGTTCCCGACAATCTCAACGGGCGTGCGCTGATCAAGGTGGTCTATGTCGTGCTAGAGCCGCAATATCAAAGCGCCCTGTCTGCGGCGGTACGTTCGATTAATGAGAGCAATCCCGACGTGGCAATCGAGATTAGCGGCTACTTGCTAGAAGAGTTACGTAGCACTGAGAACTACGAAGCCCTGCAAAAAGACGTTTCAGAAGCGAATATCTTTATCGGCTCGCTAATTTTCATAGAGGAGCTAGCAGAAAAGGTGGTGGCTGCGGTACAGCCCGTGCGCGATCGCCTCGATGCCGCCATTGTTTTTCCCTCCATGCCCCAGGTGATGCGCCTGAACAAGCTGGGCAGCTTCTCCATGTCGCAACTGGGGCAGTCCAAAAGCGTCATCGGTGAATTCATGAAGAAGCGCCGCCAGAAGCAGGGCGCGGGCTTTGAAGACGCGATGCTAAAGCTGCTAAACACCCTGCCCAAGGTGCTGAAGTATCTGCCGATGGACAAGGCGCAGGACGCGCGGAACTTTATGCTCAGCTTTCAATACTGGCTGGGCGGCTCATCCGAAAACCTGGAAAACTTCCTGTTGATGCTAATCGACCGCTATTGCGACGTGCAGGCGCTGAAATCTGCGACGCTGCAATATCGCGATCCGGTCACCTATCCCGACATGGGCATCTGGCACCCGCTCGCACCCCAGATGTTTGAGGATCTCAAAGAATACCTCAACTGGCATGGCTCTCGGCGAGACATTGGCGCAGATATGAAAGATCCCCTCGCGCCGACGGTGGGGCTGGTGCTGCAACGGACGCACCTGGTGACGGGCGACGACGCACACTATGTGGCCATGGTGCAGGAACTCGAAAGCATGGGCGCACGGGTAATTTCCGTGTTTGCGGGCGGGTTGGACTTCTCAAAACCTGTGGACAGCTACTTCTATGACCCGCTGACGAAGCAGCCCATTGTGGACGTGGTGGTGTCGCTGACGGGCTTTGCGCTGGTGGGCGGCCCGGCGCGGCAGGATCACCCCAAGGCAATCGACTCGCTGAAGCGGCTGAATCGTCCCTACATGGTGGCGCTGCCGCTGGTGTTCCAGACAACGGAAGAATGGCAGGACAGCGACCTAGGACTGCATCCCATCCAGGTGGCGCTGCAAATTGCGATTCCTGAACTGGACGGCGCAATCGAGCCGATTATTGTATCGGGTCGCGATGGCGCAACGGGTAAGGCGATCGCCCTGCAAGACCGGATAGAGGCGATCGCCCAACGAGCCATGAAGTGGGCAAACCTCCGCCGCAAGCCCCGTCTGCAAAAGCGGGTCGCCATCACTGTGTTCAGCTTCCCGCCGGATAAGGGCAACGTGGGCACGGCAGCTTATCTGGACGTATTCGGCTCCATCTATGAGGTGATGAAGGCGCTGAAGACCAACGGCTATGACGTTGAGGAACTGCCGGAGTCTGCTGAAGCGCTGATGCAAGCCGTGATTCACGATGCCCAGGCGCAATACGCCAGCCCAGAACTGAACATTGCCTACCGCATGTCGGTTCCGGAGTATGAGCAGCTCACGCCCTATTCCACCCGTCTGGAAGCAAGCTGGGGTCCGCCGCCCGGACATCTGAACACCGACGGTCAAAACCTGCTGGTATTTGGCAAGTCCTTTGGTAATGTGTTTATCGGCGTGCAGCCCACCTTTGGCTATGAAGGCGACCCCATGCGGCTGCTGTTCTCCCGTTCTGCCAGCCCGCACCACGGCTTTGCTGCCTACTACACCTACCTGGAAAAAATCTGGAAAGCCGATGCGGTGCTGCACTTTGGCACCCACGGGTCCCTGGAATTTATGCCTGGTAAGCAAATGGGCATGTCCAGCGAGTGCTATCCCGACAGCCTGATTGGCACGATTCCCAACCTCTATTACTACGCGGCGAATAATCCGTCGGAGGCGACAATCGCCAAGCGTCGCGGCTATGCCGAAACCATCAGCTACCTGACTCCGCCAGCGGAGAATGCGGGGCTATATAAAGGCCTGAAGGAACTCAGCGAACTGATCGCGTCTTACCAAACCCTGAAGGATTCGGGACGCGGCGCATCCATCGTCAACGCAGTGGTGGAAAAGTGTCGCCAGGTCAATCTAGATAAGGACATCGTGTTGCCAGATGGCGACGCTGGCGACCTGTCGGCAGAAGACCGCGACACGCTGATCGGCAAGGTCTACATCAAGCTCATGGAGATTGAGTCGCGCCTGTTGCCCTGCGGTCTGCACGTCATCGGCAAGCCCCCGACCGCAGAAGAGGCGATCGCCACGCTGGTCAACATCGCAGGACTCGATCGCCCCGAAGACGGCATCAAGAGTCTCCAGCGGATTATCGCCGAGAGCCTGGGGCGCGATATCGACGAGGTGTACAAAGGGAGCGATCGCGGCGTTTTGACCGACGTGCAGTTGCTCTACGACATCACCCAGGCGGTTCGCAAAGCCGTCGCTGCAATGGTGCAGGAGCAAATCGACGCGGACGGGCGCGTGTCTCTCGTCACCAAGCTCAACTTCTTTAACCTGGGTAAGAAAGAACCCTGGATCGAAGCGCTGGCAGAGGCGGGCTATCCCAAGGTCAACGCCGACGATATCAAGCCGCTGTTTGAATATCTGGAATTCTGCCTGAAGCAGGTTGTGGCGGACAACGAACTGGGCGCACTGCTGCAAGCGCTGGAGGGCGAGTACGTCCTGCCTGGCCCCGGCGGCGACCCGATTCGCAACCCCGATGTGCTGCCTACCGGTAAAAACATCCACGCCCTCGATCCGCAGTCAATTCCTACCCTGGCAGCAGTGCAGTCGGCCCAGATTGTGGTCGATCGCCTGTTGGCCCGGCAAAAAGCGGAGACAGGCACTTATCCCGAAACCATCGCCTTCGTTCTCTGGGGCACAGACAACATCAAGACCTATGGCGAGTCGCTGGCCCAGGTGATGCTGCTGGTGGGCGTGCGTCCGGTTCCCGATGCGCTGGGCCGGGTGAACAAGCTGGAACTGATTCCGCTGGAGGAACTGGGCCGCCCCCGTATAGACGTGGTGGTGAATTGCTCTGGCGTGTTCCGTGACCTGTTCATCAACCAGATGAATCTGCTGGATCGCGCGATTAAAATGGCGGCCGAAGCGGATGAACCAGTCGAGATGAACTACGTGCGTAAGCACGCCATCGAGCAGGCCAAAGAGTTGGGCGTAGACGTGCGTCAGGCTGCAACTCGCGTGTTCTCCAACGCATCCGGTTCCTATTCCTCCAACGTGAATCTGGCGGTGGAAAATAGCACCTGGGAAAGCGAGGCCGAGCTTCAGGATATGTACCTGTCGCGCAAGGGCTTCTCGTTCAATTCCGACAATCCGGGCGTAATGGACGATTCGCGCCAGATTTTTGAAACCGCGCTGAAGACAGTAGATGTGACGTTCCAAAATCTGGATTCTTCGGAAATCTCGCTGACGGACGTGTCCCACTACTTCGACTCGGACCCGACGAAGGTCGTGTCTCGTCTGCGGAAAGACGGTAAGCAGCCCGCCGCCTACATTGCCGACACCACCACGGCCAACGCTCAAGTGCGAACCCTGTCGGAAACCGTCCGGCTGGATGCCCGCACCAAGCTGCTGAATCCCAAGTGGTACGAGGGAATGCTGTCCCACGGCTATGAGGGCGTGCGGGAACTGTCGAAGCGACTCGTGAACACGATGGGATGGTCGGCAACGGCGGGCGCAGTGGATAACTGGGTCTACGAAGACGTGAACACCACGTTTATCGAAGACGAGGAAATGCAGAAGCGCCTGCTGAACCTGAACCCCAACTCCTTCCGCAAGATCGTCGGCACGCTGCTGGAGGTCAACGGCCGCGGCTATTGGGAAACCAGCGAAGAAAACCTAGAGCGCCTGCGCCAGCTTTATCAAGAAGTAGAAGACCGGATTGAAGGAATTGAGTAGTCCGTTCTCCGGCGCTTTGCTTGCGGCGTTATACAGGCGTTATATAAATGCGGCATGTAAACGCGGCGTAACCTAGATACGGCGTAACCTAAAAATCCCCTGCCTCTTGGAACGGTGCCAGAAGCAGGGGATTTTGCTTGAAAGGAGCGATCGCCCCGCCTAAACCAGCCAGCCTAGAGCAGGTAGACCAAGCGCGATCGCCCTTTTTCCTGGGTTAAGGCTACAGCCTATCGACGGCGGCCGGGGCGGCGACCCCCTTCATCGTTGCTGCCGCCGCGAGGACGCGAGTTTCCAGGGTCGCAGCCCTCTGGCCCATTGCCAATGCCCTGATTGCAATTGCTGCGGCGACGACCTCGACGATCGTCATCATCATCGTCGTCGTCATCATCATCGTCGTCATCATCGTCCCAGTCATAGCTCCAGTCATCATCGTCATCATCGTCGTCGCAGGCAGCACTACAGTAGCTATAGTTGCCATCGGAGCCAATCAGCATAATGGAGCCGCTCGACGTACCGATGCGCTCGTATTCGCGGATCAGTTGGGCCACTTCGTAAACCGTTGTGGTACTGACATCAACAACCCTAAAGCTGCTGCCTGGAAAAGAGATGAGAGCAGGAGCCAGCGCCGAGCGGAATACGGAAATTGTGCGGCTGACCAAGGAGAAATTGCCCGTTTGGAACGAGCTAGTGTAGGTGCAGGTCACAGGCGGGTTGGGCAGCCCGCGCACTGCAAACAAGCGCGTGTCGATTCCCTGGGTGCTAGGCAAGAAGGTGACGCGGCTTTCCTCGTAGCGGCTGCTGCTGATTCGCGTAAAGTAGTCATACACTGTTGCGCCCTGATCGATAGACCCGTTGCGATCGCCATCAATTCCATAAACCGTCCGCACAATCCGCACCTCTGACCGCTGGCTCGGCAGCACCAGGCTGACGGCTGTAAAATCCGACAGCAGTTCAAACTCGCTATAGCCAATGAACTGGTTTTGCGGCGTGTAGAGGCGCACCACGACGCGATCGCCCCGCCGCAGCCCGCGCATAAACTGGGCCCGCTGGTTCATGCGATAGCGGAAATCCCCTAGCAGCCGCTCCTCCCGATAGCCGCGCCGCGTTCTCGACTTCACCGACAGCCGCGCAATCACCTCTGGATACGTGACCTGAGATTGCAAAATCGCCAAACTAAAGTTGCCATGCTCATGGCGACGACCATGACCCGGTGTAGGACGGGGGCGCGGACCTCTAGCTTCCCGTGGATCTGGGCGGCGGCTCGGCGGCGTGGGGCGGGGGCGGCCCGGGCCGCGGTCGTTAACGGTTTCGGTAATCACCGTCTCGCGGACAATCACGACCTGACCGCTTTCCACTTGGGTCACAGTCGTCTGGGGCAGCGAGGCGTAGGTCTGGGTCGATTCCCAGGAAACCTGCTGGTTGCGGCGGCTTTGCACGTCGTAGCTGACTCGCGCAATGGAGCGGAATTCCAGCGTGTTCAGGTTGACCGATCGCCCAATCTGAGCTTGCAAATCGCTCCAGCGGATAAACTCTGGCGGCAGGGTCAGCCGGCCGCTGGGGCTAGCAATTAGCCGTGCGCCTCGCGTGGTGTAGACCTGCTGCCAGCGGCCGTTGACCCGCGCAAAGATTTGATACACCACGTTGGCGTAGGTGGTCACGGGCTTGTCCAGCACGTCTAGCTGCAAGACAATCCCTGCCAGATCCTGTCGGCTGTCCAACACGCGAGCAACCGTCAGGGCTGCCTCCCATCCCTGCTGGCGCTGGCTCACGCGCACTGGCGCATCGGAACGGGTTTGGGCGTGCAGCAAGGGAGCGTGCCCGCTTACCATCAGCATGGCCGACAGTAGGGCGATCGCCAGCCTGCGGGCAGATCCGCGAGTCAGCGCCAGCGCCGGTAGCGAGAGATAAGGCTTGACTGGTTTCGTCATCGTGAAATTCCTTTGGAATTTAGTAAAGGTGAACGAACGGAATTGGCCCGGCGATCGCCATCTTGCAATCGAGAAACCGACTGGCAAAATAAAGGGCGATCGCGAGCGTTAGGAGATTCCCTGTTGCGCGGGGCTATGCTCGACCAGCCTGTTAGCTCAGGGCTGGGAGGCAGCCAAACGCGCTGCTAAAATCCTCAACGGCTAGAAATAGCGGATGCACCAGCAGGCAGCACCCCAGCGCAGCACAGAGTCAGGTTTCCCAAAAAATCACTGGAACTGTTTCTGTCTATTGCTTGCACCGGGTGCATACGGCCGTCGCCGCTATTTGTTTGCCATGACCACAAACTTTTTTCAAATGTTCCTGACGGATATATGAAGACTGCGTAAACCTCTAGGGGCAAATCTCAAACTTCGGCCAAGCAGCGCTTCTAGAGCTATGGTTTTCTGAGAGTTTTTTCGGAAATCTGCCCATACTAGGGATGGGGTGTCACTAGGCTCGTCCTCATATAACGCCCTATACAGAATGCTTGAGAGCGAGTGTCGCCGTGTTGCCGCCAGTTATTGATGAAGGAAATTTCTTTCCGTTCAAGTTTTGGTTTAGGGACAGCATTCAAGACGGGATGTACTATCGCAGCGAGTTGTACTACCGCCTGCAAACGGTCGATGCTCAGCAGCGATCGCGGCTTTATCACTTTGCCTGCCGTCTTGCCCAGCGCGAGGCGGTCGTGGTGACGGCGAACCAGCGGTCGTGCAGTTTGTGGATCAACCTCCGCAGCAGCCTGGCCCGCGATGATCGGGCGATCGCCCAACTGCTGGATGAATTAGCGGAAACTCTAGCCCGCCCCAACTATGTACCACCCTCGTTCAACGGGCGATCGCCCTTCGAGCCGGAGTAGCTACAATCATCCAGATTCAACTCAAGCCCCAATTCATGCCAAAATCCCGATTCATGCCAAAATACAGACAGGTTAAGAACTGTTAAGTCTACTCAGCTTTCTGAACACAGTCTGAATCTGTTTTTTTAGCACGATCCTATGGCATTTCTGCATGTGCCCCCCACTTGGCGGCTGTCCGAAAACGCAGTGACGGCTGAATCGGTGTTTCTGAACCGACGACGATTTCTAAAAACGATGATCGGCGGCGGCCTTGCAATGGCGACCCTGCCGCTGGCAGGCTGCCAAACCGCCCAGGCCCCCATCGCAGAGGAACTGACGGGTACAAAGGCACTGAGGGCGATCGCCAATCCCGCCTTTCAAGATGCAGGCCGCCCCGTCACAGGCGAAGTGCTGGCCGCCACTTACAACAACTTCTACGAGTTCGGCAGTTCCAAAAACATCTGGCAAGCCGCCCAGGTCCTGCCCACCGATCCTTGGACGCTAGAAGTCACGGGTCTGGTCAACAATCCCAAAACCTATAACCTAGATGACCTGCTCACCCGCTTTCCCCTAGAAGAACGCATCTACCGATTTCGCTGCGTCGAAGCCTGGGCAATGGTTGTCCCATGGCTGGGTTTTCCCATGAACGCCCTGCTGCGAGACGTAGACCCCAAATCTTCGGCAAAATTTGTCCGCTTTACGTCCTATTTCGACCCTGCCGTAACCAAAGGCCCCAGCTTTCCGCCCGCCCGCTTCCTGCCCTTTCCCTACACCGAAGGGCTTCGGATCGAGGAAATGGCCAACGACCTCGCCTTCTTTGCCGTCGGCATCTACGGGCACACACTGCCCAAGCAGCACGGCGCACCCATCCGCATGGTCATCCCGTGGAAATATGGTTTCAAGGGTGCAAAATCCCTCGTCAAAATCGAGTTTTTGGACACGCAGCCCGCCACATACTGGAACACCCTCAGCCCCAACGAATACAAGTTTGAAGCGAACGTGGAGCCAGACGTGCCCCATCCCCGCTGGTCGCAGGCCAAAGAGCGGCTAATCGGCCCTGGCAATCAGTATTCCTGGGAAGAAGTGCCGACGCTGCTTTACAACGGCTATGGCGAGTTTGTGGCCGATCTCTACGCCTAGCCCCCGGCGAAAACGCTGGCAAGTTCTAGGAGGATGGCTTCCGCTCGCTGGACTAGACTGTGCTGGCAGACCGGAGCGACCGCAGTTCAGACTCCAAGCTCGCAATCCGGGCTTCGAGCTGCTGATTCGTTTCCAGCAGTTTTTGCGACTGGCTGCTGAGGAACGGATCGCTCTCCCACCAGTTGATGCCAATTTCCTTTGCCTTATCCACCGAGGAAATCAGCAGGCGAATGCGAATGCTGAGCAGTTCCGTAGAACCCACGGAAACTGAGATGTCGCCTGCAATCACGATGCCTTTGTCCAGCACGCGCTCTAGCACATCTGCCAGCGTCGAGCCTTGGGTAACAGTAGGAACGGGGCGGGTTGGTTGAGCGGTTGAGTAGGGCATAGTTGGGGGTTGGAAGGGAAAGGGGCAGGTGTCGGCAAGGGGTCAGGTTTGGATCGACAGTCTCCCGTATTCAGGCAGTGATTCAGGGAGTTATTTAGGGAGCATTCAGGGGGTGTTTGAAAAGGTATCGCCTGTAATGTTAAGCACTCAGAGATCCCCCCTAGCCCCCCTTAACAAGGGGGGAAACCGCCTTAAGGTCCCCCTTGTTAAGGGAGATTTAGGGGGATCTTGCACGCTTTGCTACAAACAGTAGGACTTTTCAAACATCCTCCAAGGGGGATTGATCCAACGGTGCAATTCCTAACCCAAACTCTGAGCTAAGCGCGTTCTCCCTCGCAGACGCGATAGGTATTGGCCCGACCAGCGCCGCCTCGATTGGTGACTAGACCCTTGTCGCGCAGGGCGTTGAGGGCGTTGATGGTCTGGAAGCGGGTGATGCCGAGGGCGGTTTCGATTTCCGAGGGGCGCACGTCGGGATGGCGCTGGAGATACTCGAAGATGTCGCGCTCGTAGGGAACCGCAGGAGACTCAGGCTCTTCTTCGGGTTCGTCTGCCGCTGCGTCAGTGGAGGAGAGGGGCAGGGTGTTGAGCGGCAGCCGGACTTGGGCTTCGGGTTGGGGGGCGATCGCCGCTTGCGGGGCTGGCTGGGGAGTTGGTTGGGATTCTAGCTCAACCTCAGTGACGCGCAGATCGACAGAGGAGCGGGCAGCATCCGTATTCAACCGAATCATTTCGTTGAAAGTATCCCAGAGGATTTGGGTGGCTTCGGAGAGCGATCGCCCCGCGCGAGACAGCAGCACGTCCTGGCAAATGTCGCGAAACTCCGCGTTTTCTGGCGTGGCAATAATTTCATGCTCCTGGCAGATCTTCGCCAAAATCAGGCAAGACCGCAGCCCCGACGCGGTTTCTGCGCCCGTCTTGGTACGAAACATCCGCACCAGTTGCACGATGATGCTGGCGCTTTCGCGATCGATGCCCGTTTTCTGCACCGCGATTTCCTGCTGCGTCAGTTCATCCGGCTCCGGCATGTTGATCGTCACTAGGCGATCCAGCAGCGCGTCCTGCGTCGCGTGAACGCCGCAATACTCCTCTGGATTTGAGGTAAAAATGGCGCGAAACTGGGGATGCACGCGGATGTATTCCGTGCGGTTGTGGCTAGGCGGCAACACCAGCAACTTTTCCTCCAGCGCCGACAGCAGCACGTTGTTGACCTCTGGGCGCGATCGGTTGAACTCGTCATAGACCAGCGTAAATCCTTCCCGGCAGGCCAGCGTCAGGCGGGCATCCACCCAGTTCTGCCGGAGTTCGTCTTCTACCTTCACCACGCTGTGGATGAAGTTGTCCACAACTTTTTTGCGGGTATAGCCAGACTGGTTGCCAATCAGGTCAGAGGTTTTGAACTCATCGTCACCAAACAGCAGCATGATCGGTCGCGCAATCATGTCTGCCAAGTGCAGCGCCAAGGTGGTTTTGCCCGTGCCCGCCGGGCCGCGCAGATGGACAGAAAAGCCCGATTGCAAATAGCGCAAGGCGCGGGTGGCGATCCGTTCGACCGCGGGCGTACTGACAAATCGGCGGGGGCTGGCACGAAGAACGGTAGTCACGGGTGGCTTTCCTCTGATATGAAAATATGAAAAGGGCGATGAAATAGGCTCGCTGAGGGGCTGGGAGTCAGGCTTGATCTTGCGCCAGGTAGAGGCGATCGCGCTGCACGATCAGCCCTTGCTTGATGAGCGATCGCAGCGTATCGACCGCCTGGAATCGGTTCATGCCGAGGGCAGATTCAATGTCCATCAGCTTGGCCCCGTTGGACGACTTCACATAGTCATAGGTGGCCTGTTCCAGAGAAACTGCATCCCTTGCAGGGAACTGGCTACCGTTGCGAGTAGCGACATCCGATGCAGCCGTCACCACTGGCACGGGCGCTACTGGCACAGGCGCTACTGGCACGAGTGCTGGCACAGCAGGCTGACTGTCAACCGCGACGGAGGCGACGGGTTCGGCCACGGGGGCCGCCGAGGGCTTGAAACCACGGGCGGGCGGTCTACTCGCAGGTAGTTTAGCTGACTTGGCAGGCGACGATTTGAGGCGGGCCACCGTGCGCGGGCGGGCGGCAGATGCTTTTGCGGTCGGAGCGGGCGCAGGCGTTGCCGCAGCAGGCGTTACCGGGGGAATCGATTTGACAGCGGGCTTTGCTGAGGCGGCCGATGCGGCCGGGGCTGCGGGAGTTGCGGCGGCGGATTTGCCCCAAACTTGCTGCTGCAGCTGGGCCCGAAACTGGCGCAACTCAGCCCGAAATATGCCCAACCGCTGCATCAGATCTGCGGATTCGGATCGGCGCTTGGCACGGCTTTCGTTCAGCAAGGCTTGCACGTCCTGGGCCCGCTCCTGACGTTCCTGCGCCAGATCACCCAAATATTGCTGCACATCCGCTTGCAGGGTTTCGACAAATTCGGTCAATGTTGCTACCCGCTCAGCGTGCATTGATTGCAAGTCTGCCCGTGCTTCGGCCCGCAGCATGGCTACATCTGTCGCCAGTGCGCCCAGGTCTTGCTGATGGATGGCCCGCAGCGCGGCGACCGATTCGCGGAGCTCGTGATGAAACTGGTCTAGCTCTTGGAAAATCTGCTGCGACAAGAGCGATCGCTCTACGGCGGTAATGTCGAGAAATTGAGCGGTTTGCGTCTGCAACTGTTGTCGAAACGCAGCCAACTGCGCCATTTGCTCTGCAGCCTGAAGCTGGCGCCGCTGAGCGAGGTCGGCAAGCTGGGCCTGAGTCACCTGCTGAAGCTGTTGGTGAAACTCAGCGCGATCGCGACGAAGTTGGGCAGAAACGGTCTGACGCAGGTGGCGAAAGGTGTCCAGCAGATGCTCAACCGCTTGTTGGCGCTGCTGCCTCCCGGCCTCCCATTGGTCTTTCAGAGCAACCACAAGATAACCTCCAAGTGATGCGGAAAGAGAAGCGGGGAGCCACGAGACTCCCCCAACATCTCCTACTAGGTGGAAGCGCAAGCCTTTGCGAACTTGCCCGCCACAGGAGTTGGAATAGACACACCCAGCAGGGACAAAGATCAGCCTCTAGGCAGCGGGGACGGCGGCTTGGGTGGTCAGACCCACGGCTTCGGCGTACTTCAGGTAGGTTTCGACGGAGGCGATCACCACGCGGGCTTCGACCGCCAGCAGTTCGATACCCACCAAAGACACGCGAACCCAAGCATCAACCACGATCCCTTTGTCCAGGATGCGATCGACCACTTCTGCCAAGCTAGAGGAAGAATTCACTTTTTCAACTGCCATGATTAGTCACCTACAGATACTTGAGTGGATGAGAATTGAATCTGCCTGTTTTCCCCAAATGCGGGACGGAGGCATCGGTTTCTTCGTACAGCATAGAGAGTGAAAATTGAAACGCTCCCAGCAAAATTGCGGAAAGTGTTTGGATTTTCAGTCCGCATTTTTGATGCGGCAAAGTTCTGCTCCAGCCCAATCGAAGTGACTCCGGAAGACCCTTCATCAGACAGAATTTCTAACCCAGCGCAGGAGCTGAATAGCTTTCAGCCTTGCACTAGGTCGAGATGGTTCTATCGTTCCCAGCCAATGTTCATAACTAACAAGCGATCGCAAAATATCAGGAAAGGGCGATCGCTAAAGTAGCTTAATCTCCTTCAGCAGGTCGATTCCAGCATTTCTGTGGGCTGCTCTTCAAATATGAAGCTTTGTCTTAAAGGTTCCTCTCTGGGCTGAAACATCGATTCTTTTCAATGGTTGACTCGGTCAGGATTAATGGCCTAAATGCAGCGTTAGGACAGGACTAAAAAAGAGCTTGAGTAAGCAAAAATAAAATCACTTTTCATTAAGAAATACGATTTTTAGACATTTTTTTGTTCGGCTATTTCTGTCTGAAAGACTCTGAAATGGTTCCGTATGATTACGGAATCAAGGATTTATAAAACGTCATTTTCGCCAGACGTAGTTACAAAATGACAAAAGCTGCGATCGCAAGTCGAGTCGCTACACCCCACCGGACATTGCCGGACTGCGTATGCCCTCATCCCCCAGCCTCTTCGGGTGCATCCCAATTCTGCAAGTTTGCCCTCATCCCCCAGCCCCTTCTCCCAAAAAGGGGGAGCCGGATTAGAAGTCCCTCTCCCGCTTTGGGAGCAGGATTTAGGGTGAGGGTTGCAAAAGTGGGATGCACCCTTTCAGACACAGTTTGCCGATTTGCTGACAAAAGGTGCCATTCCTGATGCAATCCCTTTGGGGGCAAGCATCTGTGGGTATTGCCCACCTGCAATCTGCAAGGGGATCGGTTAGGCTGAAAAAGGGGCATCTCATGCGTTTACCGTTGATTTGATCCATGTCTGACCAGTCCTAAGGGAGACCCTGAGCTACTTTGCCCAGGGCAGCTTTCCCAGACGGCTTTTACAAATGCGTTGCCCCTAAGCATTGAAGTCTATGGCGGATTTCTCCTCATCTGTCTCCCCTTCTGATAGTCTGCTGGCCCGCCTGATTCAACCTGACTTGACGCGCCACGTCGAATCTCTGTCAGACGACCAGTTTACCCAACTGCTCCAGCAGCTAACGCAAGAGTTTCAGCACTACCTGCGGGCGATCGCCCTGATCAACAACGATGCCCTCGAAACGCTGCTGGAACAAGTCCTAGAAGCGATCACCTTGAAGGTGGGGCAGGTGTTGCAGGCGGAGCGCACCACAATTTTTCTGGTGGACGTAGAGAAGGCGCAACTCTGGTCCAAGGTCGCCCAAGGCGACTGTTTCCAGGCGAACTCAGAGGGCGATCGCACGATCGAAATTCGCCTGCCGCTGAACGAGGGCATCGCGGGCTATGTTGCCACCACGGGCAAGAGTCTGAATATTTCCGATGCTTACCAGCATCCGCTGTTCAACCCCAGCATCGATCGGCAGACAGGCTATCGCACACGCAACATCCTGTGTATGCCGATTTTTGACACGCAGGATCAGGTAGTGGCGATCGCCCAATTGCTGAATAAGCGAGGCACTCAGCCCTTCGACCCGCAGGATGAAGCCCACTTTCGCAACTTTGCTCACTCCATTGGGGTGATTCTGGAAAGCTGCAATTCGTTCTACATGGCGGCGCGAAACCAGCGCGGCGCAACGGCCCTGCTGAACGCCACCACGCTGCTGGCCCAAAGCCTAGATCTGGAAAAAACCCTCCAGGCAGTGATGGACGAAGCCCGTAAGCTCATGCGGGCCGACCGTAGCACGCTGTTTTTGCTCGATCGCGATCGCCACGAGCTGTGGTCCAAAGTGCCTACTGCCGACCGCAAGCAACTGCTCGAAATTCGCATTCCCATGAACCGAGGCATTGTCGGCTTTGTTGCCAGCACCGGGCAGGTCGTCAACGTTGAGAATGCCTACGAAGACCCGCGCTTTGACCCCACCACCGATCGCCAGACCGGGTACAAGACCCGCACCATCCTCTCGATGCCTGTATTCAACTCGGCGGGAAAACTGATCGGCGTAACGCAGCTTATCAACAAATACCAAGGCAGCTTTACCCGCTCCGATGAAGAATTCATGCAGGCCTTCAACACCCAGGCTGGCATTGCGCTAGAAAATGCCCAACTGTTTGAGCGAGTGCTGCTGGAAAAGCAATACCAAAAAGACATCCTGCAAAGCCTGTCCAACGCGGTGATCTCCACGGACTTGCAGGGCAATGTTGTGACCATTAACGACGCAGCACTGGCGCTGTTGGGATGCCCAATTGGCGATACCAGTGCTGAGGCAGATCTATGGCGCGAGCATCTGCTGCATCGCCCCGTGTGGGAGGTAATTCCCATCGACAATCTGCAATTGCGCCTGCAAGACAGCTTGCAGTGCGGCGCTCGCCACTATGTCCCCGAACAAAGCCTGGAAGTGGGTCTACTGGAACTGCCTGAGCATTCGCCGCTAGACCCGACGGTTTCTCCCGCACTTTCGCTGTCGCCGCGCCTCACCCATGCCCTGGTGGTGGGCGATCGCCAAACCCCAGACCAATACCTGCTGTGGAACGATCCCGCCACTCCGCTCACACCCGTGGCCGCAGGACTCGGCGTGGTGCCCTCGATCCGCCCCATCGAACACAGCGTCAACCTGACGGTGAACCCACTCACCAATCCCGATGGCAAGGTGCTGGGGGGACTGGTGGTGCTAGAAGACATTAGCCAGGAAAAGCGGATGAAGGCCACCATGTATCGCTACATGACACCGGGCGTGGCGGAACGAGTCATGGCGCTGGGCGACGATGCGCTGATGGTGGGCGAACGCAAGGACGTGACGATTCTGTTTTCCGACATTCGCGGCTACACCTCGCTCACCGAAAAGATGGAAGCGGCGGACGTGGTGACGCTGCTCAACGACTATTTTGAGACGATGGTAGAGGCGGTGTTTACCTACGAGGGCACGCTGGACAAGTTCATTGGCGACGCGCTGATGGCCGTGTTTGGTGCGCCCCTGCCGCTGCCTAATCACCCCTGGATGGCGGTGCAATCGGCACTGGACATGCGGCGACGGCTGAAGGAATTTAACGAACACCGCCGTCTGGCAAACCAGCCCATCATCCGCATTGGCATCGGCATTAGCTCTGGCGAGGTGGTTTCCGGCAACATCGGCTCTCAAAAGCGGATGGACTATACCGTGATTGGCGATGGTGTGGACATTAGCGCCCGACTGGAAGGCGTGACCAAAGAATACGGCTGCGATATTATCCTCAGCGAGTATACCTACAAGCTCTGCCGCGATCAGGTGTGGGTGCGGGAACTCGACCGTATTCGCGTCAAGGGCAAAACGATTCCAATCAATATCTACGAGCTAATTGGCGATCGCACGCAGCCCCTTCCCCCAGAAACCGCTGCCTTTTTGAACCACTACGCCGCCGGACGCACTGCGTACAACCATCTGCGGTTTTATGAAGCGTTGCAGCACTTTGAACGGGCACAGGACATCAAGCCGGGCGATCGCGCTGTTCAGGTGCATCTAGAGCGGGCCCGCGAGTTTCTGCTCACCCCACCCGCCGAAAACTGGGACGGCGCTCACACCATGACCACAAAGTGAAAGTGAGGGATGAAGTCTCCAAAGGGCAAAAAATCAAGGCAAAAAATCTGAAGGGCAGAAGAAATAGAAGCGCTGCATAACCCCGATGGTTACGCAGCGCCTTATTGACTTTAGGATTTACGCATTTAAATAATTTCTCGCGGACGCAGCCCGCGAGAAATTATTCAAAACCCAGAGAGCTTATCGTAAGTGTGTAAGTCTTGGACTCATCGGCTCAAAACATCAAGAGCAACCAGAATGCAGCCAACCCAAACCGTAAGCTGCTTTTAAGCACGGCTCCTGTTGCCTAAAGCTCCACCCTAGCAATCGTAGTAGAGCGAGAACTCGTAGGGGTGCGGACGCAGACGCATCGGGTTCACCTCGTTGTCCAGCTTGTACTGAATCCAGGTGTTAATCAGGTCTTCGGTGAAGACACCACCCGCCGTCAGGAACTCGTGATCTTTCTCTAAGCACTCCAGCGCATCTTCCAGCGAGCCAGGGGTCGAAGGAATCTTCGCCAGTTCTTCCGGGCTGAGGTCGTAGATGTCCACATCCAGCGGCTCACCCGGATCAATCTGGTTCTTGATGCCGTCGATGCCCGCGCAGAGCATCGCCGCAAAGGCAAGGTAGGGGTTAGAGGTCGCGTCGGGGCAGCGGAACTCTAAACGCTTTGCCTTCGGATTGGAACCAGACAGCGGAATCCGCACCGACGCGGAACGGTTGCCCTGGGAGTAGGCCAGGTTCACCGGAGCCTCGAAACCGGGCACCAGACGCTTGTAGGAGTTCGTCGTCGGGTTGGTGAAGGCTAGCAGCGCTGGAGCGTGCTTCAGAATGCCGCCGATATACCACAGCGCCATCTGGCTCAGCCCCGCATAGCCGTCGCCTGCAAACAGGGGTTGCCCGTCTTTCCAGATGGACTGGTGGGTGTGCATCCCAGAGCCATTGTCGTTAAACACGGGCTTGGGCATGAAGGTGACGGTCTTGCCATACTTCCGAGCGACGTTCTTGATGACGTACTTGTAAATCATCAGGTTGTCGGCCGACTGAACCAAGGTGTCAAAGCGAATGCCCAGTTCGCACTGTCCGCCTGTCGCCACTTCGTGGTGATGCTTTTCGATGGGCACGCCGCACTTGGCCATCGTCAGCAGCATTTCGCTCCGCATATCCTGCGAAGTGTCGGTGGGCGCAACGGGGAAGTAGCCTTCCTTGTAGCGGGGCTTGTAGCCCAGGTTGCCGCCCTCCTCTTTGCGGCCCGAGTTCCAGCGGCCTTCGATCGAGTCTACGTAGTAGTAGCCTTCGTGCTGGTTCTGGTCAAAGCGCACATCATCGAAAATAAAGAACTCTGCCTCTGGGCCAAAGAAGGCAGTGTCGCCAATGCCCGTGGAAGCCAGATAGTCAATCGCTTTCTGAGCAATGACGCGGGGGCAACGAGAATAGGGTTCGCCTGTGCGAGGCTCCTTGATGCTGCAAATGACGCTCAGCGTTGGCTCTGCCATGAAGGGGTCGATCCATGCGGTGTTGGGATCGAGCACCATGCTCATATCCGACTCGTTGATCGCCTTCCAACCCCGGATGCTGGAACCGTCGAAGGCGACCCCATCGGTAAAGCTGCTTTCGTCGATCTGGTTCTCGTATACGGTCAAGTGCTGCCAGATGCCGGGCAGGTCGATAAACTTGAGGTCAATCAGCTTAATGCCCTGGTCTTTGATTAGGCTTAAGACTTCTTGCGGGGTCGTCATGAACTACTCCTTCAGTGATTTGAGCCATCTTGACTCGGATGTTGTTTAGCAGTGAGACTGGTGTGCGATCGCCAAGCGCCTGACACCTGCTTGCCTGGGCATAAGGGGGAAGCATCCCTCAGAGGTCTCTATCCTCTAGCCAGTTCAGCTAGAAGTGCCGCCTAGACTACATTCAACACTTAGAGCAGCGTCATACAAAATGCAGTCTTAATGCAGTCTTCAATAAATGGAGTTATACATCTCTAATGCTGATCAACAGCAGGAGTTTATCAGCAGTCAGAGGTGTTAGAGTCCAGGCCTTGATTACACCTGAATCATCCTAAGGAGAGGCGTAGGCGGTTTTTGTATAATAGGCAACAAAAGCGGGGCTTAACCCTGGAAATCAGCTTTGTACGATTTGGAACAGATTGGAACGGATTGGAACAGATTGCCACTGCGATAAAGTCCTGAATAGCAGTCTTCTTAGACCCGAAGCTTGAGACAGCGGATGATCCGAAGGGTGATACAAAATAGCGATACAAAACTTAATCGCAAACCCAGACTATCCAGAGCAGTGGGGCGAAGTAGGGCCCAATCTTGCGTGATAGACTTTACCATAAGCAATTTAATAAGCACGTTTTGAAACGCCATAGTCAAAGCACGTTTCAGCCTGAGCAGGGGTATCTCGAGTGCTGTTTTAGCGCTCATTTCAGGCTCCTAAATCAGGACTGTGTTGCAGCTTTGGCTTGTTTCAAAGCGTTGCACTCTGTGTTGGCAAAAACCTGGATTTTGGTCGTGTTGGGAGATTTTGTTTCATGCGGGACGCTGTCACAAGCCTGATTGAAAACTACGATCTGAAAGGCCGCTACCTCGATCGCGATGCGCTAGACACGCTGAAGTCCTACTTCAGCACCGGGGTTTCCCGAGTGCAAGCGGCGGCTGTGATTAATTCAAATGCTGCGGGTATCGTCAGGCAGGCTGGGTCGCGCTTGTTTGAAGAGGTGCCTGAACTGATTCGCCCCGGCGGCAATGCTTATACGACGCGGCGCTATGCGGCTTGCCTGCGCGACATGGACTACTATCTTCGCTATGCTAGCTATGCGCTGGTGGCCGGCAATACAAACCTGCTGGATGAGCGAGTGCTAGAAGGACTTCGGGAAACCTATAACTCCCTGGGTGTGCCGATTGGGCCGACGGTGCGCGGAATTCAGATTCTCAAGGAAATGGTGGCAGCGCAGGTTGCTGAGGCCGGCATTACCGACACAGGTTTCCTAGATCAGCCCTTTGATTACATGATTCGCGAACTGAGCGAAACCAGCCTCTAAAACCAACCTCTAAGTGTTTTGTTTTTGGGACTTTATCTGCTTTGAAGCGTTATCCACAGGTTTTTGGGTTCTGTCAGTCAATAGAGCGTGTGGATAGAGTGATTGATTCGGAGTGGTTGATCAAAGCTATCGACTAAAAGTTGTTATTGACCATTGAGCGGGGTAAGGCGTTGCTTCATCCCGCTTTTTGCTGCTGTTTTGCCGTTTGCCCGAGAGAGGACAATTTGTTTGAGAGCGGGCGATCGCCCCTACTGGTCACAAAAACGCCCTGTTCCCCCAAATGCCCACAAAAACAAGCACTCACAGAACTCACAGAACTGGCAACGGGTTCATGGCGATCAATCCATGCGGGCATCGGGTTCCAGCACCCACAGGCTATAGCCCTTGGCGTTTTTGGTAATAATCGTTTCGTTGCCGCGATAGTTAAGCTTTTTCACGATCTGAACCGCCTGCTGCACGTCTTCAAGGGTTTTGAACAGGCTGTAAAACAACCCATCTACACAAATGGCCATCAGCCGCTTGTCCAGATCGGGGACGCGAATGTTGCAGAACTTGTACTGATCGGGAGAAACCAAAATTCGGTACGGCGCAACGGGTGCATCTGTTGCAGCCTTTTCTGAAGGAGCGCCAGTTGAGGAATTTAGAGACGAACTGGTGTCGGACAATCTGGCTGAAGTGGCTTGGGTCGCAAGCTGGGCGTTGGGTTCCAGCGTCCACACGACAAATCCTTTGGGGACTCGTGTGATAACGGGTCGGTGTCCTCGTTGCATCAGTTTGGCGCAGATTGATTGAGCGCGGGCTTCGGACTTTTCAACGCGAAAGAAGCTGTAGTATTCTCCAGCGAGGGCGATCGCCGCTGTGCGTTCGTTCGAGTCGGGTAGAACAATGTGGCAAGAACGATAGTCCGTCCGGAGTTCCAGGATTTCAACTGTCGGCAACGTGGAGGAGGGCAGATTGGGCAAGCCGGATGGGGACGCTGGATTGAGGGATTGCATGGCGGTAAAAGAGGGCAACACCAGTACGTACTACAATTCTTGGTTTATCGCCAGAGTTCTGCCATCCGGCAAAGTACGGGAGTAGGAGGGTCGCGAGGATTGCCGCAGCGAATTTTTCCTGCACGAGTGTCCAGCCATTCACCCTTGAAAGTTACTCGAAAAGTTACTCGTTCAAATTACTCGTTCATGTTGCGGTAGGTGGCCACGGCAGAGGGCGAGATGCGATTGAGATAGCGGAAAATCCAGTATTTGAAAATGGTGTCGAGGATGACAGGGAAGGTCGCAATGAAGAGGAAGATAAAGTCGCGGCTTTCGGGAATGCCAAAATGCCGGGAAACGCCCTCTAGCAAAACCTCCCACCCGTGGGGCGAGTGGAACCCTACGAAAATATCCGTCAGCAATATAATAATAAACGCTTTGGCGCTGTCGCTCAGCCCATAGACGATTTCATCCATAAAGGACTTCAGCACCTCAATTTCACGACGGCTGCTCAGCAAGACTGCACCAAAAACCAGCGCTGAGAAGATATCTGCAAATACGTTTTTGACGGCGTTGTTGCTTTTGGCCATAGCCTCAAGCTGGAGTTCTCGAGCTTTTTCCTGGAGCCGGGTGTTGATTTCGGGTTCGGTTAGGGGTGGTGTCGCACCAACTAAACTGGAAAACCGCAGCCGTTCTTCAAAGCGCCGCAGTTCGTCAAAGGCTTCGTCTTCAATGTCTACATTGAGGAATGCACCTGTGGTTTCGGGCGTGCGGTAGTGATCCACTATGGGGCTGATCAGGAAATTTTTCGTCACCTGCTGGGTCAGCAGCGGCAGAATCATCAGCAGCAGCACCAGCCGCACCGCGATAAACGTGCGCCGTCTGGAGATGTAGAAATCCTCTATCACCTCCTGTTCGGCGTTGGGGTCTAGCTCGCGCTTGATACGGTCGGCTGTGCGGAGGATAGAGCGGGGCAGCACGCCTGTTTTGTCGGCAATAGATTCGAGATCGGCTGGGCGCTTGGGCGATCGCCTTGCACCAGAGTCAAAGGGCTGCATTCTGCCGCGCTCCGGATCGACCTCTGGGCGAGCTGCCAGGGAAGATACGGGCATAATGCCATCGGCGTAGCGAGCTATCATGCTGTCTACAAAAGCCAGCTTTTTAGGAATCAGCGAACTGCGGTCTAGAATGTCGATTTCGTAGGCATCTGGCGGTTGCCCGTCGATGTGGACTTCGGTGGGGGGGCGATCGCTCTGCAAAATCGAGCTACTGGTGCGAAACTCGGCCAGCCGCAGCTTGGCAATATTGAGATACTTCCGCAATTCGGTCTGAAAATAGGCGCGGGCGCTGCTGCTATAGTTGCCCTGCTGAAACGAGATGCGATCGCCCCCAAAGTAGGTATCTTCCAGCGCCTTGATGCGGAGCGCTGCTTCGTAAGCATCATCTAGGGCACGCTCTGGGGTGCCCATCAGCCATCGCCGACTAAAGCGAAGATACGCCTGGACACCAGAAACAATTGGGTTTGTCATTTGGGATTGTCATTGCCTATGCACACAGATTAATCTTCACAGCGATTAATCTTCACAGCGGGGGTGGAGATGGGCGCTGCGAAGCGGGATAGAATGCGTCGAGTCGTAAGTCTGCCCTATTTCAGCAATCAGCCACAAGCTGGTTCACAATCAGATCCACAAGAGCCATCAGAGCCACAACATTCAAAGCCAGAAGTATAGAGCCAGAAGTATAGTATCGTAGCAAATTCTAATTTTTTCACGAGGAGGGGCGTTCCAATGCAGCCGTCGATCTGGATCACGGGCCCGTCTCGCAGTGGCAAAACAGAGCGATTGGTGCAGCATTTTGGCGAATGGGTGAGTTCGCTGGAAAACGCTTCGGCAAAGGCCCCGGCGATCGCCTTTGCCGCCATCGGCGACAATCGTCTCAACCTCTCCGATCGGCTGGCGGCGCAGCAGGCGCAATATCCCGTGGAAACCGCCACGCCGGCCGGATTTTTCCTCAGCGAGGTGGTGCTGTTTTATCCGCTGCTGGTAGAACGGGGCATAGTGGGCACTCAGTTTCCGCTGCGACTGCGCCCCGAAACCGAGCAAGCCCTGGCCACGCGCCTCTGGCAGCCTGGGCTAGACGAAGGCACACTGACGCTGCCGGGTGTGGCGGATTATTTTTTGGTGCGGCGGATGCTGGATCTGCTGCAACTGGCGGCGCTGGCAGAGGTTCCCCCAGAAGACATTGCGCCGCTGCTCCAGCAAGGGCTGGCCCCGCCGGAAACACAGCCCGATTTGTGGCTGCACATCGGTGGGGCGATCGCCCAGTGGCGGGACTGGTGCCTGGAGCGGGGGCTGCTGACCTACGGCGTTGCCACGGATCTATACGCCCGCTATCTGCTGCCCGATGCCACCTACCAGGCTCGACTGGGCGATCGCTTCAGTGCGCTGCTGGCGGATGACGTGGACGAATATCCGGCGATCGCCTACACGCTGTTTTCCCATCTCCTGGACATGGGGCTGCCCGGATTTTTCACCTACAACCCCCAGGGATCCGTGCGCTGGGGGTTGGGAGCCGACCCGGCGCGGCTGGCAACCCTGGCAGAACGTTGCAGCATAGACCCCCTCGACCCGCCTGCCGGAACCCTGGGCACCGACTGGGCCGATGCGCTGGCGGGCTGGGTGCGGGAACCCGTGCTGCTGCCAGACCTGCCAGACACGATGCAATCCATCCAAACCATCTCGCGGGCACAACTGCTGCGAGAAACGGCAGAGCAGGTGGCCCAGGCAATCCACAGCGGGCGGGTGCGTCCTGATGAGGTGGCGATTATCGGGCCGGGGCTGGATGCGATCGCCCGCTACACCCTGCGCGAAATCCTCAACCGCCGGGGCATTGCCGTAGAAGCGCTGAACGATCAGCAGCCCCTCGCCGCCTCGCCCATGATTCGCGCCCTGCTGACCCTGTTGGCGCTGGTCTATCCGGGGCTGGGGCGACTGATCAACCGAGAGGCGATCGCCGAACTCCTGATTGTCCTCAGCCAGTCCCCAATTCAATCTCCAGCCTCCAACCTCCAACCTCCTGCCACTCCCGAACCCGCGCCCGCAATCGATCCGGTTCGCGCTGGGCTGATTGTCGATCACTGCTTTGTGCCCGACCCCGATCGCCCGCATCTGTTGCCTGCGACGGCTTTCCCTCGGTGGGATCGGCTGGGCTATCGGGCCACCCAGGCCTATGAATCGATTCGCCTGTGGATTGAGACGCAGCAAGCGCAGCAGCAGCAGCGGTTGATTCCCAGCCCTGCCACGCTGCTCGACCGCGCCATTCAGCAGTTTCTCTATGGCGGCAGCACCTTGCCCTACGATCGGCTGGCGGCGCTGCGTGAACTCATGGAAACGGCACAGCACTTTTGGGAGGTGGAGTCTCGCCTGCGACAAATGGATGCGCTACGAAACGCCGCACCGCTATCGGAAAGCGTGCAGGACTTTATCGAGCTATTGCGCGGCGGCACGATTACTGCCGATCCCTATCCCGTGCGTCCGCTGATCACCCGTCCGGCGGTGATGCTGGCCACCATCTTCCAGTACCGGGCCAATCGCTCTGCCCACCGCTGGCAGTTTTGGCTGGATGCGGGTTCTCCGCTCTGGCTGACGGGGGGCGGCGGGCTGTTCGCAGCGCCGCTGTTTCTCAGCGATTGGTCGGGGCAGCGGTGGACGGCGGCCGATGCGCTAACGGCAGACCAGAACCGGCTGGAGCGCCAAATTCGGGATTTGCTCTATCGCGCCGACGAGCGCGTATTCCTCTGCCACAGCGACCTGTCTACGAGCGGGCAAGAGCAAAGCGGGCCGCTGCTGACGCTGGTGAATGCGGCACGGGCGATCGCCCCTCCAGTTGCGCCCCCAGCTCCCCCCCTAGAAGAGGCGATCGCCGCTGATCTGTAAGGCAAACCGCCAAGGCGAACCGCGCTAAAAGACAAATCCAGCCAACTGATCTAGATCTACGCCTTCAGCCGCAAAATGCTGGTCGTCATCGCCAGACTTTCTTCGTACAGCACGTCGCGTCCCCAGCGCTGAAGCTGCTGGCTCACCAGAAACTCCGCCTTCTGATCGTTTATCGCCGTCACCTGCTCCGTCCGGCAGTTCTGAGCGCTGCCGCCAGCCTCCATCCGCATACAGCCCGTCGTTTCCGAGCAGAGAATCGTACAGCAGTTGGCGTTGGCGTTGCTCGAACTCAGGCGCAGTCCAATCAGGTCGCCGATAATCTCGCCCGCATCAGCAATCGGCACACCCGCTAGCTCGGCATGAATATCCTGCCCATTCGGCCCTTTGAACATCACCGTTGTAATGTCATAGTCGCCAGGTGTTTCGGTAATAGACACCGGCTTCCAGCCTAGACGGCTCGCAAACCAGCCCAGATACATATAAGCCTGCGCCGGATTGCCTTTTTCGTAGTCGATGGTGATTTTGTCTACCTCTGCCAAGGCAACGCGCCGCTCTGGGGGGTCAAACGCAGCCGCAGCCAACTCTTGCCACACCGACAGCCGATGCCAGTTGAGGTCAGCAATATACGTATCTGACTCGATCAGTTCCTGCATCTTCAGGAATTCCATGGCCGGGTCGGTGAAATAGGACGAATCGAGAATCAAGCAGTTGCAAGCCGCCGCCAGCTTGCGAAATAGCTCATGCTCTGGGTTTGGCGTTGCCTTCCACCAGACAAACTTCGGCAGGCTGGGGATCATCAGCGTTGCCACCAAGTCACCCACCCGGTTCAGCGCCTCTTTGGTGCCCTTCATCGTGATATATTCGCCGCAAATCGACGCTGCGTTGCCGCCCTTTTGAATCGGGCAATAGGCCGACACCTGCGCCGTCACGCCCGTATCTTCGCCCAGCGTAGGAGCCAGGGTGACCACGCGGCAGGGATTTTGAACGGCGATCGCATCGCTGATCGTTGAACCACGATCGTCTCGATTTTGAAACACGCGCTTTTCCGGTGGCAGCTTAGCCACCTCTTCCCGCAGCCGCGCCAGCGTTTCTGGGTCAAAGCGCCCCGTCATCCGCAGCCCCAGCGCTTTTTGGGCTGCCAGCACTGCCTTTTTGGTACTTGGGCCAAAATAGCTGTCAATCTCCTCAGTGTAGAACCCCAGAATCGCCAGCAGTTGTTGAAATTCCTCTGGCGCGTATACCACGATGCTAAAGGTCGCCGCACGAGTCGGTGCTGGCATTCCCTTTGCGCCACTCTGCATCCGCCAAATCTGACTCAACTCCGCCTCAATCTCGCTGAGGGAAATATCCTTCGGTTGCTGTAAGGTAACGAGCGGTGTAGTAGTCATGGGTAATGTCGTGGAGAAAGGTTGAGAAAACTAGGATTCAAGTAAGATTCAAGCCAGTTCGAGTCTCAATGCTGTTCTTCGAGCTTGTATTCTTCGAGCTTGTATTCGACCCAAGCTCTTTCTACAGCCTCCGCCAGCGTCGTCCATCCCGATTGAGCAGCAGTTCCGCTTCGATCGGCCCCCAGGTGCCTGCCTCATACAGCGGAATCGCATCGGGATCAGCAGGGGCATCCCAGACTCGCAGCAGCGGCGTGAGAATGCGCCAGGAGGCTTCTACCTCATCACCCCGCGTAAACAGGGTTTGGTCACCCAACATACAGTCAACCAAAAGTCGGCTGTAAGCGTCGGTATTGGCGCTACCAAAGGCCGTGTCGTAACGAAAATCCATGTCTACCGAGCGGGTTCGCAGAGAGGTTCCAGGCGTTTTCACTTCAAATCGGAGTGAAATTCCCTCGTCTGGCTGAATCCGCATTGCCAGCACGTTGGGGTTGGCTTGGCGCGATGCCGACTGGAACATCAGGTATGGCACTTCCTTAAACTGGATGGCGATTTCCGACACCTTTTTGGGCATCCGCTTGCCGGTTCGGAGAAAGAAGGGAACACCCTTCCAGCGCCAGTTATCGATGTTGAGCTTGATGGCGGCGTAGGTCGGGGTTGTCGAAGTCGGGCTGGCCCCTTCTTCTTCACGATAGCCAGGAATTGCCTTTCCGTCTTGCCAGCCCGCGGAGTATTGTCCCCGAATCGCACCCTTGCCGATTTCAATCTCTTCAGCCAGGTGAGTCGCTTGTAGCACTTTTACTTTTTCGTTGCGGATGCTGTCAGCATCGAGCGAGTTGGGCGGCTCCATCGCCGTCAGACAAAAGAGCTGCATGAGATGGTTCTGCACCATATCCCGCAAAGCTCCAGCCGTTTCGTAGTAGCCAGCTCGTCCCTCTAGTCCAACGCGCTCGGCCACCGTGATTTGCACATGGTCTACGTATTGACGGTTCCACAGCGGCTCAAAGATGGCATTGGCAAAGCGAAACACCATCAGGTTTTGGACTGTTTCTTTGCCGAGGTAGTGGTCGATGCGGTAGACCTGGTTTTCGTTGCACACATGCTGCACGACCTGGTTGAGCGCCTGAGCAGAAATCAGGTCTTTGCCAAAGGGTTTTTCAATCACTAGGCGATGCTTTTCGGGATCTTGCAACATTCCGGCTGCGCCCAGTTGCTCGATCGCCCCAGAGAAGAAGCGGGGGGCCACCGCCAAGTAGAACACTCGGTTGCCACGGGTGCCACGGGTGTCATCCAGGTTTGCCAGGAAGTTCTTCAAACTCTGATAGCTAACCGGATCGTCCATGTCGGCGGGAAAATAGTACAGCCCGCGAGCAAAGTCGTCCCAGACTTCTTGTTTGCCTAGCCCACCGCCAAACTCTTCGACCCCAATCCGCATCTGCTCTCGGAAATAGTCGTTGCTCCAATCCCGTCGGGCTACGCCGACGATGGTGAGCTCGGGCGGCAGACGACGCTCCAGTTTCATTTGGTAGATCGCAGGGATCAGCTTGCGCTGGGTGAGGTCGCCGCTGGCACCAAAGATGACTAGGATTTGGGGTTCGGGAATGCGGTCTTGCTGAAGACCAACGCGGAGGGGGTTTTCTAGAAGCGTGACCATAGACAAGGTTAGGAGTGCGTAGAGTGTGCGTAGATTTGGGTGGATGAGAGGTTGAGGAGGAGTGGAAGCAGCTTTGAGGGGCGATCGCCCAGATGTTATTTCCAGATGTTGTTTCCAGATATTGTTTCTAGATGCCAGCCCGCAGGACGCGCTCACCCTTGACCTTCGATCCTGACGGGCGTTTCTGAATCTGCCCTGCGCTCCAGATGAGATTTCGCAGATTCCATCAGCAGGCTCTAGACCGCAAACCTCGTGAAACAACGAAAGCCATTCCTTATCACACCACCTTCTTCCAGTTCAACTTGGTTTTCTGTTTGACAACCCAGCAAACCTTAATGTGGGCTTTAGGAATGGCCGGTTGCCGCCCACTAAGACCGCACGGAGATCACAGGATTTTGCTGTTCACGCTGCCGCTCACGGATGAAGGATTCCACCAGCGCCACGTCCTCGGTGCTGCCGATAATCAGCGGCGTGCGGGCGTGAACCTGATCGGGCACTACGTCCAGAATGTCCTGAGTGCCGTTGCTGGCGCGACCACCGGCCTGTTCGATGAGGAATGCTAGCGGCGCAGATTCGTAGAGCAATCGCAGCTTGCCTTCGGGCTTTTTCACCGTGCCGGGATAGAGGAACACGCCGCCCTGAAACAGAATGCGGTGAAAGTCGCCCACCAGCGCCCCACCGTAGCGGGCGGTGTAGCCCTCATGGCGATGCACATAGCGGATGTAGTCTCGAATCGACTCGTCCCACTGCCAGAAGTTGCCCTCGTTGACGCTGTAGATGGGGCCATGCTCCGGCACACGGATGTTTTCGTTCGACAGGACAAATTCGCCCAGGGTCGGGTCGAGCGTAAAGGCGTGAACCCCTGTGCCAATGGAGTAAATCAGCATGGTGCTGGGGCCATAGAGGACATAGCCTGCGGCAATTTGCCCGCGCCCGCTTTGCAGCAAGTCTTGCCCGGTTTCGTCTATATCTGGGTCGCTCTGTCGTCGAATCGCAAAGATTGACCCGACGTTAATATTCACGTCTAGATTCGAGGAGCCGTCGATCGGGTCATAGAGCAGGGTGTAGCGACCGATGGGGCAGTTTTCGGGAATGTGGTAGGGCTTCTCCATTTCTTCGGACGCAAGGCGGCAGACCAGTCCGCTTTGTTCAAATACGGAGATAAACACCTGGTTGGCGTATACATCCATTTTTTTGACGGCTTCGCCCTGGACGTTGGTTTGCCCAGTGAAGCCGAGGGCATCGTCCATCAGTCCAGCCCGAGTGAGGCGACGGGCAATCAACTTGGCGGCCAGGGCAATGCGGCTCATCAGGGCGCTGAGGTCTTGCGCTTCGGGCGAAAAGTCTTGAAACTGCTTGAGGACGTGCCGCGATAGGGTCATGCAGTCGCGGTCGAGGGCCAGCTTGTGGCTTAAATCCAGCATGGGATCGCCTTCAGACATGAGATTCTCCTGCAAAACGCTCCCGGAGGTGTGGCGATCGCCCTGCTGCGTTGGCGAGGGAAGCGGGCGATCGCCCCCGGATTTCACCCTCTATCTTAGGGAGGCATTTTCGGAACTGACCCGAACTTTAGACGAACTATAGAAATAGCACTTAAGAAATAGCACTTAAGAAATAGGACTTACGCACTTGCGACAGGTTTTCTGGATTTTGGATGATTTCTCGTGGGCTGCGCCCGCAAGAAATCGTCCAACTGCGTAAGTCCTAAGAAAGCCGCAACAAAAAGGACAGATACGCCGTACCTGCCTTTTTCTATCAAGCTTTGACAACCTCACACAGCGCCTACTTGTTGGGCTGGGGGGTCATCCGCAGATAGGGGCGAATTTCGTTTACGCCTTTGGGGAACTTCTGCTTTGCCTCTTCGGTAGGGATCGAGGGCACAACCACTACGTCATCGCCGTCCTTCCAGTCGGCGGGCGTAGCCACACCATAGTTGTCGGTCAGTTGCAGCGAGTCGATCACGCGCAGAATTTCGTCAAAGTTGCGGCCCGTGCTGGGGGGATAGGTCAAAGACAGCCGCAATTTCTTGGCAGGGTCGATCACAAACACAGTGCGAACCGTCAGCATGGCGTTGGCGTTGGGGTGGATCATGTCGTACAGGTCAGATACGACATGATCGGGATCAGCCAGGATGGGATAGTTCAGCTTCGTGTTTTGGGTTTCTTCGATGTCGCCCACCCAGCCTGCATGAGAATCCACATCATCGACGCTGAGGGCGATGACTTTCACGTTGCGCTTGTCAAATTCGGGCTTGAGGTTTGCCACGCGGCCTAGTTCAGTCGTGCAAACGGGGGTAAAGTCCTTGGGGTGGGAAAAGAGAACCACCCAGCTATCGCCAGCCCACTCGTAGAAATTGATATCGCCTTCGGTGGACTTTTGGGTGAAGTTGGGAACGGTATCACCAAGTCGGAGTGCCATAGAAAGAATTCCTGTAGTAAGAGTAACAATTTGAGGGTATCTACATCATCCCACAAAGTACAGTATTCCGAGCGGGATTAGCCACTTTCATCATTCTATCTCGGCAGTTGCGGCAGGAATCTTAAGAAGGAATTAGGAATCTAAGAGGGGACTGAAAAGGGCGATCGCCCGATTTGCGAATAGATGCATCTGATGCATCTGTTGTGTAAAAACCGTAGATACCGACCCATTTCTCCCTACAGATAAAGCTTTGCCTCTTGGGACACAGCACTGTTGTCATCGCTCACCATAGTCTCCAACACAGTACGCGCCTCTGGGGTTTGGAAATGTCCCAATGCCTGCACCACGCGATGGCGAATTTGCCAGTCGGGGTGCGTGGCGTAGGCCGTCAACAGGGGAATGGCGCGGGGGTCGCCCAGTTCGCCTAGGGAGCCGATCGCCGCCGTCCGCACCAGTTCATTGGTGGAGCCGAGGGCCTCTTGCAGCAGGTCAAAGCTCGACGGATCGCCCAGTTCGCCCAACGCTGCGATAATGCTGAACTGCACCAGCCATTCTGTGCTGCGGTGATAGAGCGCCTTTAGGTCTTCGTAGGCCGCCGTCAGCTTCAGCGCCCCAATCGAGTCGGCTGCGACCGCCTGCACGTCGGGTTCGGCATCTCGCAGGCTGGCTTGCAGCAGATCCAGCGCCATGTCGGGATTCTGGCTGCCCAGGCTGGCAAGCTGGCTGACGGCGGCGTAGCGCACCCGAACGCTGGAATCCGTGGCGGCAATTTGGATGAGATCGAAGGCGATCGCCGGATCAAGCTGCCGCATTTGGTTCACCGCACGGAGGCGATCGCCAAAATCCCCAGACTCCAGCAGGGCTTTCACAGATTCAGGAGTAATCGTCATCTTCTTAAACTTGGGATTCCTAAAAGACTGGAATTGATTCAGCCGAACACTATTCCACTGCCAAATGCCGCACGATATCGCCGCGTGTCAAAATGCCAATCACCTTGCCGCTGTCGTCGAGGACGGGCAGGCGCGTCGTGTCTCGGTCGTGCATCAGCTTGGCGGCGCTTTGCAGCGTTTGGCTCGGTTTTGTGGTGACGATTTCCTTTTTGCCCGTCATGACTTCGCCAACGGTCTGCCCTAGAGCCTTGTGCAGCTCTCGCTCATGCTTGCCGGGGTTTTCCAGATAAATTACGCTGTCCAAAATCATGATGTAGGGCGGCGGCGTAGGTCCTGTTTCGCGCCACATCAGGTCGGCTTCTGAGAGAACCCCCACCAGCTTGCCATCGGCATCGACCACAGGCAGCCCGCTAATCCGCCGCTCGGCAATCAGCTTGATGGCCTCATTCAGGGGCGTTTCGGGATGCACCACGATCGGGTCGGGAGTCATCACATCAGCAACGGTTACAGTCATATCGGCAAATTAAAAGAACATAGGACTTACGAAGTTGGAGGATTTCTCGCGGGCTGCGCCCGCGAGAAATCCTCCAAAATCCAGAAAACTTATCGCAAGTGCGTAAGTCCTGGAACAGTTTGAGGAACGGCTAAAAGCAGGCTATAGGCTCATTGTAGGGAATGGCGTGATCCAACCCAGAGGCGATTTACAGGTTGTTACATCGGTTGGACTAATACCCAGGATTGATGCGCCTCTACCCGCAGCCGGAGGTCGTGGGACTTCCGGCTGCGGGTAGAGGCGATCTTGTAGAAACCATCAAATAGAAACCATCAAAGCAGGCCGTTAGATACCTGCGCCGTTCAGAAATTCTTCAATCACGCGATCGCTCAAGCGACACTTGGATTTGACCTCAACGGCTGGCGCTTGTTGCGGTTCGGCTTCTGCATCAGACGGCACGACGAAGGCAGCAACCAGCGGGCGATGCTCCACTGCGGGAACGGACAGATGCGGCGTTTGCGCCCGTTCCCGTTTCAGGCTTTCCATCTGCTGTTCCAACCCTTCGATGCGATCCAGCAGGGCACGAATCACCTCAGCTTCCGAGTCAGGCAGGCGGTTGTGTTCCAGCGGATCGACCCGTTCACCACCGCGATACACCACCCGTCCAGGCACACCAACCACCGTGCAATCGGCGGGCACGTCGCGCAGCACCACAGACCCCGCACCAATTCGCACGTTATCGCCAATGTTCAGGTTGCCCAACACCTTTGCGCCCGCGCCGACGACCACGTTTTCGCCCAGCGTCGGGTGGCGCTTGCCGCTTTCTTTGCCCGTGCCGCCCAGGGTCACGCCCTGGTAAATTAGCGCGTAGTTACCCACGATCGCCGTTTCGCCAATGACCACCCCCATGCCGTGGTCGATAAACACGCCGCTGCCAATCTGTGCGCCTGGGTGAATCTCGATGCCCGTCAAAAAGCGGGCCAGATGGGAAATCAAACGCGGCAAGAAGGGCAGCCGCATCTGATACAAACGATGGGCAAAACGGTGCATCAACAGGGCTTGTAGACCGGGATAGCAAAAGAGAACTTCTAACCAGTTTCGAGCGGCAGGATCTCGCTCAAAGATGACGCGAAAGTCGGCGATGAGTGTCTCTAGCACTAGAAATTAACTCCGATCCTTTTCGGAATGTTCATCCCTTATCTTAACGTTCTGGGGTAAAGCTTTGATAAGCCCCAGACGGGGGATTCTTGGGAAGGATTTTGAGCCGATAAAAGGGGGGCGATCGCCCGTCCAGGGTCTTGCTTAGCTGCTTCGCAATGCCTGCTGCTGAAGCTTGAGCAACTCGCCAATGCCCGTTTCGGCAATATCCAAAAGCTGGTTAAGCTGAGTCCGACTAAAGCTGCCTTCTTCGGCCGTGCCTTGTAGCTCGATCAGGGCCAATTCTTCCGTCATCACAACATTGAAATCAATCTCCGCCGCCACATCTTCGGGATAGTCCAAATCCAGAAAGGCTTCGCCGTGCAAAAGCCCCACAGACACCGCCGCGATCTGATGCCGCAGGGGTGAAGCCTCCAGTTCACCCGTGGACAGGAGATAGGCGATCGCATCACACAGGGCCACATATCCTCCGGTAATTGCCGTGGTGCGGGTTCCCGCATCCGCTTGCAGCACGTCCGCATCCACCGTCAGCGTCCGTTCCCCCAGCGCCTTCATATCCAGCGCCGCCCGCAAACTGCGCCCAATCAGCCGCTGAATCTCCTGCGTCCGCCCCGACAGTTTCATAAATTCCCGTGCCTGTCGCTGGGGTGTGGCGCTGGGCAGCATTCGATATTCCGCCGTCAGCCAGCCCTGGCCGCTGCCTTCCAAAAACTTCGGCACACCGGGCTGCACCGTCACCGTACACAACACCTGGGTTTCGCCGCAGTGCGCCAGCACCGACCCCGCCGCAAATCGGGTGAATCGCCGCTCAAATCGAACCGGACGCAGCTCATCTGCCTGCCGCCCGCTGGGCCGTGTCCACGCCATAAAACCATTCGCCTCTAAGAACCTTCATCAGAATATCAGCCTGGTGTGTCTGGGTCAGGTTATGCAGGGTCAGCGGTTTGAGAAGCCCAGCGGGTGAGACGGGAAGCCACACCGCTGAGTCGAGCGATCGCCTCACAACCTAGCGCATGATGGAAAGGCTTGAATTTCGGGCAATCTAACGATGGTTTGCCAATTTCAGTTTTAGGATTGCTTAATGATTGGTAGACTACTGCTGAAAGAGTCCTGTACCAAAAGTGTCCTGAAGGATTTTCAAATCGTCCATTCGTCCTGGTTAGGATGGAGATTGGCGGCGCAATGTCCGCTCGACAGGTTTCCCAAACCGCGACTTTAGACCGAGACATCTTAGACAAATTCATATCTACAGTCCATATTTTTACGAGATGTGCAACTTTGCCGATTCCTCTCACCCTTTTCTGGTATGCCGAAGGCTTTAATCCCTCTCCCAGAGCGGGAGAGGGATTTCGAGCCTCTCTTTCTCTCATTCTCCCGACTTGGGAGAATGGGGTTGGGGGATGAGGGCAGCGTGAACGTTGCACATCGCGCTATTTTTCATTCGATTCCTTTTGGTTTGACGGATCTAAATTCTTCTCAGATTCTTCTCAAATCTAGAACTTCCCAGATTTAGATTTGACCGATTTAGACCTCTGCATCATGACGGAAGCCGTCAAAGGGTGAACCTATGCCGCAGCAGTCCTGGTATGACGACGAATACGATGAGCTAGAGCCGGTTCATGCCATCGTGTCTGATTTGTCCGATGCAGACGATCCGCAGTCGCAGTTTTATCGCGGGCTAGCGGGACGCAGGGGCAAGGCAGCCCTAGCAATGACGATTGTGTGGAGCAGCACGATCGCCCTCCATCTCGTTTCCTGGGGGGCGTGGGTGGTGTATGGTCTAACGGCATTGATGGGGGTTCACATCTTGCGGCTGATGGCGGCCCGTCCCCGCCCTCTGCCCCACCCGCTGACCAGCGACAACTCGGCGGATCTGCCCTTCGTATCGCTGATGGTGGCAGCCAAGAACGAGGAGGGCGTGATTGGTCCCTTGGTGCGGGCGCTGTGTGAAATCGACTATCCAGTCAGTCGCTATGAACTCTGGGTGGTGGATGACCACAGCACCGATCGCACGCCCCAAGTGCTGGACAAATTGAAAAGTGAGTATCCCCAACTGAAAGTGCTGCGGCGCGGAGCCGAGGCCAGTGGTGGCAAGTCGGGCGCATTAAACCAAGTCTGTGCGCTGGCAAAGGGCGAAATCTTTGGCGTGTTTGATGCTGATGCGGACGTGCCTGCGGATCTGCTGCGGCGGGTGCTGCCCTTGTTCCAATCGGCGCGGGTAGGCGCAGTGCAGGTGCGAAAGGCGATCGCCCAGGCCACCAACCATCCCGATTCGGGGAATTTCTGGATTCAGGGCCAGGTTGCTGAAATGGCGCTAGATGCGTATTACCAGCAGCAGCGAATTGCGGTAGGCGGCATTGGCGAACTGCGCGGCAACGGTCAGTTTGTGCGGCGGGCGGCGCTAGAACGCTGCGGCGCGTGGAACGAAGAAACCATTACCGATGACCTGGATCTGACCATTCGCCTACACCTAGACGGATGGGACATCGACTTTTTGCCAATGCCTGCGGTGCAAGAGCAAGGCGTAACGCGCTTGGGCGGGCTGTGGCATCAGCGCAACCGCTGGGCAGAGGGCGGCTATCAGCGCTACCTCGACTACTGGCGCTGGATCGTTCGCAACCGCATGGGCACTCGCAAGACGATGGATCTGCTGACGTTCTTCATGTTTCAGTACATCATGCCAACGGCAGCGCTGCCGGATCTGCTGATGGCGATCGCCCGCAGTCGTCTTCCCATCTTTGGCCCGCTTACCGGGTTCACGCTGATCATGTCGATGGTGGGCATGATGATCGGCCTGCGTCGCTTCCAGACCCGCACCGAAGCCAAGGCAGAACTGGAAGACGTGCGCCGCGGCCGCACCTACCCCGGTTTTTCACTCCTGCTGCAAACCCTGCGCGGCGCGATTTACATGCTCCACTGGCTGGCGATCGTGGCCAGCACCACCCTCCGCATGTCCATTCGTCCCAAGCGCCTGAAGTGGGTAAAAACGGTGCATCATGCCAGCGACGAGCTTTGGCTGGAAGAAGGGTAGCGGAACGCTCCAGACACAGGGTTCAGCGTTTTAACGCCGCTCCCCTGCCCCCATCCGCCCAGGCGAAACGCTAGTATCTTTACAGAACGTTACAACTGTCCAGCGGCTTTTCTACCAGCAGCTTTTCTATGAAATGCATCATCAATCGTCGGGCTGAGTTTTCGGCTAGCCATCGCTATTGGCTACCAGAGCTAAGCGAAGACGAGAATCGACAACAGTTTGGGCTATGCGCCCAGGCCCCAGGACACGGGCACAACTACGTGCTCTACGTAGCAATGGAGGGCGAGCTAGATGACTATGGCATGGTACTAAACCTGTCGGACGTGAAGCAGGTGATTAAGCGAGAAGTGACGAGCCAGCTTAACTTTGCCTATCTCAACGACGTGTGGGACGAGTTTCAGCAGACCTTGCCCACGACGGAACATATTGCACGGGTCATCTGGCATCGCCTCGCGCCCCACTTGCCCATCATCAACATTCAGCTTTTTGAACATCCTGAACTCTGGGCCGATTACACAGGAAACGACATGGAAGCCTACCTCACGATTAGCACCCACTTCAGCGCGGCACACCGTCTGGCGCTGCCGCACCTTACCCTAGAGCAGAACTCAGAAATCTACGGCAAGTGCGCCCGAATTCACGGCCACGGCCACAACTATCACCTAGAAGTGACGATTAAGGGCGAGATTGATCCGCGCACGGGCATGATCGCTGATCTGGTTGCCTTTCAGAAGGCGGTCGATGAACATGTTGTGGAACCGTTTGATCACACGTTTTTGAACCACGACATTCCCTATTTTGCAAAGGTCGTGCCTACAGCGGAGAACATCGCTGTCCACATCCGCGACCTGCTGGAAGACCCGATTCGGGCAATCGGCGCAAAGCTGCACAAAGTCAAGCTAATCGAAAGCCCGAACAACTCCGCCGAGGTCTACGGGCTGCCTGTGCAGCAGAGCGGGTTATCGCAGGTAGAGGAGCCAGCGCTGGCGAAGGTGTAGCTCTCCTTGACTCTTATTTCCTACTCTGCTGCGCCGCTGCTAATGGCGGGCTGGGTCAGCACAGGCTGCGGGCGGGTTTCCGCTTCGACCGTATTGCCAGGGGGATTTGTGGCAACCCACAGGAGGGCACTCGTGAGGATGCCGCTGACGCTGATCAGGGCGATCGCCAAATAATTCACGCGCGATCGCAGTCGGGCAATCTCCTGACGATAGTCCTCCATCACCGCCAGTGCCGCCGTGCGGGGCATCATTTCGGACTCCTGGAGCGAGATCGAGGAAGCCGCTACAACAGGCGCTACAGGCGCAACGGAAGCAACAACGGTGGAATGCTCAACCGGGCGGGTGATAGGGGACGCATCGGCTACCAGGTGCAGCGTGCCGTTCTGAGTCATCGGCGTAATTGGCTGGGCAGATTGGGCGATCGCCGCTTTACCGTTCGTCTGGTTCGTTTTGTTCGTCTGCAACTCCCTAGGCTGTAACTCCAGCGCCACGGAGCTGTAGGTTGGCTCACTAGGCGAGATGGGCTGGAGCAGCGGCGCAGAGCCTTCGGACAGCAGGGCCGTTTGATCCGGAGCCACCGCAGCAGGCTGCACCAACTCAGCGTTTGCCGCCGTTACAGTCTCTTGCATCTCTGCCTTGGCCGCTTCGGCTACGGGTTTCGCCGGCTCCTCTGGCTCAAATTGAACCTTTCTGTGCAGCCATTTCGTCAAAAGCTGGGGGACATTTTTGTGAAACCAGCGGATGGCGATCGCCGTAAAGAGCGGTTTCGACAATCGCGCCGTGCCCTTGCCCAAACGGTTCAGCGGGCGAAAGGTCAGCTTCTGATTGATCAGGTTCACTGCGCCCACGTCATACAGACAGCCCAGAACCAGCTTGACGGTCGCCTCTTCCCGATGAAACAACTGCTCCAGAAGGAACAGCACGTCGTACATCCGCTGTTTTTCGCGCTGAATTTCTTCGGGCGATTTGGGCACCTCAGCCAATTTTGCAGAAGCGTTAGGTTTTGTCATCAGAAGCCCCCATTGGGCGATCGCTCATGGTTCCAAAATTTTGGGCAGACTCGCGAACCGCTAATCCAGCGCAACCAGCCTATGGCTTGCCTGATGCACCAGCGCTACTCACCAGTATGCCCAATTTCAGTATGCTTGGGCGATTCTGATTTTTCCTCGACCCGACGATACATCAAGGGCTGACCGCGCTCTCACAAAAGGCAGAAATTCAGCCAATTCACCTCGACGATCCTAAACCTGAGGCTGAAGACCTAGCGGGCGCGGGCGATCACCGTGCGGTGGCGCGGCGTGTTGCAGGTGATGGTGGGCGGCTCGAAGCCTGCTTCGACTAGGGCTTGCTCCAGATCAAGCGAAAAGTATTGATCCAGGTATGGCTCGGTGCTTTTCAGCAAGGTCAAAATGTAGGGCGGCATCTTGGCGTAGATTTCCGAGCGGGGGTTCATGTCCATCAGGGCAAACGTGCCGCCGGGCCGCAGCACGCGCCGCGCCTCCTGCAAAATCTGCACTGCCGCAGACTGGGGCAGTTCGTGGAAAATCAAAAACGCGGACACCAGATCAAAGGAGGCATCCGGCAAGCCCGTCTCTTCTGCGGCGGCGTGCAGCCAGCGGGGCGCAGGCGCGTCGGGTTTTGGCCCCATGACTTGCAGCGTGTGCAGACTGTTGGGCTGGCGACCCGTGCGGGCCCGGTGGCGGGCGATCGCCAAAAAGTAGGGCGACAGATCCACCCCCGTCAACGCCGCCTGCGGATAGAGCGATTGCAGCGCAAAGGTGCTCATGCCCACGCTGCATCCCAGATCCAGAATGGCTTGGGGATCTTCCGGGCCTTGCTCTTTCAAAATGTCCAAAAAGCTCTGGCGGAGCCGCGTATCGCCCTCTGCGCCGCCATCGGGCCAGATGCGGGCATGAACCGCGTGGGCTGCTACTTCCACCTCCATCGCAGGCTCCCAGCCCAAGTTGCCCTCTTCGTAGGCATGGAAAGAACAGCAGTAGTAGTCGGGATACACCAAGTCGGGATTTTGCACCGCCGCTAGGTCTTCTTCCCAGGCTGGCGAAAAGGTCGTGCCCTCCCCCCGCGCCCGCAGCGCCTGCACCTCCTGCCGCCAGTACACGCCGATTGCCTCTGCCCGCTTAATCATCATGTTGCGGGCGTTGTGCTTGGCCAACAGCGCCAGGGGCTTGATTGACAAAATCACATTGACCAACCGTGAAGTCAGCGGCAGCGGGGCAGATTGTGAAGGAAGAGCAGCAGTCATGGACTAAACCTGTGATATTCCCAATGAGATGACTAAGAGGGTGTTTGAAAAGGTATCGCCTGTAAGGTTAAGCACTCAGAGATCACCCCTTAGCCCCCCTTAAAAAGGGGGAAAACCGCCTTAAAGTCCCCCTTTTTAAGGGGGATTTAGGGGGATCTTGCACGCTTTGCTACAAACAGTAGGACTTTTCAAACATCCTCTAAGAGTTCAATTACTAAGCTGGATCGCGCTGGATCGCTAAATCCTGGATACTAAGCCCCAGATAAACACGGGCTAACGTTACCCCAGGTAAAATTCTAGTCCCAAACGCCCTGCAAATACCGGATCACTGCGTACCGCAAGTTGGCGCTGCATGGGCGATCGCCCCAATGCCAAAACCATACTTTAGCGAACTATCCCATCGGGCAAGTTTCCATTAAACTCTTATCAGGATTTGCATGGTAGCACTCGACACCAGCGGCAACACTACATCAGCAGGGACATCTGCCCACTATGCCCTCTTCTGTTTCTGTCTGCATTCCCACCTATCGCCGCCCCGATCTGGTGTGCGAAGCGGTGAGGTCTGCGCTGGAGCAAGGGTATCCCAACCTGGAAGTTTGGGTGAGCGATGATTCTCCTGACGACCTGACGGAGAAAGCGCTGGCAGACTGGATTGCCAACCAAAAGGTGCGCTACGTCCGCAACAAGCCCGCGCTCCGCCAGGCCAGGAACGTCAACCAGCTCTTTCATCTGGCCACAGGCGACCTGCTGATCTTGCTGCATGATGATGATTTGCTCGTGCCGGGGGCGATCGCCAAACTTGCGGCCTGCTTCGAGGCCGATCCGTCCATCAGCGCGGCTTTTGGCAAGCAGTATTGGATGGATCACCAAGGGCGTGTAGACCTTTCAGCCTCCTTGGCGCTAAACGCAAAATATCGCCGAGTCGCGGCGCGGGCGGGGCGGCAATCTTGCCCGATGGAGTCGGCGCTGGTGGCACAGTTTCCCAATGACGGGTTTATGGTGAAAACGGCGATCGCCCGTCAGGTCGGCTATCGGGATCGGGCCGAGGTGGGCAGCGCCTGCGACCTCGACTTTGGGCTGCGGCTGGCGGCAGCGTCCGAAGCGTTCTATTTTCTAGATGAATACACAGCCAGCTATCGCGCCACGGACGAATCCATCACCGCCACCCAAAACTATACGCACCTCACCTTTGACCTGCTGCGGCGGGTAAGCCTGCCGAGAGAACTGGAGCCAGTCCGCCTGGTGCAGTTGCAAAAATACGCTACCCCAGCGGTTAACTGCTGGCTCTCCTTGGGCGATCGCCTTTCTGCCTTGCAGGTCTATTGCTCAGCAGGCTACGGCTGGCGCAACCGACTCTCGCTCAAGGGGCTAGCACAGGGAGCGCTACTGCTCTGCCCGCCAGCCCTGAGCCGACGCTTGGTTGCACCCCTGCGCGGACTGCGAGATTTGCTCAGCAGCAGCCTCCCTTCCCCATCCCTCGCCCGGAAGTGCTAAGCAGACTGCAAGTCCGCAGACTGCAAACCCCCGACATCAGCCGCAAGTATTCGCCGCAACTATCCGCTGCAAGTATCCGCCGCAGGAGCAACCGTGCATCCTGATAGCGACTCCTAGTGGCGACGATCCGCAGCGTCAATCCTTAACCAAGACTTTCAAATCCTCAATCATCAGCGCCAGCAAATTCACGCTGTCAATCTCTGTCGCCACCCAAGCGTTCGCGCCCGGTTTCACCTTATGGCGATTGTCTAGCAGCGTCTTGCCCCGTGTCCATTGTCCCAGGATTTCGATTTCTACCTGCCCCCTGCGAAAGCGCAGCGTTTCGGGATAGAACAAATACGCCAGCGTCGAGGCATCATGCACCAAAAAGCCCTGCTGCCCCTCGGTTTCGCGAAACGCCAGCGCCGTGCCCACCATGAATTTGCACAAGCCCATCACAAATTTAGAAATCGGGCTGGTCGGCGCGACCTCCATCACCTGCTCTGCCATCGCTGGCGTAAACACCACATGGCGCGTCACGTCCAGCGGCAGCACGATCAGATTATCGCAGGTCGCAAAGACCAACTGCGCCGCCTCTGGATCGTAGGCAATATTGAACTCGGCTTCCGGCGTGATGTTACCTGGAGCCGCAAACGCGCCGCCCATGATGACGATTTCTTTTGCCAGCCTTAGCACACCGGGCGACTTTTTCTCGGCGGCGGCCAAGTTGGTGAGTGGGCCAATGGCGATGATCGTGATTTCTCCTGGAGCCTGCTTCAGTTTTTCAATTAGCACCTCGTCCGAATAGCGGGCCGCTTCATAGCTCTGGGCAGGTTCCGGCAGCGTATGCGAGAGGTTGCCCATGCCGTCTGCGCCGTGGATATCGCCCGCATCTTCGGCATCGCCCTCCGAACCGCCAATCACGCCCCGCGCCACCTCGACCGATTCATAGCCGCACAGCGCCAGCAGTTTCGCCGCCGCCGCAAAGGTCAGCCGTGCGTGGACGTTGCCATCTACTGCGGTCACAGCCACCAGTTCTGCGAGTCCCTGTTTAACCAGGCTCAGCAGCCAGAGAAACGCGAGGCTGTCGTCGCCGCCGGGGTCGGTGTCTAGAATCAGCTTGGGGGTGGAGGTTGCCATAGGGGTTCAGAAGGGTTCCAAAAGTATGCCAGTCGGATAGTTTTGACTGCGTTGGGCCGATGCAACGCCAAATTTGACTCCAAACCTACCAGAATTGCTCTAAGAGTTTTGTTGATCCACGGAAGTTTTTAGGTTTTGGGTTTTGGGTTTTGATTTTGGGTTTTGGATTCTGGGTTTTGGATTGCTGACGATAGTTGACGATAGTGATGGACGCGCTGGGTCAGGGACAAGGTTCAACTGCCTGTCTTCAATCCCTGGGTTCTTCAATCCCTGGGTTAAGTTTTGCGATCGCCCATAGTCATCCAGCAAAACCCTGGCGTAACGTGTGGACAGCCTGGATTAAAGCTTGGCTTCAAGCCTGGATTCAGCAGTTCACCCAGCATTCACCCAAGCATTTGAGGCAATTGCCCTATGCCCCGCCCCTCTGTGGTTTTGCCTTGCGATGACGGCGATCGCCATTTAACCAGGGCGATCGCCCCCGTGCATCAGCCAGCCGCCCCCGATTTTGAACGGCTGGTGCGGGATGACAGATCGACCGGCATCTCGCTGGAGAGCGCCCAGGGGTGTGCAGCACAGGCTCAGCAGGGACGTAGGACGGCGGTCTACGGCGGCGCGGCGGCAGCTAGAACCGCAGCGGCAACGCTGGCCACGCTCTTGCTGGTGGGGTCAGGTATTAACCAGGTCGTGCTAGCCCAATCAGTCTCCCAGTCCGTGCAGCCTGCTCGGAACACCCGCGTCACGCGCCAGGGCAATCGGCTGGATATCTCCGGCGGGCGGCGATCGCGCGATGGTCGCAACCTGTTCCACACCTTCCGCCAGTTTGGGCTGAGCCAGGGCGAAATTGCCAATTTCCTCTCTACGCGGGAGGTTCGCAACATCCTCGCCCGCGTCAATGGCGGCAGCGCCTCGCTGATCGACGGCATTTTGCGCGTATCGGGCAGCAATGCCAACCTGTACCTGATGAATCCGGCAGGCGTAATTTTTGGACGCAATGCGCGGCTGGATCTGGCGGGTTCCTTTACCGCCACTACCGCCAGCGGCATTGGCTTTGCCAACGGCTGGTTTAGCGCTGTGGGCGACGCGAACTACGATGCGCTAGTGGGGAGTCCACAAAACTTTGCCTTTGCCATGGCCCAGCCGGGGGCCATTGTGAATGCAGGCGACCTGGCCGTTGCACCGGGCAACCACCTGACTCTGCTGGGCGGCACTGTGGTCAATACAGGCACCGCCTCCGCGCCGGGGGGCATGGTAACGCTCTCCAGCGTACCTGGCCAAAACCGCGTGCGGATTAGTCAAGCGGGCAGCCTGCTCAGCCTGGAGATTCAGCCCAGTGCCTTTCGCAACGGCCCCAACCCGCTGCCCTTGACCCCCGCCAGCCTGCCTGCGCTGCTGACGGGCGGCAACGTGACCCACGCCACCGGGCTAACGGTCAACCCAGACGGCACGGTGTCGCTGACGGGTTCGGGGCTAGCGCTGCCCGCCGATCCGGGCACAACGATCGCCAGCGGGCGACTAGATGCCAGTTCCCCCCGTGGCACGGGCGGCGCGGTGAATGTGCTGGGCGATCGCCTCGCGGTCGTCAATGCCGAAATCAACACCAGCGGCGCGACGGGCGGCGGGCCAATCCAGGTGGGCGGCGGCTATCAGGGACGGGGAAGCGTGCCCAACGCCCGCCGCACCTATGTCAGCGCAGACTCCAGCCTGAATGCCGATGCGATCGCCACAGGCAACGGCGGCCCGGTCGTCATCTGGTCAGACGAGGCCACCGCCTTTTCAGGAACCATCCGCAGTAGAGGCGGCAGTCAGAGCGGCAACGGCGGTTTGGTAGAAGTGTCGGGCAAGCTCAGCCTGGGATTTGACGGCACGGTGGATGCCAGTGCGCCCAACGGGCGAGCGGGGACGCTGCTGCTCGATCCCTTGAACATCATCATCAGCGACCTGCCCAACTCTCCGGGGGTCGACGCTGCCCTGCCAGACATTTTTGCCAACGAGTTTCCAAACCAAACCATCAACGTCTCAGCCGATTCTCTGCTTAGTTTTGGCGGCGATATTATCCTGCAAGCCACCAACGATATCACCCTCATCGACGGGCTGGATTTGTTCCTCGACGATACGCCGGGCACCGGCACGATTCAGTTTGTTGCCGATGCAGATAACAATGGCGCAGGCAGCTTTAGCATGGGCACCAGCAATACCCTGACAACAGGGGGACGCAACTTGCTGATTTCTGGTGCATCGATTCGGGCCGGAAATCTCGACACGGGCGGATTTCTCTTTGAGACTACAGGTCAAATCAGCCTCCGGGCATCAGGCGACATTACCGTAGCACGGCTGAGTACGCAGAACTCGCTGGGCTTTGGCGCGGGCCCAGTAAACGTCATCAGCGAGTTGGGCAATGTCACGGTCGAGTCGATTGATACTCGCAGCATCCCAGGGCCCGAAATTCCGTCTGCGGAGGGCGCAGGCGGGAATGTCACGCTGAGGGGCGATCGCGTCCAGGTGACAGGCATTATTGCAGACGAGAGCCTGTCCGAAGCAACCAGTATCGCCACCCAGGGCAGCAACCCGCTGAATAACGGCACGATCACAATCACCCACGCAGGCGGCCCCGACAATTTCGATTTTGTGGTGGGCGTGGCGGGAACCCCCAACGGCACTCGCGGTAGCCTCTCGACCGGGAACAGCAGCATCAGCAGCAGCCAGTTTCCAGTCGAGTTCAACGGCAGCATCAACACAACCACGCCTGGAATCACTATTAATTCTGTCAACAGCGCCCCCAACCTTGACATTATCAATTCCAACCAAGGGGCGGGGCAGCAAGGGCAAACGATTCAGATTTTGGTCAGTAACTTAGGATTGTCGGGGAGCGATGCTGACCGAGATACGATTGGTTTTCAAATTGCGGCGATCGCCCCCGGAGTCAGCATCACCCGCGACGGGTCGCCCGTTGGCGTGGGAACCGTGATCAGCCCCAGCGACAGTCTAGACGTGACGCTGCCCAACACGGGCACGGATCTGACTTTTTTGCTAGATGTGTTTAGCGTCGTCGCAACCGACCCCAATGGCCAGGGCGGTGTCCTCAGTCGCTCCCCCGCTCGCCCGGTGCAGGTTAGTGTCCAACCCAGGCCGAATAATGGCGGTAATGGTGGTGGTAACGGCGGCGGTAACGGCGGCGGTAATGGCGGCGGTACGGTACGTCCGCCTCAGCGCAACAGCACTGACAATGAATTCAACGAGGGCGAGGACGACTTTGGGGACGGCTTTGAGGACATCGGCGTGATTGGGGAACCCTGGTTTCCTAGCATCGAACCCGATATCTACTACTTTGAGGATGAATTCAGCAGCGAGTTTATTGAATTTCTGGGACTAGAGGCGACGCGGCCGCTGTCGCTGGCCGATGGACGGGCGATCGCCTATGCCATCGAACAGGCCACCGGAGTCCGCCCTGGTTTCGTTTATATCAGCTTTGTGCCACCCCAGTCGGGGCTTTTGCGCGAAAGCGTGCCACCCCAAGACACCGATCAGCTTGAGCTAGTGGTCGTCACGTCCCAAAATAACCTGATTCGCAAGCGCGTCGAGGGCGCAACCCGGGCCCAAGTGATGGCGATCGCCCAGGAATTTCGCAACGAAGTCACCAATCCCGCAAACGTGCTGAACACCCGCTACCTGCGGTCGTCCCAGCAGCTATACCAATGGTTTGTCGCGCCCATCAAAGCCGAGCTAGACGAGCGCGAAGTCGAAAACCTCGTATTCTTGCCGCCGGCCGGTCTGAGAGCCTTGCCCTATGCCGCACTCCACGACGGCGAACAGTTCCTAGTGGAGCAATACAGCGTCGGCCTCATGCCCAGCCTCAGCCTCACCGACACACGCTACGTCGATATTCGCAACACCCAAATGCTGGCAATGGGCGTGTCCAAAAGCACGCAGGGTCAGGCCCCCCTGCCGTCGGTGCCAGTCGAGCTAAACGCGCTGGTGCTAAAGCTTTGGCGCGGGCAGATTTTTCTAGACGAGCGCAGCACCCTAGCCAACCTCCGCGCCGCCCGCCAGCAGCAGCCCTTCGGCATCATTCACCTCGCCACCCACGCCGACTTTGTGGCAGGCAACATCAGCGCGTCCTACATTCAGTTCTGGGATGAGCGGCTGGGGCTGGATCAGGTGAAACAACTTGGCTGGAACGACCCACCCGTCGAAATGCTGGTGCTGAGCGCCTGCCGCACCGCGTTGGGCAATGAACAAGCCGAACTGGGCTTTGCCGGACTGGCCGTGCAAACGGGCGTAAAGACCGTCGTCGCCAGCCTGTGGTACGTCAGCGATGCTGCCACGACTGCCCTGATGACCCGCTTTTATGAAAACCTGGCCACCTCGCCGATCAAGGCAGAGGCGCTACGCCAAGCCCAGGTCGCGATGGCGCGGGGCGAAGTGGGCATCGACGAAGCGGGTCGCCTGCGCGGACTGGGCAGAGTCGGCGACCTGATCTTACCCGCCAGCAGCATTAGCGAACTGCGTGGGCAAGCCCTGTCTCATCCCTACTATTGGGCCGCCTTTACGATGATCGGCAGTCCCTGGTAGCAAGGTAGATTTACGATTTGCAGCAGACTCCGGCTAGTTCTGCTTCAGGCTGCGCGGCATGGTCGATGTCGATTGCCAGACTCCGGCTAGTTCTGCTCTAAGCTGCGCGGCATGGTCGATGTCGATTTGCCGTTGCGGCGCACCACGGTAAATTGCTGCAAGGGCGCAAGCTCAATGCCGCGTTCATAGCACTTGCCTTGAATATTTCGCCGCAGATCGGACTCGATGATTTCGTCATCCCGAAAGTTGTTTGTGAACACGTTAATTTCGTAAATCACACACTGCTCTGCGAACTCAATGTTCCGCACAAACGGCTCTGGTTCGGGCAACACGTCCTTCGTCTCTTTGGCTGCCTCAACCAAAATTTCGTAGGCTATTTGCCAGGGCACATCATATCGGAAACCAACTTCTACAAACACCATTGGCGGCTCGTCTTCTTCGTTTCTCATCGAACCGCCTTGGCGAAAATTGGTCACCGTCGTACCCAGAACTTCTGCATTGGGAATACTGGCGTAATAGTTTTTGTCAGTGAGGATTCGAGTCACCAATAGCCCCTTTTCAACCACTGTCCCCGCCACGTCACCAATTTCCACTTCATCACCGAGCTTGAAGGCGCGAGTATAGGTCAACAAGATGCCTGCGATGATGTTAGCAATTGCTGAACTAGAACCCAGCGAAATCAGAATACCCAAGAAGATTGAAATGCCCTGAAAGGCATCGCTGCCCGCTCCTGGCAAGTAGGGAAATGCAATGACTGCAAACAGCGCCAGAATCAGAATTTGGGCAATGCGCTCGGTGGGAATCGCCCAATCTCGATCAAAGCCTGGAATGCTGAGATCGCCCTTGTCTATTTCAGAGAAAACAAATCTGGAGAACCGCATTAAGTAGATAGCGGCATATCCTAAGATGACCAGAAAAATCAGCTTGGGCAGGTATCCCAGAAAGCCAAAAAATAGTTGACTGAAAACCGAAAAAATAGACGAGAAAATGCCGATCGAAACAGATTGCGTTGCCGGAAAAAACGAGAGAACCGTATTGACAAAAATCGAGATTAGCGTCAGCAGCACTATGATTTTAAGCAGCCCAGAGAACCGAATTAGATAGTTGGTTAACTGCTGTGCAGATAGAACTTCTCGCCTGCCCAAGTGCAGAGTGCGAATGCGAAATCGATCGGAAGATTCTATCTTTTGATCAATCCCCTTAAATAGACGATTAATCAGAGAGAACAGCAGCGCGAAGATGAGCGTGGCGATCGCCGTTTTGCCGAGTCCTGCTAATAGCTTTTGGGGCGATCGCGTGTTGCGATACTCAATCACGCCGTCTTTAATTTCTTCAAGATGCTGTCGCGCTAGGGCTTCTCGCGACATCTCAGCAACATTTGCATCTGCTTGGGTAACAGCTATCAGCAAATCTTCGCCTGCCAGAATTTGCGTCACTCCATTATTGGGTAGATCATTCAACCGAAAATCTTCTAGCGGAATCTGAGAATTCGTTGCCGCCGACCGAATTGCTCTGGAGGCTTCGGCGGCTCGTTCCGCGCGGGATTTTGTGCCGATCGAGGCTTCCACGTTAAACAGGGTTTTGCCGCCCAAGGTCACGGCTGCACCCTGAGGCACTCTAGACGCATCCTGTTGCCCAGTCTGCGGCTCGTCCGCAGGTTCCTCTGCTTTCGGCTCTGATCTGGGCGCAAAGATTTCTAGACCATCAATCTCCAGCGCATGGCTCGATGCATGAATCAGATGAACAGGCGCAACCTGACTATCAGCCAGCGGACTACTCGCCAGCGGACTACTAGTTAGCAAACTACCAGCCAGCAAACTGGGAGCAGCAGCCCAAAGCAGCGTTAGAAGCAAGATGCTAAGCGCTTGCATCCCAGTTTTGAGCCAAGAAGATCGGGCGTGCGATCGCCCGTTCCATGAACCCATTTTCCTAGAAGCGCTCCAGGGTTTCTTCCTTAAAGTCAGTTTTTGAAACAAACTTAAATTTCGCATCTGAATCGCATTTTGATGAAACAACCAGGCTGTAAATTCAAAAAAGTATTCTAAAAAGCCAGGGATAAAAACAACTTCAATACGGACTAGAACCATACAGACTAAAACTTTGACAAAATATCCTCTTTAGCCGCATCTTATGCAACATAATTCTGTGCAACATCTGCTGTAACATCTGCAACATCAAGTTAACCTTCAGAACCTTCCAAATCGCCCTGAAGTGTTACCTGGATTACATCAATCGCTCACAGATTGCGCGTTTAGGGATGCCCTGAGTCACGTCTGGGTTCAGTTTTTGTAGTGTATCAAGTTATTATGCTGCGCGATCGCCTCCTGCCAATTTTACTAACCGCGCTGACCAGTCTTTTGTTTGCAGGCAGCTTCATTGCTGGAAAATTTACAACAGTTGAACTCAGCCCCATCTTGACAACGTTGCTGCGTTACCTGATTGCCCTAGTCTTTCTCTCTAGCCTGCTGATTCACTACAAACAATCATCGCTGTTTGTGCAAAAAAAGGATGTTTTCCTACTGGCATTGCTGGGCTTATTCGGCGTGGTCGGCTATCACTTTTTCTTCTTTCTCAGCCTGCGCTATACGGCGATCGCCAACACTGCCATCATCAACGCCTTCAATCCTGTCATCACGGGCATCGCGGCGGCGCTGTTCCTTCGAGAAAGGCTGACGCTGCAAAACTACTTCGGCGGGGCGATCGCCCTGGTGGGCGTGCTGGCGCTGCTGTCCAAAGGCGACCTCGGCAACTTGGTCAAGATGCAAATCAACCGGGGCGACGGGCTGATGCTGTGCGCGGTGCTGAGTTGGGTTGTGTACTCACTGCTGATCAAGGTGCTGAGTCAGCGCTATTCCGGCTTCACAGTCAGCTTCTATGCAGCCGGGTTTGGCGTGATCTGGCTATTGCTGCTGAGCCTGCGCGAAGACTGGGCCACGGTGGCGCGGCTCTCTCCAGCGGCGATCGCCTCCCTCAGCTACATGGGCGTGGGCGCATCGGGCCTGGGCTATTTTCTCTACAACCTCAGCGTCAAAGCCATCGGCCCCACCCGCGCCTCCAGTTCGGTCTACAGCCTCGTTCCCATCTTCGTAACGCTGCTGGCCTTTGCCTTCTTTCGGCAGCCCATGACCGTCCTGATGCTGTTCAGCATGAGCCTGATTATCCTGGGGCTGCATTTTGCCCTGAAGTCTCAATCACGCAGCTGACTGGCGAAACTGCCCCGTGCCCCGGAGCGCGTCCAGAAACACAAACACAGCGGGCGGATGCAGCACGTTTGCCAAGACCGCAGCACCGATCACCCGCTCCAGCGGCACCGGGAGCGATCGCACCTGCACGCCATCTGGAATCGGCAGCGCCGCTAGTCGGGGCAAAATCGCTGCGCCCAAACCCTGCGCCACCATGCTGACAATTGTGGAATCTTCTTTGACCTCGTAGGCGACCCGCAGCGTCTGCCCCCAGCGCTCCCAGTGATCGCGCACGGCAGAGGTACATTCGGCGTAGTTGTACAAAATAAACGACATCCGCGACAGCACCTCCCAGGTGATCGGCTCCGGCACAGATCTGCGGCCAGGCGGCAGCAGCACCACAAACTCATCTCGCCCGATTTCCCAGGTGTCGAACTCCTCAGACCGGGGCAGTGGCACCAGCCCAATATCCACCGCACCTTCTCGGAGGGCCTGCTCCACCGCCAGCGGGTCGTCTTCCGTCAGCGTCACTTCGATCTGAGGAAAGCGCTGGCAAAACTGGGCAATTCGCGGCGGCAGCAGGTGGGTCGCCGCACTGCGAAAAGAAGCCAGCCGAACGCGCCCGCCCTGCAACCCCCGCGCCAGGTTCACTTCATAGTCAATCCGTTCTCGCGCTTGCAAAATCTGCTGCGCCTGCACCAGCACCCGCTCACCAAGCTGCGTCGGGTGTGCCCCAAACCGTCCGCGGGTGAGCAGCGACACGCCCAATTCCTCCTCCAGCGCAGCGATCGCCCGACTCACAGAAGATTGCGACACATCCAGCTTGAGCGCTGCGGTCGAAAAGCTGCCCAGTTCGGCCACGGTCACAAACACGCGCAACTGGTCAATGTTCATAAAAATTCGTAAAAGTTCACGAAAACCGTCCACCGCTCTGCCCCTAATCTGACACACGGTGAAATGGTATAGCACGGGAAATTTGACACATCCATCCGCTTTTTGCATAGATGCAACCCGCCTTAAGTTTTGTATCTGTCAAAAGCCCTGCGTTAGGGTAGCCGAAACGCAGCGTTGCAATGCAACAGCCCTTCTTCATCGCTAACCCACCATGTTTGACCTGATTTCCTACCAAAAATTCCGCGATACGCCCAGCGTTCGGTTTTTCGACATCACCATCGCTAATTCCAACGCCCGCGACCTCGTGTTTCATGAGGGCCCCGCCGTCAGCCCCAACAACAGCGACGACGGACACTGGCAGTTTTACATGCATCCCAACCAGGAAGACAACTTGCTGGCGCTGTCGGGGGGGCGCACGTTCTATCTGGTGAACTTTTCCTGGGATTACCCATTCCATATCGTGCGGCTAGAGGCCAACGGCGAGATTTTGCGGATTCCGCCGGGGACGTTTCACCGCTCGGTGTCCGATCCCAGTGGCTCCCTCGTGCTAAACCAGGCCGTGCGAACCGCCACTGCGACGGTGGAGAGCGAGTTTCGGGTCTACAACAGCGGCGATATTCCCCGGCTACTGCGCGTCACGTCACAGTCTGCACCACCCCCCAGAATGCACGGCTTTGACCGGGTGCAACTGCGGGTCGCCTAGCTCAAAAGGCGACTACGGCTACTGCTATGACCACTAAGGGCGATCGCGGCTGATGTGTTGCCCGTGGATATTGACCATGTAGGGCACGATGTAGGTAAACAGAGCCGCAGCCCAGCGATCGCCACTCATCCTCTGGTTCACAGTTGACTTTGATTGAACCAGCCTCAAGTCATCAGTTCACTATGCACCGATACCAAATGCTCAGCCAGCTTGCTGAGGCGCGACTCTAGGTCGTTCTTGCGGGTCACCAGTTGGCGCACCTTCTGGCAGCGGGCGATCGCCAGACTCACCTGGGGCACGCGCTCCGGCGGGCACTCCCGCGACCACACCTTACCGTCTGCATCCAGCCCACAGAGCCGATAGCCCGCTCGCGGAGACTTGTGAATCATGCCATCGGGCGCAGCGTCGCAAATCGTTTCCACATAGCCCATCAGCGCGTCGATTTCTGCATGGCGGATAAACTCGGCCTCTGGCGGCGGTGGGGTGGTGGGCTGCGACTCTAGCCAGCCGTCGATAATCGGTCCCTCCATATGCAATTCTTGAATTTCAAGCTGAAGCCGCTGGAGTTCTCGCTGCCAGCTCAGCAGCGTGCCCTCGATCTCCCGCAAAATGCCCAGCGCCAGAGCGGGGTCTGTGGCGTGGCGCGGCGCAGCTAGGGGCGCAAACGGAAAACCCGGCAGGTCAGGCGTAGCAGGCGCGGCGGGTGATGAACTGGTTTGAGCGCGGGTCGGGGAAATGGGCGCAGACCCGCTTGAGGAGGCATTTGGGGACACAGTGGGCGCAAGTCCCTGGGAAAGGCGGGAAGAAATGGTGTAAGAAACCGTCGGCGCAACAGGATGGGGGCTGGGGGCTACGGCGGGGCGATATGGCTCCGCAACGCCAGCGTGACCACCCTGTGATGTAGACGGAAGCTTGCCGCCAAACGGTAGTTCTAGCAGCACGGGCGCGGCGGGCTGGGTCGCAGGTTGCGCCACCGATTGCGCGACCGATTGCACTACAGACTGCGCCACCGATTCCGCTTCTGGGGAAACCGTGGACTGCGCCCCTGGCTGATCCGCTCGTGGTTCTGCCTCTGGCAGCGTGTCGAGCTGATTCAGCGTGGCTTCAATCCGTTGCAGTCCAGATTTCATAATGGGCGGGGGGAAAGCGGCTGTCGCCATTCTATCGAGGAATTTTGGCAACGGAATATGCTAGAAAGATTCTTCGCAACGTTTGCACCCTTTTTCTCGCGTTTTTCCGTCCTCTCATCGCAGAGAATATGCCCATTACGCTGATCACGGGCCCTTCTCGCTCCGGCAAGAGCGAATGGGCAGAGCATTTAGCGCGATCGCACGCCGGTTCCGTGATCTACGTTGCTACTGCCCAGCGCCGTGCAGACGATGCCGAGTGGCAGGCCCGCATCGATCAGCATCAGCAGCGTCGCCCCGCCGACTGGACGTGCCTTGAGGAACCCGTGGATCTGGCTGCCCTGCTGGCGACTGCCGCTGCTGGCGAGTGCTGGCTGGTGGATGCCCTGGGAACCTGGCTGGCAAATGTGTTGGAGCAAGACGAAGACACCTGGCAGAGTACGGTTGCCACGCTGCTGGCTGTGCTGCGATCCAGCCCTGCGGAGCTGATCTTGGTGGCGGAAGAGACGGGCTGGGGCGTGGTGCCGGCCTATCCGCTGGGGCGCATCTTCCGCGATCGCCTTGGTTCTCTGACCCGCCGCATCGGGGCGATCGCCCAGTCGGTCTATCTGGTCACGGGCGGCTACGCGCTAGATCTGACGCAGCTTGGGGTGCGGCTGCCGGAGCCTGATGGGGCAACCGAGTGATTGTTAGTAGGATCATCCCGAAAACCTTAAGGAACGCTTCGGTTTTACGACTCCTGTCGGCTGATGGATGCCGATAGGATGGACGTATAGAGACAATGGAATTCAGGCAACTAAGGTCAGGCCATTAAGGCCATTAGTGCATTAAGGCCATTAGTAACTAAGGCCATTAGAATCGCAGGCTACTTCATCCAGTCGGGGCGATCGCAGTTTCAAGGACTTTGCCCCAGGAGGGCGCTATGGCTTCTCTCGAGCAGGTTAGAGATTATTTGGGTTCCTGGTTTCAGCTTGGCAAGCGCGTAATTCTTCCGGGCAACGCAGAGCCGCTGCTGCCCAAAACCGTGTTGCAGGGCGATCGCTACAGCTACGACTTTGCCCTCGCCTGGAAGATCCTGATGCAGCATGACCTTTCTCAGTGCTATCTGGAAGGCACGACGCAGAGCATCGCTGACCTGCTCTCGCCCGCCTGGGTGATCGAGTCCTGCGCCCGCTGCAATATGCCCGTGCCGATGCTGGATCTGGGACAGCGCAAGGAACTTTCCTGCCCCTGCTCTGATCTGGAACTGTGGCCCAATACGGAACTGCCGTCGCCGCGATCGCCCGTCAGCAGCCAAGATCAGCTTGAGCAAATCCGCGATCGCCTACGGCAAAACACCCCCAAATCCCGCCGTTAGCGTTTCGTTGCTACTGAATAACACTACCAATTACCGATATTAGCGATTATTAGCAATTATTAGCGATTAAGAGATGCAGGCAAAATCCGATAGGATTGCCCGAAACCGATGTCTTCCCCTGCCGCCCCTCCCCCTGCTACATATTTTCCGTTCGCCGACGGGCGCTGGCAGATGCGGCTGGGGCTGCGATCGCTCTCCCTCGACCACTGGATAGAAATCGACGACCAGTACGAACGCTACTTGCAACGGAAGCGCGAACTGCTGAGTGAACGCCATGCAGAAGTCTTTGCCGCACTCCCCGGCAGCGAAGCAGCCCAGCAAGACGTGTTGAATTTACTAGCTGATCATTTACCGCGGCGATTTCCCCAATGGTTTACCCGGATGGGCGATCGCCTGATCAACCACCTCACAGGCGAAACCTGGACAGTGGGCGACGGAGGCGATACAGATCCGCAATCCTGGCGCGAGTGTCCGCTGGATCTGGCGGGGCGCTGGGTGCAGGAAGATCTGCTGGTGCTGCTGCCGTCGGCGGAGGGAACCTATCGCCTGGTGGCAGGATCGCTGTGCTTCCCGCTCTACTGGCGCTTGGCCGATAAGCTGGGGCGACCGCTGGGGCAGATTCATGCGCCCGTTCCTGGCTATGACAAAACGCTGGAGCAGCCGATGGATAACTTCTTTGCGCGGCTCCAGCCCAATCATCCCGGCTATCGGTTTAACTGGAGCATTGTCGATACGCCGGAGCTATTTCTGGGCGTTCAGCGGAGCCATCCGGTTCCAACCGACCTCACGCCAGACAACGCGGGCGATCGCCTGTGGATTCGGGTAGAGCGACAGACCGTGCGGCGCTTGCCCCAGAGCGGCGGCGTGCTGTTTACGGTACGCACCTATACCTATCCGCTGGCCATGTTGCAGCAATACCCAGAAGCAGCGGCGGGGCTGGTCAGGGCGATCGCCCAGATGCCGCCCGATATGCAGCGCTACAAGAGCCTCGCGCCGATCCGTCCAGCCATCGAGGGCTATCTACAGGGCAATCTCTGGGGATGGCAGATCCGCCCAGCACAGGCGACAGACATCGAGGCCCTGTTTGACATCCGCACCAGCGTTGTGGAAAATCACCAGTCCCGCGAGGAAATTGCCGCGCTGGGCATTACGCCAGCCTCCGTCGCGCACATGCTAGACACCGACTGCTGCGCTTGGGTTGCCGAGATGAATGCCGAAGTGAAGACCAAGATGAATCCTGGCAGCCCAAACCCGCCCGCGCACCGTCTAGCCGGGTTTGCCATTGCCAATGCCACCGAGAAAACGATCTTTGGGCTATTTGTGCTGCCAGCCTATGAAGGACACGGCATTGGGCGATCGCTCTTGCAGGCAGCCGAAGACTGGCTGTGGTCGGCAGGGTGCGCGGAAATCTGGCTAGTGACGGGCAACGACCCAACCCTGCGGGCCTACGGGTTTTACCTGCACCTGGGCTGGACGGCGGTGGGGGTTGAAACGGCGGGCGAGTTTCAGGGCGAAATGCGGTTCATCAAGCGCTCTCCGAAGCAGGCAGGCTGATTGGAGCCTGTTTCTTCGCTGGGAGTGCCTTTGTCATAAAAGCACTGTTGGGATCATCCGCATAGTCGGCAAAGGGTCCGCACGGCTCGAACCCGTAGCGGGCATAGAGCGATCGCGCCGCAGCAAATTCCGCCAGTGCCCCCGTTTCCAGATACAGACGGCCATAGCCCCGCCGCTCTGCTTCCGCGAGAATATGCTCCAGCAGCTTTGAGGCAACGCCCTTACGATGGTATGCCTGAACCGTCCGCATGGACTTGATTTCACCGCTGGTGGCATCCAGGTGCCTGAGTGCGCCACAGCCCACCAGTTCGTCTCCCTGCCACGCACTCCAGAAGGTGATGTCAGGCGATCGCAGCCGTTCCAGATCCAGCGCATGAACACTCCCTGGCGGCGTAATTTCGTGCATATTATCCAGATGCTCTTGCAGCAGCGCCGCAATCTTGTCGCTCATCAAATCATCTTCCCGAATTTGCACAATTTCCCTCTTCAGCACTGGTTTTATAGCAGGAGTCAGGAGTCAGGAGTCGGGAGTCAGGACACAACGTTAAGCTGCTCAGAGCCAACCAGATTTCTTGTTGACCTAACTTTTCCTTCGGCTGCTGCACAATAAATTTTTTCTAAGTCTAGCCAGCAGCAACGATAAAAGCGCAACGCGAAACCCCTTACGCTGTCTCAACTCTCCTAAATGCTGCCACCAATGAAATTGCTGGAAGCCTCGCAAACGCCCGACTTGCAATCCAAAATCGCCAATCCAAAATCCAAAATCAATATTAGGGATAGGATCGCAGCAGCAAGAGCATCTGGCTAGATTCCTAACCCCTGACCCCGAACCCCTCCCATGCGGCACACCCAGATTCAGCAGTTTGTCGTTTCGGCCAGCCAGATGGCGGCCATCGAGTCGCGGGTGTTTGCGGCGGGGATGCCCGTGGCGGCGCTGATGGAAAAGGTGGCGGGGCTAATTACCCGGCGCGTGTGTGAGCTGTATCCCGATGTGCGAACGACGTTTGGCATCCTGGTCGGGCCGGGGCACAATGGCGGCGATGCCCTGGTGGTGGCGCGGGAACTGCATTTTCGCGGCTATGGCGTGAAACTTTTTGCGCCCTTTGCCAGTCTCAAGGAGCTAACGGCTCACCATGCCCGCTACGCCGCCAGTTTGGGCATTCCCCAGGTGGCGCTGGCTAATTTAGCCGATTGCACCGTGCTGATTGACGGATTGTTTGGCTTTGGGCTGACGCGGCCGCTCTCTGGCGACATCGCCGCCGCCGTTGACCGGATTAACACCTGGCAGAAACCCGTGCTAAGTATTGACCTGCCCTCTGGACTGCACACCAACACTGGCGCGGTGCTGGGAACGGCCGTGCGGGCAACGCGCACCTTTTGTCTGGGGCTGTGGAAGCAGGCGTTTTTGCAAGACCAGGGGCAAGACTGGATCGGGCAGGCGGAACTGATCGACTTTGACCTGCCACTGGCGGATATCGTCGAGGTGCTGGGAACCCCGCCTGATCTTTGCCGTATTACGCCGCAACAGGCGATCGCCGCTCTACCCATTCCCCGTTCCGTCACCACCCATAAGTATCGCGAGGGGCACTTGCTGCTGGTCTGCGGATCGCGGCAGTATGCGGGGGCGGCCCTGCTGGCGGCCCAGGCGGCCCGGGCCAGCGGCGTGGGGATGCTGTCGGTGGCCGTGCCAGAATCGTTGCGGCTGATGGTGGTGGCGCAGGTGCCAGATGCGCTGGTGTGGGGCTGTGGGGAAACGGACGATGGGGCGATCGCCCAGTTGCCTGAAGACCTGAACCTGGCAGACTACGCGGCGATCGCCTGCGGTTGTGGGCTGACCCGCGAGCCAGTGAGCCTAGTCAAGCAACTGCTGGAAGCAGCCACGCCGCTGCTGCTGGATGCCGACGGGCTGAATATTTTGGCGACGCTCGACCCAGTTCCCACGCTACGGAATCGGCCCGCCCCAACCGTCCTCACGCCGCATCCGGGCGAGTTTCGCCGTCTGTTTCCCGATCTGGGGGCAGCGTCGGGCAGGGAGGAACAGAGCGATTCGCAAAACGATCCCTGCGGGAATCGCATCGACGCAGCACGCCGCGCCGCCCAGCAGTCTGGGGCGATCGTGCTGCTGAAGGGCGCAAAAGTGGCGATCGGCACAACCCAACATCCGGCTGTGTGGCTGAATCCAGACAGCACGCCTGCCCTGGCGCGGGGCGGCAGTGGTGATGTGTTGACAGGGCTTTTGGGGGGGCTGCTGGCCCAAGCAGCACGGCGGCATCTGCCCCTGGAGCCAGTCGTAGCCGCCGCTACCTGGTGGCACGCTGCCACTGGGCGACTCGCCGCCGCCGCCCACAGCGAACTGGGCGCAGATGCCAGCACGCAGATCCGCTATTTGCCGCGGGTATTGCAATCGAACGATTTTAACGATTCTAGCGATTTTGGATTTTAGGATTTTGGATTTTAGTTTGACAATTCCAGCGATTTTGGATTTTAGATTGGCGATTTTGGATTTTTGGCAAGCTTTTCAGTCCGCACGTCTCACGCCCGGCCGCCGGATACCTGCTGCGTACCCTGCGATCGCCCGCTCCGTTTAGATTCCTCAAGCGCCGTTCTGTCAAATGCTACACCCTCAAACTGGTTTGCTTCGGCTGTTCCAAAATGCGATGAGGCAGACGCGATTCGCAAAGCGATCCCTGCGGAAATCGCCGCACCCAACCCCACGACATCGAGCGATTCGCGAAGCAATCCCGACGGGAATTGCCCTGGCGCTGGCCCTCTTGGGCGGGCTGGCGATGCCGCTGAAGGGTTTGGCAACCCGCCTTGATGCAACCCATCTCGATGCCCGACCAGGGGCAGAACCCAGCACCCGCCAAGCGCCTGAACTGGCGCAGCGAATCCTCATCCGGCGGCGGGGCGATCGCCCTGATCACGATGAGCGCGCTCCCTACGACTGGCGCGACAATGCGGACTGGCGGGATGACTATCGGCACGATTCGCGAAGCAATCCCTACGGAAATCGCCTGCCCCGCTGCTATCCGGGCTACGACTGCCATCCCCGCTACGACTATCGCCCGCGTCGCCGACCAGAGCCGCCCAATCCTCTGCCGCTGGTGTCTACGCAAGACTGCACCGATCTGACCGTGATGGCGCGACTGTCCTATATGTGGGATGCAGGCAGTTCCCTCAGCGATGCCGTCACCGGAGCGCAACTGGCGGTATGCAGCAGCGGCGGCGTAGCCACCAGTCTTAGCCGCTGGGGAAATGGACAGGTTGCTCGCTTTGGCAACGGCTGGAACTATCCCAACGGCGTGGCGGGTCGGTTTGGCTCGTCCTGGCAATATCCCAATGGGCAACTGCTCATGTCTGGCTCGTCCTGGTTTTATCCCAACGGGCGATCGGCTCGGTTTGGCGCAAACTGGTTCACGCCCAGCGGCCGCCCAGTGTCGCAGCAGGAGTTGCTGAGCCTGGCCTGTGGTCAGTTGGGGACGCGGCAGTGTGGCGATCGCCTCCAGCAGGTTCCGGCAAGCTCCGGCTTTTGGTATGACCTGACGGTGGTTGAGCTAGCGTGGCTGTCGGGTCGATAATCTGGCTTGCCACACCAGCGCAAAACCCTCTAGAGTGAAGGGTGAAACCTTTGCTGGTTGAGCCGATCCCCCTAAATCCCCCTTGATAAGGGGGACTTTGAGCCTAACCCCTAATCCCCAACTTCTAACCCCTTGGATCTCACCGCTGGTTCCCAAGCTGACCGTGATCAGGAAAAGGCCATCCGACGGCGATCGCTGCTCAAGGCCCGTCAGACGATGCATCCTGATCTCTGGCGAGAAAAGAGCGATCGCCTCTGTGCCCGGTTGCAAAGCTGGGAGGGATTTGCTCAGGCGCGGACGGTTCTCGCCTATTTCAGCGTGCGCCAAGAGCCTGACCTCAGCCCGTTGTTTCATCTGCCCAAGCGCTGGGGCTTCCCCCGCTGTGTTGAAAAAGAGATGGTCTGGCATCGCTGGTCGCCCAATGGAGCCGGGATGCCCCGTGCCTACCCGCTGCAAACGGGCGCGTTTGGTATCCCAGAACCCCATCCCCTATCGCTCCAGCTCAGCCCAGCAGAGGTAGACCTGATCCTGGTTCCGGCGCTGGCCTGCGATGTGCAGGGCTATCGACTGGGCTACGGCGGCGGCTTCTACGACCGGATGCTGAGTGCGCCCCAGTGGCGGGGCAAACCCACAATCGGCATTGTGTTTGAGTATGCCCGTGTGCCCCGCCTGCCAAGAGATCCCTGGGATCGCCCGCTACACGGCATCTGCACCGAAACAGGGCTATTCCTGGCAGACGGCTAACGGAACGGGTTGCGTTGCATCAGAACGCTAGATCCCTTGGGCAGCAAGCTGCTGTTCCGGCAACTCGACCGACTCGCCCACAATCTTGCGGAACTGTTCCCCATCAATGGTTTCCTGCTCTAGCAAAATCTCTACCAGCTTGTCTACTAAGGCGCGGTTTTCGCGGATGAGGCGACGGGCCTCGCGGTGGCAGCGGGTGGCAATATCCCGCACCTGATGGTCGATCTTGACGGCAATTTCTTCAGAATATTCCGACCGCGACATCAGATCTCGCCCCAGAAACACCTCATTGTTGCCGCTTTCCAGCGCAAAGGGGCCCAGGTCAGACATGCCGTAGCGAGTCACCATTTCGCGGGCCAGGTCTGCCACCACGCGGATGTCGCCGCTCGCGCCGACTGTCACCTCCGGATCGCCAAACACTTCTTCCTCGGCGGCGCGGCCGCCCAGCGCAATGGTGATGCGGTCGAGCAGCCAAGCGCGGGTGTAGAGGCCGCTGTCGATCATCTCTTCGTTGAAGGTCTGCTGGGCAAAGCCGCCCACGCCGCCGGAGCGGGGGATGATGGTCACTTTGTTCAACGGATCGGAGTTTTTCAGCAGGGTCATCAGCAGCGCATGGCCGACCTCGTGATACGCAATCAGCCGCTTTTTCTTGCTGTCGAGCAGCGGCGTTAGCGTCATGCCCGTGGTGATGCGGTCGATGGCATCGTCGATTTCCAGCGCCGTGATTTCTTCCTTGCGGCGACGGGCGGTGAGGATGGCGGCTTCGTTCAGCAGGTTTGCCAGGTCGGCCCCAGAGAACCCTGGCGTGCGGCGGGCGATCGCCTCTAGCGATACCTCCGGCGACAGCTTCTTGTCGCGGGCGTGGACTTCCAGAATGCCTAACCGACCGTTGTATCCGGGCAAATCGACCTGCACCTGTCGGTCAAAGCGGCCCGGCCGCAGCAGCGCAGAATCCAGCACGTCAGGACGGTTTGTGGCGGCGATGATGATGATGCCCGTGTTGCCCTCAAAGCCATCCATCTCGGTGAGCAACTGGTTCAGGGTTTGCTCCCGCTCGTCGTTGCCGCCGCCGATGCCCGCGCCGCGCTGCCGACCTACTGCGTCGATCTCGTCGATAAAGATGATGCAGGGCGCGTTTTCCTTGGCTTTTTTGAACAAGTCGCGGACACGGGATGCACCCACCCCCACAAACATTTCCACAAATTCTGAGCCAGAAATGCTGAAGAAGGGAACGCCTGCTTCTCCGGCGATCGCCTTGGCCATCAGCGTTTTCCCAGTCCCCGGCGGCCCCACCAGCAGCACGCCCTTGGGAATCTTCGCCCCCACAGCGGTAAAGCGTTCCGGCTTCTTCAGGAAGGTCACCACTTCTTGCAGTTCTTCCTTGGCCTCTTCGATGCCCGCTACGTTGTCGAACGTCACGCCCGTCTTGGCTTCCATCATGAAGCGGGCGCGAGACTTGCCAAAATTCATTGCCTGACCAGAGGCATTGCCAGAGCGGCGCAAAATCATCAGCAGCCCCGCAATCAGCAGAAACGCCAGCAGCGCATTGGTAATAAACCAAGACACCGCATTGCTGTCTGCCGAAGACTGGGCCGCAACATCGACTTTGTTATCTCGCGCCGTTTCAAATAGCGCCTGGTTATCGCCTGGATTGCTGAAGAGAATGACTTCCTGTGGCGTATTGCTGCGATCCTTCAGGTAAACCTGCGCCACACCCCGCGCAGAATCGACCTCGATCCTAGACACCTGCCCTGCTTCAATTTTTTCTATCAGCCCCGTGTAGCTGAGGCGTTCCGGGGAACGGGCCGTGCTGGTTTGCGACAGAGCGGGCGGAGCGACCAGCACGGCTTGCAGCGCCAGCCAGACCGCTGCCACTGCACCTGTCGCCGCGGTACGGACAGTTCGAGTAGTGCGGGTGCGGGGTAGGGAAGTGTTTGGGGTCAGCGGGCGGGGTCGAGAATCACGCATACCTTAAGCTTTCAGTCGTGCCAGAACACAGGATCTTTGGATAGCACTAGTGTAACTTGCTGACTCAGCAGCGGGTGTGGTTTCAGCCTGCGGCCTTACAATTCGGAGCAGGCTGGACTGAAACTTTACGTCCAGTTCACAGGCTGCTGAACCTCTGATTTATCAGGGGATGGGTCGGGCTAGAGAGGAGAAAACCCGGATGAAAGCTGTACTGATGACTGCGCCAGGTGTGCCGGAGGTGCTGCAACTGCGCGACGTTCCTGAACCCCGCCTGACGAGCGATACTGCGCTGCTGGTGCGCCTGAAGGCGGCAGGCGTGAACCCGATTGACACAAAGCTGCGGAAGCGCGGCACGTTTTACCCGGATCAGATGCCTGCAATTTTAGGCTGCGACGGGGCGGGGGTCGTTGAGGCAGTTGGCGCTCAGGTGAAACAGTTTCATATTGGTGAGGCGGTGTATTTTTGCCAGGGCGGGCTGGGCGGAGCGCCGGGAACCTACGCAGAATTTGCCGTGGTAGAAGAACGCTGTGTTGCGCCCAAGCCCGCCACGCTGAGCTTTGCCGAAGCGGCTGCTGCGCCGTTGGTCTTGATTACCGCTTGGGAAGCCTTGTGCGATCGCGCTCGGCTCCAGGCGGGGCAGACGGTGATGGTGCAGGCGGGCGCGGGCGGCGTGGGGCATGTGGCGATTCAACTGGCGCGGCTGATGGGGGCGCAGGTTTACACCACCGTTAGCACTGAGGAAAAGTCGGCACTGGCGCGAGATCTGGGAGCCGCCGCCACGATCGATTATCGAACCACCGATCCTGTGGCTGAAGTGATGGCGCTGACCCAGGGCGCTGGGGTGGATGTTAGCTTTGATACGGTGGGCGGCGGTGTGCTGTCGCAGTGCTTCGCGATGACGCGGGTGTATGGCGATGTGGTATCGCTCCTTGCGCCCGATCCGCAGACGGATTGGAAGACGGCCCGCGATCGCAACTTGCGGGTCAGCTTTGAACTCATGCTCACCCCCATGCTCCAGGGCTTGGACTCTGCCCAAGCGCACCAGTCAGAGATTTTGCACCGCTGCGCCCAGTGGATTGACCAGGGCAAGCTCCGCATCATCCTCAGCCACACGGTTCCGCTGGCAGAGGCAGCAGCGGCGCATCGGCTGCTGGAAGCAGGTTCCTGCCTTGGAAAGATCGCGCTGGCGATCGCCGATTGAGGCCCCTGCCAAAACCCCGTGCCGCGATTCCAATCCCGCCTCCAAAATCCCCCATCCAAAGTCCCCCAGGACTGACCCGCCTGCAATGATTTTTCTGAATCTTGGAGGATTTCTCGCGGGCTGCGCCCAGAGCAATCCTCCAAATGCACAAGCCCCAATGCAAAATCTAAAAGTCCCAATCCAAAATCTTTTGCACAAGCCCCAATCCAAACTCTAAAAGTCCCAATCCAAAATCCTTCTACTGGGCGATCGCCCAATCCAAAAACCGCTCCACATGGTAGAGCGCAATCTGGCCACCAATGCCCCGAAAAATCACATCGAAGGCGTGTTCTGCCCAGGGCAGGCGGATCAGGGCGGCGGTGTTGCCATTGGCGCGGAGTGCTTGGTAAAGCTGCTGGCCGAATTCCGGCTTGACCACATGGTCGCGATCGCCGTAGATCAGCAGCACAGGCGGCAGACCGGGGCGCACATAAGTAATCGGCGAGGCGGCGCGATATTCGGCGGGTCGGGTGTCTGGCGTGCCGCTCAGGAAGTCTTCTAGCAAAGCGCGGGTGTTGATGGGGTCGGGGCGCGGCGGATTGCGATAACCCTCCGCTAGGTCTACCGGGCCGTAGTAGCCGACGATTCCCCGCACGGGCACGGCACCGGGCTGGAAGGCGACCAGGCTGGCCAGGTGTGCGCCTGCCGACCAGCCAAGCAGAGCAAGGCGATCGCCCGCAATTCCCCACGCTGCGGCCCGCTGGCGAATCAGTTGTAGCCCCTGCTGCACATCCTGAAGCTGCGCCGGGAAGGGATGCTCCGGCGCGTGGCGATAGTCCAGCGCGATCACCGTATAGCCCCGCGCCGCCAAGTATTGGTTGAAATGGGCATTATCGTCAGCATCCCCCGTGTGCCACGCACCGCCATAGAGCGCAACGATGGCCCCCATCGGCTCCGGTGGCCGCACCACAGGCTGATACTTCACCAGGCGCAGCGGCGTGCCATCCGCAGCAGCATACTCGATGGATTCAGCAGAAACGTCCGCCGGAATCGGAATGCCCAAGAGCAGGTCAGAAAACACAAATGGGCGCGATCGCCCGCGTCGGGATGCATTTGGGGACAGATCGTAGGAGTCTCCCAGGGCTGCTCGCATCGCCTGGTCTACCTGCTGCACCGTGCCCCGCAGTTGCAACAGCGGCAGGCTGCTGAGCAGGAGGGCAACTAGGCTGAGGGCGATCGCGCTGCGGGCCATGCGCCGAGCCGCAGGACGACGGCTGGCGGAAAAGAGAACGACTGCATCCAGCCCCACCTGCCCATTCACCAGCATCAAAAGCGGGCTGATTTCCGGCGCTCCCACCCCCAGCGGCAGCAGCGCAAAAGTCGGCGCAGGCACGACCGTCCACAGGCTGAGAAACAACCCCACCCCGCTGAGCAACAAGATCACCAAGCCTGCGACACGACTCATGGCGCAACGGGTTCCGGCGTAGAGACGGGAGCAGAACTGGCAGCAGACTCCAGCCAACGCCTAGCCCGCTGCGGCTGTCCCCAAATCACCCGCTCCTGTTTGTAGATCACTGTGCCGGGTCGTGCGCCCTTGGGTTTATACACATGACGCGGCTCCGTGTAGACGACGGGAACCTGCTCACTTTGGGCAGCGCGGCTGTGGTAAGCAGCCAAGTCAGCCGTAAATTGCAGGTCGGCATCCTCTGGCACTACGCCCGCCGGAAGCCGCAGCAGGACATGGCTCCCCGGAATTTCCTGACTGTGAAACCAGAGATCGTAGTCGGTCGCGGTGCGCGAGATTAGCTGGTCGTTCTGGTGATTGTTGCGCCCGATCAGCACCTCAAAGCCGCTGGGTGTGGTGTAGCGGCGGAAGTTCATGTTGGTTGCCGCAGTTCCTCGATAGCGCTGGTCGGGGTCATCGAGATAGCGCTGCTGGATGAGCTCATTGCGAATATCTTCGAGCGCGTCTAGGTCGTCTGGCAGGGTGTAGGTGTCTACTTGCAGGACGGCAACCTGCACCTGTTCCAGGTAGGTGATTTCTGCCTGCACCTCGGCCAGCAGCGGTTCAAGAGCCTGGCGTGATCGCCGCAATTTTTGGTGTCGCTTGTAAAGCGCCTGGGCATTCTGCACGGCGTTCTTTTCAGGATCAAGGGCAATGTTGACAGGTTCGCCCGTCTCAAAGTCCGCTAGCTCAATGGATTTTAGCCCCGGCTGCCATTCGTGCAGGTGCGCCATGAGCAAATCCGCCTGCGCCCGATAGCGATCGGCCTCGTTGGACTGGGCCAGCCGGGTCTGGAAATCTTCGGCTTTGGCGTAGAGCTTGTTGAGCAGATGGGTCAGCCGCTGGTTGAGCTGGTGGCGGAGTTGCGAGAAGACCTGGCGGTTTAGCTCGTCGGTGTAATAGCGGCTGAGCAGCGCTTGTACTGACTCAGCCGGAAGCGCATCGTCCCAGCCCAGCACGGTGTAGCCATCGGACAGCCAGCCGGGGGAAAACTGCTCGGTTCGCAGCGCCGTCAGCCACGCCCGCCAGCGATCGCCCAACCGTTCCCACTCCGCCAGACTCAGCGAATCTGTCTGGCGCTCCGGATCGAGTCCTGCCGCCGCAATCAGCCGCAGCACCAGCGCCGAACTCAGCCCGCGATAGGCCTTCAGCAAGTTGCGCTTGAGCGGGCCAGGAATCAGCGCCACCCGCTCCTGCCAGCGATCGAGCGGCTCCTCTAGGCTGGGCATCGATTCGGTCAAGCCGGGGGGAAACTCGTAGGGCTGTCCCGTCAGCACCGGGCGCACGCTGGACTGCTGAGCGCTGACCTGATGCGCCACGGTAACGATTTGATTGTCAGCATTTGTTAACACTACGTTGCTGTATTTGCCCATGATCTCCACATAGAGATGCCATAGAGCAGGGTCGCCGGGTCGTCGAGCAAACTGAAAATCTAGCACCCGCTCCCAGGGGGCGATCGCCTCTATCGCAACCAGCGCCAGTCCGCTAAGCTGATGCCGCAGTTGTTGACTAAAGGTGAAGGTGTCGGGGCCTTTGGGCGGCGGCGGGTCGATGCACACTCTGGCCGCTTGCGGATGCCAGGAGAGCGTAAGCCAGCCGCGCCGATCGAGCGTGCGGAGGCAGAGGGCAATCGTGTGGCGATCGCGCTGCACAACCTGCTCCAGCCGAGCCGGGAGCCAGGTCACTCGCAGTTCAGCGCAGGTCGCCATCAGAGTCGTGTAATCAACGGGTTGCACAGATTTTCTGGAGATCTACTTCTTTTCTTTCTATGAAGATCCGCATTCACCGAATTCCTGAAATCTATTTTTTATATGAAGAAATACTAGATTTTCTTAGCAATGGCGGATTTTCTTAGCATAGTTGGCGGATTTTTCTCTAACATTCACACTGTTGCAAAAAAACTCACCCAATTGGGTGAAGCAGGGTAAGTCAAGGTTCGTGCTACACAGAAATCACAGGTAGGCCCTGAGCTACAAAATTACGGAAAAGTACCACCAGATTTGGTTTTAACAAATTGAAAATATATACGTAAAACATCCTATTATTGGTCAGAATGATTACCATTGACTTTGAATCTGGGGTGACAACTGTAACCTCTAGAACCAAGCACTTTGAGGATTTCTACCGAGTGCATCACTAAAACCAAGAACTATTTGAAAGTCACTAGACGTACTGCTCTTTGCCAAGCGGCCAAGGTGCCGCCTGCTTTGGGGTGGTATCCAGATTTCACGCATCAGTTCTGCTCACTTTCTATTCCGCATGGATTTGTATGGACATCCGGCTCATCAATATCGGCTTCGGGAATATCGTGTCTGCAAATCGGGTGATTGCCATTGTCAGCCCCGAATCAGCCCCCATCAAGCGTATCATCAGCGATGCCCGCGATCGCGGACAGTTAATTGATGCCACCTATGGTCGTCGCACTCGTGCTGTCATTGTGACCGATTCTGGACATGTGGTGTTGTCAGCGATTCAGCCCGAAACAGTCGCCAACCGCTTCATGGTGAGCAAAGACAACAGTGATGACTAGCTCCACCCCGAGATGACTAGCTCCACCCCGAACAGACGCAGCGCAAGAGGCGGCTGATATCAAGACGGATCAGATCTTCAACTGCATATAGAATGAAGATCCTAAAGATTTTGGTTGCAGTTGTTATATGCAAGAGCGTTGGTCAAGTGGCAGGCTAATTGTCCTAACTGGGCCGAGCGGGGTTGGCAAGGGCACGCTCTTGAAAGCCTTGATGACACGGCATCCTGAGCTTTATCTCTCGATCTCAGCGACGACTCGTGCGCCGCGTCCCGGAGAGGTCGATGGTCAGCACTACCTTTTTCTGAGTCGTGCCGAGTTTCAGGCGCTAGTTGACCAGGGGGAACTGTTGGAGTGGGCTGAGTTTGCAGGCAACTGCTACGGCACGCCCCGTCGTCCTGTGGAGGCAGCAGTTCAAGAGGGGAAGTGGGTCATTTTAGAAATTGAGCTAGAAGGGGCACGGCAAATTCGGGACACCTTCCCGGAGGCGCTGCGGATTTTTGTGCTGCCGCCTTCGCTGCATGAGCTAGAGCATCGCCTGCGGGGTCGGGGGCAAGATTCGGAAGAGGCGATCGCCCGTCGGCTGGAGCGGGCCCGCGCCGAAATCAATGCGGCTGACGAGTTTGATGTGCAGGTCGTCAACGATGATCTGGGTCTAGCCCTAGACCGCATTGAGCGAATTCTATTCCCAGCCGCAGATACCCTGCCAGACCCAGCGATCGCCCTCAGCGAAAGGGTCAAAACGCCCTGAGGACTGGCGATCAGTGGCTCTGTCTGCCAAGCAAACCAGGAATTCTAGACAGGCTGAGACTCTTCTGAAGGGCTTTGCAATGAGGCATCTTTGCCCGCGCTGTGGTTGTGTTTTACAGGAGCAGCCGCAATAGTTTCTTCAGCATGAGAACCTGCGCTGGGGTCTGCATTGAGGCGTAGCGCATTTGCCATCATCTCAATCTGCTTTTTTTCGCGCTTTAGATTTTCCTCCAGCTCCTGGATCTGATCCCGCCAGGCCTCAACCTCTAGCGCCCGCCGTCCAATCTCCTGCTCTTTCATGGTGTAGGATTGCCGCCACTGCTCAGCCCTCTGCGCTTCTTCGTGGAGCAGCGCGGGTGAAACCCCGGCGGTCAGATAATCCTGCACAATTTCCAACACCCAATCTTTTGCATCTTGCAACTGCTTGATCTTCATCGAGCTGCTTAGCTCCACGAGAACCAACATGCCTGTTGCATAATGTTCGGATGCCTCGGCCCACACAATATCTCCAGACTCACAAACTGCCCATACGTAGTCAGCACGCTTTTGGGCAAGCAACTTTAGTCCCGCCTTCCCTTCAGAATCTCGCGTTGTCACCTGAGCCAGGTAGAGCATCAGAATCGAGCCGTGATTGAGAAGATTTGTGAATCCTTAAGAGTTAAGTATACCGCTGGCCCCGTTCAGAGTCTAAGGCGATCGCAGCCGAATTGCATGAAGATTCTGAACTGTCACAGTAGATAGTGTCAAAGACTACCAAAACTATCAACGTATGAGTCAACGTATGAGTCCACGGAGAGTGCATCTAGTAAATTGCGATAGCAAAGTCAACATCACCCCTAGATGCAAACCCATAGGCACCCCGTCAGGACTCTAGCCCAAACTCGGGAGAGTCCTAAAGTCGGGAGAGGCGATCGCGCAGAATAGCAGCCTGTGTTTCCGCCTCTGCCAAAGCATCCCGCACCCCCTGAACCACCTCTGCCGGAGCGCGATCGACAAAATTGGCATTACTCAAGCGCGATCGCAGGCTCTCGGCTTCTGCCGTGGTCTTGGCCAGATTCTTCTCCAGCTTAGCTCGCAGGGCAGCAACGTCCACCACACCCGCCAGCGGCACCGACACCTGCACCGTCCGCACCACGCCCACCATCGCCTGCGGCGTTCCCCCAGGCGGAGTCGGCACTTCCTGCACTTGGGGCACAGGCAAAGGCTTTGTCGATTGCGGCGACGGAATTTTGGGCATCGTCGGCCTGGCATCAGAAGGCGACGCTTCGCCCAGAATATCCGTCACCACTCGATTGACCAACTCCCCAAACTCACGGCGCTTCTGAGAAGTCGAGAGATAGCGGATGGCAAACCAGATCGTGTATCCAAAGCCCAGCAGTTTCAGCAGCGGCGTGACCAAAATCAGCCCATTCAGCGAATGCACCGTCGCCAGCAGCGTCCGCGACACTAGCACCAGCGCCACCACCAGGCCCAGCGTTACAATCAGCTTGCGATAGCGCTCCAGAGAGCCAAAGTTCACACCTTCGACCGCTTTGTAGGCAGCTTCGGCGGCTTCTTGAGCCAGGTGCAGTGCCTCTGCCTCAAACTCGTTGGGTGCAGGCAGCGAGTCGCTGGGCGTAGTCGGCACAGACACGGGTTCTGGAATAGACAGGCTCTCAATCTTTGCCAAATCTTTAATATAGGTCTGCCCCGCAGTGAGAATGGCTCGTTCCTGGGCGTTGTCCGTTTGCAGGACGGTGCGAATCTTCACGCCCGGTTTGATGTCTGCCTCGGCCCGCAGGTTCCGCACCGTGCGAATGGTGTCGAAGATTAGCCCAAACTGATCCTCCAAATTAGAGTTGATGCGCTGGGGATCGGCTACGGGATAGGGCTGGAGCGCCAAAGTTGCCTCTTCGCCCGTTTGCGTCAGCGTATGCCAAATTTCCTCGGTAACATGCGGCATAAACGGGTGCAGCAGGCGCAGCGTCCCCTCTAGCACCGTGGCCAGGGTTTGCTGAGCTGCACGACGGCGATCGCCCGCGCTGGTATCCTGAAGCCGCGATTTGACTAGCTCAATATACCAGTCGCAAAAGTCACCCCAGATGAACTCGTACAGCCCCTTCGCCGCTTCGCCTAGGCCGAAGTTATCAATCTGGTGGCGGGTCTGCTGAATCGTCTGGTGATAGCGGGAGAGAATCCAGCGATCGCTCATCTCCAGCCCTTCTGATCCCGGTTCTCCCAGTTGCGCGGGGGTCTGTCCGTCCAGGTTCATCATCACGAACCGAGAGGCATTCCACAGCTTGTTGGTAAAGTTGCGCGAGGCCTCCACTGAGGGCGATTCATCGGTCTTGCGGTTATATTCCAGGCGAATGTCTTGCCCCGCACCCACAACCTCTTTAACCAGCGTGTAGCGCAGTGCGTCGGTGCCGTACTTGTTAATGAGCAGCAGTGGGTCGATGCCGTTGTTGGCCGACTTCGACATTTTCTTGTTGTTTTCGTCCCGCACCAGACCGTGAATGTAGACATACTGGAACGGCATTTTGCCCGTAAAGTGCTGCGCCATCATGGTCATACGGGCGACCCAGAAAAAGATAATGTCGAACCCTGTGACGAGCGTTGTCGTGGGATAGTAGGTCGCCAGGTCAGTTGTCTGATCCGGCCAGCCCATCGTAGAAAAGGGCCAGAGTCCTGAAGAGAACCAAGTGTCGAGTACGTCGGGATCTTGCTGAATCTGCACACTATCGCCGTAGCGGGCCAACAGGTGCGATCGCGCTTCATCTTCCGACATCGCCACCACAAAGGGCGTATCGTCCGTAATTTCGCCGCCCGTCTCGCTGACGGCGTAGTAGGCAGGAATCTGATGGCCCCACCAAAGCTGCCGCGAGATGCACCAGTCGCGCAGGCTCACCAGCCAGTCGCGATAGACCTTCTTCCAGCGTTCGGGGATAAATTCCGGTTCGTTATAGTTATCCAGGCGATCCAGCGCTGCATCGGCCAAGGGGCGAATTTTCACAAACCACTGGGTCGAAAGCAGCGGCTCGATGGGCACTTTGCCGCGATCGCTGTAGGGCACGGTGGTCTTGTAGTCCTCAACCTTGACCAGGAAACCCTCGTCTTGGAGCCGCTGCACCACCTGCTTGCGGGCCTCGAAGCGGTCGAGGCCCTGGAACGGCCCGGCGACTTCGTTCATCGTGCCGTCTTTGTTCATCACGTTGATGAACGGCAGGTTGTGGCGCTTGCCCATTTCAAAGTCGTTGGGGTCGTGGGCGGGCGTAATCTTCACCGCACCGGTGCCAAAGCTGGCATCCACGTAGTCGTCGGCGATGATGGGAATTTCGCGTCCGGTGATGGGCAGGCGAATCGTCTTGCCAAGGAGATGCTGATAGCGCGTGTCTCCTGGATTCACCGCCACAGCCGTATCACCCAGCATCGTCTCTGGGCGCGTCGTCGCGACTTCGACAAAGCCAGACCCATCCGTCAGCGGATAGCGGAAGTGCCAGAGGTGGCCGTTCACTTCCTGGTTTTCCACCTCCAGATCCGACACCGCAGACTGGCTGGCGGGGCACCAGTTCACCATATACTGCCCGCGATAGATCAAGCCCTCGTCATAAAGCTGCTTAAAGGAATGCAGCACCGCCCTAGACAGACCCTCATCCATCGTGAAGCGCTCGCGGCTCCAGTCTACCGACAGCCCCAGGCGGCGAAGTTGTCCGACGATGGTGCCGCCGGATTCTTCTTTCCATTCCCAGGCGCGTTTGAGGAACGCCTCGCGCCCCACATCGTAGCGGGTTTTGCCCTGCTGTCGCAGTTCCTTTTCCAAAAGCGTTTGCACGGCGATGCTGGCGTGATCGGTGCCAGGGAGCCAGAGTGTGTTGCGACCGATCATGCGGTGATAGCGCACCAGCACATCGATCAGCGCGTGTTCAAACGCATGGCCCATGTGCAGGCTGCCCGTCACGTTGGGCGGCGGAATCACAATGCAGTATGGCTCGCCCGGAGCGTTGGGGTCTGCCTTAAAAACTTGCCGCTCTTCCCAATATCGTTGCCATTTGGGTTCGGCGATCGCAGCGTCGTATTGGCTGGGCAAGTTGGGGATAGTCGCAGTCATGACTGGCGCAGAATTTGGCTGGATTACTCCTTACCACGTTACAAGAATTTTGCAGTTAGATGTCAGAGTTTGGGGATGGGCTAGTGAAGGGTTAGACACGTCCCCAACTCTGCGGGACGCTGGATGCAAATCGAGCCTGCGTGTACACTGCATACAGGGCACATGGTTTAGACGACCCTGAGGTCTATGTCATTGCCATCCTAAAGGTTGCTTAAACTTGCAATCTCTAAGCTTCTTCTTCATCCGTCCTTTCCTCAGAGCTAATTTACGAAGCAAATCTTAAGAAGCCTGAAACTCTTGGCATGTGTGGCTTTGAGGTCATGTTTGCCCAGGAAAAGCGGTTTCTCGGAAATCCTTGATTAACAAGGCTTTCAGGCTCCTTTACAAATTAGCTCTCAATCAGGGTAGTTTTGAGTAGGGCTGCTGTAAGCTGCATCTGGGCGAAGTAGCCTAAATTCTGAACTTAATTCAACATTCGACTATTTACTCATTACTTATTTACTGATTTAACGCGAAGGATCTTCTCGTTTTGACTCTCTCTTCCCTTTCGGTTCAACGTAGTAAATCCCTCTACGAGCAGACCTACGAAGCGCTGCGGGCCAGCATCTTGTCTGGAGATCTGGCTCCTGGGCAGCGGCTAGTAGAAACGCAGCTTGCCGAGCGACTCCAGGTCAGCCGCACGCCGATTCGCGAGGCGATGCGTCAGCTTCAGCGGGACACGCTGGTGACGGCCGACAGCAGCGGTGGGCTGCGGGTGGCCTCGCTATCGGTCGAAGACGTAATTCAGCTTTATGACTGTCGGCTGGCGCTGGAGCAGTTTGCCGTGCAGAGAGCCTGCCAACACGCCACACCAGAGCAAGTGCGATCGCTCGAACAGTTGGTGGCCCAGTCCGAAACCCTGAGCAAGTCCCAGACCGAATACAGCCCCGAAATGCTCGATCTGGACTATCGGTTTCATCGGCTGATTGCCGAAAGCTCTGGCAATCGCTGGCTGGTGTCGCTGCTGGATCAGGTGTTTGACAAGATGGCGCTACTGCGGGTGCAAACGACGCGCCGCAATCCCCGCGTACTGGAAATTCGGCAGGAGCATCGGCAGATCTTCGAGACGATTCAGACGGGCTGGCGATCGCGCTCTGAGGCCGACATCACCGCCGCCGTTGCTGCCATTCGGACGCACCTAATCGCCAGCCAAGCCCGCGTGACACAAGAAGTAGAGAACTTGCAGCACGGCGTAGACGGATGAAGTGATAAGGGACAGCACGATAATGCCATGATGAGATGATGTGAGATTTTGTTCTATCCATCCATTGTTCCATCCACGTTCCATTCACGTTCTATCCAACTGATATGACCGAAGCCACGACTCGCCACGTCTTTATCTGCGGCTCTGCTCTGCGCGGCCAGCCCGACCACGGCAACCTGCAATCCGCTACGTTTGTGCGGGAAGCCAAAACCAAACCCATGTATCGCCTGCATTCGGTGCAAAACGGCTGGCATCCTGGCATTTATCCCGTCGAAGAGGGCGGCATCTCGATTCCGGGCGAAGTGTACGAGATGACGGCCGAACAGTTCGACTACCTGGCCAGCAACGAGCCGCCCAATATGCACCCCAAAGACGTGTACCTGGAAGACGGCAGCGTAGTGACTGCCTTCCTCTACCCCAGAGAACTAGTAGAACAGTACGGCTGGGAAGACGTGTCGCACTACGGCGGCTGGATTGCTTATAAGGCGGCCACCGCATCCACCAGCAGCTAAGCGGCTCATCGAAACGGGGCGGACACAGGTTACGTCGGGTAGGCGGCGCGAGTAAATTGCATGATTCACCCCAAGCTGCGCGATTTTAGGCGTGTGCCTTACACTGGAGTAGTTCCCATTGCCCTACAGCTTCCATCGCTAGAGTCTGGGCAATGTTTTAGGCAGTGTTTTACCAGTGCCCGTTGCATACGCCTAATACAGATACCCATCGCGAGTCACCCATCGCGAGTCACCCGTCACAGACGACCATCGGAGAGTTCAACCTATGTCCTGGCGCACATCCTCTGCTGGCCCGCTCGATCGCCTGTTTGCCTGCCTTCCCTACATCCTGCCGATGCTGGAGGCGCTACCCTTTGGGGTGGGGCTACTGAGGGAGTTTCCGATGCTGCAACCGCTGCTGCTGCCGCTGGCTCCCTTCGCCTTTGTCTATAGTCTGGTAACGGGCATCTTTTCGTTTGGCGGGTTTGGCATTGGTGGATTTCTGGTCTTCCTGGCGCTGTATTTTCTGGTCGTCCGCAACGAAAGCATTTCTCATTTCATCCGGTTCAACACGATGCAATCTATCCTGATTGGCATTGCGCTGAGCCTGTTTGCGCTGGTGATCAGTCCAATTTCCGAGGTGCTACCGCCGCTGTTTGTGCAGAGCCTCTTTACGGCGCTGTTTTTGGGGGCATTTATCCTCTGCATTTATGCGATTGTGCAGTCGGCGCTGGGCCGCTATGCCGAGATTCCGACGATTTCTGACGCGGCAAAAATGCATGTGTACTAAATCTCCGCACCAGCTTGCTGTCAGCGGGCTAGCCTAGATCATTATTGAAAAATTGCTAAGAATTGAGGGCAGTTGAGCCAGCGGGGGTCAGGCGATCGCCACTGATTCTGCATTTCTGGCGGCAATTGTGTTTTCTAGTGCGCCAATGCCTTCGATTTCCACCCGAATGCGATCGCCCACTTGCACAGGCCCAATCCCTTCCGGCGTGCCCGTCAGCACCACGTCCCCCGGCAGCAGCGTCATTACTTGGCTGATGTAGGACACCAGCACCTCTGGCGCAAAGGTCATTTCGCTAATCAGCGCCGACTGCACAGGCTTGGGGCTATCGTTCAAAAAAGTTTGCAGGCGGGCGCTGGGGTTCAGTTCTCGCACGATCCACGGGCCCAGCGGACAAAAGGTATCAAAGCCTTTGGCGCGAGTCCACTGACCGTCTTTTTTTTGCAAGTCGCGGGCGGTGACATCGTTGGCAATGGTGTAGCCCCAAATCTTGTTCTGGGCAGTTTCGGGGGAGCAATCACAGCAGCGATCGCCAATCACCAGCGCCAGTTCGCCTTCATAGTCCACCCGCGCCGACTGGGGCGGATAGAAGATTGGGTCACCCATTGCAATCAGCGTCGTTGAGGGCTTGAGAAACAGCAGCGGCTCTTTCGGGGCTTCGGTACCCATTTCGGCAGCGTGCTTGGCGTAGTTTTTGCCCACGGCGATGATTTTTGACGGCACGCAGGGGGCCAACAGCCGATAGCTATCCGGCTCAATCAGCAGATCGGTCAACTGCCCCTCCAGCCACGGCGGCGCATCCAGCACCTGCACCTGGCGGTTGAGCTGCAAAATGCCGTAGTAGAGCTGACTGGAGGTGGTTTGAACCCGAACGTAGCGCTGCGCCATAGCAAAAACTGAAATCCAGGGAATGAGTGATAGAATGTTATTTCCTTGCTTCTAAGCCAGAATGCCCGATTGAACGAGCGTCCGCAAGGCGTAGACTTACCCATTGTCCGGCAAGACCTGCCTGAAGCACTAGGGCGATCGCCACGGGCATGGGTTTCTTTAAGGTTCGTCGTCCTGACGTTCGTTCGCTCAGCGCATCTGCCTCTAGAGGCCGTCTGTCCACAAGGAGACTCCTTAAACCCATGAATTACGAAACGATGTACATCCTCCGGCCCGACCTGGGGGATGACCAGACCGATGCGGCGATCGCCAAATACCAAACCATCCTGAAAGACCAGGGCGCAACTGACATCGACACCCAGCACCGGGGCAAGCGCCGCCTCGCCTACGACATCGGCAAGCATCGCGAAGGCGTATATATCCAGATGAACTACGTCGCCAGCGGCAATGCAGTCGCCACGATGGAGCGGGCCATGCGCCTCAGCGAAGATGTAATCCGCTATCTCACCATCCGCGTTGAAGAGCCTGCTGCGAAGGAGCCTGCCTAGCGGTTCCACCAGGCTGAATCAACGCGCAAATTTGGCTGTAGATGATCCCTGTGAAGTTCGCCACTTTGCAGGGATTGATGCTTTAACGCCCTAGAGCAAGCCCCTTGCAGCAAGCTAAAAATGCCCGTCCGCCCTGACTTCCTCTGCGTCAGTTTGGTCTGTCTGAAGTGCTGCTCCCTGATTTCTAGCGCTAGGCATCCTCTAGCAACCGCTTCAGCGTTTGTTCGCGATGAATCAACTGCTCCGTGAGCCGATGGAGAACAAATCGGTGAAACGCGGCCGCCAGCGTCGGAGCTTCGTTCTCCATCCGGCCAAGTGCCTGGGCAGATAGCCAGTACAGCGTGCAGGGCTTTTCAGCCACCGCAGAACTGGTGTGGGGTATGCGGGCATAGAGCGATCGCTCTCCCACAATATTTCCCGCGCCCACGGTCTGGAGCCGCTGGGTAGTGCCATCAGCCAGTTCCAAAATGATGCTGATCTGCCCGCTTTCTATAAAGAAAAGTCCATCTGGCGCATCGCCGTGGCGAAATAGCAGATAGCCAACCTCGCCGGAAATCTCTTCCAAGTAATCCATCAGGGCCGAAGCGTCATCGAGATGGGGAAACCAATTTTGCAACTGGAGCGCCAGCGGCAGCGATCGCTGTCTTCGGAGAGGAATCGTCAGCAGGATCTGATTTTCGCACCATTCTACGCCGCGATCGAGTTCGGCAAAGAGATGACAAACCAAGTCTTCTTCTTCTAAACACCCCCCCTGCCGGAGTTGGCGTTCTAGGGGCGATCGCACCTCTGAAAACACCAACTGAAACGAGTGCTGAACTGCCAATTGCCGGAGCTTGACAAAGCTCAGCACCGCAGAGGAGTCCATGCCGCTGACCCGGCGAAAATCCAGCACCAAAAATCGCAGCGGCATTAGGTCAGGATCATCTGCGCGTTGGCGCACTTGCGACAGCAGTTGGGTGGTGGTGCCAAAGAACAGATATCCCTGGAGCCGCAAAATTTCGATCTGTTTGCCTTCGGCTTGCAGGATTTGCTGAAGCACGGGCGATCGCTGCACGCTGCTGGGATGGTCTGCGCCAGAAAGCCGATAGCGCTCTGCCTGAACGCGGCTGTAGTTGACGACAAAGACGACGCAGGCCGCCAAAATGCCCAGGCCAATACCCGGCAAAAAATCGACTGCTGAAATGACTAGAAAAATTCCAAAAACCAGCCCGTATTCCATTCGAGATAGGCGAAACCAGCTTTGGTAGAGCCATTCCACTAATAAATCTAGTCCAGCGAGAACTGTCAGCGAGAAGACCACAAACGTCGGCAGGTAAGCCAGCAGATTTCTGGACAGCAGGGCAAGCAGGATGCATCCCGCCGCAACGAGTCCCGCAAGTCGCAAGGTCGCGCCCGCTTTTTGATGAATCAGCGTGTTGGCCAGGTCAAGATGCGAGAGCGATCCGCCACCCAGCCCAATGAGCATATTGGCGATGCCGTTGACCTTCAAGGTTTGGTCAATGTTGGTTTCTTGCTTGAGCGCAAGTTCAATGCCAACCGCCTCAAACATCAGCACCAGCGGCACCAGCAGCACGATGCCGACCAGCGCTCCACTGTGTTGCATTAGGGTCGGCAGATGGATCTGGCTGAGAAAATTTCCCTCGGCGTTCTGGATCACAAAGCTATCCCGGAGCGGAGAGAGAAACCAACCGTCGGCGATCGCCGCTTCCAAAGGAACGCCCAGCCCCAGCCGAACCCCGTGCGAGAGGGCGATCGCCCCCAACAAACAAAGCGGCAGCACCAAAAAATGGTCGAACCACCGTTCCAACGCCATCAGCACAGCCATCAGCCCCAGCCCTGGCAATAGCTTGAGCAGAGTCTCTGACTGAAGGACTTGATGCACCAAATCCATCCCCTCTGCACCGTTGGCAACTAGGCTAAAACCCACCTGCACCACCAGCCAGCCAATCCCTGCCAAAAAGCCACCCAGAACGGGATAGGGAACAAATTGCAAAAATCGGCTCCACCGAAACCGACCAATGCTCCAAAGCGCGAGTCCTGTCAGCACACTGCTCAGACCCACCAGCGCCCACACCGTCGGCAGACTAGAGCCACTGGCTCCCGATTGCGATAGTTCTCGATGGATTGCGCCTGCTGCGACGGACAGAATAGCCGCCGCCTCCACAGACGGGCCCACAACCGCAATCGGGAGCCTGCTGCCCAGCGTTACCACCACCCCCGTTACCGCCGTACTCAAGAGCGCCATCAAAATGCCAACACTCTGCGCCCCAGAGGGCAAGCCCGCCATCAAGATCAGCCCAACGGCGATCGCATCCGTAGTTAGCACCAGCCCCATCAACAGTCCCGCGGTCATCTCAGACACAAGGACTTGCATCGGCATCGTCCTCAGCCGTTCAAGCAGGGGATTCATCAGGTTCCGCCGCAAAAAAAGTAAGTCGGGTTGCAGGGATTATACTCCGCCTATCCGAAAAACGGGGGAATCTCCAACCGATCCCTGAAATTCTTGCTAGGCTTGTCTTGCTGGGCTTAGACTGTGGCCAAAATGCAGGACTGCAAGCCGCTAAACGCCCTGCCCATCTTGTACCCCAATACGCCATGAAGCTGAGTAAAAAGAACCTGGGCGATCGCCTCAATCACGTTTACGATGTCATCATTGTGGGCGGCGGCGCGGGGGGGCTTTCCGCAGCGATCTATCTTCAGCGCTATCGCCTCTCGTGTCTAGTCGTCGAAAAAGGCAGGGGCCGCTCCTTCTGGATGCAGGATTTGCGGAATTATCTGGGGCTACCACCCGACACACCCGGCCGCGACCTGCTGCAACAGGGACAAGATCACGCACTGTCGCTCGGTGCAGACCATCTGCGCGGCTATGTGGAATCGGTCGAAGACGAGGGCGACACCTTTGCGGTGAAAGTGAAAGTCGGCAAGGCCGACAGCGTATATCCCGTATTTCGGAGCAGGTATGTCATCGCCGCCAGCGGCATCATCGACCACTTGCCGCATCTGGAAAACATGCAAAACGTGTACGACTACGCAGGCTATAACCTGCACGTTTGCATGATTTGCGACGGCTACGAAATGGCGGACAAACGGTGCGGGCTATTTGTCAACTCCGAAGGCAATATCAACACCGCCTTTGTGCTGAACTGGTTTACCCCCTACATCACCGTGTTTACGCAGGGCTTGTTTGAGGTGAGTGCAGAAATGCGTAAAAAGTTGCGCGATCACGGCTATCCTCTAGTAGAATTGCCGATTAAGCGCTTCCTCGGTCATGATCACGAGATGACAGGCGTTGAGCTGATCGACGGTTCTATGGTCCCGCTGGAAACGGGTCTGGTCGCAATGGGTTCCCACTATTTCAACGAATATCTGCAAGGGTTGGACTTGGAATGGAAGGGCGACAACTTGGTGACTGACGGGATGTGCCGCACGTCTCACCCTCGCATTTTTGCCCTGGGAGATCTAAAAGAGGGAATCAACCAGGTGGCGATCGCCGTTGCAGACGGTGCGCTAGCTGCGACCGCCATCTGGCGCGAAATCCGACGAGCCTCGCCACCCCGCCGCTGGGAAGCCCATTTAGATAAATCCCATTCCGACTCCGATTCCGACATCCTACCCCCTGAGTCCTTCCCCCAGCCCATCGAAGCCGCTTCCTAACTCTAGTCTTCAGCCATTTCGCCAATCCCCAAAATCCAAAATCTAAACTCCAAACTCCCCCTCTACCACAATTTACCCTTAGCCCTTTTCCCGTTCCTGCTAGATCCACCGAACCGCCAGTCGGAGTGATATGACTCATTCTCTAACCATCCCAGAACTCCAGGCAGAAGTCGCGCACCTGCGCGAAGAACTCCAGATGCGCGACCAGCTTGTGCAGCAGTTGTCGCAAGAGCTATTTCGACTGGTTAAAGGCCAGTCCAATCAGGCTCCTTCGGCGGCGCTGTCAGAGCGGCATCAAAACGAGATGCGGGTGCTGAGAGAGCAGCTTCAAGCCGTCGAGCAGCAGGTCGGGTTCTATCAAGAGCAGATCGCCAGCCGCGACACCGAGGTCTATCAACTGCGCCAATCGGTGCAGGAACTGACCGACCGTTCCCGGATGCTGGAGCAGGTGGTGCAGGAACTGCCCCATATCTACCGTCAGAAATATCTGGAGCGCTTGCAGCCGATCAAGGAAAAGGTGGCCCAAATTCAGCAGGAAAACCGCCGCCTCCACGCCGAGTTGCAGAGCGTCAGCTATCGCCTGGCCGTTCGCACCCGCCGCGTCACGCAGATCGACCTGCCGAGCTTCCCGCGTGCTGGTGCGCCCGTGCCCGTGTCGGTTTCGTCCTATGGCGGTGCCTAAGTGGCTCAGGTCTGGATTGTTGCAGAGTCCAATCCATTTGCAGAGCAGGCGATCGCCCAACTGAAGCAGGCGATCGCCCAGTGTCCTACAAGCTCCACCCCCGATACCGTTCGAGTCGTCGCGCCCGCCGACCTGCCGCCCGTCGTAGCCCCAGAGGACATTTTCTGCCCGCTGACGCTGGCGCTGCCAGAGGCTCTGGCGTTTCCAGGCGCATCAGTGTTTCGCGCCTGTGCCCAGGTAGACAGCCTGCGCCAGTCGGTGGCAGACCGCTTTGGCGTGAAACCCGGCGATGGTTCGCTCTGGCTGCCCATTGCGCTCACGGCTAAAGGGCCGCTCTACGGCGAGGCGATCGCCCTCGCTGCCCACACCCCAGAGCAATACCGCCAGCCCCACCACCTGAGCGATCGCCAGCGCCAGCCCCTCTATGCCCTTGCCTTTCGCCTGCTGGACTGGCTGAATGCACCCCCCGCTGTCTACTTATTACAGGTTGCGCTGAGCGACGAGGGCGTGGTGTTTGATCGGCTCTGGCCCTATCCGGCCGCAGGGGCGATCGCCAGCCTATCGGTTCAAACGCCCGATCTGTTTACCGCCCACTGGCTCTGCCTCAGCCACCAGCCCCTCCTCGACCTCAGCATCCCAGGCGAATCGGCCAAAATCTTATAGAACTGATAAGTTTCGCCCTTGCAAAGGGTAAGTATAAATGCCTATACTAAGTGTCGTCAGGACAGTTTTCTGACGCAGATCCGCTTAAGAGTTTTGATCCTCGATGCCTTAGCGCTCGACCTGATTTCCTTGAGTGGTGAACTCTTAAAAGTGTATGATCTGTTTCAACATTGGCGAATATCTAGTGTAAAGAGGGCAAGACGCAGTGATTAGAGTAGCAATTAACGGCTTCGGGCGCATTGGGCGGAACTTTATGCGCTGCTGGCTGGGGAGATCCCACAGCGATTTTGAAATCGTTGCCATTAACGATACCTCCGACCCCCGTACTAACGCGCACCTGCTGACCTATGACTCAATGCTAGGCAAGCTAAACGCAGACATCAGCGCCGATGAAAACACCATTACTGCAAATGGCAAGGTCGTTAAGTGCGTCTCTGATCGCAACCCCCTCAACTTGCCCTGGGGTGAATGGGGTATCGATCTCGTCATTGAATCAACGGGTGTTTTCACGAGCCGCGAAGGCGCTTCCAAGCACCTAGAAGCTGGAGCCAAGAAAGTCCTCATCACTGCGCCGGGGAAAAATGACGACGGCACCTTTGTGGTCGGTGTCAATGAAAAAGATTACGACCACAGCAAGCATACGATCATCAGCAACGCAAGCTGCACCACCAACTGCCTTGCGCCTATTGTGAAGGTCATCAACGACAACTTTGGCATCATCAAAGGCACGATGACCACCACCCACAGCTATACAGGCGACCAGCGCTTGCTGGATGCCAGCCACCGTGACGTGCGTCGGGCCCGTGCCGCCGCGCTAAACATCGTCCCCACCAGCACAGGCGCAGCCAAGGCAGTTGCTCTAGTCATTCCTGAAGTTGCGGGCAAGCTGAATGGGATTGCGCTGCGGGTTCCCACGCCCAACGTCTCCGTGGTGGACTTTGTGGTGCAGGTCGAGAAGCAGGTGATTGCGGAACAGGTCAACGAAGCGCTCAAGAATGCGTCTGAGGGCAACCTGAAGGGCATCCTGGGCTACAGTGAGCTAGAACTGGTGTCCTGCGACTATCGCGGCACGGACTTCTCCTCTGTGATCGACTCGAAGCTGACGATGGTGCTGGGCGGCGACATGGTGAAGGTTATCGCCTGGTACGACAATGAGTGGGGCTATAGCCAGCGCGTGGTTGACCTGGCCGAGGTTGTGGCGCAAAAGTGGGCTGCCTGAGTCCTGCCTAAGTGAGCAATCGGCCCTGAGCCTGTCATCTTTGAGCCTGTTATCTCGCTAACGAACTGCTTTTCCCCCTCTAGAAAAGGGCTGTAACTCGGTTGCAGCCTTATGCTAGAGGGGGCTCTTAATGTTGTAAGAGAGTTGTTAAGAGATCAGAAAGTCCAGAACACCACATGACCGAAAAGCAAGACCAGCAGCATCCCCAGTGGAGCGGCGATCGCCAAATTACCAACGCGCTCCTCTCCGGCGACCCAACGGACTATAACCTCAGCGAACTGGCCCGGCTGCGGATTCGCTACAACGGGTTTCCGGGTGCGAGAGACATTCAGGCCGATCTGGACAAAGTTCTGCAACAGTGGGGGCTGACGGAAGAGGAACTGTTTGAGAAAACGCGGCAAATTCACCAGACCAGCCAGATTTATCAAGGGCGCAATAATCAACGAGAAGATTGGAGCTAGGGGTAATTTGGGATTTTGGATTGGCGTAGGACTTACGCAGTTGGACGATTTCTCGCGGGCTGCGCCTGCGAGAAATCGTCCAAAACCCAGAAAACTTATCGCAAGTGCGTCAGTCCTGTGGCGTTTTTGGATTGGCGTTTTTGAATTTTGAATCTGAGGGCTTGGAGGGTTTCTAGCCAATTTACAGCTATTTTTTACAGCTATCTTTTCTAGGGAGGATTGACAGAACGAGCGTGGAAATTAATCGACCCGATGTGGTGGCGGAAGTGACGGCCGCCTTTGAACGCTACGAGCAGGCCTTGGTGAACAACGACGTGGCGACGCTGGATGAACTGTTCTGGCAAAGTCCTCACACGATTCGCTATGGCGCGACAGAGAATTTATACAGCTATGAGGCGATCGCCGCCTTTCGCGCCAGCCGTCCTACGGGCGACCTCCGCCGCGCCCTCCGCAACACCGTCATCACCACCTATGGCAGCGATTTTGCCACCGCCAACACCGAATTTCGTCGCACCAGTTCTGGCAAAACGGGTCGCCAGAGCCAGGCCTGGCTCCGAACGCCAGCGGGTTGGCGGGTGGTCTGCGCTCATGTGTCCCTATTAGGGGGTTAAAATATGTAAAGAAATTCTTAAAGCAAGTCTGAAGGGATTGGCAGAATGCGCGTTGCAATCGTTGGGGCAGGATTGGCTGGGCTGGCGGCGGCGGTGGAACTAGTAGACGCGGGCCACGAGGTGTCGATCTACGAAGCCCGGACGTTTGTGGGCGGCAAGGTGGGAAGCTGGATCGACGCAGACGGCAACCATATCGAAATGGGGCTGCATGTCTTTTTCAACAATTACAACAACCTGTTTGCCCTAATGCAGAAGGTGGGCGCGTTTGAGGCGCTGCTGCCGAAGGAGCATGTGCATACCTTCGTGAATCGCGGCGGCGAGATTGGCAAGCTGGACTTTCGCTTTTTGCTGGGCGCACCGTTTCACGGACTGAAGGCATTTTTCACCACAGAGCAACTGACGCTGCTCGACAAGCTGCAAAATGCGATCGCCCTCGGCACCAGCCCCATCGTCCCCGGCTTGGTCAACTACGACCTGGCCATGAAGTGGATTCGAGCGCTCGATGCCATCAGCTTTGCCGACTGGTTTCGCAGCCACGGCGGATCGCAGCACAGCCTAGAACGCATGTGGGACCCGATCGCCCTCGCCCTTGGCTTTATCAACACAGAGGAAATCTCCGCGCGCTGTATGCTCACCATCTTTATGATGTTTGCAGCCAAGACAGAAGCCTCGCGGCTGAATATGCTGGCGGGTTCCCCCGATGAGTATTTGCACAAGCCGATTCTGAAATACATCCAGGAGCGCGGCGCACAGGTTTACACCCGGCGGCAAACGCGGCGAATTTTGTTTGAGGAGCAGGACGGCAAAACGGTGGTGACGGGGCTGGCGATCGCCAGTGGTGACACCGAAGAAATCGTGACAGCCGATGTCTACTTGGCTGCCTGCGACGTGCCCGGAATTCAGCGCCTCTTGCCCGCCGAGTGGCGCAAGTATCCCGAATTCGATAATCTCTACAAGCTAGAAGCCGTGCCTGTGGTGACAGTGCAGCTTCGTTTCGACGGCTGGGTCACAGAACTGCAAGACGCGGAACAGCGCAAACAGCTTGACCACGCCGCCGGACTCGACAACTTGCTCTACAGTGCCGATGCGGATTTCTCCTGCTTTGCTGACCTGGCGCTCACTAGCCCCAAGGACTATTACCGAGAGGGCCAGGGTTCGCTGATGCAGGTCGTGCTGACCCCCGGCGACCCGTTCATCAAAATGAGCAACGAAGACATCGCTCAGCACGCACTAAAGCAGCTTCACGATCTCTTCCCGTCCTCCCGCGACCTAACCATGACCTGGTTTAATGTGGTAAAGCTGGCGCAGTCGCTCTATCGCGAAAATCCGGGAATGGACCCCTACCGCCCGCCCCAAAAGACCCCCGTGCCAAACTTCTTCCTGGCAGGCAGCTACACGCAGCAGGACTACATCGACAGCATGGAAGGCGCAACGATTTCCGGCAAACAGGCAGCCGCCGCCATCCTCGAGCCGACGGGCTACAAGGTGCAGGGCACGGGACTCTTTAAGTATTGATGAGATTGATGAGCCTAGAGGGCAGACTCAGGATTGTATAGCCTTTGGAAGCAACCGCGGAAGCTTCCATCAGTATGGCGCAGCTTAGTATTCAATGCTGTCGTCGCAGGCCGAATCTGAACTGATTGCTCATTGTCTTATTTCAGAACTTACTTGGCTTCCGAATAAGACCTGTGGCTGCGATCGCCCTTCGGTTTCTTCTGGCACAGCCAAAGGCGGCGTGGGGAAAACGACTGCGGCGATCCACTTGGCGGCGTTTTTGCAGGCGCAGGGCGAAACGCTGCCGATCGACGCTGATCCGAATCGCTCGGCTACGGGCTAGGTCAAGCGGAGTAGCTTGCCCTAAAACGTTGTGGATGAGGGCGATCGCCCTGCTGAGATTTTCTTGTGGTGCCGATTTACAACACTTGCAGAATACTTTAGAGATGAGGTGTGCGATCGCCCTGAATCTTGCAAGCTGAAATGCGAATTTTGCTGGTGGAGGACGACAAGGAGCAGCTAGAGCCGCTAGTTGCTGCGCTGTCTCAGATGGGGCACTTGGTGGATAGCGTGTCCGATGGGGACACGGCCCGCTGGTTGCTCCGCGACAAAGACTACGACCTGCTGATTTTGGACTGGCTACTACCCCAAATCAGCGGCATTGATCTGTGCAAGCTATATCGTCAGTCGGGGCAAGGAGCGCCTGTGCTTATGCTAACGGCACGAGACACCACCGCTGATAAAGTGGCAGGGTTGGATGCTGGAGCTGATGATTATCTTGTAAAGCCCGTCGATGTACTAGAACTGCTGGCGCGAGTGCGGGCGCTGGGACGGCGATCGCCTCTGTGGATTGGCGATCGGCTAACCTTGAGCGACCTCATTCTAGATCTAGCCACCATGACTGCCCATCGAGGTGAGGCCAAAGTTGTCCTCACGGCCCGCGAGTTTCAACTTTTGGAATACTTTTTGCGCCATCCTGGGCAGGTTTGTACTCGTGACCAGCTTGAGTCCAATCTTTGGGAATGGGATAAGCAACCTGAAAGCAATGCTGTAAGCACCCAAGTGCGACGATTGCGACAGCGCCTCAAGTCGCTAGGCATTGAAGACTGGATTGAGACTATTTATGGTGTGGGCTATCGGCTGCAAATTCCCAAACCAGGATGCCAATGAGCGACTCTAGTGTGCCAGCAAAAAACCAGAAATTACCGCCAGCCAGCTATCGGGGCGCGATGATCATGTCTATTCCCATCGTGTGCTTGCTAAGCTGCGTTGGAATACAGGCATGGCTGGATCATGGGATTGCCCAGCATGAAGCGCAGGTACAGCATACGCAGAAGGTACGCTTAGAAACCCAAGCCTTGCTCAATCACTTAGTCGATGCCGAGACCGGAGTACGCGGCTTTGGGCTAACCTATCGCTCGGAATTTTTACAACCGTACTATATTGCTCAGATCGAAATTCCTAAGTCCTTACAAAAGCTGGAAACTTTAGTTAGTGATAACCCCCAACAAACTCAGCGACTGACAATCATTAAAGGATACGTCGATGAGAGTGTAAAACTCTTGGAAAATAAGCTGCGGCTCAAGCGCCAGATCCAGGAGACCACTCCACCGCCTCGACAAACCGCTGCTTCACTGGAGGATTTTTATGCGTGGCTGGAGGAAGGGAAAGAACTTATGGATAACACACGCTACAGGATTGACGCTTTTGCAGTTGAAGAAGAAAATCTTCTGCGCGATCGCCAACGGCAGCTAGACCGCTATCGTCAGATTAACACATTTGTATTGCTGATCTCCGTTTTAGTCGGCATTATTAGCGGCGGCTTTGCGATTCACTTGTTCCTTCATCTGAACCGAGAGCTAGCAGCACGAGAAGGTTGCTTGCAAGCAACTAATGTCGAGCTTGAGCAAGCGTGCGATCGCCTCGAACGATTTACAGCCAGTGCCTCCCACGAACTCCGCGCTCCAATTGCAGCAATCCTCAGCAATGCCCAAGTTGGGCTAATGGCTCGAGACGGCGATTCAACGCAGCCCCGCCAGCGGCTAGAAAAGATTGTGCAGTTAGCCAAGTCGATGAGTGCCTTAGTAAACGATTTGCTATTTCTGGCGCGGCACGAAGGCAAGCTAGATGAGGAATCGCTCCAGCCCTTTGACGTGCGATCGCTCCTAGCTACTCACCTCAACGATTTGCAATACCAAACAACTCTCAATCTTCAGATCACCAGTGACCTGCCGGATGATCCAGTTATTCTGCGGGGCGATCTTGATCTAGTTCAGCAAGTAATCACGAATTTACTCAGCAACGCCTGCCGCTACACACCGGCAGGTGGGTCTATTACAGTTCGCCTGCGGACAACTGAGGAATCAGCAATTTTGGAGGTGATTGATACAGGGATTGGCATTGCCCCCGAGTCCTTACCCTATATCTTTGAGCAGTTTTATCGCGAAGACCGTGCCCGCTTCCAAGAAACAGGAGGCTTTGGACTAGGGTTGGCGATCGCCCAGCAAATCGTGCAGGCCCACCACGGCACAATTTCCGTGACCAGCGAGATTGGCAAAGGGTCAACCTTTACGGTGACGCTGCCGCGCATTTCCAAGCTGAATTTAACTAGCTTACCTTACTCAGACGTTGGCTTGTGGCAACGGGCAGGAGACAAGGCTAGAAAACAGCCGTCATGATTCCGTCATAATTCCTTGTTAGATTAAGCGCAAATCCTCACAAGGGGGAAGCAAATGCAACCGCTGCTTAGCTACTGCTTTAGGTATGGCAGGGGTTGCACAAGTAGAAGTACACTCGCAGGAGTCACTATGATGAAGCATCTGTTTCTGAAGCTTGCTCCGGTTCTAGTGGTGGGGGCTAGTTTGGTCAGCATTAGCCCACAGGTCACAGCCCAGAGCGTCCCCATTGGCAATTTGCGTCGTCATCAGGGCATTACGATTACTGGAACTGTGCAAAGCATCGTTGGTAACGAGTTCTTGCTGCGAGACAACACGGGCGAGATCATTGTAGACGCAGGGCCGCGCTGGTATCACCAGATCAATCTATCTCCGGGAGAGCGCGTTACGGTTGTAGGCGAGTACGATGACTATGACTTTGACGCATTTCGGATTACCCGCGAGAACGGCGAAGTGATTGTGATTCGCAATGGCCCGGGCCGTCCACCGTGGGCAGGTGGCCCGCGCGGTGCTGGTCGGCCGTATCGCGGCAGGGGCGATCGAGCATGGTGATGCAAGGGCTATCTTCCTAACTCCATGCCTCCTTCCCTTCGCTGTAAAACCTGCTCCCAGCGCGATAGAATTCCAGTACTAGGGCAGGGGAAGATTCAGCGCGCGGGTGATTATCACGGTTGCCAGTTTCAAAGGAGGCGTGGGGAAAACGACTGCGGCGATCCACTTGGCGGCGTTTTTGCAGACGCAGGGCGAAACGCTGCTGATCGATGCCGATCCGAATCGCTCGGCTACGGGCTGGGCCATGCGGGGCAGCTTGCCCTACGAAGTTGTGGATGAGTGGCGATCGCCCCAGCGAGTCCGCAACTTTAGCCATGTGGTGATTGACACCCAAGCGCGACCCGTGCAGCGCGATTTGGAACTGCTGACCGACGGCTGCGACCTGCTGATCTTGCCGACTACGCCCGACGTGCTGGCGATGGATGCGCTGGTGCTGACGCTGGAATGCCTGCACACCATCGGCGCAAACCGCTATCGCATCATGCTCAACATCATTCCGCCCAAGCCCAGCCGAGATGGGGAAACCGTGCGATCGCTCTTGCAAGAATCGGGAATGCCTGTGTTTGCGGCGGGCGTGCGGCGGCTGGCGGCATTTCAAAAAGCAGCACGAGCGGGCATTCCGGTGTATGAGGTGAAAGATCCCCGCGCCGCCGACGGCTGGCAAGATTATGTATCCGTGGGTGAGGAAATGCTAGAGGTCTTTGGCGGATGACAACTGACACAACAGGCTTTGCGAATCCTGACAATTCCAGCCTGAAAAGTCGGCTTTGGGGACACTTGCAGGCCATTGCGCGAGAGCGCGACCCTTACCTTGCTAGCGAAGGACATTTCTACGTCCAGCAATATATCCAAGCATTCCTGACGCAATTTGGCGCAGTCGAAACGCAGCCGTTCACCATTCGCGGCCAAACACATCACAATCTTCTGCTGAAGTTGCCGGGACAGCAGATGGCCCGTCCACCCATCCTAATTGGCGCACACTACGACGCAATACCCGGTTCGCCCGGGGCAGATGACAATGCATCGGGGGTGGCGGTGCTGCTGGAACTGGGGCGATCGCTCTTTGCTCAACCCGCCCGTCATCCCGTCTGGCTGGTCGCCTTTGACCTGGAGGAATTTGGGCTATTGGGCAGTCGCCACTGTGCCGAACAGTTCCACGCCCAGGGGCAGCGGCTGCGGCTAATGCTGTCGCTGGAAATGCTAGGCTATTGCGACCCACAGCCCGGTTCACAGCGCTATCCCGCCGATTTTTTCTATCAGCTCTATCCCAGCCACGGCAACTTCTTGGGGCTGGTGGGAAGTCCCACAACCTTCCTGGATATGCAGCGCCTCAGCCGCAGCCTGCGCCAGGTCGGCCAAGTGCCTGCCCACTGGTTTCCTGCCCCCAATCGCGCCAGCGCCCTGCCCGACCTGCGCCGCAGCGACCACGCCCCCTTTTGGGATCTGGGCTATCCCGCTGTGATGCTCACCGACACCGCCGATCAGCGCAATCCCCACTATCACCAAGCCAGCGATCGCCCCGAAACCCTCGATCTGGATTTCCTGACGGGCGTTTGTCGGGGTCTGGTGGATGGGGTTCAGGGCTTGTAGGGAGGGTTGATTTTGGATTGGGGATTTTGGATTAAGGGGCCGCAGGGTTTGCAGCGCATCTGGCGATTTGGCAGACCCTAGCCGCCTAATTCGCGCGATCGCCCGGCGGCGGCTTTGACCGCTTCGATCAGGGCAGCGCGGAGCCCGGCTTGTTCTAAGGCAGCGATGCCTGCAATGGTCGTCCCGCCGGGGCTGGTGACGCGATCCTTCAATTCGCCAGGGTGGAGGCCGGTTTCCGCCAGGAGTTGGGCTGTGCCGCGCACGGTCTGGATGGCAAGCTGAGTGGCGATCGCCCTGGGCAGACCAGCCGCCACGCCGCCATCGCTCAGCGCTTCTACAATCAGCGCCACATAGCCCGGGCCAGACCCAGACAGCCCCGTGACGGCATCCATCAGCGACTCAGGCACGTCTACGACTTCGCCCACGGCCTGAAAGATTTGTCGAGCCTGCGCCAAGTGGCTGGGCTGGGTGTGCCGACCTGGGGCGATCGCCGTCATCCCTGCGCCCACGGTGGCCGGCGTGTTTGGCATGGCTCGCACAACGGGGCAATTGGGAAAGCCAGCCTCCAGTTTATGCAGCGGAACCCCTGCCAAGATCGACAGCACCAGCATCGACGACGAGGTCATGGGGAGCGCCTGAACCACAGAGTCAAAGACCTGCGGCTTGATTGACAGCAGCAATACGTCGGCGTGTTGCATTGCATCGGCATTCTCCGCCGTCACCTGCACACCGTATTCTTCTGCCAAATACTCGCGCCGTGCCGCCGCAGGTTCCCCAACCGTCACCTCATCCGACGCGCACACGCCCTGATCTAGCAGGCGAGACAGCAGAGCCTCTGCCATTACGCCGCCACCAATTATTCCCAGCTTCACGACTGCCTCCTTTCTTGCTGTGGATGTCTCGCTCTGGGTATGCTGCACTGCTGCAAACAGCACAAGACCCAGACAGCACAAAACCCCCTTCAGCCAAGCTCCAGAACGGCCGGATTGAGCAGCCGTTGCAAAGCAGCCAAAAGGGGGAGATTGCGAGTGCGACCTCTGAAACTTAAGCCATACGAGCTTGCGGATCTGCGCCCCAGGTCGGAGCGGGGGAGGTCATCGGGCGACCGGGACGCATGGGCTGCTGGAGCGGGATGTCCGCAGGCGGGTTGAGCTGGGTGCTGACCTGGACGCAGTTGGGCGTAAACAGGAAAATGCTCTCGCCGATTCGCTCCTGGTGGCCGTCGATCGCATAGGTGCCGCCGGCCAAAAAATCGACCGCTCGCTGTGCCTGATCGGGGTCCATGATGGTCAGGTTTAGCACGACAGACTTGCGCTCCCGCAGGGCGCGAATTGCCTGGGGCATTTCTTCAAAGGTACGGGGTTCCATAACCACGACTTCAGACATGCCGTTTACACCGGGCATTCCAATCACGTTGCTCATACCGGAGCCAACATCAGTGGTCATCAGCGGGCGATCGCGCATCCGGCGACGGCGCGGTTCTTCTTCGACGAGCGGCTGGACGTTCTCTTCTTGATAGAGATTCTGATATTCCTGTCCGTCCATTTCGTCGTACTCATATTCATAGTCGGCCGGATCATTCAGGCCCACAAAGTCACGCAGCTTAGAAAAAATGCTCACAGGTCACGCTCCATCACATAACGTTAATTGGGTTAATTTTTGACAATCCCATCTGACAATCAAAATCTGACAACCAAATCTGACAAATCCGACAAATCTGACAATCATGCCAGGGCAAACTCTAACATCGAGTGGAGATTTCAAATCGAGACTTCACACACTCAGGCGAGAGTGCCCTATTAACCCGACCGCGATAAGGCTTAAGCATAAATTAATAATCTAAGCGCTTACCCAACGGGCTTGAAATTCCGCTCAAGTTACTTGTTTTGAGTTATCAGTATATAACAGATTTAGAAAATCAATCCCCAATTCGGAATTGATTCAAAAAAATTGCCAATGGCACAAGGCGCGATCGCCCTCACAGTTTATCTAACCAATCCAGAATTCTCAAGTCATGGCAGCCTGGTTTAATTTGGCATTTGATCTTATCCCCAGGTTGCACCGATCAGGTTTGTTAATCAATCGAGCAGCCTAGCCGATCTAACCATCCTAGAATGCTGCGATCGCCTGCTTGGATGTCAGTCTTTAAACTCAGGAGCGATCGCCCAAGCGGTAATTCAGCCTGAATTCTAGACTGGGATCCATGCACTTGGGTCAGGTTTGATCAGGAAAACCTATTAATGGCGATCGCGCGTCCCGGTCTGCTGATCAATCCCCTGCAAGATTGGCAGCCATCCTAGAAGCAGATGAGACAATTTCCCTATCAGAATTGGCTACGGATCAAGCCCGCTCCACTCAGCGATTTTTCCCGATCGGATCGCAGAAAGCAGGGGTTTACAAAGCCTGCTCACAAAATATCGGGATGCCGAATCGCAAAACCCCACTGCCATAGCTGGAGTGGGGCCTTTGAGCAGCCGCCACTGCGGACGAACCCAATAATGAATCAGTTAGGACTTACGCAGTTGGACGATTTCTCGCGGGCTGCGCCCGCGAGAAATCGTCCAAAACCCAGGAACTTCAATCGCAAGTGCGTAAGTCCTATCAGTAATAAATCAGTAATGAATCAGTCGCTGCACCTCCAATCCTCGCTAGCATGGCGGAGGACTGTTTTAACTAGAAGGTTTAACTAGAAGGCGGAGGGCTGTTTTAACCGGAAATAGAGTTGGCCCAGTCCTTGGCCCAGTGCAAGTTTTGCTGCACACGCTCTGGGGTAGCGGCTTCCGAATAGAGGCGTAACACGGGTTCTGTGCCGCTAAAGCGGATCAGCAGCCAGCTTTGATCTGCCAGACGAAACTTGTAGCCGTCGATATCCAGGATGCTCAGCACCGACTGTCCGGCGATCGCCTGGGGGGGCTGGGTCTTGAGCTGGTTCAACAAGCGCGATCGCACGTCCATGCTGGCCAGGGGCAGGTCAATGCGGTCGTAGGCAGAGGTAAAGCCCGTTTTGGCTTGCAGCGCGGCGTATTGGTCGCTCAGATCCATGCCGCTGTCTACGACGGCTTCCAGCACATACAGGGCCGACAGCAGCGCGTCGCGTTCGGGAATGTGGTTGCCGTAGCCGATGCCGCCGGATTCTTCGCCACCCAGAAAAACCTGACTTTCCAACATGCGGTCGGCGATGTATTTGTAGCCAATCGCAGTTTCATAGACGGGCAGGTTGTGCAGCTTGGCAACCAGGGGCATCAGATCCGAGCCACTGATGGTTTTGACGATTTCACCTGTGAAGCCGCGATGGGTAGCGAGGTGCTGAATCAGCACCGGAATCAGCACTTGAGAACTCAGGAAATTGCCTGCGCCATCGACGGCGGCAATGCGATCGCTGTCTCCATCAAACACCAGCCCCACCACTAGCTCATCGGGCGATCGCCGCTCATAGGTTCGGATTTGGTGGAGCAGGTCGGGCAAGTAGCGGGGCAGGGGTTCTGGTGCGCCGCCGCCAAACAGTGGATCTGCGCTGCCGTTTAGCTCATGAATGGGCGTGCCCAAAAGCTGCTCTAGCCCGCCCGACGCTGCACCGTGCATCACATCGGCAAACACGGTGAGCTTGCCCGTGGCGATCGCCTGCCGCAGTTTTTCCACATCCACCTTGGCCCGCAGCCCTTCGCAATAGCTCGTCCACGGGTTAAAGGTTTGCAGCGTCCCCGGCTGCTCTACGGAGGGAAGTTCCTGTCCCAGCAGCGTCTCAATCTTTGCCGTCACCTCCGGCGGAATCGACCCGCCAAAGCCTGCCTTCACCTTCAGTCCCGAATAGGCCGCAGGATTATGGCTGGCAGTAATCACCACGGCCCCCAGGGCGTTTTGCTGCTTTGCCGCCCAGCTAAAGGCCGGCGTTGGCGCAAAGGATTCCGACAGCAATACGTCATAGCCCGCTTTTTGTAGCGCCTCTGCCGCCACCTGAGCAAACTCCGGCGACAAAAAGCGGCGATCGTAGCCCACAATCACTAGGCGATTTTGGGTTTGTTCACCATACGTCTGCTCTAGGGCGATCGCCGCCCGTGGCGCAACCTGCATCACCCGCTCAAAGGTAAAGTCTGCTGCGATCATGCCGCGCCAGCCGTCTGTCCCAAAGGAAATGGGCCGCTGGACAAACGCAGAGGGAGAAAGTTGACCTGCCATAGGATGTCTAGGAATTGGGGGACTGCAAGGAACAGGAAAAACCTGAGCGCATTGAGCCAATCTGCACGCTGCCGTTCCAGCAGCACATTGCAAACTGCCACTCAGAGCAATTCTATGCAGGAAATCCCGTATCCGCCAGACCGTTCTCCGGCATTCACTCCAATTTTACGAAGATTTTCAGAGCAATTTCACCCAATCTCGCCAGTGAGCAAATCCTTAATGAGCAATCCTTAAATGAGCAATCCTTTTGTCAATTCGCCTGAGTCGCCTGAGCCACCCCATGAATGAAACTGAATGAAACTGCTAAAAGCCCTGCAATCCAAAAATCGCCAATCCAAAATCCAAAATCAATATGCCTTCCCTAATCAGCGCAATAGCCCCGTCCACACTGCCTGGGTTGGGGGCTGAAATCCAGGTCGGTTCAGGAGCGGAGCTATTGCGGTTTGGGGGCTTGAATATTGTTTCAGCCCTTGCCCCAGAAATTACGCAAACCCAACCCAAAAACTACACAAAGTGATAAGGCGGCAGCGCCTCACTCAGCGCCATGTGCCAGCCAGGACAGCGCGATCGCCACTCTTCCAGTTGCGCCCGCAGCGCAGGCTCCGCCTCTCGACTGAGCAATAGGTGCAGCCGCTCTACGCCATCGCGGGGTGCGTCGATCTGGAGCATGGGATAGGCCTGGGCGATCGCCCCTTTAATTGCTTCCAGTTCTGCTTGCTGCTGCCGCTGGCGATCAAGCTGCTGTTGAAATTGCTGTTTTTTTGCTAGAAAATAGTCGCGTCCGGTTCCGGCAGTCGCCAGCGGGCTTGGGGCAGAAGATTCGGGCGATCGCGGCGATAGTTTTAACGTATATTCAGCCTGCCCCACCAGCCGCGTCAGGGTTGCCTGGTAGCCAGCCGCATTGACGTGCAGATGCTCCAGCAGCTTTTCCTGCGACACAAACTGCGTGCCAAACCGCAGCGGCAGCACAGGAACCTGCTCAAACACCTCACGAATCACCTGGTCATGGTGCAAGACTGCCCGCATCAGCCGCTCGTCGCTCTGCTCCAGCATGGCCAAGTCCAGCCCCGGCTCCACGACCGCGCCCACCCCCAGTTCGTACAGCAGCATCAACTCGCCGCTAATGCCCGCCGGTAGCACAATCGACTCGGTTGACTGAAGGACAAACGCATAGGTGTACATCAAAACCTTATTGCCCCAATGGAGAGACGCTGCTTAATACTCCATTAATACTCCATTCTATAAGGGCTGGGACGGATGCCATTCCATTAGTTTTCGTGAACGCAACTTGCAAGCGGCAAGCGGCGTTGATGGCGTTAATATTGTGGGTGAGCATTCTCATCAAGAGCCACCTAGCAAGCGTTACCAAGCATCACAATGACGACCCGCTCAATGAAGCCGATTGCGAAAGAGGAAGTTCTGGCTCAGTTGAAAGCGCTCAAGCCCGAACTCGCTCAACGCTATGGGGTAGGTCAGATTGGGGTCTTTGGCTCTGTCGCCAGAAATGAAGCCCATGAGGAAAGCGATATTGATGTCGTGGTGCAAATGCTGCCCGATATTCTGAAACGCGCCAGCCTAAAGGCAGAGTTGGAAGAAAAATTTGGCAGAGATGTAGACGTGATTCGCTATTGGCACGGCATGAATCAATTCCTCAAAGCCAGGATCGATCAAGAGGCGGTGTATGCGTGATCGATCGATACTCTTGGAGCTATTTCTTGAAATTGAAGAAGCGATCAGAAGAATCGAGCGGCGCTTTATAGGAATCGATTCTCCGGGGGACTTTTTGCGCGATGACGCGGGTTTGGATCGGCTAGATGCAATTGCCATGATGCTCATTGCAATTGGCGAGAATGTTCAAAGAATTGATAAGCGTGCAGATAGAGATTTCTTTAAACAGCAACCGAGCATCGATTGGGAAGGAGTCAAAGGAATTCGGAATCTACTGGCGCACAACTACTTCAATGATGCAGAAGAAATTTACAAAATCTGCTCTCAAGATATTGAGCCGTTGAAGCGGGCAATTCAAAAAATTCGCAGTGATATTTTCTAATTCAGACAGAACCTACGCGCTTTCGATGAATTTTTCGGATTTTGGATGATTTCTCACAGACAAGGCCCACCAGAAATCATCCAACTGCGTAAATCCTGCCGGAATCAGTTTTGCCAAGGGTTGTCTCAGACGCGGGCTAGATCAGGACAAGCGCCCTACACGTTTGCCTCTTCCTTGACCAGCTTGTCCCAGCCCAGATCCTTCAGCGAGGTATTTCGGCGCAGCGGGCGGGTCGCCAGTTCCAGGATGTCGCGGGCGTTGGCAAAGCCGTGAATCTGGGCAAAGGTGAACTCCACCGACCACTTAGTATTAATGCCCCGCGCCTCTAGCGGGTTGGCGTGGGCCATGCCCGTGATCACCAGATCAGGATTCAGGTCATAAATCCGCTGAATCTGGTTATAGTTGTCGGGCTTTTCCACAATGCGGGGCAGCGGCACGCCCATTTCGGCACAGGTCTTCTCTAGCAGCGCCAGTTCCGCCGCCTGGTAGCGCTTGTCCATATAGGGAATGCCGATTTCGGGGACAGTCATGCCGCAGCGAATCAGGAAGCGGGCCAGGGAAATTTCCAGCAGGTTATCCCCCATGAAAAAGACCGACTTGCCGCGTAGCAGAGAAACGTAATCCTCCAGCCCTTCCCAGATTTTGGTTTCGCGCTCTTCCAGTCCCTTCGGCTCAATGCCAAACACAGAGCAAATTTTCTCCACCCAGGCGCGGGTTCCGTCTGGGCCGATGGGGAAGGGTGCGCCGATCAGCTTGCACTTGCGGCGGCGCATCAGCGTGGTGGCGGTGCGAGACAGGAACGGGTTCACGCCGCAGACGTAATAGCCTTCTTCGATCACAGGCAGCTCCGTAAACCGCTTGGCCGGTAGCCAGCCAGAAACCCGGATGCCCTGCTTCTTTAGTTCTAGCGTCAGTTGCGTGACGACCGGATCGGGCAGGGAGCCGAACAGCACCAGCGGCGGATGGTCTACATATTCCGATTCTTCCGCCTTCACGTCTTCCTGCTTGCGGCCAAAGTTCAACAATCGCTGCACGGCGTTGCGCTCGGCTTTTTCGGACTCCAGCACGGGTGCTTTGTCGGGGCAGCGGGCCGCCATTGCCGCCAGCACGGTGTCTTCGCCTTGGGTAAAGGCGTAGTCCAGTCCGTTGGCGCGGGCCACGACAATGGGAATGCCGATCTCTGCCTCCAGCTTGGGCGCGAGGCCTTCCAAATCCATTTTGATGATTTCGGTGGTGCAGGTGCCGATCCATACGATGACGGACGGATTGCGATCGCGCTTAATCTGTTCACACAGCCGCTTTAGCTCTTCGTAATCGTTTAGCTGGGCAGAAATATCGCCCTCTTCCAGTTCTGCCATTGCATAGCGCGGCTCGGCAAAAATCATCACGCCCATCGCGTTTTGCAAGAAATAGCCGCAGGTCTTGGTGCCGATGACCAGAAAGAAACTGTCCTCAATTTTTTGATAGAGCCACGCGACGCAGCTAATTGGGCAGAAGGTATGATAGTTGCCCGTTTCACAGTCAAAGTTCAGCGCTTGGGGTTGAGTATCGGCGAGGGTCATGGCGAGTATTGGAGTGTTGGGATGTTGAAGAGGGAAGAGAAGAATTGGGGATTGGGGGCTGGCGTAACGTGAAGTAAACTAGCCATCACTCCGGGCGCTCCGTTAATCCCGCTCTCCCACGCCCGTACAGGCTTCGTCAATTTTGGAAGACAGGCGGACAGCGGGAACCTTGCTAGCGGGCTTGGTTTCGGGCAGGTCGAGGGGCGTTTCGGAGGCGAGGGTGCGGCTGGGGAGCATTTTGGGAGCGTCGTCGTCCAGTTCGTCGAGTTCGTCGTCGGGGTTGAAGTTGAGCCCTAGCGCCAGGATGATGCGGTCGGGGTCGTTGCTGAGGTCTACAATCAGCGGCAGCAGGCTCGTCAACTGTGGCTCTAGGGTCGAGAGCGTTCCCAAAATGAATCCAGAGGAGGGTCGCCGCTGTCCGGTACAGTCTACCCAAACGCCCAGCCGCGCAATCCACTCTCGATTTTCACGATAGTAGGTGAGCCAGGCGATTTTCAGGGACTTGCGGAGGTATTGAACGTTCATTAGGGGTCAGGGTTCGGGAGTCAGGGTTCGGGGATTCAAACTACAGAGTTTAGAGTATCGGGTGGCGATCGCCCCTTCTGTCATCTTCCGCAAAGCTAAAGAATTGCAGGCTTTTCCCCGACCTCTGACCCCAACTCCTGCCCCCTTTATCTATCACTAGACCATCATCAAGTCCAGTTCCTCTTCGGCCCGCTTCGGCGCTTCTTTAGGATTCAAGTAAAAATCAGACAGCAGGCTAAACAGGTCGCGGTCGGGTGCATCGCTGGGCACAACCCCTTCGGGACGAGCCAAAATTTGGTCGGCAATATTGAGGTAATAGTCGCAGACGTAGTTCAGCGAGGGGTCTTTTTCCGCCATCTCGAACAGCGTTTTGCCTTTGACGCGAGACACACGGATGTCTTCGATCAGGGGCAGCACCTCCAGGACAGGCATGGGCACGGCTTCGATGTATTTATCAATCAGGTCGCGCTTGGCGGTGCGGTTGCCGATCAGCCCAGCAAGGCGCAGCGGGTGGGTGCGGGCTTTTTCGCGGACGGAGGCGGCGATGCGGTTGGCGGCAAACAGCGCGTCGAAGCCGTTGTCGGTGACGATCATGCAATAGTCAGCGTAGTTTAGCGGGGCAGCAAACCCGCCACACACCACGTCCCCCAGCACGTCGAATAAGATCACATCGTACTCATCAAAGGCATTTAGCTCCTTGAGCAGCTTCACAGTTTCGCCGACAACGTAGCCACCGCAGCCCGCCCCTGCTGGCGGCCCGCCTGCCTCTACGCAGTCCACGCCGCCGTAGCCCTTGTAGATCACGTCTTCGGGCCACACATCTTCGTAGTGATAGTCCTTTTCTTGCAGCGTGTCGATGATGGTGGGAATGAGGAAACCCGTGAGGGTAAAGGTGCTGTCGTGCTTGGGGTCGCAGCCGATTTGCAGCACCTTTTTGCCGCGACGGGCAAGGGCAACTGAGATATTGCAACTGGTGGTGGACTTACCAATGCCACCTTTTCCGTAGACCGCAAGTTTCACGGGCAAGCTCCTGGTGAAGGGATGAAAACTGGAGAGAGGAGAGAAGTAGCAGCGGCAATCGCGGCTACTGTGTGAATTATGAAGAGCCAAATGCCCAAAGGAAAGGGTCTGACAAATCAGTTCACGTCTCTAAACGGTTCTACACAGTCTAAAAAGCATCCTGTATTTTCTTTCAGAGCCAGACTGCCTTTGATGTCTTCAAAAACCTTCTCAAAGACTTTTGAAAACTCTTTTTTATAAAAAGAAGAACAAAATACAAAAAGTGCCTGAACCACTGGACGGGATTGCTTTTGGCGATCGCCCGCCTCTCCCAATCCTCCCAGCCGCCCACCAGAACCGCACCCTGTCGCAGCCTCAGGGCGATCGCCCCCTCTGAACCCCTTGCTCCCACGGGCGCAGATTCCTCCGAAAATAGAGGAAGCCGCTGGATTGATAATTATCGTGAATTTTTTGGAAAACCCTGCCCTGCCGCTGGCGATCGCCGCCCTGCTGGACTTTTTGATTGGCGACCCGTGGAACTGGCTGCATCCGGTGCAGGTGATGGGCTGGGCCATCGGTCGCTATAGCCACTGGGTGCAGGACGGGCTGCATCTGACGACGGAGCCAGAATCCGTGCAGCAACGGGTGGTCTGGCAGCGGGCGGCAGGGGTTTTGCTGGCGATCGCCCTCGTCCTCGGCAGCGGCTTTGTTGGCTGGCTCATCGTTGACTTCAGTCGCACGGTTCATCCATTCCTGGGACTGGCGATCGAATCGATCCTGCTGGCCAGTTGCTTTGCAGGGCGCAGCCTGCGCGATGCGGCAGCAGACGTGCTGCGTCCCCTAGCAGCGGGCCACTTACCCGAAGCGCGATCGCACCTCAGCCGCTACGTAGGGCGCGATACAGAAAGCCTGCCAGAATCCGAAATTCTCCGCGCCGTGCTGGAAACCGTGACCGAAAACGCCACCGACGGCGTAACGGCTCCGCTGTTTTGGGCGATCGCCGGATCGGTTACCCCCCTTGGCCCCGTGCCGCTAGCCCTGGGCTACAAAGCCGCCAGCACCCTCGACTCGATGGTGGGCTATAGAGCCGCCCCCTACACATACTTGGGCTGGGCCAGCGCTCGCCTGGATGACCTGCTGACCTGGCTACCCTGTCGCCTCACGGTGGTGACGATTGCGCTGCTCTCTGGCAGACCCCGCCATGTGCTAGAGCGCTGCCGCCGCGATGCCCCCCAGGACCCCAGCCCCAACGCCGGATGGAGCGAATGCGCCTATGCCGCTGCGCTGGATGTGCAGGTCGGCGGACAAAACACCTATCGCGGCAACCTCACCCACAAGCCGCTGTTGGCAGATCCCGTGCGTCCCATCACGCCTGAACGCATCCAGCAAGCCCTGAGCCTGACTCGCCGCATTTTCTTACTCTGGCTTGCCGGGGCGATCGCCCTCCACTCCCTATCCGGCTTGCGCCCGCTGCTATCCTGAAGAGCAGACCGCTAACAGAACGCAGGAATCAAACGCAGGACATTTCGGCATGGCAGAGCAATTGCAGAACTATATCAATGGACAGTGGTGCGCGTCGGCAGCGACCGACTATTTAGATGTGGTGAATCCTGCCACCTGTGAGGTGCTGGCGAAAGTGCCCCTGTCGCCCGCCCATGAGGTGGATGACGCGGCTCAGGCAGCAGCAGCGGCGTTTCAAACCTGGCGGCGCGTGCCAGCGGGCGATCGCATTCAGTATTTGTTCAAGCTCAAGAGCCTGCTCGAAGAGAACCTGGATGACCTGTCGCGGACGATTACGCTAGAGTGCGGCAAGATCTATGCCGAAGCCAGAGCCGAGATGCAGCGGGCGATTGAAAACGTCGAAGTGGCCTGCGGCATTCCCATGCTGATGCAGGGCGATGTGTCGGAAGACATTGCGCGAGGCATTGATGAATTCATGATTCGCCAGCCGCTGGGCGTTTGTGCGGCGATCGCCCCGTTTAACTTTCCTGGCATGATTCCCTTTTGGTTTCTGCCCTATGCGATCGCCTGCGGCAATACCTACATCCTGAAGCCGTCGGAAAAAGTGCCCCTGACGCTGCAAAAGGTGATGCGGCTGATCGAGCAAACGGGCTTACCGCCCGGTGTGGTGAATCTGGTCAATGGCGCAAAAGAAGCCGTCGATGCGATTTTGGACCATCCCGCGATTCGCGGCATTAGCTTCGTTGGCTCGTCGCCCGTGGCGAAATACGTCTACAGTCGGGCGGCGGCGAACGGCAAGCGGGTGCAGTGTCAGGGTGGCGCAAAGAACCCGATCATCGTGCTGCCGGATGCCGACCTAGATTCCACCATTCGGATCGCCGCAGACAGCGCCTTTGGCTGTGCCGGACAGCGCTGCCTAGCCGCGTCGCTGATGGTGACGGTGGGGCGGGCGCGGGAACCCTTCACCGAGGCAATGGCAGAAGCGGCCAAGTCTCGCGTGGTGGGCTTCGGGCTAGATCAGGGCGTGCAGATGGGCCCGGTGATTAATCTACAAAGCCGCGATCGCATTTCTGACCTGATCCAGCAGGGCATCGACGAAGGCGCAACGCCGCTGATCGACGGGCGCAATCCCAAAATTTCTGGCTACGAATCCGGCAGTTTCGTCCGCCCGACGCTGCTGCAAGACGTGCGCCCCGACAGCCGCATCGCCCAGACGGAGATTTTTGGCCCGGTGCTGGGGCTACTGCATGTAGACACGATCGAGGAGGCGATCGCCCTGGTTAACAGCGGCCACTGGGGCAACATGGCGTGCCTGTTCACCAGCAGCGGCGCGGCCGCCCGCAAGTTTCGCCATGAAGCCGAAGCGGGCAACATTGGCATCAATATCGGCGTGGCCGCACCGATGGCCTTTTTCCCCTTCAGCGGCTGGAAGGAGAGCTTCTTTGGCGATTTGCACGGCCAGGGCAAGCACGCGGTCGAGTTTTTCACCCAGACCAAGGTCGTCGTCGAGCGCTGGTTTCAGGACTGGACGCGCCAGTTCTAGCCATCCTGCAAAAGTCGTCGTTTTTTCTTAATCTTTGTCCTGAAGACTTTCTGCATATTCTGGAAATGCTTGCGGTCTGAACTTTACAAGGGGGCGATCGCCCTAGAAAATCGGTGAAAAGGGTCAGATTTTGTCGTGGATTTCGTGTAAAAACCTGAATACTTTGGGTATCTCTTTGATGTGCAGATCAACGTAAATCACCCAGATGTAGCTAAATCACTTGGATTTTTGGATTTAAAGATTTAACCGGGTTTCCTGAGCCAAAATTGCAGACTCCATGTTTGCAGGTTTGATCCGCATAAGTCCTGTCTTGGCTCCACCAATTTTGTTATTTCCACGCTTTTTTGAGGTTTGACTGAATGAAGCTTTCACTCACCCCCGGTATTGCGAACGGTATTGCGAAGTTTTTGACCTCGACTGCCCTGACGCTGGCATTCATAGCCCTCGCTCCGTTGGCGGCTCTGGCAGAAATGGCCACGCTGACCGCCAGCCCCGGCAGCCGCATCAACGTGCGCGATTTGCCCTCGACCACGGCCCCCATCCGGCATTACGGACTTCCGGGCGATCGCGTCGAAATCATCACCTCCGTCAACTCCAGTTCTGACGGCCGCCTCTGGTATCAGGTGCTATTCCCTCGAACCGGTGCGCGGGGCTGGGTGCGCGGTGATCTGGTTCGCCCCGATTCTTCCGCACCGCCGTCCTCCTTCGAGCCGCAGCGGGTTTCCTTCGCCCCCGGTTCATCGGCGGCCACCGTCGGCGGTCGCGTGCAGGGCAGCCAAGTGCGCGACTACATCCTCAACGCCCGCGCCGGACAAACCATGTCCACCAGCATCACAGGCACCTCGCCGTTTCTGCAAGTCATCGTGATGCAGCCCAATAGCCGCACGCTCTATACGGGCAGCGGCAACTGGTCGGGCGTGCTGCCTGCCAGCGGCGACTACTACGTGCGCGTGCGGATTGTGCCCGAAGAACAGGCCAATGCCTCCGGCGAATATAGCCTGACCATCAGCATTCGATAACGGGCTTTACCTGGATAAGAAAAGGGATAGGGGCGATCGCATTCTATTTCCCAAGAAGCATCGCCCTTCACACTCCGTAGCAAAATTTTGCTTGCGCTGAGCAATCCTCTCTACTACAGTCGTCCATCAAGCTGTGATTTTTCCCTATCGCAACTGGAGACGACGCTTTGGCTTGCGCTTGAACTTGATTGCAGGGTTGCTCAACTACGAACTGGCACACGCTTCCTGATTCATGCAGGAGGTCTAATGACCCAAGTCTGTCGCTACTCAACCTCTGCGGCTGACCCGAAAGCGGCTGAGAGTATGCGGCTTGACCCAGATCTCGAAGAACCGAGCCTCTGCAATTGGGGGGCGAATCGCCGACCCCACCGGAAGCTGACAGAACCAGGGCGCTGAGGGCTAACGGCAAAGTTGTGCGGCGGCAGACAAGCTTGAACTCTCACCGATAACCTCTGTTCCGTCCGCACCAACGCAGTTATAGGGAGACGGAACAGCAAAGGAGAGGAGACGACCATGCACTGAGCGATCGCCCTTCATTTCCCAGCACCGACACCTTTCGGCGATCGCCCTCATTTCACAGTACCGACATCTTTGGGCGATCGCCCTTCATTTCCCAGCACCGACACCTTTCGGCGATCGCCCTCATTTCACAGTACCGACATCTTTGGGCGATCGCCCCCCCGGCTACCGTTTGGGACGTTGCACACTGACCGAAGTCTGTCGCTACTCAGCCTCTGCGGCTGATCCGAAAGTTGCTGGGAGTATTCGGCTTGACCCAGATCTCGAAGAACCGAGCCTTCGCAATTGGGGGGCGTTGGCGCAAGCCCTGCAGAGCAGCCATCGTCTCCTCACCGATAAGCTGACAGAACCAGGGCGCTGAGGGCTAACGCGGGCGATCACCCAGTCGCCGCCAAAAAAACTTGATTAAAATTCGCGGACGACCGGAGACTTGGGTGAATCGCTTTGTTCGTCGCTTTGTGATTTGCCAACCCGCGAAATTATGCTCCAAGCCCCGCCGTCCTTTTGCTCAATTAGCATAACCTCGCGAAAAGTATATTGGAACGGCGCAGGTATCGTGGCCGAAATAGCAGCGAAGATTTGATCGGTGCAAGTACCGTTTCGCGGATGAATCAACGTTATATATGGTATACATCAGTCATCACCTCCGTTGTCTCTGCCCATGCGGTATTTGATGTTGTGGTTGATGAGGTCGTTGAGGTTTTCAGCGGTGTAGCAATAGTAGTCAAGAGATTAGCCCCCTTTCGACATCACGATAGGCCTTAAGAGCCGCTTGTTTGGTGGCATCGGGAACAAGGGGAAAGGTGCTGAGAATATGCTCAAATTCGGTTTCGGTTAAGCCATAGAGGTGGGCAATGATGCCATCCAGTTCGGCACGGAGTTTTGCCCGCTCGGTTTCATCGGTCACCCCCCTGCCGCCCTCACCCCCGGCCCCTCTCCCAGAACGGGAGAGGGGGGCAAAAGAGCTGTCCGGTTCCCCTTCTCCCCCCTTGGGAGAAGGGGTTAGGGGATGAGGGAAAACCTCTTGCCACAAGTCATCAAATTCTGGCGTGGTGCAGATGAGTTTGGCAGCGCGTTCCACAATGGCATCAAACCACCGATCGCCCTCCTGAAGTCGAGGGATATGCAGAGAATACATAAAATGCATATCACAGTGTGTTGTTACCTTTCTACGAATTTCCGAATCCAGCGCAAACGAATTTAGAATTGCTGTCAAATAAAGAGTGACATTATAAGGTAATAAATTTCTAACCGATTGTGCTGTGTCTGCACAAAAATGATTAGGAGGCAAAACGGTAGCGATTAAAGTCCGAGTATCAGTATTTCGGGCAATCCTTCGATGAACTACACGATAGTCTTTATAATCAAGCTTTTGCCCATTATCCACTCCATTCCTTCCTAACAGCGCCTTGCGCCCTTCTTTTTCATCGATCCAGTAGCGGGGTGGGGCAAACCGATGGGTAAACTGATGAATCATCTTGCCTTCGTAGAGCGGCAAGCGCCCCGGGGCAGGCTCCGTTTTGAATAGATAACTGTCACTTGTCATATTAAACTCTTGGCGTAGTTTTAGATTCCATGTTCCCTCAATTGCTTCACCCAACAAGGGAAATTGCAGCATCTTTTGGGCAATGGCAATATCAATGGATTCCTTAAACTCCATGATGGAGAGCGAGTCCGGCGAGAGCTTGCGGATGAAGGGTACATCTAAGTAAATATCGTCAGGTGCTGGAAACTCGCCAAGTTCTGCCACCTCATGACGCATAAAGCGCACCGGAAAAGCTTGGGTTTGCCCGCCTTTTGCAAAAGAAAGGATGACAAACTTAAAACTCCGATGGACTCCTTCAAAAATAGTCTTACGATTTTCAAAGCAGAATAAACCCGTGATTTGGGTCTGGGAAAAGAGCATTTCGCGCAGTTGTTTTGTACCTAAGTCTGTGTAAATTCCGCTGGGAATAACAATTCCACATTCTCCGCCTTCTCTCAGAAGGTTATAGCACTGTTCTACAAACAAGGAATATAAGTTTATTTTCCTGGCGACACTCCTACCATCTACTTCTGAACGCTGATTGGTATACTGGTCTGCTTTCTTGAAATACTGACTAACATGAGGAAACTGGCTACAGTAGCTCAACCACGCCTTAGCTATTTCTTCATCTTTTAAAAGTTGATCACGCTGTTTCTCCCAAGATTTGATATCAAGTTTTTTCTTGCGGATTAAACTGTTATATTTTTGGAAAAATTCTTTCTCATCGGTTTGGAAAACTTCCCACGGGGGATTGGTAATAATGGCATCAAAGCCACCCCGGGCAAACACAGTATCGAAGTGATAGCCCCAGTGAAAGGGTTCCAGAATATCAATATCGGCAAGGGTCAGCGGTCGTTTTTGGGGTTTTCCCGTTAGTTGAGCTTGCTCATACCTAATTCCCAACTTCGTGCTAAATTCATCCAACAGCAACTGATTTAACTTGCTTTGGGATTCCCGATTGAGTTTATCAATGTGGTCTCGCAGTTGCAATAACCGCGTTTCTTGAGGCAGTTCCTCATTGTTGTTCTGGAAGGCGTGTTTTTTGTAGAGGGCAATCGTTCGGTTTTTGTCTTGTAGGATTTGCTGATAAGCAGAAGCAGCGAGGGTTTGGAGCAAATTGCCCTGAAATATGACCTCACTCCCAGCCCCTCTCCCTTTTTGCGAGGGGGGGGTAGACAGGCGATCGAATCCTTCGGCATCGACTCGAATCAAGCCAATTAACGAATTGCCCGCCATGATATTAAAATCAATATTGGGCAGAGGTTCCAAATCTTCAACCCGCTTGGCGGAGGAGACCAATGCCAAAAATAGCCGCAATTTGGCAATTTCGGTGGCTTCTTCCATGATGTCTACGCCATACAGGTTGTCGGTGATGATGCGTTTTTTGATGTAGTACTCCGGAGAGGAATGTTTAGCGGCTTCTTTGAGCCATTTTTGGATGTTTTCTGACGCAGAGCTTTCTGGGAATGATTTGACCCGGTCAACAACCCTTTGATAAATTTGAATCAATGTTTTCATTGCCGCGATCAAGAATGCTCCCGAACCACAGGCGGGGTCGAGCAGGGTTAGGTTCGGTAAAATCTCGTTGAGTAGGCGATCGCACTGATTCATATCTAGGGTTGCGAGCAGGGGTAGCAGTCCCTCTCTGCCAGCCCCTTTCTCCGGGGGGGAGAGCACGGAGGAAACACCCTCACCCCCAGCCCCTCTCCCAAGGGGGGAGAGGGGAGTAAGGCGATCTAAAATCAGTTTGTTGATCGTGCGATCGCACAAGTATTCTGTAATTTCTGGGCGGGTGTAGTAGGCACCAAATTCTTTTTGGTTGATATACTTCTCGAAGATATAGCCCAACACATCGGGGTTGATTTCCAAGGGGTCTTTATCGGGGCGATCGTCTAAATGCCAGGAATAACGGGAAAATAGGTCGAATACTTGGGAAAAGGCGCGATCGCTAATCTGAATTTGCGGATACTTTTGCTCGATCGTGTGGCGGAGGAATAAGCCGCCATTGAGATAACAAATCTTGCCTATACGCTGCTGAATTACTGGATCACGCAGGTATTCCGGCTCAGCAAAACCAACAAAGAATAGATCCTGGAGAAACTGATAAAAGTTTCGACCTTCCTGTTGACAGGCTTTGAGTTTATTTTGTAAATACGAGGCATCCCCGTTATCCAGGAAATAGCGACGCTGTAGGAAATAGACAAACATTAACCGGTTGAGCAAAACCGAAGCATACCACCGGCGATCGCTCTCCGAATCAATCCCCTCAATTTCCAAACAAAACCGCTGATGTAACCCTTCAAAATCCTGGAAAAACTGCTTCGTAACCCGTTCAACATCAAACCCCTGCTTCACCTTCTGCGCCACATCCACATGGGTTAAACTCGCTTCTTCTTGGATATCAACAATCAACGCTTCCAGCTTTTGCAACAGCGGCTCTGAATTCTGACCCACCTTGTAAGAGTGCGATCGCACCTTGGGGCTTTTGCCAAGTTCTGGTTTGAGCCACAACCACTCCTGCTGTGTCTTCCCCTCATCGCCCAATACCAACAGGTGGGATTTGCTGTAGTCGGTCAGTTGGCAATCGAGCTTCATCCGAAGCGGACGAGCCGGAATCTCTGGGGTGAGGCACTGGTAGACAATGAAGCCACGCTTTTGGGCAATGGATACCACCTCGAAAAAGTGACCATCAATCTCGAAGGGCAACACGATGCGATCGACCGTATCCCAGCCCAATTCTTCAATAAACAGAGATGCCAAATCAAACTTCTGGAGATACTTTTGGGCACGTTGGCGATTCAGTTGCATTTTAGGTTGGCTCAAGCAGGGTTCAAATCCGTGGGAAAATTCGGGTCAAACAGTTGTTCAAATGTGTAGGGGCAACTCTCAGGCAAATTTCCATAATCCAAAGGAGTTTCCTTCACCACTAAATCCTTGCCAGCTTCATAGGCATCGGCGATCGCCTGTGATAGATAGGGCTTGAGGCTAGGGTTTTCCTTCAGGAGTTGCAAAATTTCTCGCCGCTGCTCACGAATGCTTACTCGCCAGCTTTTACTACGCTTTTCGGGTTGATAGTCCCACTTCAACAGGTGCCCAATCAAAACACCGAGTCGATTTCTAAGTTCCTGACGCTGTTGTTTTCCCAAAGACTCAATTTCCTCCACCAAATTGGTAATATCGAGATGCTTAAAATCCCCCTCCTTGAGCAGATTCGACTGTTCTAACGTCCAAGCGTAAAAATCGGTTTCATAGAGATTGGATGGCATCGTGTCCTCCTCTGTCCTACTTGCTCCTAATCTAGCCTCTAAATAACCCCATCGAACAGATAATCTGCATTCCGTCTCGCCGTTCCTCTGTGTTGATCACACACAGGGCATCATGCTCTCGCAGAAATGTAACCAGTTTTGCTAACTGCTCATCGCTAATGCCTGCTTTTAGTTCCCGATTTAGACGGGCGATCGCATTTTGCTTCATGGGATTTTGGTTTATCTCCTCAATTGCCTTTTCCAGATTTTCCCAATCTGTGCCTCTCGCTAACAGGGGGGCGGTTTCGCGGATGCGTTGCGTGTAGGCCATTAGGCGATCGTAGATCCGTGCCGCTGCGCTCCGCTTATGGCCCAAGGTTCCCGTCACCGTCTTGGTTTGCTCCGCGATCCGTTCTGCTCCGCGTGTCACCAACTTATGGTGCTGGGGATGCCGCGGCAAGGACGGGGTATCAATACTGCATCGTGCCATGCGTAAAATGCGCATTTGTGACTGCGTGACGCTGTTGCCATCTTTGTCTACCCATGCCAAAGCATCCGTGCCTCCATCCGTGCGGAGGTACAACAGCACGCCCTCTGGATCTGCTCCCGTTGGTTCATGCTCACGAGTGGAATAGACCACATCGGGTAGTTTTTCAATGATGCCTTTGAGCGCAGGGTTGGCATCGATCGCACTTTGCCAAATCTGCAACGCTTCCGAGGTTAAATCCACCTCGCCTTCATCGGCTTCGTCGAGCACCCCGGATCGCTCATTGTAAAGATTGAGCAGCATCTCCCGCGCTTGTTCGTCCTCAAAAAAGGCTTCATCGGTGCCCACGACCTCTTGATTTTGCTGGAGGCGATCGCGCAACCGTCCCCGCAGATTGATCAACCGCTCCACTCCCTCCGCTGGTAAGAATGAATAGCATAGAATCTCTTCTGCTTGCTGCCCAATTCGGTCTACCCGCCCCGCCCGCTGAATCAGGCGAATAATCGCCCAGGGCAAATCGTAATTGACAATAATGGCGCAATCTTGCAGGTTTTGTCCCTCACTCAACACATCCGTCGCCACCAACACCCGTAACTGTTCAGACTCTGGGATCGTTTTCTCATTACTGACCGGACTAAACCGCCAAGCCAGAGCCGTCGGGTCAGCCGATTGTCCCGTTGCCAAGCCCACCTGCTGAATGCCTTGGTCTTCGAGCGCTCTTGCCAGATACCGAGCCGTATCGGCAAACTGAGTGAAAATCAATACCTTATCCGTAGGATGTTGCTGTTGTAATAACGCCACCAGCGCTCCTAACTTGGCATCCAAAGCGGGGTTCCATTTCCCTGCTAGCTGCAAAATTCCAATCAAAGCGGTGGCATCTTGTTGAAGATGCTGCTGCAACTCTGGACGAAACAGATTGGCACGAATCCACTTAAATCGACGCGGGTATTGATCTCGGTATAAGCGATAAATCTCCGCTGCCCGTTGAGCCATTTGTTCATTGGTACGCCCTTCTGGCGTAGCATCCTGCTGCGGGTCAATGTCTTCTTCATCCACAGCCTCAGTTGCCTCTTCAGAACTTTCCCAATCCTGACTTAGGAGCGAATCTTCGTCTTCATCGTTTCCTACCTCGTCCAGCAATGCGGCGTCTTGGGTGCCAATCGGCAGAGGAAGATCGTGGGTGATCGCATGGAGATACACATAATTCCGCAGAATATGTCGTTCCAACGACTGAAGAAATGCGGCACCGCTACTCTCTAATCGCTTAAACAAATTGGTGCGGCAAAAGCCCATTAACCGCTGCCCCGCATGGGAAAGATTGGCTAACAATTGCTCTTCCTCAGCACTAGCAATCGGACTGGGTAGGGGCGCAATGTATAACCCCAACCCATAGCGGGGCAAATTTAGAGCGTTGATGATATCCACCACGCGATCAGCATATAACCGAGCATAGGGATCGCTCTGGGGTTCTCCAATGATGAATCGAACCGTCTGAGGACGACGGATCGGAAAATAGGATCGCCGTCCATCGGCAAATTCCAGATAGTATCGTTCCCCATCCTGTCTGGCATAGGTATTTTTGATAAAACTGCGGGTTCGCCGCACCATGTAGCGACTCATCAACTGCTGCCAGTCCTCCGGCTCTGGACTTTGCTCAAATGCCAAGAGCGATCGCACCGGGCTAGTGCTATGCCTGCGACGAAACTGCATCTCACCACCAATGCTGCGAATATAGGCTTCGGGTTTAATACCCAAATCGGCATCTGGACGCAAAAATAACTGCAACTGAGCCGACAAGTCCAAATAGGTTTTGTTGTAGGGCGTTGCCGTCAGCAAAATACACCGACTGCCGCTTTGCTCAATGTAGTCTTTAATAGCTTGATACCGCTTGCCCTCTTTGTTCCGCAGGTTGTGACTCTCATCGATCAGCACTAGCCGAAACCGGGCTGGCACATTGGGCAATTCCTGAATCGCTCGGCTAATCGGAACCACCTTGCCTCGCAAGCCATAGCGATCGATATAACCCTGCCACATTTTTTCCAGATTCTTGGGGCAGATAATCAGCGTGCTGGTGCCGTATTCTTCTTCGCAAAGATGGGCGATCGCTGTCCCCACCAAAGTTTTACCCAGCCCAACGACATCGCCAATAATCACCCCATTGCGTTTGTTGACATGGTGTGCGGCAATTTGCACCGCCGCTTCCTGAAACGGTAACAACCCAAAACTGGCCGGAGCACGATATTGGCTCAACCCATCCCGCGCTTCTTGGGATAAGTGATACGCCATTTTTAGATAGACAAAATAGGGCTTGAGCGATCGCCCCGCCCAACTTTCATCAATAATCTCTGCCAATTGTTCAGAAATATCTAGGCAAAAGCGATCGTCCCAACGATCTGCAAACCACTGCTCCAGCTTACTTGTATCGTCCCGATCCACCACTTCCACATTGAGTTCACCCTGGTATTTCAATCCGGAGAGGGTCAAGTTGCTGCTACCTACATAGCCAATAGTGGGTGTGGCTCGGTCTTTGCGGTAAATCAGATACAGTTTGGCATGAAGGGGATAACGTAAAAATAGCTTGACCTGAAGTTTGTGGGTCAGGAGTTGCGATCGCAACCGTTGCAACCCCTCTTCATCAGCGGCACTGGGCGCACCATAGGTCAACTGCTGCCGAAACTCCTGCGCCATCAGGGTGTGTAGTCGAATCGCCTGCCCCTGATCAATCCGCTCTGGCTCCACCCCAATCGCTAATGCTTGTCGTAGTTCCTCTTTTGGCAAACGGTACATCCCCACCAGCAATCGACAAGCCTGCCCCTCCCCCCCCTCAAATTGCTCAATATCGGCATCAATTTGTCGCCATCCCCGCAAGTTGAAATAGCCCACACAGAGATCAGCACGGTAGGCTTGCTTCAGGTAGTGCTGCAACTCAGGCAGGATGGGTTGCTCGATATTGTCGTAAATACTGGACATGGATTTTATACGGAGCAGGATTTTGGGCTGACATGATCGATCATATCCGGCGAATCTTCAATCGCCTGAATATGATCCTTTGCACTGCTGAGAGTCACAAAACGCCGCCCTATCAATACCCCATGCCCTGAATTTTCAACACTAACCCGAAGAACCTCAAGTACTGCCCAAACAGATGAGCTAAGCGGCACAACGACTAAGCCCACCGGATGCAGACTACCTTTGCTGCTCACCAACTAGCTTTCGGGAGCATCCCACTTTCGCGAAAACAGTGCGAAGGGTGACAATGGGAGGGTAGCCCCAGGGATGACTCACCATGACACCTGAAGACCAAAAGCGATTGGAAGCTTGTACAGCAGAGATCGCCGAGATTTTGTATCGCAATAGCAACCGAGAGGGGCTCGATAGTCTAGAAGGCATCGAGCAGACTGTACGACGGCAAATGCTAGAGGAGGTGAGCCCTCGAGTTGCCCTTTTTTTGTCAACCAGAAAGCCTACCCCGCCCGAGGCCGGGTTCGCCGATTGAAGAGTTTGGTAGGGGTCCTTGAGATTCGTCAAAGTCAGGCAGAACGGTTAGGCGTAAAGGCTTACAGCCGTCTCAGTGGTGGCCTAGAGAAAGCCAACCTACGCTTAAGTGCCAACGAATCGTTTCAAGATGCAGAGGATGACATCGTAGCCCTGACCGGGATGCGGGTCGGGCACTCGACCCAACAACGTCTGGTGGGGCGTCAGTCGTTCGAGTCTGCCGAGGCTAAACAAGGCGTCAGTGAGGTCAGCATTGATGGCGGCAAAGTCCGTCTGCGTGACCTGCTAGAGTCCGATAGCCCGTGGCGAGACTACAAAGCGGTGCGGGTGGAGGGGATTTATTACAACGCCTTCTTCCAAGACAATGACAGCTTGATTGATTATCTCAGCGCTCAACGCTTGCTCTCCCCACTGGTCTGTCTGGGCGATGGTCACGCTGGGGTGTGGAATCTGTTTACTCAACTCACCACCGTTGAGACCCGTTGGGAAATCCTCGATTGGTACCGCGACGTATTCCCTTCAATGTAGACATCAATAATTTTTTGTCTAAGATCTAGTGAGTAGGGTCGCATCTGAGTTAAGGGTAAAGTCAATTCACTGAATAGACTATATCAAAATACGCCTCACTAGGATAGAAATTGCTATATACGGAAACCGTCGAGCTAATTCCGGATGTTGGGGAATTAAACCGAAACTTTCCGTATAATATCTGCCTCAGGGTAATTAAACCGACATTTTCCGTATGTTTTCAGAATCACGGCAAAGACTGTGAGGAATTTATACCTGTACACTGAATCGGGGTGGACGAGAGGTACGGAGTCCGTTGGATGGGTGAGTGCAGGAGAGGGCTTTAGGGGTGTTTGGACGGGTTGAGTTTTGGAGTGGGGATTTTGGATTTTGGAGTGAGGGGATGCCCTGCTAAAATCCAAAACCCAAAATCCTCCTTATCTGTTCTTACTCGTTTGCACCAGGATTGCTGCGGATTTCACGATGGAGGTAGCGCAGCACTTCACCGGGGCGACCGTCGAGGACGATGCCGTGGGGCGGGAAGTCTAGGGCGTGCGTCCACTCGAAGCGTTCGGCGTAGCGCAGCAGGTGCAGACGGTCAATCGCCATCTGCGCGTCTTCAGGCAGGCCAATGATGCAGTGGCGCAGGCGGCGGTGGTGGGGCAGTTCGCAGGTGAGCGGGGGCAGCGAAAACTGGGTCGCCTCCGAGAATGGGGACGACCAGGTGTATTGAATTGTCAGCATTTGGGGTTTCCTCCTGGAAACGAGTGGGGTAGGAAACCCCGAAATGTTGGCCGCCCACGGACGTGAAGCGCTGGGACAGGGCGGCCTACAATGGACGCAGCCCTGAGACAGGCACAGACTGTCGAGGGGTCAGGTGTTGGTAGGTGTTGCGAGCATCTACCGACACCGCAGGTGACTAAACGACCAAAATTTCGGGGGAAAGATTAAGCCGCGCTGACTTGGGGTCATTCACAGCTTGATGGTCGATTGTAGTCGATGTGTTTGCATCTTGCAAGAAAAACTTAGAAAGTTTGGATTCTGCGCCGCCCCGCCTGCGAGTTTCCCGAAAACGGGACGACTTTATCTTCTGCCACCCCATAGGCGATCGCCCCTGGTGTTAGCCGCACCTCATAGCCGCCCGTGAAGCCGCCGAAGGACGGCAGGATCAGCCGATGGGGCGGCTCCAGCAAGAAGCACGGCAGTCGGAGCGAGTCGAGTCGAGTCTTGAGCCGCAAACAGGGATGGATATGACCACAAAGATTCACGCAATCAGGAACATCAGCCGGTTCGTGACTGAGAACGAGTCCAGGATATTCGATGGGGTGGGCGTGGAACGGGATTTCAAATGAATCTAGCAAAGAGGCGATCGCCCGATCGTGATTTCCCAAGATCACCTGCACCGTTGCGCCACAGGTCTCAGCAAAGTGAATCCAGGATTGCAGGACTGCGTCATCCAGTCCGCGGGGCGAATGGAACAGATCGCCTAGAACACAGAGCGTTTTGGGCGAGAGGCGATCGCACAGGATATTGAGTCGTTCCAGCGTATCCTGATTCACACGATTGGGAATTGGCACACCCAGCGACTGGAACGCTTCGGATTTTCCCAAATGCACGTCTGCGACCAGCAGCAAATCCAAATCAGGAACATATACGGCCTTGTCTGGCAAAAGCTGGAGGCGCTGATTGAGAACAGAGATTTCATGCATGGCGAAGGATGATATGCAGAATTTACGAACGCCCCAGAGCTTGCATGAGCGCATTCAGAACAGGCGTGGGCTGTTGGGCCTGCAAATTCGACGGATTCGCCCAGCTAAAGGGAGCCTGACGCTCGGCCGCCATCCACAGCAGGCGACGGGCGCGGGTCATGGCGACATACAGCAGGCGATACTCTTCCGCAATTTTAAGCTGCTGCGCCTGCTGCCAGGCCGTGTGGATATCGGGCAAAGGCGACTGGTGAACCTGAGCGCGAATCTGGGCGCGGGCCACTTCTGCTAGGTCAAATTCACCTAAAAATTGCTGAGCAGGCGGCACCCAGGCTTTTCCCGGAATCGTCTGCTGTTGCAAAAATGGCAAAAATACAAAATCCCAGTCTAGCCCCTTGGCCTTGTGCATGGTGATGATGGTGAGTTGCTTAGGGCGGACGTAGCGCGTGTCGATGTCCTCCGTTTCCACAGGCTCAAACCGCTCGGATTGGACAATTTCGCTTAGCACCTCCAGCGTGAATTGCAGCGACGGCTCGCTGGCGGTTTGCTGGGCGATGCGGGCAGCGAGTTTGTCGGCGGTGGCGAGTTCCGTCTGGTCATAGTTCAGCGTCAGCGCCAGAAACGGAATCAGTTGAAACTGGGGCAATTCTACCCGCGCCCGCAGCAAGCCCGCACAATAGCGCCGCGCCTGCACGACCGGATCGGGCTGGGGCGTTTCCAGCGGGCCGGGATAGAGAAAATCTTCCGGCTGGCTGCTGAGCGCGTCGAGGTCCTGGGGCGGAATCAGTTGCCGATCGGCCAGCACCCGCAGCGCTGCTTTTAGGTTATCGGGCGAATGGGGGCGATCGCAAAATTGCAGCAGGGTCAAAATTTCGCCAGGGACGTGGGAATGGCGATCGCGCTCTCCCACCTCATACACCGCAATGCCCAGCGCCCCCAAATCCGCACCCAGCTTATATTCCGTCGGATTTCGTAGCACAGTGGCCACAAAGCGCCCCATGCGGTTTTCGCGCACCAGCACCGCCGCCCGCGCCTCTGGCTCTCTGGCAAACAGTTCCGCTACCCGCTGGGCGATCAAATCCACGCTGCGGTAGATATCCGGCGGAAAGCGGATCTCCACGCCTTCGCCCTCTGGCGGCGGATTGCTGTCGGTTTGGGGGTCGCCGGGGGGCACGGGACGGATCGCCTGGAGGCGAAAGGGGAGGGGGCTTGCAGCAAGGGGGCGATCGGGTGCGTTGTTGACCCACTGCACCAGGAAATTGGCGGCATCGATGATGGGCTGCGTGCTGCGGCCGGCCTGATCCATTTCGGCAAGGCGGCCCTGCCGCTGGCACTGGGCGCAAAATTCGCGGAAAAACAGCGGGTCGGCAGGGGTGAAGGTGGAGTTGATGGCCTGGTTGGGATCGCCAACGCGGACGAGGTTGGGCTGTCCGGTGTGGGAATCGGCGGCAAGCAGTTCCAGCAGGCGCGTTTGCAGGGGCGAGGAATCCTGGGCTTCGTCTTCAAACACGGCGTAGACCTGCTGCTGCCAGGATTGCCGCGCTTCGTCGTTTTGCAAAACGCGCAGGGCTGCAAGGATCATGTCGTCGTAATCCAAAAAGCTGCGCTGATGGAGCAGGGTTTCGTACTGTTCGTAGAGTCCGGCGGCGACTTGCAGGGCGATGTTGTTGGGTAGAAGGTTGAGGCCGTCTTCGGTGATGTAGGACGGAGAAAAGTCGGCGCTTTGGGCGATCGCTCTCACGTCGTCAGGACTCAAACCCGAACTTTTGGCTTCGTGAATCGCGGTGTTCGCCAGATTTGGCAAAATCTCCGTGCCCAGCACCGATCGCCGCCGCAGCCGCTCCGTTTCCTCAGCATCAACCTGCTGCCCTTCCAAAAGCTGGCGATAGAGGTCGGGATGCAGGGCGCTCCACTGCTCCACGGCAGTTTTGATCAAGCGATTGCCCCGCTCCGGCGTGATCAGCGTCAGCCGGGTCAGGTCAAGTTCGGACAAATCGGGGTGGCGGCTGGCAATGTTCAGCGCCAGGCCGTGCAGCGTGTAGACTGAAAATCCGGTGGTGGGCAGTCCCAATTCTTTCAGCAACTCACGGATTTTTGCCCGCAGGTTTGCCGCCGCCGAGCGCGTGAAGGTGACCAGGAAAATCTGGCGGCTGGGTAGGGTGCGGTCACGCAATGCGTTCTGATAGCGCCGTCCCAGCAGAATCGCCGTGGCGATCGCCATGCCCGTCGATTTCCCAGACCCCGGCACCGCCGACACTGCCAGCGGCCCGCCCGTCCAGTCGGCCAGGCGCTGCTGCCCCGGTCGCAGGCGATCGCGCAGGGCTTCTAGCTCCACACCGAGCGCTTGAGAGTTAAGGGCTGAAAGCTGACTAGGAGATTGCATTATCAAAAATGCGGGAGGTTTGAAAACTGCTGCTTTCAGCATTCTAGGCGCTTAAACATTGGCGTTGCGGTCTTGCTGGAGCAAGTTCAGTTTCTCCAAAAGATAGGCTTTGATTTCGGCTAGCTGCTGCATTTTGTGACCAATTTCGACCACTTTTCGCTCGATTGTGGCAATTTGCTCCTGTTTGGGCATATTGCCGCCGCCCCACTCATTTAGCAACTGTCGGATTTCCTGAAGAGTAAAGCCCAACCCTTTACCCCGACTGATCATCATGAGCCGCTCCACCACTTCGGGGCTGTATTCCTTGTAAAGTCGGCTACCCGCCGGGCGATCGCCCCCAGAAATCAGCCCCATTTTTTCGTAAAACCGAATCGTGTCTTTGGACAGTCCAGTCGCTTTGGACAACTCGCCAATCAGCATTTAGAAGTCCCCCTTGACTGTGGAGTATACTCCACAGTTTACGCTGCAAGTTGTCCATTCAGCGTGTAAGAAGGCATGACCACGAGCAAACAGATGAGCCGCAACACCATTTTGATCACCGGGGCTTCGAGCGGTATTGGGCAGGCAACGGCGCAATATTTCTTGGAGAAAGGCTGGAACGTCGCGGCAACAATGCGATCGCCAGACTTGACCGACCATTGTGAGACTGCTGACTTAATTTATCCGCGCCTGGATCTGACCCAGCCAGAAACGATCGAAGCTGCCGTCCACCAAACTGTCTCACGATTTGGGCGAATTGATGTATTAGTGAACAATGCAGGCTATGCGCTGATGGGGCCGCTGGAAGGTGTGTCGCCCAGCCAGTTGGAACATCAGTTTCAGACCAATCTCTTTGGTGCAGTGGCAACCATTCAAGCCGTGCTGCCAATTCTGCGGCGACAGCGCAGTGGTACCATCATCAACGTTGCCTCAATTGGCGGGCGTTTGGCGTTTCCGCTGGCATCGTCTTACCATGCGTCAAAATGGGCGATTGAGGGACTTTCGGAAGCGCTGCGTTATGAATTGCGCCGCTTCAACATTCAGGTCAAAATCATTGAGCCGGGAGGCATTCGCACCAACTTTATCCATCGAGGCACTGCTTGGGCAAAGCATCCAGAATACGCCGACCTGGCTGAGCAAGTTCAACAGTTTAGCGATCGCCTGAATGATTCTCTACCCGGCCCGCAGGGTGTCGCCCGGTCTATCTACCAGGCCGCAACTGATCGCACTCCTCGACTGCGCTATTCGCCCTACGGCAAATCCTTCTTGTTGCTGCATAGCCTGCTACCTGACCGCATTTGGCGAACGCTGGTGTCTCGCTTGATGCTGGGCGCTGGGTATTAGGTAAAACCGGGTGTTGTCCGGAAGATTCGGGCGATCGCCAATTCGCTATGCTAAACGAAAGCGCTGCATTGCGAGAATTGCCGCCATGGTTGCAGAACCCCAATTTCACCGCCGTTCTCCCCAAGAGTATTTAGATTGGGAAGCCGCGCAGGACATCAAGCACGAATATCTAGATGGGGAAGTGTTCGCCATGACGGGCGGCACGATTTTTCATAACTTGATTGCGCTGAATTTGGCCTCCACGTTGAAAACATTTTTGCGAGGCAAGGTCTATCGCGTGTTTATGTCAGATGTGAAAGTGCAAGTCTCTGAACGCGGGGCGTATTTTTATCCTGACGTGATGGTGAGTTGCGATGAGCGCGATCGCCCAGCCGTCAATCTGATTCAACATCCGTGCCTGATCGTAGAAGTGCTGTCCCCCACGACCGAAGCCTTTGATCGGGGCGCAAAGTTTCGTCGCTATCGCCAGCTTTCGACGCTGCAAGAATATGTCTTGATTGATGCGACTCAAATTAGCGTCGATCGCTTCCGTTGCCTCTCAGAAACACATTGGGAGCTGCAATCTTTTGCCGCCGAAGAGACTCTTGAACTTACCAGCATCGACTGGCAAGGGGCGATCGCCCTGCTCTACGAAGATGTAATTTTTGAGCCAAACGCCGCTTCCAATTAATGCACCTGAAATAAATGCTCCTTAAAGGCGTTCTGGCGATCGCCCAATCAACTCCAGCGTTTTGGCATCGGGTTCGCCCTGAAAATATTGATCCAGCAGCCGATGAAACACTGAGCCTAGGGACGAAACCTGGGCGAACAGCGTGGCGCAGGATCTCAGCTTTATGTCGTCGGGTGAGCCAAAGACTTCATGGGCAGAGCGCCCGTCTAGCTGAAGCACCGCCTCGGCACACTCGACCAGGCGATCGCCCAAAACGGGATGTCGCAGGTATGCCTCGGCCTCGGCGAGGCTTTTGATAGCGTAGTGCTGAGACGTGGCGCTAAAGCCCAAGCCCGCGTATTGCGGAAAGATGTACCACATCCAGTGCGATCGCTTTTTGCCTTGCCGAATTTCCGCCAGCGCCCTCGCATAGTCAGACGTTTGCGCCTTCACAAAGCGATTTAGGTCAAAGAGGTCGTCTTGCTCTGTCATAATTCACGTTAGCCAGAAAACTTAGGACTGATGCCGATTGCGCCCAGCCTTGTCATGAAGTTTACCCGCACGCATCTGATCCTTGCTTTGCTGCTGCTCTTGGGGCTGGGGTTGCGGTTTTGGGGGTTGGACTCGAAGCCGATGTGGCTGGATGAGGTGATCACGGCGATCGCCGCGATGGGTCGGCAGTACGGCGAGATTCCGACGGGTCGGTTTTTCCCGCTGTCCCAACTGGACGAGTTTTTCACCGTGCAGCCGGGGCTGAGCTGTGCAGACGTGACCCGGCGGCTAATCGCCACGTCGCCCCATCCGCCGCTGTTTTTTTGCCTGATGTATGGCTGGATGAATGCGTTGCGACCCGGCGAAAACTGGGTCTGGGCGCTGCGATCGCTGCCGGCGCTGTTTGGTGTGGGGGCGATCGCCGCTGTGTATGCGCTGAATCGGGTCGCCTTTTCCCCGGTCGCGGGGCTGGCAGGCGCGGCGGCAATGGCAGTGTCGCCCTTTGGGGTGTATTTGTCTCAGGAGGCGCGGCACTATACGCTGCCTGTGCTGCTCATTACACTGGGTCTGTTGGGGCTGGTGCAGATGCAGCAAGACTTGCAGCGGCATCGGTTTCGCCCGTGGGTGTGGCTGGGCTGGGCGGCGATCGCCGGACTGGGACTCTACGTTCACTATTTCTGCCTGCTGGCGCTGGCGGCGCAGGGGGGGGCGCTGCTGGGCTGGATGTTGCTGCACCGGGGGCAGATGTCGCGCTGGGGCTGGGGGGCGCTGGGGCTGGCGATCGCCGCTATGTTCTTGATTTGCCTGCCCTGGCTGCCTATCTTTTGGGAACATATGAACCGTCCGGAAACCGAGTGGCTGGGGCTGGCAGACGGCATTTTGGGAAGACTCTCACCGCTGCTGCAAACCACGGTGGGCTGGGTGCTGATGGCGGTGATGATGCCTGCGGAAAAGCAGCCACGGGCGATCGCCATTCCGTCGGCGCTGTTGATGCTGGGCTATGCTGCGTGGCTGGGGCGGCTGCTGTGGCGCAGCGGACGAAACCTGTGGGGCAACACGCCGCAGCAGCCCGCGTTGACCTTGCTGGTGGGGTTTCTGGGGCTGGTGCTGCTGGAGTTTGCCATCATCGTCTACGGGCTAAACAAAGATATCACCCTAGCACCGCGCTACAACTTTGTGTATTTTCCAGCAGTCTGTGCGCTGGCAGGGCTGCTGCTGGCCCAGTTGCCCAAGGGGGTGAATGCTCGGCGCGTGTGGGCGATCGCCCTGGCGGTCGGCATCGTCAGCAGCTTGGTCGTCGCCAGTGGACTCGGCTTCTACAAAAGCTTCAACCCGCTGAAGGCCGCCAGCGAAATGTATTCCGACGACCCGACTACGCCCACCCACATCGTCGTCAGCACCCCCAGCACCCAGGAAATCGCTCTGGGCCTCAGCTTTGGGCTGGAGATTCGCCGCCGCGCCGTGCAAGACCATTCCACCACGCCGATTCGCCTGGGGTTTTTACCTCAGCCTGCGCGAGACGCAGCGTTTTGGGAGTCCCTGGCAACCATGCCCCAGCCTCAGGAGCCGCCGCTCAACCTGTGGGTAGTGGGTTCTTCTCAAATGCCTAAGCCCAGCTTTCCTCAGCAAGTCCGCTTGCAGCGCCCGCCTGGTAGCCGCCCCCGCCGGATACGATGCGCGATCGCCCCCGACGAAACCCACCACGCCGCCAACTATCCCTACCAGGGCTACGTTTGCCAAGCGGGGGTAGGGCGTGTCTCTCGTGCCCCTATTCTTCTGCCTCCGCGCTCAGATCCGGCGGCAGCAGCGGCAGGCGGATGGTAAAGGTGGTGGAGTGGCGATCGCCCGATACCGACAAGCTGCCGTGAATTTGCTCAACTCGTCGCCGCGCCAGCGCTAGCCCCAGCCCTGTGCCGCCATGCTTCCAGGGGTCGCTGTTGGGGATGCGGTAGAACTTCTCAAAGATGCGATCGCGCTCCGGTTCGGGGATCGTGATGCCTGTGTTGGTGATGTGGATGGCGTAGTGGGGAGACGCAGGGTGGAGAAGCTGGGCGCTCTCCGTTTCGCTATTTTCTAGAGCTTCTAGTTCTAAATCTTCCAGGCGGGCGGAAACGCAGATCGTCTCGTCGGTAGGCGTGTACTTGCAGGCATTTTGGAGCAGTTCTGTGAGAACTTGTTCCAGGTAGGAAAAATCGGTGGTGACGAACAGCGGCTCGGTAGGCAGGTGAAAGTGCAGGTTTTGCTGCTGGCTGCGGGCGCGGCTGACGAAGGGTTCGGCAACATGCAAGATCCAAGACCGTAGCTCCAAAGTCGTGAGCAGCAGTGGCTCGGTGTTGGCAGTCAGGCGCGACAGGTCGAGCAGGTCGTTGATCAGCCTCGTTTCGCGATCGCACTCGCTTTGCAGAATTTTGAAATACTGCCTGATTTGCGGGTCGTCGAACACGCCCTTGCGCTGAAGCAAAATCTCCAGCATTTCCGCGGACATTTTGATGCTGGACATGGGCGATCGCAGTTCGTGAGACACCGTGTTCAGAAAGTCGTCTTTCAAATGGTTGAGCCGGGCCAGCTCATCGACCTGGCGCTGGGCGCTTTGATAGAGCCGCGACTGACGCAGGGCGATCGCGCACTGGTTGGCAACCTGCTGCACCAGCCGCGTCTCCAGTTCTCGAAAGGCTTCCTGACCGGGCTTGAATAGCCACAAACTGCCCAAGACTTGCTGGTCGTGCAGAATGGGGCAGACCAGCAGCGCCACCGGCTGCTCAGTCAGATGGGTTGCCACCTCTACATCGGCAGCGTCGGCCTCACGGTGGAGCCGCTCACGATGGGCAGTCTCAGGAGGCGTGGATTCACCCGTGGCGCTGAGGCCGGGCAGCGTTTCTAGGCAGCATACCTGCACAAACTGCCCCGCTAAAACGGCTCGATGCACCTCTGGGAGATCGATCAGGGGGAGCACGAGTCCCTGGCTAGAAACCATCTGGGCGTGGCTGCGATATTCATAGTAGATGGTTAGCGTTTGCGTGGTCAGGTCGTATATTCCTGCCTGACAGCGCTCTACCCCCAGCCCCATCCCCAGTTCGGTTACAGCGGTTTGCAAAATCTGGTGTTCGTCCAGGCTATCGCGCACCTTGTCGGTAATCCGCTTGAGCCTTGCCTCCAGGTCGATGGCCTGCTGCAACTGGGTGGTGCGTCGCTGCACCTGCGTTTCCAGGGTGGTGTTGAGGAGTTGCACCTGGTGAAACAGTTCGGACTGCTGGATGGCGATCGCCAGTTGATCGGCCACGGCCTGCGCCACCTCTACTTCCCAGTCTTGCCACGGGTCGAGCGACAGTTCTCGCGTCAGGCTAAAGCTGCCCCACACGGCTTCCCCAATCTTCAGCGGCACCAGCAGCCACCGGGCAGGCATCTCTGCCGCCAGAGCTTGGTTAAAGCTGCCACCGGCCTGGCGATTGTCGCTTAATTGCACGAGCTGACCCTGAGCTAGCTGTTCTGCTAAGAGGTTGCCGCGGTGGGGAATGCGGAGTCCGGGTCGATGGCGGGCGGGCGACCCCGGCGGCACGTATTCTGCCTGAAGCAGCCAGCACGCTTCAGAAGCAAGGTACTTTACAATCGATACACTGCTAAGGTGCAGCAGGGCAGCCGTCTCTCGTACAGCGGTTTCAAAAATCGTGGGCAAATTCAGAGATTGACGGATCGCCTGGATCACCTGATTCAGCATTTGCTCCCGCTGCGATCGCTGCTTGAGTTCTATTTCTAGCTGCTTGCGCTCCGTAATGTCTTGCGTCGTGCCATAGAGCTTGACGACGCGCCCTGACGCATCGATCTCGGCCTGACCCCGCGATTCTAGATAGGCGATCGAGCCGTTGGGCTGACTCAGGCGCAGATCGAGTACGTAGGGCTGGCCAAGGGCGATCGCATTCGACACCGCCGCATCCAGCCGCATCCGATCCTCTGGCACAAATTTTTGCAGCAGTTCTGCATAGCTGGGTTCGCCCTGCGCCCGCTCCAATCCATGAATCTCATACATCTGGTCCGACCAGGTAATCCGCCTCGTTTCCAGGTCAAATTCCCAGTTGCCAATTCGGGCAACGGTCTGGGCTGTTTTCAACCGCGTTTGACTCTGCCGGAGTGCCTCTTCGGTCTGCTTGCGGTGGCTGATGTCGATATCTACCGCCGTGACGCGCCAGCAGTGGTCATGGGGGCTATAAAAGCTGGATGCTGCACTTGAGAACCAGCGGAGGGAGCCGTCTTTGTGGAAAAACCGATATTCATAGGTAACAGGCTCTCCTTGCAAAAGCTGAGTTTGATTAAGCGTTAGGATCTTTTGCCGATCGTCTGGCAGCAGGCGAGACATCCACAACTGTTGATCGGCCATCAGTTCTTCCGCGCTATAGCCAAACAGCGCCTCGCTTCCGGGAGAGCGATAGTCGTAGTCCCAACTGAGGTCGGCATAAAGCCGAAAGCTGGTCACGGCTGCACAGGCGCGGTTCAATACTTCCTGAAGTTGTAGGACGGTTTGCTTTGAGGTGTGTTCTAGGGCTTTGCGATCGCTGATATCGGTCACCAGCGCGTAATAGCCGCGCACCTGCTGGGTTTCGTCCCAGTCGGGCACAAGCAGCACCGACACTGGGCGCGGTTTCCCAATCACGTAGGGCAACTCTGCTTCATAGTGAACTGATTTGCCGGATAGTGCCTGTTCGATAAAGGGAGCCGCAAGCTGGTAGGCCGCCTCCCCAATGACTTCCCGCACAGATTTGCCGTAGAGGTCTTCCCGCCGCCGCTCCATCCACACTTCGTAGGTGCGGTTCATAAAACGGCAGCGCTGGTTAGCATCGACGTAGGAAATGCAAACCGGCAGAGAATCAAGCAATTTCTGGAGTTTCAGTTCATGGCTCCCTAGAGAACTTTCGCCGGAGGGGTGAGAAGGCAGACCGTCAGGCTCCTCCGGCACAGCATCCTCTGTCAAAGCACGGGCTGCCGGGGTTAACGGATTCGGTAATCCATGCGGCTGGGGCAGAGAAAAAGGGCGATCGCTCACGGGTTTGAGATGGCTTGACAGGTAGTCTGCAAAAGCCTGCAAAATACTTGCGCTTAAAGAAAATTTAAGTTTGATTACCTGCCACAATAGCATTCCTGGTGGTGTACAGTTCGGTTCTCACGGCACGATCCAAACGTGGGTTTTAAGGAGCGTTTTCGGGGGATTTGACAGTTCTCAACAGTGTCACCTAACGGTGTCTCTAAACGATGTGACGATGTGATCATGCTCTAGCCAGACCCAGCCGCAGCAGCCTAGTCAATCGTGAAGCGATATCACCCCGATATCATTCGGTAATATACCATTCCTGGTTAATATCGCTCCAGCAGCAGCCGCACCTCTTCTTCCAGTTCCAGATTGCCCAAAGCGCTCCACTCGGCCCGGCGCACTGCCAGAAATGCTTGCGCTAGGTCGGCTCCCAGCGCATTTAGCAGCACGGCGGACTGGCTGAGGTGGGCGATCGCCGCTCCCAGGGTGGCGGGCAGCCGATCGATCTGGCGAGCCTGCCGTTCTGCCTCGGTCAGCGTGGCAGGGTCTACAGCGATGGGGTCTCCGGGTTCTCGCCGCTGCTGAAGGCCATCCAGCCCCGCAGCGATGACTGCGCCCAGCGCCAGATACGGATTTGCCGAAGCATCCACCGTTTTTAGCTCAAAGTGGGTCGGGCTGGGCGGCTGGGGATTGCTGGGCACGCGCACGGCAGCCTCGCGGTTGTCCATGCCCCAGGCGCGAAAGGCTCCGCTCCAACTCTGGGGCTGGAGACGGCGGTAAGAATTGGTGCTGGGTGTGGTCAGGGCCATCAAGGCGGGGAGATGGTGCAAAATGCCGCCAATAAAATGGAGGGCGATCGCCGAAAGGGTTCCAGCCCGTCCTGGATCGGGCAGCACATTTATGCCCTCGCGCCACAAGCTCAAATGCAAGTGGCAACCACTCCCCGCCTGGTCAGCAAAAATCTTGGGCAAAAACGAAGCCCGCAGCCCGTGCCTCAGCGCCACACCCCGCACCGTTTCTCGTAGGGCAATCTGCGAGTCGGCCGCCCGCAGCGCGTCCCCATAGCGAACAGCAATTTCGTGCTGCCCCGGCCCCGACTCTGGATAATAGCGCTCGACCAAGATTCCCTGGGCTATTAGCGCGTCAGTGATGTCATCGATGACCGCTTGGTTCAGATCCATCCCCAGAGTTGCCGCAAAGGGGGTGCGATCTGCCGGATAAATCGAGCCTGACTCATCCAGCCGCAGCAGATAAAATTCAGGCTCAAACGCCGCCATCACCCGCAGCCCTGCCTCTTGCTCCAGACGAGCCAGCATTCGCTTCAGGAAGCAACGCGGACACAGGCTCCAAGGCTGTTCACCTAGCTGCATGTCGGCCATCACGCGGGCATGGCCTGGCGCGTAGGGCAAGGGGGTCAGCGTTTCCCAGTCGGGCACCAGCCACGCCTCGCCCACGGGCCCTAGTCCGCTGTCTGCGGCCACGCCGTCCAGCATCACGGGAACCGCCTGCTGCGCCATCGAAATGCCAATTCCCCAGTCTCGATGCTCATCTAGAAACTGGCGGTGAAAGGCTTTGCCCCGAATGACGTTGCCGTTGTCGCACCATAGCAAGCGCACAAAGCGGGTGTTGTACTGGGCGAGTCGAGTGGCTAGAGAATTGGAGTCGGTCATGGGGTTTGTGATCGTTGCTGATGAGCCATGTTGCGATCGCCCGTGCTGAACTTTAGGGAGTCGAGAGTTTCGCATAGAGTTCCATTGAAGCAAGATTAAAGCTTCAATAAAGCCTCTGTGAAGCCCGTGGAAGAGACTGAGTGCAGCCTTAACATACAGAAGGGGAAGTCACCTCAGTAATTCCACGTACTCTATCGCGAGGGTGTTTAGCATCAGATCTTTAAGTTTCTGCTAGGTTTCGTCCTGTTTCAGCAAAGTCTGATTGTCTAAATTAGTTGTCTAGGTTAGGTTGTCTAGGTTTAATTGTTTAGGTTTTTCAGGTTCAGTTTTCGAGTTTTAGTTTTAGGACTTACGCGGTTGGACGATTTCTTGAGGGCGCAACCCGCGAGAGATTGTTCCAAAACCCAAAAACTTATTGCAAGTGCGTAAATCCTAAGTTTTTAAGTCTCAAGCTTTTTAGGGTGCAAATTGGTTTGAAGACCAGGTCTGCTGAATGGCAGGCATTTTTGTGCTGCTGTTTGTGCTGCTCAGTTTCTGCTGAACTTCGCGTTTAACCCTGTGTTCTCATCCGGAAATCGCCCCTCGACTCCCGCTTCCTATGGATAGCCAAACCCCGTTTTCATCTGCCAATTTTTCTCCAGTCCGCTCCTCCGATTTCCTAGAAATCGTCCTGGGTAGCGGCAACGACACGATCTTCACGCCTACTGAACACTCAGAGCGAACCCTCTATCGGGGTGGTCTGGGCATCGACCAGATTAATCTGGTGTTTACATCCGAGCAATTCCAGTCCATCCTCGACAGCGGTCAGTTGCCCGCTCTAAAGACCTACCTCAGCAATCCAATAAACCGACGGCTAGAGCTGGTGTCGCTGCTAAACTTTGCGGCTGAGGGCTTTGAGATAGCGGCGTTGTATATTCAAGACGCGAGTAACCCAGAATCGGGCGATCGCCTCGTGCCCATTTCCCTGGACGCGCTGCTCAATACAGAAGCCATTGTCATTGGGCAGCCCATCGAATCGCCAGTTGCAATTGCCCTAGCAGACGAGCCAACAGATGCCCCGATAGCCGATACTCCAGCAGAAGATTCACCAACCCCGGCGATCGCCTCCACAGACGACCCACCGCCCTTTCAGCTTGCGACGCTGGCTGAATCAAATGAGACTTTCGGAAATCTCTCTACACTTGCTGTCTCAAAAGGTCTGCCAGAAGACGAGATTGCCGCAAAGCCCACACTGGTTGGTGTTCCCAATGTCAGCACGCTGTTTATTGGGATGGATCGAGCCTACGTGATCGAAGCCAGCAACGGCAGCGACTACATTTATGCAGGCGATTCTGATGATCTGATCTATACCGGGTTGATTGCCACTGAAGTTCCCTCTCCAGTCCCCAGCACCACTGACCCGGCCCCCCTATCCGTCCTCACCTTGGCAACAACGAACCCTGCCGCTGCCGTACCCGCCGACATCGACCGAGTATGGGCAGGCGGAGGCAACGACACCATCATCCTCAGCAGCGGTGCCGACACGATTTATGGAGAGGATAGTGACGACCTGTTTTTATTCAATGTGCCGGGTTATGCAGACGGCTGCGCTCTGGATGGCGACACCATCTACGGTGGTGCAGGCAGCGACACCATCCGCAACGACACGCCCGGAGCTGATATCTTCCTCTGGCAAATCAACAATTTCTATCAATTCCCCACCTCAACCTGGATTCTTGGCGTAGAAGTGTTTGATGGCAATGAGGGAACGATTGTTGGGCGCGATACGCTCACCAACTATCTCGACTTTTCAGGGTTTGAATCAGTCATTAATGTCCCGCTAATTCGGCTAGGAGAAAATTACGACCTGGTAAACGCCTCGACATTTACCACAGCCGTAGAAATCCACGGACTTGGCGGCAATGACGTTCTTATTGGCGGTGCAGGCGATGACACGCTGGTCGGCGGGCCGGGCGACGATGTGCTGACGGGTGGCCCTGGTCGAGATACGTTTCACCTGAATGCGCCCGGACAGGGCGTAGACCAAATCAATGACTTTACACCGGGTGTGGATCGCCTACGAATCGCAGCTTCCGACTTTGAGAATTTCCAAAGCGCTGGGCCGTTGCAGGCAACCCGATTTGCCGTAGGTGTGGCCGCTCGGACTCCCCACCACCGAATTATCTACAACCCCTTGAACGGAGATTTGCTGTACGACGCAAACGGCTCTGGCGATGGCGTGGGCGCTGTGCAAATCGCGATCTTGCCAAGAAACCTATCGCTGAGTCACTCTGACATTCTGGTGATGTAGGATTTTGGCTGGAGTGATGATGTAGATAAGTAGGTAGACATTAATAAATATAAAACCCAAAGACCCTGCGCCGCCCGCTGTGCGGGCGGCGCAGGGTTCAGGATCTGTTTTTTAATCTGGTCTATCTACTTGTCGCTGGAGTAACGATGTAGATATCGGTAGATATCGGCTGCCTAAAGCGCAGCCACTTGCCTAAAGCGCAGCCGCTTCAATTTCGCCATCAGGAAGCGCCTAGACGAATCAGGCGGCCGTTTGGCGCGTCGGTGAGGACGTAGAGATAGCCGTCTGGGCCCTGGCGCACGTCTCGAACCCGCTGTCCAATAGGGATTGAAGATTCGTTGACAACTCGCCCCAGCTCATCTACCTCGATCTGGTGTACATCTTGTGAAACCAGACCACCCGCAAACAGTTTCCCTTGCCACTCTGGGAAGCGATCGCCCCGATAAATCGCCAACCCCGACGGGGCCGTAGCCGGAGTCCACACTAGGCGAGGATCGACCATGCCGGGTCGCGACTGTTCCGAGGAAATAATGCCGCCGGAGTATTCGCGGCTAAAGGTGACCACCGGCCAGCCATAGTTTCTGCCTGGTGCAATCAAGTTCAACTCATCGCCGCCGCGAGAGCCATGCTCTGTGGACCATACCCGCTGAGTTTCGGGGTCAACGACTAAGCCCTGAATATTGCGATGTCCATAGCTCCAAATGCTAGGCTCTGCGTTGGGTGTGTTGGCGAAGGGATTGTCGGCGGGGATAGAACCGTCGTCATTTAGGCGCACAATTTTGCCGAGATGCACGTCCAAATTTTGCGCTTGGTTGCGGATCAGGTCGCCGTCAAGCTGTATGGGCGGGTTGCCGCCATCACCAATTGACACCAGCAGCGTATTGTCGGGTAGCCAGGCCAGACGGAACCCGAAGTGTTGCCCCTGCGTCTTGGCGCGGTTCACTTCAAATAGCACCGTCCAGTTGGTTAGGCGCGCACCGTCAAACTGGGCACGGGCGACGCGGGTTTGGTTGGCATCCACCGCACCATGAGCATAGGTGAAGTAGACCCAGCGATTTTCGGCAAACTGGGGATGTAGGGCAATATCCAGCAGTCCACCCTGACCAACTGCCAGCACCGGAGGAACGCCAGGAATCGGGGTTGGATCAAGCTGCCCGTTGCGAATGATCCGCAGCCGTCCGGGCCGCTCGGTCACCAGCATGTCGCCATTGGGCAGCCAAGCGATACCCCAGGGATGCTCCAGGTTTTCGGCGATGGTGGTTTGCTGGATTCCTTGCTGCTGGGCGATCGCCCCGCTGAGGACAGGCGTAATGGCGGCATCAACCTCGCTAGCAGCAGAGGCAACGTCAAACGCAGCAGGTGCTTCAGCATCAGATGCGGCAGGCGGAATGTCGGAAGGGGAATCGGCGGGGGCGATCGCACCGGGAGAGGCTTCGGGCATCTCTGGCCGCACCGGAGGCGAAGCAGCACAACCGATTAGAGAAACGAGAGCCACTAGATATCCTGGGGTTTTCAAGAGTTCAGGGTTCAGAATCGCCATAGGACATTGAGTTGCCGAATCACTGCACGAAAAATCAGCCCGCTGAAATCATCCTGCTGAAATCCTAGTCGTCAGGCGCTTTCGGGGACTGCGTGGAGGGCGATCGCCCACCCTGCAATACAGCTTGATTATAACGACGGACTTTCCTGACCCGGATCTGTCCCAGTGCAGAGCCTCTACAAAGACGCTGATCAAAATACGCTCAAATACGCTTAGAAATTAGCTGAAACAAAAAGCCCCTCACCAGATGGCGAGGGGGCTTTCAGTTAAGGATTCAATGACCTAAACTCCATCAACCTAGCCAAATCGACTAGAGGTTGAGGCGATCAGGAAGGCAGCATAGGTCAGGATATAGCCCACCGTGAAGTGTGCCAGACCTACCAGACGAGCCTGAACGATAGACAGCGCCACGGGCTTGTCCTTCCAACGAACCAGGTTTGCAAGCGGTGTCCGCTCGTGAGCCCAGACGATGGTTTCGATCAGTTCTTGCCAGTAGCCGCGCCAGCTAATCAGGAACATGAAACCTGTTGCCCAGACCAAATGTCCAAACAGGAACATCCACGCCCAAACCGCCAGGTTATTCATGCCATAGGGGTTGTAGCCGTTGATTAGCTGAGCCGAGTTGAGCCACAGATAATCGCGCAGCCAGCCCATGATCGTCGGCGAACTTTCGTTGAACTGAGCCACGTTGCCTTGCCACACGCCCAGATGCTTCCAGTGCCAGTAGAAGGTGACCCAACCAATGGTGTTGAGCATCCAGAACATGGCGAGATAGAAAGCGTCCCAGGCAGAGATGTCGCAGGTGCCGCCACGACCGGGGCCATCGCAGGGGAAGCTATAGCCGAAGTCCTTCTTGTCAGGCATCAGCTTCGAGCCGCGAGCATCCAGCGCGCCTTTCACGAGGATCAGCGTCGTAGTGTGCAGACCCAGGGCGATCGCATGGTGAACCAGGAAGTCACCAGGGCCAATGGTCAGGAACAGCGAGTTTGCGCCGCTGTTGATGGCATCCAGCCAGCCCGGCAGCCATACGTTGCCGTGGTTGGGCCAGGCGGTCGCCGCAATGCTGTCAGGGTTCGACAGCAGCGCGTTGAAACCGTATAGCGCCTTGCCCGAAGAAGCCTGGACGAACTGTGCGAACACAGGCTCTACCAGAATTTGCTTTTCGGGAGTGCCGAAGGCCTGCATCACGTCGTTATGAACGTACAGACCCAAGGTGTGGAAACCAAGGAACAGCGACACCCAGCTCAGGTGAGAAATCAGCGCTTCTTTGTGTTGCAGCATCCGATCCAGCACATTGCCCTTGTTCTGAGCGGGGTCATAATCCCGCACTAAGAAGATTGCGCCGTGCGCGAACGCACCCACCATGATGAAGCCAGCAATGTACTGGTGATGGGTATAGAGGGCTGCCATCGTCGTGTGATCCTTTGCAATGAAGGCATAGGGCGGCATGGCATACATGTGCTGCGCCACCAGGGAGGTAATCACACCCAGCGCTGCCAGAGCAAAGGCAAGCTGGAAGTGCAGCGAGTTGTTCATCGTTTCATACAAGCCCTGGTGGGGCAGGTTGAACTGACCTTCGCTGCTCTTGCTCAGCAGACCGGCTTTGGAGTTCAGCATTTCTTTGATGCTGTGTCCAATGCCGAAGTTGGTGCGATACATGTGGCCTGCGATGATGAAGATCACGGCGATCGCCAGGTGGTGATGCGCGATATCCGTCAGCCACAGGGATTCGGTTTGGGGATGGAAACCACCCAAGAACGTCAGGATTGCCGTGCCCGATCCTTCACCTGTGCTAAACACATGGTTCAGACCGTCGGGGTTCTCCGCATACACGCCCCAGTTGCCCGTAAAGAAAGGCAGCAGACCAGCGGGGTGAGGCTTCACCGACAGGAAGTTATCCCAACCCACATGAATCCCGCGAGACTCAGGGATTGCCACATGAACCAAGTGTCCCGTCCAAGCCAGAGAGCTGACACCAAACAGACCGGCCAAGTGGTGATTCAGCCGAGATTCTGCGTTCTTGAACCAGGACAACGACGGACGGAACTTGGGTTGCAGGTGCAACCAGCCAGCAAACAGGAAGACTGAAGCCAACAGCAGCAAGAAAACCGCGCCCGTATAGAGTTCGCCGTTTGTCCGCATCCCGATCGTGTACCACCAGTGATACACGCCAGAGAAGGCAATGTTCACCGGCCCAGACGCACCGCCCTGGGTGAAGGCATCGACGGCCGCTTTACCGAAATGAGGGTCCCAGATCGCATGGGCGATGGGTTTTACATGCAGCGGGTCTTTGAGCCACTGCTCAAAGTTGCCTTGCCAGGCGACGTGGAAGAGGTTGCCCGAAGTCCACAAAAAGATGATTGCCAAATGACCGAAGTGAGAAGCAAAAATCTTTTGATAAAGATTCTCCTCCGTCATGCCGTCATGGCTTTCGAAGTCGTGGGCGGTGGCAATCCCATACCAGATCCGACGAGTGGTCGGATCTTGCGCCAAATCCTGGCTGAATTTTGGGAATTTAGTTGCCATAAGTCCTGAATTGACAGACTCAGTTAACAATCAGCAGTTTCGCTATTTAGCCTCCAGTCTACCCGACTCAAGCGGTAGAACCTTGGGCACTTCGCTACAGAACCACATCAGATTTCATTGGAGAAATCAATGTAATCAATTGCTCAGTGCCCAACATTCACCGTCCTTGTCTAGCAGTCCAGAGAAGTCAGCACCTTAGGGAGTGCCTAGCCAACAGCAATAATTCGAGCCAGGAAGAAGGCCCAAGTCGTCGCGATACCCCCAAGGAGGTAGTGAGCCACCCCAACCGCACGACCCTGAATGATGCTCAGAGCGCGAGGCTGGATCGCCGGAGCAACCCGAAGCTTGCTGTGGGCCCAAACGATGGATTCGATCAGCTCTTGCCAGTAGCCGCGACCGCTGAACAAGAACATCAGGCTAAACGCCCAGATGAAGTGGGCACCCAGGAAGATCAGACCATAGGCCGACAGAGCCGAGCCGTAGGAGCCGATAACCTGAGAGGCTTGTGCCCAGAGGAAGTCGCGCAGCCAGCCGTTGATGGTGATGGCGCTCTGAGCAAAGTTGCCGTTCGTAATGTGCGTTACCGAGCCGTCTGGCGCGACTGTGCCCCATACATCCGACTGCATCTTCCAACTAAAGTGGAAAATCACAATCGACAGGGAGTTGTACATCCAGAACAGACCCAAAAACACATGATCCCAACCCGACACTTGGCAGGTGCCACCCCGCCCGGGGCCGTCGCAAGGGAAGCGGAAGCCCAGGTTGGCTTTGTCAGGAATCAGACGAGAACTGCGAGAGAAGAGAACACCCTTCAGCAGGATCAGCACCGTCACGTGGATGGTGAAGGCGTGAATGTGGTGAACCATGAAGTCTGCTGTGCCCAGAGCGATCGGCATCATGGCAACCTTGCCACCCACGGCAACCAGATCGCCACCGAAGGCGAGGCTGGCGGGGCCGATGGCATTGGGCGCAGTCGCTCCAGGAGCGGCCGTGTGCAGACCCTGTACCCACTGTGCGAATACGGGCTGGAGCTTAATCGCCGTGTCCGAGAACATGTCTTGGGGACGGCCGAGCGCTCTCATTGTGTCGTTGTGAATGTAGAGTCCGAAGCTATGGAAGCCCAGGAAAATACAGACCCAGTTCAGGTGGGAGATGATGGCATCGCGATGGCGCAACACCCGATCCAGCAGGTTATTGACGTTTTGAGCAGGGTCGTAGTCACGCACGAAGAAGATCGCTGCGTGAGCGCCTGCACCCACCACCAAGAATCCGCCAATCCACATGTGATGCGTGAACAGCGAAAGCTGGGTCGGATAGTCGGTCGCCAAGTAGGGGTAGGGCGGCATCGCGTACATATGCTGCGCCACGATGATGGAAAGCGACCCCATCATGGCCAGGTTGATGGCCAACTGAGCGTGCCAGGAAGTCGTGAGGATTTCATACAGACCCTTGTGACCTTCACCCGTGAAGGGCCCTTTGTGACCCTCCAGGATTTCCTTCATGCTGTGACCAATGCCCCAGTTGGTGCGGTACATATGACCCGCGATGATGAACAGAACGGCGATCGCCAGATGGTGGTGAGCCGTATCGCTGAGCCACAGACCACCCGTCACCGGGTTCAGCCCGCCTTTGAACGTGAGGAAATCCGCATACTCGCCCCAGTTGAGGGTAAAGAAGGGAGTTAAGCCCTTTGAGAAGCTGGGATACAGATCCGCCATCAGGCTGGAGTTCAGGATGAACTCGTGTGGCAGCGGGATATCCTTCACAGCTACGCCCGAATCGAGCAACTGGTTAATTGGCAGAGACACATGGATTTGGTGGCCAGCCCAGCCCAGAGAACCCAGACCCAGCAGACCGGCCAGGTGGTGGTTCATCATGGATTCCACGTTTTGGAACCACTCCAGCTTGGGAGCGGCCTTGTGGTAGTGGAACCAGCCTGCAAACAGCATTAGACCTGCCATCACTAGCGCACCAATGGCGGTGCAGTAGAGCTGGAAGCTGTTGGTAAAGCCGGAGGCGCGCCACAGTTGGAACAGGCCAGAGGTAATCTGGATGCCCTGGAAGCCGCCGCCAACATCTGCATTCAAAATCTCTTGACCGACAATTGGCCAAACCACCTGAGCACTAGGCTTGATGCCTGTGGGGTTAGTTAGCCAAGCTTCATAGTTTGAAAACTTAGCGCCGTGGAAATACATCCCGCTCAGCCAGATAAAGATCACTGCAAGGTGACCAAAGTGAGCGCTGAAGATTTTACGGGAGATATCCTCTAAGTCGCTGGTATGACTATCAAAATCGTGAGCGTCCGCATGAAGGTTCCAAATCCAAGTGGTGGTTTTGGGGCCCTTCGCCAACGTGCGGTCGAAGTGTCCCGGCTTGGCCCATAGCTCAAAAGAGGTAGGAACCGGGTCTTTGTCAACCGTCACCTTGACCTTCGCTTCTCGCTCCCGTGGGGTAGTTGTCATTAGAGACTCTCCTCTCTCTAGACAAGGAACGAAAATTAATCCAAACCCAGATGCCGCTTTCGCAGCAAACCTCCCCGCTCACCACCGATCGCCGATGATGATAGCCAGGCATATAAGACCCAGGGGGAGCGTGTAAACCGCTTTACGGCAAATGCTTTGGCAGCAAAGCTTTCAAGCAGTTGGGGAAGTGGGGGAGGAACGTCGCGATCGCCCCTGGCAAGGGCCAAAACAGCGACAGGACGTGACCTGGGTAGGTTTCTTAGAGATTATAGTGCTGTGTTTAGCCCAAGTTTCACGGCTATTAACAATAATTCAAGATGGGAAAACTTTGATTGATCCTGCGTTTCACGGGCAGCAGGACGCAAAAGATGGCCCGTTTGTGGCCGAATATTTACAAATCGAAATGGTTAATCATAAACCAATCCTAAGCATAGAAAAGTCGTGAGGAAAGAGCGCGGAAGAATCTCAGAGTAGTGTGGGATACGATTGCCCAATTCCTCGACAGACCTAGCTTTTGTTTTTTGACGAGGCAGGTATAAGACACAAGAATTAATGCCATTAAAAATTCTCGATCTTGTCTTGATGCTGTTGTGACTGGCGATCGCCCATCCCCACAAAAACTCTCGTGCAAGAGATAAGCTTAGCCCTGTAGATCGTTTGCGTCTTTCTCATCTGCGGTTTTCCGGGGCGTTCGCTGCGGATGCTCCGGGTTTTGATGTCCGAGGAGCACGATAGGCGCTATGCCAGGCGCTACATGAATCGCGTTGTTTGGCGTGCGAGGCAGAGCGGAATTTGCTCTGGGAGAGAGGGGAAGCGGTATAGTTCCCTATGGATAGACTCAATTCATTTTGTTTGGAGGGAACGTGCTAGCTCGCTGAAGCTGAACGGCTGGCTAGCCTTCCTGGAATGGCGATCGCACAGGAGTGAGGCGCGTGGTGATGCAGCGGATACGGCAATGGGGCAAATGCCTGGTGATCTTGGGTTTGGTCACAATCTTAGGGTTGGGATCGGTCGCCTGTGGCGAAAACCCTGCCCGTAAGGGCGATCGCCCCTCTACTAGTCTCAATAGCCCCCGTCCCAGCAGTATTTCTGAAGTGCCGCCGCCAGCCCTGCTGCAAGACCTACGCCCTTTGTTAGAAAACTATCAGCCGCAGGTCAAAATCCTCAGCCCGCGCCCAGACGAGGTGCTGCAAGACGACAAAGTTTCCATCAAGGTGCAGGTCAACGACTTGCCCATCTTTAAAGACAAAACGCTGGGGCTGGGGCCACACGTCCATGTGATTTTGGACAACTCGCCCTACAAAGCGCTGTACGACACTGCCGAGCCGATTGTATTCGAGGGTCTGGAACCGGGGACGCATACCGTGAGGGCGATCGCCTCTCGTCCCTGGCACGAACTCTTCAAAAACGACGGAGCCTTTGCCCAGGTTACGTTCCACGTTTATGCAAAAACGCCGGACAATCGCCCCATCCGCAATCAACCCCTGCTTACCTACAGCCGTCCCGTTGGCAGCTACGGCGCAGAACCCGTGATGCTGGACTTTTTCCTGACCAATGTGCCGCTGCACATCATTGCCCAGTCCAGCGAAGACGACGACATTCCCGACTGGCGAATTCGCGCCACGGTCAACGGCGAGAGCTTCCTGATCGACCAGTGGCAGCCGATCTATCTGAAGGGGCTGAAACCCGGCAAAAACTGGGTGCAGCTAGAGCTTTTGAACGAAGACGGGGAACCGATTCCCAATGCGTTCAACAATACCGTTCGCGTCATCACCTATGAACCGGGCGGCACAGACACGTTAGCCAAGCTGGTGCGCGGCGACCTGACCCTGGACGAAGCCCGCGCCATCGTTGACCCCAACTACAAGCCCGCCCCGAAACCATTGCCCTCGCCCATTGTGAAGGAATCGCCCGCGCCAACGCCTGCGGTGCCCCCTGTTCAAGAATCGCCCTCGCCCGCGCCAGCCCCCATACCAGCGCCCGTACCAGCGCCCGCAAAACTAGCTCCTTCGCCTGCCCCTGCTCCAGAACTTGAACAACCCAAGGCGGCAGAACCCAAGGCGACACCCCCGGAAGCGGTATCCCCTCGAAAATCAGGTTCCAGAGTGTCAGAGCCAGCGGTATCGCCCACTCCCAAGGCGATCGCCCCAGAGCCTTCGCCCAGTCCACGCCAATCATCACCCGTGGTCGAGTCAGCGCCGACCCCAGCGCCGACCCCAGTGCCGACCCCAGTGCCGACCCCAGTGCTAGCTCCCACATCAGCCGCCGAACCCAGCCCTGTGCCTGTCCGCCCAGCACGATTCCCGCAGGGATCGCTTCGCGAATCGCCCAAAGCAAAGAAAGCCCAGGAAACCGCGCCCGCATCACCGACACCCGTGGCTCCTCCAGCGGCGACCCCCAGCCCCCAGCCCAACCCGCCAGAGCCAGTGAAAGAGCTAGTGAAAGAGTCAGGGGAGCCAAAGCCGTCCAATCGAGAGCCATCGGATTTGGAGCCATCTGGCAAAACGCCGGCCCCTACCCCTGCAAAAGCGCTGCCGCCGACTCGCGCGACTGAGTCAGCGCCTACAGTGACCCCAGCGCCCAGAGTGTCCCCAGTGCCCACTGTGCCGACTCCGGAGCCAAGCGTCATCCCAGAGCCGTTGCCAAGTCCCCCTGCCCAGCCTGCTCCAACCCCGTCTGTGCTGCGCGAACTAGAAGAGCAGGTGCAGGAGCAAGTGCAGGAGTTGCCTGCGCCCAGCCCCACACCGCGCGTCAGCCGGCCCGCCCAGCCCAAGCCCAAGAGCTACTTGGACAGCCTGCGCGATCGCCTGCGGGAGTTTCAGTCTTCAGCCAGCACTAAGGTTGAGGCGCTGCAAGAGTCGCTCCAGTCGGGCGCAAAAGATTTGCAAGAGTCGCTCCAGTCGGGTGTGAAAGAGTTGCAGGAGTCTGTTAAATCCAAACCTGCTAGCTCCAAGCCTGCTAAATCCAAACCTGCGGAGCCGCCCAGCGCCCGACCCAGTTCGCGACCAGAGTCGATTAGCCCTACTGCCCAGCCTGCGCCACTTTCGGAGCCAACTGCGCCGCCGGAGCCTGTTAATCTAGCGCCAGTAGAGCGATCGCCCCTGCCGGATTTGGTCGCACCTGCCGCGCCAGAGCGCCTCCCCTTTGAAGAGGAGTCAGAGGAGTGAGGAATTTCTATCACACACTGACTCAGAATTTAGAGCAATCTTGAAAGTAAGTTTTAATCCGGAAAATCGCTGAAACGACCGTTTGAATAGGCTTTCGGCCTTGTTCGGGCAGCGAATCGACGGTTTGCTAATGAAAATAGTTTGCGAAAAGATCCAGTGAGCGTCTATCCTGGGAATAGGAGCTATTGACTTTTATTGTCAATAGAGTGCTGGCTATTGATGATAGAGCGCTGGTTACGGCGTGCTGCTGATAAAGCTCACAGATAAAGCTCACAGAGCGCTCTTTAGACGTACTTTAAGCACTCGTTGCCCTTCCTTCTGCAAATCTTCACTGACCTGCTGACGCTGGATTGATGAACCCGACCTCCCCCCTGACCGCCGAAACCACGGCCGATTCCGACGCTTCAAGACTGCCAGCGATCGCTATATCTCGGGGCGATCGCTGGCAAGTCTACCACCGCCTCCGAGATCTCGATATTCCGGCATACTGTTTTCCAGATGGGATGCTTCGGGCCGACGTTTCTACGCCCCTGGCCGCCCTCCAGGTGAGGAGCGTGATTTACCAAATCACTGCCTCTCGCAAAGATTTAGTTGAACTATTGGACCGCTGCTGGCGCGTCAAGGGGTAATTCACTTATGGGCCACAAAAGCGAAAAAACACCGTTTCAGATCGAAGGTCGATTTCTAGGACTGGTGGTAAAAGACGGCTACAAGATTAAGGGATTGCGCCTGTCTACAGCGGTTGGAGAACTGTACATTAAGCTGTCGAAAGAGGCGCGGGCAAGCTGTCAGCGGGTGCTAGTGCCAGGTGAGTGGCTCCAGGTCAGCGGCTATCAGCAGTTGGACTATGGCGAGGGGATGGTCAAGTTTAAGGCAGACCATATTCGGGTTGCGTCGCCCAGCGCTGACTTGGCAGGTTTTGAGCGAGCAAGCCGTGGCTTAGAACAGGCCATCCCGGCCGGGCCTCCGGCGCAGCCAGCGGCTCCCTCTCCTAGCGCTAGTGGCACGATTTTATTTTGTCAAAAGTCGGACTGCTGCAAGCGCGGCGGCTGGGCCGTCACCGAGGCAATTCAGCAAGCCCTGGGCGATCGCCAGCTTGAGGGGCAGGTCAAGCTGAAGGGGACGGGCTGCATGAAACAGTGCAAAGCCGGGCCAAACGTCATCATCAACAAAACGCGCTATAGCCGAATCCGTCCAGAAGACGTGCCGCAGATTATTGATCGCCACTTTCTGGCAGCCGCAGACGAACCAACTTCGGCGATCGCCGACCGTGGCCAGTGTTAAGCCTCTATGCTTCCTGCATTGCCAATCGAAAGCGCTATCGGGCTGAAGGAAGGCCCCCAACAGCCCAAGCTAGAGATTTTTGAGAATCGCAGAGCATTGCTGAAATCTGGCGCTGCTCAATGGGTAGCCTTATTATCGACCTCATGATCTCCTCATTATCTGATGTTGAATAGATGGTTCAACCAGGCTCTCAGCGTCGGGCGCATCCCAGTTCTGCAAATTCGCCCTCATCCCCCAACCCCTTCTCCCAAAACGAGAGAAGGGGAGCCGGATTAGAAGTCCCTCTCCCTCTCTGGGAGAGGGATTTAGGGCGAGGGTTACAAAAGTGGAATGCACTCTCAGCGTCCTCTTATCTTTCTCTTATGGCGCTTTTAACCAGCCATCATTTCACTGTCATCCACTGCATCCATCATGAATAGCAGGCTGAATGCCTAAAGATCCTTGATAGGAACGCAAGCCAGAACGTAGTGCTGATGGCTTTTGTTCACTCATGCAGATACTTTGCTTTAGCCGAGCTGCGTTGTGATGTTGATTTTGGAGATGACTTGAGATGAATACGCTAGAACACAAAAAGCTAGAAAGTCGAAATGCATGGATGGGCGCTGCCCTAGCGCTCGCTGCCGGATTGACCCTTGCCCCCAGCGCGATCGCCCTGCCTGAGTCCGGACTCGCCTCCTCCTCCGCTTCCTCGATCCTGGTTGCCCAAGCCCTGACCAGCACAACCGGAACCGTGATCGATGCCGACCCCCGTGAAGACACGGTTCGCCTGAGACTCTCGGATGGCAGCATCCGCATGTTTTCTCTGTCTGCCCAAGAGCAGCACCAGCTTGGGCTAGATCGGGGCGCTGAAGTGATGCTGACCATGAGCGGCAATCGCATCATCACCATGACTCGCCTGATTTCTTCTGCCCCAGAGACGAGCACTACTGCGACCGTTGTGGATGCTGACCCCCGCGAAGATACGGTGCGGCTGAGACTGGCAGACGGCAGCATTCGCATGTTTTCGCTGGCTGCCCAAAAGCAAAGTCAGTTGGGACTTGCCCCCGGTGCAGAAGTGATGTTGACGATGAGTGGCGATCGCATTGTCACCATGATGCGGATGGTTTCGGTGCAGCCCGCAGAGCAAGTCGAGGCAACTATTGTTGAACTAAACCCCAGACTTGATCGCATCCGAGTCCGTCTGGCCGATGGCTCGATTCGTCTGCTGTCCCTTTCGGTTCAGGATCAGGCTCGTTTGGGGCTGCGGAATGGCTCGGCCGTGACCTTGAGCACTCGCGGCAACCGGATTGAGACGATGACTTCCAATAACCAGGTTGCAACCGTAACTGACCCAGGTCAGTCCTGAGGGTTTGCCGTCGGTGTTTCTACTCCGACGGCACAGTAGCGAACGACTAGGACACAAAAAATTAATGAGAAACTCCCGAAAAACTCTCTAGGTTTCGCTTCGTCCCGGTTTTTGTCCGATTCACAGCAGCATTATGGATCAAGAGCTTGATCCCTTGATCTCTGTAATAGCCTCTGTAATGGCCCGTGCTAGATTGTTTGCTTGACTTCCGCAAATCGTTGTACAGCCTCTTTGTGCAGCGATTTTTTAATGCTGTGTTGTAGGGCAAATCTCTCCAACTCTAATCCTCTAATCTTTAACCCTGATCCAATTCTTTTCTTCTTGCCTTTCAGGGAGCAGATTGGCGCAACATACTACAGGTGTATTACGATAGGGCCAGTTCTTTTAGGAGGCTTTACAAGGAGGCCCTAGACAATGCAAACCCTGAACCGCACATCGACCACAGAAATGGAAGTGACCAGCATCCGGCTAGAGCGATCGCTCAAGGAGCGGCTCAAAGAAATTGCCGGAAGCCAGGGCTATCAGGCGTTGATTCGGGAGGTGCTGTGGCGCTATGTGCAGCAAAAAAGCGGTGAAGCCCCATTCCTCCTGTCGCGGGACGAGATTCAATCTAGCGTCGCGGCGATCGCCCATCAAGAAACCCACTGCGCCCTCACAGGCACCTTGATCAAGCCCCGCCAACAAATGCTATTGGGGCTGACGCTTCAGGGAGACATGGTGCCCCTCAGTGTGGGAAGCTTGGACTCTTAGCCAAGACGATCGGCTAAGAATCTGGGCAAATATCTTATCGACGGCTGCCGATGGCTCCTCGCACGCGAAAACAATTTGGGCAACACTGGCTCCGCAGCGATCGCACGCTTCAGCAAATTGTGGATGCTGCCAGCCTATCAGAGGGCGATCGCGTCTTGGAAATTGGCCCCGGCACGGGCATCCTGACGCGCCGCCTCTTGCCCCTGGCCGCTGCGGTGGTGGCGGTAGAAATCGACCGTGACCTGTGCAAACTGCTGGCCAAGCAACTGGGGGAAACGCCCAATTTCCTGCTGCTGCAAGGGGATTTTCTGTCGCTGGATCTGGACGCGCTGCTGGCCAATTTTCCCCAGTTTCGGCAGCCCAACAAGGTCGTTGCCAATATTCCCTACAACATCACCGGGCCGATTTTGGAGCGACTGCTGGGCAGCATTGCCGCACCCAATCCGCGCCCGTTTGACTCGATTGTGCTGCTGCTGCAAAAGGAAGTGGGCGATCGCCTCTGCGCCAGCCCCAGCAGCAAGGTCTACGGCGCGTTGTCGGTGCGAGTGCAGTATCTCGCCCAGTGCGATCGCATCTGTCATGTCCCCGCTAGCGCCTTTCAGCCGCCGCCTAAGGTCGATTCCGTTGTTGTACGCCTGACCCCGCGCCCGTTTGTCCCTGCCGCCGCCAATCCCCACCGTCTGGATCGGCTGGTGAGGTTGGGCTTTGCCACCCGCCGCAAAATGCTCCGCAATACGCTGCAATCTGCCGTAGACAAGAACGACCTCACGCCGCTGCTAGAGCGCCTGGGGCTGAACCCTCAGGCCCGCGCCGAAGACCTCAGCGTGGCAGATTGGGTGGCGCTGAGTAATACGCTGTTGGAGGAGAGAGAGGAGGGAGGGGATAAGGGGAAGATTTGAATAAAATAGCCCGACACTGGGGCCGGGCTACGAGTCAGTACCAATGCCTAGACCAAGGTCTAGAACCTTTTGAGGGGAAAACCCTGTAAGCAATCGCTCTACTTGCGGCCTGCGGGTTCTGCGTCCAGATCTTCTACAGACGGGCGCTCTAGGGCGATCGCCGGAACGACGATGGCAAAGGGCTTTTCTTCGATAAAGCTTTCTTCAGCAACCGCTTCAGCCGCCGCATCGGGCGCTGCCACGGGCTGGAGCTTGCGGGCGCGGTAGGCCTTGAGGGCAAAGGCTCCCCCTGCGAGGGCGGCGATCGCCGCAATGCCGCCACCCAGCAGGCTCATTCGGTTCGCGTTGGGCGACTGGCTGAGGGTGTCAACGGGTGTAGAAGGAGTATCCGTCAGTGTGGTCGTGGAATTAAATTTGGCAAAACCACAGGGCGACGCAGCCGCAGGCAGAGACAGAATGGCAGTTCCCGCTAGCGCCACGGCGGAAGCCACCGACAGAGCAGACAGTTTCAGGCTACGGTTCAGGCTTGCATTCAAGCTCATGCTGTCCTCCAAGGGGGTTAAAGGCGTTTAGTATCGTAACCACACGGAAATTACAGACCAGTTTACGGAAGTTGAGAAATTTTGCAATTTATCTCTCGGCTTTTAATCATTTGGCGTTTGGCGCAATGCTGCCAGAAGCGTCCTGCCAGAAGCGTCCTGTCTGATGTAAATCCGATGTAAGTCTGATGTAAATCTGATGTAAAACGGATAAGGCGATCGCCCCTCCCCCGGTTCTATGACTCGAAATGCTGTGACTCGAATTCTGTGACTCGAAATGCTGTGACTCGAAAAATCCTGCTCACGTCGTTTACCACCTGGAAACTCGAACAGCCCTCCAACTCGTCGGATGATTTGTTGGCGGATCTGTTGCAGTGCGATTTGGACTTTCTGGACTCGCTGCATGTCCTGCGGCGACTACCTGTTGACTTTGAGCAAGCACCCAAGCTGGCGATCGCCCACATCCAACAAATCCAGCCCGATTTGGTCGTCTGCTGCGGTATGGCAGAAACGCGCGATCGCCTAACGCTGGAGGTGCAAGCAGTACAGGGCGATTCGCAAAGCGACCTGCACGGGAATCGCATCCTCAAAACGTCCCTCGACCTGCCGCGCCTCGCTGCCGACCTGCCCCACACCGACCTCAGCTACGATGCCGGACGCTTCGTGTGCAACGCGCTCTACTTCTCCCTGTTGGAACACGCCCAGACCACCCAGCGTCCCTGCCTGTTTGTCCACATTCCCGTCCTCACCCCCGCCAACCGCCTGCCCATTCTGCAAGACTTCTGCCAGGTTCTCCATCGCCTGATTCACCTCTAGTCCCGACTAAGCTGTGCTATTTTTTCCCCTACTACTTACGCCTCCAGTCCTCGCCCAAGCCCCCGCCCCCACGCCCCAGGAAATCGTCGTGCCACGGGAGGTGCGCCCTCTGCCGGGGCAGCTTGACGACACGCTCCAGTTCAACAGCAATAGCCCGGAACTGGTCGGCTCGGAGGGCATTTTGCTTTCAACCTTTCCGCCTGCGGGCAAGCAGCACCCCGCCGCCCATCTGAATGTGCCGCTGGCGGGGCGGTTTGATGTGTTTGCCCATCATGTGTTTCGGGCGGTGTCGCCGGATAATCTCACTAGCCTGTATCTAGGCATTGTGCTGCACAATCCAGGTTCCCAACCCGTGACGATTCAGGTGATGAGCGCTGCCAGCTACCTGAGCCAGCCCGATGCGCCGTTTATCACCCTGCCGGGATGGGTAGAAAATCCCGATGGCGGCGTGTTTGCCGGGCCGGGCAGCCGCGCCATGAGCGACGTACTGCGGGGGCGACGCGGCGAGGTCTTTCCCGATCGCCTGGTGATTCCGCCGGGGGGCTATCAACTGCTGCTGAATGCGCCGATCCCGGTGGCGACGCTCGACCCGCCGCTCAATGGGCGCTCGACTCTGGCGCGGCTGCGGAGTGATGGCCCGGTGTATGCTGCGAGTTTGGCCCTGTTTGCCCGCCGCGATGCCGATGGAAACGAGCAAGCGCCGACGCTGGAAGACTGGCTGACGCTGTTGGAAACAGGAGATTTGGCAGTGCCGCGCGATCGTCCCCCCACTCCACCGGGCGAACCGGGCGCAGTCATCTACGGGCGAGTGGCAGGCGTGGCGCAGGGATCTCGCTGGACTGCGCGAATCACAGACGAACCCAGCGGCCCCCACCTCAGCATTCCACCCGCAGGCACGGGCGTTTCATACCCATTGAGCAGCCTAGTGGCCGGGCGACTGGGCACGGGCCAAATCCAGACTGCGCCGCTGATCGTGCGCTACGACGACACCGCCTACGCCGCCCACGGCAACTACGCCGTAGAGTATGACTTGGCGCTGCCGCTGCATAACCCGACCGACCAATTGCAGCGGGTGGCGATCGCCCTGCAAACCCCCATCAAAGAAGACACCCTCAGCCAGAACGGGCTGCGCTTTTTTGACCCACTGCCCACGCAGACCTTCTTTCGCGGCACGGTGCGGGTGCGCTTTTTCGACAGCCGGGGGCTAAACCGCACGCGCTATGTACATCTGGTGCATCGACGGGGCGATCGCAGCGCTCCCCTGGCCGTCCTTGACCTGCCGCCGGGGGGTCGTCGGTTTGTGCAGGTGACGTTTCTCTACCCGCCCGACGCAACCCCGCCGCAAGTGCTAACATTGCAAACTCTTAGGGATTAGTGAGAGCGAAATCAATACAAGACATTAAGCTTTCCCCCAATATTGATGTAATTCAGTAAAATTGAATACAGAAAGTAAGTTTGAAATAGCCATTCCGTTTTCCGAAATTGCTTGCCGGAACGTTGTATCTAACGGTGTACCCAAGCAGCCAGCGCGAATCGTCAACACGAATAGTTATCACGAACAGCTAGGACGAGCGGCCAGCTTCGTGTCTAGTTCCGTGACTCATTCATAGATTCATAGAGCTTGGTTTTTATAGAGGCTGATTATGCAGGGTGATTCCTCGGAATCGCTATCGCAACCGCCTAAGTTCTCGCATCGGGGAGCGATCGCGCTATCTGCGCTTGCCTACTTTCGCCACACCAGCTTTCTGCTGATCTCACAGGCGTTTCCCGCATTGTTCGCTTCAACAGATTTCTAGAACTATTCAGAGAAAAATTAGGAGAGTAAAAATGCCTACCGACGTTTCCACTGGTCTCGCCATCATTGCCATCGTCTGCCTTGCTTCGGCTGCCCTGTCGCCCGTGCTGATGTGGATTCTGCCCGATCGCACTCGCATTGAAAAAGCATAGGCTTGATATGTTTGGTTTTATTCGCTGATCCCCGGCTTCTATGGAGGCTGGGGATTCGTTTTTCTAGCGTTTCTAGGCGCTTGCCCGTGGGCGCATCCCAGTTCTGCAAGTTTGCCCTCATCCCCCAACCCCTTCTCCCGCTTTGGGAGAAAGGAGCCGGATTGGAAATCCCTGATCCAAAATCGATATACCTTTCCTACTCCCGCTGTCCCAGCATTTCCATCGCCATGCTGAGACTCGTCTTCATGCGGTTAAACGCCGCCGCAAGTTTGCCGATTTCGTCATTGGATTTTTGCTGAAAGTCGGCATCCATATTGCCCAGGCTGATTTCGTTGGCGACGGTCGCCATGCCTTTGATTGGGTTAATGACGGCGCGGCGCAGCAGCCAGTTCAGCAGCGACATCACCAGCAAAAATGCGCCTGTGACAATGCCCATGAACAGCAGAAAGGCGCGGCGAGCGCTGTCGATCACGCCGCTGGCGGGGACAGAGATCATCTGTGCGCCGACGATTTCATTCAGTTGCCAGCCAAAGCCGTTTTCGCGGCCGTAGGTGGTGAGCTGACTCTTGGGCGCGGCTTCTGGGGTGCTGTGGCAGCGCAGACAGCTTTCTTTGGTAATGGCAATGGGTTTTGCCGTGTAGTAGAGCCGTCCCGCAGGCGACTGGCGATAGCCAGAGAGTTCTTTTAGATTGGCATTGCTGCGAAACTGCTCCACGATGGAGGCTTCAAAGGTGTCGGCTTTGTCGCGCAGGTTGGTGGGATTGAGCGTGGCTTCTTTGTAGAAAAAGTCGGTATATTCAGGGCTTTTTCGCAGGTTCTCAAACACTTCGCGGGCGGAATAGCCCGGCACGGTTTGGGGCAAAAATTCCGCTTCCGTTTCCAGTCGGGGAGCCAGTTCTGGGTTGATCTGCTCGGAGGTATAGTCTCGAACAGCAAGCATGGTCTGCATCAGGATGTTGGCCTTGCCCACCACGGCTTGCTCGGCATCCCGGTTCAAAATGCGGGAAAAGGCCAGGCCGCTGAGGGCGATCGCCCCCAAAAACACCACCAGCAGCAGCAAGTTAAACTTCCGGCTCAAGTTAAGGTTTTGCAACATTTGAAAAACCTGGAATCTGCCTATAATGTTTGGTTCCAATGATATGGTTCGGATCGGGACATTCTGTTTTTTCGCCGGATTGCCTTAATGAATACCCTCTCTCGCCGCACACTCCTGCGCCTGTCGAGTCGGGCAGTGCTAGCTCAGGGCATCATTGGACTTCTTTCTGCCTGCAACGGTCGAGACAGTTCCACTGCGACTCGGTTCGATAAGTTAACCGTTGGTGTGGTGGCCTACGGCGAGGGCGCAACATCCATCGACCAATACCAACCGTTTCTGGATTATTTGCAGGCTCAGACCAAAATGCTGGCAGAACTAGAGCCAGCCTATAACGAAGTAAAAGCCGTTGAACAACTCCAGCGACAGGTCTGGTCTTTGGCCTTTGCGCCACCGGGTCTGGCGGCGATCGCCCTCTCCCGCGCCCAATACCTGCCGCTGTTTCCGCTGGAGGGGGTGAACAACCTCAGTTCCGTCCTAGTAGTGCGCGACGACAGCCCAATTCAAGACCTCAGCGATGTGAATAAAAGAATCGTGGCGCTGGGGCAGCCGGGGTCTGCGACGGGCTACTACGTGCCGCTGTATGAACTCTATGGCACCACGCCCTCGGAAGTGCGGATCGCCTCCACCCCCGCTACTGTAATGGAGTGGTTGGCAAATCAGGAAGCCGACCTGGGCGCATTGGCCCGAGATGAGTTTGACCGACTGCGGCCACAGTTCAGCCCCGCAACCTTCCGACTTGTGCGAGCCAGCCGCCGCATACCCTCCGGCTCCGTGCTGATCAGCCCCACCGTCAACCGCAATCAGCAGGCGGTGATCCAAAAAGCCATGAGCGAGGTGCTGCCCACCCTTGCCCAGCAAGTCGGCTATATCCCCAATGCCGCGCCGCCCGATTACACCACGCTGATTGAATTCATCGAAAAGGTGAAGCCGATCGAGGCACACATTAACGAAAAGCCGGCCCGACTCTACGAATGAAGCAGCGTGAAGCAGCGAGTCAAGACGGACTGCGGGGACTGAGCTATGCCCCCCCAAACCGATGGGCAGGCAGCCCTGTGGCATCCGTCCGCAAGCAGAACAAGTCGCCCGCATAAAAGCCCGCCTGAATTTCCGCCTGGCTTAGTCCCACCGATGCCGTCGTAATGTAGAGATCCGTTAGCCCTGCCCCGCCAAAAATGGGACAGGTGGGACGCTGCACGGGCAGCGGGATGCGCTCCAATTCTCGACCCGCAGCATCACACTTCACCACACACCAGCCATCCCACAGTGCCGACCAGAGATTGCCTTGGGTGTCGATTGCCAATCCATCGGGTTCTACGGGTTCATCGCCCAAATCCACCAGCACCCGGCGATCGCCAATCGTCCCGGTCGCCGCATCAAAGCGGTAGGCAAAGATCTTCCGCTGGGGCGAATCCGTCAGATAAAAGGTATCGCCTGCCGGATTCCAGCCCAGTCCGTTAGAAATCGTCAAGCCCGTTTCCATTGTCTGCCAGGAGCCATCTGGATCGTAGCGATACAGCGCGGCCTGCTGGGGTTCCGGGCTAATCGACCCAATCCAGAAGCGCCCCTGGGCATCGCATTTGCCGTCGTTAAAGCGGGTGCCAGGACAGTCAAACTCGGCGGTATACAGCGTTTGCTGCGTGCCCGACTGGGTATCCAGCAGCGCCAGCCGATTGCCAAGGGCCATCAAGATTTGCTGCTCCCCGGCCAGGGCGATCGCGCTGACCACATCGCCCACGTCAAAGAAGCGATCGCGCCCCGTCGCTGGGTCAAACTGATGCACCCGATGGTTGTAGACATCCACCCAGTAGAGCAACTGAGCATCCCAGTCCCAAAGCGGACACTCTCCCAGACGGGCGCGGGCGTTGAGGACGTTTTGAACGGCAGTTGCAGTTGGATTCATGGGGCGCTGATTGGGGATTTTGGATTTCGGGATTTTGGATTTTGGATTGGCGGCGATGGGCGGAAGATTTGGGCAGATCGGGCGCTTTGTTAGCCTTTTGATTACCGGATTAACTGGGTTTCCAGCACCTTAGTGCCTCCGCCTTGGCTGCTCACTAAGCCGACCAGGCCTCGCGAAAATCGGCATAGAGCGTCAAGCCACCGTCGATAAAGAGGGTTTGCCCGGTGATGTAGGCGGCTTCGTCCGAGGCCAAAAACGCCGCGGCAGCGGCCATCTCGTCCGAGGTTCCGGCTCGACCCATTGGAATGTGGCTTTCCACCTGGGCGCGTTTTTCTGCGTCTTCTGTCCAGGCGTTGTTGATGGGGGTAATGGTTGCGCCAGGGGCGATCGCATTCACCCGGATGCCCCGATCTGCGTACTCCAGCGCCAGGGTCTTGGTCATGTTTTCCATGCCGCCTTTGCTGATGGAGTAGGTGACGTAGAGGGGGCGGGGAATGATTTCATGGACGCTGGAAATGTTAATAATCACGCCAGACTGTCCCCGATCAAGCCAGTGCCGGATCGACTCTCGCGCACAGAGAAACGCGCCCCGCAGGTTTACGTTCAGGATGCGGTCAAAGTCTTCTGCGGTGACCTCGTGGGCGGGTTTCTCAGTTTGGATGCCTGCATTGTTGATGAGGATGTCGAGGCTGCCCAGCTTTTCTATCGTGGTGGCTATGATCTGGCGGATGTCATCCTCTTTGGAGACGTCGCCCTGGATCAAGAGCGATCGCACACCGCAGGACTCCACCCCATCACAGGCTTTCTGCATGGCTTGAGTTTGGGTGTCTTGGGCTGTGTCTGGGTTGCTGCGATAGTTAATTGCAACGTTGCACCCCTCTTGCGCCAGCCGAATGGCGATTGCCTGCCCAATGCCTGAAGAGGCTCCCGTCACCAGGGCCGTTTTTCCTTGTAATCTGCCCAAGTGTCGAACGCTTATACGGGAAACTCCAGGCTCCCGTCACCAGGGCCGTTTTTCCTTGTAATCCCTTCATAAAGCCTCGCTGTAAGTGGCGATGAGTAGATGGTGAAGGTGAAGCCGCGATTCACCCGCTCAATCATCAAATTCGTTAAGTCGTGACTAACTTGCACTCCAAAAGCTCAGGGCCTAACTGGCAATCTAAAATCGCAAATCTAAAAATCGAAAATCCACACAGGGGGATGGGATCGTCGATTCATGTCCCGTTCCAATGGCGATGCGCTTGGGGAGCGCAGGCGCAACCCTGTCTCCGGAAACTTCATTAGCCTAACCTTTTCGGCGTGTGAGGGAGTGTGTGCTGGTTAACGTGGGGAATCTACGGCATAGATATCGTCTCCGCGACCCAGCGCAAACCGTAGCGAGTGGGGCGCATCCTTGGAGGACAGCGTGAGGAAGATGAGCAGGGCGATCGCCGTCAGCACCGCCGACCAGCCGAAAATTGTGCGAAAGCCCACTTGGTCGGACACTGCCCCCAGCACCGGCCCCGCCATCGCAATGCCGACATCAAACCCCACCATGCACAGGCTAAACATGCGACCCCGCTCGTTGGGCAATGCCCGATCGGCCATCAGCGCCGCCATCATGGGAATCAGAATACCCGCGCCGGCCCCTTCCAAAAAGCCGCCCAGCAAGAACTGCAACGTGCTGCTGGCCTGCCACAGCACCACCATCGAAAGGGTATACAGCACCAGGCTGAAGCTAATGAACGGGCCGCGTCCGTAGGAATCTGACGCTCGACCCACGGGCAGGCGAATCGTGAAGCTGGCGATCGCCGCTGCCGTATACAATAGCCCCACATTAAACGTCACACCCGACTCGGCCACCAGCAGCGGCACAAACGTCGTCAGCGCCCCAAACGATAGCCCCACCAGCAGCAGCACCAGCGCAGGCGTTCGCACCGCAGGATGAGCAAGCTGCAACCAGAAATTTTCGCGGCGATGGCGTTGAGTCGGTGGGTGCTTTTCAATGCGCGGCTCCCGAATCGGCAGTAACAGCGCCAATCCCAGTAGACCCAGCGCTGCCGATGCCAAAAACGTCGCCTGATAGCCCCAGGCAGCTTGCAAAAAACCGCCCATAGCTGGGCCCAGCCCCATGCCAATCGGGTTCACCAGGCTCATGTAGCCAATTAGCTCGCCGCGATGTTGGGGAGGAGACAGATCCACCACCAGCGCACTGTAGGCCAGCGCAAAGGCAGCAATGCTCAGCCCGTGAAAGGCCCGCACCGCCGCCAGTTGCACCATCGACTCGGCAAAAATGTAGATTAACGGGGCGATCGCCACCACAGCCATGCCCAACAGCAGCGTAATCTTGCGTCCCCGATCATCGGCAAGCCGCGCCAACTGTGGCCGCGACCCCAATAGCCCGATGGCAAAACAGCCCATCACCAGCCCCACCATCTGCCCCGTCGCCCCAGACGACTGCACGTATAGCGGCAAAATCGGCAGCAGCGATGCCAGCGATGCCCAGAAGAGTAAACCCGCGACAAACAGCGACCCCAAATTCCGCCGATCGGACGGGCAAAGCATCGAAAAAACTTTCAAATCGAAACCCCTCAGCGACGGTGGCTCAGCCCCGATACAGCAGCCTTTCCTCTTCATCATAAGGCTACAATTCTCTAGACCTGGCAAATCGCTGAGGTAGCGGCCTCGTATTGAGAACCACAAGTCAGGAGGATTAAACCGAAATCGGCGCAGAAAGCTGGCGGATGCAGCCATCGCCAATCGCATCTTCTAGCAATGACAGCAACATGCGATCGCGCTGCGACAGGCTTCCTGAGGCAACCAAGTCGGCAATTCGAGCCTGCATTGCGGGCGACAACTCGCCAAACTCAAGCGCTGTGCGAACGCAAAACTCTAGGTCGTTTGTCACAGGTACACTCCAGTCCAACATGGCTGCACGGTCTTCAAGAAAACATAAAAGACGGGCGATCGCCCTCCGTAGTTTCCAATGGGCTACGTCCTCAAGGGGCTGCGGAATTCCCCTACGTAAATTAACGGAACCCAGAGTAAATAGGGCATGAATAGGGCAACTGTCAACGCATCCAATCCGCAAGATCAATGAGCGACTCCGTTTCTACACCTAATTTTCAATGAAGTCCGGGGTTCGATCAAGGGGGCATGACCCTATTTTCACGGAGATGTGACTCCCGAAGCGGCTAGCTAGCGGTCTACTAGGGGTCGGATTGGAGGGCGAATTGGGAGGGCAGCAGCGGTCAAAGTCAAGGTGGCGAGTTGGCAGGGCGATCGCCCTTCCCAGACCTCCCAAATATTCTTACCCCAAAAATCGTGCTGAACAGATGTGCTAAGAAACAGGGCGACCATGCTTGGCGATCGCCCGTCCTATGCTGTAATATATTGCGCCATAGCTGTCGTGCGAGCAGCTTGTCTCCCCCAAAATTTTGGTCGTTTAGTCACCTACGGCATTGGCAGGTGCTACCAACACCCACCAACGCCTGACCCCTCGACAGGTAACGGCTGTCTCAGGGCTGCGTCCATTGTAGACCGCCCTGTCCCAGCGCTTCACGTCCGTGGGCGGCCAACATTTCGGGGTTTCCTACCCCACTCGTTTCCAGGAGGAAACCCCAAATGCTAACAATTCACTGGTCGTCCCCACGCTCGGAGGCGACCCAGTTTTCGCTGCCCCCGCTCACCTGCGAACTGCCCCACCGTCGCCGCCTGCGCCATTATCTCGTCGGCTCTGCTGAAGATACGCAACTGGCGATTGACCGTCTGCATCAGATCCGCTGCGCCGAACGCTTCGAGTGGACGCCGCCCGTTTCCACTGCCGAAAACGGCGTGATTCTGCGACCCGATCCGGGCGACGTGTTGCGCTACATGCAGCGCACTCGGTAAGGATGTTGGCGGAAGCCTTGCGGAGCAACATCGCTTTCTTACTTGTAGGAGAGGGGGCGATCGCTCTGCTTACGTCAAGTTATCTTACTCAGACATCTAGCGGACTCCGCACCCCACGCCCACCCCGATTCAGCACATGCGTGTAAATCATCGTCGTCTTCACATCCTTGTGCCCCAGCAGCTCTTGAACCGTGCGAATATCATAGCCGTTTTGCAGTAGATGCGTCGCAAAGCTATGGCGAAACGTATGGCAACTGACTCGCTTCTCAATCCCTGCTAAACGAGTCGCTTGCTTGATCGCTCGTTGCAAACCCGTCTCGTGTAGATGATGACGACGGACTATACCAGAGCGAGGGTCTTTGGAAAGTCCAAACGCAGGAAATACAAACTGCCAAATCCACTCTCGATCCGCATTAGGATATTTTCGCTCTAGCGCAAATGGCAAATACACCGAGCCATATCCCGCATCCAAATCCCGTTGGTGGAGCCGACGGACTCGCTGCAAATGCTGCTGTAATGAATCAATCAAGCGGCCTGGCAGCATCGTGACCCGACTCTCTTTTCCTTTGGCATCACGCACCGCAATCTGCCGCTGAGCAAAATCCACATCCTTGATTCGCAATTGCAGCGCTTTAGTCAGTCGCAGACCACTCCCGTATAGCAATTGCACGATCAAGCGATGGGTTCCTGACAACTGCTCAACAATGACGATTGTCTCTTCAGGAGTCAGCACCGTCGGCAAATAGCGAGACGGTTTCGCCCTCACCGCATCCACAGGAAGCGCGAGTGGCAGTTCTAATACATGCCGATAAAGAAATAGCAGAGCGCTCAAAGCCTGATTTTGAGTCGAGGCAGCTACGTTTTCCTGAACGGCTAAGTGGGTCAAAAATGCCTCTATCTCTGCACCGCCCATCTCAGAAGGGTGTCGCTTGTCGTGAAACAAGATGTAGCGGCGAATCCACTGCACATAGCTCTCTTCGGTGCGGTAGGAGTAGTGCTTCAGCCGCAACGTATCCCGCACCTGATCCAACATCTTCTTAGGACGTGACTCCATTTTCTGTAGGCTCTTTCAACATGTCCAATGTATCAATCACTACCATGACACATTAATTTTTCTCATCTGAAGATTTACTGAAGTTGTCTGCCTAATTCCCGGAATCAGGGGTATTATGCAGATTATTGTCAGCCTAATTGCCCTTCTGGAGGTAGATAGGCAGACACGATCAGTCTAATTACTAGTTAGCCCTCAGCGCCCTGGTTCTGTCAGCTTCCGGTGGGGTCAGCGATTCGCCCCCCAATTGCGAAGGCTCGGTTTTTCGAGATCTGGGTCAAGCCGCGCACTCCCAGCCGCTTTCGGGTCGGCCGCAGAGGTGGAGTAGCGATAGACTTCGGTCAGTGTGCAATGCCCCAAAAGGTATCCGGAGGGCGATCGCCCAAAGATGTCGGTGCTGCCAGATGAGGGCGATCGCCCAAAGATGTCGGTGCTGGGAAATGAAGGGCGATCGCCGAAAGGTACGGGTACTGCGAGATGAGGGGCGATCGCTCAGTGTTAACAACTCCAGTCCACACCAGCCGCCAATCAGTTATCGGTTGGAGTCCAAGGTTGCCTACCGCCGCTGCAATTCACCGTTAGCCTAGTTCACGTGGAAGAGGCGGCCGTTGCAGAGTTGTACTACCGGATGATTGGACATTCGCACGAGGCGATCATCGTGGGTAGTGATAATGACCGTAATGCCCACTGCGTTCAGCTTTTTCAGAATCTTAATGACTTGCCACGAATTATCAGCATCGAGGTTCCCAGTTGGCTCGTCTGCCAACAAAATCGGCGGCGTGCTGACGATGGCGCGGGCAATGCTGACGCGCTGCTGCTCACCGCCAGAAAGTTCATCCGGGAATCGTTCTGCTTTGTCGTGCAGACCCACCATTTTCAGCGTGGGCAACAGACGGCGCTGGATTTCGCGGCGGGCATAGCCCTGAGCTTGCAGCACAAAGGCGACATTTTCAGCAACGGTGCGGCGGGGAATCAGCTTATAGTCCTGAAACACTACGCCAATGCGGCGACGCAGCATGGACAGGCGATCGCCCCGCAGATCCGACAAGTTCGTATCATGCACCTGCACCTGCCCCTGAGTCGGTCGTTCTGCCCCATAGAGCAGCTTTAGCAGGGTCGATTTTCCCGATCCCGACGGCCCCGTCACAAACAAAAAGTCGCCGCGCCTGACCTGGAGATTCACATTTTCTAGAGCGCGGCTGCCATTGGCATAAACCTTCGTCACCTGCTGCAAGCGCACGATAGAATCGCGCGGGTTGGCGGTGGGAATCGTGTGGATGCGGGACTGGACAGAGGAGAGGTCGCGCAGAGATGGGTCGCGGGGCGTGTGCATCAAGGGGCGATCGCTGACGGTGGTCATAGGAGCAAGCGGTTCTGGAGGGATGCAAGAGAAGCGAAGCGATGGCTAAGCGTAGGTTCTCGATAGCTTCAGCCTTGCCAAATAGTATCAGATGCATCTCAAAAGGAACCATTAAATCCTACAAAGGGCGGGGAGATTCAGCCAGAACGCTAACGTGAAAACACTCTGTGCAGCGCGATCGCCCTCTCGCGCCGATGTCCCAGATCACTCGCTATAGTAAGAAGCGCATCCACCACCGGCGAAACAATCTTTCTCCAAAACCATGCAAACACGCGAACTAGGGACTTCTGGCATTCACATTACGCCGATCATCACGGGCACTTGGCAGGCTGGCAAAAGCATGTGGGTGGGCATTGAGGATGCCGAAACGATCAGGGCGCTGCGGGCAGCCTTTGAGGCGGGCATTACCACAGTGGACACAGCAGAAGTCTACGGTCAGGGACACTCGGAGCGTATGGTAGCAGAGGCGCTGTCAGACGTGCGCGATCGCGCTGTGTACATGACCAAAGTCTTTGCCAATCATTTGAAGTATGACCAGGTAATTGCAGCCTGCGAAGGATCGCTGAAAAACCTGAAAACCGACTACATCGATCTCTATCAGATCCACTGGCCCGCAGGCGCGTTCAACACCGAAATTGTGCCGATTGAGGAAACCCTGTCGGCGCTCAACGACCTGAAACAGCAGGGCAAAATCCGGGCGATTGGCGTATCCAACTTTTCCCGCGCTCAGATCGAAGAAGCGGCGCAATATGCCCGAATCGACAGTTTGCAGCCGCCCTATAATCTGTTCTGGCGGCATGTGGAAGCAGATGCCATGCCCTATTGCGTCGAGCATCATATCTCCATCCTGGCTTATTCGCCCCTAGCCCAAGGCTTGCTGACAGGTAAGTTCGGAGCAGATAAGACTTTTCCACCCGAAGATGTGCGGTCAAAAAATAAGCTATTTCACGGCGAAAACTACGCCCGCGCTCAGCAAGCCCTAGACCATCTGCGCCCGATCGCCGAACGCTATCACACCAGCCTGGGCAACCTGGCTCTGGCATGGCTGATCGCCCAGCCCCAAACCCACGCCATCGTCGGCGTTCGCAGCGCAGAACAGGCCGTAGACAATGCCAGGGCGACAGCGGTACAGCTTAGCCCCGACGATCTAGCCGCCATTGATGCAATCGGTCGCGACGTGACGGATCACCTGCCCGATGCGAATCCGGTGATGTGGAATTTTGGCTAGCGGGTCGCTCAACCAGTCGGCGGCTCCAGCGGTTCCAGTGGTTCAATGGCTAGTTCTCGGTAGCCCGTGGCGGGGTCGAGTTCGCGGCCAAAGCGGGCATGGGGCAGGATGCCGAGGACGATTTCAGCGGTGGTGTAAATCTGGCAGCCTGCCAGCACATGCCCACCGAGGGTGCGCCCAGTGTCGTCGGCGATCGCCATGTGATAGTGCGACCCGTGCCGCGACAGCAGCCCTACCAGCGACACAATCTCAAACCGTCCGTCATAGGTTGTGGGTTCGCTCTGGCCAGCCAGCCGCAGGACGGCACGAGTCAGGCTGCCGACGCAGGTGAGGACGCAGGCAGCTTCAAGGTTTTGGGCGATCGCCAGTGTGTCCAGTTCTGTCTTCAGGTCTTGCTGGGGCAATAGACGGAGGGCGATCGCCATCATCGGCACCGGAGTCATATTTATCTTCACACTTAACCTACCGTTCCTAACCACAGTTTTGGTCAGATCGCCATCATCGGCACCGGAGTCATATTCATCAGCGTTTCAGCCCCATAGCTTACTTTGCAGCTTATTTTACCTCACGCTTTTCTCAAATTGCACTTGCGACCATCCAACGCGACCATCCAAACAATATCCACTTTCTCAAATTGCACTCGCGGCTATCCAAACAATATTCACAAAACCATATTCACAAAACCTGAGCCTGACAAATTGATCCTGACAAATTGATCCTGACAAATTGATCCCGCGCCAGACCGTCTTAATGGGCTAGCCGTCTTAACGGACGGACTGGCGGCTAATATTTTCTAGGGGCTATTATTTGGGAAGGATTTGGGAAGCATTCTCTTGATTTTTCAACGGTGTCAAATCACCAAGACACCCGCGCTATCCACCCAGCAACTCTTATCCACCCAGAAACTCTATTTTGCTCTCACCCCCAATCCCCATCTCTGACCATGCCAATCGCAGAAACGCAGGCTTGCTGTAAGTCAGTATTCCGCGACTCACCCCCAATCCCCATCTCTGACCATGCCAATCTCCTTAAAGCCTTGCAAATTGAACCATCCCAGGCGCTCCCTCAGACTCGGCGCTACCCTGCTTTGCTGGCTGGGCATGGGGGCGATCGCTCCACTCTATGCCCAAACCACCAGCCTCAGCAATATTTCCAGCGAAGTGTTCGCCTGTATGCGCCGCAACAACCGCAGCGCCGCTGGCCATGTCATCTATGACGGCGGCAGCAGCGGGCGGCTGCTGATCTTTGCCGCTGGCGTAGGGCAAGTCGGGGAAATGAGCTATAGCCACAACGCCAGCCAAAACAGCCTCAGCGTGTCCTACGTGCGGGGTCGAGTATCGGTTGATCAGGTTCGCGGCGGCATGGAAAACACCGCCAACCGTTGCCGCAGCGGCAGCCTCAGTTGAGCGGTTTTAGATTGTCGATTTTGGATGGATTTAGGAAATGGCACTCAAGCCACAATCCCTAATCCAAAATCCAAACTCATTTAGCCAGAAGTCACACGGAAGTTATACCTCGTCGGCTTTTTGCCCAGTCGCTCAAATTGAAAATAGACCACCACAGGTGCGCCAAAGGTATTGGCAACACTGTTGGTGTTAATCTGCCCCTGCCCTTTCAACACCTGGGTAAAGTTTGCCTGGGGCGGAATTCCGAAGCTGGGGACACTACCCAAGAGGGTGTAGCGCACTCTGCCCTTCTGGATACTAAATCGGAAGGCCGCAGCAGGCAGCGTCACGCCGTTGGGCACGATCAGCGAGAAGATGTCGATCCGATCTTGACCGCTCAAGCTGTCGCGCCGTCTGAGGTTTAGCCGGCCGCCCGTATAGGTGCCCAGGCTGCGGGCCGTGGCAAAGGTGTCGTCTGAACTGCTGCGGACGGCTCGCCTGACGAGCGGCAGCGCAGACTTGCGACGGACAGACGAAAGCGACGCGCTCGCCAGCCCCGCAGAGGATGAGGAAATGCGGGACTGCGGATTGCTCTGAAAATCGTCGGATGTCATGGGGAACTCCTGGTGGGGGAAAGGGGTTTAGCTGGAGATGCAGGCGTACCCAGGCGCAGCTTGCACGTTGCCTGGGTATATTCGTCTACAGATTAAAATTTTCTACCATAACGCCTGCCAAACAACCTTTAGAAAGCCGTAAGAATTTGGCCATAAGAATTTGGACGTAAGAATTTAAGCCCGTTGAAACCAGCCCCACCGCAAACCGAATCCCCCTGATTCCCGTTTTTGCCCTGTATCTTAGGGAGAGTGACCTCTTGCGTGTGAATCATTAGATGCGCTTTCTGTTTAGTCTTTCGGGTCTGGTGGCTGCTGCGGCGGCTGTCTATGGGGCGATCGCCCTGTTGGTGTCCAGTCGCCAGCAGCAGATGATTTTCTTTCCATCGCCGACGATTACCCAAACGCCTGCCGACTTCGGGGCTGCCTATGAAGACGTGTGGCTGTCGGTGCAGCAGGGCGATCGCACAGAGCGGATTCACGGCTGGTGGATTCCCGTGCCGCCGAGCCAGCCGCAGCGGGGCGTGATGCTCTACCTCCACGGAAACGGGCTAAACATTGGCGCAAATGCAGACTATGCCGTGCGCTGGCAGCGGTTGGGGCTGTCGGTGTTCCTGTTCGACTATCGCGGCTATGGCCAGAGCGAGGGGGCGTTTCCCAGCGAGGCGGCGGTCTATCAAGATGCCGACGCGGCCTGGCGCTACCTGACGGAGGATCGCGGCATCGCGCCAGAGGAAATCCTGATCTACGGGCATTCTCTGGGTGGGGCGATCGCCATTGATCTGGGCGTGCGCCAGCCCCGTGCGGCCGGGCTGATTGTGGAAAGCTCCTTCACCTCGATCCGCGACATGGCCTATCGCACCACGCCCTTCGGCTTTTTGCCCATTGACCTGATCTTGACCCAGCGGTTTGACTCGATCGGCAAAGTGCCCCATCTGCAAGTGCCCGTCCTCTATGCCCACGGCGCACAGGATACCCAAGTGCCTGCCGACATGAGCGAAGCCCTCTATGCCGCGACGCGATCGCCCAAAATGCTGTGGATCTCGCCCACGGGCGGCCACGCCATTGGCGATGTGGATGGCGACGGCTACGGCCAGGCAATCCGCGAGTTTCTGGATCGGTATCTGCCTGTGCGGGTTCCGCTTTAGTCCTGCCGTCATCCGGGTCAAGTCTCAGGTCAAGTCCTACGAAATCAGCACAGGAATGCGGAGCAGGGAATGGCAGAGTGGGTGACGCGGACGATGGAAGCCCTGGGCTATTGGGGCATTGGGCTGCTGATGTTTCTGGAAAATGTGTTTCCGCCGATTCCATCGGAGCTAATCATGCCGCTGGCAGGATTTACCGTGGCGCAGGGCAAGATGCAGTTTGCGCCCGCAGTGGCGGCAGGGGTGGCGGGGACGGTGCTGGGCGCTGTGCTGTGGTATGAGATTGGTCAACTCGTTAGCGAACGGCGGCTGATGCGGCTGGCCGATCGCTACGGCAAGTGGCTGGCGATTTCCGGGCAAGATATCCAGCAGGCGATCGCCTGGTTTAACCGATATGGCAAGCGGGCGGTGTTTTTTGGGCGGCTGGTTCCAGGCGTGCGGACGCTGATTTCCCTGCCTGCGGGTTTGGGCCGCATGAGCTTTCTCCCCTTCCTGCTCTATTCCACTGCGGGGACGCTGATCTGGACACTGCTGCTGACCTATGTCGGGTTTCTGCTGGGCGATAACTACGAACAGGTCGAACAATATCTCGGCCCGGTGTCCAAGCTGGTTCTGGGGGGACTGGCGATCGCCTTGGGGGTTTGGCTTTGGCAACGGAAACGATAGACCAGGTTTTGGAGTTTAGCTTTGAGGCTGTGAATTTTGGCGGGTCGTCCTGCTCGTGATCCTGCGATCGCTTCATCCTAAATCAACTCACCCCGCAGCACCGTCACCGCTTGCCCCCCCAAAAACACCCGATCACCTGCCAGCCGCGCCTTCACCACGCCACCCCGCGCCGAAGCCTGATAGGCAAGAAACGTATCCTTACTCAGGCGATCGCCCCAGTAGGGAGCCAGGGCGCAGTGGGCGGAACCCGTCACCGGGTCTTCATCCACACCAGAGCCGGGGGCAAAAAAGCGTGAGATAAAGTCATACTCGGAGTCTACTTCGGCGCGACTCGTGACGATCACGCCCCGCACGGGCAAGGTCCGCAGGCGAGTAAAATCGGGCCCAAGCTGACGCACGATCTCTGGAGATGTAACCTCAACCAAGTAATCAAACTGGTTTTTGCTAACGGCGATCGCCCCAGTTCCCCGTTCTAGGCCCAGCGCCTCTAGCAGCCCCGCCGGTGGGTCAATGGGGGCGCATCGCTTCGCCGGAAAATCTAGCTCGATCCAGTCGCCCTGCTGGGTAGCGGTGAGCAGGCCGCTGAGGGTATGGAAGCGGGCGATCGCCCCGGCAGGCAAATATCCCTCACGCCACAGCACATGGGCACTAGCCAGCGTCGCATGGCCACACAGCGCCACCTCCACTGCAGGCGTAAACCAGCGTAGCTGATAGCCGTCTGCCTCTGGTAGCAAAAACGCCGTTTCCGACAGGTTCATCTCGCGGGCGACCGCCTGCATCCACTCGTCTGGCTGGGGCGAAGGCAGCACACACACCGCGGCCGGATTGCCCGCAAAGGGCGCTGCGGTAAAGGCATCAACCTGGATAATAGAAAATCCCATAGAAACGACCTGTACAGAGAGTTGGTCAATATTGATCAATAAGGAGCAACAAGTTGGTCAATGAGCAGCCGTTGGCGCGTAAGATTGAGCAGTACGATTCTTAGTGCTGCTTCCCTCGGACGCTTTTTACAGGGCTGCCCTTGAATCACGCTTGAATCACACCTAGAATCGCCGCTATCATCCTACCGGAGTTTGTTGAAACATTGGCCGGCGTGCGATCGTCAGAGAAACCGCGAGAGAAATCGCGAGAGAAACCACGACAGTACACGCGACCCTTCACAACAGCCGCTATGCAGTTCTATCCTCCATCTTCCCCTTCCAAGCGCCCGTCTCCGCTTCGTCGCTGGGGTGTGCGCCTGTTGCTCGGACTCAGCGTTGGGCTGGCTTCGCTGGGCATGGCTCACCCGGCTCACGCGGCCAGGCGCGTCGTGCTGATCTTTGACCAAACCCGGGTGCGGGTGCCCATTTCTGTGTTAGAAATCTACGCTCGCACGGGAATTGCCACCGACCAACTCAGCGAATTTTTGGGGGTCAGCCCTGAAGTGCAAACCCAGGCCCGCCGAGCGCTGACCCATGAAGTGGAAGTGAGCGATCGCCTGTTTCGGCAGGCCCTGCGGGGCAGAACGGGTGAGTTTGTGCTGTCGCGGCTGGAGCAAGTCTTGAGAACCGAAAGTCGCAGCCGCCGCAGCGCGTCCCAGCCCCTACGAGACGCGCTCATCGCCTCCTACCAAGACGACAATCGGATTTCTCTGCTAGAGGTCTTGAAAAAGTATCCCGAAGACGAAGTGCAGGTAGACGTGCGCGGCTTGCAGCAGACCTATAATGAGGTCGCCTCTTTGGTGGAGCGATTCGGCCCATTTTTTGACCTGATTCGGGGCAGCATCCAAAATCTAATTTGCGACTGTGATGCGGCCGCCGAGCCACCTCCCGCGCGACAAGCTGCTAGAAGGCTGCCGCGTTTGGGTCAGTAGTGTTTGACACGCTTTAGGAGCATTGGATGAGCGCTTGGATTTCACGCCTGGGTAGGGTGCGGCGGTCGAATGTAGTTCAGAGAGCTTTTGCAGGCGTTGTCCTGGGGCTGGGAGTGGGCGTGCTGGGGGCTACTGCGCCCGCCCTTGCTGCCGAGTCCGTAGTGGTCAACTTTGGCCCCCTCAGCCGCTCGTTCTCGATTACCGAGTTTCAGACGCTGGCAGAAACCGGGCAGCCGTCTCGCAAGCTGCGCTGGTATTTGAATACGGCAGGCGTGAAGCCGTCTACCGTGCGATCGCTCCTCACTCAGCAAGTACCTTTGCCGCTGGAGTTTGCCGATCAGATCCTGAACTCGCTGCCGGGTGAATTTGCACTATATCAGTTGGGGCAAATCATCAGTCCCAGCAGCAAGGAAGCCAGCCTGCAAGCAATGCGGGCAGCGGTGGTGCTGTCGGCAGCGGACGATAACCGAGTTTCGATGCTGGAAATCCTGGAAAACTATCCCACGCGGGAATTACACATCGATGGGCTAGGGCTGATGCGGACCGCACGGGACGTGCAAAACCTGATAGCGGAGTCTGGTGGAAACCTTGAGGGCATTGCCAGAGGGCTAGAAAACCTACTGCCAGGGCTGTTTTGCGACTGTGAGCGCAATGCAGCAGGGGGCGGGGGCAACGATCCAGCCTCTACGAGGAATGCAGATGGGGGTGCAGCCACGTACTGCAATTAGCCGGAATTAGCTGCAATTAGCTGCCGCTGATGCCCAGGGAAATGCGATCGCCCCCGATGTCCCGCAGCAGTTCCAACACCCGCGCCACATCGTTATAGGTCAGCCCCTTGTCCGCTTTGAGGATTACCACGCCTGCCGGGTTTTTCACCAAAAAGTCCTGAACACTCGTAATCACTTGGGCTTCGGGCACAGGCGCGTTATTCATCACCAGTTGCCGCTGGGCATTAAGTCCCACCAGCAGGGTGGGCACTTTCTTGCCCTCCTCTGAGGTCATGGGGTTGCTGCCGCCCTCTGCGTCGGGCAGGGTAATGTTCATCACCTGCTGCCCAGTCAGCGTCATGGAAATGATGATGAAAAACGTCAGGACGCTCATCAGCACGTCCATCATCGGCACTAGATCGACCTCTGGCAGTTGATTTTGCTGGCTTCTGAACTTCATCGGTTTCTCACCTTGCCATCTATTCTCTCAAGAATCTCGAGAACCTACTGTGTACACGCATCTCGATTTTTTGCGTCAGGCTCCGAAAGATCCCCCTAAATCCCCCTTATCAAAGGGGACTTCCGATCCGGCTCCCCCTGCTCCGGGTCACTCTGGGATGAGTTCCCCCCTTGCTCAAGGGGGGCTAGGGGAGATCGGTTCCCCCCCTTGCTCAAGGGGGGGCTAAGGGGGGATCAAAGCATCGCCGCTCAAGCATAGAAAACTTGTGTGTACATAGTAGCCCTAAGGACTGGGCGGATCAATGGACAGCGAAATGCGATCGCCCCCCACTTGCTTCATCTCCGCTAGGGTTTGCACGACCTGCTCGTAGGGCAAGCGGCGATCGGCTTGCAAAATCACGAATCCCTTGGGGTTTGCCCGCAAATAGACCTGCACGGGCCCCTGCCACTGGTTTCCGGGAACGGGTTCGCCCTCGATTAACAACTGCCGTTGGGCAGTTAGCGTCACCAGCAGCGGCTCCGGCGGCTCCTCTAGCTCGGTGGGCGGCGGCGTGTCTTCCGTGGGTGGCAGAATGACGGAAACGCCCTGCTCTTCGGAAAGCAGCATGGTAATCATGACGAAAAAGGCCAGGATGCCCATCATCACGTTGAGCATGGGGGTCAGGTTGATCGGCGGCGGTGTGCCATAGGAACGCTGTTTGAACCGCATGGTTGCCCTCGCTGCGCTGCCCTAGCGTCGCTCAATGCCAAGGGGATTGCGGCCACCAGGGGCGATCGCCTCCAGCACTTCTTCATCCTCCAGTTCCGACTCATCCCAGAACTGGCGATAGATTAGCTCTAGCTCACTGCCCGCCGCCGAAAAATAGTCCATCTGCCGCGCCTGAAGCGACACCAGCAGCCGAAAAATCAGCAGCGCCATAATGGCAACCACCATCCCCGCCGCCGTCGTGATCAGCGCCTCCCCGATCCCTGCCGCCGCACGGGTTGCCTGAGCCGACGTACCTTCGCCGCCCCCGCCACCAATATTTAAGTTATTAAAGGTGTTGATCAAGCCCGTCACCGTGCCCAGCAGCCCCAGCAGCGGCGATACGGCAATGGTAGTTTCCAGCAGCTTGTCGCCTTTTCGCATTTCGGCAAACTCGCGATCGCCCGCCGCCTCCATCGCCAGTCGGAACGTTTCTGGTGAAGGCTGCCGCAGCCGCAGCGGAGCTAGCAGAAAGCGCCCAATCGGAACATCCTGGGACTGTTCGGCGATCGCCTCCGCTTCAGATAAATCGTGGCGGGCGGCTTCTAGCACATCCTGCACCACCTGATTTTCCTGAGTCAGCAGGCGATACCAATACCAAGCTCGCTCCAGCCCGCAGGCAACCGTTGCCACCGAAAACCCCACAATCGGGATCATCACGGGGCCACCTTTCATTACCAAGTCAATCAGCGCTGCCATCTCACTTGCCTTCAGGTCAGGTTTATCCCACTTTCTGTCAGGATACTCGAACTCTCCAGATCCCCTGGTTAAGGGAACCCATCTGACTCATTATCAAATGGTTAAGTGGTCTCTAGACACAGAATTAAAAACTCAAGACTTACGCACTTGCGATAAGCTTTCTGGGTTTTGGACAATTGCTCGCGGGCTGCGCCCGCGAGCAATTGTCCAACTGCGTAAATCCTAAAACTAAAAAAAGAGGGAGTCACCTCCCTCCTGGCCATTCGCTTCGATCGCATCACCCAGAGAAGACTCAACGCAAGACAATCAAGCGCGATCGCCCCTGGATGAAACTTGTCGGCCGCCGCTACTTCATCGCAGCAGCCAAATCTTTCGCCTCTGTGCCCACGATCATCGGCGCAGCAAAAGGCACCTTCAGATCCAGCCAAGGCTGCTGGGCCACCATCGGTAACACCTGCCGCGCCTGCGAGACGACCGCCACCGTCTTCGCGTCATAGGTCTGGGTCGCCAGCTTGGGATACACACCGATGCCAATAATGGGCACTAGCAGGCACAGCGCGATAAATGCCTCCCTGGGCTTCGCATCCGTCAACCGAATACCAGCCAGCTCTTTGCTCTCTGCACCATAAAACACCGTCCGCAGCATCGACAGCAGGTAAATTGGCGACAGGAGCACGCCCACTGCCGCCAGCATCACGATCACCGCCTTAAATGCAGGGTTATAGGCTTCGCTGCTGGAGAATCCCAGGAAAATGGTCAGTTCACCCACAAAGCCGCTCATGCCGGGCAGCGCCAGCGAGGCCATCGAGCCAGCCGTAAACAGCGCAAAGGTCGTCGGCATCTGCTTGGCCATGCCGCCCAGCTTATCCATCATCAGCGTATGCGTCCGCTCGTAGGTCACCCCTGACAGGAAGAACAGCGCCGCCGCAATCAGCCCGTGAGACACCATTTGCAGCAGAGCGCCGCTCATGCCCAAGTCAGTAAAGGCAGCAATCCCAATCAAGACAAATCCCATGTGGGCAACGGAGGAATAAGCCATCCGCCGCTTCAGGTTGTTCTGAGCAAACGCCGTCAGCGACGCATAGATAATGTTGACCACGCCCAGCACCGCCAAAATCGGCGCAAAGTAGGCATGGGCATTGGGCAACATTTCGATATTGAAGCGGATCAGCGCGTAGCCTGCCATTTTTAGCAGCACGCCAGCCAGCACCATCGACACGGGCGCGGGCGCTTCGCTGTGGGCATCCGGCAGCCAAGTATGCAGCGGGAAGATCGGCAGTTTCATGCCAAAAGCCACCAGCAGCGCCCCATACATCAGCAGTTCAAAGCTCAGCGAATAGTCTTTCAGCCCTAGTTCTGCCAGATTGAAGGTAAAGTCGCCGCCGTAGAAGGCCATTGCCAAGGCCGCCACCAGGATGAAAATCGAGCCGGCCGCCGTGTAGAGAATGAACTTGGTCGCCGCATACATGCGCCGCTGGCCGCCCCAGTTGGCAATTAGCAGGTAAACGGGCACCAGTTCCAGTTCCCACATAAAGAAGAACAGCAGCGCATCTTGAGCCGTGAACACGCCAATCTGGGCGCTATACATCACCAGCATCAACACATAGAACAGGCGCGGTTTGTCCTTGATCTGCCAGGAGGCAAGGATCGCCAGCGTGGTCACCAGACCCGACAGCAGCACCAGCGGCATCGACAGCCCATCGACCGCAAGCGACCAGTGCAAACCAATTTGGGGAATCCAGTTGTAATCTTCGACCAGTTGATAGGCTGAGTTCTGGAGGTCGTAGTGCTTCCAGAAGGCGTAGATCATCAGCGAAAACTCAGCTAATCCAACGCTGAGAGAGTACCAGCGGACAGTCTTGCCGTACTTGTTGGGCAGGAGCGGAATCGGCAAGGACGCGACCAGCGGAAACAGGATTAGAGCGGTCAGCCAAGGAAATTGAGTACTCATCATGGGAGCTTACCCAAAGACTGCGATGTGAAGGGATTTCGAGCTACAGGAAGGGATTTGAAGAGTTTTAAAGAATCCGGCGTGTTAACAAGTCGTAGCCCGTGCTTAGCCTGTGAAATGGGATACCCAATTCTGAAGTGAGAGGCAGAGAGGGAAAGCAATCCGCTTAACCCAACTTTGGGGATCATGGATGACTTCTCTCCTAGGGCGTGCAGCTTACGACACTTCGCGGCTCCAGTCACCTTCTCCTCTACAGACCAAGCTGATATCATGAGGTCGATATTGAAGTTGCTAAGAATTTATGCTTACTTGTCTAGGATAGCCCAGGATTATTAAGTTTGGTAAACATTGACCCCTATTTGTAACGAAATCTAGACTTTTTCATGGTTCGGTATAGAAATCCAGCCTGCTCTAGCGCGAGCTTGCTCAATTTCCACTCGATCCATTCAATATGATGGCTCGGCTTTGCAGTTTGTAACGAAATCTTTACAATTTTGGGACAATTGTTCTGCTGCTGACCCACTGGGTTCGCCCGTTTAGTGAACTCGAGCTGTTCAGGACGCTGAAACTTGGACTGGAATCCTGCTTTGGGGGCTATCGGCTGCTTTTGGCACTTTTGCGGGCTTGATGCTCTGGCTCACTTCTGTCTCTGGCATTTTTATCCTTCACCTGCTTATGGCGACGTTCCGAAATTTTCTCCGATCGCTGACGCGACGAACGGCTAGAAACCTCAGCGATGAAAGCTTTTTGGGCTTTCTGAAGGGGTTTGAGGTGCTGATTGCCAAGATTTTGTCGCTGGCGATGATTGTGGTGCTGGTGGTGGCGATCGCCGACTTGGCCCGATTCCTAGCAACGGAGCTATCGAATCCGCCCTACGGCTTTTTCACCACGACGCTGATCGAGATTTTCGGACTGTTTCTGAATGTGCTGATTGCGCTGGAGGTGCTGGAAAACATCACCGCCTACCTGGAAAAGCAGACGGCGCGGGTGCAGTTGGAGTTGGTGATCGTCACCTCATTGACCGCAGTGGCGCGGAAAATCATTATTTTTGATTCCAAGCAGGCCGGCGGGCTAGACCTCATCGGTCTAGGGGCAGCTATTTTGGCGCTGGCGATTAGCTATCTGATCGTGCGATCTGGCAACCATACGGGCGAACGCTAGCGGCAGATCATAGCGATTTGCAGAGACCTGTCTTGATTCGCGATTTGGGTTTGCGATTTGGGTTTGCGAGCTGGGTTTGCGATTTTGGATTGCTCAAATTTTGGACTAATCCAGCTTGAGCGCGTTGACGGGCACTTCTTCCCAGGTGTCTACGGTACGGAGGCGGGCAATCCAGCCGGAGGCTTTTTGCTCTGGCGTGAGGTTGCTGTCAAAGGAGTGGTGGCATTCTTGCGCCTGGGTTTGGTCGCAGCAGGCGATGCAGGTGTAAACCAGACCGGAGGGATCGATTTGCTCGTTGACCCAAATTGTTTTCGCCATGATGGAAACCTCAGTTTTAAAGGCAGGATTAATCGAAGGGAGATATAGATCAGGACTGACGCACTTGCGATAAGCTTGCTGGATTTTGGACAGTTTCTTGCGGGCTGCGCCCGCAAGAAACTGTCCGACTGTCTAAGTCCTAATAGATATTAAAGAGGAAACGAGGGAGATTGGCCCAGGTTGGCAAGTTGGGCGATCGCCCCTCCCGTTACCCGGCAGGTACGCCAGTCCGGCAGAATAGTGGCTCCCATGCGCTCATAAAAGGCGATCGCGGGTTCGTTCCAGTCCAGCACGTTCCATTCCAGCCGGCCACAGTCCCGCTCCAGCGCTAGTTGTGCCAGAGTAGACAGGAGTGCTTTGCCAATGCCTTGGCCACGATATTCGGGGCGCACAAACAAATCTTCTAGGTAGATCCCAGGTTTGGTCAAAAAAGTGGAGTAGTTGCTGAAAAACAGCGCAAACCCGACAGCTTGCTGATCAACCTCTGCCAGCAGCGCCTCGATGAGCGGGCGACGCTGCTCTGCGGGATCTGTGCCCAAGCCCCCCAGATGCTCTGCCAGTAATTCCACGCTGCCAACCACCTCATGGGTCAGCTTTTCGTATTCTGCCAGCGCTAGAATAAGTTCAAACACGGCAGGCGCATCGGCAGGCGTAGCAAGGCGGATGCGAGCCATTAGCGCAGCCACCCCTTTAGTCGGGCTGCCACCTGAGGACGGCGCAGTTTCCGCATGGCTTTGGTCTGGATCTGGCGGACGCGCTCCCGCGACAGGTCAAACAAGATGCCGACTTCTTCTAGGGTGTGGGTTTCGCCCGTCAGCAGTCCATAGCGTAGGGAGATGATTTCCCTCTCGCGCTCGGACAGCACATCCGACAGCACCGTGTAGATTTCCTGACGCAGCATGGTTTCGTTCATCTTGGCTTCGGGCGACTGGGTGCTGCTGTCTTCGAGGAGCTCCATGAGTTCGGTGTCTTCGCCCTTGCCGACGCGGTGGTTGAGCGAGAGCGATCGCCGCCGGACTTGCTGCAAGTTGCGGAGTTGATCCACCGGAATATCCAGCGCGGCGGCCAGTTCGGCTTCCGTCGGGTTGCGGTTGAGATCCCGGCGCAGTTCCCGGTGGGCCTTTTTCAGCTTGTTCAGCTTTTCGACAATGTGAATCGGCAAACGAATCGTGCGGGCATCGTTGGCGATGGTTCGGGTAATGCCCTGGCGAATCCACCAGTATGCATAGGTCGAGAACTTATAGCCCTTGTCGGGGTCAAACTTTTCGGTGGCTCGGTTTAGCCCCAGTGCGCCTTCTTGAATCAAATCCAGAAAGGGCACACCGCGATTGAGATAGCGCTTGGCGATAGAAACGACCAGCCGCAGGTTAGAGCGGATCATCTTGCGCTTGGCGGTGCGGCTGCGGTGCATTCGGTGATCCAACTGGCGATCGCTCAGCCCAAACTCCTGGGCCACTTCGGCCTTGGTGGGGGTGCGCTGGAGCGAAGCCTTGAGGCGATCGCGCACCGCTTCTACTTCGGCCAGGAACTTCACCTGGCGGGCCAGCTCGATTTCTTCGCCAGGCTTGAGCAGCGGATAGCGAGCCATTTCCTTAAAGAATGCGCCCACTGCATCGTCAGAATTGGTCTTTCGGTATCCAGGCGCGTAGGCCGCTGTTAATTCCTCATCAAATTCTCGATGTACATCCGGTTCAAATACATCTTCATCATCTGTGGCCAGATCATCGCCGCCCTCATCTTCTGGCGATTCGATATCAGAAAACTCACCCAGAAAAGCTGCGTCTAGATCAGATTCCGGCACAATGTCTAAATCTGTCTCTTGATCGGCAGCATCTTCCTCGTCAGGTGCAGCCACCTCCCGCAGCTTCGACAGGATTTCTCCATCCGAGCGTCCAGCCGGTTCCGGACGCGAGAAGTTGATCAGAAAATTGCTGGGCTGATCATCTTCTCGGCGATCGCCCGTCTGCGATTCGCGAGCCGGAACTCGAATCTCGATCGGACTGAACCCACCCATATCTCGGCAGGTTTCCAGTTCTATGACGCGAGTTGATCCCATCGCGACAGGTTCAATCGTCTGCTTAGAATTTGGGTCAAATAGCGCTGCCATAGGGGGATTCATCCTAACGACTTGAGTGATTGGTGGTTTTTGGGGTGCGGGTTCTCAAATGAGCGTTGTGTTTCCTGGGGGGAGTTCAACAAAATCTGCCTTGACACGAGGGGCGATTCTACTGAAAAGGTTGTAGCCTCACCATTTCAAGGTCTTCTTTCAGGTCTGGACTGGTCAACGCGAGGGAGCTTAGCGGCGCGATCATTTTGGTAGATTGACCTTCTAGATCGAGTCCTCCATCGGAGGCATTGATTGCGAAAAACCTAGCGATCTACCCTGCCCTGCATCAGAGAAAAGACTTCACAAGCGGTCGTTCGGAGAAGCTGTTCTCTAACCTTTGGATCTCTCGATCGAAAAATTAGGAGAGATCATTTCGATAATGTTGATCTAAAACTTGGGATTTGTCCAGGTTTATATCCTAATTTCCTGTCAGTTTGCAAGACATTTTTAACATTTCACTTCCAACTTGTCCACCAAAAGCGAACTCAAGGAGGCTTTTAGTTTTGGTTGAACAAGCGAATCGCTAACTGTCGGCGATCGCCAGTCCTTTCAGGGCGATCGTTTGAGCAATTTTAGGGTCGATCATCACTCCCCTGTGCCGCAAATCTGAGCGCAGATCATCAACTCTGAGCGAGGAGTCTGGCGCTCATTATTTTGTTACAAATCAAATCGATCAAAGCGCTTATTGAGCTAAAACCGATCTGGATCGATCTAGATTGATCTGGATCGATCTAGATCGATCTGGGCGGATCTAAGCCGCACTTTTATCCAGAATCTTCAGGTTTTTTCCAGAAAAAGGCGGAATTTCAAGACTTAAAAACTTGGTTTTCATGAGCCGGGCGGACTCGCAAGCGATAGAATCCGCCCCCAGCGTGCCAGCCGCAGTGGGGGAAGGCGGCTCCTCTCGGTTTCAGGTAGACCTGGTAAATCGAGAGTCTATAGTGAGAAAAGCATTTGAACACAGCCCCTATTCCGCTGAGCAGACCCCGCCGCATTTTCTGGTTTCCATGCTCCCAACGTTTGCAAATCCTCTAGAGTCTCTCGACCCGCGACAGGCGGCCCCTAGTACGGCGGAAGGACAGGCTGCCTACCGACTGGCAGAGGGCGATGCCCGCTGGGTGGAAGCGCTGGTGGATTGTCCGGGAGCGCAGGAACTCTATACCTATCAACTGCCGCCGGGGATGGCGATTGTGCCCGGAGATATTTTGAGCGTGCCCTTTGGGGGGCGGCAGTTGGGGGCGATCGCCATTCGGTTGGTGGCTGAGCTTCCGGCCAGCCTAAATACAGCAGCCATTCGGCCAGTAGAAGAAGTTGTCTGCCGCAGCTTTTTTCCGGCGGGCTATTGGGATCTGCTGCAACGGGTGGCGCAATATTACTGCACGCCGCTGATGCAGGTGGTGCGGACGGCGCTGCCGCCAGGACTGTTGGGGCGATCGCAGCGCCGAATTCGCCTAAATCGGGCCGCGCTGCCAGACGCACCCAAGGGTTTTCATCCCGCAGCACAGCAGCTTTTAGACAAACTCCAGTCGCAGAAATCAGGCGACTATACCTGGCAGTTTTTGCAGCGGCAGGTGAAGGGGGCGCGGGCGGGGCTGCAAGAACTGCTGGCGCGGGGCTGGGTGGAGAGCTATCTGGAGCCGCCTGCGCCCGTGCGTCCCAAACTGCGGCAGGCAGTGACGCTGGTGCAGCCAGACGGTGCAGACCTCAGTCCCCGCCAGCGGGAAGTGGTGGAGGTGCTGAAGCGCAGCGGCGGTGAACTGTGGCTCCAAGACCTGCTGCAACGTTGCCAGGTCAGTTCCTCGGTGGTGAAGGGGCTAGCCCAAAAGGGCTGGGTGGAAATTCAGCCGCGAGAGGTGCTGAGGGCGGAAGCCGGTGGGTTTGGCGGAGGAGTTGGCGCAGAGGTCAGCGCAGAGATTGGCGCAGGCCCCGCAGAACTGACCCCAGACCAGGCAAAGGCACTGGCGGCTCTCACAACGCTCCAGCAATTTCAGCCCGTCTTGCTGCACGGCGTAACAGGGTCGGGCAAGACGGAGGTCTATGCAAGGGCGATCGCCCCAGTCCTGGCCCGTGGCCAGTCTGCCCTAGTGCTGGTGCCCGAAATTGGGCTAACGCCTCAACTGACGGATCGCTTTCGGGCGCGGTTTGGCGAAGCCGTGCGGGTCTACCACAGCGCCCTGTCCGACGGTGAACGCTACGACACCTGGCGACAAATGCTCAGCGGCGACCCGCAAATCGTCATCGGCACGCGCTCTGCCGTCTTTGCGCCGCTGCCCCACCTGGGGCTGATTGTTCTTGACGAAGAACACGACTCCACCTTCAAGCAAGACCAGCCCGCCCCCTGCTATCACGCCCGCACCGTCGCCTATTGGCGGGCTCAGCAGGCCAACTGTCCCCTCATTCTCGGCTCTGCCACCCCCGCCCTCGACACCTGGGCTGCCCGCGCTTCTGTCCCCTCTCCGGCTGCCCTGCTCACCCTCTCCCTGCCCCAGCGCATCCACGCCCGCCCGATGCCCCCCATCGAGGTAGTAGACATGCGCCGCGAACTTCAGCAGGGCAACCGATCGATCTTTAGCCGATCGCTCCAAGCAGCGCTCATGGAACTGCGATCGCAGCGACGACAGGGCATTTTATTCATCCATCGGCGGGGGCACAGTACCTTTGTCTCCTGCCGGAGTTGTGGCCACGTCATGACCTGCCCCCACTGCGATATTTCCCTGACCTACCATCAGGCACAGGCGGAAGGCTACGAGTCCCTGCGCTGCCACTATTGCGGCTATGGGCAAACCCACCCCAATCGCTGCCCTGCGTGCGAATCGCCCTACCTGAAACACTTTGGCAGCGGCTCTCAGCGCGTCGTACAGGAACTCGCCCTTGAACTGCCTGACCTGCGCTGCCTGCGGTTTGACAGCGACACTACCCGCGCCAAAGGCAGCCATCGGGCCCTCCTCACCCGCTTTGCCCAGGGCGAGGCGGATTTGCTGGTAGGGACGCAAATGCTGACCAAGGGCATCGACCTGCCCCAGGTGACGCTGGTGGGCGTGGTGGCGGCAGACGGGCTGCTGCACCTGGCAGACTATCGCGCCAGCGAGCGGGCGTTTCAAATGCTGCTTCAGGTGGCGGGGCGGGCAGGGCGCGGACGCGAACCAGGGCGGGTGATCGTGCAGACCTATTCGCCAGAGCATCCGGTGATTCAGGCCGTGCAGGAGCAGCAGTACGAACCCTTTGCCGAGCAAGAGCTGGCCCATCGCCAGAGCTTGGGCTATCCGCCCTATCGATCGCTGGTGCTGCTGCGACTTAGTGGACTGGACAATGCCGCCGTCAAGCACACGGCAGACCTGCTCGCGGTTCAAATTTGCCAGCAACTTCCCCAGATCGACCTGCTGGGGCCGGCCCCAGCGGCGATCGCCCGCGTGGACAACCGCTACCGCTGGCAGATTTTGCTGAAAGCCGACACTTTTTCAGATGCAGAGCGAGAAATGTTCAAAGCGCTGCGATCGCACGTCCCGACGAGTGTCAGCTTGACGATTGATGTCGATCCGCTGAATTTGATGTGATCGGGTTGGAGCGGTGGGGCGATTCCTACCATCCCCCGGCTATCCCTGGCTATCCCCCGCTATCTCCCACAATCTCTCGCTCACTCTGCCTTTCGTCGCTTTGCCGCGGCCCGCTTCCGCCGCATATTTGCCGCAATCAGGGAGCGATCGACCGGGAAGCCTGCGACAGGAATCACCTGATACTGGCGCTCCTCTTCCAGCTTTTTGAGTTCGGTGTAATCGACCCAGTGAATGCAGTCCACCGGGCAGGTGTCGATCGCTTCCTGGATGACCTCTTCCAGGTCGCCGTCTTGGCGGATAACGCGCGATCGCCCATAGTCCGGCTCAATGAAGAAAGTGTTGCGAGCAACGTGGGCGCAGTGTTTGCAGCCAATACAGGTGACTTCATCCACGTACACCCCCTTTTGGCGAACTGCACCACCCAGTTCTGGCTCAAAGCCCGTGCGATCAGGCGAGTCGCGCCAGTCGCCGCCCAGTTCTGGCTCCAGTCCAGTCGGCTCTGCCGAATCCCACGGCGGATTTGAGGAAGAGAATTCGTCCATATCACACATCACCTCGGTTCGGTCAGCGCAACAGGGCGATCGCCCCAATCGGGCCTAACCTGCTTTCCTGTAAAACTGCACTTCAAAATACTTCAAAAGGCGCGAAGACACGCAAAAGGTCAGCGCTCTGGCTGACCCCTCACAGTCCTAATAAATCGCTCGAAAATCTAGGCGCTCCAGCGCTGCACCACTAACCGGATCGAGCCGTCAGACTGGCGCTGCTCTTCAGCAACCTGGAAACCTTGGCGGGTCGTTTCCTTGACCACCGTGTGATAGGCGTAGCGCTGAGTCACGCGGCGCAGAAAGCCATCGACCGACAGGGGCTGTTGCCAATATTGCAGGTCAGACACCAGCGCATATTCCTGACCGTTCCAGCTAAAGCCAACATCGTAGCCATTGTCCTGCTCGATGACGACCTCAGCTTGGTGGGTTTGTCCGCGATAGCCCCGCACGGGCTGGGGGCCAGCCTTCCATTCCACGCCCAGATCGGTCAGGGCTTGCTGGAGAGAGGTTAAATCGCGGATTTGAGTTTTGATTTGGCTAAAGTGTGACATGAGTTTTCTAACTAAACCAAAGAACAAAATAAACGGAGCGACAGTGATGAAACTCTCAAAGCTCGGCAAGTTGGAGTGAAGAACTCAGCCTACCACTCGCTGAAGGCTGACTGCGATTGGGTCGAAGAAATCGTATTCGGTTGTGCAAAAAACTCGGACGTTGGCTCTTGGCTCACCACCTGCCCCAACTGCGCCTCAATTGCAGCGGTCACCTCGGCACAAGAAGCACCCACAATGCCCGTCACCTTTTCCTGCACGCGACCATCGGGATAGATGATGAATTCCAGCGTTTCCATACGTTCAGCGAATCCTAAATCGAACGAACGTTTGAGCCAAAGCAAACCAAAGCCTGTACCAATCCCTCAACGCCTGCCTAAAAGCTGCCTTGCTGCTCTGCAAGTCCAGCAAAACCAACAGGCTTTTGGAAAACACAACTCTCCCTAGAGGCTCAGACCCTTAACATTTCCTAAGGTTCAAACCAGGCAATCTGCTCAAAAGCTGGGTCAAATCCAAAGAAATGTATCGAGTCAATTGAAGATAAATCGTAACTAAACGTTGTAGAAGGGATAGTAATTACTCTTGTTGTTAGTGTCCCTTAACTTCAAGATGCCGTCAAGAATCCGGGGGGCGATCGCCCGTGATTCCATCTGAAGATTTCCTAATGATTGCAATAGAGGAAAGAGCAATCCCTGTGGACATCCCTAGAAACAGCCGCTTTATCTGGCTCAGCGGGTCTAGTCAGCCCAGGGCGTGAGGCGGCGCGAGATTGCCCGCAGCGTGTAGTCTAGCAGTAGCCCGATGCCGCCGATGATGGCAATGCAAAACAGTACCTTGTCAGTTTGTAGAAACCGCTGCGACTGCACAATGCGAAAGCCCAGTCCGCTCTGCGCTGCTACCAATTCTGCAATCACCAGATAGTTCCACGCGCCGGAAATATTCACCCGCAGCGTATCCAGCACGCTGGGAAAGACCGCAGGCATGATTACCCTAAACAGCACGTCGCGCCGCTTGGCCCCCAGCGTATAGGCAACATTGATCATCTCGTTGGGGATGAATTTCACCGCATCCGCCACCATGATGGCGTTGTACAGCACCACGCCCAGAAAAATAATCAGCACCTTCGACCATTCCCCCAGCCCCACCCAAATCACAATCAGCGGCACAAAGGCGACCACTGGCATGTAGCGCACCGTGCCTACTAGCGGCGCAAACAGGCTCTCCATGCTGCTAAACGTGCCCATTAGAATGCCCATCGGCACGCCCACCGCCGCTGCCAGCACAAAGCCCCCCAGCACCCGCCCGCAACTGGCCAGTACATCGCGCACCAGTCCCTCTTGAACCAGCGCGATGCCAGCCTGCACCACTGCCGTCGGCGTAGGCAGGAAGATGGGGCGCACCCAGCCGCCGTAGCTGGCGATCGCCCACAGCAGTAGCGGCACTCCCAGCGCCAGCCCGATCAGCAGCAGCGCCAGCCGTTTTGGAAAATCCTGACGAATGCCCCAGAAGACGGAGGGCTGGAGGTATTGTTTGGGGGTGGGGCGGATGGGGGGAGCGGTCATGGAGGGATTTTGGAGTTTGGGTTGGGGATTTTGGAGTTTGGGTTAGGAATTTTGGATTGTCACGCCTGAGTCCTGAGCCTTTACCCTGACACCTAAAGTACCAAACGGGGCGGGGGCGGGGGCTATACTTTTGGCAGTTCTCCGTCCTTGATGAGGCCCAGCTTGATTGGGCGATCGCCCTCCATGCCTGACGTTGCCGCTAAATCTGCCGCGTTGCCCAAGCTCGAAGTGTGCCAGGTGTCCAAGTCCTATCGGGTGCAGGGCAAGCTGCTTCAGGTCTTAGACGAGATTAACCTGGAGATTTTTCCGCGTGAGTTTGTCTGTCTGGTAGGGGCTTCGGGCTGCGGCAAGTCTACCCTGCTGAATATTGTGGCAGGGCTGGTGCCGCCCTCTAGCGGAGAAGTGCGGGTAGATGGGCAGGTGGTGCCGGGGCCAGGAGCCGACCGGGGCATGGTATTTCAGAGCTACACCCTTTACCCCTGGCTGACGGTGGCGCAAAACGTCGCCTTTGGGCTGCAACTGCAAAATATGCCCAAAGCGCAGCAGCAGGAGCGCGTTGCCTACTACCTCCACACCGTCGGGCTGACGCAGTTTGCCGGGGCCTATCCCAAGCAGCTTTCCGGCGGTATGAAGCAACGAGTGGCGATCGCCCGCGCCCTGGCCACCAAACCCGAAGTGCTGCTGATGGACGAACCCTTTGGGGCCCTAGATGCCCAGACCAAAGAACAAATGCAGCAATTTCTGCAAGACCTCTGGCAGCAGACCCACATCACCGTACTCATGATCACCCACGATGTCGAAGAAGCCATCTACCTCTCCCAGCGCGTCCACGTCATGAGCAGCCGCCCCGGCCGCCTCAAGCAAGAAGTCCCCATCGATCTGCCTGAACAGCGCGATCTGGATCTGAAGCTGTCTCCGGAGTTTCTCAGCCTCAAGCGGGAGATTTTGCACAGTCTGCGGGAGTGAGAGGGAGTGATGGGGTGATGGGGTGAGATTAAGAAGATTTGTAATCATGGATTATGTGAAGGGACGCGCCTAACCCCTAACCCCCAACCTCTAACCCCTAACTACAATGGTTTTCACTGTCACTGCCTCGCCTTCGGTTGATACGTCTCGCATCCGGCTCCAGATCCGCGCCTTGCAGCCGCAGCTTTCGGTGTGGCGGCGACAACTCCATCAGCGGCCGGAGCTGGGTTTTCAGGAGCAGTTCACGTCAGAATTTATTGCTGCCAAGCTGCGCGAGTGGGGCATTGAGCATGAAACGGGGGTGGCGCAAACGGGGATTGTGGCGCTGGTGAAGGGCGATCGCCCCGGCCCCGTGCTGGCGATCCGCGCCGACATGGACGCGCTGCCCATTCAAGAAGAAAACGAGGTGGACTATCGCTCGCAGCACGACGGACGGATGCACGCCTGCGGGCACGATGGGCATGTGGCAATCGCCCTCGGCACGGCCTACTACCTGTCGCAGCATCGGGACTTTGCGGGCACGGTCAAGTTTATCTTTCAGCCAGCGGAGGAAGGGCCAGGCGGCGCACAGCCGATGGTGGCGGCGGGCGTGCTGAACAATCCTGACGTGAACGCCATCATCGGGCTGCACCTGTGGAACAACCTGCCGCTGGGCCAGGTGGGCATTCGCGCCGGGGCCATGATGGCGGCGGTGGAACTGTTTGAATGTACGATTCACGGGCGCGGCGGCCACGGCGCAATGCCCCATCAGACGGTGGATTCGATCCTGGTGGGGGCGCAGGTGGTGACGGCGCTGCAAACCATCGTGGCGCGGAACCTCGACCCGCTGCAATCGGGCGTGGTGACGGTGGGCAAATTTGAGGCGGGCAAAGCCAGCAACGTGATTGCCGACAGCGCCTACCTGCGGGGCACAGTGCGCTATTTCGACCCGGCGCTGGCAAACTTTTTCGATCGCCGCATTGAAGACATTATCGCGGGCACCTGCCGCAGCCACGGCGCAACCTACGAGTTCCACTATCATCGGCTCTATCCGCCCGTCATCAACGATGGGGCGATCGCCCACCTGATCCGCTCGGTGGCCGAAGACGTGGTGGAAACGCCCGCTGGCGTAGTGCCCGACTGCCAAACGATGGGCGGCGAAGATATGTCCTTCTTTTTGCAGGAAGTCCCCGGCTGCTATTTCTTCCTCGGCTCCGCCAACATCGACCGGGGGCTGGCCTACCCGCACCACCATCCCCGCTTCGACTTCGACGAAACGGCGCTAGGTCTGGGGGTAGAAATTTTCGTGCGCTGCGTTGAGCGATTTGGAACCAACACCCATCCCCTCGACGGCATCTCCCGATAGTCCCCAGATCCAATCCGCGGCTCCAATCCACGGCGACCCCGACATCCGGAAACGCCGGGAGTAATTTGATGAGCAAATTTAGCCATTCTTAGCGAGGCAAGTTTAGTGAGGCAAGACATCCTCTAATCGAAGCTGTAGATTGGGCAACACTCCTGACGAGATTGCCTCACCCAGGCGATATTGCTGCTGACGATACTCCTCAGCCTCCAATTGACAGACAGTGAAGGTCGGCTGTTTGGGTTTGCCAATGAAGCGCGTGCCCCCTAGCCCGCGATAATCAACAATCCAATACTCCGGAATCCCAAAGAGTGCGCATTCCTCAACCTTACGGGCATAGTCTGTTTCCCAGTTGGTGCTGACCACTTCGACGACCAGCTTGATCGAGCGTCCTAAGGTGATCACAGGTTCTTGCTGCCAGCGGGGTTCATTCGCCCAAAAGGTTTCATCGAGAACCACAACGTCGGGACGACGAGCGGTGGCAATTTCTGCAAAGGGTTGAATCAGGCAAGTGCGAGGAATAAACTAAAGATAATGGGCGTTTGTAATGGCAATGCCGATTTGAGTCGCGAGTTTACCGCTCACCGTTTCATGGGGGCCGGTGGGTTCCAGGTCAATCAATTCTCCATCGGCCAGTTCATAGCGGGAGTCATCGCCGTGTTGGGCAATAAAGCGATCGACGGTGAGGGCTTGTGCAGGGGTATAGGTCATGGTCACTCGCATTCTGGGCACTGTGGGCGGGAATGCATTCTGCGGAGCTTGAGGACGTTCGCTTTTACCACCCGCCCAACTCATTCAAGCTTTGCGATCTGGATGTTATTGCAGAGCCGACGGGCTGGCTTGTGGGGTTCCCTGCGGGCATGGCGGAAGCGGGGCAAGCGTCGGGGGCAGGCGGCTGGGGCTGAACCGTGACCTGGTAGCCCGCAGTGCTAAGGAGTTGGGTGATGGCAATCTGAGCGCGATCGCTCGCCGTTTGCAAAATGCCCTGGCTACAGGCCGCCGCAATGATTTCCTGGAGGGTTTGCCGCTGGGCCAGGTCTTGCAGCTCTGGCGCAACGTCTGGCCCCAGCCCCAAAAAGCCGCGATCATAGTCGTACACCTGCGACCGAGTTACGTCAATCTTGCTGTCCAGCAGGCGAGGCGGCGGCAGGCGCAGGGTCACGGTCTCTCCTATCACCTGCACGTCGGCCGGCGAAATCTGCGACAGATCAACGCCTGCTCGCACTTCGCCATAGGCAATGTAGAGCAGCGTCGTTCTGCCAATGGTATAGCCCCCCAGCGTGCGATCGCGGCTAGTAGGCACCACCGCCTGCACCCCAAACGCTGCCGTCGTCAGTTCGCTCATCGTCCGCACCTGCTGCACCACGAGGGACTGCACATCCACCTGGGGCGCAGGCTGCTGCACGGTGAAAAACTCCCGAAGCTGCGTCAAAAAGCGATCGCCCCCCTGCCACAGCCCTACGCCCACCGCCAGCCCCGCCGCCATCACCCCGCCGCTCAGCAGCAGCGACAGGTTATGCAGAAAATTGCCCGCCGCATTCCCCCGCGAATTTGCCTCTGTCATTCCGGCTGCCCTCCTGCTGCCCTCCTGCTGCCTTCCCCTCGCCCAATCCCCAAGCCCTATCCCCGAATCCCCAGCTTCTCTAGCACAGGACGAGTCGAAACCACATGCCGTTCCAACCCCAACTCCTTGGGGCCGATGCCCAGCGCCAGCGCCACCAACTGCGGCAGATGCAGCACGGGCAATCCCAGCGTTTCGCCGATTACCTGCTGCACCTCTGGCTGGCGCGAATCCAGGTTGAGGTGGCAGAGGGGACAGGGCGTGACGAAGCAATCGGCTCCAGCGGCGATCGCCTCCAAAATGTGCCCACCTGCCATCTTGAAAGAAGTTTCGGTGGCATAGCTCGACAGCGGCCAGCCGCAGCACTGCGTCCGCCCCCGATACAGCACCGGCTCCGCGCCCACCGCCCGAAACACGTTTTCCATCGACTGGGGATTGTACGGGTCATCGTAGGCGAGGTGATCTTGCGCCCGCAGCAGGTAGCAGCCATAAAACGCCGCGCACCTCAGCCCCGACAGCCTGCGGGTGACGCGCTGCTGCAATTCTGCCAGCCCAAAGTCGCCGACCAGCGCCCACAGGAGATGCTTCACCTCACTAGTGCCTCTGTAGGGCGAGCAGCCTTCCTGCTTCAGCAGCCCGTTCACCTGGTCAAAATAGGCGGCATCCGATTCTTTGGCGTGTTTCAGCCGCTCATCTACGTGCCCAATTACGCCCTGACAAGTGCTGCAATGGGTCAGCAAGGGCAGGTTCAGTTCCTCCGCTAGGGCAATATTGCGGGCGTTGACGGCATCTTCCAGCAGTTGGGAATCTTCCTTAAACGTGCCAGAGCCACAGCAGGCAGCTTTTTTTAGCTCAACTAGCTCAATACCGAGGGCGCGGGTCAGGGCGTGGGTGGATTGGTACAGTTCTCGGCAGGCTCCCTGGGCAACGCAGCCGGGGAAGTAGGCGTAGCGGAGTGGTTTAGCAGCGGTAGAGGAAGTCATTGAGGCGGTGTTGGAAGGTTGGCGTGGACGCTCTTTAGGGAGCTTTTCTATGATGGCGTGTTTGGCGATCGCCCGTCCTGGTTCTCCGGATCTTTCAAGCTTTTGGGTGCAAACCGGGGGAGGAGGTGTGGATTTTGGATTGTGGATTGGCGATTTTGGATTGGCGATTTTGGGTAGCAAGTCCGGCATGGGCAGGGTTTCCGGCAATTTCATGCCTCGCGCTAGTTCATTTCACGCCTCGCGCTAGTTCAGAAGATTTCGTTGCCCCAGCGGAAAACCCATCTACCTCAGCGGAAATCCGGAATCGCCAGCCCTGCAGGAGAATCTTTAGAATAGACCTGTAAACCTGAGGAGACAACGTAAGTGTCACGACAACTCAAGCGCTGGGAATCTCCCCGGCGAGAAGGGCGAAACGCCAAGGGCAAAGGCGGCAGTGCCCGCCAGCGGCAACTGCGGAAACAGTTCAAAACGCTCAGCCAGAAGCTCAAGCAATCGGGCTCCGACCCGTCGAACCAGACTCCGCCACAGCGCGGCAATCGAAATAACCAGCCGGGGGAGGACGCAAAGTTCTCTCCCGTTTTGCTTTCTGGCTTATTTTTGGGGACTCGCTCAGACTGAGGAATTGTGGGAAGAATGGACATGCAGCGTGGGCAGGCGATCGCCCCGAAATAGCTCCTCGCTGCTCTGCCCAACAGACACCATCACCTGGGCGATTGCTCGCGCCGCCACCAGCCCCGCCAGCAGCGGCACCGTCGCCACGCTCAGCAGCACGTCTTCGGGTTTTAGCTTTTGCATAGGGACTCTGGAAGGAAAGAGGTTTCTCTTCCAGGTATAGCAGGTGGATTGGGGGTTGGGGGTGAGGGAAGAGGGAAGAGAGAAGAACGAAGAACGAAGAGGTTTCGTTTTTCCATCTCTCGCCCCATCACTCCATCACAGTCCCTTGATTAGCGAATCGTCGTACAGCTTCGACGCATCCAGCGGGCTGGAAATTAGCCCAATTTCCTGGCTGGTTTTGGCAGCAAAAGCGAGGCTGTCCATCACATTCAGCGGGTGGCTGGGGTTGAAGATAATTTCCTTATTTTCGGCGACATCGAACATGCGAACCGTGGCCAGTTGTTCAGGCACTTCTTCGGGTTTCACGCCCAGCTTGGCGGCGACGATGGCGTTGGCTTCATCGGGATTCTCGCGCACCAGCTTCACGCCCCTGTCGATCGCCCGCATAAAGGCTTGAATGTCGGCCTTGCGCTCCTGAATCACGGACTCTTTGGCAACCAGCGCTACGGGGATAATGTTGCTGCCTTTGGACGAGAAAATCACCTGACCATTGCCTTCCTTGGCAGCAGTGGTCAGCCAGGGTTCGTAGGTCACGGCCACGTCGATTTTGTTAGCTGCAAAGGCGGCGGCGGCTTCGGCAGCGGGAATCACCTGAAGCTGAATGTCCTTCTCGGTCAAGCCGCCCTGCTCCAGATATTTCCGCAGCAGCAGCGCTTGCAGGGGCAGGGTTTCCCAGGCGACGGTCTTGCCCTTCAGGTCGGCAGGGCTGCTTACGCCGCGGGCCAGAATGCCGTCTGCCCCGTCGGAATAGTCCGAGATCATGATGATTTTTAGCGACGGGTCTTGGGCCGCCATGACGACGGCATCGGGGCCGCCCGTCCAGGCGAGATCCAGGCGATCGGCCAGCAGCGCCGTGTTGACATCGGTGGCCACTTGAAAATAGGTGTCGTTGACCGTGATGCCTTCTTCTTTGAAAAAGTCTTTGGCAACGGCGGCATAGTGCCCCGCAAAGCCTGGCCAGGGCGAGGAACCCACGACCAGCGGTTTGCCAGAGGGGGCAGAGGCAGCAGGCGTGGTCGAATCAGTGGCGGATTGCTGGGGATTGCAAGCGACCAGCAGCCCAAAGGTGACGATGGCAAGCAGACAAAACTGGACGAACCGGCGGGTCAGTCTGAACATGGCGTTTGGCAACTGCAACAACAAGTGACGAACACAGAAATGGTGAAAACAGAAATAGCGAAAACTGAGGTGGCGAAAACTGAGGTGGCAAAGACGGAAATGGCGAAAACTGAGGTGACGAACACAGGAGCGAGGGTTGATTTCTAGAATTATGAACGTTGATAGAGCTAGGAGACAATGCGGGAAGAGTCTAGCGATGGGCGATCGCCCCTCAGCCGTCTTAACCCTACCCAGCCCAGCACCGCAACCCCCAGCGATACCCAGCCCGTCATCGGCTTCAGCAGCAGAAAGCCACCGATGGCGAACATCGCCCCAAACAGCAGGAAACTAGCCGCCAGTGTCCGCAGCAGGTCTTTTCGCAAATCCTGAGCCGGGGCCAGGCCGGTGCGCGATCGCTGCCGGGCCCAGCCAGGACCACCAGGGCGAATCTTGGCATAAAAGGCATCCAGCGTTTCGTCCGATTCGGGTGGCGTGAGATACATCACGCTGACCCACACCATCACCGAAATCGCCGAAGTCACCATCAGCCGCACGCCAAAATCCTCAATCCGCAGCACAGGGACAACGCTCGTCAGCAGCCCAATGACAAACCCCGTCAGCATAGCCGCCAGTTCCGCTGCGGCATTGATTCGCCACCAAAACCAGCGCAAGATCAGCACCAACCCCGGCCCAGTGCCAATAGCAATGACCAGACGAAATACCGTCGTCACATCGGCCGCGAAAAACGCTGCTGCCCCACCCAGCACCGTCACCAACACCGAGGCCAGCCGCCCCACCAGCACCAGTTCCGCCTGGGATGCGGCGGGCTGGATGAACCGTAAATAGAGGTCATTCGTGAGATAAGACGCGCCCCAGTTAATCAGCGTGGACACGGTACTCATAAACGCCGCCAGCAGCGAGGCCACCACCAGCCCCAGCAGCACGGGCGGCAAAAAGTCGAGCATCAGCCGGGGATAGCCCAGTTCTCGGTCTTCCAGCATGGGATAGAGGGCGATCGCTGCTAGGGCCACCACCACCCAGGGCCAGGTGCGAATCACGTAATGCAACAGGTTGAAAAACCAGGCAGCTTTCTCGGCTTCGGCCTCATCTTTTGAGGCCGCCAGCCGCTGGATAAACTCGCCGCCGCCATCGCTGCGCCGAAACGACCACCACTGCACCGCGGCATAGGCGGCAAAGGTCGTCAGGCTAATGCCCGCCGCATCGCTCCAGCAGAAGCCGCCATCCTTAAACCCAAACGGCAAAAACGCCAGCACGTCGATATCCGTTGCCTGCTGAGCTTGGGCCAGCAGCGGAGCCATGCCACCCATTTCGCCAATGGCGTAGGCCGCCACGATAAACGCTCCCACCAGCGCCAGAATGAACTGGAAAAAGTCCGTCGCCACCACGCCCCACAGCCCGGAGAAGCCCGCATACAGAAGCACCAGCAGGCTGACCCCGACCACGCTCCAAAGTTTGGCGCTGTCTCCCGGCGTAATGCCTACGCTCTGCCAGAGTTGCAGCGCGTCCACCACCTTCACCATCGCCAGCATGGCGTAGCCGATGCCGATGCAGTTGATGGGCACGGCAAACAGAAACGCTTTGATGCCCCGCAGCAGGGCTGCCGGACGGCCGCCGTAGCGCATCTCCGTGAGTTGGGCATCGGTCACGATTTCCGAGCGTCGCCACAGCCGCGCAAACACGTAAATCAGAATCAGGTGAGAAATGCCGAAGCTCCACCATTCCCAGTTGCCGACGATGCCGCGAGTGCCCACTACACCTGCCACATAGAGCGGTGTGTCGATGGAAAACGTCGTGGCGGCCATACTCGTGCCCGCCAGCCACCAGGGGAGCGATCGCCCCGACACAAAGAAATCCACCAGGCTGCCCGACCCCTTGCGCGTCAGGTAGAGTCCCAACCCTAGCGAGGCGACGAGGTAGAGCAGGACAATGAGCCAGTCGATCAGTTGCATGAGGGGAAAGAATCAGGGACTAAGGGCGCAGGGCAAGTACCATCAGGCGGTGGCTAGCTCTCGAATCACTGCCTCGATGGGACGCGGGTTCCAGCCGAGGTCGCGGCGGGCCTTGGAGCCATCGACGCGGACGCAGCGATCGTAGAGATAGTGAACCCGTTCGCGGCTGATTGGGGGTTGCCACTGGAGCAGGCGGCCAATGGGGTCGAGCAGGTTGCCGACGACGCGCACCACGGGCGGCGGAATTTCCGCCGGGGCAGGCACGCCAGCGGTTTCGCTGAGCAGGGCAAACATCTCGCGGGTGGTCATTTCGCCCGTGGAAATGATGTAGTGTTCGCCGCGTGGCGCTTTTTCCGCCGCCAGCAGCATCGCCGCCACCAGGTCATCGACGTGGACGATGCCGGTGATGCGATCGCCCCCCGCCCACACCTTCAGCTTGCCGTTGAGAAACGTCTTCACCACGGGCCCAAAGTGCGGATCGTCGGGCCCAAAAATCCCCGACGGCATCACGCTAACGACGTGAAAGCCCTCACTCGCCGCCCGATCCACCAACTGCTGCGCCAGATACTTGGTTCGGTCGTAGGCCGAGGAAAATCCTTGCTGCGTTCGCTGAAAGGTTTCGTCAATCACGCGCCCTTGGGTGTCGCCGTAGATGCCGATGGTGCTGCAATAGACCATCTTGGGCACATTGAGCGATCGCGCCGTTTCCAGCACCGCCCGCGTCCCGTCCACATTCACCCGCTCCATCCGCGCTGCGTCTACAATACCCAGTTCCACATAGGCCGCCGTGTGAAACACCACGTCTGCGCCCTGCATGGCGGTGGTCAAGGCAGCGCGATCGCCCACATCGCCGTAGACATACTCCACGTCGCAATCCGCCAACCGCGATAGATCGCTGCTCTTTCGCACCAGCGCCACCACCGTATCGCCCCGCTGCTTCAGCGCCTTGACCAAGTGCGATCCCGTAAAGCCCGTTGCGCCAGTAACAAATGCTTTCATATAAGGTTCAGGAGTCCAGGTTGCAGAAATCAAGGGGTCGTGGGCTAGGAATTCAGACTTTGGAGAACGAGTTGCAGGACGTAAATGCCCGCAATCAGGTGCCAACCCCCAATCCAAGCTCTAAAATCCCAAATCTAAAATCCCAAATCCCTAGCTCACGCCATTCTCTTCTAGAGACACTGCGCCGTTGGTGTCGAGTACCTGGATAAAGCAGGTGCCGTTGGGAAACACGCGCACGTAAAAAGTGGAGCCGCTGACGATGCCGTAGGTCGTGCTGCCGTCGGGGTTTGCCAGCGTGGCCAGCCCTCCCGGCTGGCTGGTGGCGATCACTTCACTTGGTTTTCTGACGATTTGCAACACGCTCTGTCCGTTTTGCTGCGCCACTTCTGCCAGATGGTTGGGGGTGTTGCAGCGGGCCGTCGGCGGAATGGACTGATTCGGCGACTCGGTAGGGACGGGCGCTTCGGCGGGGGCTTCGGCCGCGGGTGCGTCAGCAGGAACCTCAGTCACTTCCCTAACACCCGCTTGGGGACCCCGATCGCACGCCGCAGCAAACAGCAAGGCACCAAGGCTGGCGATCGCCAATTGAACCGTCCGAGAGCAGATGTAGGAGATTCGTTTCATGAGAGGTATCCAGCGTCATCCAAATCTTCCCCATCATTGTACGCAGAGATGACCCAGGCAGATTGTCAGACGGCAACCAAACGCCACCGCCGAAATCTGGTAGGGTTTTATTTTCACTCAGGCATCGGGGTTGGGCGCATGGTCATGTTAGAAGGACGAGATTTGTTGAGCATGGCAGACTTGAATACTGCCGAAGTCAGCGCCATTTTGGAACTAGCGGCAGACATGAAGGCTGGTCGCGCCAGACCCCGCTGCGAAAAGACCCTGGGGCTGCTGTTTCAAAAAGCCTCAACGCGGACGCGAGTGAGCTTCTCTGTGGGCATTTTTCAACTGGGGGGACAGGTGCTGGATCTCAATGCCAGCGTCACTCAGGTCAGCCGGGGCGAACCCGTGATTGATACGGCCCGCGTGCTGGATCGCTATCTCGACATCGTGGCCATTCGCACCTTCGACCAGAAGGAGCTAGAAACCTTTGCCCACTACGCCCAGATTCCGGTGATTAACGCGCTCACCGATTGGGAGCATCCCTGCCAGGTATTGGCGGATTTGCAGACGGTGCAAGAAGAATTCGGCACGCTAGAGGGGCTAACGCTGGCCTACGTGGGCGACGGCAACAACATGGCGCACTCGCTGATGCTGGGAGCCGCGCTGGTGGGGATGAACGTGCGCGTAGCCAGTCCCGCCGATTATCGACCCCATCCAGATATCGTCGCGCGGGCGGCGGCCATTGCGGGCGATCGCACCGAAGTCCTAGTCACTCTCGACCCAGTTCAGGCGGTTCAGGGGGCCCATGTCGTCTACACCGATGTGTGGGCCAGCATGGGGCAAGAAGACCTGGCCGAAAGCCGCGTCCCTATTTTCCAGCCTTACCAGGTCAACGAGGCGCTCATGGGCAAGGCTGACGGATCGGCAATCGTGCTGCACTGCCTGCCTGCCCACCGCGAAGAGGAAATTACCGCTGCCGTGATGGAAGGTCCCCAGTCTCGCGTGTGGGATCAGGCAGAAAACCGACTCCATGCTCAAAAGGCGCTCATGGCGCTGCTGCTGGGGGCCGCTTGAGTTGAGAAATTTTTGAGAAATTTCAAACCGAGAATTTGGTGCGCTCCGCACTGCCAAAAAGGCGCTCCTCCGAAAGCAGAAGAGCGCCCTTGACGATTGGACTAACTAGCAATCCCTAGTTGAGAATCAGGTATCCCTAGAGGTCGCCAGCGGACGACGCTCTGGTGCAGAACCTAAACTTCCGCTTGGGCTTTGCGCTTGCGACGAGCGGCAATCGCAGCACCCGCAGCTAGCACCGTGCCCGCAATGGTGGCAGGCTCAGGCACAGATGCCGCAACCACCTTGAAGTCTGGTCCGTTGAATGCCGCACCGTTGGCAATCAAGCGCAGGCGATTGGTTCTAGCACCGTTCAGCCACAGACCCTGAGCACCCACCCGTTGACTGTGATTAATTTCAACAGTATCGATGCTGTAGCCTGCATAGTTAGAGGTGCTGCTATCTAGCAGATACTCAGCCAGCTTGTTGCCCGCATCATCCAGCGCCTGCACCAGCAAACTGCTGTTCATGCCACGCTCCCAGAAAAAGAAGCGGTCGGTCGCCCGGTTAAAGAACAGGTCGATAACGAAGCTGCCTCGATCTTCGGTATCGATAATGTTGTTCAGATTAAGGTTGCCCAAACTCGCAACAATGCTGGCATTGGTCGCCGCCTCCAGAACAACACCCGATGCATTATCGCCCCTGTCAGAACTAGCAGCACCTGTGTCACCACCCGTCCACGAATCGTTATGGATAATATTGGCACCTGAGACTAGCTCAAAAGAGCCATAGGTAGTTCCTAGGGCGGCCGTTAGGCTGTCGGTGGTTGTCACCGAGTTCAACCAAATGTCGCCTTTAGGAGCACTGCCTGTGAAGCTGGTGCTGAAGCTAAAAGGTGCGAAGGAAATGCCTGCTGCCCCAGCCGGCGAGGCAAACAGCGCCAGAGCAGTACCAGCGGTCAGCCCAGCCCAGGTAAGGATACGCTTGATGTTCATCATTTGCTTTGACCAGTAGTTTTTGCGGTTGAGAGGTCGAGTCGCGATGCATAGAGAACAGAGAGGTAGCATTCTGAACCTCGCCGTGCTTGTTGAGGAACGCTCGATATGCACCCACTTAGCTACCCATGCTAGCCGCAGGATTTCGCTCGCGTCTCTGGGGTAAACCCATATTTCACCGCATCTTTAATCGAGTCTGTCAGACTGGGGAAAATACTGAGACAAGCCATTTTTTGCCTCAAAAAGCATACCTCTAGACTGACACAAACCCCGTATATCCCGAAGGTTTTGTCTTAAATTTTCACCTTTACAGAGCCAAATAGGCCCCCATTGCTAAGCAGTCGTAATTTTAAGTGCTGCTTTGCGAAATCTGAGGCTGCCCCCCGTAGCCGCCTGGACTGGCCTCCAAAAATCGGCTCAAAAGCATTACAAATGTAACGGCGGGCGTGTTTCAGAACAGGGTATATTAGCTTCGCCTATGTAATGTCCTGGTAATGTCCTGGCAGCCAGGCTAAAGCCAAGGGTGGCTGAAGAATTATGGTGATCGACGAATCAAGTGGACAGGCAAGTCCGGTCAATGCTCGGAAAACCGATATTTTCGACGTATTTGGCTTTAAGCATTACCTTGGGCCAAATCCCTACCTGGAACGGGGGGCTTTGGTGTTTCGGCTGGCGCTGACGGGACATCGAGCGCCGCCGCCGTTGGGTGATTATGTAGAGGCGATCGCCCAGCGATATCCCAAAATGGCGCTCACCGAATACCAGTCCTACGCCGACTTGTTTGTGCAAACCGTGGTCGAGGTCGGCAAGCTGGACATGGATTTGCACTGTGAGCTGTGGAGCCTCCAGCCCACCGAGCCGACGACGATCGCGGTCGAGTCGATCCACGAGTCCACCAGCTATGGCACGGTCTACGCAGTTTGGGACTGGTTCGAGGCGATTTCCAATGGACAGCCCTTTCAGCTTGAAGACCAGATTGCGCTGCTGCAAACCCGCTTTCGCCGATCGGTCTACGGCGGCCCTACGATCTACGCCCTGCTGCGGGCGGCTCATAACCAGGGCATTCCCGCCTTTTATCTGCCCGATGAGGGACTAATGCAGTATGGCTACGGCAAAAAGCTGGTGCGGGGGGTTGCCACGACCTTCGACTGCGATAGCCATGTGGATTCCGACTTTACAACCCGCAAAGACGACTGCAAGGCCTTTCTCAGCACGCTGGGTTTTCCAGTGCCCCAAGGGGCGATCGTTTCCACGCTGAAGGAAGCGCTGAAGGCAGTGCAGTCGATCGGTTACCCGGTCGCGGTCAAGCCTGTGGTCGGGCACAAGGGCATTGGGGTGACGGCCGACGTGCAGGACGACAGCGAACTGGAATTTGCCTTTGACCGAGCGGTTGAAGCCCACGAGGACGGCCAACCCATTGCGGTCATTGTTGAACAGAGCATCTCCGGGCTGGATCATCGGCTGCTGTGCGTGGATGGCAAGTTTGTCGCCGCCACCCAGCGCCGCCCCGCCTCAGTCACAGGCGACGGGCGCTCCACCATTGCCGAGCTAATTGCGCTGGAAAACCGCAAACCAGAGCGGCTCGACACGCCTACCTCGCCCCTGGGCAAGATCATCGTGGACGAGTCGCTGGAACGCTATCTATCGGAGCAGCGGCTTGACCTCGACAGTATCCTCGATCCAGATGAAGTCATCTACTTGCGAAAGGTGGCGAACCTATCGTCTGGCGGGGTCAGCATCGACGCAACCGAGCAGGTTCACCCTGACAATATTGTGCTTGCCCAGGATATTGCTCAGCATTTTCGCCTCGTCTGTCTCGGCATTGATGTGCTTACGTCCGACATTTCGCGCTCCTGGAAAGAGGGCAACTTCGGCATCATCGAAATCAACGCCGCGCCGGGGGTTTATATGCACCTGCGTCCAGCCGTCGGCAACAGCATTGATGTGGCTTCGCGGATTTTAGAAACCTTTTTTGAATCGGGGCAAGCTGCCCGCATTCCCATTTTCACATTCAACTATCTGCCGCTTAAGGAACTGCAAGAGCTAGTTGATCAAATTTTGGTGAACTATCCCAACTGGACAATTGGGGCCATTTGTCGGGATGCCGCCTTCGTCAATCGCTCTCAAAAAGCGCTGACGGGTTCCTATAACACGAAGGTACAAAGCCTGTTGCGAAATCCTAAGCTGGACTTGCTCATTGCAGAATATGACGAAGTGACGCTGGAGCAAGAGGGCTGCTTTTATGACAGCAGCAACATTGTGATTCTGGATGCACCCACAGAACCGGAGAAGGTGCTGTCCCGCAATGTCGCTGACGGCGCAACCGTGGTGATTAAAGAAGGCAACACCATTTCTCGGCGGCGAGAAGGGCTGGTAGAAACCTATGAGCTGGCAGAGGAAGAGCCTTTTCAGCGGGTGTATTGGAAAGAAATCTCCGCGATCCTGTCAGAAAAGTAGCCCGGCCCGTTGCCAGGCAAGACCGCAGCAGCAGCGCTTCAGTCTGTCTACACCCATTCTTGAGGCGATGGATGGGTCAGGGCTGCGTGACCAGCAGTGTGACCGTGTAGTCTGCTGGGGAAGATGGGCCGGTTGTAGGGTAGGGGAGCAGATCGATCAGCTTCACCGTCAGTCCATTCACTGACCGAGCGGCGGCCTCGTCGCCCGGTCGCTGAGTCAGCAAGAGGTCTTGGGCCGGTTGACCCGGCTGGCTGAGCGTGACGATGACTTCCGCCTGCCCCGGCCACACGCAGGTTACATCGCTGGGGCATCGCGAATCTTGTTCCACCCGCACAAAGGTGAGCGTCTGCTGATTGGGCAGGGTGGCTGTGCCGGCCAGGGGCAGTTGAAATGGGCTGTCTGGCTGGACGATTGTTGGCGCAGGCGGGAGGCTAGAGGAAACAGGCGGCGGCACCAGTGGCGTACAGCCCAGAACCAGCGAGGCAAAGAGCAGCGACACCAACCAGGCGGGCTGAGACACTTGTGAAGACAAGGGGCGACAGGGCATGGCTAGCGATGCTCCAGGGCGAGGTCGCGGAGGCGAGACAGCAGCGGTTGCAGCGACGGCGGGGCAGTGAGATCAGTGACGGTGAGGGACTGGTGGCGATCGCCCTCCTGAAGCTCCAGACGGTAGGTCATGACATCCGGCGGACCGGCACTAGTGGCTGCCAACTGGCTAGGCTGCATCTCCATTACATGAGACTGTTGCACCAGGGCTTCTAGTTCCGAGGCTTCTCCCGGTCGCAGCGTGCGAGTATCCACACTGTAGGCTAGCCGCAGGTTGGCAAAGCCGCCGCTGGATTGGAAGTCGATTCGCATAGGAAACAAGGAAGGAAGTGACAGAATGCGGACAATGATTTTATGGTACGGCAGCCAAATGTCCGGGGCGGAGGATTGTCTGGGGCGGAGGATTGATTGAACCCATTGAAGCTGCTAACGGCTGATTGCGCCCACCCAACCTTAATCTCTGCGGCTGGTGTAGCAGGCGACCACGCGGCCGGCTCCGCGAAACTGGCTAAAGTAGGCGCGGCTGACGGCATCGCCCTGTTCCGACAGGACATCAATGCCAATGCCGTTTCGCCCTTGGTCTTTGCCAGAACTGTGAAGGTATTGCCCGTCGCCCAGGTAGAGGCCAACGTGGGTGCAGCGGTCGGGGCGGCCAAAAAACACTAGGTCGCCGGGCTGGAGGTCGGCCATAGGAATCGGCTGCACAAATGCTTCCTGCTGGTAGGCATCGCGGGGCAGCCAGATGCCCGCCGAGGCAAAAGCCGTTTGCACCAGCCCAGAACAGTCGTAGTTGGGGCCGACTGTGCCGCCCCAGAGGTAGTGGTTGGGCTGGGCCATGGCCTGGCGAGCAAAGGCAATGACCTGGGGCAGGCAGGCGTGGATGTCGTCGGTGCTGAGGGCGATCGCCCGATAGGGAGCCTCCGCCACCGTCAGCAGATCTAAGTCTTCCACCGCCACCCAGCCCGGATAGTCATCTTCACACAGCACTACAGAGATCGCGCTGCGGGTCGGGTCGGCGCTGGCATCGGGCAGCGGCGGCAAGATTCGCAGGTATCGTCCGGCTACCGCTTGCGTCGCCAGATCTTTGAGCGCGGGCGAGTCATAAAGATTGAGATTTTCGAGACACTGATAGGCGAAGGTGCGATCGCCCGCAAAATCAGCTTGAATAGACGCAAGGGAAACCATGTCGTACCGGGAAATAAGGCAGGGCTAATCTGCTTTAGCACTCGATCGGCAGTGAAACCCTCAATTCAGAGGAACCCTACTCAACCCTGCTTGGATTCAACTCTTCTTATACTAAGTCGCTGTAGTAATAAGCTGCTGTAGTAGGCCGCCCACAGTCCGCTGCCTTGAATTGCCACAGCCTGCCCTATCCTCCCCCCTTGCCTCCATGCCGTTTTTTCAGCGCGACGACCAGCTTGCCCCACAGGGCGATCGCATTCTTGCCGCCACCCGAGCCGAATTCCCCAGCCTCGCGCCCAATCAAATTGCTTTCACCTGGCTGGTGTATCGACCGCCCATTCCCGTCAACACTGGCGGCGCAATTTCGCCCCAGCAGTTCTGGCAATATCCCGTCAGCGGCTATTCCTATCGTGGCGTAGAGCTCATTTACCCCGCCAGCGTGGTCAAGCTGTTTTATCTGGTGGCGGTGCAGGAGTGGCTAGAGCAGGGCATGATCGCGCCCTCCAGCGAACTGGATCGGGCCATCCGCGACATGATTGTGGACTCCAGCAACGACGCGACGGGGCTGGTGGTGGACATGCTGACGGGCACCACCAGCGGCCCCGAACTGCCCATCGAGCCGTTTGAAACCTGGAAATATCAGCGCAATATTGTGAACCGCTATTTCAAATCTCTGGGCTGGGAAGAACTGGACACAATTAATGTGAATCAAAAAACCTGGTGCGATGGTCCCTACGGGCGAGAGCGGGCCTTTTATGGCGAACTCATGGAAAATCGCAACCTGCTGACGACCGAGGCCGTGGCGCGGCTGCTGCACAGCATCGTGGGCGGCGTGGCGGTCAGCGGCGAGCGATCGCAGGCCATGATGCGCCTGCTGCACCGCAGCCTCAACCCCACGGAGCTAGCCGCCGACCCCGAAAACCAGGTGACGGGCTTTTTGGGCGGCGGCCTGCCGCAGACGGCGCGGCTCTGGTCGAAGGCGGGGCTGATGAGCCGGGTGCGCCACGACGCGGCCTACATCGAACTGCCGGATGCGCCGCCCTACCTGCTGGTGGTGTTCACCGAAGGGCGCGACCATAGCCAGAACGAGGCGATTTTGCCGTTTATTTCCCAGCAGGTAGCGGCGGCCATGATGGAGTTGGGAGTCCGGGGTTAGGGCATGAAGCGGAGGGTGGCGATCGCCCGGTCGTAGGCCTGGCGATACTGGGCATCGGATTCGCCCGTGCCCACCTGGTTGAGCGTGATCAGCACCCAGTTCTTGCCGTCGGGCGTGGGCACTAGCACCTGCTCCATGTCATAGAGGCCGCTGGAGCGAAAGGCGATCGCCTGCTGCCCCGCCACGGTGACTTCCTGAACCTCACGCACGTCTGTAAACCAATCGCTCTGGGCGATCCAGTCGGTGGCAGAGAGTCCCTCTGGGTTGGGCTGGACGGTGACGCTAACATTAGCGGGATACTCCGTGCCGCCCTCATATTCGCCTGCTTGGATGGCGCGGTCATGGTCAATCGTCCAGATCTGCACGGCTTCGCGGGCCACGACCTCCGGCGGAAACTCGGTTTCGCCGTGGGCCACAAACTGGTCGGCAGGATAGGCAAACTGGAACCCAAAGCGATCGCTGCGATAGAGTCCCGATTCTGGTGCAGCCGAAATGGGCGAGGGCTGCCCCGTCGGCGTTCCTGTCCCACCGGGGGGCGGCACGGGCGGCGACTGCACCTGGCAAGAGACCGCGGCCACAACCAGCAGACCCAGGCTGAATCGGTGCAGGGCCAGGCGAGCGGAAGACTGGGGGTTGGGGTTCATCATGAGGCTCCGTCGAGTCTGTAGGGGGCTTGCAGATTGAGTAGCTTCACCAGGAAGACGGCGCGTTCCGCAAGACGCGGCCGGCTCAGCTAAACAGGTTGGCGAGAAACTTGGCAGGAAACACGTTGGCGGAAACTATTTCGGAGGGAGCCATTTTGCCAGAAAACACGTTGGCGGAAACCCTCTTAGCGGCAACCCTCTTGGCAGGAAACACGTTGGCGGTAAAAACGTTGGAGGGCGATCGCCCCCACCGCAAAACCATACGATAAAGTCAAAAGGGAACCTCCATTCGCAGTTTGATCCGCACTCTTTATGATCTGCACTCTATAAACCCGGCATAGATCCGGCAAGATGATGAGGCTAGATTGCCCTCTTTGAAGCCCGCACCGCGCTGCGAGTTCCCCCAGCCCTGATTAAAATTTTCAATCAGTCGGCTCCATCAGTCGGTTCCATCAGTTGATTTCATCAGTCGATTGATCCGTCTGCCGCCGACCCCCATCGCTGCTCCCTACCGCCGCTGCCTATGACCGACCTGCCCCCTGCCCCCAACGCGCCGGAACCTCAACGGCTAGGAGACCTGCCAGACCGGCTCATCAAGCAGACGGTGCGCTATACCGACCACCGCTCGGTAGACCGCGACGCGCTCACGCCGATGATGCGGCACTACGCCGATCTGAAAGACGAATATCCCCAGGCGCTGCTGCTGTATCGGGTGGGCGATTTCTTTGAGACGTTTTTTCAGGATGCCATCACCATCGCCCAGGAGCTAGAGCTGGTGCTGACTAGCAAAGACGCAGGCAAGACCGTGGGGCGAGTGCCGCTGGCGGGTGTGCCCCACCACGCCATGGAGCGCTACTGTGCCCAACTGGTGGAGCGGGGCTACGCCGTCGCCATTTGCGACCAGACCGAAGATGCCGCCGATGCCCAAGGGCGGCTGGTGCAGCGCCAGGTAACGCGGGTGATTACCCCCGGCACGGTGCTGGAGGAAGGAATGCTGAACGCCCGCCGCAACAACTACCTGGCAGCGGTGGTGATAGCTGGGACGCACTGGGGGCTGGCGATCGCCGATGTATCGACGGGCGAGTTCCTCACCACCCAGGCCAGCGGGCTGGACCGGCTGACCCAGGAGATTCTGCGGCTCCAGCCCTCCGAAATTCTGCTGCCCACCAACGCCCCCGATCTGGTGGGGCTTCTGCGCCCCGATCCCCGCGCCGGCATCCCCGATCCGCGCCGAGCCGCCGCCCTACCAGAGGCACTGCCGCCCCAGTTTTGCTATACGCTGCGGCCCCAGGCCCCGTTTCAGGCAGCCGAGGCCCGCCAACGCCTGCTGGAGCGCTTCCGCGTGCGATCGCTAGAGGGCATGGGCTGTGAACATTTGCCCCTAGCGGTGCGGGCGGCGGGCGGGCTGCTGCAATACCTGGAAGAAACCTCTGAGCGCCAGCTCGAAGCCGTCCCCACCGAAGCTAACGCTGCCCCGTCCCCCGCCCCGCCCGCAGCTCACGCCTACCCCACCCGCATTCCCCTCCAGCCCCTCTACACCTACACCCTCAGCGATTTTCTGGTGATCGACCACCAGACCCGCCGCAACCTGGAAATTACCCAAACCCAGCGCGACGGCACGTTTCACGGCTCCCTGCTGTGGGCCCTGGACCGCACAGTGACGGCTATGGGCGGGCGGGCGCTGCGGCGCTGGCTGCTACAACCCCTGCTGGATCGATCCGCGATTCAGGCGCGGCAGGACACAATTCAAGAACTGATCGACCAGGGGACTCTGCGCCAGCAGCTTCAGCAGGTCCTCAAGCAAATCTACGACCTAGAGCGGCTGACGGGGCGGGCCGGATCGGGCACCGCCAATGCCCGCGACCTGGTGGCCCTGGCAGATTCCCTCGGCAAGCTGCCAGAGATTGCTGATCTGGTGGCAGTGGGGCGATCGCCCTTTCTGATCGCGCTGCAAACCGTGCCCCCCGTGATGGACACCCTGGGGCAAACGCTGCGGGCCCATCTGGTCGAAACGCCGCCCCTCTACCTAACCGAGGGCAACCTGATCCGCCCCGGAGTGAATCCCCAGCTCGATCGCCTGCGCCAGAGCATCGAGGCCGACCAGCAGTGGATCGCCGAGCTTGAAACCACCGAGCGCCAGCGCACCGGCATCGCCACCCTGAAGGTGGGCTACACCAAAGCTTTTGGCTACTACCTCAGCATTTCGCGGGCCAAAGCCAGCGCCGACCTGCCCGACGACTACATCCGCAAGCAGACCCTCACCAACGAAGAGCGCTACATCACGCCAGAACTGAAGCAGCGGGAATCGGCGATTTTTCTGACCCGCGAAGCCGTCCATAAGCTGGAGTACGAAATCTTCACGGCACTGCGGCTTCAGGTGGCCGAGCAATCCGAGTCGATTCGCCAGGTGGCGGGGGCGATCGCCGCCCTAGATGCCCTCTGTTCCCTAGCCGAAGTGGCGGTCTATCAAAACTATTGCCGCCCAGCCATCACAGAGTCTCGCCAGATTGCGATCGTAGACGGCCGCCATCCCGTCGTGGAACAATCCCTGCCCGCCGGGTTCTTCGTGCCCAATTCGGCAACCTTAGGGTCTGGAGATCCAGACAGGGGAACCGGGGGCAGCCGGGGGACGATCGCCCCTCCCCCACCGCGCCCGCCCGCCGACGCGCCTGCGCCTACCCCCACGGCTACCCACAGCGCCCCAGACCTGATTATTCTGACCGGGCCCAACGCCAGTGGCAAAAGCTGTTACCTGCGGCAGGTGGGGCTGATTCAACTGATGGCGCAGGTGGGCAGCTTTGTGCCTGCGGCGGCGGCAACCCTGGGAGTGTGCGATCGCATTTTCACCCGCGTCGGTGCAGTAGACGACCTGGCCACGGGTCAGTCCACCTTTATGGTGGAGATGAACGAGACGGCCAACATTCTCAACCACGCCACGCCGCGATCGCTCGTCCTGCTGGACGAAATTGGGCGGGGCACGGCCACTTTTGATGGCCTTTCCATTGCCTGGGCTGTGGCAGAACACCTGGCCACCGACATTCGCGCCCGCACCATCTTTGCCACCCATTACCACGAACTCAACGAACTCGCGTCGCTGCTGTCTAACGTAGCCAACTACCAGGTGGTCGTCAAAGAACTGCCCGATCAGATTATCTTTTTGCATCAGGTGCGGCCCGGCGGCGCAGACAAGTCCTACGGCATCGAAGCGGGTCGGCTGGCGGGGCTGCCAGCTTCGGTCATCGAGCGGGCGCGGCAGGTGATGGGGCAGATCGAGCGCCATTCCCACATTGCGGTAGGGCTGCGGGGCGAGTCCAGTCCGGCCGAGTCGTCCGAGCGGGTGCCGAGCAAAACCGCCAGTCGCCGCTCCCGCCTGCGAGAACCCGCGGGCCAGCTAAATATCTTCACCGGATGAGCATTTTCATTTCAATGGTTGACCTGAGGCGATTTTCGACGGGCGTTCAGACCGTAACGAGTGGGGCGATCGCCCTGCTGAGCGCCTTCACCCTATTGGGCTGTGCCTCTGGGCCGATGGCCAGTTCACCCGCACCCAGTGCCCTGCCCAGCGCCCTGCCCAGCGCCGCACCGCCCAGTCCCATCGCCCAGTCCACCGCTCCCACCGCGCCGCCCCTCGTGGTGCAATCCCCGTCCCGCTCTGCCGAGGAACTGTGGGCCCTGCTGCGACAGGAATCGGGAGTCGTGGTGCTGTTTCGCCACGCCCGCGCCCTAGGAACAGGCGACTCTGGATTTCAGCTTACTGAGACCGCGTGGTTCGTTGCGTGTTTCGCCACGCCCGCGCCCCAGGAACAGGCGACCCACCCGCCTTTCGGATCGACGATTGCTCGACCCAGCGCAACCTGGACGCAGCGGGGCAGCAGCAGTCGCAGCAGTTGGGTGAGACCTTTCGGCAGCGGCAGATTCCGGTGGCGCGGGTGCTGTCGAGCCAGTGGTGTCGCAGCCTAGACACAGCGCGGCTGATGGATCTGGCCCCGGTGGAGCCGTTCCCCGTGCTGAACTCATTTTTTGGCGATCGCACCACAGAACCCCAGCAGACCCGCGCCCTCCAGCAGTTCATTCTCTTTAGTTTGGACTAATGGTGAAGAGGAAGGCAGTCAATGAGAAGCACCGACTGCCGTAAGGTCAATGAAGTACAACCAACATTGACCCCATGATTTTCAACGAACTTCAGCAATTTCGCCAAACGTTGTATGCCAGCTTGGGAAACGCCAGAGATGCCCTGTTTGATCTGATGGATGCCGTGTTAGTGAGTGCGTGCATCGTGTCGTTTGTGAGGCTATCGCAGAGTCCTGTCTTTCGTCGCCAGTGGTCGAGCACCTATGAAGCGTTGCGCGATAGCCGCCTACCCCGATCAAAGGTGCTGAAGCTGTTGGTGCAGCAGATACCGACTCAGCAGCAACCGTTGTTGGCAGGTGATGCGAGTCGGTGGAACCGTCCTGCTGCCAGGCGTTTGAAAGACCGCACCTTATCAGGCAGAACAGGACATGCCCCGATAGCCGGACAAAACTACAGTACCTTAGCCTGGATTGCTGAAGACAGGGGCAGTTGGGCATTACCATTGCGGCATGAGCGCATCACCAGCTTTGAAACACCCGCCAGTAAAGCGGCATTCCAACTCAAACAAGTGACTCGGCAGTTAGCGGTGCGTCCGTTGGCGATCTACGACCGAGGGTACGGCAATGCCAGTTTTGTCAACCAAACGGCAGGGATTGAGGCAGACTTGCTGCTGCGGGTTACATCCAATCGATGTGTCTATGGCGCGCCCCCAGCGTATCGAGGGCGAGGCGCACCTGCCAAGCATGGACATAAGATGAAACTCAATGACCCTGACACTTGGAGTGTCCCGGTCGAAACCGTTGAAGTCGATGATCCCAACTGGGGACGAGTGCGGGTCAGTCGTTGGAGTGCATACCATTTCCGCAAATCCCCCAAACGGGCAATGGAAGTGTTGCGCGTGGAGGTGCTGGAGACACAGAGCAGCACGCGACGCTTGGCTCCTTTGTGGTTAGTTTGGCTGGGTGAGCAGATGCCTCCGTTAGAAACCCTGTGGTTGCACTACCTCCGTCGCTTTGCCATTGAACACTGGTATCGCTTTGCCAAGCAGAGGCTATATTGGACACATCCCCAGTTCAGTTCTGTATCGGCAACCGAACAGTGGAGCAGCCTGATGCCGTTGCTCAGTTGGCAGTTGTGGTTAGCGCGAAAGGACTGTACTGACCACCCCTTGCCCTGGCAGGCACCGCAAGAAACGTTGACTCCGGGTCGGGTCGCACAAGCGTTTGCAGGCATTTTGGCAGCGATTGGCACCCCTGCTCCTGCGCCTAAACCTCGTGGTAAATCGCCAGGACGAGGCAAGGGGCACAAGCCAACTCCTCGTCCCTGCTATCCGATGGTCAAAAAACGAGCCTCGAAACGCAAGACATCCGAACAATCCCTGAACAGTCCGGTTGCAACAGCAGCTTAACTGCGAGCAGGATTGTATCCAATTCCTTAAGTTCAACTGTTATGAACGGTTGAGCAGATTCTTTATGGCATCCTGTTGAGCATTATTGTGATGCCAGTTAGTCCAAACTAAAGTCATTCTGGATCAGCGCAACACCCCCGGCGTGGTCGTGCTGGTTACCCACCAGGTCAACATCACCGCCCTGACGACCCTCGTGCCCCGCGAGGGCGAAGCCGTCCTCGTTCGCGCTACGCCCCAGGGCGAGATTGAAGTTCTCGGAAGAATTTAGCGAATATCTGGGCTAATTTTCTGGGCTAATTTTCTGGGCTACTTGCCTCTGGCGTAGCTCCAGGGAATCATCGGGTCTTGGGCAATGCGCCGAGAAACCGCAAACGCGCCGTAGCGATTCAGGTGGCTGGGGTCAGAGAAATAGTCGTACTGATCCAGCCAGATTTCGCCCAGGTCGCGGAAAACCAGGCTGGGGCTGTCCAGATCCTCGCGCAGCAGGTATTGGCGGAAGGTCTGCTCGTGCTGGCGGCGCACCGGGTCGAGGTATTCATCCGTCAGCGGCAGGTTGATGAAAATGACGGGAATATTGCGATCGCTCGCCAGCCTCAGCACCGACTGAAACGCCGCCGCCTGCACGCCCTCAATCCGAAAATCCGTATAGTCGCCATCGTAGCGGCCCTGCACGCGGGCATACTCCTGGTAGTAGGTGGCGGGGTTGAACCGCAGCGCCAGGGGCAAAAAGCCGTCGAAGTCGATCAGGTCGCGCCCCGCCTCCACCAGGGACTCGGCCGAGTCGGCGGGCAACCGCGAGGGCATCGGGCTGCGGCCCGGCGGGGGGGCCGCAGACACGGCGCTGGGGGACTCTGGACGAACCCGCTGCTGGAGCGCGTCCTTAAGGCGATCGCGCTGACCAAACACCGCCGAGCGATCGCCCAGTTGCCGACTCAGCCAGCGGTCGAGGGTTTGATAGCTGTCGCGCAGCGTGGTGTTGAGGGTCGGTGTCGGTTCTGCGGGTTCCGCTGGGGTTTCAAAATCCTCCGGTAGCACCTGGGGTCGCGCCAGCGTGCCCGCCAATAGCTCCCGATAGGCAGGCGACACCGCAATGCCGTTGTAGGTGACATCCACCGCGCCGCTGTTGAAGGCCCGCGCCCCGTCGGCCCACAGAATCAGCCTCGGCAACTGGTTGGGCTTTAGCACCTGCCGCAAAATCGCGTCCACCACCTGCGCCGTTGCGCCGTTGACCCCAAAGTTGAACACCGACACATCGGCATAGCCCAGGGTCGCCAGTTCCCGCTGGAGCGCCACCGGGTCAACCCCCCGCAGGGCCCGCGAACTACCCACGATCAGCACATCGGGCGGGTTGCCCGTCTGCCGCAGCCGCTCGTAGTAGAGCATCAGCTTCTCGTCGAGCTGGCGACTATTGAAGGTGGGGAAGGGCAGCCCCGCCGCCAGCACCTCGGCCACCGTCTGCGGCTCGGTCGCGCTGACGGGCGTGTAGGGCAGCGATCGCGACGAGATCTGCACCTCTGGCGAGGGCGACGGGTTGGGGGTGCTAGACTCCCCTTCGGCTTCCTCATTGCGAGTAAAGCCTGATAAATCAAAGATGCGATCGCCCTCGGTCTGCGGCTCTGGGCTGGGCGATTTGCGTAGCGCTCCCGGTGGGAATCGCCCGTCGTCGGCTCCGGCTTCAGCAGCGGTCGCCGAGGGGTTCCGGCTTGGCGGCAAGGCCAGCGACGGCACCTCATCCACCGCCACAAACCGATCCGGCTGGGTCGTTTGCTCAGGCTGCTGCAAGAGTCGCGCCAGATGCCAGTCTGCCTGCACCGCCAACAGCAGCCCTGCCGCCCCCCACACCGCTGCTAGGGCCCCATTCCGATAGCTGCGGCCGTCCGAGCGCCAGGCTTCCGAGGAGTCGTCTGCGGGGGCATCCTCCGTGGGAGCAAACAGGTGCGTTTTCACCAACGCCCGCCGAATCGACGCGCTGAGGCGATCGCACCAGCGCTGCCAGACGGTTTGCAGATCTGCGTCGGAGCGCAAGATCAGGTCGCCGCCAGGAGTCAGCAGGTCGCCCACATAGGCATCGGTGGCCGCAAATTCTGGCGCTGGCTCTGGCACCACGCGCGATCGCGGCGCAAAATCCACCCCATAGCTCCACAGCGGCCACTTTTGTCCCGCACGCCGCCCGTAAACCCGCACACCGGCCAGTTGCGGCAAATTCAGATCCCGCAGAAAGCGCACCACCGTCGTGCCAACCCGCCGCTGGTCTGGACAGACGGGCGCATCGCTCATCACATGCAGCAGATAGCGCTGGGCGTGGGTGGGTGCATCCGATGATACGCTGCCATCGGGCTTGGGCAAAAGCTGGACACGGATGCCGCCCGTCGCCAACTGCTGCGTCAGGTCGGGGTTGAGCAGACGATTCAGCAGAAAGGCGATCGCCCCCCAGTCGCCCCGCTGGGCCAGGGTCAGCGTCGAGTCTGCCAAGTGCGGCTGCTGGCTGGCGGGCAAATCCAGCCATTCCACCCAGGCCGGCGTTTCCTGATGCAATACCTGGCCGTAGACCGTCGCAGCATGGATGCCCTGGGGCGCGATGGATTGCAACACAGCCCCCACGCCCGCTTTCACTGCCGCTCGGTCGGGGGGATGGGGCGCAAGGCTGCTTTGGGGCAGGGGGCTACAAAACAGGTGCAGCGTCGAGTCCCGCAGCGTTGCGGTAGACACCTCGCCCTCCAGCATCTCCAGCACCGGGTTGAGCAGGCGCGTCAGACTGCCCACGTCGCCCCAGCGGGCCCACTCTCGCAGCATGGCATCGGGCGGTGTCAGATCGACCTGGAGCATCCAGTCAGGCTGGCTTTCGCCCGCCACCTGCACCCGCACCACCGCATCCCGAAAGCCCTCTAGCCGCAGATCGCGCAAATGTTGAGCCAGCGGCTCCGCCAGCAGAGAGGAATCCAGCGAATAATTCGCCTCGCACAGCACCCAGAGCCGCTGGGGTGGGGGTTCCGGTGCGGCATCGGGATCGGGCCCTGGGGCGAGGCGCAGCGGCTTGACGGTTGCCCTCACGGATATGCCAAAGCTGCTGAGGTGGTCGCTCAGGTAGCGGGCGATTCCCGCAGGGGTCGCTTCGCGAATCGCCCCCGGATGCCCCTGCCGCGCCAGACCCAGGGTTGACCCAGAGAGCGCCGCATCGCCTTCGACCGAGCGATTCCCAGAGAGATCGCTACGCGAATCGCCCGACAGCAGCCCACCAAAGCCAACCTTTGAAACAGACCTAGATCCGGCACTGACCGTCGCCAACTGCCCGCCCCGCTGCGACGAGGACTCTGGGGACTCTTCCGCCAGCAGTTGTTCCCCAAGAAACTGCTGGAGCTGATAGTCCAACTGGTGCAGATCAATCGAAAACGACCAGTCCGGCAACGACTGTCCGGGTCGCCGACCGTAGAGATAAATTTGATAAATCGTCGGCTGTCCGGCGGGCACCAGCGTATTCAGGTCAACCTTCCGCAGCGCAGGCAGCAGCCGCCCCACGATCGCCCCCCGGTCGGGGCAGGGCTGCGCCTCACAGAGAATGTGCAGATGATTGCCGCGCAGGCGAAACTGGACGCGCTCCTCCGTCAGCCCCGTGGTATCGCGAAACCACAGTGCCAGCGGCGACGTTCCCGGCGGATGCTTCTGCTGCAAATCAGACATCAGACGTTGCGTGACCCTTCAATCCAGGCGTGCCGCTAAAACGGCGACCCGGCCCAACCGTAACCGCAGGTTCAAAGACCCCATCGACGATTTCATTCTAGCGGCCAGGGCGATCCTCGAAGGGATCGCTTCGCGAATTGCCCATCGCCCCTTTCTATCGCCCCGTTTTAGCACGGATTTTGCCTGGTGACGCATCGGTCTTGTCGAGGGTGCCAATGGCTAAGTCCGGCCGCCGTAGGACTGCACCCGTTCACCCGGACAGCCCAGACTACGGCGCGATCGCCGATACTCGTCCACAATGCGCCCATAGTCCGCTTTGCCAAAAATCCGGTAGTGCCCCGGATAGACTGTCTCCACAGGCAGCCGCGCCAGCCGATCGTAGGTGGCCAGGTAGGTGGGGATATGGCTGCAATGCAGATCGTCCAGCAGTTCACCGTCGTAGATCACGTCGCCGGAAAAAAAGTCCTGCGTTTTGGGGTCGTAGAGCGCGATGCAGCCCGGAGAGTGGCCCGGCAGATGCAGCACTTCCAGGGCGCGATCGCCCAGATCTAGCACATCGCCCTCATTCAAAATCTGGGTTGGCTCGCAGGCCCGCAGCCTGTAGGTGGTCACCGTAAAGCCCTCGTAGGGCAACTGGTAAAAATCCTCCTGCCGCACCCAGCCCTGCTGCGGCGTACACAGTGCCTCGTAGTCGTCGCCCATCCGCAGGGCGCTGGCCTCGGCCGCATGGATGGCGCGATGGTCAAACTCGTGCATTCCCCCAGCGTGGTCGAAGTGAATGTGGGAGGCGATCGCCAGCAGCGGCTTGTCCAGCAAATCTGCCAGATAGGCCCGCAGGCTGAGTACGCCCAGCCCCGTGTCGATCAGCAAATCGCGATCGCGCCCCTTAATTAGCCACAAATTTGCCCGGTTAAACCAGTAGTAATGCGGCTCGGTGATGAGGTACAGAGAATCGGTGATGCGTTGGGTAGAGAACCACTGATGGATTGGATCGGGCATGGATCTAAATCTGTCTCAAGGTAAACACTCAAGGTAAAAAGGAAATCAGTCATCAGGACGCTTGTCGTCTCTTTGTAATCTCTAACAGATGCTCCGTTCATCTCTCACAGGACTGACGCACTTGCGATAAGCTCTCTGGATTTTGGACAATTTCTCGCGGGCGCGGCCCGCGAGAAATTGTCCAACAGCATAAGTCCAACTGCATAAGTCCTCTCTCAATCATTCGCATCATTTGCGACCGACTAGACCGCCAGCCGTGTTACCCGCAGCATCTCATTGCCGCCTTTTTGCAGTTCGTAGCACACCGGGACGATTTCCACGTAATAGCCCAAGTCGGTGAGGACTTCGCAGACGGGTTCGAGGTGGGGCGATCGCACTCGTTCCAGGGTCAGCAGCGGAAAGATCCGGAGTTCTTGCCCCCGCACCATCAGGGCGGCGATAGAGCGGCAGTGCATCTCCAGGCTGAGATGGTTGGAATAGAGAAACAGCAGGTGAGAGCAGAGCATCAGGTCGTAGGGGCGATCGCTCAGCGGCAGATCGGGCAACTCGCCTACGAGATAGCGTCCTTCGGCCTTGCCCTGGTCATAGTCTGCCAAAAACCGCCGCAGCGCCGTTTCGCGGTTCCGCAGCAGGTCGTCCGGCGACTGGTGATAGCCCCATACCCAGCCATCGGGCGTGTCTTTCACCTGGCGAATGATGTCGCTGGCGCAGGCGTAGAATCGCTGCTCGATTTCCGCGCCGCTGAATTGATAAATCGGGTCGATGGAGATGACCCGATACCCCAACTGGTGCATCTCGGCGTTGAAGCTGGCCGGGCCGCCGCCCGCGTCCAAAATGTCGCGGGACAGGTCGAGGTCGGTCAGGTTAAACATCAGGCGATACTCGGCGAGCGATCGCCCAAAGGGAACGACGTGGCTCAGCTTCACCATGAGAAACACCAAGCGTTGGAGATTGGGAGGATCTAGAGGGGCTAACGGGGCTAACGGCAGAGACTCTGAGACGAAGGGTTGCTGCTAGTCAGCATAGGGGACGGTCGAACCTGAGTATAAAGATTCAGGGAAGAAGTTTTCAGTATTTCCCAAAAAGCATGGGAATATTGACGCAATGGTGTGGGTGGCTCCGTGAACCAAGGGTTCACTTGCTAAAGCGTTTGGTCGGTTGGATGGCTGATTCTGTCTACAGGCATGGCTGTATTATCACGGCGTGAGCGGGGACGCATCTTAACCCAAACGGGATTTGACCGCATCTGGCAGGCTGTGTGCCTTCGGTTTCCGGGCGATCGCCCCACCTACGCGGCAATTGCCCGCTGCACCGAGCCTGGAAACCCCAACGGGCACACGGCGGAATACCTCTCGCCGGAAACCATTTCTCGCATTCTGCGGCCCTGGCTCGACCAGCAGCGCGACCAACTGCGCGGGGTCGATGCGCGATCGCTCGAACAGTTGTTTCGCGCCTTTGGGCTGACGCTGCAACCCGACGACCACCAATCGGCCCAGGCAGTTGCTGACGAAGCCGCGACCGATCCCAACTTCGTCGGGCGGGAAGAGGCGATCGCCGACCTAGACGGACTCCTGAGCCGGGGCTTCAAGATTATCGTGATCCAGGCGCGGGCGGGCATTGGCAAAACGACGCTGGCGCGAAACTATCTCCAGCAAAAGTTTGGCGCAGTGCTGGAATTCCCCATTGCCAAGGCCACCAAGGACATTGCCCCGGTTGAGGCGCTGCTGGAGGAAAAGCTGCGGCAGTTGGGCGAAGAACCGGGCCGCGAGTTTTTCGTGTCGCTGGATCGGCTCAAGCGCAAGCTCCAGGGCGATTCGCAAAGCGATCCCTACGGGAATCGCCTCGGCATTTTGATCGACAACTTGGAACCCGCCCTCGACCCGGACGGACGCTTTATCGAGCCACATCGCCGCTATGTGGAGTTGCTCAACGTGCTGGCCGACCCGTCGGTGCAGTCTACAACGCTGATCACCAGCCGCGAACGCCTGCACGAATATATGGTGTCGGTGCAGCATTATCCGCTGCGGGGGCTAGCCCTGCCCGCCTGGGAAAAGGTGTTTCAAAATCGCGGGCTGCGCTGTGTCGATACCCCTGCGATGCAGGCGCTACACCGGGCCCACGGCGGCAATGCCAAAAGCATGGATCTAATCGGCAGCAGCATCGCCGAAGATTTTGCGGGGGATGTGGCGGCCTATTGGCGGGTCAACCAGACCAACCTGCTGAGCCATTGCGAGCTAGAAGACCAGGTCAACCAGCAGTTCAACCGACTGCAAGAGCTATCGCCCGATGCCTATAACCTGCTGTGTCGCATGGGCTGCTATCGCTATCAGGACGTGCCGACGGTGCCGATAGAAGGGCTATTTTGCCTGCTGTGGGACGTGCCAGAGAGCCGCCATCGCCGCGTGGTTCGAGCGCTGCAAGACCGATCGCTGGTGGAGTGCGAACAGGAGCGCTACTGGCTGCATCCAGTGATTCGCGCCCAGGCGCTCGATCGGCTGGCCAGCACCCCCGACTATGCCACGGCCCACCGCCACGCCGCAGAATTTTGGACCGAGCGGGTGACCACCATCATCACGCAAGACGATGTGCAAACGGCGCTGGAAGCCTACTATCACTACATCGACCGGGGCGACCACGAGGCAGCGGCGGACGTGATTATTCAAAAGCGACCCAACCGCTGGGGCACAAACGAATCGCTGGGGCGATCGCTCTACAAGCGGGGGCTACTGAGTCAGGCGGAGGAGGTGATCCTGGCGGTGGTGGATCGGCTCCCCGACAGCTATCGCCGCGCCAGACTCTACGGCATTTTGGGCGCGGTCTACTACTATTCGTCTGATAATATCCACGAGGCGGTGAGATGCTGCCAAAAAGCGCGGGCGATCGCCCAATCGGTCTTGCAAACGCCCCCAGACGACGATACGGCCTTCAAGCTGCGGCTGGTGGAAATCAACGCCCTGCTGACCATTGGCATCTGCCAGATTGCCCTAGGCGAATACGAAGCGGGCATGGCGGCCCATAGCCAGGTCGAGCAGCTTTGCCAACCGCTGACCGATGCCCGTTACCGCAGGTCGGTCTTGTTTTACATTGCCTATCTCCACCTGCGGCTGGGGAATCGCAAGGCAGCGCGAAACATTGCAGATGACCTCTACACAGCCGTCGAACAACTGGGCGATCACCAATTGCCAAGCTGGGTGACGGAATATCGCCTGTTTTTCTTGGGGCTGACCTACCGGGAACTGGGCGAAATTCAGCGGTCGCGCCTGCTCTATCATCGCGTGCTAGATTTTGGAGAACGCAGCGCTTACGGACAAGCCACCTCCAAGGCGCTCTATGGAGATGCCGCACTCGACACCGAAGAGGGACGCTATGACCAGGCCGTTGCAAAACATCAGGCTTCGATTCAATACCTGCGGGACGTGGGCGCAAAGTATGACCTGGCCGAAGCCTACTACCAGCAAGGGCTGACCTATCGGGCAATGGGCGACACCCACCGCAGCGAAGAAAGCTTTCAGGCGGCAATCGCCCTCTTCCAAAAAACAGACGCGCCCAAGCAGGTCGCCAAAGTGCAGCGGGCGATAGACGGCTCCTAGCGAATCGACTCCACCACCACGGCGATCGCCATCAGGCAAAAGACCAACCCCATCGTCTTAAACAGGGCGGCATCCAAAATGCTCACCAGGAGATGCAGGAGAGGGGCAATCACTAAAACCTTTGACAGCACAATTGCTACCAAAATTCCAAACAGCGTTAGAAGAAAGTATTTCAACACGCGCACCGCAAACCGAAACAGCCAACTGTAGTCAGGATGAGTATTTCTCATAAGTTTCGGGGGGTTCGAGAACTGATTGCTGATGGCCTTAGTCTAGCGATCGCCCCCCTGCAACACCACCGCCGTTGCCGCTGTTAAGCCAAAAGTTAAGCCAATGAACAACCATAGGACTTACGCAGTTGGAGGATTTTTCGCGGGCTGCGCCCGCGAAAAATCCTCCACAACCCAGAAAACTTATCGCAAGTGCGTCAGTCCTGAACCAACCGGAGAAGCAGACATGCGAGAGTTTTTGCGCGGCGGGACGCGGGCGCTGGGAATTGTAGCCGGATTTTTGCCCACGGCTGTCAGCTTTGGGGCGATCGCCATCCAGGCCCGGCTATCGGTGGAAGCGACCCTGGGTATGTCGGCCTGGATCTTTGCAGGCGCGTCCCAGTTTGCGGCCGTAGAAGGCTTGCGGCAGGGGCTAGCCGCGCTGAGCATCGGGATCACCGTGCTGGTGATGAACCTGCGCCATGTGCCCATGAGCCTGGCGATCGCCCGTCATCGCTATGCCCAGTTCCCCACCTGGCAGCGCTGGCTGCTCTGCCACGGGCTGGTGGATGAAGTTTTTGCCCTGGAAATGTCTGACCCGCAGCGCCCATTTGCCTATTATTTGGGGATGCACTGCTGCTGCTGGGGAGCGTGGGTGGCAGGAACCTGGCTCGGCTGCGTCGTTGGTCTCCAGATTCCCGAACGCTGGCTGACCTTTGCCCTGCCTGCGCTGTTTATTTACTTACTCGTCAACGCCATTCGCCAGCTTCGCCATCCCAATCGCTGGATTGTCCTGGCGCTCAGCCTGATCCTAGCCTTGGGCAGCACCACGCTGGGTTCAACAGGCTTGCTGGTGTCGATTTTGGGCATCGCGGCGATCGCCACGCTGGGAATGCCCGAAGAAAGACCAGGACAGAAGCCGGGATGAAGCTGCATCGCGATCTCGATTTTAGATTGGCGATTTTAGGTTGGGGATTTTAGATTGGCGATTTTAGATTGCCCGCCTACCCAAAATCCAAAATCCAAACCCCTCACTCTCCCACCAACACCTCAATATCCAGCCCATCGAGCTGCCGCATGATCCACTGGTCGAATAGCTCATTCCGCAGGGTTTCCAGCACTTCGGGGTGGTCGAGTGTGGCAGGCAGGACGCGATCCAGCCGGAAGACGCACCACAGGTTTTCTTGCTCGATAAACAGCGGCGGCAGCACATCGCCAGGAGTGGCCGCATCCACGGCAGCGCGGAGGGCATCGGGCAGGCTGCCCCGGCTGAGTAGCCCCAGCATTCCATTGAACAGGCGATCGCCCGTTTGGGAATAGTCCTGCGCCAGGGTCTCGAAACTTGCGCCCTCTAGCAATTGTTGATATAGCTCCTCTGCCAGATCGCGATCGCCCACCGCCAGCCGCGACAGCACAACCTGATCCAAATCCAGCTTGCGCTCAATGAAATACTGCGACAGGTGCGGCTCCGTCAGGCGATCGCGCAGTTGGCGAAGCTGGAGTTCTCGCTGGGTCTGGGTTTGCAGGGCTTCTGCATCCAGCCCTTGAGACTCCAACCAAGTCTGAAACGCGAGGGGATCGGTCAAATCTGCCTGCTGGCGAAAGTGGGCGATCGCCGCCTCCACCGCTGCCCCGGTTGGCTGCCCCGCAGCGCGATCGCCCAATGCCTGATCCAGCACAAACTGCCGCAGGATTTCGCCAATCATTTCGTCCAGCTTGCCCGCTGCCTGCAAATATCGCACCGCCTGGGCAAGAGAAAGCTGCTGCTGGCCGTTGATGACGATAAACGGGGGAGAAGCCGCCATCAGCCTGCCTCCCGTGCCACAAACGCCACCCGCAGCCCGTCGCGGGGGTGGGGCGTGGGGACAATCACCATGCTCAAGTCTTGGTCGGGCAGCAGCGTCCATTGCCAATGCCGCAGCAGGTGGGTGGCAAAGATCTTCATTTCTAGCCGAGCAAATTCCTTGCCCAAACACTCGCGGATGCCGCCGCCAAAGGGCACGTATCCGTAGCGCTGCTGATCGGCCGAGCGATCGCCCAGTTGGGCAGCACTAAATCGCTCTGGGTCAAACTGCTCTGGCTGGGGATAGAGGGATGCATCTTGGTGCGTCGGCCCAATTTGATACAGCACGCTCCAGTTTTTGGGGATGGTGTAGCCACCATAAGCACAGTCTTGCAGCACTGTGCGAAAGCCGCCGCCGACCGGGGGAATACGCCGCAGCACCTCTCGCAACACTTGCTCTAGATAGGTCATTTGTTTCAGCAAATCGAGGCTCAGCGGCGCGGCTGGGTCAAACCCGCGCTGCTCGGCCCGCAGTTTGTCTAGCACGTCGGGCGACTGGGCCGTGAGCAGGCAAAAGGAGGCGATCGCCGAGGTCAAGGTTTCATGCCCTGCAAACAACAGCAGCAAGACTTGATCCTTTAGCTCTTCCAGGCTGAGGCCCTGCCCGTCTTCGTCGCGGGCGCGAATCAGCAAATCCAGCGCGTCGCTAGCCTCTGACCCGTCTGACTCTGGCCCATCTGAGGAATTGAGGGACTGAGAGAGTCTCTGCTGGCGATCGCGGATAATTTGCTCCATTTCTTCTAATAGCAGCCGCCGCGCCCGCTTGGCCTTGCCAAATGCCGTCCACGGCACATTGAGCGGAATTGAAAATAAACCCTGACACCAGGTTTCAAAAACGTGCCCTAGGCGAGTTTGGGAACCCTTGTCCAGCCCCACCAACAGCTTGCAGGCAATATCCAGCGTGTAGTTTCGCAGTTCGGGATACCACGTTAGCTGGCCCTGCTGCTGCCAGCGCTGGGTATAGCGCTGCGTGATGGCTTCCATTGTGCTGATATAGCCCGACAACGCTCGCGGCATAAAAGCCTGAGCCAGCAGCCTGCGGCGAGACTGGTGCTCGTGCCCGGTTTGCAGCGCCAGAGACAGTTTCCCCAGCAGCGCCTTGGTGCTGGGCGGCCAGTCCACGCTAAAGTACGTGTTTTCGTTGCTCAGCACAAACTGATTCGCTTCCACGCCCCGCATAAAAATCGTCGGCTTCCCCAACAGGCGCGTTTTGAACAGGTCGCCATACTGTTCATGGCGCTTTTGGGCAAAGTTGGGATCGGTAAAGAAGTTGAGCGTCTCGCCGAGAAAGGGGAGTCCAAAAGTGCCGGGGGGCAGGGTATGCATGGGAAGTAGAGGGGAATTGCAGAGCTTCAGCAAGATTCAGCAAGATTCGGCAACCGGGAGATCGGCGATCGCCCGAAGTTATCTCCCTGTTCTCCATTATCCAACGGCTCCTGCCTTCCCCAACTAGCCCCCCAAATAGTCTATGACTGCTTGGGCGATCGCCTCATTGCCGGTCTTGTCCAGCGGCAGGTCGGTTTCTGGCGGGTGCAGCGGCGCTCGCAAAAAGTCCCAATCGCCTTCGGTAAATTCGGCGGGGGTGATGATGCTGTGAACGCAGTGGCGACGAATCCCCGCCAGCAGGCAGGCCGCTTCGGCAAAGTCGTCGCGGGTGAGGCTGACAATCGGCACATCCAGGCGGCAGGCTTCCGAAAAAGTCCCATAGCCTGGTTTCGACACGACGCGCCCACACAGCGGCATAAAGTCCACCGGGCGAAAGGCAGTGCCGCCCACGTTCACCAGGTTGGGCAGGTCAGGAGCGTGCTTGTCGGTGGTGATGAACTGCCAGTCGGGGAAGCGCGTCAGGTTGTGATACGGAATGTCTGCCAGCCCCAGCCCGCCAAAGGTGAGCAGCGCCGTCTTCTCTTTTGGCGCAGTCAGGTTGAACTTGCTCCGCAGGTCGTCTGGGTTATGGCGGGGGCTGCCGCCGGTGAGGCCGACCTCCTGCACGACGGGAAACGCGCTCATGGGTTCATGAAACGGCATCCGAAACAGGCGATCGCACTGGGCAAAGCACTCGCCAATCCAGTCGGCAATAGCCGCAAACTCGCCGCCCCAGGCGCGATAGATATAGTCCCAACCAAAATTGCTGCCCATCCAGCAGGGCACGCCAGCGGCACGGGCGATCGGCGCGGCCAGCGGGGGAATATCGCCCAGCACCAGCCCCACGCGATTTTGGCGAATGAAACTGACCTCGCTGGCGATGATGGATGAAGCGCGATCGCGGATTTCCTTCAGCTTGGCCAGCGTGGCGGGCAAGTCCATCGTCAGGCTGTCGGGCTGAACCACACCCACGTCAAAAGCTCTGGGGCGATGCAAAAACTCGCCCTCCAGGTAAGAATCCAGCAGCCAGCGCGGAGCCGTCGTCACCATGATGGGCAAAATCTCCGGGCTGCGCCGCTGAATCTCTGCCACCACGGCCGCCGTCCGCGTCACATGCCCAAACCCGTGATTCGTAACCGCAACGTATAGAACAGGTCGAGACATGGCAGGAAGTTCCTCAAAGGTCGGGTAACGAGTAACGAAAGATGAACTCGCCTCCACAGTAACCTCGCCCCCACCACTTTTCCAACCCACTCTGAAAAACCGCGGCCCTAGCGCCTTCCCCAAAAACCGTCCGTCACTCTGCAATCTCGCCCACAGCCCCCGATGCCAAATCAAGCTTGTATTATCGAGCCTGTATTGTAGAGAGAAGCCACCGACGCACCATCCATCATTTGCTTGAACAGCTTGCGCGACTCCCCGCCGCTTTGCCCACTCCCCGTCCCACCCTATGTCTATCATCACCGTCGATCGCCTCAGCAAGTTCTACCCCGTCGCGGTCAAAGAGCCAGGACTCAAGGGCACGCTGACCCACTTCTTTCGGCGCACCTACCGCAACATCCCCGCCGTTCAGGACGTGTCCTTTTCGATTGAACCGGGCGAATTTGTCGGGTTCCTCGGCCCCAACGGCGCAGGCAAAACCACCACGTTAAAGATGCTGACTGGGCTAATCCATCCCTCCAGCGGGCGCATCTCGGTGGCGGGGCACGTCCCCTATCGGCGCGAAGCGGGCTTTTTGCAAAAAATTACGCTGGTCATGGGGCAAAAGCAGCAGTTAATCTGGGATTTGCCCACGCTGGACTCGCTGCGGATCAACGCCGCCGTCTACGGCATCCCCGAAGCAGAATTTCGCCGCCGCCTGGGAGAACTGAGCGAGATGCTATCGCTGGATCGCCAGTTAACCCAGCCCGTCCGCAAGCTCTCCCTGGGGGAACGGATGAAGGCGGAACTGCTGGCGGCGCTGATTCACCAGCCCAAGGTGCTATTTCTGGACGAGCCGACGCTGGGGCTGGATGTGAATGCCCAGAGCAGCGTGCGCGACTTTTTGCGGAAATACAACCAGCAGTTTCAGGCCACTGTGCTGCTGACCAGCCATTACATGGCCGACATCACTGCCCTCTGTCGCCGCGTGCTGATGATTCATCAAGGCAAGCTGATCTACGACGGCAGCCTGGACGGACTGCTGGAGCAGTTTTCCCCCTGCCGCGAGGTGACGGTGGAATTGGGGCAAGACCCACAGCCCCAGGTTCTAGAACGCTTCGGACACCTGAAGGCGATCGAGGGCCGCGTAGCCCATTTCATCGTGCCCCAGGAAGCGCTGACTCAGTTCCTCTCGCGGCTGCTGGCGGAGCTAGACATTGCCGATCTCACGGTCACCGATCCGCCCGTCGAAGCGGTGATTGGGCGCGTGTTTCAAAGCGGCGGTCTGGACAATACGGGCGACGGCGCATCGGCTTAACGGGACGGCTCCCGTACCGCTAGAATGTTGGCTTGTATGAGATTGGGCTAATCTGAACTTAAATTTTTGGTTTGGATCTCTCGGTGTTGCGATCTGGTCAGGAAGGAAGTGCAAGTGTCCTTGGTCGAGCGTCTGGTCATGAAGTCGATGACGGTGGGCGATCGCCTCCGACAGGCCGCTGCACAGCGTCCGGTTGCAGCAACCAGTCTGGCAATCTTCTGGGCCTGCGTATTTGTCTACACCATGAATGGCCGCGTGGATTTGAACTCCAGCGACAACGTGACCAACACGCTTTTGGGATTCAACTGGCTGCAAAACCACAGCCTAAACTTTGATGCGTTTCGAGATGGCTATCTATATCGCGGCGGCGGCATCCCGTTTTACTTTGTAGAGTCATCAACGGGTCATTTATCTTCTCGGTTTCCCATTGGGTCAGCACTGGTCACGTTTCCCCTCGCCGTTCTCTATTATTTTGCGCTCAAGCTGGCTGCTTTTTTGGACGGAATCACGGGCGGCGTTTTCAACCTTTTTCCAGCCGGGTTTCCTGACGTTGCTAGCGAAGACTTTGCAGCGTATCGGCAGGGATTTAGCAAGTTTGCCGCGACCATTTCCACTGCTTTGACGGTTGTTTTCTTTTATCTCAGCACCCGCCTCAAATTCAGTCCCAGCGTGGCAGCAGTTTCTACCTTTGTATTTGCCTTTGCCACCGGAATCTGGCCCATTTGCTCACAGGATTTGCGCCAGCACACCATTTCTAACTTGCTGCTTTCGGGGATTCTGCTGTGTTTGCTCAAAGTAGAGCATGGTGAGGGAAAAAACCGCAGGCTGCTGCTGTTTTTGGCAGGATTTTTTTGCGGCATTCTACCTAGCGCTCGAATCACCAGCGCTTTGTTTTCAGCCGTTATTTTTCTGTACGTAGTTATTGCCTATCGCAAAGAAGCTGTCTTCTTTTTGCTAGGATTACCGAGCGTATTGTTTCACTTAGGCTGGAACCTCTACTATTTTGGCTGGGGCAACCTGATCGTTGGTGGATATATTTCATACATCGAGAAGCACCCGTCTTCCTATTCTTGGACGTTCGAGCAATTTAGAAGAGGGTCTCTAGGACTGCTGCTCAGCCCTAGTAACGGGATTCTGGTCTTCTCGCCCGTGCTGCTGTTTGCAATTCCGGGAGCTTATCGCCTGCTGCAAAGGTGGAAGCGGGAAAACCGTCGGGATGAATGGCTGCTTTTGTGCCTGATGGTCAGCGTTTTCCTGCTTTACTTGCAATATAGCTTCTACTTAATTTGGCTGGGTGGAAACGACTCTTTTGGGCCGCGCTTCTTAGCAGACACGTTGCCCATTTCTTGTTTTTTGATCGCTTACTTTTTGGCAGATCTCGCCCCCAAGCTGAGGCGCAACTGGCAGGGCGCACGATTTGTCTTGGCGCTGTTTCTCATCAGCCTGATTCTTTCAACCCTCATTCAAACCATTGGGGCATTCACTCAAACAAACTGGAAAGCCAGCCCAATGCCCGCCACAGAGCGCAATGGACGATTGTGGGCGTTGCAAGATAGTAAAATCGAGCGCCACACCAGAAATTTGCTTGCCAAGTTCAACAAACCGATTCGGGATCGAAAAACCTATCTAGCAGGATTTCAAGGCACGGCAGAAAGCCTGCACTGGATCGAGCTGGATGGAGATGAAGTGCCTGTGGGCGATCGCCCCAGGGTTCGCTCGGGTCAGCGAAGACTTTTGAAACTTGCCCTCCGCAATACGGGGACATCGCCCTGGTTTGGCTATCAAACGGGCATCGAAAAAATGGGGGAAGCGAAAATCCGACTGAGATTCTATGATGCAAAGGGCAAAGACAAAACGCCCCGAATTGGCAATCAACTTTTTGTCTCTGGTCGAACGCAGCCCGGTGGGGCAACCATTGCCATCGGACAGGCTGCCTTTCCAGCCGAACCGGGGGTCTATCAACTGGAGTGTTGGCTGGTGGCAGACGGCATTTCTTCCTTGAACCCGGAATCTGCCCCGACCTACGTCCAGACCATTACAGTCCTTCCCCGTTCTAGCCCAGCGCAACCAGATTCGCCAAGCCCCTAATTCTGTGACTGCCCATGCTCCGCACCGCTCGCACGCTCCTGTCCGTCTACTATGCCTACATGGTGGAATATCGCGCCGAGCTAATCCTCTGGGTGCTGGCGGGTAGTCTGCCGCTGATTCTCATGGGTGTGTGGATGGAGGCCTCGCAGGGCGGGCAGTTTGGGCTGTCGCCTGTGGAGTTTGCGCGATATTTTTTGGCGGTGTTTTTGGTGCGCCAGTTCACCATTGTTTGGGTCGTGTGGGATTTCGAGCGGGACGTGGTGGAGGGAAAACTGTCGTCGCGGCTGCTGCAACCGCTCGATCCGGGTTGGCATTATTTTGCATCACACCTGGGCGAACGATTTGCCCGCGTGCCCTTTGCCTTTGTGCTGGTGGAGCTGTTTTTCTGGCTCTATCCCCAGGCATTCTGGCTGCCGAGCGTGGGCGATTTTTTGCTGGGTGCTTTGGCGACGGCGCTGGCGTTTGTGCTGCGCTACGTGATGCAGTACACGGTGTCCATGCTGGCGTTTTGGATTGAGAAAGCCAGCGCGATTGAGCAGATCTGGTTTTTAATTTACCTTTTCTTTTCGGGTGTGGTTGCACCTTTGGAAGTCTTTCCCCCGCTGGCCCGGCAGATTGTTGAATGGACACCGCTGCCTTACCTGGTTTACTTTCCGGCTAGCATCTTTGTGGGGCTGCCAGGAAATCGACTGCATGGATTCCTAATTACCCTGGCGTGGATTGTGCTGTTCTTTTGGCTGAACCGCTGGCTGTGGCGGCGGGGACTGCGGCATTATTCTGGGATGGGCGCTTAGGCAGAGATTCGCAGGCTTTACCTCCGCAACACTGAAGTAATAATGACTGTGAGCGTCGCACTGGCAATCAGCGTGAAGGCAAGCTGAACGACCCACTGCGTCGCCTGACGATAATCCGCAAAGCGCTCATCGAACTTTTTCAGATCACCTGAAAATGTTTCAACGTCGCTGGAAAGCCGATCCAGCTTGTTAGACAAGTCTCTGAGGGTGGGTTCGCTGTCGGAGGCAGAGGCCATAAAACGATTGATTGGAAAAAGCGACTATCTCAGAATTCCCAGACGGATGGAGATCTAACTGAAGTTTATCAGTATTGATAGTCTACTAAAGGAATCCGCCAATGACTACTGGAGGGCAATAGCGTCATGCCTTCGTGGCGAAACAGTAAAGAAGATTACAACCCTCACCGTAGGAAGATTTCACGCCAAAGCCTTGGCTCATAAAGCCACGATTTTCATAACTGGCAGCGAGCTAGGTGAGACGATGTTAAGAGCAGCTTGCAATTTTTTATTCATCTTGGCTTCATCTTACCAAGTAAGATGCGATTGGCTTGGCACAGTAAGTTTGAATCGATTACCAGAAGGAGTACGACATCATGACACAAGGCTGGCAATTTTGGATTGATCGGGGCGGTACGTTTACCGACATTGTGGCGCGGCGGCCCGACGGGCAGCTTGTCGTGCATAAACTGCTGTCAGAGAATCCAGAGCGCTACGCCGATGCACCGATTCAGGGAATTCGCGATTTACTGAGCTTGTCGCCGGATACGCCGATTCCTGCTGGGCAGATTGCGACGGTGAAAATGGGGACGACGGTGGCAACAAATGCGCTGCTAGAGCGGAAGGGCGATCGCACACTCCTGCTCATCACCAAAGGCTTTCGAGATGCCCTGCGAATTGGCTACCAAAACCGTCCCAACATTTTTGCACGACAAATTATCTTACCTGAAATGCTCTATGAGCGCGTCATCGAGGTAGACGAACGCCTCAGCGCCCAAGGTGAGGTACTCATTTCGTTCCGTCCGATGGAAACGGAGCTAGTGGAAGAGTTGCAAGATGCCTATGCAGCGGGCATCCGCAGTTGCGCGATTGTGTTCTTGCACGGCTATCGCTATCCCGACCACGAGCGGCAGGCGGCGGAACTGGCGCGACAAATCGGCTTTACGCAGGTCTCGGTTTCTCACCAGGTCAGCCCGCTGATGAAGCTGATGAGCCGGGGCGACACAACGGTTGTGGATGCCTATTTATCTCCAATTTTGCGGCACTATGTGGATCGAGTGGCCGCCGAGTTGGGCGTTACGTCGGGTTCTGGTAATTCAGATCGACCGAAGCTGTTTTTTATGCAGTCCAATGGTGGACTGACCGATGCAGCGCTGTTTCAGGGGAAAGACAGTATCTTATCCGGCCCGGCAGGCGGCATTGTGGGTGCGGTCAAAACCAGCCAGCAAGCGGGTTTTAGCAAGATCATTGGCTTTGACATGGGAGGCACCTCTACGGACGTGTCGCACTTTAGCGGTGAGTATGAACGCACCTTTGAAACCGAGGTGGCGGGCGTGCGGCTGCGGGCCCCGATGATGGCAATTCATACCGTAGCTGCGGGCGGTGGCTCGATCTGCCAGTTCGATGGGGCGCGATATCGCGTGGGGCCGGATTCTGCGGGGGCGCATCCTGGCCCCGCCTGCTATCGCAAGGGCGGCCCGCTGACGGTGACCGATTGCAACGTGATGTTGGGTAAGATTCAGCCGCAGTTTTTTCCAGCGGTCTTTGGCCCAGAGGGAAATCTGCCGCTAGATGCCGCCGTGGTGCGGGAGAAATTCACGGCACTGGCGGCGGAGATTGGAACCCATACTGGCAACGCGCGATTCCCGAAGGGATCGCTTCGCGAATCGCCCGAACAGGTGGCTGAAGGATTTCTGGCGATCGCCATCGAAAAAATGGCCAGCGCCATCAAAAAAATCTCCATTCAGCGCGGTTACGACATCACAGAATACACCCTCTGCTGCTTTGGCGGCGCAGGTGGGCAGCACGCCTGCCGGATCGCCGAATCGCTGGGCATCTCGCAAATTTTTCTGCACCCCTATGCGGGCGTTCTCTCGGCCTACGGCATTGGGCTGGCAGACGTGACGACGATTCGCGAGCAGGCGATAGAAGCCCCCCTCACGGATGCCCAGCGACCAGAGATAGAGCGCGTGTTGCAGGAATTGGCGATCGCCGCCCGCCGAGATCTCCAGCAGCAGGGCATCGCCGCCGAATCAGACACCCCCCTGCACACAGACGCGCAGGTGGAGATTCGTCCTAAGGTTCACCTGCGGTACGAAGGAACGGATTCTGCGCTGATTGTCGAATACGCCAGTCTCAACGATATGCGAGATACATTTTCACGGCTCTATCGACAGCGCTATGGATTCACAATGGAACACAAACCGCTAATCGTTGAGGCTGTTTCCGTAGAAGCAATTCACGCTTCTGAGATTACAAGGGTAGAACCGTCAAAACCAGACGAAGTGAATGACCTCAAGACAGATTTTGCTCAAAACATAACCGCGATCGCCACTGTTTCCATGCACACAGGCGGCACAACCTACAACACGCCCGTCTATCAGCGGCAAGACCTGCAAGAGGGCGATCGCCTGATGGGCCCAGCCCTAATCATCGAACCTACCAGCACGAATGTCGTTGAGCCTGGATGGATTGCAGAACTCACGTCTGGTGGAATGCTAATTCTCAAGAAAGATAACGACAGCAGGACGCAAGAAGAGTCTGTAGCCGATTTCCCTCTCGCAACCCATTCTGCCTCTGGCTCGCCTGATCCGGTAATGCTGGAAATCTTCAATAACTTGTTTATGGCGATCGCCGAAGAGATGGGAATTACTCTGCAAAACACCAGCTACTCGGTCAACATCAAGGAGCGATTAGATTTTTCCTGCGCCATCTTTGATCAACAGGGTCAGCTCGTCGCCAACGCGCCCCATATCCCAGTTCACCTCGGCTCCATGAGCGAAAACGTCCGCGCCCTGATTACCGCCAAGGGCCAGACGATTAAACCCGGTGATGTGTACGTGTCCAACAATCCCTACAACGGCGGCACGCATTTGCCCGATATCACGGTGATTACGCCTGTGTTTCAGTCGATGAACCCGAATGCAGAAGCCGCTTCCTCGACTCCCCTCTTCTACGTTGCCTCTCGCGGCCACCACGCCGACATCGGCGGCATCACGCCCGGCTCTATGCCGCCCAACAGCACCCGCATTGAGCAAGAAGGCGTGCTGCTGGATAACGTGTTGCTGGTGGAAAACGGACAATTTCGTGAAGCAGAGATATCAGAAATCCTGACGACCGGATCTTATCCAGTCCGAAATCTAGCGCAAAATTTGGCAGATTTGCAGGCGCAGGTGGCCGCCAATGAGCGCGGCGTGCGGGAACTTCACCGCATGGTTGCCCACTACGGGTTAGATATCGTGCAGGATTATATGCAGCATGTTCAAGACAACGCCGAGGAATCTGTTCGACAGGTAATTGTGAACCTAAGTCGGCAGGTTCAGCCGAACAGCGACGCAAGCGTGTTGAACCGTCAGTTTACCTACCTGCTGGATGATGGCGCGCACATTCAAGTGGCGATCGCCCTTAATCCTCAAGAACGCTCCGCTTGCATTGACTTTACAGGCACCTCGCCTCAGCAGGAAAATAACTTCAACGCGCCGCTGGCCATCTGCAAAGCCGTCGTGCTGTATGTATTTCGCACGCTGGTCGATGCCGAGATTCCGCTCAATGCAGGCTGCCTGAAACCTCTGGAAATCATCGTGCCGGAGGGCTGCTTGCTAAATCCCAAATACCCTGCCGCAGTGGTGGCAGGAAATGTGGAAACGTCGCAGGCGATCGCCAACAGTCTCTACGGTGCGCTGGGTGTCCTCGCTGCTAGCCAGGGCACAATGAACAATCTCACCTTTGGAAATGAAAAGTACCAGTATTACGAAACCATCTGTGGTGGCTCCGGCGCAGGCCCCGATTTCGACGGCACCGATGCAGTGCAAACCCACATGACCAATTCGCGCCTCACCGACCCGGAAGTGCTGGAATGGCGGTTTCCAGTGCTGCTGCGTCGGTTCGAGATTCGCCCCGACAGCGGCGGCGCAGGACGGCATCGCGGTGGCAACGGCGTAATTCGCGAGATCGAGTTTCGCGAACCCATGACGGCCGCGATTCTCTCCAGTTCTCGCCAGGTCGCGCCCTTTGGGCTGTCCGGCGGTGAACCGGGCGCAACCGGACGCAACTGGGTCGATCGCGAAGACGGCCGCCGCGAAGACTTGCCCAGTTGCGCTGAGGTGCAAATGCACGCGGACGATGCGCTGATAATCGAAACGCCGGGAGGCGGCGGGTTTGGAGTTGCAAAGTAGCCCGATGGGAAAGGTCGCCTGGAGGCAGGCGCGGTCGAGTATCGAGGGCTTGAACTTATGCGTGGTCTAGAGGCGATCGCCCCGTCCCTAGCAAATGCAAGAACGAGTATCCAAATTAAACCGATAGCCGTGTGGCAAAATGTGCAGCTTTGCACCGCAGAGGGCAAGCGGTTCATCCATCAGCAGATCATCAACGTTGTTGTGCGTTAGCTCCGACACATCAACAATGGTGACCGATCCTTCGCCAATCACCTCGACTTCGTGGGCGTTGATCACAATTGCCGTGTTTTCGTCAATGCCAAATCCTAGAATGGCGGGCTGCTGAGCCACAGCCGAGAGCAGGCGACCAATTCGGCCGCGCTGGGCAAAGTGCTGGTCGATCACCACGCCAGGAAAGAAACCCATGCCGCGATCCATCTTGGCAGATTCGGGACGGGGATTGCTTTCGCTCTCTCCTTCGACGATCATCATGTCGGGCATCATCGCCGCTCCAGCACTGGTTCCGGCGATCACCACCCCTTCGGCAAATCGCTGGTGGAGCGCCACATCTAGCTCGGTGTCTTTTAGGCACTCTGTAATGCGGGCCTGGTTGCCGCCTGTGAAGAAAACGCCCGTGGCCTGCTGAATATCGGCGATCGCCTTGGGATTGCTGGCATCCTCTCGACGACCCGTATCCACAACGCGCACATCTTCCACGCCCAGCCGCTCAAAGATATCCATGTACATGGCTCCCACCTCGCCGGGCAACCCTGTGGCCACGGTCATCACCACCACCCGCGCCTGCAAGCCGCCCGCCTCCCGCACAAACTCGCGCAGAATCTTGCATTCGCCTTCCTTATCTTCTGCCCCACCAATAATAATCAATCGTCCATAGGTTTCCGGCAGCGCTACATTTTCTGGATCAGCCACCCGCTCTTCCAAATCAGCCGCAGCAGTTGAGCCTTCTACTTGAGTTTCCATACTTTTTCTTGGGAATTCATATCGAGTAATATCAATCTTTCCTGACATCGGGCGATCGCTGATACCCTCTGCGGGAAGAGATAAGACAATCCGCAACCCTATCTTTGGATGGGTCAATATCCCACAGCATTCTGTCGATTGGTTGAGCAACAGCGAGCTAAGTAGGTGGACATTAATAAACATAAAACCCAAATAAAACCCAAAGACCCTGCGCCGCCCGCGGCGCGGGCGGCGCAGGGTTCAGGATCTGTTTTTTAATCTGGTCTATCTACCTGCTTGACTGACAAAACTAAGAAGCTGGAATACGGCTGAGGACAGTGAATTCACGCTTTAGGGAGTCATCGTGTTGTCGCCTTGATGCGATGGCAGGTTGAGGGTCAGGTGAACAGGAGAGGAACTGATAAACGTGAATCTTCCACTGGTGAGTGATAGCCAGCCGAATCCAATTCCAGCCCAGCTTGAGATAACTCATGCCGCGCTTCCAGTGAGCATCGACTTGGCGACGCTTGCCGGATGCGACCACTTGCACCCCTTGGAGAACTAAGAACAGCATCGTCAAGGCGATTACCCCACACAACTGGGAAAGGGCAACCTTGTCTCTGAGTCTGGAGGCTTCGAGATTAAACCCGTTGGACTTCAAATCCAAAAACGACTCCTCCACCTGAAATCTCAGTCGATATTGGGCAAACGTCTGCAAGTTCGTCGGCTCATCACTCACAATTGTCCAATTCTCGCTGCTGAGTTTGTCGTGGGCAAAGGCAAGGTAAACATTGTCGTAGGGCTTTGTTCTACCCACCGACACTGCAGGCGTAAAGTAAGCTTGTCCTGGTTGCAATTGAACCGACGATACCTGGCGCCACTGCCCTTGGTGCTGAAATTGGAAGGAGCGTTTGATGCGGATGCGGAAATGCCAACCCAGATTCTCCCGGAGGTATTTCATCAACTTGCCATCGGCAAACCCTCGGTCTGCCAAAAGGACAATCGCGACACCCTCGGGCATCAGCCGTTGCGCTTGCCGCAGTACCCGTTGAATCGTCCACAACCTGACGGTGCTGCTTGATTGCGCCACCACTTTCCAAGCGACCGGAACCGTTCTTCCTCGGTACACCACTGCGACCCAGACGATGCAGAAACAATTCCATACGACCGTTGTATCGAGGCTTAAGTAGAGTCGTTGGGTCTGCCAGTTGGACAGAGCCTGCCCAATCAGCGCATGATGAGCGGACGCGACATTGATCCGCCGATTCGACAACCAGCGGCGAAACCGGCGTTGGTGGGATTGAGCCATTTGAGCGCGACTCCTCACATACACCCCAAATCCATTGAGATGAACGTTTTGGCTTCCAATCATGCCAATGATCATCCAGCACAGTGTTTGCAGATGGCGAGCATCCTGCCACTGAATGTCGCATTGACGCAGAAAATCATTCAACGCATCATAAAGACGGGAAGTCGGTGACATTGATTTGACTGGTTTGTGTGGTTACTTCTCAGCCTAAATCATGCTCTGCTTCCCGCATGGCTTTCGTTCCAGCTTTAACCTGTTTTGTCAGTCAAGCAGGTCTATCTACTTATCAGCTCATAAAACGCGGACGAGTTTCTGCTCCTCGCCCCGCAACTGTGCGGCATCTTGCACGCTCTGGCTCCGCATCGGGTCATCTGTAAAGACACCCAGCCTGCTAATCTCCCGATTTAGCCAGCGTCGAGACAATTGAAGCTGATTGATTATCAAATCCCAAACTCTAGACTACGCACCTTCCCGTAGCTTATCCAGCACCGAGCGGTCTTCTAGCGTGGAGGTGTCGCCAGAGATTTCCTGACCCGCCGCGAGCGATCGCAACAGTCGCCGCATAATCTTGCCCGATCGCGTCTTGGGCAGGGCATCGCTAAAGCGGATTTCGCCAGGACGGGCCAGCGCACCGATTTCCGCCACAACGTGCTTCTTCAGTTCGGCAACTAGTTCCTCGCTAGGCGTAACGTTGCCTTCTAGAGACACAAACGCCACAATGTCTTCGCCCTTGATCTCGTCCGGTTTGCCTACGACGGCGGCTTCTGCCACCGCCGGATGGGACACCAGCGCCGACTCGATTTCCATCGTGCCCAGGCGATGCCCCGACACGCTGATCACGTCGTCTACCCGACCCATCACCCAGAAATAGCCGTCCTCATCCTTGCGTGCGCCGTCGCCTGCGAAGTAGAGATATTGCCCATCTTTTGGGGGAATATGCTCCCAGTAGGTGCGGCGGAAGCGATCGTCGTCGCCATAGACCGTCCGCATCATCGACGGCCAGGGATGCTTCACCACCAGATAGCCGCCTTCGTTCGCGGGGACGGGATTGCCCTCCAAATCCACCACGTCTGCCAGAATGCCAGGGAAGGGCCGCGTCGCAGAACCGGGCTTGGTGGCGATCGCCCCTGGCAGCGGCGTAATCATAATCCCTCCCGTCTCCGTCTGCCACCAGGTATCCACAATCGGGCAGCGCTCTCCACCGATGACGCTGTGATACCACATCCACGCTTCCGGGTTGATCGGCTCGCCCACGGTGCCCAACAGCCGCAGCGACGAGAGATTGCGGGCGCGGGGATGGTGTTCGCCCATCTTGATAAAGGCGCGGATCGCCGTCGGCGCGGTATAGAAAATTGTCACACCGTATTTCTCAATCACATCCCAAAAGCAGCCAGGGTTGGATGCACGGGGCGCACCCTCATACATCACCGTCGTTGCGCCGTTCGACAGTGGCCCGTAGACGATATAGCTGTGTCCTGTGATCCAGCCCACGTCAGCGGTACACCAATACACATCAGTATCTTGCAGGTCAAAGATCCACTTGGTCGTCATGTGGGTATAGAGGTTGTAGCCAGCGGTCGTGTGAACCACGCCCTTCGGCTTGCCCGTGCTGCCAGAGGTGTAGAGGATAAACAGCAGATCTTCGCTGTCCATCGGTTCCGCCGGACAATCCGCCGACACGCCCTGGCGCAGGTCATGCCACCAGTGGTCGCGCCCCGCCTGCATATGCACCTTTTGCTTTGTGCGCTCCACCACCAGCACATTGTCCACGCTGGGGCAGGCTCCCCCTTCTAGCGCCTTGTCTACCTGCTCCTTCAGCGGCACGATCGCATCTTTGCGCCAGCCGCCGTCTGCGGTGATCACCAGCTTGGCTTGGCCATCATTCAGGCGATCGCGCAATGCCTCCGCACTAAACCCGCCAAACACCACCGTATGAGCCGCCCCAATCCGCGCACAGGCCAGCATGGCGATCGCCGCTTCAGGAATCATCGGCATATAAATGCCCACCACATCGCCCTTCTTCGCGCCGAGCGACTTCAGCACATTGGCAAACTGGCAAACTTCGCGGTGAAGCTGGGCGTAAGTTAGCGTGCGCGAGTCGCCCGGTTCGCCCTCCCAGATCAGCGCCGCCTTGTTCTTGCGCCAGGTCGTCAAGTGGCGATCGAGGCAGTTATAGGAAATATTAATCTTGCCACCCACAAACCATTTGGCAAAGGGCGGCTGCCAATCCAGCACCGTCTGCCACTTCTCAAACCAGTGCAGTTCCTTCTGCGCCAGATCCGCCCAAAACTTTTGCGGGTCGGCCGCCGCCCGTTCATAAAGCTGCTCGTATTCTTCCAGCGTCTTGATATGCGCCTGCTGAGAAAACGCGGCAGGCGGCAAAAACTGGCGGTCTTCGTGCAGGATGGATTCAATCGTGGGATTTGACATACGGTCTTGGGGTGCAGCTCAGTGGACTATCGCCTTTGAATTAAATCAACTTAATCAACTGCTGACTATTCAAAGCAGCAATCAGGCTATTCAAAAACCATACGGGTTTTGCGGCTCCCTAGGACAGACCCTACACGTTCCTTTAAGGTTTGCCATTCTCGAAGACCTACCCGCAGGACTCGCCACCCCATCACCCCTATCACTCCATCCCGCAGCGCTACACTAAAATCATCCTCCACCCAGCCAGCCATGTCGGTTGCCAAAGATCGCGAGCTAGCCATAGCGCAACCCCCGCTCGACCCGCCGTTGATCATTCCGCCGGGCAATCTCTCCAGCCACGAACCGCCTTTGGAAAGCTCCCTCCATCTCCAGCAGCTGATTCTCTTGCTGACTTCCCTCAACTGGCTGTGGCAAGACCGCACCGACTACTTCGCCGCAGGCAACCTGACGATTTACTACAGCCCCAACCAGCGCAAGTCTGAGGATTTTCGCGGGCCAGACTTTTTTGTGGTGCTGGGGACGGAGCGGCGGCCGCGCAAAAGCTGGACGCTGTGGGAAGAAGACGGCAAATATCCCAACGTGATTGTGGAACTGCTGTCGGACTTGACCGCCAGCGTGGATCGGGGGCTAAAAAAGGAGATTTATCAAGACACCTTTCGGACGCTGGAATATTTCTGGTTTGATCCTGTCAGCCTGGAATTTGAAGGATTTTCGCTGGTGCGCGGGCGCTATGAGCCGATTGCGCCCAACGACCAAGGGCGGCGATGGAGCGACCAGCTTCAGCTTTTCTTGGGGATTCATGACGAACAGCTTCGGTTTTTCCGACCTGACGGCAGCCTAGTGCCCACGCCCGAAGAAGCAGCGCGGATAGAACAACAGCGGGCTGATGCAGAACAAGAGCGGGGCGATCGCCTCGCCACAAAGCTCCGAGAACTGGGCATCGACCCAGACACCCTGTAGCGCTGCGAGAGATTGCTAAACGCCTCGCAAGCCCACGGTCTGACAATCCAAAATCGCCAATCTAAACTCCAAAATCAATCCTAGACCTCGTTCGGCTGACTGCGATTCGAGCTGCCCAGCCACCGCCGCAGCGGGTAGAGCAAATGCGCTCCCAGGTTTTCGGGAATTGGCTCGCCACAGATGCCAAAATTGTGGGGCTGCTGACCCTGCGGCAGATAAAACGTGCCAAACATCAAATCGTAGACGGGGAATAGTCCAGCAAAGTTGCAGCCGAGACCTGCCTCTTCTCGCGTATGGTGCCAGCGGTGGAAGGCGGGGCTAGCCAGCACATAGCCCAGCGGTCCGTAAGTCCAGCGGACATTGGCATGGATAAAGGCGACGTAGCTCGACAAAAAAGCCGTGTACATTTCTACGGCAACTGGCGAAAAGCCCAGAATCAGCAGCGGCGAAGCCTGACACACCCGCGAGATAATGTCATTCACCGGATGCAGCCGCACCGCCGTCAGCCAGTCCATTGTTTCCGCGCTGTGGTGGACGGCGTGATAGTCCCACAGCGGCTCGGCGTGTTGCAGGCGGTGTGTCCAGTAGCCGATGCCGTCGCCGACGACAATCATGATCAGCCCCTGCACCCAGAGCGGCAGTTGCGCTGCCCAGCCATAGCCCGTCAGCACGCTTTGCCAGTCGAGCGATCGCCCCAGCAGCAGATACACGGGGAGCAAAACGAGGGCGATCGCCCCCATGCTAAGAATCTGAATCACCATCGGTGTCAAGAACCAGTAAAAGCTATCTAGCCAGTAGCCCCGCCGAAATCGGGGTTGGTCGGGAATGCTAGCAAAATAGCGTTCTAAAACACCAAACAAAACGGTCAAAACCAGATAGAGAATTAGCGCTCGCAGAAACCGATCTTGCATGGTGGGGCGGATTGCCGAAAACATCTCTTTGGACATTACATAATCGGCAGCAGCCGGAACTGTCAAGCCGCCACAGGTGAGTTTAGAAGACCGATGCAAGTTGTTGCAGGAATCAAGGTCAGCAGGATTCAAAAGAATTTGTGATATCTAAAAGATTTTGATGAGCAGTGCCCTAGACTGCGGAAAAATTCAGCCCAAATTCTATAGGGCTTTCCTACAAATTCGCCTCCCCCCACACTCCAATCCCCGCTGCACGATGCCAAGCCTTTTAGTCAAAAACATTCACACGCTGGTAACTCACGATGCAGAGCGGCGCGAGATTCGCAACGGGGCGCTGCTGGCGCAGGACGGCGTGATCGAGCAGGTCGGCACGACGGCTGAACTGGTAGGCAATCCGATGCTGATGGCGGACGAGGTGCTGGACTTAGGCGATCGCCACATTGTCTTGCCCGGTCTGGTCAACACCCACCACCACTTCTACCAATGCCTGACGCGAGTGATTCCCGGTGCCCAAAACGGCACGCTGTTTGACTGGCTGACGACGCTGTATCCGATTTGGGCCAACCTGACACCGGAAGCGATTCATATCAGCACCCAGATGGCGATCGCCGAACTGATGCTGTCGGGCTGTACCACTGCCAGCGACCACCTGTATATCTTTCCTAACGGCTGCACGCTGGACGACGAAATTCGCGCCGCGCAGGAGATGGGGCTGCGGTTTCATCCCTGCCGAGGCAGCATGAGTGTCGGCAAAAGCCAGGGCGGGCTGCCGCCAGACTCGGTGGTAGAGTCGGAGGCGGCAATTTTGCAAGATTCCCAGCGCCTCATCGAGCAGTATCACGACAACGAGCGCTACGCCATGCTGCGAATTGTGCTGGCTCCTTGTTCACCCTTTTCTGTGTCGCCCGACCTGATGCGCGAGTCGGCAGCGCTGGCCCGCAGCTATGCTGGCGTGCGGCTGCACACGCATCTGGCAGAGAATAAGTCGGACGTAGACTACAGCCTCAACACCTTTGGGATGCTGCCGGGGGACTATGCTGAATCGGTGGGCTGGCTGGGCAGCGACGTGTGGCACGCCCACTGTGTGCAGCTTGATGAGCGGGCGATCGCCCAATTCGCCGAAACCGGGACGGGCGTTTCCCACTGCCCCAGCAGCAACACTCGCCTCGCCAGCGGCATCGCCCCCATCCGCGCCATGCTGGATCAGGGCGTGCCCGTCAGCCTGGGAGTGGATGGTTCCGCCTCAAACGATACTGGAAACCTGCTGCAAGAAGCCCGCCTCGCCTTTTTGCTGGCGCGGGTGCGGGGCAACCTGGCGGCAGACATGACCGCCCGCGAAATACTGGAAGTAGCAACGCTTGGAGGCGCAAGGGTTTTAGGTCGCGCCGATATTGGGGCGATCGCCCCTGGCATGGCCGCCGATTTTATTGCAATTAATCTGGATCGGCCCCAGTTTGCCGGAGCGCTGCATGACCCAGTTTCGGCGCTGGTTTTCTGTCAGTGCGATCGCGTGGATTACAGCTTTATCAATGGCAAAAAGGTCGTCGATCGGGGAAGACTTGTTCCGGTGGATCTAGAAACCCTGGCAGAAAAAACGAACCAAATCGCCTGCCAGCTCACCGATGCATCGCTCGGCTAAAGCCCAATTTACGACTCTGATACCTGCTGGCGAGCAAACCGCAACACCAATCCCCAAAGCAACGCCGCCAGCAATCCATCCGCAATCAGCGAAGCCAACGCTGCGCCCTGCCAGGAATAAGCTGGAATCAGCATAAAGTTGAGCAAGGCGTTGAGTAACGCAATTCCCGCTTGTAAGGCGCTGCGCCAACCCTGCAACCCCGCCCCCGTCAGAGTGTTTGCTGCAAAAAATTGCATAGACTTTAGAAAAATTAGCGGAGACAGCCAGCGGAGAGCGCTCACTGCTTGGGCATAGTCTTCGCCCAGGATGTAAGGCACTATTGGCGCACAAACCCATAATCCCAGACTCGACAGCGCTCCATAGCCTCCCGCGAAGGGCACAATGCGACGGGCAAGCTTAAGGCTCCCTTGGATGCCGCTTGCACCTTTGCGAAAGAACTGCGCGTAGCTCGCACCCATGACAGCAATCAGCGGAATTAATCCAACTTCAATAATGCGATAGGCCGCGCCGTAAATCCCAGTTGCAGTCAACGTAGACATGGAAGCCAGCATAGCTTTGTCAATATCGTTATAAATGGTCTGGGAAGACAGATCAACTGAAAAGTAAAATCCATCCCGAATCTCCGATTTCATCAGGCTGAGATGGGGTTTCGGCTTTCCCAATATCCGAGAGACCAAGCTAATGCTAATGATTGCTGTCATCACGCGACTTGCGAGATAGAGAAGTCCCCAAATTAATGCATTGGGCGCTTGCACAAATAGCAGCAAACAGGCCGCGGCAATTAATCCATTAATACTAAGAAGAATATTTAGCTGAGCATCACGCCCGAACAAGTCAGTAGCAATAAATGATTTTAATGAAGCATCATGAAATCGAGCAAAGATGAGTTCAGCCAGCCCAATTGCCAACAGCAGAACAAAGGGAAACCGAGTCGATAAAACAAACTGATTAAGCACCAAAAGCGCTGCTAAAACAGTAAGCCCAAGAGCCGTAGTAATCCATAGCGCATTGCCAAAGTATGCCTGAATTAGGCTTTTGTTGCGTGAGACATGCTTAACCAAGATGTGCGGTGTTCCCCAGTTGGCAAAGGGAACGACCATCTTCACCAACGCCATTACTCCGACAAACAAACCATATTGCTCAGTCCCCAGCGATCGAGCAATGATAAAGAAGTAGGCCGACTGAAGTACAAGACTGGAAATCCGGGCTGTAAGCTTCCAAAGCGTACCCCGGATGACCGTATTTTGGAGAGAATTCGTAAGACGCGATCGCAGCGAGTTTAGATAAATCATTAGCTGTGGTTAACGCGTCGATAAAGGTTGTCTCAGCAATTCGGGAGCTTTATGAGAACTGGAAATCTGAGCAAAATCAAGGTCTTGAGACTGATCCTCATGGGGCATTAGGGGAGAAAGGGCGATCGCCACATACAACACCCAAAAAATATCATTTGCCCGCATCAGTGAAGTCTCCGGCAGATTTGAGAGAATCATAAAAATCAGAAATGGAAGCGGCCAGACAAACTCTACGCCTAACATGCTTCTGAGACGGATAATGCTATTAATTAAATTCGCAAAATAGCCAATCAAAAAGACAGCCATGCCCACAATTCCTAGCTGTAGAAGCAAATCCAGGAATCCGTTATGAGCATCTGGAACCTGCCAGGCTTCCGCTCGCCAAACAACTGCTGAAGGCCCGTTCAATCCATTCCAAAAAGCTTGATAGCCATAGCCGAACCAAGGACGCTGTCTGATCATTTCTAAAACGGTCATCCATAGATCGATTCGCCCAGTCAGCGTTAAATCTTTGCCTAAGACATCAACAACAATAGATTCTAGATTCTCCACAAACCACAGGGATACCGCACCTGAAACAATGGCAATCGACCCAAGAAAAACGACTAAGAGATGATATTGCAGTCGAAAAAGGCGACAAACGGCAATCACCAACCACATTGCCACTACGTTTACCAGCGCTCCTTTGGAGGTTGAAAGCAGTAGCAGCATGACCGACAACCCTAAACCTAAAGAGAACCAAAGCCTCTGCTTCTGCCCACTAGTTAACAGCAACGTGAAGACGATACTGCTCAGAGTCATCATTTTGCCGAAGTTATTTTTATGGGTGTAGATACCGCGCCAAGCTCCAGCATGAACGCCACCCATGATTCCATATTTAGGCAAGAGCAATGCATAAACCAAACTCAGCCCCACCACTAACCCAAACGTCCAACCCAAAAGCTGTAATTGCTGCTTCAGGGTATACCGAGTTGCAAAGTAGACCCCTAGCAGAGTTGACCCTGTGAAGGAAAAAGAGCGGGAAAGTGTTCTTCCTGGAATTTCTGACCAGAAGAATGAAAGGATAACTAAAGCTAAAATTACCCAAATATAGCGATCCCGCTGAAGCACATAAAGCACTTTTCTCCAGCGAATTGCCAGCAAGCAAAAGACAACTAGATAAGTTAGGAGATATAGATTTCTAGTCAGCCCAAAATCTGGCTCAGCAATTTGCCTATCACCCTGGCTATATCCCCCCGATAGGATCACGTTTAGCGGCCCACCCGTGTGCAACAGGAGAGCGATCGCGGTAAATGCTTGCTCTACAAAGACGAGAGGCTTTTTCATCATGAGAGATATGCGAATGCAGAGGGTTTAGATCCTTAGCTTCATCGTTCAAGTGCATCGTTTAGGCGATCGTCTAGAACGGAACTCATTTGAAAAAAAGCTGGCCTTCCAAACTCAATACCTGAACCCGCGTTTGAACTGGAAAAGCCAGCCTTCTGGGCTTTTGAAGAGCGCCAAGCAATGCTCATGCTTGAACTGCCAGAGTGAGGTGGATAGGCGATCGCCCTACACTAGTGGCGCAGTCGAAATCTGAATCAGCGGTTTGCCGTCGTAGTGCCCCGGAATAGGAGCCTCCAGCAAACTCAAAATGGTAGGTGCCAAATCCACTGCTTCGCCCTCCGGTAGATCAGAACCAGGTTCAATGCCAGGCCCCTGCGCCAGCAGGAATCCTCTAGGCCGATGTCCCCCCGGACGATTCATCGTCACCGGGCCAATCCGCCCAAAGTCTGGGCTATCTACCACATCAGTCGGAATTTCATGCCATACCACCACCAGATCTGCCATCGGCAATCGAGAATTTTCCTGATCCTCCCGTGGCAATTGGCGCGTCCGCACCACCTGTTTCACCATCGGCTGTCCCGTTCTGGCATCCCTCAGCCGATAGAACACCTGCGTCAGCTCTTCACACAGCGCATCGTACTCAGAGGGTGGAACAATGCCGTCACGTTCTCGACCCTGGAGGTTGATCCGCACATGCCCATTGGCAAAGGCAGGAATCGCAAACGCTTTCATTTCAGGCCATGCACCAGAGTAAAGCATTGTCGGTGACCAATCCATTGCCACTTCGTTTCGCTTCAGCTCGTAGGGCGACAGTAGTCCTTTTTTGGGAGAGCGAATCCATCGCTTAGGGGCCCAAGTATTGATAAGTTTCTGAATTGGGTTTGCCTGCATGGTTCGCCAAATTTCGCCGCCCCATCCTTTGCGAATGGGCTTCGACACGTAGGGCGGTGGCGTAGCGCCCGCTTTGCCTGCACCCATTGCTACCTGCCCTGGAAAGCTAAAACGATATAGTAACTCTGCAATGGTGAACATACTCAGCACATCAGTATGGTTCGGAGCCATACCATGTACCGAGAAAAACAGTAGGTAAGCGTTTTCTGGTAGGTTGTCAATGATTTTGCCTACTGCCTCATCAATTTCTTGATAAGACTGGAGCAAAGGATTTGGGACAGCAGCTTCTTTCTTTCTAAGGGGATACAGCGGATGGTCGGGTAAGCTCTGGTCATACAGGTCGTGCCCAGCAGCATGAATATCTCCAAAGACTGTCAAGAACAAGTCCCAGGGTTGACGCTGCATCAAGTCGCAGCAGATGCGGGCGCGGAGATTGGCGCTTTGCTGAATTGCACCTGGCACCCACTTTACATATTGCTTATTCCACCACTTCCCATCGTCTTTGTAGAGTAATGGATCGCTGCCGTATTTCTGGTTAATTTCGGTGAGCAATCCCTCCGGTTTAGACAGGCTCGGCGGCCAGGGGAAGTGCCCGCCCCAGCCCTGAATCTGCCATCCATTCACCTTGTCGGAAATTCGCGTCACCGGTACATCAAAGGTGATAACGCGGTAGTTTTCGCCCAGTTCATGGACATGGGGATAATCAGGCTGATGATAGATTTTGTCGGGGGAAACGGTGTAGGTTTCGGGATGAAATCGGACGGCATCCCAAAATCCTGTTTTGGTGGGATAGCAGCCCGTGAGTGCCATACCCCAAAGCGGCTCCGTTGCAAAACAGTCAGCATGACCGCCTGAGTATGGGAACTTATTGCTGAGGCGACCGTAAGCGCCGCGATCGCGCACTTTCTTCAAGTTTTTCAGATGCCCCTGTGCCATCCACTCTTCCAGAAGCACAGGGTCACAGCCTTCTAATCCAATACCAATTACCGGGTTTTTCATGCGCTTTCCTCAAAATCACTCAGTCATGACAAACAATCAGCTCAAGTTGTTGAGTGCCTTCGCTAGGATGGTCAAGAATAGAACGTGAAACTAGACGTTACCCAATCTGGAACCCTTTACAGCCCAAACACCCGAAGCAGCACGCCAAGCGGATTGAAAATTCGTCCGGCAAAATCGGCAACCGATGCAGCCGTTTGCTTGGGCACCACAATCACATCGCCCTCTTGCACCTGATAGCTATCGGTCAGGTTGCGGAGATCGATTTCCTGGCGCTCAATCTGTCCCTGATCATTCATGCGGATAAAGTTCACTTGGCTGAGGCGAGCGTCTTCGGTGGGGCCGCCAGCGATCGCCACTGCGCTCGACAGGGAGCTGTTGGGCGGCACCTGCACTTCGCCGGGGCGTGTCACCTCGCCCACCACCCGCACCCGCACCGTTGCCGGAGCCAGGCTGGACTGAGCAATCTGGCGGCGGTCGAGGGTGGCATCAGCCGCCAGCTTGGGCACCAGTACAATATCGCCGTCTTGCAGGGGGGGGTTGTTGGCGTTGGACTCGGCCCAAATACCATCCCACAGGTTTACTGTGAGCGTTGTAGTGCTGCCGCTGGGGAGCGATCGCCGCACCAGCACTTGCCGCAAATCTGCGTGGGTCGTAATGCCGCCCGCAGCGACTAGCGCCGCACTCAGGGTCGGCAGGCTCTGCTGGGGATTGTTGCCATTTGTGCCATTGCGCGGATTGTCAAGCTGAATCGGGCCAGGTCGCTGTACCTCACCCGTCACCGTTACGAACACAGGGCGTAGGGTCGTCAGGCTCACCGCCACAGACGGGTTGACCAAGTAATAGTTCAGCCGAGTGGTGAGGTCGCGAGTGAGCGAGTCGATGGTTTGCCCTGCCACTGGCACCACCCCGATCACGGGCAGGGTAATCGTGCCATTGGGGGCAATGACCCGCGTTCCGGTATATTCATCAAAGCCCAGCACCGTAATTGCCAGTTCATCACCGGGGCCAAGAATATAGTCTGAAGGCAGTGCCAGGAAGGGGGACGCAGGGCTAGCTGCGAGGGAGTTTTGAGCGAGAACGGCAGCCGGGGCCGCCAACCCGCTGAGGGACAGGCTCAGGGCGATCGCCGAACCGCGCACAACCGCTTTAGAAACAACGGCTTTGGAGATAGATGCTGCTAAAGATGCCGCTGAATGTGTCACGATGCGACCTCCAGGTTAGACGATTCTTGAGATTCGGCAGACTGCCCATTTTGGCTGTGCTGCTCAATGGGAAAGAGTTGCTCAAAGCTGGACACAGGCTTGACAGGTTTGGCAAAGGCGACTTCCTGGGTCAGGGCAAAATAGCGGTTGGGGTTGCGAATCGGAGCAACGCCATTAGCCACAATCCCCAGTACATGGGGTCTGGCGAGATTGAGCAAACTGCGAGTCGCTTTCAAATCCTCTACATCCGTCGTCGGTCGCACGACCAGCAGCATCCCATCCGTCAGCTTGCCCAAGGTGGACGCATCCGCCGCACCGGAAAGGGCTGGCGTGTCAAAGATCACCACGTCGTATCGCTGACCCATCGCCGCAATCACAGGAAGCAGCTTTTGAGGGGTGAGCGAAGTTGGCGTGGAAGATGCCAGATTGCCTGCCGCCAGAAGTTCCAGACTTGGCGCTACTGTCTGGATTGTGTCGGCCAACTCGGCCCGACCCTCCAGCACCTCTGCCAGTCCAATGGCTCCATTAGCATTCCACATCTGGTGCTGGGTCGAATGGTGAAAGTTTGCATCCACCAGCAGCACGGTTTGCCCAGACTGGGCGATCGCCATTGCCAGATTTGCAGCCACTTGCGACTTGCCTTCCTGCGGTACGGAACTGGTAACCACCAGCGTTTTCAGACTAAACTCCGAATCCAGCAGCCCCAAGTTCGACTGCAATACGCGATAGGCATGATGCACTCCAGCAAATAGCGAGCCGTCGCTCTGCTGCATGGGTAGAAGATCTTGCCGCCTGCCAGATCGTTTCCAACTCGGCACAACCCCCAGCAGTGGGTAATGGAGCAACTGCTGAGCGTTGGGAATTGTTTTAACCGAGCGATCGCACAGATCCAGCAGAAACGCCGTCACCACACCCATCGCCGATCCCAGCACCAGCCCACCCAGCAGAATCAGCTTTTTGCTAGAAGCAGCAGGCTTCTCAGGTGCCACCGCCGCTGAGATCACTCGCACGTTGTCAATCGTCTGATCCTCTGCCACCTGTACTTCTTGCAACCGCTGGAGCAGCGATTCATACGTGCCTTGCGCTGCGGCCAGTCGCCGCTCCAGTTCGCGCTGGGTCGCCTCTAGCCGAGGAATCGTTACCGCTCGGCTGCGCTGCTCTGCCTGTAGCCGAGCCAACTCGGCAATCTGACTGCCCAGCGCGACGCGCTCCACCTCTGACTGCACCAAGTTCGCTGTCAAATCTTGAGCCAGCGCCCCCAGTTGGATATCCCGCTCCGACACCCGACTTTGCCCCACTAGCTGAGCGACTCGCCCCTGGAGTCGTTGCTGCAACAGAGCTTCTTGCTGCTCCAGCGTGGCAATGGTAGGGTGAGTTGGCCGATAGCGGGCCCGCTCCAGATCAAGCTGCCCCTGAATTTGTTGAAGCTGGGAAAAGACCTCCTGAATCGCCGGAGACTGGCTCAGCGCCGTTGCACTCACGGCCTGTTCTGGAGACATTCTTAACTGCTGCTGCAATTCGCGAGAGCGGGTTGTCGCATTCACAAACTGCGTCCTGACCCTCGCAATTTCATCATCCAGGCGCTTCATGGCTTTGACCGTCTCGCGGGATTCTTCATCCAGCAAAATTACCTGGTTCTGCTCTTTGAAGCGTTGCAGCGCGACTTCAGCTTCCCGCACCGTGGCTTCGGTTCTAGGCAGTTGCTCTGTGATGAACTTGCGAGCGGCAGCAGCATCGGCTTGGTTGGTCGCAATATTATTGTTGCGGTAAGCCTGAATCACCTTGTTCACTACGGCTGCCGCCCGCTCAGGGTCTTCGTCCTGATAGCCGATCTCGATCATATCGGTGCCAGGAATTGGCTTAACCGTTAACACCTCCAGAAACCCCACCGGGCTGAGGGGTTGTCCTTCATCATCGGCGAGTCTGAGAGCCGTGATGGTCGCTTCGGCAATTGGCAACGACCGAATTGTTTCGACTTGGGTGGCAATGGGGTCAGTATCCGAACCAACAGCACCTTGCCGACCAATCGCAGCGGCCCCTGCTGCATCCAGCCCCGTCAAGGAAGAGGTGCGGTCAATCTTAACAAGAACCCTGCCAGCGGCGACATAGCTAGGCTGTTGCGACAGGGCCGCCAGGGTTGACAGCACCGCAACCGTGCTAAACACTCCGACCGCAGGCAGCCATCGCCGCTTCAAAACCTGTGCATAGCGTTGCAGATCGATATCAACTTCTTCTCGAAAAGATTGAGTACTCATGAGACTCCCAAAGAGCAACACAGCCAGCGGCGCACTAACTGAAAAAACGCTCCAAACCTCAAGACTGCAACCGTGGAATTACGCAGGCTCTAGAGCAATTCAACGGAACGCAGCCTATCAGTCATTCGCATTAGCACCCCGGGTTCTCGAAACTAAGTTCTGTCATCAAAACGGTCGATCGCTGCCACCTCAAAGACTTCTTCTATGCGCTTTTCCTAAGTTCTCTTAAAATCTTCAGCCTTGCTAAGCGAGGCTCAATCTAACAGCGGACGACCACTCTTTGATTTACATCTCTAGTCTAGACGGCTCAGGCAACGAGCCGCATCTGCCTTCACACTAGCTTCTGCCAATCATCAAGACTTGATAAACTTATGGGCTGCCAATCACTAGTCAGACAGCATCAATCGATGGGCTTCAAAAAAGCGATAAAGACGAAGCCGAAATAGGATTAAAATCGCTCTCAATCGATCTTCCAGTCGGCTGAGTTTTTTAGAGTTGAGAATCACCAGAGTATGCGGCAAAGCAGAGAGAAGGACAACCCAGTTCCGCATCATCCACAAGATATATCCCAATCGACGCTCGCGAATAAGATGATAGCTCTCACGAGTCAATCGCTGCCATTTTCGAGCCAGTTCGGCCCAAGTTCGTCGTGCTGGATGTCCGACACAGACATCGTCTTGATAAACAAGAGAATAGCCAGCGGCGATCGCCCGATGGCACCAGTCCATATCTTCGGATACACCCTGACGAAACCCACCCACTACATTGAAAATCTCTCTGGAAACCCACAGATTTGCGGTTACAGAAAATTGCTTTTTCAGAACATAGGACTGATTATTAAATGCAAAAACAGACTCGAAAGCTTCCACAGGATGAGGATCATCCGGATTATTCAAAAGAACCCGGACGCGACCCCCTACAAGCTTGGCTTGCTTCATCGCTCTCAATCCATTTTCGAGCCAGTCCTCTGAGGGCTGACAGTCAGAGTCTATGAATGCCAAAATTTCAGATTGGGATACTAAAACCCCTGCGTTTCTTGCTTCTGCTGCACCTTGAATCGGGGCAGAAATTACTTTTGCTTTGCGATTGGTTATCTCTGCAACGACGCTGCGTACAGCATCCAAACCCAGACTCGAATTATTATCAGCCACAATAATTTCAAATTGATCTAGTGGTAGCGTTTGATTCATCAAGCAGCTCAGACAAATTTTCAGATTTTCCAAGTCATTGAAATGTGGGATGACAACAGAAATTTGAGGATTCATAGTTTTTGCGTCCACAGACTGCCACAAGCTGTCTTGATGATGATTTTCCAAGTTCAAAGCTGCTCCAAAGCCCGTTTCTACACCTTGTGAATGGTCTTATATTCCTGATAAGTGAAGCCTAAAAGCCCAGCCAAGCGACCAGCACCCCGAAAGATTCTCAGCAGCGATGCGATCGCCAAACGCTTTTGAATCAGCCCCAACGGAATGGTCATCAGTCCATAAATCATTTGGAGCAATGCCTTAGCGCTAGATAACAGACGAACTCGAGCCGATGGCTTCGCTTCTTTTTCCCAGATAGAGTAGCTTAAACAACTGCGATAGCCCCGCCGCAAAATCCACTGCACTGTAGTACGGCTGTCGGGAATCCACTCATAAACAATCGCTTCATCGGCCCAAACCAGCTTTTTTCCTGACTGATGAAGACACCTGAAAAAGTAGGAGTCTTCTCCACCCGTCAATGCAAATCGCTCTTGGAAAATGTTTTTCTGATCCTTGACCAACTCTGCTCGCATCAGGACATTGTTGGTGTAAGCCGCTTCCAAAAGATGCCCCGTTGGATAGCGTCGATTTTCAAAAAATCGACCTTGGATTGCCCAGGTCGGTGCGTCAGGCTGAAAATGGGGGAGAACCGGCCCATGCACCACATCTGCTTGATACTGGATTTGAGTCAATAAAAGTTGCTCTAGCCAGTCCGATTCGGGCACTTCATCATCGTCAATAAAGGCAATGAAATCGCTGTCTAGAGGAGCAGTGGCGATCGCCCGGTTTCGAGCATAGGAAATTCCGCGACGCGGCTCCATGCAAGCTGTTAACCTCCAGGGATAATCTGGGGATAACTGATTGCAAAAGCGAAACGCCTGTCCAGATTCATCGTTGTCCACTACCACGACATGAATCTTAGGCTGAAGCTGCTTAAACTCCAGTTTTCTCAGCCCTTCTAAAAGACGTTTTAAGCCTTCAGGTCGTTGATACGTGATGACGCAAATAGTGACCCGCATAACAGGCTCCTCATAAACCTAGCTGGTGGCTGCTCTGATCTGCTTTACAAGCTTGTCTACAAATCGAGGGCGAGATTTTCCTAATAGGAACCAGGCGATCGCAGGCTTTGCCAACGCCACAGGCAGATAGCCTACCCATAGAAACCACAGGCTCAGAATCAGCTTTCGTTTCTTGGAATAGGTGGAATATTTCCAAACCGCCCAAAATCCCTTCCAGGCAAGCATCACGCAGGAATCTGTTGGATATAGATGCCCCTGGGGATCGACCTTGAGCGAAACCATTCGATCGGTCAAATGCAGGGTGTCCTTCAAGCCGGGATCACCATCGAGCGATCGCCCCAGACTCTTTGCCGTTCGAGCGATCGCCTGATATCTCAAGCGGTCATGCCGCAATGATTTCCGAAAGCGAGAAACGTCGATTTCCTGACTAGACGCAGCCCAAAGATTTTCACCATGCTTCCGACGAACCCCAATTGGAGTTTCAATTGCAAATACCTGACCATAAAAAGGCGAAACAGACACCAAATAGCCATCCGCAGAAATCCGAAAGTCCGCTTCGGGAATGGGCAAAATTTTTTCTAGCACCATCCGACTAAAGCTAGTGCCGCTGGTCACAGTCGTGTTATATCGCCCTTTTGTGAGCAATAATGGGGTGACATCTCCAGTATTGAAAGTAATCTCCGGCGCAGGATACAGGTCAATGTAATTTCCCTCTGCATCTCGTGATTCCAGTCGAGCCTGCATTTGGGCAGTGTCGGGGGTCCATTGAGCAACAATCGTATCCACTGCATGAGGAAAGAAATAATCATCCGCATCTAGGAAAACGATAATTTCTCCCTTGCTGACTCGAAATCCTGCATTCATCGCAGAGGCCTGTCCGCCATTGGGCTTCAGAACCGGAATAATGCGATCGCCATAGCTCAGAATAATCTCTTGGGAACCATCCTGAGAGCCATCATCAACCACAATCACCTCTATTTCAGAGTAGGTTTGATTGAGGCTGCTATCGATAGCCTGCCTTAGAAAACGACCGTAGTTATAGTTGTTGATAATGATGCTGACCAGCGGGTACATACAACTCATTGCTGATTTATACGGAGACCGGGTGAAGGAAGCTCAACGGGTTCGACTCAAACTGTCTCTAGACAACCCGCCTGCTTAAAGGCAACTTCTTTCAGTCCCGGATACTTTGCACTAAGATGATCCGCCAGCTTTGGCCCGTTAAATAACTGTCCTCGGAATGGCGGCGGTGGTTCTAGCACAAACTGTCGAAGCTCATCTAGGGCCAAACAGTGCTTGACACCGAATCGCTGCATACTTTTAGCAAATAGAAGCTGATGGTCATCAATATGCTCCTCAAAGCGAGCCAGCCGCGGCAGCAAAACGAAGCAAGCCTGTTGCGAAGCCAGCATCCGCGTTGAACCCTGGCCGCCATGAGAAATCACTAGTCTGGCTTCTTTGACCAAGGCAACCAGCTTTTTAGACTCAATCGTCTTGACCACTGTTGTAAGGGGATGGCGATCAACAAGAGAGGTATCAGTGACCCCGCTCTGAATAAAAACAGGTTCAGAGATAACCTGCTGCTCTAGCAGCAAGTGTAGCCAAGTAATCGCTCTATCGAAAGAGTACGGAATCGTGCCAAGAGTGAGAATAATCATCGTGTTCTGGGATCTTCAGGAACAACTTTGAAATCACTAAACGAGCATGACCGAGAGTGTTTTAATTTAGAGTCAAGCCACAGTTCCTCTAAAGATTGCTCTTGGGTATTTTTCGGTCAACTCCTGCCACTGAACATAAAACTCATCGGCAAGCGGGTAAATGAATTTACCAGACAGGCTCAGTTCATCCGAACGAGAAATACTCTCGATATATAAGAAGCGAATTCCTAACAGCTTGGACAGGATCGCGAAATTCACTGCTATACTTGCACCCGTCGAAAGCACCATATCAGGTCGCTCTAGAAGCAGAACTCTCAGAGATCTGGGCAGGTTCATTAGAAAACGCTTCCAGTCTCTTGGGCCCTGATAGGGCAGCCAGAAAACTCGTTCATTCAAGCCATTTAGAAGACTCGTATCTTTCTTAAAGTCCGTTACCCAGACTCTCTCGTGCTGAGACCAAAATGACTCCATGTCTCTCATGGTTGAGAAATGACCGCCAGATGTGCAAACAAGCATTAATTTCATAGAAGCTGAGCCTAACCAAGCTGGATTCTTCTGATACCGCAGAATCCTGAGAAATTCGTGAGTGATTTGTGAACTTCTTGCATATCCTGGCATCAGTCTCATCGGACAATGCTGATATGAATGAATCAGCGCTAGGGTAGCTCTAAGGCATCTAGGCATCAGAGACTGACCTTACAACTCCCAGAGCATCACCACAGAATCAACCCCTAGAAACCACTGAGATGTCGCTGAGAGATACTGGTAAATGCACTGAACCCATATGTCTTAAGATACAGAATGAGGGTTGTCACTTACAGTGGATTGGTTCTCAACTTACAAAGAATTCAAACTCTGCCTGGAACTTGTGAAGGGCTTACGCAGGCTTTAAAGATGTGCCTACGTTCATGAAGATTGGTAGGTCAAAGCACTTGTATCTCTCCGAAGATTCCAGGATCTAGAGCGATTTTGTTTGATCTTTCGCCTACTCTTTACATACGAAACATCAACTATACGGACTTTGTGTTGTTTTGATGAAACTAAGTTAGGGCTTGCGTCGTTGGAGAATCTATATCGAGATGCACCCGCGAGCAATCGTCCGAAACACAGGCAGCTCGTCGCAGGTGCGTAAGTCCCACGAAGCGCTTCTTGGTGTTTCTTAGTATTTTTTGCAGTGAGCGAAGGCTGCCCCCAAAATAGACAGGCGTGAACCCAGGGGTGAACTGTTGCGGGTCAGGCGGCCTGTACCTGGGACGATTTGTATCTGGGAGATGTTAGCTGCGGTACACGCGCTCTGATCCGAGGGTGTTATAGTAAAAGTGTGATCCCAAATGGTAGCGTAGGGCACGGAAAAAGATTCGGACATATCCACCCCATGCATTGCCTTTGGCATACCTTCGAGGTGGTAATGGTGACAGGTTTTGAAGTGCCTCCCCAGTGTAATTGTGGAGGTTTTTTGATATGAAATGGTTCACCCATAGGTTCGGCGAGTTCTTTGCGTGGGAGTCTTATCGGCATCGAGAGCCGGGAGACAAGGCGACGATCGCCCTCGATTTGCCTACGGTTCCCTTTGCCACAGGGATGGCGATCGCCCCGCGTGCGCTGGCGTGGTTTTTCTTGGAAGACAGCACCCTAGAGCAGGCCGTCAGCCACCTAGAGCGCTGTTGGGCTTCGGAACCAGAAGAGGCGGGCTGGGCCGCTTACGCTAAAACGGCATCGACCTATTTCGGGCAGTTTTGGAGCTAGCCGCGGCTGATCTAAACTTTAGCGGCTGATTTATAGGATTTGTCAGGCAGGTGTCAGACTGGGCCTGTAGGTGTCAGACGAGCCTTAGATTGAGCCTAGTTCAGAAGAAGGGCGTAAGTGTATACTTGCGTCCTGTTTTGCTTTTTTGCAGAAAAACCGATAGATTTCAGGATTGAGCGAGAAAGCTGGATGGCAACTCTGGGGGCGATCGCTTAAGATCGAATGCCTAGGGCGTAGTTGATATGACTTCGACTGTAGATTCTTAGTAGATTCTTACCTGTATTTTCTTAAACGCTCAGGCACCCCATTCATCCTCCATTCACTCCATCCCCCATTCACTTTTATGATTGCAACTACCGCGAATCCCCTCCTGGTTGGCAAAGGTCTTCCCCCCTTCGACCAAATTCGTCCTGAACACGTCGTGCCAGCCATGACCGAACTGCTGGCCAAGGCGACCGATGCCCTGACGCATCTGGAAACAAACACCAAGCCAACCTGGGAAGGACTGATCGAGCCATTAGAAGCCCTGACCGAACCTGTGTTTTGGGTGTGGGGCGTAGTGAACCACCTGATGGGCGTGAAGAATAGCCCGGAACTGCGCGAGGCCCAGGAAGCCATGCAGCCCGAAGTGGTGAAATTTGGGATGCGCGTGAGCCAGAGCAAGCCGCTCTATGAGGGGTATAAGGCAATTCGCAACAGCGCCGCCTGGGGCACCCTCAGCGAAGCCCAGCAGCGGATTATCGAGTCATCCATCCGCGAGGCAGAGTTAGCGGGCGTGGGGCTAGAAGGCGAAAGGCGCGATCGCTTCAACGAAATCCAGCTTGAGCTAGCGAACCTGTCTACCCAGTTTTCCAACAATCTGCTAGATGAAACCAAGGCCTTTAGCCTGACGCTGACACAGCCCAGCGAGGTAGAAGGACTGCCGCCAACGCTGCTGGCCCAAGCGGCCCAGGCAGCCCGCGCAGCCGGGGCAGAAGCCGCCACGCCCGAAGCAGGGCCCTGGCGCATCACGCTGGATATGCCTAGCTACTTGCCCTTCATGCAACACAGCCGCCGCCGCGACCTGCGCGAAACGCTGTATCGTGCCTACATCACCCGCGCTTCGTCTGGCGAGCACGACAATCAGCCAATCATCGAGCGCATTTTGACGCTGCGAAAAGAGATGGCGGGCATTCTTGGCTTTGGCAGCTATGCCGAACTCAGCCTCGCTAGCAAAATGGCCCCTGGCGTAGACGCAGTAGAACACCTGCTGGAGTCACTGCGTGCATCGAGCTATGCCGCCGCTCAGCAAGACCTGGCCGCGCTGAAGGCGTTTGCCCGCAGCCACGGCGCACCCGAAGCCGAAGACTTTCAGCCGTGGGATTCGGCCTTTTGGTCGGAGCGGATGCGCGAAGAGAAGTATGCGCTGAATGCAGAGGAACTGCGACCCTATTTTCCACTAGAGCAAGTGCTAGACGGATTGTTTGGGCTGGCGAAGCGGATTTTTGGGATTGTGATTACGCCTGCCGATGGGGAAGCGCCCGTGTGGCATCCCGACGTGCGCTATTTTCGGGTGAGTGATGAAGACGGTGGGGCGATCGCCTATTTTTATCTCGACCCCTACAGCCGTCCTGCCGAAAAGCGCGGCGGAGCCTGGATGGACTTTGCCATCAACCGCAAGCGCTACGTCGAAGCGGGCGTGTCCAAGGTGCGTCTGCCCGTTGCCTACCTCGTCTGCAACCAGTCGCCGCCCGTAGACGGCAAACCCAGCCTGATGAACTTCTATGAGGTAGAAACGCTGTTCCACGAGTTTGGCCACGGCTTGCAGCACATGCTGACGACGGTGGACTATTCCGGCGCGGCGGGCATTAACAACGTCGAGTGGGACGCGGTGGAACTGCCCAGCCAGTTTATGGAGAACTGGTGCTACGACCGGGCAACCCTGTTTAGTCTGGCGAAGCACTATCAAACGGGCGAACCACTGCCCGAAATGTTCTATCAGCGCTTGCTGGCGGCCCGCAACTTTATGAGCGGCAGCGCCATGCTACGGCAGATACACTTCAGCCTGCTGGATATCGAACTGCATCACCGCTATGTGCCCGGTGGAGCCGAAACTCCCAAGGACGTGCGCGATCGCCTCGTCAAAACCACGACCGTCCTGCCGCCTCTGCCCGAAGATGCCTTCCTCTGCTCCTTTGGACACATCTTTGGCGGCGGCTACGCGGCAGGCTACTACAGCTACAAGTGGGCAGAAGTCCTCAGCGCTGATGCCTTCTCCGCCTTTGAAGAAGCCGGTCTGGATAACGAAGCCGCCATCGCCGAAACGGGCCGCCGCTTCCGCAACACTATCCTTTCCCTCGGCGGCAGCAAGCACCCGATGGAAGTCTTCAAAGCCTTCCGCGGCCGCGAACCAGATACGGAACCGCTGCTGCGGCACAATGGGCTGGCGGCGTAGAACCTTGGCGTGTAGGGCACGGGTGTCGGGACGGGGAGATCAGGCGATGAATGGATCAGGAATTTCCCACTTTAATTTCCCACTTTGTTGCCCGGTCGCCCCAGCCCTGTGTCACCCTTGCTGGATCTGCTGCTCTAGCGATCGCATCAGGTTGAAAAATTCCTGGGCTTGAATCGTGCCGCGATCGCGCAGTTCAACTAGGCAACCCTCAAACGCCCGGCGCATCGACTCTGTGGCAATCCACAGCCGCGCACAGCTAATGGCCTGGACGGGTGTGGTATAGCCTTGGTTTGAGGTAATCGTCATGCCCGTGGGCAGGGTTGCCCGCCAATGCCAGCGATCGCCCTCCATGACTGTTCCGATTGCAATGTCGAAGTAGTTCCAATCCATCTGTTGGGGGAAGTGCAGGTGTGGGTAATTCAGGCTTTCGTTCCAGCAGCAAAGTCCGGGGTTCAGTTAAAGGCGAGTTTAATATTTCTTTAATATTCTATTCGAGTCAACGTCAATCAGCCAGGTTTTCATCTAGCGTTCCCAAAAGCGTTTGATCGGAAACTGGTCTGCAAAATTGGCTGGGCAAAACTGGCTGGGCAAAACTGGCTGGGCAAAATGGATACGAAAGAATGGCGCGGCAAACTGGTGCAGCAAGCTGGCGCGATAAACTGGCTCGGCGAATTAGTGCAGAAAATTGGCACAGCAAACTGGCACACCAGCCCCACAGAGGGCGATCGCCCCCCGCTACCCTTGAAACAGGAAGTTTGCTGTACGGTTCTCTAAAACTCTAAAAAAATCTAAGCCAATCAAGCGCTAGCCTCCCACCATGACCCGCCTTCACGAAATATCCTCTCCATCGGGCGATCGCCATCCGGTCATTTTGGTTCACGGGATCGACGACACCGCCGCCGTGTTTCGCAGGATGGCTCCCTATCTCACCTCGCAGGGCTGGCAGGTTCACCACCCCAACCTGACACCCAGCAACGGCGACGTAGGGCTGGATGTGCTAGCAGCACAGCTTGCCGACTATGCCCAGCAGGTAATCCCGCCGGGGCAGCCCTTCGATCTGGTCGGCTTTAGCATGGGCGGCATCATCAGCCGCTATTTCGTGCAGCGCCTCGGCGGGCTAGAGCGCGTGCGCCGCTTTGTCACCATCTCCTCGCCCCACTGCGGCACCTGGACGGCCTACCTGCGCCCCAACATCGGAGCCAGCCAGATGTCCATCAAAAGTCCCTTTCTATGCGACCTCAACCGCGATGTGGACTGTCTAGAACAGCTAAACTTCACCTCAATCTGGACACCGCTAGATTTGATGATTTTGCCCGCCCGCAGTTCTTGTCTGGGCGTGGGGCGCGAAGTGGTGCTGAACGTGCCCGCCCACGCCTGGATGCTCAGTGATCCCAGAAGCTTAAGGGCGATCGCCCAGGCGCTATCAGAGCCGCTGCGTTCTGCCACCAGCAGTGTGGAATCGATTCCCCCCTTAGCTTAAGGGGGGCTAGGGAGATCTCCAAAAGCCTCGCACCCAAACCGATCCCCCTAAATCCCCGCGCTGACGCGCCGCTTCGCTAGAAACAAGGGGGACTTTTTCCGGCAGCGGCCCGGTTCCCCCCCTCCTAAAGGGGGGCTAAGGGGGGATCTCATGCCACGCCAACCTCGCCAACTCCATCCCGGCTATTGCCACCACGTCACCATTCGCTGCAACAACCGCGAGTTTCGCCTCACGAAACCCGAATACCGCGAAGTGTTGCTCTACGCCATCCAAAAATGCCAGGAGAAATACGGCTTCAAGCTGTATGCCCTGTGCATCATGAGCAACCATGTGCATTATTTGCTGGAGCCGCCGCAGCCGGAAGACCTGCCAAAAATCATGCACTGGCTGAACTGGTATAGCGCCATGTGCCTCAACCGAATACTGAACCGCACCGGACACTTTTGGGAGAAGCGCTATCACAGCACAGAGTTTCCCATTAGCGACAAGCGGCGGGCGCTGAACACGCTGCGCTATATCCACGCCAACCCCAAGGCAGCGGGAATGCAGCAGGGATTTTTCTATGACTACAGCAACTATGGCAGCTATGACCGACTGACGCAGGACGGGCTGACGCAGTGGCATCCGGCGTTTTTGGCGCTGGGCAGAACGCTGGATCTGTGTGCGGCGATCTATCGCCAGTTTTGCAAAAAATATCAGCCGAAGCCGAAGCCGGAGAAGCGCAACCACTGGGGAACCAAACTGCTGGCGCAAATCAAGGCGCGGAGCAGGCTAAAGAAAAAGAGCAGCCCCGGACAAAAGAGCCTGTGGGACGACTGGGAAACCCCCGCAGCGGAAATCCGGCAGGTGGCGAAGAAGTTTGTGTTGGCGAATTGCTATGACCCGGAGGTGATGAAGCTCCAGTTTGAGGAAATAATCGACTCGACGTAGAAAAAACGTCAGGTGCCAGGTAACGGATCGCTGAAAGGTAGGTTTTTATGTAGAAACAGGCTTGGTTACAAAACTTTAGGATCGGCTAGAACTGGCTCGTGCTACAGTTCACAAGTCTCTGTGCGAGAGAAACAAACCCACCCCCTCCCCCCCCAAACACCCACACGCATGGTAATTTTCCAACAGGAGAATGAAGCGGGTCGAGGGTGAGCTTGCCGTAGTACACGTATTTTCCTTCCTGTCGCCAGCCGACGCGATCGCAAAAGGTTTCCCACGCCTCCCTATGATACTTCCCGTCTAGGATGCCGCCGCACGCCACGTAAATTTCTTTTTGCACGCTAAAGCCAAATCGCCCGTTGCTGTAATTTAGCCATAGGTCATTCAGCCACCGCAGGTCTTCGCAAGGATAGTTGAGTAGCCCTTTTACCGTCCACTGGCGATCCAGCGTTTGATACATCAGATTAAAAGTTTCCTGGTCTGCCGCTTTCCACTGCCCGGTTGCTAACAAGTTCTCCAGCCGCCCATAGCGCAACTGGTTCACCTCTGCTTTTACGGCATCTTCCACCCGGCGGTTCATTTTGCAACAGTCGTAGGCAAAGGCGATGGCGTCGGCTCCCTGTCCGCAGGCCGCGCGAATCAGCCCGCTAGGGTTTTGCAACAGCGACACGTACAGCAAAATCGTGTTTTGCCAAAACTCGGCGGTGAAATGTTCCAGCACTTGCGCCTCGCCCGCCTCTTGCTGTTCCTTCAGCTCCACCGCCGTCAGATATTCCTGAAAGCTGCGATGGGCAAATTCATAGTCCTCATCGCGCTTCACCAGCAGTTCGCTCACCTGCACAATCTGCGCTAGCCATTTCGCAGGCGCAACTGCTTCGTCTAGCCGCCGCAGTTGCTCGGCAATGTGGGTCAATAAATCTGGTTCGGCAAGGCTGGTTTTCTCTTGCTCGGTCATGGCCAGCGCCAGCGTTTGCAGAATTTTTTGACTGGGTTCTGCATCCAACAGCAGGTCGATACGTTTGGCTATCGGGCGGAATCCAAGCTGCAAACCGCAAATCTCTCGGTATAGCTCGGTGCGGCGGGTGGGCAGTTGGCTGTTGGGCAGTGAGCGGTGAAACATGGCAATCATGCTGAGCATGAGCGGATTTTCTGCCAGATCGGCCAGTTCTTCTCGCTGCTCAATCTGGGATAGTAGATCGGTGGCGCGGCGATCGGCTGTTTCCTCCACGGCGGCGGCGTTGCGGCTGGCGGCGGGCACGGCGTTGCGCTCCTGCACCAGATACCACTGCTTCACAAACTTTTCCCGGCGATCTTCATCAAACGGCTCCACCTTCAGCTCTAGCTGGGGTCGCTCTGCGGCGTAGTCCTGGCTGTAGGCATTGGGCCGCGACGTGAGGATGAAGGTGCAGCGGTCATAGGTCTGCATCTGCTCGGCGATCCAGCGGCTGACGGCGACGCGCTGCTCATCGGCCACTTCGTCAAACCCGTCAAACATGATCAGCGCTCGGTCGCTGTGCAGCAGCCGCGTGGCCCAGGCAGCGGGAATCGTCAGATTTTTGCCACCGGGCAGCTTGGGAATGTGGTGCTGGGTAATCAGGTCGGGCAGGCTGGGCGGGTCGGGCTGGGCGATTTCGTCGCGCCAGGTTCGCAGCATCAGCAGCACGGGGATGAATTCGGGCGTTTGGTGGCGGCGGCGGGTAGCGTGGGGACGAGTGCAATAGCAATAGGTGAGGTGGCGCAGCAGCGTGGTTTTGCCATAGCCGCCCCAGGCCAAGATCGCGAAACTCCGAAGGTTGGGCGAGGTTTGCAAGCGAGTCAGAATGTCCCAAATGTCGAAGGGTTTGCGGTTTTCGGCGGCTTCGAGCAGCGCTTCGGCATCGCGCCGCTGCAACCCTGGCAAGTTGGGCAGCATTTCCCCATCGCGGCTGCGAAAGAAGTCTCTGCTGAGCTGGAGCGGCACATACACATCATCCAGGTCAGGGTTAGTCAGCCCCAAGGGAATGGGCACTTCGTTGTCGGTGACACATAGCCGACAGGCGCTTGACTGCGCCTTCAGAAACTTGCCGTCAAACCCAGAAAGCTGCATCCGCAGGGCTTGATCAATCTGGTCTAGCCAGCTGGTAAAAGAATCGGCATCGCGCTTGCCTTTTTCGCCGGCCCAGTCGCCCACGCGGGCGGTGAAGTTTTCGGTATATTTTGCCCAAACGACCGTCACCAGCATGACGGGAAATGTGAGTACTGCTATTACCCAGTTTTGCTGCAAAATTGAGTGTGCTAGGATGCCCAGGCTGCCGCCCAGCGGACTCCACTGGATGATGAGGTTGACTGCTTTTTGGACGAATTGATGTTCGGTGCTGGGTTCTGACTTTAGTTCAGGATTGCGTTCTGGCTGGTAGGGCGACGACATGGAATGAATTGTGGAGGGAGCATAATGGCTCTAATATGGCATTCCAAAACTGAAATGACTGCAAACTCTCCAAATCTGGCTTCCCCTTTGCGAAGCGGGTCAGAAGGCATTAGATTGGGATAGCTCTGCATGAGGGATTTGGGACGTTGCCAAACAGAAGTACGGTTCTCGTGCTTGAGCGTCTTGCAGCCTCGCCCTAAATTCCTTTCCCCAAGGCTACTGTGTATACACGTCTCGATTGTTTGCGTCAGGTTCTGAAAGATCCCCCTAGATCCCCCTTGGGAAGGGGGACTTTCGAGCCAGGTCGCCCGGCTGTGAAAGATCCCCCTAAATCCCCCTTGGGAAGGGGGACTTTCGAGCCAGGTCGCCCTGATGCGAGGCACTCCGGGTTTGGTTCCCCCCTTGTTTAAGGGGGGTAAGGGGGGATCAAAGCATTGCCGCCTGAGCATACAAGACTTGTGTGTACACAGTAGCCCAAAGCAGGAGAGGGACTTTAAGTCGCTCTTGCTCCCCTTCTCCCGATTTGGGAAAAGGGATTGGGGGATGAGGGCAGATGAACGTTGTACGTCGCGTTAGAGAACGTTTAGAACACTTTCCGAACACTTTCCGAACGCTTTCAGAGAACTGAACTATGGCACAACGGCTATTGCAGGCAATGGTGGCCACGCTACTGGTGGTCTTGCTGATGAACGGGGCAGCGGCAATTCCCCGGTTTTCGCGGCCAGAGCCTGCGCCCCGTCCCCTAGCGCCGGAGGTTCCCGCCGCTGCCGACCCTGCTATTCCGCCCGATCGCGTGCCGCTGCCCGTGCCGCCCGACCCCATCCCCAACGACCAGCGGCAGGTTCTGGTTCCTGGCAAAGCGGATTTGTCCAGCGTGCGCGTGCCCTATCCCATCATGCGCGAGGTGGCTTCCAGCTATACGCCGCGCCAGGAAATTGCGCCGCCCCACCCGACCAACTTTGGCTATCGATTTTTGACGGATGCTGCGGGTCGCCCCGTCAACAATGACCCAATTATCGTGCTACATGAAACGGTTGGCTCGGCCAGCAGCGCCATCAACACCTTCCGCACGCCCCATCCCAACGATGCCGACCAGCGCAGCTATCACGCCCTGATCCGGCTAAACGGGACGGTGGTGTATATCGTGCCGCCGGAGTATCGCGCTTTTGGGGCGGGAAATTCGGTGTTTGACGGGCCAAACGGTCGAGAGACGGTGAATACCAATCCGCAGTTTCCGCCCTCGGTGAATAACTTCGCCTATCACATTTCTCTGGAAACCCCCGGCGACGGACGCGGTAACCAAGCGCGACACAGCGGCTATACGTCGGCTCAGTATCAATCCTTGGCCTGGCTGACTGCCCGCACGGGCATCCCGACCAACCGCATCACCACCCATCGAGCCGTCGATCGCTCTGGCAGCCGCAGCGACCCGCGCAGTTTTGACCGGGAGCGGTTTCTGGCGCTGCTGGGGCAGTTTGCCGGGTGACGGGGTTGACGGCGTTTCGGGGAGAACTGGCGGCGCTGGCGGCGGCCCTGATCTGGGCGATCGCCTCCATCGCGTTCACAAAACTCGGTCGGCGGCTCTCGCCCACGGCGCTGAATGTGTCTAAGGGGCTGATTTCCATTGGGCTGATTGGGCTGACGCTGGGGCTGCGGGGGGCGGGGCCGCCAGCGGCAAACGGGTCAGCTATTTGGCTGCTGGGGCTGAGCGGGGCGATCGGCATTGGGCTGGGCGACACGGCCTATTTTGCATCGCTGAACTGCCTTGGGGCGCGGCGGGGCCTCTTGCTAGAATCGCTGGCTCCCCCGCTGACGGCGCTGCTAGCGCTGCTGGTTTTGCAAGAGCGGCTGAGCGGGGCGGCGTGGCTGGGCATTGGGCTGACGGTGGGCGGCGTGGCGTGGGTGATTGTGGAGCGATCGCCCGACCCAGGAATTCCCCGCGATCGCCCCCTACGCGGCCTGGTCTTTGGACTGATTGCGGCACTCAGCCAGGCCAGCGGGGCTGTCCTCTCGCGGGCGGCGCTTTCGACCACCGACATCAGCCCGCTGTGGGGCACGCTGATTCGGCTGGTGGCGGGGCTGGGGGTGGTGCTGCTGTGGCTCTTGGTCAAACCGGCGCAGTTTCGCAGCGTGGGCAAGGAGATGAGTCAGTTGCGATCGCCCCGCTTTTTGAGCATCGTCGCCGGGACGGCCTTTGCCAGCACGTTTCTGGGCATTTGGCTCCAGCAAACCGCCCTAAAGTTCGCGCCAGCAGGTGTCGCCCAATCGCTGCTGGCCACCAGCCCGCTATTTGTGATTCCGATTGCCGTTGCGCTGGGCGATCGCGTGAGTCTCCGGGCGGTGCTGGGGGTGCTGGTGGCGATCGCCGGAATTTGGCTGCTGTTCTGGCGGGGCTGACCGCCTCAGCGCATCCAAAAAGGCGTAGACCGCAGGCGGATGTAGCGCGTCTTTGCGAACCGCCACCTGAAATTCGCGCATCAGCGGCACAGGCAGCGGATACACCTGAATTCCCGGCGGCAGCGGTTCGGCTGCCAGTTGCGCCATGATCGTCGCGCCCAGCCCCCGCATCACCATGCTGACGATGGTGGAATCTTCGCTGATCTTGTAGGCAGGCTGAATAGGAACCTTCTGCACCGCCAGGTGGGTACGAATCAGGTAATAGCAGTGGTCGGTATCGACGGGCATGATCATCGGAAAGCTCGTCAGTTCCTCCCAGGTCAGCGGTCGGTGCTGCAACTCGGCATCGGGCGGCAGCAGCGCCACGTATTCATCCTGGCACAGCGTCCAGGTGTCGAACTCTTCCACCGACGCGCCCCAGCAAAACAGGGCAATATCAACGCGCCCCTCGCGCAGGCTTTGCTCAATCTCGGCGGCTCCGCGAAATTCCTCAATGCTGACGGTGATGCCGGGATAGTCCTGGCGAAACTCGGCGATGATGTCGGGCAGCAGGTGCGTTGCCGCGCTGCGAAACGAGGCCACCCGCACCTGACCGCCCTGGAGTCCCTTCGCCAGGTTGGCTTCCTTATCCATCACCTCCAGCAGGTGCAGCATTTGGCGGGCATGGCCCAAGATGCGATCGCCCACGGGTGTTAGATGCGCCCCGCGCCGCCCCCGCGTGAACAAGATCACGCCCAATTCAGACTCCAAAGTGGCGATCGCATGGCTCACCGCCGACTGCGACACGCCCAGTTGCAGCCCCGCTTCGCCAAAGTTGCCCGATTCTGCCACGGCTACCAGCGCCCGCAGTTGCGAAAGCTTGATATTGTCCTGGTTCATGGCAATTGCCTGCGTGAGTGGGTAATGGAGTGAAGTGCAGATTGGGACGAGTTTGAATCGGCCAGGACGAGCAATTCCTAAGCCGCTGTCACCTATCTCCTGACCCTCTCAGATTATCCGCTCTGCCTCCATTCATCCATGAATTTCATTCATGAATTGGATTCATATAAACTTTTGATTCTCCAAGTCGCGCTGCCTAGAGTGGGAGCATTCGCTATCTAGAGAACCCTTCCCAACCCACTATCCCCCTTGGAGAATCCGCCATGCGTAGCCCATCCGAATCCTTGAATCAGCCCTGCCTGGATCTGATTAATATCGACAGCCTCAGCAGCCTCGATAGCCTGGAACGCCTCACCACAAAGACCCGGTTGCAGAAAATGCAGGCCCTGAGCAAGCGCATCGAAGCAGTCCTCAACCGCTTTGGCAGCGAACCCGAACCCCGCGTCTGGCAAACGGGCGATCGCGCTGGCAACATCGTCTGGCATGTCTACGATCCCACCAGCAACCGCTCCGCCACCTTTGCCTCGGAAGCCGAAGTGCGCGTCTGGCTGGAAGAGCGCTATCGGCTATAGAAAAATTCAGGAGAAAGGTTCAGGCTTTGGGCACGTCATATTGCACCCAAAGCCTGAACTGAACCCTAACCTGCTTTCAACTGAGTCCACAGCTTGTCATACTGCTCATTGTCTGCACCCAAATCCTTAATGCCCTCAAACGTGGCCATCATCGCATCGTCAGGGTACAAGTTCGTATTAGACCGAAGTTCCGCAGGCAGCAGGTCAAACGCCTTTTGGTTGGGCGTGGCAAACTTCAGTTCGCTGGATGCAAAAGCAGCCGTTTCGGGGTCGAGCATGAAGTTCATCCACTCGTAGGCCGCGTCCACATTCGGCGCAGTCGTAGGAATCACCATCGTATCAGTCCAAACTGAGGTGCCGCTCTTGGGAATCACGTATTTCAGTTCGGGATGTTCTGCGGGCAGCGCATTGCCCAAAATCGAGTAGGTCATGCACAGCACCAGATCGCCCGCGATCAGCCGATCTTCCCACCCAAAGGACTCGAACGCCCGCACCGCAGGCTTTAGCTCCCGCAGCTTTTGGTAGGCTTCCTGTAGCTCAGCGGGATTGGTGGAATTGTAGGAATGCCCCAGAGACTTCAGCACTGCGCCCATCGTTTCGCGGGGGTCATCGAGCAGCGTCATCTTGCGGGCTAGCTTATCCTTATTTTCCCAGAGATAGTCCCAATCTTCGGGGCCCGGATTGAGTACGTTACTGTTGTAGATCAATCCGGTCGTGCCCCAACTAACGGGGACGCTGTGCGCGTTTTTGGAATCGTAGAGCGGGTCTTGCCAGCGATCGCGCAAGTTTGCCAGCCCCGGCAACCGCGACTGATCAATCTTGGTCAGCATCTCCAACTCGATCATCTGCCGCACCATATAGTCCGACGGATACAGAATGCTGTACTGGTTGCCGCCGCCTGCCTGCATCTTGGCCAGCATGACTTCGTTGCCGTCATACACATCGGCAATCACCTCAATACCCGTTTTCTCCTGAAACCGCTGGTAGAGCGCGGGGCTAGAATAGTCTGCCCAGGTGTAGAGGTACAGCGAACCAGCGGCCGTGGTGGCGGGGCTGCTGTCGGAGTCTGGTGCGGCTCCGGGCGCTGCACCAGACTCCGACGGGCTGCGGCCGCAGTTGCTCAGAGCCACACCCGAAACGGCAGCAGCAGAAAATTGCAAAAAGCGGCGGCGTGTGGTGCGGGAAAAGCGGTTGGAGGTCATGAGTATAAGTATATTTAGGTGGGGGCAAGGGTTCAGTCTTGGGGAACAGATTATAACACTTGCAGATGATTGACGCAATCAGGCGTTGCAAACCGGGTTCAGCGTGGGTGCCCCCCCACAGGCAAAACCCGCCCAGAGTATGAACTCCAAACGGGTTGCTGCATGAGATTGGCGCACAAGGGCGATCGCCCCGGACTATCCCTCAATGAGTCGTCTAGTGGGTCATTTAGTGAATCGTCTAGTGAATCGTCTTCAGGCTACTTATAAGCTGCGACGCACTGTTCCACCAGCGGCAACACCTGATCAACATCCTTCCAGCCCAAAATTTCCGTCACCTTTTTCTCCAGGTTCTTGTAGGTGCGGAAGAACTCGGCGATTTCGTCTAGGCGGTGGGGAGCTAGGTCTGCCAGGGACTTGACCCCTGCGTAGCGGGGATCTTTGTCGGGCACACAGAGGATCTTCTCGTCGCGATCGCCCCCATCCACCATTTCCAGCATCCCAATCGGCCGCGCCGCAATTACGCAACCGGGAAAAGTGGGCTGATCCATAATCACCATGCCGTCGAGCGGGTCGCCATCATCCGCCAGCGTGTTGGGCACAAAGCCATAGTCATAGGGATAATGCACCGAGGCGTACAGCACCCGATCCAGCGCGAAGGCGTTCAGATCTTTGTCAAACTCGTACTTGTTTTTGCTGCCCGCCGGAATCTCGATCAGCACGTTGATCAGGCCGGGCTTTGGCTGAGGGGGAATACGCGATAAATCCACTGTTCTTTCTCCAGCGCAAGGGTTCAGTTGTTGCAGGGGTCAGAGGGTAGGGCGATCGCCCCACCTTGCTAACGAAATAGAAACCAGAACGGAGAGCCAGCCTAATACAGGTTAACAGGCTTGCTTTCGGTTCTCACGTTTACTCTTTCCCTGCATGAAAGCGGATTACAGGATGCATTGACCCAACACCCGCTCCCCGAATAGCATTTTAGGGGAAGACGGTGGCCACGCTGAGGAATTGCCCTGAGGAATTGCTCTAGGGAATTGCCCTAAGAGGATGTTTGAAAAGTCCTACTGTTTGTAGCAAAGCGTGCAACATCCCCCTAAACCCCCCTTAAAAAGGGGCACTTTAAGGCGGTTCCCCGCTTGAAAAGGGGGGCTAAGGGGGGATCTCTGAGTGCCTAACATTACAGTCGATACCTTTTCAAACACCCTCTATGGAGTTACAGGTTTATTGCAGAAGGAGCAACCAGCCGGGGCCGGGTATCCCGGCACTCACCCGTCGTCTTACGGGCATTCCACAGGCATTCCACAGGCATCCCACCACCTACACGGCTTCCAGGGGAGCCATCGTCAGCCCTTCGCGGCGAAGCTGCTGGTGATAGAGTTCGGCTTGCTCTTGCGGGCCCACCCAGACCGTAGCCTGCCCTTCATAGTGAACCTGATTGGTCAAATCCCAAGCGCGATCGCCCGACATGCCCGGAATGTACTTCATCAGGCATTCGGCCACATGCTGGAACGTATTGAAGTCGTCGTTTAGCACAATGACTTTGTAATTTGGGTAGGGTTTGCGGACTGTCTGACTTGTCTTATCGGGGGCGATCGTGGGCGCAGCAGCCATCGCCATCGGTGCGAAAGAGGCAGTCATCAGCATAAAACTCGCGATTAAGCTCTACGTTAAGCAAGACGTAATATTTCCCTTCCCTAGTTTACCGGGGGGGCCGAATTTTGGGTAGACTCTGGAGTTTGCCCCGAAACGAGGGGAATCTCAATTTCAAACGTGGTGCCCTCGCCGGGGGCAGAGAGGCAGCGCAGATCGCCGCCATGCTTTTCGACCACCACCTGATAGCTGATCGCCAGCCCCAGCCCCGTTCCTTTACCGACGGGCTTTGTGGTAAAAAACGGGTCAAATAGCCGCTGCTGAACGGCTGGCGGAATGCCGGGGCCATTGTCGGCGATCGCCACACACACCCGATCTGCGCCCACCCGCTGCGTCCGAATCAAAATTTTCGGCTCAAACCCCGGTCGCCGCTCCAGTTCTTCTTCCAGGGCATCCATCGCGTTGCTCAGCAGGTTCATAAAGACCTGATTGATCTGACCCGCGTAGCACTCAATTTCTGGCAGGTCGCCATAGTCTTTTTCAATGGCGATCGCCACACACTCTTCCCCCTTGGTTCCTGGCACAGGGCGCGGCTTCAGCCGATGCTGCAAAATCATCAGCGTACTATCAATCCCCTCATGCAAGTCCACCACCTTCATCTCGGCTTCGTCCATGCGGGAAAACGTCCGCAGAGACGCGACAATCTTTTGAATGCGATCCGCCCCCACCTTCATCGAGGCCAGCAGCTTCGGCAAATCCTGCATCAGAAAATCCAGATCCACCTTTTCTGCACGTTCCTGGATCGTGGAATGTGGTTCGGGATAGTGTTGCTGATAGAGATGGATAATGTCTAGCAGTTCCCGGATGTATTGGCTGGCGTAGGTGAGGTTGCCATAGATAAAGTTCACCGGGTTGTTGATTTCATGCGCCACCCCCGCCACGAGCTGCCCCAGACTCGACATTTTTTCGTTTTGAATCATCTGGCTCTGGGTGCGCTGTAGCTCGATCAGCGTTTCTTGCAAATCCTGCGTCTTTTGCCGCAGTTCGGTTTCCGACTGTTGCAGTTTCACCTGGGCCTGCTTGCGCTCGGTGATATCGCTAATGGTGCCCACCATGCGATAGACCTCGCCCGCCTCGTTTTCCACAAACGCGCCGCTGTCCTGCACGTAGATATAGCTGCCGTCTGCTTTGCGAAAGCGATATTCCTCCACCTGATAGGGCAGCCGCAGTTGCAGCGATCGCTCTAGCCGCGACATCACATCCGGCAAATCCTCAGGATGCACCCGCTCTTTCCAGCCTTCAAAGCCAAATTGGTGAAACGCTTCGGGGCTGTGCCCGGTCATGCTGGCGATCGCCCCCGCCCAGAGAATCTGCCCCGTCTGAAAATCGCAATCATAAATCAACTGGCCCGTGCGCTCAGCCACCAGTCGAAACCGCTCCTCGCTCTCCCGCTGCGCCGCCTCAGCCAAACGGCGATCGGTGATATCCATCGCCGTGCCCACCAGTCGATACACCCGCCCCTTGCAATCCTTCAGCGGATTCAGCGTCGTCAAAAACCAGCGTTCCTTCCCTTGAAAGACCCGCAGTTCCTCATAGGTGTATACATCTGCTCGTTCAACGCAGGTGCGAAACCGCTGGGCGATCGCGCCACCCTGCTCCGGGCCAAACACTTCTTCTAGCGTCTTGCCAACCACATCCGCCGAGCGCTTGCCCACATCCATCTCGCTGATGGGGTTCCACCCTGCCACGTACAGGTCGCCATTCTCCCGCACGTCGCACACAAACACCGAGAAGTTCACACCCTCGTAGATACTGCGGAGAAACTGCTCCTGCTCCCGCAGCACGGCATCGGAAGCCGCACCCAAATCAGACAGTCCGTCGGCATCTGGATGCAACCGAGACGTAGAAATAGGCTCAGGCAAGTCTGACACGGCTTAGGTTCCAGGATGCGGTCGTCATGTAAATCTGTTCAGTCGCGTCTCTGTTCAGTCGCGTCGAGGGAAATCAAGTCCTGATCGCGGGTCGAGCCCAGCGGACAACACCTACCCCTAATGCTTACACCCTTATGCCACTAGTATCCGGCTTGGAATACCTCCAATACTCTAAAATCAGGTTTCCCTGAAGCAGGTCAATTTTTTCAAAGTTTTCCAACCGTGCTTAAAAGGATTCTAAAGAAAGGAAAAAACTTACCACCCTCACCCTGTGGAAAACCTGTGGATTTCTGTGGAAAACCTGTTGAAACGATCGTGGAAAGCGGGTTTCGATCGTGGAAAAGTCTGGGAATCTCAAGGATGCTGTGGAAAAAGACTGGCGTTTTCCACAAGTTTTCCACAGGTGAGATCAGATTCTGATCACGAGTCGGCCTGTGATCCCCAATTTTTTCCACACTTTCCACAGCCTCTACTACTATCCTCTCTATCTTTAAAGAATTTTCCGAACCCGCTCAAAAAGAGAGCCTGTTTGCACACCTGTTTGCCCAGTTTAAACCTGACGGGCAACGGTGCTAGGATGACGTTCCAGCCCTTTTGGAGATCGGCTATCGATTGGCGCTTTAGCTGCTTTAGCTATAAGGTTCCCAAAGGGTTCCCCAGTTCACTGCTCCGCAAACCTGCCTGCTGAGTTCTTTTTTGTTCCCGCCATGAAACTTATCTGCCCACAGAGCGAACTCAATGCCCACTTGTCGTTGGTGAGCCGTGCTGTGCCCTCAAATCCGAGTCATCCGGTGCTAGCAAACGTGCTGATGCACGCGGACGAAGACAAGCAGGAAATCAGCCTGACAGGGTTTGACCTGAGCCTGGGGGTGCAGACGAGCTTTTCGGCGCAGGTGGAAGAGGGGGGCCTGCTGACGCTACCCGCCAAGCTGCTGAGCGATATCGTATCGCGCCTGCCCAATGAGGAAATCACCCTCAGTACAGAGGCAGACAGCAGCCTTGCCACACTGACTTCGGCGCTGGGCCGCTACCAGGTGCAGGGCCTCGACGCGACCGAATATCCAGAATTGCCGACGGTGGAGTCAGGGGAAGCGGTCTATTTGCCGGTGGAGCAATTGATCGATGGGCTGCGGGGGGCGCTGTTTGCGGCTAGCACAGATGAAACCAAGCAAGTGCTGACGGGGGTGCATATCGCAGTAGCCGCTGATGAGATGGAGTTTGCGGCGACGGATGGACACCGGCTATCGGTGGTGAATACCGTGAAGTCGGACGCAGCAGACGGGGCCGCAGATGGTGGGGCTGAAACGGCGTTTGATGTCACGGTTCCTGGCAAGGCACTGCGGGAACTGGAGCGGATGCTGCAACTGCACCCAGCAGGAGAGGCGATCGCCCTCCGATTTGACCAGGGACAACTGCTGTTTCAATGGGACAATCAGCGCCTCACCAGTCGCCTGCTGGAAGGGCAGTATCCCAACTATCGCCAGTTGATTCCTCGTCAGTTTTCGCGCCAGATGACCGTCGAGCGCAAGCTGCTGATTGGGGCGCTGGAGCGTATTTCTGTACTGGCCGACAAGAAAAACAACATCGTGAAATTTAGCCTGGATACTGCGGGGCAAGAAGTGGTGATTTCTGTCGATGCGCCAGACGTGGGTAGCGGTCGCGAGGCGCTTCCGGCCCAGATCTCTGGCGATAGTTTAGATATTGCCTTCAACGTCCGCTATCTGCTGGAAGGGCTGAAGGCGCTGAACACGAGTGAGGTGCAGATGCAGTGCAACACGGCGACGAGTCCGGCAATTCTAACGCCGCTGGGTGGACTGAAAATGACCTATCTGGTGATGCCCATTCAGATCCGGAGTTGAAAGACTTCCAGAGCCGTTTGTGGCACTGAGCCAATCGTGGAGGATGAACCTCACAAAGCCCTTGTGGACGAACATTTCGCAGTCCGGGGTCAAAATCAGTCAAAATCAAAATCAGTCAAAATCAATGGGGGCGATCGCCCAGAAGTGTTGGTGCTGCAAAATGAGGGCGATCGCCAAAAGGCTGCGCCAAGGATATAGCGATTGAAAGAAGGGCGATCGCTCATTCCGTCTGAATCAGATGTTAGCGTTAAAAAGCAGAGGGCCGTTTTATTCTTGAATACTGTTCTTGAATACTTAACCTACTCGCAACCCCTGCGGTTTCGCTATGTTTCGGATTGGCTGCGCGATTTGGGCATATAAAGCCTGGGTGGGCGGATTGTATCCCAGCGGGAGTCGGTCGGCGGATTTTCTGCGGCTTTATGGGCAGCGGTTTACAACCGTGGAAGGCAACACCACCTTTTATTCCACGCCCGACGAGCAGACCGTGCAGCGTTGGGTGATGGACACGCCTGCGGGGTTTCACTTTTGCCCTAAGCTGCCGCGCGATGTGTCGCATCAGGGCTTGCTGGCTCCGCAACTGCCAGCGGCGATCGCCTTTTTGGATCGCATGGCAGGACTGGGCGATCGCCTCGGCCCGATGTTTCTCCAGCTTCCGCCCAGCTATGGCCCTGCCCAGCAAGACGACCTGCGGGCATTTCTGGCGGGCTGGCCCCACGACCGCGCCGAGCTGGCCGTTGAAGTCCGGCATTTGGACTGGTTTCGAGAGGTCAATACCATCGAGCTAACGTATCTGCTGGCAGGCTACCACACGAGCCGCGTCTTACTCGACACGCGCCCGATTTACGACTGCCCCGACGACCCCCAGATCCGGTCGGAGCGCAAAAAGCCCCGTGTTCCGCTCCACAAAACCCTCACCACCGACACGGCGCTGATTCGCTACATTAGCCATCCCAGCCTCGACTTCAACGAACCTTACTTTCAGGACTGGGCACGGCAAATCACCGAATGGCTGCAAGCCGACAAGCGAGTTTACTTATTTATCCATTGCCCCGTGGAGGAACATTCTCCCCGCAATGCCAGACAGTTTCAATACTGGCTAGAGCAGGCGGGCGCACCGGTGCCCCCTTTGCCCTGGGATGCGATCGCCCAACCCCCCGAAGAACCGCAGCAGTTGAGTTTGTTTTGATGAGCCTGTTTTGCCATGAACCGCTGGTGGACTTACCAAAAAGAACGCTTTCCCCTACTGACCAACGGGCTGCTGATTGCGGCGTTTGCGGCGGGGGCGGTGGGCTATGGGGCGCTGGTGCGGGGCGCGGCGGCGTTTCCAGTGGGTGCATGGGCGATCGCCTTCCCTTGTCTGTTTCTGTTTTTCCTGCAATTGCGCGTTGCGGATGAGTTCAAAGATGCTGACACCGATCGCCAGTTTCGCCCCTATCGCCCCGTGCCGCGCGGTTTGGTGACGCTGACGGAGTTGGGTTGGGTGGCGATCGCCGCAGGTGTGCTGCAATTGGGACTGTCACTTGCAGTCGGGCGATCGCTGGTGGGAATGCTAGGACTGGTGTGGGCATATCTGGGGCTGATGACCCGCGAGTTTTTTGCCCCGCGCTGGCTCAAGGCGCGTCCTGTAGTGTATCTGCTATCCCACGCGGTGATTTTGCCGCTGATGGCGGGGTTTGCAATGGCGTGTGACTGGGCGATCGCCCAGGCTCTGCCCGACTGGCGAATGCTCTGGTTTTGCGGGGTCAGCTATTTCATTAGTCTGTCCATCGAAATCGGCCGCAAAATTCGCGCTCCCCAGGACGAGGAACCTGGTGTGGAAACCTACACGGCGCTGTGGGGGGTGCAGCGAGCCGCGATCGCATGGTTGACGGTGATCTGGCTGATGGCGATCGCCACGCTCATGGCCGCCCGCGCCGTCGGCATCCTGCCCCTGGGGGTTCTGGCCGTGCTGCCCCTGCTCACCCTGGCGATGGTCGCTTCCTGGCGCTTCCTTGCCCGCCCTGTTCCCGCCTGGGCCGATGCCTTTCAGGGCGTGACGGGCTTTTGGGTGCTGGGCGTGTGCCTGATTCTGGGCCTGGTGCCGTTCTGGGTCAGGTAGGGAGTGTTGGAGGGGGAAAGAGAGAAGAATGAAGAACGAAGAGAGAAGAATGAAGAACGAAGAACGAAGAACGAAGAGAGAAAAGCGAAGAATGAAGAATGAAGAGCGAAGATCCATTTTTCCTTTTTCGTTTTTCTTTATTCCATTTTTCCCTCTCCCTCTCCCTCTCCCTTATGTCTTTTATCCTCTTTTCTGCTGACCCCGACCTCCCGCCTGATCAACTCGGCGGCAAGGCGCGATCGCTCTACGATTTGCAGCATTCCGCAACGGGCGAGTTTCCGATTCCCGACTGGTTTGTGGTGTCGCCGGAAGCGTTCACCGCAGGGCAGGGAGTCGCGCTGACCGAGGCGGTGAGGGCAGAACTGGGGGCGGCGATCGCCCGCTTGTGTCCCCAGGGGGAACTCGTCGCCGTGCGCTCATCGGCGGTGGAGGAGGATGGCGCAACGCTGTCGTTTGCGGGGCAGCTAGAGAGCTATTTGTTTGTGCCGCCGGAGCAAGTGGGCGATCGCATTGTGCAGGTGTGGCAATCGGCGACGAGCGATCGCCTGCTCGCCTATCGCCGCGAGCATGGGCTAACGGAACCGCCCCCACCGCCGGCCGTGCTGGTGCAGCGCATGGTGAGTGCAGAGCTGGCTGGCGTGGCGTTCAGCGCCAACCCGATTACCCATCAGCGGGGCGTGGCGGTGGTGTCGGCGGTGCGGGGCGTGGGCGAAACCCTCGTCTCTGGCGAGTCGGATGCAGACACCTGGACGGTGAATCGGGGCGGCGAAATTCTCTCCGCGCAACCGCAAGACCCCGCAAACCCAGTGCTGACTCTGGCGCAGGTGCGCGACATTGCCCAGCTTGCCCGCTGCGCCGAGCGCCACTTTGCCTGCCCGCAGGATATCGAATGGGCGATCGCCCAGGGCCGGCTTTACCTCCTGCAATCGCGCCCCATCACTACCCTGCGCGGCCAGCCCGACCCCGACAGCCGCTTGGTCATCTGGGACAACAGCAACATTGCTGAGAGCTACGGTGGCATCACCACGCCGCTCACCTTTTCCTTTGCCCGCCGCGCCTACGAAGCGGTGTATCGAGAATTTTGCCGGATGATGGGCGTTGCGGAAGGGGCGATCGCCCAGCAGGACTCCACCTTCCGCTGTCTGCTGGGGCTGGTGCAGGGGCGGATTTACTACAACTTGCTGAACTGGTATCGCGTGCTGGCGCTGCTGCCCGGATTCCAGGTAAATCGCCGCTTTATGGAACAGATGATGGGCGTGAAGGAGGAGCTTCCTGCCGATGTCCTCGCCACGCTCCAGCAGGCCACTGCCCAGGATAAGATTCGCGATAGCCTGCGTCTGGTCAAAACGCTGCTGGGTCTGGTGAAAAATTATCTAACCTTACCGGATCAGATTCGCCGATTTTATGCTCGTCTGGATGCGGCCCTCAGCCTGCCCGCTGCCTCGCTAGACACTCGCAGTGCCGAAGAACTCGTCGCCCATTACTACGATCTAGAGCGCCAGCTTTTGACCCGCTGGGATGCGCCCCTTGTGAACGACTTCTTCGCCATGATCTTTTACGGCGTGCTGCGAAAGCTCACCGCCGCTTGGTGTGGCGACGCTGCCGGAACCCTGCAAAACGACCTGATCAGCGGCGAAGGCGGCATGATCAGCGCCGAACCCGCCCGCCGCATTCAGCAGATGGCCCACACCGCTGCCCAGTCGCCTGCCCTTGTCGAGTTGCTGCAACGGGGTTCCCTCTGGGACATTCGCGCCAAGCTCTCTGCCTTTCCTGCATTTCAGGCGCAATATGAGGATTACTTGGCCAAATTTGGCGATCGCTGCCTAGAAGAACTAAAGCTTGAAAGCCCCACATTGCAGGACGATCCGCTGATGCTCCTGCGCTCTGTGGGCAGTTTGGCAGCCGTCAGGGGGCAAGCATCCGGCGGCATGGAGGGCGGCATGGAGCCAATCGCCCCAGTCCCCCAGCCCTCCCTGCGCCATCGCGCCGAAGCTCAGGTGCAGCAGTCCCTCCGGGCTGCTCCCCTGAGGCGGTTCCTGTTCAACTGGGTGCTTCAGAACGCGAGGGCACGGGTGCGCGATCGCGAAAATTTGCGCTTCGAGCGGACTCGCGTGTTTGGGCGGGTGCGGCGCATCGCCGTGGAACTGGGTCGCCGCTTTTATGCCGAGGGCTGGCTGGATGATCCCCGCGATGTCTTTTATCTAGAGCTAGAGGAACTCTTGGGCAAGCTCGACGGCACGGCCACCTGCCACGACCTGAAGGGACTGGTGCATGTCCGTCGCGCCGAATTCGACCGCTATCGAGAATTGCCCCCACCGGGCGATCGCCTCCAGTTGCCAACTCCCCAACCCGCCAGTTCCCAAATGCCGCAAAACGCCAGCACCCTGCAAGGGTTGGGCTGCTGCCCTGGCCGCGTCCGCGCTCCGGTGCAGGTCATTACCGACCCCAAAACCGCCGTACTAAAACCGGGCAGCATCCTGGTGGCCGAACGCACCGATCCGGGCTGGATCATGCTGTTTCCGGCGGCGGCGGGCGTATTGGTGGAAAGGGGCAGTCTGCTGTCCCATGCGGCAATTGTGGCGCGGGAGATGGGCATTCCAGCAATTGTGTCGATTCCCGGCGTGACCACGGCGCTGCAAACGGGCGACTGGGTGGAAATGGACGGCAGCACGGGAACCATCTTGCGGGCTTCCACCGTCGAAGCGTCTCAGGAGGGCGCAGGTGTATGTTGAGTAGAGTAGACGACGAAACCGAGGAACCAACGGGCGACTTGAGTGGCCATGCGCCCCGAAAATCCATACCGCAGGCTCCCCTGCCCCAGGCTGCCTCAGAGGTGCAGCGCCGGGCCGACTTTTCCTATATCCGCTACGCCCAGTGTTGGGAAGATGCCGAAATTTTGCTGGAGGCGCTGGATATCCGCCCCGGCGACACTTGTCTGGCGATCGCCTCTGCGGGAGACAATGCCCTGGCCATGCTTACCCAAGACCCGGCGCGAGTCATCGCTCTCGACCTCAGCCCGGCGCAGTTGGCGTGTTTGGAACTGCGGGTCGCGGCCTACCGTGAGCTAGAGCATGAGGAACTGCTGGTGCTGATTGGCTCGCGTCCGGGCCGCAACCGACCGGAACTTTACCAGCGCTGCCGCAGCCAGCTTTCGCCAGATGTGTGCTACTTCTGGGATACCCATCCAGCCGAGATCGAGCGGGGTATCGGGCACGCAGGCAAATTCGAGCGCTATTTTGACCTGTTTCGCCGCCGCGTGCTGCCGCTGGTTCACTCGCGCCGCCAAGTGATGCGGCTGTTAGAGGGCGGCCCGCCGGAGCAGTGTGAGCGGTTTTATCGGCGCGAGTGGGACACTTGGCGCTGGCGGCTGATGTTTCGGATTTTCTTTTCGCGGCTGGTGATGGGGCGGATGGGGCGCGACCCCAGCTTCTTCAAGTATGTAGACGGCGACGTGGCTAGCCGCATCCTCAGCCGCACCCGCTACGCCCTCACCCAGCTCGACCCCGCTGAAAATCCCTATTTGCAATGGATTCTTACGGGTCAACATCTGACGGCGCTACCCCTCGCGCTTCAGCCCGAACACTTTGACACGATTCGGGCCAACCTGCATCGACTGGAGTGGCACTGCTGCTCGGTAGAAGATTATCTGAAGCGCCTGCCCCACGGGGCGATCGCCCGCTTTAACCTAAGCGACATTTTCGAGTATCTGTCGCTGCCCAACTATTACCACCTGCTGCATCGGCTGGCGCAAGTGGGCAAACCGGGCGGCCGCTTGGTGTATTGGAATATGCTGGCTCCCCGCAGCCGACCAGAGGGGATGGCAGATCAACTGCGCCCCCTGCCCGAACTGGCCGAAGCCCTGCACCGCCAAGACAAAGCCTTTTTCTACAGTGCTTTCGTGGTCGAGGAAATCTGCTAGTTCTAGAGGCTTGCAAGGGTGCTGGAGCCTGCTTGTTGACCCGTAGAATCGGGGTACAATCTTGATATAACAATTCGTTACAAACAAGAATCGAAACGACTGCACTCAACTCCTGGAGGCGCGTTTGAGGCGCGATCGCCCTATGCCTGTCCGCAATGACACCATTTTTGAGCGATTTCTGGCTCCGGTCGTCAAAACCTTCCTGATCGACCGGGACGCGATTCTGCGCTATTACCAGAGTCGCGATTGGCAGCAAGAGAGCGATCGCCTCCGCAACCCAGCGGTAGAATACCCCAGCTATTACAGCAGCCAGAATTTTCACAGCATCGAGGGTGGCTATCTCAGCCTAGAAGCGGCGCTGTCCTACGACCCGATTACGCAATACGCACTGCCGCCGAACGAAACCTGGGTTCGCAAGGCGCTGCTGGAGCGAGTGCAGGGCAGTCCCCGGCGAATTCTGGACTTGGGCTGCGGCACGGGCACCTCGACGCGGATGCTAAAGCGGGCGTTCCCCCAGGCAGAGGTGATCGGGCTGGATCTGTCGCCCTACATGCTGGCGGTGGCAGAAGATAAAGCGAAGGGCGATTCGCGCAGCGATCCCTACGGGAATCGTCTCGATATCCAGTTTGTCCATCAAAACGCTGAGCAGACGGGCTTTCCCGATGCCAGCTTCGATCTCGTTACCGCCACGCTACTGTTCCACGAAACGCCGCCCGAAGTCGCCCAGACCATCCTGCGGGAAGCCTTTCGCTTGCTGACCGTCGGCGGACAAGTGCTGGTGCTAGACGGCAACCAGAGCGTGATCCGCCAGACCGAGTGGCTCGCGGAAATTTTTGAAGAACCCTACATCAAAGCCTACGCCGCAGGCAGCGTCGATGCCTGGATGGGCAAGGCCGGGTTTGGCGCGGTGCAAACCGACAGCCTGTGGGTGATTCACCAAATCACGCAGGGCGTAAAACCGCTGCCAGGGCAGCAGGTGCGCTCGGTGGAGTTTGCCACGCCGCTAGGAGAGGGCGATCGCCAGTGGGCATGGAATTGGCGCAGCGAGGCGGTGAGGGGAGGATGAGATGATGTGAGAAGAAGTGACGGAAAAAACTAAAAACGAAGAACGAAAAACGAAAAACGCAACCTCTTCCCTCTTCGTTCTTCCGTCTTCGTTCTTCTCTCTTCCCTCTTTGTTCCTCTCTCTTTGCCCATGTCTCTCCGCGCGATTCTCTTCGACTTCAACGGTGTCATTATCAACGACGAACCGCTGCACCAACGGCTGCTAGAAAAGCTGCTGGTGGAAGAGAACCTGCGCCCGAAGCCAGAGGAGTATCGGGAAATCTGTGTGGGGCGGAGCGATCGCGCTTGCATTCGAGAACTGCTGTCGCGGCGCGGGCGCATCGTCACCGACACGTACCTGGATGAGCTAGTAGCCCGCAAGTCGCGCTATTACCAGTTGCAGATTGAGGAAATTGAAAAGCTGCCCAGCTATCCGGGACTGGAGGATTTGATCTTTCAAATTCGAGCGGCGCAACTGCCGATGGCGATCGTCAGCGGAGCCGTGCGAGCAGAAATTGAAACGGTGCTGGCCCGGCTAAACCTGGCGGACTATTTCAAAGTCATTGTGGCGGGTGACGAAATTGCCGCCAGCAAGCCAGAGCCAGACGGCTACTTGCTGGGGGTGCAGCGGCTGAACGAAGCCATTTCTGGACTCAATCTGCAACCATCAGAATGTCTTGCGATTGAAGACACGTTCGCAGGCATCGAAGCGGCGAAACGGGCAGGAATGCAGGTCGTCGGCATTGCCAATACCTACCCGTTTCACATGATGCAGCGCCGTGCCAACTGGGCGATCGACTATTTTAATGACCTGGATTTGGATTATGTGCGTCGGGTCTTCTCGAAATTGGCTGCGGCCTGAAACACTTCGCCAATCTTGTTGAAATATTAAAAAGTAGCGAAATATACCGTTTATTGGGCATTATAGAAACAGATGCGGACAGGGCGATCGCCTCAAATCCCTTACTGCCCGTCCCAAAAGGAGAAATTTATGGTTAACTTGCTGTCCAACGCCGCAGCAGACTCTGCTACTCACGCCGCCCTCAACGGCAGCGCAGGCAAGAGTCTCCTCGATGGGGCCGCCCACAGCACGCTGTCGGATGCCAATCGACGACTGGAAAAGGCGCTGAAATATGTCTCGATCAACGAGGATGTGGCGGAGCGGCTGCGCTATCCCAAGTCCAGCTTGGTGGTGTCGATTCCAGTGCGGATGGATGACGGTTCGCTGCGAATCTTCCAGGGCTATCGCGTGCGCTACGACGACAGCCGTGGCCCCACCAAAGGCGGCGTGCGCTATCACCCCGGCGTGACGCTGGACGAAGTGCAATCGCTGGCGTTTTGGATGACCTTTAAGTGCGCCGTGCTGAACCTGCCCTTTGGCGGCGCAAAGGGTGGCATCACGCTCAACCCCAAGGAACTGTCGAAGTTTGAACTGGAGCGGCTGACGCGGGGCTATGTAGATGCGATCGCCGACTTTATTGGCCCCGACATCGACATCCCCGCCCCCGATGTCTACACGAACCCAATGGTGATGGGCTGGATGATGGATCAGTACAGCATTATTCAGCGCAAGATTACGCCTGCGGTGGTGACGGGCAAGCCAATCACGATGGGCGGCAGCCAGGGGCGCGAGTCGGCCACCGCAATGGGCGCATTCTTTGTGATGCAAACCGTTTTGCCGCGTCTGGGAAAATCGCCCGAAAACACGACCGTTGCGGTGCAGGGCTTTGGCAATGCCGGGTCGATCATTGCAGAACTGCTTTATAAGGCGGGCTATAAAGTGGTCGCCGTTAGCGATTCCCAGGGCGGGGTGTACGCTTCCCAAGGACTCGATATTCCCAGCGTGCGGCAAATTAAGGAGTCTAGCCGCAGGCTCAAGGCGGTTTACTGTGAAGGCAGCGTGTGCAACGACCAGGAGCATTCCACCATTACCAACGAGCAGTTGTTGGAGCTGGATGTAGACGTGCTGGTGCCCGCTGCACTGGAAAATCAGATTACCGCTGAAAACGCCGGCCGCATCCAGGCTCGCTATATCTTTGAGGTCGCCAATGGCCCTGTCACTTCTGATGCCGATGCCATTTTGGAAAATCGTGGCATCCAGGTCTTTCCCGATATCCTAGTGAACGCGGGCGGCGTGACGGTAAGCTACTTCGAGTGGGTGCAAAATCGAAACGGCTTCTACTGGTCGGCCGACAAGGTGAACCATCGGCTGGAGTTTGCCATGAAGCAGGAGACGGAACATATCTGGGCGATCGCCCAAGAGCAAGACATCGACCTCCGCACCGCCGCCTACGTCCACGCGCTGAACCGGCTCGACGATGCTATCCGCGCCAAGGGCACACGGGACTTTTATGTGAGCTAGTTTATGTGAGCGAGCTTCATGTGAGCAAGCTTCAAGGGAACCAGGACGCTTGGTTCCTGAACCCGGTTCCTGAACCAAAAGCTAGACCCTGGAGAGTGGCTTAGGACTTACGCACTTGCAATTAAGGTTTCTGGGGTTTGGACGATTTCTCGCGGGCGCAGCCCGCGAGAAATCGTCCAACTGCGTAAGTCCTATGGCTGTGTAAAGTGGCTGTCGCTCTACAGGGTCTATTTCGTGGCTTGCGGCTATTTTGGGCTATTTCGTGGCTGGGGGGGGTGCGGCTAGTTAGCAAAGCGAATTTTCAAGTAATCCTCTTCCATCTTTGCCCCGGCGGGTTGCAGCGCTGCCAATGCCTGGGGCAGCACCAGATTTCGGCGATGGTTGCCAATGCGGACGTTTAGCTCGTCGGCCGACTTGCTGAGTTCGATCTTGTCTTTGGGAATGCCGGGTAAGTAAAGCTCCAGGCTGTATTGGTTCTGTTCCTGCACCACGCGCATCGTCGTCTCTTTGTAGTAGACCTGGGCCGGGTCTTCGTCGGCATAGAGCGTTTCCTTCAGTCGCTCCAGCGCCGCCAATCCGCAAAGTTCCTCAGAATAGAGCGGCACTTCTTTCACAGGCAGTGGGTGAAAGTTTTCGTGAATTTCCTGGCGATATTGCTGCTGATTTTCCTTCCAGCGCTGAAAGAAGGGATCGCTCACCTCGTTGGGGATGATGCGGTTGGCCACCACCATGTCGGTTGCCACGTTGTAGAGGCTGAGGTACGCATGGGCCCGCAGGGATTCCTTTATCACCATCTTTTCGGGATTCGTGACCAGACGCACTGAGGTCTGGGTGTTGTCGGTCAGCACCTTTTCCAGGGCTTCGATCTGCTGATAAAACTCGTAGGGCGCGTCCATCACTTCCTGGTTGGGCAGGGAAAAGCCCGCAACGGGACGAAACAGCGGCTCTACCAGCGGCCGCAGCGCCGCAGACACCGCTTGCAAGGGCTTGTAGAATCGGCGCATATACCAGCCCGCCACCTCCGGCAGACTCAGCAGCCGCAGGGCTGTACCCGTTGGTGCAGAGTCGATAATCAGGACATCGAAATCGCCTTCGTCATAGTGGCGCTTCATCCGCACCAGGCTGAAGATTTCGTCCATGCCAGGGAGAATCGCCAGTTCTTCCGCCTCTACGCCTTCCAGACCCCGCGCCTGGAGTACCTGCGTAATATAGCGCTTCACGGCTCCCCAGTTGCCCTCTAGCTCCATCAGCGCGTCTAGCTCTGCGCCCCAGAGGTTTGGCTTGACCGGGCGCGGGTCGTGCCCCAGTTCCATGTCGAAGCTGTCGGCCAGGGAGTGGGCGGGATCAGTGCTGAGCACAAGGGTACGGTAGCCCAGTTCTGCACACCGCAAGCCTGTTGCGGCAGCCACCGAAGTTTTGCCAACGCCGCCCTTTCCGGTCATTAAGATTACGCGCATGAGTGCCCAGCGATTTCGTGAAGAATGGTTACATTCCTCTAATGTATCGGGTTTTGCAGGCAGATGGGGCGTTTGGCGCGGGATTGGAGCGAGTCGGTCAGTAGGGCGATCGCCCCTTGTCAACGCGCCAGATGCTCCGCTAAAGACCTGTTCAGAGGTTCATGAGGATCTCTGGCGAACGCTGAAATGCTGCCGCAGCACGTCGAGCCGCGAACAGTGCCAGTAGTCGATGTGGGACGTGATTAGCCCCTGTTCATTGACGGTCATTTCGCTCCAGCCTGTGATGGCGATGCGGGGCTTCCAGGGCAGCGGTGTCGTCCAACTGAGCGTCCAATCGGTGCGGATATCTGCGCCCGTTTGCTGAATCTGGTGCAGATCGAGCTGGGGGTCGAGGAACCAGGTCTGAATAAAGCCGATCATGCGTTCGTAGCGATCGCGCCCGCGAAACTCTGTCATTGGATCGCGAAAATAAACGTCCTCTGCATAGGCGCTGAAGGTCTGAGATTTGGGGAAATTACGGTAGTCCTGTCTGAGGATTTCTAGGATGTCCATTTCGCTCTTTACCTGTATTTAAAAAATAATAAATCCTCCTTGTTAATCGTGCCGGATGCGATCGCTCTAGGCTGTATTTAGCGCGAAATCCTTTTGAAGTCTTAGCCGTTTGACTGCTCAAAGAATCACTTATTCGAGTCCGATATACATCTCTCAAGAATAATTCTTCAAATGTAATTTTTCAAAAATAAGAAGATCAGTTAATCAAAATTCTAACTTTTTGAGAGAAGCAACTATCTGGCTACGTAGGCATCAATACGGAGGAGTGGCTCCGTTATGTTGCCGATAGATATGGGCTTTCAAACGGACGGAGAAGAGAGAATTTTATTCCTAAAACTGAAGTAAGGAAGCAATATTTCGACTGCTCTGAAGTATTGTTCTGATTGCTTCCAAGTTTTCCAGAAAAACTGCTGATTTTGCAATTGAGAATCTCTGGGGGCAGTCTTTGCGACTCGCAATATTTTTGACGCGAGTCGCTTTCAGAGAAGATTCAAATTTCCACAATATCAGACCGTTGTGATTTCCTTTTTCCCAGGATCGAGGCTAGTTGAGATGCAATTTGGGCAATCGAATTTTCAGGAGCGGCTGTCAGAGTCCGCGTTCCCTGAGTCAGACGAGTTCCACTTCCGCGACACCTGGCTCCCGGCACACTGCTTTCAAGTCCGAACACAGACCGATGCACTGGCGCAAGACCTATCCTCCCTTTTGGGAAAAGTATCTCAGGCGATCGCCCTGCTCAATAGCCAGCGGGAACTTCTCTGCGCCAACGCCGCGCTGGATAACCTGGCGGATCTGTGGTGGCAGCGAGCGGCGATTGAGGCAGCAGCCGACGGAATAGCCGTATTCGATGCAAAAGGAGCCTTTCGCTATGCCAACCCGGCCTATCTGCGCCAGTTTGGTTATCCACCCGATGAGACCCTCAGCCGCCAGACTTGGCAGCAGTTCTACATTCCCAGCGAAGTGCGGCGGTTTCAGCTTGAAATCTGGCCCAGCCTCAGCCGACAGCCCCAGTGGCGTGGTGAGGCGATCGCCCTGCGGCCAGACGGCACCACGTTTCCGCAGGAAATCAGCCTGACGCGCATCGCCGACAGCCATCTGGTGTGTATCTGCCGAGATATTAGCGATCGCAAACGGGCCGAAGCCGCCCTGCGAGAAGCCGAAGCCCGCTACCGCAGCATTTTTGAAAATGCCATTGAGGGCATCTTTCAAACCACACCGGAAGGACGCTATCTCAACGTCAACCCCGCCTTGGTTCGCATCTACGGCTTCAAGTCTCCAGAAGACCTAATCGCTAACATCCACAGCATTCAGCACCAAATCTACGTCGATCCAAACCGCCGCAGCGAATTCATCCGGCTCATGCAGGAACACGGGCGCGTCTCCAATTTTGAATCGCTGATTTATCGGCGCGATGGCACGCCCATCTGGATCTCGGAAAATGCCCACTGCGTCTACAACAGTCGCGGCGACCTGCTGTATTACGAAGGCACTGTCGAAGATATCACCACCCGCAAGCAGTCCGAAGAGCAGCTTTTTCTCAACGCCTTCCATGATTCGTTGACCAGTCTGCCCAACCGGGCCCTGTTTATGAACCGACTGAAGACCGCCCTGAATGCGCTGCCGCGCCGTCCGGGGCACCAGTTTGCTGTGCTGTTTGTCGATCTGGATCGGTTCAAGCAGGTGAATGACAGCCTTGGTCATTTGCTGGGCGACCAATTGCTGATCCAGGTTAGCCAGCGGCTGCAAGACTGCGTGCGGGGCGGCGACACCGTGGCACGACTGGGTGGCGATGAGTTTGCTATCCTGCTAGAAGACATTCAAAGTGCCGACGACGCGATCCATGTTGCAGAAAGGATTCAGGAGCAACTCGGCTGGGCTTTTTGCCTCCAGGGGCATCAGGTTCACATTAGCGCCAGCGTCGGCATTGCACTGAGCCATCACCGGGAAACCGGTCAGCCTTACCAAAACTTGGAAGACTTGCTGCGGGATGCCGACATTGCGATGTATCGCGCTAAGCATCGGGGCAAAGCTTGCCACGAATTGTTTGACGGCACGCGCCAAACCCAGGTGTTTACCCAGGTGCAACTCGAAGCAGATTTGCGGCGGGCCCTAGATCAGCAGGAACTGGAGCTGCACTATCAGCCGATTGTGGCGCTGCAAAGTCGCCGGGTGCGAGGGTTTGAGGTGCTGATGCGGTGGCAGCATCCCACCCAGGGACTTGTGCCACCCGGCAAGTTCATCGACATTGCCACCGAAACGGGGCTGATTCTGATGCTGGAGGAATGGGTGCTGCGTCAGGCGTGTCAGCAAATGCAGCAGTGGCAGAGGCAGGGATTGGCGGATGGGTCGATGACGATGAGCGTCAACCTGACGGAAAAGCAGTTCGTCCAGCCCAAGCTGATTGGACAGGTGGGGCGAATTTTGTCGGAAACCGGGTTGCGGCCCAACTGTTTGCGTCTGGAGTTTGCGGAGGCGCTGCTGCGAGCGGATATAGAGGCGATTGCCCAAAACCTGTACGGATTGACCGATCTGGGCGTGCAGCTTTGCATTGACGACTTTGGCATGGGCTTTTTATCCCTCAGCCAGCTTCACAGCCTGCCCATCCACAGCGTCAAGATCGACCGCTCCTTTATTCACCAGGCGGGCATCAGCGTAGAAAGTCAGGCAATCGTGAAAACCATTTTGAGCTTGGCGGAAACCCTGCGGATGAGCGTCATTGCTGAGGGCGTGGAGACGCTGGAACAACTGGTGCAACTGATGGCAATGGGCTGTGAATACGGCCAGGGCTATTTGTTCTCGTCTCCGGTTGATCGAGCAATGGCGGAGTCGCTGCTGCTCAAGAAGCAGCTTTAGAGCCAGCTTTAGCAGCCGTCAAAGACCTGTGATTCGTAAGATTGTGCGTTGCGGAAGCGAGTATCGTCTTCATGGCGTGTCCAAAAACCAACTTACCACCTGATCTAGCCCAACGGCGCGGGAGGCTTTGAACAGGAGGCGATCGCCCGCAGTCACGTTCTGCCTCAGCCAGTCTACGACTTCGGCATGGGTGGTGAAGCGCTCGGTGGGAATGCCCCTGGCTCCGACAGCGAGGGCCTCGGCTTCGGCGGGGTCAGCCAGGATTAAAAGCGCGTCTAGCTTGAGGTCTTGCACCGCCGCGCCGACCTGCTGGTGAAATTCGAGGGAGCGATCGCCCAGTTCCTTCATCGTGCCCAGCACCGCAATTCGGCGAGAACCGGGCGTATCTGCCAGCAGCCGCAGCGCCGCCAGCATAGACTCCAGCCCCGCGTTGTAGGTTTCATCCAGAATCACTACATCATTGGGCAAGTCTAGCCGCCGCGCCCGTCCTTGGGGCAATTCCACGGTCAACCCAGCGGTGAGCGGCTGCCAGCTTAGCCCCAGCAGTTTTGCAACCGCCAGCGCTGCCAGATAGTTCAGCGCGTTGTGGCGGCCCGGCAGCGGCAGGGGCAGCAGGGTGTCGTCAACCCGCAGCGTGTGAGCATCGACCAGTTCGCCCCGCAGGTCGCCGCCTTCTAGCCCGTAGGTGATTGTTTTGCCGCGCCACACGCGGGCGGCCGTGTCCATCAGCCGCAGATTGTCGTGGTTCAGCACGGCTGCGCCCGCTGAGTCTAGCTCGTGGAGCAGTTCACATTTGGCCTCGGCGATCGCCTGCTCAGACCCCAGCCGCCCGATGTGGGACGTGCCGACGTTGGTAATCACCGCAATATCGGGTTCCGCGATTTGTCCTAGCAGTGCAATTTCGCCTGCCGCCCGCATTCCCATTTCGATCACGGCAAACTGATGCTCGGGCCCCAGTTCCAGCAGGGTTTTGGGAACGCCGATTTCGTTGTTATAGTTGGCGCGGGTTTTGAGGACAGGGCCGCGGGTTTCCAGCACGGCGGCAATTAGCTCCTTAGTGGTCGTCTTGCCGACGGAACCCGTGATAGCCACGACGGGCCCAGAAAACTGCCGCCGCCAGAGCGTGCCTAGCTGCTGATAGGCCGACAGCGTGTCGCTGACCTGGAGCATCGGCCCGACTGCATTGGGGGGAAGGTCAGACACGACAGCGGCGATCGCCCCCTGCGCTAGAACCTGCTTGACAAAGGCATGACCATCGAAGCGATCGCCTCGCAGCGCCAAAAATAGATCCCCCGGACTGAGGCTGCGGCTGTCGGTCGTCACCTGGGCGATCGGCGTTTGATTCACCTGCGCAGACCAGTGGTGCAACCGAGCGCCCAGATTTTGCGCTAACCTGCCCAGCGGCATTGAAAACGGCATAAGCTTTCTTCGATCCGGATTCTGCATCAAAGCAAGATCATACCGCGCCATGCCTCTAGCCACGGTTTAAGCTGCGAGCCGCTGCGCTGACTTTCTCCAGACAGATTGGGGCTACAAATTGAACCCACAGATTGGGTTCATTGACAACCGCAAGACTGCCAATCTGGTTGCTAGAAACAACGTTAGCCCGTTGCTAAATTCGGGAAATATACGGGTATCTCTATTACCTCTATCTCGAACCTTGGCATCTAGCCTTATCGGTCTGTTTTGATTGACCTGTCCAGTCTACTGGCAGTCCGTTGCAAGCCCTGCCATTTTGACCGCGCTGTCTTCATCCGTCCCCCCTCTCTGGCCCCGCTGACTCATTGCAACCGCTTCAGACTCTATGGGTGTTTTTAATTCGCGCCTTGGACGCAAACTGCCGCTTCAGGCACTCTTGGTTTTACCCTTTTTGCTACAGCTTGCTGGAACGACTGCGCTCATCGGCTACCTGTCCTATCGCAATAGCCAGAGAGCGGTCAATCATTTGGCACTGGAGCTACGCAATGAGCTGACTGCCCGCATTCAGCAGGAGGTAAGTACCTATGTCGAGTCGCCTTTTGTAATCAATGACCTGAATACAATCGCCCTTCGACAGGGGGACTTAGACCCTTCTCGCGCCAAAGGGGTGTACATATTTTGGAAGCAGAGCCGCAGCTTTCCAGCGAACAACCTGATTTACTGCGGCGTTGAAGACGGCTCCTTTATGGGATTAGGGCAGTTTAGGGGCAATCAAGGTGTATACGTTCTAATATCTAAGCCAAGTCCCCAGCGTTTTTACCACTACTACCAGATTGATGAGGTCGGTAATCGAAGTAGCCCAGTTGGGTCGCTAGACTGGGAATATGATCCCCGCACCCGCCCTTGGTATCAAAAGGCGAAGCGACAGCAAAAGCCAAACTGGAGCAACATTTACCTGGACTTTGACGATCAAGTGCCCGTGCTAACGGCTAGCACGCCCGTGTACGAGGAAGGCTCAGGACGGCTATTGGGAGTCTGCGCTACAGACCTGGTTCCCTCTTTGGAGTTAAACCATTTTTTGAGTCAACTGAAAGTCGGCAAGACCGGGGAAACCTTTATTCTCTCCCGAAAAGGTGAGCTAATCGCTAGCTCTACTGCCGACGAAGAGAATCTGCTGATTAATGCTGGAGAAGACATTCAACTTTTGCCTGCCCGTGATAGTCAGAATCCCCTGGTTAGCGCAACGGCTCACTACTTGGAACAACAGTTTGATGATTTGCGGCAGATCGACCAAGTGCAGCAGCTTGAGTTTCGGCTGCTGGGGGGCGATCGCCAGTTTGCCCAAGTATCGCCGTTTCATGACGAGTATGGGCTGGACTGGCTGATTGTGGTTGCCATACCCGAATCCGACTTCATGGCTGAGATCAACGCCAACAACCGTCTGACGCGGTGGCTCTCGCTAGGGGCCCTGGTGCTGGCAGCGGGCATCGGTGTGCTGACTAGCCGCTGGATTGCTCGCCCGATTTTGAAGCTGAATCAGGCAGCCCAGGCGATCGCCGAGGGTGATCTGGCGCAAACGGTCGAGGTCAACGGCATTGCCGAACTGGAAACTCTGGCCCAATCCTTTAACCAGATGGGACACCAGTTGCGCGACTCCTTCGATACGCTGGAGCAGCGGGTGCAGGAGCGCACCGCAGAACTGGCCGAATCAAACCGGCAGTTGGAATTGGCCAAAGAAAAGGCAGAGGTGGCAAACGAAGCCAAAAGCACCTTTATCGCCAACATGAGCCACGAACTGCGATCGCCCCTGAATGCAGTGCTGGGCTTTTCGCAACTGACCCTGCGCTCTAGCAGTCTGCCGCCAGACCAGCGCGAAAATGTGGGCATCATCTATCGCAGCGGCGAATATCTGCTAACGCTGATCAACAACATTCTGGACATCTCCAAAATCGAAGCGGGCAAAACCACGCTTAATCTCAAGAGTTTTAACCTGCATCGGCTGCTCAGCGATTTGGAAGACATGCTCTACTTGCGGGCTGAGAGCAAAGATGTGCTGCTGACGGTCACCCGCAGCGATGACCTGCCGCAATATATCCAAACCGATGAAATGAAACTGCGCCAGGTATTGATCAATCTGCTGAGCAACGGCATCAAGTTTACGCAGGCAGGTTCCGTATCGCTGCATGTCTCTACCCATCCGCCCAGCCCTACGCCGCTAGTGCTTCCGGCTCAGACGCTGCCTGCCGCCACTCTGCCGATTTACTTTGAAGTGCGTGATACAGGCGTTGGCATCGCACCGGAGGAATTGTCCCATCTGTTTGAAGCCTTTACCCAAACTCAGGCGGGCAAGGAGTCGCAGGAAGGCACGGGGCTGGGGCTGGCGATTAGCCGCAAGTTTATCCATCTTATGGGCGGCGATATTGCTGTGAGTAGTGAACTGGGAGTGGGCACGGCGATCGCCTTCTATATCCAAGCCAGCCTCTCGGAGGCGGCCCCGCTCGATCTGCAACCTGCTCGGCGGCGTGTGCGGGGGCTGGCTTCGGGACAACCCACCTACCGCATCCTGGTGGTAGACGACAAAGAGGTGAACCGCCGTCTGCTGGTGAAGCTGCTGAGTCCGCTAGGGTTTGAAGTCCGCGAAGCCAGCAACGGTCTGGAGGGCATCGAAATCTGGAATGATTGGGAACCGCATCTGATCTGGATGGATATGCGAATGCCCGTGATGGATGGCTACGAGGCAACCCAGCGGATCAAGGCGACGACCAAAGGTCAGGCAACCGCCGTGATTGCTCTGACGGCCAGTGTGCTAGAAGAGGAAAAAGTGGTGATTTTGTCGGCGGGCTGCGATGATTTTCTTCGCAAGCCGTTTCACGAACAGAACATTTTTGATGCGATCTCCAAGCACCTCGGCGTGGTCTTCCTGTATGACGAAAGTGAGTCGGGCAGCCGAGAGCAGGAACCGCCAGCCGACCTGCACTCGCCAGATTTGCAGGATCTGCCGGATGCCTGGAAGGCTGCCCTGTACACCGCAGCCCTAGAGGCTGACAGTGCCCAAGTTGAGGCGCTGATCGCCCAAGTTTCCATGACCCATGCCGCCCTAGCCCAAGATCTGAGCCAATGGAGTCACCAGTTTCGCTTTGACAAAATCCTGGAGTGGGTTGAAGCACTTCCTGGTTCAACCGCCCCTATTCCTGATGCTGAGCAGCTATGAACCCTAGTCCCAAGGCTGAACCCAAAGGCAGCGTCCTCCTTGTAGACGATATCCCCGAAAACCTGCGGCTGCTGACCGATATCCTGACCCAGCAGGGGTATCAGGTGCGGAGCGTCACCAGCGGCGCGATGGCCCTGCGCACGGCCGTCGCCAAACCCCCCGATGCCATCTTGCTGGATATCAAAATGCCCGACATGGATGGCTATCAGGTTTGTGAGTCGCTCAAAGCAAACGAGACGACGCGGGACATCCCGGTGATTTTTATCAGCGCCCTCGACGATCTGCTGGATAAGGTCGAGGCGTTTCAGGTGGGCGGGGTGGACTACATTACCAAGCCGTTTCAGGTGGAGGAAGTCGTCGCCCGCCTCGAAAGCCAGCTTACGATTCAGCGGCAAAAGCAGCAACTTCAGCAGGAAGTTCTCATCCGTCGCGAGACAGAAGAAATTCTCTACCAATCGCGGGCGCTGCTGTCTAGCATTTTGAACAGTTCCCTCGATGGCATTGCGGCGATGCAGGCGGTGCGCGATGTGGGCGGCACGATTGGCGATTTTCGCTGCCTGGTGGTGAATCCGGTGGTGGCGAAGATGCTGGGCAAAACCCGTGAGGAACTGATTGGCAACTTGGCTCTGCGGCGACTGGTGCAGCAGATTGATCCGGGGCTGTTTCAGAAGTTTGTGGACGTGGTGGAGACGGGCGAAACGCTGGAGAGCGACCTGGCCTATTCCACCTCAGAGGGCGATCGCTGGTATCACTACATTGCAGTAAAGCTGGGCGACGGCTTTGCAGTGACGGTGCGCGACATCACCAGCCGCAAGCAGATTGAGCTAGCCCTGCAAGCCGCGAATGAAAAGCTAGAAATCTTGGCGAATCTGGACGGGCTGACGCAGGTGGCCAATCGCCGCCGCTGGGATGTGTGCTTGGAACAGGAGTGGCGACGGTGTGCCCGCGAGCAGCAGTCGCTGTCTCTGCTGCTGTGCGATGTGGACTATTTCAAGCGCTACAACGATGCCTATGGACATCAGGCGGGGGATGACTGCCTGAGGCAAATTGCTGGGGCGATCGCCCAGGCTGCCAAGCGTCCGGCTGACCTGGTTGCCCGCTACGGGGGAGAAGAGTTTGCAGTCTTGTTGCCCAATACTACTGCCGACGGAGCCGCCCAAATTGCCGCGCTAATTCAGGCTGCGGTGCGCGATCTGGCCATTGCCCATTGCCAGTCCGACATTAGCGATCGCGTCACCCTCAGCATTGGTCTTGCCACCCTGATTCCCCATCCAGACGGGTCGCCAGAAACCTTGCTCATGGAGGCTGACGGTGCGCTCTATCGGGCCAAGCAGCAGGGGCGAAACCAAACCGTGCAGGCGATTGCCAGCGCTGTGAGATAGGCTGCAGTGGAATCGGTTGCAATGAGATGCTGTGGAATCCTCTGCAGTGAAACCGGTCGCGGTGGAAGAAGTTATAGTGGAAGAATTTGCAGAAAATCTTGCTACTCCGCGCCTAAGCCGCCATTTCAGACTTGTGGGTGGCTATCAGGCTCCGAGTTTCTGGGCTGGGGCTGAGGCGCTCTAGCGCATGGCGGAGATCGGCAGTCAGCCGTTTTGCCCCCTGCTTGGGCGGCTCCTGGAGATAAGGCTCAACTCGGATGGGGGCACCAATGTTAATCGAAACCTGACAGCCCCACCGGGGAAGCGGCTCGTCGTAATGCAAATGAATCGGTACGACCTGTAGGCCCAGTCCGGGCTGGCTTTGTTCTGCCTGGAGGGCGAGGCGAGCCAGCCCAGGCTTGAGCGAATGCACCAGCCGATCGCGGAAAATGCCGCCTTCTGGGAAAATCACCAGCATTTCGCCCTGCTGCAACAGTTCTAGCCCAAACCGCAGGCTGGCAACCCCTGGCTGGCGGGGATTGACCGGAAAGCCGCCCAAGCGGCGAATGAACCAGCCCTGAAGCCCTTTCACTTCGTCGGCCGTCACCATGAATCGCGGAAGGCGACCTGTGACACTTGGCCCAGTGGCATGGGGAACGAGCAGCGCATCCCACCGCGCCCGATGGAGCGGCGCAAGGATGACCGGCCCTTCAGCAGGCAAGTGGTGTTGCCCATGAATCTCGATTTTGCCGAAGTAGGCCGGCAGCAGCAGGCGATTCCCCAAAGGATAGGCGATCGCCGACAGCCAGGGCGACACCTTTGAATTCACTTTGCTTTCTCGATTTGTGACAGAGGCAGTCAAAGGGTCGTCGGTTGGGCGATGTAAAACCATAGAGCAGGAAAAAACCAGCAAAAACAGCAGGGATGATTTGGATTGAGCCAAAAACTAAGCTCTGCGTTCGCCTGCCTGCACCAAGTTCGACGGAAGAATGCTCCCGATCGCGCTATGAACCCGATGCAAGCGAGGGCAAAACGCAACTGTTCATAGCTTAGGGCGATCGCCCTTGGAACTGATCTCCCAAAAGGACAGTTGTGAGGGTGTCCTGTTGAAACTGGTGCCAGACTTATGGTTCACATTTGGTTCACATTGAGCCAAAAACTATATGCCAACGGTCTTTTGAATGAGCTTGGCAAGCTGTTCGGCGCTGTCGGCGATCGCCAGTCGTCCAGCGGCTTCAGCCATTTCTGTCCGTTGGGGCGATCGCATCAGATCCAGCACCTCGGTCGTGAGCATTTCGGTCGTGAGATCCTTTTGCTGAAACACTTTGGCCGCACCCGCCCGGACGAAAGCAGCGGCGTTGACAGTCTGGTGGTCTTCGGCTGCGAAGGGATAGGGAATCAGAATGGCGGGCAGATGGGCGATCGCCAGTTCTGTCAGGGTGCCTGCGCCGGAGCGACTGATAGCCAAGGTTGCCCGATGGAACAGCGCCGCCATGTTGTCATAAAAGGGCAGCGCCAGATATTGCGGGTGGCTGAGGCTTTTGGCATCGGGGTCCGAGTCGCCTGTCAGATGGACGATCCAGAAGCCTGCCTCAAACCAGGCGGGCGCACACTCGCGCACCAAGCGGTTCACCGCCACTGCGCCTTGGCTGCCACCGACAACCACAATCAGCGGCACGTCATCGGGAATCGGCAGTTGCAGCGGCGGCAGGGCCGAGGGCGCGAGTCGAAAAGCGTCGCGCACGGGCGTTCCAACGTGAACCGCCTTGGCGCGGGGCAGCCGCTGGATCGTCTCCTCAAAGCCCACTGCCACGACGCTGCACCAGGGACTCAGCAGCCGCGTCACTTTGCCAGGTAGGGCGTTGGATTCGTGCAGAACTGTGAGCAACCCAAGCGATCGCGCTGCCAGGATGGCCGGAGCCGCAATGTAGCCGCCTGTGGTAAACACGCCCTGAAAGTTGCCCTTTTGCAAGAGCGATCGCACCTGCACCACCGACCCCAACAGCCGCGCCAGGGTCTTTAGCGTGCCCAGGCCCGGCTTCCCCTGAAAGCCCTCCACCTGAATCGTGTGCAGGGGATATTTTCCTGGCACTAGCTGCGTCTCCAGACGGTTGGGCACGCCCAGCCATTCGATATGGCAGGGAGTCTGATGACGGGAGAGTTGCTCAGCGGTGGCGATCGCCGGAAACAGGTGTCCGCCCGTGCCGCTGGCCGCGATCAGGAGCTTCATGGAGGGTGGGGTGGGGTGGGGGTGGGTTAGGAGAAGTTCCGGATTTCGTGACGAACAGCGTGGATAGCGTCTACACTGTGTCTGGAATTGCAGCGCCTCTAAAATTCAGTGAGTTGCTCGAAGGTTCTAGGTTTCGAGCGTGGCTTGAGAAAGGCTTGCAGCCCAAACGTTTTAGTATCCTACCCCATCCTTATGCAGAAACCCCCTGAATTTCCATTGCCCCAGATGAATCGCCTGAATGGGCTATTGGTGCGCCCCGTCGGGCGGGCAGTAGCTTTGCGGCTGGGCCTGACGCGCCGAGACTGGCGGCGGGCAAATTTGGTGATTCCGGCGGTGCTGCTGGGGGTGTTGCTCAGTTGGGCGGGTCGCGTGGGGGCCCAGACTCCACCTGCGCCGGCGGAGCCTGCTGCACCCGCGCCCGCTGTGCGGCCTGCGCCGGAGGAACTGACGGAGGCGATCGCCCGCTTGGATGCCGCCGCCAGCAGCCGCAACCTGCGAGATGTGATGCGCCTCTTCAGCCGCAACTTTACCCATGCCGACGGGCTGACCTATGACACACTCAGCACTGCGCTCCAGCGGTTTTGGCAGCCCTACCGCAGCCTGACTTATCAAACCGTGCTGGATTCCTGGGAGCGGGATGGCAATGCGCTGGTTGCCAACACCACCACGACGATTACAGGCACTCGCGATATCAACGGACGCATCGTGACGCTGAATTCCGTGATGTCTACGCGCCAGCGCTATGAAAACGGACGCATTGTGTCTCAATCAGTGCTATCCGAGCGTACCGAAGTCTCCAGTGGAGATTTTCCGCCCAGCGTGCAGGTTCAGCTTCCGGCGCAGGTGCTTGTGGGGCAAAGCTTTGATTTTGACGTGATCGTGCAGGAGCCGCTGGGCGATCGCCTCTTGCTGGGCGCAGCCATTGAGGAAACTGTGAATGCTCAGGGCTATCTCAGCGCCGCGCCGTTGAACTTGGAACTGCTGTCGGCAGGGGGTTTGTTCAAAACGGGGCAGGCTCCTGCGCTACCGAGCGATCGCTGGATTACCGGCGTGCTGGTTCGCGAAGACGGCATTGTGCAGCATACTCGTCGTCTGCAAGTCGTGGATGATCCGTCCCTGATTACCACGCCAACGCCTGCGCCGCGCCGCCGCCTGCCTCGCCTGCGATAAGCAATCCTCTGAGCTTTGAACCGGCAGCTTTAGAACCGGCAGCCTTAAACTGGGTCATTGCGCTGGCAGAGGATCTGCCTCCCGCAGAGCCATCCTGCGTTCCAAGCCTGATTACGCCCGAAGCGCTCATCATCCAAAATTCTTATGGAACCTCTAGGGAAAACGAGTTGCCCGGTCACGGTTTTCACAGATTAGAGGCGATAGAATTTGGAGAGCTTAGGTTAAGCTTCTTTGGCAAGCTGCCCTGCCCGCTTGTCTGCTGCAAGCCAAAATCGCGAAACTATCGAAACCCAAAATCGAAAGCCGATGCTCACCATTTCCGACTCCTTGCCGCTGGTTCCCCTGCTCTATGTCGCGCTGGCAGGTGCTTATCTGCTGGCGCTACCGCTGCTGACGATGCTGTATCTCAAGCAGCGGTGGTATACGGCTGGCTCCATTGAGCGGCTACTGCTCTATTTCCTGGTGTTTTTCCTGTTTCCGGGATTGCTGCTGATCAGCCCGTTCCTCAATTTTCGTCCCGAAAAGCGACAGTTGGAAACTTGATAGAAATCTGAACTGAATGCCTGAGGGGGGATTAGCGGCTTTGGTGACGCAGATAAGCTGAGGCCGCCGTAACGGTTGTGACAGTGACAGTGCTTGCCGAGGATCAGCGGCTTTTGTGACGCAGATAAGCTGAGGGGTTGCCAGGTAATTTTTCAGCCTGTCTGATACGATCCAAAAGTAACACTGGGTCAGTTGAGATAAGGAAGAGCGATCGCCAGTGAGTGAAAGTGCGATCGCTCCAAGTGCAGCTAGATTTGGTTAAGTCAGGAGAGAGTCGCTAGGCAGACCAAGCTGAGAGATCCTGAAGTAGATCTAGTGAAGCTTTAGAGGGCGATCGCCGCTGTGTTGCTGAAGAGAGGAGCCGCTTCAGGGCGATACTGTGCGCCACGATAGGTGAGGTTGACGAAAGGCTGAACTGGCAGTTCAGAGGAGTGGCGCATCGTCATCTCAGCGCCGCGATAGTGTCCGTAAAAAGATTGGCTGGTAGCAGGCAGTTCGGCGCAGGGGGTATATTCGGTGCCGCGATAGGTCAGTTGCATGGTTGTGTCTCCTAGAGGGTGAAGCGGGGTGCGCCTCGTTTGATGTCTCTGTTATACGGCGATCGCCTCTGGCAGCGCGATACTGAAAAGTTATGGACTTATCGCCCCTACGACTCCTTAACTTTTCCGCTCGCCTGATGGAACAGCGCTAACCCCTCTTTTTAGCTGAGCTTCTTTGCCTGGGGTCTCTTTAACTGAGTCTCTTTGCCTGAGCCATGACTGAGCCATGACTGAGCGATGACTGAGCAATGGACGCAATCTACAAAACCTTTCGGATTCGAGATTGGCAGCCAGGTGACCGCGCCGTTGCTGCCGAGCTAATTTACACGGTGCTGGCGGAGTACGGACTCGGCAGCGAACCTAACGGAGCCGACCAGGACGTGCTTCAGGTGGAAACGGCGTATTGGGCAACGGGTGGCGAATTTTGGGTGGTGGAGCAAGCGAGCAGCCTCGTCGGCACGGCGGGCTACTACCCCATTCGCCGGGGTGAAAATGCCGTCGAGATTCGCAAAATGTACCTGCATCCCAGCGTGCGCGGCCAGGGCTTGGGCAAGTTTTTGCTGATGGAACTGGAGGGGGCGATCGCCCGCAGCGGCTATACGCAAATCTGGATCGAAACCGCCAGCGTCTTGAAAGAAGCCGTCCTGCTCTACGAGCGACAGGGCTACGAACCCGCCAGTGGGGTAGAAACCGCAAGGTGCGATCGCGTCTATGTGAAATATCTCGCTTGAGATTGCAGGCGCATCATCCTTGCAGGCGGATTGCGTTTGGCAAACCACACCAAACCACGCGCTTAACCTTCCAGCATTTGCAGCCGATACAAACTGGCATACAACCCGTTTTGTGCCAGCAGATCCTCATGGCTGCCCGATTCCACCAGTTGTCCTCGCTTCAGCACCAGAATCCGGTCCACGCTGCGAATCGTCGAGAGGCGATGCGCGATGATAATGGCGGTGCGCCCTTCTAGCAGAGTTTCCAATGCTTCCTGAATCAGGGATTCCGTACCCACGTCCAGGTTTGCAGTCGCCTCATCCAGCACCAGAATTGGCGGATTGCGGATGGCAGCCCGCGCAAAGGCTAGAAGCTGCTTTTGCCCACCCGACAGGTTTGTGCCGCGCTGCCGCAGCTCTGTGTTGTAGCCTTGGGGCAACTGCTCGATAAATTTTGCCACGTTCGTCTGCTCTGCCGCCCGCTGGATGTCCGCCATTGAGTAGTTTTCGCCCAGCGCAATATTGCCCTTCACATCGCCCGCAAACAAAAATCCGTCTTGCAAAATTACCGCCATCCGCCGCCGCAGTTCTGCCTGGGGCATTTCGCGAATGTCTATGCCATCCAGCAGAATGCGCCCGCTCGTTACTTCATACAGCCGACACAGCAGGCGAATGATCGAGCTTTTGCCCGCGCCCGTCGGCCCCACCAGCGCCACCTTCTCGCCCGGAGCAATGGTGAAGTCCAGATCGCGCAGCACCAGTTCATCCGCTTTGTAGCCGAAAGAGACGCAATCGAATCGGATTTCGCCGGGGGTTTGGGTAGAAGCAGGGAAAACAGACGGGACTCCTTGCTCCCCGACCTCCGGATCGCGGATTTCGATTGGCTCGACCAGGATATCGCTGACTCGCTCCAAGGCAGTAAAGCCTGCCTGGATGGCGGTGAACTGTTCAGCAAATTCGCGCAGGGGATCGAAGAGGCGCTGGGCAAAGAGGATAAAGGACGCTAGGGTGCCAAACAGGAGGGACTGTTGCAGCACCAGCACGCCCCCCAGCCAAAGCACAGCGGCGATCGCCACGAGCGAAATCCATTCCAGCGTCGCCGACACCAGCGAGTCGAACACAATCGTGCGATCGACTTCTTTGATGTAGCGCTGGTTGATGGTGCGAAAGAGTTCGGCATTAAACGCCTCCCGCCGAAACAGTTGCACCACGTTAATGCCGACAATATTCTCTTGCAGCGTGGCATTGAGCGACGACAACTCTTCGCGGGCCCGATAGTTGGCCTGCCGATATTTCCGCTGAAAGTAGATTGTGAGGATGGTAATGGGAATCAGCATGGCAATCAGCATGGATGCTAGCCGCCATTCCAGCGTGAACATCGTCAGCGCAATTACAATGATGGAAAAAAGATTGCCGATGATCCCGATCGCTCCTGTAGAAAACACGTCACCTAGCGCATCTACATCACTGGTCAGGCGCGTAATCAGCTTGCCCACGGGAGTGCGATCGAAAAAGCGAGTGGCCAGCGACGTGACGTGGAAAAACAAGTCATTGCGAATGTCAGCAGTAATGCGCTGGCCCACCTTTTGCACTAGAAAACTCTGCAACCCATCGAACGTCAGCCGCACCACAATGGTGATTAACAACAGCACCACCAGCAGATTCAGCCCTTGTGCCAGGGTCAATCCCCGCAAAAAGCCTAGCACTGGCTCATTGCGAATCAGCGAAATCGCCTGCCCCACCAAGATCGGCTGCACCGCATCCCCAATCGCCGTCGGAATCAACATGATTAGCGAAATCAGCAGCAGCCGCTGATGCCGCATAGCGTAGGGCAGGAGCATCTTGAGCAGTCGCCAGTCCGTCGGGCGCTGGGGGCGACGGGTCGGGCTTCGCTCCCATTCGGAAGGGTCTGCGGAGGATGGGGTCATGGATTGGGGCAAGGTGAGAAATGCACAAGCTTAACTGTAGCGTAGTGTAGGGAGAGAATGATGGGTAAGGCAGGGAGGCGTGGGGATGATGAGATAGCACTCCGCCCGTCCCTTACCGTTCCTCAGTAGTGCTACGGATTCAGTGGCAGATGAAGTGGACGGAAGCGCCACAAACGCTCGGCGGTCAATCCAAAATCGCAAATCCAAAACAAAATCCAAAATCGAGAATCAACATTCTCCCTCCTAATCCCCGGCTCTATACCCCAACCAACCTCTTCCTCTCCTCTCTATGCTGCTCAAACGGTTTCCTGCGCTGGTGCTGCTGGTCTTTATCCCGATTTCGCTGCTGGCGCACGGGCAAGACTGGGGCGATGCGGCGGTGTTTGTGACTTCGGCGCTGGCGATCGCCCCGCTGGCCATCTTCCTCAGCCGCGCTACTGAGGAGCTAGCCCTAGCGCTGGGGCCAACGGTGGGCGGGCTAATGAATGCTGTGTTTGGCAATGCGACGGAACTGATCATTTCGCTGGCGGCCCTGCGGCGTGGGCTGGTGGATCTGGTCAAGGCGAGCATTACGGGCAGCATTTTGGGCGATTTGCTGCTGGTGCTGGGGCTGGCGATGCTGCTGGGCGGGCTGAAGTATAAAGAGCAATCGTTTGAGCCGATTGTGGTGCGGGTGAACGGTTCATCCATGACGCTGGCGGTGACGGCGATCGCCTTGCCCACGATTGTCATCAATACGTCCAACTTCGTGGATGCACAGGACATTGCCAACCTGTCGATCATTGTGGCTGTGGTGCTGATTGTGGTCTACGGGCTGACGCTGCTGTTTTCACTAAAAACCCACAGTTACCTCTACGACGTATGCAAGGCCAAGCAAGATCCACAGCTAGAGGAAAACGGGCGATCGCCGCTGTGGGTGTGGATAGGAGTGCTGCTGCTGGCGACAGTAGGGATCGCCGTCGAGTCGGAACTGTTTGTGGGCGTGGTGGAAGAGGTGATTGCCGACTGGGCGCTCACGCCGCTGTTTACGGGCGTGGTGCTGCTGCCGCTGCTGGGCGATGTGTCTGGCTATGTGACTGCCGTGCGCGTGGCGATGAAAAATAATATGGATTTGCCTGTGTCGGTAGCGATGGGGTCGAGCCTGCTGGTGGCGCTGTTTGTGGCTCCGGTGTTGGTGCTGGTGGGGCAGGCGATGGGGCAGCCGATGGATCTGGACTTCAACCCATTTGAGGCGATTACCGTGGCGATCGCTGTGTTTATCGTCAACTTGATCAGCCTGAACGGGCGATCGAACTGGCTGGACGGGACGCTGCTGCTGGCGACCTACGCGATTCTGGCGGCAGCGTTTTATTACCATCCGGCGTAGAGCCGTCCAGCATTCGATGACGCTATTCTCAGTCCACCCAGTATTCTTTGCTCAGGTCTACCCAATCGTTCACCCAGAAGTTCACCGAGACGTTTACTCAGGCGTTCACTCAGGCGTTCACTCAGACGTTCGCTCAGGCGTTCACTCATTAGACCATCGGTTCGAGAGAGATTCACTCGGCATGAACTCAGACAACTCCTGCTGTACGATGATCCCAATGCTCAACGCTTCAGTTAAAAACTGTCCATATTTATTCGCCGTTGCATTTTCCTGAAGCGTCTGTAACATAGCCAGATTCTGGGCGATCGCCTCTGCAAGTTCTGCGTGTTTGGCAATCATCTTCTGGTGCTTTCGCACAATCCTTTCGGTGGTCAGGGCGCAGATCAAACTGGAGCGAGTCGCATCCAGAGCCTGAAAAATTTCCTGTCGATCCACAGGTTCGTGATTGTTCGCCCGCACGGAATCCAACTCTTCCATTAGGGCGATCGCATCAATGATTTCGTTGTGTCGATCGACTTGATCGAGCAAATGCGAAAGCTGGCTCAACTGCTTTCCCTGCCGCCAGAGATAGCCATTCCACAGCGCAAACAAGCCTACGGCAATTCCCAGAGAAATCGCCAGGAATTTACCCAGATCTTCTCCGGTGAACCCCGGCAGATTTCGAGCAATCACCAAACTGACAGGCAGGCAAAAAATAATGGATAGCCCCAGCGTTAGCACTTCGCTCATCAAGAGCGATCGCAGCCGTCGCCGCGACCGCAGCACCGACGGACGAATCGCCCGCCCCATAAACGTGTCGCTAATATCCAGCCCCGTCAGGCGTTCGAGTTCATCCTCGGTAATCCGGAGGTTTGTCAGAGAAGGCATAGTGCCAGGGGTCGAGGGTTAATGCAAGCATTGAGCCAGAAGCCACGCGCTAGAAGCCGAGGAAATTAAGAATTATGTTAAAGACTGCGCTGTAAAAGTTGCCCTCGATCTGGCGGAACAACTGAAACGCTTGACCCGGTGCGCCAAAGAAGGGTCGAAGCGTCCAGCCCAACTGACTACCCACCAATGCATACAACACCAGCCAGAAGCGGAGCAACTTGAGGCGGGTGTTGAGCAGGTCGCTGTTATTTTGGGTAGCCAGGCTGCTGTGTTTGGCAGAAACCCGCACATCATCCGGTGGCGCAAAGTCTCGGAATTGGGCAGGGCGATCGCCCGCTTCGTCCAGTTCGTCTATCTTATCTAGTTCACCTGATTTGTAATAGGGATCATAATCGGGCAGTTCGCCCTTGGGCAGCCCCTCTGGCTGGAGTCTAATCGCATCCTGCTCTGCAAGCGATCGCATTCCGTGATAAAACAGCCGTATCCCTACCAGCCCAGTCAGCCCAAAGATGCCAACATTCAGCAGTTGGAAAAAGGTATAGTCATGAACCGAAATCAGGAAAAATAGCGTAATCGGCGCAAAGCTAAACAGCAGCACGCTGATGGTCGCCATTGCCGTCATCAACAGCGCCACGTACTGGCTAAATTTCAGCCGCGAACCAAACAGCACATCAAAGAAAAACAGCGTTGGCAGACAGATAGCCAGCGTCAGCAAATACAGCGCGGGCAGTTTAATCGCCGATGCAATCATCTGCATCCAACTGCTGGAGGAGCCGATAATGGCACCATAAATTGCGAAAAAGAAGCAGCTTGAAATCAGCAGCGATACGCTTTTGCGCTCGACTTTGAAATTGCGGCGAATATCGTCGATAAAATCTGGGCGATCGCGCAACAGAGACAGCAACACGGCAAAATGCTTCATCTCAGGAGCCTCCAGCGGCAAATCGCCAGGTTCAGAGTTTTTGGTCAAGGGATAGATGCTTCGTGCTGGAAATCGAGCCGGAAAGCACTACGGGGACTAATACGCATCAGGCAACAGGGATTCCGGAGAACCCGCCCATGACCCCTCAAGTCTTGATGGACTCTCAAGACCGAGTAAGCTACCGTTATCGAGTCGTAGCGCGTTTGAGCCAATCCCCCTTAAATCCCCCTTGGCTAAGGGGGACTTTGATTAGGGGGTCTTTTCTTACTTATGCCGAGATCAGTTTGCGCTTGAGCCAGATGTCTTCGCGGGCGTGGAGATAGCGCGGATCGGGGCTGAGGGCGATCGCCTGCTCAAAGTTTTCCAGCGCGTTGCCGTAGGCCTGCATTTCGGCAAATAGCAGCCCCCGGTTAAACCAGGTTTGATGATAGTCGGGCTGCATCGCCACGGCGCGGTCGTAGGAATCCAGCGCTTCGGCGTAGCGCTTCAGACCGCACAGGGCATTGCCACGGTTGTTCCAGGCTTTGCAATAGCTGGGGTCGAGGGCGATCGCCCGGTCAAAGGCTGCCACGGCTTCTGAAAATTGCTCCGTTTCGCACAGGGCGCAGCCATGTCCGTCCCAAAATTCCGGTTGGTTTTGATTGTGATCCAGATTCATCGTCATTCTTGCCTTGGGTGCAATAGGGTTTCGCAGGGTGCAGGGCGTATGGTTTGCAGGGTGGCGGTTCGCGGGTTCGCAATCCGCCCCGGCAATTCGCATTCATTCTGCAAATTCATTCTGCAAAAAATGGCAGTGCTCCTGGAGACGGCTTTCTAGCCAGCCCAAGTGTGGTTTTCTCCGCCAAATGCGGGCTTTGCCCATTCCGTTTGGCAGGACGTTGGGCCTCAATTCAGAATTTTCTCTGATCTCTGGCGCTTGTCCCCTAGACTCCGCCCTAGGATGAGAGGCAGTTCCCTTGCTGCATGTACCATGACTCCTCCATCGGGCGATCGCCTTTCGGGTTCAACGCGCAAACGGCTGAAGGCGCTACGGGCACTGGCGGCGACGCTGGGTGTGGCAAGTTTAGTCGTGACGGGAGCAGTTGTGGCGGTGCGTCAGTTGGGGCTGTTGCAAAGCACCGAGTTAGACACCTACGATGCGCTGGTGCGGCGATCGCCCGATCTGGGGCCCGATGAGCGGCTGCTGGTGGTGGGCATTTCCGACCAGGATATTCAATCGCTGAGCCAGCCCGATATCCACGACGGCACACTGGCAGAAGCATTGCAAAATCTGGAGCAGGGGGAACCGCGCGTGATTGCGCTGGATGTGGGGCGCGACTTGCCTGTGGGCGAAGGGCGAGAGGAACTGCTGCGCGTGCTGCAACAGAGCGATCGCATCCTTGCTGCCTGCACCCTCACCAAAGCCAGTGAACCCAGCCTTGCGCCGCCCCCCAGTGTGCCCGACGAACGGGTAGCCTTTGCCGACCTGCCCTTCGACCCCAGGGGCATAATCCGCCGCGCCAGCTTGGTGATTACCGATCCGCTGCGGCTGCCCCAGGAAACGGCACACCGCTGCAACACGCCCGCCGCCGACAATCCGCTGGTCTCTCTGGGCTTGTCAATGGCGCTGTTTTACTTGCAGGACGAGAATATTACCGCTGCTCCTGCCCCCAACGGCGAAATTCAGTTGGGTCAGGCATTGCTGAAACCCCTGGCAGCAGGACAGACCGCAGGGTATCGGCGTACAGGCGCGACGGACTATCAGATTATGCTGCGCTATCGCTCGGCGCAACATGCCGCGCCCGTAGTCAGCCTGATGGAGGTATTGCAACACCAGGTGCCCCCTGATCTGATCCGAGATCGCATGGTCATCATCGGCTATACCTCTAGTATCAAGAAAGACCTGTTTCAAACGCCCTACAGCGGCGACCGCGACGGCGGCGAACCCACCCCTGGTGCGATCCTCCATGCCCAAATTGCCAGCCATTTGGTCAGCGCGGCCAAGGGAGAGCGGGCCCTGGTGTGGTATTGGCCGCTGGCAGTGGAAATGCTCTGGATGCTGGGCTGGTCGCTGGTGGGCGGGGCGATCGCCTGGTTGATTACCAAAGCCCACTGGTTCCTGATTGCTGAGGGCGTGGCGGTGCTGGTGCTGGCGGGATTGTCGTACCTGCTGTTTCTGCAGGGCGGTTGGGTGCCCCTTGCGCCAGCGGCGATCGCCCTCCTCAGTACGGCCCTTGCCGTCGTCATCCTGGATCGCGCCACCAAAGGTGGCTACACCGAAGCCCTGTTCGAGCAAATGAAAGAAAAAGTGCAGGGCGTGATCAAGCCCACCGTCGAAATCGACCAGGAAAAACGCGCCCGCCAAGTCGCCGAAATCACCGAAAGCAGCTACTTCAAAGACCTCCAGCAGCGGGCCCGGGAGATCCGAGAGCGGCGGGCGCGGGAAGGCGAAGACAGCGGGAAGGCATGATGGGATAACCGGGAGGCCGCTCTAAGCGCCATCTCCAACCTCCATCACTTCCGCCAAGCAGGGGATGCATCCCCTTGGTGGGGAACCCTACACTACAGAGGTTCTTGATAAATGCGGTGGAGAGAGTGTTGGCACGAAAACTGGCGGGGTGGTTGCCGGATCTGGATTTTCGGGTGTGGATTTTGATTGCGGGGCGGCTGCTGTCGCAGGTGGGAACCGGATTCACGCTGTTCTATGCGCCGATTTTCTTTGTAAACCGGGTGGGGCTGTCGGCGACGCTGGTGGGCGTGGGGCTGGGGGTCGGGGCGATCGCCGGAGTGCTAGGGCGCGTCTTGGGCGGGTCGTTTGCCGATTCCCCAAAGATTGGGCGACGGCGGACGCTGCTCCTGTCGGCAGCGGTGTCGGCAGCGGCTTCGGCCATTCTGGCGGTCACATTCGACTTCCCCACCTTCCTGATCGGCAACCTGCTGATGGGACTGGGGATTGGGCTATATTGGCCAGCCACCGAAACGGTCGTCGCAGATTTGACCACCATCGACCAGCGAAACGAAGCCTACGCGCTGGCGCGGCTGGGCGACAGTCTGGGGCTGGGCGTGGGCGTGGCGCTGGGCGGCGGGCTGATTGCAGCAACGGGTTCCTATCGAGCGCTGTTTGTGATCGACGCAATGTCCTACGTCATCTTTTTTGGGATTGTGTATCGGGCGATCGCCGAAACCCGCAATCCCGCCCAGGCGCATCAGTCCATGCTGAAAAGCTGGAAGCAGGCCCTCAGCGACGGCAGTCTGCTGATTTTTACCGTGGTGTGTACGCTGTTCACCACCTATCTGGCGTTGCTCAACAGCGCCTTGCCGCTTTACTTCGCCAACTTTGTGCCGACTGCGGCGGGACGCGGATTTTCCACCAGCACCATTAGCGTTTTGTTTTCGAGCTATGTGGCGCTGACAGCACTGACGCAGCTTCCGGTGATTCGCAAGCTGCAAGGACTAACTCAGCCGCAAATGCTGATCGTGTCGGCGATGTTTTGGGGCGCGGGGTTTGGGCTAGTTTGGGCGACGGGTATAGCGCGAGTGATGCCGCTGGGCTGGGCAGTGCTGGCGCTGGTGCTGATGGCGATCGCCACGGCTGCCTATACCCCAGGAGCCGCCTCGCTCGTCGTTGCGCTGGCTCCAGCAGAATTGCGTGGAGTGTATCTTTCGGTCAATTCACTCTGCTGGGCAGCGGGCTACTTCATTGGCCCGGTTCTGGGTGGTTGGGCGATGGATGGCACGGCTCAACTCGCACACGGTTTCTGGATCGCCTGCGCCGCCAGCATTCTACCTTCCATCTTGACGCTGCAATATTTGGATAACCGGATTCGCCAGGAAGGACGACACTACCGCCGGAGTGATGTGGGGCGCTAGGGTGATGTGGGGAATCCACGGCTGCCTTAGTACGCGATTTAGAGTACGCGATTTAGCGGCGGCGTTCCTGCAATTTTTGATACACCGCTCGCAGATCTACGTTATGGTGGGCCAGGGCAACCAGCGTATGGTAGAACAGGTCGGCTACTTCTCCGGCGATCGCTCCTGGGTCGTCATCTTTGCAGGCCATCACCACTTCAGCGGCCTCCTCGCCAATCTTTTTGAGAATTTTGTTGTCCCCACCTGCCAACAGCTTGCAGGTGTAAGAGTCTGGGTTGGGATGATCGCGGCGATCGCAAATCACCTCAAACACCTGCGACAGCGTATCAGCGGGCGGAGGGGCGATCGCCCCGTCGATTTGATGAAAACAACTGCGCTCCCCGGTATGGCAGGCAACGTCGCCCACCTGTTCCACGCTCACCAGCAGCGCATCGCTGTCGCAGTCATATCGCAGCGCCTTGACGTGTTGTAGATGCCCAGAGGTTGCGCCTTTGTGCCACAACTCGGCGCGAGAACGGCTCCAAAACCAAGTTTCGCCCGTTTCGATAGTTTTTTGCAGCGACTCGCGGTTCATCCACGCCATCATCAGCACCGTGCCATCCAGATAGTCCTGCACAATAGCTGGCACCAGCCCCGCCTCGTTATAGTGGATCTGATCTAAAGGAATTGGAGAGTCCTGCGCCTGTTGCCCAATCATGACCGCCACCCCGTCGTGCGTCAATTTGTGTCAATTTGTAATTGATCGATGCTTGTAGATCACTTGTAAATCAATGGTTGTGATCGATCAATTCCTGTCGAAAATTCTGTCTAAGCTATCTAAACTAAAAGGATTTAAAAGTCATGACGGGACAATTACAACCGCCTCGACGTGGGCAAGCTGGCGATTCCCGTAGGGATTGCTTCGCGAATCGCCCTCCACCCGCGTCACCGCCCACCGCAGCGGCTCACCGTAGGCCAGCAGAGCTTGGGCGATCGCCGTCTGCAACTCGCCCAACTCGTCGCCCAGATGAACTTCGATCGCTACCAACTCAAGCCTCATTGCCAGCCCCAGTCCGCTAAATCCTGACTCTCGGTTTCTGATGCCGATGCTCAATCCCTATTTTTGGAACTGACCAAACTGCAATTCATATACTGTATCTTCCTTCTCCGTCTCCAGTTTCAAATCCGATCGCGGATAGGCAACACAGAGCAGCGCAAACCCCTGAGCTTGCAGTTCCGGGCTAATGCCCATGCCGTCGCCCTGCTCCACCGTGCCCGATAGCAATTGCGCGGCACAGGTTGTGCAAACCCCCGCATTGCAGGAGGACGGCAGCTCCAGTCCGGCAGCGGCAGCAGCAGCAAGCACGGTTTCATCTGCTGAAACCGTAATCGTGTGGGAGTTTCCCTGGTGAAGAATTTCAACCCTATAAGTGTCGGTCATGATGACAGTCGTGCGTAACGTTAGAACAGGTAGGAGGAATGGGTTCTTGCAAGACGCGCTAAGTGGGCTGACGTGTTAAAAGCCGAAGCTTGGAAACTAGCCCTAGGCAGTGTCTTAAAACTTTCTAGGTTGTTGATTGCCTTGAGTTGATCCCCCTAAATCCCCCTTAATAAAGGGGACTTCCGGAGTGGTTCGGCTCGGTTCCCCCCCTTTTTAAGGGGGGCTAGGGGGGATCGAAGCTGCTTGACTGACAAAACAGGTTAAAGCTGGAACGAAAGCCATGCGGGAAGCAGAGCATGATTTAGGCTGAGAAGTAACCACACAAACCAGTCAAATCAATGTCACCGACTTCCCGTCTTTATGATGCGTTGAATGATTTTCTGCGTCAATGCGACATTCAGTGGCAGGATGCTCGCCATCTGCAAACACTGTGCTGGATGATCATTGGCATGATTGGAAGCCAAAACGTTCATCTCAATGGATTTGGGGTGTATGTGAGGAGTCGCGCTCAAATGGCTCAATCCCACCAACGCCGGTTTCGCCGCTGGTTGTCGAATCGGCGGATCAATGTCGCGTCCGCTCATCATGCGCTGATTGGGCAGGCTCTGTCCAACTGGCAGACCCAACGACTCTACTTAAGCCTCGATACAACGGTCGTATGGAATTGTTTCTGCATCGTCTGGGTCGCAGTGGTGTACCGAGGAAGAACGGTTCCGGTCGCTTGGAAAGTGGTGGCGCAATCAAGCAGCACCGTCAGGTTGTGGACGATTCAACGGGTACTGCGGCAAGCGCAACGGCTGATGCCCGAGGGTGTCGCGATTGTCCTTTTGGCAGACCGAGGGTTTGCCGATGGCAAGTTGATGAAATACCTCCGGGAGAATCTGGGTTGGCATTTCCGCATCCGCATCAAACGCTCCTTCCAATTTCAGCACCAAGGGCAGTGGCGCCAGGTATCGTCGGTTCAATTGCAACCAGGACAAGCTTACTTTACGCCTGCAGTGTCGGTGGGTAGAACAAAGCCCTACGACAATGTTTACCTTGCCTTTGCCCACGACAAACTCAGCAGCGAGAATTGGACAATTGTGAGTGATGAGCCGACGAACTTGCAGACGTTTGCCCAATATCGACTGAGATTTCAGGTGGAGGAGTCGTTTTTGGATTTGAAGTCCAACGGGTTTAATCTCGAAGCCTCCAGACTCAGAGACAAGGTTGCCCTTTCCCAGTTGTGTGGGGTAATCGCCTTGACGATGCTGTTCTTAGTTCTCCAAGGGGTGCAAGTGGTCGCATCCGGCAAGCGTCGCCAAGTCGATGCTCACTGGAAGCGCGGCATGAGTTATCTCAAGCTGGGCTGGAATTGGATTCGGCTGGCTATCACTCACCAGTGGAAGATTCACGTTTATCAGTTCCTCTCCTGTTCACCTGACCCTCAACCTGCCATCGCATCAAGGCGACAACACGATGACTCCCTAAAGCGTGAATTCACTGTCCTCAGCCGTATTCCAGCTTCTTAGTTTTGTCAGTCAAGCAGGGGATCGAAGGGTTTTAAAGCACGCCCTAGCTCAGTTCAGCGTCGGGAAAGGTGCGCTTAAACTCATCAATCAGGTCGTCTAGCTCTTCTAGCGCCTGGTTAACATCGATCCGCAGCGTCCCCAAATCTGGCTGCTCTAGCAGGCGCACGAGTGAGTCGCGCTTGCTCATCAGAAACTTGAGGCGATCGCGCAAAACTTGAGCATCCAGCATGGGAAATAAACTCCTCAATAAACTCCGAAAACTCCGAAACAACTTTCGTTCAGCTAGACACAAGCTTCATCCTATCAAACCCTTCCAACAATGTTGAATAATTGTTAACAACCCTTTCATCTGTGGTGGCTATGCTTGGACGTATTTCGCTAGGGACGGTCGGACTGGTCGTGGGCGGTTTGCTTACCGTGGTAGGCTTCATTGCCTATTTTTCCAGCAGCGCCACGCTCAATTTGGTAGGGTTTTTCTACGGAATCCCCCTGCTGTTGGGCGGGCTGGCGCTGAAAATTTCCGAGTTGACCCCAGTTCCATACTCTCAGCCGCCTTCGGCTGCTGCCTTGGCGCTGCGCGATCAGCAAGCAACCGAAACCCAGCATCAGATTCGCAAGGACGTGACTCGCTATCGCTACGGGCAGTCAGCGCATCTCGATAGTTCGCTAGAGAGCCTGGGGCTAGAGCCGACGGACGATGAGCGCCCGGTGCTGGTCGCCCTACGGGAAGAAGATCGAGACGGAGCCTATGCACTCGTTCTGGAATTCGAGTCTGAATATGTTTCGCTGGAAAAATGGAACAGCAAGCGGGAAAAGATTGAGCGATTTTTTGGCCCAGGGCTGCGCGTCGAGATCAGCCAGCCCGGTGAAGATTACATCGATGTGGCGCTGATTTCGACTGGAGCAGCCCAGGCTTAGCCTTCCGGGTTAATCCCCCAAAGCTAATCCCCTGACCTAAACGCAAGCAAGCCCCGTCCGGTTGTAAATTCGATCGGGCGGGTCTGACTTTATGTGTCAAAAATTGTTGCGAAACGTAAATCACGTTAAGATTACAGGATAAAGTTATATACAGTTAACCCTCTATGTCTGGTTCAAGTACACCGGAACCCGATTTGCTGAAAGCCCTATTAGAGCCTTTGCTAGAGGACTTTCAGTATTGGTTTGAGCGATCGCAAACCCTGCTAGAATCCCAGCCCATTTCGTTTCTCAGCAATGAGCAACAGGCAGATTTATTAGCGCGAGTTTTGCAAGCTCAGCGAGAGGTGCAAACGGCCCAACTGCTCCTTAGGGCAACAGATGGGAAGGTGGGTGTAGAGGCAGCCGTCATGGTTCCCTGGCACTCGCTGGTAACGGAGTGTTGGCAGGTTTCGAGTCGTTTTCGTCTAGAGCGGATTCAGTCGCAAGACTCAGAGCCTTGAGGATTTCGCTGAGCGATTCCTCGGCAGTGGAGACGGGTCTGAATGCACTTATATTCTGAGCGTCGTTGGTGTGCTGCAATGGTGTACTGCAATTATGAGAGAACCTGAGAAGTTTGTGTCTGCTTGTTAAGCATCTGACGATTCAACTTAAGTTGCTCGACGGGTTAATTGCTCTGACTGCTCAAAACTTTCAAAACTAATGCCAACAGTTCAGGTTGGCGGGGTTACGCAATTTAGAAGGAAAGCACTATGCTACATCTGCTTTATGTCGTTGCCTTTACGATCCTGGCGCTGCTGGCAGTCAGCAACTTGATCCGCAGCCTGATGACGCTGGGTATAGAGTCGCAGCGTGTCTATGCACCCCCGGCACAGCCCTATCGCTCCAGTCGCCTTCAGTCTACCTCTCATCCAGAACTGCTGGACGACACGGGAAACCTGATTAACGAGCCGTATTTGGTGATGCGATCGATTTCGGTTGAAGATGCCCGCGAACAGCTCGATGCGCTATACAACGCATCGCCCAGTTCTGCCGAAAAGCCTCAGGAAGAGGCTTAACCCATCATTAGAAGTGTGGGAACGGCGACGACCTACAACTCTTCGACCTACAACTCTTTCACATTCACCTAACTTGGGCCTCAATTAAGGCGGGTCAGGCAGGGCAGAGAGGGCGATCGCCGACTCGAATTGCATCGCCCTAACCTTGCTTGATACTGGCTTAATCTTGCTTGATATCGGTTTAATATCGATCAACGCTGCCAGAGAAAATCGGCTCGACACGCAGCGCCAAAACCTTGGAGGGGCGGACAACCATATACTCGCCCTGGATGTTTTTGATCGGCACGCTGATAAAGTCATCCGAGGTGGCTTTGGGAACTAGTTCGCCACTGTACCATTTCTGAAAGTCTTGAATCGTTGAAAAACGAACTTCTTCTCGATGTCCACCGTCCATCAACAGGTGAACAGCAAATTCGCTCGGTGTTCTGGGCATAGTGAATCCATCCTCTGCGTCGCGGTGCTGTGGTCAATATTCCCTAAAAAAGCATCAAAGTAAAAGCCAAGCCCAAAAGAAAATCGGGCGATCGCCCGCATACCGTTAAAGGGACAAGGGCAGATGGGAGCTGCAAATTGGCTTTCCTAATCGCGAATGCTCAGCCCTCCATTCAAAACTCAAGCATAGTCCAATCCACAGCGTTCCGAACGCTGCGTTCCAGACAAAAGAGTCGCTTCGCAAATGGCTGCAAAAGCGACCCCTTGAATCTTTTTGGGATATCCAGTTCTCGAACCCGACTATCGACGCGCCAAGAGAGACATCGGATTAACCGTACCCTGGTTCGGGACATGGATCTCGAAGTGGACGTGGGGCCCAGTGCTAAAGCCCGTGCTACCCATCGCCGCGATATGCTGACCTTGATCCACTCGATCCCCAACGCGCACCAGTAGACGGCTATTGTGGGCATAGCGAGTGCGGGTGCCATCCGCATGACGAATGTCAATCATGTAGCCATAGCCACCAGAGTTCCAACCGGAAAACTCAACGACTCCAGCGGCCGCCGCCACAATGGGTGTGCCAACGGGTGCTGCGATGTCGATTCCCCGGTGCATCCGTCCCCAGCGCCAGCCAAATCCAGAGGTCAGAACTCCACGCGCTGGCCAGATGAAACCGTTTGAAACGGGAGTTCCCTCTGGCAAAAACGCATCCATCTGAGACAGCGCAGGTAGCTCAGGAGAAACCATGCGACCCACCAGCGGCTCTAGAAGAGGCTCATAGCTTTCTGACCCGAGGGGGGCAACTGCCACAAGCTGTCCGCTGCTGGCAGCAGGAGCAGATTCGCTAGCAGGAGCAGCAGCCACTAGCTCAGGCTCAGCGCCAGCAGAAGGATTAGAGGAATCTAAGGCTCCCGGTTTTACCGCAAACTCTCCCGCATCTAACTCAGACACGACCTCAGGTTGAGGCTGAGTTAGATGCGGGAGAGCCTCTAGAACAGGTTCAACTGTGGGTACAGAAGGTACAAAGCGATCGCCCAAGTCTTGAGCCGAGCCAACGCTTCTCAAAGTGAGCGCTGCTACCACAGACGGCTGATTGTCCTGACCGAACTTACTAGGTTGACCATCTAAACCTGGTTGCTCTAAAGGCTCTGACGATCGCAAAGGCGAAACATCGTTGATCAGTCGATGCAAATGCTCGAAGGTGCGGCTAGGATTTTGAGCAGGCAATACGACTGCTGCCACCTCAGTTGCTCCGGGTCGGTAAACCTCAGAACGTACCGCTTCGCTCCGGGCAGGAGCAACACCCCCAACCCCAACAAACTCAGTCGCAAACAGAACAGAACTGCCAGTAGCCACCGTGGGCACCGCATCAGACGGCTCAAACATCGTAGAAGCCCCGTCAACCTGACGAGAATCGGCCGGAGGCAGCACGACCGAAGACTGGCGACGGGCCGATGATACTAGCTCAGACGACTCGGCAGGAACTGCAATGACTTGACCAATCTGAATTACATCTGGATCTTGCAGACCGCTGGCTTCTACAACAGCATCTTTCGATACGCCGTAGGCGCTCGCAATTTGCTCAATGGTTTCTCCAGCAGAAACGCGATGAGCCAGCAACACAGGCTGCTCTAGATTGAGAGAGACATCGCCAGCAGGCTGACTCAAAGCACTGAAAGAAGTCTCCAGCGTTGCAGAGCCAGATGGAACTGCAAGAACCTGGTTAACTTGCAGTTGATGGGGATTGTCCAAGCCGTTCGCTGCAACCAAAACGCTTTGAGGAACGTCGTAGGCAAGGGCGATCGCCCCCAAGGTGTCCCCTGGCTTAACGCGATACAGGACACTACCGCCAGCAGGTAACACCGCCGTCAAACTCCGCTCAACATCACCCGAAGCGGCTAGTCCATAAGACGAGGGAGGCGAAACCAATTGCTTCTCATCTGCTTCCAGAGCGCTGCTTCGGCCATTGCCCTGAACACGGACAGAAGGAGTAGCATCACCCTTAGACAAGCTAGAGGGTTCAGCCGACGACTGCAATTGTTGGCTTGCCAACACGCTACGCAAACGCTCTCGGCGCTGGCGGAGGTTTTCGAGGCTGGCGTAGCGGAGGGGACGGTCTGAGGTGCGAATTTCCTCCGAAATATCTGCCACCTCGGATGGCGCTGCCTGCTCGTCTAAAACGCCTGCTGAAGATGAAGTAGGCGTATCTGCTACAAGCGGTGAAGGCTCTACGCCGGGGACTAGCTGCGGAGTATGCTCAGGCGCAACCCTTGAGACGCTAGCCGACTCTGCTCTTTGGTGGCCCGGAACTCGAATTGCTTGCCCGACCCGAAGCACAGAATCCAAAGAGAGACCATTAACTTCGGCAAGCGTTCTAACGGGAACCCGGTAATAACGAGCGATCTTGTAAAGCGTCTGTCCGGATCGAACCCGGTGGGTGAACATTGCCCCAGAATACGTCGAGGACGATGAAGCCTTGACAGGGGCAGACGGAGCAGTGGGAGCTACTTCGTCTATCCCAGGGCTGGCGAGGGGGGAATCCAGAGAATCAGTTTGGGGAACCGACAAGCCTGTAGAAACTTCGGACTCAACGGAGTTCGGTTCGGCTGCGGTCGCCTGATCGCTGTGCCTTGGGAGTAACAAGCTAGAAGCGCCCATCGAGAGCGCTAACCCAAGCATGGCGGCAGAAGTGCGAGCCTTACGGCTAACCTCTCGGGGGTTCTGCTTGGGCTGCCCTGCCTCGGCTGCATAGTCAGACGAATAACAGGAAACAGGCTTAACCTTCTGCGGAAATGCTCGTCTCAAAGAACAACCTCCTGTTGAGCGGCGTTCAACTGTCCTCAAAGGGAACCAGTCGTTGGAATCAAGTTGACACGGATGAAGTGACCGAAGTCACAGACCGACGGCGGTTCTAATCACTGACGCGCCTTACAACTAGGTAAGATTACCTTAAGCTTTTTGCTTAGACAAGCTTACACCAGTCTTCAAAAAAATCAACACTCTTGAATAAACCTGTGCTCAAACTACCCCTGTCGAGGCATTCAAACGTCTAGCTTAAACAAAAAACCGTTTACCACCTGACTCCCAGAACAACCGATGAGCTTACACCAGTTCTTCAAAAAAGACTAGCTGTTAACAGGGTAACTGCATTAATCCTTAAATAGAAAAATAAATCACAGCTTTCTATCTTCACATAAGAGACCTTGCGAAAAGCTCAAACGCCTTGTCAGAAGAGAGTTTTGGTCACTGGTTTTGGTAAGAATCTAGGAACACTTTTGCGTAATTAGGATTTCTAATTTTCAACCGATTGTCCTTTCGAGCTTCCAAATCTACAAGGGAAGATCCAAGGATTTCACGGTTGACGAACTGGAGAAACACTACCCACTTTTCTCCGGTTTTTAGTACCGATGCCAAGCTTCGTCGAGTGACCAAATTGCGCCCGGGTGAGGGCTTGTAAGGCTCACTTCGCAGATTGGGATTTCTTATGGCAGACCCTATTCTTTCGTATTCCAGGTTACTGACTTCTATTGCGTATCCTTCAAGCCAAGCGCTTGATTTGAGTTGATCTGATTTTTTTGCGGCTGGATTAGGGCAGTCTGATCAGCAGTGTTGGGAGGATCGCTCGCAGCAGAGCGAGTTCTCAAAAATTTCTCAGTTGGGTTAGATTCCAGGCGCTGGGATTTGAGGGCGATCGCCCCCATATTGCCCCTATATCCCCTCAATTCAGCCCAAATTTAGCGCTCAGGCACGAAAGCCTGGGCATTTACTGGGCATTTACTGGGCATTTACTCTAGAGCCACTGCATCTGAAATAAGCTTTCCGAAGAAAATTACTCGCCTGAGGAAGTTCCATTCCATATATATATAGATATGGAGTGAGCGTTTTCCTGAGGAACAGGAGAATCAGGCTGTTCCTGAGTCAGCTTTGAGGCGGGGCTAGTCTAAAAGCCCAAGCTGGCGACGCGCTTCGAAAAGCCCCAAAGCAGCGCTGACTGAGAGATTGAGGCTGCGAACACTGGGTTGAGCCATTGGAATTTTGACGACAGTGTGGCAGGCAGCTAATACGTTGGCCGGTAGACCTGTCGTTTCACAGCCAAACAACAGCCAATCGTCATCTCGATACTGAAACTTTGTATAGCTACATAACCCTGAAGTGCTGAAGCCGATCCATCGTCCTCCCTGCTGGGCATGGGAGCGCTGGAATGCTTGCAGGTCAGAATGATAGTAGAGGTCTACGTATTTCCAGTAATCCAGCCCCGCCCGCTTGAGATAGCGATCGCTAATTTCAAAGCCTAAGGGGCCAACCAGATGCAGTGGTGTACAGGTGGCGGCGCAGGTGCGGGCAATATTGCCCGTGTTTGGGGGAATCTGGGGATTAACGAGAACAACGCTGGGCATAGGGAAAGCGGAAGTTGGCGATCGCCCGATAGGTCTGTCGGTCAGCAGCAATTGGAGATCTGATCCGTGCGAGATCCGATACATTGCAGGGGATGGCGTGCGTCGGTCTGAAGCTGACGCACACGGGCGATCGCAGAGCAGGAATGTATAGATTCTTCTAATGATTGCTCAGCAGTGGATAGATGGAGTGCAGGATACGTGCTTTTTTCCACCAACCTGCTGGCTGAGTCACTAAAGAGTTGGCTGCTGTGCGGGATCAGAGGCGCTAGGATCCTGGCTCGAAGGCGCGGTGTCGGGATTAGCCGTAGAATCCGGCACATTGGGCGGGATAGCCACAGCAGGGGGCTGAGCAAAGTATTGATAGGTTGCCTGAGAAATTTGCTGAATGAGCTGCGCCGCCGACCCAGCATCGCCCGACCGCTGCACCAAGGCGGTAATCACGTAGCGCTTGCCGTTGGGCATATCTACAATCCCGCTATCGCCCGAAAGACTGTCGATGTTGCCAGTTTTGTGGGCGATTTTTGCGTCCGGCCCGAGAGTTGCCGCCAAGAGGCTGTTGTTCACTGTGGAGCGCATGATGTCGAGCAGGCGATCGCGCGATCGCAGCGACAGCAAATCTCCCTGGATCACGGCTGTTAGGAGCAGCGACAAATCGCGGGCGCTGGTGGTGTTCGTGCCTTGCAAATCCGCCAAGAGATTATTCAGCACGGTGTGGCTCATGCCCCAATCGCGAAATCGGCTATTGAGTGCGGTCAGTCCGCCCAGCTTGTGAATCACCATGTTTGTAGCCGTATTGTCGCTAATAGTGATCATTTTGGTCGCGGTATCCAGAGCGCTAAGCTGGCTGCCCACTTCCATAAACTGAATTTCACCGGAGCCGTCTGTGATATCAATCGTTTGCAAGGTCAGAGCCTCATCCAGGCGCACCCGCTGCCGATCGACATCTTGCAAAAAGGCAACCAGAATGGGGGTTTTGATCGTGCTGGCGGCTGGATAGACGGTGCTGCCGTTCAAGTCCACATAGTCCCCAGTGTCCAAATCCACCACAAACACGCCAGCCGACAGCCCAGCCTGAGCCACAAGCGACTGTAGCGTGGTCGTGAGCGGCGCAATCGGCTGCCCCAGACGCAGCTTCATAATCGCAGAAGACGGATTGGCAGGCACAAGATCACCGCGAAAGCCAGGAGTTGGCGTGGGGCTGGGGGCGTGGGTAGGACTGGCGGCCAGGCTGGCGGCTGTGGTGTCCTGGGCCCGGATTGTCGGATTCCAGACAGAAAGGCTAGTGCCGACGATTGCCCCAATGCCCACGCCCAGAATGATCAGGCGAGTCGCATAGAGTAGTGGCGAAGCGGAGGCTGGGGGATGGGCGCGTCCCCGTCGGGGAGTCGAGCGCGATCGCCCCATCGGTCGGGGAGCCAGCGCCACTGGACGCTCAGGTCGTCTCGCCGCATCAGGCCGATTCCCATTCGGAGAAAGTGAGCGAGGCTGGGGTTGGATCAGCGCCAGAGATGGCGGATTCGACCGTTCAGACGATTGGCGACCGTTGCCAGCAGCGGGCGATCGCTCTGAATGATCCAGGACGTTGCGTAAGTTCAGCGGTGGCTGGGCCGAATAGGAGGCGCGGGGGGAGATGGGCCGGGGCGATCGCGCCAGTATATGTCCCGAACGAGGAGCCTGATTTGTAGCCGAGCGATCGCCCGATTGCGATCGACTGCCTGCGGCCGGCGGCACAGACCCCAAAGGCTGAGTTCCACCCTGCCCAGATCGCCGTTTCATGCGGCGTCGGGACGAGCGGGATGGTTTTCCAGAACCCAGCATAAGGGCATACCTCCAGGAAATTTTCGACTTGCGTCACGCGATTTCTGACCTTACAGCTAAATATAACGAACCCCGTTTCATCCGTTGCACCGAATTTAGGGAAAACTGACTAGACAAGACAGATCCGCACAATCCTCGTCAAACGACTCTGATTTAGATCGTTTAAGATAAAGTTTCAGCGCTCAGACAGCAGGCTTCCCTCAGAATTCGAGACGTTCTGCTGTCCAGCCGCTTTGGTTCAGCAAGGAATTGCACCCCTAGTTTTCAGGCATGATCAGCCCAGCAACCCACCGCCTTCCAGAGAGACAACGCTTTGGACAGAGCCGTTTCTGGTTTTTAATCATGCGACAGCAAGAAGGTGAGTAGCGGCTTGCGCTGGTTTAGAAAGACAAGCCTATTGAAATTCACCCCATGCAAAAGTTACTATTTCCTGACAAAGACGCAGTTAAAGGACGCGCAATTTTTCTTGGAGAGCGCCTCGACTTGCGAACGCTAGAAGCAACCACACCCCTCGGACGGCAACCCTTGGCGATCGCCGCTGGAAGCGATGGCTGTGTGGTTCTCTTTAAATATGGCGCAGTGGTGCTATTCGGGTTAGACCCCATTGAGGAAGCCACTTTTTTAAATAACTTGAAACCCTTAGTGCAGGAGCCGTTCAGCAAGCCTGAAACCGAGGAAGCGACCCTCCGGATCGAGCCGTCGCGAGCGGGGCAGGTGGAAAATGGCATTATCTCGCTGCAAGAATTTAGCGTAGAGTCGCTGCAAGTGGTGGCCGATGTGCTGGCTAAGAGCGTGGTGCTGGCACACTACGAACTGGGCACAGCTAGCGTCTTCGACCAAATCGAACCCTTCGCTGCGGGGCTACAGCGCACCACCAAAAATGAGCGCTGGGGCAAAGAGCTCCTGCGGCAGCTCGGACGGACGTTATCCATTCAGCATAAAATCGTGGGTCGGGTCGAAATTATCGACAAACCCGACCTGCTTTGGGAAGCACCCGAACTGGAGCGACTTTACGCCCGCTTAGAAAATGAGTATGAAATCCGCGATCGCCATCAGGCTCTAGAACGCAAGCTAGGACTGATTTCCAGTACAGCAGAAACAGTATTAGATCTACTCCAGCACAACAGCGGCCTGCGCGTAGAGTGGTACGTTGTTGTGCTGATCGTAGTGGAAATACTGCTGTCGTTTTACGACATCTTTGTCAAGGCCTGAGCACATAGCCCGCAGACTGCCCTAGGCTGCTCCACCCGAAACCCGTACCAGCGAAACATGCCCATCGGACGGCTTAATCTGGAACTTTACGAGGTTCGCCAATTCTTGAAGCTGGCTAATTGCCTCCGCGCCTTCGAGCTTCATTAGCTCGCGATCGTCGCGCATTTCTGTCCAGGTAATGCCATAGTCTGACACCAAAAAGCGGATCAGGTGGTTCTCGCCCAGACTCACCATAAAGGACGCGCTGTTCATCTGACCGCCGCAGGTATAGCAAGATGCGAGGTAACCCTGGCGCTCCAGCACAATGGCCAATGCCTGGAGATTCATTACCAGGTCATGTACAAACCGACGGTGCTGTTCTGCAAGTCGCAAAAACATCTTCGACCTCCAATCACCACACTCTATAACATCACATTCGACTATTCTAGATTGTCGTAACCTTCTTTTAGGTATTTGTAGCTATTCGAGACACAATTGCCTCGTCCTAAATATTAAAACATTCTTACGAAAAAGGAGCTTATAGCGAAAGTATGAAAAGAGGTTGAAAATCCTGACTTTTAGGACGCTAGCTTAGTTCTAAAGCCCTATAGATATCTCCGGTCACACTCGGCATGATCATCAATAAATTCCTATGGATGATCAAACAACCCTCGGTGAAAAAGTATGCTCTCTCAATCTGATCGCCGCAGACACCCCTGAACAGTCCTAACCGATATCCCTATATCCCTTGGTCAGCCAGCTTATGCAAGAGGAAAGCGACCTAATTCGACTTCAGAACCCACTCTACCGCTGTCTACAGCCTGATCCCATCGGATTCCGTAAGCCTGCACCGCTCACAACCACATCTTTACCCCAACTTCGTAAAGCGACCTACCTGGCAGATAAGACTCCACAACCCAAGTCGTAAGAAGGTAAAACCCTGCCCACTCAATTTTTCACTAGATTCAGACTCTGAGCCAGCTCGGAGCAAGAGCTTTATAGCGCCTGTACCTGTGGTGTTTGCGATTCTGCCAAGAACTCGTTCAGTCGGTTCTGTTGAATTCTGCCTGTTAAATCCTGTTTGTTAAATTCTGTTGGACTACGCGACTTTACTCCTCAGAGCGTTGCTCCCAAACACATTCTAGTTCGGGATCTTTGAAGTGGGAAGTTTAATCAGGATTCGATGATGAAAGCTGTTGGCGTGATCTCCATGTTCGAGCGATCGCCCCAAATGTCTCCAACGCTTGCGTTCAGGGTAGCCAGGGATATTGACGAAAATCGGGCGATCGCTTTTCCAGAAACGCCTGCTTGCCCTCGCTGCCTTCTTCTGTCATGTAATAGAGCAGCGTTGCATTGCCCGCTAGCTCTTGCAGTCCCGCCTGCCCATCACAATCAGCATTAAAGGCAGACTTCAGGCAGCGGATGGCGATTGGGCTTTTCTCCAGAATTTCCTGCGCCCAAGCGATCCCCTCGGCTTCCAACTGCTCCACAGGCACAACACAGTTGACGAGTCCCATATCGAGGGCCTGCTGGGCGGTGTACTGGCGGCAGAGATACCAGATTTCTCTCGCTTTCTTTTGTCCAACAATGCGGGCCAGATAGCTAGCGCCAAAGCCCCCGTCAAAACTGCCGACCTTGGGCCCAGTTTGTCCAAAAATAGCGTTATCTGCGGCGATGGTGAGGTCGCAGACAACATGGAGGACATGGCCGCCGCCAATGGCATAGCCCGCCACGAGAGCAATCACCACCTTGGGCATCGTGCGGATCAGTCGCTGCAAGTCCAGTACGTTCAGCCGGGGCGTGCCGCCTTGATCTAAATAGCCACCCTGACCGCGCACGCTCTGATCCCCGCCCGCGCAAAAGGCGTATTTCCCGTCCGTGTGGGGGCCCGCTCCGGTCAACAGCACCACCCCAATCCGGGGATCTTCGCGGGCATTGCTAAAGGCATCGTACAGTTCGGCAACCGTCTCTGGGCGAAAGGCATTGCGCTTGTGGGGGCGGTTGATAGTGATTTTGGCGATGCCATCTGCCTTGTGGTAAAGGATATCTTCGTAGCTTTTTGCAGTCTGCCAGTCCGCGTGCATGGTAGGGATCGATGCCAGAAAAAAGTGAGTGGGTAAGTTAGCGAGAACGCCAGCACAGGAAAGCGAAGAGAAAGCAAGCAACCGTGCAAGAAACATTGGTGGGCGATCGCCCTACGAGCCTACCACGTTGTGCGATCCCGCAGTTGACCAATCCCAACCCTACCCCACCCCAGAACCCCCTACCCCCTTACAATTCTTCCGTTTCGTTCTTCGTTCTTCCCTCTTCGTTCTTCCCTCTTCGTTCTTCGTTCTTCGTTTTTCATTTTTACGGCCTACAAAGCACGTAAATTCCCCAGTAGGGCGATCGCATTATTGCCAGAATTCCGTAATCCCACGCGAATCCTTCGATTAGGCAGGGGGCAATCTGAGGGCAGAGCAGCAGAGGGCGATCGCAGTGTGCCCATCAACCTCTAGCCGTAGCTTAGAAAGCTCGTAAATTATTCACACTGCAATGTCTACAGCACTACCCCAACTTCATCAATAAAGCGTTAGGTTGGTTGCAGTAGCGGCTCTCTACAGCTTGTAGAAAAGGTTAACTAACAGTTTCTTATCCGCTCCTTTTGCTGCCTTCTCGCGGTTTACTTAGCGGTTTACTTACCGGATTAACGCAAACTTAGCGCAAAGTCCTTCTCTCACCGTCACATCCCTCCATTGCAGGGCGAGGTATTGACATGAATTGGTCGCATTACAGAACCCCGGATCTGGCGCTCTCTAGCTGGACATGGCTCCCCAACGACGCTGCAACAAGTCACTCCAATACAGCCCCCCAGCCCCCAGCCACGCTCTACAGAACAGCATTTGTTGCACCCTCGCTGCGTCCGCAGTGTGCGCCATTGCAACCCCTACGCCAATGGCTCAACAATATTGAAATTTCAAGTGAAGCTCAGGCCCGTCGGATTTGTCAGGCGATCCCCGCCCGGTGTCCCTTCGAGCGAGAGGTGCGGGTCTTGGGGAAAACGATTCTTCGGATTCCGCCGCTGTGTAAGCTCAATCCCGTCTACGAAGAGGTTGTAGCGCTTCGGTTTCGGGCACTGTGTTACCTAGCAGACGAATGCCGGGTAGATGTAACGCCCTACTGCTAAGCCGGACGCATTTACGGATTCGCTGGGGCTTTGCCGAGAATCGACAAACGCCTATGTTAGTTCTCGAATTTGAACTGGCGAATTTGAACTGACAGATTTGAACTGGTGAATTTGGATTACCAATCAGGCGGTGCGGGGCTTCCAGCAATTCTATCCGTAGCGCCATTTGGGAGCATTGAGACAGACCCGCTTCACAACGTCCCAAAAACGCAAGAGTGCTGATGCAGCACTCATACCCCTGCGCCGGACATGCACGACGATCTGTACGTCTACCGTCTCTATACTTCTGCCGTCTCTGCCGAAGCAGCTGTGGCTGGAAGCTCCAGACAGTAGCCTGCGCCGTAAACCGTTTTGATATAGCGGGGATGGCGGGGATCAGGCTCTAGCTTGGTTCGCAGATGCCGGACATGAACCCGAATCGTCTCAATATCATCGTCGGGATCATAACCCCAGACTTCCTTCAGAATTTCGCTAGGGGAAACTGTCTGCCCATGCCGTTGCAGCAGGCAGTGCAGTAGCTCGAATTCCAAATGGGTGAGCTTTACGGTCTGGTCAAACCAGATAGCTTCTAGCCGCTCTGGCACCAGCGTCAGCGGGCCATAGTTCAGGATTTCCGTATGCTTTGCTGCCTGGGGAATGCGATCAGTGCGGCGCAGGAGGGCGCGGACTCTCGCCAGCATTTCCTCCACCTCGAAGGGCTTGGTGAGGTAGTCGTCTGCGCCCGCATTGAAACCTTCCACCTTGTCTTGGGTCTGACTGAGGGCGGTGAGCATTAGCACGGGGATGTCGGCTGTGCGCTCGTCTCGCCGAAGCCGCTGGCACACGGTAAAGCCGTCTACCTTTGGCAACATCAGATCGAGCATAATCAGGTCGGGCAACAGTTGCAGTGCCAACGCCTGACCTTTGACCCCGTCTGCGGCCTGGCTCACGTCATATCCAGCCATTTCTAGATTGACGGCTACTAGCTCTGAGATGGAAACGTCGTCGTCGATTACAAGTATCCGAGGCATCATTAAAAACTGGGTTTAACGTTTAGAAATTCTATGGAATCTATTGTTTTTATAACGGATCAATAACAAAAGCTACAAAGCCGTTCAAACATTTGTAGAACTTAAACAGAATATACGAGCAATTCTAAATTTTTTCTGCTCAAAATGCACCCTCCCGGCTGGAGGCTGGATCAGGAGCCTGCAAGCTAATACGAGAGATGGCTTGGTAGGGAGTTGCTTGAAGAACCAGAGCAGGCATTGCTCAGACCTTGCGCGATCGCTCTCTGCCCGCCCTCTGTCCTTGTGAATTAGGAACTAACCTTGCGTCGCAGATTTTGCGCCGAAATTCTTATATCGCCTAGCGCCAGAGATTTTTTCGATTAGCTCGACAACTCTGCCCGTAGCGCGTAGTCGCGGAATCGGTTGAGATCGGCTTGCAGCGTCGATTCCACCAGGCGACCCAGAAACAGGTTGTCCATCACTTTGCCCAAAATACCGGGGATCGCGTAAGACACCGTGAGCTTTACTACGCTGCGATCGCCCCGATCGTAAAACCGGATTGCGCCCCGGTTGGGCAGTCCGTCCACCGATTCCCACTGCATGATCTGGTGTTGCACCAGCTTGGTGATACGGGACTGCCAGCTAAACTCGAACCCACTAGAGGCCAGCTTCCAGCGCGACAGGTCCGGGTTATCTGGCTGAATTGTCACTGAGTCGATCCACTTCATCCACTTGGGCATTTGCTCTAGGTCAGACCAGAGTCCCCACACCCGCTCGATGGGCGCTTCGACTTCGACTTGAACGGTGTGATCTAACCAGTCGGCCATGATGGGAGAATGAGAAGCTGCGATCAGTTGGGGCTACTGCTTTACTCTACAAAGTTTCTGGGGAAGAGGGAAGGAGGAAGAGGGAAGAGGGAAGAACGAAGAGGGAAGAACGAAGAACGGAGCTGCTTTGAAATCGGCAGGCATGACGATATTGGCGATTGGCGGGAATGGGGCAAGAGGACAAGTTTGCGTTTGTTGAGGCGTTTTTGGAGGGGCGATCGCGCCAGCAAACGAGGCGATCGCTCCAAGGGGTTGTGCCGCTCGATGCCGTCCATGTGCAAAAGCAGGGCAAGACCTTGGTGAACTTTAGCGCCAATGACTATTTGGGATTGTCCAAACATCCGGTGCTGATTGCCGCTGCCCAGGACTATACGCAGCGCTACGGCACGGGTGCAACTGCGTCGCGGCTGGTGACGGGCAGTTTCGACATTCACCAGCAGCTAGAGGCGGCGTTGGCGGCGGACTGCGGACGCGAAGCGGCGCTATTGTTCAATTCTGGGTTTCAGGCAAATGTAACGGTTTTGGGGGCGCTGCTCGACCGACATGCGCTGGTCTTGTGCGATCGCCTAGTTCACAGCAGCTTGCTCAACGGCGCACTAGCCAGCCGCGCCACGCTAACCCGCTATCGGCACAACGACCACGAGCATCTGGAATCGCTGCTGCGACAGGCGGTGAATCAGCGCTACAGTCGTGTCGTGATTGTGTCGGAAACGGTGTTCAGCATGGATGGCGATCGCGCGGATGTCGATCGGCTTGTTCACCTGGCGCAGACCTACGGCGCGATTTTGTATCTGGACGAGGCCCACGCGATCGGGGTGCTGGGTGCAGGGGGAATGGGGCTGGCGATGGGCAATCCTGGCGTAGATCTGGCGATGGGCACGCTGGGCAAAGCCTTTGGTGCGTTTGGTGCGTTCCTGGTTTGCTCGGCGCGACTGCGGGACTATTTGATCAACGCCTGCCCCGGCTTTATTTACACCACGGCGTTGCCCCCCAGTGTGATTGGGGCGATCGCCGCTGCGCTGAAGCTGATGCCCAGTCTGGAGGGCGATCGCCAGAGGTTGACCCGGCACGCAGAGACGTTGCGAAACCAGCTTCGGGCGGCAGGATTCGACACCGGGCCATCCTCCACGCACATTATTCCTATCATGCTGGGCGAGGCGGAACGGGCGCTGTCCCTGGCTCAATGGCTAGAAACCCAGGGCATCCTTGCTGCGGCCATTCGCCCACCAACGGTTCCCCAGGGGACGGCACGACTGCGGCTCGCACTCTCTAGCCAGCACACCAGACAGCATTTAGGATCATTAATTGGCGCGTTGAGGAACGGGCATGGGCAGCGGCATTGAGGCGATCGCCTATCACGGCTGGGGGTTTGACGCAGACCTGTGGCAGCCGTGGGCGGCGGCGTTGAAAACTGCGGGCGTTGAGGTGCAACTATTCGACCGGGGCTATTTTGGCTTGCCCAATCAGCCCGGTTTTAGCCAACAGCCTTCCCGTAAAGTGATTCTGGCTCATTCCTATGGGCTGCATCTCTGTCCAGTTGAGCAGATGCATCAGGCCGATCTAGTGCTAGTCTTCAGCGGATTTTCATCGTTTCATCCGCTGTCGGGGCGATCGCGCGATCGCTCAAAAAGCATTCTACAAATCATGATTCAGCAGTTTGAAAAAACACCGAGCCTGGTCTTGCAAAACTTCTACAAAAAGTGTTTCTCACCCGTCGAGATTGATCCAGCCTGGTGTGAACCTTCTGAAAGTTTTCGGGTTCGCGAAAATCGGCTCAATTCTGCACTCTTGCTGCAAGATTTGCAACGGTTAGATGAGTCGATTCAGAATCTCGACCACTTGCCGCAAACATCTTATGCCATTGCCTTTCATGGACAGAGCGATCGCATTGTTCCATTTCCAGATACCCCTGAGCAAGCCACGCATCTGCTGGCGAGGGCGGAGTTTATCTCGATTCCCGATGCCGGACATCTGCTGCATTTAACGCATTTTGAGCGCTGCTGGGAACGAGCGATCGCCGCTATTCATTCTCTACCTCCCGCATGATTTTAGAAAACAGCGCTAATGCTTTAGAGAAAACCCATGCAAAATGCCAGATTGAAGAAGCCTTTGGACAAGCTGCAAAGCAATATGATCAGGCAGCTTTGGTGCAAAAAGAATGCGCGGCCTGGTTGCTAGAGGAACTCGATCGAGTGCGTCCTGAACTGACTTCTGGAAATGTGATTGAGCTTGGCTGCGGTACGGGTTTTTTGACTCAAGGATTAGTAAAGAAGATGGGCGATCGCCCTCTGGAAATTACTGACTTATCCCAATCAATGCTCACCGTGTGCCAGCAGAAAGTTTCTCAGATCAGCCATTCCTCTGAAATGACCTTCAGAACCCTTGACGGCGAACTTTGGCAACCCATTTCCAGGAGCTATGCGTTGATTATTAGCAGCTTCGTCGTGCAGTGGTTTCAGCAGCTTGAGCCTGCGCTAGATCGCTGGATTTCTGCCCTCAAACCGGGCGGCAAAATTCTCATCTCGTTTCCGACCTATCACAGTTTTCCAGAGTGGAAAGCAGCCTGTCGAAGCCTGGACTTACCCTTTACCGGAAATCCCCTGCCTGATCCGGGGGCGATCGCCCAATTCCTCGCATCTCGGCCTGTTCAAACTCGATATTGGCAACAATCCATCGGCATTTCCTTCACGTCTTCACGCGATTTCTTCCGAAGCTTAAAGCAAATTGGTGCGGGAACTAGCCTTTCCCAAACCAAGCTTTCCATTTCAGACTTTAAACAGTTGGTTAGCGCACTCGATGAATTTGCAAGTCTTTCCGGAGGAATTCACTATGACGTAGCCTATTTCACTATTTCTCGCAATAAACTTTAACCAAAGATGCCGTCATGTTTCCAGAAAAATTCTTCATTACAGGAACCGATACTAACGTAGGAAAAACGGTCGTCTCTGCCTTGCTAACTCTTGGGCTGAATGCGTCCTATTGGAAGCCGATTCAGTCGGGGCTTGATCCGATCAGCGATACGGATTACGTGCGGAAAGTCACTGGTTTAGATGACTCCCATTTCCTGCCAGAAAGGTTCACGCTAACGCAGCCCCTCTCTCCCCATGCCGCCGCTGAGATTGATGGCGTTCAGATCTATCTTTCCGATTTTCAGCTACCCTCTCAACTGCCATATAAACCTCTCATTATTGAAGGGGCAGGTGGGCTAATGGTGCCGCTCAATGAAGAGGATTTTGTGATTGATTTAATCCGACAGTTTCAGCTTCCGGTTTGTCTGGTGGCTCGCAGCACGTTGGGTACGATTAACCATACCCTGCTGTCGCTGGCTCAACTGCGGCGGATGGAAATTCCTATCTTGGGTGTGATTGTGAACGGCCCCAAAAATGAGGGAAATCGAGCGGCGATCGCCCACTACGGCAACGTGCCCATTCTTGCAGAACTGGAGCCACTGGCCGAGGTCAATCCCGCTACACTCAAGCAAGCATTTGATCAGCTTTTTCGAGCTTAAATACCTTTTTAAAGCCATGCATCCTCACATTTGGTATCCATTCACCCAAGCGAAAACGGCGCTGGAACCGCTAAAGGTCAAATCCGCGCAGGGTGTTTGGCTAGAGCTAGAGAATGGGCACAAAATGATTGACTGCATCTCAAGCTGGTGGGTCAACACTTATGGACATTGCCATCCTAAAATTGCTGAGGCAATCTATCAGCAGGCGCAGCAGCTCGAGCAAGTCATTTTTGCTGGGTTTACCCATGACCCCGCAGAGCAACTGGCGGAAAAACTAGTCGCAAAACTGGGCGCTCCGTTTAATCGGGTCTTCTTTTCTGACAATGGCTCAACGGCGGTCGAAGTCGGGCTAAAGATGGCGTATCAATACTGGGTGAATCAGGGGCAGGCAAGAAGCACATTTCTAGCATTTGATGGAGCCTATCATGGGGACACCTTTGGCGCAATGTCAGTGGGTGCGCGTTCCTTATTTTCGGCGGTGTTTTCCAACTTGCTATTTAACGTGGAGTTTGTTCCATTTCCCTCAACCTATTGGGGCGATCGCACGGCTGAAGAAACAGAAGCAAAGGTGCTTTCAATCCTTGAGAAAGCGCTAGATGAACGGGGCGATCGCATTGCAGGAGTGATGATTGAGCCGCTGGTGCAGGGAGCGGGTGGAATGCGGATGTGTAGACCCCAGTTCTTGCAAAAACTGAGGGCGATCGCCCAGTCTTTTAACACACTGCTGATCTTTGATGAAGTGATGACGGGCTTTGGGCGCACGGGGGATTGGTTTGCCTGTCATAAAGCAGGCGTTTCGCCTGATATTCTCTGTCTTTCTAAAGGAATTACGGGCGGCTTTTTGCCGTTTGCTGTAACAGTCTGCTCAGAAGAAATTTACCATGCATTCTATGATGACGAGCCGCTGAAAACGCTGTATCACGGACATAGCTATACGGCCAACCCGCTGGGCTGTGCGGCGGCGCTGGCAGGGCTAGAGCTAATGACTGAATACGAGCCGCAGTTTCGCAGTATGGAAGCAAAACATCATGCACAGTTGGCTCAGTTGAAAGACCATCCTGCTGTTGAAAAATTGCGCGTTACGGGCACGATTGCAGCGATGGATCTGGTGACCCAAGAACGATCGGGATACCTCAACACAATTTCGCTGGAAATTCGTCAGCGGGCGATCGCCAAAGGTCTGCTGCTACGTCCACTTGGAAACGTTCTGTATATTCTGCCGCCCTATTGTATCCGTGATACAGAGTTGGCCCAAATCTATCAGGGAATTGGAGAAATCTTGACGGATTTGTCCAAAGATTTTCTAATTTGAAGTCACCTGAAGATTCAGGCTTCACGCCCAATTTTCAGCACCCACAATCAGCACCCACAATCAGCACCCACAATCAGCACCCACAATCAGCACCCACAATCAGCACCCACAATTAGATTCCTGAAAGCTTCTACCCGCTAGAGGGTCACCCGCTAGGGATATGATGAGAACCTGCCCTGATGTTTGCGTCAAGACCTATGGCTGCGTCTTCTATCCCTGTACTGCGCCACGACTGGACAACTGAAGAAGTTCTCGATTTGCTGCAACAGCCGCTGATGGATCTGGTGCATCGTGCCCAAACGATCCACCGTCAGTTCAATCCGCCAAACCAGATTCAACTGGCGACGCTGCTGAGCGTGAAGACGGGCGGATGTTCGGAAGACTGCGCCTACTGCCCACAATCGGCCCATTACAGCACCACCGTCGAGCCACAGCCAATTCACTCGGTAGAAACAGTGCTGGCGGCGGCGGAACGGGCGAAGGCGGCTGGGGCATCGCGCTTTTGTATGGGCTGGGCGTGGCGCGAAATCCGGGATGGCAAAGCGTTTGATCAAATGCTGGAGATGGTGCGGGGCGTGCGATCGCTCGGCATGGAGGCCTGCGTGACAGCGGGAATGCTGACTGACACCCAGGCGGAAAAACTGGCTGCGGCGGGGCTGACTGCCTATAATCACAACCTCGACACCAGCCCCGAATTTTATGGGCAGATCATCACCACGCGCACCTATGGCGATCGCCTGCAAACGCTGGAACGGGTTCGGCAGGCGGGCATTTCGGTCTGCTGCGGCGGCATCATCGGCATGGGTGAGGGGCTGGGCGATCGCGCCCGGATGCTGAGTATCTTGGCTAGCCTGAATCCGCATCCCGAAAGCGTACCCATCAACGCGCTGGTGGCCGTGGCGGGCACGGCGCTGGAAGCTCAACCACCCATCGACCCGCTGGAACTGGTGCGGATGTGTGCCGCTGCCCGTATCGCCATGCCCAGGGCGAGGGTGCGCCTCAGTGCCGGACGCAGCCAGCTCAGCCGCGAAGCCCAGGTCCTGTGCTTTTTGGCAGGGGCAAACTCAATTTTCTATGGCGATACGCTGCTGACGACGGGCAATCCCGCAGAAGAGCGCGATCGCCAACTGCTGGCCGACATTGGCGCAGAGCCGCTGGTATCTTGCCCAGAAACCACCCCAAAAAATAGCGTGAAAAAATAGCGCGGGCAAGAAGCCTACGCTATTGAAGAATTCAGAAGAGCTTCAGAAGAGTTTAAACTGTAGCGGCTGTCTACTCTTCTGCTTCTTCCGTGCGGGCAATTTGCGTAGGCATTTGCGGTAGCCCCTGGGCAGTTTGCTGGCCGCTGTACATGGCTCGCAGCACTAGTGCCGGGTCTACCCAGTTGTTGTCATACTTCAAACCCCAGTGCAGATGGGGCCCAGTGGTGCGACCCGTCATGCCGACACGCCCCACTCGCTGGCCGGCGTAAACCGTCTGCCCCTCGTAAATTTGGATGCCGCCTGCGCGATCGAGCATAGAGCGGCGACCGCCTGTGCGATCGACTCGCCCTTCCATGTGGCAGTAGATGCTGAGCCAGCGCCCAGCCTCCACCACAACCGAAGTGCCGCAGTTTGAGTCGTCCGTGACTTCTACCACTACGCCCGTTGTCCAGGTGCGGATGTAGCTGCCCTGGGGTGCGGCCATATCCAGACCGTAGTGAAACTCGTTGTAGTTATAGCCTTCAATGGAGCGGCGATAGCCAAAGGGCGAGGTGTATGCCTGGAACTGCTCTAGCGGGAAGGAAACATTGCTCCACTCGTTGCGGGCGACCACCTGGGCAACGTCAACGGAGGATATGTTCTGAGCCTGTGCGCCCGGTTCGCCTACGCTGATCGCTGTGGGATTGGCGCTGGGTCTGATGGGCTGGATCGTTCCCGTAGCGTTGGGGTTGAGCGTGGGAGTTGAGGTGGTGGAAGCGGGCTGGGGCGATCGCCGCAGTCTGGGAAAAATTGACCGAGTGGAGTCCGCAGGAGCCAGGTCACGGGTAGAAGGGTCGGTCACCTGGGGCATGAAGCGGTCGGCAGGCACAGCACCGGGCGTAGTGCGGATCGCGTTCTGGGTTGCTAAGGCATTGAGAGAGCGGGCTTCGCTCATTTTTTGATGGGCTTCTACTACGACGAGCAGAGAGAGGGCAATGCCAGCGGTTAGCAGAAATTTTCCTAAGTTGTTTGAAACTTCTCTCATGACGGAAATAGGTACAAGTCCAGTTCGGTTTCCTATGCCTTACAACCGCCAACATCGTACATCAGAATAAAACCGCTGAATTAAGAATTTTCTATCAAATCGTCATCCCCCGTGTGGGTAATTGATGAAGACTGATAGGGTGAAAAATAGTCGTTTAGAAGGTTGTTTGGGGCATTCGGCAACCTTTAAGATTCCCGGTTTGCACCTAAAACCGCACATTCTTGAAATAAAGAACGAATGTCCGTTTAAGAAATCAATTCAATTGTACTATATAAAAGTTCAATCAAAGCGACTACACGCCGAACTTTTGATCGGTTTCCGCGTCTTTTCTAGGCATTCCAATTTTTTCAAGTCCTTTCCTGGTAGGTACCCCGCCATCTGTAAATGTCCAAATATTCTGCCTGGGCTGAGGAGCGTAACTAATGTGAATGGGCCGATTGCCCCCATAGTAGTACAGCGAGTCAAACGGCAATCGCTGCTCTAGAATCCACTCTACAAGGCGATCCGTGCTATCGCTCAGACTATCAACACCGCTCTCCAACCCCACAATCCGAAAATCACAGGCAGCACCGAGGCGTGAACAGTAATACTTGCCATTTCGGTTCTTCTCATGTGCCATGTGCTGATCCCGGCTTGGGTCAACCCGCCCATTCTTCACCCCTGTCTTTGGGTCTTTCTGAGCCAGAAACCGCTTCAGATCCTTTGAACAAAAGCCATAGGTCAACTGAAACCGCTCCCTGCCGAAGTGAGCAATCACAGGGTCAAGGATATGCTGGCACAGCGCCTCTAAAGCTGGGATGGTTTCTTCCAGGTTTTCGGGGTATGGGGCAATCTGATCCGCATACTTCTGGTAGGTTTGCGTGCAGGTGCAAAACTCCTCCAGTGTTAGGTATTGACCAATCTGCATCGTGCTCGCCCTCTAAAACCATGCAAAGCCATGCTAGAGCTAGAGGCCGCTAATGAGCTAATGAACTGAGTTTAGCGCAGCCGCCCCGATCGCAGGATGCTGATAATTAGCCATAGCCCCAGGATGCTGGCGGCGGCAAACAGCGCCTCGCTGATCCACACCACGCGGCTGACGGGGGCGTTTGCGGTGATAATCGCCGCGCCCATGATTAGCGCTCCCACCACAATGCTGAAGGAGAGCCGATTGGCAGAAGAATCCACGGTGCGGCGCAAGGTGTCCAGTTCGCGCACGGTCAGGTTCCAGTTCAGCGTTTCAGAGGTGACGCGGTCGAGCAGCAGTTCAACTTGGCGGGGCGATTGCAGCGACAGATTTTTCACATCCAGCAGCGTCCGCAAGAAGGCAGGCAGCGGCGCATCGCCCACCAGCTTGCGGCGAAACAAATCGGTCATCAGCGGGCGAATTTGCTCTGAAAAGTTGAATTCGGGGTCGAGCGTGCGGGCAACGCCTTCTAGATTGGCGATCGCCTTTGCACATAGCCCCAGGTTTCCTGGCACGCGAATCTTGTTCTTTCGTGCCGCTTGCAGCACCTCATAAAACAGCAGGCTGAAGTTAATCTGCCCCAGGTTGAGGCTGTAATACTGCCGCAGCAGCCGCTCATAGTCTGTTTCTAGCCGCGTCAGGTTAATGGGTTCCTCCGAGGGCGCCAGTTGCAGCGTGAGCTGAGCGCAGCGCTGAGCATCCAGGCTGACAATGGCCAAGATTAGCTCCAGCAAGATGTCCTGCGTGCGGGGGTCGAGCCGCCCTACCATGCCACAGTCCAGCAGGGCCACGCGCCCATCGCTGAGATAAAACAGGTTGCCGGGGTGTGGATCGGCATGGAAGAAACCGTCTAAACAAACCTGCTGGAAAAAGGCTCGGAGCAACAGGTTGGCGATCGCCCGTTTCTCGGATCGCTCGTCTTCTGCGGGGGCAAACTCTGCCAGCAGCAGCGGCTTGCCGTCCAGCCACTCCATCACCAGCAGTTGGTCTGTCGTATGCTCCCAGATAATCTGCGGCACCACCAGTTGGGCCGGGTCAAACCAGCGGCTGCGGCCCAGATTGCTGCGGAGTTGGTCGGTATAGGTTGCCTCCTGGGTAAAGCGCAGTTCCGCCCGCAACGCCTGGGAAAATTCTTCTGCCAGGGTCACCACGTCGTAGAGCTTGCCAAATTCGGTTTGGGCCACTAGGCTGGCGATCGCCCGAATCAGGGCAATATCCTGCTCCACTACAGGCAGCAGCCCCGGCCGCTGCACCTTCAGCGCCACCTCGCGGCCGTCCTTGAGCGTGGCCCGATGGGTTTGAGCAATCGACCCCGCTGCCACAGGTTCCGGGTTAATCGCCAGAAAGACATCTTCCACAGGGCGCGAAACCGATTCTCGAATCACAGCTTCAATTTCTGCCCACTCTACAGGCGGAACCTTTGCCTGGAGCGTGCTGAGCGCCTCGATATAGTCTGGCGGCAACAGGTCAGGGCGCGTACTCAGCAGTTGCCCCAGCTTGACATACACCGGCCCCAGGTCTACCAGAATATTTCGCAGCACCGCAGGCGTGGGCAGCTTCGGCTCGTCCAGCTTGCCGCCCGACAGCAGCCGCCGCATATAGTCCCACCCGTGCCGCAGCACAACCTCAGCGATTTCGCCTTGACGGGAACTGGTCTGGACAAGTTGAGAGAGCATCGATACACTTCCCTGGACTGCCGTTGGCGTTTACAAAAAAGCCCCGCCACCTCTACAGCCTAGCGGGGTTTGTCGAGTTTGGGGTTAAGGTTCGGTTCAGCGCGGCTCAAAAGTCTGGCGCAAATCTGACGCAAGTCTGGCGCAGTGCGTCTGTTGCGATGGCTGCGGGCGCAGACTCAATACTCTTTTGCGGCTTCGTCTACAAAGCACCAGAGCCAGCCTTCGCCCAATTCTGCCGAACTCATGACTGGATGCCCCGTTTCTTCGTAATGGCGGCGGGCGTGCTGATGTTTTGACGAATCGCAGCACAGCATCTTGCCACAGGTCTGGCAAATTCGCAGATGCACCCACTGGCTGTTGATCCGGATGCATTCTTCACAGCGAAAGACCGGAAAATTTGCCTTGGGAATGAGCGTTTCAAGGGTCACATTGTTCAAATGTTCGCAGGAGATGGGGGGAGGTTGAGGGGAGGGTTGAGGAGTGCGGTTCCGGAGTCGGGAATGCACCGAAACGTTAGCGAAACTCTAGCACGGTTCGCCTGACTCTTGGTCGGATGCCCCAATAGCCAGCGGCCTTCGCGGCGGGGCGATCGCCCCTCAACCCCTCACTCCTCTTCCCTAGTTCCTGGCTTGATTAGGCAGCGGTTCTGGCGTGATATTCAGGCTAATGGTCTGCCCATTGCGGCGAACTTCGACCGGCAGCGGGCTACCAATGCGGCTGTTTTCGACCACCTGCTGCACCTGTTCCGAAGCGGTGACGGGCTGCTGACCCACTTTGGTAATTACATCGCCAGCGCGAACCCCTGCACGAGCAGCGGGGGAGTTGTTTTGCACGCGCACCACCAGCACACCCCGGTCTTCCTGAACCCGAATCGGGCTATTGGGGTCGTCGTTGATGTTTTGCTTCAGTTCAGGGGTCAAGTTGACCATTTGCACACCCAGATAGGGGTGATCGACCCGACCCGTAGCAATGAGCTGGTCGGCAATGCGCTTGGCAGTGTTAATCGGGATCGCGAAGCCGAGGCCCTGGGCGTTGGCGCGGATGGCGGTGTTAATGCCGATGACCTCGCCGCGCTCGTTGAGCAGGGGCCCGCCAGAGTTGCCGGGGTTGATGGCTGCGTCGGTCTGAATAAAGCTGGCCCGCTGATCGGGAATGCCGACTTGGGCGCTGCTGCGGCCTGTGGCGCTGATGATGCCTGCGGTGACGGTGCTATTCAGCCCCAGCGGGTTGCCAATGGCGATCGCCCACTCTCCCGGACGCAGCAAGTCGGAGTTGCCCAGTGTTGCCGTCGGCAGGCGATCGCCCTCAATCTTGATGACGGCAACATCGGTGACGCGATCGCCCCCTAGCACCCGTCCCTCAAAGGTTCGTCCGTCGCTCAGGGTCACCGTCACCCGGTCGGCCCCATCCACCACATGGGCATTGGTGATAATCAGCCCGCTAGCGTCGATGATTACGCCAGAGCCAATGCCTTGCTGTATGCGAGACGATGGCGGCATCCCTTCTTCGCCAAAGAAGCGTCGGAAGAAGGGATCGTTAAACGCCTCAGGAACGCGCCGGGTCACGGTTCGTGAAGAGTCAATCCGCACCACGGCCGGGCCAACTCGCTCGGCTGCGTTGGCAATAAAGTTTGACCCACCAGAGGCAAACGCCGCCGCTGCGGAGGGCGCAGAAACCGCCGCCGGAGCCTGCACCTGGCTAACCACGGATTCTGCGGGCATTGGTGTAGAAGCAATAGGAGCCAGCGCTTGATTGGCCAAGAGGCGATCGCCCGCTACTACCGCTCCAGCTCCCACCATTGTCAGAGCTAGATAGATCAAAGACTGTTTCATGGAAGATTTGCGCTCAGGCTTTCTAGAGGTCGTCACGGTGTCAGATTCCTCGCTATATCCAATTGTTCCCAAAATTTTTGTAGATTCAGGAAAGTGTCTTTGGTTTGAGGCAGTGGCGCTGAGGCATGACCACAAAATCGCCCCCAACACACACTGCCCTAGTGCTGAAATATGAATGCTGCGATACGTTTAGACAGCTATTGGTAGACAATGATTAGGCAACTGCTCTAGATCATCAGGTTAGATTGCCGGGTGAGGTCATTAAGCATCATTCTCTTCATAATTTAATCGGGAAATTTGTCAATCGAATGACAAGGCTGTCACAACCTTATGAAAAGATGCAACTCAGCCTTGAGCCTGCCTTTAGACGTAGACTGACTCTGGAGTTTGTCATCTGACTGCCTGACACATCTCTGGAAACCCCTGATTTCTCGTAGGGGACGCTGGCCCAAAAGCTCCTCTGACCAAGCCCTCCGGCTCCAACTCAGGAGCTATGGGCTTCGATCCCAAGACAACGAATTTTCTGGGCTTTCGGGACTTGTGTCAGGCAACCAGGTTTGTCATGCAAAGTTCATCCCCCTTTCACGACAGCGACAAACCTGGTTGATAACTTGAAATCACAGGTGAATGAATGCTCAGGGAGTCGGTTGTCCTGCACGAAAGCTTTTTCGGCATCAAAGCAGGGCCCCTCGGCTCCCTCTTTTTTTATGTTTTTTGGAAGCGGACGTGGCCATGATTTCTCTCCAGCGCAGCCGTCTTCAGTTTCAAAAACCGTTAGGGCTTACACAGTTGGAGAATTTCTCGCGGGCGCACTTGCGAGAAATCCTTCAAGACCCAGAAACCTTATCGTAAGTGCGTAAGTCCTAAACCGTTTTAGGATATCTATAATCTAGACGGTTTACCTCTAGCTTTTTCAAAAACCTCTAAGCCTGGAACGCTGGTCTGAATGCGGCGAATTGACGTGATCTTGATTGGGGTGGGTGTGTTTGCGGCGGGTGGCATCGTCTATGTCGTGTTGACTCGCCTGGGATTAACCGACCTCGATGCGGGCATCTGGACGCAGGCGGTGCTGACCATCGGGCTATTGGGCTGGCTGGTGACGTATCTGTTTCGCGCAGTCACCCAGAACATGACCTATAACCAGCAGCTCAAGGACTATGAAGATGCCGTGCTGCAAAAGCGACTGGATGCGATGACCCCGGAGGAACTGGCGGCGCTTCAGGCAGAGCTAGAGCAGGAAAAGGCGGCTGACGAAAACGCAGCGCTGGATGGTAAGGTATCTGGTGATCCTTAGGCGCGGCGATCGCCGCTCATGGCTCTAGGTGATAAATTCTAGGTGAAAAATTCTGGGTAGCAAGCTCTGGGTAATAAGCTCTGGGCAGCAAACTCTGGGCAACAAATTCTAGACAACGGCCCAGGCTTATAAATAAATCTACAGGACACAGCATGAAGTCGGTTTCAGATTGCATGGGGGCATTGCGCGATCGCGCTCAGTGTGCGCTCATTCCATTTATTACAGCGGGCGATCCTGATTTGGACACCACAGCCAAGGCGCTGCAAGCCCTGGATCGCAGCGGTGCAGATCTGATCGAACTCGGCGTGCCCTACTCCGATCCGCTGGCGGATGGCCCGGTTATCCAAGCAGCTGCCTCGCGGGCGCTCCAGCGCGGTGTGAAGCTAGAAGACGTGCTGGAACTGGTCAAAACCGTCAGCCCGACATTACGAGCGCCGATTATTCTCTTCACTTACTACAACCCGATTTTGAACCGGGGTATTGAGTCTTTCCTGAAACGGGCCTACGAGGCCGGTGCGCGGGGTCTGGTGGTGCCAGATTTGCCCCTAGAAGAGATGGACAGTGTGCTGAAACCTGCGGCAGACATTGGCATTGAGGTGACGCTGCTGGTTGCGCCGACCAGTCCTAAAGAGCGCATCCAGGCGATCGCCCAACAGGCCCAGGGCTTCATCTATCTGGTCAGCGTGACGGGGGTGACGGGAATGCGATCGCAGGTGGGCGATCGCGTGCAAGATCTGCTGCTAGAGCTACGCAGCGTCACAGATAAGCCCATCGGCGTTGGCTTTGGTATTTCAGAGCCGAGTCAGGCGCGGCAAGTTATGGAGTGGGGTGCAGATGCCGTCATCGTCGGCAGCGCCTTTGTCAAACGCTTGGCAGAGGGCGAACCGCATCAGGCCTTGGAATCAGTTGAAACCTTTTGCCGCAGCCTGAAGACATCGCTGCAAGAGGCATAAAAATTGAGCGCTTGATTGGGCATTTGTTGGGATGGGCAACTCACCGAACTTGAGGTAATGAAGTAGCAAATCAATCGCGTGCTTTAGCAGGTCTAAAGTAATAGGTTCAGTCCTTGATGCGTTCCCATAGAGGAGCAAAGGGGGTATCCCTGTGGCGCTGTGACATCCAACCCTGCGCTATAGACACTTGGCACTTCGTTCCAGATGCATCGTATTCACATAAAAATTAAGGCGGCACCCAGATTCGAACTGGGGGTGAAGGTTTTGCAGACCTCTGCCTTACCACTTGGCTATGCCGCCGAGCTTGCTGTCTTGACAGTCTTGACAGCCGACTTGTGTGTGAGGGACTTGTGAAGGGCTTGTCAGGGGCGATCGCTCCCTGCGAACAGGTTCTTCGTCCCACAAGGATCTAGTATATCATCCGAGGAAGTTGCGATAATTCTCATCTGAAAGATTTCTGGCGGGTTCCCATGCCATCCTCTGCGGGTTCGCCCTCTGCGGGCTTGAAGATTGTTCAACTGACCGATACGCACCTGTTTGCCGACGAGCAGGGCGAGATGAAGGGCTGCCAAACGGGGCGATCGCTCCAAACCGTGCTTCAGGCGGTGGCCCAGCGCCAGCCCCGGCCCGACTTGCTGCTGCTGACAGGCGACTTGTCGCAAGATGAAACTGAGGAATCCTACCGAGTTTTGCTGCGTCTGATTTCGCCGCTGGGCGTTCCGGCACTGTGGCTACCCGGAAATCACGATCAGGCGATCGCCCTGATGGAGCAGGTGCTTTCGGTCTTTCCCGCCTCGCCCCAAAAGTGCCTGCAACAAGGCGGCTGGAACCTGATTTTGCTGAATTCCAGCCAGTGGAACGAAGTATCTGGGCGGCTCTCCGACGATAGCCTGCGCTGGCTTGATACTCAGTTGCGCCAGTTTGCCCATCTGCCGACGCTCGTGGCGCTGCACCATCCCCCGCTGGCCGTTGGTTCCGCCTGGATGGATGCTATCGGGCTGCAAAATCGGGAGGATTTGTTTGCGGTGCTGGATCAGCATCCCCAGGTAAAGCTGGTGGTGTTTGGGCATATTCACCAGGAATTTGACCAGATGCGGCAGGGCGTGCGCTATTTGGGCACACCGTCTACCTGTGTCCAGTTTTCGCCAAATATCGACGAATTTTCGATTGATTTGACCCGTCAGCCAGGGTTTCGAGAAATCACGCTGTATCCGGACGGACGCTACGAAACGCAGGTGGTGCGGGCGGAGCGGCAAGCCTCTCTGGTGTAGCCAGTCTCTAGGGCAGGGAGGCTAGCTGTTCCCAGGTTTGCATGGCGGCGTTTGCATGGCGGCGTTTGTGCGGTGGCGTTTGTGCGGTGGCGTTTGTGCGGTGGCGTTTGTGAGGCGGCGTTTTTAGCCCGCTGTCCACTGCGTCCCCCTCAAGCGGTACAATGTATCGTCGGTTGTTCTTCTCTCATCACCTCGATTCATGATTTCCAGCAACGACTTTCGTCCGGGCGTGAGCATTGTCCTCGATGGTTCTGTATGGCGCGTGGTGGAATTTCTCCATGTCAAGCCTGGTAAGGGGTCGGCGTTTGTGCGGACGAAGCTGAAAAATGCCCAAACAGGCAACGTGGTGGAACGCACCTTCCGCGCCGGAGAAACCGTCCCCCAGGCGATCTTGGAAAAAAGCGTGATGCAGCACACTTATAAAGAGGGTGATGATTACGTCTTTATGGATATGGAGAGCTACGAAGAAGGGCGGCTGACGGCAGCGCAAATTGGCGATCGCGTCAAATATTTGAAAGAGGGCATGGAAGTGAACGTCGTCCGCTGGGGCGACCAGGTGATGGAAGTGGAACTGCCCAACTCCGTCGTTTTGGAAATTATCGAAACAGACCCCGGCGTGAAGGGCGATACAGCGACGGGTGGCACCAAGCCCGCCATTGTGGAGACGGGCGCTCAGGTGATGGTGCCGCTGTTCATTGCCAAGGGCGAGCGCATCAAGATTGACACCCGCACCGATACTTATCTGGGGCGCGAAACCTCGTGAGTTTTGGCTGGCTTGCTGTGACCGCTGGTGACGTGGGGCGATAAAAACCGTGGAATTAAACTTTAATGAGATTCTTGAGCTTCTGTCTCTGCTAAACCAGACCGATTTGGCAGAGTTTACGTTGAAAAGCAGCGATTTTGAGCTGATTTTGCGGAAGCAGGGCAAAGAGAGCGATCGCCCAACGGTTGTCGAATCCGTCGATCCGGCCCGCTTCATGCCGCCCCCGGTTGCCCCGGTCGCGCCCATTGCGCCCGCTGCGCCCCCGGCTGCTCCCATCCCCTCGCCCCCATCCCCCCTGGCCACCGAAAAGCTGGTGGAGATTACCTCGCCAATTGTGGGCACGTTTTACAGCGCCCCTGCGCCGGATGAGCCGCCGTTTGTGAATGTGGGCGATCGCATTCGCAATGGGCAGACGGTGTGCATCATCGAGGCGATGAAAATCATGAACGAAATCGAGGCCGAGGTAAACGGCGAAATCGTCGAAATTTTAGTGAAAAACGGTGACTCGGTAGAATTTGGGCAGGTGTTGATGCGGGTGAATCCTGGCTAAGGGCGATCGCCCTTCTTCAGGAATGCGTTCAATAAAGTGGGCCTTTCAATCAAGCGGGCTTTTAGTTTTTCAGAAACGGTTTTTTGAAAAGCGCTCAACTCCCACGCAGCCGCTATTTTCTCAGTCAAAATTCATTTAGAATGCAGGCAGTTTCCCTAAGCTAATCCTGAATCTGGAGATCCAAGCGGGGCTGTTGCACGTAGTTGCTTCAGGATTGAAGGATTCAGGCTGCTGACCTAATGCGGATCTAACCTGCCATGAGTGTTGAAGATATCGCTACACTGCTGCATCCGGCGATCGCCGTTTTCTTTGTGTTCCCCCTGATTGGTGCGGTGGTGTACTTTGCCTGGCAAACCCGTCAGCGCCGCTTACAGCTTGTTGCCGGAGACAAGAGCAAGATTCCGCCCATCGTCGGCCCCGACCATTTCAAGCTGGGCAAATGGCTGAGCGCTTCTGTCGTGGGCATCACGCTGCTGGGCATGGCGCAGCCGATTTACAAAAAGCTCGTGCTAGACAGCGGCAATTGGGCGGCAAATTCCACCCGGTTTTACCTAATTCTGGGATTCTTTATCGCCACTATCGCCGCACTGGTGTTTCTCTATCGCGCTGCCTCGCTGAATCCGCAAACTGCCTGGTTCTGGCGGGCCCTGTTTGCTATGCTCACGGGGCTAGGGATGTGGATTATCGGCTTCCAAAAGTTTCAGGCTGGCGACGGAAATTTGTACGATCTTGTTTTTCGGCGCGATTTTGAGTGGCAGGTGTCGCATTTCTACTACGGCATGATCGCCGCCATGCTGATGATTTTTTCGCTGGCGATCGCCCCTGACATCTACAGCCGCGACAAGGAAAAAGCCCTGACCTGGCGTAGAGTCCACACCGCGCTCAATACCATTGCCCTGCTGTTTTTTGTGGGTCAGGCCCTGACTGGCCCCCGCGACCTGCTAGAAATTCCCCTAAGCTGGCAAAAGTCCTACGTCGAGCAGCTTTATATCCAGAATTGCCAGACCCAGCCCTGCCAGGTGCAGGCCTCGCCTGCGGAAGAAGCGCCCTAGGGACAGGCAACCCCGTGATGGGATCGCGGGCGATCGCCCCTCTATCTCAGTGCAGATGTTGTGCTCGGGCAATTCTGCGGGTGCGATTTCCTAGCGATCGCTGTGATAGCGACTGGGGGTGGTTCCTGTCAATTTACGAAACTGCTGGATCAGGTGGCAGTGGCTATTAAATCCGCAGCGGAGCGCAATTTCCATAATTGGATCATCGGTTTGTTTGAGCAGTTGTTTTGCCGTTTCGTAATTGCTCAACTAGGTTGATCTGAGCAGGGCCATAGCAGAAGATGATAAGCTTTTGCCATGAAGGAACTGCCCTCCCTCGATGGACTGAGCCATAGCGAAAAGGATGCCCTGATTAGGCGGGCTGTGGCAGGAGTTGCAAACTTTGCGAGCGGAGGCGGAAAGGCTGAAGCAAAAACGGGTCAAGAAAACGTCAAAGAATTCGAGTCTGCCTCCATCTCAAGGCTTTAAGCCCAATCAGAGCCGTGTTCAATCAACTTCCGTCAAGGGTGAGGAAACGAGGCATCACCGCAACGGTGGGCGGACATTGAGCCAACAACCAGATCAAGTGGTGATAGCCCAAGCTAAAAGCTGTCCCCACTGTGGGGTCGAAGTTGACTTATCAATGCAGCGATTGAGTGGGATTTACGAGCGCATTGAATTGCCCCGATTGACCCCTCACATCACCCGAGTTGAACGCTACGGTGGGACTTGTCAGTGTTGCCAAAAGGCGTATGAGGCTCCGGTTCCAGTCGGATTAGAGCCAGGGTCTCCCTTTGGTACGAGTGTTGCGAGTCTAGTCACCTATCTACGCTACAGCCATGCGATCAGCTACCAACAGTTGAGCCACTTGATGGGCGACCTTTACGGTCTAAAGCTGTCGGAAGGAGCCATTGCCAATCTCTTGCAACGGGTGCAGGGGCAGCTAGAAACTCCAATTGCCAAGATCGTGGAACGTTTACGCAGTGCTCGGCTAGTTGGTAGGGATGAAACCGGGGCGCGGGTGAATGGGAAAAACCAGTGGGAATGGGTGTTTCAAAACGACCAGGTGTGTCTGCATGGGATTCGTCCCACTCGTGGCAAAACGGTCATTGATACCGTGATGGCTGGGCATCAACCGCAGATTTGGGTGTCTGACTTATTCAGTGCTCAGGCAGCCCATCCGGCCCAAGACTGGCAAGTATGTCTAGCGCATCAACTGCGTGATTGTCAGTATGCGATTGATGCAGGGGATGATTTGTTTGCGCCCCGGATGAAACGGCTGTTGCTCAAAGCCATCGCCTTGCAACGGCGACGACAGATCCTTGCCACCTCGACCGTCGAACAGTATTGCGCTCGATTGCGTGGGTCACTCCGAGAGCTTCTCAACTTGCAGCCCAAATCAGTCGAGGGACAAAGGTTGCTCAAACGCTATCAGAAGATTCGCGCTCATCTGTTACTGTTTCTGACCGATGAGGCAATCCCGCCGACTAATAATGCGAGTGAACAGGCGTTGCGCTGGAGTGTAATCTTTCGCAAGGTGACCAACGGATTCCGCTCAGACTGGGGAGCAGAGTTATTCGCTCAGGTGCGTTCGCTGGTCAATACTGCAAAGCGTCAGGGCATTTCTGCCTTTGATGCCATTTCTCGTGCCCTTACCTCACATCAGTTCGATTGGCTATTGGGTTGAGTAATTACGCCGTTTCGATGCGCTGCTAAAGCAAGTATTGATAGGGAGAAAGTCCGACCGATTGTCTGAACAAACGACTAAAGTGAAACTGGCTAGTGCCTAGCAGATTTGACAGATTCGCCAGCTTAATCTCCTGATCTAAATGGTCATTGAGATAGTCCAAAACTTGGAGCAATTGTTGCTGGCTCAGCCTAGCATCGTGCGCGATTTGCCCTTCGTCCGCTCCTATGTGCTGCAAGACGGGCATCTTTCCCATCGCTGTTTGCAGATGGCAGCATTGACAAATTCGAGCCAGTTCCCTGCTAATCTTACCCCGCTAATCTCTAGCAGCGCTCTAGGTAAGATTGCCGCAGCGCCCAGCCCAGCGTCACTGTGCGGGTTGCCATGAAACAAGTGAGCGCCAGCCACAGCAGCGCGTTGCTCTGAGTTTGCCAGGCGATCGCCGCGATGGGAGCAAAGCCCAGCAGCGATGAGGCAAGGGCCGACTTTCGCAGCACGTTTCCCGCCGTGATGCCGAGAAAATAGCCGTCGAGCATATACGCCAGGGAGCCGAAGCCCAGCAGCGGCAGCAGCCACCAGACCGACTGGCGCACGCCCTCCAGCACGTCGGCATGGTGTGTGAGCAGGCGAAACAGCGGTTGGGGCAACAGGGCAAACAGGAGGGCGATCGCCAGTCCGAGTCCCAGGCTCAGCGCTCCAGAGAGTTCCGCCAAGGCCCGCAGGCGATCGCGCTGACCGCCGCCGTGAAATTGGCCCGCGTAGGTTTCGGTGGCAAAGGCGAGGCCATCGATGAAGTAGGCCGCCAGCGTCACCACCTGAAGCAGCAGCGTATTTGCCGCCAGCACGGTCGTTCCCACCGCAGCGCTGAGGTTAGTAAACACTGCAAACGTGGTAATCAGGGCAAAGGTGCGAATCACAATATTGCCGTTCAGCAGAACCAGGGACTTCAGCGCTGCCGCGTTCCAGATCTTGGGAAACACTGCCCGCACCTGCGCCCCGGACACCTCGCAGCCCAGCAGCCCCAGTGCCACCCCCAGCATGGCGTACTGGCTCAGGGCCGTGGCCGCGCCCGCCCCTGCGCTGGCCCAGCCCCATCGCACAATCAGCCAGTAGTTCAGCACAACGTTCACGCCATTGCTGACCGCCGACAGCAGCAGCACCGCTCGCCCCTTACCCCGCCCCAAATACCAGCCCATCCACACCAGATTGAGCAGCGTCGCGGGTGCCCCCCAGATCATCGCGTTGTAATAGGCTCGCCCGGCCTGTTTTACCTCCGGTGCGGCGCTCAGCAGCGTAAAGCCAATCTCTCGCAGCGGCAGTTGCAGCAGCACAATCCCCAGCCCCACGGTCAGGGCGATCGCCCCACCCCGCAGCCCCGTCACCAGCACTTCGTCCGCGTCGCCCCGGCCTACTGCCTGCGCGGTGGTGCCCGTTGTGCCCATCCGCAAAAAGCCAAAGGTCCAGTATAGATAGTTGAATAAAACGGTGGCGATCGCCACGCCCGCCAGATGCCGAATCTCTGCCAAGTTGCCCAAAAACGCCAGATCCAGCAGCCCCGCCAGCGGTACCAGCAGATTCGAGACCATGTTCACACCGGCCAGTTGCAGGAACGGGAGCCAAAAGGGGTAGCGCATGGCAGAGGGTGGGTTTCAGAGTTAGGACTGAGAGAATTTTCGGTGACTTTGGAGGGCGATCGCCTAGACTAGACACAATCACCAGACACACTATCCCAGACACACTAACAAAGCTCTCAACAAGCTCTCAACAAGCTCTCAACAAGCTCTCAACAAGCTCTCAGCCAAAGCTCTCAGCAACTCGCTGGCAGCGATCTGCGACCCCGGCCGCTCGTTCTAGCCCAGCAACCCGTCTAGCCACTGACGGCTTCAATCGTTTTCAACCCAATTTTGCCCATGACCGCTACTCAAGTTCAGCCCTACACCGCCAGCGCCACCACAGTCCAGCTTCACTACACCGTCGCCATGTCCCAGCCAGAGACGCACCTGTTCGAGGTGACGCTGCGGGTTTCTGGCTGGCAACAGACCACGCTCGATCTCAAAATGCCCGTGTGGACCCCCGGCTCCTACCTGATTCGGGAATACTCACGGCATGTGCAGGATTTTTCTGTAGACTCTGGACTGACATGGGAGAAGATTAGCAAAAACCACTGGCGAGTTCACGCAAACGGCCTGTCAGAGATCACGCTGAAGTATCGCGTGTTTGCCAATGAACTGACCGTCCGCACGAACCATCTCGATACGACCCACGGATACTTCAACGGCGCAGCGCTGTTCTTCTTTGTGCCAGGGTTTGAGCGTCAGCCCATTCGAGTGACGATCGTGCCGCCCAAGCCATCGTGGAAAATTGCAACCACGCTGCCAGCCGTGTCGGGTGAGGCAAACACCTTTGAAGCTGCTGACTTTGATACGCTGGTGGATACACCTGTGGAGGTGGGCATCCACGATCGCCACGCATTTAGCGTGCTGGGTAAGCCTCACGAGTGGGTGATCTGGGGAACGGGCAACTACGACGCGGCAGATTTAATTCAGGACACCACGCGAATTGTGGAAGTAGAAGCGGCGCTATTCGGCGGGCTGCCCTATGAGCGCTATCTGTTTTTGCTGCATTTGTCGTCTCAGGGCTATGGCGGGCTGGAGCATAAAGACTCCTGTACCCTGAACTACGGACGTTTCAGCTTTCGAGCCAGGGAGAAATACAATCGCTTTATGCAGTTGGTGGCACATGAATTTTTTCACCTCTGGAACGTGAAGCGGATTCGTCCGAAGGCGCTGGAAGTCTTTGATTATGAATCGGAAAATTACACGTCGTCGCTTTGGTTTTGCGAAGGGACGACCAGCTTTTATGATCTGGCAATCCCCTTTCGGGCGGGACTGTATGATGCAAAGACCTATCTCAAAGAATTGAGCAAGGAGATCACGCAGTTTCTCACGATTCCTGGACGCAAAGTGCAGCCGCTGAGTGAATCTAGTTTTGATGCGTGGATCAAGCTCTATCGCCGCGATGCAAATAGCAACAACAACCAGATCTCCTACTACCTCAAGGGCGAAATGGTGTCGCTGCTGCTGGATTTGCAGATTCGCGCCAAGCACCAAAACGGGCGATCGCTTGATGATGTTATGCGGCTGATGTGGCAGCGGTTTGGGCGGGATGAAATTGGCTTTACGCCGGAGGAGCTAGAAGGGGCGATCGCCGCTGTTGCCGAAACTGACCTCACCGACTTTTTCCACCACGCGCTGCACACCACCGAAGAATTGCCCTTTGACGAATACCTGCATCCGTTTGGGCTATGTCTGCAACCCGACGACGTGAGCAGCGCCCCGCCCAGTCTGGGCATCACTGCCCGCGCCGAAAATGGCAAAACCATGATTCAGTTCATCGAAATGGGCGCTCCTGCCCAGCAAGCCGGCCTCGACATTGGTGACGAGCTACTGGCGCTGGACGGGCTGCGGGTGTCGGCGGAGCAGTTGGGCGATCGCCTGCAAAACTACCGACCCGGCGATACGGTGCAGGTCACGGTCTTTCATCAAGACGAACTCCGCACCCTTCCCGTCACTCTCGACCCGCCCTCCCCCAGCAATTTCAAGCTCACGCCCTTGCCGTCTGCTAACGATGCTCAAAAGGCACTTCTGCGGGGCTGGTTGAGTATCGACTGGGAAACGCTGTGTAACGCCATGTAACCAACTCTGGACAAGAAGCTTAAGCTCCAAGGCTCTCTGAATGGGGTGTGGTACTGTCTGAAAAAATTCCTCCATCACACTTGAGGAGATCTCTATGCCGCTACAGACACCGCCGCCACCGTCCATCAGCCCCAGTCAAATGAATCTGCTCCGCGTCGTTGCGGCGATGGCCTGGGCCGATGGCAACCTCGCCGAAGAAGAAGTAGACGTGATGCTCGACAGCTTTAGCGGACTCTTTGCAGCCGATGCGCCCCAAAAAGAAGAACTGCGGAAGGAGTTGCGGGATTATGTCATGCAAAATATTCCGCTAGAGGAACTCATTCCCAAGCTGCAAACGATTGAGGAGCGGGAACTGGTGCTGCGCCTGGGCTATGCCGTGATCAACTCCAGCGCCCGCACGCCCGATGAAGAACTCGTCAACGCTGAAGAAGCCGAAGCCTACCAGCGGCTTGTTAACCTCCTGGGCTTTGCGCCAGAAACGGTGAAGCGTGTGGAAGAAGAGGCGATCGCCGACCTGTCGCAAAGCGAAGGGCTGATCGAACGCCTCACCCGCCACTTGGGCGACTTCATTGGTCACTAAGCGTCCTTGTCCACCGACCCTAGCTCATCATCTCCCAGCCCATCATCTCTAGCTCATCTCCAACATGCGCTGAATCGGTCTGAGCGCCGCCGCCTGAATCTCCTTGGATAGAGTAATTTCAGGTCGGCGGTTTTTCATGCAGAGATACAGCTTTTCCAGCGTATTCAGCCGCATGTGCGGACACTCGTTGCAGGCGCACTGGTTCAGCGGCGGTGCAGGGATGAAGGTCTTGCCGGGTTCCGCCTTTTGCATCTGATGAATAATGCCCGGTTCCGTCGCCACGATGAAAGCGCGGCTCTTGCTTTTCTGGCAATAGCTGAGCAGCGCAGTAGTCGAGCCGATGTAGTGGGCATGGCGCAGGACGGCGGGTTCGCATTCGGGATGGGCGATGACTTCTGCTTCGGGATGCTCGATTTGCAACTGCACAATCTTGCGTTCCGAAAAGGTTTCATGCACCATGCAGCTTCCCTGCCACAGCAGCATCTCGCGCCCGGTCTGCTGCATGACATAGCGCCCCAGGTTGCGATCGGGGGCAAAGAGAATGGGCTGATCTGGGGGAATCTGCTGCACGATCTTCACCGCATTGGAACTGGTGCAGATAATGTCGCTGAGGGCTTTGATGTCTGCGGTGCAGTTGATATAGGACACGACAAGGTGATCCGGATGCGCCGCTTTGAACGCCGCAAAGGCATCGGCCGGGCAGCTATCCGCCAGGGAACAGCCTGCCTCTAGGTCGGGCAGCAGCACCAGCTTGTGCGGATTCAAAATCTTCGCCGTTTCTGCCATGAAATGCACCCCTGCAAACACGATTACGTTTGCATCGGTGCTAGCGGCCTGCTGCGACAGCCCCAGCGAGTCGCCAATATAGTCGGCAATGTCTTGAATATCGGGATCTTGATAGTAGTGCGCCAGGATGACCGCATTGAGTTCGCGCTTGAGATTGGCGATCGCCCCAAACAAATCCCTGGGCAGAGTCTCAGAATTTTGGTAAGAAAAAACAGTTTGTAGCACAGTTTACGGACTTTCCAGGTAGTCATTGGATAGCAGGCATGAATTAATTATAGTCGTTTTCACCATAAAAGGGGCAGCGACGACTCAGGATAAGTTGCCAGCTTAGAGGGACAGAGATGTTAGAGGGACAGAGATGTTGGAGGGACAGAGATTTGGTGAATTCACCCACCACTTTAGAAATGCTCAGGAATTCTTATCAATCAGTGCTTTACGTTATCCAGCGAACACTATACGCTTATACTCATAGTTCTAATTCTATTAAAAAGTCTCAGTTCATAGACTTAGGTCTATCTTGTTTATTAATTCATTGCCTCAGAGACACTCAAGAATTTTTATCGGTCAGCGCTTTACGTTGAGCATTGAACGCTATACGCTTGATTCATAGTCCAAAGTCTATGAACGAAATATGTAGTATAGACTAGAGGCTATGTTATTAATTGAATTTGCAACTGCTGCTTCAGCTACCTCATTTTTATCCCTATGCAAATTATCAATCACATCCACTTCAGGAACTTGCAGGGTGACCTCTTTGGCGGCTTGACTACCGCTATCGTCTCTTTGCCTCTGGCGCTGGCGTTCGGCGTGGCCTCTGGTGCTGGCCCCGTTGCCGGACTCTACGGCGCAGTCTGTGTGGGTTTTTTCGCAGCGCTGTTTGGTGGCACGCCGACGCTGATTTCAGAACCTACCGGCCCCATGACCGTGATTACGACATCCGTGATCGCCTCGCTGGTAGCTACTGACCCAGACAACGGACTGGCGATGGCCTTTACGGTGGTCATGTTGGCAGGCATTTTTCAGATCCTGTTTGGCATATTCAAGCTGGGCAAGTATGTTACGCTCATGCCCTACAGCGTCATTTCGGGGTTTATGTCGGGCATTGGCGTAATTCTAGTGATTCTGCAAATTGCGCCATTTCTGGGGCAACGTGCCCCCAAAGGAGGGGTGCTGGGTACGGTCACAAGTCTGCCAACACTGCTGGCCAACATCAACCCCGCAGCGGCCATTCTGGGTGGATTGACTCTGGCAATCATTTTTCTATGGCCGCGCAAGCTCAAGCGCTATGCCCCGCCACAGCTTGTAGCGCTGATTGTGGGCACACTGGCATCGCTGATGCTGTTTCCAGATGCCGACATTCCCCGCATCGGTGAGATCCCTATGGGTCTGCCTACCCTGCGGATGCCGACGTTTACCCCTGGGCTGATCACCACGATGATTGTGGACGCAGCCATGCTGGGAATGCTGGGCTGCATTGACACGCTGCTGACGGCGGTGATCGCCGACAGCCTCACCCGTACCGAGCATGATTCTAACAAGGAGTTGATTGGTCAGGGCATTGGCAACTTGGTGTCGGGCCTGTGCGGCGGGCTGCCGGGTGCGGGCGCGACGATGGGCACGGTGGTCAATATTCAAACGGGCGCAAGAACGGCCTTGTCGGGACTGACGCGAGCGGCAATTTTGCTGATCGTGGTTCTTTGGGCAGCACAGTACACTCGCGCAATCCCGATGGCTGTGTTGGCAGGGATCGCCCTCAAGGTCGGTCTTGATATTCTGGACTGGAGCTTTTTGAAGCGATCGCACAAGGTTTCGACCCGCGGCTCCATCATCATGTATGGTGTGCTGCTGCTGACCGTGTTTGTGGATTTGATTGTGGCGGTTGGCGTGGGTGTGTTTATTGCGAATATCCTGACGATCGAGCGTCTTAGCGAGCTGCATTCTCAGGAAGTCAAGGTTATCAGCGACACGGATGATGATGTGGTGCTGAATGATGAAGAAAAGCGCTTGCTGGACGAGGCAAACGGTCGAGTTCAGTTGTTCTACCTGAGCGGGCCGATGATCTTTGGGGTGTCGAAGGCGATCGCCCGCCAGCACAACGCTCTGGGAGACTGCGACGCGCTGGTGATGGATTTGAGCGATGTGCCTCACATGGGCGTGACTGCCTCGCTGGAAATTGAAAATGCGATTCGCGACGCAGTGGATAAGGGTCGGCAGGTCTATCTGGTCGGCGCAGCAGGGAAGGTCAAGCGCCGTCTGGAAAAGCTCGGTGTTTTTAACCTGTTGCCCCACGATCACCTGTTTACCGACCGCACAGATGCGTTGCGGATGGCAGTGAGCACGGTCAGCAGCTATCCCAAGGGACTGAGCCATCGCTCTATTTCATAGCGGTTTATTCTTCATAGCGGTTTATTCGCGGTTTATTCACAGCGTTTTACAGAAATCCGTTCCCTTCCAAAACGGTGAATCGCCCCGGATTCTTCAAAGAAATCCGGGGTTTTTTGTGCTTTTCATATCGAATTTTGAACGTTCTCTAGACGGCTTCTAGACCGCCGACAGCGATGCCAGCGGATCGGGAATCGTCGCCGAAGGAGCCTCGAACTGGCCAACCAGCACATATTCATGGCGCAGCTTGAGCCAGGTAATCATCTGCGGGTTCGTCGAAATCACCGCCACCGCAGGGCGGGGACACTTTGCCTTGAATTCGCTCATCTCCGGTGCTTCTAGAAACGCAGGCTCACGCACCAGCCAAAAATCAATTTCTTTGCCCGTTTCGGCATAGTGGCGAGTGCGCTCGCGCAGCGACTCATCGAGCGGCTCCTCTTGGAGCAAAAATTTTTCACTGGCCAGGATGAAGTGATAGGTGGTCATGAGAGGTATTGGGATATTTGAAGAATAAAGGGTTGGAGCAAGGGTTGGGATTGGGTTAAGAGAAGGAAACTGGCACTTGTAGCTTTGTTCTCCATCGCTCATTTTCTCATCCCGGCAGCCCCAGCATGGCCTGTTTCATCTCGCGGATGGCCCGATCCATACCCACAAGGACAGCACGGCTAATGATGCTATGGCCGATGTTGAGTTCTTCCATGCCGGAAAACTGGGCAATGGGGCGCACGTTCCAGTAGGTGAGTCCATGCCCTGCATTGACCCGCAGCCCAGCGGCGATCGCCCGTTCACAGCCCCGCGCCAGCATCGCCAGTTCGTGGGCGTGGCTTTGCTCGTCATGGGCTTCCGCATAGCGGCCTGTGTGCAGTTCGATAAACTGCGCCCCCACAGCAGCGGAAGCGTCGATCTGGGCTGCATCGGCATCGATGAACAGGCTGACGGGAATGCCCGCCGATTGCAGCGTGCTGACGACGTGCAGCATCCGGTCTTTTTGTCCGGCGATGTCGAGGCCGCCTTCGGTGGTCACTTCCTCGCGGCGTTCTGGTACGAGTGTTACGTAATCGGGACGAATGTCGAGGGCGATCGCCACCATCTCGTCTGTGGCTGCCATCTCTAGGTTCAGATGCGTCCGCACCGTCTGCCGCAGCAGCCGCACATCCCGGTCTTGAATATGCCGCCGATCTTCCCGCAGGTGAACCGTAATGCCATCGGCCCCGGCTAGCTCTGCCAGCACGGCCGCCGCTACCGGATCGGGTTCCACCGTGCGCCGCGCCTGCCGAATTGTGGCGACGTGATCAATATTGACACCCAGCGTAGGCAAGGCTAAACGCTCCAACTCATTAAGATCTTCTTGGATCACTTTATTGGATCACAGTAGGGCATCCCAGCGGACACAGCCGCCCTGCCCCTCCTTTATCATGCCACCATCATGCCATGCCAAGGCATAGGGATTGGTGTGGAAGTATCCTAACCGACGGCATTGGGCGCTGGAGGCGCATCGGAGGCGGGCGTTTCTACAGGATTGGACGGCGGCGCGGGTACAGGGAAAGGTTGCGGTGCTGGGCTGGGCGCTGAGACGGGAATAGAGTCGGGGGCTAGTTGGGGAACTGGTTGGGGGACTGGCGCAGGCAGGGCAGCAGGCAGGGCGTGGCCCAGTGGCACAAAGTCAAACCCAAAGCCCGATCGCAGGCCAGGCTGCACTGTCACCAACTGCACGCCCTGGTTGCGATCGCCCGTTGGCAAAAATCGCACCGTTCCTGTCGCGCCACTAGCAAAAAAGTCAGGGGAGCGGAGCGCCTGCTGCACACCCGCGCGGTTCGGGGCCTGCTCCAGCGCAGCAATCAGCGTTTGGGCCGCATCGTAGGCCGTGGCGGTGCGCCAGTTCACGTCGCCTCGCCAAAGCTGGCGCGATCGCTCCACAAACGCCGCCTGCGACGCAGACAGAATATGCCACGGCACTGCCACCACCATGCCCACAGACTCCGGCCCGCCCACCTCCAGCGTCTTTGGCGCGTATACATCGCCGCCCGCCAGCAGAGGCAGCCGCCCGCCATTCGTCCGCACCACTTGCAGCGTCCGGTCAAGCTGGTCGCCATCGGTCAGCAGCACCAGCGCCGTCGCGCCTTGGGACGTTGCCTGCTGAATGCTGTCTGCGGCGCTAAAGGTAGACTGCGACACGTCGATTTCTCGCACCACTAGCCCCCCGCCGAGAGAGAGTGCCGTCCCAAATTCTGCCTTGAGCGACTGGCTGTAGCGGCTGCGCGAGTCGAAAAAGACGGCGGCTTTTTGCTGCCTCATTTGGTTGAGTAAGTGATCGGCCAGGGCGCGGGCGGTCACAAAATCGCTGGGCACGGTGCGATAGGTATAGGCTCCAGCATGGGCTAGTTCAACGGCGGTGCTGAGGGGCGAAATGGCAACCAGTTGCTCCGCTTCGTAAATCTCCGCAGCCGCCAGAGTTGCCTCGGCGCTGGCGTGGCCAACCACACCCAACACGGCAGGATTGGCAGCCAAGGCCTGGGCGATCGCCCTTGCCACAGCAGGACGGTTTTCGTCATTGGCAATGATCACCCGCAGCAGCACGCCGCCAATGCCGCCCCGCTGGTTAACTTCCTGCTGCGCCTGGGCCACACCCCGCAGCACCTCCAGCGAACTGTTCAAGTCCTGGCTGAGGGGCACGGAGACGGCGATCACATAGGCCGGGTTTGCGCCAATCTGGGCGTTGTTCAGGTAAATCAGCGCCTCTGGGTCGTTGGGCGTGGATTGGAGCGCGGCGGCAAAGTAGGCAGCGGCCTGGCGAGAATTTCCAGCGGCGATCGCCTGCACGCCCTGATGCTTCTCTGGCGACGCGCCCGCCTGAATCAACAGCCGCTCGCCGCTGCTGATGCGCCCTAGCACCTCGTTGGGCGAGAGTCCGTCTGGCTCTGTAGGACGCGGCCGAGTGCTAACCGACAGCAAATGCGCCGTTTTCAGATGATCTGCCGACCACCACAGCCCCATCATCACCACGCCCAGCGTGATTAACAGTGAAAGGACAAATGCCGGTGTTTCCGTTTCCCGTTGGCTAGACATACTTTTTCACAAGGGCGATGCACCCGCCGCTACAAGACTCGCGACAGCGCCAGATAAACCAGTCTGAATATAATTCCGACGAAAACGGCCAGCAGTCCGGCAAAAATGGCCAACATGAAAATATTGGGTAGCGACGGCGCAGCAATAATCGCTAGCCCTCTTCTAAGCGGCGTAAACGCCACCAGCGCCAGCGTGATCCCTGCAATGATGAGCAGATCGTTGCGCTCGATCCAGCGGCGCGATTGGGCAAAAATCAGCCCCACCACGATTCCCAGCAGCGGCACCCAAAATACCGGACTGACAATCGTCGTCCCCAGCAGGCTGAGCAGGGCGATCGCCACTAGCCCGCCCTCAAAACCCGTGAACAGCGCCCCACCCAAAAACTCCATGAGCGAAAACGGCGCAACCGTCGGCGCGGGGGGCGGGGCGGCAGCAGGCTGGGGCGGAGAAGCGGGCGCAGGTGAGGCAGAGGGCGGAGAAACGGGCGCAGGCGGGGTAGACGGAGCCGATTGCAGAGACGTTTGCCCCGTAGCTGGCGGCGCAGCGGTAACCGGGAAGCCCTGGCTGGGTTGCGTAATCTGCACGGGATGGTGCGCCAGCGACGCGGCTCCCAGTGCATCCTGCACCTCCTGGGCCGACTGAAACCGCTGGCTGGGCGTGGGCAGCAGCATTTTGTTCAGTACGTCGGCTAGGCGATCGCTCACTGGTGTGGACAAGTGCGATCGCCAGTTCCAGTTATTGCTGTAGGCATCGTAGAGTTCGTTGGGCTGTTTGCCCGTCAGCAGCGTAATACAGGTCACCGCCAGCGCATACAAATCCGTCGCCGGATACACCTGGTCGCCCCGCATCTGCTCCGGCGGCGCAAACCCCATCGAGTAAATCCCTGTAGAAGCCTTTCCGCCTGTACTGGCTGCGGCCGCTGTCACCTGCTTCACTGCGCCAAAGTCCAACAAAAACAGCCGCCCATCCCGCCGCCGCATGATGTTCGACAGCTTGATATCGCGGTGGATTGAGCCGTTGGCATGAACGTAGTCAAGCACCTTGAGGACTTCCTCTAACACCTCCAGCACTTCAGACTCCGAAAATGCCCCCCGTTGTTCCAGTTCTTGCTCTAAATCTTTGCCATCGATAAATTCCTGCACCAGATAGAAGAACCGATCCGTCCTTCCTGGCACTAGGCTGGGCACTTCCAGTTCAAAAAAAGCGAGCAAGTTGGGAATTTGGGGATGGTTGCTGCCTAGCTGCTCCAGCACCTCCGCCTCACGCTGGAATAGCGTCTGCGCGACTTGGAGCTGGTTGGGGCTGAGGTCGCCCGACGGCTGAAACTGTTTCACCACACACTGGCGCATAGCGGGCGTGTAGCGATCGCGCGCCAAAAATGCTGCCCCAAAGCCGCCCTTGCCCAGCAGCTTTTGCGGGATGTATCTCCCCTGCAACAGCAGTGGCATCCCGCAAGTGGTGCAAAACTTCTGCTGCACCGTCCGCAGGGTTGCTGAATCGTCCAGATCCATAAAGTGATTTTGCGGGCGGGGACAGCCAAAACGGGTGCAATAAACTTCCATACGGCGCGGCTAGCTGACAGGGGTGAACACACGCGAACCCTACAGCTATAGGTTAACCCGGATAGGTAAAACCGAACCTTGACAAGCAGCCTGCCAAACTGCCGCCAGAATATTTGCGGAATATTTGCAGAATACTTGCCAGCCTGTCCAATCGGCAAAGCAGGCTCTTGTCCTGCGCCCTCAGCCCACGCTCAGGTTTCGACGGGCAACACCGCTGCTGCCATCGATCCATGACCGTCATGGGCAGGACTGGGGACATGGGTGGAAAACTGGGGCAACACTTCTTCAATAAAGGCCTGGGCCGCCTTGGAGCGATAGCGGTTGGGGTTCACAATCACCGACAGCATCCGATTGACCACCACATCTTCGATGCGGGTGCGCTTTAGCACGTCCATTTGTAGCTCTTTCTCAATCGCTGAAATCGAGACAAAGGCAGCGCCTAGCCCCGACTGCACCGCGTTTTTGATGGCTTCGATAGAGTTTAGCTCCATTTCCACCTTCAGGCGGCGCGTTTCAATGCCGCTGCGCGTGAGAACCTGATCAATCACTTTGCGAATTGTGGACTGCGAATCGAGGGTGATGAACTGGAGCTTGTAGAGGTCGTCTTTTTGCACCATGCCTTGGCGAGCCAGCGGGTGATAGGCAGGCAGGATGAGTGCTAGTTCGTCTTCGGCATAGGGAATAATTTCTAAAGATTCCTGTAATTCGGGAGGCACTTCTCCGCCGATAATCGCTAGGTCGATCTGCCCGTTGGCGACGCTCCAGGCCGTGCGTCGGGTGGAGTGGACGTGAAGCTGGACGGCGACTTCGGGATACTGCTTGCGAAACACGCCGATCATGCGAGGCAGCAGGTAAGTTCCGGTGGTCTGGCTGGCCCCTACGATCAGCGTCCCGCCCTGGAGGTTTTGCAGGTCTTCGATGGCGCGGCAGGTTTCTTCACAAAGGGACAAAATGCGATCGCCATAGCTGAGCAGCAGATGCCCCGCTTCTGTGAGCTGGGCCCGCCGACCGCCCCGGTCAAACAGCGGTACATCTAGCTGGCGCTCCAGGTTTTGCACCTGCAAGCTGACGGCAGGCTGCGACACATAGAGGCTGTCGGCCGCTCGCTTGAAGCTTCCCTCGGCGGCGATCGCCTTGAGAATCCGTAACTGATCCAGTGTGAAAGGAAGGTCAGCCATGACTGCTAAGCCTAACAAAAGAATGAACCGGGAGTCTGAACCTGAAGCATGAAAAAATGATCAACCCTTTCAAATATCAACCTCTCAGCGGTGCAGCATTGCCTTACTTATGGGTCAATTCTGCAACGTGATCAAACCGACAGCATTCTCCGAAATCCTGATTTTGGCGGCGCGTCTGGCTCTTGGGGTGACAAACGCTTGAGCGCTAGTCCGCAGCCAGATAGCCTGAGCGTGGAGCGTGGGTCTTGTGCGTTTGACCACACCTGACATCATTGGACTACAGAATGTCCCTTTCTAGTGCATCGGCGTAGATAAACATTCAGTAAACAACATCCTGTGAGAAAAAGGCGAAAAAGTTGGGCAAATTGAGGCAAGCTAAATCAGGCTAGATTTTTTAATGAACCTTAACGTATCGATTTGATGACCTGCGCTGCCTGAGAGCGCCACTTTAGGAATCCTTTAGTATTAGAGCAGCATTAGAGCAACTTATGAAGCGGGAGGTCGTCCAAGAGTTTTTGAATCAACCCGGTGTCGCTGGGATTGCCCTGATGGATGGGCGATCGCGACCCTACTTTTTTGGGGTTGATCAAACCCTCAACTTTCAGCAGAAAGAGGCGCTAGCCCAGGGGATTCAGCAAGTCGTGCAAACGACACCCCCTGGATTTGAGTATTTTGAATTTCAGTTTAGCGGGCATCGTGCCTATATCTACAAATTTGATCACGGCATGATTTTGCTGGTGCTGGCGACTGGTGAGCTAGTCTTGGCAACCTATGCGCCGCTCATTCATCAACTGCGGGCAGAGCTAAAGCATGATCTGACCAATGCGATCGCCACCTTTCGCCTACTCGCAGGCAACCTCTCTCTGTCGAACCAAAATTACTGGCAGCCCACTGGCCCAACCGGCCCCTCCGCTCCCTCCGCTCCCCTTCCTGCTGCCCCGTGGCACAGTCCCCCTTCGTCCCCTGTTCAGCCTGAGAGAGTTCCCGCGCCCCCACCTGTTTCTTCAGAGTCTATTGCCCGCGATCCGGTTTTGTCGTCGCCTGTTTCTGAAGATGCTGCGGGTGCTGCGGCGTTGCTCCCCGATGCGCCTGCGCCCACGCTCAAGGAACTGCTGACTGCGGTGAATCAAATCAGCCAGTTCACCACGCACTATCTGGGGCCGACGGTCGTGGCCAACTACTGGCGATCGAGCCGTCCGGCGATGGAGTGGCTTGGCAATTTTGAAATCGATCGCACTGCCCGGATCACCTACACAGGCGACGTGCCCGCCCTGTTGCAGACCCTCAGCGATGAGCAGCAGCAGGGAGTTCAAGACTGGACTCGCGCCTTTATCCAGCGGTGTTCTCGCGTGATGCGGGACTTTTCGACGCTGCTGGATCAGGGCGTGCTGGACAATCGCCAAAAGGCGTTTCTGGCGCTGTCATCCCTCTAGGTTCTTTTCGCTAGAGAGATGCGATATTCCTGAAGGGCGATCGCCCTTAATTTCCCTGACTCAGAGCGATGCCTGCCTCAGCATAGCCCCTTTAACCTTGTGTTAGCTCTGTGTACTTTCTGCGGACTTTCTGCGGACTTTCTGTGTACTTTTTTCCTCTGCTTTCCGTTTTGATCGCTAACCTCTGGAGACCCCGTCATGGCTAAAACTGTCCGCCTGGAACCGATTGCTCAAGAAACCTCAGTCGAAACCAACGGCAACTTGCTCTCTGTTTTAATTAACAAAGATCTGGATGTCTTACGTGAATGCGGCGGACGGGGCATGTGCGCCACCTGCCATGTCTATGTCACTGAAGGCATGAACCAGCTCTCGCCGATCAACCGCCGAGAACAGCGGACCCTGGAAGTCATTACCACCTGCCGCCCAAACTCCCGCCTTGCCTGCCAGGCCCGCGTCCAGGGCAACGGGGTCACCGTCGAGCTACCGGCCGGGATGTATATCAACTCGCTGCAAGACATTGAGGTGCTGATCGGGCGACGGGCAGAGCAAAACCTGCTGCACCCGATTACGGGTCAAGTGCTGGTGGAAGAGGGCAAGCTGATTACTCGCTCCATGATGAAGCAGTTGGAAGCCACGCCGACCTTCAGAGTGTCGGAATACTTCTCCAATAGCAGTGAGGCTTAGAGGGTGTTTGAAAAGGTATCGACTGTAATGTTAAGCACTCAGAGGTCCCCCCTAGCCCCCCTTAACAAGGGGGGAAACCGCCTTAAAGTCCCCCTTTTGAAGGGGGATTTAGGGGGATCTTGCACGCTTTGCTACAAACAGTAGGACTTTTCAAACATCCTCTTAGACCGATGCCAAGGGGGCCGGGGTGAGGAGTGAGACGTTGCTCCAGAACCTGACCCCCCATCTCGAACTGGCTCAGAAACTGGCTCAGAAACTTGCTGAGGGACTGGCTCAAGCCGATACAGCGACGGAGCGGAGCTTTCGGGTGTTTTCGACCAGGCTTTTAGCAAAGGCATCAAAGCGCTTGGAGAGGGCTTCATCACTCAGGTTGCCCTCAGCATCAAACGCTTTCCAGGCTTGCCCGATCGCCACTTGCTCTGGAATCACCCAGGCGTGAACCCAGCGCAGGATGGTTCGCAGGTCGTTGAGCGCGTTGCTATTGGGCTGTCCACCCAGGACGCTGATGTTGCCCACTACCTTGTCGGTAAATTCTTCAAAGCCCATCAAATCGAGGGCATTTTTCAGCACGCCGCTGACGCTGCCGTGATATTCCGGGGTTGCCAGAATGATGCCGTCTGCCTGACGAAACGCTTGCTGTAAGCGGGCTACATCGGGATAGTCGGAATAGTCGTCGCCGCCATCGCAAAAAGGGAGATGGAGCGATCGCAGATCCAGAATTTCTACCTCGGCTCCTAACGCCCGGACTCGCTCGGCGGCGATCGCCAGTGCTTTGTGACTATAGGAACCTGGACGCAAACTCCCAGCAATCCCCACGATTTTGACCATTGCGTTAACCTTTTTAACCTCTGTATCGACTTGCCTCTATTCTAGCTAAATCGAACTCGGTATGAGTATGCTTTGCTGACCGGGTCAGGGCTTTGCGGCAAGGGGCTTCAAGGGCAAAAACGCAAAAAACACAAAAAATGCAAAAAACGCAAAAAAAGGAGGGACTACGGGTAGCCCTCCCAACCATCAGGGTGCATCTACTTATCACATTATGCCATCTCAGGGATGAGGGGTGTCACCCCCTAAATAAAGTTTCTTCGTTTATTCATTGGCATAAGTTATGGTAGTCAGTCTTTTTAATATGCAAATCAAATGTTAGTGTATCAATCACTGCTATCATACGCAAACTCCTCTGTTTTTGCACCTGCTGATCAAAAACCCTTAGCTAAACTTGACCCGATAGAGATAAAAGAGTTCACCGGGCTGTTTTTTCATCACCTGTGCCTTGTGGGTCTTCAGCAAGTCCTGCCACGTGCTGAGGGGTTCCAGAAACACCTCTGCTCCCAGATAAGTTTCCAAAATGGCCCAGTTTTCGGCCAGGGGTGAATCGGGATCAATAACATCGAACACAAACATGCCGCCGGGTTTGAGGACGCGCTGCACCTCGGTCAGGACGGCTTTCCAATAGTCCAGCGGGTAGTAGCAGCTAAACCCAGTGGCGATCGCCAGGTCAAACTGATCCGCTTCGTACTGAAGCTGATGCGCCGGGCCAGGCTGCACGCCTTTGAACAGCTTGGAGTTGAGCTGGGGACCGCGGGCGTTGAGCGTGTCTCGCGCCACCTGGCTGATTTCCTGCCCATAGAACACAGCCTCCCAGTCGCGCCAGGGATAGATCAGAAAGCTCACGCCGCAGCCAATGTCCAGACAGCGCTGCTGCTTTTTGGGCTGGGCAACGTCCCAAAAGGGCGAGGCGATTTTTGCAGTGAGCAGACCCGCCTGCCACTCCTGGTAAATGGGCATTTCGGTCACTTCGGCGGGCAGGTCAAACGGCTCTCGCTGATATTCCTGGTTGAATCGGCGGGCAACAGCCGCAAGCTGGGGCTGCCATTCGTCAGCGCGATCGCCCAAAAAGCTCGCCAGACTGTTTCCTGACGGGCCCTTTGGCGATGACCCAGCCGCTCGATCTTTTGCCATTATTCACTCACTCGATCAACCTTTGACAGCGAGACTTGCAGCGAAACTTTCGTCCTGTGCTATCCGCGTGGCACCGCCGAAGACTGCTCCGGGCGGGCAAAGATCATGCGCCCCGCCGACGTTTGCAGCGCCCCCGTCACCAGTACGCAGATTTCATCGCCAATATAGTCGCCCCCTTCCTCCACCACGACCATCGTGCCGTCGTTGAGATAGCCCACGCCCTGCGCGGGTTCCTTGCCCTGCTTCAAAATCTTTAGGTCGAAGGTGTCTCCGGGCAGATAGGTCGGGCGGATCGCTTGGGCCAGGTCATTGATATTCAGCACGGGCACCTGCTGCAAACTGGCGACCTTGTTGAGGTTGTAGTCATTGGTCAGCAGCATTCCGTTGATATCTTGCGCCAGCCGCACTAGCTTGGCATCAACGGTGGGAATGTCGTCATAGTCGGCCGGGTGGATGGCGATGCGGTCGGGATAGGCTTCCTTGATGCGGTTGAGGATATCCAGCCCGCGCCGCCCGCGCACCCGCTTCTGGTCGCTGGAGGCATCTGCCACCTGCTGAAGCTCTTGCAGCACAAACTGCGGTACTAGAATTTGCCCTTCAATAAAGCCTGTCGCCAGGATGTCTTCGATGCGTCCGTCGATGATGCAGCTTGTGTCTAGCACTTTTGCCGCAGCGGGCTTGAGCGTACCCTCAGCCACTAGCAGCGTTTCAACACTGTTGGGGTTGATCAGGCGCAGGAGCGATCGCCCGTGAGCATCCGCCAGATTTACCCCCGAAAAGGCAAAAATTACGCTGCCCAAAATCGCGGCCAGTGGCTTGATAAAGGCAAATTCTGTGGGAATGGGCAGCAGAAAAATCGGAGCCAGCAGCAGGTTCGCCACCAGTAGCCCCAGCACCAGCCCCACTGAACGGCTGAGCAGCATATCCACCGGCATTTCGCGCACCTGCCGCTCGACGCGCCGATAGGATGTCTGCGCCACCAGCCCCAGTGCCAGCCCCAGCAGCCCGCCAAAGCCACCCGTCACCAAGCCCAGTCCCTCGCGGTTCGTCACCTGGTCGAGCGCGTCCATCGGCAGCAAATCGACGCTGAAATAGCCGATCCCTGCGCCCGCTACAATGAATGAAAGAATGATGATTGCGTCAAGCATAGGTTCCAGTGAAACGCTGGAGAAAAGGCGGCGCGGTCAGAGGTCGCGGTCACGAAGTTACGAGAGAACTGCGGGTGAGGGGAGAGTGAAGAGGACGAGCGGACGGAGGGGCGCACGGAGGGGCGGTCGCCAGATGAGAGACTCGTCAGGATAGCCAGCCTGGAAGTTGTCGTAAGCTCGATGCAGCGGGTTAGCACGTCACGCGCAGGCCCATTCACAGGCCCATTATATCGCCCGATTTTACACCGGAAGATTCCTCTAGCAATGGCAGCCCAACAGATCGCAACAGTTTCGCCTGCTGCTTCTAAAGCCAAACCTCAAGACGAAGTTCCAACGGCGGCCTATCTCCATATTCCCTTTTGCCGTCGCCGCTGTTTCTATTGCGACTTCCCGATTTCGGTGGTGGGCGATCGCGCTCGTGGCGAAACATCGGGAACCATCGCCCAGTATGTCGAGGTGCTGGAGCGAGAAATCCTGATCACTGGGCAAGACGGGCGATCGCCGCTGGAAACCGTCTTCTTTGGGGGTGGCACGCCCTCGCTGCTGTCGGTGGCGCAGGTCGATCGGCTGCTGACGAGGCTCGATCAGCACTTCGGCATTGCGACGCAGGCAGAAATTTCAGTGGAAATGGACCCTGGAACCTTTGACCTGAGCTATGTCCAGGGCTATAGGGCCGCTGGGGTCAATCGCATCAGCCTGGGCGTGCAGTCGTTTCAGGCAGACTCGCTGCAAGCCTGCGGCCGCACCCACAGGCCAGAAGACATTCCCCTGGCGGTAGACCTGATTCGTCGCGCTGGGCTAGATAACTACAGCCTGGACTTGATTTCGGGATTGCCGCACCTGACGCTGGAGCGCTGGCAGGAAGACCTAGATCGGGCGATCGCCCTCGATCCCGCCCACCTGTCTATCTATGACCTCACGGTGGAACCGGGCACGGCCTTTGCCCAGCGCTATCGGCCCGGCGAAGCGCCCCTCCCCACCGACGAAGCCACCGCCCAGATGTATCGCCTCGCCCAGCAGGTGTTGACCCAGCGCGGCTTCCAGCACTACGAAATCTCGAACTACGCCCGCCCCGGCTACTCGTGTCGCCACAACCGGGTTTACTGGGAAAATCGCCCCTACTACGGCTTTGGCATGGGCGCGGCCAGCTACGTGAACCATCAGCGCTTTAGCCGTCCCCGCACCCGCCGCGAATATTTCCAGTGGGTGGAAACGCTAGAGGCCGCAGGCGGCAGGCTGGCGCATCCCACCACGCCCCCCCAAGAACGGCTACTCGATACGCTGATGCTGGGGCTGCGCCTGGCCGACGGGCTGGATCTGCTTAGGCTAGAACTGGAGTTTGGCAAGGGGGCGATCGCCCGCATTCTCACTTGCCTGCAACCCTACGTTCAGCGCGGCTGGGTCGATCAAACGCCCTCCCGTATTCGCCTGACCGACCCAGAGGGCTTCCTATTCTCCAATGTCGTGCTGTCGGATTTGTTTGAGACGCTGAGCGAATCGCCCGTTTAACAAGCCAGACTCGACCATCACCGCTGACACGCCTTGCAATAGTGCGCCGATCGCCCGGCCATCTTGAGCCGCAGGATCGGGGCGTTGCATACGCGGCAGGGTTCGCCGTCGCGGTTGTAAACCCAGGCCACGCCGCCGTAGTTGCCATTGATGCCCTGCACGTCACGAAAGTCGCTAAAGGTGGTGCCCTTGTTGGCGATCGCCGTTTGCAGCACGTCTCGAATGGCGTGGTGGAGCCGCTGAATTTGCTTCGGCTTCAGTCGGGCGCAGAGGGTCTGCGGGCGAATACCGCTGAGAAACAGGGCCTCGTCGGCGTAGATGTTGCCAATGCCTGCGACGAGGGATTGGTCTAGTAAGGCATTCTTAATGGGGCGCTGGCGGCCGCGTAGCCACCGGGCAAAATAGTCTACCGAAAAATCGTCGGAAAGCGGCTCTGGGCCAAGGGCTTGCAGTCCGGTGATGACGGATTCCGGCGGGCGATCGCCCGGAACCCACCACAGTTGCCCAAAGGTGCGCTGATCCACAAACCGCAGTTCTCGGTTCTCTGGAAAAAACAGCCGCACTCGACAGTGCTTTTGCAATGGAGCATCCTGCGCCACCCAGAGCAACTGCCCCGTCATCCGCAGATGCACACCGAGATAGCCAGCGGGCTGGTTGGCTGCGTCCACCAATTCTGCTAGCAAATACTTGCCGCGCCGCCGCCACTGGGCGATCGCCAGCCCCCGTAGCCCTGCAACGAACTCAGTGGGTAAAGCGGGATGGGCGATCGTGCGATCGAGCAGCACATCCGCCCCGACAATGGGCTGGCTGAGCGTCGTTTGGTTTAGCCCTCGGCGGACTGTCTCTACTTCGGGAAGTTCGGGCATGGGGGAGAACCGTTGCGATGCCCAGTAGAAAACGGGAGGAGGGCGATCGCGCCTAGTTCTCAAACTCTAGCGAACTCTGACGAAAAAGCGGGGCAAAAAAGCGAGGTGTCCTACTCACAGATCCTTTCCTGCCGAATCCTGAGATCTTTTCCTGTCGAATCCTGCTGCTGCCGAGTCCTGCTGCTACCGAGTCCTGCTGCTGCCGAGTCCTGCTAAAAATTCGGGTTTCCCAGACAGATTAGCGACCTAACCCCTCTCGGAAACCCGAAACTGCCCTGGTAATTTAGGGTAATTCAGGACTTGTGTAATTTCAGGCCGTGCCTGGTAATCAGGACATGCCTTCGCCTTCGGCCTTGTGGGGCGCATCGGTCGGCTCAGGCGCTTTGGGAGGCACCGCAGCCGTCTTTGCTTTGGCAGACTTGGGTGCAGGCGCAACTTCTTCTAGTTCGCTGAGGGCGAAGTTATTGGTGTTCACACCAGAAGCGCTGCCGCTGAAGCCGTTGTAATTCACCTTGTCAAACCGGACGATCACCGGGTACTTGATGCCGCTTTGATCGACCGAAGCAACCGTGCCGACATCGTTGTACCAATAAGATTCTTTGCGGAGAATCCGAACTTTTGAACCGCGTTCAACCATGAGTGCTTTTCCTTAGCTGATTAATCATCCTGGAGGCCATCTCTACAGATGCAGTCCCAGCGTGAGCGGTCAGGGCCGACCCTTTTGGGCGCAGGAGAAATGACTTTTCATAGTTTGATTTTCAGCGTACTACTCCCACGTAGCCATCTGGCGAGATCAAGGTTTAAGTTTTATTGCCTAACGTGTCTGGGTTTGAACGAGTGTTGCGCCTCTCGTCCCCCTGCTGGCTCCCTATCGCAAACGCAGAAGCCAGAGCAAAATTGCTGTTGAGATTTGCGGGATGCGCTTAAAATAGCGGGTAATCAATACGCCTGTATAGCGTTTGCCGCAGGCAGATTTCCCCCACAGAGCGGTAGCGCTCCGCAACAGCTATGAATAGGGTTCCGCACGGCTCAGCAGCGCCAGAGTTTGCAGCACAATCTGAAGCACAATTTGAGGCACAATTTGCAGAACAATTTGCAGAACAGCCTGAAGACGGTCATGACGTGCAAATCGGCAACGGACAAACCGCAGATTCAGGGTTTCTGAATTCCTCGGCTCCGGAGTGGTCTGCGGTCGGGTGGTCTGCTGGCGCTGCGGCGATTGACCCACCCCCGTCCGAAGGCCCGAACACCGAAGACGCGAGTGCAGTGCAGCCGCCCGACCCGACCTTGCCGCTATTCCCCCCAGCGTCCCCTTCAGGAAATTCTGCGGTGCTTGCGCTACCCCCTGTCCGGTTTTTGGGGAAGTTGTTAAATCAGCATCCCACGATCTTCTGGAGCGGGGTCTGGGTGATCACGCTGCTCTGTGCAGGCATTGCCGTCACGGGCCTGATGAATCCAGAACTGTCGTCCCAGCAGGAGCAGCCCGACCCGACCGGGGTAGAAGCCGTGCTGCGGGCGACCCGGCTCGATCGGCAAAGATCTGCGTCTCCGTCCGTCTCCTTTGGGCTGCTGGCGGTGAGTTGTGCGGGATGCTGTTTGCTGCTGTCGCGGCGGTTTCAGCAGCCCCAGTCGCTTGCTCAGCCAATGGGCCGCAGAAAACTGCGATCGCCTGCCAGAAGCACCATCGCCGCAGAACTGGAGGCGATCGCCACCCTCGCTTCTGACTCTATCCAAGACCCAGAGCGTTTGCCACCCCTGCCCAGCCGCCAGCCCTGGATGGACGCAGCCCTCTCCGCTGCAAACGCCGAGTCTGCGCCCGTGCCCCCTACTAGCCACGCTTCGGGTTCTCTGGGTTCTCCGGGTTCTCTGGGTTCTCTGGGTTCTCAATTACCGCAAGTCCTGCAAGCGCCCCAATCGCAGGATTACCTGAGCTATCTGCGCGTTCATGCCCAGTCCAGGGCGCAGAGCCAGCGGCTCGCTCGAACCGAAGGGCGATCGCCCTCTCGTCCCCAAAACTCCAGACCCCAGAATGACCCTGCCAGCCCGCACACCATTGCCCCCTACGCGCCCAACCCGGCTTTGCCCGTCGCGTTTCTCTTGCCTTCAGCACATTCTTTGCCAGAAAACGCCTTTTTGCCTGCTCCCATTGCCCAGCCCACACTGCCCGCTGCCACCCAGCCGCTGCTCAACCTGAGCCAGCCGCCCCAGTCCCAGGCAGAGTCCTTGCCAGATCCAGCGTCTACCCTGGCAGAACTGCGGAAGATTCAGGCGAAGCGGGCGCGAAAGGAAACGGAGTTGTAGGGTGTAGGGGGATGATGCCAATCCTCGATTACTTCAACGACCTTAACGACCTCAACGCTCCATTACGCTCCACTACGCTTCATGCTGCTCGTAAGCTGCCACAATCCGCTGCACTAGGGGATGGCGCACCACGTCCGCCTTGGAAAGATTGCAAAAGGCGATGCCCTCGACATGGCGCAGAATCTTTTCGGCGATCGCCAATCCAGACTGCTGATTCATGGGCAAGTCGGTCTGCGTCACGTCGCCCGTGACCACCATCTTGGAACGAAAGCCCAGCCGGGTCAGCACCATTTTCATCTGGGCAGGCGTGGTATTTTGCGCTTCGTCGAGGATGATAAAAGCATTGTTTAGCGTGCGTCCGCGCATGTAGGCCAGGGGCGCAACCTCGATCACGCCGCGTTCCATCAGTCCGGCAATTTTTTCGGGGTCGATGAGTTCATACAGCGCGTCGTAAAGCGGACGCAGGTATGGGTCAATTTTTTGCTGCAAATCGCCCGGCAAAAAGCCGAGCCGCTCTCCGGCTTCTACTGCTGGGCGGGTGAGAATCAGCCGCTCCACCTGGCTAGACAGCAGCGCCTGCACCGCTAGCACTGCCGCCAGAAACGTCTTCCCGGTTCCCGCCGGGCCAATGCAAAAGGTCAGGTCATGGGTGCGAATAGCCTGGACATATTGCCGCTGGCGAAACGTTTTGGCGCGAATCTCGTCACCCCGGCGCGTGCGGGCCAGCACGTCTCGCTGGAGTTCCTCTAGATCCCCCTGCCGACGAGTGTCGAGCGCCTGACGCGCGGTGAAAATGTCTGCCAGGGTGACGGCTTTCCCTACTCCCCAGTAGGGCTCGAGCGATCGCACCAGTTTCTCACACAGTTCAACCTGGCTCTCGGTTCCTGAAATCAGGAGCTCCTGTCCCCGCATCACAACCGTTGCCCCCGTCTGACGAGCCAGCAGCTTCAGGTTTTCTTCCTGGTAGCCCGCAAGGGCGATCGCGCTTTCGGGGCTGGGAAACGGAACGATGGCAGAGTTACCCATGCAGCGGGTCAGGATAGAAGGGCATAGGCGAAAGCGAGAGGATTGAAGTTAGGCTCAAAACTCAAAACGCGCCTCAAAATTTGAAGAAATTTGAAGGCGCAGCGTCGGACATTGTCAGGCAATTTCGGACAATTATTGGGCATTATCGAGGGCGCGATCGACGGGGCATCGGCTTGGCAGAGCCAGAACGACGGTCAACTGGAGCTTCCCGCCCACCTTCGTCTCGTCCAGCAGGTTGCCCACCAAACACATCTAGATGAAGAGAGTAGCCAGAGGCTCGTGCAATTCCCTGCAACACGGTGCGAATGGCTTGAATATTCCGTCCGCCACGACCGTACACCCGCCCCCGATCTTCGCCGTCAAACGCGACACGCACCAAGACTCTAGAGTTGCGAGGCAGCACCTCACAATCGACCTTTAGCGATGCTGGCGATTCCAAGAATGGCTCCAGCAAAAACTTCACGACTCCTACGTAATCAGGAGTCGCAGCAGAATCTGGCAAATCGGGAGCAGTTGCGTCGGACACGACCTCACTGAGCCTTAAGCTGTTCAAAAACGTTTTGCTTTTCGAGGATATGGCGGACGGTATCCGTCGGCTGAGCGCCCTCTTTCAGGCGCTTGATGATAGCAGGCACATTGAGCTTTACTTCATCGCTCCGGGGATTGTAGAAGCCCAACTCTTCTAGCGGACGACCATCGCGACGAGAGGTACTCTTCACCGCAACGATCCGGTAGCTTGCCTCAAACTTTTTGCCGTACCGCTTTAAACGCAGCTTAACCATGCTTGAACTATTTGCTCCTGGGGTAATTCACAAAAACTTGCCGCAGTCCAGTCTCTTATTCTACTATGCCAAGGCTCGCTGTGCAAAAGCATTTTGTGATAGCCTTTGCGACCAACTTGGATTCCTCTCTTGGATTCCTCTCTTGGATTCCTCTTTGGATTACTCGCTGGCCCGACCCCGGCCGAGTGTCGTAATGTACAGCACGGCCTCATCGGGGGGAATGCCCAGCACTTCATTCACCTGGTCGTCAAAAAATCCGCCGATGCCGCTGACTCCTAGCCCTAGTCGCACGGCCGCCAAATTGAGGCGCTGGCCCAAATGTCCCGCATCCATATGCAGGTAGCGATAGGCGCGATCGCCATACTGGGCCACCGCCCGCTGCAAATCTGCCGTGTGAAACAGCACCGCCGCCGCATCGCGGCCCAGGTCTTGCCCTAGGCAGAGGGTGTGCAGCTCTCGCCGAAAGTTTTTGAAGCGAATCTGGCGGAGTTCTTGGGCCCTGGGTGCGTAGTAGTAGCAGCCTTCTTCCAGCCCCTCCACGCCGGAAATGGCGATGAAGGTTTCGATCAGGCTGAGGTCGAAATAGTCGGGCGATCGGTCGAGTCCCTGATCTAGATAGTGAGCGGGCTGGTAGGTAAAATCGAGCAGCAGACGCAGTTCTTCCAGCGTCAGGTCGGTCCCGCTGTAGGCGCGGGTGGAGCGACGCTTGAGCATGGTCTTTTCTAGCTCTGCCAGATGGTCGCCCCAGGCGATCGCCCCGCTTTCCATTGACACCTTCAGGCAAAACGGAAAGTTGTATTGATCCGGCTCGCCGTCGGCGCGGGCGGCGGGCAGGCGATCGGGGAGCGGATCGCCGCTGATCTGTGTCATCTGGTGCATGTAGCTCAGCAGCCTGCCGTCGGGAATGTCGGGATAGTCGGTCTGGATGGCAGAAGGGAGTGCCGTCGAGGTGGGCGGCAAGTTTTGGTCGATATCCCACAGGTCGGCTAGGGGAACAATGGCGATCGCCCCTTCCTGCGCCGCGTCCAGATACATCAACTGGTTCACCGCCTCATCGCGAAAGCCGCCAATCAGGTGAGGGCGATAGTCGTTGATGGCCCCTGCCAGTTCAATATTGCCCAACAAATGCCCAGCATCCAAAAAAATTCGGCGATAGGCCCGGTCTTGATAGCGCCAGGCCGATCGTCCAAACACCACCGTCACCACCAGCGCCATCTGGGTCGCGTCCAGCGCCGGATGCCAGAAACAGGCTTCCTGAAGCGGCTTCCAGGCTTCCGTTTCCCAAAAGTGCAGCAGCGAATTGGTCTGGGTCTGGTAATGATACAGTCCTACTGGAAGCTGGGGCGTGCCCCGCGAAATCAGGTAGACCTCGGCCGGGTATAGCCCGCCCGCCGACGGAGCCGCCCGCAGATAGACCGCTTCCCCGTTCAGCATGGTCATTTTCACCGTTAGCCCGTAGCTGCAAAACAGGAAGCGAGCAATCCGCTGCCACTGCTTGTCGCCGTTGTCTAGGGCGGGTTCGGCGTTGAGGTAGGGTTTCAGGTCATAGGCTGTGCCGATTTTGTATTCCTTAAAGGGAATAGGCTGGTTGCGCCAGTCAAGCTGCTGGGTCTTGCTGGCCAGCGTCGTGGGATCATACTTGGTGCGATCGTGAAAGTGCTGGGCGATCGAGCGGCGTTGATCTGGCATGAGTTCCACCGTAGCGTTCCACAATCCATCCTGCTCTACGATCTTGACACCCCAAACTCAGTTCGACGAGAGCAATTCTTACAAATTTGGTGATTTGGTAAATCCAGGCGAAAGTTGCCCCTAAAGTTTCCACTGCGGTTGCGGCGGTTCTGTCTGGGCGATGAGCCTGCCCCGTGAGATGACGTAGCGAATCGTGGCGCGGCGGCGGATGGCATCGTAGCGATCGCCCGCATCTAGCACAATCAAATTCGCGGGTTTGCCCACCGCAATGCCGTACTGATCTTCGAGGTGGAGTGTCTTTGCGCCGTTCCACGTCACCATGTTGTAGCAAGCGTCGATCTCTGGAACGCCCGTCATCTGGCAAATGTGAACCGCCATGCTGGCCACATCGAGCATATTGCCCGTGCCCAGGGGATACCACGGATCTTGCACACAGTCATGGCCGAGGCTGACGTTTTGCCCCTGCTGCCACAGTTCTTTGACCCGCGTCACGCCGCGCCGCTTGGGATAGGTGTCGGCGCGTCCTTGCAAGGTGATGTTAATCAGCGGATTGGCGACGAAGTTGATGCAGGTTCGCTGCAAAAAGCCCATCAGCTTGAAGGCATAGGCATTGTTGTAGGAATGGAACGCGGTGGTGTGGCTAGCCGTCACGCGATCGCCCATGCCCGTGCGAATTGCATTGGCCACAATCACTTCCAGAAACCGGGACTGCTCATCGTCAATTTCGTCGCAATGCACGTCGATCAGGCGGTCATATTGGACGGCCAGTTCAAAAATCTTGTGAATCGACTGCACGCCGTCTTCTCGCGTTAGCTCGTAGTGGGGAATGCCGCCGACCACATCGGCCCCCATCAGCAGCGCCTCTTCCAGTAGCGTCTCGTTTTTCGGGCTACCATACACGCCATCCTGCGGAAAGGCAACCACTTGCAGCGTCATCCAGTCTTTCACGGCCTCGCGGGCCGCCAGTAGCCCCTTGAGTGCCGTCAGCGTGGGTTCGCTCACGTCGGCATGGCTGCGGACAAACAGCACGCCCTGCTGAGCCTGCTGCTTCAGGGTGGCGATCGCCCGCTCGGTCACGTCTTCCAGCGTCAGCGATTGCTTGCGCTCCCGCCAAATTTCAATCCCCTCGAACAGCGTACCGCTCTGGTTCCAGCGGGGATCGCCCACCGTCATGGCCGAATCCAGGTGAATGTGCGACTCCACAAAGGGTGGACTGACAATTTGTTCCTGTAGCGCTAGCTCGGTCTGATGCGGAGCGGCGGGCGGGAGTTGTGGGGCGATCGCCGTGATGGTGCCGTCTTCGATAGCAATATCGACCAATTCAGCGGGGCGATCGGGATGCAGCAACCGACCCCGGCGCAACAGCAACGCAGAAGCAGATTCAGGCATAGCAGGAAAGTCATGTGGCGAAACTTTCCCCAGTCTACTCTGGGCGATTCACCAGAATTGCCAAGCTGCTGACAAGAGCGGACACGCCTGGGTCAAACCTGCCAGAGCTAATCGACCACTCGCAGCATTCCCCGACGCAGCGCCTCAAACACCCGATCTACCAGGGCCCGATCCTTGGGATTGAGCATCGTTTCTCCCAGCGCCACGCGCATGAAGCTCTGCTGATCTCGCCGAGAAATACAGCGGGTGGCAAAGATGTGGTCTACGATTTGCTCAAGCAGGTTAGAGGAAAGGTCGGGTGCAGGGGTGGACGATTTCATATGAGGCAGCGGGGAACATCTACTCTTCTAAATATCAGTTGAATCCCTGGTTTTTACGGTGATAGTCCGGGCAGTTTTGCGTGATTTTGCGAAAGGTCTGGGGTGACGCTGCCATCGCGTAGCACTGATCTAAGTCCTGAGTCGCGGTGATCCAGATCAACAAATCTTGTGAATTTTGCCACATTAGATACACAGAGGCGATCGCCCCCTGCGATACATTAAAGACATCAGGGCTTGCACTATCCGGCGATCGCAGGAAGGCTCCGGTTGGGTTCCGGCTTGATTAGTAGGCAATTTCTGGTAACGCCTACCTGGCATAATCCAGAATTTTGGATTCGATTTGGATTTAGCTTTGCCTGTGCTTTCACAGAATTTACGCTGGAAAATTCTCAACAATCTTTCTCCGATGCGTTTCCAGGAAGTTGAGTTTTGCGGAAGCGCCTGTCAGCTTTTTGTATGGCAAGCCGTCGCACAGAAACTTGTCATTGGTTTCCAATCTGAGTTTCAAGAGCGTGTGTCTTAGCCACATCTGGAAAGCATTGTGAAAGTATTGTGACGGCTATTAAGAAGATGGTAGCCGCTTCCAAACTTTCGCGCAGGAAGGCGGTGCCGACCCAAGGCTCATCTTGGCTTTGTCAGTCAGAGCCGTAGACAAGACGTAGAAACACGGTTCTGGCGCATAGATTGAACCCTTTAGTATGGATAGGGTTTTTGTTTATAGACGGTCGATTCCAGGTTTTTGCTGAAATCCATGCAGCGCTTGGAATTTCTGGGTGCTTTTTTCTAAACCCTAATTATTGTATTCACTGAAAAACCGTGGTCTGGTTGCGCTATTTTCGTCCACAGGCTTCTCATTACGATTCATCGTTTATTCAGCAGACCACTCTGGTACGCCAGATCGGCGATCGCATCCGCAGTTCTCTGGAACTGTCTGTGGTGCTGCAAACCGCAGTGGAAGAAGTGGTGGCGCAATTGCCCGTCGAGTGCTGTCTGTTCCTCTGGTACTTTCAAGACATTCAGCGGGTACAGGTCGTCTGTGAAGCGGGCGATCGCACGCTGTCTAGCAGCACGCTATCCAACGGCACGCCATCCGGCGGTATCGGGCATTTTCCCCTGACGAAGTTTGGCGACCTGGTCAGCGCCATCGACCACGGTGAGCTAATCCTGCGACCCGGCAAAGCCAGCAATCGACCCAATGGATTGCTGGGTCTGCAACCCGGAATGCAAAGCTGCCCTATCGACCCCCCCGGGCCCCTGTTTGGCGATTCGGCAGTGCTAATGATCCCTGTCAAAGGGCTGGAACACTCGCGGGGCTACCTAGTTTGCCTAGACTCGACCCGTCGGCACTGGTCGCCAAACACTGTAGAACTGATGCAGGCGATCGCCCAGCCGCTTGAGATGGCAATCCGCCAAGCGCAGCTATACGACCGCTTACAAAAGCAGGCGCGGCGCGAGCGACTGGTGAACCAGATTACCGCACAAACGCGCCAGAGTTTAGATGTCCAAAAGATCCTGAAACGGGCGATCGCCCAACTGCTAAACGCGCTGGAGGTGGATCGCTGTCTGGTGCATCTGGTGGAAGCGCCCGATGAGCTAACCGATGTTGCAGAGGAGTTGGGGAATTCCCATCCTGATGCTCTGGGCGACTCCTTGGGCGATCGCGGGGAAGGCTACAACAGGTTTCGCCGCAAGCATCTCTTTGAGGTCTGCCGCGAACCCTTCCCGTCTACCATTGCAGACTTTGACACCGACGGCCCGATTACTCGCTGGGTCATCGAAAACCGTCAGCAGGTCGTCATTTCCGACATTACCCAAGACCCCCGCATCGGAACCGACAATCAGGAATATCGCCTAGCCCAGATTCAGTCGTCGCTGGTGGTGCCCGTCCAGGCAAACGGCACGCTCCAGGCCATCCTGTATCTCAACCAGTGTTCGCATATCCGCTACTGGACACGAGACGACCAAAAGCTTGCCCAGGCCGTCGCCGACCAGCTTGCGATCTCGATCCAGCAGGCCCACCTCTACGCCAAAACCCGCCAGCAGGCCCAGGAAAGCGCCGCCCAGGCCGAGCGCCTCAGCGAGGCCCTGCTGAATCTCCAGCAAACCCAGGCACACCTGATCCAGAGCGAGAAAATGTCCAGCTTGGGGCAACTGGTATCGGGGATCGCCCACGAAATCAACAACCCCATCAGCTTCATCTACGGCAATATCCCCTTCGTGGAGCGCTACGTCAAAGACCTGCTGCGGCTGCTGACGGCTTATCAAGCCAGCTATCCCCAAAGCACCGAAAAGCTGCGAGACTTGCTGGAGGAAATCGAGCCAGACTTTGTGCTAGAAGACTTGCCCCGAATTCTCGACTCCATGCGGGCGGGAGCCAGTCGAATTCGGGAAATTGTGCTGTCGCTTCGCAATTTCTCGCGGGTGCATGAGGCAAACCGCAAGGTGGTGGATCTGCAAGAGGGTCTGGAAAGTACGCTTAAGCTCCTACAGCATTCCATTCCCGCAGATGTGGAAATTTGCCGTTGCTATGGCGATTTGCCGCCTGTGGAATGCTTTCCTAGTCGGCTGAATCAGGTCTTTTTCCACATTATTAAAAACGCGCTGGAGGCGATGGAATCCGTTGGCGATCGCCCTCGGATCATCACCCTCACCACCGAATCCTTCTGGCACTCGCCCCTAGAGCAGCCCTGGGTGCGCGTGGCGATCGCCGACACGGGCCCCGGCATCCCTGCCCACCTCCAGCCCAAGATTTTTGACCCCTTCTTCACCACCAAAAGCGTTGGCCAGGGCTACGGGCTGGGGCTTTCCATTGCCTATCAGACCATCGTGCAGCAGCACCAGGGAACGCTGGAGTGCCACTCGACGCTGGGCAAAGGCACCACGTTCATCCTCGAAATTCCGATTTGCCCCCCCACTGCCCCACCGCCCGACGCCCCCGACCCGCCCCTTGCTGCGCTGAGGACCGTTTAGCCCTTGCCGCCAAGCTCGACACCATGAACTGCCGCCCCGACTGCGGTGCCTGCTGCATCGCGCCTTCGATCAATAGTCCCCTGCCGGGTATGCCAAACGGCAAACCCGCCGGAGTACGCTGTGTACAGTTGACCGAAGATAACCGCTGCAAGCTGTTTGGCAAGCCAGAGCGCCCTGCCTTTTGCAACCACTTGCAGCCATTAGAGCTTTAGTTTGGACTAATGGTGAAGAGGAAGGCAGTCAATGAGAAGCACCGACTGCCGTAAGGTCAATGAAGTACAACCAACATTGACCCCATGATTTTCAACGAACTTCAGCAATTTCGCCAAACGTTGTATGCCAGCTTGGGAAACGCCAGAGATGCCCTGTTTGATCTGATGGATGCCGTGTTAGTGAGTGCGTGCATCGTGTCGTTTGTGAGGCTATCGCAGAGTCCTGTCTTTCGTCGCCAGTGGTCGAGCACCTATGAAGCGTTGCGCGATAGCCGCCTACCCCGATCAAAGGTGCTGAAGCTGTTGGTGCAGCAGATACCGACTCAGCAGCAACCGTTGTTGGCAGGTGATGCGAGTCGGTGGAACCGTCCTGCTGCCAGGCGTTTGAAAGACCGCACCTTATCAGGCAGAACAGGACATGCCCCGATAGCCGGACAAAACTACAGTACCTTAGCCTGGATTGCTGAAGACAGGGGCAGTTGGGCATTACCATTGCGGCATGAGCGCATCACCAGCTTTGAAACACCCGCCAGTAAAGCGGCATTCCAACTCAAACAAGTGACTCGGCAGTTAGCGGTGCGTCCGTTGGCGATCTACGACCGAGGGTACGGCAATGCCAGTTTTGTCAACCAAACGGCAGGGATTGAGGCAGACTTGCTGCTGCGGGTTACATCCAATCGATGTGTCTATGGCGCGCCCCCAGCGTATCGAGGGCGAGGCGCACCTGCCAAGCATGGACATAAGATGAAACTCAATGACCCTGACACTTGGAGTGTCCCGGTCGAAACCGTTGAAGTCGATGATCCCAACTGGGGACGAGTGCGGGTCAGTCGTTGGAGTGCATACCATTTCCGCAAATCCCCCAAACGGGCAATGGAAGTGTTGCGCGTGGAGGTGCTGGAGACACAGAGCAGCACGCGACGCTTGGCTCCTTTGTGGTTAGTTTGGCTGGGTGAGCAGATGCCTCCGTTAGAAACCCTGTGGTTGCACTACCTCCGTCGCTTTGCCATTGAACACTGGTATCGCTTTGCCAAGCAGAGGCTATATTGGACACATCCCCAGTTCAGTTCTGTATCGGCAACCGAACAGTGGAGCAGCCTGATGCCGTTGCTCAGTTGGCAGTTGTGGTTAGCGCGAAAGGACTGTACTGACCACCCCTTGCCCTGGCAGGCACCGCAAGAAACGTTGACTCCGGGTCGGGTCGCACAAGCGTTTGCAGGCATTTTGGCAGCGATTGGCACCCCTGCTCCTGCGCCTAAACCTCGTGGTAAATCGCCAGGACGAGGCAAGGGGCACAAGCCAACTCCTCGTCCCTGCTATCCGATGGTCAAAAAACGAGCCTCGAAACGCAAGACATCCGAACAATCCCTGAACAGTCCGGTTGCAACAGCAGCTTAACTGCGAGCAGGATTGTATCCAATTCCTTAAGTTCAACTGTTATGAACGGTTGAGCAGATTCTTTATGGCATCCTGTTGAGCATTATTGTGATGCCAGTTAGTCCAAACTAAAGATTAGAGGAGATGTGTGGCACCTGCCGAGAAGAGGCGATCGCCTACCTGACGGCTTTGGAAACTGCCACGGCTCCGGCTTCGTCTCCAGACCCACCCCAGCGCTAGCCCGCCGTCTGCCCTGGGTATTCTGGACTGTGAAGCCAGGGAAACAAACAGGGCGCGGATACAGGCGGATACAGGCGGATACAGGCGGGATGCAGAGCCAGGGCAACCAAGGGGGAAACGCCATGCTGAATTGGAACACAATCTTCAAGCCTCGAAAACGACTTAAACGAGCCGTGAGTGCCGGACTGGGCCTTTTGCTGGCAGGTTCTCTGGCAGCGGGCTGTGCCCAACTGGCGGCCCATGTGTTGCTGCCCGATCCCACCATCGACTCGGTACACTTGGCGCTGGGGAACCCCAGCGAAGCGACCGCCGAAACTCGGAATGAAAATAATTACCTGATCGTGCGGCCGCAATACGCCCTGTCCTACAACCGGGGCAAAAATATCGCCAATTGGGTGAGCTGGCAGCTTGACGCAAGCTGGCTGGGCCGATTGCCGCGATCGCCCTTCATGCCCGATCCCTCTTTGCCCCAAGGCTGGTATCGCGTCACCACCAACGACTACACCGGCAGCGGGTTTGACCGGGGACACCTGTTGCCCGCCGCCGACCGCAACGCCCGCCCCGAAGATAGCCAGTCTGTCTTCTGGATGACCAACATCATCCCCCAATCCCCCGACAACAACCAGGGCCCCTGGGAAGGACTGGAAAGCTATTGCCGCACCCTGGCCCGCCGGGGACACACGCTCTACATCATCGCAGGCGGCGCAGGCGAAGGCGGCACAGCCCGCAACGGCCCCCGCAACACCATTGGCCGGAGCAGCAACCCCATCTCCGTCCCCGCCGCCACCTGGAAAATCGCCGTAGTGCTAAATCCAGGGCAAACCCTCGAAGACATCGGCACAGATACTCGCGTCATCACGGTCATCATGCCCAATGACATGGGCATTAAGGACAACAATTGGCGCGACTATCGCGAATCGGTAGACACGATTGAAAATATTACGGGCTATGATTTTCTCTCCGTCTTGCCCGACGAAATCGAGGAATTTCTGGAAGCAAAGATCGACAGCCGCTAGCGGTTAGGTCACTTCAGGTCACATTCAGGTCACATTCAGGTCACGGTGTCACGGTTGCAGGCTGGGCTGAGGCTCGATGTGTTCGATGTGGGGCGATTTTTGGGCGATCGCCTGTTGCCCGCTTGCCTCTTCAGAGAACAAGGGTTAGGGTTCAGAAGTTAGGCTTTAGCCGTGTAATCGTTTAAGTTATCGTCTAACCCCTGTCCACTCTTTCTCACTCTCCAGCCCATGCCCCCCGAAGTCATCGAAATCCTCTCGCCCGATGAAGTTCGCCGCACGGTCAACCGCCTTGCTTCGCAGATTGTAGAGCGGGCTGGCGACCTGTCGAAGCTGGTGCTGGTGGGCATTTTTACGCGGGGCGTGCCGCTAGCGGAACTGCTGGGCCGACAAATCGAGGCCCTGGAGGGCGTGAAGATTCCCGTAGGACATCTGGACATCACCTTCTGGCGCGACGACCTCGACCAGATCGACCTGCGAACGCCAGAAAAGACCGACATTCCTTTCGACCTGACGGATAAGGTCATCGTGCTAGTAGACGACGTGATCTATCGGGGACGCACGATTCGCGCCGCGCTAAATGCCGTAACGGAATATGGCCGCCCTGAGAAGATCCTGCTGGCCGTGCTGGTCGATCGGGGCCATCGAGATTTGCCAATTCACCCCGATTTCACAGGGAAGGAATTGCCCACTGCAAAGGATGAAAAAGTGAAGGTCTTTCTGCAAGAAATTGACGGGCGCGATGGCGTAGAACTGCTTAAACCTAACTGAATACGTGCAGCGTTCTACTGGCAAAAAGCTTCAGGTGTTGCGAATATTTCCTGATCTGATCCGAGGCAAGCTCTGGACTGGAGGCAAGGCCAGAAACTCTCGGATAGCTTCAGCCGTTTCCTGCCCTGCTTGACTGACAAAACAGGTTAAAGCTGGAACGAAAGCCATGCGGGAAGCAGAGCATGATTTAGGCTGAGAAGTAACCACACAAACCAGTCAAATCAATGTCACCGACTTCCCGTCTTTATGATGCGTTGAATGATTTTCTGCGTCAATGCGACATTCAGTGGCAGGATGCTCGCCATCTGCAAACACTGTGCTGGATGATCATTGGCATGATTGGAAGCCAAAACGTTCATCTCAATGGATTTGGGGTGTATGTGAGGAGTCGCGCTCAAATGGCTCAATCCCACCAACGCCGGTTTCGCCGCTGGTTGTCGAATCGGCGGATCAATGTCGCGTCCGCTCATCATGCGCTGATTGGGCAGGCTCTGTCCAACTGGCAGACCCAACGACTCTACTTAAGCCTCGATACAACGGTCGTATGGAATTGTTTCTGCATCGTCTGGGTCGCAGTGGTGTACCGAGGAAGAACGGTTCCGGTCGCTTGGAAAGTGGTGGCGCAATCAAGCAGCACCGTCAGGTTGTGGACGATTCAACGGGTACTGCGGCAAGCGCAACGGCTGATGCCCGAGGGTGTCGCGATTGTCCTTTTGGCAGACCGAGGGTTTGCCGATGGCAAGTTGATGAAATACCTCCGGGAGAATCTGGGTTGGCATTTCCGCATCCGCATCAAACGCTCCTTCCAATTTCAGCACCAAGGGCAGTGGCGCCAGGTATCGTCGGTTCAATTGCAACCAGGACAAGCTTACTTTACGCCTGCAGTGTCGGTGGGTAGAACAAAGCCCTACGACAATGTTTACCTTGCCTTTGCCCACGACAAACTCAGCAGCGAGAATTGGACAATTGTGAGTGATGAGCCGACGAACTTGCAGACGTTTGCCCAATATCGACTGAGATTTCAGGTGGAGGAGTCGTTTTTGGATTTGAAGTCCAACGGGTTTAATCTCGAAGCCTCCAGACTCAGAGACAAGGTTGCCCTTTCCCAGTTGTGTGGGGTAATCGCCTTGACGATGCTGTTCTTAGTTCTCCAAGGGGTGCAAGTGGTCGCATCCGGCAAGCGTCGCCAAGTCGATGCTCACTGGAAGCGCGGCATGAGTTATCTCAAGCTGGGCTGGAATTGGATTCGGCTGGCTATCACTCACCAGTGGAAGATTCACGTTTATCAGTTCCTCTCCTGTTCACCTGACCCTCAACCTGCCATCGCATCAAGGCGACAACACGATGACTCCCTAAAGCGTGAATTCACTGTCCTCAGCCGTATTCCAGCTTCTTAGTTTTGTCAGTCAAGCAGGTGTGGTTACTTCTCAGCCTAAATCATGCTCTGCTTCCCGCATGGCTTTCGTTCCAGCTTTAACCTGTTTTGTTAGTCAAGCAGGACAGCGGGTCGTTTCTAAGTTTGGGCGATCGCACGTCAGCTCGGTTTTACCTAAGTTCGGAGACATCACGGTGGATAAACCCAGCAGAATTCCACCTGAGAAAAGCAAGAATCCTAATATCCGCAGAAGCGGCAATGGCTGCGTTTTCAGGACTAGTCGCTGGGAATCCTTGCGAGTTACTTTTAGCAGACCGTCTTGTTTTTTAGTTGCTGTCATTACATCTAAGCCTACCTTTTGAAGCAAACGAGAATGATCGAGATTTCTTGTGCTTTTTATATTGGGGCACCTCGATTAATTGCCTTATTGAGAATCTTAGGAGCCTGAAACCCTTGTTTTCTCGCAACCATTCTCAAGAGGATCTGAATTTTTCGAGGTGCCCATTGGCAATTCTGAGTTCTCTGAAGAGATCTTTGAGTCTATATTAGAAATTGGAAAGAAAAATTAAGCAGGACTGCAAGAGCTTACATCGATCAATTCGCGTTAAGCCAGAAGTGTTGAATCTTGATGGTAAAACTTTACAAAAAGCACTCTCAAGAGGCGGATTATTGAGAATGGAAGCAATAAGTAGGTCATTACAGGCAGAATTATAGATCTTTTGTACTGGATTCAGCTATGAACTTGCCCTGCTAACATTGCGTTCAACACTTCTGGCGTTAAGCCCTTCCTATTGCCCTACATAAAGTGAATTACTTCCTGGGGCTATAATCTGAACAGGAGGCAGGGCTAAAAAATCTCGAATTGCCTTAGTCGTTTCCTGTCTGCTCGAAAGATTTGAATCTACAAAAGCCAATTCTATTGGCAGCCGTTTGCCTGTTTTGGTCAGGGCAACAATTCGATAACGATAACCCCTGCTGGATGAGACCCATTGAAACTCTTCAATGGCGATTGATTCAATATCTGACAGAGGTACGGTTTTAGTAGCTTTTCCAGATAAGGGTCGGAAAGATAACTTACCTGTCAATCGATCGAATTTACAATATCCCTGACGAAGGCTAAGGAGTAGTGTTGAAGCACATATTAGAATTCCCCAAACAGGATAGAAGAGGTGATACAGGAAAAGTAATGCAAGTTGCAAGTATTCGATATCTCGCTCCATCCAAGATATGGGAGGATGGACATCACGTAGGGATGATTGAGCGGGATTTTTGAGAAATCGCTGAATCTTGTCAGCGATCGCTCTTGCTTCGTCAGGATTTTTCCAAAGTCCAACTCGCATTTCTATATGGGAGTCAGTGAGTTTCAAGGCTGGTGAAGTTTCTAAATCAACCCGGGTTTCTGTGCCTGAACTCATCTCCCCTATCGAAATCCGGACTTCATAGAAGTCGCTTAGCATTTCCAAGTTAAAGTTGTCCGATAGTTGCAAAACAGTAATCTGGGCTTCTAGCTGATTCGAGGACTGAAGTTCAACAGAATGTCGATAAAAAATTGGGAGGGAGCCAATGAATTGGGTTTTCTGGCAGCGCGTAGTCTCCAAAGTCGGGCGATGCACGCTAGTTCCGTATTGCTTGGAATTGAAGGTATAAGGACGGATAAAAAAGGAAGTAATACGCCTGACATAATCAAGAACCCCACTGTTCGAAGGCTCCGAAACGAACGAGTCTTCAAGATGAGTTGCTCGGAATCCTGATAGGCGACACTCAAGGGCACACCGTGCTGTTTGGCTATTTTCATCGCATCTGAGCCTACCTTTTGAAGCAAGTGGAAATGCTCAAGCTGTCTTATATGTTTGATACCGGAAATTTCGGCTTGCCTGGAGAATATCGAGACAAAAATTAACCGAAATGAGCAACCCTGCCACAGATCTACGATTCACTCCTACACACTACGATCCACACCGTCTCAGGCAGCAATTCCAGAAGCCGCTGAGCGAGCGACCGAAAATTTTTACCTCTACTGTCAATGCTTCTAAGAGGGTGTTTGAAAAGGTATCGCCTGTAATGTTAAGCACTCAGAGATCCCCCCTAGCCCCCCTTTTTAAGGGGGGAAACCGCCTTAAAGTCCCCCTTTTTAAGGGGGATTTAGGGGGATCTTGCACGCTTTGCTACAAACAGTAGGACTTTTCAAACATTCTCTCAGAGATCCCCCCTAGCCCCCCTTAAAAAGGGGGGAAACCGCCTTAAAGTCCCCCTTTTTAAGGGGGATTTAGGGGGATCTTGCACGCTTTGCTACAAACAGTAGGACTTTTCAAACATTCTCTAAGGCACGTTACGACTGGAATGGCTGGAAGACCGACAGATCCTTGACAGCCTGCCCAAAATCGCCCATCCAAAATTGAGAATCAGATAAGCCATTGGGCTTTGCTGAAAAGAAGTGTGATTCTCGTGCCTGAGCGTCTTGCAGCCCTCACTCTAGCCCTCTCCCAAAGGAGAGGGGACACGAGAAGAAGGGTTGGGGATGCGTCGTTCATATCTGCGTTTAGCAACGCCAGCCATCTCGACCAGCGGTAACTTTAGCAACTTCCAAGGTGTGACCAAAAAGTGTGACCAAAACGCGACCCGCGCCACTCTAGATAAGATAGCTAAGATAAGATGGTGTCCAGATAGCGCCGTTCAAGTCAGCACCCGATGCCCAATATCCCGCCGACAGTAAGCACCCTCAAACTGGATGCAATCTACGGCTTCGTAGGCGAGGGCGATCGCCTCTCTCACCGTTTCCCCCAGCGCAGTGATGCCCAGCACTCGGCCGCCGTCGGTGAGAATCGTGTCGCCGATCAGTCGAGTGCCTGCATGGAAGACCATCGCGCCCGTGTCGGCGGCTTGGGCGAGGCCGCTAATGGGTTTCCCCTTTTCGTAGCTGCCAGGATAACCTCCGGCGGCGAGGACGACGCAAGCGGCGGCTCCAGGCTTCCATTGCAGCGGCGGAAAGTCGGCCAGGGTTTGTTGGGTGCAGGCCAACATTAGCTGATCGAGCGGCGTTTCTAGCAGCGGCAGCACGACCTGGGTTTCGGGATCGCCAAAACGACAGTTAAACTCGATGACTTTGGGATCGCCCTGGGGTGTAATCATCAGCCCTGCATAAAGGACTCCGCGATAGTCGATGCCGCGATCGCGCAGGGTGGCGATCGCCGGTTCCAGAATCTCAGTCTGGATGCGTGTCATTAGCTCTGGCGTAACCACCGGGGCCGGGGCGTAGGCTCCCATGCCGCCTGTGTTTTCGCCCGTGTCGCCCTCGCCAATGCGCTTATGATCCTGAGCGGGCAGCAAGGGTCGAATGGTGAGTCCATCCGTCACCGCTAGCACGGAGGCTTCTTCGCCCGTCAGGTATTCCTCCAGCACCACACGGCTGCCCGCTTCGCCAAACTGCCCCCCGAAGGCGGCTTCGATGGCGGCGATCGCCTCTGTTTCGGTCATGGCCACCGTCACGCCCTTGCCTGCCGCCAGCCCGTCTGCTTTCACCACAATCGGCGCACCCTGTTTGCGAACCTGGGCGATCGCCGCTGTGGCATCGCTAAACACGGCTGCGTTTGCGGTGGGAATGCCGGCCGCTTTCATCAGATCCTTTGCCCAAGCTTTGCTGGCTTCGATCTGGGCCCCCGCCTGGGTCGGGCCAAAGACTTGCAATCCCTGCTCTTTCAAATAGTCGGCAATGCCATTGGCCAGGGGCACTTCTGGCCCCACCGCAATCAGGCTAAAGTTATTGACCAGGGAAAATCGAGCAATGCCTTCAAAGTCCTTGACCGAAAGCCCCAGATTGCGGCAACGGGGAAGGGTTGCAGTACCGCCATTGCCAGGAACGCACACGACCTCCTGCACGCTGGGAGACTGCAATAGAGAAGTGGCGATCGCATGTTCTCTGCCGCCGTTTCCCACTACCAGAACTTTAACCACACCCTCACCAACCGTTACGAATGTTACCTGTTGCGTCTCAAAACATCCTCCATTATGCACCCTGATGCCACCAATCTCCTGATGCCGATAAAACTCTCGCAAAGCGTTAAAAGTCTGGCGGAAAACCTCTGGCTTCGGCGTAAGGTAAAGAAGGCGGCGAAAATTCGATGCAACGGCTGTCGAACGCCCGATTTCTTCGCTATTTTGCTGTGACGAGTGAGATCATGCCTGTTTCTATGCCCGGTTCTAGAGCCAAAACGCACAAGACTCATCACCAGACTCAATGGAGAGCGATCGCGCTGATGCTCGGTTGTGGCGGTCTGTGGGCCACGCTGCAATCGCTGCCCACAACGGCTCAGACCGCAGAAACGGTGGCCCAAATCGTGCCCCTGCCGCCCCCGGTTGCGCCGTCGCCCTCCGAGAACCCATCCTCGCAAGAGGAACTGCTCCGAACACCGCCCAACCCGCTAGAGATGACGGAACCCGATCCTCTGTTGCCTAGCCCAGTCGTGGATCGGCCCCTCAGCCCGCTGGAAATTTACTTCCTGCGGCTGGGGGTAGAGGACTTGCAGCGGCAGGCGGAAGCGCGGTATGCGCTGGGCCAAACGAATGCTGCGTTTGAAATCTGGTATCGCGAGCTGCGGCTGCGGCGGGTGCTGGGTCTGTCAGAAGAAGTGTCGGCGCTGGGGCGCGTGGGGGAAGTTGCGTGGCGCGAAAACCGCCGCACCGATACGCGAATCATCACCGCCCGCCTGGAGCAAATCGAGCAAGAGCAGCAGGCAATCGCTCCGCCAGACTATAGCCTCCTGCTCAGCATCGCCCAGGGCTATGAAAAAATGCGGGCACTGCCGCTAGCCGTCACCCTCTATGACCAGCTTTTGACCCAGGCGCGGGCCGAGCGCAACAGTGCCGTTGAACAGTTGGTGCTAACTTCCTTGGGGCAACTGCACCTGGCCTGGTTTGACTACGAAAAGGCGGCGATCGCCTATACAGATTTGCTCAACCTAGCGCGATCGCGCAGCGACGGCATTCGCGAATTGGAGTATCTACAGCAGCTTGCCTATATTTACCAGCAGGGCAAAATGCCCGACCGCGCTATCCCGATTCAGCAAGAACTGATGCAGCGATACGAAGCCCTGCCCCTGCCGCTGCTGATCCCGCCGCTCAAGATTGCGCTGGGGGACAATTACCGGGCGATCGGCCGCGCGGGACTGGCTGCGACCACCTACCAGGAAGCCTTTACCCAGGCCCAGGCGCAGCAGCAGTATGGCTACTCTAGCGAGGCACTGGTGCATCTAGCAGTGCTATATGAGGGGCTAAATCGTCCCGCAGATGCGCTACTGGTCTATCAAACGCTGATTCAAGTCGAGCAGCAGTCCTACAACACCTACGGCATCATGACCGCCTACGAAAAAATTGCCCAATTGCACCAGGCCCAGGGCGAAACCGCAGAGGCGATCGCTGCTTATCAGTCCGCCCTTTCTCTGGCGCAGCAGCTCGACTATGCCAGCCGCGTTAGCGCCTACACCGCTCAAATTCAAACCCTCAGCGGCAGCTAACATCAGTTCAATCTCTTGAGTCATCCGTTAAACGGTCGTTAAACGGTTTGTCATTAAAAACTGCGGCTGTTACTGAGATATCTTTGAGGATATCTTTGAGTCAGCATAGAGTTCAGCGTGTAGCTCTACTGTGTACACAGATCTCGATTGGTTGCGTCAGGCTCCGAAAGATCCCCCTAAATCCCCCTTATCAGGGAGGACTTCCGATCCCCCCCTTGCTCAAGGGGGGCTAGGGGGGATCAAAGCATCGCCGCTCAAACAAGACTTGGGTGTACACACTAGCAGCGCATCGAGAAAGTCATTGAGCTTGTCGAACGTCCTTGTCGAAAGTCTGAACCCAGCTTGCCCTTTAGAACTGCCACAGCGTAACTGCCATGCCCTTGATCAAGATCCAAACCTCCGTGTCTTGTCCTACGTTGACCGAAGTGGAAGAACTGTTGAAGACCCTGTCAGACAGTCTGGCAAAGCACACAGGCAAGCCCGAATCCTATGTAATGACTGCGTTTGAGTCGGATGTGCCCATGACCTTTGGGGGCACGCTCGATCCGGTTTGCTATGTGGAAGTGAAAAGTGTGGGTTCCTTTAACCCCGCCCAAACCAAGTCCATGAGCCAGGAGTTTTGCCAGATTATCAGTGCGACGCTGGGCGTGCCTGGAAACCGCACCTATATTGAGTTTTCTGAGGCCAAGGGCTATCTCTGGGGCTGGAACGGGGCGACCTTTGGCTGATGCCCGCCCTGCCGCTGACCGGAATCAGCCCGCTGAACCCAACCTGCCGAATCTAGGGCCCCTGAAAACGGGGAAACCGGGCTGAGATGCTCCGGAAGTCCCCCTTACTAAGGGGGATTTAAGGGGGATCGACTCAGGGCAATCAGTGACCCAGGAAGTTTTAAGACCCTGCCTAGAATCTGAAGTGCGTCCCTCAAATCCGCAAGGCCTGTTTTAGCAAGCTGGGAATATCGGACGGGCGATCGGCAACGGGAACGCCTGCTTTTTGGAAGGCGGTTACTTTGCTGTCAGGTGTGCCGATTTCGCTGCCCCAGCCCGCCACCAGGGAGGCAATGATAGCCCCAGCGTGGCCCATGCGATGATTCTTGGGCGCGGTGCGTCCGGCAATGTAGGCGATTACGGGTTTATCGATCGCCTCGACGATGTAGCGGGCTGCTTCTTCTTCACTGTTGCCCCCAATTTCGCCCACTAGCACGATCGCCTCGGTCTGGTCGTCTTCGTCCAGAATTTGCAGCCACTGCTGAAAGGAAGAGCCAACGATGCGATCGCCCCCAATACCTACTGCAATCGACTGGCCCAGTTCCGCCTGTGTCAGATGCAGCGCGATTTCGTGGGTGAGCGTGCCGCTGCGGCTGATCAGCCCGATACGTCCGGGGGAATACAACTCGGCAGGGTACGTGCCTAACAAAATCTTGCCAGGGAGGATAATGCCGGGGCTATCGGGCCCGACGACCAGCGTATCGGTGCGCTCAGCAATATGCAGCAGCTTCACCATGTCCAGCGGCGGCACGCCCTCCGTCACCAGCACCAGATGCCGAATCCCAGCGGCGATCGCCTCCAGCGCCGCATCCAGCATCCGATACGGCTCCATCAGGATTACTGTCACATCCATCGGGCCAGCGGTTGCTAAGGCCTGTTCCACCAAGTCGAACACAGGCACACCCTCTAGCACTTGCCCACCGTGCCCCGGCGACACCCCAGCCACGATCGACGTGCCATAGGCCCGCATTCGCGTCGTGTAGAGGCTTCCCAGAGCGCCCGCAATGCCTTGCACCAGAACTTTACTTCTTGCCGATAAATCCATGTCTGATAGAGCGTTTGGGTTTGAGAGTTAGGATTTGTGAAACTTGAGCCTTGAGAAGAGACGGGCAAAATGCGAAACGCCTGCCCAGAGGCAACCCTACCGCCCGACTCCGGCTCCCTCACTGAGGGCGATCGCTTTGGTGAGGGCCTCATCCAGCGAATCCAGAACAAACAGCATTGACAAGTCTAGGGCAGCGAGTTGCTCACGGGCTGCTGCCGCATGGGCCCCGCCCAGCCGCACAACAAGGGGAACGCTGACGGGCTGGCGCTGCTGCTTCAGGTAGCGGGCGATCGCCCCGGCAACCGCATTGCAGGTTTCTGCGCCGCCCAGCAAGTTGAGCAATACGCTCCGCAGCCGCTGGGTCTGCAAGATCCAGTCCAGCCCTTTTTCTAGGCGATCGCATAGCGTATCGGGCGGCAGCCGATAGGACGACTCTCCCCCCAAGTTCAGACAGGCCGACGGCTGTCCACCCGCCCGATCGACCAGATCGAGTGTCGCCATCGTCAGCCCCGCCCCGTTGCACAAGATGCCCAGGCTGCCAGGAAACAGCATGGGATTCAAGTTGGGCAGATCAAAGGCGCTGGCGGCCAGTCCGCTACAGGTTGGGCCCATTGCCAGGGTGGAGTGGGAGGGACGATGCGCGGAGTGATCCCTGCGGCCCCCCACCGACTGCATCACCGGTAAATCTGGATGTCGCTCCAGTGCTGCATCGTTCACAGCGACCTTGCCATCCAGTGCCATGACTTCCCCAGCCGGATTGACCGCCAGGGGGTTGATCTCGACCAGATCCAGGTCATAGGTCAAAAACAGGCGATACATTTTCTCGACGATCGCGCTGACGGACTCGATTAGCCCACCCGATAGCCCCATATTGATCGCCAATCGCCGCGCATAAAAGGGCGAAAACTCTCCATCCACCAGCACCTGCTGAATTTGTCGCGAGGTTGCCTCCAGCGCCATGCCCCCTTCCCGCGACCCCAGCAGCAGCGGCCGCCGCAGCGATGGATCAAGCACCACTGCCAGATAGAGTTCCTGGTCTGGCTCATACTTTGCCTCCGCCAGCAGCACTTCTGGATATTGCCCTAAAATCGGCAGGTAGAAAATCGCCTGAGCCGCCGCCACCGCATCAATTGTGTTTTCTGCAAAGCGCACGCCGCCTGCCTTACCACGCCCCCCCGCATACACCTGCGACTTCAGCACAATGGGATAGGGAATCCGCAACTGTTTCAAGTCCTTAGGATGGTCAATCCGCTGCGACGGCAGGATGGGAATGCCAACTTTCTGAAATAGATCCTTTGCCTGATATTCGAGGAGATCCATAGAGGAGAGAAAGGGGAAAGAAAAGGTTGAGGAAGGAAGGAGGTGAGGGAGGGAGGTTAGTTGCTGACGGCTTGAACACTCCCTTGTGCCCCCAAGACGGCCAATCGCATAATCTCAGGAAAGATTGCAAGAAAGAAGATTGCAAGAGAGATCTAAATATAGACCAGAAAACGGCTGAGCAATGGTGTTCTACTGCTACTTACATGGGTTTGCGTCGAGTCCTAATTCTGCCAAGGCGCGGGATTTGGGCGATCGCTTTCGGGCGGCTGGGCTGTCTCTAGTCATCCCCGATTTGAACCAAAATGACTTTGCCCACCTGACGCTCAGTCGTCAAATTGCCCAGGTCGAAGCGCTACTGCCGCCCCCGCCGGAGCCTGTGGTGCTGATTGGGTCGAGCCTTGGCGGGCTAACGGCGGCCTGGCTGGGCGATTTGCAAAGCGATCCCTGCGGGAATCGCCATCCCCAGGTGCAAAAACTGGTGCTGCTGGCTCCGGCATTTGGGTTTCTCGATCACTGGCTGCCTCGCCTAGGGACGGAGCAGGTAGCGCAGTGGCAAGAGACAGGCTTTCTGTCGGTTTATCATTATGGCGATCAGGCAATGCGGCCGCTGCATTATGGATTTGTCTCGGATGCAGTGATGTATGATCACTCCACGCTGAAGCGGCCAGTGCCCACGCTGATTTTGCACGGGATACGGGATGACGTAATTCCAGTCCAGTCCAGCCGAGATTACGCCGCAACTCGCCCCTGGGTTACGCTACTGGAACTGGATAGTGACCATGCGCTGACCGACCAACAGGATGCCATTTGGCAGGCCGTCCAAACATTCTGTGAAATTGATTTAGAACTAAGCTAGTGGGGGGTGTTGCCCCTCGTGCCTGAATGCTAGAGCCGCTCAAGCTGCCTAGAATTGAAAAATAGTCATCTTAGGGCACTGACATACTTGAAACAGCAAACTTACTGCCCTCATCCCCCAACCCTTTCTCCCAAGCAGGGAGAAGGGGAGCCAGACATAGGTTTGAAGTCCCTCTCCCGGAGCAGGAGAGGGATTTAGGGTGAGGGCTGAAATTGCTGCGTGAAGTATGTTAGTGCCCATCTTAGGGGGAAATCCGCGCCGCGCATCTAGTAGCGTAAATTCACTCTAAAATCCTGACTACTATAGGACTTACGCAGTTGGAGGATTTCTCGCGGGCGCAGCCCGCAAGAAATCCTCCAAAGCCCAGAAGACTGATCGCAAGTGTGTAAGTCCTGTACTAGATGAAATGGGTCGATGAAATGGGTGTTCGATGGGCATTTATAACCTAGAGTTACTGAGGTGAAAACGGGCGTGATGGTATTCTCCGCTGGGCTACGGTGTCTCAGTCTGCAATCTTGACCTGGAGTTTCATGCGCTGCTCTGCGGTTCTGCTGCTGACTGTGATTTCTTCTGTGGGACTCGCCGCCGATTTGCGAGGGGTTTCTGCTAGCTTGCCTTGGGGTTCTGTTGCAGCAGCCCGCTCTGGTGTGGAAAAGGCGCAGGCTGACCAAGCGATTCGCGAAGCGATCCCTGTGGGAATCGCCCCTGCATTTTCCCTTGCCCAATCCAGCCAACCTGCCGACCCCTCTAGCACTCCTTCGCCCTCGCCGCCAGAGCTACTGGGCTTGGGCAGCCGAGGTGCGGCAGTGCAGGAGTTGCAAACCACGCTCAATCGGCTGGGCTATTACTATGGCGCAATCAATGGCGAGTTTGGCAAAGAAACGCAGACTGCGCTGCTGACCTTTCAGAAAGAATCGGGGCTGGTGGCGACGGGCGAACTAGACGACCCCACCCGCGCCAGACTGCGGCAGGCCCGAGTGGAACTGTTGGGTGATGAAGCGCCGCTGTTTGGTGGGACAGACGTGCCTGCTGGTGAAATAGGCCCAGATGAGGCGGGTGTGGAACCGTCAGAGTTGCCAGTGGGTGAGTCTGGCGAAGTTGCTGAAGCGCCGCCGAGTGAGCTAGCAGAATCGGGGCCAGAGACGGGCGAATCCGCAGACTGGATTGGCTGGGCAGGACTGCTGGTGGGGCTGGCGATCGCCATTGGGGTCATCTACAGCCAGTTGCGCCAGAGTCGGCTGGGGACGCTGGAAACAGACGGCGGGCCTGTGCTCGACGGGGCCGGCGGCTCAGGGGTAGGCGTGCCGTTAGAGCCGCCGCTCAATCCAGGCTGGTCGCGGGCAGCGGCAGAGTCGGCCGCCCCAAGCAACCTCGCCACAGGTCAGGCCGCTACGGGTCATGCCGCCATAGGGAATGGCGATGCACCGCCACAGGCTCCACCTGCGACTTCTGAGGTCGTGACCCGCGTGACCCGCGCTGAACCCTCCCCACAGCCTGATCCAAAGCCCAATATGCTGTGGGAAACGGTGGGCCCGATTGCGACGACCAGTTCCTCCCAGGCGTTGATTCCTACGCCAGCGCGATCGCCCCAGTCTGTGGATTCTCTAGCCCACGCCGCACCCGACTCAAATCCTGAAACCTCCCTAGAAACCGTCCTCACAGAAACCACCCGGCTCCAGCGCATCAGTATTGTGGATAAGCTGCTGGAGGAACTGCACAGCCCCGACCCGGCGACTCGCCGCAAGGCCATTTGGGAACTGGGTCAGGCGGGCGATTCGCGGGCAGTGCAGCCGCTAGTCGATCTGCTGGTAGATGCCGATTCGCAGCAGTGCAGCCTGATTTTGGCAACGCTGTCGGAGATTGCCCTGCGGACGCTCAAGCCGATGAAACAAGCCCTGCTCACCTCCCTGCGCGACAGCAATGCCGATGTTCGCAAAAACGCGATTCGAGACGTGACGCGCATGTATGACGTGGTAATGCAGATGAGCGACCTGCTCAGCCATGCCGCGAACGACCCCGACCCAGAGGTGCAGGCGACAGCGCGTTGGGCGATCGCCCAGTTGTCGCGGGGGCGATCGCGCTCAGACTTGAACGGCAGCACAGGCACTCAAACAGACTAGACAAGCTTTCAAATTCACTGGTATCGAGAAGATTCGAGAAGATTCACGCCCGAAGTCCCAGCGCCTAGCCCCCAATCTCCGACATCACCCGATTCATCGGCACGTCCTGATCTGCCAGCCCGTGGCCCCACGGCTTCCACCAGATGCTCTTTTCAATCAACGCCTTTAGGTCATCCACGCTGGCTCCCCGGCGCAGCGGGGTCAGCAAGTCCAGTTCCTTTTCCCGCAGCAGGCAGAGCCGCAGCCGCCCGTCTGCCGTCAGCCGCGCCCGATTGCAGCCTGCACAAAACGGCTTCGTCACGGAGCTAATAAACCCCAGCGTGCCCAGCGCTCCGGGCAGTTGATAGAGCCGTGCCTCGCCATCCAGTTCTCCTTGGTTCAGCAGGTCTGGCGGTTGCAGGTGTTGCCCGATCACGCCCAGCAACTCGTCCTCGCTGACTGTGTTTTGCTGCTGAAAATCCGACACTTCCCCAAAGGGCATCATCTCGATAAACCGCACCTGCCAGGGAAATTCGTAGGTCAGCCGCGCTAGGTCTACCACGTCCTGCTGATCGTTAAAGCCGCGCACCACAACGGCATTCAGCTTCACCCGCAGCCCCGCATCGGCCGCCGCCTGCATTCCGCGCCATACGTCGTCCAGCTTTCCCCAGCGCGTAATCTGCTGAAATTTCTCTGGATTGAGCGTGTCAATGCTGATGTTGACGCGGCGCAGCCCGGCCGCAGCCAGGGGCGCAGCCAGTTGCCCCAGCAGCACGCCGTTGGTGGTCATGGCGACCTCTGGCGCATCGGGTAGGTCGGCGATAAAGCGGACGATTTCGACGATATTTTCTCGCAGGGTGGGTTCGCCGCCCGTCAGCCGAAACTTGTTGAAGCCCAGCAGCTTGGCAAAAATCGGCAGCAGTTGATATAGCTCTGCGTCTTGCAGCAGTTCTGCCCGTGGGCGAAACGTCATATTGACGGGCATACAGTAAACGCAGCGCAGATTGCACCGATCGGTGAGGGAGATGCGGAGGTAGTTGATGTTGCGACCAAAGCGATCCAGCGTCATCCAAAATCCTGAAAAATTAATCCTGCTGGAACTCCCCTTGATTAAGCTCCTGTGTACACACGTTTCGATTTTTTGCGTCACGCTCCGAGAGATCCCCCTAAATCCCCCTTAAGAAGGGGGACTTTCGATTCAGTTCTCTCTGTTGCGAAAGATCCCCCTGAATCCCCCTTAAGAAGGGGGACTTCCGAGCCAGTTCTCCCTGCGGTAGGTCACGCCTCACCCCTTACTTAAGAGGGGATCAGTTCCCCCCTTGTTCAAGGGGGTCAGGGGGGATCAAAGCATCGCCGCGCAAGCCTAGAAGACTTGTGTGTACACAGTAGCCTTGATTAAGGGCATTAAGGGGGCGAGGGGGGATCAGGGTTGACATCCACTAGTGCGAAAGTCCTGCCCCAACAATATCGAGCAATATTAAGCAATATCGAGCCTCGCCTTTTAAGCTTATTGACCATGTTAAGGGATGTAAGCGGGATGTTGGGGATTAGAAAAGTCTGGGGCGATCCTCTACATCTACAGCGGGGTCGGAGCTGCGGCGGATGGTGGGCTGGCGCAACCGGTTCTATAGGGAACGTTGTGCTGCGGAAAAAGCGCGATCGCACGCGGGTTGGATTAGGATCACAAAAGTAGGTCAAAGAACACAGCCCCAGGCTCTAATTTTTGCTGTAACACTCGCTGCTATCACGGCGAATACTCCGGTAAGCCTTATGCGATCCTTCTGGTCTGATCCATATCTCTGGGTTCATCTTGCAGGTCTGGCGGCAGTGCCCCTGCTGGTGGAGGTGTGCCTGGTGGGATTGGCGGTGGGTGATCCGTGGCTGCCCGTGTGGCTGGAGGTGTTGCTGGTAGCGGTGGTGGGCATTGCGCCCGTGCTGTGGATGCAGTGGAAGCGACCGTTTTGCATTTTTAGCCTGACCCCGCTGGCGCTGCGCCCCGATGCGCTGTCGGACGATCGGCGACGGATGCTGCATTTGTTTAAGGGAACCGAAGTGCAGGCGTTGGCGGGGTCGGCAGCGATCGCCCTGTTTCTCTTGCTCTGGCAACTGTTTCGCTTTGCGCCCGTGGCGACGGAAGCCGCCGCAACCCTGCCCCAAAACCGGGCGCTGGGCCTGCTCATTGCAGCCATCGCGTTTTTGCTGTGCAACCTGTTTGTGCAAGTGCCGCTGAGCGTGATTCGGGCGCTGCTGTCGAGCGATGCGGCGATCGCCCAGTTTGCACCCTATACGCCGGACGAAGTGGCGAAATCCTTCACGATTCCCGGCTTTCGGGTTAAGCAAATTGTGCCCGATTTGGTCGCCGCTGCGCCCCGCGTTCCGCCTGCAATCAAGCGCGATTCGCGAAGCAATCCCTACGGGAATCGCCCCCAGCCGCCCTCCGCTGCACCGTTGGTGGTTGACGAAGCGCTGAACGAGTCGCCCTGGGACGAATCTGAGCCTTCAGGGTCGCAGCCTCTCGCGCCGGAACTGACCCCAGACTCTGGCACTCCCGACCTTGCAATCCCGGAACCTGCAACCCCAGAACCTGCAACCCCAGAACCTGCAACCCCAGAACCGTCGCTGGAAACTTCCACCACTCTGCCTGAGCCGTTTTCTGAAGCGTTCCAAGCAGAGAACCCGCCTGAGAGAGAGGACTCGCCTGAGTGCTTCCAGCCCACGAGTGTTGTTTCGGAAGCCATTTCAGACGCACAAGCTTCGTCCGCACCCCTGTCAGATGCCGCAGCCGTGGTTTCAGAGACGATCGTTTCAGAAGTGCGGGTTTCCGCAAAGCCGCCAGACGGGGCCGCAGCGCCTTCAGACGCAGACGAGGGCATGGCAGAGATAGACGCGATGGCGGGGGCGATTGCCCAGGCAGCAGACCTGATTGCCCAGGCTCCCGAACCCCCCCCAGCAGAAGCCACGATTCTGGACACCGAAACTCTCAACCCTGGCCTGGATCTTGGAGACGATTTTGGGGGCGGTGTCGCTGCTGGGCTAGACGCTCTGGATTCCCTAGACGCGTCGGATTCCACCCCAGAACTCCCAGAACACCGAGAACTTATTGATGCCAGCGCGACAGAATTAACCCCAGAATTGACCCGCGACTCCGCAGAACCCCAAACCCTGGAAATTGTCGATGCCAGCGCTCTGTTGGCAAATCAGTCGATAGAGAAAACAGAGGAAACCACTGAGGGGGCGATCGCCCATGAGCAAAATTCCCTGGCCTCAGACCCCCTCTCCGCAGACACACCCAGCGTGGACGTAGAAGCGCTAGTCGCAGAGGCCCTGGAAGCGGTAGATGCCGAGCTGTTGCGTGAGCTACCCGATCCGCTGACCGATGTCAGCCTGACCGACGATGCAGCGTCCGAATTTGAGTCGCCAGAGCGCCCCCCCGCCGAGAACCCGTAAAGAAGCCGCAGGCTGCTGCAAGGTTTGAGTAAAGACTTAAAATTTGGGCGAGTCGAGGCTTGATCCGGCCCAGCGACCGTGCTTCAAAGCACAACTCGCCCCAAAGAGTACGCTATGGTGAGAAAAGGAACAGGTTTAATCCTGAATCCTTGTGCTGCTTTTGTATGCGTTTGCATTGCGGTTACCTAGCTTTCTCTCTTTAGCTTCGTATCTTTGAGATTAAGTCTCTTGATCGTTCGCTGTGTTCTGCTCGGTTGATTGATTGCTGATCTAACGTTTGAGGCATTACTGAGATCCTATGACCAGCTCATCCACGTCTTCCAACTCGCTGCCAAATCCCTCAGTCTCAAATGACGAAACCATTTGGGAAAGCCTGAAGCAGGCGATCGCCTCTAGCTCTGGTTTCCAGCGCTGGCAGCTTGAGCGTAGCGACGAACAGTCAGCGGCTGAATTCGCAGCGGGCGATCCGCCAGTTGCAGGCGAACTCAGCACCTTACCCCTAGATCAGCGTGTTCGTCGCTACCTACGAGAAACGCTAGAAACGCTTGCCTATTGACTTTCTGAGTAAACTTCTAGAGCTTATCTAGGGCTTATCTAGAGCGATGTAAACCCTAAAAAGCGCCAAATACCGGACACGGTAATTGGCGCTTATTGCCATTGATAACAGTAGTTTATGGTTAAGGTCTTTATTAAGCTGACCTCATTTGAACTTGTATTGATCGTGCCAGGAATCTTGGGCAATCCCCGTGTTTGTTAATCATTTCTTTGGAATTTGTGTCCTGTTGTACTGAATAGTAACGAACTCGGTCGATAGCGGTGGAAAAACGGTAAAAAGGACTGATATCTTTGGCCAGATACTAGCTAGATTAAGGAAAAAATCTGCAATTAAAGCAAAATTAAAGCAAATTTGTATTGCAAGGCACACCTTGTTTGACTGCACTTCTATCTACTGAAAGTTATATGCTTTCACAAGCCTCCAATGCCTAAAGTCGTCTCGATCCACTCCTATCGGGGTGGCACTGGCAAATCTAATTTCACGGCAAACCTGGCAGCCGCGCTGGCGATGCAGGGAAACCGGGTGGGCGTGGTAGATACCGACGTACCCTCTCCGGGCATTCACAACATCTTCAGCCTGGAACCCGATGCCATGACCGAGACGCTTAACAGCTATCTCTGGGGAGAAGCGCCGATTGAGGAAGCCGCCTACGACGTGAGCGCCAATGCAGGCCTGTCTGGCGACGGAAAGGTGCTGCTGGTGCCCTCCAGCGTCAAAGCAGACGACATTGCCCGCATCCTTAAGGAAGGCTACGACGTAAAGCTGCTCAACGACGGTTTCCGCAGCCTGGTCAAAAACCTCCAGCTTGACTACCTGTTCATCGATACGCATCCGGGGCTATCGAAGGAAACCTTTTTGTCGATCGCCATTTCCCATGTGCTGATCCTGCTGCTGCGCCCCGACAAACAAGACTATCAGGGAACGGCGGTGGCGGTGGACGTGGCCCGACAGTTGCGCGTCCGCAAGATGCTGCTGGCCATCAACAAGGTACATAGCCGCCTCAACTTTGAAGCGCTGAAGCAGAAGATCGAAGAAACCTACGATGCTCCGGTGGCGGGCATCTTTCCGCTGTCTGAAGATGTGGTGCAGCTTGCTAGCGAGGGCGTGTTTTGCATGAAGTTTCCAGAGCATCCGGTGAGCCAAGAGTTTCAGCGATTGGCACAGCAGATCCAGGATACGGATTAGCGCGTGGATTCGGTGTTGCGGTCAATCCGCAAATCCTATCAATGTTGCGAATGCTGGACGAATCGCTTCTATACTCCCTCATGTTCAATTAAGAGTCGCTCCTTGTGCCAAGATTCGTCCCCAGGTTTATTTGAGGTCACTGTTTGAGGCAACTATGTTGAGGCAACTATGGTGAATATCGGAGACTTGAAATCGCTAGCAAACTCGATTCAGGCTGTGGCATCGCCATTTCGGGCTTATCTGAGCGATTTGCACGCAAAATACAAGCCTCTCAACACCGGAAAGGTTGCAGACTATATTCCAGAACTGACCCAGGCTAGACCGGAGTGGTTTGGCATCTGTGTCGTCACAACGGACGGGCGCGTGTTTGATGTGGGCGACTGCGATCAGGTGTTTACGATTCAGTCCATCTCCAAGGCGTTTGTCTATGGTCTGGCGCTGGAAGATCACGGCCGGGAGTATGTCAACAGCAAGGTAAGCGTGGAGCCGACGGGTGAGGCGTTTAATGCGATTGTGCTGGACGAAAAGACGAATCGCCCCTATAACCCGATGGTGAATGCGGGGGCGATCGCCACCACTGACCTGATCAAGGGAGACAGCGCCACCGATCGGCTCAAGCGAATTCTGGATATGTTCCTGCGCTACACCGGACGCAAAGAAATCGACATCAACGTGCCCGTGTTTCTGTCTGAAAAAGCAACCGGACACCGCAATCGGGCGATTTCCTACCTGATGCTGAACTTTGGCATGGTGACCGATCGCATTGATGAAACGCTCGATCTGTACTTTCAGCAGTGTTCCATCTTGATCAGCGCCCGCGACCTGGCGATGATGTCGGCTACGCTGGCCAACGGGGGCGTGAACCCAATCACGGGCGATCGCGCGATCGATGAGCATTATGTGCAGGACGTGATTAGCGTCATGCTGACCTGCGGCATGTACGACTATTCCGGCGAGTGGGCCTATCGCGTGGGGATGCCTGCCAAGAGCGGGGTCGGCGGTGGCATCACTGCGGTCGTGCCCGGAAAGCTGGGCATCGGCACTTTTTCGCCCCTGCTCGACGAGAAGGGCAACAGCGTCCGGGGTATCAAAGCCTGCGAAGACCTGTCCCGCGACTTTGGGCTGCACTTATTTAACGTCGCCAAGGCAGAGCGCGATCTCTACGACTGGATCGAGAGCCGCGACGTGCCAGACGGCTGGTAACTCTTGGCGGCTAGCTGGTCATTGAGGGTTAGCTATTTAGAGGGTTAGGTATTTAGGCCGTTAGATATCTCAGACAGAGCGTGACTTGAGCAGCCAGGACAGGAGCGAGGGCATTAGAGTAGTGGGTGATGGCGTATGGTGTGGTGAAGTGATGGCGTGATGGAGCCATCCAGCAATCTCCAACCCCTCGTTTCCCCTCTGTGTCCCAATCCCAAACCGCTCATGTTCCTGTTTCTTTCCAAACTCCTGCCGCTGTTCATTTACCCAGTTGGGCTGGCGTGTGTGCTGATGCTGGTGGCCCTGGCAACGCTGTGGAAGCGGCCGCGGCTGGCCGCAGTGTCTCTGGTGCTGGCGCTGGCCAGCCTGCTCTTGGGCAGCAATCTGCGGCTGTCCAACGCGCTGACACAATCCCTGGAGTGGCAGCATATTCCTGAAGGAGAGTTGCCGCGTGCTGGGGCGATCGTGGTGCTGGGGGGCAGCCTGAAGCCGCATATTCCGCCGCGCCCGTCGATTGATGTGATGGAGCCGGGCGATCGCGTCTTGTATGGAGCCGAGCTATATCGCCAGGGCAAAGCGCCGCTGGTGATCATGAGCGGCGGGCGAATTTATTGGAAAGGCGGCGGCCCACCCGAATCGAGCGACATGGCAAAGCTGGCGCAGGATTTGGGCGTTCCCTCCTATGCCATTCTGGAAGATCAGACCTCGCTCAACACCTACGAAAACGCCGTGAATGTGAAAAAGATTTTGCAAGAGCGGGGCATTCAGCAGATCTTGCTGGTCACGTCGGCGATGCATATGCCGCGATCGCTCAAAATTTTCCAAAAGCTGGGCATTGACGCAATTCCTGCACCCACCGACTTCTTTGTCAGCAATCAGGAACTCGAAGAAGTCGATAACTCCTGGCAGGCGATGATTCTTAATGTCATGCCCGATGCCGACCGTCTCCAGCAAACCACCCGCGCCCTCAAGGAATATATTGGGCTGCTGGTCTACCGACTGCGGGGGTGGCTCTAGGAGTGACCATGCCGGAACCCATCTTCTACCGCCGCATTCTGCCGCCCCCTGAAACCGAGGCGCAGGAAATCCTGCAAAGCCACTACGCAGCCTACGAGTTCTATCGCGAGGTGCGCTATCGCGAGGCCTTTGAGCAGTATTGCCAGTGGTACGCCGAAACGGCTGCCGAAAATCAGCGGGATCTTGCCCAGATGCAGCGGGAGCTAAATTTCTTTGGATGGCTGAACCGACGGTCGGACAAGCCTACCTTCCCTGAGCCTGAAACGGAAGTCTACGACTTAGGCTTGGATGCTAGCTGATGACCTCCAGCTCCGTTTCGCGCAGATGGGCTTTGAATTTTTTGGTGAACTGAACCAGGACTGGGAAGTTGGCGCTGATGGCTTTGCCCTGCCAAGTATTGGCCAGTCCGACAACTTCACCCTCCTGCCCTTTGAGGTCAAAGGGTTCGTTGCGATGTTCGGGATGGTGGTAAACAATGACTGATTCAGTCACCCGGACGCGATCGCCAGCCTTCATAGTGTTCCAAGGGTTTCAAAGAGTGTCTTATACAAAGCAGGCTGACTTGTAACAAGCCAGCAATTTCTGAGAGGTGCTTAGCAAAACAGCATCTCTCATCATCTCACAGGATGATCCTTCAGCCTAAGGCTGGGTGTTGATGGAATCCATTGGGTCGCGGGTTGCAGGCTGATCGACCGGGGCGCTGGGCCAGAGGCGCGGCGTTTGGCGAGTGTGCATCTGCCGCCAGATTTGCACACCTGCGGCTCCCAGCGTCAGCAGCGTGATGCCCAGCAGCAGCACCGTGATCCAGCGATCGCCCTTAGGACGCGGTTTTGCTGGAGTTGGCGCGTCGAGGGTGTTGTCAAACAGCAGGGCCCGCGAAGCCTGAGATAGCTCCACATCGGCATCCGGGGCGGGCTGGGGCATGGCGGTGGCGATCGCCCGCTCCGTCATCGTCGGGTCGAACACCGTCGGGTCGAACACCGTCGGGTCGAACAGTTTTGGAGCCTGCGCCGTCACGCGGCAGCGCATCACCACCACCGAGGCGTTGTCGTGGCCGTTGCGCTGGTTGGCGTGTTCCAGCCAGGTTTGCACGGCCTGTTGCGGCGTAAGTTGGTCATTGAACAGCAGTTGCGTCACTTCTGGCCCCAGGGCTTCGACCCAGCCGTGGTCGCTGAGGCCGTCGGTACACAGCAGCAGCACGCCGTCTTCGTCAATCATGAAACGCTGCACCGTGGGATAGAGGCGATCGCCTTCATGAATCCCTACGGCCTGCGTCAGAGCGCCTGCGTTGGGATACTTGCGGGCTTCGGCATGGGTGGCGCGAGACAGGCGCACCTCCCGCCCAGCCAGGTCATCGTCTAGCGTGAGCAACTGGCAGCGCTCCGGCGTAATCCAGTAGGCGCGGCTATCGCCCACATTGAGCAGATAAAGCTCCTGGGCAGTGCCACCGTTGATCCGCTGGGGCAGATGCAGGGCCAGGGTGAGGGTCGTGCCCATGCGCTGGCGCGACTGGCGCTGCTGGCTGTCGTTTTGGCTGGCGATGAGGTTGTTCACCACGCGGGCGATCGCCTCTAGCTGCTGCATCACCACGTCTGGCGACAGCACAGTGGTTTCCTCGGCCACTTCATACAGCAGCGCCCGCAGTTGCATCACGAGCGATCGCACAGCCATCTGGCTAGCCACCTCGCCGCCCGCGTGGCCGCCAATGCCGTCGCAGACAATGCCCAGCCCAGAGAGCAAATCGGGCGGACTCTGGAGCCAGGTGAGGCTGGTTTCTGCCGAGTGCTGGGCTGGCGGATAGCAGGCATCTTCGTTGTGGGCCCGCTGAGGGCCTGCCGTCGTGCCACCGGCCACCGCCAGCTTCAGCGCCAGTTGGGTCGATTGTTGCAGCAGCAGGTCGTTGAGCTGGAGGGCGATCGCCCGCAGTCCCTCTGGCGTGTCGGCAATGGGCTGCTGCATTTGCTCACAGAGCGATCGCACGGAGTCTGCCACCTGGATTTGCAGAGCCCCCAGCCAACCCAGCCAGCACGCCGCCAGATCCGCCAAGGACGGCTGACCCCCCGGATGCAGCCGATCGGGAATTAGCTCCCGCAGGCGTACCCGCCACCCCTCCACCCGCAAGTTGTCCGGCATCAGCAGACTGGCCGCCACGCCATAGTCGCGCAGCGGGGCCCACAGGTCGAGGATTTGCCACAGCCAGTAGACCTGACGAGTCGGAGACGCAGCCGCAAAACTGGGGGCGATCGCCGGAAGCAGTTTTCCGGCCCCGTCGATGGGCCCATTTTCCAGCAGCATCAGCCGTTGCCCCCCGTGCCAGCCAAAGCCAAACAGCACGGGCACATGCAGCCGATGGGGAAACAGGTGGAAATAGGGCAGCGCCTCCTCGGGCCAGGGCTGCGGCAGGTCGGGCGCAGCGGCGGGCTGCGTATCTAGCCACACCCTCGGAGACACGGCTCGATAGCGTCCCGACGGAGACACATGGGCCGGATTCACCCCCTCGCTCTGCCCGACAACCCAGAGATAGCGATAGGTCAGCGGCCGCCCACAGCGTTCACACAGCGATTGATCCGCAGGATTGTCGTGTTGACAATCTGCCTGGGCACACTGGATGCGGGTGGACAGCAGCGCCGTCGGACGACGCGAAGGAGGTGAAGAGGAGATCATAAGCGTGATAGAGGCGTTCGACGCTGAGCTAATTAACAGGGTCTATCAGACTGGGCGACGGATTGTGAATGCCTTGCCCATCGGGCACGATCCTCTAAATTCCCGACCAATCGTTAAGCCATCATTCAAATCTTCTGATTTTGGAACGGGGTCGTTCAAGATGGAATAAGTCAGGATAGAAGGGGAGTGAAAGGCATCTCAGCAAGCCCGACTAGGGCAGCCCTTAACTAGCCAAAGATAGCGCCAATTCCAAAAAACGCGACAACTCCGGTCGAATGTTGCAAACGTGGCTAGGCAGTGTCTTAAAACTTTCTAGGTCGTTGATTGCCTTGAGTCGATCCCCCTAAATCCCCCTTGTTAAGGGGGACTTGCGGAGTGGTTCGGCTCAGTTCCCCCTTTTTTAAGGGGGGCGGGGGGGATCAAAGGGTTTTAAAACACGCCCTAGATTCAAGCGGCTAGATTCAAGCGGCTGAATTCAAGCAGCTAGATTCAAGCGGCTGGGTTCAAACAGGCAGACGCTCAAACCCGCAAACCAATCCCCCAATCCGAGCGCGTCCCAGGGTTTGTGCAGACGTTACCCAGATTTCACGCAGAACCGGCTGAAACATTGCCACCCGCAGTCTGAACCCAGCGGCTCGTTCAACGGCCGTCCATCTGGAATATTGCCAGCGTTTTTTGTAGCTATCCGTAGTATCGAAAGTGTCGTAATGAACCCGTGACAGCGACGTGTTGGATTTAAGCGGGGACGGTTGCATTCCTTGCATTCATGTCCTCTGCATAACCCTCTGCTCCTAGAAACATAGTCCTCTTCGTCAACAGAGTCTTTTCGTCCACAGAGTCTTGTTGAAAAGTCTCTCAACCAAGCGTTCTCCTGGCTTTCTTCTTGTATCGTTTGTCCTTCTCTCTCGGATAACGGCTGATGACCATGAGTCCTAGCGTGATTTGGCTAATTGCAGGCATCGTCCTCTGCATGATGGAGGTCGTCCTGCCGACCGCGTTCGTGGAATTTGTGATGGGAATTAGTGCGCTGATTGTTGCCTTTGTGGCGCTGTCGGTGCCGCAGGTTAGCCTTCAGGTAATTCTCTGGCTGGTGCTGTCGGTGTTGCTGGTGGTGCTGTCGCGCCGATTCATCCCGCAGCGGCGATCGCGCTTGATCGAAGATTCTCACGAAGCGCGGACGCTGACCTCGATTCCCCCTGGCGAAACGGGGCGGGTGATCTACGAAGGCAACTCCTGGCAGGCCCGGTGTGAGGACGAAAATCTGGCGATCGCCGCCGATCAAAAAGTGGTGGTGGTGGAGCGTCGGGGCACGACGCTCATCGTGTTGCCAGAGCATCTGGTGCGCCAATGAGGTCAAGTCATTGGGCAAGTCGCTTGAGGGCAAGTCGCTTGAGGATAAATCGCTGAGGGCAAGTCGCTGCGGATGAATCGCTGCGGGTAAGCCGCGGATTGGTTTCTCTAATCACATTTGGATTCACATCAGATTCACATTGGATTTTGGAGGTTTTGCATGGAAAGTTTTTTCGCCGCTCTGATTGCGCTGGTGTTGGGTACGGCTGGGCTGTCTAGCTCTGTCAAAATTGTGAACCAGGGGAACGAAGCCCTGGTCGAACGCCTCGGCAGCTACAACAAAAAGCTGAAGCCCGGTTTGAACTTTATCCTGCCCTTTGCCGATCGCATCGCGTTTCAGGAAACGATTCGGGAAAAGGTGCTGGATGTTCCGCCCCAGCCGTCGATTACCAAGGACAACGTTTCGATTACGGTGGATGCGGTGGTCTATTGGCGGATTGTGGACATGGAAAAGGCCTATTACAAGGTGCAAAATCTCCAGGCGGCAATGGTGAACCTGGTGCTAACCCAGATTCGCGCCGAGATGGGCAAGCTGGAGCTAGACGAAACCTTTACCGCGCGATCGCAGATTAATGAAATCCTGCTGCGAGAGCTAGACACCGCCACCGACCCTTGGGGTGTGAAGGTGACTCGCGTGGAACTGCGCGACATCGTGCCGTCGAAAGCGGTGCAAGAGTCGATGGAACTGCAAATGTCCGCTGAGCGACGCAAGCGGGCGGCGATTTTGACCTCGGAGGGCGATCGAGAAGCAGCCGTGAACACTGCCCGAGGCAAGGCGGACGCGCAGGTTCTTGAAGCAGAGGCAAACCAGAAAGCCGTCGTGCTGCGAGCCGAAGCCGACCAAAAAGCGGCTGTGCTGAAGGCCCAGGCCGAGCGCCAGGCCGCCGTGCTAAAGGCTCAGGCCACCGCCGAAGCCATCGGCATCGTCACGCAAGCCTTGAAAAACGACCCCCGCGCGATGGAAGCGGGACAGGTTCTGCTGGCGCTGGGCTATCTCGATATGGGCAACACCATCGGCAAGAGCGACAGCAGCAAGGTGATGTTCATGGACCCCAAGAGCATCCCCGCCGCGCTGCAAGGCATGTTGTCGATGGTGGACGAGAAAGAGGGCTAGGGATTCAGGGTTTGGGGGGCAGCCGCCTTGTGCTGAACGGCATCAACCGGCATCAAATAGGCTGTAGCAAATAGGCTGTAGCAAATAGGCTCTAGCAATTATAGATAGGCTGTAGCAAGTCGGCTGTATTGTAGGGTGCTGCTGGGTGTAGCCGCAACGCACTCGCTCCGTCGGGCGTTGATGCATTTCCCCAGCGCTCGCATATCCTGTAAAACCTATCCTAATAAAGAATAAAGTGCAGGATTAAAGTGCAGGATTCCTCGCTTTGACCCCTGACCCCTGACCCGAAATCCGTTTTCTCAAACGCGCGATCGCCGCATGGATGCCCAGGTTTTAAAGCAAATTCACCTCCTCCATCAGCAGGCCGCCTCGCTGCTGGTTTACCCATCGGTGCTGCGGCAAGAGCCAGGGCAGGCGTTGCTGCGGCTGTTGGCGGCGCTGGGGCGATCGCCCGCCGACCGGGTAGACCTCCTGAGGGCCTATGGCGACTGGTTTTATACGCTGGCGACTCGTCAGCAAAGCTGGCAATCGCACCTGCTGGATCAGATTTTGCTAGACGACAACCCCTTTACCCAGGCGACTCAGCGAACCGACCTAAGCGACCTGCCGCAACCCCTAGTGGCCGCCGCCGCCGCCGACCTGCGATCGCTCCAGGCGCTTTATACCACCTGCACGGGCGATCGCCTGGGGCAATGGCTGGCGATCGCCGCAGGGCTGTCCCTGCCGCCCGTCAGTTGGGGCGCAGCCGACGACCCCAAAGCATCCGCCAGCCCGCAAACCCAAACCATTCGCGCCCAGTTTCAAGCCGCCGCCGATTGGGCTAGCCTATTGCCCGATTTGGCGCAACACTACCGCAGCGCGGGCGTGGGCGACTATGCCCGCTATCGTGCCTTTCGCTGGCAAGGTGGTCGGCTAGAGGGCATCCCCCATCCCGACCCGATTTCGCTCAATGCGCTGGTGGGCTATGAGCGGCAAAAACAGCAGCTTTTGCAAAATACTGAGGCGCTGCTAGCAGGCGCTCCGGCGCTGAACGTGTTGCTCTATGGCAGCCGGGGCACGGGCAAGTCGTCGCTGGTGAAGGCGCTGCTGAATCAGTATGGCGATCGCGGCTTGCGACTCATCGAAGTCAGCAAGGCAGAACTGGCGAACTTGCCGGACATTTTGCCGCTGCTGCGCGATGTGCCGCAGGCGTTTATTCTCTTCGTTGATGACCTATCTTTTGAAGAAGATGACGAAGCCTTCAAGGCGCTAAAGGTCGTGCTAGAGGGCAGCGTAGTCGCGCGATCGCCCAATGTCGTGGTCTACGCCACCTCCAACCGTCGCCACCTGATCCGCGAGTTTTTTGGCGATCGCCCCCGTCCCAGCGATGCCGACGAAATCTACAGTTGGGACACGGTGCAAGAAAAGCTGTCCTTTGGCGATCGCTTTGGGCTGACGCTCACCTTTGAACCCGCCGACCAGGACACCTACTTAGAAATTGTGCGCCATCTTGCCCGCCAAAATGACCTCCCGCTCGACCCCAAAACGCTGGAATTTCAAGCCCTCCAATGGGCAACCCAGCAAAATGGGCGATCGGGCCGCACGGCCCGCCAGTTTGTCGATTGGGTTCGCAGCACTAGCCTGCTGTCCGTTGAAACGGGTTCCCAGAAAGCATAAAGTGATGTGGGTTTTAGATTTTAGATTTGCGATTTTGGATTGCCTGTCGAGCATTTGCAGAGCCTCTAGCATTCTCATTCCTAGGCAATGTCTTAAAACTTTCTAGGTCGTTGACTGCCTTGAGTCGATCCCCCTAAATCCCCCTTGTTAAGGGGAACCTCCGGAGCGGCTCGGCTCGGTTCCCCCCTTTTTTAAGGGGGGCTAGAGGGGATCTTTAAGGGGGCTAAAGGGGGGAGCAAAGGGTTTGAAAACACGCATAGCGCAACTGAGGCGTAGGGATCTTGAACATGTATCCTCAACTGCTTTACTAAAAAGGCTACTTCCGGGCAGCCAGCACAATTCTAAACAGCATTTTTATAGATGGATCTATGGGTAAATCCGTGAATTCTTGCGTAAATTTGCAAATGATTGCGTATCCGTGAGCATACGGGATCTTAACCTTCTCTAAACCAGAGAATTACCCTGTCTTTAGGTCCAGATTCTAGATTGAGAGGGCACGCTCACACAAGGGAGTTCAATATGCTTCAGTCATTCGCCCTGGAAGTTCCCAGCCAGTCAGACTTGCGCTTGTTGTTGGAGAAACTTTATCAGGGCAGAAGCTTGCAGTCCTTCCGCGCAGGGCAAGACATCCCGCTCACGCCACATGAAGTCTGGGTGGTTTGCCGGGGCGTAGTGCAGTTGGGTACGTTTTATGACACAGGGGACGAGGCGCTGCTGGGGCTGGCTTCCGCTTCGATGCCGTTTGGGCTGCCGCTGACGCTGATTCGTCCCTATCACGCCACCGCGCTGTCGGATGTAGACTTAATGCGCCTCACTTGGTCGGAAGTGGAACAGTCTCCTATGCTGGCGCAGGGCATTTTTCAACACATGGCGCGGCGGCTGCGGCAAACGGAGGCCGTGCTGGCAATGGTGGGCTATCGTCGAGTCGAAGATCGGCTGCGGCATTTGCTGGTGCTGCTAAAGCGGGAAGTGGGACAGCCTACTCCGGAGGGAACCCGCCTGAGCGTCCGCCTGACCCATCAGCAGCTTGCCAACGCCATTGGCACGACTCGCGTCACAGTTACGCGCCTGATCAGCCAACTGCGGGAAGAGGGCTGGCTCTTGATCGATCGCGATCGCCACATCGTCTTGCTGCCCTACGCCAACGTGTAATCGTCCGGCGCTGAACTAGTTGCTCCGCCGTTCTAGCGCGAGGGGGCTTGGGTTTTGGAATATACCTTAATATAATACCTTAATATATCTTTACCGACTCTGGGATAAGAAAAACCTGGGCCCTAGCGTAAGCAGGGGCGATCGCACGATGGATAGGGTCGCCAGCACAACTCATCAGGGCAATTGACGGGGGCGATCGCATCCAGTACAATCGTCCATCAAGCTGCCCGTTGGTTCCCTTCGACGCAGCTCACTTTCCCCCGAAATTTTGGTCGTTTAGTCACCTACGGTGTCGGTAGATGCGGCAAACATCTACCAACACCTGACCCCTCGACAGTCCTAGCCTGTCTCAGGGCTGCGTCCATTGTAGGCCGCCCTGTCCCAGCGCTTCACGTCCGTGGGCGGCCAACATTTCGGGGTTTCCTACCCCACTCGTTTCCAGGAGGAAACCCCAAATGCTGACAATTCAATACACCTGGTCGTCCCCACGCTCGGAGGCGACCCAGTTTTCGCTGCCCCCGCTCACCTGCGAACTGCCCCACCGTCGCCGCCTGCGCCACTGCATCATTGGCCTCCCTGAAGATGCCCAGATGGCGATTGACCGGCTCCACCTGCTCCGCTATGCCGAACGCTTCGAGTGGACGCACGCCCTGGATTTCCCGCCCCACGGCATCGTCCTCGACGGTCGCCCTGGCGAAGTGCTGCGCTACCTCCATCGTGAAATCCGCAGCAATCCTGGTGCAAACGAGTAAGAACAGATAAGGAGGATTTTGGGTTTTGGATTTTAGCAGGGCATCCCCTCACTCCAAAATCCAAAATCCCCACTCCAAAACTCAACCCGTCCAAACACCCCTAAAGCCCTCTCCTGCACTCACCCATCCAACGGACTCCGTACCTCTCGTCCACCCCGATTCAGTGTACGGGTATAAATTCCTCACGGTCTTTGCCGTGATTCTGAAAACATACGGAAAATGTCGGTTTAATTGCCCTGGGGCGGATGTTATACGGCAAGTTTCGGTTTAATTCCCCAACATCCGGAATAACCTTTAGTTTGGACTAACTGGCATCACAATAATGCTCAACAGGATGCCATAAAGAATCTGCTCAACCGTTCATAACAGTTGAACTTAAGGAATTGGATACAATCCTGCTCGCAGTTAAGCTGCTGTTGCAACCGGACTGTTCAGGGATTGTTCGGATGTCTTGCGTTTCGAGGCTCGTTTTTTGACCATCGGATAGCAGGGACGAGGAGTTGGCTTGTGCCCCTTGCCTCGTCCTGGCGATTTACCACGAGGTTTAGGCGCAGGAGCAGGGGTGCCAATCGCTGCCAAAATGCCTGCAAACGCTTGTGCGACCCGACCCGGAGTCAACGTTTCTTGCGGTGCCTGCCAGGGCAAGGGGTGGTCAGTACAGTCCTTTCGCGCTAACCACAACTGCCAACTGAGCAACGGCATCAGGCTGCTCCACTGTTCGGTTGCCGATACAGAACTGAACTGGGGATGTGTCCAATATAGCCTCTGCTTGGCAAAGCGATACCAGTGTTCAATGGCAAAGCGACGGAGGTAGTGCAACCACAGGGTTTCTAACGGAGGCATCTGCTCACCCAGCCAAACTAACCACAAAGGAGCCAAGCGTCGCGTGCTGCTCTGTGTCTCCAGCACCTCCACGCGCAACACTTCCATTGCCCGTTTGGGGGATTTGCGGAAATGGTATGCACTCCAACGACTGACCCGCACTCGTCCCCAGTTGGGATCATCGACTTCAACGGTTTCGACCGGGACACTCCAAGTGTCAGGGTCATTGAGTTTCATCTTATGTCCATGCTTGGCAGGTGCGCCTCGCCCTCGATACGCTGGGGGCGCGCCATAGACACATCGATTGGATGTAACCCGCAGCAGCAAGTCTGCCTCAATCCCTGCCGTTTGGTTGACAAAACTGGCATTGCCGTACCCTCGGTCGTAGATCGCCAACGGACGCACCGCTAACTGCCGAGTCACTTGTTTGAGTTGGAATGCCGCTTTACTGGCGGGTGTTTCAAAGCTGGTGATGCGCTCATGCCGCAATGGTAATGCCCAACTGCCCCTGTCTTCAGCAATCCAGGCTAAGGTACTGTAGTTTTGTCCGGCTATCGGGGCATGTCCTGTTCTGCCTGATAAGGTGCGGTCTTTCAAACGCCTGGCAGCAGGACGGTTCCACCGACTCGCATCACCTGCCAACAACGGTTGCTGCTGAGTCGGTATCTGCTGCACCAACAGCTTCAGCACCTTTGATCGGGGTAGGCGGCTATCGCGCAACGCTTCATAGGTGCTCGACCACTGGCGACGAAAGACAGGACTCTGCGATAGCCTCACAAACGACACGATGCACGCACTCACTAACACGGCATCCATCAGATCAAACAGGGCATCTCTGGCGTTTCCCAAGCTGGCATACAACGTTTGGCGAAATTGCTGAAGTTCGTTGAAAATCATGGGGTCAATGTTGGTTGTACTTCATTGACCTTACGGCAGTCGGTGCTTCTCATTGACTGCCTTCCTCTTCACCATTAGTCCAAACTAAAGAATAACCCGACGGTTTCCGTATAACACCCCCAGATGGGCAGTTATCCAGAAACTTTCCGTCTAATAATATTGTTAGCCCTCAGCGCCCTGGTTCTGTCAGCTTCCGGTGGGGGTCAGCGATTCGCCCCCCAAATTGCGAAGGTTCAGTTCTTCGAGGTCTGGGTCAAGCTGCACACTCCCAGCCGCTTTCGGGTCGGCCGCAGAGGTGGAGTAGCGATAGACTTCGGTCAGTGTGCAATGCCCCAAAAGTATCTGGGGGGGCGATCGCCCAAAGGTGTCGGTGCTGCCAGATGAAGGGCGATCGCCCAAAGATGTCGGTGCTGTGAAATGAAGGGCGATCGCCGAGAAGTTGTGGTGTTGGGAGATAAAGGGCGATCGCTCGTGCCTGGGCCTGAATCTGAGCTGTTTGGGTTGGCGTTCAGAAGGTTCTCTTGATGAAGGGGGCTGCTCAAGGTGTAGCCTTATCTCAAAATGATCTGATATCCAGCTCTAGACGCTGACGCTCTAACACCTTCCAAATGGCGATCGCCCTCCTGCTCCATCAACAGGCTGCCGAACGTCCCGATGCGCCCGCGATTATCGACGGGAAGACGCGGGAAACAGTGTCTTTTGCAGTGCTAGAGCGACAGTCGGTGCAGATTGCGGAGCAGTTGCAGCGGGCAGGGTTGCAGGCAGGCGAGGCGGCGCTGGTGCTGGTGCCTGTGTCGGCGAGGCTGTATGCGGTGCTGCTGGCGCTGTTTCGGCTGGGGGCGATCGCCCAGTTCATCGACCCTGCCGCCGGACTCGACCACCTAGAACGCTGCTGCACCTTGCACCCGCCCCGCGCCCTGATCGCCACGCCCAAAGCACACCTGCTCCAGCTAAAATCTGCTGCCCTCCGCCGCATTCCCCTAAAGTTCTCAACTCACCGCCTCTTTTCTGCCACGGCCCCGCTAGATCCTGCCTCCCCGCCCGCGCTTCCCGCTGCCACCCCTGCCCTGCTCACCTTCACCAGCGGCAGCACGGGCCAGCCCAAAGCCGCCCTCCGCACCCACGGCTTTCTGCTGGCCCAGCACCGCGCCCTGGCCCACAGCCTGCACCTGGCTCCAGGCGAGATCGATTTATCAACGCTGCCCATTTTCGTGCTGGCAAACCTCGCGTCCGGTGTCGCCAGTCTGCTGCCCAATGTAGACTTGCGCTATCCCGGCAAGGTCAACGCCAGACGGCTGCTGCGGGATATCCGACGCTACCGACCAACGAGTACGGCTGCGTCTCCGGCGCTGTTGGGGCGATTGGCGACGGAATGCGAGGCGACGGGGCAGACGCTGCCCGAATTCCGCCGTATTTTTACGGGCGGTGCGCCAGTGTTTCCGGGGCTGCTGCAACGGCTAGCGGCGATCGCCCCCCAGGCCGAAGTCACCGCCGTCTATGGCTCCACCGAAGCGGAACCCATTGCCCACGTTGCCTATCATGAGATTCAGCCCAACGACCTAGCCCGCATGACCCAGGGAAAGGGGCTGTTGGCGGGCTATCCGGTGCCGGAAATTGCGCTGCGAATTTTGGGCGATCGCTGGGGCCAGCCTATACCGACCCTGACCACTGCCGAACTGCACGCCCAAACCCTGCCAGCAGGCACAGTCGGCGAAATTGTCGTCAGCGGCGACCATGTGCTGCCTGGATATTTGCACGGCCAGGGCGACGCGGAAACCAAGTTTCGAGTAGACGGCGTTCCCTGGCACCGCACGGGCGATGCGGGCTATTTGGACGAGCAGGGTCGGCTATGGCTGTTGGGGCGATGCAGTGCCAAGCTGACGGACACCTGGGGCACGATTTATCCCTTTGCAGTAGAAGCGGCAGCCCAGGCACAACAAGGCATTCATCGATCGGCGCTGGTGGCGCATCGGGGTCGGCGGGTGCTACTAATAGAATGGGCAGAGCATTTTCCCAAAGCAGCGCGATCGCCCGCGCTACAGGACTTGCAAACGGCACTGGCCTGGGCCCAAATTCACCAGTTCCACCTCTGTCAGATTCCGGTAGACAAGCGCCACAACGCCAAGGTAGATTACCCCGCTCTGCAACGACTGCTCGACCGCCTGTGATCCGATGCCCGTGCCCCGATGCCCGTGCCCAAATGCCCGTGATCCGATGCCTGTGCCCCGATGAACGAACCCACTTCTCCAACGGACTACCGGATGAGCCTGCGCGAAGGTGGGGCGATCGCCCTGGGCGGGCTGCTGGTAATTTTGGGCGGCATCGTGGGGCTGGGCGATAAGGCGATTCGCAATGCGACTGATCCGGCGCGGGCCGAGGCGATCGCCCGCAGCATCATGGACTATCGCATTCCCGGACAGGTGCATGGACTATTTGGCATCAACATTGGCAGCGTCAAGATGGGCGTGGTAACAAATGCGCCGCCTGCTGAATCGTCTAACGTGCTATCCAGCGTTCAGCCCACTGTGCCATCAAGCGTGGACCCTTCTGTGCCACCCGATGGGTCTTCTAATCGATCTTCCAGCGTTCCAATGGGATTAGCAGATGCATCACAAACCCATCCGGGCGATCGCACGCGGGTTGAACTGCTAATCGCCCGTGCCCCCCTCAGCGCCCGCTCTCGAATGAACCACACAAACGGCGAGTCTGACTTTAGCCTGCTGTCGCTGCCCGGTGTGTCTATTTCCTACGAAATCCAAGGCGAATTTCAGCCCACCACCAGCCGTGACCAGCCCGGATTTCTCTGCGAGGTGCCCACTGTGATTAACATCGAATCAGGCCGGGCGCTGCTGATAGACTCGCCTCGTCCAGTTCCCGCCATTCGCTATGAAGCCACTATTGAGCTAGACGGGCAAAACCACTCGATTATCTTGATGGCAATTGGGCAGGATGCGAAAAAGACGGCGCAGCAGGTCTATGAGTCCTTGCGCTGTCGCTAGAGCCTAGTTGCCTGATAAGTAGGTGGACATTAATAAATATAAAACCCAAATACAAATATAAAACCCAAATACCCTGTGCCGCCCGCGCAGCGGGCGGCACAGGGTTCGGGATCTGTTTTTTTAATCTGGTCTATCTACTTACAAGTCCCAAAAGCCCTGAAAATATGTCGTCTGGGAGTCGAAGCCCATAGCCTCTGATCTGGAGCCGGAAGGCTTGGTCGAAGAGGCTTTTGGGCCAGCGTCTCCTACGAGAAATCAGGAGTTCCCAGAGAAAATCAGGAGTTCCCAGAGATGTGTCAGCGAGATGTGTCAGGCAGCCAGGTTTTCAGGTCTTTATGCACGCGCAGGCTCTGAAGTTGCCGCAGAAGTTGCCGCAGCTGCCAAACCGCCAATTTCTCGATCGATAAAGAACAATCCCTGTCCTTCAGTACCAATCAGATGAATCTTATCTAAGATGCTCTTGAATAAAAATTCTTCTTGATGTTGCTCCGCAACATACCATTGCAAGAACTGTAGCGTTGGATAGTCAGGTTCAGTATTAGCCAGATGCACCAAGTCGTTGATTTTACTCGTGATGAATTGCTCATGAGCATAAATCTTCTCAAACATCTCAGTCAACGATTGAAAGTCATGAGCAGGGGCTTCCATACTTCCAAGAATCGCCAACGCGCCCGTTTCTTGAAGATAGGTAATGAGGCGACGCATGTGCATCATTTCTTCATCAGCGTGCTGATTGAGAAATGATGCACAGCCGTCCAATGCTCTGTAGGCACACCAGGAACTCATCTGTAGATAGAGATGAGAAGAAAACATTTCCAGGTTGATTTGCTCATTCAAGCGATTGATCATGTTTGGTGATAGCACTGCTTTTCAACACTCCTAAGTCATCATGATTCGAGGCTATTTTGAGGCAACTGGCTTATCTTTACGTATGGCTATGGCTACTCTGGGGCAGCAGGAGATACTGCTCTATCCAGCAAATTCGACGCTCTCGCTCAAACTGATTGAGTAAGCGAGTCACCGTTACCCGCGTTGTGCCCAGTGCATCGGCTATGTCTTGATGGGTCAGTCGCAGATTAATTAGTTTCCCTTGCTCGTGTGTTTCTCCAAATTGATTTGAGAGCCACTCTAGCAGACGCTGAAGCCTTAGGGGAACTTGTCCACTGCGAATGCCAACTAACTCTTGTGCTTGATAAAGATGGGAAAGCAGCGTCTGAGACAAGTCCACGCAGTCATCTAGGGCGATCGCCCTGGCTTGCACCTCAGTCAGACACTCCAACTCATAGGGCTGAATGCAGGTCAGATGTTGTCCAACCTGATCGCCTACTCCCCAAAATCCCAAACCGACAATCGTGCCGTCTTCCATCAGCGTATAGGCTCGCACCGCACCGCTTTCTATCAGCCAAAGGTGCTGCGGGTAGGCGGGGAGGGACTCCCGACGTTTGAATGAGCGCTTGGTAGCCGGATTAAGCTTTAGCATGGTTGGGGTCAACGATATGCAGGCTGGGGTCGAACGATTCAGCAGGCAACTGCCTGTTCAAGCGGTTCTGCTATGGAACTCTGCTCAATGAGCTTGCACCTGTTTCACACCCTATGGTGCGGGGCGATCGCGCACCTTGGGCAGGATTCTCAACGGCTGGGGCAAAGCTCGGCATTTCTTGTCGGCAACTGGGACAAAACCAATACATCCCTGAACTACGAAAATGGCGCAATAGGCTTGCATTGCAGCAAAGACACTGGCTCATGGGCTGTTTAACCTTCGTGGGGCTTGTGAAATCGAGCAATGTGCCTGGGTAGGCAGGTCACGCCCAGTCGAGAGTTAGGCATGAACTGCTATCTCATTATTGATATAAATTCTCAATAAGTCAAGCAATAGAGATCCAGGCTTGCAAAGAAACCTCAGGAAAAAAACTGGGACAAGAGCAGGGCAACAGTCTACCCTATGTGCCTGTCCGCCGATGAGGAAAGACTGACGCACTGATGGAAGGGCGATCGCCCTCTGTGCTTTCTGAGCAGGTGATCGCCCTCACTGAATCAATTGCCGATTGTTGATGCCGATTGTTGATACATCGTGGATACATCTCTACCTTTAGTCTGCTGAGGGCGACGCACCACGCGCAAAATCTAGTGGTCGCTCTGCAACACCCAATCGGCAAACTCTCTTCCGCTATTTCCCCCATCCAGCCAAATCCACAGCAGACTAGGAAAACGACCCCAAATGGCTGCACTCAATACCAACTCCATTAGCTTTGACGCGCAGGGCATTCCTAAAATGCAGGATATCTTCAAACAACTGGCGGAATAGCAGCTGTTCTTGGGAAAAGGTCGTTGCACAGGAGTTGCAGGGAAAACGGTTCCCCCGATTGAACTGTGGTAGTATCTTTGCGTCTCAGTGTTTCTACGCTGTAAGGGAGCGTCAACGGATGCTGAGGGGAGCTACCCTCGATCGGCGATCGCTCGCCAGCCGCTACCAGAACGTTGCGTCAAGGGGAACCGTTCAATTCATGGACGAATTCAGGAACGAATTCAGGGATGCAGAGTTAACCATTGCCCAGCCCGACTGGAGTCGAGAGCAGCTAAAACGCTGGTGGGACCCCGGTCGGCAGCTTTTGCGCTCTATTCGTCGCTATCAAACCTGGAAGCGACGCGGTGGATTGCTGGGGCTATTGGGCAGCAAGGTCGCTGTGCTGCACTACCGCTTTTGGAGCGTGGTGTCTGCTTCGGAAATTCACCTCACCTGCAAGCTGGGTGGTGGGCTGCTGCTGACGCATCCCAACGGCGTGATTATTCATCCCGATGCAGAGGTGGGTGCAAACTGCCTGATTTTGCAGCAAGTGACGCTGGTGGCAGGGGTGAAGGTGGGCAACGGGGTGGATATTGGCGCGGGCGCAAAGATTATCCGGCCGGTGACGATTGGCGATCGCGCTCGCATCGGAGCCAATGCCGTAGTCACGAAAGACATTCGCCCCGGTGCGACGGTAGTGGGCATTCCCGCCAGAGAAATCAAGTCCTCCAACCTGATCGGCGCAACCCGTTAGCGGTTCCCAAAGCTGCCCTTGCACTTCCTCCAGATGGCAGTTTCTAGATGGCAGCTTCCAGGTGGCAGTCTTCTGAAGGGGCGCTGCGCGTGCAAGGGACAGAAGCCTCGCAGAGGCTTGACCAGGCATCCAAAATCACGAATCCAAAATCACGAATCTAAAATCGCAAATCCAGCTAGAACCGGGCAGCGGTCAGCGTCACATCAGCGTGTTGCCATGCCGAGCGAAACTGGGCGCGGGCCTGTCGGGCTTCGTCTGTTTTGCCCTGAGCCTCCAGGCTTTGCGCCAGGCCATAGAGCGACCAGCCGTTGTTGGGATAAATCGCCAGGTCATCGCGGAACACCTGCTCTGCCTCCGCAGGGCGGCCCGCTTGCAGTAGCATCGCTCCCAGGTTTTGGCGCACGGGCGAATACCAGGGCGCGGGTTCGTCATAGTTGAGCTGGTCTTGTAGCGCCACGCCCGCTTCTAGATGGGCGATCGCCCCGTAAACATCGCCCCGCTTGGCGGCCAGTTCGCCCGACAGCACCTCCACGCCAATCTTCAGCAAATCTGCCGTCGAGTTGATGTCCCAAATGGTCACCCCGTCCAGGGCTGGGTCAGCGGCGATCGCCTTCAGTGCTTTCAGTTCTTGCGCGGCTGCTTGCCCCTCGCCCTTCGCGGCCAGCGCCATGCCTCGTGCAAAGTGCCACACGCCCGTTGGATAGACCAGATCCGCCTCTGGCTTGGGTTCTGCCAGAATGTCATCCCACAGGCCAAACTTGACGTAGGTATAGAGCGGAATCACGGCGTAGTGTTGCAGCGTACCGTAACCCGGTTCTTTCCAGAGCGATCGCTCCACTAGATGGGCCGTGTTTCGCGCCGCCTCCACCGCCTCTCGCCGCTGACCAGCCATCATCGCCGCATACCAGAGGAAATGGTGATTGTGTGGCATGTAGGCAATGCGGAAAATGCCGTCGGGGTGATGCGCCTGGGTATATTCCCGGTCGTTGGCAGTAGCCTGCTGATTGGCCACCACCGCATCGTGATAGCGCCCCACCCGCAGGTAGATGTGAGCAGGCATGTGGAGCAGGTGGCTGGTTTGGATATTCAAATCCCGCAGGCGATCTGCTACGTCGGCTGCCAGTTCTGGCCGCTGCGCCTCCACTGCGTGAATGTAGAGGTGCAATGCGCCGACGTGGTTGGGGAACCGCTCCAGCACCGATTCCAGCGTGGCGATAATTTCTGCGCCTGCATCGGTGGGATTGCCCGACTCGTCCCAATAGTCCCAGGGAGTCGTGTCCATCAGCGCTTCGGCAAACAGCGTGCCCGCGTCTGGGTCATTGGGATAGCGCTGCGCCACATCGCGCATGGCGTTGGCATAGGCCCGGTTGAGTTCGGTGCGGTCTTCTACGGGTTCTGGCGCATAGCGGGTGGCGAGGGCGTGGATATAGGCGCGTTCGCGATCGCTCGCATTGCCCCCCAGTTGCACGGCTTTTTGAATAGCCGCCCAGGCCGTCGGCACGTCGCTATCTTCCATCGCGGCGTTGATATTGGGCCCCAGCACGTAGGCCATGCCCCAGTAGCAGAGGGCGCAGGTGGGGTCGAGTTCGGCAGCCTGCTGAAAGGATCGCAGCGCCTCGGCATGGTTGAATCCGTAGGCCAGAATGAGTCCCTGGTCAAAATAGCGCTGTGCCAGGGGATTGCGGGTAGACACGGGATGATGGTGATTGCCCAAATTGTCAAATAGGGGAGCCGTGGGGGATGGGGGGGCGATTGCGATTGGTTCCTGGATGAGGTGTTCTGTATGGGCGATCGCCGTTCCTGCACCCGTTCCGTGGACAGGAAAGCTCAGTGCAAGAATGAGCGTTGCAACAAACAGCATGGCGCGAAAGAGTTTGATCCGGTTCATCGAACTTGCCTCCGAAGTTCTAAAGACCTGAAGAGATGACTTGATCCAAAATGATCAGGACTTACGCACTTGCGATAAGTTGTCTGGGTTTTGGACGATTTCTCGTGGGCTGCACCCACGAGAAATCGTCCAACTGCGTAAGTCCTAATGATGTGGAATAATGATGCAGAATGATGTAGAACGATGCAGACAGCTACGCAACCCGTGTGGAGATTTGGGTGTTCTTAAAGTGGCTAGAATCGATGGTAGTCAATTCTTTGCGAGCATTGTCCTAGTCTTGAGATTTTTCAATCTGCGCGATTGGGGGCAGTGCGATCGCACGTTGCAAGAACACCATCTCGTGCAGGGGCTAAGTCCGGAAGCGCTGATCCAACCAAATTCGCACCTCGGCTTCGATATCGAACCGGATTCTGTGGTTGGTGATTGGATCGTAAACTTGCCAGATTGTTTGCCCAGCGCGTGTCTCAACGGTACAGATCTTACATATCTTGGGATCATGGCTGTGGGAAAAGGTCTGGGCGATCGCCCGCCCAACGGTCTTCAGCCAGCGGTGCGCGTTTGTTTGCCGTTTGGCAGTCCTGGTTGCGTTCAGCAGATGTTCGTAGGACTGGACATTTAGCAGGTAAAGTTTCATGGTTGACTATCTCCAGATTGGGCTTTCAAGGGCGAGAGCAGGATGGTTTTAGATGCGTAAATTGGCTGGGAGAATCGCGTGCTTGCGCGTTTGGAGGAGGCTTCTGGTTTAGGGAGGGCTTCAGCAGCACTGCGTCCGTTTTGCGAAGGGTGCAATGCTGCTGAAAACTGAGCCACGTTGAACCGAGACAAAGCCTCTCCATCAGCACGCTGAAACCGTGCCGCCATCGAGCAAAGGGTACACATAAGAGTGAGGAATTAGGAACTTACTTGCAAACTAGGAACCTACTTGCGAACGATGTAGTAGTCGTTCTGGAAGTCGTGCGCCAGTCGCTTGATTTCCACCGTTTCAAATCCGGCCTCTGCCAGCATTTGCAGGGCCTGATCCTGTCCCCACATTGCGCCCAAACCTATGCCGCCATAGGCAAGAGAAACGGACATGCAGTGTAGGCAAGAGATGGTATACAGCAGTATTCCCACTGGATGCTCTAGATTCCCACCCACGTCCGTAGCGGCGTGAATATCCTGCATCAGGTACGTGCCCGTCGAACGAAGCGCACGGTGAATATTGTGGAGAACCCGGTCGGGGTGCGCCTGATCATGAATTGCATCAAAGGTGGTAATCAGATCGTAGCGATCGCTCTCATCGATCTGTGCCGCATCCTGTACTTGAAACTGGATGTTTGACAGGAGATATCGCTGTGCGGCTGCATTCGCAATGGCGATCGCCTCCGGAGAAAAGTCATATCCAGTAAAGCGGCTATTGGGATATGCCTGCGCCATGCGGATCAGAGCGCGACCGCTGCCACAGCCCACATCCAGCACGTCGATGCCGCGCTCCAGATCCTCCATCAGCCCTGGCACCAGCGGCAGCACATGGTCAAACAGCGCCGACACTACGCTCTGTGCGCTGTCTTCGGCCATGACGGCATGAAAGCGCTTGTAAGCAGAATAGGGAACGCCGCCGCCTTTATAGAAGCATTCCAGCACCGCATCCTCAACAGCGCCCAGCAGGGGAATATATTGCGCGAAAACGGCAATATTGTCTGATCCGGCGGCCCGCGTCAGAAATGCAGCGTGTTCCGCAGGTAGGCTATAGGTCTGAGTAACCGAGTCATAGTCCACCACGCGACCCGTCACCATTGCGCCCAGCCACTCCCGCACATAGCGCTCGTTCAGCCCCGCTGCATCAGCAATTTGCTGGCTGGTGGCGGGCGGCAGTTCTGCCAGAGTGTCAAACAGTTCAGTCCGATGTCCGATGGAAATCATCAGCGCCAGTGCGCCGCTGTTCAGCGTGCCCACCAGGGTTTCGGCAAAAGCTTCGGCTTTAGCTGGGTCGAATCGGGGCAGGTCGAGTTCGGGCGAGTCGCATCGGGATTGCTCAATTGGTTGTAGCGTCGTCATGGAAGTATCCTCAAGGTTTGTAGGGGTGTGTTGTAACGAGCCGAGGGGTGGCGACTCCGCAGAGCGCCTCTCACTCGCTACAGCAGGTTGGATAAGCGAATGGCAAAATGAATCGTGAAATCGTTCCGTCATTATTCCGTCATCGTTCCGTCATCAATGCGTTCAGTTGGAACCATAGGTTCCCACAACGGGCTGGCGGTGTGGTCTGGGCGGCGAGTCTCCATCAGGCGATCGCACGTCTGCACGACATTGCAATACAGTCCCAGCGCTCCGGTCTGATCGGGAGTCGGATACAAACAAATCCAGTGCCCCGCAGCCAAAGTATGATAAGTACCACCGAATGCCACGCAATCTTGAGCAATCTGAATTGCGGTTGTCAGGCTTGGGCTGGGCGGGGCGATCGCCGTGGTCATCAGTGCGCCCGTCAGTAGCACGCTTTGCAAAAAGTATGAGAGTTTGATCAGCATGGCGCTTCCTTTGATAAGGTGATAAGATATGGTGTGGCTTACTTAAGTTTGAGTTGAGTCGGGTATCTCCCCTGCTCTGTTTCTAAGCTATCGAAGCAGGCGCTCCCATTCCGTTCCAAAAGCGCTCCCAGGGCGATCCGGTAGAGTATCTAGCTGGCCCGCAGTTCTGCATCCATCCACGCAGCAAACAGTTCATCCAGCAGGCGCTGCTGCGTCGCTTCGTCAAATCGGGCGGGAATCTTTTGCTCGATGCGAATGATCACCACGCAATCTTCTAACGGCAGCGGCGTAAGCAGGTCGCCCGGTGCGTGGGTCGTCAAGACATGGGCAAAGCTGGGATAATAAGCGCCGATTTCTACCGGGCCAACCAGCCCGCCTTTTGCCGCCTCCGGTCCCTGGGAATATTGCGCGGCCAGTTCTGCGAAAGACTGCTCACCTTCTAGCAGACGAAAATATAGCTCGTTGGTCAGGTCGGCATCCTGAGTCCGAATCAGCGAGTAAATCACCTGATCAAGCTGCGTTTTGCACTGCAAGAAGTAGTGGTCGAGCTTATGCTGCCACTGGGCTTGCTTAAACTTTTGCAGCTTCACCCAGCGGGCGATCGCCCGCTAGAAGATTAGCCGTGCCTTCCTCAGTTCCCTTAGCCCTCGGCCTCGTTGCTGACAAATTCGGGCTGTTCGCTCTGAGCGGCTTCCAGTGCGGCTTTTAGCGTATGCCAGGAGAGGTTCGCGCACTTGATCCGCACGGGAAATTGGGCAACGCCCTGCATGACGTTGAGCTTGCGGAGATCGGCGGGAAACTCGGCCTCGCCGCGCATCATGGCTTGAAACTTTTGCACCATCTCCAGCGCTTCGTCTGTGGTCTTGCCGCGCAGTGCTTCGGCCATCAGATCGGCCGAGGCCATGGAAATCGCGCAGCCTTCCCCTTCAAATTTCACGTCTGAAATGCGCTTCACCGAAGGATCACCCTGCGGATCGTCCTCTAGGTGGAGCGTGAGTTCGATCGTATCGCCGCAAGACGGATTGTGCCCCTTCTGGTAGCGGTCAATAGGGTCGGTTTTGCCCTTATAGCGTGGCTTTTTGTAGCGCTCCAGGATGACCTGCTGGTAGAGATCGCGCAGATTGTCGAGAGACATGGTTCGTTAGGTAAAGATACGCAGCCAAGTCGATCCTAGCGAAATTCTGCCCCAATGCTGTGCCTGAAGTTCCCTGTGGAGGGATCGCCCGTGAGGAACTACCCGTGAAGGCCCATGAAGGACTGCCCGCGAAGGTCTGCTCCAATGCTCTAGGCGACCGACATCGAGCAGTTTTCGCTCTGATAGACCAGGTAGTGAACCGCAGAAAGCAGGTCGCTGTGCAGACGGGTGGGTTCAAACTTTTTCAGGTAGGACTGACTGCGAATGCCGCAGGTGAGGGCGATTGTGGCAATGCCCGCAGCTTGTCCGGCGATCACGTCTGCTTCGGTGTCGCCCACCATCCAAGCCGTGGAGCCGCTGCCCATCGTGGCGATCGCCTCTGCCAATAGCCCCGTCTTGTGTTCTGCCTGGTTTGCGTAGGCCGCGCCCGTATCCTGCATTCCCCAAATGCCGTTGAACAGGTCAAGCAGGCCGTGGCTTTTCAAAACTTGCGTTGCCTGGTCGCGGCAGCGCAGCGTCACCAACACCAGCCGCGCCCCCTGTGCCCGCAGCAGCGACAGTGCCCACCGCGCCCCTGGCTGGAGGGTGTCTTTTTGCAGCAGGTCGGGACGGTTCACAATTTCCACCACGCGCTTGAGGAACACCTCGATCTGGTCGCCCCACAGCCCCGATCGCAGGGCAATTTCTACATCGGGCACGCGGTTTTGCTTCATGTCCCAGAACTGGGCCTTGCTGAGGCGATGCACAGGCACCGTAATGCCGCGAGTTTGATACAGGGTTTGCACATCTGACAGACCCAGGAGATACGTTTCGTAGTAGCGGTCGGAAACGTCGATGATGGGGCCGTCAAAGTCGCAGAAGAGGGTGAGTCCGGAGAGCGATCGCATTGCGAAGAGTCCTTGAATGGAGGTCAAGCGCCCAGATCGGGTGACCCGTTGGGCAACCATAAGTATGAAGGAGTCTATGTTTTCTTTAACTTTTTCTTTACAGTAACAGTCAAAATTATAAGTCGTCAATCGAAGAATCCCTGAAGAATATCAGATTTGCTTATGATTTTAGTCCGCCCTGGAGATGAAACGCCCTGTCTGGGGTTCTACACTGCCTCATCCTAGCGAAGGAGTCATCTCTGTTGCGTGCTGCTTATGGGTGAGTCAGGACTTCTGTTTCTTGTTGAGCGTCTGTAATCCATGCCTGCATACTCGGCAGCGCCCACACGGCATCGGCATAGGCTTGGCATACCGGGTCAAGCGCCACTCCATAGGTGACAAAGCGCGATACTACCGGGGCATACATTGCATCGGCAATGCCGAAGCCACCAAACGGAAACTCACCCCCGCTGCCGTAGGTGCTGCGGCATTCGCGCCACAGGGATGTGATGCGGTCGATATCAGCCTGCACGCCTGGAGCGCGGCCTTTGCCTGGATAGCGCGATCGCACGTCCATCGGCATATGAGTCCGCAGTTTGGCAAAGCCAGCGTGCATTTCGTGGCTCACTGCGCGGGCGATCGCCCTCACCTGAGGATCGGCGGGATACCAAGGGCGATCGGGAAACAGTTCTGCAACATACTCACAAATCGCCAGCGATTCCCAAATGACCCAATCGCCCTGCCGCAGCGCAGGAACCCGCCGCGATGGCGAGTAGCGCTCGATCTGCGCGTGAAACTCTGGCGTATCTAGCGGTAGCCGAATTTCGGTAAAGGGCACGGCCATTTGGTGCATCGCCAGCCACGGCCGCAAAGACCAAGAGGAGTAGTTTTTGTTGCCGATGATGAGCGTGAGGGGAAGCATGGGCAAACGGGAGAAAAAGATTTATCTGCACGGAGATAAAGCAGGCAATGAAGCAGGCTTAGTTTAAAAAAATCCGGTTGGAGCGGGCTATGCTGCTGTAGTAGATTAGCGTTGCAGCGTAAGGATTGAGCGGGTTATGCGGGATTGGGGCTGGGGAACGGTGGCGCTATGCAGTTTAGCAATTTTGGGCAATGCCAGTGCGGGGGCTTGGGCGCAGGCTCGTCTAGTGCCGTCGGGGGCGATTCCCATAGGGATTGCTTCGCGAATCGCCCAAGGACTGCCCGCCTGCCTGCCGCCCCAGTCTAGCGAAACGCTGGTGATGGTGCTAAATCAGACCCCCAACACGCTGGAGCAACTGCGGTCTGTCGTGCCACGCAACGCCAGCCTGACGGTTTGCGATTATTTGGGGCTAAACGTCACCCGCATTGGCGGCTTTGCTACGCCTGCTCTGGCCCGCGACTGGGCGGATTACCTGAATCGAGCGTTTGGCTATCGTGCCTTTACCACCGTGGCCACTGCGCCCAACCCCACGCCGCAGCCAGGCCCCATCAGCTACGCCGTGCTGGTGAATCATTACAATCGCCTGGATTTGCTGGATCAGGTGCAGCAGGTCACGGGTCGCCGCGTCACGGTTGTCACCTACGACCAGCGCCCGCATCTGCTGGTAACCAGCACCAACGACTGGGCGATCGCCGCTGGATTGCTACGAGACTTGAGCGATCGCGGCTTTGTCACCCTGATTGTCGATGGTCGCCAAATTGCAGGACTCCGGCCGGTCGGCGGATAGCCTCAACTCTCTTCAGTAGCGTTAGGCGTTATCAGTTAGTGGAGTTACGATTAGGGGCGCTACAAGTTAGTAGCGCTATGAGTTAGTGGTGCTTTAGTGGCGCTTTAGTGGCACTACAAATTATTGGCACTACAAATTTAGTGGCGCTGTAAATGCAATTGCTGGAAACCCTGCAAATACTTGACAGGCAGTCCAAAATCGCAAATCCAGAATCCAAAATCGCAGATCCAAAATCAAGAATCAGCAGGATTCAATAGGCTTTTGCCGCCAGCCAGGAGACCACAACGCCCAGGGCACAGCCCGCAATCACCTGAACGGGCGTGTGTCCGAGCAGTTCCTTGAGCCGCTCTTCGTGAAATTCGGCATCTTCAAAAAACTCGCCCACGATTTTGTTCAGCACGCGGGCCTGCTTGCCTGCCGCCTGCCGCACCCCTGCCGCGTCGTACATAACGATAATGGCAAACACCACCGCCACCGCAAACTCAGGACTCTCCCAGCCGGAAGATTGCCCCACGCCACAGGCGAGCGCCGTGACGAATGCAGAATGGGCGCTGGGCATTCCGCCCGTGTTGACAACCGTGCGAAAGCTGACCTTGCCGTTACGGGCCAGTTCCACGATTAGCTTCAGCACTTGGGCAATGAGGCAGGCCGCTACTGCAACCCACAGCACGACGTTTTGAAAGACCTGACCAAAATCCTGCATGAGGTTGCTCCCCCTAGTGCGTTCGGGCAGTGATATAGTCGGCGATCGCCAAAAGCGGCTGGGCACGAGTGCCATAGGGAGACAGTTCTGCCTTGGCGCTGGCGATCAGTTGCGCCGCCTGCCGCTTCGATTCTTCAATGTCCCAAAAACTGGGATAAGTTGCCTTTTGAGCCTGTAGGTCTTTGCCAACAGATTTCCCCAATTCCTCCGGCGTAGCGGTCAAATCCAGCACGTCATCCACAATCTGGAACGCCAGCCCAATATCTTGCGAATATCTAGATAGCCGCTGCTGATCTTCTGCCGAAGCGCCTGCCAGGATCGCCCCACAGACGACCGATGCTTCTAGCAGCGCCCCGGTCTTGTGGCGATGAATCCAGGTCAGCGTTTCCAGGGTCACGTCCGGCTTCCCTTCCGACTCCAGATCTACAACCTGTCCGCCCACCAGACCCGCCGCGCCGACTGCCCGACTGAGGTGGACAATCACCTGAAGCGTGCGATCGCTCGGCACGCCCGTCGTTCTTGCAGCAATGTATTCAAATGCATAGGTCAAAAGGCCATCGCCCGCCAGAATCGCGATGTCCTCGCCGTAAACCTTATGATTCGTGAGTTTGCCCCGGCGATAGTCGTCGTTGTCCATCGCAGGCAGATCATCGTGAATCAGCGACATGGTATGAATCATCTCTAGCGCACAGGCCGTCGGCAGCGCCATTTCTACCGTGCCGCCCAACATCTCGCAAGTCGCCAGGCACAAAATCGGCCGCAGCCGCTTGCCCCCCGCCATCAGGGAATAGCGCATCGACTCGTAGATCGTTTCGGGATAGACCACCGGAAGGGATTGATCCAGCGCCGCTTCTACGATCGCCTGTCGTTCTGCCAAATAACCCGATAAATCAAAAACTTGAGTCGCCACCATGCCAATTTCCTGGAATTCTGCCCTCAGTCAGGGTGATAAATTGGCCAATCTTCGGCCAACTGAACGGATCTAGCACATTAATCTAGACGCAATCCAATGTACCCCGGATGAGGGTCGGAATGTACAGATTAGGGGCCAAGGATTAGGGGTCAGGGGTCAGGGGATAGGGGTGATGGAGTGTTGGTGTAAGGGAAAAGAGAAGAACGAAGAGAGAAGAACGAAGAACGAAGAAGTTCCGTTTTTCGTTTTTTCCGTCCGTCACCCCGCCACTCTCCTTAAATAACTCCACACCGTATTTGCCATCAGCATCGTTACGGTCATCGGCCCAACGCCGCCGGGGACGGGCGTGATCCAGGAGGCCACGTCTTTGACCGATGCAAAGTCTACGTCGCCCACCAAACGGCCGCCGCCGTCGTCGGTGATGCGGTTGATGCCCACATCAATCACAACGGCTCCGGGCTTCACCATATCGGCAGTGATCAGGTTGGGGCGGCCCACGGCGGCGACCAGGATATCGGCAGAGCGGGCAACAGCAGGCAGGTCGGGGGTGCGGGAATGGGCCATCGTGACGGTGGCATCTTGGGCTAGCAGCATCAGGCCGAGGGGCTTGCCGACCAGGATGCTGCGCCCGATGACGACAGCATGTTTGCCCCTGGGGTCGATGTGATATTCCTCCAGCAGCTTCATCACGCCTGCGGGGGTGCAGCTTTGTAGCCCCACTTCGCCGCGCACCAAGCGACCCAAGTTCATGGGGTGCAGCCCGTCGGCATCTTTGTCGGGGTGAATTTGGTTGAGCAGGGCGACGGAATCCAGGTGATCGGGCAGAGGAAGCTGCACCAGTATGCCGTCTACGCGATCATCGTGGTTGAGTTCGTCGATGACCTGCGACAGTTCTGCTTGAGTCGTATTGGCGGGAAAATGCTTGCCCAAGGACACCATGCCCAGTTTCTCGCAGGCGCGTTCTTTGTTGCGGACGTAGGCGGCGCTGGCGGGGTTGTCGCCCACCATGAGGACGGCTAGACCGGGCGATCGCCCTCCTGCCGCTTTGATCTTTGCGATTTGCTGCGCCAGGTCTGTCTGAAGTGTTTGAGCCAGCGCCTTGCCATCCAAAATGTCCGCCATACGCACCAGGGGAGATGAAGAGCAAGCTTGATTTTAATCCGGGGTGGGCGTTGCGTGGGATTTTGGGGTGGGGATTTTAGATTTTGGATTTTAGATTTTGGATTTAGACCCTGGATTGGGTTTGGGGCTGGGCAAGTTTGCAGGTTGACCCGCTGCTTAAGAAGGCTGATGCTTGGAAACTGGGCAGGTGCAAGAAGCCTAAACTAGCGTGAAAACTACGCCGTTTATCCAGTTCGCAGAGAGGCTGATGAGGCTAAACGGCAGGTGCAGGAAGCCTAAACTAGCGTGGGAATTACGCCTGTTTCTTCCATTTGGGCGGCGGCGACTTGCAGGTAGTCGAGGAAGGTGGAGGCGACGACCGAAAGCTGCTTGCCCGACAGGTGGACGACGTACCACTTGCGGGGAATTGGGAAACCTTCGACATCGAAGGCCATCAGTTCGCCCATCGAGCCGTCGTGAGCGATGGTGTGCGACGACAGAACTGCCAGCCCCAGCCCTCCGGCGATCGCCTGCTTAATGGCCTCATTGCTGCCCAATTCCAGCCGCACCCGCACCGACAGGTCGTGGTCATCCAGCAACTTCTGAAAGGCGCGGCGTGTGCCCGATCCCGGCTCCCGCATAATGAAAGTTTCTTCTGCCAGCCGCTCTAGGGAAATGTTCTTTTCTTTTGCCAGGGGATGGGTTTTGGGGCCAATCACCACCAGCGGGTTATCCAAAAACGGGTGGGCCACGATGTCCAGATTTTCCGGCAACTGGCTCATCACGTAGAGGTCGTCCTGGTTGTTGCCCAGGCGCTCGATCACACGTTCATGGTTGGTGACCGTGAGGGAAATATCGACGCCGGGATATTTTTGGCAAAAGGGGCCGAGCAGGCGCGGCAGAAAGTATTTTGCCGTCGTGATGACCGCTAGCCGCAGCCGGCCCTGCTTCATGCCTTTCAGGTCGGCAATGCTCATTTCCAACTGTTCCAGCTTGCCAAAAATCTCCTGACAGGTGGAAAATAGCTCCCGTCCTGCATCGGTCAAAAACAGTCGTTTGCCGACTTGCTCGAACAGGGGCAGGCCGATTGCCTTGGTTAGCTGCTTTACCTGCATGGACACGGTGGGCTGGGTCAGAAATAGCTCCTCCGCCGCCCGCGTAAAGCTGCCGTGCCGGGCCGTTGCCTCAAAGACCTTGAGCTGATGCAGCGTCGCGTGAATCACAAGAGCCTCCTCGTAAAGAAAGCGCGGTCAAGAGCGCAGATGAAGGGATACGTCGATAGGACAAGATCATTCCGAATTCTTATAGACTCTAGTCTATTACAAGGTTGCCAAGAAAAGCATTTTTTCTATGGATTTCTGCGCTGGCTTTAGGCTGTGACTAGAACGATCGACTGGCGCGGCTCAAATTGTTAAATTCGTCACACTTTGTCAATATTTCCAACGTTCTGCGTCTACCGCCGATTTTTCTTGGAAGACTAGAAAGGAAGAAGCCCGGTTGAGCTAGGGATCTGGGCAGGGTTCGGCGCTGAGCAAGCGGCTGGAAGGGGCGATCGCCCTGTCACCAAATCGCAACAAGTTGAGACAATTCCGTCGAGCCTTGCAAAATCAGCACGTTAGAGTTGAGAAGGTTAAGGCGCTTGCGCGTCCGCTCCTTGCAATGAAAGGAGGTTTAGTCATGGGAATCGCTACAGTAAACCCGGCGACTGGCGAAACGCTACAAACATTTGACGCACTGACCGATGGGGCGATCGCCCGCGCCATCGACGCAGCCCAACACATGTTCGAGTCTTATCGCCACACCCCCTTGGCCCAGCGGGCCCAGTGGCTCTACGCCGCTGCCGAAATTCTAGAACAGGAAAAAGCAGAATTTGGCAAATTAATGACCCTGGAGATGGGCAAGCCCATCGGCCCGTCGGTTGCCGAAGTGGAAAAATCCGCCTGGGTCTGCCGCTTTTATGCCGAAAACGCCGAGAAATTCCTCGCGCCCGTGCCCATCGAAACCGATGCCAGCCGTAGCTACGTCATGTATCAGCCGCTGGGGATTGTGCTGGCGGTGATGCCGTGGAATTTTCCCTTCTGGCAGGTGTTTCGGTTTGCGGCTCCGGCGCTGATGGCGGGCAACGTCGGTCTGCTGAAACATGCCTCCAACGTGCCCCAGTCGGCCCTGGCAATTCAGGACATTTTAGAACGGGGCGGTTTTCCCAAAGGGGCCTTTCAAACGCTGCTGATTGGCGCGGATAAGGTAGCGCAAATCGTTGCGGACGATCGCATCAAGGCCGCCACGCTGACGGGCAGCGAACCCGCCGGAGCCAGCCTCGCCTCTACTGCGGGGAAGTCTCTCAAGAAAACCGTGCTGGAGCTGGGCGGCAGCGATCCGTTCGTCGTCATGGCCAGCGCTGATCTAGACTTAGCCGTGTCTACTGCTGTGACGGCCCGCATGATTAACAATGGTCAGTCCTGCATTGCGGCCAAGCGCTTTATCGTACAAGAGGCGATCGCCGATGCGTTTCTCAATGCCTTAGTCGAGAAATACAAAGCCCTGAAAATTGGCAATCCGCTTTTGCCCGAAACCCAGATTGGGCCGCTGGCCACGCCTGCCATTTTGCACGAAGTTCACCACCAAGTAGAAGCCTGCATCGAGGCGGGCGGCAGGGTGCTGATCGGCGGCGACCCGGATGACGTGCCCACCAAAGCTGATGCCAAACTGAGCCAGGGCAATTTTTACCCGCCGACGATTATCGTCGATGTGCCGCCCGATGCCCCCATTGCCCAGGAAGAAATCTTTGGCCCCGTCGCCACGGTCTTCCGTGTGCCCGACCTGGAGGCTGCCATTCGTCTTGCTAACAGCACCCCCTTTGGGCTGGGTGCGAGCGCCTGGACGCAAATTCCTGAAGAGGGCGATCGCCTCATCGCAGAACTGGAAGCAGGCAGCGTCTTCCTCAACGGCATGGTGAAATCGGATCCGCGCCTGCCTTTTGGTGGCATCAAGCGCTCTGGCTATGGCCGCGAACTCGGCCGCGAAGGCATTCTGGAATTCGTCAACGTCAAAACTGTCTGGGTTAAGTAAGGGGACGAATTAGTTCTCTAATTCTCTAAGTTCTCTAAATACCTACCCGCCCAATAACACGCCTCATGGCCTTTTTCTGATTCGCATCCGCATCCAGTCCCTCAACCTATCAACCTACAGGAAACCCGTATGACCTCTCGCATGACCTCTCTCAACACCGCCGAACTGCTTGTGAAATGTCTGGAAAACGAAGGTGTGGAATACATCTTTGGTTTGCCAGGTGAGGAAAACCTGCATGTCTTGGAGGCGCTGAAGCACTCGTCAATCCGCTTCATCACCACGCGACATGAACAGGGTGCGGCGTTTATGGCGGATGTGTATGGGCGGCTGACGGGCAAGGCGGGCGTGTGTTTGTCTACGCTGGGGCCCGGCGCGACGAACCTGATGACGGGCGTAGCGGATGCCAATCTAGACCGTGCGCCGCTGGTGGCCATTACCGGACAAGTGGGTACGGATCGGATGCATATTGAATCGCATCAGTATCTCGATCTGGTCGCCATGTTTTCACCCGTCACGAAATGGAACGCGCAAATCGTGCGACCAAGCATTACCCCAGAAATTGTCCGCAAGGCGTTCAAGATTGCACAAAGCGAAAAACCCGGTGCCGTACACATTGACCTCCCGGAAAATATCGCGGCAATGACGGTGGAGGGAACGCCACTGCGAAAAGAGGCGATCGAAAAAGTGTATGCATCGTTCAACAGCATTGAACGGGCGGCCGCTGCCATTTCGCAAGCCCAGAATCCCATCATCCTGGTGGGGAATGGCGCAATTCGCTCCTATGCCAGTGATGCGGTGACCCACTTTGCGCGATCGCTCAATATTCCCGTCGCCAATACCTTCATGGGCAAGGGCGTGATTCCCTACACCGATCGCCTGGCCCTGTGGACGGTGGGCTTGCAGCAGCGTGACTTCATTAGCTGCGGGTTTGACAATACTGACCTGGTGATTGCCATCGGCTACGACCTGATCGAGTATTCGCCCAAGCGCTGGAATCCGACGGGGGAGATCCCGATTATTCACATCAACGCCACCCCTGCGGAAATCGACAGCAGCTATATTCCGCTGGCAGAAGTGATTGGCGATATCTCCGATTCGCTAGAGGAAATTCTGCGGCGGAGCGATCGCCAAGACAAGCCCGAACCCTACGCCATTCACCTGCGAAAAGATATCTTGGCTGACTATGAGGAGCACGCCAAGGACGATAGCTTTCCCGTCAAGCCACAAAAATTAATCTATGATCTGCGAACGGTGATGGGGCCAGAAGATATCGTCATTTCGGACGTGGGAGCGCACAAGATGTGGATGGCGAGACACTATCACTGCGATCGCCCCAACACCTGCATTATCTCCAACGGTTTCGCGGCAATGGGGATTGCTATACCAGGGGCGATCGCCGCCAAGCTGGTCGCCCCAAACCGCAAGGTGGTCGCCGTGACGGGGGATGGCGGCTTCATGATGAACAATCAGGAGCTAGAAACCGCGCTCCGCATCGGCACGCCGTTCGTCACCATTATCTTCAACGATGGCGGCTACGGGCTGATCGAATGGAAGCAGCACAACCACTTCGGCGAGTCGGCGTTTATCAAGTTCACCAATCCCGACTTTGTGAAACTAGCGGAAAGTATGGGGCTGAAAGGCTATCGTATCTCCGCCACTACCGACTTTATCCCTACGCTCAAGGAAGCCCTAGCGCAAGACGTACCTGCCATCATCGATTGCCCCATCGACTATAGCGAAAACCTCCGCTTCAGCCAGCGGGCCGGCGATCTGACTTGCGCGATTTAGCGCGATTTACGCAAGTGCATTTGCGAATCAATTAGCTCGTAAACGATCGCCCCAGTCCCAGCTTGGCCAGCAGCTTGCGGTAGGTAATGGAGCTTTTGTCGCCCGCGATGTGGACTTCATCCGCCAGGTTAATCGGCAAATCCTCAGGCCAGAGTTCCTCGACAATTTCCTTATCTTCGCCAAAAACCTGGTGGTTGAAGGCCAGCGTTTCTTCCAGAGGCGCGTCTTTATCAAAGTTGCGGCAGAGGGGCGAAAATACGCGGGTCTTGCGGGCTGAAATGGGGCTGGCCGCATTCAGAATATGCAGCATTCCGTTGGGGAATGTGACCGAGAGCTTGACCGTGAACGGCAGCCAGGCCTGAAACAGCCGCCGCCACTGAAACCCTGGCGGGCTGAGGTGTTTGTAGCCGTGGGGCAGATTGCTGACGGAACTCACGTAGTCCGCCGTAAATCCGCCCTCGGTGAAGGTCACGGGATAGTCGGGCACTTCAGGATTATCCCGCTCCCCAAAGGAGTCTTTGTGGACAAAGGCAAAGTGGCTGACATCCAGAAAGCCCTCGATTTGACGACCCGCCGCCGCATCTAGATAAACCGAATCGGGAATGATCTGGATGTAGTCGGGGTTATCCCACGCATCAAATTCGGGAAAGGGAACCGGGCCATTGTCCACCAGCCGTACCCAGATCAGTCCGTACTGCTCTCGCACCGGGTAGGTCGTGAGGCGGAGACGCTTGGGAATTGCGGCATCGGGGGCAGCCGGAATGCAGACGCATTGGCCGTCCTGGGTATACCGAACGCCGTGGTAGGCGCAGACCAGTTCGCCATCTTCAACCCAGCCCATGCTGAGGGGAGCGCCGCGATGCAGGCAGAGGTCTTTTGCTGCTATTACGCCGCCGTCGCCCGCCCGGTAAAGCACTAGCCGCTCGTCGAGCAGGCGCACCCCCACGGGCTTATCGGTAACGTCGTGGGCAAAGGCAACGGGATACCAAAATGGGGCAAGCACTTCCCAATCAGAAGGGCTGAAGGTGCAATCCCGAGGCAGGGTGAAAATGGCAGTCATAGGAATTTGAAGGAAAAACCTGTAGGTGCTTGAGCGGTCGAGATCCTAGCCGATGCTAAGACGGACAGACGGCTGAGAACTGTATCCCCCTCTACTACAGGCAAGCCCTTTCCCCAGGCGATAAGTTTTTAGTATTGAAAAATCACAGGACTTACGCACTTGCCAGAAATCGTCCAACTGCGTAAGTCCTAAATCAGAAGTATGGTTCGCAGCTTGCAGGCGGTACTCGCGGGAAACCAGTCCACTGCGTCAGTTCCGGTGTTAGTGCTGCCCTGGGCAATCTAGTTCAGCGCTACTTCAGCAGCAGATCGTCTAGCTCTGCGTAGTCGGGCAGGGTTGTGTCGATAGGTTTGCCCTGGCGCAATACCGTGCGATCGCCTTGGGGACGGGCCAGCAGTTCGCTGAAGTAGCGAGCCGCGCAGAGAATCAGATCGGCGGGTAGCCCTGGCGCAATGCGGCCCACGGTGGGCAGGCCCATCAGGTCGGCCGGTGTGGTCGTCACGACCCGGCTCCAGTCGCCATAGGGCGCATCGAGCTGGGCAATCCGTACGCCCTGGGTGAACACCTCCAGCCCGTCGTGGTCGCCAAAGCCATAGAACGGATCGCGGCAGTTGTCGCTGGCGATCGCCACCGGAACGCCCGCATGTTTCAGTTCGTGCAGCAGCGTAATGCCGCGCCAGCGGGGGGTGCGGGTGGGTGTCTGTCGCAGGGCGGGTGGGTGAGTGCCTGGGTGAGCCGCCGCCACCTGCCCCCTGAGGGCCGAGCGCTGATTTCGGTCTTGCAGATACAGATTGCACATGGGCAGGCTGACCACGCCGATGCGGGCAGCTTTCACCAGATCGATGGTTTTCTGGGCTTCGTCGTCAGACTGCACGGCCAGGCTGCAACAGTGGCCGCAGACAATCTGCCCGCGAAAATCGCGGCGCAGGGCGGCCTCGGCCACGTAGCGCAGGGTAATGTCGTTGGGGTCGCCGCTTTCGTCGGTGTGCAGATCGATGTCGAGGCCCCGATCAATGGCCAGGGTAAACAGGCGATCAAGCTGGGCTTCCAAATGGGGGCCCATTTCCGTCACGCCGCCCAGAATGCCGCCCATCTCGGCAACTAGATCGGCCAAGATTTCGCCCTCTGGAGTTTGGTAATAGTCCAGTGTTACCAGGGAAACGGCTTTTAGCGCGAGGCGATCGCTCCAGTCTTGCTGAAGCGCATTAAACACGCTCCAACTCACCGCCGCTTGGTCGCCAAAGGAATCTATATGGGTGCGGAGGGCAGTCGTGCCGTGGGCATAGCTGCACTTTAGCCCAAACTCCATGCGGCGATAGACATCCTCTGCATCCCAGTGTTTGCTGGCATCTGCGCGGATCGTCTCCAGCGCTTCCTCAAAGGTTGCAGAATAGTTGGGCGATCGCCCCCAAACGTGCCCCTTATCCAGATGCGTATGCAAATCGACCAGCCCAGCCCACACCATGCCGCCCTTCAGGTCAACCGTCGGCACGGGTTCTCCTCCTGCCTCACCCGCCGCATCCGCACTGGGGCAAATCCTGCGAATTGCGCCATCTAAAATTTCCAGATCCACCTGCGCCAGGTTATCCTGCGCCAGAATGCCCGCCGACTCAGGCAACACCAGCGAATCAGGCAGCAGCGGCCGGGGAACATGGGCGTTGCATAGCCAGTAGTGCGGTTCATTCAGGCGGGCGAAATCGAGTTGCGGCATAGTGTAGGAATTGGAAATCGGGGATTCAGGTTGGCACTTTGCAAACCTACCTCAGATCGTGAGCCAAAATCACGAATCCAAAATCCCAAATTAGACGGAGGAGCGGGGTGAAATGATCGACTTTACAGAACTCCAGCCCTACCTGGATGACCAGGGCCGGGTGACGCGCTGGCCGTCCAAGCGCAATCGAGCGCGGGTGCAAACGCTGGTGTTGTGGTACCTGGCTGAAAAATTCGCTGCGGGCAAAACCTACACCGAACGCGAGGTAAACCAGCTCCTCAATGAACATCACACGTTCTGCGACCCGGCTCTACTCCGCCGCGAACTGTTTGAACACGGCCTGCTCCAGCGGGAACGAAACGGCTCTGCCTACTGGCTGCCACCCAAGGAATCAGCTTAATTTTCTCGGCGGACGGCGCTTTCGTGCCAGTGGCGCAGGAGGCGGTCGGAGAGCATCGTCAGCAAGACAAAAATCAGGATGCCCAGTACGGTGGTCAGCAAGAGGGCAGCAAACATGCGGGGAATCTGGAGGTTGAAGCTGGAGATCAGGATTTGGTAGGCCAGCCCAGAACTGGTGCCGCCTGTGCCCGCGACGAATTCCGCCACGACTGCGCCGATCAGCGCTAGCCCGCCGCTAATTCGCAAGCCGCCCAGGAAATAGGGCAAGGCGCTGGGCAGCCGCAGGTAGCGCAGGGTTTGCCAGCGGGAAGCGCGATAAAGCTGAAACAGGTTAATTAGGTTATGGTCGGCGCTGTTGAGGCCCAGAGTCGTGTTGGACAGGATAGGGAAAAAGGCCACCAGCCAGGCGCAGATGACCAGTGACACAAAGGTAGACGCAGTACCCGGAACCAACTGCCGCACCCAGAGGATGATCAGGGGGGCGATCGCCACAATCGGGGTCGTCTGCAAAATCACCGCGTAGGGAAAGAAACTGCGCTCGATCCACTTGCTCTGGGTAAACAGCACAGAAACCAGCAGGCCCGACACCACCGCCGCCAGGAAGGCAAACAGCGTGATTTTCATCGTGATCAGCAGCGAGGGGAACAGCGTCCCCCATTCTCGCACCAGCGTTTGCAGCACCAGAATCGGCCCCGGCAGGATGTAGGGGGGGGTGTTGGTCAGGCGCACGCCAAGTTCCCACAGCGCCAGCATCAACAGGCCCACGAGAATCGGAGCCAGGATATCGGGCGAGAGCAGGCGTTGCAGTTGGGACGGTTGACCAGATTCCGAGGATGGGGCAGAGGCTTCGGGCTGGCGAGGTACGTCAAACAGATTGTCCATCGGAATACTGCCTTATGACATCAGGTTGGCGCGAAATCGAGTTGGCGCGAAATCGAGTTGGCGCGAAATCGGGTTGGCGCTATGCGGGCTGGTTTACGACGCTGGCGGAAACGCTGTCGCTGGGGTGTAATGCAGCCGTCTGCCCAGCGGCGCGAGACAGGCTGTTGGAAATGTCGCGACAGTAGTCGTTAAACAGTGGCGTGGTGCGAAACTCCTCAGTGCGGGGGTAGGGAGCGGCGATCGCCACATCCGCCACCACGCGCCCCGGACGCGCCGCCATCACCACCACACGATTCGACAGGTACACCGCTTCGTAGATATTGTGGGTGACAAACACCACCGTCCACTGCTTCTGCCCCCAGAGGTTCAGCAGGTCGCTGTTGAGCTTGCTGCGGGTCATTTCGTCCAGCGCCCCAAAGGGTTCGTCCATCAGCAAGATTTCTGGCTTTGTCACCAGGGCGCGGGCGATGGAGACGCGCATCCGCATCCCGCCGGAGAGTTCTCGCGGGTAGGCCTTTTCAAAGCCTTGCAGCGCAACGAGGGCGATCGCCTCCTGTACCGCCTCCCGCGCCGCGCTCTTCGACAGGCCTGCCAGCTTCAGCGGCAGCGCCACGTTGTCTTCCACCGTCGCCCAAGGCATCAGCGCCGCCTCTTGAAAGACGTAGGCCAACTTCCGCTGAGAACTGCTGCCCCAATACAGGTTGCCCGAACTCATCTTGCCCAGCCCTGCTACCATCCGCAGCACGGTGCTTTTGCCGCAGCCCGACGGGCCCAACAGGCTGACAAACTGCCCCTCATGCACCGTCAGGTCGAGATTGTGCAGCGCCACTGTGCCATTGGAGTAGACTTTGCTGACATCGCTGAGCGTAAACGCCGCTGGGGTGTTCATGCGATGGGGTTCCTTAAAGCTAGTGGAGCGAGACTAGTTACATAGGCCTAGTTCGGCAGCGGGGCAGCGGAATCAGTTGCGCCAATTCCGCTACACCGGCTGCGCTTCATTTACACCGTACTCGACTTAGACCTTATACGCATCCGGGCCTTTGTTGACAAACTGGAGCGTGTAGGCCTGGGTATAGTCGGTTTCCGGCTTAAACACGCCCTCTGCCGCCATCGTGTCATAGAAGGATTTCCAGCGTTCCTCGGTCATTGCGCCGATGCCTTTCACCTGTGCGTCGCCCGAATCGACAATGCCGTATTCCTTCATCTTCTCGATGCCATAGGCTATTTGCTCGTCGGTCATCTCCGGGTTGTCTTTCTTGATGAGCTCGTTACCCGGCGAAGGATCGCCGTAGAGATAGCTGTACCAGCCCTTGATGGAGGCATCCACAAACCGCTGCACCAAGTCGGGGTTGCTTTCGACCAGTTCACGCTTGCACTCGATGGTTGTGGAATACGGTTCGTAGCCGTAGTCTGCCATCAGAAATACCACGGGGTCGAAGCCGCCTTCTTTTTTAATCGCCAGCGGCTCGGAACTGAGATAGCCTTGCTGCGCGGTTTGCTTGTCTTGCAAAAATGGGCCAGGGTTGAAGTTGTAGGGTCGCTTCTGGTCGTCGGTGAACCCAAACTTGGCTCTCAAAAACGGCCAATAGGTCACGTTTGCCGAAGAGGAGATAAAAATGGGGCGACCCTTCAGGTCTTCAAGCGAGTCGGCCGTGCCGGGGTGCGCCATCAGGATTTGCGGGTCTTTTTGGAAGATGGCGGCAACGGTGACTTTGGGAATGCCCTCTTCGACGGCCTTGATGGCATCGGCGGCGTAGCCCATGAAAAAGTCGATCGCGCCGCCCATGAGCAACTGCGTGCCGTTGACCTGGGGCCCGCCCATGCTAATGGTCACGTCCAGCCCTGCATCTTTGTATAAGCCCGTGGCAACCGCCTGATAGAAGCCGCCGTGTTCTGCCTGGGCGTACCAGTTGGTGCCGTAGGTGATTTTGGTTAGCTCACCGGACGCAGGGCTAGCACCAGCCGCAGGACTGGCCGGCGCTTCGGTCGAGGTTGGCGCTTGAGACGCGCAGGCTGCGACGAGGCCCGTGCCAGCGGCGATCGCCCCATATTGTAAAAACTTGCGTCGTTTCAGGGGCGATCGCCCCGATGGATACCACAACTGACTCATCCAACTCACCTCATTGCTAACAAAATTGAGCGAACGAAAACAGAATGCCCGATGCAGGCGTGCTGTAAAGACCTGTATCGCCTCTGTAGTTTCTGAATACGTAGTTTCTGCATACTCCGAAAAGCGACCCTGGTTCTAAAGATATTCAGCCCTCTAGACCGTGTTTTCAAACTCTCTGAACCGTTAATTGCCCTGAGTCGATCCCCCTAAATCCCCCTTAACAAGGGGGACTTCCGGTGCGGCTCGGCCCGGTTCCCCCTTAACAAGGGGGACTTCCGGTGCGGCTCGGCCCGGTTCCCCCCTTAACAAGGGGGGCCAGGGGGGATCAAAAGGCTCTAAAACACGCCTCAGAGCCAGGGTCTTTACAAATCCCAATATTTGACCCTACTAGAACGCATCACCCTGGATTGTAGTTTGAGATACGAGAGATGAGGGTGCCGCAGTGCAAAAATTGTGGGATTTGAGTGATGAGGCTCTATTAACTACGCTACGGCTCTATTCCCTGCGACTGGCTCAGCCAGTCCATCACCTGCTGCCCCAAGCGCACATCGTTAAGCCGATCGATTTCTCGAATGCCTGTGGGGCTGGTGACGTTGACTTCGGTGAGGTAGCCACCGATGATGTCGATGCCGACAAAAATCAGCCCGTCGCGGCGCAGGGTGGGGGCAAGCTGGGCGCAAATTTGGCGATCGCGCTCGGTAATCTCCACTGCCGCCACGCGCCCGCCCACCGCCATGTTGCCGCGAAACTCTTTGCCTGTAGGGATGCGGTTCACCGCGCCGATGGGTTCGCCGTTTAGCAAGATCACGCGCTTGTCGCCGTCTTTGGCCGCGGGTAGATACTCCTGCACCATGATGGGCACGCGAAACTGCTGGGTGCTGATTTCGATGAGGGAGTTCAAATTGCGATCGCCCGGTTCGGCAAACAAAATCCCCTCGCCTGCCTTGCCGCCTAGGGGCTTCATCACGGCTGCGCCCTGCCGCTCCACAAACTCGCGAATCACCTGCTTGTCTGCGGTGACGATGGTTTCAGGAATTGCTCCCATAAATTGCAGCGCATACATCTTTTCATTAGCCGCCCGCAGCCCCGCCGGAGCATTGATGACCCGCGTTCTATCTGGGTTCACATAGTCCAGCACGTAGGTGGCATACAGATAGGGAATATCCACAGGCGGATCAGTCCGCATGAACACCGCATCCAGGCTGTCTAGCGGCAAAAACTGGCGATCGCCCAGTTCAAACCACACCTCCGCTGCCACCCAGCGCCCTTCTACCAGTTCGACCGGAACCAACCGCACAGGCTGAAGCTGAGCATAGGCCCTGCCGCCCACCACCGACAGCCGATTCGCCTCCGTAATCCACACCTCATGCCCCATCTGCTGCGCCGCCTCCATCAGCGCCACGCTGGTATCGTGGCCTGGATCGAGGCGGTGGATCGGATCAATAATGAAGGCAAGTTTCATAAATAGAGTCGGGAGAGTCGGGAAGTAGAGTCGGGAGAGTCGGGGATTGAGGACGTGAACCGAGGGGCAGAACAGAACAGCGCGAGGCAGCGGCAGAGCGCAAGAGAGCAAAGTGGCCGATCGCCCAGAATCAAGCCAGCGCTTTGCCCCTCCGCTTCCCTTGCTCAGACCCCTGCCAGCATCGCGTCTAGCTTACCCTGTCGATCCAGCGCGTGCAGGTCGTCGCAGCCACCGACATGAACGCCATCAATAAAGATCTGCGGCAGGGAACGGCGACCGTTGGCGCGATCTGCCATTTCGGCGCGGGCGGCTTCATCGCCGTCAATACAATATTCCGTAAAGTCCACGCCCTTCTTATTCAGCAGAGCCTTGGCGCGAATGCAAAACGGACAGGTACTCCAAGTGTAAATTTCAACGTTCGCCGTCATGGGTTGCCTCAAGTTAGCAATATTTCTTCATCTTACCGCTGCCGACCCGCAGGAAGATATCTCGCAGCGGCCTTAGCCTAACTACGGTTGCTGGGCGGGGAATAGCCCCAGCTAATTTCTCCCCCACCGTCTAGCGGTCTAACTTTGACAGCCCGTCTTTTGACATCCCACGGGACGGCCGTTAGGGTAGAGGAGCCTCGAAACGTCAAGGGCGATCGCGCCGTCTGACTACTTTCACCTGCCATCAGCCTTATGTCTAGAGTCCTCACGTCTAGAGCCCTCATGTTTAGAGCCATGAAATTCTAGCGCCTTGAGAATTTCTAGCGCTTTGGAATGTATTTCGTTGCAGCATACAGGTTTCGTTGAGCAGGCATGGTGGATCTGCTGCTAGTCATGACCCTGGGATTTCTGGGGAGTTTTGGACACTGTGTGGGAATGTGCGGCCCGTTGACGGCGGCGTTTTCCCTGGCAAAGGTGCAGGACAAGCCCCCGACCCCCTGGCAGCAGTTTATTTTTCACGTCCTCTTGAATATGGGGCGCGTTCTCAGCTACGCGCTGGTGGGTCTGGCAATCGGTGCAGTCGGTTCGGTTGTGCTGGCTGGCGGTCAATTCGCGGGCGTAGGTAGTCTGGCGAGGCGGCTAATGGCGCTGCTGACGGGCGGGCTGCTGGTATGGTTTGGGCTGGTGCAGGTTGTGCCGAACGGGCTACCCAAGGTGCCGCTGCTGCATCCGCTGGCGCCGGGCAGGCTGCACGAGCGGCTCGGTCGCCTGATTCAGAGACTTGGCAAGCGCTCCCATGTGGCTACGCCCCTGCTGCTTGGCGCGGTTTGGGGTCTGTTTCCCTGCGGCTTTCTCTACGCAGCCCAGATCAAGGCAGCCGACACGGGCAATCCCTGGCTGGGCAGCGCCACCATGCTGGCCTTTGGGCTGGGGACGCTGCCGACGATGCTGGGCGTGGGCACGTCTGCGGCATGGCTGAGCGCCGATCAGCGCAGCCAGTTTTATCGACTGGGCGGCTGGGTGACGCTGAGCATTGGTCTGTTGACGCTGCTGCGGACGGGCGACATGATGACGGACTTTACTGGCCACGCCAGTTTGCTTTGCCTAATGCTGGCGCTGGTAGCGCGGCCCCTCAGCCGTCTCTGGAGTGGGCTGCTGAGGGTGCGGCGGGCGCTGGGGGTAGGCGCGTTTGTGCTGGCGGCGGCGCACACGCTGCACATGGCAGAACACACCTGGGGCTGGAATTGGCAGGCGATCGCCTTCATGCTGCCACAACACCAAGGGGCGATCGCCGCTGGAGCCGCCGCGCTGCTGGCGATGCTCCCCGCTGCCCTAACAAGCTTCGACCGGGCGCAAAAGTGGCTGGGGGAAACCTGGCGGCCGCTGCACCTGCTTTCGGTTCCTGCCCTGCTGCTGGCAACGATTCACGCGATTGCCATTGGTTCTACCTACCTCGGCGTGTCGCCTACGGGGTGGCACTGGGCAGGGGCGATCGCCCTCAGTGGGGCAACCCTCAGCGTCTTGCTGCTGCGCGGCCGCTGGGTCTGGAAGTGGTTTGGTCAGGAGGAATGGTATGCTGAAGTTCCGTCTCGTCGTTCGTAATGCAAGCCTGCTGGCGCTGCTGGGTCTGTCGATGGCGGCAGGCAGGGTTGGTCTGTCCCCCATCGATCCGGCCAGTGCCCATCAGGTGCAGGTGTCGGGCGAGGTCGGCGGCACGGTGCATATCGAGCCGCGAGACAATCCCCGCGCCGGAGTTGCCAGCCAGGTCTGGTTTGCACTGGCGCGACGTGGCGGCCAGACGATTCCCCTCTCCGCCTGCACCTGCCAGCTTGAGGTTTACGCCCGCCCGCGCCGCCAGGGGGATGCGCCCATTCTGTCGCCCACGCTGCAAGCCGTTTCTGCCGAAGGTCGCCAGGGCATTCCTGGAGCCACCGTCACTTTCCCTCGCGCTGGCGCTTACGAGCTAGTCTTGCGCGGCCGCCCCGTCACGTCGGGCACGTTTACGCCGTTTGAACTGCGGTTTCCGGTGACGGTGGCAAGGTAATGGGGACAATGGGGACTGGCGGGATCGGTCATGGCAGGGTAGGTAAGGTAAAATAATGCCTCAGGACTTCACTCCTTCTCTCATGCTTCCCGATGTCTTCCTACTGGTTTGCCGGACGCACGGCTATTTTGGCGACTATGCATCGCAAGGAGGCGGCGATCGCCCCCCTCCTCACATCCGCCTTCGCGCTAGAAATCGTGGTTCCCGATGGGTTTGACAGCGACCAGTTTGGTACGTTTACCCGCGATATCAAGCGGCCGGCAGATCAGCTAGCGACGGCGCGGCTCAAGGCAATGCACGCGCTGGAACATCTGGGGGCAGCGCTGGGAACAGAGTTGGCGATCGCCAGCGAGGGCAGCTTTGGGCCCCATCCGCTGATGCCCTACGTGCCGCTCAATCGAGAACTGGTGCTATTGGTCGATCGGCGGCATGGGCTGGAGATCGCAGGCCACGCCGCTACGCCAGACACCAACTATAGCCATCAGCAGGTAGACAGCCTGGAGGCGGCGCTGAAATTTGCCCAATCGGCAGGGTTTCCCAGTCACGGGCTGGTGGTGATGCCTGCGGCAGAGGGCAGCGACCCCACGGAGATACACAAGGGCATCACGCAGGAAGATCAGTTCCGAGAAATCGTGACCGCGACCCTCAAGCGCCACGGCCGCGCCCATCTGGAAACCGACATGCGGGCCATGATGAACCCCACGCGGATGAAGGCGATCGCCCTCGCAACGCAAGACCTGATCCGCAAGCTGCAACAGACTTGCCCCCAGTGCCACGCGCCCGGTTTCGACGTGGGCGATCGCCAGCCTGGATTGCCCTGCGCCCTTTGCCACGCGCCCACAAGCCTGACGCTAGCCGCCCTCTACCGCTGCGCCCAGTGCGGTTTTACTGAAACCGTGCGCTATCCCGACGGTCAGGACTTTGCCGACCCGGCCCACTGTGCCTACTGCAACCCCTAGCTTGGGCGGAACAGTGATCATTCCAGCAGTCCAATAGCAAGAGAATTTGGACGTTTATGGTGCGATCGCCCTCTAAAAGCGAACTTTAGGGGTGATGTCATTGCATCCGGTTGCCGATGGGGGCCAAGCTGCCGATAGGGGGCGAGTAGCGCATCACAGCGGTTCATCACAGGTTAATCCACCCATTTGCGCGTTTGGGGGCGAGTGCCAGTAGATTGAAGAGAGCGTCCCTTGATTTCACGTCATGACGGCTCCTGCTCTGAAACAAGACACCATCGCGGCGATCGCCACAGCAATCGTTCCTGCTCAAGGCAGCGTGGGCATTGTGCGCCTGTCGGGGGCTGAGGCCGTGGCGATCGCCCGTATCCTATTCCACGCGCCAGGGCGACAGGTGTGGGACAGCCACCGCATTCTCTACGGCCATGTGCGCCAGCCCCAAACCCAGACGGTGATTGACGAGGCGCTGCTGTTGCTGATGCTGGCTCCGCGCTCCTACACCCGTGAAGACGTGGTGGAGTTTCACTGTCACGGCGGCATGATGGCGGTGCAGCAGGTGTTGCAGGCTTGCCTGGACTGTGGGGCGCGGCTGGCAGAGCCGGGAGAATTCACGCTGCGGGCCTTTCTCAACGGGCGCATTGATCTAACGCAAGCTGAGAGCATTGCCGATCTAGTGGGAGCGCGATCGCCCCAAGCGGCCCAATCTGCTCTCGCCGGCCTGCAAGGAAAGCTTGCCCAGCCCATCCGCCAGCTTCGGGCTATCTGCCTCGATATTCTGTCCGAAGTGGAAGCCCGTATCGACTTTGAAGACGACCTGCCACCGCTGGATGAAGCCCTGATCAAAACCCAACTGTCGCAAGTTCTCGCCCAAGTGACGGCGCTCCTCGACACGGCAGACCGGGGCGAACTGTTGCGGAGCGGGCTAAAAGTGGCGATTGTCGGTCGCCCAAATGTCGGCAAATCTAGCCTGCTGAATGCCTGGAGCCGGAGCGATCGCGCTATTGTGACAGCGCTTCCGGGGACGACCCGCGACGTGGTTGAATCGCAGCTCGTGGTCGGCGGCATCCCCATCCAGGTGCTTGACACCGCTGGCATCCGCGAGGCCGAAGATGTGGTTGAGCAAATTGGGGTCGCGCGATCGCGCCAGGCCGCCCAAGCCGCCGATCTGGTGTTGCTCACCATCGACGCTGCCCAGGGCTGGACGGACGCAGACCAGGAAATCTATGAGCAGGTCAAGGGGCGATCGCTAATTTTGGTGGTGAACAAGGTTGATCTGGTGGCTGGGAATGGCGGTGTGGCGGCGTGGGGAAGCGATGGCGCTGTCCCACCTCCTCCGCTCGCTTTGCCAACGGTGTACACTGCTGCCGCCCAAAATCACGGCATCGAAGCCCTGGAGCAAGCAATTCTGACCATTGCCCAGGCCGGCAAGCTGACGGCTGCGAACCTCGACCTAGCCATCAACCAGCGCCAGTCTGCCGCGCTCACCCGCGCCAAAACTGCCCTCCAGCACGTGCAAGACACCATTGCTCAGCAGCTCCCGCTGGACTTTTGGAGTATTGACCTACGGAGCGCCATCCAGTCTTTGGGTGAAATCACGGGCGAAGATGTGACCGAATCTGTCCTCGATCGCATCTTTAGCCGCTTTTGCATTGGTAAGTGAGATTGATTTTGGAGTTTGGGTTTTGGAGTTTGGGTTTTGGATTCTGGATTTGCGATTTTGGATCGCCGGTCAATCGTCTGTGGGGCTTCCAAGAATTTCAGCCGCAGCGTCACGCTTGCGGCTCATTTCCAGTGTCCTGCGGCAATCCAAAGTTCCTGAAACGCCTACTGTTCAGCCTACTGTCCAGCCTACTTAGGACTTACGCACTTGCGATAAATTTCCCAGGTTCTGAACGATTTCTCGCGGGCGCAGCCCGCGAGAAATCGTCCAACTGCTTAGCCCTACTACTGTCCAACCGTTTGCACCGGGGGCATGGGCTGTCCCTGCATCTGCTGCATAATGTGCTGCTGGAGCATTTGCTGTTGCAGGAGTTGTCGCTGGGACATGGGTTGTTGGCGCAGGGGTTGTTGTCGCAGGGGTTGTTGGAGCATTTGCTGCTGCATCATCCGCTGTTGCGCCATCTGCTGCTGGGCCATTTGGTATTGCGCCATTTGCTGGGGAGAGAGCGCCTGCGGTCGAATCTGTTGCGGAACTGGCTGTGGGATCGGTTGTGGAATGGCTTGCGGGGCGATCGCCTGCATGGGCTGCGCGACGGGCTGGGTGTCGGGCGCGGCAGAGGGGTCTGCAATTTGGAGCATGGGCTGGGCGGGCTGATTGGCGGCCTGGGCGATCGCTGCTTCTAGGTCAGTTTTGATCTTCTCTACCCGTGGCTCATACAGCGCTAACAGGCGTTCTGCTTCAAACATGGCGCTGGTGTTGGGTGGCACCTGCTGCAACCGCGCCAGGCCTGCTTCCCAGGTGGCGACTACTGCTTCGGACAGGTCAGGGCGCTTCTGACGAATGGCGTGCTGCTGCCGCTCCCAGGCTAGCTTGAACAACTGCTTGGCTTCGCTGAGGCGCTGTCCGGCTGCCTCTTCTTGCTGAAGCCGGGCTTGCACTAAGGCTAGCTGATCTCGGTAGTCTTGGAGTTTGGCGGTGGCTGTCGCATAAAACGGGCTGGCAACGGGTACAGCCTCAAGCTGCTGAATCGCGGCTTCCCACTGGTTCCGAATCAACTGCCAGGTCTGGAGGTTGAGAACCGGAGCCTCGCTGGCCTGGGTAGCGGCGATCGCCCACTGCTCGGCTTGCCTCAACCCATTCAGCACCTCGTTTTGCTGCTGATATTGCTGGCGCAATTCATTGGATGTTGACCGATGGCGCGACCAAATGGGTACGGTGTCCAGCAGGTCGATCGCCCCAGTGAGGTACTGCTGGGCGGCGGTCAGGTCGGGCGCAGCAGGAGCCTGTGTCACGACGGTAAACGACTTGCTGCCCAGAGATTTTGCCGTTTCCAACTGGGGGCACGCGCCGAAGGTGCAGGGCTGCGTCAGCACGTAGCTGCCCAGAGCCAGCCCGACGGCTCCAATGCCCGCTATCAGAAGGCGATGATCTGCTCCTGCCTCGACACTCTTCTGAGGATTTTGGTGAGGAGTCTGGGCAGATTTGGGGGCTTGTGGAACCGCTTTTTGAACAGCTTGAACAGATTGAACAGGGGGTCTGCTGGTGGTTGGCGGGATCGGCTGAGCCTTGGTGCGGGCAGACGGCGCGACAGATGCAGGCTTGGGAATGGGAATAGTGGCGGGTGGAGCAATTGCCCCGGTTCCCGCAATGGCGCTGGCGGCAACCCCCGATAGCACCGGCTTTGGCGGTGTCTGGTTGAGCGAAAACTGGCGGCGCACGTAGGGCTTGGGCTGACCGACAATCCGCAGGTATAGCCCCACTTGCTGAATCGAGCGGATCTGGAGCGCGTGGATGCGGGCTTCGAGAAGCTGCAACACCTGCCGCGGGTTGAGCGACATATCGGTGCGGTGGTTGCCCACCACCAGCAGGCGATCGCCCTGGAGGGCACAGCGCACCGCAACTGCCAACTGGCGCTGGCGGAAAAAGGCTTCCAGCGTGCGTCCTAGCTCTTCGACAGAGAGGGATAACTCGGCTGCGGACGGGTCGGTCGTGCGATCGCTGGGGGAAAGTGTCGCCTGCATAGTCGCCTGCATTAGGTGGCCTGAATAGGTTGCTTGGATGGGTTGCCTGGAGAAACCCTGTGTTCCTAGCGGAAACTGGTTCTAGTGAAAACAGTGGACAAACCCATGCCAGGGTTTCCACCTGCCACTAGGGCTTATCCAAGGTTTATCCAGGGTTTATACAGATATTCTTCCCAGCGATTGCGCCTCCGGATCATTCACGGCGCAGAATCTTGGGATTCCCTAGCTCAGGGTGCTGCCACATCCGAGACAACCGTGAGCCGCCAGCCCGGTTTCACCACCTGCCGCGATCGGGCGATCGCCAGACAATCGTCCGGCAAATCTTCGGTGATCACCGATCCAGCGGCAATGGTCACATCGGCTCCCACCGTCACAGGCGCAACCAAGACGCTGTTTGACCCAGTTTTTGTGCGATCGCCAATGACCGTCGGATGCTTCTTTACGCCGTCGTAGTTAGCGGTGATCGTCCCTGCGCCAATGTTCACTTTCGTACCTAGCGTTGCGTCACCCAAATAAGATAAATGCGCGACATTCGTGCGATCGCCCAGCGTAGATTTTTTTAGCTCCACAAAGTTTCCAATGCGGCAGCCGTTGCCTACCTGTACCTGTCCCCGCAGGTGCGCGTAGGGGCCAATGCGGGTGTCTGCTTGCACGGTGCTATCCGACACAACGGAATATAGCACCGTGACGCGATCGCCCAGCGTGCTGTTTTCGATCAGACTACCGGGGCCAATGTGGCTGCCCGCACCAATGGCCGTCTTACCGCGCAGGTGACACTGGGGTTCAATAACGACATCTGAACCAAGGGTGACGGTATCATCAATCGTGATACTGGCCGGGTCAATCAGCGTCACGCCCTGCATCATCCAGGCATTCTTTACTCGCGTTTGCAAAATGTCATAAGCAGCGGACAACTGCCGTCGATCGTTAATCCCCAAGATTTCCTGATAATCGTCTACATCCACAGCCATGACGGGTGACATCATACTCACCACATCTGTCAGATAATATTCCTGCTGATCGTTATCAGCGGTCAGCTTGGGCAGCGCTTCTGCGAGGTCTGCCCAGCGAAAACAGTAGACCCCGGCATTGATGCGGCGGTTTTGCTTTTGGGCAGCCGTACAGTCCCGATCTTCTACAATTTGCGTCACGCGGTTGCTGCCATCGCAAAATACGCGACCATAGCCTTTCGGTTCTGGCAGATGCGCCGTCAGCAGCGTAGCCGCGTTGCCTGCTGAGCGATGGGTGTCCAGCAGGTTCTTCAGCGTTTCCGGGCGCAGCAGCGGTACGTCGCCATTCAGCACCAGCACATCGCCTGCAAAGCCGTCGAGATGGGGAATGATCTGCTGCACCGCATGGCCAGTGCCCAACTGTTCCCGCTGCTCTACAAACTCCACCCCTGCAATCGCGCTGAGAGCCTTCTGCACGCGATCGCCCCCATAGCCTACAATCACCAACTGGCGATCGGGCCGCACCGCTGCCAAACTGTCCAACACCCGCTCGACGAGCGATCGCCCGCCCAAATCATGCAGCACCTTCGGAAGGTCTGACTTCATTCGCGTTCCCCGTCCTGCTGCCAAAATTGCTACCGCTAACATGCTGCCTAGCTTTCTGTAGTCTCTGCTTGTCACCTGTGTGATTCAGCCTTCATCAACTGGAATCCAGCTTCCCAATCCCACAGTGGGAGTATACCGCGCTTCGGTCGGTGTATTTCTCGGCGTATTTCTGAGAACTCCCTCAAGCACTATTGAGGAGACAGATGAGGAGACAGACGACCTGAATCACGCTGTGTCGATCTGGCTCTCGACAGACCGCAAAAGCGCGATCGCCCAGAGTCGGTGCTTCCAGATGAGGGCGATCGCCCTACTGCCAAACCCCCAATCCAAAATCCCCAATCCAAAATCCCCACTCCTGCCTCTGTTCAAGACTTCGGTATAGTGAAAAATGCACGTTGCGTTTCTCCACGGTTCACCCATGATCGACATTCCCAAACTGCTCGCCCAGGAGCTATCGCTCAAGCCGTTTCAGGTGGAAAATGCGCTGGCGCTGTTTGCAGAAGGGGCGACCATTCCCTTTGTGGCGCGATATCGCAAGGAGCGCACGGGCGAACTGAACGAGATTCAGCTCAGGGATCTGGCCGATCGCCATGCCTACCTAACGGAACTGGAGGAACGCAAGCAGACGGTGCTAAAGGCGATCGCCGACCAGGGCAAACTCACCGACGATCTCCAGGCGCAAATCGAGCAGTGCTTATCGAAAACCGAGCTAGAAGACCTGTACTTGCCCTATCGCCCCAAGCGCCGCACCCGAGCCACCATTGCCCGTGAGAAAGGGCTAGAGCCGTTAGCCCAGTGGATTGAGTCGTTGAATCAGCCCAACGCGCCCCAGGCAGATTTAGCTGTCGAAGCCGCGAAATACGTCGATGGGGACAAAGGCGTGAAAACGGCCCACGAGGCTTTGCAGGGCGCGTCGGACATCCTGGCAGAGGCAGTGGCCGACCGGGCAGAACTGCGATCGCACCTGCGACAATTTTTCCTAAATTCCGGCAGCTTCGAGTCGCGCATCAAGCCCGACTTTCCAGAGGGTACGACCAAGTTCGAGATGTATCGTACCTACACCGCACCTGTGAGTAAGATCCAGCCGCACAACCTATTGGCGCTGCTGCGGGGCGAAGGCGAAGAGGTTTTGACGCTGGCGCTGACGTTTGACGAGGACGAAGTGCAGAGCTACCTGGAACGCGAGGTGATTCGCACCAAGGCCAAGCCCGTGCGCGAGTTTTATCAAGCGATGCTGCGGGATGCCTTTGCGCGGCTGATGAAAACGTCCCTGATCAGCGAAGTGATTGCCGAGAAGAAGCAGTGGGCCGATATCGAGTCGATTAAAACCTTTGAGGCAAATCTGCGGGAACTGCTGCTGGCGGCTCCAGCGGGCATGAAGCCGACGCTGGCTATTGACCCCGGCTTTCGCACAGGCTGTAAGGTGGCGGTGATTGACCAGACGGGTAAGTTTCTGGAATATCAGACCATCTTTCCCCACACGGGCGAGGGGCAGCGGGAAAAAGCAGGGCGATCGCTCCTTGACCTGATTCGCAAATACCAGATTGAGCTAATCGCCATTGGCAACGGCACCGCTAGCCGCGAAACGGATACGTTTGTGAATGAAGTGGTGAAGTCGCTTGATCACAAACCCGTGAAAGTAATTGTGAACGAAGCTGGCGCATCGATTTACTCTGCTAGTCAAGTGGCGATCGCCGAATTTCCCGACCTGGATCTGACCGTGCGTGGAGCCGTCAGCATCGGCCGCCGATTGCAAGATCCCCTAGCAGAACTGGTGAAGATCGACCCCAAGTCTATCGGCGTTGGGCAATATCAGCATGATGTGGATCAAAAGCTGCTCAAGAAAAAGCTGGATGAAACGGTCGAAAGTTGCGTCAACTACGTAGGCGTAGACCTGAATACTGCGTCAAAAGAACTGCTGAGCTACGTCTCCGGCATTTCCAGCGCTGTTGCCAACAATATCGTGCAATATCGCAACCAAAACGGCGCGTTTCGCAATCGCCGCGAACTGCTAAAAGTCTCTAAACTGGGCCCCAAAGCGTTTGAGCAGGCAGCCGGATTTCTCCGCATCCGCAATGGCGATAATCCGTTGGACAATACGGCCGTCCATCCTGAAAGTTACGGTGTTGTAGAGGCGATCGCCAAGGATCTCGGCATCCCGCTAGATCAAGTGACCAAGGCAGGAGAACGGCTGAAAACCCTCTCTCTCCAGCGTTACGTTACCGACACCATCGGCGAACCTACCCTGCGCGACATCCTTGCAGAGTTAGAAAAACCTGGCCGCGACCCGCGTGCCCAATTCACCTACGCCACCTTTCGCGAAGATATTCAGGAAATCGGCGATCTCAAGGTCGGCATGACGCTCGAAGGCGTGATCACCAACGTCGCAAACTTTGGCGCATTTGTGGATATCGGCGTTCATCAAGACGGTCTAATTCACATCTCGCAGCTAGCCGATCGGTTTGTCAAAGACCCGAAAGACGTAGTGAAAGTGGGGCAGATCGTCACCGTGCGCGTGCTGGAGGTGAACGAAGCGCTGAAGCGCATTAGCCTGTCGATGCGTTCCGAGGTAAACGACAAGGCAACCCAGCAAACTGAGCGATCGCAGGAGAGCGCTAAATCCCAAAGGCCGAAGCCCGTTGCCCAGTCCAGCAAACCCCATCTCTCAGCTTCGGGCGATCGCCCCTCCACAGCAGCAACGCTAGACGACTTGAAAGCGAAATTCGGCCGCAAGCGGTAGACCATACCTGAAAGCCCCTGTCCTAGCCAGATTCGCCCGGTCTGATAGGTACGGATTCAATTTTTCATTGCTCAGAAACCAGAGCCTTTGGCAACCAGGATTGCAACCTGATTGTAGACATAGACCTTGAGCGCCGGGAAAAATTGGTGAAATTCTTGCTCTAGGGCAGAGTAATGATGGTGCAATACGCAAATGCTAGAGGCGAGGAGGGGCGATCGCCGCGATCGCGCTGCCATGCGCTCCAAAATCATCTCGATACCCGATACTTGCCGATAGGCAGTTAGCCAGTCGCCTGTCACCATAAACGGCAGCGCCCACTGGAGCGACGGCGGCAGCAGCGCTTGATAGTGCTGCAAGTCGGCGTAGACCCCCTGCACAAACTCTTCCAGCGTCCCTACCCCATAGGTTTGCCAGTGAACCGCTAGGAAATGGTCGTAGAACACATCCACCAGCACCCCCGCCAGTCGGCAGTAGGGCGGCTCTACCCGCGCCTTGCTCTGGCGGACGATAGGGTGGCAATCGGTGTAGGTGTCGATCTGGCGATGGAGCGCAATGCCCCGCTGAATCGTGGAATGGAGCGATCGCACGTCTGCTCCTTTGAGGAAGTCGCCCGCCAGGTTGCCGAGACGGGCCAGCGGGTCGGGTTCGGAGAGCAGCAGGTGGGCGAGGTAGTTCATGTTCTAGAGCGCAATTGGCTCAGCAGCGTGGCCGCCAAAATCACCCCACCCCCTAGCCAGCCGCGCAGGCCCCAGCGTTCGCCCAGCCACCAGAAGGCAAACAGCGACGCAAAGACGGGTTCTAGCGTGTAGAGAATAGCGGCTTCGGTGGCGGAGAGGTGGCGCTGGGCGCTGGCCTGAGTCCATGTGGTGAGGGCGGTGGCGAAGAGTCCTAGGTACAGCACCACGGCGGCGCTGACGATGAGGGCGGCGGTTTGCGAAGCGATGTGCGGGGCGGCCCACAGTAGACTCAGGAGGGCGATCGCCACCACTTGCACCGTCGTCAAGGCTGTCGCGCTGTAGCGCTGCACAATTCGCTCCATTCGCAGAATATACACCGCCCAGCAGGCCGCGCAGAGCAGCACCCACAGATCGCCCACCCCCAGTGCCCCACCCTCCCAGGACAACAGCCCTACGCCAGCCAGCGCCAGCCCTGCGGCGATCGCCACCCGTATCGAAATCTTGCGCCCCAGCAGCCGCGCAAAAATCGGCACCAAAATCACATTCAGGCTGGTAATGAACGCGGCCCGATTGGCCGGAGCCGTTTCCAGCCCGATTGCCTGCGTCAAAACTGCACTAAACATGAGGACGCTCACCCCGATGCCGTCCAGAATCAGTCCTTTGCTGAGGTGCGATGAGGGGCCCACTGGAGCGACTGCCAGCGACACGGGACGCAGGCGCATTCCAACAACGGGCAAGAGGGCGATCGCCGCCACCACAAACCGCGCCATCACTAGCACCGACGGCGATAGCGTCCCCAGCGAAGTCTTAATCAGCGGAAAGGTAGAACCCCAGATGACATTTGATAGCACCAGAATAAAAATGCTCCACTGCCGAGCCGTTACCTTTGGCATCCTTGGCATGACCAACGAACTCCCCCCTCTACCCCTACCCTACCTCCTCTACTCTATCCCTAGTGCATCCGAACTCTACCTAAAATCCATATCTAGTGTCACCATATAAAAACCCTCTGGGTCTGTTGAGTTTCTGTTGCATTTCTACAGTCCGCATGACCTACTCGCTCTCCGCTGCCAAGCTGCAAAGCTACTACCGCTGTCCACTCGCCTACTACTTTCGCTATGAGCGTAAGCTGCCGGGGGCGGCGTTTTTTAGCTCCGCAGCGCTGGGAACGTCGCTGCATCAGGCGCTGGCTCAGATTTACGACGACTGGCATTATCAAGACCCGATTCCCCGCTTGGACTGGGTGGAATATTGCTGGAATCAGCACAGCAGCGGACTCACGCCAACTCAGGTGAGCGAAGGTCGGCGCATCCTGCAACGCTACTATAACGGCTTTATTGCAAATCAAAGCGCAATTCGGCGGCCGCTAGGGGTAGAAGGGCGCATTCAGGGGACGCTGCGGGTGCAGGATTTAGAATTTACGCTGTCGGGTCGCTATGACCGAATCGACTGGCTGGAGGACGGGCTGGAGCTAATCGACTATAAATCCAGCAAGGATAGTGAGGCGCTATTGCCCGATGAAATCGATTTGCAAATTGGGTTATATTACTTGGCACTGGAGCAGCGCTATCAAAAGCACCTGAAGCAACTTAGCTTATTGTATCTGCGGACAGGCGAGAAGGTTAGCTACACAGTCACGCCCGACCATCGCCAGCAGGTGGAGTCGATTATCGGCGAACTAGCGCTGCAATTGCGGCAAGACCGTTCCTGGACTCCGTTTCCGGGTGAACAGTGCGATCGCTGCGCCTATGCCCGCTATTGCCCCGCCGCCCGCGCCAATCCCGAACCGCTGCCCGAAGAGGCCCAGCCAGAGCGGGGGTTGCAGCTTGTGCTAAGCCTGTGAGGTCTCAGCACAGGTTAGGAATGGCTGCACTTCCTGCCCGGTGTCTCTGAAAAGCACAGGGGGAGTCCTGCCTTCTCAGTTTCCTCCGGGGAGAGCAAGTTGCACTTCCTGCCCGGTGTCTCTGAAAAGCACAGCCTGTGGCCGTAAGCTAAAAGCAGGGCAGAAGTTCTGGGTAGCCTTCCGAAATCACCAATCCTAAAATCTAAAATTCAAAATTGGTTCAGAGCCTATGACCTTGGGCGTTGAGTTGACCTGGCCGCGCTGCTACGGAAACATCGCGCAGGGCGATCGCTGGCTTCGGCAGTTTCAGGGAGCGCGATCGCAGTTTGCCTGCGTGCTGGGGTTTACCGAGACGGGTCTGATTCCGGGCATTTCCGCTGCGGGAGCTACACCCGCCGATCGAGAATGGACGGCGATCGCCGATGCCGAATTTCTCTACCACGGGCCTCAGCCCAATCCCCAGTTTCCGCTGCCACCCCTGACGGCGGGCGCATCGCCAACGCTGATTTCGCGGGCGGTAGTAGAAGGCTTTCACGTGCCGCTGCATTTGCTCAATGCCGGACTGCGCCATGCGCCGACCGTTCCCTGCATCGACCTAGGCGGCACGCCGGCCCGCTGCGTATCGACTGGTGCGGCGCTGGATTTACCAACGGTGCTGCGGCTGCTGCAAGCGGGACTAGACTGGGGCGCTCGCCTCGCTCAAGCACAACCCGATGCTTACTTGCTGATTGGCGAATGCGTCGTCGGCGGCACGACTACAGCCCTTTCCTTACTTACTGGACTGGGCTGGGCCGCCGCAGGTAAGGTCAACAGCAGCCATCCTGCCTGCAACCATGCCCAAAAGTGGAATATCGTATCCGCTGGATTAAGTCGGGCATTGGAACAGGGAACGCTCGCACCAGATAATCCCGACCCGCTAGCTGTGGTGGCGGCCGTGGGCGACCCGATGCAGATTGCCGTCGCAGGGATGGCGATCGCCGCTAGTCGAGTCACCGGAGTCTTGCTGGCAGGCGGTACGCAAATGCTAGCGGTCTACGCGCTGATGCGATCGCTCCAGCACCATCATGGGCTAGACTGGCCCGCAGAACGGGTAGCAGTGGGCACGACGCGCTGGGTGGCCGAAGACCCCACAGGCGACACAGCAGGACTCGCCGCTGACCTGAATGCGCCGCTGCTGGCCACGCCGCTGAGCTTTGCCGCCTCGCGCTATGCTAGCCTGCGGGCCTACGAGCAGGGCTATGTCAAAGAAGGAGTGGGAGCCGGGGGATGTGCGATCGCCGCTCACCTGCTGGGCTGGCACAATGCCGACTTGCTCAGCGCCGTGGAATCCCTGCTGCACCGCGCCGGAAAAGCAACCTAGAATAAGGAATCAACCCATTCGTCAAGGCACTGACATACTTGAGACAGCAACCTTACTGCCCTCATCCCCCAACCCCTTCTCCTTGCTTGGGAGAAGGAGAGCTAGACATAGGTTTGAAGTTCCTCTCCCAGAGCGGGAGAGGGATTTAGGGTGAGGGCTGAAATTGCTGCGTGAAGTATATTAGTGCCTTCGTCAAGGCTAGATTGCCAGAGTCGATCTGCCCGCTTGACACGTTTTTGAACCCTGGTTGGAACGTCTCCTGGAACTAGCCCTGGAATTGCCCTATGTATGCTGTCATTTCCCGTGAAAAGATACACCTCCCTCCCGGTAGCGTGGTGCGGATGCCCGGAACCTGGCAAGACTATTGCGCCCTGCGCGAAAGCCGGAGCGATGGCTCTATCCCCCGCATCAAGTTTCGTAATGGAGAAATCTTGCTGATGAGTCCTTTACCCCGCCACGGCCGCGAAGCCAATATTCTGGCAGGTGTTGTTAAAGTTCTCCTGGATAGCGAAGAGCGCAACTACAAGGCCTTTACGCCCATTACGATGAATATTCCTGAATCGGGTGCGATTGAACCCGACTATTGCTTCTATATCGACCACTGGCAGGCGGCAGCAGGCAAAGACCGCATCAATTGGCAACCTGATCCACCGCCTGACCTAGTAATCGAAATTGACGTGACCACCTACACCGCTGCCGAGGATTACGCGCCCTATAGCGTCCCCGAAGTGTGGCTATTCAAAAAAGGCGGCCTAAAGATTTACGCCTTTTCCAACACGGTATACCTGCGTAAACTCCTCTAGTGGCTATTCAAAAAAGGCGGCCTAAAGATTTACGCCCTGCAAGCGGAAAGCTATGAACTGCAATCCCACAGCCGCTATTTTCCGACAATTGACTTACCTGCATTATTGACTCAGGTTCTGGAGGCTGCTGCGACGCAGGGGACGGGTGCTGCGCTGCGAAGCCTGCGTCAACAGATGGTCGGCTAACGGTTGCTATTGCTCCTCTTGCAGAGGGTTAATTTAGGACGTTTGGATTCGCTTTTGGTGACTATAGAGCAATGCTCTTCGCCCGCCTGAGCGGCATCACCAGCACTGGACGATAGCTTACACCGCGATATCTCAAGTTGATAAACGGCTGGATCGGCATGACAGACGAGTAATATAGCGTCATGGGGATACCGCGATAGCTGCCTTTGATCGTTTTAGTGGTGGGGAGTTTTGTGCAGGGCGTGTAGCGAATGCCGCGATAGGTCAGTTGCATCATGGGTGTCCTTGGTGTGAAATGGGGGCTTTGATGTCTCTGTTATAGGGCGATCGCCCCTAGAGGCGCGATATAGAAAAGTTATGGAATTTCGCCAACCTTAACTCTGCTTAACTTTTCAACTCTGTATTTAGCTGGCAAAAGGGGTGAATCACATCTTGAATTATGATTGGAATGTTGGGGTGATGTGTTCTAGATTCGCTCAATCGGTCTAGAGAACTGGCGAAATGCAAGTCCGCTGATGCTGCAACCCAGTCCCCCCAGCATCAGAAACAGAACGCTTAGCGGAAAGATCTGAGACAGCGGCTGAACCCCTGCTCCACCCAAGGTCATACCGCTATCAAACCCCGCCAGGAAAACGCTGTAGACTCGCCCTCGCACTGTGAGCGGTGCTGCAAAGGACACGATGGAAGACAGCACCGGGAAGAGCGAGCCGAATCCCAAGCCGTATACGACTGACCAGAGGAGCAGCAAGGTGGGGGCGATCGCCACGCCCACCAGCCCTACCCCAGAACACAGAATTCCCACACTCACCACCCAGCGCGGCGACACGCGGTTGCCCCAGCGCCCCAGCGCAAACCGCACCAACACCGCCACCAGCGCGTTTAGGCTATAAAATACGGCCGCGTCGGACACCAGCAGCGGCAAAAACGTGACCACTGCACCATGCAAAAATGACCCGATGAAGAACAGCAGCGTGGCATCGCGCACCGGAAACTGCAAAATCACGTTCCACGGAAAGGCTGCCTTTTCTGGAGCAAGCTCGCTTGATTTATTTGATTTATTTGATTCGCTTGATTTACTTGAGACGGCAGCGGATGATACCTCTGAACTTGCAGTCGTCTTCCAGGGCAGCGGCAGGGTTAGCACAAATCCCAGCAGCGTCAGCCCCGCCATTGCTCCAATCACGGGCACAAAGCCTGCGCGTGCAAAGGCGATCGCCCCCAGCATTGGCCCTAGCGAAAATCCGATCGTATTCGACATAGCCAGATAGCCCAGCAGCGCCGTGCGGCGATGGGTCGGCACCACATCCACCAGCAGCGTTTGCGAGGCTGTGGCGAAGGCCGCCTGACTGATGCCGTGCAGCACGCGCACCCCCATCAACCAGGCAGGATCGGGCGACCACCCATACAGCGGCAAGACCACCACCATCAGCCCCAGTCCCAGCCAGAGGACTGGCTTCCGTCCCCAGTGATCAATCAGCCAGCCAATCAGCGGACGAAACAGCAGCAGCCCCGCCGCCATCGCCCCAACCACAAACCCCACGCCCGCATCCTGCCAGCGCTGGGTCACATACAGCGGCAGTACCGGAAATAGCACCGTCACTTGAGTAAAATACACCAGCATTCCGGCGCAGATACAAAACGACCAGAGCCAGGTTTTAGGAGAAGATTCGGTCAGACGGTTCAGCAATAACTTTGTTTAATCGAAACAAGGAAACGTAAGGGCCGCAACATGCCGACGGCACTGGTACAAATAAGCAATTGATCTAGCTGTCAGATCTAGCCGCCAGATCCCTAGCCGCCAGATCTAGTCGCCGCTCCTGTAGGTGTATCCCACTTTTGTAACCCTCACCCTAAATCCCTCTCCTAAAGCGGGAGAGGGACTTCCAATCCGGCTCCTCTTCTCCCTTTTTGGGAGAAGGGGCTGGGGGATGAGGGCAAACTTGCATATCTAGGATGCGCCGCTCCTGTATCCCTTATAGCCGCTAAAATGGGGCATTGATCGGGCAGGCAGCCTGGAGATGAACGCAGAACTGGAGCTAGATCATATCTTTGTCTGCATGCCGTCCCTTGCGGCAGATGCCCAGCGCTTGGTGGAGTTTGGGTTGCAGCCGGGGCGATCGCGCATCCATGCGGGCCAGGGTACAGAAGACGTCTGCTTTTTCTTTGACAATGCCTATCTAGAATTGCTGGGGCTTCATGATCAGGCGGAGGTGCGATCGCCCCTTGTGGCCCCACTGCGGCTGTGGGAACGGCTGCACTGGCAGCAAACCGGAGCCTGCCCCTTCGGCATTAGCTTGCGGCTGAAGGCAGGCACACTGGACACGCGGTCTTCGGAAACCTGGAGCTATGCAGCCCCCTTGTTTGCCTTCCGGTGCAACGCTGCCAATCTTTACGCCCCCCGGTGCAGTGGAGTTGCCGCTGTTTTTTTTGCCTGTGGCAGTGATACCTGCCCAATCACCCGCACGTCCTGACCTGCCGCTAGAGCATCTGGGCGATCGCCGTACCCTGGAGCAAGTCTTGCTTCAGCTTCCTGCCGCAATCGCGCTCTACAAAATGCCTTCTCTGCTCAACCACCTAGCACAGATCCAGATTGCGCCCGCTGAATCGCCCAAAAAAACCTTTCACTCGGAGCTAGTTTGGCAAAGCAGCACTGACCCAATTGCTCACACATTCAGTCCTGATTTGCCTCTTTCGATTCGCAGCTAAAAATCTGGAAGTTATGAAATCTGGAAGCTATGTTCTGAACCTATGCTCTGAACCTATGCTCAACAAACGCTCATCCCCAAGCCTAGCTTATCCTCAAGCCTGATGGATGCGCTGAGACAGCAGTTGCTCTTCGAGGGCAGCGATGCGATTATACGCGGCTGTGAGTTGCGCCGTGAGTCGCTGAATTTGCACCTCCGGAGAGAGCGATCGCTCTCCGCTATGGCTATCCGACTCCAGAAAATCGTCATCCGACAGCACGTCTTTATGATCCATTTCTGTTTCTAAGCCATAGCGCTGATTATAGGACTGACGTGCTGAAGTCGTTCCTGAGGACGATCGCTGATTGCGATCGACCAGCAGCACTTCCGAAAAAACTTCTGTGATTCTGTTGCTCAACTGCTCGATAACCTGGTGCAGCGCGTCAACCTTTGCATTCAGCTCGACAATTTGTTCCTGGAAAGAGTCCATAATGACGCCTGTTCCCTTTTACTGAGTATGAGTCTATCTTATGAAAGGCTTGTCTATAGGTTCCGTTTATTCCTGAATCATTTAACGTTTGGAAAATTCATCAATCAAGGGTCTTCCTACGGAGACTCAAGGGTTTCAGCGATTTCTGTGGTCGTAGTCTTGATAACAATTGCCCTTGCCCGCATGAGTTCTAGGCTTAACAGCAACTTGTGCAGAAATGTTTACGCCAGGAGGCGGAAAATCGTCGAATCGCTGACGGGTTTCTCGCTTTAGATTGCCTTAAGAATTGCTGAGAAATCATCAGAAGTATGGTTTAGAAAATATGGCTTAGAAAATATGTAGCGAGTGTGTAGCGAATCCGCAGCTCACATGCGGCGAATATGCAGCGAATATGCGGGAATATTCCTGGAATTCCTCGATTGTGCGCTGATTGTTGAAGATGTTGCATTGAGAATCGAACGGCTTCCTTCGACTTCTTTGCAATTAGAGGCGATCGCCCTTTGTTATCCAATGCCTAGATTCAGCGCCCAGATTCCGTGCCCAGATCCAATGCCCAGATTCCGTGCCTAGATTCAATGTCCAGATGTTCAGTAATATGCCCCTATCTGGGATAGCAGTCCCATTCAGGGTCAGCATTTCAGATTAAACTGAGCCTAAACTGAGCGTTAAATAAGCCTCGAAATTAAGTGTTGAATTTGAATAGTGTGGCTGACCGCGTATGTTGAATTTTCAAGACTTCTTTACAAACTGCGCTGGATTTTGGAAGACGGAACGGATTTATCATTTCCTGCTGAAGGGCGATATTGAACGCTCCTATACAGAGTTTCGGGCAGACTCTCTCGATGCAGCGCAAAAGCAGCAAATTCTCAAAACGGCTTCGCCATCGGGTGAATTGGCTGGAATTCGGCTGGATCTCGATCAGGCGGCCCTGGGTCACAACTGTCCTGGCTTTGCCATTTCCTTTGATACGGAATCGGAACGGGGCGAAAAGGTGTCGATGAGCCTGAAGGCGCTGTTTGTGCCTGATGCACTGGTGCTTCATGCCGACGAGCGCTACCAGGGATTGGCGCTGCCCGCGGCGGCGCAAGTGTCTACGGCTCCAGAGAGCGAGGTGATTCAGGGCTTTTATCTGCGGGATGAGGGCTATTCTGAGGCGGGGGCGATCGCCGGCCGATTTACCTATCAGCCCATTCGCCAGACCCTAGAAATGACGACGTTTTATAGCCGCTCTGTGGCGGTGGATCAAATGCGGTTTATTGCGCCAGACGTGCGGATGCGAACCATTGTCACCTATCAGCGTCCGCCCGCAGGCGAAACGCCGACCGTGATTGACCTGATTGGCTTTGGCGTAGAGCGCAAAAGCTAGACCAAGCAGCATTGCCCAAAGCCAATAGACCAGCGCTCCGCCGATCCCCCACCTGTGGCACAATAAACCGTACTGTTTGCCGAAATAGAGAGACTTTATGACCATGAATGCCACGCTTCAAACGGCGCTCCAGCAGCGGACGGCGCTGAAGGTAATTAGCGGACTGACCAACTTTGAGGGCGATCGCGTCTGTGCTATCGTGCGTGCAGCAGAGCAGGGCGGCGCAACGTTTGTGGATATTGCCGCCAGTGCCGATTTGGTACGCCGAGTCAAAGGGCTGATCTCGCTGCCCGTGTGCGTGTCCGCTGTTGATCCCGAAGCCTTTGTGCCCTGTGTCGAAGCCGGAGCCGACCTGATCGAAATCGGCAACTTCGATGCTTTTTATGCCCAGGGTCGTCGGTTTGAAGCAGCAGAAGTGTTGGAGCTGACCCGCCGCACCCGCGCCCTGCTGCCCCAGGTCACGCTCTCCGTCACTGTGCCCCATATCCTGACGCTGGATCAGCAGGTACAACTGGCGGAAGAACTGGTCAACGCCGGGGCCGACCTGATCCAGACCGAAGGCGGCACCAGCAGCCAGCCTACCCACCCCGGCACGCTGGGTCTGATGGAAAAAGCAGCCCCGACGCTTGCCGCCGCCTACGAAATCTCCAAAGCGGTGAGTGTGCCCGTGCTGTGTGCGTCGGGGCTGTCGAGCGTGACGGCTCCACTGGCGATCGCCGCAGGGGCATCGGGCGTGGGCGTGGGGTCTGCCATCAACCAGCTCAATAGCGAAGTGGCGATGGTCGCTGCGGTGCGGAGTATCGTGGAGGCGATTGCCACCCCGGTCAACGTCCGTCAATAGCCTGCGGAATCAGGTCGGTAGAACGGCAATCAGCTTGTAACAGCGTGATGGGGTAGGCGTGATGGGGTAGGAGAGTCGCATCCGCTTTTCCATTCCTCATCACGCCATAGCCTGTAGCCGCCAAGATGCGTCATTGTCGAACGCTATGCGGCTGCGGTTTGTCTTGCCTGCTCTGCCTGAATCCGGGCTTCTTCGGCCAAAAACTCCGCAAGCTGCGACTCGATCTCGTCCTTGACAATCTGGCGATATTCCAGGAAATGTTCATTGAGCGCACAGATTGATAGATAGTGATCCCACACGCGGGGGTTGTGGCGGAAGATGCCGATCAGGTTTGCCCAGAAGCGGAAGCGCGTCTTGCGAACCACGCCCTGCCGCCAGAACACGATCAGCATGGCTCGAATCACCGTCCACGACACCGAGCGCAGCTTGGACTTGTGCTTCGGTGTGCCCAGCTTTAGAAAGTGACGATAGGTGCGGTTTAGATAGGTCATCGGGTCATAGAGTTCCCAAAAGGCATTCACGTATTCCCGCGTGATTTCCTCCAGGGGGCGCGTCGGCACAAAGTTCATCAGCGTGGTCTGGTTGATATTCGCCACTTTGCCCCGCAGCCGCCCTTCTTTTTCCAGCCGATGCCACAGGGCCGTATCAGGAAGCGCCTGCAACATGCTGAACAGGGCCGTAGGCACGGCGGTTTTTTCCACAAACCGAACGATGCGATCGCCCGCTCCTGGCTTTTCGCCATCAAACCCGATAATAAAACCTGCCATCACCCGCAGCCCTGCCGCGATAATCGCATCCACAGCATCCGACAGCGAATCGCGGGTGTTTTGGAACTTTTGCGTCAGGGCGAGGCTGTCTTCATCCGGCGTTTCCACTCCCAGGAAGACAGCGTTAAAGTTGCAGTCCACCATCATTTCCATGAGTTCGGGGTCTTTGGCCAGATCCACCGATGCTTCTGTGTTGAAGTGGAACGGATACTGATGCTCCTGCATCCATACTTTCAACTCCTTGAGCAGCAGCTTCACGTTGCGCTTATTGCCAATGAAGTTGTCATCCACCAGGAACACCGTGCGTCGCCAGCCCAGTTCATACAGACGCTCCAGTTCTGCCAAAAGCTGCTGGGGTTCCTTGGTTCGCGGCTTGCGGCCATACAGCACAATGATGTCGCAAAACTCGCACTGAAACGGGCAGCCGCGTGAAAACTGCACCGACATATTGTCATAGGCATCCAGATCCAGCAGTTCAAACCGGGGAATCGGCGTAGTCGTGACATCTGGCTTCTCGCCATTGGCACGAAACACGCCCTGGGTGTCGCCCCGCTGCACCGCCTCCACAAACATCGGCAGCGTAATTTCGCCCTCGTCCAAGATCAAAAAGTCCGCGCCTGCGCCCTGCGGCTCGTGGGGCAGCGACGTGGCGTAGGGGCCGCCCACTGCGACCGATTTGCCGCGCCGCTTGGCTTCGCGGATTTGATCCATCATGTCGTCTGCCTGGACAATCATGCCGGAGATAATCACCATCTCTGCCCAATCCCACTCTGCCTCGGTGACGGGGCGGACGTTGCGATCGACCAGCTTAAATTCCCAGTCTTGCGGCAAAATGGCGGCGACGGTAATCAGCCCCAGCGGCGGCAGGAGTGCCTTGCGATCGACGAGGGCCAGCGCTTTCTCGAAAGACCAGAAGCTTTTTGGGAACGTGGGATATAGGAGCAGAACACGCATAGGGGTAGTGACCTCACACCGCCAATTTTTAAAGAAGGAAATTTACCAGTGGTTGTTCAGACGAAAACCACAGATCATTCCTCAGCAACTCTCTAGAAAGTGCCTAGGAAGACTGGCTAGAAAGTTTCTAGGAAGACTGTTTGCGAAAGAATGTCTAGGAAAAAGAATGTCTAGAAAGAATGTCTCGCTATTCTGCCAGGAGGCGGTGACTGCTTAGAAAATCTTCAGAGTGTCTTTAGCCTAAGTAACTTGAAGCACTCATTAAGAGCTTGCAGCACACATTACCACAGAGTTTGGGCTGGAGTGAGGGATAGTGGACAGTTGATCCGCCTGCTGTCTTTTTGTCCTGGTTAAACCTGTCCGATGAGAAACCTCTAGCAAATAGCAAAAACAGGTTCGAGGCTCAGATTGCTAAAACCGTGCTGAGCCTGAACCGGAATGGAAGGGGGTTAGCAAAATCCTGTAAAGAATCCCAAATTGTTACCACCAGCGGAGTTGCAGGTAGTTTCTTTCAGGACGGCTCAGTTCTTCTTTGGTCAGCCACTCGGTGGGCTTGTAGGTGCGGAAGATGTGATCCCACCAATCGACGGCTAGCCCGAAGTTGTGGTTCCATTGGCCATACTTATGATGAACATAGTGGACAGGCATCTTCATCCAGAACACCTTGGTGGGGTTTTCGTGCTGAAGCTGGTGGGCGTAGGCAGAAAATGCGGCGAAGGCGAGTGCGCCCGCGACCCAGCCGGGGGCCCAAGCGGCTGAAAAGAAGAAAGGCACGATCATGGCGATCGCACTGCCTTTCACATAATCCAAAAACTCCCAAACTACGCCCTGCCCTTCATTGCGGCGATGATGATCAACGTGGCGCTTGCCGACGCTGTTGGGCTTGAAGTGCATCAGGCGGTGAACCCAGTATTCAACGAAGCTGGCAAAGATAAAGGCGGTTAGAAAAGCAATAGCAAGGGCGATCGCGCTCATAGCAACTCGTTAAGAACAGTAAAGACTCCACACCACGTTTTTTAGTGTGCCATGCGTGCCAGATTTTCGGGGGTTGTCCCTGTGACGGTTTGCGGGCGGGGAGTGGACGGTTTTCGGATACGTTGCGGGGGATGACGGGCGGTGAGTTTGGGTGAATCTTGCCACAAGAGGGCAATGAGCCAACTAGCCTTGGCAAAGCAACTAGCCTTGGCAAAGCAACGATCGAGGGCGATCGCCCACCGAAACCCCTGGAAGGGCTGAAGTCTCAGTTTCAAGCTGAGGCGAAAGCAACGATCGAGGGCGATCGCCCACCGAAACCCTGCCCACCAAACCGGATTCAGCAGACATAATGGGAGAGACGATTTTTGCCCGTTGATTGTGTCCGATCAAACGCCAACTCCCGATCCGGCTCAACCCGTTGATCAGTTCCTCACGCCAGAGGAATGCGCCGAAGTAGACCGTGCCATGATGACCGCGAGCGATCGCTTTTCGGCCCGCGTGGCAATTTATTCGCTCCGCTGCCTCCAGCAGATCGCGCAGCAGAGCCACAGGGCGATCGCCGACCTCAGCCCCCAGCAAGTTGCCAACTGGGTTGAGCAAGACCCCAGCCTCTCGCCCGAAAAAGGCTTCGACGATGCCTTTAAGGTGTTTTTTGGGCGGCTGGTCATTTCTTCGCTCAAGCCACTGCACCAGATCGCCGCCGAAGCCGACCAGCCCATCGAAACCCTGACCGTGCCCCAGGTCGTTGCCTGGTTTGAGCAGTCGGCAAAGCAGCGGATCGAACGCCAAATGGAGCAAAACTAGTGGAGCAAAACTAGCAGAGGCGCAGCGATGAACAATTCCCCCAACTCTCCGATAGGTTCCATGACGGCTCCCCAAAGCGTGTGGCAGGTCAAGCCCTGGTGGTGTCAGCCGTGGTCGATCGTGCTGACGGGTACGGGGCTGATCGGCGGAAGCTGGCTATTGCTGCATCGCGTCTGGCTGACGGGGCTGGTGGCTATGCCCGTGCTGGCGTGGATGGGCTTTTTTGTGCTGGTGTATCCCCGGCTCTGGGCGGAGGCAGTGCAGGATCACGGAGAGACGGAATCTGGCGTTTAGCGATCGCCCCCTGGTCGAAAAGTTTTTAGTCAAAAATTTTCCAGAGATTCCCGGAGAAACGGTTTCTGCGGCCGTAAAAGCAAGACAGAAATGCAAGACAGCAGTTATCGCGCATAATTTTCTCGAAGGCTCTCCAGGTTAAACGCATGAACCTTTCAACTCGGTCTGGGGCGACTCGATCTTGGGCGACGCGGCTTTGGGTGGCGAGTCTCTGCGGGGCGATCGCGCCGCTCCTAGTGGCACATACCCCGGCTTGGGCAAATCCCAGGGGCTTTGCGGGGAGCTATGTGGGGTCGGTGGTGAACCCCAGCGAATTTGAATCGAGCCTCCAGTCGGTGGTGCTGTCGGGCGGTTCGGCGGCCTGGCTGATGGAGCAAGCCATGAACGCCGGCCGACCCGCACCAGGACAGACCACCGCCCCCGATACTCAGTTTCACGGGCGGCTCGACTTGCCCAATTCGCCCATTTCCCTACGGGGCACGCTGGTTTTGAACCAAGATATTGAGGCCGTCATGCCCAGCCTCACCTATGACCTGCCCCTCGGCAACGCGGCAAACGTCTACGCTGGGGCGGGCTTTGCCATCGTGCGTCCGGGAGCCCAAACGCCGCTGGGCGATCGCGACGGTGTGGTGATTACCACTGGCGTTGAAGCCTCGGTGGGTCGGCGCGTGGTGGTGTATGGCGACGTGCGCTATCGCCCTGGCCCGGCCGCTGCAACGGAGAATATGCAGATGCAACTGGGCATCGGGCATCGGTTCTAGCGCTAATCGCCCAGAAGCGAAAACATCAAAAACATCAGGACTGGCGGGCGATCGCCTCGACGCGCTGATAAATGGCGGCCAGGTTCACTTCCAGGTCACGGCGCAGGCGCTTCTCAATCAAGCCAACGGGCATCATGCGAGAGGGCTGTACCATCAGCGTGTAAGTTAAATTGGTGCTGCTGTCGGTGATGGGCTGGAGCGTCCAAGCGCCAAAGAATTCCTTAAAGTCCCCTTCTACCATTTGAAAACGCAGTTCGCGGGGAAAGTTCTCCACCATATCCAGCACGACGCGGGCGCAAAACTTGAGCTTTAGCTTCCAGAGCGACTGTGCGCCGACCTGCTCTATACGAATGCCGCCGTCGGGATGGGGGATGCGGCGGCTCTCCTGGAGGTTGGGAATAAAGTCCGACAGATGCTCATAATCGGTCAATACCTGCCAGATGCGATCGCTCGGCTGAGGAATCTGGATGGTCGCCGAAATCTGCCGAGTGCGATCGCCCACGGGCACCACCTCGACCGCCACCGCGCTGCACAGCGATGGCTCCAGATCGAGGCTTTCGTCCTCCAGATCGAGGGTTTCCAGGTCGAGATCGGCGTTAGACATGGCGGGTGTACTTCGCGGCGAGAGGACGATGCAGGCTCCAGGTGGCACAGACAAAATCCTGGTCGCATCTTATCAAGGATTTGTCAGGGATTTGATCCGTCTTTAATTAGGACTTACGCAGTTGGACGATTTCTCACGAGCGCAGCCCGCTAGAAATCCTCCAAAACTCAGAAAGTTTAATCGCAAGTGCATAAGTCCTATTTGAGTGTGGTTTGAGTGTGGCTATGGAGTGGGCAACCCGATGGGTTCTTAACGGCTCAGGTCAGGAGATTGGGGCAGGGTGAGCGTAAAGCAGGTTTTCCAGAGATCGGCTCCAGAGAGCGGCTGGCTGGTGACGGCGATCGCCCCGCTGAGGTGAGCCGCCAACCCCTTGACCAGCGCCAGCCCTAGCCCAATGCCGGGAATCGCCTTTTGCGTTGCGCCCTGGCCCCGGCGAAATTTTTCAAAAATCACCGGAATTTCCTCTGGTGCGATACCTGCGCCCGTGTTGGTCAGGCTGACCACGATTTGGGGTACCGATTCGACAACTTCTAGGCTGGCTTTGAGGAGGATCTTGCTGCCGGCCTCGCCATATTTTTTGGCATTGGTCAGCAGTTCCGTCAGGATGCGGTGCAGGCTGTCGGGGTCGGTGCGAATCATCAGCGATCGCCCCGGAACCTCTGCCTCTAGCGTCATTTGCTGTTCGGCCAGGCTATCTGCCCAGGCTTCCTGCAAATCGCGCAGGACATATTGCAAATCAAGCTGCTGAAACTGCGCCATAGCGGACTGCGACTCCAGCTTTTGCAGGGTCAGCAAGTCGTTAATCAGGCGTGTTTCCTGAGCGCACTGGGCTTCTAAGATCTCCAGGTAGCGATCGCGCTGCTCCGGAGCCAAATTTGCCTCCCGCAGCATCCGAATCGCCACTTTCATGCTAGTCAGTGGAGTCAGCAGTTCGTGGCTAACGGTGCTGAGAAATTCCTCCATCACCTGATTCAGCCGCCGCAGTTGCTCGACCTGCTGGCGCGTCTTTTCGTAGAGCTTGGCCTGCACGTCCAGACTGCGCTGAAGCTGGGCCGTGCGCTCGTCTACCAGCGAGTTAACCTGGCGCAGGGTGCGCGTTTGGATAATCGCTGTGCTGAGCTGGGCCGCCACCATCCGCAGAAAAGCCACCTCCTCTGGCAGCCAGTAGCGGGGCTGGCGCTGCTGCACCACCAAAATGCCCAAGACCGTGCCCTGGTTTTCTAGCGGGACGAGCAAAACGCTGGGCAGGGTGGCCAGGTCAAACACATCCGCTGCCCGAATCGGCTCTGCCAAATTGGCCACGCCGCACTGCGATTCGGAATAGTTGGGCAGGGCGATCGCCAGATCGGGATGGGCAAACACCTGTTGACACAGCCCGCAGTCCGATAGCTGAAATGAGGGTTTGGCGGGAACTTCTTCCTCTGCCGAAGCTCTAGAAGATGTCACAGAAGCCGAGGGCGCTGGCGCAGTGGATGGGGGCACCGGAAACAGGCTTTCCACCGTGATTCGCACACCCGACCGATGAGAGTTGGCACGGCCCCTGTGGAGCGGGTCTTTGTACTTGTAAAGCGCCACCAGACCTCGTTCGACCTGCAACGTGGCGATCGCCCCTTCCAGCGCCAGTTGAAAAATTCGCTCGGTAGCCCAAGCATTGCGAACTGCGCTGGTGAGCCGCTCAACCAGCGTTTGAGCCTGAAGCTGCTGCTGTACCTGCTGCTGGAGTTGGATCTGAGAGATGGCGACAGAAACCTGGCTAGAAACCGCTCTGAGTAGCTGCATGTCTAACTCCGTCCACACGTAAGGCTGTGATTTCAGGGCGACGAGTACGCCATTCGTCCATCCCTGAAACCGGATTTTGCTGACGAGGATCGATCCAGGATTAGACCAATTCACCAGGCGATCTGGATCAGCCGCGATAGGAGCCGAAAGATCCCTAGTGCTTTCCTGCACAGGAGCTGGAAATTGGGGCAGCCATTGATACAGGAGGTCGCCGGACTCGTCCTCGGCATCTAGGGGGAGGGGCAGGGTAGAAGCTTGCTTGAGGGTTGAGAAATTTGAAATCGACAGGAGTTCCGTTCTGGCGAGGGGCGATCGCACGGCGGGCAGTTCCAGCAGATCCAGCAACGGCCGCAGCGAACTAGACAACGTGGGGGAATGTCCCGGCTGCCAGTAGACGGCTTGGGTCAAGCCCTGGCTGCGGCTCAGTATGCCGACCGCACAGGCACTTGCGCCAAGCCGCTGGGCGAGAATCGTCAGCAATTGGCCGAGCGCCACTTCGGAGGAGGCACTGTCCACCAACAGTTGGAGCCAGTCTGGTGCTGCATCTGGGCAATTCCCCCAGGGATCGCTTTGCGAATCGCAAGGAGAAGCTGACTCGAAGGATGCTGTGGTCGGAGCATCGTCATGTTGGGATAGCGGGAAACGCTTCGCCATCGTCAATTCAGCCACCTTTTGAAAAATTACCGTGCAGAAATGCAGCCCGGATAGAACGAGGGAACCCAGTTGATCGAGGTTGCCTGACCTTGATCAATTTTTATCGGTCTTCTGAGCGGTTTACAACTCTATCCATTCGTCATAAATTACCTAACGCTTTAGCTCTGATGAACCCACCAGAACCAAACATTTAGATAATTTTTAGACTACGAAGATACGAAAGGGGCAGATGCCGAGATAAACCGTCATAGGATCAAGCCACTTACCCATTCAAGAAAAACTTAGAAAATCAGAGAAATTTAGACAGAATGAGAACAATCACTAACGGGCTGCTAAAACGTGGTGACTTGTTCCACATTACACGCTGGATAGAACAGCAGAATCCGTGATTTCCCTACGATTCAGGGCGATCGCCCACAGGTCGTATAAATCCAATGGTCAGGCCAAGGGTCAGGGTTGCGAAAGCAGTATGATAGAACACATGTATCTCCGTAAAATGTCTCTAGGACGCTTCATCAACACCCCACTTTGACCCGATCCCTTCTTCGTTCTTCGTTCTTCCCTCTTCGTTCTTCCTTCTTCCCCCCATGACATTTGCACAACTCTGCTTTTCTGCGCTTCAAGCAATTGGTACGGTCAAGGGCCCAGGTGAGGCATCGACGCAATACGTGTTTATCACGGCCGACAATCGCTTTGTCAAAGTGGGCGAGTTTGTGTTTTATGAGGCGATCGCCGATGAGGGGGCAAGGCTGCAAATTTTAGGCAAAATCTCCGACCGCCGCCTGATCGACCATCTGCCCGACCGCATTTTTGCCGATACCGAAATCAGCCCAGAGGCGATCGCCGCGCTAGTCGGGTTTTCCTACACTAATCCCGAAATTTACGAAGTCACCGTCGAGGTCATTGGCTACTTTCACAAAGCGCTTGGCTTCATCAACCCGCGACAGGCTCCCGATCCCGGCGCAAAAGTCTACCTTGCCAGCGACGAATGTTTGCGGCAAGTGCTGAACAAAAAGCAGCTTGGCGACGTGGGCGCGGCGCATTTGGGATCACTGCTGCTGCGCGAGTCGGGAGCAGTGCCCGTGGTGGTGGATGTGAAGGAACTGGTTAGCACCCACATGGCAATTCTGGCGGGCACAGGGTCGGGCAAGTCTTATCTGGCGGGGGTGCTGGTCGAAGAACTGCTGTCGCCGCAAAACCGGGCCGCAGTGCTGATTTTTGACCCCCACGGAGAATACAGCACCCTGGCTGAAATGCAGGGGCATAGCCAGTTTGCCGACGAAGACGGCTACGCGCCCAAGGTGCGGGTGTTGACCCCGGATGATGTGCGAATTCGGGTGTCGTCGCTGGATTATTACGACATCCTGGCGCTGCTGCCGGAGATGAGCGATCGCCAGCAGGCCATTCTCAGCAAAGCGTTTTCGCTGCTGCATAGCCACCGCAAGGGCGACTATCGCTGGACGATCAACGACCTCTACGCCGCCGTAGAGCAGGCCGACACCGCCACCGATGAAGAGGGCAATACGAAAATCGGCAGTTCTGCCGGGGCGCTGCAATGGAAGCTGGAAAAACTGGCGCGATCGCCCTATTTCCACACCTACCAGCATCTGTCGCCCCGCGACCTGTTCCAGCCGGGCCAGGTGACCGTGCTGCAAATGAACGAAATCAGCCAGGAAGAGCAGCAGGTCATTTGCGCCGCCGTGTTGCGGCAGGCCAACCACGCCCGCATGAACACGCAAAAGGGCAACCTCGCCCCCGACGACGAGAACTATTTGCCCTACCCCGTATTCATCCTGCTGGAAGAGGCGCACCGCTTTGCCCCGGCCCACGATCCTTCCCGCTGCAAAACTATTTTGCGGACGATCCTCAGCGAGGGGCGCAAGTTTGGGCTGGGCGTGGGGCTGATTACGCAGCGACCGGGCAAGCTGGATTCCGATGTGCTGTCGCAGTGCATGAGCCAGTTCATTATGCGGATTGTCAACCCGGTGGATCAGGACAGCCTGAAATATGGCGTGGAGGCGGCGGGGCGCGACCTGCTGAAGGAATTGCCCGCCCTGACGAAGGGACAGGTGATCGTGTCGGGAGCCTGCGTCAATACGCCCGTGCTGTGTCGCGTGCGATCGCGCCATACCACCCACGGCGGCGAAACCCTAGACGCGCCCGCCCTCTGGCAGCAGCACTTCCAGGCGCACCAGATCCGCGCCCGCGAAATCGAGCAAGCGCCGTTGGCCGCCCGCAGCCGCCCCAAGACTGTGCGCGGCGTGAGTATTGATTAGCATTGATTCGGGGGAAGTGGGCGATTCCTTTGGAACGCTTTGCTAACGCCCCCTTATCCTGCTTTGCCAATCGTTTTGCCAAAATAGCTGGCGAGATAGTGGGTCATCAGGCGCTTGGTTTCAGCAATCAGGCGAGCGCGAAGGGGTGCGTCGGCCTTGAGCGAGAGCCACAGCAAATTGCCGACGGACTCTACCACCACCAGGGCGATCGCCCGCCGCTGTGCTGCATCCAGCCCTGGCCCTAGCCGCCCCAAAAAGTCTGCCAGGTCATCTACGATGCGGGCCTCGTAGGTGTCCATTTCGGCGATCGCCCCCGCCGTCATCAGCCCCAGCACCTGCTCAAACACGGCTCGATAGCCCGGCTGGTGGGTCATGAAATGGTCGAACGCTTCTACCACACGATCGACATAATTCGCTAGGGGCATGGGTTCTGGCACGGCAGCATGGAGGCTGGCAAAGAGTTCGTATTCTTGCTGCATATAGCGATCGGCCAGTGCCTTCAAAATCGCCGCTTTGTCGGGAAAGAACTGATAGAGCGACCCGACCGGAACTTGGGCACGAGTGGCGATCGCCCTGGTGGTGGTTTGTTCATAGCCCTGCTCGATAAACAGTGCCTCAGCCGCGTTCAAGATTTGGCTGACCCGCTCCTGGCTGCGGGCCTGCTTGGGCTGGCGGCGCATGGTGCCAGACGGGATATCCGGCAGGGGCACATCGGACGGGAGGGCAGTCATCGCAAGACCGAGAGAGACAACAGTAGAGCAGCGCTTGAGAAACGCTCCTTCAAAATCTTAGGGGACAACGGCTTGATAAAACATGAGTATCGTTCATATTTTATAAACATGAATATTGCTCGCTTTTTTGTTGAAGCAGCGTCCATCCTGACTTTGCAATCCCGACTTTGCAATCCCGACTTTGCGATCCTGACCTCTCCACATTGACCTTTTCCAGGAGTTTTCCTATGAAACCGCTGACCTCTGCGTATCCATCGATCACCGAGATCCGTCAATCTCTGGCAACCAACCCTTTTCCGTCCAGCGAGCGCGATCGCAATGTCCAGTTTTTGACGATGCTCAAGGCTTTCTTTTCGCTGCTGTCGGCCGATGCCGATGCTGACCTGACGGCCGTGGACGAACTGAGCCTGTCGCTGGTCGATAGCGATGCCTATCGGCTGGCCGCGGCTGAGATGCAGCGCGATCCAGACGTTGCCGCGCTAATCCAGGAGCGCTACCAGCCGCCCACCCACGACCTCGCTCGTTTGATTACTTATCCAGTCGGCTCGCTGGGGCAAGTTTACGCAGCGATGCTGCAAGACAGCGGTTTCGAGCGCATCGAGATGCCGCTGGATCTGACCACCGATACGGCCTATGTGGAATATCGCTGGCAGCAGACCCACGACCTCTGGCACGTTGTCACAGGCTTTGGCACAGATGAAATTAGCGAAATTGGGCTGCAAGCTTTCTATTTGGCACAGTTTCGGCTGCCGCTGGCGGGAATGCTAGTCGCCAATGCGCTCATCGGCACGACGCTGCTGGCCCCCGAAGCCATGCCTGACCTGCTGCGGGCGATCGCCCTCGGCTGGGAACTGGGAGAACAGGCCAAACCTCTGTTTGCTCAGCGCTGGGAGGAGGCATGGGAAAAGCCCGTGTGCCAGTGGCGGGCAGAGTTAGGGCTGCCGCTGGAGGGCGTGTTGGGGCGATGAAGGTAGACGATAAGCCAGGGTTTGGGGTGCAGGGTTTCAGGCCTGGGGAGACCACTATGAAATCGTCCTCGTGCTGTCTTTGGCTATGGGTGCTTCGGAGTAGCTATCCCTGGGGCGGGCTATTGTTGCAACTGACCCGGCTGCTGTGGATTGGCAACGAGCGGCGATCGCGCGAACGACTGCGCCTGTGGCGGCTCTGGCTGCGGATTGATTTTGCAAACCTGCTGGCGATCGCCATCGACCTGATGCAGCCTGAGTTTTGGGTATAGCCTTACTGCTCACGCACGCAGACCCCAGGAAGGGCGATCGCCCTCATCTCTCAGCACCCGCACCTTTCGGCGATCGCCCTCATCTCTCAGCACCCGCACCTTTCGGCGATCGCCCCCGCATACCTTTTGAGGTATTGCACACTAACCGAAATCTATCGCTGCCCAACCTTTGCAACTGACCCGAAAGCGGCTGGGAGTGTGCGGCTTGACCCAGATCTCCAGATCTCGAAGGACTGAACCTTCGCAATTTAGGGGGCGAATCGCCTACCTACCGACAAGCTGACAGAACCAGGGCGCTGAGGGCTAACGGTGAAGTTGTGCAGCGGCAAGTAGCCTCGAACCTGCCTGCCTGACACATCTTTAGGCAGCCTCCCAGGGGGGTAATTGACAGCACATGGACTGGATTCTAGAGAACCAGATACGGCCATAATACTGGGCTTCATCTGGTTTAAGTAGGTGGACATTAATAAATATAAAACCCAAAAAACCTGCGCCGCCCGCTACGCGGGCGGCGCAGGGTTCAGGATCTGTTTTTTAATCTGGTCTATCTACTTAGAAGCAAAACAGGGTTCAGGTTAGAAGCAAAACAGGGTTCAGGGTCAATGCTAAAGAGGGCAATCGGCGTGAGCAGTGGTCGCCCTTTGTTGACCACCCCCTTGAGCCAGCGGAGACCGATTTTGAGATAGCTAATGCCCCGACTCCAATGAGGGTCAACCTGAGTGCGGAGACCGTCGAGTTGAATAGCCATGCCTTGGGTAATGCCATAGAGGATGGCGACAGCCGCAACTAGGTAAAGGCGTTCTAGCGCTTGAGCAGAGCGGATACCGGAGGCTTCTAGTTCAAAGACCCCGGATTTTGAATCCAGAAATAGCTCCTCGATTCGGAACCGCAGGGCATATTGCCAGAGGGGATCGAGGGAAGATGGCTCATCGGTGATGACGGCCCACGGTTCCTTGATGCCACGCAAATTTCAGCGTCTTATATCAGCTCACCCTTTCCCACTCACCTTCACGAGATTTCAAGCCTTTTGCCCACTTGTGTCAGGCAGTCAGACTCAATCCAGTCAAATACGCCCGATGGAGTGCCGAACGCCTGCAAATGATCGGGTGAATCAAGCAAATATCAAACTTCAAAAAGGGGCATCAAAAACGGAGGCAAGTATCACCACTCACCTCCGTTTTGATTTAGCATTAAGATTCGATTTGGTGTTAAGCAGCCGGGTATTTCATGAATAGGGTTACACCAAGGCGGGCACTGGAGCGCTGAGATGGGGGTAAAGCGGGAAGCGGCTGCACAAAGCAGCGATGCGATCGCGGCAGGTTTGGGCTACGCTTTCGTCCTCTGGGTGTAAGAGGCGATCGCTGATAATATTGGCAATCTCGGTGAATTCTGCCGTGCCCATGCCGCGAGTGGTCATGGCGGGGGAACCCAGCCGCAGACCGCTAGTGACAAAGGGCGATTCGGGGTCGAAGGGGACGGTGTTTTTGTTGGCGGTAATGCGGACACCGCTCACTAGTTGGTCGGCCACTTTACCCGTCATGCCAATTGAGCGCAGATCAACCAGCATCAGGTGGTTGTCCGTGCCGTTCGACACCAGTTTCAGTCCCCGTGCCTGGAGTTGGGCGGCCATTGCCTTAGCATTTTGAATCACCTGCCCTGAATAGGTGCTGAAGCTGGGCTGGAGCGCTTCGCCAAAGGCCACAGCTTTGCCCGCAATGACATGTTCCAGCGGTCCGCCCTGGGTTCCCGGAAAAACAGACTTGTCCAGCTTTTTGCCCAGATCCGCGTCTCGGGTGAGGATGAGGCCGCCACGGGGGCCGCGCAGGGTTTTGTGTGTTGTAGTGGTGACAACATCGCAGTAGGGAATGGGGCTGGGGTGATGGCCCGTGGCAACGAGGCCGGCGATGTGGGCAATATCGGCTAGGAGGTAGGCTCCCACTTCATCGGCGATCGCCCGGAATTTCTCAAAATCAATCACGCGGGGATAGGCCGAATAGCCGCAAATAATTAGCTTGGGACGATGGTGCAGCGCCACCTCCCGGATTTCGTCAAAATCAAGCTGCTCGGTGTCGCGGTTTACGCCATAGTGACACGCCTTAAACCACTTGCCCGACACGTTCACAGGCGAACCGTGGGTCAGGTGTCCGCCGTGAGACAGATCCATGCCCATAAACGTGTCGCCCGGTTCCAGCAGCGTCAGAAACACCGCCATATTCGCCTGTGCGCCCGAGTGCGGCTGCACGTTGGCATGGGCCGCGCCAAAAAGCTGCTTTGCCCGATCGATGGCCAACTGCTCCACTTCGTCCACAAACTCGCAGCCGCCGTAATAGCGCTTGCCCGGCAGCCCTTCGGCATACTTATTTGTCAATACAGACCCCTGTGCCGCCAGCACTGCCGCTGAAGTGAAGTTTTCGCTGGCGATTAGCTCTAGATGGTCTTGCTGGCGCTTTAGCTCTTTTTGAATCAAGCCTGCCACTAGCGGATCGGTTTCTACTAAAAGATCCCAGTTTGTTTGAGTCACACGCACGCTCCCAAGGTTGTTTTAGGTTGTTGCATCACGGTCAAGAAGGCCGGGGGGTGAGAGGGTCGTCCTGCTTTCCCAGAGTTTTGATCATACCGCTGTTCCGCAGGAGACGGATTCACCCGATCTGCGGCGATTTTCAAGGCGGGATGCCTGTCGCGCCCAAGGTTGTCCCAAAAATTTTGACCCAATTGCCCCAAAAGCCCTTTGCACCCATCCCCACTTCCCGTGCTATATTTGTTAAGCGCGTTTCGCGTATCCCCTCAAACTGTATCGGGGCGTAGCGCAGCTTGGTAGCGCACTACTTTGGGGTAGTAGGGGTCGTGGGTTCGAATCCCGCCGCTCCGATCAGATGAAACCTCGCAGCAATGCGGGGTTTTATTGTTTTAAATTTCTGTTTTAAACTTCTACCCTAAACCATTAACGTCCTTACTTGGGATAAAGAGCATAGAAGGCGACTCTATGCTGGCTTATCTGAAACGATGACGGGTCGCTAAATCGGCAATAGGCGGGCAATAGGCGAATGAGTTTGCCGCTCTTCAGATTTTCTCCACCTGCGTTTTTGCCCGTCTTGTGTTCTGAAACACAGGCTGGTAAAGAAATACGACGATTTTGTAGCCAAAATAGCAGTTTAGGAAAGAATATAGGGGAGCTTGCGCTCTGGCGGTTTTTGTGGCGCATATTCTCAAGACCGAACCTATTTCTAGAGTTCGCAATCTCGGATCACTTATTTTTATCCTTACCTGAGGTGCTGGTATGGGTCAGCTCACGGGGCTGCTACTGGGAACGGCGTTTGATGATGTGTTCGCGGCGGGTGTAGCGCTGGAGACGGTTGATCCAGGTGAAACCGAAACGACTGGAACCGCGATCGCCCGCGCTCGGATCGAAACCTTTGACGGCAATGATACGGTAACAGCACAAACGATCGTCACAAACCCGGCGGGCAATCCTACCGCAGGTGGCGTGCTGAATAGCGGAATTTTACTCGGTGCAGGGGGCGATCGCCTGGAGGTGTCCGCTGCTGCCAATGGGATTTTTTCGATAGCCAATGGGGTGCGCTTTAGCTCGCTGCACGGCGGCGAGGGCGACGACACCTTCACCATTGCTGCCCGGAGTTTTATCACTTTAGTTTGGACTAACTTTAGTTTGGACTAACTGGCATCACAATAATGCTCAACAGGATGCCATAAAGAATCTGCTCAACCGTTCATAACAGTTGAACTTAAGGAATTGGATACAATCCTGCTCGCAGTTAAGCTGCTGTTGCAACCGGACTGTTCAGGGATTGTTCGGATGTCTTGCGTTTCGAGGCTCGTTTTTTGACCATCGGATAGCAGGGACGAGGAGTTGGCTTGTGCCCCTTGCCTCGTCCTGGCGATTTACCACGAGGTTTAGGCGCAGGAGCAGGGGTGCCAATCGCTGCCAAAATGCCTGCAAACGCTTGTGCGACCCGACCCGGAGTCAACGTTTCTTGCGGTGCCTGCCAGGGCAAGGGGTGGTCAGTACAGTCCTTTCGCGCTAACCACAACTGCCAACTGAGCAACGGCATCAGGCTGCTCCACTGTTCGGTTGCCGATACAGAACTGAACTGGGGATGTGTCCAATATAGCCTCTGCTTGGCAAAGCGATACCAGTGTTCAATGGCAAAGCGACGGAGGTAGTGCAACCACAGGGTTTCTAACGGAGGCATCTGCTCACCCAGCCAAACTAACCACAAAGGAGCCAAGCGTCGCGTGCTGCTCTGTGTCTCCAGCACCTCCACGCGCAACACTTCCATTGCCCGTTTGGGGGATTTGCGGAAATGGTATGCACTCCAACGACTGACCCGCACTCGTCCCCAGTTGGGATCATCGACTTCAACGGTTTCGACCGGGACACTCCAAGTGTCAGGGTCATTGAGTTTCATCTTATGTCCATGCTTGGCAGGTGCGCCTCGCCCTCGATACGCTGGGGGCGCGCCATAGACACATCGATTGGATGTAACCCGCAGCAGCAAGTCTGCCTCAATCCCTGCCGTTTGGTTGACAAAACTGGCATTGCCGTACCCTCGGTCGTAGATCGCCAACGGACGCACCGCTAACTGCCGAGTCACTTGTTTGAGTTGGAATGCCGCTTTACTGGCGGGTGTTTCAAAGCTGGTGATGCGCTCATGCCGCAATGGTAATGCCCAACTGCCCCTGTCTTCAGCAATCCAGGCTAAGGTACTGTAGTTTTGTCCGGCTATCGGGGCATGTCCTGTTCTGCCTGATAAGGTGCGGTCTTTCAAACGCCTGGCAGCAGGACGGTTCCACCGACTCGCATCACCTGCCAACAACGGTTGCTGCTGAGTCGGTATCTGCTGCACCAACAGCTTCAGCACCTTTGATCGGGGTAGGCGGCTATCGCGCAACGCTTCATAGGTGCTCGACCACTGGCGACGAAAGACAGGACTCTGCGATAGCCTCACAAACGACACGATGCACGCACTCACTAACACGGCATCCATCAGATCAAACAGGGCATCTCTGGCGTTTCCCAAGCTGGCATACAACGTTTGGCGAAATTGCTGAAGTTCGTTGAAAATCATGGGGTCAATGTTGGTTGTACTTCATTGACCTTACGGCAGTCGGTGCTTCTCATTGACTGCCTTCCTCTTCACCATTAGTCCAAACTAAAGTTATCACAGAGCGCATTCCTAATCCCAGCAGTACAGGAATTGCGCTATCGAACTCCACACTCGATGGCGGCAATGGCAACAACCGATTTGATCCACTTTTTGCAGATTGGGTAAGCTTCCTTAAACCCGTGCCACCGGAGCCGCTACCACACCAGCCTGTTCCAAAAACGCGCCTGCTCGGAGCACCAGTGATTCATTGTAGGGTGCGGCGATAATCTGCACGCCGAGAGGCAGCCCGCCCGACTGCTGCACGGGAACAGATAAGATCGGCAGCCCAATGAAAGAAAGCGGTTGTGTATACAATCCCAAGTTGGGGCGGGTGAGCATTTCTTGCCCGCCAATCGTCATGGTTTCTTGCCCAATGAGCGGCGCGGCACAGGGAGTGCTGGGTGCAAGGATTAGATCGACGTGCTGAAAGAGTTCCGCAAGGCGATCGCCATACCAGCGTCGAAACCGCTGCGCCTGGAGATACCAACTGGTAGGGATAAGCGCACCGGACAAAAAGCGATCGCGCGTGGCAGGGTCAAAGTCGTGGGGGCGCGTCTTTAGGTTCGGCAGGTGCAGATTGCTGCCTTCGCAGGTGGTAATTAGATAGGCAGCGGCGCGGGCGCGATGAGCTTCAGGTAAGAGAACGCGCTTCGTTGCGCCAAGAGCCTGGGCGACCGTTTCCACCGCCGCAAACACTTCTGGCTGTCCGCCCGTGGCGAAATAGCCGTCGGCAACGGCAATCCGCAATCCGTCGATGCCCTGGCCCAGTTGCGGCAAGGTTGGCTCAGGGGGTCGAGGACTGCACACCGGATCGCGGGAATCGGGCCCGTGCATCAGATCAAAGCTGAGGGCAATATCGCGCACCGAGCGAGCAAACGGGCCGATGTGGTCGAGACTGGCGCAGAATAGGGCAGAACCAGCGCGGGACACTCGTCCATAGGTCGGCTTTAGCCCAAAAATGCCGCAAAACGCTGCCGGAACTCGGATTGATCCGTTTGTATCTGACCCCAGCGCGAGGGGCACGAGCCCGCCCGCCACCGCCGCCGCCGACCCGCCAGACGATCCGCCTGCTACCCGGCTCAGGTCGTGAGGATTGTGCGTTGCGCCGTAGTGGCTGTTTTCCGTCACAAACCCATAGGCGTATTCGTCCATATTCAGCCCGCCCAGCAGCACGGCCCCTGCCTTTCGCAGGGCGGCCACAGTTGCCGCGTCCGTCGAGGCTGGGGGATTGTCGCGGTTGATTTTGGAGCCTGCCAGCGTAACTACGCCCGCAATGTCCAGCAGGTTTTTGACCGCAAAGGGCACGCCTGCCAGGGGCCCCGGATCTTGCCCAGCGGCGATCGCCCGATCCACCGCCGCCGCATCTTGCAGCGCCCGCTCCCGCAGCACGTTGGTAAAAGTATTCAGCTTGCCATCCAGCGCATCAATTTGCGTCAGCGCAGCCGTCACCACAGTCTCGGCAGTGATTTTTTTGGCACGAACCGCAGCGGCGATCGCAGTTGCATCAGCATCGAAAAGGTCGAACATAGGTGATTTTAGAGGGCTTGGGGGACAGGATGTTGGGGTTGCCAGGTGGCTCCGTCACGCCATTACCCCGTCACGCCACCCGGCCCGCCTCCAATCGGCACAAACACCGCCGCACTCTCTGCCTCTGGCGGTAGGGAAAACTCTAAGACCAACTGGGCGATCGCTGCGGTGCGTTCTAGATTGGCGATCACGCCAGGTTTACAGTCGGGGGGAATGGGCAGGCCAATCAGGGCGGCTGCCTGTTCGGCATAGCGTTCCAGGTCAACAGAGTTGGCAGAGTCGGCAGAGTTGGCAGAATCGGCAGAGTTGGCAGAATCGGCAGAGTTAGCAGAATCGGCAGAGGACATGGCTGGGAGGCAGATAGGGGATGCAGTCCCACTCAGTCTAGGGGCTAGGTTCCCTAGAATCAAGCCTTGCGCCTTGGCTGCCCAAAATTAGCGCTGCAAGTCCGAGGTTGTATGGATGCTGAATGCTGAAGTTGTATGGGTGTTGAAACGGATGCTGAAACATATCGCCACAAAATATTTCGGATTTTCCGCAACTTACGTCAGGCAGATTGTGTCTATTTCTCTGGTGTGTTTCTGAAAAAGGAAGTTCCTGATGAAAAAGGTTTTTTGGATGACGATGGCGGCGGGGTTGGTGGCTGGCGCAGGGGCGATCGCCCTGGCGTTGCCCCAGATGTCCATCGCAGGCGGGCAGCGCGGCGGCACTCGCGTTCGCATTAGCGAAGACGGCACTCAGCTCCGGCTCACCTCGGAAGGGCGATCGCAAACCATTTCGGCAAACAGCATGAACGTGCGCGTTCTGGACGGCGTGAACTGCGAAAAGCTGCAAATTGAGCCAGAGCAAACGCTGAACGGGCAACGATTCCATCCCTCTGTTGGCATTGACCCCCAAACGGGCAACGTAGCCGTCGGCGTAATTCTGCAAGAATGCGTCGAAACGCAGCTCAGCGCTGTGTTTGTGATTGACCCGCAAGGCGGGGGCCACGCCCTCTACCGGGTGCAGGTTCCAGGCGAGCGGGTGTTGCAGGATGAGTTCACCACCTACCCGATGCGGGATTTGATCAACATCGGCTACTTGGGGAATGACCTGCTAGTGAAGCATGGCGACGCTTCCGGTTCCGCTGCGATTATGGTGTTCACGCCATCGGGCACGCCCGCCGGTCAATACGCAGGCTGCGTCTACACCGCCATCGAGGAAGGCAGAGGGCTATGTCCGCCGGACTCTGTTGCGAATTAGGCTGTTGATGTAGGCACCTCAATTAATTGCCTTGTTGCGAATCTTTGGGACGTAAATCGTTGAAATATCCTTGTCATTCTCAATCAAGATTGAATTTTTCGAGGTGCCCAAATTAGGACGACCCTTCACCGTTATGCGAGGAAGAAGAAATGAACCAGATGGGAACTTTGATATTCTTCTGCGGAAAAATGGGGTCTGGTAAATCCACCCTATCTTGCAAAATTGCTAAAGAACTAAACGCCATTTTGTTGTCGGAGGATGAGTGGCTATCAACTATTTATCCTGAAGAAATAAAAATTTTTGATGATTATGTAAAATACTCAAGGCGGCTAAGATCCGTGTTGAAGAATCATGTAAGAAGCATAATTAAGGCTGGAATTTCTGTAGTAATGGACTTCCCAGCAAACACAGTCAATCAAAGAGCATGGTTCAAAGAGATCCTTTTATCTGAAAACATACCTCATAAGTTGATATACCTTGATGTTGATGACGAGACTTGCCTAGAGGGAATTAGGAAGCGGAGGGAAACCAATCCAGAGCGGTCACAGTTTGATACAGAAGACGTTTTTCACCATGTAACTAGTTTTTTTCAGCCACCATCAGTTGACGAGGGCTTCTGGATTGAGGTTGTCCATCGGGATGTCTTGTAGCTTACGTTTTTCTAGTATCAAGACTGCTCAGTAGATATACTCGCCCACCGAATCAGGCATAAAACGCAGGAGAGAACCCATCACCGCCTCACTGCCTGCCAGAACCCGTTGAGTATACGGGAAATCGTCAGTACGGCTAACACAAAAATATACAATCACCCCTCCGGAATTCCTCCGGAGGGAAAAACCTGCTGCGTGAAAATTCGGATAGGTTATGCCCCCCCGGTTACTGGAGCAAGGCTCTTCCTGCGCCTTGTGCGATAGGGCTGTGTGTCCTGATGACTCTGATGTTATTTACGACACACGCCAATCTCTAAAAGTTGCAGGAAACCGCAGGCAAGCCCCCCAATTACTGCGCCTGAGAGGACAGATTATGAGTTACTCAGTTTCTCTACTGAAAGATATTTACCTTGGGACAAACAACTCCTTTCCCTACGAATTCACAGTCTTCAACAATAAGCTGTTCTTTTCAGCGGAGAACAGCACCAGTGGTCGTGAGCTTTGGGTCACTGACGGCACAACTGCGGGCACCCAGCTTTTTGCAAACATCAACATTAGTGGCGATTCCTACCCCTACTATTTCAACGTCCTCAACAACAAGCTGCTGTTTACGGCAAATAATGACACCAATGGTTGTGAGCTTTGGATCACCGACGGCACGGCTGCGGGCACGACGCTCCTGAAGGACATTTACCCTGGCGCTAATTCTTCCTTCCCCTACAATTTCACGGTTTTCAACAACAAGCTGTTTTTTACGGCAGGGGATGGCATCAATGGCTACGAGCTTTGGGTAACAGATGGCACGACCGCAGGGACTCAGCTTTTTGCAAATATTAACCCTGGTCTTAGTTCTTCCTCGCCTACTAATTTCGCAGTTTTCAACAACAAGCTGTTTTTTACGGCAGAGGATGGCACCAATGGCTATGAGCTTTGGGTAACAGATGGCACAACCGCAGGGACTCAGCTTTTTGCAAATATTAACCCTGGCGCTAGTTCTTCCTCACCTGGCAATTTTACGGTTTTCAATAACAAGCTGTTCTTTACGGCAGAGGATGGCATCAATGGCTATGAGCTTTGGGTAACAGATGGCACAGCTACGGGCACCCAGCTTTTTGCAAATATTAACCCTGGCGCTAGTTCTTCCTTACCTGACAATTTTACGGTTTTCAATAACAAGCTGTTCTTTGCAGCAGGAAATAGCACGAATGGTCGTGAGCTTTGGGTCACCGACGGCACGGCTGCGGGCACCACGTTGCTCAGAGATATCAACCCCGGCAGCGGTAGCTCTGATCCTTACAACTTCATCGTCTTTAACAACAAGTTAGTCTTTGCCGCAGACGATGGCACCAATGGCTATGAGCTATGGATTACGGACGGCACGGCTGCGGGCACGATGTTGCTAAAGGATATTAACCCTGGTATTGGCAGTTCCTCCCCCTTCAGCTTCACGATTTTTGATAACAAGCTGTTTTTCTCCGCAACCGACGGAACCCACGGGCGGGAACTGTGGATGACCGATGGCACGGCAGCAGGCACAAAACTGGTGACCGATCTCAATCCGGGAGCAAGTAGCGGTTTGGATCCTTTCAATAGCGACTTTGAGGTTTTTGGGAGCAAGCTGGTTTTTGGAGGAACCAACGGCGGCTTCGGTTTTGAATTGTTTGCGTTGCAGGGCAACCCACCCAAGGCCCAGAGCGACAGCTTTGAGACGAATTTTGGCACACCGCTGACGATCAACGTCAGCCAATTGCTGGCCAATGACACCGACCCAGACGACAGTTCCCTCAGCGTTACCCAGGTCAGCGGCGTGGTGAATGGCACGGCTGCCTTCAACGCGACTGCCGGAACCGTCGTCTTTACGCCGACAGCGGGCTTTAGCGGTCTGGCCCGATTCACCTACACCCTGACAGACGGCACAGGGCTAGCAGATACAGCAATGGTCTACGTTCTGGTTCGTCCTGCAAGTGGCAGCCCCGGCGGTTCGGGTGGTTCTGGCGGTCCGGGTGGCCCCGGCAGCCCTATACCTGGACAAGTCCTAAACGGCAAGCGAACTGCTGATACGCTGATCGGCGGCGCGGGCGACGATACCCTGCTGGGCAAGGGCGGCAACGATTTCCTGATCGGCAATGACGGCAAGGATTTGCTGGATGGCAGCAAGGGGAACGATACGCTGGTGGGCGGCTCCGGTGCAGATGTCTTCGTGCTGCGGAGGGGGCCAGATGTAGACCGGATTATGGACTTTGAAGACGGCATCGACAAGCTGCGGCTGGCAGGGGGGATTAACTTTAGCCAGGTGCGGATGGTGCGGGGCAAGGGAGACGAAGCGGGCAATACGCTGATTCAGCAGCGGGGCACAAACGACGTGCTGGCGATTCTGGTTGGGGTGCAAAGAAGCCTAATTACAGCGGCGGATTTTGCCTAACGGCTGAGCTAAATTCTCTTGAATAAGGCTTGACTTGCGATCGCCAAAAGCCTAGCAAAACTCTGGATTGACCCACCAAAACCGGCGATCCAAAATCGCCGATCCAAAATCTAAAAATTAGCTAAGGGTTTGCCGCTGGGGAAATTTCTGTTCAGACATCTCCAGCGGATTTTTTATTTGGGGTATTTGGGTTTTTCTGGGATTAGCTTCCTATCGCCGCGATACGGCTTTGCTTTCGGCAACGTACCAGCGCCAGGGGCGGTCTGCACCTTGCGTCAGCCCAATGCGCGTGGTTTGCACGAAGGAGATTTGTCCTGCATCAAGCTGGGTCTGGAATGTGGGCGATCGCCCCTCCAGCCATAGCCCCTGCCCCGGAGCCAGCGGCGTTACCGTCAGGCTGAGGTCGATTTGCAGAGCGCGGCAGAGCTTACCCGGCCCCGCCGCCACGCGGTGCAGTTTGTGGCGACCAAGGTCGAGGCCGGGCGGCAGGCGGTCTAGCTCCAGCGCCCGCACCAGCACCGCACTGGGCACGCCATCCAGATCGGTAACCACATTGAAGCAGTGATACATGCCATAGATGAGATACACATAGGCCCAGCCCGCCGGGCCAAACATGACGGCATTGCGGGGCGTGCGGCGGCGATAGGCGTGGCAGGCGGGGTCGCCGGGGGTGTAGGCTTCAGTTTCCACGATTACGCCGCGCAGGATTTCCCCGCTGGGCAACTGGCGCACCAGCACACAGCCCAGCAGATCGGGCGCGACCTGGGTGGCGCAGCGGCTCAGCCAGTCGGGGGTGATCACGGCGGGCAACTGGGACGATTTGAGAGGGGCAGAAGAGGGCGATCGCACAGGCAGTTTGTCTCGCACTAACTCGCACTAACACTAACTCGCACTAGCACTAACTCGCACTAAACAGGTGCTAAACAGTAGGATGAAAATAGGCTGGCGAAACCCCACGGAATCTGGCTAAGGGTTGCACCGCTCAGCGGAGGATCTGGGGCAAATGGGGGGTTTGGGGGCAAACGGGCGTGCCTCCCCAACCCAGCCAGCAACCTTAAACAAACTCTAACAACCCTTGATTTCATTCGTCTCAGCCTTATACTAGACCGCAAACGAGGTTTAAAAAAAATGGACGTTAAACTCATTCTTCTGGGAATTACGCCGGTCTTTATTGCGGCCTGTCTCTTCTTCGGCACCCGCAACGGCTTCTACGATTCAGACAACTATCACGGCAACGGCTCTGCACACTAAGTCGCACCCTGACCGCACTCTCGGAGCGCTGCTCCCGCTCTCTTGGCTCCCCCCAGCCCCGCACGTTGCCTGGCCGCGTTGCGGTTTCCTCATGAGCAAGAAACGCGACCCGCTGAAGCCGTGACTGAACTTGAATGCTTGCCCTATGGTGTAGGAAACACCGATGAAGGGGTCTGTCTGCTGGTTCGGATGGGGCCTCATCGGATTTTATTGGACTGTGGATTAGAACAGATTGATGCGCTGACGGCAGAAGCAGAGCCGCCTGCGGATTTGGTGCTGTGTACTCACGCCCACGGCGACCATGCGCGGGGATTGCTAGCGCTGCATCGGGCGTTTCCCCATTTGCCCGTGTATGCCAGCGAGGTGACGGCCCAACTGCTGCCGCTGAACTGGCTGGATGAACCAGACGTGCCAGACTTTTGCCATGCGCTGCCCTGGCGATCGCCCGTCGAATTTGCCGATGGCCTCAGCGCTGAACTGATTCCTGCTGGACACCTGCCGGGGGCCGCAGCGTTCCTGCTCACCTACGCCACCTCAGAGCGCACTTACACCGTCTTCTATACGGGCGATTTTCTACTGTCCAACTCGCGGCTGGCGGAGGGGCTGCCGCTGGAGGAGCTGCGCGGCCTCAAGCCCGATGTGCTGATTGCCGAGGGCAGCTATGGCACGGCCCGCTTTCCCCACCGCCGCCAGCAGGAAAACCAGCTTGCAGAGCGCATCCATCAGGCGATCGCCGCTTCACAATCCGTCCTGTTTCCCGTGCCTACGCTGGGACTGGGGCAGGAACTGCTGATCCTCCTCCGCAGCCATCACCACTTCACCGGACGGGCGATCGACATCTGGGTAGACGAGCGCATTGCCGCCGGATGCGATGCCTATTTGGAACTGCTGCATCATTTCCCCAGCAGTGTACAAAACTTTGCGCGACACCAGTCCCTATTTTGGGATGAACGCATTCGCCCCCATGTGCGACGGCTGCCGCTCGATCCGGGGCTGCGGCAAATCGCTCTGTCGGGCCCCACGCCTGCCATCGTGCTGACTCACTACGACACCGAACTCAGCCAATACGTCCACGCTAGTCTGCTGCCCTGGCTATTGCTCGTGCCCCGGCAGCCAGGCCGCGAAGGGGCGATCGACACGCTCACCGAGCAGCGCATTCAAGCCTCCAAATCGCTGCGATCGCTCCTCAAATCGGGTCGCCTTACTCTCGACACCTACCTGCTAGGCGAACACTGCGACGGCATCGGCACTACCCAACTGATCCACAACCTGCGGCCCCAGCACGTCGTTCTGGTGCATGGCCCGGCCAACTATCTGGCTGACCTGGCCAGCCTGGAGGAGCTGCAAAACCGCTATCACCTGCACACGCCGCTGGCCGGAATGCGCGTCGATCTGCCTGTGGGCGAAACTTTCCTTCAGCCCGCCGCGCCCGAAACGCAGTATGAAGGCGAACTAACCGAGTACGAAGACGGCGCACTGGTGACGCTGCCCCCGGTGCTGCTCACCGACCCGCGCTGGCAGTCCTTTGCCGACACGGGCATCGTGGAAGTGCGCTGGCAGGGCGACAGCCTGGTGCTGCGGGGCGTGTCTCAGCGAGAGTTGTTGAATCGCGGCGACGAGCCGGACATTTTGCCAGGAACCGAATGCTGCGGCAACTGCATCCACTATCGGGGGCAGCGCTGCTGGAGCCAGGCCTCATCCCTCTTTGGCTTCAAAGTCACACCAGAAGGCTATTGTCCTGCATTCAGCCCGGTGCCGCCCGATCCCGATGCAGAACCAATGGATTTTTCTACGAACCCCATCGAGCGAGAACCCGATGAGTAGAGGAGGTTGCAGAGGGATAACGGTTCAGCGCGTCCACTGAATCCACTGAATCGGTTCCCTAGGGCGATCGCACTTCACTCGTGCCTGACTCGCGCTTTACTTAATTTCCCAGGTTACTCAGCCATCGGTAGATTGCTCAGCCATCGGCTCTAGAGCCAAAGATTTGTGCACTGGTGATTTGCAGGTCAGGGAATTGGGGCGATCGCACAACCTCTTCTCCCTGAAAGCGTTCCACCTGGGAATAGGTAGTCTCCAGCAGCGTCAGAACCGTGACCGTGTTGTCCTGTGGATCGACAATCCAATACTCAGGAATGCCGATGTCCTGATATTGCGATCGCTTGGCAACGTAATCGCGATCGCGCTGCAAGTCTCCGGGGCTGACGACTTCCACCACCAGCAGCGGCGGAGCCATGTTCAGCCGAATCGTGTTGCGGATTTTGAGAAGCTGAATGTGTTCTTCTCGAAGAATGGTCAAGTCAGGATAGCGATTCTTAGGCTCCCCGCGCACTTCCAGTTCCAGCCCGTGCCCGCGGACTCGATCTGTGCCTAGGAGTATTGCAAACGCGAGAAAAAGCCGATTCGCAATTTGAACGTTTTCTCCGGACTCTGGCGGCACTTCGACTAGCTCTCCATTAAATAGCTCGTACAGCTTCTCCGTTCCGTCGTCGTAGGACAGATACTCTTCAAAGCTGAGAAACCGGGGCCGGGTCTGAATCATGGATTGTAAGCGGCAGGGAGCAAATCGATCCTGGCTTCATTTTAGGCCCTGTCTAGATCTGCCAGGACTCTCTTGAATAGACGACGGGGCTGGGGGGCGATCGCCAAGCCAGCCACCGTGCTTTTAGCGTTCAAATATAGTCGCGATCATCAAGTCAGCGTCCCCCATGTCATCTAGTGATCCTCTAACCAGAGCTACAGCGCCAGACACAGCGTGCGGAAGTGGTCGCCCCGTGCCTCGAAGTTGGGATATTGGTCAAAGCTGGCGCAGGCGGGCGAAAACAGGACAGTGCGGAGTCCGGTCTGGGCATTCAGCGCTTGACCCAGTTCGGCGCTGCGCTCTACGGCGCGATCCAGCGTTTCGACGATTTCGTAGTCCGAGTAGCCAATGCTGTCCAGGCGTTTTGCAAAGGCTTCGGCGGCGCTGCCGATGAGCAAAACGGCGGCGGCTTTTTGCTGAATCGTGGATAGCCATGCGGTGTCGTCGCCGTCTTTGGCTTCGCCGCCTGCAATCAGGATGGCGGGCGCGGGCACGGCTGCCAGTCCCACTTGGGCCGCGTCGTAGTTGGTGGCCTTGCTGTCGTTGATAAAGTCGATGCCCCGCCAGTTGCAGATGTGTTCTAGGCGGTGGGGTACACCGGGAAAGGTTTCAACCGCGTGGGCGATCGCCCCCTTCTCGATACCCGCCAGCCGCGCCGCCAGCACCGCCATCAGCAGGTTTTGGGTGTTGTGGGGGCCCACCATGTTCAGCGCGTCTATGGGAACGATGCGCTCTCCCAGGGCGATCGCCCAGCCGTCTTCTACATAGGCTCCCCGCGTGGGATCGCCCAGCAGATGCGCCTTGCCTGCCGCGCTCGTCCAGCAGGCGTTGGGCCAGCGGTCGGCGGTGCTGCGGAGGTAGGGATCATCGCCGTTGAAAATTTGCAAAGGCGATCGCGCCAGCAGCGAAGCCTTGATGCTGTAGTAGTTCTCTAGCGTATAGTGGCGGCTGAGGTGGTCGGGCGTGAAGGTTGTCCACAGGGCAATGCGCGGCGCGAGGGTAGAGGAGGACTCGATTTGGTAGCTGCTGATTTCGGCGATGATCCAGTCGGGGGATTTTGGATTTTGGATGTTGGATATTGGATGTTGGGAGCTTGGGTTGGAGGGATGATCGAGGGGGGCGCTGTCCGTTTCCCCTGCGAGATTTAGCGCGACCTCGCAGGCTGCGTAGCCGATATTGCCACAGGCGGGCGCGTTTAGCCCAGCAGTTTGGAAGATGGCGGCGGTGAGGGCGGTGGTGGTGGTTTTGCCGTTGGTGCCTGTGATGGCGACCCAGGGAATGCTGGAGAGCGATCGCCACGCCAGTTCCATTTCCCCGATGGTTTCGATGCCAAGGGCGCGGGCGGTTTCCAGCGCGGGCAGATCCCACCGCACGCCGGGGCTGACGACGATCTGCTGCATCTGGATGGGGTCTGGCTCTAGGCGATGCCCCAGCAGAACGGCAATGCCCTCTGCCTGGAGGGTTTGCTGCATCGACCGGAGGGCATCGGAACTGCCGGAGTCGCTGACTGTCACCTGCCAGCCCTGCCGATGCAGCAGCCGAGCGGCGGCAATGCCCGATTTCCCCAACCCAATGACATAAGCCGACGGCATAGGCAGCGTGTCCGAATCCTGCGCTTGTGGGTGGGCGACATTCGGCTCTTTTACCCGAATCTTGTGCCCGGTTGCAAGGCAGATTTGCAAAAGATGATTTTACCCTGCCTAGACCACCCGATTTTGCCGGATGCACTCGGCATACCAGCGGGCGCTGGCTTTGGGGATGCGCTGCTGGGTGTCAAAATCCACATAGGTCAGCCCAAAGCGGCGATCATAGCCCCAGGCCCACTCAAAGTTATCCAGCAGGCTCCAGACAAAGTAGCCGCCCAGGGGATAGCCCTCGGACACGGCGCGGTGGGCGGCTTGCAGGTGTTGCCGCAGGTACAGAATGCGATCGCAGTCCAGCACCTCTCCCTGCTCTGTCAGCACGTCTTCCACCGCGCAGCCGTTTTCCGTCACCCAGATGGACAGTTGGCGATGCCCCAGCACCTCGCTGACGTGGCGCACGCCCCAATAGAGCGCGTCGGGCACGACCCATAGCCAGGGCATGTGCAGCCGGGGATAGCTGGCGGGAAAGGGCAGCGTCTCGAACCCGTCGGCGTTATCCGCCGCCCGCACGTAGCTGCCGGAGTAGACATTCAGCCCCAGAACATCTAGCGGTTGGCAGATGGTTTGCAAATCGCCGTCCTGGATATCGGGCGCGTCGGCTCCCAGTTTCTCCAGAAGCAGGGGGCTATAGGCTCCGGTGAGCGCTGGAAAAAGAATGCCGCCGTTGGCCCAGGCGGTGTGAAAGGCGACTTGGGCGGCGGTGATGTGTTCTGGCGTTTCGGCAAGTGGCACGGTGACGGCGTAGTTATCCACTAGCGCAACGGTGCAGGGAATGGGCGAGGCGGCGCGGATGGCTTGACAGGCCAGCCCGTGCCCCAGCAGCGCATGGTGTGAGGTCTGCCACACGTCTTTTGGCGTGGCGACGACGGTTCCCGGCGCGTGGGGAGGAATCTGGCCCACGCCATAGCCCAGGTGCGTGAAGCAGGCAATTTCGTTCAGGGTGATCCAGTGGGAAATGCGATCGCCCAGCCGTTCCACCACCGCCGCCACATACTCTGCAAAGTCCTGTGCCATTTCGCGGCTGCGCCAAGAGCCGTAGCGGTCTTCTAGCGCCTGGGGGCTGTCCCAATGAAACAGGGTTGCGTAGGGCGTGATCCCCTGTTCCTGCAAACAATCCACCAGCCGCCGATAAAAGTCCACGCCTGCTTCGTTTACCGCGCCGCGTCCATTGGGGATCACTCTGGGCCAGGCGATGCTAAAGCGATAGTGCCTGATTCCCAGGTCTGCCATCAGCGCCACGTCTTCCCGAAAGCGGTGGTAATGGTCGCAGGCGATCGCCCCCGTATCCCCGTTCAGCACGCGCCCCGGCGTTGCGGCGAACCTATCCCACACGCTGGGCTTGCGGCCCTCAGCGGCGATCGCCCCTTCGATTTGATAAGACGAGGTCGCAGCGCCCCAGAAAAAGGAGTTGGGAAAGGCGTAGGTCATGCGCTCACTCCAGCCCCGCCTCGCTGCCCCCAATCCGCCGCATCAGATACGCCACTCCAAAATCTCCATTGGGGTGATGCTCAAGCTGCTCGGCCAGAGCGAAGACTTGTAGCGCTAGGTCTTCGCCCAGTTTGTCGATCATGGCCAGGCGCTCTCGGTGCAGCATCTCGCGGGTTCGCATTCGGCCTTGCCAATCGCTAGAAAACAACTGGTCGATGATGGCGCTGATGCCCATTGCGGAGAGTGCGTCCCATTCGCCGCGATCGCACCAGATGCCGCCACACTGGGGACACCGCTCGACGTAAAACGGGTTCATCGTTGCGCCCGTTTTCACCCGCGACAGAAAACCGCCGCAGTCGGGACAGAGGGCAGTCCGCACGTCCAGCGGGGCGGGTGGATGGTTGGCGGCGGCCTCCAGGTTCACGGTTTCGGGTAGGGGCTGGGGCTGACCCTGCTTCCAGTCGTGATAATCCTCTGGCGCAATCCAGCAGCCCTCGCACACGGGGCATTGCTGAGCGGGCAGGTTTCCCCGCAGCACCACATCTACCAGTTGCACGCCCCGATCCTTCAGGCAGTCCATCACGCCTCCTCTCCCAAAACAGCATCACAATAGCGCATCAGCAGGCGCAGGCGATCGCCCATTTGCTCGGTTCGCTGCCGTGCGGTTTCGGGCTGCCGCGCCGTTTGCAAAAACATCAGGTCCATGTTCAATAGCCGCAGTTGCTTTGCCATTTCGGTGTGGAGGGAGGGAATCGCCCCATCTAGCCTGCTCGTATCCAGCGTCAAAACCTGCTGCTGAAATTGCGTCTGTAATTGTTGGAATAACAAGCGCAAATCAGCCACCCCCGCAGGGGACTCCGCAGCGCCCGAAACCTGTGCCAGCATAGAGGAAGAGAGCGATCGCAGGGTTTCGTAAACTGGACGGCAAGACTCCCATTCTGATAAAGCCATGACAATGTAGCAACTCCTACCAGAATTCTTAAACGAATGTTAAGAATTCTGTATATAGTAGAGAAATAGCCCACTCAAACTCACCACCTTTGCTCACAACCTTAAGCCAAGTGGTGCACTTGAGCGAACTTGCGCCTCAATCTGACAGTATTTTCCTCATATCTGCAAGCTTTTAGAATCTCTCATAAATCTTTCACCTGATCTCCACCGAAACGCTTTTATTAGTCCGGTCTATCTCGTTAATAAACGTAACTAATAAGTAAGTGCCGCCTCGCAAACACCTTAGCTGGTGAAGTATTTGTGCAACTTAGGGGGCTAGCTTAGGAAATCAGGACTGAACCACTTCTAACGACTTCTAACAACTTCTCTGGCAATTTATCTCAAGCGCTCAGCAGAAAGTTCAACCGAGAGACACCCCATTTACGGTTTCAATTGCCAGATCTCTTCCCAAAAGTTCCCCTCGAACAGTTTAATAGCTAAAATCCATCGCATCGCACAGGGAGTTTTCAGGCTCCTAGCCTCCAGCACTTTCCCCTAGCCAGGGCGATTGAATCGTATCCACACTCCCTTTCTCCTGTCAGGAGTTGCCTCATGAACGCCACAACCCTCACGCTACCCACCGACGTTGAACTGCCCGACTGGCTCCGAGAATGCCTGATTTCTCATGCCTGCCCGGTCACAGGCGACTGTTCCGACAATCCCCGCTCGGATGCGTCGGTCGTCTGCGATGCGTTCAATTTTGCCTACCAGCTTCATGAGGGACAGAAGCGGGCCTCCGGCGAACCCTACATTGCCCATCCCATCGCTGTTGCAGGGCTGTTGCGCGATCTGGGAGGCAGTAGCGCTGTCATCGCTGCCGGGTTCCTGCACGATGTGGTCGAAGACACAGAGGTTACGGTTGAAGAACTGGAGGAACGCTTTGGCAGCGAAGTGAGCCGCCTGGTGGAGGGCGTAACCAAACTGTCGAAGTTTAACTTTGAGAGCAAAACCGAGCGCCAGGCCGAAAACTTTCGCCGCATGTTCATGGCGATGGCACAGGATATCCGGGTGATCGTGGTGAAGCTGGCCGATCGCCTCCACAACATGCGAACCCTGGAGCATTTGCCCGATGCCAAACGCCGCCAGATTGCTCTGGAAACCCGCGAAATCTTTGCGCCGCTGGCAAATCGCTTGGGGATCGGGCGCTTTAAGTGGGAGTTAGAAGATCTCGCCTTCAAGTATCTGGAGCCGGAAGCCTATCGCGACATGCAGGCGCTGGTGAGCGAAAAACGGGGCGATCGCGAGTCTTATTTGGAAACAACAGTAGAGGACGTGCGCCAAGAGCTAACGCGGTCGGGCATTCACTGCGTCGAACTCAAAGGTCGCCCCAAGCATCTCTACGGCATCTACCAAAAGATGCAGCGGCAGCAGAAGGAATTCCACGAAATTTTTGATATCACGGCGGTTCGCATTATCGTTAACACGATTGACGAGTGCTATCGCAGCCTGGCCGTGGTTCACAACCTGTTTCGTCCAATCCCTGGTCGCTTCAAAGACTACATCGGCCTGCCCAAGCCCAACCGCTACCAGTCATTGCACACCGTTGTAATTGGTCATGGCGGCCGCCCCGTCGAGGTTCAAATCCGCACCGTAGAAATGCACCACATTGCGGAATACGGGATTGCTGCCCACTGGAAGTATAAGGAAACGGGCAAATCTACGGCGACGCGCTTCAGCCCCGACGACGAAAAGCTGACCTGGCTGCGGCAACTGCTGGATTGGCAAAACGACCTCAAGGACGCGCAGGAATACCTAGAAAGCGTCCGCACCAACCTGTTTGACGATGATGTGTATGTGTTTACGCCGCAGGGCGACGTGATTCCTCTGGCGCAGCGATCCACGCCGGTAGACTTTGCTTATCGGATTCATACCGAAGTGGGCAATCGCTGCGCTGGGTCGAAGATCAACGGTCGCATGGTGCCGCTGGATACGGTGCTGCGGAATGGCGACATTGTGGAAATCATTACCCAGAAAAATGCCCATCCGTCGCTGGACTGGCTGAATTTTGTAGTAACGCCGGGGGCCCGCAACAAGATTCGCCAGTGGTATAAGCGGTCGAATCGGGAGGAGAACGTGCAGCGCGGGCGCGACATGCTGGAGCGGGAACTGGGCAAAAAGGGGTTTGAGGCGCTGCTGAAGTCGGAGCAAATGCAGGTGACAGCCGTGCGCTGCAACTATCAAACGCCGGAAGACCTGCTGGCGGCCGTGGGCTATGGCGAGGTAACGATTAATCATGTGCTGAATCGGCTGCGGGATGCTACCAAGGCACTCCAGCCTGTGGCTCCGGTGGCTACGACGGCGCAGGAAGAGGCGCTGCTGCTCAATCCGCCGCCGCAGCCCCCGCGCCCCGCACCCAAAACGCATGACTCTCCAATTCAAGGAGTGGAAGGGCTGCTGTATCATCTGGCGGGCTGCTGTACGCCGATTCCAGGGGAGCCGATTATTGGGGTGGTGACGCAGGGCAGCCGGGGCATCTCGATTCACCGTCAGGGCTGCACGAATACAGACAGCGTACCGGGCGATCGCCTCATTCCCGTCAGTTGGAACGCAGCCGAAACCACCAGCAGCCGCGCCCAGACCTATCCAGTACAAATTCAGCTAGAAGTCATCGACCGGGTAGGCGTGCTAAAGGATATCCTCTCGCGCCTCAGCGACTACAACATCAACGTTCGCAATGCTCAGGTGAAAACCTTCCCTGGCCAGACGGCGGTGATCAACCTCGGTATCGACATTCGCGACCACAACCAGCTAGAGCGCACCTTTACCCAGATCCGCAAAATGAGCGACGTGGTGCAACTTCGCCGCGTCAACGATGCCGAGACGGGCTGATTTTCGGTTAAGGCTCCAGGAGCAGATTGAAAGGAGCAGATTGAAAGGAGCAGACTAGGAGGTCAGACAGGGGTACGATGCTCTAAAACCGGCCAGGTTTTGCGGATTCTGCAAGCTTAAGCAGCTTACTGAGGCGTGGGCTGCGTCGGGTCGAGCGGCTGCCGCAGCGGAGCCAGCCATTCGGTATTGTGGATGACGCTCCACATAATCCAGGCGGCCAGAGCAAGCCCGCCAAAGGCGAGGACTAGTGAGAGCAATTGCGTAATCCAGTCGGGCAGGCTGTTGTCGGCTCGAACTCTGCTGCGAGAGGGGCGGGAGGGCGGCTGGGCGTAGCGGCGGGCGGTCATGGAGGGCGATCGCGGCGGGGTACTCAAAGTGCCAGGGTGAACTCGAGTCGGGCTGGTTCGCACAGAACCACTGTTGGTGGTCACTGCGGCCGCGACACTACTGGTTGCCCGAAGCTGCTGCATCTTCTGGCTGACCATTACCGGGCGTTGCCCTGCCCGACACCATTGCAGCAACTCCGATGTGCGGATCGCGCATAAATTGGTCGAAGGCAACTGATAGATCCGCTGAAGCGATGACTGATCATTCGTGACCAGCACCGCCAAATGCCCCGGCGAAGACAGCGCCAAAGCATAGGCGCAGCGGGCAGAGGCCAGCGTAATGCGGGCCCGTCGAGTCAATGCCTGCCCAGCCGCTGCTAGCGATGGATGGTGTGCGTGGGCTTCAGTAATCGTCCAGCCGCTATGGGGATAAAAATGATTGAAAGATTTGCAAAGTTCCTCCAGATCAGGATCAGGAGAGCGGTCGAACAGCAGCTTCATTTCCTCATAGACGGCCTGAGGAATATATGTAGAGCCGATGCGCGAAAACTCAATCCACTCCTTGGGAGTGCTGCTGGCCAGCGCACTGATATCGAGAACCAGCAAAACTGGGGGGGTCAATGACATGCGTTAGCCTCCAATGCCCAGACGACCTGCCAATCCTGGCGTAAGGGGCAGCAATGTTGCCGCCATTAAAAACAAAACCAGCAAACCCAATGCCGCCCGCGCATCATCCGGTTCCGATAGATCTTCGAGGGCGGGGCGCTCTAGCTCGCGCTGCAAAAACAAAATCAGCACGGCCCAATACAGCGCCAGGGGGTTTGTGAGAGACACTAAGCCCAGCAACACTAAGGTTGCTACCGTAGCGCGTCCAGCCGTTTTGCGCCCGTAGATCGACTGCACAATGCGACCGCCATCCAGTTGCCCAGCAGGCATCAGGTTAATTGCCGTGATCACCAGCCCGATCCATCCAACAATCACTAGCGGATGTACATCTACCAGAGATTGCTGAAGGGTTGTGCCCAGAACGACTCGTGCCAGCGTGCCTACCAGGATGGAACCCTGGAAGAACTCGGATGGAATTTGGAAGACGCTACCCTGATGGGATAATGATAGACCAAGAATCAGGATTGTAAACGAGAGCAGACCGCCTGCCAGCGGGCCAGCCACAGCAATATCGAACAGGGCTTTGCGATTGGGCAGCAGCGACGCAAATCGGGTGATGCTGCCAAAGGAGCCGAGTTGGAGCGCGGGAATGAAGAACGGCGGGCCGAGGCGGATTCCCAAACGACGGGCTACAACACGATGACCGAGTTCGTGAACTCCAAGGATGAGCAGCAACCCCAGCGCGATGGGGAGGGCTTGCCCAAACTTTGACCAGTCTGCAAATAGGTCAAAGCTTTGCAGCAGTCCAGCGGTTTCTAAACAGGTGAGAACCGTGGCGATCGCCAACACACCCGCCAGCCCAAACTGGAGCGGGGTGGTGGGGCTGGGATCGGCCGTAGCCGGGAGAACTACCACTGTGGGGCGATCATCGGGCCCACTCAGCAAAAACAGCCGATAGCGATCGCCCACTCGCGCCTTCAGTCGTTCCGACAGCTTTGCATGGCTTTCTGCGACCTCACCCCGGAGGTTTCCCTTAAAAATTGCGCCGTCTAAATAGGGCACGGTTTCCGTCGCAAAAAACGTGTCGATGCCGAAAATCTCGCGGATGGCGGCCAGGTCTTCTGGGGGGAGTTTGGCGGGTTCGGCAGTGTCCGTTGCGGAAGGGGGCGCTTGGGGTTCAGCGGTTGTGGCCTGGGTATCCTCGTCAGTGCGGGAGGATTCTGCGGGGTTCGAGGAGAGGTGGGGCGATCGCGCTTCTGCGGCGGCATTTGCCTCGCCCTGTGCCCGCTTTTGCTGTGCTGCCAGGGTTCGCAGCCGTCGTCCCAGGAAAATGTAGAGTCCTGTAGAAGCTACGATCAGCAGCAGCACCGCCGCCAGATTGAGATACACGCCGACAGTAAATAGCCCAAAAAACAGCAGCCAGGGTAGCATCAGCACCAGAGATTGCAGCCAGGCCAGAATGCCGACCTGTCCCATCGGACGAGCGCGATAAAAGCCCCAGCCGAGGATGGCGATCGCCGCCGTCAGAATAAGCGCAGTGAGAGGCATTTTCAGACTTTAGGAATGAGGGATAGAACGCTCAACTAGCGATTTTACTAAGCAATTTTGCTAGGCGATTTTGCTTATTTAATCACCCTACAGCGTTTTTGAAGCGAGTGAGCGATGCGGACTGGCAAGAAACCCCTGTCTCTTCACGGCAGATCTCTTCACGGCGGCGCGTTTCTGACCCTCTCAGAACATGCGGCATCCTCCTGACCTGCAACTCACGTTCACTCCGCTACACTCGCCACCGCCATCCGTAAATTCCCGCCATGCTCCATCAGCAGGCGATCGCCCGTTTCAGCATCTACGCCTGCCCAGTGCATCAGCAGCGCCAACTTCACGCGACGACCGCTGTTTTCTAGCAGCAGCGCCGCGTCGGGACGGCTCAGCCCCGTGAGATCAGTAAGAATCCGCAGGGCCCGGTCGTGCAGCTTTTTGTTGGTCACCGCCACGTCCACCATGCGGTTGCCGTAGACCTTGCCCAGCTTCACCATTACGCCCGTCGAGAGGATATTCAGCGCCAGTTTGGTGGCCGTGCCCGCCTTCAGCCGGGTTGAGCCAGCCAGAATTTCGGGCCCGGTGATCAGGCGAATGTCAATATCCACTTCTGCGCTGACCTGTTCCGCAGGGACGCAGGCCAAAAATACCGTGGCCGCGCCCCGCTGTCGTGCTGCTCGGAGTGCGCCGTGGACGTAGGGCGTGGTGCCGCCTGCGGTAATGCCCACGACCACATCCTGGGCGTGAATCTGGTGATGGGCGATTGCCGCTGCGCCATCTTCCGCCCGATCTTCCAGGTCTTCGGAACTACGAATCAGCGCCCCTGCTCCCCCTGCGATGATGCCCTGAACTAGCTCCGGTGGGGTGCAAAACGTGGGCGGACACTCCGCCGCATCCAGCACGCCCAGTCGTCCACTCGTGCCCGCGCCCACATAAAACAGTCGCCCACCCTGTCGCAGCCGCGCCGCCGCACAGTCAATTGCTGCTGCTAGCGCTTCTCGTGCCCCAGCTACAGCGGCGATCGCCCGCGCATCTTCTTGGTTAAACAGGTCTACGATCTCGCCCGTGCTGAGCTGATCGAGGGAGTGGCTGGCGGGGTTGGCCTGCTCGGTCAGCAGGTGGCCCCGATTTCCGTAGGGATCGCTTTGTGAATCGTCAGACGGAATACTATCGCCAGATGGAATACTTTGGGAGGGTGGGGAATCGGTCATATCAGCAAACTCAAATAAACGTTCAGCACATAACGGGCGATCGCCGAGGCGAATTGGCCAAGCCTCATCGACGGAGGCGAATTAACCCTCGTAAACCGCTTATCTCGGGCCGCTCAATGTCCCCTCTTACAGCAGGCCCTCAAGCTGCCGTCGAATCCGCTCTAGCTCAGCATCGGAGAGGGTGCTTAACGATGTTTCGGAATCGGGGGACTTGGGATGGGGCGATCGCCCATCGTCTTCCGGATTCCAGTCTAGTTCTTCCACATTCGTCTCTGGCGGCAGCGCCAGCGTCCCTTCGGGAACTAGCACACATTCGTAATGCGCCCCTTCGCAGAATTCCTCGATTTCTTCCGACTCAAAGCATTCCACCGCTGGACTGAGGAAATCCTGCGCTTCTAACATCAGCCCGTAGCGCGTCGCGTCGTCTTCCGACTCAAACATCAGCACCACGTTGCGATCGCCCTCCTGGATTTTGAGCGTGTGGATACCCTCATTCTCCGTTCCGGCGTTGAATAGCAAAACGTAAACTTGCATGGAGATCTGAAAAAACAGAGATCTGAAAAAACAAACGATGGGTTCAGAATCGACGCAGCGCGTAAATCCTGGATCTATCCTATGCTCGGATGGTCAGTCCAGCACTCATTTACCCAGCTTTCCCGACCCTAGACTCTGTTTGCCGAACGACAAAAAAGCAAAAAAAGAGCCGACACGATGATGTCAGCCCTTGCATATTAGTTCTTCAGCGCCTCGGCTCACCGACAAGGCGCGGATGATCTTAGGGCGCGCTTTAAATCCCTTCGATCCCCCCTAGCCCCCCTTAAAAAGGGGGGAACCGAGCCGAACCACTCCAGAAGTCCCCCTTAATAAGGGGGATTTAGGGGGATCGCCCCCCTCAGCACCTCTAAAAAGGGAGAGCCTGGTCGAACCACTCTGGAAGTCCCCCTTTTTAAGGGGGATTCAGGGGGATCGACTCAAGGCAATCAACGACCTAGAAAGTTTTAAGACACTGCCTAGCGAATATATTCCTTCAGCACGCTGTTGCGGTTGGGGTGACGCAGCTTGCGGAGGGCCTTTGCCTCGATCTGACGAATCCGCTCACGGGTTACGTTGAAGATCTGCCCGATCTCTTCCAGCGTCTTCATGCGACCGTCATCCAAGCCGTAGCGCAGACGCAGCACGTCACGCTCACGCGGGCTGAGGGTACTTAGCACACCTTCCAAATCTTCCCGCAGCAGGCTCTTGGAAACCTGATCTTCAGGCGTTTCGCCGTCCGATTCGATAAAGTCACCCAAGCGAGAATCTTCCTCTTTACCAATCGGCGTTTCCAGCGAAATCGGCAGTTGAGCAGACTTAGCAATGAACCGCAGCTTCTCGATGGTCATTTCCATACGAGTAGCGATTTCTTCTTCAGTTGGCTTGCGGCCCATTTCCTGAGACAGCAGCTTGGTTGTCTTCTTGATGCGAGAAATCGTTTCGTAGAGGTGAACCGGAAGGCGGATGGTGCGAGACTGGTCGGCGATCGCCCGCGTAATGGCCTGACGAATCCACCAGGTGGCGTAGGTCGAGAACTTATAGCCCTTTTCGTGGTCAAACTTTTCAGCCGCCCGAATCAGACCCAAACTGCCTTCCTGAATCAAGTCCTGGAAAGACAGGCCCCGGTTCATATACTTCTTGGCGATGGACACCACCAGTCGCAGGTTGGACTGCACCATCTTGTCCTTAGCACGCCGTCCAACGTGAAGACGATGACGGAATGCAGGCAACTCCATCTCAACAGCACTTGCCCACTCGGCGTGCTTGGGTTCGCGGGCCAAGTCCTGCACTAGCCGCTCCCGAACGCGCTCTAGCTCCAGCAAATCTGCAATCTTCCGAGCTAGCTCAATCTCCTCATCAGCCCGCAGCAGGCGAATGCGGCCAATTTCTTGAAGATAGAGACGAATGGAGTCTTCGGTGTAGTGCTTCTTCTTGACTTGAGTTCGGCGGCGAGAGCGGCCCTTTGCTGGCTTCTCGTCGTCTTCCTCAGCTTCATCTTCCGGCTGGATATCAAAGACATCCTCACGCCCGTCGTCACCCTCATCGACGAATTCAAAATCAGTCTCGGTTGGGTCAACAGTTTCGAGTACGTCATTCGCCTGGGTCATGCCGCGCTCCTCATGCTCCTTATGTCAAAGGTCAAAAAAACTGGTCAAGCCAGAAGGTAATGAATGAAATGAAATAGTGACGGTTTCTAGACAAACTAGCAATCCATCTAGACCTAAGCAATGGAGGAAACCGAGGGAGAAGGCCAATGAATTCCAGATTCTGCTGCCCTACGGCACGCGCCTTTCCCAAACCTGCCCATTCCCAATTTGCCTTAGTTGAGGCTTAGCAACAAACTCAGGAATCTTAAGCTGCAAGACTTGAGTTGCAAGACTTTAACTGCAAGACTCCCTGATTGTAGCCTTTCTCACAAAACTTGTACGCCTCAACCCCACTTTGGTCATAGAAATCTGATAAGCCCCACCCAAGGGTGTTGCTAAAGTCTGATTCAGAAACTTGGATATTCCGATTCAGATCAATACTCTAGCCATAGATGGCGGAATGTGCCAGATATGTTTTGAATTTTCCTCAGGGGTGACTCCAGCGTAACGAGCTTTACCGTTTGAACCGGCCGGGGAAAAAGCGTAACCTGCTCCGCCAATGTGCGGAATTGGGATCTGGCACTCCGGATGACGGAAAGCACGGCTGAAAACAGATTAGGGGAATTCTGTTTCCTTTTTGGAAATACTTTCTGCTCCGCCAAGGGCTGGATCTGCTGACGTGGCTCAGGGAAAGGCGATCGCCCCTCCACCCGTCTGCATCAGCCGAATTGGAGTGCCTGCGAGAATCCGGGTTTGTCCCACAGGCACCTGTGCCAGGGCGTTGGTCTGGGCCAGATTGATGAGATTTCCAGAACTAAAGCTGCCAGGTGATTGGGAAAACTCATGACCTTCTTCTGTCACACGCAGCGTCCCCCAGAGATAGGTTTCGCGCTTACCATCTGCGTTCAAGTCGTGAGGCGATCGCCCCCAGATCCACGCCGGCCCCCAACCTGCCGACAGCCCCGCCCGTTTCCGCAGTGCAGGCAGCACAAACCGCCAAAAGGTGACCAGCGCAGACACCGGATTCCCCGGCAAGCCAAAGTAGGCCGTCGGAGGATGGGATTGGGAAGCTTTAAACGTTGCAAAAGTGAGGGGCTTGCCGGGTTTGATGGCGATCGCCCGGATGTGGATCTTGGCTCCGAGAGCTTCTAGCAGGCGATCCACATAGTCATAGTCGCCCACCGACACGCCGCCGGAAGACAGCACCACATCGGCCGTGGACACCGCCTGGGCGATCGCCGTTTGCAAAGCGTCTGGCTGGTCGGGCACGATCCCCAGCATCAGCGGTTCGGCTCCGGCTTCGGCCACCAGCGCCGCCAGCGCATACTGGTTGGAATCGACAATTTGCCCCGGACGGAGTGGCTGGTCGGGCGACACCAGTTCGTCACCCGTAGACAAAATGGCCACCCGTAGCCGTCGATAGACCGGAATCGTTACACACTGGGCCGCCGCCAGCACGGCGATTTCTGCTGCCCCCAGCCGAACTCCCGCAGGCAAGAGGCGATCGCCCGCCCGATAAAACTCGCCCCGACGGCGAACAAACTGCTGCTGTGTGGGTGCAGAGAGAATGTAGACGCGATCGCCCTCTCGCTGCGTTTCTTCCTGCATCACCACTGCATCTGCTCCCGGCGGCATCATGGCCCCGGTCAAAATTCGCGCCGCTTGCCCCGGCTGGATAGTCTGCTGTGGCTGATATCCTGCTGGGATCTCCTCCACCACCGTCAGAGCAGTTGGCGCATCAGGGCAACTGGTGGCCACATCTGCCTGCCGCACGGCATAGCCATCCATTGCCGAATTGTCCCAATGGGGAAAATCAAGCTGGCTGCTGACGGGTTGCGCCAGAATGCGCCCTGCTGCGGCCGATAGCAGCACCCACTCTAGGTCATCTTGAGGATTTAGAGGGTGCGTCAGGCTGAGAATTCGTGTTTCGGCTTCGAGGACAGGCAGCATGAAGATTGAGGGAGGTGCAGGTTTAGGGTTCCAGGTTTGGTAAACCCGGTGATGCTTAAGCTACACCATTTACCAGCACGCCGAGGACAGGTCAGGTTCGGCAAATTCTGGGTTCGGCTCTCAAAAATTCTTGTCCGGTTCTCGCTAAAGAGTTGTCGATCTTGCCCTTGATATGAAAAAATAAGGGTTTGTGTTTAATTACTGACTCAGCAGGACTGGACTCGCTATGGCTAAGGGCGTTCGTGTCATTATTACGCTGGAGTGTACTGAGTGCCGCACCAATCCGGACAAGCGATCGCCCGGAGTGTCACGCTACACCACCACTAAGAACCGTCGGAACACCACCAATCGGATCGAGCTGAATAAGTTTTGTCCGCATTGCAACAAGCACACGGTTCACAAAGAGATTAAGTAGTCTCCCTCTCTTCTATTTACTATCTACAACTCCGAATCCCAATTCCTATGACCTACTACCGCCGTCGCGTGTCTCCCATCAAGCCCGGAGATCCCATCGACTATAAAGATGTAGAACTGCTGCGTAAGTTCATCACCGAGCGCGGCAAGATTTTGCCCCGTCGCATCACCGGGCTAACGGCAAAGCAACAGCGCGACCTCACTCAGTCCATCAAGCGGGCCCGGCTGCTGGCGCTGCTGCCGTTTGTGAACCAGGAAGGCTAGGCGTTTCGGCTTTGGGCGATCGCCCTCAAGCTATGTCATTGAGGCTATGTCATTGAGGCCTGACTGGGGCTGCCCAGGATACTTTCCCGTAGACACTGGATCGCACCTTAACATCGTCATCCCCTGATTCCACGGCGCTATGGACAAGGGAACATTAGTTGAATTTCGGCCGAGCAGCGAGGGCGGAGCGGGGGCTACTCGTCCGCGTCGCTTGGCTGTGGTCGATCGCCCGGAGGGAAAAAAGCTGTGGGTGGTGATCGATGAACGAGGCCAGGCTCATACGCTGCATCCCCGCGACATCACTTACACCGTTGCGAATCAAACCTATAAGCCGTCTGAAATTAGCGCCTTTCTGAAAGAGGTGCAGCCCTACCTTGATCCCGACAGCCTGGAAGTGGCGTGGGAATTGCTGATAGAGGATGGGGAAACGGTTGACCCAGCGGGAATGGCGCGGCTGCTGTTTTCCGATGACAGCCCCCCCTTGCAGTATGCTGCCCACTGTCTGCTGTCGGACGATCGCCTCTATTTCAAGCAGAAGGGCGATCGCTACGAGCCGCGTCCCGCAGCGCAGGTAAAGGAACTCAAGCATCAGCTTTCGGTCACGCTCCAGCGGCAGCAGGAGTGGGAAGGTTTTTTGGCAAGATTGCGCCAGGTTTTGGCGGGCGAATCGCTGGAATGGGCAGCGGGCGATCGCCCCTGGCTAGAAGCCTTGGAGCGGTTTGCTACGCTAGGAGAAGAAGCCAGCCACCGTACCCCGGCGCTGGAGGTTTTATCGGCGCTGGGTCGTCCTGAAACACCGGAAGAAGCCTTTCAGCTTTTGGTGGATCTGCGGCTCTGGCATCCTCACGAGAATTTGTTTCTGCGGCGCAGCCAGATTCCGATCCAGTTCCCTAGCCGAGTCCTTGAAGTGGCCCAACGCTGTCTTATTGACCCGCCCGCCGACTCTAGCCGCGATCGCCTAGACCTGACTCACCTCAAGGTCTATACCATTGACGACGAAAGCACGCGGGAAATCGACGATGGTCTGAGCGTCGAGTTTTTGCCCGACGGGCAGCACCGCATCTGGGTTCACATTGCCGACCCTAGCCGCTGGCTCACACCTGGCGACGCGCTCGATTTGGAAGCGCGGCGGCGCTGCATTACGCTGTATTTGCCGACGGGTATGACCCCCATGTTTCCGCCAGAACTGGCCACCGGGCCGATGAGCTTGGTGCAGGGGCAGTTGTGTCATGCCTTTAGCTTTGGGGTGTTGGTGGATGCGGATGGCGCAATCCAGTCCTACGAGATGCACCCGACGCTCATCAAGCCCACCTATCGCCTGACCTACGACGACGTAGATGAGATGCTGCAACTGGGCATCCAGGCAGAGCCGGAGCTAGAAATTTTGTTTCAAACGGCAAGTCAGCGGCAGCGCTGGCGGATGCAGCAGGGCGCGATCAGCATTCAAATGCCAGAATCGTCCATCAAAGTGACTGAAGACGACGAAATTCGGATTGACGTGTTTGAAGAATCCGCTTCTCGAATTCTGGTGTCAGAAATGATGATCCTGGCGGGCGAGGTGGCTGGGCGCTATGGCGAGGCGCATGGCCTGCCGCTGCCGTTTCGGGGGCAGGAACAGCCCGAACTCCCGCCTGAAGAGGAATTAATGCTGTTGCCACCAGGGCCAGTGCGGGGCTGTGCGGTTCGTCGCTGCATGAAGCGCAGTGAAATGGGCGTGACTCCGATCCGCCACGCGGGTCTGGGGCTGGATGTCTATGTGCAGGTGACGTCGCCAATTCGCCGCTACGCCGACTTGCTGGCTCACTTTCAGATCAAGGCGCATTTGCAGGGCGATCCGCTGCCCTTTTCGCCAGAGGAAATGACGGAACTGCTGCAAGGCATCGGCTCCACGACTTACGAAATGGTGCAGGTCGAGCGCCAGACAAATCGTTACTGGAGCCTGGAATACCTGCGGCGCAATGCAAACGAAGTCTGGCCGGCGCTGGTGCTGCGCTGGCTGCGGGAGCATGAAAACTTTGGGCTGGTGCTGCTAGAAGATTTGGGACTGGAGATGGCGATGCGCTTTAGCCGAACCGTGGAAGTGGGCGATCGCCTCGATGTGAAAGTGTCCTATGTCGATCCGCGCCGCGACCTGATCCAGTTCGTGGAAATCGATCAGGCCGTTCCCCAGGCTGCCTCTTGATTTCCTAGGCGAAAGAATGGCTCAAATTCGCAGCAGGGTTTGGTTATCAATTGGGCAATAGTTTCCGCTGGCATCCAATGCGCTAAAGCGGTGGAGAAACTGACAAACCGCAGGCGGCAGGTGGTGAAAGTCGAACCAGGCATCGCCTTGAGCAATGTCTGCCCAGAAATGGCGCAGGTGGGGGGCGATTGCCCTGGCTTCGGCATCGGCTAGCGCTAAGGGCGGCAGCGTCAGCAGGCGATGCATAAAAGAAAAAGAGCGATCGCCCATCCAGTTTCGCGAATAGGTCTGCAAGTCGTCCCAGCCAGATACAGCTTCGACGCGAGTCGTGTCTACCTCAATTTGCCAAAATCCCTGGTCGTTCTGAGTTGCCACCAGCACCCGATAGGGATGGGGATAGCTGACCAGCGAACCGGTGGTGATTTCGCAAAACTCTCGGTGCTGCGCCACGTCTTGCACATGCAGATGCCCCGTGAAAATCAGCCGCACTCCCGCAGGCTCTAAGATCCCCAACAAATCAGCCGCATTTTGCAGCATATAGCGCTGGCCCATCCCGTGGCGAGCCTGGCCCGGCAAATGCTCCAGCACGTTGTGATGCACCATTACCAGCACCAGATCATCGCCCACTGTGTCCAGCGTTTCTGCCAGCCAGCGCAACTGTGCCTCATCCAGCCAGCCCGTTGGTAGCTGTACACCGTTTTCATCAAAGGCGATCGAGTTCAGCCCAATCAGCCGTACTCCCGGCAAAATCTCGCGGGCGTAATAGGGGCGATCGCCCGTGTACCCAAACGGCTGATAAAGCTGAGGAAAATCAGACAGCCCAATCGCCCGTTTCTCCGCATCCCGCGCAATGATGTCGTGGTTTCCCGGCACGACGTAAACCGGATAGGGCAATTGCCCCAGCCGCTGCACAAGCCACTGGTGGTTTTCCCATTCCCCATGCTGGGTTAGATCACCCGGCAGCAGCAAAAAATCCAGATCGGCTGTTGCCAGCGCTGCCAAAACTTGCTCCAGCGCCGGAACGCTGACTTCCACCAGATGAAACCGATGGGGATTGTCCCAAATGGTGTGGGGCAGCGCGATATGGGGATCGCTGATGACAGCAAAGCGAAAGCGAGAGGCCATGGAGGAATCGGGAAAAAAGCGCAATCTTCCTTCCATCCTAATCGGGCAGGACTTCTGTCGTTGAATGATTTTCGATTGAAAATTTCCTGCCGAGGGATTTTTGCGCCCTATGCCTGCGAAAATTGATTCAACGGTTCAAATTTCAACGGTTCAGATTCAACTCCTAGACAGGCTGCTCTACGCGACAGTCGTTCTACGAAAGTAGTCCTGCACGATGGCTTCGATCCGCTCAGCGGCCCGCCCGTCCCCAAAAGGATTGACCGCATTGGCCATGGCACTGTAGGCATCGGCACTGCCTAGCAGGCTGGCGGCCGCCGCCAGGATATCATCCGGCCGCGTGCCAATTAGCCGCGCTGTTCCGGCAGTCACGGCTTCGGGGCGCTCGGTGGTTTCCCGCAGCACCAGCACCGGCTTGCCCAAACTGGGGGCCTCCTCCTGAATACCGCCGGAATCCGTCAGCAGCAAATAGCAGCGCTGGATCGCCCCCACCAGTTCTGCATAGTCTAGGGGTTCTGTCAGATAGACACGGGGATGCTCGCCCAGCAGCGCCGTCAGTGGTTCTCGCACAGTTGGGTTGCGGTGCAGCGGCAGCAGCAGCGCCGTGTCGGGAAATTTGTCCAGCACTGCCAGAAATCCCTGTGCAATGTCCTGGAGTGGCGCACCCCAGTTTTCTCGGCGATGCACCGTTGCCAGCAAGACGCGATAGTGATCCCAATTCAGATTGGGAACTGGACAGTCGGGATGGCGGGCGGCTACGGTCAGCAGCGCGTCGATCACAGTGTTGCCTGTTTTGTGAATCTCGCCCGTTACGCCCGACTGCTGGAGATGCTGCACGGCGAGTTCTGTGGGCGCAAAGTTAAGCTGGGCAATTTGGGAAATGAGGCGGCGGTTTGCTTCCTCCGGGAAGGGGTTAAATAAGTTGTCTGTGCGGAGTCCTGCTTCGACATGGCCCACTGGAATTTTTTGATAAAACGCTGCCAGAGCCGCCGCGAAGGCCGTTGTTGTGTCGCCCTGCACCAGCACCATTTGGGGATTGAGTTCGGCAAACAGCGCCTCTAGCCCGCGCAGGCTGAGACAGGTGATGTCGGTCAGGCTTTGCTGGGGCTGCATGATGGCAAGATCGCGATTGGCCGTCAGGTGAAACAACTGCATCACCTGATCCACCATTTCTCGGTGCTGCCCGGTCAGCACGACCTGGGTGTCAAAGGCGGGGTTGGCCCGAAACCGCTGAATCACCGGGGCCAGCTTGATGGCTTCGGGGCGAGTGCCAAGGATAATACAGATGCGGTGGGGCATTGGCGGGGTTGGGATTTGAAGACAGAGAACTTGAAGACAGAGAACTTGAAGGCAGAGAAATGGAGATGAAGCAGGAAGGACTAGGCGAAGACGACGGTGCGGTTGCCGTAGACAAGAACGCGGTTTTGCAGGTGATAGCGGACGGCGCGGGCGAGGACGATGCGTTCCAGGTCTTTGCCTTTGCGGATGAGGTCTGTGACTTGGTCGCGGTGGCTGACGCGCACCACGTCTTGCTCAATGATGGGGCCTTCGTCTAGGTCTTGGGTGACGTAGTGGGCTGTTGCGCCGATGATTTTTACGCCGCGTTCGTAGGCTCGCTGGTAGGGGTTGGCTCCGGCAAAGGCCGGCAGGAAGGAGTGATGAATGTTGATCACGCGGGGAAACTGGGCGATGAAATCGGCGCTTAAGACCTGCATGTATTTTGCCAGGACGACGAGATCGATGCGGTGGTGGCGCAGTAGCTCAAGCTGCTTGGCTTCTTGCTGGGGTTTGGTGTCGGGGGTGATGGGGATGAGGTGATAGTCGATGCCAAACTGCTGGGCGATCGCCCCCAGGTTCGGATGATTGCTGATGATTAGCGGGATCTCTGCGGCAAACTCGCCGGCCCGCTGTCGCCAGATTAGGTCAAACAGGCAGTGATCTTGTTTGCTGACCCAGATGGCAATGCGGGGCGTTTCATCGGAAAAATGCAGTTCCCACTGGGCATTGAGCGGTTGGGCGATCGCCTTCCAGGCCACGCCAATCACTTCTCGCGGCAGGTTGAAGCCATCCAGTTGCCACTCGATCCGCATGAGAAACAGCCCCGCGGAAGCATCCGTGTGCTGATCGGCATGGATGATGTTGCCGCCATTGGCATAGATAAAGTTGGCAACCTTGGCAACGAGACCAGGCTGGTCGGGGCAAGAAACCAGAAGGATAGCAGTGGGGTTGGTCATGAATCCCGCACTACTCTTCGACCGCCAGACGGGAGCTTGAAGAAAACCTCGCATCTGTTTCCAGTTCGTCTTCTAGCTCGTCGTCTTCTAGTTCGTCGTCTTCGTTGTCTTCTAGCTCGTCGTCTTCCAAGTCTTCGGGGAACACTACCGCGCCTGCACCGCCTTCACCCTCTTCGTCGATCATATTGGGGCTGATCAGCGTAATATCGAACTCGTCAGGCGGCACAGTTGCCACATTCTCGCGCTTCAGCATGTAGTAGATAGCTTGAACCTGGGGTCCAAACACCACCTTGTCCTGATTTTCGAGGTCGTGAGCAGCAAGCTTTTTGCCATTGATGAGTAGTCCATTGGCGCTAGGCTTACTCCTACCATTACCGTCTACGATGCGATAGTAGTAGCCACCTTGGTCATCCGTCATGCGAACCAGCGTGGCGTGATGTCTCGAAACAAAGGGAGAAACTAGCCGAATGTCGCAGGCTGGGTCTCGACCAACGGAATAACGATCGCCCTCTAGTGCGTACTCTCGCCGTCCCTTATTGTCTTCGATGATGATCAGGTGATTGGGGTGCGATGCTGACATGCAACGATGACTCGCTCAACAATGGAAAACAAAATGGAAAACAAAACGAACCTGCAAAGGCGTAACAAACCTGTTAATTATCTACAACTTTCTTAAAGCTAGTGTGCTAGACAAGACGCTGCGAAACCCTTGCTCTCTTGAGGACATCGCGCACCTAACTGTGTAAGAGAGTGCCGTAATAACAGAGCGGTAGAAGCAACCTACAGACAAGCTGGCCAAACGCTGTAGCCACAAGTCTGGCGATCGCACGTTTCCGTTAGACAACCCGTATCAACAGACTAATATAGCAACACCTGCGGCGATCGCCATACTCATTACGCCACAGGAGAGTCTGCGGTTTTCTGAGCGATGCTGCGGGATGCTGCTAAATCAGGGATAGTGAACCCGTATGTTTCTATTGGTTACGATTTTTTTAACCGTTTCGGTCTTCATTGAGCGAAGTGGCGATCGCAGGCAGCGGCAGCCCCGGCGGATACACGCCTTCCTCTTTAATGCGAGTGATCAGCGCATCGGGCACAGGCACATTCAACTGCTTGGCTACTGCTCGCACAATGTCGCCCCGATCTAGCACGCCTGCCACTGCTCCGGCCGGAGAGAGGACTGTAATCCGCTTCAAAGTCTCGGTTTCCAGTTTGCTGATAGCATCTGACAGGGGCGATGCTTCTGCAACGCTAGGGATTTCTGTAAGCGGATGAGCTATCTCTTGAAGCGTCTGATTCCACTGGCTGCGCTCGATCTGCTGCACATCTTCGACCAAGACCTGACCCCGATAGCGCCCCTCCGACGCAGCATAGAAAGCCGGTGGATAGGCTTCCTCCTGCTGCACATAATCGCTGATAAAGCGTTCCAGGCTGAGGTCGGCATCGACCACGCGAAACTCGTGGGTCATCGCGTCCGCCGCCGTCAGCTTGCCCACAGCCTCCTGCACATCCGAAACGCGGCTGTAGGCGCGGGCATTGCTCAAAATAAACCAGGCGATTAGCCCCAGCCAGATGGCGTTAATGCTGCCTGCGGGAGACTGGATGTAGGCCATTACCGCCAGCGCAATGCCAAACCAGCCCAGCGCCTGTCCCGATCGGGCGGCCCAGCGCATTCCCTGGATGCGGCTGCCCGTCAGCTTCCATACCGCCGCCTTCAGCACTTGCCCACCATCCAGCGGCAGACCCGGAATCAGGTTAAACAGCGCCAGCACCAGGTTGATGGCAGAAAGCCGTGTGGCAATGAGGTGCAGGGGGGTATCCGTGGGAAGTACTTGGGCTGCCCCAGCCAGCAGCAGAAATAGCGCGAAGCTGACGGCTGGCCCGGCGATCGCCACCTGAAACATCTGCCCTGGTGTTTTGGATTCCCGGTCGATGGACGCAATGCCGCCAAAGAGAAACAGCGTGATGGAGTTGACCCCGATGCCCTGCGATCGCGCCGTCAGGCTATGGCCCAACTCATGCAGCAGCACCGACCCAAACAGCGCCAGCGCCAGCCCAAGTCCCGTAATCCAGGCAACACCCGCTGGATAGCCTGGGCTTTGCTGCAACATCAGGCTGTTGGAATAGGTAAACAGCCCCAAGATCAGGAACCATGAGGAGTCAACCAGCAGTGGAATGCCAAAAATCGAGCCAACTCGCCAACCTGCCCTCATCTGCCCTCCTGGCTGCATTGGGGCGGCAAAACCCACCGCCTGATAAGACATTGCCTGGGAGACCGTTAACGCTGATAGCAGGGGATGGGAGTGAAGACTCCGCAGCACTTGTGCGAGAGGAGTAGATGAGATTCAGGCTGAAAGCAAGTTTGAGACAAGTCAGCAAAGCTTTCAGGCGTTGATCCAACTCGTTGATCCAGCTCTCTGGTTCAACTCTCTGCAACTGCGATAAACCGCTAAGACTTGCGCCAGTTCCGTCAGGCTTGCTCTCATTCTACTAGGCTGACCTGGCAAACAGATGAGCCTGGAGGATGGCTTCTGATATCAAGTCCTAGAATATCAAGTCCTAAAAATACGGGCCGAGGACGGGCAGAACCCTGGCGGCGAATGTTCCCTGAACGGGGCCGCCTTGTTTCCTGCCCGTAGAACTTTTGGGCACTAGAGCGGCCCAGCGCTAGAGCAGCCCAGCATTCGACAGGCCTAGCACAAACCCAGCCCCCAGCAGGTGGCCAAAGCTCATGGTGGCCAGCAGTTCTGGCAAGCCAAAGCCCGTAAACATGGCGGGTAGCTCGACGGGCAGCGCCGGACCAACGCCGCGCTTTTGGATGGCGTAATAGCCGATGGCGATCGCAAACAGATTCGCCGCCGTCATGACAATTGCGGTGTTAATCGACCAGGGGGCCGTTGTCGCCGTAGCGATGAGTGCAGTGTGAAACGCAACGTGAAACAATGTAAAATCTCCCCTTTTTTGAACTCGCCGATCTCAAGCACTACGCTCAAGACGCAACGCTCAAGACGCAGTGCAAAATCATTCCTGATTTTAGAGAGGCAGGTTTGACGAAACACAATTTGTTGAAAGAGTTAACAGTTCTGGGCAATACCGATACAAAACTATGCAGAGACACTATGCAGAGTCCCGCCGAGTCCGTTTTTGCTGAGTTTTCCCTAGCGCGATCCGCGCCGCTGCGGGTCAAAATCTGCGGCATTACGCAGCCTGCCCAGGGACGGGCGATCGCCCAACTCGGCGTTTCGGCCCTGGGCTTTATCTGCGTGGCTGCGTCACCCCGCTATGTGGCTCCAGCCCAAATTCGGGCAATCGTCGAGGCGCTGCCGCCAGAAGCCCTGGTGGATCGGGTCGGCGTGTTTGTGGATGCGCCCCTAGAAGAGATCCAGCAGGTGGTGGCGATCGCCCAACTCACGGCTGTTCAACTGCATGGCAACGAATCGCCAGACGGCTGCCAGCGGGTGCGCGAGGCCTTGCCCCACATCGAACTCATCAAAGCGCTGCGGGTGCGCGATGCTGCGACGCTCGACCTGGCCCACCGCTACGCGCCCCACATTGACACACTCTTGCTCGATGCCTACCATCCCCACCTCTACGGCGGCACAGGCGCAACCCTCGACTGGGCAATGCTGCGGGACTTTGACCCTGGCTGTCCTTGGTTGCTGGCTGGCGGCCTCACGCCCGACAACGTGCAGCACGCTCTAAGAGCAGCCCATCCCTACGGAATCGACCTCTCCAGCGGCGTGGAGCGTTCCCCCGGCGACAAGGATTTGGGGCTGGTCGAGCGGTTAATGGGGGCGATCGCCCAGTTGGGTCGTCAGGAATCAGGGTCTACTGCTCAGGATGATTTCATCGGAGCGCGATCGCCAGAAAACCGAGAGTGAACTGCAACAAACTCTATAGAATTTGGAACTTTATCGCGTTCAGAACTGTGATACGAGTAAAGCATCCTATGTAGTGGGTTCATCGGTTAGGTGCGTCTACAACGGGCTGTTGTTCCTATGTGCCAACTTGTGAACCTGCTGGGCTTCGCTTTTTTTGCTGCTGCCCCTGCCCTTAACCCCGATCCCGGAGATGGACGAACTGCAAGAACTGGTCATCGAAGCCTGTCGCCACCCGCCTGGCAGCCCCCAGCGTCAGCGGGCCTTGACCAAGGTGATCCGGCTGGCATCGCGCAAGCTGTGGCGGGAGAATGTCGCCTATTACGAAGATGCGCTCCAGCAGACCTGGGTATATTTCTGCCAAAACGTCTGCGAAGCCACGACCGGCCGCAAATACGACCCCACTCAGAGCAGCGTGGTGACCTGGTTGAGCGCCTATCTGAAGCGGCGGCTGCAAGATTTTTACATTCAAGGTCGAGAGCAGGAAACTCGGCGGGCCGCTGTCCGGGGTATGGCCTCACGCTCTGGCGAGACAGGGGAACTGATTGATCCGGTGGATAACCTGGCGGCTAATCCCGACGTGCCGCCTATTTTGCAAGACGTGCGGGACTGGGTAGAAGCGGACGGCAGTGGCGATTTGGTGAAAACCCACATCAAGGGGCGACCGGAGGTGAACTGTCAGGCGCTGTTGCTGCGACGGCTGCCGCCAGAAGCAAGCTGGGAAGAGATCTCAGCCGAGTTTGGGCTGCCCATTTCCACACTGAGTAGTTTTTACCAGCGGCAGTGTTTGCCCCGGCTGCGTAAATTTGGCGAGTCCGAGGGATATCTGTAGAGGAGGACTTGCCCGAGGACTGACCCTATGACATACAACACCGCCGAGATTGACGATTTCGCATTAACGCTGCCCCTGCCGCAGGCGGCCCGACAGCTTGCCCAACAGTTTGCCAGCCAGCAGCCAACTCCGGCCAAAGCCGAACAGGTGCGTCACAATACGCTGGCGGTGTGGGTGGTCAATGATTATTTACAAATGATGGGTATCGACACCGACTTGGAGCGGGGAGATAGCTGGAATGCGATCGCCCGTCTTACGGCCGACGTTGCCGATTTGGAAGTCATTGGTGCGGGCCGACTGGAATGCCGCCCTGTTCAAAATGTATCCGCGCCCTGCCCAGTGCCGCCCGAAGTGTGGGGCGATCGCATCGGGTATGTCGCGGTTCACATTGACGCATCTCAGCGCGAGGCCTCCATTCTGGGCTTTACCCCCACCCTGGAACCAGGGGACGACGGCCCACCAGCGCTGCATCCTGCTCATCTCCAGCCCCCTGAAGATTTGATGGATCATCTTGATCGGCTGCTGCATCCCCTGGTTGCTACGACGCTGGCACGGGCAGGAGTCAGTCTCAACCAGTTGGGACGATGGCTGCAAGGGGCGATCGACGCAGGCTGGAGCGCAGTGGATGCCGTCCTGAGTCCAGAGCAGCTCAGCCCCGCCTATGCCTTTCGGCAGCTTAGCAATGCCGCTGTGCGTCGCGCCAAGCTGGTGGAGGTGGGCGTTTCGCTGCCGCTGGTCATGGAACTTAGCCTCAGCACCACACAGCCTGGACAAACCGATATTTGCGTCCAGCTTTATCCCAGTCCTGGCACTTCCAGCCTGCCGCCAAACGTATATCTCCGCATTCTGGACGAGTCGGGCACTGTTTTTTTAGAGGCTCAGTCCACCACGCTCGAAGACTATCTGCAACTGCAATTTAGCGGAGTCTCTGGCGAAACCTTTGGGGTGCAAGTTGCCTTGGGTGACACGACCGCAACAGAAGCATTTTTGATTTAGAGCCGTGGACAAATTAGTAACGCTGCGATTTGGTGAAGGCAGCTTTGAGCAGGGGTTTCCGGCGACGCTCCAGGTCGGCGAAGAGACAGACGCGGCCTCAGGGCTGGCGATGCAACTGACAACCGAGGTGGTGGGGAAACTGCCGCCCGCGCCGGAGGTGGTGGCGTTATATCAACAATGGCAAATGGCCTATCGACAGTTGGGCATTGCCACACGGCTGAATGCGCCCGACCATCAAATCAAAAATGTGTCGCGGTCGGCGAGTCGAGCGGCGTGTCAGCAGGCGGCCCGGCTATTGCGCGATCGCCTGAATGAGTGGCTACGGGCAGAATCCTTTCGGCGGGTGCGCGAAACTTGGTTTGCAGCGCTGTCGCCGACTGACACCGTGCGGCTGATTGTGCAGACGGAAGATCGGCTGCTGCAACGGCTGCCGTGGCATCTGCTAGAGCTATTTGAGCAGCATTCCCACCTGGAAATTGCCCTCAGCGCCCCCACCTATCAGCGGGTGATGCAACCGCCCAAGCCCAAGGGCAAGGTACGAATTTTGGCGATTTTGGGCAACAGCGCGGGCATCGACGTGCAGGGCGATCGCACGCTGCTGATGCACCTGTCACCCCAGGCCGACGTGACCTTTCTGGTAGAACCCGACCGCAAAGAACTGAGCGATCGCCTCTGGGATCAGCCGTGGGACATTCTGTTTTTTGCGGGGCACAGTTCCACCGAACTGGCCACAGACCCAGCAGGCGGCGACACCGGGCGCATCGCCATCAACCCCAGCGATTCCCTGACGATTGAAGAGTTGCATTATGCCCTGCGAAACGCCGCCACCCAGGGACTCAAGCTGGCGATTTTCAACTCCTGCGATGGGCTGGGGCTGGCCCGCGCCCTAGCCGACCTGCACATTCCCCAAATGGTGGTGATGCGGGAACCTGTGCCCGACCGGGTGGCGCAGGAATTTCTCACCAGTTTCCTGCGAACGTTTGTGCGGGGCGAGTCGCTCTATCTCTCGGTGCGGCGGGCGCGAGAGCAACTCCAGGTCTTGGAAAACGAGTTTCTCTGCGCCACCTGGCTGCCCGTCATTTGCCAAAACCCGGCAGAGCGCCCGCCCACCTGGCAGTCCCTCCTAGGGCGATTGTCCAAACCCGCAGAGTCGCCCAGTCCCCCTCCTGCCGCCGCTACTCGCCTGCACCGCCGCCGCCTGCATCGCCGCGAAGTCTGGCAGCGCCGCCTGCGCCGGGGGCTGCGCCGCGTACCAATGGCGATCGCCCTTAGCGCGTTGGCAGCAGGAGTGGTCATCGGGGGGCGATCGCTCGGCTGGCTGCAACCTGTCGAACTCGCCACCTACGACCAGATGCTGCGCCTGCGCCCCGCCGAGCAAGAACAAGACCCGCGCCTGCTGATTGTCACGATTGACGAACAAGAGCGGCAAGACCTTGGGCAGCAGTCTGGCCCCTACTGGTATTCGGTATCGAACGCGAACCTGAACCGCCTGATTGAAATCTTGGACAAGAGCGGTGCCCGGTTAATCGGCATCGACCTATATCGTGACCTGCCGATCAAACCCGAAGCTGCGTCGCTGGCTCAGCAGTTTCGCGAAAATCCAAAGGTCATCGGCGTTTGCAAAGTGCCCGTGCGGGGCGAGGGCGGCATTGCTCCCCCAGCAGACATTGCGGCAACTCGGCTGGGGTTTTCAGATTTTGTTGAGGACAAAAAAGAGCGGAAGGTTCACCAGATCAATGCAGAAGCGCGGGCGATTCGCGAAGCGATCCCTGGGGGAATCGCCCCCCGTCCAGTTGCGAGTGCTGCCGTATCCCCATCGAGCCAGCCGCAGTCCCAGCCTGGAATGGTGCGCCGCCACCTGCTGGCCATGCGCGAAGAACTGTCGGACGAAACAGGCTGCCTACCCGACTTTGCATTCAGCACGCTGCTTGCCAGTCGGTATCTAGAAGCCGAGCAGATTCCCGTAGAAATTACGCCGGAGGTGCTGAAGCTGGGCGATCGCACCTATCCGCTCTTGCGACGGCGATCGGGCGGCTATAAAGCCCCCAATTTTGACTATCGCGGGGCGCAGGTCTTGCTCAACTACCGCACCGTGCGCCCGCTGTACGACAGTCCATTTAGGCAGGTGAAAATCAGCGATGTGCTGAGTGAGCGCGTGCAGCCGGATCTGTTTCAGGATCGCGTGGTTATCGTTGGATACATTCCGCATGATCCGCAGCAATCGACCGATATCTGGAGAACGCCCATCGCTTCCACAATGGACGGGGTACTGGTGCAGGCTCAGATGACCAGCCAGTTGCTTAGTGCCGCTTTCAACGAGCGGCCGCTGCTGTGGACGTTGCCCCACGGGCTAGAAATGCTGTGGATTGGAGGGTGGGCGGCGCTGGGCGGGCTGCTGGTGCTGCTGTTCAAAGCGCCCTGGCGGTTATTAGGGGCGATCGCCCTGGGGCTGCTGCTGTTGGGGGCGATCGCTCAGGGAATTCTAATTCTCTGGGGCGGCTGGATACCGCTGGTTCCGGCCGTTTTGACCTTTGGCCTCAGCGCCATCCTGGTCACGATCTACCGCTACCGTCTAGTGCAACTGACGCTCCTGTTTTTCGTCAATCTCATCCTGATCATGACTCGCGGTCAGCGGTTCAAATAAAGGGCTGCAAAGTCCAGTCTTCCCAAGACTCCAAACCCAGTGTCAGGAAACTCCAGCCCGCTCTTTTCGTCTTGCTGCGTAAAAGAGCAGAGATTTCCTGAAGTGAATATTGTGGGAAGAATCAGGAGCCTCTAGCGAGGTTGCACATCCCCCAAACCCCTGTATTTGCGTGCCTCCCCACTAGCCCCCTTGAGTTGAGGTCACCGACATGAATGCATCTAAGTTTTGGTTAAAGTCTGCGGCGATTGCTGCTGCGGTTCTGGTTTTGTCCGCTGCTCCGGCCGTGGCGCAGCGCTATGAATCGGCTGGCGACGCACCTGGTGCAGACCGGGCAATCGGGGGCGGTGGTCATCGCTATCGGGCCCCGCTGCCGCCCGAAGCAGGCGCACCCGCTGGGCGACCCTTTGGCGGAGCCAGCCGAGGTGGCGGCGACCTGCCCCTATGCCAGTCCCTAGCGGCCCTGGTTCCGTCCACTCGTGAGGTTGGGCGCAACGGCAGAGAGTACACCAGCGTCTGGGCCCTCACTGCCGCCGCCCATCCCACCTTCTGGTTCTACGTTCCCTACGCCCTGACCAGCGATGAGCCAGCGGAATTTGTGCTGTTTGACGATCAGCGCCGCATTATTTACCGAAAACAAGACATTGTTCTGAGCAATCAACCCGGCATTATCGGAATTTCCCTCCCCGAAACTGCGCCAGCCCTGGAAATCGGGCGCATGTATCGGTGGAACTTCCAGACTCGCTGCGGCGGCGAGGTTGTATTCGTAGAAGGCTGGATTCAGCGGACTGCGCTGGATGCCGAACTCACCAGCGAAATCGACCGCGCCTCGCCGCTCGACCGGGCAGCCCTGTACGCAGAGAACGGCATCTGGTACGACGCGCTGACCCTTTTGGGCAACTTGCGCCGCGAAGATCCCGACAATCTCGACGTGCTAAACGCCTGGATGGAACTGCTGGAGGTGCTGGAACTGGGCGAATCCGAAGAGGAAATCGTCCTCACGCCGATTGCTCCAGCGGAATAGGCGTCAGGGGTCGGTGCAGCGCTGCTCTCCGTCCCCTCCACCGTGCTTGAGTCAACCCAGGGGTAACGCTAGAATGTTTACATTCCTTTACACATGGGTCTCATGCAAACTGCGATCGCCCCTGCGGTGGGAGCCTACTGGAACTGGCGCGGCTATTCCATTTACTACGTCCGCGCAGGAGAACGACGGGGCGATTCCCACAGGGATGGCCTGGCGAATCGCCCGCCCTTGCTGCTGGTGCATGGCTTTGGCGCGTCTACAGACCACTGGCGCAAGAATGTGGCTGGGCTAAGCGCCGACTTTGAAGTGTGGGCGATCGATCTGCTGGGCTTTGGGCGATCGCAAAAGCCGGATATCGTCTACAGCGGCGACCTCTGGCGCGACCAGTTGCACGACTTTATTATCGAGGTAATTCGGCGACCTGTAGTGCTGGCGGGCAACTCGCTGGGCGGCTATGCGTCGCTGTGTGTGGCGGCGCAGCGGTCACAATCCGCCGCCGGGCTGGTGCTGTTGAACTGCGCTGGAGCCTTTACCGAAACAGCGCAAACGACCCAGCCCAACCTGGTACAGCAGTGGTTGGGAGACATCGTGCGATCGCTCTTGTTGCAGCCGCTCCCCAGTTTTCTGCTGTTTCAATACGTCCGGCAAAAATCCGTCATTCGCAAAACCCTGGAAAAGGTCTATCTCGACCGCAGCGCCGTCACCGACCAGTTGGTTGAGGACATCTATCGCCCCTCTTGCGATCCGGGCGCACCCGCCGTATTCGCCGCTGTGTTCAAGTCTCCTCGTGGCGAAAAAAATGACGTGCTGCTAAGCCAAATGCAGTGTCCATTGCTGATGCTATGGGGTGAGGGCGATCCGTGGATGAATGCCCGCAGCCGGGGGGCCCGCTTCCGCCAACATTATCCCAACCTGACAGAGCATTACCTGAATGCGGGGCATTGTCCCCATGACGAAGTGCCGGAACAGGTAAACGCGCTGATCAAAGATTGGGTCTTGGGAATCGGAGAGGATGCGATGATGGGATGAAGGGTGAAGTTGTCTTGACAGGTCGCTCCATCGTCTAGGCACTGCATCCTGGTTTGTGATTCGGTTTCCGTGGTTAACTTCTGATGTCTTCTTCTCGCCCTTCCCTTGAGTCTGAATTGCAACGGCTTCGTCAGCTTCGATTAGCGATTTTGCGGATTCACAAAGCCCTACTGGAATCGGAGCGCGGCATTTATGAGGAATTTCACGGCCCGATTCGCTCAAATACGGAGTTTTTTAAGCTGGTAATCGAGGACGACGGCTGGTTTAGCTGGCTGCGCCCCATTTCGCAATTTGTGGTGCAAATTGATGATGTGGTGCTATCTAAAAAGCCCGTCTCGATGGAGCAAGTGGATGAACTGTTTAACCGGGCACGGGTGCTAATGCAGCCTTCAGAATTTGGCACAGAGCTAGAAAAGGGCTATTTTCGGGCGATTCAGCGAGATCCGGAGATCGCGCTGATGCACGCCGAGGTCTCTCGTTTGATGGCCGCGCCCGACGCTTAGCCCCATCGTTCCGAATCACAAATCCAAAGTTTTGTAAATCACTCCGGAATCTTGCGTATTTTGAGTGAGGTCGCCAGATAAAGAAAGCGTCGGCTATTGGCTTGCCAAAGCAATGCGACTATACTACAACTGTAATATTGGTAATTTTGTCGCCGCTTTTTTCTCTTCTCATAGCACACGCTTCTGCATACCAGCCCCAGTTTCTACCCCTCTGGTTCCTGAGTCCTCTCACTTTATCGTCTTCCTGCTTCGCAGCGCTTTCCAGCTTTCTCGCAGCCCTTTTGCCCGCCTTTGCTACTCCAGTATTTGCAACCCTAGTATTTGCGACTCCAGTATTTGCAACCCCCATGTTAAGCCTCGCTCTGTCCATCCTTTACAGCACGCGGATTGACCCGTTCCAAGACGGACGGGCGCAATTTGTCGGGCTGTTTCTGCTTGAAGGATGGCAGCATTTTGGCGCGGCGCTGCTGGTGGGCTGCGATTTGGGGCGGCGCAAGGGCGATGGAACGGGCTTTGGGGTTCAAGGGATTGATCTCTCCTCTTGTTTCGATCGTTCGGATTGCTTGCTCGTTCGCCCTGGCGCGAAACCCAATCCCGATTTCGATGCAGCCGTTTGCGCCATCGGAATGCGATCGCCCTTGCCCACTGCGCTTCACACCGGATTTCAGTTCGGATCTTTTAATGCTGCCCTGGCTATCTTGGGCCGAATTGCAACACAACTCAATCTGAGCGGGAGGTGCAGGGTCATCCTGTCATCCACCTAAAGGCAAAGCGACTTGGTTTCCCTAGTCCCCCGCTCCTGACTGCCAGAAGCGGGGTTTCTTTTTTGCCACTTTTTTGCCACTTTTTTGCCACTTGCCGCGAACTCGAACCTTCCGCACGCTAACCGCATCTCTTTGAAGGAACAGCGTTTGTCATGCTAAAGCTTACCTATACCGATGCCGAGGTTTATATAGAGGTTCTGTCTACGCCCATCGAAACGGCGATCGCCCAACGGGTGACGCTGGCCCTGCGCTGCGGCGAAACGCTGCACGTCACGCCAAACTCCGCTAGTTTTCTGCTGGCGGCTCACTTGCCCCAGTTGGCGCAACTCCAACAGCTGCTGAAGCAACACTCTGGGGCGATCGCCCTGGCTATGGCCGATGCAGACTGGGTTGAAATTACACTCTACGGAAGCTGGCTGTCGTCCAGTCCCTATGCTCACGAAGGCGTTTTTCTGATTGCATTGCCTGCTGCAATCGAGCGCCTAATTTATCAACTCTGGCAGGCAAGCGTCTGTGTCCAGGGTGTGAGGGGCTGAGAGGACGGGAACGAGAAGGGTTAGGATGCCTCCGGGCAGAGTCGGGTTTCACGCAAACCTGGCCCTGCCCAAAACGTCCTGCCCAGTTTGCAATGCAGATCAATTTCCTAATTTTGCCTCAATCGCTACCCTTCAGGCGGCAACACGTCCGTCTGCCCTAACCGTTAAACCCGTCCAGACAGTCATCCTGTCTCAATCGCTACTCTTCAGGCGGCAACTCAGGCCGGTCTTGAAGCGTGTCAATCAGGGCTGATTTTGAAGCCTTGAGCTGTTTCCAAAGAGCCTTGATCTGGTCATAGGCTTCGTCGGGTGAAATTTTGCCGCCCGTCTCCAGGCTGCAAATGATCCCAATACGCTGGGCAAACTCTTGAAGATTGGCATTGAACGCTAGTTTTTGAGGGGAGAAGTCTCCCCGATAGCGCCCGATCGGGTAAAAAAATTGATCTCTTTCGTTCTCAGATGACTCTGACAAGATGACCAGTACCTCTCAATGGTGGGGATGCACCTAGAGCCAAACTACCGAAACCAGCATAACAACTGCATGACTCCTACTGCATAATTACTGTATCGCTTGATGAATGTTTCTTAGAACACCCTCTAGGAGGATTTTGGGAAAACGTGAGAGTAGATGTCCTAGCAGATGTAGGCAAGGATAAACTGTCAAGTAAATCTTGAACTGGAGCTTTAGTAGGGCGATCGCCCCTGGATTCTGAATCTCAGCACTTGACTGCTCGACACAAAGCACCGTGAAGCCTGTTGTTCTTCCATAGACCAGGGACTAAATATCAAAGTCAACGCTATTGGCCTGAAAAATGACCTGCTGAATTCCGTAGGAAGGCTGAGTCAACAGGGTTTCTCGAATGGCTTCAAACAAGCAATACTGATTGGCGCTGCTGAGGCTTTGAAAGGCTCGCCCGCCACGAGGATTGTTGACTGCGAAGTTGATTTCGGCTTCTTTTGCCGCTTCGTTTACGTTGACTTCGTAGCCCGTGATACCAACATCTTGCCCTTCATAGGACTCGACAATTTGGGTGACAGCACCCGCTACGGGTTCATCGGCTGTCACCAGCACCGATTGCGGCACGAGTTCTTGGGTGTTGGGATCGGGCAAGTAGATGATTGCAGGCATATAGTCCTGCGTGATGGAGGTGTTGATCTCTTCAATATCGTCAGCATCAGTAGCGCTTGGGGCTAGCTCTGGATTGGCGATCGCCCGATTAGCAGCGCCTATCACCAGCGTCAGCACGCTGGCGGCAACCAGAGAGAACCGTACAGGTGACCACAAATCCCGGAAGCTTGTTTTGTTTTGTGGACTCCATCGACAAATAGCATTCATCGCCTTTCCCCCTTCTGAAATATATGGAGTTTCTAAGAACAGATATAAGAACAGATAGGTTTACGAGAATCCCAAAGAAACCTTGTAAAAACAAGTAATTCTTAAACAATTGACCAGAAGTGTTGAATCTTGATGGTAAAACTTTACAAAAAGCACTCTCAAGAGGCGGATTATTGAGAATGGAAGCAATAAGTAGGTCATTACAGGCAGAATTATAGATCTTTTGTACTGGATTCAGCTATGAACTTGCCCTGCTAACATTGCGTTCAACACTTCTGACAATTGACCAATATTTAATGCTCTTAATACTCTAAAGTTTAACGCCAAAAGTTGTCAGAATTTTTAAGCTTTAGTTTTTTTATTGAGTCTGTATTGAACGAAACACAAAGCCTGTGATCTGACTCACAAAGGATTAGGAGTAACCAATGCGCCTCGGCATTCTCTCAGTTTTTAAAGAGAATTCAGTCATAATTTGTGAAATATTCTGACAATCCCTTGCACACCGTATCGTAATACTTTAGACACCTTAAACTTCTGAAAAAAAGTGGAACTTTTGCGGGAGGAGCCATCTTTCGATCAATATCCGCGAGTCGGAGTGGTGATTCCAATCCTGAACGGAGCAGCAGATTTACCTGAGCTATTGTCCTGTCTGTCTCAGCAAACCTACCCACGAGAACGCATTCAATATGTCTTGATCGACAACAGGAGTGGCGATCGCACGCCCGATTTACTCCAAACTGCCGCCATGCAGTTCCAATCGCTCGGCCTGACGCTGCGCCCGCTCACTGTTTCAGACATTCAAAGTGCCTACGCCGCCCGCAATGCGGGTATTGTGGCAGCGCTGTCGGGCGACACCCCCTGCGAGATCATTGCCTTCACCGATGTTGATTGTCGTCCGAACCCAGACTGGCTGCGGAATTTGGTGCAGCCCTTTGCGGAGCCGCAGGTCGGGCTGGTGGCGGGAGAAGTGCTGCCTCTGAAACCTGCCACTTGGCTGGAGCGGTACGCTGCCCGCCGAGAGTTTCTGTCGCAGCGACACACGCTGGCTCACAGATTTCTGCCCTACGGACAGACGGCCAACCTGGCCGTGCGGCGATCGCCCCTCGAAGCCGTTGGGCTGTTTCGCCCCTATCTAACCAGCGGCGGCGATGCAGACTTGTGCTGGCGAATTTTGCAGACAGGGCAGTGGGAACTTCGCCTGGCAGAAGGGGCGATCGCCCGCCATCGGCATCGCGCTACGCTGCCTGCGCTCTGGAAACAGTGGCAGCGCTACGGCCGTTCCGATGCCCACCTGCATGAGCTACATGGCTCAGCCCTGATGCGATCGCTGACCTGGCAAGACGCGGCAACTCGTCTGGCTCGGTGGCTCCTCAAAGAACTTCCAATCGTCGCGCCCCATGCCATAAGAAGACAGGAGCCGTGGGATCGATTGCTCGATACCCTGCTAGATTTGTTTTGCGCGGCGGCCCGGAGTTGGGGACAGCGACGCAGTCCGTTCCCGGAAGCGGCACGGGCGATCGCCTGGTTGCCGGATGGCACGCGGGTCAATTCACCGCACCAGTAGCAGATGTATTCTTCTGAAGGAAGAGACAAGGGAGCAAGCGATCGCCCTAAAATCTAAATCATCTACTCAAGATGAGATGTCTTTGAGATGAGATGTCTTTGAGATGAGATGTCTTTGATGTCTTTGAGATGAGATGTCTTTGATGATGAGATGTCTTTGAGATGAAGTTTCGACGTTTTCTTTATCCATCAAAACTAATATGGCAAATGTTCAAGTGACCGTTTCCGTCGCAGACGATCACCTCGATCGCCTCCTGGAAGTTGCCGAAGACCTGCAAGAACACGGCATGAAGATTGATCAGGTGATGGATCAGGTGGGAATCGTCACGGGTTCCTGCCCCTCTGGCGACCTGCCTGCGCTTCGTCGGGTGCCCGGGGTTGAGCATGTAGAATCTGCCCAGACGTTTCATCTGTCGCCGCCCCACTCTAAAATTCAGTAAAATTCAGTCGCAAGTTCAGTCGCGTCTCGTTGCTCAGCCTTGGTGCCGAAGCATCGTCCTCCGCCGCCACAGAGGGGGCGATCGCACAGTGCTGAATAAAAAACCTGAACGAACGTTGAGCAACTGGACAACAAGCTGATCCAGTTTGGATCACGCTGCTGAACTGAAAATAGGGAACCGGGAGGCTAAAGAGCCTACTGGCGAACCTCCTAGCGCAGAACCCCCAATGACGCTTCCTGAGACATCTGCAGACTTGATGTAGACGTGCTGTGGACGTGCTGTGGACTTGATTGGGAAGTAGACAGTAGACCGCGCCTGCTGGTTTCCAACGCTGGTCTGCTCATCCACGGTTTCCCAGCGCATCCGGGCAATTTGGTTGTATTAGAAAAATATTTGGATGATCCTGTTTTTTCTGTCTGCCCGCGTTTTTGATAAAGAGACTGTGAGGAATTGATTGCAACCGTGGAGACGTTGAATGGGGTTTGTCCTGCGTGTTTTTGCGGCGATCGCTCCATTTTTTTCGACTATTCTTGATGTTTCATCCTCATTTTTAACCTGGTAGTTGATAAAGAAATTGCTAGCACGAGCCTAGTGCAAGTCTCATTTCTGTCAATGTTTGTTGAAATTAAAGTTAGGGAACTCTAGGTGTATTGAAGACTTTTGCATCCTTAAAAGAGACGGCTAACCAGAGGATATGTTAAGGAAGAGGGTCGCGATGCCTAGCCCAGATCAGGATTTGTTCTCCCAGAATGGAGAGCCAGCGCACAGTGTCGAAAAGAGTATTGAAGAGCAGCGCCTTAAGACCCTGAACGACCTTGGGTTAATGGATGCTGAGAGTGTGCCGATTTTTGAAGAAGCGACTCAAACGGCCGCCCATCTTTTGGATGCTCGAATTTGTGTGCTTGGGCTGATGGATCAGCAGCGCCAGTGGTTCAAATCTGCGGTTGGGCTATCGCGGATTGGGCTGATGAACGAACTGGCGACAACCCGCCAACTTCCTCGCGCCGATGCGCTATGTCGTCATGTCGTTGAGAGCCGCCAGGTTCTTGTGCTGAACGATGCTTCGGCCCATCCCGATTTTGCGGACAGCCTGCTCGTGCGGCATTACGGCATTCGCGCCTACCTCAGCGCTCCCCTGATCGCGTCCAATGGTCAGTGCGTCGGCACGCTAGCTGTCTTGAGCTTGCAGCCGCGTGATTTTTCGACTCGCGAGGTGGAGCTGCTGGAGCTAGTCGCCCGGTGGAGTATGAGCGAATACGAGCGCAACCACCTGCTGCGGCGATCGCCCCAGCCCATGATGAAAGCCCCCAGAGGGGCGATCGCCGCGTCGCCCACCACCTCGATCAAGGCAGATCTGATCGCCCAAATGGCTCAGGAACTCCGCACCCCCCTCACGTCAATCCTGGGCATGGCCAGCGTCCTCAACCGTGAAATCTATGGCCCGCTGACAGAAAAGCAGAAAGAGTATCTGGCAATTGTCCACAACAGCGGTCAAACTTTGCTCTCGCTAATCAATGAAATTCTAGAACTGGGCGCACTCAACGACACAAACTGCGTCCTAAACCTGGCACCAATCGACATAGAAATGCTGTGTCAACAGGCGTTTAGCACCCTCCAACAGGTCGCGCAACGGCGAGAACAGCGAATTCGGCTGACGGTCGAACCGGGCAACCGCATTTGGATGCTCGACAAAGAAAAAATGCGTCAGATACTCTATCACCTGGTGTTCAGCGTGATTCAATCTGCCAGCACTGAGAGCATTATTCGGGTTCACATTTCTCGTAAGCAGTCTGCTCTGACCATCACTGTGTGGACTTCGCATCCCTGGCTTGGTGAAGGACTCCCGGCCGCCGACCTCTATACAGGGCAAATGCTGGCCCCAGCCGAGTTGTCTCAAGCCCATGCGTCGTCCTACGGCTGGTCCGCAGGCGACTCCCAAAAGTCTGCGCTCTCTCAAAGCGACACTGCTGATGGCTTGCCCCCGCAGAACATGCTCCGCCAGAGCCTAGGGCTGATGCTCAGCCGCCAGCTTGCAGAACTACACGGGGGCACGATCAACATCCAGGGCTCGGCTGAAACGGGCTATCGATATGTGGTTAGCGTTCCGCAGTCTGCTGAGCTAGGCGAACTGGAGTAGCCAGCGGGCCGGACATCTCTACAAGCTGGGCAGTGGCCAGAATCAGGGGCGATCGCCCCAACTCTCTAGCCCCTTTCTGGAGCAGAGACGCAGATCCATGCACCTGTAGGTCTCTGTTTCAGGGTTGATAATTCTGGCCATTTGGTTATGATTTTATGTAACAGCTTACGATTCCACTTCTGTTGTTCCGGCTCTGTGACCGAGTAGACAGGCGCAGTCTGAGTTTTGGGCTTCTGAACTGAGGCTGTCAGATTTGCACTCTTAGAGTTCACTGCCCTTGTCAACTTCCGCTTGGATGAGTCATAGTAAATATACGTTGTAACTGACGTAACAAACAGTCTGGAATTCTCTCGAGCAAGACTACGATCTAGGTCTGCATCAAGGAGCAGTCTGAGTCAATGGATTATATCGATAAGGTTTTGGAAAAGCTTAAAGAGTGGGCACGCAAGCTAGTGGAAGCGCTGCTGGGTCCAGACGTTCAGCCAGAGCCAGAACCTATTCCCATTCCAGTCGATGACCGCAGCCGTCGCCGCTAAGTTGCTTTCGAGCAGTGTGTTTCGACCCTGAAGATCTGTTGACGTTGGCAATGGTCTTTGGGTCGAGTACAAGCAATGTGAGTAGATAGGTTTGTACTAGACATCTGTTTAGCCTGATGCTTCTAGCAGTCGTGCTGTTTAGGTTCGATTGCCCTAGAAAGCCCTGTGCGTAATTGCGTTTGATTTGTAGTTCTAGCAATTTTTTGTGTCCAATCTGAGCATCCTGGTCTTGCATGGCCCAAATCTGAACCTGCTGGGACACAGAGAGCCGGGGATTTACGGACGGGAGACTCTCGATAGCATTAATCAGTCATTGCAGGATGCAGCAGTTCAGCTTGGTGTTCGGCTAGAGTCGTTTCAGTCTAACCATGAAGGCGCTTTGATCGATGCGATTCATGGGGCGATAGGTGTTCAGGATGGATTGCTGATTAATCCCGGAGCGTATACCCACACCAGCATTGCCATTCGAGACGCGATCGCCGCTGTAGCGCTGCCCACGGTCGAGGTTCATCTAAGCAACGTCTATCGGCGAGAGTCCTTTCGGCATCATTCCTACATTGCACCCGTTGCAGTTGGACAGATCAGCGGGTTTGGCGCGTTTAGCTATGTTCTTGGACTTCGCGCCCTGGTTCACCATCTAACCCACGTTCTTCTGGAGTAGCCTATTTTGAGTAGCGTATCTGTAGTAGTATTCACCCTGATATTTGCGACTTCAGGATAGGTTCCGAGAGTTTTCTATAATTTTGAGCCAGTTTCGCAGTTTTATTCGCGCTATTTGCAGTAATTCACCGTTTGCAGCAATCTGGCTTTCGGCTGCATTTGGGTAAGCCAGATTTGGCTTATGGCTCCGATTCCAGCGGCGCAAGCAGTTCATCTCTCCAGACTTCGATCTGAAGGCGCAGTCGAGCGGCTCCACCGGGCGTGGCCGTATTGGGCAGCAATAGCCGCTCACTTGCTCGCTGATAGTCTGCCAGGGCAGCGTTCCAGTCGCCCCAGAGGTGATGTGTGCGGCCCCGTTCGGCGTAGATGTGGGCTTCCAGACGACCCAGCCGCAGCGCAAAGTCAAAGCATTCTAGAGCGCGATCGTGCATTTCTAGCTCACGCAGCGTAATGCCCTGATTGAGCCAGGCGCGGACGTTAGTTGGGTTCAGATCAAGGGCTGCGTCGTAGTCCAGGATGGCTTCTAGAAACTTGCCCTGAGCGGCGTAGTAGTTGGCACGATTGTTATACACGCTGTCGAGGGTGGAATCTAGCGCGAGCGCTTGATTGTAGTCGGCGATCGCCCGCTCCATGTCCCCGCTTTGAAAGTAAACCAGGCCGCGATTGTTATAGTCACGGGCGCTGCTGGGGTTTTGCTCCAGAATAATGGTGAACAGGGCGATCGCCTCTTGATGATCGCCGCGCTGGGCAGCCTGGAGGGCTTCTTGGCGGAGCGCTGTTTCCAACTCGGTGTGGCTGAGGGGAGCCGCAGCACGAGGGGCGATCGCCGTGTCTACTCGTCGCGCTCTGGGCTGCCAGCGCTTCTGCACTCTAAGGGTTGGCCGGGCAGTCGTGCTAAGACTCTTGCGCGACCGATCTGCATTGTTCGCTTTTTCTTGCCGACCTGTAGAAGAGCGCATGTTCATGACATCCTCGTGGTGTATTTCAGTCAGTGCCAGGGTGTGATGTACCGTTAGAACTGCGTTATCCGCCTTTTCACCTGCTAATGTCTCTCAAAGCTCAAAGTAGTGTCAGGTTGAAAGTACGGAAAATTCTCTTTCACCTGAAATAGCAGCGCACCCCTGATAGCTGACGATACGGAATCCATAAAAGTTCCGCTGCATCAGACATTCAGCAGTTGTCCGTCTACGAGGAAACTACACAGAACCTCCGTATAATTCCTGAAACTTTCTGCAAGGATTCGTGAACTTTTGGTGACATAGGCGTTACATCCTAATTGATTCTCGACAGGATTTACGCAGTTGGACGATTTCTCGCGGGCGCAGCCCGCGATAAATCGTCCAAAACCCAAAGAGCTTATCGCAAGTGCGTAAGTCCTGCTCGATTTTGGATTTTGGATTTTGGATTGCTAGTCAGGCGTTGGTGGGGCTGCCAGAAATGTCATTCGTAGCGTCATCTAGAGAAGTGATGTCAGACGCTATCAGACCAGAAAACCGTCGGTTCAGCAGATCTGCAACCTGTCGATTTTTCCACTCCTTTTCTTACTGATAAAACAAACCCATAAAAAGACTTCCTGAAGATTCTTGCGTTGCAAATCTCCAGGAAGCTGACTGTCAAACCCGTGGAACTAGACGCTAAAACCTAACGAGGCGGATTCAGGAAACGGCTGGCAAATTTCAGTGTTTCGCCGAGGTCGGTCGATTTTTCGTCGCCACCGAGGAAAGCAGCCAGCAGGGGGTTGCCGCCACGGGTGCCAGGTTTGGGTGCGCCCAGGTTCAGCATCCCCATCGCAGCCGTAATCAGCCCTGGCAGCATTCCCTGGACAATGGTGGGGCTAATGCCAGTTGTAGAGGAAATAGTCTGGATGGCCTGTTGCTGTAGTCCGGCAGGAATCAGGGATTGTAGCGCTGCACCGCTAGCGGAACTACCCGCGAGTTGACCGATCATGCTTTCCAAGCCTCCCATCCCTGCGGTGGTTTGCTGCTGCTTCAGCGCAGTACGAGCTAGGTTGCCCACCACAGAGAAGGCACTCTGGGTCGTCGCAGGATTGAGACCCTGGTTCCCTGCAAGTTGAGAGACAGTATTGACAATGGAACCCAGCGAACTAACGCTGGCTTGCTGGTTGGGGTTGTTGATCGCGCTTAAAACGTCAAAGATAAGACTCATCTTTTTGCCTCGGTGTAAAACAAATTCAGCGGGTTGCTGAATGGGGTGCTGAATAGCAGAATGCATCAAACTATTCTGCTGATGCATGTAAACTCTGTTCATATCGAGCGCTTGGCTGCGCCGATTGATTCAGGTAAATTTTGCCACGAGGGATCGGGATTTTGGGTGTTGTGCAACACTTCGATTACCATAAAACAGGCTCTACAGCTTTTATTCAGACTGTAGAGCCTAATTCGATTGCAAGAGCCGACCTGTTCGAGGAGGAGTTTGCCTGCCGAAAGACGCGCGGCGACATCGAGCAACAATGTACGTCCTCAGAGAACTTTTACGCAAAGGGAGTATCGTTTGGCATACAGGATAGCCAGGTCGCTACAGCCCAACGAGTTTGGCGCTGAGCGTCCAGAGGCGATCGCCCAGGGCATCGTTTGTGGCCTTTTCCGACAGCTCTTGAACAAAGGACTCGCGCCCCTGCTTTTGACGGTTGCCCCAGCTCCAGTGAACTCCGGACTGCTTGAACGCCGGATCAGCTACGACCTGCGCCACGCGCTCGCCCGCCAGTTCTTGCGAGACATAGCCGCCTGTGATGTTCTTTTGGAACCAGGGGAAGACTTTTTGGAAAATTGGGTAGCTATTGCGGAACAGCGGCGTGTCGGCGACGCAGCCAGGGTAGAGCGAACTGAAGGTAATGCCCGTGGTGTCGTGATAGCGGCGATGCAACTCGCGCACGGTGATCATGTTGCAGAGCTTGCTGTCTTTGTAGGCTTTGCCGGCCTTGAACTTTTTGCCGTCAATCATGGAAACCGGCGCTTTGAAGCCGGCCTCTAGCCCTTCCAGGTTGCCTAGGTCGGCGGGCGCGGGAATGGGGATCTTGCCACCCAGTTCCTTGGAGTTGGCAGTGACGGTTCCCAAAATGACCAAGCGCTTGTCCGCGGCGGGGGAATCCTTGAGGTCGCCTAATAGCAGATTGCACAGCAGGAAGTGCCCAAAATGGTTGGTAGCAACGCTGAGTTCATACCCCTCTGGGCTACGGAGCGGCTCCTTGAGCAGGGGCATATAAACAGCGGCGTTGCAGACTAGCGCATCGAGCGATCGCCCGGTGGCGTGAAAGTCATCCACAAACTTGCGAACGCTGTCGAGCGATCCCAGATCGATGTGCAGTAGCGTGTAGTGATCTTTGGGAATGCCGACGGACTGTGCAGCGGCTTCGGCTTTGGCTAGATCTCGACAGGCCATGACCACATGCCATCCACGCTGGGCCAGGGCTTTGGTAGCGTATAGCCCCACTCCCGAAGAGGCTCCGGTTATGATTACGGTCGGTTGCTGAGAGTTTTGCATTTTATTAACAACTTACGGTGCGCTGTGATGTGTCTCCATGATTCATGATGATTGCACACCGTTGAGCCACGAAATGTTGAGTTATTACGCGAAATGTTGAGTTATTCAAAGCCTAAACAGAAGGCGAGAACTGGGGGCGATCGCCCCGCGCTCCCTGCCCTATTCTCCAAACCGATACCCCTTCCCATACACCGTATGAATCAGCGTGCTTTCGCCCTTGCCTTCGATCTTGCGGCGGAGCAGGCGAATTTGCGCCGCTAGTACATTGCTGCTGATTTTCTCGGCATCGCCCCACACCTGCTCATGGATTTGGGCATGGGTCAGCAGTTGATTGGGATGCCGCATGAGGTAGTCCAGCAGTTGGCTTTCTTTTTCCGATAGCTCGATGGTGCGTCCCCGACGATAGGCTACCTGATTGTCCAAATCTAGCTCCAGATCCCCAACGGCGAGGCGAGCGGCAGATCGGACTGGCACGCTGGGTTCCAGGCTAGGGGGCCGCCGCAGCAGCGCCCGCACCCGCGCCAGCAACTCTCGTAGCTCAAACGGCTTGACTAGATAGTCGTCTGCGCCTGCATCCAGCCCAGCAACGCGGTCATCGATCGTGTCTTTGGCCGTGAGAAATAAGACGGGCGTGGTGTCGCCCTTGGCGCGGAGCGACTGACAGATTTCTAGCCCGCTCTGGTGGGGCAGCATCCAGTCCAAAATCAGCAGGTCGTAGCTGCCCTGCGTTGCCAGGGTTCCCCCCTCTGCCCCATCGTGCGCCACATCGACCGCGTAGCCTTCGCGCTTGAGGACGTGGGTCAGCGGCTCGGTGAGTTCGATTTCGTCGTCTACTAAGAGAATTTGCATGGAAGTATTTTATGCCAGGGACTAGGGGCTAGCGGAAGCGATCGCGCTCTAGGTCAAAAATCGCCTTCTCCCAGCACCAGGCAGTTGGACGGTCAGGATAGCGCTGCTGGACAGATTCCACCAGGCGATGGGCAGCGGCGCGATCGCCATTCAGCAGTCGCACCAGTCGCTTTTCTAGAACAGGCTTGACACCCCCGGCGGGTTTTCCATGCAACGAGCGGGGCCGCCTCCCCGTCGCCAGCCAGCGCACCAGTTGGGCGATCGCCCATCCCGCCAGCCCAAACAACGCCAGGTAAATAATTGGTTCCAGCATTTCTCAAGTTGCGATATTAAAGCTATGACAGAGACAGCGCCAGATTTGCTGCCGATCGGTCGTGGCACGCCCTCACACCATGCTTACAGAACGTTACATCCAGGTTAACAATTCTGCTGAACTGGCTTCCCTGGCGACTCAGGGCGGTTTTCCGCTATTGGAGGCGCGGATGTTTGAGCTACATCAGCTGGATGCCCACTGGGTTTTGCTGCGGGGCGAGGCGATTGCGGGCTATTGCTCGCTGTGGTGGCGATCGGTGCCAGAGTATCCGGGCGAACGGCTGGGCTTAATTGGGCATTACGCCGTAGCGGATGGGCTTGCCGCAGCAAGCTTGCTGGGACACGCCGCAGGGGAACTGGCGGCCCAGGGCTGCACCTTGGCGATCGCCCCCATCGACGGCAACACCTGGCGGCGCTATCGGCTGCTGAGCGATCGCGGCACGGAGCCGCCGTTTTTCCTAGAGCCAGACAATCCTGATGAATGGTGCGGGCAGTTTGAGGCGGCGGGCTTTGGGGCGATCGCACACTATTCCTCAGCGCTGGCGACGGACTTAACCCAGGTCGATCCGCGACTGACAGCCGTACAGCAGCGGTTGGACGCGGCAGGCGTGAAGATTCGTCCGCTGGCACTCGACCAGTTTGACGCAGAGCTAGAGCGAATTCATGCCCTATCGCTGGTGGCGTTTCAGCGCAACTTTCTCTACAGCCCGATTTCCCAAGCAGAATTTCTGACGCAGTATCGCCAAGTGCGTCCCTACGTGCAGCCAGAACTGGTGCTGCTGGCAGAGCAGGAGTCGCAACTGGTGGGTTTTTTGTTTGCCGTGCCCGATTTGCTCCAGGCGCAGCGCGGCAAAACGGTGGATACGGTGATTATCAAAACCGTAGCAGTGCTACCCGGTCGCCGTTATGCAGGATTGGGCAACGTGCTGGTGGCGCGAGTGCAGGCGATCGCCCATGATCTCGGCTATCGTCGTGCCATTCACGCCCTCATGCATGACGACAACAATTCTCGCAACCTGAGCAGCCGTTATGCCCATTCCATCCGGCGTTACACGCTCTATGCCCGCAAGCTCTAAAGTTGGCTTACGAATTCATTTACGTTCAATTCAAATATCACCTTCTCCCTCGAACAGCGTCTTAAGCGGCATCGCGTCCACATTCTGTTCTTCTTTTAGGTAGCGGGACAATACATCTGTCTGCCCATGAGTCACGTAAACAGTTTTTGCCTTAGTTTGACGCACTGTATTCACAAGTCCATTCCAATCAGCATGATCTGAAAGGACGAATCCACGTTCATAGCCGCGTCTGCGTCGTGCGCCGCGCACCGCCATCCAGCCAGACGCAAAGGCAGTCTGCGGATGCTGAAACCGCTTCATCCAGCTTGAGCGATGGCCCGACGGCGGCGACAGCACCAAGTCACCCTGAAACTTGTAGCTGCGGGGCATCTCGGAGGTGGGAATCGTTTGCACCATTGGAATTCCGAGGCTGCGATAAATCTCCGTCAGTGCGTGAATGGCACCGTGTACATAGACAGGGCGATCGCAGAAATTTCGCAGTTCACTCAGAATTCGCTGTGCTTTGCCAAAGGCATAGCAAAACAGAAGCGAGGGACGTTCCAAGTCGCTTTGCCACCAGTCGTAAACTTGCCTGCACACCTCTGCTCCGCTTTGCCAGTTGTAAATTGGCAACCCAAAGGTTGCTTCGGTAATAAAGCGATCGCACTCCACCACCTCAAACGGCGCACAGGTCGGGTCTGCATCACGCTTATAGTCGCCCGAAACGACCCACACTTCACCCTGATGCTCCACGCGGATCTGCGCTGAACCCAGCACATGCCCCGCCGCATGAAATGACACCCAAGTTTCCCCCAGTTTTAGCGGCTCACCGTAGGCCACGCCCTGAAGCTGAATGCTCTCGCCCAGCCGCTTTTTCAACACGCCTGCGGACACATCGGTTGCAATGTATCGGGCTGACCCCGATCGCGCATGATCGGAATGGGCGTGGGTAATCAGTGCTGTGTCTACTGGTCGCCACGGGTCGATAAAAAAGTCGCCCGCTTCGCAATAGAGTCCTTCAGGGCGAACGGTAATCAGCGTCATAAGCAGGGAGGCTCGGCAGGGATGAAAACAGAAACGAAAAAGAGGCGCACAACTGCACGCCTCTACACCGTAGCGAACGGGAAAAGTTTGTTGAACCCAGACTTGAGCCGAGATATGAAACCCTAGATGTGAATGCCGCACTCGGTTTTGCCCGTACCGCGCCAGCGACCAGCCCGCTCGTCTTCGCCTTCGCCGACGGGGGTGGTGATTGGCTCGTCGCCAATGCTGGGATACCCCTGATCGTGCAGCGGGTTGTAAATCATGCTGTGTTCCGCGACGTAGGCCCAGCTATCTTTGCGTGTCCACGACGCTAGGGGGTTGATCTTGAGGCGGCCCTGCTTATCCAGCTCAAACACGGGCATATCGGCGCGGGTGCTGGCCTGGTCGCGGCGGCGGCCGGTGATCCAGGCGACGGTGTTGAGTTCGCTCAGTCCGCGCTGGAGTGGCTCGATTTTGGTCAGGTCGTGAAACCTGAGGATGTCGCTATCCCACAGCGCCTTGCCGTACTTTGCGGCAAAGGCTTCGCGGGTGTCTACGTCCTGAATTTTGTAGACCTGGAGGTTGAGGGCGTACAAATCTTTGGCTTTGGCAACCAGTTCCAGCGTTTGAGGAAAGTGGTGAAGCGTGTCCAAAAACAGCACAGGAACGGGCTGAGCAGGCTTGATTTGCTTGTAGAGAATATCTGTTAGCACCAGGTCATCTACGTTAAAAGCGCTGGTTTGCACGAGGCCGGTGGGGATGTTTTCCACGCTCCAGGCGAGGATGTCTTTGGGATGAGCGGTGTCAAACTGCTGATTGAGCGCGTCTAGGTCGAACGGCTGCGTCTGCGCCGGAGCGTCTACGGATTGAGTCATAATGCGTGTTTAAGGGTTGAGGTTGCCAGTTGGGAAAATCTCAATGAGTATATTTTACGATAAAAGGCGCATAAGCCGATGGGGAAATGGGGATTGAGAAGAATCAGGGGTTTATGATGAAGCTCATTCTCTACAGCAAGCCCGGATGCCACTTGTGCGAGGGGCTTCAAGAAAAGCTGACGCAGGTGCAAAGCGTTTCTATCGATCTGGAAATTCGCGACATCACCACTCGCGACGACTGGTTTCAGGCCTATCAATATGAGATTCCGGTACTAATTTGGCAGCGCGATCGCCCCGATTCCCCGCCCGCCCTGATTCCGCTGCCCCGCCTCTCGCCCCGGGCCGGCGTGGCGCAACTGGAGGCGCTGCTGCAAAAGGCGCTGGCCGCAGCGTGACGGTCGCCTTATGCCGCAGTGAGAATCAGCAATAGCCCAACTGCCACCATCACACCACCGGCGATCGCATTCAGCCGAGTGCTGAGCCCCCCGCCCAGGAGGAACCGGGTTTGGTCTGCCAGCAGCGCGTAGATGACCTTTACACCCCCGACAGCGGCGATCGCCACCAGCATAATCACGCCTGCATCGACATAGGACACCTGAGACATATCCAGAAACGCAGGGAAAAAGCCGAGGTAAAACAGTGTTGCCTTTTGATCGGCCAGGGTAATCAGCAGCCCGGTTAGAAAACTGGAGACTCTTGATGAGTGAGAGATGGACTGCGCTTCCACAGGTTGCTCTCTGGCGCGAAATAGCCGAAGGCCCAGCCAGATTAGATAGGCTCCGCCCAGGTATTTGATCAGAAACACCAGGCTGCCCAAGGCGCTGGATAGAAATGAGAGTCCCCAAAGGGCGATCGCAATAAACAGGAGATCACCCACCACGATGCCCGCCGCCGTCAACACGCCATGCAGAAACCCAAGGCTGGCCGCCCGCGTGGAGACTGTGAGGACGCTGATGCTGGGAATGGCTGCCAGAACCACCATTGCTGAAAATAGGGCAACGATGTTGCTCAGGGTCAGATTGCTTTGTGTCCATGTTTGTGCCAATGTCGGAAACATCTCGGAAGCATCCAAGTGTTAATTAAGCGGCAATCAAGCATCAATTCTCGATTTTGGATTTCCGGTTTTGGATTGCCCGTCAAGCCTTCGCAGGGCTTCCAGCATGTTTATTCATTGTGCCAATTGGGAGAATTCGGGAAATGGAACGGGTGTATCCCACTTTTGTAGCCCTCACCCTAAATTCCTCTCCCACTTTGGGAGAGGGACTTCCAATCTGGCTCCCCTTCTCCCTTTTTGGGAGAAGGGGCTGGGGGATGAGGGCAAACTTGCAGCACTGGGATGCGCCCAATGAAGCAGGAAGGGCGATCGCCCCGCCTCCCCCCTCCCATCTCAAGCTGCATCGCCGGCCTTGATGACCCAGACGTTCTTGGTACACTGGAGTCAGTAATCGTGCCCACCCAGCCCCTCTAGCGCTCGCTCTACTGTGCAGATGCTCATGGCTCTGGCTTCCCTTTTCGTGCTTCGTGCTTCGTTCTTCTAGCGCTCGCTCTACTGTGCAGATGCTCATGGCTCTCCCTCTAATGACCGCTTCACTAGCAGACCCTCTGTTCACCAAGCTTCTATTTACCCAGCTTTTCTCTCTCTTCCTGGCGATCCCAATCGATGGGCTGTTGTCTACTCAGGGCGTGATGGTGATGCTGCTGGTTGCCTACGCCGGAGCCATGTGGATGTTTCTTTCCAGCGCCCCCAAGGTTTACACCATTATGGTGTCGGATCTAGAGCTAGCGCGGCGTTTCTATGAAGAGGTGCTGGATTTGCCCGCCGCCGATGTGCCGCTGCATTACTACTACAACTACGAGCAGACCATTGGCGGGGCTGGGTTAGACCCGCTCTATCTATCGGGCACCACAGGCTATTCCACCAGCCCTTCGCTCAGCAATCCCGACGGACTGTGGTATCAACTCCGCAAAAAGACCCAACTTCATGTGATTACGGGCGCAAGCCTGGGCGAAAAGAACCGCCAGCGCCATGTCTGCTTTGATCACGACTGTCTGGAGCAAATGCTGTTGCGAATTCAGAGTCGGGGCGCGCAGTACAAAATTCGCAGCGACAAGCCGCTGAACTTTTTGGTGAAAGACTGGGACGGTCGAATTTTTGAGATGTCCGAAGTGGCAAACTAGCAAGTCCGCCAACTGGGTATACACGCTATGACTCCTCCCGATCGCGCTGGAAACACATTAAACGCTGCGCGGCGTATTCGCCTATCAGAAACGCCCAAGTCCTTTCGCGATTTCGTAGGCGGCAAGGATCTGGATTTCTACCGATTTCGAGTGCTGCGAGCCAGCCAGTTTTCGCTGAATCTGTCGGAGCTAACGGCAAATGCAGATGTTGCTCTGCTGGATGACCAGGGCAAAACCCTGCTCCAGTCGGCTCGAAAGGGGAAGCGCCCAGAAGTGATCCGTGACACCCTGACGGCAGGCACCTACTTTATTCGCGTAGTGCCCAATCAGGCAAACCAGCGGACAAACTACAAGCTTACGCTGTCGGCTGCGCCGCTAAAGACCAGCGACTTCAAAATTGAAATCGACTATCGCTTTGACACGAGGGGTTGGTTTACCCCGCTGCGGCGAGCCGTGCTAGAGGCAGCGGCAGAGGTCTGGTCTACGATTATCCGGAGTGAGTTTCCTGATGTGCCCACGGGGAAACGCACGCCGAACGTCCGAAATCCGGCCACGGGGGGAACCGTGCGAACCTTTGTGACCGATCGCCCGATTGATGATTTGACCATCTTTGTCGGGGCGCGGCAACTGGGCGGCACAACCCTGGCGCTGTCGGGGCCGTCGGGCTACTTTGTGGGTGAGAGTCGGTACGAGGGCAGTGTGTTCCAGCCGTGGATTGGCTCGATGGCGTTTAACCTCACCACAGACTGGTATTTTGACCGCACGCTCGACAGCACCAGCGATGTTCCTAAAAATCAGCAGGATTTTTTCTCGACCGCGCTGCATGAAATTGCCCATGTCCTGGGGTTTGGCACCAGTCGCGCCTTCAGTCGGCTCATGACCAGCAGCGGCTTTGGTGGGTCGAATACGAGAGCGCAGAACGGCGGCAATGCCCTGCCGTTGGACAGTTCTGAGCACATTCGCAATGACTACACCTTTGGCGGCGTGGGAGAACCCTTGATGACCCCGTTTGCCCAGCGAGGCCAGCGTAAGCGGGCAACGGTTTTGGATATCGCGGTGCTGAATGATTTGGGCCATACGGTGTCCTATGGCAATGCCAGCGTGAACCCCCTCAGCACGCAGGCAGCCCAGTTTGCGAGACAGGCAACGCGGCGCAGAGGCGCACCCGTGAATAGGGCACTGGGTCAACGGTTGCTATCGTATGGGCGCTGTGGCTGTAGCGGCTGTTTGGTGGATGCGGGTGCGGCCAGGGGACTGGCATAGCGGCATGTTGTCTGCTGGAGCAAGTCTGGTAGATTGGTCTTTTCTTAGTCCTTTTAGGGCTGGGAGATGGCGATCGCCCTTCGAGCTTGTTCGGCTACACGTATGGATCATCGACCAGATCAGTCTGGAACTGGCCTCTTAAAATTCACCTCTTGTATGGCTGATAACACGCTGCCTGTCATGGCAGAGATTGCGGCCTATGCAGAACGAAAACTCGAACTGCCGACCGAGTTTATTGACCAAATTCCCTGGCAACAGCGGGAGGAGCGCTTTGACCGAGGCGAAATTCAGGTCTGCTGGATTTGCGGTCTGCCCTATGTGCAAAAGGTCGATCAGCCAAATCCGCAGATTGAACTGCTGGCCGCGCCTGTGATGCGGGGCGATCGCTACCAAAATCGTCCGATTTATTTTTCAGACGTAGTGGTGCGGCGCGATCGCCCATTTCAGCAGTTTACGGATCTGCGCGGCGCACGCTGGGCCTACAACGAACCGCGATCGCACTCTGGCTATATCCTGACGCGCTACCACCTAGCCATGCTAGAAGAGCGCAGCGGCTTTTTTGGCAGCGTGGTCGAGTCGGGCGCACACCAGAATTCGCTCCAGCAGATCTTGAGCGGTGACGTGGATGCGTCGGCGATCGACAGCACGGTGCTAGAACACGCGCTGCGCGAAGATTCATCTTTGCAGCGTCAGATTCGCGTGATTGACACGCTTGGCCCCAGCCCCAGTCCGCCTTGGCTGGTGTCTACTACGGTTCCTGCTGCGCTCCGTACCCGCCTCCGCAGTCTGCTGGTGCAAATGGCCGACGAGCCAGAAGGAGAAGAGGTTTTAGCACGGGGCGGCCTGGCTCGATTTGTGCTGGTGGGCGATCGCGACTATGACCCCATTCGCCACATGCAGCAGATCGCCGCCGCCGTCTCGCTGTCTGGTTCAGAGGCGTGACTGCTGCTAAGTCCCGGTGCGATGCCGCAGGTCGCCCATATACGTGCGATCGCCCAACACCTCCAGCATCGGCCCGTGGTCGCCAAACTTCACAATGCTGACCGACCCAGCGTAAGCATTGAGGCGATCGCGATAGCGCCCCAGGTCAATGCCCAGCAGTGTGCAGAGCAAAATCCGAATCGTCGCCTTGTGCGACACCAGCAGCACGGTGCCCGTTGGGTGTTTTTCCTCGATCTCGGCCACCACCAGTGAAGCGCGGCTGGCAATTTCCACTGCCGTTTCGCCGCCTGTTGGTGGGTTCCAGGCGGGTTCAGTCATCCAGCGGATGTAATCTTCGAGATAGTGTTCCTTAACGAATTCTGGCGACTGGTCTTCCCATTTGCCATAGCGAATTTCCTTTAGCCCGTCGCGTAGCTGCATCTCTAGCCCCACCGCCTGACACAGCGGCGTAGCCGTCGCAATCGTGCGCTTCATTGGGCTGACGTAAACCGCATCCCAGGGCACACTAGAATAGGCCGCCGCAAAGGCCGCTGCCATTTGATGTCCTTCGGTCGTTAGCTCGGCATCGATCTCGCCGCAGTATCGGCCGGTCTGGCTATAGGGCGTTTCCCCATGCCGCAGGAAGTAAAGCGTGAGTCCCATTACTGCTGCGTCTGCCGCTGCTGCGAAATTCGATATTCTGCCAAATTCCACTCCGCCCGCTGTTCTTCTTCTGTTTCGTGGTGGATCTGATAAATTTCGCTGTCCAGCCCAAGCGCACTCGACATTGTTTTGGAATGCACCACGCGGTCTGCAATCGAGAGCGCGTCATTCAGCACACCAAACAGCGCCATTTCCTGGTCAATTTTTTCCAGGTCTTGCAAAATTGCCTGTTCCTTCTCTCCAGTTGCCGCTTCTAGCTGGCTCAGGCACTGGCTGCGCTTCACCTTACAGCGAGAGTAGGAGTTTTTGAAATACTCATGCAGCTTGGTAACAACGGAAGCAACCGATTGATTTTCGTCCAGAAAGCTGAGTTTGTCGGTATTCATTAGGGCTTATCTTAAGGCGAAACGATTTTTCTAGATCCTAAGGCTTATCCTCAAATCGGCAAGGGAGTTACGGGGTTTCTTTAGATCCAGCCGTGCGATCGCCCTTCAAAGCAGCCGCAGACTAAACAGCCGCAGACTAAGCAGCCGCAAACTAAACAGCCGCAAACTAAACAGCCGCAAACCAAGCAGCCGCAAACCAAGCAGCCGCAAACTAGGACAACACCCCTCAACCCGGCGGCCAGGCCAAAGCGCGACCGCCCAGCAGATGGAGATGCAGGTGATCGACCGTTTGCCCGCCATCGGTTTTGGTGTTGATCACGACACGATAGCCGTTCTCTAGTCCCACCTGCTCTGCGACCCGCTTCACTGTCATCAGCAAATGCCCCAGAATGCGATGATCTTCGGGAATTGCGTCGGCCAGGCAGGGAATTGGCTTTTTGGGCACAACGAGAATGTGGACAGGAGCCTGGGGGTTGATGTCTTTGAAGGCGATCGCCAAGTCATCCTCGTACACAATGTCCGCAGGAATTTCGCGGCGAATAATTTTGAGAAACAGAGTATCTGCTGGCTCGGTCATGGGATCACGCTTGAGATATTGAAAGATAGGTGAAATATAGGTCTGAATAGAATTCTCTAGCGACTGCGCTCAGCGTTTCACATTCAGCGGACTGGTGAAATTCTACGAGTTTCCTAGCAACTTGGCGCAACAGATTTGCCCAACAAGCCCAAACGCTCCGCGCCAACGCGACCAGCCCGGTAACCCAGAGAGCCAAAAAAAGATGGCGATCGAGCAAAACCTCACCTCGCCATCTCTGAAAAAATTGAGAACAAGCTCCGACTAGATGCCTGCGACAGAGCCTTATAACAGATCTAGCGGAACATGCTGCTCACTGAGCTGTCTTCGTGGATGCGCCAAATTGTTTCGCCAATGATGTTTGCCACCGACAGCACCGTGAGTTGTTCAAAGCGGTGATCTTCGGGCACAGGGATGCTGTTCGTAACGATCACCTCTTCAAACAACCCACTGGAGAGGCGCTCAGTGGCAGGCGGCGAGAAGACGGCGTGGGTCGCGCAGGCGTAGACCTGGCGTGCGCCCTGTTCCCGCAAAATCTTCGCCCCTTCGCAAATCGTGCCAGCGGTGTCGATCATATCGTCCACCAGCACAGCCGTTTTGCCGGCCACGTCGCCAATCACGTTCATCACTTCGGCCACGTTGTGGGCCTGGCGGCGCTTGTCGATGATGGCCAGCGGTGCGTCATCTAGCTTTTTGGCGAAGGCGCGGGCGCGGGCCACACCGCCTACGTCGGGCGACACTACCACAATGTCCGACAGTTGCTTGTTGGCGATGTACTCAATCAACACAGGCGAACCGTAGACATGATCAAACGGAATGTCGAAATAGCCTTGAATCTGGGCCGAGTGCAAATCCATCGCCAACACCCTATCCGCGCCTGCCTGAGTAATCAGGTTGGCCACGAGCTTGGCTGTAATCGATTCGCGGCCGGCAGTTTTCCGATCTGCGCGAGCGTAGCCGTAGTAGGGAATCACCGCCGTAATCTGGCGGGCGGACGCCCGATGGCAGGCGTCAATCATAATCAACAGTTCCATCAGGTGGTCGTTCACTGGGCAGCAGGTGGGCTGCATTAGGTAAACGTCGCACCCGCGAATGGACTCTTGAATTTGGACGTATAGCTCACCATCTGCGAACCGCTTACGAACCATCGGCCCCAAGTCCATGCCAAGATAGCGGGCCACCTCTTGGGAGAGGGGGACATTGGCAGAACCCGAAAACAGCCTGAGGCGGCTGTTGTCGGCAATTTGAGGCAGAGGAGGCTGAAGAGACAAAGCTGCCGAGCGGATCACAACAGTTCCTCGGGAAATAGTCACCGCAATCTTATCATTCCAATTTGACAACAGCCGCTCAGATTTCCAGGGAAATTAATAAATACTGGAAAATGTAAAACTGCCAAATATAGCCTTAAAGAAAGAAACGGTCAGAGTGAAAAAGTAGAGAAAACACTGAAACTCGGAGACGTCCGGATGTCTCCGAAACGACAGGTTTCCGAAACGACCCGTACACTCTAAGCTAATCGAAACAAAACCCAGTGAGGCTTTAACCGGGCAAAAACTATGAAAAGCAAATACGCGAAGCAAAAAGTGAGAAAACTGAGGCAATGCACCTAAAGATGGCGATCGCCCTCAGTCTCTCATGATAGCAATTGAATCCGGGCAGTGTGTAAACTCTCGTCAGCGTAAACGCTTGTCAACTACTTCAAGCTACGGAGAGATTACAGGTCGCCGCCGCGAAAAGCCAGCAGAAAAATCACCACTGGCCCGGCAATCATGATCATACCTACCAGAGTCAACTGAACAATGGCTTCCCAGTTAACATTGCCAACCAGATTGCTAATCAAATCCATTGCGCCCTCACGTGCCGCGAAATTTAGGTTAGGTTTAGTTAAGTCAAATGTCTTCGCCCATTTTACCTGTGTGGGGAACCCGATTCTCAGAAAGTTAACAAAAATCCGGTAGTTGTCTGGGATAGTTGGGCAGTGGGGAGTTCTAGCGCGTCATGAAGAGATGGAGCCGGTTCGGCTAAACGCTTTTCCCTTCAGGATTTCCAGAAATTGCCCCGCCCGAATTGGTTTGGCAGAGCCGTGTGGCGATCGCCCCGCGAAGCTGCATCAGAATAATTAAAAAACGTTACAAAACTTTCCCCTGAGTTTTTGGTCTGGGTTTTCCGTCGATGGGGCTGTCTGCGCTGATAGAGCCACGCGGCGCATATCTAGGTATTTCTGGGCACTTTGGAAGGGGCGATCGCACTTGGGAGTTGAAAGGCTATGGCAACCTGGCGTTGCGTGAAACAGTGTGGGGCTTGCTGCCACCTTGACCCAGCAGAGCGTCCTGATCTGGAAGAATATCTGTCGCCGCCAGAACTGGCGGAATACCTGAGCTTGATTGGCCCCGACGGCTGGTGCATTCACTTCGAGCCAGACTCGCGGGAATGCACCATTTACGAGAAGCGCCCCCGCTTTTGCCGAGTAGAGCCAGCCGTGTTCCAGGATTTGTTTGGCATTGAGCCAGAGGAGCTAAATGATTTTGCAATCGACTGTTGCCGCCAGCAGATTGAGGGCGTGTATGGCGATCGCAGTCTAGAGATGCTGCGCTTTGACCGAGAAGTGGGCATATAAGAACTATGAGGCTAGGCATTAAACGGTTTGGGATTCGGCGGCTGGGGGCAACCCTGGCAAACCGACTGGAGACGCGCTGGGTCGCGCCGTCCTATGGTGGCTGGGTCGCCCTTGGGCTGGCTCTATTTTTCTTTGGCGCAGCGACGAATACGATGGCGGGCTGGCTCTATGCTACCAGCGGGCTGATGGGGGCGCTGCTGGTGCTGGGGGCGCTGCTGCCGGGGCGATCGCTGCGGGCGCTGGCGGTTCGCCGAATGCCGATTGAACCCGTCAATGTAGGCGATGCTTTGAACTTAGAACTGGCCGTTGAAAACACTGGACGACAGGCAAAAACGCTGTTGCAGGTGTGCGATCGCCCGCCGCCAGAACTGGGCCCAGCAGAAACGACCGTCATCGAGTCGCTAGCGCCCGGCCAGACCTATCGCTGGGTCTACAGCCGCACCGCAGACCGACGGGGCGTGTATCGCTGGGATGGGGTGGATTTACGGACTGCCACACCGCTGGGCTTGTTTTGGGGACGGCGATCGCACTTAGTCAATGCCTCGGCCGTGGTCTACCCGACCGTGCTGCCCCTCAGCCAGTGCCCCCTGATCGACGAAATGGGGCAAGACCTCAGCCACACCACCGAAAGCCAGCGCCGCGCCCAGATGGCGACCGAAGGCGTGACGCGGACATTGCGTCCCTACCGCTGGGGCGACCCGACTCGGCTGATTCACTGGCGCACCAGCGCCCGCTACGGCGAATTGCGGCTACGAGAACTGGAGCGCTTCACAGGTGGACAGGAAGTTGTAATTGTGCTGGACAGCGCCGCCCTCTGGCAGCCCGATGCTTTTGAACAGGCCGTGATCGCGGCCGCCTCGCTCTATGCCTATGCGCTGCGCCAGAGCATGACCGTCAGCCTGTGGACTGCCGGAACGGGGAGTCTGCGGGGCGATCGCCTCGTGCTAGAAGCCCTTGCCGCCGTGCAGCCCGGTGAACCCTCCCCCAATCACCCGCCTACGCAATCTCCCTGCCTCTGGCTCACCCCGTCCTTCCAGCACTGCAACAGCCTGCCGCCCCAAAGCCGCTGGCTCCTCTGGCAAGATGCAGTCTCCAGCGGAAGTCGCCCAGGCGAATCGACCACTGGCCGAATCATCCAGCCAGACAAACCGCTACTTGTCCAGCTTCAGCAATAGACCGTCAGCACCTCGTGCAACCCAAAATCGCCAATCCAAAATCCCCAATCCAAAATTCAAAATCAGCCTCACTTCTCCTGCGCGGTCCACGCTGGATGTGCCATCAGCGAGGCCATCGTGCGTACGCCCCGGAGTTGATTGGACAGGGGCAGATGACCACGGGGAGCCGTCAAACTCCAGGTAAAGCCGCCCGGATAGCGTGTCCAGTTATTCCCCGACTTCCAGCCAATCAGCGGCCAGAGCCGATCCCAGTTTTTGCCCACGCTAAGCCACAGATCGCGCTGCACCGAAAAGCCAAACTTGCCTTCGGAATAGACGAGCCAGAGCGTGTTGATGGTCTGCAAATCCTCGATGGGAAAGTCATCGACTTCGGTGAAATAAATCCAGCGGCGCTGCACGGCAGCCGGCCCCGCCAGTTCGCACAGTTTCTCTAACGTCAGGCGATCGGCCGCCTGAAAGTCTTGCTGAACTAGCAGCGTTTGCAGCGGGGAATAGTCTATGCCGCGCTGCGATCGCCCAGGCACTAGCCCCTGAGGAAACTGGGTCTGCAAAAACTCCTGCGCTTTGGGAGATTCAGCAGCGGCCAAAATCTGCACGGCCTTGCCTTCCAGCGGCCCCGGTTTGCTGCCCTGGCGGTCTTGCAGCACCCGCATTAGCACCGTCAGCCCGGAGTCGCCTTGGGCGGCAATGTCTTGGAGCAACTGCAACTGGGTCTTCTCGTTTTCAGACTGGAGGCGGGCGAGGAAATCGGGAATGAAGTCAGACGCGCCAGGCTCGGACGAAGCGGTGATATCCAGCGGAGATTGTGACAGATTGGCTTGCACGTTATCCATGATTTGCAGCAGCACCGAGCAAAAGCGCGAGTTTTACGCGATTCCTCATTTTAACCTTTACAGGACTTACGCACTTGCCATCAGCTTTCTGGATTTTGGGCAATTTCTCGCGGCCTGTGCCCATAAGAAATTGCCCAACTGCGTAAGTCCTACTTTAATCTCCACCTCTACTCTTTGCTGGCTGCGCCTGCCAGAATGCGCTGAATGATCGCCGTGGTGGAACTGGGCACTTCTACTTGAATCAGCTCGATTCGCCCGCCGTAGGCCTGGACTGTGGGCGCTTCCGGCAGCGTTGCGACCGTGTAATCGCCGCCTTTAACATAGATATCAGGCTGGAGGGCCGATATCAGGGCGATCGCCGTGGGTTCCTCAAACACCACCACGCCGTCCACAGGTTTCAGCGCTGCCAACACCTCGGCCCGCTGGGCTGTGGGCACGATGGGACGCGGCGGCTGTCCGGGTTTGGCAGGCTTGATGCGCTGCACCGAGGCATCGCTATTTAGCCCCACGACGAGCGACCGCCCCTGAGTTGCCGCCGCCTGCAAGTAGCGCACATGTCCCGCATGAATCAGGTCAAAGCAGCCATTGGTAAACACCAGCGGTCGCCATTGGTCAGGATTTTGGGCGATCGCCTGCTGCAATTCAGCCAGGGTGTAGACGGGCATGGTCAGAGGTTTGGGAGTCAGGAGTTTAGGGAAAAGCGGCTCTCCAAATTATCGCCCCCTATGGCTCATTGCTTTACCTCCTCATTCCCTTGATTCACACAGGACTTACGCACTTGCGATAAGCTCTTTGGGTTTTGGACGATTTCTCGCGGCCTGCGCCCATGAGAAATCGTCCAACTGCCTAAGTCCCATCACACTCTGCCAATCGGCCTTGCTCCAGCACAGGCAGACTGTGACGATAGTCTTGCAGTAGGTCACACCCCAGGTTCAGCAAATGTTCTAGGTCATTCATCTGGGTCAGCGTCCACAGCAAAATCGTGTGGTCGTTGCTGGCGGTGGCGAGGGTCTGCCCATCGGGACTATAGACGGCAGTATTGACCCCGTCGCGGTGGCCGCGCAGCGTGCTGATAAGTTTGCCCTCCAGCGTCCAGAGTTTGATCGTGCCGTCGTAGCTGGCGGTCGTTAGGGTTTGCCCATCGGGGCTAAAGCCGACATGCAGCACGCCATCGCTGTGCCCTTCCAGCGTGACCAGCAGCGTGCCGTCGGGTGTCCAGAGCTTGACCGTGTTGTCGTAGCTGGCGGTGGCGATCGCCCGTCCATCGGGGCTAAAGCTGGCGTGATACACCTTGCCGCTGTGGCCGCGCAGCGTGCGGAGTTTGCGACCCTCTGCCGTCCACAGAATGACCACCTTATCGGTGCCGGCTGTAGCAAGCATCTGCCCGTCGCGGCTATAGTCCACGCTGAGAACGCTGCCGCGATGCCCCTGGAGCGTGTTCACAAGGCGGCCGTCGCGCTGCCAGAGGCGCACCAGGCCATCGTCGCTGGCGGAGGCAAGCTGGTCGCGGCTGGGTGAAAAGGCAACTTCGTTCACGGCGGCGGTGTGGCCAGTCAGGGTTTGCAACAGGTCGCCGTTTCGGTTCCAGAGCTTTACCGTGCGATCGGCGCTGGCCGAAGCCAGGGTTTGATTATCGGCGCTGAAGGCCACGCCGCGCACGGCGGCGGTATGGACGGCCAGAGTCTTTTGCAACTGGCCGTTTCGGTTCCACAGACGCACCGTGCGATCGCCACTGGCGGAGGCAATCAGGTCGCCGTCGGGGGAAAAGTCCACATCATACACCCGCTCGGTGTGGTCATACAGTTGGTTCAGCAGCGTGTGATTTACCCGCCACAGCCGCAGCGTGCGATCGCCACTGCCAGAAATCAGCGTCTTGCCATCGCGGCTGAAGCGGAGGCTGTGAACCTGGGAGGTGTGGCCGCCCAGCGTAGACAGCAGCGTACCGTCCAGTCGCCAGAGCTTGATCGTCTTGTCGGCGCTCGCAGTGGCCAGCAAATCGTCTGTTGGGCTAAATACCAGGCTATAGATTGGCGAAGAATGCCCCTGGAAGGTGTGGACGGGCGTGCCGTCCAGCCGCCACAGCCGCACCTGCCCATCCAGCCGGCTGGCAGCCAGGATTTGCCCGTTGGGACTGAAGGCTAGACTGGTCACTGCCAAATCGCCGCTGGGAATGGTCTTCCAGCGGGTTCCATCCGTCTGCCAGAGGCGGATCATTCCATCGGCGCTGCCCGTTGCCAGGATTTTTCCATCGGGGCTATGAGCGATGATGCGGACGGGTGTGTTCTGGCTGGGCAGCGTGCCCAAGCGCCGACCCGCTTCATCCCACAAGCTCACCGTGCCGTCTTCGCTGGCGGCGGCGATCGCCCCTCCATTGGGCGCGGCGCTCAGCGCATTGACCGCCTGACTGTGGGCAAACTGGCGAATCCCCGTGCCGTTGGGCTTGCGAAACCAGAGGCTACCGTCGTCATGGGCGCTGACAATTCGTTCGTGAGGCAGCACGACAACGCTGAGCGCCTGGGAGGTGTCGCCTGCCAGCGTTTGCACAGGCGTTCCATCCATCTGCCATAGGCGAACCGTGCCGTCGGCGCTGGCAGAGGCGAGCCGCTGTTCATCGGGGCTGAGGGCGGCCTGCCACACGGCTCCGGCGTGTCCCCGCAGTTGGTTGCGCTCATGCACCCAGTAGATCGCCTGCTGCAACGAAGACAACACGCGCGATCGCACGTCTGGATTCTGCGCCTGTTCTCTCCGCTTTAGGGTGTTCAGCGTAAACCCTGCTTCTACGGCCTTCACCAGCGCCTCAAAGGTTTGCCCCGAGCCATACAGCGCCCCCGAAGCCTCCGTCAGCGCCGTCAGTCGCTCCCGTTCCGCAAGGCTGCGGTTGCTTTCCGCCGAGCGATACAGGCTGAAGGACACGATCCCAAGGGCGATCGCCATTGCTCCTGCCGCTGCGATCGTCTGGGTCAGCAATCGCTGCTGCCGGAGGATCTGCTTTTGCTCCGCCAGTTCCTCCTGCTGATGATCCATCTCTTCGTTGTAGGAAGCCCAGATGTATTCCTTCTGCACTTGCAGCGCCTGGGGTTCCTTGTGTTCGCCCTCAGCCAGCCAGCGCCGAGCCTCCTGAATTTCGCTGCCCCGCAGCAGTAGGCTGCGATCCTTGCCGCGTGCGTTCCATTCCGTTGCCCGCACCAGCAGCCGCGTGTGGGTTCGCACATAAGACAAATCGGCATCCAGCGCCGACACCAGGCTGCGAAACCCAACTTCAAAATTGTCCGTATCTCGCAAAAAAATCCAGTTGATTTTGCCCAGTTCGGGATGCACCAGCGCCGGGTCAACGTCTTTGCAAACCACAGGCAGCAGACGCTTCTGATGTTGCAGGGCATGTTCTAGCTCGCGGCCACACACCTCCGAAGCCGCCGACTCTGGGCTGAGGACAAAGATCATGGTGTCGGCGACCTCAATGCCCAGCTTAATTTCTTCCCACCAGTCCGCTCCCGACGGAATGCTGTCCCAATCAACCCAGACCTCGCGCCCTCGCTTTTGGAGCGCCTGCACCAGCGTTTGCACAAAGGGCCTGTTGCGACGGGAATAGGACACAAAGACATTTGCCGTTTCGCTGGACATGTCCAGGATTTTCCAGATGTCCCTGGGCATCCGGCGGTTGGATTTGTGTGCCAGTTTCACCTCATAGGCGATCGCCCCATCCTGCTCCACCTGGCGGACAATGCGCTTTTCCAATAGCGGCAGCAAAAACGCCTGCATCTCAGCTTCGGTCTGCTGAAAGTGAGCAGCCGTTTCGCTCAGAGACACAACATTATGGCGCAGCAGCCACCGCACCACCGACTGCTGTTCGTCAGGCAGCAGCAGCACATCCGCCATGCGAATGCCTGTGATGTTGTCAGGAAGAGAAGGCGCAGAGAATGCAGCAGCAGACCCGGATGCCGAATCGCTCATGGTAGATGCAACTTAAAGAAGCGGTGGGGGAAACCGTTTGGGAAAACCGTAGGGACGCGATGGGCAACCCCAGAATGGTTCTATCCTACCGGGCAGTTTGGGAGATCGAGCGAGTTGTTGGCATTTTTTATATTTGCATGGAAAAACAAGCTACTCCATCAGTACGGGTTGAGACGGCACGAGTTGAGACGGCACGAGTTGAGACGGCACGAGTTGAGACGGGACGGGTTGAGACGGCACGAGTTGAGACGGCACGAGTTGAGACGGCACGAGTTGAGACGGGACGGGTTGAGATCGAGCTAGAACATCGAGCTAGAACAGGGATGTTCCGCTGCTGCCATCGGGGCGCGATATCCTGAGAAATGGAGTTTGCGGGGAATGCTCGATGCAGATTTATCTGGACTACAGCGCCACCACGCCCACCCGCCCAGAGGCGATCGCCCGCTGGCACGCCGTTTTGACTCAGCAGTGGGGCAATCCCTCCAGTCTGCATCAGTGGGGGCAGCGGGCCACCGAAGCCCTGGAACTGGCCCGCGCCCAGGTCGCTGCCCTGATCAACGCACCGCCTGACAGCATTGTGTTTACCTCCGGCGGCACCGAGTCTGATAACCTGGCTCTCTGTGGCATAGCACGTCAATATTCCGCGCCCCAGCATTTGATCGTGTCCAGCGTCGAGCATTCGGCCGTCACGGAACCAGCCCGCCAGTTGGAGCGCCAGGGCTGGCAGGTGACGTGGCTTCCGGTCAACCGCCAAGGGCGGGTCGATCCGGCCGACTTGCAGACAGCCCTGCGACCCAACACAGTTCTGGTTTCGATCATTTACGGACAGAGTGAAATCGGGACGCTCCAGCCGATCGAAGTGCTAGGACAGATCGCCCGCGATCATGGCGCACGGTTTCATACCGACGCGGTGCAGGTGGCGGGGCGGCTGCCGCTAGATGTGCAGCGGTTGCCTGTAGATCTGCTCTCGCTGTCCAGCCACAAGCTCTATGGGCCCCAGGGTGTGGGGGCTTTGTATGTACGGCCCGGCGTGGCGCTGGCTCCGCTTTTGGGCGGCGGCGGCCAAGAGCAGGGACTACGGTCGGGAACCCAGGCTGTGGGCGCGATCGCCGGATTTGGCATGGCCGCAGAACTGGCTGCCCGCGAGCTACCCAGCGAAACGCCCCGGCTGGTCTCCCTGCGCGATCGCCTGGTTGACCAGTTGGCCGATGTGCCAGACCTCATCCCCACGGGCGATCGCCTGCATCGACTGCCCCACCACGTCAGCTTTTGCCTGCGCCATGCCGACGGACAAGCCCTGACGGGTCGAACCCTGGTGCGCCAAATGAACCTGGCGGGTATTGGCATTAGCGCTGGCTCTGCTTGCAACAGCGGCAAGCTCCAGCCCAGCCCTGTGCTGCGGGCGATGGGACTGGGCGATCGCCAGGCCACAGGCGGCATTCGGCTCACCTTGGGACGCTATACGACCGAAGCCGATATCGACTGGACGGCGATCGCCCTCCGGCAAATCCTGGATCGTCTGGCGGACGGACAAGGCTTGCAGCAGTCTGTAGTGTGAGTCTCTTATGGTGTGAGTCCCTTAAACGCCCAGTTCTGCTCTAGCGCAAAGTGCTGTAGGCTCTGCGGGGTAGGCTTTCCCTGATCCCACCTGTAGGGGGATTTGGGTCGAAGATCTGGTTTTGTAATTCAGGATACAGATTTACTTTCTCTTCATTGGTGGAATCTGTATTAATTGATTCACGCCCTGCGCCAAGTTTCCATAGGCTTTTGCCTATGGCTTTGAGTCTGCTGGCATCTTTTGCCACAGATGCAATTGCTTGGAGCGGTGGCGATCATATAATCTGCCAAGCTGACCTGGCTCTTGAAATCTGGGCTGGTCTATTACCCTCCTCTTCGATCTGGGGATGCGGTGTCAGTTTTGAGCCGCGTCATTAGTTTATCTACGTTCAAGGAACGTCCACCAATGTCTAGATTAGTTCTCAGAAAGCGAAACAGACGGCAGCCGCTGATCGATCGGCGCGGTCTGTCTGCGATCGCCAAAATGCTTTTAGAGCGCCCCCGGGCGACCATCAATTCTCTCTCTCCAACCTGGCAAGCCTGCATTCCCTTGGTGGCGCTGATCCTGCTGGTTAGCAGCACGGCTGCGGTCGCCCAGGATGCACCCACGGTCGAGTCTCTGGCTGCAACCACAGACGAACTGCGGGTCGGGCTGGACACCCTCTGGGTGGTGCTGGCAGGGGTGCTCGTGTTCTTTATGAACGCAGGCTTCGGGATGTTAGAAACGGGCTTTTGCCGCCAAAAGAACGCTGTTAATATCCTTTCCAAGAACCTAATCGTGTTCGCTTTGTCTACGATTGCCTACTGGTTCATCGGCTGGGGTCTGATGTTCAGCGATGGCAACCCCTTCTTTGGTACGGCTGCGCCCTTCTTCCTCTCTGGCGCAGACAATAGCCCTGCAACCGGTGATGCCTACGAAGGCGTGTACAGCGCCATTAGCTGGGCGGGCGTGCCGCTGGCTGCCAAGTTTTTCTTCCAGCTGGTGTTCGCTGGAACTGCCGCAACGATCGTATCTGGGGCGGTTGCTGAGCGCATCAAGTTCATTGACTTCATGCTCTTCAGTCTGCTGCTGGTGGGTCTTGCTTACCCCATCACGGGCCACATGGTCTGGGGTGGCGGTTTGCTGGGCAATGCTGGCTTCTGGGATTTTGCCGGTTCGACGGTGGTGCACGCCGTGGGTGGCTGGGCTGCGCTGATGGGTGCTGCTATCCTTGGGCCCCGTCTTGGCAAGTACAACGAGGACGGTACTCCCAATGCCCTGCCGGGTCACAACATGAGCATTGCCACGCTGGGCTGCTTGATCCTGTGGCTGGGCTGGTTTGGCTTCAACCCCGGTTCGACGATGGGGGTTGGCGACGGTTCGGCGATCGCCCACATCGCGCTGACCACGAACATCGCGGCTGCCTTTGGTGGCGTGGCGGCGACCTTCACGGCTTGGTCTCTACTGGGCAAGCCTGATCTGTCTATGACGATCAACGGCATTCTGGCCGGTCTGGTGGCAATCACCGCCCCTTGCGCCTGGGTTACTGCGGGCGCTGCGGCCATCATCGGACTGATCGGCGGCATCCTGGTGGTGCTGGCTGTCGGCTTCTTCGACCGCATCCGAATTGATGACCCGGTGGGCGCAACCTCGGTTCACCTAGTGAACGGTCTGTGGGGTACGCTGGCAGTGGGTCTGTTCGCCAAAGGGCCCGACGGTACGCTGTATGGTGATGGCGAAGGTCCGCTGGCGGGTCTGTTCTATGGCGGCGGCTTGACCCAGTTTGGCATTCAGCTTGGCGGTACGCTGCTCTGTGGATTGATCATCACCGTCCTGTCTACCATCTTCTGGTATGCGCTCAAGGCTCTGATGGGTATTCGAGTGACTGCTGAAGAAGAACTGGTGGGTCTGGACATTGGCGAGCACGGCATGGAAGCCTACGCTGGCTTTGTGAAAGATGCGACGGGCGCTCCTTCGGGTGTCTACACCACCAGCAGCACCTCCACGGGCATTGCGGGTAATCCGAACTAATCGCTGACTTTCTGTCTTGGGTTCCCTCAGAACTAGAAGAGATTCAGTATCATAAGCGGTGAGTCTTGATGCTTGATCAGGCTTGCCGCTTTTTACATCCGGCTTTCAACCCTGAGCAAAAAGGACTGAGAGATAAGACCGATGCGCGATCGCTCTCTTCAGTTTGCAATCTACCTCGCGCCCTATTGGGCCCGGCTGCAAGCTCGGCTGCGGCAACTGCGGGCAAAGTGGCGATCGCAGCCGCCAATTGTGCGGGCTTCCCTGATAGCCAATGCCGTGATGCTGACCCTGCTTACGGGAACCCTGCTGCGGCATCACCACACTCGCCTCGCGCCCAGCGCCCTGTCCCAGGCGTTGCCCCAGACCCCACAAGCTGCGCCCCCACCCGCTACCCAGACCGGAACGCGCCACCTGCTGAACTATCAGCAGTGGGTTGACCTGTTGCAGCAAGAGGCGATCGCCGCCGCCGAAAATCCACCAGAGCGGCTGGCCGTGCTGCTGGGCGATTCCATCAGTCTATGGTTTCCGCCCGACCTGCTGCCGCCAGAGCGCAACTGGATTAATCAGGGCATTTCGGGGGACACTACCGATCGGCTGCGGGCACGCCTCCATCTCCTCGATCCTGTGCAGCCCCAAACTATCGTGGTGATGATCGGCATCAACGATTTAATCTGGGGCGCAGACGATGCAGCCATCCTGTCCCACTATCGAGATATTGTGCGCTATCTGCGCCACACCCACCCTGGAACGCAGGTGTTGGTGCAGTCCATCCTGCCCCATGCCGCAGAGCAGGCGACTTGGGAAGGGCGCGATCGCCTCCTAGCCTTACCCAACAGCCGCATTCGGGCGCTCAATCAACAACTCGCGGCGATCGCCCAGTCTGAAGGAGCCTATTATCTCGATCTGTATCCGCTCTTTGCCAACGCCCAGGGCAACCTTAAGATGTTCCTCAGCACGGACGGTTTGCATCTCAATTCGCAGGGTTACCTGGTGTGGCGGGCAGCGCTGCAACTGTACCTGCGGCAAACACTGCCCACCGGGTAGCGCAATCGATTACGCCCCAAGCGTCTGCTTCAAAAATGCCAGGACTTACGCATTTACGACAAGCTTTCTGGATTTTGGGTGGTTTCTTGTAGACAAAGCCCGCGAGAAACCGCCCTAGTGCGTAATTCCTAAATCTTCAAAAATAAAGCATTGAAGATGGTGCGACTCGGCGCGTCTGTTGAACCGGGCGGTTATCCCGCAAGATGGGCTGGAAGTAAGACATGAGCATCAGAATAATAAGCGTGATCCAAATCCAGGGAAAGTCGTTGTTGGGCGAGGGATCTTTGGGGGTTGAAAGGTCACGCTTGAAGTCACAAGAGAGACACTGGTAGAGATTGGGGCCAGCCAGGACTACCGTCTTTTTGCCGCAGCTTGGGCACTCAACAATTTCAGCCATGAGGAGTCTCCTTAGGGTGGGGGCAGGAGCAGTCAATATTTAAGGAACCAAATTTAAGGAACCAAGTAGGGAGCCAGGGCTTTTAGCTACAGAAACCTACTGGTCGTCCAAACTTAGCTATGCAACTTGAGTCATACACCCTGAGTGATGCAGCCTGAGTGATGCAGCTTGAGTGATGCAAATAAATATCAGCCTGGGATATCAAAATTACGTAAATCCCTTCTAAATCCTTACTAAATAGGTGGACATTAATAAATAAACATAAAACCCAAAGACCCTGCGCCGCCCGCGCAGCGGGCGGCGCAGGGTTCAGGGTCTGTTTTTTAATCTGGTCTATCTACTTATGAAGTTTCTTGGCATCGATTTTGGCTGGACTTCTCAGCCCAGTGGTCTTTGTTGCTTGGTTTTTCAGGACAACGCTCTGTGGCTGAAGGATCTCACCCGTCTTGCCGATATTCCCGACTTGTTGGCCTGGATCGATGCCTGCGTGTCGCCAGAAGAGCCTGCGGGGGTGGCAGTTGATGCGCCCACGCTAATTCCCAATGCCACCGGAATGCGCCTCCCCGATCGCCTGGCCCACAAGCACTTTGGACGCTATCACGCGGGCTGCTATCCGGCCAATCTGGGACTCCCGTTTGCCCAGCGCACAGTGCAGCTTGGCCTCAGCCTGGAGGCTCGCGGCTTTGCCCACGCCCCGACGATTCAGCCCCAGGCTCCCATCCGCTTTCAAATCGAATCTTTCCCGCACCCAGCGATGGTGCATTTGTTTGGGCTGTCGCGCATTTTGAAATATAAAAAGGGCACTGTTGCCGAACGTCGTGCCGAACTCGCTAAACTGCGGCATTATGTCCTGACCGTGCTGCCTGTCCTGACCCCGGCGCTGCATTTTATGCCCGATCAAACCCTGCCCGATATTCCCATGCGCGGTGTGGACTTGAAGGCCGTAGAAGACATGCTCGACAGCATTGTGTGTGCCTACATTGCCGCCCACTGGTGGTATTGGGGCGATGCGAGAAACTGGGTGTTGGGCGATCGCACTCAGGGCTACATTGTCGTTCCTGCCCCCGCTGCTGACCCGTCAAGCCATGCAGGAGCGGCCATGCCAGTGGGATAAGCTCAAGCCCCACATCCAATACCTGACGCAGGTTTAGCCAGTGGTTCTCTTCAGCAATCTCGTTGATCTCGTTGAGGCCCCAAGCGCATTTGTCTGCCCTGTGCCGGGGGTCAGGTTTCAGAGCTTGCAGGTTATGACGAAATCTCAAGAATCATTGCGGTAGGTGCAGGGACATGGGTGGAGGGCGATCGCCACAACATCGACCAGGCAAGAGATTGGGCGATCGCTCTCTGGCTAAACCCCACATTTCCGTCCGTTACAGCCCGCACCCCGGGTTCCCCATCCTCTGCGACAATCGAATATCGTAAACGGAGCCAGTGCCCGCTCTACATCTGGGCTTGCTGCGCCTCCTTGTCCCCAACTCCAAACCCCTATGAAACTTGCCTACTGGATGTACGCTGGCCCAGCCCACATTGGCACATTGCGGGTAGCCAGTTCCTTCAAGAACGTCCACGCCATTATGCACGCGCCGTTGGGGGACGACTATTTCAACGTGATGCGATCGATGCTGGAACGGGAGCGAGACTTCACGCCTGTCACGGCGAGTATTGTGGATCGCAACGTTTTGGCACGCGGTTCGCAGGAAAAAGTAGTAGACAATATCACGCGCAAAGACAAAGAAGAACGCCCCGATCTAATCGTGCTGACACCCACCTGCACGTCCAGCATTTTGCAAGAAGATTTGCAGAACTTTGTCGAGCGGGCGCAGCTAGAGGCGAAAAGCAATGTGCTGCTGGCAGATGTGAATCATTACCGGGTGAATGAACTGCAAGCGGGCGATCGCACGCTGCATCAAATCGTGCAGTTTTACATTGAAAAGGCCCGCAAAAAAGATGATTTGCGGACGGATAAAACGACGGAGCCATCCGTCAATATCATCGGTATTTCCACGCTGGGATTTCACAATCAGCACGACTGTCGCGAACTGAAAAAACTGATGGGTGACCTGGGCATTCAGGTCAACGCGGTCATTCCTGAAGGCGCATCGGTGCATGAGCTAAAGAACCTGCCCCGCGCTTGGTTTAACCTGGTTCCCTATCGCGAACTGGGGCGCATGACTGCGGAGTATTTGCAAGCTGAATTTGAAATGCCCTTTGTAGACATTACGCCAATGGGTGTGGTGGAAACAGCTCGCTGTATTCGAGCAATTCAAATCATTTTGAACCAGCAGGGCGCAAACGTAGACTATGAATCGTTCATTCAAGACCAGACGCTGTTCGTCTCGCAAGCGGCCTGGTTTTCGCGCTCGATTGACTGTCAAAACCTAACGGGTAAAAAGGCGGTCGTGTTTGGCGACAACACTCACGCAGCGGCGATTACCAAGATCCTGGCGCGGGAAATGGGCATTCGTGTGGTGCTGGCGGGAACCTATTGCAAATACGATGCTGAATGGTTTCGTGAACAGGTGCGCGGCTACTGCGATGAGATTTTGATCAGCGATGACAATGGTGCAATTGGAGATGCGATCGCCCGGTTGGAACCCGCTGCCATCTTTGGTACGCAAATGGAGCGCCACGTCGGCAAACGGCTGGATATCCCCTGTGGGGTAATCGCCGCGCCGATTCATATCCAGAATTTCCCCATCGGCTATAAACCATTTATGGGGTACGAAGGGACGAATCAGATCGCGGATTTGATCTACAACTCCTTCACGCTGGGCATGGAAGATCACCTGCTGGAAATCTTTGGCGGGCACGATACCAAAGAGGTCATTACGAAGGGCGTTTCGGCGGATTCTGATCTGGCGTGGAGCAAGGATGGTCTAGCAGAACTGAACCGCATTCCCGGCTTTGTGCGCGGCAAGGTGAAGCGCAACACCGAAAAATTTGCCCGCGATCGCGGGATTGAAACTATCACCGCCGAAGTCCTCTACGCGGCCAAAGAAGCCGTCGGCGCATAGAGCGAGACCGCTGAAATGCGGGTTTGCTAAGATTTGCAGGGACAGTGATGTGCCTGATGTTTCGATAGTTTTCTTCTCAGTGAATTCCAGCAGTTTAGCGAACCGTTTAACGCATGGGCGATCGCCCTACCCGTTCCAGACAGCCGTTCAGCCTGTTGCTTTGGCGTTTTGGGCTGGGCGAGTGCTGGCTGTGGGGGTGCTGCTCAGTGTCGGCATGGCTACGGCTGCCCTTGCCGGAACCCGCCAGCCGCAGGCCACCGCCGCCGCACGTCAGGCATTCCGCCAAGAACAGCAGGACAAAATTCGTCCAGAACACTATGACCTAGCGCAATATCCCCTGACGGAGGAGACGGTCGTCCACTGGCGCGGGCTGCTGTGGGCGACAGCAATCTTGGAACCGGCCGATGAATCGATCGATGCGGCCATCGCGCGGCTGCTAGAGTTTGCCTATTCGCCCGATGAGCTGGGGTTTTCGTCGGCGCAGCGGTCGGTGGTGGAAATGGCGCTTCAGGTGGGGACGCAGCGCTTGCTCGGCGAAACCTCGTCTCCGCAAATTGCAGCACAGTTTCAGCAAGTCCTAGAGCGCAGCGAGAACCCCCGCTGGGTAGCGATCGCCCTCTCGGCTCTGGCGCAGGCTACAGACCATCCGGCAGATCGTCGGCAGTGGGGCGATCGCGTCCGGCAGCGCTTCTCCACCTGGCAGCAGGAGCCGCTTTTGGAAACGACCCTGCGCGACGTGGCAGCACTGGATGCGCCGCCGGCCCTGCCGCCGCTGCAAGATTTGCTGGACTGGCAAATTGCGCCCAACCAGATGCACGCCTATGTCTTGTGTCCGCGCGATCGCACGGCCCTGTGTCAACTGACGGTCAAAGACTGGACAGGAGCGTTTGTGGAACGGGCAGACGGGACGCGATGGTCAGTGCCACTGCTGCGGCGATCGCTCCACGGGCTACGCTGGAACCTGACGCGGGGCGACACACCCCAGGGCATTTATCGGATTGAAGGCGTGCGATCGCCCAGTGCTGACACCTTCCGCGCCTACGGGCAGTTTCCCCGCGTGAATCTGTACGTGCCCCATGAGGCCGGCGTGCGGGAATTCTTGCCAGGACAGCCGGGAACCGTGGGGGCGATCGCCCAATATCGCGCCCTGCTGCCCCCGTCCTGGCGCAATTATTTCCCGATTTACCAAAGCTATTGGGCCGGGCGCATGGGTCGGGGACTCTTTCGCATCCACGGCTCCGGCGAAGACCCCGCCTTTTTTGCCAACAGCGCCCGCTTCCCCCATAGCTATGGCTGGAGTCCTGCGATTGGCTGCCTCTCCGCCCTGGAGCAATACGACGAATCCGGCAATCTGCAACAGGCCGATATGCCTGCTATTTTGCAAGCCCTGACCCAGGCGAGTGGCGCAGCGTCTCCCTCAGACTTGGTGGGCTATTTGGTGCTGGTAGAGAGAGAGTGAGTAGAGGGAGAGTGAGGGCGCGATGTTCTCCGAATCTAGCCCCCCGTCAGGCATGAACCTCTCCATCCGGCATGATTGCCCCACTGAGGTATGCCCCCGTCATCTTCACCATGATCCGATCCTTCACGCCCATGCGGGCCCCGCGCAGGTTTGCGCCGCGCAGGTCTGCCCCGCTGAGGTCTGCGCCAATCAGGTTGGCATCTTGCAGGTTGGCGTGACTGAGATCGGCTTCTAGCAAATTGGCGCGAAACAGGTTAGCCCGCTCCAAGTTGGCATGGTTCAGGTTAACGCGGTGCAAAAAGGCATCGCTAAGGTTGGCATCGCTGAGGTTGGCATTGCTCAGGTTGCGTCCGCTCAGGTCTTTTTCGCGCAGATCGCGCCCGCTCAGGTCACTGCCGCTGAGGTCGGGGTCTTGGCGACGGGGGGGACGGGGCGGCGGTTCCGGCGGAGGCGGGCTGGTGTGGCTGCTGTGGGAATTGCCTGGATGCGTGTGGCTGGTGTGGCTATTGCCGGAGGCGTGGGCGCTGTTGCCATTCCCGCTGGGCGGCCGCGTGGAGTGGTGTCCTGATGGGCCAGCCGTTCCTCTGGCTGTGGAGTGAGAATAGGTGGATTCGGAATAACTGGAGCCAGACGACCCAGCACCGGGATAGCTTGAGTACGCGCTACCGGGATAGCCTGCGCCGCGATAGGAAGAACTGGGGTCGGATGCACCTTTATAAGTGGAGCCTTGGGCGTATCCGGGGCGGGCGGGCGGGCGATAGCGGGCGCGGGAATAGGAGGGGCGGGATGGCTCTGGACGAGCGCTGCTGGTGGATTGAGCCGATGGGCTGGCGGCAGCGCTTGATCCAGCGTCGGATTTCAAAAAGGTGCGGAGGCGATCGCGCGCCTGGTTAATTTCCTTAATCTTTTCCTGCGCCTTCTGATGCAGTCGCTCGTTATCAGTCGGAATTCGATCGGGATGCCATACAAACACCAAGTCTTTGTAAGCCTGGTTCACCTCTTCGAGGGACGCACCAGGCTCCAAATCCAGGACTCGGTAGTAGTGTTCGAGGTCTTTCATCTAGAACACCATATCATTTCCCCAGGGGCGCGAGGATGGCGGAAATCCTCTCTGCATCATAGATTGATCGCCGGTTGATCGCCGACTGATTGCCGATGGCGGCGGCCGAATGGGGGTTGGTCTGCGCTGCGCCCAAAATCGCCGCCTCGATTGCCATGAGTTGGGTTGAGCCGTTTGTTGGGATCAGTTGATCGGGGCGATCGCCCGTCGTCCCCATCCCGCGCCTCTACAGCAACTCTAAGCAAGACCCCGCAAAAACTCATCCGAGCTACGGGAAATCTAAATAATTGACGTGTCCAAAGCTTCATCTGTCTTGCAAACCGGGCCGCTAAACTGTGGGGTGATGAATGCAAAGGGTAAAAACAATGATGGATGCCACTGCACTCTGGCAACGCTATCAAGACTGGCTTTACTTTCATGAAGGGCTGGGTCTGTATCTCGATATTAGCCGGATGCGCTTTGCCGATGACTTTGTGGAGCGCATGAAACCCAAGTTTGAGAAAGCGTTTAAGGACGTGGCGGCGCTGGAAGCAGGGGCGATCGCCAACCCCGACGAAAACCGCATGGTCGGCCACTACTGGCTGCGAAACCCCGACCTCTCGCCCAGTCCGGAGATCAAAGCCGAAATCGTGGATACCCTGGCCAGCATCAAAGAGTTTGTTGCCAAAATTCATGCAGGCGAAATTCGCCCGCCCCAAGCCACGAAATTTACCGACCTGCTATCGGTCGGCATCGGTGGATCTGCCCTCGGTCCGCAGTTTGTCGCCGAAGCGCTCGGCCCAGAACCCGCGCCGCTCAAAATTCACTTCATTGACAACACCGACCCCGCAGGCATGGATCGCGTGCTAAATCGGCTCAAAGACCGGCTGAACAGCACGCTGGTTCTGGTTACCAGCAAATCCGGCGGCACGCCCGAAACCCGCAATGGCATGTTGGAAGTCAAGCAGTTTTACGAAAAGCACGGGCTAAACTTTGGGCAACATGCCGTCGCTGTCACCATGCCCGGTAGCAAGATGGATGGCATTGCCAAGTCCGAGGGCTGGCTGGCCACTTTTCCCATGCAAGACTGGGTGGGCGGTCGCACCTCCGAACTCTCCAGCGTGGGCTTGCTGCCTGCGGCGCTGCAAGGTATTGATATCCAGGCCATGCTGGACGGCGCAAAGGAAATGGACGAAGCCACCCGCGTCCCCGATCTTCGCAACAATCCTGCCGCCCTCCTAGCGCTGTGCTGGTATTACGCGGGCAACGGCAAGGGCGAAAAAGACATGGTGATGCTGCCCTACAAAGACAGCCTGCTGCTGTTTTCACGCTATTTGCAGCAGCTGGTGATGGAGTCGCTGGGCAAAGAAACCGATCTCGACGGCAATAAGGTCTATCAGGGCATTGCGGTCTACGGCAACAAGGGATCTACTGACCAACACGCCTATGTGCAGCAGCTTCGGGAGGGTGTGCCCAATTTCTTTGTCACGTTTATTGAGGTGCTGGGCGATCGCCAGGGCGACTCGATCGAGGTGGAACCCGGAGCCACCAGCGGCGATTTTCTATCGGGGCTGCTACAAGGCACTCGTCAGGCGCTCTACGAAAACCAGCGCGACTCGATCACGGTGACGGTTCCCCAAGTCACGCCGCGCATCGTCGGCGCACTGATCGCGCTATACGAGCGGGCCGTTAGCCTCTATGCCTCGCTGGTGAATATCAACGCCTACCACCAGCCCGGTGTAGAAGCAGGCAAAAAGGCAGCGGCCTCGGTGCTGGAGTTGCAGCGGCAAATCGTCGCTACCCTCAAGGCCACCGGGCAACCCCTCTCGCTGGCAGAACTGGCGGACAAGATCGGCGCATCTGACCAGGTAGAAACGGTTTATCTCATCGTCCGCCATCTCAGCGCCAATAGTCGCGGCATTACGCTGGCCGGAGATCTGGGCAAGCCCAGCAGCCTGACGGTTTCTGGCCGCTAGTCGGGTTTGTGGCTTGAGTCTCCGGCGCGATCGGTGCGACAGATCAACCCGTTTGGCAGGGGTGGGGAGTTTGGCGCTCTGCCCCTGCCTATGCAGGATCACGCCTGGTAAAAAAGAAGAGGTTTTCTATCACGAAACGTGCCAGTTTTGCCATTTCAGTAACAATCTTTTTATAGTGGACGTATAGGCTAAAACTGTACGCTCACAGATGAGGTGCTGATATGGGTCTGAAAGGTCGCGTTGAAATTCGCCCGTTGACCTCGATCAAGGGCGGCATGGCTGAGTTTTATACCCCCCAGTCCAGCAATGAAACGATGCTGGTCAGTATTCCGGCGGGCATGATTGATGATTTATTCGTCCACCACTTCCAGACCGACCAGCTTCTGGTGGTGCGCGGCAGTTTTGTGCTGGTGGTGCTACAAAACCGCGAGTATCAATATATTCCCTTGAGCGATCGCCACCCCACGGTGGTCACGATTCCCCCCGGCATTCCACACGCCGCGATCCATCTGGGTTCCGAGCCGTGCTTTTTGGTGAACGCAGTGCTGAGACATGGCGATGCCCACCCCAAAGACTATCGTCCGATGAAACCGCCGATGCCGTTTGATTTTGTGAAGGCTCGCGCCGCGCTAGCGGAGTTGGAGTATCCCATTGGGATCGCAAGCTAAGGATTCAGGCTGCTGCACGGGGGCAGGAGCTCGGCTGAGCGAGGAATGCACGCGGCTTCCTGCCCCCCTTTTCGCTATGCCGTTGCGGCCGTTTCCTGCTTTTGCGCCGATCCCTGGGTGCCCAGTTGAATCAGCTCCACCTTATAGCCGTCGGGATCTTCCACAAAGGCGATTACCGTCGAGCCGTGCTTCATGGGGCCAGGCTCTCGCGTCACCTTGCCGCCGAGTTCTCGAATACGATCGCACGTCTTGTAAATATCTTCCACGCCCAGCGCAATGTGGCCATAGCCATTGCCCAGGTCATACTTGTCCGTGCCCCAGTTGTAGGTCAACTCCAGCACGGTGTGATCTGCCTCGTCGCCGTAGCCCACAAACGCCAGCGTAAACTCGCCACCGGGATAATCTTTCTGGCGCAGCAGCTTCATTCCCAGCACATTGCAATAAAACGCCAGCGACTTTTCCAGGTTGCCCACGCGCAGCATCGTATGCAGCATTCTCATAGCGTTCGCCTCTTGTGTCTCCGTTGCTGTGTTCCCTCCTAATTCTAGGGCAGGGTTTTGGCGTGACGCGGCTTTGGGAGAACGGGGTCTAGCGCTAATTCTCTGATTCGTCCACTCGCCCCACTCGCACCACCTTGCCCCGCCTTCTATACTCAGGCTACAGTCAGCTAATATTTGACCCATTTCGGTAATGTCTTCTATGACTGACGCGCTCCGCAGAACGCCGCTGTATGATTTGGCGATCGCCCAAAAAGCCCGCATGACTTCGTTTTCGGGCTGGGAGATGCCCGTGCAGTTTGGCGGCATCACACAGGAGCATCAGGCCGTGCGGCAGAGCGTCGGCGTGTTCGACATTTCCCACATGGGCAAGTTTGTGCTGCGTGGCGAGGCAATCTTGACCCAGCTTCAGCGGCTAGTGCCCACAGATCTGGGCGGGCTGCAACCGGGCATGGCGCAATACACCGTGCTGCTGAATCCGCAGGGCGGCATTGTGGACGACTTCATTATTTATGCCCAGGGGACAGACCGGGCAGACCTGATTGTGAACGCGGCGACGACTGAGAAAGACAAGACGTGGCTATTGGCACATCTTTCAGGGGTGGAATTGGAGGATTGGTCGGGCGATCGCGCTTTACTGGCCGTCCAGGGGCCCGATGCCGTCGTCACGCTGCAAAAGTTTGTCGAAGAAGATTTATCGAACGTGCCGAAATTCGGGCATCTCGAAGGCCATGTTTTAGGAAAACCAGGGTTTATGGCGCGGACAGGCTATACGGGCGAAGACGGCTTTGAGGTGATGGTGGAGCCAGAAACAGGACGCGAATTGTGGCGATCGCTCCTCGATGCAGGCGCAGTGCCCTGCGGACTGGGGGCCCGCGATACGCTGCGGCTAGAGGCGGCGATGGCGCTCTACGGCCAGGACATCGACGACACCACCACGCCCCTCGAAGCCGGCCTCGGCTGGCTAGTGCATCTCGACAAAGTGCCAGAGTTCATCGGGCGGGATGTCCTTGTGCAGCAAAAGCAGGACGGCGTTTCTCGCAGGCTCATCGGCTTACAGCTTACAGGTCGCAACATCGCCCGCCACGATTACCCCGTGCTGCACAGCGGCGAACCCATCGGCAAAATTACCAGCGGCACGCTCTCGCCCACGCTGGGCTACCCCATCGCCCTGGCCTCTGTCCTCGCCGACCTTGCCAAAATCGGGCAAATCCTGGAAGTCGAAATTCGCGGCAAGAGCTACCCGGCCACCGTCGTCAAGCGCCCCTTCTATAAACGCTGAAAAGACTCTGAAAACGCTGACTTGCAAAAACGCTGATTTGTGAGCGCTGATCAAGCCCCAGCCCTGTCGGAAATCAGACCGACCAACGCCGAAAATTACGGTAATCTTTTCCTGTACGCTTCATTGCGCCCAAACCTATGAGCCTGGAATATCCCGAAGATCTGAAATACACAGATTCTCACGAGTACATCCGCCTGGATGGAGATACCGCCACGATAGGCATCACGGCTTTTGCGGTTGATCAGCTTGGCGACATCGTGTTTTTAGAACTGCCCGAAGTTGGCGACGCGCTGGAAAGGGGCGAAACCTTTGGCACTGTGGAATCGGTCAAGGCTGTCGAAGACCTAAAAGCGCCCCTCTCTGGCAAGGTGATCGAGCGCAATGACCCCCTGCTTGACGCGCCAGAGCAGCTTGCCGACGACCCCTACGGCACGGCCTGGCTGCTCAAAGTGGAGGTCAGCGATGGAGCCGAGCTAGACGATGCGCTGTCGATGGAAGAGTATGTAGCGCTGGTGGAGGGAGAGGAGGGGTAACCCATCAATCCGGGAATCCCTTTAGAATGAACAAATATGCGTTGTAAACGCGCATTGTAAAGATGCGTCGTAAGCACGCACTGTAAAGTAGTAACTCAGGCTAGCTTATGTCGGTTTTGGCGGCGATCGCAGTTCTTGCACTCCTAATCTTTGTTCACGAGCTGGGGCACTTCCTGGCGGCGCGGCTCCAGGGGATTCATGTCAATCGGTTTTCCCTGGGCTTTGGACCGATTTTGTGGAAGTATCAGGGCCCCGAAACGGAGTATGCGATTCGCGCCATTCCGCTAGGCGGTTTCGTGGGTTTTCCCGACGACGACCCCGACAGCGACATTCCGCCCAACGACCCCAACCTGATGCGGAATCGCGGCGTACTCGATCGGGCGATCGTGATCAGCGCCGGGGTAATTGCGAATCTGCTGTTTGCCTATCTGGTATTCGTTACGCAAGTGGCAGTTGTTGGCGTGCCACAGGCGTTTAACTATGAACCGGGCGTGCTGATCCCGCAGGTAGTGTCCACCGATTCGCCGGCTGCGCTGGCAGGTGTGCAGGATGGCGACATTGTGCTGGCGGTCAATGGGCAAAGCCTGGGCGAAGGCGAAGCCGCTCAGAAAGCGCTGATGGAGGCGATTACTACAAGTCCAAATCGCCCCATTAATCTGACCGTTCAGCGCAATTCGGGTCAGGTCAATCTCAGCGTTACGCCAAAGCCAGATGCCGAAGGCGTAGGCAAGATTGGCGTAGTGCTGAACCCGAATGGCAAGGTTGAGTTTCGCCGTCCAAATGGACTCTTCGAGGTGTTCAGCCTTGCTGCCAGAGAGTTTCAGGATATGTTCTCGCGGACGGTTCAGGGCTTTGTCTCGCTGATTACGAACTTCTCGTCGGTGTCAGGGCAGGTGGCTGGCCCGGTCAAGATTGTGGAGCAGGGCGCAAACCTAGCGGCAAATGACTGGATTAACCTGTTCCCGTTCACGGCCATCATCAGCATCAATCTGGCAATTATTAATATTCTGCCGCTGCCTGCGCTGGATGGCGGACAGTTGGCGTTTCTGCTGATCGAGGCGTTGCGCGGGAAACCACTGCCCACTCGCTTCCAGGAGAGCGTCATGCAGACGGGATTGATGCTGCTGCTGGGGCTGGGCGTGTTTCTGATTGTGCGAGACACTACCCAACTGTCCTTTTTCAGAAATTTGCTTCAGTAATTTGCTTCAGTGACCTGCGTCGGGAACGTGCTTTAGATAAGCTCTAGACAAGGAAGAGATTGCGTGCCAAGACGGGCGGGACAGAAGCAGCGAGCTTTGGAAACTCGGGCGCTGGAGATCTTGGATCGGCTGAGGCGGCTCTACCCGGATGCGACCTGTTCGCTAGATTATGAAACGCCCGTCCAATTGCTCGTGGCTACAATCCTGTCGGCCCAGTGTACGGATGAGCGGGTGAATAAGGTAACACCGGAGCTATTTCGCCGCTTCCCGGATGCAGCATCAATGGCGAGTGCAGACCTGGCAGAGCTTGAAGAGCTGGTGCGCTCTACAGGGTTTTATCGCAATAAGGCAAAAAATATCCAGGGAGCCTGTCGCAAAATCGTCACTGATTTTGGGGGACAGGTGCCGCAGACGATGGAGGAACTGCTGACGCTGCCGGGTGTGGCCCGCAAGACTGGAAACGTGGTGCTGGCTCATGCCTTTGGGATTAATGCGGGCGTGACGGTGGATACTCACGTCAAGCGGCTGAGCCAGCGACTTGGGCTGACGACGCACACGGAACCCGTGCAAATTGAGCGCGACCTGATGAAGCTGTTGCCTCAGCCCGACTGGGAAAACTGGTCGATTCGCCTGATTTATCACGGGCGGGCTGTGTGCAATGCGCGGAACCCGGCGTGCGATCGCTGCCAGTTGGTCGATCTCTGCCCCTCCGCCGACCCGACAAAAGCTGCACTGGCGACAACGCCTGCACCTATATAGGAACCTGCGCTCCTTGAGCCTTGATTTCGTAGCTTCATAGCCCCTGCTCAAGGCTAAACAAAAAGCTGGGAGTTGATTGGTGAATCGCTCCCAGCTTTAGTTACAGGACTTACGCACTTGCGATAAGCTCTTTGGGTTTTGGTAGCAACATCTAGCCGATGCGTTCCACAGCCGTATTGCTGACACCGGGACAGTTCTGATCGCGAGATATCGCTTCAGCGACAGTCTGTTGCTTCAAATCGTTGCTTCAAACATGCGTACCAAAAGGGGCTTTCCAAACTGCGCTTACTTATGCTTATATAGACGCTAGCAAAGCAGTGCTACATCCTTTGGCATTAGCGCGATGCCGTTTGGCTGCGACCGATAACCTCCAGACTGACAGGTGCGATGCCGCTGCCGATCATGCCGATGGCGCGGGCAGCTCCCGCCGATAGGTCAATCACTCGACCCCGTGAGAATGGGCCCCGATCGTTGATGCGAACCACCACCGATTGTCCGGTGTTGAGGTTGGTCACGCGCACCTGGGTTCCAAAGGGCAAATAGCGGTGGGCAGCGGTCATGGCGTTTTGGTTAAACACTTCGCCGCTGGCGCTGCGGTTGCCGTGGAATCCGGGGCCATACCAGGATGCAATGCCTGATGCAACTCGCGTACTGCCTGTTCGGTTCGCAGGAGACACTGACACTCGAACCGCAGGACGGGGACGATCTTGGATATCTTGCAGCGGGGGGGCGCTGCCCAACAAGCGACGAAGACGATTGGTGGCTTGCAGCGCGTCTTCGGCTGGGTTGCGCGTAGTGTCCGGCAAGATGATGTCGGCGTTCATCTCGATTAGCTCTTCACTGCCAACCTGGATGACGTAGCGCTCGCGCTGGGCATCCCAGCGGACAGTAATCGTTTCGGCGCTGGTGCCATCTCGGTGGATCTGGCGCAATCGAGCGGCGATCGCCCCAGCTCGCTGCATCGGGTCGGCCGAGGCATCCGCCGTTGCACTTGAGCCGGAATCGGGCTGCCCAGGCACCACCGCAGACGCATCTGCTTCGGGTGGGGTTGGGCGCTTGACCGTTTCCGATTCGCCAGTCGCCCTACCTTCAGCCGCGTTGTCTAAAGCGCCTGCTGTAGAAACCGATGATGGATCGGGCTGGGTGACGGCACCCAAAAACGTGAAGACAGGAATGCTCTGAATACGGAGCGTGGCTGATGAGCGGTTGTTCACCTCATGCGGAATGATGGTGACCGTCAAGTCTTCAGCGGTATCTGTTTCTTCCTGGTCTTGATACTCGCCCACCTTGCGGACTTCGCCGAGGGCGGCAGCAATCCGACGAGTGGACGGGGTTTCCGAAATAGCTCCGGGCTGGACTGTATCTGTTTCCGAGGCGCTACCCACGGTTGCAGACAGTGGCTCAGGGGAACCTAGCTCGGCTGAGGCATCCAGGGAGGGAACCTTTTCCTGGGAAACCTCGTCACCCTCGCTAGCGAGATCTGTCTGTGCGTCTGCAAAGGCAGCCGAGACAGGTGCTAGAGCAGTGAACAGGAAGGCGGCAGTCGTGAGGCCGCTCCAAAGTTTCTGAGACATACACTCCATAGTGAAGGACATGGTGAGCCGAGACCTTGAACCAGCTTTGGGATGGCGATCGCCGCAAAAATACTCTGACGGCCGTCCATCACGCCAAGCACACTAAGCACAGACGCATTGACCAGTAGTAAGTCAGCGCCGTATCGGGTTCAATCGAAGCAGACCATCCGCAAAGCACCTCAAAAAATCTGCACCAGGCAGAAAATCTTTGAGTCGCCTAACGGCTGACCGCTCAACTCGTACTCATTTCGTGTTCAACTTATGGCTGTGGAACTGACTTAGCCTAGCATAGGAAATTTTGCCTGGGGATCAGGGTTCCCCAACATGCGTGGAAAACTTTACACAAGCTTCATACGGATTTATCGGGTAAATCCTTCGTCCCAAGCGTATTTTAGGTTTTTCTTCCGCAAACTTACTTCACGGAAACTTTATATAATTTTTGTTTTTCTTAGACTTTTCTCCCGTCAATTTCAGCCTTCCAGTTTCGGCCTTTCAACCTCAGCTTTGTTCCGTTGAACCGAGCAATCCAAACTTGCAGTGTCTCTCAGGCAATCTATGGGGTAATGCAAAGTGCAGTGAAGAGGAAGAGAGGATTTTTGCGTTCAGTCTGTTGTCCTCTAGCTGTACCTGATGCCACTTTATTCGATATCAAAAGACTAAAGCTATCATAGTATGGTATCACATTCCTGGGTGTTATGCCAAAACGTACCAAGTTCCTCTCCCGCAACCCCGAAAAACCTTCTCCGCGCGATCGCTTCTGGGCCGTCCTGGCAAATACGCCCCGCCTGGTTCAGTTGGTTTGGCAAGCGGCACCCCGGCTGCTGCTGCTGCAACTGGGGATCACGCTGAGCAACGCCCTCATCCCCGTCGCCCAGCTTTACATCAGCAAGCTCATCGTCGATCAGGTGGTCTTGGAGCTATCGCAGCCCGGAGTCGATTGGACGGTTTTAGGTCGCTTGGTTGGGCTGGGGCTGGGCATTACGCTGGCGCAAGTTGGTCTTAATCAGGCTGAAACCTACACCACCCAGGTTTTGAATGACCGCTTCACGCTGTATGCCAACCAAATCTTGCTAAAACAGGCAATTCGGCTCGATCTGGCCCACTACGAACTGCCAGAGTTTTACGACACGCTCAACCGCGCCCAGCAAAGCGGCAGCGCCTACCCCGTGCGCGTGTTTGAAACGCTGATTGATCTGGCGGGTCAGTCCATCACCTTTGCGGGTTTGCTATCGCTGCTGGTGGCATTTAATCCGCTGCTGCTGTTGCTGCTGCTGCTGACCTCTATGCCTGCGCTCTGGGTCGGCATTCGCTTTTCGGGAGTGCGCTTTTGGCTGAAGCGTCGCCAGACCGAGAGCGGCCGTTTGGCGGAATATTTGCAGCAGGTATTGACCACGCAGGAATTTGTCAAAGAGGTGCGCCTGTTTAACTTGGGCGATTACCTGCTGCGCCAGTGGCAAAGTATTCGTCTCCAGTTCAATCGGGAAATGGCCGAAGTGCTGGCGCGAAATGCGTGGCTCCGCTTTGGCGTGGGGCTGATTGCCAATTCGGGCTTTTACGCCGCCTACGCCTGGGTTATTGTGCGGACGGTTCAGGGTGCGATTTCTCTGGGCGATCTGACCATGTACTCGGGTGCGTTTCAGCAGGCGCAGGGCCTGATCCAGGGCATTTTGTTCCAGATTGCATTGATTTATGAATTCAATCTATACGTGTCCCAATATTTTGAATTTCTGAACTTGCAGCCCCAGGTTGTGAGTCCATCCGACCCGATTGCGTTTCCCAATCCAATGCGTCGGGGGCTGGAATTAAGGGACGTGAGCTTTCGCTATCCCGGCGCGAGTGAACCCACGCTGCACCGCATTAATCTGACCGTGAAGCCAGGGGAGAGCATTGCGCTGGTGGGCATGAACGGCGCTGGCAAGACAACGCTGCTAAAGCTGCTGACTCGCTTTTATGATGTGGAATCGGGGGAAATCACGATTGACGGCATTCCGCTGACTGCCTTCGACCTGGAAGATCTGCGGCGGAATGTGGGTGTGGTGTTTCAGGACTTTTCGCGCTATCACCTGAGCGTGCAAGACAATATCGGCTTTGGCGACCTGCGCCACCGCGATGACCTGGACCAGATCGAGCGAGCTGCCCAAAACGCAGGCGCGACGGGCGTGATTGCTGACCTCGAACGGGGCTATGAAACGATTTTAGGTAAAACCTTTTCCGATAGCGCAGAGCTTTCGGGCGGGCAATGGCAAAAACTGGGACTGGCCAGAGCATTCATGACTCCTGCCCAAGTCCTGATCCTGGATGAGCCGACGGCGGCGCTAGATGCGATCGCCGAATATGATCTTTTCCAGCGCTTCCGCCAGCTGACGCAGGACAAAATGACCTTCCTGGTCAGCCACCGCTTTTCCACCGTCCGCATGGCCGACCGCATTGTGGTGCTAGAGCATGGGCAAATTGCGGAACTGGGCAGCCATGCAGAACTGATGGAGATGGGCGGGAAGTATGCCCAGATGTTTCGGCTGCAAGCCTCGAGCTACGCAGGAGTCGCGGAGTGAGGGTTTGCGATAAGAGGTTGACTGGCTTTCAGGGGGTCTAGCCCTCCTTGTTTTGCAGCGGCTCTACCACACGGGCGATCGCCTCTTTGACGAAGCCCTTCATAAACTCGTCGCGGCGGTTAAGCTGGAACTGTTCCTGCACGACTTCGCTGATGCCGCCGTCGCCCCAGGTCTGATTGCGGCGAAAGTATTCGATAAAGCTTTTGCCTGCGATGCGAGTCAGGTAGGCGGCAGTCGCTCCCTGGATGGCGCGGCCAATGACAAAGGTTCCGGCATTGGTTTGCAGCGCCAGCGAAAAAATTTCCACTGTGCCCCGCACCACGCCCAAGCTGATGAGCGTTTTGGCGAGCGATCGCGCCAGTTCTTTGCCCTGGTCAAGATTCATCTCACAGCCATAGACCCGACCTAGTTCCACCACCATTTGCGCGTTGACAGCGGCGGCGGCCAGCAAGTCCACCATTGGCAACGGCGTGACCGACACCACTCCTGCACTAATCCACTGGAAGCGTTCCACCACTTTTTCTGCCTGGCGCAGCCGCTGCTGGTCGAGAATCTGGCGGGCTTCGTCGCCCAACTGCTGAGATTGCAGCAGGATATTGTCGGCAATCAGGTCTTCGCCCTCTTCGCGCAGCACGGCCGACAGACGGCGCAGCAGCGGCAAGATATCAGGCTGGGGCTGCACTCGTTCGCCGTTGGGCAGGGTAAACGGCTGCGGGCTGGCGGCTACCGCTACGATATCGGCAGGCGACAGCACCGACCGGAGGCGATCGCGCAACTGCTGCAAAATCGCCTGCAAATCTGCATCGCTGTACAAATCTGCTTTGTTCAATACTAGGATCGACCGCTTGCCAATGCTGGAGAGCGATCGCAGCGGGTCATATTCCGAGCGGCGCAGGTCGCCGTCGATGACAAACAGCAGCAGGTCGGCGCTGGCTGCCAGTTGTCGCGCCTGCTGTTCACGCGCCGTGCCCGCGATGCCTGCTTCCAAAATGCCTGGGGTGTCGGTGATCCAAATTTCTCGATCGACCCCCCGCAGCAAAAATCGAGCCGTCTTTTCCTGGGTCGTAGTGCCCATGGCTGCCCCGATATCCCCCACGCCCAGCCCCAAAATTGCGTTGATCAGCGACGTTTTGCCCGCAGATCCTGTCCCAAAGACCACCACCCGAAATTCGCCTCGCGCCATATTTTGCGCGATTTCGCGAGAGCGGTCGATCAGCGCTTGACGAGTTACCTCATCCTGAATCTGCTCGACTTGTTGCTGCACGGCTTGCAGGTTTACTTCGGCAGCTTCGGTGCGGTCGAGGGGCACTTTGACGTGCGATCGCACCGTTTTTGCCGGACGCAAGAATAGGTAAGCATAATAGCCCAACGCCACCAGCAGCCCCACCAGCAGCGCTACCACGCTCCCCACCACCAGATTTGCCAACGTCGCCGACACTGCCGCAAGCTGGGTGTAAAGCTGCGTCAGCGACGTGACCAGCCACAGCGCAAACCCCAGCCCTATCAAGAGGGCAAGAATGATGAGCAACAAGCGCGATCGCGTCATGGCAGCCAGTGCAAGAGAGACAGCAGCGGAGAATTGAGCGAAGTGGCGAAAATTGCGCCCGGTAGACCATTCAGGGTGTCTTGATTCTAGCCTCCGGGGAGGTGCAGCGAGGAAACGGCAAATGGCAAACGAGCAACGCCAAGGCGTGGGTTAAGCCCGGCAAAAAAATTGCTGCATGGCATTGCCATGCAGCAAGCTATACCTATGAAACACTCATGAAACCAAGCCCGAATTCAAGTTGCCGACAGAGCCTTCACCGGACGGAGAGTAGCCTCTTGGCAAAGGTGTCTGAAGCCATTGCAGCAAACCAGTGCCCAAGTCTTTCAAAAGCCAAAGACTCAAAGCTCTAGGCTGACGGAAACAGACTACACCTATGAAAAAACTCCAGAAGACCTGAAGTTGAAAACCGATCTATAGGTATAGAGAGAATTAAGAATTAGAAGAACCTACATTCCACCGTTGCGGGGTCGTCCGCCACCGCCACCGCCGCCTTCGCGAGGCTTGGCCTTGTTGACTCGAATCTCACGACCGAGCCACTCAGCACCGTCTAGATCGGCGATCGCCTTGTCTTCCTGTTCCTCGTCTTCCATTTCTACAAAAGCAAAACCTCTTTTTCTGCCAGTTTCGCGGTCGGTCGGCAAGCTCACGCGACTCACCTTCCCATACTCGGCAAACACTTCACGCAAATCTTCTTCGGTAGCCTGAAAAGACAGGTTTCCAACGTAAATAGTCACAATCCTCTCCAAACCTAATAACGCGGGGGGGCTCGTTCGATGGATAAACCCGCAACAGCAAAGCTGACACGCCTTAGTCTTCCATTAATCGAACGCTACTTCGCTGTCATCATAGCTGATCTATTAGTAAATGGCAGTAGCATGTCAGCAAAACGTATATATCTTTTGCCAAAAATTCCTAATGGGTGCTATGAGTACAACACCACTTTGTTTTTATCAGACTCTAGGAGTTGGGTCGGGCTTGCCCTGCATTGGCTACAGTCCTCTATCAGTAGGGCTGATGAAGATGTTACAGAAAGTTTTTCTGTGCCAAATTGGGCGATCGCATTTTGTATTCTAGGCAACATTAAAAACCGTCAAACTTTGGAGGCTGCTTGACAAATCAGGGCTGATTCTTTGTCGAGCGATGTAATCTTAGAACCCAGCTTCAACCCCGTTTCCTAGTTTTTCCGCTCGGCTAACCTAGCTAGGCGTTCGGGTGAGCGATCGCCTTTTCTGCCACTGTCTTGTTACTGTCTTACTTGTTATTGTCTTATCTCCCTCCTAAATCTGCATCAGATCAGGATAGCTAGCCACAAGTTCATCGCGGCTGAGACTAGAAGACTCGTCCTGCGGGGCCCATAGCAACTCATAGATCAGCAGGTAACTGGGCGGCAGGCTACCCAGGCGGCGTAGTGCAGCCGCTAGGGCTTCGGTCGAGCGGATTTCGCCAAACAGGGGGCGATCGTCTGCTGTGCCCACCAGCAGCGTCACCACGATATAGGCAGCGGGATCGCTATCAAGCGGCTGAGACGTGGCCTGCTGGCGCACCCGCCCGCCAATGTTCACCAGCGTTTCGGCGCTCAGCTTGCTGCGCTCAGCCAGCGACAGTTGCTCAAACAGGCGCGACCCCGCTTCTCGGCTCTGGACGGTTTGAGAGGTGGCGCGAACGTGCGTCCAATATTCGGGCGATCGCAGCAGCGCCAGCACCGTTTCTCGCAGCAGTTCTGACAAGCTCTCCTGATTGCCCCAGTTGGCCTGTTGCGCCAGCGCATTTAGGTCTCGCTGCAAGTCCCGTGCCCCCGCCAGCAGCCCGATTTGAATTTGGGACACCGTTACGATGTCGTTGTATAGCTCACGGGTTGACCCGGCTGGGGCGGCTGTGCTGTTGCCGCTCGACCCTGCCCGCACGTAGTTCAGCACCACAGGCAGCAGCGCAAACCCGACGATCGCCAGAATAAACACAAAGCCCAGATCAAACCCGCCGCCGCCCACAGGCACGACCACCGTTGGCGATGGGCGGTAGCCATAGTCGGGAATCGGCACGAACACGGGCCCCGGAATAGGCGTGGGATAGTAGCCGCCACCAGAGGGCGATCGCGGCATGGGGCGAGGGGCAGAAGGGGCAGGTGACGACCCAAATCCGCCACCCCGGGCCCGTCCACCTGCCACGGCTCCTTCCATGAGTGCCTCTGCAGTCAGCGCCGACCCGCTCGATTCCACCTGACTCAGCGCAGGCGGGTGGAGTATCTGACTGTGGGCATAGCGCGGATGGGGACGGCTAACGCTGTAGAGAAAGGCGACACTAACGACCAAAAGCAGGGCAGTGGTCAATAACAGGGCACGCAGAGGACGATTCTGCTGCATGGCAAATCTCCGGGAAATCGAGCAATTTCAAGGCTCTGGGGCATTAGAACTGGAGCATGGCTAGGATAGCACGCCCTCTATTCTGGCTGGTGTGCCCCCGGACTGAACTACAGCATTTGTAATAGATGTAATAGATCCCCTGGGAATGAGCTTGGGAATTAGCGAACTAGATGGGCGATCGCCCCTAACAGCCGCTCAATTTCCGACTCTAGCGTGAAATAGTGAACGCAGGCGCGAATGCAATCCGGATACAGCAGCATTCTCAGCAGGAATCCATTTTGCTCCAAAGTCTGAACTGCCTGAGCATGGCCACCATCTGCAAGCTGGAACGAAACCAGACCTGCTTCTGGGGGGGCAGTCCGCAGGCAGGAAACCTGCGGCAGTTTGGCCAGACCTTCCCACAGGAGCCGACTGAGATGACAGATGCGACGATAGCGATCAGCAGTGCTGCCCCAGCGTTGATGAGTGGCGATCGCCTCACTCATCGCTCCGTACAGGGGAACATCCGAAGTCGCCACTTCAAACCGCCGCCCGTCCGGCAGCCAGTCGATGGGGTTGCCCTGTGCATCTTTCGTCACGCCGCGCCAGCCGATGAAGGTGGGGCGCAGGTCGGCCAGCGCGTTGGGTGAAACGTATAGCCCTCCTATCCCTGCTGGGCCGCACAGCCACTTGTGCCCCGTAAAGGCGTAAAAATCAGCGGCGATCGCCCCCAAATCCAGCGGCAACACACCGACGGACTGCGCCGCATCCACCAGCACGCGCACCTGCCCGCGCCGCCCTGCATAGCCATGACACAGGGCCACAATCTCTGCCAGTGGTAACACCTGACCCGTGTTCCACAAAATGTGGCTGATCACAACCAGCCGGGTTTCGGGGCGGAGGTGTTGGGCGATCGCCTGCACCGGATCGCCATGATTGAGGGTGGACAACAGCGGGCAGATCGACACTGCCAGGTCAAACCGTCGGGCCAGTTCCCGCACAATACCCACCACGCCGGGATGCTCACAGTCCGACAGCAAGATGTGGTCGCCTGCCTGCCAGTCCAGCCCCCACAGGGCAATGTTGCAGCCGACGGTCACATTTTCAGTCAGCGTGAGCGTGGTGGGGGAAATCTGGAGTTCAGCGGCGATCGCCCCCCGCACCTGCTGCATCTGCTGATGAGCCCAGGCATTGACCGTGTTGGAAAACGGCCCGTGGGTTTGCATATATTCATGCCCAGACGAAATTTCGGCGATCGCCCCCTGAGGCATCGGGCCCTGTCCGCCATAGTTGAAATAGCACTGGGTAGACAATGCCGGAAACTGCTGCCGATGTTGTGCTAGGGATGAGTCCAGATTCAGCATTTCAGTTGTGTTGAGAGCCTTTTGTAAAGACTAGGACTGGAAAAAACGAAGGCGTGAGAGTCACCCTCCCACGCCGCGCATCTTCAAAACTATAATGACCTCACTAGTCATGCAACTATGCCTGCGATCGCCGTATTCTAGCCATCGCGATCGGCTATCCAAAAATCTGCTTTCAGGGCAGCCGATAATCTCTACAAGTTCTGACCGATGCTTGAGAGGGTTTTACACTCCAGGATGTGCTTTTAGGCTGACTGAAGGGAGGCTTTTTCCTGGTGCGAAACCTGGAAAAAAGATGCTAGAGCCTGTCCTAACCCTGGTTTCGATAGCGTTCTTCTGGCTGATATTGCCGACAAAGGCATCGCTCTAGATGCTGCACTCGATAAAAGCGTGAGAATCGATGAATGTCTAAGATAATAGGGCTATTCCGATCGAATACGCGCTGATTCAGGTAATGCCAGAGAACGGAGGAGAAGAAAGATCTGGAAGTCATAGGTCAGCAAACAGCTAAAAGAACTAGGGGTTTAGCAGACGAATGGAGAAACGTCAGGGAATAACGTCACCGAGGGAAAGTTCACCAGACCTCATTCGGCAAGCTGTTGCCAACACTGGAACCGCGACGGTCTAGCGGTTCTAGGGCAGCAAACAATTGCCTATCTGGTGCCTATCTGGTGCCTATCTGGTGATTGAGCGTTGCATACTTTAAGCGTTCCCACATCACTGGAGGAATCTCCCACGTCACAGAAGTTCACAAGTGGATACTTGTTTTCGTGCGATCGCAGCAAAAATCCGCCTGGCTATTCCAGCCGCACGGTCTGCTAGAACTGGGTTCCAGCCCTCCTACAAACCGATTGTGTTGAATAGCCTTGGCGCACACATCCTCCACCACGTAAATCTTAAAGAAGCCTTAAGACTCAATAAAACTGTCGCCAGACGGAGAATGCCCATCCCTTCAGTTACCTTTTCATCAGCTTAGGAGAGATTTCGGGACGGGACAGGGACAGATCTTTCACCGTCCGCTGACTACCACTTGCCATCGCTTTCGCTATACACTGGGGCTTCTGCCAACGATTTTGTGAATTTTCGTATATGTTCATTTTGTTGATTGGCTTGGATCGGCATTGATTGGCTTTGATTCGCTAGATCGTTCCTGCGTTGATCTGAACTTGTTTCTAAGGCGGGATGTGCAACTTTGCCGTCCTCCTCACCCTTTTCTGGTATGCCGAAGGCTTTAAGCCTGCTCCCAGAGCGGGAGAGGGGCTTCGAGCCTCTTTTGCTCCCCTTCTCCTGACTTGGGAGAAGGGGGTGGGGGATGAGGGTAGATTAGAAAGTCGCACATTGTGTTTCTAAAGCAACCGACTTGTTTCTAAAGCAACCTATGACCCAGCTTCCAGATTCTCTAGACGAGGCGATCGCCCAAGCGGTGCAATCGACCGAAGCCGCGATCGCCGATGGGCTGACTCGCCTTCAGGTAGAGCTATTGTTTCCCGAATTGCCTATGATGCCTGTGGCGCAAGCGTTTGTGGCCGGTTTTGCAGAACGAGGCAGCGGGCTACGGGTGTTTTTCCCCGATGCAGGGGCGGCTGCCCTGGCCCGGCGCGACTGGGGCGAGGTGCCCTACGCGGTTCGTGGCATTGAGGATGTAAAAACCGAGATTCAGCCGGAGGAAACGCTGATTCTCTTTATTCAGCCGTCTTCGGTGGAGGTGGGGAAGGTCGAGGCGCTGTGTCAGCAGGCGGGCGATCGCCCGGTGGTGTTCTTCAACCCCCGGCTAGAGGATGTAGCAACCATCGGCATTGGCTATGCCGGACGGCAACTCCGGGAGCGATTCCTGAACCAGTTCCAGCCCTGCTACTCGATTCGTCCGCTAGAGAACGCCGCCGTGTTTCGCGCGTATCCCGCACTGTGGCAGGTTTGGCTAGAGCAGGACGAGACGTATCAGCTTGTGGCTGAAGAGGCGCAGCGCCCTGCTGGAGAAGCGCTAGATACGATTCTGCTGCGAGCGATGGGGCAGGAACCCAGTTCGCCCGTCCCCAATCGGGGGTTGTTTGCGGAGTTGCAGCGGTTTTTGCGGGCCCTGAGTCAGTAGCGCCTCTGGAAATCACTGGGCAAGCTTCATGGGAACTTGTCAAAAAATTCACGGGCGATCGCGGCGAAAGATTAGCCTCTCTGGGCATAATGAAAGAAATACCCCCATTTTCCACCCATTTGGGATGCGCTGGGTATCGCTCTGATAGCAGCCTCACTCATCAGAGCGGGTCAAAAATTCCTTGCCCATCTCTGGTTCAGTTCTGGTTTAGTTTAAGTCTGTGAATCGCTGTGGTACGAAGGCTGGGCGGAGTGCTGATCTGCTGAGCGTGTTTCTGGCTCCGGAGGAAGATCGGTTTAGGCTGTATCTGTCTTTATGGAGCGTTTTTAGAAGTCCTTGCTTTGCCTCGCTGATCGCTTGGATTCAGATGAATGCTGAGTCAAAACGAAGAGTTCTTAGCGTTCAGCGCGTTCAGCATTGCCATCAGGGTGTGTCAGGGCGTATCAGGCAAATTCGAGCTTTGGTTTGAGCTTTGGGTGGTCTAGCCAATAGATTAGGAAGGTTTGCGGTGGGCAATCGGCGCATTTTTATTGGAGACGTACACGGGCACTATGATGGCTTGATGCGCCTGCTAGAGGTGATCGCCCCAGACGCAAGGGATCAGGTCTACTTTCTTGGAGATCTGATCGATCGAGGGCCCAAAAGCGCGCAGGTGGTTTCCTTTGTGCGGCGGCAGGGCTACGTTTCGCTGCTGGGAAACCACGAGCAAATGCTGCTAGAGGTCATGCCCCACGGCAAGCTCTCCTATCAGGCGCTACAGGCGTGGCTATTTAGCGGTGGACAGACCACGATGCAGAGCTATGGCAAATCTGACGACCTGCTGATGGAACATGTGACCTGGATGCGATCGCTCCCCACCCACCTCGACTTGGGCGACATCTGGCTGTCTCATGCAGGAATGCACCCCGCCCTGTCCGTCGCCGACCATACTGCCCAAGAATATTGCTGGGTGCGCGACGAGTTTCATAGCATGACCCGTCCCTATTTCCCCGACAAGCTCATTATTACTGGGCACACGATTACCTTTACGTTGCCCAACGTGCCGCCAGGGGCGATCGCCCAAGGGCAGGGCTGGCTTGATATCGACACTGGAGCCTACCATCCCCGCAGCGGCTGGCTCACCGGGCTGGACCATACCCACCAGCGGGTGTACCAGGTGAACGTGCAAACTCAGGAATCGCGAGTGCTGCCCCTAGCAGAAGCCTCTGTGCAAATTGACCCAGCCCGCGTGATGGCTCGCCGCCGCCAGCCGATGACCCTGGAGGCGCTGACTAAGCCTGTATAGCGCCGTTGTGTAGTCCGTTTGTAACCCGTTTGTAACCCGGAGCCAGCAGCGTTTTGCAAGCCCCGCCTGTCTGGAATTTCCGTAGGACTTACGCAGTTGGGCAATTTCTCGCGGGCGCAGCCCGCGAGAAATTGCCCAACACCCAGAGAGCTTATCGCAAGTGCGTAAGTCCTGTTCCGATTTGGGACAATCTCGGTGTCCGAGGGCGTGCCAATGTTGCGATAATGCTGGCATGTCTATTCTGAGCCACTCCGGTGCCAAAGCCAGTGCCTATCCCATCCGGCAAGATTGGGTATGGATAACTGCGCTGCTCATTGTGGCGCTGCTGCTGATGACGGTCAACCTGGGTAGCGTGCCGCTGCGCGATTGGGACGAAGGCACCGTCGCACAAGTGGCGCGGGAGATTTGGCGATCGCCCCCAGAAGCGCGGGCCTGGCTGTTTCCGACTCTGGGCGGTGAACCCTACCTGAATAAGCCGCCGCTGATGCACTGCCTGATGGCGATCGCCTATGGCATCGGCGGGGTTAATGAGTGGACTTCTCGGCTGCCGGGGGCGATCCTGACCGCGCTTTCGGTTCCGCTGCTGTACGCCATTGGGCGCGAACTGTTTCCTGGTCGCTTGCCCTCGCTGCTGTCGGCGCTGGTGTATCTTACCTGGCTGCCCGTTGTTCGCAACGGTCGGCTGGCAATGCTGGACGGGGCGGTGCTGTGCTGGCTGCTGCTGCTGGTGTGGTGCGGACTGCGATCGCGTCGAGACACGCGCTTTGCCCTGGGGATCGGCCTCAGCTTGGGGCTGATTTGCCTGACCAAAGGACTGATGCTAGGGCTGCTGCTGGGGAGTATTCTGCTCGTTTTCTTGATTTGGGACACGCCGCGTCTGTTGCAGCAGCCCTATCTGTGGGCGGGTATTGCCCTGGGCAGCGCTCCGGTCGCCTTCTGGTATGCAGCCCAGTGGGGGCACTATGGCAGGGAGTTTCTGGGGCGAAACCTGGTGCAGCAGTCCGCCAGCCGCATCTGGAAGCCCGTCGAGCAAAATGACGGCCCGCCCTGGTATTACCTCCTAGAAATTGTGAAGTATGGCGTGCCGTGGGTGGTGTTTTTGCCAGCGGGGATTCGCCTAGCGCAGAATAATCTGATTTTTGGCTGGGCAAAGCTGGCGCTGGTGTGGAGCGGTCTCTATTTTGCCGCCATTTCCCTCATGTCTACTAAGCTGCCGTGGTACGTGCTGCCGCTGTATCCGGCGCTGGCGCTGCTGGTGGGGGGCAAACTGGCTGACCTGTGGCGGGAGGGACGGCAGGTGGGCGTGCGGCAAATGCCAGGAGAGGGCTATTCGCCTCTCTGGTGGCAAGTTTTGGGCGGGCTGGGGCTGTTGGGCTGGATTGGGGCGGTGTATCTGGGATGGATTCAGCAGCCGCGCGAGGTGGATGTGGGGATTGTGATGGCTACGCTGGCGGCGGCGCTCACGGTGGCGGCGATGCTGGTAAGGCGGCAAAATCCGCAGTTTATCGGCGTGCTGATCTGGGGGATGTACCTGTCGCTGCTGCTGCTCATGCTGACTCCCCACTGGCTATGGGAGTTGGCGGAGGCGTTTCCGGTTCAGCCTGTGGCGGCGCTGGTGCGATCGCACACCCCGGCTGGAGAAACGGTTTATAGCTCCTATGGCGATCGCCGCCCGTCTTTGGAGTTTTATAGCGATCGCCGGGTTTTGCCGGCCAATGCCGAGCGGCTGCAAAAGCTATGGACGAACGAACCGCAGGTTTATCTACTGCTAGACGAGGCGGCGCTGAAGTCTTTGGAATTGCCCCAGAAACGGGTTTTGGGGCAGGCAGAGGGATTTACGCTGGTGCAGCGGGTGCGCCCGCCTGTGCAAACGCCGCCCCTATGATATTCGGCGATATTCAGCGATATTCGGCATCGCATTAGGGAATCGCCCAAAGAAAATCTCCAGAAAAATTCCCCGAAGAAATTCCCCAAAGAAATTCCCCAAAGTCGCTATGCTGAGGGAATATGGCTGAAAACGGGTTTATTCGTTCGTTCAACAGGTTTAGGACTCACGAAGTGGAACGATTTTTCGAGGTGTCGCCCGTGAAAAATCGTTCAAAATCCAAAAAACTTATCGCAAGTGCGTAAGTCCTGAGGTTAATTTTTAACAGGATTCTATTAGAAACTGAAGGGTATGAAAAAAGCGTTATATCTACTGGCGGCAATTAGCGATCGCGACTTTGAGTGGCTATTGCAGGCAGGGAAGCGGCAGGGCGTGCCCAAGGGATCGGTGCTGATTTCTGAAGGACAGCCGATCGACGCGCTGTATGTGGTGCTGAGTGGGCGATTTGTGGTGTCGGTGGCTTCGCCAGATGGCGATCGCCCCATTGCTGTGCTGTCCTCTGGTGAGGTGTTGGGGGAAATTTCCTTCATCGACTCGCGCCCGCCCACAGCGACGGTGAGAGCGGTTGAAAATTCGGTGGTTTGGTCAATTCCCCGGATGCAGTTGACGGCTAAACTGTCGCAAGATGTCGCCTTTTCGTCTAACTTCTATCGGGCGCTGGCGGCCTTTTTGAGCGATCGCCTGCGAACGACGGTCAGCCGATTGGGCTATGGGGGCGACTCGCCCAACGTGCCCGATGATGAATCGCCCGACCACCACAATCCCCAGGTGTTCGATAACCTGGATCTGGCAAAAGCCCGCCTAGAGTGGCTAGTGACGCATTAGCCCAGTGATGCATTAGCCCAGTGACGCATTAGCCCAAATGTGACCTTCCCGGCGTTGCCCTATGGATTTCCCGCCAGCGCGACAGCGGTTCTACCAAGAGATTCACCAGCCCGATGAAGCCATCGACTTGGCACGGGCCGCACTGTATATCGCACAAGAAGAATATCCCCCGCTCGACCCGGAAGAATATCTCAACGCGCTGGACGTGATGGCCGCAGAGGTTGAAGAGCGCTTGCCACCCGAACGCTATCCGCTGCGGGTCATCCAAGCGCTGAACCGCTATCTATACGAAGACCTGGGCTATGTGGGCAATGCCGCGCAATATTATGACCCGCGCAACAGCTACCTGAATGACGTAATTGAGCGGCGGCGGGGCATTCCGATTACGCTGTCGCTGGTGTATCTGGAAGTTGCAAAACGAGTTGGCTTCCCGATGGCGGGTGTGGGGATGCCCGGTCACTTTCTAATTCGCCCGACCGTGGCAGATATGGATATACTGATCGACCCATTTCATCAGGGTGCAGTGATGTTTGCTGAGGACTGTCAGGAGCGGCTGAGCCAGGTGTATGGGCGGTCTGTGGAACTGCGCCCAGAGTTTTTGCAGCCAGTCAGCAATCGTCAGTTTTTGGCGCGGATGCTGACCAATCTAAAGATGATTTATTTGAACCAGGAAGATCTGCCGCGATCGCTCTCTATGGTCGAACGTATCCTGATGCTGTTTCCCGATGCGCCCCAAGAACAGCGCGATCGCGGCATTTTGTACTATCACCTGGGTCGCTGGCCGGAGGCATCGCTGGATCTAGAAGCCTATCTTGACCAGGTTCCCACCGCCAGAGATGCCAAGTTGATTCGTAATCTGCTGGCGCAAATGAGCGGTTCTTAGGTCTGCCCCGCTGACTGAACCTGAAGCTGATTCAGCAGGCGCTCGAACCGCAGTTGGGCGATCGCCACGCCGTCTTCCTGGGAAACATGACCGTTGGCGGTGGGTTTTGCGCCCTCGTCGCCTAGCTGCTTCACCGTGCCCCGCAGTCGCTGCGACAGCAAAATCGCCAGCGCTCGATAAAAACGGCAGCCAAAGCCTTCATCCTGCTGGAGCTTTTCGGCGAGTTGGGCGCGAGGAATCGCCAGCACCGTAGAATCTTCCAGCGTTTGCACCGTCGCCGAAGGTGGGCGCGAGTCGATAAACGACATTTCTCCCACCAGCTCGCCACTCGATAGGCGAGCGATCTGTCGGCCGTCCAGCGCCGAAATCGACACCACCAGCGTCCCATCCAACAAGATATAGAGCGTGTCTACCGGATGCCCCTCGTAAATCAGGACGCTGCCCGCGGGCACCTGTTGCTTGCGACCGACCTGCACGAGCCAGTCAATATCGCGATCGCTCAACTCACCCAGAATACACAGAACCTTTTGCATGGGCTGCTTCCTTGATAATCTTCAATCCCAAATCGCGGTCATTTACAACAGATGATCAGAGCCATCGCTCTGCCACCAGTAGAAGCACCCAAACCGAACTCGGCATCGAACCTTGAATAGCTGTGTGCGACTGGTCAAAACAGCCTTAATCTGCTGGTTTGACCTCAGGACTTGGCTGGCTCCAGGGTTGTTGCCCTAACCAAACTCTGTAGTCGAGAGAGGCTTGTGAGTATCAATTTCTCACGTGTTTCTACATCTTATACTGAGGTGGCAGGGTGAAATCCGCAGAAGACCTTAAGGTTCTTCGTAAGGGCTTGACGAATCGAGCCATGCTGGTGCGAGAAATTACATGAATCTTGCTGTGCTGAACCCAGGTGTGGGCTGAGAAACATTCAGCTAGAAAATTCAGCTACTATGCAGTCAGATATGCTGTCAGATATGCAGCCAGACGCTTTCCTTCCCCTCTAGGCTGTCTAAATGGTTCGCTGGGCAGCGGGGCATTTCGGCGCGGGTCGAGCCTTCTGTCCCTTGACTGCATCAATCCTAATGAATCCTGAAACCCTGACAATTCTATGATTTCTGATCTGCAACATCTGCTCTCTACCCTAGACCTGGATGCAGACTGGATTGGACTCCGGGCAGTCAGGGAAACCGCTGCCAGTTGCTATGTCCGCGATGGGCTGCCAGAGGGCAATGCCAAGTCGCTGAATCAGGGCGTGATGGTGGAGGTCATGGCGCAGGGGCAGATTGGCTATGGAGCAGTCAATTCCTTTCAGCCGGAACAGATCCGCGCGGCCGCTAAAACCGCCTATCAGCAGGCGATCGTCGCCAGCCGCTGGGGCATTTATCCCGCTACGCCCGCCATTCGTCCCAAAGTGGTGGGGCAATATGCCTCGCCGTTTCAAAAGCCGCTGAATGCCCTCTCGCCAGGAGAGATCAACGAGCTGCTTGTGCGCCTCTGCAAGACGCTGAAGGTTTCGGAGCAAATTGTGCAGACGCTCGCCGTTGCCCGTCACGAAACCGTGGATTCCTGGTTTGTCAGCAGCAACGGCTCTGAGGTGTATCAGCAGTTGTCACTGATTGAAACGCACTATGGGGCGATCGCCCAAGACGGCCCCATCGTGCAGCAGCGCAGCAACAACGGCCACCTGGCGCACTGCTATCAGGGCGGCTGGGAGCTATTTCTAGATGACCAGCTTTGGAGCCGCGCCCAGCACATTGGCCAGCAGACGGTCGAACTGCTGACGGCCGAGGAATGCCCCACCACCCGCACCACGCTCGTCCTCGCTCCCGACCAGATGATGTTGCAAATTCACGAAAGCGTTGGCCATCCGCTAGAGCTAGACCGCATTCTGGGGGATGAGCGCAACTACGCGGGCGGCAGCTTCGTGAAGCCGTCAGACTTTGGCAGCCTCTCCTATGGCTCCCGGCTGATGAATGTTACCTTTAACCCTGCCGTGCCGAATGAATTTGCCAGCTACCGATTTGACGACACGGGCGCACCCGCCAGTCGGGAATACCTGATTCGTGAAGGCGTGTTGCAGCGGGGGCTAGGCAGCCTGGAAAGTCAGGCGCGGCTGGGGGTTCCGGGGGTGTCTTGTGCCCGTGCCTCGTCCTGGAACCGCCCACCCATCGACCGCATGGCCAATTTGAACCTAGAGCCAGGAGAAGATTCGCCCGCCGCGATTATCGCCGACATCGAAGAGGGCGTGTATATGGAGGCAAACCGCTCCTGGTCTATCGACGATCAGCGCTACAAGTTTCAGTTTGGCTGCGAATATGCCAAGCGCATCGAAAACGGCAAGCTGACCAAAACGCTGCGAAATCCCAACTATCGCGGCACGACGCTCGACTTCTGGCATCGGCTGAGCCGCATTGGTAATTCAGAAACCTGGGAAATCTACGGCACGCCCTATTGCGGCAAAGGAGAACCCAACCAAGCGATTCGCGTGGGTCACGGCTCTCCGGTATGTGCCTTTGAAGAGGTGGAAGTGTTTGGCGGTGGCTGATTTGACGTTGGACAGTTTCGTGAATGAGCAATTTTGCAGGGCTTTTGAACAGTTGGCCTTTAGATGGCTTTTGAATGGCTGTTAAACGGTCAAACTTGGACGGTACTACGCTAGAGGTTAACGTGACGCATCTCAACCTTGAAACCACACCTGAAACCACACCTGAAACTGGAGCGGCGATCGCCCTAGATGCGTTAGAAGCTGAGTTTTCTGACCTAGCAGCGGCGATCGCCGAGCGGCTATTGCCAGAGGAACAGTTCACGCTGGGGCTAAATGCTGAACAGAGCCAATTTGTGCGGTTTAACCACGCCCGCGTGCGGCAGACGGGCGGCATTGTGGATTGCCAAGTGGGGCTGACGCTGATGGCAAACCAGCGCACTGCGTCCTGGCGGTTTCCGCTGACGGGCAATTGGGACACAGACTGGGCGATCGCCGCCGATGCGCTGGCCGACCTGCGGGCCGACCTGCCTCATTTGCCGATCGATCCCTATCAAGTGTTGCCGTCGGGCGATGCCACCAGCCGCGACGTGCATCACGGTTGCCTGCTCGATCCAAATGCCGTGGTGGATGCTGTGCTGCCGGAGGTCGATGGGCTGGACTTTACGGGCATCTACGCGGGTGGGCGAATGCTGCAAGCCTACGCCGACTCGGTGGGGCAGCGGCACTGGTTCGCCACGGACTCCTTCTCGCTGGATTATTCGCTGTTTACCGCCGACGGGCAGGCTGTGAAGGGCACCCTAGCAGGCAGCGAGTGGGATGCGGCTGCCTACGCCGCCAAACTGGCGGATTCCAAACAGCAGCTTGAGCGCCTCGCCCTCACCCCCAAACCCATTCCCAAAGGCGGCTATCGGGTTTATCTGGCTCCGGCGGCGCTGGCTGATATTGTGGCGATGTTCTCCTGGGGCGGGGTCAGTGAGGCATCGCTCCAGCAGGGCGAAAGTGCCCTGGGCGCGTTGCAGCGGGGCGATCGCACGCTGTCTTCTCAATTCACCCTGCGCGAAAACTTTGCCTCTGGTCTGGTGCCCCGGTTCAACCACCTGGGCGAAATTGCCCCAATGGAGTTGACGATTATCGACCAGGGCAAGCTTGTTAACACGCTGGTCAACTCGCGCACCGCTAAGGAATATGGCAAAACCGCCAATGGGGCAAACAGCGCCGAATCGCTGCGATCGCCCGAAGTGTGTCCCGGCAGTCTGCCTGCTGCCGACGTGCTGACGGCGCTGGAGACGGGGCTGTACCTGTCTAATCTGCATTACCTGAACTGGAGCGATCGCCCAACCGGCCGCATCACGGGCATGACCCGCTACGCCTGCTTTTGGGTGGAGCAAGGCGAGATTGTGGCCCCGATTGAAAACCTCCGCTTTGACGAAAGCCTCTATCGCTGCCTCGGCGACAACCTGATTGCCCTGACGCAGCAAATTGAATTTATCGCCACTGTGGACACCTATGAGCGCCGTCGCCTCGGCGGAATGTGGGTTCCCGGTGCGCTGGTGGAGGACTTTACCTTCACGCTCTAGCGGGCGGTCGATCCAGCATCAAACGCTGAAGGGGTCGGCAAGTCTTTCCGGGCGGGGCCGCCGCCAGCGACCGTTTGGACGAAGCTTAGACCTTTCTGACTCGTATCTTTCACAACATGGCAAACTCAGCGCTCTGGCTTAGACTAGGCGCTAGTTTTTGCACCGTTTCACAGCAGTAGGACTTACGCAGTTGGGCGATTTCTCGCAGGCTGCGCCCGCGAGAAATCGCCCAAGACCCAGAAAGTTTATTGCCAGTGCATAGGTCCTGAGCAGATTAAAACACTCCAAAAGCTTTGAGAGAAATTCGGCTTCTTCTGGTTCAATGCTATGGGAAGCGCAACGTGTAACCTTCACGTCCATTTACGAATTGCGAATTCACGAAATTATTTGAGGATTAATCATCATGGCGGCGATCGCATCCATTAAAGCCCGCGAAATTCTCGACTCTCGCGGCAACCCGACGGTAGAAGTAGACGTGACGCTGGACGATGGCGGCTTTGGGCGGGCGGCAGTGCCTTCTGGCGCTTCGACGGGAACCCGTGAGGCCCTGGAACTGCGCGACGGGGACAAGGGCCGCTATGGGGGCAAGGGCGTGCTGAAGGCGGTGGCAAACGTGAACGGGGCGATCGCCGACAAGCTCAAGGGAGCCGATGCGTCGGATCAGAAGGCGATCGACCAGACCATGCTGGATATGGACGGCACCGAGTACAAGAGCAATCTGGGCGCGAATGCCATCCTGGGCGTGTCGATGGCGGTGGCGCGGGCCGCGGCCGATTCGGCAAACCTGCCCCTCTATCGCTATCTGGGCGGTGAAGCCGCTGTGCTGCTTCCTGTGCCCTGCTTCAATGTGCTAAACGGCGGGGCCCACGCCGACAACAGCGTAGACTTTCAGGAGTTTATGATTGCGCCTGTGGGTGCCCCCAATTTCCGCACGGCGCTGGAAATGGGGGCAGAAACCTATCACGCCCTCAAGTCGATCCTCAAGGGCAAGGGCTATAGCACGGGCGTTGGGGACGAAGGCGGCTTTGCGCCCAACCTGAAGGCAAATGTCGAGGCGGTGGATTTGATTCTAGAAGCCATTACGAAGGTGGGCCTAAAGCCCGGTGACGACATTGCGCTGGCGCTCGATCCCGCCGTTAGCGAGATGTGGCAGGAGGACGGCACCTACATCAACTTCAAGTCCGACAAGGCCATCCGCACCACAGAAGACCTGATTGCGATGTGGGAAAGCTGGGTAGCGCAGTATCCCATCGTGTCTCTAGAGGACGGTCTGGGTGAGCAAGATTGGGAAGGCTGGAAGGAACTCACCAAGCGTCTGGGCGACAAGATTCGGCTAGTCGGCGATGATGCCTTTGTGACCAATCCCACCATCATCAAGCAGGCGATCGCCGACGGCGTAGGCAACTCGTCATTGATCAAGGTCAACCAGATCGGCAGCGTCACAGAAACGCTAGATGCCATTGAGCTGTCTCGAAGTGCTGACTACACAGTCATGATCAGCCACCGCTCTGGCGAAACTCCGGACGACTTCATTGCTGACCTGGCCGTTGCAACCAATGCGGGTCAGATGAAAACGGGCGCACCCTGCCGGGGCGAGCGCCTGTCGAAATATAACCAGCTTCTGCGGATTGAGGAAGATCTGGGCGATCGCGCTCAGTATCCTGGGCTTGCGGCCTTCAAGAAGTAGGCAAAAGGGGCATTTTTCGGGTGTGACACGCCTGAAAAATGCCTGGAAAATGCCTGGAAGATGCCTGGAAAATTCCTAGACAATGCCCCATCGCCGCCGCCAGCTTGTGGTTGATTCCAGCGGAGCCTGCTGTTGCTCTTGCTGATGTCGCGTCAGGATGGCGGCGGCGCTGTCGCTGAGGCTGGGGTCGCGGTAGGGCACGGCGGCGCGGGTGTGCAGATGCTCTTGCTCCATTGGCGAGAGGGGCAGCAAGCCATCGGACGACCAGGCGGCCACCGTGCCCTGGGACCATTCGTGGGGTCGGCGTGCGGCTCCGGCGGGCAGAGGAATATTGCCAAGGTGTAGTCCCGCTGCCTGCATTGCCGCCCGCACCGAGGCCGAACGCGAATAGGTGGCTAGAACTCCCGTCGGACTGAGGCATGTCGCCACCTGCGCGAAAAACTCCACCGTCCACAACTGGGGGCAGCGGCGCGGCGAAAACGGGTCAAAGAAGATTGCGTCCGCCTGGAAGTGTTGTGCCACCACCTGCCGAATGGTCTGTCGTGCGTCGCCGATCAGCAGGCGGGCGCTGAGTTGGAAATCTTGGAATTCGGACTTTTGGGCGATCGCCCTCAGCACGTTTTGCACCGGGGGCGACCAGGCGGCGAGTAGATCCGGGGCGATCGCTGCCTGGGGAACAGTCGGGTCTAGCTCTAGGGCGATCGCCTCCACTCGACAGGTCGGATTTTCTGCCCACACCGTTTCCAGCGCAGCGGCCGTGTTGTACCCCAGCCCGTAGCACACGTCGAGCAGGCGGATCGGCGGCGAATCGGATTCCGTAAACTGCCGGGCCAACGCCGCCAGCCGCGTCACCTGGGCAAACTTTTCAAACGCCTCGGCTCGTGCCCCCAGCCGACTGTGAAACGCTTCGCCAAACGCTTCCGAAAAAAAAGTAAAAGAACCGTCTTCGGTGCGCTGGGGCACCCAAGCTAGTTCGTTTGGCAGTCTGTCATTCGGCTGCAACGCTCGTCAACCTAGCAAAACGACCGCTAGACCCGCGCTTCCATCGACTGGAGCTTGAGAAACTCGGTATTCACACCCGACTCGCGCACCAGCGCAATCTTGCCCGTGCGGGCCACTTCGCGGATGCCAAAACGACCAAGCTGCTGCACGATCGCCACCATTTTGCCGGGATCGCCCACCACTTCTAGCGTCAGCGAGTCTTCGCCCACGTCCACCACCCGCGCTCGGAAAATCTGCGACAGTTCAATAATTTCTGACCGGGTGACGCTAGTGGCGTTGACCTTGAGCAGCATTAGCTCTCGCTCGACGCAGGGCGTTTCGGTAATATCCTGCACTTTGAGGACATTGACCAGCTTGTATAGCTGCTTGGTCAACTGCTCGATAATCGAGTCGTCTCCGGGGACGACCATCGTGATCCGCGAAATGCCAGACTGTTCCGCCGGGCCAACCGCCAAACTTTCGATGTTGAACCCCCGTCGGGCAAACAGGCCCGCAATCCGGGTCAACACGCCCGCTTCATCTTCGACCAACACAGAGATAGTATGCTTCATGGGATGCGATGGGACTGCGAACCGCCGCCGGGGTTAGCGTTCGGGACTTGGATTAAACCGGGACTTGGATTAAACGTAGTATTTATCAATGGATTTGTGCTTATCAATTTTAGCCCGACCCATGCGCCCTATTCCTGTCTGAAAGTTAAGGGATTGCGAGAATTTTTGCACCAGTCTATCCAGAGCGAATTCAGAGCGTATGATGAAAAGATGTTAAGAAACACGGGAACGCAGTCTCATCCGCGTTCTAGATCACCCGTCTTAAATCACTTGTCTTAAATCACTCGCTTAAGTAACCCGTCTTAAGTAACCCGTCTTAAATAGGTTGACAGACCCCTCTACCAAGCCTTTTTCGCAACTACTCATCTCAAATGGCGACGGCGTATGCATGGGGACGCACTCAAAGACCTCTACGGGTTGGGGCAGATCCAGCCGGCTGACCGAACAGAGGTCGGAGACAAAGCCTATTATTTAGGACTGCTGGAGCAGCGGGGATTTCCTGTCGTGCCGGGGTTTGTGGTAGGGGCGCGAGTGCTGCGGCAGTTTCTGTCAAGTTTGGACTGGCAGGAGCCGCTATTTGCGGATTTGCCGGATTCGTCGCTGCATGTGGATGTCGATCGGCCGCAGCAGCTTCAGGCGATCGCCCAAAAGATCCGTCAGTCCATCCTCTCTGGGCCGCTCTGGGACGACTGGCTGGCGGAGGTCGAGGCGCGAGCGCAGCAGTGGCAGTCGCCGATGGTCGTTTTGCGACCGTCGCTCGGTCTGGCGGCAGGACTCGACCCGACCTTTAGCGGGCGGATGCGGGGGCTATTGGGGTCGCAAATTTGTGAGGCAAGTCGAGGGGCGATCGCCCTGGCGTTGCGGCTGGTGTGGGCAGATTTGTTTCGGGCCAAAAGCCTATTCGTCTGGCAGCGATCGCGCCTCCAGCTTCATCAGCTTCATCTGGGCGTGCTGGTGCAGCCGATTCAGGATGCGATCGCTGCGGGAACGGCTTGCGTGAGTCCAACAAGCTGCGAAACTCAGTCGATTTGGGGGCTGGGGGCCGCTCTAGCGTGGGGAGAACTGGCTCCCGACCGCTTTTTGTTCACTCATCCCCCTGCCATCCACATGCCTCCAGCCAGCCAGGAACCTGCCGCAGCGGAGCCTGCCCCTCGAAACCTGCTTCCGGTGGTTCGGCAGGTGCATCCCAAGCCCTATTGCTATCGGCTGTGTCAGGAGTCGTCTGCTTCTGCCCACAATGGCCTGCGGAGTTCTGTTTCGGGTTTGCGGATCGAACTGCTAGAACCGTCCCAACAGCAGCAGCCCAGCCTGAGCGAAGCGCAACTTCAGACATTGCTCGCACTGTCGCGCCAGGTTCAGCAAACCCTTGGCAGCAGCGTCGATCTAGAGTGGATGCTGGGGCCGCTTGAGTCCAGTGAACCGCCTCAGTTTCAACTGACTCAGCTCAATGTGCTGTTTCCTCGTTCGGTGGCGGCGGCTCCGGGGTCATCCGCTATCGCAACGGTTCCGGTGAATAACGCTCCAGCGAATAATGCTCCGGCGAATAACGCTCCGGCGAATAATGCTCCGGCGACTGAACCATTGCCATTGCGTGGGCTGGCAGCAGCAACGGGTCAGGTTTCGGCTCAGGTCTGGGTGGTGGAGGATCTGAGCCAGGTGCCGCCAGACTTTCCAGCAGGGCAACTGCTGGTGATGTCGCATGTGCCACCGAGGTGGCTGGGGCTGGTGCAGCGGGCGGGTGGCATTGTGACAGAGCAGGGTGGCATGACCAGTCACGGCGCAATTTTGGCGCGGGAAATGGGGATTCCGGCAGTGGTGGGCGTAGCGGGGGCGACGCAGATCTTGCGGACAGGCGAATGGGTAACGGTAGATGGCGATCGCGGCTTGGTGCATCGCCTGCGAACTTCGCCAGAGGGGGGGCGGGGGGCACTCCATCCAGAAATATCCCCAGAAGTATCCCCAGAAGTATCCCCAGGAATATCTCCAGAAATATCCCTAGACAGGGTTCCAGAAATTGCCCCAGACATGGCTCCAGTGTCTAGGGTTGGACTGGATTCTCCAGCGACCGACCCCCCGCCGCCCCGCACCCGCACGCAACTGCTGCTGGCGTTGGGGCAGGCTGCCGATCTCGATGCGATCGCAAACTTGCCCAGCGAGGGGGTTGGGCTGCTGCGGGCAGAGCATCTGCTGATGCCGCTGTTGCATCAATTGGCGAGCCAGACCAACCGCGGGAGAACGATTCCGCCGATTCCTCAAGCTGAGATAGAGATAGCTGAGATATCCGCGATATCCGCAAACTGGACTGGCCCGTTTCCGGCAGAATTCGGCAAGGAAGCGGCCAAGGAAGTGGCAGAGGCGATCGCCCAAAAAATCCTTCCCGTTGCCGCCGCCTTTGCGCCCCGCCCGGTGTTTTATCGGTCGCTCGACGTGCGATCGCAGGACTTGCTGGGTGCTTTCTCCAGTTCCCAGCCCGGTTCTCCGGAGCCAAACCCAACCCTGGGAATGCACGGTGCCTTTAGCTACAAAAACAGCCCCGCCTGGTTTGACGCGGAGCTTTTGGCGCTGCGACAGGTGCAGCAAGCTGGCTATGTCAATCTTCGACTCATTTTGCCCTTTGTGCGCGGGGTCGAAGAGGTGCGCTTTTGCCGTCAGCGGGCGCTGGCGACCGGGCTAGGGGATACCCCCGACTTTCAGCTTTGGATCATGGCAGAGGTGCCATCGGTGCTGTTCTTGCTGCCGGAGCTAGTGCAAGCAGGGGTGCAGGGCATCGCCATTGGCAGCAATGACCTAGCGCAACTGCTGCTGGCGGCCGATCGCGACCTGCCGCACTTCTCCGAGGCGTTTCCGCCGCGCCACCCTGCTGTGCAGCGTGCTATCCGGCACTTGGTTCAGACGGCTCGCCACCTCGGCATTCCCTGCACCCTCTGCGGCGAATTGCCCGGTCAGCACCTTGATTTGGTAGAAGAATGGGTGCGCTGCGGAATCACCGCGCTCTGCGTTGCGCCCGGTGCAGCCCGCAGCGTGCAATGGGCGATCGCCCGCGCCGAAACCGTCATCGCAGAGCGCGAACTGCTGGGATGAGCGCGAACTGGAGTAATTAACTGGGGCGATCAGAAGTTGCAATCAGACGAGATGCAGGCAGACGGTGCAATTCGGTGCAATTCGGTGCGATTAGTAAAGTGCAGCTAGAAAGCGACGGAGTGACGGAGGCGCAAAATCGCTTCAGCAACTTGCTCTAGCCCTCCAACACTCCAATCACTCCAATCACCCAACGCTACTCTTGCGTTCGACTACACTTCCTGATTTAGCTTTTCCTCATGCTTCATCACGGCCCAGAGTCCGTGAATTGCACCCGGCACAAAGCCTAGAAGCGTCAACAGGATATTGATCAGTAGCGTGGAGCTGAAGCCATAGGTCAGATACACGCCGACGGGGGGCAGCAGAACCGATAGGAGAATGCGTACTAATTTCATAAGCCACCTACTCAATCAAGGGAAACGGGAACGTTGCTAGAGCAGTTGTATGAACCTGTGGCCCATGATTTTAGAGCCAAGTTCAAGACTTCAGAAATCTAAAGAACTTTGAACAACAGGTGCAGTGAACTGTACTTTTCTATAGTAGCGAACTATTATCTTTGGAAACGATTCCAAAAGTAGATTTAGTGGGTAAAATCCGAACCTGAATGTTACGGAGATCACATTCATTGATTTCGTGCTTATTCGTTTCTATTTCTTTTCTATTTCTTTAGAAATGGACAAGAAATAGAAGGTCAGTATTCTCTTATGTCAAAGGTATGTCGAAGGTCGGAAATTACCCTTTTTGGCAGTTCGGCTGCGAATGATGAATGTGCTGAGTTTTACATTGTGGAGTTTTAAGTGGGGTTTTAATATCTGTCGAGATTCATCGAGCGATCGCCCAAAAAACTCTAAACTGCTTGACTGGAAAGCTTTTTGAGCTTTGCTCGACAGGCGGAGCGCAGAGAGTTAAGGGCGATAAGCATAAATTTTGACCGCGTGTAATTTAAAACAGGTCGTATTTTCTAAATCAGTTGAGTAGAGATGTCCATAAAGACAGGTGCTTTAGTGTGAAATTAATCGGTACTATACTGAATCTATGGGATGAAGTGACGTGAATGGAGTGAATCAAACGTTCACTAGTCAATGGTTATCTACGCCAGTTATCTGTTTAGTGATTCATCCTGTTGAACTATTGCGATCGCAGGATGTATGAGATAACAAAAAGCATTAGTGAAACGACGGTTCACAGATTCGATGAAGGCTTCAAGTTGTTTTGATTCAACCTGGATGGAACTGCTATGTTGGGATACTTGTTGACGACTCTGATTACAGCCCTGAGCCTGCTGGTGGTAGACATCGTAGTGCCAGGGGTGACTTTGGCGAACTTTCCCGCTGCCCTACTCGCTGGGGTGTCGATTGGTGTGGTGAATACGCTGGTAAAGCCTGTGCTGTCGCTGCTGTCGCTGCCGATTAACTTCCTGACGCTGGGCCTATTTGGCTTTGTGGTCAATGGGTTCTGCTTCTGGCTGGCATCGCTGTTTGTGCCTGGATTTGCGGTCAGTGGGCTGCTGGCCTTCCTGCTGGGGCCCGTGGTACTCACCTTCGCCAGCACCTTCCTAAACCGCTACTTTGCTGAGAAGGAAGCTGCTAAGACGCTGAATGCTGGCTCTACGCCTGCGGTGAAGCTGGAAACGAAAGAAGTTGAGAAGGCAAGCTAGACTGCTGTTCTGGCAAGGGGTGAAGCGATGAGTGGGGGCGATCGCCCTCCCTGCCTCCCCAATTCGAGGATTCGCGATAAAGCTGAAAAGCGGGATGGTTTGAGGCGCTGTGCCTGGCTGTCCCGCTTTTCGTTCCCAACTGTATTAAGTCTCCAACTCGAATCGCTAAACCAGCGTCACCTGCTTCAGATGCTCCGCCAAACGGATGGCCATTGCTGCCAGCGTCAGCGTTGGGTTGGCGGCGGGCGATGAGGGAAACACCGACAGATCGCAAACATAGAGATTGTCGTACCCCAGAAACTTGAGGTTGGTATCCACCACGCCATCGTTGAGCGCTATACCATCCTGTGTTTCGCCACTCATTCGCAGCGTGCCAACTTCATGGGCAACGCCGCCCAGTCCGGCGGGCTTGAGGCTGAGGTCGTTGCCCACTAGCGGCTGTCCTCCCAGCGCGGCAATCAGCTGATCTTTGAGCCGATTCATCTCGGCAAACAGCGCCCCCTCCACCGGGCAGGGCTGCATCTGCACCACAGGTCTGACGTAGGACGGGCCCAACTGCTGCACAGTATTTTGCTCCATCAGCGGCGCATCCAGCAAAAACACGATTTCGCAGAGCATGACGTTGCCCCGCTCGCGCCGATGTCGCTCCAGCAGTTCCAGATCTACATAGCGCCCCTGGTTAAAGTCGGCCCCAAACTCCAGAACAATGTTGAACGGATTGGGCCCTTCGCGATACTGACACAGCACCTTGCTGGAAGACGTGGGGTCGTAAAGTTCTGCGGTGGCAGGCAGGACAAAATGCGTGAAGAAAATGGGATGGTCGGTGATGCCAACGCCGATTTTGCCGTTTGGGTCGCTGAGCCTGCTGAGTTGGGCGATTTTGGCGCTTTCGATCGTCCCTGCGGCAAGCACCACCTGCTTTGCCTGATAGCGGCGCTCTTGCTGAGCAATCAGGTCGTAGGCAACCACCTGCGTCACCGATGTGCCCGCCGTTTCCACCCGCACCACGGGATGGTTGAGGTTGATCGAAAGGTTTTGGTTGCCTTGGGGGCCATTGGTCAGCATCGACTCCATCAGCAAATCCGCCGTGGAAAACATGCCCGTGGGAATGGTGCTTAGGTCTTGCGTGTTGGAATATTGCACCGCCATTGGCGCATCGAAGTGGTTGAATTGGTCGAGGGTCTGCTGCAAAAAGCGCTTGACCCGGCGGCGATAGGGCGTGGGGGGCAAGGGCACGCGGTTCATCAGGTCTTCGGCCTTTTGATAGCCGCCGTCTTCTAGGAACCAGCGGACGCTACGGGGCCAGGACTCCATTTCCCAGGTGGTCATGCGCGGAATCAGCCCGCCCCAAAAGAGCGATCGCCCACCCAGGCTAAAGGCTTGCCCACCGTCGAACTGAGAGCCATAGCCGTTGGCGTAATTGGTGACTTTGAATTCGTCGTAGAGGCTCCAGACGTGCTTGTCAAACTGACCAATGCGGTGCTGGCGCGGCAGGTTGGCGGTGTGGGTGGGAAATAGGTAGCTGCCCGCCTCCAGCACCAGCACGTCCATTCCCCGGTTTGAAAGCTGATCCGCTAGGATGCCGCCGCCAATGCCAGAGCCAATCACAATCACGTCAAACAGGTGCGCCTCGTCCAGGTTGGGCGGAAAGAACATCTGCTGGACGTGCCCATTTTCCACCACCATTTCCTGAATCGGCGGAAACTGGATATCCGGCTCTTGATAGAAAAAGTTGCTGCCTGCTTGGGGCTGAATAAACCGATCGGCTCCGGTCATCCAGTAGGTGCGCTCCAGCACAAACTTGAACGTGAGACCGTTGGGATACCGGGCTTCGGGCAGTTCAAACCGCCATTCGCCGCCGTCGTAGATGCCAGGGAGGTCTTTGTCCCAGCCGTCGATGTTATTTCGCAACGTGACCAGGCGATCGGGGCGATAGTTGACGGTTCTAAAGCGGATGGTAAACATGGGGGCTTGTTTCCTCCAGAGAGATTGCGTAAAAAGAGAGCGCTAGCCAGCGATGAACCCTTTCATGCAGATCTCCAGCGCGATCGCCCCACAATCCCGAAAGATAAGATAACTCTATGTCAAAAAGCAAAGACATTGGACCTGCTTGACTGACAAAACAGGTTAAAGCTGGAACGAAAGCCAGGAGGGAAGCAGAGCTTGATTTAGCTGAGAAGTAACTACAAAATAGTCAAATCAATGTCACCTACTTCCCGTCTTTATGATGCGTTGAATGTATGATGCGTTGAGTGATTTTCTGCGTCTATGTGACATTCAGTGGCAGGATGCTCGCCATCTGCAAACACTTTGCTGGATGATCATTGGCATGATTGGAAGCCAAAACGTTCATCTCAATGGATTTGGGGTGTATGTGAGTAGTCGCGCTCAAATGGCTCAATCCCACCAACGCCGGTTTCGCCGAAGGTCAAGCACGGGAAAATTGTCAACATTCATGCTCCCGATAAGTATGTTTTTGGTCAAAATGTTCATGAAGCCGTCAGCCTGCTGCTGAATAGTCTCGTCGTCTCCAAACCCGGAAAGCTAGAATTTTTGGTCTGTCGAAATCTGGGCTGGCCGGTTGAAACCCTGGAGGTTGCTTTATACAAGATCCTGCAATCTGGAAAGAACATTCCAATTAGCCTGCATCCTGTCCCAATCCAAAATCGCCAATCTAAATTCTAAAATCGCCATCACCCTTCCCACAGCCGGAGCTGCGTAATGGCGATATTGCCTGCAAAGCACACGTCCACATCTGCACCTGTATCGCGCTGGCGCTGGTTGTAGTTACCTGCGTAAATGAACGTGTCGCCCTCTATGCGATAATCCGTCGGCAAGGGCTGTGTACAGAGCGGGCAAAATACTAGCGTGGGGTCGGGTGCGCCCGGTTCCAGGTGGGGCAGGTTCACATTCCAAAACGTTCCCGGCAGCGTGCGAGCATTTAGCAAGCGATCCAGCACCAGCCGCACCAGTCGCGTAGACATCTCCCAGTCGATCTCCAGCCCGCGCCGCTTGTATTGCGAAAAGGCAATGCCCGGAACGCGATGCAGCGCCGCCTCGCGTACGGCTGCCACCGTCCCCGATACATAGATATCTGCGCCCAAGTTGCCACCTGCATTCACCCCTGATAGCACCAGCGATCCCTCTGGGCAGAGATGCCGCAGGGCAAGACGGGTGCAATCTGCGGGCGTACCGCCGACGGCAAAGGCGTGGGGCGATCGCCTCTCCACCGAAATTGGGCGATCGCTCGTCACCTGATGGCTACAGCCTGAATAGGGCTGCTGCGGTGCGACAATCACGCACTTCTGATCCAGCGCCCGCTGCAATGCCAACAGCCCCGGTGCGTCAATCCCGTCGTCATTGGTCAACACCACCGTCATGCTTGTCTACCCAGCCTCCAAGCCCTATCGGCCGCCAAGCCGCAGCACTTCGTCGGCCACGCCCGACTCCTGAATGCAAATGGCATAAAGCTGGAGTTCATTCAGCGGCAAGCGCGATTTCGCCTGTTCGACCGACATCCCCGGAGCCGTGCAAAACTCCCGCACCACCTGGCTATATTGCTCTGGGGTGCCCAGCAGCGTGTCAAGCGTTGTGGGGTCTTGCAGGCTGGGCAATAGCCGCGTCAGGACGGCATCGGTGAGGATGTCGGTAGATGCGGTCGCCGTGGCAGGCAGCAGTTCGCTCTGGGTAATTGCAGTTTGCACGGCCTGACGCAGCACGATTCCACCCTGGGGGCTGTTCACAAACATCCGCAGCATCTCCGGAGACACGCCCGAATTGGACTGCAAAACTGCCCGAAACCCAACCAGGCTGCTGGCCGTCAGCACGTCCGACACGGTGGCGACATAGGCAGCATAGGGAACGCTGGTTGTTGACCCATCGCCACAGCGCACCGCGCCGCTGCTGGTCGGCCCGGCGGCCACATCGACCTTGCCCTGCTCCAGACAGGCTCCAATGGTGGACTGGATTTCCGGCGAAAACATTTGCTCCAGGCGTTGCAGGGCGTTGCTGCGCTGGGGCGAGGGCGGATCGGCTGCAAATCCGGGTCGGAGAGCCAGACTGGGCAGCGCGAGGGCGCTCAAAACCGTCAGTGCGGGGAAAATCTTGGGAAGAGTCCAGGGCATGGTTCAGGAAGGTTGAGAAATATCTAGGAATATTGGGGTCTGTGCGGGAACTGTTTCATATCCAACTTCCCAAACGTAGCACATGGGCTAGAGCTAGGCGGCCGGGCGATCGCCCAACGCCCCGCCCCGGACATCGCCACACAGCACCCGCCGCATTTGCTGCATATTGCGCGGCAGGTCGAGACGCACGGCCTCCTGAATCAGCGGGGCCGGAATGGGGAGCGAGGGCGCGGCCTCAACGCTATAGGAAAGCAGCGCGCCAAAGCCCAGCGGCTCGATCACCAACTCCGCCAGAAAGTGCTTAAAACTGCCCCGTTCCTTCTGAAAGCGAATCTGACGGCGATCGCCCTGCATCCGCTCGATCACGTTCAAATACACCTCCACCTGCACCGACAGCATCAGAAACGTCTTGCTGGCCGCCTGAAACAGCGTTTTCATGCGCGACTCGGCACATTCGTGCAAGACCTGGCTCTGGGAGATGTCTGGAAAGTACTCTACCCAGCGGGGATATTGGGTCAACTGGCTCCAGGCGCAGTCGGGCGACAGGGGCAGGTGCATCTGTGCCGTCACGCCCGTGCCCCACAGGTCAATGGGATGCGGCGTAATCAAAATCTCGCCTCGCAGCAGGCGATCGCGCTCGGTCTTGGGGAGATGTTGGAAGTTGGTAGCCGCTAGCCCAGCCATCGAGTCCGAAAAGGGAAGAGTATTCAAAAGTCTGAGCCTCCTATTGAGTCTCCTTGAGTCTCCTGGAGCCTGCTATGCTATGCCTCCTAGCCAAACTCGAAACCCATCATGGCTCGAAATCTGTTGTAGAAAGCGTTTGTAGAAAGCGTTTTTCCAGCAGGCAGCACACATCATTCACACATCATCAATAGTGTGCAATGGGGATCATCAGGATTCCAGGGGGTAAACCCTGAAGATTGCAAGAAGATTTGGGCAGGTTTTCGCCCGTTGCGGTTGCAGGGACTAGGGGGCGGAGCGTGGGAGGGGCGATCGCGCTTCTCATTCCAGTCTCATTCCGGCTTGTCTCATTCCGGCTTGAAGTATCGCACCAAAATCCGAATCACCTCACCCTCCACAGGCGACGGCAGCGGCGGACTCCACTCGCCCGCTTGGGCAAAGCGCAGGACATGTAGCTCATGCACAATCCGGTTTACGCCCGCCGGAGCGCCGCAGATCAGCAGGCGAATGGGGATCCGATCCGCAGGCGCGTTGGGGATAGGCGCACGAATGAGATCGGGAACGGTGTTTTTGTTTTTCATCATCATGGTTTCTCACTAAGATTGTTTCTGCGTGTCAATTGAAATGACTAGTGAAATGACAAACTGAAGGAAAAGGCAGTCCTTTTCCCCAGAGCGACGCTGGAACTCTTGAATTAAGCAATGTGACTAATCATATTGTTTAGAAAGAGGCCGGTCAAGATGTCTAAACAACTTGTTTAGCTTTCGTCCATGCCCAAAAAGCCAGACCCCCCATCCCCTACAGAGATTTCACCCCTAAAACAACTCCGGGAAGAGTTGGGAATGAGTCAAGAAGATTTTGCTCGCGCTTTGGGCATCTCTGGACAAACCGTTAGCCGCTGGGAACTCAGGAAAAATGTCCCCACCTTTACGGTGCAGCAGATGAAGGCACTAGAGCGGTTGCTCCAGACCATTGGTAAGACGATTCTGGATTTGCCAGATCAGCTTTAGAGTCGCTGGGACGGCACACCTCATCCGCTTGGCGATCGCCCTTCAGGTTGTAGATCCGTAGGGGCGATCGCGTTTCAGGTTTGTCTGAGTGTAGAGCAAGTCTTTTAGAAAGTAAACCGCTAACGCTATTAAAATAGATTCTAAAGCCAAGAAAGCAGTGCCGGACGAAACCGAGTGATAGCATCACCGCAGACAGCGTGTGTTTGGGCAAAGCGGTAAAGGGCGTGATTCATTGGCGGTTAGCAGTCATCATGGCTGAACGGAATATCAGCAACAATGAATTGGCTGAGATGCTGGGGATGCATCCAACATCTATTTCTCGCATGAAAACTCGACGCCAGTTCACCCGCATTGACGAACCAACCCTGAACGCTCTCTGCGAAGCGCTCCAGTGTCAGCCTGGTGATCTCATGGTTTACGAACCCGACGATTCCAGACCAAACAAGACATAGCAATGTTCGATTTGTCTCTCCTTCTCCTACGAAAGGAGAGTCTGGGGGATGAGGGCAATTTGCAAAAATGACATGCTCCTTACTCTCGATAGAGGGCACCTCGAAAAATTCAGATCCTCTTGAGAATGGCTAGGAGAAAACAAGGGTTTCAGGCTCCTAAAATTCTCAATAAGGCAATTAATTGAGGTGCTCTCAGGAACGTTTCGTTGAACTACTTGAAAGATAGTGTCTAGGTCAATTCGGTGGGTGTATCCCACTTTTGTAACCCTCACCCTAAATCCCTCTCCCAAAGCGGGAGAGGGACTTCCAATCCGGCTCCCCTTCTCCCTTTTTTGGGAGAAGGGGCTGGGGGATGAGGGCAAACGTGCATAACTGGGATGCGCCCAATTCGGTCATATTGGTGAACAATGATATCTCGGATTCCAGCGATATCACTCCAGGGAAGTATTCTGGCGCTAACCTGGTAAAAAAAATCGTTCTCAACTCCGATTTCTGTGTTAACAAGAGTAAGTCTGACTTAATGCCTCCCGCCCTGCCAGGTCAAATCGATGAGCGAGCCAAACTCTTCTCAAAACGAACAAGCCCAAAACTCGGTAAATCCGCCCTCCCCTTCGAGCTGGTTTGCGGGCTGGGCAGAGTTTTCGACGGATCCGCCCGTAGAAGCCGCACCGGAATCCGTGCCCGCAGACCCGGACGTTCCGAATCGTGTTCATCATGTTCCGAGTAATGTTCCGACTGTTTCTAACCCTGAGGCGGCATCATCCCCGGTCGGGTCTTGGGAAGAGTGGCAGCCTGTGAATTTTCCAAACGCTATCAGCGCAGACGCGATCGAGCGGCAGTCTGTGTACTGCGAGGCGGCATACGGCGAGGCAGCGAGTCCGCAGGTGGGTCAGCCGCAGTCGGGGCGATCGCAGCCGGGGCGATCGCATTTTATCCAGCCCCAGCGCAATACCGAATCGCGCAATCCTAGTTCGCCCAATACTTCGCCCAATGCAGCGCCTCAATCGGGTCAATCAGTGCCGCCGACCACGCGCCGCATTGTTCCAGAGCGCCCCAGTTGGGATGTAGTGGCTCCAGCCGCCAGCGAACCGGAGGCCGCTTCTCCCAGCGTTGCCGATTTGATTAGCCTGATTCAAGAACTGAACCAGTGCAACAACGCGCTGCTGGATCGCGTGTCGATGCTGGAGGATGCCCTGGAGCAGCAGCAGGCTCGTGCGGCAACGGCGATCGCCGCTGATCAGGTGCAGACCACCATTCAGCCCTTGGAGCAGCAAATTGTTCAGCTTACGGAGCAACTGGAAGCGACCCAGCAGCTTAGCCATCGACAGCAGGTGTTGGCAGAAACCGTAACCCAGGAGCTAGCGCTGAGCCGAGAGCGAATTATGCAGCTTGAGCAAGAGAATCAGCTAGCCCAGCAGCGCTACGAAGAGCAGGCGCAGCGGCTGGCTCATAGCGAGGCTCTGGTACGAGATTTGCAAACGCGGCTCCAGCGGCAACAGCGCTATACGCTCCAGTTCAAGGCGGCGTTGGAGCGTTGTTTGGAGGTTCCGGCAGCCCTGCTGGATACACCCGGCGAGGCGATCGCCCAGCCCACGCCACAGTCCACGCCCCAGCCCTGGCAGTCCCCTCCTGCCGCCGAACTGCTCTCGGCTCCGTCGCTGTTGCCCAAAGCGGCGACGATCCGCCCGTGGTCAGCAGAATCCGCTGAGTCAACGGTTCCCCCCAAGCTGGTCAATGTATTAGCCAACCAGCCTGAAAATGCGGAGGAAACGGCGGCGTGGCTGGGTGATGTGGTTTCCGCAGATGCCCTTTTGCCCAATGCCCTTTTGTCTAACGAAGCGGAACAGGGCCGTGTGTCCCTGCCAGGTTCTAGCCTTGCTCAAGGAGGGATTGCTCAAGAGGGGACTGATCCAGACCTGATTAATGCCGAGGGGACGGAATCTGTCGCTCCTCTGGACGAAGGTAGCGATGCTGCAACGGTGACGACGAACGTCATTGCGTTTCAATTTGGAGCAGGAGCAAGCCACTCAAGGCCAGCGGCGGCCGGTGCGTCGCCAGCGCTAGACCCCACGAACGCGGCTGCTTTGGAACTGAACCCACAAGCCAGTGCGGAACTGCGGGCGGCTGACCTTTCGGCGGCTGAACTTTCGGCGGCTGAACTTTCGGTTGCGGACAATGTGCGCTCTCTGTTCCGAGAGTTCACCGACCTGGTAAACGAAGTCGGCAGCGCTCCCAGCACTGACCCAAATGCAGAAACGAGCCTCTGGCAAGACCTGGCAAAGCTGGTGGAAGTCTCTGCCGAAGACCTGGTGCAAGCAGGGCTGATCGACCAGTTGGCGGCGCTTTCGACCGAGGCGATCGCCCCCGATGGCGAAATTCACCCCACGCAGCCAGCAGGCGACCCCTCCCCAAACACGCCACCCCCCGCGCTGCATGGCGCTGAGGAATCCCAACTCCAGCCCCCGTCGGACAATTCGGTATCTCGATCTGCTGCTTCGGCACCGATTCCCCCCATGCCGCCCCGACCGGTGCCCGTGCAGCCCAAATTGCTGACCATGCCCTTTGAAGCCCATCGCTGGGCTGCTACGGCAGCAGAGTCTGCGGCTCCGGCTCGCCCGGATCGCAGCAATCCTGAAGCGACAGGTTCCGAAGCCGCAGCGAACCTCGCGCCCGTGGTTTACCCCACGCGCCCATCCAAGAAACTGTCGTCCCTGGCCGCCATTGACCTGCCTAACTTCCCCAAGTAAATCGATTAGGACTTACGCAGTTGGATGATTTCTCGCGGGCTGCGCCCGCGAGAAATCATCCAAAACCCAGAAAACTTAATCGAAAGTGCGTCAGTCCTATCGATTTTGGGATTTTGGATTTTGGATTGGCGATGTTGGATGGCTCGTCAAGCGTCTACGGGGTTTCTAGAGATAAAACCCTTAGGACACTGCCTGCTTGAGGGCTTCGCGTTTGGCATCCGGCAGCGGCGTTCTGATAACGATGGGGCTGAACGCAAACAGTTCTTCGACGACACGCTCTGCGGCTTCGGCGTGAACCAGTACCAGCAGCGCAGACGAATTGGGTTGGAGTGCCTCTTCAACCTGGATGAGGAAATCGGGGTTAAAGATTTCCTGGGCGATCGTCAGCGAGCGATGAAACACCACTGCGCTCAGGATGCCGCCCCACAGGTCGTTGCTCAGTTCGCCCACAGGCTCCAGCAGGTCGTGGTAGGCTTTGACCCGGATTTTTCCCTGTGCATTTTTGGTTACGACCACCGCATCTTCAAAATCTGCCAGATGGGACTGCTCGCGCCCCAGCAGATCCAGCAGCGCATGGTCGGCTGCCAGCTTTTGGTCAAACACCACGACAATTAATTCGCTCATAAGTTAGTAGTTCACTTGTAGCTTGGTAGCTTGGTAGCTTGTTCTCTGGCCGTTAAGGAGGCTCAGCCCGTGCTTTTGGGGGACCCGTGCAATAGGGTGAGTGATTCGCCTAAAATGGCGTAGCCCAGCGTTCTGAATCCTAACGGGTTTGTCTGACCCTTTTGGTAAAGACGGGTTTAAGAAAGTCTTGTGCAGTATTCCATCCATCCGCCCAGCGACTATATTTTGCAGCACCAGTCGCGGCTGCTGCCTGCCTGGCCGCAGGCGATTGCGTCGGTGCTAGTAATGCTGCAACCCAGCCAGTTTGCGCTGCTAGCGCGGACGCTCGACACAGAGCAAGAAAAGGAAAAGCTGCGATCGCACTTCCTGAACCAAGGGAGGGCGATCGCCCTGGCACTCCAGCAGCAGGGGTACCTGGCAGACCTGTTCGACCCGCGTACGGGCTGGCCGATTCTCTCTGCCAGGGGCACACTGCCGCTGGACGATGTGGCCGTAGTGCGAGCGGCCCTGGGCTACTCGACGGATCGCTGCGGCAACTGTCGCGTGATTTTGCATCCCTGCCTGGGGACAGCAGTTTATCCCTCTACGTTGGTGTCGTCGGCTCCGGTAGAGGTGCTAGGGGCGATCGCCCAGCAGGTCTTGGGAATTACGGCTCCACAGCGCTAGCACGAGGGGAGACTCGCAGCTAGGGAGAGCCAGAGAGATTGTTTTGCGCCGCCAATTCCTCAGGATTTGGAGATTTTAACTTTCGCGAATACCACCACTCGCGCTGCTCCGGCGACAGCTTAAGCCAGTACAAGGTCACCACAAACGGTTCATTGGCGTGTTCCTGACCCAGGATTTCCACCACGTAGGAGGGCGAAGAGCGGGCCCCCACGTCGGGCACTAGCCGCCGACCAATGCGCCGCCAGCTTGGCTCTTTGCCGCGCCACTCTAGCCGACAACAGGGGTAGGGCAACTCTTCCCGGTCAAACAGGCGACAGCAGGGCCCCAGAATGCGATAGGTATAGCAACAGCCCGGACTCGAAAAGACTTGTCCGGGCTGGAGTGGATGCTGATTCAAGACTTGTGCGACGAAATCTTAATGTCGTGTAACCTGACGGCAACGAGCCGCCAGCTATTAAGCCAAACAGTTCAGTGAAGCAGTCAAGCTAGAAAGAGTTGTCCGGGAAATATTCCCAAATGCTCTACCAGCTAGACTTCACCACGCCAGGGAGCAAACCCTGGTGCGCCATTTCTCGAATGACGTGACGCGACAAGCCAAAGTCACGGTAGTAGCCCCGGGGCCGGCCGGTCATCCAGCAGCGGTTGCGCTGGCGGGTGGGGGCGCTGTTGCGAGGAAGCTGCTGGATCTTCCGGTGAATTTCGAGCTTTTCTTGCTGCGATTCAGCCTTTGAAAATTCTTCCAAAAGGGCTTCCCGCTTAGCAGCATACTTTGCCGCTAGCTTTTCACGCCTTTTCTCACGCTCGATCATGCTCTTCTTAGCCATGAATACTCACATTCACCTTTTGATTTAGACAGCGTTCTCCATTGTAACAGCTTAAATCCCAGTCCTGCCAGAAAAATTTGAAGCAGCAAGCGATTCTGATGCCCTACTCTTCGGTAGAGGCGATCGCCGCAGGTGGCTTACTTTCGGCAGAGGCGACACTCTCAGCCGAAACCACAACAGGCGACGGAGCAACCACCGAGGGCCCACTAGACTCAGCAACAGGCGGGCTAGGCGGCGCTACAGGTTCGGGCGGCTTTTCGGACAACCCCAACTGCTTGCGGGCTGCGGCGACCACTGAATCCAGCGTTGATTTGCCCGAATCCAGCAGTTTTTTGCCTGTCTCAGGGGTCAAAAGCTGCTCTGGCGAGGGTTTTTCGGCGGTTAGGTCGTTCACCCAGGCGCGAGTTTTGCGACCAGCCGCGATGGAATTCTCCAAAAACCAATCAGTGCCGACTAGCGCTAGGCACAACACTAGCCAAAGAAAATTCCCAGTTTCCCTTAAAATTTTCCAGGAAACCTCTAGGGCTTCTCGATAGGTTTTTGCGGTGCTGGGTTCCGTAATCAACGTCCAGAGTTTGTTAGCCTGATTAGAAAGTTGTTTGCTCATGATTGCTCTAGGGGCGCATTAAGGGCGCATTGTCAAACCAGAAGGGGTCAGACAGAAGGGTGCGTTCAGGTCAAAATCGGGTCGAACTTAGGGTCTCCCCTAACTTAGGGTTTATAGGGTTTCACTATCGCTCCTCAAGTCCACGTATACACTAGCAGCCTTGTTTGAGGTTGCCTAGTAGCGAAACCCCTAATTTCCTGGCCAGACTTTCAGATTGGAAACTCTCAGGTAAATCTAGATTTAGCACTGTGTCTTCAGACCTTTCGGCACGTTTTGCAACGCTGACCAATTACCAGATCAAGCTGCTGGCGGCGGGGCTGATGGTGATCGATCACGTCGGTTACGTCTTTTTGCGCGAGACGGACTGGGCCATGCTCTGCTATGGCTTGGGACGGCTCAGTTTTCCGCTGTTTGCATGGCTGCTGGTGCAGGGCGAGTCCCACACGCAAAATTTTCGCCAGTATGCGCTGCGGCTGCTGGGGATGGCAATCCTGTCGCAGCCGATTTATCAACTCACCTTTGGGATTGCGCTATTTGAGGATTTCAATATTTTATTTACGCTGCTGCTGGGCTTGCTGTGTTTGCGGGCGGCGCGGCAGTGGCCCCGTTGGGCAGTGCTGATCTGGCTGGTGGGGGCGATCGCCGCTGAGTTGGCGACCTTTAACTACGATGCCTATGGCATTGCTTTGATTGCGCTGCTCGGCAACTACAAGCCAACGCCGCTGTGGTGGACGGTGTGGTGCATTTTCACCGCCCTGACGGTGGTGGTCATGCCGGGAAATCTTCAGTTTCTCGCGGGGTTTGCTGCCCTGATCTTCGCCTGTGCGAACCACGAGCGCGGCCCCAAGGCGCGATGGTTTTACTGGTTTTATCCCGCCCATATTGGACTGATTGGGCTAGCTGCGTTTGGGCTGAACCGTCCAGCAGGCTAGCCCCCAGCCCATCGCCTCCACCCCAGACCCAGCTCATTGGAGAGCTGACATTTCGGCGATCGCATTTCGGTAGCCCTCGGCGCGGCTCTGCTGGCGATATAGCTCGGCAGACTGGCGCAGGTCGGCCAGTGCCCCAGCGCGATCGCCCAGCCGCCGTTTGGCAATCCCCCGGTGATAGAAACTGTCGGCATCTTGCGGGTTGAGCCGGGTTGCCTGGTTGAGGTCGTTGAGGGCACTGCGGGCATCGCCTAGCCGCAGCCGCACTGCGCCGCGTTTGCCATAGACCTGGGCGTTATTGGGTTCGAGGGCGATCGCCTGAGTCAAGTCTTGGGCGGCCCCAGCAAAATCGCTCTGGGACAGACGGGCCTCGGCGCGGGCCATCATCAGGCTGGCACTGTTGGGCTGACGCTCGATGGCGCGGGTATAGTCGGCGATCGCCCGCTGCGGTTCGCCCATCTGCATCAGCACGTCGGCGCGGGCTTTGTAGGCGGGGGCATAGTCTGGCGACAGCGACACGGCCTGGTTGAGGTCGCTCATGGCTCCGTCCAGGTCGCCACCTGCAGCCCGCAGCACGCCCCGGTTCATATAGGCAGCCGTATAGCCCGGATCAAGCCGAATTGCCTGGTTAAAGTCGGACAGGGCAGCGCGGCGATCGCCCAGGGTTCCCGCCGCATAGCCCCGGTTGAAATAGGCCACGGCGGAGGTATTGTCTTTGGCGACGGCCTCGTTAAAGTCCCGCAGGGCCGCTTCTAGGTCGCCCTGGGCAAAGCGGGAACTGCCCCGGTTGAGGTAGGCATCGGCATAGTTCGAGCGCTGGCGGATCGCCTGGTCATAGTCGGCGATCGCGGCATCGTGGTTGCCCTGTCGCGCCCGCACCACGCCGCGATTCAGGTAGGCTTCGGGATAATTTGCCTGGAGCGCGATGGCCTGATTCAAGGCGGCGATCGCCCCGTCGAGGTCGCCCGTTGCCGCCCGGGCCCGCCCCTGGAAGAGAGATACCTCAGCCCGGTTTGGCGTAAGCTGGGCTGCCTGGTTAAAGTCGCTGAGGGCGGCGCTGGCATTGCCGACGCTGTAATATGCCACGCCGCGATTGAAATAGACATCGGCGTAGGTGGGGTTGAGTTGTAGGGCAGTGGTGTAGTCGGCGATCGCCGGTTCAAACTGACCCAACCCAGCGTAGGCCGCGCCCCGCATGGCATAGATGGCGGCGCTGCTGGGGCTAAAGCTGAGGGCCTGGGTAAAGTCGGCGATGCTGCCGCTGTAGTCGCGATTGTTGAGCTTGGCAACGCCGCTGTCGTAGGCCCGCTGCGCCGCCTGGGGCACGGGTTGGGCGATCGCCCCTGCCAGTCCCAGTCCGCCCAGCCACAGCGCCGCCAGCCCTGCAACCAGAGAACCGCGCACCCCTGACCGCTGGGTGGAAGGGCAGCTTCGATGGGGCGATCGCGTCAAAGCTGGTTGGAAGAATCGAGGCTGAGACGGGAGAGGTTGGGACGGTAGATGAGCAGGATAAAGTCGTTGCGCTCGATGCATCGCGGTTTTCCCCATGATATTTCCCCATGATTCAGTAGTGGCGAGTTCAGTTCAGGAGCGAGTCCAGTGAGCAAATTACCGCTTCCGGTCTGGCAATTGTCAAGCAGAAGCAGAAATGGTCAGGCAGGAATGGTCAGGCAGAAATTGTGAGGCAGAAATGGTTAAGCAGGAATGGTCAAATTCAGTCAGGCTGCACCCATACCCCAAGTTTTCTGCCCAAAGTTTCTGCCCAAAGTTTCTGCCCAAAGCTTCTGCCCAAAGCCTTCTGCCCAAAGTTTTCTCCAGAGTGCCCAGCTTTGCCCAAAATCTTAAAGGGTCGTCTAACCCAGAACTCAAGCCCCTTGCGTTACGTCTTGCTGCCAGGAGGGGGCAAAAGGGAGCGGTCGAAAGCCATCTTTGAAGGATGCCAGACTGAGAAAATCTCTGGAAAATCAAGCCCTTCAGCGCTTTTCATCGACTCTCTTGAAACCGGATTGGGAAAGGTTGCTAAAAATTCTCTAAAATTGAGACGGCCTGGAGCGGATACCGGATTTTAAGCCAGAACCCCTCCCGATTCGCGTACCCACCAGTCATGGATGGAGGACAAAAAATACTGTGAACATTGGTGAGCTTTTTTCTAAGGGCGGCTTTGTGATGTGGCCGCTGCTGCTGCTCTCGATCCTGTCGCTAACGGTGGTGATCGAGCGCGTCCTCTTTTGGTGGAAAATTTTGACCCGTGAACGAGAAACTGCCGGACGGGTGCTAGAAGCAGCCCAGCGCGACTGGCGATCGGCGGGAGATTTGGCCCGCAGCGCCATCGATCAGCCGATTGGGCGCTTTTTGAATGCGGGTCTGGAGCTAAAAGACCAGGAGCCGGACGTGGTGCAGTTGGCGATGGAAGCCAGCGCCCAGGAAGAACTCGCCGCCATGCACAAGGGCGACAAGATTTTGGAAGCCGTGATTGCGATCGCCCCGCTGCTGGGTCTGCTGGGAACGGTGCTGGGGCTGATCAACTCCCTCGGCTCGATTCGGCTGGGCGATCTGGGCACGACGGCGACAGAAAACGTGACGCTGGGCATTTCTGAAGCGCTGATTACCACCGCCACGGGGCTGATTATCGCGATTCTGTCGCTGGCTTTCTATCGCGTGTTTCAAGGGCTGATTGCTCAACAGGCCAAGATTTTCCAAAAGGCGGGCAACGAGCTAGAACTGCTCTATCGCAAAACCTGGAGTAGTCAGGATGCCGGACGCATCGCCAAACGGGTCAACTCCAGCGCGATCGCCCCAGACCCTTCGGGCACCAGCGCCGAAGCCGCAGAGCCGTCCTGAGGGTTTTAGCCCGCCCGTTTCAGCACAGGGGCTGTCTCACCCCATCTCCCTAACGTTTCTCCAAACCGCTGGCTATGAAAATCCTCAACCCCGGATCGCAGCAAGACGACGTGCGGATCGAGCTAATTCCGCTGATCGACGTGATCTTTTGTATCCTCACTTTCTTTATCTTGGCGGCGGTGTCGCTGACGCGCCAGTTTGCGATTAACACCGATTTGCCCAGGGCTTCTACGGGTGTCGCCCAGATGCGACAAACCAAAATTGTGACGATCGACCCAGTGGGCACGCTGTACTGGGATGAAGACCCGGTGGACGAGGCGCGCTTGGTGCAGTTGGTGCAGCAGTTTCAGCAAGAGTCGCCCGATGGAACGATCGTGCTGAATGCGCCGCCCTACGCCAGCTACGACAGCGTGGTGCGGGTGCTGGACTTGCTGCGGGCCGTGGGGGGCGATCGCGTGGCGCTGGCCGTCACGCCCAGTACCCAAGAGCCAACCGACCAGTTTGCACCGGGTCAACCTGGCTTTTCAACGCCCGGTGGAGCGTCAGGGTTGAATAATCCTGGTCTGGGAAATCCAGGAACGCCGCTCGATCCCTTTGGCTTGCCGACCGTGCCGGGTGATCCGCTGGGAACGCCTGCTGCACCGCTGCCCCGCAGCAATGGCGGCGGTCCTGCCCAACCGGGTGGCGCTGGCGCAGGTCAGACCACTCCTCGCACTCCGACGCTACCGCCTGCGGGTCAGCCCTAGATTTAGCCCTAGACACTTTAAATACACTTTAAATGTTTAGATTAGGGCTTGGGCTGGACTTGGGCAGGGCTTGGGCTGGGCTTTGACTGGGCTTTGACGAAGGCGATCGCTCCCTGCCACTGCACTGTCTGGTGGCTCAAGCATTGGCGTAATAGCGTCTGAATTTGGTTCAGATCTGCATCCGAGAGGAATTCGCGGATCTGTTCCGCATAGGTGGGCTTGGCACTGGCAGATGCAAACCAGCGGTCAATCAGCGCGGGTGAAATCAGCAGTTCCGTTTGCGTGTGTTCCAGCGCAATCTCTGCGGTGAACCCTGCTTGATCAAATAGCGTTTCCAGGTCTTGTACATTCCAGGTCATGCTCCAGACCGCGGCGCTTTCGTAAAGCTGTTCCTCCGCCTTGCGCCAGCGATTCAGTAGCCTGGATGGAATGCGGTCTGAGGGAATGAGCTGGTGCAGGCGCTGCGTATGACGAGGTATTGTCTCTGCCAGGAGCAGATACCCTTCAGGTTGCAGCAGCAATTTCCAGGCTTGGAGCCAGGTGTCGGGAGGGGCGATCGCATTCAAAAACACGTTCCGACCCATGAGCCGCTCGAAACGCAGGCTTGGACACTCGGCGTGTAGCACAGCGGGTAAATCGGCGATCGCGCTGTGCAGCACAACGGGACGCAGCAGTTCCGGCAGCGCGGCCGACTGTTCTTGCAGCGCGGCTGCATCCTGCTGCTGGGGCGCACAGGCGTAGACTCCGCCTTCGGGAACGAGCCGCACTGCCTCCCACGTCAACAAGCCACTGCCCGCATTCAGGTCGAGAATCAGGTGATGCCGCTGGGGCGGAGCCAGCGCAAAGAGGCGATCGCGCACCTGGGCCAGCCGTTCCCCAGACTGGCTCAGCGTCCGTTGCAGCCACCGCTCTACGCCCGCATCGGCCGGGCCAAAGGTCAGCACCTCCGGCAGCGCCACGCCCACACCCTCCACCAGCGCCGCCAATTGCGCCTCGCGCCGCCGCGCCACGTCCTGCTGAATGCGCCCCTCGTAGCCCTGCTCCGACGGTTGATAGAAGACTTGCCCCTGCAAGCTGCCTGGAAGATACTGCTGCGCCACCCAATGCTCCCGATAGGAATGGGGATAGAGATAGCCCTTGCCATGTCCAAAACCGTCTTTGTCTCGGTTGGCATCGCGCAGGTGGGTCGGCACTTCGGCTTCGCGTTCGCGTTCCACCGCCGCCAGCGCATCAAAAAACGCCATGACGCTGTTGGATTTGGGGCAGGTCGCCAGATACAACGCCGCCTGGGCCAGCGGATAGCGACCCTCCGGCATCCCCACCCGGTCAAAGGCTTCGGCGCAGGCATGGACAACGACCACGGCATTGGGGTCGGCCATGCCCACATCTTCGCCCGCCAGGATCAGCATCCGCCGAAAGATAAAGCGCGGATCTTCGCCTGCGTAGACCATGCGGGCCAGCCAATAGAGGGCCGCGTCCGGGTCGGAACCGCGCAGGCTTTTGATAAAGGCACTGATGGTGTCGAAGTGGGCATCGCCTTCCTTATCGTATAAAACCGCCCGTTTCTGAATCGATTCTTCAGCAACCTCCAGCGTGACGTGAATCGTCCCCTCTGAATTCGCAGGCGTGGTTTCAACGGCGAGTTCCAGCGCGTTCAGCAATGTGCGAGCATCGCCATTGGCAACGTTGATCAGATGCGTGCGAGCGTCTGGATCAATCTGAACCTGTCGCGTTCCATAGCCGCGATCGCCCTCCTGTAATGCCTGATCCAGCACTCGTTCCAAGTCCTGTTCCGTTAGCGGCTTGAGTTGAAACACCCGCGAACGGCTGACTAGCGCCTTATTCACCTCAAAGTAGGGATTCTCGGTCGTTGCGCCGATCAGGATCACCGTGCCGTTTTCCACCCAAGGTAGCAGCGCATCTTGCTGAGATTTGTTAAATCGATGCACCTCGTCCACAAACAGAATCGTGCGCTGACCGTACATGCCACGGGTCTCCTGGGCAAGGGCGATCGCCTCTCGAATCTCCTTCACCCCCGCTAGCACTGCGTTAATCGACAGAAAGCGGGCGCGGGTCGTGTTAGCAATCACCATCGCCAGCGTCGTTTTACCCGTTCCCGGCGGCCCGTAGAAAATCAGCGACGAAAGCTGGTCTGCCTGAATAGCACGGCGCAGCAGTCGCCCCTCGCCCAAGATATGCTCCTGCCCAATGTATTCTGCTAGGGTGCGCGGCCGCATTCGAGCCGCTAGGGGCGCTTCGGCGGCGGTGATCTGCTGTCGATGCTGCTCAAACAAGTCCATCGTCTACTGCGCCGAGGGCGATTAGTGCGGTTTTTTGGGGTGTTGGTCGCTTAGATCTGAGCTTTGTGATTGCGATCGTAAGTCAGGCTAGAATTTGCCATGCGACTGCGATCGCCTGACTCTAGACATGAGAATGCGCTCCACTTGCTCCGTCCTCTGTTCCAATTGATCATACTTCGCGGAATTGCCGTCTAGCAGACTGCATCAGCTTCACCCGATATGGATCAGCATCCTTCCGCCACACGACCCGATGACCCTTCAACGCCGCACAGTGTTCTTCCAGGCATTTCTGCCATCCCCAGCGATCTCGGATCTTACTCAAATCATCCAATAGCCCCCAATCTGCCTCCTGCTGACTCAGTTTGGCAAACTTTTCATAGAGCGGATAGTCGGGCTGCACCAGCAACTCCTTTTGATGCAACACAGGTGGGTTATCTTCTGGATCGTAATCCCGATAGCTGACGTGTAGATCTTGCAAGTCAATCTGCATACTGGTGCGGAGACAGGGGTGCGGGTCGCGATCGAAGTCTGGATAGAACAGGTAAGAAATTTTGGGCTTGCGAGTATGAAACTTGACCAATGTTGCTTCTTCGGGGCGACCAATCGTGCGAGAGGCACAGCCCTCGTAAAGCCGAAGCAGGGGATCGAGCGCATCCAAGGCAGAGACATGAACCCAGAGGGAGTTCGATAGCTTTTTGCCAATCGCGCTGGACTGACACCGCTCTGCCATCACTTCCCAATTCCCCAAGCGCAGCAGCATCAAATCTGCTGCGGTACAGGCTTGCTGGTAGCTGCCAAATAATGCCTTAATATCGTGCTGAACGATGGGGGCGAGATGGCGCAGTTTTGGGCGCGTGCCAAAATGACTGAGGGCAAGATAAACCAGCAAATCCTGGCGGCGCTTCTCGCTGATGGCATCCCATTCCTGACGCTCTGTTGCCTGAAGAACCAACTGGAAGGCGCGTCGTAGCGTTCCAAATTCCGATTGCAGCGCCGCAAACTCCTGAAGTTCCTCCTCAATGGGCAACCGTCCCCGGTCGGTGAAAAATGCCATCAGGGGAGCCAGCATTTCCTTATACTGCTCAAATCGCTTGACGCTGGCTTTGACTCTGGGAGTCGTGGCACGCGATCGCCATCGGGAAACCCGGAACGTCTGCGCCTGAGCCTCGTCCCGAAACACCAGGTAGATGCCCAGCGCAACCGGGATTGCGTCCACGCCCAGCACCTGGTCGATATAACTTTTCAGTTCCTCCTGACTGTAATTCTTCTGGAACGTATTGCGGCGGGTAATCACCCCATCCCCGTAGGCCATCATGCCGCGTGTCGAGTCTTCAATCAGCACTTGCGCGGCGACAATCAGCACCTTCCTGGTCAGTTCCCAGGCTTTGAGCAATGCCTCTCGTCGTTCTGCCGGGTCTTCGATGACGTTGATGACATAACCCAGGTTGACGATATCAGCCGATGTACAGGCAGAATCAGGACGATAGTAGGGGTCCCAGCCAGAACTGGTGTAGCCGCGATCGCCCACGCGCTCTACGTCGCTCCCATGCCCACAGCCATAGTCAAAGAAGGTCGCGCCAGGGGTAAATAATCCCGCCTCTAGCGCAATCCTCACGGGCTTGGAAAGCTCGTTGCGGACGAGGGCAGCTTTGTGGCGCTCGATTTTGGGCTGAGCAACTCCAGGGATTTGAGCAACCGGACAAGCTAGGACATGGCCATGAATCTCGATCCGGCAGTCCAGCAGACGCTTTGCCCAGCCCTCACGGGTGCCAATTTCCCGCGATTGATTGAGTAGCCCGAGTGCCTCTTCCTGACGAGTCAGTTCTACAAAACGCTCGTACAGCGGATAGTCAGCGGTGACAAAAGTCTCCTTGCGATGCAGCACTGGCGGGTTATCAGTGCGGCTATAGTTACGAATCGTGACTTGCGCTGTAGCTAGATCAACCTGAATGCTCCAGGATAAGGCGGGATGGGCATCGGTCTCAAACTCAGGGTAAGCCAGATAAGATACCTTGGGTTGGTCAGTATTGAACTTGACGAGCGTTGCCCCGTCTAGCTGAGTTTGGGGTTGCACCTGCTGACGCGCCAGGGTTTCATAATTTTGGAGCGATCGCTCTAGGGCTGGGAGCGCCGAGAGATGAACGTAGAGCGAAGTCGGAAGCCGCTTGCCAATTGGGCTGCGATTTACGCAATTCACAATTTCGGCAAAATCTGAAGCAATCGCCTGATCTGCTGGCTTTGAAACGTTTGGCTTTGGGGCGTTTGACTTTGGGGGGTATAGTGCTGACTCTAAGCGGTTCATGAAGCTCACCCAGTCGCTAAACCCAGCATAGGGCATTCCTTAGAGCTAATTTGTAAAGGAGCCTGAAAGCCTTGTTAATCAAGGATTTCCGAGAAACCGCTTTTCCTGGGCAAACATGACCTCAAAGCCACACATGCCAAGAGTTTCAGGCTTCTTAAGATTTGCTTCATAAATTAGCTCTTAACTTGAGGCGCAGTGCTTGCAGCGAATAACTGGCGAATGAGTTGGAAGGCACTTGAAATGCACGATGAATTTGAGTATACTTATACTTAAAACGTTCAGACTCCTCTAGCGCTTCAGAATTCATATTTAGTCTTCCGGACTCTATATCTAGCGCAAAGCTTCCAGTTTTTGCTATGGTTAGGGGGACAGAGGATGCAAAAGCGTGGTTGATGAACCCCCTGAGTCTATTTGAAGAAGAACGCCTGACCCTGTCGAAAAGCATTGCGCTATCGGTAGAGTCGCTGTGTCATTGCGGTTCGCTGTACAAGCACTGGGCAGTATCTTTTTCGGGCGGCAAAGATTCTTCTGCAACCGTCACCCTGATCGCCCACCTGATAGAGACAGGGCAAATCCCTCGCCCCAAAACCCTCACCATCCTCTACGCCGACACGCGCCAAGAGCTACCGCCATTACACTTGGCGGCACTGGAAATTCTGAAGGAACTGGAGCGGCGCGGGTTCGCGACTCGCGTGGTCTTGCCGGCTCTAGACTATCGCTACTTTGTCTATATGCTGGGTCGGGGAGTGCCACCGCCGTCGAACACGTTCCGCTGGTGTACGCCCAAGCTCAAGGTGATGAGCATGGAGCGGGAGCTAGAGGTGCTGCGACAGGAACGGGGCGAAAAGTTCCTAATGATGACGGGAGTGCGGATTGGCGAGAGCGCCGCCCGTGACCAACGCATCGCCCTTAGCTGCACCAAAGATGGTGGTGAGTGCGGACAGGGCTGGTTTCAGCAGAGTACGTCAGAGGCGATCGCCGATATGCTGGCTCCCATTGTTCACTGGCGCGTCTGCCACGTTTGGGACTGGCTGGTGAAGGCAGATGTCGAGCTAGGCTTTCCCACGTTTGAAATTGCCAAGGTGTATGGGCAAGATGTGAGTGATGGCGAGGAGCCGATCAATGCCCGTACGGGCTGTATTGGCTGTCCACTGGTGCAAAAGGATGCCGCCCTCGACCGCGTGGTGGCCCAGCCGGAATGGGCCTATCTCGCCCCCCTGCAACGGCTCCGCCCCCTGTATTGGGAAATCAAAAAGCCGCAATATCGCCATCGTAAGCATGGGGAGGTCAACAAAGACGGGTCGCTGGCGGCCAAGCAAAATCGGCTGGGGCCACTGACGCTAGAGGCGCGACGCTGGATGCTGGCGCAGGTGCTTGGCATTCAGGCTGAGGTGAACCAGACCGCAGAACGACTGGGGCGACCGACCCTTAGCCTCATTAACGATGAGGAACTGACACGGATTGAAGAACTGATCGCAGCGGGCACATACCCCGACAAGTGGGACGGCACAGAACCCCACGGTGATGCGTGGCTGCCGGAAATCCTGCCCGACGGCAGTGTTCAGCCCCTCCTTTTTGATCGGCTTTAGAATATGGGCTAGTGAAAGCCGCTATTGCAGTATGTCCTGGATGATATTGCTCAGATGACTTACAGGAGAAGACAATGCAAGAACACAAGTTTAAAGCGGGAACCTCGAAAAATTGGTTAAGTAGTGTCTTGAGTTGAGACAGGCATGAGGTCATAGTCAGAGAGGGAGTGAGGGTGACGACTGATAAGCCAAGCCGGATTTTGGGAGGGGGAAGAACGCCAAGCCAAACTGAGGCAGAAAAAAGATCTAAAGATCTATTGGTGCGGCTCAACTGGTGCGGCTCAACCAAATTGTTCCTTGGGAGAACTTTCGACCCACATTGGAGCAAATCCATAACAAAGCTCGAAAGAGCAATGCGGGACGCAAAGCAATCGATGTCGTGGTGATGTTCAAACGCCTGGTTGTGTAACAGTTGTGCAACATCAGCGATGAGGAACTGGAAGATCAAGTCAGTGACCGTCTGTCGTTCATGCAGTTCACGGGGTTTAGTTTGTCCGATGAAGTGCCTGATGCAACAACCGTCTGGTTATTTCGCAAACAACTGATTGAGCAGGGGTTGATTGAGGCGTTATTCGAGCAATTCGATGGTTACTTAATCAAGCAGGGCTATGCTGCCAAAGGAGGGCAGATTGTAGATGCGACCTTAATTCCTGTGCCCCAGCAACACAACAGCGACTCAGAGAACCAGCAACTCAAGCAGGGCGAAATCCCTCAAGATTGGCAGGACAAGCCGCATCGATTGGCGCAAAAAGACACGGACGCTCGATGGACGAAGAAACGAGGTGTGTACCATTTTGGGTACAAAAACCACGTCAGTATCGATGCTGAGTATGGTTTGATCCGGCAGTATCAAGTCACCGATGCAGCAGTGCATGATTCGCAAGTGTTGGGACATTTATTGGACGACGACAATGAGGCAGATAGCTTATGGGCAGACAGCGCGCCCACGCAGCGAGGCGATTGAGCAGGTGCTACCCAATTGTAAAAGCTTTATGATTCCGGCTTTTTTCAGCCTTTTATTTACTTGTATTACATGAATTTTTGTTAAGACAGGCAATCACTGAAGCTTCATAATTTCAGTTTTCTCCGTAAAGATTCGCATTCACTTGCACCACACGGATGCGTTTAGCAAATAGTGAAGCTAATAATTTTTGAACAAGGAGCTTTGTTCTCACTCCTCAAAGTATCTCCACGATGCCTCTTTATTAGATAAGCATCTTCAGAATTACATTTGGTCACTTCGATTAATTGCCTTATTGAGAATTTTAGGAGCCTGAAACCTTTGTTTTCTCGTAGCCATTCAAGAGGATCTGAATTTTTCGAGGTGCTCATTTTTATATTGTCAGATCTAAGTTATCGGATCTGCGTCGTCGGACGGCGGCATGTGGGTGCATCCCAGTCTTACAAGACTCAGGATGAGAATTGACCATTGAGATAAGCGCAGCGATGGCGAAGGACTTGTGGAACGTTGTCTTCCTTCCACTGAGCGCCTGAAATTTTCACCCGCCTACCAATTTGCTTGATAGTCGACTCCACGGCACCCGAGCCAATTGAAATCCCCTCAGCTTGGTAGTAGCTGTAGTTAACGATACGGAGCCGATGCTTAGCCAGATAGCCGATAAACTGGTCTACCCGCTCATGGGACCAGTCGTCGAATAGCCTAACCGCCCCATCCACATCCCCTTGCCACAAGCAGGCTTCGACGGCATCAAGACGCTGTTGAGACCCACCCACGTTACCCAAATTCTCCATCAGGTGGTACCAGTCCAAGATCTCAAGGCGCTCGCTGCGATGCCCGATCTGTGAAAACAGGTTCCAGATGCCGTCGTGACCATCCCCAAGACAAACGAGGGGATGCGCTAAGGGCTGCTGGTTGAGCCAGTTGACCAAGCTGTCGTTGTCTTTGTAGAAGGCGCTAATGCTGCACTGATGCAGGTTTACCCCCTTGTAATCGCGCCACTGGCAGGGCTGCCCCTGAGGAGTCCGCAGACGGACTTTGCCCCCGTCTAAGCTCATTTCCTTAACCCCGCTGTCCACCGCTGGTGGCTCTAGGTCTTGACGATGCACCAGCCGTTGCTGGGTACTCCCTGACACGCACACCCCGGTGAGCACAGCGATATCGTCGGCAGCTCGCGCATAGGCTTCGTTGGCACTCAGCAGCAAGCAGCACGTCTCAACCTGAGGACTCCACTGGGTGCGGGCCTTGACCTTAAGCCGCTGGCTCTGGCGCTGACTCAGACTTAAGCGTCCGACGATACTCTGGATGTGCCGCTTTCGCCCAGAGCTTGTGCCGCTGCTTGTGCAGATAAAAAATTTCCGATCTCAGGCCCCACATACTCCAGTAGGTGGTCACGAACGGCGACTTCGATCCCGGCCAATGTTTTGACTTGTTCAGGGTCTGTCTCGTCGTAAAGCAACTCCGCTAACGCCAGTGCATGGGCTTTGATTTGGGCTTCCTTGGTGGCATCCATCGCTTCAACTATCCTTAGAGCAACTGCTCTGAGCCTACGGCGTCTGCCCTTAATCTGCACTAAGCACTTCTACTCATTGCATAACTGGGATGCACCCGCGGCATGTCTGTTGCGAGGAACGTCCGAGGTCAAGAAGACAGGGAATCTACGCTTAACCACTCATTCAAGGAACTCTTTGACCATGCTGACATCGGTAGATCAGGGTTTCGCTTTGGGAACGAATGAAGCACCCGAAAAATGCCCGAATTCAGGCAACAATACAAAACCTTCTTTAAGATCAAGAATTGAGATTATCCATGACATTAAGATGCTTGTCCCTGCTGGTTCTCCTGAGCCAGAGGATGAACAAGTCTTGAGCCAGCTAGCAAACTTGACCCAGGAACTCACGAAGGTCTATCAAGCGGCTGGACAACTGAGGGAAGATCCCTTTGCAGATGCCTGGAACCGTCGGGTTCACTGCTACCGAGATTTGGTCGCAGAGCAGGTCAAGGGTCGGCGTATTCTGGTGACGGGTGGAAATGGTTGCGTCGGCAGTCAACTGATTCAGGAATTGAAGACCTTTGAGCCTGAGAAGATTATTTGCCTGGACTTATGGCTAGATGAATCGTCTTCTCTGAACGAAGATCATGATTCGGTTGAGCAATTCACATTCTATAACATCGACATCAGAGATCAGAATGAACTAGAGAAGGTTTTCCTCCAAGAAAAGCCCGACCTCGTATTTCATCTGGCAGCCATACGCCTTCCTGGAATGGCAGAGCAGCGCGTTAGAGATGCTGTTTTGACGAATATTATGGGAACTCATAATGTGATTCGATTCTGCGAAAAATATGGGGTCAAAAAGTGCATATTCTCCTCAACAGGGAAGGCATCGCGCTATGTTACTGGAGAAGTCTATGCAGCCACCAAAAAGGTGTGTGAGTGGCTCTTTGATCAGGCGGCTCGGTCAGGCTTAACCGTGTATGGCATGGTGAGATTTACCCACATGCTGGACAATAGCGCCGCCTGTGAACAGTTTGATCAAAAGGTCAGGCACGGGAAAATTGTCAACATTCATGCTCCTGATAAGTATGTTTGTGGTCAAAATGTTCATGAAGCCGTCAGCCTGCTGCTGAATAGTCTCGTCGTCTCCAAACCCGGAGAGCTAGAATTTTTGGTCTGTCGAAATCTGGGCTGGCCGGTTGAAACCCTAGAGGTTGCTTTATACAAGATCCTGCAATCTGGAAAGAACATCCCAATTTATTTTCAGGGTTCGCCGGTTGGCTATGAAGAGGGTTTCTTTCGGGGCAATGTAGACTGGGATGATCCGTCGGCGTTTAACTTATTAGTCAACGCGATCGAAAAAGTTTCAAGTCGAGTTGATGCGTCCGGCGACTTTATCGTTACGCCTGTTTTGCCCTGCTGTTTTGAGCGTCTAGAAGCTGAGTTGGCGGCTGTGCGGAAGGTTCTCAATGATCCTACAAGTGCCGATAGCCAAATCAAGCAAGCCCTTGCTGAATGCATTATGAAGGTTGCTTGCTCCATCTATTCTCAAGCACCGATTGAGTTGCTCTCGAAGGTGCTGAACTGGGGCACTGATCCTGAGTACCTTCAGTTGGACGGGGCAACGCTAGATAGCCATCAGCCCACGATTCGCTTGTTTATTGAAAGCCTATCTGCCAAGTATCGAAACAGCGCCAGTCATAGTGTTGGTCACAGCGGCAGTCTCAGCACTCGTTGAAGCGATCGCCAAGATTAAGCCTATAGTGAGCGCGCTTTAGTATGTCTGCGCCTTGATCAGGCTGAGTTTGACGTGTGCTGTGGGTGGGGCGAACGAGGCGTTTTGCAGTTGGCTCCGAGTGTTGGCAATTTCAACCGCGCTTTCAATCTGCGTTGAGATTGCCAACAGCCAAGGGGCGATCGCCTTTCCGTATTGGAAAGATAAAAGCAGTGGGGTTATGGTAAAGCGCTAACCGGACGGAGCTTTGAGCAAGATGTTAATTTAGCATCTGAGATTAAAGTTCAGTGTCTCAGCGTCAGTGATCGCATCAGTGATTGCGTTCCAACCCTGGCGCTGTCTCCTACCGTTTGCAACTCCCCCGCAAAGCACTATGGCAACCACTCTCTTTCACCTGGCGTTTCCCGTGAGTGATCTGGCCGAAGCCAAAGCCTATTATGCCGATGGGCTGGGCTGCGAGATCGGCCGCGAAAACGCCAGCTCGGTGATTATGAACCTCTACGGACATCAGATTGTAGCGCACCTGGCCCATGAACCGCTGATGCCCCAGCGCGGCGTGTATCCCCGGCATTTTGGCGTAATTTTTATCGACGAGGCCGATTGGGAAGCCCTTTTAGAGCGATCGCAGCGATTGGGACTTCGCTTTTATCAGCCGCCCAAGGAGCGCTTTGTTGGCACGCCGCTAGAACACCGCACATTTTTCCTGGAAGATCCGTTCTATAACCTGATGGAGTTTAAGTTTTATCGCCATGCCAGCGCGATTTTTGGGCAGGCAGCGTTTGCCCAGATTGGAGATACCGCAGGCTGAAGGCAGGCAAGCAGAAGGCAGGCAAACAGTAGTTTAGGCAAACAGTAGTTTAGGCAAACAGTAGTTTACTTTAGTTTGGACTAATGGTGAAGAGGAAGGCAGTCAATGAGAAGCACCGACTGCCGTAAGGTCAATGAAGTACAACCAACATTGACCCCATGATTTTCAACGAACTTCAGCAATTTCGCCAAACGTTGTATGCCAGCTTGGGAAACGCCAGAGATGCCCTGTTTGATCTGATGGATGCCGTGTTAGTGAGTGCGTGCATCGTGTCGTTTGTGACTTTAGTTTGGACTAACTGGCATCACAATAATGCTCAACAGGATGCCATAAAGAATCTGCTCAACCGTTCATAACAGTTGAACTTAAGGAATTGGATACAATCCTGCTCGCAGTTAAGCTGCTGTTGCAACCGGACTGTTCAGGGATTGTTCGGATGTCTTGCGTTTCGAGGCTCGTTTTTTGACCATCGGATAGCAGGGACGAGGAGTTGGCTTGTGCCCCTTGCCTCGTCCTGGCGATTTACCACGAGGTTTAGGCGCAGGAGCAGGGGTGCCAATCGCTGCCAAAATGCCTGCAAACGCTTGTGCGACCCGACCCGGAGTCAACGTTTCTTGCGGTGCCTGCCAGGGCAAGGGGTGGTCAGTACAGTCCTTTCGCGCTAACCACAACTGCCAACTGAGCAACGGCATCAGGCTGCTCCACTGTTCGGTTGCCGATACAGAACTGAACTGGGGATGTGTCCAATATAGCCTCTGCTTGGCAAAGCGATACCAGTGTTCAATGGCAAAGCGACGGAGGTAGTGCAACCACAGGGTTTCTAACGGAGGCATCTGCTCACCCAGCCAAACTAACCACAAAGGAGCCAAGCGTCGCGTGCTGCTCTGTGTCTCCAGCACCTCCACGCGCAACACTTCCATTGCCCGTTTGGGGGATTTGCGGAAATGGTATGCACTCCAACGACTGACCCGCACTCGTCCCCAGTTGGGATCATCGACTTCAACGGTTTCGACCGGGACACTCCAAGTGTCAGGGTCATTGAGTTTCATCTTATGTCCATGCTTGGCAGGTGCGCCTCGCCCTCGATACGCTGGGGGCGCGCCATAGACACATCGATTGGATGTAACCCGCAGCAGCAAGTCTGCCTCAATCCCTGCCGTTTGGTTGACAAAACTGGCATTGCCGTACCCTCGGTCGTAGATCGCCAACGGACGCACCGCTAACTGCCGAGTCACTTGTTTGAGTTGGAATGCCGCTTTACTGGCGGGTGTTTCAAAGCTGGTGATGCGCTCATGCCGCAATGGTAATGCCCAACTGCCCCTGTCTTCAGCAATCCAGGCTAAGGTACTGTAGTTTTGTCCGGCTATCGGGGCATGTCCTGTTCTGCCTGATAAGGTGCGGTCTTTCAAACGCCTGGCAGCAGGACGGTTCCACCGACTCGCATCACCTGCCAACAACGGTTGCTGCTGAGTCGGTATCTGCTGCACCAACAGCTTCAGCACCTTTGATCGGGGTAGGCGGCTATCGCGCAACGCTTCATAGGTGCTCGACCACTGGCGACGAAAGACAGGACTCTGCGATAGCCTCACAAACGACACGATGCACGCACTCACTAACACGGCATCCATCAGATCAAACAGGGCATCTCTGGCGTTTCCCAAGCTGGCATACAACGTTTGGCGAAATTGCTGAAGTTCGTTGAAAATCATGGGGTCAATGTTGGTTGTACTTCATTGACCTTACGGCAGTCGGTGCTTCTCATTGACTGCCTTCCTCTTCACCATTAGTCCAAACTAAAGAGTTTAGGCAAACAGTAGTTTAGGCAAACAGTAGTTTAGGCAAACAGAAATTCGGGCAAGCAGGAATTGAGGAAAATCGGTTTACCGCTTGCCTCGTCGAGAGGTGGCATTCAAGAGAATCGCGCCCCTCTCCCGCCTACACCAGTTCCAGCACCTCAAGACTCGCGAATCCCTAACGCGAATCCCTAAATTGCTTCAAGGTGTGTCAGGTTTCCTGATCCCAGCGACCCACAGCGGAAGAAGGAAAATATTACACACTGTTTTGGGACGATTCGCCTTGTGACGGCTGATCGCGGCTGATCACGACAGTTTAGCTGAAGGGCGATCGCCCCAAATTGGCAAGGTTTTCTGGCAGGATTTTCTGGCAGGATCTCCTGGCAAGATTTCACAGCATTGAGGGGCAAAGCGTGAGTAAACAATATCACTGGCTGGATCTGGCGGAGTATGCATCGCTGGTGGGCTTGGGCGTGGGTTCCGTCGCCTCTTTCACTACGTCGCAACTGGTCTACACCTCCGCACCCATTTCGCTGCTGGTATTGCTTAACCTGGCTAACCGCAGCCGATTCGAGCAATCCATGCAAAATCAGGTCGGCGTTGCCATCGACGAAATTGAAAAGCGCCTCTCGATGCATGTGGAGTTGCTGAATCAGCAGATTGGATCGCTGCCCACGCCAGAGATGATGGGCAGTTTGAAAAAGTCCATGCTGGTGAAAAGCCGGGAAGCGTCGGAGTCCTTTGCGGCTGACCTAAAAACCTTGCAGCGAGATCTGCAAATTCGGCTGGATGCGCTGGAAGCGGGCGATCTGGGCAGCGTGCGCGGCGAGGTGCGGCGGCTGCGCGACCAATATAGCCAGCTTTGCGACGACATGGTGCATATCACCGAGCGGCTGCACGACCTGTCGAGTTCCCGCCAGGTGGAGGAGTTGGAGACGGCGATCGCCCAGATTCGCTCTGACACGGCCCATCTGCAAACCAGCCTGCAAGTCTTCAGCGACCAAACGCGCCCTGCCCTCAACACGCTGCAAGAGCAAATCACTCGGCTGAATCGCCAGCTTCAAGCCCTGCCACCGCCCTTCGATGCCAGCACCCTGCGCCAGGATGTGTCGGAACTGATTCGCGTGGTGTCTGATCTGGTTCCCCGGCGCGACTGGACGGCGCTGGTGACCGAGATGCAGTCACTCCATGAACAGCAGGACTCGCAGGCGCGGGCAGAGGAACTGCTGCGGCGCAAGGTGCAAGACCTGACCCAACAACTGCGCGACCAGCCTAGCCGCGAAACGCTGCACTCGCTCCAGCAGCAGGTCAATTCCTTGAGCCAGCAGGTAGAAAACCTGCCGCCGCCCTTTGACCCCACCTCTTTGCGGCGGGAAATTGCCCGGTTGCTGCGAGTGGTGGGCGATCTGGTTCCCCAGCGAGATTTCAGCGGCCTCGTAGGACAGGTCAGCGCCTTGCAGCAGCAGCAGGAATTTCAAATGCAGATCGAGCAGGCGCTGCAAGCGGAACTTCAGATCATCAGCCAGCAGTTGCAAGATTTGATGGCTGAAACTCGTGGGGAGACGGGCGATCGCCCCCCTGCTTTAGCTCCCAGCGCCGACTCGACCGACTCGATCGAAACCGCCGAAGCGCTATTTGAGGCTCAAGTTGAAGCGATGCTGCGGCAAGAGCTACAGCGCATCAGCCAGCAGTTGCGATCGCTCCCCACGGGCGGCACCTTCCAGATGCAGGTCGAGGCAACAGTGCTGGGCGTGCTGCAAGAGCTAAACCAGCACCTCCGCACCTATCCAACGGGGCCGCGCTACGAGTTTGTTCTAGATTTTCGCGGTGGCCCGCCCGCCGAAGTCGAGGCCGCCACAGCCCTTCATCCGGCACTGTATGACGAGTTCACGGCGGCGGCGCTGCTCGATGTGCCTAGCAGTCGTCTGGTGCTGGAGCAAGCGCTAGATACCACGGGCGATCGCCTGCTGGTGACGTTGCCTTGGTCGAGCCAGTGCCCCATCGATCGCCCGATGGTGCGCCGCCTGCATGAGTTTTTGTCCCAGGGTCGGCAGTTGGCAATTGGCTGGTGCTATAGCGCTGACCAGGATTTGCCCCGCTTCCTCAGCGCAATGGTGCAGCGGTGGCACGCCCCGTCTGAGCAAGCCCGTAGCCTGCAAGAAACGCTGCAAAACCTGCTGGAACTCAAGCGGCAGTTTCCCAACCAGTTTCAGTTCAAGATTTTGGGAACGCGGGAGAACTTCCTCGTGTCGGACGACCGCTACGCCGTGCTGGGGCTGGACGAGTCGCTGGTGGACGATCTGGGCATTCCCCGGCTGGAACTCAAACTGCGGACGAGCGACCCCGCCACCGTGCAGCAGTTGACGCAGCGGTTTGAAAACCCAGTGCTGCACCCGACCGATGTGCAATCTCACTGGAACCGGGCCATGACGCGCTATGAATTGGGCGACCCGCAGGGGGCCCTCAGCGACGTAGAGCAAATCTTACGCATCCGCCCAGATCAGGCACTGGCATGGAATCTGCGTGGGCTGTGTCATGACGACTTGGGAGAGCGGCAGCAGGCGATCGCCGACTTTAGCACCGCCCTCCAGCTAGACCGCAACCAAATGGATGCCCACTGCAACCGGGGCTATCTGCGCTCGGAGCAGGGCGACCTGATCGGGGCGATCGCCGACTTTACCAATGCTCTGACGATCCAGCCCAACTGCGCCATGATCTACTTTTTCCGGGGGCTGGCCGCGCAAAAATTGGGCGAAATCAAGTCCGCGTTTCGCGACTATGCCGCCGCCATCCAGCTTGCGCCCGATGTGCCCACGCCCTACTACTACCGGGGGCTGGCTCGTTCCGGCAACCCCGCTGGGGCGATCGCCGATTTGCAGCAAGCCCTAGAACTCTTCGCCCAGCAGGGCAACGAAACCAACGCCCGCAAGGTCTTTAGCCACCTCCAGCGGCTCACCAAAACTCGCAACGGCAACTTGCCCATCTTTGACCCTGATGCAGTGCCCGATGCTGCGCCGATTCCCGTGGCGATCGCCTTTGAGGAGAACTAAAGACGGGCTATTATGATTGATTTTGGATTTGCGATTTTGGATTTGCGATCAGGACTTACGCACTTGCAATAAGCTCTTTGGGTTTTGGACAATTTCTCGCGGGCGCAGCCCGCGAGAAATTGTCCAACTGCGTAAATCCTGTTGCGATTTTGGATCTGCGATTTTGGATTGCTACAAGCGTCTACGAGGCTTCTGGCACTCTCGTTCGCAAGATGGGTTGATTGTGCTGCACGGCGCACCCCAAGAGCCAACCTCCAAAATACCGTCAAAACAAACCCTAGTCCTCACATTCCCATAATCTCGTAGCCCGCGTCCACGTACAGCACTTGACCCGTGATGCCCGTAGACAGGTCGCTACACAAAAACGCCGCCGCGTTGCCCACTTCGGTCTGAGTCACGGTGCGGCGCAGGGGGGCGACCTCTTCAACATGGTGAATCATGTCCAAAATGCCGCCGACAGCGGAGGAAGCCAGCGTCCGAATCGGCCCGGCGGAGATGGCATTGACTCGAATGTTTTGCGGGCCCAGTTCCGCCGCCAGATACCTCACGTTCATCTCTAGCGCTGCCTTGGCAATGCCCATGACGTTATAGTTTGGCACGACGCGCACACCGCCCAGATAGGTCAGCGTCACCACCGAGCCGCCCTCGGTCATCAGCGGCTTGGCGGCGCGGCAAAGCTGCACCAGCGAGTAGGCGCTCACGTCCAGCGCTAGGTTAAAGCCCTCACGGGAAACATCGCTGAAGTTGCCGCTGAGGTCATCGCGATTGGCAAAGGCGAGACAGTGGATCAGCACGTCCAGCCGCCCCCACTTTTCGCGCACGGTGGCAAACGCCGCCTCGACTTGCTCATCATTTTGCACATCGCAGGGCACAAACAGGCTGGGTTGGAGCGGCTCAACCAATTCCGCCACTTTCTTCTCTAGCTTGCCTTTGTCGTCGGGCAGGTAGGTGATGCCCAGGTTTGCCCCGGCTTTGTGGAGCTGTTGGGCGATGCCCCAGGCAATTGAGCGATTGTTGGCAATGCCTGTGACGAGCGCATTTTTTCCGGTGAGGTCAAGCATGGGTAACGGCATCCAAATTTCGAGGGCAATTCACAAAATACTCAAAAACGGGGCAGGACGGATAGGGGAGAGTGGGATAGGGAGGAAGGGAAGAGATGGGGGTGAAAGATGAGGGCGAGACGGGAAAATTTTTTCCTAAATTGTATCTCTTAGATACAATTGCGATATGCTGTCTGGAACGCAGGATTGAGGGCGATCGCCCAGTTTCCAGAACAGAGTCTGGGTTCTCTCATCCGGGTCTACCGATAGAGCAAACGCAGAAATTGGTATCAAAACGATCATTCTTCTTATGGAAGCGTGTTTTTAGATACAAAAAGCGGCCCCAAACTTAGTTTAAGTGTTCTAAGACTGCATTTATCCCGGTTTTTCGCCTCTTGGGCAAAATCTGGGTCTTGCTTTCATCTTTTGTTTCAGTTCGGACTTACGCAGTTGGACGATGTCTCGCGGGCACAGCCCGCGAGACATCGTCCAAAACACAGGAAACTTATCGCAAGTGCGTAGATCCTGTCAGTCATGTCTCGGTCATATTTCGGTCATATTCGCTCCCTGAGGGCGCTGGGAATCGGACGGTATGGTTGCCTCACATGAAAAGCCTTTAGCAGATGTGTTTCGCCAATTGAGCGGCGGTGCGTTTCCGCCGATGGTAGAAACCTTTGACCGGGGAAAGACCATTTTCTTTCCGGGCGATCCGGCTGAGCGGGTTTATTTCTTGCTCAAGGGCGCGGTGAAGCTGTCGCGAGTCTATGAGGCGGGCGAAGAAATCACCGTGGCGCTGCTAAGAGAGAATAGCGTGTTTGGCGTGCTGTCGCTGATTACGGGGCAAAAGGCAGACCGATTCTATCATTCCGTGGCGTTTACCCCGGTGGAGTTGCTGTCGGTGCCGATTGAGCAAGTCGAAAAGGCGCTGAAGGAAAATCCCGACCTGTCAATGCTGATGCTGAAGGGGCTGTCGTCGCGGATTCTGCAAACCGAAATGATGATTGAAACATTGGCCCACCGAGATATGGGGTCGCGTTTGGTCAGCTTTTTGCTGATTTTGTGCCGCGATTTTGGTGTCCCCACGTCTGAAGGCATCACCATCGACCTGAAACTGTCTCATCAGGCGATCGCCGAAGCAATTGGCTCGACCCGCGTGACGGTGACGCGACTGCTGGGCGATCTGCGCCAGGATCGGATGATCTCCATTCACAAGAAAAAGATCACGGTCTACAACCCCGTAGCGCTGAGCCAGCAGTTTACATAAAAAGCACGAATCAGGGGGCTGAGCTAAGGGAAACTGCTTCGCTCTGGGGTGCTTGGGAAACAGGGAGCAGGGGCGATAGCTAACCTAGTGGGGCGACTATCTATCTGGGCTGAGCCTGTCGGAGCATTTTTACGGTGTTGCGGTATCCGGGCAACTGCGAGCTACGCCGTTCAACGGCACAATTGCAGTATGGTGTAGCTGAGTGTGAGTTTTATCGGCGATGACCACCGGGCTGGTCTTGATTGCGGCAATTTTGGTGCTGGGGGCTGTGGTGGCCACGGTGGGCGATCGCCTTGGGATGAAGGTGGGCAAGGCTCGTCTCAGTTTGTTTGGCCTGCGTCCCCGCCAAACTGCCACGCTGATCACCGTGATGACGGGGATTCTCATCTCGGCAATGACCTTTGGCATTTTGTTTGCCGTAGATGACCAGTTGCGGACGGGGGTGTTTGAGCTAGAAGACGTGCAGCAGGAGCGAGACGCAGCGCTAGCAGAACTAAACCAAGCGCAGCAGCAAACCGCCGAAGTGCAGCGACAGCGCGATCGCGCTGAACGAGAACAACAAGCCGCCCAGCGCCGTCTGCGCCGCACCAACGAGTCCTTGCAAGCGGCGATCGCCCAGGAAACCCGCACCCGTGAGGAATTGCAAAGCACCCAGTCGCAGCTCAGCAGCGTCGCTGCCAACTATCAGCAGGCGCAGACTTTGCTAACAGACGTGTCTCAGCAGGCCACCCAGCTTCGCGCCGAGATTCAGCAGCTCCAGGCTGATCGCCAGCGCCAGCTTGCCCAGCGCGACCGAGATGTAGCCGAGCGCGATCGCCAGATTGCCGAACGCACCGCCCAAATCCGCGAAAAAGAATTGCAGTTGGATGACCTAGAAGCCCAGCGTAGCGCTCTGCTGGCAGAAGTGCAAACCCTGGAGCGCGAATTTCAAGGGCTGCGCCAGGGCAGTGTGGCAGTGTTGAGAAACCAGCCGATGGCCTCCGGTGTGGTGCGCGTGATTACCCCAGAGGCTGCTCCCAGCGCTGTCAATCGCCTCCTACTAGAGGCCAACCGCTTCGCCAGCCAGCGCATTCAACCGGGCACGGTGAATGTAGACAAGCAGGTGATTCAAATTACCAATGCCCAAGTAGAGCAATTGATCAATCAAATCCAGGACGGCAAAGATTATGTTGTGCGGATTTTGTCGGCAGGCAATTACATCATTGGCGAACCCTGCGTCTTGGCGGGCGAGGCTTGCATCCAGGTTTATGTCAACGCTGCGCCCAATCAGGTGGTGTTTCGAGAGGGCGATCTGGTGGTCACGATTGCGCTCGATCCCACCCGGATGCGAGATGAAGAATTGGTGGAGCGTGTCAATCTCCTGATTGCTAACGCTCAGTTTCGCTCGCGACAGGCTGGGGTGCTGGGCGATGTGCTGCAAATTGCGGACGGACAGACCGAGGCTGTGGTTAGGTTATTGCAAGATATTCGAGCCTACGGTCGCCCGGTAGAACTCCATGCGATCGCCTCTGAAACCATCTTCACCGCTGGGCCTGTCCGGCTCGACCTGGCCGCCGTACAAAATGGGCGGGTTCTGTTCAGTACGGACAGCAGAGTCAACACCACACCGCCCCCGCAGCGATCGCCCTTCGCGCCAACGAACTAAACCGCCCTGCTGCCGTTTGCCTTTCACCCCTGCCGTTTGCCCATGTCCTATTCCACTTCTGCACCTGAAGCCCTGGGGCAGCCCGTTATTCTGGGGTTCGATCCGGGTCGGCAAAAGTGTGGGCTAGCCGTGATGGGGGTCGATCGCAACCTGTTTATGCATCAAGTCGTCGCAGCAGAGCGGGCGATCGCCACAATTCAGGCGCTCCGCCAGCAATACCCGATTTCGCTGCTGGTCATGGGCGATCAAACCAGTGCCCGCCAGTGGAAACAATCGCTGAGCGAAGCCCTTATCGACCCAATCCGCGTGGTCATGGTTGATGAACGCTACTCGACGCTGGAAGCCCGCAATCGCTACTGGCAAATGTATCCACCCAAGGGACTCCAGCGCCTGTTGCCCCAGGGAATGCGAACGCCGCCACGCCCCATCGACGATATTGTGGCAATCTTGCTGATTGAGCGCTACCTCGATCGCCTGTCTGAGCCAGTTTAGACGCGGCCGGGCCAGGCAGCCTACGTACTGACCATGAAGATTTGCTGAGGCTATCGGCATAACATCCCTTGGCAAGCATATTATGCAGAACAAGATCCAGATAAACACCTCTATGAGGGTCATCATCACTACTTAATTCAGCATAACTGCCGAATTCGGGTAGATAGCCCGGCAGATTTCTGTATAAGACTCCGATCTGGTTAGTTATGCGGATAATATTCTGTATAACTGCTCCGAGAGGAGGTGATATGCCAGAAGTGTTGAATCTTGATAGTAAAACTTTACAAAAAGCACTCTCAAGAGGCGGATTATTGAGGATGGAAGCAATAAGTAGGTCATTACAGGCAGAATCATAGACCTTTTGTACTGGATTCAGCTATGAACTTGCCCTGCTAACATTGCGTTCAACACTTCTGGTGATATGCAACTTTGTTTTTGGCTAACTACTCTGCTACGGGGTGTTAGGCGGAATTTAGGAAGGAAAGTCAGTATAAGCAGTAGTTATCTCGCTTTAGTCCTGGGTTGGGGCAGTGCTTTAAGCCACTCATCCAAAGTGAAGACTCTCTACGATCGCCCCTGTCCCTTCCGCTAGAACGTTCGCCTTAGCGTGTCTGCCAGGACAATCGCCCCTATCACCTTACTCATCACACCCATTCCACCCTACAAAGAGCTTGATTTGGCGGCATTTTAGGCAGCGACTATAATTGAGCGCAGTCGTTTGCGCCTTCATGCCTTTCTATGACCCAGCAACCCACCTACGGCCCCCACAACCCCCACCCCCTCTCCCAAATGCGCACGGAACTGGTGTGGGAGGGCAAGTATGACGAGTATGGCCATCGGCGGGAGGTGGATATTGCCGGGTGTGCGATGCCGATGCAGAAGATTGAGAGTATTGATGAACCGCGACGGGCAGCGGCGGCGACGGGGCAGTTGGAGCTATTTGAACAGCAGAATCCCCGTGTGGATGACTTTAGGAATCGGCTGATTTGGGGCGATAACAAGCTGGTGATGGCTTCGCTGATGCGGTCGTTTAAGGGCAAGGTGGATCTGATTTATATTGATCCACCGTTTGATGTGGGCGCAGATTTTTCGATGCAGGTGCAGATTGGAGATGAGAAAGATTCTGTTCAAAAGGAACAGTCAACCTTAGAAATGGTTGCCTATCGAGACATTTGGGGTAAGGGATCAGATTCCTACCTGCAAATGATTTACGAACGTCTAGCTTTAATCAAAGAGTTACTGTCTGATAATGGCAGTGTTTTGGTGCATTTAGATGATTCAGTAGCTAGCCACGTCAAGATAATTCTTGATGAACTTTTTGATTCAGAAAATTTTCGTTCTCAGATTATCTGGCAGCGCGTCACAAGCCACAGTGATAGAAAAGGATTCGCGTTTAACTATGATGTAATTTTTCACTATACAAAGTCCCAAAACTTTGTCTGGAATCCTCAGTATCAAGCCTACGATGAAAACTATCTAAAATCTCACTACCGAAGTGTAGATCAGGATGGTAGGCGTTATGAGTTAGCAGATATAAGTGCTGCTGGTGCTGGAGAACCGCGCTTTTTTTTCGGAAAGTTGATTGCTCCACCTCCAGGAACCCACTGGCGTTGGTCACAGGAAAGAATTGACAAATTAATTGCAGAAAATAGAATTGAACTTACAAAAAATGGTACTCCTCGTTACAAGCGATATTTAGATGAAATGCCTGGGAAAGCTGTGCAAGCAATCTGGACAGATATTCCACCTGTCAATTCTCAGGCTCATCAGGATACAGGTTATGACACTCAAAAACCAGAAGGCCTCTTAGAAAGAATCATCCAAGCCTCTTCCAACGAAGGCGATCTGGTTGCCGATTTCTTTTGTGTCCGGCAAGGTACGCGGGTGTGGCGGGTGAATAGCCCCCCTAGCCCCCCGCGCACGGGGGGGAATGACTTCAACTCCCTCCCCGCACGCGGGGAGGGCCGGGGAGGGGCTAATTCCCCTGCTGCGTGGCAGGAGGGCTGGGGTACGCAAATGGAGCAGTTTAGCCCCCCTGGCCCCCCGCACACGGGGGGGGATGACTTCAACTCCCTCCCCGCACGCGGGGAGGGCTGGGGAGAGGCCAACACCGCTCTCGTTCCCATCGAGACCATCCAACCCGGAGACCTCGTACTCGCCCATGACGGCAAAGCCCATCGTGTGCTTCGCACCATTCATCACCCCTATCAGGGTCAAATGATTGGCTTGCAGCATTCCCGTTCAGACAAAACCCTCTGGCTCACCGCCGATCACAAAGTTCTCGCTAAAACAGCCCCCCGTACCCTGGGCGGCAACTGTGACTGGTCAGGCATTCCCAGACATATGCGCGGGCGCAGTCGTGAATTGCGGCAAAACATGACCCCGCCAGAGCGCAAACTGTGGAGTGCCTTACGGAACAAGCAGCTAGGGATTTCCTTTCGCCGTCAACACCCGATCGGTTCCTACATTGCCGATTTTTACTCCCGTGAAGCACACCTTGTTGTCGAAGTGGATGGTGCAATTGCCCACAGCAGTCCAGAGGCGATCGCCCATGATGCCAACCGCGATGCTTACTTGCGATCGCTGGGATTACGGACAATGCGTATCCCTGCTAAGGAAGTCATGACCAACCTGGAGGGAGTCGCAGCCTGGATTCAAACGATTAGTGCCGAACAATTTAGCCCCCAAGGGGCTGAGTGGATTGCGGCAAGCGATCTCAAAGCGGGTGATATCGTCTTTTGGGGTTCTACGCTAGAGGGCGTGCATTTGACCAGCGTAGAAACCGTCTCCAGCGAAGAAGAAGTTTATGATCTAGAAGTGGAAGCAGTCCATTCTTATCTCACAGAGGTTTGCGCCATCCATAACTGTGGCAGTGGCACCACCGGCGCGGTGGCGGAGCGGTTGGGGCGCAGGTGGTTGCTGTGTGATTTGGGGCGGTTTGCCATCCATACCTCGCGCAAGCGGCTGATTGAGCTTCAGCGCAAGCTGCACAGTGAGGGCAAACCCTATCGCGCCTTTGATGTCTATAACCTGGGGCGCTACGAGCGGCAGTGGTGGCAAAAAGACCGCTTGCAGGGGGCGGATGAAGAACATCGGCGGGTGATTTTGGAGTTCTTCAAAGCCGAGGTGCTGACCAATCCGCCGTCACCGCTGCTGCATGGGCGCAAAGCGGGGGCCTTTTGCCATGTGGATGGCATCGACTCGATATTTACCCGCGAAGAAGCGAAACAGGTGGCGCAGGCCGTGGCCGCAGCGGGCGGGCGGGAGTGTTACTGCCTTGCCTGGGAGTTTGAGATGGATTTGCATCTGCTGGTGAATGCCCTGGTGCAAGAGTTGGGCGTAAAGCTGAAGCTGGTGCAGATTCCCCGCGAGATTATGGAGAAGAATCGCAAGTCGCCGCCGCCGTTTTTGGAAGTGGCTGTCCTCGCCGCCGAACCCGTCTACCGTAAAGCAACGACTGAAGTCGTTACTACAAACAAAAAGGCTCGTAATGAGGACTTTAGTCCTCAAACCCACACGGTAGACATCAAACTCACCCAGTTCCTCCCCTCCTTGGCGGAAGTGCCCACCAAAGAACTGGAAGCCATCAAAGAACGGGCGATCAAAAGCGGCTTTGACTTTATTGATTTTTGGGCGATCGATTTCAACTGGCATCCCGGCAAACCCTTCACCCACGACTGGCAAGACTATCGCACCCGCAAAGATCGTTCCCTCAAAACCATCAGCGATGCGGGCTACACCTACCCCGCGCCCGGTAAATACACTGCCTGCGTCAAAGTCGTCGATACCTTCGGCTGCGATACCTCGATTACTGTGGAAGTGGAAGTTTAGGAGGTCAGACCATGCACCAAGTTGATATTACTGATGCTCAGACTCAAATCACTCAACTTCTGGAATCTGCTCTGCAAGGCGAAGAAGTGGTTATCACTCGTAATAACCAGCCGATTCTGAAGTTGATTCAGATTCTACCCGTTACCAAACGACGACAACGCGGTAGTGCAAAAGGTCAAATTTGGATAGCTCCAGACTTTGATGCACCCCTCGAAGATTTTAAGGAGTACATGGAATGAAAATACTCCTGGATACGCATACCTTTCTTTGGTTCATTAACGATAGTCCCGAACTGAGTAGCTCCGCCGCTGATCTGCTGGAATCTGATGTTGATTTGCTCCTCAGTACAGCTAGCCTCTGGGAAATCGCTATCAAAGTCAGCCTGAATAAATTGACGTTACCCGATGATTATGAGCGGTTTATCCCTCAGCAGATCACCCTTAACAACATTGAGATTCTGACTATTACCTTTGAACACTTGACGGTTGTATCAAGGCTACCTTTCCATCATCGTGATCCCTTCGATCGCTTACTGATTGCTCAATCCATGTCTGAAAAGCTTCAAATTGTTAGTGCTGATACAAAGCTTGATAGTTATGAGGTCGATCGGAAATGGTAATCCTCGAATTGGTTCACGAATAAACTCAAAGAAAGGAGAAACCCTATGGCAGAGCGAGTAAAGGTTTGGTTTGACCCAGAGGCTGACTTTCTAGAAGTCACCTTTTCTGAAGCTCCCGGTTATCTGCGGGAAACCGAAAACGATGCCGTTATGGAGCGTGTCGATTTAGATGGCAACCTGCTTGGCTTCTCCATTCTGGCGGTTAGTCAGCTTGCCAAATCAAAACCATTGATGGCTGAGTTGCTTTCAGGAAAAGGAAATGCAGCTTGAGGATTATGTTGAGATGCCTTTTGTTGTAATGCTCAGCCTCACCCCCTATGAAGGAGACAACACTGATGATGACACCCCTTGAACTCAATCGCCTTGGCTATCGAGCATTACTAGATGCCTTCGGTTTTGATGGCATGATCCGTTTCTTGCGGCAGTTTGAACCAGGGCAAGGAGACTACACGGCTGAACGTCAGCAACGCCTACAAAACATTTCGTTAGACGATATTTTTGCTGAGATCGAACATCACAAACCATCTTGAACTGGCTGCTGCCTTACCCATGACCTCCTCCTCCTCTACCCTCAATCCCACCGTTCTCGAACCCCTATTTGCCCCCTGGCAAGAACCCAACGCCCATCGCGTTCGGGCAGAAAAATCTGGCGACCCCGCCGTGGTAAAACAGGGACGCAGAGCATCCCCGATTGAGGTGGTCAATAACCTGCGGGCAGCGGTGCGGGAGTGGCGAGAAGCTTTCTACATCGGAGCCAGCGACACCACGATTCAATTGCTCAACCACTGGTTTAACCGCGCCCACCGCAAAACTACCCCAGACGGTGAAGAATTTGAGTTTCGTTACTACTTCTGTCAGCGAGAAGCGGCAGAAACCCTGATTTACCTCAAGGAAGTGCGGCGGATCGAATGCCTATCCCAAATCATTGCCGAATTTGGTGGCGCGAATGCCGAATTACAGGCATTGGGCATCACTGAAGACGAAGATGCCTGGAGCCGCTACGCCTTCAAACTGGCAACGGGGGCAGGCAAAACTAAGGTCATGAGCCTGTGTATTGTCTGGAGTTACTTTCACGCCCTGCGAGAATCCGACTCGGAGATGGCACGGCATTTTGTTGTCATTGCCCCGAACCTGACGGTCTACGAACGGCTCAAAGAAGACTTTGGCAATGGGCGCATCTTCGACGAAGACCCCCTGATTCCCCCTGAATGGCGCGGCGATTGGAACCTCTCTGTGGTGCTACAGGACGAAGCCAGTGGTGCCGCTACGGGTGGGACGCTCTATCTCACCAATATTCATCGTCTCTACGACACGGCCAAACGCAAAAAGAAAGCCGAGGAAGATACCTATGCCTGGATGGGGCCAGCCGTCTCAAAAACCAAAGCGCTGGATACAGGAGCAGCATTGCGGGATCGGATCACGGCCCATCGTCGGGTCATGGTGCTGAACGACGAAGCCCACCATGTCTGGGATCCCGGCTCGGCCTGGAACGAAGCCATCCGCACCCTGCACGAAACCATCCTGGCTCGCAGCAGTTGCAACCTGGTAGCCCAACTGGATTTTTCCGCCACCCCCAAAGACAACAAAGGGCTACTGTTCAAGCACATCGTCTGCGATACACCCTTGGGTGAAGCGGTGGATGCCGGAATTGTCAAAACTCCCATTATCGGACAAGCCAACCGCAAGTTAGTCGAACAAGCCGACGACAACGCCGCCTACCGCTGGGAACAGCATTTGCTCCTGGGTTACGAACGCTGGAAAGCCAGCCAAGCAGAATGGCAAGCCAGCGGCAAAAAGCCTTTACTGTTCATCATGTGCGATGACACCGAAGCGGCGGATCAAATTACCCAACGCTTCAACACCGACCCGTTATTTGAGCAACTCAACGGCAAAACCATCAACCTGCACACCAACCTGAAGGGCAAGCTCAAAAAAGTGGGACGAGGCAAGGATGCCCGCTATGAATTTGTCGAAGACGAAAAAGCCATCAGCGACGATGACCTGAAGGCACTGCGAAAACTCAGCCGCGAACTGGATAGCAACGCCAGTCCCTATTTCTGCATTGTTTCCGTGCTAATGCTACGGGAAGGTTGGGATGTGCGAAACGTGACCACGATCGTGCCTTTGCGTCCCTACAGCTCTAAAGCCAATATTTTGCCCGAACAAACCCTGGGTCGAGGCTTGCGTCGCATGACTCCCCCCGGTCAAGCCAATGAACTGGTGACAGTAGTGGAACATCCCGCCTTTGCCAGCCTCTATCAGCAAGAACTTGCTCAAGAAGGCTTGCCGCTGGAAATTGTGGAACTCGATCGCGTTCCTGCCACAACGATTTCCATCTTCCCCGATGAAGCCCACAAAGATGTCAATGCGCTGAATATCCAGATTCCTTCCCTTTCCGCTGGCTTTCGCATTGTGCCCAAACTGGAAGGCTTGACGATTCAGGATGTGAAAAAAGCGTTTAAGCCCTACCGTCCTTTACCGTTGGGCAAACAGGGCAACAACGAAATTCAGTACGAAGGACGACACCTGTTTACGGGCGAAGTGGTTGAGAAACTGCAACTTAATCTACCGCTGTTGGCATCGGGAGTTGGTGCCGTCTCCTACTACGTCAAGCAACTGGAAACCATTTGCAAATTACGGGGATTGCATCCCATTCTGGCTCCTCTGATTCAGACCTTTCTCGAAGAAATCCTGTTTGAGCAGAAAACCACCCTATTCGATCCAGCTCTGGTGGCTCGGTTAGCTGACTCCGATGTAGGTGAACACTTGCGGGCGGTGTTTGTGCCCTTGATCCGTAGCCGCACCACCACTACCGAAGAACGGTTAATGGTTGAACCACCCAAATCCCTCAATGCCTGGAAACCCTATCAGGTAACCCTGAGTGAACGCCGTCCCGCCCTGGAAGCGGCAAAAACCCTGTTCAACCTGGTTACCTGTAATCGTGAGTTAGAAGTAGCAGTGGCGAAGTTTTGCGATCGTGCCCCTGATGTGGCTGCCTTTGCCAAAAACGCTGGATCACAATGTCTGCGAGTTGACTATCTGGCAAATGGCGATCGCCTTGCCTTCTATACCCCCGATTTCTTCATTCGTACTCTCGATGGTCACTACTACCTGGTCGAAACCAAAGGGCGAGAAGATCGGGATGTACCCTTGAAAGCCAAAGCAGCGATCGCTTGGTGTGAGGCTGCTTCGAGTGAAACAACTCAATGGCACTACCTCTACATTCCCCAAGACGTGTTTGAGCGCATGGCAGGCGATACCATTGCTGAATTGGCTCGTGCCTGTGCCCCTGCCCTGCAAAACCTGCTCCAATCTGAGGAATTCCAGGACTTGCCTCTGTTTGTAAATTTGGGGCAGGTGGATGAAGAAGCTTCTGAGGTCGATAGCCTGATTGATCCAGCGATTCTCAATGCTCTGCCTTCTCGCTATCGCCGTGCCGCCGATCAATCTGTCATGCTCTACCGCTTCTTCGAGAACAAAGAGGGGATGAATTACGCCCCTGTTTTCACCGCTCTGTTGGGTTCGATCGATGAAGTGGCGAAAGGCTTTCTGGTACGGCGACTGCAACCAGAAATGCCCGTCACCGTAGAAGACCAAAAAGCCTGGTTTGCTCCCTATCTGGGCGGTGTAGACCGTAAATCTGAAGACTATTACCGCAAACTGGCACAAAATCTGAAACGAACGCTGGTGTTTAATAACGGGCTGTCACTGATTGGCTTACTGCGATCGTGTTTAGACTATGCTCTCAACGACACAACAAAAATTGGTGGTGTGTTTGAAGCCTTACAAACTCAGTTGCGATTTCAGGGTGGGCGTAAGTTTTTGGAAACTGTCACCCGCATCAACGACTTTCGGAACACCTACATTGCCCACCAGGAACAAGAATTAACCGATAAGAACTTAGCTGAGCAAGAACTCAAAATCTGGATTGAGGCATTGCATATGATTGGAAAGTAAGCAAGATGTAGTTGCCAAGCGAGATAACATAGGCCCTGAGGGAGACGGAGTCAATAGATAGCCGTGAAGAAACATTGAGTCAATGGATACACAAAATCTAAACGCAGCAGATTATAAGTCAGCCTCATGCTGACTGCATCACATTCATCGCCACATTCCCAAAAGCGTTCCGTTCGTTGAATTGTTACGTGTGTTTTAGCGTAACTTGAACCCTAGAATTACCGCACTCACCTCCTGCACTCGTCATCCCCTCAAGCGGACTTTGGACTAGCATCGCCGCTAGCGGCGACCTCTTCCGCTGGAGCGCCGCCAGATAGCGGTCTTCGTCATAGGGCACTCGGTCTTGCCAGCAGCGCCAGAGAATCCGTCCCCACTTATACGCCAGAGCGCGAATCGCTTTGGGATGACTTTTGCCCGATCGCCGCTGCTGCTGATAGAACGCATTGGCCCACGATGAGTGCCGCCGCGACTGGTCAGCCCACTCTACAAAGGACTGCCGCAAGAACTTTGGACAACTCCAGCGCCAATGCGTCCAGCGTTTCTTGCCACTCTCCTCTTTGACCGGTGCAATGCCGATATAGCTCATAAACGCCTGGGCGCTGCCGAAGCGACTGCGGTCATCGCCAAACGCAATCAGTAGCCGGGGCGCAAGATGGGGTCCTGCTCCGGGTAAAGCATCGAAAAACGCCGCATCTGGCAAAGACTGAAACAATTGCTCAATCGTTTGATTTAACTCATCGAGTCGATGCAACAGCGCCTTGAGCTGAATCACCAGCGTTTGCACCAGCCATTGCATCGGTTCAACAATCCCTGGGTCTTCTGTCAGGGGTATGCCAGCGGTTTGGATTTGGTGAATGCGCCGCTCAATGGCGCTCCGGCGGATGACTCGATGAGACTGGAAGAACAGAGTCAATTCCTCAGCCGAAACCGCTTGGGCAGAGTGGAGGTCAGGGTATTGAGTGATAAAGTCACAAAACACTTGGGTGTCTTTATCCTCAAACCACTCCAGCACTTGAGGATAAAAGTTCTTCAAAGCAGCGGTGATGCGATTGGTCAGTCGTACCTTCTCTCCCACCAGCATGCGGCGGGATTCACTCCACTGCCGCAACGCTCGCAGTTCACAAGATGCGGCTTGCCACGGGGGGATCTTGTCTGGGTGCTTGAGCAGCAGCTCAATCAAAATCTGGGCATCTACGGGGTCTGATTTTGCTCGTGAGGGCTGAAAGGCTCGTCGATAGTTAGAAACCGTGCGCGGATTGATGGGAAACAGCACTAGGTTGTCGTACTGGCACAGCGCGTAAATCAGGGGTCCTCGCTTTTGCTCCAGGCAGATGGCAATTGGGCTGTTGCCGTATCGCTGTTGCAAGGTCGCAACCCAGTTGGCAATCTCTTGCGGTTGAGCGCCAATCACGCTGTATTCTCGCTGTGCGCTCTCGGGGTCGTACAGACAGATGTCGTGTTTGCGATCTGACCAGTCAATGCCGATGTAGGCGACAAAGGTTCTTTCCATCAGCTAAGTTGGGGATAGTTTGTTGTCTGGAACTGGGCTGCCTGCTTCTGAGCGAAGAGATTATGGAAGGTGTCTGTCACCACTCCCTGAGAATTCGTTGAAGGAAGCTGGTCAAGGTTGAGGCGATGCAATATGTTAGTAGACATCGAGATGTCTGACGTTGGATGGTCGTCCTCAATCCCTAGCCCAGTTCCTTTTCCTATTACCATTTCTCTGGCTCTTAGTGAGCTGTATGAGAGGAGCGAAGCGATATGTTAGTAGACATCTGACTGTCGCTCAATGCATGGTCGTCTCCTCTCTGTTGCGGTTCTGTCTCCCCATAAATCGTTGGGCGGACACTAGGAATAGCGGGAACTGACGGATGCTGAAATCACACCAAACCGCACTATTTCCCGAGATGGACCTGCCTCACTTTAGTGAGGGTGCGTCGGGAACCTTCGCCGACAACGCGAGACTGCCCGTGCATCGGTGGTTCCGGTACAGCGCCGGGTTCAGCGGAGCGTGGGCCGCGGACGTGATTAGGCGGGAGGGCAAAGAACGAGACGTTCGGGTATTCGATCCGTTCGCAGGCAGCGGTACCACGCTCATCGCCGCCGAGCAATGCGGCGCGGAATGTTGGGGAATCGACCCCCATCCATTTGTGGCTCGCGTCGCTCAAGGCAAGCTGGCCTATCGAACATCTCCCGACGTGTTCGTAGATCGCGCGAAGCGCGTGCTTGCAAGCGCACGACGGCGGACGCCCGCGCTTGACTCGTATGCGCCGCTCATCCGCAAATGTTACACGGACGACGCCCTCGCTCAGCTAGATTGCCTCCGGCGTGCAGTCGAGGCCCAAGCGGACGACTCGGAGGCTTCTCTGCTCGTGTGGCTTGCGCTCGCCGCGATCCTCCGCCCAACTTCGCACGTCGGGACTGCGAACTGGCAGTACCTCCTTCCGAGCCGTCGAAAGGCGCGCGTTCAAGAGCCCTTCGCAGCCTTTGACGACATGACGAGCACGATGCTCCAGGACATGCGCGCGACCAACGGCCTCGATACGCCGCGGGCAAAGTTCACTGTGGACGATGCTCGCTCGTGCGAGAGCGTCCCAGCGGACACATTCAACCTCGTCGTCACATCGCCGCCGTACCCGAACAACTACGACTACGCCGATGCGACCCGCCTGGAACTGACCTTCTTCGGCGAGATCAAGGGCTGGGGCGACTTGCAGGACAACATACGCCAGCACCTTCTCCGATCCTGCACGCAGCACGTTCCCGATCACGCGGTGGACCTTCCGGCCATACTCTCACGTGCCGACTTGGACCCGATCCGTGACGAGCTCACTTCCGTGTGCAAGGAACTTGGAGAGGTTCGACTTACTCGCGGAGGCAAGAAGACCTACCACAACCTGGTCGCATGTTACTTCCTCGACCTGGCTGAAGTTTGGCACGCCCTGCGGCGCATGTGCAGCTCCCCGTCCAGGGTGTGCTTCGTAATCGGTGACTCGGCTCCCTACGGTGTCTACGTCCCCGTGATCGAATGGCTTGGAAAACTGGCCCTTTCCGCGGGCTTCAAGAGCTTCCACTTCGAAAAGACCCGCGACCGCAATACCAAGTGGAAGAACCGAAAACATCGCGTCCCGCTCTGCGAAGGCCGCCTGTGGGTTGAGGGGTAGCTCGCATGGCACAATCACCTGCACATAGGCTTGGGCAGATCATCGGTGAGGAGTTGGAGCGGGCGATTCACAAACCGCTGCAAGAAATCGCCGAAGAGTTTGGACTCTATCTCGACTACAAACACCCACGCCCGGCACGTGGCGGCAAGAGAAAGGTCGCTTGGACGGACTCGCGTGGGAACGTGCACGACCTCGACTATGTGCTGGAGGAGGGCGGAAGCGAGGAATCCCTTGGGCGCCCGCGCGCCTTCATCGAGTCGGCGTGGTGCCGATACACAAAGCACTCTCGGAATAAGGCGCAGGAGATCCAAGGTGCTATCGCGCCTTTGTCCGAGACCTATCACGATTGCCACCCGTTCCTCGGCGCCGTGTTGGCGGGCGTCTTTACCGACGGCTCGCTCGCGCAGTTCCGCTCGCACAAGTTCAATCTCGTCTACTGCCAGTACGACACCATCGTCCAGGCGTTCGCGAGCGAGGGCGTGGATGTGGCCACCGACGAGAGAACGAGCGAAGGCGATTTGCAGCGGAAGGTAGATGCTCTCGACCGACTCACTGAAGCCCAGCGCGAACGGATCGCCGAAGAAATCCGAAGGCTTCACGCAGACCAATTCGATCAATTCTTCTACGAGCTGAGGACTTGTCTGAACCGCATGATCGAGCACGTTTTCGTCCTAACCCTTTCGGGTCTGTCGCGACAGCTCGCTTCAATTGAGGATGCAGTTCGTTTCGTTGAGGAGCACGACGAAGCGGCTCCGGCAAGCGAGTTCGTTCGCTACGAGTTAAACATCAGGTACACGAACGGGGACGAGATTAGAGGCAGCTTCCGAGAGAAAGCTAAGGCAATCGATTTTCTTCGGTCATTCGCACGGAGCGTCTGATGGAATCACCGCACAGCCGCCCAACAACCGGTTGCAGCGTTGCAGCGTTGCAGGGGCCAGGCTTCAAATTTCTGCCCGAATGGTAAATGAATAGTCGCCGCCCAGTTCTAGCTGATAGTCACTGCGCTCCAAAAAGCGCTCCAGAGGGTCTTTGATCAGCGCCCGCCCCAGCGACGGCTGCACAATCAGTTGCCCCTGCCGAAAGCACCACTGGAACTGCCACTCGTAGGCATTCGCCCGCACTTCGCCTTCAATTTTGCCCTGCTGCCAGGATTGATGGGTAATCCGAACGTAGGCGGTGGTTTCAGGAAGGCGCTTGCTCATCGAAGAAGGAAGGGGTCAAATGCTTTCCACTATAGGCACGGGGTCGGCGCAAGTTCAAGGGCGATCGCCATCAACCTCAAAAAACATTTAGGACTTACGCAGTTGGACAATTTCTCGCGGGCGCAGCCCGCGAGAAATTGTCCAAAATCCAGAAAGCTTATTGCAAGTGCGTAAGTCCTGACATTCTCAGAAAACACTGACAACCCCAATCCACACAAAAATCGCCCCACAGACCTTACGCACTTGCGATATGCGTCTAGGTTTTGGACGATTTCTAGCAGGCTGCACTCAGAAGAAATCGCCCAACTGTATCAGTCCCATACCCCAAAAGAATGCTGCACAAACCCATCACATAGGGTTTATGCAGCAGTTTTAGTGAATTCGCGTCGTCAACATCTAACGCAAGAGACAAAAGACTTAACGAACGATGAAAAGGGCGGGCATGAACGGGCGATCGCCCCTTACACCACAAAATCGCAGGAGCTAAGCTGGCTCACGGCGATTCCTTCTAAAACCGCCAGCGTATTGAAGAACTTACCTGCTTGCTTGCCATTCCTATCAATTTGAACCAGCGTATTTCCCTCACGTTCGATCAACCGCACAAACGTGTTGAGCCGCTGATAGTTGCTGCGTCCTGCAACCTGGAAAGGAGCGCGGGCAAAGATGCGCCGCAGGTCAATCACGTCAACCCCTGGCTGATAGTTTTGGATCAAATCCGTTCCGTGATTAACCCGGCGATAAACAAACATATCGCGGTCTAGACCGCCGATGAGCGTGTCATTTCCTGCACCGCCAACAATCGTGTTCTTGCCGCCGCCGCCATTGATCACGTCGTCGCCTCGTCCGCCCACCAGAAAATCTCGCCGTGGGCCACCCGTCAGGCTGTCATTACCCTGTTGACCGCGGAGGATGTTCTGCCGCTGACGCACCTGCAATACATCATTCCCCCCACCACCAAACATCTCAAAACCGCCACCGGGTCTGTAGTCTGCCCGGTTAAACTTGCGGGCCCTTGCAGGGGAACCTGCGGCTGCGGCTCGCCAACTGCGAGGACGGCCAGGCTGTGTAGACACCAGTTCTACCGTCAGCGTGTTGGGCCCACCTGTCAACGTCAGCGGCTGCAAGCGACGCTGCCCTCTGAGGGTGAGGAAAGGGACAGGCGTGCCGTTTCGGCATCTCAGCGGAATCGCCGCAAGACCCGTTTGACCATCCCCCACAATCACATCACCAGGAAGCGTCCCTGGACCGCCGGGGCCGGTACCACCGCCGCCACCGCCAGGGCCGCCGGGGTCAGTACCACCGCCGCCACCGCCAGGGCCGCCGGGGTCAGTACCACCGCCGCCACCGCCAGGGCCGCCGGGGTCAGTACCACCGCCGCCACCGCCAGGGCCACCAGGATCGATGATGGGGCCGCCGCCACCGCCGCCACCGCCAATCAAACTACTATCCAGACCTTGTTTGAAATCTAGGAAGTTTTCTGCGGGGGTATTGTCTACGAAGGTGTAATCAACCTGCTGGCCGGAGACCAACGAGTTGTAGAAGTTTGCGAGAAATGTGGGGTCTTGAGTGAAAAACCAGCCTGTGTCTAGCTCTTCATTGGCAAAACCAAAATTGGGGCGGTTAGAGCTAACTGGATTTCCCAGACCGTCTGTGGTGATGGTTTCAACATCGCTCCAGTTGCCGATGTCGAAACCGTTGAGGAGGAGTCGGTTTTGGTTAAAGTCAAAGTCTGAGGGCGCGTTATCCCCGTCGAACAGGGTAACGCGCACTGCAACCCGACTTAGCCCGCCGCCGAGCGTATTGATAAAGGTGGGGGTTAGCTCAGTCTGGGTGCCGATGAGTTGCTGGCTAGTGGTAACTGTACCTTCGTACAGATCAGACGCAGCAAGCTGTGCAACAAGGCGCTGACCATTGGCACCAACAAGGTCGAGAACGATACCACCGATGATGGTGACACCGCTGGGCAGAGCACCGCCTGCGGGAGAAACATTAGGATCGATTGCCATGAAATTTTAAACCCTGGTAACAAAAAACAAACGTCAATAGAGCATGACTCAAATGCTGAGGTCAATCGCTGAGGTCAATCTCAGAGGGAACGATGTCTGTTTCGTTTGACCCTGGGGTTACGACACCAGACATTGGGGAGACAGCAAACTTGGCATGAGCGCAGTTTTCGCGAACTCGCTCTAGTTTTCTCATGCTGCTTTTCGATCGTGAATCGCCAGTAGATTGCCTGATTTTTTGAAAACGCGAAACTGAAAATGCGAGAGAGGAGCGCCTAATCCTCTGTTTTTTCGCGGCCTGCGTCTATCACAGGCTCTTGAAACAACTCAAACAGTTTATATTGCCAGTACCCGGTCATAATAGAGCTATATCCGTATATTCTAGGAGACTTTGTTCTTTTTTCTTTACATTTCAGTTTGATTTCGGTATGAGTTGCTAGTTTTTACAGAGGTATCCCAACTAGAACATCTCTACTCCAGGAAGTTTAGAGAAGGGCTGCAATGCCCGATTTGCGAGCGCTCTCTGTGGATGCAGGTAGAAATTCTTCGAGCGACTCTGAATGCTTGACAGGCTTGATAGGTTAGGAAAGTCTGAAGGGATTAGCCTACTCAGCCATTTGTCAACCGTAATTTGCCTGATGTGTGGATCTGGAACTGGGGGGCGATCGCCCTTAGAATACTCTTCCGAAAGTCTCCAACGTTTTTCCTTTTGCGGCTGTAAGCCTGGGGCGATCGCCTCTATCGCCACGTCGTTGCTTCCTGCCCCCGGTTTCTGGTTCATTGGAGTCAGGACTAACGCACTTGCGACAAGCTCCTTGGATTTTGGACAATTTCTTGCGGGCGCAGTCTGCAAGAAATTGTCCAACTGCGTCAGTCCCAGGATTATTCGGGATATTCGGAATATTGATTTGGCTAGATTTGCTTTGGATTCTCGGTCTGGCTATCGGCGACTGCTGCCCTATCTCAAACCCCACTGGGGAACTGTGGTGCGGGCGTTTTGCTGCACGCTAATTTTTACGGCGGCGTGGCCGCTGCTGGCATGGCTGGCGGGGCGGCTGCTGAGCTTTTTGGTGGCGGGGGACGTGCGATCGCTGGCGCAAATGGCGGGCATCGTAGCGGGCGTGTTTTTGGTGCAAAAGATTGCTCAGTACGGGCAGGATGCGCTGATGGCCAAGGCTGCTTTGGCGATCGCCCTCGACCTCCGCACCCGCACCTACGCCCACCTGCAAACCCTCAGCCTTGGATATTTTGAGCGGGCCCAGACGGGCGACCTGTCCTATCGCCTCACGGAAGACATCGACCGCATCGGCGAAGTGGTCAACAAAGTGTTTCACGACTTTACGCCCTGCGTCCTGCAACTGGTTTTCGTGTTCGGCTACATGGTGTATCTCAACTGGCAGTTGACCCTGGCCAGCCTAGTGATGGTGCCGCTGATGGGGCTGCTGATTAGCTGGTTTGGCGATCGCATGTTGAAGATTTCGCGCCGCAGCCAGTCCCTCGTCTCCGACCTATCTTCCCTGCTCACGGAAGTGTTTAGCGGCATCCGCCTGGTGCGGGCCTTTGCCGCCGAAGATTATGAAATTCGCCGCTTTGCCCGCGAAGCCGAGCGCAACCGTCGGGCAAAATACGCCGCCGCCTGGCTCAAGGCAGTGCAATATCCCGTGGTGGGCTTTATGTACGCCGTCAGCGTGCTGCTGCTGCTGCTGCTGGGGGGCTGGCAAATTTCGCGGGGCAACCTGACGGGCGCACAGTTTGGCAGCTACGTCTTTGCAGTGGCGATGCTGGTAGACCCGATCGCCCACCTCACTGACAACTACAACGAGTTCAAACAGGGGCAAGCCTCGGTCGATCGCATTTTTGAACTGCTGGACGTGGAACCTGCTGTCTACGAAGCCCCAAACGCCCTCGTGCTGCCGCCCGTCACAGGCAAAGTGGAATACCGCAACGTCAGCTTTGCCTATCCCCAGCCAGGGGTTGGGAACCAGGATTCTGCTCCCGCTCCATCACCCGTCCTCCACCAACTCAGCCTGCTGGCCTTCCCTGGCGAGGCGATCGCCCTGGTCGGCCCCTCCGGCGCAGGCAAAACGACGCTGGTGAACCTGCTGCCGCGCTTTTATGACCCGCAGCAGGGGCAAATCTTAATCGACGGCGTGGATATCCGCACCGTAACGCTGTACAGCCTGCGGCGGCAGATCGGCATCGTTCCCCAGGAAACGGTGCTGTTTTCCGGCACGATCGCCCAAAACATCGCCTTTGGCCAGACCGATTACGAGCGGCAAGCAGTGGTCGAAGCTGCAAAAATCGCCAACGCCCACGCCTTTATCTCCCAATGTCCCGATGGCTATGACTCGTGGGTGGGTGAGCGCGGTGTAAACCTGTCGGGCGGACAGCGCCAGCGAATTGCGATCGCCCGAGCCGTGCTGCTCAACCCGCGCATTCTGATCCTGGACGAAGCCACCTCTGCCCTCGATTCCGAATCCGAAGCACTGGTACAGGAAGCGCTGGAGCGGCTGATGCAGGGGCGCACTGTGTTCATCATTGCCCATCGGCTGGCCACCGTCCGCCGCGCCGATCGCATCCTTGTGTTAGAACAGGGGCGCTTGGTGGAATCCGGCACGCATACAGAACTCTTGGCGCAAGACGGACGCTATGCCCAGTTCTATGCCCAGCAGTTTGCATAGCGTGCGTCGCAGTTTGCATAATCAGCTTCACAGTTGGACTTACGCAGTTGGACGATTTCTCGTGGGCTGCGCCCACGAGAAACCGTCCAAAACCCAGAAAACTTATCGCAAGTGCGTAAGTCCTGAACGGTTTGGCTTAAGGGGTCGTATACTTTAGCAGCTTGCCCATCCTCTGAACAAACCGTGCAAAAAACCTGCGAGCAACCATCCTGCTGGATAAATCTTCTGACTGAATACTCAAAAGTAGAGAATCGTCCAAGATTTGGGAATGCTATGCCTAGCAACGCGCTGTGTCCGTAAATATTCGTCCAGAGATTCACCGAAGGTTCATGGGTCAAAGCTAAAAGTTTTCGTAACTGTCCTTTGATTTCTAACTCTGGAAACCCATAATTTAGTTTGGGGCTGTGTGACTGGGATTATAAAACTGGAATTGCATGACTGGAATTGTATTACTGGGCTGGGGCTAAGGATTCGTAGCTAGACACCAAGTGCCTGATAGTTAACCATGACGCATCAGGATTTTCCGCTGTTGATGGATGGATTTGCATGGGACACGTATTGCAGATTGGGAATCGGTCGGTCACATCGGAAGAATTGCCGTCGCTGCTGGCAGGCTATCAAATGCTGCCGCAGTTGGTGCAGGAAGTGTTGATTGATGAGGCGATCGCCCCCATCACCTGCGCCGAAGAAGAACTCATCGGGGCCCGCGAACAGTTCTACGCCCAGCACCAGATCGTAGACGAAGCCACCCGTCAGCAATGGCTAAACCGACACGGCATGACCCTGGCTCAGCTCGATGCCCTGGCCACGCGATCGCTCCGCATCGAGAAGTTCAAAGAAGCCACTTGGGGAGCCAAGCTCGAATCCTATTTCCTGGAGCGCAAGAGCAAGCTAGATAAAGTCATCTACTCGCTCATCCGTACCCAGGACATGGGCATCGCTCAAGAAATCTACTTTCGGGTTATGGAAGGCGAACAGAGCTTCGCCGAACTTGCCCGCACCTATTCTCAAGGGCCCGAATCCCAGACCGACGGGCTGATTGGCCCGGTGGAGCTAAGTGTGCCCCATCCCCAACTGGCTCATATGCTCTCTATTAGCCAGCCGGGGCAACTCTGGCCGCCCCACCGCATTGGCGAGTGGATTGTGATCATTCGTCTGGAAAAATTCATCCCTGCCCAGATGGATGAGCAAATGCGCCGCCGCCTGCTCAACGAGTCGTTTAACCAGTGGCTCCAGCAGCAGTTGGATGACGTGTCGCTGAGTCCTCTGGCGGATGCGCTACCGGCGGATGCGCTTGCTACCGAATCCCTGCCCACCGTCGAACCCAGCGAGCCTCCTGCGGCAGACACATCCTCCCAGCCACCAGCCTCCTCGTCAACTGCCCCACCCGCAGAGCCACCTGCCAAGCCCGGAGCGCCCAAGCCGCCCTCTGGTGCAGCAGGCGGACAAGGCAACGGCGGACATCCCCCCGCTGCCCAACCCCAGCTCGTGCCGACCTCGATTTTGCTGAGTGTGCCCGATCCAAAAGCCGTAAAACCAACCACGTTATCGTCTTCCCCGCCTGCCGCCCCCACCGTTGCCCCCATTGTTGAATCATGACGTTTACCCAAAACCTTCCCAAAGAGACGGTTCAAGAATTTCTGGCAACGGTCTTTCCGTTTACCCAGCTTTCTAGCGCGGTCCTGGCTCGTCTGCTCGAACAGGTTCAACCCTTCCGCTACAAGATGGGGCAGGCAATTTTGGTGCGCGAAAAAATGCCCGCCCAGGTGACGATTTTGTATGAGGGGCAGGCGCGATCGCTCGGCTATGACCCCCGCACCGACAAGCCCACCACGCTGGGGCTGTTGCAACCGGGCGCGGTGCTGGGGGCGGTCAGCCTGATGCGCGGCGTGGCCTGCGAAACGGCGATCGCCTCCGAGGAATCTATCTGCCTGACGCTGCCCGCCCGCGTCTTCCTAGATCTGCTGGAAAAAGAGCCAGCCGTCGCCAGCGCCCTGTCTGCTCAGGCTGCGCCGATTGAGGTGTTTGATCTGCTGGGGGAAGAACTGTCGCGCCAGGCCGACGGCACGCTGGATCTGAAGGAGTTGACCCACGCAGGGCTATCTCAGGCAGAGGTGCGCTGCATTCCGCCGGGAACCTTTGCCACGCACTCGCTCCAGCGCGATCGCCTGTGGCTGGTCAGCAGCGGCGAAATCACGGGCTACCCTGTTGGCAGTCGGCTCAATCTGGGGCTACTCGACGAAATCGAGGTGGCGGGCGAGAAACCCGCGCGGCTGGTCAGCTTTCCGCTATCTCTGTTCCGCCGTTCTGCCCCAGAAGACCCGCAAGACACCAATCAGGCAGACGCAACCCTTGGAGCGCTCGATATTCCCTACGCGCCCGAACGCCCAGAGGAACTGGAACCCGTCATCATCGACAGCAAGGGCAAGGCAAAGGAATACCCCATCGTGCGCGGGCGGGGGCAGCTAGAAGCGACGATGGCCTGCTTCCAGATGCTTTGCCAGCACTTGAATCTGCCCTTCCGCCGCGATGTGGTGCGCCGCATTTTGGTGAACCAGATGGAGCGCACGGGAGGGCTGCCGCTGGATCTGTGTGGGGCGATCGCCGAATTCATGGGCCTCAGCGCCCAGTTGGTTACCGTGCCGGCCCAATCCGTCGGTCGCCTGGAAGCCCCCGCAATGGTGCGCTGGCAAGATCGCCCCGTGCTGCTCTACAGCGTCAGCGAACGGGAAATGGTGATCGCCGATCCAGAACTGGGGCTACTGCGCCGCAAGCCGTCGGAGTTTGCCGCCACTTGGGGCGAACAGGGCGACGTGCTGCTGCTGCGAGCCACCAAGCAAACGCCGCAAAAGCGCTTTAACCTCAGTTGGTTTTTGCCCTCGGTGGCGAAGTATCGCGGCGTGCTGCTGCTGGTGTTTCTCGCCTCCTTCTTTGTGCAGCTTTTTGCCCTGGCAAACCCGCTGATGATCCAGGTGATCATCGACAAGGTGATCGTGCAAAACAGCCCCGACACGCTGCAAGTGCTGGGCATTTTGCTGCTGCTGCTGGCATTCTTTGAGGCGCTGCTGGGGGCGTTGCGAACCTACCTGTTCGTAGACACCACCAACCGCATCGACATGACGCTGGGGTCGCAAATTATCGATCACCTACTGCGGCTGCCGCTGCGGTATTTCGAGAAACGTCCTGTGGGCGAACTCTCCACCCGCATTGGGGAACTGGAAAATATCCGCTCTTTTATGACGGGCACGGCGCTGACGGTGGTGCTGGATGCCTTCTTCTCCGTTGTCTACATCGTTGTCATGCTGTTCTATAGCCCGCTGCTGACGCTGGTGGCGCTGGCGACGATTCCTTTCTTCATTGCGCTGGCGGTGATCTTTTCGCCGATTATCCGCAACCAATTGCGGGTCAAGGCGGAACGCAACGCCGAAACCCAGTCCTATCTGGTGGAAGTGCTGGGCGGCATCCAGACCGTGAAAGCGCAGAATATGGAACTGCGATCGCGCTGGCAGTGGCAACAGCGCTACGCCCGCTACGTCAGCGCCGGATTCACCACGGTGCAAACTTCCACCTTTGCAGGCTCCCTCAGCAACTTCCTAAATCAGCTTTCGGGCTTGCTGGTTCTCTGGGTGGGCGCGTATCTGGTGCTAAAGCAGGAGCTTAGCCTGGGGCAACTGATCGCCTTCCGCATCATCGCAGGTTATGTGACGAGTCCTCTCTTGCGCTTAGCCCAGCTCTGGCAAAACTTCCAGGAAGTGGGCCTGTCGATTGAGCGCCTCAGCGATATCGTGGACTCCGCCCCTGAAGCCGACGAGCTAGATAGGCTCAATATTCCCATGCCGCCGATTCAGGGCGAAGTCGCCTACGAAAACGTGTCTTTCCGATTTGGCACGACCGGCCCGCTCCAACTCAGCAATATCAACCTGGAATTTGCCCCCGGCTCCTTCGTCGGCGTTGTCGGCCAGAGCGGTTCCGGCAAGAGTACCCTGATGAAACTGCTGCCTCGCCTCTATGACCTGGAATCGGGGCGCATCCTGATTGACGGCTACGACATTACCAAGGTAGAACTCTATTCTCTGCGACAGCAAATTGGCATTGTGCCCCAGGACACGCTGCTGTTTGACGGCACGGTGCAGGAAAACATCGCGCTGAATGCCCCGGATGCCTCCGCTGAGGAAATTATCGAAGCGGCCAAAGTAGCGGCGGCCCATGAGTTCATTATGGGTTTGCCGAATGGCTATAACACCCGTGTTGGTGAACGGGGTGCGTCGCTTTCGGGCGGTCAGCGCCAGCGGATTGCGATCGCCCGCACGGTCATGCAGAATCCGCGCCTGCTAATCATGGATGAAGCCACCAGCGCCCTCGACTACGACTCCGAGCGTCGCGTCTGTATGAACCTGGCGGAGCATTTTCGCGGCCGCACCGTCTTCTTCATCACTCACCGCCTCAGCACCATCCGCCACGCCGATCTAATTCTTATGATGGATCAAGGCTCTGTTGTGGAGCAGGGCACCCACGAAGACCTGATGGCCATGCGCGGCCGCTACTATTGCCTCTATCAGCAGCAGGAAGCGCAGCTTTAGAGATAGCCAGTTCCCAGCTTTCTGCTAGCGCTCTTGCACCCCACCCCTTCTCCCCTTTCCCCCACCCCATGACTCAGACCTCCCCCAGACACAACGGAAACGGAGCCGCCAACGGTTCTGCCAAGACTCCGATTCAGCCGGAGGAGACGGAACTGGTGCTGGTATCCCCGGACGAAGAAACAGGAACCCAGTTGCCATCGCAAAAGCAGGTACGGGCCCAGGCGTTTGACCAGCCCGTGATCTTGCAGCAGACCTCGCTGTGGTCAAAGCTGGTGGTCGGCGGCATCATCGGCGTGACTTCGGCAGTGCTGCTGTGGGCCGCCGTGGCGCGGATTGAGGAAGCAGTGCCTGCGACGGGCAAGCTAGAACCGGGCGATCGCGTTCAGGAGATACAGGCTCCTGTGGGCGGCGTGGTTCAGGAAATTTTGGTAGAAGAAGGCGAGCGAGTCCGGCAAGGACAGGTTCTCATCCGCTTTGACCCGACGGCCGCCGCAGCCCAGCGCCGTTCGTTGGAGCAGGTGCGCGATTCCTACTTAGCCGAAAACCAGTTCTACCGTAGCGCCCTCAGTGGCATCTCTCTAGAGCCATCCAACCAGCCCCAGAGCATTCCCCCCGAAATGCGGGCGCTGCTGACCAACCGCGCTACCCTTGCCTCGGAGACAGCGCTCTTTCGGGCGCAGGTCTATGGCGGAAATGGCAGCTTTTCTGACGAAGAGCGGATTCGCCTGTCGGCAAGCCAGCTTGAGGCACAGTCTCGCGCCGCCGCCGCCCAGCTTGAAGTGGCCCAGCTCCAGCAGCAGTTAATCCAAACCCAGGAGCAGCTTTCCACCGCCCGCCAAACGCTGGCCATCGACGAAGGCATTTTGCGCGATATCGAGCCGCTTGCGGAACAAGGGGCACTCTCACGGATTCAAATGCTGCGACAGCGCCAGCAGATGATGGATCGTAGGGCAGAGGTGAATCGGCTCACGCTAGAACAGCAGCGGTTGAGTTTAGCAGTGGATCAGGCTCGTCAGCGCCTTTCCAACACCGTCGCCACGACTAGCACCGACCTGCTTGCCCGAGTTGCCGACAACGAAAAGCGGATTGCAGATATTGACAGCCAGATTAACCGGGCGATCGTAGACAACGAGCGCCGCATCGCCGAAATCAACAGCCAGCTTAGCCAGACCGAACTCACGCTGAAATATCAGGAGCTTCGCGCCCCCATTGATGGGGTGGTGTTTGACCTGAAGGCGCGGGGCATTGGCTTTGTGGCTAATACGAGCGAGCCGATCCTGAAAGTCGTGCCCACAGATAACCTGCTGGCTGAGGTCTATATCACCAACAAAGACATTGGCTTTGTTAGCGAGGGGCTGCCTGTAGACGTGCGAATCGACTCTTTCCCCTTCAGCGAATTTGGCGACATCAAGGGAGAAGTGGTGAATATCGGCGAAGATGCGCTGCCTCCAGACCAGATTTACCCCTTCTATCGGTTTCCTGCCAAGATTCGGCTGGATAGCCAGACCTTGAAGGTGAATGGCAGAGAAATTCCGCTCCAGTCGGGGATGGCGGTAACGGCTAACATCATTACGCGCGATCGCACGGTGTTGAGCATCTTCACTGACCTGTTCTCGCGCCGCATCGAGAGCATCAAAACCGTCCGCTAGGATTGCCAGGGCAGGCGGAACCGAAATTTGGGCGATCTGGGCGATCGCAGTTTCGACTCATTCCAGTCATTCAAGTCGCGGTAGTGCTGCCACAGCGCCCAGTAGGGACACCCCGGCTGGAGTCGGAAGCCAGCCCAGTGCAAATATTGCAGCGGCTGATTCATGTTCGGGTCGAACAGCCGCCAATCCCGCTGGCGAAACTTGCTGCCGGCCCAGTTTCCCGGTGCGCCGCCGGATCGATGCACCAGGTTAAACCGATTGGAAATTTGCTTTAGCACTAGATAATTAATAATCGGCTGATCGGACGTTTTTTGGCTAAAGTCGAAATAATCAGGATGAGCCGCACATTCTGCAAAGACAGCTTCCAAGTCTGAGGCAGAAATCAGCCCGGTTTTGCTGCCCCAGAAGCCACAATTAAAGATTTCCGCCAGGACGCTTTCGCTAAACCCTGGAGCCTCTAGAATCGCCGGAGTAAACACATTTTGAATGCCGCCGCGATGCTGATAGTCGCAGCAGATAAAGTCGTAAGTCTGCAAATGCTCTAAAACCGCAATAATGCGTTCAAACACCACAATATCGGTGTCGATATAGAGAAATCGACCGGGTTTTCCAAACCATGCCGCCTGCTTGCGAAACTGCTGCGGCCGTGTAAAAAAATCGCTGCCAAAGGTTTCCTCAATCGTGGCATCCAGCCATTCCAAAATGGTCAAATCGGGAAACAGCGTCACTCCAAAGCGATCGCCCAAAACCGCCGCTGCCTCTTTATATTTGTCGTTGTAGGGAATCAGCACGACGGGCGTTTCAGGATCATAGAGCCGAATGCTGTTGAGCAGGGCGATCGCCTGATCCAGCACGCGATCATTGCCCAAAATATAAACTTGATCCTGATGATCCTGATCTTGCTCCTTTGGTTTATTCATCCGCCCACCGAATTCAGACTCCTCATCTTCTCTATCCAAACGCTAGCCGCAACTTTTTCAAGATTCGTTTCACGACCCCAGGCTTTGCCAAAACCCTCTTACCACGGGACTCCGGCTGCTTTTCTGGTTCATACAAATAGCGATAGTGCAAGAAGGTTTCTCGGTAGGGAAAATCCACATTTCTGCCGCTACAAAGTTGATTGAACAGATCGGCAGGTAGCCCAATGTAATGCAAGTAAGTCAGCGGATGTCCGCGATCGTAAACCCGGCCCGCTTGCTCAACAAAATGGCTGGAGGTGACGGAATTTCCTGTTGCCTGTTCAGGGGGCAAATGCAGTGCCAGGTTATGAATTGAAAACGATGCGCTTTCACGCTGAGCAAGCCGCATGGCCATGTAGTTCAAAACTGACTGATTGGGCGCATTGGGATAGAGGATTTCTGCTTCTCCTGCGGCAAGGTGCTGCAATAGCCAGTCGCGCTGTTCTGCCGAAAATGCACCCCGTCTACCCGCAAAGCACCCTGCACAAAAGATAGCGCGATGAATCTCAGCGGGGCTAAACACTTCTGGCAATTTTGAAGCAGTCACATCAAAAATGTGTGACGGATCTTTGTGCTGAAAGTCGTAGGTGACAAGCGAATGGGAATCGAGCGCTGCAAAGAAGATTTGGGGTGAATTGAGCAGCAGCGTATCGGCATCTAGATAAAGAAATCGGTCGAACGGCGCACGCCCATCAAACGCCGCATAGCGTCGGTTGGAGGTGAGTCGATAGACATCAGCAATGCCCTTCTTGCGCCAGGTGGCGATCGCCGTTGGATGCCTCTGCCACACCTGTCGCGAAAACGCCTCCCACGGGGCAAACAGCGCCGGATCATCCAGCAGCATCACCTGCGGACGAGGGGCGATCGCCGCCTGCACATTCGTCAGACGGTTGTCGTAGGCAATCACCGCCACGGGCATCTCGCGCCCTGCATGAACCTCAATGCTGTTCAGCAGCGCCACCAGTTGGTTGCACACGACATCATTCGCCAGCGTATAAATGCCGTCCATTCAGCCCCTTGATATCAGTTTTCCCCAAGCGGAGCGACGAATGCAATGACTGGAAGCCCCACAGACGATTGACTGGCACTTGACTGGCACTTGACTGGCACTCCAAAACCGCAAATCCAAAATCGAGCATCGATATGATTCTCTCTAAGCCCGAATCCCTAACGCTTCTGCCCTCACTGCCAGCCAGTTTAACAAGTTCAACTCATGCAGAATAACCTGACGCGCTTCGGCGATCGCCTCCTTTGCAGCGTACCAAGCTTCCGGCGTGGCAGTGATGTTGCGGATGTAGGCAATGCCACGCTCATCCAGGCTGGGCAGCCGCAAAAAACTGCCAGAGGGCAGCAGCCGATCTGCCGCGCTACCGCCGTAATAAATCGGCAAACTCCAAGCTAGCAGGGCATCCCACAGCTTCTCGCTCACGTACCACTCGTTGTCGGCAAAGTTTTCAATCGCCAGGTTGTAGGTGTAAGGGGCGATCGCGTGCCATTTATCCGCCACCGGGCCAAACGTGCGGATCTGCCCCCGGTTCACCTGCGCCCAGTCTGGCAAGCCCCGCCCGTACAGGTCAAAGGGCACGTCACTGGCTTGCAGCCGCCGCAGGAAATCTAGCCGATGGCGATGATTGGCTGTGCGGTCGATGCCCGACGTGATCCAGCTACAGGGGCGGAGCTTTGCGGGCGGCGGCGCGGCTTGCAAATAGTCAAACGGCTGCGACACATACCAGATAGCAGGCATAGGTTCCGACACGGGTGCAAAGTCGTCGGGCCCAGACACCACGCCGCACCACTGCTGCGCCCGTCGATAGGTGTCGATTCGCGCCTGTTGCTTTTCGGGAAAGGGCGGCTCCCGGTAGGAAAACAGAATTTGTTCGGGGGAGAGCGATCGCACTTTCTGCTGAAATTCTCTGACCTGCCCCGCATTGCTGGACTGCGCCTTCCGCCACGGCCAGCGAAACCTTCCTGCTGGTGCAGCGTCGTCAGCCGCGTCGCGGGGAAAGTCGTGGAAGTTATACAGCAGCAGCCCGTCGGGATTGGGGCAATTCGCCAACACCTGAATTCCCTTCCACAGCCCAAAGGGGTGCGGACTCTGCCGCCACAGCCAGTCCCACGGCGGCGGACGGAGGTCAGCATAGCTGCTGATCATGCCAATGGTGACACTGCCCATAGAAATCAGCCCCTTTGGGGTGTCCAGAGAATGACTGTGCTACAACACAGTGCGTCAAATCGTACAGCAGGGTCGGGCGTGCCGTCCGCTTCAGAGCGACTTATACGCTGCTCCATGCAGAAGCTCCGTAGCAGAGGCTCCGTAGCAGAGGCTCCATACTGCGTAGCAGAGGTTCACATAGCATAGGTTCCACAGCACAGGTTGCATACATAGGAGTTGCTTATATCCCGTATAAGGGTTAAGTATGTTTTCAATTCAAGACCACGCCATTTTCAGGAAGATAGAGTGGGATCAGGGAACTCCATAGGGATTCCCCACCGTCAGACAAAACAACTGTCAGACAAAACAACTGTCAGGTATAACAACCGTCAGGCACAGCAGAAGCGGAACGCTCCCTGAGAACATCCTTCTAGGAGACTCCCTTCTAAAGCGTTCCTCGACGTTTGTGAGGATTTTTCCGTTTTTGATATCGAGTGTTTGATTTGGATCATGTTGCAGCAAACTGAAAATTTTGTCTCTCGCGATCTCCAGTCCACGCTAGACCAGATCGCCTCCGGTGCCAAAGACCGCAAAGATGAAATCGTAGATCTGCTCAGTAGCGAACAGCCCAAAAAGAGCCGTCAGATTGATGCCGTCTTTGATCGCTGCATCTGGTGGGAAGGCTGCTACTATTGCCAGGACGAGCAGGGGCAATGGCAGCGCGTCAAGTGTTTTATGTAAAAGATGTAAAAGACGCTCACACACTGCAAACCACTCAGCCAGCCGTTCAGCCATCTGTCCAGCCAGAGATTCAGCCAGCAGGGGCAACCTTTGACCCGTCGGGGCGCTATCGCTACGCGCTGTGGCGTATGTGGGATTTTGCTGCTCCTCGCGTGGTGTTTGTCATGCTCAATCCCAGCACGGCCGATGCCGAGCGCAACGACCCAACGATTCGCCGCTGCATTGGGCTGGCAAAAGCTTGGGGCCATGGCGGGCTGGAGGTGGTGAATCTGTTTGCCTATCGGACAACGCGGCCCCAAGACCTGAAGCAGGTGGATGATCCGATTGGGGAGGCGGGCGATCGCCCCCTCATCACCGCTGCCGAACGAGCAGCTCAGATTATTCTCGCTTGGGGCAACGGGGGATCGCTCTATCAGCGCGATCGCGCTGTGCTGGCACTGTTGTCGGGCTATCCGCTTCATTGCCTGGGCCTCACCCAGCAGCAACAGCCCCGCCACCCGCTCTACGTACCCGGCGGAACCCTCCCCATCTGCTATTCGCCACCCAGCGAATGTACCAAAGACTGACGTAGCAGCCCGTGAGAAATCGTCCAACTGCGTAAGTCCTATCCAAAATCGACATGGGCAAACCAGCAACCCAGCAATGCTGTTACGAACTGCGTGGCTGTTACGAACTGCGTGGATTCTGCTGAATTCCTGTGGACGTGCTTGTAGAACAGGGAAAGGTAGAGTAAATCCGCCCTCTTCCTAAAGCGCATCCCCTATGCCCCTGCTCTACTATCTCCCCGACGAGCGCTGCGTCGAAACCGAGGAAACCGACACGATCCTCGCCTCCTCGCTCTATGCAGGTATTCCGCATATCCATGTGTGCGGCGGCAGTGCCCGCTGCTCCACTTGTCGAGTGTGGGTACTGGAAGGTCTGGAATACTGTTCCCCGCGCAACGATGCCGAAGATGGTCTGGCCAAGCGCCTTTGCTTTGACCCGAAGATGCGCCTGGCCTGCCAAACCCAAGTCCTGGGCGAGGGCAAGGTCACGGTGCGGCGACTGGTAGTGGATGCCGAAGACATGTCGCTGGTCGAGCAGCAGCTAAGCGGGCAGCGCAGCGCTATTGGCGAGGAGCAAATGCTGGCGGTTCTCTTTGCGGACTTGCGGGGCTTTACTGCTTTTGCGGAAGTATTGCCCGCCTACGACGTGATTTACGTGCTGAACCGCTATTTCAGCCGCATGGGGCAAATCATCGAACGCTACGGTGGCATCATCAATAACTACATGGGCGATGGATTCATGGCGCTATTTGGCTGGAACTGTCCTGATCGCCCGGTGGAGCGAGCCGTCCGCGCCGCGTTAGACATGCAAACTGCAATGGAAGCATTTAACGCCTACCTGGAAACGCTCTATCAGCGCCAGCTCAAAATTGGCATTGGCATTCACTACGGCTCGGTGGTGGTGGGTGCGGTGGGCGCGTCTCCCAAGAGCCAGCAAATTACCGCCATTGGCGACACGGTGAATCTGGCCAGCCGGATTGAAGCCGCCAACAAAGCGGTGGGGACTAGTCTCCTCGTTTCCGAGGCAGTCTATCAACAGGTGCAGCCGCTGGTCAGCTTGGGTCGCCAGTGCGACATGTCGCTCCCTGGCAAGAGCGGCGAATATCGACTGTATGAAGTGATCGACATTGCGCCCGATGCCACCGGGGCGATCGCCCTCCTGGCGCAATCCTGCCAACCCCAAAAGCCCTCCCGCTTCCGACGGGTATGGGTCTGGCTGCGTCAGCTAGGGAGACGGATGATCGGCGTGGGAGAATAGGATGAAGAGACTGTAATGAGCCAGAATGAGCCAGCCACTCCTCTGATAGCGATCGCCTTCCTCTGGGTACTTTGGGTGTAAGAGCGTGAACCCTGGAGAATGGCGATTTGGCGATCGCATACGACCTACAACAACCCGTGCAAAACAAATCCCCGGTAGAGCGAAACAAGTTGCGGCTGATGGTGGTAGACGACGAAGCCGACAACCTGGATCTGCTATACCGCACGTTTCGGCGCGACTTTCAGGTGTTTCGAGCAGACAGCGCCCTGGATGCGCTCAACCTGCTGGATCAGGTGGGTGAAATGGGCATCATTATTTCCGACCAGCGGATGCCCAAGATGAACGGCACCGAGTTTCTCAGCCATGTCGCCCGCCAGTTTCCCGATACGATTCGGATTCTGCTTACGGGCTATACCGATGTCGAGGATTTGGTAAACGCGATCAACGCGGGCAAGGTGTTCAAATATATCACCAAACCCTGGAACCCAGAAGACCTGATGACCGTGGTGCAGCAGGCCGCCGATACCTATCGCGTGGTCAAACAACGCACCAACGAGCTGCATCGCGCCCTGCGGCGGGAGTCCATTTTCAATAAAGTTTCCACGGCAACCCGCGAATCGCTGGACTACCAGAGCATGATGCAGCGGATCGTAGAGGTGCTGGGGCAAACCTTTGGGGCAACCTGCGTGCTGCATCCGGTAGAGCAGGACACAGAGGGCGTAATAGGCGACGACGGCAACACCTATCGCCTGCTGCCCAACCTATTCAGCTTTGGCCATGCCTCTGGCGAGGTCGCAAAAGCCCCGGTTCTGCCAAATGATGCGCTGCTGGCCGCTTTGCAGAGCCGTCGGGTGCAGCTTTCGGAATCAGACGAGCAAGAGACCCGGCTGGCGCTGCCGCTGATCTATCAGCAGGAATTGTTGGCGATCGCCAGCCTCCACCGCCAGGGACAGGCGATCGCCTGGTCAGAAGAAGATCTTGACCTAATTCAGGAAGTGGCAGAACGAGTCGCCCTGGCTATTTCCCAGGCCAAGCTGTATCAGCGCATCCAGCGACAAACCGAGCAAATGCAGGCAGAACTGGCCGTCGCTCGTCAAATCCAGACCAACCTGCTGCGCCAGAGCTTGCCCGAACTGGACACCGCCAAAATTCAGGCTTGTTGCCACCCAGCGCGGGAGGTCGGCGGCGACTTTTTCGAGGTTTACGAGCATCCCCAGGGCGACCTCTGGCTGGGCGTAGGAGATGTGTCGGGCAAGGGCGTTCCGGCAGCTCTGTTTATGGCTAGCGCTATTTCGGTGCTGCGGCGCGAAATTTATCAGGAAAGCCCGCCCGATCCGGCTCAGGTCATGCAAAACCTAAACCGCAGCCTGATGGATGATCTGGTGAGCAACAACTGCTTTATCACGATGGCGCTGGCCCGCTACAGCCCCGCCACGCAAGAATTGGTGTATGCCAATGCAGGGCACATCTACCCGATGGTTTGGTCGGTTAACAAGCCATCGGCTGAACCGCTATATCTAAAAGAAAGGGGGGTGCCGTTGGGCATCTTGCCCGTGTGGAAGGCGATCGCCGGCCGGCTGACGCTAAACCCAGGCGACCTGCTGCTCCTCACCAGCGACGGCATCACCGAAGCCACCCTCGCTCACCCACACGCTGCTGGCAACAGCCTGATGCTCGGCCAGCCAGGTCTTTGGGAACTGCTAAAACAACAGCCCCAACCACTTGATTTATCCAAACTGCTTTCCTGCATACAGTCACAAAGCCATGCCCAGGAAGATGACCAAACCATACTCTCGCTGGAGGTTCTGTAGTCCATGAAAACCGAGTTGCATATTCCCAGCGACCTGAAGTTTTTGCAAGTAGTCGAAAACTGGCTGCTCAATTCGCTGGAGCTAGAACTGGGCGATTTGGTGGACTGGAGCCATCAGTCGAATCGGCTGCGGCTGGTGCTAGTGGAGGCCTACTCCAACGTCGTGCGCCACGCCCACCGCAACCAGCCCAATCTGCCCGTACTGATTCGCCTAGAGCTAATCGATCGAGATATCCACCTGGAAATCTGGGATCATGGCCAGGGCTACGACCTTTCCACCTATCTGCCGCCTGCCCCAGATGATATGCAGGATGGCGGCTATGGCTGGCTGATTTTGAATCGCCTGATGGACAAGGTAGAATACCGCCTCCAGGTAAGCGGGCGCAATTGCCTAAAGTTGCAAGCGACCCTACCAGAAAAAGCGGGGGTGGAAGGGTAGGTGGTTGGGGATTAGGGGGCGATCGCCCCGCCTGGCAACAAAACTAAAGACGAAGCGCTGGACACCGTTTCTCAGGGATTCATCCAAGCGCTTGCCCAGAGAGGGCAGTCCAAACGCTTCGTCCGCATCGCCCAAATTATGCCGGTTCACTGTACTAGTCACTGTGCTTGGACTTCCGCGCTTGCGATAAGTCCTGTGTGCCCAACGGCACTAATTGGCCGCAGCGTTGGCAGCACTAGCCTTGTTAGGCTGCGGCTTCTTGCCATTGACATCCCGCGTCAGCCCGCTCAGGAACATCGGCACAAACCGTTCCACAAATGCCTGCGGATCGCGGTTCCAGACTCGCTGGATCGCGTCGAGGCGGGTGCGCTGGAGGTCGGGCGACAGCAGGCTTTGGGGCAGGCGCTCCATCAGATATTGCGGGCGCTGCCACGCGGGCAGGGTGTTGGCAATATCCAGCAAATGACCCACCCGACGCAGCTCAGCCCCGGCGGTAATGTCCATGCCCGACTCAAACGCAGCTTGCTCAATCGCGGCGTGTTTGCGTTTGGCGTGTTCGACCTTGGCGCGATGCTCCGGGCTTTTGTCAGCCATTTGGGCTAGCCAGCGGTTGCCCCAGCGGACGTGGGCGGCTTCTTCAGGCAGAATGCGCTCCAGGGTTTCCCGAATCTTGACGTTTTCCTCGGTCTGCGGTGCTTGCTTGAGGGCGTGGATATGACCCGAAAAGTATTCACAGCCGCGCTTTTCGGTCACGTTAATGGCCGCCAACGATGAAATCACAAAGTCATCCAGGCTCTCAGGGCTAGGCGACTCCTGATCGAGCAACCGCTCAAATTCTTCGATGTAGGACATACCGGGGGGCGTGCCTACGCTGCTGCCCAGGTCTACCAGCAAATCTGTCAGCCACATGGCGTGGCGAGCTTCGTCCGACACATGCCGCGATAGGTCTTTGACCAGTTCGGCGGGCTTCCCATCCAGTTGTTCGATCAAGGTAGTCAGGTCTTTGCAACTCCGCTGTTCGCTGTAGCGATAGCGATTGAGCGTGATCAGGTGTATGTCGCGATCTCGAACCACTTGTTTCATCACGTCACGGGCGCTGAGGCTGCCCAGGGAGCTTTGCAGCTTGCGGGGGTAAACGACTGTCATAGCGAAGAGTGAAAGATTGTTGACTTTTGTAAAAACTGCCTAGATCCTAACCCAGGTTCCCAAAATGCGGAAAACCCCTATGATTCTGGGAGGACGAGTTCAGTCATGGTTTAATCACAGTTTGCTCGCTACGGTTTGCTCGCCTTGAGTGTGACCTAATGCCGTGGCTGAATGCCGCTTGATTGGGTCGAGCGATCGCCCTCTTATCTCTTGTTATCTCTCTTGTTATCCTTTGTCAAAAGCCGTCCAGGACGCTTGCATGAGTACTAAAAATTTAATCTTTTCAGTTTTGCTCATTTTCGTGCCAATCTCGCTGCTCTCGCATTACGTGTTTCATTGGGGAGAACTGGTGCAATTCGCGCTGGCGTGTCTGGCCATTTTGCCGCTGGCGGCCTGGATGGGCACGGCGACCGAAGAACTGGCAGTGGTGGTAGGGCCATCGCTAGGCGGCTTGCTGAATGCGACGTTTGGCAATGCAGCAGAATTAATTATTGCGATCGCCGCCTTGCGGTCTGGTCTGGTAGAAGTCGTCAAAGCCAGCCTCACAGGTTCGATTATTGGCAACCTGCTGCTAGTCATGGGGCTATCCATGCTGCTGGGCGGACTGCGGTACAAGGAGCAGAGCTTTCAACCCGTGCTGGCGCGGGTGAATGCGTCAGCCATGAACCTAGCGGTGATCGCGCTGCTGCTGCCAACGGCGGTGAACTATACCTCGTCGGGTATTTCAGAGCCGCTGATGCAGAAGCTATCCGTCGCGGTGGCAATTGTGTTGATGGTGGTCTACGTGCTGACGCTGCTGTTTTCCATGAAAACGCACAGCTATCTGTATGACGTAGGCGTGGCAGATCTCAAAGGTGAAGCGGGAACCACCCACGACGAAGAACACAGCGACCACAAGCCCAACCCGGTGCTGTGGACGGCAGTGCTGCTGGGCGCAACGACCTTTATCGCGCTGGAATCAGAAATTTTGGTGGGGTCGCTGGAGGTGGCAACCAGCAAGCTGGGACTCACGGAATTATTTACAGGCGTGATTTTGCTGCCGATTATTGGCAACGCCGCTGAGAACGTGGCAGCGGTCGTCGTGGCCATCAAAAACAAGATGGATTTGTCCGTTTCCGTGTCGCTGGGGGCCAGTATGCAGGTTGCCCTATTTGTCGCGCCGATCCTGGTGCTGGCGGGGCTGATTTTGCATCAGCCGATGGATTTAAACTTCAACCCGTTTGAGGTCGTCGCGGTGGCCGTGGCTGTGCTGATCGCCAACTCGATTAGCTCCGATGGCAAGTCCAACTGGCTGGAAGGCGTGCTGCTGCTGGCGACCTACGCCATTCTCGGCATCGCCTTTTTCTATCATCCGGTGATCGAAGCAGCCGTGAGCTAAGGGGCCTAGTTCCGAACCCCGAACCCTGCTTTCAGCCGCCCGATGCGGCGCTGGAGTCGGCGCGTGGGGCTGGTGGCCCATTCCAGCGAGAGCAGTAGGGCGTTGATGGCAAAGGCCAACAGGGAAACGGCGATCGCCCCTGCCCAAATCTTGTCGTAGCGGCTCTGGGCAATGCCGTCGAACAGCAGCGTCCCCAGTCCGCCTGCACCAAACTTTGCGCCAATGGTCGCAATGGCGATCGCCACAATGGCCGCCAGCCGCAGCCCCGCCAGAAAAATTGGCAAAATCAGCGGTACTTGCACCCGCCACCAGCGCTGCCAAGGACTCATGCCCATACCCCGTGCCGCCTCCAGCACCGACGGCTTAATCCCCTCCAACCCTACGACCAGGTTTCGCACCAATATCACCTGCGTATATAGCACCATCGCCACAATGACCGACCGCGCATTTAGCCCAAACACAGGCACCAGAAAGATAATCAGCGCCAGACTCGGAATCGTATACAAAATGCCCAGTCCGCCCAGCACAGGCACCGACAGCCAGCGATAGTGCGTCACCAAGAGCGCCACGGGTAGGGCAACCAGAACGGCGATCGCCAGCGCTGCCAGCGTCATCTGCAAATGTTCCAGTGTCAGGTTCCAGATCAGGCTTGGGTTCCGCAGCAGGTAGAGCATCAGGAGTTGGAAGGAAGAGTTGGGAGTGAGGGAGACGAGCCGATGATATCGAGCCGATGATATAACAAAAGGCACTGGGAAAAGGGCGTATTGGAGTGTTGGAATTTTGGGGAATATTGGTAGCCGCTTCCCTCTCTCTACCGCCCCAACCCCCGCACCGTGCTGACCATCACAACCGACAGGCTCCGGCTCACGATAGTATTCTTTAATCCTGTTAGAGCTTTTCCAAAGCCAGCAAGGTTTGTGGGGAGTCCGCAACCCCCTTATTCTTTTAGCCCAGCGCTGACCTCACCCCGCAAGGAAATGCCGTATCTAAAAAACCGCCCCTTTCGCAGAGGTTCAATCGGGATGCCCTATGAGTAACAGCACATTTCAGCAACTCCGTGAACAGTTTAAGGCTCTGGGTACGCAGCTTAGCAAGGAGATTCTCGAAGAAGCCAAGCGCTCCGTCATCGATTGGCTAAACCAGAACGCTGCGGAGCTATCCCATAAAAACCCCAGCACTGAGTACAACGGGGTTTTCATGCAATATTTCCACTGGTATTTGCCACCCGATGGCACCCTCTGGAAAACGCTGCAACAAGACGCAGGGGCGATCGCCAAAGCAGGTTTTACGGCTCTCTGGCTGCCGCCAGCCTACAAAGCAAACGGCGGCGGCTACGATGTCGGCTATGGCGTATACGACCTGTTTGATCTGGGTGAGTTTGACCAGAAAGGCAGCATCCGCACCAAATACGGCACAAAAGACGAATACCTGGCCGCCGTCAAAGCAGCCAAAGAGGCCGGACTGCAAATCTACGCCGATGTTGTGTTTAACCACAAAATGGGCGGCGATGCAGAAGAAGAAGTAGAAGCGGTGCCTGTAGATTCCGACAACCGCCTAGCGGCCGTCGGCGGCGTTGAAAAAATTAAAGTGTGGACACAGTTCGATTTTCCCGGTCGAGGCGACAAATACTCCAGCATGAAGTGGCGCTGGTGGCACTTCGACTCGGTGGATCACAATATGTATCAGCCAGGGCGCTATCAGATCTATCGCTTTAAGGACAAAAGTTTCCAGGACAAAGTAGAGCTAGCTCACGGCAACTACGACTATCTCATGGGCTGCGACCTGGACATGACCCACCCAGAAGTGCGCGGCGAACTCAAGTATTGGGGCGAGTGGACGCTGGACACCGTAGGCGTAGACGGCTTCCGCCTAGACGCAATCAAGCACATCCACGGCGACTTTTTCAACGACTGGCTGGATCATCTAGAGGCCTACGCCAAGCGCAGCCTCTTTGCCGTGGGTGAATATTGGACCAAAGACCTGGGCACACTGCACTGGTATCTGGCCAACACCGAAGGTCGGCTCTCGCTGTTTGATGTGCCGCTGCACTACAACTTTTACGAAGCGAGCAAGGCAGGTGGCTATTATGACATGCGGAAAATCTTGGACAACACCTTAATGCAGCAGGTGCCGCTGCTGGCTGCCACTTTTGTAGACAATCACGATACACAGCCGCTCCAAGCGCTAGAATCTCCTGTTGAAAACTGGTTCAAGCCGTTGGCCTACGCGCTGATCTTGCTGCGGGCGGAGGGCTATCCCTGCGTGTTTTATGCCGACTACTACGGTGCCCATTACAAAGACAAAGGGCGCGACGGCAACGAGTATGAAATCTGGATGGATTGCCACAAAGACATTCTGGATAAGCTGCTGTTTGCCCGCAAGCACTTTGCCTACGGCGAGCAGTATACCTATTTTGACCATGAAGACGTAATCGGCTGGACTCGTCTAGGAAACGAAGCGCATCCCCGCGCCCTGGCCGTAATCATGAGCGATGGCCCAGGTGGCAGCAAATGGATGGAAGTGGGTAAATCTAATGCCGTGTTTTACGACATTACCGAACATGTGAAAGAGCCAGTGCAGACGAATGCGGATGGCTGGGGCGAGTTTCGCTGCAACGGTGGGTCAGTGTCGGTATGGGTGCAGGCGGATTCGCTGGTGGATAAGGTATCGACTCTGCTGGCGAACTTGGGACTGCTCTCGTCAGGGAGCTAAGGGGCGATCGCTGCGGATGTAGCCTTTGCGAATGCAACCTTGATGAAGGCAGCCCCGATTCGGATTGCTTAGGGCCGCAGCGATCGCCACCGAGCAAATATAAAAGCAAATATTAAATAGAAAATATCAAAGCACGTAAAAGGGGACTAGACATTTGTGACTAGCCCCCTCTTTCTGGATTCAACTTAACTTGAACACTGAACCAAATTGAACGGTTCCAATTGAACTTGAACTCGATTTGAACTTAGATCTCGATCAGATTGATCGGATCAAAACTGAATGAACTCTCCTAGCTGAACAGCATCAGCCACTAGTTGAAAACTATACGAAGTAGTTGTCAGTGAAGCTCAGTTCGATTTACTAAGGGTTGACCAGAAGCCATCACAAAGCTCCTGCTTATTAGCCTTTCACCCAACCTCTATAGAAGGTGTTGAAGCTATGGAGTGACATTGACTTGCTGCTGACCTTCGGACTGTAGATAGCGGTCTAGCAACTTGAAATGTACGACTCGCTCTGACTGTAGGATGTAAAGACTAATCGCATCGAGTGTGATGCCGGAGATTAAGCCGGAGGCACAACGCTCATCTCCAAAAAGTTTTGTTTCTCTGGGTTCTTAACCAGATTTGTGCCTGCATTTAAACTAACACTAACCTATTTAGATTTGGAAACCCTTTTACCAAAGTTGAAATCGGTTTACATCGCTCAATATCTTGGTGACAAAGCGAAAGGTAAGGCAGAACGAACCGGGCAACCCCAGGCAGCGGGCGATCGCCTACCAGTCCTTGCCCTATGCCTCCAAGCCCTAGGGCGTGTTTTAAAACCCTTTGATCCCCCTAGCCCCCCTTAACAAGGGGGGAACCGAGCCGAGCCACTCCGGAAGTCCCCCTTTTGAAGGAGGGAGATTGACTCAGGGCAATCAATGACCTAGAGAGCTTTAAAGCAGTGCCTAGGTCTACAGGCCCTATGCCTCCAAGCTCTCCTGCAAAACGCCTCTGAATCGGCCATGCAGTAGTCTTGGAATTGCGTTTCGGGAATGGAGAGTAGGGAACTCGAATCCCTGGCCTCTGCGGTGCGATCGCAGCGCTCTACCAACTGAGCTAACTCCCCGACAGGCATCATTCGTATTGATGATTTGCTATTTTAGCAGGGAAGCAGGGAGGTGAAGATCTTCTCAAAAAATCTGCCGCTTGAGCGCGGAGGGCGATCGCCCCGGTTTCAGTCCCCCTGCTACTAGCGGGACGCATCCAGCAGATTGGGAATCCCTTCGCAGCCACCGGGAATCGTAGCGCGGGTTTTTTCGCTGCCCCAGGTGCAGCAATACCATCGCAATTCCTCAGACATGCGGGTGGCATTGGTGAAATCGGCATCTTCGATTACTGCGCCCGTGTAGGCTCCTGTCGTGTAGTCGGGCGGGTGTGTGCGGCTGCGGGGGGTAGCAGTTTTGGCAGAACCGTAGAAGAATCGAGTGCTTTGCAAGTCTGCTCCTGCCAAACTCGCTTCGCAGAGAATGGTTCGGGAAAAGTTTGCCTTTACCAAGTCACAATCGCTGAGGTTGGCGCGGATTAGGTTTGCGTCGCTGAGATCAGTCCAGCGCAGGTCGGTGCCCGCCAAGTTCGCCCCCGCCAGCATCACCCCCAAATCAATCACGCGCACGCCGAAGGTGCGGTCTTCTTCGTAGCCGCCAGCCCCGTCCAGGATGGCGCGGCCCAGCAGGCGATCGCGCTTTAACGGGGTCAACAGGCGCGATCGCGATAGAAACCGAATCACCTTGGCTTTGCCGCCCGCATCAACGCTGCTGAGAATCGCGGCGGTGCGTCCAGCGGCGATCGCCCGCTCTTGGGGCCAATCTTCCAGCAACCCCTCAGAGTCCAGCACCAGTTCAGAGATGCCCTGAAAGTAGGAGTCGATAGTCTGTTGCTGGGTGATTAGGTTTTGCTGAATCGTCAGGTCTTTGGAAATCACATACTGCCGCCAGGCCACATAGACCGCAATCACGGCAATTAAGATCTGCCCGATCGCTCCAAAAACCTCGCCCAGCGCACCCACAGCATCCCAATCTAGCTGCGCCGCCCAGGCACTCATCCAGGTTCCCAGGGGGCTAAACCGCACTAGCCCGACCAGCCCAACACTCAGCCCCACCAGGGCGATCGCCAACACCTGCTGTCGAGCCGACAGCATTTCTCGAAAGACCGCATAGAGATCTTCCCAAACCACCTGAACTGACAGCAGCAGCGCCACTAGCGACCCAACAATACCTAGCCAGCCCAGGTTAAAGACTAGTCCCACTAGCGTTACGGCGATTGCCACAGCCAGCGCGATCAGCACAGGCTTTTGCTGTCCGGCGGGCAGCGCTTCTAGCTCCTCAGCCCGCATGGGGGCATATTGATTGCCCCGGTCAACCGTGATTAGCCCGCGCTCTCTGGGACTGGCCAGCCGTGTAACCGTGCGGGGGAGCTTGGCCACCTCGTCTTCGTCGTTGCTGGCAGCAGAAGCAAGAGAAACCGTCAAATCAGGCGCAGCATCGGACGATAGAGGACGCTCTGGCGGGCGCGGCGATGAGTTGGAGTCGGGCATCGGGGACATCGGAGGCATCAGGGCGATCGCAGCTAAAACTTACCGCAGATTCTAGACGCAAACACCAAGACATGGCGTATCGCTCGCGCTAAAACCGCTCTAAAGCCAGCGCCAAGAGTCTGCCAGAACTGGATGGGCGATCGCTACAGCCCCGGCGGTGCAACAGATTCCGGCGCTTCCCGCTGCACTCGCCCCTGCTGCACGGCACTATGGAGCAGTTGTAGCGCTTTCAGGTCTACTTCGCTCTGCAACTGGCTATTCAGCAATTGGCGAATCAAGCCTTCGGATTCGACGCTCAAGCAGCCAGTCTGGAGCGCGGAGCGGACGAGCCGATCAATCATAGAACCACGATTAGCCATGACGAGTTCTTGGTAGCTGAGTAGGGGGACTTGGGCGGATACCCTGAGCGCAACCTGAGGTGCAATTTGACATGAAACTTGAAATGAGTTCAAGTTCAACTGTACTAGGGCGTAACTAGTGCGCTTCACCAAAATCTTCTAGAAACGGGAAAATCTATTCTTAAGTATCTTAATGTTAAGGACTTCAGTATTTCTTGGCTTGACGGCGATCGCTCCTAGCCCGTGATGCTAAACGCAGACTATGGGTGATATTGATCACAGACAAAATTCGTTAAGTTTCCGCTTCTTTCGATACACTGTGGGTACTCTTGTTCGATGAAACAAGCGATCTGCTAAACCGGGCTTCGGTCGGCGCGGCGGGCGGTTATTTGGTTGAACCCTCAAAGATGTTTTGAAATGGCTATGGACTTGGATACCTTATCTCAACCGTCTGTATTGCAACTGGCGCGAGCCGGAGATTTTCGGGCGATCGCCTACTGGTTGAACACCTACCTTGTGCCACAAAATATCTACGCCCGGGTTGCGCTGGATCGGCCCGGCTGGCTGCTGGTGATGGTGGAGTTTTTCCGCGAGCCAGAGCGCGATCGCCTCAATCGCTTCATTTGCAGCCGCCTCGTTCGGCTCAACTCCAACTTGATCGAAGGCGTGCGCGTGCTGGGGCGCGTCATGGGGTCTGCCGATATCCGCTGGGATCAGTCCTTTCGGCTGGCCGCTGCGCCCGCGCCAAATCCTGCCCCCCCTCTGGCAAGTGCGCCGCGCCGCAGGACTCAGCGACAACCGATGGGGCGATCGCCATACCGCACATCTTCTTCGCGCCGCCGAACCCTTGCCCCCGTGCAGCCTACCCCTGTGCAGCCTACCCCCGTGCAGCTTGCCCCTGAGCAGGTTGCCGAACGTCTGGTGGCACGGCCCGCTCGCCCGCGTCGTCCGGCAACCGTTCCCCCAAACGCGCTGGTGGTTCATCCCAGTCGCGCAGTCCGCCCGCACCGCCGCAAGGCTGCTCAGCGTCGACCGCTCCGTCCCGTCGAAGCAACGCTGCCACGGGTGGCGCTGCCCGTTGTTCATCTTCCAACCGTGCAAATTCCAGCCGTTCACATTCCAACGGTTCACATTCCGCCCATTTCGGTAGAAATGCCCCGCATAGACTGGCCGACGGTGACGCTGATCCTGCCCGACTGGCAGGCGTGGGGTCTGGCCACCGTGCAAACCTTCGATGCGGCAATGGATGCCACGGTGCAGGCGTTTAATACCACAGTCGATCGGCTGGTGGACATGGCAGAACGGGTCAGCCCGTCTCAGGTCGGCCGCATGGCAACCACAGCCGCCGCCATCTTTTTAGTGGGCTGTGGTGTAGAACTGATGCGCCGACTCGATCCGGTGTCCCTGCTGACGGGCACGCCCACGATTGCCACGTCCACCGGTCGGATTCCCGTGCTGCGGCCCGCGTCTGACCTCTCTACCGTGCCCGACCCCACCACAGTAACGCTGGCCTTTAGCAGCGAGTCGCCTTTCCGCGTGCCCTCGCTGTATGGCCCCGTGCCAGACGCGGCTCCTACGCCCTATCCCTATCCCGATGTGCTGCTGACGCGGCTCGATCCGCCTATGTTAGAAGACGTTGCGGCGGAACCGTCGCCCTTGCCCAATGCGGGGCTGACGATGGTGAACGTGGCAGCGGTGAATGCGGCGGCGGGAAATCGCGTTGCGGGAACCGGGTCGGCAGATACGCCTGCTGCTCAGATCAGGCAGGCGATTCAAACCCTGGAGCAGCAGGGGCTACGTCCGGTCGGTGCGGGGCGAAACCGCCGCGAAGCCCGCCAGCCCGAAATTGTGGAGGTGCGGGGCAAGCGTATTGCCTACCTGGGCTACAGCGATTCAGACTTGCAGGCGGCGAGCTTCTGGCGGGCGGGCACCAATCCGGCGCTGGAGGAGCAAATTGCCGAAGATATTGACGCGATTCGCAGCCAGGTCGATTGGGTGGTCGTGAACTATCACTGGGGCGAGGCGTTGGCCAGCTTTCCGAGCGATCGCCAGGTGCGGCTCTGTCGGTTTGCAATTGACCACGGTGCCGATCTCGTTGTGGGCTATCATCCCACCGTGCTGCAAGGGGCAGAAATTTACAAAGGACGGGCGATCGCCTACTCCCTGGGGGATTTTATTTTTCAGACAGAAAATCCCGACCAATCTACGAGTACTGAGCCAGCCGACTATAACACCGCCATGCTGAAGGTGTCGCTGCGGGAAGAACAGATGCGACTGGAGTTTTTGCCTGTGCAGGTGAAGCAAAACAAAGCGGCGATCGCCCCCGCAGACAAAGGCCAGGAGATCTTGCGCTATCTGGAGCAAGCCTCGGCTCTATTTGACCAGCCGCTCAAGACACCAATTATTCTGGATCGTCAGGCTCCCCTCCCGGCATCTCCTGACGCTTCGCCCTCCGACGCGCCCGCCAAGTCCTTCACCGACACGCCCGCCGATCCGGGTAACACGCCTAGCGATAGCTTTATCGACTATTCCACCGAGGAACCCCTCTCGCCCACCATCTTGCCCAGCGGAGCCGAGGCATCTCCAACCCGCAAAGCTCCTGAACCTGCCAAGGCGATTTCCGGCCCCATCGTTCAGCCAGACGTGACTCCGCCCATGACTCCGGCCCCCCCTGCTGAAGGGGCGATCGCCCCAGTCGAAGCGCCTGTTCCTGCGGCGGATGCCAACCTGAGCGAACCCGCCCCAGACGCAGCACCAGCCGCGATTGGGGATGATCCAGATGACGCGCCTGCGGACTCAGCGGACTTGGTGGAGGAACCCTGGGTTGAATACTAAAAATAATAAAGGGGAATCTCCGTAGAGGATGATCAAGGGAGGGCATCATCAAGGGCAGTAGCGGGCGATCGCCCGTTGGGCAGCCTGCCAGTCGCCCCGTATCCCACGAGTACGCTACGCTATCGCTAGCAGCCTTCAGCGATTATGCGTTCCGTTTCTCCCAGTCTCCACTCCCCAACCTCCTCACCCGCTTGGGCCGCAGCGGTTCTGCACACGGCCCAGGAATTCTTGCCCACGCCTCTGCCCGTTCTGGAGGGGCGGGTTCCTGGCGGACTGCGAGGCACGCTCTATCGCAACGGGCCAGGGCGGTTGGAGCGCGGCGGGCAGCGCATGGGGCACTGGTTCGACGGCGATGGTGCGATTCTGGCAGTGCGGTTTGCCAAGGGCGCGGCTACGGCCACCTATCGCTATGTGCAAACGGCGGGCTATCGGGCAGAGGAAGCGGCGGGACGGCTGCTGTTTGGGAATTATGGCATGACCCCGCCAGGGCCGCTGTGGACTCGATTTGGCAAGCTGCCCAAAAACGTGGCGAATACCTCCGTCTTGGCGCTGGGCGATCGCCTCTTGGCGCTGTGGGAAGCCGGACTGCCCCACGCGCTCGACCTGGAAACCCTGGAAACCCTCGGCGCGGAGAACCTCCACGGACTGGACGGGCTGCCCTTTTCGGCCCATCCTAAGCGCGACGGCCGCACGGGAGAAATTTTTAACTTTGGCGTGTCCTTTGGGCGCAGCGCCGTGCTAAATCTCTATCGCTGTGCAGCAGATGGCACGGTGAGGCGGCGGGCGGCGATTCCGCTAGAGGGCATTCCGCTGGTGCATGACTTTGTGCTGGCGGGACGATACCTCGTGTTTTTGGTGAATCCGGTGCGGATTCGGGCGCTGCCGCTGTTGCTGAATCTACAAAGCGCCAGCGATGCCTTTGCCTGGAAGCCGGAGATGGGGACACAGATTTGGATTTTTGACCGGGAACGCTTGAGCCTGATCAGCCGGGGCGAGGCGGAACCCTGGTTTCAGTGGCACTTGGGCAACGGCGCAGAAACGGCAGCGGGAGACATCCTGCTGAATCTGGTGCGCTATCCCGATTTTTCAACGAATCAGTTCCTCAAGGAAGTCGCCACAGGCTGCACCACCACCCGCACCACGGGCACCCTATGGGAACTGCGCCTCGATCCACAGTCCGCCAAAGTATTGGGCATGAGCGCCGTGGTGGAGCGGGGCTGCGAGTTTCCCACCGTTGCGCCGAGAGACGTGGGGCAGCCCTGGCAGCACACCTACCTCACGGTTCACCTGCCGAAAGCGGAGGAGCAAGGAGAGCTATTTGGGGCGATCGCCCGCTATGACCACACCACCGACACGCTCACTGTCGCCGCCGCCGGGCCCCGTCGCTACGTCGTGGAGCCAATTTTTGCGCCCGATCCAGAGCATCCCACTCAGGGCTGGCTGCTGACGGTGGTCTACGATGGCGATTGCCACCAGAGCGAGGTCTGGATCTACGCGGGCGATCGTCTAGAAGCGGGCCCTATCTGTCGGCTGGGGCTGCCCAGCGTCGTCCCCATCGGCTTCCACGGCACTTGGCGATCGGTATAGTTGCAGCCTGATCCTCCAGCCAACGCGATACGATTGGAGGGAACTCGATCGCTGATCCTGCGTGTCTGGTTTCAAGACCTGTAACCGAGTCTCCTTCGCGTTACGCCTGCCTTAGTCTACGGTTTGTAGAAATCTAATGTAAACAAGAGGGCGATCGCATATAAACAAGAGGGCGATCGCATTCCGATCGCCCTCTTGTTTTCTAAGCTCCGAACTCTATAACCAGGGCTTTATAGTATCGCTCTATCCAGCGGCGGGCGATCGCCATATACCCCTTATTGTCGTATTTGTGTTTCACCAGCTTGAAGTCTGAATCACCCTCACCCCCTTGTTTTTGCGCCTTTTTATCAAGCAAATAGGCGCTGGCTACTGAATTCCTTAGAGCCGTCCGCGCCGCGCCGTTGCCGCCCGCTACGTACCCTTCCCAGTCGCCAGACTGAACCCAGACTAAACCCATTCCGCAAGCTAGCTTAAACGCCCTCAGGGACTCATCCTTTCTCACCCTGACGTTGTTTTCTCTGGTGTGCTGGTGAACAATCCGCCGCCGCCCGCCTTCCAAGAATTGCTCAAAAGGATAAATCGAGCCGATTAGGTTTGCAGAGAGCCACAAACTAAATCCGCAGCCTGCTGCTGCTCGCATGTAGCGGTCGTATTGAGGTTTTTCTAACTCAGCTTCAATCGCCTGCTCTACGGCGATTTCTTCCACCTCTATGGCGATCAGAATTCTGGCCAGCGCCGCCGCGTCAACTCCTATTCCCGTCCCCACGCTTTCGCTCAATTCTCTTTCCCACTTTGGCGTGGGTTCTCCAGCGATCGCCCGCAAAGCTCCAGGAACTCCGCCGCCCCAATTCCTTGCCCAGCGCCGCCCCGCCAGCTCCGGCGCTTCGTAGGTCAAGCGTTGCCTCAAATTGTTCTGAAACCCGTTTTTTTGACGGTTTAAGTGACTGTGCAAAAGCACCAAGTCGGAGAGCGTGGTATCTCGCTCTAAAAGGAACGCGCCTGGGCGATCGCGCCTCTCCAGTCCATACATTGCCAGAGCGATCGCGTCTAGCTTGTCGGTCTTACTGGCAAACTTCCAGCCTTCACGGTAGCTTTTCAGCTCCCAGTGACCCACTAAACGGTATTCCCGCCCCGCCTGGCGCAACCAGTGCCGCCAAATTCGCGAATAGGCCCCGGTCGGTTCCAAAATAGCAACTTCAAACTTTAAAGCAAGCAATTCAGCCCGCCCCGCTTCCGTCGCCTCAATTTTTTTGGGACGCTGCCGACTGGCAAACGTCTTGGGATTCTCCGGTAGTTCGGAAAGTAAACAATAGGTCGCGCTAGACTTGGAAACATCCAAGCCCAAGGTGATGAATCGGTTCATTCTGCAATTGCCTGCTAGTGTCTAAGGGTGCCCTAACGGGTTCCCACTTTGGTTTCAAGGTAGGCAGAATGAGAGCGTGAAAGGGTGCCCTTTAGACTAAAAGGGTGCCCTTTTGCTTGGCTGCCTACTAGTGTCTTAAGGTTCCAAGCGGGTTCCCGCTAGACTTAAAAGGCTTCCACTTTCACGGCGGATACTTTGGACGTATGCCGCGACGCAAGCCGGTTGGCTTACGTTTCGTCCGCTACGTCAAGCGGACTCGTCAGGCGTTTCTATTTGTGCAAACTGAAAGTCTCGAAATTGTCATTTCATCTGCCAAAAATCATCTGGTGGCCCTGGTGCAATCGGATCGGCGTGATAGTCTACCAGTCCGCTATATTGCTCTCTGATTGCCTTTTCTGTGTTCTGAAGCCGATCGCATAGATCGGCTGTTGTTTCAAACACACCAGAACTGAGCAAAAACTGAATCTCTGCCAGTTCCCTAGCGACGGCGCGTTCCCAGTCGTGAAAATAGGGCAGTCTCTTCTCACCCATCACCTAACCTCCAACCCCTGATACTCTCTCAAGCCCTGGAAAGAACCGATCGGCCAGACGGGTAATATACTCAAACCGCATATTTTCCGGCAGTTTATCAAGCCGCTCGATCGCCTCAGCAGTCCAGAGATTTAGCAGCAGATAGCGCGGGTCTATGCCCTTGCGCTGGCAGTCTGCCAGCACGCTATTGGCTATTTCTTCAATCAGCGCTGAATTATCAAACAAGTCGGTCTGTATGTAATTTGGGGCGATCGCCCTTTTTAAACCAGTCATAATTCTCCTAGTGTCTGCTTTGTAGTCGCTAGGGCTGGTTTGGGGCGATCGCCCGGCGCAATTGGTGCGATCGCCCTTTCCAGCCTGGATAGTGTCAGCTTTTTTTTAGTAGTCGCTTTGTGAGCTTTAGTACGGGATTTCAAACGGCCAACACTTCGGGCGATCGCCATGCACCAGGCGATACTTCAAACCCGTAGGGGAGAGGCTACCCGTAGAGCATCAATCCTTTGCCCCGCCGTTTTTTTAAGCGTAGTGAATCCTGATTTTCAGGTCAGGCAGTAGCTTTTCAAGCCAGTCAGCCACCCGCTCTGCTTGACCCAAAAACACAAAATGACGAATTGACAGATATTCGCCTTCAATCCAGACGCTCAAAATCCAAGCGCCGCCGGGATAAATGAACGGTGGAAAATCAACCCGACGCATCACACCACGCCAGAACATAGGAGCAATACGGCGTTACTCGGTTCAGAAAGCGCAAGGTTCGCTCTGCATCGGCCCGCCACACGTAAGACCCGATCTCAATCCAGCGACCGTCAATCACCCGGTATATCCTCCAGCCGGGCGGCAGCACTTCCACCGCCTGGCGCTTAATTTTGGGCATTGGTCAAAACCCCCATTTCAAGCCGAACGATTCAATCGTGAAGCGGAATAAATCCCACTCCAATAGCGGAACATATACTAGTAAATAGCACAATACTCTAGCTTTATACTAGTATAAAGCTAGAGTTATCCTGGGAAATATTTACAATTAGGGTTGTATTCAAGTGGTTAAAAGCGATGGCTGGCCGCAGAAAGACCGAACACCTGAAAAGAGGGGAACCCAAAAGCGCTCAAATCAGTACGGGGATAACTCCGACCGGGAAAAAGGGATTAGAGGAAGTGGCAGAATCCCTGAATCTGTCGGTGGGGGAATTGCTGGAGCAGGTTGGGAGGGGGGAAATCAAACTGGAGTCGCCAATTCAGGGGGAATCCTTAAGCGACTCCTAAGCCGTCTCAAGTCGCATGAGAGGATGCTGGAAACCCAGCTTTTAGATGTTCGGACGGAGATTCAAGCCCTAGAAAATTGGCTAAGGGTCACTGATTCAAATGCCCCATAGGGGAACCGAAGAAAGCCCGACGGGTTGCCGTCGGGCTTTGGTGTTTCTATATGCCATGCTGTGGCAGGCCGCTTCCCGACACTAGGCGGCGGCCGCCGCCGCGGGTCGCCCATCGAGACTTGGTGACTGCCTCGATCTGATCGTAAACGCGCTATAGCTGGTTTACGATCAGATCGTTTACGATCAAATCGAGTACCGCCGCTATCATGCCCCGCAATAAGCGCAAACCCTTGTACAGCCGTGTTTACGATCACGGTTTCCATGACGCGGTTTATATCGTGCCGGGGCGATCGCCCCATTTGTACTACCGCTATCTATGCAATGGCGGCCGCCATGTTGCCTACTCGCTGCATATTCCTGGCGGCAACACTAACAGCCCCATCGCGACGGGGCGGGCGATCGAAGTGTGCCGGTGGATGCGCCGGGGCGAATCCCCGACGGCGATCGCTGCGCTCATTAACACTTGGAGCAACGCCCCAGCGTGACCCTACTCAAACAAAGCGCCGGGCACTGATCAATCAGTCCCGGCGGGGTTAGACTCTTGTTCTCCAGAAAGGGCCCCCCTTGCTGGACTTTTCAAACATAGCAGACAGCACACCAGACAGCGCCGCCCCGCCTGGTGTTGCTCTGGCTTAGTCCAGCAATGGTCAAGGCAGCGATCGGGTTCACAGAAGAGCGATCGCTCGGACGGTAACTCTGGGATCAACTTCTATATACCTCTGCAAGCTTTGAAGACTCCGGTGCCCTGACACTTGCTGAATCACCCTTGTACTCAGCCCCGCCCGCGCCAGCTCCGTAATCGAACCGCGCCGCGTTGAATAAGTGGAGTATCCGCGCAGCCCCAGGCTGGCGTAAGTGCGCGCCAGCGCTTTGTAGTAAGCCGAAAAGCTGAGATGCCCCTCTGCACCAGCGCCGGGAAAGAGAAATCCGTCCGGCGGCGGCGTATAAGCTTTCAATTCCTGACGCAGGGCCACCGATACCGGACACTCGCGCGTAACCCTATCCTTTCTGCTGCTGCTGGGTAGCACCAGCACCGACAGCGGCAGCTGCCTCGCCGCGTCGCTATAAACCTGATCGACTCGCAAGCGCAAAATTGTGATCGGTCGCTCGCATGTATACCAACACATTGCAAAAATCAGGCGGTGTGTCGGGTTTGCGATTGCCGCTAACACAGTTTGGAAATCACTCTTAGAAAGTGCCTCAGCTTGCCCATACCGATTTATTTTCATATCCCACTTTTCTGTGGTTAAAATAGTGAAAACGGGATGCCTAAAATCAGTGCCGTAAAATAACACGCCGCAAACGCTGAACCCCTATAGGTTTGGCGTTTTTTCTTGTTTCCATCTTTTATCTAAAACTGTGCAATTGAACTGCTTTAGCTAATAGCTTATTAATAGCTTGTGTAGCAATTCAATTAACACAAACTAGTATGACCTCGATCAATCTAGCAAGCGATATTCCTTCACAGATCAACACGGTAGAAAAACTTGCTGCCTGGTGTTCTCAACTGTTGGCAACCTTGAATCCCAGCGCCACCGCTATTGAAGGGGTGGGATATACCGAGCGGGTCGCCCAATCTGGTGTTTTTTACGTCGCAGCGGATAACAAATACCGTCGCCTCATCCGCCTATCGCTGGAAGTTTCACCGGATCATGAAGCGGGCGGCCTCAAGCCCTGGCAATACGTCCAGGAGATCAGTAATACCCCAATCCCCGCAGCGTTCAAGTCTAATTAACTAAATGGACATTGCGCTATTGTCGCCCGGCCAGCAATATGACTTGCTGGCCCAATCAGCGGAGGCAGAAAGGGCGATCGCCGCCTATCAGACTCGCGAGGGCATTCCCAGCACAATCGACACGCCCTCCTGGATGCGGCCGCCCCCGCCGGGAACGCGAGGCTTAGAAATTCCTCTCGCGCCCTTGCCGCCTGACCCCAACGCAGAGCCACCGCGCCCGGATCTGCTTGCGTCTCAGCGCTCTCAAGCGCTGCAAGAGATTGCTAGGAATACCCGGCGACGGAACTACGCTGATTTCAAACAAACCCTTTCTGAGGCTACCCCGTCGCAGCTTCGGCTGATTGAGCGCTACGTCCAGGAGTCTAAAACGCCCGATTTCGTTAGAAACCGCGTTTTTCAAGAACTCCAAACGCGAGGACTTTCCCCTGAAAGCTTCCAGGGATCCCCTCGCCCCAACCCAACCCCGCCGAATCGCCCGCCCAGATCCACCGCCGCCCGACCCACGCCAACCTCCCTGGATAACTCCCCGGCGCTGCGAACTCAGGCGACCTCCGGGGCCAGAGCGGCGATCACAGCAACCGCCCCGCCCCGCCCCGCGCTACCTTCCCACTGGAACCTTTTTCAGCCGCCCGGATCACCGCCGCCGCCGCCCGCCGCCCGCAATATCCCGGCCCCACCCGGATCGCCGCCGCCGTCTCTGCCTCAAGCCGCCGCCCGCGGCCGCCTAGCCTACGGGGCGGCGGGCGGCGCTGCCGATTTTGGTTTGCGCCTTGCGGCGGGCCAAGATATTGGTCAAGCTGCCTACGGCGCGGCGGCGGGCTTCGCGGGCAGCCTTGCAGGCCAGGGATTAGGCCAGGCGATCGGCACTGGTTTGGGATTCGCGTTTGGCGGCCCACCTGGGGCTGCCGTAGGTGGAACTCTGGGTGGTTTAGTCGGTGGGCTTGCAGGGGGATACGCGGCGGGCGCTACCGCCGATCGCTACTACCCCGGCAATAACGCCCCGCTGCCGGGAACCCCGCTGCCTGGCCAAATAGAAGAACTGCCGATTCCCCGCCCCCTAGCGCCGCCGGGGAACGGCAATGGCGGCGGTAGGGGATTCCCCGCCCCGGCCGTGCCATTCCAGTCGCGCCCCCTAAACTCTCCCCCTGTATTGGGTCAAGACGGGCGGATTGGGCAAGAGGTTGGGCCCTACCGGATCAGATACCAGGCCCCGGCAGGAAATTGGGTCAATACTCAAGCCGTCTACGCAACGGTAGAGAGCGAAATTTGGGGCCCCGTAACCTACAGCATCAGTTATGGAAACCTAGAGAACCATTGGACTGTTAGCGTGCGGTATCACGGCGACGCAAGTGGCGGCAGATCGGAAAACGTGATAGTCAGCAACACAAATTATTTTGTTGGACTGGCCGCCCAAAACGCCCCGCCTCGTGGTTTCACGATTCAAAATCTGTCTATTCCCGGAAGCGTCCCCCAACCCGCCCTAGTCCCAAATCCTTTCGCTCCAACCCCGCAAAACGCCCCTAACTCTAACCCCAACAATTCACCCTCAGATCAATATCACCCCAACCCAATCCCCCAAACCCCGCCCAGCCCGACCGGGCAACCCACCGGGGAACCCGGCCCCGGCAACCTTGGCGGAAACGAACCGGAACTACAACCAGCGCGATCGCCCGATCGTGCGCAGCAACCAACGGCGGGCGATCGCGCCTATCCACCCGGCAACGCTACCCCTAGCGGCGTAGGGCCAGGACGCAGCAACTTTCCCACTATTCCCGTTCTACCTGGTGCCGCTCCCAGCGCACTTCCCCGGCAGCAGCGGGCCCGCGTCACCGCAAGCGCCCAGCGCCCCACCCCAGTCACCCAACCTCGTGGGTCAGGCCTGCCCAACCCGCCGCCGCCGCCCACTACCCCTGGGGAACCGTGCCGGGGCAATCGTTGCGCCCAGCGCCAGTTAGAGGGAATCAATAACGCCAATAGCCGCCTATTGCGATTGGAGCAAGCCCTATTGGGCGGCGCTGACTTAGGCGGTAACGCGGCGATCCTTCGCAAGCTCGAAGAAATCGATCAGAAGCTTGGGCCGCAAATCCCCAACGGCGGAATTGGAAACTTTCTCAAGCGTCTGTGGGACAACCTGGGCCTCGGCAAAATCCTAAACGTCTTAACGTTTTTGACAACGCTGCACAACGCCCGAATGTTGAGCGTTGATATCATCGAAACCCTGTTTGCAGGGTTCGATCAAATACTTGCTGTTGCACGGTTCGACGATTTTCTGAAGAATAGCGACGGTGAAAAAATCAGCACCTCTGAGTGGGTTGGAAATGCGATAGAAGACTTTTTCAAGTCAGTTTTAGGAGATGAGACGGTAGAAGAGATCAAACTCAAATATCAGAAGTTCAACCGCATTTATCAAGCAACCGCGAACCTCCTAAACGCCTTCCAATCAATAACCTGGTCGATTCTAGAAGCGTTAGAAGTGCTTGGACAGTGGATTGCCAAAATCGGAAACGCGCTCAAAAAGTATGGTGTCGTTTTCGAGCGGGCTTACGCCTGGATGAATCCCACACCCGACTTCCACAACAAGCTGTTTACCAAGCTTGAGAGAGCAGAAAACCTGGTTAACAGCTTGGTGCAAGTCACCAGCTCTATCCAGGAAGTGGATGAATCGATTCAGTATTTCAACCAAGCGCGAACCGAGCTGAAAAATCAACTCGAATTATCCGCCCCTGACATTGAGCGAGATCTACCAAATAACAGAGCGGTTTCAGGCAGCGAACTTCTAAGAGCGAGGCAGAGCGCCGCGCCGCCGATCGAAGAAACAGACCTTAACCGTCCGGAGGAAGACGATGCCCCTACCTGAAGAATTTAGCGAGTGGGAATTCCTACAATCCACCCTGCGTCAGGTTTACAACCGGGAAGTGAACGCTGAATTCCGAGACCTCAGTGAAGAAGACTCGATCGCCACGCCCAGAGCTGCGCTGAGAACAGCTTGCAGGCTGACGGACAACGACAGCGCTTTGCAAACGATTCTCCGAATGCTTCTTTTTTATTTTGTCCTCCGTAAAGCCCGTGATCTCCAACGCCCTGTCTACGGAGTTCCACTTGACGATTATCAAAGCCTTCACAAGTTTGCACCTTGTGTTCACCTCTACTTTCGTCAGGACTCCAGCGGAGTGCCCCCTGGACGTGCGCCCGTTCGTGCCCGAATTTCCTACCGAATTCGCAACGAAACCAGCCTGACCCTCACTGAGGCAGATCTCCGGAATCATGCCCTCAGAATCCGAACTGAATTTGCGCCCAGCTCCAGCGGTTGGGTGTGGACTAAAGGAAAAGTCTTGGTGACTTACAAAGACGTAGAACGCGGGCTAAATCTGCAAATTTACGCACTTAACCAATCCGAAGCAATTGGCTTGATTCGCAAAGTTTGCGATTGTGCCCAAGCCCCTTACGACTCAGATTTAGTGGTTACTCACAATTCAGAGCGCAGTTTTCCCGCTAACCCTGGCACTACGGTAATTTTGGGGCGATCGCGCCGCCGCCCCGTAATTCGTCCTACCGCCCGCGTTCGGTTTCAGCGCGCTACTGCCTCAGTCTGGGGTCTGCCGCAAGATATCGCGCTTGTTGATACGCCCTTTGCCCGCAATAACCCGCTGGTGTCTGTGCCAAACCTGGGAGGCGACGATTAGTTATTTGCAGCCCACAACCCCTTAAGGGTTTGTTAACTGTGTGCAGCGCCCGACGGATAAGGCAAGCTTGGATCAACTATTTGGAGAAGAATTCACATGTCCCGCCGCCGTTCTCGCTATATCGGTATTTTTCGCGGAGGCCGCGCCGAAGAAATCGATCGGTTAATTGGTTATCTCCGAGGCACTAACCGCGCTGTTTATCCAGAGCGACAAGGCAACCGGCCAGACCAGCAAAGAACGTTTGCACGTCCCTTCTTGGAGGGCGTTGGCAGTAATTTCTATCTGGAAGCTGCCAGTAATTTAAACCGCTGGGGTACGATTTCTGGCGCGTTGGGAACCCGTGTAAAAACCACAATTACCGGAAGTGAAACCGCGTTCAAAATTCCCAATTTCTACAATCCTCGCGCCGTGTTCACTTACGGAATTTCTGGGACTGGCGCTCCTAGAGTTAGCCAGATCACAGGTAGGAGTTATAAGTCTTACGGCGGCGATTCCGCTGTGAGCCAGTTTGGGTTGGTGGCGGCTGGGGACACGCCCGAATCTGAATTCGCCGCAATTAAGACCGCTTTCACGACTGGTCAAACTAACCGTCGGGTTTCCTACATTCCACCGTCCTACTAAGATGCCGCCGTGTTTTTGTGGAACCCGTTTTTGAATTTTCAAGTCCACCCCGACGATTTAACGCCGGGGTGTGATTTGTGCCCAGATGTGCCCGACGGACTGACGGCGATCGCTCAGTATTGCGCTCGTCAAGCCGTCTTGCGTGACGTTTTTTTAGGAAAGCTTCACCCAGACGACTACCTGGATTGCCTGATTGAGCAAGGTCTGAGCGCTGATTCCTACCTGTCCTCAATCGACGGCGTTTTAACCGATTTGGACTTGTGACCCCGTGCCCTGGAATAGCGCCGGAACAATCAACCTTGCCCCGCTGGAATTTGTCTTTTTTCCTGAAACCTTTGTGGGAGATCCGGCGGGCGACACATTGCGGTTAACTCACTCCGGGCCACTCCGTTATCGCAGCTGCTTGCTGAGGCTCTACACCACTGGCGGGCCGGGACAAACAGTAATTTTGCTGTCTTGCCGTGTTTGGCAAACAGCAGAACCCCGCTTGATTCGCGTTGAATATCCCCGGGCCTTTTCAGCCTCAGAAGGTGGGCTTCTGCTGTTAGCAGCTGCCCGTCCCTGGCGGTGGAACGTTGCCGATCCGCCCTGGTCTATCACGCTTGAGTATTTTTCTTGAGTCCTAACCGTGCTGGAAACTTTTGCAACTATCGTCGGTCTAGCGCTTTCAATAGGGGGAACCTTTCTAGGGGTTTCTCGTTTCTACGCCAATAAGCTGAAAGAGATTATTGAAAGGCAGAAAGAGGCCGCGCGCAAAGAATACGCGGCTGAGCGTGATTTTGCTCACTTACAGCGCAGTTATCAGCAGTTGCAAGTGAGCTTCGACCAATTGAGTAGGGACTTTGACCTCAAAATTGATCGCCTAGAGCTAAGATTTGCCCGTATAGAGATGTTAATTAAAATCATGAGCAAAGACAATCTACTGGACAAAGAGTGAGTTTCTACAGACA